>CAVYZE010000001.1:0-695637 GCA_963772875.1 uncultured Actinomycetota bacterium
GGTTCGGAGGTGCATCTCGCGCTGGCCGCCCGAGAAGAGCTGCAGGCCGGCGGCGTCGGCACCCGCGTCGTGAGCATGCCCTGCTGGGAACTCTTCGATCGCCAGCCCCGGCAGTACCGCGACGAGGTGCTACCGCCATCGGTGACGGCACGTGTGGCGGTAGAGCAGGCGTCGACCCTGGGCTGGGACCGCTACGTCGGTGACGGCGGCGCGGTGATCGGGATGCACACCTTCGGGGCGTCGGCACCGCTGAAGCAGTTGGTCAGCAAGTTCGGCTTCACCCCGGACCGGGTCGCGCAACGCGCGCGCGATTGCTTGACCGCGAGCCGCAAGCAATAACCCCCACGAACGCGCCGCCCCGAAACGCGGCACAGGAAAGGAAATTCGTGAACGCCACCGAGACCCTGCACGAGCGGGGACAGAGCCTGTGGCTCGACAACATCACCCGCAGCATGCGGCTGCTGTGGGCCAGCACGAGCACCAAGGACCCGGCCGCTCCAGACACCCTCTACGTGCACGGGCTGGCCGCTCCATTCACCGTCAACACCATGCCGGAGGCCACTCGTAAGGCCTTCTTCGACCACGGCGAGGTAGGGGAGCCGCTGCCGGCCGACGGCGGTGACGCCGATGTGCTGCTCGCGCGGTTCACCGAAGCGGGCGTCGATCTGGGCGAGCTCGCGGCCCAACTGCAGCGCGACGGGGCGAAGTCCTTCGTCGATGCCTGGAACGACCTGGTGAGCCGGATCGACGCCGAGACGTCCGTGGTCGCCTGAACAGCGCACCAGATGATCACCGACGAGACTTTCCCGGTCGAGCCGTGGCGCATTCGGGAAACGGACCTGGACCAGACCTTGCTGGAGCAGGCCGAGTCGTTGTTCGCACTATCCAACGGCCATATCGGCTTGCGGGGCAACCTCGACGAGGGCGAGCCGTTCGGCCTGCCGGGCACATATTTGAACGGCTTCTACGAGAAGCGGCCATTGCCCTACGCCGAGGCCGGCTACGGCTATCCCGAAGACGGTCAAACTCTAATCAATGTCACCAACGGCAAAATCATCCGATTGCTCGTCGATGACGAACCGTTTGACGTGCGCACCGGTGAATTGGCCGAGCACGAAAGGGTTTTGGATATGCGTGCGGGCACGCTTGCCCGGCTGGCGCGGTGGCGCTCCCCGAGGGGCAAGCAAGTCAAGGTGACATCGACCCGGCTGGTGTCGCTGCCGCAGCGCAGCGTGGTTGCCATCGAATACGACGTGGAGGCGCTTGACGAATCCATGCTTGTCACCGTGCAATCCGAGCTGGTGGCCAACGAGGATCAGCCGGCGCCGTCGGCGGACCCGCGAGTCGCGGCGGTGTTAAACAAGCCGCTGGAGTCGGTGGCTCACGAGACCAGCGAGCGGGGCGCAGTGCTGGTGCACCGGACGCGGGCGAGCGGGTTGACCATCGTTGCGGCGATGTCTCACGAGGTGGTGGGGCCCGGGCGGGTCGAGGTGGGCAGCGACTCCGGCGCCGACTGGGCGCGCACCCTCGTGATCTGTCGACTGCAATCCGGCGAGCACCTACGCATCGTGAAGTATCTGGGCTATGGCTGGTCGAATCTGCGGTCATCGACCGCGCTGGTCGACGATGTCGCCGGCGCGGTAGCCCAGGCCCGCTATACCGGATGGCAGGGGCTGTGCGAGGCGCAGCGGGCCTTCCTTGACGACTTCTGGGACTGCGCCGACGTCGAGGTCGAGGGCGACCCGCAGTGCCAGCAGGCGGTGCGCTTTGGGCTGTTTCACTTGCTGCAGGCCAGCGCGCGCGCCGAGGGGCGGGCCATCCCGGCGAAGGGCCTGACCGGCGACGGCTATGACGGGCACGCCTTCTGGGACACCGAGGGGTGCGTGCTTCCGGTGCTCACCTACACCGCGGCGTATGCCGCCGCCGACGCGCTGCGGTGGCGAGCCTCAATTCTGGATCCGGCGCGCCAGCGGGCGGCAGAGCTCGGGCTGGCAGGAGCGAGCTTTCCGTGGCGCACCATCGCCGGGCCTGAGTGCTCGGCGTACTGGCCGGCCGGCACGGCGGCCTGGCACATCAACGCCGACATAGCGATGGCCTTCGAGCGCTACCGCGTCGTGACCGGCGACGAGTCGCTGGAAGCCGAGTGCGGACTGCAGGTGCTCGTCGAGACCGCCCGACTGTGGGTGGCATTGGGGCATTACGACCGCCATGGGGTATGGCATCTCGACGGGACCGGCCCCGATGAGTACACGGCGATGGTGCGCGACAACCTGTTCACCAACCTGATGGCCGCAAACAACCTGGACACCGCGGCCGATGCATGCACGCGGCATCCCGAGGCGGCACGCGCGATGGGTGTAACCTCCCAGGAGATTGCGGCGTGGCGGGATGCCGCCGACGCGGTGTGCGTGCCCTACGATGAGGAACTGGGTGTGCACGAGCAGTGTGCGGGATTTACCACATTGCGGGAGTGGAACTTCACCGCAGACACAGCCTATCCGCTGCTGCTACACGAGCCCTACGCGCGGCTGTACCTGTCACAGGTGGTGAAGCAGGCCGACCTGGTGTTGGCGATGCATTGGCTTAGCCACGCGTTTTCCATCGACCAGAAGGCCCGCAACGTCGACTATTACGAGCGGCGCACGGCGCGCGATTCGTCGCTGTCGGCGGCCACGCAGGCGGTGCTGTGCGCCGAGGTCGGTCACCTCGAGCTGGCCCACGACTATACCGATGAGGCGGCGTTGCTCGATCTTCGCGACCTCAACCACAACACCCGCGACGGCCTGCATCTGGCGGCGTTGGCTGGAGCCTGGACGGCGTTGGTGTCGGGGTTTGGCGGTTTGCGCGACGATGAGGGGGTGCTGGCGTTGGACCCGTGCCTGCCCGACGGCATCACCAGATTGCGGTTCCGACTGCGCTGGGGGGGCTTTCGGCTGACCGCCGATATCAGCCACGCTGAGGTCACGTACCTGCTGCGCGACGGGCCGGAGGGCCAGCTGACCATCCGCCACGCCGGCTCTCGCTTGGATCTGAGAACCGGTTCGCCCACGACGATGCCCGTGCGGCCGCGGGTTGCGCTGCTGCCGGCCCCGCCGCAGCCGCCTGGCCGCGCGCCCCTGCGACTCGCGGGAAAACATGGCGACGACGGTGCCAATGCTGGGGGCAATTGCAGCGCGACGGGGCCAATTCCTTCGTCAATGCCTGGAATGAGCTAATGGGCCGGATCGAGACGCAGACGTCCGAGGTCGCCGTATGTGACCAGTTGTTGCTCGCTCTCGGTCATTGACACGGTTACCAACGAAGCGGCGTGCATCACGGTCGGCGGCCTGCCGCGAAGCGTGCAGATCAGTCCGGACGGCAAGCGAGCGTACGTCAGCAATTTCGGTGACCACAGCGTCTCGGTCATCGACACGGTCACCCAGTGCGTCGTCAACACCATCGACGTCGGCGGTCATCCCGAAGGGTTGGCGGTCAGCCCCGATGGCGGTCGCCTTTATGTCAGCGACTATTGGTCTGGAACCGTTACTGTGGTCTTGATGTAGCCGCAATCGGCGGTTAATTGAGGATCCACTGACGTTTTCGTGGGTCGATCTGAGCCGCTTCCGCTTCGCGCTCTGGGCGGCGCCAGCCCCGCCGCGCAGGTCCCTGACCTGCCCTTTCGCCTGCCATGCGAGCGCACAGAGGCTCGCGTTGCCATCTCGACGATTCAAGTTGGTATATCGTAAGTGTCTATCGCGGGTCAGGTCATTGCGAAAATCGTCCTATCGTGCTCGCCAATAAGGCCGACGAGCGCTTCTCCTGCTACCCGTCGATCCTTCGCTCTTGGCCGAATCCGGTTTGCCGGCAGAAGCACAGTCCTTACAACGAGGGGCGCTAGTCGGCGACGCGACTCAAAATCGGCGGTTAATTGCGATACCGGCAGCGAATACGAGGAGAAATCCGCTGACAATCATTTGGGCCATGACCACCAACCGGGCAGTGCCGCTTAAAGGGTGTATGTCTCCAAGGCCCGTCGTCATGGCAGTGCTTACGGTGAAATAGGCGGCGTCGGTTCTACTGAGGGTCTCACCAAAGGCCGCAGGCGACCGGTGCGACAACCAGTAGTAGGCGTTCGCGAAGATGCCCTCAACGTAAACGACGGCAGCGAAAACAGTTAGCAAGGCACTTCGCGTGCTCCGTCGAGGGATTAAATCCCATAGCACAAGCGAAATGTAGAGCAGACCCCCGAGGCCAATGATTACCAGCACAGGTATCGTTGGAGCTGGACTACCAAGCGATAACCACCCCCAAAGCGGAAATGCGAAAATACCGCCGACGTCCATGATGAAGTGCACGACACGGAACAATGACTTCCATGACATAGCCGAACTTTACTCCGGTTAGACCACGGCAGCGCGCTCCGCTTCTCGAGGGCCAGCGCGCTCCGCGCTCGATGCGAAGACTGACGCGATGACTTCGAGAGCAGCCGGTATCCACCAGCTCGAGGAGTATTGACGAGCAAGGGCGGCGACGGAAAAACCGACATCAGCGCCACCTCGCCCCAACACGGATTGTGTGTCACGCCCACGAGACCGCGCGTCTTGACAGCGTCGAATTACTGTGCGCAGCACTCCTAGCATGGGCCAGACACTTTGATCTCGCGCTCGGGCGAGGTCGTTCACGATATGGTGGCATGACCGCTCGTCGCCGCGAGTCCCCCCGCGGAGTTCGAACACAGAAGGTCTCACCCCGCACGTAGTGTCTCCATGTCGTGAACTACTTGCTTTTCCTCGGCCCGGTCATTCTCGTCAGCTGCTATCTCCTGCGCCTCAGCGCGAACGGCCGCCGCCGCCTTGCGCCGCGCAGCCTCGATTAGAGCTTCGGCTCCGGCTCGCTCGGTGGGTGTAGCGGTTGTCTATCCCTTCACGCAAGGCGCGCAACAGGGTTCGGCGTTGACCTAGTTCGGCGATGGTCCGGATGACTTCGGCAACAAGCGGGGCCGGTCGGCCAATCAGGCAGCGCACCGGTGCGCAGTACGGTGCGCGGCACCATCGACGCGGCAGGGCCATCCACGTCTAAACGTAAACGCGCCCAACACTATTGGTGCTCGTCCGGAGCGCAGCTCCGCCTGTGCGACCGTCATCTCGGCGTAGCAGGTCCGCACACCGCCGGCAATGAGAGTCCCGTCGGCCCGCACAGCGCAAACCGTGGCTCGCTGGGCTTCATGGCCCTGCGGACGGCAGGTCAGCCCGAGCGCACTGAGCTGTCGTACCCGTGCTCAAAACCACAGACCGCGATCGAGGCGGCTAGCATGGCAAACCGGCTACCCTCGACGAGCGGCAGCTGAGCCAGAGCGTGATCACCGCGCGGGAAAAGTGGCCGTGACTCGAAAATAACACGTCGGGTGACGCCATGTGGTGTAGCGCCAACGCGACGGCTCGGTCAGCACGATCGGTGACCTGAGCGACGCTTTCACCGCCCGGGCGACCGTGCGTCCAGACCAGACAGTCCGGCTGCAATTTCCCGGGTCTGCGCGGTCGTCAGGCCCTCGTAGCGGCCGTAATCCCATTCGGCGATCAACGGCGACACCTCATCGACGCTCAGACTGGCAAACTCGGCGGTGGCCAAGGCCCGTCGGCGCGGCTGCTGATCACCATGAGGTTCTCGAGCTTGAGTTCACCCAGTGTCCGGCCCGCCGCCTCGGCTTTTTCACGTCCGGTGTCGGTCAGCTCCAGCTCGGTGCGGCCGGTGTGCTGGCCCGACTTCGACTACTCGGTCTCCCCGTGTCGGAGCAGCACCAGCCGGTGGTTCTCCACGCCCATGCCGACCGATTGTGCCAGACATTTGCGAGTCGCCCCGCGGCACGAGGAAAAGGTGCCAGGATGTCTCTGTGACTGATACCCCAGTACTGGCGGTGGCCAACCAGAAGGGTGGGGTGGCCAAGACGGCGGTGGCGTCGCTGGGCCACCCTGGGGTTGTGCTTCTTGAAGGCGACGACGATCGCATCCTCGAGTCGGCCGGGCGGGTGCTGCAGCGCGGGATCGCGGATCTGACCATCCTTGGCGACGAGTTCTGGGTCCGCTTGCGCGCAGCCGAACTCGGTGTCGATCTCGACGCGGCGGCGGTGATCGACCCGCGGACCAGCGAGTTGTGCGATCAGTTCGCCGACCAGTACGCGGCGTTGCGCAAGAACTAGGGTGTCACCGTCGAGCAGGCCGACGAAATCATCCACGACGACTCGTATTTCGGCACCATGCTGGTGGACAACGGCATCGTGGACGGCATGGTGTCGGGTGCGGCGCACACCGCTGCGTGCACTGCCCGGCCTGCGTTCGAGATCATCCAGACCGCGCCGGATGTCTCCACGGTGTCCAGCATGTTCCTGATGTGCCTGTCGGATCGGGTGCCGGCGTACGGCGATTGCTCGATCGTCCCGGAGCCCACGACCGAACAGCTCGGCGCGCACCGCCGCACAGTTCGGCATCGAGCCGCGGGTGGCCATGCTGTCCTATTCCACAGGCGAGTCCGGCGTCGGTGCCGATCTCGACAAGGCCAGGGCGGCAACGGAGTTGGTGCGCAGCCGGGCGCCCGACCTGCTGGTAGAAGGCCCCATCCAATACGACGCCGCAGTCGACCCCTCGGTCGCGGCCACCAAGACGCGTGATTCGGTGGTCGCCGACCGCGCCACGGTGCTGATCTTCCCTGAACTCAACAGCGGCAACAACGCCTACAAGGCGGTGCAGCGCAGCGCCGTCGCGATCGCGATCGGCCCGGTGCTGCAGGGTTTGAACAAGACGGTGAACGACCTGTCCCGCGGCGCGTCGGTCGAAGAACATCGTCAACACCGTCGCCATCACCGTGATCCAGGCACAGGGCGTCTATGATCGCTGAGAGCCGTGTCGTGCTGGTGATCAACTCCGGCTCGTCGTCGCTGAAATATCAACTGGTCGACCCTGACTCGGGCGCGTCGCGGGCGGTCGGCATCGTCGAGCAGATCGGCGAACAGTCGTCGTCGGCTCAGCTGGATGCCGGGAAGCATCATGTGGAACGCGTCGGCCGGGTCGCCGAACACGACGCGGCGCTGCGCTTGGCGTTCGACCTGCTGGCCGAGGCCGGCATTGAGCTGCAGGCCAGCGGCCTGATGGCGGTCGGGCATCGGGTGGTGCACGGCGGCAACGACTTCTACCGGCCGACACTCGTGGACGACGCTCTGATCGCCAAGCTGAAGCAGCTCTCGCCGCTGGCGCCGTTGCACAACCCGCCGGCGGTGCTGGGAATCGAGGTGGCACGCAAGCTGCTGCCCGACACCCCGCACGTCGCGGTGTTCGACACGGCGTTCTTCCACAACCTGCCGCCCGCGGCCGCGACTTACGCCATCGACCGCGGGTTGGCCGAGAAGTGGCAGATCCGGCGCTACGGATTCCACGGCACCTCGCACCAGTACGTCAGCGAGCAGGCCGCTGTATTTCTGGGCAGGCCGCTGGACAGCATGAATCAGATTGTGCTGCATCTGAGTAACGGCCCATCAGCGTCAGCGATCGCCAAGGGCCGCCCCGTCGACACGTCGATGGGCTTGACCCCGATGGAGGGCCTGGTGATGGGCACCCGCAGCGGTGACGTCGACCCCGGCGTCACCGGCTACCTGTGGCGCGTCGCGAAAATGAGCGTCGAGGACATCGAGACGATGCTCAACCATCGCTCCGGGCTGGGTTCGTCGCTTTTGGATGACATCGTCCGCGACGGCGCGTCAGATGCTGGCTGCGGCATTGCAGGCCGAGGTTGCCGCCCAAAAGACGACATCCATCCCCAACTTCCAGATAACATCCACGGAAACGTCAATAGATCCATCTCCGAAGCTTGTCCCCAAGTATTGTGCAAATGTTTGGACGGTCGGGAGGAGTATTCAAGTGAGCGCGAGACTCAAGCGGCGAAATACCAAACGCGTCCTCGGTAAGCTCTGGGCTCCCGCGGTGATTATTGCTGTGTTCGCGATCGCCGGTTACGGCGTAAATACGGTTCGGGGCATGAGTGCGAACATTAGCCATCCGCCGGTGACAAGGACCATCCCCGCGACCGTCATACAGATCAATCCGAAGAACGTCAGCTACGAGGCGTTCGGCGACCTCGGCAGTGGCGGCAGAGTCACATACGCGGATCTCAACAGCCGGCCCATCGAGGTCACCCTGGCGTCGCTGCCCTGGTCTATTTCGGCGACGACGATGTCGCCTTCCGCCTCATTGAGCCTCGTCATGCAGGTCGACGGCGATGAGGCCGGCTGTCGCATTCTCGTCGACGGCAAGGTCCGCGATGAACACCTCGTCTCCCATCACAGCGCCGCAGTCGCGTGCACAGTGACCGCAGCATGACCGGTCCAACGCCGAGCACAGACATCGAAAACTGACGACCAGGTCAAGCGGCCGTTCTTTCCGAAATTGGCCCGCAAACTGGCATTGCCGATCTTCTTGTTCTGGGTGGTGGTCGCTGCCCTGGTGACCGTGTTCGTGCCCTCTCTCGAGAAGACCGTCGCGGCCAACGCGGAGGCGCTGGTCCCGCGGGATTCGCCGTCGTCGCAGGATGCGGTCGTCGAAGGCCGCGCGTTTCACGAATCCGACTACACCAGCGCCGCCGTCATTCTTTTGGAAACCGACGGCCGCAGGCTGGGCGACCAGGATCATCAGTACTACGACGAGCTGGTCCGCCGGCTACTGCACGACAAAGATCATGTGCAGTCACTGCTGAACCTGTGGGGAAAGTCGGTGACGAAGTCGGGACAGCAGAGCGCCGACGCCGAGGCCACTACACTGACCGTCCGCCCAACCGGCGACACGGGTGAAGCCTCAGCGAGTCATTCGATTGCCGCTATTCGAGACATTGTGGCGAAGCTTCCAAAACCGAGCGGCCTTAACAGCTACGTAAGCGGACCGGGTCCGCTCAGCGCGGATACGGACACCGCGGCCACCGACAGCATGACCACGCTCACCATCGTGTCGATCATCGTCATCATCATCATGCTCCTCCTGGCCTACGGCTCGGTGGGCAGAGCTCTTATACCGCTGGTGGGTGTGCTCATCATCTTGGCAACGGCGCGTGGCGTCGTCTCGTTCCTCGTCGGGAACCATATCCTCGGCATCTCGTCGTTCGCGATGAACATGCTTGTCGCTTTGGTTCTGGGTGTCGCCACTGACTACGGCGTATTTTTTGTCGGCCGATACAACGAAGCGCGTCGGACAGGACAGGATCAAGAATCTGCCTACTACACGTCGGTTGCCAAAACATCGCACGTCATCATGGGGTCGGGTCTCGCTATTTCCGGGGCGACTCTCTGCCTGAGCCTCACCAAGCTCAATTACTTCCGCACCCTCGGCCCGCCCTGCTTTGTGGGCATGGTCGTCGCCGTCCTCGGCGCGCTCACCCTCGGTCCTGCCATGCTCACGCTGGGCGGCCGTATACCGTGGTTGCAGCAATCGAAACCCCCGGGCCCCATGTGGCGTAGATTAGGCACTGCTATCGCCCGGTGGCCGGCAGCGATGATCATTGTCGCCGCACTTGCCATACCGCCGTGCATTTTGCTTCTCACCACCTATAAGGTGAGCTACAACGACCGGGATTTCGCACCCGCCAGCGTCGAGTCCGTCAAAGGGTACGCGGCCGCCGATCGGCACTTCCCGAAGAGCCAGCTGTCCGTCGACTCCGTTTACGTGCAGTCGGATCACGACATGCGCAATACGACCGACATGATCACCTTGGACCGGCTCGCCAAGAACGTTCTCCGGGTTCCCGGCATCTCGATGGTGCAGGGTATCACCAGGCCGAACGGCCGGCCCCTCGAACATGCTTCACTTCCCTTCTCGATGGGCTCCATGGGAACGAAGATCGGCGAGAACATCAACTTCCTCAGGGATCGGGCAGCCGATCTCGACAAGTTGGCAGCCCTCATGGGCAACCTCATCAACGAAACGACGCGGTTGGAAGACCTCACCAACCAATTGGCGGTGGGCACCCACATCTCGCTCGAAGCGACCGAGCAAATACGCGCATTAACCGACGAAGCACGAGACAATCTAGCGAACTTCGACGATTTCTCCAGGCCTTTGCGCAGCTACCTCTATTGGGAGAAGCACTGCTATGACATCCCGATATGCTGGGCTCTTCGGTCGCTGAGCGAAACAGTCGATAACGTCGACGAGATCACTGAGGAGCTTGTGAAATTGGTGCACGGCCTCGCCATTATCGACACGGTCACTCCGCAGATGGTCCTCCAGATGCACGCCATGGTGGGAGACATGCGAGCCATGCAGGCGCTGACGCTGGCCATGCAAAGCACGATGCATTCACTGATCCCACAGTTGGACGTCATGATTCGTCCGATGGTCGACATGGCGCAAGCATTTGATAACGCGAAAAACGATGACTTTTTCTTCTTAGCGCCAGAGGGGCTCGAGACGGAGGATTTTAAGGTCAGTCTCGACTTCTTTATGACTCACGACGGCAAGGGTGCCCGCTTCTTGGTTTACCACAAGGGCGAGGCCATGAGCCCCGAAGGCATCACGCAGACAAGAAATGCGTCATTCGCCGCTGGAGAATCCCTCAAACAAACGGCGCTGTCGAATGCAGACTTGTACGTGGCGGGTGCCGCCTCGACCTACCGCGATGTTGAGGACTTCTCGCAGAACGACCTCATCATCATGATGCTGGCGACTTTTGGGCTGGTGTTCATCATCGTCTTGGTCCTCACCAGGGCCCTCATTGGTTCAATCATAGTACTCACCACCGTCGTCCTTTCGTTTGCTTGCGCGTTGGGGCTGGCCGCCTTCATGTGGGAGACCTTACTGGGCGTAAAACTGCACTGGCTCAACATCCCGATCGCATTCATCGTCCTTGTTGGGGTGGGCTGCGACTACAACTTGCTCATGCTGTCCCGGTACAGAGAGGAGCTCAGCGCCGGCATTAAGACCGGCATGATCCGGGCGGTAGGCGGCTCCTTAAACGTGGCAGTCACGGCAGCCCTAGTCCTTGCCGGCACAATGCTGGCGCTTCTTTCCAGCGATGTCAAACAAATTGGCGAAGCCGGGACCACTATCGCTCTCGGATTGGTTTTCGACATGTTTATCGTGCGGATCTTCTTGGTGCTGCCGCTCGCCCGGTTACTTGGTCCGTGGTTTTGGTGGCCCCAAAGTGTTCGAAGTCGCCCTAGAGCTGATATTTCTGCGGTTTGAGCTCCTTTAACCCCAATACCGTTTACTTAAGATCACACGGTTGTTATTCTCGCGGTGTGCCTCGTGCGGGGTGGGTGAGGCCAGACAGTGATCAAAGGCTGTCTGATCACATCTCGTTGGGGGGCAGCGCACCGGTGCGCCGTACGGTGCCCGGCACCATCAGCGCGGCGGGTGCGTTTACATCGAAAGGTAACGCGCCCAACAGTATTGGCGCCGCCCCCGAGCGCAACGCCGCCTCCGCCGCCGGCACGACGCAGAAGCGCGCGTGCACCCCGTCGGCAACCAGAGCCCCTCTCGGCCCGCATAGCGCGAAGGGCGGTTCGATCGGTCTCACTTAATGATCAACCCGAGCGCACCAAGCTGTCGCAACCCGTGCTCGAATCCACAGATCGCGATCGAGGCAGTAAGCATGGCGAAACCGCTGCCCTCGACGAGCGGCAGCTTGAGCCAGCGCGTGATCACCGCGCGGGAGAAGTGACCATGGCTGATGAACACCACGTCGCGTGACGCCAGGTGCTGTAGCGCCAACGCGACGGCGCGGTCAGCGCGATCGGTGACCTCCGCGACGCTCTCACCGCCGGGGCATCCATGCGTCCACACCAGCCAATCAGGTTCGGTTTCGCGGATCTGCGCGGTCGTCAGGCCTTCGTAGGAACCGTAATCCCATTCCGCGACCAGTGGAGATATTTCATCGATGGTGGTGTCGGCCAACCTGGCCGTGTCCAGAGTCCGTTGGCGCGGGCTGCTGACCACCAACGGGCGATCAAGTTTGACTTCACCGAGAACCCGCCCCGCGATGATGGCCTGCGCCCTCCCGGTATCGGTCAGGTCGATCTCGGTGCGACCGGTGTGCCGGCCAGACTTCGACCACTCGGTCTCCCCGTGTCGGAGCAGCAACAGCCGGTGGCTCTCCACGCCCATGCCGACCGATTATGCCAGACAGTCGCGATTCGTCCCGCGGCACGGGGAGAAGGTGACCTTCTCGCTGGGGCACGTATCCCGGCAAGGCCGCAAGTTCGCCCCGACCGCCCGCAACTACGCCGTGGCCCGGTTGCCCGCCGATGTCGGGCTGCGCATCAACGAGGCCTGCATGCTGGATCTGAACGACGTGCGGTGGGAGTTGGGCCAATGTTCGTTACGGCAAGGGTTCTCGTCGCAAGGGTCCCAAACCGCGGCTGGTGCCGCTTATCAACGGCGCCGACCGCAGCTTGTGCTGGTTCATCGAGAACGTCCTCGGCTTGTTCGGCATCGAGCCGTCCAGGCACGGCACGCCGCTGTTTCCGTCCGAACGCAAAAACACGGACGGCCCAGCACGATTACGGAGGCCAAATCGTCACAGTGACGTATCTCGAAGGAGTAGCCGGGAGAGGACGGAGGCGCGGTCGGTAGCACCCAGGCTCGCCATAGCGTCACTGCAGGGTCACGCGAAGGTCAGGGTTGAACGAATATGGAACAGAAAGAGTGAGAAGACCGCGGCCGCGGAACAGAAAGAGTGAGAAAAGCGCAGATAGATTGAGAAGGGACAGCGGGACTCTGGCAGTTCACTAAGATGGGCTGCGCGGAAGTCTGTGTGCTGCAACGAATTTCGACGATAAGGGACCTTACGTAAGGTAGCGGCTGATATAGCCTGCTTCCCAACCCATTTCGTATGCCGATAATTTCGGTCTGGTCTCACCCTAGTTGGCCCTTTCGCAGATGATCTGGCACGCGGCGGATTCGCGGGCGGATCTGTGTTGGATGCGCACGGCACAGGGACGGGCACTATTTGGCGGCGTCGCCGCACACGCGTTCCGGCCACTGCACTACCCGATGACCTCAGCGATTGGGCTCGGCATCCTCACCGCCGGACACCGCCACGGCTGGCCGGTCGCCGAGGGCGGGTCGGCGTCGATCACCACCGCGCTGGCCGCGATGCCCACCGACCTGGGTGGCAAGATCGAAACCGGCGTCCCCATCCAGGCGGCCTCCCAGCTACCGCCGGCCGACGCCACCCCGTTCGACCTGGCCCCGGAATCGGTCGCAGCCATCCTCGCCGACCGGCTATCGCCCCGAATCCAGCATGCCTACAGCCGTTTTCGCCGCGGGCCCGGCGCGCTCAAAGTGGACTTCGCCGTCGAGGGTGGGGTTCCGTGGACAAACCCGCACGCCCGCCGCGCCGGGACCGTGCACCTGGGCGGCAGCTTCGCCGAGCTGGCTGCCGCCGACCGCGACGTCCATGCGGGCCGGATGCCGCAGCGGCCGTTCGTCCTAGTCGGCCAGCACTATCTAGCTGACCCACAACGCTCGGTCGGCGACATCCACCCTGTGTGGAGCTACGCCCACGTGCCCAACGGCTATACCGGCGACGCCACCGCGGCGATCATCGCCCAGATCGAGCGGTTCGCACCAGGATTCCGCGACCGCATCGTCGGTCAGGCCGCGCGGACCACCACCGATATGCCCGCATATAACCCAAATTCCGCCTGCCGCGACATTATGACTGGCGCCAAAGACATCCGCCAACTCGCGTTGGGCCACGAATCACGCCGTCCCCCTATTATATTGGGGTCACCGGCATGTACATCTGCTCAGCGGCCACCCCGCCAGGCCCGGGCGCGCATGACATGTGTGGGGCCAACGCCGCCCACGCGGCGCTAGTCGAGCTCGCAGGCCGGTAACCGACCCATCGATGGTCACCGCCTTGCGCAACATCCAGCGGCCCTGGTGCCCAACGAATTAACCGTCGACCGGGCCGTGCGGTCCTTGATGTCGTCGGCGATCGGCAATGCTTGATTCCAGCCTAAGATCTTTGATCGAGCTCCGTCGGCAGCTCGGCCATCCGCGCCGACGGCGCCTCGGTTGCTCTCATCGCGGTCGAACGCTGCACCACCGCGATGGCTCTAAGCCGGGACGGTCGCTGGTTGTATGTCGCGTCCGCTGGCCGTCGCTCTGACCATCGCGGGGCGCGATAGCGGTCATCGACACCGCCAGCCACAAAACTGTCGAATTCATTGCAGTGGATGAGGCACCGGAGAACCTCGCGGTAGACCCCGAGGGCCTCCTGTACGTCACCCACTACCACAGCAATTCCATCTCCGTAGTTGACCCTCGGACACATTGTGGCATTGCCATCGCCCTTGACGATGCTCCGATAGACGTCGCGGTCAGGCCGGAGAAGCGTATTCATCTATACCGCCAACTTGCACTCAGTCACTGCGATCGATACTTCGACCGCGGCTACCGAAAGCGTCGCGATTGGTGAGCTACCACGACGCATTAGCATCAGTGTCGACGGACGACCGCTATATGCCACCGATTTCGCTCACGGGACCGTATGGGTTCTCGACACCCCGGACAACTCAGTTGTGGGCACCGTCGCGGTCGGTCCGCATCCGGCAGGAGTAGCACTTAGTCCCAGTGGCGAGTTGCTCTATGTAACGAACTCTCGCGACGGGACGCTCACCGTGATCTCGACGACGTCGGTGAAGCCCGATCCGCGGGACACGCTGTGAAGCGATTCGCCGACATACGACTTCAGCACCGCGGTCTATGTGCTGCGTGAGGCTTCAAGCGCACGCCTGCTGGACTCCGTAGCCGACGTCGCCCAATGGCTCGGGCCACGACTGGCCGGCCACTTCGAGTTCCGACAATTCGACGGGTGGCCATCCGGTCCTAACGGCCATTGCTCGGCACCGACCCCGCACTAGCGGCTAAGACTTGCAACGCAGGTGACCGGCATTACCGCTGGCGCCAACCGCATTTGGGCGCTAGCGCTGACGACGTTTGGTCGCAGGCAGCCGATGCTTTGACGGTGGGAACCGTCAGACCGCGGCGCTGCGCAAGCGCCGCTGATCGCGAGAAGGTGTGAAATATGAGAAAGAGCTTAGCTGAGCTTTCTGTTGGCATTGCGGCGGCGCTGATCTGGGCGATGCTCATCACGCCGGCGGTATCTTTTGCCGACTCAGGCAGTGTCCACCCGGCGCGGGCTGGATCATGCCCAGACATCCAGGTTGTGTTTGCGCGCGGCACCGCCGAGCCATCGGGTCCTGGACGCGTCGGGCAGGCATTTGTCGACTCGTTGCGCTCCCTTACCAATGGCAAGTCCGTGGCCGTCTATGCTGTCGACTATCCGGCATCCTATGATTTTCTCCGCGCAGTCGATGGCGCAAATGACGCCAGGCAATTTGTTGAAAGCACCGCCTTTTCATGCCCGCAGACCAAAGTGGTGCTCGGCGGGTTCTCGCAAGGCGCAGCCGTCATCGACCTCATCACCGTGCCTGGACAAGCGACGTTCGGATTCGGGGATCCGCTACCAAACGACGTTGCTGATCATGTCGCTGCGGTGGTCGTCTTCGGCAACCCCTCCAACCGCATCGGGGGCCCACTGACCGCGATCAGCCCGCTGTTCGGCTATAAGGCGATCGACCTGTGCAACGGTGCGGATCCGGTGTGCTCGCATGGCAATGACGTAGCGGCGCATCGCGTCTACGTGGAGTCTGGAATGGCAACGGAGGCAGCTCAATTCGTCGTTCACCGGCTAACGGCTGAATAACCCACCTGTGGGCTGATGTGCGCGGGTCGCTCCCGAAATCGACGTTAGGACGTTCGTAGGGGCTGAGACGCAGCATCTGCATCGCGACGGCGTACAGCAATCCAAACAGCAATCCAAATTAGCCAGCTTGTTCGAGCGTAAAGTTGTGTAGCCTTCGAACCCGCGACCCAAGGAGATTCCGAACCATGAGTACACCAGCGAAAACGTCGCAGAAAGTTCACGCCGATGAAAAGATCTCCGCATACGGTACCGCTCGCTCGACGATTAAGGGGACACCGCTCAGCTCCGAAGAACTCCGCAAGATCGACGCTTACTGGCGCGCCAGTCTCTACCTCTCTTTGGGGATGCTCTATCTGAAGGAAAATCCTCTGCTACGCGAGCCGCTGAAAATCGAGCAAATCAAGCCCCGTCTGTTGGGCCACTGGGGCTCCGACCCTGGCCAGAGCTTCACCTACATTCACTTCAACCGGCTGATCAACAAGTATGACCTAAATGCGATCTTCATCTCGGGCCCTGGACACGGCGCGCCTGCCGTATTGTCGAACGCGTACCTCGAAGGCACGTACTCCGAAATCTACCCGGATAAGAGCGAAGATCTTGCCGGGATGCAGCGCTTCTTCAAGCAGTTCAGCTTCCCGGGAGGGATTGGCAGTCATGCAACTCCCGAAACCCCTGGCAGCATCCACGAAGGCGGAGAGCTCGGTTACAGCATCTCGCACGCCTACGGGACGGTGTATGACCATCCAGACCTGATCACGCTTGTGATGGTGGGTGACGGTGAGTCCGAGACCGGCCCGCTCGCGACCAGCTGGCACAGCAACAAGTTCCTTAATCCAGTAGTTGACGGCGCGGTGCTGCCTGTCCTGCATCTCAACGGCTACAAGATCAATAACCCCACCGTCCTCGCCCGCATCAGCCATGAAGAGCTGGAAGCGCTGTTCGTTGGATACGGGTACACGCCGTACTTCGTCGAAGGCAGCGATCCTCAGAGCATGCATCAGGCGATGGCTGCGACAATGGAGCATTGCGTACTCGAGATTCGCAAAATCCAGGATGAGGCACGCCGGACCGGTAGAGCGGTCCGGCCGCGCTGGCCGATGATCGTCTTGCGCAGTCCCAAGGGATGGACGGCGCCGCGGCAGGTTGATGATCACTACATCGAAGGCTTCTGGCGCGCGCACCAGATCCCCATTACGGACGTAGCTACAAATCCAAGGCATTTGAAACTGCTTGAAAGCTGGTTACGCGGTTACAAGCCCGAAGAGCTCTTCGATGAGAGCGGTCGGTTAGTGCCAGAGTTGAAGACTCTGGCTCCCAAGGGAAATCGGCGGATGAGTGCAAATCCGATCGCGAATGGTGGTCTGGTTCGCAAGCCGCTGGATATGCCCGATTTTCGGAGTTTTGGAGTCGAAGTCAAAAAACCCGGCGCAACTTTGGCCGGGAACGTCCCGACACTCGGCAACTTCCTGCGGGAAGTGATGCGGCTGAATATGGACCGCTTCCGCGTCTTCGGACCGGATGAAACGCAATCCAACAAGCTCGAGGCGATTTATGAAGTCGTCAAGAAAGTCTGGCTGGGAGAGTACTTTCCCGAGGACGCGGACGGCGGTGAGCTCTCTCCCAACGGACGCGTGATGGAGATCCTGAGCGAGCACACCGTCGAAGGATGGCTGGAGGGTTACCTCCTGAGCGGTCGGCACGGCTTACTCAACAGCTACGAGCCGTTCATACACGTCATAGACTCGATGTTTAATCAGCACGCCAAGTGGCTGGAAAAATGTAACGAACTGCCGTGGCGGGCAAAGGTATCGTCACTGAACCTACTAATCACCGCATTAGTCTGGCGACAGGATCATAACGGCTTCACGCACCAGGACCCGGGTTTTCTCGACGTGATCGCCAACAAGAGTCCCGATATCGTCCGCATCTACCTGCCACCCGACGCTAACTGCCTGCTGTCTGTTGCTGATCACTGCCTGCAAAGTGTCAATTACGTGAACGTTATCGTCGCCGACAAGCAAGTGCATCTGCAGTACCTGGACATGGAAGCGGCAATCGAGCACTGCACCAAAGGCGTCGGCATCTGGAATTGGGCCAGCAACGACCAGGGAGCCGAGCCCGATGTAATCATGGCTAGCTGCGGCGACTGCCCAACGATGGAGTCATTGGCCGCCACCGCACTGCTTCGCCAGCACCTACCCGACGTGAAGGTGCGGTTCGTAAATGTGGTCGATCTCTTCCGGCTGGTTCCTAGCACGGAACATCCGCACGGCCTAACGGATCGCGAGTTCGAGGCCATCTTCACCCCAAACAAGCCGGTCATCTTCAACTTCCATTCCTATCCTTGGCTGATTCATCGGCTTACCTATCGCCGACCCGGCCAGCACCACATCCACGTGCGCGGATACAAGGAGAAGGGAAACATAAACACCCCACTGGAATTGGCCATCCAAAACCAAACGGATCGCTTCAGCCTCGCAATTGACGCCATCGAACGAATGCCTCGCTTCCAGGTCACCGGAGCCGGCGTTCAGGAGGCGCTGCTCAACCGTCAGATAGAGGCTAAGCGCCACGCCTACGAGTTCGGTATCGACCCTGAGGAGATCACGAGTTGGCAGTGGCCATTCTGATGAATTTAAGTCATGAGTGAAGGATTGCCCGTGGTTTACCTCGCCAGGCACAGCGAGACTGCGTGGAGTCTATCGGGCCAGCACACGGGACTTAAAGATTTGCCGTTGACCGAGCGCGGCGAGCGCAACGCGCGTCGGCTCGGTGAACGGTTAAAAGAACTGAGCTTGAAAAGGGTCTTCACCAGCCCATTGCAGCGTGCGAGGCGGACTTGCGAGTTGTCAGGCTTTGGCGCCGAGGCCGAGGTCGAGCGCGACCTGGTCCGAATGGAACTACGGCGAATACGAGGGACTACGCCCGGACCAAATCCATGCCGACCGCCCGGATTGGGAGTTGTTCCGAGACGGCTGTCCCGGAGGCGAATCACCGCATCAGGTCGGAATTCTTGCTGAACGTGTCGTCCAGCGAATCCGTGCGATTCATGGCGACGTGCTGATTTTCTCGAGCGGGCACATACTGCGCGTACTGACGGCGCGATGGCTAGGACTTGAACCTGCAGCCGGCAAGTACCTTGTACTGAGGGCATCGTCAAGTTATTTGAGAATGCTTGTGGCTCAGTCGATGTGAGGGACTGTATGGCGGAACGTAGTGGCTGATGGTGTCTTTCATGCCGCTGCGGCGACTGTGATCTGATCCCAGACCGCAAAGCGGTTGGTCATCTGGGTTCGCCATTGGGGTGCACTGATCAGATGACGACGGGGACGGAAGTGCTGTCGGATGTGGCTGAACGCAAACAGGAATCGTTGGGCCTGCCCAGGTGAGGCGAAGCGTTTCATCACCCGTTCCCGGATTCTGGTCGGCTGATGGGAGTTCTCGGCCCGGTTGAGGTACTTCGAGCGGCGATGGGTCACCGACGGCAAAAGCTCGCGGTGAGCGACCTGATAGCTGGCCAGCTTATCGGTCACCAGCACGCGCGGCACATACCGCAGGCCCTTGAGCAGCTTGCGGAAAAACCGTTTAGCCGCCACTGCGTTACGGCGCGACTGCACCAATATGTCGAGCACGTCGCCGTGCTGGTCGACCGCGCGCCACAGGTAATGAGTGGCGCCGTTGATCTTCACGAAGACCTCGTCGAGGTGCCACTTGTCGCCGGGGCGGGGTCGCCGCCGACGTAATTGGGCGGCGTCGTCCGGCCCGAACTTTGCACACCAGGACCGGATCGTCTCGTAGGTGACCACCACACCGCGGGCAACCATCAACTCCTCGACGTCGCGCAGACTCAGCGCGAAACGGTGATACAGCTACACCGCATGCCCGATGACCTCGATCGGATACCGGTAGCCCTTGTACCTCGCTGCAATCGCCACCGACCAATCCTGGCAGCACCACACAAGCAACAACTTGACGATGCCGCCGGCATACACGCCGGCTGCAACCGTCTGGGTGGCCCACACCCGCGTGCAATGATTCCACCCCCCAGCGGAGCGTACACGGCCCCGCCATGCCCACCAGCGGGTAGCCGAATATTCCAATTGGTGGGGTCCGCTAATGGGTGCCAGCCACGGCGACATCTACGTGCCACAGCGCGAGTCTTGATCCATCGACAAGGTTTTGACGCCTTATACTTCCAGGAGGTGACCTCATGACAACGATGTCCGAATCAGCAAGCAGCACTATTGATCCCGACGCTCAGGTACGACGCGCGGCCAATGGCGAACTTGCAATGATGATCAAACGGTTACGTGCCAGACGGGCGCAAAAACGCCGTGAGCATAAAGAATTCATAGCCTGGATACAGATAACCGCGAAACCACTTTGATGAAGTTTGTTGGCCATCCTGATGGCCAGAAGATGATTGTCTATGAATTAGGTTGCCATACACCACCATTAACACCGTCTTGACGATCAACCACAGGGAGTTGTCCGAACGTGCCTGGCACATCTTTGCGGGAGTGCTGAGCGCGCTCGCCGTTAGTCTTGATCCGCGTCGGCATCGCATCACCAATGGAAAGCCCCCCTGCGCCCACACCGCGGCGGCCGCTAGACAGTGTCCTACAGATTCGCTAGATGCGCGAGAAAGGTTGAGTCCATGGCTGATGATCCAGTTACCGTCTTGTCCGAAGACGAGAGTTTGGGGCCGACTGGACAGCGTCACGCTGGGTCGGCTGGTTACCAGCTTCGCCGGTGAGCCTGAGATCTTCCCGGTTAACTTTGTCGTGCAAGACCGGACCGTGCTGTTCCGAACTGCCGAAGGCACCAAATTATTTTCAGCCGTGGCGAATAGGACTGTTGTCTTCGAAGCCGACGACCACAATGTAGCCGAAGGCTGGAGTGTGATCGTCAGGGGTCGTGCACATGTGTTGAAGACCAACGCGGAGATCCAACAAGCCGAACGCGCCCAGCTCCTGCCGTGGACCGCAACGCTGAAACCTCACTACGTGCGGGTGAGCCCTTCGGAAATCACCGGCCGCCACTTCAAGTTCGGTCCAGAGCCGGACCGCACCGAAACCTTTGCGTGACCTCCTCCTTCAGCGCGCGATCCGTTCAGCGCGAGATCAGGGCGTCAAGTTCCTGCGCGTCAACGCCGGTCACCCGGCGGCGCATCGCCCAGGCGATCCTGGTGGCCTGTACTTTCGCGCGCTCGGCCGCCGGCCCGCGATACATCTCGTCGACGGTGATGTGCCAGATCGCCAACCAACGTACAAAGTGGTTGCCGCACAGTGGATTCCGCTGATGCACACCTGACACGAAAATTGAAGTGACTACGAGTTGGTGACAACGTGGGGAACCGCCAGCCTTCGGGGCTGTTTGGGGTGTCGTAGCGGTGTTATGCGGTGTCGGCGAGTCGTTTGAGGGTGACGGTGTAGCCGAGAGCTTCGAGTTGGCTGACGGCGCGGGGGATGCTCATCAACAGTTCCCGGGCGACGCGAAAGGGGCGATCGCTTCCTCTATCCGTTCATCGAGCCGGCCGATATCAGCGGTGTGGGCGTCGATGCGGTCCAGGAACAACCGCGCCATGAACGCGTGATGCGCACTGAACCGGCCGGTCAAGCGCCTCGCTCAGGGCCGGGATCTTGGTGCGTAAGGTTCGTTTGGCCAGATCGGCGATCGCGGCCGGATCTGTTTGGCCTGCGATCAGCGCGAGCTCTGGAAAGAATGGGACCCTGGGGTTGACTTAACGGTGCTGCCCAGCCCGCACCGCACTCTGGTCGCACCCACCGTCGATTTCGTCCGAACCCAAGTCGATAAGAAACGCGTCGTCATCGTGTTGCTCGTCTACGTCGAACCGAGGCGCAGACGCTACCGAATCCTGCACAACCAACGCGGGCCTCTGCTCGCCACAGCAGTGCGCGCACGCACAGACTCCATCGTCGCCACCCTGCCGTTTCGCCTGGACTGATCGGCCCTGCGCACACGAACTCCAGGGGGATACCAGTGCCGCGTCCGCTCGATCGAGCATCCGTGTGACGTTCGAGGCAAAGTAGATCGTGGTGTACATGGAACATCCACGTGGTAAGCGTCGATGGGTCCGAACCAGAACCACGGAATCTGGTACGAAAGTACCACTAATTTTGCCGTCACTTTGCCGTCAACCCCCGCGGATCAGGGCGAACAACGGCGAACTGTCACGAATGCGTATTCGCAGGTGGCGGGCATGCACGAATAAGTGCGAACCCTGCCGAACTGCGCTTCAATCGCCTTGTAAGCGAAAGGTCGTCAGTTCAATCCTGACAGGAGGCTCTCATTGTCTGGCGGTGCTGGTAGAGGCTCTTTCTGCATCGAACAGTTGTGCGGCTGCGAGTCTCGTGCGCACATTTTGCCCACACTCTCCGAAACAGATGAGAGATCTGAGTCGAACAAATCACGCCCGGTTCTGATTGGACTTCAGCGTCCCGACGACGACCTTCGTGCCCACCTGCAAGGCGTTGCGGTGCAACTTGATGCGTCGGCGCAAGAAGTCGACATCGCTGATCCGCAAGGCAGCCGCCTCGCCCCAGCGCAGTCCTCCAACGCCGAGGATAAGCACCAGCGACCGGTAGCGCCCTGACTCGTCGGCGAGCCTGTTCAACTGGCTGGCGGTCAGGTCCACGTTGCGCCGCGGTGGCCGCTTCGGCAACTTCACATCGCGAGCTGGATTCGATGCCAGCAGCCGGTCCTGGACCGGATCATCCAATATCCGTGCCAGCACGGAGTAGGCCGTCTGCACAACGACTGCTCCGCGCTTGGTGGCGAGCTGCGATACCCATGCCTGCACCGCGGTGAACCGGATTTCCGACAATCTTGTGCGGCCCCAATGAGGCTCAACGTGGACCCGCCAGGCGCTTTCATACGAACGGAAACCAGACGGCTTCATATGGCCGTTCCGGCGCTCCAGCCAGGCGGGACCGAGTTCCCCAACGGCAATGCGGCCCACCCTCGCGGGGATGTAATCACCGTGCATCTTGGCTACCTCCACGGTGGCCGCGAACTGCTCGGCGTCCCGCTTGGTCCGGAAGCCGCGCTTATCCGTCTGTCTGTGGTCAGGGGTGCGGTAACGGACGCGCCAACGCTTCCCTTTTGCGGTGTCGTAGTTGCTTATCGTTGCCATAGGTTGTTGCCTTTATCGCGGCCTGCAGCTCTTTCCGCATTTGACGACTGGCGCCAGTCCGATCCGAGGGGCAAATTCCCTGTCTGACAGTCCGGACCGATCGATCAGGAGCCGTACGTGGCGGGCGGCCTCGGCGCGTTCGTTGGCCTCGAGGTGGGTACGGCCGCGCGCTAGAACCTGGCCAGTCGCATCGTTGATGCGATCGCCACGTTTCTGCACGGCGGGAGCCGGTGAAGCCTCGCATCCGCGCTGCAGGAGAGGAAACGCTCTGCGGTCCGTGCCCGACGGTCGCGTCACTCCTGAAATCCGCACCCCTGCAGCCACAGCCGCAGCGTGTGCCTAGCTTCGATCACCGACGCGACAGCCAGGGGTCACATCACTGGGCAAACAGCTGGTCCCATGCCCATGGCAAACCAGCTCTGAACTCGTCCACTCTAGCTGCTAAACGACACCTGAACGATGTCTGCGTTTTGCCGCACGATGGGATGCCGGTCTATATACAGTTAGCTGAGAACACCGTCCAACAACACGTCATCCCGTGCCAATCGGTCAGTCTCAACAATTAAGCACCGCCATCCAAAGCGAAACGGGTCGAGACCGTCGCCCCAGCTGAACTGAACCACATGCTTAGTTAAGCCCAGGGTTTCTCAAGTCGAAGTGGATAAGTTTCGAAGGAGAGCTTAACGTGAGCGAAAAATGCCGGTTATTCACCAGCGAGTCGGTGACCGAGGGGCATCCGGATAAGATCTGCGACGCCATCAGCGACTCAGTGCTCGATTCGTTCCTCGAGCAGGACCCCCGTTCACGGGTGGCGGTTGAGACAATGGTCACCACCGGGCAGGTATACGTCGCCGGGGAGGTGACCACCCTCGCCAAGGAGGCTTTCGCCGACATCCCGGATACCGTCCGGAAACGCATTCTGGAGATCGGCTATGACTCGTCGGACAAGGGTTTCGACGGAGCGTCGTGCGGGGTGAACATCGCCATCGGTAAGCAGAACCCCGAAATCACCCGGGCTGTCGACACCGCCCACGAGGCACGCGTCGCGGGGGCAGCGGACCCGCTGGACGCCCAAGGGGCCGGTGACACAGGCTCAATGTTCGGCTACGCGACCAGCGAAACCCCGCAAATGATGCCGCTGCCCATCGCGCTGGCCCACCAGCTGTCGCGGCGGCTGACCGAGGTGCGCAAGGACGGCGTGCTGCCGTACTTGCGCCCGGACGGCAAGACGCAGGTCACCATCGCCTACGAAGGAAACAAACCGGTGCGGCTGGACACGGTGGTCATCTCCGCCCAGCACGCCGACGACATCGACCTGGACAGCGCTAGTATGACGCCCGACATCCGGGAAAAGGTGCTCAACACCACGCTCAACGACCTGGCCCACGACACCCTCGACACGTCGTCGACGCGGTTGGTGGTCAATTCGACCCAGAGGTTCGTGATCGGGGGACCGATGGGGGACGCGGGTGTGACCGGCCGCAAGATCATCGTCGACACCTACGGCGGTTGGGCCCGCCACGGCGGCGGCGCCTTCTCCGGCAAGGATCCATCCAAGGTGGACCGCTCAGCGTCATACGCGATGCGGTGGGTGGCCAAGAACGTCGTCGCCGCCGGGCTGGCCGAGCGGATAGAGGTGCAGGTGTCGTACATCATCGGTGAGGCGGCCCCGGTCGGACTGTTCATCGAGACGTTCGACACCGAGACGGTCGATCCGCTCAAGATCGAGAAGGCCATTGGTGAGGTGTTCGATCTGCGGCCCGCTGCGATCATCGGCGACCTGGACCTGCTGCGTCCCATCTACGCGCAGACCGCCGCCTACGGGCACTTCGGCCGCACCGACATCGAACTGCCGTGGGAGCAGCTCAACCGGGCCGACGACCTGAAGCGCGCGGTCTAGCGAAGATCAGCGATGATGTGAACTTTGTCGAAACCGACCGACGAATTTTGTTGTCACCCAAGTATTTCTGGAGATGTTTTATAGGCTACTGGGCCCGTCCGGAGAACGATTGAGCATCATCGGTTCGACGACGATGGCAGTTTTTCGTCTTGGTCGCGACGCAGGTTCAACGGCAGGTGGTCTTCGCCGGTGTTTCACCCGGCTGGCGGGTGGCGGAGCCGACCGCCTGCGTGTCTGGACTACATCAAACTGACCCGTCCCGGCGAGTCCGGAGACTGTTCTCGTTGAATCACCCTGCCTTTTGTGGGGTGCGTCTGTGATCGTAGTGGAGCTTCTCGACGGCGTCGGGGGTGAAGTCGTCGAGGTACTCGTGCGGGCGTTCGGTGTTGAACCACGCCACCCATTCGGCGGTCGCCAGCTCGACCTGGCTGACGTCATGCCACGGGCCTTGCCGGCGGATGAGTTCGTTCTTGAACGACCCGACTGTGGTCTCGGCTAGGGCGTTGTCCAGCGCGTCGCCGACTGAGCCCACGGACGGGTCGACGCCTTCATCGATGAGCCGTTGGGTGAACGCTACGGAGGTGTATTGGCTGCCCGCATCGCTGTGAGCAATCAGCCCCTGCAGGCTGGCGGTGCCGTCTTGGGCGCGGGTGAAGAACGCATGCTCGACCGCGTCGAGAACCAGATCGGTGGTCATCGACTTGGCGGCCCGCCACCCGACGATCCGGCGACTGTAGGCATCAATGACGAACGCGACGTAAACGAACCCCATCCATGTCGACACATACGTGAAGTCGGCCACCCACAAACGATTTGGCGCACACGCATAGAAGCGCCGGTCGACTAGATCGGGATAACGGACATGACTGTCATCGGCGACGGTCGTCTTATGCTTGGACCCGTACCGCGCGCCTTCCCATCCGTTTTCACGCATGATCCGTTCCACCGTGCAACGGGCGACGTCGTGGCCCTGTCCGCGCAGCCAGATCCACAACTTGCGCGATCCCAGCGTCTGGACGAACCGACCTTTCTTCTTGTCTTCCCTTGCCGCACTGATGATCTCGACCAGATCGGCGTCACGCAGCTGGCGCCGTGTCGGAGTCTTCGCGATCCACTCGTAATACGTCGACGGGCTGATCGGCACACCATGCTCAGAGAGCACGGCGCACATGGGCTCGACACCCCAGCGCAGCCCGGCCCCGCCGTCGGGGCCGGCCACCTGGTGGTCCTTGTGTTCGGCGATAAACCGGATCACCGTCTCCCGGGCCGGTCGAGCTCGGCCCCGAAGAAAATCGCCGCTGCTTTCAAGATCTCATTGGCCCGACGCAACTCGGCGATCTCCTTGCGCAACGCCTTGTTCTCCTCGGCCATCTGCGACGTCACCCCCGGACGCTGGCCGGTGTCGACTTCCGAGCGGCGAATCCAGGTCCGCAGCGTCTCCGGTGTCCCGATCCCCAACATGCCCGCGACCGCAGTGATCGCCGCCCACTGAGACGGATACTGCGGGCGCACCTCAGCGACCATGCGCACCGCACGCTCACGAAGCTCGTCGGGATACTTGCTGACACGTCCCATAACTCAGATCCTCCCAAGATCGGGAGTCTCCGGACTCGCCGGGACGGGTCAAACAGAACCGGACCGACATTCGGCCGGAGAGTCTGCGCGAGACGCTGGAAGCGGGCAGGGCTTTTGATACGTAAACCTTCAGGGTGGGGGGTATTGAATGGAGTTTGATGGCGGGTTGCTTCCGCTGACGCGTGGGCAGTTGGATATATGGCTTGCGCAGGAAACGGGTGTGCTCAACAGATGCGGGGCGGGCGGTCGTGACTGCCATGGCCCCATGCGTGGCCACATTTGGGCCACGAATTCTCCTGAGTTACAGATAACTAGCGTGAATAATGGTGATGTCTTTCCGCAGCTGGAATAGGGGTTAAGCTCGCGACCAGGATTCTGGAAACAGTTCAATCTGACAGGGGCTCGACGCAGTAATTGCCCTGGCTGGACGAAGGCGATCAGCCGGATTACGGGTGTCCTGGGATGCCATCAAGAACTCCCTGGATACCTTGCAGATCGCCTTGGATGCCTTGCAGTTTTTCTTGGATGGCCTGCAGATCAGAGAGAGCATTCTGATAAGCCGGCTGCAGCTCGTCCGGGGTGGCAGGTTGAGACTGAGGGCAGTACGACACGATGGCACCCGCGGTGACGTCCGCGCTTTGATTGGCGTCCCATATCGACGATCGCTGCACGAATCCGACCGCATCTGCGAAATTGGGTTGGTGCGCCAGGAAGTCGCAGACTGCGTGCCCTTGTGCCATCACGTATTCCTGGCTGGGAATCGGTACGCCTTCCTGCTTCAACGTGGCGACGAACACTGCGTCGACCATGTCGATTCGGGCAGCGGGCGTTTTCGGCGCAATTCGATTGGGTGGCGGCGAAGCCGACGGCGGGGTTTCCGTCGGTTGCGCTGATGAATCCTGGTGGTGTACCGCGAACATCACCACCACGGCGGCGGCGACGGCTAACAGAGACAGCGGCAACGCCGCGAAAATGCCCCAAGCGGCGCAGCACACCCTTACGCGGGCGAGGCGTAGTGCCGGTTTCGTTGCCCCGCGACCAGGAGTCCGCGACAACCTCGGTTTCACGCGCTTTCACCGCGTTGGTGGGAGACGCCCCCGCGCTGTGGGCCAGGAGCTCGTCGAGCAGTTCGTCGGCCTCTCGGGACGACGGCTGACGGCCCTGCTCGCGGATCGATCGGCGCCCAAGAGCGATGCGCCGCAATTCTGAGTCGATCGTCTCGCGGTCGCGCATATCAACCAGTTTGAGAGAGTTACGACATTGTCACAAGTCCCGGTCAACACCGGCAGCTGGCGGCGAACACGCATGGTTGCGTTCCCGCTGGCCACGCCGCACTTTTAACGTTGCCGCGAACACCCCCGAACGCTCGCGGACATGAGCTGAGCCGCCTTCTAAGCGAAAGGTCGTCGTTCAATCCTGACAGCGGGCTCTTCAAAACGACCACATTGGGGATGAGGCGGAGCAGAATCTGAATGCGTACGGCCCAGACCTGGAGCCCGAAGGGCCGCCAAGAAGGAGCCAATCGAAATGAAGGCGCTCGCCACCCTGCTGTTCGCCGTGATGGGTGCCCTGGTACTGGCGGTGGGCTTGGCCCCGCACGCTTATGCCGACACGAGCAGCTACCTCAGCTGTCTGGCTAGCAAGGGAATTTCCGGTGATACCAACACCGAGCTGATGCTTGGCGATGAGGCGTACAACACACTGCGGGGAAGACCGCGCGGTCAGACAGACGTCGAGGCTCGGGCCCTGTCGCGGAAGTACAACCTCTCCGAACCGATGGCTTCAGCAATTGTCGGGTGTGCGACCACGTACCCGCCGGTCTAATCCGAAAATGATGGTGAGTTGATTGCGGTGTGTGTGCGGGTGTGTGCGGCCGGGGGCCGGTCGCTGGGGCGGGGACGTGTTGGTTTAGGCGGCGGGGGTGAGGGTGACGGCGTAGCCGAGCGCTTCGAGTTGGCGAATGTGGTTGCGTTTCTTCACGTCCGGGTTGATGTGCCTGGTGTAGTGGTCTGATCCAAGGTCGGTGAAGCGGGTGTCGTCGTCGGCGAGTAGGTGCCAGGCGATGACGAGGATGGAGCGCCGATGGCGACGATCCCGGTTTCCGGCCGCGTCGTCGGGCGATGCGGCGGTAGCGTTCGCCGAGGAAGGTGTCGGTGTGCCCGGCTACGACGGCGGCCTCGCCGAGGACCCGGGCCAGGTAGCGGTTACCGTGCCCGGTCGAGCCGTTGCCTTTGGTCTTGCCGGCCGAGGAACTGATGGCGGGGGAAAACTTCGCCCACGAACATAGATGCCCCGCGGTCGGGAACCGGGACATGTCCACCCCGATCTCGGCGATGATGATCGCGGCGGCGACCGGTCCGATGCCGGGGATCTCATCCAGGCGCGCCGCCGCCGCTGCGAAAGGGGCCAGATGCGCCTCGATCTGGGCATCGACGGCGGCGATGTCGGCGTCGATACCGTCGATGCGGTCCAGCATCCGGGCCAACAGAAACCGGTGATGATCGTCGAAGTGCCCGTTGAACGCCTCTTCGAGGCGGCCGATCTTGGTCCGCATCCGCGACCGCGCGAGCTGCGCGAGCACCTTGGGGTCGCGTTCACCGGCGATCAACGCGGCCATCATGGCCCGCCCGGATACCCCGAAAATGTCCGATGCCACCACGGAGAGCTTGATGCAGGCGTCTTCGAGGAGCTTTTCGACCCGGTTCTTCTCCGCGGTGCGCACACCGACCAGGTCGATGCGGTAGCGGGTCAGATCCCGTAGCCGCCGGATCGGGCGTGGCGGCACGAAACTGGGTCGCAGCATCTGGCGTTCGGCGACCTTGCACAACCACACCGCATCCAGCACATCGGTCTTCGGCCGGCCCGGCAGGTGTTTGACATCGCGGGCGTTGACCAGCCACGGATCCAGCCCGTGTGCCTCCAACAGGTAGAACACCGGTTTCCAATAGTCCGAGGTGGCTTCCATCACCACCCGCTCGACCCCCAGCTCGACGACGTGATTGGCCAGCTCAGTCAACGACCTGGTCATCGTGGAATGCGTCGACACCTCCTGTAATCGTTTGCCGGCGTTGCCGTCGGCGGGTACCCGCACACAGCACACCAATTCGGCCTTACCGATATCCAGGGCAGCGACCCTGGCGATGATCTGTTCCTCGTCATGGGACTGGGCGAACATCGTGGGACCTCAACACCTCTCCCGTACAGATTCCCTAAGACGTGATCGCCTGTGGAGCCACACAGCAAGAACTGAATCTAATCCGCGTGCTCGACCGAAATACCAACGGCGGCAACAATGAAGGGCCCACGACGCGACTCCAGCGCCCGGCTAGACGACGGTCTCGAAGAACCATAGAACTACGGCGTCGCAAGGCGACCACCACACAATTTTCAACCCGGAACGGGCGACCCACAGGGCCAATTGGCTAGACGTCGAAAAGATCGGCGTGCACGTCAAAGGTCATCGCGGCCGAAGCATGGCCGAGCAGTGAGAGATCACTGCATGCGCGACGTTGGCCGCACAGCAGATCGATAACAAGCACCAGGCTGCGGCTAACAACGAAGCGCAAAGATAAAGGATGACAAGCAAACCATCAACCACCCATGGCCCTGAAATCGATTCAGCCGCCGCTCG
This sequence comes from uncultured Actinomycetota bacterium, assembly GCA_963772875.1. Lineage (GTDB taxonomy): Bacteria > Actinomycetota > Actinomycetes > Mycobacteriales > Mycobacteriaceae > Mycobacterium. The sequence goes on from CAVYZE010000001.1 coordinate 29,989, forward strand.
GCGTCGACAAATCCGAGTGATGCAAGCGATTTTCGCCGGGACGGCGACCATCGCGACGCTCGCGCTATTCAGCGCTGAGCGGCCCGACGGGCCCCAAACCAGTGTCCCGTCGGGGACGGTGCGGCTGACAGACCAGGCCAATGACCTACCGGCGCCGGCCATCGCTCCCCCCGGCCCGCAGTCCGCGGAGACCGTTCCGAACATGGTTGGCCACGCCGGCGTCTTCGCCGCCGACCAACCGGATCCGGGTTGGAATGCCGATCCGGGTTGGGACTTTCAGTCCTCCTAACCCGGCGCTGCAGAGGGTCACCGAGCTCGGCTGAACATGCCTACCGGTGCCCACAAGATGCCCATGGAATGGCCGATCACTCTGCGGTGACCTCCGTTGTTCAGCTGTTAGCCGCGTTGATGTCATTGAGCCGCTAAGACGGCTTTCACACTCAGGGCCAGCATGGCCAGAAGAGTTCAGTTCCCCGAGGTCAAGCATCCGCCATGCGCACCAATTCGCTCTGAGTCGGGTCAGACCAGCAGCGCGAACCAGAATTAACTGATAAAGATGCCCTAACGGCGTTTTCGAGGCCGCATGGCTTGAGTGGGTGATAACTGTGGTGGACGAGCCGACGGCTGAATACAGCGTCGCGGGTTCGCGGACGGGTTCAAAATTCGGGCGTTACCAGCTGATGCGGTTGTTGGGCAAAGGCGGGTACGGCGAGGTGTATGAGGCCGAGGACACCGAGATGAACCGTGTCGTGGCCTTGAAGCTGATGGCGGGCTCTTACTCGCGGAACGAGGCGTTTAGGGAGCGGCTCTACCGGGAGGCGCGCACTGCGGGGCGCCTGCATGAGCCGCACGTGGTGCCGATCCACCACTGCGGCGAGATCGACCGGCAGCTCTACATCGACATGCGGTTCATCGAGGGCACCGATCTGCAGCACGTGCTGGCCCGCGATGGGGCGCTGGACCCGGCGCGGGCGGTGGCGATTGTGCGCCAGATCGCCTCCGCCCTGGATGCCGCTCAGGCCAGCGACGTGATCCACCGCGATGTCAAACCGGCAAATATCCTGCTGACCGGCGACGATTTCGCCTGCCTGGTGGATTTCGGCGTGGCCAACGCCGCCACCGACGCCCGGCTGACCAGCGCCGGCACCACCATAGGGACGTTTGCCTACATGGCGCCCGAGCGCATCAACGACGCCGAGATCAGCAACCGCGACGACGTCTACGCGCTGGCGTGTGTTCTGTATGAATGCCTGACCGGATCCCCGCCCTACCCCAGCGGCGATCTGACGGCGCTGATCTCGGCGCATCTGACGGCGCCCATCCCGCTGCCCAGCCAGGACCGGCCGCAGATCCCGGCCGGGTTTGACGACGTCATCGCACGCGGCATGGCCAAAGACCCCGAGGACCGCTACGCCAGCGCCGGTGAACTGGCCGCCGCCGCCCACCAAGTGCTGGCTGCGCTCGGTCAAGACCACGCCGGTACCGTCGGGGCGAGCAACAAGGCCGTCGACCGCGGCCAAGCGGGCACCACACCGCCGCCGCCCGGCCCACCAACCATCGTCGGCCGCCCACCATCTCGGCTGCCCCTCTTATGGCGACGCCGCCGCATTGCGATCACGCTCGCCGCGCTCACCGTGCTCGCCGTCATCGCGGTCACGGCCACCGTCCTCGTCGGACATCGGTCGCCACAGCCGAGCGCGCAGACCGTCCACCCGCCGCAGGTCGTGCTGCCGCTCGTCGGGCTGGCCGGTCCCCGCGATGTGGAGCTGGACACCGCCGGCAACCTCTACGTCGCCGATCTCCGGAACAATCGGGTGCTCAAACTGCCGGTGGGGTCCAACATCCCGGCCGAGCTGCCGTTCGCCGGCGTGAGTGTTCCTTGGGTTGTGACGGTGGACACCGGCGGCAACGTCTACGTCACCGACTACTTCAACAACCGGGTACTCAAGCTCGCGCCGGGTCCAACGCCCCGACTGTGCTGCCGTTCACCGGCCTGAGTCTTCCGTGGGGTGTGACGGTGGACAAGGCCGGCAACATCTGCGTCGCCGACTCCGGAAACGACAGGGTACTCAAACTACCGGTGGGGTAAGCCGGCAAGCCGTCGGCTTCTCGAACGCTTTTGCCCACCAAAGCCTTTCATCATCAGATGAAACAATAAGCCAGCGTGATTCTGCAGCTCGCGACCGGGCTGGCGCAGGGAACGTATCGAGGGACGATGGGAAAGCGGTGGCGTGAACATGAGTGAATCAGCCAGCGTGGGCGCCGGCGACTTCCGCCGCGCGCTGGCGCTTATTCAGCACGGGGAGCGCGGCGACGAAGCGGGCATGCGAGTCATCATCGACGACGAGGTCATTCCGGCTGACCGGCTGCCACAGCTGATCCGCGCCACCGTATCGATCCTGTGGCAGCTGGTGGCTCAGACGTGCGAACCATACGAAGTCGCGGAGATCGGCGAAACCTTGACCGCGGCGTCTGCCGCCGACGAGGTCGATCTCGACCGCGACAACCGACTCGTGGCGCAGATTGCCATGGCACAGCATTCTGGAGATCCCAGTGCCGAGTACAAGGTGCTCCGTGACGCGGCCACGGCGCCCGACGGTCTCGTGCATCTGGCGCTCACCGCCGCCGGTGTCGTCTCCGCGCTGCTGCCTCAGTTACGCACCGACGCTGGTCGACAGCTGCTCAACAACTTGACGATGCAAGCCAGAACCGACGAGGACGCTCATGAGCGACCATCGTGATCCGCGCCGATCTAGCCGCCGCTGATGCGCGTCTACACCGTGGACTGCTTCACCGACCGGCCGTTCGCCGGCAGTCCGACTGCGGTTTGTTTGCTCACTTCACAATGGCCCGAGACCGAGTGGCTGCAACGTCTGGCGGCCGAATTCAACCTGCCCGCAACCGCATTCGTCCGCCGTACTCAACAGCAGACAGAGCTGCGGTGGTTTAGCCCGCAATCCGAACTCGCCTTATGCGGAAGCGGCACGTTGGCCGCCGCACACATCATGTGGGAAACCGGTGAACTAACCGACCCTCTCGTTTTCACCACCAACTCTGCGGGCAGCCTCGGTGCGCGCCGGCAACCCGATCGAAGGATCACCTTGGACTTCCCCGCCGACCGTCCGCGGGCCGTCCCGGTGCCACCGACACTTGTTGCAGCGCTTGGTGTTACACCACGAGAGGTGGCACGTGGACGTCTCGACCTGCTCGCCGAACTGGACTCCGGCCAGACCGTGCGCGGGTTGGCCCCGGATCTGGCGGCGCTGGCCACCCTCGACGCACGCGGTCTCATCGTGACCGCCAGCGGCGAGGCGGGCAGCGATTTCGTATCCCGCTTCTTTGCACCCGCTGTCGGTATCGACGAGGATCCGGTGACCGCGTCCGCACACTGCACTCTCGGCGCCTACTGGTCGAGGAGACTAGGCAAGTCCGTCTTAACCGGCCTGCAAGTATCACCCCGCGGCGGCCGCATCGACCTACAACTCCGCGATGACCGAGTCGACCTGACCGGTCAAGCGATCACCGTGACTCGGGGCCAACTAGCTATCTGAGCATGACGGGGTCCCGCACCGTCGCGACGCCACAACGGCAGACCCGGCCATAATCCTTTGATGAGCAGTCGGTATGGCGATTCCACTCGCAGCCTCAAAGCCGTCAGTGCGCAGGCCGTTCCGGGTCAGCCGGTGGCGCCGCCCGCGGTGTTGGCCTCCACCTACCACCTGTCGGCCGACGATGCGGACTTGGACACGTACGGTCGCAGCTCCAATCCAACCTGGCGGCAGCTGGAATCGGCGCTCGCCGAACTCGAAGGGACGACCAGCGCGTTGGTGTTCGGCTCCGGTATGGCGGCCATCAGCGCGACGCTGTGCGCGCTGACCCGACCCGGGACCGTATTGGTGCTGCCGGCCGACGGCTATTACCAGGTGGGCCGCTATGCGGCCGAATACCTTGTGCCCATTGGGGTCAACGTTATCGAGGCGGCCAGTTCGCAGATCGTCGACGCCGCCGCCGGCGCCGATGTCGTCCTCGCCGAGACTCCCACCAACCCGGAGCTAGACGTCGTCGACCTGCAGCGGTTGGCGACGGTGTGCCATCGTCGCGGCGCGCGCCTGATCGTGGACAACACCACCGCCACGCCGCTGGGCCAGCAGCCGCTGTCGCTGGGCGCCGATCTCGTCGTGGCCAGTGCCACCAAGGCCTTGTCCGGTCACAGTGACCTGCTCGCCGGATACGTGGCCACACACCAGCCCGAGCTGATCGCCGCCGTGCGACGCCAACGGCTGCTCGCGGGCGCAATCCTGGGCGCATTCGAGGCGTGGTTACTACTACGCAGCTTGGGCAGCGCCGGACTGCGTTTCGAACGCCAATGCCACAACGCGCAGGCTCTCGCGATGATGCTGCGGAGCCATCCCAGCGTGCGGGCGGTGCGCTACCCAGGGCTGGCCGAGGACCCCGCACATCCCGTGGCCGCAGCGCAAATGCGCAGGTTCGGCACCCTGGTGTCCGTCGAATTCGCAGACGCTGCAGCCGTTTACGCTCTCGTGCAGCGCAGCGAGCTGCTCATCGCCGCGACCAGCTTCGGTGGCATCCACACCTCGGTAGATCGCCGGGCCCGCTGGGGCGATGCCGTCGCGGACGGTTTCGCACGCATCTCCCTAGGTATCGAGGACACCGACGACCTCCTCGCCGACATCGAACGCGCCCTCGGCGTGCAACACTGAATTCCGCTGTGGCTAAACACCATTCAGACGCACGCAGACGTCGAGCAATCCCCGTGGGGGGAGCTCAAAGAAGTCCAGGATGATGATGTTGGCGCCTGTGCCCTGCCATTCTCGTGCGGCCATCGAAACAAGCTCGGGGTTGTAGAGTTCGGCCGCCTCCCGCAGGCTGCCTGGACGCCCCTGATTACTGATCAATTCGTCGCTGGGGGTGATTTGACCCTGCGAGACGTAGAACCGGTTGAAGTCTCGCTCCGGCTGCGACCTGATGTGCTCGAGCACGCCCGTCACGGTGGGCTGATCGGGCCAGATCGAGATGATCTGGCTTGACTCACACGGAGGGAAGTTCTCCGCCTCCGAGCACCAGACATCCGAGCGCCCAGACGCTGCGATGGCGCCGGGAGACGCGACGAGCAGAATCACCCGGGCCATGCCGGCGGGATCGTGGTTGAGGAACTCGTTGACGGTGTTGTTCGGGCCAAGCGTCGGCGGGGCCTGGATCAGGCGGCCGGCAAGAATCCCGGCGATGAAATTAATGAGGGCGACTTGGGACTCAACGGTTTGCATTCCGTAGAGATGATTGACGTCGACGATGATCAGCTCGCTGGGGTGCCGCTGGGTGAAGGTCAGGACCTGCTGCAACGCGTCGTTCAGGGTTCCCGATATCAGGACATGGCCGAGCACATAAGTGGAATCCACCAACGAAACCCGAAGATCCAGGTAGCGGATCCCTGCGTTGAGCTGATCGCCAATGCTCAGATCCTGAGCATCTGACCAGCGCAAAATCAGCGGCAACGCACTGGTCCCGCGCTGCTGGGCCACCCGGTTGGCCGCTTCGACGACCCGAGCGCGAGCACCCTCGTTGTACGGGTCGAACGCCGACCGCGTCGTCATCCCGTACGTCCCGGAATCGTGCGTACCGGGCAGCGCGACCCGACACAGCGGCACATTGCCGATCCGCTGCATCGTGGCGGCCATCCAGGTCGCGCCCGCGGCCTCGGCCACGGCCGGTGCCGCTACCGGGGTGCTCATGCCGACAACACCCGGGACGGCGGCAGCATATTTCAGTGCATCACGCCGAGAAAGCGGCGTCCCACCGCCCGCAGAGTGGTCCCGCATCGGCAAACCCTAACCCGCAAACGCCCGGCCGCAAGGCACTTGTCGGGCGGCCCGGACGTTGGATGAGAGCGAAGGACGCCGCACTATCAGCGACTTCCGCAAAGGTTTCGGTCGGTGGGCCATAATGGCTGGTCTGGTGGTGGCCAACATTTCCGCTGGATCACAACGAGGTAGCAACAGGAGAAAAGTGACAATCGGATTCCGGGGGCTTGTGGTGGCGCCGTTCATCCTGGCGCTGGCAATGCTGCTCGCGCCGGCTGCGTCGGCCGACGCCTACACGGACCACCTGGTGAGTAGGTTCAACGCCCAGACGCACGTGGTGGCCGACCCGGCGGCGAGACCTCCGTTGGACAACCCCGACCAAGTGAATCAGCAGATCCTCACCAGCCGGTGGACGTGGAGCTCCGCACCGCCGGTCTGGGTGGCGGTGGTGTCACCGAGCCAGACCGGAGTGACGACGGCGGATGCCATCCACAACGCCATCTTGGCCCGCAATCCTGCGTTCAGCGGAGTCATTCTGGCGATCGACGCTAACGGCTACCACGTGCGCGCCTACAACGTGCCGAAGGCGATTGCCGACAGCGTCGACCCGTTCATGGCCGTGTCGGCCAAGGATCATCGCGGCGACCCACACGGCGCGATCAGCGAGTTCATCGGCAAGCTGGCCGGCGTGAATGTGGCGTCCAGTGCGCCAGTGACGACCTCTCCCGTTGTCAACCAGAAGCACGCCAGCTGGTCGGGGTTGTGGGTGACGCTGATCATTCTCGGCGCTGTGCTGGCAACAGTCGGCTTGATCTGGTTCGCCGTGAACCGGAACCGCAAGCGCCGCAAGGACACCGAGGCGCGAGAGCAGGTCGAGCAGGAGTTAATCGCCGCCACGGCTGATGCCAGTGACCTCGATAACGCGGTGCTCGCCAACACCAGCCCAGACGTCAGCGCCGAATCGCTGAAGGCCACCTCCAGCCTGTACGACGCACGCAAAGCCTATGAGAAGGGTGACTACAACGCGGCGCGCGCGCACCTCGATGTCGTGCGGTCCACCGTGGCCAAGGCCAACCAGAAGCTCAACCCGTCAGGCAATAGGGCCGACGTCCAGGCCGTCACCTCGGTCCCGGACGAGGACCGCAAGCAGGCGACGGTGCACACAAAGAACCCGGACACCGGTCAGTCCGTGACGATCAACAACAACGACTACAGCACCACGCGGCAGCCGGGCTACGCGAACTACTACGGGGGCGGCTACCACAACGGGCTCTTCTTTTACCCCGGCTACTACCCGTACCCGTTCTGGGGTATGGGCTGGGGTTGGGCCCTCACTGATGTCATCCTGATGGATGCGCTGCTGGACGACCGTTGGGGCGGCAGCTATGACCGCGGCTTTGAGGCGGGGCAAGACTCGGCGTTCGCGGACATGGGTTATGGCGGCGGCCAAACCGCGGGCTACGACAGCCAACAGGGAGACGTTGGGTTCGACGGAAGCAACCAAGCCTCGGGCGGTGGCGACACCGGGTTCGACGGCAGCAGCCAAGCCTCGGGCGGTGGCGACGTAAGCTTCGCCGGCAACGATTCCGGCGGCGGTTATGACTCCGGTGGTGGCAGCTTCGACTTCGGCGGGTTCGGTGGATCCGATTCCGGCGGCGGCTTCGACTTCGGCGGGTCCGATTTTGGCGGCGGTGGCTCCGACTCCGGTGGCGGGGATTTCGGGTTTTAAGGACTTCCCGCGGTGGCCACTCCTACGCCATCCTGGCCGTCAGGGTCCTGACCGTTTGAATCTCGTTGTCCTGGAACGACCGTCCGTCTGGCTGCAGTACGTCGTGAAACCACACCTTCGGAATCGTTGTGTACGGGTGGTCCCAGGAGTCCCAGGGGAAGTAAGTCTGAGTCTTCCCAGCGACCAAGCCCCAGTTCACCGCACCGACGTTGTGCCGCTTGGCAATTGGCAGGATGCCTTCGATGGTGCTGCCCTGGCTCCGCGCCATGTACTCGGTGCACAGGATCGGGCGACCCAGTGGGGAAAGCTCGGCGATGCGGCCCTCGAAGGCCGCCGGCTCGGCATAGGAATGGAACGTGATGACATCGGAGTTGTCGAGTTGGATGCTACTGATGGCGCTGCGGCGTCCGGGGTCTGCCCAATCGCCTTGCCACACACCACTCGTCAATGGTTGACGGGGATCGACCGCGCGTGCCCACTGAAAGACCTGGGGAAGCAGGTCCGCGACGCGCGCGAGCTTGTCGTTGCGCTCGACCTTCCGATACACGCGTGCGGGGTTGTCGGGTTCATTCCACAGGTCCCAACCCAAAACCCGGTCATCGTTGCGGAATTGGCCCATCACGCCCGTCACATAGTCGTAGAGAACGCGGGTGTAGCGACGGTCATCGATGCGTTCTGCTCCCGGGCTCTGCACCCAACCGGAGTTGTGGATTCCGGGCCTGGGCGCGCGCTGCCGGCCCGCTCTGGGTAACGGGTCCCAGCAGGAGTCGAACAAGACGAAGAGCGGTTTGATGCCGTGGCGCGACGTGATGCCGACAAACTGTGCCAGGCGGCCCTGGAATCCGCGGGAATCCTGGGCCCAGAGCTGATCGTGCAGGAAGACCCGCATCGTGTTGAAACCGGCGGAGCGGGCCCAGCCCAGCTCGGTGTCGATGCGCTGGGGGTCGAAGGTGTCGGGCTGAAACATCTCCAGCTGATTGATGGCGTTTGAGGTGGTGTAGTTCGCGCCGACCAGCCAGCCTTGCGCCTGATACCACCGGCTGGCACGGTCGGGTGACCAGCGGCCCGAATCCGCGGAAGCGCGGGGTACTTTGGCCAGCGCGGTGCCTGCCGCCAGTAGCAGCGGTAGCTTCAGGGCCGTTCGACGATGCACGAAGTGACCATAGGTTTCCCCGGGTCGATTCCTTGGGATTTGCTTGCCGCGTCGCGCTAATTTGCGCCAAAAATCGTTACCGCATCGTCACCGGGGCAGGATTCGCGCCTCCAAGGCGCGCCGTCGCTATCGCTCGCCGGCGATCACTTCGCCGATTGTGGGCTTGCCGAAGGCGCAACGAAGCGTCCGGGGTCCGCGGAGAGCGGGATTGTCTCGCCATACCGGTTCGCCGCAGAGTGCGGGCCGACGCGCCAGGACGTGTCGCAGCGCGACGGCGGTCTCGAGGCGAGCGAGCGCCGCTCCGAGGCAGTAGTGCGCGCCGTAGCCAAAGGTGAGCGCGGCGGGCCCAGTGCGGTGTGGTTGGAGTTGGTCGGGCGAGTCGAAGATGGTCGGATCGCGGTTGGCGGCGGCAAGTACGACGAATGTTGGCTCGCCCGCATGGATGGTGACGTCGTTGATCACGTGGTCGTGTGTGGCGGTGCGCCCCACCGCTTGCACGGGGGCATCGAGCCGCAACAGCTCGGTGATCAGTCGATCGTCGACGGCGTCGATGGCGTCGAGCGGCCGAACGCCGTCAAGCGCCGGCGTCAGGAGGCGAATCATCGCTGCGCCCAGCAGGTTTGCCGTCGTTTCGTGTCCCGCGATAGCGATGATGATAGCGGTGGTGACGACGTCGTCGAGTTCGAGCTCGTCGTCGGCGGCGATGAAGCTGAGCAGGTCGTCGCCGGGGTGGGTGCGACGGTCGGCCGCCAGCGCAAGAAACTCGGTGAGCAGCGACGCGAAGGCTGCGAGTCCCGCTTCGACGGCATCAGCGTCGTTGAAATCGCTTAGCATTCGGGTGATCGCCGGGGATTCCTCACGCAACGCTCGCGCCGAATCCACATCCAGACCGAGCCACGCCGCCGCGACGGCGATCGGTAGCGGCAGCGCGATTTCGGCCATGAAGTCGAACTCGACTCCCCCAAGAAGGCCATCGATGGTCTGCGAGGCGATGGTCTCGACGCCTTCTTCGAGCCCGGTGATGAATGACCGGGTGAAAACGTCGCGGACCGAGTGCCGCAGACGTGTGTGGTCCGTTCCGTCTGCGAACAACATGTTGTGGCGCAACATATCTCGATCCACAGCCCGGACGGCGGCCGGGGTATTCGGGTTTGCCAGCGGGTCGCTCGTCCAGCCTGCCCCGCCGAGGATCTGCCGCGCGGGCCGATAGCCGAGGACCAGCCATGCGCTGATCGTGTCGTCCCAGACCACGTCACCCTCGCGGCGCCGACGCTCATAGTACGGGTAGGGGTCGGCGGCATTCCACGGCAGGCGCGCCGTGGCTTGAATGTCAGGGGTGGTCATGGTGGTCCAGCGCCAAGGGCAGACCACGCTCACGGACCCAAGCGTGATGCAACTTGCCCAGTTCAGTAATGGGTTCGGCGACCCCGTCGAGGTCGTCCATGATGGCCCGAATTGGCAGGGTCGCTTGCAGGCCGGCGGCCACGCTGGCGAAGGCGAGCGATATCCGGGAGGTAAATGCGTGCTCCGGGGGCATACTTAACTGGGCCAAGGGATGATCCGAGTCACGAATGTCGACCATCCCACTGATAATGCGTGCCGTAGTGTCGGGTGTATAGGTGACTGGTTGAGGCATGGTGGGCTCGGGGCTGGTGTCTAAAACCCATCGCTGCAGATCCTCGGCGCTCAGTGGTGAGTCGGCGTCGAGGAACCCCATCTGAGTCATGAGGTCGCGATAGTCATCCTTGCGTCCCTCGATCGCAGCGCGCATCGCTGCCACCCACAGCCAGCGCTGCTTTTCGGGAAAGGTTGTGACGCAGCCGAAATCCAGGAAGCCGACGGTACCGTCGGCATTAAAACGGTAGTTGCCGGGATGGGGATCGGCGTGGACCAGATTGGCATGGCGGTAGTTGCCATTGATGAATCGCGCGATCGCTTCGGCCCACGTGTTTTTCAGATCCTGATCGGCCTGTCGTGCTGCTCTGTAGTCCATCCCATCCAGGTAAGTCATCGTCAGCACCCGATCACTGGAAGCTTCGGGGATGACGTCGGGGATACGGATGAACGGATGCCCGCGGTAGAGCTCGCTAAATTTGGTGATGGTGGCGGCTTCATGCCGGTAGTCGACCTCCTCGCCAATGCGCGCTGCCGCTTCGCGCGCCAGTGCGCGAATGTCGACTTTTATGCCCGAAGCCGCGGACACAAATCTCAGAAACGTGGCAAGGAGTTCGGTGTTGGCCAGGTCGTCGCGGATCGCTTGGGCCACACCGGGATACTGAATCTTGACGACAACTTCGCTGCGGTCGCACAGCACTGCGCGGTGGACCTGCCCCACCGATGCGGCCGCCATCGGTTCATCGTTGAACTCGGCGAAATACCGAGTGGCAGAACCCAGTTCCTCGTCAAGAACTTTGTGAACGAGCGTCGGGTGCATCGGCGGAGCCTCAGCCTGCAGCCGGTTCATGGCTTTCTGGTAGGGCCAGAACCCGCCCGTGCCCAGGGCGCGGGTGTCGACCATCGACATGATCTGGCCGGCTTTCATCAGCACACCCTTGGAATGGCCGAGCAGTTCGGCGTAGCGCTCGGCGGTGCGCTCGTGAAACCGCTCAACCGCGCCGTCGTAGCCCGCTTTTTCCCGCAGTCCGGCCACCACCCGGCCCCCCGCGGCGCGGGCGGCGAAACCCGCCAACGGCATGGTGCGGCGAATGCGCCCACGTGGCACCGAGTTTTCGTGCTCCGCCATCCAGTCCTCCCGCGGTGCCAAGGCACGTAGTACAGTGAGTTCTTGCCAAATGTAAGTGATCACTTTGGAGAGGTCAATGACCGCACCGACGCGGACCCGTGAACGGCTGGTCACCGAGGCGATGCGGCTGTTCAGTGCCAAGGGGTTTGAGGCGACCAGCGTCTCGCAGATTGAAGCCGCGGCCGGGCTGGCACCGGGATCGGGAGCCCTGTATCGCCATTTCAAATCCAAGGATGCGCTTCTCGATGCCGGAATCGACCGGCAACTCGACCGCCGCCGCGCCATGCGCGACATTCGGGCACTGTTCGCCGGACTCGGCGACCTGCGCGCCGAATTGACCGTGTTGGGCCGCTACCTGCTGAGCGTCGTCGACGAGGAGATCCAGCTGCTCCAGATTGCCGCCCGCACTCCGGCGGGCCAATCGGCTCGCCTCGACACTGCCCACGCCGCGCTCGTCGAGGGACTCAACGCGGAACTGGCCGACTGGATCGCCGCCTGGGCGCCAACGCTTGACGAGGAAGACCGCGCCGTCCTGGCCGCGCTCGGCGTCAACGGCATCCTCGGGGCGCGCTTGGCCACAAGCTTCTTCCACCAACCCGAGGCACGCACTCCCGACGACCGGTACCTCGCCGAGTGGACGGCGCTTCTGGCCACCCGCATCGAGACACTCCGGTGAGAACGCACGCCTCAACGCTCACCGGCCTGGATGCCTGCGAAAGTGGTTGGCACGCAAGCCGACCCCGATCAGCGGGACGCTAAAACCGCAAAGCCGTCAGCGTCAGTAGAGGGGAATCCAGACGCCGAAGAACCAGTAACCCCAACCTCCGAACTGCCAGTTGAAGACAGGAGTCACGGTAAAGGTGTCATAGCCGAAAGGCCCGAAATCGGCGCGTGCGACGTCCACGTCACGGGGCGGCCCCGACCACGGGCGGTTCCAACCGCCGGGAGGCGGCGGGCCGTCCCATCCACCTGGAGGCGGGGGGCCTTCCCAGTGGGGTGGCGGGTGCCCAGGCGCCGGGCCGTCGTTCCAGCCGTAGCCCCGCGGCGGCGGCGGTGGTGGCGCCCCGTGATCCGGAATGCTGAAGCTGAAGTTGACGGACGCGTCCACCGGGCCGCCCACTTGCGCGCTAGGCCGGTCGTAAGTTCCACGCGGAGCGTAAGCGGGGTGAGGAGGCTGGGTGCTCGGCGGATTCAGGGCCGGGGTGGCCTGCTTGCCCGACGGCGGAGGGGTCTCGCCCCTCGCCGGCGCAGTGGTTTGTCCGCCGGACGGCGGGGTGTTCTGGCCACTCGGGCCAGGGGTGTTCGGTCCATGTTCACCGGGCGGCTGGGTGTTCTGTCCACTCGGCTCCGGGGTGTTGGGCCCATGTTCACCGGGCGACGGGTTGTTTTGGGTGGCCGGCGGGTTGTTTTGGGTGGCCGGCGGCTCATGGGTTTGCGGTGCCTGCGGCGGATTGCTTTGGGTGGCCGGCGGCTCATGGGTTTGCGGTGCCTGCGGCGGATTGCTTTGGGTGGCCGGCGGCTCATGGGTTTGCGGGGCCTGCGGCTGCTGGGTTTGCGGGGCCTGCGGCGGATTGCTTTGCTGACCGCCGGGGTTGCCGCCACCACCGCCACCGCCGTGGCAGTTGGGGCACGGTGGCGGCGGGTCCAGCGGAGCGGAATAGGCAGACCCGGTGCCCATCGTCACCGCGGAGATGCTCAGGCCCGCTGCGACCGCGGCCGCGCCGGCGATACGTTTCATAGACATAGCTACGTCCCCTCTTGGGTTTCGATCGCCTGCACTAGGGGCAGGTCACGTCCATCTCGAATGACTTGGACACCTGCTGCGGTTGCTGCGGGTTGCTCATGTCGGTGCCCGTCGCGGTGCCCTTGATCGCATACGACTTGCCGCTGACGGCGGCTCCAGCGTTCGCGGCCTGATTCGGGGCGGCGTCGGAGAAACCGAGATTGACGCCGTTGACGCTGCCCAGTCCGACCGAATGGACAATGGGCGGATTGCCGTTGCTGATCACCGCGCCGACCCCGTTCGTGGCGTCACCGATGCCGATGTTGAAGTTGTCGCCCGCCGGCGTGCAGGTGATCTGACCCGTGATGTTCTGTTTCTGACCGTCCACGATGACCTGCGGGCCGCTCGCCGACGGCGCCGAACTCGATGCGCCGGTGTTGGACTTGTTGCTCGAACAGCCGGCACAGGCCGCGACCGCGATGGCCACGCCCGCTACGCCGACCACGATCCCACGCTTCACTACTGCTCTCCTTCGTGTCGCTGGTGCCGCTGCCTGTCAGAATCCGTCAACTCACAAAGTCGCTCGGCCGAGTACCCCGTACCGCGGTCCGCAAAACCGTGCGCCGATCACAGTCGGCTGACCTGTGACGGCGACTTCAGGGTAGAACCCGCAGTCCCCACTTACCGAGCAGGGGCTGCACAAGTACGAAGTACGTAGTGTTGTCGTCACCGTCCGGCGAGGACATCAACAGACCGACGGCGCTCACGGTGCCGTCGGGGTTCTTCACGAAACCGGGACTGCCACTATCACCTTTGAGACTGTAGACGCTGGCTTCGATCACTTCGCCGTCGATGTCTTTGACCGCGCCACAGGTCTCACCGGTGACCGCGCCGAGCTTACAGAAGGGCATCCCTACCTTGATCTGGGACAGGCTCAATACGTCCCGGACCGGACTACCGCCGACATCACCTACGGGCACACCGACGCTCGGGTCAAGGCGGATGATGGCGGCGTCCTTCCTGTCGCCTTCGTTTTCGCTGGCGCTGATTGTTCCGAGCGGCACGTCCTGCTCGTAAGTCCATACCGAACCGTCGTGCGCGTCGCAGTGTCCGCTCGTCAACAGGTAGTAGCCGCCGTCGTTGCCTTGCGCCGCGAAACCCGCCGTGCACCTGCCGCTTTCATCGTTGACTTCGACGCCGGGGGCCGGAGGCGCCGCTGCCAGCGCCGGTCCCGCGAACGCCATCATCGCCATCAGCGTGGCACCTGCCAGCGCGAGCCCTCGAAGCCACCGGATGGTCACACCACTCTCCTCTGCCTATGTTCGGGGGCCGGACGTAACAACGCGCAAACACTAGCCCACACATCGAGACGCGAGCATCGTGAGTGGGCCGCTCGGCCATACCGACGTTTCTCTTATCCGAAATAGGCCCGCGGGCGAGCACTTTCGCGTCTCTATCGCGACAAGCGCGTCATCCGCCCTCGACGCGGCGTGCGAGGAAGTCCAAGACGGCCCCGGCGAAAACGTCGTTGCGATCGCCGGCGACCATGTGTCCCGCGCCGCGGACATCGGTGAATTCCACCTGCGGGAAGCGCGCGAGAAATTCATCGGCGCGCTCCTGGCTGACGAGGTCACTCATTTGACCCCGAACCAGAAGCATGGGCACGCGGCTTCCCAAGATGGTGTAAACGGCAGAGTGCATGCGATCGACGTCGGTGACCTCAAATGGGGGAAACGCCGCGGTGCCGCTGATGAACTGCGGGTCCCAGTGCCAGTACCAGCGATCGCCGCGGCGGCGCAGGTTGGTGGTCAGGCCATCCAGATCGGTGGGTCTGGGCCGATGCGGGTTGTACTGCGCGATCGCGTCGGCGACCTCCTCGAGTGAGCTGAACCCCGATTCGACCCGGTCGGCCATGAAGGCGTGAATCCGCGTCGCCCCGGATGGCTCCATGTCTGGCACGATGTCGACCAGGACGACCGCGCTGGCAATGCCCGGCGAGAGCTCCCCCGCCAAGAGCATCGAGGTGAACCCGCCCAGGGAGGCGCCCACCAGCACCGGGTCCGGCGGCAGGCCAGCCAAGACTTCCTGGACATCGCCGGCGAAGCTGACGACACGATAGTCGCCTTCGCTGGACCAATCGGACTCCCCGTGGCCGCGCAAGTCGATGGTGACGGCTTGCCACCCCCGCTTCGCGACGGCCGCGGCCGCTTTGCCCCAGGAGCGGCGGGTCTGCCCGCCGCCGTGCAAGAACACCACGGCGCGCGCGTGCGGATCGCCCAGGCGGTCGGCGACGATGCGTACGCCGCCGCTCCCCTGGGTCAAGAACTGTTCAGGTGCCCTGGACATATCGGGCGCCGTCGGGGGTCATCACGTGATACTAGGACGCCGCGAAGTAAAGCTTGCGCGGGCCAAGCCAAAACGTGAATGACCGCACCCGGGTCAACGACGGGAGTTGCCTTACTCCGTCCGACGCTCGGGTGTTTCTGCCGGCACCAGCCGCTCGGGCTGCTCCGAGGGTGTCAGCCGCTCAGGGGTTTCCGCCGGCGTGAGCCGTTCCGGCGTCACCGGCGGCGTGCCCGGCTCGGGCTGGGAGTTCCCCAACGTGCCCGTGACCGCGTCAACCATGATCACTCCTTCGATCGGCTCCAGGATGCCTACCCACAGGGTGCGTGCATCCAAACGGAGCCGCGAATGTGCTGCCTCAGGTGCGACTTCGATAGCGGCGGTGGAACTTCTCCACCTGCCCAGCGCTGTCGACGATGCGGCGTGCGCCCGTCCAGAACGGATGCGAATCAGACGTGACGTCCACCACCACAAGTGGATAGGTGCGCACCCCGTCTGGCGTCTGCCAGTCGACGGTGCGCGAACTGTGTGTGGTCGATCGGGTCAGGAACATGGCGCCGGTAGCGGCGTCCTGGAAGACGACGGGGTGGTAATCGGGGTGGATGCCGGGTTTCATCGGTCCCGGTCCTGAACATGGTTGGACGGTTTGTCCTCGGCGGCCTCCGCCAGCTCCGCGCAGGGGTCTTCGTGCCAGTCGCCGAACGGGTCGTCGTAGCTGATCCAATCCCGGGGACGGCGAAGCTCGTCGTCGGTGAGCAGCGCGCCATCGAGAGCGTCGCGGATTTCGGCGGTACGCGCGCCGCACACCAATATCGTCATCGCCGTGTGCCGATCGCCCCACCGCTCATCCCACCGCAGCTGGGCCAAGGCGCGTCGCTCCGCGTCGATCTCGGTCAGCTCGGAGTCCGTCATGGCGGCCAACCATTTGCCGGCCGAACTGATCCGCAATCCACCGCCGGCCGACTCCAACCACATCGCGTGCTCGGGCTGGCTGGCCAGCCAAAGCCGTCCCCGGGTTCGAATCACGCCATCCAGCAACAGATCCAGACAAGCGTGCAGACGGTGCGGGTGGAAAGGGCGTTGGGCGTTGAACTCCACCAGGTTGATCGGGCCCCGGATGTCCAGGGGTGGCTCTCCGGCCAGCAACGGACCGTGCGGGTCGTCGCTTCGGCCTCGCCGGGCATCCCGGTACAGATTGCCCAGAGCATGCTCGATGCCGTCGGCGCCCACGTGAATGCGAGCGCGCGGTGACAGACGGCGCAGCACGGCGGCGACGAACGGGTCAGGGTGGCTGAGCACCGCCAGGTCGGCGAATTCGGCCTGGCCGACGACCACCTGCGCCTCGGTGCGTCCGTCGTCGAGTTCGGCGTCACCGAGCGCCTGGTTGAGCCAGACCGATGAATCGACACAGGTCACCACGGCGGCGATCGACACATCGAGGGCCGCGGGTCCGTCGATGTATCCCGGCGCCACGCGCACGCGGACGTGTTCGATGGCAATGCAGATCGGTTCGGGTTCCAGCCAGGGCGCCAGGTGCACCACGATGCGGTCGACGTCAGCGCGGCGGTGCAGCTGGCGCAACAACACCAGCAGGTCGTTGCGGATGGTGCACGACACGCACCCGTGCGCGAGTTCGAGCGCGGTCTCCGCGGTCGTCAACAGCCCACGTTGCAGGGTCGCCATCGTTCGCTGCACCACGTGCCCGTCGAAACGATGCTCGACGACCAGCGTTCCGGACTTGCCCAGCAAGGCCCCCGCTACCGGGTCGGTATCTTTCTGGCCGGCGACCAGGATGACGGGCGTCCGCATCCTCCTCCTTATTGACACTCATTTTCATTAGCGTTACCGGTACGGTACCTTCTTCGACAAGGCTTGTCGAAAATGATTTTCAATAAGACCCATTGCGGGTCAAGGAGGTGCACCGTGTCCGCGCATTGCCAAGTGACCGGCCGGGTGCCGGGTTTCGGTAACGCGGTGTCGCATTCGCATCGCCGAACCCGAAAGCGCTGGTCACCCAACATCCAGCTCAAGACGTACTACCTGCCGTCGGAGGGCCGCCGCATTCGGTTGCGGGTGAGCGCCAAGGGCGTCAAAGTCATCGACCGCGACGGCATCGAAGCCGTCGTCGCACGGTTGCGACGCGAGGGGCAGCGGATCTGATGGCACGCAACGAGATCCGTCCCATCGTCAAGCTGCGCTCCACGGCGGGCACCGGCTACACCTACGTGACCCGGAAAAACCGGCGAAACGACCCCGACCGATTGATGCTGCGCAAGTACGACCCGGTGGTCCGCCGCCACGTCGACTTCCGGGAGGAGCGCTGAGTTTGACCTCCCCACCCGGCGGTACCGACCGCCCGTTCACCGTCATCGTCTGCGCCGCCTGTGCGTCCGACCATGACCTCTCGGTCGTCGACGAACTACGTCCCACCATCCGACGCTGCCCACACGGCATGCTCGTCTCCGCCGCGTGCATGCTCGGCCCACTCACCTGCGCGTCTCGTCCGACCGGATGCGGCGTGATGGCCGTGGTCCAGCCCTGCACGAACGACCGGGTAGCCTGCGGACCACCCCATTGGATCGGCCCCATCACCGACAATGACGAGGCGGCGGCCCTGAGCGATTGGCTCGAGCTCGGAGAATGGGAAAACACGCCAGTGCCAAGACAACTCGGGCGGCATCAGTTGTGGACTCACGGCTTCAGTCGAAGCAATTGAGCTGCAGGACGCTCATCGATGGGGGTAGGCGTAGGGATTGGCCGGGGCATCGATGCGAACGACCCCGGTGGCCTGCAGTGTCGGAACATCGCCCGAATTATGTTCCCGCGCAACGGGCATGACTTGACCCTCGACCCGAAGCCAGGTGTTGTCGGGTAGTCCCGCGGCGGTGCCGGCGGCCGGACCACGCACATGGATGCGGGCCAGCTGAGCGTCGGCGGCGCAACAGATGATGACGATGCGACCGAGGTCCACACCCTGTGCCTCGTTGAGGACAAAGCCGGTCACCGTGACCGATCGATTCGTCAACGAGCCCGTGGTGTCGTGAGCCGCTCGCATCAGCACCTCCGGCAGCGACACGTCGGGCGCGATGCCCGGCGGCAGCGGCGGAAAAGCTTTATTCAGAACATCATTCGATACCGAACTCACCGAGGGGGCGGCGGCTGAGGGCCGCAGCGCCGGTGGCGTCACGAAGATCAGGACCAGGACAGGAACGACGAGCAACCAGACGATGCCGGCCCTATGGGTGTGCGCGTGGCCGTGATCGTCGAGTCGCGCTCCGCCCCGGCGGATATCGCCGATGATCGCCACTATCGCCAACGCGATGAGCAACACCGCCGACGCGGCCAGCCACGGCAGCAGTCCGGGCTTGACGTATCGGGTGAACGCGCCCGATGCCGTGATCATGACGATACTGATGCCCAGCAACAGCAGAACGGTGTTCTGGGTTTCCCGGCTCATTTAGCTGCCACCGAGAACCAACAGCCCGACAGCGCACGCAGTGGCCGTTGCAACCACGAATGTGGTTGGGGCGAAGCGGGCCGCGAAAGCGCGGCCGAACATGCCCGCCTGCATCGCGAACAGCTTCACGTCGACGGCCGGACCCACCACCAGAAACACGAGCCTGGGGAGCAGGGGCACCATCGTCATGCTGGCGGCCACGAATGCGTCGGCCTCCGAACACAATGCGAGCACCACAGCCAGCACGGCCATCACCGCCACACCCAGGACGAGGTCCGCCGCCAGATGCGCCAACACCCAGGGCGGCACCACCACGTGAATCGTCGCCGCCGCCGCGGCGCCCAACACCAGATATGACGCGGCTTGCAGGAAGTCGTGCCGGGCCGCCTCCGCGAACACCACCCACCTTGACCGGGTTTGATTCCCCGACGCGGGAAGCCGGCGGCTGATCCACTCCGGGCGGCCCCAGCGCGCCCACGCCCAGCCCATGATCACCGCCGTCAGGAATGACGCCCCCATCCGGGCCACAACCATCATGGGCGCACCGGGAAAGGCCACCGCGGTGGCCACTAGGACGACCGGGTTGATCGCCGGCGCGGCCAGCATGAATGTCAACGCCGCGGCCCCGGTCGCCCCGCCGTCACCGAACAAACGCCGCGCCACCGGCACGGACCCGCATTCGCACCCGGGTAACGCCGCCCCACCCACGCCGGCGGCCAACACCGCCACCGCAGGACGGCGCGGCAGCCACCGACCTAACCGCTCCGGCGACACGAAGGCGGCAATCAACCCGCTGACCACTACCCCGAGCGCGAGGAACGGAACCGCCTGGACGAACACCCCGCAGAACACAGTGCCCGCGGTCGACAATCCGGCGTTACCGGCGACCGTATTCCGCAGCAACGTCGCTGCCAAGGCGCAGGCCAGCAGAATGCATACCAGCACTTCCATCGAGCCCACGCGTAGCCTGCGCCCAGACCCCAGCGTTGCCATCGCCCCAGTATGTCAGCGCCCTAGCGCCGATCGTCCTCGTTAAGGCGCGGGGTCTGCGCCCGATTCATGAGTGGGCGCAACCACGGGTGAGTGCTAACGCGTGGCGTCAGTGCTCGTCGTAGTGCCCGTTGTGAGGGGCGTGCCGGCATCCGTCGTGCACATAGTCGACGTGATCGCCGTGCGGGACCGCGACGTGGCCACACCCTTCACCGTGCTGATGGTCATGGTGCTCGTGCACGTCGTGGCCGGATGGCTCACATTCGTCGTAGTGATCGTCGTGCTGTCGATGGAGGTGGCCGTCGTGCACGAAGTCGATGTGATCCCCATGCGGGATCGCGACGTGGCCGCATCCTTCGCCGTGCACATGAGCGTGCTCGGCGTGCTTGTTGTGGGTTGCGCTGGTCATTTGATTCTCACCGCCGTACCGGATTTTGAACAAACTACTGGCGCCCCGGAATTCTAGTGACCATCAGCTGCCGGCACCAGATCCAATCACGACGTCCGCTCCTTGCTGGCCTTGACCGGTGTGCTGCTGGGCGGCAGCTTCAGCAGGTTGCCGCGCAGGCTGCCACGTGTCGTGCGGGCGGTCACCAAAAGCCAGGTGAATAGCAGACCGGCGTAGGCGATGGCCGCGGCCACCTTGAAGGCGGGCAGATGCGTGTGCGCGGCCAGCTGCGAAGTGCCGGTGACGAAGGTGCCGACCGGGAACGTCAGACTCCACCACGTCAGGGCGAACGGCATCCCACGTCGCAAGGTGCGCACCGTGAGCGCAGCGGCCAGCGCGATCCACAACACCGCGAAGCCCCACACCGGAACGCCGTAGAGGACCGCGAACGCATTCATCTCCTCGGCCAGTCCGCGGTCGACGGCCAACGCGGCTACGCCTCCGAGAAGCCCTGCGGCCGTGATGGATTGGCCAAGCGGGCCCAACACGATCCACAGCGTGGGCACTCGCGCGGAGCCCGAGGTGCCGTATAGAACCAGCCGGCTCCAGATCATCGCAATGATGTTCAACGAGGCCACCAACGACAATCCGAACATCGCGTAGCAGCCGTACAACATCGTCTGACGGCCGGTGCCCGACGCCAGGTGCGGGAGCAGCAGCGCACCCATTGCGGCCGTCACCATGGGCGGAACCACCGGCATCAACCATCCGCCGAACGCGGCATCGGGTTCGACGTCGTGCTGGGTGAACATGAGGAACGGAATGGTGACCGCGGTGAAAATCCCGCCCAGCGTCCCCGCGGTGAACAGCACCCAGTCCAGGTCGACGGCGATGCGCTCACCGATGAGATCCTTGCCGACCACCAGCGCCCCGCCGCCGACCGTCATCAGCGCCATGGGCGCGGCCCCGTAAAAGTGCGCCATCTGCGGATTGCGGGCGTGACCGCGCGCGACGGTGGGGTGACGCAGCCAGTGACCGCCCACCAAGGCGATCAGCACCACGAGCAGCACGGCGGCGATCACCCAGACCACTTGCGCAAATGAACGCAGCCCCAACACATGCACGGGCAGGGTGGCGCCGGCCACGGCGACGATCCCGGTGCCCATCACCGAGGCGAACCAGTTGGGCCCGACATTGCCCATCACCTCGACCCACTTCTGAGACGACGAAACACCGTTCGGGTTTGCAGTGGTCATAAGTGAGAGACCCTACCCACTGCGCGCCGGCGCCGACCATCGAAGATGTCGCGGTAGCAGAGGTTTTGGTGACTCGCGATCACCCGGTCACGAATCTTTGTGGATCGAACAGGGAAATCGGCTGGTCAGTAGCCCGGTCGATGACCAGGTCGGCAAGGATCTCCCCGACCACCGGAACGAATTTGAAGCCGTGCCCGGAGAATCCGCACGCCACGGTGACGTCCGCGCAGTGCGGATGCGTTGCGATCACGAAGTGCCGGTCGGGTGTATTGGAGTACATGCACGTCGCCGTGCGTAGGCACCTGCCGCCCAGTGCCGGCAACAGCTCGGTGACCCGCCCGGTCACCTCCCTGATCTCGTGCTCGTGCACCTTGCGGTCGATGGTCTCCGGCGTGCAGGGGCTCCCACTTCGGGCGAAGGCGACTTTGACACCGCCACCGGGCCCGTCGATCGCCGGAAAGCCGTATGCCTGTATCCCCGAGGCGTTCTCGTCGATGAAGATGGGGTGATCCTCAAACCCGGATGAGCCGGCGACCGGTTCCAGCCAGTACATCAGCGCGCGTTCCACCGCGATCGGCACTCCGAGGGAACCCAGCAGCTGCGGCGCCCAGGGACCCGGGCAGATCACGAGCTGCTCAGCGGAGTAAGACCCGAGGCCGGTGCTGACCTGCACACCCGTGGGTGTTTGGTTCCAGTTCAGCACGGGTTCACCGAATTGCAGTGTTGCTCCTGACTTTTCGGCCAGCTCGAGATGTGCGCGCACCGTCAGCTCCGGACGCGCGAATCCCGCCGCGGCTTCGTACAGCGCGATGTCTGCGGGGTCAGGGACAAAGTTGGGGAACCGGGCGGTGATCTCGGTGGCGTCGAGCACCTCGTGCGGCAGATCCCATTGGCGGCTGGCGCGCAGGCTGCCGGCTACGGTCATACAGTCCGGCGGGCCGATGAAAAGCCCTCCGGTGAGCCGGTAGACCTCACGCCGGGCATCGGTGGCCAGCTTCTCCCACAGCTCGTAGGCGCGCAGCAGCAGCGGAACATAACCGGGGTCCTCGAAGTAGGTCTGGCGGATGATGCGAGACCCGCCGTGGCTGGACCCCTCGTCGTGGGCGGGCTGATGGCGCTCGAGGCCGAGCACTCGGCGTCCCCGGGCGGCCAGATGATAGGCGGCCGAACTCCCCATACCGCCCAAACCGACCACAATGACGTCGTAACCCGATGTGGCGCTGGTCATCCGAGTTACCTCCAGACGGTTCAGGATCGATGAACGCTTCGCCCCATCGTGCCTCAACATGGTGATATTCAGCGCGACTTGCAGCAAGACCGGCCCGTCAGCGCCTACACTCCCAACGATGTCGCATCCTTTGCAAGCGAGGCACGCGTTGAAGAGCGTCCCGCTCATGGTCGGGATCGCCGTCCTGGTGGTGCTCGCCGTGCTCGCGATTCCGATCAAGCAACGGTGCGGCGCGCCGGGCTACTCGTGCGCCTCGGCACTCGACGCACAGGGCAACGTGCACTATTACTACGAAGTCGAACCGATCGGCGTATACCTCGCCGAAATCATCACGGGCACGAATATTCGCATTTATTACAGTTCGGGCGAGGATATCGTCAACGTTCGGTAGTCGCGTTGCCCGCGCACCAAAGCAGCTGCGGTGCAACGGTATTGCTGATCTAGGACCCGAGTCACGGATCTTGCTCGGCCAGAACAGTTTTCGCTAGCCGTGACAGATCTGCGTCGCGTACACGACCGGCGCGGACGGCGGTGTGTTCAGTTGGGACAAGACCATAAGTTGAGGGCTTATCAACGCATTTTCGATTCCGAATTTGGTCAGGTCGAGGCTGATCTCGACGGTATCGGGAGCCGTCCTGCCGGCGTGATCCGCTTTGTCCGGCCGAACGTCCTGCTTGCTGGTTGGCGCCTTTTTCGACCGCACGATCCCCAGATCATCGGTGCCCTGCTGCGGGCCCAGGTCGGCGAACGCTGTTCCGTTGTTGGCGAGGCTGTACGTCAGCGTGTAGCCGACCCAACTCGCGGTTGCCGGATCCATGCTGGGCGACGGCGGCAACGGCTGCGTGAATCGAACCACCAGCGCCAGCACGTTCGCGCGGGGATGCGTGACGCTGACCCAGGCCACGGTCAACGAAGGCGGCGGCGTGTTGCCGGACTGCACCTGGCACACCAGTCGGCCCGGCAGTAGGGACCAGTCGTCGCGCGCCGGCTTCATCCAGGCATAGAAGCCGACGACGACCGTCGTCAGCAACAACGCGATGGGAATCACCAACCGCGGTCCCGCGGGGATCCTGTTCCAGGCTCGCCGCACGCCGGCGTCGGCCCGACCGGCATCGTTCGACGAGTTGTCCGTGCCCGGTAACGACTTAGAGTCAATCTCGCCAGCCACGTGTCCCTCCTGAGACCTTCCCGAGACGCTCGGATGAGAAGCTCGACGCATTGTTGCCAGAACGTGCTGGTAGGGCGAAGATTGCGGCCGTAACGGCGGCCCGGTCCGTGCAGTGAGCCCGCCCACAGCGACGTTCTTGATTGGGGCTTCACAGCAAGCTACCGCATACTTGACGCCATGCTTCGGCCGACATCACCGCAAACCACCGCGGTATTGGGTGATGCGCTGGCTATGGGTCGAGGTTTGTGATGACACGCTCTGGTGGTCCTCGTCACCGCCATCGAGCCGTCCGTCAGCCATCTCCTCTCCGCAAAGGGCTGACGCGTAGCTTCATGACGCTGGTGTCGGTGGCGGCGGTGCTGCTGACCGGGGCCGGATATTACGTGGCCCACGGGGCACTGGGCGGCATCACCGTTTCGCAGGCTCTCAGCCCGGAAGATCCGCGATCCAGCGGCAACAACGTGAACATCTTGCTCATCGGGCTGGACTCACGAAAGGACCAGGACGGAAACGACCTGCCCTGGTCGATCCTGAAGCACCTACACGCGGGCGATTCCGACGACGGCGGCTACAACACCAACACGCTGATCCTCGTGCACATCGGCGCCGACGATAAAGTCGTCGCCTTTTCGATTCCCCGCGACGACTGGGTGCCCTTCAACGGGGTTCCCGGATACAGCCACATCAAGATCAAAGAGGCCTACGGGCTTACCAAGCAATACGTCGCCCAAAAACTCGCCAACCAGGGCTCCAGCAGCCAAAAAGAACTCGAGACGAAGGGCCGTGAAGCGGGCCGCGCGGCAACCCTGCGCGCGGTGCGCAACCTGACCGGCGTTCCGATCGACTATTTCGCCGAGATCAACTTGGCGGGTTTCTTCGATCTGGCGCAGACGCTGGGCGGCGTGGAAGTGTGCCTGAACCATGGCGTCTACGACTCGTACTCCGGTGCCGACTTCCCCGCCGGGCGACAGCGACTGGACGCCGCTCAGGCGCTCGCGTTTGTCCGGCAGCGCCACGGCCTGGACAACGGTGACCTGGACCGCACTCATCGGCAGCAAGCGTTCATTTCGTCGGTGATGCAGGAACTGCAGGCTTCGGGCACCTTCACCGATCTGGACAAGCTCAAGAGCCTGATGGCGGTGGCACGCAAAGACGTGGTGCTGTCGGCCGGTTGGAACGAGGACCTGATCCAACGGCTGGGGACGCTGGCCGGCGGCATCAACGGAAACCAGGTCGTATTCCGCACACTGCCCGTGGTGCGCTACGACAACGTCGACGGCCAGGACGTCAACATCATCGACCCGGCCGCGATCAAGGCCGAGGTGGCGACGGCGATCGGTGCGGCCCCACCGTCGACGTCAACCACCAAGACGGCCGCCAAACCCAGCCCGGGCATCGTCGTCGACGTGATCAATTCCGGCAGCACAAGCGGGCTTGCCACCGACGTATCCCGGGCGCTGAAAAAGCACGGCTACACCACGGGTTCGGTCCGCGACCGCGAGTCCGGCGAACCGAACGCCACCACGATCCAGTACGGCGCAGGCGCGGACACTGACGTACATAACGTGGCCACCCTGCTCGGGCTCGACGCCCCCAAGCAATTCAGTCCCAGCGTGCAGCCCGGGCACATCCGAGTGACCGTGGATACCACCTTCTCGATGCCGGCCCAGGACGACACCACCATGGACGACAGCACGACGACCACCACGTCCACCAAGAGCAGCACCTACGGAAGTTACGGTTACGGCACCACCAGCACCTACCCGACGCCCGATCAAGGCAAGCCGATCGACGGCGGCGGCGTGCCGTGCGTTAACTAACCTCAGGCGTGCGTGCCGCCGTCGATGCGGATCTCGGTGCCGGTGATCCACGCGCCGTCGTCGGACACCAGCATGGCGATCACGCCGGCGATCGCATTGGGCTCGGCCATCCCGGCGCCGCTGGATTCCACCGTGGTGGGCAGGATCGGCATCAGCCTGGGGAACAACGACCAGTCGGCGTCTTTCGGAATGTATCCGCCGGTGGCGTCGGTGATCCCGGACTTGATGCTGCCCGGCGCCACGCACGCCGCACGCAGGCCTTCGCGCGCGTATTCGAGCGCCAAGGAATGGGTGAAGGCCTGGATTCCGCCCTTGCTCGCCGCATAGGCGGCCATGTAGGGATGGGCGAAAGACGCCGACGTGGAGCTGAAATTCACGATCGCGCTGCGCGAATTCGCCAGCAGCGACGGCAGCGCTTCACGCACCACCAAAAAGGTCCCGGTCAGGTTGATGCCGACGATCCGGTTCCACAGTTCCAGGCTGGTCTCGTGCGTGTGCGCGGCGCGCAGAATGCCGGCCGCGTTGACCAGCGAATCCAGGCCACCCAGCGTTTCGACGGCCGAGGACACGCCGTCGATCACGGCATCCTCGATCCCGACGTCCATCAGCATGGTGGTGAGGCGGTCGGCGGTCGCGGCCTCGCCTGCCAGCACCCGCGTCTTGCCCAGGCCGTCGTCCGCGACGTCGGCGGCCACCACGGTGGCACCCTCACTCAGCAACCGCAGCGCGGTGGCCTGGCCGATCCCCGACGCGGCGCCCGTCACCAGGATCCGCTTGCCCTCGAGTCGCTTCATCTGGCTCACACCACTCCGCGTAGTCCGTCGGCGCCGAACAAAGGCTCCAGCATCGCGGAGTAGTCCGGGCCGCGACGCAACATCAGTCCTCCGTCGACGTTGATGACCTGACCGGTCACGTAGCTGGCCGCATCGCTGAGCAAAAACATCGCCATGTTGGCGATGTCTTCTGGCTCGCCCACCCGCGGCAGCGGGGTGCACAGACGATAATCCTCGCTGAGTTCCGGCGAATCCAGCACGGGCGCAACCAAATCCGTTCGGATCAAGCCGGGGCGGATGCTGTTGACCCGCACCCACGATGGGCCGAGCTCGTCGGCGGCCAACTGCATCATGTGGTCGAGGGCCGACTTGGAGACTCCGTAGGCACCGAACCAGCGGTGGGTGTTGCTGGCCGCGATCGACGAGATCCCGACGAACGACCCGCCCCCGCCGCGCACCAACTCACGCGCGGTGTGCTTGAGCACGTACATGGTGCCGTTGACGTTGAGGTCGACCGTGCGTCGCCACGCTTGTGAGTCGATCTGAGTGACCGGGCCGATGGTCTCTGACCCGCCCGCGCAATGCACCGCGCCGTATAGCCGGCCGTGCCAGGCCGTCGCGGCGTCCACCGCGCGGGCGGCCTCGTCTTCGTTGGTGATGTCGGCGGGTTCGTAGCGGATCGAGCCGTCGGCGCCCCGCGCTTCAATGTCTTTGACGGCGGCCGCGAGCCGGTCGGGATTGCGGCCGACGATCATGACCGAGGCGCCGGCCGCGACCAGTCCGGCGGCGACACCCTTGCCGATTCCGCTCCCGCCACCGGTGACCAGGTACGTCCGGTTGTCGAAAGAAAGCTGCACGCGATCCCCTTACGCCGAAACTGAAACGGGTTCTAGCATAGGTCAGCTGTCACATCCGCCACTCGGGTCTCTCGGCAAACGGAGCCGTCGCTGTGAGGCAGGCTCGACGAAGCCCCGCTCCCCGCGGGGCCGGTGTGACTGATGTGACCGTGGCGCTACGCGCGACGCTAGGGCGTATCGCGGCGAGCCAACTTCGTCGGCGCCGCGTCGCGCCAGTTCTCGACGTGGGGCGGGATGCCTACCGGGAACCTGTTCTCGTTGTAGGCCGCCCAGTGCGCGTGGCCCAACAGATGAATGTGGAACGCGTGCCGCAACGCCTCGGTGTATCCCATCGCGTCGGAGGCGGCGTTGACCGAGTCCTTGATGAGCATCGAGGCCATCGTCGGGCGCGCCGCGATGCGCCGCGCGAATTCCAGGGTCTTATCCGTTAGCTCGTCGACCGGGAAAACCTTGGACACCATGCCCAGCCGATAGGCCTCGTCGGCGTCCAGCGCGTCACCGGTCAACAGCAGCTCTTTGGCCTTGCGCGGACCGAATTCCCAAGGGTGAGCGTAGTATTCGACGCCCGGCATGCCCAGCCGCACCGCGACCACGTCGCTGAACTTCGCATTGTCGGCCGCGACGATCAGGTCGCACGCCCAGATCAGCATCAGGCCTGCCGAGATCGCATTGCCCTGCACCTGGGCGATGGTGATCTTGCGCAAATCGCGCCAGCGGCAAGTGTTTTCGAAGAAGAAGTGCCACTCCTGGTGATACAGCTTCTCCATGATCGGTTCGTAGTTGGCACCGTGCGACCGAAAGGTCGGGTGCTGGTTCGGGCCGGGCATCCGCTCCGCCAACGCCTGCTCGGAGCCCAGGTCGTGACCGGCGGAGAAGTTCTTGCCGCGCGCCGCCAAGATCACCACGCGAACCGTGTCGTCGGCCTCCGCGCGACCGAACGCTTCGTCAAGCTGCACCAGCAGCCCGCGACTCTGCGCGTTGTGGGCCTCGGGCCGGTTAAGCCAAATCCGGGCGATGCGGCCCTCATCGAGGGTTTCATAGACCACCAGCTCGTCGGCGTTGGCATCGGTCGCCTTGGAGCCGGCTTGAGCGTCGGAGACTGTCATTCCGCCCACCTCAGTCATTTTCGAGCTTGCGTCGATGCGTATCGCGTTCGACTGATTGCACAATACGGCCAGCGGCGAGCGCGCTCGCCGCTGGGTTGATCAGCTGTGCCGGTTACCGGCGGACACATCAGGCAGATGCGCCGACGTCTCGCCGAGTTATGCCCCGTCCAGTGCGGCGGCAAGGAGCGCTGTGGCGGATTTGAGCAAGCCGAGAGAGCGTTGGAGTTCCGCGTTCTCCGACTTCAGCCGCTCGAGTTCGGTGGGCGGGTCGGAGTCCTCGTCCGCTTCGGCTTTGCCCTGCGCGTGGTTGCGTGTCCGCTCCCGGAGCGTCTCGGTGATCGTGGTGCCGAGTGTGTCGGTGACCGCCCGGATCTCCATCCGCTCCATGTCGTGGCGCCCGTGCACCGAGACGACCGGACGCACGTCCTCGAGGTGCGTCGCCGCCGACCCGTTGACCGCTGCCGGCTTCGGCACCGCCCGTAACTGCTGCGCGTGCCGGTACGGCCGCGAGATCTGGCTCGTTGCAGCCTCCGCACCGACGAGAGCGGCGACCGTTTCCCGTTGGTCCAGCCGCTGGTGAAGTTGGGTTTCCTGCCGGTTCAGCTCGGCTTCCCGCTCGGCGACCTCGGCTTCCCGCTGGCTGAGCTCGGCTTCCTGCTGGTCGAACTCGGCTTCCTGCTGGCGAAGCTCGCTTTCCCACTGGGCGAGCTCGCCTTCGTGCTCACGAAGCTCGGACTGCAGCTGCGCAAGCTCGGCTTCCCGCTGGGCGAGCTGAGCGTCGTGCTGCGCAAGCCGGGCTTCCTGCTGGGCGGCCTGGGCCTCCCGATGGCGCAGCTGGGCCACCTGCTGGGGAAGCGGCGTCGGCTGCTTGGCGAGCTGGGACGCCCGCTGGGCGAGCTGACCTTCGTGCTGCCGGAGCTGTTTCTCGTGCATATCCACCTGGGATTCGTGCTGGTTGAGTGTGGATTCGCGCTCGCGGAGCTCGGCTTCCCGCTCGCGCAGCAGGGCTTCGCGCTTCTGCAGCCCGCCATCCCGATTGCGCAGCTCGGCGTTGCGATTGCGCAGGTCGCCTTCCTCGTCCAGGTGCCGAATCAGCTCCTGCTCCACCAGGTCGATGAAGAGATCGACTTCTTGCTCGCTGTAACCACGCTTGCCGATGCGAGGCCTCGAGAACGCCACATTGTGTACATCAACGGGTGTGAGAGCCATTGTTCTTCTCCCGGTGTGAGACGTCTGGGCAACGTCAAAGTATGGAGTGCTGTGGCTTAGGATAATGCCTTTGTTGTTATCGCGTGCTTAATTTGCCATTGAACAACGAAGATCTGCCTGGAGACACCCTGGTGCGACGCGCCGCCCGGGCCGGCGCCCGTCGACGGGCGGCCGCCAAGGTGCCGTGGCGTCATTCCACGTCGCGCCGGAAGTCGGTGCCGCCATTGCCGAATGCCGGAGGCCTTACCGAACCGTCAATATGGACCGGGTTGCGCCGCCGCCGACGGCGGCTGGTCGATGCGCCGCAACCGTTCGCCAGAAAGTCCCTCCGAATTGCCTCCCCGGTGCCCTCGGATAGCCATGTTCTGATTTTGAATCCGGCGCAATGCCCGTTCGTATCGCGGTCACCGAACTCGTCGCCGACGGGAGCATCTCACCAAGGCGATATTTGGGATTTGTTAACAGCCGCGCATGGTTGTGTGAACGCTCGGCCACGCATGGGTTTCGGTCAGGTGCGCGACCTGGGTATATGCCGGCCGGAGGGGTCCTGGTCCCGGGTTGCACCGCACCGGCGTCGGGCCGGGCAAGACGGCTGCCAGCGAAAATCCGCGTTCGCATAGAGTTGTGTCATGCCTACGAAATCTGATCACGGCGAAATCGGCGATGTGGAGCCGCTGGCGGACAGCACCGCTAGCCAGGCCAGGCGCGTCGTTGCCGCGTATGCGAACGATGCCGATGAGTGCCGCGTCTTCTTGTCCATGCTCGGTATTGGACCGTCGAAACTCGACGCATAGATGGCTGCTAGCGGTAGCCAACGCTCGAAGAAGACATCGACGTCTGAGCGCTTCGGGGATTCCGACTTCGTCGTGGTTGCCAATCGGCTGCCAGTCGATCTGGAGCGGCTTCCCGATGGCACCGCAGTCTGGAAGCGCAGCCCCGGGGGATTGGTCACCGCCTTAGAGCCACTGCTGCGGCGCCGCAGCGGGGCATGGGTCGGTTGGCCCGGCGTCGTCGACGATGACGCCGAAGTGGACGAAGACCCCGTCGACCAGGAGGACATGAGGCTTCTTCCGGTACGGCTGTCCGCCGACGACGTCGCCGAGTATTACGAGGGGTTCTCGAACGCCACGCTGTGGCCCCTGTATCACGATGTCATCGTCAAGCCGATCTACCACCGCGAATGGTGGGACCGCTACGTCGAGGTCAACCACCGCTTCGCCGCGGCCACGGCACGCGCGGCGGCCCGCGGCGGGACCGTGTGGGTCCAGGACTACCAGCTGCAATTGGTACCGAAGATGCTGCGCACGCTGCGGCCCGACCTGACCATTGGGTTCTTCCTGCACATCCCGTTCCCACCGGTAGAACTGTTCATGCAGATGCCCTGGCGCACGGAGATCATCGAAGGCCTGCTCGGCGCCGATCTGGTGGGGTTCCAGCTGACCGGCGGTGCCCAGAATTTCCTGATCCTGTCCCGGCGGCTGATCGGGGCCAATACCTCCCGGGGAGCGGTCGGTGTGCGGTCGCGGTTCGGTGAGGTGGAGCTGCAGTCGCGCTCGGTTCGGGTGGGCGCGTTCCCCATCTCCATCGACTCCGGTGCGCTCGACCGCGCGGCACGCGAGCGCAACGTCAGGCGCCGGGCCCGGGAGATCCGGGCCGAGCTGGGCGACCCGCGCAAGATCATGCTCGGCGTCGACCGGCTCGACTACACCAAGGGCATCGACGTTCGACTGAAAGCGTTTTCCGAACTGCTCGCCGAGGGCCGCGCGAAACGGGACGACACCGTGTTGATCCAGCTGGCGACGCCAAGCCGCGAACGCGTGGAGAGCTACCGGATTCTGCGCAACGACATCGAGCGCCAGGTCGGTCATATCAACGGCGAGTACGCCGAGGTCGGTCATCCCGTCGTGCACTATATACATCGTCCGGTTCCGCGCGACGAACTCATCTCCTTCTTCGTGGCCGCCGACGTCATGCTGGTCACCCCGCTGCGAGATGGGATGAACCTGGTGGCCAAGGAGTACGTGGCCTGCCGCAGTGACCTTGGCGGCGCGCTCGTCCTGTCCGAATTCACCGGCGCCGCAGCCGAACTCCGACAGGCCTATCTGGTCAACCCGCACGATCTGAAAGGGGTCAAGGACGCGATCGAGGCGGCACTCAATCAGTCGGTCGAGGAGGGGCGGCGCCGGATGCGGTCGCTGCGACGCCAGGTGCTCGCCCATGACGTCGACCGCTGGGCGCGGTCTTTCCTCGATGCGCTGGCCGAGGCGCATCCTTCTGCCGCCAGCTAGCAACGACCAAGCCGTGGTGTTGGCGCCCAAACGCTGTGATACTCGATCCAGGCAGGGAAGGGAGGAACCCGTTGAAGCTCCGTCACGGGCTGGCCGCTGGCGCCGGCATCTTCTCCGCCGTGGCAGTGGGAATCGCGCTGGAATCCGGTGACCCGGCGCGCGCGGTCGGACCGCCGCCGGACGGCAATTACTCCTTCAACCAGGCCGGCGTGTCCGGGGTGACCTGGACGGTCACGACGCTGTGCGATCAAGTAAACGGAAGCCGCTACTGGGCCGACTATTCCAACCCACTGATTGCGGCGAATTTTTGTGCTCTCAACATTGTGAGCGCGACGAACGAAAAGATCAGCCGTGCCGATAAGCTGCAGAACTATAGCGGCAGAGCCCGACTGGTGAGCCAACGCTGGACCTTCAAAGTAGATGTGGCCGACGGCTTTTCCTGCCCGGGCGGCGGTACCGCGACATCCACCGAGACCTTTTCGTTTGACGACGAGACGCTCACCGGTACGCACACCAGCCTGCACGGCGCCGAGTGCGGCGTCGAGCCGGCGATGAGCAAGCAACCGTTTACGCTGGTGCTCACCGGGCCTCCGCCCAGCCCGATCAACCGTTACCCGTTGCAGTGCAACGACATTGCGATCTGCTACTGACGATTAGATCGGTGTGATGTAGGCGATCAGCCATTTGTCGCCGATTTTCTTGAAGTCCACCCGCAACCTGCTGCCGTCGTAGAGCGGCTGCCGCGTCTTGTCGGTCACGGTGCGGTTCAGGTACACCATCACCGACGCCGAATCCCGCTTGGCGGACATCACCCCGACGCCGACGACGTTGGCCTGCACGACCACCTCGCGCTTCTTGGCCTCCGGAATGATCTGCGCATTGGCGCTCTTCTGGAACTCCTGACGATAATCGGGCGTCAGCAACGGATACGCGGCCGAGAGGCTGCGTTCGACAGTCTGGTAGTCGTAGGCGAAGACCTCCGGGATCTCCTTGGCGGCCAACTTGGGCAAGACCGCCCGCGCCGCCTGCTCGCCGCGGGTCTCTACCCGGTCCCAGTAGACCCAGCCGGCCGCCGCGGACAACCCAACGAAAATTCCGACCAGCAGGGAGCCCGCGACGGTGACCAGCAACCGCCCCCACCGCATCAATTGCCCCCGTCTGGATACTTCAGGTCGTAGCCGGTCATGTGCCCGGAGTCGTCCTCGTGCACGATGACCCGCAGCCGATAGGGCATCGACGGCTTGTTGACCCCGTCGATGTCGGCGACCGTGACCCGCACCGACACCAGTACCGAAGCGTTGTCGGTGACTTGGTCGATGCCCTCCAGAGCGGCGCCGTTGACGACGGCTTCCGAGGTCGCATTGGTGGAGCGAAACAGGCCCTTGAGGTTTTCGACGTTGTTGTTGGCGCCGAGCATGCCGCGCAGCGGGCCACTGGTGCCGTTGACGAACCGGTTCACGCTCTCGTCGATAGTGTCCTGCTTGTAGCTGAACATGTTCACCACCGTCTGCGTGGCGGTGTCGACGAAGCGCTGGTCGCGCGCTTGTTCGGCGTTGGCGTGCCGTTGCTGGATGAGCAGCGTGACCAGGCAGCCCGCGACCGCGCCAATCGCCAACAGCAAAGCGGCGAACGAGATCGCCCCGACGAGGACCCGGTGTGGCTGTCGCCGAGGCGGCGGTTTAACGGGCTTTAGCGCCTTGACGGGTTTCGTTGGCTGCGTGGGCTCAGCCGGAACCTCGACCTGAACCGAAACCGCCTCGCTCGCCTCACCTTTCGCGGGGCCCGCCGCGCGGGACGCCCGCCGGCGAACGCGTGCTGTCGTTGTTTGCTCGTCTGTCACTTCGGCGTCCACTACATCGGCCTGGGATCAAGCATGAGGTCAACCCAGTTCTCGGCGTTTGATGCGCCGCTAACGCCGGGCGCGAAAATGCCTGTGCCACCTGCCGGGTCGGTAAAGGCCCCGGTGTGCTCGTCATAGGTGGTGTAGGCCGGACCGCTGGCCTGCGGCTGCCCACCAGGTGCAGGCGCCGGCGGCGGCAACCACTTCGGGTACGGAATCTGGGGCGGCACCGGCGGGACCCCCGGCGGCATCCACGACGGGTTGCCCGGCGGCGGCCCGCTGTCGTTCGGCGGTGGCGGATCGAACGCCGGCTGGCGATTCGGCAGCGGCCCCGGCCCGGGCACCACACCGGGCGGGGGTGGCCCGACGATGGGAACGCCCGGATCCGGCTCGGCGCCCGGCGGAATATACGGAAACTTGTTGGGCGGCAGAGTGTTTAGCCCATTCGTTTCCGGCGTGTCGTAGGGGACCGGCGGGCCGCGCCACGGGTTGCGGCCGACCGGCACGTAGCCCTTCGGGTCACGACACAGCTGAATCGTCGGTGCCCGTTTGCCGGGGAATTCCTGGCATGGGTAGTTACGGGCGCCGCGCACGGTGCTGGGGTCGTTCTGGGCGACCTTGCAGTACATGTCTCTCGGGAGTTCGCGCACCGTCTCGTCGGCCGGTGTGCGCATCAACGGCGGGGGTACGAAACCCACGGCGCAGGGCGGCGGGTCGTTGAGGTCGAGCTTGAAGTCGAGCTTGGCGCCTTCGTCTTGTGGGGCACCGCCGGCGGCCGTGGTGATCGCGGCGAACAACGCCGGAAGAACGACCAGCAGCTGCTCGATCGACTTGTGGTAGATGACGCCCACCCGGCCCAGGTTGGCCAGGCTGGCGGCCAACGCCGGGAACGACGGGCGGATACCGGAGAACGCCGTGCTGGCCTCGTCGGTCGCGCCGGGGGCGGTGGCCAACGTCGAGCGAAGCTGCGGGTCGGCCTGACGTACCTCGGAGGTGAACCGCGCCAGCCCATCGGACAACGACTTGATGTCAGCGCCGGCGCGGATCTGGGCTTGCAGGAACGGGCCCGCCTGATCGATCAACTGCGAGACCTGCGGGTAGTTGGCGTTGGCCTCGTCCACCAGCAACCGGGCCGATTCGATCAGCCGGGCCAGCTCGGGACCCGAGCCGTTGGCCGCGACGAACGTCTCGTGCAGCAGCTGTTTCAGCCGGGTCAGCTCGGGTGTCGCCGAGGCTGTTGACCAGCTCCTCGGCCCGCTTCAGCAGGTCGGCGACGTCCTGGCCGATCCGGGTGTTGGCTCGATCGATCCGAGATCCGTTGTGCAGCTTGGCCGACGCCGGATTGCTCGGCGGCACCAGGTCGATGTACTGCTCACCGATGGCCGACACGCTCTTCACCGTGGCGGTGACGTTCGACGGGATGGGCGTGCCGCTGTTGAGCCGCATTACGGCGGTGACGCCGTTGGGGTTGAGCCCCACCGACTCCACCCGGCCGACAGCGACGCCGCGATAGGTGACGTTGGCGTTCTTGTACAGGCCGCCCCCCGCGACGAAGTCGGCGCTCACCTCGTAGGTCCCGATGCCGAAGGTAGCGGGCAGCCGCAGGTAGAAGATGGCCATCACGGTCAGCGTGATCGCGGTGATCACCGCGAATATGCCGAGCTGGATCTTGGTCAGTCTGTCAATCATCTGCGCCGCCCTATTGTCCGGAAGCCGTGGCAGGCGGAATCTTGAACGGATCGGCCGCCTGGCCCGACAGGTTGGCCAGTTCGCCGGTCAGGAAATCGGGCGGGTTGAGGATCTCGTTCATGTGCAGTCATGTTCGGGTCGAGAGCATACGACGTGGTGAAGAACGTCTCACCGAGCCGGCGCAGGGTGAGGTCGAAGGTGGTGAACACGTTGAGGTAGTCGCCACGCACGGCCTGTTTGATGCCGAAGTTCGGGAACGGGAACGTCGGCAACAGCTGCAGCGAGGTGACGAAATTCTTCCGGTTGTCATTGAGGGCCTTCACGACCGAATAGAGGCCTTTGACGTCTTCGGCGAAGTCCACCTTGGTTTTAGCGAGCACGTGTGAGGTGACCGTCGCCAGCTTTTTCAGCGCGGCGAACGCTTCGACGATATGGTCCCGGTTCTTGTTGAGGACACGAATCGCGTCGGGCAGCGTGTCCAGCGCCCGGCCCAGTTTGTCCTTGTCGCGCGCCAGGATCGCGGAGAATCGGTTCAGTCCGTCGATCGCGTCGATGATGTCGTTGGCCTGCCGGTTAAGTCCGGCGCTAAGTTCCGCCAGTCTGGGCAGCAAGTCGGCGAACTGGTTTTGCCGGCCCGCGAAGGCCTGGTAGGTCTCGTCGGTGATCTCTTCCAGCGCCGCGATATTGCCCTTGTTGACCACCACACCGAGCGCCGACAACACCTCTTCGGTGGTGGGAAAGCGTCCCGTGTAGGGCTCCCGAATGGTGGACCCGTCGTGCAGCCTGCCGGTCGCCGGCTTCTCCTTCGGGGCGACGAGGTCGATGTGCAGCGAACCCAGCAGCGACGTCTGGGCCACCTTCGCGGTCGAGTTGGCCGGCAGCACGACGTTCTTGTCCAACGCCAATTTCACCGCCGCATAGAAAGATCCGTCGGGTCGCTGCTCGAGCTGAAATGCCGGACACGCTGCCGACGGTGACGTCGTCGACCATGACCGGCGAATTTTGGGGCAGGGTCGCCACATCGGCCATCTCGACGGTGATCGAGTAGGCGCCGCTGCCATGACCGGCGGTGCCGGGCATCGCCAGCGAGTTCAGCCCGCCGAATTGACAGCCGGCCAGCAGCACGCTGCCTGCTGCTAACACGCTGCCGCGCAACCAGATTCGGTTCATCCGCCGCCCCCCTGCTCGGCGGGCGCCGGCGCGCTCGGCGCTGCACTCGGCGGGGGTCCCGGCAGCGGACCGAACGCGGAGCCCGGGACGGGACCCGAAGCGGATCCCGCGCTCGCGCCGGCCGGCGGCGGCCCCGGAAGGGGTCCGGTCTGCGGGCGTGGCCGGAACGAGCAGGCTCTGCAGGTCGGCCGGGTTCTGGGCGGGTGGCGGCGTTTGCGCGCCCTTAGCCGGTATCCAGGTCAGCTGCGGGATCGGCGTGGCCGCCTTGGCTTGGGTGGCCGGGGTGTCGTAGATGATCTGACCCTTGTACGCGGTGATCGTGTTGAGCGGGTGGAACATGACCGGCGGGTAGTTCACGGCGAGCCGGCGCAGCACCGGGCCCAGCCGCTCGCGGCACATCTCGGCGCGCCGGTAGTAGTCGGGCGCCTTTGGCCCGCCGGCGGTCTCGAAGGAACCGCCGCAGATGAACTGCACCGGGTTGGCGAACTCGGGTATCGACAGCAGGCCGTTCAGCGTGCCCTGCGCCGGGTCATAGATGTTGTAGAAGTTGGCGATACCGGGTCCCGCGACGTGCAGCACCTGCTCGATGTTGTCGCTCTGGTCGCTCAACGTCTTGGCAAAGTCGTTGAGCTGGTTGACCGTATCGACGATCGTCGAGTTGTTCTCATGCAGGAAGCCCCGGATGTCCGATGAGCGCCTTGTTCAGGGTGCCCAGGGTGTTGTCCAGGTGGCGCGAGCTGTCGGCCAGCACCTGCGAGACCGACGCGACGTTTCCGGCGAATTGCACGATCTGTTCGTTACTCGCCGACAACGCGTTGACCAATACCTGCAGATT
This sequence comes from uncultured Actinomycetota bacterium, assembly GCA_963772875.1. Lineage (GTDB taxonomy): Bacteria > Actinomycetota > Actinomycetes > Mycobacteriales > Mycobacteriaceae > Mycobacterium. Next base: position 67,573 of record CAVYZE010000001.1, read on the forward strand.
CTTGACCGTGCCGAAGATGTCGCTGCGTGAATCCCCAAGCCGCCCAGCGACTTGTGAGAGCTCGCGCAGCGCGTTGTGGAACGATTCGCCCTTGCCGTCGAGCGTGTCGGCGGCCTGGTTGATCGCCACGCCCAACGGCCCCTCCGGCGATTTCGGTCGTCGGGCCAAGCTGAACGGCCAGTTGGGTCAGCGACTCCTTTACCTCGTCCCATTCCACCGGGACCGCGGTTCGGTTCAGGTCGATGCTTCCGCCGTCGGGCAGCGCCGCCCCGCCGGTGTAGGCCGGGGTGAGCTGTATGAACCTCGCCGCCACCAGGTTCGGCGACATGATGATGGCCCGGGCGTCCTTCGGAATCCGCACGTCGTCGGAGACCGACATGGTGATCTTGACGTCGGAAGGGCGCGGCTCAATCGTGTCGATGGTGCCGATCGGGACACCGAGGACCCGGACCTGATCGCCGGGATAGATCCCGACAGCAGACGTGAAGTAGCCGACGATGGTTCGGTGATTGCTTTGCGCCGAGAGCACATACACGCCCCCCACCAGCACGGCGACCAGCGCGATGACGGTGGCGTAGCGCAGCCCCCGGCTGCCGGCAATCCGCTGCATCATGGTGACTTCGGCCTGATAATCCAGCGTTCCTGGATGAGCCCGCGCAGGTAGTCGGCGAGGCTGGCCGGCAACTTGCCCGGCTGGTAGAAGAAGTCGAACATCGTCGCAAGCAACGGCGCGGGTATCACGCCGTAGACGTTGACGTTGAATCCCGGTCCGGAACCAACCACCTCGCCCAGCTCGGTGGCATAGGTGGGCAGCCGTTTGAGGGCCTCGGTGATGTAGTCGCGGCGCTCGTTGAGGTTGTCCAACACCGAGTTCAGCTTGCTCAGGGCCGGGCCGAACTCCTTGCGGTTGTCGGAGACGAAGCCGGAGATCTGCTCCGAGAGACCGCTGATGCCCGAGATCAGCTGGGCCAGCGCGGCGCGCCGCTCATCGAGCGCGGCGAACAACTGGTTGCCGTCGTCGACCAGCTTGTTGACCTGGTCGGCGCGCTGCGACAGCACCGATGTCACCGACTTGGCATGCGCCAGCAGGCTTTGCAGCGCCTCGTCACGGCGGTTCAAGGTGCGTGACAGCGATGTCACCCCATCCAGCGCGCCGCGCAGCTCCGGGGTGGCGTCGTGCAGCGTGTCGGTGAGAACGTTCAGCGCTTGCTCGAACTGCGGCTTGTTCAGGGTGTTCGCGTTTTGACCCAGGTCCTCGAGGGCGCCGGCGAGCGTGTACGGCGTGGTCGTCCGGTTGAGCGGAATGGTGGTCGACCGGCCGTTGCCCGCCGGGGTCACCGCGACGGAGCGCTCACCAAGGATGGTGTCGGTACGGATCGCGGCCAGCGACTGGTCACCGACGGCGACGTACCGGTCCACGCTGAAGGTCACCTTGGCGCTGTTTCCGGCCAGACCGACGGACTGCACCTTGCCGACCTTGAAACCCGATACGTAGACGGAGTTCCCTGGCGAGATGCCGCCCGCATCGGTGAAGTAAGCGTCGTACATTTTTCCCTGCGGCCAGAACGGCAAGTTCGCGTACCCGAATGCAATCAGCACGACGCAGACGACAAGCACGACACCAAAGATGCCGGTGCGAAGCGGGTCGCGTTGACGCTTTGCATTACTTGACAAACGCGCACCTCCCCTTGCTGGAATCCACCTGACCGCCCAACGGCAACAGGATGTCGCCGCCGGCCGGTCCGTTGATCTTGATCGTCACGGAGCAGAAGTAGATGTTGAAGAACGACCCGTAGGCGCCGAGCGCGGCAAGTCGCAGGTAGTCCTCACCGAGTTGCTCGACGTCGTTGTCGACCTCGGCCTTGCGGTCGTCCACCTCGGTGGCCAGCGGCCGGGTGTTTTGCAGGATGCCCTGCAGCGGCCGGCGCGAATTCTGCAGCAGCTCAGTCAGATCGGTGGTCGTCGATGCCAGGGGCGGGATGGCGCCCGCGATCGTGTCCTTGTTTTTGGCCAGCGCGGTGATCAGTTGCTGTAACTGGTCAACACTGGCCGAAAATTGCGCGCTCTTCTGGTCGACGGTGGCCAGGACCTTGTTGAGGTTGGTGATCGCGTCGCCGATGAGCTGGTCGCGTTGGCTCAGCGTCGACGAGAAGGCGCTGGTGTCGGCCAGCACGTTCGACAATGCCCCGCCCTGGCCCTGTAACAGCTGAATGATGCCGCTGCTGACCGTGTTGACCTTGTCGGCGTCCAGGCCCTTGAACACCGGACGCAGTCCTCCCAGCAACGCGTCGAGATCCAGGGCGGGCTGGGTGTGTTGAGAGTTGATCGTCCCCCCGGGCGCCAGCTTCCGGAGCTCCCCCGGGCCCGACGTGATCTCCAGGAACCGGTCGCCGACCAGGTTTTCGTAGCGGATCAGCGCGCGCGTCGACGAATACAGCGTGTAACGCTTGTCGACCCCGAACTTCACGTCAATGCTGTTGTCGGGGTTCAGCTTCACGCCCTCCACCGCACCGACCGGCACCCCGGCGATCCGAACCTTCTGGCCGGCCTTCAACCGTGACGCGTCGATAAAGGTTGCGTGGTAAGTGCTTTCGGGACCGAACCGAAAGTCGCCGAAGACCACCACCAAGCCCGCGGCCACCAGCAGCATGGCCACCGCGAAGATACTGACCTTGATCACCATCGACCGGTGCGACGGAAGCTCCGAGCTCGCCATCAGAAGTCGTCCCGTTCCGCGAAGGCACCGTGGAACAAGAACTGCAGCGTCGAGGGCGCGTCAAACTGCAGTTCGGTGAACGGCTCGTAGGGGATGTTGGCGTTGTCGGTGACCAGGAATGGCGCGCGGTAGAACGAACTGCCGGTCTGCTTGGTCGGGATGTCGGGCAGTCCGCGGCAGTTCGGGCCCCCAGAGGCATTCACGATCGGCAGGCTTTCCGGAAACGTATACGACGGCGCGCCCAAGACGAAGTTCGACGACGTGAACAGACCCGCTTTGCGGACACCAAGCAACGGGGCGAACTCCTTGATGCCGCGGTCGATGCCGGCGAACAGGCAGCCGAATTCCGGCGAATAGTCGTGGGCCACTTTGATCGGGGCCCGCAGCCTGTTGATGGCGTCGATGAAGTCCTGCTCGGCCGGCGCCAACGTGTCATAGGCGTTGTTGGACAGGCCGATCGTGGCCAGCAATGTGTCGTTGAGGTTGTTCTGTTGATCCACGACCGTCTTGCTGATCGTCGGCAAGTTGTCGAAAATGGTGTTCAGGTCCGGGGCGGCGTCGGCGTAGACCCCTGTGACGACCCCCGTCTTGCGGAAGTCCTCCTGCAGGGCGGCTAGCTTCGGGTTCGCCTGGCGCGCCAGCGTATTCAGGCCGGAAAACAGCTCACCCAGGTCGTTGCCATGATCGCGCAGGCCCTCGGATAGCGCGCTCAGCGTTCCGTTCAGCTCGACGGGGTCGATCTTGTGCAGCAGGTCGACAAGCGACTGGAACAAGGTGTTGACTTCCAACTGCACCGCCGAGGCCGCAACGTGCGCGTCCGGACGCAGCGAGGTCGGCGAAGCCGTCTGGGGCGGAACGAATTCCACCGACTTGGCGCCGAAGATGGTGTTGCCCGCGATATGCACCGCCGCGTTGGAGGGGATGAAACGCATCTCGGCGCTGTCGATGGCCAGCGTCAACCGCGCCTCGTCGCCGGCGTAGTCGATGGCCGCAACCTTGCCGATCTGCAGGCCGCGGTATTTGACCTTGGCGCCAAGGTCCATCACCAGTCCGGCCCGCGGTGCCGACACCGTGACCGTGTCGGTCGAGGCGAACGCCGCTGTGTACGAAAGGTAGGTCAGGACGGCGAACCCCACAATCAAACTGGCCAGCAGCGCCGCTGCCAGCCGGACGGTTGTGCGTCGCGATCCTGTGTCTGCCATGTCCCTTTTAAGCGATCCCCTTATCCGGAGAGGTTGAAGTTACCGGAAGCGCCGTACACCGCGAGCGAGATGAACAAAGTAATGACGACGACGACAACCAGCGACGTCCGCACGGCCTGGCCGACCGCGATGCCGACGCCGACCGGACCGCCGCTGGCGTTGTAGCCGTAGTAGGTATGGACGAGCATCACCGCGATGGACATCACGATGGCCTGCAGGAAAGACCACAGTAGGTCCGTGGGGTTGAGGAAGGTATTGAAGTAGTGGTCGTAGAGGCCTTTGGACTGACCGTTGATGTACACCGTGGTGAAGCGCGCGGCGAAGAACGCGGCGAGCACCGATAGCGAGTACAACGGAATGATCGCGACGAGGCCGGCGATCAGCCGGGTCGACACCAGGTAGGACACCGAGTGCACCGCCATGCATTCGACGGCGTCGATCTCCTCGGACACCCGCATGGCACCCAATTGGGCAGTGGCGCCGGCACCGATGGTGGCCGCCAACGCAATTCCCGCGATCACCGGCGCGACCACGCGGACGTTGAGGAACGCCGACAGGAAGCCGGTCAGCGCCTCGATGCCGATGTTGCCCAGCGATGCGTACCCCTGCACGGCGATGACTCCGCCGGAGGCCAGGGTCAGGAAGGCCGCGACGCCGACCGTGCCGCCGATCATGATGAGCGCACCCGCGCCCATCGTCATCTCGGCGATGAGCCGGATCGTCTCCCTGCGGTACCGGGTGAGCGCGTTGGGGACATATCGCACGGTTTGGCCGTAGAACAACGCCTGCTCGCCGAAATCATCAACCGGCCCTTGCACCAGCCTCGACACGATGTTGCGGAGCCGGAATGCGACGTCGTAGGTCATCGCGTCCTCGCCCGCCTCATCATTTGGATCATTTGGCCAGGACCCGCACGCCGACGGCGGTCATCACCACATTGATGACGAACAGGCAGATGAACGCGTAGACGACGGTCTCGTTGACGGCATTGCCGACGCCTTTGGGCCCACCCTTGACGGTCAGGCCGCGGTAGCATCCGACCAGCCCGGCCATCACGCCGAACAGGAGCGCCTTGATTTCGGCGAGCAGCAACTCGCGCAGTCCGGTGAGCACGGTCAATCCGTTGATGAACGCACCGGGATTGACGCCCTGAAGAAAGACGGAGAACACATAACCGCCGGACAAACCGATGGCGCACACCAATCCGTTGAGCAGCAACGCGACCACGGTGGACGCCAAGACCCGCGGTACGACGAGCCGGTGGATCGGATCGATGCCCAGCACCCGCATCGCGTCGATTTCCTCGCGGATGGTGCGCGCACCCAGGTCGGCGCAGATCGCGGTGGCGCCCGCGCCGGCCACGACGAGCACGGTGACCACCGGGCCCAGCTGGGTGATCGTGCCGAACGCCGTTCCGGCGCCCGACAGGTCGGCCGCGCCGATTTCGCGGAGCAGGATGTTGAGGGTGAACGCCACCAGGACGGTGAACGGGATGGACACCAGCAGCGTCGGGACCAGCGACACCCGAGCGATCATCCAGGTCTGGTCCAGGAACTCGCGGAATTGGAACGGCCGTTGGAAAGCCGCGCGGCCCGTATCGATCATCATTTCGAAGAACCCGCCGACAGCACGCACGGGAACCGCGAGTTGTTCGATCAAGCTGGTACCCCCATTCGCTGCTTGCGGCGAAGTATATGTATCGCCTTTGCGCGCCCTTCAGTCGTACCTGGCCCGGTGTGAGCTGGATCATATTAACTCAGAAGAAGTTGACCGTGTCAATGAACAGGATTTCTCTATCGGAAACGATAATTTGTCCAGGTCAGGACCATTGTGACATTGCCAATCTGACACACGTTCTACTGGCCTATTTCCCCCCCATGAAGTAGCGTTCCATGTTTACTGCTCCATCAGGCCGACCGCGGAAAAGTTCCGCTCCGGATCACGGCCAGCAAAGTACTCCTGCAACGTTGTGCTGAGTCGGGCGGGCTCCCAAGCCGAGCCCTCGGCGCTGAATTTCTGCTCCGCGGTCGGGGCCGAGACCAGTGTCACCTGTGGCCCGTAAACAATGAACACCTGACCGTTGACTTCCGCGGCCGCCGGGGACGACAGGAACTGGACCAGGCTCACCACGTGCTCCGGCGACAACGGGTCGACCTCGCCCGCTGCTGTATCTGGTGCCGAACCGAACACGTCGGCCGTCATCGCGGTGCGGGCCCGCGGACAGATCGCGTTGGCGCACACCCCGTAGCGGCCCAGCGCCCGCGCCGCGGTCAGGGTGAGCGAAATGATGCCCGCCTTGGCGGCGCCGTAGTTCGCCTGCCCCACCGGACCTACCAGACCCGCCTCCGACGCGGTGTTGACGATCCGCCCGAAGATCGTTCCCCCTGCGTCCTTGGCCTTCGAGCGCCAGTAGGTGGCCGCGTTGCGGGTCAGCAGGAAATGGCCGCGCAGGTGCACCGCGATCACCAGGTCCCATTCCTCGTCGGACATGTTGAACAGCATTCGGTCGCGGGTGATCCCGGCGTTGTTCACCACGACGTCCAGTCCGCCCAGCCCGTCGGCGCACGCAACCAGCTCGTCGGCGGTGGCGCGTTGGCTGATGTCCCCGGGTACTGCGACCGCCTTGGCGCCGGCGGCGCTGATCTCGTCGATGACGTCGGAGGCATCCAGCGCGGCGGCGATGTCGTTGATGACGACGGTGGCTCCGAGCCGAGCCAACCCGAGCGCCTCGGCACGCCCCAGGCCCGCGGCCGCGCCGGTCACCACCGCGACCTTTCCGGATAGATCGGTCGCGTTCGTGCTGCTAGTCAATTTATGAATACCTCTAGTTTTGGGAGTATCGGGTCACCGTCATTACTAGTCTCGGCGCAGGAGCGCCGCGCGCGGGCATTCGGCGATCGCCTGTTCTGCCAGCTGCTCCTGGTCGGATGGAATTGGATCGATCTTCACGACCGCATAGTCTTCGTCGTCCAGGTCGAAGATGTGCGGCGCGATTCCCAAGCACACCGCGTTGCCTTCGCACCGGTCACGATCAACGATCACCCGCACGGTACCCTCCTTGAACCTGGCCTTCAGCATGAGCACATGCCCGATCGGTATCTAGCTTCACCGTAGGGGCCCGATGCGTCTAGTCGAAACGGTCGCTGGATTCCCAGACTAGAACGTGTTACAACCGGGAAGACGAACGGGTAGTCGTCGGTCGAGTGACGGCTTGTCATGTTTAACCAAAGGACGGCTGAAATGCGTATCAGTTACACACCTGAACAGGAGGAGCTGCGTCGCGAGCTGCGGTCGTACTTCACCACGCTGATGACGCCGGAGCGCCGCGAGGCGCTGAGCTCGACACAGGGCGAGGTCGGGACCGGCAACGCGTACCGCGACACCGTTGCGCAGATGGGCAAGGACGGGTGGCTCACCCTGAACTGGCCCAAGGAGTACGGCGGCCAGGACCGCTCCCCCATGGACTCGCTGATCTTCACCGACGAGGCCGCGATCGCCGGCGTGCCGGTGCCGTTCCTGACCATCAACAGCGTGGCGCCGACGATCATGGCCTTCGGTACCGAGGAACAGAAGAAGTTCTTCCTGCCCAAGATCGCGGCCGGCGAACTGCACTTTTCCATCGGCTACTCCGAGCCCGGCGCCGGCACCGACCTGGCGAACCTGCGTACCACCGCGGTCCGCGACGGTGACGACTACGTGATCAACGGCCAGAAGATGTGGACCAGCCTGATCGCCTACGCCGACTGGGTCTGGCTGGCGGTGCGCACCAACCCCGAGGCGAAAAAGCACCGCGGCATTTCGATGCTGTGCGTGCCGACGACCGCCGAGGGTTTCTCCTGGACGCCGGTGCACACCATGGCCGGTGTCGACACCAGCGCCACCTATTACTCCGACGTGCGAGTGCCGGTGACCAATCTGGTCGGCGAGGAGAACGGCGGTTGGAAGCTGGTGACCAACCAGCTCAACCACGAGCGGGTCGCCCTGGTGTCGCCGCAACCGATCTTCCTGGCCCTGCGCGAGGTTCGCGAGTGGACGCAGAATACTAAGGACTCCAGCGGGGCCCGGCTCATCGACTCGGAGTGGGTGCAGCTGAACCTGGCCCGGGTGCACGCGAAGGCCGAGGTGCTCAAGCTGATCAACTGGGAGCTGGCGTCGGCGGCAAGCGAAGCCCTGTCGCCGGCGGACGCCTCGGCGGCGAAGGTATTCGGGACGGAGCTGGCCACCGAGGCCTACCGGCTGCTGATGGAGGTGCTGGGTACCGCGGCGACGGTGCGCCAGAATTCGCCGGGTGCGTTGCTGCGCGGCCGGGTCGAGCGGATGCACCGGGCGTGCCTGATCCTGACCTTCGGGGGTGGCACCAACGAAGTGCAGCGCGACATCATCGGCATGGTCGCGCTGGGCCTGCCCCGGAACCGCTGACTCTTTTTAAAGACGGGAATTTCATGGACTTCACGACGACCGAAGCGGCGGACGACCTCGGTGGTTTGGTCGACACCATCGTGGATTCGGTGTGCACGCCGGAGCACCAGCGCGAGCTGGACGGTCTTGATCACCGCTTCGACGCCAAGCTGTGGGGCAAGCTGATCGAAGCCGGCATCCTGGCCAGCGCGGCGCCGGCTGCGCTGGGCGGCGACGGTTTCGGGGTGCTCGAGCAGGTGGCCATTCTGGTCGCGCTGGGTCACCAACTGGCCGCCGTGCCATACCTGGACTCGGTCGTGCTGGCCGCCGGCGCGCTGGCCCGGTTCGGCTCCGAGGAACTGCAGCAAAGCTGGGGCATGCCGGCCGTCAACGGCGAGAAGATCCTCACCGTTGCGCTCGCGGGCGAGATGGGTGAGGGGCCGGTGCAGGCCACGCGTGCCGGTGACGGCTACCGGCTCACCGGCACGCGAACTCAGGTTGCGTTCGGCCCCGTGGCGGACGCCTTCCTGGTTCCGGCCGAAACCGAGTCCGGCACGGCGGTTTTCCTGGTCGCAGCCGGCGACCCGGGCGTTGCGGTGACGGCGTTGGAGACCACCGGCCTGGGCAGCGTCGGACACCTGGCGCTGGACGGGGCCGAGGTCGGCGCCACCCGGAAGGTTGGCGGCGCCGACGCCGCGGTCTGGCTCGACACGCTTGGCACCCTGGGCCGCAGCGCGTTTCAACTCGGAGCGCTCGACCGGGGACTGCAGCTGACTGCCGAATATGCACGCACCCGCGAGCAGTTCGATCGCCCGATCGGTAGCTTCCAGGCGGTGTCCCAACGGCTGGCCGACGGTTACATCGACGTCAAGGGGTTGCGGCTGACGCTCACCCAGGCGGCCTGGCGGGTGTCCGAGGATATCCCCGCCGAGATCGACGTTGCCAGCGCGGCCTTCTGGGCCGCCGACGCCGGACACCGGGTGGCGCACACCATCGTGCACGTGCATGGCGGCGTCGGCGTCGACACGGATCACCCGGTGCACCGTTACTTCCTGGCGGCCAAGGAGATTGAGTTCGCACTGGGCGGTGCAACCGGACAGCTGCGCCGGATTGGCCGTGAACTGGCGGAAACCCCTGCCTGAAAGTGACTTCGCCTAGCCCCACCGTCACCGACCTGCTGGTACCGCTGGCCGAAATCGACGACCGGGGCGTCTACTTCGAGGACTCGTTCACCAGCTGGCGTGACCACCTCCAGCACGGGGCCGCGATCGCCGCGACGCTGCGTGAACGCCTCGACCCGGCGCGACCACCGCACGTCGGCGTGCTGCTGGAGAACACCCCGTTCTTCTCGGCGATGCTGGTGGCGGCCGGGATGTCGGGGATCGTGCCGGTGGGCCTGAACCCCGTGCGCCGCGGCGAGTCGCTGGTCCGCGACATCGACCATGCGGACTGCCAGCTGGTGCTGGCCGACTCGAATTGGGCTGCGGCAATGGGTGGTATCGAGCATCTCAACGTCGATTCCGCCGAGTGGGCCGACGAGATGGCCGCACACTCGGATGCCGACCTGCGTTTTCAGTCCGCGTCGCCCGCGGACCTGTTCATGCTGATCTTCACGTCGGGCACCAGCGGCGAGCCGAAGGCGGTGAAGTGCAGCCACGGCAAGGTTGGGATCGCCGGCGTGACGATGACCCAGCGATTCGGCCTCGGCCGCGACGACGTCTGCTACGTGTCGATGCCGTTGTTTCATTCCAACGCGCTGCTCGTCGGCTGGGCGGTGGCGGCAGCGTGCCAAGGCTCAATGGCATTGCGGCGCAAGTTCTCTGCGTCGAACTTCCTGGTCGATGTCCGGCGCTACGGCGCCACCTACGCCAACTACGTGGGCAAGCCGTTATCCTACGTGCTTGCCACGCCCGAGCGGCCCGACGATGCCGACAACCCGCTGCGCGCCGTGTACGGCAATGAGGGCGTGCCCGGCGACATCGAGCGCTTCGGCCGCAGGTACGGCTGCGTCGTCCAGGACGGATTCGGTTCCACCGAGGGCGGTGTGGCGATCGCCCGCACCCCCGACACCCCGGCGGGCGCGTTGGGACCGCTCACCGAAGGGCTCGACATCGTCGACCCCGACACCGGCTCACCGTGCCCGCCGGGCGTGGTCGGCGAGCTGATCAACACCGCCGGGCCGGGCCGTTTCGAGGGTTACTACAACGACGAGGCGGCCGAGGCCGAGCGGATGGCGGGCGGGGTTTACCACAGCGGCGACCTGGCCTATCGGGATGACGCCGGCTATGCCTACTTCGCTGGGCGCCTTGGCGATTGGATGCGGGTGGACGGCGAAAATCTCGGGGCGGCTCCCATCGAGCGGGTAGTGCTGCGGTACCCCGACGCCACCGAGGTAGCGGTGTATGCGGTGCCCGATCCCGTCGTCGGCGACCAGGTCATGGCCGCGTTGGTGATGGCGCCGGGCGCGACGTTCGACGCCGAAAAATTCCGGGCCTTCCTCGCCGAGCAGCCCGACCTGGGGCCCAAACAGTGGCCTTCGTACGTCCGGGTCAGCGCGGAGCTGCCGCGCACGGTGACGTTCAAGGTGTTGAAGCGTCAGTTGTCCGCCGAAGGTGTCGAGTGCGGCGATCCGGTCTGGCCGATCCAGCGTTTAGCCACATGACTTCTCGGCCTCTCGAAGTTGCGCTCGACGCGAGCTTTGAGCAGCTTTCCGCCACGCTGCCGGCCGACGTTGGCATCGCGATCGCCCGTCCCGACCGGACCTATTCGCTGGGCCGGTGGCGGTCGGGTGTCGCCTGGTCGACGATCAAAGTGCCGTTGGCGATCGCGGCACTGCGCAACGATAGGCGACTGGCCCGAGACTTGGTCGTCAAAGCCATCACCGAATCCGACAACCCCTCCGCCGAGCAGTTATGGTCCCAGCTGGGCGACCCGTCGGACGCGGCGCGGCAAGTGCAGGCCATCGTCCAGGAATGCGGTGACGCCACCACCGTGGTCGAAGCACGGCGACTTCGGCGCGGTTTCACCGCATTCGGCCAAACGCAGTGGACCTTGGAGCGGCAAGCGCGTTTTGCAGCTCAGCTACCTGTTATCCCTGACGGGGTTGCGATCATCGACCTGATGCACCAACTAACCAGCGCCCAGCGGTGGGGGCTGGCCGCCAAAGGCATTGCCGCCAAGGCCGGTTGGGGTCCAGGAGTCGACGGCAAGTACCTGGTTCGCCAATTCGGCATCTTGCCCACACCATCCGGGCACTGGGGCGTCGCGCTGGCCGCCGATGCTCAAGTGTTCGAGACGGGAGTCGAGGTCGTCAATGCGCTCGCGGACTGGGTCGTCAGTCGTCTGCCCGGGCTAGCCCGTTATTGACGGCACGACGGCGTCGATCAGGTGCGGTCCCGGTTCGGCGAACGCGGCGCGCAGGGCTTCGGTGAATTCTCCGGCGGTGCTGACGCGCCGGGCCGGAACTCCCATACCCTCGCTAATACTGACGAAATCCATTGTGGGATTTGATAAGTCAAGCAGATTGAGCGCCTTGGGGCCAGGCGAGGAGCCGGCACCGACCCGCGCCAACTCGACCCGCAAGATGTCGTAGGCGCCGTTGTTGTAGAGCACGGTGGTCACGTCCAGGTTCTCCCGTGCCTGGGTCCACAACCCGGAAATCGTGTACATCGCCGACCCGTCGGATTCCAGGCACAGCACCGGACGGTCCGGGGCGGCCACCGCGGCGCCCACCGCAGCGGGGATGCCGTAGCCGATCGCCCCGCCGGTCAGCGTCAGCCAGTCGTGGGCCGGCGCCCCGGCGGTCGCCTGCGCCAGCAGCAGTCCCGACGTGTTCGACTCGTCCACGACGATCGCGCGCTCGGGCAGCAACGCCCCGATCACGTCGGCCGCCGACGCCGAGGTCAGAGCGCCGGTCGGCAGCTGGGGGCGCGCGGCGGCCGCGACCGGCGCAACGGTCCCGGGCGCTACCTCGTCGGCGAGCGCGATCAGCGCATCGGCCGCGCCGTTGTACGGGGCGAGCACGTGCACCTCGCAGCCGGCCGGCACCAGGTCGCTGGGCATGCCCGGGTAGGCGAAGAACGACACCGGCGACTTGGCCCCGGCCAGCACCAGATGCTTGACGCCGTTCAGCTGGGCCGTGGCGGCTTCGGCGAAGTAGGCGAGCCGGTCGACGGCGGGGATGCCGGCGCCGCGCTCCAGCCGGGTCGGGAACGTCTCGCACAACAATCGGGCTCCCGTCGCCTCGGCGATCCGGGCGGCCGCGGCCAGCCCAGGGCCACGGGTGGCGTTGCCGCCCACCATAATCGCCGTGGGCTCACCCGAGCGCAGCACCGTGGCCACCTCGGAGGCCACCTCGGGCACCAGCAGGGGGTCGGCGCCCGCGGATTGCGTCGGCCCTGTCGGGGCGGGCTGGGCACCGTCGGACCACGACGCGTCCGCGGGCAGGATCAGCGTCGAGATCTGCGAGCCCGACCGGCTGGCGGCGATGGCTTCGGCGGCGTCGGCCGCGACGTTGGCGGCGGTATCCGTCCGGCGCACCCACCCCGACACCGTTGCAGCGAGCGCGTCAATGTCGGATTCCAGTGGGGCATCGTACTTTTTGTGATAGGTGGCGTGGTCGCCGACGACGACCACCATCGGCACCCGGGCGCGGCGCGCGTTGTGCAGATTGGCCAGACCGTTGCCCAGGCCAGGGCCCAGGTGCAACAGCACCGCGGCGGGCCGGTCCGCCATACGCGCATATCCGTCGGCCGCGCCGGTGGCAACACCTTCGAAAAGCGCCAACACACCACGCATGCCCGGAACCGTGTCCAGTGCCGCAACGAAGTGCATCTCCGATGTGCCCGGGTTGGCGAAGCACACGTCGATGCCGCCGTCGACCAACGTATTGATAAGAGCCTGAGCACCGTTCACGTGTTTGCCTCCCGGTCAGCGAGTCCGAAGACACGCTCGGCGTTTCCATGCAGAAAGTCATGGCGAGCCTCGTCGTCGAGCCCGACCTCGTCCAACCCCGCCAAAGCATGCGCGTGGGTCATCATCGGATAGTTGGTACCGAACAGCACCTTGCGCTGTCCGGTACCGGTTTTCATGAAGCGGACGAGCTCGTCCGGGAGCCGCTTGATGGTGTACGCCGAGGTGTCGATGTAGACGTTCTCGTGTTTGCGCGCCACGGCGACCATCTCCTCGGTCCACGGGTAGCCGACGTGGCCGCACACGATCATCAACTCCGGAAAGTCCAGCGCCACCTGGTCGATGTAGGGAATCGGGCGTCCGGTCTCCGAAGGCCGCAGCGGGCCGGTGTGACCGACCTGGGTGCAGAACGGCACGGCGGCCTGGACGCACTCGGCGAACAGCGGATAGTAGCGGCGGTCGGTGGGGGGCGCGTTCCACAGCCAGGGCACCACCCGCAGACCTACGAATCCCGCGCCGACCCGTTGCCGCAGCTCACGCACGGCCACCATGGGGCGATCGAGGTCGACCGTCGCCAAGCCGGTAAAACGTTTGGGGTACAACCTGATCCATTCCGCGACCTCGTCGTTGGAGACCAGGTCCTGGCCATTGGGGCCGCGCCACGCGCTGAGCAGGCCAAGGTCGACGCCGGCGGCGTCCATGGACGCGATGGTCACCTCGATGGGAATATCGGTCTCCGGGATGGACTCGCCGGTCCAGCGCCGCAGCGAGGCCAACATGTCGCTGCGCAGAAACCGTTGCGTCGGGTGTTGCATCCACACGTCGATTGTCATCGCGCTTCGACAGTAGCCCGCCGACGATGCGCGCCGCGATGCGGCGGGAGGAGAAGGCGGGCAGTCCAACAGTAGACCGCTCGCCCGGGCCGTCGCGCAAGAGGCGGCAGGTCAGGCGGCCAGCGCGGCGCGGGCGGCGGCATGCGTCTGGCGCGCGTACCCGCCGCCGAACAGCACGACATGCGCCAGCAGCGGGAAGAGCTGGTGCAGCCCGATGCGGTTGCGCCAGCCGGGTTTCAGCGATCGCACCCGCTGGTAACCGTCGAGGACGGCGTCGTAGTGCGGGCAGCCGAACAGCGCGAGCATCGCCAGGTCGGTCTCGCGGTGGCCGGAGTGCGCGGCCGGGTCGATCAGCACCACCCCGTCGGGCGTCCACATGACGTTGCCGCTCCACAAATCACCGTGCAGCCGGGCCGGAGAGTCATCGTCGTCGAAGTCGCCCGCACGGCACCGTGCCACCACGGAGTCGATCGCGGCACGGGTCGATGCATCGAGGCGCGCCGCCGCCAACTCGGCCATCGGGGCCAGCCGCTCGTCGGCGTAAAAGTCGCCCCAGCGCCGGTGCCGGCGCAGCGACATGGGCAATGGCTGCGACGGGGGCCTTCCTGGCCCGAAGAACCCGGGCCCCTCCCACCCGTCGGGCCCTGCGCCGAATGCCGCCGCACTCGCGTCGTGCGTGACGGCCAGGCGGCCGCCGAATGCGTACGCCGCGTCGGGGCTCGGAGCCACCGAATCAAGCCGTCGCAGGGTCAGGCTGGCCGCGTCGAAAGAAACAACCTGCGCGCAAGGCACGCCGCCGTCGATACTGGACAGCCATCGCAGACCTGCGGCTTCCCAAGCGAAGAAGCCGGTGGGTGCGTCCGGATTGTGCTTGACGAAGTCGGTCACGCCGTGACCGGCGCGCGGCGCATCAAGCAGACACGTGAGCGGCGTGCACGTCATCGGCCGGGCGCGCCTCGGTCTGTTCCTTAGCCCAGCGGTAGTCGGGTTTGCCGGCCGGCGAGCGCTTGACCTCGTCGACCAGCCAAAGGCTGCGCGGCACTTTGTATCCCGCGATCTCGGCGCGCACGAAGCTGTCCAGTTCGGCCAGCGACGGCCGCGCCCCCGGCCGGGCCTGCACGACGGCGGCCACATGCTGGCCGTAACGCGGATCGGGCACCCCGACCACCAATGCGTCGAAGACGTCCCGATGGCCCTTCAGCGCGGCCTCGACCTCCTCGGGGTAGATCTTCTCGCCGCCGCTGTTGATCGACACCGAGCCGCGGCCCAGCATGGTGACCGTGCCGTCGGCCTCGACCACCGCGTAGTCCCCGGGGATGGCGTAGCGCACGCCGTTGAAGGTCTTGAAGGTCTCGGCGGTCTTCTTCTCGTCTTTGTAGTAGCCGACGGGAATATTGCCCTTCTTGGCGATCAAGCCGCGCACGCCCGAACCGGGCGAGACCTCGTTGCCCTCCTCGTCGAGGACGACGGTGCGGTGGTCGATGCTCACCCGCGGACCACCGCTGTGCGGCGCGTCCTTGGCCACGATGCTGGTACCACCGAAGCCGGTCTCCGAGGAGCCGATCGAGTCGGTGATGACGCGGTTGGGCAGCAGGTCGAGCAGCTTCTCTTTGATGCTTGGCGAGAACAGCGCCGCCGTGCTGGCCAGCAGGAACAGCGACGACAGGTCGTAGTCGTTGTCCTTGGTCAGCGCGTCGAGCAGCGGTCTGGCCATGGCGTCCCCGGTGAAGAACAACAGGTTGACCTTGTGCGTGTGAATCATGCGCCAGACGTCGTCGGCGTTGAATTCCGGTGCGAGCACGGTGGTTTGACCCGAGAAGATCGACATCCAGGTGGCCGATTGGGTGGCGCCGTGGATCATCGGCGGGATCGGATAGCGGATCATCGGTGGATTGGCGGCGGCGGCCTTGGCCAGGTCGTACTCGTCCTTGACGAATTCGCCTGTGGCGAAGTCGGTTCCGCCGAACAGCACCCGGTAGATGTCCTCGTGGCGCCACATCACGCCCTTCGGGAAGCCGGTGGTTCCGCCGGTGTAGAGCAGGTAGATGTCGTCGGCGCTGCGTTCCCCGAAGTCGCGCTCGGGTGAGCAATGTGCGATCGCGGAGTAGAACTCGACGCCGCCATAGCGTTGGTAATCGTCGCCAACATCCGAGCCGTCCTCCACTACGAGGGTCGTCTTGACGTTGGGGGTCGCCGGCAGCACGTTGGCGACGCGGTCGGCGTACTGGCGCTCGTGGACGAGCGCAACCATGTCGGAGTTCTCGAACAGGTACCGAAGTTCGCCCTCGACGTAGCGGTAGTTGATGTTGACCAGGATGGCGCCGGCCTTGACGATGCCGAGCATCGCGATGACGATCTCGATGCGGTTACGGCAGTAGAGTCCGACCTTGTCGTCCTTCTGCACGCCCCGATCGATCAGGTAGTGCGCGAGGCGGTTGGCCTTCTCCTCCAGTTCGGCGTAGGTCAACTTCTCGTCGCCGCAGATGAGGGCAACACGGTCAGGCACAGCGTCGATGGCGTGCTCGGCGAGGTCGGCAATATTCAGGGCCACGGCCACCAAACTAGAACGTGTTACATTTCTTGACAAGCTCATGCTCATTGTCGAGGGAAAGGCGGTAGCCGTGGCCGCTAGCACTGGCCAAGCTCCAGCAAACGAACAAGCGGGACCCGACGCGCTGGTTGAGCAGCGCGGTCACACCCTGATCGTCACGCTGAACCGCCCGCACGCCCGCAACGCGCTGAGCACGGAAATGATGGAAATCATGGTCGAGGCCTGGGACCGCGTCGACAACGATCCCGACATCCGGTGCTGCATCCTGACCGGGGCGGGTGGCTACTTCTGCGCGGGCATGGATCTGAAGGCAGCAACCAAAAAACCGCCGGGCGACTCGTTCAAGGACGGCAGCTACGACCCGTCGCGCATCGACGCGTTGCTGAAGGGTCGCCGGCTGACCAAACCGCTGATCGCCGCGGTGGAAGGACCCGCGATCGCGGGCGGCACCGAGATCCTGCAGGGCACCGACATCCGCATCGCCGGCGAAAGCGCAAAGTTCGGCATCTCGGAGGCCAAGTGGAGCCTCTACCCGATGGGCGGTTCGGCCGTACGGCTGGTGCGGCAGATCCCCTACACGGTGGCCTGTGACCTGCTGCTGACCGGGCGCCACATCACCGCCGCCGAGGCCAAGGAGATGGGTCTGATCGGCTACCTCGTCCGCGACGGCCAGGCGCTGACCAAGGCGCTAGAGATCGCCGAGATCATCGAGAACAACGGGCCGCTGGCCGTGCAGGCGATCCTGCGGGCAATCCGCGAGACCGAGGGAATGAACGAGAACGAGGCGTTCAAGATCGACACCCAGATCGGCATCAAGGTGTTCCTGTCCGACGACGCCAAGGAAGGGCCGCGGGCTTTCGCCGAAAAGCGTAAGCCCGACTTCCAGAACCGTTAGTAGTGGACCCGCTTGCCAGCGATTAGCGATCAAGTATCTGCGTGATCAGCATCTGCTTGATCAAGCATCTGCTTGTCGAATTTGTCCTTAACCTGCGTCTCCGCGTCTGCATATGCGTTGCGGGCTACCCCCAGCTTTGCAGCGAGGCCGGCGCCAGCCTCTTTCGCGGCCTCGCCTGCCTTGCGCCGCGCAGCCTCGGCCTTTTCGACGGCCCTATTAGTGCATCCGGGATAGTAACCGTGGGTCTTCCAAACCTTGTCGCTGATCCCGTCGGTCGCACTGGTCGCGGCATCCATATCGTTCGATGCTTCGTCTTGCGTTGTTGCCAACTGCTCGAGGCGTTCAGAGCTGACATGTAAAGCTGGCATGGTCGGCTTCCTTAAGGGTTAATTCCGGCTGGCTGGCTGTGGTTCGCTGTGGGTTTTGACACGTGCTTGTGACCTCACAGGTTTCGCTGCACCGGGCTCGGCTCGTGGGCCTGCGTGTCGCCGGGTGTGGCTGCCGTGATCGGTGCCTGCTCGCCGGCCTCGGTGCCCGCGGCCGCCCCGGCGCCTTCGGCCTCTCCTGCGGCAGCGACCTGTTCGGCGGTCGCCGCCGCCTGGGTGGAGCGTTTGGAGGGGTTCCCGGAGACGCTGGCGGCTTGCCCCGACATCTGAGCCTGCCGACCAAAGGCCGGCACGCTAGACGCCGCCGGGGACGGCATCGCCTCGTGGGCGACGAGCTCGGGGAACAACGGTTCTATCGCTTGGGAGTCGCGGTCGGGATCCGAGACGTCAACATCAATCTCTTTAGAGCGCTCGTCTCCGGCAGAGCGGACCGCACCGGCCGACCGCGAGGTGCCCGGCGCGCCGGACATCGTGCCAGACATTTCCGGGAGGCCGGACACGGTCGACCCCGACGTCACGGGCGCCCCAGCCGCTGTGGACGTCCCTGCCAGGCCCAGTAGGCCAGCGTCGTAGGCCGCTTGTTCGTATTCGGCGGTCGCTCTATCCACGTTCGGCTCGTGTACTTCCCGAGCACGGCCGATCAGATAACAGACTGCCGTAAGTCCGCCTCCAATCGCCCACAGGCTAACTCCGATTTGCCAATTCCGCGCGGTTTGACACGCTGCCAAGAATCGTGCCAGCCCAGCGGCTTGGACTTGCGGACTCGGACTTGCCCTAGCCACCATGGCCGCCGTCGCTTCTACCTTAAGGTAATTAATAACAGCCACGAGTGTCGCAACAACCACAACCCTGATCCCCGATATCGTGTTGCGCACCCAGAAGACTTCGAGGGCCTGCGTGTTCAGAGTGGCTGCCATCTGTTGGTCCGCGTCGGCAATCTTTTTCAAGACGTCCTTCAGCGTAATGTCTTGGGCGCCATAATTGTCCGCCGCGCCACCCTCCCAGCCATCGTCGGGAGAAGCCGATTTTAGGTTGTCAATGATCTGGTCGAGCTTCGACTTGCCGGCACTGAACGCGTCCCCTGTGACGGGTTCTCCGATTCCATTCAATTGTTGGAGAAGCGAAACGGCTTCAAGCGTAATTTCGAGAATGGTTGCTGACAGTTTGAGTTGCCCCGTGGCGTACGCGGTTTTAAGTCTTATCGCAAGTGGCGCCAGGTCCATGGCCATGTCGGTGAAACCGGAGGCAGTCCAATTCTGCGTGCCAATATTTTTGCCCAGGTCGGCCAGGGCGGCTAGCGTCGTTATGGCACCCATGCCCTTGACCAGTACGAGCGGGCTTGACATCGTCGGCTACCTCGTTTCCGATGGTACGGTGCGCTGCCCCTGTGCCGCGCCGAACCTGAGCTTAGCAGTGCAATGACGCGCCCATGCACGAATTTGCCTTTAAGGCAAGCGATTCGATGTCGTGGAATGTCACCGAGTGTTCACCTCCTTGGACACAAGACGGATCAGCCCAGCGGCGCGCTCGGGGTGAACCTCACCGGCATCTTCTCGAGGCCCGACACGAAGTTCGCCGGCCGCAACGGCAACGCGGCGTCGGATGCCAATCGCATATCCGGAAGGCGCTGCAGCAGCCGAGTCTGCATGATCGACAGCTCGAGCCGGGCGAGCTGGTTTCCCAGGCAGAAGTGCGTCCCGAAGCCGAACGCGAGGTGGTTGTTCGGGTAGCGCTCGATATCAAAGCTCTCCGGATCGTCGAACACCTTCTCGTCGAAGTTCGCCGACTCGAACAGCAGGATCATCTTTTCGCCCTGGTGCAGAGCGGTGCCGTGGAACTCGGTGTCGGCGGTGATCGTGCGCGCCATGTTCTTCACCGGCGCCGTCCAGCGCAGCATCTCCTCGATTGCGTTGGGCAGCAAGCTCAGGTCGCCCGCCAGCCGCCGGTGCTGATCGGGGTGCAAAAGCAGCTGCCTCGTTCCGCCCGACAGCGTGTGGCGGGTGGTCTCGTCGCCGCCGATCAGCAGCAGCAGGACCTCGGTGACGATCTGGTGATCCTCCAGCTGAGAACCTTCAACCTCGGCGTGCACCAGGACACTGACCAGATCGTCGGTCGGTTCCTTCCTGCGAGCCTCGATCATGCGCATCATGTACTCGGTGTAGGCGGCGAACGCATCCATCGAGACCTGAAGATCCTCTTCGGCGGTAGTGCTGCTCAAGAAGCTGACCATGTCGTCGGACCACTTGAGGAACATCTCGCGGTCCTGCGGAAGCACTCCGAGCATGTCGCCGATAACGGCCATCGGCAGCGGCGCGGCCAGGTCCCAGACGAAGTCGCATTCGCCACGTTCGCACACCGCGTCGATCAGCGTGTCACACAGCGAAGTAATCGACCCCTCAAGGTCTTTGACGCGCTTGCGGGTGAACCCGTAGTTGACGAGCTTGCGGCGCAACAGATGTCCCGGGTCGTCCATCGCGATCATCATTGGCGGCGCGTCCTGGTCGGGCCTGATGCCGCCGGCGTTCGAGAACAACTCGGGGTTGCGCTCGGCGTCGATGACGGCCTGATACGTCGCCGCCGCGGCCAGCCCGTTGCGGTCGCGGAAGACCGGCTCGTTCACCCGCATCCAGCGGTAGATGGACCGCGAGTCGCCGGC
This sequence comes from uncultured Actinomycetota bacterium, assembly GCA_963772875.1. Lineage (GTDB taxonomy): Bacteria > Actinomycetota > Actinomycetes > Mycobacteriales > Mycobacteriaceae > Mycobacterium. The sequence goes on from CAVYZE010000001.1 coordinate 88,121, forward strand.
GTAGAAGGTGCCGTCGGTCAGGTCGACGTCTGGTCTGGTCTCCAAATTGGTCACGGTCATGAGATCTCCTGGGCATCGCCGAATGTCATTTGTACTTGGTCAGCAGAACTGGACAGCATCGCCTTTTTCGGAAGGCCAAGCGACGCCAACTCTTTCGCGTAGGGATGATCACCCAGCCTGACACGTACTCCACCGAATCGCGTGCGCACACCGTCCAGCGTGTGTTCGAAGGCGGTCTCACGGGTGACACCGTCGCGGTGTGAGTAGCTGCGCTGCGCTTGCTGGCGCGGGGTCAGCCGGAAGGGCAGGCCGGGGCGAAACTTCATGGTGATCACCAGTTGCCCGTCGACGCTGCAGTCGAAACCGAACTGTCGGCCGTCGCGAATGGTGAAGTCCGCCATGACTTTCGGGTAGCCCCAGATCTTGGTTCCCGCCTCCAGCGTGAACGCCTGATCGACGGGCAGGTGGTGGATGAAGGCGCCCGCGGACTGCAGGGCGCGTGGCCCGCTTGCGGTCGATCCGGGCGGATTGACCATCACGCTGGTGCCGAATTCGTAGTACTGGCCCAGGTCGCCGTCGATGTAGTGCATCAGCATCAGCACCACCATCGCGCGCCCAGGCAGGTAGCGACAGACCTGCAGGCCGCTGTAGTCGATCAGGTGCTGCGCGGCGTCGGCGTCCACCGAAAACATCGCCATGTGCTGACTGGCCTTGCGGATCCGCACCGGCATGGTGATTACCGTGCCCGCGATGGTGTGCTGCGATGCAGTCATCCGGTCAATCTAGAACGCGTTCTAGTCTCCTGGCAAGACCGCTTAGATCAGCGCGGCCAAGTCGCGGACCTGCTCGGTATTGCGCCCGCTCACCACCATCATGGTGACGCCGGCGGCTTCCCAGGCCTTGATCTGCTTACGGACGTAGTCCAAATCGCCGACGATCGCGGCGTCGTCGATGACCTCGTCGGGGATGATCTCCGCCGCCTTGTCCTTCTGGTTGCTGCGGAAGAGCCTCGTCACGTCGTCGACGACATCGGAGTAGCCCATCCGGCGGTAGACGTCGGCGTGGAAGTTGGTGTCCTCGGCTCCCATGCCGCCCATGTAGAGCGCGATATAGGGCTTCATGGCCGCGAACGCGGCGGGCCGGTCCTCGGTGATGACGACGGTGGCCGTCGCGCAGATCTCGAAGTCCGCTCGGCTGCGACGCGCTCCGGGGCGGGCGAAGCCCTCGTCGAGCCACTCGTTGTAGGTGTCGGCCATGCGCGGGGTGTAGAAGATCGGCAGCCACCCGTCGCAGATCTCGGCAGCCAGCGCAACGTTCTTCGGGCCCTCGGCACCCAGCATGATCGGGATGTCGGCCCGCAGCGGATGAGTGATGGGCTTCAGTGGCTTGCCCAGCCCTGTGGTGCCCTCCCCTGTCCGCGGCAGCGGATAGTGCGGGCCGTCGCTGGTCACCGGCTTCTCTCGGGCCCACACCTGCCGGATGATGTCGATGTATGCACGGGTGCGGGCCAGCGGCTTGGGAAACGGCTGGCCATACCAGCCCTCGACGACCTGCGGGCCGGACACTCCCAGCCCGAGGATGTGCCGGCCGCCGGACAGGTGGTCGAGCGTCAGCGCGGCCATCGCGCATGCCGTGGGGGTGCGGGCGGACAGCTGCACCACCGACGTGCCGAGCCGCACCCGCTGCGTCGACGAGCCCCACCACGCCAGCGGCGTGTAGGCGTCGGATCCCCACGCCTCGGCGGTGAAGACGGTGTCGAAGCCCGCGGCCTCAGCCGCGGCGACGAGCTCCCCATGATTCTCCGGTGGCTGAGCGCCCCAATAGCCCAACTGCAAACCCAGCTTCATAGTCTCCGCCCTTCCTGGAACCGGACCCGATATTGAAACGGTTCTTAGAACCTGTTCTACTCGAAGGCGTGACAGCCAGTTCGAGCAGCCCGACCCTGATCGACCACCCTGAGCCACCACTCTCCGCGCCACTGACGTTGCAGTTCGACTACACCCGTTCAGTCGGTCCCACGCTAAGCAAGTTCTTCACCGCACTGCGTGAGCGCCGCGTCCTGGGGGTGCGCGGATCGGATGGCCGGGTGCACGTGCCACCGGCGGAATACGACCCGGTTACCTACGAACCGCTGGGCGAGATGGTACCGGTGTCGGCGATCGGCACCGTGGTCTCCTGGACCTGGCAGCCCGAGCCGCTGCAAGGCCAGCCGCTGGACCGGCCGTTCGCCTGGGCGCTGATCAAGCTCGACGGCGCCGACACCCCCCTGATGCACGCAGTCGACGCGGGCAAACCCGAGGCGATCCGCACCGGCACCCGAGTGCATGTGCATTGGGCCGAGGAGACGGTGGGGGCCATCACCGACATCGCGTACTTTGCGCTGGGCGATGAACCCGAACCCGTTGCGGAGCAATCCTCTAACGATCAGGACCCGGTCACCATGATCGTCACGCCCATCGAACTGACGATCCAGCACACCGCCTCGCACGAGGAAAGCGCATACCTGCGCGCCATCGCCGAGGGCAAACTGTTGGGCGCGCGCACCGGCGAGGGCGGGAAGGTCTACTTCCCGCCGCACGGCGCGGACCCGGCCACCGGCAGGCCGACCACCGAGTTCGTCGAGCTGCCGGACAGGGGCACGATCACGACCTTCGCGATCATCAACATCCCGTTCCAGGGCCAGCGCATCAAGCCGCCCTACGTGGCGGCCTATGTGCTGCTCGACGGCGCCGACATCCCATTCCTGCATTTGGTCGCCGACATCGACGCGCACGAGGTGCGGATGGGGATGCGTGTCGAGGCGGTGTGGAGGCCTCGCGAGGAGTGGGACTTCGGTATCGACAACATCGAGTACTTCCGGCCTACCGGGGAACCCGACGCCGACTACGACACCTACAAGCACCACCTGTAAAGGGCTTACCTACCTATGAGCGCTCGCAACGTTGCGGTGGTCGGCTTTGCCCACGCCCCGCATGTCCGCCGCACCGACGGCACCACCAACGGCGTCGAGATGTTGATGCCGTGCTTCGCCCAGCTCTACGAAGAGCTGGGCATCACCAGGGCCGACATCGGTTTCTGGTGTTCGGGATCGTCGGATTACCTTGCTGGACGGGCATTTTCGTTCATCTCGGCCATCGACTCGATTGGCGCCGTTCCGCCGATCAACGAATCCCACGTCGAGATGGACGCGGCGTGGGCCCTCTACGAGGCCTACATCAAGTTGCTCACCGGCGAGGTCGACACCGCGCTGGTGTACGGCTTCGGGAAGTCCTCGGCCGGAATCCTGCGTCGCGTCCTGTCGCGGCAGACCGACCCCTACACCGTCGCGCCGCTGTGGCCCGACTCGGTGTCGATGGCCGGACTACAGGCCCGCCTCGGACTCGACGCCGGCAAGTGGGACGAACAGCAGATGGCCCGCGTTGCGCTCGATTCCTCCGCGAACGCCCGCCGGGTGGACTCCGAGCCGCCGCCAGTCGGCCTCGACGAATTGCTCGATCGGCCGTTCTTCGCCGAGCCGCTGCGGCGCCACGACATCGCGCCGATCACCGACGGCGCGGCCGCGATCGTGCTCGCGGCCGGCGACCGCGCCCGCGAGTTGCGCGAAAATCCGGCCTGGATCACCGGAATCGAACATCGCATCGAGTCTCCGGCGCTGGGCGTGCGCGACCTCACCGAGTCGCCGTCGACCAAGGCGGCGGCCAAGGCGGCCACCGGCGGCAATTCCCGCAACCTCGACGTGGCCGAGATCCATGCCCCCTTTACGCACCAGCACCTGATCCTCGCCGACGCGATCAACATACTCGGGGCGACGAAACTCAATCCGTCCGGCGGCGCGCTGGCAGCCAACCCCATGTTTGTCGCTGGTCTTGAACGCATCGGTTTTGCGGCCCAACATATCTGGAACGGATCGGCCCAACGGGTGCTCGCGCACGCCACCAGCGGGCCGGTGCTGCAGCAGAACCTGGTCGCGGTGATGGAAGGGAAGAACTGATGGCCGGTGCTGGGCCTAACCTCGCCGCGGTATTGGGTACCGGGCAGACCAAATATGTCGCCAAGCGGCAAGACGTTTCGATGAACGGCCTGGTCCGTGAGGCCATCGACCGGGCGCTGGCCGACTCCGGATCCACCTTCGACGACATCGACGCGGTCGTGGTGGGCAAGGCGCCCGACTTCTTTGAGGGCGTCATGATGCCGGAGCTGTTCATGGCCGACGCCATGGGGGCCACCGGCAAGCCGCTGATCCGGGTACACACCGCGGGTTCGGTCGGCGGATCCACCGGGGTGGTGGCGACCAGCCTGGTGCAGTCCGGCAAATACCGTCGGGTGCTCGCCATGGCCTGGGAAAAGCAATCGGAATCAAATGCCATGTGGGCGTTGTCGATTCCGATTCCTTTCATCAAGCCGGTGGGCGCCGGAGCCGGCGGCTACTTCGCCCCGCACGTGCGGGCCTACATCCGCCGCTCGGGCGCACCCACCAACATCGGCGCCATGGTCGCGGTCAAGGACCGACTCAACGGCAGCCGCAACCCGCTGGCGCATCTGCACCAGCCCGACATCACCCTCGAGAAGGTGATGCAATCACCCATGCTCTGGGATCCGATCCGCTATGACGAGACCTGCCCCTCGTCCGACGGCGCGTGCGCGGTGGTGATCGGCAACGAGGAGATCGCCGACGCCCGCGTGGCGCAAGGGCATTCGGTGGCGTGGATCCACGCCACCGCGCTGCGCACCGAGCCGTTGGCGTTCTCCGGGCGGGATCAAGTCAGCCCGCAGGCGGGCCGTGACGCTGCCGCCGCGCTGTGGAAGGCGGCGGGGATCACCAGTCCCATCGACGAGATCGACGTGGCCGAAATCTATGTGCCGTTCTCGTGGTTCGAGCCAATGTGGTTGGAAAACCTCGGTTTTGTTCCCGAGGGTGAAGGCTGGAAGCTCACCGAAGCCGGCGAGACCAAGATCGGCGGACGGCTTCCGGTGAACCCGTCCGGCGGCGTGCTGTCGTCAAATCCGATCGGCGCCTCGGGCCTGATTCGCTTCGCCGAGGCGGCGATCCAGGTGATGGGCAAGGGCGGGGACCATCAGGTTCCCGGTGCGCGAAAGGCATTGGGGCACGCCTACGGTGGCGGCTCGCAGTACTACTCGATGTGGGTGGTCGGCACAGACAAGCCGCAGAAAGCGGACACATGACCACGCCGGCGACCGAGCATCCCGCGCACGAGGCGGGCCGCCGTTCCCGGGAGGCGGTCATCGCCAGGGACAAAGAGGCGTGGCTGGCGGTGTTCGCCGACGACGCCATCGTCCAGGACCCCATCGGGCCGTCGGCGCTGGATCCCGCGGGCAACGGTCACCGCGGTCGCGACGCGATCGCGGCCTTCTGGGACAAGGCCATCGCCCCCACCACCAAAATCGAGTTCGTCTTCCGCGACACCTACCAGTGCGGCAACGAGGAAGCCAACGTCGGGCACATCCTCATCACGACGGGCGACTACCTCACCACCGCAGAGGGCGTGTTCACCTACAAGGCCAACGACGAGGGCAAGCTCGTCGCCCTGCGCGCGTACTGGGAGATGGATCGCGCCGTAGCGGGCACCCGCAAGGTGTAGGCAAGCTCCGCAGGACCTGCCGTGCGCGGGCAAGTCGAGCGCGGTAGTGTCCTGTGTCGCTATCACCGTGTGGTGAGGAGTCGGCCTGCGGATGAAGTAGAGCCCGAGCGGCGCGAGTCGCCACGCAACCGACGCACCCTAGCCATCGCGGGCGCCGCGGCCGCAGTCATCGTCGTGATCCTTGCCGTCGCCGGATACCTGGTATTCGGTCGCACGCCTTCCGGGCAGCCGGCCGCCAAGCCGGCCGAACCGCAGACCCCGCCGAGGCCCGCCCAGGTCGTGCTGCCGTTCGGCGACGGGGATGCGGAGGGGATCGACGTAGACACCGCGGGCAATGTCTACCTCGCCGACGCCGTCAATCACCGGGTGCTGGCGCAGAAGGCCGGCTCCGACACCCCGGTCGAGCTGCCGTTCACCGGCCTTAGCCGTCCTGGCGGTTTGGCGGTGGACACCAGCGATGCCGTCTACGTGGTCGACCAAAACAACAAGCGAGTACTCAAACTGCCCGCCGGGTCCATCATCGAGACCGAGCTCCCGATCACCGACCTAGACGAGCCACATGGCATGGCGGTGAACAGCGACGGCAGCGTCTTCGTCGCCGACTTCAAAGGCAATCGGGTGCTGGAACTGCCCGCCGGCTCGAACACCCAGACCGAGTTGCCATTCACTGGGCTCAACCGGCCCGACGATCTGGCGGTAGACAGCTCCGGCGCCGTCTACGTGGCCGACGCCGGCAACAACCGGGTGGTGAAGCTGGCCGCCGGGACGACCACCCCGGTCAACCTCCCGTTCACCGGCCTCAACTTTCCCAACAGTGTCGCGGTGGACCGCAGCAACAATGTCTACGTCACCGACTTGAACAACCATCGGGTGCTCAAGCTGACGGCCGGCTCGAATGCCGTGTCCGAGCTCCCCTTCACCCATCTCTTCGCCCCGTATCTCGTCGCGGTGGGCGCTCAGGGTGACGTCTATGCGGTCGATTTCGGCAACCAGGTGTACAAGCTGCCCGCGGGATACCAGGCGCGACCACTGCAGAATTGATCCAAGGCCGCGCTCCCAGCCGGTGGTGAATTCTTTTAGCGCACAATCGAATTAGCGCCGAAGCGCGCTAGATCGGCTCCAGTCCGGCCAGATGACGCTGAGCCAGTTCGCGGTAGGCCTGCGGGTTGAGGTTGACCCACATTTCCGCGCCCGTTCCGGCAATCGGGCCCTTCACCTGGGCCGGCGAACCGACCGCCAGCACGCCGGCCGGGATCTGGGTGCCGGCCGTCACCAGCGAATGCGCCCCGATCAGACTGCGCGCGCCGATCACGGCGCCGTCCAGAACGGTCGCATGGTTGGCGATCAGCGCCTCCGACCCGACGTGCACCCCATGGATGACACACATGTGCGCCACCGTGGCTCCGGGGCCGATGTCGACCGGAATGCCAGGCGGCGCGTGCAACACCGACCCGTCCTGCACATTGGCGCCTTCCCGCACGACGATCGGCCCGTAATCGCCGCGCAGCACGGCGTTGAACCACACCGACGCCCCGGCCTCGACGGTAACGTCGCCGATCAGGGTGGCAGTTGGGGCCACAAAAGCTGTGGGATCGATCCGCGGCGACCGACCCTCGAAAGCGAACAGCGGCATCGTCTAGATATACGCCCAAACACGAATATCACGTGGCCAGACCCGCCGTCGTTGCGCATGCCAGGCGTAAAACTGTAACGTGTTCTAGTTAGAGGGCTAGAAGTTGGAGGTGACAGGTGAGTACCGACACCCACACGGTCGGCATCCGGGAAATCGATCCCGGCGCCTTACCGACCAGATTCGCCCGGGGCTGGCACTGCCTGGGCGTCGCAAAGGACTTCCAGGACGGCAAGCCGCACGCGATTCAGGCGTTCGGCACCAAGCTGGTGGTTTTCGCCGACTCACAGGGCGATCTGAAGGTGCTCGACGGCTACTGCCGGCACATGGGCGGCGATCTGTCCGAGGGCACCATCAAGGGCGACGAGGTCGCCTGCCCGTTCCACGATTGGCGCTGGGGCGGTGACGGCCGCTGCAAGCTGGTCCCCTACGCGAAGCGCACGCCCAAAACGGCCCGCACCCGGTCCTGGACGACCGATGTCCGCGGCGGCCTGCTGTTCGTCTGGCACGACCACGAAGGCAATCCGCCGGATGAGGCCGTCCGTATTCCCGACATTCCCGAAGCCCACAGCGACGAGTGGACCGACTGGCGGTGGAACAGCATCCTCATCGAGGGATCCAACTGCCGCGACATCATCGACAACGTCACCGACATGGCGCATTTCTTCTACATCCATTTCGGGTTGCCGACGTACTTCAAGAACGTCTTCGAGGGTCACATCGCCTCGCAGTACCTGCACAACGTGGGCCGGCCCGATGTGAACGACCTGGGGACGTCTTACGGTGAGGCGCACCTGGATTCGGAGGCGTCGTACTTTGGGCCGTCGTTCATGATCAACTGGCTGCACAACAGCTACGGCGGCTACAAGGCCGAGTCGATCCTGATCAACTGCCACTACCCGGTGACGCAGAACTCGTTCGTCCTGCAGTGGGGTGTCGTCGTCGAAAAGCCCAAGGGCATGGACGAAAAGATGACCGAGAAGCTGTCCCGGGTGTTCACCGAGGGAGTCAGCAAGGGCTTCCTGCAGGACGTCGAGATCTGGAAGCACAAGACCCGCATAGACAACCCGCTGTTGGTCGAGGAGGACGGCGCCGTCTATCAGCTGCGCCGGTGGTATCAGCAGTTCTATGTCGACGTCGCCGACGTCCAGCCCGAAATGGTGGAGCGCTTCGAGATCGAAGTGGACACCACCCGCGCCAACGAGTACTGGAACACCGAGGTCGAAGAGAACCTGAAGGCAAAGGATCTCGAATCCGAAGCGGTTTCCGACGACGTACCCGCAAAGCAACACTGACCGGCATGTCCGACGATCAGCCGGCCGTCCCCGACGTCGATCGGCTCGCCCGGTCGATGCTGGCGCTGCATGGCGATCATCACGACCACGATGAAACGCCTACCCGCAACGGTGGGCATGGACCTTGGTCTAAATCAAGGGATTTCGCCAACGATCCGCAACGCGCCGCCGCCGTTGCCGAAGCGAGCCGCGCCGATCGGGAGCGTTATCTCACGTCGGGCCTGCTTCCGGTGGATTGCCGGTTCTGCCATGTCACGGTGACCGTCAAGCGACTGGGGCCGGGTCACACCGCGGTGCAATGGAATAACGAGGCGGCGCAGCGTTGTGCGCACTTCGCCGAGGTTCGTGCGTCGGGTGGGGACACGGCGCGCACTCGGTCTTGCCCGAAGCTGAGCGACAGCATTGAGCACGCGGTCGCCGAGGGCTACCTGGACCCGTCCCCCGACGAAGGCTGACGACGCCGACAGGGACTCATGTGGCAACTGTGACCGGCGACCTATCTACAGGCCGGCGAAACGCTCCTTGACCGTCTCAACACTGAGTCCGTAGTCAGCCAGCGAGTAGGTGTGCTTCGGCGCGCGCTCGCCGGATTGGCTTTCGGCATGGCTCTTTTCCATGGCGGCCCGCGCCTCGTCGGTCAGCGTCATGCCGAAGTGCCGGTAGATGTCGGCCACCGTGCCGAGCGGATCGGCGATCAAATCGCGGTATGTGACGTCATAGAACTGGGCCGCATCGTATTTGGCGCGTGCGGTGTTGAACCGCTCCAGGCCACGCGACCAGGTGTCCATCGAGTCGGCACCGATCCGAGGCCCATCGAACGTGGTCGACCACCCGTCGGCCGTGTGCTGGGCCAGCGAACACATCGAAGCCATGATCGTCTCGACGGGACGGTGGGTCTGCACCACCAGCGCATCGGGATAGGTGGCCATCAAAGCGTCCAGCGCGAACAGATGGCTGGGATTCTTCAGCACCCACCGCTTGTCCGCGTCGTTGAGCCCGATCAGCTGAAGATTCTTGCGGTGCCGCCGATATGACGCCGTCCAGTCCTGCGACGACAGCCACTTCGCGTAGCTCGGGATGTGTGCCAGCGTCTCGTAGGACACCGAATGCAACGACTGCCGCAGCAGCTGCCAGCATTCCTCCAGCTCGTAGGCGGCCATGAAATGCAGGCCGGTGTAGCCGGGGTTGTCCTGGTGGTGCTGGGTGAATTGCGCGTCGAGTTGGCGATACAACGGGTGCGATTCCCAGGTTTCGCGGGGCGGACGCGGCTGCGGGAACTCGGCGAGCCACATGTGCAGGCCCTGGTGGGCCGGGTCGGCGCCGAGCAGCCGGTGCAGCGCCGTGGTGCCGGTGCGCACCAGACCGGTGACGAAGATCGGCCGTTCGATGGCGACGTCGGCGTGCTGCGGGTATTGCTTCCACGACGATTCGGACAGCAGCCTGGCCACCAGCGCGCCGCGCAGAAAGAACCGATTCATCTTGCTGCCCAACACCGTAAGGTCGGCTTCACGCTGGTAGGAGTCGAGCAACACCCCCAGCGCTTCGCGGTAGTTGTCGTCGTCGGTGCCGAAATCGTCGAGCCCGACCAGTTTGCTGGCCGATGCGTGCAGATCCTCGACAGTGCCGATATCGGTGCGATCGGTCATCAGGTGTGGTACTCCCCGCAGTTGACGTCCAGCGTCTGTCCGGTGATGCCGCTGGACAGATCGCTGGCCATGAAGAGGATCGCCGACGCCACCTCGTCCTCGGTGGGCAGCCGCTTGAGGTCGGAGTTCGCCGCGGTGGCCCGATAGATCTCGTCGGCCGAGGTGCCGTACTTGCCGGCCTGATGCTCGAAGTAGCCCTGCAGCGTTTCACCCCAGATATAACCGGGCGCAACGGAATTGACGCGAATCCCTTGCTCCCCCAGCTCGGTGGCCAGCGACTGCGACATGGACAACAGCGCGGACTTGGCCATCTTATAGGCCCCGTACTTCGCCTGCGAGTGCCTGATCACCATGGAGTTGACGTTGACGACCGAACCGTGCGACTTCGCCAGCGCCGGGGTGAAGCCCTGGATGAGCCTCAGCGCGCCCAGCGCGCTGAGCTCGATCGCGTCGCGGATGTGCTGAAATGTGGTGCCGGCCAATGGTTTCATCGACGGCACCCGGAACGCGTTGTTGATCAGCACGTCGACCTTGCCGTAGGCCTCGAGTGCGGAGTCGACGAGGTTGTTCACCTGGTCGTCTTCGGTGATGTCGGTGCGCACCGTCACCGCCCGGCCTCCGGCGTCGGCGATCTGCTTGGCGACATCGTCAAGACGTTCGGGAGTGCGTGCCGCCAGCACCAGGTCGGCGCCCTCTCGGGTACACCGATGCGCCAGTGTGGTGCCCAGCCCGGGGCCGACACCGCTGATCACGACTACCTTGCCGTCAAGCAACTTTGTCATCCCAGCATCCTTGCCTGAATCTGTTGTTGACGCAGCGCAATTCGCGCACGCCATTCGTCATCGGAAATCTTGTTGTGCTCAAAATGGGGCAGCTTGGCCGGTACCGCGTCGATGTCGACCAGCTCGACGGTGGGCCCGTCGGCCTCGGTGAGCTGGCGCGATACCCGCTGCCAGCGGAACTGCAGGAAGCCACGCCGGTGGCCGAGCGTCTCGACCCAGTTGGTCACTCCCGGATTCTGGTCGGCGACCACCATGCGGACCTTGCCGTCTGGATCTGGTTGTGCCTGAGTGTTGTTCAGCGAGGTTTGGTGGTTGATGTAATCCAGCGAGATGTACCACATGCTGCCCAACTGAAAGCCAAGGTAGGGAGCGTCGGAGACCGGGATGGTAATCACCAGCGCCTGATCGGGCCGCAGCTCGAAGTGCCCGACCGACGAGTACTGGGTCGCCAGCCCGCCCGGAGTCAACCGGGGCGCAACCATGGTGTTGACCGGGAGGTCGAGATAAAACCACTGCGGGAACTGCAGCCAGGTCTTCACCCGCTGCACAAGCTGCTTTCCCGCCGTGGCATAGCGCTTTTCGATGGTCGCGCGGGTCAGCGGTGGCGGCGCGGTACCCGCGGTGTCGAGCCTGGCGATGGCCAGCGTGCCGCGCTGCGCGGACCAGTCGCCGTACACCTCGCGCATCACCAACTGCCCGGGGCTGGTCGGACGCACCCGCCACTCGAAGCTCCCGTCGGCCGCGATCTCGAGTTCGCGGTCGTCGAACGCTGCCTGGCTGGCGGGCACGTTGTCGTCGGTGTACTCGCCGCCGAGCAGCTGGAAACTGAGGTCGGTGGTGGTGCCGCGCCGGCCGGTGACCACGTAATCGTGGTTGGCGTGCACCCGGGCGCCGAAGTACAGGGTGTCGGGGTTGTCCAGGCCCATCTTGGTGAACGGCCCGGTGCCCGACTGCAGGAAGGGATGGTCGCGGTCGTAGTCGAAGGCCAGGTGCGTGCAGGCCGCTATGCAGCCGGCCAGGTACTGCAATCCTTCGTGCAGATCGGCTTCGGTCTCAATGTGCGCTGCGGCGGCCACCAATTTCTCGGCTTCCGCGATCGCGAGGTGAGGGGATCAGAGAACACGCCTAGACGCTAGAACGTGTTCTACTTTTTCGTCAATGGCGAACATTCCCGCGCGTCCGCCGCGCCGTTCAAAGACGAGGCCGACTCACTAGGGCACGCACTGCTGGGACAGGTCGATCAGATGCTGCCGCACATCTGGATGCCGATTCAGGTAGGTCGATGACGTTGCCACCGTCGCCTTCCGCCTGCGACTTCGCTTCCAGCTGCTGGTGGAGGTCGGGATGCCGCTGCAGGTACGAGTCGATGGACTGACCCACGGTCTGATTGCATGGATCCGCGTTGGCCACGGGCAGCGCGATCACCGTCGCGACGGCTGCAGTGAGCAACCCCCCGGCAATCCGGCCGCACAGTCCGCGCCGAGCGGGGCTGGCGAATATCACGGTCATGTGGTCAAGGTTACCCGCGGTAGCTATGTCCGCGCTGTGCCCGGGAGCAGCGGAGTTAGTGCGTTACCGCGGCGCCGCTGTCTGCGCCGGGGGCCTCCAGCTCGCGCTTGATCTCGAGCGCGATGTCGATGAGCTGGTCTTCCTGACCGCCGATGAGCTTGCGCTGACCGGCCCGGTGTAACAACTGATGGGCCGGCACACCGTAGCGCTCGGACTGGCGGACAGCGTGCTTGAGGAAGCTGGAGTAAACCCCGGAATACCCCATGATCAGCGCGTTGCGGTCGAGCAGGCATTCGGCGGGCATGGCGGGCCGAACCACGTCTTCGGCGGCGTCGGCGATGTCGAAGAAGTCGATGCCGGTCTTGACGCCGATCTTGTCGAACACCCCGATCAGGGCCTCGACCGGCGCGTTGCCCGCACCCGCACCGAAGCGGCGCACGCTGCCGTCGATCTGCTTGGCACCCGCGCGCACGGCCTCCACCGAGTTGGCCACCCCCAGCCCGAGGTTCTCGTGGCCGTGGAAGCCCACCTGGGCATCCTCGCCGAGTTCGGCCACCAGGGCCGATACCCGATCTGCCACGGCGTCGAGCACCAGGGCGCCCGCCGAGTCGACGACGTAGACGCACTGGCAACCGGCATCGGCCATGATCCTGGCCTGGACGGCCAGTTTCTCCGGCGGAATCGTGTGCGCCATCATCAAGAACCCGACGGTCTCCAGGCCCAGTTCGCGGGCCAGCCCGAAGTGCTGGATCGATACGTCGGCCTCGGTGCAATGCGTGGCGATCCGGCAGATCGATCCGCCGTTGTCCTGCGCCTCTTTGATGTCCTCCTTGGTGCCCACTCCGGGCAGCATCAAGAACGCGATCTTGGCGTCTTTCGCCGTCGCAGCGGCGAGTTTGATCAACTCCTGCTCCGGGGTCTTGGAGAAGCCGTAGTTGAACGACGACCCGCCCAGCCCGTCGCCGTGGGTCACCTCGATCACCGGGACGCCCGCGGCGTCGAGCGCCGCCACGATCGAACCGACCTCGTCTTTGGTGAATTGGTGGCGTTTGTGGTGCGACCCGTCGCGCAGCGACGTGTCCGTAATCCGGATGTCCCACGCGCCTTGAAAAATTTGGCCAGGTGTCATCGCGCACCTCCTGTAACCGCGAGCGTCTCTTTGGCGATCTCCTCGCCGACCTTGGTGGCGGCCGCGGTCATGATGTCGAGGTTGCCCGCGTACGGGGGCAGGTAATCGCCGGCCCCTTCGACCTCGACGAACGTAGTGACCAGGGCCTGGCCGCCCGAGTTGATCGACGGCTCGTCGAACTGGGGCTCGTTGAGCAGCCGGTATCCCGGCACGTAGGTCTGCACCTCGGCCACCACGTCGCGGATGGACTTGGCGATCGCATCGCGGTCGGCGTCCTCGGGGATGGCGCAGAAGATGGTGTCGCGCATGATCATGGGGGGGTCGGCCGGGTTCAATATGATGATCGCCTTGCCGCGCTTGGCGCCCCCGATGGTCTCGACGCCCTTGCTGGTGGTCTTCGTGAACTCGTCGATGTTGGCCCGGGTGCCCGGGCCGGCGGATACCGACGCCACCGACGCGACGATCTCGGCGTAGGGCACTCCACCCTGGTCGGCCATCGCGCGCGAGACCGCGTACACGATCGGAATCGTCGCCTGTCCCCCGCAGGTGATCATGTTGACGTTCGGGGCTTCCAGATGCTGGCGCAGGTTCGCCGGCGGGATCACCGCCGGGCCCACCGCGGCCGGTGTCAGGTCAATGGCCCGGATTCCCGCGGCCGCATACTTCGGCGCGGCGTCCCTGTGCACATAAGCGCTGGTCGCCTCGAACACCAGGTCGGGTTTCTCCGACTGCGCCAGCAGCCAGTCGACCCCTTCGTGAGTGGTCTCCAAGCCCAGCTTGCGGGCCCGCGCCAAACCGTCGCTCGCCGGGTCGATGCCGACCATCCAACGCGGCTCCAGCCAGTCCGATCGCAGCAGTTTGTAGAGCAGGTCGGTGCTGATATTTCCCGACCCGACAATGGCCACACTTGCCTTAGACGGCATGTCAACTCCTGAGATTTGGACTAATTCAAAAGTAATCCCGAGACTATTCGAACGACAAGCGGACCGAACCCAGCCCCGTGAAGTCGGCGACGAACTCATCCCCGGCGCGCGCGTCGATCGCACGGGTGCACGACCCGGGCAGCACCACGTCACCTTTTCGCAGCCGGACCCCGAAGCTCTCCACCTTGCGGGCCAGCCAGGCCACGGCGGTCACCGGGTTACCCAGCACGGCGTCGCTGCGGCCCTCGGCGATCACCTCACCATTTCGGGTCAGCACCGCGTCGATCGCCTGCACGTCGATATTCCCCGGCGATACCCGGCTCTTACCCAGCACGAAGCCCGCCGACGAGGCGTTGTCGGCGATGGTGTCGCACAGGGCGATCTTCCAGTCGGTGATCCGGGTGTCGATCAACTCGATCGACGGGGCCAGGGCTTCGGTGGCTCCCAGCACGTCGTCCTCGGTGCAGCCGGCTCCAGGGAGGTCTGCGGCCAAGATGAAACCCACCTCGACCTCCACCCGGGGGTATAGGTATCGGCCCGCCTTGACCGGGGTGTCCTCGAACACCTGCATCTCGTCGAGCAGGTGCCCGTAGTCGGGCTCGTCGACCCCCATCATCTGCTGCATCGCCTTGCTGGACAGACCCACCTTGTGGCCCAGCACCCGGGCCCCCTCGGCGACCCGCTGACGAATATTGATCAGCTGGATTTCGTAGGCGTCGACGACGTCGATATCCGGGTGGGCGGCGGTCAGTGGGGCGATCGGTTCGCGGCTCCGCTCGGCTTGCGCCAACTCGGCGGCCAGCTCGTCGCGGATCGCAACACTGAGCATTTACCGAAGTCCCCTCGTTCGTTTGACCGGGCCAGTAGCGCCCGCCCCGGGCAATTCTATAACGTGTTCTACATGACAGCGCAGGAGTTCGACGTCGTCGTGGTCGGGAGCGGCGGAGCCGGCATGGTAGCTGCCCTCGCCGCCGCTCACCGGGGCCTTTCCACAATAGTCATCGAAAAAGCTCCGCACTTCGGCGGCTCCACCGCGCGGTCGGGCGGCGGCGTCTGGATTCCGAACAACGAAGTCCTCAAGCGCGACGGGGTGCGGGATACACCCGAGGCGGCCCGCACCTACCTGCACGGCATCGTCGGCGACATCGTCGAGCCGGAGCGCATCAACGCCTATCTCGACCGCGGGCCCGAGATGCTGTCGTTCGTGCTGAAAAACACGCCGTTGAAAATGTGCTGGGTTCCGCGCTACGCCGACTATTACCCCGAGGCGCCCGGCGGCCGCGCGGGTGGCCGTTCGATCGAGCCGAAGCCGTTCAACGCCCGCAAGCTCGGACCCGACGAGTCCGGGCTGGAGCCGGCGTATGGCAAGGTCCCGCTCAATGTCGTTGTGATGCAACAGGACTACGTGCGGCTCAACCAGCTGAAGCGACACCCACGCGGTGTGCTGCGCAGCCTGAAGGTCGGCGCGCGCACGATGTGGGCCAAGGCGACCGGCAAGAACCTCGTCGGCATGGGACGAGCCCTGATCGGGCCGCTGCGCATCGGCCTGCAGCGGGCCGGCGTTCCGGTAATGCTCAACACCGCGCTCACCGACCTCTGCGTCGAGGACGGCGTAGTGCGCGGAGTCTATGTTCGCGACGCCAACGCCGCGGAATCGGCCGAACCGCGGCTGATCCGGGCCCAACGGGGCGTGATCCTCGCCTGCGGCGGTTTCGAGCACAACGAACAAATGCGGGTGAAATACCAGCGCGCACCCATCACCACCGAGTGGACCGTCGGCGCCAAGGCCAATACCGGCGACGGAATCGTCGCCGGTGAAAAGCTCGGCGCCGCACTGGATTTGATGGATGACGCGTGGTGGGGCCCCACGGTGCCGCTGGTCGGGGCACCGTGGTTCGCGCTGTCGGAGCGCAACTCGCCGGGTTCGATCATCGTCAACACGTCGGGCAGGCGCTTCATGAACGAATCGATGCCCTACGTCGAAGCCTGTCATCACATGTACGGCGGAGAATACGGCCAGGGGCCCGGGCCGGGTGAGAACATACCCGCGTGGCTCGTGTTCGACCAGCAGTACCGAGACCGCTACATCTTTGCGGGACTGCAGCCCGGACAACGCATTCCGCGCAAGTGGCTGGATTCCGGCGTGATCATCCAGGCCGGCACGCTCGAGGAGCTGGCCGAAAAGGCCGGCCTGCCCGCCGCCGAATTCGCCTCGACCGTACAGCATTTCAACGGCTTCGCGCGGTCCGGCGTGGACGAGGACTACCACCGCGGCGAGAGCGCCTACGACAAATACTATGGCGACCCGACCAACAAGCCGAACCCGAATCTCGGTGAGATCAGCCATCCGCCGTACTACGCCGCCAAGATGGTGCCCGGGGATTTGGGCACCAAGGGCGGCATCCGCACCGATGTCCACGGCCGTGCGTTGCGCGACGACGGCAGCATCATCGAAGGCCTTTACGCCGCAGGAAATGTCAGCGCGCCGGTGATGGGACACACCTATCCCGGTCCGGGCGGCACCATTGGGCCGGCAATGACCTTCGGCTACTTGGCCGCACTCCACATCGCCGATCGAGCCGGGAAGTAGCCGCCGCCATGCCCATCGATGTAGACGTCGCGCTCAACGCGGAGCTGGACCCCATCGAATTCTCTTGGGCGAGCAGCGATATGCAGCTCTACCACCTTGGGCTCGGTGCCGGCGCGGATCCGATGGACCTGCGCGAACTGCGCTACCTGGTGGATGACACTCCGCAGGTGCTGCCGACGTTCGGCAACGTCGCCGCGAGCTTCCACATGACCAAGCCGCCGACGGTGCAGTTCCCCGGCATCGACATCGAGCTGAGCAGGGTGCTGCATGCCAGCGAGCGGGTCGAGGTGCCCGCTCCGCTGCCGCCGTCGGGTTCCGCCACGGCCGTCACCCGGTTCACCGACATCTGGGACAAGGGCAAGGCCGCGGTGATCTGGAGCGAGACGACGGTCAGCGCCCCGGACGGCACCACGCTGTGGACGCAGAAGCGATCCATCTTCGCCCGCGGGGAAGGCGGATTCGGCGGCGAGCGCGGGCCTTCATCGTCGGACGGCGCGCCGGACCGGGCTCCCGACCTCGAGGTCGACGTGCCGATCCTGCCGCAGCAGGCGCTGCTCTACCGGCTCTGCGGTGACCGCAACCCGCTGCACTCGGACCCGGAATTCGCTGCTGCCGCAGGCTTTCCGCAGCCAATCCTGCATGGCCTTTGCACCTACGGCATGACGTGCAAGGCCATCGTCGACGCGCTGCTGGACTCCGACGCCGGGGCCGTGGCCGCCTACGGCGCGCGCTTTGCGGGTGTGGCGTTCCCCGGCGAGACACTGAAGGTCGGCATCTGGAAGGACGATAACCGGCTGCTGGCCAGCGTTGTCGCGCCTTCGCGCGACAACGCTGTTGTGCTCAGCGGCGTCGAGTTGGTCCCCGCCTAGCCGCCCGCCTGGGTGGCGATTAGTGGCAGTCGGCGCGTTGTTGTTGGGCAGCGCGGAGTATGGAGCCGGCGGTCACGAATGCGGGTTTGTTGCGGTCGGCGAGCGCAATAGGCAGGTTGGCGGCGCGGCGCAGCACCATCAGGGCGAGTCCGCTGTGGGTCGCGTACGGGATGATCAGGAGGTTGGCGCAAGCATCCCCGCCGTTGACGGTCATCACGTGCTGGCGTCTGTGTTCCCATCCCGGCCAGTTGAAGTCGGGTGGTCTTTGTAGCGGTGGCCAGTTGACGTTGATGGAGGTGATGTCTCCGAGCAGTGGGGCCAGGACCGCGACCAGCCCGGGCAATTCGTTGGTGATGCGGTCTGCGCGTGGCCACCACGCGCCATCGATGTCTTGGCCCAATTCGCGAGCCACCGACAGCCGCACGCTATCGGGTCGGCCCCGGCTCCCTCGTGGATAGGTCATCCGATGTGTTGCGGTCGGCACTGGTTCGCACGATCCACGGGCGGTTCCTTAACGATCATCAGCATCGACCGCCCCACACTCGCGGGGCGACGGAGGAATTGCATTGTCCGTGGCTTTCATCCGCGCCGATAGCGATGGACCACCGCTGACAACGAAACGGCTCAGTCTCATCTTACGCCAGGCCACCCACGGGCGTTTCGGCGGCCCAACGTTGCGATGGTCAGGTGACGAGTGACAGCGCGTGAGCGCGCCGCAACTTTCCCGACGGTGTCTTGGGGATCGCACCCGGGGCCAGCACCACCACGTTGCGGGGCCGGGCCGCGACTTCGGTGACGACTTCGTGGGCCACCTCATGCCTGATGCGCCGCACCTGCGCGGGGTCGTCGACGTTGTTTGATTCCACGGCCACGGCGAACGATTCGCGGCAACGGCCGGCGTCGAGCCGCACGGCCGCCACGCAGCCGGCACGCACCCCGACGACCCGCCCCGCAGCACGTTCGACATCGATGGGGTAAATGTTGCGCCCGGCCATGATGATGACGTCCTTGGCCCGGCCGCAGACCACGACATGGCCCCGCTCGGTCAGATATCCCAGGTCCCCGGTGCTGAACCAGCCCCAGCCGTCCTGGACAGCCACGAAGCCCCCCACCGTGACGTATCCAGACGTCACTGGTTCTCCCCGGACCTCGATGACCCCCACGCCGCGGATCGGCTGAACGGCGCCGTCCTCATCGACGATGCGGACTTGTATACCGTTCAGCGGTGGTCCCAGCGAGGCCAGCCGGCGGGTGTTGCCGGTGGTGGCGGGCACTGCCCGGTGCAGTGCCGCGAGCATGTCGGCGTCCACCTCATCAACGACCAGTCCGCCGCCGCACTGCGAAAAAGACACCGCCACAGTGGTTTCAGCCATCCCGTAGGCCGGCAAGATCGCGTCGGGACGCAGCCCGAACGGCGCTCCGGCCTTGCAGAGCTCCTCCGCGTCGGCCGGTTCGACCTGTTCAGAACCCGACAACGCCCATCGCAACGACGACAAATCAAAATCACCAGGCCTGGCATGCCGGCGTAACCGCTTGGCCAACAACGCGTAGGCAAAGTTCGGCGCGGCGGTCATCGTTGCCCGGTATTTGTCGATCAGCCTGGGCCACAACAAGATATCGGACAAGAAGTCGGACGGTGTGATCTTGACCAACTCGGCCCCGAACAACATGGGCACCGCCAAAAACCCGGTCATACCCATGTCGTGAAACAGCGGCAACCAGCTCACGATCACGTCGGTACGCAGGTCGTACTCGGCGCCGAGGAACATCGCATCGGCGTTGGCGAGCAGGTTGGCGTGGGTGATCGCCACAGCTTTGGGGCAGCCCGTCGAGCCCGACGTCAACTGCAACAGCGCCAGATCGTCCTCACCACTGTCCACGACGTCGACCGGCGCGGCCGTGAGCAGTTCGGCGATCGTCACCACCGTCACGCCCTGCTCCGCCAGCACCGCCACGGCGGCCATGAACGGATCCGAAACGATCACCACCGCGGCCTCGATCATCGCGATGACGGCCAACGTATCGCGCACCCACACCTGCAGATCGGTGCGCGGCGTCGGCTGATGCAACATCGTCAAACTCACTCCGCGCAACCACGCGCCCTGCGCGGTCGGCGCGATTTCCACTGGGGCACCGGCCAACACACCCACCCGATCACCCGGGCCGACCCCCAACGCGGCCAAACCGCCCGCCACCCGCCGCGCTCGCTGATGAACCTCATCCCAGCTAATCCGAACCGGCGCACCAGGTTCGCCAGTCACCAGGCCACGATTGCTTGTCTGCGCACTGCGGAGCATCGACTCAACGAATCTGCTCACCGCCACCTCCCCACATCTTCAGGGCTGGCGACAGACCAGCTTCTGCCAACTCGGGACGATGAGGTGACAGGGTGACGGTACCGCCCATGCGGCCACGACCAGCGCATCCCTGATCGGCGAGCCGGTAACGGTCCCGCATCGCTATACCGCTCACCACAAATCAGCCTGCAGCGGCGTCATCGCCGGCGGTTAGCGCGGTACCGTTGCCGCGGCCCGCGGCCGACACGGCGCAGGGCCCCAAATCTCTTGCCAATTACCGACTTCCACCGAAAGACCCGCTCTGATAGAGGTGGTTACGTCTCTGGTATGCCAGTTCTGGCGGTTGGCGCATTCAGTCGTATGCCAATCTGTGATCTCCACGTGACCCAACTGCAGCTGCAGTTTGTCTGCGCGCTTCCCCCGGGGACATCTGCCGTTGGACCAAGACTGCGTAGCGCGTTGCCCGTCGGTGCGTCCGGCTGGACCCACTATCGGGCAGCGGCCACCATTATCGCTGGACGTGGGATCTGAAAGGACAGGTGGGGTAGTCTGGCAGTAACCGAGGTGAGGATGGGTGTCATGGCCGAACAAGACTGGTGCGATGACGCACCCCAGATTCATCCGTCGGAGATCCGCGTCGGTGACATTATCGGCACGGTAAAGGCCACCGATCTGCGGTACAAGGTCAAGCTGATCAGCGGCCCGAAGAAGAGTCCCAGAATGTGGACGTTTTTTGGTCGCGACGACCGGGGCCTGGACCACGCGAGCACGTTCGGAGAGGACGAGCTGGTTCACCGGTACGTCAAAGCATCATGACCGTGTCCCAGAGGTCCTAGACCTCGGCCAACCGTCCGCGCGATGCGCGGTCTTCGCCTCGAAGCGTGCCCACCCGCAGCGGACGCAGGCTAGCCCAGGATCAACCCAGAGGTCGGCACACCAGTCCCCGCCGTGACGAGCACGTGCTCGACATCGGGCACCGGGTTCACCGAGGTACCGCGCAACTGACGCACGCCCTCGGCTATGCCGTTCATGCCGTGGATGTAGGCCTCACCGAGTTGACCCCCATGCGTGTTGATGGGCAGCCTGCCGCCCACCTCGATCGCACCGCCGGCAATGAAGTCCTTGGCTTCGCCCTTGCCGCAGAAACCCAACTCTTCCAACTGAATCAGGGTGAACGGGGTGAAGTGGTCGTAAAGCACCGCGGTCTGGATGTCGGACGGCTTGAGCCCCGACTGCTGCCAAAGTTGTTGCCCCACCAGGCCCATCTCGGGCAGACCCAGTTCGGGACGGTAGTAGCTGACCATCGTGTACTGGTCCGGGCTGGATCCCTGCGACGCCGCCTCGATGATCGCCGGCCGGTGCTTGAGGTCTCGCGCGCGCTCGGGCGACGTCACCACGATTGCCACCGCACCGTCGGTTTCCTGGCAGCAGTCCAGCAGCCGCAACGGCTCGGCGATCCATCGCGAATTCTGGTGGTCCTCAATGGTTATCGGCTTCTCGTAGAAGTATGCCTTCGGGTTCTTGGCGGCATGCTTGCGGTCGGCCACCGAGATGGCGCCGAAGTCGCGGCTAGTCGCGCCGGACCAGTGCATGTAGCGCTGGGCGATCATGGCGACCTGTGCCGCCGGCGTCGAAAGGCCATGCGGATAGGAGAAAGCGTTGTCGGATGTCGTCGAATCAGCCTGGGCGCCACCGTCTCCCACCAACCTGGTCTGCACTTGACCGAATCGCATGCCGGAACGCTCGTTGAACGCGCGATACGCGACCACGACGTCGGCCACCCCGGTCGCGACGGCCATCGCGGCGTGCTGAACGGTCGCGCACGCGGCCCCGCCGCCGTAGTGAATCTGCGAGAAGAACTTCAGCTCACCGATGCCGGCCGCGCGCGCGACGGCGATTTCCTTGTTGGTGTCCATCGTGAAGGTCGTCAGGCCGTCGACGTCGCTCGGGCTCAGACCGGCATCGTCGAGGGCGTCAAGCACCGCCTCGGCCGCCAGCCGCAGCTCGCTTCGGCCGGAGTCCTTGGAGAAGTCGGTAGCGCCAATGCCGACGATGGCAGCCTTACCCGACAACACTAAGCGTCCCCCATCGTGAGCGTGGTCGTCGCGATGACATGATCACCAAGGCTGTTGCTGCCCACGACCTTCACCGTGATCAGGCCGTTTTCCACGGCGGTCACCTCTCCGGCGAACGTCACCGTGTCGTAGGCGTACCAGGGCACCCCCAGCCGCAGCCCGATCGACTTGATCAGCGCCGACGGCCCGGCCCAATCCGTCACATACCGCTGTACCAACCCGGTGTCGGTGAGGATGTTGACGAAAATATCCTTCGAACCCTTGGCCTGCGCGTTGTCCCGGTCGTGGTGCACGTCCTGAAAGTCCCGGGTGGCCAGGGCCGTCGAGATGATGAACGTGGGATCGCCATAGAGCTTGAGCTCCGGCAGCACAGTGCCCACTTCAATGACCGGTGCGCTCATGCGGTGGGCTCCCAGGCATACAGGGTCCACGCCGGGCCGGAGTCACCGGCCGGGAAGTCGATATAGGTTGCGTGGACAGGCATTCCGATCTTCACCTTGGCCGGGTCGGCGTTGCGCAGCTCACCCAGCATGCGCACGCCCTCTCCGAGCTCGACCAGCGCGATAACGAAAGGCAATGTGCGGCCGGGCACTTTCGGCGCGTGGTGCACCACGAAGCTGAACACCGTCCCCTTGCCGCTGGCCACCACGTAGTCGATCGGATCGGCCTTGTCTTGCCACACCGCCGGCACGGGCGGGTGCTGCAGGCTGCCGTCCGGGCGGCGCTGAATCCGCAACTCGTGCGCCTTGACCCCCTCCCAGAAGAACAGCGTGTCGCGTGAGGACGACGGGCGCATCATGGCATCGGGGTCCAGGTCAGCCGGCACCGAACTCTGCGATGCCTCTGCTTCACGCGGCTTGAATTTGAGGATGCGCCAATTCATCTCGGCGACGTCCTCATCGCCGACCCGCCAGATGATGTGCTGGTTGATGAAGAAGCCCTCACCAAGCGCCGTCTGCTTGGGGCCGATCACATCGCCCATCTCCGAGGCGATGCTGACTTGCTCACCGGGCTGCAGATACCGGTGATAGGTCTGCTCGCAGTTGGTGGCGACAACGCCGACATAGCCGGCGTTGTCGAACAGCTCCATGATCGGGCCCATGGGATCGTCCTTCGGACGTTCCCCGCCCAGGCCGAACATCGTCCACACCTGAATCATCGCCGGTGGAGCGACAATTCCCGGATGTCCCGCGGTGCGGGCCGCGGCCTCGTCCACGTAGATCGGATTGCGATCGCCGAGGGCCTCAACCCAGTTGTTGATCGTCGGCTGGTTCACCGGATCCCGGCCCGCGCGCGGCTTGCCGCCGCCGGCCGCTTGGATCTCCGCGAGGGCTTCCTGGATCTCGTCGGCCCCGGTCATCTCGGCACCCTCGGCACTTTGAGGCCGGCCGCCGCGATCATCTCACGCATGACTTCGTTCACGCCTCCACCGAAGGTGATCACCAGATTGCGCTTGGTCTGGGAGTCGAGCCAGTTGAGCAGATCGCCGGTGTCCGGCTCGGCGGGGTTGCCGTACTTGCCGACAATCTCCTCGGCGAGCCGGCCGATGTACTGGATACGCTCCGTGCCAAAGACTTTCGTCGATGCCGCATCCGCGACGTTGATCTCCTCGCCCGCGGCGGCCACCTGCCAGTTCAGCAGTTCGTTGATCCGCCACATCGAATAGATCTCGCCAAGCGCGCGCTTGACGTCGGCGTGATCGATCGGTGTGACGCCGTCGCCGCCCGGCTTGGACGCCCATGCGTGCACCCGGTCGTAGATGCCGGCAACCCGGCCCGCCGGGCCGAGCATCACCCGTTCGTTGTTGAGCTGGGTGGTGATCAGGCGCCAGCCGCCGTTCTCCTCGCCGACCAGCATGTCGGCGGGCACCCGCACGTCGTTGTAGTAGGTGGCGTTGGTGTGGTGGGCTCCGTCGGACAGGATGATCGGTGTCCAGGAGTAACCGGGATCCTTGGTGTCGACGATGAGAATCGAAATGCCCTTGTGTTTAACGGCTTCCGGATCGGTGCGGCAGGCCAGCCAGACGTAGTCGGCGTCGTGCGCGCCGGTGGTGAAGATCTTCTGGCCGTTGACGATGTACTCGTCGCCCTGGCGCACGGCGGTGGTGCGCAACGCGGCCAGGTCGGTGCCGGCCTCCGGCTCGGTGTAGCCGATCGCGAAGTGCACCTCGCCGGCCAGGATCGCCGGTAGGAACTTCTTTTTCTGCATCTCGTTGCCGAACACCTGCAGTGTCGGACCAACGGTCTGCAGCGTCACGGCGGGCAGCGGAACGTCGGCCCGATGCGCCTCATTGACAAAGATCGACTGCTCGAGCGGGCCGAAACCCAAGCCGCCGAATTCTTTCGGCCACCCCACCCCGAGCTTGCCGTCCTGACCCATCCGGCGGATCACCGCCCGGTATGCGGCGTTGTGCCGGTCCTGTTCCATCGCCTTCATCTCGTCCGACGAGATCAGATTCGAAAAGTATTGCCGCAGCTCGGCTTGCAGCTGTCGCTGCTCCGGAGTCAGGTCGATGAACATTGCGCTCCCACCAGGTCAAGGCGATGAGACGACCCACCCAGCAACCGGGACAGGTCTTTGATCGTGGAGTAGTAGCGGTGCATCGGGTAGGTGATATCCATGCCCATGCCGCCGTGCAGGTGGTGGCAGAGCTGCATCACCGGCGGCGCCTGCGACGTCACCCAATAGCCGAGCACGTCCAGGTCCGCATCGGCGTCAAGACCTTCCGATAGCCGCCAGACCACCGCCTTCGCCGCCAAATCGATGGTGCGCGAAGCGATGTAGACCTCCGCGAGCTGCGCGGCCACGGTCTGGAATGTCGACAGCGGTTTGCCGAACTGCTTCCGGTTGGCCACGTAGTCGGCGGTCAGCCGCAGCGCCCCGGCCACCAGGCCGTCGGTGAAGGCGCCGACTGCCGCCAACGCGAGCTGGTTGACCCGCGGCGCGGCCGCGCCCGCCAAAACGTCGGTATCGGGAACCGCGACGGCGGCGAACGTGACGGTGTACTCGTCCGAACCGTTCGACGTCGGCGTGCGGGCCAACTCCACGCCCTCGGCCTTCGGCGACACCACGACGACGGCGCTGTCGGCCGTCACGACGAGCCAATCCGCTTGTTCAGCATGTGCGACACCGACTTTGGTGCCGGACAGCCGCCCGCCGGAGAAGGTGGTGGCGGGCCGGTCCGGCAACGCCGCGCCAGGTTCGTTGAGCGCCGCGGTCAGCACCCCGCCCTTGGCCCCTTTGACAAGGCCGGCCAGAAACCGGTCCTGCTGTTCATCGGAGGCCAGGTCGAGCAGCGGCATCACGCCGAGGCCCAGCGTGGCCAGTGCCGGCGTGATGGCGCCGTGTCGACCCACCTCGGTGAGGACCGTCGCGACCTCGGGCAGACCGACGCCGTCGCCGCCGAGGCGTTCCGGCAGGGGTAGCGCCGTCACGCCGCCGTCGACCAGTGCCTTCCAGGAGTTGTCCCGTTCCAGCGCCGACGTGATCACATCGGCGACGGCCTGCTGCGTCGCAGTGAGATCGAAGTCCATCGTCAGTTTGTCACCGCACTCTTTCCGGTGTAGTCGACCTGCCAGTGCTTGATGCCGTTGAGCCACCCTGACCGTAGCCGCTCGGGTTTGCCGACCGGCTTGAGGTCCGGCATGTGATCGGCGACCGCATTGAAGATCAGGTTGATTGTCATGCGGGCCAGGTTCGCGCCGATGCAATAGTGGGCGCCGGTTCCGCCGAAGCCGACGTGAGGATTCGGGTCGCGCAGGATGTTGAAGGCGTGCGGGTCTTCGAAGACCTCTTCGTCGAAGTTGGCCGACCGGTAGGACATCACCGCCCGCTGCCCCTTCTTGATCAGCACGCCGCCCAACTCGACGTCCTCGTTGGCGGTGCGCTGGAACGCCGAGACCGGGGTGGCCCACCGGATGATCTCGTCGGCCGTGGTCGACGGGCGCTCCTTCTTGAACAGTTCCCACTGATCCGGGTTGTCCGCCATCGCGATCATGCCGTGGGTGATCGAGTTGCGCGTGGTCTCGTTGCCCGCCACCGCGAGCATGACCACGAAGAAGCCGAACTCGTCGTCGGAGAGCTTCTCCCCGTCGATGTCGGCCTCGATGAGCGTGGTGACGATGTCGTCGGTGGGGTTCTTACCCCGCTCGTCGGCCATGGCCATGGCGTACATGATCAGATCCATCGACGACTGCGCGGGATCGACGGTTGCATACTCGGGGTCGGTCCCACCGGTCATCTCATTGGACCAGCGAAAGAGCTTGTCGCGGTCTTCCTGGGGAACACCGAGCAGGCCCGCGATGGCCTGCAGCGGCAGCTCGCACGACACCTGCTCGACGAAGTCGCCGACACCCTCGGCCGCCGCGGTCTTGGCGATGTTCTGGGCGCGCTGGGCGAGTTCGGACTCCAGGCGCCCGATGGCCCGTGGCGTGAACCCACGGGAAATGATCTTGCGCAGCCGGGTGTGGTGCGGTGCGTCCATGTTCAACATGACGCTGCGCTGCAGCTCGACCTGCTCCCGCTTCATCTCCGGCGGCCAGGTCGGGATGGCGCCGTTCTGCCAGCTGGAGAAGACGTCGCTGCGGCGTGACACCTCCTTGACGTCGGCATGCTTGGTGACGATCCAATATCCCTTGTCCTCGAAGCCGCCCGTGCCGCCCGGAATGTCAACCCAGTGAATCGGCTCCGCCTTGCGCAGCTCAGCAAGCTCCGTGACGGGCAGCCCGGCGAGGTTGACGTCGGGGTCAAGGAAGTCGAAGTCGGCGGGAATGTTGGGGGGTGCCATGTGTACGCGCTCCTTTTACAACACTAATTGCAACGTGTTCTAGTGCCAGTAAAACACGGCTCCTGCGCAGATAAAAGGCAGGTCACCATCCTCGCTTGTCAGAGTAATGAAACGTGTTCTAGCCTGACGGAATGGGTAACCCTGTCATCGTTGAAGCCACTCGTAGTCCCATCGGCAAGCGGAACGGATGGCTGTCCGGTCTGCATGCCACCGAGCTGCTGGGGGCCACGCAGAAGGCTCTCGTGGAGAAGGCCGGTTTGGAAAGCGACTTTGACGCCGGCGACGTCGAACAGATCGTTGGCGGCTGCGTCACGCAGTACGGCGAGCAGTCCAACAACATCACCCGGGTGAGCTGGCTCGTCGCCGGCCTGCCGGAGCACGTCGGCGCCATGACCGTGGACTGCCAGTGCGGCAGTGGCCAGCAGGCCAACGGCCTCGTCGCCGGCCTGATCGCGGCGGGCGCGATCGACATCGGCATCGCGTGCGGCATCGAGGCGATGAGCCGCGTCGGACTCGGTGCCAATGCCGGTCCAGACCGCGGCATCCTGCGGCCCGAGTCATGGGACATCGACCTGCCCGACCAGTTCACCGCTGCCGAGCGCATCGCCAAGCGCCGCGGCATCACCCGCGAAGAGATCGACGCGTTCGGATTCGAGTCACAGCTGCGCGCCAAGCGGGCCTGGGACGAGGGCCGTTTCGACCGGGAAATCTCGCCGATCGAGGCGCCCAAGCTCGACGAGCAGAAGCAGCCCACCAGCGAGCGCCACATGGTCTCCCGCGACCAGGGCCTGCGGGACACCACCCTGGAGGGCCTGAGCCAGCTCAAGCCGGTCCTCGAGGGCGGGATCCACACGGCGGGCACGTCGTCGCAGATCTCAGACGGCGCGGCCGCGGTGCTCTGGATGGACGAGGACAAGGCCAAGGCGCTCGGGCTGCGGCCGCGGGCCCGGATCATCAGCCAAGCGCTGGTCGGCGCCGAGCCTTACTACCACCTGGACGGGCCCGTGCAGTCGACGGCCAAGGTGCTGGAGAAAGCCGGCATGAAGATCGGCGACATCGACATCACCGAGATCAACGAGGCCTTCGCCTCGGTGGTGCTGTCGTGGGCGCGGGTCCACGAGCCGGACATGGCCAAGGTGAACGTGAACGGCGGCGCGATCGCGCTGGGCCACCCGGTGGGCAGCACCGGCAGCCGGCTGATCACCACCGCGCTGCACGAGCTGGAGCGCACCGACCAGAGCACCGCGCTGATCACGATGTGCGCGGGCGGCGCGTTGTCCACCGGCACCATCATCGAGCGGATCTAGCCGATTGCTCGTCTCCGAAGAGAGCCGGATCGCCGCGGCGCAGGCCTACATCGACGCGCTTGTCAGCCATCGCGGCGATGCGGTGCCGTTCGCGCCCGGATGCACTCGTGTCGAGCTAGGGGTCAAGAACGGATTCTCCGGAAATCACCTGCGGCGCAGCCTCAATCGCGGCGCCCAGTATTGGGTCATCGCCGACACGACGCCGCCGGACTACCGCGTCGTCGGCGATGAGGTGCACGCGGTGTACGACGTGCTGACCAAGGCGGCGTTCGGCGGCCGGCGGGTGGCCGCGCGGGTGAACGAAACCTTTGTGATTCCCGCCGAAAGTCCAAGCGGAGAAGCCACGATCCACCTCATCAAGGCCGGCTTCCGACCGTTCATTCTTAGGTTTTGAAACTATGCCGAAATCACCGCCGCGAAATCTGAATGCGCCTTGGGTCGACATCTTCATCAAGTGGATGGCGCGAGGCAACACATGGATCTATCGGCTCAGCAACGGAAAACTCGGCGGCAGGGTCCAGAATGCTCCGATCGCGCTGCTGACCACCACCGGCCGCAAGACCGGTGAACCGCGGGTGAGCCCGCTGCTCTACCTGCGCGAAGGTGACCGGGTGATTCTGGGCGCCTCCCGGGGCGGCAGCAACAAGCACCCGCTGTGGTACCTGAACCTCAAGGCCAATCCCAAAGTGTCGGTGCAGATTAAGGACGAGGTGCTTGCGCTGCAAGCCCGTGACGCCACGGCCGAAGAGCGCAACGAGTACTGGCCCAAGTTGGTGGCCATGTATCCGACATTCGATGACTACCAGTCGTGGACCGATCGGGTGATCCCGATCGTGATCTGCGATCCCTAACGCGGCCCGACTACGCCGAGCGTGTCTTCACTGCGATAAATCGGCCGAAATCTCGCGCTGAGTACACGCTCGGCGCAGGGGCTAGGCCCCGTACACCGGAACCGGCGGCCGCGCCTTGGCCAGCAGGTCGGCGACGACGGGCCCCAGCTCTGCGGGATCCCATCTCGCGCCCTTGTCGACCTGCGGTCCGTGCGCCCAGCCCTCGGCGATCCGGATGATGCCGCCCCCGACCTCGAACACCTGCCCGGTGACGTCACGCGATTCCTCGCTGCCCAGCCAAACCACCAGCGGGGAAACGTTTTCCGGTGCCATGGAGTCGAATTCTTGGTCCTGCGTCGCCATCATCTCCGCGAAAATGGTCTCCGTCATGCGGGTGCGGGCTGACGGCGCGATCGCGTTGACGGTCGCGCCGTAGCGGCCCATTTCGGCGGCTCCGACGAGGGTCAGCGCCGCGATTCCCGCCTTGGCGACGCTGTAGTTACCCTGCCCGACGGCACCCTGCAATCCCGCACCGGAACTCGTGTTAATGATCCGTGCGTCAACGGTTTTGCCTTCCTTGGACAGCCTCCGCCAGTACGAGGCGGCGTGCCGCATTGTGGCGAAGTGGCCTTTGAGGTGCACCGCGATGACGGCGTCGAACTCCGCTTCGGTGGCGTTGGCCAGCATCCTGTCACGCACGATGCCGGCATTGTTCACCAACACGTCCAGGCCGCCGAAGGTCTCGACAGCCGTTGTGATCAGGTTCGCCGCTTGGTTCCAATCGGCGATGTTGGATCCGTTGGCGACGGCTTCCCCACCCGCTGCAGTGATCTCGTCGACCACGCCCTGTGCTGCGCTGCCACCGCTTGCCGGTGAACCGTCCAGGCCCACCCCGATATCGTTGACCACCACCCGCGCGCCTTCGGCCGCGAAGGCCAGCGCATGCGCGCGACCGATCCCGCCGCCCGCTCCGGTGACGATGACGACACGGCCGTCCACCATGCCCATATTTCCTGTCTCCTCTACTTGATCGCGTTCGCGTTCGTTGTGGCCAGGTAGTGCGGCGGCTCACCGCCGCCGTGCACCTCCAAGGAGGCACCGCTGATGTAGGACGCCGCGTCTGAGGCCAAAAATGCTGCGGCCCAACCGATGTCCTGTGGTACGGCGAGCCGGCCCAGCGGCACATTCTTGGAGATGGCGGCGATGGACTCTGCATCGCCGTAGAACAGCTCTGCCTGTTCGGTTTCGACCATGCCGACCACGCAGGCGTTCACCCGCACCTTGGGCCCCCATTCCACCGCCAGGGTCTGGGTCAAACTTTCCAGGCCTGCCTTGGCCGCCCCGTATGCGCCGGTGCCCGGGGACGGCCGCCGGCCGCTGAGACTGCAGATATTGACGATCGACCCGCCGCCCGGCTGCCCCTGCATCTTCTCGTTAGCGCACTGCGAAACCAACAGCGCGCCAATGAGGTTGAGCTCGATGATCTTGCGGTTGAACTTCGGGCTGGACTCCGCGGTCAGCACGTAGGGTGATCCTCCGGCGTTGTTGACGACGACGTCGAGGCGGCCGTGCTTCGCGAAGATCGAGTCGATCAATGCCGCGACGGCTTCCTCGTCGCGCACGTCGCAGGAGTGAAACTCATACGGCAAACCTTCGACGGCTCGCCGTGCGCAGGTGATCACGGTCGCGCCCTGCTCGGCGAAAACCGAGCTGATGCCGGCGCCTACCCCGCGGACGCCGCCGGTCACCAGAACCACCCGCCCGGCCAGCCCCAAATTGATGGCGGCGGCTCCTTCGGCGCGAGTCACTGTGCTAGCGTACCAAGCAAGTGCTTGCTTAGGTAGTTGACCCGGTTTTTCCGAAGGAAGTGCCACCTTGCCCATCACATCCACCACCATCGAACCGGGCATAGTCGCGGTCACCGTCGACTACCCGCCCGTCAACGCCATCCCCTCGCGCGGCTGGTTCGAACTGGCCGACGCGATCACGACCGCCGGCGCCGATCTCGATACCCATGCGGTGATCCTGCGGGCCGAGGGCCGCGGCTTCAACGCCGGGGTGGACATCAAGGAGATGCAGCGCACCGAGGGGTTCACCGCTTTGATCGACGCCAATCGCGGCTGCTTCGCAGCGTTCCGCGCGGTCTACGAATGCGCGGTGCCGGTGATCGCGGCGGTGAACGGATTCTGTGTCGGCGGCGGCATCGGGCTGGTCGGCAACTCCGATGTCATCGTGGCCTCCGACGATGCCACCTTCGGCCTGCCCGAGGTCGAACGAGGCGCGCTCGGCGCGGCCACGCATCTGTCGCGGCTCGTTCCCCAACACCTGATGCGACGGCTGTTTTTCACCGCGGCCACCGTGGACGCCGCCACCCTGCATCACTTCGGTTCGGTACACGAGGTGGTGTCGCGCGCCGATCTCGACGAGGCCGCTCTGCGGGTGGCCCGCGACATCGCCGCCAAGGACACCAGGGTTATCCGAGCCGCCAAGGAGGCGCTCAACCTCATCGACGTGCAACGGGTCAACTCGAGTTACCGGATGGAGCAAGGCTTTACGTTCGAGCTCAATCTCGCCGGGGTGTCCGATGAGCACCGCGACGCGTTCGCCGGTACGGGGAAGGGCAAGAAGGAGTGAGCAACAAAACCACCACGCTGGACGACGCCGTCGCGCAGCTGCGCAGCGGCATGACGATCGGCATCGGCGGCTGGGGCTCGCGGCGCAAACCGATGGCCTTCGTGCGCGCCCTGCTGCGCACAGACGTCAACGACTTGACCGTCGTCACCTACGGCGGACCCGACCTGGGGCTGCTGTGCTCGGCCGGCAAGGTACGGCGCGTCTACTACGGGTTCGTCTCACTGGATTCGCCGCCGTTCTACGACCCGTGGTTCGCCAAGGCCCGCAGCGCCGGAGCGATCGAAGCTCGCGAGATGGACGAGGGCATGCTCCGGTGCGGTCTGCAGGCCGCCGCGCAACGCCTGCCGTTCCTGCCGATCCGCGCCGGGCTGGGCAGTTCGGTGCCGGACTTCTGGGAGGGCGAGCTGCAAACCGTCACTAGCCCTTATCCCGCACCCGGCGGCGGACACGAGACGCTGATCGCTATGCCGGCGTTGCGCCTGGACGCCACCTTTGTCCACCTCAATCTCGGTGACAGCCAAGGCAATGCCGCATACACCGGCATCGACCCCTACTTCGACGACCTGTTCTTGATGGCCGCCGAGAAACGCTACCTGTCGGTGGAGCGCGTCGTCTCGACCCAGGAGTTGGTCAAGGCGGTGCCGCCGCAGGCGCTGCTGATCAACCGGATGATGGTCGACGGAGTGGTGGAAGCTCCGAACGGTGCCCACTTCACCACGGCGGCACCGGATTACGGCCGCGACGAAAAGTTCCAGCGGCACTACGCCGAGGCGGCGTCGACGGAAGACGGCTGGCAGCAGTTCCTCGCGACCTACCTGTCGGGCGGCGAAGCCGAATACCAAGCGGCCGTCCGCAAGTTCGCAGAGGAGGCAGCCAAGTGAGCACCCGGGCCGAAGTGTGTGCGATCGCCTGCGCCGAGTTGTTCAGGGACGCCGGCGAAATCATGATCAGCCCGATGACAAACATGGCCTCGGTCGGCGCGCGGCTGGCCCGCTTGACCTTCTCCCCCGGCATCCTGCTGACCGACGGCGAGGCGCAGCTGCTGGCGGACACCCCGGCGCTGGGTGCGTCCGGGGCCCTCGAGGGCTGGATGCCGTTCGGCCGCGTGTTCGAGACCCTGGCCTGGGGACGGCGCCACGTGGTGATGGGCGCCAATCAGGTTGACCGCTATGGCAATCAGAACATCTCGGCGTTCGGTCCGCTGCAACAGCCCACCCGGCAGATGTTCGGCGTCCGCGGTGCGCCCGGCAACGCCATCAACCACGCGACCAGTTACTGGGTCGGCAACCACTCCAAGCGGGTGTTCTGCGAGAAGGTCGACATCGTCTGCGGAATCGGCTGGGACAAGGTGGACGCCGACAATCCCGCATTCCGCTTCGCCAACACGTATCGGGTGGTGTCCAACCTCGGCGTGTTCGACTTCGGCGGCCCGGACCGCACGATGCGGGCACTGTCCCTGCACCCCGGGGTGTCGCCCGACGACGTCCGGGAAGCCACCTCGTTCGAGGTGCACGGTCTTGACGAGGCCGAGGAGTCCAGGCCGCCGACCGACGAGGAGCTGCGCCTGATCCGCGAGGTCATCGACCCGAAGGCATTGCGCGACAAAGAGATACGATCGTGAGGTTGCGCACGCCGCTGACCGAGCTGGTCGGCGTCGAGCACCCGGTGGTGCAAACCGGGATGGGCTGGGTGGCCGGAGCCCGGCTGGTGTCGGCCACGGCCAACGCGGGCGGGCTCGGGATCCTGGCGTCGGCGACCATGACGCTGGACGAATTGGCGACGGCCATCGGCAAGGTCAAGGCCGCCACCGACAAGCCGTTCGGCGTGAACATCCGCGCCGACGCCGCCGACGCCGGCGACCGCGTCGAGTTGATGATCCGCGAGGGCGTGAAGGTGGCGTCGTTTGCCTTGGCCCCCAAGCAGGAGCTGATCGCAAGGCTGAAAGAGGCTGGGGCGGTGGTTATCCCGTCGATCGGCGCGGCCAAACATGCGCGCAAGGTCGCCGGCTGGGGCGCCGACGCGATGATCGTGCAGGGCGGCGAAGGCGGCGGGCACACCGGGCCCGTCGCCACGACGCTACTGCTGCCGTCCGTGCTGGACGCGGTCAAGGGCACCGACATCCCGGTCATCGCGGCGGGCGGATTCTTCGATGGGCGCGGGCTCGCGGCGGCGTTGTCCTACGGCGCTGCCGGTGTGGCGATGGGCACGCGGTTTCTGCTCACCTCCGATTCCACCGTGCCCGATGCGGTCAAGCGGCGCTACCTCGAGGCGGCGCTGGACGGCACGGTGGTCACCACCCGGGTCGACGGCATGCCGCACCGCGTGCTGCGCACCGGGCTGGTCGAGAGGCTGGAAAGTGGCTCGCCGGTGCGGGGTTTGGCCGCGGCGGTGGGTAATGCGGCGAAGTTCAAGAAGATGTCGCAGATGACCTGGCGGTCGATGATCACCGACGGTCTGGCGATGCGCCACGGCAAGGAGCTGACCTGGTCGCAGGTGGTGATGGCGGCCAACACCCCAATGCTGCTGAAAGCCGGGCTGGTTGACGGCAACACCGAGGCCGGGGTGCTGGCCTCCGGGCAGGTGGCCGGCATCCTGGACGACCTGCCGTCGTGCGCCGAGCTGATCGACTCGATCGTGCGTGACGCGATCGAACACCTACGCTCGGCGTCCGCTCTGGTGGAAGGCTAACGTTCTGCGCCGAACGTGCAGCCACTGCGAAAAACGGGCCATAAAATCGCAGTCAGTGCACGCTCGGCGCCGGCGGGCGAAGGCTCGGCGCTAGCGGGCGAAGCCTCGGCGCTACAGCCGTTCGATGATCGTGACGTTCGCCGTGCCGCCGCCCTCGCACATCGTCTGCAACCCGTAGCGGCCGCCGATGCGCTCGAGCTCGTTCAGCATGGTCGTGAACAGCTTGGCCCCGGTGGCGCCCAGCGGGTGGCCGAGGGCGATCGCGCCGCCGTTGGGGTTGACCTTCTCGGGGTCGGCCTTGATCTCCTTGAGCCAGGCCAGCACCACGGGCGCGAACGCCTCGTTGATCTCGACCGTGTCGATGTCGCCGATGGACAGCCCGGTCTTTTCCAGGGCGTGGCGGGTGGCCGGGATCGGCCCGGTCAGCATGAACACCGGATCGGCGGCGCGGGCGCTGATGTGGTGGATGCGGGCCCGCGGGGTCAGCTTGTGGTCTTTGACGGCTTGCTCGGAAGCCAGCAGCACCGCACTGGCCCCGTCGGAAATCTGACTGGCCATCGCCGCCGTCAGCCGGCCCCCGTCGACCAACGTCTTCAGGCCGGCCATCTTTTCCAGCGACGACTCGCGCGGGCCCTCGTCGACCCGGAACGGCCCGGATTCGGTTTCCACGGTGACGATTTCGTTGTCGAAGTGGCCGCCACGGATTGCCGCGAACGCGCGCTCGTGGCTGGTCAGTGAATACCGCTCCATCTCTTCACGCGACAGATTCCACTTCTCGGCAATCAACTCCGAGCCGCGGAACTGCGAAATCTCCTGATCGCCATAACGGTGCAGCCACTGCTTGGACTCGGCGGTCGGCGAGGTGAACCCGAACTGCTCGCCGACGGTCATCGCCGACGAGATCGGGATCTGGCTCATGTTCTGCATGCCGCCGGCCACGATGACGTCGGCCGTGCCGGACATGATCGCTTGCGCGCCAAAGGAGATCGCCTGCTGGCTGGACCCGCACTGGCGGTCCACGGTGACGCCGGGAACCTCTTCGGGATAGCCGGCGGCCAACCACGACAGTCGGGCGATGTTGCCCGCCTGCCCGCCGATGGCGTCGACACAACCGGCGATCACGTCGTCAACCGCGGCGGGGTCGATGTCGACCCGGTCGAGCAGCCCGCGCCACGCATGAGCACCCAGGTCGACGGGATGTATCCCGGCCAATGCGCCGTTGCGCTTACCAACCGCGGTACGCACAGCTTCGATGACATAGGCCTGGGAAAACGCAGCCATTTTCAGACTCCTTCTTCGATCTTGTTTAAATCCGCGGTGATTCCGCCAAGGACGATGACGAGATATTGCTGCCCCACCTGGTCTGCGGTCAGCGGTCCGCCGGGTTGATACCAGCGCACCGACACCCAGGTGGTGTCACGAATGAAACGGTAGATGAGGTCGACGTCGAGGTCGGGCCGGAAGTAGCCCTCTTCGATGCCCTGATGGAGCACCTCGACCCACATCTTGCGTTGCTCGCGGTTCATGTCCTCGATGTAGGAGAACCGGGGCTGCGATAGCAGCCGTTGGGCCTCGTCCTGATAGATGACGACCTGCGCATGCCGGTGCTCGATCGCCTCGAACGACGCCATGAACAGCCCCTTGAGCCGCTCCAGGGGGTTGGCCTCGGTGTCCATGATTTCGCGATACCGAGCGAACAGCCAGTCCAGAAAACTGCGCAACAGCTCATCGACCATCTCCTCTTTGGAGGAGAAGTGGTGGTACAGACTGCCGGACAAGATCCCGGCGCCGTCGGCGATGTCGCGCACCGTGGTGGCACGCAGTCCGCGCTCGGCGAACATCGTCGCGGCGAGCTCAAGCAACTCGCCGCGGCGGCTATTTGTCTGACCGGTCACTCGGTCCACCCGAACAGGATATCAACCAAGCGCTTGCTTGGCCAGCGATGTTCACGGATGCTGGCTCGATACCGAGATCACCTCGCCGGTGAGGTAGCTGGAGTAGTCGCTGGCCAGAAACGCGATGGTGGCCGCGACTTCCCACGGCTCGGCGGCGCGGCCGAACGCCTCGCCGGCGGAGAGCCGGTCGAGCAGGTCGGGCGAGCGTGGTCTTGTCCAGGAACTTATGCCGGGCGATGCTGGGCGACACCGCGTTGATCCGCACCCCGTACTCGGCGGCTTCTATTGCGCTGCAACGGGTTAACGCCATCACGCCGGCCTTGGCCGCGGCGTAGTGCGACTGCGAGTGCTGGGCCCGCCAGCCCAGCACGCTGGCGTTGTTGACGATCACCCCGCCGTGTGGCGCGTCGCGGAAGTAGCGCAGCGCCGCGCGGGTGGCCCGGAACACCGACGTCAGCGTGACGTCCAGGACGCGGTCCCATTCGTCGTCGGTCATGTCGGCCACCGGCGTCTGCCCGCCCAGCCCGGCGTTGTTGACCAGCACGTCGATGCGTCCCATGCGTGCGGTGGCCGAATCGATCAGCGCGTCGACCTGGGCGGTGGACGTCACGTCGCACACCACCTTCTCGACCCGGCCCAGTCCCAGCGCCGACAGTTCGTCGGCGGCCTCGGTCAGCCGGCGTTCGTGGTGGTCGGAGATCACCACGTCGGCGCCCTCGGCCAGGGCCCGCCGCGCGGTCGCCGACCCGATGCCGGTGCCCGCCGCCGCGGTCACCACAACCACCTTGCCGTCCAAAAGCCCGTGTCCGGCAATCTCTTTCGGCGCTACGGAGAGCGTCATCCCTTAACCTCTCGAGGCAGGCCGAGCACCCGCTCGGCAATGATGTTGCGCTGGATCTCGTTGGATCCGCCGTAGATGGTGTCGGCGCGGGTGAACAGGAACAGCCGCTGCCATTCGTCGAATTCGCCGTCCGACAATGTCATCCCGGGCTTGCCGATCACGTCCATCGCAAGCTCGCCCAGGTCGCGATGCCAGTTGGCCCACAACAACTTCGACACGTTGTCCTGGCCGGGCTGCTCGACATCCATGGTGGCCAGGGCTAAGCTGCGCATGGCCCGCAGGCCGGTCCACGCCCGGGTCAGCCGCTCGCGGATTAACGGATCGTCGGCCGCGCCGTTGCGCTGCGCGAGTTCGGCCAGATTGGAAAGCTCACGGGCGTAGACGATCTGCTGCCCCAGCGTCGACACGCCGCGCTCGAAGGTCAGCGTTCCCATCGCGACCCGCCAACCGTCGCCCGGTGCGCCGACCACCAGGCTGGCGTCGGTGCGGGCGTCGTCGAAGAACACCTCGTTGAACTCCGCTGTGCCGGTGATCTGGACGATCGGCCGGACTTCGACACCCGGCTGGTCCAGCGGCACCAGCAGATACGACAGCCCGGCGTGCCGCTTGGAGCCCTTCTCGGTGCGCGCGACCACGAAACACCACTGCGACAGGTGCGCCAGCGACGTCCACACCTTCTGGCCGTTGATCACCCACTGATCGCCGTCGAGCTCGGCGGTGGTCGACACGTTGGCCAGATCGCTGCCCGCCCCGGGCTCCGAATACCCCTGGCACCACAGCTCCGTGACATCGAGGATGCGCGGCAGGAAACGCTGCTGCTGCTCGGGCGTTCCGAACGCGATCAGCGTCGGACCGAGCAGCTCTTCGCCGAAGTGATTGACCTTGTCCGGAGCGTCGGCGCGGGCGTACTCCTCGTAGAACGCCACCCGGTGCGCGGTGGAAAGTCCGCGGCCGCCATGTTCGACGGGCCACCCCAGGCAGGTCAGTCCCGCGGCCGCGAGATGCTGGTTCCATGCCCGGCGCTCTTCGAACGCCTCGTGCTCGCTACCAGGACCACCAAGGCCCTTGAGAGCTGCGAATTTGCCGACCAGATTGTCGGCGAGCCAACCGCGGACCTCCGCCCGGAACTCCTCGACGTCCTGCATGCCCTGTAGGCTAACCTACCAAGCACTTGCTTCGTTAGGAGCATCTCGAGGAGCGTCGCCGATGACAAACGATCCGCGCACCGTGCCCGCGGCGCTGGACTGTTTGGCACGCCGGCTTCCCGGCCACGACGCGTTGATCACCGAAGACCGCTCGTTCACGGGCGCCACCCTGCGAGAAGAGGTGCACCGGGCCGCCGCCGGGCTGATCGCGCTCGGCGTACAGGCCGGAGACCGGGTGGCGATCTGGTCGCCGAACACCTGGCACTGGGTGGTCGCGTGCCTGGCCATCCATCACGTCGGCGCGGCGATGGTGCCGGTGAATACCCGCTACACCGCGGCGGAGGCCGCCGACATCGTGGCCCGCACCCGCACTCCGGTGCTGTTCGGTATGGGCCCGTTCCTCGGGCAACGACCGCGTCGCCGACCTGGACCGCGCCGCCCTGCCCGCGCTGCGGCACGTCGTTCGGATTCCGATCGAAGCCCCGGAGATTGGTGCCGGAACCTGGGACGAGTTCATCGCCGGCGGCGCTGAACTCGGGGACACCGATGCGGTGGCGGCCCGGGCCGCCGCGGTCATACCCGACGATGTCAGCGACGTCCTGTTCACCTCCGGAACCACCGGCCGCAGCAAAGGTGTGCTCTGCGCCCACCGGCAATCGCTGTCCGCCTCGGCGTCGTGGGCCGCCAACGGCAAGATCACCAGCGACGACCGCTACCTGTGCATCAACCCGTTCTTCCACAACTTCGGCTACAAGGCCGGCATCCTGGCCTGCCTGCAAACCGGTGCGACGCTGATCCCGCACCTGACGTTCGACCCGCTGCGCACGCTGCAGGCGATCGAGCAGCACCGCATCACCGTGCTGCCCGGCCCGCCCACCATCTACCAGACGCTGCTCGACCACCCGGCACTCAAGGACTACGACCTGAGCTCGCTGCGGTTGGCGGTGACTGGCGCGGCCATCGTTCCGGTCGTCCTGGTGGAGCGGATGCAGTCCGAACTCGACATCGACATCGTGCTCACCGCCTACGGCCTGACCGAGGCGAACGGCATGGGCACCATGCTGTCGCGCCGACGATGACGCCGTGACCGTCGCCACCACCTGCGGGCGCCCGTTCGCCGGCTTCGAGTTGCGCATCGATGCGGCGAAGCCCGGCGAAGCTGGAGAAGTGCTGCTGCGGGGGCCGAACGTCATGCTGGGCTACCTCGACGACCCAGCGGCGACGGCGGCCGCCATCGACGCCGACGGCTGGCTGCACACCGGCGACGTCGGTGCCGTCGACAAGGCCGGCAACCTGCGCATCACCGACCGACTCAAGGACATGTACATCTGCGGCGGTTTCAACGTCTACCCGGCCGAAGTCGAGCAGGTACTGGCCCGGATGGAGGGGGTGGCCGACGCCGCGGTGATCGGGGTTCCCGACGAGCGCCTCGGCGAGGTGGGCCGGGCGTTCGTGGTGCGCCGGCCCGGCGTCGAACCTTGACGAACAATCGGTAATCGCTTATACCCGAGAGCATTTGGCGAACTTCAAGGCACCTCGTTCGGTGCGGTTCGTCGACTCGTTGCCGCGCAACGAGGGCGGCAAGGTGGTCAAACCACAACTGCGAGGGCTGGCCTGATGGACCTGGGTTTAGACGAAGAGACACTCGCCTTTCAAGCCGAGGTACGCGAATTCCTGTCGGCCAACGCGGAGTCGATCCCGACGAAGTCGTACGACAACGCGGAAGGCTTTGCCCAGCACAGACATTGGGATCGCGTGCTGTTTGACGCGGGCCTGTCGGTGATCAACTGGCCGAAGAAGTACGGGGGCCGCGACGCGCCACTGCTGCACTGGGTGGTGTTCGAGGAGGAGTACTTTCGCGCAGGGGCGCCGGGGCGGGCCAGTGCGAACGGTACCTCGATGCTGGCCCCGACGCTGTTCGCGCACGGCACCGAGGAGCAGTGCGACCGGATCCTGCCCAAAATGGCTAGTGGCGAACAGATTTGGGCGCAGGCGTGGTCGGAGCCGGAATCCGGGAGCGACCTGGCCTCGCTGCGGTCCACCGCGACCAGGACCGACGGCGGCTGGCTACTCAACGGGCAGAAGATCTGGAGTTCGCGGGCGCCGTTCGCCGAGATGGGATTCGGGCTGTTCCGCTCCGACCCCGCGGCCGAGCGGCATCACGGCCTGACGTATTTCATGTTCGACCTGAAGGCCGAGGGCGTCACGGTGCGGCCCATCGTTCAGCTGGGCGGCGATACCGGCTTCGGCGAGATCTTCCTCGACGATGTTTTCGTGCCCGACGAGGACGTGATCGGCACCCCGAACGATGGTTGGCGGGCGGCGATGAGCACGTCGAGCAACGAGCGCGGCATGTCGCTGCGCAGCCCGGCCCGCTTCCTGGCGGCCGCGGAACGCCTGGCGCAGCTGTGGAAAGACAGCGGCTCGCCCGCGGCGTTCGCCGACCGGGTCGCCGACGCCTGGATCAAGGCGCAGGCCTACCGGCTGCAGACGTTCGGCACGGTGACCAGGCTGGCCGCCGGCGGCGAGCTGGGCGCCGAATCGTCGGTGACCAAGGTGTTCTGGTCCGACCTCGACGTGGCAATACATCAGACCGCGCTGGACATCCGCGGCCGCCGACGGCGAGCTCGCCGGCCCCTGGACCGAGGGCCTGCTGTTCGCGCTGGGCGGCCCGATCTACGCCGGCACCAACGAGATCCAGCGCAATATCATTTCGGAGCGCTTGCTGGGCCTGCCCCGGGAGAAGAAGTAGTGGAATTCGTTCTGGACGAACAACAGCGCGACTTCGCGGCCAGCATCGACGCGGCGCTAGGCGCCGCCGGACCTGCCCGGCGTGGTGCGTGCCTGGTCGGCGGGCGACGTCGCGCCCGGCCGTAAGGTGTGGGATCAGCTGGCCAACCTCGGCGTCACCGCGCTGGCCGTGCCGGAGAAGTTCGACGGCCTGGCAGCCGATCCCATCGACCTGGTGGTCGCGCTGGAGCGCCTCGGACGCTGGTGTGTGCCCGGCCCGGTGGCCGAATCCATTGCCGTGGCACCGGTTTTACTCGCAGACGACGATCGAAGCGCCGGGCTGGCTTCCGGCGAGTTGATCGCCACCGTCGCGATGCCGCCGCAGGTGCCGCGCGCGGTCGACGCGGACACGGCGGGGCTGGTCTTGCTGGCCGCCGACGACGGGGTCACCGAGGCGACGGCCGGTGACTGCCACCAGTCCGTCGACCCGAGCCGCCGCCTTTACGACGTGACGGCGAGCGGCGAACCCTGGCGGGCAGACATCCAGCGCGCCTTCGAGTTCGGCGCGCTGGGCACCGCCGCGCAGCTGGTCGGTGCCGCTGAGGCTGTGCGGGACGCGACCGTCGACTACGCCAAGCAGCGGACGCAATTCGGCCGGGTGATCGGTTCGTATCAGGCGATCAAGCACAAGCTCGCCGACGTACACATCGCGATCGAACTGGCTCGCCCGCTGCTGTACGGGGCGGCGTTGTCGCTAGACCCGCGCGACGTCAGCGCCGCGAAGGCGGCGGCGTCCGACGCGGCCCTGCTCGCCGCGCGCTCGGGCTTGCAGACCCATGGCGCCATCGGCTTCACTCAGGAACACGACCTGTCCTTGTTGCTGCTCCGCGTGCAAGCATTGCGATCGGCCTGGGGTACTCCCGAGGTGCATCGCCGCAGGGTGCTGGAGGCGCTATGAGTGTCAACCGCGCCACGCCCGCTTGCGGGGGACGAAGCGATGAGGAGGAGCGGCGCCATGGCTCGCGCCGGTGACGATGCAGTGGGGGCACCGCCCGCTTGCGGGGGACGAAGCGATGAGGAGGAGCGGCGCTCGTGACTGAAGAACGGGAGATGCTGCGGGAGACCGTGGCCGCCCTGGTGGCCAAGCATGCGGGTCCCGCCGCGGTGCGTGCGGCCATGGAATCGGAGCGGGGCTACGACGAGGCGCTGTGGCGACTGCTGTGCGAGCAGGTCGGCGCGGCCGCGCTGGTGGTACCTGAGGAGCTGGGCGGCGCCGGCGGTGAACTCGCCGACGCCGCAACGGTTTTACAGGAACTGGGCCGCGCCCTGGTGCCCTCCCCGCTGCTGGGCACGACGCTGGCCGAGCTGGCCTTGCTGGCGGCCCCGGAGCCCGACACCGAGACGCTGGGATCGCTCGCCGAGGGCGGCTCGATCGGCGCACTGGTCCTCGACGCCGACTATGTGGTCAACGGCGACATCGCCGACGTCGTCGTCGCCGCGGCGGACGGCCAGCTCAGCAGGTGGACCCGATTCAGCGCGCAGCCCGTCGTCACCATGGACCCCACTCGTCGGCTGGCCCGGGTGCAACCTGAGGAGACCGAAGCCATCGGCTCCGATCCGGGCCTCGCCGACACCGCGGCCATCCTGTTGGCCGCCGAGCAGATCGGCGCGGCCGACCGCTGCCTGGAGTTGACCGTCGAATACGCCAAGAGCCGAGTGCAATTCGGCCGCCCCATCGGCAGCTTTCAAGCACTCAAGCATCGGATGGCCGACCTGTATGTCACGATCGCCGCGGCCCGGGCCGTCGTTTCCGATGCGTGCGATGACCCCACGCCCACCAATGCCGCCACCGCGCGCCTGGCCGCCAGCGACGCGCTGTGTAACGTGGCCGCCGAGGGAATCCAGCTCCACGGCGGCATCGCGATAACCTGGGAACACGACATGCACTTGTATTTCAAACGCGCGCATGGCAGTTCACATCTGCTGAGCTCGCCCCGAGAGATACTGCTACGACTGGAATCCGAGGTGCTCAAGACGCCGTGAACGCCTCCGCCGCCCTGCGCGCCGGCATCCCGCCGTTTTATGTGATGGATGTCTGGTTGGCCGCCGCGGAGCGCCAGCGCAGCCATGGCGATCTGGTGAACCTGTCGGCGGGCCAGCCCAGCGTGGGCGCTCCCGAGCCGATCCGGGCGGCGGCGGCAGCGGCCCTGCACGCCAACCAGCTGGGTTACACCGTGGCACTGGGCATTCCCGAGCTGCGGGCCGCCATCGCCGCGGATTACCAGCGTCATCATGGAATTCAGGTCGAGTCCGACGCGGTGGTGGTCACCACGGGTTCCTCGGGCGGGTTTCTGCTCGCCTTCCTGTCGTGCTTTGACGTCGGCGATCGGGTGGCGCTGGCCAGTCCCGGCTACCCGTGTTATCGAAACATCCTGTCGGCGTTGGGGTGTGAGGTGGTGGAGATCCCGTGTGGAGTCCAGACGAGGTTCCAGCCCACCGCGCAGATGCTGGCCGAACTCGACCCGCCGGTGCAGGGCGTGATCGTCGCCAGCCCGGCCAACCCGACCGGGACGGTCATACCTCCCGCCGAGTTGGCCGCCATCGCGTCCTGGTGTGACGCCTCCGGAGCGCGGCTGATCAGCGATGAGGTCTACCACGGTCTGGTCTACGAGGGGGCGCCGCAGACCAGCTGCGCGTGGCACACGTCTCGAAATGCATTGGTGGTAAACAGCTTTTCCAAGTACTACGCGATGACGGGCTGGCGGCTGGGCTGGCTGCTGGTGCCGCCCGAGCTGCGCCGCGCGGTGGACTGCCTGACCGGCAACTTCACCATCTGCCCGCCGGTGCTGTCGCAGATCGCCGCGGTGGCGGCGTTCACCCCGGAGGCGATCGCCGAGGCCGATGGCAATCTGCGCCACTATGCGACCAACCGATCGCGGCTGCTCGACGGGCTGCGCCGCATCGGGGTCGACCGGCTGGCCCCCACCGACGGCGCGTTTTATGTGTACGCCGACGTATCCGATGTCACCAACGACTCGATGACGTTTTGCTCAAAGCTGCTGGCGGAGACTGGCGTTGCCATCGCACCCGGGATTGACTTCGACACCGCGCGTGGCAATGCGTACGTCCGGCTGTCATTCGCCGGACCGACCGGCGACATCGAAGAGGCCCTACGGCGAATCGGGCCCTGGCTCGGGTCCCGCTAACCCTTCGCGGTGTCGAGGATCTTCTCGATGCGGGCTTCGACGGCACCGCGCTCGCCGAGATCGGCGACGTTGACGCCGAAGCGATCCACAAGCGTGTCGACGACGGCGGCCGCGTCGTCGAGGCGGATCTTCTCGCTGCCCTCGGCGCGGTGGATAGTCAGGGCGCGGCCTGCCAGGTTCAACCGGCCACCGTCGGTGACCCGCGCGGCCAT
Source organism: uncultured Actinomycetota bacterium (assembly GCA_963772875.1). Lineage (GTDB taxonomy): Bacteria > Actinomycetota > Actinomycetes > Mycobacteriales > Mycobacteriaceae > Mycobacterium. Next base: position 132,740 of record CAVYZE010000001.1, read on the forward strand.
CAGGCCGGTCACGAAATGCGACTCGGGGTTGGTCGAGACGTACCAGCTCCCCACTTTCAGATCGATGTCCGGTTGGGTCCGCGTGGTGAATTCGTAGAGCGGCACCCACTGGTCGCGGATCTGGGTCTGCAGCACCAGCCCGTCGCGGTGATCCTCCAGCCGGTACGGCTCGTGCGTTGTCTGTTGGGCGTTGCCGGTTTGGAAGCGGAGCGGAGAGGTCGGTGTCTGGCCGCCGAAGCCGACGTCGACGAGATACGGCCCCTGGCAACCGGGAAACGTCACCGCCAACACCGTGTGCGACTGCGCCGGCGTCGGCGCGTCGGGCGGGCGCATCCAGATCACTCGGCCGGCCAATCGGCGCACCCGAAAGCCGACTTCGGCCAGCACGTAGCCCATCAGCCCGTTGTGCTCGTAGCAATAGCCGCCCCGTCGCCGGTGAACCAGCTTGTCGGCGAGGGCCTCGGGACTCAGGTCGTCGACCGGCACCCCCATCACCGGATCGAGGTTCTCGAACGGAATCGTCTGCGTGTGGGCGGTCATCAGAGCCTGCAGAACGTCGAGGTTCGGCTCGGCGGGGCCGCGATACTCGATGCGGTCGAAGTACCCGTTGAGGTCCAGCGTCATAGGGCCATTCTGCGGCCATGCCGGGCATCGCGTTACGACTGGTGACCAAGGTTCCCAAAAGGCACGCCGGGAGGGTTTCAGAGCGTTAGTCTTGAGCTCGCCATCATCTGCTGCACGGGAGGCTGAGCGGCAAGAAATGCCCGAAGAACCCAGGTCCGACGGCGTGGCGCCGGTAACGAGCGGGATCGTCGCGGAGCTGACGAGCGCCGGATTCGAGAACGCGCGCCAGGTAGCTAGGGGCGGCGCCGGGGTGGTCTACTGCTGTTACGAGACGGCCCTGGGGCGAAACGTAGCGGTCAAGGTGCTGCCGTCACATTTCGACGAAGGCAGCAGCGAGCGTTTTCTGCGTGAGGGCTACGCAATGGGCGGGCTCTCCGGGCATCCGAACATCGTGAACATCCTGCGAGTCGGCGTGACGCAGAGTGGCCGGCCGTACATCGTGATGCCGTACTGCGCCGCGGATTCCCTGGCGGTACGGCTGCGCCGAGAAAATCAAATCCCCTGGCCCGAGGCCTTGGGAATCGGTGTGAAGTTATGCGGAGCACTGGAAACCGCCCACAAGTCCGGCACTTTGCACCGCGACATCAAGCCCGCGAACGTGCTTATCAGCGATTACGGCGAACCGCAGCTGACCGATTTCGGAATCGCCCACATCGAAGGTGGGTACGAAACGGCGACCGGGTTTTTCTCCGGCACAATCGACTACACCGCACCCGAGGTGATGACCGGGAATCCGGCGACGGTCGCCGCCGACGTCTACTCACTAGGCGCCACCATTTACGCGCTCATCACCGGCGTCGCCGCGCACGAGCGCAAGAACGGCGAAGACCTCATCGCGCAGTATCTGCGCATCAGTTCCACCCGGATCCCGGATCTGCGTGCCGAGGGAATCCCGGACGCGGTGGCCTCGGCAATCGAGCATGCCATGTCGCCCGACCCCGCGGAACGGCCGGCGTCGGCGGAAGATTTCGGCCGCGAGTTGCAGGCCGCGCAGCGCGGCAGTGGCTTGAAACCCGACGCGATGGCGATCACCGGGGCCGGTGCTAGTTCGACGCGCCGGACGGCCACGACAGGGAACGGCTCGCACACGGCTTCCGTCCCGCTCGGCGAGCAAATTCCGCCATCGGGTCCGGCAAGCATGATCGGGTTAACGCGAGAGCTGTCAAAACACGATAGGGCGACCTCTGCGATCGGCGTGCCGGTCGATCCCCCCGCCGCGTCGGAGACCGTGGCCTTACCGCCCGCCGGGCCTGGAAGCGAGTTCACAGAAGCGGCCGGCTTGCTGCGTGGCGGACAGGGCGCGGAAACGGAGCTGAACGTTCCCGCGCCGGGGACCTCCGAGCCCGGAAAGGCCGATGGTGCGAACAAGCCGCCGGTCCCGCCTTCCTGGCGGAAACCGGTATTGGTGCGGGCGCGGGAGTGGTTGACGGCGCCGGGCAAGAAGCCGAATCGCATGGCGTTGGTCGCCGCCGTGGCCGTTGTGGTCTTGGCTTTGGTCCTCGGCGGCGTCTACCTCGGAATTTCGCGCAAAACCAGCGGCCCCACGAATGCCGCGAGTCAGCCCACCACCCAACCGCCGGCCCAGTGGAAGCCGATCACCAATGCCCGCATTTCGCGGGACGCGGCGGCAACCACCCAGACCGACGGCACTATCTGGATCGTCGGCGGGGTTCGCAGCGGCGGCGCGCTTAGCGGAATGCAGGAGGGCTATGACCCCGTCATCGACAGCTGGAAAGGCGGCGACGATCTCCCGGTTCCGGTTTCGCACGCGATGGCCGTCACGTGGCAGGAAAACCCGGTTGTGCTCGGCGGATTCAAGGCCGAGGGCTCCAAAAGGGTTCCGAGTGACCAGGTTTGGCGGGTGGTCAACAGCCGTTGGGTAGAGCTGCCGCATATGTTGCAGCCCAGGGCATCAGCGGCGGCCGCAGTGGTGGGAGACCGCCTGGTTGTCGCCGGCGGTGTCGACTCGAACGGCGCGCTGCTGAACACGACCGAGGTCTTTGACGGCAACTCCTGGAGCCTGGGCCCGCCCATACCGACTCCGCGGCAGATGCTGGCCGCGGCGTCGGACGGGAAGCTCATGTACACGGTCGGCGGAACCACCGGAAACGCGGACCTGGCGACCGTCGAGGCCTACGACCCGGCGGCGAAAACCTGGACCCCGTTGGCCGGACTTCCGCAACCACGCAGCGATCTGGGCGTGGCAATCGTCGATGGACGCATGGTGGCGGTCGGGGGCATCTCGTCGGGGCAAGTCCTCAAGAGCGTTTCGGTGTTCGATCTGATGACGAAAACGTGGGCCGGTTTGCCCGACATGGCGACCGCGCGGCACGCTATGGCGGTCGCCGCGGTGGAGAAATCCGTATATGCGATCGGCGGGTCGACCGCTGCCGGCGATGACCAATCGGTCTCGTCGGCCGAGGCGCTGAAGCTGCCGGCGCGCAGGATCCAACCCGCGGCGCAGTGGCGTTCGCTACCGGACGCGCCGACCGCCCGGTTGATGATGGCCTGGGCCGTCGTCGACAACAAGATCTGGATCATGGGCGGCCTGCGGAACGGGGTCCCGCTACAGACCGTCGAGAGCTACGACCCGCAAACCGGGGCCTGGCAAACCGGCCCCCCCTTGCCCATACCGCTGCACCACGCGGCGGCGACGACCTACCGCGGCGAGGTGGTCGTGCTCGGGGGCGCGAGCGACCAACTCTCCGATGCGTCCAACAAGGTGTTCGCGCTGCGGGGCGGCAGCTGGGTGGAGTTACCGAGCCTCACGCACGCCCGGGCGGCACCGGCGGCGGCGGTGGTTGGTAACAAGCTCGTGGCCTTCGGCGGGCAGAACGCCAAGCAGCTCGTCCCGCAAACGGAGGTCTTCGACGGCAACTCGTGGAAAGACGCCTCCGACATGCCCACCCCGCGCGAACACCTCGCCGGGGTGTCGGATGGCAGCTACGTGTACGCGATTGGCGGCAGGTTCTTATCCGCCGACAAGAACTCCGCCGCGCTGGAACGATTCGATCCGCAATCCGGGACATGGACGAAGTTGGTCGGCATGCCGACCCCGCGCGGCAGCTACGGCGCCGCCTTCATCGATGGCCGGATCGTGGTGGTGGGTGGCGAAGAGCCAACTCGCGTGCTGAACGTGGTCGAGATGTATGACATCGCCGACGGGAAATGGAGCACCCTGCCCCCGATGCCCACCGCGCGTCACGCCGAGGTGGTGGCGACGGTCGGCAACACCGTGTACAGCATCTGCGGTGCGAACCGGCCGACCCATGAAGGCCCCATCGCGACGGTCGAGGCGCTCGATTTCATGTAGCGCAGCCATCGATCTGTGCATTGTTTGATACGTGTCAAATACGGGCACTCGATCTTGACGGGCTGCTAGCGCCAAAACACCTATCCACCAATGGAGCCATTATGACCACCAGCAATATCGGCTGGCTAGTGCTCATCGCAGCAGTAGTCGTTGTGTTGATCGTCGCCCTGATAGTCCTCATGAACCGAGCAAAGCGTCGGCGCCGCCAAAGGCAGGCCGAGCAGATTCGCGAACAGGCCAGGCTAGAGACGGCCAAGGTCGAACGTCGGCAGGCACTTGCCGATGAAACGGCAGCAAAGGCCCGCGCCGCACAGGCCGAGGCCGAGGTCAAGGCCGCCGAAGCCGCCAGGCTGCAGGAACGAGCGGCCGAACATCACAGCGAGGTGGCAACATCGCGCGAGCGACTGCAAGAGCATTGGGAACGTGCCGACAAAATAGATCCGAAAGTCACGGCTGAATCACGTGATACTGCGGACGAGACCACATCAGATCGCGCCGCGCGGAGTGAAGAACAAGCGACCGACGAGTGGAGCTCCGGGCAAGTACGCCCGTTTGACCGCGACCCCGAGAGCCATCGGCTAGCGTAACTTTCCGCAAGACCTACCCGGTGGCCCGCCCCCTCAGCGGGCCACCGGGTTACGGATGAGTCCTCGCCTGGCTCGAATCGCCGATGCCGCGGACTGGCTATAGGAGATGTCGGGCTTCTTGACGGCACCGACGAGCGATTTGCTGCTCACGCGCGTACAGCATGCCGAAGGTGAAGCCGTTCTCTCCCACGATGGTTCCCGCCGATACTCCCATCCTGCGGAGTACTTCCGCGGCAACCGCGGTGTCCTGATGATCGCCAAGCACACTTTGTATGTGCTTGTAGTGCTTGATCTTTCGTTTTGTTCGCTGCGCTTTTTCCAGTGGCGCGCATAGCTCGGCGGCGTAGCGGGCGCGCTTGGCGGCCTTCCGCGCCCGGTGCAGCATGGTGTCTTCCCCCGATTCGAGTGCCGCTTCCAAGCGCCGATCGGCCTTGCGCTGTGCGCGCCAAGCCCTCTTTCGTAGCGTGCCGGTGCTGACGGTCGCATTGACGGGCGGCTCAGCGCACCAGCGCCGAAGCACGGCCATGATGGCCTCGTAGCGCGCGGACTGCATGGCCTGCGTCACCCGTTTACGCGCCGGACGCTCAACTGCGCGCAGGTCCTTGCGAATCCGCGACTTGACCGGACCCAGGACCAGGTCGTCGGGGAAACCGTCGAGGGCCTCGCTGAACCGGCTTTGCTGGACCTGGCAATCGCGAACCTCACCAAGCAATCCGGCGAACCATCTGAGCTCGCTGTCCATGTCGCCGATCTCGGAGGTATCGAGCACGTTGGCGAATACTCGCAGTGTGCTGCGCAACCGCCGGATCGCCACTCTGGTGTCGTGAATCGGATCTTCATCGAGGTGCAGGGCAATGTCGCCGGTCAATATCCGATTGATCTGTGCGTCCAGGTAATCGACCAGCGCCTTGGTGGCCGGGGTGGCTGAGACGGGGGCAGTGACAGTCGCAAGCATGTGACCACGAATTTCCCCGAAAGACAGCTGCTAAACATCAAGCCGTTTCCCGCGCCGGGGTTCCCGATCTCCGGCTCTGCGCGAATCGAAATGTCAAGGCGGATATCGCGGTAACGTCCGCGGTCAGAGCCAGGTGTCCTGGGTGGTGGTGGTGAGAAACGCCTCCAGGTCGTCGCGCCATTGCGCCGGCGTGGTCTTGTCCGGCTCAATACCGGTGTATTCACCCCGATAGAACAGCAGCGGCCGCGGCTTGATCTTGGGAGCCTCCGACAGCGACTGAACCGTACCGAAAACCACAAAATGGTCGCCGCCGTCGTGTACGGACGCGACCGTGCAGTCGATGTAGGCCAGCGAACCGTCGATGACCGGCGAACCGAGTTGTGAAGGGTGCCAGTCGATACCGGCGAACTTGTCCAGTTCCTTCGATCCAAACCGCGCCGAGACGTCCTTCTGCTTTTCGGTGAGCACGTTGACGCAGAACCGCCCGCTCGCCTCAATAGCTTTCCAGGACCGCGACACCTTCGTCGGGCAGAACAGCACCAGCGGCGGGTCCAGCGACAGCGCCGCAAATGACTGGCACGCAAAGCCGATCGGCGCCTCGTCGTGCACGGTGGTGATGATGGTGATCCCGGTGCAGAACTGACCCAGCACCTGCCGGAAGGCCCGCGGATCGATCGGCGCCGACATGGTCAGCTGCGAGCGCCGACCGTGAAGTCGTGACCCCACAGACTGACGGCGGTGCTTTCCCGGGCGACCCACTCGTCGTCGGAAACTTGCCTTCCCTCACAACCGAATTCGACGTCGAACCCGCTGGGTGTCTTCATGTAGAACGACAGCATCAGGTCGTTGACGTGGCGGCCGAGCGTGGCCGACATGGGCACCTTGCGCCGCAACGCCCGGTCCAGGCACAGGCCCACGTCGTCGGCGTTTTCGACTTCGACCATCAGGTGCACGATGCCACTGGGCGTCGGCAGCGGCAGAAAGGCCAGGCTGTGGTGACGCGGGTTGCAGCCGAAGAAGCGCAGCCACGCCGGGGCCCCATCGGCGGGCCGCCCCACGACCTGCGGCGGCATCCGCATCGAGTCACGCAGCTTGAAGCCGAGCACATCGCGGTAGAAGTGCAACGCCTCCGCGTCGTCGCGGGTGGTCAGCACCACATGCCCCAGGCCCTGCTCAGCGGTGACGAACTTGTGCCCATACGGGCTGACCACGCGTCGGTGCTCCAGGGCGGCGCCGTGGAAGACGGCCAGCGGATTGCCGGACGGGTCGGAGAACAGGATCATCTCGTCGACTCGCCGCTCGGCGAGTTCCGCGGCGGTGGCTTCCTTGTACGGTGTGCCCTCGACATCGAGCCGGTCCCGGATGTCTTGCAAGCCTTCGGCATTCGCGCATTCCCAACCCGCCTCGGCGAGCCGGTCCTGCTCGCCGGGCACGATCACCAGCCGGGCGGGGAAATCGTCCATGCGCAGGTACAGTGTTCCTTCGGGGGCGCCATTCGGCACCCCTTTGCCCTCGACCATGCCGAGGACTTTCAGGCCGTAGTCGCGCCAGGCCGCCATGTCGGTGGCCTCGATGCGTAGATAGCCCAGCGAGCGGATGCTCATCACGACTCCATCAGACCATCGTGTCGCCGGGCGGCAACCCGAACTCGTTGTTCCCGAAGATCTGGTAGGCCCGCTCGGGATCATTGGCCGCATGCACCCGGCCGGCGTGCGCGTCGCGCCAGAACCGTTGCACCGGTTGATCATTGCCCAGAGCTGTGGCGCCGGAAGCCTCGAACAACCGATCGATGGAAGCGATCGCACGCCCGGTGGCGCGCACCTGGTCACGGCGGGCGCGGGCGCGCAGATCGAACGGGATCTCCTTGCCCGCGGCCAACAGCGCGTACTCGTCGGCGACATTTCCGCTCAGTTGGCGCCATGCGGCGTCGATGTCGCTGGCCGCTTCGGCGATGCGGACCTTGGCGAACGGGTCGTCCCTGGCCTTCTCCCCGGCGAACGCGGCGCGCACCCGCTTGCCCTGGTGCTCCACATGCGCGTCGTACGCGCCGTACGCCATCCCGACGATCGGTGCCGAGATAGTGGTGGGATGCATTGTGCCCCAAGGCATTTTGTAGACCGGGGCGGTGTTGGTCTCATATCCGCCCGCGGTGCCGTCGTTCATTGCCTTGTAGGACAGGAACCGGTGCCGGGGCACGAAGACGTCCTTGACGACGACGGTGTTACTGCCGGTGCCCCGCAAGCCGACGACATGCCACACGTCGTCGATGCGGTATTCGCTACGCGGGATCAGAAAGCTGCCGAAGTCGACGGGCCGGCCGTCCTTGATGACGGGGCCGCCGAGGAACGCCCAAGTAGCGTGATCGCAGCCCGATGACCAGTTCCACGAGCCGTTGACCAGATAGCCGCCGTCGGTCACCACACCCGTGCCCATGGGGGCGTACGACGACGATATCCGGGTCTTGGGGTCCTCGCCCCAGACCTCTTCCTGCGCCCGCTGGTCGAACAGCGCCAGGTGCCAGTTGTGCACACCGATGATCGAACTCACCCAGCCGGTCGAACCGCACGCGCTGGCCAGCCGCCGCGCCGCCTCGTAGAACAGCGTCGGATCGCACTGCAGCCCACCCCACTGCTCGGGCTGCAGCAGGGTGAAGAACCCGACGTCGTCGAGCTGCTGAACCGTCTCGGCGGGCAGCCTGCGCAGATCTTCCGTCGCCTGAGCGCGCTCGCGAATCTGCGGAAGCAGATCGTCGATCCCGGACAACACCGACTGCGCATCTCGCTGTTGAATGGACGTCACGAACGTTTGCCTCCCCGGGAGTGCGGACTTACACCAGAAGACTAGAACACGTTCCGATTTGTGTCGAGCAGGGTATTCCTGCGGCTGGTAGCGATACGAATCGGGGTTTCTGTAACATGTTCTAGTTGTGAGGAAAGGGAGGAATGGGTCTTGACCCAGGAAATTCCCGACGAGCCGCTCGGTGACCACGTCCTGGAACTGCAGATCGCCGAGGTCGTCGAGGAAACCGGCGACGCGCGCTCGTTGGTGTTCGCGGCCCCGGCTGAACCCGGCGACCCGGAGATCCCGCCGGAGCGGCTGCGCTACGCGCCGGGCCAATTCCTGACGTTGCGCGTGCCGAGCGCCCGCACCGGTTCGGTGGCGCGCTGCTACTCGTTATGCAGCTCGCCGTTCACCGACGACGCGCTCACCGTCACGGTCAAGCGGACCGCGGACGGGTACGCGTCCAACTGGCTCTGCGACCACGCGCAGGCGGGCATGCGGATCCACGTCCTGGCCCCGTCCGGCAACTTCGTGCCCAAAACGCTCGACGACAACTTTTTGCTGATGGCCGCCGGCAGCGGCATCACCCCGGTCATGTCGATCTGCAAGTCGGCGCTCGCCGAAGGCGGCGGCCAGGTGGCGCTGGTCTACGCCAACCGCGACGACCGTTCGGTGATCTTCGCCGACGCGCTGCGCGAGCTTTCCGACAAGTATCCCGACCGGCTCACTGTGGTGCACTGGCTGGAATCGCTACAGGGCCTGCCGAGCCCGACCGCGCTGGCGAAGCTGGCCGCTCCCTATACCGACCGGCCCGCATACATCTGTGGGCCCGGCCCCTTCATGGACGCGGCGCGCGCGGCCCTGGAAGCGCTGAAAGTGCCTGCGGCGCAGATACATATCGAGGTATTCAAGTCCCTGGACTCGGATCCGTTCGCCGCGGTGACGATCGACGACACGGACGAGGGCGACCAGCCGCCGGCCACCGCGGTCGTGCAGCTGGACGGCGAAACCCACACCGTGTCGTGGCCGCGCAGCGCCAAGCTGCTCGACGTGCTGCTGGCCAAGGGTCTCGACGCGCCGTTCTCGTGTCGGGAGGGTCACTGCGGCGCGTGTGCCTGCACCCTGCGCGGCGGCAAAGTGACCATGGAAGTCAACGACGTGCTCGAGCAGCAGGATCTCGACGAGGGGCTAATTTTGGCCTGTCAATCTCACCCGGAATCTGATTCGGTAGAAGTCACCTACGACGAGTAGTCGCCGAGTTAAGTTCACCCTTGCGGGTCTGATGGGAAGGAACCTCTGATGATGCGGCTGATAACGGGCTCCCTGACAGCGGGAGCGGCGGCCGGACTCATGCTGACATTCCTGCCCGCCCCGGTTTCCCTGGCGGCCAGCAACGGCGCCACCAGCCTCATCCCGCTGGACGGCCCCAACCAGCTGGAAACACACATGTTCCTCAACTGCTTCAAGGCGGACGGCCACTGCGACTTCGTCGCCGGGGCAGACAACCGCACGCCCGACGGTGTCGCCGGGTTTCCTCCCGGGCTGTGGGCGCGCCAGACGACCGAGATCCGGTCGTCGAACCGGCTGGCTTACCTCGACGCGCACGCGAACGGCCAATACGAGCGGGTCATGAAATCAATGGGGACCGACGAGATCACCACGGTCTACTTCGGGGAAGGCCCGCCGGACAAGTACCAGACGACCGGCCGAATCGACTCGACCGATTGGTCGACGGGCCAGCCCAAGACCGACGTGAACGTCATCACGTGCACCCACATTCAGGTGGTGTACTCCGCGGTGAACATCACCTCGCCCGCCACCTGCGCGCAGACCACGTTCTCTTAGCGCGTCGAAATTGCGCCCATGGTCGTGATTCCTCGAAATCCACCGCCATGGCGGCAATCTCGTCGCTAGCGGGGTAGCCCAAGAAGTCGCTCGGCGGCCACCGTGAGCAGAATCTGTTCGGTGCCCCCCGCGATGGTGAGGCAGCGGGTGTTGAGGAAGTCGAAGACCGCGCGATTGTGGACGAGGCCGCCGCCCTCGCAGACATCCATCATGTACTCGGCCAGCGCCTGCCGGTAGCGGACGCCGATCAGTTTGCGCACGCTGGACTGCGCGCCGGGATCCTGGCCACCCACGGCGAGCTGGGCGATGCGCTGGTCGAGCAGCGCACCGGTCTGGGCGGTGGCGATCAACCCCGCGAGCCGGTCCTGCTGGGAGACATCCATATCGGTTTTCGCCAGTACCTCAAGCAGCGCTTCCATCGGGTTGCCCAGCGCGGTCCCGGTGGCCATCGCGACGCGCTCGTTGGCCAGCGTGGTGCGGGCCAGCCGCCAGCCGTCGTTCACGGTGCCGACCACCATCTCGTCGGGGACGAACACGTTGTCCAGGAACACCTCGTTGAACAGCGAGTCGCCGGTGATCTCGCGCAGCGGCCGGATGTCAAGGCCGGGCGATTTCATGTCCACGAGGAAGTAGGTGATGCCCTTGTGCTTCGGGGCGTCCGGATCGGTACGCGCCAGGCACACGCCCCACCGCGCCTTGTGCGCCGCGGACGTCCACACCTTCTGCCCGGTCAGCAGCCAGCCGCCGGCCGGATCTTGGGAGCGCACTGCTTTGGTGCGCAGCGAGGCCAGGTCGGACCCGGCTCCCGGCTCGGAAAACAGCTGGCACCATAGGAATTCGCCGCGCAGGGTGGCCGGAACGAACCGCTCGATCTGTTCGGAAGTGCCGTGCTCGAGAATGGTCGGCGCCGCCCACCAGCCCACCACCAGGTCCGGCCGCACGACGCCCGCCGCCGACATCTCCTGATCGATCAGCAGCTGCTCGGCCGGCGATGACCCACGTCCATGAGGCGCCGGCCAGTGCGGGGCCAGCAGGGCCGCCTCGGCCAGCGCCGCCTGGCGCTGGGCCTCGGGCAGCGCGGCGACCTCGGCGACTGCCGCGGCGATTTCTCCTCGCAGGCCCTCAACCTCGGAGAGGTCGATGCCCAGGCGACGTCGCACCCCGGCCTGAGTCAGTTCGGTGATGCGGCGCAACCAGCGCTCGGCGCCGCCCAGGAACCGGCCGATGCTGTGCGCCCGGCGCAGGTACAGATGCGCGTCGTGCTCCCAGGTGCAGCCGATACCGCCGAGCACCTGGATGCAGCCTTTGACGTTGGCCTTCGCGGCGGCAATCCCGACGCTGGCGGCCAAAGCCGCCGCAATCGAGAACTGCGCTTGATCGCGATCCGCTGCGGCCCTGGCGGCATCGGCAGCGACCACCTCGGCCTGCTCGGCGCGGCACAGCATCTCCGCACACAGGTGCTTGACGGCCTGGAAGCTGCCGATCGGCTTGCCGAACTGTTCGCGGACCTTGGCGTAGGCGACGGCCGTGTCCAGGGACCATCGGGTCACGCCGGCCGCCTCGGCCGCCAGCACGGTCGCGGCCAGTTCCTCGACCCGTCGCCCCGACTCCGCCGAGTCCGCGACCACGGTGGCCGGCGCCGAGGTCAGCACCACCCGGGCCAGCGGCCGGGAAAAGTCGGTGGCCCGCAGCGGCTCGAGTTGCACGCCCTGCGCGCCGGTGTCGATCAGCAGCCACTTCCCGTCGGCCGGCAGCAGCAGGACACCGCCGCGCACCGTGTTCGAGGCGCCCAGCACCAACGGCAACGTGCCCGACGCCTGTGACGTCGCGCTGTCGAACCGCACGTCGCCGTCGAGCGCCACCCCGGCGAAGCGTTCACCGGAGGCCAGGGCGGAGAGCAATTCGGGGTCCGAGCCCAGCTCGGAAAGAACCACAGTCGCCAGCGCGGTGGTCGCGACCGGCCCGGGTATCAGCGCCTTGGCGGCTTCCTCGACCATCGCGCACAGATCCTCGATGCTGCCGCCGGCCCCGCCGCAGTCCTCCGGAATCGCGACGCCGAATATGCCCAGGTCGGCGAGGCCTGCGAAGACCGGCCGCCAGGCGTCCGCCCCTCCTGTTTCCCAACCCTGCTCTATCGCGCGGATCGCCGTGGTGCCGCCCGGCCCGGAGGTCGAATTGCGGGCCCAATCGCGCACCAACCCGCGCGCGGCGAACTGTTCGTCGGTGACGGTCGCTACCACGTGGAGCCCTCCGTGTGCTTGATTCATCGTGACGCTATGGGGCGCTACTGCAGACTAGAACGTGTTCTAATAGTGCCAGCGATCGACCGCCAAGTCGAACGGCATTGCAGCAGCACACGTCGTTGTCCCGGGGGTAGGGAGGTGGGAAATTCATACTCATCGTGCGTATCGTTTCCAGACGAGCCGCCCGGAAAAGGAGCAACCGGTCACATGCCAGCCAACACGAACTCGGGCCGCATCACCGACTCGCAGCCTCGCGAGGTCATGAACGTGGCGGTACTGGCTGAGTCCGAGCTTGGCTCGGAGGCACAACGGGAACGACGCAAGCGCATCCTGGACGCCACGATGGCCATCGCATCCAAGGGCGGTTACGAGGCGGTTCAGATGCGGGCGGTGGCGGACCGGGCCGATGTGGCGGTGGGGACGCTGTACCGGTATTTCCCGTCGAAGGTGCACCTGCTGGTGTCGGCCCTGGGCCGGGAGTTCAGCCGCATCGACGCCAAGACCGACCGGTCGGCGGTTGCCGGGGGCACTCCGTTCCAGCGGCTGAACTTCATGGTGGGCAAGCTCAACCGCGCGATGCAGCGCAATCCGCTGCTCACCGAGGCGATGACGCGCGCCTACGTGTTCGCCGATGCCTCGGCCGCCAGCGAGGTCGACCAGGTCGAAAAGCTCATCGATTCCATGTTCGCCCGCGCGATGGCCGACGGCGAACCGACCGAGGACCAGTACCACATCGCCCGGGTGATCTCCGACGTGTGGCTGTCGAATCTGCTCGCGTGGCTCACGCGGCGGGCCTCGGCGACCGACGTCAGCAAGCGCCTCGACCTGGCCGTGCGGTTGTTGATCGGCGATCAGGACCGCGCGTAACGCTGCGTCAGGCGGGGGGCCCGGCGGTCCGTCCCCGGATGAGCTCGGTATCCAGCAGCTCGTCGACCAGCAGGCCCGACCGCGGCGGCGTGAGCAGCAGTTCACCCGCCCGGCGGCCCTTGTGCAGGCTCGGCTGCGCCACCGTGGTCAACCCGCGGCTGATCGCCTCGGGCACGCCATCGAACCCGGTGACGCTCATCTGTCCCGGCACGTAAATACCATGTGCGCGAAGATAATCCATGGCAGACAGGGCCAGCATGTCGGAGGTGCACATCAGCGCGGTAATCCGCGGATTGGCCTCGCACGCCACCCTGGCGGCGGCGCCACCCGAGTCCGGCAGGTGCTCGGAGCTCTCCACGACGGTCAGCGAGTCCGGGTCGACACCGGCGGCCGACATGGCCTCCCGGACGCCGACGATGCGTTCGCGCTGCACGTCGAAGGTCGATGACCGCAGCCGTTCGGGGTCCACCAGGCCCTGCCGGCGATCCCGGCTCAGCCGCATGGTCAGCAGCCCGATCTCGCGATGGCCGAGCCCGAGCACGGAGTCGGCCAGCTCGCGCATTGCCGCGCGGTCGTCGATGCCCACCCGTGACACTCCGGAGAGGCCTTTGGGCTGGTCCACCACCACAACGGGCAGGCGCCGCTGCAGAACGATCTGCAGGTAGGGATCGTCGTCGCCCACCGAATACACCACGAAGCCGTCCACCCCGGCGCCCAGCACCGCGGCCGCTCCGTCCTCGATGCTGCGGCTGGGTCCGACGGCCACCAGCAGCAGTCCCTGCCCCAGCTCTTCGCACGCCTGCGCGACGCCGGCGACGAAATCCCGCGCCGCCGGGTCGCTGAAGAAATAGGTCAGCGGTTCGGCCATCACCAAAGCAACCGCACCGGCTTTGCGTGTCCGCAACGATCGCGCCACCGGGTCGGGTCCCGCGTAACCCAGCCGCTTCGCCGTCGCGAGCACCCGTTCACGTAGGTCGGCGGAGAGTTGGTCCGGTCGGTTGAAGGCGTTCGAGATGGTGGTGCGCGAGACCTTGAGCTCGGCCGCCAACGACGCCAGAGTCGCATGCCGGCGCGGGAAGGGGCTCACGTTCGGTGACGCTACAGCGGAACGCCGTATGCGCCTACACGGCTTGCAGCCAGCCCCTATGTAATGGAAACGATTTTCATTAGTATGGTCGGTGGCCGGCCGGGCCCGCGAAAAATCAGACGTGCGCGTGGCGCTGACAGGACATAAATGGCATCAGTCAATGTGAGTCGTTGGCTAGTGGGCACCCTGGCGGTCCTCATCGCGTGCCTGGTTGGCCCGGCCACGCTGACAGGTTGCGGATCCGGTGGTTCGGCGCACCCGCACGCGGCCGTCGTCGTGGCATCCACCGACGTATGGGGCAGCGTGGCGAGCGCCGTCGCCGGCGGCCACGTCACGGTCAAGTCGATCCTGACCGGCGCCGATGCGGATCCGCACTCCTACCAGGCGAGTCCCTCGGACGCCGCATTGATGACCGACGCCGCCCTGGTGGTCTACAACGGCGGCGGTTACGACGCGTGGGCCGACCAGGTGCTCGCCGGGCATCCGGGCGTCAAATCGGTCGATGCCTACGCGTTTCTGGACACCTCAACGGGAGCGCCACCGCGCAACGAACACGTCTTCTACAACCTGACCGTCGCCAAGGCCGTCGCGACCGCGATCGCCGACCGACTGGCGACCATCGACCCGGGCCACTCCGCCGATTACCGGGCCAACGCCGCCGCATTCTGTCGCGGCGCCGACGCGATCACGGTCACCGAACACGGCATCGCCAGCGCACACCCCGCCGCCGGGGTCATCGCGACCGAGCCGGTCGCGTACTACCTGCTGGCGGCGTCGGGACTGGTGAATCGCATTCCGCCCAGCTTTATGGCGGCCAGCGAGAACGACACCGATCCCCCGCCGGCCGACATGGCGTCGGCCCTCGAGTTGATCAATCGCCGCCAAGTCGTGGCGCTGTTGATCAACCCGCAGACGTCTACCTCCGCCACCGATCGCCTGCAGGCGGCCGCCCAGGAAGCGGGAGTGCCGGTGGCCGAGGTGACCGAGACCCTACCCAACGACACCGACTACCTGACCTGGCAACGCAACACCGTCAACCAGTTGACGGCCGCGCTGCAGTCGAGCCGATAACCGCCCGTGACCCACCAAACAGTCGAGGCCGTCGACCGCCGGGCCAGCACCGTCTCGCTGAGCGGCGCCCGGCTGGCCTTCGGTGACCGCGTGCTGTGGGACCACCTTGACCTGGCGGTGTCGCCCTCGGAATTCATCGCGGTGCTCGGCCCCAACGGCACCGGCAAGACCTCGCTGCTCAAGGTGCTGCTCGGACAGTTGCCGCTGAGCGCCGGTGTCGCGCTGGTGGGCGGGCAGCAGGTGAGGTCGGGCAGCGAGCACATCGGGTACGTCCCGCAGCACCGTCCGCTCGACCGGGATGTGATGCTGCGCGGGCGCGACCTGGTCCGGCTCGGTGTCGACGGGCGCTGCTGGGGCGCCATGACGCTGCGGTCCGGCGAACGGGCCCGCCGCCGCGAGGCGGTGCGGCGGGCGCTGGAACAGGTCAACGGTCAGCGGCTGGCGGATGTGCGGGCCGGGGTGATGTCGGGCGGAGAGGTGCAGCGGATGCGCATCGCCCAGGCGCTGGCCACCGACCCGATGCTGCTGCTCTGCGATGAACCGCTGCTGACCCTGGACCCGGGCAACGCCCGGCTGATCTCGGCCTTGCTCGACCGCCGCCGCCGGGACGCGGACACCGCGGTCATCGTCGTCACCCACGAGGTCAACCCGATCCTGCCGTATGTGGACCGGGTGCTCTACCTGGTCGACGGCCGATTTCAGATCGGCACCGTCGAGCAGGTGATGACCAGCGAGAACCTTTCCGCCCTCTATGGCACCGACATCGAGGTCATAAAGGTCAAGGACCGCTACGTCGTCGTCGGTGCGCCGGGCTGGAACGCCCATGAATGACCGGCTTGCCGACGTAGTGGCGCACCTGTTTTCGTTCGACGAGACCGCCCACCTACTGCGGCACGACTTCGTTCAGCAGGCGCTGGTGGCGGCGGCGCTGCTGGGGCTGGCGGCCGGGCTTATCGGGCCGTTCATTGTGATGCGCCAGATGTCGTTCGCGGTGCACGGCTCCAGCGAATTGTCGCTGACCGGAGCCGCGTTCGCGCTATTGGTCGGGTACAACGTGGGCGCGGGCGCGCTGGCCGGCAGTGCGCTGGCCGCGGCGCTGTTCGGCATTCTTGGTCAGCGGGCGCGGGAGCTCGATTCGGTGATCGGGGTGGTGATGGCGTTCGGGCTGGGCCTGGCGGTGCTGTTCATCTTTCTCTACCCGGGACGGACCGGGACCAGTTTCGCGTTGCTGACCGGCCAGATCGTCGGTGTGAGCTATTCCGGGCTGGCCATGCTGGCGCTCGTTTGCCTCCTGGTCGTCGCCGTGCTGGCAGCGTGTTACCGCCCGCTGTTGTTCGCCACCGTCGATCCCGACGTCGCGGCCGCCCGCGGTGTGCCGGTTCGCGCACTGGGCATCGTGTTCGCCGCGCTGGTCGGCATCGTCGCCGCCCAGGCCGTGCAGATCGTCGGGGCGCTGCTGGTGATGTCGCTGCTGATCACGCCAGCGGCCGCGGCCGGTCGAGTGGTCGGCTCACCGGCGGCGGCGATCGTGGCCTCGATCGTCTTCGCCGAGGTCTCCGCCGTCGGGGGCATCGTGCTGTCGCTGGCGCCCGGCGTCCCGGTGTCGGTGTTCGTCGCGACCATCTCGTTTCTGATCTACCTGTCCTGCTGGGCACTGGGGCGCCGTCGGGCGGTCGCCGCCTGAGCCGGTCGCAGGTGGCCTGCCCCTAAGCTGGGCGGGTGGCCGGTATCGACCTCAACGCGGACCTGGGCGAGGGCTTTGGCGTGTGGCGTCTTGGCGATGACGACGCCATGCTCGCGATCGTCACCAGCGCCAACGTGGCGTGCGGTTTCCACGCGGGAGATCCCGCCGGCCTGCTGCGGGTATGCCGGTCGGCCGCCGGGCGTGGCGTGCGCATCGGAGCGCAGGTGGGCTATCACGACCTGGCCGGCTTCGGCAGGCGCTTCATTGACGTCGCGGCCGACGACCTCGTTGCCGATGTGGTGTATCAGATCGGCGCGTTGCAGGCGATCGCGCACGCGGGCGGCACGTCGGTGTCCTACGTCAAACCCCATGGCGCGCTGTACAACACGATCGTGACCAACCGAGAACAGGCCGCCGCCGTCGCCGAGGCGGTACACCTGGTGGACGCCACCCTGCCGGTGTTGGGCATGGCGGGTTCGGCGTTTTTCGACGAGGCGGGCCGCCTCGGCCTGCGCACGGTGGCCGAGGCGTTCGCCGATCGCGCGTACCGGCCGGACGGCCAACTGGTTTCGCGTCGCGAACCGGGAGCGGTGCTGCACGATCCGGCAGCGATCGCCGAGCGCGTGGTGACCATGGTGACCTCGGGGCACGTGACCGCGATCGACGGCGCCGAGATCACCGTCAAGGTGGAATCGGTTTGCGTCCATGGCGATTCGCCGGGTGCGGTGGAGATCGCGACCGCGGTGCGCGATCAGCTCAAGGCCGCCGGCGCCGAAATCCGGGCGTTTTGCTGATGCGCCTGAAGCCCGGTCGTCCCGACATCGCCCGATATTCGGATCGGTTCGATGCTCCCGCCGCCACCCCCGATGCGCCGCTTTGGGTCACGTGGATGGGGGTGGCGACGCTGCTGATCGACGACGGGTCGTCCGCGCTGATGACCGACGGCTATTTCTCGCGCCCCAGCCTGGCGCGGGTCGCGGCCGGCAAGGTGTCGCCGTCGGCGGCGCGCGTCGACGGGTGTCTCGCCCGGGCCAAGGTGTCCCGGCTGGTGGCCGTCATCCCGGTGCACACCCACATCGACCACGTGATGGACTCCGCACTGGTCGCCGACCGGACCGGCGCGCAGCTGGTCGGGGGCGAGTCGGCGGCCAACGTCGGGCGCGGATACGGCCTGCCCGAAGACCGCCTCGTCGTCGCGGTCTCCGGCGAGCCAATCCGGTTGGGCGCCTACGAAATTACGCTGGTGGAATCGCACCACTGCCCACCCGACCGGTTTCCCGGCGTGATCGGCGCGCCGCTGATACCGCCGGTGAAGGCGTCGGCCTACCGCTGCGGGGAGGCGTGGTCGACGCTGCTGCACCACCTTCCGTCGGGGCGGCGGCTGCTGATTCAGGGCAGCGCCGGTTTCGTCAAGGGCGCGCTGACCGGCCAGCGCGCCGATGCCGTTTACCTGTCCGTCGGCCAGCTCGGTCTGCAGCCGCGGTCCTATTTGCTCGACTACTGGACGCAGACCGTGCGCGCGGTGGGCGCACGTCGGGTGGTTCTCATCCACTGGGACGATTTCTTCCGCCCCTTGTCAAAGCCGTTGCGGGCGTTGCCCTATGCGGGCGACGACCTAGACGTGTCCATCCGCATCCTCGACGAGCTCGCCGCACAGGACGGCGTCGCGCTGCACATGCCGACGGTGTGGCGGCGCGAGAACCCGTGGATGTGCATGGCGGCCTAGACCCTAAAAGAAGTCCCAGAAAAACATGACACTGATCGCCGCGCTGCTCCTGCTTGCCGCTGTTCTCGGGTTCGCCGTCGCGCGCCCACGGGGCTGGCCGGAGGCGCTTGCGGCGGTTCCGGCGGCCCTCATCCTGATCGCCATCGGCGCTATCTCGGTCCACCAGGCGGCCGAGCGGGTCGCCGGGTTATCGGGAGTGGTCGCGTTCCTGGGCGCGGTGCTGGTGCTGGCCAAGCTGTGCGACGACGAGGGCCTGTTCGAGGCCGCCGGCGCGGCCATCGCGCGCGGGCGCGTCGAGTCGAGTGGCCTGCTTCGGCGGGTGTTCGTCATTGCCTCCCTGATCACCGCGGTGCTCAGCCTCGACGCCGCCGTCGTGTTGCTGACGCCGGTGGTGCTGGCCGCAGTCCGCCGCCTGCGTACCCCCGTGCGGCCCTACGCCTATGCCACCGCACACCTGGCCAACGGCGCCTCGCTGCTACTTCCGGTGTCAAACCTGACCAACCTGTTGGCCTTTCACCTCGCGAACATCTCATTCACCAAGTTCACCCTGGTGATGGCGGCGCCGTGGCTGATCGCGCTGGCCACCCTCTACGTCATCTTCCGCTGGTTTTTCGCCGCGGACCTGCGGGTCCAGCCGAACCCCGAAGAACTGGGCCCGGCGCCTCGGCCACCGGTCTTCGTGTTGGTGGTCGTTGGCCTGACCCTGGCCGGTTTCGCGGTCGCGCAATCCGTGGGGGTGGCACCGGCGTGGGTGGCGCTGTGCGGCGCCGCCGTGCTGGCGGTGCGCAGCCTGCGCCGTGGGCACACCTCGGTGGTCGAGATTCTGCGCTCGCTCAACGTGTCGTTCTTGGTGTTCGTGCTGGCGCTGGGCGTCGTGGTACAGGCGGTGATGCTCAACGGGATGGACCACGCGATGTCTGCGGTGCTGCCGTCCGGCTCGGGGTTGCCCGCGTTACTCGCCATCGCCGCGTTGGCCGCGGTGCTGGCGAACGTCGTCAACAATCTGCCGGCCACGCTGGTGCTGTTGCCGCTGGTCGCGTCCAGCGGGCCGGTGGCGATCCTGGCGGTGCTGATCGGGGTCAACATCGGGCCCAACCTGACCTACGTCGGTTCACTGTCGAACCTGTTGTGGCGGCGCGTGTTGCGTGATCACGACGTCGACGCCGGTGTCGGGGAGTACACCCGCCTTGGGCTGTGCACGGTGCCGCCGGCCCTGGTGCTGGCGGTGCTTGCGCTGTGGGCGTCCGCGCGGCTGCTGGGTATCTAGCGGCTACGCCATCGCCAGCACGCGAGCGCGGATTGGTCCCGCGGCCACCACCGTGAACGGCGTTTCCACCGGGAAGTCCATGCTGAGCGATTCAATCTCGTGCGGACGACGGTGGCCAGCGCGAGCGTGGCCTCGAGCATCGCGAAGTGATCGATCTACGGCCAGGGCATGACGGTGTCCGCGCTGGAGGCGCCGGCGCTGCGTGATTGTTTATCTTGCGGCACAAAGGATTTGGCGGGGCGCTTCTTCCAGACCGCAGCGGGGCCGATCCGCCAGGCCTGGGAGTTGTCGACCAACCCCGACCTGTAGTTGCCCGAAATAGACCGCGTACCAACGCTGGCCGCTCGGCTGCTCAATAAATACGTCGACCGCGTACTGACCGCAGCCGAATACGACACCGTCGCCGCCAATCAGTTCATCAGGGTGACCTCGCTCGTCGATCCCGCCACCCGGCTGCTGCGCCCGGCCCTGATGTGGCGCGCCGCCCGCGCCAACCAACGCAGACGCCCGGACGGCATAGGTCAGCGCGACGGGGCGCGCGTCGTTCTGGCGGATAAGGCTCATGACGGCCGCATCGGCCTGACCGCCTGATATGGGGATCGTTCTGTCAAGTGGCAGGGATGAAGTGGCGGCCGCGACCGTCGCCGCGGCCGCCGCTTCGTGGGCCAGGTGAGTGCTTGAGGGGTCGAGCGTGTCGTGGTCGACGCGTGTCAGTCTGATATTCGCGGGTTGGTTACCGCAGGACGGGACTTTCGAGTCGGAGTTGGCCGCTTTCTAAAATCGAGCGCTATCACGTTGTGGTGCAACATGATTGCTCATAGACGGTACGCGGGTCACTCCAAGACGCTTGTCGGCACCTCACCGCAACTCACCTGGTCGATCATGGGGATGTCAGTCCTGCAGGACCGCCAGTGACCAGCACCAGCCAGCCAGTTCACGGGCGATCGCCGCGTTGGCGACCACGGGGCGTTTCTTACGGTTATCGAATGCCTGCCACCGGGCGTGCAAGCGGCGGTTGGCGGCCTGGGCTCGTTGCCGTGCTGCGGGGGATGCCGCGTCCCAGCGTCGCCGCAGCTCAATGCCGGGACGATACCGGGCGCGGTGGTTCCAGGCCGCTTCTACCAGCAATCGACGGGCATGAGCGTTGCCGGTCTTGGTCAGCCCGCCTTGAGCGCGTGTGGCCCCCGAGGAGCATTCTGTAGGCACCAACCCCAGGTATGCGCCGATGCTGCGCCCAGTGAGTCGCTGCCAATCACCGATCTCGACGGCCAGACCGAATGCGGTCAACGTGGCCACTCCACGCAGACAGCACAGTCGCCGCACCACCGGAGTGAACTGCGAATCAGCGGCCATTGCGGTGATCGCCGTATCGAGACGGTCCCGCCGGTCCCGGGCCGCCAGCATCGCGTCAAAGGCTTCGTTGTAAGTGAGCGTCAACGCAGCCGAATCGAACTGCTGGCGGCGCAGCCACAGTTCATGCTTACCTGTCCAGGTCGTGCCCCCGCAGTACACGATCCCCTGCCGCAGCAACAGTTTCGACAACCGGTTCCTGGCCGTCATCAGATCCCCGCGGCAATCTTCACGGGCACGGACCAAATCACGAGCAGCTTCCTGTTCTACGCCCGGAATCGCTACCTCGACAATCTGTCCCAAATGCAGCAACCGGGCCAGGTGCGCTGCATCGCGAGCATCAGTCTTGACCCGATCACCGACGGGACGCTGCAGCTTCGACGGTGCGGCAACCAAACAGCCGATCCCCGCCGCCTCCAGAAAACGGGCCAAACCGAAACCCGTTGGCCCCGCCTCATAGGTCACCGTCACCGGCGCCGGCAACGACCGGATCCACTCCAGGGCCTCGCCATAATCAGGGGTCAACCGACGTTCGAACAGTTGACCGGTCTCGCCATCCAACCCACATCCGACCACCGAACGCGCGTGCACGTCCAGACCAATACTCGTACGCTGACGTTTCACTGGGGCCTCCCACATCTTGTGGCTCTACCGGCCAGGACCCATTTCCTGTCGGCAACCCACGTTCACATGTGAGCGAGGCCCCAGCCCTCCCATACCGTCTAAGCCCGGTGATACGCCGGCGGCAGCGGCATTGCGAGTTCGGCCATGATGTCGCGCAGCAGCGTCGGATAGTCGGTGATGATGCCGTCGACGCCGTAGCCGATTTGTTCGCGCATGGTCGCGGCGTCGTTGACGGTCCACGGAATGACCTTGAGCCCCAACGAATGCGCGTGATCGACATACGGCTTGCCGGTGACCAGCTGGTACTTGGGCGACACAATGTTGGCGTCCACCGTCAGCGCCCCGATCATCGGGTCGCCGACAACGTCGGCGTTGATGCCCGCGAGCCACGGTGAATCCGGCACCCAGGTCTCCTCGTTGTACAAGGCCACCAACGGAATTGACGGCTCGTCCCGGCGCACCATGGGTAGGGTCCGCCAGTCGAAGCTCTGAATCTCCACGCTGTCGATCTTGCCCGCCGCTCTGATCGCGGCCAGTATCACGTCGACGAACTGCCGGGGCTCGGCCGATCGGTCCGGGTGATCGGCCTCCACCTTGGTTTCGATGTTGTAGCGCACCCCGGCGCGATACGAATCGGCGAGCGCAAAGACTTCCGGCAAGGTCGCTACCTTATTGCCTTGCACCACTTCCGCATCGGGAAACTCGGCAAGTCGCCGTCCGCAGTCGAGCGTGCGGATCTGGGCCAGGGTGAGCTCGTGCACCAGCTTACCGGCGTAGGGATACTGGGGGTCGCCGGCGAACGCGGGCGCGGTGTCGACGCACTTTTCCGCATCGATCGTCGGGTCGTGCCACACCAGCGGTCGCCCATCCTTGGTGATGACGATGTCGAGTTCTAGTGTGCTGACGCCTAATTCGATCGACTTGGCGAACGCTCGCAGCGACTCCTCGGTGGTCTCGCCGCGTCCGCCGCGATGGGCCTGCAGGTCGAAGCCGGGCGGTTGGGACGACGCGGTCGGCGACGGCACAATCATCGCCAGAGCGTATAACGCGGCACCGAGGCGCGCGAACCGGCCGGGCAATGCGTCTAACTCCTTCGCTGACGGACGATTTCGGCGAGCACCACCCCGGCGGCCACCGAGGCGTTCAGCGATTCGGTGTGACCGGCCATCGGAATGGACACCACCTCGTCGCAGTTCTGCCGCACCAGCCGCGAGAGCCCTTTGCCTTCCGAGCCGACGACCACCACCAGCGGGTCGGTGCCGTCCAGGTCGTCGAGTGCGGTGTTGCCGGCGGCGTCCAGTCCGACGATGCGCACACCGCGGTCGGCCCAATCCTTAAGTGTCCTTGTGAGATTGGTCGCCCGCGCCACGGGAATCCGGGCGGCCGCTCCGGCGCTGGTGCGCCAGGCCACCGCCGTCACCGAGGCGGACCGGCGCTGCGGTATCACCACCCCGTGGCCGCCGAATGCCGCGACCGAACGAACGATCGCCCCGAGGTTGCGCGGATCGGAGATGTTGTCCAACGCGACCAGCAGCGCCGGCGGCGACGCGAGAGCGGCCGCCAGCAGGTCATCGGGGTGGGCGTAGTTGTACGGCGGCACCTGCAAGGCGATGCCCTGGTGCAGGTGGTTGGCGGTCATTCGGTCCAGATCGGTGCGCGGCACCTCAAGGATCGAGATCCCCAAATCGGCTGCCCGGGAAACGGATTCGGAGAGTCGCTCGTCGGCCTCGGTGCCCAGGGCGACATAGAGGGCGGTCGCCGGGACGCCGGCTCGCAGGCATTCCAGCACCGGGTTGCGGCCGAGCACCGTCTCGGTCTCGTCCGTTCGGCCCCGTGTCGGCCGGCGCGGCGGCGATGGGGCGCGCTTGGCGGCGGGATGGTTCGGACGCAGCCGCGCCGGCGGTGTGGGACCGCGCCCCTCCAGCGCACGCCGGCGCTGGCCGCCCGAACCTACCGTGGGGCCTTTCTTGGTGCCGGATTTGCGTATCGCCCCCCGGCGCCGCGAATTACCGGGCATCTACTTGCCGCGTTCTTCGCCACGGGCCAGCAGCTCCCACTGCGGCCCGTCGGCGGTATCGGTGACCTCGATGCCGGCGTTTTTGAGCCGATCCCGGATCTCGTCGGCGAGCGCCCAGTTGCGCTGCTCGCGCGCCTTTTCCCGGTGTTGGACTTCGGCCCGCACCAACACGTCGACGGCCGCCAGCGCGGCCGATGTCTCGTCGCGGGATTCCCAGCGTTCATCGAGCGGATCGCAGCCCAGGACGCCCATCATCGCCCGGATCGCGCTGGCGTGCTGCATGGCGGCTTCGTGGTCGCCGGCGTCGAGTGCCCGGTTACCTTCCGCGCGGGTGTGGTGCACCTCGGCCAGCGCGATGGGGACCGACAGGTCGTCGTCGAGCGCCTCGGCGAACCGCGGGGTTGGTTCGCCGGGGACGACGGCACCCACCCGGCTGCGGACGCGGTGCAGGAACTCCTCGACACCGACGTAGGCCTTGACCGCGTCCCGCAGGGCGACTTCGGAGAATTCCAGCATCGACCGGTAATGCGCGCTGCCCAGGTAGTAGCGCAGTTCGGCCGGCCGGACCCGCTGCAACATCGCCGGTATGGACAACACGTTGCCCAGCGACTTGCTCATCTTCTCTCCGCCCATCGTCACCCAGCCGTTGTGCAGCCAGTAGCGGGCAAAACCATCCCCGGCCGCCCGGCTCTGCGCGATTTCATTCTCGTGGTGGGGGAAGATCAAATCCATTCCGCCGCAATGGATGTCGAATTCGGGCCCAAGATAAGTGCGGGCCATCGCCGAGCATTCCAGGTGCCAGCCCGGGCGCCCCAGCCCCCAGGGCGTCGGCCACGACGGCTCGCCGGGTTTGGCCCCCTTCCACAGGGTGAAGTCGCGCTGGTCGCGCTTGCCGGTGGCCACGCCCTCGCCCTGATGGACGTCGTCGATCCGGTGCCCGGACAGCTGCCCGTATTCGGGGTAGCTGAGCACGTCGAAGTAGACGTCGCCGCAGGCCGCGTAGGCGTGGTCGGTTTCGATCAGGCGTTGCATTAACTCGGTCATCTGGGTGATGTGTCCGGTGGCTCGCGGCTCGGCCGACGGCGGCAAGACGTCCAGGGCGTCGTAGGCCAAGGTGAACGCCCGCTCGTAGGTGGCGGCCCACTCCCACCACGGCCGGCCCGCCGCGGCGGCCTTGTTCAGGATCTTGTCGTCGATATCGGTCACGTTGCGGATGAACGTGACGTCGTAACCGCGGGCCATCAGCCAGCGTCGCAGGATGTCAAAGGCCACCCCGCTGCGGACATGCCCGATGTGCGGCTGGCCCTGGACGGTGGCGCCGCACAGGTAGATGGAGACGTGCCCGGGCCGCAGCGGAACGAAATCACGCACGGCTCCTGCCGCCGTGTCGTGCAGCCGCATGCGGGCGCGATCGGTCACGACGTGCCAGCTTACCTGCCCAATTGCCGCAACCCGTGACTGCTAGCTGGGGCCACGTCGGCTATAGCACGTTTACCCGATTGCGGACGACGAGCGCGGTCGCGATGGCGGCCAGCCCTTCGCCGCGCCCGGTCAGGCCCAGCCCGTCGGTGGTGGTCGCCGACACCGAGACGGGCGCCTGAAGCAGGGCCGACAGGAGGTCCTGCGCCTCGGCACGCCGCGGGCCCACCTTGGGCCGGTTGCCGATCACCTGCACCGCGGCGTTTCCCACCCGGTAGCCGTGCCGCGACAGCAGGACGGCGACGTGGCGCAGCATGTCCGCCCCGCTGATGCCCTTCCACCGCGGATCGTCGATCCCGAACACGGCTCCGATGTCGCCCAGCCCCGCGGCCGACAACAGTGCGTCGCACAGCGCGTGCACTCCCACGTCGCCGTCGGAATGACCGGCGCAGCCGTCGGCGCCGGGGAACAGCAGCCCCACCAGCCAGCAAGGTCGCCCGGGTTCAATCGGGTGCACGTCGGTGCCCAGACCGATCCGCGGAAGTTCGGTCACCGGCGCACAATCGCTTCGGCCAGCAACAAATCGAGCCTTGTGGTGATCTTGAACGCCAGCGGGTCGCCGTCGACGATCTGAACCTGGCCTCCGACATGCTCGACGAGGGATGCATCGTCGGTGAATTCGGCGGTATCGGCGCGTTGATACGCCCGCAACAGCAGGTCGGTGGCGAATCCCTGTGGAGTCTGCACCGCCCGCAGCCCGGCCCGCTCCGGCGTGCCCAGGACTACCCCGTTGGCATCCACGGCCTTGATGGTGTCAGCGAGTGGCAGCGCGGGCACGACGGCGTCATGGCCGGCCCGCAACGCGTCGACCACGCGCACGATCAACCCCGGTGGCGTCAGTGCCCGGGCGGCATCGTGCACCAGCACAAACTCCGATCCCCCAGACATGGGTGCCAGGGCCGCCAGGGCGAGGCGCACGGATTCGGTCCGCTTGGTACCACCGGCGACCACCGTGGCCTTGTCAGCGAGGATCAGCTTCGCCTCGTCGGTGAGGCCGGCCGGCACCGCCACCACGACGGTGTCGACGACCCCGGAATCCAGCAAGCCAGCTACCGCCCGTTCGACAAGCGTCTGCCCGTTGAGTCGGTAAAACGCCTTGGGCAGGCCTGCGCCGAGCCGCTCCCCCGACCCCGCGGCCGGGACCACTGCGGCAACCTTGCCTGATATGTCGGGTCGCCCGACCACCAGAGCCTCAGGGTCTTCAGGAAGCGGCGGCCAGAACCTCGTCGAGGATGGTCTCCGCTTTGGCGTCGTCGGTGCTCTCGGCGAGCGCCAATTCACCGACCAGAATCTGCCGGGCCTTGGCCAGCATGCGCTTCTCGCCGGCGGACAAACCGCGTTCCTGGTCGCGGCGCCACAGATCGCGCACTACCTCGGCGACCTTGTTCACGTCACCGGAGGCGAGCTTTTCGAGGTTGGCCTTGTACCGGCGTGACCAGTTGGTTGGCTCTTCCGTGTGGGGAGCGCGCAACACCTGGAAAACCTTGTCGAGGCCTTCTTGGCCGACAACGTCGCGGACACCGACGTATTCGGCGTTGTCGGCGGGTACTCGAACGGTCAGGTCTCCCTGCGCCACTTTCAAGACGAGATACTCTTTTTGTTCCCCTTTGATGGTGCGGGTTTCAATCGCCTCGACTAGCGCAGCACCGTGGTGTGGGTAGACAACGGTGTCACCGACCTTGAAGATCATCTGATTCGAGCCCCTTTCGTTACTTCATTCTAACACGGCGGCCCAAGGCGTGCGGAACAACGATGCAGGTCAGGGGCACAACACGCGCAGGCTAGGGGTTGACAGGCGGGACAGAACGTGCAATGCACCACGATACCAACGCCCGCGTTTCGCCCTGCGAGCGCCCCCGCTGAGCCACCCCGCGCCCTGCTGCGCTGGTCCCGCGGGTGGTGTTACGCCCTGCGCTACCGCCGCCGCGACGTTCCTACTACTGTGCATAGTTGCACCGTTCAACCGGCCCAGCAGGAGGCATAGAGTGAACCGCTTCAAGATCAGCCTCCCGGTCCGCCTTCCGGCGCTGGCCGTCAGGATGACCATCGCCGCGCTGGTCGCAGTGGTCGCGGCCCTGCTCAGCGGTTGCAGCGCCGGTCAAATCTCGCAGACGGCCACCCAGGAGCCCGCCGTCAACGGGAACCGGCTGACGATCCACAACGTGGCGCTGCGCGACATTCGCATGCAAGTCACCCAAACCGGTGACTTCGTGCAGCCGGGACGGCCGGTGGACCTGGTGCTGGTGGCCGTCAACCAGTCGCCGGACGTTGCCGACAAATTGGTGGGCATCACCAGTGACATAGGCACGGTGACGCTGAACGGCGATACCCAGCTGCCGGCCGGCGGGATGCTCTTCATCGGTACGCCCGAAGGCCACTATGTCGCCCCGGGCCCCATCAACTCCGACACCGCGGCCAAGGCGACCGTGGTCCTGGCCAAGCCGATCTCGAACGGCCTGCTCTACAACTTCACCTTCAATTTCGAAAAGGCCGGACAGGCCAGCGTGCAGGTCCCGATTTCGGCCGCGCCTTCGCCACTGCACATCTGAGCCGGGCTAGTCAGCCCGTCACACCGGGGTTGTCGCACCAGCCCGATACCGTCATGACGTGACGAATCCCCGTTCCCAGTACCGCTGCTCGGAATGCCACCACGTCGCCGCCAAGTGGGTGGGCCGCTGCCTCGAGTGCGGCACCTGGGGCACCGTCGACGAGGTGGCGGTGCTCAGCGCGGTCGGTGCTGGCCGGCGTCGTTCCCGGGCTTCGGCCTCGCGAGCCGTTCCGATCACGTCCATCGAGCCGAACGTCAGCCAGCATCGCCCGACGGGCATCGCCGAGCTCGACCGGGTGCTCGGCGGCGGTGTAGTGCCCGGCTCGGTGACGCTGTTGGCCGGTGATCCGGGCGTGGGGAAGTCGACGCTGCTGCTCAAGGTCGCCCATCGCTGGGCACAGAAGGGCCGGCGCGCGCTGTATATCTCCGGTGAGGAGTCTGCCGGCCAGATCCGGTTGCGCGCCGACCGGATCGGCTGCGGCATCAAGGACGGCAAGGATCTCGACGAGGTGTACCTGGCCGCCGAGTCCGACCTGCACACGGTGCTGGACCACATCGCGACGGTTCGGCCCGCGCTTGTCATCGTGGATTCGGTGCAGACCATGTCCACCACCGAGGCCGACGGCGTCGCCGGTGGGGTCACGCAGGTGCGCGCGGTGACCGCCGCCTTGACCGCGGCCGCAAAGGCCAACGGTGTCGCACTGATTCTCGTCGGCCACGTCACCAAGGACGGGGCCATCGCCGGGCCGCGCTCGCTCGAACACCTCGTCGACGTGGTGTTGCATTTCGAAGGCGACCGCAACGGCTCGCTACGGATGGTCCGCGGCATCAAGAACCGATTCGGCGCGGCCGACGAGGTCGGGTGTTTCATGTTGCACGACAACGGGATTGAGGGCGTCGCCGACCCGTCGAACCTGTTCTTGGATCAGCGGCCGGCACCGGTGCCCGGCACCGCGATCACGGTGACGCTGGACGGAAAGCGACCGCTCATCGGCGAGGTGCAGGCGCTGCTCGCGACGCCGTCCGGCGGCTCACCGCGCCGCGCGGTCAGCGGCATCGACCACTCCCGGGCCGCGATGATCACCGCCGTGCTGGAAAAGCACGCCAAGTTGAACATCGCCGTCAACGACATCTACCTGTCCACCGTGGGCGGCATGCGGCTGACCGATCCGTCGTCGGATCTCGCCGTCGCGATCGCGTTGGCCTCGGCATACGCCAATCTGCCGCTGCCGACCACGGCGGTGATCATCGGTGAGGTCGGGCTGGCGGGCGATCTGCGGCGAGTCAGCGGCATGGAACGGCGGCTGGGCGAGGCCGCACGCCAGGGATTCAACATCGCGCTCATCCCGCCGGGTTGCGACGGGATACCGTCGAGCATGCGCGCGCTGACCGCACCCACCATGTGCGCGGCCCTGGAGCACATGATCGACATCGCCGACCACCGCAGCGGGAGGCCGCCCGGGCCGCAACGGCTGGACACCCCTCCGCTGCGGGCCCGCGCGTAGCAGAATGACACGCTGTGACCCGTCCGACCCTGCGTGAGACTGTCGCCCGCCTGGCACCGGGCACCGGGCTGGGGGACGGCCTGGAGCGCATCCTGCGCGGCCGCACCGGCGCCCTGATCGTGCTCGGCAACGACGAGAACGTCGAGGCCATCTGCGACGGCGGCTTCGCGCTCGACGTCCGCTACGCGCCGACACGGCTGCGCGAGCTGGCGAAGATGGACGGCGCCGTCGTGCTGTCCACCGATGGCAGCCGCATCGTGCGGGCCAACGTGCAGTTGGTCCCGGATCCGTCGATACCTACCGACGAATCGGGAACCCGCCACCGCTCGGCGGAACGCGCCGCGGTCCAGACGGGTTACCCGGTGATCTCGGTCAGCCATTCGATGAACATCGTCACCGTCTACGTCGGCGGCGAGCGCCACGTGATGGCCGATTCCGCGACCATCCTGTCGCGGGCCAATCAGGCCATCGCGACCCTGGAACGCTACAAGATGAGGCTGGATGAGGTCAGCAGGCAACTGTCGCGAGCGGAGATCGAGGACTTCGTCACGCTGCGCGACGCGATGACGGTGGTGCAGCGGCTCGAGCTGGTCCGGCGGATCGGCCTGGTGATCGAGTACGACTGCGTCGAACTCGGCACCGACGGGCGCCAGCTGCGGCTGCAGCTCGAGGAACTGCTGGGCGGCAACGACATCGCCCGGGAATTGATCGTGCGTGACTACCACGCCAGCCCCGAGCTGTTGTCCGAAGCGCAGCTGAGCGCCACCCTCGACGAGCTGGACGCCCTGTCGGATGCCGAACTGCTCGACTTCACCTCGCTGGCAAAGGTTTTCGGGTATCCGACGACGACCGAGGCGCAGGATTCGGCGTTGAGCCCGCGCGGCTACCGGGCAATGGCCGGTATCCCCCGGCTGCAGTTCGCCCACGTGGATCTGCTGGTGCGGTCGTTCGGAACGCTGCAGGGCCTGCTGGCGGCCAGCGCCAACGACCTGGAATCGGTGGACGGCATCGGCGCGATGTGGTCCCGCCACGTGCGGGAGGGGTTATCGCAACTGGCGGAGTCGACAATCGCCGACTCGAGCTAAAGGGGGGCTGAGCCGCCGAGTTCAGCCCGTGTGAGTCGGAGCGACCGGCGGGGCCTCGGGCGGCGGCATGATCGCCGGCTGACCCGGCCCGGGCGCCGGCCCCGGCGGTGGCGGCGGCTGGTTCAGGATGAACGGAACCGCAAGCGAGCGCAGATTGCCCAGCTGCACGACCAGGTTGTAGGTGCCGGGCCCGATCGCCGGCCGCGGCAGCGGGCAGTGCTGCGCCGACCCCATCCCGGTCCAGGTCACCGCAGTCGTCACCTGCTCGCCCGGCGTGAACATTTTGATCAGGGTCTCGTTGGACGGCGCGCAGTCCAGGTTCGACCAGAGCCGCTTGTTGTCCAGCGAGTAGACGTAGGCGGCAAGCACCGCGGCGCCGACGTCGCGCTTGCAGGACACCAGCCCGATGTTGGTGACGACCATCGTGAATTTCGGCTGGTCACCGATGAAGTACTGCGGCGCGTTGGTCAAACCCTTGACTGCCAGCGTCGAATCGGGGCAGTCATCGCCCTCCTTCAGCACCGGCGGCGGCATCACCGCGGCGGTGGGCGTGGGGGTCTCCGGGTTTTGCCCCTGCACCGGCGCCTGCGGGACGCTGCCTTCCTGCCCCAGTGGGGGCGGCGCCTCAGGCGCGGGCGAACCCGGCTTGTTCTGGGCGGAGTTCGACTTGTCGGCATTGGCGGGTTTGGCACCCGCGCTGCCGCCCATAAAGGCAATGACGGTAGCGACCGCGACGCCGATCACGACGACCGCGATACCCAGCGCCAGGCCCCTGCGCCGCCAATAGATCTCCGTGGGTAGCGGGCCACGCGGTTCCAGATCCAGCACGTTCTCACCGTAGGCCCAGGTCACGCGGATTTGTTCGACCCGCCTCGGCGTGTCGCGATGTTAGCTGGCCAACCGCCGTGTAGGGGCGGTGACGAAGCCCTATTCGCCGATGTCGCCGACGTGGTCGACCAACGCGGCCCGCCCGTCGGCGAGGTGATAGGTGACGCCAGCGACGGCCAGCGTGCCCGCGGCCACCCGCTCGGCGATGGCCGAGGAACGCGACGTGAGCTGTGCCAGCGTCTCGCGTACGTGTCGTTCCTCGAACTCGTCGACGCGGCTCAGGCCATCTCGGCGGCCCATCAGGATCGTCGGGGTGACCCGTTCCACCACGTCCCGCACGAAACCGCCCGGTATGGCACCCTCGTCGATCGCGGCCAGAGCGGCCTTGACGGCACCGCAACTGTCATGGCCGAGAACGACGATGAGCGGCACGTTGAGCACGGTCACCGCGAACTCGATTGAGCCCAGCACCGCCGAGTCGATCGCCTGCCCTGCGGTGCGCACCACGAACATATCGCCCAGACCTTGGTCGAAGATGAGCTCGGCCGCAACCCGGCTGTCCGCGCAGCCGAACACAACCGCGGTGGGCTTCTGGCCGGCGGCCAGGCTGGCCCGGTGACCGACGCTCTGGCTCGGGTGCTCGGGCTGGCCGGCGACGAATCGCTCGTTACCCTCTTTGAGTGCTTTCCATGCGGTTACCGGATTGGTGTTGGGCATGGCACACATTCTGGCGTGCCGCGGACGCCGATGACTAGCCAACGACAAATCCCGGCGGATGAACTTCTGGGCTGGTACGAACGATCGCGCCGCGACCTGCCTTGGCGGGAACCCGGCATCGACGCATGGCAGATCCTGGTCAGCGAGTTCATGCTGCAACAGACGCCGGTGGCCCGAGTGCTGACGGTCTGGCCCGATTGGGTGCGACGCTGGCCCACCCCGTCTGCCACCGCCGCGGCCAGCGCCGCCGACGTGCTGCGCGCCTGGGGCAAGCTGGGCTATCCGCGGCGGGCCAAGCGATTGCACGAGTGCGCCACCGTGATCGCGCGCGACCACGGCGACGTGGTCCCCGATGACGTCGACACCCTGATGGGCCTGCCGGGTATTGGCAGTTACACCGCGCGAGCCGTGGCCTGCTTCGCCTACCGGCGGCCGGTGCCCGTGGTGGACACCAACGTGCGCCGGGTGGTGGCCCGCGCCGTGCACGGCCTGGCCGACGCCGGCGCGCCGTCTGCGGCGCGCGACCACGCCGACGTCTCGTCGCTGCTGCCGGTTGATGGAACGGCTCCGAGGTTTTCCGTGGCCCTGATGGAACTGGGTGCCACGGTGTGCACTGCGCGGGCGCCGCGCTGCGGGTTGTGCCCGCTTAGCGAGTGCGCATGGCGGGTTGCCGGCTATCCCTCGCGAAGCGGGTCGACGCGCCGCGTGCAGACCTACGCAGGGACCGACCGTCAGGTCCGCGGGCGGCTGCTGGATGTATTGCGCGCCAGGCATTCTCCGGTCACCAGGGCGGAGCTGGATTTGGCGTGGTTGACGGACACTCAGCAGCGCGACCGAGCGCTGGACTCGTTATTGGTCGATGGGCTGGTGACGCAAACGGCCGACGGTCGGTTTGCGTTGCCGGGTGAAGGATAGCCGCGTTGCCGCTGATCAGAGGTCGTTGCCGGCGTAGGACTGGTTGAAGCTTTTGTTGGCCAGTGGGAAGTCGGGGACGATGGTGTCGGCCATCGCGACGGGCAGCGCCGGCCAGTTGAACCAGGACGGGTCGACGATCTTCGCGCGGGTAATGCGATTGGCGGCGCCGATTTCGACGCGATGGACGATGGTGCCGCGCCAGCCTTCGACGATGCCGATACCGCTGCGGGCTCCGCGCAGCGACGCCGGGGTTCTGGCGTATTCCATTGGGCCCGTGTGTGATTCGATGAGGTGGCACGCCAACTTGGTGGAGGCCGCGAATTCGTCGCGCCGTACCGTGTAGCGGGCCAGTACGTCACCTGCCGCGGCGCCGATCTCGGTAACGGGTAGCGCGGTGGTGGGATGTTCGAGTCGCGCGTCGGTGCGCACACCGCTGGCGCGCGCGACATAGCCGAGGCAGCCGAGGGCGCGAGCGTCTTCCGGGTTTAGGACGGCGGTCCCGGCGAACCGGTCGTACACCACGGTGTTGCGCAGGGTGAGTTCGGCGACCTCGGCGACGTCGGCCGCAATGGACCGCAGCGCGGTGGTGTCGGGTAGCGCGCGCAGCGTCACTGCGCCGGGGCGGATGGCACCGCGCAGCAGCCGATGTCCGGTCACTTCGGCGTTGAGCCGCAGCAGTTGTTCGCGGATGCGTTGAGCGTGTGCGTTGGCGAGTGCGAAGCCGACGTCGTTGGCCAGCGCACCCAGGTCGGCGACGTGGTTGTAGATCCGTTCGAGCTCGACGAGCAGAGCCCGCAGCCGGTGGACCTCGTCGGGGAGTTCTAACCCCAGCGCGTCCTCGATGGCAAGGCTGTGGGCCAGCGCGTGTGCAACGGAGGTGTCGCCGCTGACGCGTTCGGCGAGCTCGACCGCGCCGTCCGCCCGCCGGCCCTCGAACAGCTTTTCCACGCCCCGGTGGACGAACCACAGTCGCGCCTTGAGTCGCAGCACGGTTTCGCCGGCGACGGAGAAGCGGAAATGGCCGGGTTCGATCAAGCCGGCATGCACGGGACCGACCGGGATCTCATATACCCCCGGTCCCTCGACGGTGACGAACGGGAAATGGCCCAGGTCTTCGAATTCGGGTGGGGGCGCGGCGTCGTTGCGCATGGGATACCAGTCCTCGGGCCAGTGGCCGTGCCGCACCAGTCGGCGCAGTTTGGGATGCCCGACGGGCCGGATCCCGTACAGGTCGGCCATCTCGCGCTCGAATCGGCTGGCCGCAAACGACAGAAATGCCAGTGAACGCATCGCCGGATCAACCTTGGGCACAACACATTCGAGTTCGACGCGACGATCGGGCCAGCCGGCAAGGAACAGGTAGACCACCCTCAAGGTGCTTTCGTCGTCGTGGGCAGCTACCAGCGCCAGGCGAAACCCGTTGCCTAACAGCTCTTCTGCCATCTCGGCCAGGCGGTCCTGAGATAGCCTGTGGTGCAACCAGTCACGGCTACATGACGGTGCCCCAACGGCGCTGGCCGCGGCGGTGAATAGGTCGGTCAGCGGGCCGGCGGTGACTCCGAGGGCGATCGATGCCGCGACACCGAGGAGCAGTGCCGCGGCCACCGTCCGCGGCACGGCGATCGCCGGCGCACCGGTGGGGCCGCCCAGCAGGATGCGCCCCGAGTTGCGTGCCAGCGCGGCGAAGGCAACCGCCATCAGCAGCATCCCTACGCCGAGGGCCCAGCTGAGCCGGGCGTCGGCGAGCGAGCGGACGATGGCCAACTCGCTGGCGAACATCGCGAACGGCGGCAGGCCGAGCAGCACGATCACACCGACGGCAAGCGATACACCGATCAGGCGGGAGCGCCGCAGCACTCCGGTGGTGTCAGCGATCGCGCTGGAGTTGTGCGCGGCCTGCAGTTGGCCGCTCGCCAGGAACAGGACCGTCTTGCCGATCCCGTGCGCGAGCACGTGCAGCAGCAGGGCAGCGATCGCCAGCGTGGTTCCGGCGGCTGCGGCGATCGCGATCAGGCCCATGTTCTCCATCGACGAGTAGGCAAACATGCGTTTGATGTCGGGTGTCACGGTCAGCATCAGGGCTGCGATCAGCAGCGTCGCCAGCCCGATTACCAGCAGCCCCGACCGCATGAAGGTAGGCCCGGTGGCGGTGTCGATGATCGGTTTGATGCGAATCAGTACCGAGAACGCCACCGACAGCAGCACGCCGCTCATCAGCGCCGAAACGGGCGCCGGGGCCTGGCTGTGGGCGTCGGCCAACCAGGTGTGGAAAGGAAACAGGCCGGCCTTGGCGCCGTAGCCGATCAGCAGCAGCCCGCCCGCCAGTCGAGCGGTGCCGGGATCCAGCCCGCCCGCGTGTGCCATTAGCACGTCGAGGTTCAGGGCTGCGGCGGCCGGCGCGCCGGCATGCAGCGCGGCGTAGTCCAGCAGCACGGTGCCCAGAAAGGCGATCGCGATGCCGACCGAGCAGATCACTACGTATTTCCAGGTCGCTTCAAGTGCCGTGCGGGTGCGGCGGTGTCCGACCAGGAAGGCGGTGATTACCGTGGTGGCTTCGATCGCGACCCAGATCACGCCGATGTTGTTGGCACACACCGCAACAACCATTGCCGCAAGGAACGCTGCTGTCAGCGCCCCGTACACTCGAGCGCCGCGTGTGTCAGTGTGGTCGTGAGCGAGCTCGGTATCGAGGTAGCCAATGCTGGCCCAGGTGGCCAGTGTGGCAACGATTCCGATGACGACCAGCATGGTGACGGTGAGCGCATCGACGCGCAACAGCCCGCCCAACGCGAATTGGGTCCCCGATCCGACACGCAGCCCCAGCGCCGCGCCACACCCGAGCACCGTTACCGCTGAGAGAACGATGAGTGTGGCGGTCGCCCGACGCCACCCGCCGACTACGGTGGCGATCGACGCACCAATCGGCGTGAGGATCGCAGTGAGCAGTAAGACGGTCATCAGTCGTGCAGCTCCCGCAACGCGTCCAGGTCGGCACCGCCGAAGGTGCGAGACAGCCTGCCGGTCAGAACGCCGATCACTAGGACTGCGAACAGCACGTCCAGGGAGGCGCCGAGTTCAACGATCAGCGGCACGCCGGCAGTGAGCAAAAACGCCGTCGCGGAGATTCCGTTGTCCAGCATGAGGAATCCCGCGGCCTGTGACACTGCGTGCCGCCGCGTGACCATTACGAACAGCGCGATCAGCACCACGGCGGTAGCGGCCGGGACCGCGTTGGTTGAGGCCGCTGGCTGCAGGTTCACCAAGGGTCGAGTGGCGGCGAACGCGGCCAGCGTCAGCGCCGCGGTGATCAGCAGCGAGGTGGCAGTGTTCACCAGCGGGGTGGCCTCTCGGTGGGATTGCGGCTCGGCGCCGACTGCGCGGGCCAGCAACCGCGGCAGTACTACAGCCCGCAATACCAGCACTGCGACACCGACACCGATGAGTGCGCCGTCGCCGTCGTACACTCCGCGCAGGACGGGGATGGCCGCCAGAGCAAAGCCCTGGCACGCCAGCAGACGGATGATGGCGCCCAGGCCGCGGCGCCACACGATCAGCACCGCAGCCAGAAGCAGGCCGCCGGCGGCGAGGTCGACCAGTACGGCGAAAGTGTTGTATGTCATGCCGGCACTGCGAAGAAGTTGGCGGCGGTGACCGCGAGCAGCGCCAGTAGAAATGACCCGGCCAGCAGTTCGGGAACCCGGAACAGCCGCAGCTTGGCGACGAACACCTCGACAGTTGCGAGCAGTCCCGCCAGCGCGGCGACCTTGGCCACGACCGCCACGGCGCCGACGACGATGTCACCCGCGCTGGGTTGGCCGCCAGCGATGCCCCACGGCGCGAACAGGTTTGCCAGCAGCGCCAGCAGCACGGTCAGTCGCATGCCGGCCGCCCACTCGACCAGCGCCAGGCGCGGGCCGGCGTATTCGAGGACCATCGCCTCGTGCACCATCGTCAGCTCGAGATGGGTGGCCGGGTTGTCCACCGGCAGGCGCCCGGTCTCGGCGACGATCACGATCACCAGCGCGGCGAAGGCCAACACCGCGGCCAGTGACACCACCTCGCCGGGGTGGGCGATGGTATTGGCCACCAGGGCACCGAGATTGGCCGATCCCGCCGGCATGGACAGCGCGAAGACCGCGAGCAGGATTGTCGGTTCGACGAGCGCGGCGATAGTGATCTCGCGGCTGGCGCCCATGCCGCCGAACGAAGTGCCGGTGTCGATACCGGCCAGGGTCAAGGCGACGGTGCCCACGAACAGCAGGCCGACGACGGCGAACAAGTCCGCGGTCCCGTCTAGTGGTGATCCGGTGGCGACCAGGGGCGCGATCGCGGCGATCAGCAAGGTCGATCCGGCGACGATGGCGGGCGCAGCCGCGAACACTACCGTCGTGCCAAGCGGGGTGATCTGTTGTTTCCCAAGCTGTTTGCGGATGTCGCGCCACGGCTGCAGGACGCCGCCACCGGCGCGGCCCTCCCAGCGTGCGCGAACCTGCCGGGTAAGGCCGACCACCAACGGCGCCCCGGCCATCACGGTGCCGATCTGCACCGCACCGGCGACGTAGGACAGGACGTTCATCGGGCCACCACCAGCACGATCAGCACACCGAGCGCACCGTAAGCCAGGTACAGGTGCACGCTGCCGGTGTGGGCGCGCCGCACCATTGCCGCTGCGGCCGCCACCGCCCGGATCACCGGCGTGTAGAAGCGTTCCTCGATCGCATCGGCGATTGTGGTGCGGTAAGTGATCTTCTCAGCCAGATACCGAGATTCGGCGGTGTGCGTGACTTCGATATCAGTGTCGGGACGCAGGACGTCATCGAAGACCCGTTGCAGCGGCTCGGCGAAGGACGTGGCCGTGTACTGCATGCGCGGGGTGAGATCGTCTGCGCCACAAGCCCATAGCGGCAACGTGGCCGACCTCGGACGCCGTCCCCGACGCCAACGCGCCAGCGTGGCCACGCTCAGCGCCCCCACTAAAACGCCCACGGCGATAATCCCGGGCGCGATGGAGCCCTGCAGGCCCGGCAGCCGCACCACGGCGCCAAAATCGGTGAACTGGACCGTCCGGGCTGCGGGCAGCGTGGCGACCGCTCGACGCAGCGCGGGTGCGATCAGCGAGGGCGACACCGCCAGCATCACACAAGCGACCGCCGCGATCGCCATACCGGCCAGCATGCTGCCCGGCGCCTCCCGGGCGTCGGCTGCCTCCTGGCAGCGCGGCCGCGCCAGGAATCCGATCCCGAACGCCTTGACCATCGCTGCCACCCCCAGGCCGGTGGTGAGGGCGATCGCACCTACCGCCAGCGGCGTGGTCAAGGCCAGGACGGTGGCGTGCCCGGGCGCCGCGTGGATCAGTGACTGGAGCAGCAGCCACTCGCTGACGAACCCGGCGCCCAGCGGCAGACCGCATGCGCCGAGCGCGGCTATCCCGAACAGGGTGGTGGTCGCCGGCATCCGGCGGGCCAGTCCGCCCAACCGGTCGAGGTCACGCAACCCGGTAGCGGCCAGCACCGACCCCGCCGCCAGGAAGCCGAGGCTTTTGAACGCCGCGTGCGCGATCAGGTGCAGCATGGCCGCGGCCGCGGCGATCGTCGCCGGCGCGTGCGCGCCAGCGGCCGCGAACAGGGTCGCGGCTCCCAATGCCAGTGTGATCAGTCCAAGGTTCTCGGTGGTCGAATACGCAAGTAGCCGTTTGAGATCCGTGGCCACCGAAGCCTGCACCACGCCATAAAGCGCCGACACCCCGCCGACAGCCATCAAGGTAAGCCCCCACCAGCGCGGGCCGGGCCCCAATAGTTGTAGATCGATGCGGCAGATGCCATAGATCCCCAGGTTGACCATGGCCGCGCTCATCAGCGCCGAGACCGGGCTGGGCGCCTCGGGATGGGCGCGTGGTAGCCAGGCGTGCAGCGGCACTAGCCCTGCCTTCGACCCGAATCCCGCAATCGTCAACAGAAAGACCGCGGTGCACGCGCCCTGCGGTATCCGGTGCAGATCGGCAAACCGGTCCGCGCCGCCGGCCGCCGATAACACCATCAGCCCGGTCAAGATGGCCACGAACCCAAGCTGGGTCATCACCGCGTACACCAATGCGGCGGAGCGAACCTGCGCACGGGTGTGCTCGGTCAGTACCAACACCAGTGACGCGACCGCCATCAACTCCCACGCCAACAGAAAGGTGGTGGCTGACCCCGCGGCGGGTACCAACAGCATCGCCGCGACGAAGATCGGCACCGCCGCCAGTGTGACCGGACCCAGATGCTCGCGTCGGGCATACCCGATCACGTACACCGCGACCGCGACAGCGACAGCGCCCGTAAGCGTCATGAAGAACCCGCCAAGCGGATCGAGGCACAGCTGTACCCCCGACAGGGGCAGCAGCCACCCGATGCGGACCGCGCGGACCGAACCGAACATCCCCAGCCCGCCCGCCCACACGCCGCCCGCACCGAGCAGCAACGTCAGCAAACCTGCGAACGCGGATTCGAAGTCGTTGCGGCGCAATAGGTCCGGCGTGGCCATCGTGGTGGCCGTCTGCACAACGGTCACTTGCCGGTGACCGATCGCAGGGCCGCGATGATCTGGCTCGGCGTCGGCGGGCACCCCGGGATTTGCACGTCGACCGCCACCACCTCACCCACCGCGCCGACCACGCCATAGGCATCGGCGAACACGCCTCGGTTGAGAGCACAGTCCCCACAGGCGATCACCCGCCGTGGCCGCGGCGTGGCGTCGATGGTGGTGCGCAAGGGGCCGGCCATATTGTGTGTCACCACGCCGGTCACCAGCAGCGCGTCCGCGTGGCGCGGCGACGCCACCAGCCGCGCACCGAACTGCTCGGCGTCATACACCGGTCCGAAAGCGCCCGAGATCTCCACCTCACACCCATTGCACGAGCCCGCATCGACGTGCCGGATCTGAAGCGAGCCACGAACTCCCGCTAGCGGTTTCGCCATCGGCTCCGGTGCCGGTGGCGCGGGTTCGACGATCCGACCGACCCTGAGCGCTTTGCCAATCCAGCCCATGGACGCTACTCCGCGCCGCCGGCACGCAGGTCCTCCAACATCGCGACGCGGTCGCTGAGCACCCCGGTGAGAACCTTGCGCGCCACCATCAGCAGTTCGGCGATATCCAGCGAGGCGATGGAGTAGATCACCGTGTTGCCGTCTCTGAACGCGTCGACCACACCGGCCCGGCGCAGCACACCCAGCTGCTGCGACAGATTCGACGATTCCAGCCCGACCTCGGGCAACAGTTCGGCGACCGACTTCTCCCCCGCCACGAGCAGCTCGAGGATCCTGATTCGTGCGGGATGCCCCAGCGTCTTGAAGAACTCGGCCTTCAGCTTGTACAGCGGCTCCGACACCACAGCTCTCCTGAAGACTATTGACTTCCTACAGTTGATCAGTTGAAGAATTTATCATATGGTGCTGCGGGTGTCGCGGCAACGTCCGAGGGCCGGACGCGGATGGAACTCAGGCGCTTGGAGGCAGCGCCGCAAAAAAGGACTCGACGGCTTGCCGGTAAATCTGTGGCGCTTCGTCATGAACCAAGTGGCCGGCTTGCTGGACCTGCACATATGTTGTCGGAGAGCTGGTTTCAGCCATCTCCCGCATCTGGCCCGGCGGCGTGACCGAGTTGCCGGCCTCGATGAGCAGCGCCGGCGCCCGCACGGCCGACCAGTGCGCCCAGTAGTCCCGGGTGCCCCATTCGGCCGCGATCTCGATCCATCGCGAGGTGTGACCGTGCAACCGCCAACCGGTCGCGGTGCGGTCGAAGGAATCCAGGAAATACTGCCCGGCGACCGGTCCGAATTCGTCGAATACTTGCTCGGCAGAGTCGAATTCGACGGGAAGCGCGTGCAGCCAGGGCTCCCACGGACCGGTGGTGCGGCCGCGAAAGTCCGGCGCCATATCCTCGATCACCAGCGCCGAAACCAGATCGGGACGCTGCGCGGCCAGACACCACGAGTGCAGGCCGCCCATCGAATGCCCGACCAGCCTGGCCGGCGCCCCCACCGCGCTGACCGCGTCACCCAGATCGGCCACGAATCGTTCGGTGCTGACCGGGTGCGGATCGTCGACGTCGCGACCCCGGTGCCACGGCGCGTCGTAGGTGTACACGGTGCCCAACCGGGCGAGCCACGGTAGCTGACGCGACCAGGTGGTGCCCCGGCCCATCAGGCCGTGCACCAGTATCAATGGCTCGCCTTGTCCGCCGTGACAGGTCAAGAGATCACCGGGCATGTCACCATCTTGCGTGGCCTGCGATCGACCTGAGCGCCCGGTCTCGCCAGTAGGTCATCGCTTTGTGCCACACTCGACGCGTGGGGTCGGTGGTCGTCCATTGGAGCGGCTCGTGCCCGAAAAGGGCTGCCCGCGATGCGCTCGTAGAACATCTCCTACCCATCGCGGAGCTGTCGCACAGCTACTTTGGTGAGCCTCTTGCCATCTCGGTGTTCGACCACCACGTCGACGGTGCGATCGTGGTTCACGAATCGGTGGCCGCGGGTTGCGCCGCCGCCGTCCCCATCGTCGACGACGACGACCCCGGCCCGTCGGCGGGCATCGAGCTGCGGCCCGCGGGTCCACTCAATCACGACATCGCTATTCGCGGACCGCTGCTGTCGATACCGGCGGTCGACTTACACGGGATCGCCTTCCGGCTGTACGACGGCCGCGGACTGTACCCCGAAGAGGACATCCTCAGCTTTGTGTTCGCGACGCTTCCGGGCGACAGCGCACCGTATTGCCGCATGGTCGAGGTGCTCCCCGACGATCAACGCCGCCGTGCCAAGAAAGTGGCGGTGCGAGACGCCGCCTCGTGTCTGCTGGGTCCATCGATCCATCTGAGGTACTACTACGAGCAATGGACCAACTTGCTGCTGGGCAGCGTCAAGTACTTCTTTGTGCCCGGCTTGCAGTGGCGCGCGTACGAGGACTGTCCGGGCTATTCGGATCTCAAGGCAGTATTACAGAGTCGCTCAGATGATCCCCGCCTCGCTGATCACGCGTTCGCGGCGCTGCTAGAGGGTTTGCGCGACGAGGTTGAGTCCTCGGCAGATGAAGCCGCTCAGATCAAATCCTTCTGGGACAATGTCAAAGCCCTGGACAACTGAATCCGCGCGCATCTAATAGCATTGGAATGCAGCATTTTTGAACTGGTATGAGGTCCCCGTCCCCGGCGGAGGCCTAACCCACCCCCGAGCACCAAGACGGCGCCGACCTCGCTCGAATTACCCCCGACATCCCCCGGGCAATGCCCGCCCGCCAAGGTGGCCCGCCCTGGAGTTCGACACCTCGGGGCGCGCGGTAGCCTAGCGGAATGCCAGTCGTGAAGATCAACGCAATCGAGATACCCGCGGACGCTGGCCCCGAGCTGGAGAAGCGGTTCGCCCATCGCGCCCATGCGGTGGAGAACCAACCGGGTTTCCTCGGCTTCCAGCTGCTGCGTCCGGTCAAGGGTGAGGACCGCTACTTTGTGGTGACGCACTGGGAATCCGATGAAGCGTTCCAGGCCTGGGCGAACGGACCCGCCATCGAAGCCCATGCCGGTCATCGGGCCAACCCGGTGGCCACCGGGGCGTCGCTGCTGGAATTCGAGGTTGTGATGGACGTTGCCGGGACCGACCAGGCTAAGTAACAAGCGCTCGGCTTGGCGTCACGTGCTGGCGTTGAGCATCGCCGCCGCACTGGTCACGTCCCTGACCGCCAGTTGCGCGCCCTCCCCTCCCCCGCAGGCGAATGCGGCGAACCCGGGGCGGGCGATCGACACCCGGACTCCTCCGGGTCTGCGGGCCCAGCAGACCATGGACATGCTCAACTCGGACTGGCCCATCGGGCCGGTTGGGGTTCGCACCCTTGCCGCGCCCGACCAGGTCGACTCCGTGGAAACCACGATGGAAGAGCTGTGGTGGGATCGTCCCTTCGCCCTCGACAGTGTCGACATCGGCGCCAGCGTGGCCACGCTGCACCTCGTCTCCTCTTACGGTGCGCGACAAGACATCCGGATTCACACCAACGACGGCGGGTGGGTTGATCGGTTCGACCTGGACACCCATGCGCCGACGATCACCTCGTGGCACGACATCGACGCGGTGTTGAGTAAGACCGGTGCCCGCTACTCCTACCAGCTGGCCAAGGTCGATGACGGTGACTGCAACGCGGTTGCGGGCACCAACACCGGCGAATCCCTGCCATTGGCATCGATTTTCAAGCTGTACGTGCTGCACGCCCTGGCGGGTGCGGTCAACAGCGGGGCGGTCTCCTGGGACGACCAGCTGACTGTCACCGACAAGGGCAAGGCGGTGGGCTCTTCGGGGTTGGAACTGCCTGTCGGAGCACATTTTTCGGTTCGCAAGGCCGCCGAGAAGATGATCGCCACCAGCGACAACATGGCGACCGATCTGCTGATCGGACGGTTGGGCACGCACGCCATCGAGGAAGCGCTCGTCACGGCGGGTCATCACGATCCGGCCAGCATGACGCCCTTCCCCACAATGTATGAGCTGTTCTCCGTGGGCTGGGGTCAACCGGATCTGCGCAGCCAGTGGAAGCAGGGGTCCCCGCAGGTCCGTGCCGAGCTGCTGGCGCGGGCGGATTCGACGCCCTACCAACCCGATCCAACCCGTGCGCATACCCCGGCGTCCAGCTACGGCGCGGAGTGGTACGGCAACGCCGAGGACATCTGCAGAATCCATGCGGCGCTGCAAGCCGACGCGGTCGGCGAGGCCGCACCGGTCAGACAGATCCTTGCCGCGGTGTCGGGTATCCAGCTGGATCGAAACGTGTGGCCATACATCGGCGCGAAAGCCGGTGGCCTGCCTGGTGACCTGACATTCAGCTGGTACGCCGTCGACAACACGCGGCAGCCGTGGGTGGTCAGCTTCCAGTTGAACTGGCCGCGCGATCACGGGCCGACCGTGACCGGCTGGATGCTGCAGGTCGCCAAACAGGCCTTCGCGCTGATCGCACCGCGATAGCGGTCAGAACCGCAGCGTCCAGCATCCGTTCCGGAAATGGAGCACGGTGCGACTCACCGGTGCGACGTCTATGCGCCAGAACGATTTCGGCGGGATGTCCAGGGCCCGCAGGATCGCCGCCCGGATCACCGCCGGATGTGTCACCGCCACGGCGCTCGTCGTGTCTTCAGTCAATGACGCCATCCAGCCCGCGACCCGTTCGATCAGGTCGACGATCGACTCGCCGCCGTGCGGCGCCCGGTTCGGTTCGCTCAGCCACACCCCGAGGTCGGCGGGGCCGATGGCCCCGAGCGTCTTCCCACGCCAGCTTCCGCAATCGAGGTCGGCCAACCGCGGCTCGGGCATGGCCCGTAGGCCCAGCACCTGTGCCGTCTGGCAAGAGCGCCGCTCGGGACCGGCAAGTTGGCGGGCCTCCAAGCCCGTGATGCCTAGTCCGGCGGCCGCCTCGGCCTGTCGGCAGCCGAGGTCGTTGAGCGATTCGTCGGCTGGAAAGCGCTCGGCTGCCATGGCATCGGTCATCGCGTGCGACACCAAGGTCAACCGGACGACCTCGGTCACGTCGCGATGCTCGATGCCCGTCCGC
Source organism: uncultured Actinomycetota bacterium (assembly GCA_963772875.1). Classification (GTDB taxonomy): domain Bacteria; phylum Actinomycetota; class Actinomycetes; order Mycobacteriales; family Mycobacteriaceae; genus Mycobacterium. Next base: position 177,422 of record CAVYZE010000001.1, read on the forward strand.
TCTCGGCCCGGTCCTGAAGCAGGCGCCCGGCCAGCGTCGCAAAGAGCAGGCCGATGGTCACCCACAGGATCAGCTGTGTAGCCAGCGAGAGCAACCTGAATTCGTAGAGAACATCGGCGGGGAAGCCAGGATAGATGATCGCACCCGCGGCGTCGCGCAATGGTTCGGGCGTCTCGTCCACCGTCGGCAACAGCACCATCACCACCGCGATCGCCACCAGGTAGGCGCCGGCCGCGAGCAGCCGTGAATTCCACGCGCCGAATCGGGCGGCGAGCCGCCGGGCCAGCCACACCGTCGCGATGGCCAGCGCCACCGACGCCAGCACCATCACCACATACCAGCCGGTGCGCGCCCCGATCGTGTCCGCCTGGCCCACCGCCGGTGGGTTCGGCGGATACTTCACGAACGGCACCAGGTACACGACCACGAAGGCGACCGCCGCCAGAACTATTGAAAGTTGCTGTGGCGCAAGGTTTTTTGCGTGATCCACCGCGCGCCCATACACCACGCAAAACAGCACGGCGAAGAGCGCGCCCATCGCGAAGCCGAAAACCAGCACACCGAAACCCAATCCGGCGTTGGCCTGGACACCGCGGGTGAACAATTCGGTGCCATGCTCGTGCACGCCGTGCGCGCTCTCGGCTTCGGTTCGACCGTCCTCAAAACCGATCGCGCGGCCTATCACGGGTTCGGCGCACAGGCGGGCGAATACGAACGCCAGCACCGCGGCGATCGCGCCTGCCAGGAGACCGCATGCGATCAGACGCTTCTCCACGCTGCGGGGTCAGTGGCAGGGAAAGCCGAGGAGGTGCCGCGCGTCGTGCACGAACTCGTGCACATGTGAGTCATTGCCGAACAGCGACACCGCGCCCTGATCGACGCCAACGAAGTACAGCGCCAGCAGGGCCAGGAAGGCGGTTGCGGCCAACCAGATCGCGGCGCTGGACGCCGACAGATCAATCGAACGCGTGCCGGTTGTCTCGGAGGTGGACACTGTTACTCCTTCTGGGGATTTCGCGCCCCGCTTGAGCGTTGGTGACGAGTGCCGGGTCTGACTCTATACAGTGGCGCGACCGCTCTGGAGTTTCACCAGATTCCGTTGCTCGTCGACAACATCCGTCAGTCTAAACGGCGCAGCCGGCCGAACAAACCGGTGTTATTGCTGCGGCGACGCGCCATAGCGCAGCTGACTCGCCGTGTACTTCGCGGCCTCGGTGACCGGCACGGCCTGGACAGCCGTCCCGTAGGCGCAGATCTCGGTCCACACGTCACCGATCTCGGTGGTGTCGAACCGCATCGCGACGATCGCGTTGCCGCCGCGGTTGCGCGCCTCGGCGATCAGCCGTTCCATCGCTTCATTGCGGCTATCGGCGAGATTCTTGGTCATTCCGGCCAGCTCGCCGCCGAAGATCGACTTCAGTCCGGCACCGAATTGGGAGAACGCATTCCGCGAGCGCACGGTCAGCCCGAACACTTCCCCGCACACCCGTTGAATCTCCCAACCCGGAAGGTCGTTGGTGGTGACGATCAGCACAGGCGAGCCTCCTGATCACGGCGAAACGGGCGGTTGGTCCCGTCAGAGACTAACCGCCCGTTTGCTGCAGCCGCTACTGCGTATCCGGGGCGCTGTGCGCTCCGGCTTTGGCCAGGTCCGGCTCGACCGGGGGCTTGCGGGCTCCGGTGAACGTGAACACCGCGTCCTCGCCGGTGCCTTCGCCGTCCCAGTTGTCCACGTCGACGGTGACCACCTGCCCGGGGCCGACCTCGTCGAAGAGGATCTTCTCGGACAGCTGGTCCTCGATCTCGCGCTGGATGGTGCGCCGCAGCGGGCGAGCGCCCAGCACGGGGTCGAAGCCGCGCTTGGCCAGCAACGACTTGGCCTTGTCGGTCAACTCCATCGCCATGTCCTTGGTCTTGAGCTGCTTGCCCACCCGCTCGATCATCAGGTCGACCATCTGGATGATCTCGTCACGCGTCAGCTGGTGGAAGACGATGACTTCGTCGATGCGGTTGAGGAACTCCGGGCGGAAGTGCTTCTTGAGCTCGTCGTTGACCTTCTGCTTCATCCGCTCGTAGTCGTTGTCACCGCCGCCCTGGGTGAAGCCCAAGCCGACCGGCTTCGAGATGTCGGACGTACCGAGATTGGACGTGAAGATCAGCACGGTGTTCTTGAAGTCCACCGTGCGGCCCTGTCCGTCGGTGAGCCGGCCATCCTCGAGGACCTGCAACAGGCTGTTGTAGATCTCCTGATGCGCCTTCTCGATCTCGTCGAACAGCACCACGGAAAACGGCTTGCGCCGCACCTTCTCGGTGAGCTGACCGCCCTCCTCGTAGCCGACATACCCCGGCGGGGCACCGAACAGCCGCGACGCGGTGAACCGGTCGTGGAACTCGCCCATGTCGATCTGGATGAGCGCGTCGTCGTCGCCGAACAGGAAGTTGGCCAGCGCCTTGGACAGCTCGGTCTTACCGACACCGGAGGGGCCGGCGAAGATGAACGAACCCGACGGCCGCTTGGGGTCTTTCAGCCCGGCGCGGGTGCGGCGGATCGCCTTGGAGACGGCCTTGACGGCGTCCGCCTGGCCGATGATCCGCTTGTGCAGCTCGTCTTCCATGCGCAGCAGCCGGGTGGTCTCGGCCTCGGTGAGCTTGAACACCGGGATGCCGGTCCAGTTGCCCAGCACCTCGGCGATCTCGTTGTCGTCGACCTCGGCGACCACGTCGAGATCGCCTGAGCGCCATTGCTTTTCGCGCTCCGACCGCTGAGCCACCAGCTGCTTTTCCCGATCCCGCAGGCTGGCCGCCTTTTCGAAGTCCTGGGCGTCGATCGCTGATTCCTTCTCCCGGCGGGCCTCGGCGATCTTCTCGTCGAACTCACGCAGGTCCGGCGGCGCGGTCATCCGGCGGATCCGCATCCGGGCGCCCGCCTCGTCGATCAGGTCGATCGCCTTGTCCGGCAGGAACCGGTCGTTGATGTAGCGGTCGGCCAGCGTGGCGGCGGCCACCATCGCGCTGTCGGTGATCGACACCCGGTGGTGGGCCTCGTAGCGGTCGCGCAGGCCCTTGAGGATCTCGATAGTGTGCTCCACCGTCGGCTCGCCCACCTGCACCGGCTGGAAGCGGCGCTCCAGCGCGGCATCCTTCTCGATGTACTTGCGGTACTCGTCGAGCGTGGTGGCACCGATCGTCTGTAGCTCACCACGGGCCAGCTTGGGCTTGAGGATCGACGCGGCGTCGATCGCGCCCTCGGCGGCACCCGCCCCGACCAGCGTGTGCAGCTCGTCGATGAACAGGATGATGTCGCCGCGGGTGTTGATCTCCTTGAGCACCTTCTTCAGGCGTTCCTCGAAGTCACCGCGGTACCTGGAGCCCGCGACCAGCGATCCCAGGTCAAGGGTGTAGAGCTGCTTGTCTTTCAGCGTCTCGGGGACCTCGCCGTGCACGATGGCCTGAGCCAGGCCCTCGACCACGGCGGTCTTGCCGACGCCGGGCTCGCCGATCAGCACCGGGTTGTTCTTGGTGCGCCGGCTCAACACCTGCATCACCCGCTCGATTTCCTTCTCGCGGCCGATGACGGGGTCCAGCTTGCCTTCCATCGCGGCGGCCGTCAGGTTGCGCCCGAACTGGTCGAGCACCAATGAAGTGGACGGACTCCCGGATTCGCCGCCCCGGCCACCGGTGCCGGCCTCTGCGGCCTCTTTGCCCTGGTAGCCCGACAGCAGCTGGATCACCTGCTGGCGCACCCGGGTCAACTCGGCGCCCAGCTTGACCAGCACCTGCGCGGCCACGCCCTCGCCCTCGCGGATCAGGCCCAGCAAAATGTGCTCGGTGCCGATGTAGTTGTGGCCGAGCTGCAGCGCCTCGCGCAGGCTCAGCTCGAGAACCTTCTTGGCGCGCGGGGTGAACGGGATGTGCCCCGACGGCGCCTGCTGGCCCTGGCCGATGATCTCCTCGACCTGGCTGCGGACGCCCTCGAGCGAGATCCCCAGCGACTCCAGCGACTTGGCTGCGACGCCCTCGCCCTCGTGAATCAAACCCAACAGGATGTGCTCGGTGCCGATGTAGTTGTGGTTGAGCATCCGGGCCTCTTCTTGCGCCAGGACGACGACCCTGCGGGCACGGTCGGTAAATCTTTCAAACATCGGTGGTTACCTGCTCTCCCTCACCATCGGTACAACCCGTTGCCGGCCAGTGGGACCGGACTCGCGGTACCTGCCGTCCACTGTAATGGTCGGCCCGCCACGGTTCCTAACCTTGCGGTTCTTCGCTGTCCTCAGATCCGCTTGGCTTGACGGGCGATCCCGGATGACTAGTGCGCGATTAGGCGCCGCATCTCATGAAACGAGACAAACCACCAATTCGTTTCCCCGAGTCACCGGCGAGCATTTCGCCGCCAGCGAAAGTGACAAAACCGGCGCCCAAGCCTTGAGGCCCGGGCGCTGGCTAAGCGGTTTGTCAGGTCGCCGCGTGGAATGCGTCGATAACGTCGGCCGGGATGCGGCCGCGGGTGGACACGTTGTGCCCATTTCGCCGAGCCCATTCCCGGATCGCTGCGCTCTGCTCGCGGTCGATCGCTCCGCGACCGCGAGCAGAGCCGGAACGGCCACGACGCCGCCCGCCGACCCGGCGGCCGGCCGCCACCCATTGCTTCAAATCACCGCGAAGTTTCGCGGCATTCTTGGTCGAAAGGTCAATCTCATAGGTCACCCCGTCAAGCCCGAATTCGACGGTTTCGTCCGCGGCGCCCGCACCGTCGAAATCATCGACCAAGGTGACGGTGACTTTCTTCGCCATTAGCTTACCCTCGCGTTTCTTCTTGAGCAGTTGCTGAGCAGTTTTGGATCCACTCCCCGGTTGACAATCTGCCATATTAGCCCAACATACTCAATCCAGGGCGCAAGACGCACTGTTCAACTTTCAGCCCGAGTGCGGGCGAACAATCGGGAACAAAACTGTCTCTCGAATTGACAGGCCGGTCAAAGACATCAACAACCGATCGATACCCATTCCGGTTCCGGTGCACGGCGGCATCCCATACTCGAGGGCGACCAGAAAATCTTCGTCGAGCACCATGGCCTCGTCGTCGCCGGCGGCCGCGGCGCGGGCTTGTTCGGCGAATCGCTCACGCTGCACCACCGGATCGTTTAATTCGGAGTACCCGGTGGCCAGTTCGACCCCGCGTATGTAGAGATCCCACTTCTCGGTCACACCCGGGATACTGCGGTGCTGGCGGGTCAAAGGCGTTGTCTCGACTGGGAAATCCTTGACGAATGTGGGCGCGGTCAGGGCGTTGCCCACGGTGTGCTCCCACAGTTCCTCGACGAGTTTGCCATGCCCATAGCCGCGGTTGCCAATCTCGGCGCCCATCTCCACGCCGAGTCGATCCGCGATGCTGCGCAGATGATCGACCGTCGTCTCGGGGGTGATCACTTCACCAAGGGCCGCCGACAGCGACGGATACATTTGTATCGACGCCCATTCTCCGTCTATGTCGTAGACACTGCCGTCGGGCAGCGGCAGTTGTCTGGTCCCGATCGCCTCGTCGGCTACCTCTTGAATAATCTGCCGGGTCACGACTGCCGAATCGTCATAGGTTCCGTAGGTCTGGTAGGTCTCCAACATGGAAAATTCCGGAGAATGGGTCGAATCGGCTCCTTCGTTTCGGAACACCCGATTAAGTTCGAAGACCTTGTCGAAACCGCCGACGACGCAGCGCTTGAGGAACAGTTCCGGTGCGATCCGCAGGTAGAGATCGATGTCAAGAGCATTGGAATGTGTGATGAACGGCCTGGCTGTCGCGCCGCCGGCCAACGTCTGCAACATAGGGGTTTCAACTTCGAGAAACCCGCGCCGTTCCAATGCGTTGCGTATCGCGCGGACTACGGCGATTCTCTGCCGGGCTACCTCGCGCGCTTGGGGACGAACGATCAGGTCGACATAGCGCTGGCGCACCCGTGACTCTTCGCTCATTTCCTTGTGCGCCACGGGCAGCGGCCGCAACGCCTTGGAAGCCAGCTGCCAGGAGTCGGCAAGGACGGACAACTCGCCGCGCCGCGAGCTAATGACGTTGCCGTGCACATAGACGAAGTCGCCGAGATCGACGTCGGTTTTCCAGTCGTCGAGGGCTTTCTGACCGACTTTGTCCAGGCTAATCATCACTTGCAGGCTGGTGCCGTCGCCGTCTTGGAGCGTGGCAAAGCACAATTTGCCGGAGTTGCGCGCGAATATCACCCGGCCCGCGACACCGACAACATCATCGGTCGCGGTGTCGACCGGCAGGTCGGGATGGGCGGCGCGGACCTCGGCCAGGGTATGGGTGCGTTCGATGGCAACCGGGTAGGGGTCCTGACCCTCCGCCAGCAGGCGAGCGCGCTTGTCGCGGCGAATACGGAATTGCTCGGGAATGTCTGCCGGGTCTGTCGGGGGGGCGGAGGTCACGACGTGCCAGCTTAAATGAACGGGCCGCCCGTGTGCGCTAACGGCATCGCGTGTGCGGTTGGGGCATTGAGTGTGCGCTCCGGGCGAAAAAACCGGTTAAATCCCTGCCAGTTTTCACACTCGGCGCCAGGGACGCACAGTCGATGAGGCCGCGCCCGGACCGTTAACCAACTCGGCCGCTCAGCGTGCCGTCTTCAGCCGGCCGCGTTGGGCGTCCCGGTTGCGTTCGAAGACGAGCTGCAGGCCATGCAGAGTCAGGTGCTCGTCGTAGTGGGCGACGGTGTGTAGTTCCGGCAGCAGCAGCGGCGCCGTGTGTCCGGTGGCCACGATCGCCACGTCGTCACCGGCAAAGCCGTCGACGTCCTCGCGGATGCGTCCAACCAGGCCGTCGACCAGCCCGGCAAAGCCGAACACCGCACCCGCCTGCATGCATTCGACGGTGTTCTTGCCGACCACCGACCGGGGCCGGGTCAGCTCGACCCGGCGCAGGGCGGCGGACCGGGCCGCGGCGGCATCCGAGGAAAGCTGTACCCCGGGCGCGATGGCGCCGCCGAGAAACTCGCCCTTGGCCGACACCACGTCCACGCATATCGAGGATCCGAAATCAACGATGATGGCGGCGCTGCCGAACTTCTGAAAGGCCGCCAGGCAGTTGACGATCCGGTCGGCACCCACTTCTTTCGGATTGTCGACCAGCAGCGGGATCCCGGTGCGGACCCCCGGCTCGATCAGCACGTGTGGCACCGACGGCCAGTACTGGTCGAGCATGACCCGCACCTCGTGCAGCACCGACGGAACGGTGGACAGGGCGGCAGCGCCGGTCAGCCGCTCGGAATCATCGCCGATCAGACCGTCCAGCGTGAGCGCCAGTTCGTCCGCGGTGACCTCGGGCTCGGTACGAATCCGCCACTGCTGCACGACTTTCGCGTGCTCCTTGGAGCCGGACAGCAGCCCGACGACGGTGTGCGTATTGCGGACGTCGATGGCCAGCAGCACGGTTACCGTGCACCCATCCGGGGGTCGAGTAGCTCGGCCGCGTCATCAGGAACGAAAGCCGGATCGTAACCCAGGTCGACCGGCTTGTTATCGGAGTCGACGAAGACGATCCGCGGCCGGTAGGCGCGCGCCTCCGCATCCTCCATGGCCCCGTACGCGATCAGGATCACCAAATCGCCCGGGTGCACGAGATGCGCTGCGGCACCGTTGATTCCGATCACCCCGGTGCCACGCTCGCCGGTGATCGCGTAGGTGACGAGGCGGGCACCGTTATCGACGTCGACGATGGTCACCTGCTCCCCCTCGAGCAGGTCCGCGGCGTCCATCAAGTCGGCGTCGATGGTCACCGAGCCGACGTAGTGCAGGTCGGCCTGCGTGACGGTGGCGCGATGGATCTTCGATTTCAGCATCGTCCGTAACATCAGTTCCTCCGAGGTGATTCAACATATCCGTCCGGCCCCACTGGTGCCGGCGAGAGAGTTCCGACTTCAATCGCGATGTTGTCCAGCAGTCTGGTGCTGCCCAGCCGGGCAGCGACCAGCAGCCGGCCGGGTCCGTCGCCGTGCAACGGGCCAAGCTCTGTGTCACGCAGCTGCAGGTAGTCGACCTCTAGCGCGGGAACGGCTTCGAGCACGGCGCGCGCCGCGTCCAGCGCGGACTGCGCGCCCGCCGGCGCGGCGTGCGCGCCGGCCGTCAGCGCCGCGGAGAGCGTCCCCGCCAATTCGCGCTGCATCGGGTCCAGGTAGCGGTTGCGCGACGACATCGCCAGCCCGTCGCCTTCCCGCACGGTCGGCACGCCGACCACGGTGCAGTCGATGTTCAGGTCGGCGACCATCTGCCGGATCAGGACCAGTTGCTGGTAGTCCTTTTCACCGAAGAACACCCGATCAGGGCGCACGATCTGTAGCAGCTTGGCCACCACGGTCAGCACGCCGGCGAAATGGGTTGGCCTGGAACCGCCTTCGAGCTCGGCGGCCAGCGGACCGGGGTGCACGGTGGTGCGCATGCCGTTGGGATACATCGCCGCGGCGGTCGGCGCGAACACCATCTCGACGCCCTCGCCACGCAGCAGCGCCACGTCGTTGTCAAGGGTCCGGGGATAGGCGTCGAGGTCTTCGCCCGCACCAAATTGCAACGGATTGACGAAGATCGAAACCACGACCACCGACCCGGGCACCCGCCTGGCCGCGCTCACCAGGGCCAGGTGACCCTCGTGCAGCGCACCCATGGTGGGCACCAGCATCACCCGTCGGCCGGTATGGCGCAGCGCGCGGCTGACGTCGGTGACGTCGCGCGGTTTCGAATACACGTTGAGTTCGCCCGCCTGGAAGGCCGGCGGTCTGCCTTGCATCGGATTCATCGGACCAGCACCTCGATGACGTCCTTGGGCGCATGCGCGCGCTCGGCGGTCCGCAGGGCGTTCACCCGGTACGCCTGCGCCAGTGCGGGATCGACCCGAGACAGGGCGGCCAGGTGTTCGGCGACCGCGGCCGCGTCACCGCGGGCGACCGGGCCGGTGAGGGCGGCCTGGCCGCGTTGCAGGGTGTTCTCCAGCGCCGCCCGGGCCAGCGGCCCGACGATGCGTTCGGCGACGCCGCCGGGCTGATCGTCGACGATTTGTTGGCCGAGCAGTTCCTGCCCGCGCAGCGCGGCCCGCAACGCCTCGAGAGCATCGGCGAGCACCGCCACGATGTGGTTGCCCGCATGGGCCAGGGCGGCGTGGTAGAGGACACGGTCGTCCTCGCGGACGCAGAACGGCTCGCCGCCCATCTCCAGCACCAGCGACTGCCCGATCGCGTAGCCGACATCGTCGGCCGCGGTGATCCCGAAGCAGGTGTCCGGCAGCCTGCTGATGTCCTCATCGGCGCCGGTGAAGGTCATCGCGGGATGAATCGCCAGCGGTATGCAGTCCGGCGTCAGCGGCGCGAGAATGCCGACCCCGTTGGCACCCGAGGTGTGCGCCACGATGGTGCCCGGCCGCACCGCCGCCGTCGCGGCCAGACCGGACACCAGGCCGGCAAGTTCGCTGTCGGGCACCGCCAACAGCAGCAGCTCAGCGCTGGCCGCCACGTCCTGCGGCGCGGCGACGGGGGTATCGGGCAGCCAGCGCCGCGCCCGCTGCCGCGACGCGTGGGAGATGGCGCTACACGCCACCACGACGTGGTCGGCGCGCTCCAGCGCGACACCCAGCGCGCTGCCTACCCGACCGGCCGAGATGATTCCCACCTTGAGCCTGGCCGGGCGCAACCCGTCGAACTGCACCATCGCAGACGACCTCACATGTGTGTTGGTTCGTTCCAGTCCCGTGTCACGGGTACCGGACGGTCAGTAAAACTGTAGTCGATTTGTGCGCCACCACCAATGTGAGGCAGCTCCCAGCTCAGCTATCGCGGCGACGACGCCGGCCCCCTCCGGACGGCTCGATTTGGAACCGCGCCAAGAGGTCGGCAACGGATTGACCACCGGTTTGCGTGCCGTCCTCCGAGTCGTCCAAGCGCTCCGGCAGGGGGTCCGCGCCGCGGTGGCGTGGTGCGGGCTCGGGCGGTAGTGGCGGCGCGAGCCGGGGCGGACCCGCGGCAGGTGGCGGCGTCGCGGGCGGTGGTGGCGGCGAGCCAGCGGCGGCCGGTGCAGAAACCGACGGCGGGGCGCCCGGGCCCTCGTTCATCGCCGTGAAGTTGCGAACGCCGTAGTCGCGGTACTCCGCCGAATGGCGCGACCGCGACCGTCGACCAGATTCGCCGTACGGGCGCGAGGGCTCCGGCTCGACGGGCGCGCCGTCCACCGGTTCGTCCGCGGTGAAATGCCGGGCGCGTCGCCGCCGGCCCGACGGCTCGCCGGCCGGTGCCCCGGGTCCATCGCCGCCAGTCCAGTGGCTGCCCGGTGCACCCGGGGGTAACCACTGTCCGTCCGCGACGAGCGGCTGCCAATCCTGCATCTGCGGTTCGGGTTGCAGCTCTGGCGCCGGGGGCCCCAGGTGATGAGGGTCGAATCGTGGCTCGGGCTCCCGCGGCGCGGCCGCGTACGGGTCCTCTTGTGGGGCCCCCAGGTACGGCGACTCGTCCGGGGCCGCCAGGTAGGGGGACTCTTCCGGGATCCCGTACCTGGTCTCTTCGGGGACTCGCAGGTATGGGGACTCTTCCGAAGCCCCCAGGTAGGCGTTCTGTTCCGGGGCCTCGTAGTGAAAACGGGTGCGCTCCCGCGTGAGCGGCGACTGCCGGGGCGGCAACAGCGGCTCCTCGGGCACGTCGATGATCGAGGATTCATCGGTGCGGCTGGTCGGGCCGTCCGGCGGGACCGACGTGACCCGATCGCTGGACACCCAATCGACGGGCGTGCTCTCCGAGTCACCGGCCCAATCCGTGTACGCGCCGTCGCGGGGCGACTCGGTCTCGAGCGTCTCCAGCGCCGGGCGCTGTTTGAGGTCCGTGTCGAACAGGATCTCCAGGCTGGTCCGCAACGCGTTGAGTTCCGCGCGCAGCGCCGCCACGTCGTCGGCGGACTGGGCGCGCAGCTCGGTGGTCAGCTCGCGACGCAGCTGGGACTCGACGGTCAGCTCATACTCGCGGCGAGCCGAGATCTCCCGGTCCAGCTGCAGGTCGTAGACCAGCTTGAGGTCGCGCACCCGGGACTGATCCGCGTCGCTTTGGCGGCGATAGAGCACCGAGACAAAGGCGCCGGCGACTGCGGCCCACAGCGCCAGGATTACAGCGAGCTTGAGAAGTTCCACGCGATTGGTGAAAACTAGTGCGGAACTGGCCCCCAACGCGAGGACCAGCAACGCGGTCAAGAGCACCCACCCCGGCCTGCGGCCGCCGCGCCGCACCCGGGCGCCGCGGGACAGAACGGTCATGGCCTGACTGTACCTGTGCGAGGTCAATCCGCGTGTCGCGCCAGTCCGGCGATTCTCACGCGGGTTAACTGCGGGGCCATTTTCCGGTGTACTGCCAGCCGCCGCTCGTCAAGGCCCATTGTGATCCGCTACGGGGTGCGCTGGCTAGTTTTCCGCTCCCTCGCCGTGCTCGGTGGGGTCCTGCGGAGATTTGCAGCAATGCTGCAGCCACAGTGCGGCAACGACCAACGCCAGCGCGCTGACGGCGGCGATCAGCGTTCCGGTGGTGTCCTCGGCGGCGACCCGCAGCCATGACCGCCGCGGCAGAAAGTACACCAGTACGCCGACCCACCAACCCGCCATCAACGCGCCCACCCAGGCCGACGCCTTGGCGACCACTAGGCTGCGTGCCACCGCAAGCGGATGCAGCCAACCCGGTCCGGCGCCGATTTCGCCACCGCTGATCTTGGCCCGCACGTAGCGTGCCCACAACGCCTCGGCGACGGCCACCGCGAGCAGCGACAGACCGGTCCACACCGTGATCGGTGGAAACCACCGGTACAGCACCATGACCAGCAGATAACCGACCACCGCAGCCCCGACCACCGCGGCCGTCAGGTCACGTTTCCTGGTCGGTCCCATCAGCTATCCGATTCCGGATGGGCGTTGGAATTGGCGCACTCGCCCGCGGGCTGCGCTGTCAGCGTGAGCGTCAGCCCGGTCAACCGGACACTTTCCCGGTCGGCCTGCTCGAGCTCGGCCAGCAGCCGGGACACGGGTCGGACGCCTTCGGCCACCGTCAGCCGCGCATCCGGGTCGATGGCCAGCCATGGCACCATCACGAAGGCCCGCAAATGGGCCAGCGGGTGCGGCAACGTCAGGTTGGGCTCGCGGGTGACTACTTCGGAGTCAGCGGAATAGCAGGCGATCAGGTCGACGTCGAGGGTGCGCGGACCCCAGCGCTCGCCGCGGACCCGGTCGGCGTCGCGCTCGAACTCCTGCGCCCGCCGTAGCCAGGCCTGCCCGTCGAGCGCGGGGTCGTCGGCGATCAGCGCCGCGTTGAGGAACGGTGCCTGCTCCAGGCGACCCCAGGGGTCGGTCTCATACACCCGAGACACCGCGAGCACCGCCTCGCCCAGCCCGTCGACGACCGACTGGAGCCGCGCCAGCCGGTCACCGAGATTGGAGCCGACGGACAGCACTACCCGCGTCATAGCGCCCCGCCAGCGGGGATCACCGAGCCTCTACCGCCGCGCCTCGATCGCCGGACCACCACCGCCACATCAGCGAACTGGCACCGGATCGGAGCCTGCGGTTTGTGTATCACCACCTCGACGGCATGCACCCGATGGTCGTCCATCACCCGGTCGGCAACCTCGCCGGCGACGGCTTCGATCAGTTTGCGGGGCGCGCCGGCCACGACATTGGCGGCCAGCTGCGCCAGACCGCCGTAGTCGTAGGTGTCGTCCAGATCGTCGCTGGCGGCGGCATCGGCGAGGTCGATCCACACGGTGATGTCGACGACAAAGTCCTGCCCATTGGCGCGCTCGTGCTCGTAGACTCCGTGCTGGCCGCGAATTGTCAAGCCGCGCAATTCGATTCGATCAGTCATCGTGTCCAGCCGGCTCGGTGTGCGTCGGTGTCTGGGTCCAGGCGCCGACGACCTTGAGCGCATCGACCGAGGCTCGCACGTCGTGTACCCGTACCCCCCAGGCCCCGTGCAGGGCGGCCAGCGCCGAAATCACCGCGGTCGCAGTCTCACGTCCGTCGGGCGGTCGCGGCGACCCGTCGGGCCCGGCCAACAACGTACCGAGGAAGCGTTTGCGCGAGGCGCCGAGTAGTACCGGGATCCCGGTTGCAACCAACTGTGGCAAGGCATGCAGTAGCGCCCAATTGTGTTGTGCCGTCTTGGCGAATCCCAGTCCCGGGTCGATCACCAGCTTGGCGGGATCGACTCCCGCGGCCACCGCGTCGTCGATGCCGGCAAGCAGCTCGGCACGCACTTCGGCCACCACGTCGCGGTAGTGCGGGGCCTGATGCGGGCGGTCGGACGACACCGATCGCCAGTGCATCAACACCCAGGGCACAGCGGCTTCAGCCAGCAGCGGCGCCATCGCGGGATCGGCCCGTCCGCCCGACACGTCGTTGACGATCCGCGCACCGCCCTGCAGCGCCGCCCGCGCGACATCGGCGTGCATGGTGTCGATGCTGACGGTAATACCTTGTGCTGCAAGCTCTTTGACAACAGGAACCACTCGAGACGCCTCGACCCGGGGGTCGATCCGAGCAGCACCGGGGCGAGTCGACTCCCCTCCGACGTCGACGATCCCGGCGCCTTCGGCGGCCAGCGCCAGACCGTGCGCGACGGCGTCGTCAGCGTTGAGGTAGCGCCCGCCATCCGAGAACGAGTCGTCGGTGACGTTCAGTACCCCCATAACCTGCACGGGCGGCGGGCTCACTTACGCAGGATGAGGTCGAGCGCTTCGGCTCGAGAAGCGGCACTGGTTTTGAACTGGCCGCGCACCGCCGAGGTCGTCGTGACGGCGCCTGGCTTGCGGACGCCGCGCATCGCCATACACAGATGCTCGGCCTCGACGACGACAATGACCCCGCGCGGATCAAGTTTCTTCACCAGGGCGTCGGCGATCTGGCTGGTGAGCCGCTCCTGCAACTGCGGCCGCTTGGCGTAGAGGTCGACCAGCCGGGCGATCTTCGACAGGCCGGTGATCCTGCCGTCCTTGCCGGGGATGTAGCCGACGTGCGCCACCCCGTGGAAGGACACCAGGTGATGTTCGCAGGTTGAGTACATCGGGATTTCCTTGACGATCACCATCTCGTCGTGATCTTCGTCGAACATGGTGTTCAAAACCGAGTCAGGATCGGTGTAGAGCCCGGCGAACATCTCGCGGTAGGCGCGGGCGACGCGGGACGGGGTGTCCTGCAACCCATCTCGATTCGGATCTTCGCCGATCGCGAGCAGCAATTCGCGGATCGCGGCCTCGGCACGTGGCTGGTCGAACGCCCGTATGCGGTCAGGCACGGCGCGGATATCCGGCCCCAAACCCGGTAAGGCCATCACATCGTCCGTTCGTCAGCCGTGCGCCGGCGGGTTGGACCGGCTGACGTCGTCATCCGGCTGGTCAGGGGACCGCGCGGCGTCCGGGGTGGATTGACCGGGCGGCGGATAGGGCGGAAACGGCGGGTAGGGGGCCTGAGCTGGATGTGGGCCGGGCTGGCCCGCATACCCCGGCGGGCCCTGCTGGCCCGGATAACTTCGCGCCGGCTGCGGCCAATAGGGCTGCTGCGGGGGCGGATACCAGTAACCCGGCGGTTGCTGCGGCGGCCAGCCCGGCGCATGCCAGCCGGCCGGTGCACCGTAGTCCGGCTGGGTGGGTCCGGGGGGAGCGCCCTGACGATCGCCGGCACCTTGACCGCCGTGGGAACCGTTGCCGCCGTGGGCATTTCTCTCGGCCTCGGCCTGCGCGGCCGCGGCGGCTTGGCTGGCCCGTGCGATGGCCGCCTTGAAGGCCGGCTCGGGGACCGGCGGGGGCCAGGGCTCGCCACGCTCGATGGCAAGCTCCCCGGGCGTCTTGATCGGCGGTTTGTCCGACGGGATACGGCCACCGAAATCGTCGAACATGGTCAGCCGCGGACGCTTCTCGACATCGGCGAAAATGCCCTGCAGCTCGGGTCGGTGCAGGGTTTCCTTTTCCAGCAGCTGCCCGGCCAGGGTGTCGAGGATGTCGCGGTATTCGGTGAGAATTTCCCAGGCCTCGGTGTGCGCGGCCTCGATCAGCTTGCGGACCTCATCGTCGATGTCGCGGGCGACCTCGTGGGAGTAATCGGCCTGATTTCCCATGGTGCGGCCCAGGAATGGGTCGCCGTGCTCGGAGCCGTATTTGACGGCGCCGAGTTTGGAGCTCATGCCGAATTCGGTGACCATCGCCCGCGCGATCTTGGTGGCCTGCTCGATGTCGGACACCGCGCCGGTCGTCGGCTCGCGGAAGACCAGCTCCTCGGCGGCGCGCCCGCCCATCGCGAACACCAGCTGCGCGATCATCTCCGAGCGGGTCCGCAGGCCCTTGTCCTCCTCCGGCACCGCTACCGCGTGCCCACCGGTGCGTCCCCGGGCCAGGATCGTCACCTTGTAGATCGGCTCGATGTCGGGCATTGCCCAGGCGGCCAGGGTGTGCCCGCCCTCGTGATAGGCGGTGATCTTCTTTTCCTGCTCGCTGATGATCCGGCCCTTGCGGCGCGGCCCGCCGATCACCCGGTCGACCGCCTCTTCGAGGGCGGCGCTGGTGATGACGGTGCCGTTTTCCCGGGCGGTCAGCAGCGCCGCCTCGTTGATGACGTTGGCCAGGTCGGCGCCGGTCATGCCGACGGTGCGCTTGGCCAGCCCGTCGAGGTCGGCGTCGGGGCCGATCGGCTTGCCCTTGGAATGCACCTGCAGCACCGCGCGACGACCCGCCAGGTCGGGGTTGGAGACCGGAATCTGCCGGTCGAAGCGGCCGGGCCTTAAAAGGGCGGGGTCGAGGATGTCGGGCCGGTTCGTGGCTGCGATCAGGATGACGCCGGCCCGCGGGTCGAACCCGTCCATTTCGACCA
Source organism: uncultured Actinomycetota bacterium (assembly GCA_963772875.1). Lineage (GTDB taxonomy): Bacteria > Actinomycetota > Actinomycetes > Mycobacteriales > Mycobacteriaceae > Mycobacterium. The sequence goes on from CAVYZE010000001.1 coordinate 193,293, forward strand.
GCAATTGGTTCAGCGTCTGCTCGCGCTCGTCGTGTCCACCGCCGAGGCCCGCGCCGCGCTGGCGGCCCACCGCGTCGATCTCGTCGACGAAGATGATGCACGGACTGTTCTGCTTGGCCTGGTCAAAAAGGTCGCGCACCCGCGAAGCGCCGACACCGACGAACATCTCGACAAAGTCGGAACCCGAAATCGTGAAGAACGGAACTCCAGCTTCGCCGGCCACCGCGCGGGCCAGCAGCGTTTTGCCGGTTCCGGGTGGGCCGTAGAGCAGCACGCCCCTGGGGATCTTGGCGCCCAGCGCCTGATACCGGCCCGGGTTCTGCAGGAAATCCTTGATTTCGTAGAGCTCCTCGACCGCCTCGTCGACGCCCGCGACGTCGGCGAACGTGGTCTTGGGCATGTCCTTGGACAGCTGCTTGGCACGCGACTTGCCGAACCCGAACCCCATGCGGGCGCCGCCCTGCATGCGGGAGAACATCACGAAAAGGCCCACCAGCAACAGCAGTGGCAGCACGTAAACCAGCAGCTCGCCCAGGATGCTGCCCTGGTTGACGACGGTGCTGACCTTGGCGTTCTTGGCGGTGAGCGCGTTGAACAGGTCGACGGCATACCCGTTCGGGTATTTGGTGATGATCTTGTCGGAATTGTCGGTGTCGTTGTTGCCCTTATTCAGGGTCAACCGCAACTGCTGCTCGCGATCATCGATCTGCGCGCTTTTGACGTTGCCCCCGTTGATCTGGGACATCGCCACCGAGGTGTCGACGGGCTTGTAGCCGCGGGTGTCATCACTGAAGTAAAAAAACGACCAACCCAGCAGCACCACGACAAGGATCGCCGCGAGGGTGCGAATCACGTTTTTCCGGTTCATCAATCATCGGCCTTGCCGGCCAGGTCCTTCCCGATTACACGCAGCTGGAAAAGTCCAGGTTACCGCCAGTGGCGATCGCCAGCCCCGGGGAGCCGGGGCGCAGCGGGTCGCCACCATCGTTCCAGTGGCGATCGCCAGCCCCGGGGAGCCGGGGCGCAGCGGGTCGCCACCATCGTTCCAGTGGCGATCGCCAGCCCCGGGGAGCCGGGGCGCAGCGGGTCGCCACCATCGTTCCAGTGGCGATCGCCAGCCCCGGGGAGCCGGGGCGCAGCGGGTCGCCACCATCGTTCCAGTGGCGATCGCCAGCCCCGGGGAGCCGGGGCGCAGCGGGTCGCCACCATCTACCAGCACAACGACCGGCAGTTCCCCGCGTGGCGACGCTGCGGTCCGCGAATATTCCATTACTCGTAGTAGCGGGCCTCGACCACATTGCCGTCCGGATCGGGGAAGTAATAGCCCTGCGGCGCCCACCCGCGGGCGCCAAAGGTGGGGCTCAGCCGTGCGCTGGTGTCAACTCCTTCGGCCTGCAGACGCCGATCCAGCGCGTCGTATTCGGACTTCGACAGCGCGAGGCAGACGTGATTGATCGGATGGCCGGCGCTCCCCTCGATCCGCGTCAAAGACTCAGTAGAGGCAACGTTTTCCGCCGGCAACAGGTCGATGATGGAATCCTCACACACCCGCACGCTCGGGAACGGCGCGTCTCCGGCCTCGAACTCATCGAACCGTACCGGCGCCAGCCCAACCACCCTGGTGTAGAAATCCATCGAGGAACGCAGATTCCTCGTCCAGAGAACGACATGGTCTAACCGCATGATGCCTCGACACCCGCCTTTCATCTGCGGCCTACCGCGGATGAGTCAAACGCTATCCCGAATCACGCTCCACCAGGCCTCGATTGGGCTAAGCCCTTCTCAGCCCGCGGCCCTTGTGATTTGGTGAGTTATGCCCTCTTCAACCGAACGGTTAGTAGACACCAACGGTGTGCGGCTGCGGGTGATCGAAGCGGGAGACCGCGGGGCACCGGTGGTGGTGTTGGCCCACGGCTTCCCGGAACTGGCTTACTCGTGGCGACGCCAGATTCCGGTCCTCGCCGAGGCCGGCTACCACGTGCTGGCGCCCGATCAGCGTGGCTATGGCGGGTCTTCGCGTCCGGATGCGATCGAGGCTTACAACATTCACGAGTTGACCGCCGACATCGCCGGCCTGCTCGACGACGTGGGCGCCGAACGCGCTGTCTGGATCGGCCACGATTGGGGTGCCCCGGTGGTGTGGAACGCGCCATTGCTGCACCCCGACCGCGTCGCGGCCGTCGCGGCCTTGAGCGTCCCGGTGGTGCCCCGCGCGAAGGTGGCGCCGACCCGGGCGTTCCGCAAGCTGTTCGGCGAAAACTTTTTCTACATGCTCTATTTCCAGGAGCCCGGCGTTGCCGACGCCGAGCTCAACGGCGATCCCGCCCGCACGATGCGCCGGATGATGGGTGGCCTGCACGCGTCGGACGACCCGAGCGCTGCGATGCGGATGCTGGCCCCGGGCCCGGAGGGATTCATCGATCGCCTTCCCGAACCGGACGCGCTGCCGGACTGGATCAGCAGGGAAGAACTCGACCACTACATCGGCGAGTTTTCCCGCACCGGGTTCACCGGCGGCCTGAACTGGTATCGCAATCTTGACCGCAACTGGGAGATGACTTCCGAACTTGCCGATGCCAAAATCTCCGTACCGTGCTTGTTCATCGGCGGAACGGCCGATCCCGTGCTGTCGTTCATGCGTCGCGACGGAGCCGCGCAGGTGATTTCCGGCCCGTATCGCGAGGTGATGATCGACGGCGCGGGACATTGGCTGCAGCAGGAACGCCCGGACGTGGTGAACGCGACCCTGTTGAGGTTCCTCAACGAATTGGAGCTGCGATGAGCGTCCCGCTGCGTTTCGGCGTTTTTATCACGCCGTTTCATCCCATTGGCCAATCCCCCACGCTGGCACTGGAATACGACATGGAACGCGTTGTGGCGTTGGACCGCTTGGGATTTGACGAAGCGTGGTTCGGTGAACACCATTCCGGCGGCTACGAGCTGATCGCCTGTCCCGAAGTGTTCATCGCGGCCGCGGCGGAGCGGACCAAGCACATCAGGCTCGGCACCGGAGTGGTCTCGCTGCCCTACCACCATCCGCTCATGGTGGCCGACCGCTGGGTGCTGCTGGACCACATGACCCGCGGCCGGGTCATGTTCGGTACCGGCCCGGGCGCTCTGCCGTCCGACGCCTACATGATGGGTATCGATCCGGTCGAGCAGCGCCGGATGATGCAGGAATCCCTTGAGGCAATTCTTGCGTTGTTCCGCGCCGGACCCGCCGAGCGAATCGACCGCCACTCCGACTGGTTCATCCTGCGCGACGCGCAGTTGCACATCCGCCCCTACACCTGGCCCTATCCGGAAATCGCTACGGCAGCAATGATTTCACCGTCCGGGCCGCGGCTGGCCGGCGGGCTCGGCACGTCGCTGCTGTCGCTGTCGATGTCGGTGCCCGGCGGCTACGCCTCGCTGGAAAAAACCTGGGAGATCGTGCGCGAGCAGGCCGCCAAAGTCGGCCGGGACGAACCGGACCGGGCCGACTGGCGCGTGCTGTCCATCATGCACATCGCCGACACCCGCGAGCAGGCGATCGACGACTGCACATACGGGCTGCAGGATTTCGCGGATTACTTCGGCGCGGCGGGATTCGTCCCGCTGGCCAACACCGTGGACGGCGCCGTCCAGACACCGCACGAGTTCGTCGAAGACTATGCGGTCAAAGGAAATTGCTGCATCGGCACACCCGACGACGCGATCGCGCACATCGAAGACCTGCTCGAACGCTCGGGAGGTTTCGGGACCCTGCTGATGCTCGGTCATGACTGGGCCTCCCCCGACGCGACATACCACTGCTATGAACTGTTTGCCCGCAAGGTGATTCCCTACTTCAAGGGACAGCTGGAAGCATCGCGGTCGTCTCACGACTGGGCCAGCGGCAAGCGCGACCAACTGATCGGCCGCGCCGGCCAAGCCGTGGTGAAGGCCATCACCGAGCACGTCCAGGAACACGAGAAGGAGGCCCAGTGATGCGCGCTTCGGTGCTGCGAGAAGGGCGGATGGTCTATCGGGACGACGTGCTCGAGCCGGTACCCGGGCCGGGCCAGGTACTGGTTGCCGTGCGCGCATGCGGAATCTGTGGTACCGACCTGCATTTCGCCGCCCACGGATCCGAGATGTTGACGCTCACCGCGCTAATCGCACAGGATACCGGCGGCATGAGCGCCGATTTGAATCGCGACGTCTTCATGGGTCACGAATACAGCGCTGAGGTGCTCGAAGCCGGACCTGATACCGAAACGCATCCACCGGGCACCGCGGTTACGTCGATCCCAGTGTTGTTGTCCGCCAAGGGCGCCGAGCCGATCTTATCCAGCAACACCACGATCGGCGGGTACGCCGAACGGATGCTGCTATCCGCGCAGCTGCTGCTACCCATCCCCAACGGGCTGGACCTCAATCACGCCGCGCTCGCCGAACCCATGGCGGTGGGTTTGCACGCCGTCAACAAGTCGAACGTCCAGCCCGGTGAGACCGCCCTCGTGCTCGGCTGCGGTCCGATCGGCATCGCCATCATCGCGGCCCTCAGGCTGCGCGGCGTGGAAACTATTGTGGCGGCTGATTTTTCACTGAAGCGACGCGAGTTGGCCACGACGATGGGCGCGCACCAGACGATCGACCCCGCGCAGGGCTCCCCGTTCGACACCGTCAAAGCCGCGGTGGTGTTTGAGGCGGTGGGGATCCCCGGAATCATCGACGACGTGCTGCTGCGCGCGCGACGGGGCACGCGGCTGGTCGTCGCTGGGGTGTGCATGGAACCCGACACCGTGCACCCGTTCTTCGCGATCGCCAAGGAAATCAACGTGCAGTTCTCGCTCGCCTACGACTTTGAGGAATTCGGCGTGTCGTTGCGCGCACTGGCCGAGGGTGATATCGATGTCGGTCCGCTGATCACCGGACAGGTGGGCCTAGACGGGGTCGGCCAGGCCTTCGACGACCTGGCCGACCCCGATCGGCACTGCAAGATTCTCGTCAAGCCCTAGGTCCAGCTGGACCCGACCGCGCTGTCGGTGCTGGCCATGTTGCCCCCGGCGGTTTGCACCTTTTGCCCGTGGGAGTGGGCCGGCTCATAAATTTTCCGGCGTTCCCTATCCGAAGTTAGGCACAACCTGCTGTACCAACGGCAGGTACTGCGGGCACGAAATCCTTACGGAGTGCCCCACCACTCGCCCGGCCGCCCATTTCGGCAAGTCGGTCTGATTCATAACGTTGGCGATGGCACCTCTGACGCCCTGCTGGGTCGGAACAGAGGCCACGGCGTTGCACGTTTCGGGCACATTTCGCATCGAAATCCTGACCAATTGTTCCTCGGTCGGGCTAGCGGAGGCCTTTGCCAATCCGGGGCCGAACATTGCCGTGATAATTCCTGCGGTCGCTAGCAGCGCCGCTGCCACCAACATCTTGAATGCGGTCTGGGCGTGCACCTCAGAGCGGCCCGCCATGTCCCGCATCGCGTGCGGGTCGGTGATAAACCGTGCGGTCATTGCACGTCTCCTTAGAAATAAGGTCATTACATGTCTCCTTAGAAATGAATCGTCGAATCTGATTGGTTGATCACTGGTAAGTCGAGAGAGCTTCTCCCGGTTCGTTATCCGACCATGCCGCTGCGCGGCAATACGCGTATGCGAGGTGGCCAGATCGTCAATCGCGACGACATGGATGCGCCCATGCCCTGTTACGCGCTTCGGGTGGTGTACGGGTCGTCTGGGGGGTTCACCCCCCGGGCTACGGCCAGGTGATCCGCACCGAGATCCCCATGGTGTGACCGGGGATTCCGCGGCGGCGTCCTTGTGGCGGGGGCGCTTGTATCGGGTGGTGTGGCCGCGGGTGCAAGTCGCCGGTCGCCGTGGCGGTTGCGCCAGGCGGTGTATCCACCCGCGAGGTAATAGACGTGGCGGTAGCCGTGACGGGTGAGCAGCTCGGCGGTTGGGATGGCGCGCTTGGAGGAGATGCTGCACACAATGATGTCTCGGTCACGGTCTTGGGCTATGGGGAGCGAAGATTCAGTGAGTTCGGCGGGTTCGATGACGTCTGCATCGGTGATGCTGCCCTGATGGCGGGCGACTTGGGGGCGGATGTCGAGCAGCACCGCGCCGGCGAGCTGGCGACGTTTTGCGGAGGCCGCCGAGATTGGCAGCGGGGCAAAGCTCACTTCGTCGGCTGCTGCCGAGACCACTCCGGTGGTCGGAAGCGCCGCATTCAGGTTGGCCGTACCTATGGCCGAGCCAATCACCTGCGGCCGGCCAGCCGCCGCTGTCAGCGACTGTGGCAGTGCGATCACAAACGACATGTGGTTTCTCCTCCTCATACAAACCGTGATGCCGAAGTCCGGCACTGGTAGGACGTTTCTAGGCTTATGTGGACTGACTTGAGACATAGTATCCTAAAAACGGACATATCGTCCACATCAAGAAATTTCATTCTCATTTCGAACAGTTGAATCGCAGTTCAGGATGCTTTGACCGTCTTTTGGCATCGGGTTACGCTGGACAGATGCCAAGGACTAACGCTGCCGGGTGGGGATTGAAGCGACTGCTTGAGGCGACCCTGAACCGTGACATCACCGTTGAGCAGTTGCGCGATGCCTGCGGCGTGACCAAGGGCCGGTGGTACGGAGGGGCCGGGCGCGCAAACGCCGATGACTTCCCGGACGCCGAGGAGGCCAGGCGTGCGGCTCATGCGTTCGGACTCAGCGCCACTTGGCTGCAAGTCGAACTTGGCCTCATTACGCCCGCAGATGTGCGCGAGGCCTTAAGTGAGTCGCAATCTCTGGACCCTTTCCAGGTCACGGCCCGACAGACGGTGTTGCAGAATCCGACGGCAGACCAGCCGGGCGACTGACTGGACGTCGTGGCCGGCTTGCGAGGCCACCTTGCCAAATGGCTGTGTCAGTCCGTGTTGCCTCATGTCAAGATGCGCGCGAGGGTGGATTCGTTGCCTCATGTGATTGTGCGCGCTTAGGGACTCGGGCTCTGGTAGTGGCCCCGGACTTACTGGTGGTCATCTTGAGGAGTTGGGTGGTCAGGGCCTGGATCTGACGCTGGGTGGCGGCGGGGTTGATGATTCTTGGAAGCGCGGGCGGGTACGGCAACCGTACGCCGAGATGTACCAGCAGGTAGGCGCTCGGTGGCATGTCTGGAAATTGTGTGTAGCCATAACGGCACGTCACAGCATGTTTTAGGGGGGTATCTCAGACGAATGTCCGTGCCGTCTGCCAGTTGAGTGTCGCGCCAGCCGCCGAATGTCTTGAGGCGATGATGAGTCCGATTTGGCGAAGAACACTCTATTACTGACCTTGCTGCGGATTAACGCTTAGTGGGACGCGCGTCTCTCGGCCAGCCGCCCAAAGTGCGCCGTCGTCGCCTCAAAAGTCTTCCGCACTGTTCCCCCCAGTACTCGTGCCGCGATCGAAGCCAACGGGCCGGTAAAGACGGTGCGCTGTGTAATCAATGTGCCCGAGTCAGTGGGCTCGATGAGATGATCGATGGTCTCGGTCAATCCGGGCCCTCTCGCCACTCCCGTCCACAACATCGGCGCTTCTACTCGGGTGACGGTCAATCTCAGCGGCGGATGGCCCTTTACCCGCATCGTGATCTTCGCCCCCACCGCGAACGGGCCGTCGATCTTGGCCATCACAATGACATCACCTGGCCACTCGGCGGGGTTCGTCCACACCGCCCATACATCCTCGGCGCTCGCCGAGGAGTGGGACGACCCGCCGAACGGGCCTTTCGCCTCACCCATGTCCGTCATCTTCCCTCGCTTCGCACTGCCGCTGCGTAAAAAGGGGGAAACCGGAGCTGTTATCGATTTGAGAAAGAACGCTTTAAGCGCGAGGTGCCGACCGCTTGTTCTGGCGCGTGGCCGTAATGTGTTCACAATCCTCACCGCCGCTGGATTGGAGAGCACCGTGAGCGACGACCTGGCCCGCAAGAAGTTCACCGAGCTTAAGGACCGCGCTGGACAGCGTCTTGTGACCGGGCCACGGCGTGTACTCATCCCTGACGCCGATCTCGACGGGTTCTGGGCCACGCTGGAACCTGCGACCATCGACTTCATGATCGGTGAATGGATAGGTGGCGAGTTCGACACCGGCCACCGGGAAAACGGAACGTTGGCCCTCATCAACTGGTTCGGCAAGACCTTCAATTCGGCCACCGACGCGAAGCCTCTCATCTGCTTGGACGCTGACGGCAACAAGTATTCGAACACCGAGAACGGTGAAGGCAGCCTGTGGATGGAGGAATTTCGCGGCGAGGTCACCGCGACGATGGTGTTCGACGGGCAGCCGGTTCACGACCATTTCAAGAAGATCGATGACAACGCCGTGATGGGCATTATGGACGGCAAGAACGCCCTCGACAATGGCCGCTACGCATACTTCTATCTAGAACGCGTTTAGCCCTGAATGGGATCGGCTCAAGACATTTCACGCCGAATGGCCGATACGCAACTCGCAGACGGCACGGACATTCGTCTGAGATACACCCCGAGGTCAGCTCAGCCTGCAGCGTTGAGCCGCCGGGGTACGACCGATGTGAGCGACCTTTGGCTCGTGCGGTGAGTGTGCCTAAGGACAACGGCTACCCGTCCACGTTGTCATTTGGAATATTGGATGACCGCTTTTGCGGTGGGAGGATCGCCGCAGCCATCGATTTGATCGTGCCGACCACCGTTGGCGGCGATTAAAGGAGTGCGACATGCCCACACCCCAGTACGGCGATTACCAGTGGGATATCTATGGAGACGGCCTGCCACAGGACTCTAAAACAAAGTGGGCTCATTCATTGGGGGCACGCCAGTCGCGATGAGTCAGCGCAGGACCAAGGCGCCGAATGCCCAGCAGATCAGCGCGTTGCCAGTAGCCATGACCACATCGTCCGTACCACGTGGTGAATAAAACTCGAGGAGCGTGTTCGACACGGCGATCACCAACGACAGTACCAGCCACGGCGCCGGCAACTGGTTGGCCATGACGATGACGGCACAGAAGATCAGCGCACCGGTGAACCCGCTGACGATGCCTGCCACCGATTTGCGATTGATGTCGCCGATGCCGCGCACGCAGATCTTTTGGCGTCCGAACAGCGCGCCGCCGATCTCCGCCAGCGCATCGGTGACGATGTACGAACACCAGATGAGCGCGAAGACGACGGCGAACTGGTTCGGAGGAAAGACGACGGCGACCTGCTTGCCGATCGGGACCATCACGAACCGAACATCAACCACAAGGTCGTGATGAGGAGGCAGTTCGCCCGCGCGAGCACGCCGTCCATGATGCGCGACTGCGGACCGTAGACGACCGCCGCGAGGAATCCATTCCGATAGTAGAGGGCGAGGAACAGCCACGTGGCGACCACGGCGTCGAACAGACTGTCCTGCATGAACGCGGTGGCGAACGTCTCGGGCCCATCGGTGCCGATGCGCGCGTAGAGATAAAAGAAGCTGACGGGCACGATCGTGATGATTCGGCCCCGGCGTCCGATCATGTCGATAATGCGGATGCGACGCTCGGAGTGGCGCGCCACGATCTCATTGACGTCGTAAGGCGCGGACATGCGTGACGAAAACGCGGCGCGGCGTTCTTCGTTCGAAAACCCCGCGACAGACTTCAGTAGCGCGTTCTTGACGCCGTACCAGATCCCTCCCCAGAATACCCAGAAGATCAGCACGCCCGAGGTCACGCGTACGATCGCGTCGCGGTCGACGGCGCAGGTGCCGAAGAACACCGCGTCGGTTCCGGTGACGAGCACCGCGAGCCAGAAGACCGTGATCGCGCCGTTGAAGAGGAGCGCGCCCTTGAAGATCCGATCGGCGACATGGCGCCGCTGTTCGAGGAGTGACTCGGGCGCGGGTGTGTCGACACTTGCGACGACCTCTCGAACGCCGCTATGGCCGTGAGATTTGCCGTGGGACAACATGCCCCCCAGACCTTCCCCTTTTGTTAATGCTCCGGTTTGGTGACGTTGTCCGAATAGTCGATGAGAGCGTATACACGCGCGTAGTCATTCACATCGGGAATTGTGAAATTTGCCGCGGCGGTCCGTGTTTGACGGGTGTGTTAGATAACGCGGGGAGTGCGTTGACGAGTTGGTGGAGTGCGCCGCTGTGTAGCAGTGAGCGCCAGCGGTAGTGGGTGAGGTTTCGGAATCCGAGGGCGTTGCGGCGCAGTGCTTCCAGGCGGCCGTTGATGGCCTCGGTGGGGCCGTTGGAGGCGTGGTGGTCGAAGAACGCAAGGATGTCGTGGCGGCGGCGCCATAGGGTGCGGCCAAGTTGGGCGATCTCCTCCAGTCCTGCTGGGACGCCGCGGCGGATCGACTCGATCACCGCGGCCAGGGTGCGTTTCCCGCGGCGCCGGTTCGGGTCGGCGTAGGCGTAGGCGTAGGCGTAGGCGGCGAAGGCTAAATCCAACGACCTAACGCTAATCCGGGGGGCCCATTGGAACAATTGGTGAATTCCGATCTTGGTCTGACACGCCGAGCGTGAGCTTGGCGGGCCGCGCCGCCGGAAGGCGAGCGCCGCGTGGATCGCGACGAACAACGCCCCGAAGGCACCGTCATCTGGACGTCACCCACCGGGCGGACCTATCGGGCCTCCCCGGCTGGTGCCGACCTTTTCCCGCAGCAGCCGCGTGGGCCGGCGTGCGCGGCAGCGGCGCCCAGCAGACGAAGCAGGTCACCGCAACGAAGCGCCCGAATTGCGCAGGCGCGCAAGCACAACCGGGAGCAACGACCCCTCAACGAATCCCGGCACTGGTTAGAACAAGCCCGAAAGCGGGAAATCGCCGCACACGCGTTTCGAAACCACATGCGCGACATGCTGTTTCTGTTCAAGGGCACACCGAGTACCAGCCCCTTCTGCACTTGGGTGAACGACCCCCGAGAGTCTGAAGAATTGCCTCCGGACTGGACTCCCGGCGAGCCGGCCCTGGAACCCTTGCCCGACGACCCGCCCTTTTGAGAGGGTCCACTCATGTCGATCGCAAGAAGCGCCCCGAGGTTTGTTCGCCGGTCGATTGCTTTGGTGGCCGCCGGCTTGGCCGTTGCCGCGCTGTCGGCGTGTGATAAGCACAATCCGCCGCAACCCGGGGCGAATCCGCGCCAGGTGACCGTCATCGGCTCTGGGCAAGTGCAAGGTGTCCCGGACACCTTGACCGCCGACGTCGGCATCGAATTCACCGCGCCCGACGTCACCGCCGCTTTGAACCAGACCAACGACCGTCAGCAAGCGGTCATCAACGCAGTGGTCGGCGCCGGCTTAGACCGCAAGGACATCGGCACCACCGAGGTCATGCTGCAGCCGCAGTACAGCAACCCCGCGCCCGACGGAACCGCCACCATCACCGGGTACCGCGCCTCCAACGCCATCGAGCTCAAGATCCACCCGCCCGACGCCGCGTCACGGATGCTGGCCCTCATCGTCAGCACCGGCGGCGACGCCACCCGGATCAACTCGGTGAGCTACTCCATCGGAGATGACTCGCAACTGGTAAAGGACGCGCGCGCACGGGCTTTCAACGACGCCAAGAACCGTGCCGACCAGTACGCCCAGTTGTCCGGGCTCCGGCTGGGCAACGTGCTGTCCATCTCGGAGGCGGCTGGCGGCGGTCCGACGGCGGGGTCGCCGGCGCCCACGCCGAGAGCCATGCCTTCCGCAGTCCCGCTGGAACCCGGGCAGCGGACGGTGAGCTTCTCGGTGACGGCGGTGTGGGAGCTGAACTAGACCCCGCTCTATTGCTCGTAGACCCTGGGGTCCAGGGTGCCGATGTACGACAAGTCGCGGTAACGCTCGTCGTAATCCAGGCCGTAACCCACGACGAAGTCGTTGGGAATGTCGAAGCCGACGAAGGCGATATCGACGTTGGCGCCCCTGGCATCGGGCTTGCGCAGCAGCGTGCATACCTGCAGCGAGCGCGGATGCCGGGTGGTGAGGTTGCGCAACAGCCACGACAAGGTCAGCCCGGAGTCGACGACGTCCTCGACGATCAGCACGTCGCGACCATTGATGTCGCGGTCCAAGTCCTTGAGGATCCGCACCACGCCCGACGACGATGTGGAGGACCCGTAGGAGCTGACCGCCATGAATTCGAATTGCGTCGGCACCGGGATCGTGCGGGCCAGGTCGGTGACGAATATCACAGCACCCTTGAGCACGGTAATCAGCAGGAGGTCCTGGCCGGTCCGCAGGACGGAATCGCGATAGTGGATGCCGATTTCCTCGCCGAGTTCGCCGACACGGGCCTGAATCTGCCCCGCGGTAAGCAACACCGATTTGATATCCCCGGGGTACAACTCCACGGGCTGAGCGGGGGTGCTCGCCGAGGAGATCTGGGCCACGACCACAGCGTGCCATGCCGGCGGGCGAACAACCAACGGCAGCGCAAATATTCGGCTAGTCGCCCGGCTTGCGCACCGGCTCGCGCCACAACGTGAGGACGCCGTCACGCCGTCCGGCAATCAGGCGCTCATCGCGCAACGAGGCCCCCACCGCCACCCCGCCCTGCCCGCGCCAGGCGGTGACCAGGGTGTCCACGCCGCGGATCTGCTTGTCGGTCAGTCCGGTTGCGCCGCCGGCCAGTAGCCAGCCGCGGATCACCCGGCGTCGAACCGGGTCGGGCAGCTCGGCCAGAGTCAGCGCGTGTAGCCCGGCGCCCGCCTTCACGTCGGGCAGCGCCTGCGCGGCGAGCGTGTCGATCAGCTCGGTGTCCTCGCGCAACGCCGTCGCGGTGCGGGCCAGCGCCTCGGCCACCCCACCACCCAGCACCTCCTCCAGCAGTGGCAGCACCTCGAGGCGCAGCCGGGTTCGGGTGAAGCGGCGGTCAGTGTTGTGCGGATCCTGCCACGGCGTCAGACCCAGCTCCTGGCACGCGGCGTGCGTCACGGTGCGCCGCACACCCAGCAACGGCCGGCACCACGGCGGATCGTGCGGGCGCATCCCGGCGATCGAGCGCGGTCCCGAACCGCGGCCCAGACCCAGCAGCACCGTCTCGGCTTGGTCGTCGAGCGTGTGGCCCAGCAGCACCGGCCCGGCCTGGTAGGCGCTCAACGCGGCGTAGCGGGCGGTGCGCGCCGCCGCCTCGGGACCGCCCTCGTTACCCACGTGCACGCGAATTACTTGTGCGTCAACGCACCCCAGGGTGAGGGCTTGCGTACGGGCGTTTTCGGCGACGACGGCGGAGTCGGGTTGCAGGCCGTGGTCCACAATCAGCGCGGTAGTGGGCCGAAGCCGCGCCGCCGCAGCGGTGAGCGCCAGGGAATCCGGCCCGCCGGATAGCGCCGCGCCCCATCCTTCGAGGATCGGGAGGTAGGTATTGGCGAACGCCTCGACAGCCGCGTGCAGCTGCCCTACAGCACCCGGTCGATCCATCGCTGGGGATCATCGATCTCGGCGGGCCGCGGCAGCGTTTCGGGCCCCGACCAAACGGTGTTGAACCGCTGCATTCCAACGCGGCCCACGACGTGGTCGACGAACGCCTTGCCGCGGGTGTATTGGCTGAGCTTTGCGTCGAGCCCGAGCAGTGCGCGCAGCAGGCGCTGCAGCGGCGGTTGCTTGCGATGCCGACGCTCGTCGAACCGACGGCGGATGGTGGCGACCGACGGCACCGCCATCGGCCCGACGGCATCCATCACGTGGTCGGCGTGGCCCTCCAGCAGCGTGCCGAGCACCAGCAACTGGTCCAGGGCATCGCGCTGCGGATCGGACTGCACGGCGCGCACCAGGCCAAGAATGCCCGACGAGCCGTCCTCGATCGTGGGCGCCCCGGTACGGCGGTTGCGCACGAAGTCGGCCAGCCGGCTCACCACCTGCCCGACGTCTTCCCCGCCGCCCTGGGTCAGCAACCCCAGCGCCTGCGACATGTAATCCGACAACCAGCGGTTGGCGGTGAACTGCACCCGGTGGGTCACCTCATGCAGGCACACCCACAACCGGAAGTCGGAGGGCTCGATCCGTAAGTGCCGCTCGACGGCGATGACGTTCGGATATACCAGCAGCAGGCAGCCCTCTTTGGCGGCGGCGAACGGGTCGTACTGACCGAGGATTCCCGACGACACAAAGGCCAGCACGGCGCCCGTCTGCGCGCCGGTGATGCGGCCACTGAGAAAGCCCCGCGGCTTTTCGGTTCCGTTGGTCATCACCCGCATCGACTCGGCCGCCGCCTGGACCCACTCCGGGCGGTCGATGATGCGGGCCGCGGGCACCGCACCGTTGGTGGCCAGGCCCGTGACGTCGCGCACCAGCGGTTCGGCTTTCGCGGCCGCACTCGTCAGCTCGTCGATCACCTGGCGGCGGGTGTAGTCGCTGAACAACGGGCCGGGACGGGCCAGCCGTTGGCCGACGGTGGCCGCGAATCGCCAGTCGACGGCGGTACCCAGGTTCAGGTCGGAGGATGCGGTCATGCGGCGCACCCACACGACCACAGCCTGGTGGCCAGGGCGTCCATCGCGTTGCGACCATTGGGGCCGGCGGCGTTGGAGATGAACGCGAAGGTGAGCACCCGTCCGCTGCGGTCGGTGACGACCCCGACCAGCGAGTTGACGGCGGTCAACGAGCCGGTCTTGGCGCGCAACCAGCCGGCCGGGCCCTGGTTGGTGGCCGCGTCGAGGAAGCGGTCGGCCAGGGTGCCGCTGCCGGCGGCGATGGGTAGCAGGTCCAGCAGCGCCCGCATTGCGGGCTGGTCTGGCCCGGCGGCCGCCTGGACCGTGCCGTCGAGCGTCTTCGCCGTCAACCGGTCGTCAACCGAAAGCCCGCTGGAATCCGTCAGCGCGGCACCGGTGGTGTCGATGTGCGCGGTGCTCAGCCGGTTGGTCACCGCATCGACCGCGCCGGCGAAGCTTTGTGGCCGGTTGATCGCGGCGGCCACCTCACGCGCGATGCATTCGGCCAACACGTTGTCGGAGGCGTTCATCATCAGCGACAGTCGCTGGATCAGCGGCGCCGACTGCACCACGGCAAGCTGCCGCGCCCCCGACGGCGCCTTGGCGATCGTCACGGCGGCCGGATCCAGGCCGAGGGCCTTGGCCAGCTCCCGCCCGGCGTCCAGCGCCGGGGTCCGCGTCCGCCTCGAGTTGACCGTGGTCGGCTGGATGCGGCCGGCGTCGATCATCACCGGCTCGATCGGCGCGATGTCGCCATTGTCGACGTCGGTCGGGTCCCAGCCCTGCGCCAAGCCGGGACCGCTGTATGCCGACGTGTCGACCTCCACCACGGTCGGCGTCACGCCGCTGCGACGAATCTGTTCGACAAGGTCGCTAATCCGCGGCGCGCCCCGGTACCAGGTGTCCTGGCCGGGCGGTGCCGCCGACAGCGTCGGGTCGCCGGCACCCACCAGCACGATCGGCCCCTGCGGGTTCTGGCCGCCGGCCACCACCCGGGTGCTGATCCGGGCCTGACGGTCCAGCGTCAGCAATGCCGCGGCCGCGGTCAGGACCTTGTTGGTCGACGCCGGGACCAGGGGCAGGTCGCCGGCCACCTGCCAAACCTCTTTCCCCGTCATGGCATCGGTGATCCGACCGCCCAACTTGCCGAGGTTGGGATCGGCCGCCACGCCGGCCAGGACCCCCGCCACCCCCACGGGGCTGGGTGTCTCGGCGGTGTCACTGACCGGGACCATTCCCGGCTTGACCGTCGGCGCGTGCGGGGGCGGCACGTAGGCCCGCGCGCCGTTGGCGCCGTGCCCACTCGTGGTGAAGAAGATCGCTGCGCCCACCACGGCGGCGACAAACGCCAGCACGGCCAACCCGAGCAACACGTGGGTGGATTTCCGCCAGCGAGTCGGACCCATCACTCTCCTGACTGTCTGCACCCATTCTGCCGAATCGGTGAAGGAATGCTCGACTAGGGTGGACGCGCGACGCAACTGAGAACACATGCGAAGGAGCCGACACGGTGGAATTTGACGTGACCATCGAGATCCCGAAGGGCCAGCGGAACAAGTACGAGGTCGATCACGAGACGGGCCGGGTGCGGCTGGACCGCTACCTGTACACCTCGATGGCCTACCCGGCCGACTACGGCTTCATCGAAGATACCCTCGGCGAAGACGGCGACCCGCTGGACGCGATGGTGCTGCTCCCGGAGCCGCTGTTTCCCGGCGTGCTGGTGGAGGCGCGTCCGGTGGCAATGTTCCGGATGACCGACGAGGCCGGCGGTGACGACAAAGTGCTGTGTGTGCCGGCCGGCGACCACCGCTGGGATCACATCCAGGACATCAGGGATGTTCCGGGTTTCGAGTTGGACGTCATCAAACATTTCTTCTCGCAGTACAAGGCTCTGGAACCGGGCAAGTTCGTCAAGACGGCCGACTGGGTGGGCCGCGCTGAGGCCGAAGCCGAGGTGCTGGCCTCGGTGGAGCGGTTCAAGGCCTCAGACCACTGACGCCCACTGACGGGCACTAACGCTTCGCGCGTAACCGCGACCCGCATCTCGGTGGCATCCTGGCGGGGTGGGCTCGATGCTGCACTTCGCCGAGAATTTCTGGTGGCTGATGTTCCCGCTGGGCGGCGCCATCGGCGGGGGCGTCAGGGCGATCGCCGCCGCGAACGACCGTCGGGCCGAACGACGGCTGGAACGCTACCGGCTGAAGCAACAAGCCAAGATCGCCATAGCCCAGGCGTCCGGGCGGGCGCGCACCAACGCGGAGGGCTACCGGCGCGAGCTCGCCAAACTCCTTGCAGCGCATGACCGCACCGACGCGAAGTGGCTGGACTACGAAGTCGATATCGCTAAACTGCTGGACTTCCCGATCATGACCGACATGCGCGATCCACTGACCATCGCTTTCCACAAGGCGAGGCGGCGGGCGGACCTGCTGCGGCCAGAACGGCCCGAGGACGTGGAGGCCCTCGCCGGGGATCGGGACGCGCAACTGGAATACCGCGCCGCCGTCCATGAGTACATCAGCGCCTTCGAGATCGCCGAGGCCGAGGCGATCCGCCGGCGCCGCACCGACTTTTCCGAAGACGAGCAGCAACGGATGGCGCGCGCCCAGCATCTGCTTGACCTCGCGCAAGACGAGGGGGCAACGCTTGAGGAACGGCAGAACGCTTACGCGCGGGCGAGCAAGGAGCTCGACGGCCTTATCGCGCTGCCGGCCCGGGCACGGGCAAGCATCGAACGGCGCATCGCCGGCCAGATCGAGGCGTAGCTAGTCGGGGCTAGTCAGCTGCGGCGACGGATGCGGATTCGCGCCGATTGCGCAGCACGCTCCAGGTCCATGCCGCCCCAACGAAGACCACCCCCACCGACGCGGTGATCGTCTCGGGGACCGCGAATCGCGGCTCGATGGACATCAGCATGATCACGGCCAGGGCCCCGATCGCCCAGTGCGCGCCGTGTTCGAGGTACACGTAGCGGTCCAGCGTTTCCTGCTGGACCAGGTAGATGGTGATGGACCGGACGAACATCGAGCCGACCAGGCCAAGACCCAGCGCGATGACGATCGGGTCCGAAGTGATCGCGAAGGCGCCGGTGACGCCGTCGAAAGAGAAGGCGGCATCGAGGACCTCGAGATACAAGAACAGGGTCAGCCCTTGGCCGCCGACCCCCTTGCCGGCCCCCCCGCCGGTGGCCGCCGCCTCGAGGTCCGGTGGCCGGAATGCCCGGCTCAAACCGTTGACGACCAGATAGGTGACCAGTCCCAGCAGTCCGGCGGTCAGCACCGTTGCACGCTCGTCGATGGAGTGCGTCAGCTGCGTGCCGACGACGACCAGCGCCACGACGGCCACCACCACCGACACATGACCGAGCCGCCCGATGCGAGCGAAGGGGATCTCAATCCACTTGAGCCACTTGATGTCTCGATCGTGAAAGACGAAATCCAGGAACAGCATCAACAGGAATATCCCGCCGAACGCCGCGATCTGTGGATGGGCGGCGGTGATCAGCTTTTCATAGCTGGCCGAACCGTCCGGGAATTCCAGCGCGCCGTGCGGCGGCGGATGCAGCGCCAGCTCCATCGCACGAACCGGGTCCAGGCCCGCGGTCACCCACACGATGAGCAACGGGAAGAGCAGCCGCATACCGAATACCGCGATGAGAATCCCGACCGTCAGGAACATCTGCCGCCAAAACCGGCTCATCCGCTTCAGGATCGCGGCATTGATGATGGCGTTGTCGAAGGACAGCGACACCTCGAGGACGGCGAGCACCACCAAGAGGTAGAGGGCGTGCAGCCCGCCGTGTGCGTACCCGGCCACGAGGGCCGCCACGGTGAGCAATAGCGAGATCCCGAAGATGCGGAACGTGGCCATGGGTCCCTTCCGACAGCCGCTCACACTAGCGAACCCGATCGCCTGCGCCGACCACCGGGACGGGCCACTTACTATTTTCAGATTGTGGCGATACATCGGGTCGATTGGCCGAAAGCGCCGCCCCGGTGACCGAAGTGGGAGCGTCCACGGGGCCGGTGGCGCGCGGCAGCGTGGCCCGCGTCGGCACCGCCACCGCGGTGAGCGCGCTGTGCGGGTATGCGGTGATCTATCTGGCCGCTCGTGACCTGGCTCCGAGCGGCTTTTCGATATTCGGGGTGTTCTGGGGGGCGTTCGGCTTGGTCAGCGGCGCCGCGATGGGCCTGCTGCAGGAAACCACCCGGGAGATCCGCTCGGCGCAATACCTCGTGGCCTTGGAAGACGCGATGGAAGAGGCCTTGCCGGGCTTGCCGGGCACCGAGCAACCACGCACGCATCCGCTGCGGGTCGCCGCGATGATCGGGGTGGCCGCCGCCGCGGTGATCGCCGTTAGCTCGCCGTTGTGGAGCGGACGGATATTCGTCGAGGAGCGCTGGCTATCGGTGGCACTGCTCAGCGTCGGGCTCGCCGGGTTTTGCTTGCACACCACCCTGCTGGGCATGCTGGCCGGCATCAACCAGTGGACCCAGTACGGGGCGCTGATGGTGACCGACGCGGTCATCCGGGTGACGGTCGCTACGGCCACGTTCGTCGTCGGATGGGGCCTGACCGGGTTCCTGTGGGCAACCGTGGCGGGCGCGGCGGCCTGGCTGATCATGCTGGTCGCCTCGCCGACGGCACGCGCCGCGGGGCGCCTGCTGACGCCGGGCAATACCGCGACCTTCCTGCGGGGCGCCGCCCATTCGATCACCGCGGCCGGTGCCAGCGCCATTCTGGTGATGGGATTTCCGGTGCTGCTGAAGATGACCAGCAACGAGCTGGGGGCACAAGGCGGCGTGGTCATCCTGGCCGTGACGTTGACCCGCGCGCCGCTGCTGGTGCCGCTCACGGCCATGCAGGGCAATCTGATCGGCCATTTCGTCGACGAGCGCAGCGACCGTCTTCGGGCGCTGATCGCGCCCGCGGGGATCATCGGCGGCATCGGCACGGTCGGAGTGGTGGCGGCCGGGCTGGTGGGTCCGTGGTTGTTGCGGGTCGGCTTTGGCCCGCAGTACCACGCGAGCGGCGCGCTGCTGGCGTGGCTGACGGCGTCCGCGGTCGCGATCGCGATGCTGACGCTCACCGGCGCCGCCGCGGTCGCGGCCGCCCTGCATCGGGCGTATTCGCTGGGTTGGGTCGGTGCGACGGTGGCGTCGGGGCTGTTGCTGCTGTTGCCGCTGCCGCTTGAGGGCCGCACCGTGGTCGGCTTGCTGTGCGGTCCACTGGTCGGGATCGGCGTCCATTTGGCGGCGCTGGCACGCGCCGGACGCTTAACCCGCTGATCGGTGGCCAGC
Source organism: uncultured Actinomycetota bacterium (assembly GCA_963772875.1). GTDB lineage: Bacteria > Actinomycetota > Actinomycetes > Mycobacteriales > Mycobacteriaceae > Mycobacterium. Next base: position 212,971 of record CAVYZE010000001.1, read on the forward strand.
GTGTACCTTGTGGGCTTAAATGGCCTCGAAAATGGACCTGACAAAGGGCACTGAAACGCATTACCCGGACGTTTGGATCGTCGTTCCCGCCTTCAACGAAGCCACCGTCATCGGCGAGGTGATAGCCGATGTCCGCGCGGTCTTCGGCCATGTCGTCTGCGTGGACGACGGCAGCACCGACGGCACCGGCGAGATCGCCAGGCGGGCCGGCGCACACCTGGTGCGTCATCCGATCAACTTGGGCCAGGGCGCGGCCATCCAGACTGGCGTCGAGTACGCGCGCAAGCAGCCCGGGGCCGGGGTTTTCGCCACGTTCGACGGTGACGGCCAGCATCGCGTCAAAGACGTGGCCGCGATGATCGACCGGCTCTGCGCCGGTGACGTCGACGTGGTGATCGGAACGCGGTTCGGCAAGCACGAGGGCAGCCGGCCCCCGTTGCTGAAGCGGATCGTCCTGCAGACCGCCGCGCGGCTGAGCCAGCGCGGTCGCCGGCTTGGCCTTACCGACACCAACAATGGCCTGCGGGTGTTCAACAAGAAGGTCGCCGACGGTCTGAATATCACCATGAGCGGCATGAGCCACGCCAACGAATTCATCATGTTGATCGACGAAAACCATTGGCGTGTCGCCGAATACCCGGTTGAGGTGCTTTACACCGAATACTCGAAGTCGAAGGGGCAGCCCCTGCTCAACGGCGTCAACATCATCTTCGACGGGTTTCTGCGAGGGAGGATTCCGAGATGAAAGGGACTCAAAGATGAACTGGATCCAGGTGCTGCTGATCGGGTCGATCATGGCGCTGCTGGTCTATCTGCTGCGATCGCGCAGGAATGCGCGGTCGCGGGCCTGGGTCAAGGTCGGATACATCGCATTCGTGTTCGCCGGCATCTATGCCGTGCTGCGGCCCGACGACACCACCGTGGTCGCGCACTGGTTCGGGGTGCGCCGCGGCACCGACCTGATGCTCTACGCGCTGATCATGGCCTTCAGCTTCACCACGCTGAGCACCTACATGCGGTTCAAGGACCTGGAGCTGCGCTACGCGCGGCTCGCCCGCGCCGTCGCACTTGAGGGCGCACAGGTGCCCGAACGGTCCCAGTAGTCGCCGAGCGTGCACGCACTGCCAAAAAAGTGCGAAAAGTTCGCAACACGTTCACGTTCGGCGACTTAGAGTTACGACGCAGCCACCCGACCGCTAGCAGGAGGCATCATGTCCGATCCTGACGACGTCACCACGCCAGAAGGCGACCGCGACGAGGGCGAACCGGAAAAGGACCTGCTGCCGTCCTGATGGCTCGGGACTCATCGGTCGAGCGCCACGTCGGCGAGATCGACGAGTTCGGCTACACCGTCGTCGAGGGTGTGCTCGACGACGATTCGGTCGCTGAGTACCTCGCGGATACCCGTCGGCTGGAACGAGAGCTGCCGACCGTCATCGCCAACTCCACCACCGTGGTCAAGGGCTTGGCATGGCCGGGGCACATCCGGGTCAACCGGGCCGACCACGACTGGGTGCGCATCGACAACCTGCTGCTGCACGGGGCCCGCTACGAGCGGCTGCCGGTACACCCGAAGCTGCTGCCCGTCGTCGAAGGCGTGCTGGGCCACGACTGCCTGCTGTCGTGGTGCATGACCAGCAACCAGCTACCCGGGGCAGTCGCCCAGCGCCTGCACTGCGACGACGAGATGTATCCGCTGCCCAGACCGCATCAGCCGCTGCTGTGCAACGCGCTGGTCGCGCTGAGCGATTTCACCGCCGACAATGGCGCCACCCAGGTGGTGCCCGGTTCGCACCGCTGGGCCGAGCAACCCTCGGCGTCCTATCCGGAGGGCAAGCCGATCGAGATCAAGTCGGGCGACGCGCTGATCTGGAACGGCAGCCTGTGGCACACCGCCGCCGCCAACCGCACCGATGCGCCGCGGCCGGCGTTGACCATGAACTTCTGCGCGGGATTCGTGCGCCAACAGGTCAATCAGCAGCTCAGCATTCCACGAGAGTTGTTGCGCCGCTTCGAACCTCGCTTGCAGGAGCTGATCGGCTACGGACTGTTCGCCGGCAAGATGGGCCGCATCGACTGGCGGCCGCCGGCCGACTATCTCGACGGGGACGAACACCCGTTCCTCGACGCGGTCGCCGACCGCCTGGGGCGTCCCGTCGCGCTCTGATCAGCCGGTGCGCACGCCGCGGAAGTAGTCCACCGTGCGACGCACGCCGTCGTTCAGCCCAACTTGCGGGCACCAGCCCAAAACCCTTTTGGCCAAACCGATCTCGAGGCAGGACCGCTTCAGATCACCCAGGCGCGGCGGGTGGAACTCCGGGTCGTCGGGCGTCCCGGCGGCCGCCGCCACCGCCGAATGCAGCTGCCGGTCCGAGGTTTCGATCCCGGTGCCGATGTTGAAACGCTGCCCGCCGCCCGCGTCCCCGGAAGCCTTGACGAAGGCGTCCACCACATCGTCGACGAAGACGTAGTCGCGAGTGTTGGAGCCGTCGCCGAAAACCTTGGTGCTCTTGCCCGACAACAGCGCCTGGGCGAATATCGCCACCACGCCCGCCTCACCGTGCGGATCCTGGCGGGGGCCGTAGACGTTGGCCGGCGCGATGTGCGAGCAGTCCAGGCCGTACAGATGGCGAAAGGTGTTCAGGTAGATCTCGCCCGCCACCTTGCCCGCGGCGTAGGGCGAAACAGGGTTGGTGGGCGCGGTCTCGGGTGTCGGGTATTGCGGCGGGGCGCCGTAGATGGATCCCCCCGACGACGTGTGCACGACCTTGCGCACTCCCGCGCGGCGCGCCGCCTCGGCCAAGCGCACCGTGCCGATGACGTTGACCGAGGCATCGAACTGCGGGTCCGCCACCGAGCGCCGCACGTCGATCTGCGCGGCCAGGTGAAACACCACCTCGGGCCGGTGCTGCTCGAAGAGGGCGTCCAGGTCCACCGTCACGATGTCGGCCTCGACGAAGACATGCGCGGCATTGCCGGCCAGGTGATCGAGGTTGCTCGCCCGACCTGTCGCGAAATTGTCCAGTCCCACCACCGCGTGACCGTCGGCCAGCAGGCGGTCGACTAGCGTCGACCCGATGAATCCGGCTGCCCCGGTGACCAGTGCACGCACCGGCCCACCATACCGGCGGGCGCGGGCGACCCGCATGCCTCGAGTCGGGGCCGGGGTGGCCCTGGCCGCGGCCGCGCTGATCACGGCGCAGCTGGCAATACACGCGGTGCTGGCATTCGGCGGCTACTTCTATTGGGACGACCTCATTCTCATCGGCAAGGCCGGCACCCACGGCCTGCTGTCGCCGTCGTATCTGTTCGACGACCACGACGGCCACCTGATGCCGGGCGCGTTCCTGCTCGCCGGCGCCATCATCCGGCTGGCGCCGCTGGACTGGACGGGCCCGGCGATCAGCCTGGTGGTGCTGCAGCTGCTGGCCTCGCTGGCCCTGCTGCGGGCCCTGTACGTGATCCTCGGGTGGCGTCGGATACTGCTGATCCCGTTGACGTTCGCGCTGTTTACCCCGTTGGCCGTGCCCGGATTCGCCTGGTGGGCGGCGGCGCTGAACTCGCTGCCGATGCTGGCCGCGCTGGCCTGGGTGTGCGCCGATGCGATCCTGCTGGTGCGCACCGGCCGGCAGCGCTACGCGGCGACCGGCGTGCTGGTCTACTTCGGTGGGCTGCTGTTCTTCGAGAAGGCCGCCGTGATCCCGTTCGTCGCCTTCGCGGTGGCCGCGCTGCTGTGCCACGTGCGCGGTGACCGGGCGGCCCTGCTCACCGTGTGCCGGGCCGGCCTGCGGTTGTGGATCGCGGCGCTGACGTTGACCGTGGGCTGGGTGGCGCTCTACCTGGCCGTGGTCAACCAACGCCGCTGGAGCACCGACCTGGCGATGACGGGGGATCTGCTGGGGCGATCGATCACCCACGGCATCGTGCCGGGTCTGGCCGGCGGACCCTGGCACTGGGACCGATGGGCGCCGGCCTCCCCGTGGGCCACGCCCCCGCCGGCGGTGATGGCGCTCGGCTGGCTGGTGCTGATCGGGGTGCTCACGCTGTCGCTGATCCGCAAACAACGCATCGGTCCGGTGTGGTTGACCGCGGCCGGATACGCCGTCGCCTGCCAGGTGCCGATCTATCTGATGCGATCGTCCAAGCAGACCGCCCTCGAACTCGCCCAGACGCTGCGGTATCTGCCGGATCTCGTCGTGGTGCTGGCGCTGCTGGCCGCCGTCGCGCTGTGCGCGCCGAACCGACGGGCTACGGCCCGCTGGCTGGACGCCCCGCCGAAACGCACTGTGATGATAGTGGGTTTGGCGGCGCTATTCGTGGTCAGCAGCTTGTACTCGACGGCGACGTTTCTGGCCAGCTGGCGCGACAATCCCGCCACGCCCTACCTGCGCCACGCCCAAGCGGGTTTGGCTGCCGCACAAGCGGATTCGAACGATCCGCTGCTGGATCAGGAGGTTGATCCGCTGGTGTTGCAACGAGTGGCCTGGCCCGAGAACCTGGCCAGCCACATGTTCGCCTTACTGCACAATCGACCCGAATTTGCCCAGGCGACAACGCAATTGCGCATGCTGGACAGCTCGGGCCGGTTGGTTGACGCGAGGGTGACCTGGATCCGTACCATCGCGCCGGGTCCCATGCCGCGGTGCGGCTATTTCGCCCAACCGGACAAGCCGGCGCGGCTTATCCTCGACGGGCCACTGCTGCCAGCCGATTGGACCGTCGAACTCAATTACCTGGCCAACAGCGACGGATCGATGACGTTGACGATGACAAACGGACCCGACGTCAAGGTTCCGGTGCATCCGGGACTCAACCGTGTCTTCGCGCGGCTGCCCGGTGCCGGGGACGCGATCACGGTCCGGGCCAATACCGCTGCGCTGTCACTGTGTATCGCCTCGGGGCCCGTCGGCTTCGTCGCCCCCGCCTGACCGGCGCGCCGCATCGACGCCCACGATCTGCACGAGCATGGCCGATCCGCGTGTTGCCCAACGCCTGGCTCAGTAGTATTCGGGACGGCCTAGGCTGTTTCGACCTAAGCTGGCCGGCCAACGTCTCGGGCGGGAGGTTGTGGCGTGAACCCACGACGCGATGGTCGGGAGACGCGGGCGGACGTCGTGATCGAGTTGGACGATCCCGCCGAGCTATTCTCCGTCGACGCGCGGGGACTGCTGGAGGGCGCAAATCGGATCGACAGCGGCATCGACGAACTTGTCGAGCGGTTGCTCGCCCAGAAGAGGACGGCGAGCAACCAGCGCATCGTGCTGGACATTGCCGGCGATTGCTCAGAAGAACAGGCCGAAAACCTGGTGGCCGCGGTCCGCCGCTACTGCGAGCTGGCGATGCGCGGAGCCAACCGGCAGCACGACCTGATCTGGCGTCAGGGCCTGCGATCGCTGATCAGCGGCTCGGTGCTGTTTTGCACGGGCATCTTGCTGTCGTATATCTTCACCCGCCCCGAGGTGGGCGAGTTCGCGCGGGACATGTTCGGGGACGGCGTGTTCCTCGTGGTGGCCTGGGTCGGCCTCTGGTACCCGCTCGACGTGCTGTTTATCGCCCGAGACCAGGCAAAGCGCGAGGCCAGCGTGTTCAGCACGATGCTGACCATGCCGGTCGTCGTTCGAACCCGCGTGGACAGCGCGCCCATCGCCAGCCTGCCCGGCTTACCGAACACCCCACACAGTGGGAGCCGGTCTTTGCGCCTTCGTGCCTCGCGGGTCCGGCTGCGGGGTGCACCCGCGACCGGCACACCCGGCGCGAGCTGACGCTGGTGGTGCCGGCCAGGCTGGTTGGCCGAACTCCGCTGGTAGTTGGAGCCGCCTGGGGGAATCGAACCCCCGACCTATTCATTACGAGTGAATCGCTCTACCGACTGAGCTAAGGCGGCACACCCGCACGCCGGGCGGCACGAGTCTACGGCAGCCGGCCCGGCCCGCCCAAGTTGGAATTGCCGGGCCTGCATCCGGCCGGGCGGATCAGTCGCGGAGTTCCTGGCCGATGGTGGCGACCATGGCGTCGACGGCGAACTTGGGTTTGACGTTGATCGCCAGCGCCTCGCGGCATTCCAGCACCGCCTCGATGCAGCGCAGCAGCCGCTCGGGTGCGGCGTGGGCGGCCAGCGCCGCCACCCGGTCGGCCATATCCGGGTGGTTCGCGCGCACCGTCGGCCCGGCGTTCGCCGACACGACCAGGGCATCCCGGAAGTAGGTCGCCAGGTCAATCAGAGCCCGGTCCAACGCATCTCGCGATGCTCTTGTCTGGCGCGACTTCTGCCGCCGCTCGAGGTCCTTGATCGCGCCCGTGGCGCCGCGCATCGCCCCGGCGGTGCCCTTGCCGGTGCCGCCGGCCCCCAACGCCGTCCGCAACTCCTCGGTCTCGGCCTCGGCGCGGTCCGCGGTGAGCACGACGGCCTCGGTTTCGGCCGCGGCGACCAGCTCTTCGGCGGCGGCGTAGGCGCGCGACGGGGTCGCCGCGTCGCGCACCAGTCCCAGCGCCCGCTCGCGTCGCTGCCGGGCCTCGGGGTCGGTGGCCAGCCGGCGCGCCCTGCCCACGTGCCCACCGCTGACCGACGCCGCCCAGTCCGCCGTCTCGGCGTCCAGCCCGCCGCTGTCGACCAGCACGCGCGCGATCGCCGCGGTCGGCGGGGTCACCAGCGCCACATGCCGGCACCGCGATCGCAGCGTGACCGCGATGTCCTCGGGATCAACCGACGGCGCGCAAAGCAAAAACACGGTCGACGGCGGCGGTTCCTCGACCACCTTCAGCAGCGCGTTCGCCGCACCCTCGGTCAATCGGTCGGCGTCTTCGATCACCACGATCTGCCGGTGTCCGGTGCTCGGACGGCGCGACGCGATCTGCACGATGGCGCGCATCTCGTCCACGCCGATGGACAGGCCTTCGGGAATCACCCGGCGCACGTCGGCGTGGGTGCCGGCCATGGTCGTCGTGCACGCCCGGCAGCGCCCGCACCCCGGCTCCCCATCGGAAGTGCACTGCAATGCCGCAGCAAAGCACAGAGCCGCAACAGAGCGCCCGGAACCGGGCGGTCCGGTGATAAGCCAGGCATGTGTCATAGTCCCGACGCTGGCGCCACTGTGAACTGAGTCACCACGGGCGGCCCTGGCCGCGGCTAGCAGCTCGGCCTCGACCGCGTCCTGGCCTACCAGCCGCGTAAACACACCGGACATCAACAGCAACAGTAGTGACACCGGGCGACAGACACCGATCGGCCACCTTAACGCGACAATTCCGTGACATTTCGGCGCGTTTCGCCAGGTTTCGACGACTTGCCGAGACGCCCGAAGTTTTTCGTCAAGTCCCCGGTGCCCGATACGGTGGGTTGGTGGCAACCGCGACAGGATTGCCCGGGCGAATCAACGAATTCGTCCGGTGGGTGGTCCGCACGCCGTGGCCGCTGTTCGCGCTGAGCATGCTGCAGGCCGACATCGTCGGCGGCCTTTTCGTGCTGGGCTTCCTGCGCTATGGCCTGCCGCCCCAGGATCGCATCCAGCTGCAGGATCTGCCGACCCTCAACCTGGCGATCGTCGTCAGCGTGATGGTCGTTCTTTTCCTCGCCGGGATCGTACTCAACCTGCGGCTGCTGATGCCGGTTTTCCGATGGCAGCGCCGCGACAATCTGCTCGCCGAGGCCGATCCGGCCGCCACCGAACTGGCCCGCAGCCGCGCGTTGCGGATGCCGTACTACCGGACGCTGACCAGCATGGTGGCCTGGTGCATCGGCGGGGTGGTGTTCATCGTCGCGGGCTGGTCGGTGGCCAAGTACACGGCGCCCGTCGTCGCGATCGCCACGGCACTGGGCGCCGCCGCGACCGCGATCATCGGCTACCTGCAGTCCGAGCGGGTGCTGCGGCCGGTGGCCGTCGCGGCCCTGCGCAGCGGTGTGCCGGAGAACGTCAAGGCGCCCGGTGTCATCTTGCGGCAGATCCTGACGTGGATGCTGTCCACCGCCGTGCCGCTGTTGGCGATCGTGCTGGCCGTGGTGGCCGACAAGGCCTCCCTGCTGCATGCCACGCCCGAAAAGCTGTTCAATCCCATCCTGTTGCTGGCGTTGGCGGCGTTGGGCGTCGGGTCTATCAGCACCCTGCTGGTGGCCATGTCGATCGCCGACCCGCTGCGCCAGCTGCGCTGGGCGCTGTCGGAGGTGCAGCGCGGTAACTACAACGCGCATATGCAGATCTACGACGCCAGCGAGCTGGGCCTGCTGCAAGCCGGCTTCAACGACATGGTGCGTGACCTGTCCGAACGGCAGCGGCTGCGCGACCTATTCGGCCGCTACGTCGGCGAAGACGTCGCCCGCCGGGCCCTCGAGCGCGGCACGGAGCTGGGCGGCCAGGAGCGCCACGTCGCCGTGCTGTTTGTGGACCTGGTCGGTTCCACCCAACTTGCCGCGACCCGGCCGCCCGCCGAGGTGGTCCACCTGCTCAACGAGTTCTTCCGGGTGGTGGTCGACACCGTCGCCCGGCACGGCGGCTTCGTCAACAAATTCCAGGGCGACGCGGCGCTGGCCATCTTCGGTGCGCCCATTGAACACCCGGACGCCGCTGGCGGGGCGCTGGCGGCCGCCCGTGAGGTGCACGACGAACTTCTCCCGGTGATCGGTTCCGCGGAGTTCGGGATCGGGGTGTCGGCGGGCAGGGCCATCGCCGGCCACATCGGCGCGCAGGCCCGCTTCGAGTACACGGTGATCGGCGACCCGGTCAACGAGGCCGCGCGGCTCACCGAGCTGGCCAAACTCGAGGGCGGCCACGTGCTCGCGTCGGCGATCGCGGTCAGCGGCGCGCTAGACGCCGAAGCATTGTGCTGGGATGTCGGCGAGGTCGTCGAGCTGCGCGGGCGGACCGCACCCACTCAGCTGGCCCGGCCGCTGAATCTGGCCGTCCACCAGGATGCCGTCCGAGCACGAGCCACGGAGGTCTCCACCGAGGCCACCGGCTAACTACGCTTGGCGGCCTTCTTGGCCCCTGATTTGGCCACAGCCTTGCGGGTGGACTTGCGCGCGGGCCGCTTGGCCGGTCCCCTGGCCCGCCGGTCGGCCAGCAATTCGGCGGCGCGCTCGTCGGTGATCGACAGCACGTCGTCGCCCTTGCGCAGGCTCGCGTTGGTCTCGCCGTCGGTGACGTACGGCCCAAATCGGCCGTCCTTGATCACCATTGGCTTGCCCGACGACGGGTCGTTGCCCAGCTCGCGCAGCGGCGGCGTCGAAGCGCTCTGCCCGCCACGGCGTTTCGGCTCGGCGTAGATCTTCACCGCTTCGTCGAGGGTGATGTCGAATATCTGATCCTCGGTCGCCAGCGAACGAGAATCGTTGCCGCGCTTCAGGTATGGGCCGTACCGACCGTTCTGCGCGGTGATCTGTTCACCGGAATCAGGATCGGCACCGACGACCCGGGGCAGTGCCAGCAGTTTCAGGGCGTCCTCGAGCGTGACGGTCTGCAGATCCATGCTGCGCAGCAGCGAGCCGGTGCGCGGTTTGGGACCGGTGGGCTTCTTGCCCTTCTTGGCTCCCTGGTCGGCCCCGCCTTCGTCGTCGGGCTTGGGCAAGACCTCGGTCACATACGGTCCGTACCGGCCGTCCTTGGCGACGATCTCGTGACCGGTTTCGGGATCCACGCCCAAGGCGCGCCCCTCTTGCGGGGTGGCGAACAGCTCCTCGGCCACGTCCAGCGTCAGTTCGTCGGGTGTCAGCGAGTCGTTGAGGTTGGCCCGCTGCGGTGTCACTTCGCCGTCGTCGCCGGCCACCATGCGTTCCAGGTAGGCGCCGTTCTTACCCACGCGGACATGAACGGGACGGCCCTGCGTGTCGTCAAACACCTTGATGGAGTTGACTTCTCGAGCGTCAATGCCTTCCAGATTGACGCCGACGAGCTTCTTCAGCCCGCCGGAGCGGGCCACCGAGTCGGGCACGCCGTGATCGCCGCCGAAGTAGAAATTGTGCAGCCAGTTGGTGCGCTGCTCGTTGCCGGAGGCGATCGCGTCGAGCTCGTCTTCCATCGCGGCCGTGAACCCGTAGTCCACCAGCCGTCCGAAATGCTGCTCCAGCAGACCCGTGACGGCGAACGCGACCCAGGAGGGCACCAGGGCGCTGCCCTTCTTGTACACGTAGCCGCGGTCCTGGATGGTCTTGATGATCGACGAGTACGTCGACGGGCGGCCGATACCCAGCTCCTCGAGCGCCTTGACCAGCGAGGCCTCGGTGTAGCGCGCCGGCGGGTTGGTGGCGTGGCCGTCCGGAGTGAGCTCGCGGACGGCCAGCCCCTGCCCCTCGGTCAGGCGAGGCAGCCGGCGCTCGGCATCGTCGGCCTCGCCGCCAGCCAGCTCGTCGACGGTTTCGACGTAGGCCTTGAGGAAGCCGGGGAAGGTCAGGGTGCGCCCGGACGCGGAGAACACCACCCGCTGGTCGCCCCGCGGGCCCACCCCCGCGCCGTTCGAGGTGCCGGCAATCCGCAGGCTCAGCGTGGTACCGCGCGCGTCGGCCATCTGCGAGGCCACCGTGCGCTGCCAGATCAGCTCGTAGAGCCGGAAATCGTCGCCATCGAGCTCGCGGCGCGCCGCGTCGGGGGTGGCGAACGTCTCGCCGGCCGGCCGAATCGCCTCGTGCGCCTCCTGAGCGTTCTTCACCTTGCGGGTGAACTGACGCGGCGACGGGGCAACGTACTCGTCGCCGTAGAGCTGACGCGCCTGCGTGCGCGCCGCGTTGATCGCCGACTGCGACAGCGTCGTCGAGTCGGTACGCATATAAGTGATGTAGCCGTTCTCGTAGAGCCGTTGGGCGATGCTCATCGTGCGCTCCGAGGAGAACCGCAGCTTGCGGCCGGCCTCCTGCTGCAGCGTCGACGTCATGAACGGCGGATAGGGGCGGCGGGTGTAGGGCTTCTCCTCCACCGACGCCACGGACAGCTGAGCGCCCCGCAATCCCGCGGCCAATGTGGTGGCGGCCGCTTGGTCGAGCACCACGACCTCGTCGGCCTTGCGCAGCTGGCCCAGCGAGTCGAAATCGCGGCCGGTGGCGACCCGCAGTCCGTCGAGGTTGGTCAGCCGGGCGATGAAGGTGGGCGGCTGCGCCTGCGGGTCGGACACGCTGGCGTCCAGCTCGGCAACGATGTCCCAGTACCCCGCGCTGCGGAAGGCCATGCGGTCGCGTTCGCGCTGCACGATGATCCGGGTGGCCACCGACTGAACGCGGCCCGCCGACAGTTTGGGCGCGACCTTCTTCCACAGCACCGGGCTGACCTCGTAGCCGTACAGCCTGTCCAGGATGCGGCGGGTCTCTTGGGCGTCTACCAGGTCGATGTCCAGGTCGCGGGGGTTTTCGGCGGCCTCGAGGATCGCCGGCTCGGTGATCTCATGGAAGACCATCCGCTTGACCGGGATGCGCGGTTTGAGGGTTTCCAGCAGATGCCAGGCGATAGCCTCGCCCTCGCGGTCACCATCCGTGGCCAGGTAGAGCTCGTCGACGTCTTTGAGCAGGCCCCGCAGTTCGGTGACTGTGCTCTTCTTTTCCGGGCTGATGATGTAGAGCGGTTCGAAGTCGGCGTCGACGTTGACCCCCAGCCTTGCCCACGGCTCCGATTTGAACTTCGCGGGGACGTCGGCGGCGGCTCGGGGCAGGTCGCGGATGTGCCCCCGGGAGGACTCGACGATGTAAGCGGAGCCCAGGTAGCCGGCCAATTTACGCGCCTTGGTCGGCGACTCCACGATCACAAGTCGCCTGGGGCTCCCATTTCCGCTGGTGCCGCGGTCCTTTAGCTTCGGGTCAGCCAACTGCGCCTACGCTCCATCTCTATCCCGGCCCCCTGAGAGACCGGCCTGCAGGAAGAATGACAGGCCAGCATCCAAAATTCCGGCGAAATTCACCGCGCGCCGACGTTCCTTCCCGTTCGGGCACCTGACAATTTGGCACCCTTGGGCGCGCCGACGCAAACCGACTCTCCGAAAACGCAGGTCCCAGAGGTCGGCTTGGCCCGGTTGCCGAGCCCACCCCGACCCGCTCGAGAGTCGGGGGTCGCCCAGCTAGACGCGCGGCCACTGCAGCGACGCGTCAGCACCGTGCGGGGGGTCCCCAACGTTCTCTACCAGGCGCGATAGCCGCCGACGGCCGCTAACCCGAAGCGCCGGCCGGCCACTGCGGGTGCCGATCAGGGTGGGTGCGATCCCGACCCGCATCAAGGCCGACGCCAGCGGCGCATGGGTGTCGGGCGCGTGTGGATCCAGACCTAACAGGTAATGGTCACCTTCGGCGCTCCCGGCCGCGAGCGCCCACGCCCGCAGCTCGCGCGGCCCGGGCAACCACCGCGACGGGACCGTCTTGACCGCCCCGCGCGTCCACTCGGTGGCGATGTCGATCAACGGGGCGCTCACCGCCGTCCGCACCAAGGGGGTGTGCTCGTCGGTGCGGCCGATCTCGGGTACCAGACCCGCCTCGTGAATCATGTCGGCCAGCGCCGAGGCCCGCCAGAGCTGGTCTACGACCACCGAAAGCCGAGCGCCGCGAACGTCTGGAGCGCCGACCATCACGATCTGACCGGGAGCCGCCAGCACCCCAGAGAGGTCGGCGACCGCGGGCGGCACCGACTCAGCTGTGAAGAAGGAAAGCTGGCTCACCTCACCGACAGTAAGCCAGTTCGCCCATCCGCGCCTTCAGGCATCCGGCGCGGCGGCTTGTGTTGCGGCGAGCCGCTTTCGGAAGAGGTTGCCAGATAGTGAATTTAAGATGAAAACCCCCCGGCAGGGGTCCGCTCAGCGCGGACTGCACGGGGGGTTTCCGTGGAGAGCCTGCTTTTCTCTACAGAGAGCGGACTCCAGTGGCCTGAGGGCCCTTTGGGCTGTGGCCGATCTCGAACTCGACCTTCTGATTTTCTTCTAGGGTGCGGAAGCCCGAACCCTGGATTTCCGTGTAGTGGACAAAAACATCCGCGGAACCATCTTCGGGGGCAATGAAACCGAACCCCTTCTCCGCGTTGAACCACTTCACAGTTCCCTGTGGCATTTCTCGATCTTTCCTTTTCCTTCGGGTGCGGGGCACCGTGTTTCGGTGCCCCGGGCCTGGTACGACCGCCATACCTCGCGTGGTCGCCGGAACTTAACCCGACCGATACCCTTCGCAGGAACCGCGGCCGCAACGTCGATCCTGCGAAAGTTTGACACGAACACAGAAGCTGCGACCGCAAACAGTCAACCATGTTCATCGCGTCGGCGACAGACTTGTGTCGGCGACGGATTCTTAGGAGGCCGCGAGATGGCGAGTTTCGGCAGCGACCTGCTGGCCGTCGCCCTCGCCGGAACCGCGGCGGGCGAGCATCCGCTGCGCCATATCGCCGAGCTGCCGGCCCGGACCGGCCGGCCGCACAGCTGGCCCGAGTGGGCCGAGCCCGACGTGGTTCGCGCGTTTGCCGAGCGCGGCATCGAATCCCCGTGGTCACACCAGGCTGCGGCCGCGGAGCTGGCCCACGCCGGCCGTCATGTGGTGGTGAGCACCGGCACCGCGTCGGGCAAGTCACTGGCCTACCAACTTCCCATCCTCAACGCGCTGGCGACGGACCCGCGGGCCCGGGTGCTCTACCTGTCGCCGACGAAAGCGCTTGGTCACGACCAGTTGCGCGCCGCGCACGCACTGACCGCGGCCGTTCCGCGGCTGCGTGACGTCGCGCCCACGGCCTACGACGGCGACAGTCCCGCGGAGCTGCGCCGCTTTGCCCGCGAGCGCTCTCGATGGTTGTTTTCCAACCCCGACATGATCCATTTGTCGATATTGCGCAACCACGCCCGCTGGGCCGTCTTGTTACGCGGCCTTCGTTTCCTGGTCGTCGACGAATGTCACTACTACCGTGGGGTTTTCGGTTCGAATGTGGCCATGGTGTTGCGCCGGCTGTTGCGCCTGTGCGCACGGTATGCGTCTTCACCCGACTCCAACCCGACCGTCATCTTCGCCAGCGCGACGACGGATTCACCGGGCGCGACGGCCGCCGAGCTGATCGGCCTTCCGGTCGAAGAGGTGATCGAAGACGGCTCGCCCCACGGGGCCCGGACGGTGGCGTTGTGGGAGCCAGCGCTGCGGACCGATCTGACCGGCGAGCGGGGTGCGCCGGTGCGGCGTTCCGCCGGCGCGGAAGCGGCCCGCGTGATGGCCGACCTGATCGCCGAGGGGGCCCAGACCCTGACGTTCGTTCGGTCGCGCCGGGCCGCGGAACTCACCGCGCTGGGTGCGCAGGCCCGCCTCGACGACATCGCCCCGGAGCTGTCCGGCACGGTGGCGTCGTATCGGGCCGGGTATCTCGCCGAGGACCGCAGCGCGCTGGAACGCGCCCTGGCCGAGGGCAGGTTGCGCGGTCTGGCCACCACGAACGCGCTGGAGTTGGGCGTGGACATCGCCGGGCTGGACGCGGTGGTGCTTGCCGGGTTCCCGGGGACCGTCGCGTCCTTTTGGCAGCAGGCCGGCCGGTCGGGCCGGCGCGGGCAGGGTGCGCTGGTCGTGCTGATCGCCCGCGACGATCCGCTCGACACGTATCTGGTCCACAACCCCGCGGCGCTGCTGGACAAGCCCGTGGAGCGGGTCGTGATCGATCCCGCCAACCCCTACCTCCTCGGACCTCAACTGCTTTGCGCTGCAACCGAACTACCGCTCGACGAAGTCGAAATCGCCAATCTCGGCGCCGCGAAGGTGGCCGAGGACCTGGTCGACGACGGGCTGCTGCGGCGGCGGGACGGTAGGTACTTTCCCGCGCCCGGCCTGGAACCGCACGCCGCGATCGACATCCGGGGTTCGGCGGGCGGCCAGATCGTCATCGTGGAGGCCGACACCGGGCGGCTGCTGGGCGGCGTCGGGGCAGGTCAGGCACCGGCTTCGGTGCACCCGGGGGCGGTCTACCTGCATCAGGGCGACACGTACGTCGTCGATTCCCTGGACACCGAGGACGGGATCGCGTTCGTGCACGCCGAGGACCCCGGCTATGCGACCTTCGCCCGCGAACTCACCGACATCGCCGTCACCGGTTCCGGTGAACGCCGCGAATTCGGGCCGGTCAGCTTGGGCCTGGTGCCGGTCAGGGTCACCCACCGGGTGGTGGGTTACCTACGCCGGCGGCTTTCGGGGGAGGTCATCGACTTCATCGAGCTGGACATGCCGGAACACACGCTGTCGACCAACGCGGTCGTGTACACCATCACTCCGGACGCGTTGCACTGCAACGGCATCGACGCACCGCGTGTACCCGGGTCGCTGCACGCCGCCGAGCATGCGGCCATCGGCCTGCTGCCCTTGGTGGCCAGCTGCGACCGCGGCGACATCGGCGGCATGTCCACCGCGCTCGGTCCCGACGGGCTGCCCAGTGTCTTCGTCTACGACGGCTACCCGGGCGGGGCGGGATTCGCCGAGCGGGGCTTTCGCCGGGCGCGCACGTGGCTGGGTGCGACGGCCGCCGCCATCGAGGCATGCGAATGCCGCAGCGGTTGCCCGTCGTGTGTGCAGTCTCCCAAGTGCGGCAACGGCAACGACCCGCTCGACAAGTCGGGTGCCGTACTGGTGCTGCGACTAGTACTGGCACAGTTGCCTGACGAGCCTGCGTAAGTCACCCGCCGGATGGCGACCGACCCCTCGACGGTCGACATCCACGGATTTAGCGTTGTGACAGCGCCCCCGACCGCAGATCTTCTTTGCCTTCTTCGCCAAAGAAGAAGATGTCAGCGTTCCATCTCACAGCGCCGCGAACGGCCGGACAACGCGGGCCGTTCGCCATCCCGACTACGCGGACGCAGCAGGAAACTACCAAGGCTGCGACGGCCTATGCAACTCATCGGCTCACCGATATCGGGTCCGTGATTGGCGCTCGTGTCGTGGCTGGTCGGGGGTGGTGGGTCGGGTCCGCGCCGGCTGCCGGCGGGGTGGGCCAAAGCATGGCCAGGCCCGCGTTCGCCGAGCTTCGCAACGAAGCCGTCGCGAACAACCGGGCGCTTGCAGGCTTTTCGCGACTTTTCACCAGGTATTGCACAGACGGTAAAATATTTCGCATGGCTCACGACTGGCTGCTCGTGGAGACACTGGGGGATGAACCCGCCGTGGTAGCCCAGGGTCGTCAGCTGAAAAACCTCGTCCCCATCACCACGTTCCTGCGCCGCAGTCCCCATCTCTCCGCGGTCCGAACGGCCATTGCCGAGTCGATGCGGACCGGCCATAGCCTGACCAGCATCACACCCAAGCGCGACCGCGTCATCCGCACCGAACCGGTGATGATGTCCGACGGTCGCATGCACGGTGTGCATGTGTGGACCGGGCCCGCGGACACCGAGCCGCCCGAGCGGCCGACCCCGGGCCCGCTGAAGTGGGATTTGACCATCGGCGTGGCCACCGACACCCGGGAATCGCTGGAAAACAGCGGTAAGAATCCCGAAATCGAAGTCACCTACGGCAGAGCCTTTGCCGAAGACCTTCCCTCGCGCGAGCTCAATCCCAACGAAACCAGGGTGCTGGCCATGGCGGTCAGGGCCGAGCCGGGCCAAACATTGTGCAGCACCTGGGATTTCACCGACTTGCAGGGAGGTCCGGCGCGGATAGGCTTCGTCGCGCGCTGCGCCGTGGAATCGGGACCCGACGGCCGCGACCACCTGATCGCCCGGGCGATGAACTGGCGCGCGGAAGTCAAGGGCCCGACGCCGTCGGGGGACGATCTCGCGCTGCGGATCCTCAACGGACTGGCGCAGGCCGGAGTCCACCGGGCACTCTTCGACCTCAACAACTGGACCCTGCTGAAGTGGCTCGACGAGCCCTGCACGTTCTACGACTGGCGGAGCAACGAGGCAGGCAAGCCGAAGGTTCATCCCGACGACGAGCAACTAATGCTATCGATGACAACGGAATTCGCCGACGGTGCGACGAGCCGGGTATTGCGGATGCGGGGCCACGACGCCGATTGGGTGCCGGTCCATGTCACCGTCAACCGGGTGGAGCTCGAACCGGATACCTTCGTCGGGCTGGTCTCGCTGCGATTGCCCAGCGACGACGAACTCGCCGCCGCGGGGCTGCCGAATTCGCGGGGCGAGCCGACCCAAACCGGGGCGACCCAAAACGGGACGACCTAGGCCGTGTCGACGGGCCCGGCGCGCGCGGCGGCCCGCGCCGTACCGGCGAAGGCGACGCGAACCCCGACGGTGACGACGACGTCGAGATCGTCCACCTCGCACTGGGCGTCACTGACCCGCATCTCGCGGGCCACCGCCACCGCACCGGCGCAGGCCGATTGGGCTCCCGACGGTAGCCGGGATGCGGCGGCCAACGCGGCCAGGTCCGCCGCCGCCTGTGCACGATGACGCGCGACCACCACCGAGCCGAGATACGCGCCCGCGGCCGTGACGGAGAGCAGCACCGCCACCATCGCGGCCGCGACCACGGTCGCCGAGCCCCGATCATTGCGACGGCTCCGCCGACGAGACCGCCGTGGCCGAAATATCCAACGCGGGCAAGAGGTTTGACCGCGCGACGACCACGGCCTCAACGAAATCTCCGTCCCGATGCAGTTGGATGCGCGCGCCAGTCGGCGCGATGCGGCGAGCGGCGTCGACCGCCGAACGTTGGTCGCCGCGCGCGGCCAACCGGGCGGCCTCACGGGCGGCGTCGACGCAGCGCACCTGCATCGACACCGCGGTGACGCCCGCCAGACAGAAGAGCAGCACCACGACCAGCGCGGCGATCCCCAGTGCCGCCTCAACGGTGCTCGCACCCGCACAGCCGGCTAAACCTTGGTATTGAGCGCGCGACCGATGATGTTGGTCAGCGCCGACACGATGGAATCGCCGGTGACGACGGTGTAGAGGATCGCGCCAAACGCGGCCGCGGCGATAGTCCCGATGGCGTATTCGACCGTGGACATGCCCGAATCGTCGGCCGCCAACACCGTCATGCGCGCCAGCAGCACGCGAAACATGGTCATCACCAATACATTCCTTTCCTTGCTTACTTGCCAGGTGGTGCGTTGCGTGCGGCCTCATAGCAGGCCCGATCCCAGGACATCAGCGGCCAACCCGACCACCACCGGAACGATGCCCAGACAGAAAAACGCCGGCAAAAAGCACAATCCAAGCGGTCCGGCGATCAAGACCCCGGCCCGTTCGGCGGCCGCGGCGGCCCCGTGTGCGGCGTCGTGACGCGACGCGTCGGCCAATTCGGCGACGCCGTCGGCCAGCGCGGCGCCCGAGGACGCCGAACGCCGCGCCAGTCGCAGCAGCGCTTCGGTGTGTGCGTCGACCGAGTCGGCCGGCAGGTCAGGGGAAACCGACCAGGCAACGCCCGCGTCGGCGCCCAGCGCCAGCAGATCGGCAGCGCGGCGCAATACCCGGGCCAGCTTTGGTGGCGCGGACGGGGCGGTCGCCGCGGCCGCGGTCGACACCGCCATGCCCGCCGCCAGGCACACGGCCAGCACGTCGAGACTGGACGCGACGGCCAGCGGATCCGGGCCGCGGGCCGGTCCCGGCCGCAGCCCTTGCCGCAGCCGATGCGCGCGCGCCGGTCTCCCCGCGCGCGCCCGCACCACCGACGGGCCGGGGCCGATCCACAACGCCACGGCCAGCAACACCGCCGCGGTAGTCACGAGGCAAGCCGATCGGTGATGTGGTCCGACCACAGCAGCCCGCAGCACACGAGCGTCGACCCGACGACCAACAGCCACCCACCCGCGTGACCGCTCAGCAAGAAGCCCAGCGGTCGGGCCCCGATCAGCTGACCGAGCAGCACGCCGAGCACCGGCAGGCCCGCCAGTATCGCCGCGGTGGCGCGCGCTCCGGCCATGCCCGCCGCCACTCGCGCCCAGAACCGTTGCCGCTCAGCGATATCACGCTGCGCGGCCCGCATCAGGTTGGCTATCGCCAGCCCGTGGGCTCCGGCCAGCTGCCAACACACCGCGAGTCGATCCCAGTGTGCGGGCAGGGCCGACGATCGGGCCGCCGCGCGCAGCCCGGCCGTGACATCGGCACCCAATCGAGCCCGCGCCGCGACCGAGCGCAGCGACACCGCGACGGCGTCGGCCGTTTCGTCGGCGGCGACGCTGAACGCGCGCACCGGGTGAGAGCCCGCCCGCAGTTCGCCGACCAGGACATCGAGTGCAGTTTCCAGCGCCCGACCCTCGTCGGAAGCGCGGCGGATACGACGGCGCCGCCGGTAACGCAGGCTCGCGGTTGCGCCGACTACCGCGGTGGCCAGCACCGTCGTCGGGGGCAGCACGACAGCGGCGGCGACCGCGACACCCGCGGCGGCGCAGCCGGCCTGAGTGGCTCCGATCCGTGGCATCCGCCGACGGGTGCGTGCCGCAGGGATCAGCCGGCTCCGCGGCGACGACGGAAACACCGTGAGCGCGAGCGCCAACAGCACGGCGCCGGCCGTCGGGCCGCTCATGCCGGCATCCGGCTGCGCAGCAAGCGATGTAGATCGCCCGCATCGTCTGCCATCCCACCGTCGGCGCGCCACACCGTGATCGCCCGGACTTTCCCCTCGGTTTGGCGCAGCACGGCGATCTCGCTCAGCCTGCGACCGCCGTCGCGGTCCCGCGCGACGTGCAGCAGCACCTGGACCGCCGCGGCGAGTTGACTGTGCAATGCGGCCCGATCCAGGCCGCCCAGCGCGGCCAACGCCTCCAGCCGCGCGGGAACCTCCGCCGGGTTGTTGGCGTGCACTGTGCCCGCCCCCCCGTCGTGACCGGTGTTCAGCGCCGCGAGTAGGTCGACCACTTCGGCGCCCCTGACCTCGCCGACCACGATGCGGTCGGGCCGCATCCGCAATGCCTGCCGAACGAGTTGGCGCACTGGGACTTCGCCGACGCCCTCGACGTTGGCGCACCGCGCGACCAGCTTGACCAGATGCGGGTGCCGAGGCGCCAGCTCGGCGGCATCCTCGACGCACACGATCCGCTCAGCGGGCGACACCGCGCCCAGCATCGCCGCCAACAACGTCGTTTTCCCGGCCCCGGTTCCGCCACACACCAGGAAGGCCAGTCGGGCGGCGATGATGTCGGCGACCAGTGCGGCGGCCTGCGGCTCGATGGTGCCCGCCGCAGTCAGCGCCGCCAAATCCTGGGTGGCCGGCCGCAACACCCGCAGCGACAGGCAGGTGCCGCCGGGCGCCACCGGCGGCAACACCGCGTGCAAGCGCACCGCGAACCTTCCGGTGCCGATCCCGGTCAGCTGGCCGTCCACCCACGGCTGGGCGTCATCGAGACGCCGGCCGGCGGCCAACGCCAGCCGCTGCGCCAACCGGCGCACCGCGGCCTCGTCGGCAAAACGAATCTCGCTGCGCCGCAAGCCGTTTCCATCGTCGACCCACACCGCATCGGGCGCGGTGACCAAGACATCGGTGGTGCCGTCGGCGCATAACAGCGGGTCCAGGATGCCGGCACCGGTCAGTTCGGTCTGCAGCACCCGAAGATTGGCGAGGACCTCGGTATCGCCGAGCATCCCGCCGGACTCGGCCCGGATCGCGGCGGCCACCACCGCGGGCCCCGGCGGGGACCCCAGCGGAGCGGACTCCGCCGCCAGCCGCTCACGCACCCGCTCAATCAGTGAGCCGCTCACGCCGCCCTGCCGTTTCGCACCGACCCGGCCCGCGGCAGCACGGCAAGCACCCGGCGGGCCGCCATCGCGAGCGCGGATCGCCGTCCCAATCGCAGACCACCGCGCTCCAACTGCTCGGCGAGTTGCGGCTGGGCCTTCACCGACGCCAGCAGCGGCAGGCCGGTGATGTCGGCGACCTCGGCCGACCGCAATCCGCCCGGTGACGGACCCCGCACGACCAGCCCGAGGTTGGGATTGATCGCGGCCAGCACCGGAGCCATTGCCGCGGTCGCCGCGCATGCCCGCACGTCGCACGGGCTGATGACCACAACGAGGTCGGCCGCATCCAGCGCGGCCTGGGTCGCGTCGGTGAGTCGACGGGGGAGATCACAGACCACAGTGACTCCCCCGCGCCGGCCGGCATCCACGACGGCGTCGACCGGCCCGGCGTCCAACTCGTACCCGCGCCGAGCGCCGGACAGCAGGCTGACTCCGCGGTGTCGCGGCAGGGCATCGCGCACGGCCGACCAGCCGAGCCGGCCGCCCTGTAACGCCAAGTCGGGCCACCGCAGTCCCGGCGTGGTCTCGCCGCCCACCAGCAGATCGATGCCGCCGCCCCACGGATCGAGGTCCACCAGAAGCGCGTCGCTAGCGACCTGCGCCAGGGCGACCGCAAGCAACGAAGCGCCGGCCCCACCGCGGCCCCCGATGACCGCGACAACTTCGCCGCGCAGGTCGTCGTCGCGCGCCGATTCGGCGGCGTCGGCGAGCTCGCGGATCAATTCACTCTCTTGCTCGGGCAGCCTCAGCACATGCTCGGCGCCGACCGTGATGGCCGCCGCCCACGTCGCCCGCAACGGTTCGGCGACGGTCAGCAGGCTGACGTGAGCGCGCCGCGGTAGCGCCGCCCGCCCGCACCGCTGCGCCGCCTGCTCGTCCAGCAGCACGGCCGCGGCCGCCGACCAGTTCTTCCGACTCAGCGCGGACCCGCCCGCATGAACCACCCGAACCCCGACGGCCGCGGCGATCCGGTCCAACTCGTCGCGCAATTCCGGATCGGTCAACACCGCCAGCACGCCCGAGGAGCCCGCCGCTGGCGTGCGGGTGCTAGTGGTCACCCCGCCACCTTGCGTGCCCCGGCTCGTGGGCCACCAGTGCCAGAGTCGGATTTGTGGATAGAGACGCGAGTGTGCACAAAGGCTTCGGCGGAGCGCTCGAACGGGCGGCGGGCCGCGTGATCCCCGCAACGCACGCAAGGTGGGACTAAAACGCGCTGCCGGCGGAAAATTTACCCCAGAAAAGGGACGACCCCCGCCAGGGGGGGAGGAGGCGAGGGTCGTCGTGCATCAGCCCCGGGGGGTCGGACTGATACACCCTCGGCTCAGGCCGAGTAATGCTTACTATACACATGCCAGTGCGCGGTGATGCAAGTTTCTGTGAAATCACCAAAAACACGTTGAGCCGCATAAACACCGCCCATCGTGCCGACCGTACTTGGTCGAGCGGCCATTTTGGGCGCAACGTCGCGGCAACCCGGAGAAGCCGACCTATGCTGGGTCGGTGACCGTCTCCGACTCGGCCGCGCCGCAGCAAACCTCGCCCGAAACAGCGGCGAGCACCGCCCCGCACGCGCGCACGGCCGCCTTCTTCGACCTGGACAAGACGATCATCGCCAAGTCCAGCACACTGGCGTTCAGCAAACCGTTCTTCGCCCAGGGACTGCTCAATCGCCGCGCCGTGCTCAAGTCGAGCTACGCCCAATTCATCTTTCTGCTCTCCGGCGCCGATCATGACCAGATGGACCGGATGCGTGCCCACATGACCAACATGTGCACCGGTTGGGACGTCGCGCAGGTCAAGTCGATCGTCAACGAAACGCTGCACGACATCGTGACCCCGCTGGTGTTCGCCGAAGCCGCGGACCTGATCGCCGCCCATAAACTGTGCGGCCGCGACGTTGTGGTGGTCTCGGCGTCCGGCGAGGAGATCGTGGCGCCGATCGCGCGGGCGCTGGGCGCCACCCATGCCATGGCGACCCGGATGGTCGTCGAGGACGGTAGGTACACCGGCGAGGTCGCGTTCTACTGCTACGGCGAGGGCAAGGTGCAGGCGATCCGCGAGTTGGCGGCCCGCGAGGGCTACCCGCTGGAACACTGCTACGCCTACTCCGACTCGATCACCGACCTGCCGATGCTCGAAGCGGTCGGCCACCCCAGCGTGGTCAACCCCGACCGCGGCTTGCGCAAGGAAGCCAGCGAGCGCGGTTGGCCCACACTGACGTTTTCCCGGCCGGTTTCACTGCGCGACCGCCTGCCGTCGCCGTCGGGTGCCGCGATCGCGACCACCGCCGCCGTGGGCATCAGTGCGCTGGCCGCCGGAGCAGTCACCTACTCGCTGCTGCGCCGTTTCGCGTTCTAGCCCGCGCCCCACAGCAAACATCTCACGCGACGGACGCGGCGCCGCTTCGCAACATTCACAGAATTGGGCCTTGCTGTGCTAAGGGTCTAAGAGTACAAAGGAACCACGGAAGCTCGGTGAGGCCAAGGTCGATCCGGAAGAGAAGGTTCGATCTCCCGATCTGAGCGCCCTAGCACGGTTCCCGGCACCCACGCGGAGTCACAGCCGCGATAATGGCAGAAGTGTTGCGGGCCTGCGTAATTGCGAAAAGCTGAAGGTTAAAACGGCCCTTTGGGTGGGGTTGCAACCGGAAGCGTCGTGAGATCGCCGAGGCCACCCACGCAGCCCAAGAGATGCACGCTTGGTAACCGGGTACCCGTGTTAGCGGGCGGCGGACCGAATCATTCGGTACGCCGCCCGCTTTACCATTTGTGGAACAATTCCGCGGTGCCGTTTCCGGGCCCGTCCGGCTATCGACCGGCTATCGACTCGGCAGGGAGTCGGCGATCGACAAGGCCTCCCGCGCACCGGCTTGCATCGCCCGGCAACACAGCAGCAGCCACGCGCCCACACCGTCCGGCGTGCCGTCGGCGAACCCGCGCGCGGCGTCCCGGTAATCCGCCGGCTGGCGCATCCAAATCACTTCCGGCACACCCAATCCGTGTGGATCCAGCCCGCCGGCGATGGTCACCAGCCGCGACACCGCACGGGCCACCACGCCGTCGGCACTCCCAAACGGCTTCAGCGTCAGCAGCTCTCCATGTGCGACCGCGGCAAGGACGGGTGCCGACGCCCGCGTGCGGCCGGTCACCAAATCCGCCAGCAACTCCAACCGCGGCCCCACCTCGGCGTCGCCCCGCGGGCGACCCAGCCGATCGCCGCTGACCTGGTCGGCCGCCGCCAGCACGTGCAGGCGTGCCAGCGCCTGCAGCGGCGCCCGCTGCCAGACCCCGACCAACGGTCCCCCACCACCCTCCAGCGCCTGGGCCACCCGCAGCGCCCCGGCGAACACCGGATCGCTGACGGCCGGCCCGCCGGTTGAGGTTTGGGCTAGGTCGTCCAGTCGGATGGGACCGCCGTCGAGCACCGACGAGGCGCGCGCCGCACGCAACGCCGCTTCGGCGGCCGTCACCGGCCAGCCCCGCAGGTTGGCCCGGTGTCGGTGCGCCCTACTCAGCGCGTCGCGCGCCCGGTCGCTGGCCTCGGCCACGCCGGGGAGCTCCATCAGCGGGGCCAGCGGGTCAGCCGTCACGGGTTGCCAACCTATCCGACGGTCGCGACCCGCTGCGCCCGGCTCCGCCGCGCTTGCGATCGCTCCTATCCCGGTGGCGCCGGCGCGCGGGGAATGGCCTCCAGCAACTGGCGCGTGTACTCGTGGCTGGGCCGGGTGAACACCGCCTCGGTGGGCGCCCGCTCCACCACCCGCCCGGCCCGCATCACCAGCACGTCGTCGGCGATCTCCCGGATCACCGCCAGATCATGGCTGATGAACAAGTACGTCAGGCCCAGTTCGGCCTGCAGGTCGCCCAGCAGGTCCAGGATCTGCTCCTGCACCAGGACATCGAGGGCCGAGACCGCCTCGTCACACACCAGGACGTCGGGCCGCAGCGCCAACGCCCGGGCGATCGCGACCCGTTGCCGTTGACCACCCGAGAGCTCACGGGGCATCCGCCCCAACACCGACGACGGCAAGGCCACGTGGTCGACGAGTTCGCGCACCGCCTGCGCGCGCTGCCCGCGGTCGCCGATCCGATGGATCCGCAACGGTTCCTCGATGGCGCGAGACACCGAGTACATGGGGTCCAGGCTGCTGTAGGGGTTCTGGAACACCGGCTGCACTCGGCGGCGAAAAGCCAGCTCCTCGTCCCGGTTCAATGCGCCGTCGATCTGGACACCGTCGAAAAGCACTGTGCCCGAGGTCGGTTGGAGCAGACCGAGCACCATCCGTGCCAGCGTCGACTTCCCCGAACCCGACTCCCCGGCGATCGCCAGCGTGCGCGCCCGGCGCAGCCGAAACGAGACGGCGTCGACGGCGCGAAACTCCGTTCGCCGCCACGGTGCCCCGTGGGATTCACGGTAGACCTTGGTCAGCTCCGAGGCGACGAGAATGTCCCCGGCGCCCTCGGAAGGTTCGGGTTCCTTCGCCGCCCGCGACCGGGTCCGCGCCGGACCCCTAAGCGTCAGCGAGTGCGCCGCGGCCACCAGCCGCCGGGTGTACTCGTGTTGCGGATCCTGCAGGAGTGACTGTGCCACACCGGATTCCACGACCGCGCCGCGATGGACGACCACCACCGACTCGGCGCGCTCGGCGGCCAGCGCCAGATCGTGGGTGATCAGCAGCAGCGCGGTGCCCAGTTCGTCGATGAGCGACTGCAGGTGGTCGAGCACCTGCCGCTGCACGGTGACGTCCAGCGCCGAGGTCGGCTCATCGGCGATCAGCAGCCGCGGCCGGCCCGCCAACCCGATGGCGATCAGCGCGCGCTGACACATGCCGCCGGACAGCTGATGCGGGTACTTGCCCGCTTGTTTGGCCGGGTCGGACATACCCGCCTGGGCAAGCAGCTCCACCGCACGTCGCCGCGCGTGGCGACCATCGGTGTTGGCGCGCAACGCTTCCCGGATCTGGAAACCGACCTTCCAGACGGGGTTGAGGTTGGTCATGGGGTCCTGAGGCACGTAACCGATGGAACGCCCCCTGATCGAGCGGAGCAGCCGACGGTCGGCGGCGGTGATGTCGAGCCCGTCGAAAACGATGCGCCCGGCGGTAATTCGTCCACCGGGGGGTAGCAGCCCAAGGATCGCGGCGGCCGTGGTGGACTTGCCCGATCCCGATTCGCCCACCACCGCGACGGTCTGCCCGCGCCGGATGCGCAGGTCCACTCCACATACGGCGGGAGCGTGGTCGCCGAACCTGACCTCCAGACCCTCAACCGACAACAACGTCGATTCGCCGGAGCTCATGCCCGCCACGCCCGCGACGCCGGATCCAGGGCATCGCGTAAAGCGTCACCCATCATCATGAAGGCCAGCACCGTAATCGCCAGCGCGCCAGCGGGATAGAACAAGATGGGCGAGCCCGCGCGCAGCCGCGTCTGCGCGAGGCTGATATCGGCGCCCCAGGACACCACCGACGTCGGCAGCCCGACCCCGAGGTAGGACAGCGTGGCCTCGGTGACGATGAAGGCACCAAGCGAGATGGTGGCCACCGCGATCACCGGACCCATCGAGTTGGGCAGCACGTGCCGTAGCAGGATCTGAAACCTGGTCAATCCCAAGGCCTTAGCCGCAAGAATGTAGTCACTGGCGCGCACCTCGAGCACCGCGCCGCGGGCGATCCTGGCTACCTGCGGCCAGCCGAACAAGGCCAGGATGGCGATCACCGTCCACACCGTGCGGTCGTGCAGCACCTGCATCAGCACGATCGCGGCCAACAGCAGCGGCAATCCGAAAAACACGTCGGTGATGCGCGAGACCACCGCGTCGATCCACCCCCCGTAAAAGCCGGCCAGCGTACCCAGCGCCCCGCCGACGACGAGCACCGCCAGGGTGGCTCCCAGTCCCACGGTGACCGAGGCCCGCGCTCCGTAGATGGTGCGCGCGTAGACGTCGTGGCCCTGCAGGTCGGTGCCGAACCAGTGGCCAGCCGACGGAGAAAGCAGGCTTTGGCCGGGATCGGCATAGGTTGGGTCGGCTCCGGTGAACAACGCCGGAAACGCCGCCACCGCAAGGATGAACAGAATCAGCAGGGCGGCGAGGACGAACTTGCGACGATGGCGCAGCCGACGCCACGTCTCGTGCCAGAAGCCGCTCCGGTCGTGCTCAGCCATACCGGATCCGTGGATCCAGGGCCGCGTACAGCAGGTCCACCGCCAAGTTGGTGATCAGATAGATCAGCACCAGCACCGTCACGATCGACACCACCGTCGGCGCCTCCTGCCGGGTGACAGCTTGATACAGCACGCCGCCGACGCCGTGGATGTTGAAGATGCCTTCGGTGACAACGGCTCCGCCCATCAACGCCCCCAGGTCGGCGCCAAGGAAAGTCACCACGGGGATCAGCGAATTGCGCAAAATGTGCACCGTCACCACCCGGGGCCGCGACAGCCCCTTGGCGGTGGCGGTGCGGACGAAGTCGGCGTGCGCATTGGCGGCCACCGCGGAGCGGGTCAACCGCACGACGTAGGCGAACGACACCGAGCCCAAGACGATCCCGGGTAGCAGCAGGCGCGCGAACGTCGCCCTTTCGCCCACCGTGACCGGCGCGATGCCCAGCCGGACCCCGAACACAAACTGGGCCAGGAAGCCCAGCACGAAAATCGGGATCGCGATGATGATGAGTCCGGTGATCAACACGGTCGAATCGAAGATGCCGCCTTGGCGCAGGCCGGCGATCACCCCGAATCCGATCCCCAGCACCCCTTCCACGGCCAGTGCGATCAGCGCCAGCCGGAGGGTGACCGGAAAGGCATGTGCCAGAACGTCACTGACCGGCAATCCGGAATAGGCGCGACCCAGGTCACCGTGCAGGACGCCCCACAGGTAGCGCAGGTACTGAAGGATGAACGGATCGTCGAGGTGGTAGCGGGCACGCAGTTGCGCGGCCACCGCGGGTGTCAGCGGCCGGTCCCCCGCCATCGCGGCGAGGGGGTCGCCCGGCAGCAGGAAGACCATCCCGTAGATCAATAGCGTGGCACCGAGAAAAACCGGCACCATGACGGCGATCCGGCGCGCGATGTACCAACCCATCGGCTAGGCCTTGACGATGTTCTCGTAGTCGGGCAGGCCGTTCCACGTGACGATGATGTTTTTGACCTCCGATGACCAGCCGACGGCGCTGGTGAAATACCAAAGCGGCACGACGGGCATGTCGTGCAACAGGATTCGCTGAGCGTCGTTGGCAAGCGCGTCGGCCTGCTGCAGGTTGGGCGCGGCCTCGGCAGCCCCAAGCGCCGCGTCGAGCTCCCGGCTGGAGTAGCCGACATCGTTGGATCCCGATCCGGTGCCAAACTTCGGGGCAAGGAACTCGATCATCGACGGATAGTCACCCTGCCACCCGGCACGGAATGCGCTGTTGATGGTGCGGTCGGTGACCTGCGTCCGGAAACCGGCGAAGGTGGGCTGCGGCGCCCCGATCGCGTCGATACCCAACACGTTCTTGATGCTGTTGGCCACAGCGTCCACCCAGTCCCGATGCCCGAAGTCCGCGTTGTAGGCGATCGCATACCGGCCACTCCACGGCGATATCGCGTTGGCTTGGGCCCACAGCCGCCGAGCCCGGTCGGGATCGAAGTTCAACACATCATTGCCGGCAATGTTCGGGTCGAATCCCGGCAACGACGCGGCGGTGAAATCGCGTGCCGGACTGCGGGTGCCGGCAAAGATCTGCTGACAGATTTGCGGCCGGTTGATGGCCGCCGACAGTGCCAACCGGCGCAGCCGGCCCTCCTCACCGCCGAAATGCGGTAGCCGCAATGGGGTGTCGAGGGTTTGGTTTATCGCCGCGGGGCCGGTGGCGGCGTTGCTACCCAGGTCGCGCTTGTAGATCGTCAGCGCGCTGGACGGAATCGTGTCCAGCAGGTCGAGATTGCCGGAGAGCAGGTCGGCGTACGCGGTGTCCGGATTGGCGTAGAACTCAAAGCGCAGGCCCTTATTACGGGGCATGCGGTTGCCGTGATAGTCGCGGTTGGGCCGCAAGTCGATCTTGACGTTGTGTTCCCACGCGTCACCGTCGGCCAGCTTGTACGGGCCGTTGCCGATCGGGTGCTGGCCATAGGCCGCCATGTCCCGAAATGCCGCGTCCGGCAGCGGATAGAACGGGCTGAACGCCAAGCGCAGGACGAAGTCGATTGTCGGCGCCTTGAGCCGCACGGTGAACTCGAGATCATTGACCACCTGCAGCCCGGACATGGCGGTGGTCCGCGCTCCACCGGCCCCGGCGTCGGCAACCGCGTCAAAGCCTTCGATCGGGCTGAAAAAGATTTGTTCCAGTTGGGCGTTGGTGCTCAGCGCCCCATAGTTCCACGCGTCGACGAACGAGTGGGCCGTCACCGCGGAGCCGTCGGTGAACGTCCAGCCCGGTTTGAGCGTGATTCGGTAGTTGACGTTGTCGGTGGTGTCGACCGATTGGGCTACCTCCGCCGAAACTTTGCCGGTCGCGTCCGAGGACATCAAGCCGGCGAACAACCGATCGAGGATTCGCCCGCCATAGCTGTCGTCGGTGCTGGTCGGGATCAACGGGTTCGGCGGTTCCCCGCCGTTGACGACCACCAGATCGGGGCGCAGGACACCGCCCCCGCAACCAGCCAGCGACGCGGCCGCCAGCAGTCCCGCGGCAACCGCGGCTAGCCAGGCCAGCGCGGCCCGCGTCCGACGCACCATGACAGCGACCCTAGGGCCTGCGGCCCACGCCCACCGGGCAGGACGGGCCCATCAAGCAGCGCGTCGCGCGGTTATTGCACCCCGGCGGTGATGGGGTGCACCTGCAACAAGCACGCGCCGATGGTGGCGGGCACGGTGAACACGTCGATCGTGCCCGGCGGGTTCACCAGCAGCTGGGTGTAGGTCGGGCATGGGCTGCCGTTGCCGTCGGTGGCCATGCCCTCCACGATGCTCTGCGCCTGGGTCGATACCGACAGCAGGGCACTGGCCGGCACCGCGACACCGGACGGCAAGCCGCCCATGTACCCGCGCAGTGTCTGCTGGGCATGAATCAGTGGGCCGCCGGCTCCCGAATCGACCCCGGGGTAGCCGGTCAACGTACACGGTTCGGCGCCGCCGGCCAGGCTGAATGTCAGGGTCACCGCGCGGTGACCCATGGCGGCCTCGACCGGGGAGGCGGTCACGGCGATCTGGTCGGACCAGCATGGGGTCGCCTCGTCGCTGGTGTCGGGCGGCACGGCCCGTGCGGGCGAGCCCAGCATGGCCGCGGCAGCGTAGCTGGTTGCGGCAGCGGCAAAGCTGGCGACTAGTCGGCGGGCGCGCCGCCCGCGATGGCCCGGCACGGGAATGATTATCCGCCATCGGCGCACGCTTTGACCTCGGATTGAGCCTGCCATTTCCGCTCCCATGTCCAGGCCCCAACCGGCCGCACCGTCGCAGAGCTAGGCTCGATTGCCCCGCTCCTCCGCGGCCGCGCACGCCGCATCGTCGCAGAGCTAGGCTCACAGTCGGTGGACGAGCGCCAAACGCGAGCACCCCAGCAAACGGCAGAACCCGACATAGGAGAAAAGGCAGTGACCGCCACCAATACCCACGGCCCGTCGTTGTATCCCCCGCCGCCGAAGTTCGCCGAGCAGGCCAACGGGCGCGCCGGGCTGTACCGCGAGGCCGACAAGGACCGGCTGGCGTTTTGGGCCGAGCAGGCCGACCGCCTGTCCTGGGCGACACCGTTCACCACGGTGCTGGACTGGTCGCAGGCGCCGTTCGCCAAGTGGTTTGTCGACGGGAAGCTCAACGTCGCCTACAACTGCGTGGACCGCCACGTCGAGGCCGGCCATGGGGATCGAGTCGCCATCCACTGGGAGGGCGAACCCGTCGGCGACAGCCGCAGCCTGACCTATTCCGAACTGCAGACCGAAGTCTGCAAAGCGGCCAACGCGCTGACCGCACTCGGCCTCGTCGCCGGCGACCGGGTCGCGATCTATCTGCCGTTGATCCCCGAAGCGGTGATCGCGATGCTGGCGTGCGCGCGGCTGGGCATCATGCACAGCGTCGTGTTCGCCGGTTTCGCCGCGCACGCCCTGCGAGCCCGGATCGCCGACGCCGAGGCCAAGCTGCTGATCACCAGCGACGGGCAGTTTCGCCGCGGCAAGCCGGCACCGCTGAAGGACGCGGCCGACGAAGCCATTGCGCCCGGCCCGGACGGCGCCAGCTCCGTCGAGCACGTTCTGGTGGTGCGGCGCACGGGAATTGACGTGTCCTGGAACGCCGATCGCGACCTGTGGTGGCACGACGTCGTCGACTCCGCGGCCGCCCAGCACACCCCGGAGCCGTTCGATGCCGAGCAGCCGCTATTCCTGCTGTACACCTCGGGCACCACGGGCAAGCCCAAGGGCATCGTGCACAGCACCGGCGGCTACCTGACCCAGGCCTCGTACACGCACTACTACATCTTCGACATCAAGCCGGACAGGGACGTCTTTTGGTGCACCGCCGACATCGGCTGGGTCACCGGACACACCTACGGTGTTTACGGTCCGCTGTCCAACGGTGCCACCGAGGTCCTCTACGAGGGCACGCCCGACACACCGACCCAGCACCGGCATTTCGAGATCATCGAAAAGTATGGTGTGACAATCTATTACACCGCGCCGACGCTCATCCGGACGTTCATGAAGTGGGGGCGTGAGATCCCCGACGCGCACGACCTGTCCAGCCTGCGACTGCTGGGGTCGGTCGGCGAACCGATCAACCCCGAAGCGTGGCGCTGGTACCACAAGGTGATCGGGGCGGACAGCATCCCCATCGTGGACACGTGGTGGCAGACCGAAACCGGTGCCGCGATGATCTCCCCGTTGCCCGGAGTCGCTGCGGCCAAACCGGGTTCGGCGATGACGCCGCTGCCGGGCATCGCGGCCAAGATCGTCGACGATCACGGCGATCAACTCCCGCCGGGCGGCGTCGAGGGTGAGCACGTCAACGGCTACCTGGTCATCGACCAGCCGTGGCCGTCGATGCTGCGCGGCATCTGGGGTGATCCGGAACGCTACGTCGAGACCTACTGGTCCAGGTTCGCCGAGCAGGGTTGCTATTTCGCCGGGGACAGCGCCTGGTATGACGCCGACGGCGAGATCTGGGTGGTGGGCCGCATCGACGATGTGATGAATGTCTCGGGGCATCGGCTCTCGACCGCCGAGGTGGAGTCGGCGCTCGTCGGCCACGTCGCGGTGGCCGAGGCGGCGGTCGTCGGAATGACCGATGCAACCACCGGCCAGGCCATCTGCGCGTTCGTCGTCTTATGCGCCGACTTTCAGGTGCACGACGGGATCGTAGAGGAGCTGCGCGTCGAGGTGGCCCGGGAGATCTCACCGATCGCCAAGCCACGCGAGGTCCATGTGGTGCCCGAGTTGCCCAAGACCCGCAGCGGCAAAATCATGCGCAGGCTGCTGCGCGACATCGCCGAGAACCGCGACTTGGGTGATACCTCGACGCTGCTCGATCCCAGTGTGTTCGACGCGATCCAGGCCGCAAAGTGACTCGGCGCCGCAACTCAGCCCGGTAGCGGTGCGAACCCCGCACCGGGCCGGTGTTTGGCATTGATGTCGGCCAGGATCGCATTGAACGACATCACCACCGCCGGGGTGTGCAGCGGGATGAATTTGATGATGCAGCTCGGCAGGTTGTCGCTGAAGGCGCCGTGGATCATCCCGACCAGCAGAGCATTGACGGTGACCGGCGCCCCCGAGTCACCCGGCCGGCCGCAGACCTGCATGACGATGGTGCCCGGATCCTGACCCATCCCCCAGGTGACGCCGCACGAGTTCCCGGTCGTGCGGCCCTGCTTGCACGCGATCTGTCCGAAGGCCGGATCCGGGCCGATGCCGTTGATCGGAAAGCCGTTGTAGTTGGCCACCGGTGCCACCTTGGCCGGATCGAACTTGATCACCGCGTAGTCGAGGGTGTCGTTGCCCGCGACCATGGTGCCCAACTGTCCGGCGCCCTCGGCGCCCTCGGCGGCGACCGGTGCGCCGGGACCGCCGCAGTGCGCGGAGGTGAAGCCGATCAGCTCGCCGGCGGCATCGGAGCCGATCGTCGTCAGGGTGCACATCGTGTCCCCGTTGATGACGATGCCCGCGCCGCCTCCCATGGGGATCCTGACATCGGCCGCCGCGGCGTGGGCGGGCAGACCCACCAGCGCCAGCAGCACGGCCACCATCGCCGCCGCAAAGCACCGGTGCGCCGTTTGCAACGCAACACCCCTATCAACCGGTCCGACATACCGAGCAGCCTGGCCAGTCTAGTCTGCTAGGTCGCTCCTTCGCCGACGTCGACGCCGTCACCGGACCGTGTTCTAATTCCGTTCCTCCTCAAGGGGATCGGCTCTCGACGCGGAGGTCGGAAATAGCGAACCCACCCGAAGGCGCGGCAGCCCAACGCAGTGCATCATTCGAGTTCTCGGAGCCGCGGCGCTGGCCACGTGCGCCCTGCTCCCCGCCGCATCCGCCGTCTCCCGCCCCTCTTCCCAGGTGGTATTCGCCCGGGGAACCGGCGATCCACCCGGGATCGGCGCCCGCGTCGTTTCCGTGGCCGCGGCCTGTCCCGACACCAGGATGGTGCTGGGCGGTTACTCCCAAGGCGCGGCCGTGATGGCCTTCGTCACCTCGGCTCAGGTGCCGAACGGCATCGATCCGGCGACCGTGCCATTAACTTCCTCGGCGAGCCGCCGATCGTCATCGGACCCCTGTATCAGTCGAAAACCATCCAGCTGTGCGTTCCCGACGACCCTGTTTGCTCCGACGGGCTCGAATTCTCCGCGCACACCGTGCCGTCGTACGAGGACGGCATGATTGCCCAGGGCGCGGACTTCGCCGCAAGCCACCTCTAATCCGTCCACGACGCATCGCCGTGTTGAGCAAGAACCATTGCGACCCAAGCCGTTCGGCATAGCCCCTCGAATCCCCGCTGCTCGTCATCGTCGTGGCGTGAAACCCAAGCGCGCGCAGCGTCGTGCGCCCGGTCCTTGACGGTCTTCGGCTGGCCTCGTCTGGCTTCGTCTATGGGGGCACCGCATGGCAACATAAACCGCGACGAGCGAACGAGAGGACCGTCTGTGAGCAAAGTCGATCGCAAGAACGGTGTGCCAAGCACGCTGACCACTATTCCGTTGACCGACCCGCACGCCGGACCTGCGGAACCGTCGATCGGTGATCTGATCAAAGACGCGACAACTCAGGTGTCCACGCTGGTGCGCGCCGAGGTCGAACTGGCCCGTGCCGAGATCACCCGCGACGTCAAGAAGGGTCTGACCGGCAGCGTCTACTTCATCGCCGCGCTGGTAGTGCTGTTCTACTCGACGTTCTTTTTCTTCTTTTTCCTCGCCGAGCTGCTCGACACCTGGCTGTGGCGGTGGGTGGCGTTTTTGATCGTGTTCGCGATCATGGTCGTCGTGGGGGCCGGGCTGGGGCTACTGGGCTTCCTTAAAGTTCGCCGTATCCGCGGGCCGCGGCAGACGATCGAATCCGTCAGGGAGACGCGCACCGCGCTGACCCCGGGCCACGACAAGGCCGGCGCGCGGCAGCTCGGCGGGGCCCCGCCCCCCGGCAAGCACGCAAAACCCGACGCCAACGGGCCCGCCGATACCTCGGGTTGGTAGATGGCAGCACCAGATCCGTCGGTAACCCGCATCGACGGGCCATGGCGGCATCTGGATGTGCACGCCAATGGCATCCGGTTCCACGTCGTCGAGGCGCTACCCGCGGATCCGGCCGTGCCGCCCACGGCGCTGCCGCTGGTGATCTTGCTGCACGGTTTCGGATCGTTCTGGTGGTCCTGGCGTCATCAACTGCGCGGGCTCACCGGTGCCCGGGTGGTCGCGGTCGACCTGCGCGGCTATGGCGGCAGCGACAAGCCGCCCCGCGGCTACGACGGCTGGACCCTGGCCGGGGACACGGCCGGACTCATTCGCGCGCTGGGCCACTCGTCTGCGACGCTGGTCGGCCACGCCGAGGGCGGGCTGGCCTGCTGGGCCACCGCGCTGCTGCATTCACGCTTGGTTCTCGCCATCGCCCTGATCAGCTCGCCGCACCCGGCGGCGATGCGGCGATCCGCGCTGATGCGGCGCGATCAGGGTCACGCGCTGCTGCCCACATTGCTGCAGTACCAGGTGCCTATTTGGCCGGAGCGCCTGCTGACCCGAGACAACGCGGCGGAGATCGAGCGGCTCGTCAGTAGCCGCAGCAGCGCCAAATGGGTTGCTTCCGAAGACTTTTCCCAGACCATCGGTTATCTGCGGGTGGCGATCCAGATTCCGGGCGCCGCGCACTGCGCGCTGGAATACCAGCGCTGGGCGGTGCGCAGTCAGCTGCGCGACGAAGGCCGGCGATTCATGCGATCGATATCCCGGCAGCTCGGTGTGCCGCTGCTACACCTGCGCGGTGACGCCGATCCCTACGTGCTGGCCGACCCGGTCGACCGCACCCAACGCTACGCGCCGCAGGGACGCTACGTATCCATCGCCGGCGCAGGACATTTCAGCCATGAAGAGATGCCCGACGAAATCAACAGGCACTTAACGAGATTCCTCGAGCACGTGCACGGGCCCCGGGTCAGCTGACGCAGGCCCCGGTGGCCACCGTTTGAGTCTCACCGATCTTGGCGAGCTGACCCGCCACCTCGTCGGCCGTCAACACGAAACCGGTGTCGGGGTCGTCGACGGCCGCGCCGAACACCACACCGAGCACATGACCGTTGAGGTCGATCAACGGGCCACCCGAATTGCCTTGCTCCACATTGGCTCTGATCGTGTACACGTCGCGGGTAACCGGCGTCGGGTCGCGGTAGATGTCGGGCCCGCTGAGCCTGATCGCCTCGCGAATCCTGGCCGGGGTCGCGGTGAAGTTACCGCCGCCGGGATAACCCAGCACCACCACGCTGGCACCGGACTTGGCCTCCGCTTGCGCGAATGCCAATGGCGGCGAGGGCAGGTTCGGGACCGCGAGAATGGCGATGTCGACCGACGGGTCGTACGACACCACGGTTGCTTCCAACGGATTGCCGCTGGCGTACACCTGGACGTTGTTGGACCCCGCCACCACGTGCGCGTTGGTCATCACCCGGTCGGGCGCTATCACGAATCCGCTGCCCTCCAACACTTTCTGGCAGCTCGGCGCGAGGCTGCGCACCTTGACGACGCTCGGCTGGTCGGCGAGCACCGCCGGATTGTTGACCAGCGCCGGGTCGGGTGACGCGACCGGAGCCACGGGCGTGCGGCTGAACGGCTCCAGCACCGCGGGCAGGCCAGAGGTGTTCAGCAGCGCCGACAGTCGCTTGGGCACCTTCTTCAGCCAGGGCGGGGCAAACTCGTTCACCTGGGCCAGCACCCGGGAACCCTTGACCGCGGAAGCCAATTCGGGCTGATCCTTGGACTGAGTCAGCGGGGTCGCCAACAGCCAGGCCGCGGTCAGCACCACCACCAGCTGCACCCCCACGCCGATGACGGAGTCGATAGATCGGATTGTGGGGCTACGGATCGCGCTGCGAACGGCCCGTCCCAGCACCACACCCGCGACCTCACCGACGACGACCAGCGCGAGGATCAGGAACAGCGCGGTGAACAGTTTGGCGCGCGGCGCCGCGATGTGGCTGACGATGTGCGGCGCCAGCAGCACGCCCGCCATCGCGCCGAGCACCACACCGGCGAACGACAGCACGGAACCCAGCGCGCCCGAACGCCAACCGGAGATGGCCGCGATGAAGGCGACCGCCAGGACGGCGACATCCAGCCACTGCGACGGGGTCATCGAATTCATCGCGACCCGTCCCGGTCGTCCACCAGTTCCATCGCCGCGTCCAACTCACGCACGTCGGTGGTGTCCCAGGGCCGGGCCCAACCGGCGACGTCGAGCATCGCGCAGATCACCTGGCCAGTGAATCCCCAGACCAGCATCTCGTTCAACAGAAACGCCGGCCCGGCCCACCGGCGGCCGAGGTCGCCGCGGTACACCATCAGCCGGTTGGCCGGATTGATGAAGGCGCGCACCGGGACTCGCGCCACGATCGCCGTTTCGGCCTCGTTGACGACCGCGACCGGCCCGGGATCCGCCGAGTAGGCCAACACCGGGACGACGTGGAAGCGTGACGGCGCGATGAACGTCCGCTCCATCGTGGCCAGCGGATGCAACCTGGCGAGATCGATCCCGGTTTCTTCGTGCGCTTCGCGCAGGGCGGTGGCGACCGGACCGTCGTCGGTGGGATCGGAGGCACCGCCGGGGAACGCCGCCTGGCCGGCGTGGTGGCGCAAGCTGGAGGCCCGCACGGTGACCAACAGGTCGGCATCATCGGGGACACCGCCGTCGGCCGGCCCGGATTCCGGGCCCGAGAACAACACCAGAACAGCGGCTTCGCGGCCCTCGCCAGTTAAGGACGCGATCGATGACGCCGCCTTCGCGGTCACCATCGCCAGCACGCCGGCCGGCAGCCGGCGCCGATATGCGTCCGGGATCCGACCGATGTTGTCGACCAGGGGACGCAGCCAGGGGGGGCAGGCCTCAGGCGTCAGGGGAACCGTGTCCCGTGCGCGCGCGGTACCCCCAGTGCTCACCGGCGCCTCCACTTGGTTCTCGGGCTGTCGCCTCATCCCGCGTCATTCCCGACCGCAGCCGCAATCTCGTCGGCACTGGCGAAGGCCCGCGGCAGCGTCTGGGCAACGCTACCGTCCGGCCGGAGGACCACGGTCGCGGGCATCACGTTCACCACCCGCAGCGCCGCCGCCACTTGACGACGACCGTCCTGCAGGGTTGGCAACCGAACACCCAGCTCCGCCAGCCGCAGCAACGCGGCCGTCTCGTTCTCGTCTTGATGCACAGTCACCACCGTCACGCTTGACCCGACCCGCCGTTGATACTCGGCCATCGCGGGCAGTTCGGCCATGCAAGGCGCGCACCAATACGCCCACAAGTTGAGGACCACCCGTCGCCCATCCAGCGCGCGGCCGACGTCGACGGCGGCACCGTCGGCGGCGCATTCCGCCGCCACATCGCGCAGTGCGGCGGGACCGGGACCCG
Organism: uncultured Actinomycetota bacterium; assembly: GCA_963772875.1. Taxonomy (GTDB): domain Bacteria; phylum Actinomycetota; class Actinomycetes; order Mycobacteriales; family Mycobacteriaceae; genus Mycobacterium. Next base: position 250,632 of record CAVYZE010000001.1, read on the forward strand.
GGCCGGGGGCGGGGCAGGGCGGCAGGTTCGCCCGCTCCCGGGGACCCGCCAACGCGGCCGGGGTGTCGGCGTCACGATGTTCACGGTCGGCCGTGGCGTGGGTCGTCGCGGGGGTCGCGGAGTTGTCGCGCAGCTGTGCCGCCAGCGCGACCGTCAGCGCCGCTACCACCGCCAAGATCGCAACGGTCCAGCGAGTTTTCCGGGTCAAGGTTTTCATTCCGGTCGGGGCAGCGCGGTCGGACGGTCGTTTCGTTTGCCGGGGCTTTACAGCCCGGCCATCGCCAGCAAGTGCTCGGCTTCCGGCCCCTGCACGAGGGGCGCGGCGAGCAGCGGATCCGTGGGACCAAGACCGAACGAGGGGCAATCCTTGGCGAGCAGGCAGGCACCGCACGCCGGTTTGCGGGAGTGGCACACCCGGCGGCCGTGGAAGATCACGCGATGGCTCAACAGCGTCCACTCTTTGCGTTCGATCAGTTCGCCGACCGCGTGCTCGATCTTGACGGGGTCCTCCGCGGTGGTCCAGCGCCACCTGCGCGTCAGCCGTGAGAGATGGGTGTCGACGGTGATTCCGGGGATGCCGAAGGCGTTGCCCAGGATGACGTTGGCGGTCTTGCGCCCCACTCCGGGCAGCGTGACCAGCTCGGCCATGGTCGCGGGCACCTCGCCGTCGAACCGTTCCACCAAGGCCTGCCCGAGGCCGATGAGCGATGCCGCCTTATTGCGAAAGAAGCCGGTAGGCCGGATCAGGGCTTCCAATTCGGTGCGATCCGCTTGCGCATAATCCCAGGCCGACCGGTATCGCTTGAACAATGCCGGCGTCGTCAAGTTGACCCGTTTGTCGGTGCTCTGCGCCGAAAGAATCGTGGCCACCGTCAGCTCCAGCGGCGAGGTGAAATCCAGCTCGCAGTGGGCGTCGGGAAATGCTTGCGCCAGTGTGCGATTCATCCGCCGCGCCCGTCGCACCAACCCGACCCGGGTTTCGTCGGCCCAGCGTCGGGAGACGACGGCGCCGGGCGCGGCTGGCGTTGACTTAGAGCGCCGGGACGGCTTAGCCACTGTCACCTTCGACAGAGTACTGATTTCGTGATCTCACCGAGACCCCGTGTTGATGCAAGGCCATGTTTACTCTCCTTGTGTCATGGTTGCTGGTCGCGTGCATCCCCGGGCTGCTGATGCTTGCGGCGCTCGGTCTGGGGCGGCTCGAAAAGGAGCTTGCCCATAAGAGCCCGACGGCGTCCGATATCGATGAGTTTCTCGAGTACGCGGACGCCGTCGATATGCATACGCTCGCCCGAGAAGGCATGCCGCTGGCCCTGGAGTACCTGCATTGGCGCCAGGCTCAGCAGCTGGCCCAACTTCCGCCGGGCGGCTCCTACGGGGGCCGCCACCGCGCCGAAGCGGTGTTTGTCGTCGACTTCGATAACCGCCGCGTGGCCGATTTGCCGACGCGAATGCATGGGCAATCCCGTGTCAATCCGCAATTTAGGGCGACTAAACACGTCAATCATGTGTAGCGTTGCAACCCTAGACACATCGGTCTACCTCTAGACTCATCACCCGAGCAAGGGGTTAGTCTGCCCGTATCACATCGTTGGAAAGCTGAAGAGGCAACGTGGACGAGATCCTGGCAAGGGCAGGAATCTTCCAAGGAGTTGAGCCCAGCGCAGTCTCCGCGCTGACCAAGCAACTTCAACCCGTCGACTTCCCGCGGGGACACACGGTTTTCGCCGAGGGGGAGCCGGGCGATCGGCTCTACATCATCATCTCGGGGAAGGTCAAGATCGGTCGCCGCTCCCCGGACGGCCGCGAGAACCTGCTCACCATCATGGGCCCGTCGGACATGTTCGGTGAGCTGTCGATCTTCGACCCGGGGCCAAGGACGTCCAGCGCCACGACGATCACCGAGGTGCGGGCGGTCTCGATGGACCGCGACGCGCTGCGGGCATGGATCGCCGATCGCCCGGAAATCGCCGAGCAGCTACTGCGCGTGCTGGCCCGGCGCCTGCGCCGAACCAACAACAACCTCGCCGACCTCATCTTCACCGATGTGCCCGGCCGGGTGGCCAAGCAGCTGCTGCAGCTGGCCCAGCGGTTCGGCACCCAGGAGGGCGGCGCGATGCGGGTCACCCACGACCTGACACAAGAGGAGATCGCCCAGCTGGTGGGCGCCTCCCGGGAGACGGTGAACAAGGCGCTGGCCGATTTCGCCCACCGCGGCTGGATCCGCCTGGAGGGCAAGAGCGTGCTGATTTCGGACTCCGAACGGCTAGCCCGCCGAGCGCGTTGACGTCGAGATCGACGTTGGCGGCAAGCCCTCTCGCACTTTGTCGCGCTCAGGTCGATCCCGATGCGCGCTCGCGGCGCAGATAGTCCAGCTGCGCCTGAACGGACCATTCGGCCACATCCCACAGCTTCTCGTCGACGTCCAGGTAAACGTGTTCGACGACCTCGCGGGCGCTGGCGTGGCGGCCCAGGTCCCACAACGCGGCCCGCACCTGATCCAGGCGTTCGTGCCGATGAATCAGGTAGCCCGTCGCGACGGCTTCCAGGTCCGGCAAGTCCGGGCCGTGACCGGGCAACACCCTGCGCCGGCCCAGGCCACGCAGCAGCCGCAGCGAGTCCAGGTAATCGGCCAGGCTCCCGTCGTCCTTGTCGATGACGGCGGTGCCGCGACCCAACACCGTGTCCGCGGTCAACACGGCGTCGTCGAGGACGAACGACAACGAATCGGCGGTGTGCCCGGGGGTCGCCAGCACCGTGATCTGCACGCCGGCCGCGTCGATCACCTCGCCGTCGATCAGTTCACCGCTGAGGCCCCGCAAGAACCCGCTGCCCGCCGACCGCACGGGTGCGCCGGTCAGCTCGACCAGCTTGTCGATGCCGTCGGTGTGGTCGGGGTGCCGGTGGCTGATGAGAACCAGGGCGATGCGACCGACGTCGGCGACCCGAGCGATGTGCTCGTCGTCATCGGGCCCGGGATCAACGATGACCACCTCGTCGCTGCCCGGCCCGCGCAGCACCCAGCTATTCGTGCCCTCCAGCGTCAGCAAACCGGGATTGTCGGCCACCAGCACCGACGCAGTTTCGGTAACCGGCCGCAACGTGCCGTATGCGGGATGGGTCACCGGCTCAGCAGCCTCGCTCACGCCAGTCAGCCCACCTCGACGATCAGCTCGACTTCCACCGGCGCGTCCAGCGGTAGCTCGGACACGCCGACCGCCGAACGCGCATGCGCGCCTTGGTCACCGAACACCTCACCGAGCAGTTCGGAGGCCCCGTTGATGACGCTTGGCTGGCCGTTGAATCCCGGTGCGGACGCGACGAACCCGACGACCTTGACCACCTGGGTCACCGCGTCGATGCCGACGAGCGAGTCCACGGCCGCCAACGCGTTGAGCGCGCAAATCCGTGCCAACGCCTTGCCCTCTTCGGGGCTGATCCCGGCGCCAACCTTGCCGGTGCGCGTCAGCGTTCCCGCTTCCATCGGTAGCTGGCCCGAGGTGTAGACCAGGTTCCCGGTCCGCACCGCCGGCACATACGAGGCCAGCGGCGCGGCCACGTGCGGCAGTGCGACGCCAAGCTGCTCGAGCCGCGCCGAAGCCTTCATCAAGCCCACCCCCGTCACTTAGGGCGCCGCAGATTACTTAGGGCGCTTCAGATACGCAACGTGCTGCTCGCCGGTTGGCCCAGGCAGTACGGCCACCAGCTCCCAGCCGTCGGCACCCCACTGGTCGAGGATCTGTTTGGTGGCATGCGTCAGCAGCGGAACCGTGGCGTATTCCCATGGGGTCGGTTGGCTCATGAGGCGAGCCTATCGGTCGGGCGTGAACCGCTCCGCCCAGGCGGGGTGGCCGGCCGACAATCCGTATCGGAAGAAGTCCCGATTTGCCGGGCGTGCGAGGTGCTCGGGCTAGCATGCGATGGTGGCAACCACATCTAGCGGCGGCATCTCCGTCGGCTGGCCTGCGCGCCTGTCGAAGGTGCGCTTGCATTTTGTGACCGGCAAAGGCGGCACGGGGAAGTCGACGGTCGCAGCCGCGCTGGCACTGACGCTGGCAGCCGGCGGCCGCAAGGTTCTTCTCGTCGAAGTCGAGGGGCGCCAAGGGATTGCGCAACTCTTCGACGTTCCGCCGCTGCCCTACCAGGAGCTCAAGATCGCGTCCGCCGAGCGCGGCGGCCAGGTCAACGCCCTCGCGATCGACATCGAAGCCGCGTTCCTGGAATACCTCGACATGTTCTACAACCTCGGTATCGCGGGCCGGGCGATGCGCCGCATCGGTGCCATCGAGTTCGCCACCACCATCGCGCCCGGTCTCCGCGACGTGCTGCTCACCGGCAAGATCAAGGAGTCGGTGGTGCGCCGGAACAAGGGGGCCAAGAACCCCGTCTATGACGCCGTGGTCGTGGACTCACCACCGACCGGCCGCATTGCACGTTTTCTCGATGTCACCAAGGCCGTGTCCGATCTGGCCAAGGGCGGGCCGGTGCACTCGCAGAGCGAGGGCGTGGTCAAGCTGCTGCACTCCGACCTGACCGCAATCCACCTGGTCACCCTGCTGGAGGCGTTGCCGGTGCAGGAAACGCTGGAAGCCATCGAGGAGCTTGCGGAGATGGAGCTGCCGATCGGCAGTGTGATCGTCAACCGCAATATCCCCTCCTACTTAGAGCCCCGTGACCTCGCCAAGGCGGCCGAGGGCGCCATCGACGCCGACTCGGTGCGCGCCGGGTTGGAGAAGGCGGGAATCAAGCTCAGCGACACCAACTTCGCCGGCCTGCTGACCGAAACCATCGAGCATGCCACCCGGATCACCGCCCGCGCCGAGAACGCGCAACAGCTCGACGCCCTGAAGGTGTCACGGCTGGAACTGCCGACGATCTCCGACGGCGTCGACCTCGGCAGTCTGTATGAGCTTTCGGAATCTCTTGCCCAGCAGGGGGTTCGATGAGCGCCACTCCGAAAACCCTTGATATGGCAGCGATCCTGGCCGACACCTCCAACCGGGTAGTGGTCTGCTGCGGGGCAGGCGGCGTGGGCAAGACCACCACCGCGGCCGCGATAGCGTTGCGCGCGGCCGAATATGGCCGCATCGTATGCGTTTTGACCATCGACCCGGCCAAGCGTCTGGCACAAGCGCTGGGAGTCAACGACCTCGGTAACACCCCGCAGCGGGTGCCGCTGGCGCCAGAAGTCCCCGGCGAGCTGCACGCCATGATGCTCGACATGCGCCGCACGTTCGACGAGATGGTGGTCCAGTATTCCGGATCTTCTCGGGCCCAGGCGATTCTGAACAATCAGTTCTACCAGACCGTCGCCACTTCGCTTGCCGGCACGCAGGAGTACATGGCGATGGAAAAGCTCGGTCAACTGCTGAGCCAGGACCGCTGGGACCTGGTGGTGGTCGACACTCCGCCATCGCGTAACGCGCTGGACTTCTTGGATGCGCCAAAACGGCTGGGCAGCTTCATGGATAGCCGGCTGTGGCGGCTGCTGCTCGCTCCCGGCCGAGGTATCGGGCGTTTGGTCACCGGCGCAATGGGTTTGGCGATGAAGGCGATCTCTACCGTGCTCGGTTCCCAGATGCTGGGCGACGCGGCCGCATTCGTGCAATCACTTGACGCCACATTCGGCGGCTTCCGCGAGAAAGCGGATCGCACGTACGCGCTGCTGAAAAGGCGTGGTACCCAATTCGTCGTGGTCTCGGCTGCCGAACCCGACGCCCTGCGCGAGGCGGCCTTCTTCGTCGACCGGCTGTCGCAGGAAGGTATGCCCCTGGCCGGGCTCGTTTTGAATCGCACTCACCCGACGTTGTGCTCCTTGCCGGTCGAGCGGGCGATCGACGGACGCGAAACATTGGACGCAGACATGGATTCGGAGGCAGCGGCGCTGGCCTGCGCCGTCCTGAGTATTCATGCTGACCGCGCGCGCACCGCCAAGCGCGAAATTCGACTGCTCTCCCGGTTCACCGCGGCAAACCCCAATGTGCCGGTCATCGGGGTTCCCTCGCTGCCGTTCGATGTGTCGGACCTCGACGCCCTGCGCGCACTCGCCGATCAGATCACTTCGGTCGGCGACGATGCGGGCCGAGCAACGGCCCGCTGAGGAACCGGCCAATCCGCGCACGTCGGCGACGATGCAGACCGAGCAACGGCCGGCTGAGCCTCTGACCAGAGGCGACGGCTCGCTCAGCAACCGCCGAATTGGGCCGGTTGACGGTCGAATGCGGGCTCGTCAGACGGCCTGAGAGTGCCGACTTCTCCGGCACACGCCAGTCGCGGTTACGAATTCCTGTTTCGCACAAGCCGATTGCGCTTTATAGCGCGCTATTGGACACAAGCCAGTATGCGGCTGGCCACCCGCGGCCTTAACAGAAAAGTAATCATGGGCGGGCGGTCGGTGCCGGGGTTGAACCCCGGCTCCCCGATGGGCCCGCGGAGGTCGCGAGTTGTTAGCCGACGCTGCGGTTGCGGCGCTTGTCGAAGAAGTCTGCCCACGACACCACCTCGGGGTGCTGCTTGAGCAGGGCCCTCCGCTGGCGCTCGGTCATACCCCCCCACACGCCGAACTCCACCTTGTTGTCCAGCGCGTCTGCCCCGCATTCTTGCATTACAGGGCAGTGCCGGCAGATCACCGCGGCCTTGCGCTGGGCGGCGCCCCGGACAAAAAGTTCATCAGGATCTGTGCTTCGGCAGAGCGCCTTCGACACCCAAGCGATCCGATCTTCGGCATCGACGCTCCGAAGTACCCCCTGTGCAGCCGCTATGCTGGTCCTACGCGCGGCTGGGCGTGTTCCTGACACGAGCTGCTCCCTTCCTCCCGGTCGCTGTTTGCGACCGCCCTCCTCAGGTGCAGACCCCTGCTGCGATCTACGCCACACTATGAATCTCGGTGTTATCTGAATCTCACCGTCTGTCTAAGTTAGGTGGTCAGGTGCCAATTGCGCAACAGTCTGATAACGCTTTTTTTGGGACGCGCGTGCCGTCCTGGCTGCGAGCCTAGGCAAGCACGGGGTCTTGGTAACCGTTTTTGAGTGACGGACGAGTGAAGCCGGCGGAAATATCGGCCACTCCGTCCGGCAAGTTCGCTGGTCGCCGCCATCGAGGCTGGTCGTGCGCGACGGTGTGGGGGCCTGCCGGAGGGCGGCTACTCTAGTACGCATGTCAGACCGTCCCCGGGCAGCCCTCACGGTTCTCAAGCTCGCCGGATGCTGTCTTTTGGCCGGCGTCGTCGCCACCGCACTCATGTTCCCTCTGGCCGGTGGAGTGGGGCTGATCTCCAACCGCGCCTCCGAAGTCGTCGCCAACGGTTCGGCGCAGCTCCTCGAGGGCGAGGTCCCCGCGGTGTCGACGATGGTGGACGCGAAGGGCAACACCATCGCCTGGCTGTACTCCCAACGCCGCTTCGAGGTGCCCAGCGACAAGATCGCCAACACCATGAAGCTCGCGATCGTTTCGATCGAGGACAAGCGGTACGCCGACCACAACGGGGTGGACTGGAAGGGCACCCTGACCGGGCTGGCCGGCTACGCGCGGGGCGACATCGACACTCGCGGCGGTTCCACCATCGAGCAGCAGTACGTGAAAAACTACCAGCTCCTGGTGACCGCCCAAACGGACGCCGAAAAGCGCGCGGCGGTCGAAACCACCCCGGCCCGCAAGCTGCGCGAGATCCGGATGGCGCTCACGCTCGACAAGACCTTCACCAAGCCCGAAATCCTGACCCGCTACCTGAACCTGGTGTCGTTCGGCAACGGCTCGTTCGGGGTGCAGGATGCGGCGCAGACCTACTTCGGCATCAACGCATCGGACCTGAATTGGCAGCAGGCGGCGCTGCTGGCGGGCATGGTGCAGTCGACCAGCACGCTCAACCCCTACACCAACCCGGACGGCGCGTTGGCGCGGCGGAACCTGGTCCTGGACACCATGATCGACAATCTGCCCCAAGAGGCCGACGCGTTGCGCGCCGCCAAGGCCACGCCGCTGGGGGTGTTGCCGCAGCCGAACGAGCTGCCGCGCGGCTGCATCGCGGCAGGCGATCGCGCATTCTTTTGCGACTACGTCCAGCAGTACCTGTCTCGCGCCGGCATCGGCAAGGAACAGCTGGCCAGGGGCGGCTACCTGATCCGCACCACGCTGGACCCGGATGTGCAGATCCCGGTCAAGGCGGCCATCGACCAGTTCGCCAGCCCGACCCTGCCGGGCATCTCGAGCGTGATGAGCGTGATCCAGCCGGGCAAGACTTCCCACAAGGTGATGGCGATGGCCAGTAACCGCACCTACGGGCTGGACGTCGACGCCGGTCAAACCATGCGTCCGCAGCCGTTCTCGCTGGTTGGCGACGGTGCGGGGTCGGTCTTCAAGATCTTCACCACGGCCGCCGCGCTGGACATGGGCATGGGCATCAACGCCACGCTCGAGGTACCCGGCCGGTTCCAGGCCAAAGGCATGGGTAGCGGCGGGGCCAAGGGGTGCCCCAAGGACACCTGGTGCGTGATCAACGCCGGCAATTACCGGGGTTCGATGAACATCACCGACGCGCTGGCCACCTCCCCCAACACGGCATTCGCCAAGCTGATCCAGCAGGTCGGAGTGACGCGCACGGTGGACATGGCGATCAAGCTGGGCCTGCGGTCCTACGCCGATCCCGGCACTGCGCGTGACTACAACCCCGACAGCAACGAGAGCCTGGCCGACTTCGTCAAACGGCAGAACATCGGTTCATTCACCCTCGGTCCGATCGAGGTGAACGCGCTGGAGCTGTCCAACGTCGCGGCCACCCTGGCCTCCGGCGGGATGTGGTGCCCGCCGAACCCTATCGACAAGCTGTTTGATCGCCACGGCCACGAAGTGGCGGTGACCACCGAGACGTGCGATCAGGTGGTACCCGAGGGCCTGGCAAACACGCTCGCCAATGCGATGAGCAAAGACGCGCTGGGTGGTGGCACCGCGTCGGGTTCGGCCGGCGCTGCGGGCTGGAGCCTGCCGATGTCCGGCAAGACCGGCACCACCGAAGCCCACCGATCCTCCGGCTTTGTCGGCTTCACCAACCACTACGCGGCCGCGAACTACATCTACGACGACTCGACGACGCCAACGGATTTGTGCTCCGCGCCGCTGCGCCACTGCGGCGAGGGCGACCTGTACGGCGGCAACGAGCCGGCGCGCACCTGGTTCACCGCGATGAAGCCGATCGCCACCAGCTTCGGCGAGATAAAGCTGCCGCCGACCGACCCCCGCTACGTCGACGGCTCACCCGGTTCACGGGTGCCGAGTGTCGCGGGCATGGATATCGACGCGGCACGCCACCGCCTCAAGGAGGCGGGCTTCCAGGTCGCCGACCAAAACAACTTCGTCAACAGCAGCGCAAAGCAGGGCGAGGTCGTCGGAACAACACCAAGCGGCGCAACGATTCCGGGGTCGATCATCACCATCCAGGTCAGTAACGGCATCCCGCCGCCGCCGCCTCCGCCGCCGGAAGGGGCGCCACTCCCGATCGGATCGCAGGTCGTCGAGATTCCAGGTCTGCCGCCGATCACCATTCCGCTGCTGGCACCACCGCCACCGCCCGGACAGCCGCCTCCGTAGGCACCACGGCGCACGAGATGCGCTGCCAATCCACCAGCCGCAGTAGGCTGCCTTTCATGGCTCCAGGTTCGATCGCCCCGCTTTTCCGCGGGCCACTGCGCGCCCCGCATCGTCGCCGGGCTACGCCCGTCCTTTTACGCAGCGGCGCTGTCGCGCTCGGCTCGACTATCGCCGGGATCGGTTATGCCGCGGTCGTCGAGCGCAACGCGTTCGTGCTGCGCGAGATAACCATGCCCATTCTGACGCCGGGCTCCACGCCACTGCGGGTGCTGCATATCAGCGACCTCCACATGCTGCCCAACCAGCGCCGCAAACAGGCCTGGCTGCGCGAGCTGGCCAGCTGGGAGCCCGACCTGGTGGTCAACACCGGCGACAACCTGGCGCACCCCAAGGCGGTGCCCGCGGTCGTCCAGACCTTGGGAGACCTGCTCTCGCGACCGGGCGTCTTCGTCTTCGGCAGCAATGACTACTTCGGACCGCGCCTGAAGAACCCGTTGAACTACGTGACGAATCCGGCCCACCGTGTCCGCGGGGAGCCGCTGCCCTGGCAGGATCTGCGGGCTGCGTTCACCGAGCGCGGCTGGCTCGACCTCACCCATACTCGCCGCGAGTTCGAGGTGGCCGGCCTGCACATCGCGGCCGCGGGCGTCGACGACCCGCACATCGACCGGGACCGCTACGACGCGATCGCGGGCCAGGCCAGCCCCGTCGCGAACCTGCGGCTGGGGCTGACCCATTCCCCGGAGCCGCGGGTACTGGATCGCTTCGCCGCCGACGGCTACCAGTTGGTGATGGCCGGCCATACCCACGGCGGGCAGCTGTGTGTGCCGTTGTACGGCGCTCTGGTGACCAACTGCGGCCTGGACCGGTCCCGGGCGAGGGGACCGTCACGCTGGGGGGCCAACATGGCGTTGCATGTCTCGGCCGGGATCGGCACCTCACCGTTCGCGCCAGTGCGATTCTGCTGCCGGCCCGAGGCAACCCTGCTGACGTTGATCGCCAGCCCGATGGGCGGCCGCGATTCCACCAGCATTCGGGGTCGTTCGCAGCCGGCCGCCTCGGTGCATTGAACGATCGGACCCAGATCGCGGTCCGCAGCAGATCGCGTCGCTGGACCGACAATGCGATCCGGCTGATCGAGGCCGACGCCCGTCGCAGCGCCGACACGCACCTGCTCCGATACCCGCTGCCGTCGGCCTGGTGCACGGATGTCGACATCGCGCTGTACCTCAAGGACGAAACGACGCATATCACCGGCAGCCTCAAGCACCGGCTGGCGCGCTCCCTGTTCCTGTATGCACTCTGCAACGGCTGGATCGACGAGGGCACCACGGTAGTCGAGGCGTCGTCGGGTTCCACGGCGGTATCGGAGGCCTACTTCGCGGCCCTGCTGGGCCTGCCGTTCGTCGCCGTAATGCCGGCCGCTACCAGCCCCTCCAAGGTGGCACTGATCGAATCACAGGGCGGCCGTTGCCATTTCGTGCAGGACAGCGCTCAGGTCTACGCCGAAGCTGAGCTGGTCGCCCGAGAGACCGGCGGACATTATCTGGACCAGTTCACCAACGCCGAACGGGCCACCGACTGGCGTGGAAACAACAACATCGCCGAGTCGATCTACGGGCAGATGCACGAGGAGAAGCACCCGATCCCGGAATGGATCGTGGTCGGCGCGGGCACCGGCGGAACCAGCGCGACGATCGGCCGCTACATCCGCTACCGGCGGCATGCGACCCGACTGTGCGTCGTCGACCCGGAGAACTCCGCCTTCTTCCCCGCCTACGCCGAAGAGCGATACGACATCGTGATGCCCGTGTCATCCCGCATCGAGGGCATCGGCCGGCCGCGGGTCGAGCCGTCGTTTCTGCCGAGCCTGGTCGACCGCATGGTTGCGGTGCCCGACTCGGCCTCCGTCGCCGCCGCCCGCCACGTCAGCGCCGTCCTAGGACGCCGCGTGGGGCCGTCGACCGGCACCAACCTGTGGGGCGCCTTCGGCCTGCTCGCCGAGATGATCGCCGACGGGCGCAGCGGGTCGGTGGTCACGCTGCTGGCCGACAGCGGCGACCGCTACCGCGACACCTACTTCAGCGACGAGTGGGTCAGTGCGCAGGGACTCGATCCAACCGGACCCGCCGAGGCGCTGGTCGGATTCGAACGCGACTGCACGTGGAATTGAGCGCTTTGCCCTGCGGTTTGGGCAGTCGATAGGCTGGTGCGATAGGCTGTCGTGGCTTCAGGCGGGGTGTGGCGCAGCTTGGTAGCGCGCTTCGTTCGGGACGAAGAGGCCGTGGGTTCAAATCCCGCCACCCCGACCAGTGTGATGTCTCAAGACATCCGCATAGCTGTGAACCTGCGTTTTGGGTTGATGGCTTTTTCTTTGGGCGGCCGCAGGGTGTTCCTCGGGGTTGGTAGTCCCTGGTGGGGTTGATGGTGAGGTCGCGGATCAGTTCACCGGTGGCGGCGTTGATGATGCGTACGTGCAGGTCTTGGATCGAGCATTAAAACGTGGGTTCGGGCGTGGGTTCGTCCGACGCCGATGTGGTGGAGGCGTCCGGCGTGGCGCAAGGTGATGCTGCCGGTGTCGTCGACACGGTCGCGGCGGACCCGGTTGCTCGGTTGCGCCCGCGCCAATCCGAGGTCAAAGCGGCGGCGTGGTCGAGTACCCAGACCGTGCTGCCGTTCACCGGCCTCGACCGCCCCTACGGTGTGGCGGTGGACAGCACCGGCGCGGTGTACGTCGCCGACGGCTACGATCGGGTGCTCAAGCTGGCGGCCGGGTCAAGTACCCAGACCGTGCTGCCGTTCACCGGCCTCGACCGCCCCTACGGTGTGGCGGTGGACACCGCCGGCAACCTGTACGTCTGCGACTTCAACAATCGGGTGCTCAAGCTGGCGGCCGGTTCAAGCACCCCGACCGTGCTGCCGTTCACCGGCTTCGACCGCCCCTTCGGTCTGGCGGTGGACACCGCGGGCAACCTGTACGTCACCGACGCCGCAAACGGCAGGGTCGTGAAACTGCAGGCGGGCTAAGCGTGCTTAGGCCTCTACCTCCGGTTGGACCCGTTTCCGCTTCTCGGGCGGAATCGGTGGGTCCGGTGAGTCGAAGCGTTGCTGCCGCCGAGGATTGCGCACCCCGATGGGGGCGACGCCCGCCCAGGTTTGCAATTCCGCCCGCTCTACCAGGCGGCAACGGTGGGTGGTCGCCAACTGACGAGCCGCCTTCGTGAACGCTTGATTTGTCACCACCACCGTCTGATCACAGCCGTGGTGTGGTGCCCCGGAAACAACCTGCTGCACCGCGGCGACGCCGACGGCCTTGGAAAGCCGCTTACATTGGACCGCCATGCACTCGCCGTCTTTCTTGGCGATGAGATCCACCCCGTAGTCACCGCTGGCGGCCGTGCGGGTGACACCCCAGCCCGCCGTTCGAAGCTGTGCCGCGACGAACTCTTCAAAATCGACGCCGGACATTCGATCGATCGCCCCCATCCCCGACATCACGTATTCGAGGTCACGTCGTCGCTGCCGTGCGGCGAGGTAGCGGTCTCGCTGAACAGAAAGCCGCAAGACGATCAGCACGGTCAGGACCAGGCCGCCCAGGCCGGCCGAAAATCCCGCCGGCACGCTGCCGGTGGCCTGCTGAGTGAAATACCAAGGGACGGCGAACCCGAACACGAGAAAGGACCCGACGATCTTCTCCATAACTCCGTTCGATCCGTCCGGAAATGCCGTACCCGTGCGATGAACGTAACGGATGACTCTGACACTTCCACGCAACACGGCGTACCGGCGGCCTTGCCTTAGCTGACGCGCGCGCGATCCGGGCGGTCGGCGGTCGATCCGCACCGGGAACCGCCTAAGCGATCGTCATATCGCGTACAACACGCGGCGATTGTCGTTCGACACTAGACTTTGCCCGCATGGCGTTGGTCAGGCCGAAGTCCGGGGAGAGAGTGCCGTCCGTTCCGACGGTGCAGGTGGATCTCCCCCATCACCCGACTCCGTCGGAGATCGCGCAACGGCACAAGGACATTGAGTCATGGGACGCGTTGAATGCCGGCGGCTACCGATTCGCTAAACCCGGCACCATCGTCGGCCTGCTGATCTCCGCCCTGACGGTGTTTCTCGCGGTCACACCGGTCCCGCCGAACTGGCCCTGGAACATCCCGCTGCTGATACTGGCCATCTTCACCACCGTGGGAACGGTGATTTGTGGCCTGTTGTGGTTCGACAATCCCGACGTCGGCCCCCGCCCCGAGGTGCTGACAATAGTGCCGTTCACACGGGCGGAGAACCTGCATCTCATGAAGGGGCAGGCCGACGAGCCCTACTGCGCGACGTGCGCCTGTCCCGGATGTGGCGATCTATCCACCCATCTGGTCCGTAAGCGGTCCGCCGACGAGCCCGCATGGACGACGGTCATTCGCCATTGCGGCGTGTGTGGTCGGGAATGGGCCCAATCCTAACTCCTTGTCCGCCAACGTAATAGCACGGCCTCACATCTTGACGGGCACATAGCTTGTCAGCCCACCGTCGACGACGAACTCGGCACCCGTGGCGTAGGCCGACTCGTCGCTGACCAGGAAGAGCACGAACGCGGCCACCTCACCGGGAGCGGCGCCGCGGCGCATCGGGATGGGGGCCATGAACTCCTCGGTGACGCCCTTGCTCATCGGGGTGTGCACCAGGCCGGGGTGGATCGAATTGACCCGAATGCCGTAGGCCGCCAACTCAACCGCCGCCGATTTGGTGATGCCGCGCAGCCCGAACTTCGCGGCCACATAGGCATGCAGGTGGGCACTGCCCGCCAATCCCTCGACCGAGGAGATGTTGACGATCGATCCCCCGCCTCGCGCGATCATCGGCTCGATGACGGCGCGCATGCCAAGGTAGGCCCCGGTGAGGTTGACGTCAAGGACGCGCTGCCAGTCGGACAGCGAGGAGCCCCGCAGCGGACCCATCTTGACGATCCCGGCGTTGTTCACCAACGCGTCGAGCCCCCCGAACTTGGTCACCGCGGCATCGACGGCCACGTCCCAGTGCTCCGGATCCGCGACGTCCAGGTGTACGAAACAGGCTGATTCACCGAGGTTTTCGGCGACCACGCGCCCGCGTTCGTCGAGAATGTCGCCGATCACCACCCGCGCGCCCTCAGAAACCAGCGCCTGCGCATGGGCCTCGCCCATACCGCGGGCACCGCCACTGACCAGCGCCACCTTGCCTTGAACCCGTCCCGCTCGTTCCATGGACGGTTACCGTACGCCTGCGGCGGCGCGAAGTTGATCGAGCAACCGGGCGTCGTCGTAGCCGGGAACGAGGTAGTGGCACACCGAGAGGCGCACCAGCGTCATCGCCACCACCTCCGGGTTCCGAACCTGCCCGGCCAGCGCGGGTTCGACCAGCTCAACCAGCGTCGGCAGCGCTCGGGCCAGCTGCCCCAGCACCAGTCCCGGCTCGATCTCGATGATCCCGCGCATCTGGTAAGAGCCGTAGAAATCGACCAGGAACCGCAGCAGTGCATCGACCCGATCGCGACCCGTGCGGCCATCCAGCGCTCGATCCAAATCCTCACGCAACAAATGCAATTCGAACAGACTGAACGCCGACAGCAGGTCATCCTTCGACGAGAAGAACTTATAGAAGGTCGGGCGCGAAATGCCGGCCTGGGCGGCGACGTCGGACAGATTCAGCTTGCCGTATCCGTGCCGGCAGAGCACCTTGAACGTGGCCCGCAGGATGCGCTCACGCATCGGGTCGAGGTCGGGGTGATCGGCCATTTACATCCTTTACACTATTTGTAAGCAATGTTAGCGTCGCGTCATGGCGAACGTAAGCCCCATCGAGGCCGCGGCATGACCGACTACGGCGCCGTTGACTTCTTCAGTGACCCGGGAATCACCGCGAACCCGTACCCGTACTACGAGTATCTGCGCGCGCGGTGCCCGGTCGCGCACGTGCCCAGCAGCGGCGTCGTCGCGGTCACCGGATACGACGAACTCACCGAGGTGTACCGGGACAGCGCGACGTTTTCCGCCGTCAATTCGTCGCTGGGGCCGTTTCCCTTGCCGTTCAGCGTGATCGGCGACGACATCTCCGAGCTCATCGAGGCCCACCGGGACCGATTCCCGATGAGCGAGCACCTCGTCTCGTTCGACCCGCCCAAACACACCGCGCACCGCGCCCTGCTCAGCGGCCTCTTCACCCCGAAGCGGCTCAAGGAGAACGAGGAGTTCATGTGGCGCCTCGCCGATCAACTGATCGACGAGTTCGTCGCCGACGGACGCTGCGAATTTGCCTCGACGTACGGTCAGCCCTTTCCGCTGCTGGTCATCGCCGACCTGCTCGGAGTGCCCGAGGCCGACCACTCGATGTTCCGTCAATTGCTGGCCGGCAAGGGCCCCGCGGCGGACCCGAGCTGGGCCCAGCGCGACGCGAACGGTTCGATCAACATGAATCCCCTTGCCTACCTGGACAAGTGGTTCACCACCTACATCAGCGAGCGGCGCGACGCGCCCGCCCAGGACATGCTGACCGAGATGGCCACCCAGCGCTTCGGAGATGGCTCACTGCCCGAGGTGGTGGATGTGGTGCGGATCGCCACGTTCCTGTTCATCGCGGGCCACGAGACGACCGCCCGGTTATTGTCCAGTGCACTGCGCGTTTTGGCCGACGATCCGGAGCTGCAGGATACGTTGCGCGCCAACCGTGATCGCATTCCGAACTTCGTCGAGGAGATGCTGCGGCTGGAAAGCCCCATCAAGAGCGACTTCCGGTTGACCCGGGTCTCGACGACGCTGGGTGGCGTGCAGCTGCCGGCGGGAACGACGGTGATGCTGCTGCCCGGCGCCGCGAACCGGGATCCGCGCCACTTCGACTGCCCGGCCGAGCTGCGGGTGCAGCGGCCGAATGCGCGCCACAATGTCGCGTTCGCCCGCGGGGTGCACAGCTGTCCCGGGGGGCCACTGGCCCGAATCGAGGGTCGAGTCACTGTCGAACGAATCCTGGACAGGTTCAAAGACATTCGGATCAACGAAGCCCGGCACGGACCGCCCGGGGAGCGTCGTTTCGACTACGTGCCGTTGTATATCCTTCGGGGACTGGAAGCGCTGCACATCGAGTTCACCGCGACGTCATGACGGCGCCCCCGAACCGATGATGCGGCGTCACAGCATCGCCGGTCGTGCGGGCCGGAACCGCACCCTGGTGCCGTGGCGGGGCGCAAGCATGATGGAGCGCCGCACGATCCGCTCGGGCTGTTCGTCAACGGCACTGAACTCACCCTCACGCAGCAGCACGTGTAGCACGGTGATCAGCTCCCGCATCGAAAAGCTCGCGCCCAGGCAGCGTTTGATGCCGCCCCCGAACGGAACCCATGCGTAGGTTTGGGGCCGGGTGTCAAGGAATCGCTCGGGGCGGAATTCGTTGGGATGCTGGTAAGTGTGGGGGTTGCGGTTGATGGCGATGATATGGATGACGATTCGGGTGCCGGCATCGACGTAGTAGCCCCCAATCCGAAACCGTTGGGCGGCAACGCGGGAGGTCAAGGGGGCGGGCGGGCGTACCCGCAGGGTCTCGTTGATGACCGCGGTCGTGAAGGCTTCCTCGCCGCTGAGGGCTTCGGACCGCACGCGGTGCAGCGCGTCGGGATGGTGCAGCAGCAGGTCGAAGACCCACGCCAAGGTCGTCGCGGTCGTTTCGTGGCCGGCCAGCATCAGGGTGATCAGGTCGTCGCGAATCTCGCTGTCCGACAACCGTTCTCCGTCGTCGCCGCGCGCACACATCAATAACGCCAGAACGTCGAGGCGCTCGCCGCTGTGCGGGTCGTTTCGCCGTTCGGCGATGAGCGGCATGACGACGTCGTCAATCTCCCTGTTGGCCTGGGCCCGCTGCGGCCAGACCCGCAATGCGCCCATGTGTCGCAGCGCATAGCGGACGGTCAGTTGCTCCGAAACGCCGAGATTCAACAGACGTTCGAATGGCCGGCCCAATCGGCGCACCTCGTCGGGATCCTCGACGCCGAAGATGACCTTGACGATCACGTCCAGCGTCAGCGACCGCGCCGCCGTCAGCATCTCGAACGGACGGTCAACGGGCCAGCTGCGCATCGCCGCGCGGGCGGAGTTCTCCATGATCGGCACGTAACTGCTCAGCGCGGCACCGTGCAGCGGGGGCGTCAGGAGTTTGCGCCGCCGAAGATGCTCCGGCTCCTCCTGCACAAACATCGATCCGGACCCGTAAATCGCGGCCGCGGGTCCCACGCCCTCTCCCCCGAGCAGGACGTCCGCCGGAGCGGTGAATACCTGTTTCGCCAGCTCCGGATCGGACACGATCGCGACGTCACCCAGGCTCAGGATGGGCATCGTCATGATCGGTCCGTAGCGGCGTATCAGCCGCAGCATCCGGCGCTCGCCGCCCACCAGATAGGCAATCGCGTAGGCCGCGGCGAAGGCCGAACGAAACATCCGCGGGGCCGGCAAGCCGGGTGGCGGGCTCAGAGCATCTACCACGCCGACGACAGAAACACGGGATGCCCGGTTGGTCAAGGTCCGGGCGTTGACCCCTGGTGCCGGATCCTAGCGACTACGCGCAGCGCTCGGGCTCGGCCTCGCACAGCGGCGCGCCCACCCGATTCAATCGGGCCAGCCATTTATGCGCAGTCGGCGCAGATCGGGAGCCCGCGGCTGGAGTTGCGCATCCGGCTGCGGTGCTGGACCAAATAGCAGCTCGAACACGTGAACTCGTCGGCCCGCTGCGGGATCACGGTAAACGACAGGTCTTCGGAAGACAGCTCGGTGCCTGACAGCGCGAACAAATGCGCATCGCTGGGGTCCTCGTCGATGACAGCGGTGGACAAATCGGGCAGAGCGGACGCGAGCTCGCGGAGCCCGGAGACGTCCTCGGCCCCAAGGTCGGACACGCGACGTGTGTCGTAATCGCTCGTGGTCGGCATGGCTGTTCCTTCCTGGTGGCCGGCGGGTTGACGCACTTCCATGTACTCAGCCCATGGCTCAGGCGGTACCCCGTTCAGATGCGAGCCACACGTGTCGGGCCGAAAAAATTGCACACGTGACAATTGACGCCGCCCGAGCGCGGAAAACCGCAGGTTAACGGGTTGTGAATCGCAATTGGGCCCGGCGCCGCGGTGCGTCACCGACCTTCGCTGACCCCCGGCTCCGGCCCCATCCCACGGGTGCGCAGTATCAGCGGTAACAGCCACCAAAAGAGCGTCAACATCAACCCCGCGCACGCCCCCGCTACGAACGCCGCGTTGCGCCCGGACACCGCGGCGAAAATGATCATCGTCATGCCGGTCAGCGCCATGGCGAGCAGCGCCAGCCCGGCGTAGGCGCACCGATGCGCGGCCGACACCAGCACTTGCAGGCGATGCCGCCTGAACAGCAGCCGGTGGATGCTCACCGGGGCGATCAGCAGCACCGTCGCACTCACCGACAACCCCACCGTCGCCAGGTACACGTGTCTCATGTTCGAGCCGAGAACGTCAAAGCGCTGCTGGAACGGCAACGTCAACAGGAACCCGGTGAGCAGCTGCACCCCGGTCTGCACGACCCGCAGCTCCTGCAACAGGCTGTTCCAGTTGCGGTCCAACCGTTCGATTTCGGTTTCGCCGCGCTCGGCGCTGTCCCACGGCTGGTCTTCTTCCGGATGATCGACGACATCCATGGCCGTGATCATCGCACCAGCAGGGCGCAAACTCGGCCAGCGCACGCCGGCCACGTCGTAGCGCGGCAGGTCAGCGCACCGGGGTGGCGCTAGCGGTCGAGCTTGCTGTCCCGCACCGCGGTCAACGCGTCATCCAGCGTCGGGTAGAGCGGGAAAGTCTTATCCAGACCGGTCAGATGGATCGGTCTCTTGGTCGCCGGGCCGCGCGCGACGACCCCGAACACGGTGGACTTGCCGAGTTTCTCGTAGGTCGCCGCGAGGATCTTCAGCCCCACCGAACCGAGAAACTCCACCGCGGAAAGATCTATGACCAGCGCAGTTGGACTTTCGGCGACCACTGCGCCAATCGCTTGTTCGAGGGCCGGAGCGGTGACCAAATCGATTTCGCCGCTGACACTGACCACGGACACCCCATCGTGGTCCGCAACCAACGTGTTGATCGAATCAGGAGCTGACAATGGCGATCCTTCGTCCCGGGCCTTAAATGTGGTGCAAGCCTAACTTGTCGCGCGAACTGCGAGAAGAATAAGCCCTCGACACCTGCGCCGCGATCACCCAGGCTAGTCTCCCATAGGAAATGCGCATTGCGGTGCGGGACGCGGCACGCGGGAGGCCTGATGTCAGATTTGTCGTCGGATTTCAGCAGTAGCAGCGCCGTCGCACAGACGGTCAGCGAAGGGCTGTTGCCGCAGCTGGTGCAACACTTGCGGCAGAACAGAACCGTCCTGCGCGAGGAGTGGGCCCGAAGAATCACCGAGGCCGAGCTGCTCACCGCGATGACCCCCGAGGAGCTCTTCTCCGAAGCGACCGCGGTCTACGACAACTACGTCGAGGTGCTCGAGACAGGTAGCGTCGAGGCGCTGCAGGCTTACGCGCGCGACCTGTCGGAACGCATCATCCCGCGAGGCGTCGAGACCGACGAGGTGCTCGGCATAGTGCTGCTGCTGCGCGACGTGCTCGCGCGCTCCCTGTTCGAGAAGTATCAAACCGAGTTCGAGATGCTCAACCGCGTTCTCGACGCCTACGAGCCGGCGGCCAACCGTATCGCCAACACCGTGGGCGTCAGCTTCGTGCAGGAACGCGAGCGCATCATCCGCCAGCAGCAGGAGGCGATCCGCGAGCTGTCGACTCCGGTGCTCCAGGTGCGCGAGCAGCTGCTGATTTTGCCGATCATCGGTGTGCTCGACAGCCAGCGCGCCCGCCAGGTCACCGAACAGCTGCTGCGAGCCATCCGCGCGAACCGCGCGAAGGTCGTCGTCATCGACATCACCGGTGTGCCCACGATCGACTCCACGGTGGCGAACCACCTGGTGCAGACGGTCGACGCGTCTGGGTTGATGGGCGCGAGCGTCATCATCACCGGCCTGTCCTCGGAGATCGCGCTGACGCTGGTGACGATCGGGTTGGACCTGT
Source organism: uncultured Actinomycetota bacterium (assembly GCA_963772875.1). Classification (GTDB taxonomy): domain Bacteria; phylum Actinomycetota; class Actinomycetes; order Mycobacteriales; family Mycobacteriaceae; genus Mycobacterium. The sequence continues at coordinate 271,305 of CAVYZE010000001.1, forward strand.
CGAAGATGAATGCCGTCGGTGACCTGCAGGGCGGCATCGAGGAAGCGGAGCGCCTGCTCGGCTACGAAGTCACCCGCACCGGCGAGCAGACCGGGTGAGCCCGACCAGCACGAGCGCCTGATGCCAGTACCGATCCTGAAACAGGGCTCGATCCTCATCGCCTCGGTGCAAGCGGCGCTCACCGACTCCGACGCCGAACGCCTCCGCTATGACCTGATGGAGCGGGTCAGCCTGTTCCGCGCGCAAGGCATCATCGTCGACGTCACCGCCATCGACGTGATGGATTCGTTCGCCGCGCGATCGCTGCGGACCATTGCGCATATGACCCGGCTACGCGGCGCCGACACGGTGATCGTGGGGCTGCAGCCAGAGGTGGCGTTTGCGATGGTTCAACTCGGGCTGGCGTTCGACGACATGAACACCGCTCTGGACCTCGAAGAGGGTCTTGCCCTGCTGAATCGCGAACGGGGACTTGGGAAATCGACGACGATCGGGCGCGATGGTGGCGGATGACATCGTCGTCAACATTAATAATTCCGACGACATCGTCGCTGCCCGCAAAGCCGGACACCAGCTCGCACTCGATCTCGGATTCACGCTGACCGACGTCACCATGATTGCCACGGCAATCTCCGAAATCGCACGAAACATCACCAGCTACGCGGGTCGCGGCGTGGTTCGCGTCGGGGTCGGCGAGCGAGACGGCCGCAAGTCCCTGGTGGTACGTGCCGAGGACGAGGGGCCCGGCATCGCCGATATCGAGCGCGCGATGGAGGACGGATATTCGACCGGCCGCGGGTTGGGGCTGGGGTTGCCCGGTGCCCGCCGCCTGATGGACCGACTGGTCGTGGAATCCGTCCTCGGCCACGGAACAGTCGTCGAAATGTGGAAATGGGTTCCTTCCGGTGCGTGACAGTGGCCGACTAGGGCCGATCGAGTGGGCGGCCGCGGGTCGCCCGCTGCCCGGGGAACAGGTCTCCGGCGACCACCCGATCGCGATCGGCATCGGCGGTGACGCTGCCCTGTTCGGTCTGCTGGACGGGCTTGGCCACGGTCCGGCCGCGGCAACGCCCGCACGGCGCGCCGTCGAGGTGCTCAAGCAGGCCCCCACCGAGCGGCTAGAAGTCTTGGTCCAGCTCTGCCACCGGGTGCTGGAAGGCACCAGGGGAACCGCGATGACCTTGGCGAAGGTGGATTTCGGGAAGGGCACCCTGACGTGGACCGGCGTCGGAAACGTCACCGCCAATCTGGTCGTCAAGACCGCGCTCGGCGTTCACATCCGTTCCTCGGCGCGCCTGACCGCGGGAATCGTCGGCTTCCGCATACCAGAAATCAGGCCCGCACAGGTGATCTCGATTCGCGCCGGCGACCTGATCGTCATGACCACCGACGGCATCGACCCGGACTACGTCGACCACATCGACTTCGCCGCCTCGGCAACCGGCATCGCCGAACATATTCTAAGTGCGTACGCCAAGGGAAACGACGACGCGATGGTGCTCACCGCTCGTCACCGGGGAGCATCGATATGACCAACGCCGACGATTTTCTCGCTCAGTACGGGGCCGCCCTGCGCGCTTACCTTCAGACGCGCGACGAGGACAGCCTGGCCGTCGGCCATGAGCTGGGCCGCCGGGCCTTGCAAGAACAAGTCAGCATGCTCGACATCGTCGAGCACCACGTGCGGCTGATCTTCGAACTCTCGGACGACGTCCGGGTCGACGCGCCGATCGCACTGGAATTCCTGTTGCAGACGCTGGCCCCGCTTGATGTCGCGACGCGGGGATTTCTCGACGGCACCAGGCGCTACGCCGAACAGCGGGCCCGCGCCGATGGTCTCGCCGATCGCGACACGTTCCGCACCGCCCTGGTGAATTCGCTGCAGGAGGGATTCTTCGTCGCCGATCACGAGGGCTCCGTTGTCGAGATGAACAACGCCTTCATCGAGATCCTCGGCTACCCCAACGAGGGTTTGCCATACCGGTTTCCGCATCCCTGGCTGGTCGACAAAAAGACTGCGCGCCAACAACAGTCAGTGGTCCAGACGAAGGGCACCACCGAGTATGAGACACCGATTCGGCATCGAGACGGTCATCTCGCCTGGGTGGCCGTGAGCATCAATGCGGTCAGGGACACCGCCACCGACCGAGACGTCTTCGTGGGGACGATTCGTGATATCACCGCGGAACGCGCATTCGCGGCCCGGGAAAGCGCGGTGCTGCGGCTGGCCACCGCTGTGGCCGTGGCCAAAAGCGTGGACGAGCTGCTGGCGATCACCCTCGACGAGTGCCGGACGGCGATCGACGTCAAACGCGTAGTCGCGGTCTCGTGGCCCGTCGGCGAAGGCGAACCGACCGTCCAAGTGGCGGGCGAGCCCGTCGAATCGACGTGGCGCGAACTCGATCCATGGCTGCGCCATACCTTGCAGGAGGCGCGGCACCAGCTGCCGCTGACGGCCAAGCCGATCGAGCGGCCAGACAATCCCGACAAGGCACAGGGATTGGTCGCGGTGATCTCCGGCGCGGGCGACCTCGCGCTGTGGTTGGAGCTGCGCTCGCCCCGCTGGATCAGCGCGGAGGATCGGCTGATGGTCACGGTGCTGATCGGCCATCTCAGTCTGGCCATGCAGCATGTCCGTCAATTCGAGACTGCCCGCGAGACGTCCCTGACCCTGCAGCGTGCGATGCTGCCCCCGGTCGAGCCGCCGCCGGGCTTTGCCGTGCGTTACGAACCCGCCGTCCCGCCACTGGAGATCGGGGGCGACTGGTATGACGTGCTGCCGATCGGTGATCACCGCATCGGCATCGTCGTCGGCGATTGCGTAGGCCGCGGTCTGCCGGCCGCCGCGGTGATGGGTCAGCTGCGCAGCTCGGCGCGCGCGTTGTTGATCAACGGCGCCCAACCCGCACGGTTGCTCGAACAGCTCGACTCGGCGGCGTCGCTGATTCCGAACGCGTACTGCACGACCGTCTTCCTGGCGATCCTGGACACCGAGTCCGGGATCGTGGAGTACAGCAATGCCGGGCACATGCCGGCCGTAGTCGCCGGTGCTGGGTCCGGTTCCGGATCCGGGGCGACGGTGGTGACCGACGCCAGCTCGGTGCCGCTCGCGGTCCGCCGCGACGGGCCCCGCCCGCAGGGCTTCCAGGTGCTACCGCCCGGGTCGACGCTGATGCTGTTCACCGATGGTTTGGTCGAGCGCAAATACGAGTCGATCGACGACGGAATCGACCGCGCCGCAAGTGTTTTGACGCGAACGATGGAGTTGCCCGTGGACGCTGTGGCGGATGCGCTGCTGCGTGAACTGGCTCCGGCGGCGGGCTACGACGACGACGTGGCAATGGTGATATACCGCCACCAGCAGACACCGCTTCGCATCGAATCGGTCGCTACCGCAGATCAATTGGCCGGCATCAGGTATCGGCTCAACGAGTGGCTTCGGGCCGCCGGCGTCCCGGAGACGCTGTGCGCCGATATCGTGCTGGTCGCCAACGAGGCGTGCACCAACTGCATCGAGCACGCATACCGCGGACTCGGCTCCGGAACGATGCTGCTCGAGGTCAAAGCCGTTGACGGGGAAATCCGGGTGCGGGTCGTCGATCGCGGTTCTTGGAAGACGCCGGCCGCCAACCCGGGCAACAGCGGGCGAGGCCTGCTGTTGATGAGGGCCATCAGTGACTCGATGAAGGTGGACGGCACCCCACCGGGCACCACGGTCGACATCAGCTTCCGGCTGCCCGCGAGAGCCGGTTAGCGCCGCCCGCCCGGCCTTGCGGCTACCCCGTCGTGGCGTGGGCGAATTGCCTGACGATCGTCGCGCAAAAGGCCGGAAGGTCCGACGGTGAGCGACTGGAGATCAAGTTGCCGTCGACGACGACCTCCTCGTCCACCACGTGGGCGCCAGCGTTGCGCAGGTCGGTCCGAATACTCGGGTACGAGGTCAGCGTTCGTCCCACGGCCACACCGGCCTCCACCAGCGTCACGGGACCGTGACAGATTGCGGCGACCGGCTTTCCGGAGTTGACGAATTCCCGGACGAACGCGACCGCTGAACTGTCGAGGCGCAGTTTGTCGGGGTTCACGGTGCCGCCGGGCAGCACCAGGCCATCGAATTCGTCCACCGACGCGTCCGACACCGCACGATCGACGGCGAATCTTCCGGCCAGCTCGAGGTCATGGTTGCGCGCCTCGATTTCGCCGGCCTTCGGCGACAACACCTCGACCTGAGCGCCCGCCTGCCTCATCGCCGCGCGCGGTTGCTCGAGTTCGACTTTCTCTACGCCATCGGCCGCCAAAATGGCGATTTTCTTGCCTTGCAATTCGTTTGACATTGCTGAACTCCTTTGGATCGCAGTAACTCCGGCACGGTTCGAGTTCGTCGACTTCGTCGCCTGCCGGACGCCGGCTGGCGACAAACGCTGCTGCACAGTCACTTTGGTGGATCGTCGGCGTGTGGCCTCAACGAAGCGACATAGCACCGGGGTTACCCGTGCACGCATCGCCCAAACGTGCAATCAGTTGGCCGCGTCCCGCAGCGCCGCGAGCAACGGCTCGGCGGCTTCCTTGAGGAACAGATCCTGCGTTTCTCCCCCGACCTGGACCAGCGCGACGTCGGTGAACCCGGCTTTCCAGTAGGGCCGGACGGCGTCGACGATCGCGTCCAGGTCCGGCCCGCAGGGGATGCTCTGCGCGACGTCTTCGGGCCGCACGAACTGGGTTGCGCCGGCGAAACCGGCGGGCGTCGGCAGGTCGGCGTTGACCTTCCAGCCACCGGCGAACCAGCGGAACTGGTCGTGCGCGCGTTCGATGGCCGCGTCGCGGTCCGGGTCCCAGCACACCGGTATCTGCCCGACCACCCGTCCGGCTGTGGTGCCGTTAGCGGCCTGGCGGGTGGCCTGCCACGCGTTGACGAGTTCTCCGTCGGGTTCCACAGCAACCAGATGGTCGGCGAGCTTGGCGAATTTGTCGACGGCCTTGGTACCCCCCATCGCCACCGCGATGCCCACCGGAACGTCGGGCACGTCCCACAGCCGCGCGGAGTCCACCTGAAAGTAGTCGCCGCGCCAGTTGACCAATTGGGCGCAGAACAGCTCGCGGATGATCTTGATCGCCTCGCGCAGCATGTCTTGCCGGCGCTCGATGGCCGGCCAACCGTTGCCCACGACGTGTTCGTTGAGGTTCTCGCCGCTGCCCAAGCCCAGGGTGAAACGCCCGTCGGACAGGATCTGCACGGTGGCCGCCTGCTGCGCCACGATCGCCGGGTGATACCGCATCGTCGGGCAGGTCACGTACGAGTACAGGTCCACGCGTTCGGTGGCATGTGCCACCGCGCCCAGCACCGCCCAGGCGTTGGGTGCGTGTCCCTGCGAGGCCAGCCACGGTGAGAAGTGGTCGCTGCAGACCTCGAAGTCAAAACCGCGCTCTTCGGCCGAAACCGCATGCTGGACAAGGTCTTTGGGTCCATTCTGCTCGGTCATCAAGGTATAGCCGAAGTTAGTCATTCGACTCGGGTACCCGGGAGTTCCGGGCGCAAACGGCTCCATCCCGCCGGCAGTTCGGCCCGCCCGGCCGTAACTGGATGTTTGCCGCAATTGCTCGGAACCTGCTCCGCAGTTTCGAAACGGCGCTACTATTGCGCGTGCGTAAAATGAACTGCCAGTGCCGGTTGGAACTGTGCTTAAGAAGCTAGGCCAGACAACTTGGGACCACCGCGCCACGTTGGCAAACCACGATCGAGGCGATAGCTGATCCCCATCTTCTCGCACGCGACCACCCGACTTGACGAAACGTAGCGCCGACTATAGGTTTTCGTTCACGTAGCCCGCACGCCATTAGGGAGAACTGTGCATCCCAGGACCGTGAGAACGCTAAATGCCAAAGAGTTTGCCGATATCAAACATACGGTGGCGATCCGGTCCAAAGCAAGACGGAATCAGCGTGCCGATCCGGGATATGCGGCCCCGATTCCTGACGAGGTCAGTCTTCAGCTGACATATCGTTGTAATTTGCGATGCAGTCATTGCTATCAATGGAATGAGCAGGGTTTCTTCCGCGACTTCAGCCCGAGCCGACAAAAGACCGAGTTGGACATCGAGATAGTCGAGCGGGTTCTTGCGGCCACCGCCACCAATCGCGCGAAGCTGTTCCTGTGGGGCGGTGAACCGTTGATGCACAGTAAGTTTGGTGAGGTCGCCAAACTACTGCAGCAATATCCGCGCACCGTCAACATGTGCACGAACGGTCTGCTGTTTCAGCGCAAGCTCGACGATCTGCTGACGATCGGTGAACATCTCAACTTACTGGTCAGCCTCGACGGTCTCGGAGATGATCACGACGAGCTGCGCGGGAAGGGCACCTTCACCCGGACCCTGCGCAACATCGAGATGATGCTGGAACACAAGCGCACCGGCCGATTTGACGGCGAGATTTCGCTGTCGTGCATGGTCTCGCACGTCAACGTCGGCAAGATGTACGAGTTCATGGAGTGGGCCGAGGGGGTCGGTGTCAACACAGTCTACTTCCAATTCCCTTGGTACATAAGCGAAGACGTCGCGAACGCCATGGATGCGGTCTATCAGGAAAGCTTCGCTTGGTTGAAGCCGCAGACCGGAACGCAACGGCCCACCTGGCATTCCTACACGTATCGCCTTCCCCCGGAACAGATTCCGGTGCTGCACGATTCGATGCGCCGGCTTGCCGATCGAGCGTGGCGAATCAGGGTGCGCTACCAGCCGCAGTTGGAAGCGGAGGACGAGGTGACCGACTTCATCCTCGGCACGTCTCGGCCGGCCCAGGGGCGCACTAAGTGCCTGGCGGTATCCAACCGCATGGAGGTACACGCCGACGGCAACGTTAGTTCGTGCAAGTTTTTTCCGGAATTCGTCGTGGGCAACCTCTACGACACCGATATATTGGAATTGTGGCAGAGTCCCGCATTTCGAAACATCCGCACAATACTCGCCACCAACGGCATGATGCCGGTTTGCTCGAAGTGCATATTACTGTACCTCAACGGAGTGTGAGCGGCATGGACGATGAAATCAATGTGATTCGAGCCGTCTTGGCCACGGTGTTGGACAACGGCATTACCGCGGATGCGATCTCCGCTGATGCCGACATGGTCGTCGAGTACGGTATCGACTCGCTGCAAATGATTTCGTTCCTGCTGGGCATCGAGGACAACTTTGACGTGGAGTTGGACTACGAGAACCTGGAGTTGGACCACCTGCGTTCCGTGCGCCAGTTCGCCGGCTTCGTGGCGGGTCTACGTGCCCCAGCTCTGTGACGGCGGTTCACTTCGGTACGTTCGATGCCGAGCGGTGGTGGCGTCCCGCAGATCTGGCTGAGCTGCCCGCTGTGCGCTCCGGCGGGAATTCCGTCGTAGCGACGTTGGACGAGGTGCTGGCGGCCGGGTGCGGGCCCGACGATCTCCTCATCACGCGCCGTCCGTTGTCCCCGGCGGTGCGGGAGTGCCTTTACGGGGCGGGGTTCCACTTCGAGCACCGGTCGGTCGAGGGCATCGAGTCGTCCGGCCGGCCATGCCCGCCCGATGGACACCCGGTGGAGAAGCTGCTCCTCGTCGACCAGGCGCTGACGGCGTTGGCCGCCGGGTATGACGATGTGCAGCCGTACGCGGTGCTGCCGGATACCGCGTCGCTGCTGGCCGAGTGGGGGCGGACGGCGCAGGTGCCGGCGGTCGGCGTGGTGACCCGGGTCAACTCGAAAACCTGGTCCAACACACTGGTGCAGAAACTGGGCCTGCCCGGCCGCGCCCGCGTGGCGCGCTCGGTCGACGAACTGTCCGCCGCGGTGCCCGAAGACGGTTCGGCCGTGGTGATCAAAGATCCGTATGGGGTGTCCGGCCGTGGCGCGCTGCGAGTCGGCTCACCGGGCGTCTGGCGAGCCATCCAGCGTGTGCTGCATCGCCAGGAGGCCGCGGGGCGCCGCATCGAGCTGCTGGTCCAGCCGGAGTTCCCGAAGCGGTGCGACTTCTCCGGTCATCTGGAAGTGAACCGCGACGGCACCTCGCGATTTCTCGGCGTCCAGGTGATGGTCAATCACGGCTTCCGGCACCTCGGTTCCGGTCCGGCGGGCCCCGAGCTGCTGTCGCTGCTCCACCAGCACGGGTACCGCGAGGTGCTCGCGAAGGTCGGTGCCGCTCTCGCCGAGGAGGGCTACCACGGGCCCGCGGGTGTCGACTCCATGGTGCTGGAAGACAACACCCTGGTGCCGGTGCTGGAAATCAACGCCCGCCGCTCGATGGGGCTGTTGGCGTTGCTCGCCGGGGAGCGGGTCGCGGCCACCGGGCTTCAGTGTCACCTGTGGCAACTCGGGCTGACGCTCGGGCCGGACCGGGCCGTCGACGACGTCGTCTCGGCGCTGCGGGATGCGCAACTGCTCTACCTCGGGGGCGCGCGGCCCGGTGTGCTCGTACTGGGTGGAGGCTCGCTGTCGGAGCCGGACGGTCGCCTGTACGGCCTGTCCTACACCGCGCCCGAGGATGCGCCGCTGTGGCAGGACCGAGTGGTGGCCGCCGTGCGGGCCGCGGGGATGAGTCCACGGTGTGCCGGTAATGCCGCTTGATATCGGCCTGATCGGAGCCACCACCATCGCAGAGCGCACGATGGTGGGCCCGAGCGCCGGCTATGACGACACGGCGATCCGCGGGGTCGCCGCCAGCGACCCCGACCGGGCGGCGACGTTCGCCGCACGCCACGGGATTCCGGTGGTGCACCGCGACTACTCGGCCCTGATCGAGGACCCGACGATCAACACGGTGTACGTCTCGTTGCACAATTCCGCGCATCACGAATGGGCGACGCGGGCGGCGCGGGCGGGCAAGCATGTCATCGTGGAAAAACCGTTGTGCCTGGGCGACAACGAATTTGCCGCGATCGACGCGGCGGCCTCGGCGACCGGGGCCCGCGTCGTAGAGGCGATACCCACCGAGGGCCACGAATGGCAGGCCGCCGTTGCGGCGCTCGTGGCCGACCGCCGCTACGGCGCGCTGCGGTCGGTACACAGCCGACTTCAATTCACGGTGCCGCGCCCCGACGGCTATCGATGCCGGCCCGAGCTCGGGGGCGGAATATTCTTCGACGCCTCAAGCTACTGGCTGCAGGCCGTCCAGGCGGTCTGCGGTCTGACCGGCTGCACGGGAACGGGCCGTTCCGACTTCTCCGGTCCCAACGGGGTGGACAGTTCCTTCCAGGCCCGGCTCAGCTGGCCCGACGGGCGGGACTGGGCCCTGGATTGTTGCTTCGATGCCCGGCACGTCGCCGAACATGAGTTCGTCTTCGAGCAGGCGGTCGCGCGGCTGCGACAGTTCCTCCTTCCCATCGCCGGTCGCGCGCCGTTGAACCTGGTCGTGCGCCCCGACGGAGCGGCCCGCGAGGTGTTGAGCTTCGCGCCGGTCGCCTACTACGAGCGCCAGTTCGGCCGCGTCCGGGAACTGCTGACGAGCGCGGTGGGTGATCGGGACGCCGAGGCCTCCGCGGGCGAGCGAATTCGCGTGATGGCGGCAATCCATGCGGACGCCCACAGACGGCTCAACGAGGCGACGGGGTGATCGACGTCCTCACCTCCGGGGTGGCCCTGGGCGTGCACGTGCCGGGGCTGCTGCTGGCCCAGCGGATGCGGGAGCTTGGCACGGATGTGAACGTCATCGTGCTCGAACGGCTGCTGCCCGACTCCAAGCGCGCGACGACCGCCAAGATGAAGTTCGCTTTCCACCGCGACTTTCGCGTTGCGCGCGCCGGGCAGCGGTTGGCGGTCGATCCGTCCACCGCGGTGGCGGAACCAACGCTGGCCGAGCTGGCCGAGCGGTGGCGAAAGCGGGGCGTGCGGCGCCTTGTCGTGGTGTCCGGCTTCTGGCTACCCATCGTCGAGCAGTGCGCCGCGCTGTCGGGACACCGGCCCGATGTCGACGTCTGCCACATCGACTCCGTCCTGTCGCCATCCTTCCGTGCCCTCGGTCCGCTGCCGCCGCAGGTGCGGCAGGTGTGGCTGGCCGACTGGGCACAGTCGAGGGTGCCGAACACCATTCCCGTGACCGCGAGACCACCCCTGCGCTGGGCCGAGCGGGACCGCCGGTTGCTGGTGCACGGCGGCGGCTGGGGCATGGGCACCTACCGGCAGCGGGCGCATGAGCTGCGCGAGCACGGGTTTGAGCTGGACATCGTTGCCTACGAAGCGGGTGACGCCGCCACGCAGGATAAGGGCGTCCGCTACTTCATGATCGACCCGAACTGGCATCCATGGGTCGACGACGGCTACCCGCCCTTCGCGAGGGTCGATGGGCTACGGGAGCCGGACTATGTCCAAGGCACCGAATGCCACGGATCCTTCGAGCTGGCCAGGCGCGCACTCGCCATGGTCAGCAAGCCCGGCGGCGGAACCTTGCTCGACTCGCTCTGGTCGGCGACGCCTCTTGTCTTGCTCGAACCGTTCGGCGAGCACGAAGCGCGCAACGCCGAACTGTGGGAGCGGCTCGGTTTCGGCATCTCTTTGGACCGATGGAGAGACACTGACTTCGCCCTGGACGTCCTCGAGCAGCTGCACGACGCGCTACTCCGCGCGAAACCTGAAATTCCCAACTACGCAAGCCAATTGGCTGAGGAGATGCGCCAATGACGAACCAGACGGCATGGACGGGTGGACGACCGCCTGACACGGTGAGCGCCGGCCCGCTGCGTGGTGTGCGGATCCTTGACTTGTCGATCGCCCTGACGGGCCCGTACGCGGTGGCGCTGCTCGCCGACCAGGGAGCTGACGTGATCAAGGTCGAACGTCCCGGTCTCGGCGATATCGCTCGCTGGCTCGGCGTCAGGGTCGGTGAGATGTCGGCGCTGTATCTGACCTGCAACCGGGGTAAGCGTTCGATCGCCATCGACCTGCAACGGCCAGAAGGCGCGCAGATCGTCCGGCAGTTGGCGGCTGACGCCGATGTCGTCATCCAGAACTTTCGACCCGGTGTCCTCGACCGGCTCGGCCTGGGCTACCACGACATCGCCGCGATCAACCCCGACGTCATCTACGTTTCACTATCGGGATTCGGCAGTGTCGGCCCGTATCGGGAACGCAGCGCCTACGACGCTGTGATCCAGGCCTACGCGGGCATCGCCGCCAGCCAGGCGGACCCCGAAGACGACGTGCCGGTATTTTTGCGCCAGACCGTGGCCGACAAAGCCACCGCCCTCTACGCCGCCCAGGCGATCACCGCCGCGCTGCTGGCCTGCGCCCGCGGCGACGGCGGGCAGCACGTCGAACTCTCCATGGCCGACGCGGTGGTGTCATTCCTGTGGGCCGACGCCGCCGGCAACGAGGTGCTGCTCGACTCCGATGGCAGCCAACACTCCAGCTTCGTGGCCGGGGTCGCCCCAATGCGGTTCGAAGATGGTTGGGGCATCGTCGCTCCCGCCACCGATCACGATTTCGCCGGAATGGGCCGTGCGTTCGGCGTCGAAGGCTGGGACGACCCCCGCGTCGCCACCATCGCTGAGCGCCTGAAGCACCGCGACATCGAGGACGCACTGTGGGATATGTGCTGTGCTATGGCCGCGAACATGACCATGGCCGAGGCGTCGAAACGCCTTGAGGCCGAACGTGTTCCGTATGCCATGGTGGTGCGCCCCGACGAGCTGCCGATGGACGCGCACGCGGTAGCCACCGGCATGTTCGAAGAGCGTCACCACCCGGTCGCCGGACGCACCCGGCTGCCACGACACCCCATTATCTTCGCTAACACGCCCGCGATGCTGGGGACCCCGGCACCCGCCCTCGGTGAGCACACCGACGCAATCCTGGCCGAGCTGGGCTGGGGTGCGCGGATCGGCGAACTACGCGCGAGCGGTGTCGTCTCCTGAGACCGCCGCCGACACAACGGGCGACCTGCTGGCGCGGATCTGAATCGACATCTACCGTCCGGACATCGCGATCTGAACGCCCTCGGTAGCCTTCTACGTTGTGACGGTCAGCCTTAACGCGCGTCGGGTCCGGGTCGGGCTCGTCTACGGCGGACGCGGCAACGAGCACGCGATCTCGGTTGTCTCGGCCGGCAGCATCCTGCGCAACCTGGATTCGCGGCGATTCGACGTCGTCGGTATCGGCATCACCACCGAGGGCTCCTGGGTGATCACGCACACCGATCCCGACCGCCTCGCGATCAAGGCCGGCCGGTGGCCGGCAGTCACCGCGTCGTCGGGCACGGTGGTCACGCCCGAAGAGGCGCTGTCGTCGCTCGACGTGGTCTTCCCGTTCGCCGAGGACGGCAACCTTCAAGGGCTGCTGGAGTTGACCGGTCTGCCATACGTCGGTGGTGGAGTGTTCGCGATCTCCGCGGGCATGGACAAGGAATTCGCCAAGAAGCTCGTGGCCGCCAACGGATTGCCGGTCTGCGATTTCGTGGTCGTGCCGCCGGACCAAGACAGCGTGCAGCCCGAACAGCTTGAGCGCCTTGGCCTGCCGGTGTTCGTCAAGCCGGCGCGCAGCGGGTCGTCGCTCGGCGTGAACCGGGTGGAGGCGGCCGACCAGTTGCCGGCCGCGATCGCCGAGGCTCGTCAGTACGACACGAAGGTGCTCGTCGAAGCCGCTGTCCGCGGGCGTGAACTGGAGTGCGGTCTTCTCGAATTCCCTGACGGCACAATAAGAGCCAGCGCCGTCGGGGAAATCAGCATCGCGGGCGGGCTCGGGCGAGAAGACGGTTTCTACGACTTCGCGACCAAGTACCTCGACGACCCCTCCCATACCGACGTGCCCGCCAAGATCGACGACGACCTTCGTGCCGAGGTGCAAGAGTTCGCGATCAGGGCCTTTCAGGCCATCGATTGCCGTGGGCTGGCCCGGGTGGACTGCTTTCTTACCGATAACGGTTTGCTGTTCAACGAGATCAACACGATCCCGGGGTTCACGAAGCGCTCCATGTACCCACTGGCGTGGGCGGCCGCCGGCGTCGACTACCCCACGCTGCTGGCCACGATGGTGGATACCGCTTTGGCCCGCGGCGCCCGTGAACGAAGGACCGCTCCCAAGAACGCGCTGCTGTCAGGGCGCTGACTCGCTGACGGGGCTACGCGCCACCGACTGATCGACGCGGCGGCTCCAGTATTCGCCGATGTCCTCGAGGCTGCTGCCCTTGGTTTCTGGAAGGGTCCGAAGCAGGTAGAACGCGCCAACGACGCTGATCACCGCGTAGCCAAGGACGGTCGCCGACAGTCCCGGCCCGTCGAGCAGCAGCGGGAAGGTCAGCGTAAAGACTATGGCGAACATGCTGCGCATGCCGTGCGCCAGGCTCGAGGCCGGTCCACGGATCGATTGCGGATAAAGCTCGGCGATGACGACCTCGCCCACCATGCCCAGCGTCAACGCGAATGTTCCGGCCAACGCGGCCAGGCTGGCGATCTGGCCCCAGCGCACCGTCGCACTCGCATGGTCCATCAGGGTCAGCGTCGCGAGCGCGATCAGGCACGCCGCCATCACCAGCAGCCCGGTGACCATCAGCGGCTTGCGTCCGACACGGTCGACGATTGTCACCGACACCACGGTCATGACCAGACTCACCACGCCAAGTCCGAGCGTCGTGGTGAAGGTGACGGTCCGATCGCCAAAGCCGATCTCGCTCAGCAGCGTCGGCGCGTAAAACACCACCATGTCAATGCCCGAGAACACCATCAGGAACACCACCGTCAGCCCCACCATGACCGCGGGCCGATACGTCGGTTGCCACATCAACGCCCAACCTCGCTGGTCACCGTCGTGATCGGACATCGAGCCGGGCCGCTCAGCGGTGATGGCCGCCAATTGGCGGTCCGCTTCGGCTTGGCGATCGGTTTCAACCCCCGCCAGCCGCAGCAGCGAGCGCCGCGCCGCGCTCACGTTACCGGTGGCCGCCAGCCAGCGCGGCGACTCGGGCAGCGGCAGCAGGGCCAGGCCGTAGAGCGTGCTGGGCAGCGCGATGAGGCCAAACATCAACCGCCATCCCCCGACGGTGTGCTCGAGCGCGAGGCCGAAACAGTACGCCACGATCGCGCCCACGCTGTAGGCCAACGCGTCGAACGACAGCAGCCGGCCGCGAATCGCCGCCGGTGCCACCTCGGCGATATAAAGCGCGGCCGTCGGCCCGATCAGGCCGATCGCAACGCCGGCCGCTGCGCGGGCGACCAGCAGAAAGCCCAGGGACGGCGAAACCGCGGCACCGAAGGCGCCGGCGACGAACAACGCCGCCGTGGACATCAGGACATAGCGGCGCCCGAAACGATCCGACAGCGGGCCCGCGAGGAACGAGCCTGCCGCTATGCCCACCACCAAGGCGCTGGCCAGCGCTCCCTTTTGGACGGCGCTGAGCTTCCAGTCGTCGTCGATGAGGACAAGCGTGACGGCGGTGATACCAAAGTTGTATCCGGTGAGAACGACGCCAATGGTGGCCAGCATCGCGACCGAATAGTGAATGAAGCGGCTTTCGGTGACCTGCTTGGCCCGGACGGTGAAGAAGCGGTCGATCGCGACAAACGACAGCCCTTTCGTCTCCGGCAGCCGCCGGACAAAGACCACCAGGCCGACCAGCGCGAAGAGGGCGTAGATCACCAGTACGACGGGGCGGCCCCAACGGTGGCTCAGCAATTGGCCGGTCGGCGACGCCAGGCTGTCGAACAGCCAGTGCGAGGCGACGACCACGCTCATCGCCAGGCCCCGCACCTGGATCGGCAGGATCTCCGCTGCGGCGACCCACGGAATCGGGCCGAGGCCGAGCGCGAATGATGCGATAAACACCAAAAGCCCTGCCGCGGAAAGGATGTGGGCACCGCTGACGCTCGACTGCACAGCCGCGGCGACCGCCATTGCCACGAGGCCGGCGATGATGCCGATGAGGCTGGTAAAAAGCAGCGGTCGCCGGCCGACCCGATCGATGAGTCCAACGGCAATCAGCGTCGCCAGCACATTGACTATGGCAAGCCCTACGCCGGGGGCGTCGTTGAGATTGATGTCAAGTGCGTCGGCCAGGTCCCCGAGGCTGGACACCGAATAGTAGATCACCGCGTTGATACCGACGAACTGCTGCACGAAGAACAACCCGATGCCAACGAAAATCGCGGCCCGCCCGGCAACGGAGAACACGTAGGACAGATCCCCGGACGGATCATCAGGGGCCCGCGCTTCGATCGCTTCGATCTCGTGCGCGGTGTCTCGGCGACCCAGGCGATCCAGCACCGCCAGCGCCGACTCCTGATCGCCCTTGAGCGCCAGCCACACCGGCGATTCGAGCAGCAGCAGCGCCAATCCGCTCAAGATCAGGCCCGGTACCGCCCCGCCGACGAGCAGGACTCTCCACCCGTTGGGCCGCTGCCCGAATGTTTCATTGCCGGCGTAGGCCAGCAGGATGCCGATTGTGATCATGAGCTGGAAGACGCAGATCATCGAGCCGCGGCGGCGCGTGGGCGCAATCTCGGCGATATACAGCGGGGCCGCAACGGAAATGGCGCCCACCGCACCGCCCACTATGACGCGAGCGATGAGCAGCACCGGAACGGATTGCGCGATCGCGCTAAGGAACGCGCCCATGGTGAACAGGGCGGTGGTGGCCATGATGACGTCGCGGCGTCCGACCATGTCGGCGATCCTGCCGGCCGACAGGGCACCAATCATCGCTGCCAGCAGCGTTCCGGTAACGAGCAGTGTGTGTTCGTCGGATGTCCACGCGAAGTGGGAAACCTGCAGCGCGCCCGCAGCCTCACCGGTCTCATAACCGAAGAGCAGGCCGCCGAGCGACGCGATACCGACCAGCCGGGCACCCGTTCTGCGAGCAAGGCGGCGAGCGAGGTGGTCGACCCGCTCGGTAATGCCGGACGCCGACATCTCCATGTCGCTGTGGGAATCACCGGCCACGAAGGGTTCCTTCTTCCCCGCGCGTTATGGGCACGGCGTTCAGCACCTGCACCACCGCCTCGGGATTGCAGTCGACGTCAATGACCGCAGAACACTCGTGGTCGAATGATACTTGCGTGCAGTTGTCAGTACCTTGCCGACCACGTGGTCTCGTTATCCGGCGGTGGATTCCTAGAGCCGCTCTTTGACCGCCGCGGACAACCGCGCGCCGTCCGCCTTGCCCGCCGCGATCGCGGTGGCCGCCTTCATGACCAACCCCATCTGCTTCATGCCCGGTCGCTCGCCCAGTTCTTCGGCAATCTGCGCGATCGCGGTGTCGGCAACGTCGGCCAGCTCGGCCTCGTTGAGCGGAGTGGGCAGGTACTCGTCGATGACCCGCGCCTCGGCGTGCTCGGTGGCGGCGAGGTCACCGCGGCCGTTCTGCGTGTAGATCTCGGCGGACTCACCGCGCTTGCGGGCCTCCTTGGCCAGCACCTTGATGACTTCCTCGTCGGAGAGGTCCCTGGCCTGTTTGCCGGAGACTTCTTCGGTCTGGATCGCCGCCAGCAGCATGCGCAGGGTCGCGGTCCGCAACTTATCCTTGGCCTTCATCGCCTGGGTCAGGTCCGCCCGGAGCCGGGATTTGAGTTCCGCCATGCCTGAGACGGTACGCGCCACGACGCTGGCGAAGATTGAGAAATGCCCGGACCGCCGACAGGATGGAGGCCATGACGAACGACGGGCCCGGTTTCAAATCTGGTTTGACAGGCCGCTGGCCACGGTGAACACGCCGCCACCTGGCTATCCGGCCGGCCCACCGCCCGCCTACGGCCCGCCACCGGGCTACGGCCCGCCACCGGGGTACGGTCCCCCGCCTGGGTATCGTCCCCCTCCCGCGTATGGCCCCCCTCCCGGGTACGGTCCTCCTCCCGGGTACGGCCCCCCACCCGGCTACGGCGCAGCACCGGGCTACGGTCCCCCACCCCGCCCGCAGTATGGTCCGCCCACGTCGGTCCCCGCGGCCGTCAAACCCGGGATCATCCCGCTGCGGCCGCTGACCCTGAGCGACATCTTCAACGGCGCGGTCGGCTACATCCGCACCAATCCGAAGGCGACGCTGGGACTGACCGCCATAGTGATTGTGATCGTGCAGATCATTACGAAGTTCGCCTTCTACGGACCACTGGCCGCCTACGGCAACATCACCACCAAACCATCGGACCAGCTGACCTCGGGCGTAGCGGGCGCATGGTTGGTGTCGACGGCTGCCGCCCTCCTGGTCAGCTCGCTGGCCGGGATGCTGTTGTCCGGAATGCTCACCGTCATCGTGGGTCGGGCGGTGTTCGGGTCGACGATCAGCATCGGCGAAACGTGGGCCAGGATTCGTGGACGGCTGCTGCCCCTCCTCGGCCTGGCGCTGCTGGAAGCCGCCGCGGTGGCGGTCGTTACCGGGCTGGTGGCGGTGGTCATCGCGCTGCTGGCCGCGGTCGGCAACGCAGCGGTGGCGGTTGTCGTGGGCTTCCCGCTGCTGCTCGTGGTGATCGCATTGATGGTGTACCTCTATACGGTGGTGTTGTTCGCGCCCGTGCTGATCGTGCTGGAGCGGCTGCCCGTGATCGACGCGATCACCAGATCTTTTCGGCTCGTCCGCAACGGCTTCTGGCGGGTATTGGGCATCCGGACGCTGACATTCATCGTGGCGGGCGTCCTCGCCAATGCGACCGCCGCACCGTTCGACCTCGTCGGTGAGGTGATACTGGCCGGTACCACGTCCACCGCAATGCTGGTGCTCGGCATCGCGCTAACGTCCGTCGGGGGGGCGATCGGCGAGATCATCACCGCGCCGTTTAACGCCGGGGTAATCGTGCTCCTCTACACCGACCGACGAATGCGCGCCGAGGCGTTCGACCTTGTGCTGCAGACCGGCGCCTCGGGCGGACCCTACGCGACCGCGTCCACCGACAACCTCTGGCTGATCCGGCCGGTGTGAGGACCGGCTGACAGTGCCTTCCATCGACATCGACCGCGATGCGGCCCACCAGGCCGCGCAGACCGAACTCAACAAACCGATCTACTCCAAGGGCTCTGCGGCACAACAATTCGCCGAGTGGCTCAACGAATTGATCTACCGGCTGCTGCAGAAAACCGCATCGATACCAGGCGGATGGTTCACCACCACGGTGCTGCTGATCTTGCTGGCGGTGGCGATGGTAGTCGGCATAAACATCGCACGACGGACCATGCGCACCAACCGCCGCGGCGACCACCTGTTGTTCGAAGACGTCCAGCTAACCGCGGCCCAGCACCGCGCCACCGCGGAAAACTATGCGGCCCAAGGTAATTGGGCCGCAGCAATTCGGCACCGGTTGCGCGCCGTCGCCCGCCAGCTCGAGGAGACCGGCGTACTCAACCCAGCACCCGGCCGTACCGCCAACGAACTGGCGCGAGACGCCGGAGCGGCCCTGCCCCATATGGCTAGCGAATTAGTCCAGGCGGCAATGGCTTTCAACGACGTTACCTACGGCGAGCAGCCCGGGACACAGGCCTCCTACCAGATGATCGCGGACCTCGACAACCACCTGCGGTCCCGGTCTGCGGCCGCCGCGACGGTGACGGGGCAGCCCGTCGTGATCGAATCATGGGCGCAGGTCCGGTGATGGCGACAACCGCGGCGCGTCCCGAAGCCGGCAACGCATCGGGGCGATGGCGATCATGGCGCTGGGCGGTGCTCACGCTGATTGTCCTCGCGATTATCGCCGGAATTGATGCCTACCTGACCGCGCCGCGGCCCGGCGGGCGGATGGATCCGGGTTCGACCGGTCCCGACGGTGCCCACGCGCTGGTGACGCTGCTGCGCGACGGCGGCGTCGAAGTTGTCGTGGCCAACAGCATCGCCGACGTCGAACGGGCGGCGCGCCCCGACACGCAGATCCTGGTGGCGCAGAGCCAGTACCTGACCGACCCGCTGCTGAACCGGTTGGCGAAGGCGCCCGGCGATCTACTGCTGGTGGAACCGACGGCGCGGACCCGCGAGGCGGTGATGACGGGTGTGCGCATCTCGACTGCCGATAAGTTTGACATCGACCCGAATTGCACTCTGCGGGAGGCCACTCGGGCCGGTTCGGTTCGATTCGGGCCCAGCGACACCTACCAGGCCACCAATGGCCGGACAATGACCCGCTGTTATGACGGGGTGCTGATCCGGTATCGGGACGGCGGACGCATCGTCACGGCGGTCGGCAGCACCGACTTCATGACCAACGGGAACCTGTTGCAGGCGGGCAATGCCGCGCTGGCGATGAATCTCGCCGGCGACCGGCCCCGCCTCATCTGGTACGCCCCCAACCACATCGAAGGCGAAACATCGCCCCCCGCATCCATACTCGACATGATTCCGGAAAACGTGACGTGGATTGTCTGGCAGCTGTGGCTGGTCGTGTTACTGGTTGCGCTGTGGAAGGGCCGCCGGCCCGGTCCGCTGGTGGCCGAGGAGTTGCCCGTCGTGGTCCGTGCGTCGGAGACCGTCGAGGGCCGCGGCCGGCTTTACCGGTCGCGCCGGGCGCGTGATCGCGCCGCGGCGGCGTTGCGCACCGCCACATTGCAGCGGCTGCTGCCCCGGCTCGGCCTCGGTACGGGCGCGCCGACGCCGGCGGTGGTGACGGCGGTGGCGCAGCGCAGCGGTCTCGACGCTGGATATGTCGCCTACCACCTGTTCGGCCCGGCCCCGGCCACCGACAACGACCTGCTACAACTTGCCCGTACGCTCGATGAAATCGAAAGGCAGGTCACACACCCGTGACACAGTCCCCTTCCGCTCCGCAAGCGGATCCCGCCCAGACTCCAACGGCCGAATCGGCACGTGAGGCGCTGCTGGCGTTGCGCGCCGAGCTCGCCAAAGCCGTCGTCGGACAGGAAGGGGTCGTCAGCGGCCTCGTGATCGCGCTGCTGTGTCGCGGTCACGTGCTGCTGGAAGGTGTTCCGGGAGTGGCGAAGACGCTGCTGGTCCGCGCGATGTCCGCCGCGCTGCGGCTGGAATTCAAGAGGGTGCAGTTCACCCCCGACCTGATGCCCGGCGACGTCACCGGTTCGCTGGTGTACGACGCGCGCACCGCCGCGTTCGTGTTCCGGCCGGGTCCGGTGTTCACAAACCTGCTGCTGGCCGACGAGATCAACCGCACCCCACCCAAAACACAGGCCGCGCTGCTCGAGGCGATGGAGGAGCGTCAGGTCAGCGTGGACGGCGAACCCAAGCCCCTGCCCGATCCTTTCATCGTCGCCGCGACACAGAACCCGATCGAATACGAGGGCACCTACCAATTGCCCGAGGCCCAACTGGATCGCTTCCTGCTCAAACTGAGCGTGACGCTGCCGCCGCGCGACTCCGAGATCGCCATCCTGCAACGGCACGCACACGGCTTCGATCCCCGCGATCTGTCCGCGATCCAGCCGGTGGCTGGGCCCGCCGAACTGGCGGCCGGCCGCGCAGCGGTGCAGCAAGTACTGGTCGCCGACGAGGTATTGGGTTACATCGTCGACATCGTCGGGGCCACCCGCTCCTCCCCCGCGCTGCAGCTGGGTGTCTCACCGCGCGGAGCGACGGCCCTGCTGGCCACGGCTCGATCCTGGTCGTGGCTGTCCGGCCGTCAACTACGTCACCCCCGACGACGTGAAGTCCATGGCCCGCCCGACGCTGCGGCACCGGGTGATGCTCCGCCCGGAAGCCGAGCTCGAAGGGGCCACACCCGACGGCGTGCTCGACGGAATCCTGGCGTCGGTTCCGGTGCCCCGCTAGTGATCCTGACCGGACGCACCGGCTTGGTGGCGCTGATCTGTGTCCTGCCCATCGCGCTGTCACCTTGGCCGGCAAGGGCTTTCGTGGGGCTACTGCTGGCGCTGGCAACGGTGGTGGTCGTCGACATCGGCCTGGCGGCCAGCACCCGCAGGTTGCGCTACTCCCGTTCCCCCGACAGCTCGGTGCGGCTGGGCCAGCAGGTGGATGCGGGACTGCTGATCTACAACGACGGCCGCCGCAGGTTCCGCGGCCAGATCCGCGACGCCTGGCCGCCCAGCGCGCGCGCCGAGCCGCGCACCCATCCCGTCAACATCGCCGCCGGGCAGGGTCACCATGTGCAGACCCACCTGCGGCCGGTGCGCCGCGGCGACCAGCGCGCGGCCGCGGTCACCGCCCGCTCGATCGGTCCGCTGGGGTTGGCGGGAAGACAGAGTTCGCGGTCGGTGCCGGGTCTGATCCGGGTGCTGCCGCCGTTCCTGTCCCGCAAGCACTTGCCGTCGCGACTCGCCAAACTGCGGGAGATCGACGGCCTGTTGCCAACCCTGATTCGCGGGCAGGGAACCGAATTCGATTCGCTGCGCGAGTATGTCGTCGGCGATGACGTGCGCTCGATCGACTGGCGGGCGACCGCGCGCCGCGCCGACGTCGTGGTCCGAACCTGGCGGCCCGAACGCGACCGGCGAGTGGTGATCGTGCTCGACACCGGACGCATGGCGGCGGGCCGCGTCGGTGTCGACCCGACCGCCGCCGACCCCGCGGGGTGGCCCCGGCTGGACTGGTCGATGGACGCCGCGTTGCTGCTGGCGGCACTCGCGTCGCGGGCCGGCGACCATGTCGACTTCCTCGCCCACGACCGGGTCAGCAGGGCCGGTGTGTTTGGCGCGTCGCGCACCGAACTGCTTGCCCAGCTGGTCGAGGCGATGGCCCCGCTGCAACCGACACTCGTCGAGTCCGATTGGCGCGCGATCATTGCCGCCATTTCGCGACGCACCCGACGACGGTCGCTGGTGCTGCTACTGACCGACCTCAACGCGACCGCTCTCGACGAGGGCCTGTTGCCGGTCCTGCCGCAGTTGTCGGCCAAGCACCACGTGATGATGGCCGCGGTCGCCGACCCGCGCGTCGACCAGATGGCCGCCGGGCGCGCCGACGCGGCCGCGGTCTACGACGCAGCGGCCGCCGAACGTTCCCGCAACGACCGCCGCGCGATCGCCTCGCGGCTACGCCGCGACGGGGTGGAAGTGGTTGACGCCGTCCCCACGGAACTGGCGCCCGCCCTGGCCGACCGTTACCTGGCGTTGAAAGCGACCGGGCGGCTCTAAACCCGAAGCGCCGCAACAGCTTCGCCCATACCGGTCAGCGGGTTGGGACCACGTCGGGTGCGTCTTCGATATCGCCGGTCTCCCCGGCCATCGCGGCCCGACGGCCGAAATAGACGACGTAGGACAAGAACGCCACCTCGGCGACGATTCCGATGCCGACCCGAACGAATGTCGGCAACGGTGACGGCGTGACCAACGCTTCGATCAAGCCGGAGACCAGCAACACACCCACCAACCCCACGGCGACCGACATGACGGCGCGGCCCTGTTCGGCAAGCACTTGTCCGCGGGGCCGGTCTCCGGGCGATATCACCGACCACCCCAACCGCATCCCCGATGCCCCGGCCAGGAATACCGCCGTCAGCTCCAGCAGCCCGTGCGGAGCCAGCAGACCCAACAGGACGCCGCCCTTGCCGGCCTGGAACATCAGGCCGGCGATCACTCCCAAATTGGCGGCGTTTTGGAACAGCACGATCGGAATCGGCAGTCCCAGCACGACGGACATCGCGATGCACTGCGCGGCAACCCAGGAGTTGTTCACCCAAACTTGCAGGGCGAACGCCGCGGCGGGATGCTCGCTGTAATACGAGCCGACGTCGTGGTTGACCAATTCGTCGATGTCACTTGGTGTTCCGACGGCGGACTGCACCTCCGGATTGCCGGCCACCCACCACGCGAGGGCGACCACGACGGCGAAAAACACCACTGCCGTGCCCAGCCACCATCGCCACGAACGGTAGGCCACCACCGGGAAAGACACCGTCCAGAACCGGGTGAATGCCCTGCTCAGCGGCGCGTGGGCGCCGGTCACCACCGAGCGGGCACGCGCGATCAAACTCGAGAGGCGACCGATCAGCAGCGCGTCCGACGACGCCGACCGCACGATCGACAGATGGGTGGAAACCCGCTGATAGAGCTCGACGAGCTCGTCGACTTCGGCGCCGGTCAGCGACCGGCGCCTCTTGACCAACTGGTCGAGCCGGTCCCACGTACCCCGATGGGTCAGCACGAATGCGTCGACGTCCACGTTGGGCAGCCTAATCGCACGTTGGGCTCTTTCGAGTGTGGCCGGTTGCGCTCAGAGAACCTGTACCGTTCGGTGTTATGTCGGAGGTGGTGACCGGGGACGCTGTGGTGCTCGATGTGCAGATCGCCCAGGTGCCGGTACGGACTCTGAGCGCCCTGATCGATATCACGGTGATATTTGTCTGCTACATACTCGGGCTGATGCTGTGGGCGGCCACACTGACTCAGTTCGATCCCGCGCTGAGCACTGCCGTCCTGATCATTTTCACGGTCCTGGTGATTGTCGGGTATCCCTTGCTGTTCGAAACCGCCACGCGGGGGCGGTCGGTGGGCAAAATCCTGATGGGTCTGCGCGTGGTTTCCGATGACGGTGGTCCAGAACGCTTCCGGCAGGCCCTGTTTCGCGCGCTGGCGTCGGTGGTGGAGATCTGGATGCTGGCCGGGAGTCCCGCCGTCATCTGCAGCATCGTGTCGCCAAAGGCCAAGCGCATCGGCGACATCTTCGCCGGCACGGTCGTCGTCAGTGAACGCGCGCCACGGGTGGGGCCGCCTCCAGTGATGCCACCGTCGTTGGCATGGTGGGCGTCATCGCTACAACTGACGGGCCTTTACCCCGGCCAGGCCGACGTCGCACGCCAATTCCTTTCCCGGGCACCGCAACTCGATCGCCAATTGCGCCAGCAAATGGCTTACCGAATCGCCGGTGATGTCGTGTCTTGCATCGCACCGCCACCGCCGCCGGGCGCGCCGCCGGAGTTGGTACTCGCCGCCGTCCTCGCCGAACGACACCGCCGCGAGCTGGCGCGACTGCGGGCCGCTATGCCCGCCGCACCACCGCCGATGGCGCCCCAGGCCGGAGAGGTCCCTTGGGCACCGGCAGGAGCGGGGATGCCGTGGCGCCCGCAGGAGCAGCAGCACCAGGGCTCACCCAGTGACGGCTTCTCGCCCCCTCGCTAATCGCTGCGCTAGCCGGCGACGGCCGCCGCCATGAAGGCGACGTCGGCGACCAGCAGCGCCCATCCGCATAGCGGAACGGCGATGCCGGCGCGGCGCTTCGCCGTCAAAAACGACATGACGATGACGACGAAGGCCACCACCGGCGCGCCATAAAACGCGACGCCAAAATCAATCGCCCCGTGGCCCAAGTTCGGGCAGTTGCGATCGTTGCAGCTATCGGTGCTCATCACGGCGCCGAGCGCGAAGAGCATCACCATCGCCGCGGCCGGAACCGTCGACAGCGACAACCCCCAATTGACCCACGGCCACACGTGGCGGCCACGGCCGCCCTCGACGCGCGTCGGCTCCGTTGCGCGGCGGGCTTCGCCCGTCAACGTCGCGTTGGAGTTTTTTGCGTTCACGACAGTTGTGCTACCCGCCGCCTGCCCGATGCAAACCAGGTCGTCGCGCGGCGCTGGGCGAATCGGCGCTGCCGGACGTTGCATCGCGTTAGTTCACGATATATCGTGATATGGCGAGGCGCGCAATCGGCGCTTTACCCACAAGACGTAAGGACTACACACATGAACCACCCATTCCCACCTGGCGGCGGCCCGTTCGCCCGCCCAGGTTTCGGATTCGGCTTCGGGCCCGCCCAACGGCGTGCCATGCCCGGGGCCAAGCGGCAAGCCCAACAGGAATTCTTCGAACACCTCCGCGATCACGCCGCCGACCATGAGGGGCCGTTAGGGTTCGGCCCCGGTTTCGGACCGGGGTTCGGATTCGGCTTCGGCGCGGGCGGCCGCCGGGGCGGATTTCGCCGCGGCGGCCCCGGGCGCGGACGCCGCGGCGACGTGCGGGCGGCCATTCTGACGCTGCTCGCCGAGCGGCCGATGCACGGCTACGAAATGATCCAGCAGATCAGCGAACGCAGTAACGGGATCTGGCGGCCCAGCCCCGGCTCGGTGTACCCGACACTGCAGCTGCTGGACGACGAAGGCCTGATCACCGCGAGCGAAACCCAAGGCAGCAAAAAGCTTTTCGAGCTGACCGACGACGGACGTGCGGCGGCCGAGAAGATCGAGACCCCACCGTGGGACGAGATCGCCAAGGGCGCCGACCAGGGCCACATCAACCTGCGGGCGGCCATGGGCCAACTGTTCGGCGCGGTCGCGCAATCCGCGCACACCGCCACCGCCGAGCAGCAGCAGCGCATCGTCGAGATCCTCAACAATGCGCGCCGCGAGGTCTACGGCATCCTCGGCGAAGACTGACCCGATCCCCCCACCCGTGCGGGGACACGCGAACACCTCAAGGTGCATAACGGAATCCGTTATTCCCGCTCGGGATTGTAAGAACCGTCACACCTTCGGTAACCTTCTTGACAGGTTTCACAGCCGTCGTGCAGTCTGTAACCACACAAACCGGTTACAACCCCGAAGGAGGTGGCCATGTCCCACGAACTTCTCTTCTCCGACAACGAGGAAGTGTATTCAAGCCTGGTTCTGTCTATCGACGACATCGTCAAGTGAGCCAGCTGGTTCGCCCGGCAACGAGGCCGATCGGACGTGGGGGTCCCCGAAGGGGCCCCCCAAATCATTTGCCCCACAATAGATAACGTCCCGTTGAAGCGGCATCCGAGTCAAATCCATTGACGGGGCAGGCTAAGACACGTCGACCCAATCCAGGCTCCGCTGCACCGCCTTACGCCAGCCGGCATATCCGGCGGCGCGCTGTTCGTCGTCCCAGGTCGGCGTCCATCGCTTCCCCTCCTGCCAATTGGCCCGCAGATCCGACGGGTCCGCCCAGAACCCGACCGACAGACCCGCCGCGTAGGCCGCGCCCAGCGCGGTGGTCTCGGAGACCACCGGCCGCACCACGTCCACCCCCAGCACGTCGGCCTGAATCTGCATGCACAGCTCGTTGCCGGTGATACCGCCGTCGACCTTTAATACATCAAGGCGCACACCGGAATCCGCTTGCATCGCGTCCACCACATCGCGGCTCTGGTAACAGATCGCCTCCAGCGTCGCACGGGCCAGGTGGGCGTTGGTGTTGAACCGCGACAATCCCACGATCGCGCCGCGGGCATCGGATCGCCAGTACGGGGCGAACAACCCGGAAAACGCCGGGACGAAATACACCCCGCCGTTGTCCGCGACCTGGCGCGCCAGCGACTCGCTTTGCGCGGCGCCGCTGATGATTCCGAGCTGATCGCGCAGCCACTGCACCGCCGAGCCGGTTACCGCGATCGAACCCTCAAGCGCGTACACGGGTTTGGCGTCCCCGAACTGGTAGCACACGGTGGTCAGCAGCCCGTTGTTGGACCGCACCATCGTCTCACCGGTATTGAGCAGCAGGAAATTGCCGGTGCCGTAGGTGTTTTTCGCCTCCCCCGCGGACAGGCAGACCTGACCGACCATCGCGGCGTGCTGGTCGCCGAGGACCCCGGTGATCGGCACCTCGCCCCCGAGGGGCCCGGTCTCCGACGTGACTCCGTAGGGTTGCCGCGGCGACGACGGCGCGATCGTCGGCAACATCTCACGCGGCACGGAAAAGAACGACAACAGCTCGTCGTCCCAGTCCAGCGTCTCCAGGTCCATCAGCATGGTCCGGCTGGCGTTGGTCACATCGGTGACGTGCACCCCGCCCCGCGGGCCGCCGGTCAGATTCCACAACACCCAGGCGTCGGGGGTGCCGAATAGGGCGTCGCCGCGTTCGGCGGCCTGGCGCACCCCGTCGACGTTCTCCAGGATCCATTGCAGTTTCCCGCCGGAAAAATAGGTCGCCGGCGGCAGCCCCGCCTTGCGGCGGATCACCTCGCCGCGGCCGTCTCGCTGTAGCGCCGACGCGATGCGGTCGGTGCGGGTGTCCTGCCAGACGATCGCGTTGTAGTACGGCCGCCCGGTGTGCCGATCCCACACCAAAGTGGTCTCGCGTTGGTTCGTTATTCCCAGTGCGGCAATATCTTTCGGTGAGATGTTGGTTTTGTTCAACACCGACATGAGCACCGATCCGGTGCGCTCCCAGATCTCGATCGGATTGTGCTCCACCCAGCCGGCGCGGGGCAGGATCTGCTCGTGTTCGAGTTGGTGGCTGGCCACCTCCGCGCCGGCGCGATCGAAGATCATGCACCGGGTGCTGGTGGTGCCCTGGTCGATGGCGGCTACAAATTCAGCGAACTCGGCCAACTGGTCTCCTCCGGCGTGAACTGCGACACTCCTCGTACATGATGGTGCACCCCGGGGCGCTCCAGCGACTGTGCAGGTCAGCCGCGCGCCCTTGCGTTACCGCCGGTAAACCTGTTCCATCGGCGATGTGGGCGACGAGGTCAAGCGCACCACGTATAACCGCGCACAACGGCGGGAATACCGGCGCAAGGTGCAGTTGTGTGTGGACGTCTTCGAGACGATGCTTGCGCAGTCGCGATTCGATTCGGACGACTCGCTCACCGGCATGGAGATCGAGTGCAACCTCGTCGATGCCGGCTATCAGCCGGCCATGTCGAATCGGCACGTGTTGGACGCCATCGCGGATCCGGCTTACCAGACCGAATTGGGCGCCTACAACATCGAATTCAACGTGCCACCCCGGGCGCTGGGCGGGCAGACCGCCCTGGACCTCGAGGCCGAGGTTCGCGACAGCCTGAATGACGCGGAGACCAAGGCCAGCGCCGGCGGGGCTCACATCGTGATGATCGGCATCCTGCCAACGCTGATGCCCGAACATTTAATCGACAACTGGATGAGCGAGTCGACGAGATATGCGGCACTCAACGACTCGATCTTTACCGCCCGCGGCGAGGACATACCGATCAACATCTCCGGCCCGGAGCCGCTGAGCTGGCACGCCGCGAGCATCGCGCCCGAATCCGCTTGCACCAGCATGCAATTGCACTTACAGCTGCCTCCGGAGGATTTCGCCGCCCATTGGAACGCGGCTCAGGTGCTGGCGGGACCCCAGCTGGCGCTGGGTGCCAACTCGCCCTACTTCTTCGGCCACCGGCTGTGGTCGGAAACCCGCATCGAGCTTTTCGCGCAATCCACCGATACCCGACCCGAGGAACTCAAGACGCAGGGCGTGCGACCACGAGTGTGGTTCGGCGAACGTTGGATCGGCTCGGTCCTCGACCTTTACAAGGAGAACATCCGCTACTTCCCGTCGCTGCTGCCCGAGGTGTCCGACGAAGACCCGGTCGCCGAGCTGGCCGCCGGTCGCACCCCGCAGCTTCCCGAATTGCGCCTGCACAACGGCACCGTGTACCGGTGGAACCGCCCGGTGTACGACGTGGTCGACGGGCGTCCGCACCTGCGGCTGGAGAACCGGGTGTTGCCGGCCGGGCCGACGGTCATCGACATGCTGGCGAATTCGGCCTTCTACTACGGCACCCTGCGCAGCCTGTCCGAAGAGGACACCCCGCTGTGGAACAGGATGAGTTTTGCTGCGGCTCATGCGAATTTCCTGCAGGCGGCCCGGCGCGGCATGGACGCCCGGCTGACCTGGCCCGGTCTGGGCGACGTCACGGCGCAGGAACTGGTGTTGGACACGTTGTTGCCCATTGCGCACGAAGGGCTGCGGCGCTGGGGCGTCGACGCCGTGGTGTGCGACCGGTTCCTTGGCGTCATCGCGGGCCGCGCGCGGACCGGACGCAACGGGGCGAGCTGGCAGGTGTCCACCGTGCAGGCCCTGCAGGAGCGCGGCATGACCAGGCCCGCGGCACTGGCCGAGATGCTGCACCGGTACTGCGAGCACATGCACGCCAACGAGCCGGTGCACACCTGGGCGTCCTAACCGGACCACACCAACACGCGGGTTCTTCGCTGATCGACTACGTCGTCGACCGGGCGCCAGCGGGCGGGTGTCCGAACCGCGGGTACGTTGGAAGGCATGACCTCCGATCAGGTAATCGACTGGGACAGCGCGTACCGCGGGCAGAGCCAATTCGAGGGTCCGCCGCCCTGGAATATCGGTGAGCCGCAGCCCGAGCTGGCCGCACTGATCGCGGCCGGCAAGTTCCGCGGCGATGTGCTGGACGCCGGCTGCGGGTTCGCCGAGCTGTCATTGTCGCTGGCCGCGGATGGCTACACCGTGCTCGGCGTCGATCTCACGCCCACCGCCATCGCGGCGGCCACCAAGGCCGCCCAGGAACGCGGCCTGTCCACGGCGAGCTTCGAGCAGGCCGACATCACCTCGTTCAGCGGCCATGACGGCCGATTCAACACGGTGGTGGACAGCACGCTTTTTCACTCGCTGCCGATCGAGGGTCGCGACGGCTACCTGAACTCGGTACACCGCGCGGCGGCCCCGGGCGCCAGCTATTTCGTGCTGGTGTTCGCCAAGGGCGCCTTCCCCGCCGACATGGACGGGCCGAACGAGGTCGACGAGGACGAGTTGCGCGCCGCGGTCAGCAAGTACTGGGAGATCGACGAAATTCGGCCCGCCTACATCCACGCGAATATCCCGCAGACCTCCGACGCGCCATTCCAATTCCCGCCGCACGACCGGGATGAAAAGGACCGGATGATGCTCCCCGCCTACCTGCTGACGGCACACAAGGCCGACTGAACGGCGCGGCCGTCACGTCGAGATCGACGTCAGCTGGTCGCGGCCGTCGCCGCGATGAGCGCTTCGGCGAAGCTTTCCAGGTCGTCCGCGGTGGTGTCGACGTGCGGCGAGATCCGCAGCACCGGGGCGGTCAGCTCCAACGGCGCCCGCTGCACCCCCGCGTAGGTCGTCAGGACCCGCCGCTCGGTGAGCAACCATGCCCGCACCGCTTGGGGGTCGGCGCCGTCGACCGGGGCCAGGGTGGTGATTGCGCTGGGCTCGTCGACCTCCTCGACCACCGCCCACCCGGGCACATCGGCCAGCACCGTGCGGCTGGTGGCGCCCAGCTCAGCCAGACGCGCTCGCACCGCCTCGGCTCCGCACGCCAAGTGTTCACCCAATGCCACCGAAAACCCCACTCGCGCAGCGATATTGGCCTCGCCAAATTCGAGTTGCCGGGCCACCGTCAGCGACGCAGCCCACTGCGGGGGTGCCAGCCTCGGCCGCAACCGCTCCATCAGCTCGGGGCGCACCGCCAGGACGCCCACGCCGCGCGGCCCGGCCATCCACTTGCGCGACGACGAATAGGTCACATCGGCGCCGACGGCGCAGTCCACCTGTCCCAGCGCCTGGGCGGCGTCGACGACCAGCGGCAACCCCAATTCGCGGCAGAGTTGCGCCACCATCGCGAGCGGTTGCACGACCCCGCTGTGGCTGGCCACCGGCGTCAAGTGGACGAAATCGGGCGGGTCGGTGTCCAGGGCAAGCGCCGCGTCGTCGAGCGCCAGCCGGCCATCCTCGAGGGCCGGCAGCAGCCGGCGGTCGAATCCGTGGGCGTCCATCACGGCCAGGTTGGGACCGTATTCGCCGGGCAGGCAGGCTAGCGTCCTTTCCTCCGCCGGTGCTGCGGGCCAGCCGCCGAGCAGCAGATCCAGTGCGTTCAATGAGCCGGTGGTGTAGACCACCTCGGCGTCGGGCATTCCGCTCAGCGCGGCGAACGCGGCGCGCCCGGCGTCGAGCGCGGGGGTGGCGGCCTCGGCCGCGACGTATCCGCCGACCTCGGCCTCGTGGCGTGCGTGCCGGCCGGCGGCGTCGATCACCGCGAAGCTCTGGCGCGAGCAGGCCGCACTGTCCAGGTGCAACCCGGCCACCGGCGGGCGAGCCTCCCGCCATCGGTCGGCCAGCGACGCGTTATCGCTCACTTGACCGCTAACGACAACCCGAAATCGCCCGCATTGTCTGTCCACCACCGGATCCGGCGCAGCCCCGCGGCGGCCAGTTCGGCGCTCACCCAGTCCGGGCGGAACTTGCACGATACCTCGGTGAGCATTTCCTCGCCGGCGGCGAAGTCGACGGTCAGCTCCAGCGCACCAATCCGCACCCGCTGGCGACCCTGCGCCCGCAGCCACATCTCGATGCGTTCCTCTTCCGTGTTCCAGCGGGCCACGTGCTGGTAGGCCTCGACGTCGAAATCGGCGTCGAGTTCCCGGTTTATCACCGCGAGCACATTGCGATTGAACCGGGCCGTCACCCCGGCGGCGTCGTCGTAGGCGCGCACCAGCCGTCCGGTGTCCTTGACCAGGTCGGTGCCCAGCAGCAGGCTATCGCCGGGCCGCATCACCCCCGACAGCGTCGCGAGGAACTCCGCGCGCGGTTCGGTCGTGAGGTTGCCGATCGTCGACCCGAGGAACACGAACAGGCGAAGACCGCCGGTGGGAATCTCGGCGAGGTGTTCCTCGAAATCGCCGCAGACGGCCTTGATCTCGATGTTGGGGTACTCCTGCTGGATCGCGGACCCCGTGCTCGACAGGATGCTGGCGTCGACGTCGAACGGCACGAACCTGTGCAACGATCCGCGGCCATGCAGCGCGTCGAGCAGCATCCGGGTCTTCTCCGAGGTCCCGCTGCCCAGTTCGACCAGGGTGTCGGCCTCGCTGGCCGATGCGATGTCGACCGATCGCGCGCTGCAGGATCTCGGCCTCGGCACGCGTCGGGTAGTACTCGGGCAACCGGGTGATCTGGTCGAACAGCTCACTGCCCACCGAATCGTAGAACCACTTGGGCGGCAACGACTTCGGCGTGCTCTGCAGGCCGTCGAACACATCGCGACGCAACGCGTGATACGCCGAGTCGGCAGCGAGGTGGTTGGACAGCGACAGCGTCATCAATATCCTTTCGTGTCGTCCAGCGCGGTACACGTGACACGCTCCGGGGTGACTTCGACGAGGTGATGGTCCGGTATGTCCTCCCACTCCGAGTCGTCGTCGTAGGGCTCGCTGGCCAGCACCACGCCGTCATCGCGGCGCAGGATGGACAACGTCTCATTCCAGGTGGTGGCGACCAGGCGAGACCCGTTGGCCGCCAGCACGTTTAGTCGGGCGTCGGGGTCGGCCGCGCCGATCTCGGCGATGGTTTCGCCCAACGCGTCGAGTCCACGCGCAAAGACGGTGGCCGCCAGTATTGCGCTGTCACAGACTGATTCGGCCGATGACGTCGGCGGCAGCACCCGGCGGTCGACCACGCCGTTGTGTGACAGCAGCCAGTGGCCGTCGGTGAACGGCGCGGTCGAGCTGGCCTCGATCGGCATGCCGACGGTTGCCGAGCGAACCGCGGCGACCACGCAGTGACTGCGCAGCGCCGGGGCGACCGATTCGAACGAGACGTCACCCCAGAGCGGCGCCGCGCTGCGCCAGCGGCGAGGCACGGCGCCTTCCGGCGATCCGTCGAAAAACCCGACGCCCCAACCGTCGGCGTTCATCAGGCCGTGCTTTTGCCGGCGTGGGGCATAGGACTGCACACGCAGGCCGCGCGGCGGATCCAGCACCAACGAGGAGACGGTGACGCCGGCCCCAAGCCAGCCGAGGTGACGACACATCAGGCGGGGTTCCCCGCCTCGGGGACGTCCCACGCCAACCGGACACCGGAGAAGATCTGCCGACGAATCGGGCGATCCCAGTTGCGGAAGCTGGGCCGCAGGATGGCCGATTCCACCGCCCACGAGCCGCCGCGCAGGACCCGGTAGTCGCCGTCGAAAAACGGCTGCGAGTACCGCTCGTAGATCATCGGGACGAACCCCGGCCAGGGCCGCAGCGGTGAACTGGTCCACTCCCAAACGTCGCCGAGCAGTTGCTCTATCCCGTAGGCCGACGCGCCCGCGGGATATGCGCCGACGGGTGCCGGGTGCAGCGCCGTGCCGCCCAGGTTGACGAGGTCGTCCGACGGATCCTGCGCCCCCCACGGGTAGCGGCGCCGGGTGTTGGTCGCCGGATCCCATGCGCAGGCCTTCTCCCATTCCGCCTCGGTGGGCAGCCGGGCGCCGCCCCAGGCCGCGTAAGCCTCGGCCTCGAAGTAGCTGACATGCTGTACCGGCTCGTCGGGGGGAATGTCTTCGAGATAGCCGAATCGGGCGCGCGTCCGCGCGTCGGAGCTCCAGAACTGCGGCGCGGTGAGGCCCGCGCTCCGGCGGTGCTCCCAGCCGCGCGGGGACCACCATCGCGGCTCGTCGTAGCCGCCGTCGTCGATGAACTGTTGCCACTCGCCATTGGTGACCGGAACCCGGCCGATCCGGAATGCCGGCAGGTCGACGACGTGGGCGGGACGTTCGTTGTCCAATGAATAGGGTTCGCTTGCGGCGTCCACGCCCAGCACGAACGGGCCGGCGGGCACCAGCACCGAAGTGCCGGCTACCGCCGGCCGGCCCGCGGGCAAGTTTGTAGGCTCGCGCAGCAGCGGTGCGCCGGTGCGCAGATTCAACGCCTGCAGCATGGTTTCGTCGTGCTGATTTTCGTGGCTGACGACCATGCCGTACACGAAGGCCGCCTGCTCGCCCGCGGGATCGTCGGGCAAGGCGTCCAGGGCGTCCAGCGTCGCCGAACGCACGGTCCGGCAATATGATCGCGCCCGCTCCGGGGACAGCAACGGCAAGTCGACACGACTGGCGCGGGAGTGTTCGAAGGCGTCGTAGAGGCCCTCGACGGCCGGCGGCAAAATCCCGGGCCGATCCGGGTCGCCGCCGCGCAACAGCCACAGCTCTTCCTGCTGACCGATGTGCGCGAGGTCCCACACCAGCGGGCTCATCAACGGGTTGTACTGACGGAACAGTTCGGCGTCATCGAAATCGACCAGCCGCAAAGTCCGCGCCCGCGCCCGGGCCAGATCGTCGGCAAGCTTCTCCCGGGAAGTCACGACCCCCCTTGCGCCAACCGCGTGACCGCGGGCACGATGCCGTGCTCGATGACCTGTTCGGAAAAGTCGTCGCCCGGACAGCGTCTCTGCTCGACGCTGCGGATCAACCGCGCCATCGCATCGGTCAGTTCCGCCGGGGCTCTCTCGGCCGCGACCGACACACACCGGTTGGCCGCTTCATGCAGGCGCCGGTCGGTCAGACCGAGCCGGGCGGCGTTATCCCAGGCGGTAGCGACGGGTTCGACGACCTCCGCCGCGATGTCGGCGGCGATGGGGTCGTCGAGCAGGGCGACCAGCGTGAACACCACCGCGGGCCAGACCGCGTCCGGCATGCTGTCCAGGTACCGAATTTCCAGCCACTTCCGCGGACGAACCGGCGGGAACAGGGTGGTGAGGTGGTAGTCCAGGTCGGCGATGGTGGGGCGGCGGTCGCCGAGCAGCGCCAACCCGTCCGCCCAATCGGCGAAGGCCACATAGTGGGTGACCGCGACGGCGTCCGGGTTGTGCACCATCATCACCGGCGCCTTGAGGGCATACCGCGCCCAGTCGGTGCCGGGGTCGTCGCCGCTGGCCCCCAGGATGGGCCCGCAGCGCGCCGAATCCATCTGGCCCCACACGCGCTGCCGGGTGGATAGCCATCCGGAAAATTCGGCGCCCAGCATGGGCGAGTTGGCGGCGATCGCGATCATCGTGGGGCCCAGGGCGTGCGCGAGCCGTACCCGCGCGGGCCATCCGGCCCGCGGCCCGGCGTTCACATTGACCTGAACCGAGGCCGTCGACGTCATCATCGCGGCGCCCACCTCGCCGGAGTGGCTGGCGGCGAAGAACTCTTCCATCGCGCGATAACGCGCCCCCGGGTTGACGCGCTTGGGCGTCCGCAGCGGGTCGGCGCCCAAGAAAACCAAACCAAGCCCGGCGTTGGCGAAGGCCTTCCGCAGCACGCACTGGTCATTGGTCATCGTGCCGATGGCCGCGACGACGCCGTCCTCGGGCGGGCCGGAGAGTTCGACCGCCCCGCCGGGTTCCACGGTGACCGCGCTGGCGCCGGGCAGCGACGGCAACGCCTCGAGCACCCCGGTGATTTCGTCCCAACTCGGCCTGCGGTACGGGTCGACCGGGTCGAAGCAGTGCCCCTCCATCTCCAGGCCGACGCGGCCCAGCGGGCCATCAGTCAGGCAACCGTCGGCGATGTACTGCGCGGCCGCCTCCGAACTGGGCAACTCGGTGTCGGCGGGGCGGGCGGAATCCAGCTGTGAGGCCGCGGCGGCGGTGGCGGCGAGCGTCATATCACGATCCCTTCGGGCCCGGCCGCGCCCTAACAACGCCGGCCCAGCCCCATGTTGCGCAGCTATCGGAACGATAGCCGCCGTCAGTTCATCTTCCAGATCGCCCCGACATATTCCCGTTTCCGCGGCTTTCCCGAGCACGGCTTACCCGAGTACCCAAATTCACCGGACTACTGCCCCAGCGCGTTCTGCATCGCCCCGGCCAGCACGTTGACCGCGGGTCCGGCGTTGCCAGATTGGCAGACCTTCGCCTGCAGCAACACGTTTTCGCGCAGCCGGGTTTGATTGAAACAGCGGCGATCGGTGCCCAATTCTTGCTTAGTCCAATCCGCGTCGGTCGCGTTCGCCGGCACGCCAGCAAACGACCAAACCTGCGTCTGCCCGTTCTCCAGGTGCATCGCGGTGGTCTGACCCGAGCAGCCGACGGTTCGGTCCACGATCCGGTGGAAGGCCCGCGCCGCCGCGTCGTTGGTGGCGAATACCCCGACCGCCTGCCTGACCAAATGCGTTTGGTCGCTGGCCGACGTCTGGGAGGTGGCTCCGTTGAAGGACGCCAGGTCGGAGTCGTTGTACACCTCGGGTAGCCCGATGTCCGCCCAGTTGTTGCAGTCCGCCAGGTCCACCCAATACCCCTGAAAGGGTTGCGTGAACGCCGACTCCCACCCCATCGGTCCACCGACGATATTGCCGACCGAGCCCTTGCCGAGGACGGCGTAGGACACCACGCCTGGATCCGAGGGGTGGCCGGCCGCGACCGGGATGCCGGAGACCACCCCGACGCCCAGACCGACGCTTGCTGCCGCGGCGAAGATCCGCATGGTCATGGATCTCGATCATGCCAACCTGGCCGGCCAAATCGAAGCCAGGGTCACCGCGGGCAACCCTGGCTTCTATTGGGACGCCCTACTGACCCGAGTTGGCCCGGACGCCTTCCTCGACCAACTTGCCGAGATCGGGGTCGACGTTGCGCCAATATTCGAACACCCGCGACAGCACCGGCTCTTTGACACCCTTGGAGACGTGCCCAATGATGTTGTGCGCCAAGCGGTCCCGGGCCGCATCGTCGAGAACCTCACGGACCATGGTGCCGGCCTGCCCCCAGTCGTCGTCCTCGGCGTGCAAGGAGTAGGCGGCGCGGATCATCTGGCCGTCGGCGTGCCAGCGCACCTCGGCGGCGCGCGCCGGGTCGGCCTGCGGGCCGCCGTAGGAGTTGGGCGCGTAGACCGGATCCGATGCGTTGTTGATCCGCATCGCCCCGTCCTTGGAGTAGCTGTTCACCTCCACCTTCGGCGAGTTGACCGGGATGTGCTTGTAATTGGTTCCCAGCCTCGCCCGATGCGCGTCGGCGTAGGAGAAGCCGCGCGCCAGCAGCATCTTGTCCGGGCTCAAGCCGGTGCCCGGCACCAGGTTGTTCGGCTCGAAGGCGGCCTGCTCGATCTCGGCGTGGTAGTCGGTGACGTTGCGGTCCAGCGTCATCTTGCCGACGTCGATCAGCGGATAGTCGCTGTGCGGCCACACCTTCGTCAGGTCGAACGGATTGAACCGGTAATTCTTGGCCTCCTCGAACGGCATGATCTGCATCTTCAGCGTCCAGCTCGGGTGCTCGCCGCGCTCGATCGCCTCGTACAGGTCGCGCTGGTGGTAGTCGCCGTCCTCGCCGGCCAGCCGGTCGGCGTCCTCCTGGGTCAGGAAATCGATGCCCTGATCGGTGATGAAGTGGTACTTCACCCAGAAGATCTCGTCGGCGGCATTGATCCAGCTGTAGGTGTGGCTGCTGTAGCCGTTCATGTGCCGCCAGTTCTTGGGGATCCCCCGATCGCCCATCAACCAGGTCACCTGGTGCGCGGACTCCGGCGACAGACTCCAGAAGTCCCACTGCATGTTGTGGTCGCGAACGTTGCTGGCCTGCAGGCGCTTTTGGGAGCGGATGAAGTGCTGGAACTTCAGCGGGTCACGCATGAAGAAAACGGGCGTGTTGTTGCCGACCAAGTCGAAGTTGCCCTCGGTCGTATAGAACTTCAACGCGAATCCGCGCGGATCCCGCCAGGTGTCTGGGCTGCCCCGCTCGCCGGCGACGGTGGAGAACCTGGCCAGCATTTCGGTCTTGGTACCGGGCGCAAACACCGCGGCCCTGGTGTACTTGCTGACGTCGTTGGTCACCTGGAAGTGGCCGAACGCCCCGCCCCCCTTGGCATGTGGTTGCCGTTCCGGGATGCGTTCCCGATTGAACATCGCCATCTGCTCGATCAGATAGTGATCCTGCAGCAGGATCGGCCCGTCGGGACCAATCGTCAGCGACTGCTCGTCACTCGGTGCAGCGATGCCGGCGTCAGTGGTGGTGAAGCGCTCCGTCATTTCGCCATCTCCTCGTTAATTGGGCTGAGTTCTCAAAGGCATTCCGTTCGCATAATCGCGACGGCCCTGTGACGCTGACCTACCCCGTCGAATCGAATTTCAATCGGCGCCAAGCACTTCAGCGCAATGCCGCGCGGGCGGATGCCTGTCGGCAAGTCGCCGGCCCGATAATCGCGCCACACGGACGGCACCCAACCGAGTATGCCCTGCTTCTGGAACGAGTCAAGAAAAGTAAGACAGGCTACGGGCGCGGACCCGGAGTGTTGGGGGTCGGACTCGGAGCGGGGGTCTGCGGCGACTGACGGGGGGCGCCACCCGGGCCGAAGGGGCCGCCCGGGCCGCCGGGGAACATGGGAACGACCATCCCCGGGCCGCCGGGTCCGCCAGGTGGGCCAAACTGCCACGGTCCGTTCCCCGGTCCGGGTCCGGGTGGCCCGTACTGCCAGGGCCCATTCCCCGGTCCGGGGCCTCCAGGGCCCCCGGGTTTGAACATCATGCCGCGGGAATGGTGGCAGCCGTAGTGGTCGGCGAAGACCAGGGCGCCGGCGAAGAACACGGTGGACAGGATGAAAACAATCCCGGCGACGATCACCACCCACGCGGCGGCGACATACAGCCTCGGCGGCTTCTCCCGTTCCACTGGCGCCGGCGGTGGAGGTGGCGGTGGAGGTGGCGGCGGCGCTGCGACGGCGGACGTCGGTTGGGGTAATGGTTCGGGTGTTTCAGTCATGCCTTGATACTGCCCCGACAGGCGACCGCGGTAACAGGTGGCAGCCGCAAAATTGCTGTGAATCGAGATGCAGCGGTGAGATGCCGGTTATCACTGACACGCCCAGAGCCCGGCGCTCAGACGAGCGCCGGGCTACTACTTGTTGGGTTAGTGGCCCGGGTTCTCCTCTAACCCGAGAGCACGATGAACGTCGGGGCCTGTGCGCCGGGAGCGCCCGAAGGCGAAGCCGTCACGGCATGGAAGACCGATGCCGGTGCCTGGCCGGGCCCGGCGAAGTGACCGCCGGGACGCACCTGCGCAGGTCCGGCTCCCGGTCCACCGCCGGGGCCTCCCGGGCCGCCCGGACCGCCCGGACCGCGTGGATGCATCATCATCGCGTGCTGCTTGTGGTGGTGGCCGCCATGGTGACCGGAGTGCTTGCCGAGCGCGAAGCCGGTGAAGAAAATGACCGCGACGATGAACACGATCCCGGCGACGATGGCGACCCACGCCGCGAATTGGAAGACCCGGTGGGTCTTACGTGGCGCCTCGGCTGACGGCGGAGGCGCCGGTGCAGTTGCGGTAGACGTCCGCACAGTTGGGTTTTCAGATGTTTCACTCATGAGACAAATGATGCCTGCGTTAACAATAGTGACGGCTATGGGCTGCTTAGGTAGCAGCTGTGAGCTGCGGTGTTTCGTCTGCCAGCCAACGATGGGGATTAGATGCGGGCGAGGATCTCAGTCTTCTTCGCCCGGAACTCTTCGTCGGTGAGTAGACCGGCGTCCCGGAGCTCGCCGAGCTTCTTGAGCAGTTCCAGTAGGTCCAGCCCGGCTGCCTGCGACGGCTGCTGTGGGTCAGCGACCGGCGAAGCCTGCCGATGCATGCGAGCCAGCTTCTTGGCGAGGAACTCGTCGTGGTGACGCCTGCCGTACCAAGCCCCGCCCAGGCAAGCGCCGAGGTAGACCAGGTGAGCGACGAAGAGCCGGAACAGCACCGCGGGCATGACGCCGTACTCCGCGAGCACCGCCCGGTCCTCCGCGCGCGTGACGCGATACTCCACGAGCATCAACAGCATCCGGAAAACGAAGAGGGAGCCGACAACAGCTGCGGTCCACAGGTACGGGTTTTTGCCGAAGTAGTGCGAGGCGTAGGACGAGGCGAAGAACCCGAAGACTGCGACGGTCGCTACCCCGACGATCGCCACCACGATCGCGGTGCCGTGGCTGATCCCGTAGCCGTCCGCGAGGGCGACCGCGAAGATTCTCCCGATTATCGCGTCGACCAGAAACAGCACCCCAGCGAACACCGCGGCGAACATCGCCACCACGAGGCCAATCGGGCGGCGCAGCTCGCCGCGCCGGATGCGGGATGCGTCGTCTGTCTTGTCGCGGCGCCTGGCCCTGAGGCTGTACTCGATTGCGGCGGGGAAGCCGATGGCACCGGCCGTCACCGCACCCTGCACCAGGGTCGGGGCTCCGGCCGCGTTGAGCAGGACCCCGACCACCACCACGCTCACGACCCCGGCGAAGATACCCAAGAACGAGTGTTCATGGAAGCGTGTATCCGCCGGTTCGGTCCTCGCCAAGACTCCTCCGCTCGTGCCCGGATGGCGAACAGTATGGCACCGCCCGGGGCGCGCCGATCAGGGCTTGAACGGGTTGACGGCGAATTGGATCACCCGATACGGCGCGCTTACCCGCACGCGCGTGTCCCACTGGCTGACGAAAATTCGGAGCTCATCGAGTGTGGAGCCGGGCGAGACGTACCCGCCATACGGTTGTGCGAGCCGGTTGTCGTACCGGGCCGGCAGGCTTTCCGCCGGATCGGGCCAATCGTCGTGCTGCACCACCGTCGTCACCGGCGCCTCGCCCAGCGTCGTTGGATCATTGGCGACGCGGACCTCCATGTTGCCCGTGCTGGCGTTGAAATAGGACAGCACGGTCTTGCCGTCGATCTGCCTGGCACTCATCTCGCCCACCATGTCCGGCCACAGCGGTGTCGGCGGCTTGTTCCAGCCGCCCCCGGGCCCGGACGCCCAGCCTTGCCAACGGGACCGGTCGGTGAACGTTTGCGGCGTGGCCCGGTACAGCAACACCGGATCCCTGCGGGTGAAACTGTTGGCCACGATGTAGACCCAGCCGGTCGACGAATCGGGGGTGGGGATCGGGTCGTAGTACCCGCTGATCTGGGTCTGCGAGCCCCCCTGGTAGGAGGCGTCGCGTCGCGACCCCGCAACGGTCTGCCAGCCGCCGCGGCCCGCTTCCGGCGCCACCAACCGCGAGGACTGCGGCACGAGGTTGCGGGTCGTGGTCACCAGCAAATAATTGCGCCGGTTGATCTGCACCACACCGGCGGGCAGCTGCGAGTCACCCGACGGGGTCGGATCGGCCAGCAGCGGTTTGCCGATCCCGGTGACCCCGGTGTAGCGCACCCCGGCGGGGTCGTCGACCGACGAGGTGTCGACGCGCAGCGCCACCGGCGAGTACCAGCCGCCGAACCCGACACCCTGCCCGGCGAAACTGTCGCCGCAGACCTGCAGCAGCTCGCTGGGGAACTCGACGAACTCACACAGGTCGGTCGCGCCGATGCCGTAGTCCCCGGTGGGAGTGCCGGTGCCGGCCGTCGGACCGATCCGCAGCACCTGGCCCGGCGCCAGCGGCTGCAGGATCGGCTGTGGCGCCGGCGCAGGCGGGTCGCCGCGCGCGTAGCCAAATCCACCCCAGAGATAGTCCGCCGCAAGCAAACACGCCATCCATGCGGCCAGCAGCGAGCGACGCGCGGGCGGGCGAGTGTGGACGCAGCTCACCCGCGGGTCACAATGCTGGTCAAGATTCAGCGGCCAGCAGCTCGGCGATCTGGATGGTGTTCAGCGCCGCACCCTTGCGCAGGTTGTCTCCGGAAACGAACAGCGCCAGGCCACGCCCGTCGGGCACGCCCGGGTCGCGCCGGATGCGACCGACCAGTGATTCGTCGACGCCGGCAGCCGCCAGGGGCGTCGGCACGTCGACCACCTTCACTCCCGGTGCGCCGTCAAGCAGCTGACGGGCCCGCTCCGGTGACAGCGGCCGGGCGAACTCGGCGTTGATCGACAGCGAGTGCCCGGTGAATACCGGCACCCGCACACAGGTCCCGCTGACCTGCAGGTCGGGAATTCCGAGGATCTTTCGGCTCTCGAAGCGCAGCTTCTGGTCTTCGTCGGTCTCGCCCGAGCCGTCGTCCACCAGCGAGCCGGCGAGCGGCACCACGTTGAACGCGATCGGCGCGACGTAGGTGTTCGGCGCCGGGAATTCCAGGGCGCCGCCGTCGTGCACCAGCCGCTCGGCCTCGCCGACGACCGCACGCGCCTGCGTGGCCAGCTCCGCGACGCCGGCTAGGCCGCTGCCCGACACCGCTTGGTAGCTCGAGACAATCAGCCGAACCAGCTGGGCTTCGTCGTGCAGCACTTTGAGCACCGGCATCGCCGACATCGTGGTGCAGTTCGGGTTGGCGATGATCCCTTTCTTGAGAGACCGGGGCCCCGCGGCGACATCTCTCGAAAAGTTCACCTCGGACACCACCAATGGCACGTCCGGGTCCTTGCGCCAGGCCGACGAGTTGTCGATCACCGTGACCCCGGCGGCCGCGAACCGCGGCGCCTGCACCAGCGACATCGTCTTGCCCGCCGAGAACAGCGCGATGTCCAGGCCGGTCGGGTCGGCCGTCTCGGCGTCCTCGACCTCGATCTCCTGGCCACGGAAGGGAAGCTTTCGGCCCTGGGAGCGTGCGGACGCGAAAAACCGCACCGATGTCGCCGGGAAGTCGCGCTCGTCGAGCAACGTGCGCATCACCTGGCCCACCTGACCGGTGGCGCCCACTACGCCTAGCGCAACCATTTACCGACCCGTCCCCCCATACACCGTCGCCTGCTCCTCGCCGCCCAGACCGAACGCCTCGTGCAGCGCGACGACGGCCTTGTCGAGCTCGGTGTCGCGGCACAGCACCGAGATCCGGATCTCGGACGTGGAAATCAGATCGATGTTGACGCCCACCCCGGCCAACGCCTCGCAGAACGTCGCCGTGACACCCGGATGGCTGCGCATGCCCGCCCCGACCAGCGACACCTTGCCGATGTGGTCGTCATAGAGCAGCTGGGTGAATCCGATCTCGGCTTTGAGCGCGTCCAGCTTGGCCACCGCGGTGGGCCCGATGTCACGCGGGCAGGTGAAGGTGATGTCGGTCCTGCCGTCCTCCACCTTGGAGACGTTCTGCAAGACCATGTCGATGTTGACGTCGGCGTCGGCGACGGCCCGGAAGACCCGGGCCGCGTACCCGGGGATGTCGGGCAACCCGACGATGGTCACCTTGGCCTCGCTGCGATCGTGTGCGACTCCGGTCAGAAGGGCGCTTTCCATGGGTGTGTCCTTGATTGATCCGATGACGAGGGTGCCGGGTTTGTCCGAATATGACGACCGGACGTGCACCGGAATGTCGTAGCGGCGAGCGTATTCCACGCAGCGCAGCATTAATACCTTGGCGCCGCAGGCGGCCATCTCGAGCATTTCCTCGAACGTCACCGTGTCGAGCCGCCGCGCGTTGTGCACGATCCTGGGGTCCGCGCTGAAGATGCCGTCCACATCGGTGTAGATCTCGCAGACGTCGGCGCCCAGCGCCGCGGCCAGCGCGACCGCCGTGGTGTCCGAGCCTCCGCGGCCCAGCGTGGTGACGTCCCGCGTGTCCTGGCTGACACCTTGGAATCCGGCGACCAACACGACGCGACCCTCGTCGAGCGCGGCTTGCAACCGTCCCGGCGTGACCTCGATGATCTTCGCGTTGCCGTGGGTGCCGGTGGTGATCACGCCGGCCTGCGAACCGGTGAACGACCGGGCCTGCGCGCCCAGCGATTCGATTGCCATGGCCACCAACGCGTTGGAGATGCGCTCGCCGGCGGTCAGCAGCATGTCGAGTTCGCGAGGTGGCGGGACGGGGCACACCTGTTGGGCCAGGTCCAGCAGGTCATCGGTGGTGTCGCCCATCGCCGAAACCACCACGACGACGTCGTTGCCCTGCTTTTTGGTCTCCACGATGCGTTCGGCAACCCGGCGGATCCGGTCGGCATCGGCCACCGAGGATCCACCGTACTTCTGTACGACGAGCGCCACTGCTGCTTCCCGCCCTTCCCTTTTGTGGGCCCCTTTCGGCCATGCCCAGCGGAATCGCCGCCATCGCTGGAGATTTAGTCCACAACAGAATACGTGCCGGCGCATCTCGATTATTTTCGCGATGCCCCGCGCTACCCCCGCGACCGGCGGTTTTGGCGCAGCCGCTGATGGCGGTAGAGTTCAGGTCGTGCAGCGGGTGCTCCTCCTCGGACGCCGCGGCGGGGTCTGATCCAGACCGGCCTCCCGTCGCGGGATTGCGCGATGCGCTGGTCTCAGGTCCCTTGACATCCCGGAGCGACTACCGTGACCAATTCGTCCCAGCCGATTAGCCCCGACGCTTATGCGTCTTGGCCAACCATCGCCACCCCCGCGGGCCCACCCGGGCCCGGCCAGGCCGCCTGGAATCCACAGCGGAGTTCGTCGATGCCGGTCACCC
This sequence comes from uncultured Actinomycetota bacterium, assembly GCA_963772875.1. Lineage (GTDB taxonomy): Bacteria > Actinomycetota > Actinomycetes > Mycobacteriales > Mycobacteriaceae > Mycobacterium. Next base: position 314,895 of record CAVYZE010000001.1, read on the forward strand.
GGTACCGGCCATTCGCCGAGGAAGTCGAGCCCATCCGGCTGCCCGACCGCAGCTGGCCCGACCGCATCATCACCCGCGCTCCCCTGTGGTGCGCAGTGGATCTGCGTGACGGCAACCAGGCGCTGATCGACCCGATGAGCCCGGCCCGCAAGCGCCGCATGTTCAACCTGCTGGTGAACATGGGCTACAAGGAGATCGAGGTCGGCTTCCCGTCGGCCAGCCAGACCGACTACGACTTCGTCCGCGAGATCATCACCGACGGCGCGATTCCCGACGACGTCACCATCCAAGTGCTCACCCAGTGCCGGCCCGAACTGATCGAGCGCACGTTCGAGGCGTGCGAAGGTGCGTCGCGGGCCATCGTGCACTTCTATAACTCGACGTCAATCCTGCAGCGCCGCGTGGTCTTTCGTGCCGACCGGGCCGCGGTGCAGGCCATCGCGACCGACGGCGCCCGCAAGTGTGTCGAGGAGGCCGCGAAGTACCCGGACACGCAGTGGCGGTTCGAGTACTCGCCGGAGTCCTATACCGGCACCGAGCTGGAGTACGCCAAGCAGGTCTGCGATGCCGTCGGCGAGATCATCGCGCCGACGCCGGACAACCCGATCATCTTCAACCTGCCCGCCACGGTGGAAATGGCGACTCCCAACGTCTACGCCGACTCGATCGAGTGGATGAGCCGCAACCTGGCCAACCGGGAGTCCGTCATCCTGAGCCTGCATCCGCACAATGACCGCGGAACCGCCGTCGCCGCAGCCGAATTGGGTTATCAGGCCGGCGCCGACCGGATCGAGGGCTGTCTGTTCGGCAACGGCGAACGCACCGGCAACGTGTGCCTGGTGACGCTGGGGCTCAACCTGTTCTCCCGCGGCGTGGATCCACAGATCAACTTCTCGAACATCGACGAGGTCCGCCGCACCGTGGAGTACTGCAACCAGCTGCCGGTGCACGAGCGTCACCCCTACGGCGGGGACCTGGTCTACACCGCGTTCTCCGGCAGCCATCAGGACGCCATCAACAAGGGTCTGGACGCGATGAAGATTGCCGCGGATGAGGCCGACGCCGACGTTGACGACATGCTCTGGCAGGTCCCGTATCTGCCGATCGACCCCAAGGATGTCGGGCGCACGTATGAGGCGGTGATCCGGGTCAACTCGCAGTCCGGCAAGGGCGGCGTGGCCTACATCATGAAGGCCGACCACGGCCTGGCCCTGCCGCGACGACTGCAGATCGAGTTCTCGCGCGTGATCCAAGAGATCGCAGAGGGCACAGCGGGCGAGGGCGGTGAGGTCTCGCCGAAGGAGATGTGGGAAGCGTTCTCCGAGGAGTACCTCGCGCCGATACTGCCGCTAGAGCGCATCAAGCAACGAGTCGATGCCTGCGAAGAAGACAGCGGCCCGACCACCATCACCGCCGTCGTCAAGATCAATGGGGTGGAGACCGAGATCAGCGGCGCCGGCAACGGCCCGCTTGACGCGTTCGTCGATGCGCTGGGTGGCGTTGGGTTCGACGTGGCCGTGCTGGATTACTCCGAGCATGCGATGAGTGCCGGCGAGGATGCCCAGGCGGCGGCCTACGTCGAAGCGTCGGTGACGATCGCGAGCGCGGCGCAGCCGGGCGAAGCGGGTCGTCGCCCATCAGGCCCGGTGGCCGGCCGCACGGTGTGGGGCGTGGGCATCGCGCCGTCCATCACCACCGCGTCGCTGCGCGCGGTCGTGTCGGCGGTCAACCGCGCTTCCCGCTAGGGCCCGCTCAGAACAGGGCGAGCTGCTCGTCGAGCGCGGAAGCGTCGGTGAACTTCTCCATGCTGGCGCCACCGATGACGGCACCAACGCAGTCCATGAACTGCGCGTCCGAGACCACCGGCACCCCCAGCTGCCGGGCCAGATAGCCCTTGCCCTGCTCAGCGGCGGCATCGTTGCAGACCACCATCGAGGTCTGCGGGTCGACGGCATCGCTGTAGGCCAGCCCGGCGTGCAGGATCCGCTCGACGAGCTCCTCATGGGTTCGCCTCACCTCGGCGGCCAACGCCACGCGCATGCCCTGGACCAGCGGCCGGCCCCGGACAAACGGGCCGGGATTGAGATATGGGCAGGGCATCCGGGAAGCCAGCGCCTTCAACGGCCGCAGCTCGTCGTGGGTCACCCGGCCATTCGGCCACCGGCGCCGGGTCACCGGATGCACCGGCAGCCAGACGTCGCGCTCACGCGCCCGCTGCAGCGCCGACGCGAGCACGCCGGTCAATACCGATGCGTCGTCGAAAGCGTCGTGCGGCCGTTCCTGGGGCACGCCCCAGTGCGCCGCGAGCGTCTCCAGCCGCAGATTGCCGAGGCCGAGGTCCAGCCGCCGCGCCAGCTCGAGCGTGCACATGACGGTCTCGACGGGAAGTTCGGCCGCGGTGAGTTCGGCCTCGGCGGCGAGGAACGCGTAGTCGAACGCGACGTTGTGCGCCACCAGGGTGCGGCCGCGCAGCACCTCGACCAGATCACCGACGATGTCGGCGAACTGCGGCTGATCCTCGAGCATGGCGGCCGTCAGGCCGTGCACGTGGGTGGGACCCGGGTCGACCGCCGGGTTGAGCAGGCTGACCACCGACTGCTCCACTCGTCCGTCGGCGCCGAGGCCCAGCGCGGCAAGGCTGATGATCCGCGCTTGGCCGGGCCGAAAGCCCGAGGTCTCGACGTCGATGACCGCCCAACCCGCGTCCGGCTCGCTGGCCGGCCGACCCCAGGACACCCGGTTCATGAACTGAGGATGGCATGTCGGACCGACATCACCTGGTCGCTGAGGCACCGTGTCGGGGCTGAAAACTAGAGCGACCCGTCCCCCGCAAGCGGGAGGTGCCCCCATCCCCCGCGCTCGGCAAAAGCGCCGAGCTTGCGATCGCCCGACTTGATGAGGGCGACCCGCTGCGCTCGGCAAAAGCGCCGAGCTTGCGATCGCCCGACTTGATGAGGGCGACCCGCTGCGCTCGGCAAAAGCGCCGAGCTTGCGATCGCCCTTAAACTGCGCGGGTGATCACCACCCGCGCACGCCTGGCCCTCGCCGCGGGAGCGAGCGCGCGATGGGCGTCGCGGGTCACCGGACGAGGCGCCGGGGCGATGATCGGCGGCCTGGTCGCGATGACGCTGGATCGCTCGATCCTGCGGCAGCTCGGAGCGGGACGGAACACCGTCGTCGTCACCGGCACCAACGGCAAGTCGACGACGACCCGGATGACCGCCGCCGCACTGGGCACCCTGGGATCGGTGGCCACCAACGCCGAGGGCGCCAACATGGACGCCGGCTTGGTCGCCGCGCTGGCCGCTGACCGCGCCGCCGGGCTGGCCGCGCTGGAAGTCGACGAGATGCACGTGCCGCACGTCTTGGACGCGGTGGACGCCGCCGTCGTCGTTTTGCTCAACCTGTCGCGCGATCAGCTCGACCGGGTCGGAGAGATCAACGTCATCGAACGAACGCTGCGGGCCGGCCTGGCCCGGCACCCGAAGGCGGTCGTTGTCGCCAACTGCGACGACGTGCTGATGACGTCCGCGGCCTACGACAGCCCGAACGTGGTGTGGGTGGCCGCGGGTGGGGCCTGGTCCAACGATTCCGTCAGCTGCCCGCGCAGCGGCGAGGTCATCGTGCGCGACCAGGGCCATTGGTACAGCACCGGCGCCAACTTCAAGCGGCCCAGCCCGCATTGGTGGTTCGACCGGGAGAATGGGGGCACCCTCTACGGACCCGACGGGCTGGCCCTGCCGATGAAGCTATCGCTGCCGGGCGCGGTGAATCGGGGCAACGCCGCCCAGGCCGTGGCGGCGGCCGTCGCGCTGGGTGCGGACCCCACGTTGGCCGTCGCCGCCGTTTGCAGGGTCGACGAAGTCGCCGGGCGCTACCGGACCGTGCGTATCGGCCGGCACGAAGCGCGGATCCTGCTGGCGAAGAACCCGGCCGGCTGGCAGGAAGCGCTGTCGATGGTCGACAAGCACGCCGCCGGGGTCGTCATCGCGGTCAACGGCCAGGTACCCGACGGCGAGGACCTGTCGTGGTTGTGGGACGTGCGCTTCGAACACTTCGACGACACGGCAGTGGTGGCCGCCGGCGAACGCGGCACGGACCTGGCGGTGCGGCTGGGGTATGCCGGCGTCGAGCACACGCTGGTGCACGACACCGTGGCGGCCATCGCATCCTGCCCACCGGGACGGGTGGAGGTCGTCGCCAACTACACCGCGTTCCTTCAGCTGCAGCGGGCGTTGGCGCGCCATGGCTGACTCGGCAGTGCGGATCGGGCTGGTGTTGCCCGACGTGATGGGCACCTATGGCGACGGCGGTAACGCCGTGGTGCTGCGGCAACGGCTGCGGCTGCGGGGTATCGCCGCCGAGATCGTCGAGGTGACGCTGTCCGATCCGGTGCCGGAATCGTTGGACCTCTACACGCTGGGCGGGGCGGAGGACTACGCGCAGCGGCTGGCCACCAGGCATCTGCTTCGGCATCCGGGCCTGCAGCGCGCCGCGGACCGGGGCGCGCCCGTGCTGGCGGTGTGCGCGGCCGTCCAGGTGCTCGGGCACTGGTACGAGACCTCGGCGGGGGAGCGGGTCGACGGGGTGGGCCTGCTGGATGTGACCACCTCCCCGCAAGACGCGCGCACCATCGGCGAGTTGGTGACCAGGCCGTTGCTGGCCGGGTTGAGCGAGCGGCTCACCGGCTTCGAAAACCACCGGGGTGGCACCGTGCTGGGCCCCGCGGCGTCACCCCTGGGCGCGGTGGTCAGGGGCGCGGGCAACCGGGCCGACCCCCCCGGCAATGGCGGTGACGGCGCGGTTCAGGGCAGCGTGGTCGCGACCTACATGCACGGCCCCTGTCTGGCCCGCAACCCGGAGCTGGCCGACCTGCTGCTGAGCAAGGTGGTGGGTGAGCTGGCGCCGCTGGCGATGCCCGAGGTGGAGTTGTTGCGTCGCGAGCGACTGACGGCCCGCTGAGCCTGCCACTCGCTGGAAGCGCCTTGCTGTGGCGCCAAGAATCCTCCAAGGATCCGTAGAGGGCCATCAACCAGCCTTTTCTCGATACCACCACGCCGCACGTCGGCTCGAGAAAAGGAACCCCCATGACCCACTCCCTAGGCAGAAAGGTCGCCACGGCGACACGCAACGCCGGGCTCGCGGCCGTGCTGAGCGCGGCCGTCGCCGCCTCGATGGTCGGATTCGCCGGTGCGGCCCAGGCCGCCCCGGGCGCCCCCGCCCCCCACTCCAACACCGGGATGCACGGCAACCCGGCCGCCGCTGCGCCCCAATGGCGCTACCAACAACAGGACCTCGACTGCGGCGAGATGGCGGTGGCCGACGTGATCGGCCAGATCACCGGCCACCAGCCCACCGAGGACGCGATCACCGCCACGGCCGGAAAAATACCAAGCGTGAGCCACTCCGGACCGATCTACCGCCCCAACGGCAAAACCAGCAACAATGACCTGCCGGTGCTGCTGGCCCACTACGGCATCCAGTCCGACACGGTCTACCCCAACATCGAGGGACTGGAGCAGGATCTGGATCAGGGGCGCAAGGTGATCGTCGGTGTTAACGACCACACCATCTGGAACGACGCCGGCAACCGCAGCCAGGAGAACCACTTCGTCGTGGTCATCGGCATCGACACCAAAGCCGGTGTGGTGCACCTCAACGACAGCGGCGCCGCGGCCGGCCGCGACGAGCAGGTTTCCATCGCCACCTTCCAACAGGCGTGGGGCACCAGCGGCAACTTCGCCATCGTGACCAGGTGACGGACGCGGACCCCGTCCCGGCGCCGATCGCGGCGGCGAGGCCCAGGCGGGTGCGATGACAACCGGTTCACACCATGGCCCGGCGGCCGGTGAGCGCGCGGCCCAGCGTCAGCTCGTCGGCGAACTCCAGGTCGCCGCCCATCGGCAGCCCGGACGCGATCCGCGTCACGGTCAGGCCGGGGATGTCGCGCAGCATCCGAACCAGGTAGGTGGCGGTCGCCTCGCCCTCGGTGTTGGGGTCGGTGGCGATGATCACCTCGGTGATGTCGACATCGTCGACGCGCTCACCGATGCGAGTCAGCAGCTCGCGGATCCGCAGCTGATCGGGACCAACGCCGGACAGCGGATCCAGCGCCCCGCCCAGGACGTGATAGCGGCCGCGGAATTCGCGGGTGCGCTCGACGGCCTGGATGTCCTTCGGCTCCTCGACGACGCACACCTGCGAGCCGTCCCGGCGCGGATCGGCACAGATCCGGCAACGCTCCTCGTCGGAGACGTTGCCGCACACCGCACAGAACCGCACGCCGGCGCGGACCTTCGCCAGCACGGCGGTCAGCCGATCGATATCCGGTGGTTCGACCGACAACAGGTGGAAGGCGATGCGCTGGGCGCTCTTGGGTCCGATACCCGGCAGCTTGCCGAGCTCGTCGATCAGATCCTGGACGGGTCCTTCAAACATGTCGGTACGGAGTTACAGCTCAGGCGCAGGCGCCGGCGGTTGGGCCGGCGAGCCGGCCATCCCACCGGCCAGCGACCCCAGCCGCTCCTGCGCCATTCTGGTGACTTGCTTGGACGCGTCGGCCATGGCCCCGACGATCAAGTCCTGCAAGGTCTCGATGTCTTCGGGGTCAACGACCTTGGGATCGATCTGCACCCCAACCACCTCGCCGCTGCCCTTGACGACGACCTTGACCAAACCGCCACCGGCTTGCCCGTGCACCTCGGCGTTGGCGAGCTGTTGCTGGGCTTCCAGTAGCTTTTGCTGCATCTGCTGCGCCTGGGCGAGCAGAGCCGACATGTCGCCTCCGGGTTGCATGACAATCCCCTTGCATCTCGGTCTCGAGTTGGTTTCGCCTGTGTCCGTCGGGCGATTCGAAACACCCAGCGTAGACCGCGTGCCGTTACCTTTGCGCCGTGGACCTACGACTGAGCAGGCGTGTCGGGATCAGAATGGTGGTCGGCGTAGTGGTTGCTGCGTCGACGGCAATCATCCCGACCGCGACCCCGGCCGCAAGTGGAGCCCCCGCCAACATCGCCGGCATGACCGTTTTCATCGATCCCGGCCACAACGGCTCGAACGATGGCTCCCTCACCCGTCAGGTGCCCACCGGTCGCGGCGGCACCAAAGACTGCCAGACCAGCGGGACCTCGACCAACTCCGGGTATCAGGAACACACGTTCAACTGGGACACCGCACTGCGGGTCCGCGCCGAGTTGAACGCTCTGGGCGTCCGGACCGCCATGTCACGCGGCAACGACAACGCGGTGGCGGCCTGTGTCGATGAGCGCGCCAACATGGCTAATGCGTTGCGCCCCAACGCGGTCCTGAGCATCCACGCCGACGGCGGCCCACCATCCGGCCGGGGATTCCACGTCAACTATTCGGCCCCACCGCTCAACCAGGCGCAGGCCGGGCCGTCGGTGCAGTACGCCCGGATCATGCGCGATCAGCTGCAGGCCTCGGGCATTCCGCCCGCTAACTACATCGGCCAGGACGGCATGTACGGGCGCTCGGACCTGGCCGGCCTGAACCTGGCGCAGTACCCGTCGATCCTGGTCGAGTGCGGCAACATGAAGAATCCCGCGGATTCGGCGCTGATGGAGTCCGCCGAGGGCAGGCAGAAGTACGCCGACGCGCTGGTGCGCGGCATCGCGGGATTCCTGGCCACCCAGGGCCAGTCACGCTGAGCCCGATTGCCCGGCGGGCTAGCCGTCTAGCTCATTCTTCAGGTTTGCCAGGACCTCGGCCTGAATCTTCCTCAGCCCCAACGGCGCAAAGGTCTTTTCGAAGAAGCCCTTGACGCCGCCCGCACCGGTCCAGGTGGTCTTCACGGTGACGCTGGACCCGGGTCCGGCAGGGGCCACCGTCCAGTTGATGACCATGGACGAGTTCGCGTCCTTCTCGATGACCGTGTGGCCGGCGACGTCAACGCTGACCTGCACATCGCGAACGCGTGATTTGGTGGCCTGCAGTTTCCACTTGGCGACCGTGCCCGGCCCCTGCCCACCCTGTAGCACCTGGTATTCGCTGTAGTGCGGGGACAGGATCTTCGGGCGCACCTTCTGATAGTCCGCAACCGCGGCAAGCGTGGCGGCGGGGTCGGCATTAACCAAGATCGTGCTGGCTGCACTGACCTGTCCCAAGGCAACTCCTCAGTTGTGACGCCGCCCGCGCGCGGGTGCACGGGCTGTTTACGACGACTAGGGTATATGTGGTGCCTGTCCCTGGATCTGCACTCTCGACTCACACGTCGGGCGTTGACCGGTTGATGGCGAGTTATCGATCCATCCCCGCAACGTCCGCCGTCCGGCTCGCCAAGCCCACCTCAAATCTGTTCCGCGCGCGCACCAAACGCGATGCGCCCGGCCTGGATACCTCGGGACTGAGGGGCGTGCTGGGTGTCGATCCCGAAAACCGCACCGCTGACGTCGCCGGCATGTGCACCTATGAGGACCTGGTAGCCGAGACGCTGCGTTACGGCCTTTCGCCACTGGTGGTCCCGCAGCTCAAGACCATCACCCTCGGCGGTGCGGTGAGCGGGTTGGGCATCGAGGCGGCGTCATTTCGCAACGGCCTACCACACGAATCGGTGCTGGAGATGGATATCCTCACCGGCGCTGGTGAATTGCTTACGGCATCGCGCAGTCAGCACCCCGACCTGTTTCGCGCTTTTCCCAATTCCTATGGGACACTGGGATATTCAACCAGACTTCGGATCGAGCTGGAACCCGTCGCGCCGTTTGTGGAGCTGCGGCACATCCGATTCCGCTCGTTGCCCGAGCTGGTCGCGGCGACCGAACGCATCATCGATACCGGCGGACAGGGCGGCGTCCCGGTGGACTATCTCGACGGGGTGGTGTTCAGCACCGACGAAAGCTACCTCTGCGTCGGCAGGCGGACCGCCACCTCGGGACCGGTTAGCGACTACACCGGGAAAAGCATCTACTACCAATCAATCCGGCACGACTCGGCCGGCGTGGAGGCCACCAAAGACGACCGGCTCACGATTCACGACTACTTCTGGCGCTGGGACACCGATTGGTTTTGGTGCTCCCGCGTGTTTGGCTTGCAGAACCCGCGACTGCGGCGGTGGTGGCCGCGCCGCTACCGGCGCAGCAGCGTCTACGCCAAGCTGGTGGCCATGGACCGGCGCTTCGGCATAGCCGACCGGATCGAGGCACGCAATATTCGTTCGCCTGGCCGCCCGCCGCGGGAGCGGGTGGTGCAGGATGTCGAGCTGCCGGTCGAGCGGACCTGCGCATTCTTGGAGTGGTTTTTGGACAACGTGCCCATCACACCGATCTGGTTGTGCCCGTTGCGGCTGCGCGATCGCGACGGCTGGCCGTTGTATCCGATGCGACCGGACCACACCTACGTCAACGTCGGGTTTTGGTCTTCGGTGCCCGCCGGAGCCACCGAGGGCGTCACCAACCGGATGATCGAAACGAAGGTGAGCGAGCTCGACGGGCACAAATCGCTGTATTCCGACTCCTTCTACACCCGCGAGCAGTTTGACGCGCTCTACGGTGGGGAGGCTTACAACACCGTCAAGAAAACCTACGACCCCGATTCTCGTCTCCTTGATCTCTACGCAAAGGCGGTGCAACGGCGATGACGACGACCAGGGAGCCCGACCGCACGACGACCGGGAAGCTGAGCATGGCCGAGGTTCTGGCCATGCTCACTACGTCCGGGCGGGAGCCGCTGAAGTTCACCGCATACGACGGCAGCATCGCCGGATGCGAAGACGCCCAATTGGGCCTGGATCTTCGCACGCCCCGTGGCGCCACCTACCTTGCCACGGCCCCCGGCGAACTCGGCATCGCTCGCGCGTACATCTCGGGCGACCTGCACCCGTACGGCGTGCATCCCGGCGATCCCTACGAGCTGCTGAAGATGCTGACCGACCGGGTCAACTTCAGACGGCCGTCGGCACGGGTGATGGCCAACATCGTGCGCTCGATCGGCGTCGAGCATCTGTTGCCGATCGCACCCCCGCCCGAGGAGACGCCGCCCCGGTGGCGCCGGGTCGCCGATGGCTTGCTGCACAGCAAGACCCGTGACGCCGAGGCCATCCACCACCACTACGACGTGTCCAACACCTTCTACGAATGGGTGCTCGGCCCCTCGATGACCTACACCTGCGCGGCCTACCCCGATGCCAGACGCGACGCTGGAAGAGGCTCAGGAGAATAAGTACCGGCTGATTTTCGAGAAGCTTCGGTTACAGCCGGGCGACCGGCTGCTCGACGTCGGTTGCGGCTGGGGCGGCATGGTGCGCTACGCCGCCCGGCACGGGGTGCGTGCCATCGGCGCCACACTCTCGGCCGAGCAGGCGAAATGGGCGCGCAAAGCCGTCGAGGACGAAGGTCTGTCCGACCTGGCCGAGGTGCGACATTCTGACTACCGCGACGTCGCCGAGACGGAGTTCGACGCCGTTTCTTCGATCGGGTTGACCGAGCACATCGGCATCAAGAATTACCCCGCCTACTTCGGCTTCCTCGGATCGAAGTTGCGCACCGGCGGCCTGCTGCTCAATCACTGCATCACCCGCCACGACAACAAGCAGACGTCCTTTGCGGGCGGATTCACCGACCGCTATGTCTTCCCGGACGGGGAGCTGACCGGCTCGGGACGCATCACCACCGAGATCCAGGAAGCCGGCTTCGAAGTCCTGCACGCGGAGAACTTCCGTCATCACTACGCGATGACGCTGCGCGACTGGTGCCGCAACCTGGTCGAGAACTGGGACGCCGCCGTCGCCGAGGTCGGCTTGGCGACCGCCAAGGTGTGGGGTCTGTACATGGCGGCGTCACGGGTGGCCTTCGAGCAGAACAACCTGCAGCTGCATCATGTGCTGGCGACCAAGGCCGACCCGTCGGGCGACGACAGCCTGCCGCTGCGGCCGTGGTGGCAGCCCTAGCCGTTGTCGATGCGGCGGGCACCCAGCTCGTTCTGCAACAGCTCGAGTGCGGCTTCTTCGGGGTCGCGTCGCGGCTCTGACGGCTCGGTGCGGCCGGCTTCGGCAAGCATGGATTCCTCGTCGTCTCGCCGAACCGAATCCGCATCGGCGGACGCGGGTGAGGACGCGTCGTCCCCGGCGGCTGGCAGCGGCGCTGCTGGTGCCGCCGCCGGTGCCGGTGCCGGTGCCGGTGCGCCGGTCTCGCAGCGCACCTGCCAGTTGACCCCCAGGGCGTCCTTGAGTGCTTCGGCGATGACGTCCGCGTTGCGCTGCTCGGACAACCGCTTGGCCAGCGGGGCGGATTCGTGAGTCAGCACCAACGTGTTGCCTTCGACGGCGCGAACGGTTGCGCCCGCCAGCATCACCTCGGTGGTGCGGCTGCGCTGGCGCACCTTGTCGCGCACCGTCGGCCACATGGTCCGCACCGAGGCCGCGTTCAATTCGCCTGGGGCAGAATCTGATTCGAGAGCTGGTTCGGGCACCGGAGTAGGTTCGGGCACCGGAGCCGGTTCCGGCGCTGGACCAGGTTCCGGCGCGGGAGTAGGTTTCGGGGCCGGCTTACGCTTCGGCTCGGGGGTGGCGGCCGCGGGCTCGGCGGCTGCGGGCTCGGCGCGCGCGGGCCGGGGCGCGCTCCTAGGCGCGGGAGCCGCGCTCTCGGAGGCGGGGATGGACACGCCCAGCCGGGTCTCGATCCGCTCGACACGCTGCAGCAGCGCCGACTCGGCGTCGCTGGCCGAGGGCAGCAGCAATCGCGCGCAGACCACTTCGAGGAGCAATCGCGGGGCCGTGGCACCGCGCATCTCCCCCAGCCCGGCCTGCACCACCTCGGCGTAGCGGGTCAGGGTCGCCGGCCCGATCCGGGCCGCTTGCTCCCGCATCCGGTCCAGCACGTCCTCGGGCGCATCCACCACGCCTCGGCTTGCCGCGTCCGGAACCGCTTGCAGCACAATGAGATCGCGGAAGCGCTCCAGCAGGTCGGTGGCGAAACGCCGGGGGTCGTGACCGGCGTCGATCACCGATTCGACCGCACTGAACAGCGCGGCGGCATCCGAGGCGGCCAGAGCGTCGACGGCATCGTCGATCAGTGCGACGTCGGTGGCGCCCAGTAACCCCAGCGCGCGCTGGTAGGTCACCCGGGGACCGTCGGGGCCCTCCTCGGAACCGGCCACCAACTGGTCCAGGACCGACAGAGTGTCCCGGGGCGAACCGCCGCCGGCGCGGATCACCAGCGGGTACACCGCGTCGTCGACGACGACGCCCTCCTGCTCGCAGATCCGCTCGATCAACGCCCGCATGGTGCGCGGCGGCAGCAGGCGAAACGGGTAGTGATGGGTGCGCGACCGAATCGTCGGCAACACCTTCTCCGGCTCGGTGGTGGCGAAGATGAAGATGAGGTGTTCGGGCGGCTCCTCCACGATCTTGAGCAGCGCATTGAACCCCGCCGTGGTCACCATGTGGGCCTCGTCGACGATGAACACCCGATAGCGCGACTGTGCCGGCGCGTAGAAGGCGCGGTCGCGCAGCTCGCGGGTGTCATCCACCCCGCCGTGGCTGGCGGCGTCGAGCTCCACCACGTCGATGCTGCCCGGCGCGTTGGGCGCCAACGCCACACAGGAGTCGCAAACCCCGCACGGACTGGCCGTCGGTCCCTGCACGCAATTGAGCGACCGGGCCAGGATGCGCGCTGACGACGTCTTTCCGCAGCCGCGCGGCCCGGAGAACAAGTACGCGTGGTTGATCCGGCCGGCCTCCAGGGCAATGGACAGCGGCTCGGTGACGTGCTCCTGCCCCACCACTTCGGCGAAGGTTGCCGGTCGATACTTGCGGTAGAGGGCCACGCACAGCAGGCTACCGGCGCTCGCTGACGACCGTCGGGCTGGATATCGAGTGTGAAGTCACGGCGCCGAGTGTGAACGTAGGGCGGGATTTCGCCGGATTTCTCCCCCTCAGCGCACACTCGGTGCGGACGAGACCAGCATCAACTCCGACGCCGCCAGCAACGCGCAGGTCGCCAGCCCGTCGACCGCGTCGCGCAGGTCCAGTATCGACGGGAAGGTGGGCGCGATCCGGATGTTCTTGTCGTCGGGATCTTTGCGGTACGGGAACGACGCACCGGCCTCGGTGACCGCGATACCGGCGTCCTTGGCCAGGGCGACGGTCCGCCGCGCGGTGCCGGGCAGCACGTCGAGGCTGATGAAATACCCGCCCTTGGGATCGGTCCACGTGGCGATCTTGGACTCGCCCAGCCGCCGGTCCAGGATTTCGGCCGCCAGCGCGAACTTCGGCGCCAACAGCTGCTGGTGGCGCAGCATATGCAGGCGGACCCCGTCGGCATCGCCGAAGAAGCGCAGGTGCCGCAGCTGGTTGACCTTGTCTGGGCCGATCGACTTCTTGCCCGCGTACTGCAGATACCAGGCGATGTTGCCCAGCGATCCGCCCAGGAAGCCGACACCGGCGCCGGCGAAGGTGATCTTCGAGGTGGACGCGAAGATGTACGGCCGGTTGGGGTTCCCGGCCTTGGCGGCCAGCCCGAGCACGTCGACCTGGCGAATGAACTCATGCGTCAGGGTATGCACCATGTACGCGTTGTCCCAGAACAGCCGGAAGTCAGCCGCCGCCGTCCGCATCTGGACCAGCCGACGGACCGTCTCCCAGGAGTAGGTGACGCCGGTGGGGTTGCCCCACACCGGCACCGACCACATCCCTTTGATCGCCGGGTCGACGGCGACCAACTCTTCGATCAGGTCGACGTCCGGACCGTCCCGCAGCATCGGGACCGGGATCATCTCGATGCCCATCGTCTCGGTGATCGCGAAGTGCCGGTCATAGCCGGGGACGGGGCAGAGGAATTTGACGCTCGCCTCGTCCTTCCAGGGCCTCGGCGAGTCCACGCCGCCGTACAACATCGAGAAGGCGACCAGATCGTGCATCATCTCCAGGCTCGAGTTGTTGCCCGCGATCAGGTTCTGCACCGGCATGCTGAGCAGCTCGGCAAAGATGGCCCGCAGCCCGGGCAGGCCGTGCAGGCCGCCGTAGTTGCGGGTGTCGGTGCCCTCCTCGTCGCGGTAATCGTCTCCGGGCAGGCTCAGCAGCTGGTTGGACAGGTCGAGCTGCTCCGGGCATGGTTTGCCGCGGGTGAGATCCAACGACAGCTTCTTGGCCGTCAGCTCCGCATATTCCTGCTGGTGGAGTGCGCGCAGAGCGGTCAGCTCGTCGGGGCTGAGGGAATCGAAGGACACCATGAGCCTTTCGCGGTCGAACACCGTGCGTCGTCGGCGCGGCTTGCAGCGGATCCTGGGCTTGTCCAGCTCAAAGCACTGGTCGCGGCGCCCCAATATGGGGGACCCCGCGCACCCGACAGAGCCCATTGACCCTTGCTGCCTTCCGGCCCTGGGGGAGTTCACAGGATAGACGCCGCGCGGGGTCCTTCGGCGAGTCTAGTACCTGGACCCAAAAGCTCCGCACGAGCCGCAAGACAGTCGGCGTTGACCCAGCCGCTACCATGGCCACGGAGGATTCGCCTAGTGGCCTATGGCGCTCGCCTGGAACGCGGGTTGGGTTAACAGCCCTCGCGGGTTCAAATCCCGCATCCTCCGCAACGGGGACGCACCGTTTTACGGGGCGGATAAGCACGATGTGGGTTCTGGTCGCCTCTATGCTGGCGTGAACTCACCAGCCTGAGGGAGGCGTATGGGCCGGAAATGGTTCATGCTGTGGCACGCGTTGTTCTCGCTTGCCGCCGGTGTCCTCTATTTCTACTGTGTATTGCCCCGGTGGTATGAGCTGACGGGCGACATGCCGCGCGGACTGGGGATGGCCGGTCGGATCGCGTCGGGCGCGCTGATCGGCCTGGCCGCACTTCCGGTGGTGTTTGTCCTGCTGCGCAGCCGCAAGCCGGAGCTGGGGACACCGCAGCTTGCCCTGACGATGCGGGTCTGGTCGATCGTGGCCCATGTGCTGGCCGGCGTGCTGATCATTGGCACCGCGATCAGCGAGATCTGGCTCAGCCTGGACGATGCCGGGCGGTATTTGTTCGGGATTTACGGCGCCGCCGCCGCGGTCGCGGTGCTCGGGATCTTCGCGTTCTATTTGTCGCTGTTCGCCGAGTTGCCGCCGCCACCGCCGAAACCGATCAAGGCGAAGAAACCCGGGAAGCGTCGCCTTCGCCGCAAGAAGGGCCCTGAGGCCACTGAGGCCGCCGCCCCCGAAGAACTCGAAGAGACCGCCGAAGACGCCGAGCTCGCAGAAGTCGAGGCCGGCGAGACCGAGGAAGCTCAGGCAGAAGAGCCGGCGGAGCCCGTCGAGGTCACCGCCGAAAGCGCCGGAGCCGAGCCGGAACCCGAGCCGCCGACCGGTGAAACGCCACCGGCGGGGGACACCGAGGCCAGCGAAGACACCGAGGCCGACGAAGACACCGAGGCGAGCGCGGGATTGCGCAACCGACGCCCGATCGGGAAGGGGTCGCATCGGATGCGGCGCCGGCGCACCCGTGGCGGCGTCGCCATCGACGACTGAAATCAGTCGCGGCGCCGGAGGCGCTCCACATAGCCGGCGAGGCGCTGCAGTGTCGTATCAGCGCCCCACATCCGGCGGACCTCGCTGTCAACATCGCCGGCCTCGAGGATCCGCGCCACCGTCGGGGCGCGCAGCTGCGCTTTCGTGTGGCCATAAGCGTCCGCCGGGATGTCGCCGAGGTCTGCTGCCTCCGCCACGGCCGCCTCCACGAGATCGTCGGCCACGACGTGATGGACAAGTCCCCTGGCGACGGCCTCGGCCCCTCGATATGTGCGGCCACCCAGCAACACGTCCTCGGCGTGGTCTCCGCACGCGTAACGCATCACCTCCAGCGCGGCGACCGGGAACGGCACTCCGACGCGGACCTCGGACGCCCCGATCTGCGCCTCGGGGGTTATCAGGCGGCGGTCGCAGGCACACGCGAGCACACATCCGCCGGCGATGGCGGCACCGTTGACCGCGGCGACCGTCGGCCCCGGATAGCAGAACAACGCATCGAACGCCTCGGACAGCGCCGGGACAAGCTTGTCGGTGTAGCCGGCACCGCCCTCCACCACGCGGTTGAGGTCAACCCCGGCACTGAAAGCGCGGCCCGCGCCGGTGACGACGAGCGCGCCCGCGCCCGAGCGCCCCAGCTCACGAACCGCGCCGGTCAGCTCGTCCAGCAGCTCCACGTCGAGGGCGTTGACGCGCCCCGACGAGACCGTCAACACCCGCACCGTTACCGGCCCGGTCTCTCGAACCTGGATCTGGATCAAGGACGCTCAACCACCGGGCCGGTCGACCAGCACGACGGGAATGTCGGTGTTCTCGTCCGTGTGATAGCTCGCGCACACGCGGTGGTAGCCGTCGGCGATCTGTAACGGGACACCGGTCACCAAGTCGCCCCGGACCAGCAGGATGGGCGATAGCGACGTCCCTTTTTCGATCTTGGCCAGATCCGTCGCGACGTGGGGATTGTCCACGGGCAACAGGCTCAGCTGCGCCGCTCGCAGAATGTCCTTGGCCTGCTTGTATGTGACGGTTCCGGCCTTCAGTCGCTTCGTCAACTTTTTCACGGTCTGCGGTTCGGCAAGCATAGCGAGGTAGTTGGCCGCTGCCGGAAAGTCATGGGCGTCAGGCTTTTCCAGCCATTTCACGCTGGCCATCGAGGGTCTCCCTTCATCGAGCCGTGTCGAGGAAGCCTACCGGTAGCAAGCGACGAAATTGGGATCGGTAGCAACTCGGGCCTTCTGTACTTGCACACATGACGACGCCAACGGGGCGGCGCATGAAGGAAGGAATCACCTGTGAAACGTCTCCTCGTAGCTTCGATTGCAACCCTTGGCTGCGCATCGGCCCTGGTGGCTTGCTCGAGCACCGGCCACACGGCGAGTCCGGCGTCCAACGCCGCCGGTGGCGGCGCGCAGGTCAAGGTGGGCGGCGCCGACCTGGCGGGCGTGAACCCCGCGTCGGTGACCTGCGTCAAGCAGGGCGGAAAGATCGACATCGGCAGTGGGTCCACCGGCGGACAGCAGCAGGCGCTGGCCGTCGTGATGACCGACGAGGCCACCCCGAAGGTCCAATCGCTGGCGCTCGTTGTCGACGGCAACGCCTTGGCGGTCAGCAACAACATGGGCGCGCAGGTCGGCTCGGCCAACGTGGCGGTGGACGGCAAGACGTACACCATCACCGGTCAGGCGCAAGGGGCCGACATGAAGAACCCGATGGCGGGAATGATCACCAAGGACTTCAACATCAAGGTGACTTGCGGTTGATCGATGGGTCCCCGGGCGGCGGACGTGCCTCACTCACGCGTCCGCCGCTTCGGGCCGCCCGCAAAGTCCCGGATCGGGCCCAGCGGACTTATGATGCAGCCGTGTCGATCCTCGGGGACCTAGAGCAGGCCCGTCGCCTGGCGTTCACTGCAGACGAAATCGCCGCCCGGGACCTGCTGCTGTCCCTGATGCCGCAGATCGAGCGGGAAGATCGAGACGATCTCATGCTGGAGGTCTTCGCACAGCTCGGCGAGATCCACCTCGCTCGCGGCGCGAATGACGGAGTGCAAGAGTCCATTCAGCGCATCCGCGACTGCCTGTCGGTCTATTCGGGCATCGCCGCCGGCACGATGCCCGAGGCCGCGGCACGCGTAGGGATGTCCGACCCCGACATCGCGCACATGATCCGTCGATACTCGCGGCGAGCGCACTTCCTGCAAACGGGTCTGGCCGCGGCGCACGGCGATCACGACGGCGCCGAGGCGGCGCTGGCTCAGCTGAGCGACTCCGGCGGAGATTTTGCCGACCTCGACGACGAACACGCATACCTGCGCACCCACGCCCACATCCTCTGCGCGACCGCGTTGTGCGACGACGACCTGCATGTGCGATCGGTTCCGTTGTGGGAGCAGGTGCTTCGCGGCATCGACCACCCCAGCGATGGCAGCGAGATGGCCGATCATCTGCACATCGCGGCGGCCACGGCCTACGGCAGATTCTGCGTCGAGACCGGGCGGCTGACCGAAGCCGAACCCTGGCTGCGCCGCGCGGGGGCCAGGGCTCAGGCACGGGGATGGGAATTGGCGAACGCCAGAACGCAATTGGAGCGTGCGGCGGCCTGCTGGTCGGTGGGCGACCACGCGACCACCGACCAGCTGGTATCCGAGGCCTATCCCGTGATCGCTCGGTACGCCCGGGCTCACGACGTCGCCCGTTGCTGGCTGTACATGGGACTCACCCGGCTGGGATCCGGTGCTCTGGAAGCCGCCGACGAATGCTGGGAGCATGCCGAGCGGCACTGGCGGGAACTGGGAAAGCCCTTGTACCTACACCGTATCTTGTTGCAGCGCAGCTGGATCGCGATCTTTTGGAGCCGGTTTGCCGACGCGGTAGAGCTGATAGCCCAGGCCCGGGAACTGCTGGACTCGTCACCGCGCAGCAGTTGGCTGCAGTACGCCCAGCTCGACAATCATCTTGGCACCGTCTGGCGCGCGGACGCTTTGGCGGACCTCGGTTTCGACAGTTCGGGTGATCCCGACGAGACGCTGCAGGAAACCGAGGCGCGGCAGGCCGAGGGACTCGGCATCCTCCGCGGCGAGGTCGGCACCGGAGAATACTGGCGCGCGATGACCAAACTCGAACAGGCCGCGGAGCTCAAGGTGCCGGCCGCGTTGGCGGTCGACTCGGTGCGGTATTCGATCGCCGATGCCGACGCGAGATCGCGCTGGGCGAATAGCATTTCGGCACCCATCCTGGCCGGCGCCTTCGCCGTCGCGTGGGAATGGGAGAACACCCAGCTGATCAGTGAGCTGGTCGAATATCACAGCGCGCGAGGCACTTTCGATGCGGATCCGGGTCGGCCGGCGATCGGTGAATGGGCATCCACGGCCACCGCCCGGGTGCTCATCGACACCGACTCGGAACCGGTCACCGCCCTGGCCGCGGCCGGGCCATCGGTGCGGGGCGGCGGTTCGCTGACGCGGCTCGGCCCGCTGCCGCCGCTGCAGATGCAGCCGGACACCGCTCCGATCCTAAGTCATTATCGCGCACTGGCTTTCGAGCGCTACGGCCGCAACGTCACCGCGGGCGAACCCGCCTGGTCGACCTGGCCATGAGCGAGCCGGATCGGCTTACCCTGGTCCTGCGGTACGCCGACCTCGGGATCGCCACCTACGCGAGTCTGCGGATCGTCGGGCAGCCGTCGCGCACCGTCAGCTGGGTGGTGGAGGAACCGATCCTGCTCGCGGCCCTCCAGGAGCTGACCGACGCTTTGCCGGAACCGCACGGAGCCGAGACCCGGCGTGACGCCATCGAGCGGGCGCTGTCGCGCGGTCCCTTCGCGGCGCCGGCCACCGAACTCACGGTCGCCTACATCCTGGGCGTGCTGCTGATCGGTTCGCCGGGTTGGGATCTGCTGCTCGAGTGCGCGGCATCGCCGCGCGCGGTGCTGTTCGTGTCCCCCAGCGCGCGCCTGGCACGCGTCCCCTGGGGGCTGCTGGCGGTGCCGAAAGCGGGACCAAGCAAAGAGGAATTGGTGCGCGCCCGCCAGGACGCCATCACCGCCAGCGGGCGGGTGGCGGCCCGGATCCCGTGGCAGCTCGCCGATATCGGCGACTACACCGACGGCCACCGGCTGCTGGAGCTGGTCGACGTGCTGATGGCGGTGCCACCCAACATCGTGCACTCACCGCGAGCGCCGGCCGGCTGGGACGCCAGGCACGACGGTCCGCCGGTGCTGGTCCTCGACCCTCGGGTGCCGGGACAGCGCCCCGACTCCGCGCTCGGCTCGGTGCTCGGCAGGCCCTCGCCGGAAACGCAATTGGCGCATCACTTCGCCGACCTCATCCAACGCCGGCCGGTGCTGCCGGACGTCGACGGCGCGGTGCAGCTGTTTCGCCGACAGGATGCCGACCGCACGTGGCTGGCCGGGCTGCTGGCGCGAACCCCCAGCAGGCTGCTGTATGTCGGCCACGCGAGCTCGGCCGACGGCGACTCGGGTCACGCCCGGCGGGCCGATCGCGCCGCGCTGCACTTGGCCTGTGCGGCGGCCACGCCCGGCGACGCCGACGCCATCGGTGACCACCGTCCGCTGACCGCGTCGGACCTGATGTCGTTGCGGTTGCCGATGCCGCCGCGCGTTGCGCTGCTGGCGTGCGGATCGGGCGGGGATTATCAATTCGACGAGGCGACCGGTCTGGTGGCCGCGACGATCCTGGGCGGCGCTCAGTTGGTGACCGCAACCCTGTGGTCGCTGCCCACCACCGCGGCCTTCCGCCAGTTCGCACCGGCGGGCACCCCCGAACCGGCCGACCCGATGGCCGAGGTTGTCATCGGCGTGGATCGCGCGCACGAAGCCGCCGAGGCGGGATGCGCGGTCAATCGGTGGCAGCGCGAGCGGATGCGGAGCTGGCGGGACGGCGACACCACCGCCAGCCCGCTGTACTGGGCAGCGCTGGTCACTTTCGCGGTCGACGGCGCACGATAGCCCTCAGACCGCGGCCAGCCACGACGCGTGGACGGCGAGCACGTCGTCCGGCAGCGAAAGCTCCTCGCGGTCAGTGGGATCGAACGCCACCAGAACGACGAGTCCGGGGCGCAGCAGCGAGACGTCTGGATCACCCTCACAACGCGCCAATTTGCCGATGAACGTCTCTCCCGACACGGCCACCACCTCGATGAAAATGTGGCGCTGGGTGGTTGCCGGCCTCGCTGCCGATCTTGCGCACGGTGCCCACCCCGATGGTGCGGCCGTCGGCGACCTGGCGCCGAAGGAACGCGGGCCGGCCGAGGAGTGTCAACGCGACAATCACGCCCGCCCCACCGGCGACGGTGATGCACAATTCGCCAAAAGCGAGGTACGCAACCGCGGTTGCGATCGATCCCATTGCGGCGCCCGCCAGCGGCAGCGTCAGCTTCTTCATGTGACCAGGCTCTACGCGGCGATCGGCTACCGAACCCAACTTTTCGGCTGCCGCAATTTCGGCAATGCCCCTATCCTGGGCAAATGAGCACGGATTCGCAGGTGGCGACCGCCATCGCGATGGGCCACCCACGCCGGTCGGTGATCGACCAGGCGTGGCGGACGATCGGCCCCGGCGTCGAGGTGCTCAGCGCCGACGACGGCGGCCCCCTGAGCCGGACCGTCAAACGCATCATCGACCCGTTGGTGCTGCGCCTACGCGCGAACCCACAGTACTCGGCGGCGGTCGTCGGCCCCGACACGGCCGCGTCGATGCGTGACCTCATCGTCGGCAACGGTCCCCAATTGCGCGCCGCCGCAGCATGGTTCGAGGTCCTGAAACTCGAGCGCCGCAGGCAACGGATTCGCACCGGAAACGCCCAGGAACTCTACTTCCCGGTGTGTTTCGAGCTCGCAGTGACGAAAGGCACACCGGCGCAACAGGATCAGGAGACGGCTGCGGCAGTGCTCGACGATATTCACCACGGGCGGGACCGCACCGCGATCGAGGTGCTCCACCAATACGTGGCACGTCCGGACGTCGTCGCCACGCTGGCCGATCAACTCGACCGCAGCTGGAGCGACGTGCGGGCCGGCGAGATCGTTGCCGGTCCGTTTTTGGCCGAGCTCAGCACCGTGCTCGGGCCCGCCGGCAGCCATCGCGCCGTGGCGGCCCGTCAGCGAGTCTGGTCGGCCCTGATCGACGACGCCACTCCGTACAACCTGGGCGCCCTGGCGCACATCGACGCGGTGCAACTCCCGTGGTCGATCGTGGAGCTGGGCCTGAGTTCGGTTGCACCACAACAAAAACCGCGGGTCTCCGGCGGTTCCGACAGCGATCGGCCGCTGGATCGCAGCGTGGTGGACCGGGTGCGCGCGACACTGCGGCGCGCCCTGGACCGCGACGCGTTGCCCGATATCCCGCTGTTGTGCGAAGAGGAGGTCGACCGGGCCTGCGCGCCGTGGGGCCTGCTGTCGGAGGACAAACAGGCCACGCTGGTGGCCGGCATCGCGATCGCGGTCGAGCTGGCGCCACTGGACCAATCCGTCTCGAGCAGTTACGCATTGGCGACACAGATCCAGGCGCGGCTGCGCAAAGAGGCCTACGTGCTTCATGCCCGGCGCTATCTCGCCGAGGGCGGCCCGATTCATCCCCGCCAGCGGCGAGTGGTCGACGACCTCGCCGCCTACGCACAGCCCTACTTGAGCCGGCTGTGGGCGCGGCTGCACGGGCGCGACGTCTGGCAGGAGCCGTGCGACGACGTCGACGAGGTGCGCTCGCTGCTCGAGGGGGTCGCGCGGTCGGTGAGCCTCGACCACCGGCAACGGATCAAGGCGATGCTTCAGTTGCAGGTGGCCGGATGAGATTGGTTACCGATTCCGGTCTATGGACCACCGGTCCGGTCCTCGCACCGGCGCCACTGGTCGCGGTGCTGGAGGTCAGCGGCGCGGTGCTGTCCTGGGTCGTCGACGATCCACCCGGCGACACGGCAACCCACATCACGTTCACCGATGTGGCACGCGCCGACTGGCTGTGGCGCGTTTTCGACCAATCCGGGCACGTCGCACTGGTGTCGGCGGTGGACCGCGCGGCCGACCGGCCACACCGCATCGAGCTCACCGGCGTCGACATCATGCCGGGATCGGTCGACCCGCTGCGCAGGCTGGCCGTGGGCCATTGGCTGCGCCGATGGTGGCCCGCCAGCCGGCAAGACGGCATCGCCGGGCTCGACCGCGCCCTGCTCGACGTCGAGGTCGCATTGCTGACCGCCGGCGCGCAGGGCTACTTTTCCGACGACACCCTGGATTCGGATGTGATGGAGCTGTTGGCGCCGCACGCCGGCGCCCTGACCGGCCATGCCCGGGATGACGATCCGCGGATCCGCGACGTGGTGCGCGCCGGCGCGGGACTGGCCGACGAAGTCGGCATCAACGACCCAGGGTGGCCGGAATTGTTTGCTGCTCTTGATGACTCGAGTTTAGTCGTCACGATGCCGAGCGGTCGTCGCGACGACTACGCGCTGGCCGCCGGAGCGGGCGAACCTCCTCGAACCGCGACACCGATCGCCCGGGGCGTCGCGTCCATCGACTGGAGCGCGGTTCCCCCCGGCATATTCGATGCGGGCGAGGACACCGTCGAGTGGACCGTAGAGATGGCCGGTACGGCCGTGGTCGCCGTCGTCCGGGCGGCCGTCATCGGGCCCGACCCGGCCACGGGCATCGCGGTGCGATTGCATTGCGGACCCATCGGCGGCAGCAGCCCCCTGGACGCCCGGGGCGGCGCGACGCTTCCCCTCGTCGACGCCGAGCAGCGGCCGGTGACCGAACCCGCGGCCTGGGACCACGATTGGGCGGCGACGTCGGCGATCGTCGGAGTGTCGGGCACGACGGAGACACGCGAAACGCGGGAGCGGGTTCGCCGCTGGGCACGGGCACGGTTGGACCGGCCGGGCGACGACGCATTCCTGGCCGAAATCCTGAGTTCGGAGTCCGCCTATTAACGCTCGCGACGATTCCCTATGCTGAGCGAGTGCCAAACTATCGAGTCGTTCAATGGAACACCGGAAACGTCGGCAAAAGCTCGCTGAAATCGATCGCCGACAACCCCATGCTCGAACTCGTGGGGTGTTATGCCTGGTCCCCGGAGAAGGCCGGCCGTGACGCCGGCGAACTGGTCGGCATCGCGCCGCTGGGCGTGGCGGCCACCAACGACGTCGACGAGCTGCTGGCCCTCAAGCCGGACTGCGTCGTCTACAACCCGATGTGGATCAACGTCGACGAGTTGGTCCACATCCTGTCGGCGGGCGTCAACGTGGTGACGACGGCGTCGTTCATCACCGGGCAGAACCTCGGCGATGGCCGTGACCGAATTCTCGAGGCCTGCCACAAAGGCGGCTCGACGATGTTCGGGTCCGGCGTCAGCCCGGGTTTCGCCGAACTGTTGGCCATCGTGTCGGCCATGGTGTGCAACCGGATCGACAAGATCACCGTCAACGAAGCCGCCGACACCACGTTCTACGACTCGCCGGACACCGAGAAGCCGGTGGGCTTCGGCCAGCCGATCGACCACCCCGAGCTGCAGCAGATGGCGGCAAAGGGGACGGCCATCTTCGCCGAGGCCGTCCGGCTGGTGGCCGACGCGATCGGCGTCGAGCTCGACGAGGTCCGATGCGTAGCCGAATTCGCCCAGACCACAGCAGATCTCGAAATGGCGTCCTGGACCATACCCGCGGGATGCGTTGCGGGCGTGTACATCAGCTGGCAGGGCATCGTCGGCGGCAACACCGTGATCGACCTCAATGTCCGGTGGCGCAAGGGCCAGACGCTCGAACCCGACTGGAAGATCGACCAGGACGGCTGGGTCATCCAGGTCGACGGACAGCCGACGGTGACAACCAAAGTCGGCTTTCTGCCGCCACCGTACTTCGAGGCCACGACGATCGAGGAATTCATGGACCTCGGGCACATCATGACGGCGGTGCCCACCATCAACGCGATCCCCGCCGTCGTCGCCGCGGCGCCGGGCATCGCGACCTACACCGATCTTCCGCTGACACTTCCCCGCGGCTTCGTGCCGAAAGGCTAATCAGGCGGCTGCGACGCGAGTGCTCTCGCCCAGGACGTGTTCGGGCGCTGCCACGATCAATTCTTCGCCGATGTAAATCACTGTCACGTCAGATCTCCAGCGGCCGGCAGCCGTCAGGTGTCGACTGCCCGGCGAGATAGCTTGGGCGGCAGACTTATTCGAGTCGCTGACCCTAGCAGCGATCAGTTCAGCACATCTTTGCTTCCGCCGGGGTTACGGTGAGAAATGCATCGTTAAGCAAGGGAGTTCAGATATTCGGTGGATAAGATTGATTATCCATCTTTTCCTTTGTCATCGTTGGCGGTACCCGACACTCCCGGACGATCGGCCGAGCGATGCGGACAATATGCTGCCGTCGGCTGCTCCCGTCATGATTGTCAATGTTGACCAGCGGCTGTAGCCACTGTGACGTTACGGTCCTTCAAATATCGTCGATCTCAACCGATTCGGCGCGTTCGTTACCCATGATAATAATCCTGGCGACGCGGTGCCGCAGGCGCAGACTAGGCCCCGCGGATTGTGGCAAGTCCACCTTGCTATCGACGCCAGCGCCGCGGCGACCGCGGCGACCTACGCAGATAGCGTCGCACGTAGACCGGGCCGCCTGGCCCGAATCCGGCGTCGAGTGCGTAGGCGCCCGGTCCGGTGAACACCAGCAGAAAGAACGCCCAGCAAAACATGACCGCGAGTTCGCCGCCGTTGCTGATCGGCCAGAATCCGTGCGGAAGGTGTTGGGTGAAGTACGCGACAGCCATCTCGCCGGAGGCGATGAAAGCTGCTGGACGCGTGAACAGTCCGAGGGTGATCAAGATGCCGGTGATCAATTCGATCAACCCAGACAACCAGACGAGCGAGCCAGTGTCCGCGACGGTGGCTGCCGGCCAACCGAACAGGAGGGACGCGCCGTGGCACAGGAACAGGAGGCCGAAGAAGATCCGGAACAGGCTCAGGACTATTGGTGCATGCGGGTTGAGTCGGGTTTCCAGTCGTTGGGTCATGGGCTGACCATACGCAAGATGGCGCCACCGCGAGAGAGCAATCTTGGCAGGTCAACTGCAGTGGCGGTGCTCGAAAACTGCCCCGCGTACCCGCCGATTTCGCGGGCAGCCGAGCGGCACACGGTCATCGACGAGCTGGGCGAAGACGCCTCGGCGCAGCTGGTCTACCAGGCGGCACGATCTGGGAAAGGTCGGTCAGCGCGACACGGCGCCAAGCCAGGGCCTGAACGCGATGCCACGCGCCGATGACGGAACCCAGGATCGCTTCGCGGTCCATGGCGTCGTAGATGTCCTGCGGCTTGGGCTCTGGCCCCGCGTGGTGCCAGTCTCGCCTGGCTCATTCGACACTCGCCAGCGCCGCCAGTCACCACTGCCAACTTCGACATCACCCGATAGGTCCTCCGATTGCGATTCACCCGTAGTCAGCGCGTCCACGACGAGCGTGACTCCCTCATCGGTGCCCCCCGCAAGGGCAGCATCGCGAATGTGGGCGCCGATGGTTGTAGGTGTTTTTAGTCCTGGGTGGCAGGGATCCGTTCGCATGATGCGCCTACCGTGCCGCCTCAGCCGCGGCTGAGGTGGGCTTGAACGGCCGAGATGGTCGCTGCGACCGCATCGGCGCTGCCGCCGCCGAACGGTGCGAGACTGGCAAAGCCGTGCGTAAGTGCATCGAACTGGCGGTGGTCCACGCTGACACCGGCCGAGCGCAGCGCCGCGGCGTATTCGTTACCCTCGTCGCGCAGCGGATCGAATCCCGCGGTGAGCACCAGAGCCGGCGCCAGACCGGATAGATCGGCGGCCTTCAGCGGCGATACCCGCGCATCGTCGGCTGCGAGGCCAGCTCCGTCCAAATACAGCTCGGTGAACCAATCCATATCCTCCTTGGACAGGAAGAATCCGTCTGAGAACAAGGTGCGCGACCGGGTCTTCGCGGACAGGTCGAGGCCCGGATAGAGCAGTACCTGCAGCGCCGGCTGCCGAAGACCCTCGTCGCGGCTGCGCAGCGCGACCAGTGCCGCCAGGTTTCCACCGGCGCTGTCCCCGCCGACGCCAATGCGGGACGGGTCGGCGCCTAGTTCGGCGGCATGTCCAAGTGCCCATCGATAGGCCGCGACGCAATCGTCGACCGCGGCCGGCGCCTTGTGTTCCGGCGCTAGCCGGTAGTC
The DNA here is from genome assembly GCA_963772875.1 of uncultured Actinomycetota bacterium. Lineage (GTDB taxonomy): Bacteria > Actinomycetota > Actinomycetes > Mycobacteriales > Mycobacteriaceae > Mycobacterium. Next base: position 341,538 of record CAVYZE010000001.1, read on the forward strand.
CACCGACAACACATGAATCGCCGCGTCCCTGCAGATCATCCGGCATAGCCCGTCATGAGATTCGATGTCGCCCACGACGAAACCGCCCCCGTGGAAAAACACAAGTAACGGGGCCGGCGCCGCAATAGTCGGCAGGTAGTGCCGTGCCCGCAGGGGGCTGTCGGGACCGGGAATCGTGAGGTCGGCGGTGGGGACGGCGACGTGGGCGCCCATCACCGAGTGCGAGTTCCGCATCAGATTGCGGGCAACTTCAGGGTCGGCAGCAGCCGACAGGCCGCCGGTATGTGTGGTTCGTTGGGCGGCCAGTATCAGTTGAACCGTGCTGTCAAGGGTGTTGCCGTCGATGGTGACCCTTTTGCCGCCGGCGAGAAGGCGCTTCACCCGAAGCGGAATCCATGGCATGACCTTGACACCGATACGAAGCGCCGCGTTGACCACAGAGAGAGAGCGGCTCCTAGGCTTCGTAAGTGCCACAGCTGCCCCTTGTGTCATGCGAGGTCAGTTAGCACCGAAACCCCGGCTATCAGCGAGGCTCCCTGGCATCGCCCCGCGTGTTTCGCGACTCCCTTAGAAGAGGACTGTAGCCGGAACATATATTTGGTTCAAACAGGCAGTCTCGGCCCCACGCCGTTTGTGAAGGTTCAAGCGACAGGATCGGGCTGTGGTCGCGTTGCTCGATTTGGCAGTCGGGTGCAGACCCTCGACGCGCTGCTCACCGGGCTGCGAGCATCCGGTCGCTGAACCGATTGACTGACATACATGTTGTATGTCAGTGTCGCCTACAACCTGTAGGTAGCGGGCGGGAAGGGCGCGATGAGCAACCGATGCACAGTCGACGGAGCCATCATCGAATACACCGACTCCGGATCCGGTCCGGCGGTGGTGTTCGTCCACGGCGTCTACGTCACCGGCGCGATATGGGACCGCATCATCGCCGAGTTGGGTGATCGCGTCCGATCCATCGCTCCTACGTGGCCATTGGGCGCACACCATCCAGTTCCTGACGGTGTCGATCTGGCCGCCGCCGCAGCGGCGCGACGTCTGATGCGCTTTCTCGAAGTGCTGGACCTGCGCGACGTCACGTTGGTGGCCAACGATACGGGCGGCGGTTTGGTGCTCAGCGCGCTAGGAGATCCCTCGCTGGAATTGGACCGCATCACTCGGCTTGTTTTCACCAATTGCGATAGCTACGAACACTTCCCACCGGGCCAGTTCCGCTACGTCGCCCAGCTGTGCCGCTTCAGCCCCGCGCTGGGGCGAGCGCTCCTGAAAGGTTTGACCACGAAACTGGGCCAAGCAGTCTTCCTGAAAGCAGTCTGTCGCAAGCGACTTGATCCGACCGAACGATCAGCAGTCTTCGGCGAGTTTCTGACCAACAGCGCCAGCCGCCGCCAGGCGGTGACCCTCACCGCGTCACTGGACCCGGCCCTAACCCTGGCAGCCGCACCGGCGATCAAACAGTTCCAGGGACGGGTGACGGTGGTGTGGGGCACCGATGACGCACTCTTTCCGCTCGACCACGCGCGCCGGCTGGCCGACGACTTTCCCAACTCAGACCTCGTCAAGGTGCCGGGCAGCTTGACCTACGTCATGCTGGACGCGCCGGACATCGTTGCCCGCGCGATCCTGTCCACGGTCGATGCCCGATGAATGAGAACGAAACATGGGGCGTGGCCAGTAATCTCGGCTCCACCGCGGTCGCTGTTGCCGCGCAGCGCGCCGCGGAGACCGCTCAAGACGAGCCGCTGATCCACGACGAGTTCGCTGCGCTGCTGGTCGCTGCAGTCGGTGAACCCGGATGGCAGACGATGGCACAAGGTGACCTGTCCTGGATGGGTCCTCCCGACGACATGGGGCGACGTGCCGCGGAAAACGGGCGCAACTATGTCGCGACGCGATCGGTCTTCTTCGACGATTACTGCGCGGCAGCAGTCGGCGCTGGACTCAGTCAGGTCGTGATCCTCGCCGCCGGCCTCGATGCTCGCTCCTACCGGCTGGACTCCTTATCCGGCGTGCGTGTCTTCGAGATCGATCAGCCAGATGTGCTGGCGTTCAAGCAATCCGTCTTCGCCTCGCATCAAGCCGTGCCGCTGGCCGTGATGCGCCCGGTTCCGATTGATCTGCGCGACGACAATTGGCCCTCCGCGGCGCGAGCCGCTGGACTCGACACGTCGGTGCCCATTGCGTGGCTGGCCGAGGGGTTGCTCCCGTATCTGTCGTCGGCCGATCACGATCGGCTGTTCACGACCATCACCTCACTGAGTGTCGCAGGCAGCCGGGTTGCCGCAGAGGTCTACCCCGATGCCGCAGAGCATTTCGGCGATACCCGAATGAACGCCTGGCGCGACGGCGCTGCTGAGTTGGAGCAGACCACCGGCGTTGGAGTTGATGTCACCGCTTACATCAAGCAAGACGATGCCACCGACACCGCGACGTGGCTCAGTCAGCATGGGTGGGTGGTCACCGCTCTCGACAGCCGAGACCAGATGGCCCGCTTGGGACGCCCCATCCCACCCGATCTTGCCGACGTCGCACCGGTCAGCTCATTCGTCAGCGCTCGACTGGAAGGCTAGCCGGCCCGCATGAATGGTCACATGCCAGAGCCAGGCGAGACTGCCCCTGGCACGAACGAAGGCAACTCAATGCTCTTGTACCGCGCAACGATTCGCTCGTACTCGCGACGGTTGCGAGTCAGCGGTGTGTCGGTGAAACGCCTGGGTAGGCGTCGGTACGCCACCCGCAGCACCCGCGACAGCACGGAAAACGCCAGGTCGTGTCGACGGGTCCATCGCATCGGCACCAGTGCTCTCACCTCAGGGTGCATGATCCCGAAACCCAGGACCGTAACCAGGCGCCCCGCTAGCGGTCCCACCAGCGAGAAGACCGGCTCCCATGCCCGTGACCAGTGCTCAGGGCGCTTCGGGTGCAATGTGGCGTCTATGACGATATCCAGGGCCTCGGTGTGGGTGAGAACTTCAGCCACGATGCGGTCGTAGTAGGCGCACATCTCATCGTAGTTTTCGACCAGCTGCCTTGCCCGACCTGGCATCTGGAGGCCAGCTGTCATTGTCTGAAACCGGTCCCAGATCTCCTGGTTCTGCGCCGGGGTGAGCTTCTCGCCGGTGACCGTCATAAAAACGCCGCGGTGCATGAAAAAGATGCTGTAGAGGTTCCAGTTCCAAGGTTCTGGGCTCATGGCGCTGTACCGGACGCCGTCGGGCTGAACGCCTTTGACGTCGCGATGCAGCTCGACCAGACGCTGCATCTCCTCGGCCCGATCCGCGCTATTGGCGAAAAACGCGAGCTGATCCGCCGCCGCGGTGCGTCGCGCGCGACCGAGCGGGTTGTCGCGGATCCGCGCAGTATCGACCAGCGATGCCGACACTGCCGGGTGCATCATCTCGTCGAACAGAGCCGGGGCGAACATGGCCACGAATTTGGAGCCGGCGACTTCTTCGAAGCGGTCGCCGACAGATGACCCCGTGGCATGCACGGAGCGGTCGTGCACCGGGCACAGAGTGGTGGCCGAAGGGGTCAGCGCCTCAACGGTCACCGGGACGTCCACAGACTCGACGGACACGGCCTCTCCCCTCACAGACCCGTTTCTGGTGCATGGTTGCACCAGAACTAATGTGGTGCCAGACTGCACCAGAAAGCTGTTTGGGTCAAGAGGGAATCAGGGACAATAAGCCCTATGGTAACCGCGAGCCGCACCTACGGCGGCGTGACCGTCGACCAACGGCGGGCCACTCGCCGCGCCGCCCTCATCGAGGCCGCACTCGATCTATTTGGCGAGGATGGTGCGCAGGCGGTGTCCAAACGGGCCGTATGCGCCCGCGCGAAGCTGAACGACCGCTACTTTTACGAGCATTTCACCGACTCCGACGCATTGCTTGAAGCGATCGTGCGAGACCTCACCGCTGGCGGCCTGGAGGCGGTAGGTGCGGCGACCCAAGGCGCCCCACCCGACCTACGCGCCCAGGTACACGCCACCGCGGACGCCGCCCTCGACTACCTCGTCGCAGACCCGCGCCGAGGTCGACTGTTGCTTTCCACCCACACCTCAGGCGTTCTGCAGCGCGCGCGCGTTGAAAGCGCCCGCGCGATCGCAGACGCCATGTCCACGATGATCCGCGAACTGCTGGGCTCAGCCGCGGCAAGCAAGCTCGAAACCGACATGGCCGCATTCGCGCTCGTCAGCGGGGCGATGGAAATCGTGGCCGGCTGGCTTCGGGGCGAATTCGACACCAGCCGCGAGCACGTCGCAGATTTGATCGCGGGACTGCTGCTGGCCACCGCGGACGTGTCGACAGGGCTGCACACCCCCGCCGATTCCTGACGCTGGCGGTCTCACTTCACCTGATCCGGCGGGCCCAACATAGTGGGACGCCAAGGTGTTGCGGTAGCCCGGCATCGCGGGCTGCGCGGTCACTCGATTTTCCCTCCGCCGCATCCTTGACCGATCGGCCATTTTGGTGCACCCTGACTCCAGATCATTTCTGGTGCCGACCGGCACCAGAAATGGCGGGAAACGGACTCTATCGGCCGCTTTAACAAAAATGCAGGTCGGCCCGTGTATCAGTCAGGAGAGCCAATGACCGCACAACCCAGCGCCAAGCCCGCCGACTCACCGCACGCCAAACCGCCTCGCGCGCCGACCGGCAGCAGTATCTGGAAGTGGGTGTGGACCGCGCTGGGCGTCTTCGTGATCGTGGCTGTCTGGTGGAACGTCCGGAATTTCCCCGACGCGCGAGTCGGCAACCCGGCGGTAACAGGCACACCACGGCCCTTCAGGCCGCTGTTGGGCTACCAGCACTGGATCCCCGTCCTACAAATCTTCACCCTCATCGCGGTGATCGGGCTCATCGTGGCGGCCGTCTGGGGATGGCGTCGCTTCGGACCACACCCCTACATCCTGATGGGCATCGTCACCACGATCATCATCTGGCAGGACCCCATCATGAACTGGGCGCCCTACGCGGTCTACGACCCGCGGCTCTGGCACTGGCCCGAGTCATGGCCGTTGGTCTCGCTCGCGCCCACGGTCGAACCGTTCGTCGTCCTCGGCTACGTGATGTTCCAGTTCGGCCCGTACTTCCCGGCGGCCTGGGCGTTACGCAAGATCCAAGCCCGCCAGCCGCACGACTCGTTCGTGTGGCGCCACCCGTTGATGAGCCTCGGCGTTCTGATCTTCATCATCGGCTTTGTCATCGACATGATTCTCGAAGTCACGATGATCCACACCGGGCTGTACATGTACTCCCAGGTGATTCCATTCGGTTCGATCTTTGTGGGCACGCCACACCAGTTTCCGCTGCTCTGGGAATCGTCGCTGGTCACCCTCGTAATGATCCCTGCGGGAGTGCTCGTCTACCGCGATGACACCGGTCGCACGGTGTCCGAGAAACTGGCCCAGCGAGCCCGCATCTTCGCGGGCCGACCCGCGCTCGGGTCGTTCATGGTCATGCTCATCATCGTCAACGTGTTCTATCTGTTTTACGGGCTCGCTTTTGCCTCCTTCAAGTGGACCAGGATCGCGACATCTGTTGCATGCCCGTGGCCCTATCCCGAAGCGAAAGTCTATGACCCGCAGGGGTATTACGAACAGAACGGTGCGCAAGGCCCGTATTCGGTAGGTATTTGGTCGAATTGGGAAATGGCCCAACCGCACGGGCGTCCCACGGTGACACTTGGCTCCGTCAGTGATCGCTGCGCACCGGCCAAACAATGAACTGCTGGCATCGGCTAGGCAGCGTCGCGGTACGGGCAACGCTGCCTCGGCGATCGCGCGACCGCGCCCGCGTACTCGCGATCGCGGGATCGAAACCGCGTATCGAAAGGGGCGTGACATGCCAGCACTCGTCTTCATCAGCGCCCCCTTTAGGCTGATCCCGTGCTTCGGCTCGAAAACGCGCCGCGAGGCTCCCAGATGTAGGTTCTCAAACTCCGTGTCATAACGCACTTGTTTGACCTGCGGCGATACAGAATTTCCCACGCTGTGTCACCTAGATTTTGTCCCATTTTCGTGTCATTTCCTCAGCCGCACCGCCGCGGCAGGCGAGGATGCTTGGGTCCGCGTAGGGACAGCGGGTCCCGGCAAGGTGCGGCCTGATTTTCGTCACGCGACACCATGTGACCCGTCGTCCCTGTGCTGAGCGACGACAAGCACGATTGGATAGGTCGGGCCGCACCCAATGACCCGAGACCCGACCATCCGCTTCAGTTCACGTGGCAATGCCGCATCGCTGGCGCGACCACGGCGCGGCGGACATTCATTCCGACCAAAACTTTATTAGCTGCGCAAAGTTAGAAGAGGTATTGCCAGTCCGCGTTCGGGATGAAGTTTCGACGCACGCCATCCATGATGCGTTCGGTAGTAAGCTCGGCAAACTTCCAACGCTTGAAGGCGAGACTTCCTCCCTGAGGAAACGTATTGGTGATCCGGAATCCGTCTGCCAGCGGTCGAAGAGTTGGATCATTGATTGCAAGCTTCGCCCATAACGATCCGATGAAATGAGTCAGAGGCGACAGTGGCTGGTGGTCCGCGTAATCGTGGCGCAGTCCCGACACCACCATATCCTCTGCCCAGGAAGTCAGCTAGTTCCTTTGGCGCCGAATCTGGAACTTGGATCGACTTCCAGATTTCCGCTTTGACGATCGACGTCGATCGGACCCAATAGCCGAGATCCTGATCACCACGTCGGTGGCACCCGCATTCCGATAGCGGCGCAACTGGCGCACGACAGCTTCCTCGGACCCGAGCGCGGCGAGGTCGACAACACTGGCGAGACCTTCTCGGGCAATCACGTTGCGATACGACGGGATGGTCTCGTAGAAGCTCAACTGTTGCGCAACGACGCTTTCCAACCCTGCCGATGTCGCACCTCTCAGCTTCGGCGAGCAGCTCGGGTGAGTTCAACTGCGACAGGCTATGTCGGGCTTCTCCAACGTGTGACGCTAGCCCTCGCCCGACGCCGTCGCGTCGGGGACAACCGCCCGTCGCCGAGCGGGTTTGGCGTAGGCCGCACCGAGCTGCGCGACCTCGAGCGGTCCCTGGTGACGGGCGGCCTCGATGGCGTTACGCAGCGGACCGGCCAGGCCGGCGAACGAGCCCATGTCGAACAGCAACGGGGTCAACAGCCGGTTGTGGACGAAACCGAAGGAGCTGCCGGCCTCGGGGTCGGCCCATCCGAGAGTTCCGCCCAGACCCACGTGACCGAACCCGCGAAGTAGGCCGGGAACCGGCGATTCGTGGTAGCCGAGGTGAAAAGGCATGGGCACCACCATGTTCGCGTCGGGCCACTTCCGTCGCGGCTCACCCGTCAGACCGCGCACCAACTCCTTGGACAGGTACTTTTTGCCGTCGATGCGGCCGTCGTTGGCCAGCACGGCGTACATCTTGGCCAAGCCGCGGCCGGTCACCACGCCATTGGCCGCGGGGACCTCACCGTCCAGGAACGGGGTGTCCCCTTTGACGAGCGATATGACGCCAGGGAAGTACATCGCGCCGAGGGCACCGGAGAATGGCAGGCCGGCCACCCTCGGTGCGATGAAGTTGAACACCGGGGCCCGCAGCCTGCCCTGCGGCATCAGCACCTGGGCCACCTTGGTCGGCGCGCCCTCGGGAGGGCGGCCGAGATGCAAGCCGTCGGTGTCGAGCGGACGGGCGACCTCCTGGCGGATCAGCTCACGCATGCCTTTGCCCGTCACCGCCCGGGCCAGACCGGACAGCAGCCATCCGTAGGTCAGCGCGTGATAGGCCTGCACACCTCGCAGATGATCGACGGGCGCGGCGGCCAGGCGCTCCTCCATCAGGAGGTGATCCATCAGCTCCACCTTGGTGACGCCCCGCAGATGCGACAAGCCGGACCGGTGCCGCATCACGTCGCGGACGGTGATGTCGGCCTTCCCGTTGGCCGCGAAATCGGGCCAGTGTTCGGCGACGGGATCGTCGTACGACAGCAGTCCCCGGTCGGCCAGCCGGTGAATCACCGTCGACGCGAGGCCCTTGGTCGCCGAGAACACCATCGCGCCGGTGTCGGCGGTCCAGCGCTGGGTGCCGGCCCGGTCCGACCACCCCGTCCAGACGTCGACCACGGGCACGCCGTCGATGTAGACGCTGAGGGCGCCACCGCCGAACCGGCGGCCGAAGAACAGTTGCGAAAAAACTTTGATGACGTTGGCAAAATGCGGGTCGGCGGCGCCGGACACGCCTTGCGGCAAGCCGTCGTCGGTGACCAGAACGCTCGACGAGCTCACTGCGCCGCGCTCGCGCCAGCGGCATCGTCGGGCGTCATTGCCATCACGAGAACGAAGCTATCAGTCGGCAAGAGCCAGCAGAAGTCCGCAGGTGGCCGCCGTCAGCTGGGTTGGTCCGGGGGTTCCTCACTGGCGGGTGCGCTGGTGGGCGGGTCCTTCAGGTATCTCTTCAGCCGCACAAGCTGATTGATCACCATGCCGATGCCCAGCAGCATCAGCCCCGCCACTATTGCCAGCACAATTGCGGTGCTCACGCACTCCATCGTGACAGAGCGGTGACCGTGCGGCGTTTCAAGACCGCGGCGCGGGGTAGCCACCACGAATGAGCAACGAAGACAAATTGAAGAACAAGATCGAGGATTTGGGCGGCCGCGCCAAGGAAGCCATCGGCAAGGCCACGGGGGATGCCGACACCAGGAACGAAGGCCGGGCCGATCAGGCGAAGTCCAGCCTCAAAGATGCCGGCGAGAAGGTCAAGGACGCCTTCAAGAAGTAGTTGGCCCGCTGACCAGCAGGTTTGTCGGTGACACCGACCGGCCTGCTGGTCTTTATTTGCCGCAAGCGCGGTCGCGTGGTTAAGAAAAGGTGCCTTGGGGCAATCCACAACGCACTCAGCATCGAAGATTGGGGTATGGGCCCCGTTGATGCGAAATGGAATGAGTAGAGATGAACGTATTCAGGTCGATCCAGCTCACCCGGGTGCGCGCGCTCGCGGCGTCCCTCGGGGTAGCGGCGGCGGTGGCGCTGCCAGTGAGCGCACCCGCACCCTCGGCGGCGGCCGATCCGTGCCCCGACGTCGAGGTGGTGTTCGCCCGCGGCTCCGGTGAGCCACCCGGCATCGGCACCGTCGGCGGTCCCTTCGTCGATACGCTGCGCTCGCGGATCGGCGCCAAATCGCTCGGGGTGTATTCGGTGAACTACCAGGCCAGCACCGATTTTTCGAACCCTGATTTCCCCCGCACGGTCATCGACGGCATTCGCGATGCGGGCAATCACATCGAGTCCATGGCGGCCAGCTGTCCCAACACCAGGGAGGTGCTCGGGGGATATTCGCAGGGGGCGGCCGTGGCCGGTTACGTCACCTCGGCCGCCGTACCGCCGGGCGTTCCCGCTTCCGCGGTGCCCAAGCCGATGCCGCCGGAGATAGCGAATCACGTCGCGGCGGTCACCCTGTTCGGGACCCCGTCCGATCAGTTCCTGCACCAGTACGGCGCGCCGACAATCGTCATCGGCCCGATGTATCAGCCCAAGACCCTCGAATTGTGCGCACCGGGCGATTCGATCTGCGGTGACGGCGCCAGCCCCATGGCGCACGGTTTGTATCCGGTGAACGGCATGGTCGGCCAGGCCGCGGACTTCGCCGTCGCCCACCTGTAGGCCTTCAACCGCGCCGGTGCAGAATCGCACCATGCGCGTTCTGGTCACAGGCGGTACCGGATTTGTCGGCGGGTGGACGGCCAAGGTCATGGCCGACGCGGGGCACTCCATCCGCTTTCTGGTGCGAAATCCCGCCCGGCTGCAGACCTCCGTCGCCAAACTCGGCGTCGACGTGTCGGACCACGCCGTCGGGGACATCACCGACCGCGTCTCGGTGCGTGACGCGTTGCGGGGCTGCGACGCCGTCGTGCACGCCGCCGCCTTGGTGGCGACCGACCCGCGTCAGACAGCCGAGATGCTGACCACGAACATGCAGGGCGCCCAAAACGTCCTCGGTCAGTCCGTCGAGCTCGGCTTGGATCCGATCATCCACGTGTCGAGCTTCACCGCGCTGTTTCGCCCCGACTTGGAGACGCTGGCGGCCGACCTGCCGGTCGTCGGCGGAGCGGACGGGTATGGCACGTCCAAGGCCCAGGTCGAAATCTATGCGCGCGGACTGCAGGACGCCGGCGCGCCGGTCAACATCAGCTACCCCGGCATGGTTCTCGGCCCGCCGGTCGGTGACCAATACGGTGAGGCCGGCGAGGGCGTCCGGGCGGCATTGGTCATGCACACGATCCCCGGGCGAAGCGCGGCGTGGCTGATCGTCGACGTGCGCGATGTGGCCGCGTTGCATGCCGCGCTATTGGAGCCCGGGCGCGGGCCGCGCCGGTATATGGCGGGCGGTCATCGGGTTCCCGCGTCCGAGCTCGCCAGGATTCTCGGCGAAAGTGGCGATACGACAATGGTTTCCGTTCCGATTCCCGACGTCGCGCTGCGCGTTGCGGGGGCGGTGCTGGATCGGGCGGGCCGGTTTCTGCCCTTCGATACGCCCTTCACCTCGGCGGGGATGCAGTACTACACGCAGATGCCGGCGTCCGATGATTCGCCCAGCGAGCGGGAACTCGGCATCACCTATCGGGATCCATCCGAAACCGTGGCCGACACGATCGCGGCCCTTCGCAGCGAAACCGGCTAGGGCCGCTCAGGATTACGCAGGGCCCGGGCCAAGCCAAGCAAGCCCGCGCCCACGAACGGCACCGGCGCCAGCGTGGCGATCAGTGCGCTTTTGGTCCCAACGAGGGGCTTGCTGCGCAGCCCGAGCAGCAGATCGGCGCTGTCGCTGAGCAAACCAGCCGTCGCCCAGCCCCGGAATTCGCCGTCGCCGCGCAGCCAGGCGACACAACCACCCGTCCCAAGAACCAGGTCGCGAATCCCGATCGTCTGCATCAGCAGAGTTTCGGTACCCGACTCGGGCTTGAAGAAGCGGTCCGACGCGAGCAGCATCGAGGCTCCCACCGCAGCGCGCGCGACGGCAACCAACGCCAGGATCGGGGGCCGCTCGTGCATCACGGGTCAACCCTATAAGTCGGCGGGTTTGATCTCGAGCCCGACGTGTACCTTGTCGACGCCGCCGCGCACGATCGAGTGCGCATAGAACCACCAGGCGTGGTACCAGTAGCGCTTGAGCACGGCGTTGTAGACGCGCCGTGTCTCGGACTTCGGTAGGACGCGGGCGACCGCCTCCACCGCTTCGCTCTTGGGCTTGCCCAGTACGGCGCTCTTCGCGATCGTCACGCGGGGGGTGTTGTTGATCCGCTTCGTTTTCCACGACCCGTCGTCGGTGATGACGAGAAGCTTGTCACCCTCGGGCACACCCCAGATAGGCGTGGGTTTGGGCCGGCCGTCCTTGGTGAATGTCGTCAGCAGCAGGTACTTGGATTGGATGACGTCCTGGAAACTGGGGGCCACGATTTTTCCCTATCTGTGAAAGTCGCTAATCATGGTTTGGCCACGGCGGTCGAAATCGATTGGCTCACTGTGTAACTGTCGATTCCCTCGGTCCCGAGTTCGCGTCCGTAGCCGCTGTTTTTGACGCCGCCGAACGGTGCCACCGGATCCATGATGTAGCCCTCGTTGACGCCGAAGGTGCCGGACCGCACCTTTGCCGCCACGCCGTACCCTCGGTCGACGTCGGCGGTGAACACCGAGCCGGCCAGTCCGTACTCGGAGTCGTTGGCGATCCGGACCGCCTCGTCCTCGTCGCGGTAGGAAATGACGGTCAGCACCGGACCGAAGATCTCCTCGCGCGCAATCCGCATGTCATTATTCGCGTCACCGAACAGCGTCGGCCGCACATACCAACCGGTGTCGAGGCCGTCGGGCATCTCGCTGCCGCCGGTCACCAGGCGCGCCCCTTCGCTGGTGCCCGATTCGATGTAGCCCCGGACCCGCTCCTGCTGGCGCTGCGCCACCAGCGGACCGACCTGGGTGTTGGGGTCGGCGGGGTCGCCCACCGCCATCGACTCCATCCCGGCGGCCAACGCGTCGACGAACTCGTCCTTGCGCGCGCGCGGCACCAGGATCCGGCTCAGCGCGTTGCAGACCTGGCCGCTGTTGGCCAGGCTGGCCATCTGAACCCCGGCGGCGACGGCCGCGGGGTCGGCGTCGTCGAGCACAACGGCGGCCGACTTGCCACCCAGTTCAAGGCTCACCTGCTTGAGCCCCTCGGCGCACGCGAGGGCCACCTGCCGACCGGCCGCGGTCGAGCCGGTGAACGAGACCTTGTCGATACCGGGGTGGCGCACCAGGAGTTCACCCACGTCGCGACCGCCGGGCACCACGTTCAGGACGCCGGGTGGAAGGTCGGCCGCCGCAACCAGCTCGGCGAGCAGTTGTGCATCGAGCACCGACTCGGGCGCGGGCTTGAGCACCACCGAACAACCGGCCAGCAACGCCGGCACCACCTTGGTGACGGTAAGGAACTGCGGCATGTTCCAGGGAACGACCGCGGCGACAACTCCCACCGGCCGCTTCACGATCCGGATGTCCTTGCCGTACAGTCCCGGACGCTCTTGCTGCCACTCGTAATTGGCCGCCGTGGCACAGAACGCCGAGATCATGGTGAGGGGAAGGCCGACCTGTGCCCTCTTGGCGAAGGTAATGGGAGCGCCGATCTCGGCCGAGATCAGCGCGGCCATGTCGGCCCGCCGCTCCTTGTAGATGCCCGCCAGCCGGGTGATCGCCTCGATCCGTTCGGCGGGTCGCATGCGGGGCCACGGTCCGGCGTCGAAAGCCGCCCGGGCGGCCTCGACGGCGCGGTTCACATCCGCGGATCCCGCGCAGACCGCGTGGCCGATGACCGCCTCGCTGTGTGGCGATATCACCGAGATCGTGGCGCCGGAATCCGCTCCAGAAGCCGGGGAAGCCCAGCTGCCGTCGATGAAGAGTTGGTCCCTATCGTACATCAATCTCCTTGGAGCTCTTCGGGTCTCAGGTGTTGCGACCGCCGTTGACGCCGAGTATCTGCCCGGTGATGTAGCCGGCTTCCTCGGACACAAAAAACGCACACGCCGCGGCGATGTCCTCGGGCCGGCCGACCCGTCGCACCGGCGTGCGCTCGATGTGATCCTCGACGGTGCCGCCGAGCAGGTGTCGCTTCTCGGCGCTGCGCAGCATCGGTGTGTCGATAAACCCCGGCGGTACGGCGTTGACGGTGATCCCGCTGGGTCCGTATTCGAGGGCCAGCGACTTGGTCAGGCCGTTCACCGCGGACTTCGCCGCCACGTAATGGGCCATGAACGGTTGCCCGGAATGCGTGCTGGACGACGAGATGTTGACGATGCGTCCCCATCCGGCTTCGACCATGTCGGGTAGCGCGGCCTGAATGGTGTGGAACACGCCATTGAGGTTCACGTCGATCACCTTGGACCATTCCTGGAAGGACATGTGCGAGAACTTCTTGAAGCCTTCGACCCCGGCCGCGTTGACGAGCACCAGGATCGGGCCCAACGCGTCGCGGATCACCGACATGGCCGCGTCGACCTGCGCGCGGTCGGTGACATCGGCGACGTGACCGGACCCGTCTTCGGTGGGTGAGAGATCGATGACGGCCACCCCAAATCCGTCACTGCGCAACCGCTCGGCGACAGCACGGCCAATTCCTGACGCACCACCGGTCACCACCGCCGTCTTCACGCCCGAATCCCACCTTCCTGAGCGACCGCCCAAACGGTTGGCTTCACATGCCTATCACCCCGTATCGATTACGGTCAAGCCTATGGACCGACCACCGTTCCGCTTCGCAGTGCAAGCGACGAACGCCGCCGGGGGGCGCGAGTGGCGCGATACCGTTCGCAAAGTCCAAGACCTCGGCTACTCAACACTTTTCCTGGCGGATCATTACCTGGGACCGGGCCCCGCGCAGCGGGCTGCGCGCACGCCACGCCAAGACCTTGCCCCCATTGCGGCGATGGCGGCCGCGGCCGCCGTCAGCGACACGTTGCGCATCGGGTGCCGGGTGTTCTGCATTGACTACCACGTGCCCGCGGTCTTGGCCAAGGAAGCGGCGACTCTTGATCTGCTGTCCGACGGTCGTCTGGAATTGGGGCTCGGCGCCGGCTGGAGCGAGGTCGAGTACACCGCGTTGGGCCTCGAGTTCGACCGTCCGGGCCGGCGGATCGCCAAGCTCGCCGAAGTCGTCTCCCTCGTCAAGGCCCATTGGGAAGGCGAAGAGCTGGACTGCTCGGGTGAGTTCGTTCGGGTGCGTGGATACGCGGGAAGGCCGCGGCCCGTGCAGCGGCCGCATCCTCCTATCATGATCGGCGGGGGTGGACCGCGCGTCCTGTCGCTCGCCGGCCGCGAGGCCGACATTGTCAGCATGTCCAGCGTTCCCTTCGTGGCAAACGACGAGGACGGCCTGGATCCGCAGGCGGTCGCACGGCGGCGAGCCGGTTACGTCCAGGCCGCGGCCGGCGAGCGCTATCGCGACCTGGATGTCGAGAGTTCCCCGTACTTCACCGAGATCACCGACGACGCCGAGACCGTTCTGGCGAGTGTGGCGGCGTCGACGGGGATCTCGGCCGACCTGTTGCGCAATCATCCCAACGTGTTGATCGGCTCGCCGGAACACGTTGTGGAGATTCTGCATTCGCAGCGCGAAGCCTTCGGCGTCAACTACGTCACCGTGCAGCAGTCGCAGATCGAGCCCTTCGCGCCGGTGGTGGCCCTGCTCAACGGGCGCTGAGCCTTGACCGCGGCGACCCGAGGTGCAAGCATGTCACCTGCATGATTTGGGCGATCGCTCAAGGAGACAGCTCAATGGCAAAACGAACCAGATACAGCGAGTACCACGATCGGTACGCCAACTATCGACTCGAGCTCTCCGACGACGGAATCCTGTTGATGCAGTGCCACACCAACGGCGGCAGCCTGGTGTGGGACTGGCGAGCGCACGACGACATGTCGGATGCGTTCGCCGACATCGCCGGGGATCGCGAGATCAAGGTGCTGATCCACACCGGCACCGGCGAAAACTACAACGCCAATTGGGGACGCATGCCCAACGGCGATCCCGTGCAGAAGCCCGAGTACCTGCTGATGCCCGGCACCCGAGGGCTGCTGAAACTCGACGAAAAGGCCTGGTATGCAAGGCATCTGATAACCAACGTGCTCGACGTCGATGTCCCGATGATCAGCGCGGTCAACGGCCCGTGCAACATGCACTCCGAGGTGCCGCTGCTCGGCGATATCGTGTTGGCCGCCGACCACGCCTACTTCCAGGACGCGTCGCATTTCCCCCGGGGCCAGGTGCCCGGTGACGGCCAGCATGTCATCTGGAGCTTTTTAGCAGGCCACACCCGCGCCCGCTACTTTCTGTTGACCGGCATGAAGCTCGGCGCCCAGGAGGCCAAGGAGTGGGGCGTCGTCAACGAGGTGTTGGCAGGAGACCAATTGCTGGACAGGGCTTGGGAACTCGCTCGCGAATTGGTCAAACGCCCACCGCTGACGCTGCGCTATTCACGCCAGCTCTTCACCAACCCACTCAAGCGGGCCTTCATCGACGAGCTCGGCCACGGCCTGGCCCGGGAAACCTACGCGCAGCGGGCCTTCTTCCCGTTCGGCGGCGAGATGGCGCCGCTGGATCGCGCTTGGGACGACGAGCCGTGGGCAAAGTCGGAGCCCACACCGGCGGCCGACGGACAAGGAGTCCCCTCGTGACGAGCATTCAACAGCGCCTGTCGACCGGACGGGGCAAGTTCACCACCGACTACCCCGAACTCGGGACCGCCCCGGTCAACTACGAAGATTGCATCTCCGAGAAATTCTTCGCCGCCGAGCGCAAGGCGGTGTTCGAGCGAAACTGGTTGTGCGTCGGACGCATCGAGCGCCTGCCCCGCAAGGGTTCCTACTTCACCCGCGACCTCCCCGGACGCCTCGCCTCGATCGTGATCGCCCGCGATCTCGACAACACGGTGCACGCGTTTCACAACGTGTGCGCGCACCGCGGCAACAAGGTGGTATGGCAGGAACACCCCGGGCGGGAGTCCTCGGGAACATGTCGCGCGTTCGCGTGCAAGTACCACGGTTGGCGGTACGGCCTGGACGGCAAGGTCAACCACGTCACCAACGAAGGCGAGTTTTTCGACCTCGACAAGGCCACACTGCGGATGCCGCCGGTGCACTGCGAAGTCTGGGCCGGCTTCATCTTCATCAACCTCGCCTCCCAACGAGAAGGGGACCCGGTGCCGTTGCGGAGTTTTCTCGGCGACGGCCTGCTGGGCATCGAGGCCTACCCGTTCGAGAAGATGACGCAGCGCTACGGGTTCTCCACCAGGATCAACGGGAACTGGAAGCTGGCCGTCGACTCGGTATGCGAGTGGTACCACCCGCCCTACGTGCACGGTCGCTTCATCGACCCCGACGTCTCCAAAGCCGAGAAGATGGTCCCGCCCGTCGACGCCTACCACTACGAACTGTTCCGGCCACACATGCTCACCTCGGTTCCCGGACCGCCGCCGCTGCCGCCCCGCGAACCCGGCACCGCCGGACCCGCCCGCCAGGATCAGCGATGGGTCTACAAGCTGTTCCGCGCCGGGCTCTTCGGGCCCGACGATGTTCGGAACATCGGACCGCAACCCGACTTCCTGAACCGCGGCAACATCGCCTCGTGGGGCAACGACCAATTCTGGGTCTTCCCGAACATCTCGATCCAGATCTGGGCGCGCGGCTACTACATCACCTATACCTACTGGCCCGAGACCGTCGACTCGCACATCTACGAGATCGACATGTACTTCGTGCCGCCGGCAAACGCACGAGACCGTCTCGCGCAGGAGTTGGTGGTGGACAGCACGATTGAGTTCGCCATGCAGGACGTGAACACCATCGAGGCCACGCACTCGGCGCTAAAGACGCGGGCGCAGAACACGTTCCACCTCAGCGACCAGGAGCTGCTCATCCGCCAGTTCCACACCGTTATCCGCGACACGGTCGACGCCTACCAGCACGGGCAGCCACAATGACCGGTTCCGAACTACCCGAAGCCTTCGCCGATCTGGAACCCTTTGCCGCCGACTGGGCATTGCCGACGCGCGCACAACGTTACGAGGCGCGGCTGTCGAAGCCCTACGACGACCTCGTCACGTTCTACGACGCCGTCGCCCCGCGGGCCGAGGAGGCCATCGACTACCTGAACGGGCTCGACATCGACGCATTACCGGATGACGCCACCAGGTTGTTGCACCTGCTGTACTCGATGATCCTGGTCTCCTATTCCGTCAACGTGTTCAAGCAGAACCGCATCCCGGACTCCGGTGCCGCCTTCTTCGACATGGTCGCCGAGCCGGCCGTGTGATAGTCCCCTTGTGATAGGAACCATGGCGTGACCGCATCGCAGCGACCTAAGGCACGCGACTCCACCACGCGCGACATGCTGGTGAACGCGACGAGTCAGATCATGGTCGAGGAGGGTTACGCCGCGGCCACGTCACGCCGGGTCGCGGCCAAAGCCGGTGTCAAACCGGCGTTGGTGCACTACTACTTTCCCACGATGGACGACTTGTACCTGGCCGTCTTCCGCCGCGGCGCCGCGGTCTACCTGGAGCGCCAGCAGACAGCGCTATCCTCCGATCGGCCGCTGCACGCGTTCTGGGCCACCCTCACCGAGCCCAAGGACACCCGTTTGCTGTTGGAGTTCATGGGACTTGCCAACCACCGCAAGGAGATCCGGGCCGAAATCACGGCCTGGTCGGAACGGTGGCGCGAGATGCAAATCACCGCCCTGAACTTCATCGTCCGCGAACACGACATCGACCCGGACGAATACCCGCCCGCCGGCCTCGCGGTGGTCATCGCCGCGATCGGCCGCACCCTGATACTCGAGCATTCGCTGGGCACCTCCGGTGGCCACGACGCGGCCGTCGCGCTGGTCAATCGATTCCTCGACCGCTTTGAGATGCCGCAGCCGAAGAACCGCCGCGATCGCAGCGCCGACCCCGCTTAAGGCAGCACCACCCGCAGCCGCTCCCAACCGCGGACCGTCGAGGTCGACGCCAATTGTGCGGTGTCGTAATCGATGTCCCATTCCGGCCAGCGGTTGAGCATCTCGTCCAGCGCCACGCGGCCCTCGATCCGCGCCAGGTTGGCGCCCAGGCAGTAGTGCACGCCTTTGCCAAAGGTGATGTGCGAGATGTTGTCGCGGTGGATGTCGAACGTGTCCGGATCGTCGTAGCGGCGGTGATCGCGATTGGCGGCGCCGAACAGCAACAGCATGGCGCTGCCGGCCGGAATCGTCGTGCCGTAACACTCGAAATCCTTTGCCATCCAACGAGCCACGTGGGGTCCCGTGGGTTCGAACCGTAGTGTCTCGTCGACGGTGCGGTTCAGCAGCGACCGATCTCGGTCGATCTCCCGGCGCTGGTCGGGATGCTCGGCGAGCACCTTGGCCAGCCAGCCGATCAGCCGTCCGGTCGTCTCATTGCCCGCCCCCGCGACCACCTGCGTGTAGTGCAGGACCTCTTTGCGCGTCAGCTTGCGGTGCACCCCGTGCTCGTCGTCGAACTCGACGTTGAGCAGTGTCGTCATCAGGTCGTCGGAGGGATTCTTGGATCGCCACTCGACGTAGTCGGCGTAGATCCGCCCGTCGGCGATGGAGTCGGCGTTGGCCACCTTGAGCGGCGCTCCCGGCTTGGTGCGCAGGTTGGCGTCGTTGGCATCGCGAACCGAGACCTGTTCGGACTCAGGGATTCCCAAGAGCATCCCGATCACGCGCATCGGCATCATCGAGGCAAGCTCGGCAATGATGTCGAATCCCGAAGACCCGACAAGCGGATCCAGGCACCCGATGCAGTACTGCCGGATCTGGTCTTCGATGGCGGCCATCCGGCGCGGTGTGAACACCCGCGACATCAGTCCGCGCAACATGGAGTGCTCGGGCGGATCCTGGAACATCATCACGCCGCGGGGCATGTCGAATTTCGACTGCACCAATTCCAGGATGTCGCTGCGTCGGCTGGAGAAAACCTCCCAATTGGCCAATGCCTGCTCGACATCGGAATGCCTTGATATCGCCCAGAAGTCGAACTTTTCGTTGTGGTAAAGCGGTGCCTCTTCGCGCAATCGCGCGTAGGTCGGATACGGGTCGGCATTGATGCCGGTGTCATAGGGGTCGTAGTAGACGTCGGTGTCGTTGCTGACGGTCATCGATGCTTCCCTTACTTCAGGCAGCTGCCGGCATCCACCAGGAGCGGCACGCCGGTGATATAGCGCGCTTCGTCGGAGGCCAGGAACAGCACGGCGTTGCTGATGTCTTCGGGGGTAACCCACGGTATTGGCAGGACGTGGAAGCTCTGGCACACCGGCGCGAGGTCGTCGGGCCCGGGGTTTTCCAGGTCCGGCCGAAAGGCGTGGTAGGTCGCCTCGTTCATCAGCAACGGCGAATTCACATGCGTCGGGAGAACGGCGTTGACCCTGATCATGCGCTGACCCAATTCGACGGCGAACGCGCGCATCAGGCCGATGACACCGTGCTTCGCCGCGACGTAGTGGCCGACGTGCGGATAGGCCTTGTTACCGGCGACCGAGGACGTCAGCACGATCGAGCCGCCGCGATCACCCGCCAGGATGTGCGGGACGCCGGCCTTCACCGATTTCCAGACCCCGCTGAGATTGACGTCGATCATCTCCTGCCACAGCGCCTCGTTCGCCTTGTGCAGCTTTCCCGCAGTCGTACCGATTCCGGCGTTGGCCACGATGACGTCCAGGCGGCCGAGCTGTTCGACCCCGCTGTCGACGGCGTCGCGCAACGCGTCGAAGTCACGAACGTCGACCTCGGCGGTCACGACCCGGCCGCCGGCGTCCTTGACCATCCCCGCGGTCACATCGAGATCTTCGCGCGTCGCACCGGATGCCGGGGACGCCTCGAAGTCGCGGCAGATGTCTACGGCGATGACGTCGGCCCCCTCCTGAGCCAGCCGCACCGCGTGACTTCTGCCCTGGCCGCGCGCCGCGCCGGTCACGAATGCGACCTTGCCGTCCATCCGGCCCATTGCAACCTCCACCCGCCGGCTGTTGGGCGATCGCCCAATCTTGTGGCGCACGCCATGTCTAGCAGCACCGCGATCAGCTCGTCAAGAGCTCCGAGACGCGCCCACCGCCGCGTCGATCAGCGTGGCAGCGGCCGCCCGGGCGTGGACAACCGGCGCGGTGTCATTGAGCGAAGTAACCATCGCACTGGCACCCTCGAACAACACGGCCAGCTGATGACCCAACAGGTGGGGATCGGCGGCGCCCGCCTCGTGCGCGATCGCGACCAGGTGGCGGGTGAAGTCCTGCTTGTGGCTCCGCACGATCTTGTCGGTACTGGCCAGCGACCCGGCGGACTCCACGGCCGCATTGTGAAACGGGCAGCCGCGCATCACTTCTGCGCGAGGTATGTCGAAAAGGGCTAGCAGCCGCTCTCCGGCGGGCAGCTCGGCGTCGAAGAGACGCTTCTCGACGGGCGACCCACCCCGCGCCGCGATGCCGCGCAGGTAGTTGTCGACCATGTCGTTCTTGCTGGCGAAGTGTTGGTAGAGCGTGCGCTTGGACACGCCGGCCTCGTGCGCGATGAGTTCCACGCCGGTCGCGTGGATCCCGTTGCGGTAGAAGAGCCGGGCCGCGGCGCGCTCGATGCGCTCACGCGCTCCCCGCTTCGCGGGTGGACGCGTTCGCGGTGTGACGTCGTTCATACTCGCGCAGTATACCGAACGGTTTACAACCGGTAAAAGCGTCGGTATGTTAGGCGAATCAGGTAAACCGATCAGTTTCCTCCTAAGGGTGGGCCCATGACGGCTGCACACGGGCAAGAACAGTCGCGGTTGATCACGTGGCGCGACCCGATGACGACCCAGGCCACGGTCGCGTCGATGTCCGGCCTCGCGTACTGGCGCGCGGTCACCGCCGGGCAGCTGCCGCCGCCGCCGATCGGCCAGCTCATCCAGATGAGCGCCGTCGAGGCCGAGGACGGCCGTGTCGCGTTCACCTGTATGCCGGACGGGTCCATGTACAACCCGCTCGGAATGGTGCACGGCGGCATCGTGTGCACCCTGCTGGACACCGCGACCGGCTGCGCGCTGCACACGACGCTGCCCGAAGGCGTCGGCTATACCTCCATCGAGATCAAGGTCAACTACCTCAAGGCCGTCACCGTGGGGTCCGGGCCACTGAGTGCGGTGGGCACCGTCGTCAAAGCCGGGTCGCGGGTCGGGTTCGCCGAGGCGAAGCTGACCGACGCCTCGGGAGCTCTGGTGGCCACCGCGACCAGCACCTTATTGGTCTTCGAGTTACCAAGTCCCGCAAAGAATTCCAACACCAACGGAAAGCATTCGTGAAAGGACCTGCGCTACCATGTCATCCGTTCTGATCACCGGAGCCAACCGCGGCATCGGCCGCGCGATCGCCACCGAGTTCGCCCGACGCGGGCACAGCGTCGTGGCCACCGCGCGCGATCCGCGCACCCTGGCCGACCTGGACGTCGCTCAACGACTGGCCCTCGACGTCACCGACGATGCCAGCGTCACCGCCGCCGTCGCGGCCGCGGGCGACATCGACATCGCGATCGCCAACCCGGCGGCCATCTTCTATGCCGCCGTGGAAGCCATCCCGCTGACCGAATTGCAGCGGCTGTTCAACCTCAACACCGTCGGCGCGATCCGGGTCGCCCAGGCGGTGCTGCCGCGGATGCGTGAGCGCGGCGACGGGAAGTTGATGTTCATGTCCAGCGTCGCCGGACGGGTCGTGCTGCCGCCCGGCGCGGCCTACGCGTCGACGAAATGGGCGCTGGAGGCCCTCGTCGAAGCCCTGGCCATCGAGGTTGCGCCGTTTGGTGTACAGGCCGCCCTGCTCGAACCCGGCGCCGTGAGCTCCGGCGCTCTCGACGACGTGACGACGTACACCCTGCCCGACGACCCCTACTCCGCGATCCTGAAGGGCGCCGGCCCGCGCGCCGGCATCATCACGCCCGAGCAGGTTGCCGCCGAGGTCGTCGACGCCGCCGAGAAACCGCAACTGCCGCTGCGGATTCCCATCGGTGATGCCGCCCGCGCACTGCTGGCGGCCCGTCACGCCGCGCCCGACGACGTCCCATTCGTCCCGACGAAGTACTTCGCCGATTAGCCGTGGCGGGCCGCCTCCTGGGCGAGTTGCACGCGAGAGGTCAGGCCGAGCTTGGTGTAAACGTGGGTGAGGTGCGACTGCACCGTGCGCGGTGAGACGAAAAGCCTTGTGGCGATGTCGTTGTTGGCGAGTCCTTCGCCGACCAGCCGCACGACGTCGCGCTCGGCAGGCGTGAGCGCGGCCCAGCCGCTGGTGGCCCGCTTGCGTTGGCCGCGGCCACGGCGCGCGTAGGCGATCGCCTCCTCGTTGGACAGCGCCGCACCATCGGCCCACGCGGACTCAAAGTCCGCCTCGCCCATAGCATCTCGCAACGCCGCCACCGAGCCTTCGTAGCCGGCGTCCCAGACCTTGAAGCGCACCGCGCCCATCCGCTGCCGGATCGCTGCTGCCGCACCGAAAAGCCGTGCCGCTTCGGGGTTGCTCGCGGCGCGTGCAGCCAATGTGGCGAGGCATTCAAGCCTGTCGGAGACGCCCAATACCGGCCCGAGACTGTCGGGAATGCTCGCCAGCGCATCATGGGTGTCGCGTTCGGCCTGGTCTGGCTCACCCTGTGCGAGCGCCACGCGGGCGCGCACCGTCAGCGCCTGCGTCACGACCCAGCCGGGCGCCGTCGCGACCGCTTCGTCGGCCCAGCGCCGGGCCGCGATCAGATCCCCGCCCGCCAGTGCGGCCATCGCAATGAGGGGGCGCAGGTGCGCCGCGTACCCCGGCAGAACCCTCCCGTGCTCCCAGGTCGCCGCGGTCGCGTCCAGCGCCGTCCCAACATCGTTAGCGGCCAGGGCCGCGTTTCCCAACGCAAAGTAACCGACGCTCGCGGCGAGGCCGCCGAACTCGGACCCGGACTCCAGGCTGGCGTCGGCCACGGCCCGGGCCGCGCTCTCATCCCCCTGCCACGCCAGCGCGTTGGCCTGATGCGCGAGGCCAATCGCGTGGAGGAGCCCATCGTGGGCCGCCTCGGCCTCGGCGGCCACCGCGCCGAATTGTGCAACGGCTCCGGCCAGATCGCCCCGCCATGCCTGTGCCACCCCCAGGCAGATGCGGCAGTGGCGCGAGTCGGACCGGTTGCCGATAGCGTCGGCGAGGTCGCGTCCTTCTTCGGCGGCCGCGCGCGCCGCGATCGGGTCACCGGCGGCGATCGCCCCGCTCGCCTGGATGGTCAGAATCTGGCTGAGCCTCCAACTATCGTCCAGCTCCCGGGCGAGTTCGATCGCCTCGGCGAAGTACGCCCCTGCCAGCTCGGCGTTGTAGGCGGCGGTAAGGCCGCAGGCGGTCAGCGCCCTGACCAACACGGCAGGGTCATCGATGTCGCGTGCGAGCGCCGCAGCTTGCTGCGCCCGATCCAGGCTGTCGGCAGCGCCGAACACCGTGTCAAGCACCGCTTTGTCGGCCAGCGCCCGGGCGCGTACCGCGGCCGCCACCTCAACGTCCTGTGCGACCTGGTGGGTGAGGACGGTGTCGAACCAGGCCAGCCCTTCCCGGACGCGGCCCCGCGCCATCCACAGCGGCTGTAGCGACGAGGCCAGCGTCAACGCGAGCGCGGTGTCCGAGTTTTCGCGGCTCCAGGCAAACGCGGCACGCAGATTGTCGATTTCCATTTCGGCCTGATCGAGACGCTGCTCATAATCACCGCCTGCCGGCGCGTCGATCGGAGCCGCTAGCGTCGAGTAGTGATCGCGGTGACGCGACCGGACGGCATCCGCCTCACCGGACTCGCCGAGCTTTTCCTGCGCGTACTGGCGCACCGTCTCCAGCAACCGGTATCGGGTTCGGCCCCGGCTATCACTGGCCACCACGAGCGATTTGTCGACCAGCAGGCTCAGCTGATCCAGCACCTGATAACGCTCCACGTCACCGGACCCGGCGACCGCTTGGGCGGCGTCGACGTCGAACCCGCCCATAAACGCCGCTAGCCGACGGAACAACACCCGCTCGGGCTCGGTCAGCAACGCATGCGACCAGTCCACCGAGGCGCGCAGCGTCTGCTGGCGGCGCACCGCGGTGCGCGCGCCGCCGGTCAACAGCCGGAACCGGTCATGCAGACTCTCAACAATCTCGTCCAGCGACATCGCCCGCACCCGCGCCGCGGCAAGCTCGATCGCCAGCGGCAAACCATCGAGGCGGCGGCAGATCTCCGCCACCGCCGCGGCATTGTCGTCGCCGACCGTGAAACCGGGCCGAGCATGCCGAGCCCGGTCCGCAAACAACTCGATGGCTTCGTCGGCGAGCGACAATGACGGCATCCGCCAGGCCACCTCACCGGCCACCCCGATCGCCTCGCGGCTGGTCGCCAATAGCGTCAACTTCTCAGCGGCGCCCAGGAGAGCAACGACCAGCGATGCGCTCGCATCCAGCAGATGCTCGCAGTTGTCCAGCACCAGCAGCATCTGGCGGTCGGCGACGAAACGGGTGAGCGTGTCCGTCGTGGAGCGCCCGGGCTGATCGGGAAGTTCCAGTGCGCGGCTCACTGCGATCGGCACGACTTCGGGATCGGTGATCGGCGCCAGATCCACGTACCAGACCCCTTCGGGAAACCGGCCGAACTCGCCGGCCAGCTGGTCCGCGACCTGCACCGCCAACCGGGTCTTGCCCACCCCGCCCGCACCGGTCAACGTCACCAATCGGTTTTCCGCCAGCAGCTCCCGCACCTGGGCCAGCTCCGCCGCGCGACCCACGAAACTGGTCAATTGGACCGGAAGGCGTTGCGAGACAACGGATGTGGAGGCCAGCAGCGGCGGGAACTCGTTGACCAGGTCGGGGTGGCACAGCTGCACCACCCGCTCGGGACGGGGCAGATCCCGCAGCGCGTGGGTGCCCAGATCGGTCACCCACGCCCCCACGGGCAATCGATCCAGCACCAAGGGTTCGGTCGCGCCCGACAGCAGGGTCTGGCCGCCGTGGCCCAGATCGCGCAGCCGCGCCGTCCGATTGATCGTCGGGCCGATGTAGTTACCTTCATCGCGAAGCTGTATCTCGCCACTGTGGACCCCGATGCGCAGCCGAATCGGAGCCAGCGGGGCGCGCTGCAACTCCAGCGCGGCCGCCACCGCATCCGAGGCGCGGGCAAACGCCGCCACGAAACTGTCGCCCTCGCCCTGCTCGACCGGCCGCACACCGTCGTGCGCGGCGAGGATCTCCGACACCGCCCGATTCAGACGGGCGATCGCGGCGGTCATTTCGCCGGGCTGCGTCTCCCACAGCCGCGTCGAGCCCTCCACGTCAGCCAACAGCAACGTCACCGTGCCCGTCGGCAAAAGCCCGCTCACGCCAAGTTCGCTCCAGTCCACCAACGGTAGATCCGCGCGTGGATCGATTTCGCTCATGCTAGCCAGCATGCGGTGGCTGCGTGCGGCAATACATCAGCGAAAACGCGCAGATCGCGGTTAGTCGAGGGCCGATATTCCTCACGCTGACGCGGCCCCGAGTGCTCACAGCGTGAAGATTTGTCTCGGCGGTGTGAAGGATTCGTTAAGAACGTGGCTCATCCCGCATCAGACCAGCATGTTGGAGGTATGTCGCTGTTCGAGTTGCTCCCGTCGCTGCGGCACAGGCTGAACCCGCACCTCGATCGCGCGATCTGGCCGCTGAGCAGCTACGTCGACGACAGGGGCCGGCTGTGCGTCGGCGGGATCCCCGCCACCGATATCGCCGACCAGTTCGGCACGCCCACCTATGTGGTGGATGAGGAAGACTTTCGGGCCCGGATCCGCTGCTACCGCGCCACGCTCCCCGGCGTCGAGCTCGTCTACGCAGGCAAGGCGCTGCTGAGCGCCGCGGTGGCCGGGTGGGCGGCGGCCGAAGGCGCCGGCGTGGACGTCTGCTCGGGTGGCGAACTGGCCACCGCTCTGGCCGGCCACGTCCCGCCATCGCAGATCATTTTCCATGGCAACGCGAAAACCGCCGGCGAGCTGCATGACGCGGTCGCCGCCGGGGTCGGGCGCGTCGTGATCCACTCCCCGAGCGAGATCGCCTTGCTGGCCGGGCGGGAGCGTTGTCGTCAACGTGTGTTGGTCCGGGTGATTCCCGACATCGAAACCGGCGCGGTCAGCACCGGGGCGCTCGACCAAAAATTCGGGTTTTCGGTGACCGGTGGCCAGGCGGCCGGCGCCGTCAAGCGCGTCCTGGATCAGCCCTGGCTGGACTTGGTCGGGCTGCACTGTCAACTCGGCTCGCAGCTCACCGACGCCGGGCTATACGGCGAGGCCATCGGGCAAACGATCGCTTTGATGGCCGAGGTCCGTGACCGCCATCAAGTCGTGCTCACCGAACTCAACCTCGGCGGCGGACACGCAATCCCGTACACGTCCGGCGCCCCAGAACTCAGCCTGCGTGCACTCGCCGACGTCATCGACTCCGCGCTTCGAACCGCTTGTGCCGAATACAGCTATCCCCGCCCGCAGATCGTGGTGGAACCCGGCCGAGCGATCGCCGCGCGCGCCGGAATGACCCTCTTCCGGGTGATCGCCGTCAAACGACAGCCCGGCGGGCGCACGTTCGTCGCGGTGGACGGCGGCATGAGCGACAACCCATGGGGTGCGCCCCGCGCCACGAAATACACGGTGGCACTGGCTAACCGGCACCGGCCAAAAGCCACCGCGCCCGTCACGGTGGTGGGCCGCCACTGCGACGCGGGAGACGAGATTGCCCGCGACGTCGAGCTGCCCGCCGACATCCGCCCCGGCGATCTGCTGGCGGTGGCCTGCACCGGTGCCTACCACTACTCGATGGGATCGAGCAGTAACCTGGTGGGCCGCCCGCCACTGGTCGGCGTCGTCGGCGGCCAGTCCCATGAACTGGTGCGCCGCGAAACGGTCGCCGACCTGCTGGCCCGCGACTGCGGCTGGTCGGGCCACGCGCACCCCGACCAAGCCGCCACGGCGAGTTAGTGGCGAATAATGGTATTTAACAGAGCAATTCGTGACAGCGCGGACCGCTTGACGGCGCCGGCGGCCCGGATGCTGTCTGGCGTGGCCACGTTGCGTGTCACGATCGCGTACGCCGTCGCGCTGATCGCCGTCTCGGTCACGCTGACCGCACTGGGTCCGCACGCAGGCGACGCCGCCGTGAGCCGCATGAGCACCAACCTGCACAACCTGGCGCACGGCCGTCTCGACACGTTGGTCGGCAGCGCGTTCGTCAGCGACGGCGGTGACCTCCTTGCCTGGTTGCCGGGACTGGTGTGCCTGCTGGCCCTGGGCGAACTGATTTGGCGCAGTAAGGGTTTGGTCATCGCATTCGCGGCCGGCCATATCGGCGCCACGTTAGTCGTCGCGGTAGGGCTGGCCATCGCGGTGGAGACGGAGTGGCTGCCGACCTCGGTTGTGCACGCCAGCGACGTGGGAATGAGTTACGGCGCGGTTGGTGTTCTGGGCGCGCTGACGGCGGCGATACCGTCTCGCTGGCGCTTGACCTGGATCGGTTGGTGGTTGGGTACCGCGGTGGCGGCGGCCGTGGGGGCGGACTTCACTGGCGCCGGCCACATTGTGGCGCTGCTGCTGGGCATCGGTTTGTCCTTCCGGCTGCGGCCGATAGCGAGCTGGACGCCGACCCACGTGGCTTTGCTCGCCGTCGGAGTCGTATTCGGCTACCTCGTGCTGTCAGACTCGTCGTCGCTGGCACCCGTTGGGGGGCTGGCCGGGATTCTGGCCGCGAACCTGGTCAACCGGGTCGTGCGATCGCGAAGTGGTAAGGACCGAATGCCGGCCCCGCAACTTGGATTCGGGCCGGATGCGGCCCTGTCGTCGATCACTGAGTGACCACCCGCCCGCGCTGGGCGTAGGCGATCGCGTCCTGGGTGGATAGCGCCGCACCCTCGGCCCACGCGGAGTCAAAGTCGGTGTCATCCATCGTGTTTCGCAGCGCCGCCAGCGAGGCTTGGTAGCGGGCGTCATAGATTTTGAACCGCACCGCGCCCATGCGCTGGCGGGCGGCGTCGGCCGCGCCGAAGAGCCGCGCGGCTTCGCGCCGGCGACCGGCCTCGCCGGCCAGGTCAGCAAGGCACTCGATGGCGTCGGGTACCGCGGCGTAAGCCTCGACTTCGGCGGCGCTCGACACCGCGTCGTGGGCGTCGCGCTCGGCCTGTTCGCGCTCACCGTGCGCAATCGCCACGCGGGCCCGGATCGTCAGGACCAGCGCCGCGTGCCAGCCGGTTGTATTCGAGACGAACTCGTCGGCCCAGCGGCGCGCGGCGGCGAGATCCCCGTCCGCCAGCGCTGCCTCGGCATTCCAGACGCGCTGGAATGTCGCCACCCCACCGCCGATGACACCCAGGTGCTGGTGGGAGGCCTCGCGCACCTCGCGTGTGCCCGGGCCATCGCCGGCGGCCAGCGCCGCGAATCCCAGCACCACGTGCCCGAATGCCGCCACCCTCCCGCCAAGCTCGGCGCCACTCACCACGACCGCCGCGGCGGCCGTTCGGGCCGCGGCCACCTCACCCTGATAGGCGAGGACCATGGTCTGACCGACCAGGCTCATCACCCTGCAGAACTCGTCGTGAGCCGGCTCGGCTTCGGCCGCCACCTCGCACAGCTGTGTGAGCGCTGCGGCCAGATCGCCGCTCATCATCTGCGCCGCTCCGAGCAACGTCCGGCACTGACGCGATTTGAACCTGTCGCCGATCGTGTCGGCGAGATCGCGTCCTTCCTGGGCGGCCGCGCGTATCGCGCGCGGGTCACCCGCGATGGACGCGCTGTGCGCCTGAACGGTGAGGAGCTGGCTCAGCTGCCACCGATCGTTTATCGCCCGGGCGATAACGGTGGCCTCCGCGAAGCATGCCCGAGTCATCTCGAAGTTGTAGCTCTGCGCGGCGATATGGCCACATGCTGTCAATGCGCGCGCCAGCAGGGCCGGGTCGTTGACCTCGCGGGCGATCGCCAAAGCTTGCTCGGCCGCGCCCAGGCTGTCGATGCCGCCCCACGCATCGAGCACCGCCTTGTCGGCGATCGCCCTCGCGCGGACCGCCGCCGGCACCTCGAAGCCCTGCGCGTCGAGGTCGTCGAGTGCAGCGTCGAACCAAGCCAGCCCCTCGGCGATCCGGCCTCGGCTGAACCACAACGGTTGCAGCGACGACGCCAACGCCAAGGCCTGCTCGACATCGGAGTTCTCGCGGCTCCACTTGAAGGCCGCGCGCAGGTTATCGATCTCGGTTTCGGCCTGCGCAACCCGCTCCTCGTGATCACTCCCGGCCGGGGCGTCCAGGACCGCCACCATGGCCGTGTAGTAGTCGCGGTGACGCGCCCGCATCACGTCGGTCTCGCCGGACCCCTCCAGCTTCTCGGCCGCATACTGGCGCATGGTCTCCAACAGCCGATAGCGCGTTCTGCCACCGATGTTTTCGGCCACCACCAAAGATTTGTCGACGAGCAGGGCGAGCTGATCGAGCACCTGGTAGCGCTCCACCTCGTCGTCGCCGGCTATTTCCTCGGCGGCGTCCAGGTCGAAGCCGCCGAGGAATAATGCCAGCCGGCGGAACAACGCGCGTTCGGGCTGGGTCAACAGCGCGTGCGACCAGTCAACCGAGGCACGCAGCGTCTGCTGACGGCGCACCGCGGTGCGCGCACCGCGGGTCAGCAACCGGAACCGGTCATGCAAGCTGTTGAGGATCTCGGGCAGCGACAAGGCGCGCACCCGCGCCGCCGCCAGTTCGATCGCCAGCGGCACACCGTCGAGGCGCTCGCAGATCTCGGCCACTACGGCGGCGTTGTCGTCGCCGAGGACGAAGTCGCGTCGAACGTGGCGGGCCCGGTCGACGAACAATTCGATGGCGTCATCGGCCAGCGAGAGCGACGGCACCCGCCACCTCATCTCGCCTTCCACCAAAATCGGCTCGCGGCTGGTGGCCAAGAACTTCAGGCCAGACGACGCGGCCAACAACCCGACGATCAGATCCGCGCTTGCGTCAAGCACGTGCTCGCAGTTGTCGAGCACCACGAGCATCTGACGGTCGGCGACGAAACGGGTGAGCGTGTCCATCGTGGAGCGGCCGGGCTGATCGGGCAGCCCGAGTACGCGGGCCACCGCAACCGGCACCAGCTCCGGGTCGGTGATGGGAGCCAGGTCCACGTACCACACGCCGTCACCGAACTCACCGGTCAGCTGTGCCGCAAGCTGCACGGCCAGCCTCGTTTTCCCCACCCCGCCCGAACCGGTCAACGTCACCAATCGGTTGTCGGCCAGCCGCTCGCGCACCTGGATCAGCTCCGCGTCGCGGCCCACGAAACTGGTCAGCTGCACCGGAAGACGGGTGGCGACAACGGCCTTGGATACGCGCAGCGGCGGGAACTCGTTTCTCAGGTCGGGGTGGCATAGCTGCGCGACCCGCTCCGGGCGGGGCAGATCACGCAACGGGTGGCTGCCCAAATCGGTCAGCCACGCACCCTCGGGGAGACGATCAATCACCAATTGCTCGGTCACGCCGGACAGCACCGTTTGGCCCCCGTGGGCCAAATCGCGCAGCCGTGCGGTGCGGTTGATCGTCGACCCCACGTAGTTACCCTCATCGCGCAGCCGCACCTCCCCGGTGTGCACCCCGATGCGCATGCGGATGGGCTCCAACGGCGCCAGCTGCAAGTCCAACGCAGCCGCTACCGCGTCGGAGGCGCGGGCGAACGCCGCCACAAAACTGTCTCCCTCGCCCTGCTCGACCGGGCGCACCCCGTCATGGGCGGCGATGGTATCGACCACCGCCCGATTCAGCCGCGCAATCGCGGCTGCCATTTCATCGGGCTGGGTCTCCCAAAGCCGCGTCGAGCCCTCGACGTCAGCCAACAACAACGTCACCGTGCCGGTCGGCAGAAGCCCGCTCACGCCCAACTCGCTCCAGTTCACCCCCGGCGCATCCGCGCCAGGATCGATTCGCCCATGTTAGCCAGCACGCGACGGCCACGAGTACCAAAAGCATCAGCGAAAACCCATGGACACCTTGACTTTCCACGCAGTTTCTATCCACGTCACGTCCGCTTGGCTTTACTCACAAGGCGCTCGCGATCACGGCATCGCCTCGGCCTCGTGCCCTGACGCGATTCGCTGAGCGCGAAAAGGGCCGACCGTCCCGGTGACGCTGATACTTACTAAATGCGTTTCAACGCCCGCTGCGCAGCGTTTCTTAGAACTTGACCTGAAGTAATGTTCGTGCACCCCCGTCAGAGGTTGTGGCTCCTAAAATTGGAATATGCACGCGCCGGCGGCAGGAGGGCTGTCGGCCGGTTCACCGGGGAATACGCGGTCATCCTGCGATATTCCGCAATTCAATATTGTTATTAGGAGAGCGATTAGATTGCGCACGTTCAAGATGTCGATGGCGGCAGTGCTGCTAGCCACCGCTGCAATTATCACGCCAATGTTCGGGCCCGGATTGCAAAAGGCTTCCGCCGTCCCGACCGAAGAACAATTGATCGAGATTGCGAAGCGAAGCGTGCCCGAAACGTGCGAGGCGTTGCGGAACCTTCCGACCCCGCAGGGCGTCAGAGGCGCTGTCGCCGACGTCCAGTCTCAGAGTGAGTTGCCGAAATGGGCGGCCGAGCGGGTGGTGGGGCATGCCGTTCGGCTTGCTTGCCCGGAGCGCTTGCCACTGGTACAGCAGGTTGTGCCCGACTTCCCGTAAGGGTGGGCGCGCGTAACGCAACAAAAACGCAGCGGCCCCCGTGAACCCCGGTGCACCAACACCGGGCGGAGACCACCGCCAGAACCAAAACCCAACCAAGGAAAAGGCCCGAACGAGCACCATACCGCTGCAACCTCAAACCAACCTGTGAGTCAGTCCGTGACGTCGCGCACCGGGTCAGGTCTGCTTTTTCAGATCCGTATCCCGGCTCGGTTGCACCCGCTTGGGCTCGCCCGGCATCTTCGGGTAGTTCGGCGGATAGGGCATGTCGCCGAGCCCCCGCTTTTCGTCGGCTTCGGCCATCTCCAGCAGTGGCCTAATCGACTGGGCCACCTCATCCATGCCGGCCCATGGGTCGGCGCGGCGCTTCACCAGATCGGGCACGGTCGCCATCGTGTAGTCGTCCGGGTCGGCGCCGCGCAGGTCGTCCCACGTCAGCGGCGTCGACACGGTCGCGATCGGGGTGCGCCGCACCGAATACGGCGACGCCATGGTGCGATCCCGCGCGTTCTGATTGAAGTCGATGAAAATGCGCCGGCCACGCTCCTCTTTCCACCACGACGTCGTCACCGCGTCCGGCGCGCGGCGCTCTACCTCGCGGGCCAGCGCGATGCCCGCCCGGCGCACCTCGATGAAATCCCACTCGGTGGCGATCCTCAGGTACACGTGGACGCCCCGTCCCCCGGACGTCTTCGAATAGCCGACCAGCCCGAGTTCGTCGAGCAGCGGTCGCAGCACGTCGACGGCAACCGCCCGCGCCTCCTCGAACCCGGTGCCGGGCTGCGGATCCAGATCGATGCGCAGCTCGTCGGGGTGCTCGGTGTCGGGGCAGCGGACCTGCCACGGGTGCAGCGTGATCGTGCCCATCTGCGCGGCCCACACGATCGCCGCGGGGTGGGTGACCTGCAGCGCGTCGGCGGTGCGGCCCGACGGGAACGTCACCCGGCACGTCTTTAGATAGTCGGGATGGTGCTGCGGCACTCGCTTCTGGTAGATCTCCTCGCCGTCGATGCCGTCCGGGAAGCGCTGCAGGTGAGTGGGCCTATCACGCAGCGCGTCCAGCATCGGGCCACCCGCCACGGCGAGGTAGTACTCGACGAGCCGTCGCTTGGTGCCGTTCGAGCCCAGCGTGGGGAAGTAGACCTTGTCCGGGTTGGACAGCCGGACCGCGATGCCGTCGACGTCGAGCTCTTCTGCTGCAGCAGCCATACCAGAAATTCCAGCACAATAAGCAAATGGACTTGCCCGTGATGCCGCCGGTCTCGCCGATGCTGGCCAAGTCGGTTCGGTCGTTTCCGCCGGAGGCGTCGTATGAACCCAAGTGGGATGGATTCAGGTCCATTTGCTTCCGCGACGGCGATCAGGTCGAGCTGGGCAGCCGCAACGAGCGGCCGATGACTCGCTATTTTCCCGAGCTGGTCGCGGCGGTCACCGCGGAACTGCCGGGGCGCTGCGTGATCGACGGCGAGATCGTCATCGCCACCGACCACGGCCTGGACTTCGAGGCACTGCAACAACGCATCCATCCGGCCGACTCGCGGGTGCGGATGCTCGCCGAGAAGACGCCGGCTTCCTTTATCGCGTTCGACCTGCTCGCCCTCGGCGACGACGACTACACGCGGCGCCCGTTCAGCGAGCGGCGTGCCGCCCTCGTCGACGCTTTGGCCGATTCCGGGCCATCTATCCACGTCACGCCGGCGACGACCGATCTCGAAACCGCCCAGCAATGGTTCGACGACTTCGAAGGCGCCGGCCTCGACGGCGTCATCGCCAAGCCGCTGACGCTCACCTACCAGCCGGACAAGCGCGTCATGTTCAAGGTCAAGCACGAGCGCACCGCCGACTGCGTGGTCGCCGCCTACCGGGTACACAAGTCCGGCGGCGAGGCCATCGGCTCGCTGCTGCTGGGGCTCTACCAGGATGACGGCCAGCTCGCGTCGGTCGGCGTGATCGGCGCCTTCCCGATGGCCGAGCGGCGGCGGCTGTTCACCGAGCTGCAGCCGCTGGTCACCAGCTTCGACGACCACCCATGGAACTGGGCCGCCCATGAGGCCGGCGAGCGCACGCCGCGCAAGAACGAGTTCTCCCGCTGGAACGCCGGCAAGGATCTCTCCTTCGTCCCGCTGCGGCCCGAACGCGTGGTCGAGGTCCGCTACGACCACATGGAAGGCCGCCGGTTCCGCCACACCGCCCAGTTCAGCCGGTGGCGCCCCGACCGCGACCCACGCTCATGCACCTACGCCCAACTCGAACAACCACTCACGTTCAGCCTCGGCGACATCGTGCCCGGTCTCGGGTGAGCAAACCTAAAAGGGTGGCGGCTGATTGCGCTCGGCAACGTGGGCGGCATTGAGCGCGCGTTCGGCATTGATGCGGTTGGCGCGGTCTTGTTCTCGGGTCCGGCGGCGCGCGGGCATCATGACGCCGCGATCGCAGGCTGTTCGATATGTCTTTGGGGCAGAAGGTAACTCGCCAGTCGGCAGACACAGCGTGGGAAACAGCAGGCGACTGCCCGGACGGGTGGTGTAGGTCTGGCCACTCGGAGATGTCCAGACGACCGTGCCATCGGGGCGTTGTTCGTCGCGCCAACCTGTCCAGAAGGTTTTCAAGAGGTGATGTTTTCGGCAGAGACATTTGAGGTTGGACGGGTGGGTCGGCCCGTGCGGATAGGGCACCGTGTGGTCGATATCGCAGAACTCGGCGGCCCGATCGCAGCCGGGAAACCGACAGGTCAAATCCCGGCACCGGATGAACCGCTCCAGCCCGGCCGACGGGCGGTAACCCGGCTCGGATCGGCTATCGGCGGGGTGGAGCACCGGCCGGACCTTCGCGCCCCCGCGGATCAGCTCGGCCAGGAGTGCGGGAGGTATCACACCGCCGCCGGTAATGAGGGCCGAGCACCGCTCCGATTGGGCAGCCAAGCTGGGCTCGGGGTCGGGCGCCAGGGCCTCGGACAAGGTCATATCCGGAGTGATGGGCCGTCGCGCGGGTTCGCCCGCCAGGTGCGGGTCGGGTTGAGCATCCAATGCCGCCGCGTCCGCGACAACGTGAATGACTACGCTCGTTGCCCGTTGGTCGGAAACATCAGCGCCGCTTGAGCACTCATCGTTCCCACAGCCACACGCAAGCCGGTCGGCCCCGCCGGCCAACGCACCCAATGCGTCGGCGCGCCGCTGGGCGATTGTCCGCGGATCGTCGTGACACACGTCGTGGGCCATCTGTGTCAACCTGCGTTCCAACACGGCCGCATCGGTGGCGAACAGGGAACCCCACAGCTCCGCGATGCCGGACTGGTCGTTTCCGGGGGCGATCACCACGTCGCGGCCGCGCGCGCCCGCCCGGATACGCCGCAATGCCGCCGGGTCATAACGGTCGACCACGGCATCGATGGTTTGCGCGGTCTTGTTCACCGACATTGGCCCGAATCGTGCCGCATCCGCGGCCAGCGTCGTATCGACTAACCGCAGTGTCTGCAGATCTTTGATGAGGTCGGTGTGCCACACAATCGCCGACGCCAGCCGCGCGCTGATAGTTCCCGCGGCGAACAGGGCTGCCACCCGAGGCAGGCGATCACGCAGCGCCACGCCCAGATACATCTGCCCCGACGCCATCCTGTGGCTAATCCCTTGGGCCGCAGCAACTTCAGCGGCCACCACATCCCAGTTGTCGCACGACCAGTGGGCATAGTCCGTGGGTCCATCAGCGCGGCGACGCACCAGTTCGGCGATGGCGGCCAGCCGGTGCGCCGCCGCGGCGGCTTCCAACTGCGCGGACCCGGCGATCGCCGCCACCACCGCGTCGTCATCGGCGGATCTCAGCGCCTCAGCAGTGGGCAGCGGAGGTTCGAACATAGTTTCGATTGTAAGCCGAATCTCTGACAGCGGTGGAGCCGAAAGCCAAGCTGTGGACGAACTTCCAACTGTGGATAACCCGAAACGGGTGCGGCGTTACATCGTGCCCGGCCCCGCGTAAACGTCCTGTTTCCTACCCATTAGCTGCAAAGAGGAATGCCCCGAATTCGGCTAGCGTTGGTTAGGTCATTCTTTGGCTCGAAGCCAATCGGTCCGCACCGAGAGGAGGCTACGACCCATATGCACGTCGGTCCTGGGAAGTGGTCGGCAATGTGCGCGGTCCTGCTGTCCGCCGCCGCACTGCTCGCCGCATCGCCAGCCTCAGCAGGTCCAACCGATGACGCGTTCAACGCGGCCCTTGCGAAGGACGGGATCGCCATTGCTGACCCCAACAACGCAGTCGCGATGGGCCATACCGTGTGCGCCGGACTCGACAAAAACGAAAAGGCAAGCGTTCTGGCGATGAGGGTGATGAGGGTGATGAAGAACGCCGATCTCTCACTGAAACAATCCAGCTTCTTCGTCGGCGTTTCCGTGTCCGCCTACTGTCCGCAGTACAAGGGGCTTACCGACACTTCGGTGACCTGGCTGAACCCGCTGCCCCCGCTTATGTGACAGCAAAGGCCGCAGCGCCACGGTTTCACAATAAGCCGCGAGCGCTGCCTGGCGTGCTGATCACGGTACCGATCCCAAGACGACGGCGTTCCAGACTCAGACTGCCGGCCACTAAAGCGGTGGTTGCTAACAGCACGAACACCGCATACGCGAAGGACAGTTGAGGTCTGTTCTGGATGCGAGAAAGCTAAGCGAGGTAGATGAGGACGTAAGGAGTCGAATGTGAGTGACGACTTTGGAATTTCAGGCAAGACCGCATTAGTGACTGGCTCGGGGCGGAATATCGGGCGGGCGATCGTGCTCGACCTGGCCAGCCACGGCGCCAACGTCATCGTCAACACCCGCAGCGACGAGGCGGAGGCCAAAGCGGTGGCCAGGGAGGCCGAGGCACTCGGCGTCCGCTCGCTGGTGGTGATGGGCGACGCCTCCGATAAGGCAACTGTGGGGCGGATGCAGACGCAGGCCGAGGAGACGTTCGGCGGCGTCGACATATATGTCAGCAACGCAGCCCGGCGGCTGTACAAGGACTTCTGCACGATCACCGATGAGGAGTGGGACTACCACCTGAACCAGCAACTCACGGCCTCCTGGTATCTGGCCAAAGCGTTCGCGCCCGGCATGCGCGATCGCGGCTGGGGCCGGATAGTGCATATCAATGGGGAGGACGGCTGGCTGGGTGGCTGGACCCAGGGTCCCCCACTCCGTCGGCAAGGGTGGCCTGCGTACCCTGACCAAGTCCCTGGCCTCCGGGCTGGGCCAGTACGGCATCACCGGCAACGACGTCTCTCCCGGCTTCATCGAAACCATCCGCGACATGGAGACCCACCCCGAGGTGACGCCGGAGCGGACTAAGGAGTTTCTTCCGGCCATCCCCATCCGACGCCAGCCGACGCCGGAGAAGCTGGCGTGGGCGTGCACCTTCCTGTGCTCGACGCGCTCAGCCGCCATCACCGGTGTGGTCATCCACGTCAACGGCGGCCAATGGATGTTCGGATGAGCCGCTCCTCCGCATTCGCCAGGCGGGAGCCGGGTGGCCATAAGCCGCGAGCGCGGCTAGCTCAGACCGCGACCGTCAGGTCCGACAACCCGCGCAGCGTGACGTTCGTCTTGTACCGCGGCTTGCTGTCCAGCCGCGCGTCCGGGAACCGTGCCGTCACCGCGGATAGGGCCAGGTCCGCCTCCAGCCGCGCCAGCGGTGCCCCCAGGCAGTAATGTGTTCCACGCCCAAATCCCAAGTGCCGCAACGTCTCCCGATCCGGATCGAAGGTGTCGGGTCGATCGAACTCGGCGGGATCACGCTGGGCCGCGGCGAGTAGGAGCATCATCACGTCGCCCGCCGGCACCTCGATTTCCCCAATCATCATGTCGGCCATGGCAACTCGTCTCGCCAGTTGTACGGGTGGGTCGTAACGCAGGGTCTCCTCGATGACCGCCGGGGCCCGATCGGCGTCGGCGCCCAGTGCGGCCCACTGCGACGGCTGGCGCAACATCGCCAGGATGGCGTTGGCGATCAGGTTGACCGTCGTCTCGTGACCCGCGATCAGCAGCAGGTTGCAGGTGGAGACGATCTCCTCCTCGGTCAGCTGATCACCGGACTCCTCCACGGCGATCAACCCCGACAGCAAGTCGTCGCCGAGTCGTGATCGGCGCTTGTCTATGAGCCCGTGGAAGTATTCGCGCAGCCACCGGCCGGCCCGCATCCGCTGCTGCACACCGTCGGACGGCTCTCCGGTCACCGTGACGAACGGGTCCAGCGACTGTGCCAGCAGCGCCGACGCGTGGCTGAACTGCGCCTCGTCCTCGAGCGGCACGCCGAGCAGCCGGCAGATCACCGCCACCGGCAGCGGGTAGGCGAAGTCTTCGACGACGTCGAATCGGCCCCTTTCGGCAATCGCATCGAGCAATCCGGCTACGAGCGAGGTGATTTCGGGCGCCAGCGCGTTCACCACCTTGGGGACGAACGCCTTGCTGACCAGCCGGCGCAGCCGGGTGTGATCCGGTGGATCGAGAAACAGGAAGCCCGGCGGGGCCTGCCCGGTCGGCGCCGAACCGGCCTCGGCCTGCCGCTTCGTGGCCGTCGCGTGGGCGTTGCTGCTGCTGGACGACGGGTGCCGCAGGACCTCGTCGCAGTCTCGGTAGGTCGAGAAGACGACGAAGTTACCCTCGGGCAGCTGAATCGCTCCGCGTTCGCGAAACTGCGCAAAAAGCGGATACGGGTCAGCCCGGATGGCCGGATCCAGCAGTTGCGTCAGCAAATCTTGAGTGGACGCAGTCGTCATGCCCACATTCTGCCCATACCGCTCGACCGACCCCGCTCAGCGGGCCCAGGAACGCCACGCAATCAGGCTCCGTCGGTCAAACCCGCAAGCTCCGGATGGGCCATCAACCGATCGAGAAATGCTCGCTGCCCCTTGAGCAGTTTGACCCGTGCCCGGGCCACCGGGAGCCAGGCGACCCGGTCGACCTCGGGGAAGCTTCGCAACGTGCCCGAGCCCTTCGGCCACTCCAGCTCGAAGGTGTTGCTGCGCGCGTTGGTGACATCGAGATCGCCCTGGACCGCGAAGGCGGTGACCACCTTGCCGCTGGGCTGTTTCGCCGGGCCGAGGTCGATGCGCGAACCCGCCGGCACCGATAGCCCGAGCTCCTCGGAAAACTCGCGGCGCGCTGCCGCCCAGGGGTCCTCCCCGTCGGGGTATTCGCCTTTCGGAATCGACCAGACCCCGTCGTCCTTGCGGGCCCAAAACGGGCCACCCGGATGTGCGATCAAGACCTCGACGACGCCGTCGCAGACCCGGTACAACAGCACACCGGCACTGAGCGTGGGCATCGTTCAGACGCCTACGGCGGTTTCCAGATCCTTCAGCGACGTCTCCAGGAAAGCGAGTAGGCGCTGCAAATGCGGCACGCTGCGCCGGCATCCGACCAGACCGAAATCGAGGTTGTCGGCGTTGTTGACCATGGTGATGTTCAGCGCTTGGCCGTCCAGCACGGCGGAGAGCGGGTAGTTGCCGTCGAGCCGGGCGCCGCCGTAATACACCGGCGCCGACGGTCCCGGCACGTTCGAGATGATGATGTTGAACGGCGGCGGGGTCGATCCCACCCAACCCGGGACCGACGCCAGGGCCAGCGAACCCGTGTTCATCGCCGACAGCGTCAACGCCTCGAACCGCGACAATCGCGAGAACACGTCCTTGTTGCTGCGCATCGACTCGCTGATGGTCTCCAGCCGCTCGACGGGATCGTCGGAGTCGGTCGCCAGGTTGCACAGGATGGCGCCGACGAGGTTGCCACCCGTGTCGGCCTCGTCCTTCGAGCGCAGGCTCACCGGGACCATCGCGACGAGCGGCGTATCCGGTAATGCGTTCTGCTCGAGCAGGTAGTAGCGCAGGGCACCCGAACACATCGCCAAGACGACGTCGTTCACGGTCACTCCGACGGCCTTCTTGACGTTCTTGAAGCGCTCCATCGACCATGACTGCGCGGCGCAGCGGCGCGCACCCCCGATCTTGACGTTGAGCATGGTGCGCGGAGCACCGAACGGCACCGTCAGCCGATGATCCAGCAGCGCCGCTCGCGCCAGTCTCACGCTCGACGGAGCAAGTGCCGCAACCGATCCCGCCGTATGCATCAGCGAGCTCAGCGGGGACGACGGGCTGTGCGCGCGTTTGCGTTTGGGCAGGCTCCAGATCGCCCGAATCTCGCGGTCGTCCGGGTCGCTCGACAGCGCGCGCTGCATCAGCTTCAGCACGGAGACACCGTCGATCAGCGAGTGGTGGAACTTGGTGTACACCGCGAACCGGCCGTCCTGCAGGCCCTCGATCACGTGCGCTTCCCACAACGGGCGGTGGCGATCGAGCAGGCTGCTGTGCAGCAGGGAGGTCAACTCGAGCAGATCGCGGACCCGTCCCGGGGAGGGCAACGCTGAGCGGCGGATGTGGTAGTCGATGTCGATGTCGGTGTCGTAAGCCCAGGCGAGATTGGCGATCCTGCCCAGGAATGTCCCCGGACGCTTGAGGAAGGTCGGCTGGAAATCCTGCTGGGCGACCAAGCGGTCGTAGAACTCCCGGACGAACTCCCCGCCGGCGCCGTCGGGGAGTTCGTACAGTTGCAGGGCACCGACGTGCATGGGGTGCTCACGGGATTCCCCCAGCAGAAACATCGCGTCGGTCGGCATCATCAATTCCATTCACCCATTAGACCCCTTCTTGCGGCGTGATCCAGCACGTTCGCGGACTCAAAAGCGGGTGGGTGCGGTACCTTCGCGCACAGCACATCAGCGGCTCGCTGAACAAGTCCCGATACGCCGCAAAGGGGGAAGCCTCCGATGGAAAAATTCACACCATCGATTGATTGGGGCCACGAGCTGGTCGCGTCGTCTCGGTGGATCGTCGAGGCGTGGGCGATCAGCGCGGTGTGTGTGCTCGTCGTCGGGGTAGCGCTCGCCCGGTTCACCCAATGGGGCGGCGAGTTCTGGCGCATCACCGGCGATTACTTCACCGGCCGGCAGAGCGTGCCGGTGTGGGGTTTGTTCGGCGCGCTGCTGCTATCGGTGATGGCGGCGGTGCGGGTCAACATACTGCTCAGCTACTACAGCAACGACCTGTACTCTGCGTTGCAGACCGCGTTTCAGGGCGCCGGCGCGAACAACGCCGCCGTCCGTGATTCCGGCATCCACGGATTTTGGATGGCCATTGCGACGTTCTGCATCATCGCGACCCTGCACGTGATGCGGGCGATGGCGGACTTGTATCTGACGCAGCGATTCGTCGTCCGCTGGCGGGTGTGGCTCACCGATCGGCTGACCGGGGACTGGCTCGAGGGACGCGCGTACTACCGCGCTCGGTTCATCGATGAAACGATCGACAACCCCGACCAACGCATCCAGCAGGACATCGACATATTCACCGCGGGCATCGGCGGCGCAGTCAACCATCCCAATGTCGGCACATCGAGCAAGTTGTTATTCGGCGCGGTCCACGCCATCGTCTCGTTCGTGTCCTTCGCCGCGATCTTGTGGCGGCTGTCCGGCACCTTGAACATCGTTGGGATCGCGATCCCAAAGGCGCTGTTCTGGGTCGTGATCGGCCACGTTGTGATTGCCACGGTGGTCGCATTCTGGATAGGCCGCCCGCTGATCGGGCTCAGCTTCCGCAATGAGCAGTTCAACGCTGCATTCCGCTACGCGCTGGTGCGGCTGCGCGATGCCTCGGAGGCGGTCGGCTTCTATCGCGGCGAACGGGCCGAGCGCGCCCAGCTGGCGAACCGGTTCGACACGACGATCGCCAACTACCGCCGCTACGTGCGGCGCACGATCGGCTTCCTCGGCTGGAACGTCACGATCACTCAGGTGATCACCCCGCTGCCGTTCATCGTTCAGGCCCCGCGGCTGTTCGCCGGCAGCATCAAGCTCGGTGGCGTGACCCAGTCGGCCAGCGCCTTCGGTCATATCGAGGATTCACTGTCGTTCTTCCGCAACGCTTATGACCGCTTCGCCAGCTACCGGGCCGTGATTATCCGCCTCAACGGGCTGGTGGAAGCCAACGCCGCTGCGCGAGACCTACCGGAGCTGTCCACCGGGGCCAGCACCGACGGTTCGGTCCGGCTTGCCGACGTCGAGGTCCGCACACCTGCCGGCACGCAATTGATTGAGCCGCTTGATGTTCGGCTGATGCCGGGCGACGCCCTGATCGTCACCGGGAAATCGGGCAGTGGGAAAACGACGCTACTTCGCACCCTGGCCCAGCTGTGGCCGTACGCCTCGGGCACCCTGTACCGGCCCGACGGTCACAACGAGGTCATGTTCCTGTCTCAGTTGCCCTACGTCCCGCTCGGCAATCTGCGCGCCGTCGTGTCCTATCCGGCGACCGCAGGCGAGATCGACGACACGACGCTGCAGGAGGCGCTGATCAAGGTCGCGCTGCCCAACCTGACCACCCGGCTCGACGAGGAGCAGGACTGGGCCAAGGTGCTGTCGCCCGGAGAGCAGCAACGCATTGCCTTCGCCCGAATGCTGGTGACCCAACCCAAGGCGGCCTTCCTCGACGAAGCCACCTCAGCCGTCGACGAGGCGCTGGAGTTCCTGCTGTACAACCTGTTACGGACCGAGCTGCCGGACTGCATCGTGGTCAGCGTCAGCCATCGCAGCACCATCGAGCAGCACCACCATCAGGAATTGGCATTGCTCGGCGACGGGCTGTGGCACCTGACCGACATCCCCGAGCAAGTCACCTCGAATTGACCCGTGGGGCAGTCATTCCGGCGCGATCGACCACGTCGACGTCGCGATCAGGTCCCCGCGCTCCAACGCGGCGGCCCGATGTTCGTGCACCTTGGCGTACTCCCGGTTCGTCACCATGTCGATGAAAGCCTGAGGCGTTGGGTACTGCACGATGAGAATCGCGTCCCACCAAGGCCGCTCGCCATCGCCGATGACGACCGATGGTGTCTCGCCGCCGTATAGGACAGTGGCACCGACACGTTGCAGGTGCGGCGCGACCTCACGTCCGTACTGCGAGTAGCGCTCGCGGCCGCCCGGGGACGTGAACTTCAACAGGTTCACCATCACTACCGGTGCATCGGGCGGCCGTGCGGCAAGCGCCGCGAATTGCTCAGGAGTGGGTTCCAACATGCATCGACAATAGCTACAGCAGATCGGTGATGGTCTTCAGGCCCGCGTCGTACAGCACGCCGGGTAGCATGCCGCCGTCGTGTTCGATGGTCGTGCCGTTGACGAAGTCCGCGTCTCCGCTCGCGAGGAAGACGCAGACCCGGCCCACTTCCGCGGGCTCACCCGCACGCCGCATCGGGACGGCGGCGAAATACCTTGCGCCAGTGGGGTCGTCCTTGGGCAGGACAAATGACCGGAAGTTCTCGGTCATCGTCGGTCCCAGCGCTATGCAGTTCACCCGGACCTTGGGACCCCACTCCTCGGCCAGCGACCGGGTGAGATGGTTGAGCCCGCTCTTGGCCGCCCCGTAGGAGACCAGAGTGGGGGAACCCGCAGGGTGCCCGGCTCCGCTGGAGATGTTGATGATGCATCCCGTTCCGTCCTGGGTGCACATCTGCCGGTAGGCGCGGATGGCGAACCAGAGCGGACTGATGAGGTTCATCTGCACCGCGTAAGCGTGGAACAGCGCCGTGCGCTCGTAGTCGTCGTCGCCGCGGGGTGCGCCCTGAATGCGTTGCACGAGTTCGGGAATGCTCTCGACGTGCGGGGCCGGGACGGTACCGCCAGCATTGTTGACCAGGATGTCGATCCGTCCGTGGGTGGCCACGACGTCGGTGACGAAGGAGTCGATCGAGCGGTAGTCGCCTTGATCGCAAACCTTTTGCGAGGCGCGCGCCGCCCAGTCGGGTTCGTTGTCGATGCCGGGGATGGTGTCCAGCGGTGAGCGCGAGCAGCCGACGACCGTGGCGCCGGCGCGAAGCAGTTCGTGGGCGATGCCGACACCCACGCCGCGGCTGGTTCCGGTCACAGCCGCGATCTTGCCGTCGAGGACGCCCATCATCGGCCCCTTCCTGCGCGTGTGCCCAGTGTTGACAGTTACTGTCAGCCGGTCATACTGTGCCATTCGATTGTCGCCGTGCCAAGGGAGATCGCCGATGAGTAACCCGTCCAAGCTTCGAGTCATCCAGTGGGCGACCGGTGGCGTTGGCAAAGCGGCAATCGAGTGCGTGCTCAATCATTCGCAGCTCGAGCTGGTCGGGTGCTGGGTGCACAGCGCCGACAAGAACGGCGCCGACGTCGGTCAGATCGTCGGAGCCGGTGATCTGGGCGTCACCGCCAGTTCCAGCGTCGACGACGTGCTGGGCCTGGACGCCGACTGCGTCGTGTACAGCCCCTTGGTGCCCAACGACAAAGAGGTGATCGCGATCCTGCGGTCCGGCAAGAACGTGGTCACGCCGGTCGGCTGGGTGTATCCCGATCCGGACAACCCGCGTCACCAAGCCATCGCCGACGCCGCACTCGAAGCCGGAGTCACCCTGCACGGCTCGGGGATCCACCCCGGCGGCATCACGGAGCGATTCCCGCTGATGGTGTCGTCGCTCTCGTCAGCCGTCACCCACGTGCGCG
The DNA here is from genome assembly GCA_963772875.1 of uncultured Actinomycetota bacterium. Taxonomy (GTDB): domain Bacteria; phylum Actinomycetota; class Actinomycetes; order Mycobacteriales; family Mycobacteriaceae; genus Mycobacterium. The sequence goes on from CAVYZE010000001.1 coordinate 385,786, forward strand.
CCGAGGAGTTCTCCGACATCCGCACCTACAACGCCCCGGATGTCGTGCGCCACATCATGGGCTTCGGCGGCACCCCCGAGGAAGCCACCCAGGGACCGATGGCTAGCCTGCTCGAATCGGGCTTCAAGATGTCGGTGCGAATGATCGCCGACCACATGGGATTTCGCATCGATCCGAACATCAGGACCATTCAAGAGATTGCCATTGCGACCTCCGATATCGATTACGGCCCGTTCCCGATCACCGCCGGCACCGTGGCCGCACGCCGGTTCCGCTGGCAGGCTGTCGCGGACGGCCAGCCGGTGATCGAGGCGGCGGTCAACTGGTTGATGGGTGAAGAAAACCTGGAACCAGCCTGGAATTTCGGAGGGATCGGTGAACGCTTCGAGGTCGAGATCACCGGCGACCCCACGGTGCGCCTCACCTTCAAGGGACTGCAGCCGCCGACGATCGCCGAAGGGCTGAAACGCAATCCCGGCGTCGTGGCCACGGCCAACCATTGTGTGAACGCCATCCCCGACGTCTGCGCCGCCGAGCCCGGCATCAAGACCTACCTGGACCTGCCGCTGTTCGCGGGACGCCCGGCGCCGAATCTCGCGGCGGAGAGCACATGACCAGCGAGAGTGTCCTCGACGATGTGTCGTTCTGCCATCTCGTTGTCGGGGTTACCGACATGGACCGCGCACTGGAGTTCTACCGGGACGTGCTCGGCTTGGAGGTCGTCTTCGAAACTCTCATCTCCGGAGAGCCTTTCGACGCGGCATTGCACGCGACCCGCAAGCAGGAAGGCCGGGTCGTCGGTGGTTTGCTCGGCGGACTGATGGTCGAGCTGCTCTCGATCGGCGCCAACCCGCCGGATCAGAAGCGTCGGGGCGTCACCGGGATACTCAACGTCTCGTTGTCGGTGACCGATCTCGACGACGCCCACCGCCGCATCACCGCCGCCGGCTACACCCCAGACCAGGAGCCCTTCGAAATCGGCGGTGTCCGAATGTTTTTCGTCAAAGATCCCGACGGGACACCCGTGGAGTTCATCGAATTACCCCACGGCGCACGTAGTACTTACGAGATGCACCGCGGCGTGCGGCTGGCGATGGGACCCGCCGCATGAGTTACAGCCATCCCGACTCGATGCGCGGCCACGTCGCGATCGTCACCGGTGCCGCCCAGGGCGTGGGCAAGGGCATCGCCGCCGCGCTGCTCGAACGCGGCGCGGAGGTGCTGCTGGTCGATATCAAGGCCGACGCCCTGCGCGCAACAACGGCCGAGCTGGAGGTCCTGGGCCGCGCCGAGATGCTGGTCGCCGATCTGCGCGACCCGGACAGCGCGCAGCGGATCGTGGCCACCGCACTCAACGCCTTCGGCGCGATACACGGTCTGGTCAACAACGCCATCGCCACCAACGAGCCCAAGGCATTCGTCGACATCACCACCGAGGACCTGGCCCTCGGCCACGACGTCGGCCCCCGGGCGACATTCCTGCTCATGCAAGCCGTGTATCCGATGATGATCGAGGCGGGCGGCGGATCGATCGTGAACCTCGGCTCGGGGACGGGCACCGGCGGCGAACCCAAGTGGGGCGGTTACGCCGCCGCCAAGGAAGCCATCCGCGGGCTGTCGAAGGTCGCGGCCCTGGAATGGGGGCGCGACAACATCCGCGTCAACGTCATCTGCCCGTACGCCGAGTCCGACGGCGTCAAACTATGGAAACAGTTCGCACCCGACGATTACGCGAAGGCGTTGCGACGCAATCCGATGAGGCGCATCGGCGACGTTCGCACCGACGTGGGCGCGCTGGTGGCTTTCCTGCTCGGCACCGACGCGACGTTCATCACCGGTCAGACCATTCACGTCGACGGCGGGATCGGCTGCTTCCGATGACCGCAGAGTCGCTGCGAGATCGGCAGCGCGCACAGATCCGGGCCGACATCAGGCGCGCGGCGTTCCGCCTGTTCGTCAAGCGTGGGTACGATGCCGTCACGACCGAGGAAATCGCCACGGCCGCAGGGGTTTCCCCACGCACCTTCTTCCGGCACGTGCCCACGAAGGAGGAACTGCTGCTGGCGCCCGTTCGACATGGCGGCGCCGCGATCGTCAACTCGCTCGAACAGCGACCCGTCAAAGAGCCGCCCGATGTCGCGCTGATCAACGCCATCATCGCCCGGACCCGCTCGTTCGACCGGGCCGACTGCGAAGAATGGCGGAAAGCCCTGCTGGTCGCTCCCGATCTGCTGGACAAGGTCAGCATCCACACCCCCGCCGATAAGGAGCGGGCGGCCAGGCTGATCGCCGAACGCATGGGCACCAACCCCGACGCCGACATCCGTCCGGGCCTGCTCATCCAACTCGCCTTTGCCGCAGCCGATTTCGCCTTTCAGCAATGGGTGCGCCAGTCCAACAGCCCTTGGCCACTGGATCGTTACGTCACCGAAGCCCTCGAAGCGGTCAAGAGTCCGCACTGGAAACGGAAGCGCACCTGACTACGTCGTCGGTTCCGGCAGCACCGCGATGGCTCCTCGTCTATCGGATCGGCTCGTCGCCCAGCACGGTGGTGCGCAGCATCTCGCGAGCCGAGCTGGGGTCGTAGGGGGCCGCGCGGTGCAGCACACCGCGGTTGTCCCAGATGACGGTGTCGCCGACCGACCAGCTGTGGCTGTAGACGTTGTCGGGCACCGTGGCTCGCACGAGGAGCTCAGCCAACAACGCCCGGCCCGTTACGAGGTCCATGCCGACGACGTAGTCGGCCGAGGCGCCCAGCACCAGTGACTTGCGGCCGCTGCGGTGCGTCCACACCAGGGGATGTTCGTGGGTGCGCCGGGATCGCCACCGCGCCAACTGTTCTGGGGTGGGATCGGGGGTGATGCGCCGCTGGGAAGCTTCCAACGAGTGCACGACCCGCAACGTGCCGAAACGGTCCTTTTCTTCCTCGGTCAGCGCGTCATACGCGGCATAAGAGTTGGCGAACTCGGTTTCGCCGCCCCGCTCGGCGACCTGCACGGCCGAAAGGACGGTGGCTTTTTGTGGGCACTCGTCCCCGGTGGGCGTGCAGCCGTCGATGTGCCAGTCGAACGTCGCCCTCAAGTAGGCCGCCGACGAATTCTTCGATTTATCCAGCGTGATCGGGTAGATGCCGGGCACGGGGTGGTGTCCGTCGGAGGAGTGATCGATCCCGCCGAGGTGGCGGCAGAAGGCGACCTGCGCCTCGGGTTCGAGCCGCAACCCGCGAAAGACGAGAACTCCGTTGTCCTCCAACGCATCCAGGATGGCCGCGCTGACCGGGTCGACTGGGTCTTCCAGGCCCAAATGACCTGGGTCCAGGCCGTTGACTTCGGCGCCGACCGACTCGCTGAGCTTGGTGATGGTGAGCAGACTCATTGAGAGTCCTTTCTGACGAGGTAGCTGGGGGTTGACCGCCGCGCTTAGGGCACCGGTTCGTCGGTGCGGATCATGACCGCGTCGGCGGCGTCGGTCGGGACGGGCTGATGCATGATCTCCACCGCCATGGCGACCATGATCAGCGAATAGATCATGTGCAGCAGGTTGAGCGCGTCGTCGGGCAGGTCGTCGAGCGGGAACTTGTCGCAATAGTCGATGGCCTCTTCGAGCCGCGGAAAAAATGCGTCGTAGAACTCGTGCATCTCGGGCATGGTGCTGGCCAGCCGCGCGTTCCAGCGTTCGGTCTCGGTGGCCAGACACCAGATCCGGGCGTAGCGTTCCAGCTCAGCGAATGCACTGGGCAGCAAGGCATCTGGCATGATCAGACTCCCGCCGGAGCCGGAGCCGGCGCGTTTTCGCGCCGGTAGGCGTCCACCCAGTCGACGACGACCTTGTGCAGGTGGCGCACCAGGATCTCTTGGTCGCCCAGCGGGAACTCGTCGACGATGCCGTATTCGAGTGCGGCCTGCGTGCCGCCGAGCATGCCGGCGTCTTGCAAGGCGAACTCCTTGAGCACCACCGCGGCGACTTCGTGTTCGACGCGTTCGCGCACGGTGCGCGCCGGGTGGAAGTAGGTGTAGGCCTCGAATCGGTGCGTGTTGTGCGAGGTGGGCCAGTACCGATACACCAGATACCAACCGCCGTAGATCAATACCTCGGTATTCGGGAAAATTTGGAAGTTGCTGATTCCCCATGGCTCAATGCCGCCGGGATTGAGCCCGGCCGGCAGCTCACCGATGTCGGGGGTGCGCCACGGGCCGACGAGCCCACTCTTGGTGGCCCGCTCGATGGGATACATGTACTCGGCCGGGAGCAGCCACCGGCGCCGTCCCGCCGTCGACACCAACCGGTGCGGCCCGTCGAGTTGGAAATGGCCGCAGGTGAATCCGGCGTTGGGGTCGCGTACCTCGTGAGGCACCTGCTGTGGGTGCAGCGACGGCACGTGGTAGTACTCCTGAAACGCGTCGGCGAAGATCTTCCAGTTGCTGTTGTTGTGCGCGACCCACTCGTAGCGTTCGCTGAGTTTCCCGAAGGGGTAGCCGTCCAGGCCGGTGATCATCGGGCCGAGGAACTCGCGCAGGCTCTGCCGCGGCTCGGCGGCAAGGTTGATGAAAATGAAGCCGTTCCATACATCGCAGTGCACCGAACTCAGGCCGTAGTCGGCCACGTCGAGGTCGAAGAATTCCGACTGTTGCTGCACGAATGTCAGCGCACCGTCGAGGCCGTATCGCCACCCGTGGTATTTGCAGGTGAACTGTCGGCACGTCCCGCGGGTCGCCTCGCCGGGAAAGTCGTTCCACACCAGCTTGTTTCCCCGGTGGCGGCAGACGTTGTGGAAGGCGCGGATGCGCTCGTCGCGGCCCCTGACCAAGATCACCGAGGCGCGGGCAACCTCTATCTCCTTGGTGACATAGCTGCCGGTGCGCGGCAGCTCCTCGACGCGGGCGACGTTCAGCCACGCCCGTTTGAACACCGCTTCTCGTTCCAGTTCGTAGAACTCTTTGGACGTGGAGTCGGCGAATGAGACGGGCCCAGTTCCCAGTTCGGGATAGTGCTCGGTCCAGGAGCCCTCGGCTGGCCTACCCGATCGCGTCATCGTGAACCTCCTTGTCGCACAGCTACATCACCGCTCCGCCGTTGACGCCCAGCACCTGACCGGTGATGAAGCCGGCCTCCTCCGAGCACAGGAAACCGACCGCCGCGGCGATGTCGGCGCCCGTGCCCAGAGTGGCCCACCGGGATGTTGCTGGCAATCTTTTCGTTGGAGGCCACGTAGCCCGCCGCCTGCGCCTGCTGCTGCATCGGTGTCTCGATGCCCGACGGCGGGATGTTGTTGACGGTGATCCCGTCCGCGGCGTACTCGCGGGCCAGCGACTTGGTGAGGGTGATGACCGCCCCCTTGGACGCCGCATAGTGGGCGGCGAACGGTGATCCACGCTGGGCGCTCGACGATGAGATCATCACAATCCTGCCCCATTTCGCGGCGACCATGTCGGGCACCGCGACCTGGCAGCAGTGAAAGGTGCCCGTCAAGTTGACGTCGATGATTCTCGCCCAGGACTCGACGGTGATCTCGGTGAACGGGGCATGCCCGAACATTCCCGCGCTGGTCACCAGCACCGAGACCGGACCCAGCTCACTGCGCACCTTCGCGAAGGCCTGCTCGACGGCGGTACGGTCGGTGACGTCGGCGCCGACGCCGATGGCCGTGCAGCCATCCGCGCGTAGGTCTTCGGTGACGCGTTGCGCCGCTTGCTCATTGACGTCCAGGACCGCGACCTTGAGGCCGCGCCGGCCCAGTTCGTGGCACGTCGCTTCACCCATGCCCGAGGCGCCGCCGGTCACGACCGCCGTTTTTGAAGCCACCCTGCTGCTCATGCCCACCTCACTCGTAGACCACCCGAACCGTGCGGGTGGTCGGCAGACCCTGACAGGTCAGCACCCAGCCCTCCTCCACTTCGTCGTCCTCGAGTGCGTCGTTGTTGAGCATCCGGGCGCAACCCTCGGTCAAGCGGGCCATACACGTTCCGCAGGAACCGACTTCGCACGAGGACGGGGGGCTCAGCCCCGCCATCCGCGCCGTCTGCAGCAAGGTGTCACCCGCCGAATAGGACGTCGTCGTGGTGCGGCCGTCCAGTTCGATGGTCACCTCGTCGGTGGCAACACCGCCGACTGGCGAATCCAGCGAGGCCGGCGCGGCCGGGGCGCGGGAGTCTTGCATCGTGTGCCACAGTATCAACTACTTGCGATTAATCTCAAGTACTAGAGACATGCTCGTCAATTCTCGATGTGGTCTTTGAACAGCTCGTGGCCGGTGCCCTTTTCGACCACCCGGCTCAACAGTTCACCCAGGGTCCGCTGCTCGTCGGCGCTGAGCACGCCGAACACCTTCTCGTGGGCGGCCACGGCGTCACTGAGCACCGTGGCCACGACGTTGCGTCCTTCGTCGGTGAGGTAGGCCTGCAGAATGCGCTTGTGCTGGGGGTCCTGTTTTCGTTCCACCAGACCGCGGCGTTGCAGCGCGGTGAGGGCCAGTTGAACCCCTTGGGGGCTGATCAGCAGGCGCCGGGCGAGTTCGGCGCCGGATAGGCCGGGTTCGTTGGCGAGTTGGCGCAGCACGCCGATCTGGGCCGTGCTGACGCCGTGAGCGCTGATCGCCTCGTTCACGGTGGTCAGCGAGAAGTAGAAGGCCTGCTTGAGCAGCCACAGGATATTTTCGGTGAGTTCCATTCCCGTCTCCCTTTGGATTATTTGCGCCGCTTCTCCTCATCGCTGCGCTCTGCATCGTCGCCGGCGCGGCCCGGTCAAACGCTCGGCGACTTGTAGATCTGGCCGTCCTTCATGACGAACGAGACCTCAAGCGTGGTGGCGATGTCACGGGAGGGGTCTCCCGGCACGGCGATGATGTCGGCGAGGTAGCCGGGTTTGATGCGGCCCAACTCGTGGTCGGCCTCGATGAGTTCGGCGGCCACGACGGTGGCGGCCCGGATCGCTTGGAGGGGGGTCATGCCGCGCGCCACGAGCGCCCCTAACTCCTTGGCGTTGTGGCCGTGCGGGATCGCCGGCGCGTCGGTCCCACACGCGATGCGCACGCCGGCGGCAATCGCCTTGGGCAGCATCTCCTTTGCGCGGGGAAAAACCTCCTGCGCCTTCTTGCGCAACTCCGGCGCGATCCGGTCGACGGCCATCGCCTCGGTCAGATAAGTGGTGGAGACCAGGAAGGTGCCATGATCGACCATCATCTGAATCGTCTCGTCCGTGGCAAGAAAGCCGTGTTCGATGCAGTCGATCCCGGCGCGAATACACGCCCGGATCGCGGTGTCGCCGACGGCATGCGCGGCCACTCGTACGCCGGCGCGGTGGGCTTCGTCGGCGATCGCGGCGAACTCCGCGTCGGAATACTGCTGGGCGCCCGGGGCGGTGCTGTGCGACATCACCCCGCCCGAGGCCGATACCTTAATCAGCTTGGCGCCGTGGCGAATCTGGTAGCGAACACACGCGATCACGTCGGGCACGCCGTTGGCGATGCCTTCCGCAACCGACAACGGCATGATCCCTGGCGCAAGCCGCTGGAACACCGTCGGATCCAGGTGCCCGCCATAGGGGGTGACGGCATGCCCCGCGGGATAAATGCGCGGGCCGGCATGCCAGCCCTGGTCGATGGCGCGCTGCAGCGCGACGTCGAGCAGGTAGCCGCCGGTCTTGACCATCAGCCCCAGGTTGCGCACCGTGGTGAAGCCGGCGTCCAGCGTGGTGCGCGCGTTGACCGCACCGCGCAGGGTGCGGTACGCGGGGTCGTCTTGAACGCCGTGCATCGGGGCGGGTAGCCCCTCGGGACCGCCCGGGCCGCCGATGAGCAAGTTGAGCTCCATGTCCATCAGGCCCGGCATCAGCGTAACGTCCCCGAGATCGAGAACACTGGCCGAATCTGGCAGCGGCCCTTCGGGATTGACCGCGGCAATTCGTGTGTCGTCGACGACCACCACCGCCGGTGACCGAACCTGGCCGACGTCGACGTCAACCCAGCGGGCCGCCCGCAGGACCGTCACACCGGTCACGGAACGGGCTCAGTCACGCAGTTCAGCGTGGAAGCCCCGGAGTCGGGCACGCGCGGCTGCTTCCAGCACTCCACCGGGAACGACACCATGATCATCGAATACAGCAGATGCATCAGATTCAGGACATCGTCGGGCAACTCGTCGAGAGGGAACTTGTCGCAGTAGGCGAGGGCCTCCTCGGCGCGGGGCGTGATCGCGTCGTAAAAGGCCTTCATCTGGGTCATCGAGCTCGCCAGCCGCTTGGCGTAGCGCTCCGGTTCGGTAGGCAGGCACCACTCCGAGAAGGATTCCAGGTCGGCGAATTCGGTTGGCAGCAAAGCAGACATCGTGGTCACACCCCCGCCGAGTTCGTCCGGCGGTACTCGTCGATCCAGGCCGCGGTCTCCCTGTGCAGGTGACGCAGCAGGATCTCTTGGTCGTTGAGCAGGAACTTGTCGATCACCCGCGACTCGATCATGCTCTGGGTCGCCTCCAGCGTGTTCGCGTCCTGCAGCCCGTATTCCTTGAACGTCACCGCCGCGAGTTCTTGGGCTACCCGGTCACGCGGGGTGCGCGGTTGGGGGAAATACAGTGTGCCCTCGAAGAGGTGACTGTTGTACGACGTCGGCCAATAGTGATAGGTCAGGTACCAGCCCTGACCCCAGAACAGCATGACAAAGTTGGGAAACAGCTGAAACGAATCCAGCCCCCACGGATCGCATTTCGCGGGATTCAGCCCGACCGGCATCTCCCCCAAATCGGGCTTCTCCCAGGGCCCGAACAGTCCGCTGCGGCAGATGTCGTCCATCGGCTTGCGCATCTCGTCCGGCATCTCCCAGGCCCGCACGCCCGATGTGCTGACCAGTCGGTGCGGACCGTCCAGGCGATAGTGCGGGGCCTCGAAACCGGCCTCGGCGGCGGCCTTTGAATAGGCGGTCGGCGATTGGTTCGCATGCAGTACCGGGGCGTGGTAGAACTCCTGGAAAGCGTCCATGTACAGCTTCCAGTTCGCCTTCACCTGCGAGCGGTAGACCCATCGCGAGGTCAGCAGCCCGAACGGGTATCCCTCCAGATCCGTCACCATCGGCCCCAGAAACTCGCGCAGCGACTGTTCGGGTTTCTTCGCGAAGTTGACGAAGATAAAACCTTCCCACACGTCGCAGTGCACTGATACCAGCCCGTAGCGGCTCTTGTCGAGGTCGAAGAACTCCTCCTCCTGCTGGACGAAAATCAGGTTGCCGTCCAGGTCGTATCGCCACGCATGGTATTTGCAGGTGAATTGGCGACACACACCGCTGGTCTCCTCGAGCGGCATGTCGTTCCACACCAGCTTGTTGCCGCGATGCCGACACACGTTGTGATACGCCTTGATTTCCCCAGATGCTGTGCGCACCAAGATGATCGACGTGTTGGCAACCTTGAGCTCTTTGGTGAAGTAGTTGCCCTTGCGCGGAAGTTGTTCAACCCGGCCCACATTCAGCCAGGCGCGTTTGAAGATCGCCTCGCGCTCCAGCTCGTAGATCTCCGGGCTGATGGAATCCTCGTAGGACACCGGCTCGGTGCCCAGTTCGGGGTAATGCTGCGTCCAGCTGCCCTCCGGCGGCTTGGGAAATCGGGCCATGACCGCTCCTGTCCGTTCCGATCTCGCAGGGGATCCCTCCGGCAGCCCCGTAGGACTTCGTCGCGCCGACGGTATAACCTCAACTCGCTAATCGCAAGTAGTTGATATTACCGCCCGGGGCCTGCGCGTGACGCGACCACGCGCCTAACCGTCACCGCGGGCCCGACTTGAGTATTTTCATGTAGTGGCGACGCACTCCATCCCAGAAGTCCCGGCGCAGTACTTGCTGTCACACGCCGCGCCGAGCCCCCGGTCGCTGATCGACATCATCCAGGAAACCGGCGCGCGCTACCCGGACGCGGCGGCGCTCGACGACGGCACCGTGCAGCTCACCTACAGCGAGCTGATCGGCGACATCGAGGCCAGTGTTCAGTGGCTGGCCGCCCGGGGCATTGGCCGTGGCGACCGGATTGGCATCCGGATGCCGTCGGGCAGCTACGCGCTGTACGTGGCGATCCTGGCGACGCTGGCCACCGGCGCGGCCTACGTGCCGGTCGACGCCGACGATCCCGACGAACGCGCCGAGTTGGTGTTCGGTGAGGCCGGCGTCGTCGCGGTGATCACCGAAGCGGGCCTGCTCCGGGGCCCGGGCTCGTCGCGCGGCTGGCGGGCCACGGCGCCGCTGTCCCGCGACGACGCGTGGATCATCTTCACGTCAGGATCGACCGGCACCCCCAAAGGCGTGGCCGTCACGCACCGCAACGCCGCCGCGTTCGTCGACGCCGAGGCACAGATGTTCTTGCGGGACAACCCGATTGGGCCCGGGGACCGGGTGCTGGCCGGGCTGTCGGTGGCTTTCGACGCGTCGTGCGAGGAGATGTGGCTGGCGTGGCGGCACGGTGCCTGCCTGGTTCCCGCGCCGCGGTCGCTGGTGCGCAGCGGGATGGACCTCGGTCCGTGGTTGGTCACCCGCGACGTGACCGTGGTCTCGACGGTGCCGTCGTTGGCCGCGCTGTGGCCCGCCGAGGCGCTGGAAGCGGTGCGGCTGTTGATCTTTGGCGGGGAGGCCTGTCCCCCGGAGCTGGCCGAGCGGCTCGCCGTCGACGGCCGCGAGGTGTGGAACACCTACGGCCCGACCGAGGCCACCGTCGTGGCCTGCGCGGCACGGCTCGACGGCGCCGGGCCGATCAGCATCGGGCTGCCGCTGCCGGGCTGGGACCTGGCCGTCGTCGACGCCGACAGCCGGCCGGTCGACTACGGCGGGGTGGGCGAGCTCGTGATCGGCGGCGTGGGGCTGGCCCGCTACCTGGATGCGGACAAGGACGCCGAGAAGTACGCCGCGATGCCGATCCTGGACTGGCCGCGCGCCTATCGCAGCGGCGATCTCGTTCGCCTGGAAGCCGATGGGCTGTACTTCTGCGGCCGCAGCGATGACCAGGTCAAGGTCGGGGGGCGCCGCGTCGAGCTGGGCGAGGTCGATTCCGCGCTGGTCCACCTGCCGGGGGTCAGCGGCGGGGCGGCCGCGGTTCGCCGCACCGCCACCGGAACCCCGGTGCTCGTCGGCTATTTCGTCAGCGCGGACCCGGAGTTCGACCTCAACGAGGCGCGCACCCGGCTCGCCGAGCAGCTGCCGGCCTCGCTGATACCCCGCCTCGTCCGGGTCGAGGAGCTGCCGACCCGCACGTCGGGCAAGGTCGACCGCGACGCCCTGCCGTGGCCACCGCCCGGCGGCGCCGGCCCGGAGGAGGCCGTCGACCTGGGCGGCACGACGGGCTGGCTGGCCGGGCTGTGGCGGGACCTGCTCGGGGCCGTGATCGACGGCCCGGAGGCGGACTTCTTTGCGCTCGGCGGCGGCTCGCTGGCCGCCGCGCAGCTCGTCGCCACGCTGCGGCACCAGTACCCGCAGGTCACCGTCGCCGACCTGTACGACCATCCCCGGCTGGGCTCGCTGGCCGGTTTCCTCGACGAACTCGAACCGCCGCCGCAGGTCGACCGAGCGCGTGGTGCGACCGACCCCACGCTCGACGCAGCTCGCGCAGACCGTGCTGAGCGTGCCGTTGGCGACGCTGGCCGCGCTGCCCTGGGTGACGTGGCTCGCGCTGGGCAACAACGTCGCCCGCGCCCTGCACCTGGTGCCGTGGACCGTCGCGGTCAACTGGTGGCTCGTCGCCGTGGCGTTCGTCCTGTTCGTCGCGCCGGTCGGCCGGATGGGCATCGCGGTGCTGTTCGCGCGGATGTTGCTGTCGAACGTGCGGCCGGGCACCTACCCCCGCGGCGGGTCGGTGCACCTGCGGGTGTGGTTCGCCGAGCGGCTGGCCGAAGCCAGCGGCGCGCACAGCCTGGCCGGGGCGCCATGGCTGGTGTACTACGCCCGCGCGTTGGGCGCCAAGATCGGCAAGGGCGTCGACCTGCACTCGATGCCGCCGGTCACGGGGTTGCTGACGCTCGGGCATCGCTGCGCGATCGAACCGGAAGTGGACTTATGCGGGCACTGGATCGACGGGGACGCGTTCCACGTCGGCGAGATCACGATCGGCAACGACGCGACGATTGGGGCCCGCACGACGCTGCTGCCGGGCGCGACCGTAGGCAAGAACGCCGACGTGGCGCCCGGGTCTGGCGTGCTCGACAAGATCAAGAACGGCCAGTACTGGAAGGGCTCGCCCGCGGTGAAGTCCGGCCGGGTCAACCACCCGTGGCCCAACGAACGACCGCCACGCAGAAGCTGGTGGGTCGCGATGTACGGGGTTACGTCGCTACTGCTCGCCGCGCTGCCGTTGATCGCCGTGGCGAGCGGCCTCGCGGTGATCGGCGTGACCGTGGCGCACACCCGCCGCCTGTCGGAGGCGATACTGCCGGCGCTGCTGTGGACACCGGTCGCCGCGCTGGCGGCCGTGGCGGTGTACGCGCTGCTCACGGTGGTCGGGGTGCGGGCGTTGTCGATCGGCCTGCGCGAGGGCTACCACCCGGTGCGCAGCCGTTCCGGCTGGCAGCTGTGGACGACCGAGCGGCTGATGGACGCCGCGCGCAACTACCTGTTCCCGCTGTATGCCAGCCTGCTGACCCCGCTGTGGCTGCGGCTGCTGGGCGCCAAGGTCGGCCGGGGCACCGAGATCTCCACGGCGCTGGTGATCCCCAAGTTCACCGTGATCGAGGACGGCGCGTTTCTGGCCGACGACACGATGGTCGCGTCGTACGAGCTCGGCGGTGGCTGGATCTACGCGGCCACGACGACGGTCGGCAGGCGTGCGTTCCTCGGCAACTCCGGCATCACCCAGCCGGGCCGCCGCGTGCCCGATGACGGACTGGTCGCGGTCCTGTCGGCCGCGCCGCCCAAGGCCAAGCGCGGCTCGTCCTGGCTGGGCAGCCCGCCGATGCGCCTACGCCGGCGCCCCGCCGAGGCGGACGCGGCGACCACCTATCACCCGCCGCTGCGGTTGAAGGCGATGCGGGCGGTGGTGGAGACGTTCCGCTTGCTGCCGGTGGTCGTGACGGTCGCGATCGGGCTCGCGATGCTGGGCGCATTGCAGGCGCTGGCCCGGATATTCGGCTTCTGGGCGGCGGCGCTGTGCGGCGGGCTGGTGCTGCTGGCGGCGGGCGCGATCGCGGCCGGGATCACGGTCGTCGCGAAATGGCTTGTGGTGGGGCGGATCAGGGCCAGCGAGTATCCGCTGTGGTCGTCGTTCGTGTGGCGCAACGAGGTCGCCGATACCTTCGTCGAAACCGTCGCGGCGCCGTGGTTTGCCCGCGCGGCCACCGGGACGCCGTTGTTGAACCTGTGGCTGCGCGCGCTGGGCGCCCGCATCGGGCGCGGGACGTGGTGTGAAAGCTATTGGCTCCCTGAGGCGGACCTTGTCACGCTGGGCAAGGGTTCGACCGTCAATCGTGGCTGCGTGGTGCAGACGCACCTGTTCCACGACCGGATCATGCGCATGGACCGCGTCGTGCTGGAAGCCGGTGCGACCCTCGGGCCGCATTGTGTCGCGCTGCCCGCCGCCCGGCTGGGGTCCGGCGCGACCGTCGGCCCCGCGTCGCTGGTGGTGCGCGGCGACGAGGTGCCGGGATCGACACGCTGGCAGGGCAACCCGATCAGGCCGTGGAACCTCGGCCGCAAGAAGAACCGAGGAAAGAACGCGTCCGGGTCCGGCGTCCGGGACACCGCGGCGTGAAGTCTTCCGCCAAAAAGGCGCCCGACGTACTCGATGAGTATCTGCCGCAAAACGGCAACTCCGGCTACCAGGTGTCACGCTACGAGCTGGATCTGGAGTACAAGGTTTCGATCAACCGGCTGTCCGGATCGGCAACGATCACCGCGGTGACGCTCACCGAGTTGCAACAACTCACGCTCGACCTGTCCAGCGCATTGACGGTGTCGAAGGTGTCGGTGAACGGCAAACGCGCCGCTCAATTCTCTTGTCGCGGTGGCAAATTGCGCATCCGGCTGGCATCCAAGCTGGCGGCCGGCGCGGCGTTGTCGATCGTGGTGCGCTATGGCGGTTCACCGCGACCCATCCGATCGCTATGGGGTGACGTCGGTTTCGAGGAACTGACCGACGGCGTCCTGGTCGCCGGGCAACCCAACGGCGCCGCGTCGTGGTTCCCCTGCAACGACCACCCCAGCGCCAAGGCCGCGTTCCACATCCAGGTCAGCACCGAAAGCCGCTACCGGGTGGTCGCCAACGGGAAGCTGGTGGGGCGCCGGACGCGGGCGTCCCAGACCGTGTGGACCTATGAGCAACCCGAGCCGACGTCGACCTACCTGGTGACGCTGCAGATCGGCAGCTACGAGATGACCCGGCTGGCCAAGACGCCGGTGCCGATACAGGCGGCGTTGCCCGGGCGGCTGCGCGGCGACTTCGACCACGACTTCGCCCGCCAACCCGAGATGATGAAGCTGTTCATCGAGCTGTTCGGACCGTATCCGCTGTCGAATGGCTACACCGTCGTCGTCACGGACGATGCGCTGGAGATACCGCTTGAAGCCCAAGGGATTTCGATCTTCGGTGCCAACCATTGCGACGGCAAGCGGGCCAGCGAACGGTTGATCGCCCACGAACTGGCGCACCAATGGTTCGGCAACTCGGTGACGGCGCGGCGCTGGCGTGACATCTGGCTGCACGAGGGATTCGCCTGCTATGCGGAATGGTTGTGGTCCGAACACAGCGGCGGTCCCGGCGCCGACGCACTGGCCCGCCAGCACCACCAGCGGCTGCGTGGGCAGCCCCAGGACCTGCTGCTGGCCGATCCCGGGCCGCGCGACATGTTCGACGACCGCGTGTACAAGCGTGGTGCGTTGACCCTGCACGCGCTGCGCGGGCGGCTGGGCGACGAGAAATTCTTTGCGCTGCTTAAGGATTGGACGACCCGGCATCGTCACGGCACCGTGGTCACCGACGACTTCACCGGCCTGGCCGCCGGCTACTCCGACGAGTCGCTGCGACCGTTGTGGGAGGCCTGGCTGTACTCCAAGGATGTGCCGTGACTGGGGCCGTCAGGTGCGGCGCGCTGCCTCTTGTACGAGCTGGACACGCGAGCTGAGCCCGAGCTTGGTGTAGACGTGTGTGAGGTGGGCGTGCACGGTCCTGGGTGAGACAAAAAGCCGTGTCGCGATGTCCTTGTTGGCCAGGCCTTCGCAGACCAGGAGGACGACATCGCGCTCAGCGGGTGTCAGCGACTCCCAGCCGCTGCTTGGGCGTTTGCGTTCGCCCCGGCCGCGCTGCGCATAGGCGATCGCCTCCTCGGTAGACAATGCGGCACCCTCGGCCCACGCGGCATCAAATGTGCTCTCGCCCATGGCATCTCGTAGCGCAGCCACCGAGGAGTCGTAACCGGGTTGGTGGACCTTGAACCGCACCATCCCCATGCGCCGCCGGAACGCCTCGGCCGCGCCGAAAAGACGGGCGGCTTGCTGACTGTCGCTGTCTCTGGCGAGATCGGCAAGGCACTCAAGGTTGTCGGCAAGGTGTAGGTACACCCCGCAGCCGGCCGCGCTGGCGAGCGCGTCATGGGCGTCACCTTCCGCTTCTTCTCGGTCGCCTTCGGCAACCGCGATGCGCGCCCGGGCCTGTAGACCTGCCACCCGGTGCCACCCAGTGGCCACCGAGACGGCTTCGTCGGCCAGACGGCGCGCCAGCACAAGGTCACCTTCCGCCCGCGCCACCTCGACGGCGTTGAAGGCACGTTGCGCCGCAGCCGTTTGGGGCTGAACCACACTGAAGTGTTGGTAGGCCCGTTCGCTCGCGTCATGTGCGGCGCTGACGTCGCCTGCGGCCAGCGCCGCCGTCGCCGCCGCCGCGTGGCCCATCCCCGGAAAGTAATCGTCCAGACCAGACGAGATCTCGAGTGCCGTGTCGGCCGCTGCGCGCGCCGCATCAAACTCACCCCGGTATGCCAGTGCAACTCCCAGGCCCATACGGCTCACCGGCTTGAGCAACTCGTCGTGATCCGCTTCGCACTCGGCGGCCACGCCCCGGAATCCCGCGACGGCTCCGTTTACATCGCCTTCCATCAGCTGTGCAAACGCGAGGCTCAGCCGACACCACCGCGAGTTGGGCCGGTCACCAATCGCATCCGCGAGATCGCGACCTTCTTCACCGGCCGCGCGGGCCGCGATGGGGTCGCCCACGTTCACCCCGGTGTTGGCCTGCCACGCGAGGATCTGGCTCAGGCTCCATCGATCGTCCAATCTCCGTGCGTAAACCATCGCCTCGGAGTAATACGTTTGGGCCGTCTCGGCGTTGTACACGATGGCACCCGCGATGAAGCCGCAGGCGGTCAACGCCCGCGCCAGCAAAGCTGGGTCACCGAGTTCGCGGGCGATCGCTAGCGCGCGCTCGGCCCGATCCATGCTGCCGCCGACCCATAGGTTCAACATTGCCGTATCGGCGAGTGCGCGGGCACGCGCCGCGGCGGGCACCTCAAGGTTGTTCGGATCGTCCTCGGCGAGAACGGTATCGAACCATGCCCGGCCTTCCAGCATGCGTCCCCGCGTCAGCCATAGCGGTTGCAGCGATGATGCCAGCGACAACGCACCCTCGGTATCGAAATTCTCCAGATTCCAGCCCAATGCGCTTCGCAGGTTGTCCGTCTCGACTTCCACTTGATCGAGTCGCTGCTCGTAGTCGGTGCGGGCCGGCGCGTCGAGCAGCACCGCCATTGACGTGTAGTAGTCGCAATGACGCGACCGGACGGCGTCGGCCTCCCCGGATTCGCCGAGTTTCTCCAGCGCATATTGGCGCACGGTTTCCAGCAACCGGTATCGCGTTCTCCCGCCGGTGTTTTCAGCGACCACCAGCGATTTGTCGACGAGCAGGGTGAGCTGGTCCAGCACCTGGTAACGCGCCACCCCGTCGGCCCCGGTGACCGCCTGGGCAGCGTCAAGGTCGAAGCCACCCAGGAATACGGCGAACCGGCGGAACAGGACGCGCTCGGTATCGGTCAGCAACGCGTGTGACCAATCCACCGAGGCACGCAACGTCTGCTGTCGGCGCACCGCGATGCGCGAGCCACCGGTCAGCAGACGAAACCGGTCATGCAGACTGTCGACGATCTCGGTCAGCGACAGGGTGCGCACTCGTGCTGCCGCGAGCTCAATGGCCAACGGCATTCCGTCCAGGCGCCGGCAGATTTCGGTCACCGCGCCGGCATTGTCGTCGTCAACGGTGAAGCCGGTACGAGCCAACCGGGCACGATCGGCGAACAACTCGATGGCGTCGTTGGACAGCGAGAGCGAGGGCACCTGCCAGGCCGCTTCACCCGACACGCCCAGCGGCTCACGGCTGGTGGCAAGCACCGTCAGCCTCGGCGCGGCGCCCAGCAGGGCAGCGACCAAGGCTGCACTCGCGTCGATCAGGTGTTCGCAGTTGTCGAGCATCAGCAGCGTGTGACGGTCGCGAAGATGCTGGACCAGCGTGTCCAGCGTCGACCGGCCGGGCTGGTCGGGCAGACCTAACGCGCGCGCCGCGGTGACCGGCACCACGTCCGGATGGGTGATCGGCGCGAGATCCACATAGCAGACACCGTCGCCGAATTCGCCCGCCAGTTCCGCAGCAACATGCACCGCCAGGCGTGTCTTGCCCGCTCCACCGGCGCCGGTGAGAGTCACCAGCCGATTACCTGCCAGCACCTCACGCAGGCTCTCGATTTCTGCTTGGCGCCCAACGAAACTCGTGAGCTGAGCCGGAAGGTTGTGGGCAACAGCAGCGTTGGTTGTGCGCAGCGGCGGGAATTCATTGCGCAGGTCCGGGTGGCGCAGCTGCACCACACGCTCGGGCCGGGGCAGATCACGCAACGGATGGGTGCCCAGGTCGCTCAGCGAGGCACCGGGTGGAAGCTGATCGACCACCATGAGCTCGGTCGCGCCCGACAACACGGTTTGCCCACCATGAGCCAGGTCACGCAGCCGCGCGGTGCGGTTGATTGTCGGCCCGATGTAGTTGCCCTCGTCGCGCAGCCGGACCTCGCCGGTGTTGATCCCGATTCGCAGCCGGATCGGGGCCAGCGGCGCCCGCTGTAAATCCAGCGCGCACGCCACCGCGTCCGAGGCGCGCGCAAAAGCGACCACGAAGCTATCGCCCTCGCCCTGCTCGACGGGGCGGACTCCATCATGGGCGGCCACGACGTCCGCCAGCGCCTGGTCCAAGCGCTGCACAGCAGCGCTCATCTCGTCCGGCTGGGTGTCCCATAACCGCGTCGAGCCCTCGACGTCGGCCAGCAGCAACGTCACCGTGCCGGTAGGAAGGTCGCTCACACCCACGTCGCTCCAGTCCGTTTCGCTCATGCTAACCAGCATCCGGCGACGCACGTCGCAGAACATCAGCAAAATTGCTGATAGTGCTCAGGCGGGCATACCTACGTAGGTACCCGACCCTCCCACGGATAGGTATTTCGACCGATGGTCTCTAGGCGCAATCGCCGGATAGTCGATAACCATGACAGCCATCACGCACACTCCCAACATCTTTGAGCGCACCTGGCCCACGTTCGTTTATCACGAAACCAAGGACCCCGAAGAAGCGCATCACATCATCGCGCACGCGCAACGGCAGGCACCGATTGCGCTGGGCCCTTACGGGCATGAAGTCCTCAGCTACGACCTGGTGCGCACCGTGCTGCGCGATTCGCGCTTCGCGATGCCGCGCGGCATCGGCCTGGTGGTGCAGGGCATCACGTCGGGACCGGTGTGGGACAAGGTGTGCCAGACGATCATGAGCGTCGACGCAGACCAACATCAGAGGTTGCGCCGCCTGGTATCACGGGCGTTCACGCCGCGGACCGCCGAGCGGATGCGGGCCGCATGCGTCGACGTCATCACGAATCTGGTCAACCGGCACAGCGCGGTGGGTCGCTGCGACATCGTGCACGACATCGCCAGGCAATACCCGGTCCCGATCATCTGCGCACTGCTCGGCGCCCCTGCGCAGGACGGTGAACTGTTCTAAAGCTGGGCCGATGACCTCAGTAAGGCGTTCGGCGGCAACGTCGCCGCCGAGGAGTCCGCGATCCTGCGGGCCTGGGAGCAACTTGACGCCTACCTGGAGGACTTGATCGCCCAGCGCCGCCGGTCGCTCGGAAACGACCTGATCTCCGAGCTCGTTCGCGCCGAAGAAGACGGCGACCGGCTCCGTTACGACGAGCTGGTCAACCTGGTCGCCATCCTGCTCAACGCGGGCACCGACACCACACGAAATCAGTTGGCCGCCGCCGTGCAGGTGTTATCCGACTATCCGGACCAGTGGGCGTTGTTGGCCGACCACCCCGAACTCGCTCCAACGGCGGTCGAGGAGCTCATGCGTCACTCACCGATCACCTTCGCCGCAATTCGCGTCGCGACAACCGACATCGAACTGGAAGGTGTCCTCATACCGGAGGGCGCGTACATCCTCGCCAACACGGCGGCCGCCAACCGCGATCCCAAGATCTACGACGACCCCGACCGCCTCGACATCACCCGCGGCGGCCCGGCACCGATGCTGACCTTCGGTGGTGGGGCGCACTACTGCCTAGGCGCCCACCTCGCCCGAATAGAGCTCGCCGAAGCCTTGCGGATCATCACACGGCGAATGCCGCACACGCGGCGCACCGGTCCTGCCCCGTGGAAGCCGCCGCTCGGTATCAGCGGCCCGATTACGCTGCCGATCGCATTCGACCCCGGATATTGAGTTTGCTGCCCTATTCTGGGTGAACCATGGAATCGCCGGGAGCGGCGGAGGTCGAATGACGGCGGTAGCTGCGTGCCGTACGTGTGGCACCGAACCGCTGGCGAACGCTCGGTTCTGCCATGGCTGCGGTTCTCCGGTTGCCGAGTCCGAAGCGCGCGCCGAATACAAGCAAGTCACGGTGCTCTTCGCCGACGTCGTGCACTCGATGGACATCGCGACTGCGGTGGGTGCCGAGCGGACGCGCGAGATCATGGCCGAGCTCGTGAGCCGGGCGGCGGTCATAGTGCAGCGTTACGGCGGCACCGTGGACAAGTTCACCGGCGACGGGATCATGGCGGTGTTCGGCGCCCCCGTCGCTTTGGAGGATCACGCGGTCCGCGCCTGCCTGGCGACGTTGGGAATCCAAGAAGAGGCGGCCCGGCTTGCCGCCGATATTCGTCGCCGCGACGGCATCGAATTGCAGCTGCGGGTTGGCCTGAATTCCGGTCAGGTCATTGTCGGCGAGATCGGTTCTGGCCCTTTCGGTTACACAGCGATCGGCGACCAGGTCGGCATGGCCCAGCGGATGGAATCGGTCGCTCCGCCGGGTGGGGTGATGCTCAGCGAGTCCACCGCACGACTGGTCGGGTCTGCCGCGGTGCTAAGTGAACGCCAGCTGCTGCACATCAAGGGCAGCACGGAAGCGGTGCCTGGGCACCTGCTGCTCGCCGTGGGGACGCATACTCGCCGTGCCGGCCGCTCGGATACGGCACTGGTGGGACGCCAGTGGGAGCTCAACACCGTTGCCGCCGTCTTGGATCGTGCAGCGGGCGGCCAAGGGTGCGTGGTGGGTGTGGCAGGGCCGGCAGGCATTGGAAAAAGCCGGCTCGTTCAAGAAGCGGCTGCGTTGGCCGGTGCGCGCGGGGTCGAGGTATTCGGGACGTTTTGCGAATCCCACACCAGCGATGTGCCGTTTCACGTGGTGGCGCGGCTGCTGCGGGAAGCCAGCGGGCTAACCGAACTCGACGACGTGGCGGCGCGCGCCCGCGTGGCCACCCGGTTCGTAGAGGCCGGAGCCGACGATCTGCTGCTGCTGTACGACCTCATGGGAATCCGCGACGCCGCCGCGGCGATTCCGAATATCGACCCCGATGCGCGGCGGCGCCGGTTGACTGCGCTGATCAATTCGATGTCGCTGGCCAGCACTACACCGGCGCTCTACGTCATCGAAGACATCCACTGGATCGACAGCGTGAGCGAGTCGATGTTCGTCGACTTGATGGCCGTTATCCCCCAGACCCACTCAGTGGTGCTGCTCACCTACCGCCCCGAATACCGCGGGCCGCTGAGTCACCTGGCCGGCGCCCAGACGGTTTCCCTCGCCCCGCTGAGCAATACGGAAACCAACGTACTGCTCGACGAACTATTGGGTACAGATCCATCGACTGTCGCGATTAGCGATCTCATCGCCGGACACGCCGCTGGTAATCCTTTCTTCGCCCAAGAGATGGTACATGAGCTTGCCGACCGCGATGTGCTCGAAGGTGAACGCGGCCAATATATCTGCGCGACCGACGTGAGCGACATCAGCGTCCCGGCCACGTTGCAGGCAACGATCGCCGCGCGCATCGATCGCCTCGACCCCGGAGCGAAGCAGACTATCAACGCCGCGGCGGTGATCGGATCGCGGTTCACCGCCGACCTGCTCACCGCGCTCGGCGTTGACCCCGCTCTCGACGACCTCGTCCGCGCAGACCTCATCGATCAGGTCCGGTTCACGCCGTATGCCGAATACGCCTTCCGGCATCCGGTGATCCGCAGTGTGGCCTACGAATCGCAGCTGAAATCCGCTCGCGCGCAACTGCACCGGAAGCTTGCCGCGGCCATCGAAGCTCGTGTCCCGGCATTGGCCGACGACAACGCCGCCCTCATCGCTGAGCATTTCGAGGCCGCGGGCGACCTGCACGGCGCGTACTCGTGGCACATGCGCGCGGCCGCGTGGTCGGTCAATCGCGACGCCGCCGCGGCGCGGGTCAGCTGGAAACGCGCGCTTCAGGTGGCCGATTCACTACCCGCAGACGATGCCGACCGGCTGGGGATGCGCATTCTCCGCGCACCATGCTCTGCGGCAACGCCTGGCGAGGCACGCCAGAACCGGCCTCGGGCATGTTCGAGGAACTGCGCGAGCTATGCGCCGAGGCCGGCGACAAAACCTCGCTGGCAATCGCGATGACCGGCGTCGTGTCGGAGCACAGCCGGTACGCGCGCATGCGGGACGCGTTGCGGCTGGCCGCCGAGCAGATGGAGTTGGTCGAGTCGATCGGGGATCCGGCCCTGACGGTCGGGGCGGCATTCGCGGCAATCTCGATCAAGGCACAAAACGGTCAGGCGGCTGATGCGCTGCAGTGGGCGCAGACCACCATCGACTGGGCGGCCGGCGACGCCGCAAAGACCGGACTGGTCGTGGGTTCACCGCTGGCAATGGCGTTGGCATTCCGCGGTACGGCGCGATGGTGGCTCGGCCGTCAGGGCTGGCTCAGCGATCTCGACGAAGCCCGGGCGATCGCCCGCAACGCTGCCGAGCCGTGGACGGTCGGCTTCGTCAACGCATGGGTATACGGCCACGCAATCCATTGCGGGGTCCTCCGCATTGACGACAACGCGTTGAACGACCTTGAACAGGCGTTGCTCGTCGCCGAGGCATCGGGCGACGAACGGTCCTCGGCTCCGTCAAATACGTGTTCGCTACCGTGTTGACTTCTCGAGGGAGCGCATCGGATCGCCAACGCAGAACGACGATGCTCGCGCAGATCCGCGACATGTGTCTGCACCATAGATTTACGATGTCAGAGCTGCCCGTTCTCGAGGCGTTTTCCGCCTATGACCGGGCCCGGGACGGCCACCACGAGGGTGACCTGGCACAGATACGAAAGTCGTTGGACGACTTGTTCGTTGGCGGGCAATACATGTATATCGTCGGCGCCACCGCCCTTCTGGTGCAGGCGCTGTTGAGCCGTGCAGACGAAAACGACCTGGCTGAAGCGGAGGCTGCGGTCGAGCGAATGGCGGCGATCCCCGGTGACGAGTGGGTCGCGCGCGACATCATGGTGTTGCGGCTGCGCACGCTGCTGGCCAAGGCCCGCGGCGGCGAGAGCGGCTACCGCGAACTTCGGGATCACTACCGCGCGCTGGCCACATCGCTGGGCTTCGAGGGCCATATGCAATGGGCCGAGGCGATGACATAACAGATGACACCAAGCCTCCGCCGAGGATGGGCCAGACCGGCCAGAGGTAGCAGTCGCCCACGGCGACCGAGATCGCCAGCCAGATGACGATCATCAGCAGTGCGATTTGCCTAACAGGCAAGTCGCTAAGCGGCTGATGCAAGTCGAGGCGAAACTGGACTGCGTTCCCTACTATCCCACCGCGCGGGCCGCGACTCTTCCAGTGCTTTTGAGAACTATCGCCACGAGCACACCGAAAAGGAAACCGCCCACGTGGGCGAAGAACGCGACACCACTGCCACCCGCGTCATCCGGGTGGACCAGCGAGTAATTGCCCTCGAAGAACTGGTAGAGAAACCAGCCGCCGAGGAAGATCCACGCCGGGATCTGGATCGGGAACCACCCCACGAAGGTGTTGATGCGGGAGCTCGGATAGAGCACGATATAGGCGCCCAGCACGGCCGCGATCGCGCCGCTGGCCCCCAGGGTCGGTATCCGCGCGTCCGCCGCCGTACCGAAAACCAGGGTCATCGCGGTTTGCAGGATCATCGCGGCCAAACCGCCGGCGAAGTAGAAGAGAAGGTAGCCAAGCCGCCCGAAGGCGTCCTCCACGTTTTTGCCGAAGATCACCAGGAACAGCATGTTGCCGAGGATGTGATCCCAGCCCGCATGCATAAACATGGCGGTGATCCAGCCAATGCCCCAAGGGATGCCCAGGTGGCAGCTGTTGGTGACGTCGCACGGATAAAACGATGCCCGATTGACCGCCGCATCCCCGTTCGGTAGCTCGTAGAACAGAAACACGGCGAAATTCAGGGCGATCAGGGTGACGTTGACGACTGGAAACCGGCGTGCCGCAATGCCATCGGAGTAAGGGATCAAGAGAATTCCTTCCTGGTCAACCCGTCAGCCGAGTGCGGGCAGAACTTTGTCGGTGAGCAGCTGGACCGACTTCCACGCTTCGTCGACGGGCATGCCGCCAACCAGCGGGTGCATCACGAGCGGCCCGTATTGGTCCGAGTCGCGGACTTCGGCGATCAGCTGGTCGGGCGTCAGGAACCGGTACCGTCCCGACGCCTTGACCTCGTCCAACGCCTGAACCCCGGGCAGGTGCATCAGGGACCGTTCCTCGGTTGACCAGCCACCGTAAGTGACTGCCTCCCAGAGGATATGGTCACCGAGTTCTGCCCATGCCCGGTCCGGATCCTCATGCAGGAAGATCATTCCGCGATTGATCGGCCCCGGCATGATGATGAACGGTTTCATGCCGGCGTCGGAACACAGCTGCCGGTAGTAGGCGGCGATGTCGGGCAGGTGATCGGCCAGGCTGAGCGGCAGCCTGAACCGCGCCGCGCGCCGCGCCGTGACGCGTGCGCCGCCGCCGACATACAACGGTGGATGCGGTCGAGTCCAGGTCCCGGTGCAAACCCCCGCGTCCGGGTCAGCTCCGGACCACACCGACAGCATCCGCTCGACCAGGCTGTCCATCAGTTCGCCCCGCCGACCGAAATCGGCTCCGAGCGCTTCATATTCGACCGTGCGATACCCCAAACCCACCGTGGTGTGCAGCCGGCCGCGGCTCATGTTGTCGACGAGCGCGATGTCTTCGGCCAGCCGAACGGGATTCCACAGCGGTCCGAGTGCGCAGTCCACACTGGCAATCATGGTCGTGGTCTTGGCCAGGAACATCGCCGCGGCCATGATCGGGTTGCAGCTCCAGCCGTGCCCGGTCGCGTGATGCTCGTCGACGCTCACCGTGGTGATGCCGTGGGACTCGCCCCATTGCGCCAGTTCGAGCGCGGCGGACAAGAGCCCGCTCTGCGTGCGTGGCTCGCCGCGCGGGGAGGCAAAGTTGAAGCGCAGCACCGTCAACAGCATGTCCGTCCCCCGGATCAGGCGTTAGCCGGTGGCGCCGCCGCCGACTGCAGGAACGCGGAAAAGTCGGGAAACAGTGCGCGGTCGACGATCTCGATGCGGGTGCCGAAGGCGTCGACGTAGTAAGCGAACAGCGAAAGCTCCGAATCGGATACGGCGGCGGTGGCTTCGAACGTGAAGCCGTTGTCCTCCAGCGCTCGCGCGGTGTCGGCGAGGCCGTCGGTGAAGAAGCCGAGGTGATGGATCGCGTTGCCGGGTGCCGCCTTCCACGGACTTTCCGGAACCTCCTTGATGAGTTCGACGTGCGGACTTTGCAGCGAGTAGACGAACGTCGAGGTGAGTTCGCGGGTTCCGTGCACGGTGCGGAAGGGCAGCGTGTACGTCAGCGGAGTGATCCACTGGTAGCCGGCCAGCGCGGTCAGGCGCGCCATCGCGGCATCGAGGTCGGGCACGATGATGCCGGTGTGGTAGAAGTCGTCGGGTCGCAGTGCAAATACCATAATCGGAATCCTTTCAGACGCAGTCCGATGCGCCGTCGACGACGAAGACCGCGCCGGTGGTGTAGCTGCTCTGCTCGGTGCACAGGAAGGCCACCGTCGGTGCAATTTCGGTGACGGCTCCGAAACGGCGCAACGGGATATGCGCCAACTCGGAATCCACCAGCTCGGCCGCGACGTGCATGGGTGCGGTCATCGGCGTGTCGATGGTACCCGGCGCCACCGCGTTCACCCGAATGCCCCTGCGCGACCATTTGACAGCGAGATTTCTTGTGATGCAGATGATTCCGGCCTTCGCGGCGCCGTAACCGGGCACCAGCGGGACGGCCCGCAACGCGGACATCGATGCCAGATTGACCACGCTGGGGCCTCCGGCGGCGGTCGACGCCTTCAACGCGGTGTAGAGGCCGACGGTCAGCCGGTATGGGCCGGTGAGGTTCAGCGCGACCGACGCCTCGAACCCGTCCGGCTTCGACTCGTCGAGGCCCGCCGGGGAAATTCGCGCCGGCGTTGTTGACCAGCACGTCGAGCCGGGTAAAGCTTTGTGCCAGCGCATCCACCGAGTCGTGGTTGGTGATCTGCAACTGTCGATAGGCCATGCCGGACAGGTCGGCGTCATAGTCCGTCGCGGCCGGTTTGGTTCCGGTGATGGTGACATGGGCCCCGGCATCGCGGAACAACACCGCGGTTGCATGGCCGATCCCGCTGGTCCCGCCGGTGATGAGCGCCGCGGTCCCGGTGAAGTCGAAGTTGACTCGCGCCGTCATGAGTTCCTCGCTAGTTGCTGGTTGAGCCAGGCGCTTTCCCAGAAGTTGGCGCTGCCGGCCAGGAGTTTTTCATGGGCTCCCTTGAGCACTTCACGCGCCCCCGCATGGTCTGGCACGGCGTCGGCGACGACCTCGGCGAGGTGGATGGCCAGCAGTGGGCGGTCGGCGCCCAGATGTGCGCGCGCCCGCTCCACCAGTGCATCGGCGCCGGCCAGCTCCACCACGTCGGCGGTGACGGAATCGAATCCGACCGGATAGAGTTCGGTCGTCGACCGATGGTGGAACCATCCCGAATAGTTCTCCCAGATGGCCCGCACATCCCAGGCAACCTTTCCATAGCCTTGGCCCACTTCATATTCCGCGGGCAAGGAGATCTCGCGCATCAGGGTGCGGACGTCCTTGCCGGCATTCATCCCGGCGACTGTTTGGTCGTGGATGTACTGGATGGCGTTGCGCAGCCGGGTCAGCTCGGCGTTGATGCGCTCGGCGCCCGTGATCGGCTCGAAGTGACCCGTCACCAGCAGCTCGGGCTGCAGATCCCGCACTCGCTCGACCGAGGCGATGGCCGTGAGGGCGTCCCGGTACCGATCCCCGCGCATGGTGACGAGGTTGGGTATGTGCCCGAATACCGGGCCGAAGGTGTTTCCGCACAGGCAAATTCGCTCCTCTGGCAGCCACACCACCAGCGAGTCGGTGGTCTCTCCGCCGGGCACGGAGATCAGCTCCATCCGTCGGCCCCCGACCGCCAAGGTCAGGGTGTCCTCGAAGTCGAGGTCGACGACGGGAACACTCTGGCCGGGCAGCCGCTTGGTGCCGAGGCGCCGTTGAATGGCGTGGATGCCGGTCGACAGGGTGTCTTTGAAGGCGAACGCGCTGCGGCTGGCCCGGTACGGGATGAGGCGTTCGTTGTCGTCACGCCAAGTGGTCCAATTCGCTTGCGCAACAACCGTTGTCTCGGGATCGCGGACACTGTCCAGCCCGCCGACGTGGTCCACGTGGCCCTGCGTGAAGATGATGTAGCGCACCGGCGATGGGTCGACGGCGTCGAAGTTGGCGCGGTGCACCGGCCCCTCGAAACCCATCCCGGTGTTGACGATCACCCGGCCCTCGCCGGTGCTCAGCAGGTAGGCATTCGACAGGCCCGGGGAGCACCACAATCCCGGGGCGATCTGGTCGGCCTTTTCGGCGGCCGCCGGGCGCAGGGCATTGGCGCCGGGCCTGCTCCGATAGACGGGTTCGAACCGTTGGGCATCGGTACTCATCGCTGACGTCTCTTTCGTTCGGTCGGGAGACTACTCGGGGCGGACGTCAAACCTGTTGAAATAGAAGTCGAAACGCCCGCGGAGTTCGTCGGCCGAGATGCCGAAGTGCCGTTGCAGGTCGTATCGGATCCGGCCGTGTTTGCCGCGCGGATTCCCGTCCAGGTACCCCTGGAGTCGTCCGCGCACCTTAGCTGTCAAGTCCACGTCGCTGAGCTGGTAAAGCTGTTCTAGCACCGGCATTTCGTTGCCGTTGAGGTGGTGGAAACCGATGTCGATGCTTCGTTCGGCGGGCACCAGGTCGCGGTCGCGCACGCACGCGCTGAGCAGCCGGTGCACGCGGTCGCTCCAATAGTCCAGCAGCCAACCGGGGTCGATGCTGGTGCGGCGCAGCCGATCGGAGTAGGCCATCATCGTGATCGCCGACTGGATCACGGCGACCGGGTCGCGGTGCGTGAATGCCACCGTCGCGTCGGGGAAGGTCGCCATCAGCGGGCCGAGTTGCTCACAATGCTGGGGACTTTTCAGGACCCAGGTCCGCGGGCCGCGCAGGAATGTCAACGCCTGCAAGACTTTCCTCATGTAGGCGTAGTGATGGGTTTGGTCCAGCCCCAGGTAGTAGTCACGCCAATCAGGCACGCGCGCGTGCCATTCCAGGACGTAGGCGGCCAGGTCGAGGTCGAGGAGCTCGACTTCTTCTTCGATCGCCTCGGGGAAGCGGTCGTGCATGGCGGCCACCACCGGGGCGCTGACCATCAGCGCGTCGTGCTCGGACTTGGCCCGCGCGTAGCGCGGGTCGACGCCGGAGACGTCCGGGCCTTCGCCGCGTGCGGGTATGGGCTCCTGGCTCTCCCAGTACGGCAGCGCGCGCCGCCGTGGGTCGGCGGCAATGAGATTCACCAGGTGGGTGGTGCCGGACCGCGGCATCCCGACGACGATGAACGGCTTCTCGATCGGGATCGACTCGACCTCGGGATAGCGCTTGATGAGCTCGGTCAACGACAGCCGGTTGCGCAGCAGACGCACCACGCGTTGCCGCAGGGTGGAGCGGGTGAGCTGGCTTAGGCCGTCGTCGGTTTCGATCGCGGCCACGTGCGCGGTCAGGCGCTCCCCGAAGCCGTCGGTGTCGACCAGCCCGGCTCCGGCTTGCAGGCCCGCCTGCTCGACGGCCTCCGCCAGCATCCGGTCGATGTCGAACTCGACGCGTTTGGCCTCGGTGAATTCCAGGATCTGCCGCTGGACATCGGTCAGCTTGGGCGACGTCAGGTCGTCGAAGTCGATGTCGTCTAGGTCGTCGACCGCAGCGCCCAACGCGACCGCCTCCTCGACATTTACTGTGTCGAATATTCGACGTAGTGTTCGAAATGTGACACCGACGCTAGACCCGGTCCAGACCCCCAGTCAACCCACGTCACCGCCGACCGAGCGGGTGGTCGCGATCATGCGGCTGCTCGGATCCCAACCCGCACGGGTATTCTCCCTCGCGGAGATCACCCGCGAGCTGGGGATCAGCCGGGCCACCGGACACGCGATCCTGACGACGCTGGTCGCCCATCACTGGGTCGTGCGCGACGTCGCCGCGGCCGCCTACTGCTGGGGACCGGGCATCGCCTCGCTGGCCAAACCGGCCAGCGACCGCATCTTTCATTCCATACTTCGGGACCTCGCCGAATCCACAGCGACACAGGCGTTTCTGGCCCGCCGCGACGCCAACGCCATCGTCGTCGTGGACAGCGCCGGCGAATCTGCGTCCGGAATGCGGGTCGACCGCGGATTGCGCATGCCCCTGGTCGCGCCGTTCGGCCGCGATTACGTTGCCTGGAGTGCCGCCGGGTCACAGCGGGCCTGGCTCGAGGGCATCGGCAAACCGTCGGTCGCGCTATCGCGACGAATCACCGCGGTGATCAACGAGATTCGCGAACGCGGCTACGCCGTTGAACGCCTTAGCCGCGAATACCTGCGGGTGTACACCGCGCTCCGGGCGCTCGGCAGGGACGGAGACGGGGAACCCGACATCATTACCCGGCGACTCGCGCACGCGTTCGCCGACCTCACGGTCATCGACGTCCTGCGCGCGGAGCTCACCGCGAACAGCACCCACAGCATCGCCACCATCTCCGCCCCGATCATCGATGAGGACGGGGTCGTCTCGATGTCGATTAGCGCCGCGCCGTTCACCGAGCTTGCCGCGGGAGACGTCGAGCGAATGGGCGAGCAGGTGCGGACCGCAGCGCGACGGATCGAGGCGCAGCTCCGAGCTCTATAGGTTAGCCAGGTCGTCGGGAACGTCGACCTTGTGTTCCTGCAACGCCTCAAGGGGCACGACCTCGAGGGTGCGCTCGTGGGTGGACGCCAACACAACCGGGGCAGCGCAACCATCGTGGTGGGCCCGAAGCCAGTTCAGGGCGGTGACGCACCAGCGGTCGCCGGGCAGCAGGCCGGGGAATCGGTACTCGGGAACCGGCGTGAGCAAGTCGTTGCCGATGGAACGTTGATGCTCGAGGAACTCGGCGGTCATCACCGCGCAGATGGTATGCCGGCCGTGGTCCTCGGGCCCGGTCGAGCAGCAACCGTCGCGATAGTAACCAGTGAGGGGATCGGTGCCGCACGGTTCCAGCGGGCCACCCAGCACGTTGCGATCAGGCACCTGCTTAGTATTGCGCGCCTTAGCGCAAAGTTTGAAGGAACTTTTCCATCCGTGCCGGAATCGACGTTTGTCTGGACGCCGAGGCGATGGCAGAGTTAACTCAAGCGATGGCGACGCCGAACGAACCAGGGGACCCCTCCGGTGAGCCACCCGGGGGATGGCCGCCGCAAGGCTACGGATCACAGCAGAATCCCCCGCCCCCACCGCCGTCGGGATATCCACTGCCGTCGGGATATCCGCCCCCTTCGGGCTATCCGCCCCCTTCGGGCTATCCGCAACCAGCGCCCTATCCCGGGTATCCCTCGCATCCCGGCTACCCGGGGCATGCCGTCGACCCCCAGGCACCATTTGGGCGCGATCCCGCCACCGGGTTGCCCCTGTCGGACAAGTCCGCCACCACCGCCGGCCTGCTGCAGCTATTCCTTGGCCTGTTCGGCATCGGCCGCTTCTACATCGATTCGACCCAGATCGCGATTGCGCAGTTGTGCCTCGGTCTCTTCGGGCTGGTCTTCACCGTGTTCTGCTTCTTCGGCTTTCCCCTCTTGCTCGGCAGCATGATCTGGGCCGTCGTTGACGCCATCATGATGTTCACCGGCAGTGTCAAAGACAACCACGGACGCAAGCTGCGCTAGGGGACAATCGAATTCATGTGCATGAGCCTCCGCCGACCCGGCGAGGATCAAGTAGTCGAGCTTTCGACCCGATATGCGGCAGCGACGTGCGACACCCTGACTCGTCTCCCCGAGGCGCCGGCACCTAGTCCCGAGACCTCGGCATTTTTCTGCAATTCGCCCCTTGACGAGCACCCACGGACGTAGGCTACGCGCGAACCCTGCAGTCAAACATGAAGTTTTTCAGGGGGTTAGCATCTTCCGCTCGCTGATTGTCATCGCAGCCATCTTCGTCGGTGGGACCCTCATTGCTGCCGTGGCCCCACCTAGCACGTCTTCCGACTCGAGGGTGGTACAGAGGAGCGCCCACAGCGTGAGGAGTCGGCGATGAGCAACGCCACCATAGGGTCGCGGGTGGGGTCAATGGTTGGGCATTACCGGCTGCGCCGGAGGTTGGGCGCCGGCCGGTTCGGGGAGGTGTACGAGGCCGAAGACACCGAGTATCAGCGGATCGTCGCGCTCAAACTCATCGCGCCGTCCTATGTGCACAGCTCGGTCTTCCAGGAGCGGTTCTTTCGAGAGGTCCAGCAGATCGAGCGGCTGCACGACCCGCATGTGGCGCCGATGCATACCTGGGGGGAGATAGACGGGCAGCTCTATATCGATATGCACATGATCGACGGCACCGATCTGGGGACCCTGTTGAGCCGGTATGGGCCGCTGAGCCCGCCGCGGGCGGTGGCCATCGTGGGGCAGGTCGCTTCGGCGC
This sequence comes from uncultured Actinomycetota bacterium, assembly GCA_963772875.1. Lineage (GTDB taxonomy): Bacteria > Actinomycetota > Actinomycetes > Mycobacteriales > Mycobacteriaceae > Mycobacterium. The sequence goes on from CAVYZE010000001.1 coordinate 417,108, forward strand.
TGGATCACGCCCATGCCCATGAGGTAATTCACAGCGACGTCAAGCCGGCCAATATTCTGATCACCCGCTACGGCTTCGCCTGCTTAGTGGATTTCGGTCTGGCCATTGCCGCCAGCGAGGCGGGGCTGACCCGCACTGGCACCGGCATCGGCACGTTGGCCTATATGGCCCCGGAGCAGTTTGGCCCCACCGAGGTGACCAACCGCGCCGACATCTATGCACTGGCCTGTGTCTTGTTTGAGTGTTTGACCGGGTCGCAGCCGTATACGGCCGACGACCGTATCGAGTTGATCGAGGCGCACATGAAATCTGCACCACCGCGCCCCAGCCAGGTGCGGTCGGACATTCCCAGAGCCTTTGATGAAGTCATCGCGCGCGGCATGGCCAAAGAACACACACGCCGCTACGCCAGCGCCGGGTATCTCGCCCTGGCCGCCTACCACGCCCTGGCCGCACGGGACCAACATCAGGCCGACACCATCATGCGCGATGGTCAGGCCGCGACGCCCGCTAACCCATTGGAGGACGTCGACCCGACCCTCGGTGCCGAGCAGCCGATTCCACCGTCGAGGACCGCCATGCCCGCCGCGCCGGCTCACTCGTTCTTCCCCCCACCCGCGGATGCGGACACCGCGGCCCCAGCCGCGACGGTCCACACGCCCAGGTATGCCGCCGAGAGCATCGCGCGGTCACCAGCACCGGCCGAAAACCGTTCGGCCACACAGCAACCGGCCGGCAAGACCGTCGGGGTGCCGCCTCCGACCGCCTGGATACCTTCCCCCACGCTAGATCAGGTCCCGTCGGCCGAGCCGCCCCGGCGTCGGCGGATCGGCCGCCGCACCCTGATCGCGCTGATCGCAACCGCCGTTCTGGTCATTGCCGGCGTGGCGTCGCTCGTCACATTCCTGGCCTTTGGATCGTCCCCAGCACCAAGACCGTCGTCAACGTCTCCGCTAGCGCTGCCGTTCACCGGCCTGCGCGGGCCCGAGAACGTGGCGGTGGACCGCTCGGGCAACATCTTCGTCACCGACCATTTCAACAGCCGGGTGCTCGAGCTGCCGGCCGGGTCGCGCACCCAGATGGAGCTGCCGTTCACCGGCCTCCGCGGGCCCGCGGGTGTGGCGGTGGACGCCGCGGGCACCATCTTCGTCACCGACTACCTGAATAACCGGGTGCTCGAGCTGCCGGCCGGGTCGCACACCCAAGCGGAGCTGCCGTTCACCGGCTTGCACGAACCCCGCGATGTGGCGGTGGACGCCCTGGGCAACGTCTACGTCACCGACAACTTCAGCCGCGTGCTGAAACTGTCGGTCGCCTCGCAGACCCAAACGGAGATGCCGTTCACCGGCCTCGTCATGCCGGATGATCTGGCGGTGGATGCGGCGGGCAGCGTCTACGTCGCCGACTACGGCAACAACCGGGTGCTCAAGCTGCCGGCCGGCTCGCACACCCAAGCGGAGCTGCCATACAAAGGCCTCAACGAGCCCGCTGGTATAGCGGTCGACAGCGCGGGCAACGCCTATGTCACTGACAGCTTCAACAACCAGGTGCTGAAGTTGCCGCCCGGCTCGGACACCCAAGTCGTGCTGCCGGTCACCGGAATCAGGGACGCCACCGGTATGACGGTGGACAGCAAGGGCAACGTCTTCATCGCCGACTACGGGAACGACCGAGTGCTCAAGCTGCCGGCGTCCTAACCGAGTGGCCTACCCTCACGCGGCGGACTTGTTTAACACCAGGGTCTCGGCGAACGGAGCAAGAGAATAAATCCGACGCCACCGCGCCAGCACCAGCGGCCGCGCTTCGGTTTTCGCCATCACTTGGGGGCTGTCGACGCGAAATACCGTGCGGTAGCGCTGCAACTCGGCCTCGCCTGCGGCTTGGATGTTTTTGAGCCAGTCGGTGCTGGCGGCCCCGTAGGGCAGGAACACCGCGACTCCAGTCGAGGTGGGAAATACATTCAGCGGTGTGCGATATTGGCGGCCGGATTTGCGGCCGCGGTGGGTCAGCAGTCCCATCGTGGGGACCCAGCCAGCCCAAAGTCTCACAAGTTTGTTGGTGGCCAGTCGGTTCCAGCGTGCATACCAACGGGGAAATTGCATCGTCAGAGTTCCTTCCGTTGTCAGTTAACGTGGGGCGCCGGTAATGACGACCGCGCGACCGCTCAGCGTGTGGCCCCTCGACCTTCTCATAGGTGATCTTCGCTCATTGCCAGAGTCGGGGCCGCTGCGGTGATCTCTGAGCGGGCTTCATTTGGCGTTCGACGGTAGACGACCGCGCGACCGCCGCGCCCTGGCGCGGTGGCCACGCCGCGGGAGTGATTGCGCTCGCCTTTCGCGTCGGTCGTGGCGAATTCGAAGTGACGCAGCAGCGTGCGCAATGTGACCATCATCTCCATGTTGCCGAATGCCGCACCCACACAACGGTTTACCCCGCCGCCGAACGGAATCCACAGCGAGGCCTCCGGCGGGTTGGCTACGAACCGATCAGGGTCGAACCGCGCCGCGTGCGGGTAGTTCGTCTCGGCGCTGTGCGCCAACACGATGCTGACCGCGACGACGTGATGCTCCGGAATCACCCACGGGCCCAGCCGGATCCGTTCGCGGGTGAGCCGCCCGGTCCCTTCGACCACCGGGCGCGTCCGCTGTACCTCCCACACGGTGGCTTGTAGCAATTCCGAGCCCCCCGCGTCGACTTCTGCGACCAGCCGTGCCAGCAGCCGAGGGTGGCGGCGCAACCGCTCGACCGCCCACGCCAACGTGGTGGCGGTGGTTTCGTGTCCGGCGGCCAGCAAGGTCAACAACTCGTCGCCGACGTGAGAGTCGGTAATGGGTTGGCCGTCCTCATCGCGTGCGGCCAGCAGCAGCGACAGCACGTCACTGCGATTCGCGCAGTCCGGGTCACGTCGGGCCTTGGCGATCAATGCCGCGATGACCTCGTCATAGCGTCGGCGATAACGGTTGAAGCGCCCGCCGGGACTCCACGCCCCGGCGTCACGGCGTAGCCGCGGCAGCATGACGGCTTATCGTGATCCCGCAGCCACCCAGGGAGGCAACATGTTTCGCAGCTCGTCGAACTCAGCGCCTTCGGCACCAAACACCGCACGCAGGATCACATTGAGGGTGATGCGCATCATCGACGCCTGGGTAGCGAATTCGCGGTCTCGGCAGACATCAGCCCACAAGCCGAACCGTGTCCCCTGGGGCTCGTCGCGGATTATGGGCCCGCCGTACGGCGCATTACCCCGTCGGCAGTTTCAGCACCCGATTGTTGTTCCCGTCGGTCACGTACACATTGCCGCCGGTGTCCACCGCCACATACGCCGGGGCGTTGAGGCCGGTGAACGGCAGCACAGTTGGGGTGCTCGACAAGATTCAAGCCGGCTGGCAGCGCGGGCTAGCGTAGTGCTACAAATGCTGTCACCGCTGTAACCAGCAGCAGTGCCGTCGTCTTCCAGAGAAAAGGAATCCCAACATGAAGACGAGAGTATTAATGGCCACGGTCGGCGCTGCATCGGCAGTCCTGGCCGCTGGTGTTATGTGGACCGCACCATCGGCCTCGGCTGGCACCCCCTATTGCGATTCGCTTCCCCCCAAGCAAGTTCATGATTGCAACTGCGGCTTCGACTTCGTCCCGGGTAGTCAGGAGTATCACGATTGCCTGCATGGAATTGCGCCTGCGCCCGCTCCCGCGCAACCTTAGCTGGGCCGCCGTGGGAATCGACCGCAACCGAAGCGCTGAATAGCGACAGTGGCGACCGGCACCCAGGCATCAATGCGCACGATGCCGGACAGCAAACCTAAAAATAGACATTTACCTGCGGCAACAGGCGCAAAACTTTGGCGGTGGCGGAGGGATTTGAACCCTATTCAGCTACCTGCTCAGGGAGTCAAAATACGCACTAGCTGCGGAAAGACATCACAGTTGTTCAGTCGAGTTAACTGTAACTGCGGCCAAAATGTGGCCAAAATGTGGCCACTGAGCGGCCACGGACGCGGGCCTAACGTCGCCCGTCCCTGATCTGATAGACGCGCGGTACGGACAGCCCGGCCGCCTCGGCAAGCTTCTCGCCGGGGATGCCCTGCTCGAAGCCCTTCGCGGATCAGGCGGCGTAGCTCGGCGCCGGCAGCCATCGAATGCGCCGCTGGCGTTCGCGCCGCTTGGCCTTGCGGCGGGCAGGGGGTGCTGACGTCTACGGGGAGGAGCGACCTCGCTGGCCGAACGGCAGCAGGTGCATGAGTGCGACGACTATGACTCCGACGACCAATCCAATCACCGCAGACGCCCCGGTGTTGACCAACCAGGCCAGCACGCCACCGACGGACTCGACAGCGTGGCGAACCTGTTCCTCGACGTGGTGAACCAAGCCGTACGGAGTGTGCCAGCCGAGGTAGTCGCTCCCCGCTAGCAGGATGTGGCCACCCACCCAGAGCATCGCCACTGCCCCGACCGCTGAAAGCACCGAGAGCAGTTTGGGCATCCCGGCGACCAGGCCCCGGCCGACCTGCTGCCCGATTCGGGATGCGGTCTGAGTGAGGCGTAGGCCGACGTCGTCCATCTTGACGATGGCGGCGACGACGCCGTACACCACAGCGGTGAGGAACAGGGCAACGACGATGAGGATGATGAGCCGCGGCACGAACGCCTGGTCGGCCACCTCGTTGAGGGCGATCACCATGATCTCGGCGGACAGGATCAAGTCGGTCCGGATCGCCCCGGTCACTATGTCGCGCTCGGCGATTGATGCGGCGTGGGCGTCATGACCGCGGATGCTGCCCAACACCTTCTCGGCGCCTTCGTAGCACAAGTACGTGGCGCCGAGCATCAGGATCGGCGTCAGCAGCCACGGCGCGAACTGACTGAGCAGCATTGCGGCGGGCAGGATCAACAAAAGCTTGTTGCGCAAGGATCCCATCGCGATGCGTTTGATGATGGGCAACTCGCGCTCGGCAGCGATCCCGTGAACGTATTGCGGTGTCACCGCAGTGTCGTCAATGACCACTCCGGCAGCCTTGGCGGTCGCGCGACCGGTGGCAGCGGCCATTCGTGCGAGAACCTCGACGTCGTCCAAGAGTCCGAAAAGCCCCGCACTCATCGCGTCTCCGCCATGGCGTTGGAGGGTACCCGCCGTCGTCACCATCGTCGGATCGAGAACCCACTGCTAACGCTCAGCGGCCTTACGCCAGTTGCGCAACCGCGGTCAGTTCATCCGCGTTTCAGCGGCCCTCATGTTGTGGAGCTGCCGGGAATCGAACCCGTGACGTGACCTGCGGAAATGCGGTTTGACCTGCGTAGGGTTACGCGAAGGCACGGCAGATTCCGCGAAAGTACCTGGGAATTACGCCGGAGTTGTTGGCGAGTCCAACATGTCCACGCTGCTGGCGGTCGTGCCGAGGGTGTTTGCTGGTCTACCGCTGATCTGCGAACAGTCGCCAGGCGATCGAGCCAAACCGCACGGGTCGGTGCGTCCGGTGCATCTTAGGAAGCCGCCACGAGCTGTCCCTGCCGACGCTCGGCGGCAGCCTCCACGATCCGCTGCGCAGTCCTGTAGTTGATCCCCGATGCCCGGGCAGCAGCGTTGATCGACGCGCCACCCCGGTGTGATGAGAGCACCGCGATCACGGTCTCGACAGGCTGTGTAGTCACACCGGATGCGATCAGCTCCAACGCAAGGTCTGCACCGATCAGTGCAATCTCTCCATCGACCTGTGCCGCATCGGTTTGCGCTAAGTCCTGCACTGTCTGTGCAGGGTCGGGTCGTACTGACGCAGAGGTCTGTGCCCGCGTGGCTTGTACCGTCTGCACCCGCGCACTGGTCGGTACAACGGGTGAGATCTTGGCTTTTGCACTCCGCACCGGAGTTTGCACCCACGGTTGCCTCGTTGCAGTCTGTGTATTCACGGGCGCGGCTAAGGTGCGGGCACGGCGTGCTGGTTTGTCCCCGAGCGCAACCAGCATCATGGTGCTGACGGCACCCAAACATGGCGCCTCGCTCGCGAACCAGAAGCGGTATGACCTCGGACGGCAGCATCACTGCCACTGGCATCAATGACCCTGCCCTGAGATTTGAATGGGAAAAGCGAAATGACCAGGACGCATGGTCCTGGCCAGTGCTTTCTCAGTGGAGCTGCCGGAAATCGAACCCGCTACGAAATGTGCTGACCTGCGGAAACACTGAATTTGACTACGCGAAACTACGTGACGCGACCTGCGGATACACCGAGAGGTGTTGACGGCTTCAACAGGCCGCAGCCGAGCTGGCGGCGTTGAAGCGTCAGGTCTTGCTACACCTGGGCGCCGATCCGACCGAAACCGCGCAGCGCCTGAGGTTCGCCCCTGCATCGTGGCGGTGCCTGCTGGAGCGCTCGTCGGCGATGCCGCGGCGGTCACCACGCCAAAGTGCGGATATCGCCAACGTTCATGTCGGGTCTGCTGCCTGTCGCTACTCTCGACCCCGACGCCACTCAGACGTGGGCCGCAGCGGGTAGGAGGGTTGGGCAGGGTATGCCGGATCCCGAAATCGACAAGTCCCCGACGACCTCGGCGCCAATGTTCGAACCCGACGACGGCTGGGTGCCTGCTGATGAGCGGTTGTTGGGCGTGGACCGACGCACCATCGCCCCGACACTGGCGGTATTCGCGCTGGTCACCGTGATGTCGGTGGCGTTGCCCATCGTCAACGCAACCGTCCGCTACGACGACATCGTCAAAGCCGGCGATGTTATCGAGCTCGAAGGCGATGTGACATTCGTCCCCGAGGCTGGCTCGGGTATCACAGCCGGTGTCCGCGCTGGTAAAGCCCCATTGTCCGGCGAGTATCCCGATACCGCGACCGTCGAGGACGCGGCCGTGAAATTCACGGTCCACACGGCACCATTCGACGGAGACGCCGACAAACTGCTCGACCAGATCGAGACCACCTCCGAGGCCCTCAACCGCGGTCGCGGGGTCCACTTGACCGCCGCGCACAGCACCATCGTCACCGATCAGGGCAAGCAGGGTGCCACAGCGCGGGTCACGGGACCGCACACCGGCGGTGTGATCGCTGCCTTCGTATTCGAGGGTCGCGGAGTTGAAGCCGTGGCGACCGGACCGTCCGATACCGGCCCGGAGCCCACGGCGGCGGTTTTCCGGATGATCCGCAGCATCAGCTTTCCCGGAGAGGGAAAGCGGTGACAACAGCGCTTGCCGACCTCGATCGTGCGCGCAACATCGCGCTCGACCTCTCCGGCTGGGGCAGGCGGTTCACCTTCTATCAGCCACGCAACTTCGCGTTCTGGGGATACCTGGCGCTGGTCGGAACGGGCATGTTTGTCTTCGCCTCCAGGCTCACCCGCGAGTACAACGCCTACGGCCAGGCGATCGCGCTGGCGGTGACGTCATTCGCCATCTACGCCGCGCTGTTCTGGTGGTTCATCGAGCACATCGACCACTACGCCAAACTCCCCGCCAAGCTCATGGTCGTCGCCTTTCTGTGGGGCGGCTTCGCCGCCACCTGGACGATGGCGGCTAACGCCAACGACGCGATCCTCGCCCTATACGCAAAAGCCTTCGGACAGGTATGGGCGCTGAACTGGGGTGCCGGGCTGTCGGCGCCGTTCACCGAAGAAACGGCGAAGGGTTCGGGGCTGCTGCTGCTCATCGCGTTGGCGCCACGGCAGGCACGAACCGCGTTCGACGGGTTCATCCTGGGCGCATTCATAGGTCTGGGATTCCAGATCGTTGAAGACATCGCCTACGCGATGACGTCGGCTAGCTCCCAGTTCGGCGCGAATCAAATTGGGGCGTCGGTAGGCACCATAATTCTACGTATGGTCAGCGGGGTCGCCGCGCACATCGTGTACAGCGCGATCTTCTGCGCCGGTCTGATCTATCTGCTCGGCCGGCCCGCTGAACCACGCAAGGTCGGGCGGGGCTTGCTACTGGTGGCGACACCGATGCTGCTTCACGGCATATGGGACTCGCTGGCGGCCATCGCCGGCCCGAGCGCGCTGACGCTGGTGGGCCTGCTCATCGCGGTGATTGTCATAGTGCTCGTCATCACTGTGCGGGTTTACGCGTTGACCGTAACGCGGGAACGGGACTTCGTGCGCGACGTCATGACCCCTGAGGAAGCCCACAACGTAGTCACCGCAGCCGAACTCGACGCGATGGCCGGTAACCGCAAGGCCCGCAAGGCTTACCGCAAGGCCAGCCGCAACCGTCGCGAACGCAAACGCGCCCGATCCGTCCTCAATGCCGCGTATGACCTCGCCGATGAGCTGGCTGCCGCGCGCGGTGCGGACACCGAGCGGGTGCGCTTCGCCCGTGCAGAGGTCGGCAGAATCCGCGCGGGCGTCCCGTCACCATGGTGAGTTGGCAGTGACCACCCTGACCACTCGCCAAGAACCGGGTCCAGGTGGCCGCTGCACTGCAGGTGCTGCGCTGGACAAGACCCAACGTTGACTTCGGATCATCTCTGAGGTGGTAATCCCAACACAAAGGGCCGCTGAGGTACGGCCCTTTCTGGTGGAGCTGCCGGGAATCGAACCCGCTGCAAAAAGCTTGCTGACCTGCGGAAAGATCGGATTTTCCCACGTGAAATGATGCGAAACGTCGCGAAGCGACCTGCGGCTATGCCCAAAGGTGTTGACGCCGTCAACACGGCCAGACGTCTCCTGGAAGAGCATCGGAGTCAATGTGTCACCCGGCGCGCTGCTGCCGGCTGACTCGCGGTGTAAGACGGCCACGTCGCGATGTCGTCAGCAACGGAATGGCGATTGAAGCCGGATGTTAATTGGGGTGCATGTCTGACGGCTTGGTCAGGCCATCGCCTCGACCACGCATGGGCTTTCTCGCCCGGCCGTCCAGCGTAATCGACCGGATCCGAGGCGTTCGGAAAGTTTCCGGCATGCGGAAGCGCGGCCGACACGGAGGACGCGTCTGGCGCGTCCCCGCAAATTTTGCGTTGCGACTTTCGGACACCGGGTGGTCCGTATCGTTCAGGTCTATCACGCCTCGTCCGGGAGGAGTTCTGATGCGCTTCGTCCATATCGTTCTGAGCCGCATCGGGCAGCTGCTGCTGGCCGTCCTCCTGGCCACCGTGCTCGTCCTCCCCACTAGCCCCGTTGCCACGGCAGGGTCCGGCACGCTACCGCTGCGTGGGCTGGCCCTGGACGCGGTCACGATCCCGGAGCTGCAGGAGCGCATGCAGGCCGGCACGCTGACCGCCGTCGAGCTGATGCAGGCCTACTTGGACCGCATCGCCGCCGTGAACGATCAGGTCGGGGCGGTGCTGAGCGTCAACCCGCACGCGCTCGAGGAGGCCGCGCACAGCGACGTCGTCCGCGCGCAGCAGGGCCCGCGCAGTGCGATGGAGGGCATCCCGGTCCTGCTCAAGGACAATGTGGACGCCAAGGAGATGCCGACGACGGCCGGGTCCCGCGCGCTGCTGCACAGCGAGCCAAACGACGCCAGGATCACCCGCAAGCTGCGCGAGGCCGGCGCGATCGTGATCGGCAAGGCCAACCTCTCCGAGTGGGCCAACTTCCGCGCGAAAAACGCGACCAGCGGCTGGAGCGGGGTCGGCGGGCAGACGGCTAACCCCTACGTCCTCGACCGCAGCGCCTGCGCCTCCTCCAGCGGCTCGGCGGCGGGTGTGGCGGCGTCGCTGGCCCAGGTGGCGATCGGCACCGAGACTGAGGGCTCGATCGTCTGCCCGTCGGGCACCACAGGCGTCGTCGGGCTGAAGCCGACCCTCGGTCTGGTCAGCCGTGAGGGGATCGTGCCGATCTCCGCCGAGCAGGACACGGCCGGCCCGATCGCCCGCCACGCCGTCGACGCCGCGATCCTGCTGTCGGTCGTCGCCGGTCAGGACCCGGCCGACGCCGCCACCGCGGAGATCCCGGCCGACTTCGACGCCAACTTCACGGCGCTGGATCCCTACAAGCTCAAGGGCGCCCGGATCGGCGTCTTGACACTGAGCTCCGAGGAGTCGCAGGCCGTTGACGACGGGACGAAGGCGGTGTTCTCCATGGCGGTGAAAGAGCTGGTGGCCGCCGGTGCCACAACGGTGCCGGTGCAGCTGGCCCACCGACAGGAGATCGGCGCCGGTGAGACCCCGGCCCTGCTGGCGGAGTTCCACCGCGACATCGAAGCCTATCTGGCCGCCACCCCCGGCAACCACCCCGCAGACCTCGCCGGGCTCATCGCGTTCGACCGCCAGGACCCGGAGGAGCTGGCCTACTTCGGCCAGGAGCTGTTCGAGCAGGCCGAGGCGTCCCCGGTGCCGGCCGACGACCCGGCGGTCCGCGAGCAGCGGAACACGATCCGCACTCTGGCCCGCGCCTCCATCGACGACGCGCTAGCCCAGGGGCCAGGACCCCAGAACCATCTAGACGCCATCGTGGCGCTCACCAACACACCGGGCTGGGTGACCAAGTACTTCAACCGCGACGGTGTCGCTGACGAGTTCCGCTACGGCAGCGCGGGGCCGGCCGCGGTGGCCGGTTACCCGAACGTCACCGTGCCCGCCGGGTTCGCCGGACCCCAGGGGGCGCTCCCCATCGGCATCAGCTTCTTCGGCGCCCGGTGGCACGACGCCGACATGCTAGACCTCGCCTACGCCTTCGAGACCGCGACCAAGGCCCGCCGGGCGCCGGGATACCTGCCGACCGTGGGGAGCTGATCGGGTTGCACGACAACATCATCAGCCTCGGCGACATCAACAAGCTGATTACGAACCCCGCTGCTACCCCGGAAGCTACACGAGGGATGCGGACAGGCGAGCTGCCGCGACGAGCACGGCGAGGCCGCCGAGTAGCGTCCCCTGCCCAGGTGCGAGGTTGCGCCACAAGTCAATCCAGTTGGGCCATATGTGCAACCACCAGTTCATCGTTCAGATCCTGGCCGCATTCTTCTGCTTGTCGGCCAGTCCTGGAGAACCGTGGGCATGTCTTGGAGTTCACATCCTTTGGGACGTAATACTTGTCCTGCCTGCATCTTTCCAGTGGAGCTGCCGGGAATCGAACCCGTTTCGGCGTCCTGGTCGCAGAGCCAAACCGGCACTGAGCTGCGAAATGACATCGGTTGTGATTCACCAGAATTGACCTCTATGGACACTGAGTGTGCCCAAAATGTGCCCAGCCAGTCCCTCGAATTGACAGCAAATTGCGCGGCGGGCTCGGCAGGAGATCAGAGCTGTCGAGCGCTACGGTCGGGGTTTCTCCATGTACACGAACGACTGAGCGGCGCATCCTCGCCGCGTCGGAGGCGATCTGGTGTATGCGCCGAGAACAAGAATCCTGCAAGGCGTTTGCGTCACTGTTGCCATCGCGATGGCTCCAACAGCCGCTAGCAGTGACCCACCCGCGCCATCGAGACAGCCTCCAACCCTGGACATCTTCCCGAGGAAGAAAGAAGATGACGACTCAAGCCCACGACGTAGTGACAGCTCGGCCTAGCCCGTGGTGTGGGAGGTTTGCGATGACAGCTCAGGTGATTCTACGGGACAGGTTGGGTGTGTTGTCCAAGGTCGGTCAGGGTGGCCAGGGGGTGGTCTATCGGGCGCCCAACGTCAAGACGAAGTTCGCGGCGTCGATGGTTTATAAGGAATATAAGACCCAGACCCGCGCCCAGATCGATTTCACCGCCCTGGCCGCCATGCCCGCCCTCGTTGAGGACTCACTGTCCTACACCCAGGCCGAGCGACTAATCTCGCTGGCGGCGTGGCCGTGCGCCCTGGTCGAAGACGACGGCACCCCAACGGGATTCGTGATGCCGGCCATCCCCGAGGAGTTCTTTATCTCGCTGACCACCGCCAAAGGGGTTGCCACCGCCACTGCCGAATTTCAGCACCTGCTCAATCATGCGACGGTGCTGGCGGCTCGCGGCATCAGCGTGGATGACGTGCAACGCTTCACGTTGTTGCGCGAGGCTGCTTCCGGGCTGGCGTTTTTGCACAAGCATGGGGTGTGCGTGGGGGATATTTCACCGAAAAATCTGCTGTTCTGCCTGGCGCCGCATGAAGCTGTCTACTTCATCGACTGCGACGCGATGCGCATCAACGGTGTCTCGGCGCTACCCCAGGTGGAGACCCCGGGATGGAACGCACCCTCGGGTGAGGAACTGGCCACCATCTACTCCGACACCTACAAGCTCGGCCTGCTGGCCCTACGGCTAGTGGTCGGTGACCACGACACCACAAACCCCCAGCACCTGCCGGCGAGCACACCCAGCATGCTGCGCCAGATCATCACCGACACCCTGACCAACCAGCCCCACCAACGCCCACTGCCCGATGCCTGGACCTACGTCCTGGGCCACGCTATCGAGCAAACCCAACACGACAAAAAGACCGCAGCAACCGTAGCACCGGTCAGCGTCGCACTCGACCCACCACCTACACCCGTCGTACACTCCCGACCCCCAGCCAGCCCACACTCCCAACCACCGGTCAGCGCACCACCAGCGAAACCGGCGACGACGGGTCCTGTTGCTACGCCCCCGCCCAGCCCTGACCCGCCGGCTGTGTTTCAGGGCCCTCTCCGTATCGCAATTGTGATTGCAGTCGTCGCCAGCGCAGCGGCCATCGGCATCAACGCTCTCGTCAAACTCCAGCACTCGCACACATCGCAAACCCCAACCGCCCAACCGACACCGTCTACCGCGGCTACGTATACCTCTACGTACACATCTACATACACGCCGACACCAACCACGACCACCACAACTTCGCCCCCGGACATGTACGTCGTCATCGTCGCGTCAAGTACGAAAGGCTGGCAAGGGGCGAACAACTACAGGAGTTTGGCCGACGCCACGGATTCGGCAATGTCTCGGTGCCGATCGAGAGAACCCGACTGCACGCTGGTCGCCTCGGCCGTAAACGGCTGTGTCGCACTCGCATGGCACGCCGGTATTGGGTACGGAGCATCTGGATCCACCCGAAATGAGGCGGAGCACAACGCTTTAAGCCGCGCTAATGGGGGCGAGATCTTGACGTCGCTCTGCACAAGCTGATCAGCGGTTCGCGTGTCAAAATCCGTTGATGCCAAATAGGATCGGTATGAGACGCCTTGGCTTAGGACTGACTGCCGCAGGACCAAAACCGGGCTCGATCAACCGGGGAGGTCGGCTTCACGACGATCCGTGCTGAAGGCCAAGCAGCCCAATAGCATTGGTATCGTGTTCATCCCGGGCAGTGGAAGTAGTTGGGGTCAGGACCGTAGAGCCGGTGACACCGCTGTTTTTCCTGCTCTTGCTGATACTCCTGCTGCGACTGCGGTCCGATGTGAAGTGTGCGCTGAGCGTATTGGCACCGACTGGCTGAAAAACACTTTAGCCACGGAGGCGCCGACCGCTCCTCCGACTATGGCGACCGCAAGAAACTCGCCAAGAATCTTTCAAGACTCCTGCCGCACCCTACGCATTGTCGGCCACCACGACCGACCTCGGAGCATGATGGAGCACATTCGCGAGAAAGGACTCATAGATGGCCAAGCCTTGGTGGTTCTGGATCGTGGTGTTCGGTGTACCGGTGATCTGCCTGCGGGGCCGCATGATCGCGGGGAGGATTGCGAGGAGCCGGAGCGGACTCGATGAAAAGGAGATGGCGGTAGTGCGTCGAGCGGCGAGGGTCGGCGGCGATGAACTCATCGGCCGCACGTTGGGGGAAGGCGTTTTATCCAGCTCTACATCTCCTCGTTCTGCGAGACTTCCGGTACTCCAAGCACCGCGCCGCCGCCAAGAAAGTCGTGAGCTTTGACCCGAGAGAACAGAACCGCGCGGAGGGTGTCATCTTTTGGTTCTACGAGCTTCGTATCACTAGGACCGAGCTGATCAAGGGCTACGAGGAGAACGCCCAGCGCATTCCGCTGCAGGGGCTAACCACCACGGTCACGACGGGCCAAACGGTTTATATCACGATCGAAGGGCCAGACACGAAGTTCGTTTACCGCAAGGGGTTTGACGCCGAGTTCAACCTCAGGCGCGCGCAGCAGTTCGCCGCCCTCCTGAATTACGAAGCGAGGCTCCAAGGTCTGACGCGCACGCGAAATCCGCGAATGTGGGGTGTCCCATCTGCCAACATGTGCAGGCGGTGCAGCGAACCCAACCGACATTCGTGTGCGAGCAATGCAATACGAAGCTGAAATGCCGAACTGAGCCAGTCTGAGGGCACCTAGCGACAGGCGCCCCATCGTTCGGTGTCTAAGCTGCCAAATTTGCCATCACACAGAAACCCTCCTGACCAAGGGGATGCAAATCTCCAGCAAAGACCATCCGGACGAGCCAGAGGCTGCGGCGAGTTTTCGCACACGGGTAGCAAACGTGCCGGGTAAGGCTGGGTGGCCATTTGCTACCCCCTCCATGTCTCCTGCCGGCGTGCGTCAGCATCAACCTCAGCGACACCCACCGACGGCCTGAACCTCGCCCGGCTGCATTTGCTAACGCGGCCCTCGCCAACGAGGTTCGGTGCTAGCGTGCCTCATGGACCCGGTGAACCCGGCATACCCCGTCAAGCAGGCCAACGCTGGCGACTTTTCCTTCAAGTTGCTCTTTAACTTCCCAATCCCGTCCGCATTTGTTCTCGGATCCCTGGTGATCGGTTGCCTCATCGCCTGGCGGCGGGCGCAGTCATCGGACCCAGAAGTGGGTTTCTGGGAATGGGGTTGGGGACCCAAAATGGGACCCAAAATACGGTCTCAGAAGTGGCGGTTTTGGATGGTGGTTGTCAGCATGCTGGTACTTCTGGCAGTGAGTATCCTCGGGATAATCGGGGGTATTGCTGCTGGCCATCTTTTTCCATTTTCCTGACGCCGGGTAGCTAGGCCGCCGTGGGAATCGACCGCAACCGAAGCGCTGAATAGCGACAGTGGCGACCGGCACCCAGGCATCAATGCGCACGAGGCCGGACAGCAAACCTAAAAATAGACATTTACCTGCGGCAACAGGCGCAAAACTTTGGCGGTGGCGGAGGGATTTGAACCCTCGGACGGTGTTAGCCGTCACACGCTTTCGAGGCGTGCTCCTTAGGCCGCTCGGACACGCCACCGCCGAGCAGCTTACCCAACCTGGCCCTTATCTCTTCAAGGTCACCCCAATCGCTGGCGGGCGAAGAAGGCCTCCAGCGGCGCGGCACACTCCTGCGCGAGCACTCCGCCGCGCACGGCGGGGCGATGGTTGAGCCGACGGTCGCGGACCACATCCCACAGCGATCCGACCGCTCCCGTCTTGGGTTCCCAGGCCCCGAACACCAGCCGTGCCACGCGAGCCAGCACCACCGCGCCCGCGCACATGGTGCACGGTTCGACGGTGACCGCCAGCGTGGCCCCATCCAGCCGCCACCCGTCGCCGAGCACACTGGCCGCCGCGCGCATGGCCAGGATCTCCGCGTGGGCGGTCGGATCGCCAAGGGCCTCACGGGCATTCACCGCCCGAGCCAGTTCGATTCCGTCGGGTCCGATAACCACCGCACCGATCGGCACGTCGCGGGGGCCCGCCGTCGCGGCGACCGACAGTGCGGAACGGATCAGATCTTCATCGGTGGTCACCGACCGGGACTGGTGGCGGCGACCCGCTGCGCCCGGCTCGGTCATTCGTGGCGACCCGCTGCGCCCGGCTCCGCCGCGCTTGCGATCGCCACGGCCGCGCTTGCGATCACCGACCGAGGCGGTCGATCACCGCCGACAGCTGGTCGGCGAAGCCCATTTCCCGGGCAATGCGGCCAAGTTGCTCGTCGGCGTACAGATCGCTCTCATCGAGGATGACCCCCAGCACCGCCTCGGGCAGCCCGATGTCGGACAGCAGGCCGAGGTCGCCTTCCTCGAAGGGTTCGGCATCCTCGAGGTCCTCGGGGTCGATGTCGGCGTCCAACTTGTCCAGGACCTCGGCGGCGATGTCGTAGTCCAGCGCCGCGGTGGCATCCGACAACAGCAGCCGGGTCCCCGACGGCGCCGGCCGCACGATGACAAAGAATTCGTCATCGACGTCGAGGAGCCCAAACACCGCTCCGGCACTGCGCAGTTCGCGCAGCTCCGTCTCAGCGGCCTGAAGACTCGTCAGTGACTTGGCGGCCATCGCGGAACAACGCCATTGGCCCTCTTCGCGTACGACGGCAACACCGAAGCCGTCCGGCATGTCGGACGGGCCCTGCGCGGAGGCCCGTTGTGCTTCCATGGGCGCCTACGCTAGTCGCTGACCTGGCCGGTGACCAGATAGACGCACCGGGGGGCGACAGCACCTGAAAGCTCCGTTACCGCCGAACTGTGCCAACCTTGGACTGTGGCTCACGCTGTTGATAAGACACCGGTGTGCGTGCTCGGGCTGGGACTGATCGGTGGCTCGATCATGCGGGCCACCAAGGCGGCGGGTCGCGAAGTGTTCGGCTACAACCGGTCCGTGGAGGGCGCACAGGCGGCCGCCGCGGACGGCTTCGACGCCACTACGGACCTCACCGAGACGCTGACCCGGGCCGCCGGCAGCGGAGCGTTGATCGTGCTGGCCGTGCCGATGCCGGGCGTGGCGGGGATGCTCGCCCACATTGGCGAATTGGCGCCCAAGTGTCCGCTGACCGACGTCACCAGTGTCAAAACGGCGGTGCTCGACGAGGTCGCCGCGGCCGGTCTGCGGGAACGCTTCGTCGGCGGTCACCCGATGACGGGCACCGCACAATCTGGTTGGGCCGCCGGCGACGCCGGGTTGTTCACCAGGGCCCCGTGGGTGGTCAGCGTGGACGACCACGTGGACCCGGTGGTGTGGTCGATGGTGATGACATTGGCGCTGGACTGCGGTGCGGTGGTGGTACCGGCCAAATCCGACGAGCACGACGCCGCGGCGGCGGCCATCTCCCATCTGCCGCATCTGCTCGCCGAGGCCCTGGCCATCACCGCCGGAGAAGTCCCGCTGGCCTTCGCCCTGGCCGCCGGGTCTTTCCGCGACGGCACCCGGGTGGCCGGCACCCCCCCGGACCTGGTGCGGGCGATGTGCGAAGCCAACTCCGGCCACCTGCTGCCGGCGCTCGACCGGGTCATCGAGTTGCTCGGCCGTGCCCGGGCGTCGCTGGCCACCCACAGCTCGGTGGCCGACCTCGTCGAGGCCGGCCACGCCGCACGAGCGCGTTACGACAGCTTCGGTCGCACCGACGTATTCGGCATCGTCGTCGGCGCGGAAAACTGGCGCGAGGAGCTGGCCGCCGCGGGCCGGGCGGGCGCGGTGATCAGATCCGCTCTGCCAAGCCTGGATAGTCCACAATGAACCCTTCTTCGTCGACACTTACCGTGGTGTCGGCGACAGGGGAATGCAGCTTGATCCCGTCAAGCCGCCCCGTGCTGGCGTAGCTCACGGCGGCCGCGGTGACGGACAATTCGGGCACGTTCACGTAAACCACCGGCAACGTGATCGACTCCGCCCTGTGCTGCAGGCCCAGACGGCGGATCGGCAGCGCGTTGAAGAACGGGCTGAACACCACGTCGACGTCGAGAGCGCCTTCGTATGCCGCGCGCCGCTCGCCCTGGTGGTCGGTCAACAACCACATGTTTTCCTCGTCGCGGGCAATCCACAGTTGGCGTTCCCGCTCGGCCGTCGTGACGGTCAACCCGAGCCGGCTGGTGGCGCCGCTCTCATCGGCCTGAACGTCGTAGTAGGCGCCGAACGCCGGGTTGGTCGCGGTGGCAGCGGCCACGATGCGGCCATTGGCCCGGATTCTCTTGCCGGACACCTGAATTCGCACCGACTCCATGCGGGAGATGTCTTGTGCACGCCAGGTCAGCATCGTTTGCCACACGCGCCGGGTCGAGTCAGAGGGGTCTGGGCTCACTTGTCTACCGTAAGACGTGTCCGCGAACCGCGGCGGGTTTGTCGGTAAGTGCGCTCGCCGTCACGTTGACTCCGCCGACCGACAGCCTTGCTGAGCCGGCCGGTGCCGGGCACCGAAATCCACACCGCCGACGCCAGCAGGCCGTCGAGGATCAGCGCCAACGCGGCCACCATCAGCGCGCCCACCAGCGCGAGTTGGAACTCGCGCTGTTTGATCCCGTCGATCAGGTAGCGGCCCAGTCCGCCGAGGCTGGCATAGGCAGCCACCGTTGCGGTGGCCACCACTTGCAGCGTCGCGTTGCGCAGGCCGCCCAGGATCAACGGCAGCGCATTGGGGACCTCGACGCGCAGCAGCACCTGGGCCTCCGTCATGCCCATCGCGCGGGCGGCATCGACCACGGTCGGCTCGACATTGGCGATGCCCGCATAGGTGCCGGCCAGCAGCGACGGCACGCCCAGCAGCATCAAGGCGACCAGCGGCGGCCCCCAACCCAGCCCAAACAACAACACCAGCAGCAGCAGCACACCCAGCGTCGGCAGTGCGCGCAGCGCGTTGACCGCCCCGACCACCAACAGCATGCCGCGGCCGGTGTGCCCCACGATGAGCCCGAGCGGGACGGCGATCAGCGCCGACGCACCCACCGCGACGACCGTGTACTCCAGATGCTGCAAGATGCGCGCCGCGAGCCCGACCGGACCGGTCCAATTGTCGGCGGTCAACAGGTACGACACCGCCTGGTGTACGAAGTTCATCGCGAGCCGCCCACCACTGGGGTCACGGCCAGCCTTCTACGGGTGGCGCGCGGGGCGCGTGCCCAGGGTGTGAACAGCCGGCCGACCAACACGATCAGCACGTCAATGACGATCGCCAGCACGAACATCGCGATGATGCCGGCGACGATCTGATCGCTCTTGTCGCTCTGATACCCCTGGGTGAACCAGGTGCCCAGCCCGCCGATGCCGATCACCGAGCCCACCGAGACCATGGCAATGTTGGTCACCACGACCACCCGCAACCCGGCGACCAGCACCGGGATACACAGCGGCAATTCGACTTTCACTATCCGCTTGATCGCCGGGTAGCCGACCGCGGTGGCCGCGTCGCGTACCTGAGCCGGCACCGCGTCCAGCGCCTCGAGCACCGCTCGCACCAGCAGCGCGGCGGTGTAGGCGGTCAGCGCGACGACGACGTTGGCCTCGTCGAGGATCCGGGTGTTGATGATCGTGGGCAAGGCCACGAATAGGGCCAGCGACGGGATCGTGAACACGACACTGGCGGTCGCGGTGGTGAGCCGTCGGGCAATCGGCGCGCGCTGCACCAGCGTCGCCAGCGGCACCGCTATCACCAGCCCGATCAGCACCGGCACCAACGACAGTCGCAGATGAACCAGGGTCAGCGCCCAGGCGCCGTTGAGGTGAGCGAGCAAATAGCGCACCGTCAGGGCCGCCGTCTTGCTTCCACTGCGGCCAGCACATCGGCCGCCAGTACACCGCCGATGACCTTCCCCCCCTCGTCAACGGCCACACCCACCGTCGACGGGGAGGACAGCGCCGCGTCGAGCGCCTGGCTGAGATTGCCGTCCGGGCGCAGCAACGCGCCGACGCCGCTCATGCTGTCGGGCAACGACGCGCCAGCGCCGTGCCGGCGCAGGCCCTCGGTGTCGATCCAGCCCAACGGCGCGCCCTCGTCGTCGACCACCACCGCCCAGCCGTTGGCAAGCCGCCCGCCCGCCGCATCGGCGAGGCCGCTGGCGCTGATCAGCTCGACGTCGTGCAGCGGCAGCCCGGCCGCGTCGATGAGCTGCAGCCACCGATAGCCGCGGCCGAGCCCGATGAACCTCGCCACGAAATCATTGGCCGGCCGCGAAAGCAGCCGCGCGGGTTCGTCGTACTGCTGTAACGAACCGCCCCTGAACACCGCCACCCGGTCGGCGAGTTTGAGCGTCTCGTCGATGTCGTGCGTGACGAAAACGATGGTTTTATGCAATTCGCTTTGCAGACGCAGTATTTCGTTCTGCAGCTCGTGACGCACCACCGGGTCGACGGCCGAGAACGGCTCGTCCATCAACAAGATGGGTGGATCGGCGGCCAACGCGCGTGCCACGCCGACGCGTTGTTGTTCGCCGCCGGAAAGCTGCGCCGGGTAACGGGTGGCGATCTTGGAGTCCAGCCCGACGCGTTCGAGGACCTCGTAGGCGGCTTTGCGGGCGGCGCGCCGGGACTGACCCTTCAGCACCGGAACCGTTGCGACGTTGTCGATCACCCGTTGATGGGGCATCAGTCCCGCGTGCTGGATCACGTACCCGATTCCGAGGCGCAGCTTCACCGGGTGGACGCCCGCCACGTCTGCCCCGTCGACAGTGATGCTGCCGGAGGTCGGCTCGACCATCCGGTTGATCATCCGCAGCGCCGTGGTCTTGCCGCTGCCCGAGGAACCGACGAACACCGTCAGCTTGCCGTCGGGGACCACCAGGCTCAGGTCTTCGACGGCGGTGGTCCCGTCGGCGAATACCTTGCTGACCTTGTCGAAGACGATCATTGGTCGATCGGGTGGTTGAAACCGTTATCGCGCACCCAGTTTCGCGCCGCCGCGTCGGGCTCGATGCCGGAGTTGCCCGACACCGCGGCATTGAGTGCGGCCACCCCCGAGGTGGTCAGCTTCGCCGACACCGCGTCCAACACACTCTTGAGGCGGTCCGATTTCTTCTGCGAATTCACCAGCGGCACAATGTTGCCGGCCACGAAGTTGTGCTCTGGGTCCTCAAGTGCCACAAAGTGATTCCGCGAAATAGCCGGTGACGTACTGAAGATATTGGCGGCAGTCAACCGTCCCTCCTGCAACGCGCGCGCAGTGACCGGACCCCCACCGTCGTTGATGGCGACGAAGTTGGCCGGACTGATGACGAGCCCGTATTTCTGCTGCAGCCCGGCCAACCCCTCCGGTCGGGTCTGAAATGCCGAGGGCGCCCCGAACCGCACGTCCGCCGAATGCGTTGCCAAATCGGCGATCGTTTTCAGGTTCCACCCGCTGGCGGTCGCGCCGGTGACGGTCACCGTGTCGGTGTCGGAGGCCGGCGATGGCGTCAGAAGCGACAGGTCACCGGGCAGCTCCTTGTCGAGCTCCAACTCGACGGCGTCGAGCATGGTCGCCTTGGAGTTAGGCGAAAAATACAACAACAGATTGCCGATGTACTCCGGCACCAAATCGATGGAATGGTCTTTGAGCGCAGGGATATACGTCTCCCGGCTGCCGATCACCATCCGCCGACCGATGTCGAAACCGTTGGCCTGCAACGTTTGTGCATAGATCTCGGCCACGATGTGAGATTCGGGGAAGTCGGCGGAGCCCACCACAATGGATGTCATGCTGCGGGTCTCCGGCCCAAGCGGATCGGGATTGCTGCAGGACGCGACAAGGCATACCGTCGCTAGCCACACCGCCGCCTGCATGGTCGCCCGATGCATCCGCGGCAGCAGGCTCATACCGCCGACCCTAACGTCCGCATAGCGCTCCTGCAGTCAATACGGATCGCCCATGTAGTTTCATTCCGTGCGGGATGGGACAAAGATGACATTATGAGCAGCAACATCCCGGCCTCCCCTGGCCAGCCGCCCCCTCCGCCAGCCCAAGGGCCCAAGACGCCGGTGATACCCGCGGAGCCGGCTGTCGGATTCACCCGCGCCGGCGCGCTGTGGTCGGCGTTGATTGCCGGTTTTCTTATCCTGATCCTGTTGTTGATCTTCATCGCCCAAAACACCGCGTCCACGCCGTTCACTTTTTTGGCCTTTCACTGGAGCCTGCCGCTGGGTGTGGCCATCTTGCTGGCTGCGGTGGTCGGCGGGCTGATCACCGTGGCCGTCGGCACCGCGCGGATCCTTCAGCTGCGCCGCGTGGCCAAGAAGCACCACGCGGCGGCCGCCACGCGACAGCGTGGGACGCCGCAGCCCTAGCCGGGCAGCTTGGCCAGTTCCGCCAGGCCGCGGGAGATCAACGGCGCCACGACTTCAGGCATGTGCTCCGAGGCATCGCCCTTCCCACGAGCCTGATCCGACATCCGCCTGCGAAAGTCGATGCCGGCGGCGATGATGGCGAGCTTGAAGTAAGCCAGCGCCATGTAGAACTCCCAATGCGCTAGCGCCAAGCCGGAAACCAGCGAATACCGGTCTGCCAGCTCGTCGGCCGTCGGCAACAGCGGTGACGTCCAGGCAGCCTGAGCGTTGACGATCAGGTCCAGCGCGGGGTCGCGGTACACACACATCAGGGCCGCGTCGGACAGTGGGTCCCCCAACGTCGAAAGCTCCCAGTCCACGACGGCGCGCACGCGGGTCGGATCGTCGGCGTCCAGGATGGTGTTGTCGATGCGGTAGTCACCGTGCACAATCGAGGTGCGGCTCTGCTGCGGAATAGATTGGCGCAGACCGGAATGCAGTCGCTCAACATCGGCGTCGCGATGGTCGTCGGGCAGCCGCACCAGGTCCCATTGCGAACCCCAGCGGCGCACCTGGCGCTCCAGGTAACCGATGGGCTTGCCGAAATCGCCCAACCCCACGGCGTTCGGGTCGACGCTGTGCAGGTCGACGAGAACCCGGATCAAGGAGTTCACGCAGCCGTCGATGACGGTATGGCTGAGCGCATCGAGCTGGGCGCGGCGGCGCACGACCTGCCCGGCAACGAATTCGACGATCTGGAATGGCGCGCCCAGCACCGAGTCGTCCTCGCACAACGCGATCGCGCGTGCCACCGGGACAGGGGTGTCCTGCAGGGCGGCAACCACTCGGTATTCGCGGCCCATATCGTGCGCCGACGGTGTCAGCCCGTGCAGCGGTGGACGTCGCACCAGCCAGTTCGTCGTGTCGTCGTAAACGCGGAACGTCAGATTGGACCGGCCGCCGGAGATGAACTGTGCCCGTAACTCGCCGTCGCGCCCGATACCGAGGGAACGCAGATACTGATCCAGGGAGGCCAGGTCGAGCCCCTCGAGTTGGTCAGCTGAAGTCACCGGACTTGTTTACCACCGCTGGGTGCCCGGCTCGCCCCCGCCATGCGGGTGGTGCCCCCCTCCTCACCCCTTACCGCCTGCGTCGTCACCGAGTCGCTGATTTCGGGGCAACAGGTCCCACACGTGTTCGACCGCGTTGACGCCTGCCACCGTCGCCTGACCGGACCGCGAGAACAACAGCCGGGTCACCGACGCGTAGTCGACGGGAAACGACAACAGCCGGGCCGTGCCCAAAATCTCGTGCAGCAGCACGTTGATCACCCCACCGTGGCTGAACACCGCGACCGTGTCCTCGGGGTCGGCGCCGGCGACAAGGTCGTCGATCGCCGCACGAACGCGGGCGCGAAATGCGTCTTCGTCGACCGCACTGGGCAGATGACCCTGGGCCATGCGTGCCCACTCGTGGGGATTCTCCGCGCGAATCTGCTCGACCGGGATGTACAGCGGAAGGTCGCGGTCGTATTCGGCGAACCGGTCGTCGATCTCGACGGCCAGCTCGCGGGCCGCGGCGACCGGTTCGGCGGTCTGCACGGCGCGGCGCTGCGGACTGCTCACCACCCGGGAAATGGGAAACCTGGCGAGCGCCTTGGGTAGCCGCTCCACCTGGGCCAACCCGTCCTCGGACAAGGCCGGGTCGGAGCCCTCGCCGGGTTCGCTGCGCAGCGGCAACGCGTGCCGGACCAGAAGCACTTGCATGGGTGATCCTGTCGTCTCGATAGATCCGCAGTCGGCTGGCCCAAGCCTCGCATGCGGCGGCCGCACCCTTCCCATCCAAGCGGAGAATGCTATTCTCTGTGCGGAGAGCGGGGTGTGCGGACAATGGTGACTGCCGGTGAAATCCAACTGGACACGGGCGTTCTTGCTCGCTGGCTCGATGCGAATGACGCACCGGGGCACGGCGAAGAACCGCAGCTGGAAGAGCTGAAGGGCGGTTCCCAGAACACCCTGTATCTGATCGAGCGGGGCTCGTCGGAGGCGCGGACGAGGATGGTGCTGCGGATGCCCGGTGCCCGCGCCGACGCGGCGCGCATCGACGGCCTGCTACGGGAGATCCGGCTGGTACGGGCACTGTCCGGCACCGACGTCCCCCACGCGGCCCTGATCGCGGCCGACGACACCGGCAC
Organism: uncultured Actinomycetota bacterium; assembly: GCA_963772875.1. Taxonomy (GTDB): domain Bacteria; phylum Actinomycetota; class Actinomycetes; order Mycobacteriales; family Mycobacteriaceae; genus Mycobacterium. The sequence goes on from CAVYZE010000001.1 coordinate 441,025, forward strand.
CGTGCTCGGCATGCCGTTCTACGTCATGCAGGCGATCGACGGGTGGAGCCCGATGGACGGCGGGTGGCAGGCGCCGTTCGACACCGACCTCGAGGCCCGTCGCGGGCTGGCGCTCCAACTGGTCGAGGGCGCCGCCCGGCTGGGCCGGGTGGATTGGCGAAGCCAAGGTCTCGAGGGTTTCGGCCGTCCCGATGGCTTCCACGAACGGCAGGTCGATCGCTGGCTGGCGTTTCTCGACGCTTTTAAGGTGCGCGAGCTTCCCGGCCTGGACGAGGCCGCCGACTGGCTGCGCCGCAACCGGCCCACGCACTACACGCCGGGCATCATGCACGGCGACTATCAATTCGCCAACGTGATGTTCGCGCACGGCGGGCCGGCACGGCTGGCCGCGATCGTGGACTGGGAGATGACCACGGTTGGCGATCCGCTGCTGGATCTCGCGTGGGCGCTGCTTGGCTACGACGGCGAAAACCCCCGCGACGACGGCTTCTATCTCGACATGCGCGGCATGCCCACCCGCAGCGAACTACTCGGGCGCTACGAAACGGTCAGCGGGCTTTCCACCGAGAACATCGACTACTACCTGGTGCTGGCCAACTGGAAACTCGGCATCGTGCTGGAGAAGACGTACGCTGCCGGGGTGCGCACTGGGAAAGTTGATCCCAAGATCAAGGACGCGTTCGGGGCGATGATCCCTGCGCTGATCGCGACGGCGGCCGAGCTGGCACGGTCTCAGAGCACAGGGGCCTGCTGAAATGGGTTATGCGGACCAGCTTTTCGACCTCACCGACCGGGTAATACTGATCACCGGTGGCAGTCGTGGACTGGGACGCGAAATGGCATTCGCCGCAGCCCACTGCGGTGCCGACGTGGTGATCGCCAGCCGCAACACGGACAACTGCGTGGCCACCGCCAAGGAGATCGAGGCCGAGACGGGCCGCTCCGCCATGCCTTACCAGGTGCACGTGGGACGCTGGGATCAGCTCGACGGACTGGTCGAGGCGACCTACGAGCGGTTCGGCAAGGTCGACACGTTGATCAACAACGCGGGCATGTCACCGCTGTACGACAAGCTGACCGACGTCACCGAAAAGTTGTTCGACGCCGTGGTCAACCTCAACCTCAAGGGGCCCTTCCGGTTGTCGGCGCTGGTGGGCGAGCGAATGGTGGCGGCCGGTCGCGGCTCCATTATCAACGTGAGTTCCACTGGGTCGCTGCGGCCGAACGGTGGCATCATTCCCTACGCCGCCGCCAAGGCCGGGCTGAACGCCATGACCGAAGGACTGGCGCAGGCGTTCGGGCCGACCGTGCGGGTCAACACCCTGATGGCCGGTCCCTACTTGACCGACGTCAGCAAGGCCTGGGATCTCGGTGACGGGAACAATTTCGGCCATCTTTCCCTGAAACGCGCCGGAGACCCACGCGAAATCGTCGGCGCCGCATTGTTTTTAGCTTCCGACGCGTCCAGCTTCACCACCGGTTCGATCCTGCGAGCCGACGGCGGCATCCCTTGACGTGGCGATCGCAAGCGCGGCGGAGCCGGGCGAAGCGGGTCGCCACACTGAACACCTAGGAGTATTCGAATGTCTTGGGACTTCTCCACCGAACCGGAGTTCGACAAGAAGCTCGACTGGATCCGCGAGTTCGTGCGCGAAGAAGTGGAACCGCTCGAGGTGCTTTTCCCCGGCTGCGAGTTCTTGCCGCTGAACGACGAGCGCCGACGGATCGTCGATCCGCTCAAACAGCAGGTTCGCGACAACGGCTTGTGGGCACCGCATTTGGGCCCGGAACTCGGCGGGCAGGGCTTCGGCGCGGTCAAGCTGACGTTGATCAACGAGATCCTGGGCCGCAGCCCATGGGCGCCGGTCGTCTTCGGAACGCAGGCACCCGACACCGGTAATGCGGAGATCATCGCCCGCTTCGGAACCCAGGACCAGAAGGACCGCTATCTGGCGGGACTGCTGTCCGGGGAGATCTTTTCCTGCTTCTCGATGACCGAACCACAAGGCGGCGCCGACCCGCGGGTCTTCACCACCCGCGCCGTCCAGGACGGTGACGACTGGGTCATCACTGGACGAAAGTACTTCTCCTCCAACGCCTCCGTCGCCTCGTTCTTCATCGTCGTCGCCATCACCGACCCCGACGTCCCGGTTCACACCGGCGCCTCGACGTTCCTGATCCCGGCCGGTACCGAGGGTCTGACCCTCGAGGCCACCCACCACCTGGTCGGAGCGGACCCGCATGAACCGGGGCATTCCCTGGTGCACTACGACGACGTGCGGGTGGGATCGGACGCGTTGCTCGGTGAGCCCGGTCAAGGCTTCCTGATTCTGCAGACCCGGCTCGCCGGCGGGCGGCTGCATCACGCGATGCGCTCGATCGGCATGGCGCAGCGCGCGGTCGACATGATGTCTCGGCGCGCGAAAAGTCGCTTCACCCAAGGCAGCTTGTTAGCCGATAAGCAGTTGGTCCAGGAGTTCGTCGCCGACTCGTACACCGAGCTGATCCCGTTCCGGCTGACGGTGCTGCACGCCGCCTGGCTCATCGACAACGGCGACGAGCGTGCCGCCCGTGCCGAGATCGCAGCCTGCAAGATCCTGGCCTCACAGGTACTCAAATCGATTGCGCTGCGCGCAATCCAAGTGCACGGCGCGCTCGGACTCACCGACCAGCTGCCGCTGGTCAACGTACTACTCGGCGGCATCGCGCTCGGTCTGGCCGACGGACCGACCGAGGCCCACAAGGTCAACCTGGCCCGCATGCTGCTCAAGGGGTATGAGGCCGAAGACGCGGAATGGCCCAGCGAATTGCTCGACGAACGCCGCGAGGCCGCGCGCGCCAAGTATGGCGCCCTCGTCGGTAGCGTTCCGGCGCATCCCCATTCGCCGTGAACAACCGGGTCACGGCGGCCGTCGAGCGCGCCCTCGACGAACGCCAGCGCGAGGCCACCGAAGAGGTGGAACGCATCCTGGCGGCAGCGGTGCGGGTGATGGAGCGAGTCGCGCCCGAGCCGCCACGCGTCAGCGATATCGTCGCCGAGGCCGGCTCGTCGAATAAGGCGTTCTACCGGTACTTTGCCGGCAAAGACGATCTCATCCTGGCGGTGATGGAACGCGGGGTGGCGATCGTCGTGTCCTACCTTCAGCATCAGATCGCCAAAGAGGCCGAGCCGCGGGACAAGATCGCGCGCTGGATCGAGGGCACGCTGGCACAAGTCGCCGAACCGCATCTGATGAGCAAGAGCCGTGCCGCTGCCGGTCAGATGTCGGGAGCCGCCAATTGGCGCACGGCAGACCAGGAGATGATGCGGCCGTTGCGGGACCTGCTGATCGAACCGGTTGCGGCGTTGGGGAGTACCGACGTCGACCGCGACGTCGAAGCGGTGTTCTGCTGCACGGCCGCAACGATGCGGCGATACATGGGTTCGACCGATCGGCCCGGGCCCGACGACATCGCACACGTGGTGAGGTTCTGTCTCAACGGGTTGGAGGCCAATTGATGCGCGCCGTTGTCTGTCGTTCCTACGGCACGCCAGACGATCTGGTTATCGAGGACCTTCCCGAGCCCGTCGCGGGCCCCGGCCAGCTGTTGGTGCGGGTTCACGCCGCGGCCGTCAACTTCCCCGACGTGCTGTTCATCGCCGGCAAATACCAGGTCAAGATCCCGCCGCCATTCATACCGGGTAACGAAATCGCCGGCGAAGTGATCGATGTCGGCGATGGCGCGCCGTTTAGCCCGGGCCAGCGCGTATCCGGAACCACGTTCGGGGCGTTCGCCGAGCAGGCATTGCTCGACGCGGGTACGGCGATGCTCATGCCGGACGACGCCGACTTCGCGTCGGCCGCGGCGTTCGGCGTCACGTACCGCACCGCCTATCACGCCCTACGATCGATAGCCCAAGTCGCGCAAGGTGAATGGGTCGTCGTACTGGGCGCCGCGGGGGGCGTGGGCCTGGCCGCCGTCGACCTGGCTGTGGCCATGAACGCCCGGGTGCTGGCGGCGGCGTCCAGCCAGGAAAAGCTCGACCTATGCCGGCACCGTGGCGCCGTGGCGACCGTCGACTATGACCGCGAAGACCTGAAAACCCGCATCCGCGAACTGACCGGCGATGCCGCTCGGGTGGTCCTCGATCCCGTCGGCGGCCCCTATGCCGAGCCGGCGCTGCGCGGTCTGGCCCGGGGCGGAGTCTTCGTTACCCTCGGCTACGCCGCGGGCACGATCCCGTCCATCCCGCTCAATCTCGTTCTGCTCAAAGGAATCACCATCTGCGGCATGGAGATCCGCACCTTCATGGGTGACCGGCCCGACGACGCCGCACGCGATATCCGAGAGCTGTCGGAGCTGTTCGCCGCCGGCACGGTCCGGCCCTATATCGGCGCCCGATTCCCGTTGTCCGAGACCGCGGCGGCATTGCGGCACGTGGCCGACCGCAAGGTTCTCGGCAAGGTGGTCATCGACGTCGCCTGATGCCTGCGTCGTCGAAGCACCCTACGGCGTGACGATGTTGAAGTTCGGATCCGGTTCGTCGAGCACACCCAGCAGCGACTGCAGCGCGGTCTCGTCGCCGGATACTTCGAGGCCGGGCGAGGTGAAGTCACCCATAATCGCGACGGCGAGCAGACGAGACTTGCTGTCTAGCTTCACCGTAACGGTCGCCGTCGCCGAATCTGCCGGGGCCTTGCGATAGATCAGAACGCCGTTGCGCAGCGTGAGGCGATAATTGGCCGCCAGGTCGGCGAAGGTGATGTCGATGGCGATGTCGACGTCCCAGCTGCGTGGTCCGTTGACGCGGATGGCGAGGCTGTCGAAGATCTGCTCCGGTGTCAGCTCGTTGAGCATCGACATCGAGGTGGCCGTCGTCGCGGTGCCGAAGTTGCCGTCACGCAATTCGGTTGCCCCGCTCAGGAAGAAGTTGCGCCAGGTCGCGTTTTCGGCGCCGTAGGCCAGCTGCTCCAACGTATCGGCATGCAGCGCACGGGCGGCGGCGTGATCGCTGTCGGTGAAAATCGCGTGATCGAGCAACGTTGCCGCCCAACGGAAGTCACCAGAGTCGAAGGCCGCCTGGGCGAGTTCGACGACCCGGTCAATGCCGCCCATCGCCTCGACGTAGCGGGGGGCCAGCGCCTCGGGCGGGTGCGGCCACAGCCGCGCCGGGTTGCCGTCGAACCATCCCATGTAGCGCTGGTAGACCGCCTTGACGTTGTGGCTGACCGACCCGTAATACCCGTGGGTATGCCAGGCCTGCTCCAATGCTGGTGGCATCTGGAACATTTCGGAGATCTCAACACCGGTGTAGCCCTGGTTGAGCAACCGCAGCGTCTGGTCGTGCAGATACGCATACAAGTCACGTTGCAGCGAGAGGAACGCGACGATGCTCTCGCGTCCCCACGTTGGCCAGTGATGGGAAGCGAACACCACATCGGCACGGTCGGCGAAGGTGTCGATCGCCTCGGTGAGATAGCCCGACCACGCGTGCGGGTCACGTACCAGGGCGCCGCGCAGGGTCAGCAGGTTGTGCAGGTTATGGGTGGCATTCTCGGCCATGCACAACGCGCGGAAACGGGGGAAGTAGAAATGCATTTCGGCGGGCGCCTCGGTGCCGGGCGCCATTTGGAACTCGATCTCCACGCCGTCGATCGTGTGCTTCTCACCCGTTTCCCGTATGTCGACGGTCGGGACGATGACGGCGACCTCGCCGGTGGACGGCGCCTGGCCGAGTCCGCAGCCCACCTGACCCTGGGGGCCGCGCGCAAGCAGGGTGCCGTACATATAGGTGGCCCGCCGCGTCATGGCCGGACCGGCGTAGACGTTTTCCTGCACCGCGTGCTCGACGAAACCCTCCGGCGCCAGCACGGCCACCGCACCGGCATCCACGTCCGCCTGCGAGGTGACACCCAGCACGCCGCCGAAGTGGTCGACATGGCTATGGGTGTAGATGACGGCGACGACGGGGCGGTCTCCACCGCGGTGGGTGCGGTACAGGTCCAGGGCCGCGGCGGCCACCTCGGTGGACACCAACGGATCGATCACGATGACTCCGGTGTCGCCCTCGACGAAGCTGACATTCGAAAGGTCGAAACCGCGGACCTGGTAAATGCCCGGCACCACCTCGTAGAGGCCTTGCTTGGCGGCCAGGGTCGACTGCCGCCACAGGCTCGGGTGCACAGTCGCGGGTGCCGGACCGTCGAGGAACGAGTAGACGTCGTTGTCCCACACCACGCGACCGTCGGCCGCCTTGATGACACACGGGGACAGGGCGGCAATGAATCCACGATCGGCGCTGTGAAAATCCGTGGTGTCATGGAATGGCAGAGCGTGTTGGCGGTGAGCGGACTCGATGACCGCGGTGGGGGGTTTGTGATTCACCGGCAACACATTGCCATTCATGCGCCCTTGGCCGAAAGAACGCGTTGCGAGCCGGCGGGTTAACCAAAACGAAACAATTTCGCCGAACCTCTTTTGCGCGACCCGGCAAACCCGCATACTGCCCCGGGACGGCCATCAATGCCGAGGGCCGCAACAATCGGGCAAAGGAGAACAGGTGAAGCGTGGACTGACGGTCGCGGTAGCCGGGGCGGCCATTTTGATCGCGGGTGTTTCTGGCTGTTCCAGCAACAAGACGACCACGGGCGGCTCCGGGACGAGCTCGACTGCCGCGTCGGCAAGCACCGGAGGCGCGGCCGGCGGAACGAAGGTCATCATCGACGGCAAGGACCAGGGCGTCAGCGGCTCGGTCGTGTGCACCACGCTGGGCGGCAACGTCAACATCGCGATCGGTGGGGCAGCCACCGGCATCGCCGCCGTACTCACCGACGGCAACCCTCCGCAGGTCAAGCAGGTTGGGCTCGGCAACGTCAATGGCGTGACACTGGCCTACAACTCCGGCACCGGCCAGGGCAATGCCTCGGCGACCAAGGACGGTAACAGCTACAAGATCACCGGCACCGCCACCGGGGTCGATATGGCCAACCCGACGCAACCGGTGAACAAGCCGTTCGAAATCGACGTGACCTGCGCTAGCTAGGCGTACTGCCCAAGAGTTGCCGACGGGCGGTTGCCACACGTTGAGTGGCAGGAGTCGGCGTCTAGTAAATACAAGCGGGCGGTTGCCACCCGTTTAGTGGCAACCGCACCGTGAACTCGGTATGACCGGGTGAACTGTTTACCGTGATCGTCCCGTTGTGCGCCTTGACGACCGCAGAGACGATCGCGAGGCCCAGCCCGGTGCTGCCGCCCTTGCTGGAGCGGGAGGAGTCACCGCGGGCGAACCGCTCGAACACCTCGGTTTGCAGCGCCGCCGGAATGCCGGGGCCATTATCGATCACCTGCAGCATCGTGTAGGCCGGGTCGGTGCTCAACCGCGTCGTCACAACGGTGCCCGCGCCGGTATGGATGCGGGCATTGGCGAGCAGGTTGGTCAGCACCTGGTGTAGCCGGGCAGCGTCACCAGTGACCATCACCGGTTCTTCGGGTAGGTCGAGTTCCCACTGGTGTTCCGGTCCGGAGACGTGGGCGTCGCTGACCGCGTCCACGGCCACCCGCGACAAATCCACCTGTTCGCGTTCCAGCGGCCGGCCGGAGTCCAGGCGGGCCAGCAGCAGCAGGTCCTCTACGAGGCGCGTTATCCGCTGCGTCTCGGATGCCACCCGGCTCATCGCGTGCGCTATCGCCTCGCGGTCATCGCCCATGCGTTGGGTGAGTTCGGTGTAGCCGCGAATCGCGGCGAGCGGCGTGCGCAGTTCGTGACTGGCGTCGGCGACGAACTGGCGAACCCGGGTCTCACTGGCCTGCCGCGCCTCCAGGGCGGACGCGATGTGGTCGAGCATCTTGTTCAGTGCCGAGCCGAGCTGGCCCACCTCGGTCGAGGGGTTGGCGTCGGATTCGGGCACCCGCACCGGTAGTTCGACTTCACCGCGGTCCAATGGCAGATCGGCCACTTTGCTTGCGGTTTGCGCCACGCGGCGCAGCGGCGCCAGCGCCCGCTTGATGATCACCAGGCCGGCGATCGTCGCCGCGGCCAGCGCGATCACGGTGAAGATTCCCAGAGTGATCAGCATCCGGATCAGCGTGGCGTCGACGTTGGACATCGACAGCCCGGTCACGATGATGTCGCTGCTGCGCCGGCTCTGGGCGGCGACGACGCGGTAACGGCCAAGGCCATCGAGATCCAAGGTCACCGGTTTGCGGCTGCCGGCGATGGCCGCCAGCTGGGCGCGCGCCTTGTCGCTCAACGCGGCGCGTGAACCGATGCTGGTCAGGTAGCCGGCGTCGACCGGATGACCATCGATGACCACCGCTGCAACCATGCCCGCCGGCTGGCCCGGGGCGTCGAGGAATCGTGGACCGGGGCCTGGCCGCGGATTGTAGGAGTGCGGGTCGTGCCGCCACCCCGGGCGGTTCGGTTCGGGGTACACGGACGCCGAGCGATTGGACGTCCCGGCCAGTTGCCCGTCGAGTTGCTTGACCAGGTGATGGTTGAGAGTGAGTTCGGTCGCCGCCGTGATCCCGATACACACCAAGGCGAGCACGATGACCTGCCCGACTAGCAGCCGTAGCCGAAGCGTCCAGACCCGCCGTGCGCTAGCGGGCCGGCTTGAGGACATAGCCCGCGCCGCGCAGCGTGTGGATCATGGGGTCGCGACCGTTGTCGATTTTCTTGCGCAGGTAGGAAATGTAAAGCTCGACGATGTTGGACCGGCCGCCGAAGTCGTAGCTCCATACCCGGTCGAGGATCTGCGCCTTGCTCAAGACCCGCTTGGCGTTGCGCATCATGAATCGCAGCAGTTCGAACTCCGTGGAAGTCAACGAGATCGGCTCGCCGGCACGCGTCACCTCATGACTGTCTTCGTCCAGCACCAGGTCCCCGACCACGAGTTGCGCGCCGCTGTCCATCGTCGTCACGCCGGTGCGCCGCAGCAGCGCCCGCAACCGCAGCACCACCTCTTCGATGCTGAAGGGTTTGGTGACATAGTCGTCGCCACCCGCGGTCAACCCAGCGATGCGGTCTTCCACCGCATCCTTGGCCGTCAACAACAGCACCGGCAGCTGCGGACTCTCTTCGCGCAGTCTGTGCAACACCTCGAGCCCGCTCATGTCGGGCAGCATCACGTCCAGCACCACCACATCGGGTCGCTGGGCGCGGGCCGACGCGATCGCCGACGATCCGTCGCCGGCGGTAGCGATGTTCCAGCCTTCGTACCGCAGGGCCATGGACACCATCTCGGCCAGGACGGATTCGTCGTCGACTACGAGCACATGGATCGGGTTGCCGTCGGAACGGCACATGACAACCCGCTCTACTGAGGTTCGGGGTTGCGTCGTCACAAGGTCCAGTATCCGCTTGTGGCTGGGCCGCGGCTATGGCCTTGCTATGCGTGTCCTGTGAAAGGTCCCGGCTGGCTCAGTACCAGTAGCGCCGGCCACCAACGGGGCGGCCGACAGAGCCCATGATCCAAAGCACCGCGCCAACGACGAGTAGGACGATGCCGAGTGTCCACAACAGATGAATGCCAAACACAAATCCGAGAATGAGTAAGACTACGCCCAAGGCAATCATGACAACTCCTTTTGAGTGAAGGGTTCTACGCCACTGCTGGCATGGAACTGGGTTGCGGTAAATGGCAACCTTGCACTTTTGGATTCACGCCCCCGTAATTCAAAGGGCCCGCGACGATCGTCAGCGCGATGGTGCCCGCTGTGGCACAACTTGTTGACCCACCCTTAAAGTAATCGCGCTGGTATGCCGCGAAGACTCCGATGAGTAACCACACCAGGACAACCGCTCCGATAATCCCGCGACCGCGCATGGCGACCTCCATTGTGCTCGAGAAATATTTCCCGTAAGCGTACCAATACCCATTTGACGTGTGTCTAAACATCTTTGGAATTCGGTGCAGTGCGGCGCGGGGTCCCAACGAGCCGGGCGGCTAGGGGTGGTCGGCGAGCCACGCCGCGGCACGCTTCTTCGACGCCCGTGACAGCCACGCGTCCTGAATCAGCTCGGCTAATTCCGTTCTACCGATTTCCGCCAACCGGCTGGCCCGCACCAGCACCGAAGGGTGCCCGTCGAAATGAGCGGTGGTGAAGAAGGGTGACGCGGCATCCTGTATCAGCGCCAGCTTGTCGCTCTCCGACGCCACCCAAAACATGATCACGTCGGCGTAGCGCTCGCCGGAGTCGGGATCGCTCGCGTCGGGCTGCGGAGTGCGGAAGAACACGAACGACTTTCCGCCCACTTGATAAATGAAGTTGCCCTTCGGGCCTTCCAAGCGCTTGACGTGCGGCATCGACGCGGCGATCTGATGCACGTCGGCAACCCGGGCAGGTCGATCGGCCACAGCGCCGACACTACCTCTTCACGTGATGTCCCGAAATTTCAAGTACCCGTTGATGACTCGTATCCGTATGGATCGCGCAACCGATCCGACCCCGGCAAACCGCTCACCTGGATTGAAATCAGTTCAGTCGCAGGTGGTTCCGCACAGATCCCTTCCGCGGCGCCGCGCGCCGTGCGACTGCAGATCGTCGGAAGCGGACAGGGCTCCGTCCCGACCCGCGACATCCTCGCCGAACTGTCCACCCTGGCAACCGAAATCACGAGTGGTGTTTTTCAACTCGACGCCCGCGCCGTGCCGCTTGCCGAGGTGGAAGCCGCGTGGCGCGACACCGGCACTGAGGAACGAATCGTCATCGCGCCCTAGCCTATTCAGGTCGGCGAACCGGCCCGAGCATAGGCGTGGCCGGCGCGATGCGCGCCGGCCACGGGAGCGGTTAGGACAAGACTCGGTTCACCGCCGACCTAGTGGCCGTTCCACTGGTCATGGTCACGAGGGTCGCCGTTGCCGTTCCAATGGTCATGGTCACGAGGGTCGCCGTAGCCGTTCCAATGCCCTTGGTCACGAGGGTCGCCGTCGTACCAGTGATCGTCGTGGCAGCGGCCCCAGTTGTAGTTATTGCCCCAGCCCGGATCCCACCACTGACCGGGGCACCAGTGATAGTCGGGGATGGGCGCGGGTTGGGCTTCTGCGACGGCGGCGGCCCCCAAACCGGCGAGCCCGAGTCCGGCGCTCATTGCGAGCGTTGACGCAGCAACGCGAATCATATTTTTCATGGCCACCGCATACCCGATCATATTTCGCCACAAACATTTGAATCTAATTGTTAGATAACTGATTAACAACGAATTGACGTCGCGCTGATATCGAGTTTGACTCGATATCAGCGCGGCCAGCTACCGCACCGGCGGAGAAGCCCAGTGCGCCTGGTCTTGACGTTCGCCGTTGTCCCTGGTAGTCGTCGTGGCAGCGGTCTGGTCCCAGTTGTCGCCCCATTGCGGATCCCAAAGCTGTCCAGGACACCAGGGGTACTCCGGCAGGGGTGCCGGTTGGGCTTCCGCGACGGCGGCGGCCCCTAAACCAGCCAGCCCGAGACCGGTGCTCGCTGCGAGTGTTGATGCTGCGATACGCAGGACGTTTCGCACTCGTTGCGCGTACCCACCGAGCTTCCGGTACAAACCATGCCCATGCATCGCCTCCTATCGATCACGCGCCCAAGGCCATTCGGTGCAATGCCGGATATCCCGAGTGTTACGAACGATTTCATGTGCTGTTGGTATCGGGCCCGGATCAGCCCGCTCGCCGCTGTGCTGACACGTAAAGCGTCGGCGGCATAGAGTCCTCGACGTCCTGCGGAACGCCGCGATCGTAACGAGCCATCAACTCCGCGAAGGTGGCCGCCGATACGTCCCAGCCATGTTCGCGCAGCCAGCTATCGACGGGCGTGCGCTCCTCGGGGTACCAAAGGTCGTCATCGTCCGGTATCTCGGCGTTGATCAACTTGACCGCCGCGGCCCGCATCCGCTGCATGTCCTCGCGCTGACGCTGCACCCGCTCGGGGTCGGTGAAACCCTCGCCGGGCACATTGGACGCCACCCAACTGCCCGGAGCGCTGAGCGCATGTATGCGCTCGAACAACAGGTCCTGGGCCTGCGCAGGCAGGTAGCGCACCAGCCCCTCGGCCGACCACACGCACGGTCGCGACACATCAAACCCGGCCTCCTGCAGCGCCTTCGGCCAATCCTGGCGCAGGTCGATCGGGACGTTGACCAGTCGCGCCGCCGGATTCGCGCCGTGCTCGCGCAAGGTGTTGGATTTGAACTCCAGCACCTTGGGTTGATCCAGCTCGTACACGACCGTGCCGTCCGGCCACGGCAGCCGCCAGGTGCGCGCGTCCAAGCCCGACGCCAGGATCACCACCTGACGTACCCCGGCGTCGACGGCGCCAAGAAAGAACTCGTCGAAAAACGCTGTCCGGGTGGCCATGAAGTCGATCATCAGCTGGATCCGCGTCTGCACATCGGGTTCGATCTCGATCACCTTGGCCAGCAGCACGGGATTCGTGTAGATACTCCACATTCCCTCCCCTGCGGCGTCCACGAAGACACGCGCGAACGGGTCGTTGATGAGCGGGTTTTCGCTCTCGGTCTCCGCCGCGCGGGCCGCCGCGACACCCAGTGCGGTGGATCCCACGCTTTGGGTGATCTCCCAAGAATCGTTGTCGGTACGCGGCATCGTCTGTTCCCTTCCAAGCCGGAAAATCAATTAGTTCCGCACACTATTGTTCCAGCCGCCGGCGACCCTGGCCGCTCCCAGCCGGTGGCCTACGCTTTTTCCCAGAGGTCCCACAGGTTGGTAGGGGAGTGTTGCGATGATGCCTACGCCACAGGAGGTGTTCGCACACCACGGGCGGGCACTCGCCGCAGGCGACCTCGACGAGATCGTCGCCGACTACTCCGACGATGCCGTGGTGATCACGTCGGCAGGCGTCGCGCGCGGCAAGGACGGCATCCGGAAGGCCTTCGCCAAGTTGCTCGATGATCTGCCCAATGCCCAATGGGATCTGAAAAACCAGATTTTCGACGGCGATGTCCTATTCCTCGAATGGGCCGCCGACTCTGCCGTCAACTGCGTGGACGACGGTGTCGACACCTTTGTTTTCCGCGACGGAACGATCTGGGCGCAGACCATCCGATACACCCCGCATCCCAAAACCGATGACCGAGGCAGTTCTGCGTCGGAGTAGGTTTTCACCACGTGAGCGATGTGGACCTCAAAGCCGTCGCGGAATGGATGTCCGTGCGGGGACTGGGCGAGGGCCCGCTCGAGGAGGTTTCCGACGTCACCGGTGGAACGCAGAACGTCATGCTGCGCTTCACCAGGGCGGGCCGGCCATACGTGTTGCGGCGCGGACCGCGCCACCTGCGCTCGCGCAGCAACAGCGTGATCCTGCGGGAAACCAAAGTCCTTGCGGCGCTGGCGGGCTCCGACGTGCCGCACCCGCGCCTGATTGCCACGTGCGACGACGCCGGTGTGCTTGGCGATGCGGTCTTCTACCTGATGGAGCCCGTCGACGGGTTCAACGCCGGCGAGGGGCTGCCTGCGCTGCACACGGGTGATCCCGACGTGCGTTTCCAGATGGGGTTGTCGATGGCCGACGCGCTGGCGAAGCTGGGGGCGGTCGACCATGTCTCGGTTGGCCTCACCGATTTCGGCAAGCCGGAGGGCTTCCTGGAACGCCAGGTGCCGCGCTGGCTCAAGGAGCTGGACTCCTATCGCGAGTACGAGAATTACCCCGGCCCGGAGATCCCGGGGGTCGAGCGGGTGGCGGCCTGGCTGGAACAGCAGCGTCCGACGACCTGGACGCCGGGCATCATGCACGGCGACTACCACGCCGCCAATGTGATGTTCTCCCGGACCGGGCCGGACGTGGTCGCCATTGTCGACTGGGAGATGTGCACGATCGGTGACCCGCTGCTGGATCTGGGCTGGTTGCTGACCACCTGGCGCCAGCCCGACGGGTCCAGTGTGTTCAGCCACGCCTTGGGCGGCCGGGACGGGTTAGCCAGTACCGACGAGCTGTTCGGCCGGTACGCCGCCAACACCACCCGCGACTTATCGCATATCACCTGGTACACCGTGCTGGCTTGCTTCAAGCTCGGCATCGTGATCGAGGGCACCCTGGCCCGGGCGTGTGCGGGCCAGGCCGAGAAGCAGGTCGGCGATCAACTGCACGCGGCCACGGTCCATTTGTTCGAACGAGCGCTGACCCACATCGATAACGGCTTCGACTAACATCACACGGCGTGCCGCCGTACCCCGAGGAACCCGATTTCTACGCTGAGCCCACTCAGGCCGCCCGATATGGCGGCTATTACGACCCCGCGCCCGAGCCGCCGGAGCCCCCGACGCCGTGGTATCGCCGTCCGCTGGCGCTGGTCGCGGCCGGCGCAATCGGGGTAGTACTGCTCGCGCTGGTGATATTCGCGGTGTTCAAGCTGGCGACGGGGTCACCGGCTCCCAGTCCGACAACGACGACTCCCCCCGCCCCGACCGCGACCACCACGGCCGCGGCACCCCCGCGACACCGCGGGCCGGGCGGCGGAGGGGCGACCGAGACCGTCACCGAAGCGCCCCCACCGGCGCAGAGCACCGACACGGGTACGACGACGGTCCCGCCGAGCACGGTAACCGTTTCGCCGAGCACCGAAACCAGCACGGTCACTCAGACCGTGACGGAGCCTCCGCGCCGACCGTTTGAACCACGGCCGTAGCACCACTCAAAGGCAGGTGTATCCGCCGTCGATCACGACGTCGGAACCGGTCATGTAGCTAGAAGCCGCGCTGGCCAGATAGACGTAGAGGCCGGCGAGTTCTTCGGGCTTGCCGATGCGGCCGAGCGGTATCTTCGACGTCCACTGCTGGTGGTACTCCGATGAGGTCTCGATGGCTTCGGTGAGGATATAGCCGGGACTGACACTGTTGACCCTGATCTTGTACGGAGCGAACTCCACGGCCATGGCCTTGGTCAGCTGGATGACTGCCGCCTTGGCCGCGCAATATTGGCCGACCTGCTGCGGGACGTTGACGATGTGGCCCGAGATCGAGGCGGTGTTGATGATGACCCCACCCCGCCCTTGCGCCACCATCGCCCTGGCCGCCGCCTGGGCAGTGAGAAAGACACCGGTGACGTTGGTGTTTTGGATGCGCTGAAACTCTTCCACCCGCATGTTCAGCATTGCGTTCACAGATCCGCTGCCCACGTTGCATACGACGACGTCGACGCCGCCCAACTCGGCGGTCACCTGACCCAACACTGAGGTCACCTGGTCTGGTTGGGCCAGGTCGCACGAGATGGGCAGCACCTTGCCATCACCATCCGCCGCGATCTCACCGGCGCCCTTCTCCGCCACCCTGGCATCCTGCGCCGCCACTTGAGCGCCCGCCTGAACCTTCCGGCAGCAGCAGTTCCCCGCTTTCGAGTCGGGAGCGCAGATAGGCGAACGTCTGCGCCGTCTGGGCGAACAGATGCTCGCCGGCGCGCAGCGCGGGGCGCGTTCGACCGTCGCGGGACGCAAAGCGTGGCAAGGGTTCGACCACCGTGTGGTAGTCCACATCGATCTTCGGCATCGAGGTCGTACGCGTATCTCAGGGGTGGATCTCGCGGCTGGTCCAGCGCTAGACGCTGCTCATGACCGGTTTTGGTAATATCGCCAACGAACGCCAGCGCCAGCAAACGCGGGGACATGCGGACTCAAATTTGGTAGCAGATGCTCCTATGTTGTGGCAAGGCCTTGGCGGTCGTTCACGACGGTTCGAGGTCCGGTTCTCTCGCGTGCAATCGGAACCGTTCTCGTCGGGCCGTAGCGGTGGGCACACCCACGCGACAAAGAGGACTTCCACCGCTCTCTCCAGGGCTCAATAGCAACGCGCTTCCTCGCTGGCTCGCCCCGTAGCCTTATCGTCGCTAGCCGAGTGGTTTTCCGACTGGGAGGCACGCGATGGGACACAAGGCAACATTGGAACTCGTACTCGACTGTGAAGAGCCAAAGAGGCTCGCTAAGTTCTGGCGCGAGGCGCTCGACTATCGCGACTACTACACGGACGCGAATCTGGCTGTGCTCGTTCCCAAAGAAGGGATCGCTTCACCGCTTCTCCTTCAGGGGGTACCCGAACCCAAAGCGGGCAAGAACCGCATGCATGTCGACATTGTGGTCGACGACATCGAGGCCGAGGTCCACCGGCTGCAGGCATTTGGCGCTCGTCGCATCGACGAGAGCGTGCAGAGTTTCGGGGGAACCCGATGGGTGAGAATGTCGGATCCCGAGCAGAATGAGTTCTGCGTCTCCACCGGCGTGGAGTGGTAAGGCTTGATACCAAATCCCCTACCCCGAGAGGTATTCGACCACAGCCGTAAGTGGAATGTGCGCGAGCTTGTCACTCGCATCGGCATACTGCTGCCTGATCTCGTGATGACCCCGCTGCGGAGGTATTGACCGGATGCTGTTTGCCGAGGCGCTGGAAACCACGACGCGCCGCCGCTACCGCCGGATCTCGGCGCGGCACTGGCACGCTGCTACCCGCGCAAGCTCAACGGCTCCACGCTGGAGAACCACCCCGAGCTGTGGCCCGCGCCGAGCCGCTTCAACGAGAGAATGACCCGATGAGCGATCCACTAGCGCGACGGTTTCCGGGACTGCGGGGGATGTTGAGGTGGCGGGTGCCCACCTTTTGGCGTAAGGCCCCTGATGCGGACGGGGTCAGGCATGCACCGGGATCAGTCGCGTTGTCGCGGTGTGACCCGTTCCCACCAGTTGATGGTTTCGCCGTCGGTGGCCATTCGATCGAGAAGGTGAGCAATCATCTCGACGTGTGTACCACCGCCACCGGACCAGCAGAATTTCCATAGCTCGCGGGCGGCTTGGTGATAGTGGTGGATCGTCTCATCGACGGCGTAGGCATCGATCTCGCCGTCGCGGTAGCGGTCGACCGCTACCGTGATGTACTCGATAAGATGGGCCAATTGCGCCTCGTGATAGGCGGATACGCTTTTGCTCGCCGCCCGGCGTTCGGCCTTAGCACTCACGGCGAGACGATACCAAGCTCGCCCACAACGGTGATGGACGTAAATGGCCGCAGTTGAGGCGAGCTAACGCCGACGGGCGCTGCGTCTGATTCCGCCAGGCCCATCGGGCCAACTGGAAGTTGGCGGGCCGGGCTGGTTCAGGCGGGACGATGCAACTCGTGTTCGACTGCGCGGCGAATCCAGGACGAGACGGAGCGGTCGTCTGCGGCCGCGGCGGCCCGGACCTGTTCAAGCAGCTCGGGTGGAAAGCGGACCGGCATGGTAGACGTGAGCCGCCGGCGTCCCGGCCCCTGAGGTTCTTGGTTTTCGGGGCGGGCGTAGAAATCGTATTCCTCGTCAGGAGTCATGGGCTGGTTCATCGGTCTCTCCGGTACTGGTCAGCGAGGTGTTTGGCGGCTTGATAGCAGCCGATCGGCCGGCAACGGGCGGGGTTGCTGTCGCGCGCGGGCGCTAGCGGCACCACCAGGACGTCGGCGTCGATCTCGGCGACCATCAGCCAGTGGGCGGGTGGCTTGGCCGGGTAAAACATTGGATCGGACGCCCAGACCTCGCGGATGTCCTCGATGCCCAGGCGTGGGTGCTTGAACAGGTGTGCGGCCTGAGCGTCGATCTCAAAGGGATCATCGTCGTCGAGCAGATCCAGATCGAAACGCTCCGCCACCCTCAACAATGTAATACAAACAGATACGAAAAGAGGCGTACCTATTGCCCGGTGAGGCAGTGGTAGGCAGTTGCACGGCCTATCCCGAACGCGGCGGCAAGTTCTCGCACCGGCTCTCCAGTAGCGGCAAGCCGGCGCAGTTGCTCCTGGCGAACGGCTCTAAGATCAGGTTCGCCGCGGCGCGAGAAGGTCATCGCCGAGATGCAGGCACGGTTCGGCCACCTTGCCGGTGTACCGAAGGCCGATCCCCTTACGGGCGGCGGGGCACCGCTGGACCACCCACGCCGATGCACCCGCACGGAGCGCCCGCACCGGCGAGCCGTGCCGCCGGTACGCACCCCTGGGCGGCAACGTGTGCCGACTGCACGGTGGCGAGGCCCCGCAGGTCAAGGCCGCGGCCAAACGCCGACTCGACTAGGCCGCAGATGCCCTGGTAGCCAAGCTATTAGGCTTCGCCCTGGAAGGTGACGCCCCGGACTCGGTGGCGCTGTCCGCAATACGCGACGCGCTGGACCGGGCCGGGCTGATCGCCCCGCGGACTCTGGACGTGGCGGTCGGGCCGAAACCGTACGAGACCGTGTTCGACATGCAGACGGCGTGACTATGCCAGTGCTCGGTCGCGCCGTCCGAACGCAGCCAGTAGATCCAGGAGATCCCACTGAGCCTGGCTAGGCAAGCGTCGTCAGCCCAGCTGCGCGTCATACGGTCTAGAATGGTTGTATGACAATGTTCAGCTTTCGCGTCGATGACGAGGACGCGGCCGCGGTGGAACAGTGGGCGCGTCGGCTGCACATCGACCGGTCTGAGCTTCTTCGCGAGGCACTACGACGCCACCTGGCCGAGCTCACGGCAGACCAAGACGTGCAAGCGTACGCCGAGCAGCCCGTGACGGATGAGGAGAAGGCCCTCGCCGAGATCGCCGATTGGGGGCCTGCCGAGGACTGGGCTGACTGGGCCGATGCGGCGCGGTGAACTGTGGTTCGCCGCGACACCCGGCGGCGACCGGCCCGTGCTCATCCTCACGAGAGATCCGGTTGCTGACCGGATCGGCACGGTCGTCGTAGCCGCATTGACCCGCACCCGTAGGGGACTGGTGTCCGAGCTGGGACTGACCGCCGCCGACGACCGCGTGCCAAGCGATTGCGTCGTCAATTTCGACAACATTCATACGTTGCCGCGCGCCGCGTTCCGACGCCGGATCACTCGTTTGTCCCCGGCACGGGTCCACCAGGCCTGTCGGACACTTCGAGCAGCCACCGGCTGCTGAAACCTCTATCCAAGACAAGACCTCCGATCAGCCTCGTTTCTCTGCAAGCGAGATAGCAAGTGACGGTGAAGCGTTGGTCGGAATGCGTAGCCGTGAAACCGGGAGCGTTTGTAGCCGACATCGCGGGCGGGCACCCGGTGCAACGTGCCGGGTTAGTAGGGTTTGCGGGCGGCGCGTTGAGCGGCGCGGCGCTGCTGGCGGCTCAACGGCACCTGGTCGTGCTGGCCGGCCTGGTGCAGTGGGTGGGCGGCACCGGCCAGAGCGGACTCCAACTCCGCAACACGTGCACGCAGACTCCACAGCTTCTCGGCGTCTCGACGCAACCGGGCCAACTCGCGGTCGCGCTGCTCGGCACGTTCGACATCGCGTCGCAGATGCTCACGGAGCCGCTCGACGTCGTCGCGGGCCCGCCGGTAGGCGGGATCGTCGGTAAGGGCTTGTTGGAGGGCTATCGCGGCCGCGAACCGCTGCACCGCCGCCCGCAGCTGCTCACCCATTGCGCCCGAGGTGTAACGGCGCGCCAGGTCTTCTAGCAGGGTTTGGCACTGGTAGTCCGAGCTAAGAAACAAGCGCGCGCAGCGGCGTAGGCATCCAGCGGGTCCGATTTGCCCTGGTAGCGACGTGCGGCCCGGTCAGGGCGGCTGACCTCGGCCACCTCGATCCCGGCGGCCTGCAGTACCCAGGTCAGCCCCGCACCGTAGCTGGAGGTCCCTTCCACCCCGGCGATCACGATGGTCCCAAAGCTTTGGGCCCACCTCACGGCATCGTCGTAACCGGTCTGGCTCGTCGGGAATTCAATGTCTGCCAAGGGTTTACCGGCATCCGTGATGACAGCGAGATGGTGGCTGTCCAAATGGGTGTCGGCACCGATGACGACGCGCGGAGATGCTGTCACGATGGTGGTGTCCCTTCTCGTTGGTTGATCGCTAGCGGATGGGTCACACCCGGCGGGGCGCGCAGACAACACATTGATGAGGAACTGCCAGGCTCCTGATTAAGTCATGTCCGCCCTGCCGGGTTCCTGCAGTGCCAGTCGGCCACCGATGGGACAGATCAACTAAAAGACAACCCAACAGGCGTCAGTGACAACGCGAGTCACCACCGGTGGTCGACTGGCAAGACCATCATCAGCCCAGCCGCTCTAACACCATCAATGTGACAACGTCGTGACAACTCAGCCGGCGCCTGATAACACGGCAACCTATTTGCGCTGGTAGAGAGCGCGCCCGAAGGGATTCGAACCCCCAACCTTCTGATCCGTAGGCACGGGCGGGTGGCGTGACCAGGCATGATGCGAGTTCTGCGGTCGTGTAGGTGGGGGTGTGGGGGAGCGCGACTGTCGTCATCGTTGTCGTCAAGATTGTCGTCAGGCAACGGCGCGAAACTGCGGCATTCCCATCGCTTCCTCGTACCCGGCGATCCTGCGCTGACGATCGGAAGTGTCAAGGGTGGCGAAGCCATCAACGTGGTGACGTCGAAGACGCCCTTTACTCGGCCGATCGGGAAGTTAGACACTCCGGAATGAGGTGGCGCTTGATCAGGCGGCGTCGGAGCTGCTGGGTTTGTGGTGGTCGGCTTTAGTGTGAGCCTGCATGAGCTTGTTGTCGGCGATGCCGATGGCCTTGAGGGCCTCGATCAGCCAAGCGATGATGTCGGAGACGACGAGTTTGTCGTATCCCTCTGCCAGCCCGTAGCTGTGCAATTTCCACCGGTATTTGTGGTCTTCTAGGCGGGGCCACAGCTCGGTGATGACGGGCGTGAAATCATTGGCGAGCGCGGCTAATTCGGCGCGCAAACCCGCGTAGTCCTGTGGTTTGGCGGGGGTATCCGAGGTGTCGGATGATTCGGTCATCTGTGGATCTACCTTAGGTTTTGCTGCGGCGGTAGCTCGGCGTGTAACCGGAGCATAAGGCAGCGCGAACACGGCCAGGCCCGAGGGGACCTGACCGGCCGCTGCCGTGCGCTCAAGCGGCGTCGTGGTCGCCGCAGGTGGGGTCGTCCTGGTGTTGGGCGCCGTCGGGGAACACCGCGATCGCCGATGTGTAGGTGCGGTGCAGTATCTCCGTGGCGCTGTTGAGCCCGGCGCGATCGCGAATCTGCCAGGTGATGGGGCCGGTGTGCAGGTCGACCCAGTGGATGATGCGGTCACCGCTGCGGGCGGGTCCGCTTTGTTGCACGACTGCGTAGGTGGGCCGGCCAGTGAATTCCATGCTTACCGTGGGGCGAGCGAACACCGATTCGTGCGGGCCGACCGGTGGAGGAATTAGCCGAGGAACCCGCGCGGTGGCCGCGCGGGCGGTGACGAAGGCCTCCAGCAGCCCGTGGGCGGCGCCCGCGGTGTACAGGGTGACCATCACCCCACCCCAGACCAGGGTGATGCGGGCATCGGTGGTGCGGGCGTGGTAGCAGGTGATGTCGGCGTTTTGGGTGGCCGCGAATGATCGCGGTGCAGTGCGTGATGAGCCCGGCGGGGGCGGTGTGGGTTGCGGTGAGTGTTCCAGACATGTTGGTCTCTTTCGCTTTTGAGGCTGTGTGCGCCGGTTGGCGTGCTTTGGCGGGGGACCGGCCGGGTGGCGCAGGCAACCCCTCTTGAGTCCGGCGTGAAGCTGGAAGCGGATTTTCGGCCGCGAGCGGCAGCGAGCTGTTAGGGCCGGAAATGCCGCTGGAGCCGCACGGGCGCGGCGCAGGTGAGCGTCAGCGAGGCGGAGCAAGAACGGGCGAGCTCGCCGGGCGTGCCGGTGACGGGTCCCGGTCGGTCATACTGGGGGCACGCTGACGGGTAAAGGTGGCGAGTGCCGCCAGGGGGACGCCGGTAGGCGGCCGGTCGCGCGCAGCGCGATGCGTGTTAGCCGGTCATTCGATCTCGGCGGAGGTCTAGTTGCCCATCCTCTTAAAGGCGCCGGAGTTGCTCGGATCTGCCCACGCTGCGCTGGACCGGAGGTCGCGACAGTGCTTGTGATGTGATCAGCTGGGATTGTCGGCGGGCACCCGGAGCCCGGGGCAGGCGGGCTGGGATGGGTAGCCGATGTCGGGTGAGACCCAGTCCCGCCACTGTTGGTGACTGATGTTGACGGTGAGCTTGTCGCACAGATCCGCGGGGCTGGCAACCGCCGGCCACAGTCGCAGGGTGCGATCGACGCTGCCGGAGACGAGGCGCTGCCCGTCGGGGCTAAACGCCACACCCAACACCGCGGCGGTGTGCCCGGTCAGCGGGTCGCCGATCGGTCGGCCGGTGTCGGTGTCGGCGTTCCACAACCGGACCGTCTTGTCGGTGCTGGCGGAGGCCAGCCGGTGCCCGTCGGGGCTGAACGCCACACTGACCACCGTGTCGGTGTGCCCGGTCACGGCGCCGATGGGTCGGCCGGTGTCGGCGTTCCAGATCCCGATCGTGTGGTCGGCGCTGGCGGAGGCCAGCCGGTGCCCGTCGGGGCTGAACGCCACACTTTCCACCGTGTCGGTGTGCCCGGTCAGCGGTGCGCCGATCGGCTGGCCGGTGTCGGCGTTCCACAACCGGACCGTGGTGTCTTTGCTGCCGGAGGCCAGCCGGTGCCCGTCGGGGCTGAACGCCACACTCTCTACGTGCCCGGTGTGCCCGGTCAGCGGTGCGCCGATCGGTTGGCCGGTGTCGGCGTCCCAGATCCTGATCGTCTGGTCGTAGCTGGCGGAGGCCAGCCGGTGCCCGTCGGGGCTGAACACCACACTGCGCACCGGGCCGGTGTGCCCGGTCAGAGGTGCGCCGATCGGTTGGCCGGTGTCGGCGTTCCAGATCCTGATCGTGTGGTCGGCGCTGGCCGATGCCAGCCGGTGCCCGTCGGGGCTGAACACCACACTCCACACCCCGTCGGTGTGTCCGGTCAGCGGCTGCGCCGATCGGCTGGCCGGTGTCGGCGTCCCACAGCCGGATCGTGTGGTCGTCGCTGGCCGACGCCAGCCGGTGCCCGTCGGGGCTGAACACCACACTTTCCACCGCGTGGGTGTGCCCGGTCAGGGGCTGGTCGGTCGCCGCCACATTCCACACCCGCACGGTGTGGTCGTCGCCGGCGGAGACTATCCGCGTGCCGTCGGGGCTGAACACCACACTGCGCACCGCGGCGGTGTGCCCGGTCAGCGGGTCGCCGATCGGCTGGCCGGTGTCGGCGTCCCACAAGCGCTCGGTGCTGTCGGAGCCGGCGGACGCCAGCCGGTGCCCGTCCGGGCTGAACGCCACACTGACCACCACGCCGTTGTGCCCGGTCAGCGGCGCGCCGATCGGTTGGCCGGTGTCAGCATTCCACAACCGGATAGTACGGTCGCCGCCGGCCGACGCCAGCCGGTGGCCGTCGGGGCTGAACACCACACCGAACACCGCGCCGGTGTGCCCGGTCAGCGGCTGACCGATCGGTTGGCCGGTGTCGGCGTTCCAGATCCTGATCGTGTGGTCGTCGCTGGCCGACGCCAGCCGGTGCCCGTCGGGGCTGAACACCACACTCATCACTATGTCGGTGTGCCCGGTCAGCGGTGCGCCGATCGGTTGGCCGGTGTCGGCGTCCCACAACCGCACCGTCTTGTCAGAACTGCCGGAGGCCAGCCGGTGCCCGTCCGGGCTGAACGCCACACTGGCCACCG
This sequence comes from uncultured Actinomycetota bacterium, assembly GCA_963772875.1. Classification (GTDB taxonomy): domain Bacteria; phylum Actinomycetota; class Actinomycetes; order Mycobacteriales; family Mycobacteriaceae; genus Mycobacterium. The sequence goes on from CAVYZE010000001.1 coordinate 464,478, forward strand.
CGCCGGTGTGCCCGGTCAGCGGCGCGCCGATCGGTCGGCCGGTGTCGGCATTCCAGATCCGCAGGGTTTTGTCGTTGCTGGCCGAGGCCAGCCGGTGCCCGTCGGGGCTGAACGCCACGCTTTGCACCGCGGCGGTGTGCCCGGTCAGCGGCTGACCGATCGGCTGGCCGGTGTCGGCATTCCAGAGCCGCAGGGTTTTGTCGTTGCTGGCGGAGGCCAGCCGGTGCCCGTCGGGGCTGAACGCCACACCATAGTCCGGGTCCGGGGTGGTGATGATCGTGCGGGTGGTGACCCGCTTCACCACCGCGCCGTACAGGGCGCCATCATCGGGTGTTTGCGTGAGCGATCGGGAGGCAAGCAGCTGCTGAAAGGCCCGCGCATCACCCCCGGGGAAGGTGCCGGCCAGCATACCCTGGGCCGAGGAGACCAGCCGCACGCTGGTGGCCTGCCGAAACCGCATTGTTGCCTGGTTGCGCTGCACGGTCGCGTTATGCCACTGAAAGACCGCCACGGCCGCGACCACCGCCAGGATGACGATGACCGCGACGGCGCCGCCGATCGAGCCGCGCTGGCGGCGGGTAGCGGCCGTACGGCTGGCCGCGATGAACCGCCCCTGCGCCGGGGTGGTCGTCGGTTTCTGATCGGTCTGCCCGGCCAACCATCGCTCGGCCTCGGCCAGCTGCGCGCCCCGCAACAGCAGGCTCTTGTCGTCGCCGCGGGTCTCCCACTCGGTGGCACGCACCAGCAGCCGGGTGTGCAGATGGACCCGCTCGATGTCGGTCTCCAGCACGTCCACCAGCCGCGCGACATCGGCATCAAACGTGTCCTGCCGCACGAAGGCCCAGTCGATATCCGGCAGCGGCGCCGGAACCCCCTCCACGGGCGTGTCCCGGATAACCACCGGCACAAGACGTTTCGATGCATCGACGGCGTACTTCAGCTCGACACCACAGACCTCCGAGCTCACCGAATCCGGTGAGATGAAAAAAATCACCGAGTCGGCGCCCGCGATCGCGGTCTTGATCTCCTCCATCCACACCGTTGACGGCACGATCTCATCCAGGTCGACCCACACCTCCTCGCCCGCGGCGCGCAACGCCGTGACGATCGCCGCAACCGCGTCGCGATCCCTGCGCGAGTACGACACAAAAACACTCGACATCAGCAGTCCTTCTGTGGGTCAGCTGGGATTGTCGGCGGGCACTGGGAGCCCGGGGCAGGCTGGCCGGGATGGGTAGCCGATGTCGGGTGAGACCCAGTCGCGCCACTGTTGGTGGCTGATGTTGGCGGTCAGCTTGTCGCACAGATCGGCGGGGCTCGCGTCGGCGGCCCACAATCGCAGAGTTTCGTCGTAGCTGGCGGAGGCGAGCCGGTGGCCGTCGGGGCTGAACACCACACCGAGCACCGCGTCGGTGTGCCCGGTGAGGGGGTCGCCGATCGGGTGGCCGGTGTCGGCGTTCCACAACCGGACCGTCTTGTCGATGCTGGCCGACGCCAGCCGGTGCCCGTCGGGGCTGAACACCACACTCCACACCCCGTCGGTGTGCCCGGCCAGCGGTGTGCCGATCGGGTGGCCGGTGTCGGCGTTCCACAACCGGATCGTCTGGTCGATGCTGGCCGACGCCAGCCGGTGCCCGTCGGGGCTGAACACCACACTTTCCACCCCGTCGGTGTGCCCGGTCAGCGGCGCGCCGATCGGTTGGCCGGTGTTGGCGTTCCACAACCGCACCGTCAGGTCGGCGCTGGCCGACGCCAGCCGGTGCCCGTCCGGGCTGAACACCACACTTTCCACCCCGTCGGTGTGCCCGGTCAGCGGCGCGCCGATCGGTTGGCCGGTGTCGGCGTCCCAGAGCCGGATCGTCTGGTCGGCGCTGGCCGACGCCAGCCGGTGCCCGTCCGGGCTGAACACCACACTGCGCACCGCGTCGGTGTGCCCGGTCAGCGGTGTGCCGATCGGTTGGCCGGTGTCGGCGTTCCAGATCCTGATCGTCTGGTCGGCGCTGGCCGATGCCAGCCGGTGCCCGTCGGGGCTGAACACCACACTCCACACCCCGTCGGTGTGTCCGGTCAGCGGCTGGCCGATCGGCTGGCCGGTGTCGGCGTCCCACAGCCGGATCGTGTGGTCGTAGCTGGCCGACGCCAGCCGGTGCCCGTCGGGGCTGAACACCACACTTTCCACCCCGCCGGTGTGCCCGGTCAGGGGCTGGTCGGTCGCCGCCACATTCCACACCCGCAGGGTGCGGTCGTCGCCGGCGGAGACTATCCGCGTGCCGTCGGGGCTGAACACGACACCGTTCACCGCGGCGGTGTGCCCGGTCAGCGGGTCGCCGATCGGCTGGCCGGTGTCGGCGTCCCACAACCGCACCGTTTGGTCGCCGCCGGCGCTGGCCAGCCGGTGCCCGTCGGGGCTGAACGCCACACCGTCCACCGTGTCGGTGTGCCCGGTCAGCGGTGCGCCGATCGGCTGGCCGGTGTCGGCGTCCCAGATCCGGATCGTGTCGTCCATGCTGGCGGAGGCCAGCCGGTGCCCGTCGGGGCTAAACGCCACACTGTTCACCGCGTCGGTGTGTCCGGTCAGCGGCTGACCGATCGGTTGGCCGGTGTCGGCGTTCCAGATCCTGATCGTGTGGTCGTCGCTGGCCGACGCCAGCCGGTGCCCGTCGGGGCTGAACACCACACTCATCACTATGTCGGTGTGCCCGGTCAGCGGTGCGCCGATCGGTTGGCCGGTGTCGGCGTCCCACAACCGCACCGTCTTGTCAGAACTGCCGGAGGCCAGCCGGTGCCCGTCCGGGCTGAACGCCACACTGGCCACCGAGTCGGTGTGCCCGGTCAGCGGCTGACCGATCGGCTGGCCGGTGTCGGCATTCCAGATCCGCAGGGTTTTGTCGTTGCTGGCCGAGGCCAGCCGGTGCCCGTCGGGGCTGAACGCCACGCTTTGCACCGCGGCGGTGTGCCCGGTCAGCGGCTGACCGATCGGCTGGCCGGTGTCGGCATTCCAGAGCCGCAGGGTTTTGTCGTTGCTGGCGGAGGCCAGCCGGTGCCCGTCGGGGCTGAACGCCACACCATAGTCCGGGTCCGGGGTGGTGATGATCGTGCGGGTGGTGACCCGCTTCACCACCGCGCCGTACAGGGCGCCATCATCGGGTGTTTGCGTGAGCGATCGGGAGGCAAGCAGCTGCTGAAAGGCCCGCGCATCACCCCCGGGGAAGGTGCTGGCCAGCATACCCTGGGCCGAGGAGACCAGCCGCACGCTGGTGGCCTGCCGAAACCGCATTGTTGCCTGGTTGCGCTGCACGGTCGCGTTATGCCACTGAAAGACCGCCACGGCCGCGACCACCGCCAGGATGACGATGACCGCGACGGCGCCGCCGATCGAGCCGCGCTGGCGGCGGGTAGCGGCCGTACGGCTGGCCGCGATGAACCGCCCCTGCGCCGGGGTGGTCGTCGGTTTCTGATCGGTCTGCCCGGCCAACCATCGCTCGGCCTCGGCCAGCTGCGCGCCCCGCAACAGCAGGCTCTTGTCGTCGCCGCGGGTCTCCCACTCGGTGGCACGCACCAGCAGCCGGGTGTGCAGATGGACCCGCTCGATGTCGGTCTCCAGCACGTCCACCAGCCGCGCGACATCGGCATCAAACGTGTCCTGCCGCACGAAGGCCCAGTCGATATCCGGCAGCGGCGCCGGAACCCCCTCCACGGGCGTGTCCCGGATAACCACCGGCACAAGACGTTTCGATGCATCGACGGCGTACTTCAGCTCGACACCACAGACCTCCGAGCTCACCGAATCCGGTGAGATGAAAAAAATCACCGAGTCGGCGCCCGCGATCGCGGTCTTGATCTCCTCCATCCACACCGTTGACGGCACGATCTCATCCAGGTCGACCCACACCTCCTCGCCCGCGGCGCGCAACGCCGTGACGATCGCCGCAACCGCGTCGCGATCCCTGCGCGAGTACGACACAAAAACACTCGACATCGGCAGTCCTTCTCATCTACGTCCGTGAATGCAGCGGTGACACCGGCGCGGTCCGGCGCTGCTGCGGGTGGGATGGCAGGATCTGCTCGATCTCGTTGTCGAGCACATCGCACATCCCACCCATCGACTGCCAATTCGCCAAGGTGAGAGTCCGGCGGTGCGGCAGTCGGTGTAGAGCCGAGCCAGGGTCAGCGCTAGCAGCGGCAGGGTATCGGCACCCTCGGCGACATTCTCGAGCGGCCTCTTGATCAGATTCGGGGCGATGCTCAGCCCATGACCCGCCTCTGGCCAGCCCTTTACACTGCGCACCGAGCCGCAACCCCGTCTGCGGATCGATATCAACGAAAATCTCGTTGGCAAGCTCTGGGCGCTGCTCAGCCAACCAATGCTTCACCACCACCGCTTGACGGCTATCCCTTCGGGAATGGCTCAGAAAAATCCACGACACAGGCGCACCTCACCGACCCGACCGGCACGCAAAACCGTTGCGCGCAGGCACGTTTCGCCGCCGCCCATTCCCATCACCTCAGCCGTCGAGGACCCCGACGCATCCGCCAGACCCCACACCGCGCCGTCAGCAAACATCACACCGACCAAAGCAGGATATTCTGCTCACCCGCGCATCGCCGCGAAACAGCGAATATCACCCCGACCCGGCCCCTGATACCGCTGCCCGCGCCCGCAATCAGCTACTGTTCAGAGCCTCGGTGGACCAAAGCCGTTCTCGCACCGAGTCCTAGCCGCTCGGCTTACAGGTCGATGCCGTAGTCGAGACCGTGGTCCTGGCTGCGGCTGATGTGCTGCTCGATCCGCCGCTGCCGCTGGGCCAGTAGCTCATGGGCTTCGTGCTGCCACTGCCGGTAGCCGATCCGGCGGGCGCCGATGGCGTGGGCCCTGCGGTCGATGAGCAGGCTGCGCACCCGGTCGGGGAGCCGGTCGGCGTCGGTTTTGGCGGGACGTCGTGGGCGGTGTGTTCCCGCTGGTCGCGGGTGGCGATAATGCCCCGCACCAGGGCGGCGGCGTCTCGGCTGCAGCTAGTAGACGGAACGGTTCCCTGTGGCCTGCCACCCCCACCTTGTCCGCCACTTCCACCAGGACGGTGGTCGCGCGGACAGCGCAGGATCGGACGGCGCCACGGCAAACCCCTCTCCCAATCTCCGGCCCCGTGACTTGAGGATAGCTACGGGGCCACGCACCTGACCCAACAGTTGCAGAGCACTCTTGCAACGCTCATGTGGGCCCTTACCCCGAAGCGTCGAGTTTTCCGCCGCCTAACTCTTCTCCCCCGACGACCCGGGCGGCGCGCAGCACGCTCTGGTGGCTTGGCGTGACATGGCATCCGGGGATAATCGAACAGCAAACACGTGCCGGACTGCGTTGCTAGCATCGGCGCGCGTTGCAGATCAGCGCAGGAGCCCGAGAGCACCCTTGTGGAGGAGTGATTGCCGAGTGGAACCGTCGTGAGTTACCGCATCGCCGAGCTGCCGCTGCGGCACGTCCTTCATGCGCATGGTTAGCAGGTCGGCACGCCTCATGTTTCATTGACGGCGGCTATAGCTGCTGCGGCGATGGTGATGCGTGGGAGCAATGAGGTTCCACCCCAGGGCGGAGCTGGATCCTTGATTGGGACGGTTCCTACCGGTGGCACCCACAGGCTTCATGAACGCCGGGTCCGCCGACTCTCCAGCCGCACCGACAGTGCTGGTCAGCTGGGCTCACACCAATCCCAACTGGGACCACAGCCAGGCCGCGGCATGGCAACAGGACGTGGAATCGTTCGACAAGCTCCTGCGAAACCACGGCATCGATACAGACCTTTAATACCAGTAGGGAAAGTTCTCACAGGTAGTTTGTCTCCGAGGTTCTCCGAGGTGTCTCTCCGTGCTGCTGCCTTCGTGCGACTGCATGGCAGCAGATCTGGTTCGGGCCGTGGTGGCGGACGGGAGCGCCAGCGGACGGGAGCCACCACGGGTTGTGCTGATCTTGACGTGAGGGGCGTGTGGAGATGGCTCGAACTGGTTTAGACCGGTGGAGGCTGCTCGGTAGGCTGGCGTGATGGATGGCGTGTTGGCAGAGCGGGCTCGGCTGGTGGCTGAGGTCCGGCTGACACCGATGGCGACACGGTTGGCCCATGTTCGCGGTGTCGCAGCTGCGGCCGAGCGCCTGGTGGAGCGGATCGATCCGTTGGAGGCGGACTCGCTGGTTGCGGCGGCGTGGTTACACGATGTCGGCTATGCGCAATCAATACGCTCGACGGGCTTTCACTCCCTGGACGGTGCTGTGTTTGTCCGGGCGGAGGGTTTCCCGGCGTTGGTGGTGTCGTTAGTGGCCTACCACACGGGGGCGGTGTTCGAGGCGCGCGAGCGTGGGTTGTCGGAGGCGTTGGCCGAGTTCGTGGAGCCGCCGGATTTCCTGCTGGATGTGTTGACGTGTGCGGACATGACGACCGGTCCCGACGGTTCGCCGATGCTGGCTGATGATCGGCTGAGCGAGATCCTGTCGCGGTACGACGAAGACGATCCGGTGCATCGCGCGATCACTTTGTCGGCGCCCGCATTGCTTGCCGCAGTCGCTCGCGTTGACGCCCTCGCTGGCTAGGTGTGGTATTTCACCACGTTGGTTACAACGCCGTGGGGGTGTGCGGACTCGGTCGAGCGAAGGGCATTTGTCCCAGTGAGCCCGCCCTTCCGCGGAGTAGTGTCGGGCCGTGACGCAAGTTCTGCAGGCCCAGGTTTGTGTTGCCGGTGGCGGTCCCGCTGGCCTAGTTAATGCGCTCTTGCTTGCCCGTGCCGGGATCCGGGTTGTTGTCCTGGAGAAGCACGGTGATCTGCGTGATTTCCGCGGCGACACTGTGCATCCCAGCACTCTGCGGATCATGGACGAACTGGGGTTTATCGACGAGTTCCTGCGTCTACCACACACCAAGATTAAGCGTGTTGCCTTCGACACCGACGGCTCGATTCGCACGTTCGGCAACTTCGGTGTGCTGAAATGGCTTGGCTTTAGGCAGCCGTATATCGCTTTGATGCCGCAGTGGAACTTCCTGGACTTCCTCGCTGAAAAGGCCTCTGCCTATCCGGAATTCACTCTGATCCGCAACGCCGAGGTGAAGGACCTGATCTTCGATGGCGATCGGGTGGCCGGGGTGCGCACGCCGGAACTGGAGGTGCGTGCCGAGTTAGTGGTAGGCGCGGACGGGCGCAAGTCGGCGGTGCGGGCTGTGGCGGGTCTGGAGACCGCCAGGTCGCACTCCCCGATGGATGTGTTGTGGTTCCGGCTGAAATGGCGCCCCGGTGATCCTGAGGAGCTGTTCGCGGTGCTCCGCAAAGGTCTGCTCATGGGCATGATCTACCGGGGTCATTACTGGCAGGTCGCGTATCTGGTGCCGAAGGGGTCGAATCCGCGGGACGGCTCCCTGGAGGCGTTCAAGGAACGCTTGGTCTGCGTGCGCCCGCAGCTACGTGACCACGTCAACGACCTACGCTCCTGGGACGACACCAGCCAGCTCGACGTGCGGGTGGACCGGCTTAAGACCTGGTGGCGGACGGGCCTGCTATGCATTGGCGATGCCGCGCACGCCATGTCACCGGCCGGTGGGGTCGGCATCAACCTCGCCGTTGCCGATGCGGTGGCCGCAGCCAACATCCTGAGCCCCCCGCTGCGCGACGGTCGAGTCACCAACGCCGACCTTGCCAAGGTGCAGCGTCGGCGAGAGCGGCCCACCCGAATCATCCAGGCGGGCCAGGTATTCATGCAGGACAGGGCGATCGAACCCTATTTGACCGGTGACTTGTCCCCGATCCCTATCCCGAAGATCATTGGTTGGGGCCCGCTGCAATTCATTCCGCCGATCGTCGTCGGACGGGGCTTCCGCCCCGAGCATGTACGCACTCTGGGCGTACATACCTCTTAGCGGAGCGGCATCCCAGCAAGGCCCGTTCGGGAGCCTGACAATGCGGGTTCGGATCCACTCCGCATGCCTATCTCTTGGTGTGAAGCCATAAATGGCGCGAGCCACCGGCACTCACCCACCATTCCCGGACAGTTGGAGCTGCGTCGTTCGGTCGACCCGCGTAACCAATGTCATGGGATAACACACAGCTAGGCAGCCCGACACCGGGATCTGGGCTACCCAAGGTATGGGGTGGTGCGGCGTTCGAGGTAGTGCTGGACGCGTAGGCGCATGGATGGGTGCATGTTCAGCGCGGAAATGTCCTGTGGATAGGTCCAGGCGATGTCGGTGCTTTCGGAGTCGATGAGGAGGTCGCCGCCGACGAGTCGCGTGGTGAAGCACAGCGAAAACTGTTGGCGGACTTCGCCGTCGGTGTAGGCCATCACATGGTGCGGGTTGGTGTAGACGCCGATGAGACCGGTGACTTCGACCTCGAGTCCGGTTTCCTCCTTCACTTCGCGCACCGCGGTATCGATGATCGATTCGCCCAGTTCCATCCCTCCGCCGGGCAATGCCCACAGGTCGTTGTCACGGCGTCTGATCAGCAAGATGCGATCCTGGTCGTCGGTCACGACAGCGGTGGTGGAGGGCACCACACTGTTCGCGGCAGGCGCGTCGGGATCGTTGTAGTAGTCGGTTCGAGCCATCTGGTCCTCCAGGGCGTCGACGGGGGCATTATGTGGAAGTTCGGACGGGGCGGGCGCTGTTCCAGACCCGCTCGAAGGCGGCTTGGTGGTCGCGCCACAACTCGGGTGCGTCGTCGCGTCTGATGACGATGGCGGGATTGTCGCTGGCCGGGGCACCGTAGAGGTGCGGGTTGGCGATGAGGGTGTCGTCGGCGCGAAACATCGAGGTGTACAGCGGCGTGGTGTGAGTACGAATCTCTAGTCCTGCGGTGTCAACGAGCGGTAGCAGGCGTGCCAGGGTCATCCGGCAGCGCCCTGCCAGATTGGACCCGATTTGTTCCTCTGCGCCGCGCTGGGCGACCGCGGCGGAGTCTGGGTCGCCAACGATGAACCGGACAGCGACGCCGCGGTCCGTAGCGGCGGTGAGCAGCTTGGGGAATCTGGCGACGCCGTCGAAGAGGAATGTGCCGCCATAGACGAGGATGTCGATCGCTTCGAGGGCTCCGCCGAATAGCTTGGTCCACACTGTGACGGGGATGTCGGCTCGGCTGCCATAGACACTGACCGCGACCGTCCCAGTGCCAGGCGGACGCATGGTGGGGAACAAGTCCGGCCAAAGGGCTTGAGGATCGCAGCCCAGCGCGTCGGCGGCGGCGCGAGCATTCACGGCTTGGGGCAGCGATTCACTTCTCACCCAACGTCCCACCGTCTTGATATCGACACCGGCAGCCGTTGCGAGCCTGCCTTCGCTGAAACCTTTCTCCCTCATCCGCGCAGCCAGCGCGTGATGGGGAACGGGCGCTTTGTCAGGCTGCCCATCCTGTGACACCGGTGACCGTCCCTCCTGTCGTCGTTGGTTCTGGCCGGCTGCGCTCAGCTGCTGCCTGGGTTCGTGGTTTGTCCAGTTTGTCGGCCTGTTTGTCCGCTTCGTCCACAGGATGCCCTGGGATTGTCCGGTTTGTCCCCCTGAACTGGCGAGTGCGGCCGAGTGGTCGCGACAAGACACAGCAGGAAGGACATACAGATGAAGCTCAGGATCGATTCGGCAGGGGTGTCGTTCGTGTGCACCCGGGCACCCGAAGCGCGCATCGCGTTCGATACCGGCCAAGCGAAAACCGATCGGGAGACGGGTTTGCCGTTGTGGCAGGTCCAGCTGATGGCGCTGGACGCCTCGGGTGGGGATGTCATCGCCGTGACTGTGGCAGGTGACCCGAATGTGACGGTGGGCCAGCCGGTGCAGGTCGATGGTCTGGTAGCGCTTCCGTGGAGCCAGGAAGGCCGCAGCGGTATCGCGTTTAGGGCTGATGCGATCCGGGCGTCGGGTGCCCCGCTGGCTGGGGTCATCGCACCACCCAGGACCGCTACGCCCAGCAGCACGTCCGGTACCGAGGGTAAGCCCGCGGCCTAATCGCCTGGTTGACGGGTGACCGCAGCACCGCAACACCCAGCCCCGGTGTGGTGGTGCGGTCACCTGCTCAACCAAACCAACTCGCCGTTAACTCGTGCACTACCTCGCGGAAGGCCTTGTGATGTCTGGAACGTCAAAACGACACGGCGCCCACAATTCCCGCAGCACCGAATCTGACATTGACGAAACCGTCACCATCATCGTGGTGGCACTGGCCAAAGGTCTAGCGGTGCTGCTGTGGTGGTCGGTGTTGTTCCCGATGATCAGCATCCCCACCTTCGCCACCGTGTGGGTCGGGTTGCGCTGCGGACCAGTATTCGGTCTGGTCGTCGCGGCGGTGTCCGGGCTGGCACTGGTGGCCTGGTCGCAACTCTCGCCCGGATCGTTTCAGCAGTGGGTGACACAGCGGATGCGGACCCGGTGGCGGACCTGGTGGGTTTACCGGCACCGCTGGACCGCGATCTGCACCCTGCACGGGCTCACCGCGAGACTGGGCGAACGCACCCTCGTGCCAGCGCTGCGGTCGGTCACCATCGGCACCGCCAGCGACGTCGTCGTGGTGCGGATTTTGACCGGCCAATCGGTGGCCGACTGGCAGCACAGATCCGCCGCCCTGGCCGAGGCGTTCCGCGCGCAGCGGGTCACGATCCGCTCGGTCAAGCCCGGGGAAATAGGGATTACTGCGCACCACGGGGATGTGCTGGCCACGCCGATTCGGCTGCGCCGCCCCGCGACCGATACGAGGGTGGATCCGTCCAGCGTCCCGGTGGGGGTGGCCGAACACGGCGCCTGGTGGCGGCTGCCGGTACTGGGCCAGCACATCCTGGTCGGCGGCGCGACCGGTTCCGGGAAGGGCTCGGTGCTGTGGTCGATCATCGCCGCTCTGGCACCCGCTGTGCGGGCCGGCTGGGTGCACCTGCTGGTGATCGACCCCAAGGGCGGGATGGAATTCGGGCGCGGACAGACACTGTTCACCGGCTTCGCCTACGACAACGGCGAAAACACGCTGAGCGTATTGCGGGCGATCACGACCGTGATGGGGCAGCGCGCGCAGCGGCTGCGCGGCCATACCCGGCTGCACACCCCCACCGCTGCCGAACCGCTGATCGTGCTGATCGTCGACGAAATCGCGTCGCTGACCGCCTACATCGGGGACCGCAAGACACGGACCGAAGTAGACCAGCTGCTGGGTCTGCTGCTGTCGCAGGGCCGCGCGGTCGGTGTCTCCGTCATCGCCGCGGTGCAAGATCGTCCAAAGACGTCCTGCCCATCCGGCAGCTGTTCTCCATCCGGGTGGGGCTGCGGATGACCGAATCCTCCCACACCGCGATGGTCCTGGGCGCCGCGGCCCGGGAGGCGGGCGCGGTCTGCGACCAGATCCCCACCAGCACGCCGGGCGTCGCCTACGTGTGCGGGGACGGAACCAGTGAGCCGGTGCGGGTCCGGGCGTTCCATGTCACCGACCCCGACATCGACTACCTCACCACCCACTTCGCACCCCACCAGCAGACGGGCGGCACATCAGGCACCGGGAACACCCAACAATGACGCTCACCCCGGGTCACACTCCGGTTGCAGCTGCGGCGGCGGTGACGATTCCGGTCCTGCCGGGCCTTCCGGCTGGCGTCGACCCCGCCGATGTCGTGGCGCAGATGGTGCGCCGCGCCGCCTCACCGGGCTTCGAGTCCTGGTGGCACGCGGCCGAACGTGCCGGGTTCTGCGCCAACCCAATCCACCTGACCGGCGCCGACACCTTCGGCAGGGCGCATCAGGTGTGGACCCGGTGCAACAACCGGCGCGCGGTCGCGTGCACGTCCTGCTCGGACCTGTATGCCCGCGACACCTGGCAGCTGATCCACGCCGGTCTTCACGGCGGACACCACGACATCCCCACCACCATCGCCGAGCACCCACAGGTGTTCGCCACATTGACCGCACCCAGCTTCGGGACCGTGCACACCACCGGTGACGACACGCACAGTAAGCATGGGCGCCGGTGTCACGATCCCGGGCGTGGCGGGTTCAGTCGCTGCCGGCATGGGAAACCGCTGTGGTGCGGCACCATCCACGGTGACAATGATGCGCGGGTTGGTCAGCCGCTATGCGAAGAATGCTACGACTACACCGGGCACGTCCTGTTTGCATGGCACGCACCCGAGCTCTGGCGGCGCTTCACCATCAGCCTGCGCCGACTCCTGGACAGCCACCTGCGCGCCATCGGTGAAGCCGCCAAGAGTGTTCGCATCAACTACCTGAAGGTCGCCGAACTCCAACGCCGCGCCGTCCCGCACTTTCACGCCGTCATCCGCCTGGATGCGCCACCGGTGCCAGGCAAGCCGCCCACGGCGCCCGCCTCCTCGATCACCGCGAACGACTTGGCCACGCTCGTCCAACAGGCCGCCCGCGCCGTCACGCTCACTATCACCGACCCTCAGCGCCCCGACCACGGCGATGGTCCGGTTCTGCGGTTCGGCACCCAAACCGACACCCAACCCCTGCAGCCGACCAGGGGCCCCGGGCCCGGCGAGGTGACGCCTCGGCGGTCCGGCCGGTCGGTCGCAGCCTACTTGGCCAAGTACGTGACGAAATCGGTGGCCGAATTCGGTGTCGGCATCCGACGCATGTCCCCGTTAGCCGTCGCGGAATTAGACGTCACCGCCCACGTGCGGGCCATCCTGACCACCATCACCGGCATAGCCGGCCACCGCGCCTACGATGGGATGGACCGCTGGCTGCACACCCTGGGGTATCGGGGACACGTCACGACCAAATCCCGGCTGTTTTCCACCACCATGGGCGCGCTGCGCGCGCACCGTGCCACCTGGACCCGCCGACAACACGCCGACCAAGCCACGACGACCAGGGACGCGGAACGCCGTCGGGCGACACCCACTAGTGAGGCGATCGCATGGGAATTCGATCGGGTCGGGCTGTGCACTCTGGGCGAGCGTGCCCTGATCCTGTCGGCGGCTCAGCGGATGATCGAACACCGCCAGAAGGTGCGCGACTGCCTGCGCGCACACGATCCACCCGCTCACCCGGACCTGAAGACATGAACACCCGTGAACCTGGGCGACGAACTCATCATGCGCGGCGTCTCCCAACGCATCGCCCGGCGGATCGAATGCGGCCAAGCACTACTCGCAGCTCGACCACTTGGCGATCGAATAGATTCGACAACTCAACCGGCAGCATGAGGAAAGGGACTCGGATGGACACCGAGACAGGCGGTGAATTGATCACCGTCCAGGAGGCGGCGGATCGGCTCGCGGTCAGTCGATGGATGGTGTACCAGCTGATCTGGGACCAACAGGTCAAATCGGTGCAGATCGGCAGATGCCGCCGAATTGTTCGGCAATCCTTCGATGATTACCTCTCCGGCTTAATAGAGGGAGCCGCGTGATGGCTGCGAAAAGGCGTAACCCGAACGGCTCGGGCAATATCTCCCAACGTGATGACGGGCGCTACGAACTCAAAGTGTTCGTCGACACCCCGGATGGTCGACGGAAACGAATCAGCGTGTATGGCTCGAGTTGGGAGGAGGTCGACGCTGAACGCACACGCCTAAAGGATCTGCAGCGCAAAGGAATTCCGGTTGGCAGCACAACATCCACTGTCGAGCAGTACATGCTGTACTGGTTGACGGAGATCGCGCAACCTAGCGTGCGGGAGACGACCTTTTCCTCGTACGAGCTGCTGGTGCGCTTATATGTCGTACCGGGACTGGGCAAACGGAGGCTGCGTGCATTGCAGGCGCAACACATTCGCACTTGGCTAAACGGATTGCAGACAACCTGTCAGTGCTGTGCGCAGGGCAAAGACGCCGAGCGGGCGAAGAAGGGCAAGGGGCGGTGCTGCGCGAGGAAACCCGTCGAGTGCTGCGGGCAGGTCGCAGGTACCGGTACCTTGCGTTATCTGCTCCGACTTGTGCGTGCGGCACTGCAAGACGCCGTCGAGGAGGAACTGTTGGCTCGAAATGTCGCCCGGCAGGTCAAGATGCCGAGCGGCTCGATCCGCAAGGTGACGCCGTGGTCGGCGGATGAGGCTGCCAAGTTTCTCGAGACTGCACGACACGACCGGCTCTATGCGCTGTGGGCGGTCGCATTAGCAATCGGCCTGAGGCGTGGGGAGGCGCTCGGCCTTCGGTGGGTCGATGTGGACCTGGTCAATGGACGGGTCGTCATTACGAAGGCGCTCTCGCGTGTGGGGACGAACCTGGCCTTGCGGGACGTGAAAACCGAATCGTCTGCCGCCTCCGTGCCGTTGCCGGGGGAGCTCATTGCGATCTTGCGGCGCCATCGGCGTGACCAGTTCGGTGATGCGCAGGTCGCACGGGCCAACACTCTCGGTCTGGTATTCACAACGAAGAACGGGACGCCTCTCGAGCCGAGGAACGTCAACCGAGCGTTCGAGACGCTGTGCCGAAGAGCGAATGTGCGCAGCATCCGACTGCACGACCTTCGGCATTCGTGTGCCACGTTGTTGTTCGCGATGGGCGTCGAGGCAGCGACGGTGCAGCGCATTCTGCGTCACAGCTCGATTTCTGTGACGACAGGGATGTATGTCGATGTGATCGAGCAGGTTCAGCGCGCGGCGGTTGCGGGGATGGATTCGCTGCTGAGTCCGGCGCAGTGATGGCGACCGCCGATGGCTACTGTCGTCAAAAGTGTCGTCAAAATACCCACAGAGGCGCCTTCACAACGACGAAAAGCGCCTCTGAGCTGCGCGCGCCCGAAGGGATTCGAACCCCCAACCTTCTGATCCGTAGTCAGATGCTCTATCCGTTGAGCTACGGGCGCCCGTCTTCAGTTGTATCCGTGCGTGTCCATGGCGGAGGCGAGAGGATTTGAACCTCCGGTCCCCTTTGAGGGGGACAACTCATTAGCAGTGAGCCCCATTCGGCCGCTCTGGCACGCCTCCATTTGGACTTCCTGAGGGTACCCGACGCCATGCCGGTGTCCCCGAACCGCCGGAGGCATAGCGTACACAGCACCGACATATGCTGTCGACGTGACCGCTCGCCTGCGCCCCGAGCTGGCCGGTCTGCCAGTTTACGTCCCCGGCAAGACGGTGCCGGGTGCGATCAAACTGGCCAGCAACGAGACGTTGTTTGGCCCGCTGCCCGGCGTCCGCGCGGCCATCGAGCGGGCCACCGACAGCCTCAACCGCTACCCCGACAACGCCTGCGTGCAGCTCAAGGCGGCACTGGCCAAGCACCTGGGTTCGGATTTCGCTCCCGAGAACGTCGCCGTCGGTTGCGGCTCGGTGAGCTTGTGTCAGCAGCTCGTTCAGATCACCGCCTCGGTCGGCGACGAGGTGGTCTTCGGCTGGCGCAGCTTTGAGCTGTACCCCCCGCAAGTCCAGGTCGCCGGCGCGACCGCCATCAAAGTGCCGTTGACCGATCACACATTCGACCTCTCCGCGATGCTCGCCGCGGTCACCGACCGCACCCGGTTGATCTTCGTCAGCAACCCCAACAACCCGACCTCTACGGTCGTCGACCCGGACACATTGACCCGCTTCGTCGAGGCCGTTCCACCGCACATCCTGATCGCCATCGACGAGGCCTATATCGAATACATCCGCGACGGCATGGCACCGGATAGCTTGGAACTGGTCCGTTCCCACAGCAATGTTGTTGTGCTGCGCACCTTTTCGAAAGCCTATGGGCTGGCGGGCCTGCGGGTCGGCTACGCGGTGGCCCACCCCGACGTGATCGTCGCGCTGGACCAGGTCTACGTGCCGTTCACCGTGTCGAGCATTGCGCAGGCCGCGGCCATCGCCTCACTGGAGGCCGCCGACGAGCTCTCCGCCCGCACCGACGCCGTGGTCGCCGAACGCGCCCGGGTCAGCGCCGGGTTGCACGCCGCCGGGTTTACCCTGCCAGCGTCGCAGGCCAACTTCGTCTGGCTGCCGTTGGGACCCCGCACCCCAGATTTCGTTGAGCAGGCCGCCAATGCGCGCATTGTGGTCCGCCCGTTCGGCGCCGACGGCGTCCGGGTCACCATCGGCGCGCCAGACGAAAACGATGCGCTATTGCGGTTCGCCCGCGACTGGATCACCCGCACGCAACCCTAAGGAGTCATCAATGAGCCTGTCCCGCAAGAGGTTCACCGAGTTCAAGGAACGCGGCGACCACATTTCCGATGCTGAGCTCGACGAATTCTGGGCGAGTCTTGAGCCCGCGACCATCGACGGGATGATCGGCGAGTGGAAGGGCGGCGAGTTCCTCACCGGCCACAAGATGAACGGGCAGCTGGAGAAGGCCGGCTGGTTCGGCAAGACCTTCAAATCAGCCGCCGATGTGCAGCCGCTGGTCTGTCTGGACGCCGATGACAACAAGTTCTCCAACAAAGAGATGGGCAAGGGCGAAGCCAGCCTGTGGCTGGAGGACTTCCGCGGCGAAATCACCGCCACGATGGTCTATGACGGCCAACCCGTGCACGATCACTTCAAGAAGATTGACGACGACGCGATGATGGGCATCATGAACGGCAAGGGCGTCCTGGACGACGGCCGCTACTACTACTTCTACCTGGAGCGGGTGTAGGCCGACGGCGTCGTGAACGGCAAGCGGCAGCGGCCAGACACGATCAGCCGGCAAGCAACTGTTGGTCGATGTGCTGGCCCGCCTGCTCGTCGGTGCGCCCATACGCGTCGCGGGCGGCGCGCAGCTTTACGGCGAGATCGGTGGAGGCCTTTTTCATGGCTTCGCCCGCGGCGCGGCGCGCAGCCTCAGCGTTGGTAAACGCCACGCTGGAAGCTCCGCTGATGACACCGTGGCTCACCCAGAGCTCGGACTTGAGGTTGGAGGCCACCATGGCCGCGGATCCGGCCTGGTCGGCGGCTTCGTCCTGCGTTGTTTCCAGGTTTGCTAGGTATCCTGTCGTCACGGCTAGTTCAAACATTGGTCAATCTCCTTATCGGTTGGGTTTTCGATTTCGCTATGATGTTGGCTCGCTACGGTTTTGGCTGCACTAGCGGCTGTTCGGCGTCAACCGCCACGACGCGGATGCCATCGACGGGTGCACGCTCCGCGGACTCCGTGCCCCACGCAGCGCCTTCGACGTACCGCGCGGGCGCCATACGTCGAGCCATTGAGCCGAGTTGCTGTATCTGTCCCGTGGTCTGGCTGACAAGGTTCATCTGCTGGGACATTTGCCCGGAGAGCTTGGCGGCTCGCCCCGACAGGGCACCCGCCTGAGCCAGGGTGGGCATGGTGAACGCCGGCGTGGCCGTCGACGCCTCAGGCGTCCCGTCCTCGAGGGTTTGGCCCGCACGCCGCGGAGCCCGGGCGCCCTGCTCCGGCGAACCGTTGGCCGCGCCGACCAACTCGGACAAGTCGGACTCGGCCGATATCCCGGACATGCCGCTCGATATGTCCTCGAAGCTGGCAACGCTGGACGTCGCCGCTGCAGCCATCGTGGTCCGAGCCAACGCAGTGTCCATGGAAACCACACGCCCAGCCACACTCGTCGTCGAGATCCTCATGAAGACGGCCGTGCATCCTCGCCGCCTTGGGCGGCCCAGGCCAACAGTTCGTCGGCATCAACAGCCCCGAATACGAAGGCGAATATCTCGCCTCGAGCGTGACCAGTCTCAGCGCGGATGGGGTGGCTGTTTATTACGCAGGCAAGCAGGCGTTCCTCCGTCAAAAGATCAGCAGAAGTGTACGTGAGGACTTGACCGGGAGGTTGATCTACGACAACCGCACCTTGGCGGCATCTGCAAATACGTTCATGTGTGGGTCCTTTCGTGTGGTGAGTTCATTCGCGGCCATGCCTGTCATTAGGTGCCGCGCCGGTGCGGCTGCCGCGCTTTAAACTCTGCGGGATCGGCCAGCATTTGTGAAATGAATGATTTGTATTATTCGTATGCGTGTGACGCATTATGATTGACACCGGCTGGCGCGTTGCCGGCGTCTGAACACTTGATGGGTTTGGACGTCTTCGGCACGCAAATACAGACATTCCGACCACGGGCCGGAGCTAGCATCTCCGACATGGCACACCAACGCGCGATGCGGTTAACGCGGTTAGCCCCGCTCCTCATCGCCGCTGGACTGACCGCGACCTGCACCGCTTGCAGCGCCGGCGACACCACCGACGCCCACAGCAAGCACGTCAGCAAGGCCACCTTCAAGGGCAAATGGCCAGTCACCGTGCATAGCGGGACGCTAGCCTGCCACCCGACCAAGGGGGGCTCGGTCACATTTTCCCCGGACGGAACTAGCGACGTTTACGCAGAGAACGGGACCGCGAAGGGCTGGGCAGCGGAAGAAGGATGGAAAGACTTCCGCGAAATCTGGGCAATCGACCCGGCCGGCCCAGGTCCTAACGTCGACGCCACCGACTTCGATAACGAAGGGCACAAGCTCTGCACCATGAACGGGGTGTAGGCAGGTGTTTTAGCCCGCAATAAGTTTGCGGGATTCAACGAACGCGGCTGCCGCAGCGGGCTTTTCGACGCCGAGAAAGCGGGTGGGTTTTCGTTTACTCGTCAGGAGGCTCGGGGGGACGGCAGACCGATGACAGCCTCGGTCCACGCCCGCTTCTTCTGGTAGATTGACTCCCGGTCCGCCTTCGGGCTTTTGCCCTGTTGGCCACCTTGGCCCTGATTACCGGGCGGAACCATCGGCGCCATGCCCGCGCCTCCCGCACCCATTGCGCCGCTGGGGATTCCACGGCCCAAGTGGTTCCGGGATCGGGGCCTCGATCTCGTCGGCTCGAGCCATCAGCTCCTGGTACTCAACTTTCAGCATCTGCTGTTGGGTCATCTGTGTCATGGCGGATCATCTCCTCGGAGTAGGTGTCGGTCTGGCATGCAGCCTCAGCGTCGGTAGCGGGCAACGTGAAATGTCCCGACCGCAAATTCGTTGGCTGCCATGCGAATTGCATTTCGTTGACGTTGCTTGCGCCGCCGCTGCGGCTGTCGCGCCTAAAACTCTGTGCGATCGCGTGCCATTTGTGAAATGAATCGTTAGCATGCTCTACATGCGTGAATCGCATATCGACCAGGTGGATCTCAACTTGTTGCCCCCGTTGGCGGCGCTGCTAGAGGAGCGACACGTCTCGCGCGCGGCCGATCGGGTCCGGTTAAGCCAGCCGGCGATGAGCCGCGCCCTGCAGCGGCTGCGTCGCCACTTCGGCGACGAGTTGTTGGTCCGCGGGCCCGATGGCTATTCCCTGACCCCGCGAGCCGAGCGCATCCGCGACCAACTCGCTACGGCCGTGACACAGCTCGAGCAACTGTTTGCGAACGAAACGTTCGACCCGGCCACCGCCGCACAAGCGTTTCGTTTGGCCGCCAGCGACTACTCCGTCGCCGCATTCGGCCCCGCGCTGGTGCGCACGATCCTGACCCAATCACCAAACTCGTCGGTGAACTGCGAGATCCTCGACGCGCACGCGTTCGACAAGCTGGACGCCGGGACGCTCGACCTGGTGATCTATGGCCGCGCCGCTCCCGACCGATACCGCAGCGAACACCTTTTCACCGATCGATTCGTCTGCGTCGTGGCCGCCGAACATCCACTCGCACAACAGACATCGGTCTCGCTTTCTACGTATCTGCGGTGGCCACACGTGGCCATTGAAATCGGCCAGCCATGGTTAGACCGGGCACTCGAGGCGCTTGCCGGCTCGCGTCGCATCGCCGTCAGCATGCCCTACTTCGCGTTGGGGCCAGGCATTTTGCCCGGCACCGACCTGGTATTGACCATTCCGGCGCGACTGGCTCACCTCGCCGACCCTGCCCTTACCCGCACGCTGGCCGCGCCCCGCGAATTGGGTGAACTGGATTTCTACGCCGTCTGGCACCCGCGCTTCGATACGGATCCATCCCACAGCTGGCTGCGCCAAGTCGTGAGCACCGTCGCCGCGCCATCGCCGCGCCGGCGGCCGGCGTCGAAATCGACTGCCGCCAAATGAATTATCTGGCCGGGTTGCGGCCGGTGAAGGCGATCAGCTGATCGAGCGCGCCGGCATCCGCGGGCACGTCGACGGGGTCGTCGAACCCGGCGGCGCCACGCAGTTCCGGCCTGATGACGTTACGCGCCAGCCCCAGCACGTATTCGGCCAGCCCTTGGGGAGCTTTGACGTCGCGGCCCATGGCGGCGGCGTAATCCCAGGCGTGCACCAGGAATTCGAGCGACAGGATGGCGCACGCACCCTTGGCGGGCATCTCTCCGCTGCCGAACGGCACACTGCCGTCCAGACCGCGGCGATGCCAGGCGTCCAACGCGGGCCGAGCCGCGGCGATGACCTGCCGTTCCACCGAGTCGGTTTCGTTGGATGGCGGCAACTCCGCGCCCACCATGCCCCCGAGCGCCGTGATCGATTTCAGCAGATGCCCGGTCAGCTGCGTCACGTCGAACTCCACGCACGGCGTCTGCCGCGACAGGTCCTGGCTGGCGATGGGGTGCAGCACTTGCCGCAGCACCCCGAGCGTGGCCTCGGCGCTGTCCAGCTCGTCCGTCGGTGGGGAATCTGGTCCGGGTCGCAAATCAGGAGACATATTCCCCACGCTACGGTTTCGATATGGGCGAAACATACGAATCGGTCACCGTCGAAACCAAGGACCAGGTTGCGCAGGTGACGTTGATCGGACCGGGCAAGGGCAACGCGATGGGACCCGCCTTCTGGTCGGAGATGCCGGAGGTGTTCGCGACGCTGGACGCCGACCGTGACGTGCGGGCCATCGTCGTCACCGGGTCGGGCAAGAACTTCAGCTACGGCCTGGATGTTCCCGCGATGGGCGGGACGTTCACCCCGCTGATGGCCGATGGCGCGCTGGCCCGTGCCCGCACCGACTTTCACGCCGAAATACTGCGGATGCAGAAGGCCATCAACGCCGTCGCCGACTGCCGCACCCCCACGATCGCGTCGGTGCACGGCTGGTGCATCGGCGGCGCGGTCGACCTGATTTCCGCGGTCGACATCCGCTACGCCAGCGCCGACGCCAAGTTCTCGGTACGCGAAGTCAAACTGGCGATCGTTGCCGACATGGGCAGCCTGGCCCGCCTGCCGCTGATCCTGAGCGACGGTCATCTGCGGGAACTGGCGCTGACCGGCAAGGACATCGATGCCGCCCGCGCGGAGAAGATCGGCCTGGTCAACGAAGTCTACGAGGATGCCGACAAAACGCTGGTCGCCGCCCACGCGACGGCCGCCGAGATCGCCGCCAACCCGCCGCTCGCGGTCTACGGCGTCAAGGACGTGCTTGACCAGCAACGAACCTCCGCCATTTCGGAGAACCTGCGCTATGTCGCGGCCTGGAACGCGGCCTTCCTCCCGTCCAAGGACCTGACCGAGGGCATCTCGGCGACGTTCGAAAAGCGTCCGCCGCAGTTCACGGGCGAGTAAAGCGCCCGACGCCCGCCGGCACGTACCCTCGCGGAGGTGGCGACGACGACCCCAGCGACGACCCGCGCCGGCGACGATGCAGAGCGCAGCGATGAGGAGGAGCGGCGCAAATGACTACGGACGGCAAAATCCGCGTCCCGGCCGGCTTGGACTCCGTGACCGCGATCGGCGAAGAAGACCACTCCCACATCGACAGCGCGGCCGTCGAGCGGATCTGGCACGCCGCGCGCCACTGGTACCAGGCGGGCTTGCAGCCCGCGATTCAGCTGTGCATTCGGCAACACGGTCGCGTCGTGCTCAACCGCGCGATCGGCCACGGCTGGGGCAACGCGCCCACCGATCCGCCCGACGCCGAGAAGATTCCCGTCACGACCAACACACCGTTTTGCGTCTACTCGGCGGCCAAGGCCATGACCGCGACCGTCGTGCACATGCTCGTCGAACGGGGTGTCTTCGCCCTCGACGATCAAGTCTGCGAGTACATCCCCACCTTCACCAGCCACGGCAAGCACCGCATCACGATCCGCCATGTGATGACGCACAGCGCCGGCCTGCCCTTCCCCACCGGCCCACGCCCCGACCTCACCCGCGCCGACGACCACGAGTACGCGCAGCAGAAGTTGGGCGAAATGCGGCCGCTGTACCGGCCGGGATTGGTCCACATCTATCACGCGCTGACCTGGGGTCCGTTGATGCGCGAAATCGTCTACGCGGCCACCGGCAAAGAGATTCGCGAAATCCTGGCCGCCGAGATCCTCGACCCGCTGGGCTTCCGCTGGACGAACTTCGGCGTCGCCAAGGAGGACCTTGCGCTGGTCGCGCCGAGCCACGCCACCGGTCGGCCGTTACCGCCGGTGGTCGCGCAACTATTCCGCAAGGCGATCGGCGGAACCGTGCACGAGATCATCCCGTACTCGAACAAGCCGCGCTACCTCACGACGATCGTGCCGTCGTCCAACACCGTGTCGAACGCCTACGAGATGTCGCGGTTCGCCGAAATCTGGCGTCGAGGTGGCGAACTCGATGGGGTTCGAGTGATGAGCCCGGAAACAATGCGCGGGGCGGTGGCCGAATGCCGGCGCCTACGACCGGATTTCGCGATAGGACTGATGCCGGCTCGCTGGGGGACCGGATTCATCCTCGGAACGAACAGGTTCGGGCCGTTCGGGCGTAACGCGCCGGACGCGTTCGGTCATCTGGGCCTGGTCAACATCGCGATCTGGGCGGACCCGCAGCGCGGCCTTGCCGCCGGTTTGGTCAGCAGCGGCAAGCCCGGGCGGGATCCCGAGGCCCGTCGTTACACCGCGCTGATGGACACCCTCGCCGCCCAGATGTCGAGCGGCTGAGGGGCGGCGTCGCGGGCCTATTGCGGCGGCTCGTTCGAGCGCCGGCCTCACAGCGGGATTCAGCGAAACCCCGGCGATCGCGACCCGCGCCCAGCTAACCGGCCATCTTGAAAGATGCAGTGCCACGGCTTATTCAGGCTCGGCGCGCGGGGCGCGGGATCATAAGCGGTCCCAGCACGCCGAGAGCACCGACCGCAGAATCTGTTCGATGGTGTCGAATTCGGCCTGGCCGCTGATCAGTGGGGGCGCCAGTGTGACGACCGGTTCGCCGCGATCGTCGGCGCGGCAGTACAAGCCGGCCTCCTGCAGCGCCGGGGTGAGGAACCCGGCCAGGATCCGGACGCGTTCATCGGCGTCGAAGGTCTGCTTGGTGGCCTTGTCCTTGACCAGCTCGACTCCGTAGAGGAATCCCTCACCGCGGACATCGCCGACGATCGGCAGGTCCCGCAGCTTCTCCAGCGCGGCCCGGAACGCCGGCGCGGCCTCCTTCACGTAAGCGGTGAGCCCTTCACGCTCGAAGATGTCCAGGTTGGCCAGTGCTACCGCGGTCGACACCGGATGCCCGCCGAAGGTGTAGCCGTGCATGAACATCGTCTGACCGTCGTTGAAGGGCTCGAACAGCCGCTCAGTGGCGATCATCGCGCCCAACGGTGCGTATCCCGACGTAATACCCTTCGCGCAGGTGATGATGTCGGGCACGTAGTCAAAGTCGTCGCAGGCGAACATCGATCCGATACGGCCGAACGCACAGATCACCTCGTCGGACACCAACAGCACGTCGTATTCATCACAGATCTCACGAACCCGCTGGAAGTATCCGGGCGGGGGCACCAAGCAACCGCCGGCGTTCTGCACCGGCTCAAGGAAAACTGCGGCGACGGTGTCTGGCCCCTCGAATTCGATTGCCTCGGCAATCCGGTCGGCCGCCCACTGCCCGAACGCCTTGAGATCGGATTCGTACCCCGCCGGGGCGCGGTAGAAGTTGGTGTTCGGAACCCGCACACCACCCGCCGGCAACGGCTCGAACGGCGCCTTGAAGGGGGGCAAACCCGTCAGCGCAAGTGCCCCGTGCGGCGTGCCGTGATAGGCGATCGATCGCGTAATCGCCTTGTATTTATCGGGTTTTCCGGTCAACTTGAAATACTGCTTGGCCAGCTTCCACGCGCTCTCCACGGCCTCACCACCGCTGGTGGTGAAGAACACCCGGTTCAGATCGCCGGGGGCGTAGGTCGCGAGTCGTTCCGCAAGGTGGATCGCCGGCGGCGTCGCATACGACCACACCGGAAAGAAGGCGAGCTGCTGCGCCTGCTTGGCGGCGGCCTCGGCCAGCTCCGCCCGACCGTGGCCAACCTGCACCGTGAACAGTCCCGAAAGCGCGTCGAGGTAGCTCTTACCCTGGTCGTCCCAGATCGTCACACCCTCACCGCGGGTAATGACGGGCGGGGTAATCCCGGCGCCGTGCAGCGAGAAATGCCCCCACAGGTATCGCTGCGCCTTGACCGAAAGACTCTCGTCTGCCTTGGTTGTTACCGCCATCGCTCACCCCAATTATTTTGGTGTCCAACGAGAATACGGTGCATTAATGCCTCAGAACACTTCACAGGAATCGTCACCCGGCACCGCGATCGAGGTTGACCCACCACTTGTCATCGTCATCCTCGCACACCAGGCCGACGATCACGTCAACGATCTTGCGGCAAACCCATCGGCGGTGGCGGAGGGATTTGAACCCCCGGACGGTGTTAGCCGTCTCTCGCTTTCAAGGCGAGTGCATTAGGCCGCTCTGCCACGCCACCGCTGACAAGGGTAGCGGGGTAGTAGCGTGGCCGGCATGCGCGCCATCGTCGCGGAATCCTCCGATCAGCTTTCCTGGCAAGAAGTGCCCGACGTCTCGGCCGGCCCCGGCGAGGTCCTGATCGAGGTCGCCGCGGCCGGGGTCAACCGCGCCGACGTGCTGCAGGCCTCCGGCAAATATCCGCCCCCGCCGGGCGCGAGCGAAATCATCGGCATGGAGGTGTCCGGCGCCGTCGCCGAGATCGGCTCCGGTGTCACCGGATGGCCTGTCGGACAAGAAGTCTGCGCCTTGCTCTCCGGCGGCGGTTACGCCGAGCGCGTCGCGGTCCCCGCCGGTCAGGTGATGCCGATCCCGGACGGCGTGGACCTTGTCGACGCCGCGGGGCTGCCCGAGGTGGCCTGCACGGTGTGGTCGAACCTGGTGCTCACCGCGCACCTGGGCGAAGGCCAGCTACTCCTGATGCACGGCGGGGCCAGCGGCATCGGAACCCACGCGATCCAGGTGGCGCGAGCGCTGGGCGCCCGGGTGGCGGTCACCGCCGGGTCGGCGGACAAGCTGGAAACCTGCCGCGACCTGGGTGCCCAGATCACCATCAACTATCGCGACGAGGACTTCGTCGCGCGGCTGCGAGACGAGAGCGACGGTGCCGACGTGATCTTCGACATCATGGGCGCCTCCTATCTGGACCGCAACATCGACGCCCTGGCCACCGACGGGCAGCTGGTCATCATCGGCATGCAGGGCGGGGTGAAGGGCGAGCTCAACCTCGCGAAGCTGCTCGTCAAGCGGGCGCGGGTGATCGGCACCACGCTGCGGGGCCGGCCGGTGAACGGCCCGCACAGCAAAAGCGAGATCGTGGCAGCGGTGACGAACTCGGTCTGGCCGATGATCGCCGACGGGCGAGTCCGGCCGATCATCGGCGCGCGCATGCCCATCCAACAAGCCGCTGATGCGCACAAACAGTTGGTGGCGGGGCAAGTGCACGGAAAGATCGTGCTGACCGTCCAGGCTTAACCCGTGCCGGCTTAACCCAAAGACGCCAGCGCGCGCACCAACTGGTCGACCTCGGCCATCGTCGAGTAATGCGCCAGCCCGACGGTAACGGCGCCACCCACGTCGTTGACGCCCAGCACGTCGAGCGCGCGTGAACTCTCGTTGGACAGGGCCAGAATTCCGTTGTCCGCCAGCCGCTGCACCACTCGCTCGGCGGGCACCCCGTGCAACGCGAAGCTGACCACCGGGATCCGCGCCTCCGGTTGGCCGATCATCATCACCAACGGCAACGACCGCAACGACACCATCAGATAGTCGAAGATCCGGTTGAGATAGGAGTCCGCGGACTCCATCGACAGCGACAGGCGCTCGCGCCGGCTGCCGCGGGCGGACTCGTCGAGCGACGCGAGGTACTCGATGCTGGCGACCGCGCCGGCCAGCAGACCGAACTGGTGCGCGCCGACCTCGAGGCGCGCCGGGCCGGTGGCGTCGGGGTCGGAAGCGACCGAGCCGAACGAGTTGATCAGCCCGGGGTCGCGAAACACCATCGCCCCGATCGGCGGACCGCCCCACGCAAGCGCGTTGACCACCACCACGTCGGCGTCGGTCTCGTTGACATCGAGCAGCCGGTAGGGCGCGGCGGCGGAATGGTCGACCACAACCAACCCGCCGACGTCGTGCACCAGCTTGGTCATCGCACGCAGATCGGTGACCGTGCCCAGCGTCGCCGACGCGGAGGCGACGGCGACCAGCCTGGTCGACTTCCCGACCAGGCTCTCCCATTGCCATGTCGGCAGGTCGCCGGTCTCGATGTCGACCTCGGCCCACTTCACCTTGGCCCCGTAGCGATGCGCCGCCCGTAGCCACGGGGCGATGTTGGCCTCGTCGTCCAGGCGGCTGACGATCACCTCGTAGCCGAGGCCGGCACGCGAGGACGACGCCTCGGCCAGCGAGGACAACAAGATCGCCCGATCGGCACCAAGTACGACGCCCGCCGGGTCGGCGTTGAACAGATCGGCCACCGCCGCCCGCGCCGCGTCCAGGACGGCGGCGCTGCGCTGCGCCGACGGGTGCGCACCCACCGTGCTGGCGGCGGAGCGACGGAACGCCGTCGAAACGGTGGTCGCAACGGAATCGGGGATCAGCATCCCGGCCGGGGCGTCGAAGTGTACCCACCCGTCACCCAGCGACGGATGTAGTCCGCGCACCCGGGCGACGTCGTAAGCCATGTCAGCCACCTTAGAGCTTCCGCCATTTCCCTGAATTGTGACGGTTGCGGGCGCCTGGAAGCGTTCAAGCCGTCCCACCCAGACGGTGGCATCCCGAGCCAGGTCACCCGGCCAGCCATACTAGTCGCGTGGGCCTCTGGTTCGGAACGCTGATCGCGTTGTTTTTGCTGATCGCGCCGGGCACGATCGTCGCACGTATCGCTCAGCTAACCTGGCCGGTCGCGATCGCGGTTGGCCCGGCGCTGACGTACGGCGTGGTCGCGCTGGCGATTATTCCGTTCGGTGCGCTCGGAATCCCTTGGAACGGTTGGACTGCGCTGGCCGCGCTGGGTGCGGTCTGCCTGGTGATGACGGGTTTGCAGCTGGCGCTCGCCCGCTACCGCGATGCCGAGGCCGAGGCCCTCGGCATCGCTGGCCTGCCGGCGCTGACGGTGGCGGTCGGTGTGCTGCTGGGCGCCCTGCTGATCATGTGGGCGGCCTACCGCGGCATCACGCATTGGCAGTCGATCCCCAGCACCTGGGACGCGGTCTGGCACGCCAACGAGGTGCGCTTCATGCTCGACACCGGCCAGGCGTCGTCCACCCACATGGGCGAGCTGCGCAATGTCGAGACGCACCAAGCGCTGTACTACCCGTCGGTGTTCCACGCCCTGGTCACGGTGTTCTGCCAGCTCACCGGGGCGGCACCCACCACCGGCTACACCCTGAGTTCGGTGGCGGCCTCGGTCTGGCTGTTCCCCACGAGCGCGGCCATGCTGACCTGGCATCTGCTCAGGCCGCGCACATGTGTGTGGCGCACCGCCGGGATCGCGGCCACCGCGGCCGCGCTGTCCGCGTCGTTCACCTCGGTGCCCTACGTCGAGTTCGGTGTCGCTGCGATGCCCAACCTGGCCGCCTACGGGGTGGCCATCCCGACGTTCCTCCTGATCATCTCGACGCTGCGGCACCGCGACCGCATCCCGGCGGCCGTGCTGGCGCTGGTCGGCGTCCTGTCGGTGCACCTCACCGGCGGGTTCATCGTCATCTTGTTTCTCTTGGCCTGGTGGTTTCTGGACGCGTGGTGGCATCCGGTGCGCGGCCGGCGCGCCGACGCGCTGACCCTGGCCGCAGTCGTGGTGCCGACGGCGTTGATATTGGCGCCGCAGTTCATCGGGGTGCTCAGGCAGGCCGACATCATCGCCGGGCATGCGTTCCCGAGCTTCAAGAGCGTGAAACAGTGCGTCATCGACGCGCTCCTGCTGCACACGCGGCACCTCAATGACTTCCCGACGCAGTACGGCATGGTCGTGCTGATGTATGTCGGCATGGCGATCCTGCTGTACAAGAGAATCTGGTGGCCACCCGCCGCCTGGCTGGTGCTGACCGTGGCGACCATTTACTCGGGCGCACCGTTTCACAACCTCGCCGGCGCCGTCATCGAGCAGTTCAGCCAGTTCTTCTACAACGATCCACGCCGGCTTACGGCGGTAGTGACGATGCTTGCGACGCCGATGGCGGGTATTGCGGTGTTCGCGATCGTCGCGGCCGTGGTCGCCGTCGCCAAACGAGTCACCGACCGGTTCAAGCAGTCCCCCGCGAGCGGGAGGTACCCCCAGCCCGCCCCGGTCTGGGTCTCCACCACGGCGGTCCTGCTGGTGCTGGCCACCGTGCTCACCGCGCGGCATTACCTGTATCGACACCTGGTCTTGTTCGGCGACAAATACGACTCGGTGATTATCGACCGACGAGACCTCATGGCCATGGCGTATCTGGCCAAACTGCCGGGCGCGCGCAACACGTTGATCGGCAACTCGAATATCGACGGCACCGCGTGGATGTACGCGGTGGCCGACCTGCATCCGCTATGGACCCATTACGACTACCCGCAGCAGACCGGGCCGGGACCCGAACGCTACGTCTTCTGGGCCTTCGCCCGCCAGGGCGATTCCGATCCGAAGGTGGTCGAGGCGGTCAAGGCGCTCAATATCCGCTACATCCTGACCAGCACGCCCAACGTTAGGGGGTTCAAGACCCCCGACGGACTAGTGTCGTTGGATAAATCGAAGTCGTGGGCGCTGATCTACGACAATGGTGGGGCCAAAATTTACGAATGGCGCGGCGATGCCGCAGCGACCCACTCTTAGATGCAATATGAGGATGGTGACCGGATTGAGTAACGGCTCAGACAGCCCAGACGGCCCAGACGCCGATGGCATCGAGATCATCGGCGGTGTCGATCCGCGGGTCATGGCGGTGGCCGACGACGACTCCGATGTACGCTCCGTGACCGACCTGGTCGAGCAGCCCGCCAAGGTGATGCGAATCGGCACGATGATCAAGCAACTGCTCGAGGAGGTGCGCGCCGCACCGCTCGACGACGCCAGCCGCAAACGGCTGCGCGAAATCCACGCGACCAGTATCCGGGAGCTCGAAGACGGCCTGGCGCCGGAACTGCGCGAGGAACTCGATCGCCTGACGCTGCCGTTCGACGAGGACACCGAGCCGACCGACGCCGAGTTGCGCATCGCCCAGGCCCAGCTCGTCGGCTGGCTGGAAGGGCTGTTCCACGGCATCCAAACCGCGTTGTTCGCCCAGCAGATGGCCGCCCGCGCGCAGCTGGAACAGATGCGCCAGGGCGCGCTGCCGCCGGGGATCGGCAAATCGGGCCACGGGTCGGGCCACGGGCAATACCTGTAAGCAGTAAGCGATTCCTGGTGCCGGGTCCTCACATCGAGACGCACAATGCGTGGGTGGAATTTCCCATCTTCGACGCCAAGTCGCGTTCGTTGAAAAAGGCTTTCCTCGGCAAGGCGGGCGGAACGATCGGTCGCAACAGCTCCAACGTGGTTGTCGTGGAGGCGTTGCGGGACATCACCATGTCGCTGGAGCTGGGCGACCGGGTCGGCCTGGTCGGCCACAACGGTGCCGGGAAATCGACTCTGCTGCGCCTACTTTCGGGCATCTACGAACCCACCCGGGGCTGGGCGAGGGTCACCGGCCGGGTGGCGCCCGTCTTCGATCTCGGCGTCGGTATGGACCCCGAGATCTCCGGCTACGAGAACATCGTCATCCGTGGACTGTTCCTGGGGCAGACCCGAAAACAGATGCTGTCCAAGGTGGATGAGATCGCCGAGTTCACCGAACTCGGTGATTACCTGTCGATGCCGCTGCGCACGTATTCCACCGGGATGCGGGTCCGGCTGGCGATGGGCGTGGTCACCAGCATCGACCCGGAGATATTGCTGCTCGATGAGGGCCTCGGCGCCGTGGATGCGGAATTTCTGAAGAAGGCCCAGTCCCGGTTGCAAAGCTTGGTGGAGCGTTCCGGAATCCTGGTTTTCGCCAGCCATTCCAACGAATTCCTGGCCCGGCTGTGCAAGACCGCGATGTGGATCGACCACGGAGTCATCCGACTTACCGGCGGCATCGAAGACGTCGTGCGTGCCTACGAGGGCGAGGACGCCGCGCGCCACGTGCGCGAGGTGCTCGCCGAAACAGCCGCCGACAATTCCCTGGCACAAAAAGTATCCGGGAATGAATGAATCCGTCTTCGCCGTCGTGGTCACCCACCGCCGGCCCGACGAGCTGGCCAAGTCGCTGGACGTACTGAGCACCCAGACCCGGTTGCCCGACCACCTGATCGTCGTTGACAACGACGACTCCGGGGACGATCGGGTTCGCGATCTGGTTGCCGCCCAACCCATCGGAACCACCTACCTGAGATCACGCCGAAACCTCGGCGGTGCAGGAGGTTTCGCGCTCGGTATGTTGCACGCGCTGGCGCAGGGGGCCGACTGGGTGTGGTTGGCCGATGACGACGGGCGCCCGCAGGACACCCGGGTGCTGGCGACCCTGCTCGCCTGCGCCGAGAAGCACGGCCTGGCCGAAGTATCACCGATGGTGTGCAACATGGACGACGTGGCGCGGCTGGCGTTTCCGTTGCGGCGCGGCCCGGTATGGCGAAGGCACGCAAGCGAATTGCGTACCGATGCAGGCCAGGATCTTTTGCGCGGGATCGCGTCGCTGTTCAACGGCGCCCTGTTCCGGGCGTCCACCCTGGACGCGGTCGGCGTCCCCGACATGCGGCTGTTCGTGCGCGGCGACGAGGTCGAAATTCACCGCCGGCTGGTTCGGTCCGGCCTGCCGTTCGGGACCTGCCTGGACGCGGTCTACCTGCATCCCAGCGGATCCGAAGAGTTCCGGCCCATCCTGGGTGGCCGGATGCACACGCAGTATCCGGACGACCCGACCAAGCGGTTTTTCACGTATCGCAACCGCGGCTACCTGTTGGCGCAACCGGGCCTGCGCAAACTGCTGGCCCAGGAATGGCTTCGGTTCGGCTGGTTCTTCCTGGTGACGCGCCGCGACCCACAGGGCCTGCTGGAGTGGATGCGATTGCGCCGCTTGGGACGTCGCGAGCAGTTCGGCAAGCCTGACGCTAAAGGAGCCTCATGACGCGCGCCGGCGACGATGCAGAGCGGAGCGATGAGGTGGGGGTACCACCCGCTTGCGGGGGAGAGTGGCGCACATGACATTCGTCGACGCGGCGGCGCAGTCGCGGACATTTGTCCGCGCCCGGCGCGATCTGTCCAACGGCTTCCGGCGTCACGAGCTGTGGCTGCACCTGGGCTGGCAGGACATCAAGCAGCGCTACCGCCGTTCGGTGCTGGGGCCGTTCTGGATCACCATCGCCACCGGCACCACCGCCGTCGCGATGGGTGGCTTGTATTCGAAGCTGTTCCATCTCGAGCTGGCGGTGCACCTGCCGTACGTAACGCTCGGGCTGATCATCTGGAACCTGCTCAACGCCGCCATCTTGGAGGGCGCCGACGTGTTCGTCGCCAACGAGGGCCTGATCAAACAACTGCCGACGCCGTTGAGCGTGCACGTCTACCGGCTGGTGTGGCGGCAGATGATCTTGTTCGCGCACAACGTCGTCATCTATCTCGTCGTTGCGATCATCTTTCCCAAACCGTGGTCGTGGGCCGATCTGTCGGTCATTCCGGCGCTGGGCCTGATCGTGCTCAATTGCGTATGGGTGTCACTGTGTTTCGGCATCCTGGCGACCCGCTACCGCGACATCGGTCCATTGCTGTTTTCGGTCGTGCAGTTGCTGTTCTTCATGACCCCGATCATCTGGAACGACGACACGCTGCGGCAGCAGGGCGCCGGCCGCTGGTCGAGCATCGTCGAACTCAACCCGCTGCTGCACTACCTCGATATCGTGCGGGCGCCGCTGCTGGGCGCCCATCAGGAACTGCGGCACTGGTTGGTGGTCGTGGTCCTGACAGTCGTCGGCTGGATCCTGGCGGCCTTCGCGATGCGGCAATACCGCGCCCGAGTGCCCTACTGGGTCTAGCTTCGGCAATCTGCGGGCGCGGCCACGACCGTTCGCCCGCCTTCGAGACCAACGGCTGCCAGCCCTGGCAAAAAGTCACCTTTCGACTGGCCGGTCCCACGAGAGGAAAGACGACGAAACTCAGACGCCGGAAGGTCTAGTGGAGGAGTATGCGATTGTGAGCGACGCCTCGGCAATCGGGTGCGTGGGAACGCTGACCGTGGCAACCCGCGGTGACTGCGGCGCGGGCGAGGTGTTGGTGACCGTGCGGGGGGCCAGGGAGGCCTTCCTGGCATGGTCCGACGACCCCTTGCCGAAGGGCTCCAAAGTGCTGGTAGTTGAAGTTCGAGGCGCCCGGACGGTGGCCGTCGAGCCTTGGGAGGACCTCGCCTGATCACAATTGCGGACCGAAATTCCTTGACATACAACAGCAAGACTAAAAAAGGAGTCCAGCATGCTCGGTTATAAGGTGCCAGCCCCGGATGAGGCGATGCTCATCTCCGGTGGCCGAGCCAGAGGCAACGCACCCTTCCGCGTCGTGACCGGTCACGGCGCCTTCATCCTGCCGGTCTTTCGCAAGGCGCGATTCCTGACGCTGGCGATGTGTGAGGCCGAGGTCGCCGAAAAGTGCGTCACCCAACAAGGCATCACGCTGAATGTTCGGTCGGTGATCGCCTTCAAGGTCGGCAACGACAACGAGAGCATCATCAGCGCGGCGCAACGATTCCTGTCCGATCAGGACCAGATGGCCGTGCTGACCGGCCGGATCTTCGCCGGCCACCTGCGCTCGATCATCGGCTCGATGACCGTCGAGCAGATCATCCGGGAACGTCAGAAGCTGGCCACCGAGGTACTCGACGGCTCCAAGGAAGAAATGGCCCGCATCGGCCTCACCGTCGACGCCCTGCAGATCCAGTCCATCGACGACGACGGGCTCGGCTACATCACCGCGATGTCGGCCCCACACAATGCCGCCATCCAGCAGATGGCGCAGATCGCTCAGGCGCAGGCGAACCAGAAGGCCGCGGAGGCCGAGCAGGAGTCGCAGCGCCAGCAGGCCGAGTTCGCCCGTCAGACCGCCGTCGTCAAGGCGCAATACAAGGCCGAGGTCGACAAGGCCCAGGCGGAAGCCTCCCAGGCGGGCCCGCTAGCCGAAGCCGAGGCGCAGCGCGAGGTGCTGGCGATGCGCACCGAGCTGGCCCAACGCGCCGCCGAACTGCGCCAGCAGGAGCTGGTCGCCGAGGTGGTCAAGCCCGCCGAGGCCGAGGCCGAACGCGTCCGGATCCTGGCGGTCGCCGACGCCGAGAAGATGAAGATCCTGGCCGAGGCGGCGGCGTCGCACAACCGGGTGGCACTGGACAAGGCGCTCATCGACCAGCTGCCCGAGATTGTGGAGAAGGCCGCCCGCGGACTCGCCAACGCGAATCTGACGGTCCTCAACGGCGCCGACGGGCTCACCGAGATGGCCAGCGGACTCGTCGCGCAGGGCGTGGCCATCTTCGATGCGCTGCGCGGCGAGATCATCGACTACGACGACCACGAACCAGGCGTGGCGCCAGTCGTCGCGAATTCCGAACCGAGCCAGCGGGACCGCTAGCGACGGTCGGCCCCGTCGCCGCGCACGCGTGTATAACTGACTGAAACCGCAAATCAGGGCGCCCCGTGACAACTCACGGGCGCCGCGAAAGGTCGACGGACGTGAGCGAAAAAGTCCAATCACCGGCGGATGCGGCGCGGGAAAACCTCGCCGCGGAGCTGGACCGTCTACGGCAGCGACGTGATCGCCTCGAAGTCGAGGTCAAGAACGACCGCGGCATGATCGGTGATCACGGGGACGCGGCCGAGGCGATACAGCGCGCCGACGAACTGGTCGTCCTCGCCGACCGGATCAACGAACTGGACCGGCGATTGCGGACCGGGCCTTCGCCCTCCGACGATTCCGAGACGCTCCCCGGTGGCACCGAGGTGACCCTGCGGTTCCCGGACGGTGAGGTCGTCACGATGCACGTGATCTCCATCGTCGAGGAGACCCCCGTCGGCCGCGAGGCCGAGACGTTGACCGCGCACAGCCCGTTGGGACAGGCCCTCGCCGGACGCAAAGCGGGCGACACGGTGACCTACTCGACCCCGCAGGGCGAAAATCAGGTCGAGCTGCTCGACGTGAAGTTGCCCAGTTAACCCAGTCGCCCCGGACCGCGGCCCCATTAGACTCCCCCCAAATGGTTGCCCCGCTTCCCGAGGCCGCGCCGCCGCGCCCACAACTGAGTTTGACGACGCAGGTCTGGCGTTTCGTCGTCACCGGTGGCCTGGCGGGGATCGTCGACTTCGGCCTCTATCTGCTGCTGCATGAGGTGATGGGCCTGGGTTGGGACCCATCCAAGGCGACCAGTTGGTTTGCCGGCACCATCACCGCCTACCTGATCAACCGCCGATGGACATTTCAGGCCGCGCCAAGCACCGCCCGGTTCGTCGCGGTCATGGTTCTCTACGGCGATCACCTTCGCCGTGCAGGTCGGACTCAACCATCTATGCCTTGTGCTCTTGCACTACCGCGGAGTGGGCGATACCCGTCGCGTTCGTGATCGCGCAGGGCACCGCTACGGTGATCAATTTCATCGTGCAGCGAGCCGTGATCTTCCGGATCCGCTGAGCCGAGCGGCCAGGCGGTACCCTCTTTGACGATGTTGAGCGCGGGAATTTCCACCACCGACCACCCGGCTGGCCGGGTGGGGCCGAACGGCGCCGTCGGTGGCCGACGTGCTTCGCACCCCCGATCCCGAGGTGATCGCCAAGGCGGTGGCCCGGGTGGCCGAGGCGCGCGGCCTGCGACATCGGACGCGGCGTCATCGCGCGGGGAATGGGCCGGTCCTACGGCGACAACGCGCAAAACGGCGGCGGCCTGGTGATCGACATGACCGTGCTGAACACCATCCACTCCATCAGCGCCGACACCCGGCTGGTCGATGTCGACGGCGGGGTCAACCTCGACCAACTCATGAAAGCGGCCCTGCCGTTCGGGCTGTGGGTTCCCGTGCTGCCGGGGACCCGCCAAGTCACCATCGGCGGCGCGATCGCCTCCGATATCCACGGCAAGAACCATCACAGCGCGGGCAGCTTCGGCAATCATGTGCGCAGCATGGAATTGTTGACCGCCGACGGCCAGATCCGCCACCTCACCCCGGCCGGCGAGGATTCCGAGCTGTTCTGGGCCACCGTCGGGGGCAACGGCCTGACCGGAATCGTTCTGCGGGCCACCATCGAGATGACCCCCACGGAGACGGCCTATTTCATCGCCGACGGCGACGTCACCGCCGGCCTCGATGAGACCATCGCGTTTCACAGCGACGGCAGCGAGGCCAACTACACGTACTCCAGCGCCTGGTTCGATGCCATCAGTGCACCACCCAAACTGGGTCGGGCGGTGATATCGAGGGGATCGCTGGCCACGCTGGACCAGCTGCCGAAAAAGCTGCGCCGCAACCCGCTGAAATTCGATGCGCCGCAATACTTCACGACACCCGACATCTTCCCGTCCGGCCTCGGCAACAAGCTCATCTTCGGCGTGGCGACCGAGCTGTGGTACCGCAAGGGCGGCAGTTACCGGGGCAAGGTCCAGAACTTGACGCAGTTCTACCACCCGCTCGATATGGTCGGTGAGTGGAACCGCGGTTACGGACCCGCGGGCTTCGGTCAGTACCAATTCGTGGTACCCACCAGCGCGGTCGAGGAATTCAAAGGGATCATCCGCGACATCCAGAAGTCCGGGCACTACTCGTTTCTCAACGTGTTCAAACTGTTCGGCCCCGGCAACCAGGCTCCGCTGAGCTTCCCGATCCCGGGCTGGAACGTCTGCGTGGACTTCCAGATCAAGCCGGGCCTTAACGAACTGCTCAACGAGCTCGACCGCCGAGTCCTGGAATTCGGCGGCCGGCTCTACACCGGCAAGGACTCGCGCACCACCGCGGAGACCTTTCACGCCATGTATCCGCGCATCGACGAGTGGATTGCCGTGCGCCGCAAGGTCGATCCGCTGCAGGTGTTCGCCTCCGACATGGCCCGACGTTTGGAGCTGCTCTAGATGGTGCTCGACGCCGTGGGAAATCCGCAGACCATCCTGCTGCTCGGTGGCACCTCCGAGATCGGGCTGGCCATCTGCGAGCGCTACCTGCAGAACGCGCACGCCCGGATCGTGCTGGCCGCCATGCCCGACGACCCGGGCCGCGACGACGCGGTAGCCCAGATGCAGGCGGCGGGCGCGCGATCGGTGGAGCTCATCGACTTCGAAGCCACCGACACCGACAGCCACCCCAAGATGATCGACCAGGCCTTCGCTGACGGTGACGTCGACGTGGCGATCGTGGCGTTCGGCGTGCTCGGGGACGCCGAAGAGCTGTGGCAAAACCAGCGCAAGGCCGTGCTGGCCGCCGAGATCAACTACACCGCGGCGGTTTCGGTGGGGGTGCTGCTGGGCGAGAAGATGCGCGCGCAGGGCTTCGGCCAGATCATCGCGATGAGCACGGTGGCCGGTGAGCGGGTGCGGCGGTCCAACTTCGTCTACGGTTCCACCAAGGCCGGTCTGGACGGTTTCTACCTGGGGTTGTCAGAGGCGTTGCGCGAGTTCGGAGTTCGCGTCCTGGTAATCCGGCCCGGCCAGGTGCGTACCCGGATGAGCGCGCACGTCAAGGAGGCTCCGCTAACCGTCGACAAGGAGTACGTCGCCAACCTCGCGGTGACCGCGTCGGCAAAAGGTAAGGAATTGGTTTGGGCGCCAGCAGCATTCCGTTATGTGATGATGGTGTTGCGACACATCCCGCGGAGCATTTTCCGCAAGCTGCCAATCTGACCATGCGCAACGCAGCTGGCCAGCCTCGGCCAGATGGCCGTGGCCGCGGCGTTGGCCATCGTCGTCGCGGTGGTATCGCTGATCGCGATCGCGCGCGTGCAGTGGCCGGCCTACCCGTCGTCGAATCAGCTGCATGCGCTGACCACCGTCGGGCAGGTCGGCTGCCTGCTCGGGCTGGTCGCCGTCGGCTGGGTGTGGCGGCGGCATGGCCGGTATCGGTGGCTGGCCCAGCTGGGCGGGCTGGTGTTCGTGTCCGCGTTCGCCGTCGTGACGCTGGGCATGCCGCTGGGGGCCACCAGGCTGTATCTGTTCGGCATCTCGGTCGACCAGCAGTTCCGCACCGAGTACCTGACCCGGCTTACCGACAGCCCCGCCCTGCACGACATGACCTACCTCGGGCTGCCGCCGTTCTACCCGCCGGGCTGGTTCTGGATCGGCGGGCGCGCCGCGGCGCTGACCGGGATGCCGGCCTGGGAGATCTACAAGCCGTGGGCCATCACCTCGATCACCGTCGCCATCGCCGTCGCGCTGGTGCTGTGGTGGCGGCTGGTCCGGTTCGAGTACGCGCTGGTCGTCACGACCGCGACCGCGGCGGTGACGCTGGCCTACGGCTCGCCCGAGCCCTACGCCGCGATGATCACGGTGCTGCTGCCGCCGGTGCTGGTGCTGACCTGGTCGGGCCTGCGCGCCGGTGAGCGTTCCGGTGGCTGGGCCGCGGTGGTCGGCGCCGGGCTATTCCTGGGTTTCGCGGCCACCTGGTACACGCTGCTGTTCCTCTACACCGCCTTCACCGTCGGGCTGATGGCCCTGCTGCTGACCGGCTGGCGGTGGCGGGGGGCCGGCGTGGAAAGCGGCGCTTGACCCGGTGCGCCGGCGTGGCGGTCATCGCCGTCATCGCGGCGGCCATCGCGGCAACCACCTGGCTGCCGTTTGTGGTGCGGGCCGTCAGTAACCCGGTCAGCGACAGCGGCAGCTCCCTGCACTACCTGCCGGCCGATGGGGCCGAACTGACCTTCCCGATGCTGCAGTTCTCCCTGCTGGGAGGCGTTTGCATGCTGGGCACGCTGTGGCTGCTGGTGCGCGCCCGCACATCGGCGCGGGCGGGGGCGCTGGCCATCGGCGTGCTGGCCGTCTACCTGTGGTCCCTGTTGTCGATGCTGACCACGCTGGCGCGCACCACGCTGTTGTCGTTCCGGCTGCAGCCCACGCTGACCGTCCTGCTGGTGGCCGCCGGGGCGTTCGGCTTCATGGAAGCCACTCGGGCACTGGCCGCCCGGCACCGGGCGGTCGTCCCGGTGGCCGGCGCCATCGGGCTGGCCGCCGCGATCGCGTTCAGCCAGGACATTCCCGAGGTGCTGCGGCCCGATCTCACCATCGCCTATACCGACACCGACGGCTACGGCCAGCGCGGCGACCGGCGTCCGGCGGGCTCCGAGAAGTTCTACCCCTTCATCGACACGACCATCCGGCACGTGACGGGCAAACCGCGTGATCAGGTCGTGCTGATGACCGCCGACTACAGCTTTCTGTCCTACTACCCCTACTGGGGCTTTCAGGGGCTGACGTCGCACTACGCCAACCCGCTGGCGCAGTTCGACCTGCGCGCCGCGCAGATCGAGAAGTGGTCCAAGCTCAAGACGGCCGACGAGTTCATCCACGCGTTGGACACCTCGCCGTGGCCACCGCCGACGGTGTTTCTGATGCGCCGCGGCGCGAACAGCAACTACACGCTGCGGCTGGCCGAGGACGTGTACCCCAACCAGCCCAACGTGCGTCGGTACACCGTGGACATGCGGGCCGCCCTGTTCGCCGACCCACGCTTCGTCGTGGAAACCGTCGGCCCGTTCGTGCTGGCCATCCGCAAGCCGGGGGCCTAGCGGCAGATGGTCACCGAAACCCCAGCTGATTGGGTCGAACAACTACCATCTAGGTCCGTGAGCGGCACGGAAGGAAACCACCGGATCGCTCGGTTGGTTGCGATCGTCGCCGGCCTGCTCGGGGCGCTGCTGGCGATGGTCACCCCGGCGCTGCCGGTCACCCAGACCACCGCCCAGCTGAACTGGCCGCAAAACGGCACGTTCAACAGCGTCGAGGCGCCGCTGATCGGCTATGTGGCCACCGACTTGAACGTCACCGTGCCCTGTCAGGCGGCCGCCGGACTCGTCGGGCCCGCGAACGCCGGCAAGACGGTGCTGTTGTCGACCGTGCCCAAGCAGGCCCCGAAGGCCGTCGACCGCGGGCTGCTCATCCAGCGCGCCAACGACGACTTGGTGCTCGTGGTGCGCAACGTCCCGGTGGTCACGGCGCCGTTGAGCCAGGTGCTCAGCCCGGCCTGCCAGCGCTTGACCTTCACCGCGCACGCCGACAGGGTCGTCGCCGAATTCGTCGGCCTGACGCAGGGACCCAACTCCGAGCATCCCGGCTCACCGCTGCGCGGCGAGCGTAGCGGCTATGACTTCCGGCCGCAGATCGTCGGCGTGTTCACCGATCTGGCCGGGCCGGCTCCGCCGGGCCTGAGCTTTTCGGCGACCGTCGACACCCGCTACAGCAGCAGGCCCACGCCGCTGAAACTGGCCGCGATGATCCTCGGCGTGGCCTTGACCGTCGCCGCCCTGCTCGCGCTGCACATCCTCGACACCGCCGACGGCACCCGGTACCGGCGCTTCCTGCCCGCGCGATGGTGGTCGATCGGCACACTGGATGCCCTGGTCCTCGCCGTGCTGGGGTGGTGGCATTTCGTCGGCGCCAACACCTCCGACGACGGCTACATCCTGACCATGGCCCGGGTGTCCGAGCACGCCGGCTACATGGCCAACTACTACCGCTGGTTCGGAACCCCCGAGGCCCCGTTCGGCTGGTACTACGACCTGCTCGCGCTGTGGGCCCACGTCAGCACGACCAGCACCTGGATGCGGCTGCCGACCCTGGTCATGGCGCTGACCTGCTGGTGGGTGATCAGCCGTGAGGTCATCCCGCGCCTGGGTCACGCCGTCAAGATGAACCGCGCCGCGGCGTGGACCGCGGCGGGCATGTTCCTGGCGGTCTGGTTGCCGCTCGACAACGGCCTGCGGCCCGAGCCGATCATCGCGCTGGGCATCCTGCTGACCTGGTGCTCGGTGGAACGCGCGGTGGCCACCAGCCGGCTGCTGCCGGTGGCGGCCGCCCTCATCATCGGCGCGCTCACCCTGTTCTCCGGACCGACGGGTATCGCCTCCATCGGCGCGCTGCTGGTCGCGATCGGGCCGCTGCGGACCATCCTGCGCCGCAGGTCCAAGCGGTACGGTGCGCTCCCGCTGGTGGCGCCCCTGGTGGCCGCGGCCACCGTCACCGTGATCCTGATCTTCCGCGACCAGACGCTGGCGGGCGAGGTCCAGGCCAGCATGCTCAAGCGCGCCGTCGGACCCAGCCTGAGCTGGTTCGACGAACACATCCGCTACGAGCGGCTGTTCATGGCCAGCCCGGACGGGTCGGTGGCCCGCCGCTTCGCCGTGCTGGCGTTGGTCCTCGCGCTCGGGATCACGGTGGCAATGTCGTTGCGCAAGGGCCGAATTCCGGGCACGGCGGCCGGCCCGAGCCGCCGCATCGTCGGGATCACGGTCATCTCGTTCCTGGCGATGATGTTCACTCCCACCAAATGGACGCACCATTTCGGGGTGTTCGCCGGGCTGGCCGGATCGCTGGGCGCGCTGGCCGCCGTCGCGGTGACCTCGGCGGCGATGCGCTCCCGTCGCAACCGCACCGTGTTCGCCGCGGTGGTGCTGTTTTTGGTGGCGTTGTCGTTCGCCAGCGTCAACGGCTGGTGGTATGTGTCCAATTTCGGTGTGCCATGGTCGAATTCGTTTCCGGCGTGGCATTACGCCTTTGCCACCGCGCTGCTCGGGCTGACGGTGCTGGTGCTGCTGGTGGCGGCATGGTTCCACTTCGCCGCCGCCGATAGCCGGCTCCCGAAAGCGGGGCGGTATGGGGCGCGGCTGGCCGGAATCGTTCGGTCCCCGTTGGCAATTGCGACGTGGGCGCTGGTGGTTTTCGAGGTGCTATCGCTGACCCTGGCGATGACCGCCCAGTACCCGGCGTGGTCGGTGGGACGGTCGAACCTGGAGGCGTTGACCGGCAAGTCCTGTGGGCTGGCCGAGGACGTGCTGGTGGAGCAGGATGCCAACGCCGGCATGCTGGCCCCGGTGAGCGCTTCGGTGGCCGACGCCCTGGGCGCTGGACTATCGGAAGCCTTCAGCCCCAACGGTATTCCCGCCGACGTCCGTGCCGACCCGGTGATGGAACGTCCGGGCGATCGTAGCTTCATCAACGACGACAGGCTGGTCACCGGCGCCGAGGCCGGCAACGAGGGCGGCACCAACCCGGCACCGGGAATCAACGGCTCGGTCGCCCAACTGCCCTACAGCCTGGATCCGGCCCACACGCCGGTGCTGGGCAGCTGGCGCTCCGGCATCCAGGTGGCCGCCCGGCTGCGGTCGGGCTGGTACCGACTGCCCGCCCGAGACCAGGCGGGGCCATTGCTGGTCGTCAGCGCGGCGGGCCGCTTCGATCCCCGGGAGGTCCAGGTGCAGTGGGCCACGGACGCCGAGGCGGCCAGCGGACACCCCGGCGGGTCCTTCCAATTCGCCGACGTCGGGGCGTCGCCGGCGTGGCGCAACCTGCGCTTGGCCCTCTCCGCGATCCCGAGCACGGCGACCCAGATCCGCTTGGTCGCCGACGACGAGGATCTGGCGCCGCAGCACTGGATCGCGCTCACGCCGCCGCGCATCCCGCGGCTGCGCACGCTGCAGGATGTGGTGGGGTCCCAGGACCCGGTGTTGCTGGACTGGCTGGTCGGTCTGGCGTTCCCGTGCCAGCGACCGTTCGGCCACCAAAACGGCGTCGACGAAACCCCGAAATGGCGCATCCTGCCGGACCGATTCGGTGCGGAGGCCAACTCGCCGGTGATGGACAACAACGGCGGCGGCCCGCTGGGCATCACCGAGCTGCTGCTCAAGGCGACGACGGTGGCCAGCTACCTGAAGGACGACTGGTCGCGGGACTGGGGCGCGTTGCAACGGCTGACGCCCTACTACCCCGACGCCCAGCCGGCCCGCCTCCAGCTGGGGACGGCGACGCGCAGCGGTCTGTGGAATCCCGCGCCGCTGCGACACTAAGGCTCACTGGGGTCGCCTGGACAGACTTCTGCCCCGCTTCCCATCGACGCCGTTGTCGACCTGAAAGCGGGGCAGAATGCCCTGTCGGCTCGTCTCTGACTTATGGGATCGTCGCCCGAATGGGATGCGTGACGGCCCAAATCGGGTGCAGAACGTCAGCGGCGTAGTGGCGCACCGGGTGCAGCGGCCCGCTGTATGGAACCCACGGGTCCGCGGACGCGACGGCCGGCATCAGCGACCCGACAAGCGACAGGCCGATGGTGCCCAACGCGACACCTGCCGCGATGCGAAGCTTGGACACCTTCTGCGCCTTCGTGGCAGGTTGGGCGTCCGCCTCAGCAATGTTGGCATTCATGGTTGTTCCCTCCTTTGTCATCGGTCGCTATGACCGACGACACCAGGTTGCCCCAGCCGGCTTGCCAGATACTCGCGAAATTCTTGCGAAATCCTTGCGTTTGCTCATGGAGGCCCAGGCAGTCGCTGGTGCAGGCCGTAGCGATGCGTTGCCATGGTCCGCCGTTGCTGATGGGCCGAGAATTCGCGCGCCCATTGAGTGAAACCGGAACGTAAGCCTACACTTACGGTTCGTGGCCACTTACCCAGACGGTGCCGGTTGGCTGGCCCTGGCCGACGGGACGCGACGGGCGATCGTCGAACGTCTCGCCCACGGCCCTCTGGCCGTCGGCGAATTGGCCCGCGATCTGCCCGTCAGCAGGCCGGCCGTGTCCCAGCATCTCAAGGTGCTCAAGTCCGCTGGGCTGGTGCGCGACCGCGCCGCGGGAACGCGCCGCGTCTACCAGCTCGACCCGGCCGGTCTCGAGGCGATACGCGCCGATCTCGACCGCTTCTGGTCGCGGGCCCTGGCCGGCTACGCCGACACTTTCACCCAGATCCAGGGAGATGACTCATGACGCAACCCCGAACCCCTGCCGTCCAGCACCACATCGTGGTCAACGCCCCGATCGCGCGCGCCTTCGCCGTCTTCACCGAGCAGTTCGGCGACTTCAAACCGCACGAACACAATCTGCTCGCCGTCCCGATCGCCGAGTCGGTGTTCGAGCGCCGCGCGGGCGGACACATCTACGACCGCGGCGTCGACGGCAGCGTGTGTCGGTGGGCGCGCGTCGTGGTCTACGAGCCGCCCCACCGCCTGGTGTTCACCTGGGACATCGGCCCGACCTGGCAGCTGGAAACCGACTTGTCCAAGACCAGCGAGGTCGAGGTGCGCTTCACCGCGGAGTCCGGCGAGCGCACCCGCGTCGACCT
Organism: uncultured Actinomycetota bacterium; assembly: GCA_963772875.1. GTDB lineage: Bacteria > Actinomycetota > Actinomycetes > Mycobacteriales > Mycobacteriaceae > Mycobacterium. Next base: position 507,745 of record CAVYZE010000001.1, read on the forward strand.
CGAACACCGCCATCTCGACCGCCATGGTCCGGGCTGGCAGTCGGTCGCCGACGGCGTCGACGGCGATGCGGGCTGGCCCCTGTATCTGGACCGCTACGCTCGCCTGTGCACCGACGAGGTGCGGCGATGACCGCACAACCGGGCCGCGCCGATCAGACCCTGATGAGCATGGCCCACGCCGAGCGGGCCGACCTGGCCGCGTTTCTCGCGACCCTGACACCGCAGCAGTGGGAAACCCCCAGCATTTGTACCGGCTGGAGCGTCAAAGACGTTGTGGCGCATTTGATCAGCTACGAGGAACTCGGCGCCGTGGGGCTGCTCCAGCGGTTCGCGAAGGGTCGGGTCGTGCGGGCCAACGAGGTGGGCGTCGACGAGTTCGCCGCGCTGACCCCGCAACAGTTGCTCGAATTTCTCGGCGAGCACCTGACTCCCCGGGGGCTGACCGCGGGTTTCGGCGGAATGATCGCCCTCGTCGACGGCACGATCCACCACCAAGACATCCGGCGCTCGCTTGGCCGGCCGCGGACCGTGCCCGCCGACCGACTCCGCCGGGTTCTCGAGCTGGTGCCGAACAATCCCAGGCTCGGCGCCAGGCGCTGGATCAAGGGATTGCGGCTGCGCGCCACCGACATCGACTGGGCACACGGCCGCGGACCCGAGGTGACCGGGCCCGGGGAAGCGCTGCTGATGGCGATGTCGGGCCGCCCCGCGGCCGTCGCGGACCTCGCCGGCCCGGGCCTGGTCACGCTTGCTGAACGGCTGGGTCGTCGCCCGGCCACGTGACCGACCCCCGGGCCGGGCGGATCTCGACGGTGAAATCGTGCCTGCCGATGCGGATGTGGTCACCATCGGAGAGGGCGGCGCTGGTGCGGATGCGCTGGCCCTGCACCTCCACCCCATTGGTCGAGCGCAAATCGGTAATGATGAAACCCGTTCCGGTGTCGACGATTACGGCGTGATGCCGGCTGACGTCCTCGCCGTCGACAACGATGTCATTGTCGTCAAGACGCCCGATCCGGGTGGTCGTTCCGTTCAGCCGATATTGGCGTCCGACCTTGTCGCGCACGCGGGCGATGACGCTCTCGGTGGCCCCCATGCTCCCGGGGGGCTCCGTGTCGAGCCTGGTGACGTTTCGTCGGTGGGTGGTCAGGTCCGCCCGTTTGGAGCTCAGCGGCTCCTGCCGCAGAATGCGCTCGTGCAGGGCACTGACCGTGGGGCCGGGGTCGATACCGAGGCCCTCCGCCAGGGCGGTTTTCAGCCGCCGATAGGCGCGCAGCGCGTCGGATTGACGCTCGGTGAGGTAGTAGGCGGTGATCAGTTGCGCCCACAGCGGTTCGTGATGGGGGTATTCGGTGACGAGCGCCTCGAGCTCACCGATGACCGCGCCGGGCCGCTCGCACCCGATCTCGGCCTCGGCGCGGGCGGTGTGGGCCGCCACCTTGTCTTCGAGCAGCGCCGTGGCGAACGCGTCGGCGAAGGCGAAGTCGCGCAGGTCGTCCAGCACCGGCCCGCGCCATTCGCCCAGCGCGGCGGACAGGCGGCCGCTGGCTTCCTCGAAATGCCCCGCGGCGGCGGCCCGAATTCCCGCGTTCTTTTCGGCGAGGAACCGTCCCACATCGCAGTGGGCGTCGGCGACATTGAGCTGGTATCCGGGCGGCGCGCTCGGCAGCACGGCGTGCGGGTGGCCCCCGGCATCGCGGAGCAGCCGGCGCAGGGTGGACACGTAGGACTGGATGCTGGTCCGCGCCGCCGGAACCGGATCCCGATCCCACACCGCGTCGATCAGCGACTCGATGGACACCGGCCGGTTGCGGTTGATCACCAGCATCGCCAATACCGCTCGCTGTTTCGGGGCGCCCAGCGGTACCCGGGCGCCGTTCGCGGTCATCACCAACGGTCCCAGGACACCGAACCCGAGACCTGAGTTACTCATCGTGCTCGCCAGCCTTTCGGGTCATCGAGGGCCTCAGCTCCCCATTGTGACGGCATTGTGGCGCCAACCGATTGATGCGCGCTGAGACGACACCACCTCAGGCCACCCCCGCGGCCCCGCATCCTTACCGGACGGAGCGGCGTCGCTTACCATCGAGCCTCGTGCCCCACGACGCTGGCGAGCGATCGCTGCCGAGCCCCCGGCTGGTCGCCGTCGTCGCGGGACTCGTGGGTGTGCTGTTGTGCCTCACGGTTCCCCTGCTGCCGGTGAAACAGACCACGGCGACCGTCCTGTGGCCTCAGGGCACCGCGAATGGCGATGTCACCCAGATCACCGCGCCGCTGGTGGCCGGGGCGCCTCGCGCATTGGACATCTCCATCCCCTGCTCGGCGATCGCCAGCCTGCCCCCAAACGGTGGATTGGTGGTCTCAACCCTGCCCATCAACGGGGTGGACGCCGGCAAAAACGGGCTCTTCGTGCGCGCCAACAATGACGTCGTCGTCGTCGCGTTCCGGGACACGGTGGCCGCGGTGGCGCCTCGCCCGGCCGTCGCCGCCGGCAATTGCAGCGTCCTGCACGCCTGGGCCGACGCCAGCGGGGCGGGCGCGGACTTCGTCGGCTTACCCGGCGCCTCCGGGCTGCTGCCCGCCGAGAAAAAGCCACAGGTCGGTGGGATCTTCACCGACCTGAAGGTGCCCGCACAGCCGGGGCTCTCGGCCCGCGTCGACGTCGACACCCGGTTCATCACGGCGCCCACCGCCCTGAAGACGATCGCGATGGTCGTGGGTGCGTTGGCCGTGCTGACGGCCATCATCGCGATGGCCGTCATGGACCGCCATAACCGCGGCGGCACGCTGGTCGACTGGCGGTCCCCGATCGCCTGGCTGTCCCGCTACCGCCCACGCGTGCAACGGGCGACGTGGTGGCGGATCGGCTGGGCCACCTGGCTGGCCGACGCGGGTGTGATCGCGACGCTGCTGGTATGGCATGTCATCGGCGCGACCTCGTCCGACGATGGGTACAACCTGACCATCGCGCGGGTCGCGCCGAGCGCGGGCTACGTGGCCAACTACTACCGGTACTTCGGGACGACCGAGGCGCCGTTCGACTGGTATTTCGCGGTGCTAGCCAAGATGGCGTCGGTGAGCACGGCCGGCGTGTGGATGCGGATCCCGGCCACCCTGGCCGGGATCGCGTGCTGGCTGATCATCGGCCATTGGGTGCTGCGGCGGCTCGGACCCGGAAGGGGCGGCCTGGGCGCCAACCGGGTCGCGGTGTTCACCGCGGGTGCGGTGTTCCTGGCCGCCTGGCTGCCGTTCAACAACGGCCTGCGGCCTGAGCCCCTGATCGCCCTCGGCGTGATCGTCACCTGGATGCTGGTGGAACGCGCGATCGCGCTGCAACGGCTGGCGCCGGCCGCGGTCGCCATCGTGGTCGCGATGCTCACCGCGACGCTGGCCCCGCAGGGATTGATCGCCGTCGCCGCCCTGCTGACCGGTGCGCGGGCCATCGCCCGGGCCATCCAGCGGCGCCAGGCAACCGACGGGCTGCTGGCACCCCCGCTGGTGCTGGCGGCGTCGTTGTCGCTGATCCTGGTGGTGGTGTTCCGCAGCCAAACGCTGGCCAACGTGGCCGAGTCGGCGCGCATCAAATACAAGGTCGGGCCAACGATCGCGTGGTACCAGGATTGGCTGCGCTACTACTTCCTTACGGTGGAGTCCAACCCCGACGGGTCGATGGCGCGGCGCTTCGGGGTGCTGGTGCTGCTGCTGTGCATGTTCGGAATGTTGGTGGTGCTGCTCCGGCGCGGCCGGGTGCCGGGGTTGGCCAGTGGGCCGGCCTGGCGGTTGATCGGCACCACCGCGGTCGGCCTGCTGTTGTTGACGTTCACGCCGACGAAGTGGGCCGTGCAGTTCGGTGCGTTCGCCGGACTGGCCGGCGCACTCGGTGCGGTCACGGCGTTCACCCTCTCCCGGATCGGCCTGCACAACCGCCGCAACCTGACGCTGTACGTGACGGCGCTGCTGTTCGTGCTGGCGGTGGCCACGTCCGGCGTCAACGGCTGGTTCTACGTCGGCAACTACGGGGTGCCGTGGTACGACATCCAACCGGTTATCGCCAGCCACCCGGTGACTTCGATGTTCCTGACGTTGTCGATCCTGACCGGGCTGCTGGCCGCCTGGCAGCACTTCCGCATGGACTACGCCGGGCACACCGAGGTCAAGGACAACCGGCGCAACCGGGTCCTGGCATCGACGCCGCTGTTGGTGGTCGCGACGATCATGGTCCTCGGCGACGTCGGCTCGCTGGCCAAAGGCGCCGTCTTCCGCTACCCGATTTACACCACCGCCAAGGCCAACCTGGCGGCAATCACATCGGGGTTGTCGTCCACCAGCTGCGCGATGGGCGATGACGTGCTGGCCGAACCAGACTCCAATGCTGGTCTGCTGCAACCGCTTGGCGGGCAGCAATTCGACCCCGACGACGGCCCGCTCGGCGGCATCAACCCGGTCGGCTTCAAACCCGACGGGGTGGGCGATGACCTGAGGTCGTACCCAGTGGTGACCAAACCGGGGGTGGTGAATTCCGACGCGTCACCGAACAAGCCCAACGCGACCATGAGTGACTCCGCGGGCACGGCCGGCGGCAAAGGCCCGGTCGGGGTGAATGGGTCGCACGCGGCTTTGCCGTTCGGCCTCGACCCGGCCCGCACTCCCGTGATGGGCAGCTACGGCGAGAATTCGCTGGCCGCGATGGCGACCTCGGCGTGGTACCAATTGCCGCCCCGCAACCCGGACCGGCCCGTGGTGGTGGTCTCCGCCACCGGTGCTATCTGGTCGTATAAAGAGGACGGCACCTTCACCTACGGGCAGCAGCTCAGATTGGAGTGGGGCGTCGCTCGCCCCGACGGCACCACCCAGCCGCTCGCGGGTGTCGGCGGCCGACACCCGCCAGATCACCCCAGCGAGGTGTACCCAATCGACATCGGGCCGGAGCCGGCGTGGCGCAACCTGCGGTTCCCGCTAACCTGGGCGCCGCCGGAGGCCAACGTGGCGCGCATCGTCGCCTACGACCCCAACCTGAGTTCCGAGCAGTGGTTCGCGTTCACGCCGCCGCGCGTCCCGGTGCTGCAGACCCTGCAGCAACTGATGGGATCGCACACCCCCGTACTGATGGACATCGCGACCGCCGCAAACTTCCCCTGCCAGCAACCGTTCTCCGAGCACCTTGGCGTTGCCGAACTTCCGGAATACCGAATAATGCCCGACCACAAACAGACGGCGGCGTCGTCGAACGGGTGGCAGGCTAGCGAGGCCGGCGGTCCGTTCCTGTTCACTCAGGCAATGCTGTATACCTCGACCGTCGCGACGTACCTGCGTGACGACTGGTATCGGGACTGGGGGTCGGTGGAGCAGTACCACCGTCTGGTGCCGGCTGATCAGGCACCGGATGCCGTTATAGAACAGGGTGTGATCACAGTGCGCGGCTGGAGCCGACAAGGACCGATTCGGGCCCTGCCATGAGCGTCACCACCGTCAGGAACCGCGAAGACATGGCGGCCCCCCGTCAAGACGTGCGCGTGACGCGCTGGGTCGCGACGATCGCCGGGCTGATCGGTTTCGTATTGTCCGTCGCCATACCGCTATTGCCGGTGGTGCAGACGACCGCGATGCTGAACTGGCCGCAGAATGGCCAGCTGAATAACGTTACGGCCCCGCTCATTTCGCTAAGCCCCGTCGACGTGACGGCAAGCGTGCCGTGCGGTGCGATCCGCGACCTGCCGGCCGAAGGCGGCGTCGTGTTGAGCACCGCGCCCAAGAAGGGCAAGGATGCTCGGCTCAACGCGTTGTTCGTCGTGGTCAACGGCAAGCGCGTTGACGTCACCGACCGCAATGTGGTGATCGCGAGCGTGTCGCGCGAGCAGGCGGAGGGGGGCCCAGGTGCCCCCGGATGTTCCAGCATTGAGATAACCTCGACGCGCGCAGGCACTTTCGCGACCTTCGTCGGGTTGACCGACCCGACGGGCAAGCCGCAGTCCGGCGGGTTCTCCGACCCCAACCTGCGCCCGCAGATCGTCGGGGTATTCACCGACCTGACCGGTCCCGCGCCCCCGGGACTGAAGTTCTCGGCCACCATCGACACCCGGTTCTCCACCACCCCCACGACACTGAAGCTACTGGCGATGGTGGGTGCCATCCTGTCCACCATCGTCGCGCTGGTCGCGCTGTGGCGGCTGGACCAGTTGGACGGGCGCCGGATGCATCGGTGGATTCCGACTCGCTGGAAAAAGTTCACCCTCGCCGACGCCACGGTGATTTTCGGGTTCGTGCTGTGGCATGTGATCGGGGCGAACTCCTCCGACGACGGCTACGTCCTGGGGATGGCGCGCGTCGCCGGGCCCGCCGGCTACGTGTCGAACTACTTCCGCTGGTTCGGCAGCCCGGAGGACCCGTTCGGCTGGTACTACAACCTGCTGGCGCTGATGACCAAAGTCAGCGACGCCAGCCTGTGGATGCGACTGCCCGACCTGATCGCCGGGCTGGTGTGCTGGCTGCTGTTGTCGCGTGAGGTACTGCCCCGGCTGGGGCCCGCGGTGGCGGGAAGCAAGGCCGCGAACTGGGCGGCGGGCCTGGTCCTGCTGACCGCGTGGATGCCGTTCGACAACGGCCTGCGTCCCGAACCCATCATCGCGCTCGGTTCGCTGCTCACGTGGGTGCTGATCGAGCGCACGATGTGCGCCTCCCGGCTGACCCCGGCGGCACTGGCGGTGGTGACCGCGGCATTCACCCTGGGCGTGCAGCCGACGGGGCTAATCGCAGTCGCCGCGCTGGTTGCCGGTGGCCGGCCGATCCTGCGAATTCTGGTCCGGCGGCATCGCCTGGTCGGGACCTGGCCGTTGGTAGCCCCAATGCTGGCCGCCGGTTTCGTCATCCTCACCGTGGTGTTCGCCGACCAGACGCTGTCAACGGTATTGGAAGCCACCAGGATTCGCACCGCGATCGGGCCCAGCCAGGCGTGGTACACCGAGAACCTGCGCTACTACTACCTGATCCTTCCCACCGTCGACGGGTCGATGTCGCGCCGATTCGGCTTCTTGATCGCCGCGCTGTGCTTGTTCACTGCGCTGTTTATCATGTTGCGGCGCAAGCGAGTTCCGGGAGTGGCCCGCGGGCCGGCCTGGCGGCTGATGGGCGTCATCTTCGGCACCATGTTCTTCCTGATGTTCACGCCCACCAAGTGGGTGCACCACTTCGGGCTGTTCGCGGCCGTGGGCGCGGCGATGGCCGCGCTGACGACGGTGCTGGTGTCGCCGAAGGTGCTGCGCTGGTCGCGTAATCGGATGGCGTTCCTGGCGGCGGTGCTGTTCGTGCTGGCGCTGTGCTTCGCCACCACCAACGGCTGGTGGTACGTGTCGAGCTACGGTGTGCCGTTCAACAGCAGCATGCCGAAAATCGGCGGAATCACGGTCAGCACAATCTTTTTCATCCTGTTCATAATCGCCGCGCTGTACGCGGCTTGGTTGCACTTCGCCGACCCAAGCCATGGCGAAGGCAGGCTGGCGCGGGCACTGACGGCGGCGCCGATACCGCTCGCGGCCGGCTTCATGGCACTGGTGTTCGTCGGGTCGATGGTCGCCGGAATTGTGCGTCAGTACCCCACCTACTCCAATGCCTGGGACAACCTGCGCGAGTTCAGCGGAGGCTGCGGTCTGGCCGACGACGTGCTCGTCGAGCCGGACAGCAACGCCGGCTTCATGGCGCCCTTGCCCGGCAACTCGGGTTCTTGGGGCCCGTTGGGCCCCTTGGGCGGTGTCAACCCAACCGGATTCACCCCCAACGGGGCACCGGAACGCACGCTGGCCGAAGCGATCCGGGAGACGTCGGTACCGCAGCCCGGCACCGACTACGACTGGTACGGGCCGACCAAACTGAAGGCGCCGGGCATCAACGGGTCAACGTTGCCGCTGCCATACGGCCTCAACCCCGAACAGGTTCCCGTGGCCGGCAGCTACACCACCGGCGCCCAACAGCAGAGCAGGCTCACCTCGGCGTGGTACCAGCTGCCCAAGCCGGACGACGGGCATCCGCTGGTGGTGGTGACCGCCGCCGGCACGATCGCCGGCAACAGCATCCTGCACCACCACACCAACGGACAAAAGGTCGAGCTGGAATACGCCAAGCCCGGTCCCGACGGAAACCTGGTGCCGGCCGGGCGACTGGTGCCCTATGACCTGTACGGGGAGCAGCCGAAGGTGTGGCGCAACCTGCGATTCGCGCGCTCGCAGATGCCCGCCGACGCGGTGGCGGTGCGCGTGGTGGCCGAGGACCTGTCCCTGACGCCGGACGACTGGATCGCGGTGACCCCGCCTCGGGTACCGGAGCTGCGTTCGTTGCAGGAGTACATCGGCTCGACGCAGCCGGTGCTGCTGGACTGGGCGGTCGGGCTGGCCTTCCCCTGCCAGCAGCCGATGCTGCACGTCAACGGCGTCACGGAGATCCCGAAGTTCCGCATCACCCCGGACTACAACGCCAAGAAGCAGGACACCGACACCTGGCAGGACGGCGTCAACGGTGGCCTGCTGGGCATCACCGACCTATTGTTGCGCGCCCACGTGATGTCCACCTACCTCTCCCGTGACTGGGGCCGCGACTGGGGCTCGTTGCGCAAGTTCGAGACCATCGCCGACGCTCACCCCGCGCAACTGGACCTGGGCACCGCGACGCGCACCGGTTGGTGGTCGCCGGGGCAAATCCGGATCAAGCCCTAGCGCGAGTAGGCGCACCTAATTTACGTTCGAGTAACTGCTGGTTAAGGGTTTAGTTCCGGCGTATTCGGGTCAATATCTCCCCGTGATGTAGCTGACAAATGGGCAGAAAAGGTGATCCGATGCACACTCTCACCCGCTTAGGGACGTGCGCCGCGACGCTGAGCGTGGTGATCCCAACGGCGGGGTTTCAAATCGCCAAGGCCACCGCCGACACCAGGGTCGGTTTGGATAGCGATCTCCGGCGTTGCGATTTCAGCCTGGTGAGCACCGCGGCCATGGTGCCCCGCCCTGGTCTGGGCAGCGGTTTGGCCGTCATCCACATGTCCGGGTCAAAGGCGACCGCGGAGGTGCATCTGGCGGATTCCCCCGACCCCGGCACCCATTTCGACGTCGGCCTGATCCAGGAACCGCGTCCGTCATCAGCTACCTGTGGTCCCGGCGATCCGGGCACCGCCTTTGCCGGGATGGACACCGACGCCGCCGGCAACGCAACGATCACCATTCAAGACACCATTCGCCCCAATACGACGGGCCTGTGGGTCATCGTCGAGCGCGCGAACACAAGCTCGCAAAACCCCGCCGAGTTCTACACCTCGGAATTCGTCGCACCCGTGTAGGAACTGCGGGTAACGCCCTCTCAACCGTCAAACGCTTCCGCGAGCATTGCACCGGTGTCAAACTGGACGATGTGGGCGAGACGGCGGTCGAGGATCAGTTCCTGGCCCAGATCCTTAGCAAGACGGAAATCCTGCGTAGCGTCGAACCCGGCGTTGCGTCCGAACTGACCAAGCAGCTGCACGCGTGCGAATTCAGCGCAGGCCAAGCGATTTTCGCCCAGGGCGACGCCGGCGATCAGCTCTACGTCATCGTGACGGGCAAGGTCAAAATCAGCCTTCGTGGCTCCGGCGACCGCGAGACCCTGCGCGCGATCCTGGGCCCCACGGACATGCTGGGTGAGCTGGCGGTGTTCGACCCGGGTCCTCGGACCCGCACCGCCACCGCGATCACCGATGTTCGGACGGTGTGGTTGGACCGTGAGGCGCTGCGGGCGTGGATAGCCCACCGGCCGGTGATCGCCGAGCGACTGCTACAGGCGCTGACCCGGCGGATCCGAGACACTGAAGACGAACTGGTCGAGCTGGTGTTCAGCGATGTGGCCGGTCGGGTCGCTCGCCAGTTGCTGCTGCTGGCCCGCCGATTCGGCACCCACGAGGGCGACGCGCTGCGGGTCCTGCACGAGCTCAGCCAGGACGAGATGGCGCAGCTCGTCGGGGCCGACCGGGCATCGGTCAACAAAGCGCTGCGCAATTTCACGGACCGGGGCTGGATCCACGTCGACGGCAAGAGCGTTCTGATCGTTGAACCCGACGCGCTGGCCGGCCGCGCCGCGGCCGACACCGGATCGGGCGCATACCCGAATCGCCGGCGGCGCCCGCTGCGCGCCACCGCCTGAGCCATGAACGACTACGCCTCAGAGGCAGTGGACCAGCTGCCCTTCTCGACCCCGGAGAAGTCGCAGCGCTACCAAACCGAGAACTACCGCGGCGCCGTGGGCCTCAATTGGTACGTCACCGACCCCACGCTGCAGCACACCATGGCCTACTACCTGCAGCCCGACGAGCTGGCGCTCGCCGAGCGCCACTTGACGAGCATCGGCGAGCTGATGGGCGGCCCGGTGGCGCGGTGGGCCGACGAGACCGACCGCAACCCGCCGCGGCTGGAACGCTACGATCGGTGGGGCCACGACATCAGCCAGGTCGTCATGCCGGTGTCGTTCACCCAGTCCAAGCAGGCGGTGCTGGACGCTCAGCGGGCGCTGCGCGCCGAAGCGCGGGCCACCAAGGTCAGCTCGTCGCTGGCGATGTTCGCGTCCAACTATCTGCTCAACCAGGCCGACATCGGGATGGGCTGCGCGCTGGGCACCGGCGGCGGCATGGTCCAGTCGCTGGTGGCCGCCTACGCGCCGGCCGACGTGGCCGAGCACGTGCTGGCTAAATTCGCCTCCGGCGAGTGGGCGGGCGAGACGGCGCAGCTGCTGACGGAGCGCACCGGCGGATCGGACCTCGGCGCGCTCGAGACGACGGCTCGACGCGATGGTGACGCGTGGCTGCTGAACGGCTTCAAGTGGTTCGCGTCCAACTGCGCCGGGGAGGCGTTCGTCGTGCTCGCCAAACCCGAGGGCGCCCCCGACTCGACCCGCGGCGTCGCCAATTTCCTGGTGCTGCGCACCCGCCGCGACGGTTCGCGCAACGGCGTCCGGGTGCGTCGGCTCAAGGACAAGCTCGGCACCCGCTCGGTGGCCTCCGGCGAGGTCGAATTCGTCGACGCGGAGGCGTTTTTGCTGTCCGGCGAGCCCTCCTCCGAGGCCGGCCCGTCCGACGGCAAGGGGCTCGGACGCATGATGGAGCTGACCAACGCCGCGCGCCTCGGCATCGCCCTGTTCGGGCTCGGCAATGCGCGGCGAGCGCTGGTCGAGTCGCTGTGCTACGCCCGGCAGCGGCGCGCGTTCGGCGGGCCGCTCATCGACAAGCCGCTGATGCGGCGCAAGCTGGCCGAGCTGATCGTCGACGTCGAGGCGGCACTGGCGATGGTGTTCGACGGCACCGGGGCCAGCAACCACCGCCAGCCCGGCGGCATGCGGCAACGCATCGCGGTGCCCGTCACCAAGCTCAAGGTGTGCCGGCTGGGAATCACCGCGGCGTCGGACGCGATCGAGATCCACGGCGGCAACGGCTACATCGAGACCTGGCCGGTCGCCCGCCTGCTGCGCGACGCGCAGGTCAACACCATCTGGGAGGGCCCGGACAACATCCTCTGCCTGGACGTGCGGCGCGGCATCGAGCAGACGCGCGCACACGAGACGCTGTTGGCGCGCCTGCGCGACGCGGTTTCGGTCTCCGACGACACCGGAGATGGTGGGGCCACTACGAGGCTGGTCTCCGGCCGCATCGAGGACCTCGACGCGGCGATCACGGCCTGGGCCAAACTGGACAGAGGTGTGGCCGAGGCGCGGTTGTTCCCGCTGACCCAGTTCATGGGCGACGTCTACGCCGGGGCGTTGCTCACCGAGCAGGCCGCCTGGGAGCGGGCCACCCGTGGCGGTGACCGCAAGGCGCTCGTTGCCCGGCTGTATGCGCAGCGGTATCTCGCTGATCGCGGGCCGCTGCGCGGTATCGACGCCGACTCCGACGAGGCGCTGGAGCGGTTCGACGAACTCGTGGACGGGGCGCTGCCGGTGTAGGTGTCACGGGAACACGGGAAGCACCCCTCTGTAAGCGACCGAAGCACTTCCCGCCGCCGTCCTGGCCGCCTCGTGGCCGTCGATGTGACCACCGCGCTGGCCGCCCGGCGTGCCGATACTGATCGACAGCAGCAAGGCCCCCAGCGCTGACAGAATTCGCCGGGACACGCTGGGGCAGTTCACCGTCCCCGATCCGACCACAGGCAGCCTCCCGAATGTGGGCGAAGAGGAGACTCAAGCGAGGGCCGGCGGCTGTTCAGGCAGGAGGCAGTGATGGACGACGATCGACGTTTGCGCGAAATCCGCGGCTCGGACGGCTTCGCGGACATCGGTGACTACGGTGTGTTGGGCGATGGGCGGGGTGTCGCGCTGGTTGCCGCCGATGGGTCGATCGACTGGTGGGCGGTGCCGCGCTTGGATTCCCCGCCTCCGTTCGCGGCACTGCTGGACCCGGAGCGTGGCGGTCATATCGCGCTGCAACCGGCGGACGCGGAGACCAGCACGACGACGCGTCGCTACCTGCCTGACACGAACTTGCTGGAGACCACATTCACGACGCCGACTGGGCAGGCGCGCATCACGGACTGCCTGAACTCGGGCAGCGGGGGCGCTTTGCCGTGGAGTGAGCTCGCCCGGCGTGTCGACGGAATCAGTGGTTCGGTCGAGCTTCGTTTCGCGGTGATACCCGGTGACGGTCTCCGTCGCTGGCAGCCGTGGGTCGACGACGATGAACGCGGCCCGATCCTGCACGCTGGGACACTGACAATGGGTGTGCGCTGCAGCCCGCAGATCGCGTTGACGATGCGGTTCGATCGAGTCGAGGCAACTTTCGCGGTGGCCGAAGGTGAGCGCCGGATCGCGGCGGTGGTTGCAACGGATAAGGGTCCGTTGTTTTTGTGCGGGGTTGATTCCATCGATGAGCGCATCGATCCCACGGCGCACAACTGGCGGCGGTGGTCAAGGCAGGTGCAGTGGGACGGCACCGGCCGAGAGCCGATTGTGCGCAGCGCTCTGGCGCTGAAAACACTGGTGACCGCCGGCACCGGTGCGGTCGCCGCCGCCGCGACCACCTCGTTGCCCGAGCGAGTCGGCGGCTCGAAGAACTGGGATTACCGATTCTCCTGGGTCCGTGATGCGGCGTTGACGATCGACGCCCTGGCGGTCCTGGGTTTGCAGGAAGAGGTACACGCCGCCGTTGCCTGGTTGTTGAACGCCGTCCGCGACAACGGCCCCGACATCCACGTGATGTATACGCTGGCGGGAAGCATTCCCGACACCGTGCGCCGCCCCGACGTGCCCGGCTACCGAGGCAGTCGGCCGGTGATGGTCGGCAACGACGCCGCCTCTCAAACGCAGCTCGGCGTGTACGGCGACCTGTTCGGCACGGTCGCCGACTGGGTTTTCTGCGGCCACGTGCTCGATGTCGGCTCCGCCCGGGAACTAGCAGACCTGGCCGATCGCTGCGCGGACGTGTGGCGCCGCGACGACGCGGGAATCTGGGAGCTCCACGCCGAAAAGCCCTACACCTTCTCGAAGATGAACTGCTGGCGGGCACTGGATGCCGCGGCCCGCCTCGCCGAAGCCGGGCACCTGACCGGCACCGGAAAGCGTTGGCACGCCGAAGCACAACGAATCAAGAGCTGGGTCGGGCAACACTGTTGGTCGGAGGCCAAACAGGCCTACACCTTTTACGCGGGCACCGAGGATCTGGACGCCTCGGTGCTATTGGCCGCCGAATTCGGATTCGACCGGGGAGAGAAGATGTCCTCGACCATCGACGCCATCGGCGCCGAACTCGGCGTGGGTCCGCTGCTGTACCGATACAGCGGGGTTCGTGACGAGGAGGAGACCTTCACCGCCTGCGCTTTCTGGCGGGTGCACGCCCTGACCTGCGTCGGGCGACCCGACGAAGCGAGCCAGTTGCTGAGAAAACTCGACTCGGTCGCCAGTCCGCTGGGCCTGATGTCGGAGATGCAGGCGGCGGGCAGCGGCGAATTAATGGGGAACATGCCGCAGGCATTGAGCCACCTCGCGTTCATCCGGGCTTGCGGCGCGTTGCGGAACAGCGCAACGCGCCATGACGGAGAGAACCGGGATCCGCACCCGCCGCGGTGACACGGCAAGGATTCTATGAAGGCTTCGCCTCGGCTTTCACACCTTGGATCTTGCTGAGAGTTTGGGACTTCGCGGATGCCTGCGATCAGAGCGGGTAAGCCCCCGCCTGTACCCCGGATCGCGCACCGTGGCCCGCGCGGCGCTGGGCCCGGCGAACCCCATGATGGGAGTGATGCACCGTGTCTGACACTGTCGGTGATGTCCTGCTGGCCCGGTTGCGGGATTGGGGCGTGGATCAGGTCTTCGGTTTTCCCGGGGACGGAATCAATGGTCTGCTCGCCGCCTGGGAGCGTGCCGACAACAAGCCACAGTTCGTGCAGGCTCGGCACGAGGAGATGGCGGCGTTCGAGGCGGTCGGGTTCGCCAAGTTCTCCGGCGAAGTCGGGGTCTGCGTCGCGACCAGCGGGCCCGGCGCGATTCATCTGCTCAACGGCCTGTACGACGCCAAGCTCGACCACGTGCCGGTGGTGGCCATCGTGGGCCAGACCGAGCGCTCGGCGATAGGCGGCTCCTATCAGCAGGAGGTCGATCTGATCACCCTGTTCAAGGACGTCTGCAGCGACTACGTGCAGATGTGCACGGTGCCCCAGCAGCTACCCAATCTCATCGACCGGGCAATCCGGGTCGCGCTCAGCGAGAGCGCCCCGACCTGCCTCATCTTCCCCTCCGACGTGATGGAGCTCAAGTATGAGGCGCCCGGGCACGCGTTCAAGCAGGTGCCCTCCAGCCTGGGGCTCAGCGGATCGCGGGTCATCCCCGCCAACGACGCGGTGCGGGCGGCCGCCGAGCTGCTCAACGCGGGCGAGCGGGTCGCCATGCTGGTCGGGCAGGGGGCGCGGGGCTGTGTGGAGGAACTGACTCAGGTCGCCGACCTGCTCGGGGCGGGCGCGGCCAAGGCCCTGCTGGGCAAAGACGTGCTGCCCGATGACCTGCCGTGGGTGACCGGCTCCATCGGTTTGCTCGGTACGACAGCGAGCTGGCATCTGATGATGGACTGCGACACCCTGCTCACGGTCGGCTCCAACTTCCCCTACACGCAGTTCCTGCCGAAGCTCGACCAGGCCCGTGCGGTGCAGATCGACCGGTCGGGCAAGTGGATCGGAATGCGCTACCCGTACGAGCTGAATCTGGTCGGCGACGCCAAGGCGACGCTGCGGGCCTTGATCCCGTTGCTCGAGCGCAAGTCTGACCGGTCGTGGCGCGAAAAGGTCGAGAAGCATGTGGCGAAGTGGTGGGACACCGTGCAGCGGCGGGCGATGACCGACGCCGACCCGGTCAACCCGATGCGGATCTTCCACGAACTGTCGCAGCGGCTGCCGGCCAACGCGATCGTCGCGGCCGACTCGGGTTCCTCGGCGAACTGGTATGCGCGACAACTGAAGTTCACCGCCGGGGTGCGCGGGTCGCTGTCGGGCACGCTGGCCACCATGGGTCCTGGCGTGCCGTACGTGATCGGCGCGAAGTGGGCCCACCCGGACCGGCCGGCTATCGCGTTCGTCGGGGACGGGGCGATGCAGATGAACGGCATGGCCGAGTTGATCACCGTCGCGAAGTACTGGCGGCAGTGGACGGACCCCAGGTTGATCGTGGCGGTGCTGCACAACAACGACCTCAACCAAGTGACCTGGGAGCTGCGGGCGATGGAGAACTCGCCGAAGTTCGAGGCGTCGCAGTCGCTGCCCGACGTCGACTACGCGGGATTCGCCCGCAGTCTGGGCTTGCACGGCCAGAACATCAACGACGCCGCAGAGCTGGGCGGTGCGTGGGAACGCGCGTTGTCCGCCGATCGCCCGACCGTGCTGGACGTGCGCTGCGACCCCGACGTTCCGCCCATCCCGCCGCACGCGACCTTCGCCGAGGCCAAGTCGCTGGTCTACGCGGTGCTCGGCGGGGACGAGGACGCGGCCGGCTTCATCAAACAGGGGATCAAGCAGAAGGTTCAGCAGTACCTGCCCGGTGAGAAGAAGGACGACTGCACGATGACGCTTGTGCGGGAGGCCCTGCACGACATTCGCACCGGCCGCTTCGAGCGCACCCTGTCCGCGCTTACGGCGGTCGGAGCCGCGGTCACCGCCGGGGAGATCTACTTCTCGCACGACGCTGCGAGCTTCGGCAACAAGATGATGTGGTGGCCGATCGTCGTGGTGCCCACCGCCATCCCGGCCGGCGCCGCTGGCTTCTTCTCCCGACGGGCGGCCCGCACCGTGCTGCCGGTGGCCAGCGCAGCGATAGTCGATCAACGGGTTGCAGGGCTTCTATCTGCATATGCGCGGCATCAAGCAGCGACCCGGCGGCTTCACCAAGTACAACATGGAATCCGGCCCGCCCGCCTTCGCGCCACTGCTGGCGTCGCTCGTCGGTGGGATGGGCCTGCTCGCCGCGCTGCTGCGCCGCGAGCATCTTCCGCTGCCCGGTGGCGGGGAGGACAGCTGATGCCCTTCCGCCCGAAGACGCAGCACGCGACCACCCCGCAGGGCCAGGGCCGGTTCCCGGGGTTCGATGTGCTGGATCAGGCGCACATGTGGGACGACGTAACCGCAGGCGTGGTGCTCGCAAGGCTGACGCTGCCCAAGATGCTGTCGTTCTTCACCCCGCATGAGGTCGGCGTCGCCCAACCGATGCTCGACCTGCTGCTGGGCCAAGACAGCGAGCCGCGGGTCCCCGTGCTGCCGCTGATCGACGAGCGACTCTCGATCGGCGAGACCGACGGCTGGCACTACGACGACCTACCCGAAGACGGCCAGGCCTGGCGCGACACCCTGGCCCACCTCGACGAGGATGCCCGCGCACGCCACCACGCCGGCTACGCCGAACTGCGCACCGCACAGCAGGTACGGTTGCTGCAGGACGTGGCCGACCTAGCGGGTAGCGGCGGATCCTGGCACGGGTTGACGGCCAAGCGCGTCTGGAGCCTGTGGACGCGATACGCCTGCGCCGCGTTCTACTCCCATCCCTGGGCGTGGAACGAGATCGGATTCGCCGGCCCGGCCTACCCGCGCGGCTACCTCAACCCCGGCATCAACGTCCGCGAGAAATGGGAAGTCGCCGACCACCACCACGTCGACCCGATCCCGTTCGCCCAGCGCGTCGAGCGGGCCCGCAGAGCCGACGACGACCTGCCGGGCAGTCCGTCCGGTGAGTAACTACCGAGCGATCCGGGCCCGCAACGAGTCGGCCTGGCTGATCCCGAACGACGGTTCGCGGATCGACCACCAGCTCCGCGGCGACATGCGCCGCTATGACGAGAACGACGAGGTCGACATCGTCATCGTCGGCGCCGGCGCCGGCGGAGGCACGCTGGCACAGCGGCTGGCCCGGAAGGGCTGGCGCACCGTCGTGATCGACGCCGGACCCTTCTGGAACCCGGACACCGACTGGGTCAGCGACGAACGCGCCTCGCACGGGCTGTACTGGACCGATCCCGCCAAATTGGTGGTGCCGACCCGGTCCCGCTGGGCTCCAACAACTCCGGGCGCGGCGTCGGCGGGTCGATGGTGCACTACGCCGGCTATGTCCCGCGGTTTCACCCGTCGGATTTCCACACCCACAGCGCCGACGGCGTGGGTGCGGACTGGCCGATCAGCTACGACACGCTGCGGCCCTACTACGAGCAGATCGAAGCCGAGCTGCCCGTCGCCGGACAGGACTGGCCCTGGGGCGATCCACACCGCTACCCGCACAGCCCGCACCCGGTCGGCGGAAACGGTCAGATCGCGCTGCGCGGCGCCGCGGAGCTCGGGATCGAGATGCGGGTCGGGCCGGTCGCCATCCCCAACGGCCGCTTCGGCAACCGTCCGCACTGCATCTACCGCGGGTTCTGCCTGCAGGGTTGCAAGGTCAACGCCAAGGCCAGCCCGCTGATCACCCACATCCCCGACGCACTGGCGCATGGTGCCGAAATCCGGCCCGACTCCCAGGTCGCGCGGGTGCTCGTCGACGACGACACCGGCCGCGCCACCGGCGTCGAGTACTACCACGCCGGCGTGGTGCACCGGCAACGCGCCGGCGCGGTCGTCGTCGCGGGGTACTCAATCGAGACCCCGCGCCTGCTGCTGTTGTCGGCCACCAAGCGCTACGAACGCGGCCTGGGCAACGACCACGACCAGCTCGGCCGCTACCTGATGGTGCAGGGCGCACCCCAGGTCGCCGGGCGGTTCAGCGACGAGATCCGGATGTATCAAATCGCCGCCACCGGAAGTCAGTACGGAGGCACTTTTACGAAACCGACCCCGCCAAACCCTATAAACGCGGCTGGTCGATTCAGACCGTCAGCCCGCTGCCGATCACCTGGGCCGAACACGTCACCGCCCAGGGGCATTGGGGCACAGACGCTGCGGGAGTACATGCGCGACTACGTGCACTGGGCCACCCTGGGCGCGCTATGCGAACTGCTCCCCCAACCCGACAACCGCGTCACCTTGGCCGACGAGAAAGACCGCCACGGTCTGCCCGTGGCCCACTTCGCCTACAGCCAGTGCGACAACGACAATCAGCTGATCAAAGCTGCCACGACCATCATGCAGGACATCCTGCGCGCGGCGGGCGCCGAGGAGGTCATCACCATCGAGCGCTACGCGCACCTCGTCGGCGGCGCCCGCATGGCGGTCCGCGCCGAACACGGAGTGATCGATGCCGAGCATCGGGTGTTCGGCGTCGAGGGGCTCTACGTCGTCGACGGCAGCACCATGCCGACCCAGGGTTCGGCCAACCCGGCGCTGACCATCATGGCGCTGGCCGCGCGCGCCGCGGACTTGATGGCCGACCACGCGGCCGGGCGCACCCGCGCGCGAGAACGGTCGGCGGTCCGACCGTGACCGCCGCCAGCATCGATTCGCTCGACGTCTCGGCATACACCGTCGACACCCCCGAACCCGAGGCCGACGGCACCCTGACATGGGACGCCACCACCGCCGTCGTGGTGCAGGCGCACGCTGGCGAGGCCACCGGACTGGGGTGGACCTACAGTTCCCCGGCGGCGGCCGCCGTCATCTCCGAGGAGCTTGCCGGCGTCGTCACCGGCCGGGATCCCTTCGACATCACGGGCGCGTGGGAAGCGATGCACCGCCACTGCCGCAACATCGGCACCCGCGGGCTGGTCATGCAGGCGCTCAGCGCCGTCGATATCGCGTTGTGGGATCTCAAAGCCCGGCTGCGTGACGAGCCGCTTTCCGTGCTGGTCGGACAGGCCCGAGAGACCGTGCCGATCTACGGCTCGGGCGGCTTCACCACCCTGGACGACACCGAGCTCGGTGCACAGGTCGCCACCTGGCAGGCGGCCGGGTGCGCTGCGATGAAAATCAAGATCGGCCAAGATTGGGGCGCAAACCTGACCCGGGATCTGGCCAGGGTGTGCCACCTGCGGGAGCTGGCCGGCGATGACGTCGAGCTCATGGTGGACGCCAACGGCGGCTACTCCGTGGCTCAGGCCCGCCGAGCCGGCGCCGCCCTGGACGACCTCGGGGTCATCTGGTTCGAGGAGCCGGTCAGCAGCGACGACATCGACGGCCTGCGCGTCGTCCGACACGCCGTACGATGCGACGTCGCCGCTGGGGAGTATGTGTCCGACCGCTACGACGCGCGCCGGCTGGCGCCCGTGGTCGATTGCCTGCAACTCGACGCCACCCGGTGCGGCGGCTACACGGGCTGGCTGGCTGGCGCCGCGATCGCCGCGTCGCACAACCTGCAGGTGTCGGCGCACTGCGCGCCCGCGCTGCACGTCCCGGTTGCCGCTGCCGTCACCAACCTGCGCCACATCGAGTACTTCATCGACCACACCCGGCTGGAGCCGAAGCTGTTCGACGGGCTAACAACGGCGGCCAACGGTGCGCTCACCCCCAATACGACCAGCCCCGGTCACGGGATATCGGTCGCCGCCGGCGCCACTCGATACCGCCGGTGAGCACAAGACCAGCGAGAGGACGTCGTGACCACTGTGAACATGGAGGCGGATCGAGTTGCTTCGCGCGGTGTGGGGAGCTGCCCTGCTCATCGCGCCGCGCCACGTGATGGACAACGTCCATCACGTCGAAGGTCGACACCAAAAGCGTGGTGATCGCCCGGATTCTGGGCGCGCGCCAGCTGACCCAGGCTGCGATGTCCGGCTTGCGGCCCAGCCCCGAAGTGCTCGCAATGGGGGTGTGGGTGGACGCCGTGCACGCGCTGACCGCGCTGGGCCTCGCTGTTGCTGACCCCTCCCGCGCCCGCGCGGGGTTGACTGACACCGCTGTCGCGGGTCTGTGGGCTGGGGCCGGCTACCGAGACCTGCTTCGCGGCGCGCCGACCCCTGCGTCACACCAACGGCAGCGGGATCGGCTGGCCCGGATCGTGCTGCGCGTCGCGCCCGGCGGAACGTTCTTGCTCAAACGGGTCAACGCCGACCGGGCGGGCGGACCGGGACAACCGGCGGGGTAAGCGACTGATCACGACGTGGAGGAGGCAGCCATGTCTTACCTGTTCGGCGGCTACACGGAACTGGGGTGGACCGCGCTGAAAGCGTTGTTGCTGTTCACCGTCGCGGTCATCGGGCTGCGGCTCTCCGAGCGGCGCATCCTCGCCGAGTTCAACGTCTTCGATTTCGCGGTGACCATCGCCGTGGGCGCGATCATCGGTCGCACCGCAACGTCGTCGACGACGTCATTTGCGACTGGTTTGGTCGCCCTGGTCACTCTCCTGGTGGCGCATCGCCTCGTCGCAATGCTGCGGCGGCGGGGCTTGCTGGCCGGACTGCTGGACCGGCGGCCGTTGGTCCTGATGGCCGAGGGGCGCTTGCAGGCAGCGGCCCTGCGATCCGCCGGTTTGACTCAGCGCGATGTGTACCGGTTGCTGCGTCAGGCGGGGCAGGCCGACCTCGATGACCTCCAGTACGTCCTTTACGAAGAACTCGGCGGCATCACGGTCGTGCGGGCCGACCGGCCGCGTGGCGAGGCGATACGTGTCGGGCTCGTCGAGGCCGGTATTGATGACGGCATGTAATCGGCGGCCCGCCGCCCGTTTCACGCCGCTCCCGCGGATGACCGCGGGGACGTTGGTTACTGCGAAGTCGCTGAGAGTTGCACGGGCCGCGTGTGTTCGGGGGCAGAACGGGTAGGCCGATCGGGGGCCCAATTTCACCGGACCCCGACGCAGCGAGAGGGTTGAGCGATGTCACCAGTCACCCAAGGCCCCGTTGGTCGTTTGACGTCCGGACTGCGCCGGGTCAGCCGCAACTCGGGCGCCTTCCGCAGTGGCCGCTGGTTCCTGCTAGCCGAGGGCGTTCTGTTGATTGCGCTGGGCACCGCCGGGTTCGTCTCTGACGCAACGCATCCCGACGCCCCACCCGCCGGCGCCCCGGTGCTGGTACTGGCGTTGACACCCTGGCACAGCGCGATACTGTTCGGGTTCGGGGTGTTTGCTGCCTTGGGCGCTCTCCGACGCCGCGCAGCGATCACCGTGACTGCGGTCAGCGCAGTGATTTTCGTGGCTCTGATGATCGTCGGAGCGGTCTCCGCCGTGCATCAGGTGCCTGGACCGCTCGGCTTCGAAGCAGGCGACGTCATTTTGCACGGCGTGCTGGCGATGGCGAATTTCGCTGTCCTGTATTGGCTGATCCCCGACGTGCTGGAAGGGCCGGACTGGGTCCCGCGCCGGAAAGTTCCAGTCGGCACCGCCGGAAGCCGACCACGCCGCCGGCGGGCGCAGTCCCCCAGAGTTTAACGCCCACGACGCTCTAGCACAGAAAGAAGTCCTCCATGACATCACCACAGAACGTCGTCATCACCGGAGCCAGCGCGGGGATCGGGCGCGCCGTCGCTCGCGCGTTCGGGGCCAGAGGCGACAACATCGCCCTGCTCGCCCGGGGGCAGGGAGGACTCGAAGGCGCCGTCAAGGACGTCGAGGCCGCCGGAGGGCGTGCGTTGGCGATCGCCACCGATGTCGCCGACTATGACGCGGTTGACGCGGCGGCCACCCAGTTCGAGGAGGCGTTCGGGCCCATCGACGTGTGGGTGAACGACGCATTCACCTCTGTGTTCTCCCCGTTCCACCAGATCACCGCCGAGGAATACCGCCGCGTCACCGAGGTGAGCTACCTGGGCTACGTCTACGGCACCATGGTTGCGCTGAAACGCATGCGGCCCCGCAACCATGGAACCATCGTGCAGGTCGGCTCCGCGCTCGGCTCGCGCGCCATCCCGCTGCAGTCGGCCTACTGCGGCGCCAAGCATGCCATCAACGGATTCAGCGAATCCGTGCGCACCGAACTGATGCACGAGCACAACGATGTCCACATCACCGTCGTCCAGATGCCCGCGGTCAACACACCCCAGTTCTCCTGGGTATTGTCCCGGCTGCCCAAACATCCACAACCGGTGCCACCCATCTACCAGCCCGAAGTCGCCGCGCGCGCGGTGCTGTTCGCTGCCGAACACCCCCGCCGCAAGCAGTATTGGGTTGGCGCCAGCACCGCCGCCACCATCCTGGGCGAAAAATTCGCCCCCGCGCTGCTCGATCGCTACTTGGCATTGACCGGCTATGCCTCCCAGCAAACCAAGGAGTCGGCGATTCCGAACCGACCGAACAACCTCTGGGAGCCCCGCGACTCCGGTGCCGGCGACGACTATGGAGCGCACGGTGCCTTCGACAAGCGTTCGCTTAGCTGGTCACCTCAGCTGTGGGTGTCCCAGCATGTCCGGTCAGCCTCGATCGCCGCAGCCGGCGCCGTCGCCGCGGCCGCCATCCTCACCCGCATGGGCCGCCGCTAACGGCGAGTCACGAGGTCAGCCGAGCACAGCGCGAGCCGCCCCGGATTCCCCGGTACCCGCTCGCGGTTAGATCGGAAGCAGCGAGTGCTTGCGGCCCACCCGCCACCACAGCTGCTTGTCCCGCAACAGATGTAGCGACTTGCGCAGCAACAGCCGGGTGTCGTGCGGCTCGATCACTGCGTCGATGAACCCACGCTCGGCAGCGATCCACGGGATCGCCATGTTGAGGTTGTAGCCGTCGATGAAGTCCTTCTTGATCTGCTGCGCCTCGGGCGTCCTCGGGTCCGGGAACCGCTTCATCAGCAACTGCGCGGCACCCTCGGCGCCGATCACCGCGATGCGCGCAGTAGGCCAGGCGAAGTTGAAGTCGGCGGTCAGCTGCCGAGACCCCATCACCGCGTACGCGCCGCCGTAGGACTTGCGGATCGTGATCGTGACCTTCGGGATGTCGGCTTCCACCACGGCAGACAGGAACCGGCCGCCGCGCTTGATGATGCCGTTCTTCTCCTGCTCGGCCCCCGGCAGGAACCCGGGTGTGTCGACGACGAACACCAAGGGGATTTCGAACATGTCGCAGAACCGGATGAACCGGGTTGCCTTGTCGGAGGCTTCGTTGTCGATCGACCCGGACAGGTGCATGGGCTGGTTGGCCACCACACCGACCGCACGGCCGTCGACCCGGGCGAACCCGGTGATGATCGCCGGCCCGCCCTGCGCGGCGACGTCGAGGAAGTCGCCGTCGTCGAAGATCCGCAGCAGGATCTCGTGCATGTCGTAGGCCATGTTGTCGGAATCCGGCACGATCGAGTCGAGTTCCAGGTCGCTGGGAGTGATCTCCGGCTCCATTCCGGGATTGACGATCGGCGGTTTTCCGAACAAGTTGGACGGCAGGAAGGACAGGAAGTCACGGACGTACTGGAATGCCGCGGCCTCGGAGTCGACGACCTGATGGATATTGCCGTAGCGAGCCTGGGCGTCGGCGCCACCCAGTTCGTCGAGGGTGACCTCCTCGCCGGTGACTTCCTGGATCACGTCGGGCCCGGTGACGAAGAAGTAGCCCTGGTCGCGCACCGCGACGAGCAGATCGTCCTGGATCGGCGAATAGACCGCTCCCCCAGCGCATTTACCGAAGATGAGGGAGATCTGCGGCACAATCCCCGACAACAATTCGTGACGGCGGCCCAGCTCGGCATACCAGGCCAGCGAGGTGACCGCGTCCTGGATGCGGGCGCCGCCGGAGTCCTGGATGCCGATGATCGGGCACCCGACCATCGCGCACCACTCCATCAGCCGGGCCACCTTGCGGCCGAACATCTCGCCGACGGTGCCCTGAAACACCGTCTGGTCGTGAGAGAAAATTCCGACCGGCCGGCCGTCGATCATCGCGTGGCCGGTGACCACGCCGTCGCCGTACAACGCGTTGGGATCGCCGGGGGTCTTGGCCAGCGCGCCGATTTCCAGGAAGCTGCCGGGATCGACCAGCGCGTGCACGCGGGCGCGGGCACTCGGGATGCCCTTCTTGTCGCGCTTGGCGATGGCCTGCTCACCACCGGGCTCTTTGGCCAACTCCAGGCGGGCGTGCAGCTCGGCCAGCTTTTCGGCGGTGCTACCCGGTCACTACTTGCCTACCTCACTCTTCCGGCGTTGCGCCTCGATGTTGTCGAGCGCCGCGCTCATGTGTGCACCCACCTTGGCGATGATCGGCTCGTCGATGGCCTGGATGTGCTCCCCACCGATCGGCACGACCTCGAGGTCGGACACGTACTCGCCCCAGCCACCGTCCGGCTTGCGCACGGCGTAGCGCGGCTCGAACATGATCGCGTCGTCATGGTAGCGATCGGCCATGTAGAGCGTGACGTGGCCGTCGTACGGCTGGATCTCGGCGGTGTCGATGGTACGTAGGTCAAGGTACGACGTGCGCTGGTGCTCGATGATCCCGGCCGGCACCTGCACACCGCTTTCCCTGACCGCCTCGAGCACCAACCGGACCTGGCCCTCGTCGTCGAGGTCCTCGAGCTGTTCGTAGGGGATCTCCGGGATGGTGACGTTGAAGGTCCTCTCGGCGAACCGGGCATAGCGGTCCCAGCGCTTGCGGGTCTCCTCCTTGGTCTGCGGGATCTCCTCGCCGGCGCGCACGGCGTCGATCAGGCCCACCCACTCGACGTCTTTGCCCATCCGCTGTAGCCCGATCGCGCAGGCGTAGGCCAGCACGCCGCCCAGCGACCAGCCGGCCAGAATGTACGGCCCGTCGCCCTGCATCTCGATCAGCTTCGGGACGTATTGCGGCCGCACGCTCTTCGATCGTGCCCTCGACCCGCTCGAAGCCGTACATCGGGGTGTCCGCCGGCAGCCGGTTGAGCAGCGGCTCGTAGACCACCGTCGAGCCGCCGGCCGGGTGGAACACGAACACCGGCACCTTCGAGACGCCCTCGGATTGCGCACGCAGGGTGCGGACGAACCCGTCGATCTCACCGGCTTCGAGGTAGGCGCGGACCTTTTCCGCCAGCGCCTCGATGTTCTCCGACGTCAGCACGTCCTCGGCGGTGATCGGGCCCTCGGCGCGCTCGGAAAGCCGCTGCGCCATCTTGGCGGCGGCGTCGGCGTCCAGCTTGGGCAACGTGTTGAAGATGCCGCCCGGGGACTTGCCGGTGACGACCGCCCAGGTGGCGAACGTGACCCGCTCGGCCGCATCGCGCGGCGGGATGTCGGAGTTCAGCGCCCTGGCGACCGTCTCCTGGTTGAGCGCCTCCGCGGCGGCCGCCAAGTTCGGCTTGCCGTTGGCCGAAGGGCCCGACGGATCCGTCGGCGGCGGCGGAATCGGCGCGTCCGAGGCCGGCGGAGCCGGCACGTCCGACGCCGTCGGGGCCGCGGGCGTCGCACCGGTGAGCAGCTCCGCCTGCGCCCTGGCGATTTCCTCGGTCCGTCTGCGCCTGCTGGTACTCGTGCAGCTGCTCGACCTCGCCGCGATGCTCGATCGCGTACTCGATCAGCTTCTCCACGTTGTAGAGGTTGGCGTCGCGCACGGCCTGCAACTGGATCGGCGGCAGGTCGAAGTCGTACTCGACGCGGTTCTTGATCCGCACCGCCATCAGCGAGTCCAGGCCCAGCTCGATCAGCGGCACCTCCCACGGCAGGTCCTCGGGTTCGTAACCCATGGCCGCCGCCACGATGGTGCCCAGTCGCTGGGCGATGGTCTCGCCGGATTCCGGTGACCATTTGACGAAGTCGGTCGGCACATGGCGGTTGGTCAGGCTGTCCGTCAGCGCCTCGGGGTCCTCGCCCGCGGCGACCGCGGCCGCAATGGGCGCGTCCGCCGATACCGTCGCGGCCGGAGCCGCCACAACATCGGCGGCGGCGATGGCCGCGCCCGCGCCAACCGCCGACGGCAACACCGATTGCTGGCCCGCCCGGGTGACCAGGGCGTCGTAGACCAGCGTGAACGATTCATCGACGCGGGCATGCACCTGAATCGAGGCGCCGCCGGGGTGACGCGTCATCGTCGTCACTAAGCGCGAGCCCTCCGTAGGCACCGCGCGCTGCTCCGCCGCCGTCAACTGCGCGCCTGGAAGCACGTCGGCCGCCGCGGCTTTCACCAACGCCGCCAGATCCGTAATCTCCAGTTCGTAAAGGCCCGGGGCGCGTACTCCCAGACGTGGCGGCCATCCGGCAGCGCGACGTGGGCGCCCGGCATGATCACTGGGCTGCTGCCTGCGGAGAAGCTCACGTCGAGCCAGTGCTCTTTGCGCTTGAACCGGGTCGGCGGGATGTTCGCGTAATCGGCCGGTCCGGAAGCGCGGGTGAACAGCGTCCAGATGTCGAGGTCATGGCCATAGACGTAGAGCTGCGCCATGGTCGAGATCATCGACTCGACCTCGTCCTGCTTGCGGGCCAGCGTCGGGATCAGCTGGGCATCATGAAGACCCGAGCTGGCTGTCGTCAGGCCCACCTGCATGAGCGCCACCGGGTTGGGCGCCAGCTCCAGGAAGGTGGTGTGCCCGCTGTCGACGGCGTTGCGGATGCCGTGGGTGAAGTAGACGCTGTGGCGCAGGCCCTTCTTCCAGTACTCGACGTCGTGGATCGGGTCGCTGCCGGGCTTGACGTAGCTGCCCTCGTGCACCGTCGAGTAGATCCCGGCCGTCGGGCTCATCGGCTTGATGCCCTGCAGCTCCGCGGTCAGCTCGCCGAGCAGCGGATCCATCTGCGAGGTGTGGCTGGCGCCCTTGGTCTCGAACTTGCGGGCGAACTTGCCCTCGGCCTCACAGCGCGGCGATGATCGCGTCCACCTGCTCGGGCGGGCCGCCGATGACGGTCTGGGTGGGCGCGGCGTAGACGCACACCTCCAGGTCGGGGAAGTCGGAGAACACCGTCTTGATCTCGTCGGCGGAGTACTCCACCAGCGCCATCAACCGGATGTACTCGCCGAACAGCATCGCCTCGCCCTCGCCCATCAGGTGCGAGCGGGAGCAGATCGCACGGGTGGCGTCGCGCAGCGACAGGCCACCGGCGAAGTAGGCCGACGCGGCCTCGCCCAGCGACTGCCCGACCACCGCGGCGGGCTTGGCGCCGTGATGCTTGAGCAGCTCACCCAACGCGATCTGGATCGCGAAGATGGTGACCTGGGTCGTCTCGATGCCGTAGTCCTGCGAGTCGTCGAGGATCAGCTCGAGCACCGAGTAGCCCAACTCGTCGTGAGACCAGCGCGTCGACCTTCTCGATCCACTCGGCGAAGACCTCGTTGCGCAGGTACAGGCTCTTGCCCATCTTGCGGTGCTGCGCGCCGAACCCGGCGAGCACCCACACCGGACCGTTGGTCACCGGCCCGTCGACGCTGAACACGTTGGGGCGCTGCTTGCCCTCGGCGATCGCCCGCAGGCCCTTGATGGCTTCCTCGTGGTCGTGGGCCAGCACCACCGCGCGGGACCGGCCGTGGTTGCGCCGCGACAGCGACCGGCCGATCGACTCCAGCGACGGCGGCCTGGCCTTCCGGGCCTTCCATCCAGTCCGCCAGCTCGGCCGCCGCGGCCTTCTTGCGCGAGGTCAGAAACGCCGACACCGCAAGGGGGATCAACGGCGTGGTTGGCTCTGAATCCTCTTGTGCCGCAAGATCTTCCAGCGCGACTTCCTTGAGGCGCAGGGCCTCCTCGGTAACCCCCGGCAGCTCGGGCTCCGACTCTTCGCCGGCGAACTCGTCTTGGATGATCCCGCCGAACTCGTCGAACCGCAGCGAGTGGCTTTCGAGCGTGGGCGCCTCGGTAGGCGCGGTCTCGGCGTCCGTAGGTTGAGGCGCCTCTTTTTCCGCGACCTTTTCTATGACGTCGCGCGGCAGGACCTCGCGCACCACCAGGTGCGCGTTGGCCCCGCCGAAGCCGAAGCTGGACACCCCGGCCAGCGCGTAGCCGCCGTAGCGCGGCCAGGCGGTCGCGGTGTCGATGACCTTCAGGCGCATCGCGTCGAAGTCGATGTAGGGGCTGGGTCCGGCGAAGTTGATCGACGGTGGCAGCTTGTCGTGCTGCAGTGCCAGCACCACCTTGGCCATGGCGGCCGCACCGGCCGCCGACTCCAGGTGGCCGACGTTGGTTTTCACCGCGCCCAGCAGCGCCGGCCGATCGGCGGGACGCCCCCGACCGACGACGCGGCCCAGCGCCTCGGCCTCGATCGGGTCACCGAGGACGGTGCCGGTGCCGTGCGCCTCGATGTAGTCGACGGTGCGCGGATCGATCCCGGCGTCTTTGTAGGCCCGGCGCAGCACGTCGGCCTGCGCGTCCTGGTTGGGCGCGATCAGGCCGTTGGACCGCCCGTCGTGGTTGACCGCGCTGCCGGCGATCACCGCCAGGATCTGGTCGCCGTCGCGGCGGGCGTCGTCGACCCGCTTGAGCACCAGCATGCCGCCGCCCTCGGAGCGGGTGTAGCCGTCGGCGTCCGAGGAGAACGACTTGATCCGGCCGTCCGGAGCCAGCACCGCGCCGATCTCGTCGAAACCGAGCGTCACCGCCGGCGTGAGCAGCGCGTTCACCCCGCCGGCGACCACGACGTCGGCTTCGCGATTGCGCAGCGCCTGCACGCCTTGATGCATCGCCACCAGCGAACTCGAGCACGCGGTGTCGATGGCGATCGACGGGCCGCGGAAGTCGAAGAAGTACGACACCCGGTTGGCGACGATCGAAGTCGCGTTACCGGTGATCGCATAGGGATGCGCGGCGGTCGGGTCGGAAATGGCCAGGAAGGCGTAGTCATTGTTGGAGACACCGACGTACATGCCGACGGCCTTGCCGCGCAGGCTCGACGCCGGGATCCGGGCGTGCTCGAGCGCCTCCCAGGTCAGCTCCAGCGCCATCCGCTGCTGCGGGTCGATGTTGTCGGCTTCGGTCTTGGCCACCGCGAAGAACTCGGAGTCGAAACCCTTGATGTCCTTCAGGTAGCCGCCGCGGGTGCGGGCTTGCGCGACGCGCTGGGCCAGCCGCGGCTCTTCGAGGAATTCCGACCAGCGACCCTCGGGCAGCTCGGTGATGGCGTCGCGGCCCTCCAGCAGGGCCTGCCAGGTCTCATCCGGGGAGTTCATGTCGCCAGGCAGCCGCGTCGACAAGCCCGACGACCGCGATGTCGACGCGCTCCGCCGGGCCGTTGCGCGTCCAGTCGGCGTCGCCGAGGCCGTCATCGGCGATCTCAGGTTCGCCCTCGATGATCCGCGTGGCCAGCGATTCGATGGTCGGATGCTGGAAGGCCACCGCGACCGACAGCGTGACACCGGTCAGGTCTTCGATGTCGGCGGCCATCGCCACCGCGTCCCGCGACGACAAGCCAAGCTCCACCATCGGCACCGACTCGTCGATCGCGTCGGGTGCCTGCCCGACGGCCCTGCCGACCCAGTTGCGCAGCCATTGCCGCATCTCGGGGACCGTTGTTATGCGCCGCTCTCCCCCGCAAGCGGGAGGTGCCCCCACCTCATCGGCTTGCTCTGCATCGTCGCCGGCGCGCAGGTCGGTCTTCTGGGCGACAACGTCGCCCTCCGGGTCGGGGGTGGCTTCGTTCGCTGAGGGATCAGAGTCGTGGTCAGACATACCGGATTCAGTCCTATTCGTTGGCGAAGGCCGTCGGGGAAGCAACGCCGCTGCGCAGACTGCCGTCGAGGTACGCAGCACGGCACGCGCGGCGACCGATCTTGCCGCTGGAGGTGCGCGGGATCGTCCCGGCCTGCACCAGCAGCAGGTCGCGGACGGTCACGCCGTGGCGCACCGCAATGGCCGCCCGGATGTCGTCGGCGATGGGCTGGTAGTCGAGCTTGTGCGTGCCAGCGGCGCGCTCGGCGACGATCACCAGCTGCTCGGAGCCGTCGTCGGCATCGAACTTCAGCCCGGCGTGCGGGTTGTCGAACACCAGCTGGGGCAGCTGGTTGGCCGGCACCGAGAAGGCGGCCACATAGCCGACCCGCAATGCGCGGCTGGATTCCTGGGCCGAGTACTCGAGGTCCTGCGGGTAATGGTTGCGGCCGTCGACGATGACCAGGTCCTTGATCCGGCCCGCTATATAGAGGTGGCCATTGACGTAGGTGCCGTAGTCGCCGGTGCGCACCCACAGCCCGTCGTCTGCGGCTCCCTCGGCGTGCGACTGGCTGATGCGCGACTTGAGGATGTTCCGGAAGATCTCGGACGGTCTCGTCCTCCTTCCCCCAGTAGCCGATGCCCAGGTTCTTGCCGTGCAGCCAGATCTCGCCGATCTGCCCGTCCGGCAGCTCGCTGGCCGAGTCGGGGTCGACGATGACCGCCCATTCGTCGACACCGACCTTGCCGGCGGAAACCTGAGCGACGGCGTTCGGCGCGTCCGCCGGCGACCTCCGCGAAGCGACTGGTTGTTCAGCTCGTCCCGGTCGACGTGGATGACCGTCGGCTTCTCGTCCGCTCGGGGTGGTCGAGACGAACAGCGTCGCCTCGGCCAGCCCGTAGGACGGCTTGATCGCCGTCTCTTGCAAACCGTAGGGCGCGAAACGCTTCGTAGAACTTGCGCATCGACGCCGGGCTCACCGGCTCGCTGCCGTTGAGGATGCCCTTGACGTTGCTCAGGTCCAGTGGCGGCTCGTCGTCGCGGGGCAGGCCACGCAACGCGGCGTGTTCGAACGCGAAGTTCGGCGCGGCCGAGAAGACCCCGCCGGTCTCGCCGGGCTTGCGCGCGAGTTCGCGGATCCACCTGCCGGGCCGGCGCACGAACGCGGCGGGCGTCATGAAGGTGAAGCTGTGCCCAAGCACCGGCGACAACAGCGCGGTGATCAGGCCCATGTCGTGGAAGAACGGCAGCCACATGCACCCGCGGTCGCCATCGGTGCCCTCCAGCGCATTGAGCACCTGCAGCACGTTGGTGGGCAGGTTCAGATGAGTGATCTGCACACCCGTCGGTGTGCGGGTGGAGCCCGAGGTGTAC
This sequence comes from uncultured Actinomycetota bacterium, assembly GCA_963772875.1. Taxonomy (GTDB): domain Bacteria; phylum Actinomycetota; class Actinomycetes; order Mycobacteriales; family Mycobacteriaceae; genus Mycobacterium. The sequence continues at coordinate 538,953 of CAVYZE010000001.1, forward strand.
TGCAGGTAGGCGGTGCTGCCCTCGTTGGCCTCGGGTTCCTGCCAGGTGGTGGCGACCTCGTTGGGCACCGCGTCCACGGCGATCACGCGGGGCCGTTCCTTGGCCGAACGGGCGCGGATGAACTTTCGGACGCCTTCGGCGGCGTCGGTGGTGGTCAGGATCGTCGATGGGGAGCAGTCGTCGAGCACCGCGTGCAACCGGCCGACGTGACCCGGCTCGGCCGGGTCGAACAACGGCACCGCGATCCGGCCGGAATACAGTGCACCAAAAAACGAAATCAGGTACTCCAGATTCTGCGGGCACAAAATTGCGATGCGGTCGCCCGGCTGGGTGACCTGCTGCAGACGGGCTCCGATGGCGCGGTTGCGGGCGCTGAAGTCGGACCACAAGATGTCGCGTTCGATACCGTCGCGTTCGGTGGAGAAGTCAAGGAACCGATAGGCCAGCTTGCCGCCACGGACCCTCGCCCACTTTTCAACGTGGCGAACCAGGTTCGTGTTATCCGGCAACCTGATCTTTCCATCCACGATGAACGGGTTGTGGTACGCCATGCCAGTCTCTCCTACTCAGAACACACTCGGGTCGGCTCCGCCGACGATGTGGCGTCGGTTCGGCCGACGGTACCTCCGTGCGTCAACCAGCCCCGCTCGGTCAACCACCAAGTTCTTAATCCTCTTAGTTTTCTCTTAATGTTACGGGGAGGCGCGCGGCACACCAAATCACAAGGTACCGCCGATCGCGCCCGGTACCCGCCTACCTCGCGGCTGTGTCCGGTCGCCCGGCTTTCCCCGGCCCGACCCGACCCGCTCGCGGTGTCCGGGCCGAAGGGGCGTTGTCACCCGTGTTTGGGATGCGGCGCGTTTTCTATGAGCGTATGCGCCCAGTTCAGGGTCCAATCGGTCGCCGTCGCACCGTCCAGGTTCCAGAACTGGGGCGTGGCATACATGGCGTGGATCGGCTGGCCGGCGTTGCCGGCCAGCGTGTTCAGCGTGTTGGGCAGGTTAGCGACGCTGAACGCCTCGTTGGGCGCGGCGCAGATGAGGTCGCCCGGGGCGCAGATCTCGTTGGTCTTGCTGTTGAGCTCCCCGAATCCGCCGGGCCGCGCGCCGGTCATGGTCAAACCGAGGCCGGACAGCACCGGCACCTCGTGCAAGGTGACCTCGGCGCCCTCGCCCGCTGGGTCGGGCCCGATCTCGTTGCCAACCCCCTGCTGGCGACGGCCGTCGGCGATCAAGGTCACACCGAGCACCAGGTCGTCATCGACGGCTCCGCGGCCGTTGCCGATGTCGCTGGCGACATCGCCGGCAATCACGGCGCCCTGCGAGAAGCCCAGCAGCACGTAGCTGGTCAACGGGCACTTGGTGTTCATATCGGTCATCGCCTGGACCGTCGCCTGGGTGCCCTCGGCCCGGCTCTCGTTGTAGGACATCTGCTTCACGCCGCCCAGCGGATTGTTGAACTGCGCCGTGTAGGGAACGGTGTACGTCTGGACCCGGGGGGGTGGAAACTGTTGACCGAGGGTGGTTATCACGTTGTGCAGCAACGCATTCGGGAATTGCATCGGATTGAGCGAATTGTCCTGCGGGGACGACTCCCAGGTGCCGGGGACGTCGATCACTTGGACGTCGGGGCAGGAAGCGTCCTGAGACGCCGGCCGGGGCTTGTGCGGGTGGGTTGTCGTCGAGGACGGCGGCAGCACGCCGGGCGGCACCGCGCTGGGCGGCGTTTGGGGACTGCGCAGCAAGACCACCACGGCCAGCAGGACCAACAACACGACGCCGGCCACGCAAAGAGCGGCAGCCCAGGCGAGGATTCGGTGGCGTTTACGCCGGGCGGTCGTTGCCATGTTCTCCTGCTAGCAGAGGCGGTGGGTCGCAGCGACGCGGCCGTCCCGACCCTGCTGCACCCCTCCACGGTACCGGCCCGCCGCGCGACGCCCTCCGCGCTCGCGACGGCGCGGCGCGGCCGTCCTGGCCGGACCGCCCGGCTAGCGAATGGCCCCGACGATGTCGCCGGACATGGCACCCAGCTGCCCCGGCCACGTGCCCCAGCCGTTGTCACCGCCGCCCGGGAAGTCGAAGTGGCCGTTGTGCCCGCCGACGCTGCGGTATTGCTGGTAGAACTCCCGGCTGGCGCCCATCGCCGAGCCGGCATCGCCGAGCACGGCGGCGGGATTACTGGCCCCCAAGCTCGTCGGGCTCCAGACCCACACCCGGGTGTTGTTCTGCGCCAACAGCGAGGCATGCACGTATGGGTCGTGCCACTTCCACCGGCCCAGCTGCGGGGCTCCCCACATGCCGTTGCCATCGATGCCGCCGAACTGCTGCAGTCCGGCCAGAATCGGGCCGTTGTAGTTGGTGCTCGACGGGTACAGGATGCCCGACAGCGAGCCCGCGAAGCCGAAGCGGTCGGGGTGGAAGGCGGCCAGCGCCATGGCGGCATAACCGCCCTGAGCGGCGCCCACGGCGCCGTGGCCGCCGGGCGCCAGGCCCTTGTTGGCGGCCAACCAGCCGGGCAGTTCGGTGGACAGGAAGGTGTCCCATTGCTTGCTGCCGTCCTGCTCCCAGTTGGTGTACATGCTGTACGCGCCACCGGCCGGCGCCACCACCGAGATGCCCTTGCCCCCCAGCGTGTTCATCGCGTTACCCGCGGTGACCCAGTTGCTGACGTCGGGGGCGGCGTCGTAGGCGTCCAAGAGGTACACCGCGTGCGGACCACCGGCCAGGAAGGCCACCGGGATGTCACGGCCCATCGCCGCCGATGGAACCATCAGGCTTTCGTAACCGGCCGCCCTGGCTTTGCCGGCGGGCCCAGCCGTAACCGTGACACCGACCAACCCGACTGCAGCGGCGATGCAGAACACCCGCATCAGCGCTGACACACCCCGCACGACCCTCATGTCCACCCTCCATCGTCTAGTCGCTGTGTGCACCCTAACCAGCGCCGCAGTGAGGACAGCCGCGGGGTAGTGAAATAGGCCACACTTGCGGCGACGGGATGATGCGAAAAAGCCGACGGCGGCGATCCCGGGGGATGCCGCCGTCAGCGGTGTCGATTTGTCGCTACCTCTTAGGTGCCGTGGGTGTTACCGGCGTTGCTACCGGGATTGGTGCCGGCGGTGGCAGGACCGGTGTTCGGCGTGGCGCCCAACACCGACTGCAGGTCGGGCTTCATGGCGTTGACCTGCGCACCCCAGTACGGCCAGTCGTGGGTGCCGCTGGCGTCGAAGTGGAACACCGCGTTGTGACCACCGGCGCCGTTGTAGGCGTCCTGGAACTTCAGGTTGCTGGTCCGCACGAAGCCCTCCAGGAACTTCGCGGGCAGGTTGTCCCCACCCAGGTCCGTGGGTTTGCCGTTGCCGCAGTACACCCAGATGCGGGTGTTGTTCGCGACCAGCTTGCTGACCTGCAGCGACGGGTCATTGCGCTGCCACGCCGGGTCGCTTGACGGGCCCCACATGTCCTTGGTCTTGTAGCCACCGGCGTCGCCCATGGCCAGGCCGATCAGCGTCGGCCCCATGCCCTGGGACGGGTCCAGCAGCGCCGACAGCGAGCCGGCGTAGACGAACTGGTCGGGGTGGTAGGCGGCCAGGATCAGCGCCGTCGAGCCGGCCATCGACAGACCGACGGCGGCGCTGCCGGTCGGCTTGACCTGCTTTTGCGCCGAGAGGTACTGCGGCAGCTCACTGGTCAGGAAGGTTTCCCACTTGTAGGTGGTGCAGCCGGCCTTGCCGCAGGCGGGCGCGTACCAGTCGGAGTAGAAGCTGGACTGCCCGCCGACCGGCATGACCACGGAAATGCCCGACTGGTAGTACCACTCGAACGCCGGGGTGTTGATGTCCCAGCCGTTGAAGTCGTCCTGGGCGCGCATACCGTCGAGCAGGTACAACGCCGGCGAGTTGGCGCCACCGCTTTGGAACTGGACCTTGATGTCGCGGCCCATACCCGCGGACGGAACCTGCAGGTACTCCACCGGCAGTCCCGGGCGCGAGAACGCCCCGGCTGTCGCTGAGCCCCCCACGGCGCCGATCAGACCCGAGAGCAGGGCCACACCAGCGGCCCCCACTGCGAGCCGGCGTGGCATCCGTGCCACGGCGCCGCTCAACTTGTCAACAAGCGTCATCCTTGCTTCCTCATCCTTTCGGCGCGTCCTTCAACAGGGCGCGTCGTTGATTGGGATTCGACTGCATGCGATTGGGTGCAGCAGTGCCTGAGTAGTCAACCACACCTGGGGTCATCGGTTCGCATCGAGGAGATTGCGCGAACCTTACATTCGGCTCGTTACCCCAATGGTTTTCAGGCTAAACATGGGCGCGGAGAATCGCATTTCCGCACGTACTTGGGCATCGTTACCAGCTGGTGCGGCCTAGATGTGATGTTTCTGTCAATGTCGGATCGACGGCAGACCCCCCGCCCGACGTGCTCAGTCGCGCGGCGGCGGCGGGCCTTGCTCGGGCACCGGGAGCCCGCACCTGGCGAGCTCGAAGAGCGGAACACGATCCATTTGATACCGGGTGAATTCGAAGGAATGCAGGAAATTGGAGACGAAGCGATGCAACGTCATTGGGGCGCGCACCGAGCCCAGCATCGCCTGCGTCTCGGGGCATTGCAGGGCCGCCACCGCCTCCGCGACCCACTGCTCGTCCAGATATCCCGGAATCCCCGGATACACCTTCACCCAGGGGCCGTCGGCGACCACCCAGTCCGGGAAGAGGTTCTTGTCATGCCCGATGCGGCCGTGCTTCAGCCGCTCGGTGTGTTGCGCGATCGGGTTCGCCAGTCCGATCTGGTCGATCACCCGCACGTCGAGCCCGACGTTCATGCCGACCATGCCGAGGTTGGTGAAAAACACTGTGTGCTGCGGCTTTTGGGGCTGACTTCCCGGCGTCGGCTGACTTCCCGGCGTCGGCTGGGCCATGGGCACCAAGTCCCACTGGGTGTAGTTGCCTGACGGCAGCAACAACGCCCCGTCCGGGGTGTTGTTGATCGCGGTCATGACGGCGGCCATCCGCGGATAACCCAGGTAATCGGCGGCGGTCAGGGGATGCGCGTGCCCGGTGGCCTGCGAATAGAAGCGGCGTTCGTCGACGATTCCGGAGTAGGTGACGTGGGTCGCGTCGTCGCCCATCCCAGGTGAGTTTGCTGCCCACAGCGACCAGCCCGCCACCCCCAGCCAGAGCAGGCTGGCAGCGCCGGCCACCCAAAAGCCCGTCTCCCGCGAATAGTCCTTGCCGTCGGGAATCGACACCGGGACGACGGCGACCGGGGCCAGCAAACAAAATAGCGGCGCCAGCAGCACCCGCCCGTGCATGAAATCGCCGCCTTGCCGGATCCAGTAGAGCGCCTGCAGCAGACCGCTCACCAGGACCCAGGCCACCACGGCCGGCGGGCTGTGCACGGCCCGCGCCAAGCGGCCGTAGTTGGGCGCCAGGGCGGGACGCAGAAACGACGGCCGCCGACGTGCGGCCATCAACACCACTCCCAGCGGGACGAGGAGGATCATCGGGATCCACACGGCGTAAGGCGCATCGAAGTTCGAGAGATAGATCATGCCCTGGGACCACTTGTCACCGGCCGCGTCCTTCGCCAGCGCGGTCCCGGGCACCAGCAGGCCGTAGTAGCCCATCCGGTAGACCTCGTAGGCGACCGGCACGAATCCCCCGGCCACCACGATCAGCCCGCGACGGCGCCACGTTCGGGCCGCGATCAGCATCATGATCAGCGCCAGCCCGCCCATCAGCGCCAGCTCGGGCCGGACCATCACGCTGAACCCGGCGACGAAGGCCAGCGCACCAGTGAAGACCTGGTTGTCCGGACGGTTCCGCAGCGGCTGACCCCAGCAGACCATCATCCACCACAGCAAGCCCAGGTAGGCCAGCGTCAACCCGCTCTCCAGGCCGGAGGTGGCAAAGTCACGCGACGGTGGCAGCGCGATGTAGACGAACGCCCCGGCCGGCAGCATGATGGCCTGGCGGCCCCGCAGGCTGGGCGCATACAACCGGCCGGTACCCAGCATGAGCAGCGCCACGCCCAGCACCGAAAGCACCAGGGCCAGCGCCAACGCCACGTATTCCATGCGCATCGGACCGCCCACCCAGGCGCCGACGTACATCAGGTAGGTCCAGGCCGTGGAGGTGTTCGCCTCCACCCGCTCGCCCTGATTGAAGACCGGCCCATTGCCTGCCAGCAAATTGCGCACCGTCCGCAGCACGATCAGGCCGTCGTCCGCGATCCAGCGTCGCTGCCAACTGCCCCAGGCGAACAGCGCGGCGACCACCGCGACGCCGATCCACAGGCTGACCCGGACCGTCACGTCATACCGGAACGGCGGCCAACCGACCCGCCTGATCGCCGGCCGGTGGCGCATCACCCCCAGCTTTAGGGCATTCAGCTGGGGATTAGCCGAAGGCAACGGCGGCACCAATTGTTGCGATCCACGCCAGCGCCAGCAGCTGGAACACCCGGTCGCGCAGCACGATGTCTTCGGGCTCCCCGGCGAGCCCGCCGTCGACGTCGACCGCGTAGCGCAGGATCGCGATGGTGAACGGGACCATGGACACCACGAACCAGCCGGCCTCGCCGTGTTCGCGGTCGAAGGCCCACAGCCCGTAGCAGACCACCACCGCGGTGGCCGACAACGTCCAGACGAACCGCAGGTAGCTTCCGGTGTAGCTCTCCAGCGCCTTGCGGATCTTGGCTCCGGTGCGCTCGGCCAGTTGCAGCTCGGCGTAGCGCTTCCCGGCCGCCATGAACAGCGAGCCGAACGCCATCATCAGCAAAAACCACTGGGTCAGGTGGATGTTGGTGGCCGCCCCCCCGGCAATGGCCCGAATCAGAAATCCCGATGACACGATGCAGATATCCATCACCGCTTGGTGTTTGAGGCCAAAGCAGTACGCCAGCTGGATGGCGATGTAAACGGCCATCACCAGCGCCAAGTTGGGCGTGAGCCACCAGCCGATGGCCAGCGAGGCCACCCCCAGCACCACCGCCAGGGTGTAGGCCAGCCACTCCGGCACCACGCCGGCCGCGATCGGGCGGAACCTCTTGGTGGGGTGCTCGCGGTCGGCCTCGACGTCGCGCACGTCGTTGATCAGGTATATCGACGAGGCCGCCAGGCAGAACACGACGAACGCCACGGATACCTTGGTCAGCACCTCGAGGTAGTTGAGGTGGACCGGGCCGCCCAACGCGGCCAGCGGCGCGAGCAGCACCAGCACGTTCTTCACCCATTGCCGTGGGCGGATCGCCTTGACCACGCCGACGACCAGGTTTGCCGGAGGTCCGGTCATCACGTCTTCACTCACCTGTCCCAAACCTTCCCCGTTCGGACGGCGATCCCCGCTACGGCGGTGCCGAGACCGATGCCGAAGGCCACGTCGCTGGGATAGTGCACCCCCAGCAGTATCCGCGAAACTGCCATCGGCGGTACGAGCAACACGGCGCTGATCCCGGGAGGCAACCCTTTCAATCCTTTTGAATCCACAGCTCGGCCCATCAGGATGGCGGCCGCCGTGGTGGAGGTGGCGTGCGCCGACGGAAAGCTCAGCCGACTGGGTGTGCCGACATTGACGGCAACGGCCGGGTGATGCGGCCGCTCGCGCCGTACCACCCGCTTGACCAGTATGGCGACGGCATGCGCGGCGAACGCTCCGGCCCCGGCCAGCAACCAATCCCGCCGCCGCGCCGGCATCAGGACCGCGCCGAGCAGCGACGAGGCGATCCAACCCACGCTGTGCTCGCCGAAATGGGACAGCCCCCGCGCCGCGGTCAGCAGGCCCGGGCGATCAGCCAGCGCCGACTGAACGGCCACTATCGCGGCCACTTCGCCTCGCGGCGCCTGTGGGGGAGAGGCCTCAGGCATGCTCTGGCTCGTTGCCCGCCGGGCCCGCCGGCAGCAACGCGGTCTCCCACTTCTGCTTGCTGGACAGCACCGGCAGCGCGGCCCGGTAGACCCTGCGCATCTCGTCGAAACGGCTCGCCAGCCGGCGCTGACGGCGCAGCGACTTCAGCAGCAGCGTGAACATCTTGCGGCGATCGCGTTGCCGGTAGACCACGCCGCAGCCATCGGCCGTCGTCACGGTGACGCCGTCGACCGTGCACAGCCGGAACCAGCGCGCGTCCTGGGTCGGGACGTTGAATTGCGGCCGCTGGTGGCTTTCGGAGTCGGCCTTGGTGAGGTTGTGCGCGATGCCCCGGGCCAGGCGGTAACCGATGGACACCGGGTTCACCGGCGGCGTCATGGCCTTGCTTTGGTGCAACGGTGACGGTAATTCGCTGGCGGCCGGCAGGACGACGGCGTCCGGGTATTCCTTGCGCATGCGGTGCACTTCCGGCAGCGCCGATTCCAGAATGGAGAAGATGTGCTCGGGGCCGGCGAGGAAGTCGTCGATGGCCTTGTTCTGGATCGCCACCGTCGAATACTCAAGGCAGGCAAGGTGTTTCAGCGTCGCCTTGAGGTGGCTGCGGACCAGCCCGGTGACGTCACCGTCCCAGTGCATCGCCGCGACCACCAGCCGGTTGCGCAGATGGAAGTAGGCCTGCCAGTCGATGGCGTCATCCTTGTCGCTCCAGGCCATGTGCCAGATCGCCGCCCCTGGCAGCGTGACCGTCGGGTAGCCGCGCTCGGCGGCCCGCAGGCCGTAGTCGGCATCGTCCCATTTGATGAAGAGCGGCAACGGTTGTCCCAGCTCTTCGGCGACCTGCCGCGGGATCATGCACGTCCACCAGCCGTTGAAGTCGACATCGATGCGGCGGTGCAGCAGTAGGCTTTTCGGGTTGTTGTCGTTCAACGGATACTCGGCGAAGTCGTGGTCGTACTCGGCGTGTGGCGCGTTCGTCCACATGAAGTTCGACTGGTTGACGACCTCGCCCATGATGTGCAGGTGCGACGGCTCCTGCAGGTTGAGCATCTGACCGCCGATCAGCATCGGCGTCTTGGCGAAGCGGTTCATCGCCAGCACCCGCAGGATCGAGTCCGGCTCGATGCGGATGTCGTCGTCCATGAACAGGATCTGTTGGCAGTCGGTATTTTTCAGGGCCTCGTACATCACCCGGCTGTAACCGCCGGAACCGCCCAGGTTGGGCTGGTCGTGCAGCGAGAGCCGGTTGCCCAGCCGGGCGGCCGCGGCCGGGAAGTCGGGATGGTCGCGCACCTTGCGGACGCCCTGGTCGGGCACGATCACCGCCCCGATCACCTCGTCGACCAACGGATCCGCGGTGAGGGTTGCCAGCGCGTTGGCGCAGTCCGCGGGGCGGTTGAACGTCGGGATGCCGACGGCGATGTTGGCCCTGCCGGGAGCGGGTTCCGTTGCGTACCAGCCACCGCTGTGCAGGGTGACCGCGGTATCGGTGGTGATGTCGAACCAGATCCAGCCGCCGTCCTCGAACGGCTGCAGTCGCACCTCGAGCTCGACCGCTTCGGGGTGGTCCTCGGGGCCGTCGAATTGGCGGCCCTCGACGAAGATCCGCGCGCCGGTGGCTTTGGTGCGGTAGATGTCGACGCGCCCCGCCCCGGTCACCTCGACTCGCAACACCACCGACGTGCAAATCGACCAGCGGCGCCAGTAGCTGGCCGGAAAGGCGTTGAAGTACGTGGCGAACGACACCTCGGACTCCGCACCGATCTGCAACGAGGTGCGGCTCGTCGCGTGCGCGCGCCGGGAGTTGGTGGTCGACTCCTCCAGGTACAGCTTGCGCACGTCAAGGGGCTCACCCGGACGCGGCAGGATTATTCGGGCCAGCAGGCTCACGGCCGTCATTTGTGCCGCTCCTCCTCATCGCTTCGCTCTGCATCGTCGCCGGCACGCGTCATCCCTGCGCACCTTCCTCGATCAGCGGCGCGCCGTCCCGCAGGTGCGGCGCGATGACGTTGTCGTACATGTTCAGTGCGCTGGCAATGGCCATATGCATATCCAGATACTGGTAGGTGCCCAGCCGCCCACCGAAAAGTACCTTCGATGAAGCGGTCTCGGACTTCGCCCTCGCTCGGTAGGCGGCCAACAGGGCGCGGTCGGCCTCGGTGTTGATCGGATAGTAGGGCTCGTCGTCGTCCTCGGCGAACCGGGAGAACTCCCGCATGATCACCGTCTTGTCGGTCGGGTAGTCACGCTCTTGGTGGAAGTGGCGGAACTCGTGGATGCGGGTGTAGGCCACGTCGGGATCGTTGTAGTTCATCACCGGCGTGCCTTGAAAATCCCCGATCGGTAGGACCTCCACCTCGAAGTCCAGTGTGCGCCAGCCGAGCCGGCCTTCGGCGTAGCCGAAGTAGCGGTCCAGCGGGCCGGTGTACACCACCGGGGCCTCGGGGCTGTCGGCGCGCAGCCGGTCACGGACGTCGAACCAGTCCGTGTTCAGCCTGACCTCGATGCGGTCGTCGGCGGCCATGTTCTGCAGCCACGCGGTGTAGCCGTCGACCGGCAGGCCCTCATAGGTGTCGTTGAAGTACCGGTTGTCGAAGGTGTAGCGCACCGGCAGCCGGGTGATGTTGGCCGCGGGCAATTCCTTGGGGTCGGTCTGCCACTGCTTGGCCGTGTAGCCCTTGACGAACGCCTCATACAGCGGGCGGCCGATCAGCGAGATCGCCTTCTCCTCGAGGTTTTGCGCGTCCGCGGTGTCGATTTCGGCGGCTTGCTCGGCGATCAGCTGCCGCGCCTCCTCGGGTGTGAAGTACTTGCCGAAGAACTGCGACACCAGACCCAGCCCCATCGGGAATTGGTAGGCCTGCCCGTTGTGCATCGCGAAGACCCGGTGCTGGTAGTTGGTGAACTCGGTGAACTGGCGCACGTAATCCCAGACCCTCTTGTTGGAGGTGTGGAACAGGTGCGCGCCGTACTTGTGGACCTCGATGCCGGTCTTCGGCTCGGCCTCGGAATACGCGTTGCCGCCGATGTGCGGGCGGCGGTCGACGACGAGCACGCGCTTGTCGAGTTGGGAGGCCACGCGCTCGGCGATGGTCAGGCCGAAGAATCCGGAACCGACGACGAGGAGGTCGAAACGAGCGGTCATCGGTTGCTTAGGGTATCTGACCGCGCGGGCCTAACCCATTTGGCGAGGCTGAGGGCACGCGGTTGATCCAACCCGGACGTCGTTCGGGCTTCCGAAAGGCTAGATCGCGGCCAGGGTCGCAATTGCCTCACAATTCAATATCACCACTCTAGTAACAGCAATCTCACTCGTACCATCGACTCTGTGTGGCTCCTGCAGGAAAAGAAACGCAGGAAAACGCCGACATGACACAGAGATTGAGGAGACTTCCGTGCCGAACCGACGCCGACGCAAGCTTTCGACAGCCATGAGCGCGGTCGCCGCCCTGGCAGTGGCGAGTCCGTGCGCATACTTCCTGGTCTACGAATCGACCTCGGGTCCCAAGCCGACCGAGCACCACGAGTTCAAGCAGGCGACGGTCATGACCGACCTGCCGAACGAACTGATAGGGGCGCTCACGCAGGGCCTGTCGTCGTTCGGGATCAACATGCCGCCCGTGCCCGGCCTCGGCGGGGGCACCGGCGCTACCGGTCTGAGCCCCGGCCTGGGCACACCTGGCCTGGGTACCCCGGGCCTGGGCACACCGGGCCTGGGCACATCTGGCCTGGGCACACCGGGCCTGGCGAGCCCCGGGCTAACGAGTCCGGGCCTAGGCACACCGGGTCTGACCAGCCCGGGCCTGGGCACACCAGGCCTGGCCAACCCGGGCCTGATGCCCGGTACGCCCGGCACCGGGTTGACGACGCCTGGTACGGGGCTGACCCCCGGCCTGCCCAATCCGGCGTACCCGAACCCCGCGCTGACCAGCCCGGCTGGACTCACGCCGGGCGTGGGTAGTCCGACGGTCGCTCCCGGCGAGGTGCCGATCAGCGGATTGCCCGCCGGCGCCGACGGCACCTACCCAATCCTCGGTGACCCCTCCACGCTGGGCGGTGCTTCGCCGATCGGGGGCGGTGCCCCCACCGGCGGCAGTGGCGGGCTCGTCAACGACGTCATGCAGGCCGCCAACCAGTTGGGCGCCGGTCAGGCCATCGACCTGCTCAAGGGCCTCGTGATGCCCGCGATCATGCAGGGCGTCCAGGGCGGAGGCGCCGGCGCCCTGCCGGGTGCCGCCGGTGCCTTGCCGGGCGCCCTGCCCGGTGCGGCCGGAGCCCTGCCGGGCATGGCCGGTGCGCTACCGGGTGCCGCTGGCGCCTTGCCGGGCGCCCTGCCGGCCGTCGCGCCGGCGCTGCCGCCCGTCTAACGCTTCGGCAAACCTGTCGCCCGACGGCACCGCAGAGTCGCAACCTCTGCGGTGCCGTCGAACACGTTTTCGTGGAGTTTTCTGCGTGGCGACCGTGTCGCCTCATGAATAACAATAGAAACACAAGTAACATCAGCTGGTGTCGTCCCGTCGCGCACCAACGATGTTGCTCACCGCCATCGCCGCGACCGTCGTCATCGTTAGTTCGCTGGTGGACGTGGGACATGATCAGGCGGCGGTGACCCAGCCGCCCGCTCACGGCACGCAACTCACCGAGCAGCCGCTGGTCGGGCTGGGCGGCGGTGTCACGGTTCGGGAAATCACCCAGGACACGCCGTTTTCCCTGATCGCGCTGACCGGCGACCTGGCCGGCAGCTCCACCCGCGTGCGCGCCAAGTGCCCCGACGGTTCGTGGGGCCCCTGGTATCAGACCGAGTATGAAACCGCGGCGCCCGACTCCCGTCCGGCGGCCAGCGAGGGGTTGAGCGCGTCGGCGGCGCCGGCCGGCCCAACCGAGGGACCCCGCAGTACCGACCCCGTGTTCGTCGGCACCACCACGACCGTCCAGATCGCGGTCACCCGCCCGATCGACGCGGCGGTGACCCAGCCGCCACCGGGAAAGCCAACGGACAAGGGCCCTCTGGGATATCGGCCGGCGTCCACGGAACGGCCTTTCGGGCAGAACATCTCCGCGATCCTCATCTCGCCGCCGCAGGCGCCGGCCGGGACGCAATGGACTCCGCCCTCCGGGGTGCTGATGCCGGGCCAGGCGCCCGCCATCATCAGCCGAGCGGAGTGGGGCGCCGACGAGTCGCTGCGATGCGGTACTCCGCAGTACGACAACGGGATTCGAGCCGCGGTCGTCCACCACACCGCGGGCAGCAATGACTACTCGCCGCTTGAGTCGGCCGGGATCGTCAAGGCCATCTACACGTACCACAGCAAGACCCTGGGCTGGTGCGACATCGCCTACAACGCCCTGGTCGACAAGTACGGCCAGGTGTTCGAGGGCAGCGCCGGCGGGCTCACCAAAGCGGTCGAGGCCTTTCATACCGGCGGATTCAACCGCAACACCTGGGGTGTGGCGATGATCGGTAACTTCGACGACGTACCACCGACGCCACTGCAACTCCGTACCGTCGGCCGGCTGCTCGGCTGGCGTCTGGGCCTGGACGGCGTCGACCCCATGGGCACGGTCGCACTGGAGTCAGCGGGTAGCCACTACACCACATTTCCGGCCGGCGCCGTCGCGAACCTGTCGACCATCTTCACCCATCGCGACGTCGGCAACACCGATTGCCCGGGCAATGCCGCCTACGCGTTGATGGACGAAATCCGGGACATCGCATCGCATTTCAACGATCCTCCAGAGGAGTTGATCAAGGCGCTGCAGGGTGGCGCGATCTACGAGCACTGGCAAGCGATCGGCGGCATGAACAGTGTTCTGGGCGCACCGACATCGCCGGAAGACGACGCCGAGGGCGGGGCCCGGTACTCCACCTTCGCGAAGGGGGCGATGTACTTCTCACCCGCTACCGGCGCCCAACCGGTCACCGGCGCGATCTACGACGCGTGGGCCTCGCTGAGCTACGAACGAGGTCCGCTGGGACTGCCGACCAGCGCCGAAATCCAAGAGCCCCTGCAGATTACCCAGAACTTCCAGCACGGGACGCTGAATTACGAGCGGCTCAACGGAAACGTCACCGAGGTCGTCGACGGGATCATCACGCCGCTGTCGGCACAGTCACCGAGCGGCCCGACCGTTCCGCCCGAACACTTTTCGCTGCCATCGCACCCGGCCGCCGCGTAGGCTCACCGATCGCACGCCCGGTCAGAGCCACCAGCGTTCCAGCACCCGTCCCACCCCGTCGTCGCTGTTGCGCGCGGTAACCTCGTCGGCGGCGGCCAGCACGTCGGGATGCGCGTTACCCATCGCCACGCCGTGACCGGCCCACCGCAGCATCGGGAGGTCGTTGGGCATGTCGCCGAACGCCAACACCTCGTCGCTGACGATCCCCAACGGCCTGGCGACCTCTTCCACGCCGGTGGCCTTGCTGATTCCCAGCGGCACGATCTCCACCAGCCCGTTGTCGGTGGAGTAGGTGATATCGCCCTCGATGCCGACGTGCTTGGCCAGTTCGGCGGCCATATCCCCGCTACGGGCACCGCTGCGGCGGATCAACAGCTTGATCGCCGGGGCGCTGACCAAGTCGTCGATCGATACCTCGGTGTTGTCCGGGTTCAGCCACGCGTGCTCATAGCCCGGCGAGCTGATGAACTGGGGAGTCGCCGTGTCATGGGCGCGCTCGCCGATCCGTTCGACGGCCAGCCCAGCACCCGGGATGACGCGGATCGCGAGCTCGGCCAATTCGGCCAGGGTGTCCACGGGCAGCGTGCGCGCTGCCACCACTCGATCGGTGGCGGGGTCATAGATGACGGCGCCGTTGGCGCACACCGCCATCGGCGCGAACCCCAGGGCGTCGACGACGGGGCGGATCCACCGGGGCGGACGCCCGGTGGACAGGACGAATCGCGCGCCTGCCGCTACGGCTGCGCGCACCGCGTCGCGCGTGCGCGGGGTGATGGTCTCGTCTTCATCGAACAACGTGCCGTCGACATCGCAGGCGATGAGCGCCGGCTTGATCACTTCGGGGTCATCGAGACGACCCGCCCGCGCGGCTAGCCGGTTTCCTCAATGCAATCCACTTTGCTGCTGCCCGTGTCCCGTCACGCCGTCGTCTCCGTACCTCCTGGCCCGCTCTTGCAATTCAGCCAGCCGGATCGCCCGGGAATCTTCCTGGGTGGGGGCGCTGCCGCCCAGCCGCCGCGGCACCCAGTGCTCCCCCGGCGGATGTGGGTACTGCTCCTGCACCCGATAGAGCAACGCATTCATCGCGTCGCGTAGCGAGGCGTTGAGTTGGTCGACGGTGCCGCGCGGCGGCAGTGGCGGACCCGCGGCCACCCAGATCGGAACCTTGTTGCGGAACACCTTCTTTGGATGATCTTTGGGCCAGATTCGATGCGCCCCCCAGACGATCAGGGGAACTATCGGCACCTGGGCCTGCAGCGCCATCCGCGCCGCCCCGCTCTTGAATTCCCTGAGTTCGTAACTGCGGCTAATGGTGGCCTCGGGATGCATCCCGATGAGTTCCCCTTGCCGCAGCCGCTGCACGGCCACGTCAAAAGCGTCGTGCCCCGACCTGCGGTCCACCGGAATGAGCCGGGCGTGCTTGATCACGTAGTCGACCGCCTTCACGTCGGCCATTTCGGCCTTGATCATGAAGTACATGCGCCGGCCCTGCTCACGTGCGGCGAACAGTGGGGGCAGCCAGTCCAGGTAGCTGGTGTGGTTCTGGGCAAGCAACGCACCGCCCCGCGTGGGAATGTTCTCCAGGCCGTGGAACGTGAATTTCGTTCCGTTCATCGCCACCAGCGGCGGAACGATCCACTCCCCCAGCCGATAAAACCGCTCTGCCATGTGTTGTCCTTCCCTACCCGGCCTGGCGCCGCGTCCGGTCAGCGGCGCGCGCCGCAGCCTCGTCGGCATCCATCTGAGCCGCCTCTGCCGGGGTCGGCGCGACGCCGCCCAGCCGCCGCGGCACCCAATACGCCCCGCCCGGATTCGGGTACCGCTCCTGGACCTCGTGCAGCAGTGCGCTCATCGCCTCGCGCAGCGCGGCCTCGGTCGCCGGAATGTCCTCGGCGGCATGCATGGGCGCGCCCACCCGCACCACGATCGGCACCTTGTTGCCCAAACTCCGTGGGTGGCCCTTCGTCCAGATCTGTTGGGCACCCCAGACGATCATCGGGACGATCGGGACGCCCGCTTCGATGGCCATCCGGGCTGCCCCCGTCTTGAATTCCTTCAGCTCGAAGCTGCGGCTGATCGTGGCCTCCGGATAGACCCCGACCAGTTCCCCCTCGCGTAGTCGCTGCACCGCCACCGCATAGGCACCGGCCCCGGCTTGACGATCGACCGGAATGGTCTTGGTGTGCTGGATCAGGAAGTTAACCACCCTCATCTGTTGCATCTCGGCCTTGATCATGAACCGCATCCGCCGGTGCCGCCGATGCACGGCCAACGCGGCCGGTAGCCAGTCGACGTAGCTGGTGTGGTTGATCGCGACCACGGCGCCGCCCCGATCCGGGATGTTCTCCTCGCCGCTGTAGGTGATCCGGGTCCCGCTGGCCAACACGAGCAGCTGGCTCAGGATCTCGAGGGTGCGGAATGTCGGCTCCACCATCGGCTACTGCTCCGGCGCCCCTGCGGCCTGGGCCCGCCGGGCCGCCCGCGCCGCGGCCTCCTCGGCGTCCATGCGAGTCGCCTCCGCTAACGAGGGCGCGCCGCCGCCCAGCCGGTGCGGCACCCAGAACTCGTTGGCCGGGTGGGGTCCGTACTGCTCTTGCGCCCGTTCCAGCAACTGCTGCATCCGTGAATGCAGGAGACCCCCCAAATCCAGCGTGTCCAAGGTCGGTTCAATCTGTTCGCCGACGAGCACCAGGATCGGCACCTTCGGTCGATAGAGCTTCTTCGGGTGGCCCTTGGTCCAGATCCGCTGCGCACCCCAGACGATGTGCGGGACGATCGGTACCCCGGCATCGATCGCCATCCGGGCGGCGCCGCTTTTGCATTCCTTGATCTCGAAGCTGCGGCTAATGGTCGCCTCGGGGTAAACGCCAACCAGCTCACCGTCTTTGAGGTTCCTGACGGCGGCCTCGTAGGAGGCTGCCCCGTCTAGGCGATCCACCGGGATGTGTCGCAGGCCGCGCATGAGCGGGCCGGTGATCTTGCCGTCGAACACCTCCTGCTTGGCCATGAAGCGCACCTTGCGACCGAGTCCCTGCTGGTAGGCCGGCAAACCCGCGAAGGTGAAGTCCAGGTAGCCGGTGTGGTTGATCGCAATGACCGCACCACCGCTGGTCGGTAAGTTTTCGACCCCCGTGACAGTGATCCGTAGACCCTGCATGCGCCACGCCAAGCGGGCAAGCTGAATGACCGTCCCGTATACCGGTTCCACAGCCGTTTAGCCTAGTGCTCCCGGCTGTGAGCCGCCCAAGTCCCGGAGAAAGCCGACCGTTGTCCTTCCCGTCCTCCCCGCCTCCGGTGCCCGCAATCGTCGGCCGGTTTGCGGCCGGCAGACCCGTGCGGGCGGTCTGGCTCAACGGAGAGGGCGGCGTCACCTTCCGGGTGGGCCCTGCCGATTCTGGCAGCTCTGGCAGCTCTGGCACTGAATTCATCAAGGTGGCCGCTGCCAACACCGCCGACTTCGCCGGTGAAGCGCGGCGGTTGCGTTGGGCGGCCCGGTACGCGACGGTGCCGCGGGTGCTGGGCTGTGGCGTGGCTGAGGGCCCGGACGGCGTCCGCGCGTGGCTGCGGACCCGCGCGCTACCCGGCGTGTCGGCGGTACATCCACGCTGGCTGGGCGCACCCGACGTCGCGGTGCGAGCGATTGGTGTGGGCCTGCGCACACTGCACGATCGATTGCCGGCGCGCTCATGCCCTTTCGACTGGTCGCCGGCCGACCGGCTGGCCCGGCTCACGCCGGATCGCCGGGCGCGGCTGGGCGAGCCGCCGCCAATCGACCGGCTCGTCGTGTGCCACGGTGACGCGTGCTCGCCCAACACCCTGGTCGACGGCGACGGCCACTGTTGCGGGCATGTTGACTTCGGCGAACTCGGTGTGGCCGATCGGTGGGCCGACCTCGCGGTGGCGACGCTGTCGTTGGGCTGGAATTATCCTGGCCGGGTGTGGGATGCGGAGTTCTTCGCCGCCTACGGGGTCGAGCCCGACCCCGCGCGCATCGACTACTACCGGCGGTTGTGGCAGGCCGAAGATACCCCCCTCGCGCTAAGCTCGGGGGCTGAAAACCGTTATCCGAAAAGTCGCCGAAAGGTACTTGTGCAGGTCACGAGCGTGGGTCACGCGGGATTTTTGATCCACACGCAAGCGGGCAGCATTCTGTGCGACCCATGGGTGAATCCTGCCTACTTCGCGTCCTGGTTTCCGTTCCCGGACAACAGCATGCTGGACTGGGATACGCTGGGCGACTGCGACTACCTTTATGTTTCGCACCTGCACAAGGATCATTTCGACGCCAAGAATCTGGGTGAGCACGTCAACAAGGACGCGGTGGTGCTGCTGCCCGATTTCCCGGTGCCCGATCTTCGAAATGAGCTGCAGGAAATAGGCTTTCATCGTTTCTTCGAGGCCAGCGACTCAGTCAAGCACCGGATCAGCGGCCCGAAGGGCGATCTCGACATCATGGTCATAGCCCTGCGGGCACCCGCGGACGGACCGATCGGAGATTCGGCCCTGGTGGTTTCCGACGGCACGACAACGGTTTTCAACATGAACGACGCCCGGCCGGTCGATTTGGAGATGCTGGCAGCCGAGTTCGGGCATATCGACGTGCATCTGCTGCAGTACTCCGGAGCCATCTGGTACCCGATGGTCTACGACATGCCGCCCCGCGCCAAGGAATCGTTCGGCATCCAGAAGCGGCAGCGTCAGATGGACCGCGCGCGCCAGTACATCGACCAGGTCGGCGCGACCTGGGTGGTGCCATCGGCGGGGCCGCCGTGCTTCCTGGACCCCGAGTTGCGCGATCTCAACGACGACAGCGATGATCCGGCCAACATCTTCCCCGACCAACTGGTGTTCCTGGACCAGATGCGCGCGCACGGGCACGATCGCGGCCTGCTCATGATTCCCGGCTCGGTCGCGGATTTCACTGGCACGAACTTGAATTCGCTCACCCACCCGCTGCCGGTCGACGAGGTCGAGGCGATCTTCACCACCGGCAAGTCGGCCTACATCGCCGACTACGCCGACCGGATGGCGCCCGTCCTGGCCGCGGAGCGGGCGAGGTGGGCCCCCGCCGTCGGCGAGCCGCTGCTGGAACAGCTGCGCGCGCTGTTCGAGCCGATCATGCTGCAAAGCGACGAAATCTGCGACGGCATCGGCTACCCGGTCGAGTTGGAGATCGGTCCCGAGACCGTGATCCTAGACTTTCCGAAACGAGTAGTGCGCGAACGGATTCCCGACGAAAAAGTTCGTTACGGCTTCGCGATAGCCCCCGAGTTGGTCCGCACCGTATTGCGCGACCGCGAACCGGACTGGGTCAACACGATCTTCTTGTCCACCCGTTTCAGGGCCTGGCGGGTCGGCGGCTACAACGAATACCTGTACACATTCTTCAAGTGCCTGACCGGCGAACGGATCGCCTACGCCGACGGATGGTTCGCCGAGACTCACGATGACTCCGCGTCGGTCACACTGGACGGCTGGGAGATTCAGCGCCGTTGCCCCCACCTCAAGGCCGACCTGTCCAAATTTGGCGTGGTGGAAGGCAACACGCTGACCTGTAATCTGCACGGATGGCAGTGGCGACTCGACGACGGCCGCTGCCTGACGACACGCGGTCACCCGCTGCGGAGCTCCCGGGCATGAACGACACCTACCGCCGGTCCTACGACGATG
Source organism: uncultured Actinomycetota bacterium (assembly GCA_963772875.1). Classification (GTDB taxonomy): domain Bacteria; phylum Actinomycetota; class Actinomycetes; order Mycobacteriales; family Mycobacteriaceae; genus Mycobacterium. The sequence goes on from CAVYZE010000001.1 coordinate 558,661, forward strand.
GCCTGGTCCAGCTGGATCGGGCGGCGATCACGTTGCGCCGCTACCACTTTCCCTCTGGCACATCGAAGGTCATCGCCCTGCACACCGTTCGCGGATACACGGCTGAGTCGCTGGGCGTGTTCACGCAGCGGTTCCGCATCTGGGGCAGCTCAGACTTCCGCCGTTGGCTGCCCCTCGATATGCAGCGGCCCTTCAAGTCGACGCTGATCACCCTGGACGTGCCGGGGTACCGACTGCGTCCGGCCTTCACACCGGAGCGCCCCGACGAGTTCACCGCCCTGCTGGACGCCCTGCTGGACGAGCTGCTGAGCCAGCGCGGCTAGCGGTCGGCGAGCGCCTGGCGGGCCGCGTTGTAACCCGGGGTGAACGTGATCCCCGGCCCGCCATGACATCCCGCGCTGCCGAGGTACAGACCATCGATCGGGATCGGCTGGCCCAGATAGCCTTTCGGCCCGGGTCGGTTGGGACCGATCTGATCGGCGTTCAACAGCCCATGGCAGTAGTCGCCACCCGGCGCCCCGAACATCACACCCATGTGCCTGGGCGTGAACGTGGTGTGCCGGATGATGCTGCGCTCGAAATTCGGCGCGAGCCGGGTGATCTTGTCGATCACCCGCTGACCCATTTCGACCTTCGCCTGACCATAGTCGGCACTGCCCTCGATCGGGAACCACAACGCGAACGCCGACGCGGCGTGTTTGCCCTCGGGCGCCAGGTCCGGATCGTTCTGCGAGGGGATCTGCAAAACCACCGTCGGGTCGGCCGGAACGATCCCGCGCCGGCACTCCTCCCACTGCTGCTGGACCTCCTCCGGCGTGCAGAACAGGCCCATCGACGCCTGCATGGCCGGGTCGTTGAGCGCCTCGTAGGGCGCGGCGAAGGCCGGCGGTTCGTCCAGTGCGAAATGCATCTGCAGGTAACTGCCGCGGTGATCGATTCGCGCATAGCGTTCGCGGATATCGGCGGGCAGCGCCCCTGGGTCGACCAGCTCGTTCAGCGTGACGTCGGGGGCGATGCCGGAGACGACGATCGGGGCGGCGATGGTCTCCCCCGCCTCGGTGCGCACCCCGGTCACCCGGCCTCCGGATTGGGCATTGTCGAGAAGGATCTCGGTCACCTTGGTCCGGAGTCGAACCTCGCCGCCATGGCTTTTCAGCAGTTCGCACAGATGCTGCGTGAGCGCGCCGATGCCGCCGCGCAGCTTCTTCATCTGCATCATGTCCCCGTCGGGCATGCCCAGCCCAAAGGCAAGCGCCGCCGCGCTGCCCGGTGTAGCCGGGCCGCGGTAGAGGGTGTTGACGGCCAGCACGGTCATCGAGCCGCGCAGGGCACCATGCTTCTCGCGGTCGGGCAGATACCGGTCCAACACATCGGTGACCGACCCGAACAGCATGTCGTCGATAGCAGAACGTTCGAATTCATTTGTGGCACAGGCATACATCTCGTCGAAAGTCTTGGGCGGCATGGCGGCCTCGAACCGGCCCAGGGCCCGCGTCGGCGCTTGGCTCCACGCCATCAGCCCCGCCATTCCGTTGACGGCGTCCGCCCCGTGCACCTCGGTGAGGTGGGTGAACAACTTGATCGGGTCGCTGTACTGGATCAGCGGATCGTCACCGACACCGCGCAGCGCGACCGACATCACGTCCAAGTCGATCGTCGGCAGCGCGTCCAGGCCCAGCTCGCCGGTCACCACGGACGACGTCGGGAACTGCACCGAGCCGGCGATCTCGAACTGGTACCCGGCGAAAAGCTCCACCGTGGAAGCCATTCCACCGGCGTAGAGCTTGGGATCCAGACACAGGGTCCGCAGTCCGGCCTTCTGCAGCAGCACCGCCGCGGTCAGCCCGTTATGCCCGGCACCGATAACTATTGCGTCAAAGCCATTTTCAGAACCAGTCATCTCCAGCCCTCCAGACATGGAGGCTGGCATGAACCCAAAGTTTTGTCAATTATGACGAAACCGGGTTGGGTACCCAGGCATCGGTGATGCCGGCCCGCAGCGACTCGAGCGCCAGATGGCACACCCGCGCCAACTCGCCGAGCGACCGATCCTCGCCCTGCATCCAGGCTTCCATCGCGCTGAACACCCCGGCCGCGATGCACCGGCCGGTCACCGCGAGGCTCAGCCGGGCATCCGGCGTCTGGTCGGTTCCGCGGCTACGCCGGTGCAGTTGAGCGGCGACCGCGTCGGCGAAGTCGATCTCGACCTCCCGCATGTGCCTGACGATCCGGCTCGCGTCGAGTTCGTCGTCCCTCAGAGCTGCGATTTTCGTCATCGCATCAACGTCGTACGGAAACGCGAACACGGCGGATTGCACGGAATCGATGATCGATTCCTCCGCCGGCCTGGCGTCCAGCGCCGCCCGAAACCAATGGAGTCCGGTGTAGTCGGCAAACAATAAATCGTGCTTGGACCGGAAGTGGCGGTAGAAGGTACGCAGCGAAACACCGGCGTCTGCCGCGATCTGCTCGGCCGACGTGTCCTCGACACCCTGGGCCAGGAATCGCACCACCGCGGCCTGACGCAACGCGTCGCGCGTGCGCTCGCTGCGTGCCGTCTGAGCGGGCCGGACCATGGCAGTTAAGGTACCAAGAAGTGTTTTGACATTATTGACAAAACTTTGCGCCGCGGTGAGACTGCGCCCATGGTCTCGATCATCGTGCACTTTCTCCTCGGGCTTGGCTGCATAGGCTGGATCATCGCGTCCAACCCGAAGGTCTACGCCAAGCCGCCGGGCGGGTCATGGCTCTCGCCGCTGGAATGCGTGTACTACGCCGCCGGCATCGCGTCGATCGCGCTGGGCTATTGGTTCAACATCCACTTCATGCTCGACGCGCATGGGCAGGGGAACCTGATCTCGGGACCAGCCAGCTATCCGGAATTCATCAAGGGGCAGTTCGCCACCCCGGCTTGCGGCTCCGGTAACCAGGACTACATGATCGCCAATGTCATTCTGATGCCGGTGTTTACCATCATCGACGGGTATCGGCGTGGTCTGCGGCGCCCGTGGCTGTTCTTCGCTGCCAGCTTTTTCACCAGCTTTGCATTCCCGTTTGCCTTCTACTTCGCCACGATGGAACGGCAGCGCCGGCACGCACAGGCACGCGAGACGGTGGAGGCCTAGGCCGAGCCCTCCGCCCAGCGACGAGCCCACTGGTCCAAGGGATTTAGCGCCGTGCCGAGGGATCGGCCCAGCTCGCTCAACTCGTAGCGCCGGTCGTCTCGCTGGACGATAAGGCCCGCGCCCCTCAGGTCGCCGATACGGTCGTAGAGCACGCTGGGCGACATACCGTCGCAGCGTTCGCGCAGCGACCTGGCGCCCAGCGGGCCGTCGCGCAGCTCCCACAGCATTCGCAGCGACCATCGTCGCCCAAGCAGGTCGAGGGCGGCCATCAGGGGCCGCCCCGTCGTCGACCCGCGCACCGGGCGACCGGGCCGGGCGACCGATTGACGTTTCGTTTTCCGTAACGTAGGTTTTTTCTCCATGGTTACGGAAATCGTAACGCCTCGAATCGGCGCCCTCGAACCACCCCACGAGCCGGCCGTGGCCGCGCAGCTGGAGAAAATGATGCCGCCGAACGTGGCGCCCATCGCCCTATTTCGCACCGTGGTGAAAAACCTGCCGATGGCCGAGGCCATGACGCTGTGGGGCGGCTACGAGCTGAGCCGCGCGCTGTCGCTATCCCTGCGCGACCGCGAGATCGTCATCGACCGAACCTGCGTTCGCTGCGGCTGCGAATACGAATGGGGTGTGCACGTCGCCTTTTTCGCGGCGAAGGCCCGCCTCGATCCAGACCAGATCGGCTCGCTGACCCACGGCGATGCCGACGACGGGTGCTGGGCCACCGAGCGGGATCGCCTGTTGATTCGCGCCGTCGACGCGCTCTGCGACCACCGGGACATCGACGACACGCTGTGGGCGGCGCTGCGCGGCGAGTTCGACGACCGCGAAATCCTCGACCTCACCATGCTGTGCGGCTGGTATCACGCGATCAGCTTCACCGCGCGCGCCGCCCGCGTCCCCCTCGAGGCGGGCAGCCCCACCTTCGCCAGCGTGACGGCCCAATAGGCCGCAGCGGGCCTCAGCCGGTCGGCTCCAACACCTCGGCCCCCACGAACGGGACCAGCGCGGCGGGAACGCGCACGCTGCCGTCGGGCTGCTGATGGTTTTCCAGCACCGCAACCAGCCACCGGGTGGTGCCCAGGGTGCCGTTGAGCGTGGCCGCGACCTGCGGCTTGCCTGCCTCGTCCCGGTAGCGGGTGGCCAGCCGGCGCGCCTGAAAGGTGGTGCAGTTCGACGTCGAGGTCAGCTCGCGGTAGGTCCCCTGGGTGGGAACCCACGCCTCGCAGTCGAATTTGCGGGCGGCCGACGAGCCCAGATCGCCCGCGGCCACGTCGATTACCCGGTAGGGAACCTCGATGAGCGCCAGCATCTCGCGCTGCCAGCCCAGCAGCCGCTGGTGTTCGGCCTCGGCGTCGGCGGGGGTGCAGTAGACGAACCCTTCCACCTTGTCGAACTGATGCACCCGGATGATGCCGCGGGTGTCCTTGCCGTAGCTGCCGGCCTCGCGGCGGAAACACGACGACCAGCCCGCGTAGCGCAGCGGGCCGCCGGACAGGTCCAGGATCTCGTTCGAGTGGTAGCCGGCCAACGGCACTTCGGAGGTGCCCACCAGATACAGGTCGTCGGCCTCCACCCGGTAGATCTCGTCGGCGTGGGCGCCCAGGAATCCGGTGCCGGCCATCACCTCCGGTCGCACCAGCACCGGCGGGATCATCGGGATGAAGCCGTTGTCGACGGCCAGCCGCAGCGCCAGCTGCAACAGGCCGAGCTGTAACAGCGCACCCTGACCGGTCAGGAAGTAGAACCGCGAGCCGGATACCTTGGCGCCGCGCGCCATGTCGATGAGGCCCAGCGCCTCGCCGAGCTCCAGATGGTCCTTCGGGTTGTCGAGCGCCGTGGGTTCGCCGACGATGTCGAGGAGGGTGAAGTTGTCCTCCCCGCCGGCGGGCACCCCGTCGAGGACGACGTTCGAGATCGCCATGTGTGCCGCGGTGAACGCCGTCTCGGCTTCGGCCTGGGCGGTTTCGGCGGCTTTGACCTGGTCGGCGAGTTCCCTGGCGCGCTGCAGGAGGGCCGGGCGCTCCTCGGCCGATGCGCCACCCACGCTCTTGCTCGCGGCCTTCTGTTCCGCGCGCAGCCCATCGGCCGCCGAAATCGCCGCGCGGCGGGCGGCGTCGGCCGCCACCAAGGAGTCCACCAGCGCCGGGTCTTCGCCACGGCTGAGTTGGGAACGGCGGACGGCGTCTGGGTCCTCCCGGAGCAGCTTCAGGTCGATCACGGCCCTGACACTACTGACCCCCGGTCATTGGCGGAGCGTCCCGCCCGGGCGGGCCCGGATGCACACCATAAGTAACAATTGCAACATTCGTCACACCGTTTTAACCGGCCCTGTCAGAATGGAGCAGATGTCGGAAACGCCCGTGCAGGAAGTATCGGAAGCCAGCGACCCCGCCGGCCTCCCCATCGAGGCATCCGAAGAGCCGCCGGCCGGCTTCGGATGGCCGCGTCCAATGCAGGCTGTGCAGGCCCAGACCACCAGGCGAGGGTTGCTACTCACCGCGCTGGGCGGCCTCTTGATCGCCGGACTGGCCACCGCGATTCCGGTCGCCGGCACCGGGCCGGGGCGGCTGGCCGGCTACATCGGCAGCGATCCGGTGCCCAGCACCGGAGCCAAGAGTGACGCCGCCTTGAACCGCGCCGCCAGTGGTGAGTGCCTGATGTGGCCGAGCGTCAGCCCGGAAGCCGCGGGCATCGTCAAGTGCGCCGACGATCACAAGTTCGAAGTCGCCGAGTCCATCGACATGCGGACTTTCCCAGGCTCCGAATACGGGCCCACCGCCGCTCCCCCGTCGCCGGCGCGCATCCAGCAGATCACGCAGGAGCAGTGCGAGGCCGCCGTCCGCAACTACCTCGGGCCCAAGTTCGACCCGAACAGCAAGTTCACCATCAGCCTGCTATGGCCCGGTGACCGAGCCTGGCGCCAGTCCGGCGACCGCCGCATGCTGTGTGGCCTGCAGCTGCCCGGCACGAGCAACCAGCAGGTGGCCTTCAAGGGCAAGGTCGCCGACGTCGACCAATCCAAGGTCTGGCCGGCCGGCACCTGCCTGGGCATCGACCCGACAAGCAACCAACCGATCGACGTTCCGATCGACTGCTCGGCCCCGCACGCGATGGAGATCACCGGCACGGTCAACCTGGCGGAGAAGTTCCCCGGTGCCCTACCGGGGGAGCCCGAGCAGGACGGGTTCATCAAGGATGCGTGCACCAAGATGACCGACGCATACCTCGCGCCGGTCAAGTTGCGCACCACCACCCTGACGCTGATCTATCCGACGCTGACGCTGCCCAGCTGGTCGGCGGGTAGCCGTGAGGTCGCGTGCAGCGTCGGCGCGACGCTGGGCAACGGGGGCTGGGCCACGCTGGTGAACAGCGCCAGGGGGCAGCTGCTGATCAACGGCCAGCCGCCGGTACCGCCGCCGGACATCCCCGAGGAGCGGCTCTCGCCGCCAGCCATCCCGGTTCAGGTTCCAACGAGCCAGCCCAGCGCCACGCCGAACCCCATTCCGCCTAACAATCAGCACCTCCCGCAGCAGCAGCCGGTCGTGACGCCCACCCAGGCGCCGGCCTCGCAGGCTCCGGTCAATCAAGCACCGCAGGACGCCCCGCCCCCGCCGGACGGAGGCGCGCCGGGGCCGGGGGCCCCGCCCCAGGAGGCACCACCGCCCGCGCCGGCACCTGCGGCAGGCTAGCCGGTGCCCGTGCGGATGGATCCGCAGCGGTTCGACGAGCTGGTCTCCGACGCGCTCGACCTGATCCCGCCCGAGCTGGCGGCCGCCATGGACAACGTCGTCGTTCTCGTGCAAGACCGCCACCCCGAGGACACCGAATTGCTGGGGCTATACGAGGGGGTGGCGTTGACCGAGCGGGACTCCGACTACGCCGGATCGCTGCCGGACGCCATCACGATCTACCGCGACGCGCTCCTAGACGTCTGCAACTCCGACGACGACGTCATCGAGGAGGTGGCGATCACGGTGATCCACGAAATCGCCCACCACTTCGGCATTGACGACGATCGGCTGGAAGAGCTGGGCTGGGCCTGATTGCGGCCTTCTTCGGCTTCACCGCCCGCCGGCGATTGGGCGCGGCAACCCGGTTTTGTCGCCGCCCGGTGCTATGAACTCCTGATGAGCGCCGATTGCCGCGACTGCCGGGCGGGCCTAGATCACTGTCACGGCACCATCATTCGCCATTCCCTCGGCGGGTTCTGGGGCCGGCCCGAATGCACCGAGCCGGACTGCGTCAGCCCCGAGCTGGTGCCGCACGCCTTCGTCATCGACTGCGGTGCGGTCGGCTGCCGATGCACCGAATCGGTCGCGCTGGCGGTCTGATCGGTCGTCAGCCCATCGGGTCGGTGCTCGACCGCACCGCATCCACGATCGGGCTCGCCTCGACTTCGGGGTAGAACGGCGGCGTCAGGGTGCCCCAGCGCACACAACTCCACCGCCCGTCGGTGACCGGAGTCAGCACCACCGACTCGGCGTTGTCCAGGTGGTGGTCCATCGCGAAGTTTCCGTCCACTCCGGCCAGCACCGCCGAGGCCAGCCGGATCGCCGCGCCGTGGCTGACGACGACAATGTCGCCGTTCCAGTCGTCGTTGTCGAGGTAGCGCATGCGCAGGTCGGTGAGCACCGGCACGTAGCGGTCCAGCACGTCGTTGGCGGTCTCGCCGCCGGGCAGCGGCACGTCGTACTCACCGAGTTGCCATCGCTGGTAGATGGCATTGAACTCCGCGACCGCCTCGTCGTCGTTGCGGTTTTCCAGCGCGCCGACCTGCACCTCGTGAATGCCCTCGACCTCGATGGCGCTCACTTCGAGTTCGGCCGAGATCACCCCGGCCGTCTGCGACGCCCGGGTGGCCACCGAATGGGCGAGCATCGCCGGCCGTCCGGAACCGCGGGCGAACGCCCGGGCCTGGTCGCGGCCCTTCGGCGTCAGCTCCGCCCCCGGCGGCCGGGTGTCCAGCCGGCGTTCGACGTTCCCGTAGGACTGGCCGTGCCGCAGCAGCACCAAGCGACCGCTCATGACCCAGACCCCCCGGACCCCGCAACCGGTTCCTGCCCCGGTTTGGCCACCCGCAGCCGCGCCAGCCAGCGTGCGGCCTCGTCCGCGGGCGGCGGCGCCACCCCGGCGGCCGAACCCGTCGACCAGGACCCCAGGTATCGCACATCGGCACAACGACGGTGCAGCGCCATGAGTGCCTCGGCGACGGCGCCGTCGTCGATGTGGCCGACACAGTCGGCGAAGAACACGTAGGTGCCCAGCTCGGTGCGCGTCGGCCGCGACTCGATTCTGGTGAGGTCGATGCCGCGGATCCCGAATTCGGCGAGGGCGGCCAGCAGCGCGCCGGGAACGTTGTCGATGCGCAACACCACCGACGTGCGATCGGCTCCGGTGCGCGCCGGCGGCGCCCCCGGCGGCCCGACCAGGACGAAGCGGGTGCGGGCATTGGCCTCGTCGACGACGCCGTCGGCCAGCGCGTCCAGCCCCCATCTGACGACCGCCAGGGGCGAGGTCACCGCGGCGTCCGCCTGGCCGTCGGCCACCTGGCGCGCCGCGTCGGCGTTGGAGTACGCCGGCCGCAATTCGGCATCGGGCAGATGGGCCGCCAGCCATTGCCGCACCTGGGCCGCCGCCACCGGGAAGGCCGCCAGCGTGCGCACGTCGGAGGCGCTGCGGCCCGGCTTGACGGCGATGCTGAACGCCACGTCGAGCGTCGTCTCGGCGAAGACCTGCAGGGGCGAACCGATGGCCAGGCTGTCCAGGGTAGTCATCACCGAGCCGTCGATCGAATTCTCGATCGGCACGCACGCGAAATCGGCCGTACCCGCACGAACGGCGTCCAGCGCGGCGGGTGTGCTCTCGATTGGCAACGGCCGCAAAGCATCCGGCTCGTGCTCGGGGACCAGGCCGGCGGCTGTCATCTGTAGCAGCGCGGCCTCCGTGAAGGTCCCTTCGGGACCGAGGTAAGCGATGCAGACCACGCCCCAACCCTAACGGCGCGGCGCGCAAAACAGCCTTGCAGCATCCTTCCTCGTAAGTTAACTTAGCCTTACCTAACGAAGGAGAATCATGTTACCGCTGATGAGCGACGCGCCGACGACTGCAGAGCGCATCCGCAGCGCCTGCGTCCGGGCCGGCGGCGCACTCCTGGCCATCGAACGGGGCTCCGAAAACGGCATCGCAATCGGGGAGGCGCGCGAGGAGCCGGTCGCCACGCCCGTGCATCATTTGCTGCACGACGGATCCTTCGCCGTCGCGCTTCCCGTCGATCGCGATGGTGAGGCGGGTTGCGGCGTCGCCGGGGCGCAAGCCCTGCTGGAGCTGACCGACTACGCGCCGCTGCCCCTGCGGGAACCCGTTCGTTCGCTGGTGTGGGTGCGCGGCCGCCTGCGACGGGTCCCACCGGGCGCGGTGGCAAAGCTGCTCGACCTGATCGCCGCCGAGGATCCGAATCCCGCGTTGCTGCAAATCGACACACCGAAATCCACGGCTTCCGACGGGGAAGACCGCTACGTCCTGATGCGCCTGGAGGTCGCGTCCGTCGTGGTCACCGACGCCACCGGCGCCGAGCCCGTCAGCGTCGAGGACCTGCTCACCGCCTCGCCCGATCCGTTCTGCGAGATCGAATCGAGCTTGCTGTGGCACTTGGACACTGTGCACAACGACGTGGTCGCACGGCTGGTCTCCCGGCTGCCGGCGCCGCTGCGCCGCGGCCAGGTCCGCCCCCTGGGCCTGGACCGCTACGGCGTGCGGTTTCGCGTCGAGGGCAGCGACGGCGACCATGACGTCCGGCTGCCCTTCCACAAACCGGTGGACGACATGACGGGGCTGAACCAGGCCATTCGCGTGCTGATGGGGTGCCCGTTCATCAACGGACTGCGCGCCCGTCGGTGATTCCCGCCCTCCGATTGACGCCGGTTGCGGTGCCGGGGGTGCGGGGGCACGTACGTTATCCGGATGAATGGCGACCGATCACCGGAACGCCGACGGCCCGGCAGACGGCCGCCCGCGCGGGAGCCGTCGCAAGTGATTCGCCGCGACACCGCGCCACCGCGACCGGTCGAGCAGACGATGCCGCTGCGCCTGCCGTCACCGCCGGTCCCGCCGTCGCGACCCGTTGCGCCCAGGGCCCGCGCCAAGCGCCGCTGGGGCCGGGTCGTGACGCTGGGGGTGCTGATCGGCTCGCTGCTCGCCGGTGCGGGCATTCTCGGCGGGGCCCTGTGGTTCGACACGACCCTGCGCCGCGAGCAGGCTCTGGCTGACTATCCCGAACGGCCCGCGCCGGGACGCGGCACGAACTGGCTGCTGGTCGGCTCGGACAGCCGCCAGGGCCTCACCCCCGCGCAGCAACAAGAGCTGGCCACCGGCGGCGACATCGGCAGCGGTCGCACCGACACCATCCTGCTCGTTCACGTGCCGGAGTTTTCGTCCGGCACGCCCGCGACCATGGTGTCCATCCCGCGCGACTCCTACGTGCCGATCCCCGGCCGTGGCAAGGACAAGATCAACGCCGCGTTCGCGATGGGTGGCGCACCCTTGCTGACCCAAACCGTGGAGCGGGCCACCGGGCTGCGCCTCGACCACTACGCCGAGATCGGTTTCAGCGGGTTCGCCGCCCTGGTCGACGCGCTCGGCGGGGTGACCGTGTGCCCATCGACGCCGATCAACGACCCGTTGGCGGGCGTCGACCTGCCGGCCGGTTGCCAGAAGCTCGACGGCCGCGATGCGCTCGGCTACGTCAGGACCCGCGACACGCCCCGGGCGGATCTGGACCGGATGGTCAACCAACGGCAGTTCATGTCGGCCCTGCTGCACCGCGCCGCCAGCCCGGGCGTCTGGCTGAATCCGTGGAACTGGTACGCGGTGCCGCACGCGCTGGCCCAAGCCCTGACCGTGGACCGGGGTGATCACGTGTGGGACCTGGCTGCGCTCGGCTGGGCGCTGCGCGGATCCACCACCGCGATGACCGTCCCGATCGGTGAGTTCACCAACAGTGACGCCGGATCGGTGGTGGTATGGAACCACGACGCGGCCGGCAAGCTGTTCGACGCGCTGGCCTCCGACGCTCCGGTGCCCGCCACGCTCGACGGACAGCGCTAGCTTAGCTAGCTTCCGCCCTCGCCGGCGCGCCCGCTTTGCAACCAGGCCTTCGTCCGACCCGGATGATGGGTGGCCAGCCAGGCCACCCCGACATCGCGGCAGAAGTCAATGTCGTCGTAGTCGTCGACATTCCAGCAATACACCGCCCGCCCCTGGGCGACGGCGCGGTCCACGAGTTTCGGATATTCCTTCAAGGCCGCCAACGAAGGCCCGACCGCGGTGGCCCCGACGGCGGTGACGGCGCTGCTGGTCAGGTAGCGGGCCGTCTTGCCGAGCAGCACCGTGGGCAGCAGCGGCGCGGCTCGCCGGACGCGCCAGACCGCGGCCGCCGAAAACGACATGACCACCGCGCGGGATCGATCGGCGGAGGCCGGTGCGGCGATGCCGAAGCGGTGCAGCAGCGCGAGAAGCTTGCTCTCCACCAGCGAGCCATAACGGACCGGATGCTTGGTCTCGACAAAGATCTTCACCGGCCGATGCCAGTCCAGGACCAGCGAAACAAGGGCTTCCAGCGTCAGCAGACTGGTGTCACCGTGAGTACCGTCGGGCCGCCAGCTCTCGTGCCAGGCGCCGTACTCGAGCTCCCGGAGCTGGGCCAGCGTCATCGTGCTGACCAAACCGGCGCCCGTCGAGGTGCGGTCCAGCCGCCGGTCATGGACGCAAACCAGATGGCCGTCGCGGGTCAGCCGCACATCGCATTCCACGCCGTCGGCGCCTTCTTTCAGCGCCAGGTCGTAGGCGGCCAGCGTGTGTTCGGGCCGACCGGCCGATGCGCCTCGGTGGGCAACGACAAACGGATGCCCGGCGAGCACCTCATCGGCCCACGTCATACCCACTATGCTGCCGGTTCCTGCCCCGCCAACTCAACCGGAACGGCGGATGGCTGTGCCGCCGCCTCCTGCTCCTGGTGATCGGAGCCGACCACGACCCAACGATGTGCGGGCCGTTCGACCGGTTTGCGCTCAAACCCCTCGAACACGCGCGCGACGGCGGCCACCGTCACCGCGGCAAACAGATATGCGAACACCATCATGACGGTGTTATTGGCGATGCCCTGGGCGTCCGTGGCGAAGCTCGTCACGATCGCGAAGATCGAAACCAGGTAGCTGAACAGCCAAGCGATCCACCACTGCACCAGCGGTTTCCGCACCCGGCCGTAGTGCTCTTCGATGATCGCCAGCTCGATGACATACAGCGGAGCCAGCAGCAGGTTGGCCAGCGGCACCACGCATCCGGCCCACAGCGTCCGAACGGAGCGCGGCTCCGGCAGGCCGTGATGGGAGAACACGGCGGCCCGCCGCGCGATCAGCCATCGGATCAGCATCACGCCGGAGGTGATCATCGCCGCGAGCGCCGCCACACTGGCCAGCACCGGAATCCAGGCCCCCGCGAGGGCGACCAGCGAGTTCAGCAGGGTGTTGCGGTTGATGACGAACAACACGTACCGGGCGATGTACACCAGGGCGACAGCGCAAAGCACCAGCACGCTGACGAACAGCGTGGCGCGCACCGCCGCCGCCGAAGGGCCCGTCCGCGTGGCCGTCCGGGCCGCCTCGGGCGCGTGGCCGACGCGATCCGCCAAACCCCAGCGCGGCATGACGGCATAGCGCGGTGTGGGGCCAAGCGACCGTCGCCCGCGCCGGACCGGCGGGGCGGCGCCGGGGCGCACCGCAATCCACCGGAAGCCCGGCGGCAGCCGCGGCGCGCTTCGTTGCCACCCGGGGGCCGCGGCCGGTCTGGCCGGCGGCGGCTGCCGCTGCATGCCCCACCGTGGGTCGACCGGCGGCCCGTCCGCCAGGGGTGCCATCAGCGCGCCGCGACAGCGGGGACACCACTCGCGTCGTCGCTCCCGCACGTTCCACCGAGTGCCACATTGGGAGCACACCTGGATCACCGGACCAGCGTAGCCCCGCCCAATTCGCGGTCCGCACAGCTATCTACGGCTATCCACAGTTTCCACAGGTTTATCCACAACGCGGTTCCGGGTAGAGACGCCGTCAACAGTGCCTCTTTCGGTTGACCGGGCCGCAATTGTGGATAACGACCCGGCGGTAGGGGCGTGCCATTGACAGGCGAGACCGGGACCTGAGCGAAATGGATTGCCTTGCTAAGCAACCACCGAGCCGGTTGCCGGCGCGGCCGCGCGCACTGCATCCCCTGCCCATCGGGATGCCCCGTTGGTCACCGCGAACCCGCAGTTCAGAACCCCCTTACACGGCGAATTTTTCAAGGACGTTGCAAGGGGTTATGATCGCGGTCACGAAAGTTCGTTGTGACTCACCTCACTCGAGCGAGGTGCCGTGCGCGAAAGGCGATTGATGGCCACGCATTCGTTCAGTCCGGGTTCGCCGGCCCCGTCGAACTCGTACTCCGGCTCGCCTGCATGGAACCACAGCTACAGCGTCGCCGCCTTGCGTGCCGGCCTGATCGCTCTGGCGTTGTTGGCCGTTCTCGTCATCGTCGTTTTGGCTTGAATCAGGACCAACCGGGTATCTATCCGTAGCGGTCGTCCTTGCGGCGCGCCTGTTCATGGAGCAGGGTTGACTAGGCTGGGTCGCCGCGTGGCGGCCATCGAGCAAATGGGCGTCAACGCGATCACCAACGATCATCGAAGAAAGGAATCCCGTGGCTGAATACACGCTGCCCGATCTGGACTGGGACTATGCAGCGCTGGAACCGCACATCTCCGGTCAGATCAACGAGATCCACCACACCAAGCACCACGCCACCTACGTGAAGGGCGCCAACGACGCCATTGCGAAACTCGAGGACGCACGCGCCAAGGACGACTACTCCACGATCCTGCTGAACGAGAAGAACCTGGCGTTCAATCTCGCTGGTCACGTCAACCACACCATATGGTGGAAGAACCTCTCTCCGAACGGAGGTGACAAGCCGACCGGTGAGCTTGCCGCAGCCATCGACGACGCGTTCGGGTCGTTCGACAAATTCCGTGCCCAGTTCCACGCAGCTGCCACCACCGTGCAGGGGTCGGGATGGGCAGCACTGGGCTGGGACACACTCGGCAACAAGCTCCTGATATTCCAGGTGTACGACCACCAGACCAACTTCCCCCTCGGCATCGTGCCGCTGCTGCTGCTCGACATGTGGGAGCACGCTTTCTACCTGCAGTACAAGAACGTCAAAGTCGACTTCGCCAAGGCGTTCTGGAATGTCGTGAATTGGGCGGACGTGCAGGAGCGTTACGCGGCCGCAACTTCGAAGACCAAGGGCCTGATTTTCGGCTGACGTCGACTCGACCGGGGTAGGGGCGTCGCGCGGATCGCGCGGCGCCCCTGGTCGGCGGTGGGGCCTCGATTGGCCGCCAAACAGCACGCCGTGTCGAGTTGCAATGCGCCTATACCGCAGGCATCCTGAGTTATTCGAGCTACCAGCGTGGTTATTTCGGATGGAGAAGTCGCGCGGAGGTCGAGATGGAAGCTGGGTCAGGCGGACCGATAGGGGTTGCTCCCTTCCATTCTCGTGGTGCCCTGAAAGGGTTTGTCATCTCCGGGCGTTGGCCCGATTCGACGAAAGAGTGGGCCCAGCTGCTGATGGTCGCGGTTCGGGTCGCTTCGCTGCCGGGATTGCTTTCCACCACAACGGTGTTCGGTGCCCGCGAAGAGTTGCCCGACGAACCCGAGCCGGGCACCGTCGGCCTGGTGCTGGCCGAGGGCACGGTCTTCGGTGAATCAGCCATCCAGCCAGGGTATTTCGCCGAGCATCAGCCCCCCGCGTTGCTGATGCTGCATCCCCCCTCGGAAACCATGCCGTCGTTGCCGGAATGCACCGGTGCGGCATCGGGATGCGTTCTGCTGCCCGGACTGCCGTATCTGGGATTGGAGCACCGGGCGGCGTGGGTGGAAGCCGAAGCCGACGGAACGATTACCTCGATGGTGAGCCGCGTCGGCGTTGACCCGATCAGCCACCCGGACACCGCGATCCTGGCCATGTTGCTTGCCGCATAGGGCAATGCCGAGCGGCCCGCCACCATGTCGAGCAGGCCACGCAGTGCCGCACTGATCCTGGACGGGGCATGGCCCTATGCGAATCCTCAAAGAAATCTTGGCGCCCAGCTAGCGCCGCTATCCCTCTTGTTCGGATGATCGGCTGTTGGACGGCGCGCTGGGCTTGCGGTCGGTGGCCATCGCCGTGACCGCGACGGGTGGCGCTGCGTACCGCGACGGTGGCGGCGGCGCAAACTCGGCGGCGGCGCCGGCCAGAAGCTTCAATCGCGGACGGGTCACCGGACACCGTCCAGGGCACCGACAGCACGCGCCCGCGTCGCCGCCGCATCCGGCGGCCGCGCGCAGGGGACACCCAGGAAGCCATCGAGTGCACCCCCGAAATACACGACAGCAGCCGGGCGAGGCCCGACAGCAAAGGAAGCTTTCGACGGGCCTCCGTTGTCCGCCGGTTGCGGTGCATCCGCCCGACACCAACTGTTAGGTCATTTCGCAAAACATCGGCCCTGCGCTGAGCCGCGAAATCTCTCGGGCCCTTTTCTGCGGATAACCTGTGAAATTCGGACATTTTCTGGACTCGCCGCCGATTAGGTTAGACGCTCGTCCAATGCAGGTTCAGCGAGCGCCCTGACGACCACCAGCGAATCCGGCCGGGTTTGCACCTAGTCGGGGACACCAACTCCAACTATCATGATCAGCAAATACACCTAGCGAATAGTTCACTTCTACAGCCCAGTGGAGGTCACATCGATGAGCACGACGTTCGCTGCTCGCCTGAACCGCCTGTTCGACACGGTGTATCCACCCGGACGTGGGCCGCACACCTCCGCGGAGGTGATCGCGGCGCTCAAGTCCGAGGGCGTCACGATGTCGGCTCCCTACCTGTCCCAGCTACGTTCGGGCAACCGCACGAACCCGTCGTCGACGACGATGGCCGCCCTGGCAAATTTTTTCCGGATCAAGCCGGCCTACTTCACTGACGACGAGTACTACGAAAAACTCGACAAGGAATTGGCGTGGCTGGCCTCGATGCGCGACGACGGTGTGCGGCGCATCGCGGTGCAAGCCGTCGGCTTGTCGCCGGAAGGCCAACAGGAGATCGTGGAGCGGATCAAAGAGCTGCGCCGCGCCGAGCACCTCGACGCCTAGGGGACGCGCAAGCCTGCTGCGGCTGTGCGGCCCCACCTGGACGGCTGGCGCCGCCCCAATCCGATTAGGGTTGGCTCACGGATCGCGCACGCGCGAAAGCGATAGTCCACGAGATACCGGGAGGCGGCCGGGAATGGGCCTGTTCCGCAAGCGAAAGAGTCGCGCGACGCGTCGCGCCGAAGCCCGCGCGGTCAAGGCCCGCGCGAAGCTGGAGGCCCGGCTCGGCGCGAAGAACGAGGCTCGCCGGATCAAGGGCGATCGACGGGCCGCGGACCGGGCCGTCCGGGCGCAGATCAAATCCCAGCGGGATAGCGACCGGACGGCTTTGAAAATCGCCGAGGCCGAACTCAAGACGGCACGGGAGGGCAAGTTGTTGTCGCCGACGCGGATCCGCCGGGTGCTGTTGGTGTCTCGGCTGCTCGCGCCGATCCTGACGCCGGTGATCTACCGGGCAGCCATGGCCGCCCGCGCGCTGATCGACCAGCGGCGTGCGGATCAGCTGGGGGTTCCGTTGGCTCAGATCGGCCAGTTCTCCGGGCAGGGGGCCGAGCTGTCGGCCCGGATTGCCGGGTCGGAAAAGTCGCTGCGGATCGTTCAAGACAAGAAGCCCAAAGACGCTGAGACCAAGCAGTTCGTCTCCGCCATCAACGAGCGGCTCACCGATCTGTCGGCGGCCGTCGTCGCCGCGGAGAATATGCCGGCCACGCGACGCCGGGCGGCCCACACCGCGATCTCGTCGCAGCTGGACGGCATCGAGGCGGACGTGATGGCCCGCCTCGGGGTGAGCTGAAAGCCGGTCCGACGCACGTGAACTGCCGGGTGCTCGCGGCACGGTTGGCCGTCGTGCTGGCCACCATGGCAGTGACCGCGACCCTGACCGCACCCGTGGCGTTCGCGCACGCCGCGCGCGTGTCCGCCGAGCCCGCCGACGATGCCGTCCTCACCACCGCTCCCGAGCGGGTGAGCGCGACCTTCAACGAGCCGTTGCAGACCGCGTTCGCGGCCATGACGGTCGTGGGGCCCGACGCCAACGTGTGGTCTATCGGGGAACCGACGGTGCAGGGCGCGGTCATCGGCATCGCCCTGCGACCGCTGGGACCGGCGGGGACGTATACGGTCAACTATCGGGTCACGTCCGCGGATGGCCACGCGGTCTCGGGGTCCTGGTCGTTTCGGCTAACGGCGCGGGGCACCGGTACGCCCGGGCCTGCCGCCAACGCCCATGCCGGCGGCAACGCTGCGATCTGGCCGTTTGTGGTGGTCGCGGTGGCGCTGGTGGGCGCGGGCGTCCTCTGGGCGGTGCGGCGCAGGCCGTGAACGGCGCTGCCAGCCAAGACGCCGACGCGCGGGCTGGCATGATGGGATCAAAGTAACTTTTGGTGGCGCTACAAAAATTGAGCGAAGGCGTAAAGGAGCGGCCGCATGGCAGACCCGCAAGATCAACCCAACAGCGAACCCGACGGCCCAGCGACCCCGCCGGACAAGCAGCCTCCCGCCAAGGCGGTCAAGAAAACCGCAAAAGCGCCGGCAAAAAAGGCGCCCGGCAAAAAAGCGCCCGCTAAAAAGGCGCCCGCCAAGAAGGCGCCGGCGAAAAGCCCCGAACCGGCGGCCCGAAACCAGCCCGAGCAGCCGGCCGAGCAAGCCCTCGACTTGCAGCAGCGGATCGAAACCAACGGCCAACTCACCTCGGCCGCCAAAGATGCTGCAGCACAAGCAAAGTCGACCGTAGAAGGTGCCAACAACCCGCTTTCACCCGAGGTCCCGGCGCCGGCGGCGAGCCATTCGCACCTGCCGCTGATCGTTGCCCTGACGCTCAGCTTGCTGGCCATCCTGGTTGTCCGGCAGCTGCGGCGCCGCTGAATTCCCGCTGGCCGGCATCTCAGAAATGACTGCGTCATTCCGGCCAACCGCCGACCTCGTCGACAGCATCGGGCCCGACGTACGCAGCTGCGACCTCCAGTTCCGCCAGTTCGGCGGCCGCCGGCAATTCGCCGGGCCGATCAGCACCGTGCGTTGCTTCGAAGACAATGCGCTGTTGAAATCGGTGCTTTCCCAACCGGGTGCCGGCGGGGTACTGGTGATCGACGGCGCCGGCTCCCTGCACACCGCGCTGGTGGGAGACGTCATCGCCGAACTGGCCCGCTCCAACGGCTGGGCCGGACTCGTCGTCAACGGCGCGGTGCGCGACGCCGCGGCACTGCGCGGTATCGACATCGGCATCAAGGCGTTGGGCACCAATCCCCGCAAGAGCACCAAGACCGGCGCCGGGGAGCGCGGCGTGCAGATCAGCCTGGGTGGGGTGACGTTTGTGCCCGGTGAGATCGCCTACAGCGACGACGACGGCATCGTCGTTGTATAAGCTTTAAACCGCTACCGGGGCAGGGCTTTTCGAGAATCTAAGACCCTCGTCGTCGATCTTGCCGCGCCGGATCAGCCGGATGTCGAGCAGGTAGTTCTGGTTCAGCCGCCACGGCGTGCGCGAGCCCTGCTTGGGCAGCTCTTCCAGTGAACGCATCACGTAGCCGGGGGTGAATTCCATGAACGGTCGCTCGTCGACGGCCGAACCCGGGTGCTCGACCACGACGGTGTCAAAACCGTTGTCGTCCATGTAGTTCAGCAGCCGGCAGGCGAACTCCGAGACCAGGTCGGCCTTGAGCGTCCACGACGCGTTGGTGTAGCCAACCGTGTAGGTCATGTTGGGCAGGCCGGACAGCATCATGCCCTTGTAGGCCATGGCCTTGGTGAGGTCCACCGGTTGTCCGTCGACGGTGACGGTCGCGCCACCAAACAGCTGGAGGTTCAATCCCGTTGCGGTGATGATGATGTCGGCCGGCAGTTCGCGACCGGAGTTGAGCCGGATGCCGGTCGCGGTGAACCGCTCGATGGTGTCGGTCACCATATCGGCCTGGCCGTTGCGGATGGCGCGGAACAGGTCGCCACTGGGGACCAGGCACAGCCGCTGGTCCCACGGGTTGTACTGCGGGCCAAAGTGCTTCTGCACGTCGTAGCCGTCGGGAAGCTGGCGCTCAACGAAGCCGAGGAGGATGTTTCGCATCCGCTGCGGGAACCTGCGGCACGCGCCATACAGCGCCGCCTGCCGCAGCACGTTCTTCCACCGAACCGCGAAGTAGGCCATGTTATCGGGCAGCCAGCGGTTGAGCCGGTCGGCCAACTTGTCCCGCTTTGGCTGCGAGACGATGTAGCTCGGCGAGCGCTGCAGCATCGTGACGTGCTTGGCTCCCGAATTCGCCAGCGCCGGAATCAAAGTGACCGCGGTGGCACCGCTGCCGATCACGACGACGTTCTTGTCGGCGTAATCGAGGTCCTCGGGCCAGTGCTGCGGGTGGATGATGGGCCCGGTGAAATCCTCGGAGCCCGGGAACGTCGGCGCGTAGCCCTGCTCGTAGTTGTAGTAGCCGCTGCACAGAAATAGGAATGAGCAGGTGATCGTGCTCGGTGCTCCGTTGCTTTCGATGTGCAGGGTCCAGCGGTTCTCGGTGCTCGACCAGTCGGCGGCGAGGACCTTGTGGTCGAGCCTGATGTGCTTGTCGATGCCGTACATGGCCGCGGTGCTCTTGACGTATTCCAGGATCGGCTTGCCATCGGCGATGGCTTGGCGCTCCGTCCAGGGCCGGAAGCGGAAGCCCAGCGTGTACATGTCGGAGTCGGAACGAATCCCTGGGTAACGGAACAGATCCCAGGTGCCGCCCATGGCTTGCCGCTTTTCCAGGATGGCGTAGCTCTTGGTCGGGCAGCGGTCCTGCAGGTGCCAGGCGGCGCTCACGCCGGAGATACCGGCGCCCACGATGACGACGTCGAGGTGCTCAGTCATGGGCCCACGCTATCAACGCAGTGTCGAATTCGTCAACGTACTGTCGAAAGTTTCAACGCGGCGTAGGCTACGGTGGTGACCACCTCCGCCGCCAGCCAGACCTCTCGGGGTCGGCGCACCGCCCGCCCGTCCGGCGACGATCGTGAACTGGCGATCCTGGCCACTGCCGAGCGTCTGCTCGAGGACCGTCCGCTGACCGACATCTCGGTCGACGACCTGGCCAAGGGCGCGGGCATATCCCGGCCGACGTTCTACTTTTATTTCGCTTCCAAGGAAGCCGCGCTGCTGACGCTGCTGGACCGGGTGATCAACGAGGCGGACAGCGCGCTGCAAGCCCTCAGCACCGCACCGGACGGCGACCGCGACCGGATGTGGCGCACCGGGATCAACGTGTTTTTTGAGACGTTCGGCGCCCACAAGGCGGTGACCCGCGCCGGTGCGGCGGCCAAGAGCGGCAACGCCGACGTCCGGGAATTGTGGTCGACCTTCATGCAGAAGTGGATCGCCTACACCGCCGAGGTGATCGAGGCCGAGCGCGAGCGCGGCGCCGCGCCGGACACCCTGCCGGCCGTGGAGCTGGCCACCGCGCTCAACCTGATGAATGAGCGGACGCTGTTTGCCTCGTTCGCCGCCGAACAGCCGTCCATCCCGGAGGCTCGCGTGCTGGACACGCTGGTGCACATCTGGGTCACCAGCATCTACGGCGAGGCCCGCTAGCGCCCGGTTTTCTTTCCGCGGCTTGTCGGCCGCTCATGCGAACATATGTTCGTGCGCTGTGATGCGTCCATCCTGCACGCGGATCTGGATTCGTTCTATGCGTCCGTGGAACAACGCGACGATCCGACCCTGCGCGGCCGTCCGGTGATCGTCGGGGCCGGGGTGGTACTCGCGGCCAGCTACGAGGCCAAGGCCTGGGGCGTGCGCACGGCGATGGGCGGGGCGCAGGCACGACGACTGTGCCCGCAGGCCGCGGTGGTGCCGCCCCGGATGAGCGCCTACACGCGTGCCAGCGACGCCGTGTTCGAGGTGTTTCGCCACTGCACGCCGATCGTGGAGCCGGTCTCGGTGGACGAGGCGTTTCTCGATGTCGCTGGGCTGTACCGGGTCTCGGGCACGCCGGTCCAGATCGCGGAGCGATTGCGCGCGGACGTGCGCGACCGCGTCGGCCTGCCGATCACCGTCGGAGTGGCCCGGACGAAATTCCTCGCCAAGGTCGCCAGCCAAGAGGGCAAGCCCGATGGCTTGTTGCTGGTGCCGCCCGATCAAGAGCTGGCATTCCTGCGCCCGCTGCCGGTGCGCCGATTGTGGGGCGTGGGCGCGGTGACCGCCGACAAGCTGCGCGCGCACGGCTTCGACACCGTCGCCGACGTCGCCGAGCTCAGCGAGTCGACGCTGGCCTCACTGCTGGGCAACGCGATGGGCCGCCAGCTCTACGCGCTATCCCGCAACATCGACCGCCGCCGGGTGCGCACCGGCGTGCACCGCCGGTCCGTGGGCGCCCAGCGCGCGCTCGGCCGCGCCGGCAACGCCATCTCCCCCCCGAGATCGACGCCGTGGTGATCACCCTGATCGACCGAATCACCACCCGGATGCGCGCGGCCGGGCGGACCGGACGCACGGTGGTGCTGCGCCTGCGGTTCGACGACTTCAGCCGGGCCACCCGGTCGCGCACGTTGCCGTGGGCCACATCGGCGACGCAGCCGATCCTGGCCGCCGCCCGCCAACTGGTCGCTTCGGCCGCACCTCCGATCGCCCAGCGCGGGCTGACCCTGGTCGGTTTCGCGGTTTCGGGCATCGACCGCACCGGCGCTCAGCAACTGCTGCTGCCCTTCGGCGAGGCCGATGGCCGGCCGCGGGCCTTCGATGAGATTGACGCGGCGGTCGACCGGGTGCGACGCCGCTACGGCAAATCCGCGCTCACGTCCGCGGTGCTGGTCGGCCGCGACCCGGGCCTGGAGATGCCGCACCTACCCGACTGACTTCGCTTTTTCAGTTCAGCCGGGTCCACTCCAGCAGCCGGTCGGCCGGCCAGGTGTTGACGATCCGGTCGGGGGGGACACCGGCATCCAATGCGCGCTGGGCGCCGTAGCCCAGGAAGTCCAGCTGGCCGGGCGCGTGCGCGTCGGTATCAATGCTGAACACGCAGCCAACGTCCAACGCCAGGTTCAGCAGCCGGGTCGGCGGGTCGCGGCGCTCGGGGCGGGAGTTGATTTCCACCGCGGTGCCGTGATCGCGACAGGCGGTGAACACCGCCTCGGCATCGAACTTCGATTCGGGCCGGATGCCGCGGTTCCCGGCGACCAGCCGACCGGTGCAGTGGCCGAGCACGTCGGCGTGGGGGTTGCTGACAGCGCGAATCATGCGGCGGGTCATCGCCGCGGCATCCATCGACAACTTGGAATGCACGCTGGCCACGACCACGTCCAGGCGCTCCAGCAGCTCGGGTTCCTGGTCCAGGCTGCCGTCCTCGAGGATGTCGACCTCGATCCCGGTGAGTATGCGCATCGGCGAGAAGTTGTCGCGCAACCCGTCGATCACGTCGAGCTGCTTGCGCAACCGTTCCGGCGACAGGCCGTTGGCAATCGTCAGCCGCGGCGAGTGGTCGGTCAACGCGCAGTACTCATGGCCCAGGTCTGACGCGGTGGCCATCATCTCCTCGATCGGGGCCGACCCGTCCGACCAGTTCGAATGCAGATGCAGGTCCCCGCGCAGGGCGGCGCGGATCTCACCACCACCGAGATCCGTTGCAGCGGAACGCAATTCGACTAGAGCGTCGGGTTCACGGCCGGACCAGGCCTGGGCGATGACCTTCGCGGTCTTGGGCCCGATGCCCGGCAGCGACTGCCAGCTGTTGGCCTGGCCGTGGCGCTCGCGCGCCGCCTCGTCGAGACCCTCGACGACGTCGGCCGCGTTACGGTAGGCCATCACGCGCCTGGGCTCTTCACGGGCCCGGTCCTTGTAGTAGGCAATCTGTCGCAGCGCGATTACCGGGTCCATGGCTCCAGTGTGCCCATGGCGGGCCACGGTAACGAGGCCAGTTCCGTGCGCAAGCCGGTGTCAGTGCGGCTGGGAGGGGATTCCCATTTCGACGGCGATGTGCGGGCGCAGCTTTTCTGCGGGCAGATCCTGCAGTCCGAGTGCCGCGCGCAGGAACGGTTCAAACATCTGCCAGCCGAGCATGAGGGCGCTGGCGTGCGCCGAGCACGCGGTCCAGATCCGCGTTGGTGAACCCACCACCGAAGGCTTCGGGCTTACGCTCCCCCGCGCATGGACGTTTGCCGCGACACATCGATCGTTCGATGCGGTCCATGCTCGGCCGCGAGGACTCCTGCATATGTGATTGCTTCAACTGCCAATCCTTTGCGGCGTTTGAACATGGGCGGAGAGCCACAATCTAAGTGTTTCCGGCATGCCGTGGCGCTGCATTGGCGGACGAACCTCAGCGCTAGGCTTCGGCGCTCGCAGCTGTCCGCGCGTTCGTTTAAGTAGCGTCGGGAGTATGCGATTCGCGTTCAAAACCTCGCCGCAAAACACCACCTGGGCACAAATGCTGGCCGTATGGCAGGCCGCCGACGACATCGACGTCTACGAGTCCGGGTGGACCTTCGACCACTTCTACCCGATCTTTTCCGACAGCAGCGGGCCCTGCCTGGAGGGCTGGACGACGCTGACCGCCCTCGCGCAGGCCACCGAGCGGCTGCGGCTGGGCACCTTGGTCACCGGAATCCATTACCGCCATCCCGCCGTGCTGGCCAACATGGCCGCCGCGCTCGACGTCATCTCCGACGGACGACTCGAGCTGGGGATAGGCGCCGGCTGGAACGAGGAGGAGTCGGGCGCCTATGGCATCGAGCTGGGCAGCATCACGGAACGCTTCGACCGGTTCGAGGAGGCCTGCGCGGTGCTGGTCAGTCTGCTCAGCCAAGAGACCACCGACTTCGACGGCAAGTACTACCAGCTCAAGGGCGCCCGCAACGAGCCCAAAGGACCGCAACGCCCGCACCCGCCGATCTGCATCGGCGGCGGCGGAGAAAAGCGAACGCTGCCGATCACCGCGCGTTACGCCCAGCACTGGAACTTCGCCGGCGGTCCGCCGGACATGTTTGCGCGCAAGCGCGACGTGCTGGCCGCCCGGTGCGCGGACATCGGGCGCGACCCCGAGGAGATCACCACGTCGGCCCACCTTCGCCTGGAGCCGGACCGCAACTACGGGCAGGTCCTCGAGGACGCGGCCCGGTTGGCGGCCGAAGGCTTGGATCTGGGCATCGTGTACATCTCCCCGCCGCACGACCCCGCCGTCCTGGAACCGATGGCCGAGGCGATCCGCGATTCGGGGCTGTGGAACCCGGCATGACCGCCGTCGCCGATTTATCGCCGACGCGAGGATTTCTCCCCCGGATTACAACTTCGTAACGCCGAGCAAACCCGTCGTGCACCTTTAGGTGCCCGAAATCAGGTTGTTACATCCCAAACAGCAGCATGTCGTCGGCGGTTACCAGGCGCTCATGTTTGGCGGGAAATTCGCGGCGTTTCACCGGGTGGCGAAACCATGACCAGGCGATTCGCCCCATCCGCGACCGGGGTAATGGGTTGATGTGCACAGTGTCACTCCTGCAATCGGTCCGTTCCAGTTGCGACCCCCCGTGACTTCTCTGTGATGGGGCCCACAACGGGTTATTAGACACCCGCCATCTGGCAAACAGCGGGAGGCACGCCGCAACATCACAGGCGTGTTTCTAGTGTGACTGGTGTGACTATTGAAGCGGTACGGCGGTCGGCTTGACGGGCGCCGGCAGCGCCGTTGACCCCATCAGATACCGGTCGACACCCGCCGCGGCGGCCCTGCCCTCGGCTATCGCCCAGACGATCAACGACTGCCCACGACCCATGTCCCCAGCAACGAAAACGCCCTGAACCGAGGTGTCGAAATCGGCGCCCCGGGCGACGTTGCCGCGGTCGGTCAGCTTGACCCCGAGGTCGGTGAGTAGGCCCGGCTTCTCCGGTCCGACGAATCCCATGGCCAGCAGCACCAGATCGGCCTCGAGCTCGAACTCGGACCCTTCGACCTTGACGAACTTGCCGTCCTGCATTGCCACTTCGTGCACCTTGAGCGCGCGCACGCGCCCGTCCGTGCCGACGAATTCCTCGGTATTGACCGCGAACACCCGTTCGCCGCCTTCCTCATGCGCCGCCGACACCCGGTACATCAGTGGGTAGGTCGGCCATGGGGTGGATTCGGCGCGGGTGTCCGGCGGACGCGGCATGATCTCGAACTGGTGCACGGCGAGTGCGCCTTGCCGGTGCACCGTGCCCAGGCAGTCGGCCCCCGTGTCACCGCCGCCGATGATGATGACCTTCTTGCCCTTGGCAGTGATCGGCGGTTCGCCATCGTCCCCCAGGATGTCGTCGCCTTCCTGCACCTGGTTGGCCAACGGCAGGAACTCCATCGCCTGGTGGATGCCGTCCAACTCGCGGCCGGGGATGGGCAGGTCGCGCCATGCGGTCGCGCCGCCGGCCAGCACCACCGCATCGAAATCGGCCCGTAGCTGGCCGGCACCGATGTCGACCCCGACGTTTACGCTGGCCCGGAATTCGGTTCCCTCGGCGCGCATCTGGTCGAGGCGCCGGTCGAGGAAGCGCTTTTCCATCTTGAATTCGGGGATGCCATAGCGCAGCAGCCCGCCGATGCGGTCGGCCCGTTCGAAGACGGTGACGCTGTGACCGGCCCGGGTCAGTTGCTGGGCCGCGGCCAGACCCGCCGGGCCCGAACCCACCACCGCGACCGTCTTTCCGGTCAGTCTGTCCGGCGGCAGCGGCTGCACCCAGCCCTCGTCGAAGGCCTTGTCGATGATCTCCAGCTCGATCTGCTTGATCGTCACCGGATCCTGATTGATCCCGAGCACACACGCCGGCTCACATGGAGCCGGGCACAACCGGCCGGTGAAGTCCGGGAAGTTGTTGGTCGCGTGCAACCGCTCGATGGCGTCGCGCCAACGGTCCCTGCGCACCAGGTCATTCCATTCCGGGATCAAGTTGCCTAGCGGACATCCGTTGTGACAGAAGGGAATTCCGCAGTCCATGCAGCGGGCCGCTTGCTCGCGCACGGTCTCGGGATCGAATTCCTCGTAGACCTCGTTCCAGTCACGCAGCCGCAGCGGGACAGGCCGGCGCTTCGGCAATTCCCGATGAGTGTATTTCAGGAAGCCGTTCGGATCAGCCATGCGCGGCCGCCATGATCGCCTTGTCGACGTCGACGCCATCGCGCTCGGCTTCCGCGATCGCCTGCAGCACCCGCTTGTAATCCCGGGGCATCACCTTGACGAAATGCCGCTGCTGCACGTGCCAATCAGCCAGAATCCGTTGACCGACCGCTGAATCGGTGGCATCGACGTGCGCCTGAATGGTGCCGTGCAGGTAATCGGCGTCATCCTCATCGAGGGTCTCGAGCTCGACCATCTCGGAGTTGAGGTTGGACGGCAGTTCGCCGTCGGGGTCGTAGACATAGGCCACACCGCCGGACATGCCGGCGGCGAAGTTGCGGCCGGTGCTGCCGAGGATGACAACCTTGCCTCCGGTCATGTACTCGCAACCGTGATCACCGACACCTTCAACCACGGCGTGGGCGCCGGAGTTTCGCACCGCGAATCGTTCGCCGACGACTCCGCGCAAGAAGACTTCCCCCATCGTGGCGCCGAACAGAATCACGTTGCCGCCGATGATGTTGTCCTCGGCGACGTAATCCGGCGGCACATTGTCCGAGGGGCGCACCACGATGCGGCCACCGGACAGGCCCTTGCCGACGTAGTCGTTGGCGTCGCCGTAGACCCGCAACGTGATCCCCCTGGGCACAAAGGCGCCGAAGCTGTTGCCGGCGGAGCCTTCGAAGGTGATGTCGATCGTCCCGTCCGGCAACCCTTGGCCGCCATAGGCTTTCGTCAGCTCGTGGCCGAGCATGGTGCCCACCGTGCGGTTGACGTTGCTGATCGTGGTGGAGAACCGGACCGGTTTGCCCGAATCCAGTGCCTCGCGGCTCATCACGATCAACTGCTGATCGAGCGCCTTGTCCAGGCCATGATCCTGACGGGAGCTGCAGTAGAGGTCCTGGTTCATGAAAGCCGACTCCGGCTCGTGCAGCACCGGCGTCAGATCCAGCTTGTGCGCCTTCCAGTGCGCACGCGCCAGCGTGGTGTCCAGCGATCCCACTTGGCCGACAGCCTCGTTGAAGATGCGGAAGCCCAACTGCGCCATATACTCCCGGACTTCTTCGGCGATGAACAGGAAGAAGTTCTCCACGAACTCCGGCTTGGCGTTAAACCGCTCCCGCAGCACCGGGTTCTGGGTGGCGACTCCGACCGGGCAAGTGTCCAAGTGGCACACCCGCATCATGATGCAGCCGGCCACCACCAGCGGGGCCGTCGCGAAACCGAACTCCTCGGCGCCGAGCAGCGCGCCGATCATCACGTCGCGACCCGTCTTGAGCTGGCCGTCCACCTGGACCACGATCCGGTCGCGTAACCCGTTGAGCAGCAACGTCTGCTGCGTCTCCGCCAATCCCAATTCCCACGGGGCGCCGGCGTGCTTCTGCGATGTCAGCGGCGTCGCGCCGGTGCCGCCGTCGTGCCCGGAGATCAGGACCACGTCGGCGTGCGCCTTGGACACACCCGCCGCCACCGTGCCCACACCGTTCTCGGAGACCAGCTTGACGTGCACCCGCGCCGACGGGTTGGCGTTCTTCAGGTCGTGGATCAGCTGCGCGAGATCCTCGATGGAGTAGATGTCGTGGTGCGGCGGCGGCGAGATCAGGCCGACACCGGGTGTGGAGTGCCGGACCTCGGCAACCCACGGGTACACCTTGTGTCCCGGAAGTTGTCCTCCCTCACCGGGTTTGGCGCCCTGGGCCATCTTAATCTGGATGTCCGAACAGTTGGTCAGGTAGTGCGAGGTGACACCGAACCGCGCGGAGGCGACCTGCTTGACCGCGCTGCGGCGCCAGTCCCCGTTGGGATCGCGGTCGAACCGCTTGACGTCCTCGCCGCCTTCACCGCTGTTCGATCGCCCGCCCAGGCGGTTCATCGCAATGGCGAGCGTCTCGTGCGCCTCCGCGGAGATCGAGCCGTAGCTCATCGCTCCCGTCGAAAACCGCTTGACGATTTCGCTGGCCGGCTCGACCTCGTCGAGTGGTATCGGGGCACGCACATCCGCGCGGAACTTGAGCAGGCCGCGCAGCGACGCCATGCGCTCGCTCTGGTCGTCGACGAGACGGGTGTACTCCTTGAAGATCTTGTATTGCCCGGTGCGGGTGGCGTGCTGCAGTTTGAACACGGTCTCGGGGTTGAACAGGTGGTACTCGCCCTCCCGGCGCCACTGGTATTCCCCACCCACCTCGAGCTCG
This sequence comes from uncultured Actinomycetota bacterium, assembly GCA_963772875.1. GTDB lineage: Bacteria > Actinomycetota > Actinomycetes > Mycobacteriales > Mycobacteriaceae > Mycobacterium. The sequence continues at coordinate 587,227 of CAVYZE010000001.1, forward strand.
CGGTGGGCCCGTTCGTCCGGCCGGTCCAGGTAGGCCAGGTTGTGCCGGGTGGCGACGTCGGCGGCGATGTCTTCCAGGGTGATCCCACCGGTCGGACAGGTCAGCCCGGTGAAGTATTCGTCGAGCACCTCCTGGGAGATGCCCACCGCCTGGAACAGTTGTGCGCCGGTGTAGGAGGCCAGCGTCGAGATGCCCATCTTGGACATGACTTTCAGCACACCCTTGCCCGCGGCCTTGACGTAGTTGTTCAACGCCGTCTTGCGGTCAATGCCCTCGATGACCCCACGGTCGAGCATGTCCTCGATCGACTCGAACGCCAGGTACGGGTTGACCGCAGCGGCCCCGCAGCCGATCAACTCCGCCATGTGGTGCACTTCGCGGGCGTCGCCGGATTCGACCACCAGACCCACATGCGTGCGCGTTCGTTCCCGCACCAGATGGTGGTGCACCGCCGCGACGGCCAGCAGTGACGGTATCGGGGCCATCCGCTCGTCGGACTCGCGGTCGGACAGGATGATCATCCGCGCACCGCCGGCGATCGCCTCCGACACCTGCGCGCGCACCTCGTCCAGTGCGACGGCCAGCCCGGCGCCGCCCTCGGCGACCGGATAAAGGCAGTGAATCACCTTGGACCGCATACCGTGCGGATGCCCGTTGACCTCGTCGTCGGGGTCGAGATTGATCAGCTTGGCTAGCTCGAAGTTACGCAGAATCGGTTGCGGCAACACGATCTGGTGACAGGAGCTCTCGTCCGGGTTGAGTAGGTCACGTTCGCCGCCGGTGGTGCCCTGCAGGCTGGTCACCACCTCCTCGCGGATGGCATCCAGCGGCGGGTTGGTCACCTGGGCGAAGAGCTGGTGGAAGTAGTCGAACAGCATCCGCGGACGCTGGGACAGCACCGCGACCGGGGTGTCGGTGCCCATCGACCCGAGCGGCTCGGCGCCGGTGCGGACCATCGGCGCGACCAAAAGGTTGAGTTCCTCGTAGGTGTAACCGAAAGCCAACTGCCGCTTGACGACTCGGTGATGGGGCATACGCACGTACTTGCCCGCCGGCAACTTGTCGAGCGGAATGAGTGCCCTGTCGAGCCACTCCTGATAGGGGTGCTCGGCGGCCAGCTCCGCCTTGATCTCCTCGTCGGCGACGATCCGGCCCTGCGCGGTGTCCACCAGAAACATCCGGCCGGGCTGCAGGCGCATCCGGCGGACCACCTTGGCCGGGTCCAGGTCGAGCACGCCGGCTTCGGAGGCCATCACCACCAGGCCATCCTCGGTGACCCAGATTCGGGAGGGACGCAAGCCGTTTCGGTCGAGCACGGCGCCGACGATGGTCCCATCGGTGAACGTCATCGATGCCGGGCCGTCCCACGGCTCCATCAAAGAGGAGTGATATTGATAAAACGCCCGCCGAGCCGGGTCCATCGATTCGTGGCGTTCCCAGGCCTCGGGGATCATCATCAACACCGAGTGGGCCAGGCTGCGCCCGCCCAGGTGCAGCAGTTCGAGTACCTCGTCGAAGCGCGCGGTGTCGGAGGCGCCCGGAGTGCAGATCGGGAACAGCTTTTCGACGTCGGCTTCCGATCCGAAGACGTCGGTCTTGATCAACGCCTCGCGGGCCCGCATCCAGTTCTCGTTGCCGGTCACGGTGTTGATCTCACCGTTGTGTGCGATGCGCCGGAAAGGATGCGCCAGCGGCCAGGACGGGAAGGTGTTGGTGGAGAAGCGGGAGTGCACGATACCCAGCGCGCTGGTCAGCCGATTGTCTTGCAGGTCAAGGTAAAACGCCTTCAGCTGCGGAGTGGTCAGCATGCCCTTGTACACGAAGGTCTGGCCGGAAAGGCTTGGGAAGTAAACCGTTTCGCGGCCGGGCCCATCCTGGCCCGGACCTTTGGTACCCAGCTCGTGTTCGGCACGCTTGCGGATCACATAGGCGCGGCGCTCCAGCGTCATACCGGAGGCCCCGGCCATGAACACCTGCCGGAAGGTGGGCATCGCGTCGCGAGACAACGCACCCAGCGAGGAGTCGTCGGTGGGCACGTTTCGCCAGCCCAGCACCGTCAGGCCCTCGGCCTCGGCCATCTTCTCCACCGCCGCGCAGGCGGCCGCGGCGTCTCGAGAAGATTGCGGCAGGAAAGCGATACCGGTGGCGTAGCTGCCCGCCGCGGGCAGCTCGAAGTCCACGACCTCCCGCAGGAACGCATCCGGGACCTGGATCAGGATGCCGGCACCGTCACCGCTGCGCGGCTCGGCGCCCTGAGCCCCGCGATGTTCGAGGTTGAGCAGCGCGGTAATCGCCTTGTCCACGATGTCGCGACTACGACGGCCGTGCATATCGACGACCATGGCTACCCCGCACGAATCGTGCTCGAACGCGGGGTTATATAACCCAACGCGCTTGGGCGTCATATCCACCTGCCCCTTCACCAAATACTTACTGCAAGGCCGTCATCAGTGGCTCCGACGGGGCCGCGCCCGGAGGTTGCGGGCTAGGACCCCGTCGGTCGTTGTCGATAGGGTGTCTCCCTGGCGGAAATGATCCGATTTGGGAATCGTCCGTGCGGCGCTGAACGGTGGCGTGTACCCGGTCTCGACAAGTCGTAAAACGATATGACAAAAACCGCCTGACATGCCAACTTCGCCAAGTCTAGCCTGCTTGGCTGGCGGAACTGTAAATTCCGCGGAGCGGGCGATCGACAGCATCGCGGCGTGCCGTTTCGGTGTTCGCACTCGTTCCGCGCCGCGTCGCCCCCGCCGTTCTGGTCGCCGCGTCAGCTGCCGAGTGGAGTTTGCTGCGACCGCGGTGAGGCGGATCGGAAATGCCGTCGGCCTCGGCCATCGACGTGCTCAGCGCGTGCCCAACGACCTCGCGGTAGTCAGAGCTAAAGTTTGCACAACGGTCACGGGGTCCCGCGGCGGCGGGTGAAGCGATACTGGATTGATAGTGTCCGCATCCGGCGTTGCGGTTGGACCCGAGGAGCCCATGAACGAGCGCGACGAATTCCTGCGGGACCGGCTGCGGCCCGCCGAGCCCAGCACCCCCGCTGGGCGCCCGCCCGGCCCCGAGCCCAGGGGTCCGCGCGGCGCGCCCCCGGGATTTGCCCCCTCCGCCCAACGACCCGCCCCTGGGCGCCCGCCCGCGCCTCCGCCGCGCCCGCCGGCACAGAAAACGGCGCCTCCACCCCCACCTCGCCCCCGGACAGCGTCCCCGCCACCCTCCGCGGCGCCGCCCCAGCAGGCGGCCCCATCGCCCGCACCGCCCCCCGCGGCCTGGTCGCCGCAAGGCCCCTCGGGCGACGCCATCGTCGAGCCGGTACCCGCGGCATGGCTTCCAGATGCGGAACCCCCCGACCGCGGGTGGCGACGCATCTTGCGGCTGGCCACCTTCGGCCTGGCCAGGCTGGGTCCGTCAGCGACGCAGCGCGAGGAAGCCCAATTCGAAGCGGCCATCCGAACCCCCCTACACGGCAACTACAAGGTCGGCGTGCTGGGCAAGGGCGGGGTGGGAAAGACGTCGGTGGCCGCCAGCGTCGGGTCGCTGTTTGCCGAACTCCGCCAGCAAGACCACACCGTGGCGGTCGACGCCGATACCGCCTTCGGGCGCCTGAGCAGCCGAATCGATCCCCGGTCGACCGGCTCGTTCTGGGAACTGACCTCGGAGGGCAACCTGCAGTCCTTCGGCGATGTCGTCGGGCGGCTCGGCCGCAATTCCGTGGGGCTGCACGTGCTCGGTGGCGAGCCGGCCTCGGGTCCCCGGCGGGTACCCGATCCCGCGATCTACCGGGAAGCCGCGCTGCGACTGGACCGCCATTTCACGATCTCGGTCATCGACTGCGGCTCGACGATGGACGCACCGCTCACCCAGGAGGCCTTGCGCGACCTGGACGCGTTGATCGTGGTGTCCTCGCCGTGGGCGGATGGCGCCTCGGCCGCCGCCAGGACCATGGAATGGCTGTCAGATCAGGGCCTGGCAAACCTGCTGCACAACAGCGTCGTGGTACTCAACGATTCCGACGGACACGCCGACAAGCGCACCCGGGCCTCGCTGGCCCGCGAGTTCAGCGATCACGGCCAGCCGGTAATCGAAGTGCCCTTCGATCCCCACCTACGGCCAGGCGGCGTCATCGACGTGCGCCGCGAAATGGCCCGGGCAACGCGACGGAAATTCCTGCAGATCACCGCGGTGGTCGCCGGGTATTTCGCCGCGCCGTCCGACGGTGCCCGCGCCGGGCCGGCCGGCGAGCGCAGCTAATACCTACGGTTGCTGAGCGACACCCGCCCGCGCAAACGGGTCAGCGACGGCCTCGATCTTGCTGACGAGGCCATCGCGGATGGTCAACACGATGGCGGCAAAGAGCCGGCGGTTGGCGAAGGCCAACAACACCGGCTGGCCGGCCGGGCCGCTGACCAGTGTCACTTCCGGCCCCAGGTAGAGCAGCAGGTTGGTGGCCACCGCGTGCGGCCCGTGGTTGACCTGCGGAGGCGGCGCCGGATCGGCCAGGATTGTGCCCACGCCCCAGACCGCGGGATCCAACACGGCTGTCAATCCGGCGATGTCGCCGTTGGCGCATGCGGTGATGAATTTTCCGGTGACGAGCTGGTGTTCGGCCGAGGCGACCTCGCTCAACTTCGGTTGTGTCACAGTGAATTTCGCTCGAGCTCGGCGCGCCAGCTGCCGGCAGGTGCCGACGGGACGGCCCACGGTTTCGGCGATCGTATCGAACGGGACCCCGAAGACGTCGTGCAGCACAAAGGCCACCCGTTCACCCGGACTGAGCCTGCGCAAAACTTCCAGCAGCGCCGCGCGGATCTCGTCGTCAAGGGTGACCCGGTCGGCTGGATCCAGACGACGAGACTGAACGTCGACCGGCCAGTCCTCCAGAGTGGGATCACCCGGCCGTTCGTAGCGGACACGGGCCGAACGCACCTGGTCCAGGCAGAGTCGGCTCGCCACCACCGTCAGCCAGCCCCGAACGTCGTCGATCTCGTTCACATCGGCACGGGAAAGTCGCAGGAAAGCCTCTTGCGCCACGTCTTCCGCCTCGCCGACATCTCCCAGCATCTGATAGGCGAGATTGACCAGATAGGGCCGGTGATGGCGCCAGGCCTCGGTGACTCGGTCTTTTGACTGATTCATGAATCTTCGACGATCTGACGGCGCGAAAAGTTACGTGTCTTGGTAGTAACTTTCCCACCTTCCGCGCCGTCCTTGGTACAGCACTTCGAGAACTCACGGAAGGAACCACACTATGACGATCGTCGTCACCGGGGCGACCGGAAACGTCGGGCGCCCTCTCGTTGCCGAACTTGTCGCCGCGGGCGCCCGCGTGCGGGCGATCACGCGCGCTCCGGACACCGCGGGGTTTGCCCCTCGCGTCGAGGTGGTCGACTCGGCGGCCGATGCGCTCGGCGGGGCGTCGTCGGTATTCCTCAATTCCCGCGCTCTGGGCCCCGATCTTCCCCACGTGGTGGCCCAGTGCGTGCGCGCCGGCGTCACCAAGCTGGTCGCGCTGTCGGCGATCAACGCCGACGACGACTTCTCGCGGCAGCCGTCACGCTTTCGCGGGGACCGCAACAAGGAGGTTGAACAGCTGGCCGTCAACTCCGGCCTGGCCTGGGTGAGCCTGCGGCCCTCGGTTTTCGCCACGAACTTCGCCGGCATGTGGTCGGCGCAGATTCGCGGCGGCGACGTGGTGGCCGGGCCGTACGCGGCAGCTTCGACCGCACCGATCGTCGAGAGCGACATTTCGGCGGTCGCGGCGCGGGCGTTGCTCACCGATGATCTTGTCGGCCAACGGATTCCGCTGACCGGTCCGCAGACGTTCACCAACTCAGAACTGGTGGAGGTTATCGGGGCCGTCCTGGGTCGCCCGCTGAAGTACCGGGAGATACCGGCGGACTTGGTGCGGCAACGCTTCGTCGGTTTGGGTTTCCCGGCCGAGTTCGCCGACGCCTACAACGCGATGCTCGCCGAGACGCTCGACAAACCCGCCATCGTCACCCATGACGTCGAGAAGATCCTCGGCCGGCCGGCGGTTCCGTTCGCAGACTGGGTGTCGCAGCACCGCGACCTTTTCACCGGATCCGAATAGACAAGGAGACTTCAGATGTCCGAACCACGCCCGCCGCGCTATCTCAAACCCATGAACAGGATGATGATGGCCGTCCAGCGGCTCGGGATACCGACCGGCCCCGCCATGGTGCTGACCGTACCCGGCCGTAAGTCCGGTCGGCCGCGCAGCACCCCGATGACACCGTTCGAGTTTCAGGGCGGCCTCTACGTGGTGGCCGGCTATCCGGGCGCGGACTGGGCCGCGAACGCCCGCGCTGCGGGCACCGGCACGCTCAGCCGAGGCCGGCGGTCGCGGCAGGTCAGGATTGTCGAACTGACCGCCGCGCAATCGCGGCCGGTGCTACGGGCGTTTCCCGCCGAAGTGCCGGTCGGTGTGGCGTTCGCGAAGCGCTCGGGAATGGTGCGCGAGGGAACAGCCGACGAATTCGAGGCACTGGCCGGCCGGCTCGCCGTTTTCCGATTCGAGCCGGCCGTTTCGGCCTAGCTCGGAACAGAAAACCAGTTTTGCCGCAGATAAGAGTAATCGTGCGCCAAAAGCGAAGCCGGGCAAGGCTTCCCGCCGGTTTCTCGCCATCTCCCGGGCCTCTGACCCCTCGAAGGCAGCGGCCCGGGCTGGCAAGCTAGGCCGATTTTGCGGTCTCGCGCGCCGGGTATCCGTTGCGCTCGGCCAGGTCGCGCAGTTGGCGCAGCGCGAACGTCCGGCCGCGACCCGCTTCGGGGATCACGACGCCGGCCCACAGCCCTTCCGCGCCGGGCGACTCCACGGCGTCGCGTGCGCACAGCCACCGTCGCGGGCAGGCCCGGCACATTGCTTTGGCCTCGTCGTCAGGAGTCGTCGTCCAACGGTCCGGGTCCTGGGTGCAAACGCCCAACGGGATGTTGTCGCGCAACGGGATGCTGTACAGCGTTGTGACGGTCATGTCGTTCGTTCCTCCGAAAGTATCGCGGTTCTGTGTCCCTGAACCGCAACGATATAGCACAAACCATCGCAATGCAACGGTTTGAGCCTACTTGGTTGTCCGTGCGAGCTACTGTGGGCGCTTCGGTATGCGCCTGACGTATCGGCGTTCAGTGTGCTGAGCTGCCGCGTGGCGAGATCTAACGAGCTTTTGACCGGCCGATTTCCTGCCGCCCGCAGCGCCGGCGTTTTTACCGCCAGCCTGCCGCAGAACCGTAGCGGCGAAGAAACAGCCGACACACAACCTTGGATGCTCGGTTCCCAAGATGTACCGCGGAACCGTAGCGCCTCTATGGGATCAGCGGAGCCCAGCCGGCTCTACCGGTCGTGCCCAGCGGCCGCATTTCACACCCGCGCGACGACGGGCTCGCTGATTCCCGGGCGAGCATGAACGAGGAGACGATGCACCGGTCGTTATGGCCGCTCCAGGCGGCACCCTCGAATCGGTAGGTAATGCCGATTTTGCGGAGATCTTACGGTCACGCACGGGATATCCGTTGCGCTCGGCCAAGGATCGCAGTTGGCGCAACGCGAACACTCGGGCCCGACCCGCTTCGGGAATCACGACCCCGGCCCACAGTCCCTCGGCACCCGGCAGCTCGCAAGCTTCACGTGCGCAGAGCCACCTGCGTGGACAGGCCCGACACAGCGCTTTAGCCTCGTCGTCTGGAGCCGTCGTCCAACGATCGGGGTCTCGCGTGCAAGCGCCCTGCCAAAACCCGGGCTCAGCCACGGCGGTCATCTGCGTGCGTTCCTCCATAAAGCATTGCAGCACTGCGATCGATGCCCCCCGGGCTAAAGCACCCGAACCGTCCCAATACCGCAGTTAAGGATCCCCCACGTGACTTCTGTGCGCGCTTCACTTTGCGATACAGGCGGAGTCTGTCACCCGGAAACGGCGCCTGCGTGACCGGTAGGTGAACAGGTGCCGACCAAGCGGAGCCGGCGTTGGGCGACCTGTGAGGTTTATGGGCATATCACCGCCTTTCAGGGGGTTGCGGCTGGCGGCGCTGGGGGCTAGCCGGGCATCCATGTGCCCGTCACGGTTCCAGCGAAGCCGTCAGGCCCGCGCACCGCTGCTGTTCGCACTGATTGCGCGCAACTTGGACCGTAGCGTTGATACGATTGTTCGGAGCACCCGCTCGGGCCTCACGAAGCCAGAATTGTGATCTAAGGTCGTAGCGCTGGCGATAGGATCATAGGGGTGCGACGGTTAGAATCGTGATGGCGGAACGCCCGCCGCGCTGCTCTCGAACGAGGAATCACCGACGATGCCCGGCGCCGAGTCGACTGCCCCGCCCGCTCTGCGGACGGTGTGCAGCGGTGATGCGTCGCACGGGATCGAGCGTGGCAAGGATGGGGTAACCATCGGTCGACAGCCTCGGGGCGGCGTCCAGATCTTCAGGCGCATCTGCGGGCCGAACCAGCCGATGGCCAACGGCGGATCGTCGACAGCGGCCCCAGCGGCATGTTCTCGACGGACAACGAAGGAGACTTGTGACGGTCACCGACAAAGCGGTGCGGGTCGGCGACCCCACTGCGGGTAAGGCGGTGACTTTTGAAGTGGTCAGACCGTTGAGTTCTACTGCGCACCGACAACACCCAGGCGATTCGGACGAGCACCAAACCAACTCCCATCCCAACGAGCCGGAGCCGGGGGTGGTTCGCGCTGGAGCGGCCGCCGCTGCCCGCCGCCGTGAGCTCGACATCAGCCAGCGCAGCCTCGCCGCCGACGGAATCATCAACGCCGGCGCGCTCATCGCTTTCGAAAAAGGCCGCAGTTGGCCCCGGGAACGAACCCGGGCCAAGCTTGAGCAAGTGCTGCAGTGGCCCGTGGGGACGATCGCGCGGGTCCGTCGCGGCGAGCCGGTGCCCGGCGAGGCGAGCAGGCAAGTCCCGCCGTCCGATGGCGCCTCGGCCGACGGCGCGGCGCCCGACGGCTCGGCGTCGTTGATCGCGCAAGCTGTCGTCGCCGCCGTCGACGGCTGCAGCCTGGCCATCGCTGCGTTGCCGCCGGCCGACGATCCTGAATTCACCCAGCGCGCAACGCCGATCCTTGCCGATTTGCGTCAGCTGGAGACGATTGCTGTCCGAGCAACCCGCATCAGCCGGATGACCCCTGAACTGATCAACGCGCTGAGCACGGTGCGCCGCCACTACGACGAACTCATGACGCTCGGGGCCAGCGCCCCGGATGCCCCGCTCGGGCAGCGCTTATACGCGGCACGACGGCGGACGAATCTTTCCACCCTGGAAACCGCACAAGCGGCCGGCGTGGCCGAAGAAATGATCGTCCGCGCAGAAGCCGAGGAACCGTTGCCGGCCGCCGCCGCCGATGCGATCGAAACGCTGGTCAGCCAAATCAGTTGAGCTGACTGACCAGAGCGCCGGTGCAACGCTTCGCCGGCACGCCCATCCTGCGGCAGAGCTCGCCGCAGCATCCACAGGGGGGCGGAGTCGACCGTTCCCGGCTTCGAGTACAAACCGGCCGGCGCGTCCGACGCATCCGACACGTCCACCGGGGCCGACGCGCCCAAGTTGGCCAGCGTGTCCAGCGGTTCGGGCGACGAAAGCGCTCCGCTACGCGCTCTCGGAGGTGAAAGTGAAGCTCCCTCGGGTATCTCGGCCGAGATACCCGAGGTACCGCAGACCCCGGGTGAGACGGCGCCGTCCACGCCGGCGGTCACCACGCCCACCGTGGCTCAACTGGCTCAAATGTCAGGGCAATCCGCCAGGCTCCCCGGACAAGTCTCCCAGCACATGAACCTTGCCAACCAGATGACTGGACAGATACAGCAGCTCGCCCAAGTGGCCCAGCCGGGCCAGGGGGCTGCGGCGCCCGCCGGGGAGGGCGCCACCGAAGAGGCCGCCCTTGCGGGCGATCTCGAAGGCGCCGGGGCAGCCGTAGGCACAGAGGCTGCCGAGCGGGCACCCCTCGAGGTCGCGGCCGTCGGCGCCGAACCCGGGACCGGCGTGCCCCGGCGTGTCACGTAAAGCCGCTAGCTCAGTCCAAAATTGTAGTGAGCCAGGGACAATGAGTCGAAACCGTTAAGGAGGCTAAGCCCATGGACCATTTGGAAGATTTGGTCGTCGAGCCGGAACACCTAAAGACACTGGCAACAACGCAGGACGAAACGGCCGACAACCAAGCGTCCGCGGCCACGGCGGCCTCCGGGCTGGGCACCTCGCTCTGGGTAAGCCACGGTGTGATCTGCTGGGCCTCCAACGGTGCCATTGCCGACGCGGAGGCTGCGCGCCGCGCTGCGGGCGAAGCGATGAACAAGGCCTCCACCAGCCTCGCCGGCAAGCTGCGCACCGCCAGCACCCTTTACCAGAGCACCGACGACGAGGCGGCCAAGAACTTCGCCAAACAGATGCAGCCGGAGAGCTGATCACGTCCGGCCCACTCACTACTCATGCCGTGGGCGCGTCGACGGTGTGGTGGGGCGCGGGTGGCCGCAGCAGCCATGTTGGTGGCCGCCGAACGGCCCCTGGTCGATTTCCGGACGGAGCTTGAGGTTCGCGCTTCACCGCCGACCCGCCGATGCAATCGAAACGCTGATCAGCCAAGTCAATTGGGGTAACCGCCGACGCGATGCGCCTGGCAGCCGCCCCTGCCGAAAAGCTCATAGTGTTGTTCATTCGCCGATTAGTCGGAGCCGCTGGGGCAGTGAAAAATTGGTGCACCGGAGCGGCTCGGAGCGTTGTTACGCTAGCCAAGTAGCGCGGGCTCGGCCCGCAGGAGGCAAAGTAATCAAGTAAGGAGCCGCAATGGCCATAGGACAAGCCGCCAGCATCATCGCCGCCTTGCTTGGGCTAAGCCAACAAGGCGCGGGGCTGGGCCTGGATTTAAGCGGCTGGAGCGCCAATGGAGGCGCTGAGTCCAACGCGGCGACTTGGACCAGTGTGGGCGGTGACTTGGGGGCCATTGCTTTTAGGCTCGGCGGCCCGAAAGCGGTATCCAAACTCGCGGCGAATATGCCTGCGTCGGTGCAGAATACAATACGCGGGAATCTGCTTGGACCCAATAAGGCAACTTTCGCAAAGTCGCTCAGTATCATCGCCTGGACCATGACCGCTGTCGACATCGCGGAGCTAACCACCGGTTTCGGCTCCCCTTACCAGGGAGATAACCTCAAAGCCGGTTCGCAACACTTCGCCGCGGTCGTTGAGCAGCTGAAGTCGGCCACTCCGGGCGAGGGTTGGCAGGGTCTGTCATCGGAAAAGTATGCAGGCCAGGACACCACGCTAGGGGACGTCGCGCAGCAGCTGGCCGATCTGGACCTCAAGCTGGCAGCCCTCGTCAAGAATCAGGCCGAGCCTGTCGACCACGTGCGTTTGGGTTTTGGGATATTGAAGGACCTACTTGTCGCGGCCATGGTCGTCGAGATACTCATAATGTTTACCGTCCCCGCCCCGGCCGGCCCCGTCGCGTCGAAAGTCTTCGCAATTACGGTTGCCGTGCTTGGGATCGGCGCTGCCCTAGCCTTCATTGGCGTACTAGTCGGCTACTCGCTAGCGAACGGAATGCAGGCGGACCTATTGACCGCCCAGTACGAGAAGCTGACCCAGACCGCACAGTTACCGGGTAACACCGATGCGAAGCTACCGGTGTCCACCGTGGCAGAGACCACGTTTTCCACCTTCAAGGACACTTCGGCCGGCCAGCCCCTGATGTCCGCGATGCCGGACGCGTCCAAGGAGCCGGCCGGCGACGGCGCTTCGGCGGACGCCAGTGACGGCGCGCCGGCGAACGAGAGCGCTCCCCTGAGCGCTCTGGCCGCCGAGGGTGAAACTCCCGGCGATGGCTCGCCTGAGGAGCCGGACACGCCGGATGAGACGACGCCGTCCACGCCGGCGTTCACCATGCCAACCCTGGCTCAACTGGCTCAAATGTCGGGGCAGGCGGCAAAGCTCACCGGGCACGCCTCCCAGCACATGAACCTGTTCAACCAGGCGATGGGACAGGTACAGCAGATCGCTCAAATGGCCCAGCAGGGCCAGGGGGCCGCCGCGCCCGCCGAGGAGGCCGCCGCCGAGGAGGCTGCGCTCGCGGGGGCCGCCCCTGCGGAGGCCGCCCTCGCGGGTGCCGTTCCCGCGGAGGCCACCCTAGCGGGGGACGTCGAAAGCGCCGGGGCGGGTGCGGGCGCAGAGGCTGCCGAGCGGGCACCTGTCGAGGTCGCGGCGGTCGGTGCCGAACCGGGGACGGGCGCGCCCGGGCGGGTGATCTGAAGCCGCTAGCGCAGTCAAAACCATTGCAAGCCAACGCCATAACGAGTCGAAAATCACGCGAAGGAAACTGAACCATGGGTAAAGAGATACTAGTCGTCCAAACCGAACACCTAGGCAAACTGGCAACAGTGCAGGACGATACGGCGAACAACCAGACGACATCCGCGACCGCGGCCGCCGATAATCTCTCCACTGCGGTGTGGGTGAGCCACGGTATCGTCAGCCTAGCCTCCAATATGGCCTTCACCAAGGCTGCGGCGGCGCGCCGCGCCGCCGGCGAAGCCGCGAAAAAGGCCTCGACCGGCCTCGCCGGCAAGCTGCGCATCGCCAGCACCGTTTACCAGGGCGCCGACGAGCTGGCGGCCAAGAACATCGCCAAACAGGTGGTTGAGCGCTGATCACGTCTGGTCTCGGCGGGTCGCCAGGACCGCCGCGTCGATGATGCGGTCGGCTCGGGGAAACCCTCGAGGCCATGGCGGTGGGCGCCGAGCTGTTGCATCCGGCCGATTTCCCTACGGCGCTTGCGCTTCGCGCTGCACCGCCGGCGCCGCCGATCGACCGCAGCGCCGACCAGCCAAATCCACAGAGGCTGACTGCCGTCGTCGCGCCCGGGCATAACGGTTCACGCCCGCGTCGTCAAAGCTGTTGATATCCGGAAAATCCGTGCACTAGCCCCCTCACCGCCGCTCACGCGGGCCTCGTCGACGACGGCTGCATCTGGTCGATTTTCCGACGGCACTGGAATCCTGGCGAACATCCCCCAGGAGGAACCTGCGCAGCCCGGCGCGTCATGTGAAGCCGCTAGCGCAGTCAAAACCATTGCGAGCCAACGCCATAGCAAGTTGAAGATTCAATGCCATCCGCGACCGCGGCGGCTTCTCCCAGCACCGCGGTGTGGGTGAGCCACGGTGTGGTCGTCGGAGCCTCCAATGTCGCCTTTAGCAACGCCGAGGCCGCGCCGCGCCGCCGGCGCCGTTTACCAGAGCACCGACGTTGACCGCTGATCACATCCGGTCCCATGCCGGTCGCGGGGGCGGCGTGGATTCGGGGAGACCCTCGACGCGATGTTGGGGGCCGCCACGCGGTCACCCGGTCGATTCCCCGAACCCGCTTGAGATTCCAGCTTCACCGTCGGCGCCGCCGGTCCGATCGACGCGCCGATCGGCCAAATCCAGTCAGGTGACGCGGGCGTCATCACGCTCGGATCACCGACCGTTCACCGCGCGGTAACCGCGCCGCAATGTTCGCCGCGCATCCCCGCGTCGGGCCTTCGAAACCGCTGGCCTACTTGAAAATTCGTGCACGGACGGGGTCGGAGCGCTGTTAGGCTCAATCTACCGCGCACGGATTCGGTGCGCGGCATTTGCGAGCGCGAAGGGACACACTGCGATGGCTTGGCTTGGCGGCATTCACGATCTGGCGTACAGCGCCCAAAGGATCTACCAGGGCGTCGGCTCTAGCATGTCGGGGGATAGCCTTGCCGCGGCGGCGAACTTTGGCGCGGCCGCGGGTAAAGCGATGTGGTATCTGAGAAACCACATCCCCAAACTCGCCGCGAAGTTGAAGGCGAACCAAAAGCCGACCCCGACGTACATTGTCGATCTTTGCATGGTAGCGATCTTCATCGTCGACTTTTTTAACGGATTCAACGCTCCGGAAAAAGGACCGGAGCTCGGCACCGGTAAGGCGGAATTCAAAAACGTGGAGCTGTACTCACTGTTGGCCCGGGCGGACTCAGGAAAATGGTCGGGCACGGATGCCGACGACTACAAGATCGCCAACGATGCGCTTCGACAGCTCGCCATCGATCTGCAGACGCTGGACGGCGCTATGAAAGACCAGGTGGCGGCCCAGGGCGCCATGGTCGACCTTGCGCACAGGAACATCGCACTCCTCGGGATGTCGCTTGTTATCGCTCAAGGCATCGCCCTAGCCATGTTCTTTGGCGGCCCTGCGGGCGCCAAAGCATCGTATATATGGCAAGGAATCGTCGTCGCCGCGACAGTAGTTACTCTGACGGCTTCACAGACCTATGTAGCCGTCAACCAGAACTTCAACGGAGTAACGGTGAACGGCAAGACCGAGGAATACAAGGCAATTAAAGCAAGGGCCAAGGAACTACAGGAACACAGGCCGAAGGCGTTCGCGACGAAACTGGCGGACGAGACCGAGGTTGCCTCCCTGAGGTCCTTCCAGGGGCCCCCCGCCGTCCCCTTCGAGAGCCGCACCGTTGCCTCGTTGGTCGAGGAGGCCGCCCCGCTGGAGGACCGCGCTGTCCTTAAAGCTTTGATGGATGATGGTGCAACGAACGGGGATGGCACGCCTGGGGATGGCGAGACGCCGGACCCCGCGCCGAAGCCGGACCCCGCGCCGCCGTTCCAGGCCCCCACGCTGGCCCAGCTGAGCAAAGCGTCGGGGCAACTCGCACAGATCTCCGGTCACGTTTCTCAGCACATGAACCTCATGAACCAGTCGATGGGACAGGTCCAGCAGATCGCCCAAATGTTCCAGGGCGCCCAGGGGGCCGCGGCGCCCGCCGAGGAGGCCGCCGCCGAGGAGGCTGCACTCGCGGGGCCGGCCCCCGCCGAAGCCGCCCTCGCGGAGGCCGTCGAAGGCGCCGGGGCGGGTGCGGGCGCAGAGGCTGCGGAGCGGGCGCCGGTCGAGGTCGCGGCGGTTGGCGCCGAATCGGGGACGGAGGAGGCCCGGCGCGTCCTGTGAAGCCGCCAGCGCAGTCCAAACCGTAGCGAGCCAAAGCACTAGCAAACAGAAAATCAAACCCTAAGGAGGCCGACCCCATGGCCGGAGTAAACATAATCGACCCAAACTACCTAAAAGAACTGGCGGCATGGCAGAAACAGGGGGCCGCCGCGGCCGTATCCGCGGGCACGTCGGGTGCTTCGATCCCCCATAACTGCGGGATAACCCACGGTGTGGTCAGCTCGGGCAGCAATTCTGCGATGGACCCCTTTCAGGTCGCGCGCTACGAAGCCGCCAAAGAGGTGAGTGCAACCTGCGACTGGCTCGCCTCAAAACTGGAGGCCGGCGGCAAGATCTGGGACGAGGTGACCCAGGAAACGGCCTTCAACTTCACGAGACAGATGCAAGACGACTGATTATGTCCGGTCCCCTGATTGCCGATCGCGCGGGCCGCGTCGACGATGTCGTCGGCGTGGAGGTGACCATCGACGGCATTTTGGTGATCGCCGACCGGTTGCATCTGGTCGATTTCCCGACGGTGCTGGGGATCCGAGCGAACATCCCGCAAGAAGACCTGCGCAAGCTCGTCTGGGACCAGGTGCAGCATGACCTCACCGCGCAAGGGGTGCTGGACCATTCCGGCCAACCCCACCCGACGGTGGCGGCGATCGTCGAGACTCTCGGTAGGGCGGACCGGACCTTGGAGGGCCGGTGGTGGCGGCGCGACGCCGGCGGAGTGATGGTACGTTTCGTGGTGTGCCGCAAGGATGAACGCCATGTCATCGCCGCGCGCGACGGCGACCTGCTGGTGCTGCAGCTCGTGGCTGCGCAGGTCGGTCTGGCGGGCATGGTGACCACCGTGCTGGGCCCCGCCCAACCCGCCGACGTCGAACCGCTGACGGGTGTGGCGGCCGAACTGGCCGCGTGCACCAGCGCGGCCCAGTTGGCGAAGCACGGCGCCGCGCCGGCCTCGGCCCGCGTCTACGCCGAGATCATCAGCAATCCGAACAGCTGGGTGGAGATCACCGCCAACCAACGCCACCCCGGCGGCACCATTACCCGGACCGACGTGGCCGCTGGTGTCCTCGATTCGGCGCAGGGCAGGTTGGTGTCACTGCCCCGCCGCGTCGGCGGCGAGCTGTATGGCAGCTTTCTGTCCGGCACCCAGGAAAATCTGCAGCGCGCGCTGGACGGGCTTCTGGAGTTCCTCCCGGCGGGCGCCTGGTCCGATCACGCCCTTGATCAAGCCCAAGCCTCCTCCCGAGGCTGACTTCTGCCGCTACCAATTTCAGAAAGAAGGACACGATGCCGGAGCACGACGAGCACGATGATCTCGCCGCCCTGGATTTCTCCGCCACCGACGAGCCAGGATTTGACGACCACGGCGCCGCGGAAGCGGACGCCCTGGATTTCTCCGTCGCCGGCGACAGCGCCGAGGAGTCGGGCGTTGATGCGTTGGATGAGTACGCGCCGGCCGAGCCTGAAGACACCGAAAACGAGCTGGAAACCATCCATGCGGTGGCCGGGGCCGACGAGGAAGAGGACGAGGAAGCCGGCCCGTTCTTCACGGTGACCAACCCGCCCGACACGGTCTCGGTGTCGGCGGCCATGGACGGCAGTACCCAGCGGGTCGAGCTGTCGGCGAAGGTGACAAACATGAGCGAATCGCAGCTCGCAGACGAGGTACTGGTCCTCGCGGACCTAGCGCGGCAAAAAGGGCTGGCTGGGCAACACACCTACTTGTTGGAGAACACCTTCGTGTCGAATCTGATACAGGAGATGTCCCCAGAGGACACCCCCGTGGACGACGAGGCCATACGTGACTACGTGGAGAACTTCATGGGTTTGACGTCGCCGGAACAGGCCGCCGAGGCACAAGCAAAAGTGTTCGCCACGCGGTACGCGCAGGATCATGACTGATCACCTGGCCGGCCTGTTCGAAAGTGCGGTCGGCATGCTGCCGGTCTCGGAGTCACGGTCCCTGGATATGTTCACCGAGATCACGAATTACGACGAAACCGCCTGCGACGCATGGGTCGGCCGCATCCGCTGCGGCGACACCGACCGGGTGACACTGTTTCGGGCCTGGTATTCGCGCACACACTTCGGGCAGCTGGCGGGACCCGCCCAAATCTCGATGACCAGCCTGGGCGCCAGGATTGCGATCGGCGGCCTGTACGGCGACATCACCTACCCGGTCAATTCGCCGCTGGCGATCACGCTGGGTTTTGCGGTGGCCGAAGCCTCGCACGGCAACTATGCGGACGCCATGGAGGCCCTCGAGGACACGCCGGCCGCAGGTGCCGAGCACCTGATGTCGTGGGTCAAGGCGGTGATCTACGGCGAGGCCCAACGCTGGACCGACGTGATCGACGAAGTCAGGGGCGCCGGGAAGTGGCCGGACCAGTTCCTGGCGGCCGCGGCCGGCGTCGCGCACGGGGTCGCCGCGGCGAGCCTCGGGTTGTTCACCGAAGCCGAACGCCGACTCACCGAGGCGAACGGCTCCGCGGCGGGTGAAGCATGCGCACGCTCCATCGCCTGGTTCCTGGCGATGACGCGCCGCAGCCAAGGGAACGAAGACGCTGCGGTGGCGCTTCTGGAATGGCTGCAGACCACCCACTCGGAACCCAAAGTGTCTGCGGCGCTGAAGGATCCATCTTATCGCCTGCCGACGACAACCTCCGAGCAGATCGCCGCCCGCACAGATCCCTGGGATGCGTCCACAGTCGTGGCCGACACCTCCGGGCGGGAGAAACTTCTCGCCGAGGCGGAAGCCGAGCTGCAGCGCCAGATTGGGCTCAGCCGGGTCAAAGATCAGGTCGAGCGGTACCGCGCCGCGACCCAGATGGCGAGGGTTCGCGCTGCTCGCGGCATGAAGGTCGCCCAGCCGAGCAAGCACATGATCTTCACCGGGCCGCCCGGTACCGGCAAGACCACAATCGCACGGGTGGTGGCCAATATCCTGGCGGGATTGGGCGTCATCCAGGAACCCAAACTCATCGAGACGGCGCGCAAGGATTTCGTCGCCGAATACGAGGGCCAATCGGCGGTCAAAACCACCAAGGCGATCGACCGCGCCATGGGCGGTGTGCTGTTCATCGACGAGGCATACGCGCTGGTGCAGGAACGGGACGGACGGAACGACCCGTTCGGACAAGAGGCGCTGGACACCCTGCTGGCACGGATGGAGAACGACCGTGACCGGCTGGTAGTGATCATCGCGGGCTACAGCTCCGACATCGACCGGCTGCTGGAAACCAACGAGGGCCTGCGGTCACGGTTCGCCACCCGGATCGAATTCGACTCCTACTCCCCCGAGGAGATTTTCGAAATCGCGAAAGTCATTGCGGCTAGTAATGACTCGGCGTTGAGTTTGGAGGCGGCCGAGAATCTGTTGCAGGCGGCGAAGCTGCTGAGTGACCTGACAGTGCGCGGCAAAGCCGCACTGGACGTCGCCGGCAACGGTCGCTATGCGCGCCAACTGGTGGAGGCCGGCGAACAGTACCGTGACATCCGCCTGACCCGGGCCGTGGACTTCGAAGACCTCGACGCGGACCGGCTGCGCGAGATCAACGGCGAGGACATGGCCGAAGCGATCGCGGCGGTACACGGACGCCTCAACATCACCGAGTGACGCATGGCAGGTCTGCGGCTTACCACCAAGGTTCAGGTTAGCGGCTGGCGCTTCCTGCTCAGGCGGTTAGAGCATGCCATCGTGCGGCGCGACACCCGGATGTTCGACGACCCGCTGCAGTTCTACAGCCGGTCGGTCGCGGTCGGCGTCATCGTGTCGGTACTGATCGTGGTAGGCGCCCTGGCGATGGCGTTCTTCAAGCCGCAAGGCAAACTCGGCGGCGGCAGTTTATTCGTCGACCGTTCGACCAACCAGCTCTATCTGATGGTGTCGACGCAATTGCATCCCGTCTACAACCTGACCTCGGCGCGCCTGGTGCTGGGCAACCCGGCCGAGCCCGCGACGGTGAAGCCCGCCGAACTGAACCGGTTTCCCAAGGGCCAAACCATCGGCATCCCCGGTGCCCCGTATGCCACACCGGTTTCGGGCGGTTCCTCGTCGGTCTGGGCGCTGTGCGACACGGTCACCAAGGCGGACACCATTAATCCCACGGTGCAGACGGCGGTGGTATCGATGCCGCTGGTCATCGATTCCTCGATAGACCCGCTCCTTCCGAACGAGGCACTGCTGGCCTACTACCAGGGCAAAGACTGGGTCGTGACCGCGAAGGGGCGGCACGCCACCGATCTGGCCGACCGCGCGCTCACCTCGGCTGTGGGGATATCCGCGACCGCAAAGCCGAGCCCCATCTCGGCGGCCATGTTCAACGCACTGCCCGACGCGGGGTCCTGGCAACTGCCGCCTATCGCGGGCGGTGGTGGCCCGAACACTCTTGGACTGCCCGAAGCGCTGGTGATCGGGTCGGTGTTCCAAGTCCACGCGATCTCTGGGGCGCGATACTTCGTGGTGCTGTCCGACGGCGTAGCGCCCGTGAACGCCAACACCGCTGCGGCGCTGCGCGCCACTCAGTCGTACGGACTTGTGGCGCCTCCGGCGGTGGATCCGACTCTGGCCGTCAGAATCCCCGAATTGTTCTACCACTCACCGCTACCCGACGAACCGATCAAGATCGTGACCCGGCCGCAAGATCCCACGCTGTGCTGGACGTGGGAACGCAAGCCCGGCGATCAGGCGGCGAAGACAACGGTGCTGACCGGTCGGCATCTGCCGATACAAGCGTCTTCGATGAACAGCGGCATCAAACAGATCCAGGGGAACGCGACCGTTTACGTCGACGGTGGAAAGTATCTGAACATCCAGTCCCCTGATCCCCGGTACGGCGAATCGCTGTACTACGTCGATCCGCAGGGTGTGCGCTACGGGGTGCCCGACCAACAGACCGCTTCGTCGCTGGGCCTGAGTTCGCCCAAACCCGCGCCCTGGGAGATCATTCGGCTTTTGGTGGACGGCCCGGTGCTATCCAAAGAGAACGCCCTGCTCGAGCATGACACGCTGCCCGCTGACCCGAGCCCCCGGAAAGCGGCACCCGACGTCGCCGGAGGCCCCTGATGACGACGAGAAAGTTCACCCCAACCATCACGCGCGGTCCTCGGTTGACGCCGGGCGAGATCTCCCTCGCGGCGCCCGAGGACCTCGGTATCGACGTCCCGCCGTCGCTCCTCCAGAAGGCCCTTCCGTACGTGATGGGTGTCTGCATGCTCGGCATGATCGCGATCATGGTCGTCAGCGGTACCAGGTCGCTCTCGCCGTACATGCTGATGATGCCGCTGATGATGATCATGATGTCGTTGAGCATGATGGCCGGTGGCGGAGGCAGCGGCGGCGGCAAGAAGGTGCCCGAGATCAACTCCGACCGCAAGGAGTATCTGCGTTATCTGGCGGGGCTGCGCCCGCGAGTGACCTCCTCGGCCAGCGCGCAGGTGGCGTTCTTCAGTTACCACGCGCCCCATCCCGACGACCTGGTGTCGATCATCGGCACACCCCGGCAGTGGTCGCGCCCGGCCAACGCCGACTTCTACGCCGCCACCCGCATCGGAATCGGCGACCAGCCGGCGGTGGACCGGCTTATGAAGCCGAGCGCCGGCGGTGAGCTGGCGGGCCCCACGGCGGCGCCTCAGCCGTACCTGGAGCCGGTCGCCAACATGTGGGCGGTCAAGTTTTTGCGCACGCACGGGCTTATCCACGACTGTCCGAAACTGCTTCAGCTGCGCACCTTTCCGACGATCGCGGTGGGCGGCGACCCGGCGGGGGCCGCCGGGTTACTGACCGCGATGATCTGTCACCTGACCGTTTTCCATCCGCCGGACCTGCTGCAGATCCGGGTGCTCACCGACAAGCCCGACGATCCGGATTGGTCCTGGTTGAAATGGCTACCGCACGTCCAGCATCCGACCGACAACGATGGCGCCGGGACGACGCGGATGATCTACACCCGCCCGGACAGTCTGTCCGATCTGGCCGCGCGCGGTCCGCACTCACCAGATTCGCTTCCCGGGGGCCCCTACATCGTGCTCATAGACCTGACCGGCGGCAAGGCGGGATTTCCGCACGACGGCAGGGCCGGTGTCTCGGTGATCACCCTGGGCAATCACCGCGGCTCGAACTACCGCATCAGGGTGGCCGAGGATGGAACCGCCGACGACCGACTGCCCGGCCAGGCGTTTCGTCAGGTGATGGCGGGCACCGACCGCGTGTCGCCAAACCAGGCCATCCGCATCGCGAGGAGGCTGGCCGGATGGTCTATCACCGGCACCATCCTGGACACCAGAACCGCGCGCATCCAGAAAAAGGCGGCGGCGGTCACCGAATGGCACCAGATGATCAAAGCCCAGAGCATCGAGGAGGTGACACCCTCTCGCTGGCGGATGTACACCGACACCGACCGTGACCGCCTCAAGATCCCGTTCGGTCACGAACTGAAGACCGGCAATGTCATGTACCTCGACATCAAGGAGGGCGCGGAATTCGGCGGCGGACCACACGGGATGCTCATCGGAACTACCGGGTCGGGGAAGTCCGAATTCCTGCGCACCCTCATCTTGTCACTGGTCGCCATGCACCACCCCGACCAGGTAAACCTGCTGCTTACCGACTTCAAAGGCGGCTCGACATTTCTGGGAATGGAAAAGCTTCCCCACACCGCCGCTGTCGTCACCAACATGGCAGAGGAAGCCGAGCTGGTCAGCCGTATGGGTGCGGTGCTGACCGGAGAACTCGACCGCCGGCAGTCGATCCTGCGCCAGGCCGGGATACAGGTCGGCGCGGCCGGGGCGCTCTCCGGTGTGGCCGAGTACGAAAAGTACCGTGAGCGCGGCGCCGACCTCGCACCCTTGCCAACGCTTTTCGTCGTCGTCGACGAGTTCGCCGAGCTGCTGCAAGGTCATCCGGACTTCATCGATTTGTTTGACCGGATCTGCCGCGTGGGGCGGTCGCTGCGGGTGCATCTACTGCTGGCCACCCAGTCGCTTCAAACCGGCGGGGCGCGCATCGACAAACTCGAGCCCAACCTCACGTACCGGATTGCGCTGCGCACCACCAGCTCTCATGAGTCCAAGATGGTGATCGGAACCCCGGAAGCGCAGTACATCACCAATAAAGAAAGCGGGGTTGGGTTTCTGCGGGTCGGCATGGAAGACCCGATCAAGTTCAGCACCTTATATACCGGTAACCCGTACGTTCCGACGAAGCGGGCTGAAACCAATGGCGAAACCAACGGAGCCGAACCGCACATCGCCGCGCCGGCTATGCGAATCCGCCAGTTCACCGCGGCTCCAATCTTTGACGAGGCAATGCTGTCATGAACCCCGCCGGCGACGATCTAGTAGGCAGCGATGAGGTGGGGGCACCTCCCGTTTGCGGGGGAGCGGCGCTGATGACTCCCGCCGGCGACGATGCAGAGCGAAGCGATGAGGAGGAGCGGCGCTGATGACTGTCGAGACGAACTCACGGGCGCTGCGCGAGGTGGTGCTGGAGCAACTCAGCACCACAGAGTCGCGGGCGTACAAGATGTGGCTGCCGCCGTTGATCGATCCGACACCGGTCAACGAGCTCATCGCACACGACGAGCGACAGCCGTTGCGCTTTGCGCTGGGAGTCATGGATGAGCCGCGCCGGCACCGTCAGGGGGTGTGGGGAGTCGACGTTTCCGCGGCGGGCGGCAACATCGCCATCGGGGGCGCCCCACAAACCGGGAAGTCGACACTTCTGCAAACCATGATCCTATCGGCCTCTGCCACGCACTCGCCACGACACGTCCAGTTCTACTGCATCGACCTCGGTGGCGGTGGCCTGATGTATCTGGAAAACCTGCCACACGTCGGCGGGGTGGCGACCCGCTCTGAGCCCGACCGTGTCATGCGAGTGGTCGCTGAGGTGGAAACCGTTCTGCGGCAGCGGGAACGCACCTTCAAAGAGCACCGCGTGGGCTCGATCGCGATGTATCGGCAGCTGCGCGATGATCCCAACAATCCCCTTGCGGCCGATCCATTCGGCGACGTGTTTCTCGTCATCGACGGGTGGCCGGCGTTCATCGGCGAGTTCCCCGAACTCGAAACTCAAGTCCAGACTCTGGCCGCACAGGGCCTGTCTTTCGGCGTCCACGTGGTGGTAACCACCCCGCGATGGACGGAACTGAAGTCGCGCGTCCGCGACTACCTCGGCACCAAGATCGAGTTCCGACTCGGCGATGTCAGTGACACCCAGATCGACCGGGCCACCCGGGAAATCCCGGCGAATCGTCCGGGCCGGGCGATGTCTGTCGAGAAGCACCACCTGATGATCGGTGTGCCAAGGCTCGACGGTGTGCACTGCGCTGGCGACATCGTGCCGGCGCTCACGGCGGCGGCGGAGCACATCGCGGCCCAGCACACCGACGAGGCGCCTCGGGTCAGGGTCCTGCCGGAGCGCATCCACCTGTACGAACTGGACCCGAACCCACCCGGCGCGGAGAGCGACTACCGCACTCGCTGGACGATTCCGCTCGGAGTACGCGAAACGGACCTGTCCGTGGCCTACGCGCACATGTATACGACGCAGCACCTGTTGATCTTCGGTGCGCCCAAGTCGGGCAAGACAACCATCGCCCATGCGATCGCGCGCGCCATCTGTGCCCGCAACAGTCCTCAACAGGTGCGTTTCATGCTGGCCGACTACCGCTCGGGCCTGCTGGATGCGGTGCCGGACTCCCATCTGCTCGACGCGGGGGCGTTCAACCGCAATAGCACGACGCTGGACGAGGCGATCAAAGCGCTGGCGGTCAATCTGCAGAAGCGATTGCCGCCGGCCGACCTGAAAACTGCGCAGCTGCGGTCGCGGTCGTGGTGGACCGGACCCGACATCGTGCTTTTGGTCGACGATTGGCACATGGTCGTGGCCGCCACGGGGGGGCTGCCACCGATGGGGCCGCTGACGCCGTTGTTGCCGGCGGCTCCCGATATCGGGCTGCACCTCATTGTGACCTGCCAAATGAGCGCCGCATACAAAGCAACTATGGACAAGTTCGTCGGCGCCGCCTATGGGGCGGGATCTCCGACCATGCTCCTTTCCGGCGACAAAGCGGATTTCCCGTCCAGCCAGTTCAAGGTCAAGCGCCGACCCCCTGGCCAGGCATTTCTGATCTCACCGGACGCCAAAGAAGTCATCCAAGCGGTCTACATCGATCCTCCAGAAGAAGTGCAGTGAGCACCCCCGGTAGGCGGTTAGGATTATCCCATCCTCCAGCGAAGAAGCTGGATCGGATAACCGAAACGGGGACTGCGTTGCCCGCTGGGTTGTTTTCGCCGTAACTAAATGACTTCGTCCAACGAATAATTATGAGGAGAGCTACACAAATGCAGCCCATGTCGCATTATTCGGCGCATGCCTGCATTGGTGCGCAGGTGGCCCTCAACGGTTATTCAACGGTCGAGACGACGCCACTTTGGCGTAACCGGCCCAAGCACGAAATAGCCCAAAAGACTCGTCCCCAAGGAGACCGGTAACCATGTTGTGGCATGCGATGCCACCGGAGGCGAACACTGCGATGCTCATGGCGGGTGCGGGCCCGGCGCCGATGATGCAGGCCGCCGCGGGGTATCAGGCGTGGGCAACCGCCCTCGAGACTCAGGCCCTCGAATTGGCCACGCTCCTGGTCTCCCTCCAGGCGGCCTGGACCGGAGCAAGCAGCGAACGTGGGATAGCCGCCATCACGCCGATGGTGAGTTGGCTGCAGACTGCGGCCCAGCACGCGCAACTGCGTGCAGCGAAAGCCACCGCGCAGGCCGCGTCATACATGAAGGCGTTGGGGACGACACCTTCGCTGCCCGAGATCGCGACGAACCACATCACACATGGGGTTCTTACGGCCACCAACTTCCTCGGTATCAACATGGTGCCGATCGGCTTCAACGAAACGGATTATTTCGTCCGCATGTGGAATCAGGCCGGCGGCGCGATGGACATCTATCAGGCGGAAACCCTGGCCAATACGACTTTCGAGCCAATTGAGCCGGTGAAGCCGATCGTCACACCCGGGATGGGGGAGGCCGCGGAAGCGACGGCTTTGGGCGAAGTCTCGGCGATGGGGGCCAAAGCCGCGGCTTTGCGCACGCTCTCCGAAATAGGCGACGACATCCCCGCCCCCAAGCCCACGCCCGACATCGTTCCAATCGATCAGCAACTCATGCAGTTCCTCAGCCAGATGGGGCAGATGAGCGGGCCGATGCAGCAGTTGATGCAACCGATGCAACAGATGATGCAGCAGATGACGTCGCTGGCCAGCCAGACCGGCGGCACCGGTGCCGACAGTCTGGTAAGCGACGTAGGCGCGCTGGGCGACAAGGAACCCGGCCCGATAGGCCTGTTCGGCGCCAGTCCGTTTTCCCCCCACACGGCGGCGGGGGGATTGGGCCCAAACGCGGGCATGGGAATGATGCATGCGGAGTCGCTGCCCGGAGCGGGCGGAACGTCGCCGCGCACGGCGCTGATGAGCAACTTGATCGACAAACCCGGTGTCGCGCCCGCCGGCACCGGCGCTGGATCGTCGGCGGCCGGTGGCGCTGCCCCTGTCGGCGGGATGGGCGCCGGCGCCGGCGCGCAATCCGGCGCCGGCGCCCGACCGGGGCTGGCAACCCCCGTGCTGCTCGCTCGGAGCCAGGACGACAACGCGCACGAAGACCTCGACGACATGGACGACGGGGATGACTGGTGAGCGCGCACCGCAACAGACTTCCCGGCCACCCGGGCCGGAAGACTTGCCATCACTTGGCGAGGAATGCAGAAACACAGAGAAAGTAGTCCAACATGGCACTTAGAGTCACGGAGGAAGCCCTCAAAAAGGCAGCCGCCGACCTTGACGCGAAAGTACAAGAGCTGAATGCGTCCATCGGCCGGGTCACCGACGCCAAGGAAAACGTGAAGGCCCAGTTCGTCGGTACTGCCGGCTCGGCCTTCGGGGAGGCGGTTGACCGCTTCGACCCGGCGGCCCGCAAGCTGACCACAGCGCTCGGCAGTATCTCGGAGAGCTTGCACACGGGCGCTGTCAAATACTCCGCGGCTGACGACGAGCAATCCAGCGCGATCACGCAAGCCGCGCAAGCGATGAACATTTAACCCCTAGCACCAGAAGAAACAGGAGCACAGCATGTCAGAAATCAGGATTGGCTTTGACGCCGTCGAGGCCGCTGGAACGTCACTCAGCGGTGAGGCGAAGACCACCGAGCAACTTCTCGAGGAGGTCAACGCACAGGTTGCAGCGCTGAAGGACGCGTGGGACGGTGAATCCGCGGAACAGTGGGGGGTCCTGCAAGACCAGTTTGGCGTAGCCTACGAAGATATGAAGAGTGCGCTGCACGGCCTTGGGAACACGACCAGCGAGGCCGCGAATGTGTACCGGTCGACAGAAAAAGCCGTCGGCGACATGTTCGCCTAGGCAGTACGGCCACGCAAAATGGCGGAGCACGGGATCGGGCGAGTTCGACCTAAGGGAAGACCTCGCCCCTTCTTGTGTTTCATCCGGTATTTTTCTTTCATCTTGTATTTTTCGAGGTATAGGTCCTGAGAGGTTCTCATGCCGGCCGACTATGACCGGCTCTTTCAGCCCCCCGAAGGCGCCGAAATTCCGGACGAGGCCGCGGCGCAGGGCGACTACGACGTCAATGCGCCGTCTTCGGCGCCGCCCACGCCGACGAGCCCACCCCAGCCCAACGGCCAGGCCCCGGCGCCAATGCCGGTCGACTTTCCCCAGCAACACCCACCAGCCCGACCCGAACCCCCGCCGGCGCCAATGCCGGTCGACTTTCCCCAGCAACACCCACCAGCCCGACCCGAACCCCCGCCGGCGCCAATGCCGGTCGACTTTCCCCAGCAACACCCACCAGCCCGACCCGAACCCCCGCCGGCGCCAATGCCGGGACCGCAAACTGACGGACCGGACTACCCTGCCCGACATGCGCGCGGGGGCAACGTCGATCCCGCCGACCACGAACTACAACTCGTCGATCCCCCACACGGCCGCAAAAACGCAGCCACTGGTCCGCCGATGCCGCCCCGGCCGCGCGCAGATCCGGCACGGTTGGCGCCCCCAGCCGGGCCGGCGGAGCCGTGGGAACCCAGCTTCTCGCCGCCCGCGGGACAGGCGTCCGCCCCGACGGACCGCGATGGCCGGCGGCGCCCAGACCCACAGGCCGCGGTCCAGCCGGACCTTGCTGTCAAATCGGTGCCCAAGAAATCGGCCGCCAAAATGGTGTCACGACGAGGTTGGCGGCGTTGGCTGCACACCTTGACGCGTATCAACTTTGGCCTGTCGCGCGACGAGAAATACGAGATCGACCTCCACACCCGGATTCGCCGCCAAATCCGGGGTTCGTATGAGATCGGCGTTCTGGGTCTCAAAGGCGGTGCCGGTAAGACGGCCGTGACAGCCGCTTTGGGTTCGGTGTTCGCTCAGGTGCGCGGCGACAGGATCCTGGCGGTCGATGCGGACCCCGCCTCGGGCAACCTGGCCGACCGGGTGGGGCGTCAGTCGGCCGCGACCATCGCGGATCTGGTGGCCAACCAAGCGCTGGCGCACTACAACGACGTCCGCGCGCACACCAGCATGAATGCGGTCAACCTTGAGGTACTCCCCGCTGCCGAGTACAGCGTTGCGCGGCGCACGTTGAGCGAAGAAGACTGGCATTCCGTGGTTGCTGCGGTGCCGAGATATTACAACCTCGTGGTGGCCGACTGCGGGGCCGATTTATTCGGTCCGGCCACCCGCGGTGTGCTCTCAACGGCGTCAGGGTTGGTGATCGTGTCCAGCGTGTCCATCGACGCTGCCCGGCAAGCGGGGGTCGCGCTGGACTGGTTGCGTCACAACGGATATCAGGCGCTGCTTGACCGGGCCTGTGTGGTGCTCAACCACGTCGCGCCAGGGGAGCCCAATATCACTGTCCGCGAGTTGGTGCGGGTGTTCGAACAGCGTGTTCAACCCGGCCGGGTTATCGTGCTGCCATGGGATAAGCAGATCGCGGCCGGCACGGAGATTCAGATCGACCTCCTCGGCGATACCTACCAGCGTAGGATTGTCGAACTAGCCGCGGCTTTGTCCGACGATTTCGACAGGGGTGAAGGTCGTTGAGCGCGCCAACCGCTACTGCAGCTGCTGCCGCTGCGACGACTGCGGCGGCGCCTCCCGCCAAACCCGCAACCACCCGGGTGACAGTCCTTACCGGCAGGCGGATGAGCGATGTAGTGCTGCCGTCGACTGCGCCGATAGAAACCTACATCGACGAGACCATCGCGGTGCTGGCCGAAATTCTGGAAGACACACCGGCGGACGTCCTGGCCGGTTTCGACTTTTCCGCCCAGGGCGCGTGGACCTTCGCCCGCCCGGGTGCCCCGCCGCTGAGTCCCGACCAATCACTCGATGACGCCGTTGTCGTCGACGGAGCGCTGCTGACGCTGGTGCCGGTGAGTCGCACGGAGCGGTACCGGCCGCTCGTCGAAGACGTCATCGACGCGATCGCTGTGCTTGACGAATCGCCTGAGTTCGACCGGACGGCGCTGAATCGCTTTGTCGGGGTGGCCATTCCGGTCGTGACCGTGGTGATCACCGTGATCGCGGCGCTGGCGTGGTGGCACACCGGGCGTCACCACCTGTGGTGGCCGCTGGCGCTGGGCATCGGTGGAATCGTTGTCCTGGTGGGCAGCTGGGCCGCCAAGAGGTTCTACCAGAATCTGAACCTTTCGGAGAGCCTGCTTATCACGGCGTACCCGCTGATCACCGTCGCCGTGGCGCTGGCCACCCCGCGGCCACACGTGGTCGCATCGTTAGAGGCGCCGCAGTTTGCCGGCGCCGCCGCAGCTGTTCTCTTTTTGACTCTGCTAACGCGGGGCGGCCCTCGTCAGCGTTACGAGCTGGCATCGTTCACCGCGGTCACCTCGATTGCGGTCACTGCCGCCGCCATCGCGTTCGGCTACGGATGGCAGCACTGGGTGCCGGCCGGAGCGATCATGTTCGGGCTGTTCACCGTGACGAACGCGGCCAAGCTGACCGTCGCCGTCGCGCGGATCGCGCTGCCCCCGATTCCGGCTCCCGGCGAGACCGTGGAATATGAGGATTTGCTCGAGGCCGTCGAGGGCCGCGAGGAGCCCAGTGACGACAAAGAAACGCGAACCTGGCAGGCCATCATCGCTTCTGTGCCCAACTCCGCCCTGCGGCTCAGCGAGCGCAGCAGACTGGCCAAAAAGCTGCTGACTGGATTCGTTACAGCTGGCGCCCTGGTGCTTGCGGCCGGTGTCATCTTTGTGGTGGTGCGCGGACACTTCTTCATACACAGCTTGGTGGTGGCCGGTCTGGTTACGGCGGTGTGCGCGTTTAGGTCGCGACTTTACAGCGACCGTTGGTGCGCGTGGGCGCTGCTGGCGGCGACCATCGCTATTCCGATGGGTGTGGCAGCCAGGTTGAGCATCTGGTATCCGCAGAGCACGTGGCTGTTCTTGGCTATCTACCTGGTGGGAGCCCTGATTGCACTGGCGGTCGTCGCGGCGACGGCCGGGGTTCGCCGCATTTCGCCGGTGATGAAACGGATTCTGGAGTTGTTCGACGGTGCTCTCGTCGCTGCTATCCTGCCGATGCTGCTGTGGATCACCAGCGTCTACGACATCGTCCGGAATATCCGATTCTGAGCTGCGTCCATGATGCGACCACGTGGCGGGAAAATTGCTGCAATTCAGCTGCGGTACCTTGGGTTACATTTGTTTGATGGGAAACGTAGATAGGGGTCGCGCGATGGCTGAACCACTGGTCGTTGACCATTCCCGTCTGGAAATTGCGGGGACGAACCTCCAAGAGCTGGTTCTTCCTGCGCCTCCGGCGCCAATGGTCACGGCCGGAACCGATTCGGTGTCGTCAGCGATTAATGAAACCTTGCCAATCATGGAATCACCGGTGATTGAGGGGCTACCCGTCGTCAAAGCCGCACTGACGAGGACGGGATCCAACATGACCACCGCGGCTCGCATGTATGCGGTTACCGATCAGAAGCTCGCAGATCAGGTCAGCAACGTCCAATTCCGCACCGCTGGCGACCTGGGAGCCAGTGAAGCGACCCGAAGCCCGACCCGAAGCCCGACCCGAAGCCAGATCCGACGCCGACGCCCAAGCCCAAGCCCAAGCCCAATCAGTACATGGGCAACATTACGGCGATGGGTCAGGTCGCGCAGACGGTGGGACAGGCCGTGCAGAACATCACGCAAAGTGCGCAGGGCGCCATGGGGAGCATGCCACGCTCGGTGCCGGCGGAGCTCGCCTCGGAAACCACCAAGGCGGAGCCGTCGGCCGGTGACGGAGCGCGATTGGTCGACGAAACGACGGCCGACGAGGAAAAGGTCCCCGAGGCACTCGCCGAAAGCGCGGCACCTGGCGACCACGCATCGGAGAGCGCTCCGGCCCAGCCACCGACTCCGGACCGACCGCAAACGAAGCCTTCCGGGATAACCCTGTAGGCGGAACCTCGCCCCGCGAGACCCCTAGCGCTGGCGCGAGGGTGCACATCAATGCGGCACGATAAGCCTTTCCATTTCGATGCCGATGGACTTGCGGAGGTCGTTTTGGGGCAAGTCGCGCAGTTCGGTTGCCGAGCGCACAAATGGTTCGAATAACTGCCAACCGAGCATCAGGGCGAGGGCGTGAGCCGCTGCCAGCCGCGCGGCGTCGTCGCTGCGATGTTGGGGCCGAATCTCGTCGATCATCCTGGCGACGCCGGGAAAGCTGCTCTGCAGCTGACCTACCGGAAACCCGTCGAGCAGTGCCCGAGCGATTACCCGCAGCTGGCGGGCGGAGGCCACCCCAATCTCGGCGGCCGGCGCTTCGGCGTCGACCAGCTCTTTCAGATGGGCGGCCAGGTGATCGAGCACGGCAGCCACTAGCCGCTCTTTGGCGCCGAAATGTCGAAAGACCAGGCCATGGTTGACCCCCGCACGAGCCGCAATGTCGCGAATCGACGCCGCCGCCGGTCCGCGTTCCGCGAATAGCTCCCCCGCGCTGTCGAGGATCGCGGCGATCACCTCGTCGCGACCCGTCGGGAGAGTTTCTGGCGTCTGGCCGCGGCTTTCGCTACGTGTAGTCATGCGTTACGTTACCCCACCCCATGCCGTAGTCACTCGAGGAGGTTGGGCCTTGCGCTGTCTGTAATCATTTGTCTACACTCTTGAAGTGCTGTAGTCGCGGGACTACAGATCGGGATCAGTGTAAGTGGGGCGGTGAACATTTCGCCTAACGCCCTCAGTGTCGGCAGCGTCAGCACGGAGTCCCCGATATTGGAGGCGAAACATACCGCAGGCCTTCCTGCCCGTAGCAGATCGCTTAGCAGGTCCGTGCCGACAGCTGGGCCTTATCCGCCGATCGGTGAACATGTCGCCGGGTACGGCGAACGTTTGGACGGTCGCTACGACCAAGGCGCCGGCCCTGGTCCGAGTCGGCACCCCGACCGGCCCACAGGTGGTAGCGGTTGGCGCCTGCCCTGACTCAAGATGCCTTGGTGAGGGCGGCGTCGAGCAGTCCGGAGAGGTGTTGCCAGTACAACCAGTCGGCCACCGCGGCGCGTTGGGCGCCTAAGTCGGCCGCGGTGTGCGCCTCGTTGAGGATGGCTTTGTGGGCGGCAGCGGCGTAGGTGTGGAACGCCCGCAGGTGTGCGACCTCGCGACCGGTAGCGCGGCTCGTCATGGGTTTCATCACGTCCAACCACAATATGGGCCGCCCGTCAGCCAGCGCCGGATTGACACTCGCAGGCATCTGGGCAACAAGTTCCTGCGGATCAAGGTTTCCGGCGGCCAGGGACGTTATCAGGGTGGCCGCCGCCTCGGGATCCATCGCTTCAGGTACGGGCTGCGTATCATCCCGCGGCTTGGCGTCCGCCGTCGCGGGCGGCAACAGCTCGATCAGATGCGAATCGGCGGTGGCTGCCAGCCGCTCGGCCGCGGCGGGAGCCACCACCTCCAGCCGGGATCGGCCGACCATGTCGCCGCTGTCCGGGATGTCCTCCGGTGTCAGCACGACCTTGGCCGCGCCGGCGTCGGAATTGGCCAACTGCTCCTCGGTGCCGATCACCGCGCGCAGCTTGGTGTCGTGGTGGGCCGCCCAGCCTTGCACGGCCATCACCGGGTAGGTGGCCCAGCGCGCCCGCTCGTTTGCCGGGATGTCCTCGTCGGCGCTGGCCATGTGGACGTTATCCGGTAGCTGCACCCCGTAGGGGATGTAGGCCAGCCCGTAGCTGTTGGCCACCACGATCGTTCCTTCGGTGGTCACCGCGGTCACCCAGAAGAACCCGAAATCGTCCAGGCCCTCATTGCCGGGCGCGTTTAACGCCGCCGCGATGCGCCGCGCCAACTGCAGCGGATCAGTTTTGCCGCCCTGGCGGCGCATGGCATTGGCGGACTCGGCCATGGCGTCGCGCTCGGCCCGCGCCGGTGAAACCGGGATCACCGCCATCGCGACGGCATCCACCGACGGGGTGCGATCGATCGGCTCCTGGCGCGCGGGCTGGCCGGCAGCGGGCCGAGTGGCCGCCGCCGGCCGTGCGCTGGGCTGCTTCTCCGGCGGCTTCTGTCCAGCCGGAGCACCCGGCCCCGCGCCCGACTTGGCACCCGGACCAGCGCCCGATGCCATCGGCCCGGCCGGCATGCCGGCCCCTCCGGCGGGCGCCCCCGCCGGTGACGAGTCCTCCGCACGAACTCCCACTGGCGGCGCTGCCACGGACGCCGACGCCGGAGCCATGCCCTTCCCACGCCCACCCAGCGGTTGCGCCGCCGCCGCCGGGCTCAGCGGTGCTGCCGGGCTCGGCGGACCCTCCGGTCGGCCGCCCGGCACCGCGGGAGTCGTCCCACCGGGAACGGGGGTCGGCGGCGGTACGGGCGGCCCCGGCACTGGAGGCGTTACCGGAGTCGGCGGCGGGGCGACATCCGGCGTAAAGGGCCTGGGTGGTGACGGTACGGGCGGAATCGGCGCCGGGGTGGGCACCGGTGGCACCGGCGCGGGCCGCGGCCGCTCTTCCTCCTCGTCCTCGTCTACCGGGGATGGGACCGGAGACGGTGTGATGGTGTCCGGAGGCGTTTTCTGGTCGAGCAGTTCCTTGACATTGTTCGGCGCTTTCCCGGCCTTGATCAGCTCGGCGGCGCCGTCGACCAGGTTGCGATTCGCCTCGTGTGTCGTAAGGATCACCGTATTGATTGCGGTAGTTCGCTCGTCGTCATCCAGGCTGAAGTCATTCTGCAGGGCGTTGATCTGCTGGTGAGCGGCCTGCACGTTGTCGCTGATGACCGACTTGGCCTGCACGATCGAGTCGGCGACATATCTCTGCCAGGAAACCACCGTGTCGAGACCGTCCCGCAGCGTCACCAACCTATCGATGTTTGTTCCGAATTCACCATTCGCGGCACCGGCGGCAGCACCCAACCAGACACCGCCATCGAAGATCTCACCCCGCTCACGCTCGCAGGTCTCCAACACCTCGATGACTTGTTGACGAACCCGCTCGTAGTCGTCGGCCCGGTCAAGGACGGTGTCCTCATTGACGCCCGGCCACCCGCCCGGGTCGAGCATCTGCTCGGAATACCCACCTGTCGGCCTCGCCATGCCCATCGTCTACTCCTCTCCCAACGCCGGACACACCACACCGCTCGTCGGCCGCTGGAGGGTGCCGTACACCATGGTTAATAAGCGTAATCGACGTTTTAGGTGGCTAGCTGCGGCAAAATTGGCGGTCGGGCTGCCCAGGTTGCACGGCGGGGCGCTCGTGCCACCGCTTCCGGTGCGCGCTCGCGGGCTGAACCTCGATCGTCTCCTACAACGACGGCGGCCTGCCGGCACGACCCCGCGGTAGCCAACACCGGCGGACGTCGGGCCCGCACCTCCAAAACCGTTGCCGCGGCCGCGTTTCGCTTAGGTGAGGCCAAAGATTCCTTTGAGCGAACCGACAATGTCACCCAGCGACTCGGCGAGCTGCTCATACTCGGTGTCGACCGCCGCGGTCGCGTCGGTCCGCGCGTTCAGCAGCGCCTCGTTGACGCGCTGCTCCACCGTTTCGACGCCCAGCCGCAGCAGGCCGTCTTCGATGTACAGACCGGTGAGGCACAAGCTCGCATTGACGGTCACTGTGACGCTCTTGGCTTCGTCTGTGGCCGTGAAGGATTCGGTCTTCGTTCGGTGTTCCTGGTCTTCGAGGGTCGATTGAAACCGCTGTGCCTGCTGCAGCGCCTCTGCCACTTGCGGGTGCATCTCGGTGGTCATCTGGGCTCCTTACTTGTCGGTGCCGGCGCCTTTGCGTGGGCGATTGCCGACAACGCCCTCTGTCCACGACCGGTCTTCGGTGTAGAGCGCGTCGTCCTCCCCCTCCATGCGCTTGCCCTTGCTGGTATTTTGACCCTGACCGCCCTGAGGCGCCATGCCCCCCATGCCGCCCCCGCCCATCGCGCCGCCCACACCCGGGATCCGACCCGGGGCAGCAGCGCCCCCGGGGGCCGCCCCGGCGGGCCGGGCCGATTCGGCGTCCACCGAGGGCTGCAACGGCATCGGCGGCACGCCGCCGATGCCGCCGCCGCCGCCAAGGCCCGCCGGTTTGAGCCCCGGCCCCCCCGGCGGCAGGCCAGGCCCCTTCATGGCGTCCTTCAAGGCGTCCTTCAAGGCGTCGTCGGTCGGTGCCGTCGGCATGCCGCCGGCGCCCGCGCTGGGCATCCCGGTCGGGTCGGGAAGGCTCCCGTCGTCAATCAGATCGTCGGGGTCGGGCACCGGGTCGGGGTTGTCGGGGTCGTCCGGGTCCGGGTCCGGGGGCGGGGGGATGTAGAAGGCGGAGGGAGGCTTCGGCGGACTCAACGGCGCCAACGGCAACTTCGACTTCTGCTGGTATTCGGCCAGCGTTTCCTCCGATTTTGCCTGCATATCGGCGTGTCGTTTTTGGAGATTCCTATTTGAATTCGTCGCGTTTTCGTCCTGGTCTTTAAATCGGCAGCTTTCTATTGCACCCGACCAAAACTTCACAGGGCAGTCCCAGCGGCTGTTCTGGCATACATCTTTATATGGCCATGAAGTTTTATGAATGCCCGGGCAATAATATAAATACATGTTGGTGTTAACTTCTGATACCTGCGCGACCGTGGGGTGCTTCGAGACCGCCAACTTGTGTGCCGACACGACGTCTCGGGCCTGGGCGGCCAGCTGGCTGCAATAACCGGCCATTGTGTCCAACCACGACCTCTGCCCTTCGAGGCTCGTCTCGGCCGAAGCACTCGACTCACTCCACCAGTGGTCAAAGTTCCGGAACGGGGAGCGGGGGTCCACCGCCACCTGCCGCAACACCCGCTGGTACGTCTCCCACACATCCGCGAAACCAGTAAGCGCTCTACCCTGGTCGCCTGCAGCTATCTGGGACGCGGCGGATTCAACCGATAAATACTCGTTGGCGTCGGCAGTCACCACGTATGGCGCGTCGCCGAGCGTCGAGGGACCCTCCCCATCGATCGCGGGTAGGGGCGTCACCGCCGATATGGATGTCTCGTTGTTTAGGGCGTCTTGAACATTCTCGTCGGTTTCCTCATAGGCCTTGGCCGCGTTGCGCAGCGACTCGGCCAGACGTGCCCGCTCCCGTTCGCCCTGGGCCAGGCGGTCCCGCATGAAGTCGGCCGACATCCCGACATCTTGGGCCGCCTTTTGGACCATTGTCAGGGTGCACGGCGCCGCGGAATTCTCGGTTGGTACGCCCGGTATCGGGGCCTCCAGCTCGAGGGCGCGAGCCATCAGCTCCTCGTACTCCACATTCGTCGTCTGCGGTTGTGTCATGGCGAATCATCTCCTAGGTGTTACAAGGGCATCACGAGTGCGGTTTCGCTTCGGCCGGCCCGGTGGTGGGAACCCGGGCCATCTCGTCGGCCGCTCGACGATGCCGAACATCATGGTTAACAAGCGTAACGGAGATCAAGGTGGCCACTTGCAGGAAATTGGCGGCTGTGCATGCCCCTGCCTCACGTACGCAGTCCGTTAGGCACGGCCGACGATATCCACGAGCGAACGAGTGATGTCGGTTAGGTCGGCGGCAAGCTGCTCATGCTGGGCTTCGAACGCTTCGTTGCCTCTGGTCTGCGCCTTCATCAGCGCCTCGTTGATCCGCTGCTGCACCGTTTCGGCGCCCCGCCGCAACAGGCCATCGTCGATATGCAGGCCGGTGAGGGAACCCTGCCCATCGATCGTCACTTCGACCGTCTCGGATTCGTCCGTGGCTGTGTAGGATCCGGTCTTCGTTGCGGCCATCTGGTCTTCAACTGCCGAACTGAACCGCTGCAACTGCTCCAACGCCTCAGTGAGTTGTGGGTGGGTGCTCATTTGCCAAGGTCCTTAATGTCGGGGGTAACCTTGCCGCCTGGGCGAGCCCCCGGTGCGGGCCTCGGTCGACGGACGGTCTTTAGTGTAGAACCAGCAGACCGCTTGGGCATCACATTCCGTTTTCCTAAGCCGGGAGGGCTACCTGGTAGCGGCTTTCCTCAGGCGGGGAAATCGGCTGGATCGGCAACTGCCGGTGCCGCGGGGTGCCGATGACGTTGTGCCGCAGAGTCACCCGGCTTGTGCCAGGGTGCGGTTCCATGAAGGTCGTCGCATTCGGCCACGCCACCTTTGCCTCCGGCCCGATGTGGGCGCCGATCAGCCCGGCGAATTCCTGGAAACGCAGCCCGAGTGTCACGATCCCGCCCGCGGCGGCGGCCCGCACCGCGAATTGCGTGAATGCCTGAGCATCACCCAATCTGATGGTCGCGTCGACGTTATCGAAGGGCATATAGACCGGGTAGTGGCTCGCCGTCTCGCCCACCAGTACGCCCGCCGATCCGATCGGCAGCTTATGGTGACGGTCGTAGACGAGGCGCTGGCCTTGCAGCGCGGCGCGCTGGCCCCCGGACACGCGGGAAAACCCTCGTGGCCTCTTTGACCTCTTCTGTGTGGTCAACAGCACCGTGGACTGCGGCGCCATCCCGGGAACGACCCGGACCCGCGTGATGGTGTGGTCGGCCCGCGCCGACCACCACACGTCGGGACCCCCGGGCGCGGTGTAGGCGGCGGTGAAGTTGTCGCGCCCCTTGATCTTCGACCACTTCTCCCGTACGAAGCTGATTTCGGTGGCGGTATCGAAATCGTCGAAGCTGCGCGAACACACCGCGTCGACCCCGTTGCTGGCCAGCAGGTCCGCGATGCGTGTCGTCGACGCCACGAGGTATCGGGCCAGCCCCGCGACACCGGTATCACGCCGCCGAGCCGACTTGTGGGTCCGCTGCGGGTCGGCACGCAGCATGACCCAGGTCCGCCGGTGAGCCGGGGCCGGGTCTTTCCCGATCACGTTCTCGTACAGGCTCACCACGTCGGCCGCCGCGGTCTTGGCGACACGGTAGCCGGCCGACACGATGTCGGCCTCCAGGTCGGGGCAGTGCACCGACAACAGTCGCTCCAGCAACCGGGTGTCCACCACGTCGTCGGTTTGGGCTTTCCCGTCGACGATGACCGTCGGCGTGAACGGCCGCGGAATCAGTTCGATGACCGCGACCAAAGACTCGCCTTGCCAGCGCAAGGCGACGTGATCTCCCGGTTTCACGGTGGCGCCGACGACCGGCTCCGATGGGGGATCCGGAGGCCTGCGGCGTCGCCCGATCCACGCAAAGAGCGCGCCCACCCAGCCCATGAGCCGCCGACCGCGATAGGTGACCAGGGCCACGACCGCGACCGCGCCCACCAGAGCCGGGCCCGCCCACTGGTAGCGCGTGTGCAGGAACAACAAGATGCACAGCGGGGCCAGCGCCACTGCCCACAGCACGTGCCCGCTGGTGAACCGTAACCGGAATGCCCTCATCGATTGTTCAGCGCCGTCGCAGGGCTTGCCCGGTCAGGGCGGCCAGTCCGAGCGCCAGGATCAGACCAATGACCGTCATCGCCACGGCGGTGATGGGTCCACGGTCGGGGCGAGGCACCGGCGCCGGAGCTTCAATCCGATTGACGGTGAACTGCTTGAACGGCGTCGGCGCCGAGCCGGCCGGAATGTCCCAGGTTAGCGCCGCGTACGCGTCGACGGAGCCCGCCCCGACAGCATCGTCAACGCCGCCACCGGGGTGTCGCGCGCTGGCCGTGATCCGGTTGATGATCTGCGCCGGCGTCAGGTCGGGAAACCGCTGTCGCAGCATCGCCGCCAGGCCGGAGACATACGCCGCCGCAAACGACGTGCCGGCGATCGGCACCGGACCGTCCTTGCCGGGCAGCGCATCCACCGGTTCGCCGCCGCCACCGAGCGCGACGACGTTTTCCGCTGGCGCGGCCACGCTTACCCACGGTCCGTGCATCGAGAACCCGCTGGGCGCACCGCCCTGCCCGACACCGCCGACGGTCAGCACCATCGGCGCATACCACGCCGGTGTAACGACCGTCTGCACGCCCTTCCAGCCGCGCGGGTCGGACGGTATGGAGGGGTCCGGCGGTGGATTCTGTGAGCAATCGCCACCGGCGTTGCCGGCCGCGGCAATGATCACGACGCCCTTGACGTTGACCGCGTAGTTGATTGCTCCTCCCAGCGTGGTCTCGTCGACCTGCTTTCTTACCTTGAAACAGGCCGCTTCGCTGATGTTGATCACGTTCACCCCGAGATTGGCGGCGTGCACCACCGCGCGGGCCAGGCTACGGATCGACCCGGCGGCCACCGTGGCGTTTGGGTCGTTCTGGTTGGCTTGGTCCTGGTCTTTCGGCTCGAATGCCTCCGACGTCTGGCGCAGCGAGATCAGCCGCGCGTCGGGCGCGACGCCGACGAATGCGTCGGTCAGCGCCGGCCGGCCGGCGATGATGGACGCGATGAGCGTCCCGTGCGCATCGCAGTCGGTCAGTCCGTTCCCCTCCTTGATGACGAAATCGCCACCCGGCTCCGCCGGAACCCGCGGGGAGGCGTCCACACCGGTATCGATCAATGCCACCGTGACACCGGCCCCGGTCGCGAATTTGTGGGCCTCGCCGACGCCCAGGTACGCGTTGCCCCATGGCGGATCGCGGAAATTCGTGCCCGGCAACGTCAAGGGCGCCCTGCACATACGCTTCTGTTCGACGGGCTGATCGGGCCCCGTCTCATCGGGCGGCACCGCGCCCGGGTCGATCGAGGGTGGAGCGACGGCCAGGGCGGGAGGCGCGCTAAGGAACACCAACGTAAGCGCCACCGTGATCAGAAAGATACGGCGCACCCCGGACACTCCATTCACTTAGCCGCGGCGCTGCCGCGGCTCGCCGTGCATTGCCTCATCGACATCCCGGTTTCGGGCCTGCGTGCATCTTATGCTTTGCGGCCGCGTCGACGACCGTTTTCAGCCGAGGCGGCCCACTCAGCGGCGATTCCCGGTCAAACGAGTATCCGCACATGCTTTTCCGCACGAGTCCCGCCTGTGTGGCGCCTACCAAACGATGGCGGCCATGTCGCGGTTGTCCGAACACACGCTGCGCACCGCGGTTTCGATATCGGCGGAGGTGATGATCTGCAGATCCTCAACCGTCACCGGTTGACCCGCCCGCTTTTGGGCGACCACTCGGGTATCGCGGAAACCCTCGGCACGTTCGATGACGTTGCGGGCGAACCGGCCGTTTTGCATGGCGTCGATACCGTGGCGACCACCCGGAGTGGTGTAGTTGCGGATGGTGGTGGCCGCAGCCAAGAACGTCTGGCGCGCAGCGTCGTTGAGCAGGCTGGCGCGCGGCGTCGCATAGCGGCGCCCGATCTCGACGATCTCCGCCGGCGAGTAGGACTCGAACCGCAGCTTTCGGTTGAACCGGCCAGCCAAACCCGGGTTGACGGTGAGGAATTCGTCGACTTGGTCCTCATAGCCGGCCCCGATGAAACAGAAGTCGAATCGGTGTGCTTCCAACGCAACCAGGAGCTGATTGACGGCTTCCATGCCGATCATGTCCGGCGTGCCGTCCTGGTGACGTTCGACCAGTGAGTAGAACTCATCCATGAAAATGATTCGGCCAAGCGACTTTTCGATCAGCTCGTTGGTCTTGGGTCCCGATTCCCCGATGTAGTGGCCGCAAAAATCCGAGCGACGGACCTCCCGAATCTCGGGATGGCGCACGATTCCCATGCCGGCATAGATCTTGCCCAGCGCTTCAGCGGTGGTTGTTTTCCCGGTGCCGGGCGGGCCCACCAGCAGCATGTGATTGGTCTGCCCCTCCACCGGCAGCCTGTGCTCTAAGCGCATCATGCGCACTTCAAGCTGGTCCTCAAGCGCCGATACCGCCTGCTTGACCGCCGCCAGGCCCACCTGCTTGGCAAGCAACTCGCGACCCTCGGC
This sequence comes from uncultured Actinomycetota bacterium, assembly GCA_963772875.1. Taxonomy (GTDB): domain Bacteria; phylum Actinomycetota; class Actinomycetes; order Mycobacteriales; family Mycobacteriaceae; genus Mycobacterium. The sequence goes on from CAVYZE010000001.1 coordinate 627,525, forward strand.
CAGCAACTCGGCGCGCAGCTCCGTCGCGTCATCGTCGTCGAGCTGCTCGCGACTCTTCGCGGTCGCGGGATCCCATTTGTCGGTGCGGCTGTCGATGGTTTGTTCGTCGGTCACGACCAGGTGCAGATTCGGGTCGGCCAACGCTTCCTTGGCCGCCTCGGTCAGGATCCCGTTGATCGTGGCCCGGGACAGCCAGATCTGAGCTTTATCCTCCTCGCGCAGCTGGCGGTGCACCATGCCCCGCACGTACGCCAAGTCGGCGACCAGCAGCGGAATGTCGGCCGGGCCGATCGAGGCGGTCAACACGTCGGCATCGAACCGCGCCGACGACTTGTTGTGTCCGATGACGTCCACGCGGTCCAGCCAATCCAGGGCCACCCGGCCCTGCCCGAGATGAGCCGCGGCGTGGGCCGCCAACGCGCACACCGACGCCGTCACCGCCGACATGACGATCGCCTGCGGCGGCAGCTCCTCGGCGGCCGTCAACAAAACATCGGGCCAGCGCTGCGTGGTGTACATCAGGAATGCTCGAGCCAGCTGATGCCACTGGTAGTTGGCCCACGAATCCAGCAGATCACGGTTGGCCAGAAGCGCGTCGGCGTCGTCATACTCCCCCGCAATCGTCAGCGCCGATGACAGTGCCAGCCCCACCTGGGACGCGTCGGTGACCGTGATGCCGATGTAGGGGCCCAGCTGGATCTCAGCCGCGAGCACCTGGCCGATTCGGGCGGTCTCGCGGTGCAGCCATTCGCTGTTGGCGTTGAGCTGTTTGAGCGAGGCCAGGTCGTTGTCGCCGCACGCGATGCGCCCCAGCCATGCATCGGCCATCGAGGGGTCGGCGTCGGTGGCTGCAACGAATTCGGGCAATGCCGCCGCCCGGCCCTGCCGTGTCTTGAGCGCCATGGCCCGGTCGAAATGCCTACGCGCGGTGTGCAAATCACCCATCGCGTTCACCCCCTGCGCTCATCAAACCTCACACTCGCGTCGTCCCCGGTTCTAGGTGGCGACCGACATGGTGACCGGCTCGAGGCTGACGTAGCGGTTCTCGGCGCGGAACATCTCCACCTCGACCAGCCAATTGTGGCCTGCCGCACTGACGTTCACCATCGCGGGGCCAACCTGCTCGATCGTCACCTCGAAGCCGTGCCGGTGTCCCTCGGGCAGCGTCGTGCCCGCGGGGGCGATGGTGATCACGGTGGCCGGCCGGGGGGTCGGTGAGATCGCGATGTCCGCGATGTCCCCGATAACGCCTCCGCCCTCGGCCGCCGCATCGCGGTCTTTTCTCCGCGCGACGGATTCCACGACGCTGACGGTGGTTCGCGGTGCGGGCCGCGCGGTGCCGGCGACAATCACCTCGGGCATGCGCACGCTGGCCCAGCGCTCCGTGTCACGGGTGTGCACGCAGACCCGCTCACCGGCGCCCGCGGTGCGGACCACGATCCGTTTGGCGATCGCGTCGTCGGCGGCCACGAACACGCGCGACAGTTCACCGGCATCGGTGACGGGGACCATCAGGCGGTCGCCGTTGCTCAGCTTGCCTACCAACACACCCGAAGGCCCGATCTCGGTGACCAGCTGCGCCGGCAGCGGATTTCGCCGCAGCGCCCGCAGGTAAGGGCGCGGCCCGCACATGTTGGCCGCGGCCGCGGCGGCCTGTTCACCGTTGAGCCGGCGCAAGATCACGCTGGGCGGGGTGGGCGCCGGTGTCGGTGTGCGTACGGTGATCGTCGCGGTGCACGTCGCGTCCGGATACACCGTCACGTTCTGGATGACCTCATCGGCGCGCAGCGTCCACGCCTGCGCAAGGTTGCGCGACGTGATCGCCTCTGCCGGGTAGGCGTAGGTCGTCATCCAGCCGGCTTCCCCGCGGATGGCTTTCCACCGCTGCGCAGGCCCGGCGACCGCGTCGGACCCCAGCCGGCGATCCAGCTCGACCAGGTCGGTGGCCGTGGCCACCTTTGCCCGTAACCCCTGGCAGCGCAGCAGGCCCGCGATGCGCTGTGCGACCGAAACAGCCGCCGTCCCAACGGTGATGCGCCATCGCAGCGCTTGCGTGTTGTCGATCACCGGCAGCCGCATCACCAGCCAGGTTTCGCGCCGGCCCGCATACGGCGGGGTGCCGATCTCGGAGTCATAGACGCGTGGGAAATCGCCGATGGTGCCGTGCCGAGATCCGAAAGTGACGGCACTGATCGAGTCCAGCTGCAGCCCCAGCGCGTGCTGAAGCATCGGCACCAGTTCGACGATGTCGATGACGTTTTCCGTCTCGACGGTCAAAGAGCCGGTCACCGTGGTGGCCCGATGCGCCTTGCCGAGCAGTTGGACGGCCACCACCGCGACGCCATCTTGCACCCGCACGCCGCCCGCGGATCGGTTGTTGGCCACGGTGATCGGGGCGTCCAGGCTGATCGGCCGTCGGCCCCGCAGGCCCAACACCGCCCACGACCAGGCCTGCTGACCCCACCACCGGACAAATACCAGCGCGACGCCCACGACGACGGCGATCGCCGCGCCGATATAACCGCCGAACGCCCAACTCACCACCGCGAGCACGAACACCACCCACACCCCGACGACCCGGCGGTTGCTGCCCGGGCTGAACCCGGTCAGCGTGGACCTCATCGCGCCCTCCGCAGCCGCGCCGCGATCGCCACCACCAGCACACCCGCGGCCACCACCCCGACGAACCCGATAGCGATGTTGCGGGCCCGGTGATCCGCCGGCGGGGGCGGCGGGGCGGGCCTGATCACCCGGCTTTGCGCACCCGGGGGCAGCCGCTCGCCGGGAGGGATGTTGAACGTCAACGCGGCGACCGGATCCACCAGCCCATACCCGACCTTGTTGTCCACCCCCGCGGGCGGATTGTGCGCCGACTGCACGATCCTATTGATGACCTGATGCGCGCTCAGGTCAGGGAATTTCGCCCGCACCAGCGCCGCGACGCCGCTGACGTAGGCCGCCGAGAAGCTGGTGCCCCAAAACGGCATGTTCTTCTCGCCCGGCCGCGTCGGCGGGTAGGCGTTGACCGGTCCGCCTCCTTGGGGCGAGAGGCCCATGATGTGGGTTCCCGGCGCCGCAACGCCGACCCAGGGACCCGACATGCTTTTGTCGAGTGCGGCGCCGGTGGCGTCGACGGCACCCACCGACAGGACATAGTCGGAGAACCAGGACGGCGAGGAGACGACCTTGACCTGATGCCAGTCGCGTGGATCCGACGGGTCCAGTGGGTCAAACATCGGGTTGTTGTCGCAGCCGGCTTCCCCGACGTTGCCGGCGGCGGCCACGATCACCGTGTCCTTGACGGTGGCCGCGTACCACAGGGCCGCGCCCAGCGCCCGCTGGTCGGCTGGGGCCACCGCGGGCAGGCACGCGGTCACCGAAATGTTGATCACCTTCGCCCCCATGTTGGCCGCGTGTACCACCGCGCGCGCCACCGTGTTCAGCGTGCCGGCTTTGACCCGCTCGTCGGAGTTGGGGTCCGCCGGCGGCGGGTTGACCGGCTCGAACGCTCGCGACGACTGCCGAATCGAGATGATGGTCGCGTGCGGGGCGACACCCACCACCCCGTCGGGCGCTCCGGGCGGGAGCGGCGGCACCGCGGGTTCGTCCTCGGTCTGCGGATCCGGCGGCCCACTCGACGGCGCCATCGCCCCCGGCTCGTCAGCCGGCGGGGGCGGCGGTGGGGGCGGTGGAAGGACCTGGGTGATCGTCACCGGCGGCGGTGGCGGTGGCGGCGCCATCGGGGGCGGGACCTCGACCGGCGGCGGGTGGGCGCCGACGGACGCCGGCGGCCCGGCCGGTGGGGGGAACGCCGGCGTCGCCGGCATTGGTCGCGGCATCGGCAGAATCCCTTGCGGCGCACCGCCGATGATCGAGCTCACGATCGTGCCGTGCGCATCGCAATCCGACAGGCCATCCTCACCCATGATGTAGTCACCACCGGGAACGACCGGCAGCCGCGCGTTGGGCGAAACCCCGGTGTCGATGACAGCCACGGACACGCCGTTGCCGGTGCTGTACTGCCATGCCTTGCTGATGTTGAGCAGGTTAAAGCCCGGCGCCAGCTGCGCCACGTCGGGGGTTTTCACCGTGATCGGCGTCGAGCAGCTGTTGGCGCGGCGCATCGGTTGATCGGGTCGGGGCGGCCCGTCGGGGGGCACCATGGCCGGATCCACCGAGGGTGGTGTGATGGCTTGTGCGGCAGGGATATTGGCTGACAAGGCGACCAGTGTGACGGTGGCGCTGACCGCAGCGACTCGCAACCACGCCCGTCCTAGTGCCGCAGCCACGTAAACAGCCCTCCCAGGGCTGCCGCCGCCGGCAGCAACGCGATCAGCGCCAGCACTTCAACCCATTCAACGGTCAGCCGGATGAGTGGCCTAAACCGCACCGCCGGCACCAAAAGCGCTGCGGCCAAGCCGAATGCGGCAAAAGCCATCACCACCACCGCGGGCCATAGCAACGAGGCTTCGATGCTTCTCGGCGGTGCGAGCGCGTACTTGACGACGCCGGCGCACACCGCCGCGCATGCCCCGCACACCAACGCGACCGCCTGATACTTGGCGGCGAATCCGCGACCTTGGGTAATGAAGATGCCCACCACGAGACCGGCCACCACCAGCGCCAACCACGCCCACGGCCGCCCCGGCGTCAGTACCCCCCATACCGCCGCGGGCAGCAAGACCGACACCCCGACGCACACACCCACTTGCACCGCGTTGACCAGCCGCGCCGAGGCGGCGATCGCGGCGCCGCGTGCGGTGATGTCGGTCAATTCGTTGTCCTCGTCCTCGGTTTCGTCCTCGCTGACTGGAGACACGGTGTCGACGGGCATGCCCTCGCGGCGCGCGAACAAGTCGCGGCCCGTGATCGATCCGAAGTGGGGTGGTCGCACCTGCGCCACCCACAGCGCGAGGAGCGGGGTCATTCTGATCAGGACAACCAACCCGACCAGCACGCAAACCGCTAGCACCTGCGCCGAAGCCGGCCGAAACATCCGGACGGCGGCAACCGCGGCAAGCGTCCCGCACACCGTCACCACCGCGGTGACCACTGCGGTCTGCCAGCGCTTCTGCGTCAGCACTCCGATGGCGATGGCGCCCAGCAGCATCACCACGAGGCCGATCACTCCGTGGGCCGCGCCCAAAGCGCCGGGCGGCGCGCAGGCGCCCGCGACCGCCAGCAACACCACCGCAAGCCAGGCGAATCCGCTGAACAGGTCGCGGCGCTCCTGCCATCCCCACCACACCACGGCCGTCGCGACCATTAGCAGGACACCGGTTCCGCCGGCTACGGCGGCCGGGATCACGCTGTCGATGAACGAGCGCGCCCACAGCGTCAGCCCCACCACCACCGCGACCGCCATCGCGATGATCGCGATGGCGGTGTGCGCGGCCGTCAGCGGCGTCACCGGCGCAAACATCCGATCGCCGCCGTCGCGGCCCAGCCACTTGCCCATGGCGGCCAATCCGGTCGACAGCGACTCGTACTGCGGTTCGAACGATTCGCCGGCAACCCTGGGCACCAATACCAGCGTGTCGCCGTCTTGCACGCCAAGCTCGTCGAGGCTTTTGTTGATATCCAGCCGCACACCGTTGATCTTGTGCAGCTCATAGCTGCCCGCCGGCAGCGCAACGCCCTCAAAACCTTTGCGCTTCAGGTCGGCGTCGAATAGCTCCACCATTCCCTCGAAGAACCCCTCCACCGGAATTCCGGCGGGGAATACTTGAGAGCAAAGATGTTTATCGTAAGAAATATTGACCGCACACCGAGCCGGGAAAGCAACCTTGTGCGGCGATGTCACGGCGCCGCTCGCTCGGCGTCGGGAACGTATTTATCGGCCAGTCCCGCGGTGATTTCGAAAAGCCGCAACCGCGACTTCTTTTTCAACTCGTGGACCGTGTCGATGATCCCGCCTTTGGCCAGGTGCGGATCGAATGGCATTGGTTCCACGATTGCGCCGACCTTGGTGAAGCGCTCGGTCAAGTAGGCCAGCGCCTCCTTGTCGGTGATGCCGTCGGTGTGGTTGATGACCACGGTGCTGCGCGAGACCAGCTCGTGGTAACCCTGCGACCTGAGGTAGTCCACGGCCCGCAGCACCGGCCGGGACCGGTCCGCGGTGATGCCGGAAACGAATACCAAGGTGTCGGTGCTTTCCAGCACCGGCTTCATGACGTCGTGTTCCAGGTCCGGCGAGGCGTCGACGATGATGACCGTGTGGGTCCGCCGCAGCCGCGTCAACACCCCCGAGAACATGGCCGGCACCAGCGGCCTCGGCTGGTCTGACGTGCGATTTCCGGCGAGCACGTCGAGCCCGACGCCGTTTTGTCCCAAATGCTCGCGGATATCCGCGTAGCCCTGGACGTCGGTGTCGTTGATGATGGCGGTGTAATCGCCCGGCGGCGAATCGTCGATGCGGTCAGCCAGCGTGCCGAAACCGGGAACCGCGTCGATCGCAATCACGTTCTGCGGCCGGCATTCGCGGAACGCACCACCAATGCAGGCAACCATCGTCGATACCCCGACCCCACCTTTGCCGGAGACGACGGTGATCACATACTGCCGCCGGATATGCCGGCGAATACGGTTCTGCAAATCGCGATAGTGCCGTTCGCTGGGCGATTCACCCGGGTTTATTTTGTGGAATGAGATGGCGTAGATGAATTTCCGCCAGCCTGACCCCGGGGGAATCTTTCGGGGAGCCGCCAGATCGGTAATACGCATGGTGTCCGAGACGGAATCCCGGAAGTGGTGCCCCGACGACGGATCCCCCCGTCCGAGCGCACCTTCGTCCGACATATTCGGGTCATTCCAAGGGCTCGTCACGATCGCGATGCTAACACGATTTCCGATACCATGTTTACGCGATCACAAATCCTTGAATGCGTTATGACTGCGTTACGCTTTGCCATTCCAAGGCATTTAGTGAGCCGGTCCGTGACGCCACCACACTTGCGCGGTAACGCTGGCGTCCGGTCAGACCACACGCCGGTAGGAGTACCACTCTTCGCCGGCGGGTAACCGGCGAATCAGTCGCTGCACCGCGCCACTGATGTCGCTGCGCGACCCGGGCGAAAGGACCTGGTATTGACGCCGGCCCGAGGTCACGCTTTCGATGCAAACCCGGCCCGCGGGGGTGTCGGCGATCACCACCGTCGAATCGCCGACAACGGTGCGCGCCTGTCGTTCGGGTCCGACGCCGGCCTGTAGCGCCACGATGTTCGCGTGCGCGGAGCGCGCGGGATCGGCGGCCGTGGTGACTATCTGAAGCTGATCGACGTCGAGGCGCTGGCTGAGCAGAAACTTTCGCAGGCTGGCGGCGTCGCGCACCGATTCGAGCAACTGCTCGGTATCCAGGGTGACCGGTCGCATCGGCGCGGCCTCGGCGACGCCGCACAGCCGCTCGACCTGGCCCACCACCAGCTCGCTTGCCCCGGACTCGTCGCTGGCGGTTCCGGCCGGGTAAAGACGCACCAGATCGCCGTGGCGTTCCAAGACCACCCACCACGAGACGAACCGGCAAATGGCCACGCGCGTCGGCTCGCAGCCCGGCACACCGATGTGCACCATCAGTCCCAGGTCGCGCCGCAGCAGCACGGTGAGCCACTCACGGATCATCGGGTCGACGTTGCCTGACTCATCGAGCGCGCCGGCCGCCACCAGTTCGGCGGCCACCGGGTGGCGCAGCGCGCGCTCCGCGGTGTCGAGTCGGGGCAACAACGGCCGCAGCCCCAATTCCGGGCAGGTCTGCTCCACCCCGGTCACCGCCTGCAACACCCACAGCCCATCGACTGTCGTTGTCAGCATGTCGCTTTCACCTCAACCAGCTAGCAAGGCGGCGAGGGTGGGGCACACGCGTTCGGCGCATCTGCCCCACCCTCACTCGGGTCTCCACTGCGACGGGCCCCGACGTGCGGGTTCCCCGTGCGGACTTAGAACAAGTGCGCGATGTTGGAGTCCGTGGCGATCGCGCCGTCCAGCACGTGGCTGGTCGTCACGCCGTGCTGGCGCACCGTGTCGATGAGCCCCTGCAGCCCGGACAGCATCTGGGCCTGCGCCTCGAAAAATCCCGTCGCGCCATGGCCTGAGAAAAATTCCGTCAGCGTGTTTGTCCTATTCGCGGTGTCTTCGTAAATCGATTGCAGCTGGCCGGCACGGGAACCCACATCGGAGGCGAAGTCGGCCACGGCTCCGGGGTTGTACGTGATCGGGTGGGACATAGTGAACTTCCTTTCGAAAAACCAGTTATGGGCTACGAATTGAGGACTGGGTCAGGATCCGGCGTGGCCGAACAGGGAGGTGAACGCGTGCGCAGAGTCGGCCTCGTGCGCGTCCATCAGGGCCGCGGCCTGTTTGAGACCCTCGGCCAGGCGCGTGCCGCCCGACAAGATCTTGTTCAAGTCATTAGCGACCTCGGTGGCGGTCACGTGTGAGGCGGTGACGGCGTCACCGGACCAGGTCGACGGGCTCATCACGTTTTCCTGATTGGCAACGTAGCCCTGGGCGATCCCGATCGCATGCTCCATGTTCGCCTGAATGTGACTCGAGGTATCGCGAAGCATTTGCGACGTGACTTGGATTGTCCCGCTTGAATTCCCTGGGGTGTCCACTTGATATATCTCCTTACTATTGTTGGCCGCCCCCCGTATTTGTCTGGGGCCTGAAGCGGAGTGTATGGCTGTTATTTCGACCTGTCGATTCACCCTTGGCCGGGCCGGCTTCACACGCGTTCGTCGACGACCCTCACCGTCGCGGGCTGCTCGGACTTGCCACGCGATCCGCGGTGCCCACCCGCCCCCTGGCCCACTGGCATGCCGCCCATCGGCGTCCCCCCGACCGACGTCGTCGGCCCCCGCATGGCCTCGGCGCCCAACGCGCCGCTGGGTCGCAGACCCACCGGCCGACCGCTGCCGGCGGGCTCGAAGGCACTGACGGGGCGGGTGAAGCTCGTCGCGGGCACACCCGCGCCGCCCAGGGATCCCGCACCCCCGGCACCGGCCGATGCCCCGGCCTCGGCGGCGGCCATCCCACCGGTGGCCGAGGCCGCCGGTGCCCCGCCCATGCCGCCGGCGTTGGAGAACATGCCCATCATCGACTGCAGCGGCTGCACGGCGCTCTGCAGCGGCTGCATCAGTTGCGTCGGAGCCTGCAGCGCCTGCGGAACCGCTCCCATCATCGACTGCAACGGCTCCATGAATGTGCTGGCCTGACCGCCGATGCCTTGACCGCCCGATCCCGCCTGACCCGCCCCGCTGGTGCCGCTCGACACTCCCTGGAAGGCGGAGCGCATGCCGTCACCGGCCGAGGTTTCCGCGGCCGACTGGCCGATCGCCGATGCCGCCTCCGCCGGGGCCGCCGGTGAGGCGCCCATGGTCGCGAGCGGCGGTGGAATCGCGAGGCTCTCGGCCAGCCCCGCGAGGATCCCGCCGTAGCTGGCGCCGACCGCGGAGTTGTTGGGCCACATCACCCCGTAGTACTCGATCTCCAGCGAGGAAATTCGCGGGGTCAACGCCCCAAGCACCCAGGGGTTGATGTTGTAGTCGGTCGCGCACTCGGTGCGGTTCCCCATGCACTCCGGAGCCGGGCGCATGGCGCCGTTGGCAGTCTCGAATGCCGAGATCGCGGTCGCAACCACCGCCGGCTTGACGTCGACCCAACCGGCCAGCCCGTGCAGCGACGTGTTGAGCGCGGTAACACTGGCCGCCGAGGCCGCCGAGCCGGCACCAAGCCAGCTTGCCGACGTCGCAGCGGTATTGATCGCCGACGCGACACCTGAAGCGTGATGGGTGGCAGCCAACGCGGTCCATGCCGTCTGGTTTGCCAGATGGGTGCCCACCCCGGTCCCCGCCTTGAGCAGCAGGTCGTTGTCCTCAGGCGTACGCGCGGCCCACCCCGGATCGGGCATGCGTACCTCCCCCTTTAAAGCCTTACGTAGAAAGCGCTATCGCCGCGGTGCGTGTCGCCTCGGTCGCCCCGTACACCCCGGACGCGAGGCCCTGCGCGCCGGCGAACAATCCGCGCTGAGCAGAGTGCTCGGCGACCACTCCCAGGTAGCTGCCGCCGCACGCGTTGAGCGCCGTCGAGAACATCGCCGAGTCAGGGTCAGCGCCCATCGGCATCGCTCCCAGCAGGGCCGGCGCCGCCGCCCCAGCCGCCGCCTGGGTCTCGGCGCTGATCGCCGACTCCGCGGCTGCCGATGCCAAAACCCCCTCTGTCTCCACAGACACCGTCATGATTTCCCTCCGATTTGGTTACCCCCAAGACACTGCTTGACAGGCATCATAGTGCGATTCGGCTGATCGTGTATTCGGAGTCGACCAGCCGAGGCGGGCGCCATCGTAATGATCTTGATATAGCAATCTGGCTGCCGAAAGATTCCCCGGCGTTACCCGCTGCTAAATGGATCCGATACTGGGCCCCGGTAATTGCAAAGTCTGGCTCGAATTCGACCAATTTCCGTTGCCTTATTTCCGTAAATTAATGGACGAATATGTCGTCTCGCAACGGAGCCCTGTTGTCCGCGGCTGGATCGACGAACCATTCGCGGCCCGCGACCAATCCGAATACCGCCGACGGTAAGAGCGGCAAGAGGAACTCGGCGAGCCTGGGCAGCTGGGAACGATGCTGTGCCATCGCCCGCTTCTTTTTCGCCGCGAACCTCCGCACGTCGATTCGATGCGTGATCGACGCTCGCGGGCTGTACGCGGTGGGAACGATCGAGGCGTCGTAGAAGAAGGGCAGGTGCAGGCGGTTGGCGACGCCCAGACCACGCATGAGCAGTTCGCGCGGCATGGTGGCGTACAGAACCCTCGGCGTTGCCGCCAGTTGAGCGGCGCGCTCACCGACTTCGTGCACCTTGACGTGGTCGCGGTGCCCGTATCCGCCATTGGCCTCGTAGCTGATCAGCAAATCGGCACGCTCCTCCGCCAGAACGTCGGCCAAACGCTGGGCCGCCTCGTCCGTATCGGCACGCGCAAATCGGGTGCGACCGGGCGGATCGGGGAAAAACGCCGGGCCATAACCGCTGTCGGCGTAGCCCAGAGTCAGCGCCCGGTGCACACCGAGTACGTCGGCGCTGGCACGTAACTCCGCTACGCGGTCGACGGTCGACGCGCGGTCGGGGGGTTCGTCGATCGATCCGTCGGTCGCGACAACGACGACGACGCGATGGCCCTCGGCCGCCACCCGTGCCAGCGTTCCTCCGGTCAATACCACCTCATCGTCGGGATGGGCATGGAACGCGACGACGGTGGCCATAGTGCAGCATAAAGATTGGTCGCGCGGGCATCGCGATACCCCAAACCGGCGGTTGGGGGTAGGTATGCCTGCGCTCTACGGAAATCATGTCCAAAGTGTCTGCAAACTCACAGGTTTGGGATGCGTTTGCGCGGGCAATATTGGGGCATGATGTTACGCCGCATCTCCCGCCTACTTGGCCCGGCCGTCGTGGCCGCGTCGGGCCTTGGCGCTGCACTCCTTGCCCCCGTTATCCCCGCGTCGGCCCAGCCCTGCCCTGACGTTCAGGTGGTGTTCGCCCGCGGCACCGGGGAGGATCCCGGCGTTGGCCCGACCGGCCAGGCGTTCGTCGACGCCCTGCGCGCGCGCGTCGGACCAAAGTCGGTCGACGTCTATCCGGTCAACTACCCGGCCACCGACCAGTGGGACACCGGCCTCGACGGCATCAGGGACGCGGGCTTCCACGTGGAGTCCATGGCAAAGGACTGCCCCAAGACCAAGATGGTGCTCGGCGGCTACTCCCAGGGCGCGGCGGTGATGGGCTTCGTCACCTCGGCCGCAATACCGGACGGGGTCGATCCGGCGACCGTCCCCAAACCGATGCAGCCCGCCGTCGCTGACCACGTCTCCTCGGTCGTGCTGTTCGGGATGCCCAACGTGCGGGCCATGCACTTCCTCGGCCAACCGCCCGTCGTCATCGGACCGCTCTATCAGGCCAAGACCATCAAGGTATGCGTACCCGAGGACCCGGTCTGCTCTGACGGGATGAATTTCGCCGCGCACGACACCTACGCATCCGGCGGCGGATTTGTCGACCAGGGCGCCGCATTTGCCGCCAGTCACCTTGACGCGGGCCCCGGGGCACCGGTGGGCACTTCGCGCGGCGGCTTCGGCAGCTAACGCTCGCAGCCAACCGGCGGGTCAGTCCGCAGCGGTGGTGGTCGCGTTGATCCCGAGCAGTTCTCCCAGTTGCGGAGCCGAGTAACGACTCGGGCCAAGGTCATGGCGGACCGCCGCGCGTGCCGCGCGAGCCAATGCGGTATTGAGTGGCGCCGCGATGCCGTGCCGGTGAGCGAGCCGGACAATCTCCCCGTTGAGGAAGTCGGTCTCGACGTTGCCCGTGTTGCGGCTCAAGGACTGCCACGTGGAGTTGCTCGGTCCGGCGTTCCATCCCGGTACGGGGCGTGCCGTCGGTCCGTCCGCCCTCGCCGCGGTGGTTACCTCGAACGAGACGAATTCGATTCCCACGTGCCGCAATACGTTCTCGCCTTCACGGCGCACCGCGGCCACCACATCGCCCGCGGCGGCCGCGTCCGCGGACAGCGCGCCCACGGCGTTGCCGAGGTTGCTCAGCAGCTTGTTGTACTTCCAGGGCGCGACGTCATCGGGAATACGCACCACGATCCCGGCCGCGCTCCACGCCTCGGCGAGGCCTGCCAGCAGGTCGGCATCGGCCCGTGTGCGGGTCGATGCGGGCCACCGCGCGATATGGAACTGACCGGTTACCGGCCACGACCGCACGATCACCTCGCCGGGTTCGAGGTGCACGGCTGGCAGCCAGACGCACACACCGAAGACCCGGCCGAAGTAACGCAGCGCCTTCTCCTCGGCGGCAACGCCGTTGAGTGCGGTCAATGCCGGCAGTCGCTCGCCCGCGGTGCCGACCACGTCATGTGGGCCGTTCGGGCCAAAGACCGGCTGATCCACCCATTCCTGCAGCGCCGCGTCGAGCTGCTGGGTCTTCGTCGCGAAGACCAGCACGTCGCGATCGGTCAACCGCACATCCTCGGCCCGAGAGGCCGCGATGACCGCCGTGCGGAATGTGCCGTCGGGCGTTCTCAGCGTCATCCCGTCGGCCGCCAGCACCTGGGCGTGCCGACCGCGCGCAACCAGCACCGTCGGAATACCTGCCCGCGTCAGCACCGCGCCGACGGTGCCGCCTATAGCGCCGGCACCGATGATCACGTATCGGTGGTCGTCTCGAGGGGCCAGTGCCTCATCCAATGCCATGCCTTGTGTGAGCCTTCCGGTGAGCCTTCGCGCTACGCGCGAGGTTACGTCGCCGACGACTCCGGCGTTGACTGGTGCGGCCAGCGTGGACACGATGGCCACAAGGCGTAGCGGTCACAGGAGGCTGGAATCGGAATGGCTGACATCACCGTGTTGATCCGCGCCGACCATGACTGGTTCCGCCAACAATTCGCCATGCTGGACGATCTGCGGGCACAGACACCGATCAACCGAGCCGCGCTCGAGCGGGTATGGCGTCCGCTCGCCGACAAGCTCGACGTACACGCCTACATCGAAGAGAAGATCTTCTACCCACAATTGCTGCGGCGCGGCGCCGACGATCCCGAAGGCGAGACGCTCGATGCCATCGGCGATCACAACGACATTCGCGACGGGGTGCGCGACGCCCACGCGGCTCGAGTCGGCACCGACGAGTGGTGGGCAGCGGTCGGCCGCACCCGGCTGGCCAACGACGACCACATGAGCGAAGAGGAACGGGAAGGACTGTCGGACTTCCGTCGCCATGCCCCGGTCGGTCTTCGCGAAGCGCTCGGGCGGCAGTACAACGAATTCATGACCGAACACCCCACCACCAAGGGGTTGGCGATCGTCGACCGCGACCCCCAGCGCTACGTGGAGGACGTTGAGGGCACCCCACCGCCGAAACCCCCGGACTCTTCGCTTGGCATCGGCAGCCTGAAAGGTCAATGAGCCGCGGCCTTATTGCCCGGTCGAACTCATACCGCACACCAGGAGGACCATGGCCCACACCGACAGCGACGTCGTGGCGATCACGGCGCTGGTGAATCTTTATGGGCTGGCGGTGGACAGCCAGCGGTGGCGCCTGTTCGACTCCATCTTCACCACGGATGTCCACGCCGACTACGGTGCGTCATCGCAGTGGACCGACCTCGAGACGTTCAAGTCTGACTTCGCGGCGTTTCACGATCCGTTCGACTCCACCCAGCACACCATGTCCACCCACGTGGTCGCCGTCGACGGCGACCGCGCGCACAGCTTCTGCAACGGCGGCTGGCGGCTGGTGCGCAAGGCCGCCGACGGCAACCCCCTCTGGGACGGCACGGGCTGGTACGACGACACCCCGTTGCGCACCCCCGGCGGCTGGCGGATCGCTCGCCGGGTGTGCCGCATCACGTGGTGGACCGGCAATCCGTTCGTCAACGAAACGATCCCCGGCGTGAAGTTCGAACTGAGAACCACCGCGCTGCGGCGCGAAGCCGACGCCGGGCGCGTCGGTGTCCTTGGGGCGCTCCCCAAATAGCCCACCTGATAGCGCCGCAACACCGGGTGGTTAACTGCGAGCGTGCCCAGAGAACCGGAGCTTGCCCGGCGCTTCTTCGATCGCTTCGAGCCGGTACACGCGGTGACGTACTTCGCGCCGGAGGCGCGCGCGGCGCTGGACGGGCTGGGCTATCGAGGTTTCTGGATGGGCTACTTCGCCGCCCGGTCGGCGCCGCTTGGCATTGCGCCCCGGGAGCTGGTGACCGCGATCTTCTATAACTTCGCCCCCGAGCGGGTTGCCAAGGCCCTGCCGTCAGCGTGGCAGATAGCCGGTCCGGAGGCCGCATTGCGTGCCCGGCAGGACTCGGCGGTCGCGGCGCTGCGCCGCTACGGCCTCGGCTCTGATGAAAACGTCGGTGTTGCAGCGGAATTGGCGGGACGCGCGGCGCGCCAGGCGCCGCTCGACGGACGCCCGTTGTTCGCCGTGAACCTGGCCCTGGAGTGGCCCGACGATCCGCTGGCCGCGCTGTGGCATGCCACCACGCTGTTGCGCGAGCAGCGCGGCGACGGGCACGTGGCAGTACTGACCGCCGCCGATATCTCGGGTCGGGAATGCAACGTGCTACACGCCGCGGCCGGCGTGATCCCCCGCGACTACATCGCCCGCACCCGCGACTACGACGATGCGGCGTGGGGTCACCACGAACAACGGCTGGCCGAGCGCGGGCTACTCAACGGCGACGGGTCGCTGACCGCGTCCGGGCGGGAACTGAAGGACCACATCGAATCGAAGACGGACACGCTTGCCCTGGCGGCGCTCGCCACGCTCAGCGACGACGAGGTGGAAACGCTGTTCCGGGCGCTCACCCCGATCACCCGCGCCGTGATCGCCGGCGGCGATGTCCCCGCGGTCACCCCGATGAATCTGCGTCGTACTGAATTGCACGACGACAGCGCCCATTTGGTGTCTACCTAACACGAGAAGCGGCTTTTTCTTCGGATCGAAGTCCACCAGCGAATTGAAGTAACGCCGGATCGAGCAACAACGAGTCGACGGCGACAATGTCTTCGGGATCAAAGCCTTCCATGTCGGCGGCGAATTCGGGACTGGCCATGAAATCACGGGTCAGCGCTTCCGGGTCGGCGCCGGGCGGATACGAGACCAGGACAACCAGTCGGTGATCCTGGGTGGCGCGATGTTTCCAGACGCCATGGGTCGTCACGCCGAACATTGCCAGGCTGGGAACATGACGAGCCCAGTGAACCGTCGCATAGCGCTCGAGCGCGTGCGCGGACCGCAGCGTGTAGATCCTCAGCTGGTAGAGCATGCCACACCCTCAGGTGATCAGGGCAACGCACAGCGCGCAGATCGCCAAGCCCTGCAGTGCCGCGCGCGCGTTGATGACTCGGTCCCAGTTTGCCTGCAGGGCACGCGCATTCGCGGGGACTTCTGAGGCTAGAGCAGCGGCGGTGAGTTGTCGATTTATCGGTGCGCTCACGCGCAGGTACAGCGCGATCCAGACCAGCAATAGCGTCAGCGCCGCGCCCACCATGACGGCAGCGGTCCATCGACCGGCCGCCACCGCGAGCGCGGCACTCGCCGCCGCGCCGATGATCCCGACCGCGCCGGGAAGCGGCATCCGCCGGTCCGCGTAGCGATGCACGTTTCCCATGACGGCGACCAACGCCTGGTCGTCGACGACGGCCAACGCGGGTCTTTGCGCAATCGCGCAGAACGTATCGGTGCCGAAGACCACCGCGGTGCCCAGCACCGCGATCATCGCCGCCACCCTGGCGAGATCCGTCACGCCGCACCTCCCGCCGCCGGTGCATGCCAGTCCAGCGCACCCATCTGTCCGAACAGCTGCAGGGTGTTGAGCTCGTCCCAGTGCTCGACGAACATCCCGTCGGCCACCCGCCAGATGTCGATGGAGCGCATCTCGACGCGTCGCCCGGTCGCCGGAATTCCCATGAAGTCCCCGCAATGTGTCCCGCGGTACACGAAGCGCCCGACCACTCGGTCACCCGAGATGACGAGATCCTCCATGGTCGCCGTCAGATCCGGCAACGCCGTAAAGAACACGGCCCAGAATTGTCGGTTGGCCTCCCGCCCGTCATCGACGAACGCGTTGTGATTGCGGTAGTCGCGAGCCACGAAGCTATCCACCAGGTCCGGGTCATGCTCATTCAGCATCCTGACGAACGACTCGGCGAGTCGTCGCGATGTGTTGTTCATGTCGTTACTCCCATTCGATACGTAGGTGTTAGCAACGCTAACCCCGACCCTCGGCGCTGTCAATAGCGTTGCTAGTTTTTCTATCGGTGCTACCATCTCCGTATGCCCACCGAAGATCGCCGCGCCCGGGAGCGCGCCGCGCGTCGCCGGCTGATCGTCGACACCGCCCGTCAGCTTGCCGAGGCCGAGGGCTGGGACGCCGTCACCACGCGGCGGCTGTCTACCGAGATCGAGTACAGCCAACCCGTTCTCTACAAACACTTCTCGGGCATGGATGAGGTTGCCCGGGCCGTCGCCCTTGATGGCTTCGCCGCGCTGGCCGGCCTGCTTCACACGGCCCGCACCGACGCCGCGACGCCCAACGATGCGCTGACTCGCATGGCGCACGCTTATCTCGACTTCGCCGCCGAGAACCCCGCCGTCTATGACGCGATGTTCACCGGCCGCACCACATTGCACTTCGCCGAACCGGACACCCCGCCCGAGTTGGTCGCCGGCTTCACCGAGTTGAGCCAGGCAATATCGGCGGTCGCGAGCGAGGCGGACACCGACACACTGGCCGAGGTGTTCTGGGCGGCACTGCACGGGCTCACGAGCCTTGGCCGCGGTGGCCGGCTGCGGCCGGGGTATGCGCGCGAGCGTGTCGACGCGCTGATCGCCCACTTTTGCGCCCGCGACGAGCACGCCCGCCCTCGTTGACGAAAGTCGTTTAGCGCCAACACCTTACGTATCTTCGCGCCGCACCGGAGGGGTCGCGAAGTCCAGCACCGCCGAGCGCGCCTGCGGGTCGGCACGGCCCAGGTCGAGCTCGATCAGCGCGCATTCGGTGGTGGCGGCGATCCATAGCCGCGCCGCGGTGCCGGGCGATGGCCACCCCAAGGCGACGAAGTCGCTCGTCAGGGCCGCGACGACGGCGTCGTTGCGCCTGGTGATCTCGGCCTGAATGGGCAACAACCCCCGGGCTTCCAAAATCAGCGCCCGCACCCCGCGATTGCGAAGGCATGCGTCGAGATAGGTCACCGACGTTGCGGCCAGCCGGTCGTAACCCGACGGCAGGCCCGCCACCGCGTGCTGCACGTCCTCGAGGATGCGGTCATGAAATCGCCGGTGCAGGGCAACGAGGTAAGAGGTGCGGTCGCCGAAGTGATGGAAGAACGTCCCCTTGGCCACGCCAGCGGCCTCGGTGATCGCGTTGACGCTCATTCCGTCCAGCCCCGTCGTCTCGGCCAACGCAAAACCGGTATCGAGCAACGCATCTCGCGTCTTCTCTTTCGCGCTTGCACGCATGCTCGTGGCCATAGCTGGCTGTGCGCCTTCCAGATCTCTTGACCGACCGGTCAGCCACTTTACCCCGCGGCGCGCTACCCGCCGCGGCGTTGGGCCTTCCTGAGACTGCGACGGGCAAGCATTTCGCCATAGCTTTCGCACACATCGATGACTCCCGCCAACTGATAAGTGATCCAGCCCTTGTGCATCGACGGCAGGTTGCGCTCGAAGACCACGTGGCCCACGAGCTGGAGCGCCCACCCGCCGGCGAACATCGCCACCCCGAGCCTCGGCCTGGCCACGACCAGCGGCATGCCGAAAGCGATCACCGGCACGCCGACCAGGTGGGTCGCCCGGACACCTCGGCTTGTGTGCCGGCTGCGGTAGTAGTCCATTTTGGCGCCGAACGGCGCTTCCGGGCGCGGAGCCTGCACGGTGATTCCTCCTGCTGTGCGGATTTACCCTATTGACCGACCGACCGGTCAATGAATACCATCTGGACATGCCTCTTGTCGATACCCGCGCCGGAACGCTGGCCTACCACGACCGTGGCGAGGGCCCCATCCTCGTTCTTTTGCACGCCACGCTGCACGATCACCATGACTTCGATGCGATCCTTCCCGCGCTTGAGAAGAACTACCGAGTGATTTCCGTTGACTGGCCCGGCAGCGGGGAATCGCCCCCAGCCGCGCACCCCGACCAGCTCACGGCGGCGCTATACGCCGACGGTCTTGAGGATCTCGTTGACCACATCGATGCACCCTCGATGGCGTTCATCGGAAACTCGGTCGGCGGCTTCGCCGCGGCGCGACTGGCAATCACGCGGCCGCACCAGGTCAAGGGGTTGGTGCTGGTGAACTCGGGTGGGTTCATCCCGCTGACCATGGCCATCCGGCTGTATTGCGCCATCATGGGGACGCCCTGGTTCGCTCGGCTCGTCCTGCCGCGCTTCGCCCGTATCTACATGAAGCCCCAAAGCCCCCTCGATCACCAGATCGTCGACCGGGTCGTCCGCCGTGCCAAAACCGAGGCCGGTGTGCAGCAAGCCGCGGCGCTGTGGCGAAGTTTCGCGACCGGTGACCACGATTTGCGGTGGCGCAGGACAGAACTGGCCGCGCCGACGCTGATCGTGTGGGGCCGCGCAGACAAGGCCGTCCCGCTCTCGGCCGGTCGCGCCACCCATGCATCGCTGCCGGGATCGCAATTCGCGGCCATCGATTCCGGGCACGTGCCGTTCGCGTCGGCCCCCACTGAGTTCCTGGCGCGCGTCGAGCCGTTCCTGGCGGCGGTCCTCGAAGAGCGCACCACCTAATTCGATTGGAGATCGCAGGTGATGCGTTGAGCGAAGCGGCACAGGCATTTTCACGGCCGGGCGAAGCCGATTTCGTCAGCGGGCAGCTAAGTAGCAGGTCAGGGCCGGGCCAGTTCCCCCGAGTGGCTCGGTACCAGCCAGGTGTGTCTAGGCTGGACGGGTGGTCGTCTATTCGAAGGGGAGTCGATTATGAAAACCACCACATTCGCCAAGACAGGGCTTGAGGTCTCTCGGTTAGCCTTCGGCACCTGGGAGTTCTGCAGCGACTGGGGTCACGCTGATGAGGAGGCCGCGATCGCAATGATCCATCGCGCCCGCGACCTTGGGATCAATTTCTTCGATACCGCCCAGCAATACGGATTCGGGGCATCCGAACGCATCCTCGGTAAGGCTCTTCGCGGCGACCTCGCGCGGGCCCGGGACGAGGTGGTGATCGCCACCAAAGGCGGGTTGCGTGCGACCGACAACGGACTGGTCCGTGACGCCAGCCCGGAATGGCTCCGCAAGGGTGTGGAGTCCAGCCTGAGCGCGCTCGGCGTCGACCACATCGACGTGTATCTGGTGCACTGGCCCGATCCCAAACTCCCGGCCTCCGAAACCGCCGGAGCTCTAGGAGATCTCGTGTCGGAGGGCAAGATCCGGCACGTGGGTGTGTCGAACTATGACGCCGCACAAGTGGAAGAGTTTTCGGCCACGCTTCCGGTTGAGGTTGTGCAACCGCCCTACCACCTATTTCGCCGTGATATCGAAGACAAGCTGTTGCCCTATTGCCGTGCCCACGACATCGGGGTGATGGTGTACGGGCCGTTGGCGCATGGATTGCTGACCGGAACGATCAAGCCCGACACCAGCTTCGCCGCCCAAGACTGGCGTGGCAAGAGCGATATCTTCACCGGCGACGGCTTCCAGAGCAACCTGAAAGTGGTTGCGCAGCTTGAAGATTTGGCAGCCGACCTCGGCGTGACGATCAGCCAGTTGGCCATCGCATGGACTATTGCGCAACCGGGCGTGCAGGTCGCCATCGTCGGTGCCCAACACGTCACCTACCTGCAGGACAGCGCCGGCGCGTCCGACGTCACGCTGTCCGATGCGGACCTGGCCGCTGTCGGCGACCTTTTGAAGGCTGCGACATCGGTCGGCGGCCCCTATCCCGAAATGCACCAAAAGGCGAGTTGACGCCTGCCTCCGGCAGGTGGGGCCGAACGCGCGGTCGGAGTTACCCTGGCCCGGTGACCAGTAAGCGATTGCCCGGCGGGGTGGTGCACAAGTTGCCCGCAGACCTGCGCGAGGCGCTGATTGCGAACTCGACGGCACTGGCCGCCTGGAAGGACATCACGCCCTTGGCGCGCAACGAGTTCATCTGCTGGGTCCAGGACGCCAAGCAAGAGACGACCCGAAAGCGCCGCATTCGTCGGACGCAGGAAGAACTCGAAGAAGGCCAGCGACGGCCCTGCTGCTGGCCGGGGTGCAAGCACCGCGAGCGCACGGGCAGATAAGCGGTGTCCCATCTGCAACGAATCTACGATTCGACCGAACGGCTGCAGCGACGCTGAGGGGTTGCGGGAGGGCCGTTTTCGCCCTCAGGCACGGGTGGGAATCGCGACATGCAGTGCGGTGCCGCCGCCGGGCGGGCTGGTGATCTCCATGTGCCCGCCGAGCGCTTCGACTCGGTCTGTCAAGCCGATGGGCCCGGATCCGCGGCTGATGTCGGCGCCGCCGACACCGTCATCGCGAATTAAGAGGACCAGATTCGACCCGTTGATGAGGACGTCGATTTCCATCCCCTCGGCGTGCGCATGCCGGGCGGCGTTCGTGAGTGCCTCGGCCACAACGTAATACGCCGCAACTTCGACCGACTCGGATAGTCGCCCGTCGAGCTCCAGATGGACGGTTACCGGGACGGCGCAACGGCGGGCGAGCGTCTTGAGCGCCGGACCCAGGCCGCCTCTGGACAAGATTGCCGGGTGAATGCCCCGCGCGAGCTCCTGAAGGTCGGCCGACGCCGCGTTCAGTCCGGCCACGGCATCGGAGATTTGTTCCTTCAGCGGACTCAGTTCCGAGGACACCCCCGCCTCGATGGAGCGCAGTTGCAGCGCAAGCGACACCAGTCGCTGCTGTGCCCCGTCGTGCAGATCGCGCTCCAGACGGCGTCGGGCATCATCGGCCGCCGTGACGATGCGCGCGGGAGAAGCGGTGAGCGCCGCGTGGGCTTCGGCATTGGCAATGGCGGTGGCGACGAGTTCGGTGAATTCACCGACCCGCTGCTCTGCGTCGGGCGGCAGCTGCTCCGTGGGGCCGCAGCCGACGACTGCGACACCCCACAGCCGGCTTTCGACGATGATCGGAGCTCCCACGCCGCCGCCCAACCCGAGGCCGCGAATCAGCGCCGCCACGTCGCCGACCGCTGTGTCGTGACTATCCATCCGGGCGGGTTGACCGGAATCGGCCACCATGGCGGCGATGTTCTCGCCCTCCAGGGGCCAGCGGCTCCCGACCGGCATCTCACCCACCTGCAGGGGATCGTCGCGGGCCGCGACAAGCGTTGCGGTGCCATCGGATTCGTAGCGCCAAAGCGCCGCGTTGGCAACGCCGAGCGATTCCGCCAGCTCGTGCGCGACCGCCGGGAAGATCTCGGATGCGGGGACTCCACCCGCGACCAGCGTCGCGACCCGGCGCAGCGCGGCTTGTTGCTCGGCGAGGATACGGAGCTCTTCACGGCTCGCCTCGGCTTCTTGCCTGCGTTCTTCTGCGTCCGCGGCGCGCGTTCGTGCGACGCGGGCCAAGAGGTGGGCGACCAGCGCGGCCACGAACTCGCCGACATCGGTGGCCCGGGTTTTGAGCAGGTAACCGACGCTCCGGTCGCTGGCCAGGAGCTGCATCGCATGTTCAACGTCGACATGGGCCGACAGGATGACCAGCCCGACGTTCGGCATCTCTGCGCGGATAGTCATCGCGGCATCGAGCCCGTCGGTGGTGCAGGTGGGCGGCATCCGGATGTCGACGATCGCCAGCTCAGGCTCTTTGGAGCGGACCATTTCAAGAAGCCGCGTGGCGTCGCCGGCCTGGCCCACCACCTCGTAGCCCGACCGCGTCAGCAGGCTGGCGAGCCCTCCCGCAGTAACACGTCGTCGTCGGCGACGACGACGCGCACACCTGCCCGCCCCTGCTGCACCTCGACTGTGATCCTTTCCGCTTTCCTACGCCAATAGCCAGCGTATGCAGCTAGCCGGTACCGGCGCAGTAGGGGTGGTGTACCCGACGACGGGCGCCAGCAGTGACGACGTGTCCGGCTTGAGGCGCGACTCTGGATTACATGGAAACCAGGGTCCGGGAGGGTGCAGTTGCCGCCGCTGGCGGCCAGCGGTCAGCCGTGCCTGCCGTCGCCGATTCGCCGTCGGGACATGAGCATGTCGCTATCGGCCGTTGAACCGCGACTCGCCACCCCCGCCTTTTCCGCCCGCGGCATCGGGGCCCCGACGGCCGTCGCGGCCCCGCATAACATCGATTTCGGCGCACTGCCGCCCGAGATCAATTCCAGACGAATGTATGCCGGCCTGGGGTCGGAGTCGATGCTGCGCGGCCGCGGCCTGGGACGACCTGGCAGGCGAGCTGTACTCCATGGCGGCCTTCTACGGATCGACCGTGTCGAATCTGAACGACGAGGGGTGGCAGGGTCCGACGTCGACGTCGACGTCGACGGCGATGGCGGCTGCTTCCTATGTCC
This sequence comes from uncultured Actinomycetota bacterium, assembly GCA_963772875.1. Classification (GTDB taxonomy): domain Bacteria; phylum Actinomycetota; class Actinomycetes; order Mycobacteriales; family Mycobacteriaceae; genus Mycobacterium. Next base: position 650,550 of record CAVYZE010000001.1, read on the forward strand.
GCTGGATGACCGCCACTGCCGGGCTGTGCGAACGGGCCGCCACTCATGCCAGGGCGGCGATGACGGCGTACGAGGCTGCGCATGCGATGACGGTCCCTCCGAGACTCATCGCGGCCAACCGTTCTCAATTGGTGTCGCTGGGCGCAACTGACACTGTCGGTCAACACGCCCCGTCGATCGCGGCCATCGAGGCCAGCTACGCGGAGATGTGGGCCCAAGATGCCGGCGCGATGTATGGCTACGCCGACGAATCGGCGACCGTGTCGCGATTGACGCCCTTCGGTCCGCCGCCACCGATCGCCGCTGCCGCCGCACCGGCAAGCCAAACCGCCGGCGACACGATAGGCGCCGACGCGCGACCGGCTCTTCTGCGACTGACGTCCGCGCTACCCGAAGCGCTCGAGGCGCTCGCATCGCCGAGATCGTCGTGGTCCGGGTTCTCGCGGCTGTTGATCGGCCCCCGGGCAGCAACGGCGATGTCGTGGTTGCAACCCATTAGCACGGTTTCTCGTCCAACCACCTGTCAGCACATCGACGCAAGCGCCGGCCGGGCACCCTCGATTGGCGCGTTGTCGGTGCCACGGACCTGGGTCAAAGCAGCCCGGGCAGCATAAAAAGGATAGAGGCCATAATGTCGATCGCAAAGCACCAAACGATCAGCAAGATATTGATCGGCGGTGCTATCGCTGTCACGGCCTGGGTCGGGGGAGCAGCACCGGGCAGCGCCGATCCGAATCCCGTTATCCCCGATCCGAACCTGTTCAACATTCTCAGTTGCAGCTGCCAGGAGACAGCTCCAGCCGGCAGCCCGGCTCTGGGGGAAGAGACGAATGAGGGAATCCGGCAGGGTCTTTCGGCCTGGTCGCCCGGGCTACCGGCACCGGCCTAGCCGATGCCCAGCCGTGAGCTACATGGTGGCAGGCGTCCGGGCGTAGCGGAGCTGTCGGCGACGTATTGCGACAGAGCTTGCGAATGATATAAGGACTCCGGGAGTCTCGTCCGCACAGCATTTCCTCGAGCCGCGTGGCTGTGTATCTTGGCATGACGCTCATCCGGCCAAGGGAGCAGGCGTGAACCAGACGACGACCACAGCACGATTCGCGGTCGTCCTCACGCTCGCGAACGGGTTTATAGATGCCTACACCTACCTAGCGCGCGGCGGGGTGTTCGCCAACGTCCAGACCGGCAACGTGATCTTTTTCGCTATCAATCTCATCCAAAGACATTGGGCCAGTTCGTTCTCGCGGCTGTGGCCGATCTTGGCCGGCGCCGCTGCCTCCCGAGCGTGGGGGCTGCACGCCATCTGGATACCGGCGGGCTGCCTTGCCCTGTCCCTGGTGTTGCTCGTGATCGACGAGCGCGCGGGCAAGATACCTTAGGAGCGTGCAGTGACGAGCCCACGAGCCCTGGCATTCGACGTGTTCGGCACCGTCGTCGACTGGCGTGGCAGCATCATCCGCGAACTCCAAACATTCGGCCGAACCAACCAACTCGACCAGGACTGGGCGGCATTCGCCGACAGCTGGCGCGCCGGGTACGCGCCGGCGATGGACCGGGTACGCCGCGGCGAACTTCCGTGGACAAAGATCGATGCTCTGCACCGCACGATCCTTGACGATCTCCTCGCGCAGGCGAGAATTGACCCGCTATGCGGGGACGACGTTGAATATCTGAACCGCGCCTGGCATCGGCTGGACCCGTGGCCCGACTCCGTGGCCGGGCTGACGCGTCTCAAACAACGCTTCATCATTACGACGCTGTCCAATGGCAACGTCTCGCTCTTGACCAACATGGCCAAGCGCGCAGGTCTGCCCTGGGACTGCGTGATCTCGGCTGAACTGTTCCACCACTACAAGCCTGACCCCCAGGCCTACCTCGGTTGCGCGGAGCTGCTTGACATCTCGCCCGGGCAGCTCATGCTGGTCGCCGCCCACCCCGAGGACCTCCGGGCGGCGCGAAGAGCGGGTCTGATGACGGCCTTCGTTGCGCGGCCACTCGAACACGGCCCCGACCACCCGCTGCCCGCCTATCAAGACGATGAATTCGATTTAACGGCTACGGACTTTCTGGATCTCGCTGAGCAGCTGGATGCCTGACGTCGAACTGCAACCGTAGGACCTGTGCGGGGCGGATGATTCCGTCGGAGCCCGGGCGGTGATATTCGATGGCCGTGTGGCCGCCGTCGGTGGTCACGTAGGCGATGCGGCCGTAGTCTGCGGGTCCGCGCGCCCAAGCCGCGCTTGAGGGTCCGACGAGTTGTTCGGTGAACGGTTCCCCCGCCACCACGCTGCGGGTGCCACCTTCGGCCCCGGGCTGGATCGCCACGCGAACGATAGTGTTGTCGGTGTGCGTGGTCAGGTAGGCCACGCCGGCGTTCTCGTCGAGGCAGAAATCGTCCGCCGTGATGTCGGCGACCAGGACTTCAGGCTCGCCGACCGGCGCATACGTAGCCGGTTCGACGGCCACTCGCGCGAAAAGCTTTCGCGCCGTGGAGGTGTAGTACACGACGTCGGTCCGTTCGGCGTAGTGAATGCCGTTGATTCCCGGCTGTGGGCCAAGCGGCGAGGTGAAGCCGTTGTCGGGATCGGGCGCCATGGTGTGGTGTTGCAGCCACACCGAGGCGGACGCCGTAAGGCCGTCGTCGGCCAGGTCGACTCGCCAGATCACACCGGTAAGCGAGTCGGCAAGCAGAATGACGCGGGGGCCCATCAGGCACGAGCCGTTGAGACCGGCGGGCTGGTCGAAGGCCAGTACCTGTGTCGGCCTCACGGGCGCACCAGCTTCCCAGCCGCGAAGGTCGAAGCGCTGAAGGGTGGCCTGGCCGGCGGTACTGACGTAGAAGACGTCAGGCTCGGTTTCGACAATGCCCGTCGCAGGCCCATCGAAGGTATGCACCAGTGCCGGCGTGACGGGCCGGCCGCCATCGGGGGCGGGCACATACCAAAATTGCTTGTGGTTAAGCACGGTCACCAGGATCGAGCCGTCGGCGCGTACGGCAAGGTTCTCCAAGAAGAAGTGCTCTGGAAAGCTGGCGACTGTGCTGATTTTCGCGGGTGCTGCTGCAATTGCCATGGGAGTCTTCGTTTCTGGTCGTGATGGCGTGATCAGATGTAATGCCTTCAGTGGCGGCTAGTTCGGCGCGGGTACCTCGAACAAGGTGAGCGTCGAGCACACCGTGTGGTACTGGCCCATCAGGGCGGCAATGTCGAATAAACCCGTTGTGCCGAAGGCTTTCTCGGCCTCGCGGTACAACTCGTCGTCGATGCGGTGACGTGTCGACAGTTGGCGCACCAGACGCGCTGCGATCTTCTCGTTCTCGCTTAGGTCGTCGGGGATACCGCCGTTGGCGAGTGTGCTGACGGCTTGCTCGGAGAGGCCCGCGGTGCGCGCCAGGGCGGAGTGTGCGTAGAGCTCGTAGTCGGCGTCCCAGACGGTGCCCACCGCGACGATCACCACTTCGCGCTCCCGCTGGGTAAGCGTCGTGTGTGCCGCCACGGCGGCCGCGAATTCGAGGAACTTCGCCGCCACCTCGGGGCGGAGAAGGAAGGCGTTGAAGGGGCCGATCAACCGACCGTCCTCGGTCGTTAACTGGACGCCTGCGTCGTTGGCCCATGGCATTCGCGTCGCCATGACCGTCTCGGCGAGTTCCCGCTCTGTGCCGGTCAGTGTTGTCGGATCGGCAAGCGGTAGACGCCCGCCCAGGTTTTGGATTGGCTTGGTCATCGTTTGCTCCTTATCTGCGTTGCTCGTGTCCCAAGTCAACCCGACCGGCCGCACGTCGATAGCTGCGATATGTGGATTGGGTCGTTGCCATATCTTTTAGATATGGTGGTCTGGTGGACATCCGCCAGCTCCGCTACGCCATGGCACTGGCAGAGCACCAACACTTCGGCCGGGCGGCCGCGTCGGTCGGTATCGCTCAGCCGCCGTTGTCCAAGGCGATCGCTCAGCTGGAAGGCGAGGTCGGCGTCAAGCTCTTTGACCGCACCAGACACGGCGTGTTCCCCACCGCGGCCGGCGACGCCCTGCTGGCCCGGGCGCGTCGCATCGACCAAGAACTCACCGGGGCCGCCCACGATGCCCAACGAGCCGCGCGGGGTGAAACGGGCAGCCTGCGGATCGGCTTCATCGCATCGGCGTTGCTATCGATGCTTCCGCCGGTGCTGCGCAAATTCCGGGTCGAGCGCCCCGAGGTACGGCTACAGCTAGAGGAAATGTCCTCGGTCGAAAGCACCCGGGCCTTGCTGGCCGGTGAACTCGATGTCATCATCTGCCGCGGCGCCCCACGCGGCCGTGGCGTCGAACAGCTTGCCACGGTGGCGGTCAGCCGCGACTACGTGACCGGCGTCGTGACTACCAGCCACCCGTTCGCCGGCCAGCAACGGGTCAGCCTCGATCAACTACGGAACCAACCGCTGGTCGTCGTGCTGCCCGAGGACGAACCGGCCCTGCACAAGACTTTGCGCGACGTGTTTCCGGACTTCCCGGCATGGCCCGGCATCACCTACGCGGGTGACACGCAGACCATCATCGGCCTCGCGGCGTGTGGTTTCGGCATCGGTCTGGGCCCCCAGGACATGCGGACGGCGGCACGCCCGGATACCTGGATGTTCGATATTCGCCCGCGGGTCGCCCTGCCCAGCCTGACGCTGGCATTCCAATCCGAGCACCGCTCCCCGAGCCTGACGGCCATGCTCGGTGTCGTCGCCGAGACCTGCCCCGCGGCACGGTCTGAGCTGACGCGCCACACTCGGGCAGGGTCGGCCGGGCGGCCTCAGTAGGGCTGGTTGCCTTGCGGCATCACATATTCGGAGATTGGCGCGGAGATGCCGTTGACCGTTGTCCCGCCGTTCATCATGCTGGCGGTGGTTGTCAGCAGGTTCTGCGGAAACCCGAAAGTCGGTTCGGTGAGAGCGTTGAGCGCGGCCAGTTCGTCGGAGGTCAGATGCACATCGACGGCGCCGACGTTGTCGTCGAGTTGTGCGAGCCTGCGTGCCCCGATGATGACCGAGGACACGGCCGGCTGTGCGAGGACCCAGGCCAGCGCCACGCTGGCGACCGTAGTCTCGTGCGCCTTGGCGATGATCTCGAGTTCGTCGACGACCGCATAGGCCTTCTCGTTGAGGAAGCTGTCGACGAGCGCGCCGCGATCAGCCTCGCGCTGGCCACTATTGGCTCGGGTGTACTTGCCGCTGAGCACCCCACTTTTGAGCGGTGACCATGGTGTGATCCCAAGCCCGAATTCGCCTGCCATGGGGACCAGCTCTTGTTCCACGGAGCGCTCAAGGAGCGAGTACTCGATCTGCAGCCCGACGAAGGACGACCATCCACGGAAACGGGCGATGAGGTCGGCTTCAACGATCTTCCACGCCGGGGTGTCCGAAACGCCGAGGTAGCGCACCTTGCCCACCCGGACGAGGTCGTCGAGTGCGGCCATCGTCTCCTCGATGGGGGTATTCGCGTCCCACATGTGCAGCCAGTACAGGTCGATGTAGTCGGTTTGCAGGCGCCGCAGCGAATTCTCGCAGGCGTTGATCAGCGATTTGCGACCCGAGCCGCCGCCGTTGGGATCACCCGGATACAGGTTGCCGCTGAACTTGGTGGCGATCACTAAGCGATCGCGGCGGGCCGGGTGGCGCCCTATGTGGTCGCCGATGATCTTCTCGGAATGGCTCCTGGTGTAGAAGTTGGCGGTGTCGATGAAGTTGCCGCCCAGTTCGACGTATCGGTCGATGATCCCTTGGGACTCGTCCACACTGGTGCCCCAGCCGAGGTCTTCGCCGAACGTCATCGCCCCCAGACACAACGGGCTGACGCGCAAACCGGACCGTCCGAGTGTGACGTATTGATCCAGCGGCATGGTGATCGCTTTCTGGTAAATTGTTTATCCGTGAGTTTATCCACTTTTAAACTAATTTATCTCTGAACGACCGGGCTGGCAAGGTCTGAATGTCTGCGGTCGATGCGGCCAAGATCTGGACGCTGAACTACCGGTTGCTGTTGTCGGTGATCTCCAGCGTCGAGACCGAGATGACCGCGTTGGGGCTCGACTCCAAGGAGCTGTTCCTGCTTGGGGAGGTCGACGAGCATCCCTACCCCGCCGAGCTCGCCACGACGTTGAGCATGCCGAAGGCGACGGTGACGCTTTACCTGAAACGGCTTGAGGCGGCGGGATTGGTGCGCCGCGAGATCGACCCCGCCGATCTGCGCCGCCACCGCCTCCTGCTCACCCCGGCCGGGCGGCAAGCCACCGGGGACGGGCTCGCGCTGCTGGCAGACGCATTCGAAGAGCGGCTTGGACGCCTCACCGTCGCGCAGCAAAAAGACCTCAAGAACCTGCTCGAAAAAATTCTCTGACCGCCCCGGCGCCGCGTTGGTGAGCTGACGCTAATCAGTCGGCGGATGCGGCCGCAATACGGGCGTCACCAACTGACCGGTGCTGAGGTAACTGTCGACATTGTGGATCGCGAGCAACGCCATGGCCCGGCGGGTCCGGGATGTTGCGCTGCCGACGTGCGGGAACAGCACCACGTTGTCCAGGTCGAAGAGCTCGGCGGGCACATGAGGCTCATCGGCGAAGACGTCCAGCCCCGCCCCGCCCAGGCCGCCGCCGACCACCAACTCCACCAGCGCATCCTGGTCTACGACGCTGCCGCGCGCAATGTTGATGAGGTAACCCTCGGGGCCCAATGCCTCGAGGACGGCGCGGTCAACCAGATGACGCGTCTTGTGGTCGCCCGTCGTAGCAACCACCAAAATATCGACCGACTCGGCCAACTCCACCGGGGACTCCGCATAGCGGTACGGCGACCCGTCAATCCGATGGCGGTTGTGATACGCGATGGCACAGTCGAATCCGAGCAGCCTCGTCGCGATCGCCGAGCCGATACGGCCCAGGCCCAGGATTCCGACCTGGAGGCCGCTGACATCCCTGGCGTAGGGAAACTGGCCGTCGCGCGCCCACCGACCCGCCCGCACGTAGCGGTCGGCCGCGCCGAAACGGCGCAATGTCATCAGGATCAACCCCAGCGCCGTGTCGGCAACGGTGTCCGACAGCACGTCCGGCGTGTTGCTCACGCCGATGCCGCGGCGCTTCGCCGCCACCAGATCGATCGAATCCACCCCGGCCAAGGGGATGACGATCGCTCCGAGGTTGGGCAGCGCCGCGATGATGTCGGCGTTCACTCCGGGGTAACCCGACGTCACCGCCACGCGAACGTCTGTCGCATGCTCGGCCAGGAACGCGGCCCGCTGCGGGCCGTCGGGAAGTGGAGGGACTTCATAACGCGCGAGCAGTTCCTCTTCGAATGTCGGCTCAAGCTTGCCGACCGCAAGCACCTCGTTGGTCTTTTTCACCGTCACGCTTGCATCACCTCCCGGGTCAACGCACAAACAGGCTACTTTGGAGAATCTCTTGGCGCCTCATGACGGCGCGATGATGCGGTGTTCGTAGGCGAAGACGATTGCGGCGGCGCGATCCCGTAGACCGAGTTTGGTAAAATACGACCGATGTGGGTTTTGACGGTCAGGCCCGAAATGCAGAGTTCATCAACGTCCTACCGTAGTAGGACCCCGATGCCTGTCCTGCGACGCTCGCCGCCATGGCCGGGTCCCCGGAGGCGCGATGTCACAACCTGTACATCTCGCGCGACATCGCGGCATCCTCGATGTAACTCTCGCGGTGTGGGTGGTAATAACGCCGCGCGGGCTCACCGCGTCGCACTGCGGTGGTCCGAAACATGGCGCGGACGGCCTCGACGGTGCCCGCGGCCCAATCCGCCATGCGGCGACCAACATTGTTGTGCGGCAACGGAAGAGCCGATCCCAAGCTCGCCTGCGCTGAACCCGCGGTGAGGGCAAACCCGATGGACCCGAAGACTACTGCGCGTTCGGCAACGGCGGAACGCTTCCACACAGCGCCGATGTCAGTCATCGGAGCGAACCTCGTGTCTTGTCATGACTCGACGCTACGAAGCGTGGCCGTCGATGCGCATCGTGCCGGGGTTCGATCTTGACATCCGACCGCAGTAGGAGCGCTACCACTCGCCTTCTGCGACTGCCGTCCTATTTGATCCGTCGCCCAGACGGTCGCGCGGCCGGAGTCAGCCTCCGACAGCGGCTCGCACGGCATTGACCAGTGCAGAAAGGTCACGCTCCCGATTTTCGGCGGGTAGCGGCCAATGCATAATCCTCAGCTCGGTGACACCGGCGCGGGCCTGCGAGACCGCATCCGCGGCGACGGCGGCCAGATCAGGCCGGCCATCCGCGCCGGCCTTCACCCGCAGCGAGCCGGTGACACCGAAACCGTTTGGGTCTCCCTCGGCGCGCTCGACGGCGGCGCGCATCCGCGCGATCCCTCCGGCGATATCCCGCCCGTCGGGACCCCAAGGGATCCAACCGCTTCCGAAGCGAGCCAACCGACGAGCGACCGCCGCGTTGACTGTCCCACTCACCCAGACCGGAACTCCCCCGGACTGGATGGGTTTGGGCATCTGGTGGATCCGTTCGAATCTCAGTCCCGGCGACTCATAGGTCACCTCGTTCTCCCGCCAAAAGCGCTGGCACACCTCGAGCGTCTGATCCAACAGGGCCCCGCGGTTGTCGAAGTCGACTCCGGCCGCGTCGTATTCTTCCCGCTGCCAGCCGACGCCGACGCCGAGATCGACGCGGCCACCCGACAGGACATCCATCGTGGCAAGGGTTTTCGCCAGCACTGCGGCCGGGCGCAGTGCGGCAAGCAGTATGTTGGTGCCCAACCGAATGCGTTCGGTCCTTGCCGCAAGATAGGTCAGGACCGTGAGCGGCTCCAACCAGTGCCCGTCCGGTCCGGTGGGCTGGCGACCGCCCGCGGTACCCCCCGTCTTGGGGTTCGCGTATGCGTCCATGTTCATGCCGAACGCGATGTGTTCCGATACCAAGACGCGGTCGAACCCGCAGCCCTCCAGCAATTGTGCCCAGTCGGTGAGGTGCTCCCAGCTGGCCAGCGCCTCGGCCGAGAACGAGGGGATTCCCATCGAGAGCTGTATCGAGGCCATTCCGTACGTTAACCGATCGGCACCGGACGGCCTTCGAGCGCCGTCAGCTAGCGGGCGGCCAACTCGAGACGCTCCAGCCGGCGAACCAGGATGCTGGGCAACCACTCGCCGACGTCGCCCGCCTCGAACCACGTGGTGCGCTCCAGCAGCATCCCTAACACGATCTGCGCTTCCAATCGCGCCAGCGCGGCTCCGACGCAGAAGTGCACGCCCTTGCCGAACGTCACGTGGCCTTTCGCGCCGCTGCGGTCGAGGCGGAATTCGTGGGGCGCGTTGAATTGCGCAGGATCTCGATTGGCGGCACCCCACAGCAGCAGCAGATGCGAATTGGCCGGCACCTCCACCCCGTCCAGGGTGGTGTCGCGCCAGACGTGGCGGTAGTGGCCGCGGAACGGCGGCTCGCAGCGCAGGACCTCTTCGATGAAGGCGTTCAGCAGTTCTGGGTGCTCGCGCACTTGCTTTTGGATGTCGGGGCGATCGGCGAGGATCCACGCGGCACTGCCCAGCAGCGACGCGGTGGATTCACCCGCGGCGCTGAACAGCGTGATCATTATGCCCATTGCCTCGCCCTGGCTTACCTCGCCGGAGGCATAGCGTGCGGCCATGTCCGGGATAAGGCCGGGTTCTTCTGTGCCACTTGCCTTTTCGAAGTGCTCCATGACGTAGGTGGACAGTTCGACTACCGCAAGTCCGGCCGCCTCAAGCTGCGCCTGCGTGACCACCCCATCGAGCAGCGTGGTGGTAGCGTAGCCGAGCCGAATGAGTCTGTCGACGTCGGTATCGGGCAGACCCAGCAAGTTGGCGACCACCATCATCGGTAGCCGGTTCGCCACCGCACTCATCCATTCGATGTGGTCGTCCTCGAGATTCTCGTCCCAGAGGCGGTGGGCAGTGTGGACCGCGAACTCTTCGATGATGCGAATTTTCTTGGCGGACAAATGCGGAAGCAAGATTTTGCGGTGCTTCGCGTGTGCCGGATCATCGGCGGTTGCCAGCGCTTGGATTTCGGTGCCCGGCTCAAACATAGGGAAGCCGGTGAGCGTACCGTCCTCGTGATAGACCATGGTCGCGGTGAGGTTGGACGAAAAGTCTTCGACCCGATTGACGGCATCGACCACCGCATCCCAGCCGCAGACGGCGTAGAACACCGAATCACCGATCTGGTGCACCGGCGCCTCGGCGCGCATACGGTCATAGAGCGGGTAGGGATCCTGTAATGCGTCGCCGCCAAAGAACGCGATCGGATCGTCCAAGACCGTCATGGCTACAGGCTGAATGCGACCGCCGGCAACGTCAATAGTGCTCGGCGAAGTTGATAAACGCCCGGTCGCGCCGCCGATGCCCCCGAAATCGCCTGCAACGCACCACCAGCGCATTAGGCTGAGAAATTTCCCTCGTAATTCTCGACATGAGATAAGCCCGCGGGTGGCCCGCACCGGAATAGGAGCACCGTCAGATGCCACGAAACGATTGGCTGGTGGGACAGGACCGCCGCGAGGCGGCCGCAGAACGGATCTACGCCGCAGCCGCCGATCTCATTTCCCATGCCGGATATGACGCGTTCACCATCGAAGCCTTGGCCGCCAAGGTCCACTGCTCGCAGGCGACGATCTACCGGCATGCCGGCGGTAAAACGGCCATCCGCGACGCCGTCGTTGCCATTCAGGCAACCCGCATCGTCGACACGGTGCGCGATGCGATCAAAGACCTCACCGGCCGGGAGCGGGTGGTGACCGCGACTATCCTCGCTTTGCAACGGATGCGTTCAGATCCGTTGGTTCAGCTCATGCCGTCAACGCAATTGGCGCCCGGCAGCGAGTGGCTCACCACCTCACCCGTCGTCGCCGCCTTTGCCGCCGAGATGGTCGGCCAAGACAATCCCGACCCACTGGCCGCGCAATGGCTGATCCGCGTGTTCATGGCGCTGTGGTGCTGGCCGCTCAAAGACCGCGCGGCCGAACGCGCGATGGTGGAACGCTTCCTGGGCCGGTCCTACGTCGAAGACGAGTGAACCGGAGTGTGCGCGTGGCTTCACGCGACGCGCTCGGCCGGGCTGGGCTGCGGCGCACCTTCGGAGTCAGCCACCGCGGCGTCAATAGGTGCCCGTACCGGAGGCGGGGATCGTGAAGCTGGCAGAGGCGTTATCGCTGCGGGCCTCGGGGGCGGTATCCGATGACGCGAACGCGCTGGATGACCGATCCGGCTATGGGGCCGAGCGCCACTGGATTCCCGGTGGCTTCACACGCGCGCACAACGGATGCCCCTTAGCATCGGTGAGACCCAGGGTTCCTACCAGCGTCCCCGAGGCCGCGGCTGCGTCGAAAACGTCAGCCGGGACGTCGGCCAGCATCAGCTTCGCGCGCCGAAACATTCTGAAGTGACCGTCATCGTCAACGCTTCCCCAGCTCAGATAGATGAACCGTTGTCCCGGCCGTCCCTGAATGTGGGGCCCGCGCACGTCGGTTCCGTCGACGGAACAGTCCAGCGTCCATTCAGCCGACGCCGCATCGCCGGGATAAAGGTCAAGCAACTCCTCGCCGCGGTTCTTGCGCTGCACGCCGACATGGACGTTGGAGTATCCGGGGAAGTTGTCGCCGGCGACGCACTCACGCCCCGGCAGCTGAGTTCCTATGATGCGGATCTGCACGTCGCCATTGTTGCGCAAAGTCGTTGCGCGCAAGAATGTCTGTGTGGACTTGGAGGCGCTGCGGCCTCAGCGTCGGGGCAGGCGGACTACTTCGACGAAAAAGTCATCGATTTGGCGAACCGCTTTTAAAAATTGATCGAAATCAACGGGTTTGGTGACATAAGCGTTGGCGTGCAGCGTGTAGCTGCGCGAGATATCTTCCTCAAGCGCGGACGTCGTGAGAACGACGACGGGGATTGAGCCCAGCGTGGCGTCGTTTTTGATGTGTTCGAGTAGTTGGCGGCCGTCGTATTTAGGCAGGTTCAGATCCAACAAGATCAGATCCGGCCGCGGCGCGTCGGCGAAAGCGCCACGTCGGTAGAGAAAGTCCAGACCTTCTTGGCCGTCGTGGGCCACGTGCAGCCTGTTACGGATCTTGTTCTGCTCGAACGCTTCCCGCGTAATTAGCTCGTCGCCGGGGTCGTCTTCGACCAATAAGACGTCAATAGGTGCTCTCTCGTCCATCATTGCTCTTACTCCCCCGGAACGACTGATTGCGGCTCAGGAGGACGTTAGTCAACCGATGCACCGCTGACTTCGCGCGTGGCTCGACGTAGACCCCAAGCCTACGGCATCGGACGCGGGCCCTCGCGGGGTGCGAACGCACCCCAGCTGGCAAGCTTGGCCGGCGCGCGTGCGTGGCTTCATCCGACGACACAAAGCTGGTGTTTGGCGCCACCCGAGCCGGTGTACAAGGTAGCTACCAACTAAGGAAGGCTGACAATGAAGTCGACGGCAACCGTACTCGTTTTCGCCGGGCTCCTCTTGAGCGGATGTTCTGTTTCGCAGATCCTCAACACCGGGGGAGACACGAAATGCAAGGATTTCAACACCCAGGACGAGAAGAAGCAAAACGACGAAATCAGCAAAATGCTCAAAGACAAGAACGGAACCACCCCCAACAATTTTGAGATTTCGGCAACACGACTATCGGCGGCAGCCTACTGCCAAACCATCGGCAAGCCCGACAGCAAGATCTCCGATGCGCCCCACGGCTAACCGAAGCAGATGCTTATCCGTTAAGAAATGCGAAACGCGTTGCCACCCTTAAGGGAATCGCAGTCATTCGCGCTTCCAACCAGCTAACCTCGCCAGGTGCGCATCCTTGCAGCGACCGACGTGCACTACCGGCTCGGCCACTACGACTGGCTCGTCGCAAACAGTGGTTCCGCCGACGTCATCGCGATCAGCGGTGACCTTGCCGATATCAGAAGCTCCGTGCCGCTCGAAGTTCAGATCGTCGTCATCGAGCGCTACCTTGAAATGCTCGCCGAGTCGGCGATCGTGCTCGTCGTATCCGGCAACCACGATTTGGACGGTCCGGCGGCGCATGGCGAGCAGGTCGCCTCGTGGCTTCGCCGGCCATTCCATGGTCCGGTGCACAGCGACGGCGCTAGCGTCGACCTCGACGGGTGCCGCTTCACGATGTGCCCGTGGTGGGACGGACCGATCACTCGGCGAGCGGTGGATGCGCAGCTCGAGCTTGCGGCAGTCGATCGCCCTGAGCAGTGGGTGTGGCTTTACCACGCCCCGCCAGCGGGCACGGTGCTCTGCCACGACGGTCGGCGCGACTTTCCCGATCAGGATCTCGCGAACTGGATCGCCCGGCACCAGCCCGACATCGTCCTGACCGGTCACATCCACCAGGCGCCCTGGACCGAGGGCGGTTCATGGCATGACAGGCTCGGCGACACTCGGGTTTTCAACGCCGGTCACCAGATCGGGGCGATACCCGCGCACATCCGCGTCGACACCAGCACCGGAACCGCCGACTGGTTTGGCGTGTTCGAGAGCGAGTCGATCTCGCTGCGCTAGCGCTAACTCAGCCGTCCGGGTCGCGGGCGGAACCCGGTCGAACCGTGCCCTGGTGATGCTCGAGGGTGTCGATGATCAGGCCAAGCATGCCGAGGTGACCTTCTTCGCCGGCAAGTTGTTGTTTGACATCGACCAGGTACTTGGTCATGCGGTCCAGGCGCGATGCGGTCACCCGGAGCACGGCCAGCGCCGCGGCAGGCCGCTCGGAAAGAAAAGTCCCGGGGTCTTCGACGACGTGGCAGACCACCTCCGAAGCCGCCCGCACCGCCGCCGTTGCGGGGCTTCCGAGCACGATTGACATCTCCCCGAAGATCGCGCCGGGAGTCTCGATATGGGAAAAAACGGTGCCGTCGCGCTCGATGGTGACCGATCCCGAGGCCAATACATACATGTCGGAGGCGATCTGGCCGAACTCGATCAAGACCTCACCAGGCTGCCAGGACCGAAGTGGCAGGTCCGCGCACAACGCGAGCAGATCCTTCACCGGCTCAGTATGCCGCGGCGCGGCGTGCCGAGCCGGGCAGACGCGGATCCAAAGTCATCGCCCCGCCCCGGCGTGGCACACGCTGCCCGCCTAGAGGAGGGAACGCAGCTCGACGGCCGAGGTGAGCGCCGGCGCGAGCAGCCGCGCGAGCCGGTCGAACGGAAGTCGAGTTGCGGCGGTCCAGCAGCGGACGACAACCATCCCGCCGGGGGTGAGCGCAAATGCGCCCTCGCTGAGCTCGGCATTACGACTCAGCAGCAGCGTCGCAAGGTCGTCACGCTCAAAACGGCCGACCTCGACCCAGAGCACAAGCCCTGACCCGCCGGGCCCGTCGATTGCGCGTGCCTCGACGGTGCCGCCCGGCGTCGAGAACCGGATCGCGTCGGGCAGCCTCACGACATCCGGTATGCCGACGCGATTGAGCTCGAGCCAGAGGTCCTCGATGCGATCCCGGTCGCCGGGCCCGTCGGCCGGGAGCGGCCGCGGTCCGATCAGGGTGAGCGCCGCCTCTACTCGGGCGCTGAGGTCGAGAGAATCCAAAGGGTCGCCGCAGATTCCGTCACGCAGCCCCCACCGGCCCTGTCGATCCGTGAACCACGCGAGGGCGGCGGTCGCGTTCTCTTTCAGCCGCCGCACCGGACTGAGCTCTACGCTGTCGAGCACTGCGACGACGAACACGAGCGTCGTCAGGATCCTTCCCTGGAACACCATCCCCTGCGACAGCGCACGTCCATCGACCCCGGCGATCTCGAACCCGAGCACATCGGGCTGCTCTGCGAGCGGCGCGACCGGCACCTCTAGTTCGGTCAGCTGACCCAATGCCTCGCCGATCAGCCCCCGCAGCCGGGAATCCGAGGTCGGCAATTCGGACATCGTCGAGATCGTCTCAGAAGCCGAGTCAGTGCGCCAGTTGGACGCGTCAACGGCGGATTGAACCGGTGCGTCTGCCAGGAATGCCACGTATACCGGCCGGGCGATGTTGTAGATGTTCCCGAAGCGGTGGCGCGAAAGAGGCTTCGGTGGGGCTGCTGTGGTGAAAGAGCCCGAACGTCGCTCAGCGTAGCTCTCTGCGGCCTCCTGATGGAATGCGGTCGGTCCAGCCGCAGGCCCGCTGTGCCGATGCGAATACGTGCAGTGCCGGCGGTTTTGGCCACAGACAGATCTCTTTCGCCGAGCGGAACCGATTTCTCCGGAGTAGCGCCATGTGGCCGACGTGGTGGCGTACTTCCGATTCGACCAAACGCACGTAGGCGCATCGCCATGCTAGACTATGCGTTATGGGTGGATCGGGATTCCGTAGGCTGGATGCGCTGCTAGAAAGGCATCAGCTGGACATGAGCAGCGAAGAGGTCTTAGACCAGCTGGACTCCGCGTTCGCGACAATCCCCGGTGCGGGCGCAGCGCCTCTCTCAACGGATGAAGTGCAATTTCTTCGCGCGCACGCCGGCGCTGGTGCCACGGCGGTAATCGACAACTGGTCTGGCGAACAGGAACGCCAGGCCCGCGCGCGCTCGGCCGTACGGGAACTCGGTGACACCCTCTCTGGGTCGATGAGCATCAAGGAGGCCGCCGCGCTGCTGCAAATCGACCGGTCCCGCGTGTCTCGGCGCATCACCGGAAGAGGATTGTGGGCGTTCGACATCAATGGAAGCCGCCGCATTCCTCGCTGGCAGTTCCTCGGCCACGGGCTGCTTCCTGGTCTAGACGTGATCGTGCCCGCCATACAGCGCGACGCAACCCCCGCCGCCGTGGAAGCTTTCATGAACACGCCGCAGCCAGATTTCGGCGACCGCACACCGATCGAACATCTCGCCGCCGGCGGTGATCCCACGCTGATCGCAGACTTCGTATCGGATCTCGCCCGCTGGTGAGTCGGCCCAAGCCGAAAGTCCCGCGAACACCGCCCGACCGGCTCACCAAAGAACCGGCCGACATCGTTGACTACACGGGCATATTGTGGCGAGTCCACCGCACCACAGGCGAACACGTGCGGCCGTGGAACGAGTTACGCACCTTCGGCCCACTGCGGTCGATGCGCTGGGACCCCCATCCAGGTCCCCAACCCGCCGACCATCCCGACGGCGTCCTGTACGCCGCGTCCGACGTCGCCACCAGCCTCGCCGAAATTTACCAATCGACACGGGTGATCGACACGCGCGCCGGCGCGCCGAGGCTCACCGCGTGGGAGCCAACGCGGCCCCTACGGTTGCTGGACTTGTCCGGGACCTGGCTGCTGCGCAATGCAGCTTCCGCGGCACTGCTCGCCGCTCCGCGATCCACTTGCCGACGCTGGGCCCGCGGGATTTACGCAGCCTGGCCTGAACTCGACGGCCTGCAAGCGCCCTCCACGATGACAGGGCTCATCAACGTGGTTCTGTGGACCGCTGCGGCCGACGCCATGCCCGCGTCGCCGTCGTTCTCCCGACCCCTTACCCAACCGGTGGTCTGGTCGCTCGCACAAGCCGCAGCCGCCGAAATCGGCTACCGGATCGTCTGAGGAGGGCCGCGATGAACCTAGAGGGGCCACCCAAGGAAGGACGGAGGTCGAGCGCTGCGGTAAACCAGGCATGACGCATACGATCCACAGTCGCGGACCGCCAATGTCATTGATGCAGAACGTAATTCGCGTATCCAATAGATTAGTCCCAAGAGTGAGCGGTCACAGCCCAAAGGGACGCTTAACGCTTAGGCCGACTAACCAGATTCTCATCTTTATGGCGGCTCCGCCACCTTTACGTCACGAAGTTTGGAATTCCGCCACTTAAAACTGGAACCTACAAAAATGTAGGTTCTCATGGCACTTGGCGGATGCCGACTCCCCCACCTGCAGGTTTGCAGAATTCTCATCAAAATGGCGGACGGGGTCTTCTCATCTTCGGGGCGGATCCGAGAACCGTACGGTTGTGCAGGACTCGCGTTGGTTCGATTGCGAATACCCTCGGCTATTGCCGAGGCGAAGGTGGTTGTGGGAACCAGTACTCCGCTCGCCAGTAAATTGAGGCGCCAACAGTGCGCGACGGCGTGCACCTCCGCGAGCGAATCGATCAACACGGCCGACCACGTCACTCGGGGAATTATGGTCACTTCGTGAGGCGTCGAACGGTGCTGAAGCTACCCCTGCTGGTGGCGGCAGGCCCTACGCTGACGCAGGTGCCCCGCGCCGCCGCAGAGCAAAGCCGGTGGTCGCCTGACCGAGCCAACCGCTGGTATCAAGCGCAAGCCTGGCCCGTCGGCGCCAACTACATCACCTCAAACGCCATCAACCAGCTCGAGATGTTTCAGGCCGACACCTTCGACCCGCGGCGCATCGATACCGAGCTCGGCTGGGCCCGGCTGCACGGGCTCAACACGGTGCGGGTTTTCCTGCACGATCAGCTCTGGGCGCAGGATTCCCGGGGCTTCCAAATGCGTCTCGCGCAGTTTGTCACCATCGCGGCACGCCACCGCATCAAACCACTCTTTGTCTTCTTTGACTCCTGTTGGGATCCGTTCCCCAAACCGGGACGGCAACGCGCACCGAAGCCTGGCGTCCACAACTCCGGTTGGGTGCAAAGCCCAGGCGCTGAACACCTCGATGACCTCGACTACCGCCGCACTCTGCTCAACTATCTCACGGGAGTGTTGAACCAATTCCGCACTGATGACCGCGTTTTGGGTTGGGACCTGTGGAATGAGCCCGACAATCCAGCGCGTGTGTATAGCAAGGTCGAGCGGAAAGACAAGCAGGACCGGGTCGCCGACCTGCTCTCCCTGGCATTCGGGTGGGCACGTTCGGTTGATCCATGTCAGCCATTAACGAGTGGTGTGTGGGACGGCGAATGGGGAGATCCCCAGCGCCGCAGCACAATCCCTAACATTCAACTGGACAACTCCGATGTGGTCACCTTCCACTGCTATGACGAACCAGCGGCCTTTGAGGCCCGGATCGCCGAACTTTCCCCACTGGGGCGGCCGATCCTCTGCACCGAGTACCTGGCCCGGACGCTCGGCAGCACCGTTGACGGAGTCTTGCCAATTGCGAAGCGCTACAACGTAGGTGCAATCAATTGGGGTTTGGTGGCCGGGAAGACCCAGACTTACCTGCCCTGGGACTCGTGGGATCATCCGTACACGACGGTTCCGGAGCCCTGGTTTCAAGACCTGGCCCAACCCGATGGAAAGCCCTACCGAGACACTGAAATTCAAACGATTAGCAAGCTGAGCAGGCTCTAAGACGCTCTGCGCACGTGGTTTTTGCCCCGGCCTTTTCGGCAACCTGCGACACTGACAATTCATCGCCGATCACCGCCATTACGGCCTGAGCGCGCTCCTGCCCGCTCGGGGGGGGGGGGGGCCGCAGCCGCCGCGGCAGCGGCGGCAGCGGCGGCTGTCGACGTGCAGGAAAGATCGACAAGACACGCCTGGCTAGATTGACAAAATTTCGGCGTGTCGCAGCAGCTTGTCAAAGTAGGTATGCGCTGCGTTGAGCTGCCCCGATATGGAGTTGATTCATCAAATGATTCAATGATTCATTCGATGAGACAGGCGGCTGGACATCGTCGACCACAACCACATCGCGCGGCCGGCCGCATTGCCGCCAACTGTGTAAGTTCCGCGATCGACGCCGCAAAGCCCCCAAAAAAGGAGCCGTCCTTCTTCCAGCACCGATTCTGGCACCATTGCGGAGATGGATGCGCGTTCGGAGCCGGGTCTCAATGATCCATTTGAAGAGGCGATTGACGACGCGCTGAGCTCCTTGCCGGCCGATCTTCGTGCGGCGATGAGCAACGTCGAGATCGTCGTTGAGGACGAGCCTCCCGCCGGGCGGCCGCTGCTTGGCCTGTACCGCGGCGTACCGCTGCCGCGACGGAGCAGCACGTACAGCGGGGTGCTTCCCGACAAGATCAGCATCTTCCGCGGGCCAATCACGCGGCTCGCTGCCGGCGACGCCGATCGTCTACGCCGCGAGGTCAGACACGTCGTGCTCCACGAGATCGCGCATCACTTCGGGATCAGCGACGAGCGATTGATTGAGCTCGATCGCTACTGAGCGTCGTGCTCCGCAGCGTAACGGGACCGGCGGCACGTGATCCGCCACCTGGTGTGCGCTCTACTTCCCACGCGGAGAACGAATACGACGGAAACGAATATGCGGCCTTACCGATAGGAGCGGAACAGCCCTGTACTCCAACGCATTT
Organism: uncultured Actinomycetota bacterium; assembly: GCA_963772875.1. GTDB lineage: Bacteria > Actinomycetota > Actinomycetes > Mycobacteriales > Mycobacteriaceae > Mycobacterium. Next base: position 669,747 of record CAVYZE010000001.1, read on the forward strand.
CATGCACCGATAATCAGCACTGCCGCCCTCTGCACTCCTGACTCTCAGAGTGAGGGCGGGCGCAGCGACACTCCGCCGGCCCACATCTCGATCACGGGCACCGACCCGTCCCGAGTGAACACGTCGACCACTTGCGAATCGCAGATTCGAATGCTACTTACATGACATTCCTAACGCGGGAGCCTAGCGATGAAACACCTGGTTTTGACCCGGTTCGGGACACCGTCGGAGTCGGTGACACTGCACGACGACCGCGACCCCCTTCCCGGGCCCGGCGATGTGCTCGTGCGCATGGAGGCCGCCGCGGTGAACCCGTCGGACCTGTTGCTGCTGCGCGGGGTGTATTTGGCCCGGCCCGAACCGCCGGCGCCGGTCGGCGGTGAAGGCGTCGGAATCGTCGTGGACGCCGGGGCGCAGGCCGACCGGGGCCTGTTGGGCAAGCGGGTGATCGTGCTGCCCACCTACACCTACGGCACCTGGGCGGAGAAAGTCGTTGTTCCGCAAGACAAAGTCGTCGAGGTCGCGCCGGACGCCGACCCGCTGCAGCTGGCCATGCTGCCGATCAATCCGGCGACCGCGCACGTGATGCTCAACCGGTTCGTCGACCTCAAGCCCGGCGACTGGATCGCACAGCCGGGCGCGAACTCGGCCGTCGGACGCCTTGTGATCACGCTGGCGCACCTGCGCGGACTCAAGACGCTCAACGTTGTGCGGCGCGACGAGGCCGCCGACGAGGTGCGCGCCGCCGGTGGCGAGCATGTGCTGGTCAGCGGGCCGGACCTGGCTGCCGACATCGCCCGCGAACTCGACGGCGAACAGCTCAGCCTGGTGCTCGACGGCCTCGGGGGCGACACCGCGACGGCGCTGGTCGGCGCACTGCGCTTCGGCGGCACCATCGTGACCTACGGGTCGCTGGGGGGCGGACCGTCGCAGGTGCCGAATGCAGACCTGCTGGGGCGCGAGCTGCGGCACACGGGTTTTTGGCTGCTCACCTGGTTGGGCCACGCGCCGCGCTCCGAGATCGTTGACACCTACCGGTATCTGGGCTCACTGGTCGCTGACGGCTCGTTGTCGGTGCCCATCGAAGCCACCTACCGCCTTGACGACTACCGCCGGGCGTTAGAGCACGCCGGCGCGGCCAAGCGGGGCGGCAAGGTGCTGTTCGCCTTCGAAGAACGCCACTAGGTCGCGGTTGACCCGTTCGCTCCGCATCAACCCGAGGAAAGTAGTCATGTCACACCATCTGGATTCGCCGTTGGCTCGCGCTGACGTGCGGCTCGACATTACCGATCTCTACGTGTTCGCCGGCCAGTCCGGCACCGTCTTCGTCATGAACGTCTGCACCTCACTCGCCGGCGACATTCCCACCCCCGGCTTTCACCCTGAAGCGCTCTACGAGTTCAAGATCGACATCGACGACGACGCTGTGGAGGACCTCACGTTGAGGTTCCGCTTCGATGATCGCGACAGCGCTGGCCTGCAGCGCTACACGCTGACCCGACTGACCGGCGTCGACGCCGCCGATCCGCACGCGCCAGGCACGACCGTCGCCACCGGCGTGACCGAAACAGCGCTGACCACCAACGCCGGTGTGCGTGTGTGGATCGGCATGGCCGGTGACCCTTTCTGGATGGAACCCGACGTGCTGCACGCCGTCGAGCATGCCCTCCAAGACGGCACGGTCGTCGACCTCACCGACTGGGACCCGGCCACAGCACACAACCAATTCGCCGGGCACACCGTGTACTCAATCGTGCTGGAAGTTCCCGCCGCCGAACTGCCCACCCGTGCCGATCACCATCACCGCATCGGCGTGTGGGCCCTGTCCACGCTGGCCACCGACACCGGCGGATGGCGCAGCATCAATCGGGCGGGCCTGCCGATGATCCACCCGCTGTTCACCCCATTCGACGAAGACCTGGGCGATCGCCTCAACGGCGGATCACCGGCCACCGACGTCGACACCTTCGCAGACACTCGTCATATCCGCCGTCGCCGCGGCTGTCGCGGCGACCGGAACTGCAAGCGATCCCACTGCATACGCCCAATCTGTCGCTCACCGCCTGCTCCCCAATATGCTGCCCTACACCGTAGGAACATCCGCCGTATTCGGGTTCGCATCATGGAACGGTCGCAGCCTGATCGACAACGCACCCGATGTGATGTGCAGTCTCGCCACCAACACCCCGGTGAGTCTGGGCATCGGCAAAGAGTCGGTATCCCCCCGCCCGTCGACGGTGTTTCCCTACGTCCCACTGCTGCCACCGCGGGCATGATGGCCGACCAGTCTTGCGCCGGGCACGGTGGCGGCCACACCACCTGGACGTGCCGCACATGCGACGAGACGGTACACGGGCCACCGCTGAACACGCATTGCACCGCGCTGGAAGGCCCTGCGGCCGTGTGGATCTCGACTAGCGCCACTACTCAGGTCCTCGAATGGACCGCTGCGAATTGGATACGGTCGCGCCGCGTAGGTTGCTAGAAGCAGCTCCCGGCGCAACCAAGCCGGGCATGGAATTGCGACTGACTTTCGAGACTCTCGTATGTCGTCTGTTTCGACACAGAAGCTTCCAGCGGTCAAGGGCTAGCGTGGCGGGGGTGGCGGTCCGGCGCCGCAAATCGCCCGTCAGTATCGCAGCGGCGACGTCCGCCATATCGTCGCCGATCCGGCTCGCGCGCCGGAGGTCCTCGGGTTTGCCGCGAGGGTGGAGCCGCGCGTGGGTCTGCGCCAATGGGCTGCTTCGTGATTGACGCAAACCGACGCCGAATCGGCTGGAAAACATTGACCGGCGTCGTTATCGTCGCGCTCGTGGTGAACGGACTGGTCGCGACTCTTTGGTCACAACAGCGGCGGCTCATTTACTTCCCGACGCGCGGTCCCGTGCCGTCCGCGGCGACCATGATGCGCGGCGCACAGGACGTCGTGCTCGAGACCGCCGACGGGCTTCGACTCGGTGCCTGGTATCTACCTGGACCAGGTCGGGGGCCAGCGGTGCTGGTCTGCAACGGCAACGGCGGCGACCGCGCAGGGCGGGCGCCGCTGGCGATCGCACTGTACCGCGCCGGATTCTCGGTGTTGCTTTTCGACTATCGCGGCTACGGAGAGAACCCCGGGCACCCCAGCGAGGAGGGCTTGGCTCTCGACGCGGCCGCCGCCCGCGACTGGCTGGCGACGCGCGCACAGGTCGACGACGAGCGGCTGGTGTACTTAGGGGAATCGCTCGGCGGGGCGGTGTCGCTGCGGCTCGCCATCGAACATCCACCCGCCGCACTGGTCTTGCGCTCGCCGTTCACCTCACTGGCCGACGCCGGCCGGGTGCACTACCCGTGGCTCCCTCTGGGGCGCCTGCTCTTGGACCGCTATCCCTCCGCCAGCCGAATCGCCGATGTGAAGGCGCCGCTGCTGGTCATCGCCGGTGATCGGGACACGATCGTGCCGGACACGCTGAGCAGGCAGCTCTTCGACGCCGCTCCCGAGCCAAAGCAGTTCGTGTTGATAGCCGGCGCAGACCACAATGACCCTCAATTGCTCGACGGCGCTGAGCTGATCAGCGAGGTGGTGCGATTTCTCCGCGAGAACTCAGTGCTATAAGCGACTCGTGCAGCATGAGCTCGATCGCGGTGAATGATGGCGTAATGCGGGGGGGCGGCATCGTCGGCTCGCGGCAGTCGGCGAGCGGCGGCGGCGACGGGCCACGGCGGCAGCAGCGAGGGGTGTAGGTTCTCATTCGAGATGTCATTTTGCACTCCCCTGACCTGCGGTGATGCACGTTTTCTCACGTCGTGTCATTTGCGTTTCGTCTCATATTTGTGTCATTTCTTCAGGCGCTGCATCTGGGGTCACTTCGGCATGCTCCGTCGTCTGTGGGCGCACTGACAGCTTGGATGGCATTGCGTCACGTGACAGCGACCGAAGTGGGCGGCCCGCCAGTGCGAGGCCGATCGACGAGGTTGCCCCGCCCGGAACCAATATGCCTGAATCACGTTGTCAAGAACTGTTTCAGCGGCGCAACTCATGAATAATCGGCATTATCCATGATCGATTGCCCCGTTTTCATCTGCTGAATCACGGTCCGTGATTCATTCTGGACAAGCTCCAGCTGGCCGATGCGTTCACGAATCAGGAAGTTCTCACCCCGGCGCGCGACTTTCTGGACGGGGTCACCCAGCTCGACAACCGCGGGACGCCACATCGGGTTGAGCCTCCGCTGCCCAAGCCCACCCGGGGATGGTTGAACCGCGGCCGATGTCACCCAGTGTGGCCGCGCTCAGTCCTGCACTGCGTCAGTCCAATTCCGATCCACGGGTATTCGCTCGGAGTTACAGTGCCGCATATGGCGTTTGATCCACGGTTTGCTCGCGATGTCATCTTGCCCCTGGCCCAGGCCGCATACACGGTGATGGACGGCACCACCCCCACGCTGCCCAGCGGATTCACCCAGACCGCACTCATCCAGGCCGACTCGGCCGCGGTCGCCGCGATGACAAACCCACACCCCGCGGTGACAGCAATGACCCGAAACACCAACATCTTCGGGCTGATGGGACGCGAGGTCAGCACAGCTACGGCGTTCATCTCGTTCCGTGGTACTACCGACGTGGCCGACTGGTTACAAGACTTGGACGTTGTGCCCGAGCCCTACACGCCGCTCACCGGGTTCGGGCAGGTACACGCGGGCTTTCAGGATGTCTACCAGGTTGTGCGCGCCAGCATTGTGGCCAACCTGCCCGCCGCGCTGACCGGATGCACCCAAATCTTGATCACCGGACACAGCCTAGGTGCTGCCGTCGCCGTACTCGCCGGCCCCGACGTGTTCCGCGGCATGCCGCCCAACACCATCGAACCCCGGCTGATTACCTTCGCCGGCCCAAAGGTGGGACTACCCGACTTCGTCACCGCGTTCAACACTGACATTGAAAGCTGCTTTCGCGTGGTGAATTTCCTCGACATCGTCCCGCTGGTCCCGCCGGTACCCTACGTACACGTCGGAGCTCAGATTGACGTCGACAGCCGAGGGCCCATCGATGTAATAACCCGCCACAGCCTGACCGCCTACCTCGCTGGGCTCAACGCACTCATCGCAGCTAATCCATGACCCGTCCCAGCCGCGACGAGATGAGGCTGCAGCCCCACCCCGATTCGCCGTAGTTGAGAATTCGCACCGACCCAAACACCGGAATCTGTGCGTGAACCAGGCGTTTCCACAAGCCCGCCATTTCTAACCAACGTCCAGGGCGTGCCGCTCTACGACGTGGTCTTCGCTACTGACCACCCGATCGGCGACAAGATTATGCGCTGGGTCTACCGCTCCGCCGCGGCCCGCGTCCCGCACATGCGCCAAGAAGCCCGCGCCCGTCGGCGCGATCGCCAAGCGCGCGACGCTGGCGGTGCACTGTTCACCCATGAGGAATTGATGCCGGACGCATGGCAGGCCGAAACCGCAAGGGGACCATCACCGCGACGATGGTGTTGTCTCTCAACTGCATTGCACTGCTTTCCTCTTGGTGTTCACCCTTTGTGTGGTCATCCCGGTACCCGAGCCGTACACGTCGTAGATCATGATCTTGGGGTTGAACTGGACGATCTCGATACCCGCGCCGGCGTTGGCGTTGAGGTTCTGGGATGCGAACTGCCGGTGCAATCGCGTCACGACCAGCCCCGAAACCGCAAGCACCACCAGGACAATCAGTGGAATCCAGGCTCGTTTGACGATGCCGGTTATGGTAACCACGCTCACCGAATCACCTTCCGTTAGCGATCGCTTACGTACCGATCGGCGGCCGCGCTCGGTAGCTGGGGGCTACGTGTGCCAACGGCACCGCATATCTTCGCTGTGTGGCTAATTTCTTTGTGGCGCCGAGGTATTCAACAAGGCAGCTGACGCGGCGGGAGAGGCAGCGTTGCCGGCTTACTGATGGGCTTGCGTTCGTCGGGGTCTGAGGTCCTCGATGCGGTCGAGGACTTCATCGAGCGCCGTTGCGAGAGGAGCGGGGTCGCGGCGAACCTGCGCGAGCATGATGCCGCCTTCGGCCGCGGCCAACAGCGCGGTCGCCAGGCGGTCGGGATCGGCCTTGCGGCGCAGATCGCCCCGGTCGCGCATGGCGTGTAGACCCTTGCGGATCGCTGCTTCCCACTGGTCGAATCCACCGGCGAGGTCACCCCGACACTCCGGGAAAAGCTCGGCTAGCTCCCCGACCAGCGACCCGAGCGGGCAGCCGCCCTCACAGTTCCGCTGGCGATGCGTGTCGACGAGGAAGTCTCTCCAGGCTCGCAACGCCTCCATGCTGTCTAGCCCGCCGCGGTTGGGTTGCAGCGTTTCGAGGAGATTTTGGACGCGGTAGGCGATGACGGCTCTGATCAGGGATTGCCTGTCCTCGAAGTAGTGGTACATCTGCGAAGGGCCAACGCCCGCGACCTTCTGGACGTCGCCCAGGCTCGTGCCGGCGACACTGTGGTCGTACATCAGTTGCGCTGCTGCCACTACGATCCGATCCCGCGTGGCCCGTCCCTTGGGGGTAAGCCTGTGCGGTTCGGCGACCAATTCGTTCGCTGTCATCAGTAGCCAGGTGCGCGAGATCCGTCGCCGCGGTCCTCGCTACCCTGATCCCCCTTCCGATTCGTCTGGTGCTGCCCGGCGCTCCCGTACGTGGTGCCCGTGGTGTCGCGATTGGATGCCGGGTTACCTCGCGTGTTCTGCGCCAACCTGTTCGAGGCAACCTGCAGGCCAGTGTAGCTCCCACGCCGCACTATTGTGTAGCTACCGCTTCATAATATCCATTCATTTATGTAGCGGATACATCAGAAGTCCTCACGAGGGCGCGGTGACGCGGTGTTACAGCCGGACTCTGAGACCTGCTCTAGTCCAAGGATTTCGAGGAACCCGAAGCGGAAGTGTAGCTCTTGGACACGGGTTATCTAGGGGTTGACACTTCAGAAGATTACCACAAGACTGTAGCAAGCAATACATAATGTATCGAAGGGAAATAACAGCATGGCTGCGACGTCGTCCAAGGCGGTTCTGATCACCGGTGCCAACGTTGGGCTCGGCAAGGAGGTGGCGCGGCAACTCGCTCTTGCCGGCGATTTCGACAGGATCTATCTGGCGTGTCGCAACGCGGACAGCGGGCGGTCCGCGGCCGCCGAGCTGGAGCGCATCACGGGCAGGTCCATCTTCACGGTAATTCGAATGGACCTGACCGATTTGGACTCGGTGAGGTCAGCGCTGAGCACCTTGGATGGCGAACTGCATTCGGTAGTCATGAACGCCGGCGGCACCGGCGGCCCAACACCGCTGGCGCTCACCGCTGATCGCGTCACGCAGGTCTTCGGTTCCAACGTACTGGGCCACGTTGTACTGCTTGAGAATCTCATCGACGCCGGGGCATTAACCAACACCGCGGTACTCGTGGGCAGCGAAGCCGCGCGCGGTGTTCCCATGATGCGGATGCCGCGGCCCACGTTCGCGAACCACTCGGTGGAGGAGTTCGTCAGCGTCATCGACGGTTCGTTCTTCGAGCAGCACAAATTCACCCCGTTTATCGCTTACGGACAGGTGAAATACCTTGGTGCGTTGTGGATGTCGGCACTGGCGCGAAAGCATCCCGGCCTGCGGCTGCTCACTGTGAGCCCAGGCAACACCGCGGGGACGGAAGCATTGCGCGACATGGGCCTCGTCACTCGGACCTTGATGAATCATCTTCTGTTGCCCTACGTCCTTCCCGCGCTGGGGGTCGGACAGCGGTTGGAGAAGGGCGCCCAGCGGCTGGTCGACGGACTCACCGACGAACAGTTGCGCAGCGGCGTGTTTTACGCCAGCCGACCGGGCGCCGTCACCGGGCCCCTCGTAGATCAGTCGGAGATCGTCGCCGACTTCCGTGACCCCGCAATACAACAGCATGCCGACGAAGCCATTCATCGCTTCGCGAAGAAGCCACGCTCACACCAAGAACCGCCTCCTCGCGCGATCGGTGCGAATGGCGCGTCGTCTGGTCCCACTGAAAGCCAGGGCGCTGAAAGAGGGTTGTCATGACAAGCGCTAAGGCGGCCTTCGAAAGCACGGTCCTAGCCTTCCTGACCCGCAGCTAGGCGCGCCGAATTCGCTGCGGCAGGAACCGCTAGCCGATCGGCAGCAGATCTGGCTCGTATGGCGGACACCATCGCGTGCCGCTGCGGAATTTTTCAGTCGGGGTCAACGGACCCGGCGGCAGCACGGCCGCCGTCAGGGCGTGAGCCTTGAAGGCCAGTGCGGCTGTGCTCAGCCGGTGCTGCACGTCCTGGGTGCGCCGGTGAAACTCGGTCGGCCCCGTATCGCCCCACAAGGTGACTTCACCGAGACCGCGTTCGAGCGCCGTGACGACGATCTCGCGGACGCGGTCGTCGGTATCGAGCACCCCAGCAGCGACGGCAAGCGCCGAGTTTGGAGCCCATTCGGTCGCCGAAAGACACGCCAGGTCAAAAGGAACGGCTCTGAGCCCGAGGATGTCCAGCGACCGAACATCGGAAGGCCCGGCAATGAGCAAGTTGACATCCCAGCCGAACTTCGCCCTGTCGAACAACCAACCACCGGCTGACAGGATCACGTCCGCGACGCTGGAAGCGATCACATCAAGCCGGTACCGTGTCGGTGTGGTGGTGGACGCCACCAGGCGGAGGTTTTCAAAATCCGTTGTTTGGGCGTCGTCATCAATTTCGAGCGCCCCAACTGCCATGACATTGAGTTCCCTTGCTGCTGCGAAGGGCGGCAACCAACTGGCTCGCGATCCCCGTCGCGCCACCTGGGGCGTGTCTTATTGATTCGATCATCGCGATAAGCCGCGGACCGGCAAGGTCTCTCGGCATGGCCGCTCCTTTGCTGACAAGTAGACGCGAAGGGCGCTGTCGCCCGACCGATGTCTCGAAGACAACACTTGCAGCCGAGTGAGCTGCGGCGTATGCAACGTCCCGCTTACCGGGAGACGTCCCGCTCCCCGGGCGGCGCCGGTGATCATCGCGACCTTGTCGAGCTGTCCCGACATCACGACGCCTTGATCAGAGTGAAACCCTTGTATCCCGCCTCGGCCACTTCGGCGCAGATGTCGTTGTAGACAGAGAATCCGCCGAGGAACAGCATGAACACCCGTGGTTTACCGGGCACGTTGGCGCCCATGTACCAAGAGTTGGCCTGGGTGAACAAGGTGGCTTCGGCGCGTTGGGCGCATTCGGCGATCCAATTGTCCACGGCTTCTGGACTGGCTTCGATGGCACTGTAGTCGTGTTCGCCGAGGTAGTCGATGGCCTCGGCGATCCAGTTCACGTGGGCCTCGGCGTGCAGCACCATATTGGCCAGCACCGCGGGCGCACCGGGCCCGGAGATGAGGAACAGGTTGGGGAAACCGTCCACACCGAGTCCGAGGTAGGTCCGCGGGCCGTGCTCCCAGTCCTCACGCAGCCGCTGCCCGCCTCGGCCGACGATGTCGATTTTGGCCAGCGTCCCGGTCATCGCGTCGAATCCCGTTGCCAGCACGATGATGTCGAGGCCGTAGTGACCTTCGGTGGTGTTGATCCCGGTCGCATCGACCGACTCGATCGGGGTGTGGCGCACACTGACCAGTGTCACGTTCGGCCGGTTGAAGGTTTGAAAGTAGTTGGTGTCGGTGCAAATTCGCTTGGTCCCGATCGGATGGTCGGACGGGATCAACAGCTCGGCAACCTCGGGATCGTCGATAACGGCGCGGATTTTCTCCTCGTAGAACTTGCGCGCCTCCTCGTTGGCGGCCGGGTCGATCATCTGATCGGGAAACGTCTTGGAGAACAGAACACCGCCCAGTGCCCAGCGTTTCTCGAACTGCGCGCGGCGTTCCTCGGGCGAGACCTCCATCGTCATCTTTGGGTGAGCGATGTGCGGTGAGCCGCCACCGCTGCGCCAGGACAGTCGGCGTCGCTCGGCGTAGTGGGCTTTGATGTCGGTTAGCTCGTCGGGGTGCAGCGGTTTGTTGCCCGCCGGGACGCTGTAGTTCGGGGTGCGCTGGAAGACGTAGAGCTGTGCGGCCTGCTCGGCGATGATCGGGATGGATTGGATGCCTGAGGACCCGGTGCCGATGACGGCAACACGCTTACCGGTGAAGTCGACGGGGTCGTGTGGCCAGTGCGCGGTGTGGTAGATCTGTCCGGCGAAGCTGTCCAGCCCGGCGAACTGCGGTGTCATGGCCGCCGACAGCGGGCCGGTGGCCATCAGGCAGAACCGGGCGGTGACGACCTCGCCGGTGTCGGTGGTGACCTTCCAACGCAGCGTCGTCTCGTCGAGGACGGCCGAGATGACCCTGGTGTTGAAGGTGACGTCGCGGCGCAGATCGAGTTTGTCGGCCACCCAGTTGATGTAGCTCAGGATCTCGGGCTGAGTGGCGTACTTCTCGGTCCAGTTCCACTCCTGCTCGAGCTCGGCGCAGAACGAATAGCTATAGTCGACGCTCTCCACGTCGCAGCGCGCACCCGGGTACCGGTTGTGATACCACGTTCCGCCGACGTCAGGCGCAGACTCGAACACCCGTACCGATAGCCCCTTGGAACGCAGTTTGTGCAAGGCGTACAGGCCGGCGAAGCCGGCGCCGACAACCACCGCGTCCACGTCCTGTTCAACACGCCGTTCGGCTGCAACGTTCACACGGTCACGCTAAGTCGGCAGGGAGCCTCGGGCCTTGCCATCTCCCGGTGACTGGACGCTTGCATGTGAAACGTCCCGACCACCGGGCGGGATCCCCAACCGCCGGTACCGACCCAGCGACAATCGGAGCATGTCAGAAGTCAAACACCTCGACTCCGCCACCGATGCGGCGGTCACGGTCGACTTGGACGGCACCCAGCATCGCCTGTCATGGCCCCGGGACAAGACTCTGGTGGATCTCCTGCTGGACGCGGGAATCGACGTTCCCCATTCGTGCCGTGAAGGCCATTGCGGCTCCTGCGTGGCCACCGTCATCTCCGGGCGGGTACAGATGGCCGAGTGCGACATTCTCGAACCCGATGACCTTGCCGATGGCCTCATTCTTGGATGCCAAGCCCGGCCGGTGAGTGATGACGTGCACATCGAGTACTGAGGCGGGCCGGGTTTGTCGAAGGCCCCGATTTCGGTCCACTCACCGGGATTGCAGCGGGTCGGCCAGTCGCCTGCGGTACACCATCACACAACTCCCATAAGTTAGGACATCCACATGAGCGAGCGGGTACTCGACAGAGTTAACGACATTGCCGACCAACTGCGCGAGCAGGCTTGGGAGGCGGAGCAGCTGGGTCAGCTGCCCGACGCCACCGTCAAGAGCATGAAGGCGATCGGTTCCATCCGGCTACTGCAGCCCAAGAACTACGGCGGCGCGGAGGTGCACCCGCGGGAATTCGCCGAGACGGTGATGGCGACGGCCGCGCTGGACCCGGCGGCGGGCTGGATCAACGGCGTCGTCGGTGTCCATCCCTACCAGTTGGCCTACGCCGACCCACGCGTAGCCGACGAGGTGTGGGCCCAGGACATTGACACCTGGGTCGCATCCCCTTACGCGCCGCAAGGCGTGGCCAAGCCAGTGGACGGCGGATACATCTTCAACGGCCGCTGGCAGTTCAGCTCGGGCACCGACGCGTGCGACTGGATCATCCTGGGCGCCATGATCGGCGACGCCGACGGCAAGCCACTGATGCCACCACAAATGCTGCACATGATCCTGCCCCGCGAGGATTACCAGATCGTGCCAGACTCGTGGAATGTGGTGGGCCTGCGCGGAACCGGGTCCAAGGACGTCATCGTCAAGGACGCCTTCGTGCCGTCCTACCGCACCATGGACGCCCTGGAAGTGATGGACGGCACGGCCCAGCGCAAAGCCGGGATGACCGAGACGCTGTATCTGATGCCATGGTCGACGATGTTCCCGCTGGGTATTTCGTCGGCGGTGATCGGCATCGCCGAAGGAGCACTGGCCGCGCACCTGGACTATCAGCGCGAGCGTGTCAATTCCAGCGGAGTCGCGATCAAAGACGATCCGTATGTCCTGTACGCAATCGGAGAGGCCGCCGCCGACATCAACGCAGCCCGCCAAGAGCTGCTGACCAACGCCGACCGGATCTACGACATGGTCGACGCGCACAAGGAGGTGTCCTTCGAGGACCGCGCCGCCGGGCGGCGCACCCAGGTGCGCGCGGTGTGGCGGGCCGTGTCGGCCGTCGACGAGATCTTCGCCCGCTCCGGCGGCAACGCGATGCGGATGGACAAGCCGCTGCAACGGTATTGGCGTGACGCGCATACGGGCATGGCGCACGCAATTCACGTACCTGGAACCGTCTTTCATGCCTCGGCGCTGAGCTCATTTGGCGTTGACCCGCAGGGTCCGCTGCGCGCAATGATCTGATTGCGCGCCGATTTCACCTACCTGTCAACGAGACTGGGTCTCCCAGTCGGCTCGGCGTTCTGCCGTCAACAGAAAGGACACCCGTGGGCCTCATTAAGAGCCTGGGCTACGTCAAGGTGCAAACCGCCGACATCGAGCGCTGGCGCCGGTTCGCGTTCGACGTCCTGGGATTCGCCGAGGGCAATGGTCCCGACGAGTCTGCGCTGTACCTGCGGATGGACGAGCGGGCGGGCCGCATCATCGTGGTGCCCGCCGATACCGACCGGATCGTGACCATCGGCTGGGAGGTCCGCGACCACGCCGCGCTGCAACGCATGAAGGCCGCCTTAAATGGTGCAGGGGTGTCGTTCAAACAGCTGACGCAGGACGACGCCGACACGCGGCGCATCGAGGAGGGCATCGCCTTCGACGATCCGGCGGGCAATGCGACGGAGGTGTTCCACGGTGCGGTCCTGGATCATAGCCCCGTCGTGACACCGTTCGGCGCGACATTCGTCACCGGCGAGCAGGGACTGGGCCACGTAGTACTGCCCGCGGTGGATGTCGCCGGACTATCGGAGTTCTACACCGAGGTCCTCGGATTCGTCTCGCGTGGCGCCTTCCGGGTGCCCGCACCACCGGAGTTCGGGCCCGTGCGGGTGCGATTCCTGGGCACCAACGAGCGCCACCACAGCCTGGCGATCTGCCCGGCGGCCACCGTGCGCGACCCGGGCCTGATCCACCTGATGGTGGAGGTCGACAAGCTCGACACCGTGGGCCAGGCGCTGGACCGCGTCAACGCCGACGGATTCCAGTTGTCCTCGACACTGGGGCGGCACACCAACGACAAGATGGTTTCGTTCTATGTGCGCGCCCCCGGCGATTGGGACATCGAGTTCGGCACCGACGGCATGCGGGTCGACGAAACCCTCTATACCGCTGAGGAAATCACCGCTGATAGCTACTGGGGCCACGAATGGGTGAGCGACCTCCCAGCGGCGATGCGGCCGTGACTCTGTAGCGCCAACTCGCAGCTGTGCCGGCAGAAACCGGCGCCGGCGGCTACGCAGCCGACGTCGTCGTCGCCGACACTGCGTGCACAGCGTCGAGTAGTTCGCATGTCTGGCGGTCTGCGGAGTCCGGTTTCTCGAGGGCACCTGCGCCGTCACTGTCGCCGCCCCAATACCACGACTGTGCCGGGCGGCAATTATTCGGATCTACGTGACACCGGCCACGCCATATGGTACAAACAGCAATATAGCTATCAGCCATATGTAGCCTGTGTCACATAATTGCGGAGGACCCCCATGACGTCAATGTCGCCCGTCGAACCCACCACCCCCAGCGCACTCATCGACCGCGTCTCGCTGGTTCTCGACACCTTCGACGGACCGGGTCGGCTGACCCTGGCCCAGGTGGTGCGACGCACCGGGTTGCCGCGCTCGTCGGCACATCGCATGCTCGATCGGCTGGTGCAACTGCGCTGGCTGCGCCGCAACGGCCGCGACTACGAACTCGGCATGCGCCTGGTCGAACTCGGCTCGCTCGCCGTTCACCAGGACCGCCTTCACAAAGCGGCTGCCCCACTACTGCACGAGTTGCATCGCGCCACCGGATTAGTAGTTCACCTCGCGGTGCTGCACGGCACCGACGTGGTCTACCTGGAGAAGATCGGCGACCGGATGGCCGCAGCCATCCCGACCCGAGTGGGTGGCCGGCAACCGGTGCACTGCGCGGCCGTCGGCAAGGCGATCCTGGCGTATGGCGACCACCCCGAGAACGTCGACCTGGCCGCCCGCATGACCCGGTTCTCGATCACCTCGCCCGCCCAGCTGGCCACCGAACTGGCCAAGGTCCGCGCGCACGGTGTCGCGTTCGACCGTGAAGAGTCGCTCGCCGGCTTCGGTTGTGTCGCGGCCCCCATCGGCGGTCCCGGCGAGGCGGTCGCAGCGGTGTCGGTGTGCGGTCCGATGAACCGGATGATGTTCGATCAGCGGCTGGCGGCGCCGCTTCGGATGACCGCAATGGGAATCTGGCGCAACCTGGAGGACGGCCCGCGGCGCGTGGCGCCGATACTGCAACCGATGCGCCCGCTGCGGCCCGCTCCGGCCATGCAGTACGCGTGAGCCTCGATCCTCAGATCGCCGGCCTGATCGGCACGCTGGACGCAGGTTTCCCCCCGGTGCACGCGATGACCGGCGCGCAGGCCCGGGCGGCGATCCGGTCCCGGTTCGTGCCTAACCCTGACCCCGAGCCGGTGGGCGCCGTCAGCGACACGTCAATTCCCGGACCGGGCGGTGACGTCGCGGTGCGGATCTACCGCCCGGTGACCGATGCCGCCGCCCTGCCGGCGGTGGTGTACGCCCACGGCGGCGGGTTCGTGTTCTGCGATCTCGACAGCCACGACGGCCTGTGCCGAAATCTAGCGAATCGCATTGGTGCCGTGATGGTTTCGGTTGACTACCGGTTGGCCCCGGAGCACCCGTGGCCAGCCGCCGCGGAGGACCTTTACGCGGCCCTGCGGTGGACCGCCGACAACGCAGACACCCTCAGGATCGATGCCGGGCGCATTATGGTGGGCGGCGATAGCGCCGGGGGCAACCTGGCTGCCGTCACCGCGCTGATGGCACGCGACCGGGGCGCCCCGCCGCTGGCAGGGCAGCTGCTGGTCTACCCCGTGATCGCCGCCGAATTCGACACCGAGTCCTACGGCGCGTTCGGCCAGGGCTACTACAACCCGAAACCTGCGCTGCAGTGGTACTGGGATCAGTACGTGCCCATGGCCAACGAGCGCAGCCACCCGTATGCCTCACCGCTGGGCGCCGACCTGCACGGGCTGCCATCAGCGGTCATCGTCATCGCTGGCCACGATCCATTGCGCGACGAGGGCACGGCCTACGCCGACGCGCTCGAGACGGCCGGCGTGACGGTCACGCGGCTAACGTATGAGGGCGGCGTGCACGGGTTCATCACGATGCCCATGCTCGATCTGGCCCAGCGCGCCCGCGCCGAGGTCAGTGGTGCAGTGGCGCAACTGGTTTCGCCATCTCCAGCGCGGTGACCGGGCCGTAGCGCTGCTCGGGGTCCAGCACGCAATGGGTGCGTCCGAACACCGTGACCATGCACTTGTTGTTGTGCGTGCACCGGCTGCGCACGTCCGGGTCGACGCTCATGGCGTTGACCAGGCCGGGTTCGCGCAGCAGCGCCCGGCCCATCGCCAGGAAGTCGAAGCCCTCCGCGAGGCCGGTTTCGAGGTGATTGCGGTTCGTGATGCCGCCGAGCAGCACGAGTTTCGTGTTGCGGACCGCCGGCACGAACTGACGCGCCGCGGGCAGCATGTAGAGGTCCTCGTAGGGGTAGCTGCCCATCGCCCACTTCCCGACCACCCGCAGCGGCAGCCGCATCGCCGGCGGCATCACCGTCGCGAACTCCTTCACCGGTACGTCGCCGCGGAACAGGTACATGGGCTTGAACACCGAGGACCCCTGTGTCAGTTCGAGCGCGTCCAGGGTCGCGTCTGCGTCCAGCAGTTGAGTGCTGCGCAGGGCCTCGTCGATCCAGATGCTGCCCGGCAGGCCGTCGTCCATGTCGAGTTTCGCGATGACCGCGATGCGATCTCCCACCACCTCGCGGACCCGCTGCGCGATCTCACGCACGAACCGCGAGCGGTTGTCGATGTCGCCGCCGTATTCATCCTTGCGGCGGTTGATCAGCGGACTCAGAAACGAGCTCGGCAGATACAGATGCCCGAAATGCAACTCGACCGCATCGAACCCGGCGTCGATCGCGACTTGGGCGGCCGCGCCGAATTGATCAATCACCACGCGGATCTCGTCGCGGGTGATCTCACGGCAGTACGACATGGACGCCGGGTTGATGAATCTGCTCGGCGCCATCGGGGTGACTCCGGTGAGTTTCTTGTGGGCGACCACCCCGGCGTGACCCAGCTGCGCCGAGATCGCCGCGCCCGCCGCGTGCACCGCGTCGGACAGCCGCCGTAAACCCGGCAATGCAGCGGTGCTCATCACGATCTGCCCCGGCGCGCTGGCCCCCCCGGGAGCCACGCAGCAGTACGCCACGGTGGTCATGCCGACGCCACCTCGGGCGAATCCAACGTGGAAATCGATCAGGTCGTCGGTCACCAGGCCGTGGGGCGAGCGGCCTTCCGACGTCGCGGCCTTGATCACCCGGTTGCGCAGCGTCACCGGCCCTAGCTGCGCTGGAGTCAAGGGGTCCGGCAACATTGCACTAGTCATCCCCCCACCCTCACGCCGCCAACCTGGCTGGTCAATGACGCCCTCCCGCTGGGCGGGACCGCGGCCGCCATCCCCGCGACGCGGGTCCTAACCTCGAGCTATGTCCGGCCAGGTGTATGTCATCGACCGCGTGGTCACCCGTCCCGGCTGCGCCAGGAAGTTCGTCGACACCTACCTCTCCGAGTACGCCCCGGGTGCCCGACAACGTGGCATGACACTGTGCAACGTCCTGGTCAGCCCACCGATCTGGTTCGACGATCAGACCAACACCGTCACCATCACCTGGTCGCTGCCCAGCCCGCAGGCCTGGTGGGAGATGACCTGGCAGGGTCGGCCGGACCCGACCCTGGGCCCATGGTGGGCCGGTGTGGCCGCGCTGATCGAAGACCGCACCCGCAGCGTGGCTGCCGCGGCCGACGACGTCGACGAGTTGTGCGATGTTTAACGTGACCACGCTGATTCACACCGACGAGCGTGAATCTCTACTCGCCACGCTGCGCGACGCGGTGCGCGACGTGCCGGACGCCCTGGTCGAACCCACCCTGCCCGGTGTGCGCAACGGCGGTGACATCTTGATGCACCTGCAATTGCCGGACGCGACACCGTGGCCCCGCTTAGAGGCCCGGCTCAAGGAGGTCCTGTCGGCGCCTGCGGTCAGTCATGTCGACAGCGTGCACTACCGCGGCCGTCCCATCGGTCCCGATGAACCGGACGGCTCGGTGTATCGCGCATTGTTGTTGCGGGTGGCCCCGGATACACCCGACGACGTCGTTGCACGCTTCGAGGCCGATCTTGCCGCCATGCCGCGCTATGTCCACACCATCACGTCCTGGCAGCTCAGCCGTGTCGACACCGCCATCGGCACCTCGCCCTGGACGCACGTGTTCTGCCAGCGGTTCACCGACATCGAGGGACTGACCGGGCCGTACTTGATGCACCCGATCCACTGGGCCTACGTCGACCGGTGGTTCGACCCCGAATGCCCGGAATACATTGTTCGCGACCGGGTGTGCCACAGCTTCTGCGCGATGGACACCCCAGTTCTGGGCTGAGCCTGCGCGTTCGAGATCGCCCTCAGGGCCGCACCGACCCCGGCAGGGGCCGCAGTGACCCGACGATCATCTCGAAGCCGCTGCGCAATGCGGCCTCCAAGCTGTCGAAGTCTCCGTTGTGCACCCAAAACACGTAGGCGTGGCGGCAGATCTGGATGACCAGCTGGGCCGGCAGCGTGCGGCTGAACGGATCTGGCCCGAGATCGAATCGCGCGGCCAAGAATTCCGAAATGGGCTCAGCCAAATCTTCACCCCAATCCAGCCACCGCAATCGGTACTGCGGATCGGTGATCATCAGCGCCATGAAGCGGCGGCCGGTCTCCACTTCTGCGCGCTTGGCGAGCTCGGTACCGAACGCCTCGATCAAGGTATCGACCGCGTCGCCCGTGGCTGGGGACTGTTGCAGGACCTGGACGCTGAGGTTGCCGAACTGACGGAACAGGGGCATGACGAGGTCTTCTTTGACCGGGAAGTGGCGGTGGAAGGTGCGTGCGGCGATGCCCACGGACTCACAGATCCGCTCGACGGTCGCCGCTGTGGATCCGTCGGCAAGGAAGATGTCGCGTGCGGCAACAGCGATGTCCATTCGGAGGTCTTCGGCGCGGCGCTCGGTCAGCGTCGGCCTGCTGCGCGCATTCACGTGATGCTCCTTGATCTACCCGTGTGAGCAGGTCGTCAAAAAATGCCCGCACAAGCCGGATCGGGCCCGGCCCATTCCGCGGCAGTGTCGGCCGACGGTCCACTCAGCGGGACAGCCCGTTCTGTCCACCCTCAAAGTCCCTAAAGTCACACCTGTCAGATTCTGACAGATAGCCAGATTATGACTCCCTGTGGGGTACCACCACAGCGAACTCATCCGATCGCCGCTCATAGGAGGACTCAATGTCCAGCGAGGCAAGCGAATTGAACTATGACGACTACACCCACGACTTCATGGGCAAAGTCGGCAACATCCAGGACTTCTCCCGGGATTTCCTGTTGGGGCAAGCCCGCGTGTTCGAAGACGTCCTGAACTTCATGCCCTACGCTCACGTCGCCACCTACTCCAAGATGGTCGGCATCAACGCCGCCATGGACGTCGCCGCCCAGGTGTCGCGCGCTGTGATGCGCCAGGTGCTGCCGATGGGGCGGTTCATTGCGCCGCCCGGGTGGGACTGGAAAAACGCCCAGTACCAGGCCATCCCGTTCGACGTCCAGACCGAGG
This sequence comes from uncultured Actinomycetota bacterium, assembly GCA_963772875.1. Classification (GTDB taxonomy): domain Bacteria; phylum Actinomycetota; class Actinomycetes; order Mycobacteriales; family Mycobacteriaceae; genus Mycobacterium. Next base: position 688,610 of record CAVYZE010000001.1, read on the forward strand.
ATCTGACCAAAGACGCCTTGTTGCGGCTGATCCAGACCTACTGGGATCAGTATCTCAAGGGCCACAACTACTTCATCGATCAGTGGACGAAGATCATCCCCGAGGAGGACGTCTGGCTTGGTCTTCCGGACATGTATCAGCTCATCATCGACTACCAGTACCCGAAACTGGCCAAGGTGCTAAAGATCGAGCCCGTGCACGTCGTGGACTTCCTGAAGTTGGCCGTTCTGAGCATCGACGGCACGCTCGGCTACGGCGGCGAGTACATCGTGATCAACAAAGACCATGTCGTTCTCAACATGCGCCGCTGCGAGGTCCTGCAGAAGTACACCGACGAGGGCCTCTACCCACCGAAACGCGCCTGGATGAACTGCACCTTCGAGCAGCGGATCTCCGCGCCCTTCTTCCCCGGATGCAAGCTGGACATCAACCTGCCGCCGTCGGACTTCAAGTTCGCCCAGGGCGAGCCGTTCTGTGTGTGGACCTACACCCGCGGCGAGGAGAACCACAGAGCCGCCGCGGCCGCACCCAACCCACGCGAAAGCGCGATGAAGAAGATCCCCATCATGCCGGTGTGATGGGTGGGATCGCTCGCTGACAGAGGCGAACGGTCCCTCACAGGCCGTCGGGCGAGATGTTGGGATTGGCCGTCGCCGGCGGCTCCAGCGGAGGCAGCACGTCGCGGCCGTCGAGTGTGTGCACCGCAAGGCGCTGCGACCACGGATAGTGCAGGCTGAAGGCCACCAGACCGGTCCGCTGGGCGGCAGGACGATGGCACATCGCCAGCACGGTTTCGGCCAGATACTCCACCGGTTCGGTCGGGAAGTTGTCCGGGATCAGTTGCGCTGCACCGGGCGTGCGGATCGCCGTGGACGGGCCCACGCAATTCACCGCGATGTTGGCGTCGAGCACCTCGGCGGCTACTCCCTGGGTGAACCTGTGCAATGCCGCCTTTGCCGACGCGTACACGACATCCCCTGAGGTCTTGTTGTAGTCGCGGTAGGGACGCACCGGCGCCACCCCGGTGACCGATCCGATGTTGACGATCCAGCCCGCCCCTTGCTTGCTCATGTGCGGGATCGCCGCGCGGGTCAACACGAACGGCGTGCGCAGGTAGTGCTCGAGCGTGCGGTCGAACGTCTCGATGCTCATCTCCTCGATCACCGAGTAGTCGGCGAAGCCGGCGTTGTTGATCACGATGTCGATGCGGCCCGTGCGGTCGAGGACCTCGTCGACCAGGTTGTCACGCTGCTGCGCGTCCTCCAGGTCGGCGGCCACACCGATCGCCGTGCCGCCCGCGCTCTCGATGAGTCCGACGGTCTCGCCGATGGTGCCGGGCAGCGCGGTATTGTCGCCGCCCCGGATCGACGGCGTCGGCGCGTAGGACCGCGCGGTCACGACGACCGTGGCACCCTCGGCAGCCAATCGTTGGGCAACAGCGCGGCCGATACCCCGGCTGCTGCCGGTCACCAACGCCGTTCTGCCGATGAGTTTGGGGGTCATTGCAGCAGGAAGTCCTCTTCGATGGGAGCGCGGTGTTCATGCCAAAGGTCCACGAGGCGAAAGGGTGTGGCGACCACGACGCGCCCGGAACCGGAGCGGTAGTAAGTGTGCGCGTTGGGGGTGTGACACCACACGGTGCGGCTCATCGCCTCGTCGATCGCCCTCACGTAGTCCTGGTAAGCCTTGTCGGTGACTTCGATGGTGGTGGCGCCGCGCAATGCCATCAACTGCAGGCACTCGACGATGTAGTGCGCCAGCACTTCCATCGAGAAGTTGGCTCCCGCGCCGTGTCCGGGGCTGTAATTCGGTGCTGAGGTGATGAACAGGTTCGGGAATCCGGGCACCGTGCCGCCGCGGTAGGACCGCGGGCTCTCGCCCCATTCGTCGGACAACTTTTTGCCGTGTCGGCCCCGAATGTCCACGGTGGACAGGAAATCCAGGTGGTAGCCGGTGGCATAGATGATGACGTCGAGGTCAAGCTGTCGACCGTCCTGGGTGACAATGCCATCGGCGTTGACGAGGGCCGGTTCGCTGGCCTCGACATCGACATGCGTCCGCGTCAATGCCGCGTAGTAACCTCCCGGGTCGCGGATGATGCGCTTGCCGTAGGGCGCGAAGTCCGGCGTTACCTTATTCGCTAATTCGGTTCCCACACCGAAGGTTTCGTCGATGTACTGCAGGCACATCTGCAACAGCACATCGTTGGCGGGCGATATCGACAGATGTGACTGCGCCCATTGCGGGTCCTGCAGGATGATCGGGTAATTGTTGTCGGCGGTCCCCCAGTACGACTTGAGCCGATGCCAATTGGCGTAGTACGGCAGCCGGTGACCCAGGTAGCGGCGGTGTTCGGGAACATCGTCAGTGAGTCGTTTTCGCGGCGCGACCCAGTGCGGTTGGCGCTGGAACACCGTCAGGTGCTCAACCTGCTCGACGCAGGCGTCGACGATCTGCACGGCGGTGCAGCCGGCTCCGATGACGGCGACCCGCTTTCCGGCGAGGTCGAGTGCGGGATCCCACAATGCGGAGTGAACGCTGATGCCCTCGAATGAGTACCGGCCCGGCAGATCTGGCCAGCGCGGTCGGTTGAGGTAGCCGGCGGCGGTGATGACGACCCGGGCGTAGCTGATGTCACGGGTACCGTCGGGTGTGACCGCATGGATCTGCCAGTGCTTGCGGTCCTCATCCCACCACAGCGCTTCGACTTCGGTATTGAAACGGGTGTGCTCGCGCAGCCGGTGTTTGTCGGCCAGCGCCACCAGGTAGGCCTGGTACTCCGCGCCCTGCGGATAGTAGCTGGTCCAATTCGGATTCACCTCGCGCGACAGCGAGTAGTACGCCGACGGGGTATCCACGCCGATACCAGGGTATTTGGTGGTCAGCCAGGTCCCCCCGACCTCGTCGTTGCGGTCAAAGATTTCATAAGCGACCCCGGCCTCGGCGGCCGCCAGTGCGGCATTGATCCCGGCGATGCCCGCGCCGATAATCGCCACGGTCAGCGTGTCGGGGATCGCAACGGTGCGCGGAAGCGCGGGCTGAGATGGTTGAAAGCCACCCTGCTCCCACAACAGTGGTATCTGCTCGTCGTCGACGGCTGATCCCAGCACCACTGGCAGCAGTCGGGCGAACAATTCCGGATCGTCGGCGGGCGCCCCGTCGGTGCGGCGCGGCGCGAGCAGGGCACCGATCACCGCCTCCACCAACGCCGCCGCCGTGTCGGGATCGGTGACGGCCGCGCGTTCCGGCGGATCGGGCACATAAGAGATCGTGGGGCCGAATCGGTCAATGACGGCCGGATCGCCGGTCAGCTGGGCCAGTACCGCCACCAGGACGGCGGGGTCCGCCTGGCGCAGGTTGGCCCGCAGTTCGTCGGTGTCGGACGTGGCGGCCAACGCGGTCTCGGACGGTGAAGCGGTCGTCATGGTAGTCAGTATCGGAGCGCATCGGCGGCTGCGGCATCGCAGTGTCTACTCAGTGGGACACCAGCCGACCGCAGGCGGCGACGCGCTTACCCTTCGGCACATGCAATGCGCGCAATTCGACGGGAATAGCCGCTCAGGCGGTCCACCCGCTGCCGGTGTCGCGGCCCATGCGCTGCGGATCTCAGCGATGGGGGTGCGGGCAGATCACGTCCCGACCCGCGATCAGGTCAATGTGCCATGGTGAGCACGGGCTGGGAGGCGTTGATCACACGGGCACGCAGCCACACCCTCGGCGATATTCCCCGCCGGTCGGCACGCCGGCAGGCGGCCAAGGTCGCGGTCGTCGACGGCGACGTCGTGCTGACCTTCGCCGAGTTCGAGCATCTGGTGGACCGAGCCGCAGCCGCACTGCACGACAACGGCTTTCGCCCGGCGGATCGGGTCGCGTTGCTGGCGCACAACTGCTGGCAGTACGCCGTGCTGGTGTTCGCCACGGCGCGCGCCGGGGTGGTTCTGGTCCCGATCAACTTCATGCTCACCGCCGAGGAGATCGCCTACATCCTGAGCCACAGCCAGGTCCGCGGTTTTATCGTCGAGGCCGATCTGACGCCGGTGGCCGAGCACGCGATGCGGATGAGCGGCGCGGTCGCGGCGACGGCGGCGTTGGTGCCGGCCGGGCACACCGCGCCCGCCGGCTGGGACGACTTCGCGCAGTGGTTGACGACCGCCACCGACGCGCCGTGCCCGGACATCGATGACGACCAGCTGCTGCGGCTGATGTACACCAGCGGCACCGAATCGCGCCCCAAAGCGGTGATGCACAGCAGCCGCAGCCTGATGTGGCAGTACGTCAGCACCATCGTGGCCGGCGCGATGTCCGGCGACGATGTCGAGATCCACTCACTGCCGCTGTATCACTGCGCGCAGCTGGACAACTTCTTGGCCACCGACGTCTACCTCGGCGCGACCAGCATCCTGCTACCGCGGCCGGACCCCGAACTGGTGTTGCGCACCATCGAGCGCTACGGCGTCACCAACTACTTCGCTCCGCCGACGGTGTGGATCAGCCTGTTGCGCTGCCCGATCTTCGACGATGTCGATCTGTCCAGTCTGCGCAAGGCGTACTACGGCGCTTCGGCGATGCCGACGGAGATCCTCGGTGAGATCCGCGACCGGCTGCCCGATTTGAGGTTGTGGAATTTCTACGGCCAGACCGAGATGGCACCGCTGGCCTCGGCACTGGGACCCGACGAACAGGACGCCCACGCCGGGGCGGCCGGGCGCCCGGTCGTCAACGTGGAGACCACGATCCTCGACGACGACAACACCCCGGTGCCGGCCGGAGTAGTCGGGGAGATCGCGCACCGCAGCCCGCATCTGATGCTGGGCTACCTCGACGACCCCAGCAAGACCGCCGAGGCGTTCGCCGGCGGCTGGTTTCACTCCGGGGACCTCGGCTTCTACGACGAGCACGGCCTGCTGCACGTCGTGGACCGCAAAAAGGACATGATCAAAACCGGCGGCGAAAACGTCGCCAGCCGCGAAGTCGAGGAAATCCTCTACCGGCACAACGGGATACACGAAGTTGCGGTGTTCGGTCTGGCCCACCCCGTCTGGGTCGAAGCCGTGGTGGCCGCCGTGGTAGTTCGCGACGGAGTGACGCTGACCGAGGACGACGTCGTGGCGCACTGCCGGGCACACCTGGCCGGGTTCAAAACCCCCAAACAGGTGTTCTTCGTTGACGCCCTGCCGAAGAACCCCAGCGGCAAGCTGCTCAAACGAGCGCTGCGGCAACGCTTCAGCCTCGAATTCACCAGCCACTGAAAGGATCACAGTTCGTGTACAAAGGACGCATCGCCAGGTTCGACGCACCGGGCAGCCCATTTGAGATCGAGACGGTGAGCCTGCCCGAGGTGGCGCCCGGGCAGATCCTGATCCGGGTCACCCGGGCCAACATCTGCGGCTCAGACGTGCACGCCTGGCACGGCACGTTCGCCACCCGCGGTCTGGGTGGTCAGCTGCCCACCGTGCTCGGGCATGAGATGGTGGGGGCGGTCGAGGCGCTGGGCGACGGCGTCACCGCCGACTCCAACGGTGCGCCGCTGACCGCTGGCACACGCGTGGTCTTCCCCTACTTCTTCTGCTGCCACACCTGCCGCAACTGCCTGGCGGGTCGCCGCAACGCATGCGTGAACCTCACGATGGCGATGCTCGGCCGCGCCGACGAGGCCCCGTACTTCGTCGGCGGTTACGGCGACTACTTCCTGCTGCCCGCCGGCGCGGTGGTCTACACCGTTCCCGATGCCGTCACTGACGACATCGCGGCCGGCGCCAACTGCGCACTGTCGCAGGTGATGTACGGCCTGGAACGCGTCGATCAGCAGCTCGGCGAGTACGTCGTGGTGCAGGGCGCGGGCGCACTAGGCCTGTATGCGGTGGCGGTGGCCAAGGCCCGCGGCGCCGCGCGGGTCATCGCCATCGACGGTGTGCCCGAAAGGCTAGAACTAGCAACCGCTTTCGGTGCTGACGCGATCATCGACATCAACGCAGTGCCGACCGCTAAAGAGCGGGCCAAGGCGGTGCGCAAGCTCACCGACGGCCAGGGCGCCGACGTGGTGGTCGAGGTCGTCGGCCACCCGTCGGCCATCGAGGAGGGTCTGCAGATGCTCGGCCAGTTCGGCCGCTACGTCGAGATCGGCAACATCAACATCGGCAAGACCTTCGAATTCGACCCGTCCCGGTTCGTGTTCGGCAACAAAACGATGGTTGGCGTGTCGCTGTACGACCCGGCAGTCCTGTCTCGAGCCCTGACCTTCCTGGAGCAGCACCAGGACACGCTGCCGCTGGAACGCCTTGCGGCAGCATGCTATTCGCTCGATGACATCAACGAAGCCTTTGCCGCCGCCGACGCCAAGCGCGACGTGCGCGCCAGCATCGTGCCCTGAAAACCCGCATACCCCGGAGAGTCGACAACATGCACAACTACATCCGCACCACGCTGTTCATCGACGGGCAATGGGTAACACCCGACGGCAGTGGCGCGATCGAGGTGATCGACCCGTCCACCGAGCAGCCGATCGGATCCGTACCCAACGGCTCGGGCGCCGATGTCGACGCGGCGGTGGCCGCTGCGCGGCGCGCATTCGATCCGCTGATCAGTGTCGGTGAGCGGCGCGAACGCGTCGCGGCGGTGATCACGGCCATGGAGAAACGCCTGCCCGACATCGCGGAGACGATCACCACCGAGATGGGCGCGCCGGTGCGGATCGCCCAGAGTGTGCAGACCCAGGTCCCGCTGGCGGTGGCCCGCGGCTTCGCAGCCGTGCTGGACTCCTTCGAATTTGAGGAGCGGGTGGGCAATTCTCTGGTCGTGCGCGAACCCTACGGCGTGGTCGGCGCGATCACCCCGTGGAACTACCCGCTGTATCAGGTCATCGCCAAGGTGTTACCGGCAATCGCGGCGGGCTGCCCGGTGGTGCTCAAGCCGAGCAACGAGGCGCCACTTTCGGTGTTCGAGTTCGTTGAGGCCGTCGAGGACGCCGGCCTGCCCGCAGGAGTGGTGAACCTGGTGTCCGGCCCCGGCCGGGTGATCGGCGAGCGGAT
>CAVYZE010000002.1:0-782316 GCA_963772875.1 uncultured Actinomycetota bacterium
TCTTGGTTCCTGGGGAGTGGCGTGTATTTCCGATGGATAAAGCCAGCAAAGCCCGCGAATCGATCGTAGAGGCGCAGTAAGTATCTATCGCTGATCTCACATCGAGATCATGGTTGCAACACTCCGACATTCCCCACGGGCATCGTCGGGATCACCGTCCCCACCGCTAATTGTTGAAATGTATACCCCGATGACGAACCGCAAGGTACACCCCCATGACGAATAATGAAGAGATCGACGCGGCTTGGGCTGAGATGAAGCGGCTAGCCGCCCAGGCGGACGCTACCGTGCCCGGTTCCGGCACCAGGGGGGCTCTGTACGGATTGCCGTACGGCATCAGGCAGAGATCCCAGTCAAGGAGGCGCAGGCGGCAGCCGAGGCCGCGCTAGGCATGCGGCAGCCACCGGATCGCCCATGAAGACCGCCGTCTACTTGCGCCAGTCGCTCGACCGCGACGGTAACCAGCTTGCCATCGACCGCCAGCGCGATGCATGACTGGACCTGTGCGAACGCCGGGGGTGGACCGACACGGTGCTCTATGTAGACAACGACACCAGTGCCCTCGGCGCATCCCCGCCGGTCGGCGGCGCGCCGTCGTTGTCGCGCGGCGATGGGGCGGATCTCTCGGAAACGTCGTATAGGACGTGGGGTGAGGGCTTGGCATCGGCCGTCGATCAGGCCGTATCGCCGATACGCCGCGTGGATGTCTTTGCGCGCCTGATCGGCAATTTCGCTTGTGGAGGACGCGATTCCGGATACGACCCGATGGGCAGACCGAGAACGGAAGCGGCGTATTTGAACGCGCCACCCAGTGCGTGAAGTAGTCCGCGCTGCCGGGATAGCGGGTGAACCACCCACGCATGTCGAGCTCGATTGGTCCATCCCTGACTCTTCGCGTAGTCCATCGCCTCGACCAGCTTGTCGTTCCAGACCAGCTCCCAGTACCCGGAGATGACGCGCTTCGCCGGCGTCTCAAAGAGGTAGCCGGTGGTACCGAGCTGGCCCGGACCTACGATTCCGCTCTTCAGCCAGCCCGCCGGGTACACCGTCGTATCGCATTCCCAGATCACCAGATCCGGCGCGAGTTCGTGCAGCATCCTGCTCTGATGCGGCCGGAACGAGCCCTCCTCGTCGCGCACACGGCGGGGATCTCCTCGACAATGCGCGCGCCCTCCAGCGGGTTGAGCACATACCCCGAGCTCGGTGAGTTGAACATCCCGAGCGCGATGTCGGTGCGGTCGGCGACGTAGCGGAAGTAGTTCAGAACGCCCTCGCCGCCGTGCAACTCCATCATCGGGGTCTGGATGTAGACGATGTCGGCGCCGGTCTCCTGCGCATGCCGGGTCAACTCCACGCATTCCTTTGCCGACAGCGCGGCGGTGCACGACTGGACGATCACATCCGGGTTGATGCCACGAGCCTCCTCGACGGCGACCTCCAGCAACTTCTTGCGTTCCGCGTTTGTCAACGACCAGAATTCCGCGACGCCGCTGGTCACCCAGAGCATCGGGTGACCGAGTGCTCCGACGCAGTGCCGCACCAGGGTGCGGTACGCCGCCCAATCGATGTGGTCGCCGTCGTTGCCGCTGAACGGCGTGTAGAGCGAGTCGCCGATACCGTGCAAGGCGTGGCGTGCCCATTGACGGGCTTCCTTGGCCTTAGCCATCATTCGTCCCTTCGGTTAGTTGACGATCTCGAAAATCGCCGCGGCGGACGTCACGGCCTTGTCGCCATTGCCCTCGTCGCGCAGGAGCATGCGGACCCCGACCTTCCCCGACCCGCCGGTGTGCGCAGTGCCGTCCACCCGGAACGGCCCGACCTTTCCCCGCGACATGAACATCACGTGCCAGCTCACCACCTGCAGCTTCCTGGTTCCCGCAGCCTCAGCGGCGAGGTCGATCGCCGCGGTTTCGAGGACGACGTGCTGTGGACCGATGTGCAGAGCCGCATCCGGCGATGCCAGCTCGACACTCAGCTCGGGCAGCACCCAATGGCCGTCTGGACGCTTGGAGGCCCCGAAGGCTTCCCACAGCGGGGGCAGCTCCGGGGAGTCCTCGATGTCCAGATCCGTGCCCAAACATCCATCTTGTCAAGGCCTTCGGGTGGAGTCCCGATGATGGCGCCCTGGCCCTCGTTGAAGGCGATCACCCGGTCGGGGTTGTCGGCGTCGACGATCTTGCAGCGCCCGTAGCCCATCATCCGGCCTTGGTGCACGTTGCCCGAGTCGACGATTTCGATCCGCTTCACGTCGTAACCCGGATCGACGATCTGGACCGAAGCGATCACCGGGTTCGGCACGGCCACGAGGTCGGCCTGGCATCCCTCGGGTGACGAAATGGCCAACGGCGCCACCATGATTCCGCCCGCCTCGTTTCGCATGTCCCGACGGATGGTGACGGTGTCGTCGACCTCGCCCACATTCATCGACGAATGCCGCCGGCCGATGTAGCGGTAGCTGAGCAGGCCCGTCCACCGCCGGAACAGCTCGTCTCGATACGCCTCCGGGTCGTCACTGAACTCTCTGATGTCCCGCAATTGTCCGGTCAACGGCGTCTTCCTTCGTGAGTGTTGCGTCGCACCTGGTTGAATGGCACGCCGCGGTCGGCGGCGGGCTCGCGGGGAAAGTTCAAAACACGTTCGCCGATCACGTTGCGCGCCATCTCCGTTGTGCCGCCACCGATGTTGGCTATCTGCCTGCCGAGATAGCGGGTGCCGATCGCGAGCAAATCGGGGTCGTCTCCGACGACGACGGCGGCCGCGGCGGCAACCTGGTGGGCAGTGTCGGTCTCCACGTTGTGCGCTTCGGCCATGGACAACCTGATGATCGATCCCGCCGCGGGCGGTAGCTTGCCCCCGAGCACGGCGCGGTAGACGTACTCGCTCAGTTGTTTGTCGACCGTACGATGCACCAGTGCGCGACCCGTCATCTCGCGTATCCGGGAGTCGCCGCCCCGGCCTGTCTTTTCGACCAGTACCAGCAGGTCGATCTGAACATCCTCGGCCTCCGAAATTCCACCCCCACTGGTGAATTCCGAGCCTCCGCCCATTGTGCGTCGCTCGTGATACAGCTGGCGCGAGGCGACATCCCAGCCCTTGCCGGGCTCGCCGACGACGTCGTCATCGGTGAGTTCGACGTCGTCGAAGAACTCCTCGCAGAACTCCGCCGTCCCGTCGACCTGCCGGATCCGGTTCATGGTGATTCCGGGTTGGCGCAATGGCATCAGGAACATGGTGAGCCCCTCGTGCTTGGGGACCGCCCAGTTGGTACGGGTCAGGCAGAGCCCATAGTCCGCCGCGAAGGCGCCAGTACTCCAGGTCTTCGCGCCGTTGACCACCCACCGGTCGCCACGGCGGTCGGCACGGGTGATGACGCCCGCGAGATCCGAGCCGCCGCTGGGCTCGGAGAGCAGCTGTACCAACACTTGCTCGCCGCGGAGTGCGGCCGCGACGTGGATGCGCTTCTGCTCTTCGCTGCCCATGTCGAGAATCGTCGCGCAGCAGATCGCGAAGCACGGAATGTTCAGCATGATCGGCATCTCGTATCCGACGGTCTCGGCGTCGAATGCCTTGTTGTATTCGTAGGTGAGCCCCAGTCCGCCGTATTCGCGGGGGAAACAGATTCCAGCGAAGCCCCCATCGTACAAACGGCGCTGCAGTTCCCGTGCCCGCTTCCAAGTCTCTTCCGAATCACGTTCGAGCACTGGCGGATTCGTGGGATCGACCTTCGGCATGTTTTCGGCCAGCCAGGACTTCGCCCTGGCGCGAAACTCCGCAACGGACTCGGTGCTCACGCGCCTCCCGACAAGGTTCTATACGATCGTATAGGCTGTGCTGAACGACTGTACAGCACTGCTGGGCGACTATACAGTGCCGGTAAGGCTCGCGGCGGGAGAGGAGTCCTACGTGGTGGTTGAGCGCGAATGACTCACAAATGACGGCGCCACGCAGGCTCGGCGCCGACGACTCCGAGAACCGCAAGACGCTGCTCAATGCTGCCCAGGGGCTGATGGTCGAAGAGGGCTATGCGGCGGTCACGACACGGCGCGTTGCCGCCAAGGCGGGCCTCAAGCCGCAGCTCGTGCACTACTACTTCGAGTCGATGGACGACCTGCTGTTGGCCCTCGTACGGCGCGCAACCGCGCGCAGCCGAGATGCGTTCGCGCGAGCGCTGGCTTCGCCGAAACCATTACGCGCCCTTTGGGAAGTGAGCAGCGATCCCGACGTCACTGCGCTGACCGCCGAGATGATGGCGCTGGCCAATCACCGAAAGGCCGTCCAGAACGAACTCGCAGAAGGCGCGAAGCGATTACGCCAAATGCAGGTAAATGCTCTATCCGAACTCCTCGAACAACTAGGGGTGACAAACGACGTGCTGCGCGCCGACGCGTTGATGGTCGTGATCGCCAGTGTCTCGCGTGTGATGGTGATGGAGAAGTCCCTCGGTGTTTCGACCGGCCATAAGAACACGCTTGCGCTGGTCGAGCACTACCTCGCGAAGCTCGAGGGCGATTCCGACAGCTAGTCGACCTCTCCGAGCTGGGAGATTCGGTGCAACAGGTCGGCCACCCGCTGCGGCCCGGTGAGCATCATGTCGTGGCCGGTGTCGATGTCCCACACCCTCGCCGTCCGGCGATCGTAGGGCAGTTTTTGCCGGCGGTCAGTGTGTGCGCAGGTCCGGCCGATAGCGCGCCAGCAGCGACCGCACCGTGTCCATGGCCTCGACGGCGCGGTCCTTGTCGACGGCCTGGATCGCCATCACCGGAATGTACTCGTCGTCGGGCAGGTCGATTCGCGCCCACCGCCGACCGGCCGGAAACGACACACCGACCACCTCTGACCACGGAACCAGCCGGTAGCTCAACAGGTTTCGTACCCAGAGGCCGGCCGGACCCAGCCGCAGCCGCGGCCGCGCGAACAACAGCACCGCGCCGGCGATGACCAGGCCCAAAACCGCCATCGCCACCTGGTCGGCGGTCTGGAAGATCACCCCGCTGGACCGAACCTTGAGCAGAAACCCCACAGCGATGTGCACCGCGGCGATCAGAAACGCTGCAGCGTAGGCGAATCGGGGCGTCCAATAGGGACGCAATTCGACATCCCAGACGTCGCGGTTCGGTGGTGACGTCACGACCGAGCGCGCAGCTCGCGCAAGGTCAGCACCGTGGACAGGGCGGCTGCGGTCGCCTGGGCGCCCTTATCCTCGGACGAGGTCGGGAGCCCCGCTCGATCCAGCGCCTGCTCCTCGGTGTTGGTGGTCAGCACCCCGTTGGCAACCGGCGTCCCCGCATCCAGCGAGACTCGGGTAAGGCCGTGAGTTACCGCCTCGCAGACGTAGTCGAAATGTGGTGTCTCGCCCCGGATTACGACACCCAGGGCGATGACGGCATCGTGGTTGCGGGCGAGCTCCTGCGCCACTACCGGGATCTCGATGGCGCCGACCACGCGGACCACCGTGGGGCTGTCGATGCCCGACGCGGTCGCTACCCGGCAAGCGCCCGCCAGCAGCGCATCGCAGATCGTGCTGTGCCAGGTGCTTGCCACGATGGCGAGCCGCACACCGGACGCGTCAAGCGCCGGCACCTCCGGCACACCGGCGCCACCGCTCACAACCCCTCCTCTCTCCCAGCGCCCGCAAGTCACAAGCGCCCGCAAGTCACAGGGCACCGCCGAATTCGCCTGGTAAGTGGATGGATTCGTGAAAGTAGTCGTCCAGCCCGGCCAGGTCGTGGCCCATCTTGTCGCGTTTGGTCATCAGGTAGCGGATATTTTCCGCGTTGGCCCGCACCGGCAGGGGCACCCGCTCGATGATGTGCAACCCGTAGCCGTCCAGCCCGACCCGCTTGGCCGGGTTGTTCGTCAGCAGGCGCATCGAACGGACGCCGAGGTCGACGAGAATTTGCGCACCGATGCCGTAATCCCTTGCGTCAGCGGGCAATCCGAGCTTAAGGTTCGCATCCACGGTGTCTTCGCCGGCGTCCTGCAGCTGGTAAGCCTGCAGTTTGTGCATCAGGCCGATGCCGCGGCCCTCGTGGCCGCGCATGTACAACACCACGCCGCGTCCCTCCCGCGCCACCAACGCCATCGCGGCGTCGAGCTGGGGTCCGCAGTCGCAGCGCCGTGAGCCGAACACGTCGCCGGTCAAGCACTCGGAGTGCACCCGGACCAACACGTCGTCGCCGTCGCCGTTCGGCCCGGCGATCTCGCCACGGACCAGCGCCACGTGTTCGACGTCCTCGTAGATGCTCGCGTAGCCGATCGCGCAAAACTCTCCGTGCCGAGTCGGGATCCGGGCTTCCGCGATCCGCTCGATGTGCTTTTCGTGCTTGCGCCGCCATTCGATCAGGTCGGCGATGGTGATCATCGCGAGACCGTGCTCGTCGGCGAAGACCCGCAATTCATCGGTCTGGGCCATCGAGCCCTCGTCCTTCTGGCTGACGATTTCGCAGATCGCGCCCGCGGGCCGCAGGCCCGCCAGCCGTGCCAGGTCGACGGCGGCTTCGGTATGACCGGGGCGGCGCAGCACGCCACCGTCCTTGGCGCGCAACGGAACCACGTGACCGGGGCGGGTGAAATCGTCGGCGACGCTGACGGGATCGGCCAGCAATCGCATCGTGGTAGCCCGGTCAGAAGCCGAAATCCCAGTGCCGACACCGTTTTTCGCATCGACGGTGACGGTGTAGGCCGTCCCGTGCTTGTCCTGGTTCACCGCATACATCGGTAACAGACCCAGCCGGTCGCAGATCGCGCCGTCCAGCGGCACACACAGGTATCCCGAGGTGTAGCGAACCATGAAGGCGACCATCTCCGGTGTTGCCTTCTCAGCGGCGAAGATCAGGTCGCCCTCGTTCTCGCGCTCCTCGTCGTCGATGACGACGACGGCCTTACCCGCCGCAATGTCGGCAACCGCCCGTTCGACGGAGTCCAACCTCGTCATCTTTGCTACCTCGCCGTTAGACCGGGTCACACAGTAAGCCCACGTGTGACATCCAGTATGAACCACCGCGCCGCCGCGGTTATTGCCGCGCCTTTCAGCGGGCTGTTGGGCCTCACACCCGCCGGACAGCTTCGCTCGGGCCGGCGGCCGGGGTTGGGAAATCTGCTGCGTGGTGTGGCCGGGCGAATGCATAAATATCCCGTGGCGACATTGTCGACGTCGCGCCTCTGAGTGGGTGACGAATGCTGAGTGGGTGATGCATGTGGGGCGCGAGACGACGGCCAGCACACGCACATCCGCCAAGCGAAGTGCCTTACCGAGGCCGGGCCGCCGCACCGCGATCACGGTTGCCGCGCTTGCCGTGCTCGCCCTGATCGCCGTCATCACCATTGCTATGACGGGCATCCTTGGACATCGGTCGTCCCGGCAGTCGCCAGTCGAGCTGCCATTCACCGGCCTGAACGCTCCCAGCGGTGTGACGGTGGACACCGTCGGCAACGTCTACGTCGACGACGCCAACGGGGTGTTCAAATTGGCGCCGGGGTAAGCCGCAATTCGCGCCCGCGCGTTGGGCCATACCGGGACTCATCGATAACCCCGACGGCACGGCTTGCTGCCCGGCTAGCACGAGGCGGTACACAGGTTTACACAGGTTTACACAGGTTTACGGGGCGTTCTTACGCGGGCATTCAACCGGCTATGAATACCGACACGCAAACAAGACCGTGGCTCCGCCTGTCCACCGGTGCGCTGGCGGCCGGCGGCGTGGCCATGTCGCTTTTCGGACTGGCCTCGGGCACCGCGCAGGCGGCGCCCGCCCCAGCCCCCATGTACCACTACCACTGGTGCCCCGGCGACCAGTGGAACCAGGGCTGGGGCAACAACTGGGACCAGAATGGCTGCCATGACTGGGACGACAACGCCGGCCCGGCCGGTTGGGGAGCGCCCCCGCAGTGGGCGCCACCGCCACCGCCGCCCCCGCCATGGGCGCCCTGGGCTCACCCCGTCTGGAACCCCGGCATGAGCCGCTGGGGTTTCTGGAACAACGGAATGTGGGTCGGGCTCTAACCCAACAGATATAGTGATCCCACTCGCAGGTGAGAGGGGATCGGGCCGTGGCGGCGGAACTTGGCGAGAAGTCTTCCGAGGCAACGGTTTCCAAGGGGCGAATCTGGCGCACGATCGGTGTCTTCTACGCGCTTGCGGTCCTGCTGACCCTCCCTGTTGAGTGGCTCGTCCACCACGGGGAGGGCAACGGCGCCCGGTTGCTGACCGTCGCCGTGATGTGGTGCCCCGCGATCGCCGCCGTGCTCACCAAGCGATTGTTTGCCGGAGACGTTGCTGATTTCGGCTGGCGCTGGGCACCCTCCAAATACATCGGCGGGGCGCTGGTGATACCGCTGCTTTACATCGTGCCGGCGTATCTCAGCGTCTGGCTGCTCGGGCTCGGCGACTTCTACGACGCCGATTTCGCGGCGAAGTCAGCACGTGAATTCGGCTTCTCCGCGCTGCCCGTACCGGCCGGTTTCGTCGGCTACCTGATGTTCATGTGCACGGCCGGCTTGGTACTGTCGGCGGCTCGAGCGCTGGGTGAAGAAATCGGCTGGCGCGGCTTTCTGGTGCCCCAGCTGGCCCGCGTCACCAACTTCACCGGCGTGGGCCTGATCAGCGGCTTGATGTGGTCGGCCTGGCACTATCCGTCCATCCTCTTGGGCAGCTACGGCAGCGGCACACCGATCTGGTACGGGGTGACCTGCTTCACCGTCATGGCCACGTCGTTGGGATTCATCGCCGCGTGGTTGCGGCTGCGCTCGGGAAGTCTGTGGCCCGCGGTGCTCTTGCACGCCGCGCACAACACGCTCGTCCAGGCCGTCTTCACCCCGATGACGACGGATACCGGACACACCGCCTGGTACATCGACGAATTCGCAGCGCCGCTCGCGGTCACCGCGCTGATCGGCGCGATCATCGTGTGGCGCAAGCGCGGTGACCTACCGGTAAGCAACTAGCCGCCTATTTTGTCGCCATTAACCGCTCGACATACTTGGCGATGACGTCGACCTCGAGGTTCACCGGCGTTCCGACCGCGGCGCGGCCCAGGGTGGTCAGCTCCAGGGTCGTCGGGATCAGCGAGACCTCGAACCAGTCCCGCGGTTCGGCGCCAAGCCCGGAGACCGTCAGGGACACCCCGTCGACCGTGATCGACCCCTTCTCGACGACGTAGCGGGCCACCGCCTCGGGCACCTCGACTCGCACCACCTCCCAGTGCTCCGACGGTGTCCGGGCGACCACCTGGCCGGTGGCGTCCACGTGCCCCTGCACGATGTGGCCGCCGAGCCGGCTGTTGAGGGCCGCGGCGCGCTCCAGGTTTACCGGGCTGCCGATCTGCAACGCGCCCAGGTTGGACCGGCCGAGGCTCTCGGCCATCACGTCGGCGGTGAACTGGCCGTCGCCCAGCAACTCCACGACCGTCAGGCACACACCGTTGACGGCAATCGAATCGCCATGGCCGGCGTCGGCGGTGACGATGGGTCCGCGGATGGTCAGGCGCGCCGCGTCGACAAGGACGTCCCGGCCGGTCACCTCTCCGAGCTCCTCGACAATTCCGGTAAACATTCCACCAGGTTAATGGGCCGGGGGCCCCGCGTTCTCAAAGCCGGCCAGGGCCACCCTCTACGATGCAGGGTATGCAGACCCGCCGAACTCTCTTGGCCGTCCTCGCCTCCCTCAGCATCGCCACCGCCTTGATCGCGGGCTGTTCGAAAGGCTCGCAGCCGAGCGGTGGCCCCCTGCCCGACGCCACCACCTTGGTCAAGCAATCCGCCGACACCACCAAGAACGTCAAGAGCGCCCACCTGGTGCTGACGGTCAACGGCAAGCTTCAAGGGCTGCCCATCAAGAACTTGACAGGTGACCTCACCACCGCACCGGCCACGGCCGCGAAGGGAAACGCCTTGATCACAATCGGGGGCGACGCCCAAGTCGACTTCGTGGTCGTCGACGGCGACCTGTATGCCACCCTCACGCCGAACAAGTGGAGCGATTTCGGTAAGGCCTCCGATATCTATGACGTCTCGGCAATCCTGAATCCGGACACCGGGCTGGCCAACATCCTCGCGAACTTCACCGACGCGAAAGCCGAGGGCCGCGAAACCATCAACGGGCAGAGCACGATTCGCATCAGCGGGAATGCCTCAGCCGATTCGGTGAACAAGATCGCGCCCCCGTTCAAGGTGACGCAGCCGGTGCCGGCCACGGTCTGGATCCAGGAGACCGGCGATCACCAGCTCGCCCAGGTCAGCCTGCAAAAGAGTTCGGGCAATTCCGTCCAGATGACCTTGTCCAACTACGGCGAGGCGGTCACGGTCACCAAACCTCCGGTGAGCTCGTGAGCGTACAGGCGGGACGCCGCGTCGCGATCGGCGCGGGCAGCCTGGCCGTACTGCTGGGCGCCCTGGACACCTATGTCGTCGTGACGATCATGCGCGACATCATGCGCGATGTCGGGATCCCGATTAACCAGCTGCAGCGGATCACCTGGATCATCACGATGTACCTGCTGGGCTACATCGCCGCGATGCCGCTGCTGGGCCGGGCCTCCGACCGCTTCGGCCGCAAGCTGCTGCTGCAGGCCAGCCTGGCGATGTTCATCGTCGGCTCGGTGGTCACCGCGCTGGCCGGCCATTGGGGCGATTTCCACCTGCTGATCGCCGGCCGCGCCATCCAGGGCGTGGCCAGCGGCGCGTTGTTGCCGGTCACGCTCGCCCTGGGCGCCGATCTGTGGGCGCAACGCAACCGCGCCGGCGTGCTGGGCGGTATCGGCGCCGCGCAGGAACTCGGCAGCGTGCTGGGCCCGCTGTACGGGATCTTCATCGTCTGGTTGTTCCACGACTGGCGATATGTGTTCTGGATCAACGTCCCGCTGACCCTGATCGCCATGGTGGCGATCCAGTTCAGCCTGCCGTCGCGCCAGCGCACCGAGGCGCCGGAGAAGATCGACCTCGTCGGTGGCACGCTGCTGGCCGTTGCGCTGGGCCTTGCGGTGATCGGGCTGTACAACCCCCAGCCCGACGGCATACACGTGCTGCCGAGCTATGGGATGCCCGTGGTGATCGGGGCGCTCGTCGCCGCGGTGGCGTTCGTGGTGTGGGAGCGTTTCGCGCGCACCCGGCTGATCGAACCGACCGGGGTGCGCTTCCTGCCCTTCCTGTCCGCGCTGGGCGCATCGCTGGCGGCGGGCGCGGCGCTGATGGTGACCCTGGTCAACGTCGAGCTGTTCGGCCAGGGCGTGCTGCAAATGGACCAGACCCAGGCGGCCGGGCTGCTGCTGTGGTTCCTGATCGCGTTGCCCATCGGCGCGCTGGTCGGTGGCTGGATCGCCACCCGGGCCGGCGACCGCGTGATGACCTTTGTGGGGCTGCTCATCGCCGCCTCCGGTTATTGGCTGATTTCGCACTGGCCGGTCGACCTGTTGGCCTACCGCCACAACATTTTCGGGTTGTTCACCGTGCCCGCCATGCACGCCGACCTGCTCGTGGCCGGCCTCGGGCTTGGGCTGGTGATCGGGCCGCTGTCGTCGGCCACGCTGCGGGTAGTCCCGGCCGCGCAGCACGGCATCGCCTCGGCGGCGGTAGTGGTGGCCCGGATGACCGGCATGTTGATTGGCGTGGCCGGGCTCAGCGCGTGGGGCCTGTACCGGTTCAACCAAATCCTGGCGGGGTTGTCGGCCAAGCTCCCGCCCAACGCCACCCTGGTGGAACGGCTGGCCGCCCAGGGAGCCATGTACCTCAAAGCGTTCGCCATGATGTACGGGGACATCTTCCGCGTCACCGCGGTCGTTTGTGTGGTGGGAGCGCTGCTGGGTCTGCTGATCGGCGGCCGCAAGGAACACACCGACGAACCGGAGGTCTCCGAGCAGCAGGCCGTCGCGCTGGGCGAGCACTAGCCCCCGCGCGGCACCAGGCTGAGCACCAGATCCGGGCCGACCCTGTCGACGCCGTCGAACTGCCACCGCGACGCCCGCGCGATGGTGGGCACCCCCACATCGTCGACCGCGGTGATGGGCCCACCCAGCAGGATCGGCGCGACGTAGACGAGGATGCGGTCGATCGCGCCGTCCCGCAGGAAGGCGCCGGCCAGGGTGGGGCCGCCCTCCAGCAGGACATCGGTGCGGTCGGAAACCGCCTTGATCACCTCCGCCGTGTCGTGGGTACGAATCACCATGGTGCGCGAGTCGTCGTTGAGAACCTTTGCCTCCGAAGGTATTTCGCGCATTCCCACCACGACGCGCAGCGGTTGTTTGTCCGCCAGCGAGCCGTCGGGCAGCCGGGCGGTCAACGCCGGGTCGTCGGCCAGCACGGTGCCGGTGCCGACCACGATCGCGTCGGCGGCGGCGCGGCGACGGTGCAGGTCTAACCGCGAGGCCTCGCTGGAGATCCAGCGGCTGGAGCCGTCGGCCGCGGCGCTGCGCCCGTCGACGCTGCTGGCGTACTTCCACGTCAAGTGCGGCAGCCCGGTCCGCTGCTTGTGCAGCCACTCGCGCAGCGGCCCGCGGGCCACCTCATCGGCCAGCACGCCGGAGCGCACCTGCACCCCCGACGCCCGCAGCCGGTCCGCGCCGCCGCTGGCGACCTCGTTCGGATCGGTGACTGCGTAGACGACCGTCCCGACGTTGGCGTCGAGCAGCGCATTCACGCACGGCGGGGTCTTGCCGTAGTGGTTGCACGGCTCCAGGGTGACCACCGCGGTGCCGCCGGCCGCTAAATCGCCGGCCCGGCGCAGCGCCAGCACCTCGGCGTGGTCGCCGCCGGCCGGCTCGGTGCCGCCGACGCCGACGACCTCGCCGTCGGCGTCCAGGATCACAGCCCCGACCGGCGGGTTCGGATAGGTGGTGCCCTTGACCAGACAGGACTGTTCGATGGCGAGGCGCATCGCCTCCTCGATGCCGCCGACCTGCCCCACGCTCATGGTCGTTTAGGCGCGCAGATGCGGTGACGCGGCAATTGCCTGCCGCCGCAACGCCTCTACCGCGGCCTCCGGGTCGTCCGCGCTGTACACCGCCGAACCGGCGACGAAGCAGTCGACGCCGGCCTCGGCGGCCTGCTCGATCGTGTCCGCGTTGATGCCGCCGTCGATCTCGATCAGGATGGTCAACTCGCCCGCGTCGACCATCTTGCGCACAACGCGAACCTTTCCCAGTACTTCCGGGATGAAGCGCTGGCCGCCGAACCCGGGCTCTACCGACATGATGAGCAGCGTGTCGAAGTGCGGCAGGATGTCCAGGTACGGCTCCAGCGGGGTCCCCGGCTTCACGCTGATCCCGGCTTTGGCGCCCGCGGCACGGATGTCGCGGGCCACGCCGATCGGGTTGTCGGTCGCCTCGGCGTGGAAGGTGACGTTGTAGGCGCCCGCCTCGGCGTACGGGGGTGCCCACCGGTCCGGATTGTCGATCATCAGGTGGCAATCCATCGGGATGGTCGTGACGGCCAGCAGGCTCTCCACCACCGGCAGGCCGATCGTCAGGTTGGGGACGAAGTGGTTGTCCATCACGTCGACGTGCAACCAGTCGGCACCGGCCACGGCGGCCGATTCGTCGGCGAGCCGGGCGAAATCGGCGGCCAGGATCGACGGGGCGATCATGGCCCCCGCTGATCCCGTGCGAGGTCCCGTGCGGCGAGGCATGAGCGTCAGACTACGCAGCCTTGCCGCCGGCCTCACCCCAGGCGGCGCAGGGCCGCGGCGAACATCGCGTCGGTGCCGTGCCGGTGTGGCCAGAGCTGGACATAGTTCTCGGAGGGCCCCTGCCCCTGCCCGGCGTCTGGTCCCTTATCCAAGGGTTCGAACAGCGGCCGGGTGTCCAACGCGCACACCGGATGACGGCGCAGCGCGTCGGCGACCACGCCGTAGGTCTCGGCGAGGTGGGGCGAACAGGTCGCATACAGCACCACACCGCCGGGCCGCGTCAGCGCGATCGCGGCGGCCAGCAGCTCGCGTTGCAGCTTGGCCAGCGCCGCCACGTCGGACGGTTGCCGCCGCCAGCGGGCCTCCGGCCGCCGCCGCAGTGCGCCCAACCCGGTACAGGGCGCATCGACGAGCACCCGATCAAAGCCCGGATCGAGATCGGTATGGCGCCCGTCGACCCGCAGCACGTCGACGTCCAGCCCGCGGGTGTTCTCGGCGACCAGGTCGGCGCGATGCGGCGACGGCTCCACCGCCGTGACGCGGGCCACCGGGTATCGGTCCAAGCCAAGCGCGGCCAGCAGCGCGGTCTTGCCGCCCGGCCCGGCGCACAGGTCGAGCCAGCGTCCGGCGTCGTCGTCGACCGGTGCCAGCGTCAGCGCGCGCGCCACCAACTGGCTGCCCTCGTCCTGGACCAGCGCGGCGCCGTCGCGCACCGCCGCCAGCCGTCCGGGATCCCCACCCGGCAGGTACACCGCATACGGCGAATAACGGCCGACGGTGCCGCCCGCCGCGTCGGCCAGCTCGGCGGCGGTCAGCACTCCCGGGCGGGCCGCCAAGTGCACCCGGGGCCGTTCGTCGTCGCTGGCCAGCACCGCATCGAGTTCTCCGGCGGACGAGCCCAGCGCATCGGCGAAGGCCTGGGCGATCCAGCGCGGGTGTGCGTGCACGAAAGCGGTATGCCCGATCGGATCGCGCGACCGATCGGGAGCCAGCTCGGCCGTCCAGGATTCCTCGTCCCGCCCGGCGATGGTTCGCAGCACACCGTTGACGAAACCTGCTCGCGCCGAATCGAATTCGATCCCGGCCTGGTCGACGGCGGTCGACACGGCGGCGTGCGCCTCGACCCGGGTGCGCAGCAGCTGGTACGTGCCGAGCCGCAGCAGGTCAAGCAGCACCGGATCGATGACTTCCGGCGCGCGTCCGGCGGCCGCGCCGATGACCGCGTCGAGCAGGCCCAGGGTGCGGCAGGTGCCGTAGGTCAGCTCGGTGGCGAAAGCGGCGTCACGGCCGCTGATTCCGCGTTTGTGCAGCAGCGCGGGCAGCGCCAGGTTCGCGTACGCGTCGCGCTCGCTGACGGCCCGTAGCACCTCGAACGCGGCGGCCCGCGCCGGATCCAGCGGCCGGCGTCGCGGCCGGCCGCGGTGTGGGGCTCATGACGCCCGTGCGGCGGGGTCGAGCCGGGCGCCCCGTGCCCAGTCGACGGCGTTCATCTGTTTCTTTCCGGGCGGCTGAATCTGGCCCAACCGCACCGGATCCGAACCGGTGCCGATCCACACGCTCTTGCGGTCTACGTGAATAGCACCGGGCGGCAAGGATTTTGGAGCATCCTCCGCCACCTGCACCGGTCCGAGTTTGACGCGCAGGTCACCGATCAGCGTCCAGGCGCCCGGGTTGGGCGTGACGGCGCGGATTCGACGCTCCACCACCGGCGCCGGCAGGTCCCAGCGCACCCGAGCCTCCTCGACGGTGATCTTCGGCGCGATGCTGACTCCGTCGGTCGGTTGCGGCCGCGGCGTCAGCGTCGCGTCGGCGATCCCATCCAGCGTCGTCGACAGCAGCGCCGCACCCGAAAGAGCCAGTCGCTCAAGCAGATCGCCCGCGGTATCGGTCGGCTTGATCGTCTCGGTGACGACGCCGTACACAGGTCCGGAGTCCAGGCTGGGCTCGATCTGGAAGGTGGTCGCCCCGGTGACGGTGTCCCCTGCGGCGATCGCGGCCTGCACCGGTGCCGCGCCGCGCCAGGCGGGTAGCAGCGAAAAGTGCAGGTTGACCCAGCCGTGCGTGGGCACCGCGAGCAAGGCCTCGCGCAGCAACGCGCCGTAGGCCACCACCGGGCAACACTGCGGTGCCAACTCGGACAGTTCGGCCGCGAACTCCGCCGAGTTCGGCCGCGACGGCCGCAGCAAGAGAATGCCGCGGTCGAGCGCCTCGCGGGCCACCGGCGAGGGTTCCGGCTTGCCCCGCCGCCCGGATGCGGCGTCGGGTCGGGTCAGTACGGCGACGACCTCGTGCCGGGGTGAGTCGATGAGGCGACGCAGCGCGGGCAGCGCGGGTTCGGGGGTGCCGGCGAAGACGAGACGCACGCGCTAGAGGGTTTCGGTGTCGTCGACGTCCAGGCATGTTTCGGGCTCACCGCCGGCGGCGGTGAATGCGGTCAGGGCGCGCACCAGCCCGTGGCGGTCGGCCGGCGGCATCTTTTCGACGATGCGGGCGATCTCGGCGCGCCGGTGCGCGGTGACCTGCCGGACGATCTTGCGTCCGCGTGGGGTCAGCGCGGCCAGCAACTCCCGGCGCGAGGTCGGGTGCGGCAGCCGGTCGATCAGGCCGGCCCCGACGAGCCGGTCGACCATGCGGCCGGTGGCCGAGGGTTTGACACCGAGCAGGGCGGCCAGTGTCGCCAGGTTGACCGGACCCTCATTCGACAGGATCACCAGCGTCCGGAACTGTGGGATGGTGATGTTCTCGTCGACCGTGGCGATCGAGAGCGCGGAGATGGCAACCAGCAACCGAGTCGTGGTCATCAACGCATCGGTGAGCGAATCCAGTGACTCGTCGACTGGCGCGGCGTTTTCCGTCGGCATCGTGGCTCCAATCACACAGGATATGAGCAGGAAAGTCTAACCAGAACTTCAATGTTGTCAATATACATTGTTGTCTAGGCGTAATTTCGCCCGAGGTGATGATTGGCGGCCGGAACCACGGGTCGGCCGCACCAACGACGACGATGTCGAACCACCTTACCTTCCCTATGTAATGCGTTCCTGTTCAGGAGGTTTGATGACGATCGACACACCCGTTAGGGACAACCAAACGCTGGCGGCCACACATCGCGCGGTCTGGGCATTGGGCGACTACGCCCTGATGGCCGAGGAGGTCATGGCCCCACTTGGCCCGATCCTGGTAGCCGCGACCGGCATCGGTCCCGGCACGCGGGTGCTCGATGTCGCCGCCGGCTCGGGAAACGTCTCGCTTCCCGCGGCTCAGACGGGCGCCACGGTCATCTCCTCCGATCTCACCCCGGAGCTGCTAGAGCGGTCCAAGATGAGGGCGGCGAAATTGGGTCTGACGCTCGAATGGCACGAAGCCAACGCGCACGCCCTGCCGTTCGCCGCCGGTGAGTTCGACGTCGTGATGTCGGCGATTGGCGTGATGTTCGCGCCGGATCAGCAGTGCGCGGCCAACGAGATGGCCCGGGTGTGCCGCCCCGGCGGGACGATCGGCGTCATCAGCTGGACACCCGACGGGTTCTTCGGCCGGATGCTGGCTACCATCAGGCCGTATCGTCCCACTCTGTCGGCGGCCGTACCGCCCGCGGCCTTGTGGGGCCGCGAGGACTACGCCGTCGGCCTGCTGGGTGACCGAGTCACGAACGTGAGCGCCCGCCGGGACGCGTTGCTGGTGGAACGGTTCGCGGCGGCCGAGGATGTCCACTACTACTTCAGGAATCACTACGGCCCGACGATCGAGGCCTTCGCGAACATCGGCGACAACGCCGTGCTCGCGGCCGCCCTGGACGCCCAGCTGATCGAGCTCGCGCACGAATACCTGAGCGGCGGCGTGATGGAATGGGGGTACCTGCTGCTGACCGCCAAAAAGCGCTGAAAAGCGCTGGGGCAGTTAGCTACCCGATGTGCAGCGGGTCGATCTGCACCCGGACCGGCTGATGGGTTTGCCGTGCGCTGAGCACACCGACGCCGCGCCGCAGGCCGGCCGCTAGCGCCAGGCCCTGCGCACGGCGAACCCGCACCAACATCCTGGTCACCGGCACGCCAGCCGCGGTGCCGGCTGGCCTGCGCACACCGGGCGGCAGCTGCACCGGGCCGAGCACGTCGGCGTCGTCGGGCAGCTGGGCCTCGTCGATCAGCGCCGCCACCGCGTCGGCGGCGCCATCGATGGCCGCCATGTACACGCTGGGCGGCAAACCGACCTCGGTTCGGGCCGCCAGTTCGGCGTCGGCATGGCCAACGGGATCCCAGCGGATCAGCGATTGCACTGTGGGGATGGATGATTCGGCGACGACCAGCACCACACCGCCGTCGCCGCGGGCGCGCACCAATGCGGCGGCGGACATCCAGCGCCACAGGGCGTCCTCGGCGGCGCGCAGGTCCTGGCGGCCCAGCAGCGCCCAGGTATCCAGCAGCAGCGCCGCCCCGTACCCGCCCGCTGCGTAGGGTTCGGCCCCCGGAGTGGCGACCACCAGGGCCGGGCGGTCGGCAACCTCGGACACGATGGCGTCGCCCGCCGAGGTGATGACCGGCGTACCGGCGAAGGCGCGGCCGAGCTCTTCGGCGGTGCGCCGGGCGCCCGACGACCACCGCGCGTACCGCCTCCGACCCGCACCGGTCGCACCGCAGCGTGGGTTCGGCGCGACCGCACCAGCGGCAGACGGCGCCGGCCCCGGCCCGCTCCTGCAGCGACAGCGGCCCGGTGCAGTGCCGGCAACGGGCGATGGTGCGGCAACGCCCACAGGCGAGGGAGGGGACATATCCGCGCCGCGGCACCTGGACCAGCACCGGCGCGCCGGCCTGCAGCGACGAGCGGGCGGCGCGCAGCGCGATGGACGGAATGCGCGCGGTGCGCGCCGCCGGGTCGCGCTCGTCGGCGTAGCCGGTGTCGTCGAGGGCGACCACCCGCGGGGTGCGGGCCCGCACCACCGGCCGTGCCGCGACGATGTCGTGCGCCCATCCGCTGCGCACCAGCGCCTGGGCCTCGGCGGTGCGGGCGTAGCCACCGATCAGCGCCGCGCAGCGGGCCTGATGCGCGCGCAGCATCGCCACCTCACGGGCGTGCGGATACGGCGCACGCGGCTCGGCCAGGCTGTCGTCGGCGTCGGCCCAGACCATGACCAACCCCAGGTCGCTCAGCGGCGCGAACACCGCGCTGCGGGTGCCGATCACCAGCCGCGCGCCGCCCCGCAGCGCCGCAAGCCAGCGCCGGTAGCGCGCGGCCGGCCCCAGGCCCGCCGACAGCGCGACCACGCTGCCTTCGTCGATCAACGTGGTCGCGGCCCGCCACAGCGCGTCCAGGTCTCGCTGATCGGGCACGATCGCCAGCGCCGCCCGTCCCGCGCGGATGGTCTGGGCGGCGGCCTCGGCGAATCGGTCCGCCCACGAATCACCCGGCAGCGCCTGCCAGACGGCGCGGGCGGCGCGCGACTCGGCCAGGGCGCCCAGGAACCGCCCGCCCTGGCCGTAGCCCTCCCAGCCCGACGGGTCGACGCACGCGACCACGGGCAGTGCGGGGGGCGCCGCGGGTTCCCGCTCCACCCTGGCGTGCCGGGCCGGCACCGCCAGCCGCAACACGTCCGGCCGGGTCCCGGCGTAGCGCGCCGCCACGGCGTCGACCAGTCGGCGGATTTCGGCCGTGAGCACCGGTTCGGCGGACACCACGCGATCGAGCCAGCCCAGCTTGCCGGTGTGGTCGGTGTCGTTGCGGCGCTCCAGCACAAAGCCGTCGACCAGCCGGCCGTGGAACCGCACCCGCACCCGCACCCCCGGCTGGGCATCGTCGGACTGCTCGGCCGACACCAGGTAGTCGAACTCGCGGTCCAGGTGTGGCACCGACAGCATCGGTAGCACCCGGGCGATCGGTTCCACCTCGACGGGCGTGCGCGTGGTCGGGCTCACGACACCTCGGCGGGGTCCTCCCGACCGAAGAAGAACCCGGCCGTGATCAGGATCTGGGCCGCGGCGTACGACCACCAGATCGGCACCGCCAACGCCTCGTTGCCCAGGATGAACCGGCCAATGGCGATCATCGCGTCCGACGCCGCAAAACACAGCGCCCCCACCGCAACCCAGGTGGTCGGCAACCGCGCACATTGCGCCGTGCACACCATTGCGGTCAGCACGACGAGGTAGGCGGTCACCGGGATCGTCAGCTTGTCGCCGGCCAGGTGGGGCCAGAACCATACCAGCAGCGCGATCGACGCCAGGCACATCAGGACGGCGACGGCGATGCGCGGGCCCGACGGCCGCGCTTTGGTCGCCAGAGGGAACAGCGCGGCCAGAAAACACAAGTGCGCCAACAGGAATGCGCCCAGCCCCGAGACGAATGACAATGTCCACCACGGGATGGCCAACAGCCAGTCGCCGACGGCCGATAACAGCAGCGCCGGCATCAGCCACCGCCGCTCGCGGACGCTTGGGTGCGCGGCCGCGGCGACGGTCAGCAACAACGCCATCGATGCCTTGAACGGCGGCTGCATAATCCAGTGCCCGGTCAGCTCGGTTCCCGGCGGCGAGCGCAGCGCGATCACGGTCAGATAAATGCCGTAGGCCAGGCCCGCCCACCCGGCCAGCACCCAGCCGCCGGCCACCACGCGAGGTGCGTACGGTACCTGCATGCCCAACTTGGACAACACAGCCGACGACAAACCCGCTATCGACCCCATCTTGCTGAAGGTACTGGATGCGGTTCCGTTCCGGTTATCCACCGAGGACGGCATCGACGCGGCGCGGCAGCGGCTCCGCGACCTGCCGCGCCGGGCGCTGCACCCCGAGCTGCGCGTCGAGGATCGGGCCATCCCGGGGCCGGCGGGCCCCATCGGCATCCGGATCTATTGGCCGCCAGCCGATCCCGGCCGCGAGCGATACGAGCGCGGCACCGCCGGTGGTGGTGTTTTTCCACGGCGGCGGCTTCGTCATCGGCGACCTCGACACCCACGACGGTCAGGCACGGCAGCACGCGGTGGGCGCGCACGCGATCGTGGTGTCCGTCGACTACCGGTTGGCGCCCGAGCACCCCTACCCCGCTGCCGTCGAAGACGCTTGGGCCGCAACGCTGTGGGTCGCCGAGCACGGTGCCGAGATCGGTGGCCGCATCGAGGGGGGGACCGCCCGGATGGCCGTCGCCGGGGATTCGGCAGGCGGAACCATCGCCGCGGTGATGGCACAACAAGCCCGCGACAACGCGGGCCCGCCGATCGCGTTCCAGCTGTTGTGGTACCCGTCCACAATGTGGGACCCGTCGCTACCAGCCTTCACCGAAAACGCCGCTGCGGCGATCCTCGACGTCAAGGCCGTCGCCGCGTTCTCCCGTTGGTACGCAGGCGAAGTCGACATGTCCGACCCGCCGCCGGCAATGGCGCCGGGTCGGGCGAAAAACTTGGCCAACCTACCACCGGCCTACATCGGCGTCGCCGGTTACGACCCGCTGCGCGACGACGGCATCCGCTACGGCGAGCTGCTGGCCGCAGCCGGTGTCCCCGTCGAGGTGCACAACGCCGAGACGATGGTGCACGGCTACCTCGGCTATGCCGGTGTGGTGCCCGCCGCCACCGCCGGGCTCGATCGTGGGCTGGCGGCGCTGCGGAATGCGCTGCACGGCCGGCGCGGCATCGATCCGGCGTTGAAAGGGTTACTCGACGCATTCCCGATGACCTTGAGCGCGACCGACGGCGTCGAGGTCGCACGAGCGAGGCTCCGGCAGGTCAAGGTTCCCCCGGAAATGCTTCCGGATCTGCGGGTCGAAGAGCGGACGATCGGTCACGGTGCGCTCAGCGACATCCCGGTCCGGATCTACTGGCCGGCCGTCGACGACGGGGCCGATCGGCCGACGCCGGTAGTCGTCTTCTACCACGGCGGCGGTTTCTCGCTTGGCGACCTGGACACCCACGACCCCCTCGCCCGCGCGCACGCCGTCGGCGCGGAGGCCATCGTGGTGTCCGTCGACTACCGGCTCGCCCCGGAACATCCGTTCCCGGCCGGGGTCGACGACTGCTGGGCCGCGCTGCAGTGGGTCGCCGAGAACGCCGCCGAGCTGGGCGGTGACCCGAAGCGGATCGCCGTCGCGGGCGACTCGGCGGGCGGCAACCTCGCCGCGGTGATGGCGCAGCTGGCCCGCGATAATGCCCACAGTGGCGGCCCGGCACTGACCTTCCAGCTGCTGTGGTACCCGACGGTCACCGTCGATCTGTCGCTGCCGTCGTTCACCCAGAACGCCGACGCACCGATCCTGGATCGAACCACCATCGAGGCCCTGCTGGCGTGGTACGTACCCGACCTCGACGTCACCGATCCAAAGACCTTGCCCACCACCCTCGCCCCGGCTAACGCGGCGAATCTGTCCGGTCTGCCGCCCGCCTACATCGGCACCGCCGAACACGACCCGCTGCGCGACGACGGGGCCCGCTATGCCGAGCTGCTCAACGCCGCGGGCGTGCCCGTCGAACTGAGCATCGAACCCACGATGGTGCACGGCTATGCCAGCTTCGCTCATGTGATACCCGCCGCCGCCGAGGCCACCGACCGCGGGCTGGCGGCGCTGAAGAGGGCGCTGCATTCCTAGGGGGCGCCGCTGCGCATGCGATCGGCGGCGCGAAAGTCATTGTGGTCGCGATGTTCCGCGATGTTCGCGCTCGATGCAGAAACCCCGAACGTCAGCGGGAACCGACGCGTTGCTTGCGGACAGCGTTAACCGCCGATTAAGATTTCGGGACGGCGATGAAGCTCGCCACAACCGCCGCACACCGGCTGATGGCTTCTACCTGTAAGTGAACCGGGTGGAGGGAGGTGAGCGGTGGGTGGCAGGTACCGCATTCTCTATCCCCGTTATGTGGATCGGTTTCGATGTTTCGGCGGCGCGATGGCCGCTTCATTAAGTAGCGAAATAATGCCACGCCCAATCAATTAAGCCCATGCACGTTCGGCATTCCTTGGGACAGCATCGGCGATTCTCATGGCACGCCAATGTTCTTGGCGTGCTCCCCAAGTCGACGACGGCGAGCTGTCCAACCGCGCGTCCCGCACACCATGGTTCATCGAAAACTCCTGTCGGAAAGCATTTTTCATGTCAGCGTCACGCAAGTAACTTGGCTCGTGAACGAGAAGGGAGGTCACCTGAACCCGGCCGTCAGCGCCCAAGCTGCGGCGATCTACCAAAGCGATTGGAGGGCAAGAGAAGTGGATTTTGCGCTGCTAGCACCGGAGATCAATTCCGGCAGGATGTATTCCGGCCCAGGGTCGGGGCCGATGATTGCCGCCGCGGCGGGCTGGGATGCGCTGGCCGTCGATTTGCACTCGACGGCCAGCGCGTACGGATCGGTGGTCAGCGGGCTGACCAGCGGGCCGTGGCTTGGGCCGGCTTCGTTATCCATGGCGGCTGCCGCCGTGCCCTACGTGGCGTGGATGCACACCACCGCGATGCAGGCCGGGCAGGCGGCCATCCAGGCCAAGGCGGCCGCGGCGGCCTACGAGTCGGCGTTCGCGATGACGGTTCCGCCGGCGGTGATCGCGGCCAACCGCAGCCTATTGATGTCGCTCATCGCGACGAACTTCGTGGGCCAGAACACCCCGGCGATCGCGGCCACCGAGGCCGACTACGCCGAGATGTGGGCCCAGGATGCCGCCGCCATGTACGGTTACGCCGGCTCGTCGGCGGCAGCATCGACGCTGACGCCGTTCACCCCGCCGGCGCCGGCCACCAACCCGGCCGGGCTGGCCGGCCAAGACGCCGCGGTGACGCAGTCGGTCATGTCGCGCGGCACGCAGGTAATTTCCGCGCTGCCACAGGCGCTGCAGGGGCTCGCGTCATCTACGTCCGCGGCGTCGCCCCTGGCGACGTTGCCGGATCTATTCAGTGGCCCCGGGTTAGATGGACTGCTCGCGGCCCTCACGCTGGTCATCATTCCCTTGACGGCCATCGACATACCGATCGCGACTACGAGTGCGACCGCGTCGACGACGAGCGCGACGGCGTCGTTCACATCGGCAGGAACGAATTACCGAGGTTTCCTGATCAATGCCGATCGCGACTACGCACAAGGCAAGGGGCCGTACACGGGCTACGGGCCGGGCGCCGACATGGTGCCGCTGTGGCTGTTCGGCGGCCCAAACGCTCTCGCTGAAGCGTCAGGCGCGGCGTCGGCATCGATGGCCGCCGGCCTGGGTCAGGGAACCACGGTGGGCGCGCTGTCGGTCCCATCAAGCTGGGCGTCGGCGGCTCCGGCATTTCGCCCCATGGCCTATGCGCTTCCGATCACCGGGCTCGAGGCCGCGCCAGATATTGCTGCCGGCAGCTCCGGTGACCTCTTCAGCCAGATGGCGCTGGCAGGCATGGCGGGCCGCGCCGCCGGTAGCACTGCTTGCCTGGGGCGCGGCAGTGAGCGCATCCGGGCGACCGGCCGCGAAAACCCGCAGCCACCGCGGCGGCCGCAGGGCGAGCCGGTCGCGGAAATCGCCACCGAACTGTGCGAACTCGCCGCAAGGGCGCAATCACTTCTCGCCAAGCTGCACGGCTCCGGAATTTTGACCGACGAGGAAGTCACAGAGACGAAACGGCGCTTTCTCGGTGTGTAGAGATCTCATTCCCGGCAGCCGCGGCCATCCCTAGAGTGGAGCCATGGCGGCAACGAGGCTGGGCACGTGGACGATGACGCGCGAAGCCCTCACCGTCGGGTTCGACGTGGGCGACGGATTCCTGGGCCGGTCGCGCGGCAGCGATTTCGTTCGGTTCCGTTGCGGTGCAAGGCGTTTCGTTTCGATCAGCCACCCCGACTATGTCGATCACGTGCTGCACGAGGCGCGGCTGAAATACGTCAAGTCAAACGAATACGAGCCCATCCGGGGCGGGTCGGGCACCAACCTGCTCACCGACGAGGGCGATTCCTGGGCGGCTCACCGCGGCCCGCTGAACCCGACCTTCGCCCGGCGTCACCTCAACGGCATCGTCGACCTGATGATCGACCCGATCACCGACGCCACCGACGCGCTGGCAACCGGCACCCGATTCGACATGCACCAGACGATGGTCCAGGCAACCCTGCGCGTGGTCGCCAACTCGCTGTTCAGCCAGGACTTCGGGCCGTTGGTGCAGAGCATGCACAAGCTGACGACACACGGGCTGCGGCGCACCGAACGGCTGCAGCGACTGGGACTGCTCGGCCTGACGCCGCGTGCTGTCTACGAGGCGATGCACTGGTTGGCCTTCTCCGGCGTCCGCCTGCCGCCGCCGTTGCGCGCCATGCAGAAGACCACGCACACGCTCGACGGCGCGGTCAATTCGCTGATCGATGAGCGGCTGGTGCATCCGACCGACTCCGCCGACCTGCTCAACGTGTTGTTGCGGGCCGACGGCGGACGATGGCCGCGCCGGCGGATCCGCGACGAGGCCCTGGTGTTCATGCTCGCCGGCCACGAAACCACCGCGAACGCCATGTCCTGGTTCTGGTATCTGATGGCGTCGCACACCGAGGCCCGCGACCGGATGCTCGCCGAGGTCGACGACGTGCTGGGCACCCGCCGCCCCGGCGCCGACGACCTGGGCAGGCTGCCATGGACCACCGCATGCCTGCAGGAAGCGCAGCGCTACTTCTCCGCGGTGTGGGTCATCTCGCGGCTGGCCGTAGAGGACGACGTCATCGACGGGCACCGCATCCCCCGCGGCACCACGGTCATCATCCCGATACACCACATTCATCACGACCCGCGATGGTGGCCGGATCCGGAAACCTTCGATCCCAGCCGGTTCTATGTGTCAAAGGAACGTCACCGCTCGGTATACCTGCCGTTCGGCGGTGGTCGGCGGATCTGTATCGGGCAGAGTTTCGCCCTGATGGAGATGGTGCTGATGGCGGCAATCATGAGTCAGCGCTTCACCTTCGACCTTGCGCCCGGCTACCCCGTGGAACTCGAGGCCACGCTGACCCTGCGGCCCAAGCACGGGGTGCACGTCATTGGAAGCGCCCGCCGATGAGCATTACCCCCGACTACCACGCACTGATCGTCGGCGCCGGATTCTCCGGCATCGGCGCCGCGATCAAACTCGACAAGGCGGGATTCCCGAATTACCTCGTGATCGAGGCCGCCGACGGCGTCGGCGGGACCTGGCACTGGAACACCTATCCCGGTATCGCCGTGGACATCCCGTCGTTCTCCTACCAGTTCTCCTTTGAGCAGAGCCCACGCTGGTCGCGAACCTACGCGCCGGGCCGCGAGCTGAAACAGTACGCCGAACACTGCGTCGACAAGTACGGCATCCGTTCGCGAATCAGGTTCAACACCAATGTCATTCGCGCTGAATTCGACGACGAACACGCCCTGTGGCGGGTGCACACCGACCCCGGCGGCGAGGTCACCGCCAGATTCCTGATCAGCGCCAGCGGCGTGCTCACCGTGCCGGCGCTGCCCGACATAGACGGCGTGGACTCCTTCGCCGGCATCACCATGCACACCGCGCGGTGGGACCACACGCGGGACCTGACCGGCAAGCGCGTCGCCGTCATCGGCACCGGCGCCTCGGCCGTGCAGATCATCCCCGAGATCGCGCCGATCGTCGCCCAGCTGACCGTGTTTCAGCGCACCCCGATCTGGTGTTTTCCCAAGGCCGACTACCCGCTGCCGGCGCCGGTTCGCGCGGCGATGCGAATGCCCGGCGGCCAGGTCGTCCAGCGGCTGCTCAGCCAGGCCTTCGTCGAGGTGACCTTCCCGATTTCGGCGCACTACTTCACGGTGTTTCCGTTCGCCAGAAGGATGGCGTCGGTGGGTCGGGCCTACCTTCGCCAACAGGTCGACGATCCGGTGGTGCGCGAGCGGCTCACCCCGCAATACGCCGTGGGTTGTAAACGGCCGGGCTTCCACAACGGCTATCTGGCCACGTTCAACCGCGACAATGTGCGGCTGGTCACCGAGCCGATCGACAAGATCACGCCGTCGGCGGTGGCCACCACCGATGGCGCGAACCACGACGTCGACGTGCTGGTGCTGGCGACCGGCTTCAAGGTGATGGACACCGATAACGTTCCCACCTACGCCGTCACCGGACCCGGGGGCCGGTCGCTGAGCCGGTTCTGGGACGACCACCGACTGCAGGCCTACGAGGGCGTCAGCGTTCCCGGTTTTCCGAACTTCTTCAGCGTGTTCGGGCCGTACGGGTATGTCGGCTCCTCGTACTTCGCGCTGATCGAGACGCAGACCCACCACATCCTGCGGTGCCTGAAGCGGGCCCGGCGCGACGGCGCGACCCGCGTCGAGGTGACCGAGGAGGCCAACGCCCGCTATTTCGCCGAGGTGCTGCGCCGACGGCACCGCCAGGTGTTCTGGCAGGACAGCTGCCGGCTGGCCAACAGCTATTATTTCGACAAGAACGGCGATGTGCCGATACGCCCCACCACCACGATGGAGGCCTACTGGCGCAGCCGGCGTTTCGATCTCGACGACTACCGATTCACCGGTTAGGAGGCCCTCGATGGGGAAGGAGTTTTCGCGCATCGACGACGCGCTTCGAGAGTTCATCGGCAACCAGTCGATGTTCTTCGTCGCGACCGCTCCCTCCGAAGGCGGCCGAATCAACCTCTCCCCCAAGGGATACCGCGACACATTCGCGGTGCTCGACGATCACACCGTCGCGTATATCGATCTGTTCGGCAGCGGTGCCGAAACGATCGCCCATCTGCGTGACAACGGCCGGATCACCGTCATGTTCTGCTCGTTCAACCGCAACTCGCGAATCCTGCGGCTGTACGGCACCGGTCGAGTCGTCCGTCCCGACGACACCGAATTCGCCCGGATCGCAACGTGTTTGCCGAATTCGCGTCCGGGCGTGCGGGCTGCCATTGTCGTCCATGTCGAGCGGATCGCCGATGCCTGCGGATACGCGGTCCCGTACTACGAACTCGTCGACGAACGCCCGGTCCTCGACAAGGCCCACGCCAACGCGACCGACGAAAAATTAGCCAGCCTGGCCGAGCGCAACCAGCACAGCATCGATGGACTGCCCGCGCTGGAGCCCGACCACCCGCTGCCTAGCTTCTAAGCGCGAGCAGACGCAAAATCGCACGAAACTAGCTGGTTTCGTGCGATTTTGCGTCTGCTCGCGGTAACTAAATAGCGCGCTTGAGGTCGTCGACCTTGTCGAGCCGCTCCCACGGCAGGTCGATGTCGGTGCGGCCGAAGTGGCCGTAGGCGGCGGTCTGCGCGTAGATCGGCCGCAGCAGGTCCAGGTCGCGGATGATCGCGCCGGGCCGCAGGTCGAACACCTCGGGCACGATCTTCTCGATCTTGACCGGGTCGACGATCGCGGTGCCGAAGGTCTCGACGAACAGGCCGACCGGTGCGGCCTTGCCGATCGCGTAGGCCACCTGCACCTCGATCCGCTCGGCCAGCCCGGCCGCGACGATGTTCTTGGCCACCCAGCGCATCGCGTACGCCGCCGACCGGTCCACCTTGGACGGATCCTTGCCGGAGAAGGCGCCGCCGCCGTGGCGGGCCCAGCCGCCGTAGGTGTCGACGATGATCTTGCGGCCGGTCAGGCCCGCGTCGCCCATCGGGCCGCCGAGGACGAACTTGCCGGTCGGGTTCACCAGCACTCGGGTCGACGACGAGTCCAGGGTGTCGTGGGCCAGGTCCGCGAGCACGGTCTTGAGCACGTGTTCCCGGATGTCGGGATCCAGCGTGTTCTCCAGGTCGATGTCCGCGGAGTGCTGGGTCGAAACGACCACGGTGTCCAGCCGCACCGGGACGTCGTCCTCGTATTCGATGGTGACCTGCGTCTTGCCGTCGGGACGCAGGTAGGGCAGCGTCCCGTTCTTGCGGACCTCGGTCAGCCGCCGCGACAGCCGGTGCGCCAGCGCGATCGGCAGCGGCATCAGTTCGGGGGTGTCGTTGATCGCGTAGCCGAACATCAGGCCCTGGTCGCCGGCGCCCTGGGAGTCCAGCGGGTCCGCGGCGCCCTCGACGCGCGCCTCGTGGGCGGTGTCGACACCCATCGCGATGTCGGGGGACTGCGCCCCGATGCCGATGTTCACCCCGCACGACGCCCCGTCGAAGCCCTTGTCGGACGAGTCGTAGCCGATCTCGAGGATCCGCTCGCGGACCGTGTTGGTGATGTCGGCGAACGCCGTTTTGGCCGTTGTCGTCACCTCGCCCACCACGTGCACCTGCCCCGTGGTCACCAGCGTCTCGACCGCGACGCGTGAGCGGGGGTCCTCCGCCAGGAGCGCATCGAGAACCGAGTCGCTGATCGCGTCACAGATCTTGTCGGGATGCCCCTCGGTCACCGACTCACTGGTAAACAGCCGACCCTTTTCACTCACTGGCCCCAATCCTTTCGAATAATTAGTTAGTCGAAATATACCCTAAGGCAACGAATCGTTCAGCGCCCGTCCGGGTGCCCTAAGGGACCAGATCCGCTACCCGGTGTCGCCGCGCAGGAACGCGACGACGGCGTCCACGATACGACTGGCCATCAGCGTCTTGGAGCCGTGCTGCAGCGCCGACTCGGTACCGTCGGACGCCAGCAGCCAGCCGTCGTTGCTGTCCACCTCGAAGGCCCTGCCGTCGCCGACGGCGTTGACGACTAGCAGGTCACAGCCCTTGCGCCGCAGCTTCGCCCGGGCGTGGAACAGCACGTCGCCGTTGGCGTCGCCGGTCTCGGCGGCGAACCCCACGATTGCCCGCAGGTTGGGCAGCTCCCCGTGGGCGCGCGCCCGCACCGCGCCGGCCAGCACGTCGTCGTTGCGCACCAGGTCGATCGCCGGAGCTCCGTCCTGGTTGTCCGGGCCCTTTTTGATCTTGGCGGCGGAAACCTGCGCGGGCCGGAAGTCGGCGACCGCGGCGGCCATTACCAGCACGTCGGCGTCGGGGGTGTGCTTGGACACCGCGTTCCCCAGTTGTTCCGCCGAGCTGACGTGCACCACCTCGACGCCGGCGGGATCGATCAGGCCCACGGTGTGCCCGGCGATCAGCGTGACCTCGGCGCCGCGCTGGGCGGCGACCCGCGCGACCGCGTAGCCCTGCTTGCCGGAGCTGCGGTTGCCGATGAAGCGCACCGGGTCGATCGGTTCGCGGGTGCCGCCGGCGGTCACCAGCAGCTTGCGGCCGGCCAGGTCGTAAGGCAACGCGTCGTGGCGCTCCAGAAGCAGGTGCGCCAGGGTGGTGATCTCCTCGGCCTCGGGCAGCCGGCCCGGCCCGCTGTCGCTGCCGGTGAGCCGCCCGAATGCGGGTTCCAGCACTACCGCACCCCGGCGACGCAGCGTGGTCACGTTGTCGACGGTGGCGGGGTGCAACCACATCTCGGTGTGCATCGCCGGCGCGAACAGCACCGGACAGCGCGCCGTGAGCAGGGTCGCGGTCAGCAGATCGTCGGCGCGGCCGTGTACGGCCCGGGCCAGCAGGTCGGCGGTGGCGGGTGCCACGACGACCAGGTCGGCGTGCTGGCCGAGACGGACGTGCGGGACCTCGGGAACGTCGGAGAAGACTCCGGTGTGGACCGGCTGACCGGAGAGCGCCTCGAAGGTGGCGGCCCCGACGAAACGCAACGCGGACTCGGTGGGGATGACCCGGACCTCATGGCCGGCCTCGGCGAGCTGACGCACGACAGTGCACGCCTTGTAGGCGGCGATGCCACCGGAGACGCCGACGATGATCCGCTTGCGATCCATCACCTCCGGCCCTGCCCTGTTACTCGCCCTCGGTGTGTTCGAGCAGGTCGGCGTGGATCTCGCGCATCGCGATGGACAGCGGCTTTTCCTGCAGCCCAGGCTCGACCAGCGGGCCGACGTATTCGAGGATGCCCTCGCCGAGCTGGTTGTAGTAATCGTTGATCTGACGGGCCCGCTTGGCGGCGTAGATCACCAGCGCGTACTTGCTCGACACGCGGGCCAGCAATTCGTCGATGGGCGGGTTGGTGATGCCCAGCGGGGTGTCGTAGGCGCCTTGCCCACCCGCGGAGGGGTCGAACTGGTCGGGGACGGCGGCCAGCGACGCGTCGGACTGAGGAATGCTCACTTGGGAAAATCTCCTGGCGGGGTAGATGCGGTGCGATGAGGGCTGGCGCGGTTTATGTCGGACCCGGCCCAGTTTTCACCAGCAACGATACCAATTCCGCGCACGCAGACTCTAATCGGCTGTTCACCACCACCTCGTCGAAGTCGGTTTGGGCTGCCAGTTCGACCCGCGCGGTGTCCAGGCGGCGCCGTATTGCTTCCGCTGTCTCGGTACCGCGGCCGATGAGCCGGGCTTCCAGGTCTGCCCAACTCGGGGGCGCAAGGAACACGCTGAGGGCCTCGGGCATCGCTTTCTTGACGGCCCTGGCCCCGGCCAGGTCGACCTCGATGAGCACCGGAAGACCGGCCGCGGCGGCGGCCCGCACCGGCTCGGCCAGGGTGCCCGAGCGGTGCAGTCCGCCGTGGATCTCGGCCCACTCCAGCAGGGCGCCCTCGTCGATCAGTTGCTGGAATCGGGCGGGGCTGACGAAGTGGTAGTCGACGCCGTCGACCTCGCCCGGCCGCGGTGCCCGCGTCGTGGCCGAGACACTGAAATGCAGGTCCGGTATCTGCTCGCGCAGACACCGGACCACACTTGACTTGCCGACCGCCGAGGGACCGGACAACACCACCACACGACCCTTTTCCGCTGGTCCGCGGCGTGCCGCGGGCTCACTGTCCGGTCCCGCGCCGGCGTTCACCGGCTTTTAGGCGGAGCCGAACTTTTCCAGCAGGGCCTTGCGCTGCCGATCGCCGAGGCCACGCAGTCGCCGGGTGGGGGCGATTTCCAGCTCGGTCATGATTTCCTGCGCCTTGACCTTGCCCACCTTCGGCAATGCCTCAAGTAGCGCAGACACCTTCATCTTGCCCAGGACTTCATCGCTCTCGGCGTCCTTGAGCACCTGGGTGAGATTGGTGCCACCACGCTTGAGCCGGTCCTTGAGCTCGGCGCGAGCTCGACGTGCGGCAGCCGCCTTCTCCAACGCGGCCGCGCGCTGCTCGTCGGTCAACTGGGGAAGGGCCACGATTCCTCCGTATCTGATCAATCGATCAAATCGATTTTGTTGTGTCTCTGCCGGTACTTCAGCCAGCGGACACGACCGTACTCACGGTTCCAGACGAAATCTAACCCGCCCCCCCGGTTTAGGGGACAAACGCCCAGCGTAAACGCGCGTGTGGACCCCGCGCGCCGTTCGCCAAGCGCCGCCGAAACACGGATCGCGACGCACCGTCCGGGCGGCGGGTCGCTCGTCGCTTGGATCGAAGTCAGGCTGTCTACCTGCGGTTTTAGGTTTCCGGTGGGCGCTGGAGCCGACGCGGGCGACCCGCTTTAGCTGGCCGCAACGGATCGCCCGCGGTGCCCGTGCGACGGATCACGCATTTGTCTGGCGTGTCGCGCGTGTCGCGTCCGTGGACGCGAGCGCGTCTAGGGACCGGACAGGTACGCGACGGCGGTCAGCATCCGTTCGGACGCCGCACGCAGGTCCGACACGTTCGGCCCGGCGCGCAGCACCTCCCGCGACACCGAGGGCAACAGCTGGTCCCGCGCCGCGCCGCCCAGGCCGTCGAGCGCCTCCGGCCGCCCGCCCTGCACGCCGAGACCGGGCACCAGCACCGGTCCCCCCAGCGCGCTGAGATCGGGCGCCGTGAAGACCGTCGCCCCCACCACCACGCCGACGTATCCCGGCCCGGACGGGGTGGCGGACCGGTTGACCACGGCCGCCTGGTCGACGACCAGCTGGGCCACCGTGCGGCCGTCGAACATGGCGCGCTGCACGGTGGCGCCCTCCGGGTTGGACGTCGCCGCCAGCACGAACACCCCCCGGTCATGCGCCGCGGCGGCTTCCAGCAGCGGTCTTAGCGAGCCGAACCCCAGATAGGGCGAGGCCGTCACGGCGTCGGCGGCCAGCGTCGAATCACCCGCCCAGGCGGCCGCGTACGCCGCCATCGTGCTGCCGATATCGCCCCGCTTGGCGTCGGCGATAACCAGCGCTCCGGCCGAATGCAGCGCGGCGATGGTGCGTTCCAGAACCGCGAACCCGGCGGAACCGTAGGCCTCGAAGAACGCCACCTGCGGCTTCACCACGGCGAAATCCGAAAACGCGTCGACGCAAATGTCGCAGAACGCCGCCAGCCCGCCCGCGGTGGTCGGCAGGTCCCAGGCCCGCAGCAGCTCGGGATGCGGGTCGATGCCCAGGCACAGCGGCCCGCGGCGAGATTTCGCTTCCGCCAGCCGCACGCCGAACCCGGTCACCGGGCGCTCCCCTGCGCACCGCGGGCCCCGGTGCTGTGCGCACCTAAGGCGCTGTGCAGTTCCTGCAGGGACCGCACACCGATGTCGCCGCGGATGCCCGCTTCGATGCCCTGCACGGCGGCGGATGCCCCCTGCACCGTCGTGACGCAGGGGATGTTGATCGCGACCGCGGCGGACCGGATCTCGTAGCCGTCGATGCGCGGACCGGAGTTGCCGTAGGGCGTGTTGATCACCATGTCGACATCACCGGCCTTGATCGCCTCGACCGCGGAGACTTCCGGACGCCCCGGCTGCGGCGGCTCGAAGTGCTTGCGAACCTCGTCACAGGGAATTCCGTTGCGGCGCAGCATTTCCGCGGTTCCCTCGGTGGCAAGAACGCGGAAACCCAGGTCGGCCAGGCGCTTGACGGGGAACACCAGCGATCGCTTGTCCCGGTTGGCGACCGACACGAACACCGTGCCCTCGGCCGGCAGCGAGCCGTAGGCGGCGGTCTGGCTCTTGGCGAAGGCGCTGCCGAAGTCCCGGTCGATCCCCATCACCTCGCCGGTCGACTTCATTTCCGGGCCGAGCAGGGAATCGATGGCCGATCCGTCGGCGCGGCGGAACCGGTGGAACGGCAGCACGGCCTCTTTGACGGCGATCGGGGCATCGTGCGCGGCGTTGGCGCCGTCCCCCGACGCCGGCAGCATTCCTTCGTCGCGGAGCTGGGAAATGGTGGCCCCCAGCATTATTCGGGCGCACGCTTTGGCGAGCGGGATCGCAGTGGCCTTGGAGACGAACGGCACCGTGCGGCTGGCCCGCGGGTTGGCCTCCAGGACGTAGAGCACGTCGTCTTTCAGGGCGTACTGCACATTGAGCAGCCCCACCACGCCGATGCCGTGTGCGATGGCCTCGGTCGCGCGGCGCACCTTCTCGATGTCGCTGCGGCCCAGCGTTACCGGCGGCAGCGCGCACGCCGAATCGCCGGAGTGGATGCCGGCCTCCTCGATGTGCTCCATGATGCCGCCGATGTAGACCTCGGCGCCGTCGCACAGCGCGTCGACGTCGATCTCGACCGCGTCCTCGAGGAAGCGGTCGACGAGCACCGGGTGCTCGGGGGACAGCTCGGTGGCGCGGCTGATGTAGTCCTTCAGCGTCTCGTCGTCGTACACGATTTCCATGCCGCGGCCGCCCAGCACGTACGACGGCCGCACCAGCACCGGATAACCGATCTCGTCGGCGATCCGGCGGGCCTGCGCGAAAGTGGTTGCGGTGCCGTACTTCGGCGCCGGCAGCCCGGCCGTGCCGAGCAGGTCCCCGAAGGCGCCGCGATCCTCGGCCAGGTCGATGGCTTCCGGCGGGGTCCCGACGATGGGCACCCCGGCGTCGGCGAGCCGCTGCGCCAGGCCGAGCGGGGTCTGGCCGCCGAGCTGCACGATCGCACCCACGACGCCGGGGCCGCCGATCGCCGACTCCGTCTCGGCGCGGAACACCTCCAGGACGTCCTCGAACGTCAGCGGCTCGAAGTAGAGCCGGTCGGCGGTGTCGTAGTCGGTGGACACCGTCTCCGGGTTGCAGTTGATCATGACGGTCTCAAACCCGGCCTGCGACAAGGTGGTTGCCGCGTGCACGCAGCTGTAGTCGAATTCGATGCCCTGGCCGATCCGGTTCGGTCCCGACCCCAGGATCAGCACCTTGGGCCGCTCGGTCTGCGGGGCCACCTCGGTCTCGGCGGCGGGGTCCAGTTCATAGCTGCTGTAGTGGTAGGGCGTCTTGGCCTCGAACTCGGCCGCGCAGGTATCCACCGTCTTGTACACCGGGTGGATGCCCAGCCGCTGGCGCAGCGAGCGCACCCCGTCTTCCCCGGCCAATTCCGGCCGCAGCGCCGCGATCTGGCCATCGGACAGCCCGCTGTGCTTACCGCGGCGCAGCAGCTCGGCGTCGAGCACGGGGGCATCGGCCACCTCGGCGCGCAGCGTCACCAGCTCGCCGATCTGCGCGACGAACCACGGGTCGATGCCGCTGGCTTGCGACACCTGTTCCACCGAGGCACCACGCCGCAGCGCCAGTTCGATGTCGTAGAGCCGGCCTTCGGTCGGGGTAAGCAGTCGGGTCAGCACGTCCTCGATATCGCCGTCGGCGTCGGGCTTCGTCCAGAAGCCGGCGCGGCTGGTCTCCAGCGATCGCATCACCTTGCCAAGCGCCTCGATGAAGTTGCGGCCCAGCGACATTGCCTCCCCGACGGATTTCATCGTGGTCGTCAGGGTGGTATCGGCGCCGGGGAACTTCTCGAAGGCGAACCGCGGCGCCTTGACCACGACATAATCGAGGGTCGGTTCGAAGCACGCCGGTGTTTCCTTGGTGATGTCGTTGACGATCTCGTCGAGGGTGTAACCGATGGCGAGCTTGGCGGCGATCTTGGCGATCGGGAAGCCGGTGGCCTTGGACGCCAGCGCGCTCGACCGGGAGACCCGCGGGTTCATCTCGATGACAACCAGCCGGCCGTCGCTCGGGTCGACCGCGAACTGGATGTTGCAGCCGCCGGTGGCCACGCCGACCTCGCGCAGGATCGCGATGCCCAGATCGCGCATCCGCTGGTATTCCCGGTCGGTCAGCGTCATGGCCGGCGCGACGGTGACCGAATCGCCGGTGTGCACGCCCATCGGGTCGACGTTCTCGATCGAGCACACCACCACCACGTTGTCGTGGCCGTCGCGCATCAGCTCGAGTTCGAATTCCTTCCAGCCGTAGATCGATTCCTCGATGAGGACGTTGGCCGATGGCGAGGCCGCCAGCCCGGCGCCGGCCATCCGGTCGACCTCCTCGGCGGAGTGAGCCATCCCCGAGCCCAGCCCGCCCATGGTGAAGCTGGGCCGCACCACCACCGGCAGGCCGAGTTCTTCGACCGTCTCGCGGACCTC
Source organism: uncultured Actinomycetota bacterium (assembly GCA_963772875.1). Lineage (GTDB taxonomy): Bacteria > Actinomycetota > Actinomycetes > Mycobacteriales > Mycobacteriaceae > Mycobacterium. The sequence continues at coordinate 35,751 of CAVYZE010000002.1, forward strand.
ATCCATAGTGAAACACACACGGCTGCGCGCGGATTCACCACCGACCTTGGCGACGATGTCCTTGAACCGCTGCCGGTCCTCGCCACGCTGGATGGCGTCGAAATCGGCACCGATGAGCTCGACCCGATAGCGCTCCAGCGTCCCGTTCTCGTACAGCGCGACCGCGGTGTTGAGTGCGGTCTGCCCGCCGAGGGTGGCCAGCAGGGCGTCGATCTTGTTGCCGCGCTCGGCCTGCTGGGCGATCACCCGCTCGACGAACGCCGGCGTGATGGGCTCGACGTAGGTGTGGTCGGCGTACTCCGGGTCGGTCATGATGGTCGCCGGGTTGGAGTTGACCAGGCTGACTTGCAAACCCTCGGCGCGCAGCACCCGGCAGGCCTGGGTGCCCGAGTAGTCGAACTCGCAGGCCTGCCCGATCACGATCGGCCCCGAGCCGATCACCAGGACGTGACGCAAATCGGTGCGAAGCGGCACTAGCGTGCCTCCCTTGTGATCAGGTCGACGAACTGGTCGAACAGGTACTCCGCATCGTGCGGGCCGGCGGCGGCCTCCGGGTGGTATTGCACCGAAAATGCCCGTCCGTCAGCGAGTTTGACTCCCTCGACGGTCCCGTCGTTGGCGCAGGTGTGGCTGACGACGGCCGGGCCGAACGGCGTGTCGAAACGCTGGCCCGCCTCGCCTTCCAGCGCGAAGCCGTGGTTCTGCGCGGTTACCGCCACCCGCCCGGTGGCGTGGTCGATGACCGGGATGTTGATACCGCGGTGGCCGAACACCATCTTGTAGGTGGACAGGCCCAGCGCTCGCCCAAGGATCTGGTTGCCGAAACAGATGCCGAACAACGGGATTCCGGCGCCCAGCACCTCCCGGGTGAGCGCGACGATGTCGTCGGCGGTGACCGGGTCACCGGGCCCATTGGACAGGAACACGCCGTGCGGTGAGATCTCGGCGATCTGCTCGAAGGTGGTCGACGCCGGCAGCACATGGCTGCGAACGCCGCGCCGGGCGAAGTTGCGCGGGGTGTTGGTCTTGATCCCCAGATCCAGCGCGACGACCGTAAACCGGTGTATCCCTTCCTGTTCCACGACATAGCCGTCCGAGGTGCTGACCTCGCCGGCCAGGTCGGCGCCCAGCATCGACCGCTGGCCCCGGACCCGCTCCAGCAGCTCGGCCGGCTCGGCGAGCGAATCGCCGGAGAAGACGCCCGCCTTCATCGAACCGCGGCTGCGCAGATGCCGCACGACCGCCCGGGTGTCGATGCCGGCGATCCCGACGATGTGCTGGCGGACCAGTTCGTCCTCCAGGGTGGAGGTGGCCCGCCAGTTGGAGGCGCGCGGCGACGGGTCGCGCACCGCATAGCCCGCGACCCAGATCTTGTCGCCGCGGCTCTCGGCGTCCTCGCCGTTCCAGCCGGTGTTGCCGATCTGCGGCGCGGTCGCCACCACGATCTGCCGGTGATAGCTGGGATCGGTGAGCGTCTCCTGATAGCCGGACATGCCGGTGGAAAAGACCGCCTCACCGAGGGTTTGGCCGATCTCGCCGAACGTCGTACCGGTGAAGATGCGGCCGTCCTCCAGCACCAGTTGGGCTTTCACGACGCGACTCCTTCCGGCCAGCTCTTTAGCCAGCTGACGTATTCGTCACGATTGTTCGCCCGGAACCCGAGGTCGATCTTGACGCCCGACGGCAGCCGCCATCGGATCGCCAGTATTCCGTTGCGGGCGGCGACTTTCCCGGCGATGCCTCGTTCGGTGCGGATGGCGCTGATCGAGTCCTTCGGAATCCAGATCGGCAAGGCCCGGGTCCGTTGCACCAGGATTCCCTCGGGGTGCAGAGTCATCACCGCCTTGCTGCGGTAACCGAGGTCGCCGGCGGCGATCCGCTCGCTCCACACCGGCGCGACGGTGCAACCGACATAGACGCCGCGCGTGGTGATGCTCGCCGGGCCGATCAGGTCAGGGACATCCGGCAGGGCGCCCATCAGGTCGGCCTGCTGCCGTGCACGACGCCGCCAGCCGCGCATCATCAGCTGGATCACCACCGCGATCACCACCACCAGCACGGCCGCGAAGATCAGCGACCCCACCAGCGTCCCCGAATTCATGCCGGGCACTTCCCGTCCCGGGCGGTGATCTTCCCGCGCAGCAGGGTCGCGGTCACGGTGGCGGGCAGCGTCATCGACTCGTACGGGGTGTTGGCCGACCGGCTGGCCAGATCGGGGCCGGCGACCGTCCAGGTGGCGTCGGGGTCCACCACGGTCAGGTTGGCCGGCTCCCCCACCTCCAGCGGGCGGCCATGATCGGGCAACCCCACGATGCTCGCCGGGTTTTCACTCATCACCCTGGCGACATCGCGCCAGTTCAACAGGCCGGGCGCCACCATCGTCTGCACCACCACCGACAGCGCCGTCTGCAGCCCCAGCATGCCGGGGCGCGCCGCGGCGAACTCGACGCATTTCTCGTGCTCGGCGTGCGGGGCGTGATCGGTGGCCACACATTCGATTACCCCGTCCGCCAGTGCTTGACGCAACGCGATGGCGTCGGCACCTTCGCGCAGCGGCGGATTGACCCGATTCACCCCGTCGTAGCCGGCCAGCCTGCTGTCGTCGAGCAGCAGATGATGCGGGGTGACCTCCGCGGTGATCGAAATCCCTTGCTCCTTAGCCCATTTCAGGATTTCGACGGTGCCCGCGGTGGACGCGTGGCAGATGTGCACCCGGGCGCCGGCGTCGCGGGCCAGCAGCGCGTCGCGGGCGACGATCGATTCCTCGGCGGCCCTGGGCCATCCCGCGAGCCCCAGCCGGGCGGCCGTGGGCCCTTCGTGCGCGACGGCGCCGGCGGTCAGCCTCGGCTCCTCGGCGTGCTGGGCGATCAGCACCCCCAGCCCGGTGGCGTACTCCAAAGCGCGGCGCATCACCAGCGGGTCGTGCACGCAGACGCCGTCGTCGGAGAACATCCGCACCTGCGCGGCGCCCGCGGCCATCATGCCCATCTCGGTGAGCTCCGCTCCGGCCAGCCCGACGGTGACGGCCCCGACGGGGTGCACGTCCACCAGGCCGACCTGCTGGCCGCGGTGCCAGACGTGGTCGGTGACCACTGGACTGTCCGCGACCGGATTGGTGTTGGCCATCGCGAACACGGCCGTATAGCCGCCCAAAGCCGCTGCTGCCGAGCCGGTTTCGATGTCCTCGGCATATTCGCGGCCGGGCTCGCGCAGGTGGGTGTGCAAGTCGACGAATCCGGGCAGCAGCACCTGACCGGTCGCTTCGATGACGTCCAGGTCTTTTTCGAGGTTTCCGGGCTCGGCGAGATTCGGCCCGATGGCGGCGATCTGGCCGTCATCGATCAGCACGTCGACGCGATCGCCTTCGCCGTAGAGCCGGACCCCACGAAGCAGCACGCTCACGCCGCGCCCTCTTCCCCGGCCGCTTCGGCACCGACCAGCACATGGAAAAGCACCGCCATCCGCACGTGCACGCCATTGGAAACCTGCTGCAGCACAGCCGATTGCGTCGAGTCGGCCACGGAGGAGGAGATCTCCATACCGCGCACCATCGGCCCGGGGTGCAGCACCACGGCGTGGTCGGGAAGCATCGCCTGGCGCCGGTCGGACAGGCCGTAGCGGACCGAGTACTCGCGCACCGACGGGAAGAAGCCACTGTTCATCCGTTCGGCCTGGACGCGCAGCATCAGCACCGCGTCCGCGGCGGGCAGCTCGGCGTCGAAGTCATACGAGACGCTCACCGGCCAGCCCTCGACCCCGACCGGCAACAGCGTCGGCGGGGCCACCAGCACCACCTCGGCGCCCAGGGTGGCCAGCAGGATGATGTTGGAGCGCGCCACCCGGCTGTGCAGGATGTCGCCGACGATGACGACGCGCCGGCCCTCGATGCCGCCGAGCCGCTGGCGGATGGTCAACGCGTCCAGCAACGCCTGCGTCGGGTGCTCATGGGTGCCGTCGCCGGCGTTGATCACCGACGCACCGGGAGAGGTCCACTGGGCGAGCAGATGCGCCGCGCCGGAGGCCGGATGCCGGATGATCAGCGCGTCGGCCCCGGCCGCCCGCAGGGTCAGCGCGGTGTCGCGCAACGACTCGCCCTTGCCCACCGACGATCCGGTCGCGCTGACGTTGATCACGTCGGCGCTCATCCACTTGCCGGCCACCTCGAACGACACCCGGGTGCGGGTCGAGTTCTCGTAGAACATCGTGATCACGGTGCGGCCGCGCAGCGTCGGCAGCTTCTTGATCTCGCGGCCCACCAGAGCCTGCGCGAAGCGGTCGGCGTCGTCGAGGATGGCGGTGGCCGCGGCGCGGCTCAGGTCGCCGGCCGTCAGCAGATGTCTGGTCATCAGTCACCGCCCCGGGAGATCACCACGCCATCGTGACCGTCGTGCTCGCGCAGTTGCACGTGCACGCTCTCGCCGCGCGAGGTCGGCACGTTCTTGCCCACGTAGTCGGCGCGCAGCGGGAGTTCGCGGTGGCCACGGTCGACCAGCACCGCCAGTTGTACCGACCGGGGCCGGCCCACGTCGCGCAGCGCGTCCAGGGCGGAGCGCACCGAGCGCCCGGAATACAGCACGTCGTCGACGAGGATCACCAGCGCGTCGTCGATGCCGCCGGCCGGGATCGAGGTGGCCTCGAGCGGCCGGGGCGGTTTCTTCATCAGATCGTCGCGGTACAGGGTGATATCGAGGCCGCCGCGGCCGACGTCGACACCGGAGAATTCGGCGATGTTGGCGGCCAGGCGCTCGGCCAGCGTGACGCCGCGGGTCGGGATGCCGAGCAGCACCACCCGCGGGGCGTCCGGCCCGTCGAGAGCGGTCTTTTCGATGATCTGGTGCGCGATGCGGGAAATGGTTCGACCGACGTCGGCCGCCGACATCAACTCGCGGCCGGTGCCCGCTGCGTCCGCGGCACCCATGCGATACCTGACCTCCTTCTCCGCCTCTCCGGACGGATCGTTAAAGGATGTCGACTGCCGCGCAGCGTAGCACTTCTCGGATCGCACGACGATACGGGACGCGGTGGGTAGCTCCGCGATCTGCGATTGGCAGGCGTATGGGGCTCGCCCGGGCGGTCCCGTGCCGCTGGGTCAGCCCGGCTGCCCAGCCAATGCACCCAGCAATCCACGCGACCCATGTGGCCCGTGTCACTGGTGCCCAGGGCAGCCGTTGCCGCAGACCGGTAATCACCGGACGAACCCGGTAATTTGGGACAACAGTGTCTGCCACACCTATTGGTTCGTCATGTTCGGGCAGGGCAACGTCGCTCAAAACATTTGGGAAGGAGATAATTCCCCGGCACCGCCTCCGCAGCCCGCTCGTTTATGACACCCGCCGTGGCCACCCTGCTGGGCCGCTGGTTCTGGTGGCCGCACCGGGTGCGCACCCACGCCGACGCGCCGCCGGCCCGCGCCCCCGCCGCCGCGGACCTCGCCCTGACCGGCCGGCCGGTCTAGGCTGGCTTAAGTGACGAGCATGGATTTCGACGCGCTCTACCGCGGTGAGAGCCCCGGCGAAGGCATCCCGGCGATGGCCGCACCGCCGTGGGATACCAAGGCGCCCAAGGAAAACGTCATCGCGTGGCAGGACGGCGGCTGGGTCCACGGCGACGTTCTCGACATCGGCTGCGGGCTCGGCGACAACGCCGTCTACCTGGCCCGCAACGGCCACCGCGTGACCGGGCTGGACATCTCGCCGACCGCGCTGATCACCGCCGAGCGGCGGGCCCAGGACGCCGGGGTCGACGTGTCGTTCGCGGTCGCCGACTCCACCAAGCTGGAGGGCTACACCGACGCATTCGACACCGTGATCGACAGCGGCATGTTCCATTGCCTCGACGATGACGGCAAACGCAGGTATGCCGCCGCGGTACACCGGGCGACCAGGCCGGGCGCCACCCTGCTGATCAGCTGCTTCTCCGATGCCAACCCGCCCTCTGACCAGTGGCCGCGCCCGGCGGTGTCCGAGCAGACGCTGCGTGACGTCCTCGGCGGCGCGGGCTGGGATATCGAATCGCTTCAGCCCGCCACCGTGCGCCGCGAAATCGACGGCGCACCAGTCGAAATGGCGTTCTGGTACGTGCGGGCGCAGCGGCACTAGGTCGGCCCCCGGTGACCGATCGGCCGACGGGCGATGTCCCCCGATCGGGCTAACGCCGGATCCTCATGTGCACGTCCGCTCGGCGGACATACATCCGTGGGCAGCACCGGAATAGTGATGCGCAGTCACATCGGCCCCGGGGACGCCTCATGCCAACCCGCCGCACACGAACGGAACGGCTGCATACATGAACTCCGAGGGCTACATTTCCCTGCTCGAAAAGCACGAAGCCGCCCCTGTCAGATTCCTCGAAAATGTCGTGTGGGACACCGCCGACGGCTACCGCATCCGCGACGTCGACGGCAACGCCTACATCGACTTCTCGTCCGGCGCGATGATCACGAATTCCGGGCACAACAACCAGGCGATCATCCAGGCCATTACCGACCAGCTCAACACCGGTATCTATTCGACGTACCTCTTCCCGAACAAGCCGCGGGTGAACCTGCACGAATTGCTGTCGCGGATTGCGCCCGAGGACTACCAGACGGTGCTGCTCAACACCGGCTCCGAGGGAATCGAGATGGCGCTGAAGATGGTCCGCATCTACGCCACCAAGGTGCGCGCCAACAAGGGACTAGTCGTGTCCTTCAAGAACTCCTACCACGGCAAGCTGCTGGCCTCCACGGCGATCGGCGGCACGGACGCGCTGAAGTACTGGATCCCCGAGAACATCCAGTCCGAGCTGAGTGTTCAGGTGCCGTTCCCGAACTGCGAGTACGAGCCGCGACGCTACAGCTTCGCCGACACCCTTGCGCACGTGAAGGCCAACGGCGTCGACATCGACGACGTCGCCGCCTTCCTCATCGAGCCCTACCAGGGCGGCTCCTGTTCCTTCGTCCCCGAGTCCTACGCCAGGGACATGGCGGAGTTCTGCCGCGCCAACAAGATCCTGCTGGTCTGCGACGAGGTCCAGTCCGGCGTCGGACGCACCGGCGAGATGTGGGCCTACGAGCACCTGGGCATCGTTCCCGACATCTTCGTCGCGGCCAAGGGCGTGGCCGCCAGCCTGCCCCTGTCGGCGGTATTCGCCAGGCGCGACCTGTTCGGTCTGTGCGAGTTGGGCAGCTTCAACACCACCCACAGCGGCAACCCCGTCTGTTGCGCGGCCGCGATCGCCAACATCAACTACGTGCTGGACAACGGCCTCGTCGAGCGCGCCCGGGAGATGGGCGAGCTGCTGCACCGCAAGCTCAAAGAGATTCAGTCCCGCTACCCCTTCTTCGTGTCACACGTGCTGGGCAAGGGCCTGGCTCAGTCGATTCACCTCAACCAGGACTACAAGCACCTGCTGAAGGACGTACTCAAGGCGTTCCTCGGCAACGGGTTGCTCGTCGTCAGCCCCGGCGGTGCCGGCGGGACCACGTTCAAGCTCGTCCCGCCCCTGATCATCGACGAAGAGGGCATCGAGTCGGGCTGCCGCATCATCGAACAGTCACTCGCCCAAGTCATTTCGGACAATTCGCTCGACCCGGGCCCGGACGACACGCTGCAGATCAGCCGGGACATCTACACGATTCTCGACAAGTACCGCAAGAATCCGCACGGCCTGAACTACGACGGCGCGCACATCATTGACCAGCTCGAATCGTTTGTCGCCAAGAACAAAACGATCACTTGCCTCTTCCCCGCCTGCCACGGAAAGATCGACCACCCGGACCTGCTGGTGGATCACCGGGCCGACCTGTCGGAATACCTGTGCATCGAGCAGTTGGCCACGATGAACGACGAGATCAGGTCGATCTACCCGCCGGGCCTGGACGTGTTCATGGTCCACGAGGGTCACTTCTACGTCGACACCGGACTCATCCGGTCCGACGAGACGATGGACGAGTACTTGGACGACGTGCGGCGGCTGACGTCGCGCCACCCCTTCATCCACAGCCTGTCGCTGCGGGAGTTCTTTCCCGAGCAGGATTCGGCCGCCGACGCCCGGGCGGCGTTCCTCGACGAGTACTGCCCCCGCGACGTCGACAGCGAGAAGTACGCGGACATGATCAGCTACTACGCCGAGCGGATCCGTAACCTGTTCCACGACACCGGCTTCCGCGCCTATGGCGGCTACGCGACCTTCGACGAGTTCGTCGACGGCAAGGCACTCGAACAGCTGGTCATCTGGATCGGGTTCAGAAGGATGCTGGCCGACAGGTTCGGAGCGAGCGACGAGCACATCCGGTTCTCGTCGGTGTACAAGTCGCCGGAGGTGTGCGAGCAGATCGCGCTGAACTACGTGCCCGAGCACCACATGGAGATGCCGTCGTTCTACAGCGTGTGCAAGCGTGCCGACGGGGGCTACTCCTACCTGACCATGTCGGATGCCCTCGAGCGCAACTATCGCATCGCCGAGGTCCAGGGCTACCGGTTTTTCGAGCCCGCCACGAACGACGGAATCCCCGAGTCCGCCGCCGAGCGGATCACGGAAATCCTTGAGAAGTAACGCAAGAACCCATTCGGCGAGGTCTTCGACAACTCGAAGATCAAGGCCAAGGTCTCCGCACTGGTGCAGACGGGTCAGCCAATCCCGCTGGTGTTGCCGGGATTTCACGGCAAGACCAACAACCCCGACTTCGTGTTCGGGCCGTCGGTCGACCTGGGCGAGCGGGTGGCACTGAACCATCTCATCGGCCTGCTCGACGAAATCAACGCCGTCTACCCCCCCGGTGCGGTCCTGCACATCACCCATGAGTGCCACTTCTACGTCGGGCGGTCACCGCTGGTCGGTAGCCAAGAAGAGGTGGACTCCTACCTGCGCGACTTCCGGGCGATGATCGGCAACCGGGCCGACGTCCGCAGCATCTCCGTCTACGAAATGATCGAGCAGGGAACCACATTGGAGGACAAGCTCGAGCGTTTCGTCGCCGACTACTGTCCCTCCGCGGAGGAGGTGCAGGCACGCCTCGAAGCAAGCCCGCATCATCTGCGGCTCTACACCTCGTACAAGAAGGTCAACCAGATGCACCAGCGGCGTGACCCGGCCTTCGTCGCGAGCTCGGCCAAGGCCCGCAAGCTGCGCGTCAAGGAGCTGGCCACCATTCAGATGCAGATCTACTTCGGGTTCGGCGCGCTGGTCAAGTCCTACTTCGAGGGCATGGACTACATCCGGTTGTCGTCGCTGTACAAGGGCCCCGAGTTCACCGACTGCGTCGCGATCAACTACCTGCCCGGTCTGCACCACATGTCCACCCCGACGTTCCACTGCCTGGTGCGGCGCCTCGACGGCACGTTCGACTTCATCCGCAAGGAAGATGCCCACGACAAGAACTACAAGATATCCGAGGAAGACGGCCTGAAGTACTTCGTCGCGGTGGCGGCGTGACGACAAGCCTGACGGCAGCGAACACCAACAGCACCGCCAGGCTCAAGGGAAACGCCCTCATCCTGGCCAATGCGCTGTGCCTGGCCGTCGGTTCCGTGGTGGCGCGCGGATACCTCACCGACATCGATCCCATCGTCTTCACGTTCTACTGCTTCGTGCTGGTGGTGGCGACCACACTGGTCCTGCGCGTGGTGATCTATCGTTCGCTGTCCGACATCTGGGCCTCCCTGCTGGCCAACAGGAAGCATTTCCTACTACTGAACGTGGCCACCGCGGTGGACTGGATCTGCTACTTCGTCGCGATCAAGATCTCCGACGGCGCCCTGGCCAACGCGTTGCTGTTCGGGGTCGCGCCGATCGCCGCGCTGTTCTTGTCGCGGCAGCAGACCCGGCCGAAGATCGCCTACTCCGTCGCCATCCTGATTCTGCTGGGGCTGTTGTCGTTGACCTACGTCGACGGCGCGCAGTCGGGTTCGCCGGGCATCTACGTCGCGATCGTGGCCGGCTTGCTGGCCGGCGCCGCCGTCGGCGCGACCACGATCTCGATGAAGGCGCTGGGGGCCAACCACGTGAAAGTCATCGACGTGGTCCTGTTGCGCTACCTGGCGACCATCGCGGCGACGTTGGTCATCCTGCGTTTGGTCGGAACCCCGGCGCACCTCTCGTTCGCCCAGGGGGTGGACACCTTCTGGATCGCCATCGTGCTGGTGCTGGTCCCCACGCTGCTGGTGCAGATGGGTATCCGGCGGATCTCGGCGTTCAACACCGCCGTCATCTCGAGCGCCATACCGGCCCTGACGTACGTCGTCTCGCTCTGCTTCGGCGGCGCGTTCAGCATCGCCCAGACCGTCATCTTCGCGCTGCTCTCGCTGGTACTGCTGAAGATGAGCATGATGAAAAACCTGTAGCGGCACGCATCCATGTAAGACTTGGACGCGTGAATACGGAGGCTACCTGGTGGCAGGCATTCTTCCCGGGAGCGTACTCCGACTACCAAGGCTCCAAAGGTCTTAAAGAGCGAGCGCGTCTCGAATCCGATTGGATCTTTGCCAACCTTTGTCTTAAGCCTGGGGACAATGTTCTGGACGTTCCTACGGGACAGGGGCGCATCGCCCTTGAACTTGCCGACCGTGGAGTCGCGGTCACGGGCATCGACTTCAACGACAAAGCACTTGCGGCCGCGGAGTCGATCGCACTTCAGAACGGACTTGCTATCGAATGGGAATGCGCGGACATGCGCACGTTCGTGCGACCGGACGGCTTTGATCACGCGATTTGTTTTTTCCAAAGCGTGGGATACTTTTCCGCAGCCGATGAGCTTGAGTTCTTTAAGAACATTGCACGCAGCCTGCGGCCCGGCGGGAAGTTCCTCATCGACACGCATGTGATGGAATCGTGGCTTCCCGCGTTCGAGGAGCGTTACTGGATGTGGGATGAGGTAGCTGGAAGGCGGATCCGAGTCGTTGAGGAGTGCTTTTTCGATTGCGAGACAAGCAGAGTCGAAATGGCGGTCACTTTTATCGAGGACGACGGGCGGACACAAACCGGGGAGCTCTCGGTGCGCCTCTACAGTTACAGAGAGCTCTGTGAATTGTTGCGCGAGGCGGGTTTTTGCCGCTTTTACGGCCTGGAGACCGGCACCTCAAATCCCTTTCGCGTCGGCGCCGCACACTTGGGTCTATTCGCGGAGGTACCGGGCAAGTGATGCGATCCGCGGCCCTCGAGACCAATCAGGCCTCCATCCGCGAGGCGTGCGACGCCGGCCTGTTAGCCGGCGCGGTGACGACGGTGTGGCAGCACGGAGAAGTGCTGCAAGTCAACGAGATCGGCTACCGCGACGTCGACGCGCGCCTGCCGATGCAACGGGACACGCTGTTCCGCATCGCGTCGATGACCAAGCCCGTCACGGTCGCGGCGGTGATGAGCCTGGTCGACGAGGGCAAACTGGCGCTGAAGGATCCGATCACGCGCTGGGCACCGGAGCTGGCCGACGTGCGGGTGCTCGACGATCCGCACGGCCCGCTGGACCGGACGCATCCGGTGAACCGGGCGATCCTGATCGAGGATCTGCTCACCCACACCAGCGGCCTGGCCTATGGATTTTCGGTGTCCGGGCCGATCTCGCGGGCCTACCTGCGGCTGCCGTTCGGTCGGGGACCGGACACCTGGCTGGCCGAGCTGGCGGCGCTGCCGCTCGTCCATCAACCCGGCGAACGGGTCACCTACAGCCACTCCATAGATCTGCTGGGCGTCATCGCTTCTCGCGTCGAAGGCAAGCCGTTCTACCAGGTTCTCGACGAACGGGTCCTGGGGCCGGCCGGCATGCCCGACACCGGGTTCTTCGTCACCACCGAAGCGCGGCGGCGCGCCGCGACCATGTATTCACTCGACGACGCCGAGCGGCTGCGGCACGACGTGATGGGGCCGCCGCATATCAAGCCGCCGTCCTTCTGCAACGCCGGCGGTGGACTGTGGTCGACCGCCGAGGACTACCTGCGGTTCGTGCGGATGCTGCTGGGCGACGGGGCCGTCGACGGGGTGCGGGTGCTGTCCCCGGAGTCGGCGCGACTCATGCGCACCGACCGGCTCACCGACGAACAGAGGCGGCACGACTTCCTCGGGGCGCCGTACTGGGTTGGCCGCGGGTTCGGGCTGAACCTGTCGGTGGTGACCGATCCGGCGAAATCCGTCCCGCTGTTCGGGCCGGGCGGTCCGGGAACGTTCAGCTGGCCCGGCGCCTACGGGACGTGGTGGCAGGCGGATCCCGCCGCGGACCTGATCCTGCTCTACCTGATCCAGAATCTGCCCGACATGACCGTGGACACGGCCACGGCGGTCGCGGGCAACACGTCGCTGGCGAGACTTCGCACGGCACAACCGAAGTTCGTCCGCCGCACCTATCGGGCCCTCGGCCTCTAGCAGAGCAGCACAATGGTCGATTACCCGCCTGCGCGCATCGCCGGGCCGCGGCTGCTGCTGCGGCCGCCCGTACTCGACGATGCCGGCGCGCTCTTCCAAAGGGTCGCCCGCGATCCCGAGGTCACCAAGTATCTGCTGTGGGCACCGCACCCCAACGTGGCGGCCACGCGGCAGGTCATCACCGAAAAGCTCAACATCACCGGCGACGAGCGGACCTGGGTCATCGAGCTGCGGCACAGCGGCGAGGTCATCGGGCTGACCAGCTGTAAACGTCCGGTCTCGCACTCGGTCGAGATCGGCTGCTGCCTCGGTAAGCGTTGGTGGGGAAAGGGTTTGATGTCCGAGGTGTTCGACATGCTGCTGACCGCGCTGGATGCCGATCGGGAGGTGTATCGGGTCTGGGCCACCTGCAACGTCGAGAACGAACGGTCGGCGCGCTTGCTCGAGCACGCCGGTTTCTTCCTGGAGGGGCGGCTGGCCCGCCATGCCGTCTACCCCTCGCTTGGACCCGAACCGCAGGACAGCCTGCTCTACGCCAAGATCCTGCGGTGACGCGCGGGGCGACCGAACCGAGTGTGCGTCCAGGGCGGGAAATCGCGAAAATTTGCGTCCTCAGCGCACACTGGAAGCCGTCCGCGCACACTCGAGTCCCCTAGGCTGGGCCGCATGACCAAACCGACGGTCCTGATCAAGGGCGCGGGGATCGCACCCGGCTACCCCTCTTGTTCCAAGGCCCGGCGCGCGTAGGCCCGCACGTCGGCATCGCTGTCCTTGAGCGAGATTCTTAGCGCGTCGCGGGCCGCCGGTTCGGCCACCCACCGGGTCAGGCTGAGCACGGCCGCCTTGCGCACGTCGAGGTGCGCGTCGATGAGCGCCTCGGACAGCCGGGGCGAGGATGCCGAGCGCGTCGCGAATGGTGTTGCGGGACAACGAGACTTCGGCGGCAAACTGCTGGTCGGCCGGCAGCCCATCGGGTTATTGCGCCACTTTGGCCGCGACGCCGCCTTTGCGATCCCGGTGAGCACAACCTCCGCGGCGTAGCAGCGCGTCAGGCGTCTTTGGTGACCGCCTGCTTGGCGCGGTCACCGTTGCTGGCGGTGGCATCCTCGGACAGCGCGAAGACCGGCAGCGCCGAACCCACCGCGGCCGTCGCCGCGTTGCGTTGGGCCTCCATCCGGGCCAGCGCGGACTGCGTGAACACCGACAGCCCGAGGTCGGGGTTGAAGCCGTGGATCTCCTTGACGTCGAGCTGGGCGAGGAAGTAGATGATCTCTTTGGAGACGACCTGGCCCGGCACCAGCACCGGGAACCCGGGCGGATAGGGCACCACGAACGTGGTGGACACCAGCGTCTTCCCCTCGCCCAGCCGTCGTCCGGCGGCGCCGAGCTGCACGTGCTCGCGGTCCGACTCTTCGTAGCCGCCGTAGAAGGCGGTGCGCATGTCGCCGAACGAGCACGCATCGACGGGTCGGAACGCGACGTCGAACTCGCTGAAGTCGGGCAAGTGCGGCAGATCCTCGGTGATTTCCGCGACCCGGCGCTGTTGCAGGGCGCGGTCGTCCTTGCCGCGCTCGAGATCCCTGCGGTCGAGGTCCAGGGCGATCCTGCGCAGCACGTCGAGCAGGTAATGCACGCTCGACCAGGTGACCCCGATGGTGAAGATCAACAGCACGCTGTTGATCGAGGTCTTGTTGATCTGGATGCCGAATCGCTCCATCAGGATCTTCTCGCGGAAGACGAACCCATTCATTCCGGTCTTACCGATGAACAGCGTGGCCCGCGTCGGGTCCAGCACGAACTGATCCGAGCGCCACGCCTCGTTCCACTCGGCCAGGGCGCCCTGCCTGACCTCCCGATAGGAGCTGACCATCGAGGTCCGATACTCGTCGGGCACCAGGTCGGACTCGTCAAGAATGCGGAACCACTTGCTGATCAGCGCGTCCTTGCGGACCCGGTGGCGAAAGACCAGCGCCATGTTGTAGACGTGGCGGACCAGTTCGAACCCTTCGATGTCGACCTGGCGGCGCGCCAGGTCCAGCGACGCGAGGAGTTGCTGGTTCGGCGACGTCGAGGTGTGGGTCAAGAACGCCTCATCGAACGCGTCCCGGGTGAGCGCTTTGAAATCCTGGTCGCGGATATGGATCATCGACGACTGCCGAAACGCCGACAGCGACTTGTGGGTGGAGTGCGTCGCATACACGCGGACGCGCGAGCGGCTGGGATCGGGAAGCAGCCTTCGGGTGACCCACTCCGAGCGGTCGACCCCCTCCATCGAGGCACACCAATCCCGGTACTCCGCAGCGTATTTCTGGGACACCAGCTTCTTTGCGAGGCGCTCGGCGGACACCATCGCGGTCCGCTGCCGGGCCCAGGGCACCGCGGTCGCGAACGCGTACCACGCCTCGTCCCACAGGAAGCAGATGTCCGGCTTGATCGCCAGCACTTCCTCCATCACGCGGCGGGGGTTGTACACGACGCCGTCGAAGGTGCAGTTGGTGAGCAGCAGCATCCGCACCCGGTGCAGCTGTCCCGCGGCCTCGAGGTCCAGCAGCACCTGCTTGATCGTGTGCAGCGACACGGCCCCGTAGATCGCGTACTCCGTCAGCGGATAGGCGTCCAGGTACAGCGGGTAGGCCCCGGCGAGCACCAGGCCGTAGTGGTGCGACTTGTGACAGTTGCGGTCGATGAGCACGATGTCGCCCGGGCGGGTCAGGGCCTGCACGACGATCTTGTTGGCGGTCGACGTCCCGTTCGTGCTGAAGTAGGTCCGATCGGAGTTCCAGGTCACGGCGGCCTTGTCCATCGCCGCCTTGATGTTGCCGTGCGGGTCGAGCAGCGAGTCCAGTCCCCCGGAGGTGGTCGACGTCTCGGCCATGAAGATGTTGCGGCCGTAGAACTCGCCCATGTCGTGCAGGGATTTGGAGTTGAAGATGCTGGCGCCCCGCGCGATGGGCAGCGCATGGAACTGGCCGACCGGCGCGGCCGCGTACGCGCGCAGGGCGTCGAAAAACGGTGTGGCGAAACGGTTTCGCAGGCCGGCGAGCACCGTGCTGTGCAAGTCGGTGACGTCGTTGAGCCGGTAGAACGTGCGGTCGTAGACGTCGATGACGTCCTCGGTCTCCGCGGCGATCGACTCGTCGGTGAGCAGGTACAGATCGATGTGCGGCCGCAGCTCCCTGATCCATTCGGCGCATTCGACCCAGTCCTGATTGCCCGACGACGCGACGTCGTCGTCGGCGGCGCCGAGCAGCGTGGTCATCAGCGGCACCCGGTCGCGGGACCGCAGCGGCAGGTCATCCCGGATGATCGCCGCCTGAATCTCGCCGTTGAGGGCGACCGCGGTGATGGCGTCCTCGATGCTCTCCACCACGAGCACCTCGTACTGCGTGTCGTCGCAGGGGTCGCGCAGCGCCCGCAGGCACTCGGCCAGGCAGTCGGGGGCCGTCATCGGGGCGTCGTCGGCGAGCAGCACCGTGTAGAACTGCTGGTTTTTGGCCTGCGCGACCAGCTCTTGATCGGCCAGCGGGGCGTGGGTGTCGAACAGCCCTGCGCGGTCGCCGTATTCGGACAGCAGGCGCACGGCCAGCGACACCTCCTCGGCGAGGCGCACCGTCGACAGCATCTCGAGGTGCGCGTGGAAGGTCACCAGGCTGTGTGCACCCGGGTAAAGCCAGTAGCGCTCGTAGGCGCCGAGCCGCGCCATCAGCCGCCGCACCCGGGCCAGGTCGTGGTTGATGTCCAGCTTGGCCAGGTCCACCTCGGCGAGGTGGCGGCAGGCGTCGTCGAGCTGGTTCCACGTGTCCAGGCGCGTGTACGACGGGTTGGCTACCGCCGCGAGCGCGGATACATGGAGTCGGCGTGGGCGGGCACTGTCTGGATACATTTCGTCACCTGTCCTCTGTGGGTAGCCGGTGAGTCCAGCTCGTAATTATTGCTCGGTCAGTGATCCAGTGGGTCGTCGCTGCCGTCCCCGTTGAGGACGCGACGATTGGCGCGGGTGCCGTCGATCCAGCGCAGCACCGGAAGCTCCCAGCCGCGCGCCGGCAGGTCGGTGACGTCGCCGAGCGACCTGACGATGGCCTGGGTCAGGCCCATGAGGGCCGCCATCACCGGCAGCAGCGGCTGCAGCGGTTTGGCCGCCGAGCGGACCGTGTCGATGCGCCGGGCCACGACCAGGCGTTCGACGCAGTGACACAGCCAGGCGCCCACGCCCAGCGCATAGATCGCGAGCGCCGAGGCGACGATGGTCAGGCGGTAGGCGGCGCACACGACGGCGCCCAGCACCACCGTCGTGGCGAGGAAGGCGGCGATGAGGACGCGCAGTTCCAGCCGGGTCATGACGGGGCCCCGTGGTCGCCCCGGACGGCGGCAGCGGCCGCCCGGATCTGCGGCGTCACCAGCATGACCTGACCCAGCACCCCGTTCACGAACCCCGGCGAATCGTCCGTGGACAGGTCCTTGGCCAGCTGCACGGCTTCGTCGACGGCGACGGGCTCGGGCACGTCGTCGGCGTAGAGCAATTCCCACACCGCGACGCGCAGGATGGCCCGGTCCACGGCGGGCAGCCGGTCCAGCGTCCAGCCCTGCAGATGCGAGCTGATCAGCTCGTCGATGTGTGCGCTGTGCTCACCGACCCCGCGGGCCGCCGCGGCCGTATAGGGGTGCAGCGGGGCGATATCCGGCTGCACCTCTGCCAGCGCGGTCCGCGCATCGGCGACCTCCCCCGGGCTCATCCCGCGGGAATCGGCCTCGAACAGCAGGTCGACGGCGCGCTTGCGCGCCTGATGACGTCCCTTAACGGGCCTGCTCACGCGTTTACGCGTCCCAGGTAGCTGCCGTCGCGGGAATCCACCTTCAGCTTGTCGCCGGTGTTGATGAACAGCGGCACCTGAAGCTCCGCACCGGTCTCCACGGTCGCCGGCTTGGTGCCCGCGCTGGACCGGTCGCCCTGCAGACCCGGCTCGGTGTGGGTGACCACGAGTTCGACGGTCACCGGCAGCTCGAGGTACAGCGGCGCCCCGTCGTGGAACGCCACCTGCACCGGCATGCCCTCCAGCAGGAACCGGGCGGCGTCGCCGACCAGGGACTCCGGCAGCGGGTGCTGCTCGTAGTCCTGGCTGTCCATGAACACGAAGTCGGAGCCGTCGCGGTAGAGGTACGTGGTGTCGCGCCGGTCGACCGTGGCGGTCTCCACCTTCACCCCGGCGTTGTACGTCTTGTCGACGACCTTGCCCGAAAGCACGTTCTTCAGCTTGGTACGCACGAACGCGGGGCCTTTGCCGGGTTTGACGTGCTGGAATTCGACGATCTGCCACAGCTGGCCGTCGATCGCCAGCACTAGTCCGTTCTTGAAGTCGGCAGTCGATGCCACGTCGGTGTGTCTCCTACAGGATGGGAAGTTATTTGGGGACCGAGTTTGTACCCGGTGGTGGACGGGCACCCGCTTGAGATTACTCGCGCCCAGGCTCAGCAATACGCCGCGGAGCTGATCGCCGAAGGTAAAGAGGCCAACACCGTGCGCCTGCGCCTGGTATCGCTGCGCGCCGCCATCCCGATTGCCGCGGCGGGCACCGCATGGGCCACGGAGGACCCGGTGACCCCGCCGGGGATCCCGACAGCCCAACAACTCGAAGCCCCGGCCACCGCTTTGGCCACGGGGACCCGGGGACCCCGACAGCCCGACAACTCGAAGCCCAAGGCATTCCCGCAGTCGAAGCCGTAGCCGCGGCCAGGGCCGCAGCCCAAAGTCAACCGGTTGCGGTGGCTAACGGCAGCTATTCCTACAGCGATTCGGAGGCATTGGCCGACAACACCTCCGCCACCTCGGGCGGCAAGGGTGACGTCGCGGTCGCCATCGGCACCGGTAGCGACGCCACCGCCACCGGCGGCAGCGCGGACACCGCCTTCGCGTACGGGCACCTACGCCGACGCAAGCGCAACCGGGCGGCAGCCACGACAGGGCCTTTGCTGACGGCGTCACCGCCTTGGCCCAGGCCGGCAACGGCAGTCACGACAGGGCCTTTGCGACGGCGTCACGCCTGCCAGGCCGGCCTCGGCAGCAACGACGCTGCCAGCGCCATCGGCGGCCACGAGGTGGTGGGTGTCATAGGCAGCGGCCTCACCCCGCCGAACGGGCTGATCGTCGAGCGCCCCGGGGCCATCGACATCGTGACGCCGTTTCACCCTGCTACTTAGGCCAGGACGGCCAGCTCCTTGGGAAACCGGGTCAGCAGCTCCGGGGTAGGCGCCCTGTCGGGGACCACCAAGGTGTCCTCGATGCGAACGCCGCCGCGGCCCGGCAAGTAGACGCCGGGTTCCACGGTCACCACGGAGCCCGCCAGTAGTGTGCCGGCGGAGGTGGCGCCGATTCCCGGCGCTTCGTGGATCTGCAGGCCCACGCCGTGCCCCAAACCGTGGCCGAACTGCTCGCCATAGCCGGCTTCGACGATCAGCTGGCGCGCGGCACCGTCCACCTCGCGCAGGTCGGCGCCCGCCCGCAACGCCTCCCGACCGGCCCGCTGCGCCTCGGCGACCAGCTGATAGATCTCCAGCTGCCAGGCGGCGGCCTTGCCTAGCACGAAAGTGCGGGTCATGTCGGAGTGATAGCCGGCCACGAGCGCACCGAAGTCGATCTTGACGAAATCGCCCTCCGCCAGCGCCGCGTCGGTCGGGCGGTGATGCGGGATCGCCGAATTCGGCCCGGCGGCCACGATCGTCTCGAACGAAATCGCGTCGGCGCCGTGGTCGAACATCAGGCCCTCCAGCTCGCGGGCCACCTCGCGTTCGGTTCGGCCGGGCCGCAGGCCGCCGCGCGCCACCAGATCGGTCAGCGCGGCGTCGGCCGCCTCGCAGGCTAGCCGCAGCAATGCCACCTCGCCGGCGTCCTTGATCTCGCGCAGCGCCTCCACGGTTCCGGCGGCCCGGACCAGCTCGGTGCCCCCCTTCCGCGCATCGATTTCGCCGCTCAGCGCGTCGAAGCCGTCGACGGTCACCACATTGCTTTCGAAGCCCAGCTTGTGCACGCCGGCGTCGGTCGCCCGGCCGGCCAGGTGGCGCCCGATGGCCCGCTCGATGGCGATCTCGACCCCGGGTGCCTGCTCCGCGGCCTGGGTGCGGTACCGGCCGTCGGTCGCCAGCACGGCCCCGCGATCGTCGGCAAACACCAGCAACGCGCCGTTGGACCCGGCAAAACCCGACAGATAGCGCACGTTGATCAGGTCCGTGACCAGCATCGCATCCAGCCCGCTGGCCCCGAGTTGCGCTTTAAGGTTGTCTCGACGCTGGGAATGTGTCACGACCCTTGACGGTACTCGCTACGCTGAACACCCATGAAGAACTGGTTGCTGCGCGGGTTGGCCTTCGCCGCGGCGATGGTCGTCGTCCGGTTATTTCAAGGGGCGCTCATCAACGCCTGGCAGGCGCACGCCGGGCTGATCAGCCTGACGCTGCTGTTCCTCTTCATCGTCGGGGTGTTCGTGTGGGGGCTGATCGACGGCCGGGCCGACGCCACGGCGAACGCCGATCCGGATCGCCGCGGGGATCTGGCCATGACCTGGCTGCTGGCCGGCCTGGTGGCGGGGGTCGTCAGCGGCGTGGTCTGCTGGCTCATCACTTGGTGGCCGCTGTACTACAAGGGGCTGTACACCGGGGGCCTGATCAACGAGGTGACGACGTTTGCGGCGTTTACCGCCCTCATCGTTTTCCTGACCGCAATCGTCGGTGTGGCTATCGGTCGCTGGCGGGTGGACCGAAATCCCCCGCCCCGACCCAAGGGCGGACCCGACGAGGAACGGGTTGATACCGACGTCTTCTCCGCCGTCCGCGCCGACGACACGGCGACCGGCGAGACCGCCCCGCAGACGACCGGGGCCCAGTCCGAGGAGCGGACCGGGGCGGTCGCCACGGCCGAGCGTGAGGCACCCACCGAAACGATCGCCGCGGCCGAGCGTGACGCACCCACCGAAACGATCGCCACGACCGAGAGCGACGCGCCGACCGAAACGATCGCGACGGGCGACGACGCGAAGACCGAGGTGATCCGCACGGACACCGACCCCAAGCACGCGAGGTCGGAAACCGACAAGGACTAATCGTTAGTCCTCGGCGACCCCGGCCAGATAGCGCAGGGCAAGCGAGTATCCCTGGATGCCCAGCCCGACGATCACCCCGGTAGCGACGGGGCTGATGTAGGAATGGCGCCGAAACTCTTCGCGTGCATGCACATTGGAGATATGCACCTCGATCAGCGGGGCATGCAGCTCGGCGCACGCATCGCGTAACGCCACCGATGTGTGGGTGAGGCCGCCGGCGTTGAGGATCACCGGCTCACCCGCGTCGGCGGCCGAATGGATCCAGTCCAACAGGTCGGCTTCGTTATCGCTTTGTCGCACAACGGCTTTGAGCCCGAGTCCGGCCGCCTCGCGCTCGATCAGCCCGGCCAGCTGCTCATGCGTGGTGTGCCCGTAGACGTCGGGCTCGCGCCGGCCCAGCCGGCCCAGGTTCGGGCCATTGATGACATTGACCGTGAGCGTCATGAGGCCTCGGCTTCCGGGTACAGCCCCGCGTAGGCCGCCGCCAGCAGCGACGGGTCCGGTCCGGCCAACCGGCCCGGCTTGGCCAGGCCGTCGAGAACCACGAACCGAAGCACCCCGGCCCGGGATTTCTTGTCGGCGGCCATGTATTCCAGCAACTGCGGCAGGGCGTCGGCGTCATAGCTGACCGGCAGGCCGAGCGACTCCAGGACCGTGCGGTGCCGAAGCGCGGTCGCGTCGTCGAGCCGGCCGGTAAGCCTGGCCAGCTCGGCGGCGAACACCAGGCCCACCGACACGGCGGCGCCGTGTCGCCATTGATAGCGCTCCCGGCGCTCGATCGCATGCCCCAAAGTGTGGCCATAGTTGAGGATTTCGCGCAGCTCCGACTCCTTCTCATCGGCGGCGACGACCTCGGCCTTGACGGCGATCGCGCGCCGGATCAGCTCCGGCAGCACGTCACCCGCGGGATCCAGCGCGGCCTGCGGGTCGGCCTCGATGAGGTCGAGAATCACCGGGTCGGCGATGAACCCCGCCTTAACCACTTCGGCCATCCCTGAGACCAATTCGTTGCGCGGCAATGTTTTCAGGGTGGCCAGGTCGACCAGGACGGCGAGCGGCTGATGAAACGCGCCGACCAGGTTCTTGCCCGCCTCGGTGTTGATACCGGTCTTGCCGCCGACGGCAGCGTCGACCATGCCGAGCAACGTGGTGGGCATGTGCACGATCGACACGCCGCGCAGCCAGGTGGCCGCCGCGAAACCGGCGACGTCGGTGGCCGCGCCGCCGCCGAGGCTCACCAGCGCGTCCTTGCGGCCGATTCCGATGCGGCCCAACACTTCCCAGATGAATCCCACGACGGGCAGGTCCTTGCCGGCCTCGGCGTCGGGTATTTCGATGCGGTGCGCGTCAACGCCTTGGCCGGCCAGGCGGCCGCGGATCGTCTCGGCGGTCTGCGCCAGCACCGGTTGGTGCAGGATCGCGACCCGGTGCCGGGTGGAGAGCAGCTCGTCCAACTCGTCGAGCAGTCCGGTGCCGATCACCACCGGGTACGGCGGGTCGACGGCCACCCGCACGGTGACCGGTCCAGGGGTGTCGGTCATGTGGTCGCCCTGCTGGGATCGGGGGTGCCCGGCGTCGTCGGGGAATCTTGCAGCTGCGAAACGATTTGGCGAACCACCGCACCGGGATTGCGGCGGTTCGTGTTGACCTGCATGGTCGCAACGCGCCGGTAGAGCGGAATCCGTTTGGTCATCAGGGCGCGGAACTTCTCCGCGCGATCGGGCCCGGCGAGCAGGGGCCGCACGGTGTTGCCGGCGGTGCGCCGCACGCCTTCCCGGGCGCTGATCTCCAAGTAGATGACGGTGTGGCCGGCGAGCGCCTCGCGTACCCCCGGGCTGGTGACGGCGCCGCCGCCCAGCGACACGACCCCGTCGTGGTCGGCTAATGCCGCGCGCACCACGTCCTCCTCGATGCGACGAAACTCCTGCTCGCCGTCGGTGGCGAAGATGTCGGCGATGCTGCGGCCGGTCTCCTGCTCGATCGCCGCGTCCGTGTCGAGCAGGCCGACCCCGAGCGCCTTGGACAGCCGCCGCCCGATGGTGGACTTGCCGGAGCCCGGCAACCCCACGAGTACGGCCCTGGGTGTCATCGCGCCCACACCCCGACTAGCCCCGGCCGGCCGCGGTCCGGGCGACCGGCGATTCCCGGTCGGCGACCGCACGCAGGTACCCCTCGATGTTGCGGCGGGTTTCGGTCAGCGAGTCGCCGCCGAACTTCTCCAGCGCCGCGCGCGCCAGCACCAGCGCCACCATGGTCTCGGCCACGACCCCGGCGGCCGGCACCGCGCACACGTCGGAGCGCTGGTGGATGGCGACCGCCTCGTCGCCGGTGGCCATGTCGACGGTGGCCAGCGCGCGCGGCACGGTGGAAATGGGCTTCATCGCGGCGCGCACCCGCAGCGGCTGGCCGTTGGTCATGCCGCCTTCGAGCCCACCGGCCCGGTTGGTCGAGCGCACGACGCCGTCGGGCCCGGGGTACATCTCGTCGTGGGCCTGGCTGCCGCGGCGGCGCGCGGTCTCGAAACCGTCGCCGATCTCGACGCCCTTGATCGCCTGGATGCCCATGACAGCGGCGGCGAGCTGGCTGTCGAGCCGATTGTCGCCGCTGGTGAACGATCCCAGCCCGATCGGAAGGCCCAGCGCCACGACCTCGACGACGCCGCCCAGGGTGTCGCCGTCCTTCTTGGCCGCTTCGATCTCGGCGATCATCGCCTGCTCGGCCGCACGGTCGAACGCGCGAACCGGGCTGTCGTCGATCGCGGCCAGGTCTTGCGCGTGCGGTGGCGGACCGTCGTAGGGCGCCGACCGGCCGATCGCGATGACGTGCGAGAGCACCTCGACGCCCATCGCCTGACGCAGAAACGACCGCGCGACCGTCCCCGCCGCGACCCGGGCGGCGGTCTCCCGGGCGCTGGCCCGCTCCAGCACCGGCCGGGCGTCGTCGAAACCGTACTTCAGCATCCCCGCGTAGTCGGCGTGGCCGGGCCGCGGGCGGGTGAGCGGGGCGTTGCGCGCCGCGGAGTCTTCCAGGCTCGCGGCGTCGACCGGGTCGGTGGCCATCACGGTTTCCCACTTCGGCCATTCGGTGTTGCCGATCTCGATGGCAATGGGCCCACCCAGCGTGATGCCGTGGCGCACCCCGGACAGCACGGTCACCGCGTCGCGTTCGAACGCCATCCGGGCGCCGCGGCCGTAGCCGAGCCGCCGGCGGGCCAGCTGATCGGAGATCTCGGTGGAGGTAATCCCCACACCGGCGACCATGCCTTCGAGCACGGCCACCAGCGCCCTGCCATGCGACTCCCCGGCGGTGATCCAGCGCAACACTTGACCATCTTCCCATGTCGGGTCTGGCGCACCTAAATGCGAGCACCGCGCCGAAATCGACGCCAGTGCGGGGGTTTCTCGCACTTTTGCGCGCTACGGTCGATTTCGATAGGCGGCTCACACGACGACCAGGCTCACCGCCGCCGCGGTGGCCACGCACATCGACGGGCCGTGCGGCAACGTGCGAACGCCGCCCACCCTGCCAACTCGCATACCCACGCCCCACAGGGCCGTGAGCAGGGGCGCGGCCAGCGCCGCCAGCAGCCACACCCCGACGCCGAAGCAGCCGGCCAGCCCGCCCAGGCCGATCGCCAGCTTGACGTCGCCGGCGCCCATCCCCGCCGGCGCCGCCAGGTGCACCAGCAGATACCCGCCGGCCAATGCCGCCGCGCCGGCCACGGCGGGCCAGCCACGCCCGACGACTGCCGCGGCCAGCAGAATCACACCCGCGCCGGGCAGGGTGAGCGCGTTGGGTAACCGGCGTTGGGCGACGTCGTAGCAGCTCAACGCCGCGAGCCAGGCGAGCACCAGGGCCGCTGTGAGGCTCACCAAGGCTATCCGCATGCTGCGGGACGCTAGCCCAGCGCCTCCAACGCGCAAGTCATCGCCTCGCGCGGCGCGGGCAGCCCGGTGAACTGCTCCACCTGCGCGAACGCCTGATGCAGCAGCATCTGTACACCGCTGATCACCCGGCCGCCCGCGGCGGCCACCGCGGCGGCCAGCGGCGTGGGCCACGGATCGTAGACGGCGTCCAGCAGCACCGGGATCGGGGCGAACGTGCCCGCATACCGCGCGGCGACGTCCGCCGGGATGGTGCTGACCAGCACCTCCGCCGCGGCCACCTCGTCGGCCAGCTCGCCGCTGTCCAGGCCGCAGAACCGCGTCGCCACGCCGATTCGGGTGCCAAGGTCCACCAACCGGGCCGCCTTCGCCGGATCGCGCGCCACGACGGTGATGCCGCTGACGCCCAGCTCGGCCAGGCCGGCGACGGCCGCCGGCGCGGTGCCGCCCGATCCACACACCAGCGCCCGTCCAGAGGCCGATCCGAGCGCCCCGCCGACGCCGTCGATGTCGGTGTTGTCGGCCCGCCAGCCCGCCGGCGTGCGCACCAGGGTGTTGGCCGATCCGACCCGATCCGCACGTTCGGTGCGCTCGTCGGCGAACCGCAGGGCGGCGAACTTGCCCGGCGCGGTCACCGAGACGCCGACCCATTCCGGCCCGAACCCGCCGACCACGCCCGGCAGCTCCTCGGCGCCGCATTCGATGCGCTCGTAGGTCCAGTCGTCGAGGCCCAGCGCGCGGTAGGCGGCCAGGTGCAGTTGCGGGGACTTCGAATGGGCGATCGGCGAGCCGAGCACGGCCGCCCGTCTGGCAGGCGGCGGGCTAGCGTGCGCTGTCGAGGACACCGTTGCGCTTAGCCAGCTCGATATTGGCCAGATGCTGCTTGTAGTCCCTGGTGAACAGCGTCGTGCCCTGGGCGTCGATGGTGACGAAGTACAGCCAGTCACCCGGCTGGGGATGCTCGGCGGCGTGCAGCGCGTCGATCCCGGGCGAACAAATCGCCGTGGCCGGCAGGCCCTGGGACACGTAGGTGTTCCACGGCGTGCGCTGGGCCCGGTCGGCGTCGCTGGTGGCCACCTCCCGGCGATCCAGCGGATAGTTCACCGTCGAGTCGAACTCCAGCGTGTGGTGATCGTGCAGGCGGTTGTAGATGACCTGCGCGACCTTCGGGAAGTCCTGCGAGTTGGATTCCTGCTGCACCAGCGACGCGACCACCAGGATGTCGTAGGGCGACAGCTTCATGGCCTGGGCGCTATCGAGGAGCCCGGACTGCATGTACTCGACCGCGCCGGCGCTGATCAGGTTCGCCAGGATGCTTTGGGCAGAGGCCGAGGGATCGACGTTGAAGGTTCCCGGCGCGATGAGGCCCTCGATCCGGCGATGGTCGTTGCCCAGCTCGGTCACCGGCTGAACGGCCCACGGCGGCACCGCCAACGACGTCGGGCTGCTGGTGGTCGCCGCGGCGCGAAGGTCGTCCGCCGAGACGCAGTGCCGGTTGCCGTCGAGATCCACACAGGTGGCCCGCGAGATCAGGTTCAGGATGCCGGGATTGACCTTGTTGGTCTTCATGTCGGTGGTGTCGTCGAGCTGACGGCCTTCCGGGATGACCAGGCGCCCTACCCGGCTGTTGGGGTCGGCCAGGCGCGCGACGGCGGCGGCCCCCGGGATTTCGGTGCGCATCCGGTAATAGCCCGGCTGGATCGAGGTGATCGCGTTGTTGCCGTGCGCGGCGTTGACGAATGCCCGGACGGTCTTGATCACCTGATGGTCCTGCAGCGTCTCGCCGACCATCGTCGTCGAGTCGCCGGCCTGGATCTGAATCACGACGTCGCTCTTGCCGGCCCCGGAGTAGTCGTCGCCGGCCCCGAACACCGTGTGCCACAGCCGGGAGCCGAGGAAGACGGCTGCCACCACGACCACGACGAGCAGCCCGAGAGCGAACCTGCCGGCGAAGCGGCGGCGTCGGCGATTCTCCTCGGCGCGTCGCCGCGCGGAGCGGCTCAGGCGGCCCATCTTCTGCTGGGGCTGCCCGACCGCCTCCGGCTCGGCGCGTTGGCGCGGCGCGCTGTCAACCATCGGTGACCTCTTCAGAACCCGCCCCGGCCAGCGCGGCGCGGCGTTGGTCGAGCCAGCTCTGCAGGATCGCGACGGCCGCCGCCTGGTCGATCACCGCCCGCTGCGCCTTGGCGCGCACCCCCGCCGCGCGCAGTGACCGCTGGGCGCTGACGGTGGTCAGCCGCTCGTCGGCGAGCCGCACCGGTGTGGGTGCGATCCGGCGGGCCAGCTCCTCGGCCAGGTCGATCGCGTCGATCGCGGACGGCCCGGTGCGGTCGGCCAGGGTCCGCGGCAGTCCGACGACCACCTCGACCGCCTGAAGTTCGGCGGCCAGCTCACCCAGCCGGCGCAGGTGCCTGCCGGAGCGGTCGCGGCGCACCGTCTCCACCGGGGTGGCCAGGATGCCGTCGGGGTCGCTCGCGGCCACGCCGATGCGCACGCTGCCCACGTCGATGCCGAGCCGTCGCCCCCGGCCGGGATCCTGGTCAGGGTCACCGGGCCGATCGGGCAGGCGATGCTGTGCCGGCCCCACTCAGCCGACCCGCGCTATCGCGGCGATCTCGGAGCGGACCGCGTCGAGCGCCGCGTCGATGCCCGCCGGATCCTTTCCCGAGCCCTGCGCCAGGTCGGCCTTACCACCGCCGCGGCCCGCGACGGCCCCCGCGAGCTGTTTGACCAGGTCGTTGGCCCGGATCCCGAGATCCTGGGCCGCCGGATTGGCGGCGACCGCATACGGCACGGCGTCGCTGTCACCCTCAGAGATCAGCGCCACCACCGCGGGCTCGCTGCCCAGCTTGCCGCGGATGTCACCGACCAGGGAGCGCAGGTCGGCGGCCGTCATCCCGACCGACATCCGTTGCGCCACCACACGCACGTTACCGATTCGCTCCGCGCCGGCCGCGGCGTTGGTCGCGGCGGCCCGCGCGCTCGCCTGCCGGGTGCGTTCGAGTTCCTTCTCCGCGGCACGCAGCCGCTCGACCAGGTTGGCCACCCGGGCGGGAACCTCTTCGGACGGCACCTTCAGCGACGACGCCAGCCCGGCCATCAGCGCGCGCTCCTTGGCCAGGTGGCGGAACGACTCCAGACCGACGTAGGCCTCCACCCGGCGGACCCCCGAGCCGATCGACGATTCACCCAGGACCGTCACGGGACCGATCTGCGCCGAGTTGTGCACGTGCGTTCCGCCACACAGCTCCAAGGAGAACGGTCCGCCGATCTCCACGACCCGGACCTCGTCGGGATAGGCCTCGCCGAAGAGCGCCATCGCTCCCATCGCCTTGGCCTTTTCCAGCCGCTCGGTGAACGTGTGCACCTCGAAGTCGGCTTGCACGGCCTCGTTGGTCACTTCTTCGATCTGGGAGCGCTGGTCTTCGGACAGCGGCCCCTGCCAGTTGAAGTCAAAGCGCAAGTACCCCGGCCGGTTCAGCGATCCGGCTTGAACCGCGTTGGGCCCCAACACCTGTCGCAGCGCAGCGTGCACCACGTGAGTGCCCGAGTGTCCCTGGGTGGCGCCCCGGCGCCAGCTCGGGTCCACCGCCGCGACGACGGTGTCGCCCTCGACGAATTCGCCGGACTCCACGTTAACCCGGTGCACGAACAAGGTTTTGGCGATCTTCTGCACGTCGGTGACCGCGGCCCGGGCGCTTTCGTTGGCCCTGGTTCCGGTGATGCTGCCCACGTCGGCGATCTGGCCGCCCGACTCGGCGTACAGCGGGGTGCGGTCCAGCACGAGTTCGACGCGATCCGCCCCGTCGCTACCGTGGGCGACCACCGGAACCCGCCGGCCGTCGACGAAGATGCCCAGAATCCTTGCCTCCGAGGTCAACTCGTCGAATCCGGTGAACTCGGTGGGTCCGGCGTCGACCAGCTCGCGGTAGGCGGTCAGGTCGGCGTGTGCGTGTTTGCGCCCGGCGGCGTCGGCCTTGGCCCGCCTGCGCTGTTCGGCCATCAGTTCCCGGAAGCCGAGTTCGTCGACCTGCAGGCCGGCCTCGGCGGCCATCTCCAGCGTGAGCTCGATCGGGAAGCCGTAGGTGTCGTGCAGGGTGAACGCGTCCGAACCGGAAACCGCTTTGGCACCAGCCGCTTTCGTGGCGCCGGCCACCTCCTCAAACAGCTTGGAGCCCGACGCCAGCGTGCGATTGAACGCGGTCTCCTCGGCGACGGCGATGCGGTTGATGCGGTCGAAATCGGCGACGAGTTCGGGATACGACGGGCCCATCGCGTCGCGCACGGTGGCCATCAACTCGCCGACGATCGGGCCCTCGATGCCCAGCAGCTTGGCCGAACGGATCACCCGGCGCAGCAACCGGCGCAGCACATACCCGCGCCCGTCGTTGCCGGGACTCACCCCATCGCCGATCAGGATCGCCGCGGTGCGGCTGTGGTCGGCGATGATGCGGTAACGCACGTCGTCTTCGTGGTTGCCGATGTAGTACCCGCGCGGCGCGCGCGCCGCGACGGTATCGATCACCGGTCGCAGCAGGTCGATTTCGTAGACGTTGTGCACGCCCTGCAACACGCACGCGACCCGCTCGACGCCCATCCCGGTGTCAATGTTCTTGCGCGGCAACGGCCCCAGGATCTCGAAATCGGTTTTGCCGGTTCCTTCGCCGCGTTCGCTCTGCATGAAGACCAGGTTCCACAGCTCGACGTAGCGATCTTCGTTGGCGATCGGGCCGCCGCCCACGCCGTATTCCGGGCCACGCTCGTAGTAGATCTCCGAGGACGGGCCGCACGGTCCGGGGATGCCCATCGACCAGTAGTTGTCTTCCATGCCGCGGCGCTGGATGCGTTCGGGCGGCAGCCCGGCGATCTCCAGCCACAGCCGCTCGGCCTCGTCGTCGTCGAAATAGACTGTCGTCCAGATCCTTTCGGGATCGAGGCCGTATCCACCGTCTTCGACGCTATTGGTCAGCAATGACCACGCCAGTTCGATGGCACGACGCTTGAAGTAGTCACCGAACGAGAAATTGCCGGCCATCTGAAAGAAGGTGTTGTGCCGGGTGGTGATGCCCACCTCGTCGATATCGGGGGTGCGGATGCACTTTTGGATGCTGGTGGCCGTCGCGTAAGGGGGGGTGCGCGCGCCGAGGAAGTACGGCACGAACTGGACCATGCCGGCGTTGACGAACAGCAGGTTGGGGTCGTCGAGAAGCACCGAGGCGCTCGGCACCTCGGTGTGGCCCGCTTTCACGAAGTGATCAAGGAATCTCTTCCTGATCTCGTGGGTCTGCACTTTAGTTCGCTTCTTCCTAGGCTATGGGGAGACTGTCTAACGAATCGTTCGACCGCACACAGTACCTCCCTCTGGGGCCTCCACTACCGGGTCGCTAACCCTGCAGAAAGCTCAGCCGCACCGACCGCTGTGGATTGTCCCGGTTGAGGTCGACCAGCACGATGCGCTGCCAGGTACCCAGCTGTGGCTCACCGGCCGCGACCGGCACCGAGATCGACGGCGCGACGATCGCCGGCAACACGTGGTCGGCACCGTGGCCCGCCGAACCGTGCGCGTGCCGGTAGCGGTCATCGCGCGGCAACAGCCGTTCCAGCGTGTCGATCAGGTCGTCGTCGGAGCCGGCGCCGGTCTCGATGATCGCGACCCCGGCCGTCGCGTGCGGGACGAACACGTTGCACAGGCCATCGCCGTAGCTGAAGCAAAACCTGCGCACCGCATCGGTGAGGTCCACGATGCAGCGACGCGCGGTATCTACATCGATGACATCGGTATGCACCCGGTCAAGCCTACGGCGCGGACACTGCGACCAGCCAATTAATTATGAGCCGGGCCACACTCGCGGATTCCGTTGCGGGGCGCAACCGGTAGGAGGAAGGTATCTGGTGATACCGGTGGTGCCGCCGGGGCGCTGCCCAAAAGTAGCCAAAGTAGGAGGGCTCGTGTACGCACGCTCTACCACCATCCAGGCCCAACCCCTGTCGGTCGACATCGGAATCGCGCACGTTCGCGATGTCGTGATGCCAGCTCTGAAGGAGTTTGACGGGTTTGTCGGACTGTCGCTGTTGGTGGACCGGCAGTCGGGTGTATCCATCCTCACCAGCTCATGGGAGACCATGGCCGCGATGCGCGGCAGCGCCGAGCGGGTGGCCATCATCCGCGACCAGGCCGCGCTGATGTTCGACGGCAGCGCTCGACTCGAAGAGTGGGACATCGCCCTGCTGCACCGCCGCCACCGGTCGCAGGAAGGGGCCTGCGTGCGAGCCACCTGGCTCAAGGTGGTGCCGGATCAGCTCAGCCGATCCCTGGACTTCTACCGGACGGCGGTCCTCCCGGAAATGGAGAATCTCGACGGGTTCTGCAGTGCCAGCCTGATGGTCGATCACCCCGCATCCCGGCGCGCGGTGTCCTGCTCGACGTTCGACACCATGGACGCGATGGCCCGAAACCGCGACCGGGCGACCGAACTGCGCAGCAGGCGGGTGCGCGAGCTGGGCGCCGAGGTCATCGACGTGGCCGAGTTCGAGCTGGCGATCGCCCACTTGCGGGTGCCCGAGCTGGCCTGAGCCCTAGGGCAGCGAGTCCCCGGGGAATCCGCGGCAGGGGTGCACCGCGTAGGTGAAGACTCCGGCCGCCACTCCGGGATCGTCGTTCATGATCGCCGTGGTGTCATCGATCGTCGCGGCGAACACACAGATGCCGCACACCTCCGAGCCATCGACGACCGGCAGCACCACCGGCATGATGCTGTCGTGGCGCAGCCCGAAGTTGCGGCGGCCATGCTCCCAAATGATCGCCGGCGCGGTATCGTCGGCGAACTTCGGCCC
Organism: uncultured Actinomycetota bacterium; assembly: GCA_963772875.1. Lineage (GTDB taxonomy): Bacteria > Actinomycetota > Actinomycetes > Mycobacteriales > Mycobacteriaceae > Mycobacterium. The sequence continues at coordinate 66,892 of CAVYZE010000002.1, forward strand.
CTGCTTGAGGATGACGACGCTGTAGGGCTTGGCGGTGGGCAGCAGCTGGCCCATCTCCTCGTCGGTGAAGGTTTTCATGGCCGTCCCCTTTTCTTGCGGATGATCGCCCGCAGCCGTTCCAGTCGTCCGGCAATCTCACGTTCACCGCCGCGACCGGTGGGCCGATAGTAGTCCACGCCCACCAGCTCATCCGGCGGATACTGTTGTGCCACAACGCCATCCGGGTCGTCGTGCGAGTACTTGTAGCCCTGCGCGTTGCCCAGCGCCGCCGCGCCGGAGTAATGCCCGTCGCGCAGATGGGCCGGCACCAGGCCGGCCTTGCCCGCCTTGATGTCGTCCATCGCCGCGCCCAGCGCGGTGGTGACCGCGTTCGACTTCGGCGCGGTGGCCAGATGGATGGTCGCGTGCGTCAGCGTTAGCTGGGCCTCGGGCAGCCCGATCAGCGCCACCGTCTGCGCGGCGGCGACCGCGGTCGGCAGCGCCGTCGGGTCGGCCAACCCGATGTCCTCGCTGGCGAGGATCATCAACCGGCGCGCGATGAACCGCGGGTCCTCCCCCGCGACCAGCATGCGGGCCAGGTAGTGCACCGCGGCGTCGACGTCCGAGCCGCGCACCGATTTGATGAAGGCGCTGATGACGTCGTAGTGCTGGTCGCCGTCGCGGTCGTAGCGCACCGCCGCCTTGTCCAGGGATTGCTCGACCGTTTCGACGGTCACCGCCTCGCCGGCCGCCTCCGCCGCTTCGGATGCGACCTCCAAAGCGGTCAGGGCGCGCCGCGCGTCGCCGGCCGCCAATCGCACCACCAGGTCGACGGCGTCGGGCGCCACCGCGATCCGCCCGCCCAGGCCGCGGGGATCGTCGATCGCGCGCCGCACCACCGTGCGGATGTCATCGGACGTCAGCGGCCGCAGCTGCAGGATCAGCGATCGTGACAGCAGCGGCGCCACGACGGAAAACGACGGGTTCTCCGTGGTCGCCGCCACCAGCAGCACCACCCGGTTCTCGACCGCCGACAACAGGGCGTCCTGCTGGGTTTTGGAGAACCGGTGCACCTCGTCGATGAACAGCACCGTCTGCTCGCCGCGCAGCAGCGCGTTGCGCGCATTCTCGATGACCGCCCGCACGTCTTTGACGCCGGCCGAGAGCGCCGACAGCGCCTCGAACCGGCGGCCGGTCGCCTGGGAGATCAGCGCCGCCAGCGTGGTCTTGCCGCTCCCCGGCGGGCCGTACAAGATGGCCGACGCCACGCCGGAGCCCTCGACCAGCCGGCGCAGCGGCGATCCGGATGCCAGCAGGTGGTCCTGCCCCACGACTTCGTCCAGCGAGGCCGGGCGCATCCGCACCGCCAGCGGCGCGCCGGCCGACACGCCCAGGTCATGGTTAGTCGCCTGTCGCGCGCCGGGCAGGTCAAACAGACCTTCGGACACGGCTTCAGGCATACCACGCAGAGCGGACACGCGCCCCGGCCAGGCACCAGGCGCCACCAATCCGCGCGTCCGGGCCGCAAATTTGCTAAGTTCCCGTTTGCCAAGGTCCGTGCGTGTGCCCGTAGAGCAAATCAAACAGCTAGGACGGAAATGAGCCAGCCCCCCGAGCATCCAGGCAATCCGGCCGACCCGTACGGGGGCAATCCGAACCCTCCGGGCTACGGCGCACCTCCCCCGCCCCCACCGGGCTACGGCACGCCGCCGCCGCCCGGTTATGGCGGTCAGCCCCCCGCGGGTGGCCCACCGCCCGGCTATGGGGCACCTCCCCCGCAGCCACCGAGTTACGGGGCACCTCCCCCGCCGCCGCCCGGTTACGGGGCACCTCCCCCGCCGCCGCCCGGTTACGGCGCACCCCCGCCCGGCTACCCGCCGCAGCCGGGCTACGGTGGCCAGCCGATCAAGCCCGCTTTCAGCGTGGGTGAGGCGTTCAGCTGGGCCTGGAACACGTTCACGAAAAACGCCTTAGCGCTCATCGTTCCCACCCTTGTGTACGGGGTGCTGTCCCTCGCCATCTCCTGGGTGGGCCAAGGTACGGGTAAAACCACCAGCGTCTCCAACGGCTCCGGCTTCAGCTTCGCGAACGTCGGTGCCCTCGGGGTCGTCAGCTACTTCCTTTCCTTGGCCGTGAGCGCCTTCGCCCAAGCCGCGTTCCTTTCGGGATGCCTGGACATCGCGGACGGAAAGCCGGTCAGCATCGGTTCCTTCTTCAAGCCACGCAACTTCGGGATGGCTTTGCTCGCCGCGCTGCTGGTCGATGTCGTCACCACGATCGGCCTTTTCGCGTGCATCCTGCCCGGCCTCATCCTGATGATCTTCGCCCAGTTCACCATCCTGTTCGTGGTCGATCGCTCACAGTCGGCCATCAAGGGATTCACGTCGAGCTTCTCGACCGTCGGATCGAACATCGCCAATGCCCTGCTGGTGTGGCTGGCGGGACTGGCGACGCTCCTCGTCGGTCTGGTGGCGTGCGGCGTCGGCCTGTTGGTGGCGGTCCCCGTCGCCGCCCTCATCCTGACCTACGGCTACCGCAAGCTTTCCGGCGGCCAGGTCGTTGCGCTGCAACAACCCGGTTACCCCTCTGGGCCCCCACCCGGCTTACCACCGGGGCCGCAGACCGCATAACCCCGCTCTACGCTGCCCACGGGGCCGCAGACCGGATAACCAACCTGCGGGCCGCTGAATCGCGGTGCGCTGCGGGCCGCTGAGCCTTGTGATGAGATCAGCGGTTATGAGCATCAAAGTTGCGCTGGAGCACCGCACCAGCTACACCTTTGATCGGCTGGTCCGGGTGTATCCGCACGTTGTGCGGCTGCGCCCGGCGCCGCACTGCCGCACGCCCATCGAGGCCTACTCGCTGCGCATCGAGCCGGGCGAGCACTTCATCAACTGGCAACAGGACGCGGTGGGCAATTTCCTTGCCCGGCTGGTGTTTCCGAATCCGATGAGCCGACTGACCATCACCGTCGGGCTCATCGCCGACCTCAAGGTGATCAACCCGTTCGATTTCTTCATCGAGGACTGGGCCGAGACATGGCCCGCCGCCGGACTGACGTACCCCAAGGCGCTGGCCGACGACCTCGAGCCGTACGTGCGTCCCGTCGACGAAGTCGGCGAGGGGTCCGGGCCCGGCGAGCTGGTACGGGCCTGGGTGCGCGATTTCTCGGTGCCGGAGGGCTCTCGCACCATCGACTTCCTGGTGGCGCTCAACCGCGCCCTCAGCGCCGACATCGCCTACAGCCTGCGGATGGAACCCGGCGTCCAGACACCGGATTTCACGCTGCGCACCGGGGTCGGCTCGTGCCGGGACTCGGCCTGGCTGCTGGTGTCGATCCTGCGCCAGTTCGGGTTGGCCGCCCGGTTCGTGTCCGGCTACCTGGTGCAGCTGGCCTCCGACGTCAAGGCGCTGGACGGGCCGTCGGGCCCCGCCGCCGACTTCACCGACCTGCACGCGTGGGCCGAGGTGTACATCCCCGGGGCCGGCTGGATCGGCCTGGATCCGACGTCGGGGCTGTTCGCCGGCGAGGGCCACATCCCGCTGGCGGCCACGCCGCACCCCGCGACCGCGGCACCCATCAGCGGCGGCACCGAGCCCTGCGGGTCGGCGCTGGAATTCTCCAACACCGTCACCCGCGTGCACGAGGACCCGCGCGTCACGCTGCCCTACACCGACCAGGCGTGGCAGACGATCTGCGACGTCGGCCGGCGCGTCGACGAACGGCTGGCCGCCGCCGATGTCCGGCTGACCGTCGGCGGCGAGCCGACGTTCGTGTCGGTGGACAACCAGACCGACGACGAGTGGAAGACCGCCGCCGACGGCCCGCACAAGCGGCAGCGGGCATCCGATCTGGCCGCCCGGCTGAAGTCGCTGTGGGCCCCGCAGGGGCTGGTCCAGCGCGGGCAGGGCAAGTGGTATCCGGGAGAACCGTTGCCGCGCTGGCAGATAGGGCTCTACTGGCGCACCGACGGCCGGCCACTGTGGACCCACGACGCGCTGCTGGCCGACCCCTGGAGCAGCGAGCCGATCAGCCCCGTCGATAACGAGGCCGCCCACAAGGTGCTCGCCGGGATCGCCGACGGTTTGGGCCTGCCGCTCTCCCAGGTGCGGCCGGCCTACGAGGACCCGCTGCAGCGTCTGGCGGCCAAGGTGCGACTGCCCGCCGGCGACCCGGTGGAATCGGGCGACGACCTCGACGCCACCCCCGAAACCGGGGACACCGCCGAAGGCCGCGCGGGGCTGCTGGCGCGCCTCGACGCGTCCACCTCGGCCCCGGCGGCGTTCGTGCTGCCGTTGCACCGCCGCGACGACGACCTCGGCTGGGCCAGCGCGAACTGGCGACTGCGGCGCGGCCGGATCGTGTTGCTCGAGGGGGATTCGCCGGCGGGTCTGCGGCTGCCGCTGGATTCGATCAGCTGGCTGCCGGCACCGGCATCGTTCGCCGCCGACCCGCTGGCCGAGAAGGATGCGCTGCCGGCCGAGCCCGGCACCGCGGAGGCGCCGGCGCCGGTGGTGGACGACGCCGAGACGATGCCGGTGACCGCCATGGTCGCCGAGGTTCGCGGCGGGACGCTGCACATCTTCATCCCGCCCACCGAGGCGCTGGAACACTTTGTCGACCTGATCGCCCGGGTTGAGACCGCGGCCGCCAACGCCGACTGCCCGGTCGTGATCGAGGGCTACGGGCCGCCGACGGACCCTCGGCTGCAGTCGACGACGATCACCCCCGACCCCGGTGTCATCGAAGTCAACGTCGCGCCCACCGCCAGCTTCGCCGAGCAGACCCAGCAACTGGAAACCCTGTACGAGCAGGCGCGGCTGGCCCGGCTGTCGACGGAGTCGTTCGACGTCGACGGCACCCATGGCGGCACCGGCGGCGGCAACCACATCACGCTCGGCGGCGTGACGCCCGCCGACTCGCCGCTGCTGCGCCGCCCGGACCTGCTGGTGTCGCTGCTGACCTACTGGCAGCGGCACCCGTCGCTGTCCTACCTGTTCGCGGGGCGATTCGTCGGCACCACGTCCCAGGCGCCGCGGGTCGACGAGGGCCGCGCCGAGGCCCTGTACGAACTCGAGATCGCCTTCGCCGAGATCGCGCGGCTAGGCGGCGGGGGGCTTAAAACCAACCTGGCGAAACCGTGGGTGACCGACCGCGCGCTGCGCCACCTGCTCACCGACATCACCGGCAACACCCACCGCGCCGAGTTCTGCATCGACAAGCTCTACAGCCCCGACGGCCCCCGGGGCCGGCTCGGCCTGCTGGAGCTGCGCGGCTTCGAGATGCCGCCACACCTGCGCATGGCGATGGTGCAGTCGCTGCTGGTGCGCTCGCTGGTGGCGTGGTTCTGGGACGAACCGCTGCGCGCCCCACTGATCCGGCACGGCACCAACCTGCACGGGCGATACCTGTTGCCGCACTTCCTGATTCACGACATCGCCGACGTGGCGTCCGACTTGCGTGCGCACGGCATCGCGTTCGAGACCAGCTGGCTGGATCCGTTCACCGAATTCCGGTTCCCGCGCATCGGCACCGCGGTCTTCGACGGCGTGGAGATCGAGCTGCGCGGGGCGATCGAGCCGTGGAACACCCTCGGCGAGGAAGCCACCGCGACGGGCACCGCCCGCTACGTCGACTCGTCGGTCGAGCGCATCCAGGTCCGCATCATCGGCGCCGATCGGCACCGCTACGTGGTGACCTGCAACGGATACCCGGTGCCGTTGCTGGCCACCGACAACCCCGACATCCACGTGGGTGGTGTGCGGTACCGGGCCTGGCAGCCGCCCAGTGCGCTGCACCCGACCATCAGCACCGACGTCCCGTTGCAGTTCGAGCTGATCGACCTCGCCACCGGAACCTCGCGCGGCGGCTGCACCTATCACGTCTCCCATCCCGGCGGGCTGGCCTACGAAGAGCCACCCGTCAACGCCGTAACAGCCGAAGCGCGCCGCGCCCGCCGCTTCGAGGCCACCGGCTTCACCCCGGGCAAGCTCGACCTGTCCGCCATCCGGGAGAAGCAGGCCCGGATCTTCACCGACATCGGCGCGCCGGGCATCCTCGACCTGCGCCGCGTGCGTACCGTGCAGCAGTAATGGCGTTCGCGGACATGGCACTCGGCACGGACGGATGGTCGGCCGCCCCCAGCGGCCACTACGACGCCGACCGCCTGCTGGCCGGCTACCGCACCGCGCGCGCCCAGGAAGCGCTGTTCGACCTGCGCCCCTCCGGCTCAGAAGGCCCGGGAATCGGCTACGACGAATTCGTCGACCACGACGGCAACGTGCGGCCGGCCTGGACCGAGCTGGCCGACGCGGTCGCCGAGCGCGGCAGGGCCGGGCTGGACCGGCTGCGCTCGGTGGTGCACGGCCTGGTCGACAACGACGGCATCACCTACACCGAAGTCGATCCCGACCGGGACGGCGGGTCCAAGATCCAGGCCCTCGAGCCCAGGCCATGGAGCCTGGACACCCTGCCGATCGTGGTATCCGCGACCGATTGGGACGCGCTCGAGGCCGGGCTGGTGCAGCGCTCGCGCCTACTCGATGCCGTGCTCGCCGACCTCTACGGGCCGCGCAGCCTGGTCACCGACGGCACCCTTCCGCCGGAACTGCTATTCGCCCATCCCGGTTACGTGCGCGCCGCCAACGGCATCGAGGTGCCCGGGCGGCACCAGCTTTTCATGCACGCGTGCGACCTCAGCCGGCAGCCGGACGGCGGCTTTCAGGTCAACGCCGACTGGACGCAGGCGCCCTCGGGCGCCGGCTACGCGCTGGCCGACCGGCGCGTGGTGGCGCACTCGATTCCGGACCTCTACGAGCGGATCGCGCCGCGACCGACGACACCGTTCGCCCAGGCGCTGCGGCTGGCATTGATCGACGCCGCGCCAGACGTCGTCCAGGACCCCATGGTGGTGGTCCTCACCCCGGGCATCTACTCGGAGACCGCGTTCGATCAGGCCTATCTCGCGACCCTGCTGGGCTTCCCGTTGGTGGAAAGCGCGGACTTGGTGGTGCGCGACGGCAAGCTGTGGATGCGCTCGCTGGGGACGTTGAAACGCGTCGACGTGGTGCTGCGCCGCGTCGACGCGGAGTACGTGGACCCGCTGGACCTGCGCGCCGATTCCAAGCTGGGCGTGGTCGGATTGGTGGAGGCGCAACACCGCGGGACGGTGACCGTCGTCAACACCCTGGGCAGCGGCATCCTGGAAAGCCCGGGCCTGCTGCGTTTCCTGCCCGAGCTGGCCGAGCGTCTGCTCGACGAAGCCCCGCTGCTGCACGCCGCGCCGATCTACTGGGGAGGCATCGCCAGCGAACGCTCGCACCTGCTGGCGAACCTGTCGTCGTTGTTGGTGAAGTCGACCGTCGGCGGGAAAACCCTTGTCGGACCGACACTTTCGTCACAGCAGCTGGCGGATTTGGCCGCGCGGATCGAGGACATGCCGTGGCAGTGGGCCGGCCAGGAGCTGCCGCAGTTTTCGTCGGCGCCCACCGACCACGCCGGTGTGCTGTCGTCGGCGGCCGTCGGCATGCGGTTGTTCACGGTCGCCCAGCGCGGTGGTTATGCGCCGATGATCGGCGGCGCCGGCTATGTGCTGGCGCCCGGGCCCGCCGCGTACACGCTGCAAACCGTTGCGGCAAAAGATGTCTGGGTGCGCCCGACGGAGCGTGCGCGCACCGAGACCGTGACCCTGCCCACGGTCGTGCCGCCGGCGAAGACCGGCGCGGGCACCTGGAGCATCAGCTCGCCGCGTGTGCTGTCCGACCTGTTCTGGATGGGACGCTACGGCGAACGCGCGGAAAACATGGCCCGGTTGCTGACCGTCGCCCGCGACCGCTTCCACGTCTACCGGCATCATCAGGACTCCGCGGAAAGCGAGTGCGTGCCGGTGCTGATGGCCGCCCTGGGCAAGATCACCGGGACCGACACCGGAGCTGGCGGCGACGGCACCGAGGATCACGCCGAGATGATCGCCATCGTCCCCTCGACGCTGTGGTCGCTGACCGTGGACACGCGCCGGTCGGGATCCCTCGTCCATTCGGTGGAGGGGCTGGGACTGGCCGCCCGAGCGGTGCGCGACCAGTTGTCCAACGACACCTGGATGGTGCTGGCCGGGGTGGAGCGTGCGGTTGCGCAGCAGTCCGAGCCGCCGGACTCGCTGGCCCGGGCCGACGCCGTGCTCGCGTCGGCTCATGCGCAGACGTTGGCCGGGATGCTGACGCTGTCCGGGGTGGCCGGCGAGTCGATGGTGCGCGACGTGGGCTGGACGATGACCGACATCGGCAAACGCATCGAGCGCGCCCTGTGGCTCACCGCGCTGCTGCGGGCCACGCTGACCGTCGTCCGCGGCCCCGCCGCCGAGCAATCGGTCATCGAGTCGACGCTGGTGGCGTGCGAATCGTCGGTCATCTACCGGCGGCGCACCGTGGGCCAGATCAGTGTCGCCGCCCTGGCCGAGCTGATGCTGTTCGACGCGACGAACCCGCGGTCGCTGCTGTATCAGGTGGAGCGGCTGCGGACCCACCTCAAGGACCTGCCCGGCTCGTCGGGGTCGTCGCGACCGGAGCGGTTGATCGACGATGTCGGTACCCTGCTGCGCCGTTCGAATCCCGCCGAACTGGAAGCGGTTACCGACGGCCGCCGCGAGGAGCTGGCGGAGTTGCTCGACGCGATACATGCCGAGCTGCGAGATCTGGCCGAGGCGATCACCGCGACGCAGTTGGCGCTGCCCGGCGGCATGCAGCCCCTATGGGGCCCCGACGAACGACGGGTGATGCCGGCCTAGCCCTTGGCTCAGCCCGCGATGGCGGCGGGCCCCTGCGCGGCGGACACCACCTCGTCGATCACGGTGTGGATGAACTGCATCTTCTCCAGCACCGCGGCCGGCAGCACGAACGGGTACAGGTCGTCATGGCCCATCGACCGGTTCACCATGTTCAACGACCATGACAACGGCAGCCACATGTCGATAATCGTCTGAAAAGCACTGGGGCCCAGGGCTGGCCGGTCGAAGGTGGCCGACGCCGGTGCCAGACCAAACCACGCCGAGGTGTCCAGCGTGTCGCGGATGTGCAGGTAATGGGCGAACGTCTCGGCCCAATCCTCGGCCGGATGCATGGTGGCATAGGACGATACGAACTTCTGCTGCCAACCCTCGGGCGCGCCTTCGCTGTAGTGACGGTCCAGCGCCTCCTGGTAGTCGGCGTCCGGGTCGCCGAACAGCTGGCTAAACTGTGCCAGGTTATCGTTGTATGCGCCGACCAGCCGATAGAAGTAGTAATGGCCGATCTCGTGCCGGAAATGTCCCAGCAGGGTCCGATACGGCTCTTCCATCTCGACGCGCAGCTGCTCGCGGTGCACGTCGTCGCCCTCGGCCAAATCGATTGTGATGACGCCGTCTTCGTGTCCGGTCATCACGTTCTCGTGCGCGCTGGACAGCAGCCGGAAAGCCAGCCCGAAGTCGGGATCCTGGTCACGTCCGATGATCGGCAACTTCAGCTCGTGCAGCTCGACGATCAGCCGCCGCTTGGCGGCCTCGGCCTCGGCGAACTCCGCCAGGCCGACGGTGTCGGAGTCGTTGGGCCGTTCGGTGGTCAGCGCGCACGACGTGCACCGCAGCCGGGGATAATTGACCGGGACCAGCCAATTGCATTCGGCGAGTTGCAGATTGGCGCACAGTTGATAGTCGGCGGCGTCCACGAAACCGGCGTGATCGCTCGCATCGCCTTCGACGATCACCAGCAGCGCCATCTGATCGAGCGAAAACCCCAGCGCGCTGCCGCAGTTGAGGCAGGTCGAGTTCTCAAACGTCAGGCGTTGACCGCAGTTGGGACAGTGGAAGTCACGCATGCAGCACGTCACCTTCGAACGGCACCACGTCGACGGCGACGTCGATCACGCTGCGTTTCGAGTTGGTGTAGATGATGCCCCGCAGCGGCGGCACGTCCGCGTAGTCGCGACCGCGCCCGACGATGATGTAGCGCTGGTCGACCAGCTGGTCGTTGGTGGGATCAAGGCCCAGCCACTCGACCTGGCCGGGCTCCTGCGGGGTCCACACCGCGGCCCAGGCGTGGGTGGCGTCGATGCCGATCATCCGATCCTTTCCGGGTGGCGGGTCGGTGGCCAGATATCCGGAGACGTAGCTGGCCGCCAAGCCGTTGGCGCGCAGGCAGGCGATCGCCAGCCTGGCAAAGTCTTGGCATACCCCTTCCCGGGCCGCCAGAACCTCCTTGACCCCGGTGGAAATCGTTGTCGACCCCGAGCGGTAGGTGAAGTCGCTGAAGATCCGCGACGCGAGATCGCGCAACACGTCGACCAGCGGGCGCCCCGGCGCGAAGCTGGGGGCCGCGTAGTCGCGGACCTCGTCGGTGATCTCGGGCGGATTCAGGTCCAGCGTGAACTCGGTGGCCAGCGCTCCCCTGGGCCCGGCCGGCCGGGCGGCCTCCCACGGTTGGATCGCCGGCCCGCTGGCGTACCGCCCCGCGGGCGACTGATACACGTCGACGATGGAGTCGCTGGTGACCGTCAGGGCGCGGTGCGGCTCGGTGACGTGGAAATACGAGCTGATGTTGCCGTAGCCGTCCTGGCTGGTCGAGCTGTCGGCGGGGGCCGGGTCAACGATCAGCCGGTGCGCGATGCAGCGTTGCCGCTGCGAGTCGCGCGGCGTGAGAAAACCGCGGCCATAGGAGCTCGTCACGACGTCGGAGTAGCGGTACTCGGTGCGGTGCGTGACCCGGAAGCGGCGGGCCTGACCGGTCGGCAACGGGGCCGCCGCCTCTGACAGGGCTTCGGACACGGTCCACCTCCTCGGGGCTTCGGATGGCCATCGATTGCCAATACCTCACCAAGCGCACCATAGCCGGAGCACAATCGAGGTGTGGCCACGTGGCACGACGTCGCCCGCATCATCGGAAAGCTGGCACTCACCTCGGAGCCGTCACCGCACGACTGGCGGATCGGCAAGAAAATGATGGCGTGGGAGCGGCCCCTGCGCCAGTCCGACCGCGAGGCGCTGGAACGCGACGGTATCGACCCGCCGGAGGGTGACATCCTCGGCATCCGGGTGTCCGACGAGGGCGTCAAGTACGCGTTGGTCACCGACCAGCCGCGGGTCTACTTCACCACCCCGCATTTCGACGGCTACCCGGCGGTGCTGGTCAAACTGGCCGAGATCGACGTCCGCGACCTCGAGCAACTACTCACCGAGGCCTGGCTGACGCAGGCGCCGAGAAAGCTGGTCCAGGAGTTCCTCGCCGATTCGTCCTAGCCCTAATGCGGCGACCCCCCGCGCCCGGCTCCGCCGCCCTTGCGATCGCCGCTAGCCCAAGGCGGCGACCCCCCGCGCCTCTGGCGAAGGTCGATGACCCGTTGTAAGTCGTCGACGCAGGCCGCGACGACGTCGGCGATCACCACGTCGGTTCTCTGCTGGGCCTGCGACTGCAACACCGAAGCGTGGCGGCGGGCGGCGGCCGTGTACGCCGACGCCCCGGCGGGATCCGGGTCGGCGAGGGCCGTCGCCGCCGCGAGGGCGACCAGCACATCGTGCACGGGCCGCGGCAGCCGGTCGCAGCAGCCATCGGTGGCGGGTGCGACGACGCGGGCCAGGTGCAGCACGGAGACGGCGAGCAGGGCCACGTGCACGGCCTGGTGATCGGCGCCCCGGACCGCGTCGCGAAGGCTCCATCGTCGCGGCGAGATCTGCACCACCTGGCGGGCCGTGGCGCGGGCCCCGATGAGCCCGCCCACCTGTGCGTGCACCCGATCGACTGCCGACAGCGGCCAGTCCGGCCCTGCCGACGCGCGCCCGGCGGCGACGTCGGCGGTGCGGGACAGGACGCCGTGCAGCACGTTGAGCACCCCGATGCGCGCGCCGCGCAACACCTTCAGCGGGTCGGCCGGGAACAGCACGACGGCGATCACGAGGGCCATGCCACCGCCGATGAGGGCGTCGTTGATGCGTGCGAAACCGACGCCATCGCGGGACAGCGCCAGCACCAGGATCGCCGACACGACGGTCTGGTTGGCGAACATCATCCCCTGCCCGATGTAGCCCTGCCCGAGCAACACCGCAAACGAGAGCGCGATCAGCGCGGCGATCGCGATGGGGACGGCACCCGTCCCCAGCAGCCCCAGCACCAGGGTGCCGATTCCGATCCCCACGGTCACGCCGATCATCATCTGGACGGCGCGCTGCGCGCGTAGGACGTTGCTGATCGACAGGCACACCGCGGCGGAGATCGGCGCGAAGAACGGCTGGGGATGGTGGAGCACGTCGTGCGCGAGGTACCAGGCCAGACCCGCGGCGACCGAAGTTTGCAGGAGGTTGAACCACCTACTGCGCAGCCGTTTCAAAAGCCGTTTGGATAGCCGATGTCATGAGGCTTGCTTACCTCAAGCGGCCATCGCAACGCGACAGAGAATTTAGGCGCGCTGCAACTCGATCAGCGGAATCACCCGGCTGGTCTTGGCCTGAGACTTGGCGAAACCCGGCGCCACGGCGGTGACCTTCGGGTAGAGCTCGTCGCGCTCGTCGGACGGCAGTTCGCGAGCCGTCACGTCGAACGCGTCGGTACCGACCTCGACGTGCGCCTGCGGGTTGGCCCGCAGATTGTGCACCCAGGCCGGGTTGACCGGGGCGCCATGCGAAGGACCCGATGATGATCAGCTTGCCGTCGATGCGGAAATAGGCCAGCGGCGACACCCGGCGTTGGCCGGACTTGGCGCCCGTCGTCGTAAGCAGCAGCAGGTTGGCATTGGCGAATTGGCCACCGACCTTGCCGTCATTGGCCCGGAACTCGTCGGCGATGTTTTTGTTGAACGCATTCAGCGTTTTCGGTCCCTTTTTGATCATGTCGTCGATGGCGTCAGGGGTTTCGGTCATGTCTGGTCAACCTGTTTGGGCTTGGCGTCTATTCCGGACTCCTTGCGCTGCTGGGCGGTGATCGGCGCCGGGGCATCGGTCAGCGGGTCGACGCCGCCGCCGGTCTTCGGGAATGCGATCACCTCCCGGATCGAGTCCACGCCGGACAGCAGCGCGTTGATCCGGTCCCAGCCGAACGCGATCCCGCCGTGCGGCGGCGCGCCAAAGGTGAACGCCTCCAACAGGAATCCGAACTTCTCCTGGGCCTCGGCCTTGTCCAGGCCCATCACCGCGAACACCCGCTCCTGGACGTCGCGGCGGTGGATACGGATCGAGCCCCCGCCGATCTCGTTGCCGTTGCACACGATGTCGTACGCATCGGCCAACACGCCGCCGGGGTCGGTGTCGACGATGTCGGCGTACTCGGGCTTGGGCGAAGTGAACGCGTGATGCACCGCGGTCCACGCCCCGGAGCCCACGGCCACGTCACCGGAAGCGGTGGCCTCCTCGGCGGGCTCGAACAGCGGCGGGTCGACCACCCAGACGAACGCCCACGCGTCGGGGTCGATCAGGCCGAGCCGGTTGGCGATCTCGCCGCGCGCCGCGCCCAGCAAGGCGCGCGACGACCTCGCCGGACCCGCCGAGAAGAAGATGCAGTCGCCCGGGGCGGCGCCGACGTGCGCGGCCAGCCCGTCGCGTTCGGCATCGGAAAGGTTCTTGGCCACCGGGCCACCCAGCTCGCCGTCGCCATCCACCAGCACGTAAGCCAGCCCCCGGTGCCCGCGCTGTTTGGCCCACTCCTGCCAGCCGTCCAGCGTGCGGCGCGGCTGCGAGGCCCCGCCGGGCATTACCACCGCGCCCACATAGTCGGCTTGGAAGACGCGAAACGTGGTGTCGGAGAAGAATTCTGCGCACTCGACGAGCTCCAGCCCGAACCGCATGTCGGGCTTGTCGGAGCCGAAGCGTCGCATCGCCTCGGCATAGCTGATCCGCGGGATGGGCGTCGGGATCTCATAGCCGATCAGCGCCCACAGCGCGGTCAGGATCTCCTCGGAGATCGCGATGATGTCCTCGGCGTCGACGAAGCTCATCTCCACGTCGAGCTGGGTGAATTCGGGCTGCCGGTCGGCGCGGAAGTCCTCGTCGCGGTAGCAGCGGGCGATCTGGTAGTAGCGCTCCATCCCGGCCACCATCAGCAGCTGCTTGAACAGCTGCGGGCTCTGCGGCAGGGCGTAGAAGAGGCCGGGGTGCAGCCGGGCCGGCACCAGGAAATCGCGCGCGCCCTCCGGGGTGGAGCGGGTGATCGTCGGCGTCTCGATCTCGACGAAGTCGTGTCGCCGCCAGCACCGAACGGGCGGCGGCATTCACCTTGGACCGCAAGCGAATTGCCGCGGCCGGACCGTCGCGGCGCAGGTCGAGGTAGCGGTACTTCAGCCGCAGCTCCTCGCCCGCGGGCTCGTCCAGCTGGAACGGCAGCGGCGCGCTCTCGCCGAGCACGGTCAGCGAGGTGGCGTTGACTTCGATCTCGCCGGTGGCGATCTCCGGATTGGCGTTGCCCTCCGGGCGGATCTCGACGACCCCGGAGACCGCGACGCAGAACTCGGCGCGCAGCCGGTGCGCCTGGGCCAGCACGTCGTCGGCGCGGAACACCACCTGTGCGATGCCGGAGGCGTCCCGCAGATCGATGAAGATGACACCGCCGTGGTCCCGGCGGCGAGCCACCCACCCCGCCAACGTCACCTGCTGGCCGGCGTCGCTACTCCTCAGCGAACCAGCGGCGTGGCTGCGCAGCACAAACACTCCCCTTCACCCGGTTTGAATGACTGATCAGTCTAAGGGGCCGTGTATTTTCGGTCGCATCGCCACCAACATCGCACTCGTCGGTCCCGGAGCGGTCGGTACGACCGTGGCCGCGCTTTTGTACAGGGCCGGGCACTCGGTGCTGATCTGCGGCCGCACCCCGCGCGAGCGCATCGAATTGCGGCCCGACGGCGCGGATCCCATCGTGGTGCCCGGCCCGGTGCACACCGATCCCAACGAGGTGTCCGGCCCGGTCGACGTTGTCGTGCTGGCGGTCAAAGCGACCCAGAACGACGAGGCCGCCGGCTGGCTGGCCCGCCTGTGCGCCGAACACACCATCGTCGCCGTGCTGCAAAACGGTGTCGAGCAGGTCGAGCAGGTCAAGCCGCACTGCCCGTCGTCGCCGGTGGTTCCCGGCATCGTCTGGTACGGCGCCGAGACCCAGCCCGAAGGCTGGGTGCGGCTGCGCTCCGAAGCCGCGCTGGTGCTGCCCAGCGGACCCGCCGCGGAGACGCTCGCCGAGCTGCTGCGCGGCGCCGGCTGCCGGGTGGACTGCGACCCCGACTTCATCACCGCCGCCTGGCGCAAGCTGCTGACCAACGCGCTGGCCGGATTCATGGCGCTGTCCGGGCGGCGGTCGGGGATGTTCCGCCGCGACGACGTCGCCGCCCTGTCGCGCCGCTATGTCGCCGAATGCCTGGCCGTCGCTCGCGCCGAGGGCGCCCGGCTGGCCGACGACGCCGTCGACGACTTGGTCGGCCTTTTCCGTCAGGCCCCCGAAGACATGGGCACCTCGATCCTGGCCGACCGGGACAATCACCGGCGAATGGAATGGGACATCCGCAACGGCGTGATCATCCGCAAGGCGCGCGCCCACAACCTGGCGACGCCGATCAGTGACGTCGTGGTGCCCCTGCTGGCCGCGGCCAGCGACGGACCCGGCTAGGCATCGACATCGGCGTTAGGCTGGTTTGCCAGGGGTATCCAGCCGGCCAGATCTATGGAGCGTGCGATGACCTTCAACGAGGGTATGCAGATCGACACCAGCACCGCGTCGTCGTCCGGCGGCGGCGGGATGGGGCTGGCCCTCGGGGGCGGCATCGGCGGGCTGCTGATCGTGGTGGTCGCGATGTTCCTGGGCGTCGATCCCGGCGGCGTGGTGAGCCAGCAGCCCATGGACACCCGCGGCGACTCGGCCCCCGGTTTCGACCTGAACCTGTGCAAAACGGGGGCGGACGCCAACACATACGTGCAGTGCCGAGTGGTGGCCACCGGAAATTCGGTGGACGCGGTCTGGCATCAGCTCATGCGGAAATACACCCGCCCCCATGTGCGGCTGTTCTCGGGTTCGGTGAACACCGGCTGTGGGGGCGCTACCACCGAAGTAGGGCCGTTCTACTGCCCGGTGGACCAGACCGCGTATTTCGACACCGACTTCTTCCAGGAGCTGGTCGATAAATTCGGTTCCAGCGGTGGGCCGTTCGCACAGGAATACGTGGTCGCCCACGAATACGGCCATCACGTGCAGCAGCTGCAGGGGATCCTGGGCCGCTCCCAGCAAGGTGCCCAGGGCGCCGGCGGGAACGGCGTGCGCACGGAGCTACAGGCGGACTGCTACGCGGGCATCTGGGCGCACTACGCGTCGACGGTCAAGCAGGAGAGCACCGGTGTGCCGTACCTGCAGCCGTTGAGCGATAAGGATATTCAGGACGCGCTCTCAGCCGCGGCCTCGGTGGGCGATGACCGGATCCAGAAGGAGACGACCGGACGCGTCAACCCCGAGTCGTGGACGCACGGTTCTGCCGCGCAACGGCAGAAGTGGTTCACCATCGGCTACCAGACCGGCGAACCCGACAAGTGCGACACCTTCGCCGCCACGAACCTGGGCTAGCACCCGATAATCCGTTGTCGGGCTATACAAATCCGCGATTTTCCGACAGCATGAAGCCGGTCAACGAAAACCAACAAGTTTACCCACCGAAGAAAGGCGCGCACATGTCCCACGAGGCCCTGTTCTGCGAGCAGCAGACGATATATTCCGCCATTGCATTCATCGTCGACGATGTTGCCGAGTGACTAAGCACTAACCCCTTGGCCGAATTGGTCCGTCCGGTGACGATCGATGGTAGCTCGGTTGAGATCTATCGTCGGATGCCGGGCGCTGAAGAGGTCGAATGCATCGCGGAGCTGCTCGAGCCGGGCAGCTCCGTGTTGGATTTGGGAGCCGGTGTCGGACGCATCGGCGATCTGCTGGCCGAACTCGGGCATCGGGTCACCGCCGTGGACGACTCAGCCGACATGCTCGCCCATGTCCGCCGCGCCCGAACCATCCAAGCCCGCATCGAGGAACTGCGACTCACCGAGAAGTTCGACGCCGTCCTGCTGATCAGCAACCTCGTCAACTATGCGGGTGCGGAATTTCGCAACGGCATCCTGGCGACCGTCGCGCACCATCTCAAACCGACCGGCAAAGCCATCATCGAGTGGCGCCCGCCGCAGTGGTTCGCGCACCGGCCGGTGGGCAGCTACCAACGAAACGAAGGTCCGACGCTGCAGACGATGACCATCCTCGCGAACCACGACGGGGTTATCGACGGCGAGTTCACCCTGGAGTGCGACGGTCGGAAATTGACCCAATCGTTTCACGTCGAGCGGGTGAGCATCGACGAACTTCGATCCATGATCGAAGGTGTCGGCATGCGCCTGGACACCCGTGAGCCGGAATCAGCGGTATGGCTGCAGGCGTCACCCCGACCCCGACGGGCGTGACTACCAGGGCCGTGTTGAGCACGTGACGCCGGTGGTGGCGTTTTGTGTCGCCACCACCTGGCCGTCCACGGCGATCTCGCAGTGCAGCTCGGGAGCGCCCGAGCCGCAGTTTGGCCAGTGACACCCGCCGCTGGCGGTGACGATCGCCCACTGGTTCGGGTTGGCCAGTGTGGCGTTGTAAACCAACGGCTGACCGCCGGTGAACGCCGTCTGCACGGTGTTCATGTACTGCGACGAGTTGGCGTCGAAGGCCGCCTGGCTGGGCGGATCGCTGTTCATGTACCGCACGTTGCCGGTGAGATCGCCCGTGGTGGTGATCGTGTACGTCACCTGGTGGCCGGCCGGATCCGCATTTGCGGTGGCGGGCGTGACAGCCACCGCCGCGGCCGCTGCAAACGTTGCCACCGCGACCCCGGTGGTCACTATTCGCACGTTCGTCATAAAAGAAAACGTACCGGATTGGCTACGGACGGTTCGGCCGAAACCGACGTTTACCGGTAGCTACGCCCGCGGTCGCCTGGTTCGGGTATGAAACATGCATGACCGACGATTCGGAACAGACCGGCGCCGCTGAACGTGCGGCACCGGAAATCGGGCCGCGCATCAGCCGCCGCGCCTTGTTGACGACGAGCGCGACGTCGGCAGTTCTCGGCGCGGGCGTCGGGATGGGCGCGGCCGCCCTGATATGGTCTCACCCCCAGGGGCCCTCGGTCTGGTACCGGCCGGATCGCAACGGCGCGCCGCCGGTCGTCGGCGTGCACCTGCAATTCGGCAAGGACGCCAGCACCGAGGTCGTGGTGTCATGGCACACCACGGACGCCGTGCGGAATCCCCGAGTCATGCTGGGCACGCCGACGTCCGGCTTCGGCCGCACCATCGCGGCCGAAACCCGAACATACCGGGACGGCAAGTCCAACAACGAAGTTCGCGTCAACCACGCTCGCCTGACGAATCTGACGCCGGATGCCGACTACATATACGCCGCGGTGCATGACGGCGCGACCCCCGAGCCGGGGACGGTGCGGACCGCACCATCGGGACGAAAGCCGCTGCGCTTCACCAGCTTCGGTGATCAAGCCACCCCGATGCTGGACAAGTTGCCCAACGGTTTCTTCGGCACCGACAACATTGGCTCGCCGGCGGCCGCGGACATCACGCTGGCGATCGAACGCGTCGGCCCGCTGTTCAACCTGTTCAACGGCGACCTGTCCTACGCCAACCTCGCCCAAGACCGGATCCGCACCTGGTCGGACTGGTTTGAGAACAATACCCGCTCGGCGCGTTACCGACCCTGGATGCCGGCGGTGGGCAACCACGAGAACGAATTGGGCAACGGGCCAGTCGGTTTCGCCGCCTATCAAACGTACTTCGCGCTGCCCGATTCGGGATCCGACGAGCCGCTGAGCGGGCTGTGGTATTCCTTCACCGCTGGCGCGGTGCGCTTCATCAGCCTCAGCAACGACGACGTGTCCTTCCAGGACGGCGGTAACTTCTATGTGTACGGCTACTCGGGCGGCTCGCAAAAGCGTTGGCTGGAACGCGAACTCGCCGCCGCCCGGCATGACCCGAGCATCGACTGGGTGGTGGTGTTCATGCATCAAACCGCGATCTCGACCACCGATCGCTCCAACGGCGCCGACCTCGGCATCCGCCAGGAATGGCTGCCGTTGTTCGACCAGTACCAGGTCGACCTGGTGTTATGCGGTCACGAGCACCACTACGAACGCGCACACCCGGTGCGCGGGACGCTGGGTAACGACCTGCGAACGCCCAAGCCGGTCGACGCCGGCGCCGACGCCATCGACACCACCAAAGGAACCGTGCACGTCGTCCTCGGCGGCGGCGGCACCTCGTTGCCCGACAGCATGAATTTCTTCGAACGGCCGCAATGTCGCGTGCTGACGGGGGTCGGCGCGTTTGATCCCGCCCTCGGGCGCAAGGCGCCGATCTACGTCCTCGAGGACGCCCCGTGGTCGGCGTTTCAGGACCGTGAAAACCCTTATGGCTTCGCGGCTTTCGATGTCGACCCGGGTCAACCCGGGGGCAACACCTCGATCAAGGCAACGCATTACGCGCTGAGCGGGCCGATGGGCGCGGTGAAGGTGGTCGATCAGTTCACCCTGACCAAGCCCCGCGGCGATAAGCCCGCGTAGCTCAAAACAGCGTCGGCTGGGCCCCCGAAAATGGCACGGTCGGCGCCGACGCCGCCGTGGCGGCCGGTGGGAACGGGCGGCGCTCACCGGCCAGGCGATGCTTCGCGATCAGCGGCGCGGCCCGTTCGCGCAGCGCGTCGCGGTAGCTCGCCGGCAGGTATGCACCGCGCCGGTACAGCTCTCGGTATCGGCCGATGAGTTCGGGATGCGAGCGGGCCAGCCAGGCCATGAACCAGCCGCGGGTCGAGCCGCGCAGATGCAGACCGAAAACTGTGGCGCCGGTGGCCCCGGCCGCCGCGATCTGGCCCAGCAGCCCGTCGAGGTGCTCGACGGAGTCGGTGAGGTGCGGCAGCACCGGCGCGACCATGACGTGACAATCCAGACCGGCGGCGCGGATCGCGGTGATCAGACCCAGGCGCGCCTGCGGCGTCGGCGTGCCCGGCTCGACGTCCCTGTGCAACTCCGGGTCGGCGACCGCCAGCGACACCGCGACCGACACCGGGACCTGCCCCGCCGCCTCGGCGATCAGCGGCAGATCGCGCCGCAGCAGCGTGCCCTTGGTCAGGATGGACAGCGGTGTACCGGATCCGGCGAGCGCCCCGATGATGCCCGGCATCAGCGCGTAGCGGCCCTCGGCGCGCTGGTAGGGGTCGGTGTTGGTGCCCAGCGCCACGGTTTCGCGCCGCCAGGACGGCCGGCGCAACTCATGGCGCAACACGTCGGCGACGTTGGTCTTGACCACCACCTGGGTGTCGAAGTCGGTGCCGCAGTTGAAGTCCAGGTATTCGTGGGTGGGACGCGCGAAACAATACCGACAGCCGTGCGAGCAGCCGCGGTAGCCGTTGACCGTGTACCGAAACGGCAGCGCGGCCGCGTCCGGCACCTTGTTCAGCGCGGACTTACACAGCACCTCGTGAAAGGTGATCCCCTCGAACTGCGGCGCGCGCACGCTTCGGACGAAGCCGATGCGCTGCAGCCCCGGTAGCGCCCCGTCGTCGACGGGCTCACCGTTGACCGCGACGGCCTGACCAGCCCAGCGCATTCATCTATTCGAACATTAGTTCGATAGTAAGTCAAGTCTCCGGCGAATCGGCCCGATGGGCGCCCGGTCCGCGTTACTGTCGGCGCTGACACCTTCCTGGAGCCACCACATGACAAACCCCGACGACGCCATGGCCTGGCGGGACCTGGCCGATCAACTGACCCCCGAACAGGTCTGCCAATTGGAGCAGCTGCAAGGGTCGCCCACCTTCCTCACCCCGGCGCGCCGCAGGATCGGCCGTGCTTTCGGGCAGGATCAGCGCCACCGCGACCTTGGCGTGCGCTTGCTGTCCATGGCGCGCGCCTGGGCGAGAGAGAACGGGCTCGCGTCCATCGCGAGCCCGCCGGACGCCACCGAGGTGTCCGACTGGGACACGCAGGCGGACGAAGACAACCGATGGTTCCGGCGGTTTTGTGTCGGTGAGTCCAAGACCTACCGCGGCGCGTCGATCGGCATCAAAGGCCGCCAGTATGAGGACGGTAGTTGTGAGCGGAGGGTCGTCGTGTCGGATCACTCTTACCACAACCCCTACGACGACATCACCGTCCCGGTGGAATCGTTGTCCCCCACGCAGACCCGGGAGTTGGCCACGGCGCTGCGCGAGGCCGCCGACGAAGCCGAACGGTTGCCCGGTCCGCGGACGACGGCACGGACGCGGGTTGATCTGATGCCTGGCACCACCGAATTGGGGGTCAGCGTCTGGACGGTCGTGGGCGCATCGGTTCGCGCCGAGACCCCCTCAATCCTCCTGTTCTGCAAGGAAGATGACCTCGGAAGCAATGAACTGACCCCCGCGCACACCCGGGAGTTGGCCGACGCGCTCGACGCGGGCGCCGACCACGTAGAGCTCCGACACGCTGAAGGCGTCGAATGAGCTACGGACGCAGCCTCGAAACCACCTCGGCCACAACCGAATCCACCGGCACGGACACCTGCTCGCCGGTGGCGAGATCCTTTACCCCGATGGTCCCGGCCTCGATATCGCGGTCGCCCGCGACCAGCGCGATGCGGGCACCCGAACGGTCGGCGGCGCGCATCGCGCCCTTGAGCCCGCGGTCGCCGTAGGCCAGGTCGACGCGGAGGCCGGCGGCCCGCAGCTGCCCGGCCAGCACCGCGAGCCGCAGCTTGGCCTGCTCGCTCAACGGCACGCCGAAGACGTCGCAGCGCGTGGTCTCCCCCACGCTCTTGCCCTCGGCGCGCAGCGCCAGCAGGGTCCGGTCCACCCCGAGCCCAAAACCGATGCCGGACAGGTCTTGTCCGCCCAGCCGGCGCATCAGACCGTCGTAGCGGCCGCCGCCGCCGATGCCGGATTGCGCGCCCAGACCGTCATGGACGAACTCGAAGGTGGTCTTGGTGTAGTAATCGAGCCCCCGCACCATTCGCGGGTTGAGGACGTAGGGCACCCCGAGGGCATCCAGGTGAGCCAGCACGGTGTCGAAGTGCTGCTTGGCGCCATCGGACAGGTGATCAAGCAGCACCGGCGCGTCGGCGGTCATCGCCCGGACCTCGGGTCGCTTGTCATCGAGCACCCGCAGCGGATTGATCTCGGCGCGCCGGCGGGTTTCCTCGTCGAGGTCGAGCGCAAAGAGGAACTCCTGCAACAGTTCCCGGTATTGCGGGCGGCAGGTCTCGTCTCCTAATGAGGTGATTTCCAGCCGGAACCCGTCCAGGCCCAGCGAACGAAACCCGCCGTCGGCGACGGCGATCACCTCGGCATCCAGCGCCGGATCGTCGACGCCGATCGCTTCGACGCCGACCTGCTGCATTTGGCGGTAACGACCGGCTTGCGGGCGCTCGTAGCGGAAGAACGGGCCCGCGTAACACAGCTTGACCGGGAGCGCGCCCCGGTCGAGGCCGTGCTCGATCACCGCGCGCATCACGCCGGCGGTGCCCTCGGGGCGCAGCGTCATCGAGCGGTCACCCCGGTCGGCGAAGGTGTACATCTCCTTGGTCACCACGTCGGTGGACTCACCGACGCCGCGGGCGAACAGCGCGGTGTCCTCGAAGATGGCTAACTCGATGTCGCCGTAGCCGGCACGGCGGGCGGCGCCGAGCAGCCCGTCGCGCACCGCGACGAACTGGGCCGAGTCCGGTGGGAGGTAGTCCGGCACCCCCTTGGGCCCCGAGAATGCGGCGAAGGCCTCCGTCACGGGCTCAGGCCCTCGAGGAACGGATTGAATCGCCGCTCGGCGCCGATCGTGGTGGAGTTGCCGTGTCCGGGCAGCACCACGGTCTTATCGTCGAGCACCAACAGCTTGTTGGCGATCGAGGTCAGCAAGTCGCGGCCGCTGCCGCTGAACAAGTCGGTGCGGCCCACCGAGCGCTCGAACAGCGTGTCGCCGGTGAACACCACGTCGGTGTGGTCGGCGCTCGCCTGGAGGACCCGGAAGACCACCGATCCGCGGGTGTGCCCGGGCGTGTGATCGACGTTGACGCTCACGCCGCCGAGGTCGAGCTTGTCGCCGTCGCGGTCTAGCTCGACCACCTGTTTGGGCTCGCGGAAGAACGCGCCCGCCGCCAGCTGGGCCAGCCGCGGGCCCAGGCCGTGGATCGGGTCTTTGAGCATGAACCGGTCCTCGGGATGGATGTAGGTGGGGCAGCCGTAGGTGTCGGACACCTTCTGGGCGGACCACATGTGGTCAATGTGCCCGTGGGTGAGCAGGACCGCCGCCGGGGTCAGCCGGTTCTTGTCGAGGATGCGTCGCAGCGGGCCCATCACGCGCTGGCCCGGGTCCACGATGACGGCATCGCTTCCGGGCCGCTCGGCCAGCACGTAGCAGTTGCACTGCAACACCCCGGCGGGAAATCCGGTGATCAACACGGTTCCCAGTTTCCCATCCCGTGCCTCCCGCAACGATGCGGGCCACGCCGCACGACGCATGGCCCGGTTGACGCGGGTACCGACGCCCGCATTAGCCTGAGCTGGCTACCTCGGCGGCTACTCATCAACCATGGAGGCATACGGGTCGTGCCGACCAACGAACAGCGACGTGAGACGGCCAAGCGCAAATTGGAACGGCAGCTGGAGCGCCGCGCGAAGCAAGCCCGGAGGCGGCGGATCCTGCTGATCGCCATCGCGTCAATCGTGGCAGTGGCCGTGGCCGGGGCGATAGGGCTCACCGTCATCCGGAGCAAACACGAGCACAACCGCAATGCCGCGGCGACGACCGCCACCAGCACCATCACCAGCAGTTCCGCGCAGACCACGGCGCCCACGAGTGCACTCGCAGGGTCGGTTCCGGCGTTGCCGCCCTTTAAGCCGTCGGCAAGCGTGGGCGCCAACTGCCAGTACCCGGCGTCGCCGGAGCCGGCCGCCAAGCCGGTCAAGCCGCCGCGGGCCGGCAAGGTGCCGACCGAACCGGCCCAGGTGAGCGGCAGCATGGTGACCAACGAGGGCAATATCGGGCTGATGCTGGCCAACAACGAATCTCCTTGCACGGTCAACAGTTTCGCCAGCCTGACCAGCCAGAAGTTTTTCGACAACACTAAATGCCACCGGCTGACCACCTCGTCGACGCTGGGCGTGTTGCAATGCGGCGACCCCAAGGGCACCGGCGGCGGCGGTCCCGGCTATCAATTCGCCAACGAGTATCCGACCGACCAATTCCCGCCGAACGATCCCAAGCTGGACGAACCGGTCCTCTATCCGCGCGGCACCCTGGCGATGGCAAACGCCGGAGCCGGCACCAACGGCAGCCAGTTCTTCATGGTCTACAAGGACTCGGAGCTGCCGCCCCAATACACCATCTTCGGCACGATTCAGGCCGATGGGCTGGTCACCCTGGACAAGATCGCCTCGGCCGGCGTCGTCGGCAAGGCCGAAGACGGGCCGCCGGCCAACGACGTCACCATCAAGTCGATAGCGCTCGACTAACCGCACACAGCGCTACACCACCACCAGCGATTGGGTGGGATTGCCACGACTTCGCGAACGCTACGCCTTATGGTCGTTGGGTGGGGAAGGAATCATTCGGGCACTACGAATTGCGTGATCTGCTGGGCCGCGGCGGCATGGGCGAGGTTTTCCGTGCCTACGACGCCACTACCGACCGGACGGTGGCGTTGAAGGTGCTCCCGGCGCATTTGGCGGAAGACCAGGAGTTTCAGCTGCGATTCCGCCGCGAGGCGCGCACCGCGGCGAGCCTCAACGACCCGCACGTGGTGCCCATCCACAATTACGGCGAGATCGACGGTCAGCTCTATGTCGACATGCGCCTGATCGAGGGCCGCGACCTATCGGAATACATCACAGAAAACGGCGGGCGGCTCAGTCCGGAGCGCGCGGTAGCGGTGATAGAACAGGTTGCGTCGGCAGTGGACAGCGCCCACCAGGTCGGATTGGTTCACCGCGATATCAAGCCATCGAACATCCTGGTCACCACCGCGCGAGATTTCATCTACCTGATCGACTTCGGGATCGCGCGTAGCGCCACCGACACCGCGCTCACCCACACCGGCCACACGATGGGCACGATGGCGTATATGGCGCCCGAGCGCTTCAGGGGATCAACCGATCAGCGCGCCGACGTGTACTCGCTGGCGTGCGTGCTCTACGAGTGCCTGACCGGGCGCCGTCCCTATCCCGGCGACAGCCTCGAAGAGCAGCTCAATGGGCACCTGAACACGCCGCCGCCCCGACCGTCGGACACCGTGCCCGACGTACCGCCCGCCCTCGACGAGGTCGTCGCCCGCGGGATGGCGAAGGACATCGAAGAGCGCTACCAGACGGTCAGCGAGCTTGCCGACGCCGCCAAAGCCACGGTGGCCGGCACCGGCTACACGCCGCCGCCCTCATCAGCGGCGCCCGTGACGGCCGCGTCGCCGGTGCCCGACTCCGCGACTGCAGCCCCCCCGCAACAACCCCAGCCACAGACATCGAACAGGCGGCTGATCCTGGGCATCGTCGCCGGGTCGATCGTCGCGCTGGCCGCGGTGGTGGCCTTGGTCATTTCTCTGGTGAGCCAGAGCAAGGGGCCGGCGACCAGCGGCGCGGCGTCACCGACACCGAGCCACGCCAGGGTGCCCACCCGGCCGGGAGCGACCCCAGGATCCACCGGAGCGGCCGCCCCGGGGAGCGTGCCGGCGTTGCCGGCCTTTGTGCCGCCGGCGGACCTGGGCGCCAACTGCCAGTACCCGCCCGCCCCGGACCAGTCCGTCAAGCCGGTCAAGCCACCCCGCTCCGGCAAGGTGTCCACCGACCCGGCCCAGATCAGCGCCACCATCTCGACCAACTTCGGCGACATCGGCATCCAGCTCGCCAACAATGAGTCCCCGTGCACGGTGAACAGCTTCGTCAGCCTCGCGCAGCAACAATTCTTCAACGGCACCGAGTGCGGCCGGCTGACCAACCAGCCGGACGGCGGCATGCTGCTGTGCGGCGGCCCCGACAACGAGGGCTCTGGCGGCCCGGGCTATGAATTCGCCGACGAATACCCCACCAACCAATACAAGCCCGGCGATCCCGAGCTCAGGGAAACCGTGATGTACCCGCGCGGGACCGTGGTCATGGCCAACTCCGGACCCAACACCAACGAAAGCCAATTCAACTTGGTCTGGCGCGACGCCGAGATGGAGCCGCAGTACACCGTGTTCGGCACGATCGACGAGACGGGCCTGGCGACCCTCGACAAGATCGCCCAGGCGGGTGTTGCCGGCAATCGTCAGCAGGGCCTGCCCGCCAACACGGTCACGATCAACTCGGTGCGAACGGGCTGAGCGCTTGCGATCGCCGCTAGCTCTATGGCGGCGACCCGCCGCGCCCGGCCTGGCCGCGCTTGCGATCGCCGCTAGCTCTATGGCGGCGACCCGCCGCGCCCGGCCTGGCCGCGCTTGCGATCGCCGCTAGCTCTATGGCGGCGACCCGCCGCGCCCGGCCTGGCCGCGCTTGCGATCGCCGCTAGCTGGCGGACGTCACCCGGTACACGTCGTAAACCCCTTCGACGTTGCGCACGACGTTGAGCAGATGCCCGAGATGCTTGGGGTCACCCATCTCAAAGGTGAACCGGCTGACCGCCACCCGGTCCCCGGAGGTGGTGACCGACGCCGAGAGGATGTTCACCTTCTCGTCGGCCAGCACCCGCGTGATGTCCGACAGCAGCCGGTGCCGGTCGAGTGCCTCGACCTGAATGGCCACCAGAAACACCGATGACGCCGACGGCGCCCACAGCACCTCGATGATGCGCTCGGCCTGCTGCTGCAGCGACGCGGCGTTGGTGCAGTCGGTGCGGTGCACGCTGACCCCGCCGCCGCGGGTGACGAACCCCATGATCTGGTCGCCGGGCACCGGCGTGCAGCACTTGGCCAGCTTGCTCAGCACGCCCGGAGCGCCCGGCACCGAAACCCCGACGTCGTCGGTGCTGCGCGGGCGCCGCAGCAAGGTCGCCGGCGTGGACCGCTCGGCCAGCTCCTCCTCGGCCTGGTCGATGCCGCCGAGCTCGGCCAGCAGCCGCTGCATGACGTGCCGTGCCGACACGTGGCCCTCGCCGATCGCGGTGTAGAGCGCGGACACATCGGTGTAGTGCAGTTCCCGGGCCACCGCCGCCATGGATTCGCCATTCACCAAGCGCTGCAACGGAAGTCCGCCTCTGCGAACCTCACGCGCGATGGCCTCCTTGCCGGTCTCCAGCGCTTCCTCGCGCCGCTCCTTGGCGAACCACTGCCGGATCTTGGTCTTGGCGCGCGGCGACACGACGAACTGCTGCCAATCCCGCGAAGGCCCGGCGTTGGCCGCCTTGGACGTGAAAACCTCGACGACTTCCCCGTTTTCGAGTTTGCGCTCCAACGCCACCAACCGGCCGTTGACCCTGGCGCCGATGCAGCGGTGGCCCACTTCGGTGTGCACCGCGTAGGCGAAGTCCACCGGCGTCGAACCGGTCGGCAGGGTGATGACGTCGCCCTTGGGCGTGAACACGAAAAGCTCTTGCACCGCAAGGTCGTAACGCAACGACTCCAGGAACTCGCCCGGGTCGGCGGCCTCCCGTTGCCAGTCGAGCAGCTGACGCATCCAGGCCATGTCGTCGATCTCGGCGGCGGCGTGCGGATGCGGAACGCCGTTGCGGCCCTTGGCTTCCTTGTAGCGCCAATGTGCGGCAATGCCGTATTCGGCGGTGCGGTGCATGTCGCGGGTGCGGATCTGCACCTCCAGCGGCTTGCCCTCCGGCCCCACGACGGTGGTGTGCAATGACTGGTACACACCGTATCTCGGTTGGGCGATGTAATCCTTGAACCGTCCCGCCATCGGCTGCCACAGCGAGTGCACCACGCCGACCGCGGCGTAGCAGTCGCGGATCTCGTCGCACAGGATGCGAATGCCGACCAGATCGGTGATCTCGTCGAAGTCTCGGCCCTTGACGATCATCTTCTGATAGATCGACCAGTAGTGCTTGGGACGCCCCTCGACGGTCGCTTTGATCTTCGACGCGTTCAGGGTGTTGACGATCTCGGCGCGCACCTTGGCCAGGTAGGTGTCCCGCGACGGCGCGCGGCCGGCGACCAGTCGCACGATCTCCTCGTACTTCTTGGGGTGCAGGATCGCGAAGGACAGGTCCTCCAGCTCCCACTTGACGCTGGCCATACCCAGCCGATGCGCAAGGGGCGCAATGACTTCCAGCGTCTCGCGCGACTTGCGCGCCTGCTTTTCCGGCGGCAGGAAGCGCATGGTGCGCATGTTGTGCAGCCGATCGGCCACCTTGATCACCAGCACCCGGGGGTCGCGGGCCATCGCGGTGATCATCTTGCGGATGGTCTCGCCCTCGGCGGCGTTGCCGAGTTCGACCCGGTCCAGCTTGGTCACGCCGTCGACGAGATGGCCCACCTCTTCGCCGAATTCCTCGCTCAAAGCCTCCAGCGTGTACCCGGTGTCCTCGACGGTGTCGTGCAACAGCGCGGCCACCAAAGTGGTGGTGTCCATGCCCAATTCGGCCAGGATGTTGGCGACGGCCAGCGGGTGGGTGATGTAGGGATCACCGGAATGCCGCAACTGACTGGCGTGGCGCTGGTCGGCGACCTCGAAGGCGCGCTGCAGCATCGACAGGTTTGCCTTGGGATAGACCTCCCGGTGCACGGCCACCAGCGGCTCGAGCACGGGATTCAGCGTGCTGCGCTGGGCGGTCATCCGTCGGGCCAACCGGGCCCGGACCCGACGAGACGCGCTGCTGGACGTCTTCAGGGTCTCGACCGGCGGCTCCGGCGTCTCCAACACGGGCCCTGCAACCGGCGGGGGTTCCGTGGGCGGCGCGACGGCTTGCGTCGTGCTCCTGTCGTCCGCCACGTTGGTCACCTCCGACCTCGAGGATATCGCCAAAGCCG
This sequence comes from uncultured Actinomycetota bacterium, assembly GCA_963772875.1. Classification (GTDB taxonomy): domain Bacteria; phylum Actinomycetota; class Actinomycetes; order Mycobacteriales; family Mycobacteriaceae; genus Mycobacterium. The sequence goes on from CAVYZE010000002.1 coordinate 95,799, forward strand.
CGCAGCTAGGCGACGCAGCGCAAGCTGTGCACCTGCAACGGCGCGACGGCCCCGCGACCGCCCAGCGCGGCGAGTTCCACGATCACCGCTGCGCCGGTCACGTCGGCTCCGGCGCGCTCGAGCAAACGGTTCGCCGCACCCAGCGTGCCGCCGGTGGCCAGCACGTCATCGACGATCACGACGCGGCGGCCGCGCAGGTCGATGCCGTCGGCGGGAATCTCCATGCTGGCGGGGCCGTACTCCCTTTCGTAGTCCTCGCTGAACACCGGCGGCGGCAGTTTGCCCTTCTTGCGAATGGCCAGCACGCCGGTGCCGAGCCGGGCGGCGACGGCCGCTGCGACAAGGAACCCGCGGGAGTCGATGCCGGCCAGCAGGTCGGCGCCGGCTGCGATGTCGGCCAGCGCCTCGGTAACCGCCGCCAACCCGTTCCGGTCGGCAAACAGCGGGGTGAGGTCCTTGAACTGGACTCCAGGTTCGGGAAAGTCGGCGGCCTCCCGCGTCAGCGACGCGATGAGGTCGCCGACGGCAACGGGCTTGCGCACACTCGTCACTGGATCAGCGCCCATCGGTCCATGTTCCAGGCCACTCCCCAGCGGGTCGGATTCTTACTCACGGCATACATCTTCTTCGACATCAACAGCGTGCGCTGCTGCCGGTATAACGGCAATGTTGGCATATCTGCCCAGAGTACCGGGGCAGCCTCGGCGAGCAGCCTAACCCGCTCGGCGGGGTCGGCGGATACCGCGAGCGCGCCGATGATGCCGTCGACCTGTGCGTTTGCGTATCCGGACAGGTTGTTGCCATTCCCGCTGTGCAGATCGTAGGCGTCCATCGCCGACGACCCGGTCGACCCGCTGCCGGTGGCTCCACCGGTGCCGGCCACCAGCACGTCGATCTTGCCGTCCCGAAGCGCCTGCGGGCCCGAGGAGTCCAGGGCGACGTTGGACAACACGGTGATACCGGCCGCGGCGCAGGATTTGGTGATGGAGCCGACGGTCACCGCCAGCCGGGCGTTGGGCCCGTGATAGCCAATGCGGACCGTCAGCGGTGCTCCCCCCAGCGCATCGCGGGCGGCGGCGGGGTCCGCCTTGTTGAAGCGGCCCGCCTCGGCGGTGCCGTCGCCCTGGGCGAGCGCATCGTCGGTGGCCGGCTCCAGGCGCGAGTTGGCGATCGGAACCCCGGCGTCGCGTGCGATCGTGTCGCGCGGCGTACACAGCGCGAACGCGCGGCGGGCCTTCGCCGGCGCCAGCGGTCCCTGCGGCGCGAAAATCAGCTGCTCGATGCCATCCGATGGCGAATCGGTGCGCTGGTAGTTATCCGGGGTGGGCAGCGCTCCCGCCGAACCGGCCGCCACGTCGACCACGTCGACGCTGCGGCTATTGACCCGATCCTGGATATCGGCCCCTTGCGGCCAGACGGTTATCCGTTTGGTGATCGGTTTGGGGCCCCACCAACGGTCGTTGGCGACAAGCACCACCGCGCCACCGTCCAGGACGGATTCGATCTTGTACGGTCCCGACGACGGGAAGTGCTTGGCGACGACGTCGGGCTTGAGGCCGGGCTTGAGGTCCCAGGTGGTGTTCCACAGAGCCGAGATCCGTTGCACCACCGGCGCGTTGTTGCTCAGCAGCGCCGCGGTCACGTCGACACTCAGTTGGTCGGCGATGACGTGTGACGGCATCATCGAGGTCGCGGCGAACAGCTGCATGTAGTCGACGACGGTGCGGTCCGGGACGAAGGACACGCGGGCCTTCTTCTGCCCCGGCATGCACTCGATGTTGGCGATGTCGACGTAGCCGGCCTGGGTCGCGGCGTCGAAGCCGGGAAACCGGCCCGATTGGGCCGCCCAGGCGAGCACCAGGTCATCGCAGGTCACCGGCTTGCCGTCGGAGTAGACGGCGTTGTCGGCGATCTGGTAGTCGAGCACCAGCGGCGCGCCGCCCACCACCGCGATGGTGCCGAAGTCGTGGTCGGCGACGACCTGCCCGTCGGGGCCGTGGTAGCCGAAGCCCGTGAGCGTGCGGGCAAATGCCTGCGCTCCGGCCGACGCGGCGCCGACGACCGTGTTGGCGTTGTACGTGGCCAGCGGCCCGTCGACGACATAATCGACCTGCGAGGCGGCGCTGCCGGAACACGCGGTCAGCAGGAACGCCGGCGCCAGCATCGCGACCAATCCGGCCAAACCGACGGCGGTGAACCCCTGCAGGCCCCGGCAACCGGCCCGTGCCATCGCGACTACCGCCGGCCGGCGTTTCGCTTACCGGTTGGACGCCGGGAGCCGCTGGGCCGCACCGGCCGCGCACCCGGAGCCGGCTTGCTCGCTACCGGCTTGGCGGCGTCCGTGCTGTCCTGCGTGGGTTTGTGGTCCGAATCCTCAGCCGAGGATTTCGCCTGCTCGTCGGCTTCGGCGCCGCTCTCGTCGGAGACCGGTTCGGCGCCGGCGCGCGCGTCCGGGGCGCGCCGTCTCGTCACGCGGCGCGTGTGGGTGCGCACCAGCGACGTGCGCTCACGCATCGTGACCAGCAGCGGGGTCGCGAAGAAGATCGAGGAGTAGGTGCCGATCATGATGCCGATCAGCTGCACCAGCGCCAGGTCCTTCAGCGTGCCGACGCCCAGCAGCCACACCGCCACCACCATCAGCGCCGCGACCGGCAGCACCCCGATCAGGCTGGTGTTGATCGAGCGCATGAACGTCTGGTTGATCGCCAGGTTGGCCTGCTCGGCGAAGGTGCGCCGGGTGGTGTGCTGGAAACCGTGGGTGTTCTCCTCGACCTTGTCGAAGACGATGACGGTGTCATAGAGGGAGAAGCCGAGGATCGTCAGCAGGCCGATGACCGTGGCCGGGGAGACTTCGAAGCCCACCAGCGCGTACACGCCCGCGGTGACGGTCAGGTCGAAGAACATCGCCGCGATCGCGGCGAGCGTCATGTAGCGCTCGTAGCGCACGGTGATGTACAGGCTGACCAGCGCCAGGAACACCACCAGCGCGATCAGCGCCTTCTTGGTGATCTGATCCCCCCAGGTCTCCGATACCGCGGAGTCACTGATCGCCGCCTTACTGGGCTTACCGTCGGGGCCTTTGGGCTGGAACGCGTCGAACAAGGCGTTGCGCAGCTTCGTCGTCTGGTCGTTGGACAGCGTTTCGGAGCGAATCTGCGCCGTCGCCGAGGCGCCGCTGCCGACGATGACGACCGATTCGGGTTCGTTGCCAAGCGTCTTCGCGAAGACATCGGACACCTGCGCGGACTGGATGGTGCCGGTCGCCCCCACGGCGGGCAGGGACACCGTGGTGCCGCCCTTGAAGTCGATCCCGAAAGTGAAGCCCCGCAAGATGATGGCCAGGATCGCCACCGCGACGATCGCCCCGCTGATGCCGAACCACAGCCGGCGCCGCCCGACCACCTCGAACGCACCGGTGCCGGTGTAGAGCCGGGAAAGGAAGCTGTGCCGCGGCAGTTGGGTAGCGCTGTCGGTCAGCTCGACCGCGCCCGCGGGGGGTTCGGCGGTTTCGGTGTCGTCGACCGTGTCCTTGTTCCGTTGGGAAGCCATCGCGCTATCCCCGTCCCGTCTTCACATGCGACAAAGCCCGGCGTTCGCGGGCTACCTGCTGAACGGCTCCCAGGCCGTTGTACGCCGGCTTGGCCAGCGTCGGCGACTTGGAGGCCAGGTACACCAGCGGCCAGGTCACCAGGAACACCACGACCAGGTCGAGGATCGTGGTGAGGCCCAAGGTGAAAGCGAACCCCTTCACCTGGCCGATCGCCAGGAAGTACAGCACCGCGGCGGCCAGGAAGGTCACGGCGTTGCCCGACACGATCGTCTTGCGCGCCCGCACCCAACCCCGTGGCACCGCCGACCGGAACGAACGGCCTTCGCGGATCTCGTCTTTGATGCGTTCGAAGAACACCACGAACGAGTCGGCGGTGGTACCGATACCGATGATCAAACCCGCGATGCCGGCCAGGTCCAGGGTGTAGTTGATATATCGGCCCAGGAGCACAAGGATTGCGAAAACCATTGCGCCGGAAGCACTCAGCGACAATGCCGTGAGCAATCCGAGCGCCCGGTAGTACAGCAACGAATACAGCAACACCAGGATCAAGCCGATGCCACCGGCGATCAGGCCCGCCCGCAGCGACGTCAATCCCAGTGTGGCCGAAACGGTTTGGGCCTCTGAGGCTTCAAAGGACAGCGGCAGCGACCCATACTTCAGGACATTGGCCAGCTGGCGCGCCGTTGCGGCGGTGAACGGCGGATCTCCGCCGGTGATCTGGGTCCGGCCGCCGGGGATGGCTTCTTGGATCATCGGAGCGCTGACCACCTGCGAGTCCAGGGTGAACGCGGTCTGGGTACCGGTATGGGCGGCGGTGAAGTCGGCCCAGGTACTTGCCGCCGCGGACTTGAATTGCAGATCGACGACGTAGCCGATGCCGCGCTGGTTCATGCCCGAGGTGGCGTTTTCGATCTGGTCACCGCTGATGATCGACGGCCCCAGCAGGTACGCCACCTTGTGGTCGGTCGAGCAGGTTATTAATGGCAGCGTCGGGTCGTCGTTGCCGGCCAGGATGTCCTGTTTATTGCATTGGGTCGACTGGTATCGCAGAACGACGTACTGAACACCCTGCTTGGTGTTTTGCCGCCACTCCTTCTCCTCGGCGATGCGGTCGGCGAGATCCTTGCGCGGATCCGGCGACCCGGGCTGATCGGCCGGCGGCGAGTCCCCCACCGGCGCCCCCGGCGCGCCCGGCCGGCGCGTTACTCCCGGGCGCGGGAGGTGCGGGAGGTGCGGGGCTGGGAGTTGGCGGTGGGTCCTGCGGGTAGGGGCGCGGTTGGGCCCCCGGTTGCGGGGCCCCGGGGGGCGGGGCCACACCCGGCGGGGCCGGCGCCGGTTGGCCGGGCGGCGCCGGTTCACCTGGGCCACCCGGTTCACCAGGGCCACCGGGACCGGGAGGAGCCCCCGGCGGGGGCGGCGCGGCCTTGGGTTGGGCGCCTTGCGCCGGCATCGAGGTGATCACCGGCCGGATGTACAGCCGTGCGGTCTGTCCCAGGTTGCGGGCCTCGTTGCCGTCGTTTCCGGGGACCGTGATGACCAGGTTGTCGCCGTCGACGACGACCTCCGAACCCGAGACGCCAAGCCCGTTGACCCGCGAACTGATGATCTGCTGCGCCTGCGCCAATGCCTCCCGGCTCGGGGCGGAGCCGTCCGGGGTGCGCGCGGTCAACGTGACGCGGGTGCCGCCCTGAAGGTCGATGCCGAGCTTGGGCGCGGCGTGCTTGTCTCCCGTCAGGAACACCAGCAGATACACGCCGACGAGCAAAAACAAGAAAACCGACAGGTAGCGGGCAGGGTGCACCGGCGCCGAAGACGATGCCACGTTCCTTGTATCTCCTTGAGAATCGGTTTCTTACCCCGGACAGAGCCTACGTGCCGCCCTCAGGAATCCTTGGTTACCCGACCTTCGCCGGACTCTTCCCAGTCGTCCGAGTCCTCGACCTCGTCAAGGTCGTCCTCCTCGTCCGGCAGGATCCGGTCACGAACGGCCAGCTTCATCCACGTCGTCACCACGCCCGGCGCGATCTCGAGGTCGACGGTGTCGTCGGTGATCTCGACGATGGTGGCTTCCAGCCCGGAAGTGGTGTGCACCCGGTCGCCGGGCTGCAACGAATCCTGCAGGTCGACGGTGGCCTGCATCGCGCGCCGCTGCCGGCGCGACGCAAAGTACATGAACCCGCCCATGATCAGCAGGAACGGCAAGAACAAGACCAAACTCTCCATCGACGCGCCTGCCTTTCGTCTCGTATTCCTCGCGTCCAGTGTGCCATTGCCGCAGGTCGTAACCGACCCGCCCCGCGGGCCGGCGGCATGCGGCGCCCTCGTCCGCCACCGCGGCCGCGGCCCGTCTGACCGGATAGGCTGAACCGGCGGCGCGGCAGGCGCGCCGCGGTGAGGAGGATGTCGTGGCCGGCCTCGAGCAGACTCGCCAGCTGGTCACCGAAATCCCGGGTCCCAACTCGCTGGAACTGACCAAACGCCGCGCCGCGGCGGTGACGCGGGGCGTGAGCGTCACCATGCCGGTGTTCGCGGCGCGCGCCGGCGGCGGCATCGTCGAGGACGTCGACGGGAACCGGCTGATCGACCTGGGTTCGGGCATCGCCGTCACCACGATCGGCAACTCGTCACCGCGGGTGGTGGACGCGGTGCGCGCGCAGGTAGCCGAGTTCACCCACACCTGCTTCATGGTCACGCCCTACGAGGGGTACGTCGCCGTGGCCGAACAGCTCAATCGGATCACCCCCGGATCGGGCGAGAAACGCTCGGTGCTGTTCAACTCCGGCGCCGAGGCGGTCGAAAACGCCGTCAAGATCGCGCGCTCGTATACCCGCAAGCCCGCCGTGATTGCGTTTGACCACGCCTACCACGGCCGCACCAACATGGCGATGGCGCTGACCGCCAAGTCCATGCCCTACAAAAGCGGGTTCGGACCGTTCGCGCCGGAGATCTACCGGGCCCCGCTGTCCTACCCATATCGGGACGGCCTACTCAACAAGGAACTGGCCACCGACGGTGAGCTGGCGGCCGAGCGCGCCATCAACGTCATCGACAAGCAGGTCGGCGCGAAAAACCTGGCCGCCGTCCTCATCGAGCCGATCCTGGGCGAAGGCGGTTTCATCGTTCCGGCCGAGGGGTTTCTGCCGGCGCTGCTGGGCTGGTGCCGCGACAATGACGTGGTGTTCATCGCCGACGAGGTGCAAACCGGCTTCGCCCGCACCGGAGCGATGTTCGCCTGCGACCACGAGGGCATCGAGCCCGACCTGATCGTCACCGCCAAAGCCATCGCCGACGGGTTTCCGCTGTCGGCCGTGACGGGGCGGGCCGAGATCATGGACGCCCCCCACGCCGGCGGTCTGGGCGGCACCTACGGCGGCAACCCGGTCGCCTGTGCCGCGGCGCTGGCCACCCTGGAAACCATCGAGAGCGACGGCCTGATCGAGCGAGCCCGGCAGATCGAGCGCCTGATCACCGAACCGCTGCTGCGGGTGCAGGCCGGCGACGATCGGATCGGCGACGTGCGCGGCCGCGGCGCCATGATCGCCGTGGAGTTGGTGAAGTCCGGAACCGCCGACCCCGACGCCGAATTGACCCAGAAATTGGCCACCGCGGCCCACGCCGCCGGCGTCATCGTCTTGACCTGTGGCATGTTCGACAACATCATCCGGCTACTGCCGCCGCTGACCATCAGCGACGAGCTGCTGACCGAGGGCGTCGACGTTTTGTGCGGGCTGCTGGCCGACCTCTAGGCCCGCTCTAGGTCTTGGGCAGCCGCACGCCCGCGACGCGGTGGGCGATGTCACATATTCGGCGCCCGTGCCGCTTTGGAGGAATACCGTTACTTTAGCTAACGTTCTAAGCAGTTAGCGCAGCGTAGCGCAGATCAGCCTCATTTTTTAGTCATTGCAAGGGGACAGTTATGTCGACTCCCATTCAGGAAGAGCGGCTCGCACGCCGCATCGAGTACCTATTCGCCAACGACCCACAGCTTGCCGCCGCGAGGCCGGACCCGGTGGTCGCCGAAGCCCTTCAGCAGCCCGGACTGCGACTGCAGCAGTCCATCCAGACAGTGCTCGAGGGTTACGCCGACCGCCCGGCTCTGGGACAGCGCGCCGTGGAGTTCGTCACGAACCCACAAACCGGACGCACTTCGCTGGAGCTGCTCCCCCGCTTCGAAACCATCACCTACCGCGAGCTGGGCGACCGGGTCGGCGCGCTGGCGCGCGCGTTGACCAACGACTCGGTGCACGCCGGCGACCGGGTCTGTGTGCTGGGCTTTACCAGCGTTGACTACACCACCATCGACGTGGCGCTCGCCCGGATCGGCGCGGTGTCGGTTCCGCTGCAGACCAGCGCGGCGATCACCCAGCTGCAGCCGATCGTGGCCGAGACCGAGCCCACCGCGATCGCGGCGAGCGTGGACCAGCTGCCCGACGCGGTCGAGTTGATCCTGAGCGCGTCCGAAACAGGCTCCGAAACCGGCTCGGAAGCCGGGCACGCGCCCGCCAAGCTTGTGGTGTTCGACTACCACCCCGAGGTCGACGACCAGCGCGAGGCCGTGACGGCCGCCCGCGCGCGGTTGGCGGACACCGCGGTGACTCTCGAGACCCTGGCCGACGTCCTCGACCGCGGACGTGCGCTGCCGGACACGCCGGTCGTCGCGACCGACCCGGACGACTCCGCTGACCCGCTGGCTCTGCTGGTGTACACCTCCGGCAGCACCGGCGCACCCAAGGGCGCGATGTATCTCCAGAGCGCCGTCGCCAAGATGTGGCAACGGTCGAGGACAAGTTGGTTCGCGCCGACCGCCGCATCGATCAGCATCAACTTCATGCCGATGAGCCACGTCATGGGCCGCGGAACCCTCTACGGCACGCTCGGCAACGGCGGCACCGCCTACTTCGCCGCCAAGAGCGACCTCTCGACGCTGCTGGAGGACCTCGAACTGGTGCGGCCCACCGAGTTGAACTTCGTGCCGCGAATCTGGGAGACCCTCTACGGCGAATACCTGCGCCAGGTGGACCGGCGGCTCGCCGACCCCGCCGACGCTGCCGGCCGCGAGGCCGTCGAAGCCGAGGTCCTGAACGAGCAGCGCCAGTATCAGCTGGGCGGGCGGTTCATCTTCGCGATGACGGGCTCGGCGCCGACGTCCCCGGAGCTGAGAGACTGGGTCGAATCCCTGCTCGAAATGCATCTGCTGGACGGCTACGGCTCCACCGAAGCCGGAATGGTCTTGTTCGACGGCCAAGTGCAAAGTCCGCCGGTCATCGACTACAAGCTGGTCGACGTCCCGGATCTGGGCTACTTCGCCACCGACCGGCCGCATCCGCGCGGTGAATTGCTGCTCAAGACCCAGAACATGTTCCCCGGCTACTACAAGCGCCCCGAGGTGACCGCCGACGTGTTCGACCCCGACGGCTACTACCGGACCGGAGACGTCGTCGCCGAAATCGGTCCCGGCCGGCTCGTGTACGTCGATCGCCGCAACAACGTGCTCAAGCTCGCGCAGGGCGAGTTCGTCACCCTCGCGAAGCTGGAGGCGGCCTTTGGCAACAGCCCACTGGTCCACCAGATCTACGTCTACGGCAACAGCGCACACCCCTACCTGCTGGCGGTGGTGGTGCCGACCGAAGAGGCCGTGGCCACCTACGCCGCAGATGGGTTAGCGGCGCTCAAGCCGATCATCGCCGACTCGCTGCAGAACGTCGCGAAAGAGGCCGGCCTGCAGTCCTACGAGGTGCCACGCGACTTCATCATCGAGACCACACCGTTCAGCCTGGAGAACGGCCTGTTGACCGGGATCCGCAAGCTGGCGTGGCCAAAGCTGAAGCAGCACTACGGCGAACGGCTGGATCGCCTCTACGCCGACCTGGCCGAGGGCCAGGCCAACGAGCTGAGCGAGCTGCGTCGCGGCGGAGCCGATGCGCCGGTGCTGCAGACAGTGAGCCGGGCCGCGGCCGCCATGCTGGGCAGCGCGGCCACCGACCTGTCACCCGATGCGCACTTCACCGACTTGGGCGGAGACTCGCTGTCGGCGTTGACATTCGGCAACCTGCTGCGTGAGATCTTCGACGTCGACGTGCCGGTGGGTGTCATCGTCAGCCCGGCCAACGACCTACAGGCCATCGCCGATTACATCGAGGCCGAGCGGCAGGGCACCAAGCGACCCAGCTTCGCCTCGGTGCACGATCGTGGCGCGACGGAGGTGCACGCGAGCGACCTCACGCTCGACAAGTTCCTCGACCCGCAGACGCTGGCCGCGGCGCCCAACCTGCCGCAGCCCGCCACCGAGGTGCGGACCGTCCTGTTGACCGGCGCGACCGGCTTCCTGGGTCGCTACCTGGCGCTGGAATGGCTGGAACGGATGAACCTGGTCGACGGCAAAGTGATCGCCCTGGTACGGGCCAAGAGTGACGCTGAGGCCCGGGCCCGGCTGGACAAGACCTTCGACAGCGGCGACCCGACGCTGCTGGCCCACTACCGGGAGCTGGCGGCCGACCACCTGGACGTCATCGCCGGCGACAAGGGCGAGGCCAACCTCGGCTTGGATGCGGCGACCTGGCAGCGGCTGGCCGACACGGTCGACCTCATCGTCGACCCCGCGGCCCTGGTCAATCACGTGCTGCCGTACAGCGAGCTGTTCGGCCCCAACGCGCTGGGCACCGCCGAGCTGATCCGGATCGCGCTGACGACGAAGCTCAAGGCCTACACCTACGTGTCGACGATCGGGGTGGGCGACCAGATCCGGCCGGCGAGGTTCGTCGAGGACGCCGACATCCGACAGATCAGCGCGACTCGGGCGATCAACGACAGCTACGCCAACGGCTACGGCAACAGCAAGTGGGCCGGCGAGGTGCTGCTGCGGGAGGCCCACGACCTGTGCGGCCTGCCGGTCGCGGTGTTCCGCTGCGACATGATCCTGGCCGACACCACGTATGCCGGACAGCTCAACCTGCCGGACATGTTCACCCGGATGATGCTGAGCCTGGTGGCCACCGGCATCGCGCCCGGTTCGTTCTACGAGCTTGACTCCGAAGGCAACCCGCAGCGCGCCCACTACGACGGCCTGCCCGTCGAGTTCATCGCGGCGGCGATCTCCGCGCTGGGGGCGCACGTGGTGGACGGCTACCAGACCTACCACGTGATGAACCCGTATGACGACGGCATCGGCCTCGACGAGTTCGTCGATTGGCTGGTCGACTCCGGGTATCCGATCGAGCGAATCGGCGATTACGGGGATTGGCTGCGGCGGTTCGAGACGTCGCTGCGGGCCCTGCCGGAGCGACAGCGCCAGTACTCGCTCCTGCCGCTGCTGCACAACTACCAGAAGCCGGAGAAGCCGCTCCGCGGCTCGTTGGCACCGACCGACCGGTTCCGCGCCGCCGTGCAGGAGGCGAAAATCGGGCCGGACAAAGACATCCCGCATGTCTCGGCGCCGATCATCGTCAAGTACATCACCGACCTGGAGCTGCTCGGGCTGCTCTGAGGCTGGGATAGCCGATCGCCAGCCCGGTTACCGGGCTGGCGATCGGCTTCGTCGTGCGAACTACTGCTGGGGATGCGGCCAGCGCAGGTACGCGGCACCCGGCCCGGACGTCGCGCCGGCACCGCGCCAACCCCGGGACGTCGGCTGCTCCTGCGCGGACGCGAATTGATCCGCCCGCGGTTTGGTGACCGCGCCCGTTGACACCTCGTGCGACGGCTCCTGCAGCCCCGACATGTACGGCGCGGCGCCCGGCGCCTGGGCTTCGGGCGCTGGGAGCGCCACCGGTCGCACATCGCGCGCCAGCCGCACCGCCGTGCGGGCCAGCACGACCCCGCCCACGAAGACGATCAGCGCACCCAGGCCGGAGAAATAGGAAACCTCCAGCGCGGCGCGCTTGCGCTCGGTTGCCGCGATCGGATCACCGGCCGACCCGATTCCCAGCAGCGGGGCGACCTCGCCCCCAACCACGAACCAGGCGCCGGCCAGCACCGCCAGCCAGCCGCCCAATATCGCGCTGACGCGATTCGCCGAAACGATCACCAGCAGGCCGCCCACCACGGTGGCGGCTCCCGGTAGCACCTCGAGCCAGCCCCGGGCCGTGCTCCATGCCCAGTCCTGGTCGGGCGTGTAGGCGAAATTGAAGTGGGGGCCGACGAACGGTACCAACGCACCCCAAGCCCCCAATATGACCAGGAGTAATCCGCTGACCGCACCTCGGGATCGTGGCATCCGCAACCCCTCGACGCGGTCCTTATGTGCGTGTTTCATGACATCTCCTCGATAGACACCGGGCCCATTACCGGCTTCGGCTGGATTACCCGAGGGCGTCGAGATGTAACCCACGCGCCGCCCCAGGCCGGACGACGGGCGTGGCCAACGGGGCTGGTGTGGCTGGTGTTACGAATTGAGGCCGAGTAGTAACAACGCGATGGCGACCGCTGCAACCTCTACCATGACCGACCAGGGTGTAGGTCAGTGATTCCTCGACCAGGGCTGGCATGGCGGCTAGGGCGACGTCTTGGAGGATTCTTGGCAAATTCGGGCGACGCTCGGCACTACGGTCGGGCAGCCAGCGGCGGCGGCAGCAGCTTGATCGCCACCGTTCGGTTGTTGTCATGCGCACGCCACACCTCGCCCATGCCGCCGCGACCCAGCAACTCGATAAGGCGATCACGCCCGAACGGCGTTCCGTCCACGTCAGCCTCCCTGGCCGCAGCGGTCCAACAAACGATAAGTCCGGCTGCGGCTTCACAGTCAAGAATCGCAACAGATCCGCACCACGCGGCACGGCCACTGCGGAGCGCTGCAACTGGCGTCGATTCTACCCCGCCGACTGTTTGCTGACAATGCTCACTAACGCTAAATCCACTGTGCGGCAACAGATTTTGCCCATAGCCGAGAAGTCGTCCACCCCAGCATGCGATGCCACTTGATCCGAGACGGCGGCGTCGAACCGCTCCTCGTCGCTCACTTCGAGCTCGTCGTCGTCCATGGTGGTCAACTAGTCGGCGGCGCTGGAGGCGGGCCAGAGCGGGGGCCGCCCAACCCGTCCTTGCATGCGCCGGGTGCCGGTGCCGTCCGGGGCGATGTTGGTATGCCAGTCGCTGCCGTCCCATTACATCTGACCGGGCTGTCCGTCACGCGCGGGGTACCAACCAGCAGCAGGCGCCGGTCATGTTGTTCCTTTACCTAGTTGTTTAGTTAATGGCGACGCCGACCAGCGCCATCCAGATGAGCCCGAAAGCGAGCCCTGCGCCGCCGAGAATCATGCCGCTGATGGCCAGTCTGCGGGGCTCGTTGTGGGCGCGGTTGAAAGCGAGGACGCCCAGGACGAGGCCGGCGAGCGACAAAACGGTGCCGAGGGCGACGAGGAAGTTCACCCCATAGAAGACGAGAGTCTTCAGGTCCACCGCGGCGCCGCTCCCGCCGATGAGCAACGACCACATGGCCGTGGTTTTTGAGGTGGTCCAACGGGGATCCGGGGTGTCTGTTTGGGCGGGTTCTCCGTCCGGCGCCGGGTCAGCGGGCGGTAGTTGTGCAGTCATTGTTCTCCTATCTCAGAAATGAGTGATACTGCCGTCAGGGGCGAGCTGCATGCCGTGGCCGGTAGTATCCCAACGAATCTTGACGCCGGCGCTGGTCACGGTCAGCCCCCAGCCGCCTGCCATGTCGTAGCTCTGGCCGGTGCCCAGAGCGATAGCGGTATCGGGAGCGCCCTGATGGTTTCCATAGCCGCTGATATTCCCCAAGTAGTTTTTGAAGTCACCGTCGGCACCGACCGAATACAGGTCGTTGCCCGGGCCGGGGATCTCGCAGGTCGCCATGGCGACGTCTTGGTCGATCACGGTGTCGTTGGACTAGAGGCCTTGCCGTGCTGTCCTGGCCGGTCAGCGACGGCCGGGTAACGTCCGAACGCCACCTCGCCCACGTGGCAGGCCTTCCCTTGCCCCACCTGGTGGGAGATCCTAGCGACCCACCTCATAGAACGCACGGATTCTCAGCACCAGGTAGTGCACCAGGTAGTGGGTCAGTTTGAATCACCGGGGGCGGGCGAGTCTGTGGGATCATCATCGCCGCGTTACTCGATTGATCCCCGAAACTGACCCCCGTCAAATTGGGGTCGGTAGCTGCGAGGCCGGTGCTAGCGTGCATCAATGGACTCGGTGAACCTGGCAAAGGAGCTCCCCGCGGGCGCTGGGCGGGGAATTGTCTGGCTTGTCATGGAGTTCTTTGAGCACCCAATGATCAGAATTCTTGTCGGAATCCTTCTCATCTGTGTCCTGATCGTCGTTGCGGTGCGCGTAGTCCAAATGTGGCGGGGGAAAATCTAAGCGCGATTCAAACTGAGCCACTACCGACCGTCTGCACCAAACGAATTTTGTTGGCAGTGCTCATGTTTCGGGATCCATTCTCAGGAATCCCTGGCGTTTGCTCAACTTTCAGCCCCTGGCGGTTGTGGCGACGGGCGGGCCGTCGATAAATAATTTCTGTGATAGTTCGCACGGCGGTATATCTACCCAATGCCGCGACGCGCCAACGGAGTTTCACACTTTCAATGTGATCAGTCGCCCAGGTGCTCGCGCTCCCTCCGACGAATCGGGCGCCGTCGCCAACAGGAGCGCACGACGAGTCCCACGACCGCGCACCATCTATGAGGTGGACTCACCCCGTTCGACCATCCCGGCACGACCACCGCGCGGGCCTGCCCACGGCTCAAGTTCAGCGCGAATGCCAAAATGCCGGGCTATTTGCGCCCTACCGTCACGCCGTGGCCAAACCAATTCGCCTGAGCGCAGCACTCGCGGCGCCGCTAGTAGTTGATCGGGCCGCCCCCGCTCTCCTCGGGGGCGGATGTCTAGTGGTTGTTGCGAGCCATGAACGCCTTAGCGTCGCCGTCCTCCGGATTGATGAACACGATGTCGTCAGGGCGGCGACGAGGCACGTCTACCGATAGCACAACGAATGGGTGCTTGGTGATCCGCGGGAAGCCATGCACCTCGCGACGCGCGAATCGCAAAAATGTGCCGGGTCGTGCGTCGCTTTCCTGGCCACTGAGATGGAAGACGCCTTCTCCGCTTACAACGTAAAGGAACTCGTCGCACTCGTTGTGATAGTGGAGTGGGAGGGTGCGGTAGATCCTGAAGATTCTGCTGCTGGCTTCGGGGAAGTCGCTGAAATAGACGTCGGTCAACATGGACTCGGACGTGTCGGGAAGCTGGTTCATCTCGTGGAGAACGTCGAAGACGTGTCGCTTGTTGTCGGTTTGTGGAATGAAAACGCCCTCCATGACAACAAAGTTACCAAGGCCCTGGGGAACGGCCGTCACGTCACGAGGTGAAGTGCTCGCGCCTTCACCGCCTCGCCCGTCCTCGAACAATGTGGTGACCTCGATGGCTTTGGCGATCAAGTTGATCAGCCGCGACGCCTGCTGCCCCCAGGCCGGACGAAGGGCGTGACCAAGGGGGCTGGTGTGGCTGATGCTACGAATAGAGGCCAAGCACCAACAGCACGATGGCGATCACCGGAAAAGTGCCCTGGGTCAACGCGGCCCGCGCCTTGTCCGGTGACGACGCCAGCAGCACCACCGCGGCCGCGGCCATGGAGCCGACGCCGGCGAAAATGAGCGCGGCCCCGACGGCGTTGTGCCCCTGGGCAACCGCGGCGATGCCGAGGCCGCTGACAATCGCCAGGAACAGGTTGTAAAAGCCCTGGTTGAAGGCGAGCAGCTTGGTGGTCTCGGCCTCCTCGGCCGTCGTCCCGAACGTGGCGCGGGTGCGCGGCGAAGTCCAGCTCAACGACTCCATGGTGAAGATGTAGACGTGCAACAACGCGGCCAGTGTGGCGAAAACCAATGCGGTGGTGATCATCACCCCTCCTACTCCTGACGGTGGCGACCCGCTTCGCCCGGCTCCGCCGCGCTCGCGATCGCCACTACTCGCTGTCGAACAATCCCGGTTGGCCCCCCAGTTGGCCGAACCCGCCCGCCCCCGCCGGCGGAACCATGCCCAGGTGCGTCCAGGCCGACGCGGTGGCCACTCTGCCGCGCGGGGTGCGCGCGATCATCCCGGCGCGCACCAGGAACGGCTCACACACCTCCTCCACGGTGGTGGCTTCCTCGCCGACCGCCACCGCCAGCGTTGACACCCCGACCGGGCCGCCGCCGAAGCTGCGGGTCAGTGCCGAGAGCACCGCGCGGTCCAGCCGGTCCAGGCCGAGCTCGTCGACGTCGTAGACCGCGAGTGCGGACTTGGCGACGTCTCGGGTGATCACGCCGTCGGCGCGCACCTCGGCGAAGTCACGGACCCGGCGCAGCAGCCGGTTGGCGATCCGCGGCGTGCCGCGCGAGCGCCGGGCGATCTCCGCGCCGGCCTCGGCCCCCAGCTCGATGCCCAGAATTCCGGCCGACCGCTTCAGCACCCGCTCCAGCTCGGCGGGCTCGTAGAAATCCATGTGCGCGGTGAAACCGAACCGGTCGCGCAGCGGGCCGGTCAGCGCACCCGACCGGGTGGTCGCCCCGACCAGGGTGAAGGGCGCCACGTCCAGCGGAATCGATGTCGCCCCGGGGCCCTTGCCGACGATCACATCGACCCGGAAGTCCTCCATGGCCAGATAGAGCATCTCCTCGGCGGGCCGGGCGATGCGATGGATCTCGTCGATGAACAGCACGTCATGCTCGACCAGGTTGGACAGCATCGCCGCCAGGTCACCGGCGCGCTCCAACGCCGGTCCCGAAGTCACCCGCAACGTAGACCCGAGCTCGCCGGCGATGATCATGGCCAGCGACGTCTTACCCAGCCCCGGCGGGCCCGACAGCAGAATGTGGTCAGGGGTCCCGCCGCGGTTCTTGGCCCCCTCGATGACCAGCTGCAGCTGTTCGCGCACCCGCGACTGACCGATGAACTCCCCCAACGACCGGGGCCGCAGGCTGACGTCGATGTCGCCCTCGCCGACGGTCAGCGCCGGAGAAACGTCCCGGACCTCGTGATCGGAGAACTCGTCCTCGGTCATCGGGACTTACCCAGCAACGACAGGGCCGCCCGCAGGGCGCCGGACGTCGTCGCGTCGTGCTCGGCGGCCAGCACCTTGTCGGTGGCCTCCTCGGCCTGCCTGGCGGCAAAGCCGAGGCCGACCAGCGCTTCCACCACGGGCCCGCGCACCGCCTGGCCATTAACACCCGCGCCCGCGCGTGTTGCCCCCGCGCCGCCGGCCGCGCCGACCAGGCCCACCTTGTCGCGCAATTCCAGCACCATCCGTTCGGCGCCGCGTTTGCCGACGCCGGGCACCCGGATCAGCGCGGCGACGTCGCTGTCGGCCAGCGCCTGCCGCAGCGCCGCCGCGTCGTGCACGGCCAGCGTCGCCATCGCCAGCCGGGGCCCCACCCCGGAGACCGACAGCAACGTCAGGAACAGGTCGCGGGTCTCGGCGTCGCCGAACCCGTACAGCGTCATCGAATCCTCACGCACGATCATCGCGGTGACCAGCCGGGCCTCGCTGCCCTGCCGCAGCGTCGCCAGCGTCGACGGCGTCGCGTTCACCCGGTAGCCGACGCCGGCGGCCTCGATCACCACGTGGTCGAGCGCGACCTCGAGCACCTCGCCGCGGACCGAGGCGATCATCGGGCGGCCTTGACTTCTTTTGTTTTCGAGGCGGCCAGCTTGGCCGTGTAAGCCTGACGCTGCTGGGCGGCCAGCGCCTCGGCGGCGGCCATCCTGGCGATCATCGGCGCCCGCCAGCAATGGCAGATGGCCAGGGCCAGCGCGTCGGCCGCGTCGGCCGGCGTCGGTTTGGCTTGCAGCGCAAGGATTCTGGTGACCATCGCGGTGACCTGCGCCTTGTCGGCGGCGCCATTGCCGGTGACCGCGGCCTTGACCTCGCTGGGGGTATGGAAGTGCACATCGATGCCGCGTTTGGCCGCCGCCAACGCCACCACGCCACCGGCTTGCGCGGTGCCCATCACCGTCGACACGTTGTGCTGGGAGAACACCCGCTCGATGGCCATCACGTCCGGACAATGGGTGTCCAGCCAGTGCTCGACGATGTCGCTGATGGCCAGCAGCCGCTTGGCCAGCGGCGTGTCCGACGACGAGCGCACCACATCGACGTCCAGCGCGGTGACCTGGCGCCCGCGCCCGCTCTCGACCACGGACAACCCGCACCGCGTCAATCCGGGATCGACGCCCATTACCCGCATCGCACCCTCCCATGTCATACCGAACAGCTGTTCGATCAGCCTAGCGGGCGGGACCGACGGCGGCGGGTAGGACACGCGGCGGGCCGGTGCACAGTGGGCGCGCGCGTTCCGGCGCCGGGCACAGGGAAAGCTGTTACCTTGAAGCGCACGTTTGCTGATCCGCCGTGCTACGGAGGGATTGCGTGGGAACACTGCTGGTCCTGGTTGCCCTGGCGCTGTTCATCGGCTCCATCGTTGTCCTGGTCATCGCTTTGCGGCGCCCCAAGACACCGGCTGGGCGGGGCGGGCGCCAGGACCCCCTCGCCTTCAACGCGATGCCGGAATTCGGCCCCCGGCAGCTGGGCCCCGGCGCCATCGTCAGCTACGGCGGCATCGACTACGTGGTCCGGGGATCGGTCACCTACCGCGAAGGTCCGTTCGTGTGGTGGGAGCATTTGCTGGAGGGCGGCGATCAGCCGATCTGGTTCAGCGTCGAGGAGGACGACGGGCGGCTCGAGCTGGCGATGTGGATTGCCCGCAAGGATCTCCAGCTGCAGCCCGGCGGCCAGTACCTCGTCGACGGGGTGACCTTTCACGAGTCGGAGCGCGGTCGCGCCTCATTCACCACCGAGGGCACCACGGGCCTGCCGGCGGGCGGCGAGATGGAGTTCATCGACTGCACCAACTCCGACGAATCGGCGCTGCTGTCCTTCGAGCGCTGGGCCCCCGGCACGCCGTGGGAGGTGTCGACCGGCAAGCCCGTGCTGACCGGTGAGCTCACCGTCTATCCGGCGCCCCCTCCGTCGGCCACTTAGGACGGCGTCGGTGCCGCTTCATCGACTCGCCGTAGCTCCCGCAGACGTCTCGGGGACGCGGCTCGGCCTCGCACTCAACGCGCCGGCGCCGCGGCCCCTGGCCAGCTGCGTGCTGGCGCACCCCGACGGCGGCGCCGCGTTGCGACTCGGCGTCCTGGGCGCCTCCCACGTCGTCACCGTCGAGCACGCCGAAAGCGAGTTCTCCGAACAGGTCTCGTGCACCGCTCGCCGCCACGGGGGCGAGCTGCCCGAGCGCGCCGACGCGCCCGGCTACTACCTCCAATCCCACACCGAGTCCCACGACGAGGCCACGTTTCGCCGGCTCGCCGGCGAACTGCGCCGGCTATGCGCGGCCGAAACCGGTTGGCTGGGCGGCACGTTTCCCGGAGACGACGCCGCGCTGACCGCGCTGGCCGCCGAACCCGACGGCGCCGGCTGGCGCTGGCAAACCTGGCACTTGTACCCGGCCCTAGCCGGCGGGACCGTGGTCCACACCGCGAGCCGGTGGCATCCATGAGCCGCAAGCGTCTGTTCTGGATCTCCGGCGGGTTGGCCGTCGCCGCCACCGTGTCGCTGATCTTCGGAATCATGTTGCTGCAGAAGAACATCGCCTCCTACATCGCGAGCCACTATCACGAGTACTCCCGCGATGCGAACGGGACGCGCTACGTGTGCACCGGATCAGCCGAGCAGGTGGCCGACACGCTCGCCGACTATGAGGAACCCGAGGCGCGCGCCGACAACGATAAGAGCGAGTACCTGCGCTACAGCAACAACATCGTGATCGTCGGCCCCGACGGCAACTATGCGTGCAGCATCCGCGTCGAATCGCTGGGCGGGGGATATAGCCATGGCGCGTTCATCTTCCTCGGCCCCGGATTCAGCCCCGGATCCCCGGCGGGTGGCGCGGGAGGCACTCCCGGCGGCCCCGGCGGAACCAAGTAACCCCTAACCGGAGATGCACACACAAAGGAGATAACCGTGTACCTCGCCCTCGAAATCGGCACCGTCGACCTCAATCCCATCCTGAAGGGCGTCGTCGCCACCTTTCTGTACTTCCTGGTCGGCATGGCGGTGCTGATCGTCGGCTTCGTCATGGTCGACGTCCTGACACCGGGAAAGCTGCGCCAAATGGTGTTCGTCGACCGCCGCCCCAACGCGGTCATCGTCGCCTGCGCGATGTATATCGCGCTCGCCATCGTCATCATCAGCGCCATCGTCAACAGCTACAGCCAGCTGGGTCAGGGACTCGTCGGCGTGGCGGTGTACGGGCTCCTCGGCGTGATTCTGCAAGGGATGGCGCTGTTGACGATGCACCTGGTGATACCGGGCAACTTCCATGAGCACGTCGACGAGCCGGAGCTGCATCCGGCGTCGTTCGCGGTGGCCCTGATCCTGCTGGCCGTGGGAGGGGTGACCGCCGCGGCGGTCTCATGACTTCCGTCGATGCGCCGGCGCCCGAAGCGACCCGGCCGACGGCGTCGTCGGGCCGCTGGCGGGCCGTGCTGCTGGCCGCCGTCGCGGCGTGCGCGGCCTGCGGCATCGTCTATGAACTCGCGCTGCTCACGCTGTCGGCGAGCCTCAACGGCGGCGGCATCGTCGCCACGTCGCTGATCGTCGCGGGCTACATCGCGGCCCTCGGCGCGGGTGCCCTGCTGGCCAAGCCGTTGCTGGCGCACGCGGCGATCGCCTTCGTCGCCGTCGAGGCCCTGCTGGGCATCGTCGGCGGCCTGTCCGCGGTGGCACTGTATGCGGTGTTCGCCTTCCTGGACGGCTCGACGTGGGTGCTGGCGGTCAGCACCGCCCTGATCGGCGGCCTGGTCGGCGCCGAGGTGCCGCTCCTGATGACGCTGCTGCAGCGTGGACGGGTGGCCGGGGCCACCGATACCGGCCGCACGCTGGCCAACCTCAACGCGGCCGATTACCTGGGCGCGCTGCTGGGCGGGCTGGTCTGGCCGTTCATTCTGCTGCCGCAGCTGGGGATGATCCGCGGGGCGGCCGCCACCGGCATCGTCAACCTGGCGGCGGCGGCTATCGTGTCGATTTTCTTGCTGCGGCGCGTGGTGTCAACCCGGCAGCTGGTGATGGCGCTGTGCGCGCTGGCCGCGGCGCTCGCGCTGCTGGCCACGCTGCTGGCGCGGTCGGCCGACATCGAGACGACGAGCAGGCAACGGCTCTACGCCGACCCGATCATCGCCTACCGGCACACCGCCTACCAGGAAATCGTGGTGACGCGTCGAGGCAACGACACGCGCCTGTACCTCGACGGCGGCCTGCAGTTCTCCACCCGCGACGAATACCGCTACACCGAAAGCCTGGTCTATCCCGCGCTCGGACATGTCGGACGCGCCCGCTCGGTGCTGGTGCTCGGCGGCGGCGACGGCCTGGCGGCGCGGGAACTGCTGCGCCAGCCGGGTATCCAGCGGATCGTGCAGGTGGAGCTCGACCCCGCGGTGATCGAATTGGCGCGCACCACCTTGCGCGACGCCAACGCCGGTGCGCTGAACGATCCGCGGGTGCGCGTCGTGATCGACGACGCGATGAGCTGGCTACGCGCCACTCACTTCGATGTCAGTCCGCCCGGGGGCTTCGACGCGATCATCGTCGACCTTCCCGACCCCGACACGCCCGTCCTGGGCCGGCTGTATTCGACGGAGTTCTACGCGCTCGCCGCGCGGGCACTGGCCCCCGACGGCCTCATGGTGGTGCAGGCGGGCAGCCCTTTTTCCACGCCGACCGCGTTCTGGCGCACGGTAACGTCGATCCGGACCGCCGGCTACGCGGTCACGCCCTACCACGTGCACGTCCCGACCTTCGGTGATTGGGGCTTCGCCCTGGCCCGCCGGGGCGACACCCCCCCGACTCCCACGATGCCGGCCGACGCTCCGCCGCTGCGCTTCCTCAACCCGCAGGTGCTGGGGGCCGCAACCGTGTTCTCCGCCGACGTCGGACCCCGCCCGCTCGAGCCGTCGACGCTGGACAACCCGCGCGTGGTCGACGACATGCGCCACGGCTATGACTAACTAATCGGGCTCACTCGTCGTCGAGGGCGGCCAGCACCTCGTCGGACAGGTCGACGTTGGTGTAGACGTTCTGCACGTCGTCGCTGTCCTCCAGCGCGTCGACGAGCTTGAACACCCTGCGGGCGCCGTCGAGGTCAACGGGCACGCTGACCGACGGCTGAAAACTGGCCTCGGCCGAGTCGTAGTCGATGCCGGCGTCCTGCAACGCGGTGCGCACCGCGACCAGATCACCGGGCTCGGAGACGATTTCGAAGCTCTCCCCCAGATCGCTGACATCCTCCGCGCCCGCCTCCAGCACCGCCGTCAGCACGTCATCCTCGGTCAGGCCATTCTTCTCCAGCGTGACGACTCCCTTGCGGGTGAACAGGTAGGCCACCGAGCCCGGATCTGCCATGGCGCCGCCGTTGCGCGTCATCGCCACCCGCACCTCGCTGGCGGCGCGGTTGCGGTTATCGGTCAGGCACTCGATCAGCACCGCGACCCCGTTGGGCGCATACCCCTCGTACATGATCGTCTGCCAGTCGGCGCCGCCGGCTTCCTCGCCGGCGCCCCGCTTTCGGGCGCGCTCGATGTTCTCGTTGGGCACCGAGCTCTTCTTCGCCTTCTGGATGGCGTCATACAGCGTCGGATTGCCCCCCGGGTCACCCCCGCCGGTACGGGCGGCGACCTCGATGTTCTTGATGAGTCGGGCGAACTCCTTGCCGCGACGCGCGTCTTTGACGGCCTTCTGGTGCTTGGTGGTGGCCCACTTGGAATGGCCGCTCATGAAAGTCCTAGCCGTCCTATCTCTACTTTTGTCAATTGGCCAGACGAGTCTACGTGGACCCGACGCCGCCGAGCGTGGGCGCTATGTACGTGATCTGCCCTGCATTCGTACATAGGCCCCACGCTCGCGGTCTGCCCATCGCCAGTGCTTAGACCCGGCCGTTGACGATGTCGACGAACAACTGGTGGACGCGACGGTCGCCGGTCATCTCCGGGTGAAACGCCGTCGCCAGCATCCGGCCCTGCCGCACCGCGACGATGTGTCCCGCGGCCCGGGCCAACACCTCGACGCCGTCACCGGCCCGCTCCACCCAAGGCGCGCGGATGAACACCGCCCGCACCGGATCGTCGAGGCCCGCGAACGCGATATCGCCTTCAAACGAGTCGATCTGGCGTCCAAAAGCGTTGCGCCGCACCGTCATATCGATCGCGCGCAGCGGCAGCGCCGCCCGCCCGCCCGCGCCGGCGTCCAGGATCTCGCTGGCCAGCAGGATCATCCCGGCACACGCGCCGTAGGCCGCGAGCCCGTCGGCCAGCCGCGCCCGCAACGGCTCCAGCAGATCGAGGTCGAGCAGCAGATGGCTCATCGTGGTGGATTCCCCGCCCGGGATGACCAGGCCGTCCACCGCGTCGAGCTCGCTGCGGCGGCGCACCGGCATCGACTCCGCCCCGGCTTCGCGCAGCGCCGCCAGATGCTCACGAGTATCGCCCTGCAGCGCCAAGACTCCGATACGCGGGGCGTTCACTGCTGTGGCGGCTGGTATCCGCGCGCGAAGCGCGTCAGGCCTTCCTGCATGACCGCCGCGACCATCTCGCCGTCCCGGCTGAAGATCTTGCCCTGGCACAGCGCGCGACCACCGCAGGCCGAGGGCGAGGACTGGTCGTAGAGCAGCCACTCGTCGGCCCGGAACATCCGCATGAACCACATCGCATGGTCCAGCGACGCCACCTGCAGATGCTCGCGCTCCTCGAGATGGGTGACCTGCGCCGATCCCAGCAGCGTGAGGTCGCTCATGTAGGCCAGCGCGCAGATGTGCAGCACCGGGTCGTCGGGCAGCGGTTCCCGGTGCCGAAACCACACCTGCTGCTGGGACGCCTTGCCGGGCAGTAGTTGCAGGGCGTCTCGCGGCACGATACGCACGTCCCACTCTTCGAACTGGCGGAATCCGGCGTCGTCGAACACCTTCATCGAGCTCAATCCGGGCAGGCCGTCCGGCGGGGGCGCCGCCGGCATGAGGTCCTGATGCGTGATGCCTTCCTGATGCGTCTGGAATGACGCCGACATGGAAAAGATGGTTTCGCCGTGCTGGACGGCGTTGACCCGCCTGGTGCAAAACGAGCCGCCGTCACGCAGCCGCTCGACGATAAAAACGATGGGCGCCTTGGCATCCCCGGGCCGGATGAAGTAACCGTGCAGCGAGTGCACCAGGTGGCCGGGCTCGACGGTACGCACCGCCGACACCAGCGACTGGCCCGCCACATGGCCGCCGAAGGTGCGCTGCCAGTCGCCCGATTCCGGGCTGAACACCCGACCGCGGTAGATGTTGACCTCGAGCTGCTCGAGGTCGAGGATCTTCTCGATCGCCACTAAGCGTTCTTACCAGCCGCGGTCGGCCAGTCGCTGCGGCTGTGCGAGCTGCTCCACGTTGATGCCGACCATCGCCTCGCCCAGGCCACGCGACACCTTGGCCAGCACGTCGGGGTCGTCGTAGAACGTGGTGGCCTTCACGATCGCGGCGGCGCGCTGCGCGGGATCACCGGATTTGAAGATGCCCGAGCCGACGAAGACACCCTCGGCGCCGAGCTGCATCATCATCGCGGCGTCGGCTGGTGTGGCGATACCGCCCGCGGTGAACAACGTGACCGGCAGCTTGCCCGCCCGGGCCACCTCGACGACGAGCTCGTGGGGCGCGCTCAATTCCTTTGCAGCGACGTACAATTCGTCTTCCGACAACGATGTCAGCCGGCGGATCTCGCCGCCGATCGCCCGCATATGCGTGGTCGCATTGGAGACGTCTCCGGTGCCGGCCTCGCCCTTGGACCGGATCATGGCCGCGCCCTCGCTGATGCGCCGCAGCGCCTCACCGAGGTTGGTCGCCCCGCACACGAATGGCACGGTGAACTTCCACTTGTCGATGTGGTGGGTGTAGTCGGCGGGGGTCAGCACCTCGGATTCGTCGACGTAGTCCACGCCGAGGCTCTGCAGGATCTGCGCCTCGACGAAGTGGCCGATGCGCGCTTTGGCCATCACCGGGATGGTGACCGCGGCGATGATGCCCTCGATCATGTCGGGGTCGCTCATCCGCGACACCCCGCCCTGGGCGCGGATGTCGGCGGGCACCCGTTCCAGCGCCATCACCGCGACGGCGCCGGCGCCCTCGGCGATCCGGGCCTGCTCGGGGGTGACGACATCCATGATGACGCCGCCCTTGAGCATCTCGGCCATGCCGCGTTTGACGCGAGCCGTGCCGGTGCGTCCGGTGCCGTTCGCCGCGCCACCGTTTGGTGAGGGGCCGCTGTCCACTGCTGATTCTCCTTCGACCGATGCCGTTCCAGTCTAGTGGTGGG
Organism: uncultured Actinomycetota bacterium; assembly: GCA_963772875.1. Classification (GTDB taxonomy): domain Bacteria; phylum Actinomycetota; class Actinomycetes; order Mycobacteriales; family Mycobacteriaceae; genus Mycobacterium. The sequence goes on from CAVYZE010000002.1 coordinate 120,676, forward strand.
CAAAAAGCTCAGCGGATGGACTGCAGCTGGCGCGGGGGGCCGGGGATCCGACGGTCGGCCAGCGCATTCGCGTCGGCAAGCAGTTCGGGCAGCTGCAGCGGGTAGACGGTTTCGCCGGCGGCGACCAACTCGGCGATGTCGGTCGCGTCACACCAGCGCGCACCGTGGATGTAGCTGCGTTCCAGCTCGGTCCGCCCCGCGATAGACGGCTCGAACCGCCGCGTGCGGTAGACGAGGTAGAACTCCTCGCTGTCGATAAGCGAACCGTTGAATTCGAAGACCTCGTCTCGGCGCCAGACCGGTCCGATGAGGTCGCCCGCCGCGACCCGCAGACCGGTTTCTTCGGCCAACTCTCGCGCCGCGGCCTCGGCCAACCGCTCGTTTTGCCGCACTTCGCCGCCCACCGTGAACCACCACCTGGGGGCCGTGCCGTCGGTGACCGCCGGATCCGACCCGCACAGCAGCAGCACAGCGCCGGTGTCGTCGAGTAACGCCACCCTCGCCGAGGTGCGGTGGTTGAGCACACCGTGATCGCGGTGCGCCAGCGCGTGGGGCCGCTCGACGATCTCGAAATAGCTTGGCAGCGCCGCGGTTCCACCGAGCCGAAGGGTGCGCACCAGGCGTCGCTCGGCCAGTGCCAGGGTGTCACGGACCGCGTCGTTGTGGAATCGCCGGGCCAGCAGCACCCGGGCCTCGGCGTCGGCCAGCTCGGCGATCAGGCCCGCCGGCAGTGACGCGGGATCAACCATCGCCAGCGCGGCCGACAGCTCGTTTTCCGCGTTCTCCCGCCCGTGCCTGGGCGCGCCCTCCGCGGCGTCAGCCAGCCCCGCCAGGCGCCTGCCCTCCAACCCCCCGCCATAGGCATCGATCGCGACGGCACGCGCCACCACCGCGCGCCGTGCCAGCGCACCGTCGAGCGCCTGCCAGGACAGGTCGTAGCGCACGTTCAGCCGGTCCAGCCGGTTGGCGGCCCGATACGCCCAGACACCGAACACCGCCAGCGCCAGGACCAGCACCAGGACCAGCACCGTGCCGGCGACGATCAGCCAGGTCATCAGCTGGCCACCTGGACCTTGACGCCCGACCCGGCGACCGTCTCGTACACCCGCATGATCTGGCTGGCCACCACCGACCAGTCATAACGGCCGACCGCCTCGCAACCGGCGGCCACGTAGCGTTCCCGCAGCACGTCGTTTCCCAGCACCGCGACCAGCGCGTCGGCCAGCGCGGCGCCGTCGCCCACCGGCACCAGGCGCCCCACCTCACCGTCGCGCAGCACGCGGCGAAAGGCGTCCAGGTCGCTGGCCACCACCGGGGCGCCGGCGGCCATCGCCTCCACCAAGACGATGCCGAAACTCTCGCCCCCGATATGGGGCGCGCAGTAGACGTCGGCGCTGCGCATCGCCGAGGCCTTTCCGGCGTCGTCCACCAGGCCAAGAAAACGCAGGTAACGGCTCATTTCCCCGGCCTGACTGCGCAATTGGTCCTCGTCGCCGTGGCCGACGACCAGCAGCTGCAACTCGGGATAACGCTCCACGACCCTCGGCAGCGCGTTGAGCAGCACCGCCATGCCCTTGCGCGGTTCGTCGTAGCGGCCCAAGAACAGCACCGTCTTGCCGGGCCGCGGATATCCGTCCAGCCGCGGCGCCGAGGCGAATGAATCGACGTCGACGCCGTTGGGGATCTCCACCGCGTCGGTCCCCAGCGCCTCCATTTGCCAGCGCCGGGCCAGGTCGGACACCGCGATCCGGCCGACGATCTTCTCGTGCCAGGGCCGCAGCACGCCTTGGAACACCGTCAGCGTCAGCGACTTGGTGGTCGACGTGTGAAAGGTCGCCACGATCGGTCCCTCCGCCACCCGTAGGGCCCACATCGACAGGCTGGGCGCGTTGGGTTCATGCAGGTGCAGCACGTCAAAGTTGCCGTCGGCCAGCCAGCGCCTGACCCGGCCGTGCACGGCCGGGCTGAACTGCAGCCGCGCCACCGAACCGTTGTAGGGAATCGCGATCGCCTTGCCGGCGGAAACGACGTAGTCGGGCAGCGACACGTCCGGCGAAGCCGGGGCGAGCACGCTGACCTCGTGCCCGCGGGCGCGCATCACCTTGGCCAGCTGCAAGACGTGCGACTGCACCCCGCCCGGCACGTCGAACGAGTAAGGACAGACCATCCCGATGCGCATCAGGCTTCCCTCAGCCGGGCCTGTCGGGCATCGGACAGATCGGCCAGCCACTGTGGCTGCAGCATGTGCCAATCCTCGGGGTGCACGGCGATGTCCTTGGCAAAGCGGTCCGCCAGCGACTGGGTGATGGCGCCGACGTCACCGCCGGTGCAGTCCAGCTCCGGCTGCATCCAGATAGCCCAGCCGTCGCCCTCGAACCAGCTGCGCACCGGCAGCAGTGCCGCCCCCGTCTCGATCGCAAGCTTGGCCGGCCCGGCCGGCATCCGGGTGGCTTCACCGAAGAAGTCGACCTCGACACCGGTGCGGGTGAGGTCGCGCTCGGCCATCAAGCACACCACCCCGTTGTCGCGCAGGCGCTCGCACAGCACCTCGAAGGGTGGTCGGTCGCCGCCGGACAGCGGCAGCACTTCGAAGCCGAGGCCTTCCCTAAACTCGATGAAACGGTGGTACAGCGACTCGGGTTGCAGTCGCTCAGCGACGGTGGTGAATGCGCCGTGGCTTTGCACGAGCCATACCCCCGCAATGTCCCAGTTGCCGCTGTGCGGCAACGCCATCACGGCCCCACGACCGGCGGCCAGCGCCGTGTCCAGGTTCTCTACCCCCCGGACCCCGTCGTTGAACTGGCGGGCCACCGCGGCGTGATCCATCGTCGGCAGCCGGAACGCCTCGCGCCAGTAACGGCCATAGGACGCCAGCGAGGCGCGCATCAGGGAGTCGGGCACGCCATCGGGCGCCACGCCGATGACGCGGGCCAGGTTCTTGCGCAGCTGGTCCGGCCCGCCGTGACGGGCCGCATAGCGCGCTCCGGTGTCGAAGGCGGCGCGGGCGGCGAATTCCGGCATTGCCCGCACGGCCATCCAGCCGGCGGCGTACGCCCAGTCGGTCGCGGCACCGGTCATCAGGCGACCCACGAGGCGACGTGGTGCGCCGATCGTTTTCAGGCCTGGCGGAGTGGACATCACGGGTCGCCCGTTCCCGCCATGGGGTCGCCGGCCCGGGGCGAAGTCCGCACCGCGTACAACCGTTGCCCGCAGGTGATCACACCGGCCACCGCCAGCAGCCACATCGCCACCGGCAGCGCCGGGGGCCACGCGATGAACGGAAAGTCCGACACGCCGGCGCCCGTCAGCACGATGATCAAGCGTTCCGGTCGTTCGATCAATCCGCCGTCGCCGCACAGCCTGCTGGCTTCGGCTCGGGCCTTGATGTAGGAGGTCACCTGCGAGGTGACCAGGCAGATCAGGGTCGCGACCACCAGCAGCTTGTCGTGCAGGCCGAAAGCGGCCCACCACAGCAGCCCGCAGAACACCGCGCCGTCGCTGATGCGGTCACACGTCGCGTCCAGCACCGCGCCGAATCGGGTGCCACCGCCCCTCTCCCGGGCCATCGCGCCGTCGAGCATGTCGAACACCACGAAGAAGCAGACCACACACGCGCCGGGGAACAGCTTGCCCAGTGGGAACAGCGTCAGCGCGCCCGCGACGCTGGCGGTGGTGCCCAGGATGGTGACGGCATCCGGCGTCAGACCGATCCGCAGCATCGCCCGAGCGGTCGGAGTGGTGAGCCGCGCGAACGCCGCCCGGGACAAGAAAGGCGCCTTACTCACGGCTGCTTCGCCCACTCGTTGGCCAGCAGTTGGCGAGTCTCGCGCAGCAACTGCGGGATCACCTTCGAGCCGCCGACGACGGTGATGAAGTTCGCGTCACCACCCCAGCGCGGCACGACGTGCACATGCAGGTGCTCGGCCAATGACCCGCCCGCCGAGGTCCCCAAGTTCACGCCGACGTTGAAGCCATGCGGCCGCGACACGTTCTTGATGACGCGAATCGCCTTCTGGAGAAAGGCCATCAATTCCGCGCTCTCGGCAATGGTCAGGTCCTCGAGCTCGGACACCCGTCGGTAGGGCACCACCATCAGGTGCCCGGGGTTGTAGGGGTAGAGGTTGAGCACGGCGTAGACCAGTTCGCCGCGCGCGACCACCAGGCCGACATCGTCGGGAAGTCGCGGAATGTCGGTGAACGGCTGTTCGGGTTCGTCCGTGTCCCGCTTCACCACTTCGGACACATAGCTCATCCGGTAGGGCGTCCACAGCCGTTGCAAGTGATCTTGCTCGCCGACGCCCCGATCGAGGAAGGTGTCGTCGGCGCCCGCCGCCCGCTCTTCGTCACTCACCGCTGGGCACCTTCACCAGTTCGGCTGTGGGAGCAGCATTCTCGCGCCCAGCGATCCAGCCCACGATGGCGTTGACCGCGCTGTCGCGGTCAACGCCATTGATCTGGGTGCGATCGCCGAACCGGAAGCTCACCGCCCCGGCCTGCACATCGCGGTCGCCGGCCAGCAACATGAACGGCACCCGCTGGCCGGTGTGCAGGACGATCTTCTTGGCCATCCGATCATCGCTGGCGTCCACCTCGACCCGCACTCCATGCGACTTCAGCTGTGCGGCAACGTCTTCCAGGTAGGCGACGTGCTCATCGGCGACCGGTATGCCGACCACCTGAACGGGCGCGAGCCACGCCGGGAAGGCCCCCGCGTAATGCTCGGTGAGGATGCCGAAGAACCGCTCGATCGACCCGAACAGCGCCCGGTGGATCATCACGGGCCGCCGACGGGTGCCGTCCGCGGCGGTGTACTCCAGCTCGAACCGCTCCGGGAAGTTGAAGTCCACCTGGATCGTTGACATCTGCCAGCTGCGCCCCAGCGCGTCGCGCGCCTGCACCGAGATCTTCGGGCCGTAGAACGCGGCGCCCCCGGGATCGGGGACCAATTCGAGGCCGGACTCCGCCGCCACTTCGGCCAGCGCGTTGGTGGCCTGCTCCCACATCTCGTCGGAGCCGACGAACTTGTCCGGGTCTTTGGTGGACAGCTCCAGATAGAAGTCCTCCAGCCCGTAGTCGCCGAGCAGCTCGAGCACGAATCTCAGCAGCGAGGCCAGCTCGTCGTGCAGCTGTTCGCGGGTGCAGAAGATGTGGGCGTCGTCCATGGTGAACCCGCGCGCCCGGGTCAGCCCGTGCACCACGCCCGACTTCTCGTAGCGGTACACGGTACCGAACTCGAAGAGCCGCAACGGAAGTTCGCGATACGACCGCCCGCGCGAGTCGGAAGATCAGGGTGTGCATCGGGCAGTTCATCGGCTTGAGGTAGTAGTCCTGGCCGGGCTTGCGCACCGTTCCGTCGTCGTTGTGCTCGGCGTCGAGGTGCATCGGCGGGAACATGCCGTCGGCGTACCAGTCCAGATGGCCCGAGGTGTGGAAGAGCTGCGCCTTGGTGATGTGCGGGGTGTTGACGAACTCGTATCCGGCCTCGATGTGCTTGCGCCGCGAGTACTCCTCCAGCTCCCGGCGCACGATGCCGCCCTTGGGGTGGAAAACCGCTAAGCCAGAACCGATTTCGTCGGGGAAGCTGAACAGGTCCAGCTCGACGCCCAGCTTGCGGTGGTCGCGACGCTGGGCTTCCTCGATCAGCTCGAGGTGGCGGTCGAGCGCCTCCTGTGACTCCCACGCGGTGCCGTAGATGCGTTGCAGGCTGGCGTTGTCCTGGTCGCCCCGCCAGTAGGCGGCGGAGCTTCTGGTCAGCTTGAACGCGGGGATGTGCTTCGTGGTCGGGATGTGCGGGCCGCGGCACAGGTCACCCCAGACCCGTTCCCGGGTGCGGGGATTGAGGTTGTCATACGCGGTGAGCTCGTCGCCACCGACCTCCATGATGTCGGGGTCGCCGGACTTGTCGTCGACGAGTTCGAGCTTGTAGGGCTCGTTGGCCAGCTCGGCGCGTGCCTGGTCTTTGGACTCGTAGACGCGCCGCTCAAACAGCTGGCCCTCTTTGACGATCTGACGCATCCGCTTTTCCAGCGCCTGCAAGTCCTCCGGCGTGAACGGCTCCGGCACATCGAAGTCGTAGTAGAAGCCGTCGGCGATGGGCGGCCCGATGCCCAATTTGGCTTGCGGGAAAAGCTCCTGGACGGCCTGGGCCAGCACGTGTGCGGCCGAATGCCGGATGACGCTGCGGCCCTCGTCGGTGTCGGCGGCCACCGGGACGACCTCGGCGTCGGCATCGGGCGCCCAACTCAGGTCGCGCAGCTTGCCCGCGGCGTCGCGCACCACCACGACGGCGTCGGGCGTGCCCCGCCTCGGCAGCCCGGCTTCGCCGACCGCGGCGGCCGCGGTAGTCCCGGCGGGCACCCGGATCGGGGCTTGCGGCGATCGCAAGCCCGTCGCAGCCGGGCGCTGCGGGTCGCCGCCGTCGGCTGCTGGGACGGGGTGGGCGGGGGCGCTCATCGCGTTGGTCTCCAAGGTTGGGCGACTGATTGATCCTGATTGATCCTGATTAATCAGAGTCATGCTATCGGGGCGGACCTCGAAGATCCCCTCACGGCTGGCCGGGTTTGAGCCGCACGAACAGCGCCTCGGCTTCGGTCAACAGGGTGTCGCCGTCGCTCAACCGGCCCGACACGAAGATCTTGCGCCCGTCGACCCGGTCAACGCCGGCGTCGAACTGCAGCTCCTTTTCGATCGGCACGATGCGGCGGTAGTCGATCTTGAGGTAGGCCGTGCGCTGGTAGCGATCGCCGGTCAGCACCGAGGACGCCAACCCCAGCACGCTGTCGAACAGCATCCCCAACGCCCCGCCGTGCACGGCGCCGTTGCGTCCCAGGTGAAACCGCGCGAATCGGGCCCAGCCCTGGATCCGGCCGTCCTCGGTTTTGCGGGACTTCAGCGGGATCGTCAGGATGTTGCCGCGAACCGGCAGGTCCATCCGGCGCCCCGACGGCGACGCCCATTCGTCGGCGTCGAACGGGCTCAGCAACTCCGACACCTTCTCCAGCAGGTCCGCGGCCTCGGTGATCACCTCGTCGGGCGCGTCGGCGGCGCGGGCGTGATCCTGCATCTTGCGCACCGCGTCGATGAACCGGCCGTAGTCAGGGCCGCCCTTGGTCGTCGGTTCCGGCGGGTTGAATCCACCGCCGGGGTGCTGCTGATGTTCGCCGGCCACCAGAACACCGTATTGCGCGGCCTCTTACTGCGCGCCCGCAGCCGCCAGCTTCTCGAACTCCTCGTCGCTCAACGTGATCTGGGCGGCCGCGACGTTGTCCTCCAGGTGCGCAACCTTCGATGTGCCGGGAATCGGCAACATCACCGGCGACCGTTTCAGCAACCAGGCCAGCGCCAGTTGCGACGGCGTCGCGCCACGCTCGGCGGCGATGCGGTGCAGCGGGCCGTCCGGGGCGGCCAGCGGTCCGGCGGCCAGCGGGAACCACGGAATGAAACCGATTCCCTGGCTGGTCGCGGCGTCCAACAGTGATTCGGCGGCACGCGAGGCCACGTTGTACTTGTTCTGCACCGACACGATCTCGGTGATCTGCTGGGCCGCGGTGAGTTGATCGACGTTGACCTCGGACAGACCGATGTGGCGGATCTTGCCTTCGTTCTTCAGCGTCAGGAGCTCGCCCACCTGGTCGGCCAGCGGGAAGTTCCGGTCGATGCGGTGCAGCTGGAACAGGTCGATGGTGTCGACGCCGAGGCGGCGCAGGCTCATCTCGAGCTCCTGGCGCAGGTAACTCGGGTTGCCGAGCGGGATCCAGACGTCCGGGCCGGTGCGCAGCAAACCCGCCTTGGTCGCGATGACCAACCCGTCGTAGGGGTGCAGCGCCTCGTGGATGATCTCCTCGGAGACGTACGGGCCGTAGGAGTCCGCGGTGTCGATGAAGTTCACGCCGAGTTCGACGGCGCGCCGCAATACCCGGACGCATTCGTCGCGGTCGGCGGGCGGGCCCCATACCCCCGGACCGGTCAGGCGCATCGCGCCGAAACCGAGCCGGTTGACGGTCAGGTCGCCGCCGAGGGTGAACGATCCGGATGCGTGGGCCACTTTAGGACCGTACGCGCGAACCGCGGCCGCGCGCCGTGGCGTGGCAAGCTGGGCGGGTGGACCTAGCAGCGCTCGAGGGACTTCCGCTGACGTACCCGGAGGTGGGGGCGACCGCGTCCGGCCGGTTGCCCGCGGGATATGGCCACCTTCACCTGGAGGCTCAGATCGGCGAGGGCCCGCAGCGGTTCGAGCGGGCCGCCGACGCCGTCATGCACTGGGGCATGCAGCGTGGGGCCGGCCTGCGGGTGCAGGCCAGCTCCGAGGTTGTCGTCCTCGACGCGGTCGTGTTGGTACGAATGGGTTTTCTGCCCGCACCGTGCCGCGTGGTCTACGTCGTCGACGAGCCCGACATCCGCGGATTCGCCTACGGCACGCTGCCGGGTCACCCGGAGCGCGGCGAGGAGCGCTTCGTCATCCGTCGTGACCCGACCACCTCCGCGGTGGTCGCGGAGGTGTCGGCGTTCTCCCGGCCGGCGACGTGGTGGAGCAAGGCCGGTGGGCCGCTGGTGCCGGTGCTGCAGCGCGTCATCGCCAAGCGCTACCTGCGTGCCGTGCACTAGCGGGGCGAGTGCGAGGGCCACCCGCGGGTGGCCGTCGATAACATCTATTGAGCCGCAGGCAGCGATTTCAGCACGGTCAGCATGATCACCGAATCCTCGACCGCGAGCAGGGCGTGCCGTTCGGCCGGAATCGCGACGTAGTCGCCGGTCTTGCCGTCCCAGGCGTCGCCGTTAGTGGTGAGGCGCACGTGACCCTGCAGCACCTGCAGCGTCGCCTCACCCGGGCTGTCGTGTTCCGAGAGATCGTGGCCGGCGAGTAAGGCCATCACGGTCTGCCGAAGCTCGTGGGTGTGACCGCCGTGGATGGTGTGCGCGGCCCGCCCGCTGTGCGACTGGTGTGCCTCGGCCAGTTTTTCGGAGGCCAGGCTGGTCAACGAGATGGATTCCATCACTGCGTCCTTACTGTCTTCGAGCTCGGCCTTCTTAGCCAGCTAGTAGGAGTATCCCCGTCGCTGCCAACGCAACCGCCTTGACGGCCTCCAGACCGACATACGTGTAGTGACCGCGGGAGCGGGGCGCATCCAGTCCGGCGAGCACCGCATCGGAACGACGGCTCAATGCGGGACGCACCGCGATCAACTGGACGGCCAGCGCGGCGAGGGCGACGGAAAATGCCAAGGCGATCCGCGCCGGGGTTGGGCCGGCCACCACGACCGCCAAGATGACCACGGCGAAACACACCTCCACGGCGTTGAGCGCACGAAAGACGAGGCGCCCGATGCCGAGCCCGATCTGCAACGTCACGTTGGGTGCGCGGAACTTCAGCGGAGCTTCCAGAAACGAGATGGCCAGCATCATGCCCAGCCACACGAACGTTGCCGCGACGGCGATCGCGGGCCCCGTCCTCACCTGGCGGCCGCTTGCGGCGTCAGGTGCACCAGGCAGAGATCCGGTTCGACGAACGAATCGAGTCGGTCGACGGAAACCGGTGCGCCCCAGGCTTCCATGGCCCCTTGCATGAGCCCGAGGTGCACTGGACAGACGACGCTGGTTCGGTTCTCGGCGAGCTCCAGGAACGGGCAGTGTCGCAGGCCGACTTGTTGCTTCCCGTCGGCGATCCGGCGCTCGGGGGCGAACCCGAGGTCGTCGAGCACGTCCGTCAAATGGTCGATGACCTCGTCGGCGCTGGTGGCACCGGCGGGCGGGACAGGGAGCGATGAATCCACCGTTCGTCCCCAGGCCCGCCCGGCGGCCAGCGCCTTGGCGCGCGGATCCCGTTCTGTGGCAAGCGCATTCGTCAGGACCTCGGCGAGCAGCCGATAATGCCGCGTTCCGCCGCGATCCATCTGCCGGACCACCCGGAACATCAGCGGCGGACGGCCCGGGCCCTTCGGGCCCGGCTCGACCCGCTCCACTTGGCCGTCGCTAACCAGGCTCCCGAGGTGGAATCGGACGGTGTTGGGATGCACGCCCACCACATCGGCGATCGCGGCGATGCCCATCGGACCGGGCGAGGATCGCAATACCCCCAGCACCTCGCGACGGCGACCGGCGGAGTCCCTGGAGTCGGCGCTCTTCATCCACCAGAGTTTAGACAACCTCACTTGTAGAAACCAGCGTCGGGGGTGGGAGAGTACGCAACGACTTTGGGCTCTATCCGCAATGGCCGCGTGATGGAATAATCGCTTTGTCTGACGTAACTTGACTGCGGCGGTTGCGGCTGAACAAAGGAGTATGACGGCTATGGGTTCCAACCCAGCGTTGTTGAGCGATTCTGATGTAGACGTCCTCGCCTACGAATTCTTGCGTTCGCGTTATGTTGGCCCAATTTATGCCAATTGGCCACCCGATCGACGCCTCGACACTTTCCTGCGGCGGCGCGGCCTTAACCGAGTCGCCGACGACGGCGATCTGACCGATATCGTCCTGGATCGCATCATGGCCCGCGTGGGTGTCGCGCCTCGCGGCCGACACGACCCGGCCGACGGGTCGCGCGTTCGTCAGGCGTAGGCGTCTTTGAGGGTGACGGTCTGCAGGTTGCGGCTGTCGATGAGGTCCAGCAGCTGTCCGTAACAATGCGTGATGGTCGGCAGGTTGGCGTGCATGAGCACGATCTGGCCCGGCTGGAACGATTTCGTCGCGCGAGCCAACAGACTGGTTTCGTTTTCGGGCGCCGAGTCACCGACGTCCCCGCTCCACATGGTGATCGAGGTGTAGCCCTGGTCGGCGGCTACCCGGTCGATGTCACCGTTGTGAACTCCGAAGGGGGGACGGAAAAACGGGCTGCCGTCCATTCCGTAGGTGTTTCGCAGGAAATCGGCGTTGCGCCCGATCTGATCGGCCACCGCGCCCAGACCCATGCGGTTGAGGTACGGGTGCGACCAGGTGTGGTTCGCCATTTGAACCTGGCCCGAATCGACCAAGGGCCGAAGCGCGGGCGCATTGATCGACCATGACGGGTTGGCCCCGTTGACGAAAAAGGTGAGCCGAATCCCGCTGTCTTGGACGAATTGCGCGAATGCGGCAACGACTCCGGTGCTGGCGCCGTCGTCAACGGTGAGCGCTATCCGGTTGTCCTGCCCGGGCAGGCGGCTGAGGACGCCCGCCGGTGCCGGGACCGGACCCAGCGGAATGTTCCAACGGACGGGGAACGCGCCGGCCACCGGTTCGGCGACGATCTCCGCCAGTGCCAGTACACCCCCGGCAACAGCGCGCAGCATGGTGCGCCGATCGATGTAGGGCATATCAGCATTGTCCCCCGCCGGCAGGGTGCATTCCCCTCGTTTTGTTGCCCGGTTCGCGTTTCTGACGCGGGCAACAATTTTGTCGATTTATTCGACAGCGCGTCGAACTTAATCGACATTATTGTTGGTCTTAATCAACAATTTCGTTGACGTATATCGACGTGCCCTAGAAGTGGGTGACGTGCCGACCCCCCCGACACGGCCCGGGTACGTCCATGCCTCCCGCGGCCGCCGCTCGTCACATCACTCCGGTGACGACCGCGAACAGGCGATCCTTGCCACGGCCGAGCGGCTCCTGCAGGAGCGGCCGCTGGCTGATTTCTCCGTTGACGACCTGGCAAAGGGCGCGGGCATTTCCCGCCCCACCTTCTATTTCTACTTCCAGTCGAAGAACGCGGTGCTGCTGTCGCTGATGGACCAGATGAATAGCAAGGCCTACGCGGCCCTCAGCGCGCTACGCGGCAAGCAGACCGGCGACCCGGCGACGCTGTGGCGCGCCCGCATCGAGGCATTCTTCGAGGTGTCGGGGTCGCACCGGGCGGTCGCCGTGGCCGGCGCGGCGGCCAAGGGCACCAACCCGGAGGTCCGGCAGCTGTGGTCGACGCTCATGCAGCGCTGGATCTCCTTTACCACCGTCGCAATCAAGGCCGAGCGCGCGCGGGGCGCCGCCCCCGACACCGTCCCGGCCGAGGACTTGTCCATCGCGCTGAACATGTTGAGCGAGCGGCTGATGACCGCGACGTTCACCACCGAAGAGCCGGCGATCCCAGAAGACCGGGTGATCGACACGTTGGTGCACATCTGGCTGGCCAGCATCTACGCAGACCACAAGGCCTTAGCGGCCCCGCGGCGCGCCGGCGACTATCCGGTCAGCGCGACGTAGACTCTCGTCGATCAGACGGTCGACGGCACCGAAGTAGGTCGGCGAGGGCGCCTTGCCCGCCAAGTCAGCAATGGCGCGTTGCTCGCCGAAAACATCTGCCGCACTGAGGTTTTCGGCCATCCGATCGGAATGCACTTCCAAACCCGCCAATAGCTCGCCTGGGTGAAGCTCAACCGAGCTGATGTCACAGATTGATATCGAGGCCGTGCCACTCGACGGTTTGCCGGGGCAGCGTGCTTAGCCTGGGCTGTCCCATTGGCACCGCAAACTGAGGAGCACCCACGTGGCCGAACTGGACCGGCGGCGGTTCCTGGTCGCGGTGGCCGCCACGGTGGCGGTGTCGGGGATCTCCTTGTGCTCCGGCGGCGGCTCCAACGAGACGGTGGCGCGTGGCGATGTTCCCGGCGTCGCGCCCAAACCGGTCACGCCGGTCCAGCCGCCGTTGTTGCCGCCCCCGAACCCGGGATCGCGGGTCATGCTGCCCGGCGGCGCTGTACTGAACAAGCTTCCCGGCGACGGTGATCTGTTGGCGTGGACGGTCGATGATGGCGCCAACAGCGAGGTGGTCCGGCTCTACACAGAATTCGCCAAGGAAACCGGTGTGCGGCTCACCTATTTCGTCACCGGCGTCCATCGCGCGTGGACCGACAATGCCGCCTTGCTTCGGCCACTGGTCGAATCCGGGCAGATTCAGCTGGGCAATCACACGTGGATGCATCCGGACTTGACGAAACTGTCGGCGGGCCAGGTCGCCGATGAACTGAGTCGCACTGACGCGTTCCTGCGGAATACCTATGGCGTGGACGCCACTCCGTACTTCCGGCCACCCTATGGCCGCCACAACGACCTGGTGGACAGGGTGGCCGCCGATCTGGGCTATCAGGTTCCCACGCTGTGGTGCGGCGACTTGCGCGATTCCGCAGTGCTTCCCGAAGACCAGATCGTCAAGATGGCGTGGCAGTACTTCGCCCCGCAGAACATCGTGATCGGGCACTCCAACCATGCACCGATCACCCATGTCTACGGGCAGCTGGTAGACATCATCCGGTCGCGTGGGCTACGCACCGTAACGCTCGATGACGTTTTCCTGAAACCCGAGATATCGCACCGGACATCCAGATTCGTCGGCTAAGCAACGGCTAAGGCGAGGGCTCAGCCGAGCTGGTCGCCAATTTCCTTGGCCGCCTTGACAAGTGCGGCGACCACCGACGGGTACCGGGCGCTGTCAAGCCGATTCTGAGGTGCGGCCGCGTTCAGCGCGAGCCGCAGGCCCGGCGCCCGGGTGGGTATCGGGACCGCAACCGAAGCGACACCCTCCTCGCTTTCCTCGCGATTGACGGCATAGCCCCGCTCGCGAATGGCCGAAAGCTCGGCCTCCAACTCGGTGCGGCTGCCGATCGAGGCAGAGGTGATGCGCTCCAACTGCTCCCGCGGCAGCAGCGCACGCAATTCCGGCTGCGATAGCCCGGCCAGCATGACCTTGCCGGTCGAGGTGCAGTGCGCGGGCATGGTCCGTCCCAGCCGGGAGGCCACCCGGACCGCGGACGGACCCTCGACCGCGGCGACGAAATGGACGTTGGCGCCGTCGAGCATCCCGACGTGAATCGATTCCCGGCGGGTTTCGCTGAGGCCACCCATGACCGGGCTGGCAGATCGCTGAATATCGATGCGGCCGAAGATCGCAAACGCAACACCGGTCAGCGAGGAACCGGGCAGGTACGCCTTGGAGACCGGGTCTTGGCGGACGAACCCGCGGTAGGCCAGCATCGCCAGCAGCCGGTGCGCGGTCGACGACGCCACGCCCAGATACCGGGTCGCCTCGCTCAGCCGGATCTGCGGCTGCTCGCCCAACAGCAGCAGCAGCTTCAACGCGTTGTCGACCGACTCGATCGGATACTGCGGCGCAAGCGAATCGGCGGCCGGCGTATCGGCGTCCACATCACCCCTCTCCAGACCCCTCTCCAGGGCCCGCTCGCGCTCGTCATGAGTTCACGCTAGCCCGTGGGCAACACTGCCGTGATCGCGCGACTATCTCGTCCACGCTCGTCACCGTCTCGCCAGTACCGTAGCTCCGTCCGCCCTGGGCGTTCACGTAGATGTCGTGCTGGCGCCACAGCACCGCCTTGGGCGTCCCGGTGGTGCCGCCGGTGTAGAGCACGTAGAGATCGTCGGGCGAAAGCGCGAGGTGCAGCGGCTCGTCGGACACCGATGCCAGCAGTTCCTCGTAGCGCACCGCCCCGGGCAGCGGATCGTTTCGGGACCCGTCGTCGACGTGGATCAGCCGCACCGCAGGCAGCCGACCCCGCTCGAGCGCCTCGGCCAGCGTCGGAGCGAACCGTGCGTGATACATCACCGCGTCCGCGTGCGCATTGTCGAGCAGATACACCAGTTCGTCGGCGACGTAGCGATAGTTGACGTTGAACGGCGCGACCCGTGCCTGGTAGGCGCCAAGCATGGCCTCGAGGAACTCATTGCAGTTGGCCATGTACAACCCGAGGTCGCTTTGACCCGATTCGTGAGACGCCAACGCCGAACGCTCCCGATGCGCGCCGAAGCCCCACGAATGCAGCGCCCGGGCGAATCGGCGGGCGCGCCCGCCAGTTTGCGAGAAGGTGAACCGCCGATGTCCGAACACAATGCAATCGCGATCCGGGTTCGCTGCCGCCACCGCCGAGAACACTTGGGCGAGATTGAATTCCTCGTCCGTCACGAAACTCCTCAGCGTCGAGCCACGGCCACGCTACAGCCACGAAAATTCGGATTGCTATTAGTCTCGGCTTCGTGTGCGAGGCTATTCGGGCCGGATTTACCCGATACGTCGCCATCGGCGACAGTCAGACCGAGGGCTTGTGGGACGGTGACGACGTCGCGGGTTTCCTGGGATTCGCCGACCGACTCGCCGCAATGATCGATTCGCTGCATCCGGGTTTGCAGTACGCCAACCTCGCGATCCGCGGCAAGCTGGTCGCCGACGTGCTCTACGAGCAAGTTCCGCAGGCGCTCGCGATGCGGCCGGATCTGATCACCGTGTGCGCCGGAATGAACGACGTCATCCAGCCGGGACGATCGTTCGACCGCGCCCTTGCCGACCTCGAATCCGTCTACGCCGCGCTCGCTGAATCCGGAGCGACGGTGGTGACGACGACCTTCCCGAACGTCGCGCAGTTCCTCCCGTTCGGCCGGCTGGTGTCTCCGCGACTTGCCCGTATCAACGGCGCGATTCGCGCGGCCGCCGACTTCTACGGGTTCAGGCTCGTCGACCTCTACGGCGCGGCCTCGATGCGCGATTTGGACACGTGGAGCATCGACCGCGTCCACGCGTCCACCAGGGGGCACATCCTGTTCGCCGCCGCGGCCGCCGAAGCCCTCGGTTTGCCTGACAGCAACCATGATTGGGCCAGCTCGAGCCCCGATCCCGGGCGCCTGTCGTTCACGGCCGGCGCGTACGGGCACCTGCGCTGGACGCAGGACAGTCTCTTCCCGTGGGTGTGGCGCCGGATGCGCGGCCGGTCCTCGGCGGACGGGCGAGTGCCCAAACGCCCGAGGTTGGAACGGCTCAGCGTGCCGAGCGAAGCGCACGGTGCCGCACCGGCCCGAAGCGATGACAATTACGGCGCGCAATGATCGCCGGTCAGGCATCCTTGACCCATGAACGTGGAGGCTTTGCTGCAGTCAATCCCGCCACTCGCGGTCTACCTCGTGGTCGGCGGTGTGGTCGGGGTCGAGAGCCTGGGCATTCCGCTTCCCGGCGAGATCGTGCTGGTCACCGCGGCGCTGATGTCATCGCATCATGACCTGGCCGTCAACCCGGTCGGTGTCGGCCTCGCCGCCGTGATCGGCGCCGTGATCGGCGACACCATCGGCTACACGATCGGGCGACGCTTCGGCATGCCGCTCTTCGACCGGCTTGGCCGGCGGTTCCCGAAACATTTCGGTCCCGGACACGTCGCGCTCGCCGAAAAGTTGTTCAGCCGCTGGGGAGTTCGCGCGGTGTTCTTCGGCCGTTTCATCGCGCTGCTGCGGATCTTCGCCGGGCCACTGGCGGGGGCCCTGAAGATGCACTATCCGCGGTTCCTGGCGGCCAACGTGTCGGGCGCCATCTGCTGGGCGGGCGGCACCACCGCGTTGGTTTATTTCGCCGGGATGGCCGCCGAACGCTGGCTGGAGCGGTTCTCCTGGGTCGCGCTGGTCATCGCCGTCGTGTGCGGGGTTACCGCCGCAATCTTGCTGCGCGAACGCACATCCCGGGCGATCGCCGAACTCGAGGCCGAGCACTATCGCAAAACCGGCACCACCGCGGCCGACGCGGTGTGAATCGCCCCCGGGCTAACCAACCACCTCGGCAGCGTCCACCGCAATGGCCGGCCGATGCTGCTCGATGAGCGGGCGGGCCATCTTCTGAGCGCGCAGAGCGGCGTCCAGGTCACCGACCGCAGCGAGGACGATCGCGCCCTTCATCAGGATGTGCCACGACGAAGCGAACTCCTCGACGTCGGTGAGCCCCGCCGCGACCGCGCGGTGGCGCACGATGTCCCGGACGTGGTCGATGTGAGCCACGCTGGCCCGTCCGGCGGGATGATGCACGCCCATCTCGAACAACACGTTGATAAACGAGCAGCCTTCATAGCCGTCGCGCAGCTGGAACCAGTCGTGCAAGACGTCGAAGATCGCCAGCAGCTGCGCCTCGGGTGTGTCGCCCCGCAGCCGTGACTGCTCCTCGATCAATCCGTGCGTCCAGAGCTCTTCACGACGCTCCAGCACGGCCAGGACGAGGTCGTTTTTCGTCGCGAAATGCCGGTACAGCGTCGCCTTGGCCACCCCGGCCCGCTCGATGACCTCGTCGGTGCCGACCGCCCGGATCCCACGCCGGCTGAACAGCTCGTATGCCGCATTCAGGATCCGCTGACGAGCCGGCAGGGCGGGCACCGCGTCAGAGCTTGTCATAGCGAGCCTTACCATACTCTTAGGGCGTGTCATGTAGACAGACCGCCCTGTCTCGTTATACAAATGAGATTCGCATCGCGAAGTCTGTCTTCAGACCCAAGGACGGGCAACCTTTGTGGCGTTCCCACGCCACGTCGATTAGGGAGTCCATCATGATGAGCCCCGTCATTACCGAATCCGGCCCCCAGCTGAGCCTCAGCACGCGGCTGGTCTATGAGCTGGGCGATCCGCACAGCACGCTAAGGGCGACCACCGATCGCAACGGCCCGGCGGTGATCATTTACGCGGGCGGTGAGGTCGATGCCTGCAATGAGCACACCTGGCGCCACCTGGTCGCCGAGGCGGCCAGCATCGTCGCCCGGCCCGGCCCCCTCGTCATCGACGTCACAGGACTCGAATTCATGGGTTGCTGCGCGTTCGCGGTGCTGGCGGGCGCGGCGCAACGGTGCCGGGATCGCGGCATCGAATTGCGCCTGGTGAGCCACGAGCCGATCGTCGCCCGAATTGTCGACGCTTGCGGGCTCGACGGCGTCCTGCCCATCCACCCGACCGTGGACTCCGCGCTCGCGACGGCCGTCCGCTGGTGAGCTGACGGGCCGCCGCGTTGGTGGTCGCGCCGTAGCGGGCCCACTCTTCCATCACTTTTCGCCCGCTATCTGCTCAACAGGCCGCGATTGCGCGCCATTTTCCCGGGTACCGGGCGCGCTTGAACGTGCCCCTAGCGGTCGACACCGAGGTGCTGGGCGAAGGACCCCGCGTTCGGTTGCAAGTGCGCGAAGCGAGTCACGGAGTCTTGTGCGACCTCGGTGCAGCCGCGATACCACCGTGCCGATCGGCGTGCCCATGATGGCGGCGATCTCCGCGTACGAGAAGCCCTCGACGTCGGCGTAATAGATCGCCATCCGAAACTCTTCGGGTAGCGACAGCAGCGCTGCCTGGATTTGCAAGTCGGGCAAGGCTTCGAGCACTTCGACTTCGGCTGAGCGCAGTCCGGGTGGAGCGGTGGCGGCGTAACGGGCCGCGTGGCGGTCGGTGAAATCATCCATCCGTGCCTGCCTGGGCCGGCGCTGTTGTTTGCGGTACGCAGTGATCCAGGTGTTGTGCAAAATCCTGTACAGCCACGCCTTGAGGTTGCTGCCCGCCCGAAGCGATCCGAAACCGACGTAGGCGTGCAGCATCGTTTCCTGGAGCAGATCTTCGGCATCGGTTCGGTTTCGTGTCAGGCGCAATGCGCCGCTGAAGAGCTGATCCAACAGCGGGATCGCGTCTCGCTGGAACCGCTCGGCGAGCGCGGCGTCCGTCGCACATGCCTGATCGACGGCTGGTTTGTCCGCCTCGACGGCACAGATTGGCGTGTCGTTGTTGCTCATTGAAGGCCCCTTTCCGGGTATCAAGCCCACCAGGACCTGTGTTCAGCCTTTGTCTACGCGGTCGAGGCTTTTGATCGCGATTGGGTCGTTTTCGGTGATCCCGATCTTCGACGCGCCGCCGGGCGAGCCGAGGTCGGCAAAGAAGTCGGCGTTGATCTGGGCGTAGCCGCTCCACTCGTCGGGCAGGTCGTCTTCGTAGTAGATGGCCTGGACCGGGCACGCTGGCTCGCAGGCGCCGCAGTCGACGCACTCGTCGGGGTGGATGTAGAGCATTCGTGCACCCTGGTAGATGCAATCAACAGGGCATTCCTCGATGCATGCCTTGTCGTTGACGTCGACACAGGGTTCGGCAATCACATAGGCCACAATCGTTTCCTTCCTTCGTGTTATTCAAGATCAGCAACGCGGCGTGTTTGCTGGACCGCGAATCAGCCGTGCCCGATGGCCAGAAGCCCCTCCAGGGTCGGCAGCTTGACGCGGGGCCGCCCGTGCCGCTCGCCGGCCTCACGCTCAAAGCGGTCGATGGCCTCCCAGTGCACGGCGGTGACGAGCTTTGGTTGGCGCGAGGCCAGCCAGTCGGCGAGCTTGTCGCCGTGGTCGGCGCCGAAATCCGCCAGCCCGGAAGAGTCTCTAGTGGCGGCCAGATCGGCGACCAGGGTGTCGACGGTGTCGTGGGAGTCTTTCTTGTTGGTGCCGATCACTCCGGTCGGCCCGCGCTTGATCCAGCCGACGACGTACTCGTTGCGACTGCCCGCGACCCGGCCGTCGGTGTTCGGGATGGTCCCGCTCTTGTCATCGAACGGCAGTCCCGGCGTGGGTAAACCGCGATAGCCGACCGCGCGCACCACCAACCGCACCGGCAGTTCCTCACGCGCGCCGGTGTCCTTGGTCACCACTCGTCCGCTGTCGTTGCAGACCAGCTCGTTGCCGCCGAGCACGATGCGCTCCACTTTGCCGTCACCTTTGATTTCGATCGGAGATGTGAAGAAGCGGAACACGATTCGACGGTGTCCCGGACGCGGCTCGCCGGCGGCGTAGTCCCGCAGCACCTTGATGTTGAGCTTCGTGGTCTTGCCGACCGCCGCAGCATCGTCGTCGGTGATGCCCTCCAGCTCGGTCGGATCGACCACGATGTCGACCCCGTCGAGGTCGGCCAGCTCGCGCAACTCCGGGGTGGTGAACGCCGCCTGCAGCGGCCCGCGCCGACCGATGACCACCACTTCCTCGATGCTGCATGGTCGCAGCGACTCCAGTGCGTGATCGGCGATGTCGGTGAGCGCGAGCACGTCGGGCTCGGTCACCAGGATGCGGGCGACGTCAACCGCGACGTTGCCGTTCCCGACGACGACCGCACGGGCGCCCGACAAGTCGGGCATCATGTTCTGGCGGTGCGGGTGCGCGTTGTACCAGCCCACAAAATCGACGGCGGCGATGCTGCTCGGCAGGTCCTCGCCGGGAATGTTCAACGAACGATCCGATTGCGCCCCAACCGCATAGATCACGGCGTCGTAGCGCTCGGCGAGTTCGCTGGCCTCGATGTGCTCGCCCACCACCACATTGCCGAAGAAGCGGAAGCGGGGGTCTTCGGCGATCTTCTCGAATTGCTGGCTGATCGACTTGATCTTGGGGTGATCAGGCGCGACGCCGGAGCGCACCAGACCCCACGGGGTGGGCAGCATCTCCAGCATGTCGATCGCGACGTCGATCTCGTCGGACGCGTCGGCCGCCTTCAGCAGCGATGCCGCGGCGAAGAACCCCGACGGCCCCGAGCCGACGATCGCGACGTGGTAGGGACGTTCGACATGACTAGACATCTGGCTGACCTCCTGGACTGCAAGCGGCTGAATTCCTTTACGGTGCAACATCATCGCCCTCCGAAACGATCGGGTTTCTCAACGAATTCGTCATAGACGTCGATGTGCCAGCCGGCTAGCCAGATCGCTAGGCGCACATTGCGGCCATGAGTGCCAAACGCCCGCGCGAACTTGCCACGGGACACCACGATGTGTGTTGCACGCACGGTTGGGTCTGACACGTGCGGCGGGGTGAAGTCGAGAGAAGTCACGCCGCACCTGCCACCAGTTGTCCCCAGCGCGGGTCCTCGGCCTCATGCAGACCGCAACCGGCCCCGCTCAGCGTCAAGCAATTAGGGGTGGTGTCTTTGGGCGCCAGCAGTGGATGCACTGGCTGCGCACCGCGGGTCCAACCCAACACGGCCAAAGACCCGCCACGACGCTTAGTGAGCCGCCACAGCATCTGGATCACCGCATGGGCGCGGTCGGTGCCGGCGTCGGGTCCCCACGCCAGCACCGTGAGGTCGTTCTCCGAGCACACCGCTGCGAGGTGGCGATCGTTGTGGGGGCCGACCGGATCGACGTGGCGCCCAAGCGCCCCGGGATCCTTCGACACCAGCCCATAGAGGTTGGCGATGTCGACCCCGCCGTATCCCCAGGCCCGCGCGAAGCCAGTGCAGCGGCGGATCGTCGGATCGGTGTGATGTTTATCGGCGTCAGAGCCGCTGAGGATCACCCAGCCCAGCCGTGGTTTGTCTGAATCCCACACGCGCACCAGTCGATACCGCCACGTGCGGCCCGGACTGAACACCGCCCACGACTCGCGCCAAGCGATAACATGATGCAGCCGTTGGGGATACGCAACCATTTCGTGTCCCACGTTCGCTAGCCGGTTCATGCTTTTGATGCTTCGCCGCCCAACCGGTATTCAGTAGAGGTCTTGATTTTGTGGGGCCACAAACCGTCATTGTGCCGGTCCTACCTGGGTCTCCAATTTTCCTGAAAGTGCTTGGTGGACAACATATATTAGTACGTTCCGCCCGTCTCCACCTGGTTTGTTAGGCCTTGGCGCGGGCCAGCCTGGCGGCGTGGCGACTGCCCGGGATCGGGCGGCCAGCCCGGCGGGGTCGGTGTGGGCTCGCCGCGTGACCGGTTACCAGCTTCGGATTTACAGGTCGTGGCGTGCCGACCGATGTGGGCTTAGGCTCGCATGCGCTCGATGATCGACGTCGGAAGTACCCAGGAGGTGCCGATGCCGACATACATGTGTTACACCCACAAGGGCGAGATCACTCCCGAGCAGAAGTTGGAGATCGCGGCGGGGATTGCGGATGGCCAAAGGTGAGCCGATGGCGCTCACCACATTTCCGGAGCCGAACTCAAGCCACCATGCGGTCGGCTACTGCCTGATCGAAGCGATCCAGCACGGTCTCGGCCACGAGAGGGTGCGCGCCCAGCGGCGCCCCCATCGGAATGCCGTTGTCTCGCGCATAGGTCCAGACGCGGTCGGTAATGCGTCCCGGTGCCAGAAACCACGGTGCAATAACGAGCCGGCTGGCGCCGCGCCGCCGTAACTGGCTGGCGGCTTCGGCCACCGACGGCTCGGGCCTGGTGGCGAAAGCCATTGTGGCCCCTGCCCACTGGGTAGGCGCGGCCAGCTTGGACGCCACCTGCGCGGTGCGGGCGTTCATTGCGGTGTCCGATGAGCCGATCGCGACCACCAGCACCCCGAGTTCATGGTCGAGCGGGGAGACCCGGAATTCCGCGAGGCGTTCACGCAGCACCGACACCAGCCGATCGTCTTCACCGAGGACGTCGGCCTGGCGTACGCCGTGCGCAGCGGCGCGCGCGATCTGTTTGGGGATGTCGAGGCGCGCGTGGTAGGCACTGGCGAGCAGCAGCGGGGTGACCACCGCCTGGCGGCTGTCCGGCAATCCGTTGAGCACGTCGATGAAGTTCGGCGCAGCGTGTTCCAGGAACGCCAGCCGCACGTCGAGGCCTGGCCGCATGCGCCTCAGCCGGGCCGCCACGGCTCGTGCATTGGCGGCCGATCGTGGATCTTTGCTGCCGTGTGCGGTGAGTACGAGCGTGCTCATGAGACGCGCAACCCGTATTCGGTCTTCGCCGGCCACTGACACCGCCCGCTAAGCGGGTCGGCGTCTAAGGCGAAACGAATCGTCGCGGCCAAACCCAGGGTCGCGCCGCGCGTCACCATCTCCTGTACCTGTGCCTCGGTGAAGGTTTTCACCCGATTCGCTCATCGCAGGTCGGCCTCGTCGGCGCGGATGGCCCAGGTGGCGAACCGCTCGCCGTCCTCGCGCTGCGCGATGAAGTTGCGCACCACCCGGTCGATGTAGTCGCCGAGCTCGTGGCTGAGCACCTTGTGCTGGCGCAGCTTGAGCCCGAACCCGCTCTCAGCGCCCAGGCTGCCGCCCAGGTGCACCTGGAAGCCCTCGACCGATCCGCCGTCACCGTCGTCGACCATCTGGCCCTTGAACCCGATGTCGGCGACCTGGATGCGGGCGCACGAGTTCGGGCAGCCGTTGATGTAGACCGTGATCGGCACATCGAGCTGGGCGTTGATGTCCTCGAGGCGGCGTTCCAGTTCGGGCACCAGGGTCTGGGCGCGCACGCGTGTCTCGGCGAACGACAGCTTGCAGAACTCGATGCCGCTGCAGGCCATCAAGGTCTTCCGCCAATGCGACGGCCGCGACGGCAACCCCAGCGCGTCCAGGCCGGCCACCATCTCGTCGAGGTTCTCGTCGGGCACGTCCAAAATGACCAGCTTCTGGTACGGGGTGAACCGCGCCCGGTCCGATCCGGCCCGCTCCATCAGGTCGGCCACCGCGGACAGGGTCGTGCCCGACACCCGTCCGGCGATCGAGGAAACGCCGATCGCGTTGCGCCCGTTCTTCTGGCGCTGCACACCGACGTGGTCGATCGGGTGGATTACCGGCGCCGGTGGTGGGCCGTCGATCAACCGCCGCTTGAGGTATTCGGTTTCCAGGACGTGTCGGAATTTTTCAATACCCCAGTCCTTGATCAGGAATTTCAGCCGGGCCTTGGAACGCAGCCGCCGGTAGCCGTAGTCGCGGAACAGCGAGGTCACGCCCTCCCAAACGTCGGGCACCTCGTCCAGCGGTACCCACGCGCCGACCCGCTGGGCCAGCATCGGGTTGGTCGACAGCCCGCCGCCGACCCACAGATCCAGGCCGGGCCCGTGCTCGGGATGGTTCACCCCGATAAAGGCGACATCGTGGGTCTCGTGGGAGACGTCCTGCAGGCCCGATATCGCGGTCTTGTACTTGCGGGGCAAGTTCGCGTATTCGGGATTGTTCAAAGCGCGCCGCAAGATCTCGTCGATCGCCGGCGAGGGGTCAAGCACCTCGTCGAGCGACTCGCCGGCCATCGGCGAACCGTGGAAACCGCGTGGGCAGTCACCGCAGGACTCGGTGGTCTGCAAGCCCACAGCTTCCAGCCGCCGCCAGATCTCAGGGACATCCTCGATTTGGATCCAATGGAATTGCACATTTTCCCGATTGCCGATATCGGCGGTGTCGCGGGCGAACTCGGTCGAGACCTGCCCCAGGGTGCGCAGCGTATTGGCCGACATCGGCTTGCCATCGGAGCGCACCCGCATCATGAAGTACTTGGCCTCGATGGTGTCGATGTTTTCTTCGCCGGTCCAGGTACCGTCGTAGCCCTGCTCACGTTGCGTGTAAAGACCCATCCACTTGAAGCGGAAGCGCAGATCCTTCTTGTCGATGCTGTCGAAACCTTGCTTGGCGTAGGTGTTTTCGATGCGGGTCCGCACATTGAGCGGCGCATCGTCATGCTTGATCTGCTCGGTGTCATTGAGCGGCTCGCGCTCTCCCAGCGCCCACTGGCCCTCGCTGCGAGTCTTGGTGGGACGTGCTGTGGTGGTCATATGCGGGTTCTCCTTCGCGAAGGTTGACGACCTGGACCGCGCAGATCACCGGCGGTTCCGTCCGGCGACACAGATCCGGCGGACAGTCGCCAGGCCGGTAGCCCAATGGCCAAGACGGACAACGTCTTCAATTGCTGTCCATCGTCGGGCGGGCGGGTCATGCCTTTAATAGTTGGCCGCCCAAAGGGCTTTCAGTAGAGGGCTAGGTTTTGTGAACCCACAAAACCTAGTTGTGCCCGTTCTCCTTGAGTGATTACATCAATCATGTCGCTCAGCTCGCACATGCCCGAACTCTCCTCGTTCGAAGTCTTACTGGCGATCGCCAAGACGGGCAGCCTCGGCGCCGCCGCCCGCGAAATGGGGTTGACCCAACAGGCCGTGTCGGCGCGGCTGGCATCGATGGAGGCTCAGACCGGGGTGCAGCTGGCGGTGCGGACGACGCGTGGCTCACAACTCACGCCTACCGGCGTCGTCGTCGCCGAGTGGGCAGCCGGCCTGCTCGATGCCGCCCATCACGTCGACGCCGGCCTGAGCTCGCTGCGAACGAAAAGGCGTCAGCAAATCAAGGTGGTGGCCAGCCAGACGATCGCCGAACAGCTCATGCCACGCTGGCTGGTATCCCTGCAGGCCGCCGCCACCAGGCGCGGCGGCAGCGCCCCCAACGTGATCCTGACGGCCACCAACAGCGAGCACGCAATCGCTGCGGTTCGCGACGGCACCGCCGATCTCGGACTCATCGAAAGCCCCGGCCCACCTACGGGATTGCGCAGCCGTGTGGTGGCCCACGACGAACTGCTGGTCATCGTGCCCCCTAACCACAAGTGGGCTCGACGGTCACGCGTCGTGAGCGCCGCCGAACTCGCACAAACGCCCCTGGTCACGCGCGAACTCGGCTCAGGAACACGCGATTCACTCACCGTGGCCTTGCATCAGGCCCTAGGCGACGAAATGCACCAACCATCCCCCGTGCTCGAACTGTCATCCGCTGCGGCCGTGCGCGCCGCAGTCCTCGCCGGCGCGGGGCCAGCGGTGATGAGCCGGCTAACGGTCGCCGACGATCTGGCAGTCGGACGTTTAGGCACCGTGGCGGTCCCCGAATTGAAGCTGAGACGACAGTTACGGGCCATCTGGGTAGGCGGGCGCACCCCGCCTGCCGGCGCGATCCGAGACTTACTGAGTCACATCACAACTCGCGCGGCTGATTAGCGCGCGTCTGTGTGTTATGAGCTTGAAACCGCGTGGCTGGAATCGTCCCCCTGGTCGTCCGACCACCCCGCGATCCCCTGATGACTCGGTGAGCGCCAGGCCCCGCCAGAGCTACAGCGTGACCAGGCGGTACAGCCCGATCAGGCCGACCACCACGATGGTGGCGCGCAGGGCATTCCCCGACAGCCGACGCCCGTAACGCGCCCCGACAGCTCCGCCGACCAGCGAGCTGGCCGCGATCAGCCCAGCCACCGGCCAGCTGATCCGGTCAAAGGCCACCAACGTATAGGCAAGCGCAGCAACGACATTCACCACCAATGTCATGAGGTTTTTGACGGCGTTCATGCGCTGCACCGACTCCGGCAGCAAGGCACCCATCACGCCGACCAGCAAGATGCCCTGCGCGGCGGTGAAGTAGCCGCCGTAGACGCCGACGGCGAACGTGCCGAACACCAGCAGGGCCATCCGCGTGGGCGTGATGTGCTCGGGCGAACGCCCCGCCTCCTCGGCGCGCCGGACCGTCCACGATTGGATCCGCGGGCCAACCACTACCAGCACCAACGCCAGCACCAGAAGCGCCGGCACGACCGCGACGAACACCCCCGCGGGCAGGTGCAGCAGCAGGAAGGCGCCCACAGCCGCGCCGGCCAACGACGCCGGGAGCTGCCAGCGCAACCGATCCCACTGACCGCCCAGCTCGGCGCGGTAACCCCAGGTGCCCGAAACGCTTCCGGCCACCAGACCGACCGCGTTCGACATGGTGGCCGTGACCGGCGGATAGCCGAGGGCGACGAGCGTCGGGAAGGTGATCAATGTGCCAGACCCGACGAGCGCATTGATCGCGCCGGCGGCAAACCCGGCCAGGCCGATCAACACCATCTGGGAAGGCAGCACTCCCAAAAACCTTAGTCCGCCAGGGGATTTCCGCCAAAATCGCGCCGCTGACCTTAGACGGGAGGCGCTTCTCGACCCCGATCCACGCCGGTGCGGAGTTTGACCGACGCCGAATATGCAAGCGTCCGGAACCGAAGGACCGGATCGTCGGAGGGCTCAATCCCGTCGGTCACACGCATCGGGTCGAACACGACAATGTCGTTGCCGTGCTCGCGCTCGGTGTCCAGACCGGTGATGTCGAGGGTGCCGACGGTGACGATCTGGGTGCTCTGCCAGGCCGCCGACGGGTCCACCGTCGAGTCCCCCGGCCCGGCGATCTGCGCGCGGAAGTCGAACCGCACCGGCCCGCGCGCGAAGCGAGCGGCCAGCTCGTCGGTGAGAAAGTCGGGACCCTTGCCTTGGGCATCGGATCCCGACGCCTCACCCGCAGCCGGAATAAGGTGGTAGCGAACGAATCTGGCGTTGCCGTCGGCGCCGATCCAACGGAAGGCGTGCAGGCCGTGGTAGGCGATCGTGGCGTAACTTGCCGGGACCTTGCTGGCGTCGCGCAGCACGGGCAACGCGCCGAGCAGCCGCGGATGGGTGAGGAAGTAGCTGGCCATGCGCAGCGGCTGGGTCAGACCGGGCCGCATCGCCTTGAGCAGATCGACGAATCCGTCGGGGGTGCTCGACACGAACAGCCGGGCGGTCTGCGTCGAGACGTCGGTGGTGGAGCCGTCGGGGAGGGTGAACTTCACCGCCATCCCGCGCACCCCCGCCACGTCGTCGCGCTGCGACGGGTTTCCCGATCCGTTGGAGAAGCGGACCAGCGCCGGGACCGTCGAGCCGTCGAGGTGTTTTGCCCTCGACAGCGCGGCCGCCTCGGGGGTGGCGGTGAAGGTGCCGCGGTAGAGGGTCCCTTTGGCGTGCAACGCCCGACAGCCCGGCTGCGCTCCCCCGGTGCCCCGGATCGCCTCGATCGCGTCGTCAGGAGAAACCGTGCCGCCCATGGGCGAATCCTAAACGCTCAGTCGGGCAGGCCAAAGAGTTTCACCACGCCGTGATCGCGGCCGGCGGTGTAGCCCCCGTCGACGGCGATGGCCTGTCCGCTGACGAACGAGGCGTCGGGCGACAGCAAAAACGCCGCCACCGCCGCGACCTCCTCCGGTTGGCCGAGCCGTTGCAGGGCATGCTCCGCGGTGATGGAGGCCAGCGGCTCCTCCATCCCCGGCAGGCCGAAGACATTCTGGGCCATCGGCGTTTCGATGAAGCCGGGACAGACAGCGTTGGCCCGGATGCCGCTCGGTCCGTAGTCGAGCGCAATGTTCTTGGTGAGCAGCACGACGCCGCCCTTGGCCGCGTTGTACGAGCTGCCGCCCGCCGTGCCTTCCAGGCCCTCGATGCTGGCGACGGTCACTATCGAGCCCCGCTCGCCATCGACTCGCGGCTGCTCGATCATCCTGGCCAGCGCCGCCTTGGCGACGAGGAAGGTGCCGGTGAGGTTGATCCCGATCACCCGGTCCCATTCGGCCCGGTCGAGCAGATGGACCGGGCCGCCCCCGGCAACGCCCGCGGCGTGGAAGACACCGTCGAGGCGGTCGGGGACCGCGGCCAGCATCGCCGCGATCCCGGCCTCGTCGGTCACGTCGGCGGTCACGAACCGGAACTCAGGACCGAGGTCGGGCGGGGAGGCCAGGTCGGCGCCGACGACGGTACCGCCTTCGGCCAACAGGCGCCGCGCGGTGGCCAGTCCGATTCCTGAGGCCGCGCCCGTCACGACGAATGTGCGGGCACGCGCCCGGTCAACGTTCACCATGTCTGGGGTCCTTTATCGAGTTGGGTTCTGCCGCAGCCATGTTGACACACCGCAGTGGAACGAGTTCGCGCACGCCGTCCGGATGCGAAAAATTCGACGCGGCAAGTCGCATATTTTTTGCCGGTCGCATTTGATTGGCACGAAGATCGGGGCGGGAATCGCGAATCGAAACAAGATCTGCCGTGTCGCGATGTGTACTTTACGATCTTGAGCACCACACGAATTGCATCGGCAGGAGCCACGATGTCCTCAACGCCACCGCTCACGCATACTCTCCGACTGCTGCACCGGCTGCGGTCGTTCGCCGCCGTCAACGCCGCGGTCATCCTCACCGCCTCCGTGGCCGCGGCGATCGTGCTGGCCGCGAGCACGCCCAGAACTGCGCAGGGCGTGGCGGTGGCGCTCACCGCGGGCGACCCGGTCGACATCGCGCAGGGCATCTCGATCACCCCCGCACCGGGCTGGACGCTGGGCACCCGGGGCCCGGACCGGGTGGCGCTCCACAACGGGGACACCAGCGCGGAGATGCGAGTCACGGTCAAGCCGGCCGGCGGGACAGATGTCGTCGCCGTGCTGCAGGGCGACATCAATCAGTATTCGGCATCGGCCGGTCTGAGCAGCGTGCAGAACTGACCGCGCCGATTACCGTGCCGCTGCAAAGCGCCAAGTTCCAGCAGAAAGCCTCCATCGACTACACCGCCAACGTGGCAGCACCGCAGGGCGCAATCCCCGTCATCGGCACCTTCAGTGAGCTGCTCAACCCCTCGAACCAGGTGTCGGCCTTCATCGCCTACCGGCAAAACAACAACGCGCCCGCTTCAGCGCCCGGCGACGGCGGCGCGATGATCAATTCGCTGCTCTGACGGGCACCGACGCGTCGAACGCGTTCAGCGTGATGGCGACCATCGAAAAGCACCCGACCAGAAAGACGATCTCCGCGAGGCCCTGTTCCCCGAACGTCGTGAGCGCGGCCCGGTACGTCGTCTCGGGGAGCGCCGCACCCCGGTTCAGCGCCGCCGCCATGTCGTAGGCGACGCCCTCGTCGTGGCTGAGGTCGCCGGGGCGCTCGCCGGCGACGATCGTCGCGATCTTGTGCTCGGCGAGGCCCGCCCGCCGCGCGAAATACTCGTGGCCGTAAATCGCGTAGCGCGCGCCGAACCTGCCCACGGTCACCAGGATTACCAGCTGATGGATCGCCGCGGGCAAAACGGCGTGCTCCCACAGCGACTTGTTGAAGGCCCAGGCGGGTTTGCCGAATTGCGGAAAATGCAGCCATCCGTTGAACGGGCCGATCAGCGCGCCGTCTTTGCGCCGCGCGATGAGCTCGCCAAAGTTCTTCTCGATCACCCCGACCATGTCGTCGTACAGCTCTTTTTGCTCCGAGCTCAGGCTCGGCGGCGGCAGCAACGGCAAACGCTCTGAAGACATAACCCGATCGTGCGCCACGCCGGGCGGGTGCGCCACGACCAGTTGCTGACCACTGGTAGGCGGAAGCTCCCACCGCATCCACGGGGCCGCCGTGGCGTGCCGCCGTCCGACCGCGTATCAATGGAACACACTGAACTCGGAGGGGTTATGCCACCACCCACGACCAGCACGACGCAGACGCTGGCCGGATTCATCGAGCACCACGCACAGCGGCGGCCCGACGACGTCGCGATTCGCTACGGCGACCAGCGGTGGTCCTGGGCCGACTGGTCAGCGCGGATTCGTCGCGCGGCCGGAGCGCTACGAGCCGCCGGTGTGCGGCGCGGGCAGTGCGTGGCATTCCTGGACAAGAATCACCCCGGCTGCCTGGAAACCCTCTTCGCCGCCGCATCGATCGGCGCCGTGACCACCATTGTCAATTGGCGATTGAGCGCCGACGAACTCGTACACGTGCTCGACGACAGCGGTGCACGTTTGCTTTTCGCCGGCGCCGAGCTGCAGTCCACGGCCCAGGCGGCCGCCGCGCGGGTCACGGGCATCGACCGCATCGTCGTGGTGGGCGGCGAGCGGGATCAATACGAGTCGTTGCTTGCCACGGCGGCGCCCGTGGCGGCCGACGGGGACGTCGCCGTCGGCCAGACAGCGCTGGTGATCTACAGCTCGGGCACCACCGGGCGACCGAAAGGTGTCGTGCTGAGCGAGCGCGCGCTGGTCAACCACGCCACGAACCTGGCGCCGGCCTTCCCCTTCGCCGAGGGCGATGCGAATCTCGTTGCGATGCCGCTGTTTCACGTGGGCGGGATCGGATATGCCCTTTTCGGCATCCGGGCGGGGGTGCCGACGATCATGACCCGTGAACCCGACTCCGCGGCTCTGATCGGGGCGGTGCAGGCCGGCGCGACGCACGCGTTCTTCGTGCCGCCCGTGATTGCCAGGTTCCTTGACGCGGGCGAGGCGGCGAGCGCCGCGATCTCGGGCCTGCGCTACATCGTGTACGGAGCCGCCCCGATGCCGCTGCCCATGCTGCGGCGAGCGCTGTCCACTTGGCCCGACACGAACTTCGTCCAGGTGTACGGACAAACCGAAGTGTGCGGTGCGGTCACCGCGCTCAGCAATGCCGATCATCGCGATGTCGCCCGGCCCGGCTTGCAGCTGTCGGCCGGAAAGGCCTTGCTGGGCGCCGAAATTCGGATCGTTGATCCCGAAACGGGCGACCCGCTGCGCACCGGCGAGCCGGGCGAGATCTGGGTGCGCAGCAACCAGAACATGAGCGGCTACCTGAATCGGCCGGAGGCCACCGCCGACACGATTACCGCCGACGATTGGGTGCGTACCGGCGACGTCGGGCGCCTCGACGCCGACGACTACGTGTACATCGAAGACCGGCTGAAAGACTTGATCATCACCGGCGGTGAGAACGTGTACGGACCCGAGGTGGAGAGCGTCCTGATCGAGCACCCGGCGATCGCCGACGCCGCGGTCATCGGTGTGCCCGACGACCATTGGGGTGAATCCGTCAAGGCGATCGTCGTGGCCACCACCGACGTCGAACCCGCTGACGTCATCGAATTCTGCCGCCGGCATCTGGCGGGCTACAAATGCCCGCGGACCGTCGACTTCGTGGCGTCGATCCCCCGCAACGCCAGCGGAAAGATCCTGAAAACCACGCTCCGCGAACCATTTTGGCAAGACCGTACTCGAAGGGTTTGAGCCATGTTGTAATCCGCCCGACGCGCGATATCGATTCTGCGCCAAGACAATCAGGAGTAGCGACATGAGTGTGGAAGTGGACGCGCAGCGACGCGATTGCGCGATCAGCGTGCTGGGCGGCCCGACGACGGTCGTCGACATCGCGGGCCGCAGGATCGTGATGGACCCGACCTTCGATCCGCCGGGCCCGCACGACTACCTGACGAAGACCGCCGGTCCGGCGGTGGGCGCTGATGCGCTTGGGCCGGTGGACGCGGTACTGATCAGCCACGACGAGCATCCCGACAATCTGGACGACGACGGCCGTCGGCTGGCACTGGCCACACCGGTGGTTGTCAGCCATCCCGGTTGCGCCGGTCGGTGGGGGCCACCAGCGATCGGACTGCAGCCTTGGCAGTCTTACTACCTGCCCGGCGGAGCTGGACGCCTTGCCGTGCAAGCTGTTCCGGCGGTTCACGGTCCGGCCGACGGGCAACGCGACGCGAGCGGTCACGTCAATTGCGAAGTGACGGGGTTCGTGTTATCCGGGCCGGGACTGCCCACCGTGTATCTCAGCGGTGACAACGCCTCGATGGCCGCGGTCCAGGAAATCGCCGATCGCATCGGCGATATCGACATCGCGGTGCTCTTCGCGGGGGCCGCGAGCGTACCGACCAAGGAGCGCGGGCGGCCGCTGACCCTGACCGCGGCGCGGGCGGCCGCGGCCGCCGAACTGCTCGGCGCCAAGTTGGTGATACCGGCGCATGTCGACGGCTGGGCCCACTTCAGCGAGGGTGTCGACGAATTCGTCGCCGCGTTCGACGCTGCCGGGATCCGCAAGCTGCTCAAGGTTGCCCCACACGGCGAGTGGGTCGACTGGGCAGAGGGGTCAACGGCCTAGCGGAATCACAGGCGTCCCTCGACGCGCAGTTCCGGATGCACCCAATCGGGCGAGCGACGCTCCTTGAAGGCGCGGAAGCCTTCCCTCGCCTCGGTGTCGGTCAGGCTGCTGGTCATGCCGATGCGGTCATACAGGCCGAGATAGTTGTCAATGCTGGACTTGATCACGCCACGGGCCCGCGGCGCGGTCCGACAACATTGCGCGAGAGCATCTTTCGCCTCGGCAAGCAAACTGTCGTGCTCTACGACCCTGGTCACCATGCCCCAGT
The DNA here is from genome assembly GCA_963772875.1 of uncultured Actinomycetota bacterium. Taxonomy (GTDB): domain Bacteria; phylum Actinomycetota; class Actinomycetes; order Mycobacteriales; family Mycobacteriaceae; genus Mycobacterium. The sequence continues at coordinate 153,063 of CAVYZE010000002.1, forward strand.
CGAGGGCCTCGGCCGCGGTCAGCACCCGTCCGGTGAACATCAGGTCGCGGGTGCGTACCGGCCCGATGAGACGGACGAGCATCTGGCTGTAATACGTGTCGGCGTAGCCACGGAACAACTCGGGCACCCGGAAACTCGCCCGCTCACTGACCACCGACAGGTCGCTGCACATGGCGATCTGCAGGCCACCGCCCTGGCATAGTCCGTTGACCGCGGAGACGATCGGCTTGGCGGAGGTCCGCACCGCGTCGAACGGGGTGACGTCCATGCCCAGTGCGGCGCCGAAGGTGATCCAGTTGTCGGTAGCTCCCCCGCCGCCCATGTCACCACCGGGGGCGAAGACGTCCCCGGTTCCGGTGATCAATAGCCCGGCCAGATCCGGGTCCTCATTGAGACGGCCTACGGCATAACGGATTCCGAAGTACATCGCGGGCGACAAGGCGTTTCGCGCGTCCGGCCGGTCGATCGTGCAGACCGCGATCGGCCCCTGGCGCTCGAAAGACAGGTACGGGGTGCCCAGCCAGTCCCCCTCGGGTGGGCGGGGGCTGCCGTTCGGGGTCGGAGAGATCTGCGCCACGGGACTCCTTTCGCGTCGGCGCCTCTATTACAACATCGCGCCCCAACGTCGCTACTGTAGCTCTTACCGTATGCGCGCTGCTGCCATATCCCGCCCATCGATCTGCTGCGGTTCGGATGTCTGGGATCCCACCGGCCAACCACCTGCCGGGTACAACCACTCGCAAACTTCGATGCAACCGACACGCTTCGTGCCACACTTGTCGATGCGGCTACCGCGATTAACTGGCAAACCCAGACGTCGGAGGTCAGCGTGACGCGCCGGGAAAGAGTCTTCATCGCATTCCGTCGTGCTCTCGTCGTCGCCGTATGCGCGGCGGTGGCTTATCTCTCGGTGGTCGCTGTTTTTTCGTGGGTGCCGCCGATATGGTTCGGTCGACCCGGATCGGGGGCGACGACCGCCATTGTCGGGGTCGTGCTGACGGTATTGTGCGTGCTGAGCTACCGGGCCCAAACCCGCGAGCGGCCCGGAGCCATCCCCGGCGGGGTCATCGCGATCCTCGTCGCATCCAGCGCCGCGCTGGCCTTCAGTTCCTATGTTCGATGCCACGATGCCAGGCACTTCCCGTTTGTCACCGCACTGATCTGGACGATCGGGACGGTCAGAGGGAGCTCATCGGGATATTCGCTCGCTAACGGGAAAACATGTCCCGCAGTAACTCCAGCCGCGCTGGACATCGCGCGCACCGCGGGCGAGTTCGTGCTCTACGTCGGCGTCATTGCGATCGTGGCCGCTCTGTTCGCCACAGAGATCGATCGGGCGCGGATTGGCGTTGCACGCTCGGTAACGGCGATCGTTGACGTTGACGACGATTCCCGGTCAATGGTCACCGCGGTCGCCCGAACCGTGAAGAAGGAGAAGCAGAGCCAACTGGCGGTGATCGTCGCACGAAGCCAGGTCGATGGGGTGCGCGATCTGCGCAGCGAAGGTGCCCGAATCGTCGTGGCGGACCTCGACAAACTCGACAAACTCGAGTTGCTCCCGCTGTGGAAGAAAATCCACCAGCTTTACCTGCTGTCGGCCAGCCCCACAACGAATCTGCGCCGTTTGGCGGCCATCGAGCAGCGAATGCGAGCGACGACCAAAAAACAACGCCTGCCGCTCATCGTCCGCATCGACGATCCCTGGCAGGCCGAGTCGTGGCGGGCCCAGCGACTGGGGGGATCGGACACGCTGTGGGCGGCAGATGCGGTGGGTATCTACGAAGTTACCGCCGACCGTCTCCTGGACCGCATCATCGGCGCAGGCCGAATCACACGAATCGCCGTTTGCGGCAACTCACCTCTGACATTGGCGTTGTGCGCCCGCTTGGCCCGTCGACACCTGGAACGTAGTTACTACACACCCCCGGATGCTGCTCCGCTGCCGGCGCTCACGATCGTCGCCAGCAACGCCGAAGAGTATCGAAAAGACATCGACATCCACCATCGGCAACTCGGCTTCCCGGCCGCCGACCAATGGCTCGCTGCGGCGAACGGGGCACCGTCACTGCCATTGCTGATCACTCTGATCAACGCTGAAGAGAACGGTCACGCAGCCGAAAACGAAGGCCAGGCCGACACTGACAAGGGCGGCCACGCAGACGCCGAGAACCGCGGGCGCACGTTAAGAACGAGGGCTATCCAGGTGTTGAGAAGGACGGCCACGCCGGCGGGTAGAAGGATGGCAAAGCGGGCCGCGACAGACGTCGGCAAGCAGAGCGACGTCGACAAAGACGGCGGCGCGGCGGCTAAAGATGAAGATGCCGACTCAGACATCGAAAATCCAACTGTGTCAGTAATTTTCGTGTTGCCTCCGGGCCAGGGTGGCGTCGACGCCATGCTGGGTACCCGGCTGGCCGCCCGGTTCCCGAACATGCCCATCTTCGCGCTGGATCCCAAAACAGACCAGTATGAGGACGGCATGGCCCCAATCGTGGGGCAGTTAGGGACGTTCAGGCCGGGCATGGACGTGCCGTACGGTCAGGGTCACGACGCTTGGGAACGTGCGGCGATGCTGATCCATGAGCGGTATGCCGCCCAGGCCGGACACGACTCAGACGTCACTAAGCCATGGGCAGAACTCGACGAGTTCTATCGCGGGTCAAATCGGCGCCTCGTGCGAAACACACTGTGGATGGTCGAAAAAATCGCGGGGCACACCTGGGACACCTTCGGTGGTGTGCCCGATCAGCCCATGCCCGCCGATCTGGCCGAATCCCCACCCCCGGAGCGACTGGCCGCCATCGGTTTTGACCACGACATCGCCACGGACATGGCGAAAGCCGAACACGAAGACTGGGTCCGCTACCTTCGCAAGTGGGGATGGCGCTACGCACCCAAGCGAGACAATGCCCGCAAGGAACGCCCGGATCTGGTCCCGTGGAACACCCTCGTTGAAAAGAATCCCGACGCGGTCAACGCCGCCCTCAACAGCCTGGCCACCACGTTGTACTCACTTCGCGAACTAGGCTTCCGATCACGACCCATGTGGCAACGCTATCGGCACGTCGGCACGGTCACGTCCACACGGCATCTCAAGCCGTGGACCTGGACCACCGCTTCCGGGAAAACGATGCGCGCCCGCGCCGGCGGCTGGGAGGTCAGCGACGGAAACGGCAGCAGCTGGTCGGTACCGGACAAGATGTTCCGCTCGTCGTACGTGCATGTCGACGGAAACCGTTGGCGCCGAACGGGCTGCTTCCGCGCTCGGCCTGCGCGCGAAGGGGAAACGATCGACGCACCGGATGGCCAGTCCGTCGCCACAGGATCCGACTGGGTCGTCGAAGGAACCGACGGCGAACAATGGGTGGTTCCGACCGACGTCTTCGTCCGCGAATACGAGCCACTGAACTCGGCTTGATTGCCGGCCGATCCTTTCTCGGGGATGTAACGGGGCATTTGCGCCGGCCCCATTGCGGGTGGGCGCTCGTCCCGGGCGGCTGACTTAACGCGGAGACTCGTTGGCGGTCTGAATGTCGTTGCGTGGCTGCGGAATCAGTCGGGCGCTACGGGAAGCCCTGGGCACACAACGCGGTAGCCCACGTCCGGGGACACCCAATCGCGCCACTGCTGGTGGCTCATGTTGGCGGTTAGCTTGTCGCACAACAGTTGCGGGTTCGCGACGACGGGCCACATCCGGACCGTCTGGTCGAAGCTGGCGGAGGCCAGACGTTGGCCGTCGGGGCTGTATGCCACGCCTAGCACCGGCTTGGTGTGCCCAGTCAAGGCTCGGCCGATCGGTCGACGGGTGTCGGGGTTCCACAATCGAACCGTGCCATCGGAGCCGCCTGACGCCAACTGGTGCCCGTCGCTACTGAATGCGACCGCGTTGACGTTTCCGATGTGCCCAATGAGCGGGTTGCCGACCTCCTGCAGAGTATCGGCGTTCCACAAACGCACCGTCTCGTCGCTGCCACACGAGGCGAGACGTTGCCCGTCGGGGCTGAACGCAACGCTCGTCACACCTGCGGTGTGCCCGACCGCCGGCTTGCCGATGGGTTGGCGGGTGTCGGCGTTCCACAAGCGCACTGTCGCGTCGAGGCTGCCCGAAGCGAGTCGGTGCCCGTCGGGGCTGAACGCCACGCTGAACACCGCGTCGGTATGTCCGGTCAGCGGTGCGCCGAGGGGTTGGCCGGTGTCGGCATCCCACAACCGAATGGTCTTGTCGTCGCTGCCCGAAGCGAGTCGATGTCCGTCGGGGCTGAACGCCACGCTGAACACCGTGTCGGTGTGTCCGGTCAGGGGCGCCCCGACGGGTTGGCCGGTGTCGGCGTCCCACAACCGAATGGTCTTGTCGTAGCCGGCCGAAGCCAGTCGGTGCCCATCGGGGCTGAACACGACACTCATTACGGCGCGCCCGTGTCCGGTCAGCGGTGCGCCGAGGGGTTGTCCGGTGTCGGCATCCCACAACTGCACGGTCCCGTCTCCGGTGCCGGTGGCAAGCCGGCGCCCATCGGGACTGTACGCAACAGCGGGCACGCCGGCGGTCTGATCTGCCAGAGGTTGTTGGGCGTCCCACATCCGGATTGTGTTGTCTCTGCTGCCCGTGAACAGCCGGCGCCCGTCACCGCTGAAGGCAACACTCCACACGATGTCGGTGTGCCCAATGCGCGGTGGCCCGACGGATCCGTGGGACTCGGCGTCCCACAGCCGCACGGTGTGGTCGGCGCCGGTAGAGGCCAGTCGGCGTCCGTCGGGGCTGAACGCCACGCTGTAGACGGAGTTGCTGTGTCCGGTGAGGGGTGCGCCCAGGGGTTGTCCGGTGTCGACGTCCCATAACCGCACCGTTTCGTCTTCGCTGCCGCTGGCCAGCCGGTGCCCGTCGGGGCTGAACGCCACCGTGTCCACGCTGTGGGTGTGCCCGGTCAACGGCGCGCCGAGGGGTTGGCCGGTGTCAGTGTTCCACAGCCGAATTGTCGTGTCGCCGCTGGCGGTGGCCAGTCGGTGTCCGTCGGGGCTGAACGCCACACTCCACACGGCGTCGGTGTGTCCGGTCAGCGGTGTGCCGAAGGGCTGGCAGGTGTCGGCGTTCCACAACCGAATCGTCTTGTCGTCGCCGGCAGAGGCCAGCCGGTGACCGTCGGGGCTGAACGCCACACTCCACACGGCGTCGGTGTGTCCGGTCAGCGGTGCGCCGAAGGGCTGGCGGGTGTCGGCGTTCCACAACCGAATCGTCTTGTCGTCGCCGGCAGAGGCCAGCCGGTGACCGTCGGGGCTGAACGCCACGCTCGTCACGGTCTCGGTGTGTCCGGTCAGCGGCGCCCCGATGGGTTGGCCGGTCTCGGCGTTCCACAACCGGATGGTCTTGTCGTCGCCGGCAGAGGCCAGCCGCCGCCCATCGGGGCTGGCCGCCAGTTTGACCAAAGGCGCGCCGGTGTCGATGATCTTGAGGGTGTTGGTGCGGCTGTCGAGGGCATGCAAAAGCGGCGCGTCGTCGGGTTGGGGCGCGAGCGTACGCGCGGCCAACACCTGTTGAAACGCCCGCGCATCCCCACCGGGCGCCGACCCGGCCAACATTGCGTAGGCTTCAGAATTCAGTTCCTGGGCGATCGCCTGATTGCGTTGGCGGATAGCTTCCTGCCGCTGCACCACCGCGATCAGCGCACCGACGACCGCGAACACGGTCAAGACCACCAGCGCGGCGATCGCCGCGGTGCGTAGTCGACGAAACCGCCGCTGCTCACGCAGATCATCGCTGGCCAGCTGGTCTTTGGGCTTGCCGTGGATCGGCGCCGCCAGCGAGGTGAGCTTCTCCCGAAACGCCGGACCCCGGTAATCCCACGGGCGTCCTGGCTGACATCGATGAACAACGGCTCGGCCGGCAACACCCCCGGCTCGAGCAGCACCGGCGGGGCCGCATCGGAGGCCTGCGGGTCAAACCGCTCCGTTGCCGCATCCCAGTGCAGCCGTCCGCCAGCCAACGCCAGCAACAACTGCTGACTACCGCGATGGGCTAGCCAATAGCTGACTTCCCTATTCACCCAGTCCGACCGGGCCGCCTGCGGCGAAAGCGTCAGGAGGAAGAACCGCGACCGATCAATCGCTTCGGTGATACTGGCAAATAAATCCGAGCTGGCGGTCAATCGCGTGTTATCACGAAATACCCGCAACGCCCGCAACTGACCCAACCGCCGCCCAATACGATGCAACCCCTTCTGAATCCCGGCAACCACCAGCCGATCCGAATGCGCATACGACAGAAACGCGTCAAAGTCTCGTGGTTTCTGCTGCTCGGACGCCGCGGTCTGCGCGGTTTGCGCTGCGTCGGACATATGGCCCTCTAACGCTCGGTTCGGCCCGCGAGGCAACGAGCAAACCAAGTCTGCCACGACACCCAACAGCACGGGCCAGATCGTGGGATGCGACCGACCGATGGTTATCGCGCTCTTCCCTATGATCGCCCGAATGCTTCAGCAGCAGAACATATTCCGGGCTAACCCGCCCCGCGTCTAATCGAGGCCGGCATCGATGAGTAGCCGCGGCAATCCGTGTTGGACGCACAGCGCCCGGACCACCGCGATGTCGTTTTGCGCGTCGGTCGCCCGCCCGGCAGCGATGAGTGTTTCGACGAGCAGCAGGCGGGCCTGCAGGGCCGCCAGCGGTCGAGCGTTCGGATCAATTCCGGCGAGCAGGGCGCCGGCATGCCGGCACGCCTGTTCGCGGTCCTCGCTGGCGTGGCTGCGCGCGAGCAGGCGGATCCCGGAGGCCGCGTCCAGCTCGGCCGTGATGGTGGCGATGCCATCGTCGCCATGCGGAATGTCGCGCACGGTTCGCAGCCGCGCCGCCTCCGGCGGGGTGATCGGCAGACGCAAGCTGACCCGCTCATGGTTGAGGGCGGCCGTGAGCCGCGGCAGACACAATTTCTCGGCCACCGTCATGCCCTCGTCAAGGCGGCTGGCCGCGGCATCGCGATTCCCTTGCACGGCTTTGATTCTGGCACCGACGACGTATCGCGCCGCCAGCCAATCGACTCCGCCGCCTTCGGCTCCGAGGTGATAGCTCTCCTCGAGGAGATACGCCGCCTCAGCGAATTCGCCTGTTTCGTAGAGCAGTTCGCCGAGAAGCGCGCCAGCGAGTCGCGCCGCATGCGAGTGTGGCCCGATCGCGGTGCCGATCTCGAAGGCCTCCCGGAAACTTTGCAGCGCGAGCGGGATGTCGAGCTGGTATCTAGCGACGATGCCGGCGAAGCAGCGGGAGTAGACGGTGCCGAACCGGCCGGCCCACTCATTGTAGGGCTCCGCCCATTCCAGCAGCCGGTGCGCGGCCTCGAAGTCGAAGCGGTAGATCGCCGCGTACGCAGCGGTACCTGCGGCCGCCAGGGGTAGCTCCGGACGCAGCGTCTCTGGCCTCGACATCGCCTCGGCCACCAGATCGGCCACGGCTTCGATCCGGTCGGCCAGCACTTCAGCCCCCGCTCGCACCACGTTAGCCTCCACGATCAGCTCTGCCCGCGTCGCCTCGGGTAGGTCTGCTCGGGACAGGGCGGTGGTGAAGCGATTGAGCGCGGCGTCGGTGGCCGCGGGGCGCGACAGCAGAAGATTCGCCGACGCGATGTTAAGTTGCAGCCGTGGCCGCGAGGTCACCAGCTGCGGGGGTAGCTTCTCGACGATGCCGAGAAAGGTCGTCATGCCCGATTGTCGGACTATTATGGCCAGACCCTGCTCGACGAGGTCGACCGCCCGGGTGGCCTCCCCTGCGGCCAGCGCGTGATCGACCGCCTCGTTGAGGTAGCCGTGATCGGCGAACCACGCCGACGCGGTGCGGTGCAGGTATTTGAGGCGGTCGAGGCTGTCGCGCTCGAGTCGGCGCCGCAGAAACCCGGCGAACATCTGGTGGTAGCGAAACCACTGCGGGTCGTCAACGAAGCGCCGCAGGAACAGACCACGTCGCTCGACGTCCTCGAGTAAGTCCTGCCCGCAGCTGACGTCGACCAACACCGATGCCAGCTCCCCGCAGGTCCGTTCGGTGATCGACGTCGCCAGCAGGACCTCGACCAGCTCGGGCTCCAGGGTGTCGAGGACATTTTCGGCGAGAAATTCGCCGACCTCGTCGGTTTCCCCCGACATTCGGCTCAGCAGGCTGGCGGTGTCGCCACCGCCACGCAGGGAAAGCCTCGCCAGCTGCAGGCCAGCGACCCACCCGTCCGTCGAGGCGGTCAAGCCCGCCACCTCGCTGCCCGCCAGCTGCAGTCCGGCAATGTCGTTCAGCAGTGATTGCGCCTCGTCAGCATCGAAACGCAGCTTTTCACAATCGATTTCGACCAGTTCGTCACGAATTCGCAACTTACTCAAAGGCAACCGTGGGCGCGACCAGCTGTTCACGATGATTTGCAGGTGATGACAACCATGGTCGAGCAGAAAACGCAGAGCAGCGATCGTCCGGTAATCCGATACCCGCTGCCAATCGTCGATCACCAGCGTGATCGGGTCACCGTTCTGGTCGATCTCGTCGATCAGCGACGTCAACACGAAGCGCACCGCCTCATCGCCGCGCTCTTCAAGTACCTGCCCCAACGAGGCGGCTACGGCGGGACGGACCCGTCGGATCGCCTCGAGCAGATGCGCGAGAAACCACACCGCGTTGTTGTCGTCGTCATCGACCGTCAACCAGCCCACCGCCACACCGGAGCTGCTCAGTTCTGCTCGCCATTGCGCCACCAGGGTGGTCTTGCCGTACCCCGAGGGCGCGTAAATCAGGATCAGCCGTCGACGCCCGGCCGCGCGCAGAATCGCCATTAACCGATCGCGAGCGACCAGCGACTGAACCTCAGCGGGGGGCCGGTATTTGGTCGTCGGTGCCGGCGGGGTGAGTGTTGTGTCGCGCCGATCCGCTGACCCGGTGGTAGCCGAGGTGCCGCGCTCCTCCCCGAGGTCGACCGGCAGGACCATCTCGTCGACGGTGACCCCGCGGCGGCGTTGGACGTCGCGCAGCTGCTCACCGAATTCGGCTGCGGTTGCCGGACGCTCTGAAGGATCGCGGGCCAGGGCGCGTTCGATTACGGCGGTGACGTCGTCGGGCAGTCCGTGCTCGCGCAGGAGGTCGGGGATCGACCGTCCGTACGGTGGGTCGCCGGTCAGCGCGCAGAACAGCGTCGCGCCGAGCGAGTAGACATCGGATCCCGTTGTCGGAGTGGCGCCTTCGAGGAGTTCGGGCGCGATAAAGGCCGGCGAACCGATGATCACCTCAGCGGGCGTCTCGAAACCGCCGGCGATCCTGGCGAGGCCGAAATCGGTCAACTGCGGCGCGCCGTAGTCGGTCAGCAGGACGTTTCCCGGCTTCACGTCGCGGTGCAGGATGCCGGCACGATGCGCGGCTTCCAGCCCACCGGCGAGCTTCACGCCGATGCTGAGGGTCTCGCGCCAGTCCAGTGGCCCATCGCGGCTGACCCGCGCCAATAGTGAACCCTTGTCGTGATACGGCATCACGATGAACGGCCGGCCGCTGAGTGTGGTGCCGACCTGTAAGACGGTGACGATATGCGGGTGCCCGGAGAGCCGGCCCATCGCGCGCTGCTCGCGCATGAAGCGGTCGAGATTGTCGGGGTCAAGATCGTTCGTCAACACCTTGACCGCCACCGAACGGTCCAGCTGCGGCTGAGCGCAGCGATAGACCACCCCAAACCCGCCGTGCCCGATCTCCTCGACGCCGTCGAAGCCCAGTTCCGCGGCGACTCCCGCGATCAGATCCTGCTGTATCGCCTGTGGATCCACGTCGGCCATCGATGGTCACTGTCCTCGATCATGAAGGCGATGCACCTCCACTGGTCATGCCACCATATCGCCGTTTCCGGTGACCACTCATCGCTTTGGTGAGCTCGACGCGTCAGCCGCTCACGGGTGGGCCGTCCCTCCTCGATGAGACGCCGACTATGTCGGAATGGCTGTCGTTGACGTCCGTCCGGAACGTGGCGGCCGTGCTTCGCCTTCCCGGAGACGCTGATATGGAGCGCGTCCCTGGGTCTCCTTGGGCGTAATTCATTGTCCCCATGGCCATGTGACCACCAGGGCCTGCACTGCGGCAGGATTTTTCTGAGACCTTTCTGAGCACGGTCGGCACACGTCGCAGCAGTGTGGTGGTACGTGTCGCCGACACGTGGCATGGTATTGAGTCGGATGTGGCAACGGGCGCGCCGGCGGCAAAGACGGTCCCCAAGATGATCAGCACGGCCATGTCCAGCAGCCAAACTGATCCGACCACAGGGTCTCATTGGATTGCACCAGCGGCGCGATGGTGTGCAGATCGGCCGTGGACGCCGCGGCGGCGAAACCCCATCGAGCCGGGATGGCCCACGACAGCCGGTCGAACCCGACTCGGCCGGTGACCGGAATCAGCCCGCCGCAGAACACAAGTGACACCATCACGGCGGAGACCGCCGCCGTCACGGCCAGCGTCATGTGGAGCCCAAGGATCGAATCGCCCATCACCACCGCGCGGCGGGTTGGAGCGCTTTTGCCCACGACCACGATGGCGATCAGCACCGCCATCTGCACGGCCGTGGTAAGGCAGAACACCACGACCTTGGCGACCAGATACGCCCAGGTCGACAAGCCCACCGAAGCCCGCGACTGGGTCGCCGAAGTGCTCGGTGAGCTGGCCGCCGAACAGCTGCATTTGCACGCCAACACTGTGAAGTACCGGGTCGGGCGGGCCCTGGCCTGCCGTGGCCATGCGATCGGCGCCGATCGGCTCGATGTCGAACTGGCGCTGCTGCTGTGCCATTGGTACGGGAAGGCAGTAGCTCAACCGCGGCCGGCCTGACGAGCCCCGCCGTTAACCGAGGCCGGCGTCGATGAGCAGCCGCGGCAATCCGTGTTGGACGCACAGCGCCCGGACCACCGCGATGTCGTTTTGCGCGTCGGTCGCCCGCCCGGCAGCGATGAGTGTTTCGACGAGCAGCAGGCGGGCCTGCAGGGCCGCCAGCGGTCGAGCGGTCGGGTCAATTCCGGCGACTAGAGCGACGGCACGCCGGCACGCCTGTACGCGGTCCTCCCCGGCGTGGCTTTGCGAGAGCAGGCGGATTCCGGAGGCCGCGTCCAGCTCGGCTGTGATGGTGGCGATGCCATTGTCGTCATGCGGAATGCTGCGCTCGGCCCGCAGCCGAGCGGCCTCCGACGGGGTAATCGGCAGACACAACCTGACCCGCTCATGGTTGATGGCGGCCGCGAGCCGCGGTAGCCGCAACTTCTCAGCCACTGTCATGCCAGCGGCAAGGCGGCTCACCGCCGCGTCGCGATTCCCCTGCGCGGCTTTGATTCTGGCACCGACGACGTATCGCGCCGCCAGCCAATCGACTCCGCCGCCCTCGGCTCCGAGGTGATAGCTGTCATCGAGGAGATGCGCCGCCTCATCGAACTCGCCCGTTTCGTAGAGCAGTTCGCCGAGAAGCGCCCCAGCGAGTCGCGCCGCATGCGAGTGTGCCCCGACCGCGGTGCCGATCTCGAAGGCCTCCCGGAAACTGTGCAGCGCGAAAGGGATGTCGAGCTGGTATCTAGCTGCGATGCCGGCGAAGCAGCGGGAGTAGACGATGCCGAACCGGCCGACCCGCTCATTGTAGGGCTCCGCCAGCTCCGCCCATTCCAGCAGCCGGCGTGCGGCCTCGAAGTCGAAGCGGTAGATCGCCGCGAACACAGCGGCACCTGCGGCCGCCTGGGGCAGCTCCGGACGCAGGGTCTCTGGCCTCGACATCGCCTCGGCCACCAGATCGGTCACAGCTTCGGCCCGGTCGGCAAGCACTTCAGCCAGCGCTCGCACCACGTTAGCCTCCACGATCAGATCTGCCCGCGTCGCCTCGCTTAGGTCTGCCCTGGATAGGGCGGCGGTGAAGCGATTGAGCGCGGCGTCGGTGGCCGCGGGGCGCGACAGCAGAAGATTCGCCAACGCGATGTTAAGTTGCAGCAATGGCCGCGAGGTCACCAGCTGCGGGGGTAACTTCTCGACGATGCCGAGATAGGTCGTCATGCGCGATTGTCGGATTATTATGGTCAGATTCATGGTCAGATCCTGCTCGACGAGGTCGACCGCCTGGGTGGCCTCCCCTGCGGCCAGCGCGTGATCGACGGCGTCGTTGAAGTAGCCGTGATCGGCGAACCACGCCGACGCGGTGCGGTGCAGGTGTTTGAGGCGGTCGGGGCTGTCGCGCTCGAGTCGGCGCCGCAGAAATCCGGCGAACATCTGGTGGTAGCGAAACCACTGCGGGTCGTCATCGATGCGCCGCAGGAACAGACCACGTCGCTCGACGTCCTCAAGTACCGCCTGCCCGCGGCTGACTCCGGCCAACACCGATGCCAGCTCCCCGCAGGTCCGTTCGGTGATCGACGTCGCCAGCATGAACTCGACCAGCTCGGGCTCCAGGGTGTCGAGGACATTTTCGGCGAGAAATTCGCCGACCACATCGTTTTCCCCCGACATTCGGCTCAGCAGGCTACCGGTGTTGCCCCCGCCACGCAGGGAAAGCGTCGCCAACTGCAGGGCAGCCACCCACCCGTCCGTCGAGGCGATCAAGGCCGCCACATCGCTGCCCGCCAGCTGCAGTCCGGCAATCTCGTTCAGCAGCGATTGCGCCTCATCAGCATCGAAACGCAGCTCCTCACAATCGATTTCGACCAGTTCGTCACGAAGTCGCAACCTACTCAACGGCAACCGTGCGCGCGACCAGCTGTTCACGATGATTTGCAGGTGATGACAACCATGGTCGATCAGAAAACGCAGAGCAGCGATCGTCCGGCTATCCGATACCCGCTGCCAGTCGTCGATCACCAAGGTGATCGGGTCACCGATCTCGTCGATCTCGTCGATCAGCGACGTCAACACGAAGCGCGCCGCCTCATCGCCGCGCTCTTCAAGTACCTGCCCCAACGAGGCTGCTACGGCGGGACGGACCCGTCGGATCGCCTCGACTAAATGCGCGAGAAACCACACCGCGTTGTTGTCGTCGTCGTCGACCGTCAACCAGCCCACCGCCACACCGGAGCTGGCCAGTTCTGCTCGCCATTGCGCCACCAGGGTGGTCTTGCCGTACCCCGAGGGCGCGTAGATCAGGATCAGCCGTCGACGCCCGGCCGCGCGCAGGATCGTCATCAACCGATCGCGTAGGACCAGCGACTGGGCCGCAGCGGGGGGACGGTATTTGGTCGTCGGCGCCGGCGGTGTGAGTGTGCTGTCGCGCCGATCCAATGACCCGGTGCTAGCCGAGCCGCCGCGCTCCGCCGTCAAGTCGACCGGCAGGGCCATGTCGTCGACGCTGACCCGGCAGCGGCGCTGGACGTCGCGAAGCTGTTCGCCGTATCCGGCCGCGCTTGTCTCGCGGCCTGAGGGATCGCGGACCATGGCGCGTTCGAGAACGCCGACGACGTCGTCGGGTACTCCCCGCTCGTGCAGGAGATCGGGGATGGACCGTCCCATCGGTGGGTGGCCGGTCGCCACGCAGAACAGCGTCGCCCCGAGCGAGTAGACATCGGATCCCGTTGTCGGAGTGGCACCTTCGAGGACTTCGGGTGCGATAAAGGCCGGCGAACCCATGATCACCTCCGCGGTCGTCTCGAAACCGCCGGCGATCCTGGCGAGGCCGAAATCGGTCAACTGCGGTTCGCCGTAGTCGGTCAGTAAGATGTTTCCCGGCTTCACATCCCGGTGCAGAATGCCGGCACGATGCGCGGCTTCCAGCGCACCGGCGAGCTTCACGCCGATGCTGAGTGTCTCGCGCCAGTCCAGCGGACCGTGGCAGTCGATCAGCGTCCACACTGAACCCTTGCCGTGATAGGGCATCATGATGAACGGCCGGCCGCTAAGGGTGGTGCCGACCTGCAACACGGTGACGATATGCGGGTGCCCGGAGAGCCGGCCCATCGCGCGCTGCTCGCGCATAAAGCGGTCGAGATTGTCGGGGTCAAGATCGTTCGTCAACACTTTGACCGCCACCGAACGGTCCAGCTGCGGCTGAGCGCAGCGATAGACCACCCCAAACCCGCCGCGCCCGATCTCCTCGACGCCGTCGAAGCCCAGTTCCGCGGCGACACCCGCGATCAGATCCTGCTGTATCGCCTGTGAATCTACGTCGGCCATCGATGGTCACTGTCCTGCTAGCTGAGGGGATGCACACCCCCACCGGGTCGTGTCACCATATCGCGAATGCGCTGGGCCGATGGCCAGATATCCGGTCCAGGCCCGCAGTGTCCGGCCGCGCCCTAATTCAGATACGGCAGCGTGGCGGTTCCGACCGTCACTGCTGCGTCGTCGAGCAGCACACCCAATTTGTTCTGCAACGTGGTGGTGGCGTCGCCCACCGGTTTGTCGCAGAATCTGCAGCGCGTGGCGAATTGTGGCTGATCGTCTTCATCCGGCCAGTAGCGGCGTGGGCCAACGACGGCTCCGGGGTCGTACTGGACCGAGTGATACGGGGCCTCCTTGAGGATCCTGCCCACGGGATGGGTTTCCGGGCATTCGAGTTTCAATATGCCGATCCCCTCTTGGTTTCCTACCATCGTCCACCGTCCTCACGGGCTTGCGTCTCGTCGTCAGTGCACACTCATTGTCGCCCGTGCCCGGCCGGGAAGTGTCGGACACTTCACGCCGGTGGAATGTCCAGCCGAATTCGCCGAGCTGATCGGCCGCGCGGTGACCAGTTCATGACGGCGTGAACGTGTAGGTCTCGCCGTGGGCGAGGTAGACGAATTTTGTGCTCGTGGTCGAGGCCTCGGCGGCCTTCTTGAAGTCGTCGAGCCCCGACAGGAATACCGAGAAGTCGTTGTAGTGGATCGGGATGGCGGTGCGGGGTTTGGTGATCTCGACCGCCCTGACTCCTTGCTCGCCGGTCATGGTGACAACGGTGAGAAGGAACGTCGTGCCGCCCGTGTGGATCAGGCCGAGGTCGATGTCGGGGTAGCGGCGCGGGATGTCCTCGAGGCTGTCGACGAGCATCGTGTCCCCGGTGATGTAGAGCCGATAGAGCTGATCGCCGGCGCGGCTGAAGTCGAACAGGTGCCCGTTGACGGGCATCAGCAGCTCGTTGACCGCGTCCTCGGCGGAGTGCTTGGCCGGCATCGCGGTGATCTTCAGCGTCGCGTCGCCTTTGTGCACCTCCAGGGCTTCCCAGGTGTCGAGGGGATATCCCCGCTGGAAGCCCAGCGCGCTGAGCTTGCCCACCGCGTCGGCCGTCGAGACTATGGGCAGTTCCTTGTCGAGCTGTTCTGCGGCGACGTCGTCGAAATGATCGCCGTGGTAGTGCGACAAGACGATCAGGTCTATCGGTGGCAGGTCGGCGATCTGGCACGCCGGCTCGACCTCCCGACGGGCCCAGATGCCATGACCCAGATAGACGTGCTCGCCTTTGTGCAGGAAGGCGGGATCGGTCAGGATCGTCAATCCGCCGAACCGGATCAAGGTGGTGGCGTTGCCGATGAAATACACCTCGCCCTCGCCGAAATCTGCTGTCCCACTGCTGGTTAGCTCCAAGGAACTCATTCTGTTTCCTTTTCTGGGTCCGTTGGGTGGCGGATCCAGTCTGAGCCAGATGGTGCGCGCTCGGTAGGGGTCTCCGCGAAGACGAATAACCGCTGGCACGCCGGACGGTGATTCCGCGAGGATGCCGGTCATGGAAACCATCCCGGCAGCGGTGCGAGCCAAGGCGCTGTCGTTCGGGGCCGCGGAGTGGGTGCGGCGGCTGCCGGACCTGATCGCCGGCATCGAGGCCGACTGGTCGATTCGGGTCGGGAAGCCATACGAGGGGGGCACCGAAGCCTTCGTGGCCGACGCGACCTGCCACGACGGGACGCCCGCGGTCGTGAAGCTGCCCGTCCCCCGCCTGGGCAGGTTCGACCGCGATGAGGTCACCGCGCTGGCACTGGTCAACGGTGACGGATGTGCGCGCCTGCTACGCGTCGACGAGGAGCGCGGCGCTTTTCTGCTGGAGCGGTTGGGGCGCTCGCTCGACCAGCTGGGCTGGCCCCATCGATCACGCGAGGAAGCTTTGTGCGCCACCGCGATGCGGGTGTGGCGGCGAGTGTCGAACAGCGGTCTGCCCACAGGCGCCGACAAAGCCGGGCACCTGGCGGACTTCGTCGCCACCAAGTGGACCGAACTCGACCACCCCTGCGGCGAACGGACCATCGACGACGCCGTCCGATGCGCCACCAAACGCGTTGCCGCTCACGATGATTCCCGCGCTGTCCTCATCCACGGCGATGTTCACCAGTGGAACCTGTTGGAATCGGGCCCCGGTTTCAAACTCGTCGACCCCGATGGGCTGATCGCCGAACCAGAATACGACCTCGGCGTCATCATGCGCGAAGATCCCGCCGAGCTACTCGCCGAAGGCCCCTGGGTCCGCGCTCATCGTCTGGCCCGCCGTTGCGGGCTCGACGTCGACGCCATCTGGCAATGGGGCGTGATCGAACGCGTCTCGACCGGCCTGCTGTGCACCGAGGTCGGCCTGCAGCCCGCCGGCCGACATCTGCTCGCTGTCGCCGACCGGGTGGCGATCAGCTGGGCAGTCCGGCCTTGATGGCCGCGTCCTGCTTGCGCGCCACATCGAGAACGATGTCCGACGGCACCGGGTCGCTCGGCCCACTCTCGAACTCGAGGTCGACAAACGCCCTGCCCTCGGTGAATATCACGACCGTTTTCGACTTGGGGCCGTCGGCCTTGGTCGTTGTCCCGCTGGCGACGGTTCCGCCGGTGCCCACGTCGGCCGGCGTCGGGGTTCCGCCCTTCACGCCCAAATCAGGGTCGGTCAGCGTCTGCTGAAACCCGTCGCGCGCCTGTCCCGCCTGGCCCGCGTCGGGATAGACGTAGATGTTGTCGTTGATCAAGCGTGGGGTGGCCTGAATTGAATTGCCGAACAGGGCCGCAATTCCGCCCGGGTTTGGCTGCGGGTTCGATGTCATCAAAGTGAAGGTGTCCCCCGGCACGACGATGTCGGTCGGCTTGATCAGCAAATTGCTGTAGTCCCCCGGCTGGGCCGCGGCGCTGCTCGACGACGGTGCCGCGGGCGACGACGACGTGGACGAAGCCGACTTTGACGTGGACGACGATGACGACGACGGGCTTGGCGACTTGTCGTCGCCGCACCCCGTGAGGGCCGCGGCGACTACCAGGGTGGTCGCGGCCAGACCGGCCGTCGTCATCGATACCTTCATAACCATGGGCTCCTTGGGATGTTGTCGCAGTTTGCCTGCGTCTCGCGCAACATAGCGGATCCAACAGCTCCGCCCAGCTTGAATGCCTTTATCTTTTCGAATCAACACTGCGGGCCGAGCCGACGACCATCACCGTTAGCCCATCCGCCGCATTGCCCAGCGCAACGGCGAACGCGAGGAGGACCTCCGCGAAAGGGCTCCAGCGGTCGCGGGCCACAACCGCGCCAGTTGGCGACGAGTTGGTCGGTGGCTAACCTCAGCCACATGCCCGCAAACGCCAAGAGCTGGAGCCCCACCGCGATTCGCATCTTGCGCGGCCCATTGGTCACCGAGAATTCACGCCGGCCTACCTCGCGTGGCGCGCACGCTGAAACGCCTCTCGGTCGACGGCCAACAGCGTAGTCGCGCCCAAGGCCCGCACGGTGGCCGTACGCGGGATGTCACGTAGGATCGCCAGCTCGCCGAAGCCGTCGCCGGGCCGCAGTTTACGGATCACGGTGTCGCCCTCGTCTACCTGCGCAGCGCCATCGAGGATCACATAGTAGGTGTCGCCGTAGTCGCCCTCGCGGATGATGAGTGCTCCATCGGCGGCCGCCAGCACCCGCACGGTGTCCGCGAGCTCATGCAACCCCTCGGCCGGGATGGTGGCCATCGCGGGCTGCCGCGCCAGCAGCTCGCAGGCGGCTCGGCTGCTCAGCCTGGTGTCGCGGTTCAACTCCACGAGGCGCTCGGCTACCGGTGGGGTGGCCATGCGGGTGCTGGCAATCTGTCCGAAGCGACCCGCCGATGCGCTGCCGTCGATGGAGAGAGCGCCGAGGAACTCGGCGCGTTCGATGGCGATCAGGTCGAGGTCCTCGCGCGCTGTCACGGTCGAGGAGCGTGGCACCTCGTGCAGCAAGGCGATCTCCCCGAACGACCCGCCGGGCCCCAGTGTGGCTACCCGGCGACCGTCGACGGCGACCTCGGCCACTCCGGCGGCGATCATGTAGAAACGGTCACCGCGGTCGCCCTGCCGGATGACCTCGCAACCCGCTGGCAGCATCAGGCGCGTCGCGGCTCGAGCGAGTTGTTCGAGTGCCAGCGCTGGCAGCGGGGCCAACATTGGGGTGGCCCGAATCACTGCCAGCTTGGCGGCGTCGTCATCGCTTAGCTCGTCGGCGCCCCGTAGCTGCGGCCACGCGAGCAGCAAAATCAGTGCCGCCGAACCGCCCACGATGCCTAATGTGGCGGGCACCCCAAACGGATGGATGAGCAATGGCGCGATCAGGGCGCCGGCGGCCATGCCAACCAGGTACAGGCTCTGCAAGGTGGCGACCGCCGAGACCATCGTGGCAAGTGCGACGTTTCGCTGTACAAGCGTGGGCCCGATGGCAAAGGCGACGGCACCGGCGGCACCAAGGCCGGCGGCCAGCGCCAGGCCGACGGCGGGCGAGCTGATCGCTCCTATCGAGGCGAACACGACAGCCAGGCCGAGCAGCGCCCCGGCGAGCACGCCGGCCAGGCCGCGCCGCCCCACGATCGACAGCGTCGCCAGCGCGCCCAGTAGTCCACCGGCGCCGTAAAGCGTCATGATCGTTGTGACGCCGCCCTCGCCGAGATGCAACCGCTCGTTGGCTACCGACGCACTGCCGACATACCAGACGCCCAGCACGGTGACGTTGACGGCGAACAACACGGAGGCCGCGGTGGCCGGGCGGCTTGCGAAAATTCCGCGAAACCCTGCCCCGAGCAGCCTAAGCTGCGATCGCGCCGACCCGCCGGACGGCCCAGAGGTACGGGTTTGGGAATCGTCGGCACTCGGCATCCGGATCAGCAGCGCCGCGACCGCACCGGCACCGAAGACGGTCGCCGGGAGGGCGAAGGCCCAGGCGATGCCCAAAATCTCTAACGCCAGTGCTGCCAGCGCCGGTCCGGCCAGCGCACTGGCGCTGTTGAGTGAGGTGGTCATGGCGTTTCCGGCGGCCGCCTCGGCAGTGGTGTCGGAAAGTCGGATCACCAGCGCGCCATGCAGCGGCCGCACCGCCACCGACATAACGGAGCCCACGGTCACGAGCCCCAACACGACACTGACCGGCGCTCCGCTGAGCACCGCGATGATGATCGCGACCATCGCCAGGCCACGAATCCCGATCCCCATCGCCAGATGCAGCTGCGGACGGGCACTCGTGGCAAGCGGCGCAGCCAGCGGCCCGACTAGCGCCGCTGGCAGGTATTGCAGCACTATCGCTAAACCGACGACGGCAGCACCTCCCTTCGCGAAGACGAAGGCGATGAGCAGGACCAGATGCGAAAACGAACCGATGGAATACGCGGTCCACGCCGCCATCAGCATGCGCAATTGCGGGTTGCGCGCCAACGTGCGACTCGCGGCGAGGGCCACGCACCGACCTTAAGCCGACGCGCGCTCGCCGCGCCGCCGTGTCACGGGCGAGTCGGGCCGCTAAGACGTGATGCGCTCGGCGTTCGAGCCTATGGTCAAACAGCCTTAGGTGGACAGTGCGGGGAGAACGAGTGTTTCGATGACTCGTCGTATGAAATCCGCGTCAACGGTTTGTCCGTTGAGCGCTCGAAGCAGGCTCATTGCCATGAGTACGTCGGCGACCAGGGACCAGTCACGGTCAGCGGCGATTTCACCGCGGGCTGCGGCGCGGGCCAGAATAGTTGACATTATGTGTGTGCCCTTTAGCAGCATCAGATCACCGAGAGCCTCGGCGAGCTGGGGGTCGTGGGCGGCTTCCAGGGCGACGCGGAGTACTAGGTCGTTGGTGATCAACTCATTGTCATTGCGTGCCGCGCGCTCGACGAGGGCTTCGATGTCGCCAGCCAAGCTGCCGGCGTCGGGAACATCATCGGTGCGCAGATCGGGCCGCCAGTAGACGAGAACGTCGGTTATCAACGCTGCTTTCGATGACCACCGCCGGTAAATTGCGGCCTTGCCGACGCCAGCGCGCGCGGCGATGTCGTCCATGTTTGTGGCGTCGTACCCGTTCTCGGTCAGTGCGGCAAGAGCGGCGTTGAGAATCGCGGGATCACGGGATCGGTCCAGCCGGCCAACCGTGCGTTGGCGAAGCTTCGATTCCATCTCTCTCCTATGCCCTATGCCCGCCCTGACCTCTGATCCGATGAGCGCTACACCCTCGTCAGTTCCGGGACAGGCGCGGTGTCGCTCTCTGGCTCTGGGGCATCCTTCTTCCTCATGGCGAAGGTGTCCAGCGGCCACCAGAACCAGCGGCCCAGTGCGGCAGCGATCGCCGGCGTCATGAAGGCTCGCACGATAAACGTGTCGACAAGTAGGCCCATCCCGATCGCGGTGCCGAACTGCCCGATCACCCGCAGGTCGCTGACGATCATCGACGCCATGGTCACCGCGAATACCATCCCGGCCGCGGTGACCACGCGGCCGGAGGCACCCATGCCTCGGATGATGCCGGTTTTGAGGCCGGCCGGGATTTCTTCTTTCAGCCGGGAAACCAGCAGCAGGTTGTAGTCGGACCCGACGGCCAGCAGGATGATGACCGTCAGCGGCAGCACGATCCATTGCAAGCCCAGCCCGAAGATGTCCTGCCAAAGCAGCACGGAAAGACCGCATGCGGTGCCCAGCGATGCCAGCACGGTACCGACGATCACCAGTGATGCCACTAAGCTACGGGTGATCAGCAGCATGATCGAAAAGATCAGGATCAGCGTCGCGATGCCGGCGATCGTCAGGTCGATGACGACCCCGTCCTGCATGTCGCTGTACATCGAAGCGGTACCGGCCAGCGACACCTTCGCGGATTCCAGCGGCGTTCCCTTGATTGCGTCGGCGACCGCCTGTTTGATGCCCTGGACGTGCCGGATTCCCTCCACCGAGGCGGGGTCGCCCTGGTGGGTGATGATAAACCGGACGGCCTTACCGTCGGGCGATACGAACATTTTCAGTCCGCGCTTGAAGTCGGGGTTTTGGAAGACTTCCGGCGGGAGATAGAAGCTGTCGTCGTTCTTGGCTTGGTCGAAGTAGTTTCCCATCATCGTTGAGCCTTCGGCGCCCTCTTGCATATGGCGCTGAATACCCGCCATCGAACTGTGAGTGGACAGCATGAAGTCACGCATCGTCTTCATCGAATCGATGGTCTTCGGAAAATCGGCGAGCAGTTGAGGCATCAACTGATCCAGGTGGTCGAAATCGACCGTGAGCCCAGTGAATTTCTCGGAGATCTCGTCGATGCCGTCCAGCGCATCAAAGAGGGATCGCAAGGACCAGCAGACGGGGATGTCGAAACAGTGCTTCTCCCAATAGAAGTAGCTGCGAATGGGTCTGAAGAAATCGTCGAAATCTGCGATGTGGTCCCGCAGCTCATTGGTGGTGTCCACCAGGTCGTGCGTTCGGGCGTCCAAACTGTGCGTCGTGGCTGTGAGATCCTTCATGACGCCATACATGTGCTCCATGACGGCGATCGTTCGGCTCAGCTCGTCTGCCTGCTCGAGCATCGACGCCATACTGTCGTTCATGAATTTCGCCGTCTGCAGGGTGCTTGAACTATTCATGGCGACCACGAATGGCAGCGAACTGTGCTCGATCGGCGCCCCGAGGGGCCGGGTGATGGTTTGCACCCGCCCGATGCCGCGTTCATGGAAGACGCTCTTGGCAATTCTGTCGATGATCAGCATGTCCGCCGGATCGCGCAGATCATGGTCGGCTTCGACCATCAGCAATTCCGGATTCATGCGTGCTGGGGAGAAATGCCGCTCGGCCGCTGTCTGAGCTACGTTTGCCGCGATGTCCGGCGGGGTGAACTTCTTATCGTTGTAACTCGGGACATAGGTCGTCAGACTGACGAAACCGATCACCGCGATAAGGGACGTCACGACAATAATCGGTTTCGGCCACCTCACCACGGCGGTACCGATTTTGCGCCAACCCCGTTCCGACACTTGATGTTTCGGGTCGAAAAAACCAAACTTGGACGCGATCGCGAGTAGGGCCGGGGCTAGCGTCAGACCTGCCAGCATTGTCACCACCAAGGCGATGGCGCACGGTATCCCCATGGTCTGGAAGTACGGAAGCTTGGTTGCGGTCAGGCACAGGCAGGCGCCCACGATCGTCAGACCCGACCCCAGGATGACGTGCACCACGCCGTTGTAGGCGCTGTAGTACGCCTGTTCTCGATCTTCGCCACGGGATCGGGCTTCGTGGTAGCGGCCCAACAGAAAAATGAAATAGTCGGTTCCCGTGGCGATGGTCAGCATCGTGACCATGCTGACCGCGTACGGGGTCAGGCCGACGATGTCCAAATTGCCAGCGGTCGCCACGATGCCCTCTGCGGCATACAGCTCGAAGCGGACCAGTATCAACGCAAGGATCGCGTTCTTTAGCGAGCGGTAGATGATAAGCAGCATCACGAAGATGACGCCGATCGTGACCAACGTCATCAGGTTCATGCTGTTGTGCGCGGCGATAAGTGTGTCGGTGTTGAGCACGGTGTTGCCGGCCACGTAGGCCTTGACGCCCGGCGGCGCCGGCACGCTTTTGACGATCTTGCGGACCTCGGCGACCGACTTGTGGGCGGGAGTGGTGCCCTGAGCACCGTCGAGGAAGACCTGCACGTAGGCGGCTTTACCGTCCGGGCTTTGGGAGCCGGCGGCCGTCAGCGGGTCGCTCCAGAAATCCTGAACGTGCTGGACATGCTTGCTGGCCTTGAGCTTCTCGACGATCTTGTTGTAGAACACGTGCGCGCTGTCGCCGAGCTTGTCGTCGCCTTCCAACACGACCATCGCCGAGGAGTCCGTGTCGAACTCCTGGAACTTGTGGCCGATGTTCATCATGTCCTTGAACGCTTCCGCGTCCCTCGGCGTCATGGGCACCGAGTGCTTCCCCGCTACCTCGCCGAGTTCGGGGGTGAACAGCGTCGTACCGAGCGCGACCAGCAGCCAAAACAGGATGATCGGCACCGCAAGGACGCGGAGCAGGCGGGCGATGCGGGAGCGAGAGCCAGGCTCGTTACTCATACAGATTTCACCAAGCAGTAGATGAACGGCTCGTATTCGTTGATGGTGCGGTCGTCGCGGACTTGGCCGTCGACGACGACCCGGCATCGAATGTTGCGCATGGCCTTGTCACCTTGGGCAACAATGTTGGCCGACATCGACGGCAGGGTCGTCACGATGGTGTACGACCATGGCAGCGGGGCATTTTCGATGAGGTGGGGTTGCCCATTTTCATCGAGGTAGTTGACGCTGATGCTGCCCCCCGATGGTGCAGTGACCTCATAGGTGATGTGTTTTGGGTTGAAGGGTTTCGTGTCGTCGGCGTTTGCGTCGGCGCTTGCGGCGTGAGCGTTGGCACCGAAACTGGCACGGACCCGAAGCACGACATATCCGCCGAGTGCGACCACGACGACGAGGAGTAGCGGGATCCACACCCTCTTGAAAAGTCGATACACCCGCCATCTCCTCTCCTACCGGCCACCGCCGAGCGCCGCACGACACCAAATGAGTTGTCGGCGCACGTGTCAATCAAGGTCGACGTGCCGGACCGGCCCCCCTACGGAACTTAAGTTCCATCAGTGGGTCGATCAGGACTGTACCGCATGACGACCGAACGTGTGAATCCCGAACAGGGTGGGTGTTATCTGAGTGACAAGGTGATCCGTGATGCTTTGGCTCCCGCACTGAAATCGGTTGGATTGCAACGGCTTCGCATTCACGATCTGCGTCATTTCGCCGGAACGCAGACGGCTCGCGCTGGTGCGAATCTGGTTGAAACGATGGGCCGGTTGGGACATTCGACTGTGACTGCCTCGCTGCGCTACCAGCATCAGGTGGACGGTCGTGCTGTCGAGGTTGCCGAAGCGTTGTCGATGCTGGCAACCAAGCCCAAGCTCGCGGTCGTGACCGACGAATCGACCGAAACGAGCCCGTCGAGCGCGTAACGCCTGGGAAGATGCCGTGGAAATTCCGCAGCGAATCCGGAGGGTGGGCGCATGCTCGAAGTGATCGATAAGGAGTCCTCCAGCGAATCCCATCCCGCGCCGCTGCTGTTCGTCCACGGCGCGTGCATCGCAGCATGGTGCTGGGACGAGCATTTTCTGGACTTCTTCGCCGGTAAGGGCTACCGCGCCGTAGCACTGAGTATTCGCGGCCACGGTGCCAGCACCTTGTCGAAGCCCCTCAATTCCTGTTCTATTGCCGACTACGTGGACGACGTACGCGAAGTTGTCGTCAAGCTAGGTTCCCCGCCAGTGCTCATCGGTCATTCCCTGGGCTGTTGGGTCGTACTGAATTACCTTGTGATGCAAGATGCCCCAGCGGGGATTCTCATGGCACCCGGCACACCACAGGGACTGAACCAAGGGTCACAGCGCGTCGGTGTCGGCGGCGTAAACGGCGGTGCACGCACGGTTGATCTCCATAGGCACGGAATGTGATCATGGGCGTATTTCTTTGTCCGCCATGGCAAACCGTGGCCCGGTTCGCGACACGGGGGCGGTTGGCGTCGATGGCCTACGAGAGGTATTCGACGCACTCAGCCATCTCACGCCTACCGCAAAAATGTTCGTAGAACCCGCCAGCACGAAACGCATGTCGCGTCCGATCCCGATTGGTTAGTGGGTCAGTTTGAAAAGGCTAAGACGGTCCGCGTCTTGCGGGGAGCACCCCGAGGGAGCGGCCCGATCCCTGATTCTGCCAACCGGCCAGCAAACGCCAGGAGGGCGCTTACCCATCGCGATAGGCTGGGTATTTATGAGCATGCGGTCGATCTATGTCGCTGCGGCGGTCGGCATGGCCATCGCCCCGATCGCGCTGATGGGGGGGTCGTCTGCTCACGCTGATACCGGCGTCAATGGTTACGCTCGCGCATGGCGCCGGTGAGTTGGTAGTCCCGGGGGGGTTGTGACCTGGAAGGTCCCGGACCGCGATCTGGATCGGTCGGTTCCGATGTTGGTCATCGGTATAGCCGAGCAAGGGACGCGGGTCCGGGACCGTGTTGTTGGGGTTTGCGGCAGCTGTTAGGCGGCGACGGGAAGTGCGCGCGTGGACTGGCCACCGCGGATGTCGAGCACGGCCTCGGTTGCGGTGATCGAGACCCGGGTGGGACCAATGAGGCTTGCGCCGGTGGCGGAGGTGATCCAGTCGATGACCTCGGCGACGGCCTGGTCGTAGACCTCAATGTCGAGTCGAACGCGCTCGGCAAACCGCGTGGTGAAGCTGACGCCCCTGTAGACATGGGTGACAACGTCCCGGCTCTCGTGCTGAAGGACGTTGCTGAGCGTGATCGACCACTCAGACGACGCATCGGGCAGGGCGTTTTGGATGTCCTGCGGTGTGGTGTTTTCAACGAGGGCGGTGATCAGCTTCATGATGGTGGCTCCTATTCGTGTCGGTGTAGACCGGCCATCCGTGCGGGCGGTCTGTCCGCATGGTTTCGGCGCTTGGGGCCCGGTGCGGCTTGCCCGTAGGCCTGGGTTATGCGCTTCATGCCCTGCAACTATTACCCGCCGGGGACGCCGGGGGGTCCACCAAAAGGACCGATCACAGGATGACTTTGGGGTCCTCCGATTGGGGGACGTCCTTCTGCCTTGTGGGGACAGCGCCCGGTAGGCGTCGTCCGCGCACCGGGCCTGTCAGGACTCCGCTCAAGGCGAAGAAAGTAGACTACCGCGACCAGCGCCCGGTGACTCAAACTGACCCACTACCCCCGATTGAGCCCGCTTGACCCATGCCTTGACAGGGCGCTGCGCTGCGTCCCGCAGCGTGCGGGACCGAAACAGTCAACAGCCCGTCAATCCAACGATCGCCGGACAAGAACCGGACAAAACGAACCCCAGAGTGCACACACCGTGTTTAGGCGGGTCAGAGGGAGTGGTCCCGGCTGGGACCGAACCAGCGACCTTCCGCGTGTGAAGCGGAGTTCCGGCTTACGCCAAGGTGTTTTCGCTGGTCAAACTGGTAGCAATTCCTGTAACTGGGCCGGTTGGACGAACTGATCCGCCGCTTTGGCCGCATATTGGCCGCATGGACGCGGACTGTAGCCGCGGCGTCGGGCGACAAGGTTAGCTCCGATCGCCAGTCGTTCCATTGCACACTCGAGCGATAGCGTTATGGCTTCTTCCCCAACCCCGGCAGCCCGCTCAGAACCTGCGTCGCCCCACCCTCCGGTATAGAGTTGCTCTAGCGGTGTACGTACATTCACCGTACACTGGGCTGAGGAGAAAAGGAGGTGTCATCGTGGCAGCCAAGACGAAGCGTATCGAGCTTCGTGCAGAGCAAGCGACCCTGGACCGCATTCAACGAGCTGCCAACGTTGTGCATGAGCAGACCTCGGAGTTCGTGCGGAAAGCTGCGATGCAACGCGCCGAGGACGTTTTGCGCCAGGAGCTCGTAACGGTGATGGAGCCCGAACAATTCGACAAGCTGATGTCCTCGCTAGACGCTGCCGACGCCGCACCGCGCCTGGCGGCAGCCGCCCGTATGCCTGCGGTGTTCAAGAGGCGCTAACCAATGTTCGAGTCCGCGCGGCTGGACGACGCCCACACGCTAGAGGGGTTCGACTGTGGCAAGGAGTCGCTGAACGCCTGGCTGGTCCAGCAGGCCCGCCGCGCGGATAGCAGCGGAGTAGCGCATGTGTACGTGTGGACCCCGCTCGGGGAATCGAAGGTCTGTGCCTATTTCGCCATCTGTCCCACCGAGGTCGTACGCAAAGATGACGGTGTGTCGGGGCCCATGGCCGGGGGCTATTCCCGCATGCCCGGATACTTGATTGCTCGTCTGGCAATCGATGCAGCACTGCATGGACAGGGATACGGTGAACAGCTGCTCCTGGATGCATTGGGGAAAGCCGTCGCCGCATCAGAGATTGGCGGAGGGCGGCTCATTGTCGTCGATGCCATAGACGACAAGGCGCAGACGTTTTACGAGCATTACCACTTCATCCCGGTCAGGAACCGGGAGCACCGTCTGGTGATGAAGGTGTCCACCGCGGCGAAGGCGCTCGGGGAGCGCTGGCGGGACTGAACACCTTTGCCCAACCACCGTTGCGCTTCTTCTAGGCGAATAAAGCACGCTTCCCATCGGCCGACCGGTTCTCCCGAACCCGCACCAACGGATTAACGCCCCATCGTTCGCGGTGGTGGTCAATAAATCCGGTATTCGTTTGTCCACCAACCGATTACGTTGCTCGTTAGCCACTCATGGTTGCCGTTAATTCTCGTTGCCCCTCGACCACAAACGGACCGGCGGCATTCGGTCGCCACGCCTGCGCCCACCAGCTGCGCGACGAGGTTTCTCAGGCCGTCACCGTCGGTCAACCCTCGGTCGACGGCCTGGCGCCACAACTCGTGATCGGTGTCGGTGATCGTATGGACTGCAGCAGCGAGGCCAAGTCCGCCGCGGCCAGGCCGTACGGCGGGCGTACCAGCACGGCGCGTCGGGGATCCCAGCCCACTTGGACCGCACCGTCGGGTCGCAGTAGCACCGGCATCGCCGGGTCCAGCGCGTACAGGGCGGAAGGCATGGCCGACGGCATGAGTGCAGACTGTGCCACGCCGGGGCCAACGTCGTTCAGTTATCCACAGGACCGCCGTCTGGCCCGGCGTCGGGGCCCTTGGGGTCGCGGCTGTCGCGTCCCGCTCGATTTGGCGATCGCCTCACCGATAACGCTGGTATCCCCGCCGATGACCGGCCCGGCGGGCAATCTTAGGGAAGCGGCTTGGCCCTGGCTTCCGTCTCAAGCCCGCAGCCGGACCGCTCGCGCTCGCGCCTCGGCGGCCAGAGCTTCGGCTTCGGCGGCTTCTGCTTGCGCTCGCGCCTCGGCGGTCAGAGCTTCGGCTTCGGCGGCTTCTGCGTGCGCTCGAGCTTCGGCGGTCAGAGCTTCGGCTTCGGCGGCTTGTGCTCGCGCCCGCGCCCGCTTCCGCGCTTCGGCGGTCTGAGCTTCGGCTTGGGCGGCTTTTGCTCGCGCTCGCGCCTCGGCGGTCTGAGCTTCGGCTTGGGCGGCTTTTGCTCGCGCTCGCGCCTCGGCGGCCAGAGCTTCGGCTTGGGTGGCTTCTGCGTGCGCTCGCGCTGCGGCGGTCAGAGCTTCGGCTTCGGCGGCTTCTGCTCGCGGTAGCGCCTCCGCGGCCAGAGCTTCGGCTTCGGCGGCTTCTGCTCGCGCCCGCGCCCGCTTCCGCGCTTCGGCGGTCTGAGCTTCGGCTTCGGCGGCTTTTGCGCGCGCCCGCGCGTCGGCGGTCAGAGCTTCGGCTTCGGCGGTCAGAGCTTCGGCTTCGGCGGCTTTTGCGCGCGCCCGCGCGTCGGCGGCCAGAGCTTCGGCTTCGGCGGTCAGAGCATTCGCTTGGGCGGCCACAGCTTTGACTTCGGCGGCTTCTGCTCGCGCCCGCGCCTCGGCGGCCAGGGCTTTGGCTTCGGCGGCCAGAGCTTCGGCTTGGGCGGCGTCTGCCCGCACCCCCGCCTCGGCGGCCAGAGCTTTGGCTTCGGCGGTCAAAGCCTTGGCTTCGGCGGCGTCTGCCCGCGCCCGCACCTCGGCTCCCAACTCCAGTCGCGACAACGTCCGCTCGGCCTGTGCCCTCGCTCGGTCAGCGCGCGATTGGCGGCTCCGCTTCCACAGGCCGGCAGCGACCTGCACCTGTTGCCCAGGCTCGCTCTTCTGGCCCTCAAAGAAATCCATCACGACTAAAGCCACGCCAGCCAGCACGGCCAGCACCAGCGGCGGCACGAAGACGAACAGGAATGGCTGCCCGGCCAATGCGCCTATGAGGACGATCGTCAGCGGCACCGCTAGTGCCACCGCAACCCACGGATCCCGATTCAGCCAACTAATCACCATTCTCGGAAACCACCACGGCCACCGCATGATTCCTCTCCTTCGCGGTGATACGGCTATAGTGCCGCCCGACTCGATGGCAGCTTATTCGCCCGCGAGCTTCATCACCCTCTGATTGGCGAAAAATGTAGTCAAGTCTCCGCTTTGGAGACGTGGCGTCCAGCAACACCGTTAAGCTTAACGGGCTCGGAGCAGGAGCTAAGGCCGCGGCGCGTGGTGTGTCTTTCCGTCGGGTATTTCCAACTAATGGTTGCCCAGGCCGCTCGTCACGCCGGGGATGACCAGCGGCCCCACCAGCCCGGTGCCGCGCGCACCCGTACCGGAAGGTGCGCAACGCCCTGGCTGTGCAGATCGCGCACCATGCGCGGGTCGGCGACCAGGTAGTCGGAAAACACGACGAGAGTCTACGGTGGCGGGAGCGCCCGAGGCCGTCAAGGCCGTAGGGCGCGAGAGCGGTAGCGGTTGACCGGACGACGGCAACGGCGCAGGCCCTAGCCAGGCCACCCGCGGCGGGCTTGTTACATATGCCAAAAGTGTCTGCGGCGACGTAGATGCGGAGCTGTTGGCCGGGGATGCCCTGCGACTGCGGTTCCCGCGGCAGCAGTGCAGCCCACGCTCGTCACCGAACGCGTGAATCTCGAACAGGCGCGAAATGGGGCACAAGTCGAGGAGAGATGCGGTATTAGATGTGCGCGTAGATGGGGTTGGCTTGGTCGTAAAATCAGCCGGCGAGCTTCTTCTTACGGCAACCGAGGAGCGACCATGCGGATGCGGGCGGCACGGATGTACGGATATAAGGAGGCACTGCAGCTCGAGGAGGTACCGGTTCCGGACATCGGTTCCGACGAGGTGTTGATCAAGGTGGCGGCAGCTGGCATGTGCCGCAGCGACTTTCAGCTTGTGGATGGCTACTTTCGGGAAGATCTTCCGGTGTCGTTCCCTATCACACCAGGGCACGAGGTGGCGGGCACGATCGCCGCGGTGGGTGCCGATGTGCCGCGATCGGCCGGCCTGCCGGAGGGCCAGCTGATTGTGGTCGACCCGAACTGGGGTGACGGAGTGTGCCGTCAGTGTCATGAGGGGAACGAGCAGCTGTGCCGCGACGGCCAGCTCGTAGGTTTCGGACCGCCGGGTGGTTTTCGCCGAGTACATGGCGGTGCCGCATCGCCACGTCATTGCGGTGCCTGACGGGCCGGATCGGAAACCCGAGACACTGGCCCCTCTGACCGACGCTGGGCTGACGCCGTACCGCGGGATGAAGAAGCTACGGGCGGCCGGAAAACTTCGGCGCCGGCCGGATCGTCGTGGTCAGTGGCATCGGTGGCCTCGGTAGTTATGCCGTGCAGTACGCCAGGCTGCTTGGTGGCGGAGCGACGGTGGTGGCATTCGCTCGCAGCGACGAAACGCTAGCCCTAGCAAGGGAAAACGGTGCTGACCACACCGTCAATACCCGTGACAAGACCGCCCAGGACGTACAGGACGAACTCGAGGACTTGACCGGACGGCGCGACGTGGATGCGGTTCTGGACTGCGCCGGCGCTGAGGAATCGCTGGCTCTCGGATTCTCGATCCTGGCAGCGGAGGGAGCGCTCAGCTCGGTGGGCCTGATCGGTCAGCGCGTCGAGTTTCCATTGTTCCCATTCGTGAGCGGAGAAAAATCGTATTTCGGGTCGTTCTGGGGAAATTACAACGACCTGACCGAGGTCCTTTCACTCGCCGACGAGGGATCGATCAAACACACCATCAACCCGGTCAAGCTCGACGACATCAACGACAACCTCGAAGCGCTGGGACGCGGTGACGTGGTAGGGCGCGCGGTGATCGTTTACGAATGATAGGTGTCGTGATCTGTCGCTGTAGCAACGAATAGCAGGTCAACGGCGACGGCCAACGGAGACAGCAATGCACTCAACGACAACGCAAATGAAGGAGTACACCATGTCTGCGACCATTCCCCGCAAAGCGCTGATCGCTATTAGCAGTTACTACGGCGTAATTTATCCCGACGGGACGAAAACGGGGCTCTTCTTCACCGAGGCCCTGCATCCGTTTGAAGTGTTGACGCAAGCCGGTTTCGAAATGGACCTTGCTACAGAAACAGGCACTTACGGCCTAGACGATCTCTCGCTTACCGACCGATTTTTGGCCGGTAACGACAAGGCTATCTTCGAGAACCCGAAGCACCCGTTCAATGTGAAGCTGAATTCACAGCTAAAGAAAGCAGCGGATCTAAAAAAGAAGAGTACGGGTTGTTCTTTGGTTCCGCCGGTCATGCCGCTCTCTATGACTATCCGACCGCTCGAGGGCTTCAGGCAGCCGCCGAAGACGTCTGGCGGCGAGGAGGAATCATCGCAGCTGTATGCCATGGACCGGTCATCCTGCCCGGAGTAATTGACTCCAATACCGGCAAGTCGATTATCGAAGGGAAAACCGTGACCGGATTTACGATTGAGGGCGAGATCGTGCTGGACGTCTTCGATAAGCTGATATCCGATAAGGTCGTGCCCGTCGTGGAAGCAGTCGGCAAAGCGGGAGCAGACTACAGCTCTCCAATGCATCCTTTTGACGATTACTCCATTACTGCTGGACGGGTCATCACTGGAGCCAATCCGGCGAGTGCGCGCAGCGCAGCTGAAAGGGCTGTAAAGGCATTCGACACGCTGTCTAGGGCACAGGCACGCGATAGTCAACCGGTGGATAGTCAGCTAGTGGCCCGCGTTTGAAGTAGTTTGGCGGTTGGCTTTCTTGAGGATTTCGTCGGCGGTTTTTGTCCAGACGAATGGGTGGGCGCGGTTGTTCCAGCCGTTGATGTAGGTGCGGATCGCGGTGGTGAGGTCGCGGACGCTGGCGAACGTGCCGCGGTGGATGGCTTGGCGTTCGATGATGCCGAACCAGATCTCGACCATGTTCATCCACGATGCCGAGGTCGGGGTGAAATGCACTCGTATGCGGGGGTTTTCGGCGAGCCAGTCGAGGATTTCCTGTTTCTTATGGGCGGCGTAGTTGTCCATCACCAGGCGTAGTTCCTGATCCGGGTAGGCCCGGGCGACATGTTTGAGGAACGCCAGAAATTCCTGGTGGCGGTGGCGTGGTTTGCAGACCCCGGTGACCTGGCCGGTCGCGACCTCCAGAGCGGCGAACAACGTGGTGGTGCCGTTGCGGACGTAGTCGTGAGTGTGCCGCTGAGGCATCCCGATCTGCATCGGCAGCATCGGCGCGGTGCGATCCAAGGCCTGGATCTGGCTTTTCTCATCGACACACAGCACGATCGCATTCTCCGGCGGATCCAGGTAGAGCCCAACGATGTCGGTGACCTTGGCGACCAGTTCGGGATCGGTGGAGAACTTGAACGTCTCGGCACGCCAGGGCTGGATTCCGTGCTCCCGCCACACCCGGGCCACCGTGCCGTACCCGACACCCAAATGCCGGGCAAGCAGCCGTGAACTCCAGTGCGTGACACCGTACTTCTTCGGCGGCGGCGCCAAAGTAACCGAGATGAGCTGTTCGCGGTCCAGTGTGCGCGGCCTGCCCGACCGGTCCTCGTCGAACAATCCCTGCACACCACACGATTCGTAGCGGGCGCGCCAATTAATCACCGTCTGACGCGAGATCGAGAACCGGCGTGCGATCTCGGTGTGAGCAACACCGTCAGCGGCCGACAACACGATCCGCGCCCGCAGCACGAGACCCGCTTTCGTCGACGAAGACCGAACCCACCTCTCAAGTTGGACACGATCGCTGTCAGGCACAATCAACGGCGCTGCTCGCATACACAATTCAACCAAACAACACCGCCTAACTACTTTAGGCGCGCTGCACTGGGAGTTGCCTCGACTCCCTAAACTTAGCGGCGCGCCGAGTTTCGCTGCACAGCCGAAAGACCCGGTTAGGGGGATCGGGTCGAAGCGCGCTGGGACGTGGTTGGATACGCCGCACTAGATCGCCAGCAGAGCCAACTCGGTCAACAAGGGGTTGGCGACCAGATAACGGTCGTAGGCCTCAGAGATGGTCTGCCCTGGCCTGGCAATCAGGTCGTAGGTGACAACCCCGGCAACACCGGCGATGCAGGCATAGTCGGAAGTGCCCAGGCACCTTCCGTCGAGAATCCAGACCGGCGCGGTTGCTCGCTCATCCCAGGACGGTCCGAATTTGTGCGCGTCACTCGACACCCACCGTCACCGCCAACATTTCTAGCGACCTCTAATCAGACGAGCTCGACCAAGTCGATCGACTCCTCGTAACCGAAACGGTCAAACCAACGATCACTGGACAAGAACCGGACAAAACGAACTAACCATCGAGTGCACGCGCAATACTTCCTAGTCACCTGCTCGGCGAGTTCCCCGGCAGCTACGGCGGCGTATGCGGCTACCCCGCCGGAGCGCTGCCTGCCCTCGGGAAAGCTCCCCTGGATGCGTCCTTGATCATCTCGATCGAGACGCCCGGCCAGGATGTTGACATCTGGACACCCGTTGTCACAGAGGTCGGAATTCCCATCACCCACCTGCACTGATGCTGGTGGTCCCGGCTGGGATCGAACCAGCGACCTTCCGCGTGTGAAGCGGACGCTCTCCCACTGAGCCACGGGACCGGCGCCGAGAGGCGAACGACGTCGAAGACTAACACGATCCGAAGGTCGCGGAACGCTGCATGCGGCCCTACGGGTCGCGCGATAGCCTGGAAACGCAACACGCCTAGAGATTTGTATGCGCCCGCGTGCGTGGACTATCGTCGTCCTTCGCACCGGGCGACGGTCTCGTTCGTTGCGCGCGGATGTAGCGCAGTTGGTAGCGCATCACCTTGCCAAGGTGAGGGTCGCGGGTTCGAATCCCGTCATCCGCTCGAAGGTGTAAGAGGCATCAATCCCAGCGGTGGAGTGGCCGAGTGGTGAGGCAACGGCCTGCAAAGCCGTGCACACGGGTTCGATTCCCGTCTCCACCTCCGAATCTGACTTCCCGGCGCGATTAGCTCAGCGGGAGAGCGCTTCCCTGACACGGAAGAGGTCACTGGTTCAATCCCAGTATCGCGCACCACAAGATTACCGCAGGTCAGACATGGTATTTAGCCTACAAAGCGAGATTCGTGCCCAAAATTTGCCCAACGACCCGCGAGGTCGGATCGACCGCGGCCGTTGCGACCCGCTACTGCGCCGGCAGCTTCAGCACCCTGCTGTTCTGGTAATCGGCAACGTACACGATGCCGGCGGTATCCACCGCCACACCCCAGGGTCCGTTGAGGCCGGTGAACGGCAGCACGGTCTGGGCGTTCGACCCGGCCGCCAACTTCACCACCCTGTTGTTGCCAGAGTCAGCGACGTAGACGCTGCCGGCGGTGTCCACCGCCACACCGGTGGGTCCGTTGAGGCCGGTGAACGGCAACACGGTCTGGGCGTTCGACCCGGCCGCCAACTTCACCACCCTGTTGTTGCCAGAGTCAGCGACGTAGACGCTGCCGGCGGTGTCCACCGCCACACCGGTGGGTCCGTTGAGGCCGGTGAACGGCAACACGGTCTGGGCGTTCGACCCGGCTGTCAACTTCACCACCCGACCAGAAAGGGCTGCGTCAGTGATGTACACGCTGCCGGCGGTGTCCACCGCCACACCGACGGGGCCCTGGATGCCGATGGGGGTGTACGGCAGCACACTAGCGGTGCCCGACCCAGCCGCCAACTTCACCACCCTGTAGTTGTGGTAGGAGGCGACGTACACACTGTCGGCGGTGTCCACTGCCACGCCCATGGGGCCGTTGAGGTCATCAGTGAAGATGTTGGCGCCGGTGAACGGCAGCAGACTAGCGGTGCTCGACTTGGCCGCCAACGTCATTACCCGATTGACACCACCGGCGGCGTACACGTCGCCGGTGGTGTCCACCGCCACACCATAGGGGTATATGAGGCCGGTGAACGGCAGCACGGTCTGCCGGCCGTATCCGGGCGGCGCGGTCTGGGAGCCGTGTGTGGATTCGGCCGGTCCACGGTGCGGGATTCCGGTCGCAACTATCACCACGGCGGCGATCACCGCCACAACCATGACGGCCGGGATCACGACCTTCTTGCGCCGCCACGACGGGCGGGGGCGTGGCGGCTGGGCCGGTGGGCGTTCAACAGCGGGTGGGATGCCAGGTGTCGGCGGCACCAGCCGCGGGCCGGACGGTGAGCCCAGCATGGTGGGCTCACCGTCATGCGGCGATCCAGCGATCCCGGTGTCCTCGGTGGTTTCCCGAGTGTCCGCATCGGCGCCGGGAGCGCTGGTCCCAGCCAGATCCGCGGCGACGTCGTCGCTTGCCAGCGCGGGCTCGTCCTGGTGTGTCAACTTGGCTTCAGGCGTTGAGGCCGGGCTCGACACCGGGGCCGCGGTGGTCGCCCCGATGGGTTCGCCAGCGTCGACGTGCGCCTCCGACTGCGCGGCGGTGCTCGCTGCGTTCTGGGTAGAGGGCTCGCTGTCAACCGGCACCGGTTGGGTGGGGAGCTGCCTGAGCCGGGTGATTGCCCGGTCCACGTCGGCATAGAGGTCGCTGCGTGCGCTGAACCGCTCCAGGATGTCGCGGCCGCCTCGCCGCTCGAGCGGATCGAATGAAGTAAGGGCGGGCTCCAGTTGATGAAGGATTTGGTGCTGTTGGTCGTGATCGAGCCCATTTGGTTGGGTAATGAGATCGATGAGGTCGGTGAGGTAAGACAACGGGGCTGCCGGCGGTTCCGGTAACGGGTCCGGTAGAGGTGGTGCCGGTGGCAGGGTCGCAAGAGCACCCTGCAGCTGCAACGCGGCGAAGGCCCGCTGCGCCGGCTCGGAGTAGTCGATGATTTGGCGTCTGGCGAAGCGGCTGGGAAGCGCGGTCGGTGGGGGTTCGACCGCGACCGGCACCACTGGCTTTCCCAGCGCCACGGCCCACTCGAATTCACGGCCACAGGCTGTCGAGTTCAATGCGGCGGAAGAGTAGATCGCGATGACGACATCGCTGTCGGCGATGCGCGCAAGGATTTCGTCCCACCAATCCTGACCGCCGCGAAGGGCGGCATCGACCCAGGTCTCGTAGCCCATCGTGCCAAGATGCTCAACCAACTGGTCGACGTCGCGCTTGGTCTCGCGGGCGTAGGAGACAAACAGCTTCCGCACGGGTACCCCTCGCAGTGGCATTTGCCCGCTCAGTATGCCCGGAAGCCGGCAAACTTGAGCCCCGAATCGATACGCTAGCTACGTCCACAGTTTCGCCACCCGCGCCTACCGCGGCAGTCGCAACCTGCGGGCGGTGCAAACGCTGCTCGGTCATGCGTCGATCGCCACCACGGAGAGGTACACCGCGCGGTGGACGACGACGAGATCCGCGCGGCCGCAGCGTGCGCATGGTGAAATCTGTGACCGATGTGACTGGTGAGTAATTGTTTGCCGAGTCAATCTCCGACCGCCGGAGCGTTCCTTCGGGATCTGCTCGTGTCGCAAATAAGCTTCGAGGTGAGGTTGAGTCCGGGCAGATGCATGCCATCTGCCCGGCCCACCCTCTTCGGCTGGGGCTAGCAGGTTCGCCGGAAGCGGGCTTCCCATCCACGGCCGGTCGGTTCGACTCCGACTAGCTCCAGCCACGCAGCTCATCAATCGTCCGACTTGTGGATTCCGTGAGCTGGCGAACTTGACTGTAGCCAAGTTGCGCAACTCTGTCACGCACCACTCAGGTGGTGTTTTCTTAAGATTCCGCGCGACGACGTGTCCGATATCCGGCATTTTGACGCGCTTTGCACATATTTGCATCGCTGAGCGATCGATCTACTCGGTTGGCGTGCAACCCTCAAACCCGACCCATGTAGGCGTTTCTTAGGTTCACCACGGCTTCACACCGACGCGCCCCTGACTTGCAGCAAACTTCTCGCCTGTGGATAACCCCTCGCCTGGAGCCACGCGTCCCCGGGTCTCCTGTCCCTCGCCTACCTCGTCCGTCGGGGTTCGGCGTTGCGCCGCCGGAGCCGGAGGCGGCGGCCATACGCTGACGCCATGACTCTGGCTTCCGCGGCGGCGGACACAAGCAGCAACGCCACCGCCGCGGTAACCGCCTGGATTGCGCTTGGCATATCGGCGGCAACTTTTGTGTGGAAGTTCGTCGAGACATACATTCGCTGGCCGCGGTTGGGAGTTGCTCTCCGCCAAACGGTCTTCGTATCGGTCAACCTCGGCGTGACCGCTAGCATTGGCCCACCGCCGCAGCAGAGGGCGGCGGACACGCCATCCGAACCTGAGTCCGGCAGTCAGGATCGGTTTGACATTGTCGTCGTTAACAGCGGCGCGGAGGCGACGACCGTTTCCAACGTCGGCATACGGTCCGCAGACAGGTCGCTAAGGATCGACGTCGAACGCGAGCGTGAGAACGGACAATTGATCGACGGCCCGGGGCTGCCCGCACGCGTTGAGGAGCACGGTTCTCTCCACCTGGATTATTCAGCCCGAACTCACGAGCCGTTTTCCGAGGGGAACAAGGCTCGTCGGCTACGCGCATCGTTACCGGAGATTCCGCAAATACCCGAAATCGCGCCGCAACATGATCCGCCTGTACGAAACACCGATCGAATACGTGAAGAACTGATTCGGCACCCGTGTCCGCGGGGCGCGCCCCAACCGGCGCCTACTCCGCGCAGCACCCAAAAGCGTTGATATTCAACCTGTTTGACCCCGCGCACACCCCGTCCAACACCGCGACACGCCAGACCGCGTGGTAGCCACGCCCAAAATTTTCGGGGCGCCCCAAAACTTTTTTCTGACGGACCATGCGGGTCAGGCCGGCCCCCCCGGCATTTTTTTCGGGGGTGGGGGGTGTCCCCGGTGTGGTCGCGGATGGTGCCATCCCGCCGCGTGGGCGGGTCAGGATGGTGTCCTTCGCGTGGGCGGTTGTTCGGAATGGTGACCATCGTTGCCACGGTCGGCGCGGGAATGGTGACCGTCAACCGGCGCGCGCGTTTGGGAATGGTCAGCGCGGGATGGGTCAGATTTCGGGTGGCTGCGGCCACGGCATCACCAGACGGCCAAGCCCCGGATCTGTTTCGGTGTGCGTGGGGTCGTCGCGGCGGTGGTCATTCGTTCCGTCGCCGCGCGACTCATTGCACGATGCGTGGAGTAGGCGGGTTGCGGTTGTGCCGCCGCGTGAGCGTGGCGTGTCGTGGTCGGCGTGTAGTGCGCGGCCGTCCCAGTTTCGGGCCTTGTCGCGGAACATGCGCTTGCCGCACCACCAGCATGGTGTGCCGTCGATGTGTCGTGTGATGAGTCGGGCGCGGTTCTGTTGGTGGCGGTGGCCGAGCCCTTTTTGGGTGGTTGTTCTCGGCGCGCGGGTTCGGTAAGGCATCGCTGGTCAGCTCTTCAGACGGCCCGGAGGGGTGGTCGTAGAACCAGTGTGGGACGCCGTCGGGTGTGAGTTGGGTGTCGGATTCCGCTGCGGCGTGACCGATTTCGGACAGCGGTACGGCGGTCTCGTTGGGGATCGACGCCAGCACGTCGTGCATTCCGGGGTCGGCGTCGAGTAGCTGCACCCAGTGCTTTTTGCGGCCGGGTGTGATGGCGCCGCGGTCGACGGCGGCATCCGCTTTCGCTTCGATGTCGGCCTGCTTGGCTGCGGCTTTGACGCGGCGCAGCTCCGCGGAGTCGCGTTCGAGTGAGGCTTTCGTGTCAGCGTCGAGCAGCTCGAGGCCGTGCCGCTTGGCCGCTGCTGCTACCGCAGACGGTGCGGCGTCGCCGGCGATCGCCGGTGCGGGCGTCAACGCATCCTTGATGGTTTCTTGGATGAGATCGCTATCGGTGCCATCCTCGTCCAGGCCGAGCTGGTTGAGTAGCACCGCGGCGGCGGCGTCATCGTATTCGAGGGTGAATGCCATGATGTATCAGCACCTTTCAGGATGAGAGGCCGGTCAACTTCTTGATGGCGTACGGGCGGTCTATGGCGAGTGCGGGCACGCAGTAGGAGATCAGTGTCCAGGATTTGTTGCGCGGCTCGTAGTGTGTCTCGGCTACGAGCCCGACTTCAAAGCCGATGACCCCGGGCGCCTGGGCTTGCAGAATGTAGGCTGTGCCGTCGCTCGTGTCGCGCGTTGGAGTACATTGTCAGGCCGGCGGATTTCAGGGCGTCGTCGAGGTGGAACCCGTACAGGGTTTTGAGTGCTTGTGCTTGTTCTGGTGCGACAAGCAGGGTGTCGAGCTGAACGCCTAACTCGTCACGGTCGGCCAACGTTTGGGCGGCAGCAAACGCGGCTGTCGGCAACTGATTTGAAGGCGTCAAATCGGTAAGTGCGCCAACGGTTATCGCTTGGTCCCACGGTAGCGATACGGCGATGAAGCGGGGTCGGCGGCCTCGACGGCGGCGATAGCAAGCTCGTCGAGCTTGCGTGTTAAAGTATTGGTTCCCTGGATTGTGGCGTTATCCAGGATCGAAATGTTATTGCGTAGAACAGCTTCGATCGGAATCGTGGCCTGAAAACCGTAATCAGACACCAGAGCTAATTGGGGTTCAGGCAAAATTCCCTCGACGACTTGATACTCGGCGCCGGGGGCGCGGGCCTCGATGTTCGTGGACAGATAATAGTCCGACGATTGCAGCGAATTGTAAAGCAGTGCTCCGCCATCCACCTTCGCGCCGTATTGACGGAAGATGTGGGGCAGCAGGATAGCTGAATCGGCAAGTTTGGCAATGCGATTCGCGATCAGCGTCGGCGCTTTGAGCGCCGCGTCGACCGACAATTGGCGCCCTACCAGGGTCGGCTGAAGTGGGCTGTTGACCGGCATAGTCATTTCGGTGTTCCTTCCGGTTGGGTCAGCTTAGGCGTACAGCGCGATTTCAGCCACAGCGCCGCTGGCGGCGCCGTTGACGGCAAGGCCGACGACGACCGCGCTGCCGGTGGCTGTGACAGCGGTCGCGCCGGCGCCTACCGCGATCGGGTCGCCGGCCGTTATCGCGCCGCCCGCGATGACTCGCGCGACCCCGCCGCGGACAACCAGGACGAGCTGCCCTACCGCGGCGCTGTAGCCCGCCACACCGAACGCGCGGGCCCCGGCGGCGGCGACCCACGGCGAGGTTGTTTCCGGCCGTCCTGTTGCCCTGGATGCTGACGAAGTTGCGCTCGGTGACCACGGCGCTGGCCTCGGCAGTGATCCTCTGCCCTGGCTCATACGAGTAAGGCTGGGTTGCGACTGTGCTCACGTGTTGACTCCAATCATTCGGTGGCTTCTGCGGCGTCGTCTGGCGGCCGCGACTTGGACGGCTCGGGCCCGCACGGCAGGGTCGGTGTGCCCGTAGGTGACCGACGCGATCACGATGCGCCGCCCGGAGGCGGCCACGGTGTCGAGCTCGGCCAAATCGTCGATACCGGGCGCCGTCGAGCCCAACAGAGCGACCGCGGTCAAGACAAGGCTCCATTCGCGGCCATCGCGGTCGATGACATTGGTGCGGGCCTCGACGCTGCGAGACGGGTATCGGTGAGGCAGCAGGGCTGCGATAGCGGCGGGAACATCGACGAAATCCCCGACGAGACACTGGCCGTTGTCGGTGATCCGTAAATTGTCGATCCGGCCCATCGCGGGGGCGCCGTCGAACCGCGGATCTTGATGGCCGATGCGGATGACGGGGCGACGCAGGACGCCCGCGGCGTGGGCCTCCACGGCCGACACGAGATCTCCGGGCGGACTGTCCAAGTGCCCGTGCTGATTTCGTGAACCCCGGTCCGCACCAATTCCACTCCCGTGATGGTGCGCAGCGCCGGCTTAGGCACGGTCACTCCTGGCGGCGTTCGGCGAGGAGTTCGACGGCGGCAGAGTCGTACAGCCAGCGGCCGCGGGGGCGTTGCGCCCGGATCCGGCCACGACGGGCCATATCTCGGACACCGCTGGCAGACACGCCGATGATGCGTGCAGCCTCGGCCGTGGTGACAGTCGCATACTCGGCATCGTCGACCGAATCTTCCCCAGATGCACCACAGGCACTGACGTTTACCGCTGAAACGCCAGCGGGCACTGACGTTTTGCGGAGTTTCGTGTGCAGCGATTCCAGGCGCGGCCGCGTCTGCTGCCCGTTATCGCGGAGCACTTTGCACAAGTGCTCCAACGCGCCGGCCAGATAACGCGCCTCGTCGAGGTCGAGCAGCACACCCGACACGCGGATCGTCATAGCCGCATCCCGGCGAATATGCGTAGGTACTCGAATAGCGCCTCGTTGAACACATCGCGGGCGTAGTCCGACAACACAACCCAGACAACCCCGGCCAACCTCCAAAGTGTTGGCTCGATCGCCACTCGGGTCTGCCAATCGTCGCGGGCGCGCCACTCGTCGAGGACGGTTCGCGTGGAAGCGTTGGCGGTCGCCCGTGCGTCCGGGTCGGGAATGTGCCCGACAATCGCGGCCGCGACCGTGTACGGCAATGCGGTTAGGGCTTGCCGATCCTCGGCGACAATGTCGACCGCGTCTGCGAAACCCGGATCCTCCCGCCGCATAGCCCACAGCAGGACGGCCAGTGCGTCCCGGGTGCGGCCCATCTCGGCGCGCACGACGGCCGGGTCGCGCTCAACGATGGGCTGCAGGCCGCGGGCGCGGCGGATGGCGTTGATGCGTTCCAGCGCGTCGCCGTCAGGGTCGGTCATTGCGGTTGTTCCTTTCGTGGTGGTGTGAGTCGGCATTCGAGGCAGCGGCCGGTTCTGAGGGATTGGCGTCGAGCGAGCCGGGCGCCGCAGTCACAACGCGTCTTGTGCCGCGGCCGCACAGGCGGACACCATTTGCGGCAGAACCCGCAGACGTAGCCACGCCGACAGCGGCACGCGACCTTCGCGACGACATCGAGTCCGGCGCTCACGATTCGTACCCGCGGGCGACGTTCTGATCGATCCGGTGCGACAGCTCGACACTCGGCGCGTAGTGATCGGCGTGGTTGTTGCGCACGTCATTTCGGAGTTGCTGGTCGCGTTCTTCTCCTTCCTATCCTTCCTATCCTTTTCCTGTCCTAGTACTGCAGCCGTAGATCGTGGTTGGTGTGGTTTGGGCGTGTCTGCGCTGGTCAGGGCGGTGACCGCGGCATTGTTCGGAGTTTGTGAATACACCTGAATTGGCCGCGGTCGCCGCGGTTCATAGCGTAGACCTGGATCGGTGGTTGTCTGAGTTCTCGGCGGTGATCGATCAAATCGCCCCGCGTTTCGCTCGATACGAGCCGCTGCGGCATGCCGCTGAGCTGATGGCCGGGATGGTCTCTGGCTTGGACCGC
This sequence comes from uncultured Actinomycetota bacterium, assembly GCA_963772875.1. Classification (GTDB taxonomy): domain Bacteria; phylum Actinomycetota; class Actinomycetes; order Mycobacteriales; family Mycobacteriaceae; genus Mycobacterium. The sequence goes on from CAVYZE010000002.1 coordinate 195,259, forward strand.
AAGAATTGCTGGACCATCGCCGAACACCGCAGTGCTGCCACCCCCGATGGGCTGCAGCACCTACTGGGACGGGCCAGCTGGGATGCCGACGCCGTGCGCGATGATCTGCGTGATTACGTGATCGACGCGTTCGGTGATCCCGGTGCGATCCTGGTCGTCGACGAGACCGGCGACATCAAGAAAGGCACCCATTCGGTCGGGGTGCAGCGCCAATACAGCGGTACCGCGGCCGGGTTGAGAACTCCCAGGTGGCGGTGTATCTGACCTACGCATCCCCACGCGGGCACGCCCTGATCGACCGAGCACTGTACCTACCACGGTCCTGGGCTGATGATCATGACCGCTGCGCAGCAGCGGGAATCCCCACGCCCAGCAGGCTTTTGCGACCAAACCCACACTGGCTGCCACACTGATCGACCGCGCGGTTGCCGCGAAGATCCCCGCGCGCATGGGTCGCCGGGGATGAAGTCTATGGCGCCGACCCGCACCTGCGGGCGGTGATCCGCGGCCACGGCCTGGGGTATGTGATGGCCATTGCGGCCAACCAGCGCATACCCACCCACGCCGGCCCGATCCGCGTCGATGCCCTCCCCGCGCTGATCCCCGCCCACGCCTGGCAGAAACACTCCGCAGGCGCGGGGGCACACGGACCACGGGCTGTACTCTTGGGCCTGGTTTCGCCTGCTGGCCGAAGACGACACCGACTCCGGCGTCCACCATTTGCTGATCCGGCGCAACGACGCCAGCGGCGGGACGCCTACCTGCGCTGCTACAGCCCCAGGCCCGTCCCGTTGCGGCACCCTGGTAACCGTGGCCGGGCAACGCTGGCGCATCGAGGAATCCTTCCAAGCAGCCAAAGGCCTCGTTGGGCTTGATCAGCACCAGGTCCGACGCTGGCGCTCCTGGCACCGCTGGACCACCCTGGCCATGCTCGCGCACGCCTTCCTGGCCGTGGCCACCGCCACCGAACGCGACACCACACCCACACCGACCGGACTGATCACGTTGACCGTCAACGAATTCCGCCGACTCTCGACGCCCTACTACTGGCGACAAACCGCACCATCACCGAGCCTGCTGGCCTGGTCACGCTGGCGACGACAACACCAATACCGAGCCCGCCAATCCCACTACCGACGACGAGAAACCCAATGATCACGATCTACGGCTGCAGTACTAGGAAGTCCCCCGGGACGTCCCCCTGACTGTCCCCCGGGACATCCCTAGGGACAGCACTTTGACTAGGGGCTTTCCCGGCCGCTTTCTCGGCGCGCTGGCGTGCCTTCTTGTCGCGCTCCTTTGCTCGCTGCTTCTCGTTAGCGACTAACTGCTCGCTACTGGTCTGCGTTGCTAGGTAGTCGGCGATGAGCCACCCGTCTGATTGCGGGGTGAACAGTCCCGCATCCACGAACGCCTTGGCAGCGCCGGCCGACCAATGCGGAACCATGCCGATATCACCCTGTTCGATCTGCCCGTCGGTGCGGTTGGCGACCGACCACATCAGCGCATTGACGTACGTCCGAAAGTGCTCGGGCGACAGGCGTTGAAGGCGGCGATCGTTCAGCTCGAGCGGTCCGGCAGTCGTGCGTCAGTCATGGCCGCGCCTGGCTATCGTGGCGCGTTCGCGCGGCTCAACGGATCACGCCGACCCGAGTGCGGTAAGGGCTGCAAGCGTTTCGCCGCTTCATGGCGTCGCCGTAGCTGTGCCAGGAGTTCCGCGCCGCGACCTTGTCGCCCGGTCGCGGTAAAATCGTCACCACAAGGGTCTAATCCGAAAATGATGGTGAGTTGATTGCGGTGTGTGTGCGGGTGTGTGCGGCCGGGGGCCGGTCGCTGGGGCGGGGACGTGTTGGTTTAGGCGGCGGGGGTGAGGGTGACGGCGTAGCCGAGCGCTTCGAGTTGGCGAATGTGGTTGCGTTTCTTCACGTCCGGGTTGATGTGCCTGGTGTAGTGGTCTGATCCAAGGTCGGTGAAGCGGGTGTCGTCGTCGGCGAGTAGGTGCCAGGCGATGACGAGGATGGAGCGCCCGATGGCGACGATCGCCCGTTTGCGGCCGCGTCGTCGGGCGATGCGGCGGTAGCGTTCGCCGAGGAAGGTGTCGGTGTGCCCGGCTACGACGGCGGCCTCGCCGAGGACCCGGGCCAGGTAGCGGTTACCGTGCCCGGTCGAGCCGTTGCCTTTGGTCTTGCCGGCCGAGGAACTGATGCCGGGGGAAAACTTCGCCCACGAACATAGATGCCCCGCGGTCGGGAACCGGGACATGTCCACCCCGATCTCGGCGATGATGATCGCGGCGGCGACCGGTCCGATGCCGGGGATCTCATCCAGGCGCGCCGCCGCCGCTGCGAAAGGGGCCAGATGCGCCTCGATCTGGGCATCGACGGCGGCGATGTCGGCGTCGATACCGTCGATGCGGTCCAGCATCCGGGCCAACAGAAACCGGTGATGATCGTCGAAGTGCCCGTTGAACGCCTCTTCGAGGCGGCCGATCTTGGTCCGCATCCGCGACCGCGCGAGCTGCGCGAGCACCTTGGGGTCGCGTTCACCGGCGATCAACGCGGCCATCATGGCCCGCCCGGATACCCCGAAAATGTCCGATGCCACCACGGAGAGCTTGATGCAGGCGTCTTCGAGGAGCTTTTCGACCCGGTTCTTCTCCGCGGTGCGCACACCGACCAGGTCGATGCGGTAGCGGGTCAGATCCCGTAGCCGCCGGATCGGGCGTGGCGGCACGAAACTGGGTCGCAGCATCTGGCGTTCGGCGACCTTGCACAACCACACCGCATCCAGCACATCGGTCTTCGGCCGGCCCGGCAGGTGTTTGACATCGCGGGCGTTGACCAGCCACGGATCAGCCCGTGTGCCTCCAACAGGTAGAACACCGGTTTCCAATAGTCCGAGGTGGCTTCCATCACCACCCGCTCGACCCCCAGCTCGACGAGGTGATTGGCCAGCTCAGTCAACGACCTGGTCATCGTGGAATGCGTCGACACCTCCTGTAATCGTTTGCCGGCGTTGCCGTCGGCGGGTACCCGCACACAGCACACCAATTCGGCCTTACCGATATCCAGGGCAGCGACCCTGGCGATGATCTGTTCCTCGTCATGGGACTGGGCGAACATCGTGGGACCTCAACACCTCTCCCGTACAGATTCCCTAAGACGTGATCGCCTGTGGAGCCACACAGCAAGAACTGAATCTAATCCGCGTGCTCGACCGAAATACCAACGGCGGCAACAATGAAGGGCCCACGACGCGACTCCAGCGCCCGGCTAGACGACGGTCTCGAAGAACCATAGAACTACGGCGTCGCAAGGCGACCACCACACAATTTTCAACCCGGAACGGGCGACCCACCAGGGCCAATTTGGCTAGTCGGATATATTCAGCGGCGCGGCGCGGCGCGGCCAGCGCCATCAACGCGATGAGCAAGGAGAGCGGTGTGAAGACAGACAACCAAATCGACTGTGCGGCAATCGGACGCTGGCGCGCCTTCCGGCATTACAGGACTGGTGCCCTCACCGCGGCGGTTGCCTCTTCGATGGCGATAGCTCTTGCACCGGCCGCCTGGGCAGGGCCTGCTCCACAGGTCACTGCGAACAGCCCCGCGCATGGTCAACTGATTGTGACCGTTACCAATACGACCGACAGTCCGTCGTTGACGTGCCAAATCAGCGTGCCGGTGAGGCAAGGGCCGTTCACCTTAATCCCGGACATCGCTGCTGGCGCCACCCAAAGCCAGCCGGTCAACGTAGACGGAGTGGCTCCTGGAACGGTGACCGTCGTAGCTGACTGCAGCGGACCGGGCACGCAGCCCAGCAATATCACCCTTAGGGTGAATTTGCTGTAGATCACATTCAACTTCGGGACGCAGGCGCGTACATTGACATGCGTCCGCATCGGACAAATATCTGACATGGCATGGCATGGCGTGGCGTGGCACGGGATCGAAACCCAAGGAATTTTTCGACCCCATAGCCCCATAGGAGGCGCCATGAACCAGTCCTACTCACCCGCGAGACCAGCTTCCCCGCCGCGGCCGCCTGCTGTGACACAGCGCGCGGGTTGTCCAGAATCCGGCCCAACACCTTCGCCGTTTCGACCAGCGCCGGGCGAGCACAGCCATCGCCAGTCCGTCGACTTCCTGCCCGATGGCAGCCTCGACCGGGCCAGGCCCCGATGGCGGCAACTGAGTCAACAGCGGGGCTTTGAGCCAGTCGGCCCAGTCGGCAGCTGCGTATTCAACTTCGTCGTCGGTGCCCACGGCCCGATTGCGGGGTTGATTGGTGTTAGGCGAATTTCGCTGGGCGTTTGTTCAGGAAAGCGTCGATGCCTTCGCGGCCGTCGGCGGTGTCGGCGCATGCCGCGATGATCCGACCTTCGATCTCCATTTGTTCCTCAAGGCCATTGCCGAAGGTCATCATCAGAAGCTTCTTCACTGCCGAGCTGGAAGCCTTTGCAGCGGGGGCTATTTCAGCGACCAGCGCGTCGGCACGGGTGGCTAGATCGTCGTCGCGCACGACTTCGGTTACCAACCCCCACTGTGCGGCCTCCGAGGCCGACAGCCGCCGGTTGGTCAGCATCAGCTCCTGAGTGCGGCGCACGCCGATCAGCCGCGGGAGGTAGTAGGAGGAGCTACCGTCGGGGCTGAGCCCCGCCTTGGTGTAGGACATCGTGAACGACGCAGACTCGGCGGCCAGCACGAGATCCCCGATCATCGCGAGGCTAAACCCCGCCCCTGCGGCCACGCCGTTGACCGCGATGATCAGCACGGCGTCCATCCGCGCGAACGTCGAGATCGCCCGGTGCAAATCGTCGGCGAGACGCTTGACGAATCGGCCGGTACCCAACGACGACTCCGCCATCGCCTTCAAGTCGCCCCCGGCGGAGAAGAACCGTCCCGCGCCGGTGAGCAGGACCACCTTTGTCTCGGCAACGTCGCATCGCATCGCCGCGTCTGCCAACTCTTGGGCCAACGCGTCGTTGATGGCGTTGGCTGCGTGTGGCCGGTTGAGCACAATTCGTGTGACGGGTCCGGCCTGCCCGAACGTGAGTGTGTCGTAAGTAGTCATGCCGTGCGACATTAACCAATCGCCAGGCTCGCCCCCACCGCAGGCCATCCGGGCCGTCGCGAGTCGCTGATGCTCAGCGATGAACCGGGTGATCAGTGCTGTGGCCGGTCGAGTTCGGCCGCGAAAAGCCGACGCGGTCTTCAAAAAATCGCTTTGCCCCTTCGCAATTCGGCATTCTCCCGCCGCAGGCGCTTCAGCTCGGCCGACTCTTCGGTCGTGATCCCGGGCCGTGCGCCGGCATCGACCTGAGCCCGTGAAAGATCGGCCTACGTTGCTGGGCGCGTGGAGGGCGCGGACGCGCCGCACAGCGCTCGCCGCACCCACTCCTTGACCACCGCCGTCCGGCTGCATCCAATCCGCTGCTTCCGGCTCGCAGGCGCGGCACTCTAGTACCAAGCACTTCGTGGGCGCGGCCCGGCGCAGGCGCCAGCCCGGTCGGTGTCCACCGCCATCGGCCTTGCGGATGCAGGTTTCAGCCGTGCGACGTTGGTCTGCCGCGACCGGGCGTCCACGCGGTGATGTCGGCCATCCGCACACGGAGCTGCTGGTGCTGGTAGATCTGACCGTTCACGTGGCAGAAAGTCTCCGGGCACCGGCATTGTTGAAAGATCGAGGTTGCGCTTGAGGTGGATCGCCGCAGGCCAGAGGTCGAATTCCGGCGGATGCGCGGCCTGCGCTCGGCGTCCCGGCCGCCCCCAGGTCATCGGGGCAGGCAACGAACAGCCGCGCCCTACCCGATCCGCCCGACTGCGAATTCGACTTCGTCAATGGCGTGACCAATATTCTCTTTCATCAACATCCCATCAACATCGCGGGGCAGGAATGACACAACAGACACGCTGCCGCACTTTCCATCTTCTTTCCTATGGATTAAGGAAGCTCTGTTTCCGGTAGTAACGGCGGTGATACCGGTCCTCCTACCGCTGCGGGAGGTGGTGCCGGAACTGGTATACCTTCACCGGGAAGAACGGGTGCGCTCGAATATCCAGCCGGTTCCATATGATCTTTGCACGCATTCGGAACAGGAACGAGATACCATTTCCAAGCGCCAGGGGGATTTGGTGCCGGTGCATTGCTGTTGTCAGGGCACCGCCATGAGCAACCGAGACCGCCGACACCAGCGCCACCAAGGCCGAGAGTGGCTGGGCCGCCAATATTCGCCTCAGAGTTAACACCCACACCCCCTTGCTCACAGTGCAAATGTGATCCATTGATTTCAGTAGGCCAATCACAGTAAGCACCACCGGCAAGGAAAACGGTTGCTGCGGTGGTGACAGCTGGATAATCACAGAAACCGGCATTGGCCCTCGCTGGCGGGAAAATGAAAATCGCACTAGATACCATTATCGGAACGAGCCAGATTTTATTCATTGACTGCCTTCACTTGTGTTCCCCACACGTCATCACCGATACGTCGTACCCGGACCGGGAATTCCCCTGACCAGCGAGAATTGGCGGGGTCGCGCATACTGCGATGCGGGCACAATATCGAGGGTTTCCACATTTGTTCCAACTTTTCACCGGCTGCCCGCCTATCCGTGCCGCGCGTCCACCAGATCCGCGATGGGCGCAGGTGTAGCCGCGTACGTCGATGCGCCGCCTGCCCACGCCATGCCTCCAATTTGTCCACAGTCACAGAGACACATCGGTGAACGACGGCGACGTGTTACACCGCTAGCGCGTTCAACGGTCCAGCGACCAGACCTCGTCATGTTCGCCCGCTGCAGCGCCACCGCCTGGGGCGACTGACACTGGCAAAAAGCAAGGATTTATCGAGGATCTGTTGAGAATCTCCCAAGACGTGCGCCGGAAGCTGACGGTGTTAGCCAGAAGGCACGATCTCACTTAGGAGACAGCGATGGATCCGCAGGTTCCCGAAACGTCACTCAGTCGGTCACCGGGAACGACGGCCGCCCAGGGCTGCCATGTCACGTACGGTGCGAGCGGACTTCGTCGAATCCGAATATCTGGCGCACTGCGCGCGTTTATCGAGGATGCTCGGGATGTGCCGGTGCATCCGATAAACGACTCGTCCCAGTCATCACTCTGCTCTGCCAGCACGCGGTAGACGGTGGCGCGACTGACACCAAGAGTCTCAGCGATGATGCCTGCCGACTCGCCGCTGGCATACATCCTCTGCGCCAGAACAGCTTTCGGCTTGTCGAGTATTTCGGGCCGCCAGCGACTGATATTTTGAGTCACCTTTTGAGACAGCTCCAACTGGCACTTTTCGCGAGACAAGGGATCCCGATAGCGGTGTCTCAGTACTTTAGATTTGAGATCGACTTCAGCTGGGATCGGTCACCCGTCCCCCGAGTCGCCTATCAATGGTTGGTTTCGGTAAAGCGATGCCGGGCCGGGTACTTAGGCGACAGCCTTGGCTTGCTCGCTGATATGCCGGCAAAAGTGGTTGGGGCCAGGTGGACGTGGTGTGCCCGCGCCACTAGCCCACCGCCGTTAGGCTGTGGCAGTACGCTTGAATGCCAGGATCTCCGCAAAGGAGAGGGATCATGTGGTCTCCGAGAATGGTTATTCGTTGGCCGGATCGGCATCCGTGGGCCGCAGCGGCGTGCGCGGTGCCGGCGAAGATCCTCGACCTAGGCGATCGGTATCCGTGGGCCGCGGTGGCGTGCGCGGTGCCGCTGACGATCGTCGGCCTGAGCGCGGTGGTCGCGTACCCATTGCTGTTCCTGCCGCTGCTGGTGCTGACCGGCGTGGCTGTAGTCGTGATGGATATTTACACGGACCAGAAGAGAAGGGCTGAGAAACGGCCGACAGAGTCTGAGCAACGGACGCAGGTTGCAGCTGTCCCAGAGAAGCGGAACGTGGCGAGCAAGTTCGAGATCAGAAAGGACCACGCAGGTAAGTTTCGGTTTCAACTCAAGGCCGCGAACGGCGAAATCATCGCTGCTAGCCAAGGGTATGAGACCAAGGCCGGCGCCGACCGGGCCATTCAGGCGGTAAAGACGACCGCGCCCAACGCCAAGGTTGAAGATCTGACCCAAGCCGAATACAGCTAAGCCCTCAACCTCCCTGTGTCCGGCACTTGTCGAGTGCTCGTGACACTCCAGTCGGCAGCAACATTTGAGAAAGTGAAAACGTTAGTTCTGAGAACGCGGGTCAGGTCGGTTCAGCATTCCTGAGGACTTTGGCGAACGCCTCGGGGGAATCCCGGAGTGTCACGCAGGCTGCAGGCCAGGCACACGCACCCAGGCCGGTGCGGATAGGTCAGGGAGGGTAGCGGGTACAGGTGGCAGGCCGATAGGGCACCCGGCAGCTGCAAGGGGCACCGTTGGCCGGTCAGGCACTTGGGTGACGTGGCCGCGCAGTGGCCACCCCGGAGGATCGCCTTGCTGGGCAGGTATCGGCACGTGGCGACGAGGAGGTCGCGCTACCCCAGGGGGTGTATCCGCGCCCTCGCCTCGCTGACCGGCTAGTAATGCGGCTACCCGATCATGTACGGGTTTCAGGGTCGTTTTGGAACTTCGCGCTCTTAGTTGGCGCTCGGTACCCAGTTGCCGTGGAATCCGGCGGGCACTCGGTGCGGCAGCTTGATGCTCGCGATGTCCTGGAGGGTCTGCGCATCCAGGATCGCCAACTCGCTGCGATCGGTGGTCCGGTCATAGACATAACCCATGAGCACGCCGTCGTCCTCGGCCGCATCGGGCGATGAAGGATGGAACACGAACTCACCCAGTGCCTTCTGGGGGCCGAAGGAGCGCGACTCGGTGCTGCCGCGAACAAAGTCATGCTTGAGCAAGGCGTCCGCGCCCTCGAGACCCTCTAGCGCCGTGGGCGCATAACCGTACCGATGCCGCTTGCCGACCAAGCGCTCGTCGACGCGCGGAAATTCCTGCGCGTGATCGTCAAAACGGGATTCGCGCACCTTGCCGTCGGCTAGATCGACCGTCCAACGGTCCAAGGTGGGCGGCCCTTCATTGGGACCTGTGTGGTCGCGGTCGAACATCTTGGGGTGTCGCACCACGTCAAGCACGATCGTGTCGCCCTCGTCAGAGGCATTCATCGGATGAAATACGTAGCAGGGTTCGACATCGAACCAGCGCACGTCCGCATCGCCACCCTCGCGTGGCATCACGCCGACGCGGGCGGGATACTTCGAGTTCCACGAGTATGGGAACCGCCGTTCAGAAGACTTTGAAACGTGTATACGGGCGGCGATCGGATCGGGGATGCGAACCCGGCCGATCAACGCCGAGAGCATCAACCGGACCGGCAGGCGCAGTCCGCGTGGCACAGTCATAGCCGCCGCTAGCGGAGCGTCGAATGTGACCGGCAGGTCGTAAAACACGACGTAACGCTCGGTCAAGGAAAAGTCGTGCATCATCGGGCTGCCGGCCACGGTGATGTCGACGGTCCGCCGCGCCCGACCGTCGACCCCGATCACCGAGTACTGCACCTTGTTGCCGCGATACGCGCAGTACGAAACCGCGTGTAGCTCACCGGTTTCTGGGTCGCGCTTCGGGTGCGCTGTGTACCCGCCGGTCAGCGTCCCGTCGAAGTCGCACACCCCGACAGTGTCCAACTCATCGGTGAGCTCATAGTTGATTTCGCCGCCTTCGATCAAGGCGAGGGTCTTGCCGGCGTGTCCGATCACGTTGGTGTTGGCGCCGAGCGGATACAAGCCGTAATGGCCATCCGGTGGGGGCTCGCCGAGTTCCTTCGCCACGTTCGGGCTCCGCACCCAGCGGTTGCGGTACCAGTCCGCCTTGCCGTCGCGGATGCGGACGCCGTGCACCATGCCGTCACCGATGAACCAGTGGCTAAGGTCCGGATCGATCTCGCCGATCGGATTGGGCCCATTTCGCAGGTAGCGCCCCTCCAGGTAGTCCGGGATCGCGCCTGCAACCTCGAGGTCAGTCAGCGTGTATTCCTGCTGCAGCGGGGCGAACGGACCCTGCAGATAGCGGTTGGTCATGACGGACCTCCTACGCCGCTTGACGGCCGGTTGGTTCACCCCAGCAAAGCAGTTTACCGCTCGTGGGCTGTGCTTCGGTCAAGGTTTGAACAACTCAGGCCCTAAGCACATCGAATCGGCAGCCGCACGGAAAGTACGCACGTGAAGGGCAGTAAACGGATCGGTGTAAACCTCGATAATGGAGTACTCGACGGCGGACATACCCGATTCGTCCGCGGCCCGTGGCCGAGGCTCACGCTGTCCTTCTGTGAATGGAGCCGGAGGGCGTGGGTCGAAATCCCTAAGCCGCGATCACCCCGACGACCTCCCAATGCGGCCGCCATTGTGGGCGGACGTTTGACGCGATATTTGAGAAGCTAAGAACGTTAGTTATGAGAATGCCACGCGGTGTTCGTTCTCGACGGAGCAACGGTCCGTGGCGCCTGGCAGCGTCAGTCGATCGTCCCGATCCAGTCGGCGATCGCGTGCCCGATCTCGTCAGGCGAATCTTCCTGGACGAAATGGATTCCCGACACTGTCTTCTCTGTCAATGCCGGCCACCCGCGTACAAGGTTGACCAGCCTGTCGCTTGCGAGAATGGCTCCCGGCTCCGCCTTCAGGAACAGCTTCGGCACATCGCTGCTTCCCAGCCAGTCGGCGTAGTCAGCAGCGATCGCACTGACGTCGGCAGGCTCGCCCTCGATCGGAATTTCCCGGGGCCACGTCAGCGTTGGCCTTCGGCTTTCGCCAGGCTCGGTGAAGGGCTTCCGGTACTCGGTCATCTCCTCGTCTGAGAGCTTGCGCAAGATGGCCTTCGGCAGAATCTCTTCGATAAAGTAGTTGTCCTTCAGAACCATGTCGTCGCCGGCTCCTGAGCGTATCGCCTCCAACGCTTGACGCATTCCCATTGTGTCCCAGTGGTCTCGACCCTGCGGAGCAACGATTGCCTCCATGAACGCGATACCTTTAACGGCCTCGCGATGGCGGTTAGCCCAGTCGAAGCCCAGGGCCGATCCCCAGTCGTGGATTACTAACGTGACGCGCTCGCGCACGTCGAGGTCCTCGAGTAGAGCATCGAGGTAGCGGCGGTGCTCAACGAAGCGGTAGGAGCCGGGTCCGCTGTGGGGCAGCTTGTCAGAATCGCCCATTCCAATTAAATCCGGGGCGATGCAGCGGCCGAATGGCTGCAGGTGCGGCCAGACATTGCGCCAGAGATAGGAGGAGGTGGGATTGCCGTGGAGCAACACGATGGGATCGCCTTCGCCAACCTCCACGTACGCCATGTCACTGCCGAGGATTTGACGCCGTTGCTTCCGGTCGGAAAACGCCGCAGAACTCATTGGAGTCACCTTCAATTCGCAGCCCTGGCCTCAGCCTAGGCCGAGGAGCTTGACGGGCTAATTGGGATGGTTGACCCAAAAGATAGCCGAAATCTCACCGGCAAGCGACCTAGTTCTTCGACTCCTTGCTCCCCCTTCACCCAACTTCCCTGCCGCAAGGCGTCCGCATACGAGACTGTGCCGCACCCTCGGAACCCAATCCTTTCGCTGCGGCTTTCGAGAAACCCACAACGTTAGTTCTCAGACGCTGCTGACTCTAAAGTTCGTCCATGACGTTGTCGGTCATCGTTGAGGCGGTGGTGGCTTCACCTGAAAGTTGGCGCCAACGATCCGGGGGCTCACAAATGTTTGGTTTCGCCTCGGCGCGCGCTGACATCACTACGACCCCGTGACGTCTGCCTCACTCCGACTGGCCAGGGCGGCCAGCCGACCGCCGGTCGGGGTGCCCGCTGCGGCGCGGAAAAGGAACAGCCGCTGACTGGGTGCCCGGCCCTGCAGGACGGCGCACTCCAGTGTCAACCTACCGACCTGCGGATGGCGTAGGACCTCGAAGCCCGGCTGCATGCGGTACACGTCGTGCTGGTCCCAGATCTGGGCGAACTCCTCGCTGGCGGCCCGCAGTTCGCCGACGAAGCACGCCGTCGCAGGGTCGTCACCCTGTTGCGCTGCCAGGGCGCGGAGATCCGCGACAAAGCCGGCCGCGGTGGCATCGTGCGTGTCCGTTGGCGCCCAGGACGCCCGCCACGCCCTCTTCCACCGCCTGCGCGCCGCCCCGCCGCGCGGTCGCGAGGCACGGATCGATTGTCCGTGGTTCGTCATCGGCAACTTCCCCAGAGTGGAGTCAGATCGTCCGCTGAAAGTCGAAAGGGACTTGGGAAAAACATCATGCGTCTATTGATTTCGGGTGCCAGCATCGCCGGACCGACGCTGGCGTACTGGTTGGACCGTCACGGACTCGACGTCACCGTAGTCGAGCTCGCCCCCGCACTGCGCTCGGGCGGTTACGCGGTGGACTTCCGCGGTGAGGTCCAGCTCGCCGTATTGGACCGGATGGGTCTGCTCGATCAGGTACGCGGCCTTCAGACCGGCGGCCACCCGGCGCGATTCGTCGATGAGTCCGGCGCGACGGTGCTGAGCCTGCCGCGGGAGTTCACCGGCGGAGACCTGGAGATCCAGCGCGCGGATCTGTCCCGGCTGCTCTACGACCACAGCCGGGAGCGGGTCGAATACCGCTTCGGTGACTCGATCGCGGCCCTGGACCAGACACCCGCGGGCGTCGACGTCACGTTCGAGCACGCTCCGCCGGATCGGTTCGACCTCGTGATCGGCGCGGACGGCCTGCACTCGCGGGTCCGGCGGCTCGCGTTCGGCCCCGAGGACGACTACGTCCGTCATCTGGGCTACTACATCGCCGGCTGGGACCTGCCCAACATCTGGCAGCTCGACGGTGAACAGCGCTTCCATAACACCCCGGGAACACTCGCCGGAGTGTCCGGGCAGATGCACCGACCGGATCGCGCCAACACCACATTCATCTTCGCCTCGCCAGCCGACCCGGCGCTACGAGGCAACCGCGATCGACAGGACGACCTGCTGCGCCGTGTCTATGCCGGGCAAAGCTGGTACGTGCCGCAGCTCGTGGCCGCATTCCCGTCCGCCACCGACGTCTACTTCGATTCGGTCAGCCGCGTGGAGGTGCCCCGTTGGTCCACCGGCCGGATCGCGCTCCTCGGCGACGCCGCGAGCGGAGCGACACTCAGCGGCACGGGTACGGGCACGGCGATCGTCGGCGCGTACGCCCTCGCCGGTCAACTGGCGAGCGTAGGTCGAAATCACACCGAAGCCTTCCAGCGCTACGAGCAGCTCATCCGGCCGTATGCCATTCGGGACAAGAACGGCGGCCACACCGCCGCCAGAATCTTCGCTCCCGGCAGTCGAACTACGCTGTGGCTTCGCAATCGGATACTCGGCAGCAGTGTGGGCAGCTGGCTCATTCGGCGCGTCGCCGAGCAGGCGGACAGCTTCGTGCCGCCCGACTATTCGAGGCCGGTACATGGCTACGGAAACGCCAACCGCCCCACGCGGTGCCCAACGTCTGCGAACCGCTCCCCCGGGTGCTGATCAACCGCGCGGCGACAATCAGAGGGTCCCCAAGAGGTAATCATCGCCGGTATCCTCGTCGAGGTCAGAGTGGGGGAATCCGTGACGCTCCGCATCGTGCCGCTGCCGCTGTCGATCAGCAACGCCTACCTGCTACTCGGTGATCGGCCTGTCCTGGTTGATGCCGGCAGGCCGGGTGAAGAGGAAAAGCTGCTCGACCTGCTACACCAGCACGGTATTGCGCCGTCTGATCTCGCCCTGGTGGTGCTGACGCATGGACATACCGATCACGCGGGCAGTGTCAATGCCGTCGCTCGCGCCGGGGTGCCGATCGCGATCGGCGCAGACGACGCGGGTCTGCTTGAACGGGGAGTCAACGAACAGTTACCGGTTACCGGTTTTCCCGGACGGATCTTGCGGCCCGTCATTTCCCGCATGACGTTCGCCGGGGCGTCCCCGCAGGTCTTGGTTCGAGAGTCGTTACGACTAGACGCCTACGGAATCGGTGGCGCGATGGTGCCGGTTCCCGGTCACACCGCCGGCTCCTGCGTCGTGCTGCTCGACGACGGCGACGCCATCGTTGGTGACCTGCTCCGCGGAGGCTTCGCCTTCGCCCGGATTCGACCACACCACCCAGTGCGGCATTTTTTCGCCGAGGACGCCGCCGGTGTCCGTCGGGGAGTCAATCTGGTGCTAGAAAACGACCCGCACGAACTGTACGTCGGTCACGGTGGGCCGAATGTGCACGCGGCGGACGTCCGCCGCCGCCTCGATTCGATCGCCCCACCCCACTAGCCAACATGAGCCAAAAGCATTGGCACGACTGGGTATCCCCAGACATTGGCTGTCGGGCACCAGCTAGCAGGCCTAGGGTCGCGCCTTTGACACTGCGATCCAGGCCATGATTACACCCACGACCAAGAAGCCGATTGCTGCCCCGGACAAAAAGATCCCAGCTCCGGGCGACGCGGAGAGCGATGCCAAGCCGAGAACGATAGCGATCCAGCCGAAACACTCTACGGCGGTAAAGACAGTCAGTGTGATAAGTGACCACAGCCGCGGCCGCGGTCGGGTAAATGTCGCCCAGACCAACCCAACGCACGCGGCGGTTATTACCAAATTCCAGAATTCCATGCCCACGGAAATGCGCGCTGCACTGGAGGCCCTCGCGGGTAGGAAGCTCGCAATCAGGAAGACGGCACATCCCGCGAAGAGCAGCCATGCGGCAACCGGGAACTTCGCGGCGCCAACGGTAGATGCCGCCGTCGCGTGACCCAACGTTTGACCAGCCGGGGCCGCATGGCCGGGCGGAGGCGGTGGATACCAGTTGCCGTCTGACGCCTGCCACCATCCAGGTCCCTGCGGCGCATCGCTTGTCATTTTTCCTCGGTTCAGGTTGCCATGTCGACGAAAACGCTGACGGTCGTTGAAGCGCTTCGCGGGTTGCTACTCGCCCGAATTGCGGTTCATGGCTGATTCCATCTCCCGAAGCCAACCGTGCCGGCGGGCTCACATTACATCTGGCTGTGACGACCGGCAGTGACAATGCTGCAACGGGCGCCTTGGCGAATTCTTGGAACTGCCGCGGCGGTTTTCGTGACGCGAATCGACCATGCGCGACCGCGCGGCGATCTTCGTTACTTCCCTGTGAAACGGGGGTCGCGCTTTTCCGCGAATGCGGCGAGACCTTCCTTGGCGTCTGCGGACCTCATTACCTCGATCACGAAGCGCTGCTCGATCTTTCGTGCAGCTTCGTCATCGATCCAACCACTGCCCAGAATCGACGCCTTGGCATTGCGCACCGCTAGCGGACCATTCGCGGCAACGCGGGCGGCGAGCTGGCGCGCTTTGTCCAGGGACTGGCCAGTGGGCACGACGTGTCCCACTAGGCCGAAGTGATATGCCTCTGCAGCGGTGAGCGGTTCACCGGTCAGCATCATCTCCATCGCCTTGGTGTAGGGGATCTGACGCTTGAGTCGGACTGTGGATCCCGCGCCCGCGATAAGCCCGAACTTTGCCTCGGGCAGCCCAAACGTGGCGTGCTCCTCGGCGACCCGAATATCCGTCTGTTGCAGCATTTCGCATCCACCACCAAGGCAGGGCCCATTGACCGCGGCAATCAATGGGGTCGCCAGCGAACGGCTCAGAAGAAGGCCTTGGCTGATGATGCTGCCGCCTGACTTGCCGTCGGGCGGCGGCGCAGAACCGCCGGCTGGCTTGGCTCCTTTGACCATCCACCCGTCGGCCAGATCGCCACCGACGCAGTACGACGACCCTTCGCCGGTGAGGATCGCCGCGCGGATGCCGTCATCGGAATCGATCTCGTCCCAGGCCTCGGCCATCAGTGTGATCATCTGTGGTGTCAACGCGTTCTTTCGACGTGGGTTGTTCATCGTGAGGATCACAACGTCACCATCACGTTCGAACTTCAACTGTGGTTCTTCGGCCACGCCAGCCCTCCTTGATCTTCGCCGTCAGATCTTGTCTCTTAGCAGTTCGCTGCCATCTGCATGTGGTCCAGCGCGACAAAGGGTAACCGTGTCTTACAACCCCCTTGGGAAGTGGGGACGCAGAGCGGCGGCAAGGATCCGGTCGGTTGTCCGGTCGGGCAGGATGCGCGTCAAGCGGGTGATCAGTGCGGCGTCGCGTCCGACGGTGTAGCGGGTTCGGGGCTTGCGTGCCATGACCGCCTTGGCGATCACCTTCGCCGCGGCCTCAGCGGGCAGGCCCGAGTTGGTGTGCGACGCGGTCTGCGAGGTGATGGCGTGCACCAACCCGCCATAGCGCTCGGTCTGCTCGGGCGTCATGGTCGTCGCCAGCTCATGGGCGGTGGCCATCGCCCGGTCGGGCATTTCCGTACGCACGGCGCCCGGTTCGACCACGACGACCTGGACGCCGGACGGGGCGATTTCGCGTCGCAAGGAGTCACTGACCGCCTCGAGCGCGAACTTCGTGCCTGCGTATGGACCATACGTGGCCATGGCGATCTTGCCGCCCACGGAGCTGATGTTGACCACGCGACCCTTGCTGCGGATCAGGGCCGGCAGAAGTGCCTGAGTAACGGCGATGTGGCCGAAGAAATTGACCTCGAAAAGGCGTCGCCACTCGTCGATCGCGAAGACCTCGACCGGTACATTGACCCCGATGCCGGCGTTGTTTACCAGCGCCCGCACCGCCCGGCCCTGCGGGTCCCCGTGCACGCGAGTAGCTAGCGCCCGGACGTGGTCCGGGTTGGTGATGTCGAGGATCAGCGGCTCTATACCCGGGCCCCGGATCGCGTCGGCGTCCTGATCGCGCCGGACACCCGCGAGGACGTGAAATCCGCGCTGGGCCAGTTCGCGTGCCGTGGCGGCGCCGATGCCGGTTGATGCACCGGTTATGACGACGGTCTCTTGGATTTCCGGTGCCGCGGTCATCTCAATGAAGCTACCCCCGTCGGATGCCGGGGAAGCTTCGCGCCGCAGCCGCAGCGGCAGCGACGGATCGCTATGACCACCGATGGACCCGAATTAGCTTGTGGCGCAATGGCTGTGTGTGCAGCCCGCCAGGTTGTCCGGGCTAAGCCAACACTAGTTGGCTGGAGGCGCTGGTTGTTCCGGCGCGGGTTGGTCGCCAGCCGGCGGGGCACTCGGCGGGCGGTGTCCAGGCGGCGACCCTGATGTGAGCAGTCGGGCATGTAGATAACGGTATGACCCACCATCGTCCAAGTAATCGCGCACGACAGCGGCACCACAGCAGTCGTATGAGCCGTAGCAATCAGAGCCGCCATCATTCCGGTCACTATCGCTGGACGAATTAGACGGGAGACGAACGTCAACGCGACCCCGCCCGGCGATCGGCGGATACTCATGGATCGTGTCGCGATCGGCTCGGTCATTTTGTGTTTCCGCCCTCCGCGGAAAGCTGATTCCCCGAGTCTGCACGAACAGTAGTCGCAACTTCGCTAACGCGCGCGGGTGTTGGTCGACAACGCGAGACCCCCTCGGCCACAAGTTTGCATATCCCTTGAGAGAGTTAGGGATTACGTTGCAGTGCAGGGTATTTGGACATTCGATCACGTCGACCAGGGATCGGCTCACCAGCCACCGGCACCGGCCCACTAGCCCCCTGATGTAACCGCCGGGTAAACGCCTTCTCACCTCGCGCACGGCGGTACCGGCCGCAGACCCCGCCGGGCAACCCCATGAACCTGTACCGATCCCACCCGGACAGGCCCCAGTTCTCTTGCTGATGCAAAAGGGCGGGGGCTATCTTTTGGGGGTGGGGAAAATGTACCTATCGGTGCGAAGCACGCAGCCAGAAGTGTTGGACGATGACGTCATCGACCTAGCCGTCTATGAGCGCTGCCTGTCCGAGCTCGAGGTGGTCAATCGGCTCACACTGACCCACGGTTCGACGTTGCGTTGGCTGGCACGTGCAACGAAAACACTGCCGGCTGGCGCGACCTTTTCGGTGCTGGATGTCGCGTGCGGTCACGGCGACTTGCTGCGTGCCATTGCCCGCTGGGCAGATCAGCGCGGCCTGAAAGCTCAGCTATCGGGTATTGACCTCAACCCCCGCAGTGCCGCCGTCGCACGTAGCGCAACACCGCCTGAGATGCGCATCGACTACCGAACGGGTGACGTGTTCTCTTACATCCCCGCCGGGCGGCCCGACTTCATTGTCAGTTCGCATTTCACGCATCACCTCAGCGACGAAGAGGTCGTCGAGTTCCTCTATTGGGTTGACGAAAATTCCCAGCGCGGTTGGCACATCGCCGACCTACAGCGACACGCCATGGCCTATCACGGATTTCCGATTCTGACGCACCTGATGCGTTGGCACCCCATCATCCGCACGGACGGCATGATCTCCATCGCACGGAGTTTTCATCGCAAGGAATGGCAGGCGTTCATCGAAAAAACCGGCTTGCCGGCCAGAATCTCCTGGCAACTACCGTTCCGCTTCTGTATCAGCCGGATTAAATGAGCATCTGCTGCTGCTCCGCTCGACGATCGCGGTGAGCTCGGCACGCGCCAACTTCTTCGACTGAGAGCCGAACTCTCGCAGTAGATACCGAAAGAATACGGTTTAAAACCGGGCGTGGCGGGTCGCCTGCATTGACGATCAAGCACGCGTTCCGCGTCACGTAGACGATCGCGGTACTCGTCCTCTGATGTGGCCGCCGGGCACACCCGGCCCGGCAGCACCCAGTCTTCGGTCGCGATGACGTCGGTGACCAGCGTGCGTCACTTGACGAATCGTGCCCGAGTAGCCCACCCAGCGCCACAACGCTGACATCCGAAAGGAGCGCTGCACATTCGTGCGCGACCAAGGTAAGGTCAGAATTCCCGAAGCAATCAGTCGAGAAGCTGCTCGCGAAGGGCTGGAGCGCATCATGAGCATGGATGACGAGCTCGAATTCGACCGCGTGACGGACGCTCTGTCGTTCACGTCGATATCGGCCGACGACACGCCTGAACCCGTAATGAGGACCTGCCGGGTCTGCGGCGGGTATTACGCCGCGGCACCGGGCAGCGCCTACGACCGCGCTGCGCTTTGCGGGACGCACCTACAGGTGACGCATGCGCTCATGCGTCGCGACCAGGACGGCTGGAGCGAGTACGACCACGACCCGTATACCCACCACGAACTGGACACCGCGCCAGGGCTAACTCAGGCGTGCCGGGGATGGCTGGACCGCAACGGCATCACTTCCGGCGAGTGGAAGCTAGAAGCACGCAACGCCGAGACCGGCGTCAGCCTCGCCGAGTCCGAGGTCGTCGAGCTGGCGGAGAAAAAGTCAGAGGAAACCGACTCGCACTCAGCCCGGCCGGGATCCGTGGGATGGGGCTACGGCGGCTAGGGCCCAGCCCTAGCGATGCCACATCGATGAGCTGGCGGCGGGAACCCGAGATCGGACATAAGGGCACGCGAACTGACCCCCGGCATCAGCGTCACACCCACTGCAGAGGTTGGCGTACGGGAAGAGAAGGTTGATGCGTTGCGGGCATCGGCACCCGTCTGACGACCACGACGCTTTTCGGTCTCGCCGGTGCGGCGTGCGGGGGAACAGATAGCGTTCGATCAGGCTCGCGCTCAGCGAATCACTTCTCGTGAGGTCGATCCTGAGCCCAGCGACTGTGTGAATCCTTTGAGCCGAGCTAGCCGGGACCGAAGAATCTGACGAGAATTCGCTGAGCAAAACTGCCAACAGGTAGAGCCGTGGGAGCAGACGCCGCCAAGGCCTCGTCGTTGCGATGGAAGCGTTCTATATCAATAAGTTTGGACTACCCCAGGCGCGAGGCCGACGAAACAATAAGGGGCGCAATGGGATCGAATATGCGGGGCCGGCCAGGTTTGAACGGTGCCGGACGGGGCGCCGGTCAGTTTTCCAAGGCGCCTTGGACCAAGGTATCGCGAGCCCAATTAATGGGCGCCGAACCGTTATGCAAAGGCGATGGAGCTTGCCATTGACAATGGCGTACACGCATCACGACCACGCCAATGTTAAACGCAGTTTTCTAACTTGAATAGGCTGGGTTACGCGGCACTCGAGCCGTGCCACGACGCGTGTCCCCAGGTCCTTTTCAGGTCGTGAGGATCGGTCAATGCCGGGCGAAGGTGGGACACGGGAGCCATCTCCGCGTCGGTCCGCTCCGTGCGGTGCTCAATTTCGCGGTACGTCCACCGCGCTGCAGTCGCGGTCGCGTACGCGACGGCCACCAGAGCGAGAGCGTCCCCGAAGGCGATCACCGCGATGACGCCGGCGAGGATCCAGAACACGGCGGTGAGTGCGTGGTAGGCGTGATGTCCGCTGATCGTGATGTGCCGCATGTCTGCCTCGCTGGGAGCTGGGGTGGCCGCCTAATACGACGGCTACCCCGCTGGAACGCCACAACGATGCGGGGACTGCCCTATTTGGGCTGATGGTGACCTATTTCACACGCCAAGTCCGCGCGGATCTCCTCGAGCAGGCCCGCGCGGCCCACTCAAGCGACCTGAGCGTGGGTCAACGACACGCTCGGCGTCGAGCCGCTACGATCGCTCGACGCCCTCAAGAGCGTGCTTTCGGGGTTAGCTCTCGGTGGCTTTGCTCATGTACTGCGGGCAGTAGGACTGCGTCGCCGCACCGATGAAGAAGCCGGAATTGCTGTCGCTCAATTGCAGCGCGCCTTTGACATCACCCAGGGTTTGGGCGAGATTCGCCCCGTTGGACCAGTCCTGGCAAACCCCATGCCCGGCGTTGACGACGGTTTGGTCCGAGAGGCCTGCGAGACGGATGCCCTGCTGCGACAGCACCTGCAGGAAAACATCATCCGTTGCGTCTGCGCTCGCGATCGGAGCGGCGCTGACGGCGATAACACCCAGAAGGGTTGCGACCGAGCCGGTCAACCGTGCCATGTTCTTCATCGCTGACTCCTCAGTGTGGATTACGTTCGTTGCGACCCGAACCGCCATTATGTGTCGATCTGCTGACGAGTTAATGCCTCGTCACTTGATACTTTCGCACACGTGGCGTGGCAGCGCTGCACATTCGGAAAAGACAGGCGCATGCGGGCGAAAGCGCAATTGGCCCGCGGGAGGCTAGCCAGAACGACACCCATGCCGTGCGTGTTGTTCGCTTGTGCTTTGTTCGGCGGCCATCCCCCCTCTTCCGATCCCGACCGCTCCCCGGCAGTGCCCCCGATTGCCTTTCTGCGTCCGTAGCGGACTTAGGTTCGTTCCTGTTCGAGCAACGCCGTGAGATCGTCGGCGAGCGCGCGCCGCGCGGCTTCGGTGGTGCCGTGCTGACTGGTCAGCGCCAAGACGGTGCGGGCGGTTACGTAGGCGAGTACGCGGCCGATCTTGTCGGTGCCCTCCTGGATGAGCTGCGCCAACTGTGCAAGCATCCGAGCCTCGCGTTGGTCTGCGTCGTCCTCCAGCGCGGCAAGGAGCAGGCACACTCCGGCGACTTTGGCGTCGGTGTAGTCTTCGGCGCTCGATTCGGTGTCGGGGTGATCCACCATGAGCCCAGACTAGGATGCGCGCCCGATCAACGCCTTTCGCGGTAGCTTTATCATCAGCTCGGGAAGGGGTAGCGGTGTTCCTGCACTCGGGGGATGTGAATCAGGGCGACCACGCGAAGCCGCGGACCGTGCGATGCTGCTTCGCTACATAAGCATTCCGCTGTTGATCGGCGAGGCCGGCGGCGATCCCTGGGCGATCAACCAGAGCCTCCAAGCTGGTCGTCCGGCCCAGGTTTCTGATCTGGCGGAGGCCTTTCACGCCGCGGGCCGATGCACCACCGAGGCCGACACCGCATTCGAGGAAGGCCGCCGCCGCTTCGATGCAGCCTGGAACCACCAGAATGGCGATCACCCGATCAACGCCTCCGCCGAAGTGCAGCGGGTGACCAAGTCACTGGGTGCCCAGTCCTTGCAATTGCCCAAGATCGGGGTCGACCTGGAAAACATCGCGGCCGCGATGGCCGAGGCGCAACGCGGCGCGGCCGGGCAGATCGCAACGCTCGAAGGTCAACTGCGGCAACTCGACGACGAAATCGGCCAAGCGGTCGAACTCGAAAAAGACCCTCAGCTCACCGCCGCCGACAGATCCGCGCTTGATGCGTTCGTCGGTGCGTGTGAACAGGACGCGATTCGCGACACCAAAGCCACACTGGGCCAGTTGCAGTCAATACGCAACGGCTATTCGGACACCTTGAACAAATCATTGGCGAGCCTGCACGCCGACGGCTACGACGCGGCGGGTATCCGGGGTTTGGACGCGCCGGAGTCACCCGCGAAACCTGTTGAGCCGACACAAATTCCGCCGCCCGGCACGAGCGCCGAGGATGTGCACAAGTGGTGGACATCGCTGACCCCGCAGGAACGGCAACGCCTGATCGATGAACACCCCGAAGAGCTCGGCAATCTCAACGGTGTCCCGGTCATCGCTCGCAGTCAGGTCAATGAGGCCGTGATGAACGACGACCTGCACCGCGTCGAGGACCTCGCCAAAGCGAACGGGGTGTCCGTCAACGACGTGCTGAGCAATCCGGGCAAGTACGGGCTGGCCCCGACCGCGATCATTCGCTACAACAACGCCTGCCAGGCACGAAACGGTCTGGCCACATCGTCGAAAGCGGCGGACGCGTGGGGGCGTCACCCGCCGGTGTATTTGTTGGAGTATCAGCCCGCCGCGTTCGGCGGCGAGGGTGCTGCGGCCATCGCGATGGGTAACCCCGACACCGCGGACGACACCGCGGTGCTGGTCAAGGGGCTGGGCAGCGGCGTGCGCGAAGGAACGCTCTCTAACCCCGATGGCGTGCGCCTATACAAGGAGTCATCTCGCGCTGATTGGGGCAAGCAGTGCGCCGTGGTGATGTGGGTGGGCTACGACGCCCCCAACACCTGGCACGACCCCGGCCTGGTTGAGCCGAGCATGGCCCGTACCGGAGGCCAGCTGTTGGCCGCCGATGTCAACGCTTTGCCGGTCACCCACCTGGGGGCGCCGGCACACCTGACGGTGATCGGCCACTCCTACGGATCCACCGTCGTTTCCGATGCGGCGGCGGCCTACGGCATGCATAGCAACGATGTGGTGCTGGTCGGCTCGCCCGGCACCGATTTGGCGCATTCGGCGGCCGATTTCCATCTGGCGCCCGGCGGGCAGCTGTACGTCGGGGCGGCCTCGGGCGACGCGGTGACATGGTCGCCTGATCATGTGAGGGGGCCGGGCCCAATGGGTCCGGTGCTCGGTGGGCTCGGGGACGACCCCTCTGTCGACGGCTTCGGCGCCACCCGCTTCAAAGCCGAAAATCCCGAGTACACCGCGAACCCGATCTATGACCATTCCCATTATTTCGACACCGGTTCGGAGTCCTTGTTCAGCATCGCCGACGTGGTTTCCGGTCACGGCGACGCGCTGGAACACGACGGCATGACCGCGCAGCACCGCGGCGAATACGGCTTGCCGGGGTGGGTCGACCCCGAAGCCACCCGAACGGCGACCACCGGGCACACCCACAGCGCGCCGGCGGGCTGACCGCAAAACCATTACGCATCAGGGCCTCGGAAAGGACGTGACGAGTGTGGACTCGGTCGACAAGGATTGCCGTCGCGGCGGTAAGCATCGGTCTGACACTCGGCGGGTGTGGTGAGGTCGTGCGCCAGCCGATGTCTCCGCTACAGGCCCGCACCCAGGTCGTCGACGCCGCCCGCGACATCATCGTCGCCCTGCACGCCGAGGTGACCGAGGCGACGTTCAGCTACGAATCGTGTAATGACCAGGGAGCGCCGCCATTTCGAGGGGTTGTCAACCTATCGTTCTGGATGCCCGGCGTCCCCCATAACCAACCCGCGGATCCGCAGACGGTGGTCAAGGGTCTCGTCGCCGATGGCTGGAGCACCGACTCCGATTTCAAATCCCATGGGACGACGCTGAAGAAAAACGGCGTGAACGTCATCCTGACGATCGCACCGCACCCTCCCGCCTCCATCGACCTTGTCCGCCACGTCGGTGCCGATATCAACGGCGAATGCCGCGACACATCCGACCACCGCACCGACGGCTCCACCGCCCCGGTCGATATCCGCAAGGAAATCCAGCCGCAGTAAGGGATGAATCTCGTTTGCGGCCTCGCCTTTTAGCGAGGCCCCTCAATCTGCGCGCCTTAGTCGACGCCCGCTGACAGCGCACGGCGCAGGATCTCAACCTGGCTGCGAGCGGAGAAAGCCTGATAGCCACGCTCGCCGAGTTCGCGGCGCGCGCGCTCGTCGCCGACGAGCTCCACACAGCGATCGACCAATTCGTCGTAGTCCGCGAACGCGATGCCCGGCTCCAGGTCGCGCTCCTCACTCGGATGCGCACCGCGCTCGGAGACCACCGCGCGCCTGTTGGCGAGAAGGCATGAGACACGCACGATTTCGAAGACCTGCGATTTGTAGCCGTCCAGGTGCACGTTGATGACGACCTTCGAGCGGGCAATCCAGGCATCGCGACTGTCTCCGTAGATGCCGAACAGCGACTCGACCCGAAGACCCCGGGCGCTCAGGGCGTCGAGAACAGCGCGCCGGCGATCGTCGGGCGAGCCGTAGAACAGCACGTCGATGTCCTCATGGGCCGGGGCGATCGGCGTCAGCTCGGGCACGTATCCGATCGGAACGTGCGTGGGGCGGGGTACGTTACGCGCGGCGAGCCGCTCGATGTTGGCCCGACTGTAGTCCCACACCGGGTAGCGCCGGAAAGGTCGAGGTCCGCAGCCGCCATCCACGGCGACTCGTCATCGACTTGCTCGAGGTTGTACAGGATCGAATTCTCCGGCGGCTCCAAGCCCAACGGGGCGAGGAGGTTCGAGCCGACCACGATGGTGCGGCGCCCGTCGAGGTCGAGACGCTGGGTCAGCATCGAGTCGTGGCCGAGCGCCACAAGACCGCAGTGCAACGCCTGCGCGACCTCGTGAAATCCTTGGCTGAACACATAGAGAGGAGGTGACACGACCGCGATGGCGAACCGCATTGGTGCAGCGTACGGCAACAAAAGCGGTGCGCAGAAAACGACCGTGGGCCGTCGATGTCACTGAGCCGAAAACCGTTGGGGTAATGCACTTGCGGGCCGCCGGGTTGAGTGGCGCCAGTCCCGCGAGGCATGCTTAGCGGCATGCATGTGATTAACGGAGTCCGGGACCCGGCGGCGAGCTTTCCTCTCGACACCCCGGTAGACGATGCGGGCGAGCGGCGGCAGGCCAACCGTGCCGTTGCCGTCAGTGCCGTCGGACTGGCCTTGACCGGCCTCATCGAATTGGCCATCGCCCTGCTGTCCGGCTCGGTGGCGCTGCTCGGCGACGCGCTGCACAACTTGTCGGATGTCTCCACCAGCGCCCTGGTGTTCGTGGGGTTTCGGGCATCACGCAAAGTTCCCACCGAGCGCTACCCCTACGGCTACGAACGTGCTGAAGACCTCTCGGGAATAGCTGTGGCATTGGTGATTTGGGGCAGCGCTGTGGTCGCCGGTTTCGAAAGCGTCACGAAGTTGCTCGGTCACGGCGGCACCGGTTACCTGGGCTGGGGCGTCGCCGCGGCGGGTATCGGCATCGCGGGCAATCAGCTGGTGGCCCGCTACAAGCTGGCCGTGGGCCGGCGGATCCGCTCGGCAACCATGGTGGCCGACGCCAAGCACTCCTGGCTGGACGCGTTGTCCTCGGCCGGCGCGATGCTGGGGCTGATCGGTGTGGCACTCGGCTGGGGCTGGGCCGACGCGGTCGCCGGAATCGTCGTCACCGGATTTATCTGCCACGTCGGCTGGGAAGTGACTTCCGATATCGCCCACCGCCTACTCGATGGCGTCGACCCCGAAATCATCACGACCGCCGAAACGACCGCAGCCGCGGTCCCCGGCGTTATGCATGCGCATGCCCGAGCCCGCTGGACCGGGCGGACCCTACGCGTCGAGGTGGAAGGCTTCCTTGATCCCGCCACTCCCCTGGCAGCGGCCGATTGCGTCGGTCGCGACGTAGCCGCCGCGCTGGCGCCACAAATTCCCGAGATGCGCAGCTTCACTTGGGCGGCGCGGGCGTGTTAGTGATGCGCGGTCGAATCTCGCTGGGCGGGAAATGATTCGACGGCCTCGATCAGCTCGTCGGCCGCTTCCCAATTCAGCAGGTGCCCTGCTTCGGGCACCGTGACGAGCCGCGCGCCCGGTATGCCGTCGGCGAGCCGGCGCGAATGACTCGGCGGCGTCGTGCGATCCGCGGTCCCGACGATGACCACGGTCGGCACCGCGATCTCGGCGAGACGGGGGTATCGATCCTCGCGCGCGAAGGCCCGCACTATCGGTAGCAGCGGCCCGTGTTCGTCCACGTGTTTGTTGAACGACTCGACGAACACCGAGATCATTGCCGGTGACGGGCGCGAGCCGCACTGCGCCGCACCGAAGAGCACCGCGACGGTCTGGTAGCGCAGCAGCCATTGCACGATGCCGTGTCGTAGCAGTGGGATCTGCAACCGGTTCTGCGGCGCCCCATCCAGGACGCGACCCGCCCAGGTGGCGAACAGGACCAGCCCGCGCAGCCGCTGCGCCAGGTCGGGATGGTCGAGCACCGCGCGAATGCTGACGAACCCGCCCATGGAGTGTCCGACGAGCACACCGTCGTGCACGTCGAGGTGCTTCAGGACCGCGGCGAGGTCGGCCGCCATGGACCCCGACCCGATCCCGTCGGAGCCGAGCGTGGAACGCCCGTGGCCGCGCTGATCGACGGCGATGACGCGGAAGCCCTTGGTTTGCAACCTATCCCACACGAAGTTCCACTCGAAGACCGAGGCGGTATAGCCGTGGGCGAAGACTACCGGCGGTCCTTCCCCGGCGACCAACGCGCGCAGCACCGTCCCGTCGGGGCGCGCGATCACGACCTCTTCGCCCTCGATTTCGGCGCTAAGCCGTTCGCGTGGAAAGGGGTCGGGGTTCTGCTGGATCCGGGCGACCGTCGCCCGCGCGACGGCCCAGCCCAACAGGCCGGACCCACCGACCAGCGCCGCGCCCGCGGCCAGTCCTGTTCGCATCGCGTGTCCTCTCGTTGCTCGGCACGCTATAGGAGTCAGCGTCGTCGGAATCGCTCGCGCAGTTCCGGGTCGTTCTCCCACCACAATCCCGCCGGCGCGGCGCCCTCGGCCTCACCCTCGGCTCCGGCTTCGTCCGCCACGTCCAGCTCGGCATCGACGCGGACCGCGTGCGCCTTCTCGTCGCGGGACAGCGCGCGCATCAGCAGCAGCACAAACGGCAACCCGACCACGTCTCCGAGGATCCACAAGATCCCGGCGCCGATCGTCTGATCGAACCGCTGATCCGGGCCCCAGGATCGGTGCAACTCCGAGTAATACGTCTCGCCGATCAACGAGCCCTGCCAGATGACCAACCCCAGCACCCCGTCGCCGAGGGCCTCAACGACGGTGATCAGCAGCGAGATCAACTGGGGATACCTGCGGGGAACCGGGTCTGCTTGCAGTCGCGCGTAGAAGTACCCAAACCCCACCGCTACCAAGATGATTCGAGTGGGCGCGCCGATCCATTCGCTTTCCAGGGCCGCGGTATACCAGGGCGTCAGGTAGAGCAGCCACGGCGTGCCGAGCATCGCCAGCGACGTGGTCAACGGGTGTGCGACCACCCGGGCGAACGGCGTGGCCAACAACCGGTCAATGAGGTCACGCCCGGCGGGCCCCAGAGCATCGCGGGCAACCGTGACCGGTTTGCCCTGCGCGATGAAAAAAGGCACGACGTAGAGCAGGAGCAACACCTGCAGCGCGCGCATCCAGAACAGGACATAGGCATAGGCGCCGATCGCGCTCATCGTGGCCAGTGCCCACAACACGAGGCCAACGCCAAAGCACACGACCTGCGCGGGTGCGGCCGATCGCTCGGTGCCGCGGCTGCGCCGGTAGCACCACCCGTAGGCGCAGGCCGCCACCATGATCAGCGTCGCGGAGACCAGGTCCAGATGCCAGGTCTGAACCGCGGCCCCCCACGTCAGCGGTCCCGGATCGACGCGCATGGCCACCAGCGTATTGCGACTCGGCCCGCTCAGCGCGGGCCCGACGGTTGTCAGCCTTGAGCGGACCCCCTAGCCGCCGGGCGCGGGGGCCAGGTCCTTGGGGCAGTAATGGGCGGCCGCGATTGTCGTGAACTCGGCGGCGCCGTTCCCTTGGAATGCCGGATTGTCCACCTGCAGGGTGTTGACGATATCCGCGTCCGAGTATCCCTGGTCGACCAGCGAACACACTGTCCGGGCGGCCGATATCGCGGCGGCCGGGTCCTGATAGGTGATCCCCGTGTGTCGGAGTTCGGCGAGAAATCGATCATCGTTGTCGTCGGCGTACGCCGGCGCGGCCACGCCGATCATGGCGGCGGCGCCTATCAGCGGCAGCAGAAGTCTCATGGCTTTCTGAGTGTCTCAAAAAGGGGCGCCGAGCATGGCAATCCTGCGAAGACGCCAAATTACAACCCTGGGCGTGCCAACGCGGCCGGCGCCGGGGAGACCTCCGACGATCGCAGCGCCGGCCGGCGGATCCGGAAAGACCCCGGCAGCGCACCGACCTGCCGGGGCTCGGGCGCTTCCCAGATGTCGCCGCCGAGAACACCGGGCAGGTCGGCCTCGCTGGCCACGAAGACCGGGTACCCGCCCTGGGCGGACTGGCGATGAAAGTCCCTCAGCGCCGCAAACGCCCACTTGCCCAGCAAGCAGATCGCGACCAGGTTGGCGATGGCCATCAGCGCCATCGCCAGATCGGCCAGCGCCCAGACCAGCGTGAGCTTGGACAGCGCACCCACCACGATCGCCAGCAGCGTCACGAGTTTCAGCACGTTGATCGCCAGCCGCCGGCCGCCCAGGAAGAACAGGTTGGCCTCAGCACACACGTAGTTGGCCAGCACCGAGGAGAACCCGAAGACGAAGACGACGGTGGTCATCAAAGCGGTGGTCCACGAGCCAAGGCCGGCGGCGATCGCCGACTGCGTCAGGCTCGCGCCGGCAACCGGACCCGGGTGAGCCGGATCGTAGACGCCGGGTCCCGACATCAGGACGATGAACGCGGTCGCCGTGCAGATCACCATGGTGTCGACGAAGACGGCAAGCGCCTGGATCAGGCCCTGCTCCACCGGATGTGACACGGTCGCGGCGCCGGCGATGTTGGGCGAACTGCCCATGCCCGCCTCGCAGGCGAACAAGCCCCGCTTGACCCCAGTGAACATCGCCACCGCGATACCTCCGGCGAAACCGCCCGCCAGCTGCCGGATCCCGAATGCGCCGCCGATGATCTCCTCGATCACCGTTGGCAGCTGGGAAATATTGGCCGCCACAATCGCCAGCGCCAGCACCGTATACAAAAGCGCCACAGCCGGCAGGACCACCCCGGCGAACTTGGCGACCCGGCGCACCCCACCGAACAGTACCGGCGCCGCCAGAACTGCCAAACCCACTGTGGTCCAACCGATATCGATGCCGTGCGATGACTTCAGGACGCCGCTGATCGCGTTGGTCTCCACCATGTTGAACGCGGTCGAGAAGCCGAACACCAGCAGGATCGCAAAGAAGACGGCGCCGGCCCGCGAACGCAGCCCCCGCTGGATGTAAAACGCGGGGCCGCCCCGGAATGCGCCGTCATCCGAGGGGACCTTGAAAATCTGGGCGAGGGTGGCCTCAATCACCGCGGTCGCCATCCCAACCGCGGCCACCACCCACATCCAAAAGATCGCGCCGGGGCCGCCGACGGTGAGCGCGATAGCGACACCCGCGATGTTTCCGGTGCCCACCCGCGACGCCAGGCCCACGCAGAAGGCTTCGAAAGAGGAGATCCCACCGGCTTGGCGGTGGGATCTCCCGAGCTGGCGAACCATGCGCCCGAAGTACCGGATCTGAATGAACCGGGTCCGCACCGTGAAGTAGAGGCCAACCCCGATGAGCAGGTAAATCAGGACGTGCGTGTTCAGGAGATTGCTGAGTGGATCGACCAACCGTGCCTGAATAAAGTCCAAATTTGCATCCTCAGAAGCTGCGCGCTGTTCGTCGCAGAAGCATAAGGACGAAATGTTGACGACAAGTTTCGTTAACCAAGCCCCGGTAGCGCCGTTGTAACAAACCGATCACAGGCGCCGGCCCAGCGAACGGCGGTGAGGGCGTTCCTCTAGGAAGTGCTGGCAGCGGCGGCGCTGCTAGCGGGACTCGAGGACGAGATCGCGTCCGGACAATACGAGTTGGCAGCGATCCCCGCGAACTTGTTGGCTTTCTCGTCGCTCAGGTTGGCGTTCTTGGACTTCAGCGTGTCGACGACATCCGACATCTGCGTGCCCCCTTTGACCGTGTCGCACACCCATTTGCCCGCCCCTATGGCGTTATTCGGGTCGTTAAAGGTGATGCCGGCCGCGTTCAGTGAGGTGATGAATGAATCATCGGTGCTATCGGCGTGCGCGGGCGCGGCCGCGCCGATCATGGCGGCAAAGGTTGCCACGGTGGGAAGGAGTTTCATAGCTCACGGGTTATCCCAGGGTGGCTGTCAGCCCGCATCTCGTGGAGGCGCGGCTCAAGACGCCTGATCGGGCCCGGTTCAACCCAGTCCGACCACTCCCGTCCGCACCACCAGGTGTGCGATCATGCGAAGATGCACCGCTGGCTGATGGTCATGTCCGCCGTCCTCGTCGCCGCCGCGGGTGTCACCTCGACGGGTATTGCGGCGTCCGGGCCGCGCGCGTGGGCCGGGGACGCGCCGATCGGCCACATCGGCGACACGTTGCGGGTGGACACCGGCACCTACATCGCTGACGTCACCGTCAGCAGCGTGTCCCCCTGCGACCCGCCGCCGGGATTCGGCTACACGCGCGAGGGCGTTCCGGTCAAAAGTTTTCCCGGCAGCACCGTTGAGCGCGCCGACGTGACGGTGCGCGCGGTCAGGGTGCCCAATCCGTTCATCATGGCGACCAATTTCAGCTTCGACGGGGTAACCCCGTTCGCCGACGCGTACAAGCCGCGCGCATCCGCCGCACCCGACGCGCTAGACAACGTACTCGGCAACGCGCCGAACGGAGCGATCGTCCGCGGCGAAGTGTATTGGGACGCCTACCGCGACCCGGTTTCCAATGTCGTCCTGCTGGACAGGAAGACGGGCCAGCACCTCGCGCAGTGGAACCTCTGACCTCCGCGGAATCTTTGACCCTGGTCGTCGACCTCGCCACGACGGATTGCGTCGATACCGAAGAACTGGCCGCCGTTGCCGCGCGGACATTTCCGTTGGCCTGCCCACCGGGCACACCCGCCGAGAACGTCGCCTCCTTCATCGAGGCCAACCTGTGCGCCCCCCGCTTTGCCGAGTATCTGGCCGATCCGCGGCGCGCGATTCTCACCGCGCGACAGGACAGCCGGATTATCGGTTACGCCATGCTCATTCGCGGCGTCGACGATGACACCGACGTGCAGCGGTCCGTCGAAATTCGCCCGGCCGCCGAGCTGTCGAAAATGTATCTGCTGCCCGACTACCACGGCGCGGGCGTCTCGAGAGTGCTGATGCAACGCGCACTGGATACGGCCGGTCACTGGGGCGTCCGCTGCGTGTGGCTGGGCGTCAACCAGGAAAACGAACGCGCACAACGCTTTTACGCTAAGTCCGGTTTTAAGGTCAACGGCACCAGGACATTTCAAGTGGGCGACCGCCGCGAGAACGACTACGTCATGGTTCGCGAGATTGCATGAACCCGGCGGTCAGCGCCAGTAGCCGTGAGGTGGCGCGCAGGTACTTCTTTCGGTACCCACCGGCCAGCATTTCCTCGCTGAAGATGGTGTCCAGCTTCGCCCCGGACGCCACCACCGGGATGCCGGCGTCGTAAAGCCGATCGGTCAGCGACACCAGCCGCAAAGCCACATTCTGGTCGTCGATGCAGTGCACGCCGGTCAAAAAGACGGCGGTCACGCCCTCGATCAGCGTCAGATACCGGGACGGATGCATGGTGGCCAGATGCGCGCAGAGCGCATCGAAATCGTCCAGCGTCGCCCCGGCGACGCCGGACGCACGCGCGGCGACCTGCTCGTCCGACAACGGCTGCGGCGCCGGCGGCAGGTCACGATGCCGGTAGTCGGGCCCCTCGATCCGCACAGTGGTGAAAATGCTTGCCAGAGTGTTGATTTCGCGCAGAAAATCCTGGGCGGCGAAACGGCCCTCGCCGAGCTGCTCGGGCATCGTGTTCGAGGTGGCGGCCACCGACACACCCCGCTCGACCAGCGACGAGAGCATCCGGGAGATCAGCGTGGTGTTACCCGGATCGTCGAGTTCGAACTCGTCAATGCACACCGCCGTGTAATTGGCCAGCAGATTGATGCATTCGACGAAGCCGAACACCCCGGCCAGCTGGGTCAGCTCACCAAATGTCGCGAACGCCTTGGGGTTCGGGGCATCCGGGCCGGGGTCCGGCAAGTGGTAATACGCCGAGGCCAGCAAGTGGGTCTTGCCCACACCGAAACCGCCGTCCAGGTACAGCCCGACGCCGGGCAACACCGCCCGATTGCCCAACAGCTTTCGCCGGCCCGCCCGCCGCTCCACGGCCCGCCTGCAGAAGTCTCGGCAGGCTTCGAGGGCGGCGGCCTGCGTCGGCTCCGCGGGATCGGGGAGATAGGTCACGAAGCTCACCTCGGCGAACGTCGGCGGAGGTCGCAATT
The DNA here is from genome assembly GCA_963772875.1 of uncultured Actinomycetota bacterium. Classification (GTDB taxonomy): domain Bacteria; phylum Actinomycetota; class Actinomycetes; order Mycobacteriales; family Mycobacteriaceae; genus Mycobacterium. Next base: position 227,836 of record CAVYZE010000002.1, read on the forward strand.
GGGCGATCAGCCGCTCCGGCGACACGGTCGGACGCCGATCCACCAGGCGAGCCACCCGGCCGCAAGCGCCGGCGACGTCCCGGGAGGTGGACCCGTGCATGCAGGAACTGTAGCGGCGTGCTGCAATCAAACCCATGCCCGACTCCGAGGCCGCCGCCGCCGAGATCCCGCTGACACAGCTCGGATCGCTCGGCGAGCTCGACGACGGCGAAATCCGCCAGTTCTACGCGTATCCCGAACGGGACGGGACGTGGGTGCGGGCAAATTTCATCACCAGTGTGGACGGCGGCGCCACCGCCGACGGCAAGACCGCCACACTGGCCGGGCCCGGTGACCGGCTCATCTTCAACCTGCTGCGCGAACTCGCCGACGTCATCATCGTCGGCGCGGGCACCGTGCGGATCGAGGGCTACTCGGGCGCGCACGTCGGCGCTGCGCAGCGCCAGCGGCGCCAGGCCCGCGGGCAAGGCGAGGTCCCGCAATTGGCGATCGTCTCCAAGTCGGGTCGCCTGGACCGGGACATGGCGGTGTTCACCCGGACCGAGGTGCCGCCACTGGTGCTCACCTGCACCGCGGCGGCCGATGAGACGCGCCGCTCGCTCTTCGACCTCTGCGAGGTCATCGACTGCTCCGCCGACGATCCCGACAAGGTCGACGAGGCCGCGTTATTGGCGATCCTGCGGGACCGCGGGATGCGCCGCATCCTGACCGAAGGCGGGCCGACGCTGCTCGGCTCGTTCATCCAGCGCGGCCTGCTCAACGAGCTTTGTCTGACGATCGCGCCCTATATCGTCGGCGGCCTGGCCCGGCGCATCGCGACGGGGCCGGGCCAGCTGCAGACGCGGATGCGCTGTGCCCACATCCTGACCGACGATGCCGGCTACCTGTACACCCGCTACGTGAGGGACTAAGCCCGGCTTGGACGGCCTTGGGACGGCTATGACACGGCATAACCCGGCGCGGTGGCTACTGTGGTCGGCATGAGTCGGCGGATCACCAGCGGCGCGATCCTGGTCGCGGTGACGGCGCTGCTGGCCGGCTGCGTTCCCGGCCTGCCCGCGGACCCGCGCTTTGCCACCAACTCCGGCGCCCGGCCGCAGGGAGCGACCACGCCGAAGCCGGCGCCCAGCGGTCCGCCACCGATCGCCGCGCCCAAGAACGACCTGTCGTGGCACGACTGCACGTCGCACGTTTTCGCCGACGCGGCGGTTCCCGCCATCCCGGGTGTCCTGCTGGATTGCGCGAACTACGACGCCGACCTGGACCCGGTCAACGGTGGGTCCGGAACCCTGAGCATCGGCGTGGTCCGCGCTCGCTCGAACCAAACCCCGAAGGACGCGGGGCCCGTCATCTTCACCACCGGCTCCGACCTGCCGTCCTCGACGCAGTTGCCCGTCTGGCTGTCCCGGGCGGGCGCCGACGTGCTGCAAACCCGTCCGATCGTCGCCGTCGACCGCCGCGGCATCGGCATGTCGACCCCGATCGACTGCCGGGACCACTTCGACCGAGAACAGATGCGCAGCCAGGCGCAATTCGAAAGCGGCGACGATCCCGTGGCCAACCTGTCCGACATCGCCAACACCGCCACCACGAGCTGCACCGACGCCATCGCCCCCGGCGCCGCCGCCTACGACAACGCGCACGCCGCCTCGGACATCGAGCGACTGCGCAGCCTCTGGGACGTGCCCGCGGTCGCGCTGGTGGGAATCGGCAACGGCGCGCAAGTTGCTCTGTCCTACGCCTCATCACGGCCGGAAAAGGTCGCGCGACTGATCCTGGACTCACCGGTCGCGTTGGGGGTCGGCGCGGAAGCGGCGGCCGAGCAACAGGCCAAGGGCCAGCAGGCGGCGCTCGACGCGTTCGCCGCCCAGTGCGTCGCCGTGACCTGTGCGCTGGGTCCCGACCCGAAGGGCGCCGTCAGCGCGCTGCTGGCCGACGCCCGCGCGGGCAGGGGGCCCGGCGGCGCGTCGCTGGCACAGCTGGCCAACGCCATCACCGTCGCGTTGGGCTACCCATCCGGTGGCCGCATCAACGCCACCACGAGCCTGGCCAGCGCGCTGGCCGCCGCTCGTTCCGGCAACGCCAGCCAGCTGAACGGCCTGATCAACTCCGCCAACACCACCCAGGACTCGGACGGGCAGTTCGTCAACTCCTGCAGCGACGCGATCAACCGTCCCACCCCGGACCGGGTGCGTGAACTAGTGGTGGCGTGGGCGAAGCTCTATCCCCAATTCGGCACCGTCGCCGCGCTCAACTTGGTGAAATGCGTGCACTGGCCGACGGCTACGCCGTCGCCGCCGCCGAAGGAACTGAAGGTCGACGTCCTGCTGGCGGGGGTGCAGAACGACCCGATCGTCGGCATCGACGGGGTCGCCGCGACGGCGGCCACCGTCATCAACGCGAACGCGGCAAGCAAGCGAGTGATGTGGCAGGGCATCGGCCACGGCGCCAGCATCTATTCGCCCTGCGCGATCCCGCCGCTGATCGGCTACCTCAACAGTGGCAAGCTGCCCGGGACCGACACCTACTGTCCCGCCTGACACTTGGGGCGCCGCTGCGGTGTACGGTGCGCTGGTGACGGCAGCTGACTCGACCCGAACCGGCTTGCGGGATTGGCTGCTGGCCGCTTTTCGTCCCCGTACCGGCCCACCGAGCACCGCGACGGTCGTGCGGTCGGCGCTGTGGCCGGCGGCCATTCTTTCGGTGCTGCACCGCAGCATCATCCTCACCCTCAACGGCAACATCACCGACGACTTCAAACCGGTCTACCGGGCGGTGCTGAACTTCCGGCGTGGCTGGGACATCTACAACGAGCACTTCGACTACGTCGACCCGCACTACCTGTACCCGCCCGGCGGCACGCTGCTGATGGCGCCGTTCGGGTACCTGGCGTTCACGTCGTCGCGGTATTTGTTCATCCTGATCAACACCGTGGCGATCCTGATCGCCTGGTACCTGTTGCTGAGGTTGTTCAAGTTCACGCTGTCGTCGGTGGCCGCGCCCGCCCTGCTGCTGGCCATGTTCTGCACCGAAAGCGTGACCAGCACGCTGGTCTTCACGAATATCAACGGCTGCGTGCTGCTGGCGGAGGTGCTCTTCTTGCGGTGGCTGCTGGACGGCAGGGTCAGCCGACAGTGGTGGGCCGGTTTGGTGATCGGCCTGACGCTCACACTCAAACCCGTGCTCGCACCGCTGCTGTTGTTGCCCCTGCTGAACCGCCAGTGGCGGGCACTGGTGCCGGCCATCGTGGTCCCCGTCGTCGTCAACCTGGCCGCGTGGCCTTTGGTCAGCGATCCGATGGACTTCGTCACGAAAACAGTGCCCTATTTCCTGGGCACCCGCGACTACTTCAACAGTTCGGTTGAGGGCAACGGCGTGTACTTCGGCCTGCCCACCTGGCTGATCGTGTTCCTGCGAATCCTGTTCACGCTGCTTGCGATCGGTGCGCTGTGGCTGCTGTACCGCTACTACCGCACTCGCGACCCGCTGTTTTGGTTTACCAGCTCCTCGGGGGTGTTGCTGCTGTGGTCGTTCCTCGTGTCCTCGCTGGCCCAGGGCTATTACTCGATGATGCTGTTCCCATTCCTGATGACGGTGGTGCTGCGGAACTCGCTAATCCGCAACTGGCCCGCGTGGCTCGGGATCTACGGCTTCATGACGCTGGACGACTGGCTGATTTACAAGTACATGAGGTATGGCCGCGGGCTGCACTACCTGAAGATCACCTACGGCTGGTCGCTGCTGCTGATCGTCGTGTTCACGGTGCTGTACTTCCGCTATCTGGACGCGAAGGCCGAGGACCGGCTGGACAGCGGCATCGACCCGGCATGGCTGACGGCCGAGCGCGAGCCCGCGCGGTGATCGCAAGCGCGGCGGAGCGGGGCGCAGCGGGTCAGCGCCATCCGAGCTAGCGGTGATCGCAAGCGCGGCGGAGCCGGGCGCAGCGGGTCAGCGCCATCCGAGCTAGCGTGGACGCATGACTTCCCCTGACTTGTCGCGTCCGAAGGTGCAGCTGACCGACGACGAGTGGCGCAAGAAGCTCAACCCGCAGGAGTTCGAGGTGCTGCGGCGCGCCGGCACCGAGCGGCCGTTCACCGGTGAGTACACCGACACCAAAACCGAGGGCGTCTACCAGTGCCGCGCCTGCGGCGCCGAATTGTTCCGCAGCACAGAGAAATTCGAGTCGCACTGCGGTTGGCCGTCGTTCTTCGACCCCGCTGCCTCCGAGGCGGTCATCCTGCGTGCCGACCATTCGTTCGGGAGTTCGCGCACCGAGGTGCTGTGCGCGAACTGCCACAGTCACCTGGGCCACGTGTTCTCCGGTGAGGGTTATCCGACGCCGACCGATCAGCGCTATTGCATCAACTCGATCTCGCTGCGCTTAGTCCCGACGAAGGCGTAGCCCCGCTGGGTTTCGCGACCGCGGATGGCGTCCGGACCTCGAAGGGTCTCGCCGATGACCGTCGAGCATGTCAAGTTGACATTGCTCGGCGCGGTAAGTCCCGTCGATGTTCTTGGTCGAGCGCACTCACCAGGTAGTTGAAAGACGCATTCGTTCGGACTCCGCCGAGATCGGCTCGACGCGCGAATCAGTCCACCCGGGTCGCGTGGACTTCCCAGAACGGGGCGTGCACCCGGCCGCCGACGATCCACGGCTCCACGGCCCGGAAGCACTCCATCATGGTCTGCACCTGATCGGCCGAGTCGGGATTACGCGCGGCCATCATCTCGAGCGTCTCGACGCTCATGTTGACCAGGTAGGTGGTCGGGCCGAGATAGGTGATCTCCCAGCCGCCGGCGGGAAGCACGTCACGAAAGTCGTTCTGGGACAATGACCGCGGCATCTTGACGCCGTTGACGTTATGTTCGCCGAACTCGAACATGTAGAGCCGCGCTCCCGGCTTGCTCGCCCGCCGCAGCGCCTGCACGTAGGACTTCTGCAGCTCGGGCTCGGTGCTAAAGGTGTGGTAGAAGGCGCAGTCGACGACGGTGTCGAACCGCCCGTCCAGCCCTTCCAGCTTGGTGGCGTCGGCCACCTCGAAGTTCACCGACACCCCGGCCTTCTGCGCGTTCGCCCGCGCCCGCTCGATGGCACCCTCCGACCCGTCGACGCCGGTCGCCGAGTAACCCTTGGAGGCGTAGTAGATCGCGTGGTGGCCCGGGCCGGTGCCCGGGTCGAGCACCTCACCCTTGATCGCGCCCACCGCGACGAGCTGCTGGACCACGGGCTGCGGACCGCCGATGTCCCACGGCGTGGCGGTGGGCAGGCCGTGCGACAACCGTTCGTCGCGGTACATCTGCTCGAATCGGGTGGGGTCGGTCGGGTCGAACTCGGTCGTCATGTGTCCCCCTTCATGTCGGTTTGGTTTCAGGGCAGGGAGTTGACCAGCTGTTCGACCGGCACCCGCGGCCCGGTGAAAAATGGGGTCTCCTCGCGCGTATGGCGACGGGCGTCGGTGGCACGCAGCTCCCGCATCAGGTCGACGATGCGGTCCAGCTCGGGCGCCTCGAAGGCCAGGATCCATTCGTAGTCGCCGAGCGCGAACGCCGGAACCGTGTTGGCGCGGACGTCCTTGTACTCGCGGGCGGCCATGCCGTGCTCGGTGAGCATCCGGCGGCGTTCCTCGTCGGGCAGCAGGTACCACTCGTAGGAGCGCACAAAGGGATACACGCAGATGTAGGCGCCGGGCTCCTCGCCGGCCAGGAACGCCGGGATGTGACTCTTGTTGAACTCGGCCGGCCGATGCAGCGCCACGCTGCTCCACACCGGGGAGGACACCCGTCCCAGGGCGGTGGTGCGCCGGAAATCGGCGTAGGTCGCCTGCAGCGCCTCGACGCGCTCGGCGTGGGTCCAGATCATGAAATCGGCGTCAGCCCGCAGGCCCGCGACGTCATAGAGGCCGCGGACCACGACGCCGCGCTCCTCCTGCAGCTTGAAAAACGTGGACGCGTCGTCGGCCACCTCTTTCCTCGAGTCACTCGAGTCCTCACCCAGCTCGCCGGGCAGTACCGAAAACACCGAAAACATCAGATAGCGCAACGTCGAGTTCAGGGCGTCATAGTCCAGCTTGGCCATGGAACCTATCGTGCCACCTCTGCGTCTAAGGCCTCGACGACGCTGGCGACGGCGCGGCCGGCCGCTCCGATGCACGCCGGCACGCCGATGCCATCGAGGTAGCCGCCGGCCACGGCCAGCGTCGGCGGCAGCCCGGCGCGCACCTCGCCGACCAGGCCGGCGTGCCCGGGGCCGTACTGCGGCATCGCCTCGATCCAGCGCCGCACCCGGACATCGATCGGATCGACGTCCAGCCCGAAGACGGTGGCCAGGTCCTGCACCGCCCAGGCCAGCAGGTCCTCGTCGGAGGCGCTGGTAGCCAGATCGTCGCCGAATCGCCCGAACGACAGCCGCAGCAACTGCGCCTCACCCTCCGACAGACCCCACTTCCGCCCCCATTTTTGGGACGACAGGGTGATCGCCTTGGCCCGCAGCGGCTCGCCGGTGGCCACGAGCACCCCGGAACATTCGGGGAGCGGCGTGTCTCCCGGCACCGCCAGAGCCACCACCACCGACGACGCGCTCCGGATTTGGCTTGCGGCGGCGCAACTGCGCGGGGCGACCTGCTCGACCAGGGGAGCTAGCCGCGGGGCCGGAATGGCAAGGATCACGGCGTCGGCCTGCCAGCGGGCGCCGGTGTCGCCGAGCAGCTCCCAGCCGGGCCCGGCGCGGTCGAGCCGGTGCACCGCTGCGGGGACCCAGCGCAGCCCGCTGCGGTGCACGAGCTCGTCGATCAGCACCTGGTAGCCGCCGTCGAGCGCGCCGAACACCGGCGCCCCGGTGGCCGGCGGCAACCCGCGCCGGACGGCGTCGGTCAAGCTGGTCGCGCCGCGGTCGAGGGCGGCGGCCACGGTGGGGGCGGCCGCGCGCAGGCCGATCGTCGCCGCCGAGCCTGCGTACACCCCGCCCAGCAGCGGGTCCACCGACCGGGCCACCGTCTGCTCACCGAATCGATCGCCCACCAATTCGGCCACCGCGGGATCGCCGCCGGGCCGCCAGCTCAGCGGGCGACCCGGTTCGGCGCCGATGCGCGCGACCGTCTCCTCGTCGACCAATCCGGCCACCGACGCCGCCGACGAGGGAATCCCGACGACCGTGCCCGTCGGCAGCGGGTGCAGCCGTTGCCGGCTATAGATCAACGGCCGGGCACCGGTGGTGGTCTGTTGTCGCGCCGACAGGCCCAGCTCGGCCAGCAGCGCCGGCATCTCGGGCCGGCGCAGCACGAACGCCTCGGCACCCAGGTCCATCGGCCGCCCGCCGACCAGCTCGGTGCGCAGCACCCCGCCGAGCTTCTCGCCCGGATCGAACAGGGTGATGGTGGCATCGTCGCCAGCGGTCGCGCGCAGCCGGTATGCCGCGGTCAATCCCGAAATTCCGCCTCCCACAACGCAATACGAGCGTAAGCTCATAGCGAGTGGACCAGCGAGACCAGGTCGGTCAGCACGCCGGGATCGGTCTCTGGCAGCACCCCATGGCCGAGATTGAACACGTGGCCGGCCGCCCCGGCGTCGACGGCTCGACGCCCGTCGTCGACGACAGCCCGGGCCGCCCGCTCCACCACCGGCCAGCCCGCCAGCAGCACGACCGGGTCGAGGTTGCCCTGCAGCGCTGTGCCGGCCTCCACGCGGGCGGCTGCGTCGGTGAGCGCGGTCCGCCAGTCCACGCCGACGACGGTGGCCGCCCCGGGCTTGAGCGCTTCCGACATCGCGCCCAGCAGCTCGGCGGTCCCGACCCCGAAGTGCGTCATGGGCAGGCCGTATCCGGCCAGGGTGGCGAATACCCGGGCGCTGTGCGGCAGCACGTAGTGGCGGTAGTCGGCCAACGACAACGTTCCCGCCCACGAATCGAACACCTGGATGGCGTCCACCCCGGACTCGATTTGGCCGCGCAGGAACGCGACGGTGAGGTCCGTCAGCTTTGACATCAGGGCATGCCAGCTCGCCGGCTCGGCCAGCATCATCGCCTTGGTGCGGGCGTGGTTACGGCTGGGACCGCCCTCGACTAGGTAGGACGCCAGGGTGAACGGCGCACCCGCGAAACCGATCAGCGGCACCTCACCCAACCCGGCGACGAGCAGCGAGACCGCCTCGCAAACCGGGTAAATCGCCTGTAGGTCAAGGGGTTTCATGGCGTCGATATCAGCGTTGGTGCGCACCGGGTGCGCGATCACCGGTCCGACGTCGGCGACGATGTCCAAATCGACGCCCGCGGCGCGCAGCGGTACCACGATGTCGGAGAACAGGATCGCGGCGTCGACGTTGTGGCGGCGCACCGGCTGCAGGGTGATCTCGCAAACCAGCTCGGGCTCCAAGCACGCGGCCAGCATGCTGTGCCGCTCGCGTAGCGCCCGGTATTCGGGCAGCGAGCGCCCGGCCTGCCGCATGAACCACACCGGCACCCGGCTGGGTTTGCGACCGGTGACCGCGGCCAGATACGGCGACTCGGGAAGCTCGCGACGAGTACTCATCGGTCTCAATGCTGCCACGACGGCCGGGCAGCCCGTCCCGTGCGTCTGATGCCGCTGCGTAACATCAACGACCGCAACCGTTTAGTCAGGAGTGCCGATGCCCATCAGTTACGACGAGTTCCCCAGCCTGCGCTGCGAACCCGGCGACATGACCGGCCTCGAAGGCGTCCTGACGCTGGTTCTCGACGCTCCCGGATTGAATTCGGTCGGGCCGCAAATGCACCGCGACCTCGCCGACATCTGGCCGGTGATCGACCACGATCCCGCGGTGCGCGCCGTGCTGGTTCGCGGTGAAGGCAAGGCGTTTTCGTCCGGCGGCAGCTTCGACCTGATCGAGGAGACCATCGGCGACTACGAGGGCCGCATCCGCATCATGCGCGAGGCCCGCGATCTGGTGCTCAACATGGTCAATTTCGACAAGCCCGTGGTCTCGGCGATCCGGGGGCCGGCCGTCGGCGCGGGGCTGGTGGTGGCGTTGCTCGCCGACATCTCGGTGGCGGGCCGGACCGCGAAACTCATCGACGGGCACACCAAACTCGGGGTGGCCGCCGGCGACCACGCCGCGATCTGCTGGCCGCTGCTGGTCGGCATGGCCAAGGCCAAGTACTACCTGCTCACCTGCGACACGCTGCTCGGCGAGGAGGCCGAGCGCATCGGCCTGGTCTCGACCTGCGTCGACGACGACGACGTGCTGCCCACCGCGACCCGCCTGGCCGAGAATCTGGCGCAGGGCGCGCAAAACGCGATCCGCTGGACCAAGCACAGCCTGAACTCCTGGTACCGCATGTTCGCGCCTACCTTCGAGACGTCGCTCGGCCTGGAGTTCCTCAGTTTCAGCGGTCCCGATGTCCAGGAGGGCCTCGCCGCACATCGCGAGAAGCGCCCGGCGCGATTCACCGGCGGAAATGCCACCTGAGCAGGGCGAACGGCTTCCAGCGGGCTCGCCCGGGTGCGCGATTCGGCGCGCCTGTCGCCGCCGGTCGGGCGATAGGTCTACCGTCGAACGTTGTGACCCGCGCCGGTGACGACGCGGCGGGCGGAGCGGAGCGACGAGGAGGAGCGGCGCCATTGACCTCGGCTGAACCGGCCCCATTCCGCGAGGCGGTAGCGGCGATGAGCGCCGTCACCGTGCGGCCGGAGATCGAGCTGGGCCCGATCCGGCCGCCGCAGCGTCTGGCGCCCTACAGCTACGCGCTGGGAGCGGAGGTCAAACATCCCGACCTCGAGATCGTCCCGGAGCGATCCGAGGGCGACGCGTTCGGCAGGCTGATCCTCCTGTACGACCCGGACGGCGCCGACGCGTGGGACGGCACCATCCGCCTGGTCGCCTACATCCAGGCCGACCTGGACGCCAGCGAGGCCATCGATCCCCTGCTGCCGGAAGTGGCGTGGAGCTGGCTGAGCGAGGCGCTGGAGTCGCGCCTCGAAAGCGTCACCGCCCTGGGCGGCACCGTCACCGCCACCACGTCGGTGCGCTACGGCGACATCTCCGGACCGGCGCGCGCCCACCAGCTGGAGCTGCGGGCGTCGTGGACGGCGACCAGCCCCGCCGTCGGCGTCCATGTCGAGGCGTTCTGCGAGGTGCTGGAGCACGCCGCGGGCCTACCGCCGGCCGGGGTCACCGACCTGGGCTCGCGGTCACGCGCCTGACATGTCGCGAACCGGGGGCCCACGGGCCCGACGGCACCGCGCCCGACGAACACCGAACCCCGGACCCACCCCGCTACTCCACCCGGCCGACGGGGTGCCCGATCTCTCAGTGACCGTCCGCCAGATCGAGGCGGCCGCGCAGCTGCCTGGACCGCGGGCGCGGACCGTTCGCGGTGGACGCCGAGCGAGCGTCGGGCTTCCGCTACTCCAACCGCGCCTATCTGATTCAGATCCGGCGGGCCGGCGCCGGCACCGTGCTCATCGACCCGGTCAGCCACGGCGCTGACCCGCTGACCGCGCTGCGGCCCGTCGCCGAGGTGCTCGGCAAGGACGAATGGATCCTGCACTCCGCCGATCAGGACCTGCCCTGCCTGGCCGAGCTCGGCCTGCGGCCGCCCGCGCTGTACGACACCGAGCTCGCCGGACGGCTGGCCGGGTTCGACCGGGTGAACCTGGCGACCATGGTCGAGCGGCTGCTGGGTTTCGGGTTGGCCAAGGGCCATGGCGCGGCCGACTGGTCCAAGCGCCCGCTGCCCCCGGAGTGGATCAACTACGCGGCCCTGGACGTGGAACTCCTCATCGAGCTGCGCACCGCGATCTCGGACGTGCTGGCCGAGCAAGGCAAAACAGATTGGGCCGCAGAGGAATTCGACTATCTGCGGACAGTGGGTTCCCGAGGAGATCGCGCCGGTTGTGCGACGGGACCGGTGGCGGCGAACGTCGGGGATCCATCGGGTGCGCGACCGGCGTGGCCTGGCCGCGGTTCGGGAACTGTGGACGGCGCGCGACCGGATCGCCCAGCGCCGCGACGTCGCGCCGCGCCGGATCCTGCCGGATTCGGCCATCATCGATGCCGCCCTCGCCGACCCGAAGACAGCCGAGGACCTCTTCGCGTTGCCGGTGTTCGGTGGGCGCAACCAGCGTCGCAGCTCCGCGACGTGGTTGGCGGCGCTGGAAGCGGCCCGCAGAAACGACAATCCGCCGGAGGACGCCGACCCACCGAACGGGCCGCCACCGCCGGCGCGGTGGAGCAGGCGCAAGCCGGAGGCCGCTACGCGGCTGGAGGCGGCGCGCGCCGCGCTGGCGCAGGTGTCGCAGCGGGTGGCGGTTCCGACCGAGAACCTGGTCGCCCCCGACTTGGTGCGACGGCTCTGCTGGGACTGGGAGGCCGCGGCGGACCCCCTCGGGGCGGTCGACGAATTTCTGCGCGCCGGCCAGGCGCGGGCGTGGCAGCGAGAACTCGTGGATCCCGTTCTGGCGCAGGCGGTGCAGCCGCCGGCCGACCCCGACGCCGAAATCGACGGCAGCGCGGGAGAGCCCGAGTAGGCGGCGCGCCAACGTCGATCTCGACGTCGCCGCTACTCGAGATGCTCGCGGATCTCCGCTTCCGATTCGCAGCTGCCCAGTGCGGCAACCCAACCCGTGATCCGGCGGGCCACGTCCTGGTCGGTGAGCCCAAGATCGGCGAGCACCTCGCCCCGCGATGCGTGCTCGTAAAAGTCCTGCGGCAGCCCGACGTCGCGGCAGGGCACGTCGATCTCGGCTCGCCGCAGCGCGGCCGAGACCGCTGAACCCACACCGCCGTTGACCCCGTTGTCTTCCAGGGTGACGAGCAGTTTGTGCTGCACCGCCAGTTCGAGAACACCATCAGACACCGGCAGCACCCAGCGCGGGTCGATGACCGTCACGCCGATCCCCTGGTTGTGCAGCCGCTTGGCCACGGCCAGCGCCATCGGCGCGAACGCGCCGACCCCCACCAGCAGCACGTCGTGGTTGCAGCCGCTGGCGGGCACCGCGAGCACATCGATACCCGAAACGCCCGACCCGCGCCGCTCCAGGGCCGGAATGTCCTCGCCCACATCGCCTTTGGGGAATCGAATCGCCGTCGGGCCGTCGTCGACGTCAAGCGCTTCACCGAGTTCCTCGCGCAACCGGGTGGCGTCCCGCGGCGCGGCCACCCGGATGCCGGGCACGATGCCCAGCATCGACAGATCCCACATGCCGTTGTGGCTGGGGCCGTCGTTGCCGGTGATCCCCGCCCGGTGGAGCACCATGGTGACGGGCAGCTTGTGCAGCGCGACATCCATCATGATCTGGTCGAAAGCCCGGTTGAGGAACGTCGAGTAAATCGCCACCACGGGATGCATCCCGCCCATCGCCAGCCCGGCGGCCGACGTCATCGCATGCTGTTCGGCGATGCCGACGTCGAATAGCCGATCCGGGAACCGCTGGCCGAACGGCGTCAGCCCGGTGGGGCCGGGCATGGCCGCGGTGATGGCGACGATATCGCGGCGTTTGGCGCCGTACTCGATCAGCGCCTCGGTGAAAGCCACCGTCCAGCTCGGCGCCGGGGCCGTCGTGGCCAGGCCGGTCGCCGGATCGATCACACCGCACTGGTGCATCTGTTCGGCCTCGTCGTTCTCGGCCGGTGGGTAGCCCATGCCCTTGCGGGTGACGACGTGCACGATCACCGGACGCCCAAAGCCGCGAGCATGGCGCAGCGCGGCCTCCACCGCGCGTTCGTCGTGGCCGTCGACCGGGCCGACGTATTTCAGCCCGAGATCGGTGAACAGCAGCTGGGGTGACAGCGAGTCCTTGATGCCCGCCTTGACGCTGTGCATGAAGCGGTAGGCGATCTTGCCGAAAAGTGGCATGCGAGCGGACCACGTCGCGGCCCTTTTCCAGCACCTGCTCGTAGGCCGGCTGCAGCCGGAGCGTGGCCAGCCGGTCGGCGAGGCCGCCGATCGTGGGCGCATAGCTGCGGCCGTTGTCGTTGACCACGATGATCACCGGACGACGGGAAGCGGCGATATTGTTCAGCGCCTCCCAACACATGCCGCCGGTGAGCGCGCCGTCGCCCACCACCGCGACCACGTGCCGGTTGCGGTGCCCGGTCAGCTCGAACGCCTTGGCTAGGCCGTCGGCATACGACAACGCCGCGCTGGCGTGGCTGGACTCCACCCAGTCGTGCTCGCTCTCGGCGCGCGACGGGTATCCCGACAGCCCGCCTTTTTTGCGCAAGCTCTCGAAATCGTGGCAGCGTCCCGTCAACATCTTGTGCACATAGGCCTGGTGCCCGGTGTCGAAGATAATCGGGTCGTGCGGTGAGTCGAACACCCGGTGCAGCGCCAGCGTCAGCTCGACGACGCCGAGGTTGGGGCCCAGGTGTCCCCCCGTCGCAGCAACCTTGTGGATCAGGAACTCGCGGATCTCGGCAGCCAGGTCGCGGAGTTGCTGTTGGGAAAGGTGCTGCAGATCAGCGGGGCCGCGGATCTGTTCCAGCATCACGTCAGTCTACGCAGCGACCGCCAGATCACGACTTGGTGACAGGACCCGCCAGGCCGGGGCGGCCTGCACAGCGCCGGACCGTATTGTCTGCATTATGCGTGCCGCGGAACTCGCCGAGGACTTCCCGGTCGTGACGGTCGACTCCGACGCCCTAGACGCCGCCCGCCTGCTCGCCGAGCACCGCGTGCCGGGAATAGTCGTCACCGACAGCTCCGGAAAACCCGTCGCGGTGCTGCCGGCATCCCAGGTGGTCCGATTCATCGTGCCCCGATACGTGCAGGACGATCCCTCGCTGGCCGGCGTGCTCAACGAATCCATGGCCGACCGCGCGGCGGAGAAGTTGGGCGGCAAAACGGTCGGTGACATGCTGCCCGAGCACCTGACCAACATGCCGTGGGCCCACGCGGACGACACCATCATCGAGGTGGCCGCGGTGATGGCGCGCCTGCGGAGTCCGCTGATCGCGGTGGTCAAGGGCGGTACCCTGTTCGGGGTTATCACCGCTTCCCGATTACTGGCCGCGGCACTGAAACACTGACACTTCAAAAGCCTTGATAACACGAGGAAATCGATGAACGTCGTCGCGGTCGTCGTGTTCGTTCTCGCCTACGTGCTGATCGCCAGTGATCGCATCCACAAGACATTGGTGGCGCTGGCCGGCGCGGCGATTGTCGTCGTCTTGCCGGTCATCGATTCCGACGACGTGTTCTATTCCCACGAGACGGGAATCGATTGGGACGTCATCTTTTTGCTGCTTGGCATGATGATCATCGTCAGCGTGTTGCGGCAGACCGGCATCTTCGAATACATCGCGATCTGGGCCGCCAAGCGCGCCCGTGGCTCCCCGCTACGCATCATGATCCTGCTGGTGCTGGTCACCGCGTTCGCTTCGGCCTTGTTGGACAACGTCACGACGGTGTTGCTGATCGCCCCGGTCACGCTGCTGGTGTGCGACCGGCTGGCGATCGGCCCGGCGCCCTTTCTGATGGCCGAGGCGTTCGCCTCGAACATCGGTGGCACGGCGACGTTGATCGGTGACCCGCCCAGCATCATCATCGGCAGCCGTGCGGGCCTGAGCTTCAACGACTTTTGATCCATCTGGCGCCGGTCGTGGTCATCATGATCGGCGTCTTCGTCGCGTTGTTACCGCGCCCGTTTCCGGGTGCCTTCGACGTCGACCCCGAACGCGTCGCCGACGTCATGTCGCTGGAGGAACGCGAGGCGATCCGCGATCCGCGGCTGCTCATCAAATGCGGCGTTGTCCTGGTCGCGGTCCTCGCCGGGTTCGTCGCCCACTCGACGCTGCACATGGCACCATCCCTGGTGGCGCTGGTGGGCGCCGGCGTTCTGGTGGTGATTTCGCGACTCGAACAGTCCGACTACCTGTCCAGCGTCGAATGGGACACGCTGGTGTTCTTCGCGGCGCTGTTCGTGATGGTCGGGGCTCTGGTGAAGACCGGCGTCGTCAACGACCTGGCGCGGTTCGCGATGAAAGCGACCGGCGGGCACCCCTTGTTTACGACGATGTTGATCCTGGGCGCGTCATTCGTGTTCAGCGGTTTTATCAACAACGTTCCGTACGCCGCGACGATGGCACCGATCGTCGCCGAACTCGTCCCTTCGATGGCAGGCCATTTTCACCCACAAGCGCTGTGGTGGGCCCTGGTCCTCGGCACCGACCTCGGCGGCAACCTCACCGCGGTCGGGGCCAGCGCCAACGTCGTCATCCTCGGCATCGCCCGGCGCGCCGACAGCCCGATCTCCTTTTGGGAATTCACCCGCAAAGGCGTGGTCGTCACCGTCGTCACCATCGGGATCGCGGCGATCTACTTGTGGTTGCGCTACTTCGTGTTCAGCTGAGACCCGCAATCGAGGGCCCTAACGGGTCAGCATCGCCACGCATTCGCTGTGATGGGTCAGCGGAAACGCGTCGAACACCTTGATCTTCTCGACGGCATAGCCGTGCCCGAGGTATAGGCCGATATCGCGCGCGAAAGATGCGGCCTCACAACCGATGTGCACCACGCGCGGGACAGCGGCCGCGGCCAGTAGATCGATGACCTCGCGCCCGGCTCCCGTACGCGGCGGGTCGAGCACCGCCACGTCAGCGCCGACTCGACACGCGGTCAGCGCCCGCCGCACCGAATCGGTGACGACGTCGATCTGGGGCAGGTCAGCCAGCGCGGATCGAGCGGCCCGCGTCGCCGCGCGCGACGTGTCGACGCTCAGCACCCGTCCGGACTCCCCCACCGCATCGCCCAGCGCGGCCGCGAAAACGCCCGCGCCGCCGTAGAGGTCCCAGACGGTCATGCCGGCACCGGGCTGCGCCCAATCGGCGACCAGGCCCCGGTAGACCTCCACCGCGTCGCGGTGCGCCTGCCAGAAGGCCGTTATCGGCACCCGCCAGCTGCGCCCGCCGACCCGCTGCACCGCTTCGTAGCTACCCTCCACCACCTTCGTCACGGTCTGCTTGCCCTGCCGCAGGGTGCGCACCACGTGACGCTCGCCGTCGTCGTCGAGGGCCACGTGCAGCTGGGCGGTCGGTGGCCAGTCGGCCGTGTTCAGTCCGTCCAGCAGTCCGGCCGGCAGTTGCGCGCAGCGCAGGTCGGCCACGAGTGTGTCGCTGTGGTAGCGGTGAAAGCCGGGGCGACCGTCGGCCCCCACGTCCAGCCGGACCCGGGTGCGCCAACCGGTGGGGCCGGAAGCCGACAGCGGCTCCGCGTCGCCGCTCCAGTGATGCCCGCCCAGCCGTTGCAGCTGATTGGCCACGACGTGCGCCTTCAGCGCCCGGGCCGCCTC
Organism: uncultured Actinomycetota bacterium; assembly: GCA_963772875.1. Taxonomy (GTDB): domain Bacteria; phylum Actinomycetota; class Actinomycetes; order Mycobacteriales; family Mycobacteriaceae; genus Mycobacterium. The sequence continues at coordinate 244,095 of CAVYZE010000002.1, forward strand.
CGGGACGGCGAACGCCATATCACAACAGCCGGCACCGTCCACCCCGGCGATCGGACACAGGGACGCGGTCCGATCATCCGACGGCTCGACCACCTCGATAACCTCTGCGTGCCAATAGGAGCCGCGGTCCGCGGTGACGCGCACCCGCACCCGTTCGCCGGGCAGCGAGTAGCGGACGAACACCACCCGACCTTCGTGGTGTGCCACACAGCTGCCGCCGTTGGCGGGCGCACCGGTGACCACTGTCAGTTCCTCGGTAGCGCGTTCGGGCTTGGGCTGGGTGCTCAACCGAGGATTCCGCGACGGGCGTCGCCGGGAGCCGATTGCGGCTGCAGCATTTTGACTCGCTCCGACGAACTCAATTGCCAGGGAACCGAAGTCACCATCACGCCGGGCATGAACAGCAGCCGGCCTTTGAGCCGCAGCGCGCTTTGGTTGTGCAGCAACTGCTCCCACCAATGGCCGACCACATACTCCGGGATGAACACCGTTACGACGGTGCGCGGCGACTCCTTGCTGGCTCGTTTGACGTAATCCAGAACCGGACGGGTGACTTCGCGGTACGGCGAGGCAATGACCTTGAGCGGCACGCTGATATCGCTGTTCTCCCACGTGCGCACCAGCTCACGCGTTTCCGCATCGTCGACGCTGACCGTCACGGCCTCCAACACGTCGGGCCGGGTCGCGCGCGCGTAGGCCAGCGCGCGCCGCGTCGGCAGGTGCAATTTCGACACCAGCACCACGGCGTGATTGCGGCTGGGCAAGACTATATCGGTCTCCTCGGCCGCAGCGCTTTCCAATTCCTGGCTCACGGTGTTGTAGTGCTTGCGGATCATCTTCATCAAGATGAACAGCGCACCCATGGCGACGATCGCGATCCACGCTCCGGCAAGGAACTTCGTGGCCAGCACGATGAGAAGGACCGTGCCGGTGGACAGCAGGCCGACGGTGTTGACCACCCGCGAGCGCATCATCGTGCGCCGGACGCGCGGATCGGTCTCGGTGCGCAGCAACCGGGTCCAGTGCCGGACCATGCCGATTTGGCTCAGCGTGAAAGATATGAACACGCCGACGATGTAGAGCTGGATCAGCGCGGTGAGTTCGGCGCGAAAGGCGACAACCGCCCCGACGGCCGCCGCCGACAGGAACAGGATGCCGTTGGAGAACGCCAGTCGGTCGCCGCGGGTGTGCAATTGGCGCGGCAGGTAGCTGTGCTGCGCCAGGACCGAGCCGAGCACCGGGAAGCCGTTGAACGCGGTGTTGGCGGCCAGCACCAGGATCAGCGCGGTGACCCCGGCGATCAGCAAGAAGCCGAGGTGAAAGCTGCCGAACACGGTCTGCGCCAGCTGGGCGACCAGCGTCTTCTGTTCGTAGTCCGGCGGGGCGCCGGTCAGCTGCACGGCGGGATCGTCGACGACTTGTACGCCGGTTTGCGTGGCCAGCGCCACCATGCCCAACATCAGGACCACCGCGATGGCGCCCAGCATCAGCAGCGTGGTTGCGGCATTGCGCGACTTCGGCTTTTGAAACGCCGGCACCCCGTTGCTGATCGCCTCCACACCGGTCAGCGCCGCGCACCCCGACGAAAACGACTTCGCCACCAGGAATACCAGCGCAATACCAACGATTTTGCCGTTTGCGGCGTGCATCTGGAAGCCGGCGGATTCGGCGTGCAGCGGGTTACCCAGCACGAAAATCCGGAACAGCCCCCAGCCGATCATGCCGGCGACACCAAAGATGAACCCGTAGGTCGGGATCGCGAATGCCAGACCGGATTCGCGGACCCCGCGCAGGTTCATCGCCATCACCAACAGGATGGCGCCCACCGCGAAAAACACCTTGTGCTCGTACACGAACGGAATCGCGGAGCCGATGTTCGACATCGCCGAAGCTATCGAAACCGCAACGGTGAGAACGTAATCCACCATCAGGGCGCTGGCCACCACGAGGCCGGCGGTGTCGCCCAGGTTGGTGGTGACGACTTCGAAGTCGCCGCCACCTGAGGGGTAGGCGTGCACGTTCTGCCGGTAGCTCGATACCACGACCAGCAACACCGCTGCGACCGCCAACGCTATCCACGGCGCCATCGAGTAGGCCGCCAGGCCGGCCACCGAGAGCATCAGGAAGATTTCCTCGGGGGCATACGCCACCGACGACATCGCATCGGAGGCGAACACCGGCAGCGCGATCCGCTTGGGCAGCAGCGTGTGACCGAGCCGGTCGCTGCGGAACGGCCGGCCGATCAGCAACCGGCGAGCGGCGGTTGAAAGTGTGGACACGAGAGCCAAGAGTAAGCCCAGCCCGGCTTGCCGGTAGCGTTCTGTGGGCGAAAATATTCCCGAGCGAAATCGGCTGGCCAAGCTGGGTTGCCGATTGACAAACACAAGCCGAACCAGCCGAGAGGAACTCAAGTGCGGGTGGTAGTGATGGGGTGCGGCCGGGTGGGTTCTTCGGTGGCCGACGGGCTATCCCGCATCGGCCACGATGTCGCGGTCATCGACCGCGACAGCACCGCCTTCAACCGGCTCAGCCCGGAGTTCGCCGGGGAGCGCGTGTTGGGTCAGGGATTCGACCGGGATGTACTGCTAAGGGCGGGGATCGAGGAGGCGGAGGCCTTCGCCGCGGTGTCATCCGGTGACAACTCCAACATCATCTCGGCGCGGTTGGCGCGGGAGACCTTTGGCGTCAAGCGCGTCGTCGCCCGGATCTACGATGCCAAGCGCGCCGAGGTCTACGAACGCCTAGGCATCCCCACGATCGCCACCGTGCCCTGGACTACCGACCGCCTCCTGCACGCGCTGCTCCGCGAGAGCGAGACCGCCAAGTGGCGCGATCCGACGGGTACCGTCGCCGTCTCCGAGGTCGTCTTGCATGAGGACTGGGTGGGGCATCGGGTCACCGATCTGGAGCAGGCCACCGGCGCCCGGGTTGCGTTCTTGCTCCGGTTCGGGACTGGCGTGCTGCCGGACCCGAAGACGGTCATCCAGGCCTGTGATCAGGTCTATATCGCCGCGATTTCCGGCCGCGCCGCCGAGGCGGTCGCCATCGCGGCCTTGCCACCCAGTGAGGACCTCAAATGAAAGTAGCTGTCGCCGGGGCCGGGGCGGTCGGCCGTTCCGTCACTCGCGAGCTCGTAGGGAACGGTCACGACGTCACCCTGATCGAACGAAATCCCGATCACATCGACGTCGACGCCATCCCGGCGGCACATTGGCGACTGGGCGACGCCTGCGAACTGAGCCTGCTGGAGTCGGTGCACCTCGAGGACTTCGACGTGGTGGTCGCCGCGACCGGTGACGACAAGGCCAACGTGGTGCTCAGCCTGCTCGCCAAAACCGAATTCGCGATCCCGCGAGTGGTGGCCCGCGTCAACGACCCCCGCAACGAATGGCTGTTCACCGATGCCTGGGGTGTCGACGTCGCGGTGTCCACTCCGCGCATGCTGGCCTCGCTGATCGAAGAGGCCGTGGCCGTCGGGGACCTGGTTCGACTGATCGAGTTCCGCAAGGGTCAGGCCAACCTGGTGGAGATCACCCTGCCCGACGACACGCCCTGGGGCGGCAAGCCCGTGCGCCGACTACAGCTGCCACGGGATGCCACGCTGGTGACGATCCTGCGCGGGCCGCGGGTCATCGTGCCGGAGGCCGACGAGCCGCTCGAAGGCGGCGACGAGTTGGTCTTCGTCGCGATCGCCGAGGTCGAAGAGGATCTGCAAAAGCTACTGCTGCCAAGCGCCCCGGACGACTAGTCGCGGGCGGGGTCCGCATCGATCTGGCCGGCGGCGGCAGCGGCGGTCCCGGCCGGGTCGGCGGCAGCAGCGGACATGGCGCGCAGCGCGGACTTGATCGCCACGTACGTCACCAGGGCCGCCAGCGCGGTCAACGGCCAGCCCATCGCGATGCGCGCCACCCCCAGCCAACCGGTCTGATCGGCCTCGTAGAGGTGCCGCTGGACGACGAACCGAGCGCCGAATACCAGCACCCAGCCCAGCGAGGCGATGTCGAACGCGAAAACGGCCCGGGGAACGTCGCGCCAGCCCCGATCACGCCCGCTGGCCCAGCTCCAGACATAGCCAGCCAGGGGCCGTCGGATCAGCACGGAGCCCGCGAAGACGACCGCCCACAGCAACGACATCCAGATGCCCAGCAGGAAGTAGCCCTTGGACTCCCCCACCAGGTAGGCGATCAGGGCACAGACGGCGACGCCGGCGAACCCGGAGAACGCCGGCTGCGTGGATTCCCGCCGCATGAGCCGCCACAGCAAAACCAGCGTGGCCACGCCCAGCGCGGCACCGATTGCGGGCAGCAAACCGAAGAAACCGGAAGCGAGCGCAAAGGTCACCACCGGCAACGACGAGTAGATGGCACCGCTCACTCCGCCTAGCAGTGCCAGCACGCGTTCTGGGCTGGTGCGGTTACTGGTCACGACACTCCGGTCCGACTTGGGTCGCGGGCTGGCCCCCAAATCGATGGGCGAGGTCACCGCTGAATTTCGTAGTGCGGGTTGTAGATCGCCTTGGCGCCGTTTTCTAGCTTGCCCAGCCGACCCCGCACCCGCAGTTTACGGCCCGAGTCGATGCCGGGGATGCGGCGCTGGCCCAACCACACCAGGGTGACGGTGTCACTACCGTCGAACAACTCGGCCCGGACCCCCCCGGCGCAACCCTTGCCGTTCGTTTCCACACTGCGCAACGTGCCGACCATGGTGACATCCTGGCCACGCTCACAATCGATCACATGCATCGCGCCGGTGTTGGCCACTTCGTCGGACAACTCTTCGGAATCGCGTTGCTCCGGGTGCTCCGTCAACCGACGGGTGAGCCGGCGCAGATACCCTTGGGCCCCCATGGCCACTCCTGACAATGCTTAAAAAGCGATCGGCGCGTTCATGATGCCAACGGACACCGTAGACCTGTTGGTTCCCGCGCGCCAACCGGACCAAACATCGACGTTGGAGCGCCCGTGACGGCCGGGCAGGATCAGGGGATGGCAGTCGATTTGCGCGGTGTCACGACCGTGGTGTTGCCGGGAACCGGATCCGACGACGACTACGTCTACCGTGCGTTTTCCGGCCCGCTGCGCGACGTCGGCGCAATCCTGGTGAACCCGGCTCCGCGGCCGGATGGGTTGATCGACGGTTACGTGTCGGCCCTGGATGACGCCGCACGGACGGGCCCGATCTGCGTCGGCGGCGTCTCGATCGGCGCCGCGGTCGCGGCCGCGTGGGCACTGCAGCATCGCGATTACGCGGTCGCCGTCCTGGCCGCGCTGCCACCCTGGGTCGGGGCGCCCGGATCGGCACCCGGCGCTCTCGCGGCGCGGTATTCGGCGGCCCGGCTGCGCACCGACGGTTTGGCGGAAACCACCACCCAGATGCGGGCATCCACCCCGCCCTGGCTGGCCGACGAGCTGGCCCGGTCGTGGCGGGCTCAGTGGCCGCAGCTGCCCGACGCCATGGAAGAGGTCGCGGACTATGTCGCACCGAGCTACCCCGACCTGGCCCGGCTGGCCGCGCCGCTGGGGGTGGCCGCCGCGGTCGACGATCCGATTCACCCGCTGCAAGTCGGCATCGACTGGGTCGCCGCCGCGCCGCGCGCGGCCCTGCGGACGGTGACGCTCGAGGAGATGGGCACGAACACCGCCGCGCTGGGTGCGGCCTGTCTGGCCGCTCTCGCCGAGGCCTAGCCGCCGGTGGTGGTACGCAACTGCTGCATCGCCGATCCCTGCTCGCTGCGGCGGGCGGCGGGCTCGTCGGGCGGTTGTTGCGCCTCGGCTTGCTGCTGGGCCTGCTGGGCGGCCGCGGCTTCGTGCAGCTGGGTCGCCATCGGCTCGGGCAGCTGCACGGCCAACGGCGTGCGCACCGGCAGGGGTGTATCGCCGCGGCGAACCACGGTGTCCGCCAACGCGGCACGCGCCTCGGCGTCCAACGCGTCGATGGTCTCGTGCGGGCCGTTGATGACGCAGCGGATCATCCATCGATAGCCGTCGACCCCGATGAAGCGCACCACGCCGGTAGCGGTGCCGACCACTTCTCGACCCCACGGGCCGTCCTTGATGCTGACGGTGGCCGAGTCCTTGCGCAGCGAGTCGGCGAGCTCGCCGGCCACCTCACGCCATAGGCCGCCCGTCTTCGGCGCGGCGTAGGCGGCGATGGTGAACCGACCGTTGGGCGTGACGACCCACACCGCGCTGGGGATACCGGTCTCGGTCAGCTCGACCTGCAGCTGGTTGGCCTCCGGCATGGGAATGAGCACCGAGCCCAGGTCGAGCCGGGCCAGCTCGGCGACCGAGGGGTCGTCGAAGTCGTCGATGTCAAAGGGGCCGTCGAGCTCGTCGGACTCTTCGGACGCCCGCTCGCCGGACGCAGGCGCCTCGGCGTCGTCGGGTTCCGCGTGCTCGCCGGCCGGCCCGACGGATGTGTCGTCGCTGTCGTCTTTGTCTGAGCGTTTACCGAATGCCATCATCAGCGCCGCTCTCCCCCGCAATCGGGTGGTACCCCCACCTCATCGCGCCCTCCTTTTGCTTCGCCGCCGGCGGTCACAAGCTCGCATGTCCTCCGGAGGAACCGTGACCACCAATGCCACGGGATGTTTCGGACAGCCCGGCCTCGTCGAACGACGAGACCTCGACCAGCTCGACTAACTCGACCCGCTGCACCAGCAACTGGGCGATGCGGTCGCCGCGATGTATCGCGATGGGCTCGCCTGGGTCGAGATTGATCAGCGCAACCTTGACCTCGCCGCGATAGCCCGCGTCGATGGTGCCCGGGCTGTTGACGATCGAAAGCCCTACTCGCGCAGCCAATCCCGACCGCGGATGGACCAAGCCGACCATTCCGAACGGAATGGCGACGGCCACGCCCGTTCGCACCAGGGCACGGTGGCCGGGGTCCAGCGTGACGTCTTCTGCGCTGTAGAGATCAACCCCGGCGTCGCCGTCGTGAGCGCGGCTGGGCAGCGGGAGTTCGGGGTCGAGACGGAGTATTGCCAAACTGGTCGACACGGGGCCACAGACTACCCTTGACCGAGTGTCTGGAACGCGCGTCGCGCCGCACAGCGTGCGATATCGCGAACGACTGTGGGTGCCATGGTGGTGGTGGCCGGCGGCCTTCGCGCTGGCGGCGCTGATCGCGTTCGAAGTCGACATGCGTGCCGCGGCCGCCTTGCCGGCCTGGGTGCCGTTCGCGACGCTGTTTGCTGTGGCGGCCGGAACGCTGTTGTGGCTGGGCCGGATTGAGATCCAGGTCACCACCGGGGAAGGCGTGGTGGAACTATGGGCCGGCCAAGCGCACCTGCCGGTCACGGTGATCGCCCGGTCCGCCGAAGTGCCGCGCTCGGCGAAGTCCGCGGCCCTGGGCCGGCAGCTCGACCCGGCCGCCTATGTGCTGCATCGGGCCTGGGTGGGGCCAATGATCCTGGCGGTCCTCGATGACCCGGACGACCCGACGCCGTACTGGCTGGTGAGCTGCCGCCACCCGGAGCGGGTGCTGTCGGCCCTGACAAGCTGAGTGCAGCTTTCAGGCCGCGCAGTCGGTACAGATCATCACGCCGTTCTTCTCGCTGGCCAGCCGGCTGCGGTGTTGCACCAGGAAACAACTCGAGCAGGTGAACTCGTCAGCCTGCTTCGGGATGACGCGAACCGACAGCTCTTCACCAGACAGGTCGGCGCCAGGCAGCTCGAAAGATTCAGCGGATTCGGATTCGTCCACGTCGACCACAGCCGATGCTGCTTCGTTTCGTCGCGCTTTGAGCTCCTCGAGCGAGTCTTCCGAGACGTCGTCGGTCTCGGTGCGCCGTGGAGCGTCATAGTCGGTAGGCATCGTCCAATCCCCTCACATGCCTTCGGTACCTCAAGCAACGCTTTGTACCAGCGTCGAACGCATCCACCAAATAATTCGTGCCCGTATCCCGGGCGCGGCGATTGTGATTTGCGTCACACCCCTAGTTTGACACGTGTCTTTTGGCCATAACAGTGCGTTTTTGGGTGCGGCTAGAGTGCAAGCGTGGTCGCACAAATCACCGAGGGTACCGCCTTCGACAAGCACGGTAGGCCCTTTCGGCGGCGTAATCCTCGCCCCGCCATCGTTGTCGTGTTGTTGCTGGTAGTGGCGACGGGCGTGGCGTGGACCATTGCGCTGACCCGGCCGGCGAAGGTTCGCGAGGCCGAAGTGTGCAATCCGCCCCCCAAATCCGCCGGGTCGGCACCGGCTCGGCTCGGCGAGCAGGTGTCGCGGACCACCATGATCGACGTCACACCCGCCAAACTCAGCGACACCAAGATCCGGGTCCTCAACGCCAGCGGCCGGGGCGGCCAAGCCGCCGACGTCGCCGGCGCGATGAAAGATCTGGGCTTCGCCCAGCCGACCGCCACTAACGACCCCATTTACGCCAGCACTCGGCTGAATTGCCAGGGCCAGATCCGGTTCGGCACGGCCGGGCAAGCCAACGCGGCCGCGGTGTGGCTGGTGGCGCCGTGCGCCGAACTGTTCAACGACAACCGCGCCGACGACTCCGTCGACCTTGCGCTCGGCACGGACTTCGGCGCGCTGGCGCACAACGACGACATCGACGCCGTCTTGGCCAGCCTGCGCCCCGGAGCCAACGAACCGTCGGATCCCCTGCTGTTGCAAAAGATCCACGCCAGCAGCTGCTGATCGCGTCAGTCCAGGATCGGTTCTAGACCGTTGAACCGCTTGAGGGTCGCCTGCAGCTCGTCGGCAATTCCGGGCGCGGCGGCCAGCACCAACCCCGCCCCGTTCACGTCGCGTGGCGGCAACAACACCCGGGCCCCCGCCTCGGCGGCGATCAACGCACCGGCGGCGCAGTCCCACACCTGCAGCCCGTGCTCGTAGAAGGCGTCCAGGCGGCCCGCCGCGACCATGCACAAGTCCAGCGCCGCGGAGCCGATCCGACGCACGTCGCGGACCACCGGCAGCATCCGGGCCAACAGCTGGGCCTGGGCGGCGCGGCGCGACATCGAGTACCCGAAGCCGGTGCCTACCAACGCCATCGACAGATCCTCGACGGCCGAGCAGCGCAACGCATGCCTGTCGCGCCCGTCGGTGACATGTGCGCCGAGGCCCGTCGCCGCCGAATACACCTGGCCGCCGACTACGTCGGCCACCGCGCCGGCAACCGACACGCCGTCGATCTGGGCTCCGACCGACACCGCGTAGACCGGAATGCCGTACACAAAATTCACCGTGCCGTCGATGGGGTCAAGCACCCATGTGACGGCACCGTCGGGCCTGGCCGTCGCCCCCGCGGGGCCGCCGCCCTCCTCGCCGAGAATCGGATCGCCAGGCCGCAGTCGCGACAACCGATCTCGCAACAGCCGTTCGGTCTCGGTGTCGACGACCGTCACCGGGTCGGTCGGCGTACTCTTCGAGCGCACCGCGCCGCTTTCGGCGGTGCCCACGTCGGCGCCGAACACCTCCGCGCGGCGACGCCGCACGAACTCAGCGGCCTCGGCGGCCAGCGTCTCGGCCACCTCGCGCAGCCGGGCGGGCTCGTCGTCAGGTCGGGTCACGGCTCTATCGCATCACAGTCGCCGGGCTCGACCAATTGCCCGCCAATCGCCCGGCATTGCGCGGTTCCTCAACGCGCACAACCCGCGTCGTCGCCCAGGCTAAGGTGATCGGACAGCCAAACCCCGCCCGAGGAGATTCGATGACCACCACCGACTCGACCACAGATACGCGCGGCACCGCGGCCGACGGGCCGCAGCGTCGTGGATTCGGCGTCGACTTCGGAGGCAGCGGCATCAAGGGCGGGATCGTCGACCTGGACACCGGAGAGCTGATCGGTGACCGGCTCAAGGTGTTGACCCCGCAACCGGCAACGCCCGCGGCGGTCGCCAAGGCCATCGCCGAGGTTGTCAACGGACTCGGCTGGACGGGTCCGCTTGGGGTGACCTACCCGGGCGTGGTGACCGACGGCGTCGTTCAGACGGCGGCCAACGTGGACAAGTCCTGGATCGGGACCAACGCGCCCGACATCATCGCCGCCGAGCTGGACGGCCAGGAGGTCACTATTCTCAATGACGCCGACGCGGCCGGGCTGGCTGAGCAGCACTACGGCGCGGGCAAAGACAAGCCCGGCGTGATTGTGCTGCTGACGTTCGGGACGGGCATCGGCTCCGCGGTCATCCACAACGGGGTGCTGATACCCAACACCGAGTTCGGGCATCTCGAGGTCGACGGCAAGGAGGCCGAGCACCGGGCGGCGTCATCGGTCAAGGACAAGAACGACTGGAGCTACGAAAAGTGGACCGCGCAGGTGACAAAAGTGCTGGTCACCATCGAGAACCTGATCTGGCCGGACCTGTTCATCGCGGGTGGCGGCATCAGCCGCAAGGCTGACAAATGGATCCCACTGCTCGAAAACCGCACCCCGGTGGTGGCCGCTGCGTTGCAGAACACCGCGGGCATAGTGGGCGCGGCGATGGCCGCTACCGCCGACGTGACCCACTGAAAATTGCCCGGTGGGGCGGTACGAGCCCGCACTGTCGTTACAATGGTCATCGGCGACCGCCCAACTTGATAGCGTGCGAGCACTCACGCTGATACAAACGCCGACATTCGACATAGCAGACACTTTCGGTTAACCATGCCCGAACCACCGAAAGTGAGTCCGACCGAAGGGGTGTAAGTGGCAGCGACCAAGACCAGCCCGGCAACCGACCAGCCGGTGAAACGCACCGCCACGAAGTCTCCAGCGTCGCCCGCCAAACGACCGGCGGCAAAGGCCGCCAATGGCTCCGCGCCGGCCAAACGGGCCGCCAAGACAGCGCCGCGGACCACCAAGCCCGATACGGAACCCGCGGCCACCGAGGCAGACGACGCCGCCAAGAAGGCCCGCTCCTCGGCCAAGGGCGCCGAAGCAAAAGCACCGTCCACCCGCGGAACCAAAGACGCGCCGCCGGACCCCGGCGCCGACATCGACGCCATCGACCCCGACGCCGCCGTCGAGGATCTCGACGCCGAACCGGACCTTGAGGCTGAGCCCGGGGAGGATATCGACATCGCTGATCTCAATCTCGACGACCTGGACGAGGCTGCGCCGCACGACATCGAGGACGCCGACGTCGAGCCGGCCGAAGCCGAGGACAGCGAGGACGACGCGCCCGCCGCGAAACCCGCCGTCGTCGCCGCCGCTCCCGCCGATGAGGACGAGGAGATCGCCGAGCCCACCGAAAAGGACAAGGCCTCCGGCGATTTCGTCTGGGACGAAGACGAATCCGAGGCGCTGCGGCAGGCCCGCAAGGACGCCGAACTCACTGCGTCCGCGGACTCGGTTCGCGCCTACCTCAAACAGATCGGCAAGGTGGCGCTGCTCAACGCGGAGGAAGAGGTCGAGCTGGCGAAGCGGATCGAAGCCGGCCTGTACGCCACCCAGCTGATGACCGAGCTGGTCGAGCGCGGCGACAAACTGCCCGCCGCCCAGCGCCGCGACATGATGTGGATCTGCCGCGACGGGGACCGCGCAAAAAACCATTTGCTGGAAGCCAACCTGCGGCTGGTGGTGTCGCTGGCCAAGCGCTACACGGGCCGAGGAATGGCGTTCCTCGACCTGATCCAGGAAGGCAACCTGGGCCTGATCCGCGCGGTCGAGAAGTTCGACTACACCAAGGGCTACAAGTTCTCCACGTACGCGACGTGGTGGATCCGCCAGGCCATCACCCGCGCCATGGCCGACCAGGCCCGCACCATCCGCATCCCGGTGCACATGGTCGAGGTGATCAACAAACTGGGCCGCATCCAGCGCGAGCTGCTGCAGGATCTGGGCCGCGAGCCGACACCCGAGGAACTCGCCAAGGAGATGGACATCACGCCCGAGAAGGTGCTGGAGATCCAGCAATACGCTCGGGAGCCGATCTCGCTGGACCAGACGATCGGCGACGAGGGCGACAGCCAGCTCGGTGACTTCATCGAAGACAGCGAGGCCGTCGTGGCCGTCGACGCGGTGTCGTTCACGTTGCTGCAAGACCAGCTGCAGTCGGTGCTGGAGACGCTGTCGGAGCGCGAAGCCGGCGTAGTACGGCTGCGCTTCGGCCTCACCGATGGCCAGCCCCGCACCCTTGACGAGATCGGACAGGTCTACGGCGTGACCCGCGAGCGCATCCGCCAGATCGAGTCCAAGACGATGTCGAAGTTGCGCCACCCGAGCCGTTCCCAGGTCTTGCGCGACTACCTGGACTGAGAAAACCCGCCAGGAAAAATAGCCTGACCAGCATATTTCCGCTGTACGGGACAAGCATCAGGGCCTGCCGACCGCTACACGCGCTCGACAGCATCGCTCCGCGCCGCGGCGCCGAGCGTGCTTTGAGTCTGGGCGAGTACCGATCACGGCGTAGCGCGCTACACCAAATGTCATGACGTGCAACGATTCTCAAGTGAGCAAGTCAAGCGCGTACCGGTCTCGCACGTGGGTGGCGTAGGCTTCCAGCGACGTGTGCTGCTCATGGGCGTTGGTCGCAGCCAGACGGTTAGGTAGTCGCCGACGGTTTGGATCGCGCGGCGGGGGGAAGACCAGCTGAGTAAAGCACGTGGCGCCCTAGCTGGTGGGCAGGCGTCCCCGCAAAGTTCGAACGAAGGGTGATCACAATTTCCTCCAAACTAACTCCCAAGTTCGAGATGGCGCAGTCGCATTACGACCTGTCTGACGAGTTCTTCCGGCTTTTCCAGGACCCGACGCAGTCGTACAGCTGTGCGTACTTCGAGCGAGAGGACATGACCCTCGAAGAGGCACAGCTCGCGAAGATTGACCTGTCACTCGGCAAGCTGGGTCTGGAGCCTGGGATGACGCTGCTCGATATCGGCTGTGGCTGGGGTGCCTGTATTAACCGGGCCCTGGACAAGTACGACGTCAACGTCATCGGTCTGACGCTGAGTAAGAACCAGGCCGCCCACGTCCAGTCGCTTCTCGACAAGAATCCGAGCAAGCGCTCGAAGTCGGTCCAGTTGCGTGGCTGGGAGGAGTGGGACGGCAAGGTTGACCGCATCGTGTCGATCGGCGCGTTCGAGCACTTCGACTTCGACCGCTACGACGAGTTCTTCGACATCACCTACAAGTCGATGCCGGCTGACGGAGTGATGCTGCTGCACACCATCACCGTCTTGCATGCCAAAGAGATGATCGCAAGGGGTTTGCCACTGACCTTTCGGCTGGCGCGCTTCGCCAAGTTCATGCTCACCGAGATTTTCCCCGGCTGTCGGCTGCCGACGCTCGAGATGGTGCCGGACTATGCCGCTAAGGCCGGCTACACCTGCACCCGTATCCAGCAGCTGCAGTCACACTATTGCAGGACCTTGGATATGTGGTCGGCGGGACTGAAGGCACACAAGGATGAGGCCATCGCGCTGCAGGGTGAAGAGGTCTACAACCGCTGGGACCACTATCTGAGTGGGTGTGCGGAGTTGTTCCACGCCGGGTACCTCGATATCGCCCAATACACGCTGGAGAAGTAAAACGTCGAGATCCACACGGACAGAACGGGTTCGAGGTCGAACAGTCGCTACGGCGCTGCTGCGGCTGCGCAATGAACGCGAACTCGGCTTCAAGCACGTCAAATGGGTCGAGGCGATCGAGTTCGTGGCGGCTTTCGACCACCTGGGGCCGGGACACGGCGGCTACAACGAAGACCACGAGTACTACGGCTACCGCATGCCGATCTGAGGATGCCGAAGCGACGGCCAGACTTCCTGTCGCGCAAGGCAAGTCATGCCCAACAATCGGCTGCGCCCGACGCGCGGCCGCCGTACTGTGACCCGCATGTCAGCCAACCGCACACTTGTCTCGTCCGGATCCGACTTCGAATCGGCGGTCGGTTACTCGCGCGCCTTGCGGGTCGGCCCGCACGTGGCGGTGGCCGGGACGACTGGCGCCGGCCCCGCCGGTGATATCGCCGCCCAGACCCGAGACGCTCTGCGCCGCATCGAGACCGCGCTTCACCAGGCCGGCGCGACGCTCGCCGACGTGGTGCGCACCCGCATTTACGTGACCGACATTTCACGCTGGCGCGAGGTCGGCGTGGTGCACGCACAGGTTTTCGGGGAAATACGTCCCGCGGCCACCATGCTCGCGGTTTCCGCGCTGATCGCCCCCGACCTGCTGGTCGAGATCGAGGCCGACGCCTACGTCACGTCTTGAGATCCGTCCACCGGCGGGAAGGTGCCGTCAGGCGCCGGGAGGTACTGGGTAACGCGGATTACCGCACTGACTGGCAGCTCACCATACAAATGCGGGAACAGCATCGACGCCGGATCCGTTGCCACTCCCGGCTCCCAACGAACGGGCCCGTCAAGCAGCGAGGGGTCGATGTGCAGCAACACCAAGTCCTCGCGACCGCGGTAAAGCCGGTTTGCCGGCAAATGCACCTGCTGCGGTGTCGAGAGGTGGATGAACTGGGCCGCGACGCCCGAGTCGCCCGCTTCCGGGCGGATCGCGCCGCGACCGCGGGCACGCGACCATTCGTCGACTCCGCACAAGTGCAGCAGGACATTTGTAGCGAATGTCACGGTTGACGTCCTTCCTGAAGGGGCACGAGAAATCCGTGAGAAACGACACACCCGATAACGATCAGGGAACAACGCGAAAACCCCAAACGTCTGAGACAGTAAGTAAACGCAAGAACGGAGAAGCCATGAACGCAACTCTGACGAGTCCCGAACTGACTAAGGCGGACCGCTGCGACCGCTGCGGCGCCGCAGCACGAGTCCGCGCAAAGCTGCGTTCCGGGGCCGAACTCCTGTTCTGCCAGCATCACGCCAACGAGCACGAGGCCAAGCTGACCGAGTTGGCCGCCGTGCTGGAGATCAGCGCAAGCTAGATCACCAAACTCACCCGTCGGCAATGTGGGCTATGGGGGAAGTTATCGGTAATGCTGGACGGGTATGAGCGATCAGGTCGCAAAACCGTCCCGCCACCATGTCTGGCACATCACTCTTAGGACTCTCACAAAAAGCTGGGACGACTCCATTTTCGCGGAGTCCGCGCAGGCGGGCTTCTGGTCGGCGCTGTCCCTCCCGCCGCTAATGCTGGGAATGCTGGGCAGCCTGGCCTACGTCGCGCCGCTATTCGGAGCGGATGTGTTGCCCAGCATCGAGCACCAGGTGATTTCGACGTCGCACACCGTCTTCTCCCCCAGCGTGGTCAACGAGATCATCGAACCCACCGTCCGCGACATCAGCAGAGGCGCCCGCGGTGAGGTGGTGTCGCTGGGTTTCTTGATCTCGCTATGGGCGGGGTCCTCGGCGATCTCGGCATTCGTCGATTCCGTGGTCGAAGCGCACGACCAGACGCCGCTACGCCATCCCGTCCGGCAGCGATTCTTCGCGTTGTTCCTGTACGTCGTGGGCCTGGTGGTCGTGGTGGTGAGCGCGCCGATGGTGGCGTTGGGACCGCGCAAGATCAGTGAACACATTCCGGTCAGCTTGGCCAACGTGCTGCGCTACGGCTACTACCCGGCGCTGATTCTCGGGCTGATGGTCGGGGTCATGATTTTGTACCGGGTAGCGCTGCCGGTGCCGCTGCCGTCGCACCGGCTGATTTTCGGCGCCATCCTGGCGACGGCGGTGTTCTTGATCGCCACACTGGGCCTGCGGATCTACTTGAGCTGGATCACCAGCACCGGCTACACCTACGGCGCGCTGTCCACGCCGATCGCCTTCCTGCTGTTCGCGTTCTTCGGCGGTTTTGCCATCATGCTCGGCGCCGAGCTCAATGCCGCCATCCAGGAGGAATTCCCCGCACCGAAGACGCATGCCCACCGGCTTCGGAATTGGGCGATGTCGCGCCTGGGTGCCCGCAAACGAGCGGTCAGCTCGCCGCCGGACCCCGCAACGCCACAACCCGACGTAACGACGACACCGCCGCCGGGCTGATCAGCCGTGCTTGAGCGTCTCGAAGATCTTCTTGCAGTCCGGACAGACCGGCGAGCCCGGCTTGGCCGCCTTGGTGACGGGAAACACCTCACCGCACAGCGCGACCACGTAGTTGCCCATGACCGCGCTTTCGGCGATCTTGTCCTTCTTGACGTAATGGAAGTACTTGGGGGTGTCGCTGCCGGTCCCGTCGTCGACGCGTTCGTCGGTCTCGGTGCGTTCGATCGTCTGGGTCTGCATACCTGACATTCTGCCCCTAAAACCGGATGCGCCGGAATCGATTGCGTGTGGGACAGTGGAGGAATGACGCGCGGCTCCGATCTGGGGTTCGACGACGATGGCCGGCCGGTGCTCATCACCACCGCCGCACCGTCCTATGAGCAGGAGCATCGCGCTCGGGTGCGTAAATACCTGACGCTGATGGCGTTCCGCATTCCGGCGCTCATCCTGGCCGCCGTCGCCTACGGCACCTGGCACAACGGCCTGATCTCGCTGCTGATCCTGGCGGCCTCGGTGCCGTTGCCGTGGATGGCGGTACTGATCGCCAACGACCGACCACCGCTGCGCCCCGACGAGCCCCGCCGGTTCGAGTATGCCCGGCGGCGCACGCCCCTGTTCCCGACGGCCCAACGGCCGGCGCTCGAGGCCCGGCAGCACCCCGAGCCGCAGCCGGGGTCGCCCCGTGGCCCGCAGGGCGGCGGTTAGGCGCGGCTTAGCTCCGGCATGCGGCCACGTCACACTTCTCAGGACATTCTCAGGTCGTCGGCACATTCCTGCACGTCATGGCGTGTGAGATCGCGACCGGATGGGAACTCTCAGCCCGGGTTTGTCGTTACACAAGCAACAGAACAAGCCGATCGGGAGGTCGCTAATGGCCAACGCCACCACAAGCCGGATTGACAGCGATCTGGATGCTCAAAGCCCGGCAGCGGACTTGGTGCGCGTATATCTGAACGGCATCGGTAAGACCGCGCTGCTCAACGCAGCGGGCGAAGTTGAACTGGCCAAGCGCGTCGAAGCCGGGCTCTACGCCGAGCACCTGCTCGAAACACGTAAGCGCCTCGGCGAGAATCGCAAACGCGACCTCGCGGCCGTCGCGCGCGATGGCGAGGCGGCGCGCCGCCACCTATTGGAAGCGAACCTGCGCCTGGTGGTGTCGCTGGCCAAGCGATACACGGGTCGGGGAATGCCGTTGCTGGACCTCATTCAGGAGGGCAACCTCGGCCTGATCCGCGCGATGGAGAAGTTCGACTACACAAAGGGATTCAAGTTCTCGACGTATGCCACCTGGTGGATCCGTCAGGCGATCACCCGCGGCATGGCCGACCAGAGCCGCACCATCCGACTGCCGGTTCACCTGGTCGAGCAGGTCAACAAACTGGCGCGGATCAAGCGGGAGATGCACCAGAACCTGGGACGCGAAGCCACTGACGAGGAACTCGCCGCCGAGTCCGGCATCCCGGTCGACAAGATCAACGACCTGCTCGAGCACAGCCGCGACCCGGTGAGCCTGGACATGCCGGTCGGTTCCGAGGAAGAAGCCCCACTGGGCGATTTCATCGAGGACGCCGAAGCGATGTCCGCGGAGAACGCCGTCATCGCCGAGCTGTTGCACACCGACATCCGCAGCGTCTTGGCCACTCTGGACGAGCGCGAGCACCAGGTGATCCGGTTGCGTTTCGGCCTGGACGACGGCCAGCCGCGCACCTTGGACCAGATCGGCAAGCTGTTCGGTCTGTCCCGCGAGCGGGTACGTCAGATCGAGCGAGACGTCATGGCCAAGCTGCGCAACGGAGAACGCGCCGATCGGCTGCGGTCGTACGCGAGTTGACCGGATAAGGCCGCCATCTAGAGCCAACTAACAGAGCCGGTATGCCCGCCGCATCAGCGGCGGGCATACTGCTTGCCTAGGGAGCGTTACACCCATTCACGCAGCTGGCCCAGTAGACTCAGCGTCATTGGAGGGTGCTGAATGAACGACCTGGTTGATACCACCGAGATGTACCTGCGGACCATCTACGACCTGGAAGAAGAGGGCGTGACGCCGCTGCGTGCACGGATCGCCGAACGCCTCGACCAGAGCGGACCCACCGTCAGCCAGACCGTATCCCGCATGGAGCGGGACGGCTTACTCCACGTCGCCGGCGACCGCCACCTCGAGCTCACCGACAAGGGCCGTTCGCTGGCCATCGCCGTGATGCGCAAGCACCGCCTCGCCGAGCGGCTACTCGTCGACGTCATCGGATTGCCTTGGGAAGAAGTGCATGCCGAGGCATGCCGGTGGGAGCACGTGATGAGCGAGGACGTCGAACGCCGGCTGGTTAAGGTGCTCAACAACCCCACCACCTCCCCGTTCGGCAACCCGATTCCGGGTCTTTTGGACCTCGGAGTCGGTCCGGGGTCCGGCGCCGACGACGCCAACCTCGTCCGGCTGACCGAGCTGCCCGCCGGGTCGCCGGTGGCGGTGGTCGTCCGGCAGCTGACCGAACACGTTCAAGGTGACATCGACCTGATCGGCCGACTCAAGGACGCCGGCGTCGTGCCCAACGCGCGCGTGACCGTCGAAACCAGCCCGGCCGGTGGCGGGGTGACCATCGTGATACCCGGCCACGAGAACGTCACGCTGCCGCACGAGATGGCGCACGCGGTCAAGGTCGAGAAAGTCTGACCCGCCCGCTTCGACACCTCGGCCACCCCGCGCTATCCCGCTTGGCGGCCGAACGGCCGTCGCGGCGGTAGCCGCACACCGAGTCGCTTAGCCAAGCGGTAACCGGTGGTCGCGAGTTCCCGAATCTGCTCGGGCCGCAGGCCGGACTGCAACGCGGTGTCCAGCATGCCCGCCATCCGATGGTCGGGCGCGCACCGCAACGCAGCCTCCAGCGACACACCGGCCAGTGGCCCGTCGCCGCGGGCGTATGCGCTGAACGCGAGCAACACCAGCGCTTCGACCCGCCAGGGCCGAGTCATCGAGCGCGCCAGCAGCGCCCACAACGACTCGGCTTCCCCGGCATTCTCGCTCACCGCAAGGGCATACAACGTGTCGCGCACCTCCGCGTCGGTCAGCGCGCAGCCCAGCTCCGCCAGCTCGGCCTCCGACAGCGATTGGCCGCCGGCGAGACGGGCGGCGGCGGCCATCGCGTTTTCCACGTCGCGGCGGCAGCAGCCCGCGGGATCCGCGCGATGCGCGACCTCGCGCGCGGCGGCCCGTTGCCTGACCGCAGCGGCCAACCCGGCGCTGCGCGCCGGGTCTTCGACCGCGACAACGGCCTGTAGGTCGGCGCGCCGCGCGTAGAGGCGCCGCCCGTCCAGCACCGCCGCGGCGGCCAGCGGAGACGCCGAAGGATCGTCGACGGTGCCGCCCGAGCCGCAGCCGTCCACGCAATGCCAGCGCCCGCCGCGGGCTACCCGATCCACCACATGCGCGGCCCACAACTCAATGTCGTATTCCGCCAACGCCTCTGTGAGGGCGTCGCACAGCTGCCGGTATTCCTCGTTGCACCGCGGATAGTGCGCCCCGTCCTCGTTCACGATGATCGCGATGGCGGCCTCGGGCTCGGCCGCGGCGACGACCTCCACGAGGTGCTCCACCCGGTCGACCAGCTCCTCGGTGAGATCGACCCGCATCACCGACCCCAGTTCGTCGCCACCCACCGACACCAGCACCAGTGAATTTTCCGGAACGAAGCCGAGAACGGCTGGTAACGCGGCGATCAATGCACCGGGACGATTCAGTTCGAAATCAGCTTTAGCCGTCATGGGCTTAACGCTGACGGCCAGCACCGTCAGCCGTGCTCAGTCGAACCATCGCACGCACGCCCCTGTGGAGGAACTCAGCACTGTGCGTTCAGCTGTTCTACTGTCTAACTCATGGATTCCGGGCAAGAGTACGACATGGTGGTTATCGGTTCGGGGCCCGGCGGACAGAAGGCCGCCATCGCGTCGGCGAAGCTGGGCAAGTCCGTCGCGATCATCGAACGCGGCCAAATGCTCGGCGGCGTATGCGTCAACACGGGCACCATTCCGTCAAAGACGTTGCGCGAGGCCGTGCTCTACCTCACCGGGATGAGTCAGCGTGAACTCTACGGCGCGAGCTACCGCGTCAAAGACAAGATCACCCCGGCCGACCTGCTGGCCCGCACCCAGCACGTGATCGGCAAGGAAGTCGACGTGGTGCGAAACCAGTTGATGCGCAATCGGGTCGACCTGCTAGTGGGGCACGGGCGGTTCGTCGATCCGCACACCATCGATGTCGAAGACCCCGCCCGCCGCGAAAAGTTAACCGTCAGCGGCAAACACATTGTCATCGCCACCGGTACCAGGCCGGCACGCCCGTCCGGGGTCGAGTTCGACGAGGACAGGGTGCTCGATTCCGACGGGATCCTCGATCTCAAGTCGCTCCCGGCGTCGATGGTCGTGGTGGGTGCCGGTGTGATCGGCATCGAGTACGCCTCGATGTTCGCCGCGTTGGGCACCAAGGTGACCGTTGTCGAGAAGCGCAGCGACATCCTGGACTTCTGCGACTCGGAGATCGTCGAGGCGCTGAAATTCCACCTACGCGACCTGGCGGTGACCTTCCGGTTCGGCGAGGAAGTGACCGCCGTCGACGTCGGCTCGGCCGGCACCATCACCACGCTGGCCAGCGGCAAGCAGATTCCCGCCGATACCGTGATGTACTCCGCAGGACGCCAGGGTCAGACCGATCACCTCGACCTGCAGAATGCCGGCCTCGAGGTCGAAGGCCGTGGGCGGATTTTCGTCGACGACAAGTTCCGGACCAAGGTGGAGCACATCTACGCCGTCGGCGATGTCATCGGCTTCCCGGCGCTGGCCGCGACCTCAATGGAACAGGGGCGGCTGGCCGCCTACCACGCTTTCGGGGAAGTCTGCGAGGGCATCACCGACCTGCAGCCGATCGGCATCTACTCGATCCCCGAAATCTCCTACGTCGGCGCCACCGAGGTGGAACTGACGAAGGACTCGATCCCCTACGAGGTGGGGGTGTCGCGGTACCGCGAGCTGGCCCGCGGCGGGATCGCCGGCGACTCCTACGGCATGCTCAAGCTGCTGGTGTCCACCGTCGATCTCAGGATCCTCGGGGTGCACATCTTCGGCACCAGCGCCACCGAGATGGTGCACATCGGGCAGGCCGTGATGGGCTGCGGGGGCACGGTGGAATACCTGGTGGACGCGGTGTTCAATTACCCGACGTTCTCCGAGGCCTACAAGGTGGCCGCGCTCGACGTGATGAACAAGGTGCGCGCGCTCAACCAGTTCCGCCGCTGACCCCTGCAATCGGGGTGTTAGCAGGTGTCCTCGAGGTCGGTCGGCACGGGATCCCCGGGACCGCCGGCTTGGGCTCGGTTCAGTAACTCTGCGACGTGATCGTCGAACGGTGCCGAGTATGAGATGTTTTCGGCGCACCCACCACGTTCCAGGCCACCGATCAGCCCGGTAATGGTGGTGCCGCTGACCCACGGCCCGCCGCTGGTGCCGCCGATCAGCCCGTCACACGCCACCGAGGGGAACCCGGAGTCGGTGACTGCGGTGCTGGCCTGACAACCGATCGGTGAGCCCCCCACGCCGGAGGGATACCCCACCACGGTGACGTGGCTGCCGGGCGGGGGTGCCGCGCCCAGCGTCAGCGCCAACCCGGCGTGCGACTCGACTGAAACACCGGCCTCGCTGCTCACCCGCGCGATCGCGTAATCGGCGTGCGGATCTTTGCTGGCGGTCCAGCGTGGATCCAGGTAGATCGCGTCGGCCGTCCACAGATCGGTGGGCGGGGCATCGCCGGTCAAGGCGGGAACGAAGGTCACCTGGGAAGCCCCGGCCAGGCAGTGCGCCGCGGTGATCACTAGGTTCCCACCGGCCGAATGCAGCACCGAGCCCGTGCACACGTGCTCGACGGCACCGTCGAGGAAGATCGCGCCGATGCGCCGGTCCGGGTCCATCGGGCGCGCGACCGCCTCGTACTGCGGTTGGCCGAGCCGCTGCACCGGCGCGCTCGCCGCCGGATTGGGCACGCGCGGCATCGACGCATGCCCGATGGGTCGACCGCACGACGTCAGCAACGCCGCCAGGCCGACCAGCGGGCAAAGCACTGCCATCGCTACGCGCATTTGGCTTCCATCATGCCCGACCATGGCGTGGCAGGCACGGTCCGGCGCGTCACAGCGGCTTTAGTTGATTTGCTGGCAAACTTATGACGGCCAAGGGTGTTTCGTGCGGATTACTTCCGGGCGCCATTGTGTATCGAACATAAAGGCGCATAGAGTTCGCAGTTCGATCATTAGTGCCCGTTGATTTGAGGGACACTGATGGGGGCACCCTCGACAAACCCCCGAAAGGAGGCAAACCCGATGGCCCACCGTCACGACCCAGACGACGAGTACTACCAGCCCGGACAGGCCGGCATGTACGAGCTCGAGTTTCCAGCACCCCAGTTGCTGACGTCGGACGGCCGCGGCCCCGTGTTGGTGCACGCCTTGGAGGGCTTCTCCGACGCCGGTCATGCGATTCGGTTGGCGGCCACCCACCTCAAGGCGGCCCTGGACACCGAGCTGGTCGCGTCGTTTGCCATCGACGAATTGCTGGATTACCGCTCGCGGCGGCCGTTGATGACATTCAAGACCGACCACTTCACCCATTACGACGATCCCGAGCTGAGCCTGTATGCGTTGCGGGACAGCGTCGGCACCCCATTTTTGTTGCTGGCCGGCATGGAGCCGGACCTGAAGTGGGAGCGTTTCATCACCGCGGTGCGCCTGCTGGCCGAGCGCCTGGGAGTGCGGCAGACCATCGGCATGGGCACCGTTCCGATGGCGGTTCCCCACACGCGGCCGATCACATTGACCGCACACTCCAACAACGGGGACCTCATCGCCGATTTCCAGCCCTGGATTTCCGAGATTCAGGTCCCCGGCAGCGCATCCAATCTGCTCGAGTACCGCATGTCCCAGCACGGTCACGAGGTCGTCGGATACACCGTGCACGTCCCGCACTACCTGACCCAGACTGACTACCCCGCCGCCGCCCAGGCGTTGCTCGAACAAGTGGCCAAGGCGGGCTCGCTGGAGCTACCGCTGTCGGCGCTCACCGAAGCGGCCGCAGAGATTCGGGCCAAGATCGACGAGCAGGTTGAGGCAAGTGCCGAGGTGGCTCAAGTGGTGGCTGCGCTCGAGCGCCAGTACGATGCGTTCATCGACGCTCAGGAGAACAGGTCGTTACTAGCGCGCGACGAGGACCTGCCTAGCGGCGACGAGATCGGCGCAGAGTTCGAGCGATTCTTGGCCCAGCAGGCCGAGAAGAAGTCCGACGACGACGACTCTGGCTAGACCCCCAGAGCTGGCCCGAACAAGGTGGGCGAGATGACCGAGCGGAAGCGCAACAGCAATCTTCGTCCGGTGCGGGAAGTGACCGTGCCAACGCTGCAGTTCCGCACCATCCACGGCTATCGGCGGGCGTACCGGATTGCCGGTTCCGGGCCGGCGATTCTGCTGATTCACGGCATCGGGGACAACTCCACCACCTGGAATACCGTGCAGTCCAAGCTCGCCCAGCGCTTCACGGTCATTGCCCCGGACCTCCTGGGCCACGGGCAGTCCGACAAGCCGCGCGCCGACTACTCCGTCGCCGCGTACGCCAATGGGATGCGGGACCTGCTCAGCGTGCTCGACATCGAGCGAGTGACGATCGTCGGTCATTCGCTCGGCGGCGGGGTGGCGATGCAATTCGCTTACCAGTTCCCGCACCTGGTCGAACGGCTGATCCTGGTCGCCGCGGGCGGTGTCACCAAGGACGTCAACTTCGTCCTGCGCTGCGCCTCGTTGCCGATGGGCAGCGAAGCCCTGGCGTTGCTGCGACTGCCCCTGGTGCAGCCTGCGGTGCATTTGGCCGGGCGGGTGGTGGGCATGGCCTTCGGAACGACCGGGCTCGGCCGCGATCTGGCCAACGTGTTGCGCATCCTGGATGACCTGCCGGAGCCGACGGCCTCGGCGGCGTTCAGCCGGACCCTGCGGGCGGTGGTGGACTGGCGCGGGCAGATCGTCACCTTCCTGGATCGATGTTATTTGACCGAGGCCATCCCGGTGCAGATCGTTTGGGGCACCAAGGATGTGGTGGTTCCGGTCCGTCACGCCTGGATGTCGCATGCCGCGATGCCCGGTTCGCGCCTGGAGATCTTCGAGGGTTCCGGCCACTTTCCGTTCCACGACGACCCGGCTCGCTTTATCGACGTCGTCGAGCGCTTCATCGACACCACCGAGCCCTCCGAATACGATCGGGCCGCGCTTCGCGAGTTGCTCCGCTCCGGCGGCGGCGCGATGACGGTTACCGGCTCGACCGATACCCGCGTTGCGGTGCTCAACGCCATAGGTTCCGACGAGCGCAGCGCAACCTGATCACCTCCGGCCGGGCGGCTTACCCGGGGATCGTACAGTCGGGCCATGGGTATCGATGTGACGGTGTTGCGCGTGTTCACCGATCAAGACGGCAATTTCGGCAATCCGCTCGGCGTGGTCGATGCAAGCCAGGTCGAACCCCCCGACCGGCAGCAGCTGGCGGCCCAATTAGGCTACAGCGAAACGGTATTCGTTGATCTTCCCGTTGCCGGCTCAACCACCGCGGTCGCCACCATTTACACCCCACGGATCGAAGTTCCGTTCGCGGGCCACCCCACCGTCGGTGTGTCGTGGTGGCTGCGCGAGAACGGTTCACCGATCAACACGCTGCAGGTGCCGGCCGGCATCGTGCAGGTTAACTACGCCGCCGGTGCACAAGCCGATTGCACGGGCATCAGCGCCCGCTCGGAATGGGCTCCCGAATTCGCCGTCCACGAATTGGGTTCGGCCGACGAACTTCTCGCCGCCGACCCGGCCGAATTTCCCGACGACATCGCGCACTACCTGTGGGCCTGGATCGACCGGTCCGCCGGATCGCTGCGTGCCCGGATGTTTGCCGCCAATCTGGGTGTGCCGGAGGACGAAGCGACCGGCTCCGCAGCGATGCGGATCACCGACTACCTCAGCCGCGACCTGCATATCACACAGGGCAAGGGATCGACGATCGAAACCACCTGGAACCCCGAAGGCTGGGTGGGGGTGGCCGGCCGTGTCGCCAACGACTGTGTGACACACCTGGACTGAGCCAGCGCCGGGTCACGACGGCACCCGTCGGTGCTCAGCGCTGTCGGTGCAAAACCGCGGCGAGGTGATCCTGCAGGGGTTGGCCGACCGCACCCATCTGGACGGAGTACGAAAACTCGTCGCCGTCGATCCGGAGGGAACGGCCAAGCGCGGTCACCTCTTTGGCGGTCGGGGCCAACCCGATCGCTGTGGTGGCCAACTCGACTTCGATGAGGTCGCCGGTCACCGAATACGTGCCCACCTCGATTTCGGTGACGCCGCTCGGGTGGGCCAGCACCAGCTCGACCCGGCCCGGTTGCGGCACCCGAAGGTAGCCCGTCTCGGCGTGCAAGGGTTTGCTGTCGGCAACCGCCTTGGTCTTTTGTGCGTAGGCCAAAAACGGCTTCCCCACATGGGAGAACACAACTTCCTCGAGATACTCGAAGGGCTGGATCGTCGGGTACTTGCCCGTGCCCTGACCGGTCCACGTGCCAAGCAGTGGCGCCAGCGCCTCGAGATCGGGATGCAGGTCGGGAGCCATGAAAGCAGCCTAATGCGATCCGTCAGTTCGGGGTCGATACCTTGCGGTGCGAGCGCAGCAGTGCGATCTCACGCTCGAAATCGTCGGCAGATTCGAAGGACCGGTATACCGACGCGAACCGCAGGTAAGCCACCTCGTCGAGATCGCGCAGCGGCCCCAGGATGGCCAGGCCGACCTCGTGACTCGGAACCTCCGGCGAACCCGCCGCACGCACGGTGTCTTCCACTTGCTGGGCAAGCAGATTCAGCGCATCCTCGTCCACCTGACGGCCCTGACACGCCCGGCGGACTCCCCTGATCACCTTCTCCCGGCTGAAGGGCTCGGTGACGCCGCTGCGTTTGACAACGGCCAGGACAGCCGTTTCCACGGTGGTGAAACGGCGTCCGCACTCCGGGCAAGACCGACGACGCCGAATCGCCTGGCCTTCATCGGTTTCCCGCGAGTCAATCACCCGGGAATCGGGATGCCGGCAGAAGGGACAGTGCATGACCGCTCCTTCGCCGCGCCGCAGTGGCACATATCGCAGAACACTCCGAGCGTACCTGTGCGCTCCCCCGCAGGGCCAATGCATCCGCAACACGCGCTTGCCGTCCAGCGCGAGAACCGAGAAGCCTTGGCGTAGAGCGATTTTCGCAATGCACCGCGAGGCCGTCAGCCGATGGGCGCAATCAGGGTCTGGCCCGCGGCCAGCGTCGGCGACTTCAAGTCGTTCAGTTCGCGGATGCGTTCGGCGACCTGGCGAGCCGGCGCGTCCGGCGCCACCCGGTGGGCGACGTCGGCAAGCGACTCCCCGGCCTCGACGCGCACGACGGAGAGCCGGTCGGGTACGCGAGCGGCCGAAGCAGCGTCGTCGCCGTTGATCACCTGCCCGACGTTCGCGACAAGACCCAGCCACAGGGTGATCGCCCCGGCGATCAGAGCCAGGCCCGGCCGTCGTCGCCCAGGTGACGGAACGCCTCCGATGAGGCGCGGCGGACATCGCGACGCCGGTGCCGCCGTAGCGCAATGACGCACCGACCGGCCCCGACGGCCCGGGACGGCGCGACCGGGCCGCACAGTCCCGCCCATAACGGAGCCCCTGGGCGGGCCCGTTGAGCGGGCGCCGAACGCTGCCGGCGTTCGGCGAGACTGTGTGAATGATTGTCATTAGCGTTCCTCCGGTCAACTAATTCTCGCTCGTGTGTTCGACTATATCGCTCGTGTGTTCGATACCCGAACATGTGAGCGAAGCGTGTCGGACGAGCAAAACGCTAGACCTTGCCGCCGACAGAACTGGATGGGTTACCAGGACTGTCATGCCGCGCGGATACCCGATCTCAGCGAAAAGTTACACAAGTGTGATTCACCCGTCATAGGACCTTTAGGCCTGGGGTCCGGCCCCCGTCCGGCCTCCGCGACACGCCAGTCGAACACATGTTTGATTCTTGGCCGCGATGCGGCTACATTCTGATGCCATGAGCGACAGCAACGACACCTCCGCCGCCGGCGCCGCCGGCCGGTTGCATTCCGTGGATTCATCGCTTACCGAGCGGCAACGCACCATCCTGAACGTCATCCGCGCGTCGGTCACCAGCCGCGGTTACCCGCCGAGCATCCGAGAGATCGGCGACGCCGTCGGCCTGACGTCGACGTCATCGGTGGCTCACCAACTGCGCACCTTGGAGCGCAAGGGGTACCTGCGCCGCGACCCCAACCGCCCCCGCGCCGTCGATATCCGCGGCGCCGACGACGGTGCGGCGGCGCCCGTCACCGACGTGGCCGGCTCGGACGCCTTGCCGGAACCCACCTTTGTCCCCGTCCTCGGCCGCATCGCCGCCGGTGGACCGATCCTTGCCGAGGAAGCCGTCGAAGCCGTCTTCCCGCTGCCGCGCGAACTCGTCGGCGAAGGCACGCTGTTCCTGCTCAAGGTGGTCGGTGACTCGATGATCGAGGCCGCAATCTGCGACGGCGACTGGGTGGTGGTGCGGCAGCAGAACGTCGCCGACAACGGCGACATCGTCGCGGCCATGCTCGACGGTGAGGCCACCGTCAAGACGTTCAAGCGCGCGGGCGGTCAGGTGTGGCTGATGCCGCATAACCCGGCGTTCGATCCGATACCCGGTAACGACGCGACCGTGCTCGGCAAGGTCGTCACGGTGATTCGCAAGATTTAGCGCCCACCGGCGCCCCCGGGTTAGTCGGCCCTGATGAATCCGTTGGCTTGCGCGACTTCCTCGCTGGCCATCCAGATCTCGGCGAGCGTGTCCTGGTAGAGGTCGCTGCCGGGCGTGTAGTACAGGCCGAAACGGGCGCTGGCCTTGATCGGATATCCGTCCGGAACTTGATACGGATCCTCTAGCGGCATGTGGATTGTCGGGCGCCCTGACGCCCGCGCGCCCGCGAGGCCCGCCAGGTTTGCGCGCGGGGCCAATTCCAAGTCGTCGTCGGTGTCTGCGGCCGCGTGCCGCCCGCTTCTGCGCGACCTGGCAGCCGCGACGGAATCGACGGTCTCGGAAGCGTGCGCATCCGAAGGGTGCGCATCCGAAGCGGCGGCCTCCGCGAACGCGACGTCCGGTGCGGTATGGGGAACCGCGAGATCCGGATACTCGGCATCCGGGTCGGCGGCGTCTGGCTCGTCGGCAGCGAGGTAGGCGGCATCCTGTGGGGCATGCGGGACAGCCACGTCCGGGTACCCGAAGTCGGGATCGTCGGCATCCGCGTAGGCGACCTCCGGGGCGGTGTCGGGATGGTCGGCGTCCACCACGGCGCCTGGATAGGCGTCCTCGGAAACGACGTCGGGATAGCCTTCCTCGGTCACGACACCCGGCACGGCACCCGGATAAGGTTCCTCGGGCACGGCACCGGGATATACGTCCTCGGCCACCACATCGGGATAGCCGTCCTCGGCCACGGCACCCGGATACACATCCTCGGCCACGGCACCGGGGTAGGCATCCTCGGGCACGACATCGGGATAGCCGTCCTCCGGACCGGCGTCGGGATAGCCCTCCTCCGGGACCACCTCCGGGTAGCCGGCCTCCGCCAAATCGGCCTCCGACACGACGAGTATGGAGTCGGTGTCAACGGCGTCGGGGTCTTCGTCGTCGAGCCCTAAGCCGCCGAAATCATCCTCGTCCTCCTCGGACCCGGACGGCCTTTCGCGGGGGTACGCCCCGGGGCCGACATCCTCGGCCAGGCTGGCGGCGGTTCCACGCCCCCAGCTGACGTGCGGACCCGACTCGGCGTCCCCCAGCGATCGATGTTCCGGGGCATGCAGGCCACCGACTGGGAAGTTCTCGGTGGCCAGATCGGCGTCGTCGTGCCCCCAGCCGTCGTCGAAGCCGACGTCCGCGGCGCGGTCGGGCTTGGTTTTGTGGCCGTTGTGGCGCCGATACCAGCCAAGCCCCAGTAGCGCCAACACCGCGACCAGCACCAGCAACGGAACGGCGATCAGCAGCCACCACCACCAATGCGAGGTGAATCCCTTATCGTGGGGGGCCGCCGACGCACTTGGCTGGTTCTGCCCCGACACCTGCAGGCCGGACAACAGGGCCGCCAGGTTGGCGGGATCGGTGGTGAAGGTGTTCTTGGCGCGGTTCCACGAGATCGTGCCGCCGGCGAACTTCTGCGTGATCACGTCGCCGTCCATGGCCTGGTCGCCGAGCGGGGCGCCCAGCTTGCCGGCGGGACCGCGGAGCTTGTCCCAGGCGGCCTTCATCGCACCGCGCACGACGAACGCGCCATGGTCGGAGGTCCAGAAGATCACCGGCTTGTCGGTTGCGGAGAAGGTGGCGATCCGGCTCGAGGCAATGCCGCCGTCCGACTCGTTGGCGATGGGGAATCCGAGGTCGCTGCCCGCCGGCCCGCCCAGCGACTCGTACTTGGCCAGGATGTCGCTCTCGACGGCGTTCGCGCCGGTGGCCGGGCTGAAAAACACCTTGCCGCTGGCGAAGTTCTGGGCGATCCCGTCGCCGGCGGGATACTGCCCGCCCTGTTTGGCGCCCAGTGGGCCGTTAGCGCCCCCGGCCGCACGCCAGGCCATATTGATGGCCGCGGTGGGATCGATCGGTACCTGCAGGCCCTTCAGTTGTTCGGCCAGGACCGCCGGGTCGGCAGTGAACTGCTTCGTTTCCCTGTTCCAGGAGACCTGACCGCCACTGAACTTTTGCGAGGTGACCTGGCCGTCGTAGGTTTCGTCCCCGATCGGGACGCCGAGAACGCCGCCCGAGCTGCCCAGCTTGTCCCACGCGGCGTTGAGCGCGCCGCGCACGACGAACGCACCGTGCTCGGATGTCCAGAAGATCACCGGCTTGTCGCTCGCCGAGAAGGTGCTGACCCGGCTGTCGGGTCCGGAAAGGCCGGGCACCTCGTCGATGGTCGGCCAGCCCAGATCGCTGCCGGCCGGGCCGCCCAACGAATCGTATTTGTCCAGGATCGGCCCGTAGACATCTCGGGCGCCGGTAGCGGTGCTGTAGAACATCTTGCCGCCGTCGAAGTTCAGGGCGAACCCGTCGCCGACGGGGTAGACGTCACCCTTCCGCGCGCCGAGCGGTGAACTGGCACCACCCGCCTTGTCCCACGCGGACATCATGGCCGCCTCGGCATCGCCTATCGGCGACGCCGCCGTCGAAGGTGCTAGCAAGACGGCGGCCAGCGCCGTGGTCGCCAAGCTGACCAGCGCACGTCCGACCAGCTTGTGCATCCGACCTCTCTGCCCCTTCACCAAGCCTCCCAGCCGACGGATATGCGCCTAGGTGTGGCCATGCCCGTACCCAGCAGACGCTGCGAGCGGGTGGTCACCCCAATCGGCGGGCCCTTCCTCCATAGCGGTCCACATTTTCGCCGGGCTCGCACAACTTTGCTCCAACCAACGAGGAATGCGAAGTCAATTCACGAATGTTACAAAAACGGATACCCCGCTGATGTCGAATTGGTGTCAAATCACGTCCGTGTCGCGATCGGACGTGCCATCGGGCGGGGGGCGTTCGGAGCATCGTGCCGCCGGGCGCGGGCATCATCCGCTCGCTGGGGACACCCGGGCCGACGCCGCGACGACGCACCGCCGACATCAATGTTTCCCGACTCACCCGGGCCTTCTGCGGTGTCATAATCCTCGGTTTGACGCGCTGTGTGATGCCGCAGTCGACGGGTGCGCAACACATGCGTCGACGGTACGTGAGGCCAACAGCGAGCCAACAGCTGCCCGACCCCCGGACCAACCACATGCATTTCGATGATCATGCCGACGAGCTGTCGATCACGAATTCCGTTGCGTGACAGCAAGCGCCGTTACGACGGGTCGCAGGCTAGACCCCGAGGCTGCGGCCGATGATCTCCTTCATGATCTCCGTCGTGCCACCGTAGATCGTCTGCACCCGGGCATCGAGATAGGCGCGGGCAACTGGGTATTCGCGCATGTAACCGTAGCCACCGTGCAGTTGCAGACAGCGGTCGATCAGGTGCACCTGCTTCTCGGTGGCATACCATTTGGCCATCGCAGCTTGTTCTGCCGTTAACTTCTTGTCCAGGTGCAACCGCACGAACTCGTCGACCATGATGCGCACCACGGTGGCCTCGGTCGCCAGCTCGGCCAACGAAAAACGGCTGTTCTGGAAGCTGCCGATCGGTTTGCCAAAGGCTTTGCGCTCCTTGGTGTATCGCAGCGTCTGTTCGAGCACCTGCTCCATCGCCGCGACCGCCATGATGGCGATCGAGATCCGCTCCTGCGGCAGGTTCTGCATCAGGTAGACGAACCCCTTACCCTCCTCGCCGAGAAGGTTTTCGGCCGGAACCTTGACGTCGCTAAACGACAACTCGGCCGTGTCCTGAGCGTCCAATCCGATCTTGTCCAGATGGCGCCCGCGCTCGAAGCCCTCCATGCCGCGTTCGACGACGAGCAACGAAAAGCCCTGCGAACCCTTGTCTGGATCGGTCTGCGCCACCACGATCACCAGGTCGGAGTTGATTCCGTTGGTGATGAAAGTCTTCGATCCGTTGATCACATAGTGATCGTCCTGCTTGACCGCGCGGGTTTTGATGCCCTGCAAGTCGCTGCCCGTTCCCGGCTCGGTCATTGCGATCGCGGTGATCAGCTCCCCGGTGCAGAACTTGGGTAACCAGCGCTGCTTCTGCTCCTCGGTGGCCAGTTCGAGCAGGTAGGGCGCGACGATGTCGTTGTGCAACCCGAAGCCGATCCCGCTGTAGCGCCCCGCGGTGGTTTCCTCGGTGATGATCGTGTTGTACCGGAAGTCGGAGTTATCGCCGCCGCCGTATTCCTCGGGCACCGCCATGCCAAGGAAGCCCTGCTTGCCGGCTTCGAGCCACACGCCGCGGTCCACGATCTTCGCCTTTTCCCACTCGTCGTGGTACGGGGCGACATGGCGATCGAGAAATCCGCGGTAGGACTCGCGGAACAATTCGTGCTCGGGTTCAAACAGCGTGCGCTGGTATTTGACGGCGCTACTCGCACTACTCATGAATGACCTCCGGCGGATGGGAACCTGCCGCCCAAGATATACCAACCAGACGGTTGGTCGACGCGCGGGCGCCGGCTTGGCCCGCCTTGTCAGTGGGCCGAGAATTCCCGCAGGCTGGCGGCCAGCGCCACCGGAACCCGGGCCTTGATCCGGGTGCCGTCGCAGTTGTGCTCCTCGTGCTGCACCCGCCCATCGGAGTGCACGCGGGACACGAGATCGCCGCGGTCATACGGGATCACCACGTCCACGGCGGTGTCCGTGGGGGCGGCGAGCTCGGCCATCCGCGCACGCAACGCGTCGATACCCTCGCCGGTGCGTGCCGAGATGAACACGGCACCGGGCAGTGCGTGACGAAGCTTGGCGAGCATTAGGTCACTCGCGGCGTCAATCTTGTTCACCACCAGCAGTTCCGGCGCCGGATCACCGTCGTGGTCGGCGTTGTAGTCGGCGAAGACTTCGGAGATCACCTGGCGGACCGCGTTGATCTGAGCCAGCGGGTTGACGTCGGAGCCGTCGACGACGTGCACAAGTAGGTCGGCGTCGACGACTTCCTCGAGCGTGGACCGAAACGCCTCGACCAGCTGGGTGGGCAGGTGGCGGACAAACCCGACCGTGTCGGTGATCGTGTAACCGCCGGCCGCCTTGGAATCGGGGTCGAACTCCGCCCGCCGGGTGGTGGGGTCCAAGGTGGCGAACAACGCGTCCTGAACCAGTACCCCCGCTCCGGTCAGCGCGTTGAGCAGGCTGGATTTGCCCGCGTTGGTGTAGCCGACGATGGCGATCGACGGCATGTCGGCGTGCAGCCGGCGGCTGCGCTGGGTGTCGCGGGCCCGTTTCATGTCCTTGATCTCGCGGCGCAGCTTGGCCATCCGTTCGCGGATGCGGCGCCGGTCGGTCTCGATCTTGGTCTCACCGGGACCACGCAGGCCCACTCCGCCGCCGCTGCCGCCGGCGCGGCCGCCGGCCTGCCGGGACATCGACTCACCCCAGCCACGCAGCCGCGGCAGCATGTACTGCATCTGAGCCAGCGACACCTGCGCTTTGCCCTCCCGGCTGGTCGCGTGCTGGGCAAAGATGTCCAGGATCAGCGCGGTCCGGTCGATGACTTTGACCTTCACGGCCTTTTCCAGCGCGGTCAGCTGCGCCGGGGAAAGTTCACCGTCGCAGATGACCGTGTCGGCGCCGGTGGCCAGGACCACCTCCCGCAGCTCCTGGGCCTTGCCCGAGCCGATGTAGGTCGACGGGTCGGGCCGGTCGCGGCGCTGGATGAGGCCCTCGAGCACCTGCGAGCCCGCGGTTTCGGCCAGGGCGGCCAGCTCGGCCATGCTCGCCCGACTGTCTGCGGCGCTGCCCTCGGTCCACACGCCCACCAGCACAACGCGTTCCAGACGCAGCTGGCGGTACTCGACCTCGGAGACGTCGGCCAGTTCGGTCGACAACCCCGCGACGCGGCGCAGCGCCGACCGGTCTTCGAGGGCGAGTTCGCCGACGCTGGGCTCCGAAACGGGCAGATGCGCCGGGTGATCGGGGTGGGGGATTTCGGGATATGTCATAGGCAATTAGCAATAGTGCACGCTAGATCGGCGGCGTGCATCCGAATTAACGCCCCTGCGCATGCCACCACTCCTCGCTGACTTCACCGCGGGCCACCAGCACCGACGGTCCACGCAGGTAGCTGGTGGCGTCGGTGATGGTGACCTCGATGTCGCCGCCCGGCACCCGGACGGTAAGCGTCCCGGTGTCGGCCCCGGCTTCGGCCAGGGCGGCGGAGGCAGCGGCGACCGTTCCGGTGCCGCACGAACGGGTTTCGCCCACCCCCCGCTCGTGGACCCGCATGTGGACCACTCCGCCGACCGGGGCGGTGACCACCTCGACGTTGACGCCGTCCGGGAACTGGGCATGGTCGAAGCTCACCGGCGCGCCGATGTCCAGGGCCGCGAGCTCGTGGCTGCTCAGCTGCGGGTCCACGCACGCCAGGTGCGGGTTGCCGACGTCGATGGCCAGCCCGGTAAATCGCCTGCCCCCGATGACGGCCTCGCCCGCGCCGACGCGGTTGGCCTTGCCCATGTCGACGGCGACGTCGGCGTTGGTCGCATCGACGTGATGCAGGGTGACCAGTCGCGGGCCGGCCAGGGACCCGACGACGAACTCGTCGCGGGATTCCAGGCCGCTGGCGCGCAGGTAGTGCGCGAACACCCGCACGCCGTTGCCGCACATCTGCGCGGTTGACCCGTCGGCGTTGCGGTAGTCCATGTACCAATCGCCGGCGTCGACGCCGTCGGGCAGGCGATCGAGCACACCGGCCCTCGCGGCCGCGCCCGCGGTGGTGATCCGCAGCACCCCGTCGGCACCCAGTCCCCGCCGCCGGTCGCACAACGCGGCCACCCGGGCGGTCTCGAGCGTCAGCTCGGCGCCGATGTCGGGGAGCAGCACGAAGTCGTTCTGGGTGCCGTGGCCCTTCGTGAAGATCACCAAATCAGGGTACGTCTCTCCAGGCCGCCAAAGCGCCGTCGACGAGGCGGGCGCGATCGGCCGCGTCGAGCCAGTGCACCCGGTGGTCGCGGCGAAACCACGACCGCTGCCGCCGCACGTAGCGCCGGGTGCCCACGTAGGTCTGCTCTCGCGCATCCCGCAGCTGCTCGGCCGCACCACCGGCGTCCAGTGCCGCGAGCACCTGGGCGTAGCCGAGCGCCCGCGAGGCCGTGACCCCGTCGCGCAGGCCGTCGCGCAGCAGTGCGCACACCTCTTCGACCAGGCCCCGATCGAACATCGTGTCGGTGCGCCGCGCCAATCTTTCGTCGAGAATCGTTGTTTCACAATCTAATCCGACGATGACCGTGCCCCAGAGGGGGGCGCCGATGCCCGGCGCGGACGCGGCGAAGGGCTGCCCGGTGAGCTCGACCACCTCGAGTGCCCGCACGGTGCGCCGGCCGTCGGTGGGCAGGATCGCCGCCGCGGCGGCCGGGTCGCGGCGCGCCAGCTCGGCGTGCAGGTTGCCCACCCCGACCTCGGCAAGCCGCCGCTCCCAGCGCGCGCGCACCGCGGGATCGGTCGCGGGAAACGACCAGTCGTCGAGCAACGACTGGATGTAGAGCATCGAACCGCCCACCACCACGGGCACCGCGCCCCGGGCCGCGATCGCTTCGATGTCCGCGGCGGCGGCCTCCTGATAGCGGGCGACGGTCGCCGTCTCGGTGACATCGAGGACGTCGAGCTGGTGATGCGGGATGCCGCGGCGCTCCGCGACGGGCAGCTTGGCGGTCCCGATGTCCATGCGGCGATACAGCTGCATCGCGTCGGCATTCACGATCTCGGCGGCGAACTCGCCGCGCAGCCGCTCGACGACGTCGAGCGCCAGCTGCGACTTGCCAGTACCCGTGGGGCCGATGATCGCCAGGGGTCTCATGGCTGCCAGGCGCCGGAGAAGTAGCCCACACCGTAGGGCGCTCCCCGGTAGAGCTCCTTGGCCGATCGCGGCCCCGGCTCGGCCAGGCCGGCCAGCACCTGAAACGCGACCCGCCCCAGGATCTGGCGCGGCAGCCCGGTCAAGGCCGCGATGTCGCCGTCGGCCAGCGCGTCGTCCAGCGCCAGTTGCGCATCGGCGTTGCCCGGGTCGTAGCCGCCGGGCGCGGCCGGTGTCAGGGTATTCGCGCCGTCGGCGACGACGAGCACACCGATCGGGTCGGGCGCCCGGTCGATCTCGGCGCGCAGCTGCCTGCCGAGGGCCAGCGCGGTGGCCGCGTCATGGTCGCCGCGGTAGACGCGAACTTGCACGCTGGCGTCGGGCCGGGTCTGGCCCCGAACCCAGGCGGCCAGCAGCGCGCAGAGGGGTAGGTCGGCCGGCGGCTCCGCGCCCCGGTCGACCTGCGGCGAGAGCCGGACCCGTACGTCGGCGCCGAAGCCGGCAAAGGTGCCCACGGAGTGTGGGCCCCCGGGGCCCAATACGTCGTCGGCCCCGCCGGTCCCGACGGCGATCCAGCGCATCGGCAGCAAGGCGGCCGCTGCCAGCACCGCCGCGGTCAGGTCGGACACCTCGGCGGTGGCCGCTCCGGCGAGTTCGGGAACTAGCACCGGCGTGGACGGGACGATCGCGATGGCGCTCAGCACGGCATCAAACTAACGGACCGGTCGCCGTGTCCCGCTCACCCACTCGCGCGGGGCGTATCCCCGCCCGGGGACTCCGCCGCGACGACGGGATCCCCGGAATGCCCGGCATCGCCTGCCGCGTCCTGGCTGCTCTGAGCGACCATGGTGGCGGCCTCGCCGCGGGCCAGCGCCACCGTCGCGATGATCACCACCGCCACAGCCGCGAGCAGCACGAACGCCAGCGGGCCGTCGGTATTCACCGTCTCGCCGAGCACGGTGATGCCGAGCAGGCCCGCCACGACGGGCTTCGCCACGGTCATCGTCGGCATGGAGGCGGTCAGCGCACCGGCGCGGAACGCCGATTGCTGGAAAATCATCCCGATCAACGCCAACAGCAACCAGGGGACGAACTCCGGCGCCCGCAGCACATCCATCAGCCCGTGCTCGCCCACCTCGACGATTCCCTTGGTCAGCACGGCGAACAGCGCCAACGACGAACCCGCGACCACCGCAAGCAGCGCGGCCGCAACCGGTCTGCCCGTCCAGATCCGCGCCGCCACCACACACGCCATCAGAAGCGGGGCCATCACCAGAGCCACGATGAGCCACGTCTGGGCCGACGCCCGCTCTTTGCCGGCGTCCGGGTCGCCCACGGTGATGACCACGGCCAGCGCACCCGCGAGGGTGACCGCCCACGCCCACTCCCAGCGGGTTACCCGATGTTTGGCGAGCCGCGCGTAGATCGGCAAGGCGAACAGCAGCGCCGTGACCTGCAGCGCGGTCACCAGGACCACCGGCCCCCAGGCCAGGGCGGCGGCCTGCAGGCTGTAATTGACGATCGCCGCCAGCCCGCCCAGCCACCACCGGCGATCGCGCAGGGACATGCGGAAGAGTTCGAGGTGGCCGACCTGCTTATCGGTGATCTCCTGCGCGGAGCGCTGCCGGATGACATCGCCGATCGCGGACGCCAGCGCCGCGAATAACGCGATGAGCGCCGCGATATCCATCTTCGACATAGCCGACCCTCACCTCACGAATGCACTAGCGCTCCCCCGGTAGCGGGAAATACACGCACTGTTTGCGACCAGTTCAACCAACTACTTTATGTCGCCGCAGCCCATAGTGACTGCCCGGCCAGGTAACCCTTAGTGGCTATTTTCAACGACGCAGGTAGCCCCCGCAGCAACGGCAGGAAGCCCGGCGACGTCGCATCGGCCTCACTCGACCGCTCCCGACGAGACCATCGAGTCCGCCGCAACGGCCGGGAAGCCGCCGTTGGCCTGCTCTTTCATGGAGGCGGCTTCACCACGGGCCAGGGCGGTGGTCGCGACGACAACGGCGGCCACCGCGGCCACCAGGACGATCATCTCGGGGCCGTCGGCGTCGAGTGTCTCGCCGAGCACGGTGACGCCCAGCACCGAAGCCACCAGCGGTTCGGCCACCGTCATCGTCGGCAACGACGCGGTGAGCGCGCTGGCCCGAAACGAGGACTGCTGAAACACCGTCCCGAGCGCCGCAACCAGCACCCAGGCATACAGTTCCGGGGTGCGCAGCAGGGCGCCGAAGCCCTGTTGGGGGCCGTTGCTCAGCACCTCGACGATGGCCTTGGTGAGCACCGCGAACAACGCCCACGACGACGCCGACACCACCGCCAGCAGCACCGCGGCCGGCGCCCCCGACCAGATTCGCGCGCCCAGCACGCAGAACACCATCGCCGGGCCGATCACGATGGCCACCACCGCCCAGGAATGCAGCGACGCCCGCTGGTAGCCGGCGGCCGGTTCACCGACCGCGACGAACACCGCCACCGCACCGGCCAGCAGCAGCGCCCACATCCATTCCCGGCGGGTCAAAGCGTGTTTGGTCAGCCACGCGTACACCGGCAAGGCGAACAACAGCGCCGTCACCTGCAATGCCTGCACCAACACCACCGACCCCAGGCCCAGCGCCACCGCCTGGAGCGCAAAACTCGCCACGGCCGCCGCTCCGCCCCACCACCACCGGGCGTCACGCAGCGACATGCGGAACAGCTCGACGTGGCCGACCTGTTCATCGGTGATCTCCTGCGCGGAGCGCTGCCGGATGACGTCCCCGACGCCCGACATGAGCGCGGCGACCAGCGCCAGCAACGCCGCGATATCCACCTTCGCGATGACGCCCTCCCCACCGACGTGCGGCCCGCCGGCCGCCGAGACGTTGTTCACCACGCAACGGGACGACGGTACCCGCCCGCGCGCGAACCTCGGCCGCAACGCGCTGACGCAAACTACGCCGGTTCGCCGACCGCGCACCCGAGTTCCGCGTCGACCCCGGTGGTCGCGGCGACGGCATCGCCGCGCGCGAGCTCGACCGTCGCGGCCGTCATCACCAGCGCCGCCGCCACCAAGGCGATCATCCCGGCGCCGCCGGTGTTGAGCGTCTCGCCGAGGATGACGACACCCAGCAAAGCCGCCACGACCGGCTGGGAAATCTCCAGGGTCGGCATCGACGCGGTCAGGGAGCCGGCGCGGAACGCCGATTGCTCCCACGCGAATCCGCCCAGCCCGACCAGCAGCCAGGCATACAGCTCGGGTGTGCGAAACAACGCCCATCCGCCCTCGCCGAGCCGGTGGACGGCTCCCTTGGTGAGCACCGCGAAGATCCCCCAGAGCGAGCCCGACACGAAGGCGTACAGCACCGCGGCCAGGGCGCCACCCCAGATCCGCGCGGCCACGACGCACCCGATCAGCAGCGGTGCGAACACCGCCGTGACGGCGGCCCACGTCTGAAGCGATCCGTGCGCACGGCCGGCCTGCGGGTTGCCGACGGTGACGATCACGGTCACCGCCCCGGTCAACAGCAGGCCCCAGCTCCATTCCCGGCCGGTCACCCGTCGGTGGGCCAACCACGCGCTGATCGGCAGCGCGAACAGCAGCGAAAGGACAAGCAGTGCCTGCACCAGCAGCACCGAACCCTGGTCCAGGGCGGCTGCCTGCAACGCGATGCTCACGACGAGTATCAAGGCGCCCCATCTCCACCGTTGGTTGCGCAGCAGCTTTGCGAACAATTGCATCTGGCCGAGCGGCTCGTCAGTGAGCCGGTGCGTGGCCCGTTGCTGCATCACGTCGCCTAACGCGACACACAGCGCAGAACTCAACGCGAGCAGAGCGGCGATATCCACCTTGGTCATAGCCGGTTTCTCCGTCGATCTCGGGGCGGTTGAGAAGCGAGCGTTCCGTGCTCCCACTGTTTCACAGCCGGACCATCCGGGCGGCGACGCCAAGGTTGCCGCGTGCGGCCCAACAACTGCTTGAATACTGTTGGAAATCGGTCCTGGAATCGATCCTGGAATCGGTCAGGGGACAGCTGGTGATGGCCGCAGCCCGGCACCAGGGGTTCCGACCGTAGAGGTGCCGCTACGCGCGGCAGGTGCGCGGGATACTAACGCGCGGAAGGGTTGCACGAGGTGGTGACGAGCGCATGACGGCTGACGAGCCCCGCAGCGACGATTCAGCTTCGCCAGTGCCCCCGCCGGGGGCTGAGCCGATTGCGCAGCCGGCAGCTGAACCGGCGGCCCAGCCGGCCGCTAAGCCGGCGCCACGTCCGGGACCACGTCCCGGTCCCCGGCCTTTGAGCCCGGGGCCGCGGCCCGCCGCCCACCCCGTTCCGGCGCCCCTGTCCAGCAATCCACACCGGTTCGGACGCGTGGACGACGACGGCACGGTATGGCTGATCGGCGCGGCCGGCGAGCGCATCGTCGGCTCCTGGCAGGCCGGCGATCCCGAAGCCGCGTTCGCCCACTTCGGTCGGCGATTCGACGACCTGAGCACCGAGATCACGCTCATGGAGGAGCGATTGGCATCCGGGACCGGTGATGCCCGCAAGATCAAAGCCAATGCATCCGCGCTGGCCGATTCGTTGCCGACGGCCTCCGTGCTCGGCGATATCGACGCGCTCGCGGGCCGATTGACCAGCCTAATCGAGCAAACCGACGCACTGGTCGCGGCGGAACGCTCCCGGCGCGACGAGCACCGGGCCGCCCAGACCGAGCGCAAGGAGGCGCTGGCCGCCGAAGCCGAGGATCTGGCCACCAACTCGACGCACTGGAAAGTTGCCGGCGACCGGCTGCGCACAATCCTCGACGAGTGGAAGACGATCAGCGGTCTCGACCGGAAAGCCGACGACGCGCTGTGGAAGCGCTACTCGGCGGCCCGGGAAACCTTCAATAGGCGGCGGGGATCCCATTTCGCCGAGCTGGACCGCGAGCGGGCGGGGGTCCGACAGTCGAAGGAACGGCTCTGTGAGCAGGCCGAAGAGTTGTCCGGTTCCACGGACTGGAGCGCCACCAGCGCGGAATTCCGGAAGCTGCTCTCCGATTGGAAGACGGCGGGACGGGCGACCAAGGATGTCGACGATGCCCTGTGGCGGCGCTTCAAGGCGGCCCAGGACGCGTTCTTCACGGCCCGTAATGCCGTGACGGCGGAGAAGGACGCGGAACTGCACGCCAATGCCGCCGCCAAGGAGGCGCTGCTGGCCGAAGCGGAAAAGCTTGACACGAGCAACCACGACGCGGCCCGGGCGGCGCTGCGGTCGATCTCGGACAGGTGGGACGCGATCGGCCGGGTACCGCGGGAACGGTCCGCCGAGTTGGAGAAGCGGCTGCGCGCGATCGAGAAGAGGGTGCGCGACGCCGGTGACTCGGATTGGTCCGATCCTCAGGCGCAGGCGCGCGCCGAGCAGTTCCGCACCCGGGCGCAGCAGTACGAACGGCAGGCCCAGAAGGCGGCGGCGGCCGGCCGGACCAAGGAAGCCGACGAGGCAAATGCCAACGCCGAACAGTGGCGGCAGTGGGCCGATGCGGCGGCCCAGGCGCTGACCCGCAGGCCCTAGCGATCGCCTTCCGGAGGCCTCGGGGCATCGGGGTTGCCCGTGCCGTCAGGGATATCGGGACCGGCCGCCTTGTCGAGGCTGTCCAGCAGCGTCATCGACTGGTGCTGTGCGGCAGCCCGCCGCCGCTGCTCCTCGGCCGCGAGCTGCACGATGGTGCGTGACCACACCACCCGTGCCCAGTGAAACGTCAACACGATCACGGTGATCCACGCCACGATCAACCCCACGCCGGGGCCCGGATGCCCGGCGGCCACGGTCTGCCGCGACCAGACAGCGAACAGCCCAGCCGCACAGGCGATCGTCGAACCCGCCAGCGCAATCCAGGCCAGCGCCCAGCGCCGAGTTATCAACGCCAGCATCGAGAAACCAACGCCGAACACCAGCGCCAACCAGGCGAACACCCGGGAAGGCAGGGCCACCGCGGCCGCGTGGGCGCCGTGGCTGCCGAACAGCACATCCCATCCGCGCACATCGCCGGTGTGCGGCAGGATGAACGTGCCCAACAGCACGAACACCAGGATCGAGACCACCAAAGCCCTTGGCCCCGGCTCGATCTCGCGTGCCACCCGGCGCTCCGCGGCGTCGATTTCGCTCCGCAGGGCGTCGAACTCCGTGCGTTCTTTCGTCATCGGCCACATCCGAGGGGCTCGACTGGAGAGGCGGAGGGCCCGAGTGCGGGCATGCCAAGACCGATGCTGCGCGGGCGCCGCCCCGCCGCGTGCGCGTCACCCGCGTGCGTGCGTCGGTGGGTGAGGATGCCCGCATCCGCGATGAGGTGGTGCGGCGCGGCCTCGGTGATCACTGCGGTGACGATGTCGCCGGGCCGCACCCGATCGTCGGCTGCGAAGTGCACCAGCCGGCCGTCGCGCGCCCGCCCGCTCATGCGCTCCGTGCGGTTGTCCTTGCGTCCTTCACCGCTGGCGGCCAGCAATTCGACCCTCTGGCCGATCAGCGCGCGGTTGCCCTGCAACGAGATCTCTTCCTGCAGGTCGACCAGGCGCTCATAGCGTTCCTGCACAACGGCTTTCGGCAGCTGCGGAACGAGTGCGGCGGCCGGCGTGCCGGGCCGCTTGGAGTACTGGAAGGTAAATGCGGCCGCGAACCGGGCCTGCCGCACCACGTCGAGCGTGGTCGCGAAGTCCTCTTCGGTCTCACCGGGAAATCCGACGATCAGATCGGTGGTGATGGCCGCGTGCGGCATGGCCGCCCGAACCCGGTCGATGATGCCGAGATAGCGGTCGGCGCGGTACGAGCGGCGCATCGCGCGCAGCACCTGGTCGGATCCCGACTGCAGCGGCATATGCAAGGCGGGGCAGACATTCGGCGTCTGCGCCATCGCCTCGATGACATCGTCGGTGAACTCGGCCGGATGCGGCGAGGTGAACCGAACCCGTTCCAGCCCGTTGATGCGGCCGCAGGCCCGCAGCAGCCCGGCGAAGGCGCCGCGATCGCGGGGCAGCGCCGGGTCGGCGAACGAAACCCCGTAGGCGTTCACGTTCTGGCCCAGCAGGGTGATTTCGAGCACGCCTTCGTCCACCAGCGATCTCACCTCGGCCAAGATGTCGGCCGGGCTGCGGTCGACCTCCTTGCCCCGCAACGACGGAACGATGCAGAAGGTACAGCTGTTGTTGCACCCGACGGAGATGGAAACCCAAGCGGCATAAGCAGATTCGCGGGCGCTGGGCAGCGATGACGGAAACTGCTGCAACGACTCGGCGATTTCCACCTGGGCGGCTTTGTTGTGCCGGGCCCGATCGAGCAGGGTGGGCAGCGATCCGATGTTGTGGGTGCCGAAGACGACGTCGACCCACGGCGCCTTGCGCAGCAATGCCTCTCGGTCTTTTTGGGCCAGGCAGCCACCGACCGCGATCTGCATATCGGGATTGCCGCGCTTGCGTGGAGCCAGGTGGCTGAGGTTGCCGTACAGCTTGTTGTCGGCGTTCTCACGGACGGCGCAGGTGTTGAAGACCACCACATCGGCGTCGGCGCCGTCGGCGGCCCGCTCGTAGCCGGCCGCTTCCAGGAGGCCCGCCAACCGCTCGGAATCATGGACGTTCATCTGACAGCCGTAGGTGCGGACTTGATAGGTTCGCGTCTGCGGGGCGCCCCCGGCCCCGCCCGCCGCATCCGCGGCGCCTCGCACCACCATCGAAGTCACGGGGCCATGGTACGGCGACCGGGCCGCAACGGATTAACCCGCAGGTCGTGGCGATCGCCAGCGCGGCGGAGCCGGGCGCAGCGGGTCGCCACCATGTGACCCGGTGGCGATCGCCAGCGCGGCGGAGCCGGGCGCAGCGGGTCGCCACCATGTGACCGGTGGCGATCGCCAGCGCGGCGGAGCCGGGCGCAGCGGGTCGCCACCATCTGACTGAGCTAGACTCGCCTGCGCTCCCGCTCGGCGGTCAGCTCGGCGAGGACAACCTCGCTCGCGAGGTTCTGGCTGTACCCCCGGCGCGCCAGCATCCCCACCAGCCTGCGACTGACCCGCGCGTCGTCCCCGCTCAGCGTCTCGCGCCGCAGTTTGGTTCGCACCAGCTG
The DNA here is from genome assembly GCA_963772875.1 of uncultured Actinomycetota bacterium. Taxonomy (GTDB): domain Bacteria; phylum Actinomycetota; class Actinomycetes; order Mycobacteriales; family Mycobacteriaceae; genus Mycobacterium. The sequence continues at coordinate 287,588 of CAVYZE010000002.1, forward strand.
TTCGGCCCGGTCTCGCTCGGCAGCTGCGTCGATCCCGGCCAGCACCGTGCCGATCACATCGCGGTCGACGCCCTTGGTGTGCAACTCGGCGGCCAAGGCGCGCTTGCTCTTTCCCGCGTTGGCGCGCCGGGACTGCACCCACTGCTGGGCGAAGTCGGTGTCGTCCACCAGGCCGACGGCGGCCAGCCGGTCGAGCGCCCGGGCGCTGACGTCGTCGGGGTATCCGCGTTTCGCCAGCTGGCCGAGCAACTCGGCCCGGGTGCGCGCCCTCGCGGTGAGCAGGCGCAGGCAGAACGCCCGCGCCTGCTCTTCGCGGGAGGGCTCAGAAATCGACGGGTGCGGGCAGGACGTCGTCATCGGTCACCACTGCGCCAATGCCAAGCTTTTCCTTGATCTTCTTCTCGATCTCGTTGCCGATATCGGCGTTTTCCATCAAGAAGTTGCGGACGTTCTCCTTGCCCTGGCCCAGCTGCTCGCCCTCGTAGGTGAACCAGGAACCGGACTTGCGAATGAAGCCCTGGTCCACACCCATGTCGATCAGCGAACCCTCCCTGCTGATGCCCCTGCCATAGAGGATGTCGAACTCGGCCTGCTTGAACGGCGGCGCGACCTTGTTCTTGACAACCTTCACCCGGGTGCGGTTACCGACCGCGTCGGTGCCGTCCTTTAGCGTCTCGATCCGGCGCACATCCAGGCGCACCGACGCGTAGAACTTCAACGCCTTTCCACCCGTGGTGGTTTCCGGACTGCCGAACATCACGCCGATCTTCTCGCGGAGCTGGTTGATGAAGATCGCCGTGGTTCCTGAATTGCTCAGTGCGCCAGTCATTTTCCGCAGCGCCTGGCTCATCAGCCGGGCCTGCAGGCCGACGTGGCTGTCCCCCATCTCGCCTTCGAGCTCCGCGCGCGGCACCAGGGCGGCCACCGAGTCGATGACCAGGATGTCGAGCGCGCCCGAGCGGATCAGCATGTCGGCGATCTCAAGGGCCTGCTCCCCGGTGTCGGGCTGGCTGACCAGCAGGGAATCGGTGTCGACGCCCAGCTTCTTGGCGTAATCCGGGTCCAGCGCGTGCTCGGCGTCGATGAACGCCGCCACACCGCCGGCCGCCTGGGCGTTAGCCACCGCGTGCAGTGCGACGGTGGTCTTACCCGAGGACTCCGGACCGTAGATCTCCACGACCCGGCCGCGCGGCAGGCCGCCGATGCCCAGGGCCACGTCCAATGCGATGGACCCGGTCGGAATGATCGAGATCGGTTGACGTATCTCGTCGCCGAGACGCATCACCGAACCTTTGCCGTAGCTCTTCTCGATCTGGGCCATCGCCAGCTCGAGAGCCTTCTCGCGGTCGGGGACTTGCGTCATGGTGCTCTCCTGTAGTCGGTGTTCGGTGACCGGTATCGGTCGGTTGGCCGTGACACTAAAGAAGGCCACCGACAAGTCGTCCTCTTCGAGTGATCACCACGTTAGACGAACACCTGTTCGATTCAAGTTCGACACGCCGTACTGCTTCGGTGTGGCAATATCAGCTACCGAGGAACACATGAACATCTCCATGGAGCTGTCCGAGGTTTCCTCCTATGGAGGGTTTTTCGCGCTGACTGTGGGCGGAGACGGACAAGGATGGCATCCGGTCACCCAGTCCTACGCCGACGGCTTCATGGATTTGGCCGACGCCACGGCCCAGCGTTACCACACCCCGGAGTTGCGGATCGGCGCGTCACTGGTGCACCTCGGCCATGCCGCCCGGCTATGGTCGCCCCTTCTCGCGTGCGTGCTGGGCCACGGCGTCGTTCCGGACCTGACGAATCTTCAGCGTGCCGACGACGAGGCCCGGCTGCGACTGCCCGAACCCGTCGGCGAACGCGTCGACTCACCTTCCGCGGACTTGCTCTATCGCGTTGTCGTGCAAGACCATATGGAGCCGCTGGCGGCGGGCCTACGCGTCAAGCTGGCGCCGGCGCTGCTGTCCGGCAACATCGCCTCGGCACTCGTCGGGGCGTCGGCGGCACTGCTGTCGGTGCGGCCCGACCTGCGTCAGCCGGTCGTCATGATCACCAATTCCCTGCTGAGCACCCGCCGACTGAACGGATCCGGCATCATCACCGGCGATCTGGACTTCAGGCGCCGCAGCTGCTGCCTTTTCTACCGCGCCCCCGCCGGGTCCAAATGCGGCGATTGCCCGCTTTAGCCGTCCGGCGTACTCACCACTGCTCGTGCGGCACGTCGAAGTCGCTGCACAACGCCCGCCAGACGTCGCGGGGCTCGGCGCCGTCCTCGATCGCCTGGGCGGCGGTCCGGCCGCCGAAGCCGGTCAGCACGTGGTCCACCAGCACCGATGCGCCGTACGCAGCGCCGAACCGCAGAACAACCCGCTCGTTGAACTCCGTCAGCCGCACGCCAGCTAACATACCCAGCCGATTGCGGCAGGTGTCGACGGTTGCGAAGCCCCGTCCGGCGCGCACGTGGCGATCGCTTCCAACTCTGGTTACCGCCAGCTAGCAGGTAGGTCGATGATGTGATTGGGGCAGACATCCTGGGCCGCCTCGGACATCAGGGTCCGCGCGTCCTGGGCCGACATCTTGGCGCGCAACATCATGAAGGCGTATTCGGCTGGCGTGTAGCCCAAGTCATGTCCGGCGGGATCGTCCATGAGCCCGCAAGCTTGCTGCTCCTGGCTGCTCTTGTCGGCGTGGGCCGCGCCCGACCCGGACAGCGCCGCCACACTAAGCACGGTGCAAGCGGCGATCGCCGTCACGACCCTCATTACGGCAACATACCCAGCCGGTCACCCGGCCAAGGCCAACGCTTCGCGGCACACCCGCACGGGGTCGGCGACGCCCACGGCGCTGGCGGCGGCTTTGTGCGCGGCCTCGCGGTAGCTGGGCGACGACAGCACCTCGTTGACCGCGGCCACCAGCGCGTCGGGGGTCAAGGGGCGGATGAGCCGCGCGCTGCCCTGACGCACCAACCGATTGGCCATCTCCCACTGATCTCCGCCGCCGGGAACCACCACCAGCGGCACCCCCGCCAGCAGAGTCTTGGCGACCATCCCGTGACCGCCTCCGCAGATCACCAGATCGGCGTGCGTCAACAACTCGGCCTGGTTGCCGAGTCCGGCCACCGCCCACGGCGGCAGCGTCAGATCCGCTCCGCCCAGGCGCGACACCGCCAGGCGCGAACCCGCCGGCAGTGTGTCCCCCGGCGTCAGGCATCCCAGCGCGACTTCCACCAAGCCCTCGGTCCCGGTCAACGCGGTCGACGGCGCGACCACCACGACCGGCCCCGGGCCTGCGGGGATCTGAAGCACCCGATCGGTCGGCTCGAAGTGCAACGGGCCGACCACGACGGCCTCGGCCGGCCAGTCCGGACGAGGAACCTCGAGGGCGGGCAGCGTGGCGATCAACCGCCGCAGGGGCCCGGGGTCGCGGGCCGGCAACCCGATCTCGGTGCGAACGGCCGCGCGCTGCCGCAGGCCGGCACGCCAGGACCGAGCGGTCAGCGCCCGCATGGTGGCGTCGCGCATTCGGCCGCGGATGCCGGTGCCCGGCGCCAGCCCGCTGCCTATCGGCGGCAGCCCTTTGGACGGCAGGTATAGCGGCTGGGGGTTGAGTTCAATCCACGGGATTCCCAACAGCTCGGCGGCCATGCCACCGCCCGCGGTGATGACGTCGGACACCACCAGGTCAGGCGCCAGGTCGCGCAGCGCCGGCACGTTGAGCACCGCCATCCGCGCCGCCCGCCGGTGGATTCTGGCCCCGGCGTCGAGGTCGAGGTCGGTGGCCGCCAACCCGTCCAGCGGGGCGGCGTCGAGGCCGGCGGCCCGGGCGGTGTCGATCCATTCCTTGCCGGTGAACAGCGTCGGCGTATCGCCCGCTGCGGCGAACCGTCGGCAGAGCGCAATCGCGGGAAATGAGTGCCCGGGATCCGGCCCGGCGACCACGGCGACTCGCACCGCTTTACCCTGCCACAGCGCCGGACCGGCAGGCTCGCCTACGCTGGCAGGCATGAGCGAGTTGACTGGCACAGCCGTGACGAACACGCGCACGGTCGAGGGTTTCCTGAACGCCTTGCAGGACGCGGATTTGGAGACCGCCGACGCGGCACTGGACGACAACCTCGTCTACCAGAACGTCGGATTTCCGACGATCCATGGCCGCCGCAGAGCGATGGAGCTGTTTCGCCGGATGGACGGTCGCATGGGGTTCGAGGTGAAGATCCACCGCATCGCCGCCGACGGCGCGGCGGTGCTCACCGAACGCACCGACGCGCTGACCATCGGCCCCCTGCGGCTTCAGTTCTGGGTGTGCGGCGTCTTCGAAGTCCACAACGGCAAGATCACGCTCTGGCGCGACTATTTCGACTTCTTCGACTTTCTCAAGGCGGCGGCACGCGGTTTGGCGGCGCTGGTAATACCTTCGCTCAAAGCGACGTTCTAGCAGGCATGAACAGCGTCCGCACCAAGCCCAACGCCCTGCAATTCGTGCGCTATTGCGTGGGGGCGCGGCTGCCCGACTCGATGCGCGACTGGGTGCGCAACGACCTGGCCGGCAAGGGCGCCGCCCGCCGGATGATGGTCCGCGTCGCGGTGCCGGCGGTGCTGGTGCTGGCTCCGTTCTGGTTGATCCCCACGACGTGGGACGTCCACCTGAGCATGACGCTGCCGATCCTGATTCCGTTCGTGTATTTCTCGCACGCGCTCAACAAGGTGTGGCGCCGGCACATGCTTCAGGTCCACGGGCTCGATCCCGATCTGGTCGACGAACTGGCCCGCAAGCGTGACGCCCGCATGCATCAGGCCTACATCGAACGCTACGGCCCGCGCCCCGAATCCCTTCCATCGCAACAGCGGCCACAGCAACGCCCCGGCACGGACGGGTAGCGCCCGGCTACCTGCTGGGCAATCCGCCGAGTTCGTCGAACGCCTGCGCCCAACCGACCAGCCGATCGGTGGCCTGGGTCAACTCGGCTCGGTAGCGCTGCTGCGAATCCGCCAAGCCAGCGCCGGCATAACCGTTTGCCGAAGAGACCAATTGTGCTGCGGCAGTGACCATTTCGTTGTACTGACGGACGCCGGCACTCAGCTGCGCGGTGAACGCATTGATGGCCGGCACCAAATACGACCGCGAGGACTCCGAATAGTGCGCCGCCCGCTCCATCGACACCACTTCTGCGGCGGTGGCCGCCATCGCCGCCGAACTCCGGTTGGCCGCCGCCGTCAGGTCACGGATTTCGGCCGTCGGCAGCATGGCGCCCCGCTCGATCACGCCCAGCAACGAGAAGAATCCACGCTCGGAGGCGCCCAGCGCCGACATCGCGGGTCGCGCCGCCGAACCGGCCGGCGGCGGCCGGCGAACGTTGACCGACCGGGCCGCCGGCAGCGGCTCGGAGCGCAGCCATCGGTAGCGAAGCAGTAGCAACGTCGCCGGGATCGCCTGGACGACCGCGATGAAGCCGGTGACCTCGAGCAGCAACGCGAACCAGCCCCACGCGGCCAACAGCGCCGTCACCACGCCCCAAAACAGACACCCCGCGCTGAATATCAAGCCCCACCGCAGCGCACGCCGGCGCCGCCGCAGCAATCGCGCCCGCGGATCCGTCGCGGCGCTGATTTTCTGGGCCAGCAGGTCGGAAAGGTCGGCGGCGGTGTCCAATCCGCGCTGCAATAACGCCCACCTCGGGGCGAGGAGAGTCGCTTTCACCGCCACCTGAACACCGACCCGGCCGTACTACTGACCGAACGGCTTCTCGGCGACTGGGCCACCGGTGGTCTCGACGGGCGCTGGGGTGGCCGGGGTGGCTCCGGGAGCCGCGGGCGTCCCGCCGGCCGGCAGCGCTTCGCCACGCATCGACGCGCGGATCTGCTCGAGCCGGGAATGACCGGCCATCTGCACGCTGGCCTGTTCGACCTCGAGCATGCGGCCCTGCACGGTGCCCTGAGCAAGTTCGGCGGCTCCGACGGCGTTGGCGTACCGGCGTTCGATCTTGTCGCGGACCTCGTCGAGGCTCGGGGTGTTGCCCGGGGCGGCGATCTCGCTCATCGACCGCAGCGAGGCGCTGACCTGTTCCTGCATCTTCGCCTGCTCGAGCTGGCTGAGCAGCTTGGTGCGCTCCGCGATTTTCTGCTGCAGCACCATCGAGTTCTGTTCGACGGCCTTTTTGGCCTGCGCCGCGGCGGACAGCGCCTGGTCGTGCAGGGTCTTGAGGTCTTCGACGCCCTGCTCGGCGGTCACCAACTGGGCCGCGAATGCCTCGGCGGCGTTGTTGTACTCGGTGGCCTTGGCCGTATCTCCGGCAGCGGTGACCTGGTCGGCCAGCGTCAGGGCCTGGCGCACGTTGACCTGGAGCTTTTCGATGTCCGCCAGCTGGCGGTTGAGCCGCATCTCCAGCTGCCGCTGGTTGCCGATCACCTGCGCCGCCTGCTGGGTCAGCGCCTGGTGGGTACGCTGCGCTTCTTCGATGGCCTGCTGAATCTGCACTTTGGGATCGGCGTGCTCGTCGATTTTCGCGTTGAACAGCGCCATGAGGTATTTCCACGCTTTAACGAACGGATTGGCCATCGGTTAGCTCCACCTTCGCTTCTTGTGTGCCGGACGGGCCCGACAGGACCCAGTTGGGGTCTGCGCGCACCCTGTCGCTCAATTTAACGGGTCCGCGACGATCGCCCCACCCCTGGACGCCGGATCCGGTCCCCCGGAGCCTCCAGGCACTCAGGCCACCGCGAGCGACGCCACCGGCGGAATGACCACCTTGGTGCCGGCGTCGATGGTGGTCCCGCTCTCCGCGCTGCTCGGCACCCGGTGCGCAGCGTGCTCTTCGCTGGCCATCCGCGCGCCGGCGTCGATGAGGACCTCCGAGAGCGGGACGTCCAACGCATCGCAGATCGCGTAAAGCAGCTCGCTGGACGGTTCCTTGCGACCGCGCTCGACCTCGGATAGATACCCGAGGCTCACCCGCGCCGAATCGGACACCTCGCGCAGCGTCCGGCCCTGTGTTGTCCGGGCCTCGCGCAGCACGTCGCCGATGACCTCGCGCACCAATGGCGGCATCCCGCCCTCCTTCGTCCAGTCAGCCCTGCTCAATATGCAAACGACACCGATTCAGCAGGCGCTCATTAGGTGAACTCCGCGGCTGTGGAGTTGGTTCCCGGGATCAGCCGGTAGCGCGGACTTCCTTGACGGTCGACACCACGTAGTCGATGCCGGTGACGACCGTGAGCAGGATCGCGATGCCCATCACCACCGCCGCCGCCACCAGGAACGGCCCCGACAGGGGCAGCACGAACAAGCCGATCGCGACCGCCTGAACCACGGTCTTGAGTTTGCCGCCCCAACTGGCGGGGATGACGCCGCGGCGGATCACGGCCAACCGCAACAGCGTCACCCCGACTTCGCGGGTCATGATCACCACCGTGACCCACCACGGCAAGTCGCCGAGGATCGACAACCCGATCAGCGCGGATCCGATCAGCGTCTTGTCCGCGATCGGATCGACGAACGCCCCGAATTCGGTTGCCATGCCGTAGTTGCGGGCCAGCAGGCCGTCGAACCGGTCGGTAATGCACGCGATCGCGAAAATCCCGAAGGCCACAATGCGACTCGCGATTTCGTGACCACCCCCCGCGAATAACGCGAGCAGGAAAATCGGAACCAAGACCAACCGCAAACCGGTCAGGACATTGGCCAGGTTGGCGATACGGGCGCGGCCCACCATTGGACTCGTTTGAGGCTGCCCCGACACGGCAACAGAATAACGGTTGACCAGCGCAGCCGCCGCCGATGTCGATACTGTTACCCGTGACCGATAGTCCACGGGATTCCCAGCCGCTGGTCCGGCGCGCGCGAACGTCCGATGTCCCCGCGATCAAGCGACTCGTCGACACGTATGCGGGAAAGATCCTGTTGGAAAAGAACCTCGTCACGCTCTATGAGGCCGTCCAGGAATTCTGGGTGGCCGAGTCCGAAGGCAAAGTGGTCGGTTGCGGGGCGCTGCACGTGCTGTGGGCGGACCTCGGTGAAGTCCGCACCGTCGCGGTCGACCCCGCCATGACCGGCCACGGCATCGGCCACGCGATCGTCAATCGGCTCTTGGAGGTCGCCCGCGAGCTGCAGTTGGAGCGACTATTCGTGTTGACCTTCGAGACCGGATTCTTCGCCCAGCACGGGTTCACCGAGATCGAGGGCACGCCGGTCACCGCCGAGGTGTTCGAAGAGATGTGCCGGTCCTACGACATCGGTGTCGCCGAATTCCTGGATCTGAGCTATATCAAGCCGAACATCCTGGGCAACTCGCGGATGCTGCTGGTGTTGTGAGCGCGCCGGGCGCTCGGCCTATTCACGCCGAGCGTGTACTGGCTGCGAGATTCGAGCCGATTTTTCGCAGTGAGTGCACGCTCGGCGCTACTCGGGATCCGAGTCGTCAGTTGCCCCGATGCCGCGGATGGCGGTCAGCGTCGCGGCCAGTTCGTCGGGCTTGACCAGCACCTCGCGCGCCTTGGATCCCTCGCTGGGACCGACGATGCCGCGGGTTTCCATCAGATCCATCAGCCGGCCCGCTTTGGCGAAGCCGACCCGCAGCTTGCGCTGCAGCATCGAGGTGGAGCCGAACTGGCTGGACACCACCAACTCCACGGCCTGCAGGAACACATCCATGTCGTCGCCGATGTCCGGGTCGACGTCGGTGCGTTCGCCGGTGGGCTTGGCGGTTGTGACGCCGTCTGTGTATTCGGGTTCGGCCTGGTCCTTGCAGGCCGCGACGACGGCCTGGATCTCCTCGTCGGTGATGAAGGCGCCCTGCAGCCGGATCGGCTTGTTCGACCCCATCGGCAGGAACAGGCCGTCACCCATGCCGATGAGCTTCTCGGCGCCCGCCTGATCCAGGATGACCCGGCTGTCGATCAGCGACGACGTCGCGAACGCCAGCCGCGACGGCACGTTGGTCTTGATGAGCCCGGTGACCACGTCGACCGACGGGCGCTGGGTGGCCAGCACCAGGTGGATGCCGGCGGCCCGCGCCTTCTGAGTGATCCGCACGATGGCGTCCTCGACGTCACGCGGCGCGGTCATCATCAGGTCGGCGAGCTCGTCGACGATCGCGAGCACGTACGGGTACGGCCGGTACTCGCGCTGGCTGCCCAGCGGCGCGGTGATCTCGCCGGATCGCACCTTGGCGTTGAAGTCGTCGATGTGGCGCACCCGCGACGCCTGCATGTCCTGGTAGCGCTGTTCCATCTCCTCGACCAGCCAGGCCAGTGCGGCCGCCGCCTTCTTCGGCTGGGTGATGATCGGCGTGATCAGGTGCGGGATGCCTTCGTACGGCGTCAGTTCCACCATCTTCGGGTCGATCAAGATCATCCGGACCTCTTCCGGAGTGGCCCGGGTCAGCAGCGACACCAGCATGGAGTTGACGAAACTGGACTTACCGGATCCGGTGGAGCCGGCGACGAGCAGGTGCGGCATCTTGGCCAGGTTGGCCGAGATGAAGTCGCCTTCGATGTCCTTGCCCAGCCCGATGATCAGCGGATGGTGGTCGCGGCGGGTCGAGGGCGCGGTGAGCACGTCGGCCAGCCGCACCATTTCCCGGTCGGTGTTGGGCACCTCGATGCCGACGGCGGACTTGCCGGGAATCGGCGCCAGCATGCGCACGCTCTCGGTGGCCACCGCGTAGGCGATGTTGCGCTGCAGCGCGGTGATCTTCTCCACCTTGACGCCCGGCCCGAGCTCGACCTCGTAGCGGGTGACGGTGGGCCCGCGGGTGCAGCCGGTGACGGCGGCGTCGACCTTGAACTGGTTCAGCACCTCGCTAATGGCGTCGGCCATCTGGCCGTTGGCCGCGCTGCGCTTCTTGGGCGGGTCACCGGCGACCAGCAGACTCAGCGACGGCAGCGTGTAGGGACCCTCGACGACCCGGTCCAGCTGCTGGGTGTCCCGTTTTCCGGACCGGCGGCGGCTCCGGACGGCGGGTTCCGGGATGGTCGGGATGTCGTCCTCGAGGGGGGCCGGCGCGGAACCGGCCGACGGCCAGGCCTGCGGGTCGTTGTCGGGGTCAAAAGCCGCGTCGTCGTAATAGCCGTCGGAGAAATCTTCGCGCGCGGCGGGACCCGCGTCGTCGGCAAACTCATCGTCGTCGTAGTCGGCGTCGTCGGCGTAATCGCGCTGGTAAAGCCTGGTGCCGAACATGGAACGCACCGCATCGGGCACCTCGCGGATCGTGGTCCCGGTCAGCAACAGCAGCCCGAACAGCGCGCCGATGAACAACAGCGGCGCGGCGATCCAGGCCGTCAACCCGTCCGACAGCGGCCCCCCGATCGCAAATCCGATGAATCCACCCGCGCGGCGGCGCAATTCCGGGTCTTCCGGCGAACCGGACCACAGATGGCACAGGCCGAGATAGGACAGGGTGATCAAGCTCCCGCCGAGGATCAGCCTGGGCCGCGCCTCGGGGTTGGGCTGTGTGCGCATCAGCAGCACCGCCAGCGCCGCGGTGACGACCGGGAGCACCAGGACGGCCGAGCCGATAAACGTGCGAAGCGCGGTGTCGACCCACGCACCGACCGGCCGGGCGGCGTCGAACCATGAGCTCGCGGCGATGACCACGGCGAGGCCGAGCAACACCAGCGCGATCCCGTCGCGACGATGCCCGGGATCGATGTCACGGGCCCGCCCAATCGACCGCGCGGCACCGCCGGTGCCCCGCGCCGCCATCAGCCAGGCGGCGCGCATGGCCCGGCCGCAGGTCAGCCCCGCGCCGATCAGCACCGAGTGGTTGCGCCGTTTGGCGGGCCTGTTCGCCCGTTTGCGGGGTGCCGCCGGTCGCGGACTTCGGGGACCACCTCGCGAACGGGCCTTTGACCTGCTCGTTCGGGTTCCGGAGCGGGCGACGGTCTTACTGGGCATGACGCCCAGGGTAGTCGCAAAGGCACCATCTGCACCACCCGCCACACTGGCAACGCTCCGCTCGTCGTCCATGCTCCGGACGGATGGCCTGGATGCCTGAGTAGGGTGATTACGGGTGATTAAAGCCATGCCGCCACCCACCCCCGGAGCTCCCAGGAGGCCCTAGCATGCCTGTCGTCGTCGTCGCCACCCTGACCGTCAAACCCGAGTCGGTCGACACCGTCCGCGACATCCTCACAACCGCGGTCGAAGAAGTGCACGAGGAACCGGGCTGCCAGCTCTACTCGGTGCACCAGAGCGGCGAAACCTTCGTCTTCATCGAGCAGTGGGCCGACGAAGACGCACTCAAGGTGCACAGCACCGCGCCCGCGATCGGCAAGTTGTTCTCGGCGGCCGGCGAGCACTTGGCCGGAGCGCCCGACATCAAGACCCTGCAGCCCATTCCCGCGGGTGACCCGGACAAAGGGCAACTGCGCAAGTGACCGTGCAGGGCCCGGAAGGGCCACTAAAGGGAAAAGTCGCGCTGATCACCGGCGCGGCCCGCGGTCAGGGCCGCGCGCACGCGGTTCGACTGGCCAGCGACGGCGCCGACGTGATCGCGGTCGACATCTGTGCGCCGATCGCCAGCGTCCCCTATGCCCTGGCCACGCCGGAGGACCTGGCGGCCACCGTCAAACTCGTCGAGGACACCGGCGCCCACATCGTGGCCAAACAGGGCGATGTCCGGGACCGGCAATCCCTGTCTGGCGCATTGCAAGCGGGCCTCGACGAATTCGGCCGCCTCGACATTGTGGTGGCCAATGCGGGCATTGCGCCCATGGCGTCCGGCGACGACGGTTGGCGCGACGTCATTGACGTCAACCTGACCGGCGTCTACAACACCATCAAGGTCGCGATACCGACCATGATCTCCCAGGGCGACGGTGGATCGATCGTGCTGATCAGTTCGAGTGCGGGGTTGGCCGGCGTCGGCAGCCCGGATGCCGGTTCCGTCGGCTATGCCGCCGCCAAGCACGGGGTGGTCGGACTGATGCGCATATACGCGAATCTGCTTGCGAGGGAGAATATCCGGGTCAACTCGATCCATCCGTCCGGCGTCGAAACCCCGATGATCAACAACGAGTTCACCCGCGAATGGCTGGCGAAGATGGCCGCCGCGACCGACACGCCGGGGGCCCTGGGCAATGCCATGCCGGTGGAGGTGCTGCAGGCCGAGGACATCGCGAATGCGGTGGCATGGTTGGTATCCGACCAGGCTCGCTACGTCACCGGCGTGACATTGCCGGTCGATGCGGGCTTTTTGAATAAGTAGTAGTGGCTATGGCGCGAAATTCCGTGGCAGAGACCGCTTTCGGCCCGATGGTGCTGGCGGCCGTCGAACAAAACGAGCCACCCGGCAGCCGCCTGGTGGATGACGATCTCGCGGACCTCTTTCTGCCGGCCCCGCTGCGCTGGCTGGTCGCAACGACCCGGCTGGCACCGATTCGCCGTCTCACGATCCGCGGATCGGAGTTCACCGGGCCGGGGCTGTGGGCCAATCTGGCCTGCCGCAAGCGATTCATCGCCGACAAGCTCAACGACGCCGTCGGTGACATCGACGCGGTTGTCATCCTCGGCGCCGGACTGGATACCCGCGCCTACCTGCTGACGCGGCAGGTCCGCATCCCGGTCTTCGAGGTCGACCTGCCGGTCAACATCGCCCGCAAGGCCAAGACGGTCCGACGGGTGCTGGGCGGCCCGCCGCTGTCGGTTCGGTTGGTGGCGCTCAACTTCGAGCGTGACGACCTGCTGACCGCGTTGGCCGAGCACGGCTATCGCACCGACTACCGGGTTTTCTTCATCTGCGAAGGCGTGACCCAATACCTCACCGTGGGCGGTGTGCGGCGGACCTTGGAGGGATTGCGGGCGGCCGCCCCGGGTAGCCGATTCGTGTTCACCTACGTCCGCCGCGACTTCATCGACGGGTCGAATCGGTACGGCACCCGCACGCTGTATCGCAATGTCCGCCAGCGCCGGCAACTTTGGCATTTTGGCCTCGAACCCGACGAGGTCGCGGATTTCCTCGCCGAGTACGGCTGGCGGCTGGTGGAGCAGGCCGGTCCCGATGAGCTTGTCCAGCGCTATGTCGAGCCGACCGGCCGCACGCTCAAGGCCTCACAGCTGGAATGGTCGGCCTACGCGGAGAAGACCTAGCGGTCGACCTCGATCACCGTCGGCACGATCATCGGCTGCCGGCGGTAGGTTTCGCCCACCCACTTGCCGATGGTGCGGCGCACGCCCTGGGCGATCCGGACGGGGTCGGTGACGTTGGCGGCTGCGAGCGACTCCAGCTCGGCTTCGATCTTGTGCAGCACAGGTTCCAGCGCTTTGGGATCCTCGGAGAAACCACGCGAATGCAGGTGCGGGGGCGCGGCGGGACGCCCGGTGCCGCGCTTGACCACCAGGGTCACCGCGACGAAACCCGACGACAGGATCAGCCGTTCGCCCAGGGTGATGTCGCCGACGTCGCCGGTGATCAGCCCGTCGACGAACATCTTGCCGACTGGCACCGCTCCGGCGATCGACGCCTTGCCGGCGACCAGATCGACGCTGACGCCGTTCTCGGCCAACAGAATTGACTCCCGCGGCACCCCGGTGCCGGCCGCCAGCTTGGCGTTGGCGCGCAGCATCCGCCAGGTCCCGTGCACCGGCATGACGTGGCGCGGGCGCACCCCGTTGTACAAGAACAACAGCTCGCCGGCGTACGCGTGGCCCGAAACGTGAACGCGAGCTTGGGCATTGGTGACGACGCGGGCTCCGATCTTGGCCAGCTCATCGATAACGCCGTAGACGGCCTCTTCGTTGCCGGGGATCAGTGACGACGACAAGACGACGAGGTCACCCGCGGTCAGCGTGATGCTGCGGTGCTCGCCGCGCGACATCCGCGACAACGCTGCCATCGGCTCGCCCTGGGTGCCGGTGGTGATCAGCACCACCCGCTCGGGCGCCATCATCTCGGCGGCGGAGATGTCGATCAGGTCGGAGTCGTCCACCCGCAGGAAGCCCAGCTCGCGGGCGAGGCCCATGTTGCGCACCATGGATCGCCCGACGAACGAGACCCGGCGGCCCAATGCCACTGCGGCATTGATGATTTGCTGCACCCGGTCCACGTTGGAGGCAAAACACGCCACGATGACCCGACCCTCGGCGCCCCGGATCAGCCGGTGCAGGGTCGGGCCCACCTCGCTTTCGGAGGGACCGACGCCGGGGTGCTCGGAGTTGGTCGAGTCACACAGAAACAGGTCGACACCGGCGTCACCGAGCCGGGACATGCCGGGCAGGTCGGTGGGGCGGCCGTCCAGGGGTAGCTGGTCGAGTTTGATGTCGCCGGTGTGCAGCACGGTTCCCGCTCCCGTGTACACCGCGATGGCCAGCGCGTCGGGGATGGAGTGGTTGACGGCGAAGTACTCGCACTCGAACACCCCGTGCCGGCTGCTCTGCCCCTCTTTGACTTCGACGAACACCGGTTTGATGCGGTGCTCGCGGCATTTGGCGCCGACCATCGCCAGGGTGAACCTCGAGCCGACGACCGGGATGTCGGGCCGCAGCTTGAGCAGGAACGGGATCGCCCCGATGTGATCTTCGTGCGCGTGGGTCAACACCAGCGCCTCGATGTCGTCGAGCCGGTCTTCGATGTGGCGCAGGTCCGGCAGGATCAAGTCGACGCCGGGCTCATCGTGGGTGGGAAACATGACCCCGCAGTCGACGATCAGCAACCGGCCCAGGTGCTCGAAAACCGTCATGTTGCGGCCGATTTCGCTGATACCGCCCAGCGCGGTGACCCGCAACCCACCCGTGGCCAAGGGGCCTGGCGGGGCAAGGTCTTCGTTCACTGGTGACTCACCCTCTGACTCACCTGAGCACCGAGGCCGCACGCATATCGGCGGCCAGCGCATCGATCTGCTCCGGCGTTGCCGGCATCTGCGGCAACCGGGGATCGCCGACGTCAATGCCCTGCAGGCGCAGACCCGCCTTGGACATCGTCACCCCGCCCAGCCGGGCCATCGCGTTGCACAGCGGGGCGAGGCCCACGTTGATCTTGCGGGCGGTCGCGATGTCCCCGGAACCAAAGGCCGACAACAACTCTCGCAGTTGACCGGCCGCCAGATGAGAAATCACGCTGATGAAGCCGATGGCACCCACCGCCAGCCAGGGCAGGTTCAGCGCATCATCGCCGGAGTAGTAGGCCAGTCCGGTGTCGGCCATCACCTGGCCGCCGCTGTGCAGGTCGGCCTTGGCGTCCTTGACGCCAACGATGTTGGGGTGCGAGGCCAGCGTGCGGAGGGTGTCGGGCTCGATCGGCACGACCGAACGCCCGGGGATGTCGTATAGCAGCACCGGCAGCTCGGTCGCGTCGGCGACGGCGGTGAAATGCGCGACCAAACCGGCCTGTGGCGGCCTCGAGTAATACGGCGTGACCACCAGGAGTCCGTGCGCGCCTTCGACCGCGCAGGCCTTGGCCAGCCGGACGCTGTGCGCAGTGTCATAGGTGCCCGCACCGGCGATGACGCGGGCACGGTCACCCACCGCCTCCAGCACCACGCGTAACACCTCGCGCTTCTCGTCGTCGGTGGTGGTAGGCGACTCGCCCGTGGTTCCCGAGACCACCAGGCCGTCGCACCCCGCGTCGACCAGGTGGTTCGCCAGTTGCGCCGTGGCGGGCTTGTCGAGAGAGCCATCGGGGCGAAAAGGAGTCGCCATCGCGGTCAGCAGGGTCCCCAATTGTGTGGGAACGTCGAATCCGACGGTGGTCACGGTCCCAGGTTACTCGGCGGTGCCAACGGCATTGAGCAGCCGCGCGGGCCCAGCTTTCCCCGGCTGACGCCGCCTCAGGCTTCGGTGGCTGACGGCACGCGGGCACTCGATTGTGCACTGAGGGCTTTGAGCGTGCGTTCGCGGTCGAATTTCGGTGAAATCCGCGCCCTAGACGCACGCTGAAAACCCAGACCGCACACCCGAAGCCTCAGGCTGTCCCTGGCTGACCACCGACAGCCTTCCCCGGCTGACGCCGCCTCAGGCTTCGGTGGCTAAGGGGCTGGTCGCAACCTGCGTGCCGTCGGCCAGGGTGGAGACCTCGAAGTCGGCGAACACCGCGGGCGCCACGTGGACGAGCTGGCGCAGACACTCGATGGCCAGGCGCCGGATTTCCACATCGGCGTGCTCACTGGCCCGCATGGCGATGAAGTGCCGCCATGCCCGGTAGTTCCCGGTCACGATGATGCGGGTTTCGGTGGCGTTGGGCAGCACGGCACGAGCGGCCTGACGCGCCTGCTTGCGTCGCAGCACGGCGCTGCTCCCCGCGGGCTCGCCCGCCAAGAACTTGGCTTCGAGCTTGGCCAGCAGTTCGGTATAGGTGGCGCGGCTGGCATCGGCGGCCGCGGTCAGGATCTGTCGCAGTTCCGGGTCGTCCTCCATGCCGGGCGGCACGACGATCTGCGACTCATGTTCGGGCACATAGCGCTGCGACAGCTGCGAATAGGAGAAGTGCCGGTGGCGGATCAGCTCATGAGTGCACGACCGCGAGATGCCGGTGATGTAGAACGACACGCTCGCGTGCTCGAGCACCGAAAAGTGTCCGACGTCGATGATGTGCTTGATGTAGCCGGCGTTGGTCGCGGTCCTCGGATTGGGCTTCGACCAGCTCTGGTAGCACGCCCGGCCGGCGAACTCGACCAGCGCCGGGCCGCCGTCGGCATCGGTGGTCCACGGCACGTCCGGCGGTGCCGAGAATTCGGTCTTGGCGATCAGTTGCACGCGAAGCGGCGCGGTCTCTGCCACGGCGCTCACCTTAAAGCGTTCCCCTGACCTCGGCGTCCCTGACCCGGACCTTGCCCGAGATCAGCGGCGGCAGCAGGGCGTCGCGCAACGCGGCGAGCCGCGCGCATTCGCTACGTCGGGCGTGACACAGCGCGCCCAGGCTGGTGATGGTCTGCGACGCCGCGGGCGCCAACCGGCGAACATCTCGCACCGGCACATCGAGGAGGTCGCGCGGTTGGATCCGCTGGTGGCTCCCAGAGGTCCCGGCGACCTGACGCTGCACCCTCTCGCAGACTTCAGGTCGCCGCAGCGCCGACCATAGGGCCGACGAATCGACGCCAATCGGGGTAAGCACAACGAATTCCGTACTGGCTAAAGCCATTTCCGAAGGCAGGCTCACCACGTTCCAGATTCGCGGAATTCGGGGATTCAGCTTGGCGAACAGTACGCACGGCTGCGACAGGTAAAACTTGCCGCTCTTCACCGATCGGGCATCGACACATCGCGGTGTCGCGCCGTCATCGAACGCCGGAAGGCTGAAGTGGGCGACCATGTCGCCGAACCGTTCCGGGCCCAGAAACGCCGTCGACCTGCTCGCCAGGTGCGACAGCGGCGCGTAGTCGCAGACCGACTCGACGGTGGCGACCATCAAGGCCTCGGCGGCCTCGATCACGCGTTCGTTGGCGGCGATTTTGTCATCGAGGGCGCCGAGCAGCTCGGCGATCCCGTGGCGCTGCGGCGCCGCGACCGTCCACACCGGAACGTCGCGCAGAATCGTCTGATTGAGCAGGGGTTGTCCCGATCCGGCCCGGTGATCGCCCAGCCGGCAGGTTTGCAGCGCGTAATACCAATATCGCGTCTCACCCGGGTCTTTGGCGCGACACACCAGGGCGTTGTCGGTGGCCCAGACGTCGGAATCGCAGTAACGCACGCTGCCGCAATACGATCCGACCCGACCGAGCACGATCAGCGGGCCGCTCGCGTTAGGTTCCGCCGCGTAACCGATCGCCCCGTTGGCGCCGTAGACGGGATAACGCCCGTCCGGCGTTCGCGGCGGCGAGCCGCTTCCGGTGCTGAAGTCGAGATGATCACCCAGCTTCGACTGGGGGTCCCCGTTCGTTACCACAGGCGCTCCACCTGCTCCCGCACCACCGTCTCCAACCGCGCGGATTCGTCGAGGACGGCCAGCAGGTCTTTGGTCAACCTCGCGATCTTCTCGTCAACCGGCTCCCCGTCGTCGTCAGCGGCCGGCGCTCCCACATACCGCCCCGGCGTCAGCGTGTAGTGGGCGGCCCTGATCTCGTCCAGCGACGCGGATTTGCAAAACCCCAGAACATCTTGGTAAATAATGCCTTTCGTGGCCGCCGACGCCGACCCGCACCACGCGTGGTAGGTATCGCCGATGCGGACGACCTCCTCGTGCGTCAGTGCGCGCTCGGTGCGATCCACCAGGTAACCCAACCCGCGGGCGTCGATGAACAACACCTGGCCGCACCGAGCGGGCTTGTCGTTGGCGAAGAACCACAGGCAGACCGGAATCCCGGTGCTGCGAAACAGTTGTGCGGGCAGCGCGACCATGCACGACACCAGATCCGCCTCGACGATCCGCGTCCGAATGTCGCCTTCCCCGTTGGTATTCGACGACATCGAGCCGTTGGCCATCACCACGCCGGCCCTACCGTCCGGCGCCAACTTGGACAGGATGTGTTGGATCCAACCGTAATTCGCGTTGTTGGCGGGTGGCACGCCGAAGCGCCAGCGCGGATCCTGTTCGTCGCGGGCCCAATCCTTGATGTTGAACGGCGGATTGGCCATCACGTAGTCCATCCGGACGCCGGCGTGCTGGTCGTGGACGAACGTGTCACCACACCGGGCGCCCAGGCCGGTGTCATCGATGCCGTGCACGGCGAGGTTCATCTTCGCCATCCGCCAGGTCTGCTCGACGCTCTCCTGGCCGTAGATCGACAGGCCCGTGGAATCGCCAGCGTGTTCGTTGACGAACCTCTCGGCCTGCACGAACATCCCGCCCGAGCCGCAGCACGGGTCGTACACCCGGCCGCTCGCGGGTTCGAGGACCTCGACGATCACCCGCACCACGCTGGGCGGGGTGAAGAACTCACCGCCGCGCCGTCCTTCCGCGCGGGCGAAATTGCCGAGGAAGTACTCGTACACCTCGCCCATCACGTCGCGCGCACGATGACCGCCCCACCGGCCGAATCGTGCGCCGTCGAGCAGCTGCACCAGCTCAGCGAGCCGGCGTGGGTCGATGTCGCGGTACAGCCGCGGCAGCGTGCCGGCCAGCGCCGGGTTGGCCGTCATCACGGCCTCCATGGCGCCGTCGACGAGGTGACCGATGTCGGCTTTTACGTTGTCCGCCAATAACTTCCAGCGTGCGCTCGGCGGGATCACCAGCTTGCCGCCGGGTCCCTCGCCATAGGCGTCGGAGACGTACTTGAGGAACACCAGCCCGAGGACGACGTCCTTGTACTGGCCGGCCGACAGGGACCCCCGCAGCTTGTTGGCGGTCTTCCAGAGCGTGTCTTTGAGCTCCTTTTCCGTCGACGGTTCCATCAGGTGACCCGCTGAGCAGCCGCGCGTAAGTCTCCGGCCAAATCGCCCTGGCCGGACACACTGACCCCACGCAACCCCAGCCACGACGCCATCGACTCCAGTTCGCCGGCCAGCGCCGCGGCCACGCGGTCCCGCGGGGTATCGGGCTCACCGAACGCCCCCACCACCCGCAGCGTGTCGGCGGCCCGGTCGGCCTTGAGGTCGACCCGCGCGACCAGCTGGCCATCCAGCAGCAGCGGCCACACGTAGTAGCCGTACCGGCGCTTGGCCGCCGGGGTGTAGATCTCGATGCGGTAGTGGAAATTGAACAGCCGCTCCACCCGGGGCCGGAAGAAGATCAACGGGTCGAACGGGCACAGCAGCGCGGTGCCGCGATCCAGCCGCGGCACCGTGCGGCTGGAGGGCAGATACGCCGGCGCGGACCAGCCGTCGACGTCGACCCGCTCGATCTCACCGGCGGCCACCAACGCGGCGATGGCCGGCTTCACCTGCGGCGCCGACAGCCGGAAATAGTCGCGGATGTCGGCGTCGGTGCCCACGCCCAGCGCGGTGACGGCCCGCAGCGTGAGCTCGCGAACGGCCTCGTCGTCGTCGACCTCGCGGGCCAGCACGCTTGGCGGCAGCACCCTCTCCACCAGGTCGTAGTGGCGGGCGAAGCCCACCCGGGTGGCCGTGGTGAGCACCCCGGCGGCGAACAGCGCCTCGGCCACCCATTTGGTGTCGCTGCGGGTCCACCAGGTGCCCTTTTTCCGGCGCGGCTCGGCCGCCAGATGCGCCTCGATCTGCCCGGCGGTGCTGGGCCCGAGCTCGGCGACGGCGGCGACGATGTCCTCGGCGAGGCGCGGATTGGCCTTGACGATGTGGGTGCCCCAGCGGCCGTGCCGGTACTGGCGCATCCGCCAGCGCAGCAGCGGCCAGTCGTCGACGGCCATCAGCGCGGCCTCGTGCGCCCAGTACTCCGCCAGCAGCCGCGTCCTCGCCGGGCCCCAGGCGGCGCGGTCCAGCACGTCGCGGTCGTAGGGGCCGAGCCGGCTGAACACCGGCGCGTAATGGGCGCGCACCGCCACCGACACCGAATCCAGCTGCAGCACTTGAATCCGGGAGATCAGCCGCTTCAGATGGGCGCGGGTGATCGGGCCGCCGGGCCGCGGCTCGCTAAATCCTTGGGCCGCAACGGCTATCCGCCGGGCTTGCGCGGCGGATAGCCTAGGGTTCCCGACCGACACGGCGTGAGAATACCGGTTGCCCCCGACAGCGAGGCTACGGCAGGCTCACCCCGTGCTGACTTTCTGACCCAACGGCACCACGGTGCCCGCCTCCGGCTGGTCCTTTCGTTCCTGGTATGCCTCCTCGAGGGCGTCCGGAACCGCTTCCAGGTCGCGGTATACGCCTATCAGTTGCTCGAGGATCTTGATTCGGTGCCGGCTCGCCTCGTCCACCGCCCGCTGGGCCTGCTCACGATAGTCATCGGCGCCCTGCTTGGCGTCGGCGAGGAGTTGCTCACGCTCCTGCTGGGCGTCAGCGCGCTTGCTGGCCAGTTCAGCGTCGAGCCTTTCCCTGGTCTCCTCGCACTCGGCTTCGAGGTTTTTTCGCTGCGCGGCCAGGTCGGCCAACAGCTCCTTGTGCTTGCGCAGCTCGGCGTCGGCCTCGGCCTGGGCCGCTGCGATCAGCGCGTCCGCCTCGGCCCGCGCCTCGGCCTGCATCTCGGTAACCTCGTCGACCGCGCGCCGCAGCATGTTCGCCATCCGCAGTTGCACCGCGTGCGGCGAGGGCGAGGTGTCCGTGAGGACGGCGACCTCCTGACGCAGCGCGGCCGTTTGCTCGCCGGATTCCTTCAGCTTGGCCCGAAGACTCTCGACGTCGTCGAGAAGCAACTTCTGCTTGGTGGTCAACACCTCGATGTGGGCGTCAACCGCAGCCGGGTCGTAGCCCCTGAACATGCGAGAGAACGTCTTTGCGGGTTCGGTTATCACTGCCAAAATAGCCTCCCTTCTAGAAACCCCCGGTAATCCCGGCGAGACCGACCCCCGGTTTTCGAGTATGTCAGGTCATGCCGTTGGCGACGACACGAGCGCACCCGGCCGACAGTAGCTGTGAAACCGGTAACGCAGCCCCGAGCGGCTGACCCGCCACTCCCCCGTCTCACCCAGCCACGTCTCGTCGAGCACCGGGGCCAGCGCGTCCTCGTCGTCGCGCACCAGGTCGATCTCGACCTCGGTCACCTCACACCGGGCGGCGCGCGGCAGCGCGAGCAAATAGATCTGCTCGCCGCCGATGACCCACACCCCGGACTCGGTGCCGGTCAAAGCCTGTTCGAGTGAATCGACCACCTCGGCCCCGTCGGCGATGAAGCCGCCCTGGCGGGACAGCACGACATTTCTGCGGCCCGGCAGCGGCCGAACCCCGGCCGGCAGCGACTCCCACGTCCGGCGGCCCATGACGACCGCGTGTCCCATGGTCAGCTGCTTGAAGCGGGCCAGGTCTTCGGGCACCCGCCACGGAATGTCCCCGCCGCGGCCGATCACACCAGACGTCGACTGAGCCCAGACCAGGCCCATGGGTGTCATACCGCGACGGGGGCTTTGATCGCCGGGTGCGGGTCGTAATTCTTCACGACGACGTCGTCGTAGGTGTAGTCGAAGATTGAATCCCTTTGGCCCAGAAGGAGTTCCGGGTATGGCCGCGGCTCGCGGCTGAGTTGGAGCGCCACCTGGTCGACGTGATTGTCGTAGATGTGGCAATCGCCACCGGTCCAGACGAACTCGCCGACCGAAAGGCCGGCCTGGGCCGCCATCATGTGCGTGAGCAGCGCGTAGCTCGCGATGTTGAACGGCACACCGAGAAACAGGTCGGCGCTGCGCTGGTAGAGCTGGCAGCTCAGCCGCCCGTCGGCGACGTAGAACTGAAACAGCGCATGGCACGGCGCCAACGCCATCCGCGGGATATCGCCGACGTTCCAGGCCGACACGATGATCCGCCGGGAGCTCGGGTCGGTACGCAGCAAGTCCAGCGCGGCGCTGATCTGATCGATATGCTCACCCGACGGGGTGGGCCAGGATCGCCACTGCACACCGTAGACCGGCCCGAGATCGCCTGTGCTGCTTGCCCACTCGTCCCAGATGGTGACTCCGTGCTCCTGCAGCCAGCCGACGTTGGAGTCGCCGCGAAGGAACCACAGCAACTCGTAGACGACCGATTTGAAATGCACCTTCTTGGTGGTGAGCAGCGGGAACCCGGCCGACAGGTCGTAGCGCAGCTGCTGGCCGAACAGGCTGCGGGTCCCGGTGCCGGTGCGGTCCGATTTGGCCGCGCCCCGCTCGAGCACCAGACGCAGCAGGTCCTCGTAGGGCGTCGCGATCGGCACGCGGCCAGCTTAGCGGCGATCGCGAGCGCGGCGAAGCCGGGCGCGGCGGGTCGACGCCGACGAACTTAGCGGCGATCGCGAGCGCGGCGAAGCCGGGCGCGGCGGGTCGACGCCGACGAACTTAGCGGCGATCGCGAGCGCGGCGAAGCCGGGCGCGGCGGGTCGACGCCGACGAACTTAGCGGCGATCGTAAGGAGTAGAACGGAAGCCATGCCGAACATCAAAGACACCGTCACCACACCCGACGGCACCTGCCCCGTCCGCCTTTTCATCCCCGACGGCCCCGGGCCCTGGCCCGGCGTGGTCATGTATGTCGACGCCGGCGGGGTGCGCGGCACCTTCGATCAAATGGCCGCGAAGCTGGCCGGATTCGGCTACGCCGTGCTGCTTCCCGACGTGTACTACCGCAACGGCGACTGGGCCCCGTTCGATATGGGCACCGTGTTCGGTGACGAGCAGGAGCGCACGCGGTTGTTTGCGATGATCGGCAGCATCACACCGGACAAGATGGTCGCCGACGCCGGCGCCTTCTTCGACTACCTGGCCGCCCGCCCGGAGGTAACCGGGCAGCGATTCGGTGTGTGCGGTTACTGCATGGGCGGGCGGACTTCGGTGCTGGTGGCCGGTCGCCTTCCGGACCGCGTCGCCGCCGCGGCGTCCTTCCACGGTGGCGGCCTGGTGAGCGACACCGAGGACAGCCCGCACCTGCTGGCCGACCGGATGCTCGCCACCGTCTACATCGGCGGCGCCGAGAACGACCCGACCTTCACGGCCGACCACGCCGAGCAGCTCGATAAAGCGCT
The DNA here is from genome assembly GCA_963772875.1 of uncultured Actinomycetota bacterium. Classification (GTDB taxonomy): domain Bacteria; phylum Actinomycetota; class Actinomycetes; order Mycobacteriales; family Mycobacteriaceae; genus Mycobacterium. The sequence goes on from CAVYZE010000002.1 coordinate 311,015, forward strand.
GACGACAGCCGGCGTGCGGCACACCATCGAGTGGTACCAGGCCGGCCACGGATTCGCCGTGCCGGACAACGGGCCCTACGACGAGGCCGCCGCCGAGCGCCATTGGGCGGCGATGAAGGAGACCTTCGATTCGACGCTGCCCCGTTAGCGCGGCGGCGCCGGTCCGGCAAGGTCGGCCGGCGGCCTTTCCCGGCTGACCACGTCGAGCAGCCGCATCGCGGCCACCGTCGCCCCGTCGGCACGGATCGTGCCGGCCACGTCGGTCGCCCGTGCGCGGGTCTCGGGGGCCAGGGTCGTCTGCAGCGCCGCCGACAATGACCCGACGGTCGGCGGCAGACCCACGTGTGCGCTGCCAATGCCCATGTCGGCCACCCGGCCGGCCCAGTAGACCTGGTCCGCACCCTGGGGCATCACCACCTGCGGCGCGCCCGCCCGGGCGGCCGTCGTCGTGGTGCCGGCGCCGCCGTGGTCCACGACGGCGGCCACCCGGGGAAACAGCGCCTGCTGGTTGACCTCGCCGACGGCAAAGCAGTCGTCCCGGCCGTCGATCAGGGTCAGATCGGCCCAGCGGCGGCCCAGGATCGCGCGCCGGCCCTGCGCGCGGATTGCCTCGATGGCCGACCCGGCGATGTCCTTCGCGGCGCGCAGGGCCATGCTGCCGAAGCCCACGTACACCGGTGGTTCGCCGGCGTCGAGGAACGCCACGAATTCGGGCGGCAGTGGGCGCTCGTCGGCCAGGAGCCAGGCCCCGGTGAAGACCACGTCGAGGTCGGCCGGCTCCTGCCATGGGCCCAAGGTCGGGTCCGCCGCGAGCCACGGCTGGTCGGCGAAGGCGTAGTCGCTGACGTTGTCCACCGGTGGCAGGCCGATGGCCGCCCGGCGGCCGTTGAGCGTCGCGCCGAACAGCTCGTTCACATTCTGGGCGTACATGTCCCAGAGCACCCGGTTGTCGGTCACGAGCGCCGAGAACGGCCAGCGCGAATACCCCGGGGGCGGATGGTGCGGCGACGGCAGGAAGGTCGGGTGATAACTCGCGTATACGTAGCGCAGACCCAGTTTCTCGGTCACCGAACGCGTGGCAGCCGCGACCGTGCCGAACTGCGCGGCGATCAACTCGTCCATGTGCTGGCGCAGCTCCGCCTCCGACGGCGGCGCATCCCGCGTCACCATCGTGCGCACCGAGTCGCCGACCGGCACCAGCGGCACGCAGACACCGGTCAGCCGCTCCGCGAACTCCTCGTCCGGTGGCGCGCACACCCGCACCTCCGCGCCGAGCGCCCGCAGCTGCACCGCCAGCGCGACCAGGGGTTCCACGCCCCCGCGCGAATCGTACGTCGACAACAACACACGCATTCGCTACTCCCGTTTCCCCCATTTTCGCGGGTTCCGGTCAGGAAGTCGGCCGAACCTGGAACCCCTGCGCGGCACCGAGCAGCAGGCCGCCATCGATGACCATTGTTTCACCGGTGATCCAGCTCGCCGCGTCGGAAACCAGGAACGCCACCGCGCCCGCCACGTCGGCGGGCTCGCCGATCCGTCCGAGCGCAATCGACGACGCCAGCGGATCCTCGTGGTCTTTCCACAGCGCTTCGGCGAGCCTGGTGCGAACCACGCCCGGGCAGATCGCGTTGACCCGAACGCGCGGTGAAAGTTCCAGCGCCAGTTGCTTGGTGACGTGGATCAGCGCGGCCTTGGTGGCGTTGTAGAGGCCCATGGCCGGCGATTGGTGCATGCCGCCGATGGAGGCGGTGTTGATCACCACACCGCCGTGCTCACCCATCCACGATTTGACGACGAGCGAGGTCCACAGCAGCGGGGCCCACAGGTTGACGTCGAAGATCTTGGCGAAACGGGCGTGATCCTGGTCGATCAGCGGGCCATAGGCGGGGTTGGTCCCCGCGTTGTTGACCAGGATGTCGACGCTGCCGAAGCGCTCCAGGGCGAGGTCCACGCAGCGCCGCGCGGCATCCTCGTCGACCGCGTGAGCGCCGACGCCCAGTGCCTTGTCACCGACCTGCGCCGCCGCCTGCTCGGCCGCCTCCTGCTTGCGGGCGGTGAGCACCACATTGGCGCCGGCGGCCGCCAGCTGTTGCGCGATGGCCAGCCCGATTCCGCGGGAGGCACCGGTGATGATCGCGGTGCGACCGGTCAGATCCAGTGAGGTCATCTCGCTACACATTCTGTTCGGTGGAGCCGTTCGGTGGAGCCCGAACCGCGCTGGTCACGGGGCCGGCGCACGACATCGGTTGTGCGTTTACTGACGCGATGTTTTGGACGCGTGTGTCCGTGGTATGCGACATCGCATGATAGCGAAATTAACCTTCATGAAAACAATGGTGGCGGCCGGGGCTGTTGCAGCGGCGTTCGCTGCGGCACCAGCGGCGGCAGCCGATACTTTCGCTGCGGGACCGGCGCCCACGCACGTCGTCTTCAAGGACGACCCGGGCGGCGGTGGCTGCGACCAGAACGGCAACTGTGGGTCCGGGGGCCAGAACGGCGGCCCCGGCGGCGGCCCGGGCGGTCAAGGCTGCATACCGGGCGTCGGCTGTGGCTCCGGCGGCCAGTTCGCCGGCCCCGGCGGCGTTCCCGGCGGCACTGGGTGTCTGCCCGGCGTCGGCTGCGGTTCCGGCCACGGCTAAAGGTTCGACCTGTCAGCCTCCCGGGAGCCTCGTGATCCAGGCCCGGGAGTCTGCGGGGTCGATCACGTCGTCTAGTTCGAACGTGGTGGCTGACCGCAGCGCCTTTCCATGTTGATAGGCCGCCGCCACGAGACGGTCGAATAGTCGTTGGCGTTCGACGGGGTCGGGCGACTCGGCGAGTTCCTTACGAAACCCAAGCCGCACAGCTCCTTCCAGGCCCATGCCGCCGATCTCCCCGGTAGGCCAGGCAACCGTGTACTCGGGCGCACGGAAGGAACCACCGGCCATGGCCATCGCGCCCAGCCCATAGGCCTTGCGCAGGATGATCATTCCGAGCGGCACCGTCAGCCGCGCGCCGACAACGAACATCCGGCCGAACCGGCGGACCGCGGCGTCCTTTTCCACGTCCGGCCCCACCATGAATCCTGGTGTGTCGCAAAGCGAGATCAACGGCAACCGAAACGACTCGCACAAGCCGAAGAAGTCGGCGACCTTGTCGGCGGCCTCGGCATCGATCGCACCGCCCAGATGGTGACTGCTGTTGGCGATCAGCCCGTACGGCACCCCTTCGACGCGGACCAGTGCGGTGACGATCCCGACGCCGTAGTCGGGTCGCAGCTCCAGGATGGAGCCGACGTCGACGATCGACTCGATCGCGCGACGCACGTCGTAGGCGCGTAACCGATTCTGCGGCACTATATGTCGGGCCAGCCGCGGATCCGGCGCCTCCCACCCGTCCAGCCTGCCCTGAAAAAACGACAGATACAGCTTGGCCAGCGACACCGCATGCGCTTCGTCGCGGGCGACGATGCTCACGACGCCGTTGTGCCGTTGCACGTCGATCGGCCCGATGGCCTCCGGCGGGTACACCCCCAGCCCACCGCCCTCGATCATGGCCGGTCCGCCCATCCCGATGTTGGCGTCCGGGGTCGCGATGATGACATCGCACACTCCGGCGAGCGCGGCGTTGCCCGCGAAGCAGCGGCCCGCGACGATCGACACCAGCGGCACCCGGCCGCTCAGCCCCGCCAGCACCCGGAAGGTCGGCACGTCCAGCCCGGCGGCGCCGCCGACGTCGGTGTCCCCCGGCCGGCCACCGCCCCCCTCGGCAAATAGCACCACCGGCAAGCGCTTTCGCGCGGCCAGATCGAAGACGCGGTCCGTTTTGGCGTGGTTGCGCATGCCCTGCGTCCCGGCCAGCACGGTGTAGTCGTAGGACACCACGACCGCCCCGGCGGCCGCTCGCCCGAAACGGTCCGCGCCGATGGTGGCCAGGCCTGCGACCAGGCCGTCGGCCGGCGTGTTGGCGATCAGGTCCTCTTCCGAGCGCCGGCTGCGCTGCGCGGCAACGGCCAGCGCGCCATATTCGACGAAGCTACCGGGATCGACCAGATCGGCGATGTTCTCCCGGGCGGTGCGCCGACCCTGCTTGTGCCGCTTGGCAACGGCGGCCTCGCGGCCCTCGTCAAGGGTGAGCAGGTGCCGCCTGCGCACCTCGTCGATGTCCTCGCGCGACCGATCGAGATCTAATGCGGCCGTGGTTGATTCGTCGCCTGAGTCGGCGCCCGTGCGGGCGAACACCAGCAACGGGTCTCCCGTGCCGACGACCTGCCCGGGCGTGACTAAACTCCGCACCGTCCGCAGCGCGTCCGGCGCGGCGAGCACATGCTGCATCTTCATCGCTTCGAGGACCACCAGTTGGTCGCCGGCGCCGAAATCGGCTCCTTCTGGCGGCATTTCGACCACGGTCCCGGCCAATTGCGCGCGCAGCGCTTCCTCACCCGGGTAGAGCTCGACCGCCGCGACACGGACGTCGTCCTGGCGAGACAGCGCCGCGGCCACAATCCCGGGAAGCTTCTCGTCGAGGAAACCCGTTGTCACCCAGCCGGACTCCAGCTCTGGAGCCGCTAACAGCTCGTACAGAAATCCGATGTTGGTGGCAATGCCCTCGATGGCGAATTCGCTCAGGGCGATGCGAACCTTGCGCACCGCCGCCGGAAACGATGACCCATGCACATGGGCGACGACCTTGGCCAGCAGCGAGTCGTACCGCGTGCTCACGACCAACCCCGGCCGGCCGTAGGTGTCGATGCGCACTCCCGGGCCGCCCGGTCCGGAGAACACCGTCAGGGCGCCGGCCGCGGGCACAACGGACCCGTCGGCGGCGAACGTCTCCGCGTTGACCCTGGCCTGAACCGCAATGCCTCGGCGCGCTGCCGGCTCGCCGATGACTTCGGTTCCGTCCGAAGCGATTCCGGCGGGAAGCCGCAGCTGGTAGTAGGAGGCGCCACCGGCGATGGCCAGCTGGACGGCCACCAGGTCCAGTCCGGTCGTCTCCTCGGTGACCGTGTGCTCCACTTGAATCCGCGGGTTGACCTCAAGGAACACGAACTTCTCGCCGGCGACCAAGAATTCGACGGTGGCCAGCCCGTGCAGGCCGACCGTGGCGCACAGGCGGGCCGCGGCCTGGTGCAGATCCCGGCGCAGATCGTCCGAAAGTCCTTGGGCTGGCGCAATTTCGACGAGTTTCTGGTAGCGCCGCTGGATGCTGCAATCGCGGTCACCGAGGGCCAGCGCGCGCGTTTGGTGGCCGGCCGGCGCGGCGACGACTTGCACCTCGATGTGTCGCGCCGCATCGAAAAGCGCCTCGGCGAACAGCGCCGGATCGCCGAAGCCCAGCTGCGCCTCCGCGGCGCACTGTTGGTAGGCGCTGTCGATCTGCTCCGCGCTATCCACCTTCCGCATTCCCCGGCCGCCCCCGCCGGCGAGCGCCTTGATCATGATGGCGCCGTCCTGGTCCGCGAAAAACGCCTTGATGTCGGCCGCGCTGCTCGGCCCTTCGGTTGCGGGCAGCACCGGCAGGCCGGCGGCGATCGCGGCGGCGCGGGCCGAAGACTTGTTGCCGACCAGCTCGAGGGCGTCGGCGTCCGGCCCCACGAACGTGCACCCGGCGGCCGTGCAGGCGCGGGCGAATTGCGCGTTCTCGCTGAGGAACCCATAGCCGGGATGGATCAGCTCGGCGCCCGACTCCTTGGCCGCCGCCAGCAGCCCGGCCTGATTCAGGTAGGCCTCGGCACCGGCGCCCGGCACGGCGATCGCCTGGTCGGCCGCGTGCACGTGGGGACTGGCGGCATCGTCTTCTGCGTAGACCGCGACCGTTTGCATGCCCAGTTCGGTTGCGGTACGGATGATTCGAAGCGCGATCTCGCCGCGGTTGGCGATCAACAGGATGGTGTTCATCTGAGCGGGTCGCCCCACCGCACCTCCGCGCGGAGCTTGTTCTTGCGCAGTTTGCCGCCGGCGTTGCGGGGCAGCGCACTGTCGACCACGGTGATGTATTGCGGAATCTTGAAGTCGGCAAGCTGCCCGTGACAGTGGTCCAGGACGGCGGCCACGTCGACGGTGTCCACGCCACCGAACAACACGGCTCCCACCTTCTGCCCCATCACCTCGTCGGGAACTGCCAGCACGCAGGCATCCGCGACACCGGGCGCGGCTAGCAGCGCGGCTTCGACCTCGACGCTCGAGACGTTCTCCCCGCCGCGGTTGATGATGTCCTTGATCCGATCGATGAGGTGCACCCGGCCCGCCTCGTCGACCCGAACTACGTCGCCGGTGTGCAGCCAGCCGTCCACGATCGTGGCAGCGGTGGCTTCTTGCCGGTTCCAATAGCCGGCCGTCACGTTGGCCCCGCACACCACCAGCTCGCCGGCACCCGGTTCGTCGCCGTAGGCAACGACGCCGAGATCCACTGAGGGGACCGCATAACCGACCGAATCCGCATGCTCGACGGCCTCCTCGTCGGGCGACACCGTCATCAGCGACGCAGTCTCGGTCATGCCATACCCGTTGAAGGCGCCGGCTTGCGGAAACGCGTTCTTCACCGACGTCACCAACGACGGCGCAATCGGCGCGCCTCCATAGACGACCCAGCGGACACGGGAAACGTCGGCACCCGCAAAGTCGCCGTGCCGCAACAATAACGAGTACACCGCGGGAACGTTCACCAGGAACGAGATTCGCTCGGCGGGTAGCGCGCCGATCAACGCATCAAGGTTGAGCGCGGGCATGAGCACCGCCGCTCCTCCGACGCGAGCGGCGATCAACAGTTGTGAGTTGCAGCCCGTCACGTGGAAGAGCGGCACCGAGATGAGCGCGCGCAGCTGCTCACCGAGATCGGCTGGCTGCCCGATGCAGCGCAGCATGTTCTCGGTGTTGGTCACGAACGCCTCATGAGTGGTCGGCACCCCCTTCGGGTGCCCGGTGGTTCCCGACGTATAGAACAGAGCGGCGATGTCGGCGCGGCCGAGCTGGTGAGTCACATACGGCTGGCCCTCGGGCAATGCGGTGCCCGGCGTCAGGTCCATCCGCACACCCGCGTCGGACAGCACGAACGCTACCTCGGGTTGCGTCAATCGCGTATTGATCGGCACCGCAACGCCACCGGCCATGACGGTGCCCCAGAACGCCAGCACCCAATTGATGCCCGTGGGGTGACGCACCGCGACGCGATCGCCCGGTTGCAGCCCGTCCGCGCGCAGCCCACCGGCCACCCGCGACGCGCGGTTCCACAGTTGCCGGTAGGTCAATCGGTCTGCACCCAATTCGATGACGGCCTCGCCGTTCGGGTGGTTGTCGACCTGCTCGGCGAGCATGTCAAGCAGCGTGGCGGGCAAGCGGTCGTAGTGCGGGACACCCTGGGCGTCGCGAGAAACTCCCGTCATCGCGAACGGGTTGTGGCTGCGGGGAATCTCGGTCACTGCGGGCATGCCCGGTCCCTACTCTGCGGTGTCCTATCGTGATAGCGGTGACGATCGAAGACCCAGCTATCATGCCCGAGGCGTTCTTCACCGTCGACGGCGACTCCTATCTACCGGGCGCGATGACGCGAGGGCCGTGGGGCGCTGCGATGGGCGGCCAGGTTGTCGGCGGGCTCTTGGGTTGGGGAATAGAGCGATCCGGCGTCGATCCGGAGTTTCAGTCAGCCCGCTTTACCGTCGATCTGTTGCGCCCGGTCCTGCTCGAACCGGTGCGGATTCAGACCTCCGTGCAGCGGGAAGGCCGGCGTATCAAGCTGGTCGACGGCGCGTTGCTGCAGAACGGAACGATCGTCGCACGGGCCAGCGCGCTGTTCCTGCGACGAGGCGATCATCCGGACGGACAGGTATGGTCCTCCGCGGTAGAGATGCCACCGCTGCCGGTGGACTCCGGCGGCTTCCCGGCGGACATGCCGTTTCTCATCTGGGGGTACGGGGCGACCCTGGCAGGCAGTCCCGGGATCGCCGCCGGCGAGTGGGAGCAGTCGCACTCTCAGAAGTTCGCGTGGGCAAGGGTGTTTCGTCCGATGGTGCAGGGCTACCCCCTGACACCGTTTACCCGGCTGGCGTTCGTCGGCGATATCACTAGTTCGCTCACCCATTGGGGCACAGGCGGATTGCGCTACATCAACGCCGATTACACGACCACCGCGAGCCGGCTGCCCGACGGTGAATTCGTCGGCCTGGCAGCCCAGAGCCACTACGGCACTGCAGGTGTGGCTACCGGCGCGGCCACCCTATTCGACCAGCACGGACCGATCGGCACCAGCTCGGCGCTGGCTTTGGTCCAGCCCGCCGAGGCATTCCAGCCGTCCTATATCTAGCGGGACGGCGCATCCCATCCTGTGTCAACCCCCATCAACTGGGCCGCGACCGTCGCGCCGAGTTCCCAGCACGACTCCAGGTCAGTCTTGCTTGGCTTGCCCGAAACCACCACGGTCGCTGCGGCTTTCGCCCAACCCAGCCCGGTCGTGATGGCATCGACGCCCCGCTCCGCCCCTTCGGTGCCCTCGTTGCCGTGCAGGTACAGCCCGAACGGACGCCCACGCGTCGCATCCAGGCACGGGTAGTAGCAGACATCGAAAGCGTGCTTGAGGGCGCCGCTCATGTACCCCAGATTGGCCGGGGTTCCCAGCAGATAGCCGTCCGCCTCCAGCATGTCGGTCGCCGACACGGTGAGGGCGGGTCGCCGGACGACCTCCACCCCCGCGATCTCGGGGTCGGTTGCCCCGGCGACGACCGCCTCGAACATCTCCTGGCAGTGCGGCGACGGCGTGTGATGGACGATGAGCAGGCGGGCCACTAGCTACCCTTCAAGTCCGGGGGAGCAGCTTCCCCAGCTTCGGCCACCGTCATCTTGCCGATGCAGCTGTCGACATACCACCACGAGAACTTGGCTGGGTGCTTCGCGCTCTTTGTAAGCGCATTGGGGTCGGGCGGATACGGCACCCGGCGAAACGTATCGGTCATGGTGTTCTTCTCCTCTTTTCGATTAACACCAAAACCGGACGCTACCAGCGGAAACCTGGCGGAGCGATGTTGACAATCTCACCCCGATTTGACCCTGTAATTCGATGGCCGAGAAACCTGAATAGGGATGGGGGTTATCAGCCGACCCGTCGTCTACTAGAGGGGTAATCGTCAAATCAGTGCTTGAGAGCCGCTGAGGTACCCGAGGTCGGCCGGGGTGGCGAGATGGCCGTCCGCCTCAAGCATGTCGACCGGCGACACTGTGAGCGCCGCTCGCCGCGCCACCTCGACACCCTCAATTTCGGGGTCGGCCGCTCCGGCCAGCGCAGCCTCGAACATCTCCTGACAGTGCGGAGAGGGTGTCGCCCCAGCGGTGGCAGCATCGAGGCTCACGCGCCGAGGACGAACGCGTCGATCGGCTGCGCGTGCCCTCGCAGGTTCAGTCGACGTCGCTGAGCCCTCGCCACGCCGTCATCGGCCACTCCTGATGCGACGAGCAACTCCCCGCCTGCGGCATGTTGTTGCATACGCGCCGCGACATTGACCGGATCACCGAGGGCAGTGAAGTCGACGACCGCGCCCCCAACGTTGCCCACGTAGGCGACGCCGGCGTTGACCGCCACGCCTAACTCGAGCCAAGGCCCCCCGTCGCTGCCGTAACCGACCGCTTCGAGCAGATCCATCCCCGCCAGGACCGCACGGCGTCGGTACTGCGGACCGCTGATGCCGCGAACAAAGAACGCCATCACCCCATCGCCGATGAGTTTGTCGATCACCGCGTCATGCCGCAGAAGAGTCTGCGTCGCAGCGCTGTAGAACCGGTTGAGCACCGCGGCGAAGTTTGTCGCGGCAGCGCGCTGACCCAGCGCAGTGGAACCTCGAACGTCGGCGAACAGGACTGCGATGTCCACCTCAGCGCCGCCCGCGGGAAGCGCATCGCAACAACGACGGCACAGATTGGGGTTCTTGCGCGACGGGCTGAACCCGGCAACGGCGAGAACACGACCGGCCGGGCCGCCGAACGGGTTGTTGCATACCTTGCATCGCGGCGCCGAGGGCAGATAGCGAAACACTCGTCGCGCCTTGACCAAAGACGCGTGACCTTCCGTCAGAACCCTGTCCCACTGGTTCCGCTCGATTGCGGGTACGGCTGCGCGTGCGGTGTCAAAGATGACCATGCGGAAAGGGTAGAGCGGACGAACTGGGCGTCACATGGGGCAACGGCCCCAGAAAGCGGCGCAATTGAGGCCAACTCACCGCAACGTCATTCGGCCTGAAAGTTGAGGCAAGTGCCTCATGCGCGGGCCGAGCGCCCGGGCCGAGCATTGCGGCATGACCAATCGTGAACGGTCTCCGTACGGGGCCGATCAACCAAAGAACGGAGAAGTTCATGACCACAATCCAGACCCCCGTCGACAACGGCGTCAACGTCGAAGCTCTGCTCGGCGTCCGTGAGGCCCTGGCCGACACGCCCGAGATCGCCCAGTTCCAATGGCGGACAGAAGTTTCCTGGGTAAACGGCACCCACAGCCGCTCGATCGTGGACACCTTCTACGGATTGGGCGAGCAGCAACAACACAAGACGACGTTCACCTATGACGTCGACCATCCACTTGCATTCGCCTCGCAGGACAACGGCATCACTCCGGTCGAGTATGTGTTGGTGGCGCTGGGCGGCTGCCTTACCGCCGGCATCGCCTCGATCGCCCAGCGCAGGGGCATTCAGCTGCGCTCGGTGCGGGCCACCGTCGAGGCCGGCGAGGACATCCACGGAATCCTCGGCGTGGATCCCGATGTACGCAACGGTTTCAGCGGGGTCGAGGTGACCTACACCATCGACGCCGACGCCACGACCGAGGAGATCAAAGCCCTTGTCGCGCAGTCGCAGAAACGCTCGGCCGTCTACGACATCCTGACCAACCCCACCCCCGTCACCGTCGACCTGTCCTGACCGGGCGACGTTTCAACAGGAGACCGACCATGCTGAACACAACCGCGATCGTGGTGGGTGCCGGGCACTGCGGACTGGCCATGAGTCGCTGCCTCGCCGACCGTTCGATCGACCACGTCGTGCTGGAACGCGGTGAGGTAGCGCACTCGTGGCGCACGCAGCGCTGGGACTCGCTGCGACTGCTCACCCCCAACTGGATGACTCGGCTACCGGGTTACGCGTACCGAGGCGACGACCCCGACGGATACCTCACGGCACCCGACGTCGTGGAACTGATCGAGCGCTATGCGAAGGAGTCGGCGGCACCCGTGCGAGCCAACACCACCGTCACATCGGTGCGGAAGGACGCGCGTGGGTACCAGGTGCAGACAGACCAAGGCTTGTGGCACGCGCGATCGGTTGTGCTCGCCCCGGGCGCAAGCACCGTTCCCAAGGTGCCTGCGCTGCAAAGCGGCGTGCCCGCCGGCATCACCACGATTACCCCCGCCGACTACCGCAACCCGAGCCAGCTTCCCGACGGCGGGGTCCTCGTCGTCGGCGCCTCTGCGAGCGGGATCCAGATTGCCGCGGAAGTGCACCGCTCCGGCCGGCCGGTCACGCTCGCCGTCGGCGAACACGTCCGGATGCCGCGCACCTACCGGGGCAAGGACATCCTGTGGTGGATGGACGCGGCGGGAGTGTTGGACGAGCGCTACGACCAGATACCCGATCTGATCCGAGCGCGCACCGTTCCGTCGATGCAGCTGGTCGGTTCGCCCGAGAGGACCACCCTCGACCTGAATTCACTAAGTCAATTCGGCGTGCAGTTGGTCGGACGGTTGGCCGGCATCGAAGACGGCATCGCGAAATTCTCCGGCTCGTTGCCGAACATGTTCGCGCTGGCCGACCTCAAACTCGGACGGCTGCTTGACACCATCGATGCGTGGGCGACCGAAGCGGGCTTGGATGGCGGCGATCCGCCGCGACGGTTCACCGCGACCGCCGTCCCCGCCCAGGCGCCCCTGACCCTCGACCTACGGTCCGGCGCCGTCCGAACGGTTCTCTGGGCTACCGGATTTCGTCCGGACCTGTCCTGGCTCGACGTTCCGGTCTTCGACCGAAAAGGCCATGTCCGCCATGATGGCGGCATCACCCCCAGCCCCGGCCTGTACCTGGTGGGGATGCCGTTCCTGCGCCGCCGCAAGTCGACTTTGATCGACGGCGCAGCCGCCGATGCGACGGACCTGAGCGAACACCTCACCCACTATCTCGACTCGAAGTGAGGAGCATCTCATGGACCACAACTATGACGCGATCGTCGTCGGCGGCCGGTGTGCCGGTGCGGCCACCGCAATGCTGCTGTCCCGCGGCGGCATGCGTGTGCTCGTCGTCGAGGCGACCCGGCCGGGTTCCGACACGCTGTCCACCCATGCGCTCATGCGCGGCGGTGTGCTGCAACTGCACCGCTGGGGTCTGCTCGACGCGGTCATCGACGGGGGCACTCCAGCCATCGTTTCGACCGAGTTCGCTTACGGCGACGACATCGAGAGCGTCGACATCCGCCCGAGCGGTGGAATATCGGCGCTGCGCGCCCCCCGCCGAACCGTCCTCGACGCGCTGCTGCTGGAGGCCGCCCGCGCGGCAGGCGCCGAGGTTCGCGCCCCGGCGCGGGTGACCCGCCTGCTCACCGATGGCAGCAGGGTGGGCGGCATCGAGGGCATCGAGCGCGGTACAGGCACTCGTTTCCGCGCCACCGCGCCGCTGACCATCGGCGCCGACGGGCGAAACTCGACGATCGCGCAAGCGGTCAACGCCCCCTTCCGTCGACGCGGCACGGTGTCCGGCGCGATCGTGTACGGCTACTTTCCCGGACTCGCGCGCGATCGCTACCACTGGGCGTACCGACAGCGGGTTACCGCGGGCGTGGTGCCAACCGGCGGCGGTTTGGCGTGCGTCTGGACGGGCACCGCAAGCGAGAGGTTCGCCCAGCAGCGGTCCGCAGGGCTGGACGCTACGTACCGGTCGCTGCTCGCCGAGGCCGCCCCGGAACTGGCCAGCTCTATCGCCGACACACCACCCGTCGGCACGTTGCGAGGCTTTCCCGGCCTGCCCGGCTGGATCCGCGCGTCCGCCGGCCCTGGCTGGGCGTTGGTCGGTGATGCAGGTTATTTCAAGGACCCGATCACCGCGCACGGCATCACGGACGCCCTGCGCGACGCGGAACTGCTCGCCCGCGCGGTGCTCGACGCACCCCGCGGCGGGCAGGCACAGCTCAACGCCCTCCACGACTACGAGCGCACCCGAGACCGACTGTCCGAGCCGCTGTTCGACATCACCGAACGCGTCGCGAGCTACCGCTGGGATCTCGCGCAGCTGCGCGGATACCTTCGTGAACTGAGCCAGGCCATGCGGCCCGAAGTCGACGCGCTGCGCGCAATCGGCCAGATACCGGCCGCCTGAACGGAATTGGACGATGATGCTGTCGCGCACCAACCGGCAACGCGCAGTCGTCGCGGTTGTCGAGGTTTTGGCGCTGAGCGCGTGGTTCTCGGCCACCGCGGTCGCGCCCACCCTGCGTTCGGAGTGGGGTATCGGAGCGACGGCGGCGGTCTGGCTGACCGCGTCAGTGCAAATCGGATTCGTCGTCGGGGCGATCACCTCGACGGTTTTCAACCTGACCGACCGCGCCACATCGCAGCACCTGCTCGCTGCAAGCGCCTTGGGCGCGGCGGCCTGCACGGCGGCCCTGGCTCTTTGCGCCTCTGGTCTCGCCGCGGCGGTCCCGTTGAGAATCCTCACCGGGATGTTCCTCGCCGGTGTCTATCCAGTGGGGATGAAGTTGATGGCGTCATGGTCGGCACCCAAAGATCGAGGCCGTACGTTCGGGGTTCTGCTGGCAGCACTGACCATTGGCTCCGCCCTCCCACACCTCATCACCGGCCTCGGACCGCTGCCTTGGAGAACGGTGATGCTGGCCGCGGCGGCACTGACTGCGGCGGGCGCCGTCGTCGCCCTCACGGCGGTTCGGCCCGGCCCCCACCTGGCCGTCCGCGCGCCCGCCTCGTATCCGCGCTACGCGCTCGCTCTGCTCACCGACCGCAGACCGCTGCTGGCCAGTCTCGGCTACTTCGGGCACATGTGGGAGCTCTACGCCCTGTGGACCTGGCTGCCGATGTTCGTCGTCGCCGGTCGGACCGCACGAGGCGACGCGGCCGTGGGGTCGACCGGGTTCATCGCATTCGGGGCTATCGGAGTCGCAGGGACCTTCGGATGCCTGCTGGGCGGTTGGGCGTCAGACCGTTTCGGTCGCCCTCCGGCGGCGGTGGCGGCGCTGGTGACCAGCGGAACCTGCTGCGTGGCATCACCGCTGTTCTTCGCCGGACCGACGCTGCTACTCGTGGTCTTCCTCTTGGTGTGGGGTACCGCCGTCATCGCCGACTCAGGCGTCTTCTCCACTGTGCTCAGCGAGACGACGGACACCCGGTTCGTCGGCACGGCCCTGACAGCGCAGACCGCGACCGGTTTCCTGTTGACCGTCGTCACCATCCAACTCGTTCCTGTCATCGCCGAACTGATCGGTTGGCAATACGCATTTCTGCTTCTTGCACCCGGCCCCCTGCTCGGTGCCGTAGCGATGTCGGCCCTACACAAGCACCACCAACTCAAGGAGCAAAGCAATGATTACCAGCTCTACGCGCACGACACCGTTCGTCGGTCAGACAGCGCAGCTCTCGCGCACTGTCGGTGACAACGACATCGCCCTGTTCACCGAGATCAGCGGCGACCGCAACCCTTTGCACTACGACGAAGCGGCGGCCAAGGCGTCGCGGTTCGGGGAAATCGTCGTCCAGGGCGGGGTTACCAGTGCCATCCTGAATGCCGTTGTGGCGGAGGAGTTGCCGGGTCCGGGCACGGTGTTTCTGAATGTCAATTGGGCCTTCAAGGCACCGGTGCGCTGCGGTGACACGATCACGGGCAGCGTCGAAGTCATCTCGGTGCGCACCGACAAACCGATCACCGAACTGCGAACCACCGTCACGCGGGACGACGGCACCATCGTGCTGGACGGAACAGCGGTTTGCTACACGATGGATATCCGCACCAGGACCGATCAGTGACGTCTGACTGCAAGATCGCGGCAGCGCCGAAATACCGACGAGGTGGGTATCGGACTCAGCCACATGTAATAGGGCCTTTGCCCCGTCATTCGCGTCAATGCCGTCATGTCCAGGTGCAGAATGGGGGCGTGCACCCGACCCGGACATTGCAAGGCTCGACAAAGGGCCTGCGCAAAGCCGAGTTGCTGGCGGCCATGTCGCTGGCGATCGACCTCGGTCTGGGGCAGCCGATGGAACACATGCTTCGGTCTTCCCTGATCGCAACTCGCATCGCCGAGCGGATGGGTCTGGACGCTGAACAGCGCTCGACGGTGTACTACGCCAACCTGGTCGGGTGGATCGGTTGTCACGCCGATTCCCATGAGCTTTCGGCGCTGTTCGGCGACGACATCGCCTTCCGGGCCGACACCTACGGGGTGGATATGGCCGGGCTGCCGTTCCTGCGTCTTATGGTCAGTCACGTGGGGCGTGGATTGCCGGGCTGGGAGCGCGGCATCCGCTCGGCTGCCTTTCTGCTCACCGCACGTAACCGGGTTGCCGACCTCATCAGTTCGCATTGCACTTCTGCCGGGGCCCTATCCGATCGGATCGGCCTCGACAGGGAGGTCGGGAAGGCGCTGGCGTATATCTTCGAGCGCTGGGATGGCCGGGGGATGCCGAACGGTGCTCGCGGGGAGGATATTCCGCTCGAAATCCACATTGTTCACCTGTCCGATGTCATCGAGGTGCACCTGCGGACGGGTGGCCTGGCACAAGCGGTCGAGGTCGCCCGGTCCCGGCGTGGCACACAGTTCAGCCCGGCCGTGGTCGATGTGTTCGAACGTGATGCCGCCGCAATCGTCGAGGGGCTGCTCGAAATAGATGTTTGGACAGCAGCTTTGGCGCAGGCACCGGATCGTGATCGTACTCTCGATGGGGAGGAGATCGACGAGTTGCTAAGGGCAATGGCGGATTTCGTCGATCTCAAGTGCCCTTGTTCTCCGGGCTACTCGCGGGGCGTTGCGGATCTCGCGGCCGCAGCGGCCCGACACCGGCGTATGCCGTCGGCGGATATCACACATCTGTACCGTGCGGGCCTCGTCCACGGCCTCGGCAGACTAGGCGTGTCCAATCAGATCTGGGAGAAGAAGGGGCAGCTCAGTACTGCTGAATGGGAGCGGGTACGGATGTACCCCTATCTGACGGGACGAATACTGAGCCGGGTCGACGGCTTGGAGTCGGTGGTGTCCATCGCTACCAAGCACGAGGAACGCATCGACGGGTCCGGCTTTCCCCGAGGGATCGCCGGTGCTGAATTGACTGCGCACGACCGGCTGCTTGCCGCGGCGGTCGCTTATCACCAACTTCTCGAGCCACGTCCACAACGGGCCGCCCTCGATCCTCGCGAAGCTGCCGGTCACCTGCGCCAAGAGGCACGCGACGGACGCCTCGACGCCGAGTCGGTGGAAGCCGTCTTGGCGGCGGCCGGACATCGGACATCGCGGCGGACGTCCTGGTCGGCGGGGCTCACCGTTCGGGAGGTCGAAGTCCTCCGACTAGTCGCGCAGGGCCAGTCGAACCGTGAAATCGCCACCGAGTTGTTCATAGCCGAGAAGACAGCGCGCAACCACGTCGAGCGTGTCTATGCAAAGTTGGGCGTCAACAACCGCACGCAGGCGAGTCTCGCGGCAATCGATCGGGGTCTGGCGGGCTTTCCGGTCGACGGACCCGCGGAACGATGAAGAGCCGCAACGTTTTACCGGCCAATAGCAGCATGCACTGAGACATTCGCCGCCCTCGTCATCCGCAGCAGCTCACGCCACTCTGTCGCCGGCTGTCGTCAAACCGCTGGCGCGCTTTGCATTCCACCGGCGGAGCCTTTCCGTCGGCTGACGTCGACTCTTTCAGTTTGAGGCAAACGCCTCATGCAACCAGTGCTGCCATAGGCCGATGATCGGGTCCTGACAATGCAATTCAGGAATCACGGAAGGTTCGCAACATGACCGAATTGGCGGTTCAACCAACGGCAATCGAGCGTTTCAATGCGCTCTCGTCGAGTCACGCACCCGGAGCGTCGGGCGGCGGGCGGGTCGATGCTGTCAACGTGAGCCGGCGGGTCGGCGCACGGCAAATCCTGCAGAAGCTGACACTCTCGATAGAACCGGGCGAGTTGATTGCCATTGCCGGCGGCAGTGGCGCGGGAAAAACCACATTGCTGGAGATCCTCGCGGGACTGCAGCCACCGTCTGCCGGGGAAGTGTCGCACGACGGCGTCGTTCCCGGTGCCCGAGCCAGTGCCGATTCCCGTATCGGCTACGTGCCGCAGGACGACATCATCCACCTCGAAATGCCCCTACGCCGCACGCTGCGCTACGCGGCGCGGCTACGACTCCCCGCCGGCACATTGGCGGCCGAGGCCGATCGTGTGGTCGAGGCGACCATGCGTGACCTCGACCTGGCTGATCGGGCCGAGGTGCCGGTCCGCAGCCTGTCCGGCGGCCAGCGCAAGCGCGCCAGTATCGCCGTAGAACTACTGACCCGGCCACGCCTTTTCTTCCTCGACGAACCCACCTCCGGACTCGATCCGGCGACCGCGGCCGACGTCATGCGCCTGCTGCGCAGGCTTAGCGAGCGCGGGGTAACAGTCGTCCTCACTACGCATGAGCCGGAGGGCATCGATCGGTGTGACCGAGTGGTGTTCCTGGCTCGCGACGGCCACCTCGCGTTCAGCGGCAGCCCGACCGAGGCTCGGCGCTATTTCGGTGTGGAAAATCTCGCCGGCGTGTACGACCGGCTGGCTGGTGAGCACACCCCTGCGATCTGGGCGGAGCGATTTGCGAACAGTCGTGACAAGTCAGAAGCCCGGCCCGGCTCGGCTCCGCGGGCCGTCCCGGCGACCCGTTCAAGCGTCAAGCGCACGGGCATGGTGCGGCAGTGGTGGCTGCTCACGCGCCGCAATGTTGATGTTCTGTTCCGCAACCGGCTGACGTTGGCGGTCCTGCTCGGTTCACCGGTGCTGGTCACGGCGATGATGGCGACGCTGTTCAAACGCGGCGCGTTCGATCCAGGTGGCGCGGCCGACGTCGGCCCGGCCCAAATCGTTTTCTGGATCGCATTCGACGGCTTCTTCTTCGGCCTGACCTACGGCCTGCTCCAGATCGTCGGAGAGATCGCCGTATTCCGGCGGGAGCGCCTGGCCGGGCTCAGTGTGGGTGCCTACGTGGCGTCCAAGGTCACCGCCCTGCTGCCGGTGCTGGCCGCAGTGAGCGCGGTGCTCCTCGCCATGCTGCGGGCACTCGGTCGGCTCCCCGCCGTCGGATGGCACGTGTACGCCTTGCTGTTCGTGACGATGGTCATCGAAGCGACCTCGGCGCTGGCCCTCGGCCTGCTCGCCTCGGCCGCCGTGCACAACGCCGCTCAGGCCGCCCTCGCTCTGCCCATGCTTTGCTTCCCGCAGGTTTTGTTCGGTGGCGCCATCGTCCCCGTGGACAAGATGGCTTTCCCAGGACGTCTGATGAGCCTTGGCCTATCCAACCGCCACGCATTCGAAGCATTGGGGCGCGACCTAGACCTCGACCGGTTTACTGCCACACTGCCGGCCATGTCCGCCTATCGCGAGACTTTCAATGGAGGCACCGGTGGGAGCCTCATTGCGCTCGCGTCGTTGGCCGTTGCCCTCACGCTGGCCACGGTGTGGGTACTGGACCGGCGGTCCCGGTCCAGCGCATCCCGGCGATGACGACACCGCACGGTCGGGCCCGCGAGACGTCTGCAAAGTCTCGCGGGCCCGGCGTCGGCTGCGCACACCAATCCGCGTGCCCTCATCGTTGCTCTTCATGGTCGCGGTGGCGAGGGCGTCGTGGTAGTACGGTGCCTCGGGCTCAGGTGCGTGCGGCACCCGACGGAATGTGCTCACCGTCTTACTCGCTTTCTCCAGGCGATTGGTCATGAAGTGACCAAATACCCGCCGGGTCAGCAGCACCCATCCCCGCGCCAGGATTCGATGCCCTCCCAGAGCGCCATTGCCGCGATGCCCAGCGCGACGATCGGGTCTAGCCACCACCACCCCCACAGCGTGTTGGCCAGCAGCCCCGCGAGCACGGCCACCGCAAGGTAGGCGCACAACAGGTTCTGCACGCCCTCACCACGCGTGGCCGCCGAGCCCAACCGGGTCGCCAAGCGCTTTTTGGCGATACCCAGCAGCGGCATCACGATCAGGCTGGTGACCGCCAGACCGATGCCCACCCAGCTGGTCTCTGCCCGGCTGCGGTCAATCAGCGCGGCGACCGCCTGATAAGCGACATAGGGCGCGAGCAGGAAGAACGTGATAGCGACGGCTTTCTGGGCCCGCGCCTCGCCGGTAGGCGACAGCTTGCGCGTCCCGGTGAACCGCCAGATGATGATCACGCTGGCCAAACCCTCGATCACCGAATCCAGCCCAAACCCCAATAGGGCCACAGAATCCGCCACGATCGCCGCCACAATGGCGACCAATCCTTCGACCGCCATGTAGCCCAACGAAATCCACGACAACAGCCGGGCTCGCCGTGCCGCGTCATGCCAGCCTCTGTCACGCTCGGCAATTTTCAGCGGCGTGCAGCAGTCGGCGCCGCCACATCCATCCCCGCCCACGCCTGTCGGCTCCGCCGCCTGCCCGGCCGAACTCACAACAACTCCGCCGTAGACCTGCCGCGGCCGTAGTTCGGACACAGCGCCACCGCGCTGCCGGTCGCTTCGAGCACCTTTTCGGCGGCGGCCAAAACATCAACCAGCGACGGCTGCGTCAACCGGAATACCGAGGCCCGACCGACCGGCTCGGAAGCAACAAGCCCGCAATCACGCAGACACGCAAGATGTTTCGACACCGTGGACTGCGCCAGACCCAGCGCCGCCACCAGATCAGTCACCCGCGCCGGCCCTTCAGCCAGACGCCGCACAATCGCCAGCCGAGATTCATCACCTAGCGACCGGAACAACGCCGCTCCCGGCGCCAACTCGAGCCGGTCGACCTTCACGCCGACAAGAATCATCGCCATCCAGCGATAATATCTCCGATAGTAAGAAGCTGTCACGGGGTGGTCAGAATTCACCCCGGAACCACACGGTCAGCATTCGACCGGAGTTGACAGCTACCTGGATAGGAATGGGCCAAAGCCGGTTTCCCTCCACCTCGGCGCGACATCGCGGCGCGTTTCAGCTGAGCGATTCAGGCAAATAGCCGGGGTATCGGGCTGGATAACGCTTACATCGTGGCCGGTGAGCGCAATGTGTTAGATCGCGTTGTCGCGGTCGGGTTCGTGCAGGTTCCAGGTCGGAAAGGCCCGGCGCAGCCGCTGCGGACCACTGACTGTGATTTCGCCGGTGCCAAGCACATCGCGCCACGCTCGGGCGCCCCGGTGCCAGTCGACGAATGCCCGTGAGCCGGCCTGGCCACGGGATACCGCTGAACCGGTCTGGGCGAACGTGGCTGCCCAGATTGACCCATGGCTGCGGGCGACGACGCCAAAAAGCGCGCCTACGCGGGCTGAAAGTTAGCGCACACCAATACTGTCGGCGTCGTCCCAATACTGTCGGCGTCGTCGCAGAGCAGATAGCCGTCCGCCTCCAGCATGTCGGTCGCCGACACGGTGAGGGCGGGTCGCCGGACGACCTCCACCCCCGCGATCTCGGGGTCGGTGGCACCGGCCAGGACCGCCTCGAACATCTCCTGGCAGTGCGGCGACGGCGTGTGATGGACGATCAGCAAGTGCGGCATTGACAACCTCCGGTCTACTAGTCGGACTGCTCAGTCAACACGACACCCGATGATGTAAGCACTGCATTGCGCTGCGCCGCGACGGGCATGTCGGACCGACCAATGGCCGACCAGAACCGCCACCGGGAAGAGACCCGGGATCTCGGTTGGCCGAGATAGAGGTCAACGTTCATGCTTTTGCGTCACTTGGGCGCAACGCTGGCAGAGCCCTGCACTTCAGCCGGTGTCGCGCCGGCACGAGCTAACCGACGACAATCACCGGGTCAGTTCACAGCGCCGCGGGTCACTTGCGGCCCGGGCGCAGCGCGATGTCGCGACAAGAGGCGCGCAGCTTGACCCGGCGCACCGAGTTGGAGCATCGCGGCCAATGCCGTTTCGAGGATGACTTCTTGTTGCACACGACTACCGCCAATCGACGAAAGCCCGGCGAGCGATTCGAGGAGATAGTCGAGCGCGGCGCGCGGCTCACCCTCGGTCAACGCAATAAGACCTTCGCCGATGAGACGCAGCGTCGTTGCCTGCGCGTCGGTCGCGCCCGGAACGTTGATCGCGCGGATCGCGGCCGGATCATTCGCCGCGGCCAGCACCAGCAGCGCGTGGAACGCGATGAACGGCGTTTGCGGCGCATAGGCAAGCGAGCCGACCTCGGCGAGCAACGGCATCGGATCAGGGGGAGTAACCCAGTCCGGATGCAGGCGCGCCCGCCACGCGAGCGAACCGGCATCAACAAGGCAGCGCACGTCCTTCGACTGGGGCGGTGCGAGAAACGCGGCGTATCGGCGAGCCGCGGCGGCCGCGTCGCCCATCGCGAGCTCGTGCAGCGCGGCGTGCCACTGAAAGTGCGGGAGGTAACGCTGTGTGCTGCCGTCGCCCGGGATCCAGTCGGTCAGCCATTTCAGCCCGGGTCCATGCGCGTCGGTTTCGTAGTGCACGTGTGAAAGCGCATGCGCCGCATTGCCATTGCCTGGATCAAGTTCGAGCGCGGCGTCGGCCAGGTCGGCTGCGTCGTACCACAGGCCCTGCTCCGTTCGGCCGTAGGCACGCAAGCCCAGATACCACGGCGCCTCGCCGTGCACGCCTGTGAACCGCTCGACGTACTGCCATGCGTCCGGTAGTGCGTCGCCGGCCCCGGCGAACGCGATCGACGGCGCGAGCACAAGCAATGCGACTGCGTCGTTCGGGACCCGGTCCAGATGGTCGATGAGTGCGGGCGTGCCGACCGCATTTCCCTTGTCGCACCAGGTCGCGATGGCCTCGACGTGGCTGCGGTCTTCGTCGCTGCCATGCGCGAGCGCCGCACGCGCTCGAACGAGATGGCCGCTGACTGCGTCAGGGCCGCCCGCGCGGTCCGGCCGTTCGGTGGCGATCATCGCGAGTGCGACGTGCGCCCGCGCGTGGTGCGGATCTTCGGCGACCGCCGCGGCGAAGGCGACCGAGGCGCCGTCTTGGACGGAGAGCAGGCGACGCACACCTTCGGCGTAAAACGCTGGCGCGCCAGTCAATTCCGGTGCGGTCCTGACCAGACTGGGCGCCCGCACCGGCCGTTCGCGCATGTCGTCGGCGAGCAACTGCGCGATAGCGGCTGCCTGGGCACGGATTTCGGGAATCGCGGTGCTCTCCCACACCTCACCCATGCGGATCGAGCCGAGACACACGATGTCCGGGACCGTGCTCCCGGCCCCGTCGATGAGGTAGCCGTCCGCATCGAGTCGCACGCCTACGCCGCTCGGGTGCAGCGATGCGATGTTGTTGTCCAACAGGTTCGCCCACAGCGGGGAGCGGTGCAGGGACCGCCGATCCCACGAGGCGCCGGTGGCGACCACCACCGCGTCACCACGTCGACGCACTGATCGGTCGCTCATTGTCACGACCAGTTCAACGCCGTCGCCACGCAGCGACACATCGGCGACCTCGCCCGCCTCGACGATCAGTTGGCCCGTGTCGATCGCGGCATGTATCGCATCGGCAATCGTGGGCGGCATGCGGTGGCGAAGGACTTCCCACTGCCGCAGGTCCTCGCGCAGGAACCGGCGCTGGTCCTCCCACCCCAACGACCGCCACAGCCGGGCTGTACGCGGCCGCACTGCGTCGATCACTTGTCGCCAGTCCGAACCGGCTTCGCGCGCGTGCGCGAGATCCGCGGCGAGCGCTGTGCGCAATTGCTCAAGTGAGACCTCGGCAGCGAGCGCATCGAGGTTGGGCAACTCCGTCGGCGCGCCCGTCGTGCGGAATCGGCGCGGCAGCGCGCCACGACGCGACAGCAGGGTGACCGTGGCGCCGCGCGCAATGAGAGGCAGCGCGACATCAACGCCGGTGAGTCCCGAACCGATCACCAAGACGCTCGCGGGCCGGCGCGCACCCAGAGCCGCGAGCGCGCCGGGCGCCCATGGATCGACCACGATCTTGCCGTCGGTGGCTGAGTCGGCTCCCAAAGCCAGCACCGGAGCGAAGGCGCGCTCCAACGACTCGGGCATGCCCCCTTCGGGGCGCCCAGTCGCGAGCACAACGGCGTCAGACGATAAGGACCGTCCATCGTTCAGCGCCAAGCGCACGGGCGTGCCCGGCGTCAACCCGACAACCTCGGCGGTCTCCGTCCGCACGTCGGCGACCGCGAGTTGTTCTTGCAGGTAGCGGCCGTATGCGAGACGCGGTGCGAAGCTCTCCACCGGCGTGACAGCTCGTTCGTCGAGCCAGCGGCAGAAGTGATCGGGATCGCAGGGCCATACAGACATGCGCTGCGCAGGAACGTTCAGCAAGTGGGTCGGGTCTTTGGTGCCATACGCCGCGCCGGTGCCGGGACGACCAGACGCGTCGATCAGCGTGATCTGCGCATCTGGTTTGCTCCGGCGCAGATGTATCGCGGCGAGCACGCCCGCAGCACCACCACCCACGATCGCGACGCGAATCATGACCGAAGGTTATATCGCCGAAGGAGGTGCCATGACGCTTTCCGTCGTCGACGGGGGCCCGTGTCGAGCCAGCCCGTCCGTCGAGGTGGCCACCCCCGCCGCCGAACTATTCGCGCTCAGCGAACCGATCCGGCCCAGTTCTGACCTGGATCGCAGGCTGGTCGCATGCTCCGGTCAGCCGACCCGAAAACCGCCTCTGAACTGCGGCGATGCTGGTGGCAGGTGCAGGGTTCGACCTGCGTCCGCATACGCCGACGGATTTACAGTCCGGAAGGCGGCGCTTCGCGGTGCCCCGAAGGTCGTCGACTAGGAGCGACGATAGCAAGCCGTCAGCCACCAGCATGTCGGTCGCCGACACGGTGAGGGCGGGTCGCCGGACGACCTCCACCCCGCGATCTCGGGGTCGGTGGCACCGGCCACGACCGCCTCGAACATCTCCTGGCAGTGCGGAGACGGCGTGTGGTGGACGATCAGCAGCGTCTTGCTCATTGCGCGCCGCCGCAGCGCCCGTGTAGTTCCAGGGCCGTCTTCATGGCTTCCCGCGCGCGCCGGCGATCCCCCGCGTAGTCGTAGGCCCGAGCCAGCCGGTACCAGCGCCGCCAATCGTCGGGGTCGGCTTCCACCTCGGTGCGCACGGTGGCGAACAGCGCGTCGGCCGCGTCCCGCTCGATGCGGCCCGACGGCCGTCGCGGCAGCGCGCTGGTGTCGAGTTCCATTCCGTCGGCCGCGATCAGGCGGGCCAGTTTCTGGTGCGCGAACCCGGCCCGCAGGGTGGCGATCATCGCCCAGAGCCCGATGAGGGGCATGATCAGCAGCGCCAGCCCCAGCCCGACGGCGGCGACCCGGGCGGAGGCGATCATCGCAACGGCCAGACGGCTTAGCAGCACGAAGTACACCAGCATCGCCACGCACATGAACGCGATGAGCAGTTGGATGCGCACGCTGCGAGCGGTGTCGTTCATTGCAGGTCGAGCAGCGGTTCAAGGCCCACCGTGAGGCCCGGGTGTTCCTTGATGCGGCGCACCGCCAGTAACACCCCCGGCACAAACGACGTACGGTCGAGGCTGTCGTGACGGATGGTCAGCGTCTCCCCCTCGGTGCCGAACAGCACCTCCTGGTGGGCCACCAGTCCGGCCAACCGCACCGAATGCACGGCGATGCCGTCGACGTCGGCGCCGCGGGCACCGGGCAGGCCGGTGCTCGTGGCATCGGGATTGGGCGGCAAGCCTTTTCGCGCCTCGGCGATCAGCTTCGCGGTGCGAGCCGCGGTGCCCGACGGCGCGTCGGCCTTGTGCGGATGGTGCAGCTCGATCACCTCCGCCGAGTCGAAGAAGCGTGCGGCCTGCTTCGCGAAATGCATCGACAGCACCGCCCCGATCGCGAAGTTCGGCGCGATCAGCACTGCCCGTGTCCGTGCCGGCCAGCCAGGACTGAACCCGCTCAAGGCGTTCCGCGGTGAAGCCGGTGGTACCCACCACAGCGTGAATTCCGTTGCCGATCAGGAACTCCAGGCTCCCCATCACCACGTCGGGGTGGGTGAAGTCGATGACGACCTCGGTCTTGCCCTCGGTCAGCAGGCTCAGCGGATCACCCTCGTCCACCTCCGCGGATAGGGTCAGATCCTCGGCGGCCTGCACGGCCCCCACCATCGTCGACCCGACTTTGCCTTTGGCTCCCAGCACGCCCACCCGCATGCGTTTCACCCTAGACCACCCGGCTAGGTTGGTTAGCTGCCTGGCGCTTGCGCTTGCAGGGCTACGACTCGATTTTGCGCCGCTTAAACATAGCCGAGGCGGTAAAAGCGAATCGGGGCGTGCTCGGCATGCCCTGCAGCGTGTAGCTAACCATTTCCCAGCCGCGTAGCCCTATTTCGTCCGCCTTTTGCCCCAGCATCTGAACCGCCGTGCCCGAATTCTCGTGATGTGTCGTTACCCAGTTGTATTCCCACTGGGGCGGATACCACTTGCCATCTGACGCCAACCAATAACCCGGCCCTGGCGAAGCATCGGTCATCTCTGCACCCTTCATCGTGTTCGGGAGCGCGATTCGCCCAGGGACGATCTTAAGCCACCAAAATGGCTAGCGGACAAGGAAACTCCCCCACAGCCGCGCGACGAGGGCCCCTGACGCGCCTACCTGTTGAACCGACCGGCGAACCCGCGCAGTGGCAGGTCGGCGCTGGTGATCAGTCCGGGCGGCGCCGCCACCACCGACTTGATCGCGGCCAGCGCGGGCATGCCCGTCACGGTCATGCCGATGGAGGCGAAGTTGTCCGGGTTGGACAGGTCCACCCCGGGCTTGGGAAAGACCATGTGCTTGTTGTAGATGCACGGGTCGCCCTTGATCTGGGTGATGTAGCAGCCCTTGATGTTCCAGCTCGGATCGGTGTGCGGGGTCATCTGCCATTCCAGGTGCGTCTCGACCCGCGGAACACCGTCGACGATGCCCTGATACTTGATGTAGTTGCCGCCCAGCGAGCCCTTGGGCAGCGTGTACCAGCCCAGGTCGACGTCCTTGGTACAGGCGCCCAGCTCGTAGCTGAACTTGACCTCGTCGAGCGGCAGATCGAAACAGTCGGCCATCATCAGCACGCTGTCGGCGAAGACGCGGGTGTACTTCTCCAGCTTCGACGGGATGGTCGGATCATCAACGGGCAGACCATAACCCACCTCGATCCAGGTGTCCTTGGAATGATGGCACGACACGTCGACGGACTCGATGGTGGTGACGTTCTCGATGTCGGCGACGTCGGCCGAGCACACCACGCCGAGGATCTGGTTCAGGCCCGGGTTCATCCCGGTGCCGTAGAAGGTCGCGCCGCCCTTCTCGCATGCCTCTGCCAAGAGTTGGGTGACCGGCTTGCCCGACGGGTGCGGGTGGTTCTTGTCGCGGTGCCACCCGGTGATCCAGTCGGCGGTGGTGACGATATTGATCCCCGCCTCAAGCACTTTGACGTAGAGGTCCTCGTCGGGGAACACGCCATGAAACGTCAGCACGTCGGGCCGGGCCGCGATGATCTCCTCCACGGTACCGGTGGCCTTCACCCCGTTGGGCGCCACGCCGGCGAGTTCGCCGGCGTCCCTGCCGACCTTCTCCGGCGAGTAGCAGTGCACCCCAATGAGTTCCAGGTCGGGCTGGGTGGCGATCCGCTTGATCATCTCCGATCCGACGTTTCCGGTGGCTACCTGGAACACGCGGACCGGTCGGGCGGGTGCATTCATTCGGTCAAGCCTTTCTGCGATGCCGTGAAGACTTCCGCGGCGCTACCTCCGATGCCGTCGGGATAGAACTGCTTGGCCCACTGGCGAATTGCGGTAAAACCCTCGTACTCGTCGGCGGCCAGCGCGGGTGGATCCGAATAGCGCTGGTGCTGCCAGATTTCGATGTCCTGGGTGAACTGCCGGATCACTTCCTGCCCGAATTCGGCGGCCTTGAGCTCGGCCCGGGCCGGATCCTTGCCCGGCGTCCGGCCGATGTAGACCATGAAGCGGACATCGGAGGTGAACTCGTCGACCGGGGTGATCGCGGAGATGGTGCGGTTGTCGATCATGCCCCAACTCTTGGTCACCGCGATGCCCAGACCGCCGTTGATCGCCTCCACGCCGCTGTTGACGTCCTCGATCTTCTGCCCGTCGTCACCCTCGAACGTGATGGTGAAGTCGACGAAGGACACCGGACCGTCGAAGTCGTGGCGGGTGAAGACCGGCACGATGGGGGTGTTGTGCACGTACTTGAAATGCGCGAAGTCCACCCCGTTTTCGAGCACGTACTGCGGGTGCAGTTCCAGGCTCTCGCGATACAACCGCTGCTGTGGGTAGTAGTCGCCCGCGCTGCTGCCGTCGCCAAAGACGGCGAACACGTCGGGGGCGTCGAAGTACGGCTCATGACGGTCGACATCGTGCCAGATGTACACGGACTCGTTGCGCTCTACCACGGGGTAGGTGCGGACGCGACGACCGCGGTTGGGGTGCTCCTGGTACGGGATGCGGACGTTGCGGCCCTGCTGGTTCCACTGCCAGCCGTGGAACGGGCACTGCAGCACATCTCCGACGACTTTGCCGCCGTAACCCAGGTGCGCGCCGAGGTGTTCGCAGTAGGCGTTCATCACGGTGAGCTGGCCGGACTCGGCTCGCCAGGCGACCATCTCCTGGTCGAAGTACTTCATCTTGTGGACGTCGCCGATGTCGATCTCCTCGGACCAAGCGACCTGGAACCATCCGGTCGGTTTCATCGACAGCGGCGGCTTAGCCATCTACACGTCCTCCTCGGCGACTCCATCGAACATTCACAGTACCGTCTATGAAAAAGTTAGTCGAGACCATAGGATCGACGGATGACAGGGCGAGCCAGCGGCGCGGGAATCGTGGGCCGACGTCCCAACCGCCGCGGCCACGCGACGCGCGAGAGCATGCTCGAGGCCGCGCTGCGCTCGCTGGCCTCCGGCGATCCGGGCTCGGTGTCGGCCAACCGCATCGCCAAGGAGATCGGGGCCACCTGGGGCGCGGTGCAGTACCAGTTCGGCGACACCGACGGTTTCTGGGCCGCCGTGCTGCACCGCACCGCGGAACGGCGCGCCGCGACTCTGTCGACAACCGTTCAGTCAGACGCGCCCCTGCGTGAGCGTGTCGGCGCCATCATCGACACCCTCTACCGGGGGCTGGCATCGCCGGATTCACGCGCGATCGAAAACCTGCGGGCGGCGTTGCCCCGCGACCCCAAGGAGCTGGAACGCCTCTACCCGCGCACCGCAGCCGAGCTGTTCTCCTGGGGCAGGAGCTGGCTGGAGACCTGCCAGAACGCTTTCGCAGGTCTCGACGTCGACCCGGGCCGGGTCCGCGAGGTGGCCGCCCTCATCCCCGGCGCGATGCGCGGCCTGGTGTCGGAGCGTCAGCTGGGCTCGTACGCCGACCTCGACATCGCGCGGAGGGGTCTGACCAACGCTTTGGCTGCCTATCTGGAACAGTCTCGGGTGAAATGATCTTAGGTAGTTTGATGTCGAGGCGTGACCAGTGGAGGTGTTGATGTGAAATCCCCCCCAGTCAGGATCCGGCAAGCTCAGCCGAGAGATTTTGCGAAGGTCGCAGAGATGCACTATCCGGTTTATCGAGAGTCCTGGACCGGAATAATTGCGGATTACTTGCTCGACCTTCTCATTACGCCGGAGCTCTGGGCCACAGTGCATTACCCGCAAGACCTCAGTCGTCCTGGCTGGAGCATGTGGATCGCCGAGTCCGCCGGCAAAACACTCGGCATGACCATTTTCGGACCGGATGCTGCGAATCCCGATCATCTGCAAGTCGACGCTCTGTACACAGCGAAGGAAGCCCAGGACCGCGGCATCGGTGGCCGCCTGCTGAACAAAGCTGTGCGCTCGAATCCCTCAGGTGACGTGATCTTGTGGTGCGCAGAAAAGAACCATAAGTCACGCCAATTCTTCGAGGAGAAAAACTTCCAACTTGATGGCCGCACCCTCAATTTCGAGCCACTGCCTGGCGTGACTGTGCCTCTCGTGGGCTACCGGCTTTGTCGATCAGCACCCGAATGCTGAGCCCTGTTAGGCGTCGATGACCACCCGGTCGGCTTTCGCCCGCGACACGCAGACCAGCATTTCGTCATCCCCGACGGCGACGCGGCCACGGTGATCGACCCCTCCGGCAAGCACTTTGACCTTGCAGGTCCCGCAGAAGCCCTGCCGGCACGAGTAGGGGGTCGTCGGATCATGATCGAGCATGACGCCCAGCGCCGACCGGTTCGCCGGGACACTGAGCATTCGGCGCGACCGCGCGAGTTCCAACTCGAAGGGAACTCCGTCCACGATCGGCGGCGGGCTGAACCGCTCGTAATGCATTGGGGCGTGAGCGTATTCGTCACGAGCCACGCGCACCGCTTCCAGCATGGCGGGCGGACCGCACACGTAGACCGCCGTCGCCGGCCCGGCACCGGCCAGCAGTTCATCGACGCCGGCGAAGCGGCCGCGCTCGTCGTCGGCCCAGACGGTGACCCGGTCCGGCGCCACCGACACGACCTCGGCCAGCAACGGCATGTACTCGCGGCTGCGGCCGGCATAGATTGCGCGCCAGTTGATTCCGCGCTGCGCGGCCAGCCGGATCATCGGCAGGATGGGCGTCACGCCGATGCCGCCGATCAGGAACAGCGCGTCGCGCTCGGCCGTGCCGAGATGGAACGCGTTGCGCGGTCCTTCGAACTCACACGTGTCGCCCACGCCGACAGCCTCATGCATCTCGACGGAACCGCCGCCCCCGTCCGCGATCCGGCGGATGGCGATGCGGTAGTCCGTGCGCCGCCCGGGCGCACCGCACAACGAGTACTGCCGGCGCCGGCCCGAGGGCAACACAACGTCGATGTGCGCGCCGGGCGTCCAGGACGGGAGCAATCCACCGGCCGGATCGGCCAACGTCAATGCGACCACATCGGGGGCGAGGACTTCACGTTCGGTAATCACCGCAGTTTGCCTGCGCCGCACCGGCTTCACCCGCGACGGTTCCCACCGCGACGTCGAGGCGAATCCCTCGAACAACACCCGGATGCCGCACAACAGCGTGCCCAGGCGATCGCGGTCGCGCCGACCGTACAGGTCGGCCGGCCTAGAGGTCCAGATGCTGTCCGCCACGACGGACCCCAATACTTCCATCGACCCATTCGCTCGTGAGTCGAGCGACGACATCGGGTCGCGATTTCACCACCCAGTGCCCGCCCTCGATCGGATTCACCTTGCCGCCGTGCGGAATTGAGCCGGTGAACCGCTGCAGGGCGGGGGTCACGAAGATGTCCTTGCGCGGCGCCAGCACCTGGACCGCGACGCCTGCCTTGGGCAGGTCCCGCCCCCGCGACAAAAATGGCCCGGGCATGTTCTGCCGATAGAGGTTGAGCCCGTTGACGTAGTCGGCGATGGACCGCGGCGCCTCAGGGTATTGGCTGCGCGTGCTCGACTGGCCGATGCGTTCAAGAGCCTCAACCACTTTCACTAACAGCCCGGAGCGGAACCCCAACTCGGGCACGACCGGGCACAGGAAGAATCCGATATACCAGGAAGACACCAGTTGCCTGACGACGTGCGCCAGCGTCCGCGGCGTGCGCCCCGACCGCAGGAAGGCGCCCGCGTACTGCAAATGCGGGCCGGAGATCGACGTGAACGACCCGACTTTGCCCATCACCGAATCGTCGGTGACCGCCGCCCAGGCCTGAATCGAGCCCCAGTCGTGGGCCAGCAGGTGGACCCGCTCGACCCCCAGGCTGCCGATCACCGCGTCGAGGTCGGACACCAGCCGGCCCAGCGCGTATCCGGATCGTGTTGCCGGAACAGATGATTCGCCGGCCCCGCGCACGTCGTAGGCGACGACGTTGTATCGGCCCCCGTAACGGAGCTCTTCGGCCACCGCATCCCACACGTGATGGTTGTCCGGATAGCCGTGGATCGCCAGGATGGTCGGGCGCGCCGTGTCGATCTCGGTGTAGCGATGTACGGCCAGGTTGACGCCGTCGGACACGGTGACGTTCGCAGGGATGCTCATCAGTCAGTGCGACGCACGCGCGGCGCGCGAGGCGGCCAGGTAGTCGACGGCCCGGCCCAGCCCGCCCAGTTGCGACGGGTGGAAACCCGGCCGGTAGTAGTCGGCGATGCCACGCACGAATCGCAGCGGCCCGGGCACCAGACCACGGCGCGCGGCGCTGAAGTAGTCGCGCCAGCGCGGCTTGGTCCCCGGCGACAGGTGCGGATCCACCGAGTACAGGAAACGCACTCCCCGAATCCACAACAGCAGCATGGCCGGCGAGACGACCAGCTGGGCGCGCACCCGCCGCCAGTACCCGGCCCGCAGATGCTTCATGGTGTCAAAGGCCACCGCCTTGTGCTCGACTTCTTCGGCGCCGTGCCACCGCAGCATGTCGAGCATCACCGGATCGGTGCCGATGGCATCGTGGGCCGGCGAGCGCAGAATCCACTCGCCCAGAATGGCGGTGTAGTGCTCGATCGCCGACACGATCGAAACCTGCTCGAGCAGCCAGCTGTGCTGTCGTTGCTCGCTCCTCCCGGGCCGCTCCCCCAGCAGCTTCTCGAACAGCCACCGGATCTGGCCGGTATACGGAGTCAGGTCGACGCCCTGGGCGGCGAAATGGGCGAGCACCGTCGAGTGCGCTTGCGAATGCACGGCCTCCTGGCCGATGAATCCCTGCACATCCAGGCGCAGCTGATCGTCTTTGATCAGCGGCAACGTCTTCTTGAAAACCTCGACGAAAAACTCTTCGCCCGCGGGCAGCAGCAGGTGCAGGACGTTGAGAACGTGGGTAACAAACGGCTCATTAGGCACGTAGTGGAACGGCAGCGTCGACCAATCGAACTCGACATCACGCGCCTCGAGGACGAGACGCTCGTGGTCGAGGGATGAGTCGTGCGGACCCGCCGCCTGGTCGTCGATGGTGCGCATGCGGCCCCCCTCCTCGGCGTTGACACCGAACAACCCCACGTCGCCTCGGTGGACATCACACGCAGGCAAGTATAGTGACGCGGCGCGGTATACGGAACCGCCGGTACCGGGTTGGCCCCGGGGCGG
Organism: uncultured Actinomycetota bacterium; assembly: GCA_963772875.1. GTDB lineage: Bacteria > Actinomycetota > Actinomycetes > Mycobacteriales > Mycobacteriaceae > Mycobacterium. Next base: position 343,202 of record CAVYZE010000002.1, read on the forward strand.
GAAGAACCGCTCGCCTATATCGGTGCCGCCCCGCGCAGATGCTCGAAGATCAGCGACGTCTGGGTCCCGGCGACGTCGGCGTCGGCGTTGAGGTTCTCGACGACGAAAGAACGCAGGTCCTCGGTGTCGCGCGCGGCGACGTGCAGGATGAAATCGTCTGCGCCGGCAAGGAAGTAGACGTCGCGCACCTGTCGCTTGCTGCCGATCTGCTGGATAAAGTTGCGAATCTTGCCGCGCGCGTTGGACTGTAGGTTCACCGAGATCATCGCCTGCAGGGGCAATCCCACCGCGACCGGGTCGATGTCGGTGTAGAACCCCCGGACGACGCCGAGGTCCACCAATCGCCGAACGCGGCCATGACACGTTGACGGCGCGATCCCGACCGTCTCGGCGAGCGCGTTGTTGGTGATGCGCGCATCGGCGTGCAGCAAGCTCAGGATTCTTCGGTCCACCTCATCAAGATCGGGGGGCCGAACATCCTTCGACTGGTTATCCAGTCGCCCTCTCTGTTCCGAGGAATTATCAGTCACAATCCGATCGTACAGAATTATCGTCAGTATGTTTGCACATTTTTCGAACTTTCTTCACAATTGAGCTATTACTCGAAGGCAAGGGGAGTCGTGTTAGTCGGCGTTCCGACCGAGACGAAGAACAACGAATTCCGGGTGGCCATCACCCCGGCGGGTGTCGCGGAACTGACCCGCCGCGGCCACGAGGTGCTCGTCCAGGCCGGTGCCGGCGAGGGTTCGGCGATCCCCGACGCGGAGTTCAAGGCCGCGGGCGCCCAGCTGATCCCCGGCGCCGAACAGGTGTGGGCCGGCGCCGACCTGCTGCTCAAGGTCAAGGAACCGATACCGGCCGAGTACGGCCTCTTGTGTGACCGCCAGGTGCTGTTCACCTATCTGCATCTGGCCGCTTCGCGCGCGTGCACAGACGCGCTATTAGCCTCCGGCACAACGTCAATCGCCTACGAGACCGTCCAGACCGCCGACGGCGCGCTTCCGTTGCTGGCCCCGATGAGCGAGGTCGCCGGAAGGCTCTCGGCTCAGGTCGGGGCCTATCACCTGATGCGGACCCAAGGCGGGCGCGGCGTGCTGATGGGCGGCGTGCCGGGCGTCAAGGCCGCCGACATCGTGGTGATCGGCGCCGGGACGGCCGGCTACAACGCCGCCCGGATCGCCAGCGGCATGGGGTCCAGCGTCATGGTTTTGGACGTCAATCTCGCCAAGCTTCGCCTTCTTGACGCGGAGTTCGGTGGCCGCATCGGCACCCGGTACTCGTCGGCTTATGAGCTCGAAGGCGCCGTCAAACGTGCCGACCTGGTCATCGGAGCCGTCCTGGTGCCCGGCGCCAAAGCTCCGACGCTGATCTCGAATTCCCTTGTCGCACAGATGAAGCCGGGCGCTGTGCTGGTGGACATCTCCATCGACCAGGGCGGCTGCTTCGAAGATTCGCGCCCGACCACCCACGATGACCCGACGTTCGCCGTGCACGACACGCTGTTCTACTGCGTGGCGAACATGCCCGCCGCGGTCCCGAAGACCTCGACCTACGCGCTGACCAACGCGACCATGCCGTACGTGCTGCAGCTCGCCGACCGGGGTTGGCAAGTGGCGTGCCGGTCGGATCCGGCTCTGGCCAAGGGTCTTTCGACGCACGACGGCGCGCTGCTGTCTGAACAGGTCGCCGCCGATCTCAGCTTGCCGTTCACCGAACCCGCGAGCGTGCTGGCCTGACGGTCAGCCCCGTCCACCCAACCAGGGCAGCACCGACGCCGTCACCTCCGCGATCAGCGGCCGCAACGGCTCGGCGTCTTGGTTTGGCGACTGCGAGCGCGTCATGATCGACAGCAGCACCCGCCGGCCGTCGGGTCCGTACGCGACACCGATGTCATTGGTACTGCCGTAGTCCCCGGTGCCGGTCTTGTCGGCGCTGGCCCACCCGGGCGGCAGACCCGCCCGCATGGTCGAGGTCACGTTGCCACGCATCCAGTCTTCCAGCTGACGACGCTCAGTTTCGCCGAGAACCGTTCCAGTGAGCAGGTTTTGGATTCCCCGGCCCATGGCTCGCGGGGTGCTGGTGTCGCGCGGGTCACCCGGTATCGCGGTGTTCAGCTCGATTTCCCAGCGGTCCAACCTAGTGCGGTCGTCGCCGATGGAGCGCGCGAATTCGGTGATGGCCGGCGGCCCGCCGATCGCCCGCAACAGCAGGTTGGCGGCCGCGTTGTCGCTGTGCTGCACCGCGGCCGCGCATAGCTGCGCCAGCGGCATGGCCTTGCCGGCCTGCGGCGCCGTCACCGGGGAATTGGGAAGCAACACCGAGGAATCGATGAAAACGGCTTGCTGCAAATCCAATTCGCCGCGCTGGGCCTTCTGCAGAACCCGCGCCGCGGCATAGGCCTTGAACGTCGAACACATCGCGAACGGGTCGTTATCGCGATGGGCCGCGGTGCGGCCGGATTCGATGGCGAACGCGAAAAGGCCTATGTAAGCGTTGTATTGGCGCTCGAGCGCATCGAGCTGGTCATAGATACCGGAGGGGTCCGGACCAGGCGATGCCCAAGCGCGGCCGCAGCCGGTGACTGCCGATACCGTCACGGCGGCCAACAGCATCCGCCGACGGGACAGTGCGGGCACGGGCGCTAACCGGTGAGCCCGGCGATAACATCGGCCGCCGGCCCGGGGCGCGCGTGGCGGAACGACGTTCCGGCCCAGAGGGTCATCCCGTTCGGGTCCTCCAGTGCGGCCGCTGCCGTCCGTATCGGCGACGTCATCTGGTTGACCTCCGGATAGCCCAGCGGCGCCACGTTGTCGAGCAGGCGGGTGAATTCGTTCTCCAGACCGCGCGCGTACCGGCCCGAGAACGCGCGCGTGACGATGGTCTTGCCGTAGAGCGGATTCCTCATGGCGGTGCGGTGTGCGGGGTTGGTACCTGCTTCGTCGCTGAGCAGCAGCGCGGTGCCGATCTGTGCGGCCACCGCTCCCCTGTCCAGTACGGCGGCGACATCCTCTGCGGTACCCAGGCCACCGGCCGCGATAAGCGGGACATCGTGTGCGCTGCGGATCCGGGCGAGCAGCTGGTGCAGCGATTCGCTGCCGGGCTCCATGTCGGGCGCGAACGTGCCGCGGTGCCCGCCGGCACCCGGACCCTGGACCACCAGGCTGTCCGCACCGGCGGCGACGGCCACCCCGGCCTCGTAGGCTGACGTCACCGTGACCAACACCAACAGTCCCAGCGATCCCAACCGGCGAATGACATCCGGCGACGGCACGCCGAAGGTAAAAGAGACCAGCTCCGGGCGCAGATCGGCGACCACCTCGAGCTTGCGCTCCCAGTCGTCGTCGTCACCGAATTGAGGGTGACCGACCTCGACCTGATAGTGGTCGGCGATCTCTTCGAGTTCTTCCGCGTAGTACTCCAGCTGTACCCAATCGGCGACACTGGGTTGGGGCACAAACAGATTGACCCCAAGGGGGCCGGTGGTGGCCGCGCGCACGGCGGCGATGTCTTCGGCGAACCGCTCCGCACTCAGGTACCCCGCGGAGATGAAACCGAGCCCGCCCGCGTTGGACACCGCCGCCGCCAACGCCGGGGTGCCGGGGCCGCCGGACATCGGCGCACCCACGATGGGCACCGCGATGTCCCAAAAGCCCAGTACCATCTGGGTAAGCAGTGCCATCCGGCTAATTTACCATCGCCCGAAGTTGTTGGGGCAGCGCTCGTTTCGAGGAATACGGACCCACAACCGCGGCGCCGTAGCGGCCGCGCAGCAGCCGGTGGGCCACCGCATTGACCTCGTCGACGGTCACTCCGTCGATTTTCTGCAAGGTGTGCTCGATACTGCGGTGCTTGCCGTAGTTCAATTCGCTGCGACCGATGCGGCTCATCCGGGAACTGGAATCCTCCAGGCCGAGGACCAGCCCGCCGCGCAGCGAGCCCTTGGCGATGCGGCATTCCGCCTCGGTGATGCCGTCGCGGGCCACCGAATCGAGCACCTCGCTGGTCACTTGCATGACATCGGCGAACCGCTCGGGCAGGCACGCGGCGTACACCGACAGCGCACCACTGTCGGCGAAGACGTCCAGCGACGAGTAGACGGAGTACGCCAGCCCCCGTAACTCGCGAACCTCCTGGAACAGCCGGGAGCTCAGGCCGCCGCCCAGCGCGGTGTGCAGCACCGACAACGCCCAGCGATGCTCCCAGCCACGCCCCGGTGTGCGGACGCCCAACGACATGTGGGTCTGCTCGGCGTCCCGGTGACCCAGCGTCAGTCCGGGACCTCCGTTCACCCGTCCCACGCCCTTGCGCGGGGCGATGGGCTGTCGCCCGCGGACCAAATGCGACCCGAAGTGCTGACGCACCAATGCGACCACCTCGTCGTGGTCGACGTTGCCGGCCACCGCGACGACCATCCGTTCCGGCGTGTAGCGCCGCACGTGAAAGGAGTGCAGTTGGGTCCGCGTCATCGCCGACACGGATTGCGCGGTGCCGATGACCGGGCGGCCCACGGGGTGGTCGCCGAACAGCGCCGTGAGGAACATGTCGCCCAGCGCGTCCTCGGGGTCGTCGTCGCGCATGGCGATCTCCTCGAGGACGACGTCGCGTTCCAGCTCGACGTCCTCGGCGGCGCAGCGACCGTTGAGCACCACATCGGCAACCAGGTCGACGGCCAACGCGAGATCGCTGTCCAGCACGTGCGCGTAGTAGCAGGTGTGTTCCTTGGCGGTGAACGCGTTCAGCTCCCCACCGACGGCGTCCATAGCCTGGGCGATCTGTACCGCGCTGCGGGTCGGGGTCGACTTGAACAGCAGATGCTCCAGGAAGTGCGCCGCCCCGGCCACGGTCGCACCCTCGTCCCGCGATCCGACACCGACCCACACCCCGACCGAGGCGGAGCGCACTGCGGGGAGGTACTCGGTGACCACCCGCAGGCCGCCCGGCAGTACGGTGCGGCGCAGCGCGGCCTGCTGTCCGGAATTGGCGTCGACGCTCTGTTTGCCCTGCCGCAGGGCACCCGCACGACCGGGACGCGCCCCGGTCGATGCGTCAGCTGCTGGCCGTCGCGGCATCGGCAGGTTCTGCGGGCTCGGGAGCCGGCGGTGGCGTGGCGGCCGAGTCGTCCTCGTCGGCCACCAGGACCAGCGAGATCTTGCCCCGTTTGTCGATGTCGGCGATCTCCACCCGCAGCTTGTCGCCGACGTTCACGACGTCCTCGACCTTCGCGATGCGCTTGCCCTTGCCGAGTTTGGAAATGTGCACCAGACCGTCACGACCGGGCAGCAACGACACGAACGCGCCGAAATCCGTTGTCTTGACCACGGTTCCGAGGAACCGCTCGCCCACGGTTGGCAGCTGCGGGTTGGCGATGGCGTTGATCCGGTCGATCGCCGCCTGCGCCGAGGGCCCGTCGGTGGCGCCGACGAACACGGTGCCATCGTCCTCGATGGAGATCTGCGCGCCGGTCTCCTCGGTGATCGAATTGATCATCTTCCCCTTGGGACCGATGACCTCACCGATCTTGTCCACCGGCACCTTGATGGTGGTCACCCGCGGCGCGTACGGGCTCATCTCGTCGGGTGCGTCGATGGCCTCGGCCATGACCTCGAGGATGGTCAGCCGGGCATCCTTGGCCTGCGCGAGCGCGCCCGCGAGCACCTGCGACGGAATCCCGTCGAGCTTGGTGTCCAGCTGCAGCGCGGTCACGAAGTCCTTGGTGCCGGCGCACTTGAAGTCCATGTCGCCGAACGCGTCCTCGGCGCCCAGGATGTCGGTCAGGGTCACGAACCGGCGTTCAGTGCTGCCGTCAACTTCTATGTCGTCGGAGACCAGGCCCATCGCGATGCCGGCCACCGGCGCCTTCAGCGGCACACCGGCGTTGAGCAGCGCCAGCGTGGACGCGCAGACCGACCCCATCGACGTCGAGCCGTTGGAGCTCAGGGCTTCGGACACCTGTCGGATGGCGTAGGGGAATTCCTCGACGGCCGGCAGCACCGGAATCAACGCCCGCTCGGCCAGCGCGCCGTGCCCGATCTCACGCCGCTTGGGCGAGCCGACCCGGCCGGTCTCGCCGGTGGAGAACGGCGGGAAGTTGTAGTGGTGCATGTACCGCTTGGAGGTTTCCGGCCCCAGCGAGTCGATCTGCTGGGCCATCTTGACCATGTCGAGCGTGGTCACACCCAGGATCTGGGTTTCGCCGCGCTGGAACAGCGCGCTGCCGTGTGCCCGCGGCACGACGGCGACCTCGGCCGACAACGCGCGGATGTCGGTGATGCCGCGGCCGTCGATGCGGAAGTGGTCGGTCAGGATGCGCTGGCGGACCAGCTTCTTGGTCAGCGAGCGGAACGCGGCGCTGACCTCCTTCTCGCGGCCCTCGTAGGTCTCGGCGAGCCGCGCCAGCACCTCGGCCTTGAGCTCGTCGGTGCGCGCGTCGCGCTCGGCCTTGCCGCCGATGGTCAGCGCGGCGGCCAGCTCATCAGTGGCCACCGAGGCAACCGAGTAGTACACGTCGTCGCCGTAGTCGGGGAATGTCGGGTAGTCGCCGGTGGGTTTGGCGGCCGCGCCGGCCAGCTCCTGCTGCGCGGTGCACAGCGCTGCGATGAACGGCTTGGCGGCCTCCAGGCCTTCGGCCACCACGCTTTCCGTCGGCGCTCCGGCGCCGCCCTCGATGAGTTCGATGACGTTCTCGGTGGCCTCGGCTTCGACCATCATGATGGCCACATCTTTTTGATCGCCGGCGCCGACTATGCGGCCGGCCACCACCATGTCGAACACGGCGCGCTCGAGCTGCTCGACGGTGGGGAACGCGACCCAGGTGCCGTCGATCAGCGCCACTCGCACGCCCCCGATGGGGCCGGAGAACGGCAGGCCGCTCAGCTGGGTGGAGGCCGACGCGGCGTTGATCGCCAGCACGTCGTACAGGTCGTTGGGGTCCAGGCTCAGGATCGTCACCACGACCTGGATCTCGTTGCGCAGCCCGTTGACGAACGACGGCCGCAGCGGCCGGTCGATGAGCCGGCAGGTCAGGACCGCGTCGGTGGACGGCCGGCCCTCACGACGGAAGAACGAACCGGGGATGCGGCCGGCGGCATACATCCGCTCCTCGACGTCGACCGTCAGCGGGAAGAAGTCGAAGTGCTCCTTGGGGTTCTTGCTCGCGGTGGTCGCCGACAGCAGCATGTTTTCGTCGTCCAGGTATGCGACGACGGAACCGGCGGCCTGCTGGGCCAATCGGCCGGTCTCGAAACGGACGGTGCGGGTGCCAAAGGCCCCGTTGTCGATAATGGCGGTCGCTTCGTACACGCCTTCTTCAATTTCAGCTACAGACATGGGTGTCCGTATGGCCTCTCTGGTATTCAGCTTTTTCGCGTCGTCACACGCAACCTCGCAGGCACACTCACGGCCCGAAGGGCCCGCGAGTCACCTTGAGAGAGCTTCCGCAAGGGCAAAGTCTGAATGCGGCTACGGCCATCGATCGAAGCGGCCGACCTGCCCCAGATCCGGGGAGCCCGGCAGCCACTACCGAAGACCGCCCGATACAGACTGGGCTGCTCCCGTCGTGACGCGCTGGAACGGAACACGCGGATCTGCGCGCACCGCACCGTTTGCTCGGGCCGAACCGGCCCAGAACGCCCCCACTCTACACGGGCGAACTTCGCCTGCCAGGGGGGACTCGGGATTTTGCCGGGGTCAGCGACGCAGGCCCAGCCGCTCGATGAGCGAGCGGTAACGCTCGACATCGATCTGGGAGATGTATTTGATCAGCCGGCGCCGGCGGCCCACCAGCAACAGCAGCCCCCGCCGCGAGTGGTGGTCATGTTTGTGCACCTTGAGGTGCTCGGTCAGGTCGGCGATCCGCTTGGTCAGCAGCGCGATCTGCGCCTCCGGGGACCCGGTGTCGGTGTCGTGCAGGCCGTATCGGCCAAGAATTTCTTTTTTCTGCTCGGCTGTAAGCGCCACGAAATATCTCCATCAATTGGTCCGCGATCATTCGGTAAATCAAGGCGCGGCCACCGCGAACCGCAGCACGCGCCGATGTCAGTCGGGAAGTTTAGCAGCCGGACGGTGTGCGCCCCGAATCGTCGAGCGGGCTTAACCCGCGGACAGCATGGCACGCGTCCGGTCGGTGTCCTTTCCTATCGCCTCTACCAGCGCGCGCACCGAGTCGAACCTCTTCTGCCCACGGATGCGGGCGACGAAGTCCAGCGCGACGTGCTGTCCGTACAGGTCGGCGGTGGTGTCGAGCACGAACGCCTCGACGGTGCGGGTGCGTCCGGAGAAGGTCGGGTTGGTGCCGACGGACACCGCGGCCTGGTAGCGCTCGCCCGGGACGACGGTGCCGGTCACCGGTCCGTGCCCGAGCACGGTGAACCAGGCGGCATACACGCCGTCGGCCGGGATGGCCGAATACATCGGCGGCGCCACGTTCGCGGTGGGAAAGCCCAACTCGGCGCCGCGCCCGTGACCCCGGACCACGACGCCCTCGACGCGGTGCGGGCGGCCCAGCGCCTCGGTGGCCGCCACCATGTCGCCGGCGTCCACGCAGGACCGGATGTAGGTGGACGAGAACGTCACGGTCTCGTTGCTGTGCTGCTCGGACAGCAGTGACATCGCCTCCACCGCGAACCCGAACCGGTCACCGGCCTTGCGCAGGGTGTTGACGTTGCCGCCCGCCTTCTTTCCGAAGGTGAAGTTCTCGCCCACCACGACCTCAACCACATGCAGGTTTTCCACCAGCAGCTCGTGGACGTAGCGCTCCGGCGTGAGCTTCATGAAGTCGGTGGTGAACGGCATCACCAGGAAGACCTCGATGCCCAAATCCTCGACGAGTTCGGCGCGCCGGGTCAGGGTCGTCAGCTGGGCGGGGTGACTGCCGGGATAGACCACTTCCATCGGGTGCGGATCGAAAGTCATCAGCACGGTCGGCACGTTACGCGCGCGGCCGGCTTTCACGGCGTGCGCGATCAGTTCGGCATGGCCGCGGTGTACACCATCGAAGACCCCGATGGTGACTACGCATCTGCCCCAGTCCGTGGGGATCTCGTCTTGGCCGCGCCACCGCTGCACGATCGCAAGCCTACGGCGCCAAGCCGCGCGCCGCGGTGCAAGTTTCGGATTGCCGGTGCCGCCGGCGGGCCGCTGCAGGCGATTTCCGCACGGGCGGAACCAATGGTTGGCGGACAGCACCCCAGATCAGGCACGGGGTGCCTAAACTTTCTCACTGTGAGGGCTGACGAGGAGCGTGGCGGTCTCACCGCGGTCGGCCAGGACTACCTGAAGGTCATCTGGAATGCCCAGGAGTGGTCGAGGGAAAAGGTCAGCACCAAGATGCTCGCCGAGAAGATCGGGGTGTCTGCCAGCACGGCCTCGGAGTCGATTCGCAAGCTCGCCGAGCAGGGTCTGGTCGACCACGCGAAGTATGGCGCCGTCACCCTGACCGAAGCCGGGCGGCGCGCGGCGCTGGAGATGGTGCGCCGGCACCGGCTGCTGGAGACTTTCCTGGTCAATGAGCTCGGCTACGGCTGGGACGAGGTCCACGACGAGGCTGAGGTGCTCGAACACGCGGTGTCGGACCGCCTGGTGGCCCGCATCGACGCCAAGCTGGGGTTTCCCCAGCGCGACCCGCACGGTGACCCGATCCCGGCCTCCGACGGGCAGGTGCCCACACCTCCGGCGCGTCAGCTGTGGGCATGCGGCGACGGCGAGTGCGGGACCGTGGCCCGTATTTCGGATGCCGACCCGGAAATGCTGCGCTATTTCGCCGACGTCGGGATCAATCTCGACTCCCGGCTGCGGGTCCTGACCCGCCGCGAATTCGCCGGCATGGTCTCGGTGGCGATCGAGTCGGCCGACGGCGGCGAGACCACCATTGACCTGGGCAGCCCGGCCGCCCGGGCGATCTGGGTGGTCACCTGACCCATCGGCCCGCGCGGCCCTCGGCTCGACCTCGCCACCTCCGCCGAGCCTCGCCACCTCGCCGCGATATTTCGCGCCGATTTTTCGCGCTGAGTGCACGCTCGACGCCAAAAGGTCTAGCCCAGCAGCCCCTTGGCGATGTGGGTGACCTGAACCTCGTTGCTGCCGGCGTAGATCATCAGCGACTTCGCGTCGCGGGCCAACTGCTCCACCCGGTACTCGGCCATATAGCCGTTGCCACCGAACAGTTGCACGGCCTCCATCGCGACGTCGGTGGCCGCCTCCGACGAATACAGCTTGACGGCCGACGCCTCGGCCAGTGTCAGCGGCTTACCGGCCTGCTGGCGCTCGATGGTCGCAAACACCATGTTCTGCACGTTCATCCGGGCGATTTCCATTTTCGCCAGCTTGAGCTGGATCAGCTGGAATTGCCCGATGTTCTTGCCCCACAGCGTGCGAGTCTTCGCGTAATCCACGCACAGCCGGTGGCATTCGTCGATGATGCCCAGCGCCATCATCGCGATCCCGATCCGCTCGGCGGCGAAATTGTCGCGGGCGCTTTCGCGGCCGTCGCCGCCGGCGTGCTGTTCACTCTCACCGAGCAGCCGGTCGGGGGTCAGCCGCACGTTGTCGAAGAACAGTTCGCCGGTCGGCGAGGACATCATGCCCATCTTCTTGAACGGCTTGCCCTGCGTTAGGCCCGGCATTCCCGAGTCGAGCACGAAAACCAGCACCGGCCGATTCCGCGGGTCCGAAGCGGAGTCGCCGACAGTGTCTTCAGCGAGTTTGGCGTACACGACCAGAACGTCGGCGCAGGGCCCATTGGTGATGAATGTCTTCTGCCCGTTGAGGATGTAGGCCCCGTCTCCGTCGCCGGAGCGCCGGACATTGGTCTTCATGCCACCAAATGCATCCGAGCCCGAGTCCGGTTCGGTAATCGCCCACGCCGCAATCTTTTCCAGCGTCATCAGCTCGGGCAGCCAGCGTTCTTTCTGGGCCAGCGTGCCGCGACTCATGATGGTCGCCGCGCCCAGGCCGAGGCTCACCGATGCGGTGCTCAGCAATCCGATGCTGACCCGGGCGATCTCGGAAACCAGCACCGCGACCATCGACCCCTGGGCGTCCACGCCCCCGGAATCGTCTGCGCTGTGCCGCTTTTCGTCCTTGCTCTCGCTGTCGGATGGTCGGCTCCGGCTCGCTCCGCTCCTCGCTCCTTCGTCGCTGCGATGCTCACTCGCCTCCGCCTCCGCGTTCTGCTTGGCGCGCTCGCGGTCCAGCATCTTTTTGACCGACTCGGCGGCCAGCGCGTCGAGACCGAACTGGCTGAAGAACTTGCGGGCGATCGGATAGGGGGACAGCGCACCGGTTTCCAGTTCGTCCAGATGCGGGCGGATCTCCTTGTCCACGAATTGACGAACGGCATCCCGCATCATCAAATCGGTGTCGGACCACTCGATCATGGTGTTCCCCCCGGCCGCGCGGCGCTCAGCGTTCAGCCCGCTGGTAGGCGGTGACGACGGCGGCTCCGCCCAGCCCGATGTTGTGTTGCAAGGCGGCGGAGACGTTGTCGACCTGACGCTTGTCGGCCTTGCCCCGCAGCTGCCAGTTCAGTTCGGCGCACTGCGCCAGCCCGGTCGCGCCCAGCGGGTGCCCCTTGGAGATCAGTCCTCCCGACGGGTTGACCACCCAGCGCCCGCCATAGGTGGTGTCGCCGTTGTCGATCAACTTGGGCGCCTCACCCGGACCGCACAGGCCGAGGGCCTCATACAGCAGCAGTTCGTTGGCCGAGAAGCAGTCGTGCAGTTCGATCACCTGGAAGTCCTCGGGACCAAGTCCAGACTGGTCGTAAACCCGTTGCGCCGCTTGCACATTCATGTCGTGGCCGATGAGGCCCTTGGCGCTTCCGTCGAAGGTCGACGCGAAGTCTGTCGTCATCGCCTGACCGACGATCTCCACCGCCTGGCCGGCCAGCCCATGGCTCTCGACAAAGGACTCCGAGGCCAGGATCGCCGCGCCCGAACCGTCCGACGTCGGCGAGCACTGCAGCTTGGTCAGCGGGTCATAGATCATCTTCGCCGCGAGGATGTCGTCGAGGGTGTACTCCTCCTGGAACTGCGCGTACGGGTTGTTCACCGAGTGCTTGTGGTTCTTGTGGCCGATCTTGGCGAAGTGCTCCGCGCTGGTGCCGTATTGCTTCATGTGTTCGCGCCCGGCGGCCCCGAACATCCATGGCGCCGCGGGAAACGCGAACTCGCTGATCTCGGCCATCGCCTTGACGTGCTTGTCCATCGGATTGGTGCGGTCTTCGTAAGTTGTCCCAAGCGATCCGGGCTTCATCTTCTCGAACCCCAAGGCGATGGTGCAGTCGGCCAATCCGCCGCGAATCGCTTGCGCCGCCATGAACAGCGCGGTGGATCCGGTCGAACAGTTGTTGTTGACGTTGACGATCGGAATGCCGGTCAGGCCCAGTTCGTAGAGCGCCCGCTGCCCCGCCGTCGACTCGCCGTAGACATAGCCGACGTAGCCCTGCTCGATCTCGCGGTAGTCGATGCCCGCGTCGGCCAGCGCGTTGGTCCCCGACTCCCGCGCCATGTCCGGGTAGTCCCAGCCCTCGCGGCGGCCCGGCTTCTCGAATTTCGTCATGCCGACGCCGACGACGTAAACCTTGTTGGACATAGCGCGCCCCTTCCGGAACCCTAGGCTTCTTGACACCCGTCTAGTCGGCAGCTTAGCTGTGCCGGGTTGTGGGCTGGAACCCCCGGGGCGCCGGCGTCTTGCGTAGGCTCGAACCAATACCGACGACGAAAGATTCATGACTATGAAGGCAACGGTTACCCCCGAAGCCGAAAACGCCATCGGCGACATCGCCCAGCGCCAGGGACTCTCCCGCGAGGCGGTGCTGGCCATGCTGTTGGCGCTGCGCGCCGGCGGCGGCACCATGGCCCAGTTCTCGATCCCCGAGCTCGGTGGGACGGGGCAATGGATGCGGGGCGGGATGACGATGGTCGGCGACATGTTCGACAACGCGCTCAAGGCGCGCGTCGATGCGCTGTGCAACGAATTGACCCAACTTCTTGCCACCACCACGGTGTTTCCCGCCGCGACCGCGCAGTCCCAGATGGGGTTCAGCGCGAACAACTGGTGGCCGGCCGATCTCGGCGTCCCGAGCGCGGTCGGCGGGCAAAACGATGTGCGCTACGCATTCTTTCCGAGCACTCGGCGGCTCGCGATCCAGATGAACGGTGTCACAAAAGTTTTCGACACCGGCGATCACCATATCGGCGGTGTGCAGCAGCAGCAGGGCACCGGATACAGCTCGGTGAGCTTCACCAGCCAACTCGGCACCTTCGGCGTATCAAGCCTCACCGAGCTCGGTGGCCGGCAGGTGGCCGAAACTCCCGCCGCGGCACCCACCCCGCAGTTCCAGTCGCAGTACCAGTCCGAGCCCTCGCCGCAATCCGCACCGCAGGCGCCGCCGGCCTACCCCACTACCGGGGCGTCCGGGGATCCTGCGGCCGTCGTCGCGGCCATCGAATCGCTGGCCGGGTTGCATCAGCGCGGCATCCTCTCCAACGAGGAGTTCGCCGCGAAGAAGGCCGAGCTGCTCGGCCGGCTCTGACGTCCTGCATCGTCGCCGGGCGGGGCTCGATTGCCCGGCTTCTCCTCAGGACGTTCCGTCCTGCATCGTCGCCGGGCGGGGCTCGATTGCCCGGCTTCTCCTCAGGACGTTCCGTCCTGCATCGTCGCCGGGCGGATTACCACCACCGACTTGGTCCGCGCGCCCTCGTCGCGCAGCAGCGCGATCACGCGGCCGTCGGAGTCACTGGCGGCATAGACACCGTCGATACCGGCCGGCGATAGGGCCCGGCCGTTGCCGGCCGCCTCGGCCTCCGCGGCGGTGAGGTCGCGGCGCGGAAACATCATCAGGCACGCCTCGTCCAGGGTCCAGTTCAGCCGAGGCCGATCGGCCAGGTCGTCCAGCGAGCTCGCCTGGTCCAGCCCGAAGCGGCCGACGCGGGTGCGCCGCAACGACGCCAGATGCCCGCCCACCCCAAGAGCAACGCCGACGTCGCGGGCCAGCGCCCGGATGTAGGTTCCCGAAGAGCAGTCGACTTCGACATCAACGTCGATGATGCCGTCGGCCCCTGAAAGTCCACGCCGGGCGGCCAAGACCTCGAACCGGTCGATACGTACCGGTCGGGCAGCCAGCTCGACGTCGTTGCCCTCGCGGACCAACTGATACGCACGACGCCCGCCGACCTTGATCGCGCTGACCGCCGACGGCACCTGCTGGATCTCGCCGCACAGCCCGGCGACCGCGACGGCGATCGCCTCGTCGGTTACGTGCTCGGCCGAAACACTCTGCAGCAGTTCACCTTCGGCGTCCTCGGTGGAGGTGGTCTGGCCCAGGCGGATGGTGGCGGCATACGATTTCGACGCCGCCGTCAGCAGGCCCAGGATCTTGGTGGCACGCTCGACCCCGATCACCAGGACGCCGGTGGCCATCGGGTCCAGCGTCCCCGCGTGCCCGACCCGGCGGGTGGAAAAGATTCGGCGACAACGCGACACGACGTCATGACTGGTCATCCCGGCCGGCTTGTCGATGACGACGATTCCGGGTCCAGCACTCATAGCACGATCGCGGTCAACACCAGTCCGCGGTCCACCGTCCAGCGGCCCCTCAGCGCGGTCAGCGGCGGACCCGACAGTGCTTGGCCGTCGATCAGGATCTCGGAGACGAAAGTGCCGATCGCCGACCCCGGGCCGTCGGCCTGGAAAGTGATGTGGGCGTCCTCGAAGCCCAGCCATCTTTTGGTCAGGGGAAACCACGCCTTGTACGTTGCTTCCTTGGCGCAGAACAGGATTCGGTCCCAATGCAGGTTCGCCGGCAGTTTCTGAGGGATTTCGCTGCGTTCCTGGCCAAGGCTGATCGCGTCCAGCACGCCATGCGGCAACACGTCGTGCGGTTCGGCGTCGATGCCCACCGAACGCACCGCGCCGGCGCGGCCCACCACCGCACCGCGGTAGCCCGTGCAGTGGGTGAGGCTGCCCACCACGCCGTCGGGCCAGCACGGTTCTCCCTTGTCGCCCTTGAGGATCGGCGCCGGCGGCACCCCGAGCTCGCCCAGCGCGATCCGCGCGCAGTGCCGGACGGTGATGAACTCGTTGCGCCGCTTGGCCACCGACTTGGCGATCAGCGGCTCCTCTTCGGGCAACGGGGCGAGACCGGGCGGGTCGGAGTACACCTCCGAATACGCCAACTCCTCGGCAGCGGTCGCCGGCAGCACCGACGACACCAGCATCGGCCCCGTCATCGCGACTGCCGCTGCTGCTGCCGCAATCGTTGCTGGAGCCTGGCGTGGTTTTCCCGCATCTCGCGAGTGATCATGAAGTGACCGCCGAAGTCGTTGAGGTAGCCGGGCGGGTAGTGGGGATCCGGCAACACCTGGCGCAACCAGTTGTACGGCTTGCGGCGCCGCCACTCCCGCGGGTAGCCCACCGACACCTCTTCGAAGCGAACGTCGTCGTACCAGGTGGTTCGCGGAATGTGTAAGTGGCCGTAGACCGAGCAGACGGCGTTGTAGCGGGTGTGCCAGTCGGCGGTCTTGGTGGTGCCGCACCACAGCGCGAATTCCGGATAGTACAACGCATCGCAGGGCTCGCGCAGAAGCGGAAAGTGGTTCACCAGGACGGTCGGCGTCATCCAGTCGAGCTGTTCGAGCCGGGCGCGAGTGGCGGCGAGCCGCTCGCGGCACCAGGCGTCGCGGGTGGGGTACGGCTCGGACGAGAGCAGGAATTCGTCGGTGGCCACCACGTTGTGATCGCGGGCGATGGTCAGGCCCTCGGCTTTGGTCGCCGCCCCCTCCGGCAAGAAGGTGTAGTCGTAGAGCAAGAACATCGGCACGATCGTGGCCGGGCCGCCGCGTTCCTTCCACACCGGGAACGGATGCTCGGGCGTGACCACGCCCATTTCGTCGCATATGTTGACCAGGTAGTCGTAGCGCGCCTTGCCGAAGACCTGCACGGGATCCCGGTTGGTGGTCCACAGCTCGTGGTTGCCGGGCACCCAAATCACCTTGGCGAACCGCCGTCGCAGCAGGTCCAGCGCCCAGCGGATCTCGTCGGTGCGTTCGGCGACGTCGCCGGCCACGATCAGCCAATCGTCCGGCGAGGACGGGTACAGCGATTCGGTGACGGGCTTATTGCCGAGGTGACCGGTGTGCAAGTCAGACACCGCCCACAGTGTTGGTTGGCCGGTCCGCTGTCCCCTACCAGTCGAATCCTGCCCCGACGCTTGCTCCCGTTCTTCCCGAGCCACGACTAACCAGCCTAACGACCCGATGGCATACCCCTAGCTCGGCTAGGCCCTTGCCTGCGGGATTAGAACATGTTCTCGTTTCACTGTGACGTTGCTGACCCGACTTGTACACTCCCGGCAAGGGACCGCCGCGACGTCAGGGGGTGTCGTGTTCGCCAGGATGCGTCTGATCGGCGCGTTTGCTGCGCTGACGGCGGCGATCGTTGTGGGCTGGCAGAGCGCCCCGCCCGCGCCGACCGGCGGTGGGCCCGTCGAGCTCCGGTCGACCGCGGCGCCGATGGAAACCACCATGAAGAGCCCGATCGTGGCGACCACCGACCCGCGACCGTTCGACGCGTGTGAGGACATCCCGTTCGACGCCCTGCAACGGCTCGGTTTGGCGTTCACACCGCCCGAACACGAAGACGGGCTGCGCTGTCACTTCGACGCGGGCAACTATCAGATGGCCGTCGAACCGATCATCTGGCGCACCTACGAGCAGTCGCTGCCGCCCGACGCCCTCGAGACCACGATCCAGGGACACCGCGCCGCCACGTTCTGGGTGCTGAAGCCGACCTATCACAACAGCTACTGGTTCTTCTCCTGCCTGGTGGTGTTCAGGACCAGCTACGGGGTGCTCCAGCAAGCGCTGTACTACTCGACGATCTACTCCAACCCCGAGGTCGATTGCCCGTCCACCAACCTGCAGCGGGCCAACGACCTCGCGCCTTACTACAAGTTCTAGGGCCGCCCGGTCTTAACCTGGGGTCGTGAGTACGACAACCACCCGACCCGTGCCGCCCATGCTGCGCACGCTGACCAAGCGCCTCGGCGACAACGCCCTTGGCCGCCTGCTGGGCCTGCCCCCGGCGCGGACCGAGTACACGGTGAATCGCGTCGAAGTCCCGATGCGCGACGGGATCCACCTGGTGGCCGACCACTACGCGCCGACCACTTCCAGCCCGGTCGGCACCGTGCTGGTCCGCGGCCCCTACGGGCGGGGGTTTCCGTTCTCCCTGGTGTTTGGGCGGCTCTACGCGGCGCGCGGCTATCACGTCGTGGTGCAAAGCGTGCGCGGGACGTTCGGGTCGGGCGGGGTGTTCGAGCCGATGGTCAACGAGGCCGTCGATGGCGCCGACACGGTCGTATGGCTGCGTGAACAGCCGTGGTTTACCGGCCGATTCGCCACCATCGGGGTGTCGTATCTGGGATTCACCCAGTGGGCGGTGTTGCAAAATCCGCCGCCGGAGCTGGCCGCGGCCGTGATCACCGCGGGTCCCCACGATTTCAATGCCTCGGTGTGGGGCACCGGCTCGTTCTCCGTCAACGACTTTTTGGGCTGGAGCGACCTGGTTTCCCACCAGGAGGACCCGCGCTGGCGGGTCGCACTCCGCCAGCTGCAGTCCCGACGCGGGGTGGCCCAGGCGGCCGGCGCGGTGCCGGTGGGTACCGCGGCCCGGACGCTGCTCGGCGCGGGCGCGCCCTGGTTCGAATCGTGGGTCGAACATCCCGGGGTGGACGATCCGTTTTGGGATTCGCGGCGGTTCCCCGAGGCGCTGGACCGCGTGCAAGTTCCGGTGCTGCTGCTGGGCGGCTGGCAAGACGTCTTCGTGCGGCAGACGTTGCGGCAGTACGGGCATCTGCGCGGCCGCGGCGTCGACGTCGCGCTGACCGTCGGCCCCTGGACACACACCGAGCTGCTCACCAAGGGGCTGGTCACCAACGCCCGGGAATCGCTGGACTGGCTGGACACCCACCTGGGCGGCGCGCCGGCCCCGCACCGCCCCAGCAGAGTCCGCATCTGCGTCACCGGCCAGGGCTGGCGCAACCTCCCCGACTGGCCGCCCGCCACCACCGACCGGGCCCTGTATCTGCGGCCCGGCGGCCACCTGAGCGAGACCGCGCCAACGGAGGGCGCCGGATGGGCGCCGGCGACGTTTCGCTACGACCCCGCCGACCCGACACCCACCATCGGTGGTCCACTGCTATCCCTGATCGGCGGTTACCGCGACGACAGCCCGCTCGCCGCACGCGACGACGTGCTCGCCTTCACCAGCACCACCCTCACCCAGGATCTGTGCGTGTACGGAACCCCGGTCATCGAGCTCGTGCACACCTCGGACAATCCCCACGTCGACCTGTTCCTCCGGGTCAGCGAGGTCGACGCCAAGGGCCGATCCCGAAACGTCAGCGAGACCTACCGGCGATTGGACGCCGCGACCCAAACAGGGACTCGGACCGTCACCGTCGAGCTGGACGGGATCGCCCACCGCTTCCGGGCCGGCTCGCGCATCCGCGTCCTGATCGCCGGCAGCTGGTCCCCCCGCTACGCGCGCAACCTGGGCGCCGGAGAACCGGTGCTGACGGGCCGGCAGTTAACGCCGGCCACCCACGCCGTGCACTATGGGCGCTCCCAGTTGTTGCTTCCCGTCGGCCCGAACGACCTGTCAGGCGACCGCGTCGCGGACCCGGACCGCGACCCGGTCTAGCGCGGCGTCGTCGTACACCGGTGGGGCCAGCCTGACGTCGGCAGGCGTCAGCGGGATCTGCGCCCAGCTGGTGCATCCCCCGTACTCGGGAGTGCGAGCGATTCGCACCGGCTCCGCCAACGGAATCACCGACACCACCAGCACGGCAAGTTTGTGCTTAGGCCGGAAATCGAGCCGATCCGCCCGGACCGATTCGGCGGTCCAGATGTGCAGATCCTCGATTGCCTCAAGGCCATCCGGCCGGTTAACTTCTAGTGCAGCAACGACTTTCGCTGCGGACCGCACCAGGAGGTGTTCGTCGGAGCTGTCGGCGGCCGCCGGTTCCAGCAAGTCCCGGTGCTCGGGTCGCACGCGCTCGGCGTGGCTGTGCGCGACCGTCGGGAACAGCAAGAACTCCCGGGAGGCCAACTCGAACCGCTTCTCCCCGATGCCGCCCTTGCGCAGCAGCACCCGTTGGCGGCCGTCGAGCAGGGCGTGCACGACCGCGCTCCACTCCTTGAGCGCGGGCATCGTCGTCGTCTGCGTCATGTCCGGGCCGTCTCCGCCCCCGCGAGGCGGGCCATCACCTCGGGCCGGCGCAACGGCGGGACGGTCTTCGGCGGTTGGCGCCGCGGCGGCAGGGCGCCCAGCAACCGCGTCGTCGTCTCCGTGACCTCGGCGACCGCTGCCTCGAACGCCGAGGCGCTGGGCCCGGGCAGACGGGTCGGGTGCGTGATGCCGCTGACCTTGCGCACATATTGGCGCGCCGCCGCCGCGATCTCCTCGGCCGTGGCCGACGGCTGCAGACCGCGCAGTTCGGTGATGTTCCGGCACATACTCCGATAAAACTTTCAGAATGGCTGCATTTGCACGATTACGATGCAATTCTACAAGACGCTGCCTACTCGTTGACCTGCTCGGACTCCTCGAATGAGTCCTCGGGCCAGGTGCCATCACGTAGCCACTCATAGGGCACGCCGGTCTTCATCGCCCACAGCTTCAAGTTTGCTGGCCTGGGCCGTGTACGGCGATTTAGCCACGCCCCCACACTATTGCGGTGAACCTCCAAATAGGCCGCCATATCGACGATAGAGACCCCCGAGACATACAGGGACTTGGCGAGTCGGTCGGCTAGGTCTGGTTCCAGCTCGGGTGGCGGGCCCTGTGCATAGGTGGTGGTGGCGACGTTCGTCATATTCGTATCATTGCACACTTGCGAGTATTTCAACATGTTTAACCGGCTTGCGTCAGCGGTCGGGTGATGTCGCCTCCCGACGCGGACATCACCGACGGCGACCACAAAAATTGCCGATTAATAGAGTCCACTATGAAAACTGGGGAAGGCCCCCAAGACCACCCGGCCGGGTCAACCTCTCTCGACGACGGAATTCGACTCGGGTGTGGGTATCAGGTTAATTGATAATCGGTTGGTCGCGAATCATGTTGTTGTGCAACGCTATTGGATTTCGATTAGTGGATTAACTTATCAAGTTGCATTATCAAGTTGCATTGTCAAGTCGCTTAATCCCTTGTGCGCGTTGATATCTCGGCTCACAGTGGGCTTTGAACATGACGGCGCGTGGGTATAGCCTGACGCCGGCAACGAACGAAGGGAAACGCATGACGAATCGCCGAAGTGCAAAACCAGCTCACCACAGAGTTCGACGCGCACGATGCGCTATGGGCCGAGGCCGTCACCATCGCCGAGGAGTACGTCGGCAAGGCCAACGCACAGATCGCGCTCCAATGCATGGATCTAGTCATCCCGGCCGCCGAGGCCCCGCGGATCCTGACCAGCTGGCTGTCGCGCGGCCCCTCCTATGCCGACCGGACCCGGCGCGCGGAGCTGCGCAAGCTCGCCGAGACCCGCCTGACCGCGCTGACCAAGACTGCCAAGGCCGCGATCGGCGATCGGTTGCTGGACGTGGAGACCGAGCTGATCGCCGGTGGCCTGCAATCCGATCAGGCGAAGGCGTTCTTGGATTTGATGCCGACCGCCGAGGAGCTGATGCCGGCCCTCCAGATCGAGGATCTTGGGGTGGCACGCTGGCAGCCGCCAGACGATGCGGCCACCCAGTTGACCACGCCGCTGTCGGCGACCGACCGCCGCCGCCGCATCCGCCGGGCGATAGAAGCCGACCAAGGCGCATCCAACCGCAAAATCGCGGAAATCGCTGGCGTGGACCACAAAACAGTGGCCGCCTACCGCAGCGGGGAACGGTCGGGGAATCCGCCACTCGCTCTGGGGAATTCCCCGACCGAGGAAATCTAATGCTTGACCTCGACACGTTGTCGCAGGCCCAGATGGAACAACCGACGAGCCGCCGCTTATCCACGCCACAGGAGCCGACGCCGAGGTCGTCACCAACGCGGGAGCTACAAGCCTCGCCGCGTTCTTGACCTCACATGGCCTCCTCGTCACGTTCGAGGACGAATTGGTGCTTGTTGAGCAGGGCTTCCTTCTTCATCCGAACCGCGAGAAGCGGCTCTACCCAGTGGAGGCTATTGAGACTTTCGACTGGTCGGACATCGACATCAAACGCGAATCACAAGGCGCCGAACGTGATCCTCGTACAGTGCAATACCGATCGATCGCGGTACTGTCGGCCGAAGCCGACTGGGAGATCGTGCTCGACGATGATGGTTCGGGCGAGTTGGCAGACATAATCCTCATCCGACGGGCGGGTTTGCTGGCACTGGTGTGGTTTTCGGTGGCACCGCAACCGGTGGGACAACGGTCACGGCGGCCTCTGTCTTGCGATCACTTCTCGAGGCACCGGTCACTCGCTCGGTGAGGGCCTTAGCGAAATCGCGGCATCGTGTGAAGCGCTCGTCGTAGTGCAGGCCGTAGCCCAATACGAATTCGTTGGAAATGTCGAATCCCACGTAAGCGATGTCGGCGTTGGCGCCCACCGCGTCGGGCTTGCGTAGCAGCGTGCACACCCGCAACGAACGCGGATGCCGAGTGGTCGGGTTGCGCAGCAGCCAAGACAACGTCAGACCCGAGTCGACGACGTCCTCGACGATCAGCACATCGCGATCGTTGATATCGCGGTCGAGGTCCTTGAGGATCCGCACGCCGGCGTGTGCATGCAGCCCGGTTGCGTGCACCCGTTTTCGGCATTGCCAAGGAAATCAACGCGCAGTTCGTATTCGCCTATGATCCCGGGCGAGGTCGCCGAATCGCTACGCGCGATCGCCGATAATGGGACAAACCGCTAGGTGATCGTCATCGTGGGTCTTCTCCTGACGTGTGAAGGGTTGCTCGGCTGCTCGCTTACTGGACGCAGTTTGTGGTGGATGTTGTGCCTTCCGACCTGAAATAACTCATAGTCCGGCCTTTTTCGGTTATCCGACGGCAATTGCGCGGGGCATCACGGTGATGCGGGCCCCGTATCGGGGACCAGGAGCAAAACGTGTGCCCTGCCCCGTACCCGCCATCGGCATCCCGGGCACGCCGGGCGTGCCGGCCGGCCCACCTTCCGGGGCGGCGCTGAAGCCGTCGGCCGGCAACGCCTTGGCGACAGACCCCGTCGCCGGCGCCGCCGCGGCCCAGCTCTGCGGCGCCGACAACGCCCCGACGAAGGTGGCCCGACCCAAACCGGCCGACACCGCGCCTTCGCCCAGGCCTGACCCCGTCGCCAGTGTCGGCGCCGGTGCCGGCAGCGTCGGCGCCGGGACCCATGGCTTGCCTTCGGGCGGCCCCTTGCCTATCTCGTAAGCTTCATTCTCGAGATTTCTGGTTGACGCGATCGTGCCATTAGCCAAGTTGCTTGTGCTCAAAAGCGTGAGACTGTCTAACCCAATGAAGTTCCCGATACCCTCTCCAATCGACGGCGGGTCGGCCGCCGCGGGCGATGCGAGCCCGTGCAGCGTTGTGGGTACCGCCGACATTATCGACTGCGCGTGGCCGGCCGACGTGCCGCTGGCCTGGGCGACGGCGGCGCCCTGCGCAGCTTGCCCCGCGGGGTCGGTGGTTTGTGGCGCAGGGGTGAACGGCGTCAGCGTCGACGCGCTCGCCGAGGAGCCGGCATAGCCGTACATCGCGGCAGCATCCTGGGCCCACATTTCGCCGTACTGGGTCTCGGTGGCCGCGATCGCCGGCGTGTTTTGCCCCAGGAAGTTCGTCGCGACGAGTCCCGCCAGCAGGCTGCGGTTGGCTGCGATCACCGGCGGCGGCACCGTCATCGCAAACGCCGCCTCGTAGGCGCCCGCGGCCGCCTTGGCCTGGGTGGCGGCCTGCTCGGCTTGGCTCGCAGTACCAGTCATCCAAGCCGCATACGGAGCGGCCGCGGCGGCCATCGACGCCGCCGAGGGACCCGTCCACGGACCTACCAACTCCGAGATCACCGAGGAGTAGGAGGCCGCCGCCGAGTGCAATTGGGCGGCCAGCCCGTCCCAGGCCGCCGCGGCGGCCAGCATCGGCCCGAGCTCGGGACCGAAATACATTTTGGCGGAGTTGACTCGGTGTTAACGCCCCGAAATCCATTGCTAGAAACTCATTTCATAACCTCCGTTTTCTGAACTGGCCGCGATCGCGTTCGCGGCCTCGGTGGCCGCATACGAACCGCCGCTGGCCGCCATGGTGGACACAAACATCCGGTGAATCCCCGCAGCTTGGACGCTGACGGCCTGGTACGTGCGCGCGTGCACGGCGAACTGCGCCGCGGTCACCGCCGATACCTCGTCGGCAGCGGCGGGAGCCACCCCGGTGGTCGGGGCTGTCGCGGCCGCATTTCCGGCGCTCACCGCCGAGCCGATGCTCTGCAAGTTGCCGACCGCCGCGGTCAGCATTTCGGGTTCGATAGTGACAAATGACATGGACTTCTCCTTCAGGAAACAGACCGGCCCGGACACGGTGCCCGGCCGGGTTGGTGTTAGGGCATGCGACAGCACACACCCGCGATGGATACGGTTGCTCCTCCTTTCCGGCTATCTGAATCGACGCGCGTCGTAATCACCTGACGCAGTAATCACCTGACGCACGGTCACCGCACCGGTATTCACCGAGTCCGGCACGCGTATCCCCGCCCTGCGGCTGGGTGAGCAGCGCAGCCTCACCCAGCCCGGCGCCCTGCCGCTATTCGGGCTGCAACCGACCGGCTTCACCGACAAAGACCTTTGGGCGCTCATCGCCGCCCTGCGCGGCGTGGCCGCCGAGACGATCACCACCGGCCACATCGCCGACAACCCGCGGCGGCTGCGCACCCCTGGCATGATCGACCGGATTCCGCAGACCCACCGCTACACCTTCACCGAACAGGGCTGGCACACCGCGATGTTGCTGTCAGCCGTCCACGACCGACACCTGCCGACCAGACTGGCCCACCTCGCGGACCACGCCACGTCACCACCGCTGCGCGAAGCCGCCCGCACACACCCGACCGTGCTCGAAAACATCAGCCACACAACCGAACTCGCCGCCCAACCCCACAACACGACACAGCCCGTCAACTCAAAGTCCCGGCGTCGCCTGCGCCAGCCGGCCCAGCACGGATTGACGTGCAAGGAAACGCCAATTCGAGGGCCCATAGTTACAACCGAATGCGGCCAGAACCAATAGGACAGTTTGCGACTGGTGAAGTCGCAAAGCCCAAGCGGTGACCGCGACATGAGCTGAAAAAACAGCTCGAAGCTCACAAGCAGGAATTGTTCTCCGCGGGACCGTTGAATTCCATACCAATCGGCGACAATTCGCCGAAAAGCCCGGCCATCCCAGTCTTCGTGGGGCCCGGAAGTGCGGCGCGACCCGTCACGTACATTCATCGGTCACCGGTTGTTCACCGACCGATAATGTGCTATCGCGAAGGCTGCCTGGTTAATTCAGGACTGCTACCGTCTGTAGCCGGTCGAGTAGGAGCCGCTCAACGACGCCAAGGACCGTGCGCAGCAGTACGCGTAGCTGTCGGGACTCACTCTGGGAAAGGTGATCTCGAGCTCGAGGCGCCGTGACCGGCCAGCTCGATCAACGACTGGCCCGCGTAAAACGCGGTGCCGGCGCCGTATTCGCGAGCGATGGCGAGTCCGATGGCGTCCCGGTAGAAGCTCAACGAGCGTTGGTAGTCCGGCGGCCGGAACAGCACCCGGCTGGCAAGGATTTCCATCTCGTCGTGTCTATCACCCCTGCCTGCATCTGCGGTACCTTGCCACGCATGGGCCCGGTATCGCGGTGAGAGGGCGATTTCAGGCCCGCTACGAAATCAAGCAGCCCACGCGGGCCGCGGCTGGCAGCGGATCCCACCGACAAGTCCACCATGTGCTTTGGTGATCCCGTCGGCAGCGACCCCTTGGCGCACGGTCGTTCCCCCAGCGTTCATTCGTCTGAGTGTGCCCATTCATCGCGAGTACATAGGTTTTGTGCCGGGCAACGGTTCGTCTGCTCGGCGGAACCACGTTCCGTGACCCGGTCTGAAGCGGTGGCCGCGTGCGCGTCACCGCGACTCTTCAAGGGAGTTAAGTGAAGCTCAACCGATGCGGTGCCGCGCTAAGCCTGCTGGCTGCGGTCGCCCTGCTGGTTTCGGCATGCAGCAGCAACAGCAGCCCCCCGCCCCCGTATGCCGGCTCCGCCAAGGTGGACTGCGGCGGCAAGCAGTCGTTGAACGCCAGCGGCTCAACTGCCCAGGCCAACGCGATGACGCGATTCATCAGCGCTTACCAGAAAGCCTGCCCAGGGCAGCAGACGCTCAACTACACCCCCAATGGTTCGGGCGCCGGGATCCGCGATTTCCTCAGCTCCCACACTGATTTCGCCGGCTCAGACTCACCGCTCAGTGGGGACGAATACACCCTGGAGATTGCACCCCAAGTTGCGTTGTTCAGGGCCAAGCAGCGCTGCGGCTCGGACGCCTGGAACCTGCCCGTGGTATTCGGCCCGATCGCGATCACCTACAACCTCGGCAGCGTCGACAACCTGGTCCTCGACGGACCGACCGCCGCCAAGATCTTCAACGGCACCATCACCAGATGGGACGACCCTGCGATCACCGCGCTCAACGAGAGCATGCCGTCCGAGCCCATTCACGTCGTCTACCGCAGCGATGCATCGGGAACCACCGCCAATTTCCAGCAATACCTCGACGCCGCCTCCAACGGTGCGTGGGGCAAGGGCGCGGGAAAGACCTTCAACGGCGGCGTCGGTCAAGGCGCGCCGGGCAACGAGGGCACCTCGGCGATGGTCAACAACACCGAGGGCGCCATCACCTACAACGCATGGTCATTCGCCCAACAGCAGAGGCTTTTCGCCGCCGAGATCCTCACCCCGGCCGGCAAGGATCCGGTGCGCATCGGCAACGACACGGCCGGCAAGACCATCGCCGGCGCCAGGATCGTCGGCCAAGGCAACGACTTGGTGCTCGACACCTCATCGTTCTACAAGCCCACACAACCCGGTGCCTACCCGATCGTGCTGGCCACCTATGAGATCGTCTGCTCGAAATACCCCGACCCCCAGGTCGGCCGGGCCGTGCGATCGTTCCTGCAGTCCACCATCGGCCCCGGCCAGACCGGGCTTGCCGACAACGGATACATTCCCCTGCCCGAGCAGTTCCAGTCGAAAATAGCAGCCGCCGTCAACGCCATCACCTGACCGGAAGATCGAGGTGACTTGGGCACGCGAGGGCTGGTGCGGGGGGCCCCGCACCAGGAGTGGCGCTGTTGGGTTGGTTTAGGCGGCCTCGGTGGGTTCGATCGTGACGCGGAATCCGAGTGCTTCGATCTGGTGGGCGAGGCGGGATTGGAGCGGCTCGCCCGGCGAACGGGCGCGATAAGGAGGCTCCGTTCCCGTGGCATTAGTTCCGCCCAATCGATACGCTCGCCGCCATCCCGACGCCCAGCCCGCCGCGCGCCGCTGGGCGTCAATCAAGGAGACCGCCGACTATCTAGGCGTCACCGACCGCACTGTTCGGGACATGATCGCCACTGGCTGGCCTTGACCAGCCCAACACGTTTTTGGATGACACAATCGCTTGGGCGCGGGGTGAGAGCAGGCTCGGCGCGCCGGTCAGCATAGCTCCACTGACCCGCGCGTTCACTGACCTGAGCCGCAGAAGTAAGCACGGAGGGGAGCAGGCGTTGGCGGGTGTGTTGGCGGTGGCCGTGGCGCGGCTCATTGTCCAGCGTTGACCGGCCGTCGTCGGCGCAGGCCGGAGACCGAGCCGGGCGGCGCATCAGCGCCATGACCGTGTCGAACGGTTTCTCCTTTGGGTACTAGTTGGGCGTTGAGCCCTCGTCGTCTCGCCCGCCGAGGGGGCGTTTCGACATCTGGTCGGGGCACAGGTCGGTGATCGCCCAATACACGGGGACCATGGCCTGCGTCGCCGACATCTCCTCGTCGGCCTCGACATCAGTCCGCTCGGTATAGGCGGTGCGGCCGTTCCTCAGATCGTCGCATATCGCGTCCCCCAGCGTGTTGCTGGGATCGGCGTCGTCGACCAGCCGGTCGTGGGCGAGGTCACTGTGTTGCTCGACGTCGTCAACAAACTGGGTTTGCGCCTCGGTGAGCGCGTTGGCTGCCGGGGCGCATGCGATTGAAATGGCAATGGCCACGACCGTCACCGGGATGGTGAGGATTTTCATGGTTTTTTCCGGGTTATCTTTGTTGGGTTTGGGCCCCCCACGCCTGGCGGGCGCACGCCATGTGAGAGCGGCGAGGTCATTGCCGGTTGGCGACCCCGCTAGGATATCCACAGTCTCTATGCGCAGCCTGGGAATAGCCTGTGGGAATCCGCGCGGCAGCATCAATACACCGCAGTCGCCATAGACACCCAGGCTGGCACGGCACTGTCGTATAGCAACCCGACGTTGACCCATTCGCCTGGAACCGTCAGCGACGGTAACTTGGCGCAGCCGGAATTCTAGAAAGATGACATGTGATGGGGACCCCCCGGTTCAGCCAGGTGAACCAGGCGTTGAGATATTCGAAGTACAGCGCCGAGGTGGTCCGGGAGAGGTCGTCGTGGTCGGCGAACCATTCCATGATGTCGTGGTGGGAGACCGTGACCGGGTTCACGGCCCGTTCCCTGGCGAACCTGTCCACGGTCCAGGCCCGCACCGCCGCGGTGCGCTCCGCCAGCCGGGCCGCTCTTTGCCAGGTGACCCACTCGCCGAGCTTCGGGTCACAGAAGTCAGCGGGTCTGGTCTTTGCGAAGCGGTGTTGATTCCGGGGGCCGGTAGCCAGGGTTGGACGGCATGATGGAAGTCCCTTCAGGAATTAGTGGGGGTGGGGGAAACACTCGAAACGAAGCATTCCACAGTTTCTGTTCGATGAAAATTTTCTGTTCTTTGCTCCGTTACCGGCACATGCCTCAACGATAGGCGCGGCCCGCCGCCCGCGCGTGGCCCCCGGGTCGCGTCCGCGACTGGCTACGGTGATGTCATGACCGACGACATCCTGCAGATCGGCACCGACGAGCGGGTGCGCACCCTGACCCTCAATCGCCCCCAATCGCGCAATGCCCTGTCCTCGGCGTTGCGGGACCGGTTTTTCGGGGCCCTGACGGACGCCGAAACCGACGACGCCGTCGACGTGGTGATCCTCACCGGGGCCGATCCGGTGTTCTGCGCGGGCCTGGATCTCAAAGAGCTGGGTGAGGGGTCGGCGCTTCCGGACATCTCGCCGAGGTGGCCACCGATGACCAAGCCGGTGATCGGTGCGATCAACGGGGCCGCCGTCACCGGCGGGCTGGAGCTGGCACTGTACTGCGACATCCTGATCGCCTCGGAGCAGGCACGCTTCGCCGACACGCACGCCCGGGTCGGCCTGCTTCCCACCTGGGGGCTGAGCGTGCGGTTGCCGCAGAAGGTGGGGGTTGGGCTGGCCCGGCGCATGAGCCTTACCGGGGACTACCTGTCAGCCACCGACGCGTTGCGGGCCGGGTTGGTGACCGAGGTGGTGCCGCACGACCAGCTGTTGGCCGCCGCCCGCCGGGTGGCGGCGTCCATCGTCGGCAACAACCAGGACGCGGTACGCGCATTGCTGGCGTCGTATCACCGCATCGACGAGTCGCAGACCAGCGCGGGACTCTGGCTGGAAGCAATGGCGGCCAAGCAATTCCGGACCACCGGCGCCGACATCGCCGCCAACCGCGAGGCCGTGCTGCAGCGTGGGCGGGCCCAGGTCCGTTAGCCGGCCTTGACGCAATTCCCGAATTATTGGCAACCGTCGCAGGTGAGCGGTCCCCTTGCCGCGCAACGGTCGACCGGCGACGTCACCGCGACCGTGCTGCTGTTCGTGGCGCAGCTGGTGGCGAGCGCGGCGTCATTGGTCATGGCGCTGGGGCGCTCGCTGTGGGTGATGATGCCGATATGCAGCGATAACTGCGACAGTCTCGAGGTCACCCACTTCGTCCATAAGAGCCTCACCGGGGCGGTCGTCAGCGTGATCGGCATTGCTCTTGCATTTCTCCTGGCGGGTATCGGGGCACTCGTCGCCGGCCTGCGTCGATCTCGGATGTGGAAATGGCCGGCCCTCGGCATAACGATCGTTGTTATTTCGTTTCTGGTCGCCGTGGGGGTGTGGACGGAGATACTGCCTAGTGGCTCCTGATTGCGAGCAATAGGGCAGCCAATACCATTCCAACAGCGATATCAGAAAACACCAGCGCAGGAGGAATCCATGGGTGCTGTCGTCGACCTCACGCGGCGGGCCGTCGGCGCCCTGACCTTGGCGGCGGCATCGGCGGTCGCGGCTTCCGCACCGCAGGCGGCCGCGCTGCCGCCACCGGGATTTCCCAATCTCGACGGTTTCACTTCCGTCCCGGCGGATGGCTATGTCACGACTTCTGGACCGGGCGCGTCGCCCCGGATAAGTTTTTCCGTCCCCTCCGGCCTGGTGTGTGCCTTCTATGGCGGGCCGGCGCCCGCACCGCAACCGTCGCAGGATATTAAGTGCGCCGGCGACATGCCCGGAATGGACGAGTTTCCGTTTTCCGGCCAGGGCCACGCGAGACCGGGCGATTGCGTTGTGGGTGCGGTGAATTTCAGGGGCCCGGGCTACGAATTGAGCCGTATGTCCTACGGCGGATGTGACGGTAGCCCCGCCGCATTGCCCAATGGCGGCAAATTGCTTGGTGTGGGCCAGAAATTGTCGTACCTGAACGTGACGTGCGGCGTGGGACCCGACAATCTCGTCGTCTGTCTGGACACCACCAGCGGAGACCACGGGTTCGTCCTGCAGCGCTCGGGAAGCTGGGCGTTCTAACGAACCCCAAGCACGAAAGCGATCAGCCGAGGGCCGCGCACAGCGACGCCACCGCGTCATCGATCGCGCCGGCGGTCGAGTAGCCGGCCGCCAGCCGGTGGCCACCGCCGCCGAATCCGGACGCGACCGTCGCCAAATCGACGGTCTTGGCCCGCATCGAGACCGTCCACCGCTGCGGGTCGACCTCCTTGAACACCGCCGACACCTCGGCCTGCTGGGTGGTGCGCACGATGTCGACGATGCTCTCGACTTCCTCCGGACGCGAACTCACCCAGTCCTCGTTGTCGACGACGACGTAGACCAGCCCGCGGCCGCCGACCGCGTCGGGCAGCAGCCGAGCGGAGCCCAGCACGCGCGACAGCAGCGGCAGCCACCCGAACGGATGGTTATCCATCAGCGTCCGGCTGATCGCGGCGTTGTCCACTCCGATGTCGACCAGCCGGGCCGCCAACCGAAGAGCGCGGGCGCTGGCCCAGCGGAACGACCCGGTGTCGGTCGTCAGCCCGGCGTAGATGCAATGCGCGACGTCGGCATCGATCGGCTTCCCCCACGCGTCGAGAAGATCGGCAACCATCATCGTGGTCGAATCCGCGGCCGCGTCGGTGAAGTTCGCGGTGCCGAACAGGTCGTTGGAGGCGTGGTGGTCGATGACCAGCAGCTGACGGGCGGAAGCGGCTAAATCGCCCAGCTGACCCAGCCGTTTCGCGCTCGGAACATCAACGGTCACGACCAAATCGACATCGCGGCGCATCGCATCGGGGCTGACCAGCAAGTGACATCCGGGCAACGACGAGAGCGACTCCGGTAGCGTCGTCGGCGCGGCGAAACTGACCTCGACCTGTTTGCCGCACTTGTCCAGCACCAAGGCCAATGCCAGCCCGGCACCGATGGTGTCGGCGTCGGGATGGACGTGAGCGATCACCCCGATCGTCGCGGCGTCCGACAGCAGCTCGACGGCGCCGAGGGCGTCGACCCGCGCCCCCACACCGGGGGCGCCGGCCAGTTCAGTTTTCGGGTCGATGGTCGTCACCGGTGTTCCCATCGAGCCCTTCGCTGGCCGGGGCGCCCGGTCCCGGCGGTTCCGCGGTCGCCCCGCTGTCACGGTAGGGGTCGGCCTCCCCGGCCGGCTTGGCACCCACCCGGACGCGCGCGACATCGGCGTCGGCGGCCCGAGCCTGGGCCAGCAGCTCGTCCATCCGCTGCACGGTGTCCGAGGTGGTGTCCCGGGTGAACGTCAGCGTCGGCGTGAAGCGCACCCCGGTGCCCGCCCCGACCTTGGTGCGCAACGTGCCCTTGGCCCGTTCCAGCGCGGCCGCGGCGGCCTCGTGGTCGGGCTCGTCGTCCAGCGTGGGTCCCATCACCGTGTAGAACACCGTCGCATCGTGCAGGTCGGCGGTCACCTTCGTGTCGACGATCGTCACCCCGTCCAGCCCGGGATCCTTGATCTCGAACTCGATCGCCGAGGCGACGATCGTGTTGATCCGTTTGGCCAGCCGGCGCGCCCGTCCGGGGTCAGCCATCAGGCGCGCTCCTTCTCGACCAGCTCGAAGGACTCGATGATGTCGCCTTCCTTGATGTCGGAGTAGCCCAGCGTCATACCGCACTCGAAGCCTTCGCGGACCTCGGTCACGTCGTCCTTTTCCCGTCGCAACGAGGTGATCGAGAGGTTGTCGACCACCACGATGTTGTCGCGGAGCAGGCGGGCCTTGGCGTTGCGACGCACGGTGCCGGAGGTGATCATGCAGCCGGCGATGATGCCGACCTTCGAGGACCGGAACAGCGCGCGGATCTCGGCGCGACCCAGCTCGTTCTCCTCGTAGATCGGCTTGAGCATGCCGCGCAGGGCCTTCTCGATCTCGTCGATCGCCTGGTAGATGACCGAGTAGTAGCGGATGTCCACGCCCTCGCGGTTGGCCAGCTCCGTCGCCTTGCCTTCGGCGCGGACGTTGAAGCCGATGATCACCGCGTCCGAGGCCGACGCCAGGTTGACGTTGGTCTCGGTGATGCCGCCGACGCCGCGGTCGATGACGCGCAGTTCCACCTCGTCGTCGACCTGGATCCCCAGCAGGGCCCCTTCGAGCGCCTCGACCGTACCGGCGTTGTCGCCCTTGAGGATCAGGTTCAGCTGGCTGGTTTCCTTCAATGCGGCATCCAGATCGTCCAGGCTGATCCGCTTGCGGGAACGTGCCGCCAGGGCGTTGCGCTTGCGGGCGCTGCGCCGGTCGGCGATCTGGCGAGCGATGCGGTCCTCGTCGACAACCAGCAGGTTATCACCGGCACCGGGCACCGACGTGAAGCCGATCACCTGGACCGGGCGCGACGGCAACGCCTCGTGGACGTCCTCGCCGTGCTCGTCGACCATGCGGCGGACCCGGCCGTAGGCATCCCCGGCGACGATCGAGTCGCCGACCCGCAGCGTGCCGCGCTGGATCAGCACGGTGGCCACCGGCCCGCGACCGCGGTCCAGGTGTGCCTCGATCGCCACACCCTGGGCCTCCATGTCGGGGTTGGCCCGCAGGTCCAGAGCGGCATCGGCGGTCAGCAGCACCGCCTCCTCCAACGCCTCGATGTTGGTGCCCTGCTTGGCCGAGATGTCAACGAACATCGTGTCGCCACCGAAATCCTCTGCCACCAAACCGTATTCGGTGAGCTGGCCGCGGATCTTGGCCGGGTCGGCGCCCTCCTTGTCGATCTTGTTGACCGCCACCACGATCGGCACATCGGCTGCCTGCGCGTGGTTGATGGCCTCCACCGTCTGCGGCATCACACCGTCGTCGGCGGCGACCACCAGGATCGCGATGTCGGTGGCCTTGGCACCGCGGGCACGCATGGCGGTGAACGCCTCGTGACCCGGGGTGTCGATGAAGGTGATCGGCCGCTCGGTGCCGTCGAGATCGACCGAGACCTGGTAGGCACCGATGTGCTGGGTGATGCCACCGGCCTCGGCCTCGCGGACGCTGGCATTACGGATGGTGTCCAGCAGTCGGGTTTTACCGTGGTCGACGTGACCCATCACGGTCACCACCGGCGGACGGGTCTGCAGGTCGTCCTCGCCGCCCTCGTCTTCGCCGTAGGTCAGGTCGAAGGACTCCAGCAGCTCGCGGTCCTCGTCCTCCGGGCTGACGACCTGGACGACGTAGTTCATCTCGCTGCCCAGCAGCTCGAGCGTCTCGTCGCCGACCGACTGGGTAGCGGTCACCATCTCGCCGAGGTTGAACAGCGCCTGCACCAGCGCGGCCGGATTGGCGTCGATCTTCTCGGCGAAGTCCGACAGCGATGCCCCCCGGGCCAGCCGGATCGTCTCGCCGTTGCCGTGCGGCAACCGCACGCCGCCGACGACCGGAGCCTGCATGTTCTCGTACTCGGCGCGTTTCGCCCGCTTGGACTTGCGACCGCGCCGCGGCGCGCCCCCGGGACGACCGAATGCGCCGGCGGCACCGCCGCGCTGCCCGGGACGGCCACCACCGCCACCGGGACCACCGCCGGGACCACCGCCGGGACCACCGCCGGGAGCGCCGCCGCCACCGGGACGGCCCCGAAAACCTCCACCACCCGGCGCGGCGCCTACTCCGCCGCCGCCACCTCCGCGGTAGTTACCGCCACCGCCGTCGGGGCGGCCGCCACCGCCACCGGGACCACCCGGCCGGCCACCGCCGGGCCGGGGCGCGCCCGTACGTGCCGGGCGGGCCTGTCCACCGGCGCCTCCGGGACGAGGCGGCATGCTGCCGGGCGTGGCGCCGCCCGGCCGCGGCGCGCCAGGCCTGGCCGCCCCGGGGCGGGGGGCCTGCGGACGCGGTATGGGCCGGTCGACGGGTTGCGCCGACGAGAACGGGTTGTTGCCGACGCGCGGGGTGCGCACGCCCGGCTTGGGCATCGGGCCCGGACGGGGGCCCGGCGTCGCACCGGCTTGCGGCTGTGCCTGGCCGGGGGGCTGGCTCGGCGGCTGGGCGGGCGCGGGCGCCCCGGTCTGCCCCGGAGGCGGGGACGACGGCCCGCGGGGTGCCGGCCCAGGTGTCCCAGGCGTCGCGGGCCGCGGCGGTGCTTCTGCGGGCGGGGCCTGAGAAGCCTGGGGCGTGGCGGTTGCCGCCCCGCCGGCATCGGCGGGCTTGGCGGGCACGCTCGTCGCCTCGCCATTGCCAACGGCCTTGTTGATCGCCGTGTCGAGGGCTTTGTCCAGCGATTTGTCGACGGCCTTGGCGGGACCCCTGTCGGGGGCCTTGCCGGCGGCCGGTTTGCTTCCTCCGAAGGACTCGCGCAACCGGCGGGCAACCGGCGCCTCTACCGTCGACGATGCGGATTTGACGAATTCGCCCTGTTGATTCAGCCGGGCGAGCACTTCCTTGCTGGTAACACCGAGTTCCTTTGCCAACTCGTGTACGCGGGCCTTACCTGCCACTACATCTCCTGTCTATGAGGCGACAGTCGTGGGCGGCCGCGCCTCGGGTTTAGCTATGACGCATGGTCATCGGGACTTCACGGTGTGCTCATGTTCTTTGCTACCTGTTCTGTTAACCGGCGAGTCGAGGGCACTGGTGTACTCGACCACCGCGGATGTGTCCGGCGAACCGGTGATGCGCAACGCTTTGGTGAAAGCACGCCGCCGAATCGCCTGTTGGACGCAGTGCTGTACGGGATGCAGCCACGCACCCCGCCCCGGCAGGCTACTCGCTGCGTCAACGGTCACGGCGTATTGGCCGTTCCCCGTCGGCACAGCCACCACTCGAAGCAGTTCGACGGCCAACTCTCGCTTTCGGCACCCGACACACGTCCGCACTGGTCCACCCGTACTTCTGTGCGCCGAGGACGAAGGCTCGCGCTGGATCACGGCTCAGTCTAGCGTCACCGAACCGATGGTCAGAACCGCCCGCGGATATGCCGTGAGCTGGTGTGCTGCCGGCGCGAAAACGCAGCCGCGCACTCACGGCCCTTCGCCCCGTCGAAGTTCCCCGGGCTGACAGCCTTCAGCTCGTCCAGTTGCAGCCCCGAGCGCCCTTTTCGGTGTCATCATCGGTAGGCGCGGAAAGGAGATTCGCCCATGCGCAGCGCGGCCACAATCGCCCGGGTAAGGCGATTGGCTCTTTTTGCCGTGCCCCTAGCGCTGGTCGTCTACCTGTCCGTGCTGGCGGTGCGACCATCGGCCTCCGCCGGACTGCCAACCTGGCTGAGGTGGTTCGGCCGGCCCGGATCGTGGCCGACGATGGCGATCATCGTGGCGGTGCTGGCCGCGGGGTGCGTGCTGGGCTTTCGTTCGCGGATCAGGCACCACTCGAGAAACGTGCCTATCACTGTCATCGCCGGCCTCGGTGCCACGGCTGGGGTGCTGGGCTTGAGCTCCTACTGGAATTGCTACGACGCCACGGATCCGCCCTTCATAACGGCAGTGATCTTAACGGCGTCGATGTTCTGGGGCAGCGTCGGAGACGTGCAACTTAACGGGAGTATTTGCCCGTCGCCGACCCCTGTTGCGCTCGAGGTGGCACGGCTGGCCTCGTTAGCGGCGATTTTCACCGGCATGTCCGGCGTCGTGATCACGGTGTTCCGGTCACAGCTGGACCGGCTCCGGGTCAGCATGGCCAACACCGTCACCGCCATCGTCGGCGTCGACGAGGGCACCCGGTCGATGATCGGCGCGGTCGCGCGGACGCTGGACCGGCACAGCACGCTGGTGGTCATCACCGGCGGCGTCGACGACCCCAGCACGCGGGAAGCCCACATCCAGGGGGCCCGGGTGGTGCCGGTGGACTTCAGCGTGCCGGCGACCCTCGAATCGCTGTCACTATGGCGCAATCTCGAGCGGCTTTACCTGATGTCGGCCGATCCGTCGACGAACCTGGCTTGGCTGGACGTGATCACGCGTCGACTGTCCGCAGTTGGCAGCCGGCAGCGGTTGCCCCTCATCGTGCGCATTGACGACCCGTGGCAGGCCGAGGCGTGGCGCGCCCAGCACTTCGGTGGATCTGATACCAGATGGGCGGCCGACGCTGTCGGAAAGTACGAAACGACCGCTCGCTGGCTGCTCGACAACATCATCGCGGCGAGGACGATACGGCGTGTATTCGTCTGCGGCTCCTCGCTGTTGACGTTAGCGCTGTGTGCCGATCTGACCCGTCGCCAACTGGAACACGACTACTACGCTGAGCCCGGCGCGGCGGCACTGCCGGCGCTCAGCCTGGTCGGCGAGGACGCCGGCGAATGCCGGCAAGATCATGAATTTCACCGCCGGCAGATCGGATTCGTGTCCAGCGGGCCAATCATCGATGCGACACCCGAGGCACCGACCGTACAGACGTTGACGCGCCTGATCGGCTATGAGGACGCGGAAGCCTGTGCCGCGATATTCGTCGACGACCCCGCCCATCGAATGTCCGGCGGCCTGGCTCCTGGGACGAGGCTGGCCGCCCGTTTTCCCGCCCTACCCGTGTACAGCTGGGATCCCGATGCGCTGACGGCCGACGAACGGTTGCCGGTCGTGGGCCGGCTGCGGACATACCGCCCGCGGCTGGACACGCCCGAGGGACAAGCCCAGGATGCGTGGGAACGGGCGGCCAGACTCATCCACGAGCGCTACGTCGCCACGATCGGCCCGGGGGTATCCGAATCTCCGGCGAGTGTGCCGTGGGCCCAACTCGACGAGTTTTACCGCGGCTCTAATCGACGCGAGGTGCGCAACACTCTGCGGATGGTCGAACAGATCGCCGGGCACACGTGGAACACCTGGGACCACCCGCCGACGCCGCTCGTCGCCCGCGACATGGCCGGACGGACGCCGCTGGAACAGCTTGCGCAGATGGGTTTCGACCGCGACACCGCGATGAAAATGGCACATGCGGAACACGAGGACTGGCGCCGCTACTACCGCCGCGCCGGCTGGAAGTACGGTCCGGTCCGCGACGACGCGCACCGGATCCACAACAAGCTCGTCAGCTGGTCGGTGATCGAAGGCAATCCAGACCTGCTGACTGCCGCGCTGACGAGTCTGGCTACCACCCTGTGGAGCCTGCGTCAGCTCGGCTATCGATCACGTCCGGTGTGGCAACCATTCACCCGGGTCGGAACGGTCACCGCCGAACAGCGGAGCACACCCTGGACGTGGACGTCGCGGTCGGGTGACACGATGCGGGCCAACGCCGGAGACTGGGCGGTCTGGGAAGACGGGGATAGTTGGTCGGTGCGCGACGGCATTTTCCAGACCGGCTACGAGCACGTCGGCGAACGCCAATGGCGAAGGCACGGAGAGGTTCTCGCCCGATGCGCCCAGCCGGGCGAAACGATCGACACCCTGGAGGGTCCCGC
The DNA here is from genome assembly GCA_963772875.1 of uncultured Actinomycetota bacterium. GTDB lineage: Bacteria > Actinomycetota > Actinomycetes > Mycobacteriales > Mycobacteriaceae > Mycobacterium. Next base: position 380,370 of record CAVYZE010000002.1, read on the forward strand.
GACTGCGGTGGACGGTGACTGGGTGGTGCGAGGCGCCGACGGCGAGGAATGGCCGGTTCCCGGCGATGAATTTGCCCGGCGGTATATCGAATTCCATCCGTCGTCGGACACCCACAGCCATGCCGGAAGCGAATAGCCGTCCGGCCTACACAGCCAGGGGTGGTAGACGGCCCGCCGGCCACCGCCGGATCACGATGGGCTAAAGCTCGTGGGCCATCCCGTGGCTGGCGCCGTGTTCGGGCTGGCCCTCCGAATGCGCCGGCGAATCGCCGCGGATGTCGATACGCCAGCCGGTGAGTCGGGCGGCCAACCTCGCGTTCTGGCCTTCCTTGCCGATGGCCAGCGACAACTGGAAGTCGGGCACGACGACGCGGGCGGCCCGGGCGCTCTGGTCGATGATCGACACCGAGACCACCTTCGCGGGCGACAAGGCGTTGGCGACGAACCGGGCCGGGTCCTCGTCGTAGTCGATGATGTCGATCTTCTCCCCGGAAAGCTCACTCATCACGTTGCGGACCCGCTGACCCATCGGACCGATGCAGGCGCCCTTCGCGTTCAGGCCGGGCAAACGCGACGCCACCGCAATCTTGGAGCGATGGCCGGCCTCGCGGGCCACCGCCACGATCTCCACCGACCCGTCGGCGATCTCGGGGACTTCCAGCGAGAACAACTTACGCACCAGGTTGGGGTGGGTCCGCGACAGTGTGATCAGCGGCTCACGGGAGCCGCGTGTCACGCCGACCACGTAGCAGCGCACCCGGTTGCCGTGTTCGTAGCTCTCACCGGGGACCTGTTCGGCCGCCGGGATCACGCCCTCGGAGGCCTTGGTCTCGCTGCCCATCCGCACGATGATCAGGCCACGGGCATTGGCGCGGCTGTCGCGCTGGATCACGCCCGCGACGATCTCGCCCTCGCGGGTGGAGAACTCGCCGTAAGTGCGCTCATTTTCGGCGTCGCGAAATCGCTGCAACATCACCTGACGTGCGGTCGTAGCGGCGATGCGACCGAATCCCTCCGGGGTGTCATCCCATTCACTGATGACGTTGCCGTCCTCATCGGTCTCGCGGGCCATCACCTTGACCACACCGGTCTTGCGGTCGATCTCGATAGCGGCGTCGGTCTGATGGCCTTGGGTATGCCGGTAGGCGGTGAGCAGCGCGGACTTGATCGTCTCGAGCAACTCGTTGACCGAGATGCCCCGATCCACCTCGATCGCATGCAGAGCGGCCATGTCGATGTTCATGTTTCGGCCTCCGTCCCGCGGGCCTGACCCATAGCCAGCCCCAACTCGACCTGGGCTGGCAGCGAAAACTCCACCTGGACAACGGCTTTCACCACTTCGGTGATCGGAATCTGGCGCACCGTCCAGTCCCGGCCGTCGCGCACTACCAGCGCGACCGCGTCATCGCGCGTCTCGCCGACGCGGCCGGTCAGCTGCGATCCGTCCGACAGCGCGATGTCGACCTTGCGGCCGCGGGCGCGACGGAAGTGCTTGCCCGTGGTCAGTGGGCGGTCCACACCGGGCGAACTGACCTCGAGTACATAGTCGTCCTGGATGCCGTCCAGGCGGTCCAGCAAAGCCGATGCCGAACGCGACAGGGTCGCTATCGTGTCGAGGTCGAGGGCGTCATCGCCGTCGGCGATCACCGCGATCCGCGGCGGGGAAGCCCGGCCGTCGATGACCACGTCTTCGATCTCATAGCCCGCACGCGCGAACTCTCCACCGAGTAGCTCGATCACCTGCGTCTGAGAAGGTAGCCCGGTGGTCACGGCGAGTTCCTCATCTTGAGTTGTCCGGTCATCTGGCGGATGTCGCCGCCCGATAAGCTTTCGGGCGGCCTCCGGCGTCCCGGCGAAAGGCATCAGCTGCCGTCCGCAAGAACCAGCTACCAACGATACGCCAGGGAACGCGTATGACGGCATGATCGCGTGGTGCTCTCCTGGTCCTCTCGCGGTCAAGGTCCTCGCACCGCCCACGATCACGGCCCAAGTTTCTGATGGCAGGATGTTGCTGTGCTTAGCGAGGTACCCGTCACCAACAGACGGGGCGTGCTCGCCGGTGGCGCGGCTCTCGCTGCGCTGGGGGTGGTGGCGTCCGCCTGCGGCGAGTCGCCGCCCAAACCCCCCGCGGTGGAAGAACTGCTGGGGCCGTTGGACCAGGCCAGGCGCGATAGCGCGCTCGCCGCTGCCGCCGCGGGGGCCGTCGGCAACCCGCCCCAGATCGCGGCCGCCCTGACGGTGGTCGCCACCCAGCGCGCCGCGCATGCACGTGCCCTGTCCACGGAGATTGCCCGGGCCGCCGGCAAGTGGACATCCTCGTCGACCAAAACGACCAGCGCCAGCCCGGCGGCCGAGCCGGCCACGCCGCCGCCACCACCGCCACCGGTGACCGACGTGGTCAATGCGTTGCGCGCGTCGGCCGAGAGCGCCAGTCGGCTGGTGGCCACGTCGTCGGGCTATCGAGCGGGGCTGCTCGGCTCCATCACCGCGTCCTGCACCGCCTCCTACCTGATTGCCCTGGTGCCCGCGGGGCCGACGCCATGACTTCCTTTCAGCCCACGCCGGGCGCCGAGCCGAAGCGCTCGCCCACCGGCCCCACTGCCAAGGACGCCGACACCGCGGCGCTGTGCGACGCGCTGTCGGTCGAGCACTCGACGATTTACGGCTATGGCATCGTGTCCGCGCTGTCACCCCCCGCCGTCAACAACCTGGTGGTCGAGGCGCTGACCCAGCACCGCGAACGACGCGACGACGTGATCGCGATGCTGACGGCCCGCAAGGTCACCGCCCCGGTCCCCGCCGCCGGCTATCAGCTGCCCATGCTGGTGGGCAGCGGGTCGGACGCGGCGCGCCTGGCCGCGCGGATGGAGAACGACTGCGCGACGGCGTGGCGCGCCGTCATCGAACACGCCGAGACCGCGGATGACCGGGCGTTCGCCTCCACCGCCCTGACTCAGAGCACGGTCATGGCCGCGAGATGGAATCGCGTCCTGGGAGCCTGGCCCATCACCACGAGTTTTCCGGGCGGCAACGAGTAGCCTCGGCCCTGCTGCCGGCCGACCGCTAACCGGCCAGGGCCGCCGCGACATCGGTGGCCAGCGAGGGCCCGGCGGCCAGCTCGCGAGTCTGTCCGGTGAAGCGGTCGCGAAGCTCCACCACGCCGTTGGCCCAGCCGCGTCCCACCACGACGATCCGGGGCACCCCGAGCAGCTCGGCGTCCTTGAACTTCACGCCGGGCGACGCCTGGCGGTCGTCGAGAAGCACGTCGAGCCCCAAGCGGTCCAGGTCGGCGGCCAGTGTGGTGGCCCCGGCGCGGGCGTCCGCGTCTTTGTTGGCGATCACCACATGAACGTCGAACGGCGAGATCGCCGACGGCCAGCGCAAGCCCAGCTCGTCATGGTGTTGTTCGGCGATGACGGCGACCATCCGCGACACCCCGAGGCCGTAGGAGCCCATGGTCAGCCGCACCGGCTTGCCGTCCTCGCCGAGCACGTCGACGGAGAAGGCATCGGTGTATTTGCGGCCGAGCTGGAAGATGTGCCCGATCTCGATGCCGCGCGCCGATACCAGCGGACCGCCGCCGTCCGGAGAGGGATCGCCGTCGCGCACCTCGGCGGCCTCGATCGTGCCGTCGGCGGTGAAATCCCGGCCGGCCACCAGTCCGACCACGTGGCGGCCCGGCTGGTCAGCCCCGGTGATCCAGCTGGTGCCGTCGACCACCCGGGGATCGACGAGGTAGCGAACGCCGTTGTCCTGCAATGCTTTCGGACCGATGTAGCCCTTCACCAAGAACGGATGCCTGGCGAAGTCGTCCTCGTCAAGGAAGGCATAGTCGGCGGGTTCCAGCGCCGCGCCCAGCCTCTTGTCGTCGACCTCGCGGTCGCCCGGCAGCCCGATGGCCAGCAGCTCCCAGTCAGCAGCGGGCTGGCGAACCTTGAGCAAGACGTTCTTCAGGGTGTCCGCCGCGGTGACGGCCCGGCCCAGGTCGGCGGTGTTGGCCCAGTCCACCAGGGTGGCGATGGTCGGGGTGTCGCCGGTGTCGTAGACCTCCGCCTCGGGCAGCCCGGCCACGACTTCTGCGGGCCGCGCCGCCGGGCGGGCGGTGACGACCGCCTCGACGTTGGCCGCATACCCCGACTCCAGGCACCGCACGAACGTGTCCTCACCGACCGGGCTCTCGGCCAAGAACTCCTCGGAGGCGCTGCCGCCCATCGCCCCCGACACCGCCGACACGATGACGTAGCGCACCGCCAGCCGGGCGAAGATGCGCTGATAGGCCTCCCGATGCGCATGATAGGCGGCCTTGAGCCCGGCGTCGTCGACGTCGAAGGAGTAGGAGTCCTTCATCAGGAACTCCCGGACGCGCAGGATGCCGGCCCGCGGCCGCGCCTCGTCACGGTATTTGTTCTGAATCTGGAACAGCAGCAGCGGAAAGTCCTTGTAGGAGCTGTATTCGCCTTTGACGGTCAGGGCGAAAAGCTCTTCGTGTGTCGGGCCCAGCAGGTAGTCGTTGCCGCGGCGGTCCTGAAGCCGAAACACCCCGTCGCCGTACTCGGTCCAGCGGTTCGTCGTCTCGTAGGGCGCGCGCGGCAGCAAGGCGGGGAACAGGATCTCCTGGCCGCCGATCGCGGTCATCTCGTCGCGGACGACACGTTCGATTCTGCGCAGCACCCGCAGCCCGAGCGGCAGCCAGCTGTACAGCCCCGGCGCGACGGGCCGGATGTACCCGGCGCGGATCAGTAGTTTGTGGCTGGGCACTTCGGCGTCGGCGGGATCCTCCCGCAGCGTGCGCAGGAACAGCTCGGACATCCGGGTGATCACAGCGGGCCAGCCTAGTGGCGACCGCAAGCGCGGCGAAGCCGGGCGCAGCGGGTCGCCGCCGTGCAGGCGACAAGCCCCGTGGCGACCGCAAGCGCGGCGAAGCCGGGCGCAGCGGGTCGCCATCAGACAAGCCCCGTGGCGGCGCACATCGTGTCGAATTCAGGTGTTCCACAGCTGCGCGCGCTAGGTTTCGGTCCATGCGCAGGAGGCGCGGCGGTGAGTAGGACGGACCCCGGGTATCGGAGCGGGGCCGTCGTTGCGGCCCTGATTGTGTTGTGTTCGATCGAGTGTGTCGCGCTCCTTGGCGCCGCGATGTCTGTGGCGAGTTTGGGGCGCGCGCATCTGGGTCGCGGCGCCGGATTGCTGGCGTTGTCTTTGCTCGCGGCGGCCGCACTGGTTGGCTGGCAGGCGATACTTCCGCTGCTGGGCCGTTGGAAGTTGAGCGTGACGGGACTTGTCGTCCAGTCGGCGATTCTGATAGCCGCGATCGCGCTGGCCACGCAGCGACCGATCGCCGGACTGGCGGGGGTCGTCGTGGCCGCCGGTGCGCTGGCGGCGTGGGGCCGGCTTGCCCGGCCGGCCCGATCGACACTTCCGGCGGCCCCCTCGCCCGGGGTCGCCACCGGAGAGGCCGGCGTGCCTGGTCAGCCAGACAGGCCGGGCTCGACGGGCGTCATCGTGGTGCTGCTCACGTCGGCGTTGGTGTTGGGCGCACTGAGCGTCCGGGGCGGAATCGTGGTCGGCCTGGTGATCCTGGCAATCATCTTCGTTCCCCTCGAGCGGCTGTTCGCCCTGCGCCCCCGGCGGACACTGCGGCCGGGGTGGCGCACCGACGTGGTGCACTACCTGATCAACGGGGCCGCGCTGAAGGTCGGACTCGTCATCGCCGTGGTGGTCGTCGGCACCGCGCTGCGGGTTTTCGTTCCCGCGCCTTTTCGCGCGGCGATCGCCGCGACTCCGGGTTGGGGGCAGATCGTCGCCGCATTGGCGATCGCCACGGTGGGCGGTTACGCGGGACACCGTGCCGCGCATGAGGTTCCGCTGTTGTGGCGGTTCCACCGCGTGCATCACAGCGTCCGCGAGATGGACTGGCTGGCCGCCAACCACCTGCACCCGCTCGACCAAATCTTCATCCGGTCCGCCGCCGTGCTACCGCTGTATGCGCTGGGCTTTGGCCGACTGAGCCTGGGCGCCTTTGTCGTGCTGACCACGCTGCAGGCGATTTTCATCCACGCCAATGTGCGGCTGACGTTGGGACCGCTGCGATGGGTGATCGCCACCCCGCAGTTCCACCACTGGCATCACGCCCGCGAACCCCAGGCCTACAACTCCAACTACGCCGGGGAGTTCCCCGCCGTCGACGCGCTGTTCGGCACCCTGTACCTACCGGCTCATCGCTGGCCCGCGCAGTACGGCATCGACGATGCTGGACCAGCCGGCTATTTGCGCCAACTCGTGTGGCCGCTGCGTTCGACCGCCTGATCGCCGCGAGCTACAGCTCGCCGGAGTCGATCGCGTCCTTGACCTCTTGCGCGTGCGCCACCTGATCGGGGGTATAGCCGATCAACAGCGCCGCACCGCCGACGACGACGGCCACCCCGGCCACCCACAGCAGGCCGTAGGTGTAGCCGTGATCAAGCGCGTTCAGCTGCGCGTCGTTCATGAATTTCACCGGGCCGGTGGTGCCGCCCAGGTAGAGCGTGCGCGAGGTGATTACGGCCTGGATGACGGCCAGCACCAGCGGGCCACCAAGGCTCTGCAGCATCAGCGCGATCGCCGATACCGGACCGATCCGGTCGAAGCCGACGCCGGCGATCGCGGAAAGCGTCAGCGGGACGACGGCCATGCCGATGCCGATTCCGCCGACGACGATGGGCAGCACCAGGTTGGGGAAGTAGGGAACACCGCGGGCCATGAACACCGAGCCGTAGATCATCGCCCAGAAAAGCAGAATTCCGCCGCCGATCGTCAACACCCGTGGCGAAAACCGCGACACCAGCTGCGAAGACACGCCGAGGCCGATGCCCATCGCGATGACGAACGGAATGAAACCGACGCCGGCACGCAGCGCGCTGTAGCCCAAGATGTCCTGCACGTACAGGCCGATGGACACGGTCAAACTGAACATCAGTCCGCCGGCCAAGAAGATCGCGACGAACGTGAGCAGCCGGTTGCGGTCGCGGAACAGGTGGAAGGGTACGACGGGGTTTTCGGCCGTGCGTTCCACCAGGGCGAACGCGATGGCGGCCGCCACGGCGATCACACCCGAACCGATGGTTGTGACCGACACCCAGCCCCGTTCCGGACCCATCGAGAAGGCGAAGACGGCGGCGGTGCACGCAAGCGTGGCCAGCATGGCCCCGGCGGCGTCGAGCTTCATTCGCTCCCTATTGGTTTCCCGCAGCGCGGTGCGGGCCAGGTAGATCATCACCAGCCCGATCGGCACGTTGACCATGAACGCCAGCCGCCACGACACCTCGGCCAGCGCCCCACCGACAACGAGACCCATCACCGAGCCGATCGCGGTCATCGCGGCGAACACCGCCGTCGCGATGTTGCGGGCCGGACCCTTGGGGAAGGTGGTCGCTACCAGCGCCAGCCCGGTCGGCGATGCGATGGCGGACCCGACGCCCTGCGAAAGCCGGGCGATGACCATCGTCACCTCGTCCCAGGCCACCGCGCACAGCACCGAGGAGATGGTGAACAGCGCGACGCCGACGATGAAGGTGCGCTTGCGCCCGATGGTGTCGCCCAGACGGCCGCCGAGCAGCATCAGCCCGCCGAAGGTGAGCACGTATGCGGTGATCACCCAGCTGCGGCCGGCATCGGACAGGCTCAGCTCGTTCTGGATCTTAGGAAGCGCGACGATGGCGATGGTGCTGTCCATGGTCGCCAGCAGCTGCATGCCGCCGATCGCGACGACCGCCGCGATGAACCGGCGGGAGGGCAGCCACGCGGGGGTATACCTGCTCGTACGCTGTGACGCGGTCTCCGCCGGACGCGTGGAACGCGCCGAGCCCGGACGATCTGAGCGTGCGGATGTCCAGTTTTGGACTGCGCGCTCGCTGTCGTTGAGAGCCGTCATAGCGGGTTACCTTACAGTAATCTTAAGAAAATTTTAAACGCCGAAAGCCGCGACGGCACCGATGACGATGATCGCGGGAGGTCGGATCCCCTCCGCCCGGACCTTCTCCGGCGTGTCAACGAGCGTCGACCGCAAAGTCTGCTGAGCCGACGTCGTGCCATGCTGAACCACCAGAACGGGTGTATCCGCAGCTCGGCCGCCTTTTATCAGGACATCGACGAAGAGTTCGATGCGTTCGACGGCCATCAGCAAAACGATGGTGCCCGTCATTGCCGCCAGTGCATTCCAATTCACTAACGATTCGGGATGATCGGGCGCGATGTGGCCGCTGACCACCACAAACTCGTGATTCATCGCCCGATGGGTGACCGGAACGCCGGCCAGCGCGGGCACGCCTATGGCACTCGTCACACCGGGCACCACCGTCACCGGAATTCCGGCGTCTGTGCACGCCAGCACTTCCTCATAACCGCGTGCGAACACGAAGGGGTCCCCGCCTTTGAGGCGGACGACGAATTTGCCGGATCGGGCCCGTTCGATCATGACCCCGTTGATGGCGTCCTGGGCCATGGCGCGGCCGTACGGGATCTTGGCGGCGTCGATGACCTCCACATGCGGTGGCAGCTCGGCGAGCAGTTCGGGCGGCGCGAGCCGATCGGCGACCACGACATCGGCCTGGGCGAGCAGGCGGCGGCCGCGCACGGTGATCAGCTCGGGGTCGCCGGGGCCGCCGCCGACCAGCGCAACCCCACCCCTGACGACGTCCGAACTCTCGGCGGTGATCACGCCCTGCTGCAGGGCCTCACGGATTGCCGACCGGATCGCCGCCGAGCGGCGGTGTTCGCCGCCGGCGAGCACCCCCACCGACAATCCGGCGTAGCTGAAGGTCGCCGGCGTCACCGCCGTCCCCTCGACCGCAATGTCGGCGCGCACGCAAAAGATTCGCCGGCGTTCGGCCTCGTCGACCACGGCCGCGTTCACCTGCGCGTCGTCGGTGGCCGCGATCGCGTACCAGGCGCCGTCCAGATCGCCGTCGCGGTACTCCCGCAATGACAAGGTGATGCCGGGCATCGCCTCGACGGCCGGGGTGGCCGTGCGGGAGATGACGTGGACCTCCGCGCCGCTCGCAATGAGCAGGGGTAACCGGCGCTGGGCGACCGTGCCCGCGCCGACCACCACGACCTTCTTACTGGTCAGCCGCAATCCGGCTAGGTAAGCGCTCTCGGTCACGTGGCAAGCCTAATGTCGACCGCCAGCCGCGCCCGCGGCGTGCGCGACGAAACGCGCCACCGCGCCCGGCGCCGCGGCGGGATGCGTGTGCAGGTAGGACGCGTGCACGCGGGCGTGCACGACGCCGTCTCGCACCGAGCCCCCCTCGTGGCCGGCGTCGTCAAGCCGATACGCCCATGCCGGCGGGTAACTATCGGTGAAGGTGACCTCGGTTCGGTGGAATTCGTGCCCGACCACCCGCTGGCCGACGGAATACAGCGGCGAATCGGCCACGGCGACGGCGTCGCGATACGCCAACGTGAGGCGCGGGGTGAACCGGGCCGATCCGGCCAGCACCCCGCACATCGGGTGTCCGTCGAGTTCGGAGGCCAGGTAGATCAAGCCGGCGCATTCGGCATGCACCGGCGCGCCGGCGGCGGCAAGCTCCTTGATCTGGCGGCGGACGACGTCGTTGCCGGAGAGCTCCGCGGTGAACTGTTCGGGAAAGCCGCCGCCCAGCACTACCGCGTGCGTGCCGTCGGGCAGCGGATCACCGAGTGGGTCGAACTCGACCACGTCGGCGCCGGCGGCCCGCAGCAGCTCGGCATGTTCGGCGTAGCCGAAGCTGAATGCCTTTCCGGTCGCCATGGCGACCCTCGCCCGGGCGGGCCGGTCGACGGTTTCCCGCACCGCGACCGCGGGATCCCACGGCGGATCGGCGGCACGGCATCCGGCGGCCGCCAGCACGGCGGATAAGTCGACGTGACGGGCGACCAAGGCGGTCATCGCCTCGACCGCGGTCCGCGCCCGACGGCCGTACTCAACGGCGGTGACGAGACCGAGATGCCTTGTCGGCAGCTCTAATTCGGCGATACGCGGAATCGCGCCCAACACCGCAACCCCGGCCTGCTCGCACGCCTGGCGCAGCACGTGCTCATGCCTGCGCGACCCGATCCGGTTGAGGATGACACCCGCGATCCGGGTGGCGGCATCAAACGTCGAAAACCCGTGCAGCAGTGCGGCAATGCTGTGACTCTGGCCGCGCGCATCGACCACCAGGATCACCGGGGCGCCCAGCAGGCCGGCGACGTGCGCGGTGGAGCCCACCGCCGGCGTGGTCGCGGCGGGCCCGATGCGCCCGTCGAACAGCCCCATCACACCTTCGATCACGGCGATGTCCGCGCCGGCGGCGCCGTGGGCGTACAGCGGGCCGATGAGCGGCTCCCCCACCAACACCGGGTCGAGGTTGCGGCCCGGGCGGTGCGCCGCCAGGGCGTGGTAGCCGGGGTCGATGAAGTCCGGCCCCACCTTGAACGGCGCCACGGTGTGACCCGCCCGGCGCAGAGCGCCGATCAAACCCGTTGCGACCGTGGTCTTTCCGCTCCCGGATGCCGGAGCGGCGACGACGATCGCGGGGACTTTCACCACTCGATGCCCTTCTGCCCCTTGCGCCCGGCGTCCATCGGGTGCTTGACCTTGGCCATCTCGGTCACCAGATCGGCGGCCTCGACCAACCGCGGCGGGGCATCGCGTCCGGTGATCACCACGTGCTGGCAACCGGGCCGGGCCGCCAAGACGTCCACCACGTCGTCTACGTCGATCCAGCCCCACTTCAACGGATAGGTGAACTCGTCCAGCACATAGAAGTCGTGGCGCTGCGCGGCCAGCCGCCGCGAGATCTCCGCCCAGCCCTCGGCCGCGGCAGCGGCGTGATCGAGGTCGCTGCCCGCCTTGCGAGACCAGGACCAACCCGCACCCATCTTGTGCCATTCGACGGCTCCGCCGATCCGTTGCCGGTCGTGCAGTTCGCCGAGTTGACGGAAGGCCGCCTCCTCGCCCACTTTCCACTTGGCGCTCTTGACGAACTGGAAAACGGCCACGTCGAGCCCGGCGTTCCACGCCCGCAACGCCATTCCGAACGCGGCGGTCGACTTTCCCTTGCCGTCGCCGGTGTGCACCGCCAGCACGGGCGCGTTGCGGCGGGCCCGGGTGGTCAGGCCGTCATCGGGGACGTGGAGCGGGGTGCCCTGCGGCATCGGCGCCTACCCTTCTGCGTTCTCAGGCGACGCTGCGCACCGCGCGCGTCAGGTGGTCGGCGCGCAGCTGCTCGAGCCGCACCACCGGCGCACCGAGCTGGCGGGCCAGTTGTCCGGCCAACCCCAGCCGCACATACGACGTTTCGCAGTCCACCACCACCGCGGCCGCACCTTCGGCCACCAGCCGCGCCGCTGCGATTCTGCTGCGGCCCAACGGGTTTGGCCCGGCGGTGGCCCGGCCGTCGGTGAGCACCACCACCAGGGAACGCCGGGCCCGGTCGCGCGCCTTTTCCCGGACGATCAGCTCACGCGCGGCCAGCAGGCCTTCGGCCAGCGGGGTCTTGCCGCCGGTGTCGAATCGGGCCAGTCGCGCGCCGGCGATGTGCGCCGACGTCGTCGGCGGCAACAACAGCCGCGCCTCTTGCTGCCGGAACGTGATCACCGCGACCTTGTCCCGACGCTGGTAGGCGTCCCGAAGCAGCGATAGGGTGGCGCCGCTCACCGCGGCCATGCGGTCGCGGGCGGCCATCGACCCGGACGCGTCGACGACGAAGATCACCAGGTTGCCCTCGCGTCCCACCCGGATGGCCCGGCGGACGTCGTCCGGGCCAGGCCGCAGCGGCCCGGCGCCGGCGCGCTCGGCGGCCGAGAGCAAGGTGGCGAACAGGTGCAGTCCGTGCGCGCCGGAGCCGTCGTCGCCGGGGTCGGCCGCCGCCACCACGCTGCCCGATGTGTTGCGGCCCCGCGAGCGTCGCCCCGGCGCGCCCTCGCCTATCCCCGGAACCGTCAGCGCGCGGGTCCGGAACACCTGCGACGGCGGCGCACTCGGCGTCGGCGACGATCGCGGGCGCTGCGAAGCCGCGGGCGAATCCGATTGTGCAGACTGGTCATTGGCGGGCTGTCCGCCTCCCGGTGGGTCGGGCTGGGGTTCGGGATCGCTACCGGCCCGCGACAGGGCTTCGTCCAGCTGGTCGCGATCGATGCCGGGTTCGTCGAACGGGTCGCGGCGGCGCCGATGCGGCAACGCCAACTCGGCCGCAACCCGGATGTCCTGCTCCTCGACGGTGTCGGCCCCGCGCCAAGCGGCGTGGGCGACGGCAGTGCGGGCCAACACCAGGTCGGCCCGCATACCGTCGACGTCGAACGCGGCGCACAGCGCCGCGATGCGGCATAACTCCTTGTCCGGCAACACCACATCCTCGACGAGTGCCCGTGCGGCGGCGATCCGCCGGACCAGTTCGGCGTCGGCGTCGGCGTAACGCTCGGCGAACGCGTCCGGGTCGGCCTCATAGGCCATCCGCTGCCGGACGACCTGCACCCGCACGTCGACATCGCGCGACGCGTGCACGTCGACCGTCAGGCCGAACCGGTCCAGCAGCTGCGGACGCAGCTCGCCCTCCTCCGGGTTCATGGTGCCGACCAGCACGAAGCGGGCCTCGTGCGAGTGCGAGATGCCGTCGCGCTCGATGTGCACCCGTCCCATCGCCGCGGCGTCCAGCAGCACGTCGACCAGATGATCGTGCAGCAGGTTGACCTCGTCGACGTAAAGCACGCCGCCGTGCGCACGGGCCAACAGCCCCGGCGCGAACGCATGCTCCCCGTCGCGCAGCACCCGCTGCAGGTCCAGCGAACCGATCACTCTATCTTCTGTTGCGCCAAGCGGCATTTCGACCAGGCCGGCGCCATCGTTCCCGCTCGCCGCGGACAGTAGCGCGGCCAGCCCGCGCACGGCCGTCGACTTGGCGGTGCCCTTCTCGCCGCGGATGAGCGCACCGCCGATCTCCGGGCGCACGGCGCACAGCAGCAGCGCCAGCCGCAATTGGTCGTGGCCGACGATCGCGCTGAAGGGATACGGCTTCACGGCTTTGCCGCCGGACCGGAGCCGGGTCGCAACATGGGCACATGCGGAACGCCATCGTCGACGAAATCGTCGCCGTCGCGGACGAATCCGTGCTGCGCGTACATATCCGCGAGATAGGTCTGCGCATTGATCCGGCACGGGTAGTCGCCCACCTCGGCCAGCGCGGCGCGCAGCAGCCGGGTGGTGTGGCCCTGGCCGCGCGCGCTGCGTTTGGTGCACAGCCTGCCGATCCGGAACACCTTCTCGCCTCCGGCGTGCTCCTCCATGAGCCGCAGCGTGCAGATCACTTCGCCGTCGGGCGTTTCCAGCCAGAAGTGCCGCGTCTCGGCGAGCAGGTCGCGTCCATCCAGCTCCGGATACGGGATGGCCTGTTCGACGACGAAGACCTCCACCCTGAGTTTGAGCAACTCGTAAAGAGTTGGCGCGTCAAGGTCTTTGGCCCAGATGCGACGCAGAGCTTCAGTCATCGGTGCGGCTCCCCCTCATGCGGCCTCCAGTTGCAATGCCTTGGTGCCCCACGACCACACCTCGTCGAACAGGGCCGGCTCTTCGGAAAGCTTGGCCCCCAGCGACGGCACCATCTCTTTCAGCGCGGGCAGCCAGGACTGATAACGGTTGGCAAAGCAGCGCTGCAGGATGTCCAGCATGATCGGCACGGCGGTCGAGGCTCCCGGGGAGCCGCCGAGCAGGCCCGCGATGCTGCCGTCCGAGGAACCCACCACACTGGTACTGAACTCGAGCACCCCGCCTCTGCGTTTGTCTCGCCGGATGACCTGCACCCGCTGGCCGGCAACCGTCAGCTCCCAGTCCGAATACAGCGCGCCCGGCACGAATTCGCGCAGTGTGCGAACGCGGTCCGGCGGGGAGAGCCGCAGCTGGCCGATCAAATAGTTGATCAGTGTCAACTGGGTGGCGCCGACGCCGAGCATTGACACCACATTGTCGGGCTTGACCGAGCGGGACAGATCCGTGAAGTGACCGTGTTTCAAGAACTTTGGCGACCAGCCCGCGTACGGCCCGAACACCAGCCACGACTTGCCGTTGACGAAGCGCAGGTCCAGATGCAGCGCCCCGAGCGGTGGGGCTCCCGGCGCCGGAACGCCATACACTTTGGCGCGGTGCCCGGCGGCGAGCGCCGGTTTGTCCGCGCGCAGGAACCGGCCGCCGATCGGGAAGCCGGCGAAGCCCTTGACCTCTCTGATGCCGGACTTCTGCAACAGCGGCAGCGCGTGACCGCCGGCACCGACAAAGACGAATTTGGCATTCAGCTCGCGTTTTTCGCCGGTGCGGCGATTGCCCACCAGCAGCGTCCAGCTGCCGTCGGCCTGGCGCGTCAGGTTGCGGACCTCGTGACCGAACAGCGCCGTGGTGCCGTTGCGCACGCAGAAACCGACGAGCTGTCGAGACAACGCACCGAAGTCGACATCGGTGCCGTCGGCGGCCCAATTGAGGGCGATCGGCTCGGAGAAGTCACGTTGGGCGGCCATCAACGGCAGCCGGCGGGCGAACTCGTCGGGGTCGTCGATCAATTCGGTGCCGGCGAACAGAGGGTTCCCGGCCAGTGCCCGCTGCCGGCGCCGCAGGTAGTCGATGCGCTGCGCCCCGCGGACGAAGCTCACGTGCGGGACGGGATTGACGAAGCCGCGATCGGTCAGGATGCCGTTCTCGGCCGCGTACGCCCAGAATTGGCGGGTGACCTGGAATTGCTCGTTGATGTGGACCGCTTTGGCGATGTCGATCGAGCCGTCGGGCAGCTGCGGGGTGTAGTTCAGCTCGCACAGCGCGGAGTGCCCGGTGCCGGCGTTGTTCCACGGACCGCTGCTTTCGGCGGCGACGGCGTCCAGCCGCTCGATCAGGGTGATCGACCAGTCGGGCTCGAGCCGTCGCAGCAACGCGCCCAGCGTGGCGCTCATTATTCCGGCGCCCACCAGCACGACATCGGCGCGTGCGGTCCTGGCTGGCTTTGACACCGGATCGTTCGTCCTTTCTGCGGCTGTGCCGGTCCCCTAGGTTATCCCGACGGGTCTGCGCCCAACGACCTGCGCCGCTCCTCCAGCAAAAGTTGTCGGCCGCGCTCTAAGCTGACCTCGTGACTGGCTGGGTGCCCGATGTCCTGCCCGGCTACTGGCAGCGCACGATCCCGCTCGGGCCCGATCCCCACGGCGAGGGCGACATCGCCACAACGCTGATACGACGCGGCGACGACACGGAGAGCGCCGGGAACGGCGCGGCTGTCGATCACGCGGTCCTGGCGGTGCACGGCTACACCGACTACTTCTTCCACACCGAGCTGGCGGATCACTTTGCCGACCGCGGCTTTGCCTTCTACGCGCTGGATCTGCGCAAGTGCGGCCGGTCGCACTGCGACGGTCAGACGCCGCACTTCATCACCGACCTCGCCCACTACGACGCCGAACTCGAGCACGCCCTGTCGGCGATCGTCGAGCGTGCCGGTCCCGGCCGTCCCGTCCAGGTCCTGGTGTACGGCCATTCCGCCGGCGGCCTCATCGTGCCGTTATGGCTGGACCGGTTGCGCCGGCGCGACGCGAGGGCCCACGCCAGCGTCGGGGGCCTGGTACTCAACAGCCCGTTTCTGGATGTGCCCGGCCCGGCCATCGCGCGCCTTAGGCTGACCGCGGCGCTGATCGCCGGCCTCTCTCGCGTCTGGCCCAAGGCCGCGGTGCGGCCGCCGGATGAGGGTGGCTACGGCACCACCCTGCACCGCGATTACGACGGCGAGTTCGACTACAACCTGGCCTGGAAACCGGTGGGCGGCTTCCCGATCAGCCTGGGCTGGCTGAACGCCGTCCGGCGCGGCCAGTTTCGGTTGCACCGCGGGCTCGATGTCGGTGTGCCCAACCTGATCTTGCGGTCGGATCGCAGCGTGCCGAGAAGCGACGACCCGGCGGCCATGCAACGCGGCGACGCGGTTCTCGACGTCAACCTGATCGCCCGGTGGGCCGGCTGTCTCGGGAACCGCAGCAGCATCGTTGCGGTGGCCGACGCGAAACACGATGTGTTCTTGTCGCTGTCAGAGCCGCGCGAAACGGCCTATCGCCAACTCGACCTCTGGCTGGATGAGTACCTCGTTAATAGCGGCGCCCCGGCGCCTTCGAAGAGGGGGTGAAGGCCCAAGAGATGGAAGCTTATGACATCGCGATCATCGGAACCGGTTCGGGCAACAGCGTTCTCGACCATCGATTCGCGGGCAAGCGGACAGCGATCTGCGAGCAGGGCACCTTCGGCGGTACCTGTCTGAATGTCGGCTGCATCCCGACGAAGATGTTCGTCTACGCCGCCGAAGTCGCCCGCACGGTCCAGCAGGCGGCGCGGTACGGGGTCGACGCGCACATCGACCGGGTGCGTTGGCACGACATCGTCTCGCGCATCTTCGGGCGGATCGATCCCATCGGGCTCAGCGGCGAGGACTATCGACGCGCGGCACCCAACATCGACGTGTACAACCGGCACACCCGGTTCGGGCCGGTTCAGCCCGACGGGCGCTACCTGTTGCGCACGGATGCCGGTGCAGAATTCACCGCCGAGCAGGTGGTGATCGCGGCGGGCTCGCGTCCGATGATCCCGTCGGCGATCCTCGACTCCGGCGTCGACTATCACACCAGCGATACCGTCATGCGGATCACCGAATTGCCCGAGCACCTGGTGATCGTCGGAAGTGGCTTTGTGGCAGCCGAATTCGCACACGTCTTTTCGGCGCTCGGCGTGCGGGTCACCATGGTGATCCGGGGCGGCCGCATGCTGCGGCACTGCGATGACACGATCTGCGAACGGTTCACCCGCATCGCGGCCACCAAATGGGAAGTGCACACGCAACGCAACATCGTGCGCGCCCGCAACCGCGGCCCCGGCGTCGCGCTGGAGCTCGACGACGGCAGCGCGATGGACGCCGACCTACTGCTGGTGGCGACCGGCCGATTGCCCAACGGCGATCTACTGGATGCCGAGCAGGCCGGCGTCGATGTCGACGAGGGTCGGGTGGTGGTTGATGAGCACCAACGGACTTCGGCGCGTGACGTTTTCGCCCTCGGCGATGTCTCGTCGCCGCACATGCTCAAGCATGTCGCCAACCACGAGGCCCGCGTCGTGGCGCACAACCTGCTGTGCGACTGGGACGACACCGAGTCGATGGTCGTGACCGATCACCGTTACGTCCCGTCGGCGGTGTTCACCGATCCCCAGCTGGCGCTCGTGGGGTTGACCGAAAACCAAGCGATCGCAGCGGGATTCGACATCTCCGTCGCGATACAACACTACGGCACCGTCGCCTACGGCTGGGCGATGGAAGACACCACCTCGTTTGTCAAACTCATCGCCGAGCGCAACAGCGGACGCCTGCTGGGCGCCCACATCATGGGCCACCAGGCATCGTCGATCATCCAGCCGCTGATCCAGGCGATGAGCTTCGGACTCACCGCCCCGGAAATGGCCCGCGGCCAGTACTGGATTCATCCGGCGCTGCCCGAGGTGGTCGAAAACGCGCTGCTGGGTCTGTACTGACCTCAGAGCCGGCGCGGCCGCGGATCGAGCCCACCGTCCTGGCACTGCGGGCACAGGCCATGCAGCGTGAGGCCGGCTTCCTCCGACAGCGCGAACGAACTGCCCGCCATCGCGTGCTCGAGCGCCGAACTGAGCTGCCCGGCGGGCACCTCGATGATCGAGGCGCAGCGTGTGCATACCGCGTGATGGTGGGGGGCGATGGCCAGCCCGTACGTCGTGACGCCGCCGTCGAGGGCCAAGGCGTGCAGCACCCCCTGATCCACCAGGGTGGTCACCGTCCGGTAGATGGTCACCACGTCGGGCGGATGGGCGCCGGGCGGCAGACAGGCGCGCACGCGCCGGTGGATCTCCGCGACCGGCAGGTGCCCCTGGACCGGCTCGAGCACCGCCAGCACCTGGATCCGCGACGCCATCCGCCGCAGGCCGCGGGCGCGTAGGAACTCACCGATTCGCTCGGTGACGGCCGGGTCCAGAGCCGGCGGCCTTGGCGTCACCCGTCCAGTGTCGCGCCCGATGCCCGCGATTGCCAGTTTCTGGGCCCGGCGGTAGTGGGTCAATTTGAATGAAGGCTCGGTCCCTGTCTCACGGGGCGAGCCTGACCCGCCCCGGCGGGCCTGGCGGTGGGGGTGGTGTCGGCGACGGCTCCGCCGGCGGTGGCGGTCCGGCGGGAGGCCCCGGCTCCGGAGCAACAGCGGCAGGCCCCGGCTCCGGAGCAACAGCGGCAGGCCCCGGTTCCGGACCAACAGCGGGAGGCGCCACCTGCGGCGACTGTTGCGGTGCAGGCAGCGACTGTTTTGGTGCGGGCGGCGCCGCGATCGCCTTGGGTGGTGTCAGGATCTGCGCCGTCGGTGGTGGTGCCGGAATCTGCGGCGGGTCCGGCGTCATCTCCCCTGAGGGAACCGCTGCGATCAGCGAGGCGAATCGCACCCGCACCCCGGGGCTGCCGATCGGTTCTGACCACGCGGCCGGCGTGTACACGGCGACACCGTCCATCGACGCGTTCGATCCCGGCGCGGGATTAGCCAAGAGGGCACCTATCTTGCTTTGATCGTTCGGGCAGTAGGCCTCCACTGCCGCACTGATGAACCGGTTGATCGTGGTCTGGATTCGGCGGGCAGCGAATTGCTGGCCGATCGGATCCGTGAACGCATTTTTCCTCATGTCGTCCACCACCGCGTCCAACGACATGCCGCCATCGAGCTTGCTACAAATCCTATGGGCTAGGGCGATAAGGTTTGGCACGCCGTCAAGGGCGGGGATTTCTTTTTTATCAAGCAGTGCCAGAAACTGGTCGTCCTGGTTTGGGTCGGCTGCTGCTACGCCACCGCCCAGAATTGCGCCACCGGTTACCACTACGACGGCAGCAACCAGGGCGCGGAGGGTGCTGCTAACGTCCGACACCGTCGGCCCACCTGCCCGCTATCGCGACTCGTCTGCGCGGATGGAAGCCATTAGCCGGTAAGGCATTTGGGACGAATTTGATCGCCGCGGGCGAGTTTACACCGTGCCCATGTCGGCGCGCCACCGGAAATGGATCTCGGTAGTTATCGCCGCACTCGCGACAACGCCCGTGATGGCGGGGATTCTTGCAAGCCACTTGCATCCAGCTTGCGGCCGGACCTACAGTCGTGCCTGTCGCGTTCTGCCCGATGCTGGAAGGTCCGAGATGACCAGCACTGAACTCGCCCGGCAGTCGTCACGGTGGTCCACCTTGCGCAGCGCCTTGACACCGCCGGAATGGCGCCGGCTGTTATTGATGTTGGCGGTCATCGTCGCGCTGCATCTCATCGGCTGGATCAGCCTGGTGTGCCTCGTGCAGCCCGCGCAATTTAGCTTGGGCGGCAAGGTATTTGGCATTGGCGTCGGAGTGACGGCGTACACCTTGGGCATGCGGCATGCCTTCGACGCCGACCACATCGCCGCCATCGACAACACCACCCGCAAGCTGATGAACGACGGGCAGCGCCCCCTTGGCGTGGGATTCTTCTTCTCACTGGGCCACTCCACGGTGGTCTTCGCGCTGGCGGTATTGCTGGCCACCGGTGTCAAAGCGATTGTCGGACCGGTCAAGGACGACTCCTCGGCGCTGCACCACTACACCGGCCTGATCGGCACCAGCGTCTCGGGCGTGTTTCTGTATGCGATCGCGGTGCTCAACATCATCGTCCTGGTCGGCATCCTGCGGGTGTTCGCCCGGCTGCGCCGCGGCGAGTACGACCCGGACAAGGACGGCGCCGAACTGGAACGGCATCTGGACAACCGAGGACTCCTGAACCGATTTCTCGGCCGGTTCACCAAGTCGGTCACCAAGTCCTGGCACGTGTACCCGGTCGGGTTGTTGTTCGGGCTGGGATTCGACACCGCCACCGAGATCGCGCTGCTGGTGCTGGCGGGCACCAGCGCGGCCGCGGGGCTGCCCTGGTACGCCATCCTGTGCCTGCCCGTGCTGTTCACCGCCGGCATGTGCCTGCTGGACACCATCGACGGCTCGTTCATGAACTTCGCCTACGGCTGGGCCTTTTCCAACCCGGTGCGCAAGATCTACTACAACATCACCATCACCGGACTGTCGGTGGCCGTCGCCCTGCTCATCGGCAGCGCGGAACTGCTGGGCCTGTTCGCCGAGCAGTTCGGGTGGCGCGGCGGGTTCTGGGACTGGATCGCCGGGCTGGACCTCAACGCGGTCGGCTACTTCATCGTCGGCATGTTCGTAGTCACCTGGGCCGCCGCCCTGCTCATCTGGCGCTTTGGCCGCCTCGAGGAAAAGTGGAGCTCGGCCGAAAGCGCGACGTAAGCCGGCGACCGGCGCCCGGATCAGTCGACGACCACGAGCAGATCGCCGGCTTCGACCTGCGCGGTCTGCGACACCGCAACCCGATCGACGGTGCCGGCTTTCGGCGCGGTGATGGCGGCTTCCATTTTCATGGCTTCGATGGTGGCGATGGTCTGCCCGGCCTCGACGCTGTCGCCGGCCGCGATCCCGACGGTCACCACCCCGGCGAACGGCGCGGCGATGTGGCCGGGATTCGCGCGGTCGGCTTTCTCGGCGGCCGGGACGTCGGCGGCGATGCTGCGGTCGCGCACCAGCACCGGGCGCAGCTGGCCGTTGAGGATGCACATCACGGTACGCATGCCGCGTTCGTCGGCATCTGAGATGGCCTCCAGCCCGATCAGCAGCTCGACACCGGCTTCCAGTGTCACGCTGTGCTCGTCGCCGTGGCGCAGGCCGTAGAAGAACTGGTTGGCGCTCAGCCGTGACGTGTCGCCGAATTCGTCGCGGTGCGCTTCGAACTCCGCTGTCGGTCCGGGAAATAACAGCCGGTTCAGCGTGGCCTGGCGTTTTTGACCGGGCGCGGCCAGCGTCGCGGCGTCCTCGTCGGAGAGCCGCTCTTCGGGCTTGGCAGGCTCGCGTCCGTGTAAGGCCTTGCTGCGCAACGGCTCCGGCCAGCCCCCCGCCGGATCGCCCAGCTCGCCACGCAGAAAGCCGACCACCGAGTCGGGAATGTCGTAGCGGGTGGGGTCGGCGGCGAACTCGTCGCCCGACACCCCGGCGCCGACCAGCGCGAGCGCCAAGTCGCCGACCACCTTGCTGGACGGCGTGACCTTGACGAGCCGGCCCAGCACCCGGTCCGCCGCGGCGTAGTTGGCCTCAATGTCTTCGAACCGGTCGCCGAAGCCCAGCGCGATGGCCTGCTGACGCAGGTTGGACAACTGCCCGCCGGGGATCTCGTGGGTGTACACCCGACCGGTCGGGGCGGGCAGCCCAGACTCGAACGGCGCGTACACCTTTCGCAATGTCTCCCAGTAGGGCTCCAGGTCGCATACCGCCGAAAGCGACAGGCCGGTGTCGTAGGCGGTGTGTGCGGCGGCGGCCACGATCGAGGACAACGCCGGCTGGCTGGTGGTGCCGGCCATCGGCGCGGCGGCGCCGTCGACCGCGTCGGCGCCGGCGTGCCAGGCCGCCACGTAGGTCGCCAACTGCCCGCCCGGGGTGTCGTGAGTATGCAGGTGCACGGGCAGATCGAACCGCGACTTCAACGCGCTGACCAAGGTTTGGGCCGCCGGCACCCGCAGCAGGCCGGCCATGTCCTTGATCGCCAGCACGTGCGCACCGGCCTCGACGATCCGCTCGGCCAGTCCCAGGTAGTAGTCCAGGGTGTAAAGGTCCTCGCCCGGATCGCTCAAGTCACCGGTGTAGCACATCGCGACTTCGGCCACCGCCGTGCCCGTTTGGCACACCGCGTCGATCGCCGGGCGCATCGACTCGACGTTGTTCAGCGCGTCGAAGATCCGGAAGATGTCGATCCCGGTCGCGGTGGCCTCGTCGACGAACGCCGTGGTGACCGACTCCGGATACGGCGTGTAGCCCACGGTGTTGCGGCCGCGCAGCAGCATCTGCAGGCAGATGTTGGGCATCGCCTCACGCAGCGCCGCCAGCCGCTCCCACGGGTCTTCCTTCAAAAACCGCAGCGCCACATCGTAAGTCGCGCCGCCCCAGCATTCCACCGACAGCAGTTGCGGGGTCAGCCGCGCGACGTATGGCGCCACGGCCAGCAGCCCGGACGACCTAACGCGAGTGGCGAGCAACGATTGGTGCGCGTCGCGGAAGGTGGTGTCGGTGACCTTGACCACCGGCGAATCACGAAGCCAGCGAGCAAATCCCTTGGGCCCCAACTCGGTCAGCTTCTGTTTGGAGCCCGGCGGCGGGGGTTCGGTCAGCTCGATCGAGGGCAGCTTGTCGTGCGGGTACGTCGACGACGGTCGCGGGCCATGCGGCTGGTTCACCGTGACATCGGCGAGATAGTTGAGGATCTTGGTGCCGCGATCGGCGCTCGTGCGTGCCGTCAAGAGCTGGGGTCGATCCTCGATGAACGACGTCGTCACCCGCCCGGCGACGAAATCCGGATCGTCCAGGACCGCCGCCAGGAACGGGATATTCGTCGACACGCCCCGAATGCGGAACTCGGCGACCGCGCGGCGGGCCCGCCGCACCGCGGTCTTGAAATCCCGGCCCCGGCACGTCAGCTTCACCAGCATCGAATCGAAATGTGCACCGACCTCCGCCCCGAGGTGGGTACTGTCGTCGAGCCGGATGCCCGCGCCGCCCGGGGTCCGGTAGGCGGTGATGCGGCCGGTGTCGGGCCGAAAGCCATTGGCCGGATCCTCCGTGGTGATCCGGCACTGCAACGCCGCCCCATGCGGGATAACCGAATCCTGGCTCAGGGCAAGGTCGTTCAGCGTCTCCCCCGCGGCAATGCGCAACTGCGACGACACCAGGTCGACGTCGGTGATCTCCTCGGTGACGGTGTGCTCCACCTGGATGCGCGGGTTCATCTCGATGAACACGTGATGTCCGCGTTCGTCGAGCAGGAATTCCACGGTGCCCGCGCACGTGTACCCGATGCGGTTGGCGAACGCGACCGCGTCCGCGCAGATACGGTCCCGCAGCGCGGGATGCAGGTTCGGTGCCGGCGCCAGCTCGATCACCTTCTGATGACGGCGCTGCACACTGCAGTCCCGCTCGAACAGGTGCATCACGTTGCCGTGGGTGTCGGCCAGGATCTGCACCTCGATGTGGCGCGGGTTGATCACCGCCGGTTCGAGAAACACCGTCGGATCCCCAAACGCCGATTCCGCCTCGCGGCTGGCCGCCGCGATCGCCTCGGCCAGCGCATCCGGCGTGGCGACGCGGCGCATGCCGCGGCCCCCGCCCCCGGCGACCGCCTTGACGAACAACGGGAAGCTCATGTCGCGAGCGGCCTCGATCAGCTCGTCGACCGACGCCGATGGCGCCGAGGATTCCAGCACCGGCAGCCCCGCCTCGCGGGCCGCCGCGATCGCACGCGACTTGTTGCCCGTCAGCTCCAGCACCGCTTCGCTGGGACCCACGAACGTGATGCCGGCCGCCGCACACGCCGCCGCCAGTTGTGGATTCTCCGACAAAAAGCCGTAGCCCGGGTAGATCGCGTCGGCTCCGCACGCCTGCGCCGTCGCCACGATTTCGTCGACCGAAAGATAGGCCCGCACCGGGTGACCCTCTTCGCCGATCTGGTACGACTCGTCGGCCTTCAGCCGGTGCACCGAGTTGCGGTCCTCGTAGGCGTAGACGGCCACGGTGGCCACCCCGAGCTCGTAAGCGGCGCGAAAGGCCCGGATCGCGATCTCGCCGCGATTAGCGACGAGAAGCTTGGTGATCACAAGGCTTACACTAGCGCGCGCTGCGGCGGTCCCGAGTACTCGCTGAGCGGCCGGATCAACGCGTTGGAAGCTGCCTGCTCCATGATGTGCGCGGTCCATCCGGTAATCCGGCTCATCACGAAGAGCGATGTGAACATGGGGATATCGAAGCCCATCAGGTAGTAGGCCGGTCCCGTCGGGAAGTCGAGATTGGGCTTGATTTTGGTGGCGGCCATCATCTCGTTCTCCAGCACGCTGTAGATGTCCAGCCAGCGCTGGCCGTCGCGCGCCGCGGCGACGCGGATCAGCGCTTCCTTCATGGTCGGTACACGCGAGTCACCGTTCTTGTAGACGCGGTGACCGAACCCCATCACCTTGTCCTTGCGGGACAGCTTGCCGCGCAGCCATTCCGCGGCCTTGTCGGCGCTCCCGATCTCCAGCATGTCGTGCATGACGGCTTCGTTGGCGCCACCGTGCAGCGATCCCTTGAGCGCCCCGATCGCGGCGGTGACCGCGCTGTAGATGTCGGACTGGGTGGAGGTGACCACCCGCGCAGCGAACGTGGAGGCGTTGAAGCTGTGCTCGGCGTAGAGGACCATCGACTGCTCGAAGGCCGCCACGATCACCGGCTCGGGAACCTTGCCGAAGCACATGTTCAGAAAGTTCTCGGCATAACCCATGTGGCTATGGGGCGCAATGGGTTCCAGCCCACGGCGGCGGCGCAGGTCGGCGGCCACGATCGTCGGCAACACGGCGAACATCCGCAGCGATTTCGCGTAGTTGGCGCCCTCGCTGGGGTCGTCCTCCTCGGGATCCTCCGCACCGAGATAGCTGATCGCGGTGCGGACCACGTCCATCGGATGGCAGGTGTCGGGCAGCTTGGTCAGCAACGACTGCATGGATCGGTCGAGGCGGCGGCTGGCGCGCTCACGCTGGCAAAACAGGGCGAGCTGGTGTTCGGTGGGCAGTTCGCCGTGCCACAGCAGATAGGCCACCTGCTCAAAGGTGCACCGCGCGGCCAGCTCCTGGACCGCGTAGCCCCGGTAGGTCAAGGAGTTGGTCTCCGGCACCACCTTGGAGATCGCGGTGGTGTCGACGACCACACCGGCCAGGCCCTTGTAGATGCGTGGTTTGTCGTCGGTGATACTCATTGTGGTTCTCCTAGCGAGAAGTTGTAGGTCTCGGAGTCGAATTGGTTGTAGTCGGCGTAGCGCAGCAGCTCGTAGAGCCGGCTGCGGTGCTGCATCTTGTCGAGCAGCCCGGATTGTGTTCCGGCGTCCGCGATTTCACGTAGGCCAGTCTCGACGGCGTGCATGGCCAGTCGCAGCGTGGTGACCGGGTAGATGACCACGTTGTAGCCGATGTCGGACAACTGCCCGGCGGTCAGCAGCTCCGACTTGCCGAACTCGGTCATGTTCGCCAGCAGCGGTGTGTCGACCGCGGCGCGAAATCGCTCGAATTCGTTGGGTGTCTGCAATGCTTCGGTGAAGATCAGGTCGGCGCCGGCGTCCGCGTAGGCCTTCGCGCGGTCGATCGCCGCGTCGATCCCCTCGATGCCCGCGGCGTCGGTGCGGGCACAGATGACGAAATTCGGGTCACGCCGTGCCGACACCGCGGCCCGCAGCCGCTGCACCATCTCGCCCGTGGGCACCACGGCCTTGCCGTCGAGATGCCCGCAGCGCTTGGGGTTGACCTGGTCCTCGAGATGGCACCCGGCCAGCCCGCCGTCCTCGAGCACCGTCACGGTACGTGCCGCGCTCATCGGCTCGCCGAAACCGGTGTCGGCGTCGATCAGGGTCGGCAGGTCGGTCACCGTGGCGATCTGCGCCCCCCGCCCGCCGACCTCGGTCAGGGTCGTCAACCCGATATCGGGCAGACCGAGGTCGGCCGAGAGCACCGCGCCGGACACGTAGACCCCGTCGAAACCGATTTCGGCGACCAGTTTGGCGACCAGCGGCGAGAAAGCTCCGGGAAACCGTTGCAGCCGACCGCTTTCCAGCGCGGCGCGAAACCGGGCCCGCTTGTCCGCGGCCGACGACGAGGCCGCTAGCAGCCCGCTCATCAGAAGATCCCCGGCGGAACTTTGGGCGCCTTGTCGAGCACCAGCGGACCGACCGCGATGTTGAGCGCGCCCAGAGCGCCCGGCTGCAGGTCCGTGAGGGCTTCAGCCGCCGAAAGGAACCTGTGTTGCTCGGTGTCCGCGACCACGCCGCCGGCCAGCTCGGTGAACTTCCCGATGTACTGCTTGCGTTCAAATGGCCGGGCCCCTAGCGGGTGGGCGTCGGCGACGGCGATCTCGTCGACGATCACCTCACCGCTCTTGAGGGTGACCTCGGCGCGGGCACCAAACGCCTTCTCCGCAGGATCGGTCGAGTGGTAGCGCCGGGTCCATTCGGGGTCTTCGTGGGTGGAAATCTTGTGCCACAGCTCGACGGTGTCGGGGCGGTGCGCTCGCTCCGGTGCATAGGAGCGCTCGTGATGCCAGGTGCCGTCCTGCAGTGCGACCGCGAAGATGTACATCACCGAGTGGTCCAGCGTCTCCCGGGAAGCATCCGGGTCCATCTTCTGCGGGTCGTTTGACCCTGTGCCGATCACGTAGTGGGTGTGGTGGCTGGTGTGCAACACGATCGTGGCGACCTGCTCCAGGTCGCCGATACTCTCCCGCATCCGGCGCGCGAGGTCGATCAGGGCCTGGCTCTGGTATTCCGCGGAGTGCTCCTTGGTGTAGGTGTCCAGGATGGCGCGCTTGGGCTCCCCAGGCTCAGGTAGCGGAACCTGGTAGGTGTGCTCGGGGCCCGACAGCAGCCAGGCGATCACCCCGTCCTCGCCCTCCCAGATCGGCGCGGGTGCGCCCTCACCACGCATGGCGCGGTCGACGGCCTCGATGGCGACCTTGCCGGCCCAAGCCGGCGCGTACGCCTTCCAACTGGAGATCAGACCCTTACGCGACTGACGGGTGCTGGTGGTCAGGTGCAGCGCCTGACCGACGGCGGAGTAAATCGTCTCCTTGTCCAGACGCAGCATGGTGCCCAGACCAGCGGCCACCGACGGGCCCAGATGCGCAACGTGGTCGATCTTGTGCTCGTGCAGGCAGATTCCCTTGACCAGGTCGACCTGGATCTCGTAGCCGGTCGCAATGCCGCGGATCAGGTCGGCTCCGCCGATCCCGAGGTGTTGGGCAACCGCGACCAGTGGCGGAATGTTGTCGCCAGGGTGGGAGTACTCCGCGGCCAGGAAGGTGTCGTGGAAGTCCAACTCGCGCGCCGCGACACCGTTCGCCCAGGCCGCCCATTCCGGGGAGTAATCGCCGCCGACACCGAAAACCTTCGCGCCTTTGAATGAGTTGGGGTGCGCCTGCGCCTGCACCCGCGCGACCGTGACCGGGCCCCGGATGACCGACGCCGCGGACACCGCCGCGTTGTCGATGACCCGATTGATCACCATCTCTTCGGTCTCCGGCAGCACCGCGACCGGATCGGCGGCGACTTCTGCGATCCGCCAGGCCAGGTGTTGGCTGCGGGGGAAATCGTCGGCGCTGCGTCGGGTACGGACGTCGTAAACCTTCATATCTGCACAGTACGCAAGGTGGGCTCAGCAGTAAATGCACTGTATATGCGTAATTGTGTGTCCTTGGCTCAGCACTTTTGCGAACTTTGCGTAAGGGCGTGGGAGTATCGTGTGCCGGGTGGCGAAGACATTCGCCGGTGCCCGGTTGCGACGCCTGCGCGAGGAACACGGCTTGACCCAGGTGGCGCTGGCGCGCGCGCTGGGGCTGTCGACCAGCTACGTCAACCAACTCGAAAACGACCAGCGGCCGATCACCGTCCCGGTGCTGCTCTCGCTGACCGAGCGATTCGACTTGCCGACGAACTATTTCGCTCCGGACACCGATGCCCGCCTGGTGGCGGATCTGCGCGAGATCCTGGCCGAAAGCCCGGCCACGACGGCCCAGATCGAGGAGCTGGTGGCGCGGATGCCCAACGTCGGCCAGACCCTGGTGGGCCTGCACCGGCGGCTGCATTACACCAACGCCGAACTCGAAGCGCTGCACGGCCGCGCCAGCGTGGATACGGTGTCCACGCCCGTCGGCCAGCCGATGCCGTTCGAGGAAGTGCGCGACTTCTTCTACGACCGCAAGAACTACATCGCCGAGCTGGATCGCGCCGCCGAGGAGTTTTTCGCCCGCAACCGCATGCAGGTCGGTGGGCTGGATACGCGGTTGGCCGATTTTCTCGACGACCAACTGGGCATCAAGGTCGTCCTCGACGACGGTGCGGTGTTGCCGCCCAACACCAAACGCCGCTACAGTCGCGACACCCAGACGTTGCATCTGGCGCGGTGGCTACACCCCGGCCAACGCGCGTTTCAGCTGGCCACCCAGATCGCGCTGCTCGTCTACGCCGACGTGATCTCGGGGATCGTGGCAACCGATGACCAACTCAGCGCCGATGCGCGCGACGTCGCGCGCATCGGGCTGGCCAACTACTTCGCCGGCGCGCTGCTGCTGCCCTACCGCCAGTTTTTGGAGTCGGCCGAACGCGTGCGCTACGACATCGACCAATTGGCCAGGCGATACGAGGTTGGCTTCGAAACCGTCTGTCACCGGCTGTCCACGTTGCAACGCCCGGACGCCCGCGGGGTGCCGTTCATATTCGTCCGGACCGACAGGGCGGGCAACATCTCAAAGCGCCAGTCCGCCACGGCTTTTCACTTCTCTCGTGTCGGCGGCAACTGTCCGCTGTGGGTGGTGCACCACGCCTTCGCCCGTCCCGGGCAGTTCCTCACCCAGGTGGCGCAGATGCCCGACGAGCGAACCTACTTCTGGATCGCGCGGACCACCGCCTCGGACCCGAGCCGTTATCTGGGGATCCACAAGAGCTTTGCCGTCGGCCTGGGATGCGACCTCGCGCATGCCGACAGGCTGGTCTACTCGGCGGGCATCGACCTCACCGACGCCGAGGCGACCGTGCCGATCGGCGCCGGGTGCAAGATCTGCGACCGCCCCGCCTGCCCCCAGCGGGCCTTCCCTTACCTGGGCAGCCAGGTATACGTCGACCCGCATGCCAGCACCGACCTGCCCTACCCACCGGCAGCCCCGGATTAGCGGTCCGTCGTTATCGCCCGACGCCGGCGGGCCGGCGACCCTTGATCAGCGCGACTCGGGCCAGGGTCTGCTCCGCCATCTTGACGTGCGCGGCGTCGACGAGCACACCCTCCACGCCCACCGCGCCGCGGCCCTGCGTTGCGGCCTCCCGGTAGGCCGCGAGATTGCGTTCGGCCAAAGCGATTTCGTCGTCGGTCGGCGAGTAGACGTCGTTGGCCACCGGCACCTGGCTGGGGTGAATCGCCCATTTCCCGGTGTAGCCGATCATCGAGGCACGCCGGGCGTCGCGTTCGTAGCCGGCCAGGTCCCCGTAGTCGGGGTAGGGCGCATCGATGGCGTCGATGCCGGCAATTCGCGCCGCGACCATGATCTTGTTGCGAGCGTAGTGCCAGAAGTCGCCGGGATATTCACCGATCGGCACGAAGTTGGTGTCGACGCGGGCGCCCTGCGAGAGCGAGAAGTCGCCGACCCCGAAAATCAGCGCGTCGAGGCGCGGGCTGGCGACGGCGATCGCCTCCGCATTCGCCAGGCCCTCGACCTCCTCGATCAGCACCTCGAGCCGAATGCGCTTGTCCAGCTTGAGCTTCGCTTCGAGCTGGGTCAGCAGCACGTCCACCCACCACACGTCCTTTGCGGTGCGGGCCTTGGGGACCACGATGGTGTCGAGGTAGGCGCCGGCCCGGGTGACAACCTCGATGACGTCGTCGTGACACCAGGTGGTGTCCAGCCCGTTGATGCGCACCGCCCGCGCGACGGATCCCCAGTCGAGATCGGTCAGCGCGGCGATCGCCTTTTCTCGCGATTCCTCCTTGAACGCCGGCGGTACGGCGTCCTCCAGATCGAGGAAGACCAGGTCCGCGCCGCACGACAGCGCCTTGGCGAACATGTGGTCGTTGGCGGCCGGCACGGCGAGCTCGGACCGGCGCAGCAGTGACGTCATTTCTCGGTAGTCCTTTGCGGTCACAGCACGCCGGCGGCGTGCAGATCGTCGATCTCGGATGTGGTCAAACCCAGAATCTCGGCGTACACCTCGGCGTTGTGCTCGCCCAGCGCCGGGCCGAGATGCTCGACGCGGCCCGCTGATTCGGAGAATCTCGGGACGGGAGCCTGCACCGTCATCGCGCCCAGCTCGCGATCGTCGACTGTGACGAAGACCCCGCGGTGTTGGAGCTGCTCGTCGGCCACCAGGTCGGTGATGTCATACACCGGCGCGGCGGCGACCTCCGCGGCGTCGAAGACGTCCATCGCCTCGGCCAGCGTTTTCGACGAAACCCATTTCGCGACGGCCTCATCGACCTCCTGCGCGCGCGCCAGCCGGCGCTGCGGGTCGGAGAAGTCGGCGTGCTCAACGAGATCGTCGCGGCCGATCGCCCGAAACACCCTCAGCGCCAACGCGGGTGAACTGCCCGACATCGCCAGCCAGCGGCCGTCGGCCGTGTGATAGGTATTGCGCGGCGCCGAGATGTCCCAGCGGTTGCCCGCCCGTTCCGGGACCACCCCGAGCTGGTCATAGCCCAGCAGCGTCTGCTCGAGCAACCGGGCCAACGGGTCGATCAGGTTGATGTCGATCAGCTGTCCGGGGCCGCCGTGCACGTCGCGGTGATACAGCGCCATCATCACCGCGTAGGCGGCGTTCAACGAGGCGATGCCGTCGGCGAGCATGAAGGGCGGCAACGTCGGTGGCCCACCGGCTTGGCCGGTGATGTGGGCGAACCCGCTCATCGCCTCGCCCAGCGTGCCGAACCCGGGACGCTGCGATTTCGGCCCGGTGAGCCCGTAACCGGTGATGTGCAGCATCACAATTCGTTCGTTGACAGCGCGCAGGCTGTCGTAATCCAGACCCCACTTGCGCAATGTCTGCGGCCGGGTGTTGACGATCACGATATCGGCGTGCTCGACCAGCCGCCGGGCCACCGCCTGCCCCGCGGCGCAGCGCAGGTTGAGCGTGATCGAACGCTTGTTGCGCGATATCGACTTCCACATCAGGCCAATCCCGTTGCGCTGGTTGCCCCACGCCCGGATCGGGTCTCCGTCGCCCGGCTGCTCGACCTTGATGACGTCGGCCCCGAACTCGCCGAGATAGGTCGCGACCAAGGGCGCGGCCGCCAGCGTCGCCAGCTCCAGGACCCGAATTCCTTCGAGCATCGCGGTCGGCTGCGTACCCATCTACGAGACAGCCGCCGCCACACGGCGAACGGATTCGGGCCGGCTCAGGCCGAGGTGCTCGCGCAACGTCGAACCCTCGTAGCGGGTGCGGAACAGGCCGCGCCGCTGCAACTCGGGCACCACCATGCGCACCACATCCTCGAACGCGCCCGGCAGGTGCGTGGCGGCCAGCACGAACCCGTCGCAGGCGTCGCCGCCGAACCACTCGGCCATCTGGTCGGCGATCTGCGGGCCGGTACCGACGAAGCGCGGTCCCTGCAGCAGGGTCGCGCGATGGGCGACAAGGTCGCGCACGGTGACGGAGTCACCGCCGATGTGCTCACGCAGGTTTTGCACCAGGCCGCGGATGCCCGACACCGACGCGATGAGCTCGTCGGTCAGCGGGATCGTCGAGATCATGTTGGGCGAAGTCGTAATTCATCAGCTCCGACAGTAACGTCAGCGACGCCATCGGATCCACCAGGTCGTTAAGGAACATTGCCTCACGCTCTTTGGCGTGGGCTTCGGATTCACCGACCACCGCGTACGCCATCGGGCAGATCCGCACCTGCGCGGGATCCCTGCCGGCGTCGGCGATGCGGTCCTTCTGGTCACGATAGTGACTGCGCGCCACCTCGATTCCGGGATCGCCGGTGAAGATCAATTCCGCCCAGCGCGAAGCGAATTCGCGACCGCGCCCGGACGAGCCGGCCTGGATGATCACCGGGCGGCCCTGCGGAGTCCGCGGCACCGTCAACGGTCCGCGCGCCGAGAAGAACTGCCCGACGTGCCCGAGCTCGTGCACCTTGGCGGGATCGGCGTAGACGCCCGCGGTCCGGTCGTGCAGCACCGCCCGTCCTCCCAGGTGTCCCAGAGGCCGGCCACCACGTCGAGGAACTCGTCGGCCCGGTCGTAGCGTTCGTCGTGCCCGAGATGTGATTGCAGGCCGAAGTTCTGCGCCTCGCTGTCGTTGACGGAGGTGACGACGTTCCACGCCGCGCGCCCCCGGGACAGATGGTCGAGCGTCGCGAATGTCCTCGCGACGTGATACGGGGCGTAGTAGGTGGTCGAGTAGGTGGCGCCCAACCCGATCCGCGACGTGGCCTGCGCGAGCACACCCAGCACCACGCTCAGGTCCAGCTTGACCGGCCTGGCCCCGTAGCGCACCGCCTCGTCGACCGAACCGCCGTAGATGCCGGGCATCGCGAGCCGGTCGTCAAAGAACATCAGGTCGAAGCAGCCCTCTTCGAGCTGCCGCCCGATCTTCGCGTAGTACGACGCGTCAAGGTACCCGTGCTCGGTGGCCGGATGCCGCCACGAACCCGCATACACCGAGGTGCTGCCCGCCTGCATGAATGCCACCAGGGACATCGTGCGCTGCCGTTTCGTCATACCGGCGACACTAACATCTGATATATCAGATTTCAAATGTGGCGTGCTACCGTTGACTGCATGGCAGGGACTGTCGATATCTCGGGCACCGTGCGGGAACGCGCCGCGCGCGAGTTGCGCGACCGCATCCTCACCGGCGCATTGCCGGCCGGCTCGCGTATCGACCTGGACGCCATCACCAACGAGTTCGCCACCAGTCGCACCCCGGTGCGCGAGGCGCTGCTGGAACTGTCCTTCGAAGGGCTGGTGCAAGTCGCGCCGCGCAGCGGAATCACCGTCATCGGCATCAGCTCCGCCGACGTCATCGACAGCTTCACCATCCTGGGTGTCCTGACCGGACAGGCCGCCGCGTGGGCGGCGCGGCGCATCACCCCGGAGGAGCTCGCGGCGCTGCGCGAGCTCGCCGCCGAGGTCGCGGAGCGATCGGGGGACGACAGCATCGGGGAAGCCAACTGGCGCTTCCATCAAGAGATCCACCGCGCCGCGCATTCGCCGCGGCTCCTCGCCCAACTCAGGCAAGCCGCGCGCGTGGTCCCCACCAACTTCCTGACGCTGTTCCCCGACCATGAGAAGCACTCGCTCGACGAGCACGACGAACTGCTCGCAGCCATCGCCGACCACGACGCCGATAGCGCCCGTTCGATCGCCGAACGCCACGTGTTGGAGGCCGGCCGCTCGCTGGCCGCCTGGCTCGACCAACGCTGACGATTCGGGGCGGCGCTCAGCGTCGTTGGGCCGCAAGCGGTGCCGCGTTCGACGCTGAGATGATCGAAACATCACCGAGCACGGAGGACACGATGATGCGCGATCAGTTCAACTACGTCTTTGTGCACGGCGACCTTCTGGGCAGCTGGGTGTGGGACGAAACGATTGCGGCGCTAGACAGGCAAACAGACGGCGCGTTCGGTCGCGCCCTGGCACTCGATGTCCCGGGTTGTGGGTTGAAAAGATCCAGGGCCACTGACGAACTCACACTCGAGGATGTGGCAACCGAGTTGATCGAGGACATCAAGACGGCCGGCATGGAAAACGTTGTCCTCGTGGGGCATTCGCAGGGTGGTCAAGCAATGGCCCTCATGGCCGAGCTTCAGCCGGAGCTCTTTCGGCGTCTTGTGTATGTATCCTGCTTAATTCCCCTGCCAGGTCAAGACTCGGCGCAGATGATGGGAACCGGTTTGCACGGCAGCAATTCCGGTGAAGTTGGGTATCCGGTGGACCCGACTTCCAGCGACCCGCATGACCGTTTTGCGGCGATGTTTTGCAACGACATGGATCAAGAGCAAGCGGCGGCTTTTCTGGCCAAGCTCGGCGCGGACAAGTGGCCACCGCAGACGTATTCCTTCACCGAATGGCGTTACGACCACCTCGACCAGGTGCCCGCGACGTTTGTGCTCTGTCTGCGCGATCAGAGCCTGCCTACCGCATGGCAGGAAGTTTTTGCGGCGCGATTCAAGGTTGACGAAATCGTGCGCGTCGATGCCGGCCATCAAGTCATGAACACCCGCCCAGAGGCGCTGGCCGAAATACTTCGTCACGAAGCACAACGCCACCCCAGCCCGCGACCGCCTTAACGTCGTGTTTGCCGCAGTGGCCGCCGGTCACTGGATTCAACGCTAAACATGTTGGAGCACAACATAATTCGCCCGAATCTGCGCTAACGGCAAGTTGCGCCTACCCTTACCCGTACTGGAGGTTGTGCAACTCGGCATACACCCCGTTGAGGGCCAGCAATTCCTGGTGGCTGCCTTGTTCTACGACCACGCCCTGCTTGATCACCACGATCTTGTGGGCGTCGCGGATGGTGCTCAGTCGATGCGCGATGATCAAGACGGTGCGTCCCTCCGCCAACCGATCCAGGGCTTCGACCACCAAATGTTCGGACTCCGCATCGAGCGCCGCGGTCGGTTCGTCAAGAATCAGGATCGGGTTGTCGCGGATGAGAGCGCGGGCAATGCCGATGCGCTGACGCTGGCCGCCGGAAAGCGTTGTACCGCGCTCGCTCACCAAGCTGTCGTAGCCGAGTGGCATGCGGGTGATGAACTCATCGGCGTTAGCCTGTTTGGCGGCCGCAACGACTTCCTCCCGGGTGGCGCCGGGGCGCCCAAACGCGATGTTGTCGTGCACGGTTCCTCGGAACAGAACAGTCTCTTGCTGCACGAAGCCGATCTGGTTGCGTAATCCGTGCAGCCTCAGGCCCCGGATATCGTTGCCATCAATCGTGATGGTGCCCGAGTCCGCGTCGTAGAACCGCGGGATAAGACTGACTACGGTGGACTTGCCGCTGCCGGTGGGGCCGACGATTCCGATCCGCTGGCCCGGCTCCACGGTGAAACTGACGTCGTGCAGCACCGCGATCTTCTCGGCTCGGCCTTCGTCGGCTGAGGATGCGGCATCGTAACTGAAGCCCACGTGGTCGAACGCGATCTGCCCGCGAAACGGCGGCGGATCGCTCGCGTCGGGGCGCTCGGTGATCACCGTGTCGGCATCGAGGATGGCCTTTACTCGCTGAACCGCGACCGCCGTTTGGGCCATGGGGTCGATTTGCTGCGAGAAGTCCTGCACCGGTTGGAAAAACCTGGCCATGTAAGCGATGAAAACAGAAAGCATGCCGATGGTCATCTGAGGGGGGTCCGCCAGAACCAGCAATGAACCGCGCCAGAGCACCAGTGCGGTGCACACGGCGATCGGTATGGAGACCACCGGCGCGAGCAACCCGCGTTTGCGCCGGGCTTTCAGCGCTGCCCGCACCACCTCCCTGCTGATATTCGCCAGTTGACGCTCCTCGAGGTCCTCGTGCCCGAAAGCCTCCACCGCTTCCACTGATTGCAGGTTCTCCTGGGCTTCGGCCAACAGATCGGACTGGCGTTTGCGGACCTCCGCGGTTGCCGCCTGTATGGCCGATCTGATACGTGAGACGAAAAAGATCATGAAGGGCAACACCGCAATCGCGATCAGCGCGAAGTCCCAACGCAGGACGAACATCACGACCAGCATGCCGCAGATCATGAGCAGGTCAGTAGTCATGCCGGGGAGGCTTAGCGAGACGAAGCTCTGGATCGTCAACACGTCGTCGGTGACGGTGCTCAAAATGGCGCCGACCTGGTGAGTGTGGAAATAGCTCAGGGAAAGACGCTGAAGGTGGTGATACATCCGTATCCGCAAATCGTTGCCAACCCATTGACCGACACTCGCCGAGAAGTAAACGTTGATGTAACCGGCGATTCCGCTGACGACGGCGATCAGCACGGCGATGGCAGCCGCCAGTATCGCGACGCGTATCTTGATGTTGCCGCCCCCCAACATCGGAAAAACCGGTTCATCCATGGCGGTGCATTAAGGTTGGACCCGACGGTGTCGAGAATTATCTTGAACGGCCACGGGTTGAGCAGCTGCATGCCGATCCATACCAGCATCGATACCAAGACGATGAGCACAAACCAGCGGTACGGTCGGAGCAGTTGAGCGATCAGGCGGACCATAACAGTGCCCTTCTTCGTTCCTCGCTAATGGTGAGAAAGGGTATCCCGAACGGAGGCCGTGACGGAGGTCCTTTCCAAACAGGCATAGCCACCCTCAGGGCGCCCACTCCGCCACCTACAACGACACAGCGCTCGTGGCGGCGAAACCAGCTGTCGGAAAATTACTTTAGACACGACGCACTAGTACTGCAGCCGTAGATCGTGGCCGGTGCGATTGGGCGTGTCTGCGCTGGTAGGGGCGGTGACCGCGGCACTGTTCGGAGTTTGTGAACACATCTGAATATGCAGCGGGCGCCGCGGTTCATAGCGTAGACCCCGACCGGTGGTGGACTGAGTTCTCGGCGCTGATTGATCGGATCGCGCCGCGTTTTGCCCGCTATGAGCCGTTGCGCCATGCCGGGGAATTGATGCTCGGGATGGTCTCTGGCTTGGATCGTAAGAATTGCTGGACGATTGCCGAGCGCCGTGGCGCAGCCACTCCCGACGGATTGCAGCATCTGCTGGCACGCGCCAGCTGGAACGCTGAAGCGGTCCGCGACGATCTGCGTGATTACGTCATCGACGCGTTCGGTGACCCGGGCGCAATCCTGGTGGTCGACGAGACCGGCGATGTCAAGAAAGGCGCCGCGACGGTCGGGGTGCAACGGCAGTACAGCGGCACCGCAGGCCGTATCGAGAACTCTCAAGTGGCGGTGTATCTGACCTACGCCGCGCCCCATGGACACGCCCTGATCGACCGAGCCTTGTACTTACCACGGTCATGGGCCGACGATGATGATGGCTGCGCTGCCGCCGGAATCCCCCACCGACACCGGGGTTTTGCGACCAAGCCCACCCTGGCGGCAACGTTGATTGACCGCGCGGTCGCCGCGCAGGTTCCCGCCGCATGGGTGGCCAGCGATGAAGTCTATGGCGCCGACCCGCGCCTGCGTGCGGCCATCCGCGGCCACGGTCTGGGGTATGTGATGGCGATTGCGGCCAACCGGGCGCGTGCCCACTCATGCTGGCCCGATCCGCGTCGATGCGCTAGCAGCGCTGATACCGACACACGCCTGGCAGAAGCACTCCGCCGGCGCCGGGGCGCACGGCCCACGCCTGTACTCATGGGCCTGGTTTGGGCTGCTGGCCGAAGAGGACACCGACATCGGAGCCCATCATTTGCTGATCCGCCGCAACGATGCCACCGGCGAGCACGCCTACCTGCGCTGCTACAGCCCCAAGCCCGTCCCACTGCGCAGCCTGGTCACCGTCGCCGGCCAGCGTTGGCGCATCGAGGAATCCTTCCAGCCGCCAAAGGCCTGGTCGGACTCGATCAGCACCAGGTTCGCCGCTGGACCACCCTGGCCATGCTCGCACACGCCTTCCTAGCCGTAGCGACTGCGATCGAACGCGACACCCTACCCACACCCGTCGGTCTGATCACGTTGACCGTCAACGAGTTTCGTCGACTCTTCGATGCACTGCTACTGGTCACCCACCACACCGAGCCTGCTGGCCTGGTCACGATGGCGACGACGACACCAATACCGTGCCCGAATACCGTGCCGGACAATCCCACAACCGACGACACCAGAATCATTGATCGCGATCTACGGCTGCAGTACTAGTCCATTCAATTCACGCTTCGCATAGTCACGAACGATGAACTGACACGCTCGAACCGTGAGAGCCATCATCGTGAGCGTGGGATTCTGGAATCCGGCGGAGACAAAGCATGCGCCGTCGGTCACGAACACGTTGTCAGCATCCCAACATTGACAGTAGGAGTTCAGCACCGAGTTGTCCGGCTTGTCGCCCATGCGCGCGCCGCCGGTCTCGTGAATGGCTCCCCCAGGCCGAAAGGCGCCGTAGTCCGTGAGGAACAGGGATCGAAGCAGCCGGGAGGAGATATCCTTCCAGCGACCGCGATCGAGGTTCTTGTCGACCTGCAGACCGCCGACGGCGGCAATTTCTGGAAGCTTCCGCTTCATGTGCGCAATCATGTTGAGTTCATCCTGAGAATGGCCGCACTCGATTCTGGCGACGGGAATCCCCCACGCGTCCTTGACGATCGGGTCGAGCGACACGTGATTTTCGTATCGGGGCTGCATTTCGCCAAACGCCCCCATGGCCCATACCGGGCTGCCACGGCCAATCGCGACCTCAATGCCATAGCCGCCAGGAAAGTCCTTCGATTCCTTTTCGCAAAAGCTCGGAATGTAAAGGCCCGCGCCCGCAGAGCTGAACCCGGGCTCCACATCCTCGTCGGACACCTTGCCGGTCTGAATGTGCACAACGTGGTCGCACAGATAACGACCGAGGTGGCCCGACGACCCGCCGACACCTGACGGATGCTTCGCACACTCCGAGTTCAAGAGGATCCGCACGCTCTCAATCGCCGACGCGCAGAGGACGACGACCTTTCCATGAACCGCCTGGGTATTCTTTGTCAATCGCTCGATGTATTCAACGCCGGTCGCTTTCCCCGAATGCGCATCAATCAACAATCGGCTCACGATGGCGTCTGTCCGAATGTCGAGGCGCCCGGTTGCCAGAGCGAGCCTGACGGGAAGCGGAACCCTGTTGCTGTCGTACTTGACCTTCCTCATGGACGTCACGCGGACGTTCGGGAGTCGATTCTCGACATTGGTCAGGAAGGCGTCTTCGATCTTTGTCGTTTTCGGGGGCCCGATGAACTGTCCGTCCGGACAGTTTGGAATGCCTGCGGGTTTCCCGTACACGCCGAGTGTTCGCTCGACGATGTCGTAGTACGGCGCCAGGTCGTCGTAGGCCAACGGCCAATCGACGCCGTCTCCGCGGACGCTTGCGGCTTTGAGCTCGTAATCCGACATGCGGGGCGCATGCCTGAGCCACACGTGAAGGCGGCCGCCGAGTTGTCGGCCCCTGATCCAGACGAACGCTTTTCCTGGCGCCGTCGTATAGGGATTCGTTCTGTCGTTGACGTAAAACTGCTTGGTGGTCTCGGAGAAGGCTCCGCATCGCACCTGAACGTGCTGACCCTGAATCGCCGATTTGACGCGCCCCAGAATCCCCATCCCGCGCACCTCTGCGTCGGCAGGACAGTCATGGGCGATGTCCAGGTTCCTGCCGGCCTCGAGCAAGACTACCTTCAGGCCGCCTTCCGTCAGTTCCTTGGCAGCCCACGAGCCAGAGGCTCCGGAGCCGACGACGATGGCGTCATACGTAGATTCAATTCTGCGCATGCGTGCGTGTCTCGTTTCATATCTCCATGTCTCGTTCGCCCTTTGGAGCGGCCATTGCCACAATCGCACCGCCCGCTCTGGAAAGGATATGCGTGCCCACCGCCGTGCACCCCGGTTTGAGCGGGCTAAGCCTTGCCGAAACGCACCAACGCGGCGATCAATTGTGTGGTGCATTCCCGGCGAGTTTTTCTCCAGCCCGGCGGGGGCCGCCTTCGCTGATCAGCCAACACGCCGCAAGCGGCCAAATCTTCCAGGAGATCGGCTGCGGCCGCGACGCTTTCGGCGGGCTTCGTCAACTGGGCGGCTATCTCACGGGCTCGAGCGGCGTACTGCGGGGCGAGGATGGTCCGCAGGTCCGCGGGCAGCGATTCCCGGGTAGTGCGCGAAAAGCGCCGGGCGGTGCCGACCTTCAGACGTTTGACCACAGCTCCCCAGTGCGGCTGATCATAGCCCATCCAAAGGATCAACGTGGGGACTCCGGCGCGCAGTCCCGCGGCCGTGGTGCCCGCGCCACCGTGATGCACGACCGCGCGGCAGCCCGGGAAGATGGCCGCGTGGTTCATCGCGCCCACCACCTTGACATGCTCGAAATGCGGGAGATCGCCAAAGTCAGTCCCGCCGGAGCACACCAACGCCCGCTCGCCTAACTGCGCGCAGGCCGCGCAGATCATGGCAAGCGTTTCGGCGGGATATTCCACCGGTACGCTGCCAAACCCGACGTAAATCGGCGGTGTTCCCGCGGCAATCCACGACGCGACCTCCTCGTCGGCATCCGTCGGCAGTTCCACCGTCAGCGCACCGACAAACGGCCGTTGACCATTCCACTTCGCCCATTCGGCTTTTAGCCCGGGAAAGCACATCTCTTCATAGGCCTGGATTTCCAACGATCCGCGTGCTGTGATCCGTCGAAACGGCGGGCTCGTTGCCTTCGGCAAGCCCAGTTCGCGACGCTGTGCTTCCTCGACCTTCTTCCGCATGGGCCAGACCAGCCATTCGCCCGCGGCAATTGCGGAGCGGACCAACGGGGCCGGCAGGAGGGGCAGGAACTGGCCGGTGGCCCGTACCGGCGCGAAATGCAGTGTGGCCAAAGGAATATCGTAATATTCCGCGACGTTGGCAGCGGCATCCTCGTAAGCCATGCCGGTGAGTAGCAGGTCGGCCCCGTCCGCCAGCGACGTCAGCGTCGCGCTCATTTCGCCCCAGCACGTAATATTCGACTCCGCAGCTTCGAGCCACAACCTGCGCAGATCTCGGATCCTCCAGGCGTTGCCGAAGAGATTCCTCACGAAGTTGCGGTGCGCGTCGAGCCAGCGCCGCGGATCGGGCCCGTAGGCGACCGCCGCAAGGCCAGTCGACTCGACGAAGCCAACCAGTTCAGGCGGAACAGCCATGCGAACGACGTGCCCTCTGCGCAGCAGCTCGCGACCGACAGCGGCGCAGGGCTCGACATCCCCGCGAGTTCCCCACATTGCCAGCACAAACCTCATCGTGGATCCAAGCCTTCCACCTGTCGTGCGCGTTCTGCGAATGAAAGCGGCAGCCTTACGTGCCCGGCTCAGTCGCCCGAAAGTCTACAAAATACCCGTGCATCTGGCCATCGTCCAGAACTTTGGGCAAGCGGCCGGATCTCATCACAGCGATAAAGGCACGTCCCAATTAGATTGAGTCACTGTGGAATTGGCTGTGCCGGATCACGGCTATCACCGGCCAGACTCTTGTCGAAATCCAAACGGCAGCGCGCGGAGCGGCCCGCGTCAGTCAGCAGCTCAATCGCCGACGCGTCGACCCAACCACCTTTGGCGAAACCGTGCCGTTCAGCGGCCAGGGTCCTCCCGGGCGCCGTAGGAGACCAGCCATGACCGCGTCATGCTCCCTTGCAACGGCATGACAAGTGAAAGATCACGATGCGCTGGAATTCGCCCCATGGTTAGAATGCACGGGCCTATCGGAATCGCGAAGAAAGTCCTCTTAGCCCATGGACCGAGCACTTGTGGCAGGCGGAGCCGGGTTCATTGGCTCCGCGCTCTGCGAGCGCTTGCTGCTTGACGGCTACGAGGTGATCTGCCTGGATAATTACAGCACCGGTAGCCCGGGCAATGTCGAGCATCTGTCGCAGTTCGGCGGGTTCACGTATCTACAGGGCGACGTCACGGATCGGTTCGCGGTACCCGGGCCGATCGACGTCGTGCTGCACTTAGCCAGTCCAGCGTCGCCGCACGATTATGCACGGCTGCCAGTCGAGACGCTCAAGGCTGGCTCGGTGGGCACCCTCAACTGCTTAGAGCTGGCGTGTGAAAAGCAAGCTCGCTTCGTCTTGGGATCCACATCGGAGATATACGGCGATCCGTACATTCACCCGCAGCCGGAAAGCTATTGGGGCAATGTCAATCCCGTCGGACCACGCAGTATGTATGACGAGGCGAAGCGGTTTGCCGAAGCCCTGACAACCAGTTATCGCGCTCGACATACGGCGAATACCGGGATTGCTCGAATTTTCAATTGTTACGGCCCTCGAATGCGGCCAAATGATGGTCGTGCCATTCCCACTTTTATTTGGCAGGCACTCCGCGGCGAACCTCTGACGGTGGCTGGCAGCGGTAGCCAGACGAGGTCTGTGTGCTATGTCGACGATCTGGTGGAGGGTTTCATACGCCTTATCGAGTCCGATTTCCCCGGCCCAGTGAACCTCGGCAACCCTGAGGAAATTTCTATGTTGGAACTGGCGAAACGTGTAAGAGCAGCTGTTGGGTCCAACTCGCACATCGAGTTCATATCGCTGCCGCCTGACGATCCGAAGATGCGTTGTCCAGACATTTCCCTGGCGCGTGAGACCCTCGGTTGGGAACCGGTCACAAATCTGGATGATGGACTGATACCAACAATCAGTTGGTTCCGCGAGCTTGTCGACGGCGACGCACAATTCGCAGAGGCGGAACGACGAATAGGCGCCACCTAATGCCGGCGGATAAGGGTGTCGCGTCTGAGTATCGCCGAACCGATGACTTGCGAACGCGTGGTCGCTACTCCACCGAGACGGTGCACAGCCGAGGAGACTGATATGGCCGCGCGCATTGCCGTGGTGGGAGCTGGTTATGTCGGGCTCACCACGGCAGCTTGCCTTGCGATGCTCGGACATTGCGTTACGTGCGCGGATGTGGACGAAGCAAAGGTTCAGCGGCTGAGCCGCGGTCATGTGGATATCGCTGAGCCGCGACTCGCCGAGGTCGTCGGGCGAGTTCTCACTTCGGGCGACCTGACTTTCGTTCATGGCGCTGCAGTAATCCCAGAGGCCGAATTCGTATTCCTATGTTTGCCGACCCCAATGGGCGTAGACGGCCACGTCGACATGGCCTCGTTCGACAACGCAGTGCTCGCGGTTCGTCCTACGCTGCCTGGCGGCTGCGTGGTAGTCATCAAGTCGACCGTCCCAGTCGGAACAGCTGCGCGCGTCGTTGCGCTTCTCGAACCGTCTGAGGTCAGCGTGGTCTCTAACCCGGAATTCCTGCGCGAAGGCTATGCGGTCGACGATTTCCTCAGGCCGGACCGGATAGTGATCGGTTCCGATCGAGCGGCTGCAGCCCAGCAGGTTGCAGCACTATTTGACTCGCTCGCCGCTCCAACAATTTTCATGGATATGGCCAGCGCAGAATTGGTCAAGTACGCGGCGAACTGTTTCCTTGCTACAAAAATTTCGTATGTCAATGAGATCGCCGAATTATGCGAACGGCTGGGCGCGGATATCGCCTCCGTGACGCAAGGTATGGGATATGACCCCCGGATCGGCGAATCATATCTCCGGCCAGGGCCCGGCTGGGGCGGCTCGTGCCTACCGAAAGATGCCGCCGCGGTTCTGTACACGGCGAAGCAGGTAGGACTGGAATTGCCCCTTCTGCATGCCAGCGTTTACAGCAATGAAAGACAAAGATCACGAGTCGTCGAGCGAGTCCGGGCAGCAGCAGGAGGTTCGTTGTACGGCAAGCGAATCGGGCTGCTCGGCCTGGCTTTCAAGGCCGGCACAAACGACCTCCGGCATTCACCGGCACTCGGCGTCGCTGAGCTGCTTGCCTGTGAGGGAACTGAATTGAGGGCATACGACCCAGCCGTGCCGCAGGACGTTCCTGGCGTCACCGACGGCATCACAGTCGTTTCGGATGCGTACCAAGCCGTGAAGGGCGCGGATGTTGTCGTCGTGCTCACCGAGTGGGCGGCATTCCGTGCACTTGATTGGGCGCGTGTGGCCGACCTGATGGCTGGGCAAAGCATCGTAGACACAAGGAACCTGCTCGACGCTAATTTGCTTATTGCCGTCGGGATTACGTCGCACGGCATCGGGATGGGAATGCCGCGGCATCTAGAACCAATGGCGAAGGCTCAGCCGACACCAGGGGCGAACGACCGGTCGAGGAACCAATGGGAATGACCGACACTCCTGACCTCGGCACCGGTGTATCCAACGTTGGGCCGCCGATCGCCGGTCTTCGCCAAAACCACTTTGCGACAAGCACAGATCACGATCAGATTGCTGACTGACGTGACCGAGTTCCCGCTGACCGTGGCGGCGTTCGAGGGCATTAAGGCCGAGAACCGCGCTGGTATTAGGTTATGTTTGCCGGGCGGCTGAACCGGGGCGGCGAGGCTGTCGCTTCCATTTCGCGAAACGCGCACGATTACTGAAAGGCTGTAATTTGTAATGAAATTCGTCATGGCAAGTTATGGAACGCGCGGCGATGTCGAGCCCTGCGTTGCTGTCGGCCGTGAGCTGCTGCGCAGAGGGCATGAAGTGC
This sequence comes from uncultured Actinomycetota bacterium, assembly GCA_963772875.1. Classification (GTDB taxonomy): domain Bacteria; phylum Actinomycetota; class Actinomycetes; order Mycobacteriales; family Mycobacteriaceae; genus Mycobacterium. The sequence continues at coordinate 424,184 of CAVYZE010000002.1, forward strand.
GCATGGCAGTCCCACCCGACCAGATCGGCTTCACCGAGTCGGCTGGGCTTGTCGGGGTCGCCTACGGGTTGAATACGCGGGTCTGGTTGGACGTGCACCGGGACTTCTGGACGCGTTTCTTTCGCAACTTCTGGAACATCCCTTATGTGATCAGGTTGTGGCGCGAACTTTGGGAGCCCTATAACCAGTGCGTGGAGGAGATCAGCCCGACACTGACGTCGCTGGTGGCCGGGGCCGACCTGCTATTCACCGGCCTGCTTTTCGAACAGCAAGCTGTCAACGTCGCGGAGTATCGCGGCATTCCCTTGGCCACGCATCATATCTTCCCGGTGCGGGCCAAAGGCTACTTCGTTCCGACCCTATCGGCGCCGTTGCGCCGCTCCGCAATGACGTTGTTCTGGTGGGTGTCTCGGCGCATAGGGAAGAAGGCCGCGGACGCACACCGCCGTGAACTGGGCCTGCCGAAGGCAACGGGCCCCTTGTCGCGACGGATCGTCGAACGCGGATGGCTCGAAATCCAGGCTTATGACGAGGTTTGCTGCCCCGGGCTCGCAGCCAAATGGGCGAAATGGAAATCCCAACGGCCCTTTGTCGGTGCGCTGACGATGGAGTCGCCGACGGATTCCGACGAGGAGATCGCCTCGTGGATTGCCGCGGGAACACCACCGATTTACTTCGGTTTTGGCAGCATTCCGGTCCCATCGCCGGACGACATGCTCGCTATGATCGGCGCGGTCTGCGCACAGTTAGGCGAGCGGGCGTTGGTGTGCTCGGGCTGGAGTGACTTCAGCCACGTCCCACATTTGGAGCACGTCAAGGTGGTAGGCGCCGTGAACCACGCCGCAACGTTTCCCGCCTGCCGCGCGGTCGTCCACCACGGTGGGGCGGGCTCCACAGCCGCGGGCCTGCGCGCCGGAGTCCCGACGTTGATCCTCTGGTTCCATTCCGATCAGCCGTACTGGGGATCTCGGGTTAAACGACTGAAAGTGGGTACCGCCCGGGGCTTTTCGAGCATCACCCGGGAGTCGTTGGTCGCTGACTTGGGCACCATCCTCGCCCCGCAATACGCCGTCCGGGCCCGCGAGATCGCCACTCGGATGACCAAACCCACCGCCAGCGTTGCCAAAGCCGCTGACCTCATGGAAAACCTCGCCCGCGTCGGGCGTATTGGCTGATCGGCGATGGCTGACCGCGCGATGATCGGGGGCCGGACCAAGTCTGCCCGATTGCCTCGGGCGGGTTGATCGGATCGCCGCGGGGCGCAGAGAGAAACTCGCCACGGATGCACAACACGAATCGGTCTCGCCCAACGCTGCCCCTTTAAAATTGAAGAGCCACGTTCCTCTCGTACGTCACGGGGACGTTCGGAAGTCGTTTCTCGACATTAGTCAGGAACGCTTCTTCGATTTTTGTCGTTTTCGCGGGCCCCGATGAACTGTCCGTCCGGACAGTTGGGAATGTCTGCGGGTTTGCCATAGACGCCGAGTGTCCGCTCGACGATGTCGTCGTACGGCGCCAGGTCATCGACCGCGCCTTGTACCTGCCCCGGTCGTGGACCGACGACCCGGTGCGCTGCACCGACGCCGGAATCCCGGATGGGCAGCGGGATTTCGCGACCAAACCGACGCTGGCCGCAACGCTGATCGAGCGCGCTTTGGCCGCCGAGGTCCCCGCAGCGTGGGTGGCCGGCGACGAAGTCTACGGAGCCGACCGAGGCTGCGCGCCGCGATCCGCGGCCACGACCTGGGCTACGTGATGGCGATCGCGGCCAACCGGCGCGTGCGCACTCATTGCCGGCCCGATCCGCGTCGATGCGCTACCCACGCTGATACCACCACACGCCTGGCAGAAACACTCCGCCGGCGCCGGGGCGCACGGCCCACGCCTGTACTCATGGGCCTGGTTTGAGCTGCTGACCGAAGGCGACACCGACACGGGCGTTCATCATTTGCTGATCCACCGCAACGATGCCACCGGCGAGTACGCCTACCTGCGCTGCTACAGCCCCAGACCCGTCCCACTGCGCACCCTGGTCACCGTCGCCGGTCAGCGCTGGCGCATCGAGGAATCTTTCCAAGCCGCCAAAGGCCTGGCCGGAATCGACCAGCACCAGGTCCGCCGGTGGAACTCCTGGCACCGCTGGACCACCCTGGCCATGCTCGCGCATGCCTTCCTGGCCGTGGCCACCGCGATCCAACGTGACACCCAACCCACCCCGACCGGGCTGATCGCGTTGACCGTCAACGAGTTTCGACGACTCTTCGACGCCCTACTACTAACCGCAAAACACACCCTCACCAGCCTGCTGGCCTGGTCACACTGGCGCCGACAACACCAATACCGAGCCCGGCAGTGCCACTACCGACGACGCGAACACCAATGATCTCGATCTACGGCTCCAGTACTAGGTAGCGGCCCGGCGTCTAGTTATTCCGATTAGGGGTCGAGTCGGGTCACCCCGGCGAGGAAGAGGGCGTCGAGAACGCCGACAATTCGTCTGCGCTGACAGGCACGGCCTCGTCCTTATCGATGCGTCGTGATGGCGCCGAGTCGGCAACACCCGGACCGGGAGACAGAAAGCTTTTCAGGTGCTCACCGACGTCGTCAGCGGCGAACACGTCGGCGAAGTCCTCCAACGGGCGCGCTTCGCCGAACAGGTCGGCTAGGTCGTGGCGAGTCAGGAACTCAAGGGATTCGGCGAACGTCGCGTATGACACCGACTCGAAAACCACCTCCTTACGAACGGCCGCCGCGAGATCGATTGCCACGGGGGCGGGTGGTCGACTCTTGAGGATGATCCGGCCGCCAGGACGTAACACCCGGATGATCTCGTCGAAGGCCCGCGCGATGGGTTGAGTCTCGATGACGAAGTCGTACGCATCCGTTTCCAGCGGCACCGACGGATCCAGCCGGTGCCGCTCGACGTCGGAAAAGCCGGCCGTCGAGAGCACACGCTTAGTTAGCTCCGCGATCCGGTTATCGCCATAAATCAGGCCGCGCTGTCCGGGCCGGATGCTGGCTTTCAGCACGGCAAGCGAGGCGCATACCGGTTCGGCGTAGGCGCCTTCCGTGAAAGACAGCGCCTTCGGCAGGTGATGCACCACCTGAGCCGGCACGGCTACGTACTCCGCAAACGCCCCGTGCCGGCCGACTCCCAGGAATTGGTGGTGCGGGCAGCATTCCGGCATGCCACCCGTGCATCGAAGGCACGCTCCACAGGGGATCGCCGGCATCACCACCACCCGGTCTCCAGGAGCAAACCCGTGGTCGTCCGGCCCACCCGCGGCGACAACACCCGCGAACTCGTGCCCGAGAATCACCGGGTCCGCGCACGAGAGCTTTCCCTGAGCGACGTAGACGTCGGTGCGGCACACGCCCGCCACCTCGACCCGGATGAGGACCTCCCCCGGTCGCGGCTCGGGCACCGGCACCCGGCAGATCTGCACGGAACGCCCTTGCTTGACGACCGCCCGCATCTCCGTCACCTTGCATGCGCCCCTTTCCGGGTGTGACGATTCACTTAGTCTCCTAACGCAACATTGAGTTGTTTGCCGAACAATTTCAGCACTTCGGCGTTTAGCATCTCTTGGTGTGTGCAGTCGACCGAGTACTCAGAGATGTCGCCAGCAACGTATGGCCGCCAACTTTGCCGAAGGGATGTACCGTTCCCACTCCGTGTTGCTGCAAATACGATCATGTCGCCATCAAACACCCCGGGCGCATGTTCCGACCGATACAGTACAGCAGTCCTGACGTTTTCGACCATTATGTCTACCAGTTGCTTGGAGGGAAGGGCGGCCTCAGCCGCTCCGCGCTCGCGAATTAATTCTTCCGCCCGCTGATAGGTAAGGGGTTCGGAGTGTTGTGGAACATCGACGTGATTGGCTCGTAAGAATTCCTCCAGGATGTTACTTTCATACCAAGCTTCACTTCTCACCGTTACGACGCTATCGATACGGGCAGGAACGTCCAGAACTATAAGGCGTCGAACTACGCATCCGCGTCGACGAAGCTCGATAGCGAGCTCCTGGCCGATGACGCCTCCAAAAGACCAGCCCAGGAGGTTGTATGGCCCAGGAGGATGAGCCACTTGAAGCATGTCTGCGTAATTCTTTGCCATTCCGCGAACCGACCCAGGTTTAGATCCGTCACTTTGGGGAACTTGTTGAATTCCTATAATCGGGCAAGCCAAATAAGAACCCAGGGCCCGGTATGGCCAGGCAAGTCCTTCCGCGGGATGAATACAGAACAGCGGATCACCTGTGCCGTGCTTCAGCATCTCAACTGGAACTACTTCCACTGAAGGATTCTGAGCGCCTAAACGCTGGCTCAAGCCCCTAACGGTTGGTGCGTCGAACAATTGGCGGACCGCGAGATGTGCATCGAGTGATTCCTGCACCGCCGCGACCACCCGCATGGCCTGCAGCGAATTGCCGCCGAGATCGAAGAACGAGTCGTCGACCCCGACGCGCTCAAGCCCGAGTACCCGGGCGTAGATGCCGGCCAGGATCTCCTCGATGGCGTTGGCCGGGGCGCGGTACCGATCGCCATCCTGATATTCCGGTGCGGGCAAGGCGCGCTTGTCGAGTTTGCCGTTGACCGTCAACGGCAGCGCGTCAACCACCACCACCGCGGCCGGGATCATGTAGGCCGGCAGCCGCTCGGCCAACTGGGCGAGTATGGCGGCCGGCTCTGCTGTCCCCGTCACATACCCCACCAGGCGCTTGTCACCCGGGCGGTCCTCGCGGGCGATCACCACCGCCTGATCCACCCCGGCCAGCCCGGCGAACACCGCCTCAATCTCACCGAGCTCGATGCGATACCCGCGAACCTTGACCTGCTCATCGGCGCGGCCCCGATATTGCAGCTGCCCATCAGCGCCCCAGCACACCAGATCCCCGGTGCGATACATCCGTGTTCCCGGCACTCCCGCACCGGCGAACGGACACGCCACAAACCGCGACGCGGTCAAAGACGCCCGGCCCAGATACCCACACCCCACCGCGGCGCCGGCGACATACAACTCACCGACCACCCCGGCCGGCACCGGACGCAACCACCCATCCAGCACGAACAACGCCGCCCCAGCCACCGGCGCACCGATCGGCACCACCCCCGACCCCGCCGACCCCGCCGTTAAAGGCGCGCTCACGGCCACCCACATCGTCGTCTCGGTCGGGCCGTATTCATTGATCATCACCCGCCCGGGCGCCCAACGATCCACCAGCTCGGCCGGACACGCCTCACCGCCCACCAGCACGGTCACCGACTCCAAACCCTGCGGCGACAACATCGCCAGCGCAGACGGAGTCTGGCTTAAGACACCGACCCGTTCGGCAACCAGCAGATCGTGAAAGTCCGCCGGCGAGTGCGCCACCGATTCGGGCACCACCACCAGCCGCCCACCGTGCAACAACGCACCCCAAATCTCCCAGCCCGAGATGTCAAAGCTGTAGGAGTGCCACTGCGACCACACCCGCCGCGGCGCCGCCAATCCCGGATCCAGCGACCCCACCAGCTGGGTCACATTGTGGTGGGAAATCGCCACCCCCTTAGGCACACCGGTAGTACCCGAGGTGTACATGACATAGGCGATGTCATCCGGCGCCGGACCCGGCAACGCGATAGCGGGTTGGGCGTCAAGCGCGGGGGTCCTCGACATCGATGACGAGCAGGTCACACCCGGCCAACCGGTCGGCCAACCCGCGGGTAGTCACCGCGGCCATCGGCGCCGCATCGACAACCATGAACCCGACCCGCGCCGCCGGCAGCCCCGGGTCGATCGGCACATACGCCGCCCCGGTTTTCAGCACCGCCAACATCGCCACGACCGCCTCAGCCGATCGGGAAAACAGCAGCGCCACACACTGACCCGGGCCCGCCCCCTGGCCGGCCAACAGACGCGCCAACCGGTTCGCGGCCTCCTCCACCTCCAGGTAAGTCCACGACCGTCCCTCATAACGCAGCGCCACCGCCTCGGGGGTGCGTGCAACTTGGGCGGCGAACAACACCGGAATCGACACCGGCGTAGTTCCCGGCCGGGTCAACACCGCCCTATTACCCCACCCATCTAGCCGGGCGTGCTCGTCGGCGTCGAGCAGATCCATCGACGAGAGCCGCCGGGTCGGATCGGCGGTCATCGCCACCAACACCTTGTGCCACCGCTCGATCAGCGCCTCGATGCGGTCCGCGTCGAACACGTCGGTGCGAAATTCCACCGCCCCCGAGATCCCGGCGGCTTCACCGGCCTCGGTCCAGCGTTCGGCCAGGGAAAACACCAAATCCATGCGGGCAGAATGGATTTTGACTGGCATGGCGCCGGCGTCTAGACCGCTCAGGGTCAACTCTGCGGCGGGGTTGTTGTTGTTCTGCCAGGCGAACATCACCTGGACTAGCGGGTGATGGGTCAGGCTTCGGGTGGGGTTGCGCCGCTCCACGAGCACCTCAAAGGGCACGTCCTGGTGTTCGTAGGCGGCCAGGCTGCGTTCACGCACCTGAGCCAGCAGGTCGTGGAACGTGGGATCACCTGCCACGGTGGTGCGCAAAACCAGGGTGTTGACGAAAAAACCGACCAGCTCATCGAGCGCGGGATCACGGCGCCCCGCGATCGGGAACCCCACCGCCACATCAGAACTCGCACTCAGCTTGGCCAGCAGCACCGCCAGCGCGGCCTGCATCACCATAAAACTGGTCGCGTTGTTCTCCCGGGCCACCCGAGCAACCCGCCCCTGCAGCTCCGCCGACCAGTTGACCGCCACACTGGCGCCACGATGATCAGCCACCGGCGGATAGGGCCGGTCGGTAGGAAGCACCAGGCGCTCGGGCAGCCCGGCCAGCGCCCGCTCCCAAAACCCCAGCTGGGCGGCGATCGCACTGGCGGGATCCTCCAGCTCACCGAGGTGCTCACGCTGCCACAACGTGTAATCGACATACTGCACCGCCAACGGCGCCCAGCCCGGGGCCCGGCCCGCACACCGCGCGCCATAGGCGGTGCTCAGATCGCGCAACAGCGGGGTAAGGGACCACCCGTCCGCGGCGATATGGTGCATGGTCAGCACCAGCACATGCTCCCCGTCGGCAACGGTGAAAAGTCGTGCACGGACCGGGATTTCGGTGGCCAGATCGAACGCATACCGCGCGACCACCCCGACAGCCATCCCCAAGCTGAGTCGCCGACCATCGGGACGCATCGATGACGCCCCACCCAAAATCCGCCTCGCCGGCGGCAACGATCCGCTGCTGGGGCACCCCTTCGACCGCCCAAAACAGCGTCCGCAAACTTTCGTGACGGCCCACCACATCGGCCAGCGCCACACCCAGCGCAGCGACATCGAGTCGCCCACACAACCGCACCACCAACGGCACGTTGTAACTCGCCGACGGCCCCTCCAACTGATGCAGAAACCACAACCGGCTCTGAGCAAACGACAACGGCACCACACCGGGACGAACAACGGGCACCAACGCCACCCGCCGGCTATCAACCCCACCGACATGCCGCGCTAACTGGCGAATCGCTGGCGCGTCGAACAGGTGGCGGACCGTGAGGTGGGCATCGAGTGATTCCTGCACCGCGGCGATGACCCGCATGGCCGACAGCGAATTGCCGCCGAGATCGAAGAACGAGTCGTCGACCCCGACAAGCGGGGTGGCTCGAGCCCGAGTACCCGGGCATAGATACCGGCCAAGATCTCCTCGACCGCGCCGGCCGGGGCCCGATACCGGCCGGCACCGCTGTAGTCGGGTGCGGGCAGGGCCGCTTGTCGAGTTTGCCGTTGACCGTCAACGGCAACTCGTCGACCACCACCACCGCGGCCGGGACCATGTAGGTCGGCAGCCGATCGGCCAACTGGGCGGGTATCTCGGCCGGGTCTGCGGTCCCGGTGACATAACCGACCAGGCGCTTATCACCGGGGCGGTCCTCACGGGCGATCACCGCCGCCTGCGCGACCCCGTCCAGCCCGGTCAGCGCCGAGCGCACCTCACCGAGCTCGATGCGATACCCGCGGATCTTGACCTGCTCATCGGCGCGCCCCAGATAGTGCAGCTGCCCGTCGGCGCCCCAGCGCACCAGGTCCCCGGTGCGATACATGCGCAGACCGGGCCCCCCGAACGGGCAGGCCACAAATCGCGACGCCGGTCAACCCCGAACGCCGCCAATACCCACAAGCCACCCCGACACCGGCCACATACAACTCGCCGACCACCCCGGCGGGCACCGCCCGCAACCACCCATCCAGCACAAAGAAGGCCGCCCCCGCCACCGGGGAGCCGATCGGCGGCACCCCCGACCCCGGTGCCAGCGGCGGACTCATCGACGCCCACATCGGCGTCTCGGTCGGGGCGTAGACGTTGATCATCACCCGCCCCGGCGCCCAGCGATCCACCAGCTCGGCCGGGCACGCCTCACCGCCGACCACCAACGCCGCCGGTCCCAAACCCTGCGGCGACAACACCCCTGCAGCAGAAGGAGTTTGGGTGAGCACGCTGACCTGTTCGGTGACCAGCAAAGCGTGAAAGTCCGCCGGCGAGTGCGCAACCGATTCGGGCACCACCACCAGCCGCCCCCCGTGCAGAAGCGCACCCCAGATCTCCCAGCCCGAGACGTCGAAGCCATAGGAATGCCACTGCGACCACACCCCCGGCTTCGGCAGGCCGACATCCAGGGACTCCATCAGCTGGGTGACGTTGTGGTGGGTGATGGCCACCCCCTTGGGCACCCCGGTGGTGCCCGAGGTGTAAATCAGGTAGGCGATGTCATCGGGGGCCGGCCCCGGCAACGCGCTACTGGGCTGGCGCTGCACAGCGGGGGCCCAGACATCGACGACATCACTGACATCGATAACCGCAAGATCGCACCAGTCCAGCCGCGAGCGCAGCCCGGCGGTGGTGATAGCAGCCACCGGTACAGCGTCCTCAAGGATGACCGCGATCCGCGCCGCCGGGTACATCGGGTCGATCGGCAGATAGGCCGCCCCGGTTTTGAGCACCGCCAAAATCGCCACGACCGCCTCAGCGCACCGGGAAAACAGCAACCCCACACATTGACCCGGGCCCACCCCCTGGCGGGCCAACAGGTGCGCCAGCCGGTTCGCGGCCTCCTCGAGCTCGCGGTAGGTCATCGACACGCCGTCGCAGGTGATCGCCACCGCCTCGGGGGTGCGTGCAACTTGGGCGGCGAACAGCACCGGAATCGACACCGGCGTGGTTCCCGGCCGGGTCAACACCGCCCTATTACCCCAGCCATCCAGCCGGGCGTGCTCGTGGGCGTCGAGCAGATCCACCGACGAGAGCCGCCGGGTCGGATCGGCGGTCATCGCCACCAACACCTGCTGCCACCGCTCGATGAGCGCCTCGATGCGGTCCGCGTCGAACACGTCGGTGCGAAATTCCACCGCTCCCGAGATCCCGGCGGCTTCACCGGCCTCGGTCCAGCGCTCGGCCAGGGAAAACACCAAATCCATACGCGCGGTCTGGGTGCCCACCGGCGTCGGCGTGACCTGCAGATCACCCAACCCCAACCCGGCGGCGGGGTTATTGCCTTGCCCGGGAACGTTCTGCCAGGCGAACACCGCCTGGACTAGCGGGTGATGGGTCAGGCTTCGGGTGGGGTTGCGCCGCTCCACGAGCACCTCAAAGGGCACGTCCTGGTGTTCGTAGGCGGCCAGGCTGCGTTCACGCACCTGAGCGAGCAGGTCGTGGAACGTGGGATCACCTGCCACGGTGGTGCGCAAAACCAGGGTGTTGACGAAAAAACCGACCAGCTCATCGAGCGCGGGATCACGGCGCCCCGCGATCGGGAACCCCACCGCCACATCAGAACTCGCACTCAGCTTGGCCAGCAGCACCGCCAGCGCGGCCTGCATCACCATAAAACTGGTCGCGTTGTTCTCCCGGGCCACCCGAGCAACCCGCTGCTGCAGACCCGGCAGGCCAGTTGACCGCCACACTGGCGCCACGGTGATCAGCCACCGGCGGATAGGGCCGATCGGTAGGAAGCACCAGGCGCTCGGGCAGCCCGGCCAGGGCCCGCTCCCAGTAGGCCAGCTGTGCGGCGATCGCACTGGCGGGATCCTCCAGCTCACCGAGGTGTGCACGCTGCCACAACGTGTAATCGACATACTGCACCGCCAACGGCGCCCAGCCCGGCGCCCGCCCCGCACACCGCGCGCCATAGGCGGTGCTCAGATCGCGCAACAGCGGGGTAAGCGACCACCCGTCCGCGGCGATATGGTGCACGGTCAGCACCAGCACATGCTCCCCGTCGGCAACGGTGAAAAGTCGTGCACGGACCGGTATTTCGGTGGCCAGATCGAACGCATACCGCGCGACCACACCGACGCCATCCCCAAGCTGAGTCGCCGACCATCGCGACGCATCGATGACGCCCCACCCAAAATCGGCCTCGCCGACGGCAACGATCCGCTGCTGCGGCACCCCATCGACCGCCCAAAACAGCGTCCGCAAACTTTCGTGACGGCCCACCACATCGGCCAACGCCACACCCAGCGCAGCGGCATCGAGTCGCCCGCGCAGCCGCACCACCAACGGCACGTTGTAACTCGCCGACGGCCCCTCCAACTGATGCAGAAACCACAACCGGCTCTGAGCAAACGACAACGGAACCACCGCAGGCCGTTGGCCAGCCACCAACGGCTTCAGTCGACCCGCATCCCCACCGATACGGGGTGCCAACTGGGCAACCGCGGGCGCCTCAAACACAGCGCGCACCGAAAGGCCGGCATCCAGGCCGGTGTTGATCGCGGCGATCAGGCGCATCGCCGACAGCGAATTGCCGCCGAGATCGAAGAACGAGTCGTCGACCCCGACGCGCTCGATGCCCAGCACCTGGGCGTAGATGCCGGCGAGGATCTCCTCGGTGGGGCTCGCCGGGGCGCGGTATTCGCCGGCGTTGTATTCGGGGGCCGGCAGGGCGCGGGTGTTGAGTTTGCCGTTGACCGTCAACGGCAGCGCCTCGAGCACCACGATCGCGGCCGGCACCATGTAGGTCGGCAGCTGCTCGGCCAACTGGCTGCGAGATCTGCGCCGGGTCTGCGGTCCCGGTGACATAACCGACCAGGCGCTTATCACCGGGGCGGTCCTCACGCGCGATCACCGCCGCCTGGGCGACCCCGTCCAGCGCGCTCAGCGCCGAACCCACCTCACCGAGCTCAATGCGATACCCGCGGATCTTGACCTGCTCATCGGCGCGCCCCAGATACTGCAGCTGCCCATCGGCACCCCAACACACCAGATCCCCGGTCCGATACATCCGAGCCCCGGGTGCTCCGAACGGGCACGCCACAAACCGCGACGCCGTCAACCCCGACCGCCGCCAATACCCCGATCCCACCCCGGCACCGGCCACATACAACTCACCCACCACCCCGGCGGGCACCGGCCGCAACCAGCCATCGAGCACAAACAACGCCGCACCCGCCACCGGCGACCCGATCGGCACCACCGCCGACCCCGCCGTGAGTGGCGCGCTGATCGCGGCATACACCGTGGCCTCGGTCGGCCCATAGGCGTTGATCATCACCCGCCCCGGCGCCCACCGATCCACCAGCTCGACCGGACACGCCTCACCGGCGACCACCAACGCCGCCGACTCCAACCCGTCCGGGGACAGCGCCCCCACCGCCGACGGAGTCTGATTCACCACACTGACCCGCTCGCCGACCAGCAACGCGTGCAGCTCCTCAGGTGAACGCACCACCGACTCGGGCACCACCACCAGGCGCCCACCGTGCAACAGCGCCCCGAAGATCTCCCACACCGACACGTCAAACACATAGGAATGCCACTGCGACCACACCCCCGGCTTCGGCAGGTCAGCCGGCAACGACGCCAGCAGCTGAGTCACGTTGTGATGAGTGACCGCCACCCCCTTCGGGGTGCCGGTGGTGCCCGAGGTGTAAATCAAATAGGCGATGTCGTACGGGCTCGGCGCCGACAGCCCCGTACAGGGTTGGGTCTCTATCGCCGGGTCGTGGACGTCGATAACCGGAAGGTCGTCCCCGCCCAGCCGAGCCCGCAGTCCGGCGGTGGTGATGACGGCCGCCGGCGTGGCATCAGCGAGCATGAACTCCAGCCGGGCATCCGGCAGGCCCGGGTCGATCGGCAGATAAGCCGCCCCCGTCTTGAGCACCGCCAAAATCGCCACAATCGCCTCGGCCGAACGCGGCAACAACAGCGCCACACACTGCCCCGCGCCCACACCGTGGCCGGCCAACACATGCGCCAACCGGTTGGCGGCCTCATCGAGCTCGCGGTAGGTGATCGAGCGGTCCTCGAAGGTCAGCGCCACCGCCTCCGGTGTCCGCGCCACCTGCTCGGCGAACACCGCAGGCACCGACACCGGGGTGGCCGCCGGCGCGGTGAACACCGCCCGATTACCGACCTCATCGAGCCGGACCCGCTCACCCTCGTCGAGCAGATCCATCGACGACAACCGCCGGGTCGGCTCGGCGGTCATCGCCGCCAACACCCGCTCTAACCGCTCGATCAGCGCCTCGATGCGCTCCGCGTCGAACACGTCGGTGGCGAACTCGACGCGAAGGCCCAGCTCGCGGCCCGGCACGGCCATCACCGTCAGCGGGTAGTGGTTGGATTCGCGACCGCTGATATCGGTGATGGCTAACTCGTGGCCGCCCAGCGGCGCGCCGGTGTCGATCGGGTAGTTCTCGTAGACGAACAGGGTGTCGAACAGCTGTTCGTGACCGGTGACACGGTGAATGTCGGCCAGCGCGAGGTGCTGGTGCTCGAGGGTGTCGTTGTGCGCGGTTTGCAGCTGGTCGAGTAGGTCCCGGGTGGTGGTGGTCGCGGTGATGCGCGCCCGCACCGGCACCGTGTTGATGAACAGGCCCACCATCGATTCGGCGCCGGCCAGCTCGGCTGGCCTGCCCGAGACCACGACGCCGAAGGCGACATCATGCTGGCCGGTCAGCCACATCAGCAGCTGCGCGAAGGCGCCCTGCATCACGATATTGACAGTGGTGTGGCGCGAGCGGGCCAGCTCGCTAAGGGCCCGCGTGGTGGCGGCGGGCACCCGAAACGATTCAACGCCTCGGGCGCCCAGCCCCAACCTTTGCGGCGGACCGACCAGTGTCGGGGCGTCAAAGCCGGCCAACACCTCGCGCCAGGCCGCGTGGGCGGCCTCGCGATCCCGACCGGCCAGCCAGGTAAGAAAGCTGCGGTAGGAGGCCGGGGCGGGCAATGGCCGCAGGTAATAAACGGCGAAGATTTCGCGCAGCAGGACCTGCCCGGACCAGCCGTCGAGCACGATGTGATGGCTGGTCAGCACCAGCCGATGCCGCTCGGGTGCGCTGCGGAACAGAACCGCGCGCAGCGGTGGCTGATGGACCAGGTCGTAGACCGCGGCGCGTTCGGCGGCGCACACCCGCTCGATATCGACCTCGGGGTCGGCACCCTCTCCGGCAACGTCGACATACCGCCACGGCAGCACCGGATTGGTCAAAATCACCTGCAGCGGCTCATCGAGTCCTTGGTAGACGAAGCGGGCCCCCAGGTTGGGATGGCGATTAATGACCGCTTGGACGGCATCGTGAAGACGATGCCGGTCCAGCCGACCGGTCAAGGCGATATCGACTTGCACCGCATACGGATGAGTGCCACCCTCGCCGGCACCCTGCGCGTCGCTGGTGTGAAACAACAACCCCTGCTGCAACGGGGTCAACGGCAAAAGATCGGCGATCGAATAGGCGCGTTGCAGCTCTTCGAGCTGCTCCTGGGTCAGGCTCATGTCGAGCTGCTTGAACGTGATGGTTTGAGTGCGAAATCCGACGGGGTGAACCCGCCCCCACCGTGCTGCACATGGGCGCAGATGCCGGCAAGGGCCTCGAACCAGAGCCGGCTAAGCCGGGCCACCCCGGCGGCATCGAATTTCGACGGCGCCCAGCTCCAGGTGGCCTCCAGCTGCGGACCGGTGTCGGTGTCTAGGGTGACCGCGTTGACCTCCACGGTATGGATCATCGGCATCGGCCACCCGGCACGAGCCGCATCGGCGAACAACCGGCCCGAACCCGAAATCCGCCAGCCCTGCCCGGCCACCGAGGAATCCGGCGATCCGCCACTACGGCCCAGATAGTTGAACCCGATCGGCGGGTCGGGACCATCCAGCTCAACGTCGGCGTTGAGATAGCGCAACAACCCGTAGGTGTAGCCGTCGGGAACGGCCCGAAGCTGCTCTTTGGCAGCCTTGATCGCCGGCCCCAACGCCGCCTCCCCGGCCACCACCTGCGGCCACGACAGCCGATCCAGCGTCAAACAAACCGGGTATTTGGTGGTGAACCACCCCACCGTCTGCGATAGGTCGACGTCGGGGGCCACCTCCTCCGCACGCCCATGACCCTCCACGTCGATGCTGATCGGCCCACCGCGACCACCCAGAAATTCCGTCCACGCCAACCCGAAGGCAATCAACAGAATGTCGCCCACCCCGGCGTGAAAAGCCGCAGGCACCCGACCCAGCACCAGGCGAGTCGTGTCGGTGTCTAACACCACCGTGGTTTCCCCCGCGGTCAAAAACGTATCCACCGCAGGCTGTACCGCCGGCAGCACACCCGGAACCGCGACGATCCTGCGCCACACCGGCAGCTGATCGACCACCGCACCCGAGCGCGCCTGCTCGACGAGCACCGACGCCCACCGGCGAAACGAGGTCCCCCGCACCGGCAGCGCCACCGCCCCGTTGGCACGGTACTGACCCCAGGCCGCATTGAGGTCATCAACCAAAATCGGCCACGACACCGCATCAACGGCCAAATGATGAACAACCAGCACCAGCTCAGCCGTGGAAGTCACCCACAGCGCGCTCAGCATCACCCCGCCCGCCGGATCCAACCGCGACCGCGCCTCCAGCAGCGCATCATCCGACAACACCGCCACCGACCGCACACACCGGTGCGCATCCACCGAACCCGGCGCCCGGGCAACCAACGACCATTCCCCAGCCGGGCCATCCTCACCCACCCGCAACCGCAGCATGGCGTGCCGATCCAGCAAACCCTGGACCAACACCAGCACATCGGCCTCGCTGACCCCCTCGGGAGCCGACACCCGCGCCATCTGACAAAACTGCCCGACCGGGCCATCAACATCGGCCAGCCAGGAAATAATCGGTGTCGACAACACCCGACCGACACCATCGTCTGACGAATCGCCATCAGCACCGGTAACACGGGCAACACGGGCCACCCCCGCCACCGACTGCTCCACGAAAATATCCCGCGGCCTGCAAATCACCCCAGCGGCACGCGCCCGCGCCACCACCTGCATCGACAAAATGCTGTCCCCACCCAGCTCGAAGAACGAGTCGTCGACCCCGACCCGCTCCAGCCCCAGGACCTGGGCGTAGATGCCGGCCAGGATTTCTTCGATCGCGCTGGACGGGGCACGGTAACGATCGACATCGGTGTATTCGGGTGCGGGCAGGGCGCGGGTGTCGAGTTTGCCGTTGACCGTCAACGGCAGGCGCTCCAGGGCCACCACCGCGGCGGGCACCATATAGGCGGGCAACCGCTCGCCCATCGCACTGCGCGCCTTGGCCGGGTGCGCGGTCCCCGTCACATAACCCACCAGACGCTTATCCCCGGGGCGGTCTTCGCGGGCGATCACCACCGCCTGGTCCACACCGGCCAGCCCGCCTAACACCGCCTGGACTTCACCCAGCTCGATGCGGAACCCGCGGATCTTGACCTGCTCATCGACGCGCCCCACATAGCGCAACTGACCGTCCGCACCCCAACACACCAGGTCCCCGGTGCGATACATCCGCCTTCCCGGCGCCCCAGACCCCCCGAACGGACACGCCACAAACCGCGACCCCGTCAACCCGGCCCGCCGCCAATACCCAATCCCCACCCCCGCACCGGCCACATACAACTCCCCCACCACCCCCGGTGGCACCGGCCGCAACCACCCATCCAGCACAAACAACGCCGCCCCGGCCGTCGGCGACCCAATCGGCGCCACCCCCGACTCCGGTGTCAAGGGCGCACTGACGGCCGCACGCACCGTCGTCTCGGTCGGGCCGTAGGCGTTGATCACCACCCGCCCCGGCGCCCAGCGGTCGATCAGCTCGACCGGGCAGGGCTCACCACCGACCGCCAACACCGCCACCGACTCCAACCCCCGCGGCCACAACATCGCCACTGCGGACGGAGTCAACGTCAGCACACTGATCCGCTCGGCAACCAGCACCGCGTGGAAGTCCTCCGGTGAGCCCACCACCGACTCGGGCACCACCACCAGCCGACCACCACCCAGCAGCGCACCCCAGATCTCCTTAACCGAGACATCGAAACCATAGGAATGACACTGCGACCACACCCCCGCGTCCTGCGCCAGGTGCTCCCGCTCACGCAGTGACCCCACCAGCTGGGTGACATTGCGATGGGTGATAGCCACCCCCTTGGGCACCCCGCTGGTACCCGAGGTGTAGATGAAATAGGCGACGTCATCAGCACCCGGCGACGGTGGCGCCGCGCCGGGTTGGGCGCCAACACCGGGGGCCCAGACATCACTGATATCGATCACCAGCACGTCGTGCCCGGCGAGCCTGCCGGCCAAGCCGGCGGTGGTGATCGCGGCCACCGGCGCGGCATCAGCAACCATCAACCCGATCCGCGCCGCCGGCAGCCCCGGGTCGATCGGCAGATACGCCGCCCCGGTCTTGAGCACCCCCAACATCGCCACGACCGCCTCCGCCGACCGGGACAGCAGCAGCGCCACACACCCACCCGGGCCCACCCCGTAGCCAACCAACAGGTGCGACAACCGGTTGGCCGCCTCCTCGACCTCCCGGTACGTCATCGAGCGATCCCCGCAGGTCAGCGCCACCGCCATCGGGGTGCGGGCCACCTGCGCGGCGAACAACACCGGAACCGACACCGCCGGGGCAGCGGGCTGGCTCAACACCGCCCGGTTGCCCCACTCGGCCAGTCGGGCATGCTCACCGGCATCCAACAGATCCAGCGACGAGAGCGGCCGGGTGGGGTCGGCGGTCATCCCCACCAACACCCGCTCCCACCGCCCGACCAGCGCCTCGACGCGGTCCGCATCGAACACATCGGTGGCGAACTCGACGCGGACGCCCAGCTCATCGCCCGGCAGGGCCACCACCGTCAGCGGGTAGTGGGTGGATTCGCGGCTGGTGAACTCGGTGATGGCCAGCTCGTGCCCGCCCGCCAACGCACCGGCGTCGATCGGGTAGTTCTCGTAGCCGAACAAGGTGTCGAACAGCCGTTCGTGTCCGGTGAGGCGGTGAATGTCGGCCAGCGCCAGGTGCTGATGCTCCAGAGTGTTGTTGTGGGCGGTTTGCAGCTGGTCGAGCAGGTCTGCGGTGGTGGTGGCCGCGGTGCTGGTCGCCCGCACCGGCACCGTGTTGATGAACAGGCCCACCATCGAGTCCGCGCCGGCCAGCTCGGCGGGCCGACCCGAGACCACGGTGCCAAACGCGACATCATGGCGCCCGGTCAACCCCATCAGCACCTGCGCCCAAGCGGCCTGCAGCACCGTGCTCAGCGTGGTGTGGCGGGAGCGGGCCAGCTCGGTCAGGGCCCGCGTGGTTTCGGCGGGCACCCGAAACGACTGCACGCCCCGAGCACCCAACCCCAACCTGCGCGACGGACCGACCAGCGTCGGGGCCTCAAAGCCGGCCAACACCTCGCGCCAGGCCGCGTGGGCGGCATCGAGGTCGCGACCGGCCAGCCAGGTGAAAAAGCTGCGATACGACCCGGCCGCAGCCAGGCGCTGCCCGTCATAGCTGGCGAATAGTTCCCGCAGCAGGATCGGCAGCGACCAGCCGTCCACCACGATGTGGTGATTGGTCAGCACAAACCGGTGCCGATCTGGTGCGGTGCGGATCAAAGCCACCCGAAAGGCTGGCTGGTTGGCCAGGTCGCAGACCGCGGCGCGTTCGGCGGCACACACTCGCTGAATCTGCTCATCGACATCGACATCGAAGGCGTCGCCGCCGAGGTCGACATAGCTCCACCCCGCCACGGCATTCTCGGGGATGATCTGCACCGGCTCGTCGAACCGGTCGCAGAATCGGGCCGCCAGGTTCGGATGCCGGTTGACCACCGCGTGTACCGCATCGCGCAACCGGTCGGGGTCAAACGCACCGGCAACGGTGAAACACAGCTGCACCGCATACAGATCGTCGCTACCCTGCGCGGTGCTGGCGTGAAAGAGCAGCCCCTGCTGCAGCGGGGTCAGCGGCAAAACGTCGGCGATCTCATATAGCTGGTGCAGCTCATCGAGCTGCTGCTGGCTCAGTCGGGCGGGCGCGATATCCGAAGGCGTCAATCCGCCCCCGCCGCGGCGCACATGCGCGCAGATACCGGCCAGGGCGTCAAACCACAACCGGCTCAGCCGACTGACCGCCGCGCGATCCAGTGCCGAGGGCGCCCACATCCAACCGGCCTGCAGGTGTGGGCCGCTGTCGGTGTCCAGGGTGACCGCGTTGAGCTCCACGGTGTGCATCAGTGGCATGGGCACCGCCGCGGCCGCGCCGGTGACCGATAGACCTTCCTGGCAGAGCCGCCAACCATCCCCGTGGTTCGCCGGGGCGACCAGGCGGCCCACATAGTTAAATCCGATCGGCGGGTCGGACCCGGCCAGCTCAACCTCGGGGTTCAAATACCGCAACAGCCCGTAGCTCAGCGGATCCGGCAGGGCGCGCAGCTGCTCTTTGGCGTCCTTGAGCACCGCCCCCAGCGCCGCGTCGCCGGCCACGACCTGCGCCCAGGACAGCTCACCCACCGGCCCCCCGACATCCAGGACCACCGGGTGTTTAGTGGTGAACCAGCCCACCGTGCGTGACAGGTCAATATCGGGGGCCAGGTCTTCGTGGCGGCCGTGGCCCTCGACGTCGATGCCGATCGGCGCGCCGGGGTTGCCCAAGAACCCGAAAAATTCAGCCCACGCCAAGGCGAACGCGATCAACAGGATGTCGCCCACCCCGGCATGAAACGCCGCTGGCACCTCACCGAGCAGCGTGCGGGTGGTCTCCACATCCAGCGACACCGACAGGTGCCCGGCAGTGGCAAACGTATCCACCGCGGGCTGCACAGCCGGCAGCCCGGCCGGGGCCGCCGCCACCCGCCTCCAGGCACCCGCTTCGCCCACGACCGCCGGGCGGCGCGCGTGCTCAGCCAGTAGCGACGCCCACCGCCGAAACGACGTGCCCGCCCCCGGCAACACCACCGGCCGCCCGCCGCGACGCTGGGTCCAGGCGACGTTGAGGTCCTCCAGCACAATCCACCACGACACCGCGTCGATGGCTAGGTGATGAATGATCAACACCAGCTGGCCGGTGTCGGCCACCCACAGCGCGCTCAGCATCACCCCGGCGGCCGGATTCAACCGCGACCGCGCCCCCACCAGCGCCTCCTCGGACAACACCTCCACCGATCGCACGCACGCCCCGGCATCCACCGAGCCCGCCTCGGGCACCCACAACGACCACCCCCCGGCGCCGTCGTCATCGACGCGCAGCCGCAACATGGCATGCCGATCGATCAAGGCCTGCAACAGCACCACCACGTCGGCCTCGCCGACCCCTTCGGGAGCCTGCACCATCATCGTCTGGTTGAACTGCTCCACCGGGCCATCAACGCCGGCAAGCCAGCGCACGATCGGGGTAGCCAAGACCTGTCCGAGACCCTCATCGACCGAGTCACCTTCACCGGCGGCCACCCCGGCCACCCGGGCCAGCCCGGCCACAGTCTGCTCGACGAAAACATCGCGCGGCCGACACAGCAGGCCGGCGGCCCGGGCCCGCGCCACCACCCGTATTGACAAAATGCTGTCCCCGCCCAGCTCGAAAAACGAGTCGTCCACCCCGACCCGCTCAAGCCCGAGCACTTGGGCGTAGATGCCGGCCAGGACCTCTTCGATGGCGCTGGCCGGGGCCCGATACCCACCGGTGGTGTATTCGGGCGCCGGCAGGGCGCGGGTGTCGAGTTTGCCGTTGACCGTCAACGGCAGCGCCGCCATCACCACCACCGCCGTCGGCACCATATACGCCGGGAGCCGCTCGGCCAGCTGTGCGCGGATCCCGGCCGCGTTTGCGGTCCCGATGACGTAGCCCACCAGGCGCTTATCGCCGGGACGGTCCTCGCGGGCGATCACCACCGCCTGCTCCACCCCGGCCAGCCCAGCCAACACCGCCTGGACTTCGCCGAGCTCGATGCGATACCCGCGGATCTTGACCTGCTCATCGGCGCGCCCCACATAGCGCAGCTGCCCATCGGCGCCCCACCACACCAGATCCCCGGTGCGATACATGCGCGACCCAGTCCCGCCGAACGGACACGGCACAAACCGCGACCCGGTCAACGCGGCCCGCCGCCAATACCCACACCCCACCCCGGCACCGGCCACATACAACTCACCGACCACACCCACCGGCACCGCCCTCAACCACCCATCCAGCACAAAAAAGCCAAGATGCGCCAACGGCACCCCGATGGGGCTGGCATTGCTGTCGGCGTCGCCGGCGACGATCTCCCGCAACGAGGCATGCACTGTCGTCTCGGTGGTGCCGTACATGTTGATCAGGCGCGGTGATCCCGGGTGGCTGTGCAGCCATGCCCGAAGACGCTGTGGTGCAAGCGCTTCCCCGGCGAACACCACAGTCTGAAGCTTCAGCTGATGTCTCAGCTCCGGTGCTAGCGCGTCGGCCGTTTGCAGCGCGTCAAACGCCGAGGGGGTTTGGCTTAATACGCTGACGTGTTCGGCGACCAGTAAGGCGTAGAAGTCTTCCGGTGAGCGTGCCATCGACTCGGGCACCACCACCAGCCGCCCACCGCCCAACAGCGCACCCCAGATTTCGCACACCGAGACGTCGAAGGCCAACGAATGCCACTGCGACCAGACCTGTCCCACCCGCGCCAGGCCCGCGTCCAACGACGCCAGTAGCTGGATGACGTTGTGATGGGTGATGGCCACCCCCTTGGGGACACCGGTGGTGCCCGAGGTGTAGGTCAGGTAGGCGATGTCATCGGGGGCCGGCGCCGGTGGTGCTGTGCTGGGTTGGGTGTCAACAGCGGGGGCCCAGACATCGACGGCATCACCGACATCGACGACCAGCAGGTCGCACCCGTCCAACCGATGGGCCAGGTCAGCGGTGGTGAGAGCGGCGATCGGCGCGGCGTCGGCGAGCATGAACCCGATCCGCGCTGCCGGCAGCGCCGGGTCGATCGGCAGATAGGCCGCCCCGGTTTTGAGCACCGCCAGGATCGCGGCGATGGCCTCCGCGGAACGGGAAAACAGCAACCCCACCCGCTCACCCGGGCCCACACCATGGCCAATCAAAAGGTGCGCCAACCGGTTAGCGGCCTCCTCGAGTTCCCGGTAGGTCATTGACAGACCCTCGAAGGTCACCGCCACCGCATCCGGTGTCCGGGCCACCTGCGCGGCGAACAGCACCGGAATCGACACCGACGGAGGTGCGGGCCTGGCGAACACCGCCCGGTTTCCCCACCCATCCAGGCGGGCGTGCTCATCGGCATCCAGTACGTCCACCGACGAGAGCCGCCGGGTGGGGTCGGCTGTCATCGCCACCAACACCTTCTGCCACCGCTCGATGAGCGCCTCGATGCTGGCCGCGTCGAACACATCAGTGCGAAATTCCACCGTCCCGCCGATTCCGGCAGCCTCACCCGCCTCGGTCCAGCGCTCAGCGAGCGAAAACGCCAGATCCATCCGCGCGGTGCGGGTGTCCAACGGCAGCAGGGTGACGGGCAGGTCACCCAAGGTCGGCCCGGCGGCGGGGTTATTGCCCTGCCCGGGAACGTTCTGCCAGGCCAACATCACCTGGACCAGCGGCTGATGGGTCAGGCTTCGGGTGGGGTTGAGCCGCTCCACGAGCACCTCAAAGGGCACGTCCTGGTGTTCGTAGGCGGCCAGGCTGCGCTGTTGCACCTGAGCGAGCAGGTCGGCGACGGTGGGATCCCCGGCCAGATCGACCCGCAGCACCAGGGTGTTGACGAAAAAACCGACCAGCTCATCGAGCGCGGGATCGCGGCGCCCGGCGATCGTAAACCCCACCGCCACATCGACACTGCCGCTGATCTTGGCCAGCAGCACCGCCAGGGCGGCCTGCATCACCATAAAACTGGTCGCGTTGTTATCCCGGGCCACCCGAGCAACCCGCTGCTGCAGCCCGGCCGACCAGTTGACCGCCACACTGGCGCCACGGTGATCAGCCACCGGCGGATAGGGCCGATCGGTAGGAAGCACCAGGCGCTCGGGCAGCCCGGCCAGGGCCCGCTCCCAAAACCCCAGCTGTGCGGCGATCGCACTGGCGGGATCCTCCAGCTCACCGAGGTGTGCACGCTGCCACAACGTGTAATCGACATACTGCACCGCCAACGGCGCCCAGCCCGGCGCCCGGCCCGCACACCGCGCGCCATAGGCGGTGCTCAGATCGCGCAACAGCGGGGTAAGCGACCACCCGTCCGCGGCGATATGGTGCATGGTCAGCACCAGCACATGCTCCCCGTCGGCAACGGTGAAAAGTCGTGCACGGACCGGGATTTCGGTAGCCAGATCGAACGCATACCGCGCGACCACACCGACGCCATCCCCAACCTGAGTCGCCGACCATCGCGACGCATCGATGACGCCCCACCCAAAATCGGCCTCGCCGACGGCAACGATCCGCTGCTGCGGCACCCCATCGACCGCCCAAAACAGCGTCCGCAAACTTTCGTGACGGCCCACCACATCGGCCAACGCCACACCCAGCGCGGCGGCATCGAGTCGCCCGCGCAGCCGCAAGGCCACCGCCATGTTGTAGACCGGTGATGACCCCTGCAACTGATCCAGGAACCACAACCGGCGCTGAGCAAACGACAACGGCACCACCGCAGGCCGCTGCCGCGCCGTTAACGCCGTCCCCGCCCGGTCCTCGGCACGCGCCGTCATCCGTTCGGCCAGCCCGGCCACGGTGGGCGCATCGAACACTGCCCGGATCGGGACCTCGACACCCAGTTCAGCCCGCACCCGCGCGACCAGCCGTGTCGCCGACAGTGAATGCCCACCCAGGTCGAAAAACGACTCATCGATGCCGACCCGCGTCATTCCGAGAACCTCGCCGAACAGGGCGGCCAACACCCGTTCCCGCCGATCGCGCGGCGCCCGATATGCCACCCCACTGAGAAACTCCGGGACCGGCAACGCCTGTCGATCAAGTTTGCCGTTGACCGTCAACGGCAGCGAGTCCACCACCATGATCGCGGCCGGCACCATGAACTCCGGCAACCTGTCGGCCACAAAGCCGCGCAGCTCAGCGCCTCGTTCGATCGCCGACGGGTCGTTGACGTACCCGGTGAGGGAATCGACCCGGGTGGGGGGAAGGTATAGATCCGACAGCGCCGGGAGGGGGTAGTCATTAGACGGTTCGGGGGCGTGCGTGTAGATGAGATCCACCAGCCCAGCCGTCGGCGACCAGGTCACCGCCGTGGCGTATCCCAATTGGTGCCCCAGCAGATGACACTGGTACGGCAACACCGCATCGGGTGCCGCAATGCCGGCACCCAATTCGCTGACCGACACCCGATCACCGGCCTGGGCCAGCTCCCGCGCCAGCGCCACGTCGGGCCATATCCCGGCGTGCGGCACGCCGGTGACGCGCAGCTCCGGCGGCCGCTGCGACCGCAGGTATTCACCCAACCGGGCCAGGCTTTCGAACCGCTGCCACGGCTGCGACGGTAGGTCGGCAAGCGAGCGCACCGGCACCGGCGCCTTACGCAGCACCACCTCATAGCGGTAACCGCTGAGCTCGTTGACCGCACCCATCCGCTTGAGCTGCACCTCGACCGCGGCGATCTCGGGAAAGTGCTGCGGCAGGGTCGCAAAAAACTCCGGCGCCAACAACAGTTCCTGCTCGGCGAGCATCTCCCGGCGCACCCGCTCACGCATCACCGCGGCCGTGTCCTGGCCACCGGTGATATCGGCGCACAGCACCCCAGCGGTAAACGCCCGCAACAACGACAGGTTGCGCACGTCGCCGATAAACAACGCCCCGCCCGCTGCCAGCAACCGCATCGCGGCTGCCAGCACATCCAGCAGGTACCCCGCGCTCGGGAAGTATTGGACCACCGAGTTGAGCACCACCACATCGAAATGGCCCTGCGGCAACCCCTCGGCCACATCGGCCGGCTGCACCCGCAACCGCACCCGATCGCCCCACAACTGCGCAGCCGTCGCCGCCTGCAGCCTCTGGATCGTCGGCGCGGAAAAGTCCGTGCCCCAATACTCGACACACACCGGGGCCAACTGCGCCAGCAACAGCCCCGAACCCACCCCAATCTCCAACACCCGCCGCGGCTGCAGGGCCATGATCCGATCCACCGCGGCCGCCCGCCATTCCCGCATCTGCTCCAGCGGGATCGGCGCCCCGGTATAACTGCTGTTCCAGCCCCCGAAATCCTCCCCCAACACAGCCGGGGGGCCCGCCGTCAACGTCGACCCCGAATACAGGCCGTCATACAGGCTCTGCCACTGCTCAACGCGCTGCGCTTCTCGCGCCGGCTCCCGGACCAGCATCATCTCCTGATCCAGCACAACATAGCCCACCAACAGCTTGTCGCTAACCCGTTCGGCGGCATCCGCGGTGGACGTGGCGGTGTGGGCGGTGACCACCGCCCGCGCCACCCGGGGGTGGCCCGCCAACACCGCCTCAATCTCACCGAGCTCGACGCGATACCCGCGGATCTTGACCTGCTCATCGGCGCGTCCCACATAGCGCAGCTGCCCATCAGCACCCCACCACACCAGATCCCCGGTGCGATACATCCGTTCTCCCGGCGCTCCCGCCCCACCGAACGGGCACGCCACAAACCGCGACCCGGTCAAACCAGCCCGGCGCACATACCCGTACCCCACCCCCCGACCCGCCACATACAACTCGCCGACCACACCCGCCGGCACCGCGCGCAACCATCGGTCGAGCACAAAAAACCCCAGATGCCCCAGCGGCACCCCGATGGGGCTGGCAGCACTGTCGATATCGCCGTCAGCGATCTCCCGAAACGACGCATGCACCGTCGTCTCGGTGGTGCCGTACATATTGATCAGGCGCGGTGATCCCGGGTGGCTGTGCAGCCAACCCCGAAGACGCTGTGGTGCAAGCGCTTCCCCGGCAAGCACCACCGCCTCGAGTGTGAGCTGTTCTGCTGGATCGGGTGCAAGCCCATCAACGGACTGCAGCGCATAGAACGCCGACGGGGTCTGACTCAACACGCTGACGCGTTCACCGACCAACAAGGCGCGGAAATCTTTCGGTGAGCGGACCACCGACTCGGGCACCACCACCAGCCGCCCACCACCAAGCAGCGCACCGAAGATCTCCCACACCGAGACATCGAAGGCATAGGAATGCCACTGCGACCACACCCCCGCCGGGGGCATCTCGGCAGCCACGGACTCCAGCAGCTGGATCACGTTGTGGTGGCTGATGGCCACCCCCTTGGGCACACCCGTGGTCCCCGATGTGTAGATCAGGTACGCGACGTCATCCGGGGCGCACGCCGATAATGCCGTGACGGGCAGGGAGTCGACAGCGGGGGCCTCGATATCGAGGACGAACAGGACATGCCCGTCCAGCCGCGACCTCAGCCCCGCGGTGCTGACCGCGGCGATCGGCGCCGCGTCGGCCAGCAAGAACTCGATCCGCGCCGGTGGATGCTCAGGATCGATCGGCAAGTAAGCCGCGCCGGTTTTGAGCACCGCCACAATCGCCACGATCGCCCCGGCCGAACGCGGCAACAGCAGCGCCACACACTCGCCCGGACCCACGCCATGGCCGGTCAACAGGTGCGCCAACCGGGTGGCGGCCTCATCGAGCTCGCGGTAGGTCATCGAGCGGCCCGCAAAGCTCAGCGCCACCGCCTGCGGGCTGCGCTGCACTTGACGGCTGAACAACACCGGAATTGAGGACGGGGTGAGCACCGGCTGGGCTAACACCGCCCGGTTGCCCCACCCATCCAGGCGGGCGTGCTCAGGCTCATCGAGCAGATCCATCGACGAGAGCCGCCGGGTGGGGTCAGCGGTCATGGCCACCAACACCCGCCGCCACCGCTCGATGAACGCCTCGATGCTGTCCGCGTCGAAAACATCGGTGCGGAATTCGACCGTCCCGCCGATCCCCGCGGGCTCACCGGCCTGGGTCCAGCGTTCGGCCAGGACCGACAACAAATCCATGCGGGCGGTGTGGACGTCCACCGGCACCGGGGTGACGTGAAGATCAGCCAATGCCGGCGCGGCGGCGCGATTGTCCGGCCCGGCAAAGTTCGCCCAGGTGAACATCACCTGGATCAGCGGCTGACGGGTCAGGCTTCGGGTGGGGTTGAGCCGCTCCACGAGCACCTCGAAGGGCACGTCTTGGTGCTCGTAGGCGGCCAGGCTGCGCTGTTGCACCTGGGCCAGCAGCTCGGCGACGGTGGGATCCCCGGCCAGATCGACCCGCAACACCAGGGTGTTGACGAAAAAGCCCACCAGCTCATCGAGCGCGGGATCGCGGCGCCCGGCGATCGTAAACCCCACCGCCACATCAGAACTCGCACTCAGCTTGGCCAGCACCACCGCCAGGGCGGCCTGCATCACCATGAAGCTGGTCGCGTTGTGTTCGCGGGCCACCCGGCGCACCCGCTGCTGCAGCTCCGCAGGCCATGTCACCGTCGTCAGGGCGCCGCGGTAATCGGCGACCGGCGGATAGGGCCGATCGGTGGGAAGCACCAGGCGCTCGGGCATCCCGGCCAGGGCCTGCTCCCAGTAGGCCAGCTGGGCGGCGATGGGGCTGTGGGTATCAGCCAAATCACCAAATTGCGCGCGCTGCCACAACGTGTAATCGACGTACTGCACCGCCAACGGCGCCCACTGCGGCGACCGGCCGTCCCGCCGCGCCCGATAAGCCTCACCCACATCACGGAACATGGGTGCCAGTGACCACCCATCAAAAGCGATGTGGTGCACGACAATCCCCACTACGTATTGCTCGGGCCCCACCGAATAGATCTGCGCACGAATCGGGATCTCCGCCGACAGATCAAAGTGATACTCTGCCAGCGCGGCCAACTCACCGGCCACACCCTGCTCCGGCAGCGACACCACCGGCGCGCCCTCGCGCCGCCACATCCCCGCCCGGGCCGACAGCACCTCCTGAAACGGCACGCCGCCAATGTCGGGGAAGATGGTGCGCAGTGATTCGTGGCGGGCCACGACATCATCGAGGGCCGCGCCAAGCGCCTCGACGTCCAGCGCCCCGCTGATCCGAAAAGCGGTCGGCGTGTTGTACACCGGTGCGGACCCCTGCAATTGGTTCAGGAACCACAACCGGCGCTGCGCAAACGACAACGGGACCGCACCGGGACGAACAACGGGCACCAACGCCACCCGCCGGCTGTCAGCGCCGGCGACATGCTGCGCTAACTGGCGAATCGCTGGCGCATCGAACAGGTGGCGGACCGTGAGGTGCGCATCGAATGATTCCTGCACCGCGTCAACCACCCGCATGGCCTGCAGTGAATTGCCGCCGAGATCGAAAAACGAATCATCCACCCCGACGCGCTCAAGCCCCAGAACCTGGGCATAAATACCGGCCAGGATCTCCTCGGCGGGGGTGGCCGGGGCGCGGTAACGATCGGCATCCTGATACACCGGTGCCGGCAGGGCACGGGTGTCGAGTTTGCCGTTGGGTGTCAGCGGCAGCGCGTCGAGGACCACCACCGCCGCCGGGATCATGTAGGCCGGGAGCCGCTGGGCCAGCGCGGTGCGGATCTCAACCGGGTTGGCCGTCCCGGTGACATAGCCCACCAGGCGTTTGTCACCGGGGCGGTCCTCGCGGGCGATCACCGCCGCCTGGCCCACCCCGTTGTGTGCGGCCAACGCCGAGCGCACCTCACCGAGCTCGATGCGATACCCGCTGATCTTGACCTGCTCATCGGCGCGTCCCAGATACCGCAGCTGCCCATCGGCGCCCCAACACACCAGATCGCCAGTGCGATACATCCTGGTTGCCGGCGCCTCGTCCTCGCCGAAGGGGCAGGCCACAAACCGCGATGCCGTCAACGCAGACCGACGCCAGTATCCAATCCCGACACCGCGACCCGCCAAATACAATTCGCCCACCACACCGGCCGGTACCGGCTGCAACCATTCATCCAGCACAAAAAACGCCGCCCCCGAAACCGGCGAACCGATCGGGGGCGCCCCCGACCCGGCGGTGAGCGGCGCGCTCTTGGACGCCCACATCGTCGTCTCGGTCGGACCGTAGACGTTGACCATCAGCCGCCCGGGCGCCCAACGATCTACCAGCTCGGGCGGACAGGGCTCGGCGCCGATCACCAGCGCGGCCGACCGCAAGCCCTCGGGTGACAGCACCCCAGCGGCAGACGGGGTCTGGGTGAGCACGGTGACCCGTTCCCTAATCAGTAAGGCGTGGAAGTCTTCCGGTGAGCCGACCACCGACTCGGGGACCACTACCAGGCGCCCACCGTGCAGCAGCGCACCCCAAATCTCCCACACCGAGAAGTCGAAGGCATACGAATGAACCTGCGTCCACACTTGTCCCGGCGCCAACTCCAGGCCGATCTCCAGCGAGCCGAACAGCTGGGTCACGTTGTGCTGGGTGACCGCCACCCCCTTGGGCACCCCGGTGGTCCCGGAGGTGTATATGAGGTGGGCGATGTCATCGGGGGCCGGCGCCGGCAAGCCGGTAACCGGGTAGCTGAGAATGTGGGGGTCCGCCACATTGATGACCAGCAGACCGTGCCCGTCCAGCCGCGAGCGCAAACCGGCGGTGGTAATTGCGGCGACCGGCGCGGCGTCGGTAAGCATGAACCCGATCCGCGCCGCCGGGTACATCGGGTCGATCGGCAGATAAGCCGCCCCGGTTTTCAGCACCCCCAAAATCGCGATGATCGCCTCGACGGAACGGGAAAACAGCAGCGCCACATGCTGCCCCGGGCCCACCCCATGGCCAATCAAAAGGTGCGCCAACCGGTTAGCGGCCTCCTCGAGCTCGCGGTAGGTCATTGACAGGCCCCCGCAGCTCAGCGCCACCGCCTCGGGTGCGCGGGCCACCTGTGCGACGAACAGCGCCGGAATCGACACCCCCGTCGCCGGCCGGGTCAACACCGCCCGATTACCCCACCTATCCAGGCGGGCATGCCCATCCCCGTCGAGCAAATCCATCGACTACAACACCCGGGCCTCGAGAGGATTGCTGCTCATTCGTTCCCCCGATTGGTTCGTAGGCCATCGGCCGCACGAAGGGCGTCAACTCCCCTGATGGAGCTACTTAGTAGCAGATCTTCGGGGTTGTCCGAGCCCAATTGCGGGATGAATTGTATTGAGGTTTCTTAGTTGGGGGCAGGCTAATCCGGAGCGAACCGGCTACACCGGCGTCACGCGCGGCTGACCAGGGTGTTCTCCAGGAACAAGAACTCGATCCCAGTTCCGAGGAAAGTCCCCAGGGCCTCCGCGGGGGTATTCACGATCGGTTGCCCCTTGACGTTGAAGCTCGTGTTGAGGACCATCTCGCGACCCGTAGCGCGGCCGACGGCGCGAAGCAATGTGTGGAACGACGCGTTGTCTGTCGTGCTGACGGTCTGTACCCGGGCCGAACCGTTGACGTGCGTGACCGCCGGAAGCTGGGCGCGATGTTCTCCTCGGACATCCACGGTGATGATCATGTACGGCAGCTCGGTCATCGGCGGCACCTCGAACCAGCAGTGCACTTGCTCGATCGTCACCGCGGGAGCGAACGGCCGGAACCCTTCGCGCATCTTGACCATCGAGTTGACGCGGTCGCGCATCTCCGGGTGTCCGGGATCCGCCAGGATGCTGCGGTGCCCCAGGGCGCGCGGGCCAAACTCCATCCGGCCCCGGTACCAGGCGAGGACGTGGCCCTGCCGAATCAGGTCGGCCGCGCGCTCGCACGCCGCTTCCAGCCCATCGAACCGCTCCACCTCGATCTGATCGCTCACCTCGGAGATCGCTTTTTCGATTGCGTCGTGAGAATGGGCCGGACCCAGGAACGGAACGGGGAATCGTCGATCAGGAAGATCCTCGTGGTGAAGCGAGGCCCGGTAGAGGGCCGCGCCCAGCGCGGACCCGTCGTCGCCCGCGGCGGGCTGAACGTAGATCTCATCAAATTGGCCGGACCGAAGCAGCCTGCCGTTGGACGTGCAATTCAGCGCGACGCCGCCGGCCATCGCCAGCTTGCGCATGCCCGTCTTTCGACCGAAGTGCCCGCAGAGGTGTTCCATGGCCCGGTCGAGACCGGCCTGCAATGCCGCGGCGACGTCGCGGTGGTCGTCGGTGATGGGATCGTCCGGCATTCGGGGCGGAGTCAAATGCTCCGCGAGATGGCGACGGGTTGCCAGGTGGTTCTCCCGCTCCTCGCGCGTCTCGTTCAAAGCGAGCGGGGGAATCCGGATGGAACCGTTGGGACGAAGGTCAATCGCCTGTTCGAAGAATGGACGGAACCGCTCAGGATCGCCATAAGGCGCCAGCCCCATGATCTTGTATTCGTCGGCACCGAAGTCGAAGCCGAGGTGGAGCGTCACGAGTGAATACAGGATCCCGATCGAGTGAGCCGCCGAGATCTCGTGAATCTCCTCTAACCGTCCCGCGCTCGCTCGATAGACGGTCGCGCTAACGACCTCACCCATGCCATCGATGACAACGGTCAGGCACTCGTCAAACCCCGATGTGAAGTAGGCACTCGCCGCGTGGGCCCGGTGATGGCCGACGTGCTGGAGTCGGCCCGCGGGAAAGCCCGGCAGGTCCCGATCGACGAGGCCAAGGAGTGCCTCGCGGGAATAGACGTCGCGGTACAGCTCCGAGGCAACCGAGTCGAGCGTGAAAAGCGATTCGAAGGGTTTGTAGTCAAACCCGTGCGCGAGTTCATCAATGTCGGCGAGCGCCAGACCGGCCTCCGAAAGGCAGTACTCGATCGCCCGGACCGGGAACAGCGCGCTGTGCTTTTGCCGATTGAACCGCTCCTCTGCCGCGGCGGCGACGACCCGGCCGTCCACCACCAGGGCAGCCGCGGAATCGTGTCCCTGCGAGATCCGATACTCGCGTTGGTCGAGCGAGGGCCAGTGGGCTCTCTTAAACGGCATCGAATTCTCAAAGCCGCTAATTCCCAAGATATTCATACCAATGTTCCTGCGAGTCGTGCCGGATTTCCTGGAACTGAGCTAGCCGTCTGATCCGGACTCGTGGATCGTCATCTCGTGGATCGTCATCTCCTGGATCGTCATTGTGGCGCAACGGACATTCTTGCGGAAATTCGCGTCGGCGCCAGCCATCGCCTGGGCGACCACGAATTCCCATACAAAGATGCGGAGTCCTACCTCGATTCGCATCGCGCGACGTATCCTCGTTGAGGGCCAAGAGGGTTGGGGGTGTCGTGGAGCACCAGTCGCCGACGGAGGCTGCATCAGCCCTCGATGCGCGTGGATCACGATGTTCTTCTCGTGAGCATGCCGTTCGGTGCTCTGTGCGATCCGTCGATCGCACTAGGGCTGTTGAAGGCTGGACTCAACCGTGCCGGAATAAGCTGCGCCGTAAGATATTTCACGTTCCCATTCGCGGCGAAGATCGGGGAGCAGCTGTATCTCGACCTCGCTAACGGGAAGCCGAGACTTACCGCGATGCTTGGGGAGTGGATGTTCGCCGACGCCCTCTGGGGGCCGGGGCGCCTGGACAGTGACGCCTACGTGGAGGAGGTGCTACGAGAGCGGGGGCGCGGCTCACGCAGCGATGACTTCTGGTCATCGCACCGCCTCGCGGCCCACCCAACCGAGCGCGACGAGTTCATCGAAACGGTGTTGCGCGCCCGCGGCGCGGTGGCAGCCTTCCTCGATGACTGTCTCGACGAAGTGGTGCGCCGCCGCCCCCGGATTCTTGGCTTCACCAGCGTGTTTCAGCAACAGATCGCTTCCTTGGCGCTGGCCTCACGGGTAAAGCAAGCCCTGCCGGAAACGTTCGTGGTGATTGGCGGCGCCAATGTCGAAGGTGTCATGGGCGTCGAGTCGGTGCGCCAGTTCGGCTTCCTCGACGCGGCGGTGTCGGGCGAAGCCGACGCGGTCTTTCCGCAGCTGGTGACTCGCGTCTTGGCCGGTGCGGCTGTTGACGACTTACCCGGCGTCGCGACCGGCCGGACGCTCTCGCTTACCGATACGACGGCATCGAAGGCGGCGGCCGGGATCGTCGACATGAACGCGCTGCCCTACCCGGACTATGACGACTACTTCCAACAGTTGCACTTCGGATCCGACGTCGCGCCGGCACCGGTTAGCGTGACGTTTGAGACGTCACGAGGGTGCTGGTGGGGAGCCAAACACCACTGCACGTTTTGCGGTCTCAACGGTTTGAGCATGACGTATCGCAGCAAACGGCCGCAGCGCGCGCTCGACGAGCTGATCGCGTTGAGCCGACGCTACCCAGACCACCCGATCAGCGTCGTCGATAACATCCTCGACACGAACTACTTCCGGACTTTTCTTCCTCTGCTGCGCGATAGCGCAGCAACGCTGAACCTGTTCTACGAGATCAAGGCGAACGTCTCCAAGGATCAGCTGCAAGTGCTGCGTGACGCCGGTGTCAGCGAGGTGCAACCGGGCATCGAGAGCTTGAGCACCCACGTCCTGCGGTTGATGCGCAAGGGCGTCACCATGTTGCAGAACATCCAGACGCTCAAATGGTGCAAGGAATTGGGCATCAAGGTGATGTGGAATGTGATTTGTGGCTTTCCCGGTGAGACCGCCGGCGATTACGAACAGTTCGCGGCGATGGTGCCCCTGCTGACCCATCTGCAACCGCCTATTCTCAAGGCGCGGCTCAGACTCGACCGGTTCAGCCCGTACTTCGAACAGGCGCAGCAATATGGCATCACCAATGTCAGACCGCATGCGGCCTATGAGCACCTTTACGACTTGCCGGCACCGGCGATTGCCAATCTTGCGTACTTCTTCCGATTCGACTACGCCGACGGTCGGCAGGTCCACCACTACACCGCCCCCTTGCTCGAGCAACTCGATGTGTGGGCCCAGCACCACGGCTCAAGCGACCTCCTCTACGTCGACACCGAAAATCACCTGCTGATATGGGACCTTCGGCCCGCGGCGCGCCGGCCGGTTCACGTGTTTGAGGGGCTGCGCCGCGAGGTGCTTCTCGCATGCGACAGGGTGCACGGCATGGCCCACCTGGAGACCCTCGCCGAGCGGCACGGCGGCCCACACACACTGCCGGGCGTGCTCGCCGATCTCATCGCCGACGGTCTGCTGCTCACTGAGGATGGTCACTATCTGACGCTCGCGCTGCCACTGGGCAGCTATTCACCCCCCAAGCGCGTGTTAGAAAAGTGTCAGGCGATGCTGGCGGATTTTGGTAGACAAACCAGGGCCAATGACGGCCTGGTAAACGAAGTCCTGCGGTTCAGCGGCAACCTGGTGACCGAAGGGCATGGCACGTATATCGTTCCGGCGTAACAACTCAGCGTGCAGTATCGGTATCTATGACGTCGCTCCTATGGGACCAGCACACCTGCCTGCCGCTGCGGACCGACGCCGACGTGGATCAGCTGACCCGCTACCAGCATCGCGTCGGCGCATTGGTATCGGTCAACGCAGGCTATTCGCCCCACAGCTTCAACGACACGATGGCGCTGCTGCGCCACTACCGCGCCGCGATCGATGCTCACCCGGACCTGGAGTTGGCCGCCGGCATCGACGATGTCGCCGCGATTACCCGCGCCGGCCGCATCTCGGTGGTGTTCGACCTTGAAGACGCACGGCCGCTCGATGACAGCCTTGACAACCTGGCGACCCTGGCCGAACTCGGGGTACGCACGCTGCTGCCCACCTATAACCACGCCAACCGCGCCGGCAGCGGGTGCCTAGACAGCGCCGATGGCGGTCTCACCGGCTGGGGACGTGCGGTCGTTGTCGGGATGAACGACGTCGGCATCGTTCCCGACGGATCCCATTGCAGTGCCCGCACCGGACTCGACATGTGTGAGGTCTCAACCGGCCCAGTCATTTACAGCCACTCCTGCATGCGGGCGGTCTGGGATCACCCGCGCAATATCACCGACGATCAGGCCCGGGCTTGCGCAGCCACCGGCGGCGTCATCGGAATCACCGGCGTCGGCATCTTCCTCGGACCCAACACCCCCACCCTCGACGCGATGACACGACACCTGGAATACGCCATCGAGCTGGTCGGCATCGATCACGTCGGCATCAGCACCGACTTCTCCTTCGATCTTGCCGATTTCTACGACGAACTCGCCCGCAACCCGCACCTGTTTGACGACTCTTACACCCGCTGGGGCCAAATCCAGTGGATGCCGCCCGAAACACTCCTGCTGCTCGGCAAGCATCTCTATCGGCAGGGATGGCGCACCGCCGACGTCGACGCCGTGCTCGGCGCCAACTTTTACCGGGTGGCCCAGCGCGCGTGGTGAGCCACCACGCGCGCTGGGGTTCAGGGAGCCGGCATTCGGGTGTAGAACAGTGGTCATGGGCTTCCCCGCACTTCGGCCCGGCCGCCGGGTTGCCAGCGGACGCCGGTGATCGACAGTGCATGAGCTGTCGCTGTGCGAAGCGATCGCCGGTGTGGTGAAAACCTATGCCGACGGCCGCCACGTCGATGTGGTCCGCGTGCGTATCGGCGCGCTTCGCCAGGTGGTGCCGGAATCGCTGTCGTTCTGCTGGACACTCGTCCGCGACACCGAGGACATGCCGGGCGCGAAGCTGGAACTCGAGTGCGTCACCGCCGAGGTGCGCTGCCGCGCGTGCGGTGCGCGGTCGGAGATCACGTCGGCCTGGTCGATCTGGTGTCCGCGGTGCGACGATACCGACGTCGAGGTGCTGCAAGGCAACGAATTCCTGGTGACTTCGTTTGATGTGTCGTGAAAAGGGGCCCACTGGCGTCGTGCGGCGCCGCATCGAAAGGTGTTGGTTATGAATCGATTTGACCGTGGGTAGATTTCACCGCCACGACGACGGCACCGCGCACACTCATGAGCACGGTGAGCACGAGCATGAACACGGCGATCACAGTCACTACGAGACGGGCAAGCAGCGCATCGACGTGCTGGAGGCGATCTTCGCCGAGAACGACGTTCAGGCCGACGCCAATCGGACGGCGTTCGAGAGCAATGGCATCCGCACCCTGAACCTGATGAGTTCGCCGGGATCGGGCAAGACGACCATCCTGCAAGCGACGCTCGACGAGCTGGCCGCCGAGTTCGCGATCGGCGTGATCGAAGGCGACATCGCCACCGACCTGGATGCGGCCAAGCTCAGTGGCCGCGGCGCCCAGGTGTCATTGCTCAACACCAGCAACGGGTTTGGCGGCGAATGCCATCTCGATGCCCCCATGGTCAATCGCGCGCTGCCGGGTCTCGACCTTCCCGGTTTGGACTTGGTGATCATCGAGAACGTCGGCAACCTCGTCTGCCCGGCGGAGTTCGACGTCGGCGAGCACGCCAAGGCGATGGTCTACTCGGTGACCGAGGGCGAGGACAAGCCGCTGAAATACCCGGTGATGTTTCGCTCGGTGGATGTGGTGTTGCTCAACAAGATTGATTTGGTGCCCCACCTCGATGTCGACGTGGACGCGTACATCGCGCATGTTCGCCAGGTCAATGCGGCCGCGACGATCCTGCCCGTCAGCGCGCGCGCCGGGACCGGCATGGGCGCGTGGTTCGGCTGGCTGCGACGATTCGCCGGCGATTCCGACGCGTAAATGGACGCAGCAAAGATGCAAATGAATTGCATGACAACCGATTGCCAGTGGATCGAAAACCCACAGTGATTAGCCGGGCTCACTGATTCGCCGCCGGTCGCCGTGCAACGCCGAAATGCCCTGTCGCGGACGGCAAGTAAACCTTGCCTGAAAGCTATGCAACATGTGTTTAGTCGACCGAAAAGCGGGAACCGTTGACAACTCTCGACGGCAGGCGTAGACCCAAAAACAGCGCTGCGCAAGTGGGCCGATGGTCGACTCCGGCGGCGCAGGGGCACAGCCCGCCCCGGAAAGCTGCGCTATGCCGACAGAAGCAGCAGTCAAAGCAGAAGAAACGTTGATCCATGTGCTGTGGATCAACGCCGGGCTCAGTTGCGACGGTGATTCGGTGGCGTTGACTGCCGCCACCCAGCCCAGCGTCGAGGAAATCGCACTCGGCGCGCTCCCGGGCTTACCGAAGGTCGCCGTGCACTGGCCGTTGATCGACTTCGAATGCGGACCCACCGGGGGGGCGGACGATTTCCTCGCGTGGTTTTTCAAAGCCGATCGCGGCGAGCTGGAGCCCTTCGTGCTCGTCGTCGAAGGATCCATTCCCAACGAGAAGATCAAGGAAGAGGGCTACTGGTGCGGGTTCGGCAATGACCCGGCCACCGGGCAGCCGATGACCACCAGCGAGTGGCTCGACCGGCTCACGCCCAAGGCCACCGCGGTCGTCGCGGTCGGGACCTGCGCCACCTACGGGGGCATCCACGCGATGGCCGGCAACCCCACCGGGGCGATGGGAGTGCCCGACTACCTCGGCTGGGATTGGAAGAGCAAGGCCGGCATCCCGATCGTGTGCGTTCCCGGCTGCCCGATCCAACCGGACAACCTCGCGGAGACGCTGACCTACCTGCTCTACATGGCCACCGATCAGGCGCCGATGATCCCGCTCGACGAAGCGTTGCGCCCCAAGTGGCTATTCGGCGCCACCGTGCACGAGGGGTGTGACCGGGCCGGCTATTACGAGCAGGGGGACTTCGCCACCGAGTACGGGTCACCGAAATGCATTGTCAAACTTGGCTGTTGGGGCCCGGTCGTGAAGTGCAACGTACCTAAGCGTGGCTGGATCAACGGTATCGGCGGTTGCCCGAACGTCGGCGGCATCTGCATCGGGTGCACGATGCCGGGCTTCCCGGACAAGTTCATGCCGTTCATGGACGAGCCGCCGGGCGGCAAGCTTTCGAGCACGGCGTCGGGTCTGTACGGGGCCGTGATCCGCAACCTGAGGGGTATCACGGCGCGCACCGTCGACAAAGAGCCACGCTGGCGACACAACGGCAACCAACTCACCACCGGAGCCCGCCGCACCTGGTAGGTCAACCCTGCCGGGTCGCGGTGCTTCCGTCTCGGTTCACATAACAGCCATTGGGCAGAGAGCAGCATTCGCGATGACAACCATCATTCCCGAGCCAACAACGTCCAAGCGGGAGCCCGGCCAGCTCGTCGAGATGGCGTGGGATCCCATCACCAGGATCGTGGGCAGCCTCGGCATCTACACCAAAATCGATTTCGAGAACAAGGAAGTCGCGGAGTGCCACAGCACGTCGTCGATCTTCCGCGGCTACTCGATATTCATGAAGGGCAAGGATCCTCGCGACGCCCACTTCATCACCAGCCGCATCTGCGGGATCTGCGGTGACAACCACGCCACCTGTTCGTGCTACACGCAGAACATGGCCTACGGGGTCAAGCCACCGCACCTCGGTGAGTGGATCGTCAACCTCGGCGAGGCCGCGGAATACATGTTCGACCACAACATCTTCCAGGAGAACCTGGTCGGCGTGGACTTCTGCGAGAAGATGGTCGCCGAGACCAACCCGAGCGTGCTTGCCCAGGCGGAGAAGACCGCGGCACCGCACGCCGACGCGCACGGGTACAAGACGATCGCCGACATCATGCGCTCGCTCAACCCGTTCAGTGGCGAGTTCTACCGGGAGGCGCTTGTCGTCAGCAGGTGGACGCGAGAGATGTTCTGCCTCATGGAGGGTCGCCACGTGCACCCGTCCACGCTGTACCCCGGCGGGGTCGGCACCGTCGCGACCATCCAACTGATGACCGATTACATGACGCGGCTGATGCGCTACGTCGAGTTCATGAAGAAGGTCGTGCCCATGCACGACGACCTGTTCGACTTCTTCTACGAGGCGCTGCCCGGTTACGAGAAGGTCGGCCTGCGCCGCACCCTGCTCGGTTGCTGGGGCTCCTTCCAAGACCCCGAGGAGTGCAACTTCGCGTACAAGGACATGGAGCGTTGGGGCAACGCGATGTTCGTCACCCCGGGCGTGGTCGTCGACGGCAAGCTGGTCACCCACTCGCTGGTGGACATCAACCTCGGCATCCGGATCCTGTTGGGCAGCTCCTATTACGACGACTGGACCGAGCAGGAGATGTTCGTCAAGACCGATCCGCTGGGCAACGCGGTGGACCGACGCCACCCGTGGAATCAGCACACCAACCCGCATCCGCAGAAGCGGGACATGGACGGCGGCAAGTACAGCTGGGTGATGTCGCCGCGCTGGTTCGACGGCAAGGATCACCTGGCGCTGGACACCGGCGGCGGCCCGCTGGCCCGGTTGTGGGCGACCGCACTGGCCGGCCTCGTCGACATCGGCTACGTCAAGGCGACCGGTAATAGCGTGAAGATCAACCTGCCCAAGACCATTCTCAAGGGGCCTGTGGAACTGGAGTGGAAGATCCCCAAGTACGGCAGCAACACCATCGAACGCGACCGGGCCCGTACCTACTTCCAGGCCTACGCGGCGGCGTGCGCGCTGCACTTCGCCGAACAGGCTCTCGCCGAAATCCGCGCCGGGCGAACGAAAACCTGGGAGAAGTTCGAGGTGCCCGACGAGGCCATCGGCTGCGGCTTCACCGAGGCGGTGCGCGGTGTGCTCAGCCACCACATGGTGATCCGGGACGGCAAGATCGCCAACTATCACCCGTACCCGCCCACCCCGTGGAACGCCAACCCGCGCGACAGCTTTGGCACGCCGGGCCCCTACGAGGACGCGGTGCAGGGGCAGCCGATCTTCGAGGAGAACTCGCGGGAGAACTTCAAGGGCATCGACGTCATGCGCACGGTGCGCAGTTTCGATCCGTGCCTGCCCTGCGGTGTGCACATGTATTTGGGGAAGGGCAAGACCCTCGAAAGACTGCACACACCAACGCAATCACCCGTCGGGGAGTGACGGATGGCGGATCGCCCGGACACCCCCCAGGACGACACGCGGTGGCGTACCGCGGGCGATCGGATCCAGACACTGCTGGATTCCTGCGCGTCGAGTGGGACCGCCGCGCATGAACGCGCCCAGCAGCTGGTCCGCGAGGTAGTCGAGCTGTACGGAGCCGGGCTGGAACGGATCGTGCGAATGGGCGATCCCGGCATGGCCGAGCGGCTGGCCACCGACGACCTGGTGGCCAGCCTGCTCCTGGTGCACGGCCTGCACCCGCACGACGTGGGTCGTCGGGTAGCCGACGCGCTGGACGGGGTGCGGCCGTATCTGGGTTCGCACGGTGGCGACGTCGACCTGCTCGGGGTCAGCGACGGGCCCGACGGCCTGACGGTGCGGCTCGCCTTCACGGGTAGCTGCAAGAGCTGCCCGTCGTCGGCGGTCACGCTGGAGCTGGCCGTGCAGGACGCGGTCCGGGCGGCCGCGCCGGAGATCTCGTCGATCGAGGTGGTGGCCGCCGAACCCGCGATCGCCACCTCCGGCCTGATCTCCGCGGAATCGCTGCTGGCCCATGTGCATTCGAACGGCTCGACCCCTCGGGGACCGACCGCCTGGTACCCGGTCCCCGAGCTGGCCGACCTGGCCCCCGGCGAGGTCGGCGGCTTCGTCATCGCCGACACCACGGTCCTTGCGTG
The DNA here is from genome assembly GCA_963772875.1 of uncultured Actinomycetota bacterium. Classification (GTDB taxonomy): domain Bacteria; phylum Actinomycetota; class Actinomycetes; order Mycobacteriales; family Mycobacteriaceae; genus Mycobacterium. The sequence goes on from CAVYZE010000002.1 coordinate 463,890, forward strand.
CCGGGTCGACGACGCGACGTTCGCCTATCGCGACCGGTGCCCGGTGTGTGACGACACGCTGGCCGGTGCGGCGTTGCGGGACGCGCTGCTGCGCTGTCCGCGCTGCCGGACCGACTTCGATGTCGTCCATGCGGGCGGCGGCCTGAATGTTGCGGCCGGGGCCCACCTCGATCCGCTCCCGCTGCTGAGCCGTGACGGCGTGCTCTCGGTGGCGCTGCGGGGTGAACCGATGGGTGCGCCGGCATGACCCGCGCCGGCGACGATGCAGAGCGAAGCGATGCGGAGGAGCGGCGCCAATGACTAGCGCGGCGACGATGCAGAGCGAAGCGATGCGGAGGAGCGGCGCCAATGACTAGCGCGTACGACGTGCTGGCCCGCATCGCCGGCAACCGGCGGGCCCCCGAGCCGGCCGGTGAGCGCTGCGAGATGTGCTCGGAGTCGATCCTCGACGAGCACCAGCATGTGGTGAATGTGGCCGGCCGCCAGCTGATGTGCGTCTGCCGCGCCTGCTATTTGCTGTTCACCGAAACCAGCGCCGAACTGCGCTATCGGGCGGTGCCCGATCGGTATCTGGCCTTCACCGATTTCGCGCTCGACCGCCGCGCGTGGGAGGCGCTGCAAATCCCGGTCGGCGTGGCCTTCTTCTTCACCAACTCCGCGCTCGGGCGCACGGTCGCGTTCTATCCCGGCCCGGCCGGGGCATGCGAATCCGAACTGGATCTGGACTTTTGGAACACCATTTGCGCCGCCGACGAGCGGGTGGGCCTGCTGGCCGACGACGTGGAGGCGCTGCTGGTTCGGGTCCCCGAGACCGTTCACGATGGTGACTCCGCCCAACCGCAAAGCTATCTGGTTCCGATCGACGCGTGCTACGAATTCGTCGGACGCCTACGCATGCTGTGGCGCGGGTTCGACGGCGGCCAGGAGGCGCGCGCTTACCTCGACAGCTTCTTTGCGCAGATTGCGGCCCGCGCCAGGCAAACTCCGCGATTAGCTCCCCGAGTGACGCCGCCATGAGCGACCAGCCGCTGGACGTGGCGTTCGCTGTTCTCGATGTGGCGCCCGAACCGTACACTGTCAGCCCGGTGCTCACCGCCCGCGTCGGCGTTGCGGCCACCGGCTCGGATGTCGAGGCCCCGGTGCACGCCATCGCGCTGCGCTGCCAGGTCCGCATCGAGCCGCTGCGGCGTTCCTACTCCGACGACGAAGCGGCCGGGCTGACCGACCTATTCGGGCCCCGCGAACGCTGGGCGAGCACCCAGCGCACCTTTCTGTGGCAGCATTGCGCCGCGATGGTGCCGGGATTCGCCGGCAACACGACGGTGGCGCTGCCGTTGGACTGCACCTACGACTTCGAGGTCGCCGCCGCCAAGTACCTGCACGCACTGCGCGGCGGCGCGCTGCCTCTCCAATTCCTCTTTAGCGGAACGCTTTTCGTCAAATCCGAACGCGGCTTCTCGGTCCAGCAGGTGCCGTGGGACTGCGAGGACCACTACGACATGCCGGTCGCGGTCTGGCGGGATCTGATCGCGCAGCACTATCCGAACACCGGCTGGGTGCGCCTTAGTCACGAAACCATCACCGCACTGGCCGGCTACAAGTCCGCGCGAGGGTTGCTCGACCTCGACCTCGCCGTCACCTCGCTGCTGGACGCCGAGCGGGAGGTGACCCAGTGACCTCGAGCTGGGACCGGGCCCGCGCCGTCGCCGACGCGGTGCTCTACGAGGGCTACCTGCTCTACCCGTACCGCGGGACATCAAGCAAAAATCAATCACGTTGGCAATTCGGCGTTTTAGGCCCACCGGGCTCCGCCGACGCAGGCCTGGGTGAAGACGACACCCTCGCGTCGGAGTTTCTGGTCTCTGGCGCCCACGCCATCACCCTGGTGGTGCGGTTCCTCCAGTTGCAGCGCCGCCGGGCTGAGCGCGAGCTTCCCGGCGCCGGGTTCGAGCCCGTCGACGAACTGAGCAACTCGGCCGGGTCGTGGCTCACCTGGGACGAGGCGATCGAATGCGAAATATCCTTTGGACCCTTGACATTCGACGACGGGCCGCGGACGCTGCCGGTGGCGGCGAGCGCGGCCACCGACATCGAGCTCCTCGACGGCGGTCGCCTGGTCCGGGAGCGTCAGGAGGTGCGCGGCGCGCTGACGGTCACCTGCGAGCCGGACGGCGACCTGCGCCGGGTTTCGGTCAGGGTCAGCAACGTCGGCGAAGCCGTCGACGCTGCCGACGGGAAAGACTCGGTGATCGCACGGTCCATGATCGGCACCCATGTCCTCGCCCAAGTCGTTGGTGGTCAGTTTGTTTCGCTGCTGGAGCCGCCGCCCGACGCAGCCGCTGCGGCGTCTCGGTGCGCCCAGCACCGCTGTTTCCCCGTGTTGGCCGGCCCGCCCGGAACATCGGACATCCTGCTGGTCTCGCCGATCATTCTCTACGACCATCCCGAGGTCGCCGAACAGAGCAGCACGGCCCTGTATGACTGCACGGAGATCGACGAGATCCTCACCCTGCGCGTGATGACCATGACGGACGAGGAGAAGGCGCAGGCCCGGGCCACCGATCCGCGGGCCGCGCAGATCATCGACCGGTGTGACGCCATGTCGCCCGACGCGATGGCACGCCTGCACGGGGTGCTGCGGGATCCGCACGCCCTCACCCAAGTGGCCGGACTGGTCCCGGAGATTCCAGAGGGCATCGACTGGTGGGATCCGCTGGTCGACAACGCCGTTCGTCCAGATATCGACGCGGTACTGGTGAACGGGATCCGGGTCGCGCGGGGCAGCCAGGTCCGGTTGCGGCCGAGGCGCAACGCCGACGCGCAGGATATCTTCGTGGCGGGCAAGACCGCGCACGTCACCTCGGTCCATGAGGACGTCGAGGGCAACAAGCACGTCGGGGTCGTCGTCGACGACGACCCCGCCGCCGACCTGCACGACTGGTACGGGCGCTACCTGTACTTCTCTCCCGACGAAATCGAGCCACTGCAGGCACAACACACCATGACGGAAAAGACACCAACTGAAAGGAGTTCGACATGGAAGTCTTAGGCTGGGTATTCATCGCCATCATCGCATTGGTGGTCGCCGTCGCGGCGGCGTTGGGCGTCGTGTCGCTGCCCGATGCCCGCCGCTACCTGAAACTAAGGCGGATGTAGCCACTTCAGGTGGCGGACATGACAGCGCGCATCCTGGTGGCCGGGATCGGCAACATCTTCCTGGGCGATGACGGATTCGGCTCGGAAGTGATTCGCCACGCCGAAATCCGCCAGGACTATCCGGGTGTCCGGGTCACCGACTACGGCATCAGCGGCATGCACCTCGCCTACGACCTGCTCGAGGATTGGGACACGCTGGTCCTCGTCGACGCGGTGCCCAGCCGGGGCAACCCGGGCACGTTGCATGTCTTTCAGGCCGATCATGAATCACCCTCGGCCGCGACCGGGTCTGGACGCCCACGGCATGGATCCGGCCGCGGTGTTCGCCAGCCTGCGGGCCCTGGGGGGCAGTCCGCCCTACACGGTGGTCGTCGGATGCGAGGCGGGAAGCGTCGAGGAGGGAATCGGCCTTACCGAACCCGTCGCCAGGGCGGTCCCCCGGGCCGTGCGGGCGGTCGAGGAGATCGTCGCGGCGCTGCAAACCCCTACCGCAGCAACCGCGCAACCGTGGGTCCGAGAGGAGTGCTGAGCCATGTGCCTGGGTATACCCGGCCGGGTGATCACGATGCTCGACGGTTACGAGGGACAACTCGCTCTGGTCGACGTCGTCGGCGAGCAGCGCAAGGTCAACGTCGGCATGCTCCCGGAAGAAACCTTCGCACCCGGCGACTGGATAATCATCCACATGGGCTTCGCCGTGGAGAAGACGGACCGTGCCGGTGCCGAACAGGCGATGGCCGGCCTCGAGTTGATGGGCCGGGGCGGCACCGACCCGACGATCGACCCGGGGGGCGGATGAGATGACCGATGCACCCCTGATGCTGCGATCCGCCGACGTTCGGCAGCGCGTCACGGTGACCGGTGTTGTCCAGGGGGTCGGCTTTCGTCCGTTCGTCCACCGCATCGCCAGCGAGCTGGGGCTGACCGGATTCGTCGGAAACGACTCGGGCGCGGTCTTTCTCGAGGTGCAGGGCGAGCCCGGGCGGGTGCGGGAATTCGGCCGCCGGCTGCGCGCCGAGACCCCGCCGCTGGCGCGGATCGGCAGCATCCGCACCGTCGACGTCGAGGCCGTGACCGACACCGAACACGAGTTCCGGATCGTGGCGAGCCGGACGGTCACCGGTGCTCACACGCCCAAGACGCCCATTCCGCCGGACATCGCGGTATGTGACGACTGCGTCGCCGAGCTGTTCGACCCGCGCGACCGGCGGTACCGGCATCCGTTCGTCACTTGCACCAACTGCGGGCCGCGGTTCACCATCATCCGCGAGTTGCCCTACGACCGGCCGGGCACCACCATGTCGGCATTCGCCATGTGTGAGCGGTGCGCCGCCGAATACCGCGACCCCGCGGACCGCCGGTTTCACGCGCAACCCATCGGCTGCCCGGACTGCGGGCCGTCGCTGTGGTTTTCCACACGGGCGAACCGGATAACCGGATCGGATGCGGCGCTGGCCGCCACCCAACGAGCGCTGGCCGCGGGGGAGGTGGTGGCCATCAAGGGAATCGGCGGCTACCACCTGGCCTGCGCCACCGACGACGACGCGGCCCTCGGCGCGCTGCGGGCACGGAAGGCGCGCGGCGCCAAGCCCTTCGCCGTGCTGGTCCGCGACCTCGACGTCGCGCGCCGCCACGCCTACGTCGACGACACCGAGGCCGCCGTGCTGTCCAGTCCCGCCCGCCCAATCGTATTGCTACGGAGGCGTCCCGGCGCGCCGGTCGTCGATACCGTCGCGCCCGGCAGCCCGCTGCTCGGGCTAATGCTTCCGTACTCCCCCGTCCATCACCTGCTGCTGGCACCCGTTCCCGGCGGCGACGGGCGGGCCCCCGATGCGCTGGTGCTGACCAGCGCCAACCGGTCCGACGAACCCATCTGCTTCACCGACGACGATGCCGCGCAACGGCTCTCGGCGCTGTGCGACGCGGTGCTCGACCACGACCGGCCAATCCATGTGCCGTGCGACGACTCCGTGGTGCGTGTCATCGAGGGCGAAGGGGCCGGTCGCGAGTTGCCGATCCGGCGGTCCCGCGGCTATGCGCCGCTGCCGGTCGACGTGACGCTGGACGGGCGGGCGGGCCCGGCGATCCTCGCGGTAGGCGGGGAACTGAAGAACACCTTCTGTCTCACCGACGGTTCACGCGCCTACCTGTCGGGGCACATCGGCGACATGGGCACCTGGGAGACGCTGCGCGCATTCGAGCGAGCGGTGGGCCAGCTCAGTGAAATACGCTGCAAACCAGCGCGATTGGCCGCCGACCTGCATCCGGGGTATCACACCCGAAGCTGGGCGGAGCGCCACGTCGGCGACCGACCGCTGGACCTGGTCCAGCACCACCACGCGCACGTGGTGTCGCTGTTGGCCGAGCACGGGCGCATCGGCGAACCCATCGTCGGCGTCTCCTTCGACGGCACCGGCTATGGCTGCGACCAGACGATCTGGGGCGGGGAGATTCTCACGCTCGGAGCCGACAGCCACCGGTTCGTCCGCGCCGGTCACCTGCTGCCGGTGCCGCTGCCGGGCGGCGACGCCGCGGTGCGCAATCCCTGGCGGATGGCGCTGTCTCAGTTGTGGATGGCCGACATCGACTGGACGCCGGACCTACCGCCGGTCGCCGCGGCGACACCCGAGGAATTGCGGCTCACCCGTTCGCAATTGGAGAGCGGGACGGGATGTGTGCCGTGTTCGAGCATGGGCCGGCTGTTCGACGCGGTCGCCTCGCTGCTGGGCGTGCGGCACCGGATCGACTACGAAGGCCAGGCCGCCATCGAGCTCGAGGCGCTGGCCGAGTCGGCCCCGCACGCCGCCGGGGGGCTCAGCCCGTCGCTGCCGTTGGCGGTCCGGGGCGATGGGGTGATCGATCCGACCACCATGGTGCACACCGTGGTGGCGGCCCTGTACGCCGGCACCCCAACCGCGGTGCTCGCCGCGGCGTTTCACCAGGCGGTCGCCGACGCCGTCGCCGAGGTGGTCGCTCACGTGGCGGGCGGGATTCGGCTGGTGGGCCTCACCGGCGGGGTATTCCAGAACGTGCTACTGCTGCGCGCGTGCCGTAAGCGGTTGCAGCTGGCCGGGTTTGAGGTGCTGACCCACCACACGGTTCCGCCCAACGACGGCGGGCTGGCTTTGGGTCAGGCCGCGATCTCGATGCTGACCGCGCTGCACGAGGGCTGGAGGGACTCATGACAACCACCGCGATCGATCGCGGGCTGGGCGCCGAGCTGGCCGAGGACTTGGCAGCCACCGCATTCACGCTCGCCAAGCGATTCGCCGCCGGCGCCACCATGTGGTCCATCGCGCCGTCGTGGGAACCGCACGCGCTGCACATTGCCGTCGAATTCGTGCATCCGGTCATCATGGGCAAGCGGGCATTGCCCGCGGTGGCGCTGACCGGACCCGACCTGGTGGATCAGGTGCGGGTGTCGGCGCGGCCGGGCGACATCGTGGTCGCGGTCGCCTCCGCGGACAACGCGGACGTGCGCTCGGTGATGCATCGCGGCCCGGCGTGGGGCGTCACCACGATCTGGATCGGCAGCGGCGAACGACCCCGGCCCGGCATGGCCGATCACGTGCTGTGGCTGGATGATCCCGATCCGCGGGTGCCCGCGACGGGCGGTTTCGTGCTCTTCTATCACCTGTTGTGGGAGCTGACCCACGTGTGTTTCGAGCACCCCGGGTTGCTCAAGCCCGGCGGAGAATGCGCCGAGACGACCTGCGTCACCTGCAGCGACGAGGGCCGCCTGGGCGAAGTAATGACGGCCTCGGCCGACGGGCAGGCCACCGTGCGCACCGCGCGGGGCGTGGAGAACGTCATCACGACGCTGATCGACCCGGTCGCCACCGGCCAACTGGTGCTGGTGCACGCCGGCACCGCGATCAGCCGCGTCGCCGACGAGGAGGACCTCCGATGACCCGGGACGAACCAACCAACTTCCTGTATCCGTTCATCGACGCCCAGGAAGACGACCCCAAGTCGCTGCTCGCCGACCTGGCCGCCTCGGCGCAGGCAAAGGCGGCCGAGAGCCTGGCGCTGCGGCGCTCCACGCTCGACGCCAACGCCGACCTGCTGGAAGCGGCCGCCACCGAGATGGCGCACCGCTTCGCGGCGGGGGGACGAATGTTCACGTTCGGAAACGGCGGCAGCTGCACCGATTCCACCACGTTGGCGCGGCTGTTCGCCCGCCCGCCGATCGGAAAACCCTTGCCGGCCTGGTCATTGACCGCCGACCAGGCGATCCTGACCGCGCTGGGCAACGACGTCGGGTTCGAGCTGGTGTTCGCCCGTCAGTTGATCGCCCGCGCGAGGGCCGGCGATATCGCGATCGCCATGTCGACCAGCGGCAATTCGCCGAACCTGCTCACCGCACTGGCCGAGGCGCACCAGCGCGGTCTGTACACCATCGGTTTCGCGGGCTACGACGGTGGCGCATTCGCGGGCAGCCCAGATGTCAACGCCTGCTTTGTCGTTCGTTCGCAGAGCGTGCACCGCATTCAGGAATCCCAAGCGCTGCTGGGCTATCGGCTTTGGTTGGCAGTGCACGAACGTTCCGGTGAGAAAGGCTTGGGGGCCGCATGAGCAAGTCAGCAGGCGAATACCTGTCGTCGGGACCACGTTTCGCCGAGGGCGAGGTGATCGAGCGGATCGAGTCGTTCCGCAGGCGCCGTCCCCGGCTACTCGACGACCATGTGACACTGGCGCACGGGGCCGGCGGGAAGGCCTCAGCGGCACTGGTCGACGCGGTGTTCATGGACGCATTCCGCAACCCCACGCTGGAGCCACTCGGCGACGGCGCGGTGCTCACGTTGCCCAGCGGCGAGCGGATCGCAATGTCAACGGATTCATTTGTGGTGCAGCCCAGGCGTTTTCCCGGCGGATCCGTCGGCGAGCTCGCCATCCACGGCACATGCAACGACCTGGCGATGGCCGGCGCCGTGCCGGCCTGGATCTCGGCGGCGTTCGTGCTCGAAGAGGGCTTCGCGATCGCCGAATTGAAGGAGATCGTCGCCGACATGGCGGCCGCGGCCGCGGCGGCGGGTGTGCAGATCGTCACCGGCGACACCAAGGTGGTGCCCAAGGGCGCCGCCGACGGGTTGTTCGTCACCACCACCGGAGCCGGCGTCATTCCGGCCGGACGCACGCTATCGCCCGCGTCGGTGCGCGCCGGCGACAAGGTGCTGCTGTCGGGGTCGATGGGCGATCACGGCATGGCCGTCATGCTCGCCCGCGGCGACCTGGCCATCGAAGCCGACATCCATTCCGACACCGCCTCTCTCAGCCCGCTGGTGGAGCTGCTCATGACCGCCGCCCCGGCCACCCGCTGGCTGCGCGATGCCACCCGGGGCGGCGTGGGCACCGTCTGCAACGAGCTGGCCCAGGCCTGCGGTCTTGGGGTGGTGCTGGAAGAGGAGCGATTACCGGTGCGGCCCATGGTGAATGGCGCCTGCGAATTGCTCGGCATCGATCCCCTCTACGTCGCCAACGAAGGCAAGTTCGTTGCCGTCGTCGCACCGGACGAGGCCGAGGCCGGGCTGGCCGCGTTGCGGTCGCATCCGCTGGGCGCCGAGGCCGCCGAGGTCGGGGAAATCGTCGCCGAACCCGCCGAAAGCGTGGTGCTGCGCACCGGGTTCGGCGGCACCCGGATCGTCGACATGCTGGTCGGGGATCCGCTGCCCCGAATTTGCTGAGTTCTGCTGAGAGGAGAACTTCACATGTGCCTTGGGATTCCGGGTCGGATCGTCGAGATCACTGATCCTGCAAACTATTTGGCGAAGGTCGACGTCAGCGGCGTGCAGCGCACGATCAGCGTGCGGCTGCTGGAAGACGACATGCCCGAGCCCGACGACTGGGTACTGGTCCACGTCGGGTTCGCGATGGCCAAGATCGACGAGACCGAGGCGTTGCTCACCCTGGCCGCCATCAAGAAACTCGGGGAGGCTTACACCACCGAGCTGGAAGCCTTCGACTCGTCGGCCATCGTCTAAAAAAGGGGAACGGAAATGAAATTCGTTGACGAGTTCCGTGATCCGGCGGCGGCCCGCAAGCTGCTGGTCGCGATCGAACGCCTGGCCGGAAGCGGCCCGCAACATTTCAAGTTCATGGAGGTGTGCGGCGGGCACACGCACACGATCTACCGGCACGGGATCGAGCACCTGCTGCCCGACAACGTCGAACTGGTGCACGGTCCCGGCTGCCCGGTCTGCGTGATCCCGATGGGTCGCATCGACGACGCGATGTGGCTGGCCAGCCAGCCCGACGTGATCTTCACCTGCTTCGGTGACATGATGCGGGTCCCCGGGTCGGCCGGCAGCCTGCTGGACGCCAAGGCGCGCGGTGCCGACGTGCGATTCGTCTACTCACCGCTGGACGCGTTGAAGATCGCGGCCGACAAGCCCGACAAACATGTGGTGTTCTTCGCCATCGGTTTCGAGACCACCGCGCCGTCCACCGCGGTCACCCTGGTGCGGGCGCGCGACCTTGGCCTGCGCAACTTCAGTGTGTTCTGCAATCACGTCACGATCGTGCCGCCGATCAAGGCGATCCTGGAGTCGCCGGACCTGCGGCTGTCGGGCTTCATCGGCCCCGGCCACGTGTCGACCGTGGTGGGCAACCGGCCATACCGATTTGTGCCGGAGGTGTATCGAAAGCCGTTGGTAGTAGCCGGATTCGAGCCACTGGACATCCTGGCGTCGGTCGCGATGCTGCTGCGCCAGATCCGCGAAGGCCGCTGCGAGGTGGAAAACCAGTACAAGCGGGTGGTCCCCGAGGACGGCAACCCGGCGGCGCTGGCGCTGATGAGCCGGGTGTTCGCGCTGCGTCCGCACTTCGAATGGCGTGGGCTGGGGTTCATTTCGCAAAGTGCGCTGCGGCTGCACGACGACTTCGCGGAATTCGACGCCGAGCTGCGCTTCACGATGCCCGGCGTGCGGGTCGCCGACCCGAAGGCGTGCCAGTGCGGCGAGGTGCTCAAGGGTGTGCTCAAGCCTTGGGAATGCAAGGTTTTCGGCACCGCGTGCACCCCCGAGACCCCGATCGGGACGTGCATGGTGTCCCCCGAGGGGGCGTGTGCGGCCTACTACAACTTCGGCCGCATGCACCGCGACGCGGCCAAGCTCGTAGGGCAGTCCGGGCGGGGGTAAGGCCTTGGCCGGCCCCGACGCCCGCGGCGTCGAGATGTTCGCCCGCTACGCCTATGCGCCCAACGCGCTGGGCTACTGCGGTCCCCCACTGGGAGCCACCTTGCGCGACGGCTCCGTCGACGAGGTGCGCAGCGCGGCGAAGGGGTTTTCCGGGGCGTGGCCCTACTTGCGGGTGCTGTCCACGCTGACCGGGATCGCCGACCCGCTGGATTACCGCCTGGTCGAATCGTATTGGCTCGGCGGCGGCGTCGGCGCCGACATCGACCCGAACGATTTCTTCGACGCGTTGCTGGCGATCATCGGCCCGCAGGCGGGCCGTTACTGGTCACACCTGACCGCGGACCTGACCTGCGAGGCGGCGGCCAACCACTGCTTCCACGTATTCGGCGTGTATCCGTGGACGCGGTTTTTAGGTCGGGGTCTCGACGATCACCCGTTGGGCGTGCTGGACAACTGCCGGATCACTTGGGGGACAGTAGTTTCCCGCGCCGCGGATGACATCGAGGTGGCGTGCCGGCGGCTGCTGTGGGATGGTCGGGCGCTCGCGCTGTCCGAGCCTTCGGTGCGGCCGCTCGACATCTGGGCCGACGGCTACAGCGCGGTGCCCGATGTCGCGGTGGGTGACGAGGTTGCGGTGCACTGGGGCCGGCTGTGCGGACGGCTACGGCCGGAGCACATTCGCGCCCTCGCCGACAGCACCGAGCATCAGCTGCGGGTGACCAGCCAACGGCTGGCGCACGTCACGTGATCCTGCCGAAAACTCCGCTAAGGCCATGCGATCCGCTCAATAACCACTCCAACGACTGCCGCCGGGGTTGCCCAATTGACGAGGGGTCCTGGGCTGAGTGCGCCGCGCCACGCCACCATCAACCGGGCGGCGGCCGGAATCGTCACCAGCGCAAGGCCGATCACGAGCGCGAGAGGAAGCGCCATGAGCGGGCGATACGCCGGTCTCAGATGCGCGACTAGATGACGGAGCACCCTCGAGAGGGTCGAGCGCGCCCTCGCCGGCGGCACGCGGCGCCACCCGCGTGCCACACTGGCCGATATGCACGGTTCGATCTGTGACGTGCTGCCCGCCGCGGCCGCGCTGCTGGGCGTCCCCGGTGCGGTCGACACGCTGGCGCTCGCGGAATCGGTTGGCGTTGACCGGGTCGATCGCGTCGCGGTCGTGTTGGTAGACGCGATGGGCTGGCACCTGCTGCCGGAGTTGGCCGGCAGTGCACCATTGCTTGCCTCCGTGCTCGCCGGCGCCACCGGACGGCTCACCGAACTCGCCTGCACCTTCCCGTCGACCACGCCGACCAGCCTGGCGTCCCTGGCCACCGGCGCACCGCCCGGCGAGCACGGCATCCTCGGCTTTACGCTCAACGTCCCCGGCACCGACGCGGTACTCACCCACGTCCGGTGGCGCGACGACCCACCGCACACGCAATGGCAGCCATTGCCGACCTGGTTCGAGCGGCTGCACCGGGCCGGCCACTCATCGCGCGTCGTGCTGCCGGAGTGGTTTCTCGGCAGCGGGCTGACCGGCGCGGCGTATCGCGGCGCGGGGTTCGTGCCGACGCGGGCCACCGACGACTACGCACGGCTGTTCATCGACGAGCTGCGGGCGGCGCCGGGCCTGGTGTACGGCTACACCGCCGAGCTGGACACCGCGACCCACGTGTTCGGAATCGGTTCGGCCGAGTGGCACGGGGCGGCCGCCCACGTCGACGCCCTGCTGACCCGGCTGGTCGAGGGGCTGCCGGCAAACGCGGCGTTGCTGGTGATCGCCGACCACGGCGGGCTCAACGTCCCGCCTGACGCCCGCGTCGACCTCGACAGCGACCCGCGGCTGGGCGCGGGGGTGCGGGTGGTTGCCGGCGAACCGCGGGTGCGCTATCTGCACACCGAGCCGGGCGCCGCGGCCGACGTGCGGGCCGCCTGGAGCGAGCTGCTTGACGGACGGGCAGAGATCTACGGCCGTGAGGAGGCCGTAGCAACGGGAATGTTCGGGCCGGTGAATCCCCAGCACCTGCCCCGGATCGGCGATGTCGTAGCCGTCTGCACCGGCGATGCGGCGGTGCTGGCAACCGGTCACGAGCCCCCAGAAACCGCGCGCCTCATCGGGTTTCACGGCGCGGCGACGGCGGCCGAAATGGCAATTCCACTAATCGTCTTCAACCCGTGCCGCGGCGTGGCGTAGGCCGGCTGTCAACGATTGTCGGCAAATCCACACCCGACTCTGATCGTTTTCACAGCTCGCTGGGATTGTCGGCCAAGCGTGCTGTTGTACAGTCGGGCCACTGTGAACGTTCGACGCGCTGGTAAAAGTCGACGGAGGCGGTCGGTCATCGCCCTCGTCGCCGCGCTGGGCGTGTTCGTTGCCGTCACCACGGGTTGGGCATCGGGAGGTTCCGGGGTTACCGCCGCCACCGTAGTCCCGCATCCAGTGACGTTGTCCCAGGCCACCCAAGGCGTCGGCGCAGACGTCGCCCACCCGCAAGTCGATGCCCGCTCCCAACCCGGGAACCCGTTCGCCCCTGGTTCTCCGACGGGCACTTCACCGACGCAGACCAAAAACCACTGGATGACGCGCGATCGGCCGCAGACGTGGAGCCGTTCGGTACGACAATCCGCCCGGACGGCGTCGCCGGCCTCGTTTAGCGCGTCAGAGCTGCAGCCGGTCGGTGCCCAATCCCGCGCGCTCGAAGCCGCGCCTACCGACCACGACATCTTGACCCAGCTCTGCCTGGCCCGCTGCTGACAGGTAAGGGCCAGGCTGTCGTGTCCGTGACTCGCCCGGTGCGGCCGGTCCGCACACGAACTCCCCTAGGTGCTACCACGTCGACGCAAGAAGACGCCCGCACCGGACCTGCCTGATCGGCTTTGCGCCGAGTCACCCGCATCCGTAGCGCGGGCAAGCCGTCCGACACGACCACAGCAACGTCGAGCCGCTCCATACCTTTATGCCTTGGAGGAAAAGTCCATGCCTTTGTGTACGCCTCACACCGCCCGACCCGTCGGCACCTCAAGTGAGATAGCAATGGATTTCGGGATGCGACCGCCGGAAATCAACTCCGGACGAATGTATTCGGGACCCGGCTCAGGATCGATGATGGCCGTCGCCACAGCCTGGGACGGGCTGTCCGCCAACCTGTACGACGTGGCGGCGGACTACGGTTCGGTGACCGCAAAGCTGGCGGAGGGATGGCAGGGTCCAGCGGCTATCTCGATGACCCGAACCGCGGCACTCTACCAAGGGTGGTTGACCGCCGCTGCCGCACAAGCTCAGCAGACAGCCGCCCAGGCTAAGGCCGCCGCGTGCGCCTATGAGACGGCGTTGGCGGCGATGGTGCCCCCATCGCTCATCGACGCCAACCGCGCGCAGTGGGAGTCGCTGGCCTCGACGAACTGCCTGGGCCAAACCACGCCGGACATCGCGGACACCGACGCCGACTACGAACAGATGTGGACCCAGGACGCCGACGCCATGCACGCGTACGCCGGCGCCTCGGCCGATGCCTCGACGCTGACACCGTTCACCTCACCGCCCGCTGCCGCGGGGCCGGCCGGCCACGATTCGGCCGTCACCGCAGCGTCCGTTAGCTGGGCTCTGCAAGCCGCGCCGGCCGTCATATCGGCTGGCTGCCAAGTGATCTCAACCATCCCCCGAGCACTGGAGGCGCTTGCCTCGTCACCTCTGACAACGTTCGATGCGTCCCTTTCGCCGGTGACAACCTCTCTGTCAAGGTTGGGTTCACTGTCCGTGCCGTCGGACTTCGCGATCAACCACCTGAATTCCCTCAACAAGGCCGCGGCGTTGCGATCACTCTTGCCCACTCCGCGCGCTGTGAGCGCCGCGGCGATTACTGCCGGGTTCGGTCGCGGGACGTCGGTCGGGACATTGTCGGTACCTCGGGCCTGGGCGCGAGCCACGCCGCCGAGCCTCATCGCGGTGCAGCCGCTGCGTCGGGGGTGGGTCTGCGAACCGATCCGTTTAGCCGAAGAGAGTGAGCCGCCAAGGCGGCCCGCGTGCCGCTAGCGTGTGCGGCGGCTAGACAGGGGTGACATAGGCGGAGCTGATACCTCCGTCCACCAAGAACGTCGAAGCGGTAATGAAGGAAGCGTCGTCACTGGCTAAAAATGCGACGGCGGACGCGATTTCGTCGGGCTCGGCGAAGCGGCCCACCGGCACATGCACCAGCCGGCGGGCCGCACGCTCGGGATCTTTGGCGAAAAGCTCTTGCAGCAACGGGGTATTGACCGGCCCGGGGCACAGCGCGTTGACCCGAATGCCCTGCCGGGCGAACTGGACACCAAGCTCTCGCGACATGGCCAGCACCCCGCCCTTGGACGCGGTATAGGAGATCTGCGACGTCGCCGACCCCAGCACCGCGACGAACGATGCGGTGTTGATGATCGACCCTTTCTGCGCGGGCACCATGTGCCGCAACGCCGCCCGGCAGCACAAGTACACCGACCTGAGGTTGACATCTTGGACTCGCTGCCAGGCCGGCAGCTCGGTGTTTTCGATCAGGTCGTCCTCGGGCGGTGAGATGCCGGCGTTGTTGAACGCGATGTCGACCGAACCGTAAGCGTCGGCCGCGGTGGCGAAAAGCGTGTTCACCGCGTCCTCGTCGGAAACGTCGGTTGGCACAAACAAACCGGACAGCTCGTCGGCCGCCGCGGCACCGGCGTCGCCGTCGATGTCGCCGACGACGATCCGCGCGCCCTCGGCACGCATCCGCCGTCCCGCGGCCAGGCCAATGCCGCTGCCGCCGCCGGTGATGACCGCGACCCGGCCCGCCAGCCGTTGGGAGAGATCGACCGGAACCACTAGCCCTCCTCTTTGATCGCGATGAACACGTTCTTGGTCTCCGTGAAATGCAGTGGCGCGTCCGGGCCGAGCTCACGGCCCAGCCCCGACTGCTTGAATCCGCCGAAGGGGGTGTTGAAGCGCACCGACGAGTGCGAATTCACCGACAGGTTGCCGGACTCGACCGCCCGCGACACCCGCAGCGCGCGCGACAAGTCGTCGGTCCAGATCGATCCCGACAGTCCGTAGGCGGTGTCGTTGGCCAGCGTGACGGCGTCGTGCTCGTCGTCGAACGCCAGCACGGTGACGACCGGCCCGAAGATCTCCTCGGTGACTGCGCGATCCGTGCGGTCTGGTGTGAGAACCGTTGGCGGAAACCAGAATCCACGCGCAGAGGGCGCCGCCCCGCGGAATGCCACGGGTGCGTCGTCGGGCACGTAGGAGGCGACCTTGTCGCGGTGCGCGGCCGATACCAGCGGACCCATCTCGGTGTCGCGGGAGCCGGGGTCGCCGACCACCACACCGCGCACCGCCGGTTCGAGCAACTCCATGAAACGGTCATAAACACTGCGCTGCACCAGGATCCGGCTACGCGCACAGCAATCCTGCCCGGCGTTGTCGAACACCCCGGCCGGCGCCGTCGCCGCCGCGCGCTGCAGGTCACAGTCGGAGAAGACGATGTTGGCGCTCTTGCCGCCCAGCTCCAGTGTCACCCGCTTGACCGAAGCGGCGGCGCCGGCCATCACCTTCTTGCCGACTTCGGTGGAGCCGGTGAACACGATCTTGCGAACATCGGGATGGGTGACCAACCGCTGCCCGACCACCGCGCCCTCCCCCGGCAGCACCTGCAGCAGATCTTCGTCGAGTCCGGCCTCGACCGCCAGCTCGCCGAGCCGGATCGTCGTCAGCGGCGTCCACTCGGCGGGTTTGACCACCACCGCGTTGCCGGCGGCCAGGGCGGGCGCGATACCCCACGACGCGATCATCATCGGGAAGTTCCACGGCGTGATCACACCGACCACGCCCAGCGGTTCGTTGAAGGTGACGTCGAGTCCCCCGGTGACGGGAATCTGCTTGCCGGACAAGCGTTCCGGGCTCGCAGCGTAGAACGTCAGCACGTCGCGGACGTGGCCGGCCTCCCATTCGGCCGACGCGATCGGGTGCCCCGAATTGGCCACCTCGAGGGCGGCCAGCTCGTCGACGTGGGCGTCGACGGCCGCGGCGAACGCCCGCAGGCCGGCCGCCCGCTGCGACGGCGACAATCGCGCCCAGCGCCGCTGGGCCGTCCGCGCCCGCGCCACCGCGTCGTCGACGGCGGCGGCATCGGCGTGCTCGACCGAGCGCAGCACTTCCTCGGTGGCGGGGTTGATCAGTTGCACTGTGCCACTTCAGCTCACGCGCCCGGCGTAGGACCGCGCGGCGTCCACCACCGCCTGGAACAGCCGCAGGTCGTCGAGGGTCCGCTCCGGATGCCATTGCACCGCAAGCACGAATCGATCCCCGGGCAGCTCCACGGCCTCGACCACGCCGTCGGCGTCCCACGCGCTGACCACCAACCCGTCGCCGACCTTGTCGATGGCTTGATGGTGATAGCACGAGCCTGCGGCGGATTCCCCGACGAGCGCGGCCAGCCGAGTCCCCGGCACGGTGCGGACCGGCAGCGAGGTGAACACGGCATTGCCGGCCCGATGTCCGTTGTGGCCGAGCACGTCGGGCAGGTGCTGGTGCAGCGTCCCGCCGAACGCGACGTTGAGCACCTGCGCGCCGCGGCAGATACCCAGCACCGGTAGCCCCCGCTCCAGCGCGCCCCGCAACAACGCGAACTCCCACGCGTCGCGGGCGGTGCGTGGCTCATCGGTGGTCGGGTGCGGTTGCTGACCGTAGGCGGCGGGGTCGAGGTCATAACCGCCGGTGATGACTAGGGCGTCGAGCCGGTCTAGCACCCGGGCGGCGGCCTTGGCGTCCACCGGCTGGGGCGGCAGCAGCACCGCGATGCCACCGGCCGCGATGACGCCCTGGAAATAGTCGGCGGGCAGATAGCCCGCGGCGACGTCCCAGATCCCGGCCTGCACCTGCTCCAGGTAGGTGGTCAGGCCCACCACCGGACCCGATCTAGAGGCGTTCAAAACCACGCATCCTCTCCCAATCGGTGACCGCCGCGTTGAACGCGGCCAACTCCACGCGGGCGTTGTTCAGGTAGTGCGCGACAACATCGTCGCCGAACGCATCCCGCGCGAGCGCCGACTCCCCGAACAACGCGGCCGCCTCTGCCAGCGTGGCGGGCAGCCGCTCGACGCCCGAGGCCCCATGGGCCTCATAGGCACTGCCCGTGCACGGCGCGGGCAGCTCCAGCGCTCCTTCGACACCGTACAGCCCTCCAGCGATCAGCGCCGCCACCGCGAGGTAGGGGTTGACATCGCCGCCGGGAACCCGGCATTCGACCCGGATGTTACGCCCGTGCCCAACGACCCGCAGCGCACAGGTGCGGTTGTCGAATCCCCACGCCACCGCCGTGGGAGCAAAACTGCCATCGGCAAATCGCTTGTAGGAGTTGATGTTCGGCGCATAGAACAAGGTGAGTTCGCGCAACGTGGTCAACGCGCCCGCGACGAAACCGCAAAACGTCGGCGACATGCCGTGCGGGCGGCCGCCATCGGCGAACGCCGCGGAGCCGTCGCCGGCGCGCAGCGAGAGGTGAATGTGGCAGCTATTGCCTTCGCGCTCATTGTATTTCGACATGAAGGTCAGGCTTTTGCCGTGTTGGTCGGCGATCTCCTTGGCGCCGTTCTTGTAGATGGCGTGGTTGTCGCAGGTGACCAGCGCCTCGTCGTAACGGAACCCGATTTCCTGCTGGCCGTTGTTGCATTCGCCCTTGACGGCCTCGAACCGCAGCCCCGCGCCTTGCATGCCCTGCCGAATGTCGTGCAGCAGCGGCTCCATCCGCGACGACGCCAAGATCGCGTAGTCGATGTTGTAGTCGCTGGCCGGGGTCAGCCCGCGGTACCCGCTGGCCCAGGCCTGACGATAGGACTGGTCGAACACGATGAATTCCAACTCGGTCGCGACATCGGCGAGCAGTCCGCGCTCAGCCAGCCGATCGAGCTGGCGACGCAGAATGGCTCGCGGTGAGACCGCAACGGCGCTGCCGTCGGCCCAACACACGTCGGCCAGCGCCAGGGCCGTGGCGGGCAGCCACGGAATGAGCCGCAGGGTGGACAGGTCCGGCATCATCACCATGTCGCCGTACCCGGTGTCCCAGCTCGAGATGGCATAGCCGCTGACGGTGTTCATGTCGACGTCGGCGGCGAGCAGGTAGCTGCAGCACTCGGCGCCGTCCGACACCACGTGCTCGACGAAGAGCCGCGCCGCCATCCGCTTGCCGACGAGCCTGCCCTGCATGTCGGCGAACGCCACGATGACGGTGTCCACCTCGCCGATCCCCACCAGCTGTTCCAGCGCGGCCAAGGACAACAGCGGAGAACCCGGATCGGTCACAGCACTCTCTTGGTGAGCCATGACCGTCTAGTCAACCAGGCCCTACCAGGTGCTGGTGCGCAACACGATCTCGGCGGCCAACTGCGCTGTCGACTCCTGCACCGTGCGCCGCCCGAGGTCCACCACGCGGTATTCGGCGTAAACGAACCGCTGGCTGTCGCGCGCCGCCGCCCGAGCGGCCGCGGAGCTGACCAGCACGGTGGTGCCGATCTCCACCGGCGGGCAGTGTTCGTCGCGAACGACGCCGTCGTGGTCGGCCACCCGCGGATGTGCGCGGTCGATCACCACCAACCCGACAAACCGGCCCAACCTGGTGGCCGCCAGTTCCCAGGCGAGCTCGCCGCCGGCGCGGTCGCCAACCACCACGGCCCACCCGATCCCGACCGCGTCGAGGATGCCGACCACCGACTTGGGCGTCAGCCGCGGATCGAGGCCGATGACGACGGTGCGGATCGATGCGATGTGCAGGCGCTCGCACACCGCGTCATAGGCAACGGGCTCACGCCGCTCATCACCGAGAATGACGACGACGACGCCCTTCTCCGGGCCGGCCACGCGTACCGGCACGGGAAACCCCTCGAGGGTGGTCATCATCGAGGACACTTACGCACGTTACAGCGAATCGGCGCGCGAGCGTAAGGTTTCTCGGCATCTCCTGGGCACCAACGTGTCGACCGCCCGTCGTGTTCGACGCCGCATCATCTTCGCGTCACCGGTCGCAGACCCGTCGAGGCCGTCATTTCTCGGCGGACCGCAGCTCGCTCGCGAGGTGCGGTCGCCGCGGCGGGGGGCCGTCGAGCAGGCCCAGGACCGCGTCGATGTCGAGATGGGCTGCCAGCAGCGCAGCGATCAGGTCCAGTTGGGCATCGCGTCGCGCGGCGACGTTGGTGTCGGCGACGACAAACCCGCCGCGGCCGGCCGCTGCGGCGACGAGGGTGAGCCACCCGCGCCGGAAGTCGTCGTTGTCGAGCAGGCCGTGCCAATGCGTGCCGAAGACGGCGCCGCGCACGATGCCCTGCGGTTCCGAGTCGACCTCGAACCAGCCCGCCTCGGTGCACCGGGACACCCGCCCATGGTGAATTTCGTAGCCCGTGATCGGCTGCTGCCAGCGGCGCAGGACTTTGACCTCGTCAAACGCGATGTCGGCGTCCAGCAGGCCCAGCCCGGCGACTTCCCCGATCCGGGATTCCACCGAGTCCTCGATGCGCCGGCAGAGCATCTGAAATCCCCCGCAGATGCCCAGCACGGGTTTGCCGGCCCGGGCGTGGGCCGTGATGGCCTCGCCCAGGCCGCGATCGCGCAGCCAGGACAGGTCGGCAACGGTGGATTTGCTGCCCGGAAGCACGATCAGGTCGGCGTCAGCCGCCTCGGCGGGGTCGATGACCCAGCGGACCAGCACGCCCGGTTCGCAGGCCAGCGCCTCGACGTCGGTGGAGTTGGAAATCCGGGGCAGCCTGACCGCGGCCACCCGCAGCCACTGGTCGCCGCGCGGTGGCGCGGGCGTGCCGACGATGCGGCCGGCGACCACCGACAGCGAGTCCTCGGCGTCCAGCCAGAGGTCGTCGGCGTAGGGCAGCACCCCATAGGTGGGGCGGCCGGTCATTTCGAGGAGCTGATGTAGCCCGGGTGCCAGCAGCGCCGGGTCGCCGCGAAATTTGTTGACGATGAAGCCGGCGACCAGCGCCTGGTCGTCGGGCTCGAGGACCGCGACGGTCCCGAACAGATGGGCAAGCAGCCCGCCGCGGTCGATGTCGCCGACCAGCACCACCGGCAGGTTCGCGGCCCTGGCCAATCCCATGTTGGCCAAATCCGTGGCACGCAGATTTATTTCGGCCGGCGAACCGGCCCCTTCACAGATCACCGCATCGAATTCATCACGCAGACAGGACAATTCGTTGAAGACGATTCCGGCGAGCCGGTCGCGATGCGCCATATAGCCGGCCGCGGTGACCGACTCGGCGACCTGCCCCCGCACCACCAGCTGCGACGTCCGGTCGCTGCCCGGTTTGAGCAGGATGGGGTTGAATCGCACGCTGGGCGCAAGCCCCGCCGCCCGCGCCTGGATCGCCTGGGCCCGGCCGATCTCGCCGCCTTCGACGGCGACCACCGAGTTGTTGGACATGTTCTGCGCCTTGAACGGCGCCACCCGAACGCCGCTGCGTGCCAGCAGCCGGCACAGGCCGGCCACCACCACGGATTTCCCGGCATCCGAGCTGGTGCCCGCGACCAGCAGAGCCCCGCTCACTGCGGCGAACGCACCTCAGACGACCGTGAGGGTCTCGACGCCGGTGTCGGTTACCAGCAGGGTGTGCTCGAACTGCGCGGTCCACTTGCGGTCCTTGGTGACCACCGTCCAGCCGTCGTTCCAGATCTCGTAGGCCAACCCACCGAGGTTGATCATCGGCTCGATGGTGAACGTCATTCCCGGCTGCATGATGGTCGCGACTTCGGGCTGCTCGTAATGCAGCACGACCAGCCCGTTGTGAAATGTGGTGCCAATACCGTGACCGGTGAAGTCACGAACCACGTTGTACCCGAACCGATTTGCATACGACTCGATGACGCGGCCAACGACCGACAGCGCGCGCCCCGGTTTGACGGCGTTGATCGCCCGCGTCGTCGCCTCCCGGGTCCGCTCCACCAGCAGCCGGTGTTCTTGCGCGACGTCGCCGGCCAGGAAAGTCGCGTTGGTGTCGCCGTGCACCCCGTCGATATAGGCGGTGACATCGATGTTGACGATGTCACCGTCGGCGACCACCGTGGAGTCGGGGATTCCGTGGCAGATGACCTCGTTCAGCGACGTGCAGCACGACTTGGGAAATCCCTTGTAGCCCAGCGTCGATGGGTAGGCGCCGTTGTCGATCATGTACTCGTGGGCGATCCGGTCCAGCTCGTCGGTCGTCACCCCGGGCGCGACCGCCTTGCCCGCCTCGGCGAGCGCGCCGGCCGCGATCCGGCCGGCGACACGCATCTTCTCGATCACCTCCGGCGTCTGCACCCACGGCTCGCTGCCTTCCTGGGCGGTGGCCTTGCCGACGTATTCCGGGCGCGGGATGCGGCTGGGCACCAGGAGAGTCGGGGACAACACTCCGGGGGAAAGCGCGGCGCGACCAGGCATGCCGCCAGCTTAATCGCAGGCAGCGCCGCCCGACCTGGCATCGAGTGTGCCGCAGCGGCGTCGAGCGTGCGCGCAGGGCGAGAATTCGCCCAATTTCCCGCCGTCACCCCACCGCACGCTCGACGCCGTTACCGCACGCTCGAAGCCCGGCTAACTGACCTACCGGCGGCCCAGAAACGAGCGGCGGGGTCCCCGGATTGTCACCGAGCCGCACACCACCCGGCCGGTCAGCACGACGTGCGGGGTTCCCTCGCCGGGCGCGTCCTTGCGACGGTCGCGGGCACTGCCGCCGTACACCTGGACGTCGTCGATCGAGGCGCTGGCGCCATCGGGCAACCGGATCTCCACCGAGCCGAACCTCATGTCGAGTTCGATGACCACCACCGGCCCCGCGAAACGGGCCTTGCTGAGCTCGAGTTTGACCGATCCCAGCCGGCGTACCAGCGCCAACCGGGTGGGCACGGTCCATTCGCCGTGCCGCTTCAGCGAGCCGGCCCAGCCACGCAGTTCGACCCGGTCGGCCGCGGATGTGACGAAAGCGCCCGGCCCCGGCAGGTCACCGACCAGCCCGTCCAGCTCGGGGCGGGTGCGCGCGTAGGACACCCTCGACGAGCGCTGTTCGAACTCGTCGATATCGATCAGCCCGAGCGCGACGGCGTTGTGCAGCCGCCGCATGGTGCCGTTGCGGTCGGCGTCCGAGACTCGCAACGCCACCATGTCCCCACCGGTCTCAGTCATGGCCTTTTCCTGACGCTCTGCCACCCGGCCTACACCGGTGGGTTTCGCCTACCCTCGCAACTTACCGCTGCGGGGAGCCGCAAAGCGGCGCGGCGAAGGCTAGGTCAGGAAGTCCGGCGGCAGCGATTCGAACATGACCTTGGTCATCCGGACCGCATATTCCGAGCTGCCGCCCCCGACGATCAGCGCCGCGAACGCCAGGTCGCCGCGGTATCCGGCGAACCAGGAATGCGATCCACCCGGGAATTCGGCTTCACCGGTCTTCCCGTACACCGCGCCGCAGCAACCAGCGATCTCCTTCGCGGTCCCGTTGGTCACCACGAGCCGCATCATCGGCCGCAGGGCGTCGATCATCTTCGGGCTGATCGGCGTGGGGTCACCGTCGACCGTGGTGTGCCGGCCGGCGATCAGCTGCGGCACCGGGGTTTTCCCCGCGGCGACCGTGGCCGCGACCAGGGCCATGCCGAACGGGCTGGCCAGCACCTTGCCCTGGCCGAAGCCGTCCTCGGTGCGCTCGGCAAGGTCCACCGTCGGCGGCACGGACCCGGTCACCGTGGTGATGCCGTCCATCTGGTAGTCGAGCCCGATCCCGTAGCTGCTGGCCGCCTGTGTCAGGCCACGGGGCGGCATTTTGCTGCTCAACTCGGCGAATGTGGTGTTGCAGGAGCTGGCGAACGCGCGTGACATCGACACCACGCCGAGATCGAAGCCGCCGTAGTTGGGGATGGTGCGGTGCCCGATGTCGATGCGACCCGGGCAACCGAGCATGGTGTTGGGCGTGGCCAGATCGCGGTCGACGGCGGCGCCGGCCGTGACCATCTTGAAGGTCGACCCCGGTGGGAACAGGCCGGTCGTGGCGAGCGGCCCGTCGGCGTCGGCCCCCGCGTTCTGCGCGATCGCGAGGATCTCCCCCGTCGACGGCTTGATCACGACGATCATCGCTTTACCGCCCCGGGTGTCGACCGCGTGCTGAGCGGCGTTCTGCACCACCCGGTCCAGGGTGATCGAGACCGACGGCGCCGGAGACCCTTCGACCTCGTGCAGCACTTCGACCTCGACACCATTCTGGTTGACGCTGACCACCCGCCAGCCCGCCTCGCCGTCGAGCTTGTCGACCACGGCCTTCTTCACTTCGGCGATGACCGACGACGCGAAATGCGGGTCGGTCGGCAGAATCTCGGGCTGGGGTGTGATCACGATGCCGGGCAGCCTGCCGATCACCGGGAAGACCTTGTCGTTGTCGTCGGGATGCAGCGTCACCAGGTCCACCGGCTGGGTCGCCGAGCTGGCTTGTTCGGCGAGCAGCTGCGGGTCGTTCAGCGCGCCGTTGAACGGGTGCAGGGCGTCGATGACCACGTGCGACGTCCAGCTCAGCGCGGCCCCGGCCTGGGTGGCGTCCAGCGTGTAGTGATACAGAAAGCCCGGCACCAGCACATCGGTGCCCCCCAGTTCATTCACCGAGGCGCGCCGCGGCCGGTCGGACCGCAGCGCGAACGTCTGGTGCTCACCCAGCTTGGGGTGTAGCCCGGTGGTGGCCCAGCGGACCTTCCAGCCGCTCTCGTCGCGGGCCATCTTCAGCTGGCCGTCATAGCTCCACATCCGGTTCTTGGGCAGGTGCCAGGTAAACCGGTAGTCGACCCGGCCGGTGTCCTCGGCGTACTTCGCGCTGAGGACCTGCGCGTCCAGGTGGCTGGCCTGCAGTCCGGCCCAGGCCGCGTTGAGCGCTTCGCGGGCGTCGTTGGGGTTGTCGCTGAGTTGGGCGGCGGTCGCGGTGTCTCCAACGGCCAAGGCGCGGAAGAACTTCTCGGCGGCCGGGCCCGGCCCCGCGGGCCGCGGAGTGCATCCGGACAGGGCGAGCACCGCGACCATCAACAGACCGGAAACCAGTGATATCCCAGTGGTTGCTGTTGCCTGTGTGATTGTTGTGATTTTTGTTGCCATCGGTACTGATGTTAGGAACGACGCGGTCGACAACGCCGCAGACACACCGTGACCGCACTGTGATGTCCAGCCCTCGATGCGCGCGGGGCCTAGTCCAGCAGCACCGTCGCGAAGTTGCCCACCTCGGCGAAGCCGACGCGGGCGTACGCGGCACGCGCCACGGTGTTGAAGTTGTTCACGTACAGGCTGGCGATCCGTCCGGTGGCTACGATCACGGCGGCCACGGTCGCGGTGCCCGCGGTGCCCAGGCCCAGGCCGCGCCACTCCGGATGTACCCAGACCCCTTGGATCTGACCGACGCCCGGGGACTGCGAGCCGACTTCGGCCTTGAACACGACCTCACCGTTTTCGAAGCGGGCCCAGGCCCGTCCGGCCGCGATCAGGCTGGCCACCCGGCGGCGGTAGCCGCGACCGCCGTCACCGAGCCGCGGGTCGATGCCCACCTCACCGATGAACATGTCGACGGCGGCCACCAGGTAGGCGTCCAGCTCGTCCGGCCGGACCTGACGCACCCCGGGGTCGATTTCGCAGTTCGGGTGGCTGGTCAGCGCCATCAGCGGCTGCCGGTCACGCACGTCACGCGCCGGGCCCCACGCCGGCTGCAGCCGCTCCCACATCGGCAACACCAGGTCGGCCTTGCCGACCAGCGAAGAACAGCGACGCGTCCCGCTCATCGCCTCGTCGGCGAAAGCATTCAGGTCCGCCCGCGCGCCGCGCAGCGGGATGAGGTTGGCGCCGGCGAAGCACAGCGACTCCTCCACGCCGCGGCGGGTCCACAGCTCCCCGCCAATCGAATTGGGGTCGACGCCGTGGTCTGCCACGCGGGCCGCGACCATGCACGAACCGACCGGATCGTCGTCGAGTACACGCCAGACGGCGGAGGCGTCACGCACCACGGACACCCGGCGCTCGCCGACGAGCCGGAAGATGGGTGGAGCCGACATCTGGCGAACTCTCTGTGGTGTGAACGAGGACCGGTGCAAGGACACACCGCCCCTGTCAGCTTACGGTCACAATTGGCGAACCGCTCGCTGTTGCCCCGGAACCTTGATCGGTTCCCGCCGCTTGGTCCATCTCGGCGGCGAGCCGCATGGCTTCTTCGATGAGCGTCTCGACGATCTGGGCTTCGGGCACGGTCTTGATCACTTCGCCACGAACGAAGATCTGCCCCTTGCCATTTCCCGACGCAACGCCGAGGTCGGCCTCCCGGGCCTCGCCCGGCCCGTTGACGACGCACCCCATCACGGCGACCCGCAGCGGCACGTCGAGACCGTCCAGGCCGGCGCTGACCTCGTTGGCCAGGGTGTAGACGTCGACCTGCGCGCGACCGCATGACGGGCAGGACACGATCTCCAGCCCGCGCGGCCGCAGATTCAGGGATTCCAGGATCTGATTGCCGACCTTGACTTCCTCGACCGGCGGCGCCGACAAGGACACCCGGATGGTGTCGCCGATGCCCCGCGACAGCAGCGCGCCGAAGGCGACCGCGGACTTGATGGTGCCCTGGAAGGCGGGACCGGCCTCGGTGACACCGAGGTGCAGCGGGTAATCGCACTGCGCGGCCAGCTGCTCGTAGGCGGCGACCATCACCACGGGGTCGTTGTGCTTGACGCTGATCTTGATATCGCCGAAGCCGTGCTCCTCGAACAGCGAGGCCTCCCACAGCGCGGACTCGACCAGCGCCTCGGGCGTGGCCTTGCCGTACTTCTGCATGAACCGCTTGTCCAGCGAGCCGGCGTTGACGCCGATGCGGATCGGGATGCCCGCGGCGCCTGCGGCCTTGGCGACCTCGCCGACCCGGCCGTCGAATTCCTTGATGTTGCCCGGGTTTACCCGGACCGCCGCACAGCCGGCGTCGATCGCGGCAAAGATGTACTTCGGCTGGAAGTGGATGTCGGCGATCACCGGGATCTGGCTGTGCCGGGCGATCTCGGCCAGCGCGTCGGCGTCCTCCTGGCGCGGGCAGGCCACCCGGACGATGTTGCAGCCGGCCGCGGTCAGCTCGGCGATCTGCTGCAACGTCGAGTTGACGTCATGGGTCTTGGTGGTGCACATCGACTGCACTGAGATCGGATAGTCGCTGCCGACCCCGACGTCGCGGACCATCAGTTGGCGCGTGGTGCGCCGGGGGGCAAGCGTGGGCGCCGGCGGCTCAGGTGTGCCGGGCATGCCCAAGCCAATCGTCATTGAAACAGCCTGATCGGGTTGACCAGATCGGCGGTGACGGTCAGCAGCATGTAGCCGACCACGAACACCAGCACCACGTACGTGGCGGGCATCAGCTTGAGGTAGTTCACCGGGGCGGCCGCCACCATGCCACGGGCGGACCGGATGACATTGCGGATCTTCTCGAACACCGCGACGGCGATGTGGCCGCCGTCGAAAGGCAGCAGCGGCACCAGGTTGATCGCCCCCAGAATCAGGTTCAACTGGGCCAAGAAGAACCAGAACGCCACCCACAGGCCGTGGTCGACGGTGTCACCGCCGATGATGCTGGCGCCGACCACGCTCATCGGCGTCTCCGGATCGCGCTGCCCACCGCCGATGGCGTGCACCAGCGCGCCAACCTTGGTCGGGATCGTGACCAGCGCCTTGCCCACCTCGACCGTCAGGTCGCCGGTGAAGGCGAAGGTGGCCGGTATCGCGGAGAACACGCCGTAGTGCGTGGGCGCGAGTCGCACGGCCGCGACGCCCATGGCGCCGACCGTGGCGGCCTCGGGTTGACCGCCCTTCCCGTTGGCCCCATTGGCCACGAAGCGTTGGGTGGGCGTGACGTCGACGTAGGCGGTGATCGGGGTGCCGCCGCGCTGCACGACGACCGGCACGGTGCCGTGCAGCTTACGGATGGCCAGGGCCATGTCCTCGAAGGTCGACACCGGGGTGTCACCGACCTTGACGACCTGGTCGCCGGCACGAATCCCGGCCAGCGCCGCGGGACCCGGGCCGGTGCAGTTCCCGAGCTTGCCCGGGGCCACTTCCGGTGCGACACAAGCGGTTTCGCCGACTATCGCCCCGGTGGGCGGGTGCAGGTTGGGCAGCCCCCAGACCAGCGCGATGCCATAGATCAGCACCAGGCAGATGATGAAGTTCATGCCGGGGCCCGCGAACAGCACCGCGACACGCTTCCAGGTCGCCTGCTTGTACATGGCGCGCTCGGTTTCGTCGGGTGCGAGGTCCTCGACCGGGGTCATGCCGGCGATGTCGCAGAAACCGCCCAGCGGAACGGCTTTGACGCCGTACTCGGTTTCCCCGCGCCGCGTCGACCACAGCGTGGTGCCAAAGCCGACGAAGTAGCGGCGGACCTTCATGCCGGTGGCGCGGGCGATCCACATGTGGCCACACTCGTGTAGGGCCACCGAGATGAGGATGGCGAGCGCGAACAGCACAATGCCGATAACGAACATCATCAGGCTGCTAGGACCTTTCTCAGACTCTTGCGGGGTTCGCAGTTGCAACGGCTCGCCGCGCTCGCTCGCGTGCCCAGCGCTGCGCGTCCAGTACCTCTTCCACGGTAGCGGGTACTTCGCCGAATCGGGGGGCCCATTGGTCGGCGGCGTGCAGCACATCGGCGATCGTTGCGACGATCGCGGGGAAGCCGATCCGGCCGGCCAGGAAGGCCGCGGCCGCCTCCTCGTTGGCGGCGTTGAAGACGGCGGTCATGCAGCCGCCGGTCTCCCCGGCCTGCCGGGCGAGCTCGACCGCGGGGAAAACGTCGGTGTCCAGCGGCTCGAATTCCCAGCTAGAGGCGGTGCTGAAGTCGCACGAGGCGGCGGCCCCGGGCACCCGGTGCGGCCAGCCCAGCGCCAGGGAGATGGGCAGCTTCATGTCCGGGGGGCTGGCCTGGGCGATCGTCGAGCCGTCGGTGAACGTGACCATTGAATGAACAATTGACTGGGGGTGTACGACCACCTCGACGCGGTCATAGGGAATGCCGAACAGCAGGTGGGTTTCGATGAGCTCCAGCCCCTTGTTGACCAGCGACGCCGAGTTCAACGTGTTCATCGGGCCCATCGACCAGGTCGGATGGGCGCCCGCCTGCTCGGGGGTGACGCGCTCGAGGTCGGCGGCGGTCCAGCCGCGAAACGGCCCGCCGGACGCGGTCAGCACGAGCTTGGCGACCTCGTCGGGGGCGCCACCGCGCAGGCACTGGGCCAGCGCGGAGTGCTCGGAGTCGACGGGCACGATTTGGCCCGGCCGCGCCGCCCGCAACACCAGCGGACCCCCGGCGACCAGCGATTCCTTGTTGGCCAGCGCCAGCCGGGCGCCCGAGGCGAGGGCGGCCAGGGTCGGTCGCAGGCCCAGCGCTCCGACCAGCGCGTTGAGGACGACGTCGGCCTCGGTCTCCTCGACCAGCCGGGTGACCGCTTCGGGCCCGCGGAAGGGGATGGCCCCGACTTCTTGGTGGGCCGCCTCGGCCGCGCGCTCGTCGGCGATGGCGATGTTGGTGACCCCGGTTTCGGCGCGTTGCCGCAGCAGCGTGTCCAGATTCGCTCCCCCGGCGGCCAGCCCGACCACCTCGAAGCGGTCCGGGTTGGCCGCGATGACCTCCAGCGCCTGGGTGCCGATTGAGCCGGTACTGCCCAACACCAGCACGCGCGCGCGGCCCTCGGTTCTCGCGTTGGTCATCCACTCATTGTGCCGTCCGGGGGCAGCTAGAGCCACGAGGCGGGCCGGCGCGACCGAACCGGCGAGGGCTGGCGGCGGGTGTGCCAGAATCTCCACCTAGGAAGCCAATCCGATCCGAAAGGGATTGCCGTGGCCAGTACCGAGGTGGAGCACTTCGCCGGCGTCGACACCGCCGAGGTGCCGTCGGCGGCGTGGGGGTGGAGCAGGATCAACTACCGCACCTGGCATTACGCCGGCGCATTCGGCATCCTGCTCCTGCTGGCGATGCTGCGCGGCAACCACGTCGGCCATGTCGAGGACTGGTTCCTCATCGGATTCGCCGCCCTCAGCCTGGCCGTTTTGGTGCGCGACCTGTGGGGTCGCCACCGCGGCTGGATCAGGTAGCGCACCCGCCGACGGTTTGGTGCGCCAGGTGCGCCCGATGCAGGTCGACATCTCCAGAGCCGCTGCGCACCTGTAGGACGAGGGTTTCGTCACCTTCCTCGGGCCCGTCCGAGGGCTGCAAAGTGTTGGTGACGGCGCCGGAGCCCGTGACGATGTCCAGCCGGACGGCGGTGCCCTCGACGACTCCGACTGCAACCTCGCCGCTGCTGGTGTGGGCCGACACGCCGCCGCGGACGGCCGCCACGACATACACCGAGCCCGACGCGGTCCGCGACTTCACGTGGCCACGCAACCGGGCGACGCTCAGCGACCCGCTGGCCGCCTTGACCTTGACGTCACCGTCGAGGTCGCCGATCGCGACGTCACCCGAAGCGGTTGCCACCGAACCGCTCCCGTCCAGGGCATGCACGGTAAACGACCCAGATGCGGTGGCGGCCTTGATCTTTCCCGTCACCGAGTCGATTTCGACGTCACCACTGGCCGACGCGACGTGGGCGTCGGCGTACTCACCTTCGGCACGCAAGTCGGCCGACGCCAGTGACGCGTACAGCCGTGACCCGGACGGCAGCGCGATGTCGAGGTCGATGGCGCCGCCCCGAAACAGCGGCAATCCGCGTTTGGCCCCGCACACGTTCAGCGTGCCGTCGCGGAAGTCCACCCGGGTGTGTTCGGCGGCCCAGACATCGGAACTGCGTGAATCGTCGCGGGGCCGAACCTGCAGGACGGTGTCGTTGCGGTCGGTCGCGGCCAGTCGGATCGAACCGTCGCCGGCTTCGATCCGGACAGTGATCGGCTCGGGGGTTTGAAATGTCGGCATCCTGGCCTCCTTCGAGTTAACGCACCCAGCCGGTGACGCGGTGGCCGGAGCTTGTGGAGTGGCCGGTCTCGGACCTGGTGGTCCAGCGACTGGCCCCTTGACTGGCCAGCGCGGCCGCGCGCACCAGCCAGGAGTTCAGCGACGCCCCGTCGCGGCGAGCGGCCGCCTCGACCGCCGACCGCAGCCCCTCGGGAAGCCGCAGTGTGACCCGCCAGGTGCCGCCGTCGTCGTCGTAGCTGGCGACAAACGCCTCGTCGTCGGGGGCTTCGTCGAGCGGGGCGCTGACGACAAACTCGGGGTCGCGACCCCGCAGCCGGAGCTCGACGGATCGGGGCGCCAGCTCGCGGGTGATCTCTTCGGCGGCGGCCGACAGGGCTTCGAGCAGCGCCAGCCGGGTCGCCGACTCCAATGCCGCGCTCAGCCGGTCGGCCAGGTCGTGCGCCTCGGCGCCCGCCGAAGCCGCCGCGGTTCTCAACTCGTGGCGGAGGGCGTCGACGTACGGTTGCAGATCTATAGTGTCATAGTGACACTACTCTGACGTCATCGCACGCGTCACAGTGGTGTGCGGTGGTGTCAGATGGGTTCTAGCGTCGGGCCCGTCGATGCCAGGCACCGACGAGCGCGCCCGCCACCAGCACGAACAACGCCACGACCCACGGCCAGGCACCGTGCTGGTGCACCCAGCCGGCCAGCTCGCCCTGCAGGCGGCCGGCCGCGGTAATCACCCCGTCCCGGGGATCGGCCCCGCCGGTGAACAGCCGCAGCTCGTAGACGCCGAAATAGGTCACGTACAGCCCGACAAGGACGAGCAGCGCCCCACCGATCCGGTTGACGAACGGCAAGATCCGGCGCAGGCGGTCGGCCAGCGCCGTGCTCGCGGTCGCCGCGGCGACGGCGAGCACGCCGACGACCAGGGTCAGACCCGCGACATAGGCGAGGTAGATCGACACGCTCGTGAGGATCGATCCGCCCCGAAACCCGGCGGCGGTCACCGCCAGAAACGGTCCGATGGTGCACGACAGCGAGGCGATCGCATAGCTGACGCCGTATCCGTACATGCCCACCAGCCGAGACCCCCGCCGCAGATTTGGAGCCCAGCGCGGGCCGAGTGGGCGGGGTGTCAGCGCCGTCAGCTCCCGGCCCGAGAGCAGCCAAACCCCGAGCGCGACGAGCACAATGCCGATCACCACGGTTCCGTACGGCAGGGATCGCTGCACGGTGGCGGCCGCCGATATGGTCAGCGCCCCAAACAATCCGAACACCGTCAGGAATCCGAGCGCCATCCCGAGGGTGGCCGCCAGTGCCCTCCCGATCGACGCCAAACCCAGCGACCCCCCCGAACGTTCGCCAGGTTGCTGCCCGCGCACCACCAAAACGAGGTACGCGGGCAGCATGGCAAACCCGCATGGGTTCAGCGCCGCGACCAGTCCGGCGGCAAACGCCAGACCGACGAGGCCCCGATCCACGGCGTCAGGACCTGAGCGCGGCGACCCGGCCGGACAGCTCTTGCTGGGACATCGCCGAGGTCGGGTTATTGACGAACGTCGAGCTGCCGTCCGCCCGGTAGAACACGTACGCCGGCTGCCAGGGCACGTTGTAGCGGGCCCAGATCGAGCCGTCGGCGTCGTTGAGGTTGGTGAAGTTCAGGTTGTACTTGCCGACGAAGTTTTGCATCGCGGCAACGTCCGAGTGCGCCGCGACGCCGACGAAGGTGACGCCGGGATTTGCCGCCGCCACCTGGCTGACGCCGGGGGCCTCGGCGTTGCAAAACGGGCACCACGGGGTCCAGAACCACAGCACCGCCGGCTTGCCCTGCAGGCTGGCGCCGTTGAACGGCGCGCCGCTAAGGGTGGTACCGGTGAACAGCAGGCGATCGTCGGCAGCCAGCGCTCGTGGTGCATATCCCAGCGCTAGCAGCGCGACCGCGATCAGGCCGGCGGCAAACAATTTGATCGGGAACGAC
Source organism: uncultured Actinomycetota bacterium (assembly GCA_963772875.1). GTDB lineage: Bacteria > Actinomycetota > Actinomycetes > Mycobacteriales > Mycobacteriaceae > Mycobacterium. The sequence continues at coordinate 496,065 of CAVYZE010000002.1, forward strand.
AAGCGAACGGTCATGACTCACCTCATTTGCTGGTGTTATGCCTTGATTGACGTATTAGCCGACGTCCCGGTTCATCACGCCGCTCAACGCTCGGCGGCCAGCTGCCCACACGCGGCACTGATCTCCCGGCCGCGGGTGTCGCGCACCGTGCACGAAACCCCCTTCGACCGAACCCGTTTGACGAACTCGCGCTCCACCGCCTTCGGGCTGGCATCCCAGTCGCTGCCCGGGGTCGGGTTGAGCGGGATCAGGTTGACGTGCACCAGCGGCCCGAGCGCGCGATGCAGGCGGTCGCCCAGCAGGTCGGCCCGCCACGGTTGATCGTTCACGTCGCGGATCAGCGCGTACTCGACAGATACCCGCCGGCCGGTCAGATCGGCGTAGTAGCGGGCCGCATCGAGCGCTTCGCTGGTTTTCCACCGGTTGTTCACCGGAACCAGCGTGTCGCGCAGCTCGTCGTCGGGCGCATGCAGCGACAACGCCAGCGTCACCCCGAGCCGTTCGTCGGCCAGCTTGCGGATCGCCGGGACCAGACCCACCGTCGACACCGTCACCGAGCGGGCCGAAATGCCGAACCCGTGCGGCGGCGGCGCGGTGATGCGCTGCACCGCGGCCAACACCCTGGCGTAGTTGGCCAACGGCTCCCCCATGCCCATGAAAACGACGTTGGACAGCCGCTGACCAGGGGCGCCGAAGTCGTCGCGCAGCGACGCGGCTGCCGCGCGCACCTGTTCGAGGATCTCGGCGGTCGACAGGTTGCGCGTTAACCCGCCCTGACCGGTCGCACAGAACGGACAGGCCATCCCGCAGCCGGCCTGCGACGAGATGCACACCGTATTGCGCTGCGGATAACGCATCAGCACCGACTCGAAGGTGGTGCCAGCAGGGTCGTTGACGGCCCGCCACAACGTCTTTCGGGTCTCACCGGCGTCGCAGGTTACTTCGGCGGCCGCGGTCAGCAGGTTCGGGAACATCGACTCGGCGATCAGGTCACGCACGGCCGCCGGAAGGTCGGTCATCTGTCGTGGATCGGCGATCAACCGGCCGTAGTACTGGTGCGCGAGCTGCTTGGCCCGAAATGCCGGCAGGCCCAGCTCGGCGACGGCCGACGCGCGGCCTGCCGCGTCGAGGTCGGCCAGGTGCCGCGGCGGCCTGCTGGGGCGCGGTTCGGAGAAGACCAACTCTTGGACCATGACCCGTCCAGTATCGACCACGTCCGGGCCTAGCGAACGAGCGTGAGCACCGTCCAGGCCGCCACCGCCGACGGGAGCACCCCGTCGAGCCGGTCCATCAGGCCACCGTGGCCGGGGAGCAAGCGACCCATGTCTTTGATGCCGAGATCGCGTTTGACCTGCGACTCCACCAAATCGCCCAGTGTGCAGGTGAGCACGAGGACAACACCCAGCAGCGCACCGATCCACGGCGGTTTTCCGCCCAAGAACGTCGCGGTCAGGATCGCCGCGGTGATCCCGCACACCATTGAACCGGCGAATCCTTCCCAGGATTTTTTGGGGCTGATCGCCGGAACCATCGGATGCTTCCCCCAGAGCACCCCCACCGCGTAGCCGCCCACATCGGACGCGACCACCGTCATCATCAGGCAGAACACCCGCCCCGGGCCGTCTTTTGCGTAGACAAGCATCGCGCCGAAGGAAGCGAACAACGGGACCCACGCGGCCAGGAAAATGGTGGCGGACGCGTCGCGCAAGTAGTTAGACGATGAGCCGCCGGCGTCATCCCGCCGGCTCGCGTCCTGCATGAACAACCGCCAAATCATGCAAACCACGACCATGGCACCGAAGCCGGCCAGCGCGCCGGCGGCATGGAACGGCCAGGTCAGCCAGACGGTGAGCTGCCCGCCGGCCAGCAGCGGGATGACCGGAATGATGTATCCGCCCTCGCGCAGGCGACGCACCACCTCGTGGCTGGCAATGAAAATCGCTATGGCGACGATGAGGACCCAGAAGCGCGGAGCGAACACCAGCGTCGCGATCAGCAGCCCGCCGATGGCCGCGCCCACCGCGATCGCGGCGGGCAGATCGCGTCCGGCCCGGGACTTCTTGGCAGTTTTCTGCGACCGGAGCGGCTGATCGGGCGGAGTGCCTGCGCCGGCGTCGGAAGTTGCCACGGGCTTGATTGCTGAGCGGTCGCTAGACCTCCAGCAGCTCGCCTTCTTTGTGCTTAACCAGTTCATCGATCTGGGTGACGTACTGATGGGTGGACTTGTCCAGGTCCTTTTCCGCGCGGCCGACCTCGTCTTCACCGGCCTCGCCGTCCTTGCGGATCCGGTGCAACTCCTCCATCGCTTTGCGTCGGATATTGCGCACCGAGACCTTGGCGTCCTCACCCTTGCCCTTGGCCTGCTTGACCAGCTCCCGGCGACGTTCCTCGGTGAGCTGCGGCACGGCCACCCGGATGAGGGTGCCGTCATTGCTGGGGTTTACTCCGAGGTCGGAGTTGCGAATGGCGTTTTCGATGGCGTGCAGCTGGCTGGTTTCGTACGGCTTGATGACGACGAGTCGCGCCTCGGGGACGTTGACGCTGGCCAGCTGCGTGATCGGGGTGCTGGCGCCGTAATAGTCGATCGCGATCCGAGTGAACATGCCCGGGTTGGCGCGGCCGGTTCGGATGGTTGACAAGTCGTCACGGGCCACCGCTACGGCCTTCTCCATTTTCTCTTCCGCGTCAAAGAGAGCCTCATCAATCATGTGCGCCGCTCCTACTCGTGGCTGTGCTCTGCATCCCCGCCGGCGGGCTCATCGCGTCTTCCCCTCAGGTGGTGACCAGCGTCCCGATCTTCTCACCGGCGACCGCACGAGCGATATTGCCATTGGTCAGCAGGTTAAACACCAGGATCGGCATGCCATTGTCCATGCACAGGCTGAACGCGGTGGCATCGGCTACCCGTAGCCCGCGGTCGATGACCTCGCGATGGCTGATCACGGTGAGCAACTCGGCCTCGGGATTCACTCGCGGATCTTCGTCGAACACGCCGTCCACCGCCTTGGCCATCAAGACCACGTCCGCACCGATCTCCAGCGCCCGTTGAGCTGCGGTGGTGTCGGTGGAGAAGTACGGCAGACCCATGCCGGCGCCGAAGATCACCACCCGGCCCTTCTCCAGGTGGCGGACGGCCCGCAACGGGATATAGGGCTCGGCGACCTGGCCCATCGTGATCGCGGTCTGGACACGGGTGGCGATGCCTTCCTTCTCCAGGAAGTCCTGCAGCGCAAGGCTGTTCATGACGGTGCCGAGCATGCCCATATAGTCCGAACGGGTGCGTTCCATGCCGCGCTGCTGAAGCTGCGCGCCGCGGAAGAAGTTGCCGCCACCGATCACGACGGCGACCTGCACACCGCCGCGGACCACCTCGGCGATCTGGCGGGCTACCTGCCCCACCACGTCGGGATCCAGCCCGACCTGGCCGCCGCCGAACATTTCACCACCAAGCTTGAGTAACACCCTCGAATACTTGCGGCCATGTGCTGTCGGTCCGCCGTCGGCGCTTTGCGTTGGCTCCGGCTTCGGAGCCGCCGTGCCGGCGACATCGGACTCCGTCATCAGACTCCTCGCATGAGATCGCCATCCCGGGCGACCCCACCGGAACGGCATTTCACATCCTGCCCCATCGCAGCACACTGAGGCGTACGCGGGGTGCATATCGGCACAGTTGGTGACGAGGGCGTTATCTCAGTCGCATCGGCCCAGGTCGACGCCGCAACCCAAGGCAATCACGGCTTTCCTTCCGGCATCGGATGTTTGATCATCCGGTGGCATGGGAATCCGGCTCAACGCGGCGGGGGAAATCGCGGTCTTGAGAAGCAGGGCCTGCACCTGCTGTGTCGCCGGTTAGATCGCTTGATCGATCGGCACTGAGCGTGACTTGCTCACATTTACGCACGCCACTGAAGGGGAGTTGAATCCATGGCGGACAAGAACTCGGGACCTGCGGAAGCAGTCAAGGGCGTCGTTGAGGACGTCAAGGGCAAGGCAAAGGAAGCCCTCGGAGCGGTGACTGGTCGCGATGACCTGACCCGCGAGGGCCAGGCCCAGCAAGACAAGGGTGAAGCACAGCGCGACGCGGCAAAGAAGGAAGCCGAAGCGGAGGCAGCTCGCGGCAGCGCCGCCGTTGCTGAGCAGCGTCAAAAGTCCAACCAGTAGCTTGTTGGAAGGATGGGTCCGGCCCGTGGCAAACGGGCCGGACCCATCGATTTTCTCCGGGCCAGGGCACCCGCATCGGACGCGCCCGATCGGCCCGGCCGGCATCGATGACCAGGCCAGGAAACGGGGTTGGCATAGTTCTGCCCGGAATCGGGTACTCGAAATTTCGCTGGTGCGCGTCGCCCCCACGACATGCCTGCGGTTGAGGGTGACGGGCAGACCCCTCATCAGGCTTGGAGATGTCTTTTGGACGTTCTACTGCTCACCGATGAGGACGACTTTGAACTGGCTTTGCCGACGCTGAAGTCCTTTGCGCAGAGTCTGCGGCACGCGCCCCTGAGCGACGACGTTGACGAGGTCGACGGGCAATACGACGAGGCCGACGTCGCGATCATCGACGCACGCACCGACCTGGCGGCGGCTCGCGGCGTCTGCCGCCGACTGAGCGCTAACGAACCCTCCGTCGCGGTGGTGGCCGTCGTCGCACCGGCCGACTTCGTGGCGGTGGATGTCGACTGGCATTTCGACGACGTGATGCTGCCCACCGCACCGGCCGACGAGCTGCAGGCACGGCTACGGCTTGCCATCACACGCCGGCGCAGCGCACTGGACGGGACCTTGAAGTTCGGTGACCTGCTGCTGCACCCGGCCAGTTTCACGGCGTCGCTGCGCGGCGAGGATCTGGGCCTGACGCTCACCGAGTTCAAATTGTTGTATTTCCTTGCCGAGCATGCGGGTCGGGCGTTCAGCCGCACCCGGCTGATGCGGGAAGTGTGGGGTTACGACTGCAATGGTCGTGTCCGCACGATCGACGTCCATGTGCGACGGCTGCGCGCCAAGCTTGGCACCGAACACGAATCGATGGTCGACACCGTCCGCGGAGTCGGCTACATGGCGGTGACGCCACCGCAACCGCAATGGGTTGTCGGAGAGCCAGCGCTGACCTCGACATCGGCCCCGAACGCGGAGTCCGACGCCGGTTAAGCGCATATTCGGCAAGGGTTTTCGCGTGAGGTAGCGCGGCCTAGAGCCGCTGAGTCACGCGAAAAGCGGAAACGCACGCTTGCGGGCCAGCGCGTCCATACCTTTCTGAATGGCATCTTGAACGTCGTGATACTTGCGCTCGACGTATTCGTCGTCGTCCGCGCGCGCGGGATCGTGGTCGAGTTCGACGGCGGGCATGAACCGGGTCCTGATCTTGGCCGGCAACGGCAGCTGCGGAAGCGCCGCCGGTGCGATCCCCCAGGGTAGTGAGATCGCCAGCGGGAACACCTTGAGCCGCAGCATGCGGTCGAGTTGCAGGATTTTCGATAGGCGCTCGCCGCGGAACAGCACCGGCATGGCATCGGCGCCGCCAACCGTCGCGATCGGTACGATCGGCACGCCGGCACGAATGGCCATCTTCACGAAGCCCTTCCGCCCGGCGAGGTTGGCGCGATCGCGCTCGGTCCACGGGCGTAGCGAGTCCACTTCCCCACCCGGCCAGAGCGCGACGTCACGCCCGTCCGCGAGCGCCGTGGCGATCGCGTCCGGGGCGGCCGGAAGCACACCCATCGACCGGAAGTATCGCCCGATAACGGGAATCGCCATCAGCGCATCGTGGGCGGTGCCATGCAACGGCCGTTCCTGACCGAAGCGCCGCCACCATTGCAGCCCGACTGTCCATGCGTCCCAGACAAAAGGAGCGCCGGAGTGAATTCCCACCAACAGCACCGGTGGCCCGGGGATGTTCTCCCACCCGTCGACCTCCATGCGGAACCAATAGTCAACCAGGACATTCCAGAAGAACTTCTGACGCTGCAGAGTCGTCTCGTCCTGTCCACGCAGATCCCATTCGCCGGCGCGCTCGGCGACCCAGCCGCTTACGCCGCTCTGATCGCTGCGCCGATCCTGCATCGCCGCGCGGGCCTCTTCGGCATGTCTTTGCGCTTGTTCACGCACATCGGCCGGTCTGTGATCAACATCGCTCATTTCTCTCGGGTACCCCATTCCCGCCAAAAAGATCTCCCCGCGCCGAACACGACGCGGGGAGACCGGGTGGGCTAGCGATCAGGTGTTGTTCGTCCAGATGAGGACGTCTTGCACTCCGTCGTTGTAGACGACGCCATTCGGCGGCTGTCCGGTCACGTCGAAGTACAGGGTGCCGCTCGTCTGGCCGCCCTGGTTGATCGGCGCCGGGCTAAGGCCACTCGGAGCCGGAATGTTGTCGACCACCCGGTAGGTCTGACCGTTGGCCGCGCGGGCGTTGAAGTCAGACACCAAGGGCGTCACCGTTCCACCGTCGGAGCCGGCGGTGATGGACGCTTGGTAGAGCTTTCCTTTAGGGGTGAAGCCCGGGATCACGGTGCTGCTCGGTTCCAGGCTGCCCACGGTGTAGTTCGTGACCATTGGGCCGTCGATGAGCTTTTCGCTGGCGCCGAATCCCGCAATGGTGGGCGGCGCAGCAGAAGCGGTCGCAGCGGTGAAGATGCCTGCCGCCGCTAGCGAACCGGCAGCAACTGCGGTCTTTACAGCGGTCGTAGTGAACTTCATCCTTATTCCTTTCGTGTCGAATAGTCGCCTCCCCCGTTGGGCGACAACCACACACGAGTCGTCGCATAGCCCTTCATTCACGATTTCAAACACCGATATGCGCCGAATTGCCCTGAACGGCCCGAATACCTGCGCGGATGGCCCCGAATCCTATTTGTGCCGCAGCATCTTTCGCATCATCTTTTCACATCGGCATCAATGCCACCACTGCGCAATCGCGCACCACAATCACGAAATGGCCTGTGCAGAGTGAGTTAGCTTGGCTACCGGGCGCCTTGGGCGGCAAGGGAATTCGCGTCGACCGCGCGGCACCAGGCTCGATACGGACGACGGTTATTCCCGCCACTAATGCTAAATCGGCTTCACCCCAATATTTTTGGCCTATCGGCCGTCCTCCCAGTGCCAATCGATCCGGCGGGCCGGAAAATTGGTTCTGGAGTCGCGGCTTGCCGGTCACGAGCGGGCGGAGAGCGGAGCGCACCAGACCGAGCGGCACAAGATTTGCGCACGAAACCCCAATAACGCGGCCGATCTATGTCAATATCTTTGACATGATTCAGGCCGAAGACGCCCCGCTTGGCTATCTGCTCTACCGGGTGGGAGCCGTTCTGCGGCCGGAGGTTGCGGCCGCGCTGGGCCCGCTGGGCCTGACGCTGCCCGAATTCGTTTGCCTGCGAATTCTTTCCATGTCCCCGGGATTGTCCAGCGCCGAGTTGTCCCGGCAAGCCAACGTCTCGCCGCAGGCGATGAACACGGTGCTGCACAGGCTGGAAGACGTTGGCGCGGTGGCACGCCCCGCATCGGTGGCCTCCGGCCGTGCGCTGCCGGCCACGCTGACCGCTGGATGGCCGGGCGCAGCTGAGACGCGCCGAGGCCGCGGTCGGGAAGCCGACGCCCGCATGCTGGCCAAGCTGATCGGGGTCCAGCAGCGCGAGTTCAAGCGAATGCTGGAGGCGCTGGGATCCGACTGACCCGTCAGGCTCGGATCGTCCAGAAGCCTGGATACGGGCCCAGGGCCGGGCGTCTTCGAGTTCGTAAGCCAGTTCCAGCAAGCGCGCTTCCTGGCCCGACGGCGCCGAGAACATCATCCCCACCGGTAATCCGTTGGCGGATCGGCCAGCGGCAACGAGATCGCGGGCTCGCCCGTGACGTTCTGCAACGGCGTGAACGCGACCCAATCCTGCAGCCGGTCAATGACCTGTCGTAGTCGGCGGTCGGGTCAGGTGGCCGATCTGCGGCGGCTCGTCAGCCAACGTCGGCGTGAACACGAGGTCGTAGGTGCGAGCCAGACGTTCCGGTGTGCCGCCGCACCGGCGACAAACGGATCAGCGCCAGCGGCAAGCGATGCAGATTTCGACGCGCATGCCGGTCCAGGCCCCGTGACAGGTCGTCCAACCGGGTGACATCGAATCCGTCGAAGGCGCGTTGTTCTGCTGAATTTGGCCCATCGCCAGCAGTCCCCAGTAGAGCACGAAGTCGGTCACGAAACTCGAAGGGACCGGCGGTTTTTCGAGATGGTCGACGCGGTGGCCGAGCTCTTCGAGCAAGCTGGCCGATTTCAACGTCAGCTCGCGAACCTCGGGGCTGGACTCGCGTAGAAGTGAGTGGGTGATGACGGCGATCCGCAGCCGCTTTTCTCCGGCGTGGTGCACGTCTCCGATCGGCGTGAGCTTGGGGCTCGCCAGATGCGTTCGGCTTCCCGGTAGAACGCGGCGGTGTCGCGCACCGATCGGCTGACCACCCCGTTGGCGACGATGCGAATCGGCATCTGCCTGACTTCTTTGTCCAGCGGTAGCCGGCCACGCGACGGCTTCAGCCCGACGAGCCCGTTGCAGGACGCGGGAATTCGGATCGAACCGCCGCCGTCATTGGCATGGGCAATCGGCACCGCACCGGCGGCCACGAACGCGGCCGAGCCCGACGACGATGCGCCCGCGGTGTGGTCGGTGTTCCACGGGTTGCGCACCGGTCCCAGTCGCGGGTGTTCAGCCGAGGCGCTGAAGCCGTATTCCGACATCTGGGTCTTGCCCAGCGATGTCATCCCGGTGGCCAGGTACATCCGCGCGAATTCGCTGTCGGTTTCGGCATGTCCGCGGCGGCCACGCGTCGGTGCCGCGCATCGTCGGCAGCCCGGCGACGTCGACGTTGTCCTTGATGAATGTCGGGACGCCGCTGAAGAAGCCGGCGCGAGCACGGTCGCGGCGCTGCCTGGCGCACCGAGCCCGGTCGAAAGCCTCGTAGGCCAAGCCGTTCAGGGCGGGGTTGACGGCTTCGGTGCGGGCGATCGCGGCCTCGACGACCTCGGCCCGGCCTGACCCGACCGGAGTTGAGGGCGTCGATCAGACCGACGGCGTCGAGGTGACCGAGCGCGTCGTCACCGAATGCGTGCACGTGTCGCATGACCGGCTGATGGCTGAGCTGCTGGCCGACCTCGAACCGGACGAACCGGGTCACGGTGACACCGGCTTCGTCGAGCAGCGCCTTGACCGTCTTCTTGCTGTCCGACACTGACGGCTGCTCGAGCAGCACGACGTCCTTGAAGAAGCCGCCCAGGCGGCCTTCGACGATCTTGGGCAGCGCCTGCTCCGGCTTGCCCTCTGCGCGTGAGGTCTCCTCGGCGATGCGCCGTTCGCTGGCCACGACCTCCTCGGGCACATCGTCCCGAGTCAGGTAGCGCGCCTTGAGCGCGGCGATCTGCAGCGCGACCGCGTGCGCGGCGTGCGGCGTCGCCGCCGGTGTACTCGACCAGCACACCGACGCCCGGGGGCAGGTCGGCGGCGCGCTTGTGCAAGTAGGTTTCGACGGTGCCGTCGAAGTATGCGACCCGGCGCAGTTCGAGCTTCTCCCCGATCTTGGCGGACAGCTCGGCGATCACCTGCTCGACGGTCTTGTCACCGACGCTGGCCGCCTTGACAGCGTCGACGTCGGCGGCCTTGGACTTGGCCGCCGCAGCGACGATCTCCTCAGCGACCTTCTGGAACTCCGCGTTCTTGGCGACGAAGTCGGTCTCGCTGTTCAGCTCGATCAGCGCGCCGTCCTTGGCGGCGACCAGGCCCTCGGCGGTGGCGCGCTCGGCGCGCTTGCCGACGTCCTTGGCGCCCTTGATCCGCAGCGCCTCGACGGCCTTGTCGAAGTCGCCTTCGCTTTCGGCGAGCGCGTTCTTGCAGTCGAGCATGCCGGCGCCGGTCAGCTCCCGAAGACGCTTGACGTCGGCAGCGGTGAAGTTCGCCAATGCTCAGCCTTTCCTATGATGGGTCTGGGGTTGGTTCTGTTGCGACCGCAGCGGCTCTGTTCGGCCGGCGCGGCGAGTTGCGGTCGCCGAGGCCAGCAGCTCCTGCTCCCATTCGGCCAGCGGCTCGGCGGCTTCGGCGTCGGGCTTGCCGTCGGCTGCGACCCGGCGCCGGCGCGTGCCTGCAGGCCCTCGGCCACCGCCGAGGCGATCACCTTGGTCAGCAGGGCCGCCGAGCGGATCGCGTCGTCGTTGCCCGGGATCGGGTAGTCGACCAGGTCGGGGTCGCAGTTGGTGTCCAGGATCGCGATGACCGGGATACCCAGTTTGCGGGCCTCGCCGACCGCGATGTGCTCCTTGTTGGTGTCGACGACCCAGACCGCCGACGGCACCTTCGCCATGTCGCGGATACCGCCCAGGCTGCGCTCCAGCTTGTTCTTCTCGCGGGTCAGGCCCAGGATTTCCTTCTTGGTGCGGCCCTCGAAGCCACCGGTCTGCTCCATCGCCTCGAGCTCCTTGAGGCGCTGCAGGCGCTTGTGCACGGTCTGGAAGTTGGTCAGCATGCCACCCAGCCAGCGCTGGTTTACATACGGCATGCCGACGCGGGTCGCCTCGGCGGCGACGGATTCCTGCGCCTGCTTCTTGGTGCCGACGAACAAGCACCGTGCCGCCGTGGGCGACGGTCTCTTTGACGAACTCGTACGCCTTGTCGATGAAGGTCAGCGTCTGCTGCAGGTCGATGATGTAGATGCCGTTGCGGTCGGTGAAGATGAACCGCTTCATCTTGGGATTCCAGCGACGGGTCTGATGCCCGAAGTGCGTGCCGCTGTCAAGCAGCTGCTTCATGGTTACTACGGCCATGCGTATGCCTTTGTGTGTCGGTTGTCGCCCAGCGACGGGTGAAGCCGGGCCCTGGCGGCTGCTGCGATGCCGGACCCGTTGTTGGACGGGACCGCCCGGCATGCGGTGCGAACTCCTAGTGGAACGCGGAGACGCGATGCAGACGCGCGAAGTCAGCCCGCTATTACGGAGCTGCGACAGAGCAGTTTACACCGACTTCGGCCAGGTGGCTTTTCCTAGCACTGTCCACACGAACGCATTCGTGCACAGATTGGCCGGGTGGCCGTCGTCAACGCTGCGGTGAACTGATGAGCGTGCGATGGGCGGCGCTGATCCTGGCCGCGACGCTGGTCTGCGCGACGCCGGCCAGCGGCGATGCGGTCCGGCTGGAGTGGCCGCTGCGCCCGCCGCCGGCGGTGGTCCGGGGCTTCGACGCCCCGTCGCCGGACTGGAACCCGGCCACCGCGGGGTGGACCTGGCCGGCACGCCCGGGCCAGCCGGTCTATGCCGCGGGCGCCGCGACGGTGGTGTTCGCCGGGCTGCTGGCCGGACGGCCGAGCTGGTGTCGCTGGCCCATCCGGGCGGGTTGCGCACCAGCTACGAGCCGGTGCGGGCTGCCGTGCGGGTCGGGTCAGCCGGTGACCGCGGCGACCGTGATCGGCGAGCTGGCCGCCGGGCACGTCGGCTGCCGGGCCGCGGCGTGTTTGCACTGGGGCGCGATGTGGGGCCCGGCGTCGGGCGCCGACTATGTCGATCCGCTGGGACTGCTGACGGCCACCGCCGATCCGGCTCAAGCCGCTGCACCGCTAACCGAGCTTGACCGTGGGCGCCCGGGATCGACTTCGACTCCGCGAGTGTTGTTGGCGGCCTTGGGCCTATCCGCCAAAGGGAGGGCGCAGCATCACCTTGTACCGAAATCCGTATTTATGGACAAAGCCAGCGGCGTGCTGGCCACCGCCCGACACGTCCACCCCCCGCAGGACGGCGTTTACCCCCGACGCCCGGACGGGGGTAAAGCTTTCGGGGGCCTCCCACTCCGTCGCGACTTGCTGCGGCGCGTTCTCGACCCAGCCCGACGGCACCGACAACGCCTTAATCGCGTGGGTTTTGCCGACAGCCACCGAAATCTGCGCGCCGCCGCTTGGTTGGGTCTGCGCCCAGTGCAGCGGTTCTAACGGCACCCTGCCGATAGTGACGCCGACGCCGCCTGGCGTGCCGACAGCGGTGCCTGCGGCGCCCACGGTCGGCGTCTGCGAGAGACCGCCGAAAACGGTCGGCCCCCAGTCGACCACAACCGAGCTTCCGGAGCCACCGGCACTTGATGCGGGGTTACCGGGAATCAACACCAGTGCGAGCGAGATCACGCTTTGGGTCATCCCTTCGGTGAAATAAGGAAGACCCGTAAAGGTACGAACCAGCGCGGTCCGATTCGCCGGGGTGAGCGAGCCCAGCGCCCCAGGATCCCCAGTCCGCTCGGATCCAGCAACGCAGACGAAAGATATTGCTGCACCGCTTGGGGCATGGCGGACGCGACGGCCAGCTCTGTGGTCATCGTCGATACCGTCTGCGCGGAACTGCCCGCCGACGTGGCGGCAGCCGCCTCGACAGCCGTTGCCTGCCCAGCGAGTCCGGCCTCGCTGGTGGTTGCCGGGGCCGGCGCGAACGGGGTCAACTGCGACGCCGCCGACGAGGCGCCGGCGTAACCGTACATGGCGGTGGCGTCCTGGGCCCACATCTCGGCGTATTGGGCCTCGGTGGCCGCGATCGCCGGGGTGTTTTGGCCGAAGAAGTTGGTCGCGACCAACATCGTCAGCAAACTGCGGTTGGCCGCGACGACCGGCGGGGGCACCGTCATCGCGAATGCGAGCTCATAGGCCGCCGCGGCCGCCCGTGCCTGCATGCCCGACTGCTCGGCCAGCTGGGCGGTGGCGCTCAGCCACGCCGCGTAGGGCGCGGTCGCCGCCACCATCGACGCCGACGCGGGGCCCACCCACTTGCTACGGATCAGCTCCGAGATCGTCGAGTTGTAGCCGGCCGCCGCCGAACCCAACTCGGCCGCTAGACCATCCCAGGCCGCCCCGGCGGCCAGCATGGACCCCGATCCCGGGCCCGCGTACATGCGGCCGGAGTTGATCTCAGGCGATAACGCCCCGAAGTCGAACACCGCTGCTCCTAGCCGTCCGGGACCGCGGTGGCGGTCCCACACCAAGCGGTGGCGTGGCGCAGCGTCGATCCATTGTGGCCATGTGCTTGGGTAGCGCGATTTTCGACGAGCGAACCAAAAGGCAATCGCCGGACACATGTCGCGCTGTCGCGATGGTCCATCGTCTGGCCCCTTTCCGGGTCATCTTATCTTTCTATCTTTCTCGCGATCCGCGAATATGCCGCGAAGAAGCAGCGATATGTCATACTCGTGGCGCGGAAAACCCTTGTCCCATGACAATGGAAGCTCACGCCGAAGCCCACCGCCGATTTGTCGCTTCCACGCCATGCACTGTTCATTCACGGCCGCCAAACATTAATCTGGCGGTCCGCATCGCCGGCTCTCCGATGGGCCACACGCGCCCGCTGTCGCCTGCCAGCACCCCGCTCGCCTGGCAGCACGCCGCTCGTTGGGCCGCGTGATCGGCGGGGGCTAGGCCCGTGGGTGGGCCTGATCGTGCACCGCCCGCAACCGCGACACCGCGACATGGGTGTACAGCTGCGTGGTCGCCAGGCTGGAATGGCCGAGCAACTCCTGCACGACCCGCAGGTCAGCTCCGCCTTCGAGTAGGTGGGTGGCCGCGCTGTGCCGCAGCCCATGCGGCCCCATGTCCGGCGCGCCGTCCACCGCGGCGACGGTCTGGTGGACGACGGTGCGTGCCTGGCGCACGTCGAGGCGCCGGCCTCGCGCACCCAGCAGCAGCGCTGGCCCGGACTCCGCGGTCACGAGGGCAGGACGCCCGTCGTCCAGCCAGGCGCGCAGCGCGTCGGCGGCCGGCAGCCCGAACGGCGCGGTGCGCTGCTTGTTGCCCTTACCGAGGACACGCACCAGCCGATACCGGGTGTCCACATCGTCGATGTCGAGGCCGCATAGCTCGCTCACCCGGATACCGGTGGCATACAACATCTCCACGATCAGCCGGTCCCGCAAAGCCAGCGGATCACCTTGCTCGGCGCCGGATTTCGCGGCCGCCATGGCATCCAGTGCCTGATCCTGACGCAACACCGCCGGCAGGGTGCGGTGCGCCTTCGGCACTTGTAGCCGAGCGGCCGGATCCCCGGTCAGCAGGCCGCGCCGCGACGCCCAGGCGGTGAACGCCTTGACCGCCGAGGTGCGACGGGCCAGCGTGGTACGGGCCGCACCGGCACCGGCCCCCGCGGCCAGCCACGACCGCAGGACCGGCAGGCTCAACCCGTCCAGGCGGACTCCTCGACCATCGAGAAAGGCCAGCAGTGAGCGCAGATCGCCCAGATAGGCCCGACGGGTGTGCGCTGAACGACCGCATTGCAGCGCCAGGTACTCGTCGAACTCGTCGAGGATCGATTCGCTGGTGTCCGGCACTCCCCCACGCTCGCAGACACCCCGGGGCCTGTGTCAGTCGACGCGCCGGAGTGTTTCCGGGGTGAGATCTTTGCGGTCGGGATATCCGTCAACGGCCATGATCAGGTCCGCTTCGGCGAGCATCGTGCGCAGCACGTGCACCACGCCGTCGACACCCCCCAGCGCCAGGCCGTAGGCGTACGGGCGCCCGATGCCCACCGCGGTGGCGCCCAGCGCGAGCGCCTTGATGACGTCGGCGCCGCTGCGGATCCCCGAGTCGAACAGCACGGGCAGTCCGTCGGCCGCCTCGAGAACGCCCGGTAGGCAATCCAGCGCGGGCAAGCCGCCGTTAGCCTGGCGGCCGCCGTGGTTGGAGCAGTAGATGCCGTCGACGCCCCCGTCCTTGGCGCGCCGGGCGTCGTCGGGATGGCAGATGCCCTTCACGAGCAGCGGCAGGTCGGTCAGTGAGCGCAGCCAGGGAAGGTCGTCCCAGGTCAGGGGGGACCCGAAGACTTGCACCCAGCGCAGCACGGCCCCTTGCGGGTCTTCCTCGGGCGGGCGCTGCAGGCTGGCGCGAAAGACCGGGTCGCTGGTGTAGTTGGCCAGACAGTGCCCGCGCAGCTGGGGGAAGTTTGAGGTGCTCAGGTCGCGTGGGCGCCAGCCCGTGACCCAGGTGTCGAGGGTGACGACGATGCCCTTGAAGCCGGCCGTCTGGGCGCGATGCACCAGGCTGGCGGCCAGCTCGCGGTCGGTCGGTGTGTACAGCTGGAAGAACCCGGGTGTGTCGCCCACGGCGGCTGCGACGTCTTCCATCGGGTCGACCGTCAGCGTGGAGGCGACCATGGGGACACCGGTACGGGCCGCCGCGCGTGCGGTGGCCAGGTCGCCGTGACCGTCTTGGGCGCACAGGCCGATGACGCCGATCGGCGCCATGAACACCGGCGCCGGCCAGCTCTGGCCGAACACCTCGACCGTGAGGTCGCGTTGGGTCGCGCCGACGAACATGCGCGGGATGAGACCCCACCGCTGGAAGGCCTCGCAGTTGGCGCGTTGGGTGCGCTCGTCGCCGGCCCCGCCCGCGACGTATGACCACACCGAGGGTGACAGTGCCGTAGCGGCCTTGGCCTCAAGGTCAGAAAACGCCATCGGCAGGGATGGCACCACCCCGCCCAGGCCCTGTAGGTATATCTCGTTCTGGTAGTCGCCGAAGGAAGGTGAGGACGCCATACAGTGAGGATGCCAGCCGGCGTTCCGCCCGGCGCACCCGCTGCCGGGCCGGTCCTACCGAACACCCGCCTCCGTGGCAGCCAGTTCTTTCTTCCACTGCCGGAACGTCTCTTCGGTGCGCCCGCGCCGCCAGTAACCGGAGATCGACGACGCCCACCTCGCGTCCACACCGCGCTCGTTGCGGATGTAGGGCCGCAGGTTGTGCATGACGGTTTGCGCCTCGCCGTGGATGAAGACGTGTGCCTGGCCCGGCAGCCAGGGGGTGGTGGTGACCGCCTCGATCAACGGCGCGAAATCGCCGGCCCGATCCTCGGGAACCAGATCGGCCCGGCCGCCGCGGTAGACCCAGTGCACCTCGACGGAGTCTGGCGCGGTCAACGGGACTTCGTTCTCGGGGCCGGCAACCTCGATGAACGCCTTGCCGACGGCATTGACGGGCAGGGCTTCCAGCGCGGCGGCGATGGCCGGGAGCGCGGATTCGTCGCCGGCCAGTAGGTGCCAGTCGGCGGCCGGGTCCGGGGTGTAGGCGCCGCCGGGCCCCATCAGGTAGACCGGCTGACCACGCTGGGCCGCCGCCGCCCACGGACCCGCGACCCCGTGCTCACCGTGCACCACGATGTCGACCTCGATCTGGCGGGTCGCAAGGCTGACACGGCGGACCGTCATGGTCCGCACCGATGGCCTCTTCTCGGGGGGCAGGTCGGCGAAGCTGTCCAACGTCAGCGGCTGGGGCAACCGGGCCACGTCGACGTCGTCCGCGACGAAAACCAGCTTGACGTAGGAGTCGGTGAAATTGCTGGGCACGAAGGTGTCGAAATTGCCGCCCCCCAGCACCACCCGAACCATGTGCGGTGTGAGTTGTTCACTACCGACGACTTCAAACGTTTGCAGAGGTCGACCCGCCACTTATCCTCCTGTCCAGACCCGACCCCAGTCGACTATACGAGGCGCCCCGTCGCCGCAGCTTGACCGGCATTCGCGCGGACGATTCGCCACAACCCGTCGTCGCGCCGCACCAACCCGGCCACCTCGAGGATCGCCAGCGGCCCCAGCACCTGCCCGGGCACCAGTCCCGACGTGACCGCGATCTCGTCGACGGTGGCGGCGCCACGGCCCGGCAACGCCTCGTACACCTGGCGCTCGGCCTCGCCCAGCCCGTCGAACACCGTGACGGGCCGCGGTTCTCCCGGCGCCAATTCACCGATGCGACCGACCAACTCGACGACGTCGTCGGCACGGGTGACCAGCTCCGCGCCGTGTCGCAGCAGCGCGTGACAACCCGCCGACGCCGACGATGTCACCGGTCCCGGGACGGCACCCACCACTCGGCCCAGGGCCCGCGCCCAGGCGGCGGTGTTCGCCGCGCCACTGCGCACGCCGGCTTCGACCACCACGGCGGCCCCGGCTGCCGCGGCCACCAGGCGATTGCGGGTCAGAAACCGGTGTCGGGCTGGGCGGACACCCGGTGGGTATTCGGTGAACAGCAACCCATGGTGACCGATGCGATGCAGCAGCGCCGAATGGCCGGCCGGATAGGGGATGTCCAGCCCGCCGGCGAGGACGGCCACGGTGATTCCGTCGCAGTCCAGCGCCGCGCGGTGCGCTGCGCCGTCGATGCCGTAGGCGCCGCCGGAGACGACCGCGACGTCGCGTTCGGTCAGCCCGGCCGCGAGGTCGGCCGTCACCTGCTCGCCGTATGCGGTCGAGGCGCGGGTGCCGACCACAGCGGCCGCGCGCTGCACCACCTCGTCGAGACGCTCGGGCCCCAGCGCCCACAACACCATCGGCGGCGCGCCGGGCGGCTTTGCCCTGGCCCCCGTTCGACCGCCATCGCCGAATGCCGCGAAGGCGAGCAACGGCCATTCGTCGTCGTCGGGCGTGATCAATCGCCCCCCTCGACTGGCCAGCAGCTCGAGATCGGCCGCGGCCCGGTCTATTCCGCGCCTGGCCTCGGTGTGGCGTGCCACGTCGTCATCGACCAATCCGCGCCGGACCCGTTCGGCCGCCTCCACCGGGCCAAGGCGTCGCACCAGGGTGGCAAGTTCCGCGCAGGGCGGTTCGGCCACCCGGGACAGGTAAGCCCATGCCCGCGCTACGGGGTCGACGGCCGTCGTCATCGCCGCGCTCCCGATTGCCGGAAGCTCAGCGCGGCGGCAACTTCGTCGACCCCGGGCGATACCCGGCCGGCCAAGTCAGCCAGGCTCCACGCCACCCGCAGTGTCCGATCGAGGCCGCGGATGCTGAGCAGACCACGATCCACCGCGCTGCGCAGCGGCGTCATTGCGGCGTTGCTAGGTCGGAACTTTCGGCGCAACAGCGGCCCGCTGACCTCGGCATTGGTGCGAAATCCGTGCGGGCGCCAACGCTGAGCGGATGCGTCACGGGCCAGCGCCACCCGGTGGCGTACCTGCGCCGTCGATTCGCCGTCGGTGACCGAGAATGCCCCCGCCCGCACCGAATGCATTTGCACCCGTAGATCCACCCGATCCAGCAACGGCCCGGACAGTTTGCCCAGGTAGCGCCGTTTGGCCGCCGCCGCACAGATGCAGTCCTGTGGATCGGCCGGTGCACAGGGGCATGGATTGGCCGCCAGCACCAGCTGGAATCGGGCCGGGTAGCACGCCACCCCATCGCGGCGGGCGAGGCGAATTTCGCCGTCCTCCAACGGTGTTCGTAATGCTTCCAGCGCGGCGACGCTGATTTCGGCGCATTCGTCGAGGAACAGCACCCCGCGATGCGCCCGGCTGACAGCGCCCGGGCGGGCCATGCCCGAGCCCCCGCCGACGAGTGCCGCGACGCTGGAACTGTGGTGTGGCGCCACAAACGGTGGCCTGGTGATCAACGGCGTGTCCCCCGACAGCAAGCCGGCCACCGAGTGAATCGCGGTGACCTCCAGTGACTCACCGTCCGACAGCGGCGGCAGCAACCCCGGAAGACGTTGCGCCAACATTGTTTTGCCCACGCCCGGCGGTCCGGTCAGCATCAGGTGATGCGCTCCGGCGGCCGCCACTTCCACCGCGAAACGTGCCTGTGCCTGCCCCACCACGTCGGCCAGATCCACCGACGACTCCGGGGTCGGGGTGCCCGCGTCGGTTCTGTCGTCCAAACCGGCGGATCCGCACAGCCAGCGCTGCAATTGCCCCAGGGTGCGCACGCCCCAGACCTCGATGCCGTCGACCAGGCTGGCCTCGGCCAGGTTGTCCACCGGAACAACGACGGCCGGCCAACCGTCGCGTTTGGCGGCCAGCACGGCGGGCAGCACTCCGCGCACCGGCCGGACCCTGCCATCCAGCGACAGCTCACCCAACAACACCGTCTTCTCCAGACGCTCCCACGGGTGCTTGCGCTGCGCCGACAGCACCGCAGCCGCCAACGCCATGTCGTAGACCGATCCCATTTTCGGCAGCGTCGCCGGTGACAGCGCGAGGGTCAGCCGCGCCATGGGCCAGCTGTTGCCGCAGTTGGCGACGGCCGCGCGGACCCGGTCGCGGGACTCCTGCAGCGCGGCATCGGGTAGCCCCACGAGATGCACACCCGGCAACCCGGAGGTGATGTCGGCCTCGATCTCCACGATCTCTCCGTCTAATCCACGCACCGCGACCGAGAATGCGCGTCCCAGCGCCATCAGCCGATGCCCTGCAGGTGGGTGATCTCCGGAGTGCGGCGCCGCCCGATCCGCACCCCGATCACATCGATGCGCACCGCCGCCCATCCCCTGTCCTGGCCGGCCAGCCATAGCCCGGCGAGCCGCCGCAGCCGTCGGACTTTACGTTCGGTGACCGCGTGCGCGAGCCCCCCATAGCCATCGCCGGTACGGGTCTTCACCTCGACGAACACCACCGTGCGGCTGGCCTCGTCGGAGGCGATCACGTCGAGCTCTCCGTAGCGGCAACGCCAGTTACGGTTCAAGATCCGCAACCCCATCCTTGTCAGGTGATCCGCGGCGAGCGCCTCACCCATCGTTCCCAGCTCGACCCGGGTCATCGTCTTCTGCGTCGTCATGACGGCCACCCTGCGCGGTAGCCCCGACATGACCTGCCGCGGCGGGCGGGCCGCCGCGGGGCAGACGGCCGGTTATCCCCAGTCGAACGCCCATCCACAGGGCGGTACGGCCAGTTATGTGATTCGGTCCGCCCGGGTGTAGACGTTCATCGAATCCTGGCGCAGGAACGCCACCAGCGTGACCCCGGACTCCTCGGCCAGCGAGACCGCCAGCGACGACGGCGCGGACACCGCGGCCAGCATGGGAATGCCGGCCATCACGGCCTTCTGGGTCAACTCGAACGACGCCCGCCCGCTGACCAGCAGCACCGAGGCTCCAAGCGGCACCCGCTCATGTTCCAGCGCCCAGCCGATGACCTTGTCGACCGCGTTGTGCCTGCCGATGTCCTCACGCACGGCGAACATGGTGCCGTCGGCGCAAAACAATGCCGCGGCGTGCAGCCCACCGGTGCTGTCGAAAACCTTTTGCGCGGCCCGAAGTTGCGCTGGCATCGCCTTGAGCGTGGCCGAGGCGACGGTGAGGGGATCCGCGGCAGGTGAGAACCGGCTGGTCAGCCGCACCGCTTCCAGCGACGCCTTGCCGCAGACCCCGCACGACGAGGTGGTGTAGAAGTTGCGGGTGACGTCAAGATCCGGCGGCTCGACGCCGGGTGCGAGGGTCACATGGAGAACGTTGTAGGTATTGGCGCCGTCCTCACCGCGGCCGCCGCAGTAGCGGATGCTCAGCACATCCCCGCGGCCCCCGATCACCCCTTCGGTGAGCAGAAAGCCTTGTGCCAGTTCGATATCCGAGCCAGGCGTGCGCATGGTCACCGTGATCGGCGCGCCGTTGACGCGGATCTCCAGCGGCTCCTCGACGGCCAGGGTCTCCGGCCGAGTGATCGCCTGATTGGCGGTGAGATGCGTGGCCCGCCGACGCGCGGTGACGCGGGCCACTAGGCCATTTCACCGTCGCCGGGGGCCACCGCAAGCGAGGCCGATTCCAACCTGATGATGATCGCCTTCGACACCGGCGTGACCGTGCGCTTGGTGGCCTCCTCGGCGACGGCCTCAAGGCCCACGCCCGCCGCCTCGTGCTTAGGTGGCGTCACCGTTATCGCGTGCTCGTCGTAGTCGGCCAGGATGTCGCGAGACGCGGCTGAGCGCTGAATGCCCACGAAATCAAACTACATCGGTTCCGGCCCCCGGAGGCGGGCACGGCGCGCTCCCGGCCAGCGTCACACTCGCCCCGCCCCCACCCAGAACACCGGGAATGCCGATACTTTGGACGTAGGGCCGTAGGCTGGCGGCGCAGAATGACGGCATAAGCAGGCAGCGCTTGGCCGTACCTAACGGCACGAGCACGTGTTGGCGGCCGATAATCCACGGCCATCAAGAATGAGGCACGACGTGGCAGATGAATTGAATCCCGGCGCCGACGAATCGCCACCCGGCGGGGAGAAAGCCGACCCGGCGACGGTCTTCGCGGCGCTCGCCGAGATCCTTTATCAAGGCTCGGACGCCAGGGAGATCTACGCGGCGATCTGCGTCGCCGCGACCTTGACCGTCAGGGGCTGTGACCACGCCAGCTTGTTGCTACGCGACAACGATCGCTACGTCACGGTCGGCGCGAGCGACCGGCTCGCGCAGGCGATCGACGAGTTGGAACGGCGCGCCGGCGACGGCCCGTGCATCGATGCGATCGAGGAGGAAACCCCCCAAATCGACCCGGACCTGACGACGCGCTCACAGTGGCCCAAGCTCGCGTCGATCCTGGTCGAAGAGACGCCGGTGCGCGGAGCCATGGGATTTCGGCTCCTGGTCGAAAAACGCAAAGGGGCCGCGCTCAACCTCTTCAGCGACACGGCCCACCAGTTCGACGACGAGTCCGCCGGACGAGCGGCGGTGCTGGCCTCGTTCGCCAGCGTTGCCATCAACGCCGTGGCAAAGGGCGAAGATGCCGTGAGCCTGCGACGAGGGCTGCTCAGCAACCGCGAAATCGGCAAGGCGGTCGGCATGTTGATGCTGCTGCACGAAATGACCGAAGAGCAGGCGTTCGACCTGCTGCGCCGCCACTCCCAGGCCGTGAACATCAAGCTCGCCGACGTGGCGCGGGAAGTCATCGAAAGGCGTGGCCAGCTGCCATCCAACGGCGAGAACTAGCTTTCGCCGAACGCCGGGCTGCGGCCGTCCGCGGTTATTCCGGCAGCCGCAGTTCGGGCTTCTCGACCTCTTCGATGTTGACGTCCTTGAAGGTGACCACCCGCACCTGCTTGACGAAACGCGCCGGCCGGTACATGTCCCATACCCAGGCGTCGGACAGTCGCAGCTCGAAGTACACCTCGCCGTCGGCGTTGCGCGGCACCATCTCCACGCTGTTGGCCAGGTAAAAGCGTCGCTCGGTTTCCACGACGTAGCTGAACTGGCCGACGATGTCCTTGTATTCGCGGTACAGCGAGAGCTCCATCTCGGTTTCGTACTTTTCGAGATCTTCGGCACTCATCTGGTCAGACGTCCTTCTCCCTGCAGATTTCCCCGGCTCCGTCCTTGGCGCCCCTACGGTCGCTAGCGGCCAGCGTTCGTCGCCGGGTGGGAACCCCCATCTTTCCTCACCGGTATTCGCCATGCTCGCCCGGAGGGTCCGGTGTGCATTCGGCCACCACGCGGGTGCCCGGGCCGCTCGCCACGCGCCGGACGTTGATGAACGAATGCCGGTGCTCGGGGCAGGGGCCCAGGCGGGTCAGCGCCGTGCCGTGCGCCGGTGTGCCGTATCCCTTGTGTTCGGCGAAGCCGTAGCCCGGGTGGTCGGCGTCCATCGCGACCATCAGCCGGTCCCGGCTGACTTTCGCCAGCACGCTGGCCGCGGCGATGCAGGCGGCCACGGCGTCGCCACCGACCACGGGCAGCGACGGCATGGGCAACCCCGGCACCCGAAAGCCGTCGCTGAGCACATAACCGGGCCGCACCGACAGGCCGGCCACGGCACGGCGCATGCCTTCGATATTGGCCACATGCACGCCGCGGCGGTCGACCTCGGTCGACGGGATAAACACCACGTGGTACGCCAACGCATAGCGGCGGATCAAGGGAAACAGCTGCTCGCGCACCTTCTCGCTGAGCTTCTTCGAATCATCTAGGGCTGCAAGGCTTTCTAGCCGGCCCGGTCCGAGCACGCAGGCCGCCACCACCAGCGGGCCCGCGCAGGCACCCCGACCCACCTCGTCCACCCCGGCCACCGGACCCAAACCGCTGCGGTGCAGCGCGGACTCCAGGGTGCGCAACCCCGAGGCTTTGCGGATCACCGTCCGCGGCGGCCAGGTCGTGGCCACGGCTACTGACCCTGCTGGGGGTTGACCGAACCCACACCACCCCAACGCGATGGCGGCCACACGATGAACCTGGCCTTACCGATGACATTGGGTACCGGCACCGTCCCCGACATCGGATCGCCAGTGCACAAAACGCCCTTGAGCGCGTCGGCCGGGATGCTGGTGCAGTGGGCGCGCGAATCCGCCGAGTGCGTCCGGTTGTCGCCCATCACCCACAGCCGTCCCGCCGGAACGGTGACCGGCCCGAACTCGGGGCCCAGGCACGGGTACGCGGCTGGGTCGGCCATCATCGTCGCCGGATTGAGGTAGGGCTCCTTGAGCCGCGCGCCGTTGACCGTCAGGCCGGTGTCGGCGCGGCACTGCACCGTCTGCCCACCGACCGCGATGACCCGCTTGACCAGGTCGTTCTCGTCGGGAGGCACAAAGCCGATGAAAGACAGCGCGTTCTGCACCCAGCGCAGCCCGGTGTTGTTGGACCGGATCGACTTGTATCCGGCGTTCCACGACGGCGGTCCCTTGAAGACGATGACGTCACCGGGATACGGAGTGCCGAAGCGGTAGGTGAGCTTGTCCACCATGATTCGGTCGCCGACGCAGCCCGTGCATCCATGCAGTGTGGGCTCCATGGATTCCGACGGAATCAGGTAAGGCCGCGCCACGAACGTCAACATGACGTAGTAGAGCACCACCGCGATCACCGCCAGAATCGCGAATTCCCGCAACGCGGACTTTTTCTTGCCCTCCGGCTCGTCGGGCTGGCCGTCGGGTTCTACCACCTCAGGGGCCTCGGCGGGGGGCGCGTCCGGATCGCGCGTGGAGACCTTCGGATCTGACTGACCAGCGTCGGGCTGGGAATCGGGCGAGTCCGTGGAATCGGTCACGGGATCAGCGTAGCCAGCGCGGTTTGTGGCTCTGCAGACCGCCGAACCAACCGGGCGGTAGACCCGGAAGGGCCGCCGAGGCGGGCCCGGTCAGCGCTTCTCCTTGATCTTGGCCTTCTTGCCGCGAAGTTCACGCAAGTAGTACAGCTTCGCGCGGCGGACATCTCCACGTGTCACCACCTCGATGTGGTCGATGTTCGGCGAATGCACCGGAAAAGTCCGCTCGACGCCGACGCCGTAGCTCTCCTTGCGCACCGTGAAGGTCTCGCGGATGCCTCCGCCCTGCCGGCGAAGGACCACGCCCTTGAACACCTGGATACGCTCCTTGGCGCCCTCGATGACCTTGACGTGCACGTTGATGGTGTCGCCCGGACCAAAGGCCGGGATGTCGTCGCGCAGCGACGCTTGGTCGACGAAGTCCAGCCTGTTCATGTGAGAACACACTTCCTTGGGTTCGCGGCTCACGACGGCCGCCCACGCGCGGGCGCGGGGCGGCCAGCAGGCCGATTGGTTCGGGCTTCTGGGCGTATCTCGCAGCGGTCGGGAAGCGACCCGGCACGCTGACACCGTGGAGACAACTGGTCAATTGTGCCAGACAGTGCGCGCGCAGTGAAAATCACACGGAAACGCGGCGCAACCGACGAGCCGAAGCCGCTGGTAAATGGTACATATTACGACATGCAAATCCGCCCGCTGACGCTGTGGACCGCCGTGCTGGCGGTCGCGTTGGTGGTCGTCGCGGGGTGCGGGGTGAAGGTGCAGGCGAAAGGACACAGCGTCCCCGTACCCGCCACACCCCATCGGGTTTCCTCCCAGCCGCCACCGGACGTGGCCGAACTGCTGGTAGAGGCCAACGCGGCGCCCGAGTGGATGCAGGCACCATCCGGCGCCGCGTGGGGCGGGCTGGAGGCACGCGTGGGGCAGGCCACCGAGGAGGCCGCGGCCAGCGGCGCCGCCCTCTCGGTGGCCATCCTTGATCGCATTACCCATCAGCTGGTCTCCAATGGCAACAGCCAGATCGTCGGCACCGCATCGGTGGCCAAGCTCTTCATCGCCGACGACCTACTGCTGCAGGAATCCCAGGGCAGGACCGCACTGACCGCCGACGACCGCCGGGCGTTGGACATCATGCTGCAGTCGTCCAACGATGACGCGGCCGAGAGGTTCTGGGATCAGGGCGGTGGGGCCAACATCATCACCCAGGTCGCGAGCCGATACGGACTGACGTCAACCACCCCGCCCGGCGACGGGCGCTGGTGGGACACCACCAGCTCGGTGACAGACCTGGTCCGCTACTACGAGAAGCTGCTCGACGGGTCGGGTGGGCTACCCCCGGAGTGGGCCAAGATCATCATCAATGATCTGGCCCAGTCCACCCCGAACGGAGACGACGGCTACCCGCAGCGGTTCGGCATCCCGGACGGCCTTTACGCCGAGCCGGTGGCGGTCAAGCAGGGCTGGATGTGCTGCATCGGCCCCGACTGGGTCCATCTGTCCACCGGGGTGATCGGCGCGGGCCGCCGCTACATCATGGTCGTCCAGTCGCTGCAGCCCTCCGATGACGCCACCGCGCGCGAGACGATCACCCAGGCCGTCCGAGCGATATTTCCCCGCGGCCGGATCTGACCGCTAGTCCAGCAGCTCGGGGCGGCGTTCCCGCGTCCGCTGCAGCGAGACCTCGTGGCGCCAGGCGGCGATTCGCGCATGATCGCCGGACAACAGAACGTCGGGAACGTCGAGGCCACGCCACTGTGTCGGCCGGGTGTAGCTCGGCCCCTCGAGGAACCGGTCCAGGCCCGGCGAGTGCGAATCGTCGCGATGCGACGCGGGATTGCCAAGAACTCCGGCCAGTAACCGCAGCACGGCCTCGATCATCACCACGGCCGCCGACTCCCCGCCCGGCAACACGTAATCGCCGATCGAGACCTCCTCGACCCGGATCCGCCGCGCGGCATCCTCAACGACCCGCTGGTCGATGCCCTCGTAGCGGCCGCAGGCGAACACCAGGTGCGCCTCGGCGCTCCAGCGCTGGGCGGTGGCCTGCGTGAACAGCGCACCGGCGGGCGTGGGAACAACCAAAAGGGCTTCCTCAGAACAGATTTCATCGAGCGCTTCGCCCCATACCGGCGCCCTCATCACCATCCCGGGGCCGCCGCCGTAGGGTGCGTCGTCGACCGAGTGGTGCACGTCGTGCGTCCACTGTCGCAGGTCGTGCACGTACACATCGACCAAACCCGACGCAATCGCCTTGCCCGGCAATGATTCCCGCAGGGGATCAAGGTAGGCCGGGAAAATCGTCACAACGTCAATTCGCATATCGATACGCCCGCACTACTCTAGATCCAGCAGACCCTCGGGCGGGTCGATCTCGACGATGCGGTCGTCCAGCGACACCGACGTCACGATCGCGCCGACGAACGGCACCAACACCTCTCCGCCGGGAGATCGCTTCACCGCCAACAACTCACCGCCCGCGGTGTGCAACACGTCGGCAACGACACCGACGTCGGTTCCCGTCGTCGTCCGCACGTGCAGGCCTTCGAGCTGATGGTCGTAGTAGGTGTCCGGCTCATCGATCGGCGGCAGATCATCGGAGTCCACGACGAACAAACTGCCCCGCAACGCGTCGGCGCCGTCACGGTCGTCGATCCCAGCCAGTCGCAGCAGCAGCCGCCCGCCGTGCTCGCGGCAACTCTCGACGACATAGCTGCGCTCCTGCCCACCCCCGCGGGAGTCCTTGGCGCGCAACGTAATACCTGAAGCGAACCGGGCGTCGGGATCGTCGGTGCGGACTTCGACGACCACCTCGCCGCCGACGCCGTGCGCTCTCACGACGCGCCCGACCGTCAACTCCAACGGAGTTCCATGAGCTACTGGTCGGTGTCCACCACGTCGACGCGGATACCGCGGCCACCAATGCCGGCGACCAGCGTGCGCAACGCGGTCGCGGTGCGTCCCCCGCGACCGATCACCTTGCCCAGGTCGTCGGGATGGACGTGCACTTCGACAGTGCGTCCGCGCCGGTTGGTCACAAGATCCACCCGGACGTCGTCGGGATTGTCGACAATCCCGCGGACCAGATGCTCAACAGCGTCGACGACGACCGTACTCATGGCCCCGGTCAGCTTTCCGTAACCGGCTCGGCCTCGGCTTCGGCCGTCACGGCCTCGGCTTCGGCAGGCGCGGCGTCGGTTTCGGCAGGCGCGGCGTCGGTTTCGGCAGGCGCGGCGTCGGCTTCGGCAGGCGCGGCGTCGGCTTCGGCAGGCGCGGCGTCGGCTTCGGCAGGCGCGGCGTCGGTTTCGGCCGGTTTGGCCTCAGCGACGGCCTCGGGAGCGGCTTCGACCTCGGCAGGGGCGGCGGGGGCCGACTCGGGCGCCGCGGCGGCCTTCTTGGCCGGGGCCTTCTTCTTGGGTTTCGCGGCCTCGGTGGTGGGAGCGCCGTCGGCGGCCGCCAGCGCGGCGTTGAACAGTTCCAGCTTGCTGGGCTTGGCCGGGGCGACCTTGAGGCTGCCCTCGGCGCCGGGCAGGCCCTTGAACTTCTGCCAGTCGCCGGTGATCTTCAGCAGCTTGAGGACGGGTTCGGTGGGCTGGGCACCCACGGAAAGCCAGTACTGAGCGCGCTCGGAGTTGATCTCGATCAGGCTCGGCTCTTCTTTCGGGTGATACCGGCCGATGACCTCGATGGAGCGGCCATCGCGGCGGTTGCGCGCGTCGGCGACGGCGATGCGGTACTGGGGATTGCGGATTTTCCCAAGACGGGTGAGCTTGATCTTCACAGCCATGGTTGAGCGACTTCTCCTGTGTGTCACGCTGCAATTCAGCGACCTGGGCAGGATGCCCGGATCCGGTTTTGCCTCGCGTGTCTGACCGGCCGTACGGGCACCCGCAGGTGGATCGCGCGGCGGACAGCCGCCTATTGTGCCAGATCGCAGCCCTGCAGCGAAAATTCGCCTACATCACCTTCTGGAAGACCTTCGTTTCGACCCGGCGGGTCATCCGCCACCCCTCGGGGGTGCGCACGAATTCGTCGTCGTACCACAGCCCGCAGAACAGGACCTGGTCCTTATAACCGGGCGAGTCGTTCCCGAGCACCATGGGGTTGAAGCAGATCACCCGCGACGACGCGGTGTCACCGTCGACGCGAACCGAGAAGTTGCCGAGCATGTGCGCATACACCGGGAAGTTCGGCAGCACCTGCGACAGCCACTGCTTGACTTCGGGATAGCGTCCCTCGATGCCGCCCAGCGCGGTGTAGTCGATGTACGCGTCCGGCGTGAACACCCGGTCGAGATCGTCGAATCGACGCTGATCGATCGCTGTGGAGTAGTCCACCAACAACTGCTGGATCTCCAACCGGTCGGAGATCTCTTCGAGGCTCAACATGTGACGATTGAACACGATCGACGGGCGGAGTGCGCCCCTCCTGTGCTCGGCATGGGTGTCTTGGCCATCGCAGCACTTGCCTGTTGCGCCATTCGAATTCGGGTCGGGACTTTCAACGCAGTCACCGTTCTTGGCCCGGTATTTGCCCGGCGGGCAATCGTCGTAGGGAAGCGGCTTGGCCCTGGCTTCCGCCTCAAGCCCGCAGCCGGATCGCTCGCGCCCGCGCCTCGGCGGCCAGAGCTTCGGCTTCGGCGGCTTCTGCCCGCGCCCGCGCCTCGGCGGCCAGAGCTTCGGCTTCGGCGGCTTCTGCTCGCGCCCGCGCCTCGGCGGCCAGAGCTTCGGCTTCGGCGGCTTCTGCTCGCGCCCGCGCCCGCGCCTGCGCCTCGGCGGCCAGAGCTTCGGCTTCGGCGGCTCCTGCCCGCACCCGCGCCCGCGCCCGCGCCTCGGCGGCCAGAGCTTCGGCTTCAGCGGCTCCTGCCCGCACCCGCGCCTCGGCGGCCAGAGCTTCGGCTTCAGCGGCTCCTGCCCGCACCCGCGCCTCGGCGGCCAGAGCTTCGGCTTCGGCAGCTTCTGCCCGCACCCGCGCCTCGGCGGCCAGAGCTTCGGCTTCGGCAGCTTCTGCCCGCGCCCGCGCCCGCACCCGCGCCTCGGCGGCCAGAGCTTCGGCTTCAGCGGCTCCTGCCCGCACCCGCGCCTCGGCGGTCAGAGCTTCGGCTTCAGCGGCTCCTGCCCGCACCCGCGCCTCGGCGGCCAGAGCTTCGGCTTCAGCGGCTCCTGCCCGCACCCGCGCCTCGGCGGTCAGAGCTTCGGCTTCAGCGGCTTCTGCCCGCACCCGCGCCTCGGCGGTCAGAGCTTCGGCTTCGGCGGCTTCTGCCCGCGCCCGCGCCCGCGCCCGCGCCTCGGCGGCCAGAGCTTCGGCTTCGGCGGCTCCTGCCCGCGCCCGCGCCTCGGCGGTCATAGCTTCGGCTTCGGCGACCAGAGCTTCGGCTTCGGCGGCTCCTGCCCGCGCCCACGCCTCGGCGGCCAGAGCTTCGGCTTCGGCGACCAGAGCTTCGGCTTCGGCGGCCAGAGCTTCGGCTTCGGCGGCTGCTGCCCGCACCCGCGCCTCGGCTTCCAACTCCAGTCGCGACAGCTTCCGCTCGGCCTGTGCCCTCGCTCGGTCGCCGCGCGATTGGCGGTTCCGCTTCTGTGGGCCGGCCGCGGCCCACGCCTTTTGCTCAGCCTCTCTCGTGTGGCTCATGATGAAATCCATCACGCCTAAAGCCAAGCCGGCCAGCCCGATCGTCAGCGGCACCGCGAACGCCACCGTCACAGCGTCTGGCCAGTTCACCACGGCCGCGTCCTAAAGCCGTACCGCGGTAAAAACGGGCGCCGACGCGTCGTCCTGCATGACGCCGCCCACCACAGGCACCTGCGCTTTATCGATCGGCTGGTCGAAGACGTCTTCGGCGACACGATCGGCCGCGCCGCGTGAGCGCCACGCTTGCCGACCTGCTCGACGCCATCCGCGCCGGCCCTCGGATGCCGATCGCCTAGGCCGAGGATCGTCGCCGGCACCGCGGACGCCCTCGCGGCCCACGGATACCGATCCGGCCCAACTAATAACCATTCTCGGAGACCACCACGACCGCCGCATGATCCCTCTCCTTCGCGGAGACACAGGGATGCAATCGTACTGCCACAGCCTCACGGCGGCAGCACTCTGATCTGCTTCAGCGCCTGCCGATCCACCCAATTGAGGTTCGCGGACCTAGATTCTGCAACCCGAACGGTGTCGCCCGTAAGACATACGACATTGCCGCCCATCACCCCGATTACCAGGGAGTGCCGACAAAGGGCGGTGCTGGCGACCTAGAAGTGCTGCGCGACTTCCTCGAACGCGAGCCCAGTTGTCCTTCCAGCCCTTCAGCAGCGCAGGTGCAGCCGTGCGCGATCGGGTGCCCTTTAGATGCCTAGTGGTCGATGTAGGCGTCGGGCGTGAACACGTTGTCCGGGTCGTCGAATCGGCGCTGGTCAATGGCGGTCGAGTAGTCCACAGCAGCTGCTGTGTCTCTAGGCGGTCGGAAATCTCTTCCAGGCTCAACATGTCGTCGATTGAACACGATCCGCCGACCCGGCAGGGCTAACCGGAGCAACGTTGCAGAGCTCCCAGCGACGCCGCGATGTAGTCCGCAGAGAACATCGGCATAGCACCGACCTGGTCGCGGAAAGCCTGCGGCGTCCCGCTCCAGTCGTAGGTCAAGGTGACATCGGTGCCGTCGCCGTTCGGGGCCAGGTCGTAGCGCCAGCTCCAGCCGCCCGGCTGGTGGTTGCCCGTGTCGTCCAGGATGCCCGGCATCCACCCGATCGCCCGGTCCTTCTCGAATACGTTGACCAGATTCCACGTGACGTAGTGGCCGCCGGCCCGGTCCAGGTACATATTCATGCCGAACATCTGGCCGGCGCCGGTGATCGGCGTGGTGTCCTTCGAGTCGCGCACCCAGTCGCCGGGCTCGGTGTCGTGGTGGCGGGCGGGATCAGCCAGGACGGCGAAAACCTGAGTGGGGGCGACGGGGATGGTGCGTGTGACGACGTAGCGCTCGGTGGTCATCGGTTGCCTTTCGTGTGAGGTCTCAAAGGTTGGACCGGTTGCGCGCCCGGAATTCATCGGGGTTACATGGTTGCTACTGGACTTACGCCGAGGTGAGGGAATTTTCAATGGGCGACGGAAACGACTTCAACTCGCGCAATATCGCTGAGTTCCGCGCCAATCACGGGCGCGTCGGCGGCCAGTTCGACGGTGCGCCGCTGATCGTCCTGCACAGTGTCGGTGCGCGCAGCGGTAAGCCGCGGACGAACATCATGATGTACCTGCCCGACGGCGACCGGTACCTGGTGTTCGCCTCGAAGTCCGGTGCGGACGACAACCCGGCCTGGTATTGGAACCTCAAGGCCAAACCCGATGCCCGAATCGAAGTCGGCGACGACATCGTCGACGTGCATGCCACGGAGCTGCAGGGGGCCGAACGGGACGAGAAGTATGCGCTACAGGCCGACCGGTACCCGGGATTCGCCGAGTACGAGCGCAAGACGTCGCGGACCATCCCGGTGCTCGCGCTCACGCCGACCGGTCGGCCGGAGCGGCGCGGGTGAGGTCCCGGCGACCGGCGTGGCGGGGCTCGCGCGGTAGGCAGACGTCTTCGATCTTGGGATCGGTAGTGGTGCGGGCGATGTCCACTTTCGGGAGCATCGCACGCAAGGGCCAGCAACGAATGGGGTCAACATGGACCGCACGTCAGGATTTGCGCGCCTTCCCAGGACGCGCCGGGCCGCCCGGGCGAACAATTCCAGGCTTTCGAGACTGATGAAGGCCCTAATCGTGGGGTTGGCAACCGTCCTGGTGGTGTGGGGCATGGCGGCCGTGGGCCCGCGGCTCGCCCAGGCCGACCCCGGTGGCTGCCCGCGCGGAACCTCGTGTCAGCGGTGGTGTCCGGGCGACCCCGATCCGGCGGGGCGACCGATTCCCTGGGACGTGGGCGTGTGCCACGACTTCTACTGGGACTATGCCGGGGTCCACGACGTGGGGACCGGCACCTTCTACTCGTGGTCCTCGGTTCCGTTCAAGAAGCCGCCCCCACCCGGACCGGTGCCCACCCGGACGTCATATCTGCCGCTGCCGACCCTGCCCTTCTGCCCCGTCCCGCCCTGGTGCCCCTGACGCCGGTGGAGCGGGCGAAACGGGCGCCACGAAGGCCCGGAAGTTAGACTGTGCGCCCATGCGCAAGCTCATGGGCGCGGTCGCCGCCCTGCTCACGGTCGGTGTCACCGGCTGCGTGGCCACCGCCGCCACGTCCGGGGCCGACAATATGCAGCCGGTCGGCTCGGTGCCGATCCCCGACGGGCCGGCCCAAACCTGGATCGTGGCCGATCTCGACAGTGGTCAGGTGCTGGCCGGCCGCGACCCGAACGTGGCCCACCCGCCCGCGAGCACCATCAAGGTGCTGCTGGCGCTGGTGGCCCTCGATCAGCTGAGCCTGGACTCCACGGTCGTCGCCGACGTCGCCGACACCCAGGTCGAGTGCAACTGCGTCGGCGTCAAACCCGGCCGCACCTACACCGCGCGCCAACTGCTCGACGGCCTGTTGCTGGTTTCGGGCAACGATGCCGCCAACACCCTGGCGCACATGCTGGGCGGCCCGGACGCCGCGGTCGCCAAGATGAACGCCAAGGCCGCGTCCCTGGGCGCGACCACCACCCATGCCGCGACGCCGTCCGGCCTCGACGGGCCCGACGACTCCGGGTGGTCGACGGCGCACGACCTGGCCGTCATCTTCCGGGCCGCGATGGCCAATCCGGTTTTCGCGCAGATCACCGCCGAGCCGTCGGCGATGTTCCCCGGCGATCACGGCGACGAGCCGATCACCAATCAGGACGAACTGCTGCAGCGCTATCCCGGCGCCATCGGCGGCAAGACGGGATTCACCAACGCGGCCCGCAAGACGTTCGTCGGCGCGGCCGCCCGCGGTGGTCGCAGGCTGGTGATCGCGATGATGTACGGGCTGGTGAAACAGGGTGGCCCGACGTATTGGGACCAGGCCGGCACCCTGTTCGACTGGGGTTTCGCGCTCAACCAGGGGACCGGCATCGGCTCGCTCTAACCCCGCGAACCGGCCCTTAGCGGGGGCCCTCATCGGGCATGAGCCCGGTGATCAGGTCCGTTAGTAACCCGATCCGTTGCTCCTCGATGTCCGAATCCGGCAGCAGACCCCGCACCAGGGCGGCCCCGTCGAACACGTTCGTCAACAGTGCGACCAGGACCGGGAACGTCTGCTCCGGGAAGCCCTCCGCCCCGGGCAGTGCCCGCGCGGCGTCGTAAATCCTGCTGGTGTACTGCTCGAGCACCTCACGCAGATGGGCGTTGAGCTTCTCGTCGGTGCGGGCGGCGATCATCAGTTCGTACAGCACCGCGTTGGTGGGGCTGCTGGTGACGTTCCGCAGAATCGTCAGCGCCGCCTGCAGCGCCGGCTGGTCGGCGGGTATTTCGGCGACTTGCTTGGTGAATGACTCCAGCTGGCGGCGCAGCACTTCGGATGCCGTCGCCGCCATGAAATCGCCCATCGTCTCGAAGTGGCGGAACAGGGCACCCACCGACACCCCCGCGCGCTTGGTGATCACGGCGGCCGATGCCCGGGCGTATCCGACCTCGATGATGCTGGCGATGCACGCCTCGAGGAGCCGTCCGACGGTCTCCTCGCGGCGTTGCTGCTGGGTCCGGGCCATCTCAGGCGCTCGCGCCCAGCGCGACCGGCCGCTGCCGGTGCCGGCCACCCGCCCGCAGGTACCGGCCCGACTTCACGGTGTCGCCGTAGCCGTCCCGGAATTGGCCCTTCTCGAAGACGACGGCGCCGCCTACGCCGGTCGCGACCACGGCGTCGTCGTTGCGGTTGACCATGCGCCGCAGGCCGCCGTAGAAGGGCACCTCCTCCTCGTGGTAGCCGTCGACCGACTCGCCCAGGCCGGCCGGGTCGATCACCACGAAGTCCGCCCGGTCGCCTTCGGTCAGCGTGCCGGCGTCGACGCCGAACCACTCCGCCAGCTCGCCGGTCAGGCGATGCACCGCGCGTTCGGTGGACATAAACGGCGCACCGGCCCGGTGCGCGTCCCGGACGCGCTTGAGCATCTTGAGGCCGAAGTTGTAGAAGGCCATGTTGCGCAGGTGTGCGCCGGCATCCGAGAAACCCATGTGCACGCTGGGCTCGTTGGCGAGCTTGTTGAGCAGCTTGGGCCGGTGGTTGGCGACGGTGGTTGTCCACCGGACGTTGCGCTCACCGTTTTCGACGAGCACGTCGAGGAACGCGTCCAGTGGGTGCAGTCCGCGCTCGTCGGCGATCGCCCCAAAGCTCTTGCCGATCAACGACTTATCGGGGCACTCGACGATGACGGCGTCGTGCAAGTCGCGGTGCCACAACGTCGGTCCGAGCTTGCGACGATCGAACTCACGCCGGAACCGGCGCCGGTACTCCTTGTCCGCCAGCAGTTGGTTGCGCTGTAGTTGATCGCGCAGATGCAGGGCGGCGGTGCCGGCCCCGAACTCCTCGAAGACCGGCAGATCGATTCCGTCGGAGTACAACTCGAAGGGGACCGGCAAATGCTGGAACCGCACGCTCGAGCGCAGCAGGGCGTTGAGCACCCGGGTGCCGAACCCGAAGATGTGCACGGCCAACGGCATCGCCTTGGAGTCGGCGGATACCAGTATGCTCATCCGAACTCCCTTGCCGCGGTTGAAGATCCGGCTGCTGGTCAGGAAGAACATCATGGCGGAGATGGGGTTTTCCACGTCGGGTGCGCTCTGCAGCATCCGGCCGCGCTTGCGTAACACCTTGATCAGCTTGCGCCGTTCGCGCCACGTCGCGAAGGTGGACGGCAGCGCGCGCGACCGGAACCGGTCGCCGTCGAGCTTGTCGATCGCCGCGTCCATGCCGGACATGCCGAGCATTCCGGCCTCGAGCGCCTCGCCGAGCAACGCCGCCATTTTCTCCAGTTCGGCTTCGGTGGGCCTGACGGTGGCGTCGGTGGCGCGATCGAGTCCGAGCACCGCGGTCCGCAGGTCCGAATGACCAAGCAGCGAGCCAACGTTCGGGCCAAGCGGCAGCGCGTCGATGGCCTCGATGTATTCGGCCGCGGTCGACCATGTTCGGTTGGAGTTCAAAGCGCCATAGACGTATCCGCGCGGCACCGCCTCGACCCGGCTGAACAGGTCGGCGGCATCCTCGGAGTCGGCATACACCGTCGATAGCGAGCAGTTGCCCAGCAGCACCGTGGTGACGCCGTGGCGCACCGACTCCCGCAGCCCGGGGTCCAGCAGCACCTCGGCGTCGTAGTGGGTGTGCACGTCGATGAAGCCGGGCAGGATCCACTTGCCCGTGGCGTCGATCACCTCGGGGCACCCGGTCTCGTCTAACGGCCCCTGGGCAGGGTCGGCCACCGTGGCCACCACGCCGTCGCGGATACCGAGCGTGCGTGTTTGCGGCGCGCTGCCAGTGCCGTCAAACCACAGGCCGTCGCGAATGATCAGGTCGTAGGTCACCGTTTACCTCCAGGTCGTTGCGGTGTCACGAACCGTAGCATAGATAGCAAGTACTCGCAATCTTTTAATGATTCGCGGGTATCCGCAGGGAGGGTCAAGTGCCCGGGATCAGCGGTGGGGCCCCGACGTCGCCGTGGTCGGCGCCACGCTCGGAGTCGTCGGCGCCGACGCGGACGGCGGCGTGGGATTCGGGGTGGCCGCCGGGTCCGGCACGCTCACCCCCGGGGGGATGTCGCCGCTGCGGCTGGCCACCGCGGGAATCCGGATGACGGCCGACCGCTGCTCGCACTCGTTGGTTTGCACAGTGACGGTCTCTTCGCCGACGAAGTCGCCCTGCGGCTGGGGCCGCAGGGTCAGCACCAGCGTCGTGGTCTGATTCTGTGCCATTCCGTTCGGCCCGACGCACGGGAACCGAATGTCGACCGCCTGGGACTGCCATTGGCCGTCCCCGAACTTCAGGGAGATAGAACCGCCACCCGGTGACATCGCCTGCATGTGGTCGTTGTCGTCGAGTTGCGTGGCGGCGGCCGTGCAGGCGTCCATCGTGCACACCGAGCGGAAGGCCCACCAGGTGCTCACGTCCGGCGGTTGCGGGTCGGCGATGTAATTGAACGTCTGCTTGGTGCGCTGCACCTCGACGCGGTAGCTGCCGTTGAGGGGCACGGGCGCGGCGGCCGTGGTGCTGGTGGTCGGCGCCGCGGCCGGAGCCGACGGGGCCGGTGTCCGGCTGGCGGCCTGGGTGGGGGTCGGTTCGGTCTGGCGCCCGATCACGATGCCAAGCGCCAGCAGCCCGGCGAGGACCACCACCGCCGCGCTCCACAGCACGACCTTTCGCGGCCTGCGCCGCCTGCGCGTCACCGCCGGAGCCGCTCCGTTTGCCGGCGCCTTGGCCCCGGTGGAGAAGCTGTCCAGGCGCCGCGCCAACGCCGCCGCCGCCGACTGCAGCAGCCTGGTGCCGCGTTCTTCCGGCTGCCCGGCACGGGGTGGGAACACCGGCGGCGGCCCGGCCGGTCGCAGGTCGTCGATCTCGGGCCAGGCGTAAGCGGGGTACTCGACGGCCAGGATGGCCTCGGGACTGCGATCACCGGCGGAGACGCCGGCCTCTTCGTTGGCCGCGTCGGCGAACTCGCGGCAGCTCGCAAACCGGTCACCGGGTCGTTTGGCGAGCGCCCTGGAGAACACGCCGTCGAGGCGGGCCAGCTCCGGGCGCTGGTCGCTGAGCCTGGGCGGCGCACCGTCGAGAAGCCGGCGCAGCGCGGCAACCGGGTCGGTTTGCTCGACCGGCGGCGCGCCGGTGAGTAGGTGAAATGCGGTGGCCGCCAAGGCGTACTGGTCGGCATGCCCGTCGATGTCGGCGCCCATCAACTGTTCGGGCGCGGCGTAGGCAACCGTGCCGACCGGGACGTGGGTCGCGTTGGCCCCGGTGGGTGCGCCGAGTGGCTGGGCGATCCCAAAATCCGACAACAGGATCCGCTGTTCGCCTTCGCCGCGACCCGTCAGCAAAATGTTGGCCGGTTTGACGTCGCGATGCAGTAGGCCCCGCTGGTGGGCGTGGTCAAGTGCGCCGCCGACGGCGGTCACCAGGGCAAGCACCTCGCCGGCCGGTGACACCGCCGGAAACCGGTCCACCATCAGCGCCGCGGCGTTGGTCCCCTCGACGTATTCCATCGCGATCCACAGCTGTCCCTCGAACTCGCCGCGGTCGAACACCTCGACGATGTGCGGGTGGTACAGGTTCGTGGCGATCGGGGTCTCGGCGTGAAATCGCCGGACGAAATCGCTGTCCGTCGACATCGCCAGCGAAAGGACCTTCAACGCCTGCCAGCGCACCGACCGGGGATCCTGGACGAGGTAGACCGCACCAGTCGTTCCAGATCCCAGCCTCCGCGCGACGATGTAACCGGCAAAGGTCGCGCCGCTGGCCAACGCCATTCCGCGATCCTATCCGCCATCGCGAAGCCGCGCGCGTCCAGCGCCCGGCCGGCCCTAAGGCCGAAAGGTCTTGCCGCGCAGTATCACCAGATCGGGACGATTGAGCGTGGCGGGACCCAGCCGCGGATCCTCGGAGTAGCACAACAGGTCGGCCGATGCCCCGTGATCAAGACCGGGCCGGCCCAGCCAGCGGCGGGCATCCCAGCACGCGGCGCCCAACGCCTGGGTGGGGCTCATCCCGATGCCCTTGAGGGCCTCGACCTCGTCGGCGATCCGTCCGTGGGCGACCATGCTGCCGGCATCGGTGCCGGCGTACACCGGCACACCCGCCTCGTGGGCCGCGGCGAACCGCCCATAGCTGCGGGCATACAGGTCGCGCATGTGCGCCGCGTAGGCCGGATAGCGCTCGGCCCGCTCGGCGATGCCCGGGAAGTTTTCGATGTTGATCAGCGTGGGGACCAACGCGGTGCCGTGCTCGAGCATCAGCGCGATGGTGTCGTCGGTGAGCCCGGTGCCGTGTTCGATGCAGTCGATGCCGGCCCTGATGAGGCCGGGCAGCGCGTCCTCGCTGAAGACGTGTGCGGTGACCCGGGCCCCGTGGTCGTGTGCGGCGTCGATCGCCGCCTTGAGCACGTCGTCGGACCACAGCGGGGCGAGGTCGCCGACCTGGCGGTCGATCCAGTCGCCGACCAGCTTGATCCAGCCGTCGCCGCGCCGCGCCTCCTCGGCCACGGCCGCCGGCAGCTGCGATTCGTCCTCGAGCTCGACCGCGAAGCCGGCTTGATAGCGCTTGGGCCTGGCCAGATGCCGCCCGGCCCGGATGATGCGGGGCAGATCGTCGTGATCATCGAGGCTGCGGGTGTCGGTCGGCGCGCCGCAGTCGCGCAGCAGCAGCGCGCCAACGTCGCGTTCGGCTTCGGCTTGCGCGATCGCCTCGTCGAGCGCGGTCTCGCCGTGATCGCCCAGCCCGACGTGGCAGTGCGCGTCCACCAGGCCGGGCAGGATCCAGCCGCCTCCAGAAGCACCGAGGACGGTGTCGGCCCCGGCGACCGGTTCGGTGCTGATGTGGCCGTCGACGATCCACAGTTCGACGTCGGTCTCGTCGGGCAGCCTTCGACCTCGCACGTGCAGGCGCACGGCGCGGCTACGTCCTGCCTGGGTTGCCCGGGAACTTCAGCTTGGACAGGTCGAAGTCGGCCAGTCCGGGCGGCAGCTCATTGAGACCTTCGGGCATCTGCGAGAGGTCGGGAAATCCGGCCGGCATGCCCGGCATACCGGCCCCTTCGGGGCCGAAAGGACTGCGCACCTTGGGCTGGGTCGGGCCGCGCGCCCCCTTCTTGCCCTTCTTGCCTTTCGCTCCCTTGGCCTTTCGGGTCGCGGACTTGCGGCCCATGCCGGGCATGCCCATGCCGCCGAGCATCGACGACATCATCTTGCGGGCTTCGAAGAAGCGGTCGACCAGCTGGTTCACCTCGGACACCGCCACGCCCGAGCCGTTGGCGATGCGCAGCCGCCGCGACGCGTTGATGATCTTCGGGTCGGCCCGCTCTTGCGGCGTCATGCCGCGGATGATGGCCTGCAACCGGTCCAGCTGTTTGTCGTCGACTTCGGCCAGCGCGTCCTTCATCTGCCCGGCGCCGGGCAGCATGCCCAGCAGGTTGCCGATCGGTCCCATCTTGCGGATGGCCAGCATCTGTTCCAGGAAATCCTCGAGGGTCAGCTCGCCGCTGCCCATCTTGGCCGCGGCGGCCTCGGCCTGCTCGGCGTCGAAGACCTGCTCGGCCTGCTCGATCAGGCTGAGCACATCGCCCATGCCCAGGATGCGGCTGGCCATCCGGTCGGGGTGGAAGACGTCGAAGTCCTCCAGCTTCTCGCCGGTGGAGGCGAAAAGGATGGGGACACCCGTCACCTCGCGGACCGACAACGCCGCCCCACCGCGGGCGTCACCGTCGAGCTTGGTCAGCACCACGCCGGTGAAGCCGACGCCCTCGCGGAAGGCTTCCGCGGTGGCGACGGCGTCCTGTCCGATCATCGCGTCCAGGACGAACAGCACCTCGTCGGGGTCGATGGCGTCCCGGATGGCCGCGGCCTGGCTCATCAGCTCGTCGTCGATGCCCAACCGCCCGGCGGTGTCGACGATGACGACGTCGAAGTGTTTGGCGTGCGCCTCGGCGAGCCCCGCGGACGCGACGGCGACCGGGTCGCCGGGGCCGGACCCGGGAGACTCGCCGGGATGCGGCGCGAACACCGGCACCCCGGCGCGCTGGCCGACGACCTGCAGCTGGTTGACCGCGGCGGGCCGCTGCAGGTCGCAGGCCACCAGCAGCGGCGTGTGTCCCTGGCCGCGCAGCCAGGCGGCCAACTTGCCGGCCAGCGTGGTCTTACCGGATCCCTGCAGGCCGGCCAGCATCACCACGGTCGGCGGCGTTTTCGCGAACGCCAGCTGGCGGGTCTGGCCGCCGAGGATGCCGACCAGCTCTTCGTTGACGATCTTGACGACCTGTTGCGCCGGGTTGAGGGCACCGGACACGTCGGCGCCCCGGGAGCGGTCCTTGATCCGGCCGACGAACGCCCGGACCACCGGCAGCGAGACGTCGGCCTCCAGCAGCGCCAGCCGGATTTCGCGGGTGGTGGCATCGATATCGGCGTCGGTCAGTCGACCCTTGCCGCGCAGCCCCGCCAGGGCACCGGTCAACCGGTCAGACAGCGATTCAAACACCCCGCCAGCCTAATGGCGATCGCGAGCAACGCGCTGCTGGGCGCGGCGGCGTGCCCCGGTGTGCCGCCGGCGCCGGGCGATCGGGATAGCCCGGCCACGTCGCTACGACGCCGAAATGCGTTGCCATGCTAGATTTCACACCCGCGGCTGCACCGCTGGCACCGCGGGCCGGGCTGAAGACAGACCATCTACGGGGGGAACAGTGTCGATGCAGCCCGTTAAGGACGCGACCGTCGCGGGCGGCCACGACGACGGCCGGCCGCTGCGGGGCTGGCAGCGCAGAGCGCTGGTGAAATACCTGACCGGCCGGCCCCGCGATTTCCTTGCCGTGGCCACCCCTGGATCCGGGAAAACGGCGTTCGCGCTGCGCGTGGCGGCCGAACTGCTGAGCCAGCGCGTCGTCGAGCAAATCACCGTCGTGGTGCCCACCGAACATCTCAAGGTGCAGTGGGCGCAGGCCGCGGGGCGGTACGGCCTTGCCCTGGACCCAAGGTTCTCCAACACCGGCCCCCAGACCTCACCGGAGTACCACGGGGTGATGGTGACCTACGCCCAGGTCGCCTCGCATCCGACGCTGCATCGGGTGCGCACCGAACAGCGCAAAACCCTGGTCGTGTTCGACGAGATCCATCACGGCGGGGACGCCAAGACCTGGGGCGACGCCATCCGCGAAGCGTTCAGCGACGCCACCCGGCGACTCGCCTTGACCGGCACGCCGTTTCGCAGCGACGACAGCCCCATCCCGTTCGTCACCTACACGTCCGGCGCCGACGGGGTGCAGCGTTCGCAAGCCGACCACACCTACGGCTATGCCGAGGCCCTCGCCGACGGAGTGGTGCGGCCAGTGGTGTTTCTCGCTTACTCCGGGCAGGCGCGTTGGCGCGACAGCGCAGGCGAAGAGCACACCGCGCGATTGGGTGAACCGCTGTCCGTCGAGCAGACCGCGCGGGCGTGGCGCACGGCGCTGGACCCCGCCGGCGAATGGATGCCCGCGGTGATCGCGGCCGCCGACGAGCGGCTGCGCCAGTTGCGCACGCATGTGCCCGACGCCGCTGGCATGATCATCGCCTCCGACCGAACCGCGGCCCGCGCCTACGCCGCCCTGCTGACGAAGATGACCGCGGAAGCGCCCGCTGTCGTGCTCTCCGACGATCCCGGATCGTCGGACCGCATCAGCGAATTCGCCCAAGGCACCAGCCGGTGGCTGGTCGCGGTGCGGATGGTCTCCGAGGGTGTCGACGTGCCCCGGCTGTCGGTCGGGATCTACGCCACCAGCGCCTCGACGCCGCTGTTCTTCGCGCAGGCCATCGGCCGGTTCGTGCGGTCGCGCCGGCCGGGAGAAACCGCGAGCATCTTCGTGCCGTCGGTGCCCAACCTGCTGCAACTGGCAAGCGAGGTGGAAGCCCAGCGCATCCACGTGCTCGGCCAACCGCACCGCGAAACCGGCGACCCGCTCGACGATGATCCCGCCGTCAAGACGCGGACCGAGAACCCCGAAGCGGACCGCGGCTTCACCTCGTTAGGTGCCGACGCCGAACTGGATCAGGTGATCTTTGACGGGTCGTCGTTCGGCACCGCCACCCCGGCCGGAAGCGACGAGGAGGCCGACTACCTCGGGCTGCCCGGGTTGCTCGACGCCGACCAGATGCGCGCCCTGCTGCACCGCCGCCAAGACGAGCAGCTCCGCAGGCGGGCGGCCGCCGGGGAGGGATCGCCCGGCATCTCAGCGGCGCCGTCGACCGTGCATGGCCAGCTGCGCGAGCTGC
Organism: uncultured Actinomycetota bacterium; assembly: GCA_963772875.1. Classification (GTDB taxonomy): domain Bacteria; phylum Actinomycetota; class Actinomycetes; order Mycobacteriales; family Mycobacteriaceae; genus Mycobacterium. The sequence goes on from CAVYZE010000002.1 coordinate 537,633, forward strand.
GCCGCGAGCTCAACACCCTGGTGTCGATAGCCCACCATCGCACGGGCAAGCCACACGGCTGGATCCACAGCGAACTTCGCCGCCGTTGCGGCGGGCCGCCGATCGCCGCCGCGACCCGCGACCAGGTCAAGGCACGCATCGACGCGCTGCGGCAACTGAATTCGGAGTTGTCCTGACCTCGAAGCGGACTACGCGACGTCGACGTCGATGGTGACGTCGCCGGGCCCGCCCAGCACGGCCATCAGATGCTTTTCCACCTCGGCCCGCACACCCTGGTCGCCGTCCTCGCTCGGCTGTGGTGCGGCGACTTCGGTGGGCAACACCACGCAGAACACGTCGGCCGCCGTCGACCCGAACGTGTTGGCCTTCGCCCAGACGATCTCGGCTCCCGCCTGCTCCAGCGCCCGGGTCAGCAGCGCGAGCAAGCCCGGACGGTCCATCGCGCGGACTTCGAGGATCTGCTGGCCCGATTCTTGGTGGCCCACGGTGTCGAGCCACACGATGCGCGGCGGAGCGGTCGACCGCGTCACCGGCACGCCCACGACCACCTCCCCCGCTCGAGCGGACGCCGAACTGGCGGCATCGATGTCACGCTTGTCCACCATGGCGAGCACATCGACGTCGCCGGCGAGGGCACCGACGAACTGCTGGCGCAGCAGATCGGCCCCGGCCGGAGAACCGAAATGCGGTGATACCGCGAATTCGGTGATCGCGATGCCCTCGTGACTGTTGATCGACGCCGAATGGACCGCAAGCGAATTCAGCGCCAGCACGGCGGCGGCCTTCGACGTCAAGCCACGCTCGTCCGGGGCAACCATCACCACCTGGTAGGCGCGCGCGCTGTCGCCGGGATTGATCTCCACGTGCACCCCGTGGTCGGCCGCGAGCGCAAGATAGTGGGGCGCAGTCGGATCCGCTTGCGGCAGGGGCTCACCGGCCATCACCAGCCGGCAGCGACGCACCAGGTCCCCGATCAACCCCGCCTTCCAGTCGCTCCAGACCCCGGGCCCGGTGGCCTTGGAGTCCGCCTCCGCCAGCGCGTGCAGCACCTCGAGCAACAGCGGATCGCCATCCAGAGTCTCCGCTACGTCCTCGATGACCTTGGGATCGTTCAGATCGCTTCGGGTGGCCACGATGGGCAGCAACAGGTGGTGGCGGACCACCTTCGAGACGATCTCGACGTCGGGCGGCGAGATCCCCAGGCGGGGAGCGATCTGCAGGACCAACTCGGCCCCGAACACACAGTGATCCCGGCCGCTGCCTTTACCGATGTCGTGCAACAGCGCGCTGATCGCCAACAAGTCGGGCCGCGCCACGCGGGTGGACAGCGGTGCCGCATTGATGGCTGTCTCGACGGTGTGGCGGTCCACGGTCCACTTGTGCGCGACGTCGCGGGGCGGAAGGTCGCGGATTGCCGCCCACTCCGGCAACAACCGGCCCCACAGCCCGGTCCGGTCGAGCGCTTCGATGGTGCCCACCGCGGTGGGGCCGGCGGTAAGCACCACTAGCAGGTCGTCCAGCGCCTCGCGCGGCCACGGGATCGGCATGTCAGGGACGCTGGCGGCCAGGTGGCCCAGCGTGGCGGCGCCGATGGGCAATCCGGTGTCGGCCGACGCGGCGGCCACCCGCAGCACCAGGGCGGGGTCGGTTTCGGGGTGCGCGTCGCGGGCGAGGACGATTTCTCCGGCGAAGTCGACGACGCCGTCGTCCAGTGGCCGTCGCCGCGGTCGCCGCACCAAGGCCGACATGCCGCGGCGCGGCAACGCGTTGGCGGCGGTTCGCAGTCCGGTTTCGGCATGGTAGGCGATCGTGCGGCCGGCGTCGGACAGCATGCGGGACAGGTCGAATCGGTCGCCGACGCTCAGGGCCACGCTGATCTCATCGGCGAACTCGGCCAGCAGCTGGTCACGCGCGCGCCCCGACACCCGGTGCAGTTCGGCACGCACGTCGAGCAGGGTGATGTACGCGCCATCCAGCGAACCCGCCGGCATGTCCGGGTGGACGACGCCGTGGTGATCGATGAGTTGGGCGACCGCCAGCGCGTCGAGCAATTGAACGTCGCGGAGCCCACCGCGACCGGTTTTCAGCTCGGGCTCGGCGCGGTGCGCGATCCGGCCGCAACGCAGCCAACGGGCGTGCGTCGTTTCGATGACCTCGTCCATCCGGGACCGAATTCCGCTGCGCCACTGGCGCCGTACCCCGCTGATCAAATCCGCCGACAGCTCCGCGTCGCCGGCGATGTGGCGTGCCTCGAGCATGCCCAGTGCGGCCAACAGGTCGGCGTTTGCGACGTCCAGTGCCCCGCCGACGGTGCGCACGCTGTGGTCGAGCCGAACGTTGGCGTCCCACAACGGATACCACAACCGGTCGGCGACCCGCTGCAGCACCTCGGCGGGTTTGCCGTCGTGCAAAAGCAACAGGTCCAGGTCCGAGTAGGGCGCCAATTCGCGGCGCCCCAGCCCGCCGACCCCGACGATCGCGAAGCCACTGGCATCGGTGATCCCGATCTCGGCGGCCTTGGCGATCAGCCAGGACTCGTGCAGCTGCAGCCACGATTGCCGCAGCCGAGCCGCCGGCAGTTCGCGATATGGGGTTGACACCAGCTTGCGCCGCGCGGCGGCCAAATCGCTTGCCGCACAGCCACCGCGGGTTTCCGTAACCTCGGGCTCGGCCAGGCCGGACAGGTCGGGCCGGTCGGGTGTCATACCCTCCCGGCCCGTCCAGCTTGGATCAGCCTCGTCGACATTGGATCAACATCGTGCGGCTAGCCTCACAACGCATCGGTTCCGCGTTCACCGGTGCGTACGCGCACGATGGTTTCCACCGGGCTGACCCAGACCTTGCCGTCACCGATCTTGCCGGTGCGCGCCGACCGGACGATGCTGTCCACGACCTTGTCGACGATGGAATCGTCGACGACGACCTCGATCCGAACCTTGGGAACGAAATCGACCGAGTATTCAGCGCCCCGGTAAACCTCGGTGTGACCCTTCTGCCGTCCGTAGCCCTGGATTTCGCTGACCGTCATCCCCAGAACGCCCGCTTCCTCGAGGCTTGCCTTGACATCGTCGAGGGTGAACGGCTTCACGATCGCGGTGACCAGTTTCATGACTGCTCTGCCTCCACTTTCTGGTCCGCCAGTTCGTCTAGGCCGTTCGGGCTGTTGTCCACGCCTGCGCGGTGCGAAAGAGCCGAAGCCGTGACCACCGCGAATTCGTAGGCGGTCTCTGCGTGCTCGGACTCGTCGATGCCGGCGCCCTCCTCCTCAGCGCTGAGCCTTATCCCGATGGTGTATTTCAGGATCAAAGCCAGGATAAGCGTGACGATGCCGGAGTAGAAGAGCACCGCGAACGCGCCGACGGCCTGCCGTTCCAGTTGGGCAAAGCCACCGCCGTAGAACAATCCCTTGGACACCCCGGCCACGCCGTTGATGGCCGTGCTCTCCGGGGCGGCGAGCAGACCGACCAGCAGTGTGCCCGTCAAACCACCGATCATGTGCACCCCGACCACGTCGAGAGAGTCATCGAAGCCGAGCCTGAATTTCAGCCCGACCGCCAGCGCGCATACCACTCCGGCGATCGCCCCGATCGCCAGGGCACCCAGCACGTTGACCGACGAGCAGGACGGCGTGATGGCGACCAGTCCGGCGACGATGCCCGACGCCGCTCCCAGCGTAGTGGGTTTGCCGTCGCGGATCCGCTCGGTGAGCAGCCAGGCGAGCATGGCGGTGGCCGTCGCGATCGTGGTGGTCATGAAGGTCGATCCGGCGGAGCCGTTGGAGCTGGTCGCCGATCCGGCGTTGAACCCGAACCAGCCGAACCACAGCAGCCCGGCGCCGAGCATCACGAACGGCACGTTGTGCGGGCGGAACAGCGTCGTGGGCCAGCCTTTGCGCTTGCCCAGGACGATCGCCAGCGCCAGACCCGCGACACCCGAGTTGATATGCACCGCCGTCCCACCGGCGAAGTCGATCGCATGCAGCTTGTTGTTGATCCAGCCGCCGTGCTCGGAAGCAAACCCGTCTGCCGCGAAGACCCAGTGCGCGACCGGGAAGTAGACGCAGCGTGGCCCACAGTCCGGCGAACACCAGCCAGGCGGTGAACTTCAACCGGTCTGCCACCGCACCCGAGATCAGCGCGACGGTGATGATCGCGAACATCAGCTGGAAGGCCACGAAGACGGTGGCGGGCATGGTGCCGGCCAGCGGGATATCGGTGGCCGGAGTGCTGCCGCTCGCCTTGACGGCGTTGCCACCGATGAGACCCTTGAGGCCCCAGTAGTCGCCCGGGTTGCCGACGATCCCCCATTTGTCGTTGCCGAATGACATCGAGTAGCCGTAGAGCACCCACAGCACGGTGACGACGCCCATGGCGCTGATGCTCATCATGAGCATGTTGAGCACGCTTCTGGTACGAACCATGCCGCCGTAGAAGAACGCCAGACCCGGTGTCATCAACAGCACCAGCGCGGAACTCGCCAACATCCAAGCGGTATCGCCCGTATCTGGTTGGCCTAATTGCGGGAAACTCACTCGCTATCACCTCCGGTCGGCCCTGAACGCCATCAGACACATGCCCGATGACCTCAGCGAGAACCTTGCGCAATAGTTGTTTCGGCAATAGAGCAACGGTGTTTCGTCAGTATTAACGTCGCGCTGAGTGTGTAAGGGCTGTCAGCCGAGCAGAGCGTCGACGAATGCGGCCGCCTCGAACGGCGCCAAATCGTCGGGGCCCTCGCCGAGCCCGACCAGCTTCACCGGCACCCCGAGCTCCTGCTGAACCCGGAAAACGATGCCGCCCTTGGCCGTTCCGTCCAGCTTGGTCAGCACCGCGCCGGTGATGTCGACCACCTCGGCGAACACCCGGGCCTGAGCCAGGCCGTTCTGCCCGATGGTGGCGTCGAGCACCAGCAACACCTCGTCGACCGCGGCGCGCCGGCTTACCACGCGCTTGACCTTGTCGAGTTCGTCCATCAGCCCGACCTTGGTGTGCAGCCGCCCGGCGGTGTCGATGAGCACGACGTCGACCCCCGAGGCGACGCCCTTGTCGACGGCGTCGAACGCCACCGATGCCGGGTCGGCGCCCTCGGCGCCGCGCACCACCTCGGCACCCACCCGGGACGCCCAGGTCTGCAGCTGGTCGGCCGCCGCGGCCCGGAAGGTGTCGGCCGCGCCCAGCAGGACGCGCCGGCCGTCGGCGACCAGCACCCGCGCCAGCTTGCCGACCGTCGTCGTTTTGCCGGTGCCGTTGACCCCGACGACCAGCAGCACCGAGGGGCGGTCGTCGTGCGGCAGGGCGCGGATCGAACGATCCATGCCGGGCTGCAGCTCGTTGATCAGCACGTCGCGCAGCACGGACCGGGCATCGGCCTCGGTGCGCACGTTGCTGCCGGCCAGCCGGCTGCGCAGCTGCGATACCACCGACTCGGTGGCCACCGGACCAAGGTCGGCGATCAGAAGGGTGTCCTCGACGTCTTGCCAGGAGTCCTCGTCCAGGTCGCCGCCGCCGAGCAAGCCCAGCATGCTGCGGCCGAACGCGTTCTGCGATTTGGCCAGCCTGCCGCGCAGCCGCTCCAGCCGGCCTTCCGGCGGGGCGATGGCCTCGATCTCGGGCCCGGCAACCGGCGGAGCCTCGGCAACCGGCGGAGCCTCGGGGACTTCCGGCGCCGGCGGGGCCTCCGGGACCGGGGGGGCGATCGTCTCGGGTTCCGGGAGTTGAACATCGGAGATCGTGCGCCGCGGCGCGTCCCGGGGAATGGTCGCGTCGTCGCCCACGGCGGGCAGTCCGCTGGTGTCGATCCGCTCTTCGGGCGGTGCGGTCTGGCTGAAGGTGATGCCGGACGACGCCGTGTAGCCGCCCGAACGATCGAGTGCGCCGGGTTCGGGCCCCTTGGGGGTCAGGCTGATCTGTCGCCGGCGGTACCGCACCAGGCCCACGACCAGCGCCGCAACGACGATCAGGACAGCAACGACGGCGATGGCGATCCAAAGACCTTGGGACACGCTGACATTCTTCCAAGCGGTCCGACGCCGGCGGGACCGGCCCTCGGCCGGGCGTTCGCGGAGGCCGCCGCCGCGCGCTCAGTGGGACGTCGAGACCAGCTGCTCCACCTGCTGACCGCGCATCCGCTGCGAGATCACCGCGGTGATGCCGTCGCCCTGCATGGTCACGCCGTAGAGCGCGTCGGCGACCTCCATCGTCGGCTTCTGGTGCGTGATGATGATGATCTGCGAGCGGGCACGCAGCTGTTCGAACAGGCCGATCAGGCGGCCCAGGTTCACGTCGTCGAGCGCCGCTTCCACCTCGTCCATGATGTAGAACGGCGACGGGCGGGCCCGGAAGATCGCCACCAGCATCGCCACCGCGGTCAGCGCCTTCTCACCGCCGGACAGCAGCGACAGCCGGGTGACCTTCTTGCCGGGTGGACGCGCCTCCACCTCGATGCCGGTGGCGAGCATGTCGTCCGGGTCGGTCAGCCGTAGCCGGCCCTCGCCGCCGGGGAACAGCGAGGCGAACACGCCGCGGAATTCGCGTTCCACGTCGGTGAAGGCATCGGTGAACACCTGCAGGATGCGGGCGTCGACGTCGGCGACGACGTCCAGCAGATCCTTGCGGGCGGCTTTGACGTCCTCGAGCTGGGTGGACAAGAAGTTATAGCGCTCCTCCAGCGCGGCGAACTCCTCCAGCGCCAGCGGGTTGACCCTGCCCAGTTCGGCCAGCTCACGCTCGGCCCGTTTGGCCCGGCGTTCCTGGGTGGGCCGGTCATACGGCAGCGGGGCGGGCGCGACCACCTGCTCACCGCGTTCCCGGGCCTGCTCGAACTCGGCCAGCTCGAGCTCGGTCGGCGGCAACCCAACCTGCGGACCGTACTCGGCGATCAAATCGGCCGGTGCCATCCCGAACTGCTCGAGCACCATCTGCTCGAGCTGCTCGATGCGCATCGCCGCCTGGGCGTTGGCGACCTCGTCGCGGTGCAGCGAATCGGTGAGCTGGGCCACCCGGGCGCCCAGCTGGTGCACCTCGCCGCGCACCGCCGCCATCGCCGCCGCCCGCTCCTGCCGTTCGCCGACCAGCGCATCCCGGATTTGCGACGCCGCGGCGACCACCCGGTTCAGGCGCTCGGCCAGCAGCCGCCCGGCGTCGGCCACCGCCGCGGCCACGGCGGCCGCGCGCACTCGCGCCGCGCGCGCCTGCTCGGCCCGCCATCGCGCCTCGCGTTCGGCCGCGGCGGCGCGGCGCAACGAATCCGCGCGCCCGCGCACCGCGTTGGCTCGTTCCTCGGCGGTCCGCACCGTCAGCCGCGCCTCGACTTCGACGCCGCGGGCGGCCTCGGCGGCCGCGGCGATCTGCTGCCGGGCCAGCGCGGGACTGGGTTCCCCGGCATGCACCTGCTGGGTCTCTTGGGCGTTGCGCAGCCGGGTCTCGAGCTCGGTAACCTCGTCGACGGTCTGGGCGCGCCCGGCTTCCAACTCCTCGCGCTGCCGCAGCAGCGCGTTCCACTCTTCTGCGGCCATTCGAGCGTCCTGCCCGAGCCGGCCCAGCTGCTCGTACATCGCCGAGATCGCGGTGTCGGATTCGTTGAGCGCGGCCAGGGCCTGCTCGGCGGCGTCCTGACGGGCGCGCTGTTCGGTCAGCGCCCCGGACAGCGCCGCGCCCAGTTGGGCCACCTGCGCCTCGGCGGTGGCCAGCTCGCCGCCGGCCTTCTCGATTTTCGAGGTGAGCTCCAAGCGTGGACGGTTTGCGGTCGGACCCGCCGCTCACCCAGCCGGCGCCCACCAGATCACCGTCGAGGGTGACCGCGCGCAGCTGCGGGCTGGCCGCCACCAGATCCAGGGCTTGGCCCAGGTGGTTGACCACCGCGACGCCCGACAGCATGGCGGTCATCGCGCCGCGCAGCCGCGGCGGCGCGTCGATCAAGTCGAGCGCCCACAGGGCGTCACCGGGAAGCCCGACGGCCGGCGCGGCATGGTCGGCGGGCCAGTCGCCCACCACGAGGGCCGCGCGGCCCCCGTCGGCTTCCTTCAGGGCGGCCACCGCCGAACGCACCGCGCCGAAGCTTTCGGCGGCCAGCGCGTCGGCCGCCGAACCGAGCACCGCCGCCAGCGCCGCCTCGTACCCGGGACGGACCTTGACCAACTTGGCAATCGGACCGAAAAGCCCTGTGCCACCGTGATTTTGCGCAAGCCACGCCGCGCCGTCCTTGCGCTCCAGTCCCACCGAGAGCGCATCGATGCGGGCTCGCAGCGAAGCCACTTCGCGTTCGGCGCCCCGTTCGGCGGCCTGCAATTCGGCCACCCGCTCGTCGGCCAGCCGCAGCGCGGCCACCGTCCGCTCATGGTGTTCATCGAGCCCGACCTCGCCCTGATCGAGCTCGCCGACGCGGCTCTGCACGGTTTCGAACTCCGCCCGGGTCTGCTGCGCGCGGGTGGCGGCCCGTTCGATGCGCTCCGAAAGGCGGGCGACGCTGTCGTCGATCGATTCGACGCGCGCCCGCATGGTCTCGACCTGACCGGCCAGCCGGGCCAGGCCCTCGCGCCGGTCCGCCTCCGCCCGGACGGCCGCGAGGTGGGCCCGATCGGCCTCGGCGGCCGCGCGCTCACGGTCGGCCAATTCCGCGCGGGCGGCGTCCAGCCCGGCGCGGGCCGCGGCCAGCTCCGACAACAGCTCCTGCTCGGCGGCCGCCACCTGGCGGGCCTCGGCTTCCAGCGCGTCCGGATCGGTGTCGCCGGTTGTCGCCGGCTCAACGTCGAGATGCTGGGCGCGTTCGCTGGCGATGCGCACCGTGGCGCCCACCCGTTCGGCCAATGCGGACAACCCGAACCAGGTCTGCTGCACCGATTCGGCCCGGACCGAGAGCTCGGCCAGCGCGGTCTCGTGCGCGGTCAGCTCCTCGGACGCCACCGACAGGCGGGCGGCGGCCTCGTCGTGCTCGCGGCGCATGGCGACCTCGGCCTCGACGATCGCGTCCCGCTCCACCTGCCGGTTGACCAGGTCGTCGGCGGCCAGGCGCAACCGGGCGTCGCGCAGGTCGGCCTGGATGGTCTGCGCGCGACGGGCCACCTCGGCCTGGCGGCCCAACGGTTTGAGCTGGCGCCGCAGTTCGGTGGTCAGATCCGCGAGGCGGGCCAGGTTCGCCGACATCGCGTCGAGCTTGCGGAGGGCTTTTTCCTTACGCTTGCGATGCTTGAGCACGCCCGCGGCTTCCTCGATGAACGCGCGGCGATCCTCGGGGCGCGACTGCAGGATCTCGTCGAGCTTGCCCTGCCCGACGATCACATGCATCTCACGGCCGATGCCGGAGTCGCTCAGCAGCTCCTGGACATCCATCAAGCGGCAGCTGCTGCCGTTGATTTCGTATTCGCTGGCACCGTCGCGGAACATCCGCCGCGTGATCGACACCTCGGAGTACTCGATCGGCAGCGCGTTGTCGGAGTTGTCGATGGTGACGGTGACTTCGGCGCGGCCCAGCGGGGCTCGCGACGAGGTGCCGGCGAAGATGACGTCTTCCATCTTTCCGCCGCGCAGGGTCTTGGCGCCCTGCTCCCCCATCACCCACGCCAGGGCGTCAACCACGTTGGATTTGCCGGAACCGTTGGGCCCGACGACGGCGGTAATGCCCGGCTCGAAACGCAGAGTCGTCGGCGAGGCGAAGGACTTGAAGCCCTTCAGCGTCAGACTCTTGAGGTACACGGCGAGCCAGACTACCGCTCAGATCGCCCGCGCCACCCGCACCGAGGGGTGTCGCAAGCCTCGAAATATGCCTGCCCTGTAACCGGCCCGACGCATTGGCCACAGTGGCCACATCAGTCACTGAGAAGCGTCAGCGCTCGACGAAGCCAGTGAAACGCTCGTCCGGCTCCGACCAGTCGGCGACGACCTTGTCGACGCGGCCAGGCCGCGACGGCCAGGCCGCGCCGCCTTCCAGCAGTTGCAGCAATCTCTCGCCGGCCTCGCGCGGCCCCTGAGCCACCACCCGGACGCGGCCGTCGGGCTGATTGGCCGCGTAACCGGTCAGTCCCAGCTCCAGCGCCCGGCTGCGCGTCCACCAGCGGAAGCCGACGCCCTGGACCATGCCCTGCACCCAGGCGGTCAGCCGGACGTCAGGATTCGACACTTGCCACCTCGAAGGTGACTTCTGTGCCGGACTCGAGCGTGCGCCCAACGGTGCAGACCAGGTCGATCGCCCGCTCGACCACCACCAGCAGCCGTTCCTTCTCCTCCTCGGACAATCCGGACAGATCGAGCTCGAGGGTCTCCTGCAGCAGCGGATAGCGTTCCTGGTCGCGGTCGGCGTCACCGGATACCTTGACCACCGCCTTGTAGTCGTCGCCGAGCCGGCGGGCCAGCGGCTGGTCGCTGGACATTCCGCTGCACGCGGCGAGCGCGATCTTGAGCAGCTCGCCGGGGGTGAACACGCCCTCGACGTCCTCGGAGCCGATCAGAACCTCCGCTGCGCGCGAGCTATAACCCGTGTAGCGGCGCGATCCCGTGCGTTCGACCCACAATTGCGTCATGGCTCATTTCTACCGGGCGGTCGTCGCGCCGAGATCGAAGGGAGCGTTAAAGTGCCCGGGCCACAGCGCTTCCCATCGCGTAGAGTAACCGCGGATTGCGACGACCTGCGGCCGGTGCCATGAGGATCCTGGAAAAGCTCTACATCGACGGTTTCATCGTGGCGATGCTGGGCGCCGTTGCTCTGGGCTGGCTCCTGCCGACGTCGGGCCACGTTCCGGTGCCGCACACGCCCAGCGTTACCGTCTCGGCCGCGGCTGGCATTTCGGACAGTAGAACGACGAGCGGTTCATGAACTTCTCGCGGCGGATGACCGCCCCGCAGCGCCGGCAGCTTTCGCCTTCGCGGCCATAGGCGTCCAGCGATCGGTCGAAGTATCCCGATTCGCCGTTGACGTTGACATATAGCGAGTCGAACGAGGTCCCGCCCTTGGCCAGCGCGTCGCGCATCACGTCGGCGGCGGCGTCCAGGACGGTGGTCAGCTGGCGGCGGGTCAGCGTCGCGGCGATCCGCGCACCATTCACCTTGGCCCGCCACAGCGCCTCGTCGGCGTAGATGTTGCCGATCCCGGACACCACCTGCTGATCGAGCAGCTGGCGCTTGATCTCGGAATGCTTGTGCCGCAACACTTTTACCACCGCATCGGCATCGAAGCGGGGGTCCAGCGGATCACGCGCGAGGTGGGCGACGGGCACCGGCACCACGCTGCCGTCCACTTCCACCAGGTCGGCCAGCATCCAGCCCCCGAAGGTCCGCTGGTCGGCGAAGCTCAGCACAGTCCCGTCGTCGAGCAGCGCGGAGATGCGGACATGATCGGCGCGCGGGACGGTCCCCACCAGCATCTGCCCGCTCATGCCGAGATGCACGACCAGCGCCGTGTCATCGTCCAGCAACAACCACAGGTACTTCCCGCGCCGATCGGTCCCGGTGATCCGCGCGCCGAGCAGCCGAGCGGTCAGGTCGGCGGGGCCGGCCTCGTGACGGCGCACCGCCCGGGGATGGTGCACCCGGACCGCCGTGATCGTCTTGCCCAGCGCGTGGGCCTGCAAGCCGCGGCGTACCACCTCGACTTCGGGCAGTTCGGGCATCTAGTGATGATCGCAAGCGCGGCGAAGCCGGGCGCCGCGGGTCATCACCATCGATCTACTGATGATCGCAAGCGCGGCGAAGCCGGGCGCCGCGGGTCATCACCATCGATCTAATCCGAAAATGATGGTGAGTTGATTGCGGTGTGTGTGCGGGTGTGTGCGGCCGGGGGCCGGTCGCTGGGGCGGGGACGTGTTGGTTTAGGCGGCGGGGGTGAGGGTGACGGCGTAGCCGAGCGCTTCGAGTTGGCGAATGTGGTTGCGTTTCTTCACGTCCGGGTTGATGTGCCTGGTGTAGTGGTCTGATCCAAGGTCGGTGAAGCGGGTGTCGTCGTCGGCGAGTAGGTGCCAGGCGATGACGAGGATGGAGCGCCCGATGGCGACGATCGCGCGTTTGCGGCCGCGTCGTCGGGCGATGCGGCGGTAGCGTTCGCCGAGGAAGGTGTCGGTGTGCCCGGCTACGACGGCGGCCTCGCCGAGGACCCGGGCCAGGTAGCGGTTACCGTGCCCGGTCGAGCCGTTGCCTTTGGTCTTGCCGGCCGAGGAACTGATGCCGGGGGAAAACTTCGCCCACGAACATAGATGCCCCGCGGTCGGGAACCGGGACATGTCCACCCCGATCTCGGCGATGATGATCGCGGCGGCGACCGGTCCGATGCCGGGGATCTCATCCAGGCGCGCCGCCGCCGCTGCGAAAGGGGCCAGATGCGCCTCGATCTGGGCATCGACGGCGGCGATGTCGGCGTCGATACCGTCGATGCGGTCCAGCATCCGGGCCAACAGAAACCGGTGATGATCGTCGAAGTGCCCGTTGAACGCCTCTTCGAGGCGGCCGATCTTGGTCCGCATCCGCGACCGCGCGAGCTGCGCGAGCACCTTGGGGTCGCGTTCACCGGCGATCAACGCGGCCATCATGGCCCGCCCGGATACCCCGAAAATGTCCGATGCCACCACGGAGAGCTTGATGCAGGCGTCTTCGAGGAGCTTTTCGACCCGGTTCTTCTCCGCGGTGCGCACACCGACCAGGTCGATGCGGTAGCGGGTCAGATCCCGTAGCCGCCGGATCGGGCGTGGCGGCACGAAACTGGGTCGCAGCATCTGGCGTTCGGCGACCTTGCACAACCACACCGCATCCAGCACATCGGTCTTCGGCCGGCCCGGCAGGTGTTTGACATCGCGGGCGTTGACCAGCCACGGATCCAGCCCGTGTGCCTCCAACAGGTAGAACACCGGTTTCCAATAGTCCGAGGTGGCTTCCATCACCACCCGCTCGACCCCCAGCTCGACGAGGTGATTGGCCAGCTCAGTCAACGACCTGGTCATCGTGGAATGCGTCGACACCTCCTGTAATCGTTTGCCGGCGTTGCCGTCGGCGGGTACCCGCACACAGCACACCAATTCGGCCTTACCGATATCCAGGGCAGCGACCCTGGCGATGATCTGTTCCTCGTCATGGGACTGGGCGAACATCGTGGGACCTCAACACCTCTCCCGTACAGATTCCCTAAGACGTGATCGCCTGTGGAGCCACACAGCAAGAACTGAATCTAATCCGCGTGCTCGACCGAAATACCAACGGCGGCAACAATGAAGGGCCCACGACGCGACTCCAGCGCCCGGCTAGACGACGGTCTCGAAGAACCATAGAACTACGGCGTCGCAAGGCGACCACCACACAATTTTCAACCCGGAACGGGCGACCCACCAGGGCCAATTTGGCTAGACGGACGTTTTTCCCGCGGTGTCGAGCACCTCGAGTGCTTTCCAGGCCGCCGACGCAGCTTTCTGCTCGGCTTCCTTCTTGGAGCGGCCGACGCCGGACCCGTATTCGGTCTCCATCACGACGACCACCGCGGTGAATTCCTTGTCGTGGTCCGGCCCAGTGGAGGAGACCACGTACGACGGCGCGCCCAGGCCCCGCGCCGCGGTCAGCTCCTGCAGGCTGGTCTTCCAGTCCAGCCCGGCGCCCAGCGTGGGAGCGGCGTCCAGCAGCGGGCCGAACAACCGCAGGATGACCTCGCGCGCGGTCGTGATTCCGTGCTGCAGATAGATCGCGCCCAACAGCGATTCCATGCCGTCGGCCAGGATGCTCGACTTGTCGGCTCCCCCGGTGTTCGCCTCGCCGCGGCCCAGCAACAGGTGACCGCCGAGGCCCCCCTCGGACAGGTTGCGGCCGACGTCGGCCAGCGCGTGGGTGTTGACCACGCTGGCCCGCAGTTTGGCCAGGTCGCCCTCCGAACGGTCGGGATGACGGTGATAGAGCTCGTCGGTGATGGTCAGACCCAGGACGGCGTCGCCGAGAAACTCCAGCCGCTCGTTGGTCGGGAGCCCGCCGTGCTCGTAGGCGTAGCTGCGGTGCGTCAACGCCAGCGACAGCAGCTCGTCGGGCAGGTCGACCCCCAGCGCATCGAGTAGGACGTGGCGTGAGCTCACGGCTCACCCCGGGAGGTGTCCGGCTCCGGGGTCCCCGGTGCGAGCATTTCGGTCAGCCTGGCCCACCGCGGGTCGATGCTGTCGTGGTGATGGTCGGGCTGCGCGGCGAGCGCAACACCACATTCCGGGCACAACCCGGGGCAATCCTCCCGGCACACCGGCGAGAACGGCAGTTCCAGCCCGACGGCATCGATGATGGACTGCTCGAGGTCGATGGTTTCGTCGACGATATGACCGACTTCGTCTTCCTCGGTGGTCGCCTCGGTCGTGCTGTCCGGGTAGGCAAACAGTTCGGTCAGCCCAATCTGCACGTGCCCATCGACCGGGCTCAGGCAGCGGGCGCATTCGCCGACGGTGGGCGCGGCCACCGTTCCGGTCACCAACACGCCTTCGGACACCGACTCGAGCCGCAGGTCCAGTTCCAGGGGAGCACCCCGGTCGATGGCGATCATCTCGAGCCCGATGCGCAACGGGCTGGGCACGGTTTCGCGCAGGGTGACCATCGCGCCCGGCCGCCGCCCGAGCCGTGCGATGTCGACCGTCATGGGCGAGCTGGGATGGCGCCGCGCCGTGGCGCTGTGCTGCCGCGTCATAGAAGAAATCCTACGGCGCTCGCCGCGTAATACCAGGGCCCGGCCACTGTCGGCCGTGCTCGGCCGCGGCGACCGGGACCCAATCTCGAGCGCTAGCGCGTCGCGTAGTCGTGGGTACCTGCCGCCGTCCGCAGCTGGTGGCGACCGCGGCCCACCGACCGAATCGTGCCGTTGAGGAATTCCTCGAACTCGGCGAGCTTGCTGTCGACGTAGATGTCGCACTCACCCCGTAGCCGGTCGGCCTCGGCGTGCGCGGTGTCGATGAGACGAGCGGATTCGGCCTTGGCCGACTGCACCACCTCGTTCTGCGAGATCAGGCGCTGCTGCTCCTTGATGCCCTCCTGCACGGCCTTCTCGTAGGAGATATTGCCGCTTTCCGTCAGCCGGTCGGCTTCGGCCTGCGCTCGGCTGACGCCGGCCTCGTACTCCCGCTTGGCCGACGCCGCAAGGCGAATCGACTCCTCACGCGCCTCGGCGAGCATCCGCTCGCTGTGCTGGCGCGCCTCGCTGACCATCCGGTCGGCCTGCGCTTTTGCGTCGGACAGGAGCCGGTCGGCCTCCGCGCGGGCGTGGTTGAGCATCGATTCCGATTCGGTGGTCGCCGAGGACACCATGGATTCGGCGTGTGCCTTGGCGTCCTGCAGGATCGAATCGCGGGCGTCGAGCACATCCTGGGCGTCGTCCAGCTCGCCGGGGATCGCATCCTTGATGTCGTCGACCAGCTCCAGCACGTCCCCGCGGGGCACCACACAGCCGGCCGTCATCGGCACGCCACGCGCTTCTTCGACGATGGCGCCCAATTCGTCCAGCGCTTCAAAGACTCGGTACACGGCGATACCCTCCTGGCGTCTGCAAAATTCCTGTTGTTACCAGTGTGCCTGTTGTTACCTCTGTGACGGTGGTGGCGAGGCGGGTGTGTCGGGCGCTATTTCGTATTTCACCAGGCCTCCTGGACGCTCCTAGCCACGCGGCCTGTTACAGCGTATCGCCGCCCGGGCCACAGTAGGCACCGAGACCTCGCCGCAGTCATGCGCAACCTCCTCATCGCCATCTGGCGCTGCTGCCCGGGCGCGTCGGCGAGTCGGTCCTCTCCGTGACGAACAGGTTCGCTGGTCTCTTTGGACAGTCGAGATTCGGTGCACGTGTCTTCTACACCAAGGTATGCTGACCCAGTGAATGGGCGCTCGGACAACAATAAAATCTATCAGAAGTCAACCGCGCCCACATTATATATTTTCCCGCATGCCGGTGGAGACGCGAAATTTTATGTCCCATTTTCCCGCGCGTTTTCCGCCGACGTCAAACGTATTGCAGTCCATTATCCCGGACAGCGCGATCGGTCTGGCCTGCCGCCGCTTGAAAGTATTCCCGCCCTGGCCGACGAAATCTTTGCAATGATGAAGCCCTCGACTCGAACTGACGATCCAGTCGCCTTCTTTGGCCACAGCATGGGCGGACTGTTAGCGTTCGAAGTGGCATTGAGATTCCAATCGGCAGGACATCCGCTCGTCGCTCTCTTTCTGTCGTCCTGTCCAGCCCCAGGTCATATCAGGTATAAGCAACTCCACGGTTTTTCCGATCGCGACATGTTGGACTTGGTCGCTAAAATGACCGGCACGAATCCGGATTTCCTTGCTGACGAAGAATTTCTCGTAGGGGTGCTGCCTACATTGCGGGCCGTCCGTGCCATTGCCGGCTACACCTCCCCACCACAGACGACGGTGTCGTGCCCAATTTATGCGTTTATCGGAGATAAGGATTGGCTTGCAACCCAAGAAGACATGGCGCCGTGGCGCGACCGAACGACCGGAGAGTTCGCGATCCGCGTATTTCCTGGCGATCATTTCTACCTCAACAGCAATTTGCCGGAGCTTGTAAAAGACATAGAAGACAGAACGTTCGATTGCTGTGACGCAGGTTAGCTATGCTGCAGCTCCTGCTGTCCGAAAGATCGGCGGTCACCATCCAGGTAGTCGCTGGTCGTAAGTTCGCTGTGCCTGGCGCCGGGACGCCTGTCCGCACAGACCCCCGGCCCGGACATCCGCCAGGCGGACCGACGCCTGCGGAGGGCCACGCAAGAAGCATCAGTCGTCACGCTGGCAGATGGATACCTGCGATCAAAAACGGTGCGCTGGTCCCAAAACGGATGGGCCGCGTCACCCGCTGGAATACCGCAAGCCTGGTCCCACTCTACTGGCCATCCGTCACCCCTGCACCACGAGCAACACAAACCGCTGTGCACGCACAACACATATGATGACCTGCAAGAACGCCAAGTGCATGTCAAAACCGTGATATACGCCACGATTCACACCGCAACCACCTATGGAAGCTGTGGGTTTCTCTAAATCGCATTCCGTCCCGGTTAAACCATGCTTAGCTTGTTCAAGGGAAAGTCGTCGGAGCGAACGATCATCATCCCCCGGACGATCTACCTCGTAGGTCGCACGACGCTCGGACCAGCAGGTGCCGTGCGCCACGCACCGCGCTGGGGCTTCATCAGCTGAGACCGGCACGGGCCTCCAAGAGGTCCGCAAGCCGCTCAACAGGCGGCACACGGGGTGCGTCGTGGACATAATGAACGCCGACAGCGGAATGGGGAGGTAAAGCAATGCCTGTGACCGATCCTTCCATGCCTGCTTTGCTGCAGAAGGGGGCCGACCAGCAGCCCGATGCGGTGGCGTTCGCCTACATCGACCATGGGCAGGACCAGACAGGGTTTGCTGAGAGCCTTTTGGCGCCGCAGGGACTGGAATACGTCGTAGCCTTCCTCGACGCGCTGCAACCCGGGTTCATCGCGGTTCCGCTCTCAGTACCGCAATTTGGCATTCACGACGACCGGGTTTCCTCAGCGTTGCGGGATGCCAACCCGGTCGCCATTCCCACTTCCGCCGTGGTCGGCGACGTGAACAAATACGCAACCGGACATGACGGGTATCCCGCCCCGTCCATCATCGAGATCGATCTCCTCGACTTGGATTCGCCACGCGAGCCGCCCCGTACGCATCAATTCTCTTCCGGCGCAGCCTATCTTCAATACACGTCGCGGTCGACGTGCGCGCCGGCGGGAATTTGTGCGCCAATGGTGGCCGGACGCATGCTCAAACTTCGCTCGGTGAAGGGCGAAGTCACATCGGCGATATCGAAGTCGCACAGCCTGCGTGTCGCCGATCTTGTTCCTGTGTCACCCGGTTCGATACCGATCACCACGAGCGGCAAGATCCGGCGTTCGGCGTGCGTCGAAAGCTACCGAAGTGACGGATTCAAACGGTTGGACGTGGCGGTATGACATCAGGCATCATTGGTCAAGCCGACCTTCGCCAATGGCTGGTCGACTACTTGGTGACGAATATCGGTTGCACACCGGACGAGGTCGACCCTGATCTGTCACTGGCCGACCTCGGCGTGAGCTCGCGCGACGCGGTCGCGCTGTCCGGTGAAGTGTCAGAGTTGCTCGGTAAGGCCGTATCCCCGATCGACTTCTGGGAGCACCCGACGATCAACGCTCTGGCCGCGCACCTCACCGCGCCGGAGCCCGACCCCGAATCGGACGCCGCACTAAAGCGCCCGCCTGGAAACTCGCTCGACGAGCCGATCGCCGTCATCGGGATGGGGTGTCGCTTCCCGGGGGGGATATCGGGGCCGGAAGCGTTGTGGCAGTTTCTCTGTGAGCGCGGTTGCTCGATCGGGCAGGTCCCACCCGAACGGTGGCAGCCGTTCGAAAACGGCTCACCCGAGGCCTCGGCGGTGTTGGCCCGCACGACTCGGTGGGGCTCATTCCTGCCCGACATCGACGCCTTCGATGCGGAATTTTTCGAAATCTCCCCCAGCGAAGCGGGCAAGATGGACCCCCAGCAGCGCCTGCTGCTGGAAGTGTCCTGGGAAGCGTTGGAGCACGCGGGAATTCCGCCCGGCTCGCTGCGCCGGTCGCAGACGGGAGTATTCGCCGGGTCATGCCTGAGTGAATACGGAGCTATCGCCTCCACCGATCTCTGCCAGGTCGACGGATGGAGCAATACGGGCGGCGCGATGAGCATCATCGCGAACCGTCTCTCGTATTTCCTTGACCTACGCGGCCCATCGGTGGCGGTGGACACCGCATGTTCGTCGTCGTTGGTGGCCATACACCTGGCCTGCCAGAGCCTTCGAACCCAGGATTCCCATCTGGCGATCGCGGCTGGCGTGAACCTGTTGTTGTCCCCGGCGGTATTTTGCGGTTTCGACCAAGTCGGCGCGTTATCGCCGACCGGTAAGTGCCGCGCGTTCGATGCGGCCGCCGACGGGTTTGTGCGCGGTGAGGGCGCCGGAGTGGTGGTGCTCAAGCGGTTGACCGACGCGCAGCGCGACGGGGATCACGTGCTGGCAGTAATCTGCGGCTCGGCGGTCAACCAGGACGGCCGCTCCAACGGGCTGATGGCCCCCAACCCAGCGGCCCAAATGGCCGTGCTGCGCGCCGCCTACACCAACGCAGGGATGCAGCCGCACGAGGTCGACTACGTCGAAGCTCACGGGACCGGAACACTGTTGGGCGATCCCATCGAAGCGCGCGCTCTCGGCACGGTACTGGGTCGCGGACGTCCCGAGGATTCTCCTTTGCTCATCGGCGCCGTAAAGACGAACCTAGGTCATACCGAGGCGGCGGCCGGGATCGCGAGCTTCATCAAGACGGTGCTGGCGGTGCAGCATGGCCAGATTCCGCCGAATCAGCGCTTCGAAAGTCCGAACCCGCACATTCCCTTTGCCGACTTGCGGATGAAAGTTGTTGACACACAAACTGACTGGCCTGACACGGGGCATCCGCGCCGGGCCGGGGTGTCGTCGTTCGGATTCGGTGGCACAAACGCGCACGTGGTGCTCGAGCAGGGCTACGATGTGACCCCGGCACCAGCGCCGGCCGATCCCGGAGTGTCGACGTTGGTGGTGGCGGGGAAGACACCGCAGCGGCTGGCGACGACGGCGTCGGTGCTGGCCGATTGGATGGACGGCCCTGGTGCCGAGGTCTCTCTGGCCGATGTGGCCCACACCCTCAACCACCACCGCGCGCGGCAAGCCAAATTCGGCACCGTGGTCGCCCGCGAACGCGCCCAGGCGGTGGCCGGGTTGCGCGCACTGGCCAGCGGCCAGCACGCCCCCGGCGTGGTGGGCCCCCAGGAAAGCTCTCCGGGGCCGGGCACGGTGTTTGTCTACTCCGGGCGTGGGTCGCAGTGGGCCGGGATGGGCCGCCAACTGCTGGCCGACGAACCCGCATTCGCCCAAGCGATCGCCGAGCTAGAACCGGTGTTTGTCCAGCAGGCCGGATTCTCGATGCACGAGGTGATCGCCGGCGGCAAGGAACTGGTCGGCATCGAACAGATCCAGCTGGGGCTGATCGGCATACAGCTGGCGCTGACCGGACTGTGGCGCTCCTACGGGTTACAACCCGACGTGGTGATCGGCCACTCGATGGGTGAGGTGGCCGCCGCGGTGGTCGCCGGAGCGCTGACTCCCGCCGAGGGCTTGCGGGTGACCGCGACCCGGTCGCGGCTGATGGCGCCGCTGTCCGGACAGGGCGCCATGGCGCTACTGGAACTCGATGCGGCCGCTACCGAGACGTTGATTGCCGATCATCCGCAGGTGACGTTGGCGATCTATAACTCCCCGCGCCAGACCGTGATCGCCGGACCGACCCAGCAGATCGACGAGTTGATCGCCCGGGTGCGTGCGCAGAACCGGTTTGCCAGCCGGGTCAATATCGAAGTGGCCCCTCACAACCCGGCGATGGACGCGCTGCAGCCCCAGATGCGTTCGGAGTTGGCCGATTTGAGCCCACAGACCCCGACCATCCCGATCATCTCCACCACTTATGAAGACCTCGGCACTCGCCCGATGTTCGATGCCGAGCATTGGGCCACCAACATGCGCAACCCGGTGCGTTTCCAGCAGGCCATCACCGCCGCGGGAACCGATCACCACACCTTCATCGAAATCAGCGCACACCCCCTGCTGACCCAGGCGATTCTCGAGACCCTGCACACGGCCCAACACGGAAGCAAGTACGCAAGCGTCGGGAGCCTTCAGCGCGACACCGACGACACCATCACCTTCCGCACCAACCTCAACACGGTGCACACCACTCACCCACCGCATACCCCGCATCCTCCCGAACCGCACCCCCAGATCCCCACCATCTCCTGGCACCACACCCGGCACTGGATCGACACCACGCAGCGGGCGAACCCCGTGGGATCAGCACCCAAGGCGGGCACACTGCTCGGCCAACACACCACGGTGTCATCGAGTCCACCCACCCACCTCTGGCAAGCGGGGTTGGCGCCGAAGGCCAAGCCGTACCCGGGCCGGCATCGATTCCATCGGGTCGAGTTAGTCCCCGCATCTGTTGTGCTGCACACAATACTTTCTGCCGCAGCCGAATTGGGTTACTCCGCGCTATCCGGGATCCGATTCGAGCAACCCATTTTCGCCGACCAGCCGCGCCTCATCCAGGTGGTCGCCGACAACCAGTCGATCAGCCTGGCCTCGAGTCCGGCTGCCGATGCGACCGCAGACCGGTGGACGCGGCATGCGACCGCGCAACTTTCGTCGTCACCGTCCAGGTCCGCGATACGTTCGAACAACCCCTATCAGGGCAACGGGCACCACGGCGAGAATGGTCACAGCGAAACGAAGAATCCGGACCCGATACCGGAAATTGACAAGCTGCTCGGGCAGCGCGGGATCGAGGGCCTGGCTTTCAACTGGTCCGTGGCTTCATGGACACCAACGTCGACCGGCCTCACGGCTACGATCGATCTCCCCGAGGGTCTGCCCGAAGGATCGACTGCGCCGCTACTCGACGCCGCAGTTCACGTCGCCGCGCTGGCGGACGTCACCGATTCGCGGCTCTACGTTCCGGCAAGCATCGAACAGGTGTGGCTCACCGACACTGTCAGCGAACCGCGTGGCTTGGTGACGCTAAACCGCACCGCTCGCAACGGCGACGGGATCACCGTCGATATCGCCATCGCGGCCCAGACCGGAGTGCCTTGCCTGTCGATGCGCTCACTTCGGTTCCGGGCGCTGGACTTTGGCGACGCTCAACCGGGCCGGTCGGGCGGTCCGGTCGAACCCCACTCCGATGCCAGGAAGTTCGTGCACACGATCGACTGGCAACCGCGGACCGATCCCGATGATGCGCAAGCCCATCCGACGACCGGTCCGCGGCCTATCGCGATAATCGGCGATGATGGCGCCCCGCTCGGGCTGCGTCTCGCGAAGGCGGGCTACGCGCCGGCCGCCGTGTCCGATGCCCGTTACGTGCTTTACGTCGCGGATTCCCACCCGGCGACCACAACCGAGACCGACGTCGACTTCGCAGTCCGGATCTCCGACCAGGTCACCGGTCTGGTGCGCACCCTGGCGGAGCGGGACGCGCACAACCCCGCCGGGCTGTGGATCGTCACACGCGGAGTCCACGAAGCGGTGGCCCCGTCCGCTCTGCGGCAGAGCTTCTTGTGGGGCCTTGCGGGCGTCATCGCCGCGGAGCATCCCGAGCTGTGGGGCGGCCTGGTCGATCTCGCGGTCGACGGCGACCTCGACGACGTCGCGCCGGCACTTGCCGATCTGCTTCAGACACGAAGCAAGACGATCTTGGTACTGCGTGACGGCGTGGTGCTCGCCCCGACATTGGCACCGGTCCGAGGCGAGGCGGTGCGCAAGTCCTTGCAATGCAGGCCCGACGCGGCCTACCTCATCACCGGTGGAATGGGTGCACTTGGTCTGCTGATGGCCGGTTGGCTCACCGACTGCGGCGCTCGTCGATTGGTACTGACAGGCCGTACGCCGTTGCCGCCAAGGCGGGACTGGGAACTCGACACCCTCCAGGACACCCAAGCCGGACTGCGCCACAAGATCGACGCAATCCGCGCCCTGGAAATGCGGGGTGTGACAGTCGAAGCCGTCGCCGCCGACATCGCATGCCACGACGACATGCATGCCCTGCTGGCCAAGCGCGATCGTGACGGAGCTGCACCGATCCGCGGGATCATCCATGCGGCAGGCGTCACGAACGATCAACTAGTGACGAACATGACCGACGATCCGGTGCGGCAGGTTATGTGGCCCAAGATCGGCGGCAGCCAGGTGCTGCACGAGGCATTTCCACCCGGCAGCGTGGACTTCTTCTTCTTGACCGCCTCGGCTGCAGGGATATTCGGTATCCCGGGGCAGGGTTCCTACGCTGCCGCCAATTCCTACCTGGACGCGTTGGCACGGGCGCGCCACCAACAGGGCTGCCACACCATGAGCCTCGACTGGGTAGCCTGGCGGGGGCTCGGATTCGCTGCTGACGCCCAGATCGTCAGCGAAGAGCTGCGGCGAATGGGTTCGCGTGACATCACGCCGTCGGAGGCGTTCACCGCTTGGGAGTACGTCGATGCCTATGACGTCGCGCAAGCGGTTGTGGTGCCGTTGCCCTCGCCTGGTGCGGATGGATCGACCACTGAGGAAACCTACCTGGTCGCTGCACAGAACTGGTCGCGGATGTCGGCCACGGATGTTCGCGATGAACTTGAAAGTGGTTTACGGACCATCATCGCCGCCGAGCTCCGGCTGCCTGAAATGGAACTGGATAACAACCGACCCTTCGCCGAACTGGGGCTCAACTCCCTTATGGCAATGGCGATTCGGCGCGATGCTGAGCAGCTCGTCGGGATAGAGCTGTCGGCGACAATGCTGTTCAATCATCCAACCGTTGCATCACTTGCTGGGTATCTGACCAAAATTGTTGCACCGCAGCATGATTCGCAAGAGGATGAAATGGCCGCGCTATCCGCGTCGGCAGGAACCGTGTTGGACAGCCTATTCGACCGCATCGAATCGACATCGAATGAGGCCGGGTCTGCGTAATGCGAACGGCCTTCAGCCGGATTTCCGGTATGACCGCGCAGCAGCGCGCCGCCCTTGCCGACGAGTTCGACAGGGTCTCCCGGATCTCTGTGGCAGAGCCGGTTGCGGTGGTGGGGATGGGTTGCCGGTTTCCGGGGGATGTTATTGGGCCGGAAAGTTTCTGGGACTTGTTGGTCGACGGCGGGAATGCGATCTCGCCGGTGCCAGCGGATCGATGGGACGCGGAAGCGTTTTACCACCCCGACCCGTTGAGGCCGGGGCGGATGACGACGAAGTGGGGCGGTTTCGTCCCCGACATCGCGGGCTTCGACGCCGAATTTTTCGGCATCACCCCGCGCGAAGCCGCGGCCATGGACCCGCAGCAGCGGATGCTGCTCGAGGTTGCCTGGGAAGCACTCGAACATGCCGGCATACCACCGGATTCCCTCGACGGCACCCGAACCGGCGTCATGATGGGTGTCTATTTCAATGAATATCAGTCCATGGTGGCCGCGAGCCCGGAGAGTGTGAACGCCTACACCGGAACCGGAAATGCGCACAGCATCACGGTGGGTCGCATTTCTTACCTGTTGGGACTGCGGGGCCCGGCGGTGGCAGTGGACACCGCGTGTTCGTCGTCGTTGGTGGCTGTGCATCTGGCGTGTCAGAGCCTGAGGCTGCGTGAAACTGATTTGGCCCTCGCCGGTGGGGTGAGTCTGACTCTGCGCCCGGAGACCCAAATCGCGATCTCCGCATGGGGATTGCTGTCCCCGCAGGGCCGGTGCGCCACATTCGATGCGGCGGCCGACGGGTTCGTCCGGGGCGAGGGCGCCGGGGTCGTAGTACTCAAGCGATTGACCGACGCGGTCCGCGACGGGGACCCGGTGCTGGCGGTGGTGCGCGGCTCCGCGGTTAACCAGGACGGCCGTTCCAATGGCGTAACCGCGCCGAATACGGCCGCCCAGTGCGATGTGATCGCCGATGCCTTGCGATCCAGTGATGTGGCGCCCGAGAGCGTGAACTACGTAGAGGCCCATGGGACCGGCACGCTGTTGGGCGACCCGATCGAATTCGAGGCGCTGGCGGCTACGTATGGCCGCGGTGAGGGCGCATGCGCGCTAGGGGCCGTGAAGACCAATCTCGGCCACCTCGAGGCGGCGGCCGGGATCGCGGGATTCATCAAGGCCGCGCTGGCGCTGCAGCGTGGCCAGATTCCGCCGAATCTGCATTTCTCACAATGGAACCCGGCGATCGACGCGTCACCGACCAGGTTCTTCGTTCCCACCGAGAACACCCGGTGGCCAACCGCAGAGGGTCCGCGCCGGGCGGCGGTGTCATCGTTCGGATTGGGCGGGACCAATGCACACGTCGTCGTCGAGCAAGGTCCCGAGCAAGCGCCGGTAACCGAACGCGGCTCCGACACCGGGGTGTCGACATTGGTGGTGACAGGCAAGACGCCGCAGCGGGTGGCCGCGACGGCGGCGGTGCTGGCCAACTGGTTGGAGGGCACCGGCGCCGAGATAGCCTTAGCCGATGTTGCCCACACGGTCAACCACCACCGCGCCCGGCAAGCCAAATTCGGCACCGTCGTCGCCCGCGAACCCGCCCAGGCCGTAGCCGGGTTGCGTGCCCTCGCCGCCGGCCAGCACGCCCCCGGCCTAGTGGGCTGCCAGGACGACTCGCCCGGGCCGGGCACGGTGTTCGTCTACTCCGGGCGCGGCTCGCAGTGGGCCGGCATGGGCCGGCAATTGCTCGCCGACGAACCGGCATTTGCTGCCGCTGTGGCCGAATTGGAGCCGGTGTTTGTCGAGCAGGCCGGCTTCTCGCTGCACGACGTGCTCGCGGGCGGTAAGGAGCTGGTCGGCATCGAGCAGATCCAGCTGGGCCTGATTGGTATGCAGCTGGCGCTGACCGGATTATGGCGCTCCTACGGGGTGCAACCCGACGTGGTGATCGGCCACTCGATGGGTGAGGTGGCCGCCGCCGTGGTCGCCGGAGCGCTCACCCCCGCCGAGGGCTTGCGGGTGACCGCCACCCGGTCGCGGCTGATGGCCCCGCTGTCCGGACACGGCGGCATGGCCCTGCTAGGACTCGACGCCGCGGCCACCGAAGCGTTGATCGCCGACTGCCCGCAGGTGACGTTGGGGATCTATAACTCCCCGCGCCAGACCGTGATCGCCGGACCGACCCAGCAGATCGATGAGTTGATCGCCCGGGTGCGTGCGCAGAACAGGTTTGCCAGCAGGGTCAATATCGAAGTGGCCCCGCACAACCCGGCCATGGATGCGATCGCGCCCCAGATGCGTTCGGAGTTAGCCGATCTGGCCCCACGGAACCCGACGATTCCAATCATCTCCACCACGTATGAGGACCTCGGCACTCGCCCGATGTTCGATGCCGAGCATTGGGCCACCAACATGCGCAACCCGGTGCGTTTCCAGCAGGCCATCACCGCCGCCGGAACCGATCACCACACCTTCATCGAAATCAGCGCACACCCGCTGTTGACCCAGGCCATCACCGAGACCCTGGAAGACGCCCACCACGAAAGCAAGTACCGGAGTATCGGGACCCTGCAACGCGATACCGACGACACCGTCACCTTCCGGACCAACCTCTACACCGCCGACACCACCCACCCACCACAGACTCCGCACCCGCCCGGGCCGCATCCCTCCATCCCCACCACGCCCTGGCAGCACACCCACCACTGGATCACCGCCACGCACGCGAGCACGCCAGCGCCGGAACCTCCTGGTCGCAATGGGGTTGCGGTGAACGGACAATGCAACTCCGAAAACGGTGCGCTCGAAGACTGGTGCTACCAGCTGTCCTGGCCGGTCCGCCCAGCACCCAGCGCCGACACACCAAGCACCGCTACCTGGCTCGTGTTGGCAGACGCCGGCCTCTCCGCCGAAATGGTCCGTGTCGTCGGTGCGGAATCTCGAGTAGACCTCCTCGCACCGACGGCGCTCGCCGACGACGGCGATCCGACCGCGCTGCTCGACGCGCTCCGCGGTGTGGACAACGTGCTCTACGCACCGCCCGTCGCGGGCGATCTCCTCGATGTTGGGGCGGCCTACGAGTTATTCCACGCAACACGAAGGCTTGCCGCTTCGATGGTCGCGAGCAGCTCGCCGCCGAAGTTGTTCATCGTTACCCGCAATGCTCAACCCGTTTCGGAAGGCGATCGAGCCAACCCCGTCCACGCGGTGCTGTGGGGTCTGGGTCGCTCGCTGGCACTAGAACATCCTGAAATCTGGGGCGGGGTAATCGATCTCGACGACTCGATGCCCGCAGAGCTGGCCGTACGGCATGTACTGGCGGCAGCCCAGGGTGGCGACGAGGAGGATCAGGTCGTGTACCGGTCGGGAGCACGCCACGTGCCCAGGCTGTACCGGCGAACTCCGTCTGCGGCCTCCCCGGTGAAGTTGGGTTTGGACAATGGGGAAGCTACCAGCCAGCTTGTCATCGGGGCTACCGGCAACATCGGACCGCATCTGATCCGGCAGCTCGCGCGGATGGGGGCCAAAACGGTCGTCGCGGTGGCTCGGAAACCGGGCTCGCTTGAGGACTTGGCCCAAAACCTCGCATCGACCGGGACGAATCTCATCACAGTGGCCGCGGACGCGACTGACGCCGCCGCGATGAGCGCACTGTTCGACCGTTTCGGGACGGACCTGCCGCCACTCGAGGGAATTTACCTGGCCGCCTTTGCCGGCCAGCCGGTGTTGCTCAGCGACATGACCGACGCTGACGTGGCCGCGATGTTCCGGCCCAAGCTGGACGCCGCAGCGCTGCTGCACCGGTTGTCACTGAAGAGCCCCGGGAAAAGCCAGAAAAGCCCTGTGCGGCAATTCGTTTTGTTCTCCTCCGTCTCGGGTCTCATCGGTTCACGCTGGCTCGCCCACTACACCGCCACTAGTGCCTTCCTGGATACCTTCGCTTACGCGCGTCGCGTCATGGGGCTGCCGGCCACCGTCGTCGACTGGGGACTGTGGAAATCCCTGGCCGACACGCAAAAAGACGCCACTGCGGTCAGTGCGGAATCCGGACTACAACCCATGGCTGACGAAGTGGCCATCGGGGCGCTGCCGCTGGCGATGAGCCCGGACGCCGGAGTGCATTCGGTTGTGGTGGCTGCGGACTGGCCGCTGTTGGCCGCCGCATACCGGACGCGCGGGGCGCTGCGCATCGTCGACGACCTGCTGCCTGCGCCGGGCGAGGCACCGATGCCGGAAAGTGAGTTCCGCAAAGCCCTGGGGAATTGCCAGGCGGAACGACGACACGACATGTTGTTCGACCACGTCGGCACCCTGGCCGCCCAGGTGATGGGAATGCCTGCGACCGAAACGCTCGATCCGTCGGCCGGCTTCTTCCAACTCGGCATGGACTCGCTGATGAGCGTGACGCTTCAGCGGGCCTTGTCAGAAAGCCTTGGCGAGTTTCTTCCGGCGTCTGTCGTCTTTGACTACCCGACCGTTTACAGCCTTACCGACTATCTGGCCACCAGCCTGCCCGAGCTCCTGGAAGCGAACGGCCAACCGGCCGCCGATGTCTACGACGAATTCACCGAAGCCGAGTTGTTACAACAGCTTTCGGAAAGACTAAGAGGAACGTGATGACCACCCCGACACCCGAGCGCCGGGCGATCATCACCGAGGCGCTGCACAAGATCGATGACCTGACCGCGCGCCTGGAAATCGCCGAAAAGGCCAAGACCGAACCGATCGCGGTAGTGGGGATGGGGTGCCGGTTCCCGGGCGGCGTGAACAACCCGGAACAGTTCTGGGATTTGTTGTACACCGGCCGCAGCGGCATCGTCCGGGTTCCCGCCGAACGGTGGGATGCCGACGCCTTCTTCACGGACGATCACACCGTGCCGGGGACGATATGCAGCCGCGAAGGCGGCTTTCTCAGCTCTTGGCAGCCGGACGAGTTCGATGCGGAGTTCTTCTCCATCTCCCCACGCGAAGCGGCGGCGATGGACCCGCAACAGCGACTGTTGCTTGAGGTTGCGTGGGAAGCGTTGGAGGACGCGGGACTGCCACCGCACACCATTCGCGGGACTCAAACCTCGGTGTTCGTCGGCGTCACCGCCTACGACTACATGCTCACCCTGGCGGGCCGGTTGCGACCCGAAGACCTCGACGCCTACATCCCAACCGGAAACTCGGCGAACTTCGCCGCCGGACGGCTGGCCTATATCCTCGGCGCTCGCGGCCCCGCGGTGGTCATCGACACGGCGTGCTCGTCGTCGTTGGTGGCGGTGCACCTGGCATGTCAGAGCCTGCGCTGGCGGGAAAGCGACATGGCGTTGGTCGGTGGAACCAACCTGCTGCTCAGCCCGGGACCGAGCATCGCGTGCTCGCGTTGGGGGATGTTGTCGCCGGAGGGGCAGTGCAAGACCTTCGATGTGGGCGCCGATGGGTATGTGCGCGGCGAGGGCGCCGGGGTGGTGGTGCTTAAGCGGTTGGATGACGCGGTGCGCGACGGCAACCGCATCCTTGCCGTGGTGCGCGGTTCGGCGGTCAACCAGGACGGTGCCAGCAGCGGAGTGACCGTTCCCAACGGGCCGGCGCAACAGGCGTTGCTGCGCACCGCATTGACGTCGTCCAGGTTGAAGGCGGCCGACATCGACTACATCGAGGCCCATGGAACGGGCACTCCGTTGGGCGATCCGATCGAACTCGATTCGCTGAGCAAGGTTTTCAGCGATCGGGAGAGCGCTGCGCCGTTGGTGATCGGGTCGGTGAAGACCAATCTCGGTCATCTGGAAGCGGCGGCGGGTGTCGCCGGGCTCATGAAGGCCGTGCTCGCCATACGCAACGGTTACATTCCGCGGCACCTCAACTTCCACCAGTTGACAACCCATGCGAGTGAGGCCGCATCTCGGCTGACCATAGCGGCCGAGGGCACCGAATGGCCGACCACCGGTAAGCCTCGCCGGGCGGGGGTATCGTCGTTCGGCGTCAGCGGGACGAATGCGCATGTGGTGATCGAGCAGGCGCCCGATCCGGTGGCTGTTTCGGGACAGGGGCCCCAGCGGGGCCAGGATCCCGCGCTGTCGACGCTGGTGGTGTCCGGCAAGACCCCGCAGCGGGTGGCCGCGACGGCGGCGGTGCTGGCGGATTGGATGGAAGGCCCAGCCGCCCAGGTACCGCTCGGCGATGTCGCGCACACCCTCAACCATCACCGGCCCCGGCAACCCAAGTTCGGCACGGTGGCTGCCGTCGACCGGGGCCAGGCAGTGACGGGGTTGCGCGCGCTGGCCGCGGGCGAATCCGCCCCCGGCGTGGTGGCCCCCCATGAAGGCTCCATCGGACCCGGCACGGTGTTCGTCTACTCGGGACGAGGATCGCAGTGGGCTGGAATGGGTCGCAAACTACTGGCCGACGAGGCGGCATTCGCTGCAGCCATCGCCGAGCTGGAGTCGGAATTTGTTGCCCAGGCAGGCTTTTCGCTGCACGACCTGATCGCCGGCGGCAAAGAGCTCGTCGGCATCGAACAGATCCAGCTGGGACTGATGGGCATGCAGTTGGCGCTGACCGCGTTGTGGCGCTCCTACGGGGTGACACCCGATGCGGTGATAGGTCACTCGATGGGTGAAGTGGCCGCCGCGGTGGTGGCCGGGGCGCTGACCCCTGCCGAGGGGTTACGCGTGACCGCGACCCGATCGCGGCTGATGGCGCCGTTGTCCGGGCAGGGCACGATGGCGTTGCTCGAACTCGATGCCGCAGCCACCGAGGCGTTGATTGCCGACTACCCGCAGGTGAGCTTGGGGATCTATGCCTCCCCGCGCCAAACCGTGATCGCCGGACCGACCGAGCAGATCGACGCCCTCGTCGATAAGGTGCGCCAACGGAACGGCTTCGCCAACCGAGTCAACATCGAGGTGGCCCCGCACAACCAGGCCATGGATGCATTGCAACCCCAGATGCGGTCGGAATTGGCCGATCTCACCCCGCGGCCACCGACCATCCCGATAATCTCCACCACCTATGCCGACCTCGACCGCCGCCCCACCTTCGACGCCGAGCACTGGGCGACCAATATGCGCAACCCGGTGCGCTTTCAGCAGGCCATCACTCACGCTGGTGGCGCCGGGGGGCCCTACCACACCTTCATCGAAATCAGCGGACACCCGCTATTGACCCACTCCATCAGCGACACCCTCAGCAGCAACTACGACAGCGCTCGGTATCTCAGCACCGGCACCCTGCAACGCGACACTCACGACACTCTGACCTTCCACACCAATCTCAACACCGCGCACACCACCCACCCACCCCAAACCCCCCACCCCCCCGAACCGCACCCCGTGCTGCCGACCACCCCGTGGCAGCACACCCACCACTGGATCAGCGCCACATCGTCCGCGTACCACCGGGCAGACACCCACCCGCTACTCGGCATCGGTGTCACCGACCCGACCAACGGCACCCGGGTATGGGAATGCGAGCTCGACCCGGATCTGCTGTGGCTCGGGGATCACGTCATCGACGATCTCTGCGTCCTGCCGGGGGCGGCCTACGCCGAGGTCGCGCTGGCGGCAGCGACGGACGCCTTCGCGGTCGACCAAGTTCAGCCCTGGATGATCAGCGAGCTTGAGCTTCATCAGATGTTGCACGTGACCGAACGCACTGTTCTTGTCACCACGCTCACCGGAGACCAGCAGCGGTGCCGAGTCGAAATACGCACCCGCAGCGGCACTTCGGGATGGACCACACATGCCACCGCCACCGTTGCGCGTGCTGAGCCATTGGAGCCGTCGGATCACGAGGGACCGCGACCCGCGGTAACCCCGGCCGATGTAGCGGACGAACTTGACCCCGACGACCTGTATCAGCGGCTGCGCGGCGCCGGCCAACAGCACGGACCGGCGTTTCGCGGCATCGTGGGGCTCGCCGTCGCGCAATCTGGAGCGGCCCGCGCTGAGGTGCGGCTACCTTCATCGGCCAGAACGGGTTCCCGCGCCTTCTCGCTGCACCCGGTAATGATGGATATCGCGTTGCAGACGCTGGGCGCCACCCGGATGGCGACCGACCTGGCCAGCAGGCAAACTGCCCGGAAAACCTTGGTGGTGCCAGTACGTTTCGCGGGCGTGCACGTGTACGGCGATATAACCCGCGGTGTCTGCGCGGTTGGCTCTCTCGCCGCAACCGAAAGCCCGGATCGACTCGTCGGCGAAGTCGTCCTGACCGATCCGGATGGCCAGCCGCTACTGGTCGTCGATGAAGTCGAGATGGCGGTGCTTGGATCCGGTGGCGGTGCAACCGAACTCACCGATCGCCTCTTCACGTTGGAGTGGGAGCCTGCACCGCTGGACAAAACAGCCGGCCATGTGGGTGGCCTGTTGTTGATCGGTGACCTCACCGCCGACGACGCGCTGCTGCCCGCGCTGCAGTCGTCGCTGCGTGACCGCTTGGCGGAAATCGAGGCCGAAGTCGACCTGGTCTCTCCCGACGACGAAGCGAAGCTGCGCGCGGCGATCACCCGCGTCAGCTGGGACGGCATCGTCGTGGTCTGTCCGCCCCGATCCGTCGATGAATCGTTGCCGGATCGGGCGCAACTGGAGTTGGCGCAGGCGCGCACGCTTCTGATCGCCAGCGTCGTCGAGACCGTGACGCGAATGGGTGCCCGGCAGAGTCCGCGGCTCTTCATCGTCACCCGCGGCGCCGCGCAGCTCGATCCCACTCAGTCAGTCACGTTGGCACAAACGGAGTTACGTGGGATCGCACGGGTGCTGACATTCGAGCATTCGGAACTGAAGGCCACGCTGCTGGACATCGAACCGGAAGGCACCGGCTCACTTGCCGACCTGACCGAGGAGTTGCTCGCCGGTTGTGACCAGGACGAGGTCGCCTATCGCGACGGACAACGCTACGTCAACCGGCTGGTGTCCGCGCCCACGACGGCGAGGGGTGATCTCGAAGCCGAATCTCGCCGCACGGTCGTCAACCTGGACGGCTCAGGCCTTTCCGGGGCCGCTGTCCGGCTGCAGATCGATCAACCCGGACGGCTCGACGCACTGACAGTCCACGAGGTGAAGCGGGGCAGGCCGCAAGGCGATCAGGTCGAGGTTCGTGTCGTCGCCGCGGGGCTCAACTTCAGCGACGTGCTCAAGGCGATGGGCGTGTATCCGGGACTCGACGGTGCGGCGCCGGTGATCGGTGGCGAGTGTATTGGCTACGTGACGGCCATCGGCGAGGATGTCGACTCCGTCGAGATAGGGCAGCGCGTTATCGCCTTCGGTCCCGGCACATTCGGAACTCACCTGGGGACGATTGCCGATCTCGTCGTCCCAATCCCCGACACGCTACCCGACAACGAGGCGGCCACGTTCGGCGTCGCGTATCTCACCGCCTGGCACTCACTGTGCGAGGTCGGGCGGCTGTCCCCCGGCGAACGCGTGCTGATCCATTCCGCCACAGGCGGTGTCGGAATGGCGGCGGTTTCGATCGCGAAGCTGATCGGCGCCCGCATCTACACGACAGCCGGCTCGGATGCCAAACGTGAAATGCTGTCCGACCTCGACGTCGAGTACGTCGGCGATTCGAGAAGCGTGGAATTCGCCGACGAAATACTCGAGCTCACAGACGGCTACGGTGTGGACGTCGTTCTCAATTCGCTGTCGGGCGAAGCGATTCAGCGCGGTGTGCAGATACTCGCTCCCGGCGGCCGGTTCATCGAACTAGGCAAGAAAGACGTATACGCCGATGCCAGCCTGGGATTGGCTGCGCTGGCGAAAAGCGGGTCCTTCTCCGTGGTAGACCTTGACCTGAATCTGAAGCTGCAGCCGGCGAAGTACCGCCAACTTCTGCAACACATCCTCGGGTACGTGGCGGATGGCAAACTCGCGGTGCTTCCCGTCACCGAATTCAGCCTGCACGACGCGGCCGACGCATTTCGGCTCATGGCGTCCGGTAGGCACACTGGCAAGATCGTCATCTCGATACCGGACAACGGCAGCATCGAGGCGATCGCGTCCCCGCCACCACTTCCACTGGTCAGCCGCGACGGGGGCTACCTGATCGTCGGCGGCATGGGTGGTCTCGGTTTCGTGGTCGCGCGGTGGCTTGCCGAGCAAGGCGCGGGATTGATTGTCCTGAACGGACGTTCGGCTCCCAGCGATGATGTTCGGGCGGCCATCGCGGACCTCAACACCGGGGGTCACCGGGTCGAGGTGGTCACCGGCGACATCGCCGACCCCGACACGGCCGACCGGCTGGTGCAAGCGGTCGAAAACGCCGGCTTCCGGCTGGCCGGAGTCCTGCACAGCGCCATGGTTCTCGCCGATGAGATCGTGCTGAATATGACGGATTCCGCGGCCAGGCGGGTGTTCGCTCCGAAGGTCACCGGCAGCTGGCGGCTTCATCAGGCCACCGCTGCGCGGGACGTCGACTGGTGGTTGACCTTCTCCTCGGCCGCAGCACTTCTCGGCACGCCCGGGCAGGGTGCGTACGCCGCCGCGAACTCGTGGGTCGACGGCCTTGTCGCCCATCGGCGCTCCCTTGGCCTTCCCGCCGTCGGGATCAACTGGGGCCCATGGGCCGAGGTCGGGCGTGCCCAGTTCTTCGCCGATTTGGGCGTCTCGATGATCACCGCCGAGCAGGGGCTGGCCGCGATGCAGACGGTGCTCGCCGCCGATCGTGCGCGCACCGGTGTGTTCAGCCTCGACGCGCGGCAGTGGTTCCAATCCTTCCCCGCAGTGGCGGGGTCGTCGTTGTTCGCGAAGTTGCACGACTCGGCGGCCTTGAAAAGCGGGGAGCGGCGCGGCGGGGGCCCGATTCGGGCGCAACTGGACGCCCTCGACGCGGCAGAACGCCCGGGACACCTCGCATCCGCGATCGCCGACGAGATCCGCGGGGTGCTGCGCTCGACCGATCCCATCGACCACAACCGGCCGCTGGAGACACTTGGTCTCGACTCGCTGATGGGCCTCGAATTGCGAAACCGGCTGGAAGCAAGTCTGGGCATCACGTTGCCGGTCGCGCTGGTATGGGCATACCCAACGATCACCGACCTCGCGACCGTCCTGTGCGAACGGATGGACTATGCGCTGCCGGCCGCTGCGCGGGAGACTTCCGACGCGGAAACCGAATTGTCGGACGAAGAGCTGGACTTGCTCTCCGACCTGGTCGACGCCAGCGAGCTGGAAGCCGCGGCGAGAGGCGAGTCATGACAAGTCTGGCGGAGCGCGCGGCGCAACTGTCGCCGAACGCACGAGCGGCCCTGGCACGCGAGCTTGTCCGTGCGGGGACGGCCTTTCCGACCGACATCGCAGAGCCGGTGGCGGTGGTGGGCATCGGTTGTCGTTTCCCGGGGAATGTAACTGGGCCGGAGGGCTTTTGGCAGCTGCTGGTCGACGGCGTGGACACGATCGCCGAGGTGCCGCCGGATCGGTGGGATGCGGACGCGTTCTACGATCCCGATCCGTCGGCGTCGGGGCGGATGACGACGAAATGGGGCGGTTTCGTTCCCGGCGTTGACGGTTTCGACGCCGACTTCTTCGGAATCACACCGCGCGAAGCCGTGGCGATGGATCCGCAGCATCGGATGCTGCTCGAGGTTGCCTGGGAAGCGCTGGAGCACGCCGGCATTCCACCGGATTCCCTGAGCGGCACCCGAACCGCTGTGATGATGGGGCTGTCGTCGTGGGACTACACGATCGTCAACATTGAGCGCAGGGCCGACATCGACGCGTACCTGAGCACCGGAACCCCGCACTGCGCAGCGGTCGGGCGGATCTCGTATCTGTTGGGATTGCGTGGTCCGGCCGTCGCCGTGGATACCGCGTGTTCGTCGTCGTTGGTGGCAATCCACTTGGCGTGTCAGAGCCTACGGCTGCGCGAGAGCGACGTGGCGTTGGCAGGTGGGGTCCAGCTCACTTTGTCACCGTTCACCGCCATCGCGTTGTCCAAGTGGTCGGCGCTTTCGCCGACGGGGCGATGCAATAGCTTTGACGCCAACGCGGATGGATTCGTGCGTGGCGAGGGCTGCGGAGTCGTGGTGCTCAAACGGTTGGCCGACGCGGTCCGCGACCAGGACCGGGTGCTTGCTGTGGTCCGTGGTTCGGCAACCAATCAGGACGGCCGGTCCAACGGCATGACCGCGCCCAACGCGCTGGCGCAGCGCGACGTGATCACGTCCGCCCTGCGCATCGCCGATGTCACCCCCGACAGCGTGAATTATGTCGAAACACACGGCACCGGAACGGTATTGGGGGACCCCATCGAGTTCGAGTCACTGGCGGCCACCTACGGTCGCGGCGAGGGCTCATGCGCTTTGGGGTCGGTCAAGACCAACATCGGCCATCTGGAGGCGGCTGCCGGTGTGGCTGGATTCATCAAGACGGTGCTGGCGGTGGAGCGCGGGTACATTCCGCGCAATTTGCACTTCACCCGGTGGAACCCGGCCATCGACGCGTCGGCGACCCGTCTGTTCGTGCCCACCGAGAGCGCCCCGTGGCCGACGGCTGCGGGTCCGCGCAGAGGAGCGGTGTCGTCGTTCGGCCTCAGTGGGACCAATG
The DNA here is from genome assembly GCA_963772875.1 of uncultured Actinomycetota bacterium. GTDB lineage: Bacteria > Actinomycetota > Actinomycetes > Mycobacteriales > Mycobacteriaceae > Mycobacterium. Next base: position 573,649 of record CAVYZE010000002.1, read on the forward strand.
CGCACATGGTGATCGAGCAGGGGCCGGATGCGCCGGATAGAGGGGCGCCGGAAGCCGTTGGGACGCCTCATGTTTCGGCCCTGGTGGTGTCGGGCAAGACTCCTGCGCGGGTGGCGTCGGCGGCCGCGGCGTTGGCCGACTGGATGTCAGGGCCGGGCGCCGGCGCGCCGCTCGCCGACGTGGCGCACACGGTGAACCAGCGCCGGGCCCGGCACGCCAGGTTAGCCACCGTGGTCGCGCGTGACCGCGCGGAGGCGGTCGCCGGGTTGCGGGCGGTGGCGGCCGGACAGCCACGCGTGGGGGTGGTGGGTTGCGATCAGCATTCCGGCGGGTCGGGCCGGGTATTTCTGTATTCGGGTCAGGGCTCGCAGTGGGCTGGGATGGGCCGGCAGTTGCTGGCCGATGAGCCGGCGTTCGCCAAGGCGGTAGCCGAGCTGGAGCCGACATTCGTTGCCGAAGTTGGCTTTTCGCTGCAGCAGACACTTATCAACGGCGACGAGGTGGTGGGCATCGACCGCATTCAGCCAGTGCTGGTGGGGATGCAGTTGGCGCTGACCGAACTATGGCGGTCCTATCGCGTGACTCCAGATGCGGTGATCGGCCATTCGATGGGTGAGGTATCCGCGGCCGTGGTGGCCGGCGCGTTGACGGCAGAGCAGGGCTTGCGGGTGATCGCTACCCGGTCACGGTTGATGGCGCGGCTGTCCGGGCAGGGAGCGATGGCGCTGCTGGAGCTGGACGCCGATGCCGCCGAGGCTCTGATTGCCGAGTACCCGCAGGTGACGCTGGCGGTGTACGCGTCGCCGCATCAGTCGGTGATTGCCGGGCCACCGGAGTCGGTGGACGCGGTGATCTCGGCGGTGGAGGCGCAAAATCGGTTGGCGCGGCGCGTCGAAGTCGACGTGGCGTCTCATCACCCGATCATCGATCCGATACTTCCCGAGTTGCGAAGCGCGCTGGCGGATTTGGCTCCGCAGCCACCGAGCATCCCGATGATTACCACCACTCCCATCGAGGGCTCCCGGCCGGTGATGGACGCCGACTATTGGGCGGCCAACCTGCGCAACCCCGTGCGATTCCACCAGGCCGTCGCTGCGGCCGGCGCCGATCATCATGCGTTCATCGAGATCAGCCCGCACCCTCTGCTCACGCACGCCATCACTGACATCCTGGACGGGACCGGCAGTCACATCATCACGTCGGCAATGAACCGCGACCTTGACCAGACGCTGTTCTTTCACACCCAACTCGCCGCTGTCGGCGTGACCGCATCGGACAACACCAACGGTCGCCTCGTGGATTTCCCACCCACACCGTGGCACCACAGTCGATTCTGGGTCGCGGATCGATCGGCGATGTCAGAGCTGGCCGCTACCCACCCGCTCCTCGGCGCGCACATCGAGATGCCAAGCGGGGGAGGTCATGTTTGGCAGGCCGATGTCGGAACCGACGTATGTCCCTGGTTGGGAGACCACAAAGTGTTCGGCCAACCCATCATGCCGGCGGCGGGATTCGCCGAGATCGCTTTGGCGGCAGCTACCGAAGCGCTCGGCGTAGCCGCTGACGCCGTTGTGATCAACCAGTTCGAGGTGGAGCAGATGCTTCCCCTCGACAGCCACACCCAGCTAACGACGCAGTTGATTCGCAACGGGGACAGCACGATTCGGGTCGAGGTCTATTCCCGCTCGCCCAACGGTGACTTCTGTCGGCACGCCACGGCCAGGGTTGAACAATCACCGCGCGATCCTGCGCACAGACACCAGGAAGCAGATGGTTCTTCCGACGAGCACACCGTGTCGCCGGCCGATTTCTATGCCGTGCTGCGCCAGACCGGTCAACACCATGGTCCCGCATTCGCGGCATTGACCCGGATAGCGCGGCCGCACGACGGTTCCGCGGAAACCGAGATCACCGTTCCCGACGAGGCTCCCCGGCATCCCGGATATCGACTTCACCCCGTCGTGCTGGATGGGGCATTGCAAAGTTTGGGCGCCGCGGTACCCGACGGCGAGGCCGCAGGGTCGGCGGAAGCCAGCTACCTGCCAGTGTCGTTCGAGACGATCCGGGTGTACCGCGACATCGGTCGGCACGTCAGGTGTCGTGCGCACCTGACAAACCTCGACGGCGGCGCCGGCAAGTTGGGCAGGATCGTCTTGATCGACGACGCCGGCTACGTAGCGGCCGAAGTGGACGGCATCTACCTGCGACGCGTCGAACGCCGTGCGGTACCACTTCCGCTGGCACAGAAGATCTTCGACGTCGAATGGACCGAAAGCCCTATCGCGGCCGTAGCGACACCGCCGGCTCTGGCGACGGCACGCGAGACGGCGCGCGGAAGTTGGCTGGTACTCGCCGACGCGACGCTGGATGCGCCAACCAGGGCGATGGCAGACGAATTCGTCGAGCGGTGGCGCTCACCGATGCGGCGGGTGCACACCGCCAATCTCGACGACGAATCGGCGATGCTCGCCGCATTCGCGGAAACGGCCGGCGATCCGGAGCACCCGCCCGTTGGCCTGGTCGTCTTCGTCGGCGGTGCCTCGACAGGACTCGACGACGGGCTCCTGCGGGCGCGAGACTCGGTGTGGTCAATCTCGACCGTCGTCCGTGCGGTCGTCGGCACATGGCACGGCCGATCGCCACGGCTGTGGTTGGTCACCGGGGGCGGTCTTTCCGTCCGCGACGACGAGCCAGGAGCCCCTGCGACGGCCGCGCTGAAGGGTCTGGTGCGAGTCCTCGCCTTCGAGAATCCGGACCTGCGCACCAGCCTGGTCGATCTGGGTGTCACGCAAGATCGGATCGCCGCGCTGACAGCGGAACTGCACGACTCCGGCAACGATGATGTGATCGCGTGGCGGGGTGAGCGCAGATTCGTCGAACGGCTGTCTCGCGCCAGTCTCGATGTCCGCAAAGGCCATCCGGTTGTCCGCCGGGGAGCGTCGTACGTGGTCACGGGTGGTCTCGGCGGTCTCGGCCTGGTCGTCGCCCGATGGCTGGTGGACCGCGGAGCCGGCCGGGTGGTCCTGGGCGGCCGCAGCGATCCAACCGACGAGCAGCGCAAGGTGCTGACTGAGTTGGAAGCCCGCGCCGAAATCGTGGTTGTTCGCGGCGATGTGGCATCGCCTGGCGTGGCTGAAAGCCTCATCGAGGCGGCCGGACAACCGGGGTCTGAGTTGCGCGGCGTCGTGCACGCCGCGGCGGTCATCGAAGACAGCATCTTATTCTCCATGAGCAGGGAAAGCCTGGAGCGGGTGTGGGCTCCCAAGGCCGCCGGAGCGCTGCGGATGCACCAAGCCACCGCCAATTGTGAGCTCGACTGGTGGCTCGGATTCTCCTCTGTCGCTTCACTATTGGGTTCTCCCGGGCAAGCGGCGTATGCATGCGCCAGCGCGTGGCTCGACGCTCTGGTCACGTGGCGCAGGGCGTCCGGTCTGCCGGCGGCGGTGATCAACTGGGGGCCGTGGTCAGAGGTGGGCGTCGCCCAAGCCCTAGTGGGCAGTGTCCTCGATACGATCACTCCGGCAGAGGGCATCGAGGCTCTCGACTCATTGCTGGCCGCCGACCGGTCCATCACCGGCGTTGCCCGGCTGCGTACCGACAGGGCTCTGGTCGCATTCCCTGAGATCCGCAGCATCGGCTATTTCACCCGGGTGGTTGAGGAGCTGGACACGGCGGGCGACCTCGGCGACTGGGGCGGGCCCGACACGCTTTCCGATCTCGACCCAGCAGAGGCCCAGCGCACGGTGACCGAGCGGATGTGCGCGCGCATCGCGGCGGTGATGGGCTACGCCGACCGATCGACCGTCGATCCCGCCATGCCGCTGACCGAGCTGGGGCTGGATTCCCTGATGGCGGTGCGGATCCGCAACGGGGCACGGGCGGACTTCGGCGTGGAGCCGCCGGTGGCACTGATACTCCAGGGCGCGTCCATGCAAGACCTGGCGGCCGACCTTATGCGCCAACTCGGGCTCTCGGTCCCCGATCGGGGCGCTGAAGACCTGAAAAGTAGTGACACTGTTCGCGACCGGGCGCAGCAGCGCGCGGCGGCGCGACAAGGAGCCGCAACGCGGCGGCGACCTGAACCTGGAGTACGGGGAGGACAAAACCTGTGAGCACACCTGACAACGCGATCGCGGTGGTCGGCATGGCCGGCAAGTTTCCGGGCGCCAACGATGTTTCGGCGTTCTGGAGCAATCTTCGGCGCGGCAAGGAGTCGATCGTCACCCTGTCCGAACAGGAGCTGCGCGACGCCGGGGTCAGCGAGAAGACTCTGGCTGATCCGTCGTATGTGCGTCGCGCCCCGCTACTCGACCGGATCGACGAGTTCGACGCCGACTTCTTCGGGCTCCCGCCGCTTGCCGCGCAGGTGCTAGATCCGCAACACCGATTGTTCCTGCAGTGCGCGTGGCATGCGCTCGAGGACGCGGGCTGTGACCCCGCGCGGTTCGACGGCTCGATCGGCGTGTACGGAACCAGCTCTCCCAGCGGCTATCTCCTGCACAACCTGCTGTCGCATCGCGACCCGAACGCCGTTTTGGCCGAGGGACTCAACTTCGACCAGTTCAGCCTCTTCCTGCAGAACGACAAGGATTTTCTGACAACGCGGATATCTCATGCGTTCAACCTGCGGGGCCCGAGCATCGCGGTGCAAACCGCTTGCTCGTCGTCGCTGGTCGCGGTTCACCTGGCCTGCATGAGCCTGCTCAGCGGCGAATGCGACATGGCACTGGCCGGCGGGTCGTCGCTGTGCATCCCCCACCGCGTCGGTTATTGGAACTCGCCGGGATCGATGGTGTCGGCGGTCGGCCACTGCCGGCCCTTCGACGTCCGAGCCGACGGCACGGTTTTCGGCAGCGGTGTCGCGATGGTGGCCCTCAAACCGTTGCAGGCCGCCATCGACGCCGGGGACCGCATTCACGCCATCATCCGCGGATCGGCGATCAACAACGACGGATCGGCGAAAATGGGGTATGCGGCACCCAATCCGGCCGCTCAAGCCGATGTCATCGCGGAAGCCCATGCGGTGTCCGGCATCGATTCGTCGACCGTGAGCTATGTCGAGACCCACGGAACCGGCACCCCGCTCGGTGATCCCATCGAAATCCAAGGGCTCCGAACGGCGTTCGAGGTGTCGAAAACGACCCGTGCGGCCCCCTGTGTTCTAGGGTCGGTCAAGTCGAACATCGGCCACCTGGAAGTCGCTGCCGGAATCGCGGGTCTGATCAAAACGATTCTGTGCCTGAAGAACAAAGCGATTCCCGCAACGCTGCACTACACCAGCCCGAACCCGGAACTGCGTCTGGACCAAAGTCCGTTCACGGTGCAAAGCAAGTACGGCCCATGGGAGTCCGACGGTGTGCGTCGGGCCGGGGTCAGCTCGTTCGGGGTGGGAGGTACCAACGTCCATGTCGTCGTCGAGGAGGCACCGGAGGTTCCAGCGCACGCCGAGCCGACCGGCCCCCAGGTGCTGCTGCTGTCGGCACAAACCGCCGCGGCGCTTGGGGAATCGCGGAGCGACCTGGCCACCGCGTTGGAGGGGCCGGACGGCCCGGACCTGTCCGATGTCGCCTTTACGCTCGCCGGGCGCCGCAAGCACAACATCACGATGGCCGCCGTCGTTCGCGACCGGGAGCATGCGGTCACGGTGCTGCGGGCGGCCGAGCACGACAATGTGTTTGTCGGTGAATCCACAGAGGGTGCCGAAAGGAATGCCCAAAAGGCCGAATCATCCTCAGACCGCGTCGTCTTCCTGTTTCCCGGTCAGGGCGCTCAGCACGTCGGAATGGCGAAAGGGCTCTACGACACCGAACCCGTCTTCGCCGAACACTTCGACACCTGCGCCGCGGGATTCCGTGAAGCGATGGGCCCCGAACTCGACCTAGACCTGCACGCCGAGGTATTTAGCGGGGCCGCAACGGATCTGGAGCGCATCGACCGTTCGCAACCCGCACTGTTCACGGTGGAATACGCGCTCGCGAGGTTGGTCGACACCTACGGTGTGCGCGCCGGGGCGTACATCGGATACAGCACCGGCGAATACATCGCGGCCACCCTGGCCGGGGTGTTCGACCTCGAAACTGCGATCAAAACGGTGTCGTTGCGTGCCCGCCTGATGCATGAGGCGCCGCCAGGCGCCATGGTCGCGGTGGCGGCGAGCCCCGATGATATCGCGGAGCACCTCTCCAAGGGAGTGGAGCTGTCCGCGGTGAACGATCCCGGTAACTGCGTAGTCGCCGGGCCGAAGGACCAGATTCGCGCGTTCAGCCAACGCCTTGACGAGAATGGGATTCCCGTTCGGCGGGTCCGCGCCACCCACGCGTTTCATTCCAGCTCGATGGATCCCATGCTGCCCGAATTCCAGGAATTCCTGTCCCGTCAGGAGTTACACGCTCCGCACACGCCGTTGCTGAGCAACCTCACCGGAACCTGGATGTCGGAGCAGCAGGCAACCGACCCGGCCACCTGGACGCGCCAAATCAGTTCCACGATCAGGTTCGCTGACGAACTCGATGTGGTGCTGACCGATCCGGGTCGAATCCTGGTCGAGGTCGGTCCCGGCGGCAGCCTGACCGGTTCGGCGATACGCCACCCCAAGTGGTCTGGCGGGCACCGCGCCGTTCGGCTCATGCGCCACCCCATTCAGATCGCTGATGACCGCGACACTTTCCTGCGCGCTCTGGGTGAACTCTGGTCGGCCGGAGTCGAGGTCGACTGGGCACCGCTGCGTCCGGCTCAGCCGCACCTCGTTTCCTTGCCCGGTTACGCGTTTGCCCGCCAACGGCATTGGGTCGAACCTAAGCACACCGTCTGGGCGGCGCAGGTTCCCGCCGAGAGCAACGGCTTACCGGTCGGCGCACCGGCTGGTTTCGCGACTGATTCCTCCACCGTCGATGTGGCGCGCCACGGGCAGTCGCAGACCGAGGCCACATTGCAGCGCATCTGGTCACAGTGCTTGGGCGTCGACTCAGTCGATCCAAACGCCAATTTCTTCGCCCTAGGCGGCGATTCCCTGATGGCGATCGCCATTGCGATGAGCGCCGCCAACGAAGGTCTCAACCTCACGCCGCAGGATCTGTACGAACACCCGACCTTGGCCGCGCTGACAGCCGTGGTCGATGCCTCATTTGCAGCGGGCGGGTTGGCGAAACCCGCGGAGGCGCAGGCACATCCGGCGGTTCCGCCGAACTTCGCGTACTTCCTGGAAAGGGGGGTGCGCGACACTGGCCGCTGGCGCGTCCCGCTCATCCTGCGACTCGACCCCAAGGTAGGTCCAGAAGACATTCGGGCGGTGCTAACCGCGGTGACCAACCACCACGACGCGTTGCGCCTGCACCTCGTCGCCGATGCCGGTCTGGGGGCCGGAATGTGGGAGCAACATATCGCGCCACCCGGAGAATTCACCCGGCTCTCGACCCGGTCGCTTCCCGATGATGTGGCTGCCGGAAGCCCCGGCGAGCGGGCCGCGGCGTCAAACATCCTGGCCGAACTCATTGCCAATCAGGGTGATTCGAACGCACCGCTCACCGCCGTGCATATCACTGGCGCTCACGACGGTCCGCACTACCTGGGTCTTGGCGTGCAGCAGCTGGTCGCCGACGCCGCTTCACACCAAATCCTGGCTACCGACATCTTCACCGCATTTGGGCAGCGGCTGGCAGGCCAGGAGATCACGCTGGAACCGGCCACCACCGGGTGGCGGGATTGGTCACTGCGCTGCGCGGCCCTCGCGACACATCCGGCGGCCCTGGACACCCGCGCCTACTGGATCGAGAGTTCCCGCGAGGTGACTTTGTGGCCGGCCGATGCCCTCCCCAATGCAGAAGTCACGCACCCGCCCAGTGCCGACGATCTGACCAAGTTGTCGTGCACGCTAACCGTCGAGCAGACATTTGAGGTGGACGACGCTCGGCGCAGGTTCCGACGGCCGATTCAGGAGATCATACTTGCCGCGCTGGGCCGCACGATAGCCCAGACCATCGGTGACGGTGTGGTCGCCGTAGAACTCGAGGGCGAGGGGCGCTCGGTGCTGCGACCGGATGTCGACGTACGCAGAAGCGTTGGCTGGTTCACGACGTACTACCCGGTTCCGCTGGCATGCGCGAACGGGCCTGCGCTTCAGCAGCTGGACGCCGTCCACAACACCCTTAAATCCGTTCCGCACTACGGGATTGGATACGGGCTGCTGCGGTATGTCTACGCAGCGACCGCACGCGTTCTCGGTGCGCAGCGCACACCCGACATCCACTTCCGGTATGCGGGCGTGATCCCCGAGCCGCCGTCCGTCGACGCGCCCGTGCAGTTCGACTCCGACATGACGACGCCGGTGCGCGAGGCGATCCCCGGGCTGGGCCACGCCATCGAACTTCGGGCGTATCGGTCCGCCGGCTCACTGCATCTCGATTGGTGGTACGACACTCGCCGGATCCCACAGGCAACGGCAGAGGCCCTGGCGCGGACCTTCCCGCTCGCACTCAGCGAGCTGATCCAGGAGGGCATCGAGGCGGAGGACGCCGAGAGCGAAATAGTCGGGGCCGCCGAACCGGGCGCCCTGGTGGACCTGTCGAGCCTCGATGCCGGCTGAGGAGAATCGGATGCGCGAAAGCGATAAGGCTGTGGTGGTTCGCGGGATTCGCAAGACATTCGGCGAGGTTGTGGCCCTGGAGGACATCAGTTTCGACGTGGGCCGCGGTGAGGTGATCGGTCTGCTTGGCCCAAATGGGGCGGGCAAGACGACCATGGTGGACATTTTGTCGACGCTGACCCGGCCGGATCGAGGCTCGGCGACCGTAGCCGGCTACGACGTCGCCTCCGAGCCGGCCGGTGTGCGCCGCTCGATCATGGTCACCGGACAGCAGGTGGCTGTCGATGACATGCTGTCCGGGGAGCAGAACCTGGTGATGTTCGGTCGTCTGTACGGGCTGAGCAAGTCCACGGCGTGCAAACGGGCGCAGGAACTGCTCGAGCAATTCGACCTTGTGCATGCCGGGAAGCGGCGGCTGAGCACTTACTCGGGCGGGATGCGTCGACGGATAGACATCGCGTGCGGATTGGTGATCCAACCCCAAGTGGCGTTCTTAGACGAGCCCACCACAGGGCTGGATCCGAGGAGCCGGCAAGCTATTTGGGATCTGGTGGCCAGCTTCAAGAAGCTCGGCATCGCCACGCTGTTGACCACGCAGTATCTCGAGGAGGCGGATGCGCTCAGTGACCGGATCATCTTGATCGATCACGGCAAGATCATCGCGGAGGGCACCGCGAACGAGCTCAAGCAGCGCGCTGGCGGCACTTTCTGCGAAATAGTGCCGCGGGATCTGAAGGATCTGGGCGCTATCGTCGCAGCGCTCGATTCGCTGTTGCCCGAGCAGCATCGGGACATGCTGGCACCCAAATCAGACCGGATTACGATTCCGGCGCCACACGGCACGAGCACGCTCATCGACGCCGCGCGGCGGCTTGACGAGGCGAATATCGAGCTGGCCGACATTGCGCTACGCCGGCCGTCGCTCGACGACGTATTCCTGTCCATGACAGCGGATCCCAGCGAGACCAACGCTCTGAGTCACCTGGCGTCGGAGGCCATGCGATGAGCGCCCCGACCGTAAACCCGAGCATGGAGAAGCCACGCCCGTCGACGCGCACGCAGTGGTGGGTGCTCACCGTGCGCTTCATCACACCCGCGCTGAGCAACGGAGAGCTGATCACCGCGATCGGCGCGCCGGTGGGTTTCACGGTGGGCTTTTACATACCGTTCTCCATACCGTGGAACCATTTTGTCGGTGGTGGCAGCTCAGGCGTCGCCAGCAACTTAGGGCAATACATCACGCCGCTGATCATCCTGCAGGCCGTCGCGTTCGCCGCCATTTCATCGGCCTTTCGGGCGGCAACCGATTCGCTGCAGGGCGTCAATCGACGGTTCAGGTCCATGCCGATAGCCCCATTGACGCCGGTGCTTGCCCGCGTGTCAGCCAGCGTGTGCCGATGCTGCGTTGGTTTGACGGTATCGCTGATCTGCGGTCACGCGATCGGATTCCGGTTCCATCACGGAGCCCCCTACATTGCCGGTTTTTGCGTATTGGTGATCGTGATCGGGGCGTTGCTGTCATTCGCTGCGGACCTGATCGGCACCGCTACCCGCAACCCCGACGCGATGTTGCCGTTGCTGACCTTGCCTATGTTGATCTTCGGACTGCTGTCCGTCGGTCTCCAACCGATAAGGCTGTTTCCTCGTTGGATCCAGCCCGTTGTCCGCGACCAACCGATCTCCCAGTTCGTGGTGGCGCTGCGCGCACTGGCCGGGGACACCACCAAGACAGTCATACCGGTGACGTGGCCTGTCATGGCGCCGACGCTGGCGTGGCTGTTCGCTTCCTTGGTGGTCTTGGTGCCCTCATCCATCTTCGTTTTGTCTAAACGGCCATGATCCCTGTGACAAGTCCGGAAGCCGGATTTCGCCCCGTGCGCTGGCAGTACCCGGAGAACTCTGTTCGGCTGCTCGTTCTGAATACCCTGGTGCTGACCAAGCGGATACTCACTCGGTGGGTGCGTGACCTCGTCACCGTCATCGAGGCGCTCGTGTTTCCGATTCTGTTCCTGCTGGTGTTGAAGATCGTGCTCGGTAATCTGATTTACGCCGTGACCCACGACAACCCGCTGTACAGCATCGTGCCGCTAATCGCGCTCGGCGCTGCGATCACTGGCTCCACCTTCGTCGCGATCGACCTGATGCGCGAGCGCTCCAGCGGTCTGCTTTCCCGATTATGGGTGGTGCCTGTGCACCGGGCTTCGGGCTTGCTCTCTCGAATCGTCGCAGACGCGGTTCGGATTCTGTTCACCAGCGTCGTGATGCTGAGTGTGGGGATGATATTGGGCTTCCGGTTTCGGCAGGGTGTGATCGCGAGCCTCATGTGGCTTAGTGTTCCGGTGATACTGGGCATCGCATTCGCCGTTACCGTCACCACCGTGGCGCTCTACGCTGCGGAAGTACTCGTGGTTGAGGCGGTTGAGCTGGTGCAGGCACTTGCGATCTTCTTCTCCACGGGTCTGTTACCGCTGAACCAATATCCACACTGGATTCAGCCGGTGGTCGCGCATCAGCCAGTGAGCTACGCCGTCGCGGCGATGCGCGGATTATCGGCGGGCGGTCCGGTCCTATCTCCGATGATCGCGACGCTGCTGTGGAGCGCGGGCATTTGCGCCGCGTGCGCCGTACCCCTGGCAATCGGCTATCGACGGGCCAGCACGCATTGACTCGGCATGCAGCGACCCCACAGGGAATGAAAAGGCAGGAGTCTTAAGGTGTTTCCCGGATCCGTCATCCGAAAGCTGTCACACAGCGAGGAAGTTTTCGCGAAATACGAGGTCTTCACGTCCATGACAGTGCAGCTGCACGGTGTTGTCGACGTCGATGCAATGTCGGAAGCCTTCGACGCCCTCGTAGAGGCCCACCCGGTGTTGGCCAGTCACCTCGAGCCAGGCTCCGATGGCGGTTGGCACCTCGTTGCCGATGACCTGCTGCACTCTGGGATGCGTGTCGTCGACGGTACCAACGGGGCACCGCCGGAAAGCGTCGGAATTCAACTCGATCAGACCGCGTCCCTGTGCTATCTGAGGTTGGCGCTCGGCGAGGGAACATCCGCGCTGACGGTGTATCTCCATCACAGCATCGCCGATGGTCACCATGGGGCCGGCCTTATCGATGAGCTGTTCACCCGCTACACCGAAGTGGTACATACCGGCGACCCCGGTCCGATAATCCCTGCGCCCGCGCCTATGTCACTGGAGGCCATGCTGGTACAGCGGGGCGTCAGAAAGCTAGGGTTGTCGGGAGTCGAGCGTTTCATGCCGCTGATGTTCGCCTATGAGCTCCCTGCCTCCGTGAAGCCGACCCTGGTCGCAAGTCCTGGGTCGCCCCAAGCTGTTCCGGTCACCCGAGTCCGACTCACCGAGCAGGAGACAGCGGACCTCGTGGAGTTCGGCCGGGAAAATCGGGTCAGCGTCAACACCATGGTAGCGGCGGCCATCCTGCTGACCGAGTGGCGGTTCCGCGAGACTCCGCACGTCCCGATTCCCTACGCTTATCCCGTCGATTTGCGCTATTTTCTCAACCCGCCGGTGAGCCCGACCGAGAGCACCAACCTGGTGGGAGTGGCAACCTACCTCGCTGAGATCGGGCCGGATACCGACATCGTCGATCTGGCAAGCGACATCGGTGCCACATTTCGGGCAGACTTGGCTGACGGTCTGATCCAGCAGTCGGCGCTTAACTTCGGCGTGGCATTCGAAGGAACTCCTCCCGGGCTGCCACCACTTGTCTTCTGCAGCGACGTCAGTGCGTTCCCCATCCGGACACCCGCGGGAATGGAGCTGGGAGAGTTTGCGGCCAGCTCCTTTTGTTCCATTACCGTCCCCCTTGACTTCTACGGCTGTGGGGTTCAAGGCGGGAAAATGTCGGTCGAGCATCACGGACACATTCCGGCGGAAAAGCGCCTGGAGGCGATACGTTCCCTGCTCTGCACTGTTCCCTCGGAGTATGGCTGGGTCATGGAGTGACCTGCAGGGTCAACCGCAGCTCACCTCCTGAGCCACGAACAACCTTGCGGTGCAGCAAAATCCGGCTTTATAACGCCGCCGGTGCGGCCGCCTGCTCGGCCAGCGTGTCCGACAGGTGCTCGGCCAAGGCGCGCGCGGTGTTGTGGGTGGCGATGATCTTGGGGGACAGGCGTATCCCGGTCTCGGTTTCAATGTGGGTACGCATCTCGAGCATGCCCAGCGAGTCTAGGCCGTACTCGACCAAGGGGCGGTCGGCGTCGACGGTGCGACGCAGGATCAGACTAGCCTGCTCGACTATCAGACGCCGAAGCCGCGCCGGCCATTCATCTGCCGGCAGTGAATTCAGCTCGGTGCGGAATCTGCTTGGGCCCGTTGGGCTTTGCCCGGTGGATTGGAACATTTCAGCGAACGGGCCGCGTTGGACGAGGGCGGGCAGCCACGGCGCTCCGATGATCGGAATATAACCGGTGTAGGTGCGGTCATGGCGCAGCAGTGTCTCGAAGGCGTACGCACCTTCGTCGGGGGTGATCATGATTTCGCCGCCTTCGGCCAAAAACGTGGCACGTCCGACCTCTGCCCACGCACCCCATGCGATCGCGGTGACCGGCAGGCCCTGAGCGCGGCGCCAGTGGGAAAAGGCGTCGACCCAGCTGTTGGCCGCGGCGTAGGCGCCCTGACCGGGCGAGCCCAGCAGGGCCGCACCCGAGGAGAACAAGCAGAACCAGTCCAGCGGCTGGCCCGTCGTGGCGCGGTGTAGGTGCCAGGATCCGTAAACCTTGGGCGCCCAGTCGCGGTCGATGAGCTCGTCGGTGATGTTGGTCAGCGTGGCGTCCTCGACCACCGCCGCCGCGTGCAGCACGCCGCGCAGCGGAAGCCCGGTGGCGGTTGCCGCGCTCACCAGGCGGTCCGCGGTGTCGGCTTCGGCGATGTTGCCGCACTCCACCACGATGTCGGCTCCGGCCTTGCGGAGCCGCTCGATGGTCTGCCGGGCTTTGGGGTTGGGCGCCGACCGGGCGGTCAGCACGATCCGGCCGCAGCCCGCCCCCCCGTTCGCAGAGGCCAACTTCGAGGCGAAGAACAGGCCGAGGCCACCCAGGCCACCGGTGATGATGTAGGCGCCGTCGCGGCGGAAGACCCGAGCCTGCTCCGCGGGCACCGCCACGCTGCTGCGCCCGCGGCGCGGGATGTCGAGCAGGAGTTTGCCGGTGTGCTCGGCGTTGCTCATTGCCCGGATCGCATTGGCCGCATCGGCCAACGGGTAGTGGGTGCTCTGCGGTGCGGCCAGGACACCGTCCGCGGTGAGCTTGTACACCGTGGTGAGCAACTCGTGGACCCGGTCGGGCGCCATGATGGACATCATCGCAAGGTCCACGTAGAAGAACGTTAGGCCGCGGCGGAACGGGTACAGCCCCAGCCGGGTGTTGCCATAGACGTCGCGTTTGCCGATTTCGACGAACCGTCCGCCGAAGGCCAGCAGCTCCAGCCCCGCGCGCTGTGCGGCACCGGTCAGGGAGTTCAGCACGATATCCACGCCGTACCCGTCGGTGTCACGGCGGATCAGCTCGGCGAACTCGATGCTGCGCGAGTCGTAGACGTGCTCGATGCCCATGTCGTGCAGCAGGGCTCGCTTCTGCGGGTTGCCGGCCGTGGCGAATATCTGCGCTCCCGCCGCGCGGGCTATCGCCATCGCCGCCTGTCCCACACCACCGGTCGCGGAGTGAATCAACACCTTGTCGCCGGCCTTGATCCCGGCCAGGTCGTTAAGCCCGTACCAGGCGGTGGCGTTTGCGGTGGCGGCCGCGACCGCCTGTTCATCGGTCAGGCCGGACGGAAGCGTGACGGCAAGGTTGGCGTCACAGATGACAAACGTGCGCCAGCAGCCGCCGTCGGAAAAGCCGCCGACATGGTCACCGACTTGGTGATCGGTGACGTCCTCCCCGACCGCGGTCACCACACCCACGAAATCGATACCCAACTGCGGTTTGCCGGTCGTCGATGCTCGGGAATTTGCCGAACGCGATGAGAACATCGGCGAAGTTGATGCTGGACATGGTGACCGCGACCTCGATCTGCCCGGGCCCGGGCGGAATGCGGTCACACGCGGCGAGTTCCAGCGTTTGCAGGTCACCCGGCGTGCGGATCTGCAGCCGCATATTGTCGCGTTCGTGGTCCACGATGGCGGTTTGTCGCTCGTCGTGGCTCAGCGGACCCGGGCACAAGCGCGCCGTGTACCACTCGCCGTTGCGCCAGGCGGTCTCGTCCTCCTCCGACCCGCCCAGCAGTTGCTGGGCCACCTGTTCGGCGTCCGTGTGCTCGTCCACGTCGATTTGGGTAACGCCCAAAAGCGGTTGTTCACTGCCGATCACCCGCAGCAGTCCACGCAGCCCGGCCTGCTCCAGGTTGATCGCGTCGTCTGGCCGAAGTACCTCCGCTTGCCTCGTCACGACGTACAGACGAGGAAGCTCCCCCTCCAATTCAGACAGCTCCCGGGTGATCCGAACCAGATGACGCACCTGCTCACGGCCCTGCAGCAGACTTCGCTCATCCGGGTCGCCGACGCGTGCGCCACAAAGGATCACCACACCATCGACGGGACGGGCACGCAGGTGACTGCCAAGCCTTTCCAGGTTGGCGGCGTTTTCTGTGGCATCGACTCCCTTCGACCAATGCAGGTTGGCGCATTCGGTGCCTTGGGGGCCTTGGGATTTCAGCGCGTCCGTCAACATGGTTGCCAACATGTCCGCGGCGTCGGAGGTGTCAATCAGCAGCCATGATCCCGCGTCGGCGTAGGCGACCTCAGGCAGCCCTCGCTGCTGCCATTCGATGGTCAGCAGCCGCTCGCTGAACACCCGATCGCGCTCACTGCTTTCGGAGGCCGCCGTTCCCATGTGCAGCCCACGCACGGCCAGCAGGACCGCCCCGTGCTCGTCCAGCACGTCGAGGTCGGCCTCGCCCCCTGTGGCCCCATCCTTGAAGGCTCTGGTCACCCGCGTGTAGCAGTAGCGGGCATTGCGGGCAGGACCATAGGCACGCAGGCGGCGCACACCCAACGGCAACAGCAGGCCCCCACTACCGCTGGCCTGGCCGCCTGGGTGAGCGGCGACGGACTGGAAACAGGCATCCAGCAGCGCCGGGTGCACGCGGTAGGCGCCCTGCTGGAAGCGGATCGAACCAGGCAGCCCGACCTCGGCCAGCACGGTGCTGACTCCCGCCTCCGCAGTGCGCGCGGCGCCCAGACCGGCGAATGCAGGACCTAACTGAACACCACGCTCGACGAGCGACTCCCGCAGCGCGGTCCCCTTCACAAGACACGGATGCGCCGCCAGCAGGGCGGCCATGTCGTACGCAGGTGGCGGGGAATCATCCTCGGTGGCGTGCAGCGCCGCAGTGGCATGCCGCGTGTTCTCCCCGTCCTGGTGGGTCTCCACCACGAAGTCGACGACACCTGGAGCCTCCACCGACGCGACGGCGTCGATCGGGGTCTGGTCGTCGAGCAGCAGCATCTGCTCAAACACGATGTCGCGGACCTCGCACGCCTCGCCGAAGACCGCCCCGGCCGCCGCCAACGCCATCTCACAGTAGGCGGCCCCCGGAAGAGCGGCCACGCCATGCACCTGATGATCGCCTAGCCAGGGCAGTACCGCGGTACCGACGTCGGCATGCCAAACGTGGCGCTCGGGCTCCTCGATCAGCCGCACATGCGAGCCCAGCAGCGGATGCACAGCAATGGTGCAAGCACCTTGGGTCTGCTGTTCTTGGCCGTCGAGGTCGAGGAACAAGGGACGGTGGGTCCACGCCGGCAGCGGCGCATCCACCAGCCGCCCAGCCGGATAGAGCACCGAAAAGTCCACCGCGGCGCCCGCGCTGTGCAGATCCGACAGTAAGCCGCGCAGCCCGTGCGGCAGCGGCTGCTCACGCCGCATGCCGGCCAGAGCGGCCACCGACATGTCCAGACTCCGGGCGGTCTGCTCGACGGAGTGGGTCAGCAGCGGGTGTGGCGCCAGCTCGCCGAAGACCCGAAACCCGTCCTCCAACGCGGCCTGCACCGCCGCGGCGAACTGCACGCTGTGCCGCAGATTGTCCACCCAATAACCGGCATCGCACACCGGCCGCTCACGCGAGTCGAACAGGGTCGCCGAGTAGTACGGAACCTCGGGTGACATCGGGGTGAGATCAGCCAGTGCCGCGGCCAACTCGTCGAGGATCGGGTCGACTTGGGGCGAGTGCGATGCCACGTCGACGGCCACCTCGCGCGCCATCACGTCACGCTTCTCCCACGCCACCACGAGTTCGCGCACCGTCTGCGTTGCCCCGCCGATCACCGTCGATTGCGGCGAAGCCACCACCGAGACCGCGACATCGTCGATACCGCGGGCCATGAGTTCGGAATTCACTTGTTGGGCAGGCAGTTCCACCGACGCCATCGCGCCGGAACCGGCGATGCGGGACATCAGCCGGGAGCGGCGGCAGATGACGCGCGCCCCGTCTTGTAGCGACAGTGCCCCAGCGACAACGGCCGCGGCCGCTTCGCCCAGCGAGTGTCCGATGACCGCGCCCGGCCGCACCCCGTAGGTCTTCTCCATGGTGGCGGCCAGCGCGACCTGCATGGCGAACAGGGTCGGCTGCACCCGGTCGATCCCGCTCACCGTCTGCGGCACCGTCATCGCCTCGGTCACCGAGAATCCCGACTCCCCAGCGATCAGCGGCTCCACCGCCGCGACAGTCGCGGCGAACACCGGTTCACTCGCGAGCAGGTCAGCGCCCATCGCGGCCCACTGCGACCCTTGCCCGGAAAATACCCACACCGGTCCCCGATCGCCCTGTCCCACCGCAGCCTGATACGGGATGTCACCATCGGCCACCTCCCGCAAACCCTCGACCAGTTCCGGCAGGCTGGCGGCCACCACCGCGGTGCGCACCGACCGGTGCGCACGCCGCCGCGCCAGCGTGTAGGCCAGATCCGAGAGCACCACGGAGTCCTGGTGTTCCTCCACCCACTCAGCGAGCCGGCGTGCGGTCTGCCGCAGCCCATCGGCCGAGGTCGATGACAACGCGAACAACAGCGGGCCCGCCGTAGCGCATCCAGCTGACGTGTCTTGGTGCGCATTCTCTGGCACTTGTGCTGGAGCTTGTGCGGGCGCCTGTTCAAGGATGGCGTGCACGTTCGTTCCCGACATCGCGTAGGAGGACACCGCGACCCGCCGGGGCCCCTGTGCGCTGGTAGGCCACGGCGTGATCTGCTGCGGCACAAAAAGGCCGGTCTCGATACCAGCAAGGTCATCGGGCAGTCGGGTGAAGTGCACCATCGGCGGCACCACGGCGTGCCGCAGCGACAGGATCGCCTTGATCAGCCCCACCGCCCCCGCCGCGGACTCGGTGTGCCCCAGGTTGCTCTTGGCCGACCCGAGCACACAGCGGTTGCCGGCGGCGCCATACACCTGCGCCAGGCTCTCGTACTCAATCGGGTCACCCACCGGGGTGCCGGTGCCGTGCGCCTCCA
Organism: uncultured Actinomycetota bacterium; assembly: GCA_963772875.1. Taxonomy (GTDB): domain Bacteria; phylum Actinomycetota; class Actinomycetes; order Mycobacteriales; family Mycobacteriaceae; genus Mycobacterium. Next base: position 591,698 of record CAVYZE010000002.1, read on the forward strand.
CCACGCCCACCGTGTCGGGGTCCACCCCCGCGTCCGCCAACGCCGCCCGGTATACCGCGACCTGCGCGTCCAACGACGGCATCGTGAGCGTCTCCGAGCGACCGTCCTGATTGGCGGCCGTGCCGCGCACCACGGCAAGGATCCGGTTACCGTCGCGCAACGCATCTGGCAGTCGCTTGAGCAACACCACCGCGCAACCCTCGGAACGCACAAACCCGTCCGCCCCGACGTCGAACGCACGGCAGCGACCGGTCGGAGAAAGCATGCCCTGCGCAGACATACAGGTGCTCCCGTGCGGTTCCAGTAGCAATGCGCAGCCGCCGGCTAAGGCGAGGTCGCTTTCGCCCTCGCGCAGGCTGCGACAGGCCAGGTGCACCGCCATCAGACCCGAAGAACACGCGGTGTCCACCGTCATCGCCGGACCGTGCAGGCCCAATGCGTGGGCGATCCGCCCGGACGCCACGCTGCTGTTACAGCCGGTAACCGCGTATGGGCCCACCAAAGCGCCCGCGCCGCTGGTGAGCACCAGGTAGTCCTCGCGAGTCAGCCCAACGAACACCCCTGTCGACGACCCGGCCAACGACCCTGGATCCAGACCGGCATGCTCCATCGCCTCCCACGAGGTCTCCAGCAACAAGCGGTGCTGCGGATCGATCGCGATCGCCTCCCGCTCGCCGATCCCGAAGAACTCAGGGTCGAAGCCCGCGACGTCGTCGACGAACGCACCCCACCGCGACACCGTTCGACCGGGCACCCCGGGCTCAGGGTCGTAGAACTCGTCGGCATCCCAGCGGTCAGGCGGAATCTCGGTGACCAGATCATCGCCACGCAGCAACGCATCCCACAGCATGTCGGGCGAGTCGATCCCCCCGGGAAGCCGACATCCCATTCCGATGACCGCAATGGGAGTGACACGTGTTTCCATCGCTCTGCAACCTCGTCTCCGCTCGGCCGGTGTCACTTCCAGGACACTCACCGGATTTCGGTACGCCCAACGCAACCCCGTAGCGTCGCTCGCACAACCCCCGATCCGGGTAGCTACACGGAACACATTTGCACGAGGGGCCAAGCTTAACGCCCCACCCGGAACCGCGGAGGAGAAATAGCGTGAAATTCCCCTACTCGTTGCCGGGCAGGTAGCCGGCTGGCTGCGGGGACGCAGCGCGATCGAGAACTGACCACACCGGGTCCACGACATCACTCGGGAGAAGACCACTTTGAACTGGTGATGCCACTTTGCCGGGACTCTGCAAGGGGCCGTGACTCAGATTCCATGAACAGCGGGACAACCTTCGAACGAGGCCGTAACGTAACGCTCCATGAGTGCGCGTTCCATCCCCGGTGTGCTGCGCACGTGCGCCCGTCTGCAGCCCAACAACACGGCGTTCACGTTTATCGACTACGAGCAGGACTGGGCCGGCGTTGCCGAAAGCCTGACGTGGTCGCAGCTGTATCGGCGAGTGCTCAACGTTGCGCAGGAGCTCAGACTTCGCGGGTCACCTGGTGACCGCGCTGTGATATCGGCGCCGCAGGGACTCGATTACGTCACCGCTTTTCTCGGCGCATTACAGGCGGGGTTTATCGCCGTTCCGCTGTCGGTTCCGCTGGGTGGCGCCAGCGATGAACGTGTTAGTTCGGTGCTGCGTGACGCATCGCCCTCTGCCGTTCTCACGACATCCTCTGTCGCAGGCAATATCGCCGAGTATGTCAAGTCGAAGCCCGGTGAATCCGCTCCATCGGTCATCGAGGTTGATTTGCTGGACCTGGACTCAAAGAAAGGACCCGCTGCAGAGGACGATAGTTCAGCAAAGACTGCGTATTTGCAATACACTTCCGGATCGACCCGCCTGCCCGCCGGGGTCACAGTCTCGCACAAAAACATTCAGGCTAATTTCCTGCAGATCATGTCCGACTACCGTCGGGACCACGGACAGGTTCCCCCGCCGGACACCACCATGGTGTCCTGGCTGCCGTTCTATCACGACATGGGTTTGTTTATGGGAATTATCCTTCCGGTTCTGACGGGATTTCGCGCTGTGATCACGAGCCCGGTGTCGTTCCTGTCGCGGCCGGCCCGGTGGATGCAATTGCTGGCAAGCAACAGTCACGCATTTTCGGCAGCACCGAACTTCGGCTTCGAATTGGCGGCACGAAAAACATCTGATGACGAGATGGCCGGGCTTGATCTCGGGGACGTGCTCGTCATCCTCAACGGTAGCGAGCGGGTACAACCCGCGACACTGCAGCGCTTCACCGAGCGGTTCGCCCGCTTCAACTTTCAGGACAGGGTGATCCGGCCCGCGTATGGAATGGCAGAAGCAGTGGTGTATATCGCGACCCGCGAAGGGGATCAACCACCAGAAATCGTTCATTTCGAATCCGAGAAACTGACCGACGGCCATGCGGAACGGTGCGCAAGCGGAAACGGCACACCGCTAGTCAGTTACGGCGCGGCGCAGTCACCGACGGTACGCATCGTCGATCCCGAGACCAGTACCGAGTGCCCGGCGGGAACGGTCGGTGAGATCTGGGTGCACGGCGGCAACGTCGCTGAAGGCTATTGGCAGAGACCTGAAGAGACTGAGCGCACGTTCGGCGCAACGCTTGTCGCCGCGTCGTCGGCCGGCACACCCGAAAAGCCTTGGCTGCGAACCGGAGATTTGGGCTTCTTCTCCGACGGCGAGCTGTTCATCGTCGGCCGCATCAAGGATCTCTTGATCGTGTATGGCCGCAACCACTCTCCCGACGACATCGAGGCAACGATCCAGGAGGTCACCCAAAGCCGCTGCGCGGCGATAGCGGTTCCGAATGGGGGCGTTGAGAAGCTGGTCGCCATCATCGAACTCAAGAAGCGGGGCAACTCCGACGAGGATGCGATGCGCAGGCTGGACGTCGTCAAACGTGAAGTCACCTCGGCGATATCGGAGTCGCACGGCCTAAGCGTGGCGGATGTCGTTCTGGTACAGCTTGGCTCGATTCCCCTCACCACAAGCGGCAAGATCAGACGAGGGGCGTGTGTCGAGCGGTATCGGCACGATCAGTTCGCCCGCTTAGACGTTTAGATCCGGCCAGCCGTACTGCGCAGACTTTGTCACGTCTATTTGAAAGCGTCCTCGACGGGCGCCCCTGTCAGTACCATCACGAGCGTGTCAGCCGACGATAACCAGAGGTCATCCCGGCTCGCCAACCTCCTTGTCGTCGCTGCCTGGATTGCGGTGGCGGTGATCGCGAACTTGATTCTCGCCTTCGCACCAGCGAAAGCGGGGGATGCCGGCTCGGCGCTGCTGCCACAGGACGCCAAGACGGCCGCCGCCACCAGCCGGATTGCGCAGGCGTTCCCGGGCACCGGCACTAACGCCATCGCCTACCTGGTGCTGGAAGGCCGCGACCAGCTGGGGCCGGCGGACCAGCACTACTTTGACGCTGCCGTCAGCGCCTTGCGCGCCGATACCGCCCACGTGGGATCCGTCCTCGACTGGTGGTCAGATCCCCTTACCGCCCCCCTGGGATCCAGCCCCGACGGCCGGTCCGGTATCGCCATGGTGTGGCTGCGCGGCGAGGCGGGGACCGCCCAAGCGCGGGAATCGCTCGATGCTGCCGGATCGGTGGTGCGAAAGCTACCGCCGAGTGCTGGGCTTCGCGCCCGCATTACGGTCCCGGCGACCACCAGCGGCGTGCCCCTGCACATGACCGGGCGGCAGGGCGCGGCGATCGTGACCGCCGCGGCGGTGATCGCCGTCCTGCTACTTCTGCGAGGGCGGCAATCCACGATTGCGGTGGGGATCGCGCTGCTGACCGCCGGGCTGGCGCTCGCGGTGGCGTGGCCGCTCGCCGCGGTGGTGCGGGGATACCACGGGGGGAACGTGTCGGTGTTCACGGTGTTTTCTGGGACCCTGGCCGCAGTCCTGACGATCGGCACGATCACCGCATCCACCATGCTCGTTGCGCGGCGCAAGCCCGACGCAAGCGCTTCGGCCACGGACCGGCCCGCATACCGCGACACCCTGCCCGCGTTAGCGCTGCCCGGGGCGTGCATCGCGGTGCTCACCTGCCCGCTGCTGCTTGCCCGAACCCCGACACTGCACAGCGTCGGCACCGCAGCACTGGGTGTCGTTGTGGCACTTGCGGCTTCGTTGACGCTATTGCCTGCCCTGATCGGGCTCGCGGGGCCACGCGCGGGGTCACGCGCGGGGCCTGAAGGGCAGTCGTCGTCGCGAACCGGCGGTGCCGCCTCGACACCCCCGCTGTCGATACCCCGCTTCTCTAGTCCGATTGTCGGCACCGCTCTGGTGCTGGTGATCTGCGCGCTGCCCGTCATCGCGATGCAGTGGGGTCTCTCTGAAGACCCGGCAAACCCGGCCGGGACACGCAGCGCACGATTCCTCCCGGGGAATCGGCTGCCCGACGTGGTGGTGGTCAAATCCGCCCAGGACCTTCGGGACCCGGCTGGGCTCATCGCCATCGACCAGGTCAGCCACCGTCTGATGGAGATTCCCGGTGTCCGCAAGGTGCAGTCGGCGGCATGGCCGGGCGGTGTCCCGTGGACCGATGCCTCGCTGAGCTCCGAAGCGGGAAGGCTCGCCGATCAGCTGGATCGCCAGGGCGCGACCTTTGTACCGCAAGTGAATGCCATCAAGTCACTGGCGTCCGTACTCGATCAGGTGACCGGTGCGGTAAACGAGCTGGAAGCGAGCCTGACCGCCGGTCTCGCCGGGGCGACCCAAATCCAGCAGCAAATCGACCTCATGATCTCCGGTACGCGCAACATCAAGGACACCACCGCGCAGGTGTCGGGATACCTGGACCCGGTGCGCGGCTGGATGGGCGGCATCGCGAACTGTCCCGGCGACGTACTGTGCTCGGCCGCGCACAAGGTCGTTGATCCCTTCGACAGCGTGATCGCCGACGTGGCCCTGCTGTCCAATGGCGCGGACCGCATCGCCGCGCTATCGGCCAAAACAATGGGCGCCTTCGCCTCCACACCGCGCACTATCGCGCAAATGCGGTCGGCGCTGGGGCAGCTGCGGTCCTTCGTACCCACCCTGGAAACGACCATCGAGAACACCATGCCGCAAGTCGTGCAGTTGTCGGCGTTCCTGAAGAACCTCAGCACCGACTTCGCCGATACCGGCGAGGGCGGCTTCTACCTTTCCAGGAAGGCGCTGGCGGATCCGTCGTACCAGAACGTGCGGCAATCGATGTTTTCGTCAGACGGAACGGCGACCCGCCTGTTCGTATATTCCGATGGGGACAAACTGGACCTGGATGCGGCGGCACGCGTACAGCAGCTCGAAATCGCCGCAGGCAAGGCAACGAAGTACGGAAGCCTTGTCGACAGCCAGATCACGGTGAGCGGGGCCGCGCAAGTAGCCGCGTCCGTCCGCGGTGCGCTCACCCACGATGCCGTGCTATTGGCCGTCACGATGCTCGCGGTAGTCGCCCTAGTCAGCCTGTGGCGCGGCGCCGTCAGTGGTCTCGTGATCGGCCTCGGGTTGTTGGCCTCTTACCTTGCCGCGCTGGGGATCTCGGTTGCGCTCTGGCAACACCTGCTGGGTCGCGAGCTGCACGCTTCGGCGCCGCTGGTGTCGTTCGCCGTCCTCGCGGCGTGCGGCGTCCCGTATCTCGTCGCCGCTCTCCTCGCCACCGAGGCACAGTCTGCGGGCACCGTGTCGGTTCGGGTCGCTGTTGCACCACTCATGGCGCTCGGTGCCGCATTCGGCAGCGGTCTGGTGCTGGTGTCGGGAGTTTCCGGCAGCGCTCTCAGTCAGATCGGCACCGTTCTGCTGATCGGGCTGGGCGCGCTGACCGCGGTGGCGCACGTGTGCGTTCCGGCCGCGATCCCAGACCGGACTACGCGACGCACCGTCGCGGCGTCGTCCGCGACGAACAGTTGAAACGCCAAGTCGCTGTTCGAGATCGCCTGGCGCATTGAGGGATTCGCCGCTAGTCGACGTTCACGGGTTCGTTCCATTTGGACAGCGTGATCTGGACAGACCCGGACCCGAGGTCCACATTTGCCCGGACGAGGCGGTGCGAACCGTCCGCGGCAATCCACACGGTCGCCGGCCTCGACTGTCTGGCGCCAGGATCCAGGACCTTGACGGTCTCGGTCGGGAGGGTTCCGCTGATCTTGGTGGTGGGAACTCCGTCGATCACCTCCGTGCCTTGCGATTGCAGATTGGTGATACCCGACAGCAACTTCGCCACACCGTTGGTGGGGTCGACCAGGCGTGAGGCTGCCAGCTCGGAGACGGAGCCGAGTTTGGTCCAATCGTCGAACAGTTTCACCGAGATGACGTCGTCCTTTACCCGGAATGGGACGTCCGCCTGGCCCTGGTAGGTGCACACGCCCTTCGCGGCGAGCGGATTGGCCCGGACATCGACGTCGGCACTGGTGATGCCGAGCATGCTGTCGATTTGCCCGGTTGTCCGGACCCCAAGGTGCACGCTGGTCAGAGCCTTTGTCGCGTCCGCCGCCTGCCGGATCTCGGCTACCAGCGCGGGGTCGGCCGTCGTGCTGACCGCGCTACTATGCCCCTCGGTATCAGGTGTGGCAGAGGAGCATCCGGATAGCCACAGCACCAGACACGCACCCAGCATCACCAGAACGGCGGACGTCACCGCCGGTTTCCGATCGTTCACATTGCTCACCACCTCGATGATGTTCGCCCATGCCGCTGGCACCGCAGGCAGCACCGAACCCAGCGCACAGGCCACGATCGCGCCGAGGTCACAGCCTTTTGAGTCCGCGAAGGACCTTAGCGTGTGGCAGGCTTGCCATCACAGTCTTGCGCAGTTTCGGGTTAATCAGGCTGCCGTTGATGACGTTTAGGTATCGAAGGCCGTGATCGCGCCATTCCGCTACTTGATCGATGACCTCGTCGGGTGTCCCATGCAAAATCATTTCTTTGATAAGTGCAGCCGGGACTTTCGCCGTGTGCGACAAGACCGTCTGCTTGTCCATGGTTTGTGGGATCAGATCCTGTACGCCGGCGAAGTCAGCTCCCATTGGGTGCTCAACGCCGTGGCGTGCCCAGGCTTCTGCAGGTACACCGAGCGCGGTCATTTTGATGATGACAGAGTCCAGCGCCTCATCCACGTCGTCGCGATTCCGGCCGGTGACCACGCCGAGCACTGCCGCAGGGGTAATCGACATTGGGTCACGACCGGCGTCGGACGCCGCGCCGCGTACGGTTTCGAGTGCGCGACTGTAGTCGGTGGGACGAACCAGGACAATGGGAACCCAGGCGTCACCATAGCGTCCAGTGGCCCGCAGCATCCGCGGTCCGTGGGCCGCGACCCAGATTTCGGGCCATTTCCCACGGTACGGCGGAAGGTCGAACGCGGCGTTACGTAGGGGAAAGTATGGCGATTCACGCGAAACAAGCTCCCCGCGCGAATCCCACAACGCGCGAATTGTGGCGATTGCTTCTTCGAACCGTGCCACTGGTTTGCTCCACTCCACGCCGTAGGGCTCGTTGCCCTCACGTTCCCCGACACCGATACCGAGGATGGCTCGGCCTCGGGTAAGCAGATGCAGAGTCGCGGCGGCTTGCGCCGTGACTGCTGGATTGCGGCGACTGGCGTCGGTCACGCACACGCCGAGTCGCAGGCGGCTAACCCTGTTGTGGGCGGCGAGGTTGCCGAGCATCGTCCACGGTTCGAAGTTGGCATCAATCTTGGGCACCAGCCTCGCCGCAACTCCGAGATATTCGGGCGTCGCGACCGAGCGCGGCACCAGCGCATTCAGATGGTCGCCCACCCAATACGAGTCGGCGCCCATCGCGGCGGCGGCCAGGGAACTCACCCGCGGCAGCATGCTCGGCGGAAAGCGCGTGTTCACGAGCGCATCGACAAAGCCGAAACGAAATCCGCCCTTGCTCACTGCCCGCATACCGCGCCGTTAATCAACGTCATGCTAGGGAAGCTACAGGCAGCGGCCGCCTGCGGTCGGGTATCCGGCGACGCCAGTGCGGCATGGCCGAGCCCACGCGGCGTGTCGTAGCGGCGACTCACGGCTACGCGCTGCGCCGTCTTTCTTTCTTCCGCAATGGGATCATTCCTGTTTCGTGTTCTGCCATACTCGTTGCCCATGGCCTTCAGTCCCGTCCACCGCCTCCTCGCCCGCGTGGGAAGTACCCCGACCTACAAGAAAGCTTGGAAGTACTGGTACCCGCTGATGACGCGCGGGCTCGGTGCCGACGAACTTGTGTTCATCAACTGGGCCTATGAGGAGGATCCACCGATGGCCCTGCCGCTGGAGGCGTCTGACGAGCCCAACCGAGCCCACATCAACCTGTACCACCGCACGGCGACCCAGGCGGATCTGAGCGGCAAACGGGTGCTGGAAGTCAGTTGCGGCCACGGCGGCGGAGCCTCGTACCTCATGCGCACCTTGCACCCGGCCTCCTACACGGGGCTGGACTTAAACGGGGCCGGCATCAAGTTTTGCCAAAAACGACACAATCTGCCCAGTTTGGATTTCGTGCGCGGCGACGCCGAGAACCTGCCCTTCGACGACGAATCCTTCGACGTGGTGCTCAATGTCGAAGCCTCGCACTGCTACCCGCACTTTCCGCGTTTCCTCGCCGAGGTGGTGCGCGTGCTGCGCCCAGGAGGGTATTTCCCATACGCCGATCTCCGCCCCAACAATGAGATCGCCGAATGGGAGGCGGCGCTGGCCGACGCCCCGCTGCGGCAACTTTCGCAGAAGGAAATCAATGCGGAGGTTCTGCGCGGCATCGAGAAGAATTCGCAAAAGTCACGGGACCTGGTCGATCGCCGTCTGCCGGCCTTCCTGCGCTTCGCGGGCCGCGAATACATCGGCGTGCAAGGCACACAGCTGTACCGCTACCTGGAAAACGGGGATATCTCATACCGGATGTACTGCTTCACCAAGGATTGAGGCGGCGTCTCGTCCCGCGGAGACGCAGAGCCCCGAAACCGCTCGGGTAGTGTCGCCCCGATGAGCCCAGTTGAGCGCGAGTTCGACATCGTCTTATATGGCGCCACCGGCTTTTCCGGCAAGTTGACCGCCGAATACCTCGCCCACAACGGATCAGAGGCACGGGTCGCGCTGGCGGGCCGCTCAACCGAACGGCTGCGCGCCGTGCGGGAGATGTTAGCGCCTGCCGCACAGGACTGGCCGCTGATCGTCGCCGAGGCGTCACAACCGTCGACGCTCGACGCGATGGCCGCGCGGGCCCAGGTCGTGCTGACGACCGTTGGTCCCTATACGCGCTACGGCCTGCCGCTGGTGGCAGCCTGCGCCGAGGCTGGAACGGACTATGCCGACCTGACCGGCGAGTTGATGTTCTGCCGGACCAGTATCGACCTGTACCACAAACAAGCCGCCGACACCGGCGCCCGGATAGTGCTCGCGTGCGGATTCGATTCGATTCCTTCGGATTTCAGCGTGTACCAGCTGTACCGCCGGGCGATCGAGGACGGCACGGGTGAACTCTGCGATACCAACCTGGTGCTCCGCTCGTTTTCCCAGCGCTGGGTCTCCGGCGGCTCGGTTGCAACGTATTCCGAAGCGATGCGCACTGCATCTAGTGACCCTGAGGCCCGTCGGCTCGTCGACGACCCGTATACCCTCACCACGGACCGAGGCGCCGAACCCGAACTCGGCCCGCAGCCGGATTTTGCCCGGCGTCGAGGACGCGACCTGGCACCCGAGCTTGCGGGCTTCTGGACCGGCGGATTCGTGCAGGGCCCGTTTAACACTCGAATTGTCCGGCGTAGCAATGCATTACAGGACTGGGCCTATGGCCGACAATTCCGCTACTCGGAGACGATGAGTCTGGGGAAGTCGTTTGCGGCGCCGGTCGCCTCCGCCGCCGTCACCGGCGCTGTCGCGGGTGCCATTGGTTTGGGGAATAGGTATTTGAACCGGTTACCTCGACGATTTGTGGAGCGCGTCACGCCAAAACCGGGCACCGGTCCGAGCCGGAAAACTCAGGAGCGCGGCCATTACAGGTTCGAGACGTACACCATTACAACGACCGGTGCCCGCTACACAGCGAATTTCGCCCACAACGTTGACGCGTACAAGTCGACGGCGGTGCTGCTCGCTGAGAGTGGCTTGGCGCTGGCGCTCGATCGCGATCGGCTCTCTGAATTGCGGGGTGTGCTCACTCCCGCCGCGGCGATGGGCGATGCGCTGCTAGCGCGTCTCCCGGGCGCCGGGGTGTCCATGGGGACCACCCGGCAGAACTGACACCGGCCCCCGGGCCCCCGGTCGCCGCCAAGGTTAGCCGTTGAACAGACGTGTTACCGGCGCGGCGAGGATCGGTTTCCCGGATCCGGTTCGCTTGCCCTCAAAACTGGCGTTCCAAAACGTTGACCATATACCCTGGTAGGGTATACGGTATTAACGAGCACAGCACGAACCACTGAGTAATAATCGCCGAGACATGCAACCGAAGCGGAGGACCGAGTGACAGGCAAAGTGCTGGCAGCGGTCGGGCACGCCTTGGCGTTGGCGGGGTCAATGACGTGGGAGATCATGTGGGCGCTGATCCTGGGCTTCGCCCTGTCGGCAGTGGTCCAGGCCGTGGTGCGCCGCTCGACGATCGTGAGCTTGATGGGCGACGACCGGCCCCGCACCCTGGCGGTGGCGGCCGGGCTGGGAGCCGCATCGTCGTCGTGCTCGTATGCCGCGGTGGCCCTGGCCCGATCGCTGTTCCGCAAAGGCGCCAACTTCACCGCCGCCATGGCGTTCGAGATCGGCTCCACCAATCTCGTGGTGGAGTTGGGCATCATCTTGGCTTTGCTGATGGGCTGGCAATTCACCGCCGCGGAGTTCGTCGGCGGCCCGATCATGATCGTCGTGCTGGCCGTCCTGTTCCGGTTGTTCGTGCGGTCTCGGCTCATCGAGGCGGCCCGCGAGCAGGCCGAGAAGGGCATCGCCGGCTCCATGGAAGGCCACGCGGCCATGGACATGTCCATCCAAGGGGACGGGTCCCAAAGGGATGATGCACTGTGGCGGCGGCTCTTTTCCCCGCAGGGCTTTACCTCGGTCTCGCATGTGTTCGTCATGGAGTGGTTGGCGATCCTGCGCGACCTCGTTCTCGGGCTTTTGATCGCGGGTGCCATCGCGGCGTGGGTGCCCGAAACATTTTGGCAGAGCTTCTTTTTGGCTGATCATCCGGGCTGGTCGGCGCTGTGGGGACCGATCGTGGGTCCCATCGTGGCGATAATCTCCTTCGTCTGCTCAATCGGCAATGTCCCACTTGCCGCCGTGCTGTGGAACGGAGGCATCAGCTTCGGCGGTGTCATCGCGTTCATCTACGCCGACCTGCTGATCCTGCCGATCTTGAATATCTACCGTAAGTACTACGGGACCAGGATGATGCTGACCCTGCTCGGCACCTTTTACGTCGCGATGGTCGCCGCCGGGTACCTCATCGAATTACTGTTCGGCACGGTGAATCTCATTCCAACACAGCGCAGCGCCACGGTCATGCAGGCGGGCATCTCGTGGAACTACACCACCTGGCTCAACATCGTATTCCTCGTCATCGCGGCGATGCTGGTCGTCCGGTTCATCACCTCGGGGGGAATGCCGATGCTGCGCATGATGGGTGGCTCACCCGAGGCGACAAATGGCCACCGCGATCACAGCCACCACGGCAACTAGCGGGGTAAACTTCCTGGGGAAAATCGCAATCTCGCCATCGTCGTATCGGACCCATCCGCATAGGGGGGCGTTCCAGGGTGCCAACGCCGACAGAACCGGACACCTACCCGCAGCCGCCTGCCTGTGCACCACCGCCGGCCGATATCGGTCGGCTGCTGCTTCGCTGCCAAGACCGCCCCGGAATTATCGCCGCGGTGAGCACCTTCTTGGCCCAGGCCGGTGCCAACATCATTACCCTGGACGAGCATGCCACCGCGCCCGAGGGCGGAACATTCTTGCAGCGCACCATCTTTCACCTGCCCGGTCTGGCCGCTGCCATCGACGAGCTGGGACGCGACTTCGGCAGCGCCGTGGCCGACAAATTCGGCATCGATTACCGTTTTACCGAGGCCGCCAAGCCCAAACGGGTCGCCATCATGGCCTCCAAAGATGGCCACTGCCTGTTAGATCTGTTGTGGCGCAACCGTCGCGGCGAACTTCAGATGTCTGTTGTCATGGTGATCGCCAACCACCCCGACCTGGCCGAGCACGTACGCCCCTTCGGTGTGCCATTCATCCACATCCCCGCCACCCGTGACACCCGCACCGAGGCGGAACAGCGTCAGCTTCAGTTGCTAAGCGGCAACGTGGATTTGGTGGTGCTGGCTCGCTACATGCAGATACTCAGCGCGGCGTTCCTCGACGCAATCGGCTGCCCGCTGATCAACATTCATCATTCGTTCCTCCCGGCGTTCATGGGCGCGGCCCCCTACAAGCGCGCCCGAGAACGCGGTGTCAAGCTGGTCGGCGCGACCGCCCACTACGTCACCGAGGCGCTCGACGAGGGGCCGATCATCGAACAGGACGTCGTACGCGTCGACCACGCCGACACTGTCGACGACCTGGTGCGCGTCGGCGCCGACGTCGAACGGTCAGTGCTCTCCCGCGCCGTGCTCTGGCACTGCCAGGACCGCGTCATCGTGCACAACAACCAGACCATCGTCTTGTGACACCGCATGGGTCCAGGCCCCGAGCTTGTCACGAATTCTGGGTGAGTCAGAGACGGGACAGTCCCGGAACGGGATGAACTCGTTCCAGGCGTTGCGCCACACGTCGATCGCCCCCGGATATTGGGCGCCGAAATCGCGGTCGAATTCCTTGAGTATCAGTTCGGCGGCGTCCACGGTAGGTGCCGAATAGATCCAGCGCATCGAGGCTGTAGTACACATCGAGCTCCGTGATCAGTCCGTTGCGGACCGTATAGATTTCGACCAAGCTTATCTCGACGCTCTTGCCGTAGGCGCGCGCGGTGAATTTCAGCCGGCAGCGAATGGCAACGGTGTCGTCGGCCAGAAGATACTGGATTGCCTCGCCCGGCCTAAGCTCCAGGTCCGCGTTCATCTTCCCGAGAAGCTCGAAAAAGCCTTGCGGGCCGTGATATTCGCCGCTGTACGGTACATCATTGGCCACGGGAAAGCCTTTCGCGCAACCGGCGGTTCACCGGCTCGGGCAGTAACTCTGACACATCGCCGCCCAGCGTCGCGACCTCTTTGGCCAGCGACGACGATACGAACGAGTACCGCGGCGTGGTCGCGACGAAGAAGGTGTCGACGCCGGCGATGTGCTTGTTCATCTGTGCCATCTGCAGCTCGTACTCGAAATCGGTGCCGGTGCGCAGCCCTTGACGATGGCGGTCATCCCGCGCGACCTGGCGAAGTCGACGACCAGACCTTCCCCGGCCTCCACCCGCAAGTTGGGCAGGTGTGTCGTCGACTCGTTGATCATCGCGATCCGCTCATCGAGGTCGAACATGCCCTTTTTGGTGGGGTTGAAAAGGATCGCCACTACCACCTCGTCGAACTGGGCCGAGGCGCGTTCGAAGACGTCGATGTGGCCCAAGGTCACCGGGTCAAACGACCCCGGGCATACCGCGCCACTCATCTGCGCCGCTCTCCCCCGCACGCGGGTGGGGTACCTCCCACTTGTGGGGGCGTGCCCCCACCTCATCGCTCCATCTCCTAACCGTTGTCCGAGGCGCCAGAGCAGCGCAACGACCGTATCTCCCCACGCGACCTTTCCCCGAAGTCGCTTGGGAAAGATGCTCGATGAGCAACCGGCGCGCAATTGTCTCACAGCGGTAATTGTCGACCGGAGCCCGCGGGACACAACGCAATTCGCTCTGAAAGTCTTCCAGATCTAGATTTTCAGACTGCTCACGACGCGTCAGGTAGTCGCGCAAGACTTGTTGGCGGATGCCTTGCGGGTCCACCGAATGGATACCAAACTTGCTGAATGGGATCAGGAGAGTGAGGTCTGCAGCCGTGCTCTCCGAGGGCGCGACCGGATTCGCTCGATGGATCCCTGCCGCCTGCCGGCGGACTCTGGGTGGGCCCGCGCTCGATCACCGCCATTCTGCGGGAAGTGACCGAAGAGAGGCCTGCGTAGCCGAAAGTTGGTGTGCCCTTTTCGTGCCGCCGAAGTGATGGGTTTCGCGGATACGGGAAATAAGGTCCTCGACCGCTCAATAGATTGGACACGCAGCACTTGGCCACATACCCTAATGGGGTATAGCTGGCCGGAGCCACGCGGCTACCGGTCCCGCGGCCATTAGTGACGGGGTTTGACGACAGCGTGATAACGCATTTCCCCTCGTCAGGGCTGACGGCGGGTGCCTTGGAGCCGTTTGAGATGTTCACAGACGCGCAGGTCGTTCGCCATCGCGCCTAACGTGTGGTCCCCAACGTGGTCCCAAAGCGGACTTTCCGCGGATGGACCAAACGCACCGCACGCGATCCGCAGCGGCGGCCCCGCTGCGGACCTACTTGCTTAGGTCGCGTCCGCGGTGCCGGGATCGTGGTCTTTCGTACTTGCGTGAGCCTGTAGCACCATGCGACGATGACGACACTCTCACCGTGCGATGATGGCGTGTCAACGACAGCGAAGGAACCGTGAAGTTGTGAGCCGCGCAACATCGTTCACTTCAATTCCGGTAATCGATGTCAGTGCTTTGCGGTCGACCGAGGTCGCCGGATCCGACCTGGTGGCCGCCGAAATCGGCAAGGCCGCGCACGAAGTCGGGTTCTTCTACATTACCGGTGCGGGCGTCGGTGAGGACCTGTTCGAGCGGATGCTTCGGGTCACCAAGCAGTTCTTCGCGCTGCCGCTGGAAGAAAAGATGCGTTCCTATATCGCTCTGTCGAGATGCCACCGCGGCTACATGCCGACAGGTGAAGAAGGCGAATACAGCACAGAACCCGACCTCAGGGAAACGTTCAACACCGCCCTGGACCTACCGGCCGACGACCCGGATTACCTGGCCGGCAATCCGATGCTGGGACCCAACGTCTGGCCGGACGTTCCCGGCTTTGCCGATGCCGTGACCGCCTACTACCACGCGGTCCTCGAGGTCGGCCAGCTGCTGCTGCGGTCTTTTGCGGTGGCGCTCGGGGAAGACCCGGACCGCTTCGCACGCCACGCCACCAAGACGCCCAGCCAGCTGGGGTTGGTCTACTACCCGCACAACCCGGACGCCGAAGACCGCCAGCTCGTCCCCCCACACAGCGACTACGAATGCTTCACGTTGCTCAAGGCCACCGCGCCGGGCCTTGAGGTGCTCAACGGCGCCGGCGAGTGGATCGATGCACGGCCCGTTCCCGGCACCCTCCTCGTGAACATCGGCGACTTGCTGGAGCTGTGGACCAACGGCGAGTTCATCGCCACCACCCACCGGGTCCGCAACGTGCCCCAAGAACGCTATTCGTTCCCGATGTTCTTCAATGTGGACTACCACACGGTGGTCGAACCCTTGCCACGCTTTGCACCCCGCGATGGTCGAGCGCGCCCCACGCTGCGCGCCGGTGAGCATCTGTTCGCCCAGACGGCGCAGACGGTCGCCTATCTGCGCCACCGCATCGAAAGCGGAGAACTGATCCTGCCCGAAGGCTACGTTAAGACTGGATCGTTTGGTCAAGAAGCCTTGCAGCGCAGCCAACAGATGCGAACATCCTGATGCCGTTCACGTGCCACGGCAGAACCTGACGCTCGAGCCGCTACCGGCTGCCCCACCCATCGCCACGCCAGCACACCCGGTTGAGCTCGACGCGGGCGCCCACCGCCAGGCCCGTGGTACCCACACGGGCGCGGCTGGGAGAAAGGAGATAGGCCCGTACTTGCACGACGTCGGCGACCCCGTTGCCACACAGCTCGTTGACCCGCAACAGGTTTCGCAGCGCTTGGTCGGTTTGCAGCGACACGACGCTTTCCTGGCCTGGCATCGCGACTGCCCGGCTGAAAAAAGCTTTGGCCGGCCGGAGATACCGCTGTCTGCACGGAACTACGGTGTGTGACATGTGCACAGCGCGGTACGCCTAATTGGCGAAACGAAATTGTCAGAGGAGATCTCCATGTCAACTCCAGTCGACGCTCGCGAAGCACGGCTGCAACGTCGATTCGACGAGTTGATCTCTGGCGACGCGCAACTTGTTGGCGCCCGGCCCGATCCAGCGATCACCGCCGCACTCCACGGCCCCGGCCTCCTGCTCACCGATGTGATCCGCACATTGATGACCGGCTACGCCGAGCGGCCCGCCCTCCGCGAGCGCGCCGTCGCTTTCGTCACCGGCGCCTCGGGCCGCACGGTCGCGAAGCTGCGGCCCCACTTCGACACCCTGACCTACCGCGAGACGTGGGCTCGGGTGAAGGCTCTCGCCGGCGCCCTTGCCGGCAATCCGGTCCACCCCGGCGATCGGGTCGCGACGCTCGGCTTCACCAGCGCCGACTACGCGGTCGTGGACATGGCCCTGTCCCTGACCGGAGCCGTCGCGGTGCCCCTGCAGACCAATGCTCCTGTGCCACAACTGCACCCGATCCTGCTCGAGACCGAGCCGGTGGCGATCCTCTCCAGCGTCGACCACCTCGCTGATGCTGTCGAACTCGCCTTGACCGTGCACGCGCCCAAACGCCTGGTGGTGTTCGACTACCACCCAGAGATCGACGACCACCGCGAGGCGTTCGAATCGGCCTCGGCGCGCCTGGCCGACCAGCAGGTCTCTGTCGAGCCACTCGACGACGTCATCGAGTTGGGCGCCCAGCACAGCGACGGGCCAGACATCCCGCGCGGCGACAGCGATGCGCTTCGACTGCTGATCTACACGTCGGGCAGCACGGGCCCACCCAAGGGCGCGATGTTCACCGACCGCCTGATGGCCAAGACCTGGGGCGGATGGTTCAGCCCCGATTGGGACACCGAAGGAGAGCTGCCGGCGATCACGTTGAGCTTCCTGCCGGTCAGCCACCTGATGGGTCGCGTCATGCTGTATTCCACGCTGGGTGTGGGTGGCACGGTCTATTTCGCCGCCAAGAGCGACCTGTCGACTCTGCTGGACGATCTCGCGCAGGTGCGCCCGACCAAACTCGACCTCGTCCCCCGCATTTGGGAGATGCTGTTCCAGGAGGTGCAAAGCGAAGTCGACCGTCGCACCACCGGCGGCGCCGATCGGAACACCGTCGAGGCGCAGGTGATGGCCGAGCAGCGCGAGAAACTCATTGGCGGACGGCAGTTCTTGGCGATGACGGGGTCCGCGCCGATCTCGCCGGAGCTGCGGGCGTGGGTCGAGGAGTTCATCGACATGCACCTCATCGATGAATACGGCTCCACCGAGGGCGGTGTCGTCCTGGTCGACGGCCAGATCCGGCGCCCACAGGTGCTCGACTACAAGCTGGCCGACGTTCCCGACCTGGGTTACTTCGCCACCGATCGACCGCATCCGCGCGGCGAGTTGTGGATCAAGTCGGCGGATGTGATCCCCGGCTACTACAAGCGGCCCGAGGTGACGGCCGAACTCTTCGACGCCGAGGGCTGGTATCACACCGGCGACGTGGTCGCCGAGGTCGCGCCCGACCAGCTCGCCTACGTGGACCGCCGCAACAACGTGCTGAAGCTCTCGCAGGGCGAGTTCGTCGCGGTCTCCAAGCTGGAGGCCGCCTACGGGGGCCACCCGTCGATACGTCAGATCTTCGTGTACGGCAACAGCGCCCGTTCCTATGTGCTGGCGGTGATCGTCCCGACCGATGACGTGCTGGCCGGTGTCGGCGGCGACGTCGCCGCGGTCAAGCCAATACTGAGCGACGCGTTGCACACCATCGCGCGCGAGACCGGGCTCCAGTCCTATGAGATCCCGCGCGACTTCCTCGTCGAGACAACGCCTTTCACGCTGGGGAATGGTCTGCTCACCGGCGTCGGCAAGCTGGCCCGGCCGCAGCTCAAGCGGTACTACGGTCCACAGCTCGAGCAGCTCTACACCGACCTGGCGGACGGCCAGGCAGAGGTGGTGCGCTCGCTGCGGCAGGACGGCGCCGACCGTCTCGTTCTGGACACGGTCACCAAGGCCGCGGGCGCGCTGCTCGGCACGGCTTCGGCCGATGTGGCGCCCGATGCGGCGTTCACCGATCTGGGCGGAGACTCGTTGTCGGCGTTGACTTTTGCGAATCTTCTGCACGACATCTTCGAGGTGGACGTGCCGGTCGGGGTGATCGTGAGCCCGGCCAGCGACCTGGCGGCCATCGCCGCGTACATCGAGGCTCAACGCGCCGGTGGGTCCAAGCGGCCCACGTACGACGCCGTGCATGGCCGCGACGCAACCGAGGTGCACGCCAAAGACCTGACGTTGGACAAGTTCCTCGACGAGGCCACCCTGGCGGCGGCACCGTCGCTGCGGGGACCAAGCAGCGAGGTGCGCACCGTACTGCTCACGGGCGCGACCGGCTTCCTGGGCCGCTACCTGGCGTTGCAGTGGCTGGAGCGGATGGACGTGGTCAACGGCAAGGTCATCGCCCTGGTCCGCGCCAAGGACGACGACGCCGCGCGACACCGTCTCGACGCGACGTTCGACAGCGGCGATCCGAAGCTGCTGGAGCACTACCGGTCACTGGCCGCCGATCACCTCGAGGTGCTCGCCGGCGACAAGGGCGAAGCGAATCTCGGCCTGGGGCAAAAGACTTGGCAGCGATTGGCCGACACCGTCGACTTGATCGTCGACCCCGCCGCGCTGGTCAACCACGTGCTGCCCTACAGCCAGCTGTTCGGTCCCAATGCGGTGGGCACAGCGGAACTCATCCGCATCGCCCTGACCACCCGCATCAAGCCGTTCGTCTACGTCTCGACGATGGGCGTGGGTGACGGCATCGAGCCGGGCCGCTTCGTCGAAGACGCCGACATCCGGCAGATCAGCGCTACCCGCAAGATCGGCAACAACTACGCCAACGGCTACGGCAACAGCAAGTGGGCCGGCGAGGTGCTGCTGCGTGAGGCGCACGACCTGTGTGACCTGCCGGTGTCGGTGTTCCGCTGCGACATGATCATGGCCGACACCGGCCACGCCGGTCAGCTCAACGTGGGGGACATGTTCACCCGGATGATGCTGAGTCTGGTCGCGACGGGCGTGGCACCGTTCTCGTTCTACAGGCTGGACGCCGCCGGGAATCGGCAGCGGGCACACTTCGACGGGCTGCCCGTCGCGTTCATCGCCGATGCCATCTCCACCCTCGGCGCCAACGTGGTCGAAGGATTCGAGACCTACCACGTGATGAACCCCTACGACGACGGCATCGGCATGGACACCTACGTGGACTGGCTCATCGAGGCCGGCTATGCGATAGCCCGGGTTCCCGAGTACGCGACGTGGTTGGCACGGTTCGACACCACGCTGCGGGCACTGCCCGAGAAGCAACGCCAGGCGTCTCTGCTGCCGCTGCTGCACAACTACCAGCAGCCCGACCACCCGATCAACGGATCGTTGGCGCCGGCGGACCGCTTCCGCGCCGCCGTGCAGGACAACAAGATCGGGCCGGACAAAGACATCCCGCACATCTCCGCGCCGGTAATCGTCAAATACATCACCGACCTGGAGCTACTCGGCTTGCTCTGACTAATCCGAGAACAACGGTGACCCCGTTCGAGTTGGGCGGATGTGGTTGCGTTTCTCGGCCTCTGAGTTGACGTGGCGGGTCAAGTGATCGGCGCCCAGATCGTTGAACACGGCCTGTTCGTCGGAGAGCAAGTGCCAGACGATCACCCGGATTGAGCATATCTACCGTAAGCACTACGGCACCAGGATGACGCTGACGCTGCTCGGCCGCGATGGTCGCCGCCGGATATCTCATCGAATTACTGTTCGGCACGGCGAATCTCATTCCGAGCCAGCGCAGAGCCACGATCATGCAGGCGGGCATCTCGTGGAATTACACTGGCCGGCTCCCCCGACGCGCAGCCCGAGCATCACGATCACTGCCACCCGCACTGATGTGAAACCTATTCGCCGCGGTTCCTATCCTTGTGCCCAGCTTAAATCGCTTGTGCCACTTGTGTTTCAGTGGTCTCTGGGCGGGGTTTTTTGTCGGTGGCCTCGGACACCCTCGCCGATTGCCTCAACCCCGACGGGACGTTCACGGATGAGGACCGCGCGCGGCGGCGCGGCCTCCCCCTAGGCAAGCAGCAGGCCGACGGCATGAGTGAACTGCGCGGTTGGCTCACCCCCGAAGCCCGCGCCACCCTGGAAGCCGTGCTGGCCAAACTGGGCGCCCCCGGCATGTGCAACCCTCACGACGACACCGCCTGCGTGGACGGCCCACCCTCGCAGACCGCCATCGACGCCGACACCCGCTCCCCCGCCCAGCGCCACCACGACGCCCTGACCG
Source organism: uncultured Actinomycetota bacterium (assembly GCA_963772875.1). Lineage (GTDB taxonomy): Bacteria > Actinomycetota > Actinomycetes > Mycobacteriales > Mycobacteriaceae > Mycobacterium. The sequence goes on from CAVYZE010000002.1 coordinate 612,015, forward strand.
CCGCGGTGCGCGCCCTGCTCGCCTCGGGAAAACTGGGCCAGCACAACGGGCTCCCGGCCTCCATCATCGTGTCCACCACCCTGGCCGAACTCGAAGCAGCCGCGGGCAGGGGGCTCACCGGCGGGGGCACCATCCTGCCGATGAGCGATGTGATCCGCCTGGCCCGCCACGCCCGCCACTTTTTGGCCATCTTCGACAAAGGCAAGGCGGTGGCGCTTTATCACACTAAGCGACTGGCCTCACCGGGACAGCGAATCGTGTTGTACGCCAAGGACCGTGGGTGCACCGCACCTGGCTGCACCGTGCCCGGCTACTACTGCGAAGTCCACCACGTCACCGCGTACGCCACATGTCGCACCACCGACGTCAACGAGCTGGCCTTTGGCTGTGGCTCACAACACCGCATCGTCCAGCCCGGGGGCTGGACCACCCGAAAAAACACCCGCGGCGACACCGAATGGATCCCACCCCCACACCTCGACCACGGCAAACCGCGAACCTTTGAAGTACATTTTGAAGCCGTTTAGTATGGGCAGGCGGGCGGCGGGGTGCTCTGACACAGGCGTCAGATCGGGTCGCCGGTCCAGCGCGGCGTGAGGTTGTAGCCAATCGCGGGATTATTCGCGGCCGGGCCCGCGAATCAATTTGATTTCCATCGCGAGAGTCTCAGCTTTGGTGGCGGTCTCGGATTCCCACAAAATCTCTTTGCGCACGGTCAAGTCGTGCGAGTGCTCGTGAAGATCAGCGGCAATCCGCGCCTGCGCGCTCGGGCTACCGAAGTACGTCAGCGTTCCCGTCAGATCGGAACCGACGTAAATCTTCCCGTTCGGGTAGGTGATCTTGTAGACCTGCTTTCGGCGCATCACCGGGCTGTCACCGCTGACCATTCGTGTCACGCTAGTCGCCGAGTCCGACACCGCACTCCAGGTAGTCGCGCACTAGGGGCGAGTTAGCGCTGTGCTCTGACCTGTATATAAAGAGCCAGCGACGTACGTTGTGGGGCCGAATATCTTTGACTGAGCTAGCCCCTCTAGAACAGCACGGCTGCCGCCAAACCCATCGCGAAGATACCGCTGACACTGTTCTAGAGTCTGGCGGGTTCTTCCCGTGAAAAGCGCACTTTGTCTCTTGTCGGAGTGAATAGTGTGCTCTGTGGCCGAGGACGTTTTCCCAGATGTGCGGTGGGGTCATGAGCTGGCCCCGCTCCTACGCAAACCAGTTGACGCTTTCATCAGCTCGCGCTTGGGCTCCTGGTGTATCCGGAAACTCGTGCCGCTGGACCATCGACTCCTCAGCCGAAGCAACGGGCGCTACACAGTTGCCGGCCCGATCGGAGCTCCGCTGCTGTTGCTCACCACGACCGGCAAGAAGTCAGGTCAGCGGCGACAGACGCCCCTGATGTATCAGCGGGAAGGTGATCGCCTCTTCCTGGTCGGGAGTAACTTCGGACAGTCGATGCACCCTGCATGGTCGTTGAATCTGCTGGCAGATCCGAACGCGTGGGTGACGATGGGCGGAAAGGAAATACCCGTCGTCGCGACGCAGCTGACGGGTCCGGAGTACGAGCGCGTCCGCACGAAGTTTGCCGAGTACGTCGGTCCGAAGGTGGATCGGGTCTACACAGGCCGAACTGACCGCGAGTTTCGACTGTTCGCCTTGACCAGACGATAGCGCCTTGCGGCATGCAGGGCGGCCGTGTATGCGATGTCAAAGACGCAAACGATACCGTTCTAACCAGCTTCGGTTTACGCATCGCCCGACCCCCACGCGCCGAGTCGCGCGCCTTTAGGAACACCCGCTTACATGGATTCGCCGGCCGGCTCCAACGCAGACATTTACCGGCGGCGGCGGTGGCGGTGGAAAGTCCTGCGGCAGCGGCGCATAGTCGGCCGGCGGCGGGACATAAGTGTTGACCGTATCGGCAACGTTGGTGCACCCGCTAACTGAAACACGCCTGCCGACGCTCGCGCAGACGTCGGCGTTGGCCACACCGGAGGGCTGCACGACGCCGTATATCTCAGGAATCGACGTAAGAGCCAACACCGCTATCCCCGCGGCTGTCCAAGATCGCACCCACAGATTCATCGCGATCTCCTTGCCGTCACGGCCGGGGCTTCTTTTGGCCGATAATTGAACTGAGGGCCGCAGTATATTCCTCTGCCTGCACGATGAGACCTGAATTCGTCCAGCAGATTGCGCTCGGCGAGTGTCGTCAGCTTAGGGACATGGTTGCGTGCGCAGCCCGATCGCTTAGGGAGTGGAGCCGCCCTGCCCAAGTAATGGAGTCCACTGGCAACGCTGCCTGATGTCAGTCATCGGCTGACGGATGCCCTCAAGATCGGCTTGCTCTTGCGGGTTGGCGTTGAAGTAGTTCTGCACGTCGTCGCGGATCTGATCTTTGGGCTGATCCTGAAGGTCGGTGTAGAACCCGTTCACGTCCGGGTGAGTGAACAGGTAGGTCGCGAGCGCCGTCGCAACACCCGCCGCGACCCCGGCTACGTCCGAAGCTGTGCAGTTGGGCGGCCGAGGCGGCGGATCAGCCGCGGCGGCCCCCGCGGTAGCACATAACAGCGCACCGATAACCGCGCCAGCGCCGATCGCGCCGACTACCACCCGGCGCGGAATGACTTCTGAGAGGAACATAACTGGCTCCTTCATCCGGTAATCAACCTGGCCGCGACCGATGGCGGTCGTCGCCCGGCTCAAGCTAAGCAGATACAGATGACCGCTTTTCTGCGATACAGCGGATTGATCCTCAGAAAGCGCAGCCCATCCGTGAACGCCGGCACCGAACGACGTTCATCACTGACCCACTCCCGTCGATTGACGTGGCGGATGCGCTGCTAGATGAACGTCGCGAGCCGACTGCCCGCTTGATTTCGGTTGCTCGATGAGCGCCTAGCGCACCGCTGCGGCACCGACGAGAATCCGGCAAACGACGGTCAGCGCCGGCCCATAGACCACGCCGCCACAGTCGAGACATGTCCAGGTTGTGTGTCCACCGCGACACGTGCCGCACGGCTGGTGCCCGACGAGCATCGCGCCGGGGCCGAGCGGGTGACCGCCCGGGCAGCTCTGCGGTGGCCGCGTCATCCATGAGCCATCGATGCAGCGGACAGCTCGCCGACTGCGGGCATGAACCTAGGCTACGCATTCTCCACAGGTCGCTTTGCGGCGTTCATTTTCTACGCTGCCACTGCCACTAGGGTATGACGCGGTAAGAGACGGGAGACCAACGTCATGTCTACCTCGGACTATCCAATAGGCGCAGTGCTGCAATACGTCGAGGCGTTCAACAACGGCGACCCGGCAGCCATGGCAGCGACATGCGCTGACCCCATGCAAATTCTCGACGGAATGTCGCCCCATGTGTGGCAAGGGCCGACAGCCGCCGAAGACTGGTGGAGAGACGTGCTCGTTGAGGGCGAGCACCTAGGGGCTTCGGGCTACCGCATCGCGCTCGGCGAGCCGCGGCATGTCGATGTCACCGGCGACTACGCCTATGTCGTCGCCCCCGCGACCATGACATTCGACCTGCGCGGTCAGCAGGTCACACAAACTGGCTCGGTGTATACGGTCGCGCTTCGCAAAATCGGCGCTGACTGGCGGCTCACCGCCTGGGCATGGGCAAAAGGCGCTTGATAATTCGGTGCTAGTGAAACGTCGAAGTACGTCCTAACTGGAAGGATTCTCGACCATCGTCCGCACCAGCGCCAAACCGCCGCGACGGCCGCTCGCTGACGCTTTATGCCAGTCGTCGGGCATCGTGTCGAGCGACCCCAATTCGCTGCCACACCTTTTGCACTTGAGAATCACCAGGGGCTCGTTCACTTCCAATCCACCTGCACCCGTTCGGGATTGAACACCTTACCGCTCTTGCCGACCGGGGCGACTGTGACAGTCAGCAGTAAGTCCATGACCGAGCGGAACCGGTCAGGTGCCAATTTCTTGACAGCGGCGGCCGCGCCGGGCTTGCCGACTGGGATCCCGTCGAGTACGCGGAGTCGTTGCTGGTCCTGCTGGCGCCGTTCAAGTTTGGCGATATCAGCATTGATCAGATCTGTAGCGACTTTGGCCTGCTGGCCCGTCAGTAGGCGCTGGCCGCGTTCGATACCGATGTTCTCCAACTCGCCGTAAAGGGTATTGAGTTCGGTGCGGATGGCCTCGGCTTCGGCTTCATCGTGGATCTCGGCGTTGAGCAGGTCGAACCGCATCAGGCATCGCCAGCCGGCCACCGACAACGCCGTACAGCAGCGGCTCGACATTGTCGGCCAGGATGGATACTCCGTGACATTGCTTGCACACGTACACGATTCGGCCATCGGAGCGATAGCTGCCCGCCAGAGTGTGCCCACACTTGCCGCACAACGCCACACCGGTCAACAGATGCCGTCGTACCGCCTTGCGGCCCGGCGCGCGCCCAGGTGCATCCAGGACGGCTTGCACGGCCCGCCAGACCGTTTCGTCCACCAGCGCGGGCCAGGTGCCCTTACCGACGATTTCGCCCTTGTAGGAGCGTAATCCGGCGTTGCGGGGCTTGCGCATGAACTTCGTCAATGTCTCCGCGGTCCACAGCTTGCCGGTCAAGGTGCGCACACCGTCGGCGTTCCACTGGCGGCATATGCCGGCCAGTGCAGCGCCGGCCAGCACGTCGGCGTAAGCCTGCTTCACCAGCGGCGCGGTCTGCGGGTCGAGCTCACGGGTGTCGCCGAGATAGCCGAACGCCCGAGACCAGTTTGGCACGCCCGCATCGGCGCGCTGCCGGGCGGCGCGCAGCTGGCGGGCTTTGCGGTGTTCGCCTTCATGCGCAGCCACTGAGCCCTTCAGCCGCGCCACCAAACGGCCCTGCGCGGTGGACAGGTCCACGTCGCCCGACACGGTGGCCAAGGCCACGCGCTTCTCATCCGCCAGCGCCATAAAGGATTCCAGCTCAATCGGGCGACGGTGCAACCGGTCCAATTCCCAGGCCACGACCGCGCCGATACTGCCGCCGCGGATATCGGCAAGCATCCGCTCATAATCCTTGCGGCGCTTGCCATTTGACGCGCTGGTGTCGTTGTCGACGTACTCGACTGGGGTCGAGCCCTTTGAGCGGCAGAGTTCCTCGCAGTCTTGGCGTTGGCGGACCACGCCAAGCTGTTCGCCGGTGCGGTCTTCGGAAATTCGCAGGTAGACAGCTGCATGCATTCGTATAGTGAACCTCAAAGGTTCGCGGTCAACCCCGCACCAACACCTACTGGCACCCCGAAAAACTCCTCCGCACCGACGGCGACGGCGACGGCGAGGCATAAGGCCTTTCGGGTACGAACCTGACGGCATGACCGTGGTCTGCAGGGGCGTCTTTCATGCGCGCGGCCTCGTCGCATGGCTCGTCCGGCGTTGCGCAGTGCCGTAGTACCACTCCCCCCGGTTGGCCGGTCTTTTCTGTAGTTTGTTGTGTGGCCGTTAAACAGCACGGAGGAAATAATGTCTGAGCAAGATGATCTCCGGATTATCGACGTGGAGCTGGTCGAGCCGAGTATGCGAACACACCGGGTTTTGAACAACCTAGACCCGGCGGTCTATCCCGTTCTGATTTGTCTGTCCCACCCCGCCGACCCATTCGAGGCCAAGTTCTTGCGTGAAAACTGCGGCATTGTCGTCGACGATGACGACCCGATGACCGCATTGATTCTCGAGACCTCGGTTGACGCACTCAAGGCGCAGATCGCCGAATGGAACGAGCGTATTGCGCTTGCCGCCAGGCAGGCGCAGCAAGCCCGTGACGCTGCGGTAGCAGAGGACCAGCGCATGATGGAGGTTGCCGCCGAACTCCACAGGGCGCTAAGCCCCACATCCTGACCGACCTGCATCGCTTCGACTTCGCGACGCCGGTGCTCAGGCTGATGCGCATCGACCGTGACATCCTGGCAACGGTTTTGAACCTTCCGGTGACCTCGGCCGCCTGTCGCTAATGTTAGCGGCACCGTCAGTGAAGGAGGTTGTCATGACCGTGGCCGACGGCATCGCGGTAGTCCGCCGCAGAGCCGAACCTTCCATTCTTGGCGTCGTCTTCCTCTTGCTGTTCGGGTTCTCGTACACCGAGGAGATTGTCATCGGACTTTCCCGGGCCATTGGTCAGGGTGGGCCCGAGAGGTGGCGGATCACGCTGATCGTGGCCGACCTCGGCATCCTCGTCTGGGTGGGTCTGCTCAAACGGTCGATCTCGCATGCCGATCGCGGCGCGCCGCGGCTATGGCGATGGTGGTGGACGGGTTTCGCCATCACGATCGCGCTCGATGTCGCGCTCACCGGACTCCCTGAGACGCCGCCGGTATGGGTCGACGTGCTGTCCTCGGTGCTGTACACGCTCGCGATGAGCGTTCTGATGATGTCGTCACTTAACGCGGACCCGCTGACGTTGTTCAACTCCCGCAAGAGGGCCGCGATGCGGCGGGACTGGCTGCGGGTGCGCGCCATCGTCCCACTGATTGTCGGTGCGTTGGCGGCGTACCTCGGCGCGACAGTGTTCGCCGACTTACTTCGACGTCAACGTGGTCCGGACGCTCGGCCCCGATATGGCGGCGCAAATAGACGCGATGCCGCTGAGCCAGCAGCTCGACATGAAGTCGAAACTATGTACGGGAGCGATCAATCCGGCCTACTTCCGGCAAGTCGTCGACGTGTTTGCGCTCCTGCTGCTATCACTGGGCGTGGAGTTCAACTACTTTGGTCGCACACTGCTCGATCCGGCACAGCGCGCCGCGACCGCAGCGACGATCACGGTCATATCGGTCGGCCTGGTGTTCGGGCTGTCCACACTTCCGTTGGCCGGTATCGGGTGCGGCAAGGTGCTGAGTCACTGGCACGAGTACCTGGCGTTCGTGATCTCGCTGCAGGGAATCTTCACCGGGCTGGCAACACTGGTATGGATGTTGGTGATTAGCTCGCCAGACAACAAACCCTACGACGATGGCATCGATACGCGCGAGAGGAGCCGCGCGGGCGGCTGATCTGGGCCACCCATCAGGCAGGCCGCCGTGGACGCCCTGATCGGGCACGAACCCGGCGATGTGGCGTTTCGCGCTGCGGCCCGGCACGCGCTGGCCGGAGCATAACCGTTGCCGCAGAACGCTTTCAAGGTCGATCTCGCCAAACACTGTGCGGACACTCACGCTGGCGGCAACCCCGCGCTGACCACCGATTCAGGGCCGGCGGCCGGAAAGCTTTTCGCGCAACCGACGATTCACCGGTTCGGGCAGTAGCTCCGACACGTCGCCGCCCAGCATCGCGACCTCTTTGGCCAGCGACGACGACACGAACGAATACCGCGGCGCGGTCGCCACAAAGAAGGTGTCGACGCCGGCGACGTGTCTATTCATCTGCGCCATCTGCAGCTCATATTCGAAATCGGTGCCGGTGCGCAGACCCTTGACGATCGCGGTCATTCCCCGCGCCCTGACGAAGTCGACCACCAGGCCCTGTCCGACCTCGACCCGCAAATTGGCCAGGTGTGTCGTCGACTCCTCGATCATCGCGATCCGCTCGTCGAGGTCGAACATGCCCTTTTTTGCGGGGTTGATCAGGATCGCGACCACCAGCTCGTCGAACTGGGCCGAGGCTCGTTCGAAGACGTCGATGTGGCCCAACGTCACCGGGTCAAACGACCCCGGACATACCGCGCCCGTCATGTGCGCCGTTCCTGTCGCTCTGCATCGTCGCCGCGCGTCATCTGCGCCGCTCTCCCCCGCGTGCGGGAGGTGCCCCCACCTCATCGCTTCGCTCTGCATGGTCGCCGGCGGTCATGACGGATGACGGTAGCAGGGCCGGGTCAGCCCAGTTCGGCAATCTCCAGGCGGGTGTCGCCGTACACGCGCCGCGGCCACAAAGACCAGCGGGCCGGCCAGGTCAGCGGCGCGCTGGCGGCCCCGCGCTCCACCACCGCGATGGTTCCCTCGCGCGCCCAGCCGCGGGTGATCAGGTCGGCCAGCACCGCGTCAACCTCGGCGGCATCGACGTCATACGGCGGGTCGGCCAGCACCAGATCCACGGGCGACGCCGTCCCGGCCGCCAGCACGGCCGTCACCGCGCCGCGGCGCAGTGTCGCACCGGGCAAACCCAGGGTTTCGATGTTGCGCGCGATGACGGTGGCGGTGCGCGGGTCGGACTCCACGAAAAGCGCCGACGCGGCCCCGCGCGACAGCGCCTCCAGGCCCAGCGCGCCCGAACCGGCGTAGAGGTCCAGCACCGCCAGGCCGGCCAGATCCCGCCGCGCGGTCACGATGTTGAAAAGCGACTCCCGCACCCGATCGGTCGTCGGCCTGGTTCCGCGCGGCGGGACGGCGATGCGCCGCCCACCGGCGATGCCGCCGATGATCCGAGTCACTGCCGTCGCACCTAGAGAAGCGTCGACCAGTAGTTCCAGAACCGCGCCATGATCAGCAGGAAGACCGCCGTGAACCACAGCACGAAGATCGACCATCGCCATCGGAAGAGCGCCCGGAGGAAGGCGCTGAGGCCGCTCGAGCCTTCCAGCACCGGGCGCACCGCGATCGAGGAGACCACCACCAGCAGGGAAAGGGTCATCATCCAGACCACCATGCAGTACGGGCACAGCGCCCCAATGCGGTACAGGCTCTGGAAGATCAGCCAGTGCACGAACACCACACCGATCAGTACCCCAACCGTCAGCCCGACCCAATACCATTGCGGCAAGGGAACTTTCGCCACCGCCAGCAGACCGGTGACGACCACCACGGTGAAAGCCACGATGCCGAGCAGCGGGTTGGGAAAACCGAATATCGACGCCTGTTCGGTGACCATCACCGAGCCGCACGCGACGATGGGGTTGATATTGCACGACGGCACGTAGGACGGGTTGAGCAGAATCTTGATCTTGTCCACCGTCAGCGTCAGCGAGGCGGCCAGGCCGATGACACCGGCGAGCAGCACCCACCACGCACCGAGCGCGGGTACGGGCGCCGTCAGGCGCGCATCCGGTGTCAGCCCATCCGCGTGTTGGGCGGGTTCCGCTGACACCGGGGTCGTCACGACTGCGGGGAACCGACGACCGTGTCGATGCCCGGCACGTTGCCCACGATGGTCTTGATCTTGGCGACCAGGGCGTCCGGCGTCGACGGCTGATACTCGTCGCCGTTGATCTTGATGGTCGGGGTCCCGGTGATCTTTGCCGCCGCCGCCTCGCCGGTGACCTTGGAGAGATACTTGCCGCTGTTGATGCAGTCCGGCACGCCCCCGGTGACGCCGGCTTCGCGGGCGATCTCGGTCAACTTTGCGTTAGTGGGAAAGTTGGGGCCGCGTTCGTCGGGCTGGATGTCGGAGCTGTACAGGGCCGTATGGAAACGGCGGAACGAATCGATGGACGCGTCGGCGACGCATAACGCCGCCGCGCCCGCCCGCGACGAGTAGTTCTGGTTTCTCGCGTTGTCCAGAATCGAGACCATGGAGTAATCGGCGGCGATGGCGCCGATGTCGATGAGCTTGGACACCGTCGGCCCGAAAGTGCGCTCGAAATTACCGCAGGCCGGGCAGAGAAAATCCTCGTAGAACGAGACCGTGGCCTTGGGGTTGTTGGTTCCGGGCTGGTTGACGACATTGCTCGAGGTCACCCGCACCGTGTCGCCGGTACCGGTGTTGCCGCCCGTTTTGTCGTGATGCGACGTCACGATGTAGAAGACGAGGGCGACGGCGAAGATCACGACGAACGCGGTGCCGCCAATCTGGACGAGCCGACCGGATTTGCCGGTGGTCGACTTCAAATCAAATCGCTGGGGGCGCTTTTTGTCGGCCACAGGTTCGCTGATCCTCACGTGCTCGATGTGTCCCGACCGTACTCGGGCGACGGCGTCTAGATTACCGGCGCCGCGCCCGGCGCCGGTGCAGGCCGGGAACGCCGGAGTCTCAGAGCCTGCTCAGGTGAGCCCGCAGGGCCGAAATCAGCTCCGTGGTCGCCGTGGCGCTGCCGCCCCCCAGCTGGAACAGATTGGCGAAGCCGTGCGTCAGCGAACCCATGCAGCGCAGGTCCACCGCGGTCCCGGCGGCCCGCAGCGCCGCCGCGTAGCTCTGGCCTTCGTCGCGCAATGGGTCGAAGCCCGCGACCGCGATCAGCGCCGGCGGCAGACCGGACAGCGACTCCGCCAGCAGCGGCGATACCCGCGGATCGGCCGGGTCCATCCCGCCCCTGAGGTATTGCGCGTGGAACCAGTCAATGTCGCGTTTGGTCAGCAAAAAGCCGCGGGCGAACAGGCTCATCGACCGGGTCCGCGCGGTGAAGTCGGTCCGTGGGTAGAGCAGCCACTGCAGCGCCGGGGCCGGGCCGGCTTCGTCGCGCGCCAGCTGGCACACCACGGCGGCCAGGTTGCCGCCGGCACTGTCCCCGCCGACCGCGACACGCCCGGGGATCGCGCCGAGGTCACCGGCGTGCTCGTGCGCCCACCGAAAGGCCGCGTAGGCATCCTCGATCCCGGCCGGCGCCGGGTGCTCGGGAGCCAGTCGGTAGTCGATGGACAACACGTGGATGCCGGCATCGCGGCAGATCAATCGGCACAGCGCGTCATGGGTGTCCAGGTCGCAGATCGTCCAGCCACCGCCGTGGTAGAAGACCAGCAGGGGCGCGGCCGCATCACCGGCCGGACGGTAGTGCCGTGCCGGGATGTCGCCGGCCGGCCCGGGCAGCGACAGGGCGTCGACCTCGACGTGAATTTGCGGACCGGGGAGTCCCACGGTCGCCTCGTGCACCTGGGTGCGCGCCGCCGCGACGTCGCCGTCGACGGCCAGGCCATCGATGCCGACGGCACGCAAACCCGACAGCATCAGCTGAAGCGTGGGATCAAGCGTGTTGCCGTCGATGATGATCGAGCGGGCGCGGAACAGCGCGCGCTTGGCAATATCCGGGGTCCACTGGATGACCTTGACACCGACGGCGGTGACCGCGCCCTGCACGCGGCTGATCAGGCGCAGCGGTGCGCGCCTCTCTCCAAGATGGAGGTCCTCCGCGCCTGGCAGACTCTGTGTCATGGCCATCCCCCTCGAACAAAACTGCGTCACGCTGAACGACGGAAATCCGATCCCCGCCGTCGGCCTCGGTGTCTTCAAGGTCGCCCCGGCGGACACCGAGCGGGCAGTCAGCGCCGCCCTGCGGGCCGGCTACCGGCATATCGACACCGCCGCGGCCTACCGTAATGAACGGGAAACCGGGCAGGCGGTAGCCGAGTCCGGCGTGCCGCGCGATCAACTCTACGTGGTGACCAAATTATGGAACGCCGACCACGGGTACGACAGCACGCTGACGGCATTCGACGCCAGCATGGACCGGTTGGGGCTCGACTATCTCGATCTTTACCTGATCCACTGGCCACAGCCCGCTCTCGGCAAGTTCGTCGAGACGTTCAAGGCGTTCGCCTACCTGCGCGATCAGGGCCGGGTCCGGTCCATCGGGGTCAGCAATTTCGAACCCGAACACCTCACGGTTCTCGTCGACGCCACCGGCATCGTTCCGGTCGTCAACCAGATCGAACTGCACCCGCGCTTCCCCCAGGCCGAGTTGCGGGAGGTGCACGCGCAGCGCGGCATCGCGACCGAGGCCTGGGCGCCGCTGGGCCACGGCGAGCTGCTCACAGACCCGACGGTCACCGCCGTCGCCGAAGGCAGTGGGCGGACACCAGCCCAGGTGTTGATCCGCTGGCATTTGCAACTCGGTATATCGTGATCCCCAAGTCGGTGCACCCCACCCGGATAGCGAGCAACTTCGACGTGTTCGATTTTGAACTCAGCGCCGATCAAATGGCGTCGATCTCCTCGCTCGACGACGGAACCCGGCTTGGTCCCAATCCGCGAACTTTCAGTTTCACAGGTAGGTGAATGACGTTGACTCGCGACCCGGGCGCCTCGATACCCTCGATAGCCCTCAATGACGAAAACACGATGCCGGTGCTTGGCCTGGGCGTCGCGGAGTTGTCGGAGGAAGAGACCGAACGCGCGGTCTCGGCGGCGCTGGAAATCGGCTGCAGGCTCATCGACACCGCCGCGGCCGACGGCAACGAAGCCGCGGTCGGCCGCGCGATCGCGGCCTCCGGTATCCCCCGCGCGGAGCTGTTCGTCACCACCAAGCTGGCCAGCCCCGACCATGGTTTGGCGAAGGCCGTAAACGCCTGCAACGCGAGCTTGGAACGGCTCGGCCTGGACTACCTCGACCTCTACCTGATTCACTGGCCGGCCCCGGCGCAGGGCAACTATGTGGACGCCTTCGGCGGCATGATCCAGTCCCGCGGAGATGGCCACGTCCGGTCGATCGGCGTCTCCAACTTCACCGAAGATCACCTGTTGAATATCATCGACCTGACGCTCGTCACGCCGGCGGTCAACCAGATCGAGCTGCACCCGCTGCTCAATCAGGATGGGATGCGCAATTCGAATGCGCAGCACAACGTCGTGACGCAGTCCTACACACCGCTGGCTCTCGGCAGGTTGAGGGAAAACCCGACGGTGACCTCGGTCGCCGGCCAATACGGCAAGACGCCCGGCCAGGTGTTGCTGCGGTGGAATCTGCAGCTGGGCAATGCCGTCGTCTTCCGGTCGGACAAGCCCGAGCGCATCGCCAGCAACGTGGACGTCTTCGATTTCGAATTGGCCGCCGAACACATGGAGGCGATCAACGGCCTCAACGACGGCATCCGGTTGCGCCCGAACCCCGACACCTTCGACGGCATCTAGCGGGCCGGTCGCGGCGCACCACTCCTCGGGCGTTCCTCACGTACGAGTCACTCGGATCGAAATCCCCTCTCCCAGTATGTACTTCGGCACTGCCGCCGGCCCGGCCCGGGCAGCGATAGGGCATCCACCTCGACTGCTGGGGACATCTTCGCCCGCTGGCCATTGGTGTACGGATAGTTACGCGCGTCTGACGAAATCCCGCCTTGGCGTTACGCGAGCGCCGGAAGTGCGTTGATAAACGGCATTGATCATCACATCCACAATGGGTGTTGGACGGGGCGTTCGCCGCAACGGCATCATTTGAAGCGACAAAAGATTGCCCAAAGAGCGCAATCACGAAGATCGGAGAATGCAATGGTTAAAGAGGTCACGTGGGGTCCAGCCCCCGATATACACAGGGTCCCAAATGAACGGTTACACTATTCCACCACCGCGGGAAGGAAGGCGGCGAATGCGCAGCCATTTCCAACTGCCCTTAAATCGGATTTCAGTGGTCGCCCGAACGTGTATTCGGAGACCGACCTAGATAAACTTGTTCAGCAGCAAAGGAATGGAAAAGGGAAGAGTGGCCTGACTGACTTTAGAAAGCAATCTCAAAAATTGCTAATCGAAGATAAAGAATGGCAAAAGTTTCTAGAGGAAGAGAAAAAGGAAAAGTTTGAAAAAAATTGCAAGGGGTTAGGCCCAGCGACATCATCCTCTACGCTTTGTCCGCCATCGAGATCATGCAGCAATTGGCTGGAGCGGCACTACCCGTTGGTCTGTCGGCGTGGGAGGGATCGCCCCCTTATCCGTGCCAGGGGGACTGCTTCAAGGCCGGTTCGCAATATTTCACTGAGGTCGTCGCGTGGCTGCAGACGGCCGTTCCGCCTAGCTGGCGGGGTGCGGCGGCGGATGCCTACACCGCGGAGCTCTCGACGCTGGTGACTCAAGCCCAGACGATGGCCGCTTTGGACCTCGAGATGGAAACACTCGTGAAAGATCACGCCGAGGTCGTCGTCGATACGCAATTGGGGATAGGGGTTGAGCAGGGTGTCCTTATCGTGGCATACCCCATAGTCCGTGTCCTGGAGGTCAAGCCGGAAACCTACCCGGCGGCGTTGAGTGCGGCAACCGCGACCGCCGGGGGCGCGATCTATGCCGCCATGGGCCTGCTTAGCTGGTGCCTTGGCACGTCGGTACAAACCGGACAGGCCGTGGACCAGCTTGCCTACGGTGACGCAATCGCGGCCGTGCAGGGCGTGATCGACGCCTTTTCCTCGGCTGCGGTCTCTGCGCCGCGCCCCAGCGGATCGGTTGCTTCGAGTCACGCACCCGACTTCGACAGCCTGTCGGTGTCCTCGGCGATCTCGGTCACGCCGACCGTGGCCGCCTCGCCCGGCCCGGCCAGCGGTTTGAGGCCGCACCAGGTGGCGCCCATGACGTCGGCGTCGCCGACGCCCAGCGTGACCCGGGTGATGCCACCACCGGCTTATGCGGCAAACCTCTCCGGCAGCTTCGCCTCGCCCAGCAACCGTCCCAACCCGCGGGGCCAGCAGGCCGCCGCCGAAGAGGCCGTCCGCGCCGGCGACAGCCAAGGCACCGCGGCGGACTCGGCAACACAAGGCGCCGAGCGGGCACCGATCGACGTCGCGAAAGCAGGCCCCGTACGGGCGCCGGCTCCGATGCCAGCACGAGCGGCGTAGCCGCAAAAAACCGCGGCGCGCCGCAAACGCGGCGCGTCAACGATCAACCGTTAAGGAGAAATCATGTCAACCGTGACCATCGAGCCAGCCGAGTTCACACAAGTGGCTGACAATCAGCACCAGCAAGCCGCCGCCGCGGCCGGCAAGGGCGTGGAGGCGACCGAAAGCGCCGACCTCGGGGGCATCTTCGGCGAGCTCTATAACACCCACGGTCCAATCAGCGGCCCGTCCAACGATGCAATAAGCGAAAAGGCGCAGGTGCGCGAAGACGCGGGCCGCGCCATACAACTGGCCTGCCTCACGCTCGCTGCAGCGTTGACCACGGCCGTGGCCTGGTACACGGGCACCGACTCGGACGCTGCCGAGAACCTCGACGAACAAATGCAAAGCTGATCAGCCTGTCGGGCAGGTGGCTGCGGCCTGGCGCAGCACGCCCGACGACGGCTGATCGACCGGCAACGGCGGGAGGTTGGGGAGGATGGCGCGGGCCGTTAGACGGCGTAGCACCCGTGCTACGGTCGTAGTGTGGCCAAACAGATCACCCAACGGGAACTGCGCAATAACAGCGGCGACATTATGCGCCAGCTCGACCAGGGCGAGTCGTTCGTCGTAACCAGGAATGGAATCCCGGTCGGCGAGCTTTCCCCGCTGCGTCGGCATCGATTCGTAAGCGCCGAGGCGGCGGTCGCTGCGTTCAGGGGCGCTCCGCGGGTGGACTTCGACCGGTTCCGAGCAGATCTCGATCGGGCCGTCAGCCAGGAGATCGCGCCTCGTGGCTGAGGCTCCTCGTCCCTCGCAGGGGCTCATTGACACCTCGGTAGTGATCGATCTGGATCACATCGACGCCGAGCAGCTCCCCGTTGAACTCGCCATCAGCGCCCTTACCATGGCTGAGCTCGCCGCCGGCCCTCACGCGTCAGCCGATACGGGCGAGCGAGCGCGACGCCAAGATCGCCTACAACGAGCCGAGGCCAGCTTCGATCCACTGCCCTTCGACAGCGACTCGGCAAGGGCCTATGGACGGATCTACGCCGCGATCGTCGCGACAGGGCGCAAGGCACGTGGCCCCCGAGCCGTCGATCTGTTGATCGCCGCCACCGCCTTGGCCGCGAACCTCCCGCTCTACACACGCAACGTCGCTGACTTCCGAGGGCTCGAACACCTCCTGACCATCGTCGGCGTCTGATGCATTGGGTTTTCAGCCGAACAAACGAGCCCGGGACGCCCTCTCTGGCTGCGCCTTCTACCGGATCACGGGCACCGCGACCGGCCACGCTATGTCCGGCGCCACCCGGCAGATGTCCGAGCCCTTCGAGATCGATTTCACCTGCACGGAATGGCACACGAAGGATCTCCGTCATTGCCCTGGCCTCCCCTCCTTGGTAAACGCTGCCACGAATCGTTCCGCATCCTGTCGCGTAGGCGGGCGCCCAAGGATGACAAAATAATGCTCCTCCGCCTCCCCGCCCTATTTCGTCTTTCTCGAAAACAATGACTTCTTCCAGCAGCTCCGCTTATTACGGCCACCGCTTGTGCACACCCAGGTGGTTGACCGCATAGCAGGCAGCTGTACCGCGCCGACGACGCGCCAACCAATAGATCTTGGTCTGGTTCATGTGAATACGCCGCACCATCTCGTCAATCGGAAGCTGCTGATTGTCGAGGTAGAACATCGGTGATTCGTGGCGCTCGAGCGGTTCCCTCTCGGTGGGATTGCCGCGGATGCGGCCGTCTTTGTGGAATGGGAGCCATCCGCGTTGCAGCCCGAACTCCATCCAGTCGGGGTCGCTCACCTGTGCGGCATCGTTCGGGAAGTGATCCGTAATCCGGTGGATTCGCCAGCCAAGTTCGACCAGCCGCAAAGCGACACTTTTTCCGAGTCCGCGGTCGAAGAAGAATTCAGGGGGCGGATCAGACTGCTTGCTTGAGGCCAACTCGGCAGATCTCTTCGGCTTCCGCCTCGGTCAGTCCGTACTCATCGGCAACGGTCGACAGCGGTTCCCCGGATGCCCACAAGTCGATGACGGCCCGTACGGGTACCTTGTTGCGCTCCACGACAGGTGCACCCCAACCGAACTTCGGGTCGATGACGACTGGTGCGTCGTCACTGAAGCTCGGTAGCCGTAGCCGCGCTGCGTATTCGCTGTCTTTGGCCCATGTGATGTAGCGGAGATAGTCGCCGACCACGTCGCGGAGAAGCACCTGATGATCGCCAACGCGGGCGAACTCTCCGTCGTTGTGCTGGATGAATATGTCAATGCCGTCGGTGGCGATCCGCCGGCTAGCGAGCGCAAAGTCGGTCCCGAAGTTTTCGCGAACATCGACGACTGTGTCGGCAATCTGGTGCTTGGTAAATCGCAATTCATTGCGCAGGGCGCGCAGGACATACGCCTCAATAAGAGCAGCGAACGGCACGGAGGCGGCTCCGCGGTGCTCGGGTGTCAGCTGATGTACGAGCGGCGCGCCCCCGGCGGGCGCCTTGGCACTGAGCCAGTAGTAGACGGTCGATCGCGGGATCTTGAGGTATGTCGATACCTCAGTGGGCGTGAACAGCGGATCTTTGAAGATGTCAACCGTCGCACCTTTGTAGATGTCAACCATCGTGATCACCCCCAACCCGTGTCAGCGTCCTCTCGCCAGCAGTATGCCCTAAACCACGGACACATCCCGTAGCAACGACACGGACGCAGCCTCCGCGGCTTGGGCCAACCACGCCGACGCGGCTGCAACGTTGGGCGGTTTGCCTCTCGGTGCCGCGGCTGGCTGCGTATGGTGAGCCGGTGGAGGGCACGCCGTTCGGGCGTTATCGCCTTGTCGAGTTGCTGGCATCGGCGAGGTGTGGCGCGCGCGACAAGAATCCTCCAAGACGTCGGCGGCAACCTTTGCTATGACCATGGATAACCACCGCTGGCAGCGAAGAATCCACACCATCAAGGCACCCCAGACCCCGGGAACCGCCAGCACAGGGGAAAGAACATGACTACACAACCACCGCTGGCCCCGGCTGGTACGCGGGCCCAACCGGCAAGCACGCCAACATGTATGGGGACCCCCGACGGCGCCCCAGTGCGTTCGGCCCGCGGGGGGATCCGATCCTCGCACCTCCGGCGGGCTGAATCGAAGCCACGATGACTGACGAACCGCAGGGGCTCGGATGGTGGCAAGCGTCGGATCGCAAGTGGTACCCACCGGATAAGCGATCCGACCCGGCAGGGCTGCCGCCCCCGCCCGTAGCCGATCCAACGCAGGAACAGCTCGCCAACCCGACTCCTGAGCAGCCCCGAAAGCCCGCCGCGACACGACAAGTCATCCAACGCGACAAGCTGGGTGTGTTGAGCAAGATCGGTCAGGGCGGGCAAGGGGTGGTGTATCGCGCGCCCAACGTCACGACGAAGTTCGCGGCTTCGATGGTCTACAAGGAGTACAAACCCCAGGCTCGTGCCGGCATCGATTTCACCGTGTTGGCGGCTATGCCGGCGTTGGTGGAGCAATCCTTGACCTACGCCCAGGCTGAACGATTGATCTCGATCGCCGCGTGGCCGTGCGCGCTCGTCGAAGACGCCGGCACGGCAACAGGTTTCGTGATGCCCGCGATCCCAGGGGAGTTCTTCATCCCGCTGACTACGGCCAAAGGGGTCGCGCCCAGCACCGCGGAATTTCAGCACCTGCTCAATCATTCGACGGTCCTTGCCGCGCGCGGCATCAACCTGGATGACGCCCAACGCTATGCGTTGCTGCGCGAAACCGCCTCCGCACTAGCCTTTTTGCATAAACACGGTGTCTGTGTCGGTGACATCTCCCCGAAAAACCTGCTGTTCTCCCTGACCCCGCACGAGGCCGTCTATTTCATCGACTGCGACGCTATGCGCATCAACACCGTCTCAGCGCTACCTCAGGTGGAAACACCGGGCTGGAGCGCACCGGCGGGCGAGGAACTGGCCACCGTCTACACCGACACCTACAAACTGGGCCTGCTGGCACTGCGGCTGTTGACCGGCGACCAGGGCACCACCAACCCCCAACACCTTCCGGCCGCCACACCGGCCCAGCTGCGTCAAATCATCACCGACACCCTGACTAAACCGCCCCGCCAACGTCCGCTGCCCGAAGCCTGGACCTCCGTCCTGGGCAACGCCATCGAACACGCCCAACACCAGACAAAGACTCCAACACCGGTCAGTGCGGCACCAGCGCCACCACCGGTACCCGTGGTGCAGTCGCGACCCACCCCGCATTCCGCACCCCCAGTGCGCCCATCGGCGCCGCCTGTACCACCACCCCGAGCCGCCGAGGGGTCGCCCACTGAGCCGACCCCGACGCAACTGCAGCTGTGGTGGTGGCGCCGGAAGGCCATCGTGATCCCGGCTGCCCTGGTGACCGTGGCTGTCTTCGCCGCCGCCATCGCCATCCCCGTCATCACCAGCCAACAGCACAACAACTCGAACGGCCCTCAGACCACGGCGCCCACCAGCACTCAGCACCGCGCAACCCACCTACGGTCCTCAAGTCACGCTGCCGTTCACCGGCCTCGACGACCCCGACGGTGTGGCGGTGGACTCCGCCGGCAACCTCTACGTCGCCGACCATTCCCACAGCCGGGTGCTGAAGCTGGCGGCGGGCTCGGCCACCCAGACGGTGCTGCCGTTCACCGGCCTCAGCTATCCCGACGGTGTGGCGGTGGACAGCGCCGGCAATCTCTACGTCGCCGACGCCGGCAACAATCGGGTGCTGAAGCTGGCGGCGGGCTCGGCCACCCAGACCGTGCTGCCGTTCACCGGCCTCAACTACCCCAGCGATGTGGCGGTGGACGCCGCCGGCAACCTCTACGTCACAGACCGGCACAACAATCGGGTGCTGAAACTGGCGGCGGGCTCGAGCACCCAGACCGTGCTGCCGTTCACCGGCCTCAACGACCCGATGGGTGTGGCGGTGGATGCCGCCGGCAACCTCTACGTCACCGACTACTCGGCAACAATCGGGTGCTGAAGCTGGCGGCGGGCTCGTCCACCCCGACCGTGCTGCCGTTCACCGGCCTCGCCGGCCTCGACGGTGTGGCGGTGGACACCGCCGGCAACGTCTATGTCACCGACACGTGCAACAGCCGGGTGCTGAAACTGGCGGCGGGCTCGACCACCCCGACCGTGCTGCCGTTCACCGGCCTCAGCAACCCCGTCGGTGTGGCGGTGGACACCGCCGGCAACCTCTACGTCACCGAATCTGGCAACAATCGGGTGGTGAAACTGCCGGCGGGGTGAGGCGCCGCACGGCGGGCGCGCGAGGCTGCAGGGCCAGTCCGACTGAGGCACCGCTGAAAGACCAAGCGCTGCGGACTCGGGGTCGGGCGTGGTCGTTGTGGTCCTTACCCATACCGGGGATCGGACGCAGTCGATGCTGCGACAGGCCGCCTGCCTCGGCGCTCGCCGACTCGTCGCCGCGGACACGGCCGCGGCCGCGTACGCGGGGACCGACTCGACTGAGGGCAAGACCCTCGACAAGCAAATGCAAAGCTGATCAGCCTGTCGGGCAGGTGGCTGCGGCCTGGCGCAGCACGCCCGACGACGCCTGATCGACCGGCAACTGGTAACCGCGCAGCACCGCGATGAACTGCATGGCGTACTGGCACGCGAACGCGGTGTTGGGCGGCATCCAGGTCGCCGGCCCCTGATCTCCCTTGTCCTGATTGGCCTTACCCTCGACGGCGAGCAGGTTGGCCGGATCGTTGGCGAACCGCCGCCGCTCGGGATCCGGCCAGCCGAAGGCCCCCATGTCCCAGGCATAGGCGAGCGGGACGATGTGGTCGATCTGTACCGATTCGCCGACCTGGGCGCCGCGCTGGAAGGCGATGGTGGTGTTGGTGTACGGATCGTGCAGGGTGCCGGTGGCCACGGCATCCGGGCAACGCTTGATCGACACGTACGTCTTGTCGACCAGATCGCGGTTGAGGATGTCGTCGCGGGTATCGCAGCCGTTGTGTCCGAGCGGGGCGTCGTTGTCGTCGTCCCAGGCATCGCCGAACGCCGCCCTGCGGTAGTCGTAGCGGTGGGCCCGCTGCGGCAGCACGGCGACGCCGCCCAGCACATCGGTACCGGGTTGCACCGTCGGAACGTCAGCGCGGGCGGCGACTTCGGCGTGCTTGGCCGCCGATGACCCCAGCGTCTGGTAAGCGACCAACAGCGCGAGCACCGCGACCGCCGACAACCACAACAGCACTTTGCGGTTCACGACTTGTCCAGGTATTCGATGCGGTCGGCGTTGGTGAATTGTGCTGCCAGCAGGGCCAATCCGTGATGTGAGGGATCCTGCTCGTAGGCCTGGGCGCAGAAGTCGCGGGCGGCCTCGATGACGTCGCGATGGTCGGCCAGCGACAGCAGGCGCAGGTTGATCGCCTTGCCGGACTGGTTGCGGCCCAGCACATCTCCCTCGCGGCGCTCCTTGAGGTCCAGGTCGGCGAGGACAAAACCGTCCAAGGTCTCCGCGACGGCGGAAAGCCGCCGGCCGGCCGGTGAACCCGGCGAAACCCAGGTGGTCATCAGGCACAGGCTGGGATGCTCGCCGCGCCCGATGCGTCCCCGCAGCTGATGCAATTGGCTGATACCGAACCGCTCGGCGTCCATGACGAGCATGACGGTGGCGTTGGGGATATCCATGCCCACCTCGATGACGGTGGTGCACACCAGCACATCGATGTCACCCGCCCGAAAGCCCGCCATCGCGGCGTCCTTCTCGTCGGCGGACAGCCGCCCGTGCATCAGGCCCAGCCGCAGGTTCGCCAGCTCAGCGGAGCGCAGCCGGGCAAAAAGGCCCTCGGCGGTCGCCGAAGGCCTGCCGACCTGCTCGCCTTCCGAGTCTTCAGTCTCGGTTTCGTCGATCCGCGGCGCCACCACATAGGCCTGCCGGCCCGCGGCGGCTTCTTCGATGACGCGCTGCCAGGCGCGCTGCAGCCACGCGGGCTTGTCCTTGACGAAGATGACGTTGGAGGTGATCGGCTGGCGTCCGCGCGGAAGTTCGCGCAGCGTCGAGGTTTCCAGGTCCCCGTAGACCGTCAGCGCGACGGTGCGCGGTATCGGCGTCGCCGTCATCACCAGCAGGTGTGGCGTGATGCCGTCGGGGGCCTTGGCGCGCAATCGATCTCGTTGTTCGACACCGAACCGGTGTTGCTCGTCGACCACCACCATGCCCAGTTTGTGGAATTCCAGCGCGTCCTGCAGCAGCGCGTGGGTGCCGACGACGATCCCCGCCTGGCCGCTCGCCACCTCGGTCCGGACTTGCTTCTTCTGCGCCGCCGACATCGAACCGGTGAGCAGCGCCACCCGGGTGGCGTCGTCCGCGCCGCCCAGCTGGCCGCCCATGCCCAACGGGCCAAGGACGTCGCCGATCGATCGAAGATGTTGGGCGGCAAGGACTTCCGTTGGGGCCAGCAGCGCGCACTGGTAGCCGGCATCGACCAACTGCAGCATCGCCAGCACGGCGACGATGGTCTTGCCCGTTCCGACCTCTCCTTGCAAGAGACGGTTCATCGGCCGGGTGGCCGAGAGTTCCCGGGAGAACACGTCGAGCACTTCGCGCTGTCCCGCCGTCAGCTCGAACGGCAACCGCCCCAACAGTGCCGCCGCCAGACCGTCGTCGCGCGGCGGTGCCGCGGGCCCCGATTCGGCCAGCTCGCTGTGCCGACGGGCCACCAGCGCCCACTGCAGGCCGACGGCTTCGTCGAAGGTCAATCGCTCACGCGCGCGCCTGCGTTCGGACTCGTTTTCGCCCAGATGAATGGCGCGCAGCGCCTCGTCCGCGGAGATCAGGCCATGGCGGGCCCGCAGCGGCGCGGGCAACGGGTCCTCCACCGGATCGAGGACCTCGAGCACTTGACGCACACAGGCGAAGATGTCCCAGCTCTGCAGTTTGGTGCTGGCCGGATAGATCGGATAGCAGCGACGTTCGAATTCCGACAACAACAGCTCGCCGCTGACGGCCTGCGAGGCTTCGGCGATGTTGCGCAGCGAGCTGCTGCCGCGGTTGCGTCCGTCCGGGGAGTCGAGGATGAGGAACGCGGGGTGGGTCAGTTGCAGGTCGCCCCGGTAGAACCCCACCTCCCCGGAGAGCATCACCTTGGTGCCCTTGACGAGCCCCTTCTTCAGGTAGCGCGGGTTGAAGAAGGTGGCGGTGATCTTGTTGCGCCCGGAGCCGAGGGTGACGAGCAGCAGCTTGTCCTTCGGGCGCTTCCTGATTGGCTTCTCCACCACGTGGGCGATGGTGTCGACGACGGTGATGTGCTCACCCTCTTGTGGCCGCTCATCGTCCGCCCCCCGCATCGTCGCGCCGTCGGCGTAGCTGCGCGGATAGTGGCGCAGTAGGTCGTTGACGGTTTGGATGCCGAACACCTCGTCGAGGGGGTCGGCGGCCTTGGCGCCCACGATGCAGTCCAGCCGATCGCCGAGGGACACCACCGCTACTCGACCCCGATCAACAGCACGTCACCGCGATGCCCGGTGCGGTAGGTCACCAGCTCGGTGCCCGGGTGGTTGTCGTGCACGTGTTCTTCCAGGATGTCTCCGACGGCGACGACGTCGGCCTGCTCCCGGATTCCCGCGCCTACCAGGACCGTCACCAGGTCACCGCCCGAGGCCAGCAGCAGATCGAGCAGACCGATCGCGGCCCCGGCCGCGTCGGCGGCCACGATCAGCACCTCGTCGCCCGCGATGCCCAGGCCGTCACCCGGCCGGCAGGGGCCGGCCCAGGTCAAGGCGCTCTCGGTGGCGATGCGCACCGATCCGTGCCGGGCGGCGCCCGCCGCGCGGGCCATGGTGTAGCCGTCGTCGACCGCCTGCCTGCCCGTTTCGTGCACGGCCAGCGCGGCCAGCCCCTGAACCATCGATCCCGTCGGTATCGGCACCACTTCGATGCCCCAGCCGATGACCGCGGTGCAGCCGGCCACCAGCTCCTCGGCGGCCACATAGCCGTTGGGCAGCACCATCACCTGTGCGGCACCGGTGTCGACCACGGCCCGCACCAGCTGATGGGCACTGATGGCGGAGGCCGGATCCCGTTGCAGCACGCAGGCGCCTTCGCCGGCGAACAGCTCGGCGGCGCCGTCGCCGTCGACGACGGCCAGCACCGCCCGTTCCCGCGTCCAACTGCCCGCCGGCAGCCCGGCCGCGCCGGAGCTCAGCGCCGAGACCACGATCCGGCTCGGCCGCCCGGCCGCCAGTCCCGCTTCGACCGCGGCGCCGGCGTCGTCGGTGTGCACGTGCACCGAGTAGCTGTCCGGCGCGTCGGGCGCCTGGGCGATGGCCACCGATTCGCCCAGCTCCCGCAGCCGGTCCCACAGCGCGTCGGCCGCCGCGCCGTCGCAGCTGTCCAGCCGGTACATCACCTCGAATTGCGGCGCCGGGCGTTCGGCGGGGGCTTCCGGCTGCGGTGCCCGCGGCGACAGCTCGTACACGGCGCGGGCCGGCGCCTGCCCGGTGACCGTTGAGCGCAGCGCGTCCAGCAGAACCAGCAGGCCCCGCCCGCCGGCGTCCACCGCACCAGCGTCGGCCAGCACGTCGAGCTGCTCGGGGGTCTTTTCCAGCGCGACCACCGCCGCGTCGCCGGCGGCGGTGATCGCCGCGGCCAGCCCGTCGCCGGCGCACTCGGCGACGGCGTCGGCGGCGGCCCGCAACACCGTGACGATGGTCCCGGACACCTCCTGGCCGCCCATCGAGGTGATGACCAGGTCGACGCCGCGCCGCAACGCCGCCCCGAGGAGGGCGGCGTCCATCTCGGGCAACTCGCCGCCGACGTCGGCGGCCGCGGTCGCGGTGACGTCGGCGATACCGCGCAGGATCTGCGACAGGATCACACCGGAATTACCGCGCGCGCCGTTCAGCGCGCCGGCCGACAGGGCGGCCGCGACCCGGGCGACGCAACTCGCACCGCCGTCGGAATTGACGCCGACATTCGCCTCGGCCAACGCGGAACGCATGGTGAACAGCAGGTTGGCGCCGGTGTCGGAATCGGCGACCGGGAACACGTTGAGCCCGTTGATCTCGTCGATGTGAGTGATCAGGTCGCTGACGGCGGTATGGGCCCAGTCCCGCAGGGCCAACGCGTCCAGCCGACGAACCGACGTGCCCACGGTGACCCACCTCCACGCGCCTTTTCCGGCCTTTTCGGGGCCAGCCTCCGGTGCGCGCCAGCCTAACCCGGCGACGGCATGCGCGGCGGCTGGCCGTGAGCCGTGCCCGCCGGCAGCCAACCGGCCCTCTGAGCCTAGCCAGCGGGGGCGACAGGCAGCGGTCGTCAGCCACCCGCCGGCTGTTGATCGTTTTGGTGGTTGCCCACCACAGTCGGTATCCTGGGCTAGCCCGCCTCCCCGATATGCGAGTTGCGGGAACCCGAGAACGAGGAGCTTGAACGATGGCCGCTGTGTGCGATATCTGCGGGAAAGGCCCCGGCTTCGGCAAGTCGGTGTCGCACTCCCACCGCCGCACCAGCCGCCGGTGGGACCCCAACGTGCAGACTGTGCACGTCGTGAACCGTCCCGGCGGCAACAAGAAGCGGCTCAACGTCTGCGCATCCTGCATCAAGGCCGGCAAGGTCGTCCGCGGCTGACTGCAGCGCACTCGCGCCGCGGCCGGCTCACATGACGACGTGGCCGGCGTCGACGGGTAACGCCGCACCGGTCACATAGCGGGACCGGGGGCCGGCCAGCCACAGCACCGCCTCGGTGACGTCTTGCGCCTCGAGCAACGCCACCTCGGGCAGCAGCGTCTGCGATATGGCCGGGTTCGGGTTTTCCAGCATCCGTTTCACCACGAAATCGTTGAGAATCATCGGCGTGGCGACGCCGCTGGGGTGCACCGAGTTGACCCGAATCTTGTGCGGCGCGTAGGCGTTGGCCGCCGAGCGCATCAGGCCCACCACGCCGTGCTTGGACGCGGCGTAGGCGAACATCGCGGCGCTGCCGTCACCGCCGCGGCCGGTCAAGCCCTGCGATGAGCTGACCAGAACGACCGAGCCGCCCCGGCCCTTGGCAATGATCGACGGAACCGTCGCGAGCATCGTGTGCCACACGCCCTTGAGGTTGGTGTCGACGATCGTGTTGAACACCGGCTCGGAGTGGGTTTGGGTGTCGCCGATCGCCACCACCCCGGCGTTGGCGACGACGATGTCGATATCGCCGAGCTCATCGATCCCGGCCCGCAGCCCGGCCTGCAGCTGCTTGAGATCACGAACATCGGCGATGACGGGCGCTACGTTGCGGCCCGCGGACCGGATCAGCCGCACGGTTTCGTCGAGATCGGATTCGGTTGCCAGGGCGTAAGGAATCGCTTCGATATCGGCGCAGATGTCGACGGCGATGATGTCGGCGCCCTGTTCGGCCAGTGCGACGGCGTGGCTGCGCCCCTGGCCGCGCGCGGCGCCGGTGATGACGGCGACCGTGTTGTCGAACTCACCCATGACGGGCAAAGGTACTCCGGCGCCGGACCGCCGCGCGCGGACGGCTACACCGGCAGCGTCGTGCCGGTCTCTTGTTCGGCGAACGCCACCAGGCGGGCGGCCGCGTCGTAATCGCAGGCGACCACCGACCGGCCGATGAGCGCCGGGTCGCCGCGCAGGCCAAGCCGGCCGCTGACCCCGACGTAGCTGCCCGGCGGCACCGGCTCGCTGATGCAGTACAGCGTGGGCGCGGCGCCCTGGTCGATGTCGTTGCCCAGCCGGTCGGCCACAGCCTTGGCCACCTTGTGGCTCAACGACATCAGCGGCGAGTCGGAGAGATGCGACAGATTCGAGGCCACCCAGCCCGGGTGCGTGAGCTGGGTGACGACCGGCGATCCGGCGCTACGGAGCCTGCGGTCCAGCTCCAGCCCCCACAACATGACCCCGAGCTTCGACTGTGCGTACGCCCCCAGCCTCGTCCATTTGTGCCGGCGCAGGTGCAGATCGTCGAGCCGCAGCGTCGCCGACCGGTGCGCGTCGGAGCCGACGTTGATGATCTGCGAACGCACCCGGGGCAGCAGCAGGTTGGTGAGCGCGACGGGTCCGAGCACGTTGGTGCCCAGCGTCGTCTCGAATCCGTCGACCGTCTCGCGCCGGCGGTCGGTGAGAGTGCCGGCGTTGTTGATCAGGATGTCGACATCGTCGTCGATCAGGCTCGCGAAGGCGCGCACCGACGACAGGTCCGCGAGGTCGAGCTTCGCCACGCTGGTCGAGCCACCAATAGCGGAGGCGCGTTGCTCGCCGAGTTCGGTGTTGCGCACCGCCAGGATCACGTGCGCGCCGGCTTTGGCGAGGGCACGCGCGGTGCCCAGGCCGACGCCGTTCGTCGCTCCGGTCACGATGACTCGTTTGCCGGTGAGATTGCCAAGCCGATCGGGCGTCCACGGTAACGTCACGGCGATCAACAGTAGCGGTTGGTTCTTTGTAAGTTGGACCAGCGGAGGCCGAGGAGAAGGGTTGCCCCGAGGCGGTTTGACATGACTGACAGCGCCACAGAAATCACCAACCTGATCTACACCTACGCGCAGCTGCTCGACGGCGGCGACCTGGACGCGGTGGCCGGGCTCTTCGCGCACGGCCGCATCTGCGGAGTCGAAGACGGTCCACCGGAGACGGTGTTCGCCGGCTCGGCCCGGGTGCGGGCGATGTACGACATGGCCACGCGCATCTACGAGGACGGCACCCCGAAGACAAGACACAACACGACCAACGTGCAGCTCTACATCGACGAGGCCGCCGGAACCGCGCGCAGCACGTCCTACTACTGCGTCACCCAGGCCACCCCCGACCTGCCGCTGCAGGTGATCGTGACCGGGCACTACAAGGACACCTTCCACCGGGTGGACGGCGCCTGGTGGTTCGACAGCCGCATCATGTTCGTCGACCAGGTCGGCGACGTCAGCCAGCATCTGAAGTTCTGACGCCGGCCGAATTAAACCCAGTGCAACCCTCGAACGCCTTCGACGCCGCGGCGGTGATGGCCGACGCGCGACGCAAGGAGGGTCTGACCGATTGGGGCCCCGGCGAGTTCGAGGGCCCGCTGCGCGTGTTGCTGGCCGACTATGCGCGCGCCGACCTCAACGCCATCGGCACGCACATTCTGCGGTCCGGCATCGTGCACAGCCTGCGGATGCGGCTGCGCGCACGGGAGTGGATCCGCCGCCACCCCGAGATCCTCGACGAGCGGGTCGCCGCGCCGATCGTCGTCGTCGGGATGATGCGCAGCGGGACGACGCTGCTGCAGCGACTGCTGGCCTGCGACCCGCGGTTCGTCTGCGCCTACGGCTGGGAGGTCGTCGAGGTCGCACCCAAGCTCGACTACGAATTCACCGGTGTCGATCCGCGCATCGCCGTCAGCGAAGCGCGGGAAGCGAAATCGCGCGAACTGGCACCGGAGCTGTTTGCCATCCATCCGATGTATGCCCGGGAAGCCGAGGAGGAGATCGTCTTTCTGGCCGACGCGTTTTTGTCGCATGTCCCCGAATCCGGTGCCCACCTTCCTGATTACCGGTCCTGGCTTGACGCGCAGGACTTCTCCCCCGCCTACGACTACCTGCACCGCATGCTGCAATTCCTGCAGTGGCAGAAGCGGCAGCGCGGTCTGCAGCCGCAGCGCTGGGTGCTCAAGTCACCCGCACACCTGGGCTATCTGGACTTGCTGCGGGCGCGGTTTGGCGACCTGCACATCGTGCACATGCATCGCGACCCGCGCACCACGATCGCGTCGGGGGCCAGCCTGAACGCGACCCTGCACGCCATGCACGCCGACTCCGTCGACATCGACCGGGTGGGCGCGCAGTGGCTGCAACGAATGGGCTGGACCAATGATCGGGCCATGGCGGTCCGCGACGGGTGGGATGACGAGGCTGCCCGGGTCACCGACATCGGATTCGACGCTGCGGTGGCCGATCCGATCGGGCAAGTGTCGCGCGTGTATGACGCCATCGGGCTGCCGCTGACCGTGCAGGCCGAGCAAGCGATGCGACGCTGGCTGCAACGGCGTCCCCGCGAGGCGCCGCGCCCACCCTACGGACTCGAGCATTACGGCTTGCTTCCCGAGCAGGTCGACGAACGATTCACATTGTACAACAAGCGTTTTCACCACTATGCCGGACGGTAAGGAGCAGCTCATGCCCGACGATCCAGTCTCGACAGCATCCCAGCGTGAACAGGAACTGGCGGCCCTGGACCTCATCGAGCACCCCACGGTCAAAGCCGCCTATCACACCGTTGCGGAGACCTGGCTGGGTCGCGCCAAGGCGTCGGAGGCGATGCGCGAGAGGTTCGAGGATGCGTTCGCCGAAGTGATGTTCTCCGCGGCGGTGTGGTCGTCCAACCAGGACAAGCTGCGGCCGAAGGTCAGCTGCATCACCAGGCTGGCACACCCCGTGGACGGCCGCCGCATACCCGGATCGCGTTGGGGCATCGACAATCCCGACAGCGTGTACCGGGTGATCCCGATCTCGGGTGACGAGCGCTACGAGATCCGCGGCCGGGTCGGCGAGCACCGCATGACCGAGAACTACTTCACGCTTTGGGATGCCCACATGGGCACCGTCGACGTGCTCAACGGCCGCACCATGGCGGTCGACTCCGACGGCAGCTTCACCATCACCGTCGACGCCGACCCGCCCAATGGACGCCCCAACCACGTGCAGACCACGCCCGCGGCGCACGAGTTCTATATCCGCGACGTGCTGCTGGACTGGGCTCGCGACGACCCCAATTACCTTGCGGTGCAACGACTCGGCGGCCCAGTCGGAGCGCCCGCACGTACCCTTGATGAGCAGGCGGAGGCGACCGCGGCGATGATGGCGTATTTCGCCGACTTCACCGGCAAGCTCAGCCATGGCGTCTACAAGATGCCGCCCAACCAATTCAACCTGGCGTGGTCGGCCGACAAGGTCGGCGCGATGCGCAACCAGGTGTATGTCATGGGCCGCTTCGATCTCGCCCCCGACGAGGCATTCGTGGTCGACCTCGGTGACGGTGGCGCCGAATACTTCACGGTGCCGCTGAGCAATATCTGGGGCACCACACTCGATCTCGTCGATCGCACCGGCAGCCTCAACAAGGCGCAGTCGGTTCCCAACGAGGACGGCACCTACACGTACGTGATCTCGCCCGTCGATCCCGGCGTGGCGAATTGGATCGACTCCGACGGCCTGCGCGAGGCCATTCTGACGCTGCGAATGGCGGAGTTCGGCGAGACGGGTCCCCGCGAAGACCTCGGCGCTCGCGGACGGGTGGTCAGGCTGGACCGGCTCGACGACGAGGTGCCGCACTTGCCGCGGGTGAGCGCCCAGAAGCGAACGGCCCAACTCGCCAACCGGCGAAAGGCGTATCTGCGGCGCCTGCCGGAAGGGACGGCCTGAGATGGCGCGCTGGCTGATCACCGGCTGCTCCACCGGCTTCGGCCGCGAGATCGCCCGCGCCGCTTTGGAAGCCGGCCACAGCGTGGTGGTGACCGCGCGCCGGGCCGACGCCGTCGCGGACCTCGCCGGGGAATTCGGCGACCGGGCCCTGGCCGTTGCCCTCGACGTGACCGATGCCGGCCAGATCGCGGCCGCGGTGTCGGCGGCCGAGCAGGCGTTCGGCGGGATCGACATCCTGGTCAACAACGCCGGTCACGGCTACCTGTCCGCCGTCGAGGAAGGCGAGGACTCCGAAGTCCGAAAGCTGTTCGACGTCAACTACTTCGGTGCTGTCGACATGATCAAGGCGGTGCTGCCGGGGATGCGTGCTCGCAGATCCGGGCACATCATCAACATGTCGTCGATGACGGGTCTGGTCGCCAACCCGCCCAACGCCTACTACTCGTCGACCAAGTTCGCGCTCGAGGCGGTGACCGAAGCGCTGGCCACCGAGGTCCGGCCGCTGGGTATCAAGGTGACCGCCATCGAACCCGGAGCCTTCCGCACCGATTGGGCGACGAGATCGATGAAGGAGTCGGGCTCTCCGATAACCGACTACGTGGACGTGGCGGCGCGCAAGGACCTGATCAAGCAGTTCGCCGCTCACCTACCCGGCGACCCCCGCAAGGTAGCCGAGGCGGTGCTGATGGTGACGACACTCGACGAACCGCCGCTGCGGCTGCTGCTCGGCCGTGACGTCCTCAAGGCCATGCGCGACAAGATCACCGCGACCTCGGCGTCGATCGAAGAGTGGAAAGCCGTGACCAAGGACGTCAACTTCCCGGCTTCCTAACAGGATCGCCAACCGGTTGCCCCTCGAGTGTGGGGCTTAGGTACACGATCCAACGATTTTCGTGCGTAGGCCCCACGGTCGGCATCTCTGGCTCAGGGCAGCCGCCAGTCGATCGGTTCGGCGCCCATCCCGGTGAGCAGGTCATTGGCGCGGCTGAACGGGCGCGAGCCGAAGAACCCGCGGGACGCGGACAGCGGCGACGGATGTGGCGACTCGATCGCCACGCAATCACCCTCGGCCAGGATCGGTTTGAGCGTCGTCGCGTCGCGGCCCCACAGGATCGCCACCAGCGGCCGCGAGCGCCCGACCAATGCGCGGATCGCGCACTCGGTGACCGCTTCCCAGCCCTTGCCGCGATGCGACGCCGGGTTGCTGGGGCGCACCGTGAGCACCCTGTTCAACAGCAGCACGCCGCGCTGCGCCCAGGGCGTGAGATCGCCGCACGACGGCTGGGGATGGCCCAGGTCGGCGGCGTACTCGTCGAAGATGTTGGCCAGGCTGCGGGGCAACGGACGCACCTCGGGCGCCACCGAGAAGCTCAGGCCCACGGCATGTCCCGGTGTCGGGTACGGGTCTTGCCCGACGATCAGCACCCGGACGCTGTCGAATGGAAAGGTGAAGGCGCGCAACACGTTTGGCCCCGCGGGCAGATACCTTCGCCCGGCCGCGATCTCGGCCCGCAGGAACTCCCCCATCCGGGCGACCTGGTCGGCCACCGGCTCCAGCGCCGCCGCCCACCCCTGCTCGACGAGTTCACTCAACGGCCGCGCGCTCACTGCGACACCTTAACTTCCGAACGACGTCCAGCCGGCGTATCCCTGCCACTGCGCGCCGTCGACCAGCACCCGGGCCGGCCCGTCGAGCACCCGCCCGACGACGCGCCACCCGGCCGGCGGCGGAGCGGCGAAACAGGCCACCAGGGCGTGGTCTTCGCCGCCGCCCAGCACCCACGACCAGGCATCGGCACCCACCGCGGCGGCCGCGGCGGTCAGTGCGTCGTGGTCCGGGGCCAGCGCCGCGGTGGACAGATCGATACCTACGGCTGACGCCTCGGCAACATGCCGCAGGTCGGCGAGGAGACCGTCGGAGACGTCGATCATCGCCTGCGCTCCCCCGGCCGCGGCCACCGCGCCCTGGCCATAGGGCGGCTCGGGCACCAGATGCCGACGCCGCAACTCGTCGAACCCGCCAATACCGTTGTGCCACAAGGAATATCCTGCGGTCGAGCGGCCCAGCTCGCCGGCCACGGCAAGCACCGAACCGGCTTTCGCCCCGGATCGCAACACCGGCGCGCGGCCGTCCAGGTCGCCGAGCACCGTCACCGACAGCACCCATTGCGGGCAGCTGACAATATCGCCGCCGACGATGCCGGCGCCGATCCGCCCCGCCTCGTCCCACATCCCGTCGACCAGGGCGTCCGCGTCCGCCGCCATCGTGTCGCCGGGGGCCGCGAAGCCGACCAGGAACGCCGTGGCCCGCGCGCCCATCGCCTCCATGTCGGCGGCGTTCTGGGCAATCGCTTTACGGCCGACATCGTGCGGCGTCGACCAGTCCAGCCGGAAATGCCGATCCTGCACCAGGACGTCGGTCGAAGCCACGACGCGACCGTCGCCGGCGGTCACCACCGCCGCGTCGTCACCGGGTCCCAGCACGACGTCGGCGGGCTGTGCCCGGCCCCGCACCAACCGGTCGATGACGGCGAACTCGCCGAGCTGCTGCAGCGTCGGGGACCGCCCCGATGCCCCCGAGGTAGGGTCGCGCACGCCACCTCCTCCGCGGCGTCTCGGCCAAGTGAAGGCCAATCAGCGGCACTCAACGTTGCCCGACCCGAGGTAAGTTGAGCCCTACCGAGCGGACCGCGCCAGTTTAGAGCCCTGTGACAATGCGGAGCGTCTGCGCCCTGGGTCGGGGCCCCCCGGCCGCAAAGCGGCGAGGGGGCGAGCAGGGCAATCGTGCCCGAGACAGGAGGTGTCCCGGCGGTGACGACCGAGCCCGACGCCGGTACGGATACCGACACAGGACCACCGCGCGTCCTGATGATGGTCGCGGTTGCGCTGGCCGTCGCGACGATCGGCGTCATCCTGGTGCTCGCGGCGACCCGCCAGGCGCCGCCGCAACCTGTTGCCCTTCCCGCCGTCCCGGCACCGCGGGCCGCCGGTGCCGCGTGCCGGTCGCTCGAGCAGGCGCTGCCGCAGCGGCTCGGGGACTATCAGCGCGCGCCCGTCCGACAACCGGCGCCCCAAGGCGCGGCCGCCTGGCGGGCCGGGCCCGACCGCGAGCCGGTGGTGCTGCGCTGCGGGCTCGAGCGCCCGGCCAACTTTGTCGTGGGATCCCCGATCCAGGTGGTCGATCGGGTGCAGTGGTTCGAGGTCGCGGCCGAACCGCAATCCGCCGGTGACGCGGGCAGATCCACCTGGTACACGGTGGACCGGCCGGTGTATGTGGCGCTGACCCTGCCGTCCGGATCGGGTCCGACGCCGATCCAGCAGCTCTCCGAGGTGATCGACCGCACCATCGCGGCGGTGCCCATCGACCCGGCCCCGCTGAGCGAGAAGGCCCGTTAGCGCAGACCCACGCCCCGGGCCAGTGCGGTCTCCACCATGGTCGCCAGCAGGGTGGGATAGTCGACACCGCTGGCCTTCCACATCCGCGGGTACATCGAGATCGTGGTGAACCCCGGCATCGTGTTGACCTCGTTGATGATTGGTCCGTCGTCGGTGAGGAAGAAATCGACTCGGGCCAGGCCCTGGCAGTCGATGGCCTTAAACGCCCGGATCGCCAAGTGGCGTACCGCGTCGGCGATCTCGTCGTCGACTTTTGCGGGGACGTCCAATTCGGCCGCCTCGTCGAGGTATTTGGTCGCGAAGTCGTAGAACGAGTCCTCGCGTCCGCGAACCCCGGCCACCCGGATTTCCCCCAGTGTGCTGGCTTGCACTGTGCCGTCGGGCATTTCGAGCACGCCGCACTCCAGCTCACGACCGTTGATCGCCGCCTCGACGATCACCTTCGGATCATGCCGGCGAGCGTTCGCGACGGCCGCGGGCAGCTCGTCCCAACTCGCCACCCGGCTGACGCCGATTGACGAACCGCCCCGCGCGGGTTTGACGAACACCGGCAAACCCAGCCGCTCGCATTCGTCGAGACTCAGCGCCGCCCGCGAGGGGCGCAGCACCGCGTGCGGGCCGATCGGAAGTCCGTCGGCGGCCAGCAGCTTCTTGGTGAACTCCTTGTCCAAACCCGCGGCGCTGGCCAGCACGCCGGCGCCGACGTAGGGCACACCGGCGAGTTCGAGCAGCCCCTGGATCGTGCCGTCCTCGCCGTACGGGCCGTGCAGCACCGGAAATACCACGTCGACCGACGCCAAGACCTCACCGGCACCGGATTGAAGTGACACCAATTGGCCGGCGCGCCCCGGGTCGGCGGGCAGGGCCAGTTCGGTACCCGAGGCGGCGGTCACTTCGGGCAGCTGCCGGTTGGTGATCGCCAGCGCCTCCGGGTCGGCATCGGTGAGCACCCACGAACCTGCTGGGGTGATGCCGATCGCGATCACGTCGAACCGCTGCGGGTCGAGGTTACGCAGGATGCTGCCCGCGGACACGCACGAGATGGCGTGCTCGTTGCTGCGACCCCCGAAGACCACGGCGACGCGGACGCGGCCACCGGGTGACGGCCGCGGCGCGGGTGGCCGATCGGAGGCGTTCATGACCTAGAGAGGCTACCGGTTGGGCAGCTCACAGGCCGGGCGGCCGGCCTCTAGCTGCGGTTTCGGGTCGGTAACGCCGGCTCTTTGCTCATTCGGGGCTCATTCGGGCTTGGTGCGGCGGCCCAGCAGCAAAGCCATCGCCTCGTCCACCGAGAGCCCCTTATGACAGACGCGGTGCACGGCGTCGGTCAGGGGCATCTCGACGTCATAACTGGACGCCAGCGCGAGCACCGACTCGCAGGATGTCACCCCTTCGACGACGTGGCCGTCGCCGCCCCCGGCCTGCAAGGCCGACTGCACGGTCGCGCCCCGGCCCAGGCGTTCGCCGAACGAGCGATTGCGCGAATGCGGCGAGGTGCAGGTCGCGACCAGGTCACCCACGCCCGCCAGACCGGCCAGCGTCGCGCCCTTGGCTCCCAGTGCTATGCCCAGTCGCATGATCTCCGCGAGGCCGCGGGTGATGATCGCCGCGGCGGTGTTTTCGCCGAGCCCGACGCCGGCCGCCATCCCGCACGCGAGCGCGATGACGTTCTTGCACGCCCCGCCGATCTCGGTGCCGACGACGTCGCTATTGGTATAGGGGCGGAAGTACCCGCTGTTCAGCATGCGCTGCAGCGCAACGGCGCGGCCGGAGTCACTGCAGGCGATCACCGTGGCGGCCGGCTGGCGTTCGGCGATTTCACCGGCCAGGTTCGGCCCCGAAATCACCGCGACCTGCGCCGCGTCGACGCCGGTCACCGAAACGATGACCTGACTCATCCGCATCAGGGTGCCCAGCTCGATGCCCTTGGCCAAACTGACCAGGGTCGCGCCGTCGGCCACCATGGACGCCCACTGCTCGAGATTGCTGCGCATCGTCTGCGCGGGCATGCCGAGCAATACCGTCGTCGCGCCGGCCAGGGCCTCGTTCGCGTCGGCGGTGGCGCGGATGCCCGGCGGAAGCGTCGTATTCGGCAGATAGGCGGGGTTGGATCGGGTGGCATTGATTTGCTCGGCGATGTCGGATCGCCGGGCCCACAACATGACCTCTGCTTCCGCTCCCCCGGCCTCGACGAGCACCTTGGACAGCGCCGTGCCCCATGCGCCGGCGCCCATCACCGCAACGGGGCCCGCTGTGCTGGCCATTTACCACCCCTGTCTGTCTTCTACCGCCATGTCAAAGCGGCATCTGCAGCCGCTACACACTAGAACAGCCGCCGGGTGCCGTCACGCCGGCCGCCACGGTCGCACCAGCTCGCGCGTGCCGCGCAGGGCGTCGCTGGCAGGATGACCTCATGACCGGCACACGGGCCGACGGCGCGGGTGACAGCGCGGGAGACATAGCCCTGATCATCGCGGTGAAGCGCTTGGCCGCCGCCAAGACCAGGCTGGCCCCGGTGTTCTCGGCGCGGACCCGCGAGAAGGTGGTGCTGGCCATGTTGGTGGACACCCTGACCGCCGCCACACGCGTTGCGGCAGTGGGCTCGGTCGCCGTCGTCACTCCCGACGAAGACGCGGCGGCCGCGGCCGCCCGGCTCGGAGCCGGCGTGCTGGTCGACCCGACGCCCGAGGGCCACAGCGACCCACTGAACAACGCCATAGCCGCGGCCGAACGAGCGGTGGCCGGGTCCTTCCCCAATATCGTTGTGCTGCAAGGTGATTTGCCGGCGTTGCAGCCCCAGGAGCTGGCCGAGGCGATCGCCGCGGCCCGCCAGCATCGGCGTAGCTTCGTCGCCGACCGGCTGGCCACGGGAACCGCCGCGCTCTGCGCATTCGGAAGCGCGCTCGATCCGCACTTCGGGCCGGATTCGGCCGCGCGGCACCGCCGTTCGGGCGCGATCGAGCTGACCGGTGCGTGGCCCGGCCTGCGGTGCGACGTCGACACGCCCGCCGACCTGACGGCCGCCCGTCGCCTCGGGATCGGGCCGGCGACCGCCCGCGCCATCGCGGCGCATTAGACCTGTCCACGGGGTGAACTTCACACCAACGACAGATGGATGTCCAAGGAGCGCTAGCAGCACCCGGGGGATATAAGCAATGATCACCTCGTGACCGAAATCGAAGCTGAAGCGCGCCCCGACGAGACTATTTGGCATCCGGGGGACTCGGCCGTGGAAGCCCCACCCGCAGCGACCCCCACCGCGATCAGTGACCTGCCGGAGGACCGCTACCTCAACCGAGAACTGAGCTGGCTGGACTTCAACGCCCGCGTCCTGGCGCTGGCCGCCGACAACTCGCTGCCATTGCTGGAGCGAGCCAAATTCCTGGCGATCTTTGCGTCCAACCTCGACGAGTTTTATATGGTGCGGGTCGCCGGCCTCAAACGCCGCGACGAAATGGGCCTTTCGGTGCGTTCGGCCGACGGTCTGACACCGCGTGAGCAACTGGCCCGCATCGGCGAGCAGACCCAGCGGCTCGCCAGCCGGCACGCTCGGGTATTCCTGGATTCGGTCCGGCCTGCGCTCGCCGAGGAGGGCATCCGCATCGTCACGTGGGCCGATCTGGATCAGTCTGAGCGCGACCACCTGTCGGCCTATTTCACCGAGCAGGTCTTCCCCGTCCTGACGCCGCTGGCCGTCGACCCCGCTCACCCATTCCCCTTCGTCAGCGGGTTGAGCCTGAATCTCGCCGTCACGGTGCGCCAACCCGAGGATGGCGCCCAGCACTTCGCCCGTGTCAAGGTGCCCGACAACGTCGATCGCTTCGTCGAACTCGAAGGCCGTGGCGACGGGACCGACGGGCAAGCCATCGTCCGGTACTTGCCAACCGAAGAGCTGATCGCGGCCTTCCTTCCGGCGCTGTTCCCGGGCATGGAGATCGTCGAGCACCACGCGTTCCGTATTACCCGCAACGCCGACTTCGAGGTCGAAGAGGATCGCGACGAAGATCTGTTGCAGGCGATGGAGCGGGAATTGGCGCGCAGGCGATTCGGCTCGCCGGTGCGACTCGAGATCGCCGACGACATGACCGAAAGCATGTTGGAACTGCTGCTGCGCGAACTCGACGTGGACCCCGGCGACGTCATCGAGGTGTCCGGCCTGCTTGACCTGTCCTCGTTCTGGCAGATCTACGGCCTCGACCGTCCAGCGCTCAAAGACAAGGCATACGTTCCGTCGACCCATCCGGCCTTCGCCGAACGGGAAACGCCCAAGAGCATCTTCGCGACGCTGCGCGAAGGCGATGTGCTGGTGCACCATCCGTATGAGTCGTTCTCCACCAGCGTGCAGCGATTCATCGAGCAGGCCGCCGCCGACCCCAACGTGCTGGCGATCAAACAGACGCTGTACCGGACATCCGGTGACTCACCGATCGTTCGGGCGCTCATCGCCGCCGCCGAGGCCGGAAAACAAGTTGTGGCAATGGTGGAGATCAAGGCGCGCTTCGACGAGCAGGCCAACATCAATTGGGCGCGCACGCTAGAGCAAGCGGGCGTGCACGTGGTCTACGGGTACGTCGGGCTCAAGACGCACTGCAAGACCTGCCTCGTCGTACGCCGGGAGGGTTCGACGATTCGGCGCTACTGCCACATCGGGACCGGCAATTACAACGGTAAGACGGCGCGGCTCTACGAGGACGTCGGTCTGCTCACCGCCTCCCCCGAGATCGGCGCCGACCTGACCGACCTGTTCAACTCGCTCACCGGCTACTCGCGCAAGGTGTCCTACCGCAACCTCTTGGTGGCCCCGCACAGCATTCGCACGGGCATCATCGAACGCGTCGAGCGCGAGATTGCCCATCACCGCGAACACGGCAACGGGCGGATCCGGATGAAGATGAACGCTCTGGTCGACGAGCAGGTCATCGATTCGCTTTATCGCGCGTCGCAGGCCGGTGTGCGAGTCGAAATCGTGGTGCGCGGCATCTGCGCGCTGCGGCCGGGCGTGGAAGGCTTCTCGGAGAACATTTCGGTCCGCTCGATTCTCGGCCGCTATCTGGAACACTCGCGGATCATCGAATTCCGCAACATCGATGAGTTCTGGATCGGCAGCGCGGACATGATGCACCGCAACCTCGACCGCCGGGTTGAGGCGTTGGTTCAGGTCAAAGACCCGCGGCTCACCACGTACCTGGACGACTTGTTCGACTCCGCGCTCGACCCGTCCACTCGGTGCTGGGACCTGCGGGCCGACGGGCAGTGGACCGCGGCGCCCCAGGAGGGCCACACGGTGCGCGACCATCAGGAATCACTGATGGAGCGCCACGCCAGCTCCTGAGGCCGTGTGGTAGCTTTCGCAGGTCGTCACACCAGGACCGCAGCGAACCTGGCCGAATTGACCTGCAGGAGCAAAGGTGCCGATCCAGAACCCGGCCGCCGGTCGGCGCTCGGGGAGCCGGATCGTGTATGCCGCAGGCGCGGTGGTGTGGCGCGCGGGCAGTGCTGATTCTGACGACCCAGGCC
Organism: uncultured Actinomycetota bacterium; assembly: GCA_963772875.1. GTDB lineage: Bacteria > Actinomycetota > Actinomycetes > Mycobacteriales > Mycobacteriaceae > Mycobacterium. The sequence goes on from CAVYZE010000002.1 coordinate 650,674, forward strand.
TCGACATCGCGGTGATCCACCGTCCCCGTTACGACGACTGGTCGCTTCCCAAGGGCAAAGTCGACCCCGGCGAGACGGCACCCGTGGCCGCGGTGCGGGAAGTGTTCGAGGAGACGGGTCATCACGCCATTCTCGGCAGGCGGCTCGTCTCGGTGAGTTACCCGATCGACCAGGGCGTCAAAAAGGTGTACTACTGGGCGGCGCACAGCACCGGTGGGGAATTCACACCGGGCAACGAGGTCGACGAGCTGATCTGGCTCCCGGTCGACGACGCGGCGAAGAAACTCAGCTACGCACACGAGCGAAAAGTGTTGCGCCGCTTCCTAGAAGCCCCGGCAAACACGCATACCGTACTGGTGGTCCGGCACGGCACCGCGGGCAGGAAGTCACGATTCTCCGGCGATGACACCCAGCGACCGTTGGACAAAAGGGGACGCGCCCAGGCCGAGGCACTGGTCCCACAGCTGCTGGCCTTCGGCGCCACCGACGTGTACGCGGCCGACCGGGTGCGCTGCCACCAGACGGTGGAACCGCTCGCCGCGGAACTGGGTGTGCCCATCCACAACGAGACCAACCTGACCGAGGAGTCTTACGCCAAGAGTCCCAAGCGCGGCCGGCAGCGGGTGATGCAGATCGCCACTCAACCGGGCACACCGGTGATCTGCACTCAGGGCAAGGTGATTCCGGATCTGATCGCCTGGTGGTGCGAGCGCAGCGGACTGACCCCCGACAAGTCGCGCAACCACAAGGGCAGTACGTGGGTGCTCTCGCTATCGGCCGGCCGGGTGGTAGCGGCCGACCATATCGGCGGCGCGCTGGCCGCCAACGTCCGGGCCTAACGCGCGAATGTCTTTCGGGAGCACCTGTGCCCCCGAAGGACATTCACCGCGCTGACTGCTACTTGCGGCCCCGCTTCGTCGTAGCCTTCTTGGCGGGCGCCTTCTTGGCGGCTGCCTTCTTGGCAGGAGCCTTCGTCGCCGCCTTACGCACCGGGGCGGTGACCTTCTTCACGGCCTTGACCACCTTCTTGGCGGGTGCCTTGGTGACCTTGGCCGGCGCCTTCACAGCTTTGGTGACGGCCTTCTTCACCGGTGCCTTCTTGGCGGGCGCCTTGGTCGCGGCCTTCTTGGCCGGCGCCTTGGTCACCTTTTTGGCCGGTGCCTTCTTCGCCACCTTCTTAGCGGCGCCTGCTACCACACCACGTTTCACGGCGGGTCCTTCCGATGGGAGGCGCTGTGCGCCAGACACTACCGCTTTAAATTGGGCACCGGGACGGAACGCTGGGACCGACGTCGGCTTCACCTTCACCGTCTCGCCGGTACGCGGATTGCGGGCCACCCGGGCCGCGCGCCGCCGCTGCTCGAACACACCGAACCCGGTAATAGTGACGCTGTCGCCCTTGTGCACCGCGCGCACAATGGTGTCGACAACATTCTCGACGGCGGCTGTCGCCTGCCGACGGTCCGAGCCCAATTTCTGTGTGAGCACGTCAATGAGCTCTGCTTTGTTCATCCAACCCTCCGAAGCTAGTGGTCCTCGTTTAGGAACCGACTAGTGGAATACGGTAAACCCTCACCCAGCAAATTTCCAAGAGCCACGCGCAATTTCACGGCCCGCCGACCGGAAATTCTGCAATCCGGTTGCCGCCCTTGACCGGTGGCGCGGCCTGGAAATGGGTCCGGCTACCTCACCCGGCGAGGGCGGAATTCCCGTCCCGATCGACCCTTCACGACAGGGTCGAAGTGTGCGGTTTCCACTCTGGCCGAGCCGCCTCAAAAGCCTCGGTCTCAGCGAGTTTCCGCAGCGTGAGGGCTATATCGTCGAGCCCTTCGAGTAGTCGCCAAGCGGTGTGATCGTCAATCTTGAACGGCAACACCGTCGTTCCGGCAGTGATATTTCGATCTTGAAGATTGGCAGTGATTTCCAAGCCCGGACTCTGCTCGATGAGCTTCCAAAGGAGTTCCACGCCGTCTTGGGAAATTTCTGCCGCCAACAGGCCCGACTTGCCGGCGTTGCCCCGGAAAATGTCACCGAACCGAGACGAGATAACCACCCGGAACCCGTAGTCCATGAGGGCCCACACCGCATGCTCACGCGACGACCCGGTCCCGAAATCGGGTCCTGCCACCAACACCGAGCCTCGGTCAAAGGGGCTGAGGTTTAGCACGAATGAGGGATCCGACCGCCAGGTGGCGAACAATCCATCCTCGAAACCGGTTCTCGTGACACGCTTCAAAAAGACCGCCGGAATGATCTGATCGGTATCGACGTTGGAGCGCCGCAAAGGTACGCCGATGCCGGTGTGGGTGCGAAAGACCTCCATGCTCATCCCCTTTTTCAATTCAGATTGAGTTCAAATCGGCCGGGACGGACAGCGTGCCGCGCACCGCCGTTGCCGCGGCAACGGCCGGCGACACCAGATGCGTTCGGCCGCCTTTACCCTGCCGCCCTTCGAAGTTGCGGTTGGACGTGGCGGCGCACCGCTCGCCGGGCGCTAGCTGATCAGGATTCATACCCAGGCACATCGAGCAACCCGCCTGCCGCCATTCGGCGCCCGCGGTGGTGAAAATCTCACCCAGCCCTTCGGCTTCGGCCTGCGCGCGCACCCGCATCGAGCCCGGAACGACGAGCATGCGCACCCCGTCGGCGACCTTGCGGCCGCGCAGCAGGTCGGCCACCACGCGCAGATCCTCGATACGACCGTTGGTACAAGACCCGACGAACACCGCGTCGACCGCGATATCGCGCATCGGCGTCCCGGGTCGAAGGTCCATGTACGCCAAGGCTTTCTCGGCGGCCTGCCGCTCGTCGTCGTCGGTCATCAGCTCGGGATCCGGCACGGCGCCGGCCAACGGCACCCCCTGGCCGGGGTTGGTTCCCCAGGTGACGAACGGACTCAACGAGGCGGCATCGAGGTAGACCTCGGTGTCGAAGACGGCGCCGGGGTCGGTCCGCAGCTGCTGCCAGTACTCGACCGCGGCGTCCCAGTGCGCGCCGGTCGGCGCGTGCGGGCGGTCCCGGACGAACTCGTACGTCGTCTCGTCCGGCGCCACCATGCCCGCGCGGGCACCGGCCTCGATGCTCATGTTGCACACCGTCATCCGGCCTTCCATGGACAGCGACTCGATGACGCTGCCCCGGTATTCGATGACGTGGCCCTGCCCACCGCCCGTGCCGATCTTGGCGATCAACGCGAGGATGATGTCCTTGGCGCTCACGCCGGCGGGCAACGTTCCATCGACATTGACGGCCATCGTCTTGAACGGCCGCAACGGCAACGTCTGGGTGGCCAGCACGTGCTCGACCTCCGAGGTGCCAATTCCCATGGCCAGCGCGCCGAATGCGCCATGGGTCGAGGTGTGACTATCACCGCAGACGATCGTCATCCCCGGCTGGGTGAGGCCCAGTTGCGGCCCGACGACATGCACGATGCCCTGGTCGATGTCGCCCATCGGGTAAAGGGGGACGCCGAATTCGGCGCAGTTTCGCCGCAGCGTCTCCACCTGGATGCGCGACACCGGGTCCGCGATCGGCTTGTCGATGTCGAGGGTGGGCACATTGTGATCCTCGGTGGCCAGCGTCAAGTCGGGCCGGTGCACCGGCCGACCGGCCAGGCGCAGGCCGTCGAAAGCCTGCGGGCTGGTGACCTCGTGCACCAAATGCAGATCGATGTAGATCAAGTCAGGGGCATCATCGCCCCCGGATACCACAACGTGGTCGTCCCAAACTTTTTCAGCCAAGGTGCGTGGCTTGCCGCCCTTGATCTCGGTTCCCATCTCGAAGTCGCCTCGATTCACCTCATTCGCGACTCGCCGATCCCTGTGGGCTGTGATCTCAAAATGCGAGACGCTAGTATCTTTATGTGAGACAGCATAGCGGCATCGGCGTCCTCGACAAAGCCGTGGGGGTGCTGCACACCATCGCGGAATCCCCATGCGGGCTGGCCGAACTGTGTGAGCGAACCGGCCTGCCCCGGGCCACCGCGTACCGGCTGGCGGCCGCCCTCGAAGTTCACCGCCTGCTGGCGCGCGACGACGAAGGGCGCTGGCTGCTCGGTCCGGCGGTCACCGAACTCGCGACCCATGTCAGCGATCCGCTGCTGGGCGCTAGCGCGGCGGTGCTCCCCCAGTTGCGCGAGAGCACCGGCGAGAGCGTGCAGCTGTACCGCCGCGAGGGCACCGCACGGGTCTGCGTGGCCGCCTTGGAACCGGCTGCGGGCCTTCGCGATACGGTGCCGGTCGGGGCTCGGTTGCCGATGACGGCTGGTTCGGCGGCCAAAGTGCTACTGGCCTACAGCGATGCCGCCACCCAAAAAACCGTGCTGTCGACGGCGAAATTCACCGACCGGACGCTGGCCGAAGTGCGCCGGCGCGGCTGGGCACAAAGCGTGGCCGAGCGCGAGCCGGGCGTGGCGAGCGTGTCGGCGCCGGTGCGCGATGGCCGCGGTGTCGTCGTCGCCGCCATATCTGTGTCCGGACCCATCGACCGGATCGGCCGGCGCCCGGGAGTGCGCTGGGCGGCCGATCTGCTGTCGGCGGCCGACGCGCTGACCCGTCGCCTCTAGTTCCCTGCGCCCTGGGAGTCGACGCTCGCCGAGCGTGCATCCTTGGCGTCGAGTGTGCGTCCTGGGCGGCGAATTCGCGGCCTTCCCACCCTGAGCGCACAGTCGAAGCCGTCGCCGCACACTCACGGGTGAGTCGACGCTCGCCAGCTCGCCGCCGCCTGACAGACTGACGCCATGGGAACCAACCAGCGCGCCTCCATCGTCATGTCCGAGGACGAGATCGCCGACTTCGTCGTCAAGAGCCGCACCGGCACGCTGGCCACCGTCGGCGCCGACGGCCAGCCGCACCTGACCGCGATGTGGTACGGCGTCGTCGACGGCGAGATCTGGCTGGAGACCAAGGCGAAGTCACAGAAGGCGGTCAACCTCATCCGGGATCCGCGGATGAGCTTCCTGATCGAGGACGGCAACACCTACGACACGCTGCGCGGGGTGTCCTTCGAAGGCGTCGCGGAGATCATCGACGATCCCGAGGTCGCGCACCGGGTCGGGATCAGCGTGTGGGAGCGCTACACCGGTCCCTACAGCGACGAGATGAAGCCGTTCGTCGAGCAGATGATGAACAAGCGGGTCTGCGTGCGCATCGTGCCGCGTCGGGCGCGCTCGTGGGATCACCGCAAACTCGGGTTGCCGCCGATGCCGGTGGGCGGCTCGACCGCCCCGGCCGCACTGGGGACCGGCCAGTAAAGATTTGTAGCCCCGATGGGATTCGAACCCACGCTACCGCCGTGAGAGGGCGGCGTCCTAGGCCGCTAGACGACGGGGCCAGAACCGATCCGAGCTGCCAGCATAACCCACCCCGCTAGGGCCACCTAATCGCTTGCATGGAACGGACTTTGCGACAGACTTTGCTGGGGTACCAGGACTCGAACCTAGAATGGCTGAACCAGAATCAGCTGTGTTGCCAATTACACCATACCCCATCGGCTGCCTAAAACCGCTGCTCAGGACTAGTTCTGCGGGCTATTACCAAGCGTCTGGAAACCGCCGCTGCCAGCTGTTGTCGGCCTTTGTAAACCGCAGTGCAGACTACCAAAGACTTGCCCGGCAATCCGAATGCCTGTTCCTAGTGCGGGGCGATCTGATCGCGGGCGGACCGCAGCCGCCGCAGGCTGCGCTCGCGGCCAAGGAGCTCCAGCGATTCGAAGAGCGGCGGGCTGACGGTCGTCCCGGTGGCGGCAACCCTGATCGGGCCAAACGCCTTGCGCGGTTTGAGCGCCAGACCCTCGATGAGTGCGGCCTTGAGGGCGTCCTCGATGCCTGCCGTCGTCCAGTCGGTGACGCCGCGCAGCGCGGCCAGCCCGGCATCGAGCACCGCAAGCGCGTCCGGACCGAGTTCCTTGGCGGCGGCCTTGGGGTCGATGGCGTATTCGTCGTCGTTGAGGAAGCGCAGCAGGCCCCACGCGTCGCCGAGGACGACGATGCGGGTCTGCACCAGCTCGGCGGCCGTCGCGAATCCGGCGTCGTCCAGTCCGGTGTCGTGCCCGTGTGCGGTGAAGTAATCCCGCAGCCTGGCGGTGAAGTCTGCGACGTCGAGCATCCGGATGTGCTCGGCGTTGAGCGCGTCGGCCTTCTGCTGGTCGAATCGGGCCGGATTGGAGTTGACGTCGACGACGTCGAAGGCGGCCACCATCTCGTTGAGGCTGAACAGATCGCGGTCGTCCGCGATCGCCCAGCCGAGCAGCGCAAGGTAATTCAGCAGTCCCTCGGGGATGAATCCCCGCTCGCGATGGGTGAACAGATTCGACTGCGGGTCGCGTTTCGAGAGCTTTTTGGTGCCCTCCCCCAATACCGTTGGAAGGTGGGCGAATTCCGGAATGCGCTCGGCGACCCCGATCCTGATCAGCGCCTGATACAGCGCGAGCTGCCGCGGCGTCGACGGCAGCAGGTCTTCGCCGCGGAGCACATGGGTGATCTTCATCAACGCGTCGTCGACGGGGTTGACCAAGGTGTACAACGGGTCTCCGGTTGCGCGGGTCAACGCGAAATCGGGAACCGTGCCCGCCGCGAAGGTGGTGGTCCCGCGCACCAGATCATCCCAGCTGAGGTCTTCCTCGGGCATCCGCAGCCGTACCACCGGGTTACGGCCTTCGGCAAGGTACGCCGCGCGCTGCGCGTCGGTCAGCGCACGGTCGAAGTTGTCGTAGCCGAGCTTGGGGTTGCGGCCGGCCGCCACGTGACGCGCCTCGACCTCCTCCGGCGTCGAAAAGGCATAGTAGGCCTCGCCCGCCGCGAGCAGCGCAGCCACCACGTCGCGGTAGATCTCGCTGCGCAGCGACTGCCGGTACGGGCCATAGGGTCCGCCGACCTCGGGCCCTTCGTCCCAATCGAGACCGAGCCAGCGCAATGCGTCGAGCAACGCCAGATAGCTTTCCTCGGTGTCGCGTTGGGCATCGGTGTCTTCGATGCGGAACACGAAGGTGCCGCCGGTGTGCCGGGCATAGGCCCAGTTGAACAGCGCGGTGCGGACCATCCCGACGTGGGGGGTGCCGGTGGGCGACGGGCAGAATCGGACCCTGACGCTCGATGCGGTCACGACTTTCCCTTGCGGACTACGGGATTGCTCAGGGTGCCAATTCCCTCGATGGTGACCGAGACGGTGTCGCCGTCCTCGATGGGTCCGACGCCCGCGGGCGTTCCGGTGAGGATGAGATCACCCGGCAGCAGGGTCATCACCGCCGAGACCCATTCCACGATGGCACCGACGTCGTGGATCATCAGCGAGGTGCGGCTGTCCTGTTTGACTTGGCCGTTGACTTCGGTGCGCAGCGCCAGATCGGCCGGGTCGACATCGGTCACCACCCACGGGCCGACCGGGCAGAAGGTGTCATGGCCCTTGGCCCGGGTCCACTGGCCGTCGGCCTTCTGCTGATCGCGCGCCGACACGTCGTTGCCGATGGTGTAGCCGAGGATGTTGTCGGCGGCCTGGGCGGCCGTGACGTCCTTGCATGGCCGCTCGATCACGACCGCCAGCTCGCCCTCGAAGTGCACGGGTGACGCATTGGCGGGCAATCGAATCGGCACATTCGGTCCGATGATCGCGGTGTTGGGCTTGAGGAATATCACTGGGTCCGCCGGTGCCGGGCCGGTTTGGCCACCCATCTCGGCGATGTGATCGGCGTAGTTCTTGCCGACGCAGACCACCTTGCCGGCCAGCATCGGAGCCAGCAGCCGGACGTCGGCGAGCGGCCATGATCGGCCGGTGAAAGTCGGCGTGCCGAAGGGGTGCTCGGCGATCTCACGGGCGGTCATTGCGGTGGGATCGTCCAGCGCGCCCTCGATGCTGACGAAGGCGACGCCGTCCGGGCTGGCGATTCGACCGAGGCGCATTCGCTTGAGCCTAGTGACGATCGCGAGCGCGGCGGCAGCCGGGCGCTGCGGGTCGTCACGACTCAGCCAGTGACGATCGCGAGCGCGGCGGCAGCCGGGCGCTGCGGGTCGTCGGTGCGCCGCGCTGCGGCCGGGCGGTGCGCCGCGCTGCGGCCGCGAAGATTCAGACGAGTCTCGGATCCGTGTGCGAGCATGGGCAAATGTCGACCGACCCGGACGCTGCGGGCCAACTCGGCGCGGGCGCACGCTGGTCGATCATGGCTATTTCGCTGGGAGTAACGGCAAGTTCGTTCCTGTTCATCAATGGCGTTGCCTTCCTGATCCCCTCGCTGATCGTCGTGCGCGGGATTCCGTTGACCGAAGCCAGTCTGTTGTCGTCGATGCCCAGCTGGGGCATGGTCGTCACGCTGTTCCTCTGGGGCTTTGTGCTGGACCGCGTCGGCGAGCGGATCGTGCTGACCGTGGGCTCGGCCCTCACGGCGGCGGCGGTCTATGCCGCGGCGTCGGTGCATTCGATGCTGCTGATGGGTGTCTTTCTGTTCCTCGGTGGAATGGCCGCGGCGAGTTGCAACACCGCGGGCGGCCGGCTCGCGTCCGCCTGGTTCCCGCCGCACCAGCGCGGCCTGGCCATGGGCATCCGCCAGACCGCGCAACCGCTGGGAATCGCCCTCGGCGCGATGGTGATTCCCGAGCTGGCCGAACGCGGCCCGCGTTCAGCGCTGATGTTTCCGGCACTGGTGTGCGCGGTGGCGGCGGTGGCCAGCGCGATCGGAATCGTCGACCCGCCGCGAAAGCCACGGAAGGCGGCCCGTCAAGAGGAACTGGCCAACCCCTACCGCGGATCGCGTGTGCTGTGGCGAATTCACACGGTGGCGGCCCTGCTGATGATGCCGCAGACGGTGACCGTGACGTTCATGCTGGTGTGGTTGGTCCATCGGCACGGCTGGCAGGTGGGGGCCGCCGGCGGTTTGGTCACCATCTCGCAGCTGCTCGGCGCGCTCGGCCGCGTCCTGGTCGGCCGCTGGTCGGACCAGACCGGCTCGCGCATGCGACCGGTCCGCATCATCGCCGCCGCTGCCGCCTTGACCCTGTTCCTGCTCGGCGTCACCGATTACGTGGATTCGCGATACGGCGTTGTTCTCATGGTCGCCATTTCGGTGCTGGCGATGCTCGACAACGGGCTGGAGGCAACCGCGATCACCGAGTTCGCCGGGCCATTTTGGAGCGGACGCGCGCTGGGCATCCAGAACACCACCCAGCGGTTGATGGCGGCGGCCGGACCTCCGCTGTTCGCCGCGTTGATCACCGCGGCCGCATACCCGTCGGCCTGGGCGGTGTGCGGGTTGTTCCCGTTGCTGGCGATAGCGTTGGTGCCGGCCAAGCTGGTGCCGCCCGGCTTAGAAACCAAAGCCGTGACTAGAGCGCGGCGGCAATCTGTTCGCCGACCTCGCTAGTTGCGAGCCGTTCGCTCCCTCGAGCCGCCAAATAAGTCTCGACCGCGCGGTCCACGCGAGCGGCGGCCTCATCCTCACCGAGGTGGGCGAGCAACAGTCCCACCGACATGATCGCCGCGGTCGGATCGGCGATGCCCTGACCGGCGATGTCGGGTGCGCTGCCGTGCACCGGCTCGAACATCGACGGGTTGGTCCGCGTGGCATCGATATTTCCGCTGGCGGCCAAGCCAATTCCGCCGCACACCGCCGCGGCCAAGTCGGTGATGATGTCGCCGAACAAGTTGTCGGTGACGATGACGTCGAAGCGCGCGGGGTCGGTGACGATGAAGATGGTGGCCGCGTCGGTGTGTTGATAAGCCACCTCGACGTCGGGATATTCCTCGCCGACCTCGGCCACGATCCGCGACCACAGCTTTCCGGCGAAGTTCAGCACGTTGGTCTTGTGCACCAGCGTCAGGTGCTTGCGGCGCCGCCGGGCCCGCTCGAACGCGTCGAGGACCACTCGACGCACACCGAACGCGGTGTTGAGGCTCACCTCGGTGGCGACCTCGTTGGGCGTCCCGGCGCGGATCGCGCCACCGTTACCGGTGTAGGGACCTTCGGTCCCCTCGCGGACCACCACGAAGTCGATGTTGGGGTTTCCGGCCAGTGGGCTGCTCACTCCCGGATACAGCCGGGCCGGTCTCAGGTTGACGTGATGATCCAGCTCGAAACGCAGGCGCAGCAACAGACCTCGCTCCAGCACGCCGCTGGGCACCGACGGATCGCCGACCGCCCCGAGCAGGATGGCGTCATGCTCCCGCAGTTCGGCGAGCACCGAGTCCGGCAGTAGCTCACCGGTGGCGTGGTAACGCCGGGCGCCCAGGTCGTAGCTGGTCTTTTGGACGCCGGGCAGGACCGCGTCGAGGACGTTGACCGCCTCGGCCACCACCTCCGGACCGATCCCGTCGCCGCCGATGATCGCCAACTTCACGAGCGCCGCTCTCCCCCGCAAGCGGGTGGGGCCCCCACCTCATCGCTCCGCTCTGCATCGTCGCCGGCGGGGTCATGGCGCCGCTCCTCCTCATCGCTCCGCTCTGCATCGTCGCCGGCGGGGTCATGGCGCCGCTCCTCCTCATCGCTCCGCTCTGCATCGTCGCCGGCGGGGTCATGGCGCCGCTCCTCCTCATCGCTCCGCTCTGCATCGTCGCCGGCGCGGTCATGGCGCCGCTCCTCCTCATCGCTCCGCTCTGCATCGTCGCCGGCGGGGTCATGGCGCCGCTCCTCCTCATCGCTCCGCTCTGCATCGTCGCCGGCGCGCTTCACGTCAGATCGACCACCTCGAGCTTGTTGGCACCCACCGCCGTCGAGATCTCCGACCGGACGTCGCTGGGCACATCTTGGTCGAGCCGCAGCAGGATCGTCGCACTCGGGCCCTCGGCGTCCTCGGAGAGCTGCGCGGCTTGGATATTCACCCCGGCCGCGCCCAGCAAGGTGCCGATCTTGCCCAGCGCGCCGGGCTGGTCGTGGTAGTTGATCACCAGGTTCGTGCCCCGTGCGCGCAGGTCGAAGTTGCGGCCGTTGATCTGCACGATCTTCTCGACCAACTGCGGACCCGACAGCGTGCCGGCAACGTTGATGCGCGAACCATCGTGCCCGGCCACCCGCACGTCGAGGAGGCTGCGGTGGTTGGGGCTCTCGGAGGCGGTGGAGATTTCGGCGGTAACACCACGCTCGGCGGCGAGCGCCGGCGCGTTGACGAACGTGACCGGATCCTCGATGACCGCCGAGAACAGGCCCCGCAGCGCCGAAAGCTTCAGCACCTCAACGTCTTCGGAAGCCAGTTCGCCGCGCACCTGTACCGACAACGACGCGGGTAGGCCATCAGACAGCGCGGCGGCCAGCACCCCGAGTTTGCGCGCCAGGTCGAGCCACGGCGCCACCTCTTCGCTGACCACCCCACCACCGACGTTGACCGCGTCGGGCACGAACTCCCCCGCCAGCGCCAGCCGTACGCTCTCGGCAACGTCGGTGCCGGCCCGATCCTGAGCCTCTTCGGTGGACGCCCCCAGATGCGGCGTCACCACAACCTGCGCCAGCTCGAACAGCGGGCTGTCGGTGCACGGTTCCTTGGAGTACACGTCGAGACCCGCGGCCCGTACGTGTCCGCTGCTCACCGCTTCGGCCAGCGCCGCCTCGTCCACCAGGCCGCCGCGGGCGGCATTGACGATGATCACGCCCGGCTTGGTCTTCGCCAGCGCTTCCTTGTCGATCAGGCCCGCCGTCTCGGGTGTTTTCGGCAGATGCACCGAGATGAAGTCGGCTCGGGCCAGCAGGTCATCGAGGGATAGCAGTTCGATGCCGAGCTGCGCGGCGCGGGCCGGCGCGACGTACGGGTCGTAGGCGATGACATGAGTGCCGAAGGCCTCGATTCGCGCAGCGACCAACTGGCCGATCCGGCCCAGCCCCACGATGCCGACCGTCTTACCGAAAATCTCGGTGCCCGAGAACGACGACCGCTTCCACGTGTGTTCACGCAACGTGGCGTCGGCGGCCGCGATCTGCCGGGCCGCGGCCAGCAGCAGCGCCAACGCGTGCTCGGCGGCGCTGTGAATGTTCGACGTCGGCGCGTTGACCACCAGCACACCGCGTTCGGTGGCGGCGTCCACGTCGACGTTGTCCAGCCCCACTCCGGCGCGGGCGACGATCTTCAGCTTGGGGGCGGCGGCCAACACCTCTGCGTCGACGGTGGTGGCCGACCGCACCAGCAGCGCATCGGCGTCGGGCACCGCGGCGAGCAGCTTCTCCCGGTCGGGACCGTCCACCCAGCGCACCTCGACCTGGTCTCCCAGGGCGGCGACGGTTGATTGGGCGAGTTTGTCGGCGATTAACACAACAGGCAGAGTCACCCGGCCAGCCTATCGGCTGTAATTGAGCGATGGACGTCACCATCGTCGGCAGCGGGCCCAACGGCCTCGCAGCGGCCGTGATCTGTGCACGCGCAGGCCTCAAGGTGCAGGTCGTCGAGGCCCAGCCGACCTTTGGCGGGGGCGCCCGCACCGCGGCGGACTTGGAATTTCCCGGAGTCTTACACGACGTGTGCTCGGCGGTTCACCCGCTGGCGTTGGCGTCGCCGTTATTCTCCGAGTTCGATCTGCCCGCACGCGGCGTGATGCTGGCGGTACCCGAGATCTCCTATGCCAACCCGCTGCCCGCCCGGCCCGCGGCGATCGCCTACCACGACCTGGCGCGCACCTGCGCCGAATTGGACGACGGCGCGTCGTGGCGGCGCCTGCTGCACCCGCTGGTCGCGAACTCCGTCGGCGTGGTGGACTTCCTGCTCGGCGACAAGCGTTCGGTGCCAACGTCGTTGACGGCGGCCGTGCATCTTGGGTTGCGGATGCTGGCTCAGGGCACCCCGGCGTGGGGATCGCTGGCCGGCGAGGACGCCCGCGCGTTGTTCACCGGCGTTGCCGCCCATGCGATTACACCGCTGCCGTCGCTGGCGTCGGCCGGGGCCGCACTGATGTTGACCACGCTCGCCCATTCGGTCGGCTGGCCGATTCCGGTCGGCGGCAGCCAGGCGATCACCGACGCCCTGATCGCCGACCTGCGCGCGCACGGAGGTGAACTGACAGCCGGCGTCGCGGTCACCCAGCCTGTCGCGGGCGTCGCCGTTTTCGACACCGCCCCGACCGCACTGCTGCCGATATACCGCGACGCGCTTTCCTCGCGATACGCTAAAGCGTTGCGCCGCTACCGATTCAGATCTGGTGTCGCCAAAGTTGACTTTGTCCTCGGAGACGACATCCCGTGGTCGGACCCACGGCTGCACCGGGCGCCGACCCTGCATCTCGGCGGTACGCGCGCGCAGATGGCACACGCCGAGGCAGACGTCGCGGCCGGGCGACACGCGCCGTGGCCGATGGTGCTGGCGGCCTCGCCGCACATCGCCGATCCCGGTCGCGTGGACGCCGACGGCCGCCGTCCGTTCTGGACCTACGCCCACGTGCCGTCGGGGTCCACTCTCGATGCCACCGAGGCGGTGACCGCGGTCGTCGAACGGTTCGCTCCGGGCTTCCGCGACGTCGTGGTGGCGGCGCGCTGCGTGCCCGCCGCGCACATGGCCGACCACAATGCCAACTACGTCGGCGGCGACATCGCGGTGGGAGCCAGTTCGGTCTGGCGCGGCCTGGCCGGCCCCACCCCACGCATAAACCCTTGGCGCACACCGATTCCCAAAGTATATCTGTGTTCGGCGGCCACCCCGCCGGGCCCGGGCGTGCACGGCATGGCGGGTTACTACGCCGCCCGCACCCTGCTCCGCCACGAGTTCGGGATCACCGATATGCCTAAGCTGAACCCGTGACGAAACTCGCGATCATCTACTATTCCGCCACTGGTCATGGCACCACGATGGCACAGCGCGTCGCCGCGGCGGCCGAGTCCGCGGGCGCCGAAGTCCGGATGCGGCACGTCGCCGAAACCCACGACCCGGAATCGTTCGCCCACAACCCGGCCTGGACCGCGAACTACGAGGCAACCAAGGACCTTCCCGCGGCCAACAGCGACGACATTGTGTGGGCCGACGCGGTGATCTTCGGTTCACCGACTCGCTTCGGTTCACCGGCGGCGCAATTGCGCACCTTCATCGATTCCCTCGGCGGGCTGTGGGCCGACGGCAAGCTCGCCGACAAGGTCTATGCGGGCTTTACGTCCTCCAACAGCGTGCACGGCGGCCAGGAGACCACGCTGGTCGCGCTGTATCTCACGCTGATGCATTGGGGTGGCATCATCGTGCCGCCGGGATACACCGATCCGTGCAAGTTCGTGGACGGCAATCCGTACGGGGTCAGCCTGCTCACCACGCACGACAACATTCACGAATTCGACGACGCGACCGGCAATGCGCTCCACCATCTGGCCCGCCGGGTGGTGGCGGTCGCCGACCGCTTGACGTCGGGGTGAGCCGCGACATCGACGTCACCGCGACGACACGCCGACACTGCGCGCGGTAACGTCGATCTCGACGAAACAGAGCCTATGCGGTCTCGGTGATCGGGCGGTCGACCCAGCTCATCAAGTCGCGCAGCCTCTTGCCGACGACCTCGATGGGATGCTCGGCGTTTTCCTTGCGCAGCTGCTCGAGCTGCTTGTTGCCGCCGTCGACGTTGGCGACCAACTTCTTGACGAAGTCGCCGTTTTGGATGTCGCGCAGGATGTCGCGCATCCGGTCCTTGGTGCCGGCGTCGATGACACGCGGACCCGACAGGTAGCCACCGAACTCGGCGGTGTCGGACACCGAGTAGTTCATCCGGGCGATGCCACCCTCATACATCAGGTCGACGATCAGCTTGAGCTCGTGCAGCACCTCGAAGTACGCCATCTCCGGCGGGTAGCCCGCCTCGACCATGACGTCGAACCCAGTTTTAACCAATTCCTCTGTGCCACCGCACAATACGGCCTGCTCACCGAAGAGGTCGGTTTCGGTCTCGTCTTTGAAGGTGGTCTTGATGACGCCGGCGCGGGTGCCGCCGATGGCCTTGGCGTAGGACAGCGCCAGCGCCTCGCCCTGGCCGGTCGGGTCCTGGTCGACGGCGATCAGGCACGGCACGCCCTTGCCGTCGACGAACTGGCGGCGCACCAGGTGGCCGGGGCCCTTCGGGGCGACCATCGCGATGGTCACCTCGCCGGGCGGCTTGATCAGGTCGAAGTGGATGTTGAGGCCGTGACCGAAAAACAAAGCGTCGCCGGGCTTCAGGTTCGGCTCGATCTCGTTCTTGAAGATGTCGGCCTGGGCGGTGTCGGGCGCCAGCAGCATGATGACGTCGGCCCACTTGGCGACCTCGGCGGGAGTGTCTACGTCCAGACCCTGCTCTTCGACCTTGGGCCGCGACTTCGACCCCTCCTTCAGACCCACCTTCACCTGCACGCCGGAGTCGCGCAGGCTCAGCGAATGCGCGTGGCCCTGGCTGCCGTATCCGATCACACCGACCTTGCGGCCCTGGATGATCGACAGGTCTGCGTCATCGTCGTAGAACATCTCTAATGGCACTTCAACTCCTTCTGTTGCGCATCTAGAAATTACTTGGCGGTGCCGATACTGCGCGGACCGCGGGACAGCGACACCACTCCCGACTGAACGATTTCGCGGATACCGAAAGGCTCCAGTACACGCAGCAGTGCCTCGATCTTGCCGCGGTCACCCGTGGCCTCGACGGTCAGCGATTCCGGTGATACGTCAATTACCTTGGCGCGGAACAGGTTTACCGCTTCGATCACCTGACTTCGGTTACCGGCGTCGGCCCGCACTTTGATCAGCGCCAACTCGCGGGACACCGAGTTGGTGCCGTCCTGCTCGATGATCTTGATGACGTTGATCAGTTTGTTGAGCTGCTTGGTGACCTGCTCGAGCGGAGTTTCCTCGGCGGAGACCACGATGGTCATCCGCGACATGTCCTTCTGCTCGGTGGCGCCCACGGCCAGCGACTCGATGTTGAAACCACGCCGGGAGAAGAGCGCTGCCACCCGCGCCAGCGTGCCGGGTTTGTCTTCCACCAGCACCGACAGCGTGTGCGTGGTCGAGGATCCGATCATATGCGCCCCTCTCCCTGCCCTTTTCGGATCGCACTGCCCTGTTGATCGTCGCCGGCGCGCATCAGGCGTGCCCTTCGTTCACGTCATCGAACAGCGGACGAATGCCGCGGGCGGCCTGAATCTCGTCATTGCCGGTCCCGGCGGCCACCATCGGCCACACCTGCGCGTCGGCGCCGACGACGAAGTCAATCACCACCGGGCGGTCGTTGATCGCACGCGCCTGGTTGATCACGTCGACGACGTCCTCTTCACGCTCGCAACGCAATCCGACGCAACCCAGGGCCTCGGCCAGCTTGACGAAGTCCGGAATGCGGCGCGAGTGCGTGGCCAGGTCGGTCTGTGAGTACCGCTCCGCATAGAACAGGCTCTGCCACTGCCGCACCATGCCCAGGTTGCCGTTGTTGATCACCGCCACCTTGATGGGCACGCCTTCGATCGCGCAGGTGGCCAATTCCTGGTTGGTCATCTGGAAGCAGCCGTCGCCGTCGATCGCCCAGACCTCGACGTCCGGGCGGGCGACCTTGGCCCCCATGGCCGCCGGAACGGCAAACCCCATGGTGCCCAGCCCGCCGGAGTTGATCCAGGTGCGCGGATTCTCGTAGGAAATGAACTGCGCCGCCCACATCTGGTGCTGACCGACACCGGCGACATACGTGGCGTCCGGACCGGCGATGGAACCCAGCGTGGAGATCACGTATTCCGGGCTCAGGCTGCCGTCGCTCTGCGGGCCGTAGCTCAGCGGATAGGTGGCCCGCACGTCGTCCAGGTATGCCCACCAGGCGGTCATGTCTGGGATTGCTGGGGTGCCAGCACCCCTGTCGTGTTCCAGCACCGCGACGAGGTCGGTGATGACGGCTTTGATGTCGCCGACGATCGGCACGTCGGCGTGCCGGTTCTTGCCGATCTCGGCCGGGTCGATATCGGCGTGGATGACCTTGGCCTCGGGCGCAAACGAGTCGAGCTTTCCGGTCACCCGGTCGTCGAAGCGGGTGCCCAGCGCGATCAGCAGGTCGCTGCGCTGCAGCGCCGCCACCGCGGCGACGGTGCCGTGCATGCCGGGCATGCCCAGGTTCTGCTTGTGGCTGTCCGGAAAGGCGCCGCGTGCCATCAGCGTGGTCACCACCGGCATACCGGTCAGCTCGGCCAGGACCCGAAGCTGCTCGGTCGCCTCGCCGCGGATGACGCCGCCGCCCACGTACAGCACGGGTTTGTGGGCGGCCGCGATCAGCTTGGCGGCCTCCCGGATCTGCCTGCTGTGCGGTTTGGTGTTCGGCTTGTAGCCGGGCAGGTCCATTCGCGGCGGCCAGCTGAACGTGCACTGGGCCTGCAGCACGTCCTTGGGGATGTCGACGAGCACCGCGCCGGGGCGTCCCGAGGAGGCGATGTAGAAGGCCTCGGCCAGCACCCGGGGAATGTCGTCGCCGGCGCGGACCAGGAAGTTGTGCTTGGTGATGGGCATCGTGATGCCCGAGATGTCGGCCTCCTGGAAGGCATCGGTCCCGATCAGCGCCCGCCCGACCTGCCCGGTGACGGCGACCACGGGTATCGAGTCCATCTGCGCGTCGGCCAGCGGGGTGACCAGGTTGGTGGCGCCGGGACCCGACGTCGCCATGCAGACCCCGACCTTGCCGGTGGCGTGGGCGTAGCCGCTGGCCGCGTGACCGGCGCCCTGCTCGTGGCGGACCAACACGTGGCGCAGCTTTTTCGAGTCGAACAGCGGGTCATAGACCGGCAGCACCGCGCCACCGGGAATCCCGAAGATGACCTCGACGCCGAGTTCCTCCAACGACCGGATCACCGACTGTGCGCCGGTAAGTTGTTCCGGTGCAACGTGTTTCGTTTGAGCCGCCGAAGCTTTTTTGGACTTCATCATGTCCGGCACGCCGGCCGCATCCTGCGACCCCGGCTCGGAAGCCGATGTGTGTGGCCTCGTGGGTGCGCTCACTGTCCTCTTTGTCCTTTTTTGTGGTCCTGGTTGAAGATTAATGATGGTGGGCAACAAAAAACCCCCGACAGCTCATCTGCTGCACGAGGGTTGCGCGTTGGTGTGGACCGCTTCAAATGCCGAAGAGCAAGTCAGGCACCAACGCGCTGACTAATTACTACGAGCATCCCGGGCTTTCCGGCGGTATCCATAGCGTCTGACGGTAGCCTTCGCACAGTTCAGCCGTCAAATCCGGTGCCCCCCGGGGGTGTGTCGCATCGAGTGTGCGCGCGGGGTCGGCCGGATGCCGGGTGGAATGATGCGGGGGTGGCTAACGATTCACCCGTGGTGATCAAGGTGTCGCCGATAGCGCATCTCGGCGTGGGATTCTTCACCCTCGGGTTGCTGATACCGGTGCTGTACTGGCCGCTGTCGGCGCCGCTGCTTGCCATCCCGGTGGTGTTGTCGGCGTTGATCATCCGGCTCCGCACCGTGGCCGACGAGCAGGGCGTGACCGTTCGGACCCTGCTAGGGACCCGGACGGTGCGCTGGGAGGAGATCGACGGGCTGCGCTTCCACCGCGGGTCCTGGGCGCGCGCCCGCCTCAAAAGCGGTGCGGAGCTGCGATTGCCGGCGGTCACCTTCGCGACGCTGCCGCTGCTGACGCAAGCCAGCTCGGGGCGAGTCCCAAATCCCTACCGATAAGGCGCTAAGAGGCGCTTCGAGGCCGCTCAGCCGATCGGATTGATGCCGTTGAGCAGTACCCACACCGCGACCCCGGCGGCGATGCCGGCCAGCAGGGACACGAACGACCCGATGAAGGGTCGGTGAGCCCAGCCCCGGCCGGCGTCGAGGCCGTAGCGGCCCGGTCCGGCCAGGATCACCGCGGCGCACATGACGATCAGGATGATCTGGTATTCGTGACCCTGCGGCAGGAAGAACGCGAAGGAATGCGAATGCGGCCGCGCCGAGATGGTGGCCAGCAGCCCGTTGAGCAGGAAGGCCAGCGCGCCCGCCGCGGCCACCGGGGTGAACAATCCCAGCACCAGCAATGCACCCGCCACGGTCTCGCCGCCGGCGCTCACGTAAGCCAGGATGTCCGCGTGGTGGTAGCCGACGTCGGACAGTGCGTTCTTGAATCCGGATACCCCCGAGCCGCCCCACCAGCCGAACAGCTTTTGCAACCCATGGGCGATGAGCACCGCTCCCAGTCCGACCCGCAGCACCAGCAGACCGAGGTGCTGGGTGCCGCGCCGGCCGTGGGCGCGCTGTCGTTCCTCGTCCTCGTCCGCGTCGGACGAGGACGGCTCGGCGCCTACGTGCCGGGGCGGCGAATGCGGCTGCGGCTGGGCGTACGGCAGCGGGGCATCGCGATCGAGGAGGGCGTATCCGGCGGGGGCGCTCGGGCCGGCCGCCCGATTCGGGTCTTGGTATGGCATAACGGTGGTGGTTCCGAAGTCGCCCGGATACCCGACCGGTGTCAGGTCATCTTCGGGGTGGACCAAGCGTGCGGCGGCGGGACGTATGGGGACCGGCCCCGGGGATTCTCCCGGCCGTTGCCAAGGTGCGTCATTCGGTTGACTGGTCACGGTTGACAGGGTAAGGGCAATTGGGCCCGAATTGGGGATTTGAGCGGCGCTTTCGCAAGACAATCGGCACTAATCCGGCAAAAAGTTCCGAATCGGCCCCAAATGCCTCAACTGTCCCTCGACAGGCCCGAAAAGGGCAAACGCGCATTGAAGCGCGGGTTAACTGGCGGCCCAGGCGAAAAGGGGGCCAATCGGCAGCCGGCGGCGGACACGGGCACGCGTGTGGCGACGGTGCCCGCCTTGTCCGTAGCCTGTCGGTCATGCGATTAGGGCGCTTCGTCCGGTGCGGGCTCGCCGCGCTCTGCGCGGTGGTGCTGGCATCGAGTGGCTGCGCACGGTTCGATGACGCCCAGTCGCAACCCTTCACCACCAACCCGGAGCTTCGGCCCCAGCCCAGCTCGACGCCTCCCCCGCCGCCACCGCTGCCGCCCACCCCCTTCCCCAAGGAGTGCCCGGCCCCTGGCGTCATGCAGGGCTGCCTGGGCAGCACCAGCGGCCTGATCATGGGCGTCGACAGCAAAACCGCGTTGGTCGCCGAGCGCCTCACCGGGGCGATTAAGGATATCTCGGTCAGCGCCGAGCCGAAGGTCAAGACCGTCATCCCGGTCGACCCGTCGGGGGATGGCGGCTTGATGGACATCGTCCTGTCGCCGACGTACACGCAAGACCGCCTGATGTACGCCTACATCAGCACGCCCACTGACAACCGGGTGGTGCGGGTGGCCGACGGCGACATCCCGAAGGACATCCTGACCGGCATCCCCAAGGGCGCCATCGGGAATACCGGAGCGTTGATCTTCACCAGCCCCACCACGCTGCTGGTGATGACGGGCGATGCGGGCAATCCGGCGATGGCCGCCGATCCCAAATCCCTGGCCGGCAAGGTCCTGCGCATCGAGCAGCCGACCACCCTCGGGCAGGCGCCGCCGACGACCGCGCTGTCCGGCGTCGGCTCGGGCGGCGGGATGTGCATCGACCCCGTCGACGGCTCGCTGTATGTCGCCGACCGCACCCCGACGGCGGACCGGTTGCAGCGCATCACCAAGGCCTCCGAGGTCTCCACGGTGTGGACCTGGCCGGACAAGCCCGGCGTGGCCGGCTGCGCGGCAATGGACGGGACCATTTTGGTCAACCTGATCAACACCAAGCTGACGGTGGCGGTTCGGCTCGCGCCCTCGACGGGTGCGGTCACCGGTGAACCCGACGTGGTCCGCAAGGACACCCACGCCCACGCATGGGCGCTGCGGATGTCGCCGGACGGAAACGTGTGGGGCGCAACCGTCAACAAGACCGCCGGGGACGCCGAGAAGCTCGACGACGTGGTGTTCCCGTTGTTCCCGCAGGGCGGCGGCTTCCCGCGCAACAACGACGACAAGACCTAGCCGGGCCCTGCCCGCTCGGATCGGGTCAGTTCTCGGCCAGCTCGCGGGGCACCACGACAACGTCGACCAGTGCGCCATTGCGCCACACGGTCATCTCGATCCGGCGCGCGATCGCATCCTCGACCATCAGCTGCTGAATCGCGGTGGCGGTAACGACCCGCCGGCCGTCGACGCTCACCACGATGTCGCCGCGACGCACACCGGCCAGGGCGGCCGGGCTGCCGGCGACGACGGAGGCGACCTGCAGACCATGCGCGGTACCGAGCTTGCGGGCGACCTCGGGCGGAACCGGAACATGTGAACCGGCGATACCCAGCCACGCGCGCCGCACGCGCCCGGTATTCATCAGCGCCGCAATGATCTTGTGGGTCGTTGCGTTGATGGGTACGGCCAGTCCGAGACCGACGCCCGCGACGGCCGTGCTCACGCCGACCATGCGGCCACGACTGTCGGCCAGCACGCCGCCGCTGTTACCGGGGTTGAGCGCGGCATCGGTCTGGATGACCTCGTCGACGACGCGGCCGTTGCGCGTGGGCAACGACCGTCCCAGACCGGACACGATGCCGGCGGTCACGCTGCCGGCCAGCCCCAGCGGGTTCCCCACGGCCACAACCAGTTGCCCGACGCGCAGGCCCTCCGCGCGTCCCATGGCGACGGGCGGCGGAACGCTGCCGCGCGCCTTCAGCACCGCCAGGTCGGACAGCTCGTCGCGGCCGGCGACATCGGCGGCCACGGTGATGCCGTCGGTGAACGTCGCCTCGGCGGAACC
Organism: uncultured Actinomycetota bacterium; assembly: GCA_963772875.1. Classification (GTDB taxonomy): domain Bacteria; phylum Actinomycetota; class Actinomycetes; order Mycobacteriales; family Mycobacteriaceae; genus Mycobacterium. The sequence continues at coordinate 672,262 of CAVYZE010000002.1, forward strand.
GGCCCCGGCGACGACGTGCGCGCTGGTCAGCAGGTAACCGTCGGGAGTGATGACGCTGGCGCTGCCGCTGCCTTGCGATTGAAACCGGCCACGGCGCATGTGCACCGTGAGGCTGGCCACGCTGGGCAACACGGCGTCGGCCACCGCGGTAACCACGGTCGAGTACGCGTCCAAAGCTTCGGCATCACGGTCTTCGGGCATAACCGCCTCAGCGCCGCAACGGCTTCCGTTATGCCGGGGTTCGCCCTCGGCAGAACCGCCTGCCGGGACGACCCGTGCCCGCAGGCGGCTAACCCTGCCCGCAGGCCGCCAGGACGAGTTCGCGCACGCGGGCCGCATCGGCTTGTCCGCGGGTGGCTTTCATCACCGCGCCGACGATCGCGCCCGCCGCCGCCACCTTGCCTCCGCGAATCTTTTCCGCCACATCGGGATTGGCGGCCAGGGCCTCGTCGACGGCGGCCTGTGTCACCGAATCGTCGCGAACCACCGCCAGGCCCCGGGCGGTCATCACCTGCTCTGGTTCGCCCTCCCCGGCCAGCACGCCCTCCACCACCTGGCGGGCCAGCTTGGTGGACAGCTTGCCGTCGTCGACCAAGGCCACCACCGCGGCGACCTGGGCGGGGGTGATGGGCAGCTCGTCCAGGGTGACGTTCGCCTCGTTGGCCTTCTGCATCAGGAAGTTTCCCCACCAGGCGCGGGCCTGATCGCTGGACGCGCCGTGTTTGATGGTGGCGGTGACCAACTCGATCGCCCCGGCGTTGACGAGGTCTCGCATCACCTCGTCGGAAATGCCCCACTCATCCTGAATTCGCTTGCGGCTCAGCCACGGTAGCTCGGGGATGGTTTTTCGCAATTGCTCCACCAGCTCGCGGCTGGGCGCGACGGGTTCCAAGTCGGGCTCGGGGAAATAGCGATAGTCTTGGGCCGTTTCCTTGGCGCGGCCCGCGCTGGTGTACCCCGCCTCGTGAAAGTGCCTTGTCTCCTGGATGATCCGGCCGCCGGACGCCAGGACGGCGGCCTGGCGCTGCATTTCGTAACGCACGGCCACCTCAACGCTTTTCAGCGAGTTGACGTTCTTGGTCTCGGTGCGGGTACCGAACTCGGCCGTCCCGGTCGGCTTGAGCGACACGTTGGTGTCGCAACGCATCGAACCCTGGTCCATCCGGACGTCGGATACCTTCAACGCGCGCAACAGGTCTCGCAGTGCCGTCACGTAGGCCCGCGCGATCTGCGGCGCCTGGGCTCCGGCTCCCTCGATGGGCTTGGTGACGATTTCGATCAGCGGCACGCCCGCGCGGTTGTAGTCGATCAGCGACGTCGTCGCGCCATGGATGCGGCCGGTCTCGCTGCCCAGGTGGGTCAGCTTTCCGGTGTCTTCCTCCATGTGCGCGCGCTCGATCTCCACCCGCCAGGTGGTGCCGTCTTCGAGTGGCGCTTCGAGGTAGCCGTTGATGGCAATGGGCTCGTCGTACTGCGAAATCTGGTAGTTCTTAGGCATGTCCGGGTAGAAGTAGTTCTTCCGGGCGAAACGGCACCACGGCACGATCTCGCAGTTCAGCGCCAACCCGATCCGAATCGCCGACTCCACCGCGGCGCGGTTGAGTACCGGCAGCGAGCCCGGCAGCCCCAGACACACCGGGCACACCTGCGTGTTTGGTTCGGCGCCGAAGGCGGTGGCGCAGCCGCAGAACATTTTGGTCACCGTGGACAGCTCGACGTGCACTTCGAGGCCGAGCACCGGATCAAAGCGCGCGATGACCTCGTCGTAGTCCAGCAGCTCGGCCCCGGCGGTAACGGTCATCCATCGATCCTAATTAAGGATCAACTCCGAGGATCAACGTGGTGACCCCAAGGCCCTGACGCCGCGGGGGGGCTGCACGGCCCGGCCCGGGAACATGTCGGCGAGCGCGGCCGCCATCTCCAGGTAGCTGCGCCGGCTCTGTTTGCTCAGTCGATCCAGCGCGATCGCCTTGCCCTGATGCACATGCCGGTCGAACGGCAGCACCACCGTGACGGCCACGCGAGCCGACAGCTGCTCGAGTTCCTTGGCGGCCACGGCATCCACCCTGGCCGGCTCGACGTGGTTTATCGCAAGGACCGTGGACTTCAGCAGTCGGCGGTATCCGTTGTTGCACAACCACTCCAGCGTCGTCCTGGTCTTGCGTATCGCATCGACGGAGGTGCTGGTGACCACGACAAGGGCCCGCGACTCGGGCAGAACGGCCTCCATCACCACCGAGTTGAGCGCCTTGACGCAGTCGACCAACACGACCGAATAGTGGTTGCGCAGAATCGAAAACGCTTTGACGACGTCGCGGCGCTCCAGCCGCCAGTCGGCGCGCGCATAGTCGGGCAGGCCGAGCACCTCCAGCCCGAAACTGTTCCGATAGGTGTGCGCCCGGACGTCAGTGTATTGGGTGACCGCGTTGTCGGTGACGAGCTCGGCCATGCTCAGCGGATTCCGGCGACCGTGCCGCTCGCCCAGGTCCCCGGCGTCGATGTCGACGGCGATCACCCGGTCGTCGCGCACGGCGGCGAAGGTCGAGCCGAGGGCCTCGACCACCGCGGTCTTACCGACACCGCCTTTGAGGTTGAGGACGGCGATGGGAAACGCGCCGCCCACCGCCGTTCGCATGCGATCGCGCAGGCTCTGTTGGTATGCCGAGCCTTTGCCCGGCCCGAGTTGGAGTCCGGTGAGGCGATGGATCAGGTCTCGCCAACTAAACCCGGAAGAGGCCTGCGCATCCTGCTCGTCGAGGCTGTCGAGGGCCGTTCCGCCCGGCAGGCGCCCGTGGCGAGACCGTGCGGGGGCCCCACGCACCGTGGCGAGCACGGTGGGATCCGACGGCGCGGCCGGCCCGGCCGGCTGACGTACGGACGCGGCCCGGCGGTAGGGCTGCGGGATCGTGGCGGACTCCGGGTCGGCCCCGACGCGCCAACGGGGTCCAGGCGGAGGGCCCGGTGGCCCCGCAGATGCGGAGGACCGCTGAACGCCGGCGCGACCCGAATCGCGGTTGCTCATCACCCCGGTATAACCGCTGTGCACGGGTGCGGAAACCACGCGTAGGCGCCGACCAGGCAAAAGCCGGTGGATCCGGTGGCAAATTCAGGCAGTCGTCAGTTCGGTGCTACCCGTTGTTTGCCGAACCCACCGTTAGCCAAAGAAGGCGGCGGCCTCGTCGTGGCGGCTTTCGGGGACCAGCTTGAGCTGGCGGGTCGCGTCCGCCAGCGCCACCCGACCGATGTCCTGGCCGCGCAGCGACACCATCTGGCCGTATTCCCCGGCGTGCGCGGCGTCGGCGGCGTTGACCCCGAACCGGGTGGCCAGCACCCGGTCGTAGGCCGTCGGCGTGCCTCCTCGCTGGACGTGGCCCAGCACGGTCACCCGGACCTCTTTGTTGATCCGCTTCTCCACGTCGACGGCCAGCTGGGCCGCCACGCCGGTGAAGCGCTCGTGACCGAACTCGTCAATTCCGCCCTCGCGCAACGCAATCGAGCCGGGGATCGGCTTGGCGCCCTCGGCCACCACGCAGATGAAGTGCGAGTCCCCCCGCTGGAAGCGCCGTTTGACGAGCCGGCATACCTCCTCGACGTCGAAGGGCTGTTCGGGGATCAGCGTCATGTGCGCGCCGGACGCCAGCCCGGCGTTCAGCGCGATCCAGCCGGCGTGCCGACCCATCACCTCGACCAGCATCACCCGTTGATGGGACTCGGCCGTGCTGTGTAACCGGTCGATGGCGTCGGTGGCCACCGTCAGCGCGGTGTCGTGACCGAAAGTCACGTCGGTGCAATCGATGTCGTTGTCGATGGTTTTGGGCACGCCGACCACCGGAACGTTCTCCTCGGAGAGCCAATGCGCGGCGGTCAGGGTGCCTTCGCCGCCGATGGGGATCAGCACGTCGATGCCGTTGTCGTCCAGCGTTTGTTTGATCTGGTTCAGCCCGGCCCGCAGTTTCTCGGGGTGCACGCGCGCAGTGCCCAGCATCGTTCCGCCCTTGGCGAGCAGCCGGTCGTTGCGGTCGTCGTTGGCCAGCTGCATCCGCCGGTTCTCCAGCAACCCACGCCAGCCGTCCTGGAATCCGACCACCGACGAGCCGTACCGGGCGTCGCAGGTGCGCACCACCGCCCGGATGACGGCGTTGAGCCCGGGGCAGTCGCCGCCTCCGGTGAGAATTCCGATCCGCATGCCTTTATCTTGCCCTTTGGCTGGCCAGGGCCGCGAGCCTAGATCGCGCTGGGCAGCGGCCCGCGGGCTGTCTCGTACGCGGCGCCCACCCGGTAGAGACGGTCGTCGGCCAGTGCGGGTGCCATGATTTGCAGCCCGACCGGCAGCTGATCGTCTTCGGAGAGGCCCGACGGCACCGACATGCCGCAGTGGCCGGCCAGGTTCAGCGGCAGCGTGCACAGGTCGAACAGGTACATCGCGAGCGGATCGTCGACCTTCTCGCCGAGCGGGAACGCCGTGGTGGGGGTCGCGGGCGACACCACGACGTCGACCGATCGGTAGGCCTCGGCCAGGTCGCGGGCGATCAGCGTGCGCACCTTCTGCGCCTGGTTGTAGTAGGCGTCGTAGTAACCGGCCGACAACGCATAGGTGCCAATCATGATGCGCCGCTTGACCTCTGGACCAAAACCGGCGGCCCGGGTCAGCGCCATCACTTCCTCGGCGCTATGGGTGCCGTCGTCACCAACCCGCAGCCCGTAGCGCATCGCGTCGAAGCGGGCCAGGTTGCTCGACACCTCCGACGGCAGGATCAGGTAGTAGGCGGCCATCGCGTATTCGAAGTGCGGGCAGTCGACTTCGCTCACCTCGGCGCCCAGCGACGTCAACTGCTCGACGGCGGCCGCAAACGAGGCCAGCACTCCGGGCTGGTAGCCCTCTCCGCGCAGCTGCTTGACCACGCCGACCCGCACACCGCGCAGGTCACCGGCCGCACCGGCTTTGGCGGCGCCGACCACGTCGGGCACCTCGGCGTGCACGGACGTGGAGTCCAGGGCGTCGTGCCCGGCGATCACGTGGTGCAGCAGGGCGGTGTCCAGCACGGTGCGCGCGCACGGGCCGCCCTGGTCCAGCGACGACGCGCAGGCCACCAGCCCGTAGCGGGACACCGTGCCGTAGGTGGGTTTCACCCCGACGGTCGCGGTCAGCGCGGCCGGCTGCCGGATGGAGCCCCCGGTGTCGGATCCGATGGCAAGCGGCGCCTGGAAGGCGGCCAGCGCCGCCGCGCTGCCGCCGCCGGAGCCGCCGGGCACCCGGTCGACGTTCCAGGGATTGCGGGTGGGGCCGTAAGCGGAGTTCTCGGTCGAGGAGCCCATCGCGAACTCGTCCATGTTGGTCTTGCCCAGGATCGGGATGCCAGCCGCGCGCAGCCGCGCGGTGACGGTGGCGTCATAGGGGGAACGCCAGCCCTCGAGGACCTTCGACCCGCAGGTCGTGGGCATGTCGAGGGTGGTGAACACGTCTTTGAGCGCCAGCGGAACCCCGGCCAGCGCCGACGGCAGCCGCTCGCCGGCGGCCACCGCCTTGTCGACTTCGGCCGCCGCCGACAGTGCCTCGTCGGCCGCGACGTGCAGAAACGCGTGGTAGCTGTCGTCGGTCGCCCCGATCTGGTCCAGGTGAGCCTGGGTGATCTCGACCGACGACAGCTCCTTGGCGGCGATCTGGGCGGCCAACGTCGCCGCGTCGGATCGGACGATCCCGGTCACTCGCTGTCCCCGAGGATCTGCGGGACGGCGAAGCGGCCATCGACGGCTTCGGGGGCCGCGGCCAGCGCTTCCGCCTGCGTCAGGCACGGCGCCCGCTCGTCCGGGCGCATGCCAGTGACGTCTTTCAAGACGTCACTGAGCGGGTTGTCGGTGGCTTCGATGCCGGTGACATCGACGGCCTGGACCTGGCTGACGTGGGCCAGGATGGCGTCGAGTTGACCGGCGAAGCTGTCCAGCTCGGCGTCGCTCAACGCCAGCCGGGACAGCCGGGCCAGGTGCGCCACCTCATCGCGGGAGATCTGAGACACGAGCGAAAAGCCTAATGGTGGCCCTCCGACCCTCGCGACGGCGGCCCCGGGGCACTGCCGAGCCGAAATGCCGTGCGCGCGACGCTGTGCAAAAGTGGGCGCGTGCCGTCCTATCTGTTGCGCATCGCGCTGGTCGACCGCCCAGGCAGCCTGGGCGCGCTGGCCGTCGCGCTCGGTTCGGTGGGCGGCGACATCCTGTCGCTCGACGTGGTGGAGCGCAGCGGGGGTTACGCGATCGACGACCTGGTCATCGAACTGCCCCCGGGGGCGATGCCCGACACGTTGATCACCGCGGCCGAGTCGCTCCCCGGCATCCGGGTGGACAGTGTCCGTCCGCACACCGGCCTGCTGGACGCCCACCGCGAGCTCGAGCTTCTCGACCACGTCGCCGCGGCCGGCGACAAAGCGGCCAAGCTGCAGGTTCTGGCCGACGAGGCGCCCACGGTGCTGCGGGTGAGCTGGTGCACGGTGTTGCGGAGTTCCGAGGGTGACGTGGTACGCCTTGCCGCCAGTCCGGGTGCGCCGGAGACGCGAGCGGTGTCGGCGCCGTGGCTGCCGATCGAAGCGGCCACGACGCTAGACGGCAGCGCCGAGTGGGTGCCGGAGGCATGGCGCGACATGGACACGACGATGGTCGCGGCGCCGTTGGGTGATCCGCACACCGCCGTCGTGCTGGGCCGTCCCGGCCCGGAGTTCCGGCCTTCGGAGGTGGCTCGGCTGGGCTATCTCGCCGGGATCGTGGCCACGATGCTGCGCTGAGCGCGGTTCTACCCGGTGACGGTCCTCATCAGCCATTCAGCCCGCGACGACCTCGGGGCGGCGGATCGCGCCAACGTCCTTTCGGCACTCGCGCGGTGCGCGCACCGCAAAGCTCTCAGCACTGTCGTCGTCGTCCTGCTCGCCGCGATGTCCATCGGCATCACCGGATGCGAGCGCACACAGACACAGTCGTGCCCGCCGTCGTCGCGTTCCCCGTTCCCGAACGGGCCACGGCAGAGCGTGCTGCCGATCACCGTGCACGAGGTCGGCAGTGTCGCAGTGGATACCGCGGGCAACGTGTACGCCGCCGACACCGACAACAACCGCGTCCTCAAGTTGGCGGCCGGGTCGGGCAGCCAGACCGTGCTGCCGTTCGCCGGCCTCGTCCGACCCAATGGGCTGGCGGTGGATGGCGGCGGCAACGTGTACCTCACCGACAACGACGGGCGGGTCCTGAAATTGGCGGTGGGGTAATCAGCTTGTCCGCGAAGGCGATCCGGACATCACGGCCGGGTCGTCGTCTTCCCACAGCAGCAGCTGACGAACCGCCGGACGCGGCCCGTAGGGTCGCAGCATCGTGCTGGCCGGACGCGGGCGCACCCGCAGGGGCCACCAGAACCAGCGCCCGAGAAGCGTTGCGACCGAGGGCGTCATGAATGACCGCACGATCAGCGTGTCGAACAACAACCCAAGGCCGATGGTGGTGCCGATCTGACCGAGAACCTGAAAGCCGCTGAACACGAACGCACACATGGTGACGGCGAACACCAGGCCGGCGGAGGTGACCACCGAGCCGGTGCCGGCCATCGCGCGGATGACGCCGGTCTTCAGTCCGGCGTGGATTTCTTCTTTGAATCGGGAGATCAACAGCAGGTTGTAGTCGGATCCCACGGCCGGGAGCAGGATCACGGCCAGCGTAAGCACGACCCAATACAATTGATTGCCGAAAGAACGCACCGCGGCAGTCGCCGAGCTCAGCCAACCACCGCCCGTGGCGGATGGCTGTGCTCATCGACCCTGGCCGGCGGTTGTCGCATCTTCCGCAACGGTGCGACTACGGCGCCCACGCGTCGCGCCGATCCCACGCTGGGCCTTCGCAGCAGTTCAGGCGTAGGTACCCGGGCGTGCTCAAGCGCAGCGCCGCGCGACCCATCGTCGGCGCCATCTGCCGTTGGTGTCGCAGCCTGGGTCATCGAGTAATACACGCCGCGCCGGGCCACAAGTTCGCTGTGGCTCCCCAGCTCGATGATGCGGCCGGCGTCCATCACCAGGATCACGTCGGCGTCACGGATCGTCGAGGGCCGGTGGGTGATGACAAAGCAGGTGCGGTCGCGGCACAGCTCGGCCATCGCGTGCTGGATCACTACCTCGGTGCGGACGTCCACCGAACCGGTGGCCTCGTCGAGGATCAGTAGTTGCGGGCGGGCCAGGAACGCACGAGCGATCGTGATCAGCTGCTTCTGGCCGGCACTGAGGTTGCTGCCGTTTTCGTCGATGAGGGTGTCGTAGCCATCGGGTAGGGCGCCCACAAAGTGGTCAACGTTGGCAGCGGTGGCCGCCTCGATGATCTCGGCACGGCTGGCGCCCGGGCGACCGTAGCCGATGTTGTCGGCGATGCTCCCGGCGAAAACCCAGGTTTCTTGCGGCACCATCCCCATCTTCGACCGCAGCGACTGCGCGTCGATCGTGGCGATGTCGTGGCCGTCGAGCATGATCCGCCCGCAGTCGACCTCGTAGAAGCGCATCAGCAAATTCACCAGCGTGCTTTTGCCCGCCCCGGTCGGACCCACGATCGCCACCGTGCTGCCCGGCTCGACTGTCAGCGACAGATCCTCGATCACGGGCGCAGCGGACCGGTAACCGAAAGTGACGTGGTCGAACTCGACTCGGCCCGTGGTGATTTCGATGGGCGTGCGGGCCACGTCCGAGTCGTCCTCGGGGGCGTCGAGCAGCTCGAAAACCCGCTGTGCCGACGCTACCCCAGCCAGCAGCGTGTTGGATATCGTCGCAACCTCGCTTACCGGATGGTTGAACTGGCGCACGTATTGGATGAATGCCTGGATGCCGCCGAGGGTTAACTGGCCGGATACCATTTGCAGCCCGCCTACCAGCGCGACCGCGACGTAGCTGAGATTGCCGATGAATGTCGTGGCCGGGTGGATGAGTCCGGAGACGAAATGCGCCCGAACACCGGCACGACGGACTTCAGCGTTGTGGACGTCGAACTGCTCCTGCGCTCGGGCACGTTGCCCAAAGAGCTGCACCAGGTCGACGCCGCTGTAGATCTCCTCGATGTGAGCGTTGAGGCGCCCGCAGTGGGCCGCCTGCGCGGCGTAGAAGCGCCTGGCGGGTGGCATGATCAGCCGCGTCAGCAGCGCGCTTAGCGGCACGGTCAGCGCCGCGACCATCGCCAGCAGCGGCGACATCGTCAGCATCATCACCAGCACCGCCGTCACGGTCAGCACCGCGGTCGGCAGCTCGCTGACCACCATGACCAGTGTCTCGTCGAGGTGGGCGACGTCGTTGGTGACGCGGCCCAAGAGTTCACCTCGCGGCCAGGCGTCGACGTAGGACAGCGGTAGCCGGTGCAGCTTGTCCTCCACGTCGGCGCGCAGTGCGCTGAGGGTGTGCTGGATCGCGCTCTTCAGCACTCGCATCTGCGCCCACATCATTAGTGCGGCGGCAAGGTAGACGCCCAGCGCCAGCAGCAGTGCGCGGCCGATCGCGCCGAAGTCGATGCCGGCGCCTGGCGTGACGTCATTGCCGGACATTTCCGCGGGCGGCCGGCGGCCCTTGAGCCCGTTGAAGATCAGGTCGGTGGCCTGCCCGAGGATGCGCGGGCCGATGACCCCGAGTATGCATGCGCCCACCGACAATCCGATCACGATCGCAACGCGCCGTCGCTGCGGCGCGAGCCGCCTGAGCAGCCGGATCGTGGTGCGGACGGCGTTGCCGGTGCGCTCGGCGCCACGGTGGCGGTGTCGCCCTTGGTTACGGTCGGTCACGGTCGATCCTCGCTAGTCGTCGTGCGATGGACTCAGCGTGCAGCCCGTGCCTCTGGGGATTCTCAAAGAATCCTTGGCGATCTAGCTTGGCGATAAGCCGGCTGGTTGTCGTTCGAGGTGGTCATCGCGCAGCGGCCAAGGACTGCGAGTAAGCGAACTCGGCATAGGTGGGGCAGTCGTCCAGCAGCGACTCGTGGGTACCCGTGCCGACCACCGTGCCGTTATCGATGACGATTACCTGATCGGCTTGGGCGGCAACGGAAACGCGCTGCGACACCACGATCATTGTCGACTCGGCGGCGCTGACCCGCAGCGCCCCCCACAGATCGGCCTGAGCGTCTGCGTCCAGAGCCGGGAACACGTCGTCGAACAGATACACCGCAGGGCGGCGGATGACGGCTCGGGCGATCGCCAGGCATTGCCGTTGGCCGCCCGACAAATTGGCGCCGCCGTGTGTCACCGGCATCTGCAAGCCGTCCGGGTGCGCGGCGACGAACCCGTCTGCCGCTGCGATCCGCAGGGCTGCCCACATCTGCGCGCCGGTCGCGTCAGCCTTGCCGAAGCGGAGGTTGTCGGCCACGGTTCCGGAGAACAGGTGAGCCCGCTCGGGTACCACCCCGATAGCCGAGTGGAGTTGCTCGATGTGGTGATCGCGGACGTCCACACCGTCGATCGTCACCGAGCCCTCGGTCGCGTCGAAGAGGCGGCAGATCAGGCCGAGCAGCGTCGACTTGCCCGAGCCGATGGAGCCGACGATCGCCGTGCTGGTGCCGGGCGTAGCAGTAAACGAAATATTTTGCAGCACAGGCTGACCCGCATCAGGGTAGCTGAACGAAGCGTTGTCGACCCGGATCACGCCGTTGGCGGACGCGCGGCCCGCCGGAAGGCTGTGGCCGGTCGCATCGGTGGGGGCGGAAAGCACCTCGCCGACCCGCTCGACGCTCACCCGCATCTGGGGAAGGTGCGTCACCAGCAGCGAGATCGACAGCACCGCGGACAGAATCTGCATCGTGTAGGCCACGCACGCGACGAGGGCACCCGGGTGCATCTGGCCGGCGGCGGTGTGCAGGCCGCCCAACCACACCACCGCGACGCTGGAAACGTTGAGCACCAACATGCCGGCCGGCCGGATCAGTGCCTGCCCCTTGCCCACGGCCACCGTTGTTGTGCGCAAGTCGTCGTTGACGCGGGCGAATCGGTCCCGTTCAAATGCCTCCCGGGAGAATGCACGGGTCACCCGGATACCCGAAAGTTGTTCGCGCATAACCTGGTTGATGGAGTCGAGGAGTTTCTGCATCCGCTGGACGTTGGGCAGCATGAAGGCCACGATCCGGTGGATGATCAGCGCAAGGACCGGCACGGCAGCCAGCAGCACCCAGGACAGATCGGCATCCTGCCGCATCGCCATGACCACGCCGCCGACACCGGTGATCACCGCGCTGACAACTTTCATGCAGCCGATCCGCACGAGCGTTTGCAGATGATGAACGTCGCTGGTGGTGCGGACCAGCAGCGACGCGGGACCGAACCCGCCGACCTGCTGAGGCGACAAGCGGGTCACGCGGCAAAACATCGCCGACCGTAGGTCGTGGCCGAATCCCATACTGACGCGCGCCGCGAAGTAGGCCGCGGCCACGGAGAACAACATGTGCAGGCTGGTCACGGCGAGCATCACCCCCCGAGTTTGACAATCGTGCCCGTGTCACCTCTGGCCACGCCGTCGTCGATGATCGCTGCGTCGGCCGCCGGCAAGTACAGCGCCGCCGCCGAGCCCGCAAGCTCCAGCAGCGTGATGATGACGATCAGTAGCCGGTAAGGGGCCAGTTGCTGTCGCAGCAGTCCCACCGCCGAGAGGGGAGATTTCGGCGCGGGCCGGGCAAGGCCGGGAATGCTGGTGCTCACTGTCGGTCCCTCGCTGGTTGATGGCGGGCGATGGACTCAGCGTGCAGTGCATGCCTAGGCACATTCTCAAAGGATGCTTGGAGCGGTCTGCCTCAGCGATCCAGGGTGCCTGGGTGGGTGATAATCGCCAGTCAGCGAGATGCAGAGCGCGATCCGGACATCACGGCCGGGTCGTCGTCTTCCCACAGCAGCAGCTGACGAACCGCCGGACGCGGCCCGTAGGGTCGCAGCATCGTGCTGGCCGGACGCGGGCGCACCCGCAGCGGCCACCAGAACCAGCGCCCGAGAAGCGTTGCGACCGAGGGCGTCATGAATGACCGCACGATCAGCGTGTCGAACAACAACCCAAGGCCGATGGTGGTGCCGATCTGACCGAGAACTTGAAAACCGCTGAAGATAAAGGCGCACATGGTGACGGCGAAGACGATGCCGGCGGAGGTGACCACCGAGCCGGTGCCGGCCATCGCGCGCACGACACCGGTCTTCAGGCCGGCAGGGATCTCTTCCTTGAACCGGGAGATCAGCAACAGGTTGTAGTCGGATCCGACGGCCAGCAGCAGGATCACGGCCAGCGCAAGCACCACCCAATACAGCTGGATGCCGAAAATGTACTGCCAGACCAGCACGGACAGCCCGAACGAGGCGCCCAGCGACAGGGCCACCGTGCCCACGATGACCAGCGCGGCAACCAGGCTTCGCGTGATGATCATCATGATCAGCAAAATGAGGGCCATTGCGGCGAATGCCACGATCAGCACATCGTAGAAGGCGCCATCCTTGATGTCCTTGTACGTCGCGGCGGTCCCGCCGAGATAGACGTGGGCATCGGCCATGGGCGTGCCCTTCAGCGCCTCATGTGCGGCCTTGGCGATCGGGTCGATGTGCGAGATGCCCTCGGTGGTCGCGGGATCGCCCTCATGGGTGACGATCATGCGGACGGCCTTGCCGTCGGGTGAGAGGAACAGCTTCAGCCCGCGCTTGAAGTCGGGGTTGTTGAAAACCTCGGGCGGCAGGTAGAAGGTGTCGTCGTTCTTCGCCGCGTCGAAGGCCCGCCCCAGCGCCGTCGCATTGTCGATCGCCGCCGCCGTCTGAGCGTAGATGCCGGACAGGGTGGCGTAATTCGCCAAGCTCAAGTCCCGATTGGTTTCCTGGCTCTCGATCTGGGGCGGTATCAGGGCCACCAGCTTCGGCTGCAGGGCGTCGAGTTTGTCCAGCGTGGCCGTGAGGTCTTCGAATTTCGCGCTGAGCTGGTCGGTGGCATCGAGTGCCTCGAAGACCGACCTCAGCGCGAAGCAGGCGGGGATGTCGTAGCAATGCTTTTCCCAATAGAAATAGCTACGAACCGGCCGCAGGAAGTCGTCGAAATTGGCGAGCTTGTCGCGCAGGTCGTTGATCGTCGCGATCGTGTCGTGAAAGCTTTGGGTCTCGCTGTGCGTGGCGTCGGCGAGCTGCTGCTGCAACACGTACTGCTGCTTCAAAATGTTGATGGTCTTCGACAGCTCGTTGGCCTGCTTCAGCACGTCGTCGGCGCGATCCCGTTGGTACGTCAGGTTTTGCTGCTGGGCGGCGCTGGAATTGCTGACCACGAACGCGAGCGAGCTGTGTACCAGCGGGGTTCCCAACGGCCGGGTGATGGTCTGCACCTGGGCGACACCGGGCACGTGAAACACCGCCTTGGCCACCTTGTCCAGGACCAGCATGTCGGCCGGGTTACGCATGTCGTGATCCGTTTCGACCATCATCAATTCGGGCTCCAGCCGGGCCCGCGAAAAATGCCGCTCGGCGGCCGTGTAGCCGACATTGGCCGGCGCGCTGGCCGGCATGTAGGGGCGCGTGTCGAAACTGGTCTTGTATCCGGGCAACGCGAGCAGACCCACCAGGGCCAGCGCGCACGCCATCGCAAGAACGGGGCCGGGCCAGCGGACGATGGCCGTGCCGATTCGCCGCCATCCCCGGGTTCTCATCGCGCGTTTGGGATCGAAGATGCCCACCAGGGCGCCCAGGGTGAGGACCGCCGGACCCAGGGTGAGCGCGGCGAAGAGCGCGATGAGAACACCCAGTGCGGCAGGAATACCCAGGCTCTGAAAGTACGGCAGCCGGGTGAAGCTCAGACAGGCCGTCGCGCCGGCAACCGTGAGACCCGAGCCCAACACGATGTGGGCCGTCCCGCGATACATGGTGTAGAAAGCGGATTCGCGGTCCTCGCCGGCCGCGCGCGCTTCCTGGTAGCGGCCCACGAAAAATATCGCGTAGTCGGTGCCGGCGGCGATCACCAGCAACGTGAGGATGTTCGTCGCGTAGGTCGACAGCCCGATGATCCCGGCGTTTCCGAGAAAAGCGACGATTCCCCGGGCGGCGGACATCTCGACGAGGACCGTCGCGAGCACCAGCAGCGTGGTGAGCACCGAACGGTAGACGAAGAACAACATCAATGCGATCACCCCGATGGTGATCGCGGTGACCTTGGCGGTGCCCTTGCTGCCGACGTCGAACTGATCGGAGATGAGCGGCGCCGGGCCGGTGACGTAGGCCTTGACGCCCGGCGGGGGTTGGGTGTGCTCGACGATGTCGCGGATCGCGCCGACGGCCTCGTTGGCCTCCGCCGAGCCCTGATTGCCCACGAGATTCACCTGAACGTAGGCGGCTTTGCCGTCACTGCTCTGCGATCCAGCCGCGGTCAGGGTGTCGCCCCAGTAGTCCTGAACGTGCTGGACGTACTTCTTGTCCTGCTCGAGCTTGTGGATCATCGTGTCGTAGAAGCGGTGAGCGTCATCGCCGAGCGGCTTGTCGCCTTCCAGCACGATCATGGCCGTGCTGTCGGTGTCGAATTCACCAAACGCCTGGCCGATGCGCTTGATCGCCTTGAGCGACGGGGCATCGGGCGAGTTCAGCGCCACATTGTGGTTTTTGCCGACCTCTTCCAGCTGCGGCACCGCGGTGTTGGTGATGGCGGCCAGCGCCACCCAGAGCAGCAGGATCGGCACCGCGAGCCGGCGGATGGTGTGCGGTACAGAAGCCCGCTTGGGTTCGTCTTGGCTCATGTGGGACTCATCCGGATTTGTCCAGGCAGAAGGTGTAGGCGTCGACCTTGTTGATGGTGCGTTCGTCTTTGACTTCGCCGTTGACGGTGATGCGGCAGCCCAGCGTGTCGCCGTTGCCCTGCGCCACCACGTTGCCGACGACCGCGGGCTCCGTCGAGGTGATCGTGAACGACCAGGGCAGCGGGGCGTTTTTGACCTGCTGCGACTGGGCGTTGACGTCCAGGTAGTTGATGGTTGCCACCGCGCCCGGTGCACCAAAGACCTCGAGAACCACCCGCTTGGGGTTGAACGGGACGATCTCGTTGGACAGGCCGCTATTGGCCGACGTGTTGTAATGCGAGCCGAAGATTCCGTGCAGGCGATAGATGGCAAATCCGGTGACCGCGACGACGACGACTGCGACCAGCACCATCCAACGTCGTCTGACGAGGGCGGAAATTGAAATCGCCTTCACCCGTCGGCCTTTCGATGGTCGGGCGTCTCGATCACTCTAGGGGTACGGCGGTCGTCCGGCGCAAGCGCGATCAACCGCCCTCAGAGTACGGTACGGGACCGTACTCTACAAGGCGAGCGGGCAACTACTTGCTGCATCGGGTGAGGCCCGGAATGAGGAAGTCGTCGACCAGACGCTGCACGGTGCGCCGGGTGGGCGGCCGGTCGGGGATGATGGACCGGAAGATCAGGTAGCCGGGCAACAGGTCCCAGAGCTCGTCGGTGATGGCGTCTTTGGTGATCTCGCCGCGGTCGACGGCTTGGTGCAGCACGTGCTGGATCAAGGCCTGGCGTTGCTTGAGGAATTGCTCCTGCAGGGCGTCGTTGAGCGCGGGGTGCCGCGACACCTCGACCATCACCGCGCGAATGGTGCTGGCGTGCTGGCGCCCGTGCTCACCGCAGACTTCGCCGAGATTGATCAGGTCGCCGCGCAGGGTGCCGGTATTCGGCGCGACCGCCACCAGGCGGACGCCTTCGATGAAGGCGGCCAGCACCAATTCCGCTTTCGACGGCCAGCGCCGGTACACCGTGGCCTTGCTGGCGTGCGCGACACTGGCCACCGCGTCCACCGTCAGCTGGTCATAGCCGTGTTCCTGCAGTAGCCGCAGGGTCACCGCCAATATCTCGGTCTCACGCGGCGACCACGGCGATTCATGCGGGCACCCGTGGGCCGTCTGGGTCATAGCGCTCACCATAGATCCGCAACGGCAGTACGGACCAGTACTGCGCTGTTAATCGGCTGTGTCGTCGGCGTCGGGCCCCTCGTCGAGCAACCTGCGAAACCCGTCCTCGTCAAGGATCGGCACCCCCAGCTCCACGGCCTTGTCGTATTTGGAGCCCGGCGAGTCGCCGGCGACGAGGTAGTCGGTCTTCTTCGACACCGACCCGGCGGCCTTTCCGCCGCGCGTCAGGATCGCCTCCTTGGCCTCGTCGCGGGAGAAACCCGTCAGCGAACCGGTGACGACGATGGTCAGCCCGGACAGGGTGCGCGGCACGCTGGCGTCTCGCTCGTCGGCCATCCGTACTCCGGCCGCCCGCCACTTGTCGACGATCGCGCGATGCCAATCCACGGTGAACCACTCGGTCACCGCGGCGGCGATCGTCGGGCCCACGCCCTCGACCGCGGCCAGCTGCTCGGTCGACGCCGACGTGATCGCGTCCAGGCTGCCGAACTCGGTCGCCAGGGCGCGGGCGGCCGTGGGGCCGACGTGCCGGATCGACAACGCCACCAGCACCCGCCACAGCGGCGCGGCCTTGGCCTTGTCGAGGTTGGCCAGCAGCCGCGTGCCGTTGGCCGACACGGCGCCGCTCTTGGTGGTGAACAGCTCGGTGCGCAACAGGTCGTCCTCGGACAGGGCGAACAGGTCGCCCTCGTCGGCGATCACGCCGGCCTGCAGCAGCGCGGTGGCGGCCTCGTAACCCAGCGCCTCGATGTCGAACGCGCCCCGGCCGGCGACGTGAAACACCCTCTCCCGCAACTGCGCCGGGCAGGACCGCGCGTTGGGACAGCGGATGTCGGCGTCGCCCTCCTTCGCGGGGGCCAGCGGTGTGCCGCACTCGGGACAGGTCGTGGGCATGACGAACTCGCGTTCGGAGCCGTCGCGCAGGTCGACGACCGGGCCCAGCACTTCGGGAATCACGTCGCCGGCCTTGCGGATCACCACCGTGTCGCCGATCAGCACCCCCTTGCGCTTGACCTCGGCGGCGTTGTGCAGGGTGGCCAGCCCCACCGTCGAACCGGCGACCTTGACCGGTGTCATGAACGCGAACGGCGTCACCCGCCCGGTCCGGCCGACGTTGACCCGGATGTCGAGGAGCTGGGTCTGCACCTCCTGGGGCGGGTATTTGTAGGCGATCGCCCAGCGCGGGGCGCGTGAGGTGGATCCCAGCCTGCGCTGGACCGCGACATCGTCGACCTTGACGACGATCCCGTCGATTTCGTGGTCGACGTCGTGGCGGTGCTCACCCCAGTAACGGATGCGTTCATGCACGTCGGCCACGCTGTCCACCCGGGTGGTGTGGTCGGAGACGGGTAGGCCCCAGGCGCCCAGCGCGAGGTAGGCGTCGTGCAGGGTGACGGGCCGAAATCCTTCGGTGTGTCCGATTCCGTGGCAGATCATCCGCAGCTTGCGGCGCGCGGTGACCGCGGGGTCCTTTTGGCGTAGGGACCCCGCGGCGCTGTTGCGCGGGTTGGCGAACGGCGGTTTGCCGTCTTCGACCAGCGCGGCGTTGAGGGCCTCGAAGTCGGCGAGCCGGAAGAACACCTCACCGCGCACCTCGAGGACATCGGGTATCGGATAGTCCCGCTTGGCCGTCAGCCTTTCGGGGACGTCGTCGATGGTGCGGGCGTTGAGCGTGACGTCCTCGCCGACGCGGCCGTCGCCCCGGGTCGCCGCCCGGACCAGCCGGCCTTGGCGGTAAACCAACGCCAGCGCGACCCCGTCGATCTTGAGCTCGCACAGGTAGGGCACGTCTTGAGAACCGGAGGAGCCGACCTGGGCGCGGACGCGGGCCGCCCACAGGTCGAACTCCTCGGCGCTGAACACGTTGTCCAGCGACAGCATCCGCTCCAAGTGCTCGGCGGAGGTGAAATCGGTGGCGAAACTCGCACCGCCGACGAGTTGCGTCGGCGAATCGGGCGTGCGCAGCTCGCGATGCTGCTCCTCGAGCGCGGCCAGCTTATGCAACAGGACATCGAAGTCCGCGTCGGAGATGATCGGCGCGTCGCGCACGTAGTAGCGGAACTGGTGTTCGCGCACCTCATCGGCCAGTTCACGCCACTGCCGCCGAACCTCGGAGGGGACGGGGTCAGCTTCTGGCGAACTCACTCTGGCAGGTTATCGAAGGGCGCCGACACCGGCCCCGCGCACCGAGATTGCCGTGGTGGTCGCGCCGACCGGCCAAACCACAGCCATGACGGCAATCTCGGCGAGCTATATGGTGGCGAACGCGTCGGCGGCCTTGCGGGCGAGCTCGATCGCGGTGCGGGCCCACCGCGGAGTCGCGCCGGCCAGGCCGCACGCCGGGGTGACACCAATGCGGTCGCGCAGTGCCGAGCGGCCAAACCCCAGCCGATCCGTCACCGCGACCACCGCGGCGGCCACCTCGTCCGCCGAAGGCAGCCGCTCGGGGGCGCTGGCGGGCACCACGCCGAGCATGACGACGCGGCCCGAATCGACGAACGCCGCGATACCCTCCAGATCCGCCGCGCGCAGCGTGCCCGCATCCACCGATACGGCACCAATAGTGCTGCGCTGCAACAGGTTCCATGGCAGGTCCGCGGCGCAGCTGTGCAGCAGCACCTCGGGGCCCACCGCCGCGACGCACG
Organism: uncultured Actinomycetota bacterium; assembly: GCA_963772875.1. GTDB lineage: Bacteria > Actinomycetota > Actinomycetes > Mycobacteriales > Mycobacteriaceae > Mycobacterium. The sequence goes on from CAVYZE010000002.1 coordinate 690,803, forward strand.
TGTCGAGCAGCGCGCCGGCCACCACGTCGTCGAGCGCGCGAACCGGGCTCAGCGCGGTCACCCCGGTCAGCCGCCCCGTCAATGCCGTCGGCAGCGATGGCTCGTCGAACTGCACCACCACCGCCGCCTCGAGCCGCCGGGCCAGCGCCGCGCGGTGTGCGGCGACACCTTCGGCGAGCGAGGCCGCCAGGTCGCGCACGGCGCCGGGGTCGGTGATCGCCCGGTGGCCGTTGGCCAGCTCGAGCTGGGCGGCCAGCGTGATCGGCCCAGGGGCCTGCACCTTCACCACGCGTCCGCCGCCGCGCAGGCCGGCGGTCTCCCAGGCCTCCTCCAGCGCGTCCATGTCCTCGTCGAGGAGGCTGACGGCGCGGCGCGTCACCGCGCCGGGCCGGGCGGCGATGCGGTAGCCGCGCGGCACGGTGTCGATGGCCACATCGACCAGCAGCGCGCCGGCCCTCCCGAGCATGTCGGCGCCCACCCCCCGAGCGGGCAACTCGACGATGTGGGCCAGTGCACCCGCCAACTCGCCGACAACAACCTCGGCGGCCTGCCGCGCGGCGGTGCCGGGCCACGATCCGACGCCGCTGGCCTTCGCGAAAACGCTCATCGGCCAACCGTATTCGACGTCGCTTGCAACGGCTGCCGCCAGGGGGTGCCGCCGAGGGGCTGCGCGAGTAGGTTCTACCCGAAGGGGTGCACGACGGTGTGGCAGATGGCGAGACTGACCAGGCCGCTGCTGTTATGGGGCGCGGTGCTGCTGACGGCGGCGTGCACCCGGGTGGTCGACGGCGCGGCCGTGCCGGCATTCGGCGCCGCCCGTAAGGCCGTGCACGGCGTGAACGTCGATACGGTCCTGCTGGACCAGTCGCGGATGCGCGCGATCACCGGTGCCGGGGAGCACCTGACGATCATCCCCTCGATGGACGGCAACTCCCCGGTGGACATCGACGCTCTCGCCGACACTGCGCCGCGGGCATGCCGATTCATCTACGCGGAGACCGCGACGTTCGGGCCCGACATCGAGGAATTCCACAAGACGAGCTTCCAAGACCCACCCGAAGGGGCGCTGATCTCCGAGGGCGCGGCGGCCTACCGGGACGTCGACACCGCCCGACGGGCCTTCGCCGCCTTGGTGAGCACCGTCGGGGGCTGCGCGGACAGCGCGGCCGGCATGCTTTTCATCGGCGACTGGGCGGCCGACGCCACCTCGCTGCATGTAAGGCCCGGCGGCTGCGGCCGCGACTATCGGGTGCTGTCGGTGGCCCTGCTGGAAGTCACCTTCTGCGGCTTCCCGCAATCGGTGTCCGACATCGTGATGACCAACATCGCCGCAAACGTGCCGGGCTAGCGTGACAAGCCCGTTGAAACCCTTCGAAGTGCACGAATCGGGTGCGCTCCTGCACGGCACCAAGGCCGACCTCTCGGTGGGCGATCTGCTGGTGCCCGGGCGTCGGTCGAACTTCGGCAAAGGGCGCCGCGCGAACCATGTTTACGTGACGCGGACATTGGATGCCGCGGTGTGGGGAGCCGAGCTGGCGATCGGCGACGGCCCGGGCCGCATCTACATCGTGGAACCGCAAGGGGCACTGGAGGACGACCCGAACGTGACGGACAAAAAGTTTCCCGGGAATCCGACCCGCTCGTATCGCACCCGCGAGCCCGTGAGCATCGTCGGCGAGCTCACGGGCTGGGTGGGGCATTCACCCGAGCAGCTGCAAGCCATGCGGGACGGCTTGGCCGATCTCGAGCGACGGGGACTGGCTGTCATCTACGACTAGAACGGCGGCACTCACCAGTGTGAGGCGGTCTTCGAGGTGGAAGTCGGCGTGCCCGCACTGGATCCACATCACGATGTGCAGGGCGGTGAAGGCCACCGAGATGGCCAGCGCGGCGAGCGCCAGTCCGAAGCCTTCGTGTCCGTGCCGCTTGACCTGGCGCAAACCGACGATGGCGAGAACGCCGCTCACAATCGGGCTGGCGAACATGCCCATCAGGCTCAGCACGAAAGCCGCAACGGCAAAGCCGTTGATCTGGCCGGAGTCCTGCACTGCGAGGTTGTTGGTGCTCATCTTCGTTCGTTCCTTCCGCTCTCTGCCCGACCACCCGGTTGGCTTCTGGGCTGCTGAGAACAGATTCGCGGACGGCCCTTGACGGATTCTCGAAGGATTCTTGGAGGCCGCGGCGTCAGTGAGCGCGGGCGCTGATCAGCGCGAAGTGCCGGCGATGGTGGCGCTGGCCAGCACCTCGTCGCCATCGGGGTCCGGGCGGTACAGCACGAGCGTCTGGCCCCGCGCCACACCCCGCAGCGGGTCACGCAATCGCACGACGAGCTCGTTGCCGATCAACTCGGCCACCGCGTCCGCGGTTTCTCCGTGGGCGCGCACCTGAACCGCGCCCTCGACCGCGCCCGACGGCGCGGCCCCGGCAGTGAAGACGGGCGCCCGTCCGACCAGCGCGCGCACGTCGAGGTCGGCCGCCTCGCCGACCTGCACGGTCGCGGTGTCGGCGTCGATCGCGGTCACGTAGCGTGGGCGGCCGTCGGGCCCGGGCCCGGCGATGCCCAGGCCTTTGCGCTGGCCGATGGTGAAACCGTGCACCCCGTCGTGGCTGGCCAGCACCGCCCCGTCCGCCGTTGACCACGCTGCCGCGACGAACCCCGATGCGCTCACCCAGAAATGCCCGGGTGTTCCCGGACGGGATGAAGCAGATGTCGTGGCTGTCCGGCTTGTCGGCGACCAGCAGGCCGCGGCGGGCCGCCTCGGCGCGGATCTGCGGCTTACGGGTGTCCCCGATCGGGAAGGCGGCGCGGCGCAGCTGCTCGGCGGTCAGCACGGCCAGCACGTAGGACTGATCCTTGTCCCGGTCGACGGCGCGGCGCAGTCGCCCACCGGAAAGCCGGGCATAGTGGCCGGTGGCCACGGTGTCGAAGCCCAGTGCGAGGGCCCTGGCGGCCAGCGCGGAGAATTTGATGCGCTGGTTGCACCGCACGCAGGGATTCGGGGTTTCCCCACGGGCATACGACGAAACGAAATCGTCGATCACGTCGGCGTTGAACTTCTCCGCGAAATCCCAGACATAGAACGGGATTCCGAGCACGTCGGCGACGCGGCGCGCGTCCGCGGCGTCTTCTTTCGAGCAGCAACCCCGGGAGCCGCTGCGCAGCGTGCCGGGCGCCGTCGACAGGGCCAGGTGCACACCGACCACGTCGTGCCCGGCATCGACCATGCGCGCGGCGGCCACCGACGAGTCGACGCCGCCACTCATCGCGGCGAGAACTTTCACTTAAGCCCCCGCGGCGGCCAGGGCGGCCCGGCGGGCGCGATCGACGGCGGCGGGCAGCACCCGCAACACCGCGTCGACGTCGGCGTCAACGCTGGTGTGGCCCAACGATAGACGTAGGGATCCGCGGGCGCTGGCCGGGTCGGCGCCCATCGCGATCAACACGTGCGACGGCTGTGCGACGCCGGCCGTGCACGCCGATCCGGTCGAACATTCGATTCCGTTGGCGTCCAACAGCATCAACAGCGAATCACCCTCGCAGCCGCGGAATGTGAAGTGCGCGTTGCCGGGAAGTCGCAGCGGGTCGCGGGCGCCGTTGAGGCTGACGTCGTCGATCCCGGCCAGCACGCCCTCGATCAGGCGATCGCGCAACACCCGCAGCCGCGCGCTGTGGGCTTCCAGTCCGTCCACCGCGATGCGGGCCGCCGCCGCCATTCCGACGGCGCCGGCGACATCGGGTGTGCCGGAACGAATGTCGCGCTCCTGCCCGCCGCCGTGGGATAGCGGGACGCAGCCGACGTCGCGGCGCAGCAGCAACGCGCCGACCGCCGGTGGACCGCCAAACTTGTGCGCGGTCACGCTCATCGCCGAGAGCTTGCTGGCGGTGAAGTCGACGGGCAGCTGCCCCACCGCCTGAATCGCGTCGCTGTGCATCGGGACCCCGAATTCGGCGGCGACGGCGGCGAGTTCGGCGACCGGCATGACGGTGCCGACCTCGTTGTTGGCCCACATCGCCGATACCAGCGCCACGTCGTCGTGGCTCTGCAGAACCTCGCGCAGCGCGGCCGCCGACACCGAGCCGTCTTCGGCGGTGGGCAGCCAGGTCACCTGGGCGCCTTCGTGTTCGACGAGCCAGCGCACCGAGTCCAGCACGGCGTGGTGTTCCACCTCGGTGGTGACGATGCGCCGGTGGCGCGGCTGGGCGTCGCGTCGGGCCCAGTAGATGCCTTTGACGGCCAGGTTGTCGCTCTCGGTGCCACCCGCGGTGAAGATCACTTCCGACGGGCGCGCACCCAGTTTGGCGGCGATCAGCTCGCGGGATTCCTCGATCCGGCGCCGCGCGGTCCGCCCGCTGGTGTGCAGCGACGAGGCGTTGCCCACGGCGCCGAGCATGGCCGTCATCGCCTCGACGGCGGCGGGGTGCATCGGGGTGGTGGCGGCGTGATCAAGGTAGACCATGACGCGCCCCACGATACCGGCTGCGCTCAGCGGCCCCGAACGTCCGGCAGGGTTAGCTCAGGCCACCAGCATGTGCCCGCGGCTCGGCTGGCGCCGCGCATGCTTGCGGGATCCCACGCCGACCGCCTTCTGGCAGCGGCCGGCCAGGGCTCGCCGGTCGGTCCCCGGCAACTGGAGGGATTCGACGTGCACGCGCGCCATCGTGCGGCGCACGGTCAGCATCCGGCCTACCGAGGCCAGCAATGTGTCGTCGCCGACGTAGGCGGGGGCGGTCGAGAGGGACCCGTCGACGTCGTGATACGACAGCCGAAGCGGCTGCACCGGGCGGCCGGCGTCGATCGCGCCCTGGAACAGCGCCGGGTAGAACCGGCCCGACGCCAAACCGCACCAGGTGGTGGCCTCCGGGAAACCCACGACCGTGTGGCCGGCGCGCAGCCGGGCGGCGACGGCGTCCACCACCGCGGGCAGCCCGCGCAGGTTGCAACGCTCGATCGGGATGATCTTCGTGATGCGTGCCACGATCCCGGTGATGAGCCCGGAGAACATGTCGGCACGAGCGACGAACGACCCGGGCAGCAGCGAGCCGATAACGAAGATGTCCAGCCAGGACGTGTGGCCGCTGACGACCAGGACGCCGCGCAGGTTGCGGATCGGGCTGCCCGTCACCGTGATCCGGACACCGAGGCAGCGCAGCACCAGCCGGCAATAGATGCGCTGCACCCGGATCTGGCCCGGCACCGGCACTCCCAGCAGCGGAAACCCGGGCAACAACAACAGCAGCACCATGATGCGAAACGCGACCCGCAGCTTCACCACCAGCGGCCGCGACGCGGCCGCCGCGCTCACGCGCGCGCAGCTGGCATCGCACGTCGTGCGCGGTACCCAGGCGTGTTCGACGAGCGCGGGAGGCTGCGCCGCGCTGTTCACCGGGCGCCGCCGGCCATTTCCGTGGCTGCCGACACCGACCGCAGTCGCTTCAGATATCGGGTGTCGGCCTGGCGCTTGTCCAGCAGGATGCAGAAGTCGCCCACCCCGAAATCCGGGTCGTGGGCGGGCTCACCGCAGACCTTTGCGCCCAGCCTCAGGTAACCGCGCATCAGCGCGGGGATCGTCGGCCGCGCCGGCGGCGCGATGTCGTCGAGGGCCCGCCCGTCCACCCGCACCGGCCGGCGCGGGTGCACCCGGTGCTGCGGGGGTGCGGCGTGACGGCTCAGGACGAAGTCGCGCACGCCGCGCAGCTGGCTGCCGGGGGCCGCAACGTCCGGGCCGTCCGATTCGCCGTTGATCGGCACCGACACGCACCCGGTCACGTAGTCGTAGTCGTAGCGGTCCAGGTAGGCCAGGATGCCCGCCCACATCAGCAGCACTACGGCACCGTTGCGGTGGCCTTCGCGCACCACGGCGCGGCCCATCTCCACCAGCGACGGGCGCAGCGGGTCGAACGCGCGGACGTCGAATTCCGTCGCCGTATAGAGCCCGCCGGCGGCGATGGCACCCGAGGGCACCAGCATCCGGTAACAACCCACCAGCTCACCGGTGTCGTCATCGCGCACCAGCAGGTGGTCGCAGTACTCGTCGAACCGGTCGAAGTCACGTTGTTCCTGCTCAGCGGCCGGCAGTGCGAAGCCGGGAGTGCTGGTGAACACCTCATACCGAAGCCGCTGCGCCGCGTCGATCATGCTCGGGTCGGTGGAGAGCAACAGGGAGTAGCGCGGGCCGGCGGACGAGCTGGTCGCCGCGCCGTCCGGCTTGTCACTGGGTATCAGGACAGAAGCAATGCTCATGTCACAAACGTGTCGCAGTCGGTCAGCTAATCGGCATCGGCGCTGTGACGTGTCGGTGCACGTGAGATGACGAAATGTCGCGAAAAAGAGTGATATTAAACACCGGCCCCGCGGCTGAGCTGCGGGGCCGGTGACTGTCAGTGACTGTCCAGGGGGTGCGCGTCAGCCCTTGCGGGCCTTGATCGCGTCGGTCAGCTGGGGTGCGACCTTGAATAGGTCGCCCACCACGCCATAGTCGGCGATTTCGAAGATCGGCGCCTCTTCGTCCTTGTTGACCGCGACGATGGTCTTGGACGTCTGCATGCCAGCGCGGTGCTGGATCGCCCCGGAGATGCCCAGCGCGACGTAGAGCTGCGGCGATACCGTCTTGCCGGTCTGGCCGACCTGGAACTGGCCCGGGTAGTAGCCCGAGTCCACCGCGGCGCGCGACGCCCCGACGGCGGCACCCAGCGAGTCGGCCAGCGCCTCGACCACGTTGAAGTTCTCGGCGCTGCCGACGCCGCGGCCACCGGAGACCACGATGGTGGCCTCCGTCAGCTCCGGGCGGTCACCGGCGACCGCCGGCTCGCGGCCGATGATCCTGGTGGCGTTCTCGGCGGGAGCCGGCACCTCGACGGTGACCTGCTCGCCGGCGCCGGCGGAAGGCTCCGCGTCGACGGCCCCGGCCCGAACCGTGATCACCGGGGTGTCGCCGTTGGCCTGCGCCTCGACGGTGAACGCGCCACCGAAGATGCTATGGACGCCCACTGCCCCTTCTCGGACCTCGACCACGTCGACCAGCAGGCCCGATCCGATCCGGGCGGCGAGCCGTCCCGCGATTTCCTTGCCGTCGGCGTTGGCGGCCAGCAGCACGGCGGCCGGGGCGTTCGACTCGGCGAGCGCGGCCAGCACGTCGACCACCGGGGTGATCAGGTATTTGTCGACGTCGTCGGACTCGGCGACGTAGATCTTGGCCGCGCCGGCCTCCTTCAGCCCGTCTACCAGCGGCGCGGCGGTCCCCGGCGCGCCGACCACGACGGCGGCCGGCTCGCCCAGCGCGCGGGCGGCGGTGATCAATTCGGCGGTGACCTTCTTCACTGCGCCTTCAGCGTGCTCCACGAGCACCAGTACTTCAGCCATGGGTTATGTCGCTCTTCTCGTCTTAAGGGAAACTTGGGTTAGATGATTTTCTGGCCGACCAGGTACTTGGCGATGTCGTTGCCGCCCTCGCCCTCGTCGGTGACCTTCTCACCCGCGGTCTTGGGCGGCTTCGGCGTCGACTTCTGCACCGTCGACCCGGCGTTGGCCAGCCCGACCTCGTCGGCCTCGACCCCGATCTCGCCCAGGGTCAGCACCGTGACCTCTTTCTTCTTGGCGGCCATGATGCCCTTGAAGGAGGGGAAGCGCGGCTCGTTGATCTTCTCGGTGACGCTCACGACCGCGGGCAACGTGGCCTCGAGGGTGAACAGGCCGTCGTCGGTCTCGCGCTCACCGGTGACCTTGCCGCCCTCGAGGGACAGCTTGCGCAGGTGGGTGAGCTGCGGCAGGCCCAGGTACTCGGCGATGATGGCCGGCACCGCGCCGCCGGTTCCGTCGGTGGCTTCGTTGCCGGCGATGACCAGCTCGGTGCCCTCGATGGTGCCCAGCGCACGCGCCAGCGCCCAGCCGGTCTGGATGACGTCCGAGCCGTGCAGGCCGTCGTCCTTGAGGTGAACGGCCTTGTCGGCGCCCATGGACAGGGCCTTGCGGATCGCCTCGGCGGCGCGCTCGGGGCCGGCGGTCAGCACGGTCACCGACCCCTCGACACCGTCGGCGGCCTCTTTTTCCCGGATCTGCAGCGCCTCTTCCACGGCGCGCTCGTTGATCTCGTCCAGCACTGCGTCGGCGGCCTCGCGGTCCAGCGTGAAATCGCCGTCGGTGAGCTTGCGCTCCGACCAGGTGTCTGGGACCTGCTTGATCAGGACCACGATGTTCGTCATGAGTGTGGTTCGTCCTCCTCGAAGGGGTCCCGCAGTCCTCGACTGCGCGACCTCGGTACGTGTTTTGCAGCGCACGGCCGTGTTACTGCGCGGTAACTTTGTGCGGTCTGCCTTCACACCATAGCGGGTGACATTTGCCCGATTTCCTGCTCACCCCCGCAACCGGGAGGCCTCCCCACCTCGCCCGCTAGCGCGTACGGACCGCCGCGCAGTTCGCGAATCGGACACTTCGCGTTAGCCTCCCTATGCAATGAGCGCATTCGTCCCCGACGTCCCTCACATCCGCGGCGACACCTCGCCGGCGGCTGACGCGGTGTTGACGCTGACGGGCGAGCGCACCATCCCCGACCTGGACATCGAGAACTACTGGTTTCGCCGCCACGAGGTGGTCTACCAGCGGCTGGCGCCGCGCTGCGCGGGCCGCGACGTGCTCGAGGCCGGCTGCGGCGAAGGTTACGGCGCCGACCTGATCGCCCGCGTCGCCCGCCGGGTCGTCGCGGTGGACTACGACGCGACCACGGTGGCCCACGTCCGCGGCCGCTATCCCCAGGTGGAGGTCATGCAGGCAAATCTGGTGAAGCTCCCGCTGCCGGACGCGTCGGTGGACGTGGTGGTGAACTTCCAGGTCATCGAGCACCTGTGGGACCAGGCCCAGTTCGTGGCCGAGTGCGCGCGGGTGCTGCGTCCCGCGGGGTTGCTGATGGTGTCCACGCCCAACCGGATCACCTTCTCCCCCGGCCGCGACACCCCGATCAACCCGTTTCACACCCGTGAACTCAACGCCCGCGAGCTGACCGAGCTGCTGGTCGGCGAGGGTTTCTTGAAGCCGTCGATCAGCGGGGTGTTCCACGGCCCCCGCCTGCGGGAGATGGACGCGCGCCACGGCGGCTCCCTCATCGACGCGCAGATCGCGCTGGCGGTGGCCGACGCGCCGTGGCCCCCGCAGCTGGCGGCCGATGTCGCCGCGGTCACCACCGATGACTTCGACCTGGTCGACGCGGGCGAGGGTGACGACCGTGACATCCGCGACATCCGGGACATCCGGGACATCGATGACAGCCTGGATCTCATCGCGATCGCGGTGCGGCCATGAGCACATCCACCACCCCGGTGCCAGGCCTGTTCACCCTGGTGCTGCACACCCATCTGCCGTGGCTGGCCCACCACGGCCGCTGGCCGGTCGGCGAGGAATGGCTCTACCAGTCCTGGGCGGCGGCCTACCTGCCGCTGATGCGGGTGCTGGGCACGTTGGCCGACGAGGATCGGCACGGGCTGCTCACGCTCGGGGTCACCCCGGTGGTCAACGCCCAGCTCGACGAGCCGTACTGCCTCGACGGTATGCAGCACTGGCTGGCCAACTGGCGGCTGCGGGCGGCCGAGGCCGCCAGCGTGCGATCGGCTCCGAAATCGAAGTCGGCCAGCTACCCGTCATGCACACCGGAAGCGCTGCGCGCCTTAGGGATTCGCGAATGCGCCGAGGCGGACCGGGCGCTCGACGACTTCGCCACCCTGTGGCGGCACGGCGGCAGCCCGCTGCTGCGCAGCCTGGTCGACGCCGGCACGGTGGAGCTGCTCGGCGGCCCGCTGGCCCACCCGTTTCAGCCGTTGCTCGCGCCGCGGCTGCGCGAGTTCGCGCTGCGCGAGGGCCTGGCCGACGCGCAGCTGCGGCTGGCACACCGCCCGACCGGCATCTGGGCGCCCGAATGCGCCTACGCCCCGGGCATGGAACACGACTACGCCGCCGCGGGAATCACGCACTTCATGGTCGACGGCCCGACGCTGCACGGCGACACCGCGCTGGGCCGACCCGTCGGCGACACCGACGTGGTCGCGTTCGGGCGCGATTTGCAGGTCAGCTACCGGGTCTGGTCGCCGAAATCCGGCTACCCGGGCCACGCCGCCTACCGCGACTTCCATACCTATGACCACCTCACCGGGCTCAAACCGGCCAGGGTGACCGGCCGCAACGTGGCCTCGGAGGCCAAGGCGCCCTACGAGCCCGACCGCGCCGACCGCGCGGTCGACGTCCACGTCGACGACTTCGTCGACGTCGTGCGAAGCCGGCTGCTGAATGAGTCCGAGCGCATCGGGCGGCCCGCGCACGTCGTCGCCGCCTTCGACACCGAGCTGTTCGGCCACTGGTGGTACGAGGGCCCGACGTGGCTGCAGCGGGTGTTGCGGGCGTTGCCCGCCGCCGGCGTGCGGGTGGGCACGCTGCGCGACGCGGTCGCCGGCGGGTTCGTCGGCGACGCGGTCGCCCTGCCACCCAGCTCGTGGGGTTCGGGCAAGGACTGGCAGGTGTGGGCCGGCGAGAAGGTGGCCGACCTGGTCGGGCTCAACACCGAAGTGGTTGACACCGCGCTGACCACCGTCGACAAGGCGCTGTCACAGACGGACGGGCCGCTCCCCCGCGACCGCGTCGCCGACCAGATCCTGCGCGAGACCCTGCTGACCGTCTCCAGCGACTGGCCGTTCATGGTGAGCAAGGACTCGGCCGCCGACTATGCCCGCTACCGCGCGCACCTGCATGCGCACGCCACCCGCGAGATCGCCGGGGCGCTGGCGTCGGGACGGCGCGACACCGCCCAGCGGCTGGCCGACGGGTGGAACCGCGCCGACGGCCTGTTCGGCTCCCTGGACGCGCGAAGGCTGCCCCGATGAAGGTCCTCATGGTGTCGTGGGAGTACCCGCCGGTGGTGATCGGCGGGCTCGGCCGGCACGTGCATCACCTGTCCACCGCGCTGGCCGCGGCCGGTCACGACGTCGTCGTGCTGTCCCGCCACCCCACGGGCACCGACCCCAGCACGCACCCGTCCTGCGAGGAGATCAGCGAAGGCGTCCGCGTGATCGCGGCCGCCCATGATCCGCACGAATTCACCTTCAGCTCCGACATGATGGCCTGGGCCCTGGCGATGGGTCACTCGATGATCCGCGCCGGGTTGCCGCTCAAGGAATACGGCACCGACCGATCCTGGCGTCCCGACGTCGTGCACGCCCACGACTGGCTGGTCGCCCATCCGACCATTACGCTCGCCCAATTCTATGACGTGCCAATGGTTTCCACGATTCATGCGACGGAAGCCGGCCGTCATTCGGGCTGGGTCTCCGGGGCGATCAGCCGTCAGGTTCACGCGATCGAGTCGTGGCTGGTGCGTGAATCCGATTCGCTGATCACGTGTTCGGCGTCGATGGGCGACGAGATCACCGAACTGTTCGGTCCCGGCCTCGCCGACATCACCGTGATCCGCAACGGCATCGACGCGGCGCGCTGGCCGTTCGCGGCCCGCCGGCCGCGAATCGGGCCGGCCGAACTGCTCTACCTCGGCCGGCTGGAGTACGAGAAGGGTGTGCACGACGCCATCGCCGCGCTGCCGCGGATCAGGCGCACCCACCCGGGTACCACGCTGACCATCGCCGGTGAGGGCACCCAGCAGGACTGGCTCATCGAGCAGGCACGAAAACACCGCGTGCTCAAGGCAATTCGGTTCGTCGGCCACCTCGGCCACGACGAGCTGCTGGCCGTGCTGCATCGGGCCGACGCCGCGGTGCTACCCAGCCACTACGAGCCGTTCGGACTGGTCGCCCTGGAGGCCGCCGCGGCCGGCACTCCGCTGGTGACGTCGAACGTCGGCGGCCTGGGCGAGGCGGTGATCAACGGGCAGACCGGGGTGTCGTGCCCGCCCCGCGACGTGGCCGGGCTGGCCGCGGCGGTACGCACCGTGCTCGACGATCCCGACGCCGCGCAGCGGCGCGCCCGCGCCGCCCGCGAACGGATCAACTCGGACTTCGATTGGCGAACGGTGGCCGGCCAAACCGCACAGGTGTACTTGGCGGCCAAGCGAGGCGAACGGCAACCACAGCCACGGCTGCCCATCGTCGAGCACGCACTGCCCGATCGTTAGCCGCCATCGCCGGTAACGTCGAGTGATGGGCCTGGAATATTCGAGCGTGGTCAACGCCCCGCGCACCGACGTCTTCGCCTGGTACGCCAGACCGGGCGCCTTGGATCGGCTGTCGCCGCCGTGGCAGCCCCTGCGGCTGATCGCCGAGTCGACCTCATTGGCAGACGGGCGCGCCGAACTCGGGCTGCCCGGCGGCCTGCGCTGGGTCGGGGTCCACCTGCCGGACGACTACGACCCACCGCGGCGTTTCGTCGACACCATCGGCAGCGACGGGCTGGCGTCACTGCCTACTCGAATCGCTTTGCGGTGGAAGCACATTCACGAATTCGAAGACATCGGCGGCGACCGGACCCGGGTCATCGACCGGGTGGAGACACCCGTGCCCGGTGCGGCGATGCGCGCGATGTTCGCCTACCGGCACCGCCAGCTGGCCGACGACCTAGCGGCCCACCGGCTGGCGGCCGAGCACGGTCTGGCGCCGCTCACCGTGGCCGTGACGGGATCGTCGGGGCTGGTCGGTTCGGCGTTGACGGCGTTTCTGCGCACCGGAGGCCATCGCGTCATCGCCTTGGTCCGCGGACCCGCGAAATCCGGCGACGAGAGGCAGTGGAGCCCCGATGATCCCGACCCCGAACTACTCGCCGGGGTGGACGCGGTCATCCATTTGGCGGGCGCCTCGATCGCCGGGCGTTTCACCGACGGGCACCGGCGCGCCATCCGCGACAGCCGAATCGACCCCACCCGCCGGCTGGCCGAACTGCTGGGCCGGACGAACCCCAGGCCTGCCGCGCTGATCTCCGCCTCGGCGATCGGTTACTACGGGTACGACCGTGGCGACGAGGTTCTCACCGAGGACAGCGGCCGCGGCGACGGGTTTCTGGCCGACGTCGTCGCCGACTGGGAGGATGCGACCGCGCCGGCGGAACAAGCCGGCGTGCGGGTGGTGCGGATGCGCACCGGCATCGTGCAATCCCCGCGCGGCGGCACGCTGAGGCTGATGCGTCCGCTGTTCAGCGCCGGGCTGGGCGGACGGCTCGGCGACGGCCGGCAATGGCTGTCCTGGATCGGGATCGACGACCTGGTCGACGTGTATCACCGCGCGCTGTGGGATACCGCCCTGTCCGGGCCGGTGAATGCCGTTGCCCCGCAACCGGTTCGCAACACCGAGTACACCCACACTCTGGCCCGGGTGGTGCGCCGGCCCGCGCTGTTGCCGGTGCCGCCGCTGGGGCCGCGGCTGCTGCTCGGCGAGCAGGGCGCCCGCGAACTGGCGTGCGCGAGCCAACACGTGCTCCCCGGCCGGCTGGACCAAGCCGGGCACCGGTTTCGTCAGCCCGACCTCGATCAGGCTTTGCGTCACCTGCTCGGGCGTACGCGATAACCGTTGCAGATCAATCGGATTCGGCTCAACGAGAACGGAGAACACCATGAACCGCTCAACACTGGCCGCGACAACGCTGGCGGTCACCGTGGCCGCCGGCACCGGAAGCATCGCCAGCCCGAGACGGGTGTCCGCCTGGTACTCGCGCCTGCGCAAGCCGGCCTACCAGCCGCCCGGCGCCGCCTTCCCCATCGTGTGGACCACGCTCTACGGTGTCATCGCCACCACGTCCGCGGTGACCATCGACCGGTTTCGCGCCTCGGAACGGCACGACCAGGCGCGCCGCTACGCCTCGGCCCTGGGCGTGAACCTGGCCCTCAACGCCGGATGGACGTGGCTGTTTTTCCGCTATCACAAACTCGGTGCGTCCGCGCTCGGTGCCGCGGTGCTGACGGCCAGCAGCGCCGATCTCGCCCGTCGGGCCGCGAAGGCCGAGCCGCGGGCCGGCCTTGCGCTGTCCCTGTACCCGCTGTGGGGCGCCTTCGCTACCGTTCTGGCCACCCATGTCTGGCGGCTCAATCGCTGAGTGGGGTAGCGAAACATGGCCACACTGTTGTGGTTTCGCCGCGACCTGCGGTTGGTCGATCACCCGGCGCTGGCCGCGGCGGCCGACGGCGAAGAGGTGCTTGCCTGCTTTGTGCTCGATCCGCGGCTGGAGTCCGCCTCGGGACGGCGGCGCCTGCAGTTTTTGGGCGACTCGCTGCGGCAGCTGCGCGACGACCTGAATGGCCGCCTGCTGGTGATCCGCGGGCTCCCCGAAGAGCGGATTCCATTGGTTGCCGAGGAAATCGGCGCGACGTCGGTGCACATCTCGGCGGATTTCGCCCCGTTCGGGCGGCGCCGCGACGAACGGGTATGCGCCGCATTGGGTTCCGTGCCGCTGGTGGCGACGGGGTCGCCGTATCTGGTTTCCCCGGGGCGGGTCACCAAATCCGACGCCACCCCCTACCGGGTGTTCACACCGTTCTTTCACAAATGGCGGGAAGTCGGCTGGCGACGGCCCGCGCGCACCGATGCCGATTCGGCGCGCTGGATCGATCCGGCGCTGCTGCGGATCGAACATTGCGAGATCCCCGACCCCGGCGCCGCACTCGACGTCGTACCTGGTGCGGCCGCGGCGCTGGCGCAATGGGCGGCGTTCGTCGACGAGCGGGCCGAGAGGTACGCGCTCGACCGCGACAGGCCCGACCTCGGCGGCACCAGCCGCATGTCGGCGCACCTGAAGTTCGGCACCATCCATCCGCGGACCATGGTCGCCGACCTTGACCTGCGTCGCGGTGGGTCGCAGGCGTATTTGCGGGAGTTGGCATTTCGCGACTTTTACGCCGCTGTGCTCCACCAATGGCCGGCCAGCGCCTGGCGCAACTGGAACGGCGAGTTTGACGGCATCGCGACCGACACCGGGGCCGGCGCGAAACGCCGCTTCGAAGCCTGGAAGGCCGGCCAGACTGGGTTTCCGATCGTCGACGCCGGGATGCGGCAGCTGCGCGAGACCGGCTTCATGCACAACCGGGTGCGGATGATCGTGGCCTCGTTTCTGGTCAAGGACCTTCATCTGCCGTGGCAGTGGGGCGCCGAATGGTTCCTGGACCAACTCGTCGACGGCGACATGGCCAACAACCAGCACGGGTGGCAGTGGTGCGCGGGATCCGGCACCGACGCCGCGCCGTACTTCAGGGTGTTCAACCCCGCCAAGCAGGGCGAGAAATTCGATCCCTCGGGCGACTACATCCGGCGTTGGGTCCCCGAGCTTGGCGACGCCGGCGACGCGCACCTGCGCGACGGCGAACGGCCGCGGGGTTATCCGGCGCCGATCGTCGACCACAACGCCGAGCGGGCCGAAGCGCTGCGCCGCTATCGGAGCATCGACTCGTAACTACGCGGCTCGTGTGCTGGATGTGTGCGGAATCGCCCACCCGCAAGCTGTTTGGCATGCAAATATCAGCAAATTCACAGTTGCCAGTCTGCCTGGGAGGCGATAGATGGGTCACTCGATAGTTCGCGCGCTGCTGGTCTCGGGTGCCGCCGCGGCGGTGGCGGCCAGCGCGGGCGCCTGCTCGTGTTCGGTCGGATCGTCGTCGCATGCGGTGCCCAAGAATGACGTCAGCAGCCAGATCAGCTCGAAGATGACCGACGCCTCCGGCAACAAGCCCGAATCGGTGACGTGCCCGGGCGACCTGCCCGCGACCGTCGGGGCGCAGCTGAACTGCGCGATGAAGATCAAGGGGTCGCCCTACAACGTCAATGTGACCGTGACCAGCGTCAACGGGGGCGACGTCAAGTTCGACATGGTGGAAACGGTCGACAAGAACCTGGTCGCGAGCTGGGTCAGCGACCGACTCACTCAGCAGGTGGGCCGCAAACCCGACTCGGTATCGTGCCCGGACAACTTGAAGGGTGTCGCGGGCGCGACGCTGCGGTGCCAACTCATCGACGGCAGCAGCACCTACGGGGTGAATCTGACCGTCACGAGCGTCAATGGCGGCACCGTCAACTTCGACATCGCGGTCGACGACCAACCGTCGTAGCCGCGCGACGGCGGGCTAATGGGCCGCCTTTTTGCGTTCGATGTCAGCCAGGGCGGCGGCCAGTTCGGCGCGCTGCGCGACCGAGGTCTCCCACGACAGCTGCCGGTTCTTGACCACCTTGGCCGGTGCGCCGACCGCGATCGAATAGTCGGGGATCACGCCGCGGACCACCGCGTGCGATCCCAGCACGCAGCCCCGCCCGATGGAGGTGCCACGCAGCACCGTCGCCTTCACCCCGACCCAGGTGTCCGGCCCGATCCGGACGGGCGACTTGATGATGCCCTGGTCCTTGATCGGGAGGTTGATGTCGTCCATCCGGTGGTCGAAATCGCAGATGTAGCACCAGTCCGCCATCAGCATCGAATCGCCGAGCTCGATGTCCAGATAGCAGTTGATGACGTTGTCCCGGCCCAGCACCACCTTGTCACCGAAGCGCAGCGAGCCCTCGTGCGCGCGGATGGTGTTCTTGTCCCCGATATGCACCCAGCGGCCGATCTCGAGCTGCGCCAATTCGGGGGTCGCGTGGATCTCGACACCCTTGCCGATGAACACCATGCCGCGGGTGATGATGTGCGGGTTGGCCAGCTTGAACTTCAGCAGCCGCCAGTAGCGCACCAGATACCAGGGGGTGTAGGCGTGGTTGGCCAGCACCCACTTCAGCGAGGCCAGCGTGAGGAACTTGGCCTGGCGCGGATCCCGCAGCCGTGACCCGCGCCACCGGCGATGGACGGGGGCACCCCACATGGATGTCATGGCCCGAAATCCTAGCGTGGCCAGGGGGCGACGCGGCTGAGCAGGCGGGCGATCCGGCACACGCGCGCCGCGACGCGTTACCCTCACCTGTACTCGATCGCTGCTCATGCCAAGGGGTGCGCGCTTCAGCGACCCGCGTTGGAAGAAGGATTTGGGAAACCGAGGTGCTTGCCCGACTTCTCCTGTGTGGGCTTCGGCGTTGGTCAGCTGCGGGGCTGGCGGCTGTGGTCACGGTCGGGCTCGGCGGCTGCTCCAACACCGACTCGTGGGTGGAGTCGTCGGCCGCACAGGGCTGGCCGGCAGAATACGGCGACGCCGCCAATAGCGGCTACACCGCGACGAGCGGCGCCGCCAAGCTGTCGTTGCAGTGGACGCGGTCGGTCAAGGGAAGCCTGGCGGCCGGTCCGGCGCTCAGCGCACGCGGTTATCTCGCCCTGAACGCGCAGACCCCCGCCGGGTGCTCGCTGATGGAATGGGAGAACAACGACAACGGCCGGCAGCGCTGGTGTGTCCGGGTCGTCCAGGGCGGCGGTTTTGGCGGGCCGCTGTTCGACGGCTTCGACAACCTCTACGTCGGCCAGCCGGGGAATTTCCTCTCCTTTCCGGTCACGCAGTGGACGCGGTGGCGGCAGCCGGTAATCGGAATGCCCACCACCCCAAGGTTTTTGGAGCACGGCCAACTGTTGGTCAGCACGCACCTGGGACAGGTGCTGGTTTTCGACGCCCACCGCGGCATGGTGGTCGGCAGCCCGTTGGACCTGGTCGACGGCATCGATCCCACCGATTCGACGCGCGGGTTGGCCGACTGCGCTCCGGCCCGGCCGGGCTGCCCGGTCGCGGCCGCGCCCGCCTTCTCCGCGGGCAACGGGACGGTGGTGCTCGGCGTCTGGCAGCCGGGTGCGCCCGTCGCGGGGCTGGTCGGGCTCAAGTACCACTCGGGGCAGAACCCGCTCATTGCCCGGGAGTGGACCAGCGACGCCGTGGCCGCCGGGGTGATCGCCAGCCCGGTGTTCTCCGCCGACGGGTCGACCGTCTACGTCAACGGCCGCGACCAACGGCTGTGGGCACTGGACGCGGCCGACGGAAAGGTGAAATGGTCTGTGCCGCTGGGGTTTCTCGCACAGACGCCGCCGGCGGTCACCCCGCGGGGACTGATCGTGTCGGGCGGCGGCCCCGACACCCGGCTGGCGGCGTTCAAGGACAGCGGCAATCACGCCGACCAGGTCTGGCGCCGCGACGATGTCACCCCACTCTCGTCGTCAAGCCTGGCCGGCGCCGGCGTCGGCTACGCCGTGGTCGGTGGCCCACCCCGCGACGGTGCGTCCGGGCTGTCTTTGCTGGTCTTCGATCCGGGCAACGGCCATACGCTCAACAGCTATCCGCTTCCGGCGGCCACCGGATATCCCATCGGGGTGTCGGTCGGCGTTGATCGCCGCGTGGTGGCAACCACCAGCGACGGTCAGGTCTACGGCTTCGGGCCCGCGTGACCGACAATTCTCAGCGCGGCCAGCGCAGCCAGGTGGCAAACATCTCCGCCACCCTCGTCCTGCTGATCGTCCATGGCTGCCTGTTCGGGGCGACCGCCGTGCTGCTCGGCTTGCTCGTCATGGTGACCGACCCGTGCGGTCCCGCGCAGTGCGGCGATCCCGCCTGGCTCGACCGGGCGATGAGGTTGGGGGTGTGGGGCGGCGGCGCCGTCCTGGTCATCGACTTCGTCGTCGCCGGCTATCTCCTGCTGCGGCGCAGGGTGGCCTTTTTCGTCCCGATCATCGGCTGCGTGGCGCAGGTCGCGCTGGCGATCGGCGCCGCGGCGATGGAATGGCAGGCCGGCCCCGTTTAGCCGCTAGACGGCCAGCGGCGGGATGGCGTTGCGCGGCACCTGGGCTTGGATCGGGCCGGCGAACGCCGGCAGGATCTCCCCCGGGGCGAAGTAGAAGATCAGCTGATCGTCGGTGATGGCGAAGTTCTGGTAGTGGGACGGGTCAAGGCCGGCCGAGGGCAAGATCGTTGCGCCCAAAGGGTTCTGACGTTCCACGTCACGTTGGACGCTTCCGAAGATGGCGTCCAGCGGCGCGGTGCCCGGCGCGAACAACGTGTCGAAGGTGATGGGTTGCCTGGTCCCGAGGTTGTAGTTGAACGCCTTGTACCAGGTCGAGGGGCGCGTTCCACCGAGGTCCTGAAAGAACTTGAGCACCACGCTTCGGGTGCTGTGCGGCGGCTGACCGGAGGCGTGCTGCTCGGTGGTGGCTTCCATTTGGTAGGGCTGGTCGCGCGGCCCGGAACTCTGGGCGACATTGAGAAAACCGTCGCGGTCCCTGGTGAGGTAGTCAGTCAGCGCCTGTTGGTCGGGATAGTCGACCGGAAACGTCAGGTTGAGCGTGTAGGTGGGGTTCGTGGTCAGCACATGGCACATCTGGCCGGCCCCGACGACGCCCCCCAGGCTGGCGCACGGCGACGGCGCGGCGGCCGCCGGCCAGCCCAGCAGGACCGCGGGTACCACGACCGCGGCCGCCAGCAGATAACGCATCGTCAAATCGTCCTCACGAACCGAAAAAGGGTGGGATTCCGCAGAAGAGTGACCGCCGCTAGCGTACCCGGGCCCCTAGCGGGAGGGACGGCAGACGAACGCCGTCGCATGGCTCGCGGCCCCGGAGCCGATGCGGGTGATGACCACCGACAGCGCCGCGCTGCCGCGCGGCCGCAGCCGTCGCCGCAGCGCGTCGGGGTCGACGTCCACTCCGCGGACCAGGATTTCCAGCGCCCCGCAATCCAGCAGCGACAGCGCTTGCCGGAGCCGTCGTTCATCGAACGCCAGCTGCTCGAGCACCTCGAAGCCCCGGACCCCCGGTGGCGGCCGGTCCCCGCACAGGTAGGCGATGTCGGGGTCGAGTTGCCACAACCCGTGCCGCGCGCCGTAGTGGCGCACCAGCCCGGCGCGTACCACGGCGCCGTCGGGGTCGACGATCCATCGCCCGGCCGGCCGCACCGGGCAGTCGTCGGGTTCGGCGTCGGTGATCTGTTCGCGGCGATCGAGGATGCTGGCCCGGCGGCGGACGCCCGCCTCGGCCAAACCGCCCGGCCACAGGCAGGCTTCCCGGACCGAACCGCGATACGACGTCACCTCGATTTCACCGTCGAAACCCAGCCGCGTCACGTGCTCGAAATCTATTCCGGGAGCGCACTTTACGACGAGGGCGCGGCCGCGGTAGGTCTCGATCAGCTGGCCCAGCCCGGGCTGGTAGTCGGCCGGGCGCAGGCGCCGCCGCCCGCCCGCCCGGCGCGCCGGGTCGACGATGACCACCGCGTCGCGGGTCACCGGATGCAGCGCGTCGGCGCGGCACAGATCGGCCGCCGCCCCCAGGTTGTGGCGCGCCATCGCCAGCCTGACCGGGTCGATGTCGCTGCCCACGGCTCGGGCGCCCGAGGCGCGCAGCGCGGCCACCTCGGTGCCGATCGAACAGGTCGCGTCGTGCACCACCACGTCGCGGCCGGCCAGCCGCGCGGCTCGGTGCAGCGCCACCGGCGCCGCGGTCGCCTGCTGCAGCGCCTCGTCGGTGAACAGCCAGTCCGCCACCCGAAAGTTCGGGCACAGCTCACCGAGCTTCCCGAGTTTTTCCGACGCCCTGCGGCGCAGCAGCGTCGTCTCGACCAACACCGGGGTCCGGTCGCCGAATCGGGCGCGCAGCGCGGCGATATCGGCGATCCGGGTGGTGTCCGTCAGCTCGAGTTCGGCGACGGCCGCAAGCGCCGCGGCGCCCGAGTCCGACCGCAGGTAACTGACGTCGTCGAGGCTGAACCTGATTGCCCGACTCCTAGGGTTTGACCCCGGTGATCATCACGTTGTAGAACCAGCCCTTCGGCACCACGCGACGGCTCACGTTGGCGTCCAGCCAGCTCAGCGTCTTCCAGCTGGTGAACGCAAACTTCGCCCAGCCCAAGCCCAGCCGGCCCGGCGGCACCGCGCACTCAAACGTGCGCAGCGGCCAGCCCAGCATCGCGGCGGTGAACTCTACGGTGGCCGTCTGCACGTCGACGGCGCCCGCGTTGGCGGCCATCCCTTCCAGCTCACCCGGTGTGAAGGTGTGCAGGTCGACGAGGGCCTCCAGCGCCGCGACGCGCGAGGATTCGTCCAGCTCGGCCTGCGGCCGCCGCCAGCCCGTCAGACCGGGCAGCTTGGTGGCGTTGGTGACGATCCGCCAGGTCAGCGTGGACAGTGTGCGCGCGTAGCCGTCGCCGACGGTGGTGGGCTCGCCGGCGAACACGAACCGGCCGCCCGGCCGCAACACCCGGATCGCCTCACGCAGCGACAGCTCGAC
Source organism: uncultured Actinomycetota bacterium (assembly GCA_963772875.1). Taxonomy (GTDB): domain Bacteria; phylum Actinomycetota; class Actinomycetes; order Mycobacteriales; family Mycobacteriaceae; genus Mycobacterium. The sequence goes on from CAVYZE010000002.1 coordinate 711,883, forward strand.
ATCGGGAATGTGATGCAGCACGGCGTGCCCGACCGCCAGGTCGAAGGTGTTGTCCTCGTACGGGATGCCCTCGGCGTCGGCCACCCGGCCGTCGATGTCGAGCCCCAGCGCTTGCCCGTTGCGCGTGGCGACCTTGACCATGCCCGGCGAGAGATCGGTGACCGATCCGCGCCGGGCTACCCCGGACTGGACCAGGTTGAGCAGGAAAAACCCTGTCCCACAACCCAATTCCAGGGCACGGTCGTAGGGCAGCTCGCGAAGGACCTCGTCGGGCACGACGCCGTCGAAGCAGTCCCGGGCGTACTCGACGCAACGCTGGTCGTAGGAGATCGACCACTTCTCGTCGTAGGTCTCGGCTTCCCAGTCGTGGTAGAGCACCTGGGCCAGCTTGCTGTCGTGGCGGGCCGCCTCCAGCTGCTCTGCCGTGACGTGGGCCGCCGAAGTTGCGTCGGTCATGCAGGGCAGCCTAACCGCCGCCCGCATCCGGGCAACCTTGCCCCGCGCTGTGAGCCGCGGCGAACACCTCAATGTAGCGGCGCCGTTCGATGGCCAGGCGCTCGGCCGGTTCCCGCTCGAAGACGTCGTTGATCGCCGCCTTTGCGGCGGCCAGCGCGTGCGGCGGGCCCGCCAGAAAGCGGCGTGCCCACGCCGCGGCGGCGTCGTAGACGTCGTCGGGGGCCACCATCTCGTCGATCAGGCCCAGGGTCATCGCCTCCTCGGCGTCGAAGAAACGCCCGCTGAACACCAGCTCCTTGGCCCTGCTCGCCCCGGCCGCGCGGGTCAGGCGGGCCAATCCGCCGCCGCCGGGGATCAGGCCGGCCAGGATCTCGGTCGCGCCGAACTTCACGTTGTCCCCGCTGACCCGCCAGTCGGCGGCCAGTGCCAGCGTCAGGCCGGCACCCAGCGCGTATCCGGTGATCGCGGCCACGGTCGGCTTGGGGATCCCCGCCACGGCGTCGACGGCTTCCCGCCGCACCCGGGCGGCGACGTCGGCTTCCGGGGCGGTCAGCGTCCGCAGCTCGGGCATGTCGTCGCCGGCGGAGAAGATCTCGTGGCCCCCGAACAGGATCACCGCGGCCACGTCGTCGCGCCGCCCCAGCTCGTCGGCCGCGGCGACGAGCTCGCGGTAGACCTGTCGGGTCATCGCGTTGGTGGGCGGTCGCGACAGCAGCAGCATGGCCAGGCCTGCATCCCGCGAGCCGTCGCTGACCACAACGTTGACGAACTCCCTCAAAACCGCCATCCCATCCCGCCCGATTCCCGTGCCCGGTGGTAGCGGTCGGAATCGAAGAACTCGAACACCCAGTTGTCGCCATCGATCTCCAAATGCGGTTGCACCGTGACGATCTGACGCTCGACGGCCAACACGTCGGCGACGCTGCGCCCGGCCAGCGAGTCCAGCTGTGTCCAGGTCGGCGGCAGCAGGAAGCTGCGACCGGCCCCGAAGTCGTCGAGGGCGGCCCGCGGCGTCGTCCAGCCCGCGCGGTCGGATTCGGTGTTCTCACCGTCGGCGCGCTGACCCATCGGCAGGGCCCCGACAAAGAAATAGGTGTCGTAGCGGCGGGTGCGCTCGGCCTCCGGGGTGACCCAGTTGGCCCACGGCCGCAGCAGGTCGGATCGCAGCACCAGGTTCTCCCGGCGCAGGAAGTCGGCGAAGGACAGCGCGCCGGTCGCCAGCGCGCGGCGGGATTCGCCGTACGCCGAGGCGTCGCCGACGATGCCGTCCGGGTCGTCGGCCGGCCCGGCGAACAGCACGCCGGACTCCTCGAAGGTCTCGCGGGCGGCTGCGCAGACCAGCGCCTCGGCCAGGTCGGCCTCGATGCCGAAGCGTTGCGCCCACCACTGCGGCGGCGGCCCGGCCCACGCGATATCGGCGTTGCGGTCGCGGTCGTCGACGCCGCCGCCGGGGAACACCATCGTCCCGGGGGCGAACTCCATCTGCGAGTGCCGCCGCATCAAGAAGACGCCGATGCCGCCCGGTAAGTCGCGGACCAGCATCACGGTCGCGGCCGGCCGTGGGGTCAGCGGGGGCGGCTCGCCCGACGACGTCAAAGCGGCCTCCGGTGGGCCGCGCGGGTGCGGACGCGGCGCGCGAAGTAGCGGCCGTCGACCACCTCCAGGGCGATCGATTGGCCGAACGCGGCCGACAGGTTTTCGCCGGTCAGCACATCGGACAACAGACCGGCGGCGACTACCCGCCCCTCCGACAGCAGCAGGCAGTGGCTGAAGCCGGGCGGAACCTCCTCCACGTGGTGGGTGACCAGCACCAGCGCGGGCGCGTCGGGGTCGGCGGCCAGGTCGGCCAGCCGGGCCACCAACTCCTCGCGGCCGCCCAGATCCAGGCCCGCGGCGGGTTCGTCGAGCAGCAGCAGCTCCGGGTCGGTCATCAGCGCGCGAGCGATCAGCACCCGCTTGCGCTCCCCCTCCGACAGCGTCCCGTAGGTGCGCTCGGCGAGGTGCTCGGCGCCCAGGCTCTCCAGCATGTCGAGCGCCCGGCGGTAGTCGACGTCCTCGTAGGGCTCCCGCCACCGGCCCAGCACCGCGTAGCCGGCCGAGACGACGAGGTCGCGGACCAGTTCGTCGCCGGGGACCCGTTGCGCCAGGGCCGAGGAACTCAACCCAATCCGGGCGCGCAGCTCCGACACGTCGACCCGGCCCAGCCGTTCACCGAGCACGAAGGCGACGCCTGACGACGGGTGCTCGGCCGCCGCAGCGATCCTCAGCAGCGACGTCTTGCCGGCCCCGTTGGGGCCGATGATCACCCAGCGCTCGTCGAGCTCGACCGCCCAGTCCAGCGGCCCGACCAGGACGTGCCCGCCGCGATGCAGCGACACATTTCTCATGTCGATCAGCAGATCGGGATCGGCTGCGTCTTCTCCGGTTTCGGGTCCGGTTTCGGGCACTCGATCATCGTGCCGTACCGCGGCGCCGCGACGGCTGCCGGGTCTTCCGCCAGCGGTGCTTCGCCGGGCCCTGCCCGGTCACCAGACGCAGAATCGCACAAAATCTGCGATTTTGATGCGATTCTGCGTCTGCTCAAGCGCGCCTAATCCGGCGGTATCTCCACGCGTCGCACCTCGCCGTCGACCGCGTCTGCGGCCTCGATCTCACCGCGCGTCACACCCAGCAGGAACAGCACCGTGTCCAGGTAGGGGTGGCTCAACGACGCATCAGCGACCGCACGCAACGCCGGCTTGGCGTTGAACGCCACTCCCAGCCCGGCCGCGGCCAGCATGTCGATGTCGTTGGCGCCATCGCCGACGGCGACGGTCTGCGCCATCGCCACCCCGGCCTGCTGCGCGAAGTCCCGAAGGGCCTTGGCCTTGCCGGGCCGGTCGACGATCGGGCCGACGACCCGTCCGGTGAGGGTGCCGTCGATGATCTCGAGCTCATTGGCGGCAACGAAGTCCAGCATCAACTCGTGGGCGAGCGGCTCGATGATCCGCCGGAACCCCCCGGAGACCACGCCGCAGTGAAAACCCAGCCGCCGCAGCGTGCGCAGCGTGGTCCGGGCGCCGGGCATCAGTTCCAGCTGATCGGCGACCTCGTCGATCACCGTGGCGGGCAGGCCCGCCAACGTCGCCACCCGCGCGCGCAGCGACTCTTCGAAGTCCAGCTCGCCATGCATCGCGGCCTCGGTGATCGCGGCGACCTTCCCCTCGGCGCCGGCCCGGGCCGCCAGCATCTCGATGACCTCGCCCTGAACCAGCGTTGAGTCGACGTCGAACACGATGAGCCGTTTGGCCCGCCGTTCCAGCGTGTAGTCCTCGACCGCCACGTCGACGCCCTCGTCGCTGGCCACCCGGTTCAGGGCGGTCCGCAGGGCGCTGTCGGCCCCGTTCGGCACCGAAACCCGCAACTCCAGACCGGTCACCGGATAGTCGGAGACGCCGCGGATCAGGTCGATGTTGACGCTCAGCGCGGCCACCTCCCGGGCCACGGCGCCAAACGCATTGGCGGTAATCGGCCGGCCCAGCACGAAAATGGTGTGGGTCGAGGGTTGCCGGATGACCGGCACGTCGTCGCTGCGTTCGATGCTGACCTCCAGGCCCACCCCGTGGATGGCGGCCTCGACATCGTTTCGCAACGCGGAATTCGCGGCGACTTCCGTCGAGCACGACAGCAGCACACCCAGAATCAGCCGGCCCCGGATCACCACCTGTTCGACGTTGAGCAGCTCCACTCCGTGCCGTGACAACACACCGAAAAGGGTCGACGTGACCCCCGGCTGATCCACACCGGTGACAGTGATCAGCACCGATACCTTGGGCGGAGTGCTCACCCCTGTTCAGCCCCGCTATCGCTCGCGGACGTCAGCTGCGAACGTCGACGTCGTCCAGTCTGGTGACGTCCTTGTCCGCGGGCCCGTGGGCGCGCCCGACGTGCGCCTCGGCGCGCAGCCGCTCGACCATGTGCGGGTAGTGCAACTCGAATGCGGGCCGCTCCGAACGGATCCGGGGCAGCTCGGTGAAGTTGTGCCGCGGTGGCGGGCAACTGGTCGCCCACTCCAGCGAGTTGCCGTAGCCCCACGGGTCGTCGACGGTCACGACCTCGCCGTAGCGCCAGCTCTTGAACACGTTCCAGACGAACGGGAACATCGATGCGCCCAGGATGAACGCGCCGACCGTCGAAACGATGTTCAATCCCTGGAATCCGTCGGTGGGCAGGTAGTCGGCATACCGGCGCGGCATGCCCTGATCGCCCAGCCAGTGCTGCACCAAGAACGTGGTGTTGAACCCGATGAACGTCAACCAGAAGTGCAGCTTGCCCAGCCGCTCGTCGAGCAGCCGGCCGGTCATCTTGGGGAACCAGAAGTAGGTGCCGGCGAACGTGGAGAACACGATGGTGCCGAAGAGCACGTAGTGGAAGTGGGCCACCACGAAATAGCTGTCGGTCACATGGAAGTCCAGCGGCGGGCTGGCCAGCAGCACGCCGGTCAGACCACCCAGCAGGAAGGTGACCAAGAACCCGATCGAGAACAACATCGGCGTCTCAAAGGTCAACTGGCCCTTCCACATTGTGCCGATCCAGTTGAAGAACTTGATCCCGGTGGGCACCGCGATCAAATACGTCATGAACGAAAAGAACGGCAACAGAACGGCTCCGGTGGCGAACATGTGGTGCGCCCACACCGCGACCGACAGCGCGGCGATCGACAGCGTCGCGTAGATCAGCGTGGTGTAGCCGAAGATCGGCTTGCGGGAGAACACCGGGAAGATCTCCGAGACAATCCCGAAGAACGGCAGCGCCACGATGTACACCTCGGGGTGGCCGAAGAACCAGAAAAGGTGCTGCCACAACAGGACTCCGCCGTTGGCCGGGTCGTAGACGTGGGCCCCCAGGTGGCGGTCGGCGGCCAGGCCGAACAGAGCGGCGGTCAGGATCGGGAACGCGAGCAGCACCAGGATCGACGTGACCAGGATGTTCCAGGTGAAGATCGGCATCCGGAACATCGTCATCCCGGGTGCGCGCATGCAGACCACGGTGGTGATCATGTTGACCCCGCCCAAGATGGTGCCAAGACCCGCGACGATCAGGCCCATGATCCACAGGTCGCCGCCGGCACCCGGTGAGTGGATGGCGTCGGTCAGCGGGGTGTAGGCGGTCCAGCCGAAGTCGGCGGCGCCACCCGGGGTGATGAACCCCGCGAGGGCGATCAGCCCGCCGAACAAGAACAGCCAGAACGAGAAGGCGTTCAGCCGCGGAAACGCGACATCGGGCGCACCGATCTGCAGCGGCAACACCAGGTTGGCGAAACCGAACACGATCGGGGTGGCATACAGCAGCAGCATGATCGTGCCGTGCATGGTGAACAGCTGGTTGAACTGCTCATTCGACAAGAACTGCAAGCCCGGCGCGGCCAGCTCGGTACGCATCAGCAGCGCCATCAGCCCGCCGACGAAGAACATGCCGAAGCAGGCGACGCAGTACATGATGCCGATCAACTTGTGATCGGTGGTGGTTATCAGCTTGTAGATCAGGTTCCCCTTGGGACCGGTCCGCGGTGGATACGGACGAACGGCCTCGAGTTCTCCCAACGGGGGCGCTTCGGCTGTCAACAGCTTCTCCAAACATCCGGATCGGACAAGGGCGCACAAAGCAGTGTCGAGACGAATCTTAGCCCCCGATCATGTCGACGGCACGGGTGCTCCTACAAACTGTCGTAAATGCCCTCGGTGCTGCGGGCGTGGCGTTTCGGCAGGTCGGTGCGAGCCGTCCCGGTGTTAGCGTCGGACTCGTGCATTTCGGCGTGATTCGGCCCACACAGTTGTCTGTGGGCGCCGCGGTGGCGGCGGTGGTCGTGCTCTGCGGCGGTTGCGGGTCGGCGAATCCCGGCAGCAAGGCGTCATCGCCGAGCCGATCGTTGGTCACCCCCACCACTCAGGTCGCGGGGGCCGGGGTGCTGGGAAACGACCGCCGGGCCGACGAGTCGTGCGCCCGGGACGCCGCCGCGGCCGACCCGGGGCCGCCGACGCGGCAGGCCCACAACGTGGCGGGGATCAATCCCGACGTGATCGGGGTGCCCGCGGAGCCGCAGCGCATCGTGGTGCTCTCCGGTGACCAGCTCGACGCCCTGTGCGCGCTCGGCCTGCAATCGCGCGTGGTCGGCGCCGCCTTGCCGGACGGCTCGTCGGGCCAGCCCTCCTACCTGGGCAATGCGGTGCACGGGCTGCCCGGCGTCGGCAGCCGCGGCAATCCGGACCTGGGCGGCATCGCGGCGGCTCACCCGGATCTGATCCTGGGCTCGATCGCGTTGACGCCTAAGTTGTATCCGCAGCTGGCGGCGATCGCTCCGACGGTGTTCACGGCGGCGCCGGGGGCGGCCTGGGAAGACAACCTGCGGGCCGTGGGCGCCGCGACGGGGCGTGCCGGGGCGGTCGACGGGCTGATCAACGGCTTCGCGCAACGGGCCACCGAGGTCGGCGCCAAGCACGACGCGGCCCACTACCAGGCGTCGATCGTCCAACTGACCGCCGCCACCATACGCGTCTACGGCGCCACCAACTTCCCGGCCAGCGTGCTCGCCGCGGTAGGGGTGGACCGGCCGGCCGCGCAGCGGTTCACCGACAAGCCCTACATCGAGATCGCCACGACCGACGCCGACCTCGCCAAGGCGCCGGATTTCTCCGCGGCCGACGCCGACATCGTCTACGTCTCGTGCGCCTCACCCGCCGCCGCACGCCGCGCCGCGACCCTCTTCGACAGCGACCCGTGGCGCAAGCTGTCCGCCAGTCACGACAACCGGGTGTTCGTCGTCAACGACGAGATATGGCAGACCGGCGAGGGATTGGTCGCGGCCCGCGGCGTGGTCGACGACCTGCGCTGGGTCAACGCGCCCATCAACTAGGTGCGACGGCCGTAGTCCCGGCTCTCGCCCGAGCCCGTGCGGCGATCGGCTTTTCGGGTACGAAAGCTGCGAAATCGCACGAAATGAACCAAGAGCGAAGAGGGACTTCCATGACGACCGTTTCGGCGTATGCCGCCACCTCGGCGACCGAACCGCTGACCAAGACCACCATCACCCGTCGCGACCCGGGTCCGCACGACGTAGCGATTGACATCAAAGTCGCCGGGATCTGCCACTCGGACATCCACACCGCCAAATCCGAATGGGGCAAACCGAATTACCCGATAGTCGTCGGCCACGAGATCGCCGGCGTGGTGGCGAGGTGGGCGCGGAGGTCGCCAAGCACAAGGTGGGCGACCACGTCGGCGTGGGCTGCATGGTCGACTCCTGTGGTCAATGCAGCAGCTGCCGGGCCGGGTTCGAGCAGTACTGCAAACCGGGAGCGACCTTCACCTACAACTCGATCGGCAAGGACGGGCAGATTACCCAGGGCGGCTACAGCGAGGCGATCGTGGTCGACGAAAACTTCGTCGTGCGCATCCCCGACGCGCTGCCGCTGGACAAGGCCGCGCCGCTGCTGTGCGCGGGAGTCACGCTGTTTTCGCCGCTGCGGCACTGGAACGCGGGGCCCCAGACGCGGCTCGCGGTCATCGGGCTGGGCGGGCTGGGCCACTTGGGCGTGAAGCTGGGCGCCGCCCTGGGCGCCGAGGTATCCGTGCTCTCGCAATCGCTGAAGAAGATGGAGGACGGGCTGCGGCTGGGCGCCAGCCACTACTACGCGACGTCGGATCCCGACACCTTCCGCAAGTTGGTCGGCGGCTTCGATCTGATCTTGAACACCGTCTCGGCGAACCTGAAACTCGGCCCCTACCTGAACCTGCTGGACGTCGATGGCACGATGGTCGAACTCGGCATGCCCGAACACCCCATGGAGGTGCCGGCCTTCGCGCTGGCCCTGATGCGGCGCAGCCTGTCGGGATCGAACATCGGTGGGATCGCCGAGACGCAGGAGGTGTTGGACTTTTGCGCCGAGAAGGGTGTGACTCCCGAAATCGAGGTCATCGAAGCGGATTACGTCAACGAAGCCTACGAGCGCGTGCTCGCCAGCGACGTGCGCTACCGCTTCGTCATCGACATCTCAACGCTGGGGAATGGTCGGAATTGAACCCGTTGCCATCACTTCGGCGACCTCCGCGTCTTCATCGCCGGGAACAACCTCGCTGACATCGATCGCGGCCAGTGGCCATCCAGCGGCGGCCAGCCTGCCGGCCACTCGGATGATGTTCTCGGGCCCGGCGTCGTGGTGGGTCATGTCGGCGATGAAGTGGGAAATCTCGTCACGGTCGATCGGGTGGGTGGCGTCTTTCGGTGCCCCTTCCACCACGGTGATTGCGCGCACCACGTCCTGGACCTGTTCTTCGGTCAGCGGTGTGCTGCGCAGCAGCGCCACCAACGGCAAGCGGTCCGGCGCGGGGACACCGTCGGGATAGCCGGCCTGCAGCCAGCGCAAGACTGAACGGGCGAAATGGTGCTGGTGTTGCTCGCGGGTTTTCGTCACCCCCACAGTCTCGGTGCAGCGGCGTCACCCGCGCCAGAGAGTCGTCGCGCCATACCGACAATTCATATGCCGTTCACCCGCCGCTCAGGAGTCCGGGCGTTGGTGCACGGCCATTGTTACCGGTCAGGGCAGTGTGGGATCCTGATCGCCATGGCATGTGGCGAAGGGACGACATAGTGATCACGCTCACGATGCGAACGGCCGGAGCCTTGGTGGTCGGCGGCGGAATCGTCGCGGCAATGCTCGGCGCGGGGTTGCCGCGGGCCTCCGCCGAGCCGCCGGAAGAAGAAATAGTCCGGCTTTCGCAGCGCTACGCGTACACGACGTGCACGCAGCTAACCACGACCCCGGACACGCAGGGCTTCGACATAGCCGTCGCTGACGTGATGGATAGGAACGGGATATCCAGACGGGCGGCCGAGCGGGTGGTGGCGCTGTCCGTCGAGAACTCCTGCCCGCAGTTCCTGCACCTGGTGCAGCAGGTTGCACCCGGTGCAGTCTGAATGTAGTTGTCGGGCAACGAGATATCGCGTTCTCGACGTATTTGCCTGCGTCGCTGAGCAATTCGACAGCAAACCCCCGGGTGTTGCCGGGTATGTGATGGATAACGTAGAAATAGCTGTCAAGGGTCAGATGCGGACGATGAACCTAGTGCCAACCTGTGCCGTCGCGGTGGCGGTCATCGCCGCGCTGACTGTTGCGACGGCCTGCGGCAGCGACAAAAAGCCTGCTCCCTCGTCGACCTCGTCGACGACGTCGTCAACTTCGCCAACATCGTCGAGTTCGGCAGCGTCGACCACGCCGAGCCCGGCGGCATCGGGGTTGGCGCCGCAGGGCGACTACAGCTACTTGCTGATCCAGGCGAGCGACGTCGCCTCCGATGCCTCACCCTTGAAGCCGCCACTACAGAATCCCGGCGGAGTTTCCGGAGTGGGGGTGACGTTCACCAACCCCGGTCGCACGAACACAATCGACGATCTTCTCGTCATCTACGTTGATCCAGCGACGGCCGCGCAGGCGGCCAAAGATCGCGCGTCCGAATACGGCAAATACGTCACGGGCGCCCCACAGCCGTTCGAAGTGGGGACGAACGGGCTGATAGCCGTGGGCCTGACACCCGACAGCTCAAAAGCGGTGACTTATGTGACATTCGCCGAGGGGAAGGCACTCGTCGACTTGGAGTTCGACAGCGCACCCATCGATCCCGCACCGCCGGACATCGTGCTCGACATCGCGCAAAAACAAGACGCGGCCGTCAAGAAGGGATTGCCCAGCTAGCCACGCCGGCGCGCCGGGCCTCCCGACCGAGCGCCGTCACGGCATTGCCTGAGCCCACGCGATATGCCCTTCGAAGCCAAGCGTTTTCGCCATCGCGCGATAGCGATCGTTGAACTCCCGATAGCCGGCATCGTCGCCGTGGGCCTTGGCCGCCAGGGCGCGCAGCCGCAGCAGCGGCAGTTCAACGGCGACTAAACCGGGCTCGACGGGCTCTCGGGCGAGCCGCTCCATAGCAATCGCAGCTTCGGCGTCATCGATTCGACAATTCGACAACTCGCGCGGTGGCAACCTTGTATCGTCCGCGGCAAAGGAGCGCTTTCCTGAGGGAGGGTTCAGGTGCAGGTCAACTACGTATCACTGGCAATGCTTGCGATCGTCTGCTTTGTCATCGCGGTGGGGATCTGGATAAGCCACCCGAGCGACTTGCCCGCGACTGCGCCTTGGTTCATGTTTGGCCTCGCTGTGATGTGCGGGGTTCTCTCGTACGTCATGTTCTCCCGCACCAAGCGGTGACGAGGCCCTCCTACTGCCCCGCGTTGTGGGCCAGCTCGATGGCGTACTGATTCACGAAGTTGCCCGCCGGCGGATCACCTTTGCCGCATGATCCGTCGGATTCACCGGGACGTTTGATCCACAAGTAGGCGTCGGCGTGCGCGCCCCCGGTGGCCGCGGTCGGCGCAGTGCCCAGTGCTCGGCCGCTGGGGTTGCACCAGTTGAGCTCGGAGTCGGGCGCCGGTCCCGCACCGTTGCGCGACGTATCGATCACGTAGTGCGAACCATTCGTGAGCCCCGAAATCGCCTCGCCGTAACCGATTTCGTCCCCGGTGCTGAAGAAGTTCGCCGTGTTGACGCTGAACCCCCGCGCATGGCCGACACCGGCCTGGTTGAGCCTGGCCGCCATGTCCTCGGGACTATGCCAGCGCAAGTGACCAGCATCGAGGTATACGGCCGCGTTCGGATCCCGGGTCAGCGTGTCGACGGCGTAGCGAATCAAGTCGAAGCGCTCTTGGCGCTGATCACCCGACAGACAGTCGGCCATCGCGAGCGCGTCCGGTTCGACGATGATCGCCACCCGTGAAGCGCCCACACCGGAGGCGATGCCGTCGATCCACGCGCGGTAATCGTCGGCCGTCGCCAAGCCGCCCGCAGCGAAGCTGCCACAGTCGCGGTGGGGGATTCCATAAATCGTCAGAACCGGGATGGCGCCGGCAGCCTGCGCGTCGCCGGCGTACTTCGCGACCGTGCCTGCCGAAGAGCCCGGGACGATCCAGTACGCCTGCGGCGTGTTGGCGATGGCGGTCAACTGGGGACTCGGCGGATCGGCGCTCTGCGCGGCGCGCATCGCCGCCGAATTGGGATTGACGTAGAACGGCGCTCCGGCCAACGGGTTCCCGTCACCGACCAAGCGCACGGTCGGGGCGCGACCGACCCGGACCGGGTCGGTGAGAAATCCCATGCCGGCAGTGCCGGCTAAGGCCGCAACCGTGAGGAAGGGGGCGATCCACCGCGCGAGACCACCAGCAGCTGAGAACATCACCCCAGGAAAGCTAGCGCATCGAGCGCCAATCACCGACGGCAGGTGATGGCGAGATCGAACTCAGAAGTCCCAGTCCTCGTCCTCGGTGTTGACGGCCTTGCCGATCACGTACGACGACCCCGAGCCGGAGAAGAAGTCGTGGTTCTCGTCGGCGTTGGGCGACAGTGCGGAAAGAATCGCCGGGTTCACGTCGGTCTCGTCGCGGGGGAACAACGCCTCGTAGCCGAGGTTCATCAGCGCCTTGTTGGCGTTGTAGCGCAGGAATTTCTTGACGTCCTCGGTCAGCCCGACCCCGTCGTAGAGATCCTGGGTGTATTCCACCTCATTGTCGTAGAGCTCGAAGAGCAGTTCGTAGGTGTAGTCCTTCAGTTCGGCACGCTTGGCGTCATCGACCAGCGCCAGGCCGCGCTGGAACTTATAGCCGATGTAGTAACCGTGCACGGCCTCGTCTCGGATGATCAGCCGGATCAGGTCGGCGGTGTTCGTCAGCTTCGCCCTGCTCGACCAGTACATCGGCAGATAGAACCCGGAGTAGAAGAGGAAGCTTTCCAGCAGCGTGGAGGCCACCTTGCGCTTGAGCGGTTCGTCGCCCTTGTAGTACTGCATGACGATCTCGGCCTTGCGCTGCAGGTTGGGGTTCTCCTCCGACCAGCGAAAGGCGTCGTCGATCTCCGCCGTCGAGCACAGCGTGGAGAAGATCGAGCTGTAGCTCTTGGCGTGCACCGACTCCATGAAGGCGATGTTGGTGTAGACGGCTTCCTCGTGCGGGGTCAGCGCGTCCGGAATCAGGCTGACCGCCCCGACCGTGCCCTGGATGGTGTCCAACAGCGTCAGCCCCGTGAACACCCGCATGGTCAGCTGCTTCTCGTTGGCCGTCAACGTGCCCCACGACGGGAGGTCGTTGGATACCGGCACCTTCTCCGGGAGCCAGAAATTTCCGGTCAGCCGCTCCCAGACCTCGGCGTCCTTTTCGTCTTGCAGCCGGTTCCAGTTGATCGCCGAGACACGGTCAATCAGTTTCATTCCATCGCTCACCAGAACCCCACTTCACGTGCCCTTTTGCTGACGGTTTGCCTGCACTACGCAGACCTCCGACACTACCCCTGGGGTCCGACAAGCCGCGGCAACACAAGACCTTGTGTTTGCGTGTCGCGAGTTTCGGCACCTGAATCACATACCGAAGCGCGTGCGTTGTAGGGCCGCCGTCACCTCCGGCGCCCCGCTAACCTCGACCTGCGCGCACGACTGGCGTCCGAAGACGTACAGCAGCAGTTCCCCCGGCCGGCCAATGAGTCGAGCCATCGGTTTGCCCGCTCGAATGGTCACCCGCTCGTCGGTTCCTGCCCACTCGACCTCGAGCCCGCGGCCGCGAAGCCGCCGGCTAAGAAAACGTCCACCGCGGCGCACATTTCGCCACAGGGCGGCATCCATGGCCGGCGAGAGATCCCGGGGTCCTCTTCCGTTGGCTCTGCGCACGTCCTCGTGATGAACGAAGAACTCATTCAGATTCGCCAGGGCGCGAATCCATCCGATCCGGAAAAACCCGGGTGGCGGACCGGATCGGATCCGGGCGACCAGCCACGTGAAGTCCCTGTCCCTGGCCAATCTGGCCCGGCGCCGCTCCGCGAACCGCGCGAAGGGGCCGGGCAGCACCAGGCACGGGCCAGCGACAGGATCGCGTTCCCGCAATACGAGGTGCGCAGCAAGGTCGTGAGCCGTCCAGCCCTCGATCAGGGTCGGCACCGAGGGGCCGAGCTCGCTGAACAGATCACAGAGCGCGAGGCGCTCCTGCGCGTCCGGCGCAGCATCGACCCTGGCTTCGCTTGGCATCCTTAGTCCAGTCCGGCGTGCCGCAGGGTGTGCGTCAGACCCTCTTCGAGGGCGCGCAGCGCAATGTCGGTGAGGCGACCCAGGCCGTCGATCTCCTGTTCGCCTTCGGCCATCCAGGCTTCCAGCGCGGCGAAAACCGCGGTCGCCAGGCTGTGCGCGGCGATGTCGGCGATCAAGGCCCCATCGGCCGTCGGTGCCGATCGTTCATGGATGAAGCGTGCGATCTCGTCGGCGACCTGATCACGCATCCGCCGAATATGGCTGCTGATGATCTCCTGATCGAGGTCGCGCGAACGGATGATCGCGGCCTCGCGGACCATCCGGAAGTCAAAGGGGAAGGCGTCCATCGCCTTACGCACCGACTGGGTGACGGGTTCCCCGTGCGGGCGCAGTGCCAGCGCGCGGGCGAACCACTCGAAGCCGATGTCGTAGTCGGCGAAGATCACCGCGTGCTTGGACGGGAAGTGCCGATAGAAGGTCCGCTCGGTGACCCCGACGTCGGCGACGATGTCGGCGACGCTGGTTTGATGCACGCCGTCGCCGACAAAGCGTTTCATCGCCGCCTGCTGCAGGGCCGCACGCGTGCGCTGTCTCCGAGACTCCACGCTGCAAGCACACACCAAATGTCACCATTGACGCAAATATGTCAGGTGTGACATTGTGCGTTCAGTCGAGGGTTCACACTTCAAGGAGTCAGCATGGCCGACTACGACGCGATCGTCATCGGGGCAGGTCACAACGGTCTGGTGGCCGCAAATGTGCTGGCCAAGAGCGGCGCGAAGGTGCTCGTGCTGGAACGCGCGCACTTCCTCGGCGGGATGGCCGCGACCCGGGAACTCTTCGACGGTTACAAGCACAGCGTGGGCGCGTGGGCGGTGCTGATCTGGCGTCAGGAGATGACCGACCGCCTGGAGCTGACCAAGTGGGGCTTCGAACTGATGGATCAGTGGACGTCGACGTGCACCTTCGGCGACGCCGCGGACACCCCGTTCGTGATGTACAACGACCTCGAACGCATGGGACGTCACCTGCTCGACGATCACGGAGCCGACGTCGCGGCGGCCCTTGGTGGCTTGTTCGCTCACATCGGCCGGTTCGCACCATATTTCGTCGACTCGGCCTTCGGCCCACCGCTGGACATCATCGAGGTGATCGCGTCGCAGCCCACGCCCGAGGATCGTCACGACTTCGCCCAGATGTGGTACGGCAGCACCATGGACACGGTCCGCCGTTTCCTGACACCCGACCAGGGCCGCTGCATCCAGGGCTCGCTGGCGGCGATGTCCATCGACGCTTTCGACGGCGGCCCCTGGACCCCGGGCTCCAACGCGTCGACGCTGTATCACTACCTGATCGGCGGCGGCAACGTCGAATACATCATGCCGCGCGGCGGCATCGGCTCGCTGAGCACCGCCCTGTGCCGGCGCGCCGAATCGATGGGCGCCGAGGTGCAGCTCAAGCAGCACGTCAAGCAGATCCTGGTCACCGATGGGCGTGCCACCGGAGTCCAATTGCGGGACGGCACAACGATTTCGGCCGACGCGGTGCTTTCGTCGCTCGACCCGTACACCACGTTCGTGAATCTGGCTGGCGTGCAAAACTTTCCGCCCGACTACATTCGCAAGATCAAGGAAATCAACTTCAACCTGGGATACATCCAGGCCCATCTGACCATCGACCAAGCCCCGCAATGGATCGAGCGCCTACAGCCCTACATGCACGACAACGGTCAATGGTGCCCCACCATCGCCTACGCGCCGTCGGCGGAATACATCAGCGACGCGTGGGAGCAGTACCGCAAGGGGCAGCTGCCCGACGCCCCGCCCACCTATCTGTACATCCCCAGCATGGTCGACTCGTCGTTGGCGCCCGAAGGCAAGCACAGCGCAACGATTTTCACGCCGTACTTCCCCACCGGACTGGACGCGGACGAAAACCGAAGCTGGAAAGAGCAATACGCCGACACCTGCGTGAGCATCTTCGACAAATTCGCGCCGGGATTCGCCGACTCGGTCACCAACCGCGTCGTGTTCTCCAACCGCTATTTCGGCAGCACCTTCAGCGCACACGCCGGCGACTACTCGCACGGCCTCCTGCAGCCCAACCAGCTGTGGACCGGCCGCGTCGTCGAGGGCGCCGACAAGTTCGCCACGCCGGTCGACGGGCTCTACCTGTGCGGCCAGTGCACCCACCCCGGCCCGGGAGTGACCGGCATCCCCGGGTGGAACGGCGCCGAGGCGGCCCTCAAGCACCTCAACGCCCGAGTCGGGTAACGGCGTTGCGGGTCACCGCCGAGATCGACGCTAGCGCGGCAACTACCGGCGTGTCGCCACGCTGCCGTCGATGTCGGCGGCCTCGGCCTCTATGCAGAAACCTCACGCCCGATGTACCATTTGGTACATGTTGAACGAAGACAGTATCGAAATAGCCGCGCCCGCATCCCTGGTGTGGGAGGTGTTCACCGACGTCGAGCGTTGGCCCGAGTGGACCGCCTCGGTGACGTCGCTGGTCGCGCTCGATGGGCCCGGCCTCGCCGTCGGCAAACGGTTCGCGATCAAACAGCCCGGCATGCAGAAGCTGGTGTGGAAGGTCACCGAGATCGAGCCCGGCTCGTCCTGGACATGGGTGCAACGCTCCCCCGGTGTGCTGGTGAGCGCTCGCCATGACGTCATCGCCCAACCCGGCGACCGCACCCTGGTGCGCCAGCACCTCGACCAGCGCGGCGTGCTCGGTGCCCTGGTCGGGCGGCTGATGCTCAACAAGACCAAGCGCTTCCTGGAACTGGAGGCCCAGGGCCTCAAGGCCCGGTCTGAGCAGTTCAGCCGCGCCAATGGTTCGCAGTCCTGACTCGCAACGGCGCCGGCAGCTGCTCGACGCACTGATCGAGGAGTTCGCCGCGGGCGGCATCGGCGACCGCTCGCTGCGCGACGCGGCCGCCGCGGTCGGCACCAGCCATCGAATGCTGCTGCACCACTTCGGGTCTCGAGAGGATCTGCTGGTGGCGGTGGTCGAGGAGGTGGAGCGCCGCCAGATGGGTCTGCTTCCCGAGCTGCCCACCTACCCCGCCGAAGGCTTTGCCGCCATGTGGGCCGACCTTCGTCGACCCGAACTGCGCCAGTTGGAACGCCTGTTCTTCGAGTGCTACTCGCGCGCGGCCCAGGGCGAGAAACCGTTCGCCCGCATGGTCCCCGGCGCCGTCGACGGCTGGCTGAGCGAGGTCGAGGCCACCGCCGACGGTCCATTCGACCCCGCGATGGCACGGCTCGGGCTGGCCGTCACCCGCGGCCTGCTGCTGGATCTGGTGGCCACGGGCGACGATGCCGGCGTGGACGCGGCCGCCCAGGCCTTCACTCAACTCCTGCGGGTCGTGACCGAAAGCCCCCAGGCTTGACCGTTTTATCCTGGGCGCCAGCCGAGTTGCAGCAGCATGAGGGGGACCCGTTTGGCGGGCACAATCACTACTTCCGCAGGGTGAATTGGTTGAGGTCGGTGTAGCCCTTGCGGAAGAGATTCGCGCAACCGGTGAGGTACTTCATGTACCGCTCGTAGACCTCTTCGGACTGAATCGCGATGGCCTCACTTTTGTGTGCCTCTAGGGCCGCGGCCCATATGTCGAGGGTCTTGGCGTAGTGCCGCTGCAGCGATTGGCGACGCTTCAGCTTGAAGCCGGCCTTCGCCGAGTGATCCTTCACCATCTGGATGGTCGGCAGGAAGCCGCCGGGGAAGATTTCGGTTTTCATGAAGTCGCTGAATTCGACTATCTCCATAGTGAGCGGCAAACCGGACTCGATGATTTCCTGCTCCGAGAGGACGGTGATCGTGTGCAGCAGCATCGTGCCACCGGCCGGCAGCAGGTCATAAGCCCTCTTGAAGAAAGCGTCGTAGCGGTCGTAGCCGACATGCTCGAGCGGGCCGATCGCCACGATCCGGTCCACCGGCTCGTGAAACCCCTCCCAGCCCTCGAGCAGCACCCGCTTGGAACGCGGGCTATCCAATGCCGCGAGCTGCTGCTCGGCGTAGGCAGCCTGGTTCTTGGACAGCGTCAAACCGATGACGTTGACGTCGCATTTCTCGATGGCCCGCCGCATGGCGGAGCCCCAGCCGCAGCCGATGTCAAGCAGTGTCATGCCTGGCTGCAAGCCCAGCTTGCTAAGCGAGAGGTCGATCTTGGCGATCTGCGCCTCTTCCAGGGTCATATCGTCGCCCAGGAAGTAGGCGCAAGTGTAGGTCTGGGTGGGGTCGAGGAACAGGCGGAAGAAGTCATCAGATAGGTCGTAGTGCGCCTGCACATCCGCGAAATGCGGCGTCAGCTCCTCAGCCATGTTTACGTTGCCTTTCCCTGGACCCTGCCGGCGCGATGTGCGAGGTAGGCCGTCGGGTGGTCCAGGCGCTATGCGGCTCGGGGTTGGTGGGTCGTAATCACTCTAAGGCGAACTCGGTTGGAGTGCTTCGCCGAAGCGGAGTGGACGTGGCCGGCACAACGCTAGGCCCAGCAAGCCTTTGCGGCATTGGACAAAACGGACACCCGGCCGGGTGTCACGCCGATTGCGCGCTCACGGCCCGCGCGCGAGCCGCGGTGCCGACCCCGAGGAACTGGTACTCCTCGGGTTTGACCGAGCGGGTAGCCAACCAGTACTGCCAGGTGTAGCCGCCCCAGAGCACCGTGTTCTTGCCGTGCTCGTCGAGATACCAGCTGCTGCAGCCGCCGCTGTTCCACACCGAACCGGCGAGCTTGCGTTGCAGCTCATCGTTGAAGCGGTCCTGCGCGGCCCGCGTCGGGGCCAGCGCCTGCGCACCCAGCTTGTCGCACTTGGCAATTGCGTCGGCGACGTAGTGGATCTGGGATTCGATCATGAACACCACGGAGTTGTGGCCCAGCCCGGTGTTGGGTCCCAGCAGGAAGAACAGGTTGGGCACGTCGGCGACGGTGATCCCGCGGTGGGCGCCGATGCCCTCGCGGTTCCACCGGTCGACCAGGTCCTCGCCCTGCTGACCCTTGATCTGGACGTAGGTGTAGGAGTCGGTGACGTGGAAGCCGGTGGCGTACACGATCACGTCGACTTCTCTTACGGCCTCACGGCCGACACCGTCCGCGGTGACGATCCCATCCCGCGTGATTCGGGTGATGCCGTCGGTGATCAGCTCCGTCTTCGGATCGGCTACGGCGGGGTAATAGGTGGTCGAGTTCAGGATTCGTTTGCAGCCGATGCGGTAGTGCGGGATCAGTTTGCGACGCAGCTCGCGGTCCTTGACCGAGCGGCGGATGTTGTATTTCGCGTAGGCCTCGATGACCTTCAGCGCGTTCGGCCGCTTGGTCATGCCGAAGGCCAACGATTCCTGGGCCCAGTAGATGCCGAGACGCACCAGCGCCCGCAGCCCGGGGACGTTGCGCATGGCCCGGCGCAGCGCGATGGGAAAGTCTGGGTTGGAGCGTGGCACCACCCACGGCGGGGTGCGTTGGTAGAGCTGGAGTTCGGCGACCTGCCCGACGATCTCCGGCACAATCTGAATCGCGCTGGCGCCGGTCCCGATTATCGCGACCCGCTTGCCGGTCAGATCGACGCTGTGGTCCCACTGCGCGGAATGGAAAGCGGGACCGGCGAATTCGTCACGACCCGCGATGTCGGGGAAGGACGGGACGTGCAGCGCGCCGGCTCCAGAGATCAGGAACTGGGCGACGTACTCGCGTGCGTCGTTGGTGAACACGTGCCACCGGTGCTCGTCGTCGTCCCAGTAGCCACGATCGACGAGGGAATTGAACTCGATGTAGCGGCGCAATCCGTATTTCTCGGTGACGCCCTTGAGGTAGTCCCAGATCTCGGGTTGGAAGGAGAACGGGTTCTTCCAGTCCGGCTTGGGCTCGAATGAGTACGAGTACAGGTGCGACGGGATGTCGCAGGCGCAGCCCGGGTAACTGTTGTCTCGCCAGGTGCCGCCGATGTCGTCGGCCTTCTCCAAGATGACGAAGCCCACGCCCTCCTTTTGCAGCGCGATGGCCATTCCCAGGCCGGAGAATCCGGTCCCGATGATGATGGCGCGGGTGTACACCGGCGTGTGCGCCTCGGGCCCCGGCTTGGCCTCGGTCATGGCATCGGTCATGTGTGGTCTTTCCGTTTCACTATCGGCCCCCCGCGCAGCTGGCGCAGCGTTGGCCCGCGGACCCAGCTATCAGCAAATACCCGGTACCCAGGGTATCGGATAGGCACGAGTGTTGCCGATGGCCGCAGCGATGTCAACGCCGTCATGGCTCAGCTCACAGCGCGGTCGCGCGGCACGGCGTTGTGGATCGGCCGGTCAGGGTCCATCGCGATGCCGAGGGACTCGGCGGTACCGACGATGCTTGCCATCATGATGGTCGTCAGCTGAGCGACGAATTGCTCGCGCTGCATGCGCCGCGGGCTGCCGGGGTCGGGGCCCAACCACCATTCGGTGGCGGAGGCGGCCGATCCGAACGCCGCGTGCGCGGCCAGTTCGACCGCCGCGTGGTCGAGCTCCATCTCGCGTAGCTCGTTGTCGAACATGTCAGCCATGGCCAACGTGATCCCACGGCCCTCGTCGAGGATTCGGACGGTCGACTGCGGGGTGGCCGCGGAGCGGCCCTGAATGAAGACCCGCAGCACGTTGGGGTGCTTGTCGACGAGGATGACGAACTCCTCGACGCTGCGCGCGATGACCTCGCGGGCGGAGTCGGCTTTCAGGTCGATGGACGGGAAGATCGCCGCCCACAGCATGTCGCGCAGGCGCTCCCCGATTGCCTGGAAAAGATCGGACTTGTCGTGGAAATGCCGGTAGATCTTCGGCTTGGCGGTGCCGGCCTCCTCGGCGATTTCCCGCACGCTCAGCTCGGGTCCCAGCCGGTCGATGGCGCGGAACGCCGCATCGACGATTTCGGCGCGCACCTTCTTGCGGTGTTCGCGCCAACGCTCGCTGCGCGCGTCGACCTTGGCCCCGGGCTTCACGCCGGGGTGAGGTCTAGAAGGTCGGGGCATTCTCACCACGTCAAGCACCTTACCGCGTAGAGCCGTTGACCTGGGCAGACTACGGCAATCGCGATGCCCGCGGCGCCTACAACATGCAGGATACGCAGCCCTCGACCTCGGTGCCCTCCAGCGCCATCTGCCGCAGCCGGATGTAATAGAGCGTCTTGATCCCCTTGCGCCAGGCGTAGATCTGCGCCTTGTTCACGTCGCGAGTGGTGGCGGTGTCCTTGAAGAACAGCGTCAGCGACAGCCCTTGGTCCACGTGCTGGGTCGCCGCGGCATAGGTGTCGATGATCTTCTCGTAACCGATCTCGTAGGCGTCCTGGTAGTAGTCCAGGTTGTCGTTGGTCATGTAGGGCGCCGGGTAATAGACCCGGCCGATCTTGCCCTCCTTGCGGATCTCGACCTTCGACACGATGGGGTGGATCGACGACGTCGAGTGGTTGATGTAGGAGATCGACCCGGTGGGGGGCACCGCCTGCAGGTTCTGGTTGTAGATGCCGTGCGCGGCCACCGACTCCTTCAGCCGTCGCCAATCGTCCTGGGTCGGGAGGCCGATACCCGCATCGGCGAACAGCGCACGCACCTTGTCGGTCTTGGGCTCCCACACCTGATCGGTGTATTTGTCGAAGAACTCCCCCGACGCGTACTTGGACCGCTCGAAACCCTTGAAGTGGGTACCGCGTTCGATCGCGATCCGGTTCGAGGCCCGCAGCGCGTGGTACAGCACCGCATAGAAGTACATGTTGGTGAAGTCGATGCCCTCTTCGGACCCGTAGAAGATGCCCTCGCGAGCCAAATAGCCGTGCAGGTTCATCTGCCCCAGCCCGATCGCATGCGAGTCGTTGTTGCCCTGCTCGATCGAGGGCACCGAGGTGATGTGCGTCTGGTCGCTCACCGCGGTCAATCCGCGGATCGCCACCTCGATGGTCTGGGCGAAGTCCGGCGAATCCATCGCCTTGGCGATGTTCAGCGACCCAAGATTGCACGAAATGTCTTTGCCCACTTTGGCATACGACAAGTCCTCGTTGAAGACCGACGGGGTGGAGACCTGCAGGATCTCCGAGCACAGGTTCGAGTGCGTGATCTTGCCCTCGATGGGGTTGGCACGGTTCACCGTGTCCTCGAACATGATGTAGGGATAGCCGGACTCGAACTGCAGCTCGGCCAGCGTCTGGAAGAACTCGCGCGCCTTGATCTTGGTCTTGCGGATACGCGCGTTATCGACCATCTCGTAGTACTTTTCGGTCACCGAGATGTCGGCGAACGGCACACCGTAGACCCGCTCGACGTCGTACGGCGAGAACAGGTACATGTCCTCGTTCTTCTTGGCCAGCTCGAAGGTGATGTCGGGGATCACCACGCCCAGGCTCAGCGTCTTGATCCGGATCTTCTCGTCGGCGTTCTCCCGCTTGGTGTCCAGGAAGCGGCAGATGTCGGGGTGATGGGCGTTCAGGTACACCGCGCCGGCGCCCTGGCGCGCGCCCAGCTGATTGGCGTAGGAGAACGAATCCTCGAGCAGCTTCATGATCGGGATGACGCCCGAGGACTGGTTCTCGATGTTCTTGATCGGCGCGCCGTGCTCACGAATGTTGGTCAGCAGCAAGGCAACTCCCCCGCCGCGCTTGGACAGCTGCAGCGCGGAGTTGATCGATCGGCCGATCGACTCCATGTTGTCCTCGATGCGCAGCAGAAAACAGCTCACCGGCTCGCCGCGCTGCTGCTTGCCCGAGTTGAGGAAGGTCGGAGTGGCCGGCTGGAACCGGCCGTCGATGATCTCGTCGACCAGCTTCTCGGCCAGCGCGGTGTCGCCGGCCGCCAACGTGAGCGCGACCATGACGACCCGATCCTCGAAGCGCTCCAGGTACCGCTTCCCGTCGAAGGTCTTCAGCGTGTAGGACGTGTAGTACTTGAACGCGCCGAGAAACGTCGGGAACCGGAACTTCTTGGCATAGGCGCGGTCCAGCAGCTCCTTGACGAAGTTGCGCGAGTACTGGTCGAGGACCTCACGCTCGTAATAGTCCTCTTTGATCAGGTAGTCGAGCTTCTCGTCCTGGTTGTGGAAGAAGACCGTGTTCTGGTTGACGTGCTGCAGGAAATACTGGTGGGCAGCTTCCCGGTCCCTGTCGAACTGAATCTTGCCGTCCGCGTCATACAGATTCAGCATGGCGTTCAGCGCGTGATAGTCCGTTTCATCGGGCAACACGTGCGTGCCGGAGGCTACAGGCTCTGTAGTGACGGTTGGTGGCACGTCTGTTCCTTCCAAAAGTCGGCGAGACCCGCGCGGACGGCTTCCACGTCGTCCGGGGTTCCCATCAGTTCGAAGCGGTAGAGGTACGGAACACCGCATTTGCGGGAGACCACGTCGCCCGCATAGGCGAATTCGGCACCGAAGTTGTTGTTGCCCGCGGCGATGACACCGCGAATCAGCGACCGGTTGTGCTCGTTGTTCAAAAAGGCGATGACCTGCTTGGGGACGTAGCCTCCATCATTGATGTCGGGGGTAGCGCGGCCGCCGCCGTACGTGGGCAACACCAGCACGTACGGCTCGTCGACCTCGATACGACCATGCAGCGGTATCCGCGTGGCGGGAACGCCCAGCTTCTGCACGAAGCGGTGGGTGTTCTCCGATACCGAAGAGAAATAGACCAGGTTGCGTCCCGTGATGTCCATGGCACTGCAACCTCCTTACTTAGCCATCTACTGCGTCAAGCGCTCAGCGCGGCCCCGGCGAGCGCCTTGATGCGGTCGGGCCGGAAGCCCGACCAGTGGTCGTTTTCCGCCACCACCACGGGGGCCTGCAGGTAGCCCAGCGCCATCACGTAGTCCCGCGCTTCGGTGTCCAGGGTGATGTCGACCTTCTCGTAGTTCAGGCCCTGCTTGTCCAAAGCCTTGTAGGTGGCGCTGCACTGCACGCATGCCGGCTTGGTGTACACGGTGATGCTCATAGAAGCCGCTCCTTTGCGGAAGGGGAACGTGTTACGGACTGGCAACTACTGAGGTACTACGTCTGCGCTATGTTCAGCGGTCCGACAGGCCCCCTGATTCCCGTGGACCGGCTGTCGGGTCGAAAGACATGGCTTCGACGTCTTCAAGCCGATTTCTGGGAGGTCCACCAGGCACGCTGGCTTGGTAGTCCTGGGATCTGTCGGTGTTCGGAACACTACACCTAGTGGCCGACAAGATCGGCAGATACAAGATGTTCTGAATAACATTTTTGAAATTCGCTGGTCCTGAGCGCTGTCCAGAACAAACTCGGGACACGCGCTCGGCGTGTCGGAGGTCACAGATCGCGTCGAAGGTGCTCACCTATATCGGTATAGCACCGGCCACCGACAGCACCGGTCAGACCGTCTCGCCCGCCCACCGCCAGCAAAGCCGCCAGCCGGGGCTGGCGGCTTGTTGGTCGGTCCAGGCGTCAGCCCACCTCGGCGGCGAGCTTGCCCGCTACGTCACGCACGTTGGCCACCAGCTCGTCGTGCTCCGCGGGCGCCTTACCCTCCAGGGTTCGGAACGGCACCGAGAGCTTGATCCCGTCGACCACGCGGGCACCGGCGATGCCGAACGTCTTGCGCGTCTCGTCGTGCGCCCACACGCCGCCGTATTGGCCCATCGATCCGCCGATGACCGCCAGCGGCTTGTCCTTCAATGCGCCATTGCCGAACGGGCGCGATAGCCAGTCGACCGCGTTCTTGACGACCGCCGGCAGGCTGCCGTTGTACTCGGGGGTGACCACCAGAGCGGCATCTGCGCCGGCCGCCGCGGCGCGCAGCGCGGCTACCGGTGCCAGCGGCGGGGCGTCGGTGTTCGTGGCGTCGTCGATCTCCTCGTTGTAGAACGGCAGCTCCCCCAGCCCCTCGAACACGGTCACGCTCACGCCGTCTGGAGCGACCTGCGCCGCGAGCTCGGCGATCTGGCGGTTGATCGACGCCGAACGCAGACTTCCCACTAGGGCCAAGATCTGGATGTCAGAGTTCTGTGTCACTGTTCCAATTCCCTTCGCTCGTTGCTTTATATCCTTGCACGGCCAAACCGGACTATGGTCCGCTTTATTCCGACCGCGTTAAAGTGCAGGGGTGAGCGGTGTCGAGCGGTCGGGTGAATTGTCCCTGTCCGCTCCGGGCGGGCCGCAGCGAGAGCCCCAACGGGAGCGGGGTGACGCGGCCCGCAACCGCGCGCTCGTGCTGGACGCGGCCCGCCGGCTGACCGCCGAGCGCGGCGCGGACGCGGTCACCATGGACGACGTCGCCGCGGCCGCCGGCGTGGGCAAAGGCACCCTTTTCCGCCGGTTCGGCAGCCGGGCCGGCCTGATGGTGGTGCTGCTCGACGAGGACGAACGGGCCAGCCAGCAGGCGTTTCTGTTCGGTCCGCCACCCCTGGGCCCCGGTGCGCCCCCGCTGGACCGGCTGGTGGCATTCGGACGCGAGCGCATGCGCTTCGTCCATGCCCACCACGCGCTGCTGTCGGCGGCCAACCGCGATCCGCACACCCGCCACGTCGGGGCGGCCGCGGTGCAGCGCACCCACGTGCGGGTGCTGCTGCAGGGCGCGGACAGCACGGGTGATCTTGACGTCCAGACGGACGCGCTGCTGGCCCTGCTCGACCCGGATTACGTGGAGCATCAACTCCACGACGGCGGTCACACCCTCGAGACGTTGGGCGACGCGTGGGAGAGCCTGGCGCGCAAGCTGTGCGGGCGGTGATCGACGCGGATGCCCGAGAGCTGGGTGCTGCACGTCGACCTCGATCAGTTTCTGGCCTCGGTCGAGCTGCGGCGCCACCCCGAGTTGGCGGGCCTGCCGGTCATCGTCGGCGGCAATGGCGATCCGACCGAACCGCGCAAGGTCGTCACCTGCGCCTCCTATGAGGCCCGTGAATTCGGTGTGCGCGCGGGCATGCCGCTGCGCGCCGCCGCCCGCCGCTGCCCCGGCGCCACCTTCCTGCCGTCGGATACGGCCGCCTACGACGTCGCGTCCGATGAGGTCATGGGGCTGCTGCGCGACCTGGGCCACCCCGTCGAAGTGTGGGGCTGGGACGAGGCGTATGTCGGGGTGCAGGCCGGCGATCCGGCCGAAGTCGCCGAACAGCTGCGCACCCTCGTCTTGTCCGAGACCGGGCTGTCCTGCTCGGTCGGGATCAGCGACAACAAACAGCGCGCCAAGGTCGCCACCGGCTTCGCGAAACCGGCCGGCGTCTATGCGCTCACCGACGCCAACTGGATGACCCTGATGGCCGACCGTCCGGTCGAAGCGCTCTGGGGTGTCGGCCCGAAGACCTCGAAAAAGCTCGCGGGCCTTGGGATCACCACGGTGTGGCAGCTCGCCAACAGCGACGCCGAACTGCTGACGTCGACGTTCGGCCCCCGCACCGGCCTGTGGCTGTTGCTGCTCGCCAAGGGGGGCGGCGACGCGGAAGTCAGCGCCGAGCCATGGATACCGCGCTCGCGCAGCCACGTCGTCACTTTTCCGCGCGATCTCACCGACCGAGCCGAAATGGACTCGGCCGTAACGCAATTGGCGCAGCGAGCGCTCGACGACGTGGTGGCCTCGGCGCGCATCGTCACCCGGGTGGCGGTGACCGTGCGCACCGCGACGTTTTACACCCGCACCAAGATCCGCAAGCTTGATGCGCCCACGACTGAGGCAGACGTAATCGTCCGGGCCACGCTGCGGGTGCTGGATCTGTTCGAGCTGGACCGCCCGGTCCGTCTGCTCGGGGTACGACTGGAACTGCAGATGCCGCAGTAGCTCAGCGGAGCTGGCTCACCGACGGTTCGCGGCGCCTTAGACGACCGGCGGAACCGGGCAGTGCAGCACACCGCACACAGTTCGGAGCAGCTCATCTTCTTCCAGAGTGACGACCCCGTCGGCCATTACCGTCGTCACGGCGGCGGCTACAACGGTGGCCTTATCGTTGCCTTCTAGTCCGTCGATCACCGGCCACACTTGTTCGAGCGCGAATACGCCCTGGACTGGCGGGAACGGAATTCGTGCCTGCGGGTATGCGACGGAGATCCCCGCCTGGAATGCCGCCGCCGCCGCCCGTGGGTCGCTGTTAGCGGTCTGCGCCAGCACGGCGATGAGGCAGGAGGTGGCGTTTTGGGCGCTGGCCAGACTCTGACGTTTGCTCTTCCACGGCGATCCTGACGTCAGAGCCTCATGCAAGCCAACGAAAACCAGTGTGCCAAGGCAGTATTCATAGATGTCGATCTGACCGTCCGCGTTGATCAGTTCGCCGAGAACCGATGTCATCACTCGCGTCTCAGCCTCGGGGCGACCACGCAGGGCGGGGAACGCGATGGATGCGACGGGCAGGCGCAAGCTGGGATCGAGGTTCACCAGCTCCCCGGCACACCGCCACGCCTCATCGGCCAGCTGCTTGCCGTGATACCGGGCGACGACCCGGTACTGCGCCTCTCGGACATTCTGCTTGCGGTCGAAGACAAGCCCGTAGATCAACGGGACCGCATCGGCGGAATTGTGTGCAAGGTCGGCGATGTTCTGCGGGATCGCCTTGTGGTAGCGCGCCCCCGCCGCGTACGACGCCGCGGTCGGGTTGCCAACGGTGGCCGCGTATTCGCGGGCATCGATGCTGCGCGGCGGAGCTTGCTGCACTTGCGCGGCAGCTTGCTGCGCCGGCGCCTCTGCGAGACCCATCCGCGAGTCCTCCGCCAAACCGTCCGGCGGCCGAGCCGACCAGCCCTGACGCAGCTCCTCGAGGTTGGTGGGGGTAAAGGCAGGCTCGAGCACCTGAATACGCTTCAGGAGCGGCGGATGGGTTGCGTACAGTCCCGAGAACTTCATGCCCGGGCCGAACAGCATGTGGCTGACATTTTCGGTCTTGGGGCTGCCCAGCCGGGATCCGGCCTGGAGCCCACCGATCTTCTTCAGCGCGCCCGTCAGTCCGCCCGTCTGTCGCGTGAATTGGACCGCTGACGCATCAGCGAGATACTCCCGCTCACGGGAGACCGCTGCTTTGATAAGCCGTCCGAAGAAAACCCCGATCCAGCCCGCCGCCAGAACGACCAACCCGAGCGCCCCCAACGCGAGGGCGGCGTTGTTGTTGCTGCCGCGGCCTCGCCCGCTACCGACGTACCACAGCATCCGGCCGATAACCGACAGCGCCGTGATCCCGGCCAGCACACCGATGAGCCTGAGGCTCAACCGCATATCGCCATTGACGACATGGCTGAACTCGTGCGCGATCACGCCCTGCAGTTCGTCACGGTTGAGTCGGTCGAGCGAGCCCTGGGTGACGCACACGGCCGCGTCGGCCGGCGTGTATCCCGCGGCGAATGCGTTGATTGCCTGCTCGTTCGGCAGGTAATACAGCACGGGCACCGGTGTGCTCGACGCGATGGCGATTTCTTCGACGACGTTGCGATACCGCTTGAGGTGCGCTTCTGTCGGCATATCCGGTACCCGCACCGCGCCGAGGCTCTCGGCAACCTTCACCCCGCCGCCGCTGCGCAGCATCATCGTCCTGACAGTCGACACCCCGCCGATCATCAGCAGCGTTGCGCCGCTCACGAGCACCGACATCCCGATCAACTGCTCCGGCGTCGACTTTCCCCCGGATACCGTCGCTGCGAGGACGGCGACATTCACAATTGCGGTAATTGCGAGCACCGCCAAGATGAAAAGGAAGACCAACCTTTTCGACGCCGCGCGCACATGGCGCTGGCGGTCGAAGAAGTCCATGACCTAGATCAGAACTGAACGCGCGGGACTTCCCGCACCTCAGGACCGGCTACCTCCAGCGGCGCTGCCGCGGTGAAGCCGAACGCGCCCGCGAGAAGGACAGCCGGGAACACTTCGCGCTTGTTGTTGTAGTTCATGACCGAGTCGTTGTAGGCCTGCCGGGCGAAAGCAACGCGGTTCTCTGTCGAGGTCAGCTCTTCCGAGAGCTGCATCATGTTCTGGTTGGCCTTGAGGTCCGGGTACGCCTCACTAAGGGCAAACAGTTTGCCGAGAGCACCGGTCAGCGCCCCTTCCGAGGCTGCCAGCTGACCCATGGCGCTGGGGTCACCCGGGTTGGCGGTGGCTGCCTGCTTTGCGGTGATTGCGGAGTTACGTGCCTGAATGACCGCTTCGAGGGTGCCGCGCTCATGGGCCATGTAAGCCTTCGCGGTCTCTACGAGGTTCGGGATCAGGTCGTGGCGCCGGGTGAGCTGAACGTCGATCTGTGCGAACGCGTTCTTGTAGCCGTTCCGAAGACGGACGAGCCCGTTGTAGATGCCGAGCGCGATGAGCGCGAGGATGGCCAGGATTACGACGATGACGACGAGGGCAATGACAAGTGCCACCTGTTTGACCTTTGCTCGTGATGCGGGGACCGGCGTCCACATCTTCGCACGTTGTCGCAACCAGGAATGGCAGAAATCGACTCAACAGCCGCCGTCGCGTCTGCCGTTGCTCGCACTAACAGCGGGGTATTGCCGGCGCCGGCCGAAGCGCCCGCGTGAAGACCACGTTGACCTGGCGCATCGCCACGCTGTAGGGCCACCACGCCAGCCGCTTGAACGCATACAGCGCCCGGATGTCCGCGGACGTGTAGATCAGGTATCGATTTTTCTCGACCCCGGCCAGGATCTTCTCGGCCGCTCGTTCCGGCGATACCGCATGACCGCTGAAGCGCTCGACCCAGCGGGCGACCCTGGGGTCCTCGCGGTCGACGCCGGCGATCTCGATGGTGTTGACTAGCGGCGTCCTCACCGCGCCCGGCACCACGACCGACACCCCGATGCGGTGGCGGGCCAGGTCGAAGCGCAGCACCTCGGAAAGGCCGCGCAGCCCGAACTTGCTGGCGCTGTAGGCCGCATGCCAGGGCAGCGCGACCAGTCCGGCCGCCGAGGACACGTTGACCAAGCGCCCACCCCGACCGGCGGCGACCATGGGCGGCACGAAGGTCTCGATGACGTGGATCGGACCCATCAGGTTGATCGCGACCATCTTGCTCCACTGCTCGTGGGTCAGCCGGTCGACGGTTCCCCACGCCGCGACGCCGGCGATGTTCAGCACCACGTCCATGCTCGGATGCGTGGCGTGGATGTCGGCGGCGAACGCGGCCACCTCGTCGTAGTCGGCGATGTCCAGCGCGCGGTGCTCGGGCACCTGGGCGCCCAGCTCGCGGGCATCGGTCACGGTGAGGTCCAGACCGTCGCGGTCGCGGTCGGTCAAGTAGAGCTCGGCGCCGCGGGCGGCGAGCCGCAACGCGGTGGCGCGCCCGATGCCGCTGGCCGCACCGGTGACAAGGCACCGCTTTCCCGCGAAATACTGCCCGGACGCCCTTGGTGCCATGGCCGCGACGATACCGGCGGCCTGGGTCCGTTAGCCCGCGCTGCCACCCCAGAGCGCGTGCAGCCACAATCGCTCGAGCACCCGCACCTTGCGGTCCACGTCGTCGTCGCGGGCGGTCAGAACAGGGTCGCCGGTCAACATCAGCGCGGTGGTGCCCGCCAGGGTGCGGACCAGCGTCGGGATGTCGTCGCTGATCGGGTGCGCGGTCCCGGCGTTCATCTCGGCCTCGACGATGCCGACGATCTGGCGCAGCACCACCTCGAACTGCTGCTCGAGGATGTCGCGGATCTCAATGTCGGTGTAGCGAGCGGCATTACAGGCCGTCATCACGGGATCGTTGTGCGCGTAGACGGCCGCGGCGCTGCCGACCATCCGCTGGGCGAACTGCTCCGGCGACTCGCCCGGCTGGCGGGGGGCGAAATACTGCGTGAGTTCTTCGAGTTCCTCGGTGGCCTCGGCCACGATCTGCGCGAGCACCGAGTACTTGGAGTCGAAGTAGAAGTAAAAGCCGGACCGGGCCACCCCGGCACGGTGGCTGATGGTGCTGACCGACAGCTCCGCGAACGGCCTTTCCTGCAACAGTTCACGCACCGCCTGCGTGATCGCCAGTCGCTGCTTGTCGCCACGCCGTCGCACGGCCGGCCCCGGAGTGGTGGCGTGGCTGCTCATTCCCCGACCTTGCACCACGCCGCGCAAAAAGCAAACTTGACAGCCGTCAAGTTTTTCCCGCAAAGTTGAATAATAAGTGACAGCCGTCACCCGTCCCGGGTTCGCAAAGCAGCGCAAAGGAGTCTCGATGGCCGCCACCATCAGCACGCCGCACTACCTGCTCGATCAGGCGCGGCGCCGGTTCACGCCGTCGATCAACAACTTTCCCGGTATGGGTCTGGTGGAACGCAAGCTGCTGAACACCCAGTTCCCGGAGCACAAGCTCGCCGACCCCCCGCCGGGCAGCGGGCTCAAGCCGGTCCTGGGTGACGCGGGACTGCCCGTCATCGGGCACATCATCGAGATGTTGCGCGGTGGTCCGGATTATCTGATGTTCCTGTACCACACCAAGGGCCCGGTGGTGTTCGGAGACTCACCGGTGCTCCCGGGCATCGCCGCCCTGGGTCCGGACGCCGCACAGGTCGTCTACTCCAACCGCAACAAGGACTTCTCGCAGCAGGGGTGGGTTCCGGTGATCGGGCCGTTCTTTAACCGCGGCCTGATGCTGCTGGACTTCGAGGAGCACATGTTCCACCGGCGGATCATGCAGGAGGCGTTCGTCCGCTCCCGGCTGGTCAGCTACGTCGAGCAGATGGACCAGGTCGTCTCGCAAACGATCGCCAACGACTGGGTGGCCAACGACGCGCGCTTCCTGCTCTATCCGGCGATGAAGGAGCTGACCCTCGACATCGCCTCGATGGTGTTCATGGGCCACGAGCCGGGCACCGACCACGAGCTGGTGACCAAGGTGAACAAAGCGTTCGCCGTCACCACGCGCGCGGGCAACGCGATCATCCGCACCAGTGTGCCGCCGTTCACCTGGTGGCGCGGCCTCAAGGCGCGCGAACTGCTGGAGAACTACTTCCGCGAGCGGGTCACCGAACAGCGACAAAAGGACGGCAACGACCTGCTGTCGGTGTTGTGCCACACCGAAGACGAGGACGGCAACAAGTTCTCCGACGAAGACATCGTCAACCACATGATTTTTTTGATGATGGCCGCGCACGACACGTCGACATCGACGTCGACGACGATGGCCTACAACCTCGCCGGCCACCCGGAGTGGCAGGAGCGCTGCCGCGACGAATCGGACCGCCTCGGCGACGGGCCGCTCGACATCGAGTCGCTGGAGAAGCTCGAGACGCTGGATCTGGTGATGAACGAGTCGATCCGGCTGGTGACCCCGGTGCAATGGGCCATGCGGCAGACGGTGCGCGACACCGAGCTGCTGGGCTACTACATACCCAAGGGCACCAACGTCATCGCGTACCCCGGCATGAATCACCGGCTGCCCGAATTGTGGACGGACCCACTGAAATTCGACCCGGATCGGTTCACCGAGCCGCGCAATGAGCACAAACGGCACCGCTACGCGTTCACACCGTTCGGCGGCGGCGCCCACAAGTGCATTGGAATGGCGTTCGGGCAGTTGGAGATCAAGACGATCCTGCACCGGCTGCTGCGCAAGTATCGGCTCGAACTGCCCCGCCCGGGATACCAGGCCGTGTGGGATTACGGCGGCATGCCGGTGCCGAAAGACGGCATGCCAATTGTGCTGCGCCCGCTCTGATCCGGCGGGCTAGCCGACGCCGCGCTCGCCGGCCAGCCGGTTGGCGCAGGCGATCACCGCGCGCAGCCCGGACTGCGTCGGGTCCTCCGAGAGGCCCATCGCCCACTCGGTGCGGGTTCCGTCGGTGCCACGGACGAAGGTGGCGGTGTAGCCGCCCGATCCCATCTGGTGGAATTTCACTGTCTCGATGGCGATCCCGCGCTCGTGCAGCATCGCGGTGAGGGCGGCGATGGGCCCGCTCGCGGCGGCGGTCGAGGTGCTGAGGCGGTCGCCGACGGCGATCATGGCCCGAAAGTTGCGGGCTTGCGGACCCAGTCGTCCGGCGGGCCGCTCGGTGTCAGTGCACTCCCAGTGCCCCAGCCGCAGCGGGCCGGCGGTGTGGCCGTAGGTCGCGGCGAAGCCCTCCCAGGACATCGCGGCGGCCTCCTCCCGCAGACCGCGCGGCAACGGGGCGCCGAAGTGGTGGCCGAACCACGCGTTGGCACCCCAGGACGAGGGAGCGGAAAGAGGCTGGGAAACAGGCACGTCGGCGGTCTTCTCTGGCTGGCAGGAGCGACCGACGGTAGTAGCTTGCGACCCACAGCGAGGGGTCGGTCTGGATCAGACCCCGCTGCGGGTGCTGGCTACTACGGCAAGAAGACGCACGAGCGAGACATTAGACGGCGTGCGGCGGCAGAGCAAGTTTATCCGTTGGGCCCCGACGACCGGCGAACCCGAAGATATGCCTGAATGGTCGTACCGGTGGTCGTGGTGTACGTACGCACCAAGTCCGATATGGCGTTGACCAGAAACAGTCCGCGGCTGGCCGGGCCGCTGGGACCCGGATTCAGGCGCCCCACCAACGGGTCGTCGATCCGTCCGCTGTCGCGTGCCTCACACACCAGGTGCTCGTCATGGCGCCAGAAGGCCAGCCGGCACGCGCCGTCGGTATACATCAGGCTGTTGGTGGCCAGCTCGGTGGCGACCAACTGCAGATCGTCGATGCCGTCCTGGGACAGTCCGATCCAGCCGGCGTAGTCGACGGCGAAACATCGCGCGGGACGGAGGTCCTCCGACTTGCGCACCATGTATGTGACGGCTCCGGGGTTGGCGGGCAGCGGCCGGTTGCAGCTCACCAGGACATCATCCGGCGCGTACTCGCGGCTGCAATGCAGCTCACCGTTCCGCCACAGCCAGGGGTGGGTCGCGCGGGCGCTCGCCAGGACATCCTCATCGAGTCGACTTGCGTCATAAAGGCACAAACCGGTCACCTGCGGGCCGTCGAAAGCGCCGTTGAACAGGGCTTCATTCTGGACGCAGGCGAGCAGCTCGTCGGCGCTGCGGCCGGGCCAGGTGAGTTCGCTGACAATCCGCACCCCTCGATCCGGGTGTTCCCCGGCGAAAGAATGCCCGATTGCCAGCAGCCGGCTCGGGTTGCGCGCGACCTCGGTGATGTCGGCCAACTCCAATCCGGGCCGCGACTCGTGGCCCGCGCCGCGCAGCTCGTCACGCAGCAGCGCCAGCTTGTCGCCGGGCACCGCGACCAGCGCCGGCTCGTCGTTTGCCAAGCCGTCCACTATGAAGCGCACCACAAAGTCCAGAAACTCCCGCTGGGAGTGGTACAAGAGCGCGGAATGAACGAAACCTTGTGGGTCGTCTCCCGCGCCCGTCGTCATTTTGGCTCTTTCGCTTTCGATCACTATGCCAACCCCCTGCCGGACCGGCGTGCCCACAGTTCCTATCCCCCAAACTCCGACCACCGTTACCTATCCCAGTACCCCCGAAGGGCCGTTGCTATGCGCGATTAGCCCACGACCGTGCTCACAACGGAGCATCGTCGGGGCGCTAGAGCCACCACGAGGCCGCGGCATCCAGGTGGCGCCGGACGCGGTAGCGGGCCAAGCTGTCGTCCCCGGCCGCGATCGCCTCGAGAATCCGCAGGTGAGCGCGCTCGACGGCGACAATGTCGCTCCACGTCGGCGGCGCCTGCGCGGTGCTGGACCAGTGTCGGCGCAACAACTCGACGATGATCCGGAGAAACAGGTCGAGCAGCGCGTTACCGGCGAGCTGCGCCAGTCCGACATGGAACCGAGATTCCTCGACGGCGGCCTTGCGCACGTCGCCCTTTTTCTGGTGGGGGTTTTCGCCGAACGCCGACCGCACGGCGGCCCGACGGGCGTCCAGGAAGTTGGCCACCTCCGGTTGGGTGCGGCGCTTCACGACTTGGGCGACGTTGTCGATCTCGATGGCATCCCGGACGCGGCGTAAGTCTTCGCGGCTCGGCTTGCGGTACTGCAGGTAGAGCGCGATGGTGTCGATGCTGGCCTGCGCCTCGGGCTCGGTGATGACCAGCCCGCCGCCCGGACCGCGGCGCATCTGGGCGACCGAGTGATGTTCGAGCAGCCGCACCGCTTCGCGCAGCACCGCGCGGCTCACCCGGTAGCGCTCCAGCAGCGCCGTCTCGGTCCCGAACACCGAACCGATCCGCCACCCGGCGGCGGCGATGTCGTCGCCGATGGTTGCCGCCAGCACCTCAGCCAACTTGCCCTGCGGTGCGTCGGGGTCCAGCCGCGGCTCGCCCCGGCTCGTCGGGTGTTTTCGGCCCGCACCGTCGCCGGGGTGATGCGCCTGCAGCCAGGCGGTCACCCTTTCCACGTGTCGCTCGGACAGCGTCCTGGCCCGCGCCGAATCACCAGCGGTCACCGCGGCCACGAGCTCGGAGTGGTCGTTGTGCATATGGTCGACCGCCTCGACGGCCTCACCCGCCGAGTCCGTCCGCGCCGCCCGGGCGTAGCGCGCGGTCAACCGCATCGAAACGCCGATGAACAGTTGCAGAACGGGGTTTTTGGACTGCTCCGCGAGCGCGATGTGGAATTCGTCACGCGGCGCCGGCAGGCCCGGCTTCCACTGCTCTTCGGCGCGCAGGACCGCGCGCAGCCGATCGATGCCGGCTTCGTCGATGCATTCCGCGGCGAGGGCGGCCGCCAGGGGCTCGAGCACCAGGCGCGCGTTGAGCAGGTCACCCAGCGTGGTGCCCAGGTACTCGAGATAGATGACGACGGCGCGGGTCGCGGGCCCCGCATCGGGCTCGCAGACCAGCAGCCCGCCGTTGGGTCCGCGGCGCATCCGGGCGACTTGATGGTGCTCGACGAGCCGAACCGCCTCCCGCAGCACCGATCGACTCACGCAAAAGCGTTGTTGCAAAGCGCTTTCGGAGCCCAGCGACTCCCCGATCGGCCAACCGCGGCGAACGACGTCCGCCTCGATGTCGCGGGCAATCTTCGCAGCCAGTTTGTTCGCCCGGCCGGTGTCCGGCTCGGGGCTGGTGCTCAACAGGTCAGCAGCATGCATCCCGCGACCGGACCACCGCCGACGGAAACCACGCCGATCTCGGGGCGCCGCGACACCTGGCGCTCCCCCGCCTCGCCGCGCAACTGCAGACACCCTTCGTGCAGCGCCCAGTAGCCGTGCATGCGACCCGCCGAGAGCTGGCCGCCATAGGTGTTCAGCGGCAGTGCACCGTCGCGGGCGATTCGCGCGCCACCCTCGACGAACGGACCGGCCTCGCCGTCGCCGCAGATTCCCAGGGCCTCCAACCAGGCGAGGGCCAGATACGTGAAACCGTCGTACAACTGGGCGACGTCGAGGTCGGCGGGCTTCAACGCGGTACGTGACCACATCTGCGCCGTGGCGTCGGACATCGCCATCTTGGGATAGTCGTCGCGGTGGAACCAGCCACCGGCACCGTCGGACCCGCCGATCGCCTCCACGCCAACCGGCCGGTGCGGGCAGTCGGGGCCGTAGTCGGCGTTCGAGACCACCACCGCGATCGACCCGTCGATGGGCACATCACAGTCCAGCAGACCGAACGGCGTCGAGACCAGTCGCGCCCCCAGGTAGTCGTCCATCGTCATCGGTTCGCGGTACACCGCAAGGGGATTCAACGCCGCGTTACGCCTGCCGTTGAGCGCCAGCCAACCCAGCTGCTCCTTGGTGGTTCCGTACAACTCCATGTGGCGACGGCAGTTCAGCGCTAACCAGTTCGCGGCGGAATACGCTTGCGCCGCAACCAGATCGTTGACATCGTCCATCGCGCCGACGGCGGGCTTCTCGGCGCCCTCGGGTGTTTCGAACATCCGCGCCAGCGGTGGGACGGGCGCATTCTCTTGCGGCTTCACCGGAACCGTGCCGCCCAGCATTTGGATCGTTCGGTAGATCACCACATGCCGGGCGCGTCGCTCGGCGACCGCGCGGCACGCCGACATCACCGGGCTCAGCAGGCCACCGGTACCGAACCCGCTGCCGCAGTCCGCCGCCTCGATCCGCAGTTCGGCGTTGACCTCGCCGGCAGGCGTGTCACCCAGAGTCGCGATGCCGTCGATGTCGGCGGGCGCCAGGCCGGCATCCGCGATGGCGGCCCGGACCGCCTCCATGGTCAGCTCGAGCCCTGGAATGCCGGTGCGTCGGCCGATCCGCGAGATGCCGATGCCCGACACGATCGCGTCCTTCTCGAAGTACGTCATCTGCACCGCCTTACGACCAACCCGTCACACCGCGCCGGAACCAATAGAGTGTACTGTATTGCCCGTGCCGGCCGAACCGACGTCGCAGCTGCTGATCGAGCACTGCGACGCTTGCGCGCGCTGGGTCCATCCCGCGGCCGGCGAATGCCGCGAGTGCGGCGGCCCGCTCGTCGCGCGGCCGGTGTCCGGGCGTGGCACGGTGTTCACCTACACCGTGAACCACCACCCTTATAACCCGGAAATCCCCGTCCCCTACGTGATCGCCATCATCGAGCTCGCCGAACAAACCGGGCTGCGCCTGGCCGCCAATATCGTTGACTGCGAACCGGATTCGGTGACATGCGGGATGCCCGTGAGCATTCGGCCGGACAACGGCGCCGCCGGCGCCCCGCTGTTCGCCCCGGCCGCCGGCTGATCAGCGCTTGCGCGCCGTGACCAGTAGGTACTCCCACTCCATCGCCGATGACCCGGCCAGGTAACGGTCGCCCAGTTCGGCCAGCTGCGCGTCCAGCGCCTCGACCCGGCCCGGCTCGCCCTCGATACCACGGTAGGCGGCGATTGTCGGCCCGTAATTTGCCTTGAAGTAGTCGCGGAACGCCGCACCATCGGCGAAGCGGTCAACCCGCAGCGCGCACCGTTGCGCGGTGAATTCGCGGATTCCATCCCCCAGCAGAGTGCGCACGTGATCTGCGTTGCCCCACAACGTCGCCGGCAACACACCGGGCGGCGCCGCCGTCACGTACGGCTTCATCGTCGCGAACATCTGACCGACAAAGCCCTCGGGCGTCCAGCTGATCAGGCCGATCAGCCCGCCCGGCCGGCAGACTCGAACCAGCTCGTCGGCCGCGCGCCGATGGTGCGGGGCGAACATCACCCCGATGCAAGACAGCACGGCGTCGAACTCATCGCCGTCACACGGCAGCGCTTCCGCATCGGCCTGCAGCCAGCGCAGGTCGACCCCACGGTTGCGGGCGAGCGCGCGGCCGCGCTCCAGCAGTTCTGGGCATAGGTCGCTGGCAGTCACGTCGGCGCCGGTCAGCGCGGCGGGTATCGCCGCGTTGCCGGCCCCGGCCGCCACGTCGAGCACGCGATCACCCGCGCCGATGCGGCTGGCGTGCACCAACACCGGGCCCAGCGGTGCCACTACTTCGGTCGCCACGCTGGTGTAGTCCCCCAGCGCCCATAGCCCAGGGATGCGGTCGGTTCCGGTTACTGCGGTCATGATGATGATCTTCCTTTTTCTGATCGGTAGCCACCATCGTCCGTTTGCCGATGAACCGGTTCCAGTGCCAGATCTGAACCCGCAGTGGTTCACGATCTGTACTAGTCAATCCCGCCGCCAGGGCGTCTACTGGACACAGCGAAAGGATAATCAGATGTCGACATATGGCCAGTTCTGCCCAGTCGCCAAGGCGATGGAATTGCTCGATGAACGCTGGACACTGCTGGTGGTGCGCGAATTGCTTGCGGGCAGCATGCATTTCAACGACCTGCGGCGCGGGGTGCCGAAGATGTCGCCCGCGCTGCTGTCCAAGCGGCTGAAGTCGTTGAGCCGGGCCGGTGTCGTCGAGCGCACCGAAATCGACGGTCGCACCTCGTACTCGCTGACCCCCTGCGGTCGGGAACTCGCGCCGGTGGTGGAGGCGCTCGGCGAGTGGGGAGTTCGCTGGATGCCCGAGATCGGCGACGACGACCTGGATCCGCACTTGCTGATGTGGGATATCCGTCGTTCGATTTCCGTCGACGCGTGGCCGCGGGCGCGCACGGTGGTGGCTTTCCTGTTGACCGGAGTGGCCCCCAAGGCGTCGCGCTGGTGGCTGATGGTGTCCGAAGGGGCCTCGGGCGTCTGCGATTTCGACCCGGGGTATGAGGTGGCCGCGACGGTCGAGACCAGCCTGCGCACGCTGATCGAGTTGTGGCGCGGCGACGTCTCGTGGTCGCGCGCCACGCTCAACGGCGCCGTGACCGTCCAGGGATCCGCAGCCGCTCGCCGGGCGGTGCCGGGCTGGGTCGGCCAATCGCGACTGGCGGCCGTTCCCCGGCCGGCCTGACGGACGCTTTAGTTGATCAGCGGGTCACGCGGCATGCCGAGAATGCGCTCGGCGATCTGGTTGCGGGTCACCTCCGAAGTGCCGCCGGCGATCGCCATTCCGCGGGAGCCCATGATCATCCGGCCGGCCACCGCGCCGACGCCGTCGGTCAGCGCAACCTCGGGCCCCAGCAGCGCCGCCGAGATCGCGCCGCCCTCGATCATGTGCTCGGCCAGCTTGAGTTTGGTGACGTTGCCTTCCGGACCGGGGCCCGCTCCCTCGACGCTGCGGGCGGCGCGGCGCAGGTTCAGCAGCCGCAGTGCGTGATCGTCGGCGAGGTAGTTTCCGACGCGAATCGCCGCACCCGCCAACCGATCCGCGTGCTGCTGTGCCAGCTCCACCAGTTTCGATGCCAAGCCCTCGTAGAACGACCCGCTGCCACCGATGCTGACCCGCTCGTTGCCCAGCGTCGCGCGTGCGACCGTCCATCCCGAATTGGGCGCCCCGACGACGTCCTCGTCGGGAACGAACACGTCGTTGAAGAACACCTCATTGAATTCCGAGCCGCCGGTGATCTGCCGCAACGGCCGCACCTCGACCTCGGGCGCCTTCATGTCGATGATCACGGTGGTGATGCCGGCGTGCTTGGGTGCGTCCGGGTCGGTGCGCACAGTGGCCAGGCCGCGGGCGCAGTACTGGGCCCCGCTGGTCCACACCTTCTGCCCGTTGATCTTCCAGCCACCGTCGACCCGGGTGGCGCGGGTCTTGACGGATGCGGCGTCCGACCCGGCGTCGGGCTCGGAGAACAGCTGGCACCAGATCTCGTCTTGGCGCAGCGCCTTCTCCACGAATCTTT
This sequence comes from uncultured Actinomycetota bacterium, assembly GCA_963772875.1. Taxonomy (GTDB): domain Bacteria; phylum Actinomycetota; class Actinomycetes; order Mycobacteriales; family Mycobacteriaceae; genus Mycobacterium. The sequence goes on from CAVYZE010000002.1 coordinate 751,379, forward strand.
CAATCTGCCAATCAGTTCCGTGCTGGATCAGGGTGAGGATCACCCATCCGGTGATCGAATAGTCGGGGCGCTTGACGCCCGCCGCGCGGAACTCTTCCTCGATCACCAGCTGCTCCACCGCGTCGGCGGCCCGACCCCACGGTTTGGGCCAGTGCGGCATCACGTAGCCGGTCGCGATCAGCTTGTCGCGCTGGGCGTTTTTGTCCAGGGCGGCGATCTCGGCGGCGTCGGCATGGATCCGGGTGCGCAGTTCTTCGGCCTCGGGCGGCAGGTCCAGGCTGTTTTCCCGGGTCGCCCCGGCCGCGGTGCGCTCGAAGACATCCCGGGCCGGCGCGTCACCGCCGAACAGTGCCGCGGTCACCAGCGCCCGGCGCAGGTGCAGATGCGCGTCGTGCTCCCAGGTGAAGCCGATGCCGCCGTGCACCTGAATGTTGAGTTCGGCGTTGCGTGCATAGGCTCCGAACGCCAGTGCCGCAGCCACGGCGGCGATCAGCCGGAATTGCGCTTCGTCCTCCGATGAGTCCTCGGATGCCGCGCGCGAGGCGTCCCACACCGCGGCGACCGCCGACTCGACGGCCACCAGCATGTTCGCGCAATGATGCTTCACCGCCTGGAAGGTGGCGATGGTGCGGCCGAATTGCTGGCGCACCTTGGCGTAGTCGACGGCGGCATCGACGCAGTCGGACGCGCCTCCCACCGCCTCGGCGGCCAGCAAGGTACGCGCCCGCGCCAGGGCCGACTCACGCGCCCCCGGCAGGATGTCGTCGGAACTGACGCTCACGTTGTGCAGGCGAACGCGGCCGGAACGCCGGGTCGGGTCGAGATTCTCGGGCACCTCGACCGACACCCCGTCGCGGCCACGGTCCACCAGCAGCACGTCGTCACCGGCGGCGAGGAGCAACAGGTCGGCGAGCCCGGCGCCCAACACGATTCCGGCCTCGCCGTCGGCCACCCCGTCGGCGACCCGCACCTGGCTGCCCAAACCAATACCCGCGGTGACCGTTCCGTCGATCAGCCCCGGCAGCAGCCGCGACTTCTGCTCGGCCGTACCGTCTTTGGCGATCACGGCCGACGCGATCACGGTCGGGACGAACGGCCCCGGCGCCACCGCGCGACCGAGCTCCTCGATCACCACCACAAGTTCGGGCAACCCGTAGCCCGAGCCGCCGTGTTCTTCGTCGACGTGCAGGCCGAGCCAGCCCAGCTCGACCATATCGTGCCAGAATGCGGGCCGGCCCTCGTCGGGGGTGTCCAGCAGCGATCGCGCCGCCCAGCGCGCCTTCTGCGAGGTCAGAAACGCGCGGGCCACCTCGGCGAGCTCGCGATGGTCGTCGGTCAGTGCGATACCCATGGGGACCTCCTCGCGCCGCATTCCCGGCCCGCTTCGGAGAAGAACCGAGCCGGAGTGGTCGACCTGCCCCGCTCCGAGGGGGAGCGGGGCGGCCGCGTAATAGAGTGTACTGATTGCGGGGAGCGAACCGCGAGAGGCGTCGACTTCGGCGGGGTGGCGTTACTTGGGCGCGAACCGCTGACCCGCGTCCAATCGCAGGCATTGGCCGTTGAGCATCGGGTTGTCCACGATGGCCGCCGCCAGCTTGGCGTACTCCTCGGGCCGTCCCATCCGCTTGGGGAAGGCTGCGTCGTTGACCAGCTGGCTCGCCATCTCGTCGGGCACCATCGAGGTCAGCCCGGTCAGGAACAGGCTCGGGGCGATCGCCAGCACCCGGATCCCCATCGACCCCAGGTCGCGGGCCATGGTCAGGCACATGCCCGCGATCGCCGCCTTGGCGGCGGTGTAGGCAACCTGCCCGATCTGGCCCTCGAAGGCCGCGATCGAGGCGGTGTTGATGATGACGCCGCGCTCGTCGTCCTCGGGCTCGTTTTTGGCCATGTGAGCGGCCGCCAGCCGGCTGATGTTGAAGGTGGCGATGAGGTTGAGATCGATCACGGATTGGAAGGATTCGAGGTCATGGGGACCCGACTTGGTCAGCGTCCGCTTGGCGATGCCGCCGCCGGCGGTGGTCACCACGACATGCAGGCCGCCGAGCTTGTCCACCGCGGTCTGCAACGTCTCCTCGGTGCCGGTGAAGTCGGTGACGTCGACCGGATAGAACGCGCCGCCGAAGCCCTCGGCAACCGCTTTCCCGTCGGAACCCTCGCGGTCGAACACGGCGACGTCGGCGCCACGCTCGGCGAACAGTTCGGCGGTGGCGCGACCCATCCCCGACGCGCCGCCGATGACGACGGCCTTCTTCCCGCTGATCTCCATCGGACCTCCCTTTGTAGGCTTGTCAGAATCCTGGCAATCTGTAACGTTACGTAGGCACGCTAGCGTGTCCGCCCCGACGGGTTGTCACCGAGCCATGTCAAGCTGGCAAACGTGCTCCTTCTCGACGTGGCGGACACCTCAGTTGAGGTCGGCGGCACCTCGTCGCGGCTGACCAAGGTCGCGCACATCGCCGACCTGCTCACCCGTGCCGCGCCGGACCCCAAACTGGTCGCGATTCTCGTGTCGTGGCTCTCCGGGGAGCTGCCGCAACGCCAGATCGGCGTCGGCTGGGCGTCGCTGCGGTCACGGCCGGCGGTGGCACCGCACCCATCGCTGACCGTCGCCGCCGTCGACGCCACCTTGTCCGAGATCGGCGCCGTATCGGGCAAAGGCTCCCAGGCCCGCCGCGCCGCGCTCGTCGCCGGATTGTTTTCCGCCGCAACCGAAACCGAGCAGTCCTTGCTGCTGCGGCTGCTGGGCGGTGAACTGCGCCAGGGCGCGCTGGCCGGGGTCATGGCCGATGCCGTGGCCAAGGCCGCCGGGATCCCCGTCACCGCGGTGCAGCGGGCCGCGATGTTGGGCGGCGACCTGCCGGCGGTGGCCGCAGCCGCCCTGTCCGGCGGCGCGGTGGCGCTGGACGACTTCACGCTGCGGGTCGGACGGCCGGTCGGCCCGATGCTGGCGCAGACCGCGACCAGCGTGGCCGATGCGATCGAACGTCACGGCGGCACAACAATTTTCGAAGCAAAGCTGGACGGCGCGCGGGTGCAGATCCACCGGGCCGGCGACGAGGTCACCGTCTACACCCGAAGCCTTGACGACGTCACCGCCCGGCTGCCCGAGGTGGTCGAGGCGACGCTGGCGCTGCCGGTGAACGACCTCATCGCCGACGGTGAGGCCATCGCGCTGCGGCCCGACAACCGGCCGCACCGCTTCCAGGTCACGGCGTCACGCTTCGGGCGATCGGTCGATGTGGCCTCGCAAAAAAAGGGAGACCTTGCGGTGCAACCCCTTTCGGTGTTCTTCTTCGACATCTTGCACCGCGACGGCGTCCACCTGCTCGATGCGCCGACCACCGACCGGCTGGCCGCCCTCGACGCATTGGTCCCGGCCCGCCACCGCGTCGACCGGCTGGTCACGTCCGACCCCGCTGCCGCCGCGGACTTCCTGGACGCGACGCTGGCCGCCGGCCACGAAGGCGTGCTGGCGAAGTCGCCGGCCGCGCCCTACCTGGCGGGCCGCCGCGGGGCGGGCTGGCTGAAGGTCAAGCCGGTCCACACGCTCGACCTGGTGGTGCTTGCCGTGGAGTGGGGCTCGGGGCGCCGGCGCGGGAAGCTCTCCAATATCCATCTGGGCGCGCGTGATCCGGCCACCGGCGGCTTCGTCATGTTGGGCAAAACGTTCAAGGGCATGACCGATGCCATGCTGGACTGGCAGACCGCCCGGTTCACCGAGCTCGCCGCGGCTGGGACCGACGGCCACGTCGTCGGACTGCGGCCCGAGCAGGTTGTCGAAATCGCCTTCGACGGGGTGCAGGGATCGTCGCGCTACCCCGGCGGGCTGGCGCTGCGCTTTGCCCGGGTGCTGCGCTACCGCGATGACAAAAGCCCGGCCGAAGCCGACACCATCGACACCGTGCGCGCGCTGTACTGAATACCCACCAACGGACTCGCCGTCGTCGTACGGTTTGAGCATGTCAGAGGTCAGCTACATCCGCACCTACGACGACTTACCGCCCGTCGCGATCGTCGACCGCTCGCCCATCACCACGCGGCACAAGATCGTCTTCGGGCTGATCGCCGTGATCGGCGCGATCGCCTGGGCGGTCATCGCGTTTGCCCGCGGCGAGACGGTGAACGCGGTGTGGTTCGTGGTCGCCGCCATCTGCACCTACGTCATCGCGTTCCGCTTCTATGCCCGGTTGATTGAGATAAAGATCGTTCGCCCGCGCGACGACCACGCCACACCCGCCGAAGTTCTCGACGACGGCACCGACGACGTACCAACCGACCGGCGCGTGCTATTCGGCCATCATTTCGCCGCCATCGCCGGAGCCGGGCCACTCGTCGGTCCGGTGCTGGCCACCCAGATGGGTTACCTGCCGGGCACCATCTGGATCGTCTTCGGCGCGGTGTTCGGTGGCTGCGTGCAGGACTACCCGGTGTTGTGGATATCCACCCGGCGCCGGGGCCGTTCCCTGGGCCAGATGGCCCGCGACGAGTTGGGCGCCATCGGCGGGGCAGCCGCTCTCGTCGGGGTCCTCGTGATCATGGTGATCCTGATCGCGGTGCTGGCACTGATCGTGGTGCGGGCGCTGGCCGAAAGCCCGTGGGGCGTGTTCTCCATCGCCATGACCATCCCGATCGCCCTTTTCATGGGCGCCTACCTGCGGTTCCTGCGTCCCGGCGCGGTGACCGAGGTCTCCGTCATCGGGTTCGTGCTGTTGCTGCTCGCCGTTGCGGGCGGCAACTGGGTGGCCGGAACATCGTGGGGCACGTCGTGGTTCAGCCTGTCCCCGGTCACCTTGTGCTGGTGCCTCATCATCTATGGTTTCGCCGCGTCGGTGCTGCCGGTGTGGTTGCTGCTGGCACCCCGCGACTATCTGTCGACATTCATGAAGATCGGTGCCATCGCCCTACTCGCGGTCGGCATCTGCATCGCCAGGCCGGCCATCGATGCACCCGCGGTCTCGCGGTTCGCCACGAGCGGCCACGGGCCGGTGTTCGCCGGCTCGCTGTTCCCGTTCCTGTTCATCACGATCGCCTGCGGAGCCCTGTCCGGATTTCACGCACTGATCTCCTCTGGGACAACGCCGAAGCTGCTGGAGAAAGAAAGCCAGATGCGCATGATCGGTTACGGCGGCATGATCACCGAGTCGTTCGTCGCTCTCATCGCGCTGATTACGGCATCGGTCATTAACCAGCATCTCTACTTCACCCTCAACGCCGCGGCCGCGCAGACCGGCGGCACCGCGGGCACTGCCGCGGACTACGTCAACAAACTCGGTTTGTCGGGCCCCCCGGCGACCGCCGATCAAATCAGCCAGGCCGCCAGCTTCGTGTTCACCACCGGAATCATCGTCGCGCTCAAGGCGATTCGCGGTGTCGGCAGACCGTTGAGCGAGGACGACCCCGTGCCATCGAAACGGTTCGCGCCGTTGGGCCTGATTCCCACCGCCGCGGAGCGCGGGCTACAAAGGCAATGGATGCAGGACGGGTCGCGCTAGTGCGTTCCGCGCGCGTGGAGTTTCTTTGCGGCACTGGGCGGATTGCCATGGCGCACAGGGGCTTTACGTCGTTCACGCTGCCCATGAACAGCATGGCGGCCTTCCAGCAGGCGGCCAAGCTCGGGTTTCGTTACGTCGAGACGGACGTTCGCGCCACCCGCGACGGCGTCGCCGTGATCCTGCACGACCGCAGGCTCGGGGCCGGGTCGGGAGTGTCGGGCGCGGTCGACCAGTTGGATTGGCGGGATATCGGCAGGGCGAATTTGGGTGCGGGACAGTCAGTCCCGACCCTGGAGGAACTCCTCACCGCACTGCCGGACATGCGGGTCAACATCGACATCAAAGCCGCCTCGGCCATCGATCCGACCGTCGACGTCGTCGAGCGGTTGAACGCGCACGAGCGCGTGCTGATCACTTCGTTTTCGGATCGCCGTCGACGGCGCGCGCTGCGTCGTCTGTCCAAGCGGGTCGCCAGTTCGGCGGGCATGGGTACGGTCCTGTCCTTCCTGGCGGCGAGGACGGCCGGCGCCACGGCGTACGCCTTGCGCGACAGCGACTGCCTCCAGCTGCCGCCACGGTTTCGTGGCCTGCCCGTCATCACGCCGGCGCTGGTGCGGGCGGCGCATGCTTCGGGACGCCAGGTCCACGCCTGGACGGTTGACGACCCCGACGCGATGCACGCGCTTCTCGACATCGACGTGGACGGAATCATCTCCGATCGCGCGGACCTACTTCGCGATGTTCTGATTTCCCGCGGCCAGTGGTAGGGCCGGGGCCGCCACGCCGGTAAGGGTTGCGCCGGAGCTGGCGCACCGGCCTAAAATTCTGCGGAATGAGGGTCGGCATCGACTTTGGCACCACCCACACCGTCGCCGCGGTCGTCGACAGAGGCAATTACCCAGTCGTGTCCTTCGACGGAATGGATACCTGGCCCTCGCTCATCGCGGCGAACGCCGCCGGAGAGCTGCGATTCGGGTGGGACGCCGCCGCCGTCCGCCACGAGCCGGGGTGGTCGGTGCTGCGCTCGTTCAAACGTCTCCTCAACAAGGCCGGACCGCGCACCGAGGTTGAGCTGGCCGGCCGCAACTATCCCCTCGCCGAACTTCTCACCGGCTTTCTGTCCCGGCTGAAAAGCGACCTGCACCAGCGCTCGAACGCCTGCATTGCCCCGGGCGAGGCCATCGAGGCCGCGATCAGCGTGCCGGCCAACGCCTCGAGCGCCCAGCGCTTTCTGACGCTGGATGCCTTCGTCGCGGCGGGTTTCCAGGTCGTCGCGCTGCTGAACGAGCCGTCGGCCGCGGGCCTCGAGTACGCCCATCGCTACCGCTCCACCATCACCGCCAAGCGTGAATACGTCCTCGTCTACGACCTGGGCGGGGGCACGTTCGACGCGTCGCTGCTGAAGATGACCGGACCCGTGAACGAGGTCGTCGTCAGCGAGGGCATCCAGCGTCTGGGCGGCGACGACTTCGACGACACGATCGTGAACCTCGTCCTTTCCGCATCGAATCTTCGGGAGCCGGACGCCGCCAGGTATGACCTCCTGAAGGAGGAGTGCGCCGCCCGCAAGGAGGCCGTCGGACCGCAGACGCGCCGCTTCCTGGTGGACCTGACGGCGGTCGCGGAGCGACCACCGTTTTCCTGCGGTATTGACGATGTCTACGCGGCATGCGTGCCGCTCGTCGACAAGACGGTCGACATTCTCGGTCGCGTTTTGCACGACCCGGCTCACGGCGAGGTGGCGACGTCGGAGGTGGCCGGCATCTACGTGGTGGGCGGGGCCGGCAGCTTCCCGCTGGTTTCCCGGACGCTGCGCGCAACCTTCGGCGACAAGCGCGTGAAACGCTCGCCGCATCCCTTCGCCGCGACGGCCATCGGGCTGGCCGTCTTCCTCGACACCGAGGCGGGTTTCGCTTTGTCCGAACGCTTTTCGCGGCATTTCGGGGTCTTCCGTGAGGCGGAAGGCGGGGCCGACGTCGTCTTCGACCCCATCGTGCCCAAGGACGCCGCGCTGCCCCGCGACGGGCACTCACCGCTGGTCGTCAGACGAACCTACCGAGCGGCGCACAACATCGGCCATTTCCGGTTCGTGGAGTGCAGCCGCGTCGTCAACGGTCGTCCCGACGGCGACGTGATGCCCTACGACCCGGTGTTCTTCCCCTTTGACCCGGCCCTGCACGACCGCCACGACCTCGGGGGCCAACCGGTCGGCCGGTGGAACGACGGACCCGACGTCGAGGAGCGCTACGTCGTCGCCCCCAGTGGCGCGGTGGAGGTCACTCTGACGACGCAGCCGGCCGGCTTCAAGCGCACCTTCCGGCTGGAACGGCGCGCCCCCGCGGGCGTGTGAGCAAGCCCGCCATGGACCTATACGACGTGATGCGGACAACGTTCGCGGCGCGCGAGTTCACCGACGACCCACTGCCCGACGCCGTGTTGTGGCGCATTTTCGACAACGCCCGGTTCGCGCCCAGCGGGGGCAACCGGCAAGGCGCACACATCACCGTGGTGCGCGACGCCGCCACCCGTCGCCGGCTCGCCGAGCTGGGCAGGGCCGCGGCGCGTCGCTACTACGCTCAGCTGACCGCGGGCGAAAGTCCGTGGAATTCGCTGCATCCCAGCGCCGTGCCCCCCGAAGTCATCGACAGCACGGAAATCCCGGACACGTTCGTCGCGCCGCTGGTGAAAGCGCCCGTGATTCTCGTTATTTCGATCGACTTGGGCGTCGTCGCCGCCGTCGATCAAGACCTGGACCGCGTCGGCATTGCCGGTGGAGCGTCGGTGTATCCACTGGTGTGGAACATGCTGCTCGCCGCTCGAAACGAAGGCTACGGCGGCACCATGACGACGATGGCCATCGCGGCCGAAGACCAAGTCCGTCAACTGCTGGGAATTCCCGACACCCACGCAGTGGCCGCGGTCGTCCCGCTCGGCAGGCCCGTCCGCCAGCTGAGGAAACTGCGGCGCCAGCCGGTCGCCGATTTCGTCACCCGCGGACGCTTCGACGGTCCCGCATTTGACGCCCCGTCATGACATGGCGTTAGCGCGCGCCATATGCGCTTCGTATCCCAGCGAATGCGCCAGCGCGGCATAGTCTTTCGCGTGTTTGCGATAGCCGTCCTGGTCGTCGTGCGCGTGCGCCAGCAGCGCCCGCAGCCACAGCAGCGGCAACTCGTGCACCGCGAGCCCCGGTTCGATCGGCGCCGCGGCCAACCGGTCGATCACCGCGTCGACTTCGGCCAAGTCGTCGGCCTCGCCGCGGCGCAGCAGCAGCTCCCCCAACACCTCGGCCGACATGCCCAGGTAGAGCATCCCCGCGGTCGTGTACAAGTCGTCAACCACGTTGCGGGACAACTCGATCGCCCCATCAAGATCGCCCTCGTCCGCCTTTGCGCGCGCCAGATAGGTGTCGATCGGCGGCAGCATGGTCATGCTGAGCCGTTCTTGTTCGCTCAATTCCCGGACCGCGGCCAGCAGGGCGAACCCCGATGCGGTGTCGGCGCCGTCGGCGTGGATGAGTGCCAGGCCGCGGGTGAAGCGCGCGAAGCCCACGGTGAAGTCGTTGCCCGAACTTTCGGCGATGCGCAGCGCTTCGGCGGTATCGCGCAGGGCATCGTCGCCAAGAGTCATGGCCCCGTACATCACCGGAACGTACTTGTACATGGTCACCGAGACACAGGTGATCGCGTCGAACCCGCGCGCCAGGGCCATCGCCTCGTCGGCCTCCTGCCGCCAGCCGGGCTGCCCGAGGCAGCATACGATGAAGCTCCTCATCGCCTTGGCCAACGCCAGCGGTGATCCGGCGAGCAGATCGCCCGCGGTGGCGTCACCGGCCGCCAATTCGATCACCCGCTCGCCGACCCGCAGCGCCTCGGCCATCTCGCCGGCTTGACATTTGGCCAACAGCCCGGGATGGGACATGCCGATCAGCAGCGTCGGGTCGCCTATCGATTCCAGCAGCGCGATGTACTCGCCGGCCAGCCGCGACGCCTCTCGGACTTCGTTGTGCAGCGAGCGCGCCATGACTTGCCCGGCCATGCCCACGGCCAGCGACACCTTGTCTCCGGCTTGGGCGCAGAGGTCCTCGAGCTCGTCAAAGCCGGTGTCGGCCACACTGCCGCCGGCCAGCCACGCACTGCCGCACAGCAACGCCCGTGGCGCAATGCGCATCCCCGGCAGCTCGGGCTCGTCCGGCGGCAGCCGATCGGCGACCTGACGGGCCCGCTGCCAGCTCACCCGCGCCGCGCCGATATCGCGCTTGGTCGACCACGTCCCCGCGCGCATGTGCCACCGGTAGGCCTCCCGCAGGTCGCCCGCGGCTTCGAGGTGCTCGGCCACCCGCTCCGCGTTCATGTCGACCGTGTCCGGGTCGCGCCCTTGGATGATCGCGGCCAGCCGCCGATGCAGCTCGGCACGAGCGGACCTGAGCTGGGATTCGTAAGCCACCGCGCGGATGAGGCGTTGGCGGAAGGCGTACTGCCGGGATTGCGAACGGCCAACGAACGAGAGATGTGCACTGCGCGTGACAACCTCATCGATGAAGTCGGCGTCGATGAGCTCCTCCACCTCAGGCTCGACGCCCAGGCTCACCAGCAGGTCGGCGCCGAATCGGTCCCCGATCACCGCCGCCGCGCGAAGCGTCCGCTTGGCCGGCGCGGACAACCGGTCGATGCGCGCGGCGATCGCGGCCTGCACCGTGGCGGGCACGCTGATGTCGGTGACCGCGGCGGTGCACAGGTAGGCCCCCGGCGATCCGTGCAGCACACCGCGGTCGCGGAGCTCGCGCACCATCTCCTCGGCGAAGAACGGGTTACCCGATGCCCGTTGGACGATCATCGTTGCCACCTCCGCCACCGTGGGATCGGTGCCAATCAGCTCGGTGACCAACGCGGCCGAGTCGGAATCGTCCAGTGGGTCAAGGACAATGGACTGTGCGCTGGGGATCCTGCTGAGCACACCCCGATACTCCGGACGGTGGGCGACGATCAGCACGGAGCGGGTGTGCGCCATCTCGGTCGCGAGATCGGCAAGGATGGACTGGCTCACCGCGTCGATCCAATGCGCGTGCTCGACGATGTAGAGGGCGGGTCGCTCCCGCTGGCCCACAATGCGGGTGATCAGCGCGGTCAACCTCCGTCGGCGCGCATCCGGATCCAGTGCGGGCTGACGGACGAGGGAATCCCGGCTCCCCAGCAGGTCGGCGAGCAGCAGCAGGTCTTGGTCGTCGCCGTCAGAAGTGAGTTCTCGCAACGCCTCTCGGGCGGCTTGGGCGTCCAGATCGTGAATGCCGGTAACCGAGCGCAGTAGCCGCGCCAGCACCATGAACGGTATCTCGGCGAAGTGCGACTCGGCCTCCACCGAAAAGACGTCCAGATCCTGACTGGCCGCGATGGCCGCGACCTCGCGGGCGAGACGGCTCTTACCGATACCGGCCGGCCCGTTCAGGCTCACCACACCGCCGTGTCCCTCAATCGCGCGCTGCAGCATCCCCTGTAGTGCGGCCATTTCCCAGCGCCGGCCAATCAGGCGCGACTCGACGTGATCGGCGCGCCTGGAGCCGACCGCGAGCAACCGGCGCGCGGCGATCGGATCTTCGCGTCCTTTGACGCGAATCAGCTCGGGCTCATTCAGGGTCGCGCAGTGCTCGACAAGCCTTGCAGTGGACTCACTCAGCATCACCCCGCCCGGTGGTGCCACCGACTCCACCCGCTGCGCAATTCCCACCTGCTCACCGACGGCGGTGTAACTCCACGGTGCCGCACCCACTGCCCCGGCGATGACACGACCGGAATTCAGTCCGACCCGCAGCCGAAGGTCGATAGCGTCGCGACGATTGACTTCCTCGGCCAGCTTGTCGGCTTCGCGCTGAATCTCCAAGGCGGCCAGGCACGCACGAACGGCGTGGTCTTCCAATGCGACTGGAGCGCCGAACAGCGCCATCACCCCGTCACCGGTGAACTTGTTAACGGCGCCGCCGTAGCGGTGCACCACAATGGTGGTGCACCGCAACATGTCGGACATGATGTCGCGCAGCCGCTCCGGGTCCAGCGCCGCCGCGATATCCATCGAGCGCACGACGTCGGCGAAGAGCACCGTGACTTGTTTGTACTCGGCGGCCTCGGTGGCCGCGGTCGTGGGCGTGCCGCACTGATCGCAGAACTTCGCGTTGTGCCGCAACTCCGTGCTGCACGACCCGCAGGTCACCGGTGCCACGGCCATCTCCCAGCCCCCCGGTCGAACGAAGCGGGCCAACCATAGGCCACCTCTCGTAGGTTTACACGTGGCCGCGGCTGGTTACGCAGGGTTTACCTGGAATTCGGCAGATGTTGACTTCGTCAACACCGCCGACCAACCCTGTCGGGCAAAGGCAGAAAGGCTATGACGACGATCGACCTCGACACCCTGTCGACGCCCGAACATGGCTACACCGTCGACGACACGGACGACGACGATCCCGTGCTGCTCGATCGCGCGGGTGAGCATGTCGAGACGTGGCGCGAGCGGTACCCGTACGAGCACCGGATGCCGCGCGACGAATACGAGCCCCTGAAGCGGCGGCTGCAGATCGAGCTCCTGAAGCTGCAGAAACACTGCAAACGCGCCGGCGCGCGGCATGTGATCCTGTTCGAGGGTCGTGACGCCGCCGGCAAGGGCGGCACCATCCAGCGATTCATGGAGCATCTCAATCCTCGCAACGCACGGGTCGTGGCCCTGGAAAAGCCGACCGAGCGCGAGCAATCGCAGTGGTATTTCCAGCGCTACGTCACCCACCTGCCGGCCGGCGGCGAGATGGTGTTGTTCGACCGGTCGTGGTACAACCGCGCCGGCGTGGAGCGGGTGATGGGATTCTGTACCGACGACGAACACGCCGAATTCATCAGGCAGGCCCCGCTGTTCGAACGGATGCTGGTCAACGACGGGATCAACCTGACGAAGCTGTGGTTCTCGGTTTCGCCCGCCGAGCAACGCACCCGGTTTGCCATCCGGTTGGTCGACCCGGTGCGGCAGTGGAAGTTTTCGCCGATAGACATGAAGTCGGTCACGAAGTGGGACGACTACACCGCGGCGAAGGAGGAGATGTTCGCCGCGACCGACACCGATATCGCCCCGTGGATCGTGGTCAAAAGCAACGACAAGAAGCGGGCCCGCATCAACGCCATGCGTCACCTGCTCGCCAAAACCGACTACGACGACAAGGACCACGAGGTGGTGGCCGAGCCGGATCCGTTGATCGTGGGGCGCGCGCTGGCCGACTGAGCCATCCGCCTGATGGGGATCGAATTCGCTTGTAGCGCTTCGCTACAACCGGATCGCTGTTGCATTCGCGGATCCGGCGGGCCAGACTGCGAATTCAGCCGATCGCCTACGCTAAAGGAAGTTCCCCATGCCCACCTGGCTCATCACCGGCTGCTCGAGCGGACTCGGCCGCGCGCTCGCCGAAGCCGTGACCGGCACCGGCCACAATGCCGTCGTCACCGTGCGAGATGTCGCGAACGTCGCCGACCTGGCCGACGCCAAAGACGTTCTAGGATCCGATGGCAACGTCTGTCCAGCACCGCCCCACCCCGTTCTCGGGACACCCTGTTCGCTTATCACGGCGCGTCGGGCAGCACTGGCGCCGGCGGAGGCGCTGCTGGCGGTGGAGCTGGAGCTGGCCGAGGCGGGGCGACTTGGGGGTTTGGCTGTAGCAGGCACGGCCAATAAGCCTGTGGCAGGCAGGGACCATGCGTGAGCGGCGAGATGGGTCCAAAGGCCAGGGCTGCTGCTGCCGCCGCTGCGGCAAATGCTTTGTTCATTTTCTACTTTCAGAACCCCCGACGGCAAAAACTGCCGCGTCAAGTTAAACCGTACGCGCATTCGCACGTAGTTATAAGGCTCACCGTTTAGCCCTACCTTCAGCGGCTGGCCGTCGCAGCGTACCGTCGCTGGCCTGTCCCGACCCGGGAGCCGTCGAGTTCGCCGACTCCCGCGAAGCAGGCCGATGTCGACCGAACCGAAGCTCTGCGCGCGCACGAGCGGGAACGAGACCTGGACAAGAGCAAGAACCCGACGAAAACTGTGCCCTGTATGGGTTGAGGGGGATTGAATTCGCTTGTAGCGCTTCTCTACAACCGGATCGCTGTTGCATTCGCGGATCCGGCGGGCCAGACTGCGAATTCAGCCGATCGCCTACGTTAAAGGAAGTCCCCCATGCCCACCTGGCTCATCACCGGCTGCTCGAGCGGACTCGGCCGCGCGCTCGCCGAAGCCGTCATCGGCGCCGGCCACAATGCCGTCGTCACCGCACGAGACGTCGCGAACGTCGCCGACCTGGCCGACGCCGCGCCGCAGCGGGTGCTCGCCGTCGCCCTTGACGTCACCAAGCCCGACCAGGTCGCCTCGGCGGTAGCACAGGCCCAGGAGAGGTTCGGAGGCGTCGACGTCCTGGTCAACAACGCCGGCTACGGCTATCGCGCCGCCGTGGAGGAAGGCGACGACGCCGAGGTCCGCACCCTGTTCGAGACGCACTTCTTCGGCACCGTCGCGATGATCAAGGCCGTCCTGCCCGGCATGCGCGCACGCCGGCGCGGCGCCGTCGTGAACATCTCCTCGATCGGCGCAACGGTGACCCCGGTCGGATCCGGCTATTACGCCGCCGCCAAGGCGGCCATCGAAGGCATCAGCGGGGCGCTTCGCGGCGAGCTCGCGCCGCTGGGCATCTCGGTGACGGTCGTCGAGCCCGGGGCTTTTCGCACCGACTTCGCCGGGCGCTCGCTCGTCCAGTCGGCCACCGTCATCGACGACTACGCCGACACCGCCGGAAAGCGCCGCAGGGAGAACGACACCATGCACGGCAACCAGGCCGGCGACCCCGCCAAGGCCGCCGCCGCCATCATCGAGGCCGTCGAATCGCCCGAGCCGCCCGGATTCCTGCTGCTCGGGCCCGATGCGTTGGGCCTGTATCGCTATGTCGCGGACGCGCGCGCGGGCGAGATCGGGAAGTGGGAAGAACTCACCGGCGGCACCAACTTCGACGCCTGAGCCCTCGGCAAAACCGACCGAGAATAGCTTTGCTTTTCAGGAGAAGGTTATTCTCCTAAGTCGAGAGACGCATGACGATTGCTGCCATAACGATCGGAGTCCGACATCGACGCCTGGATTCTCGACGCGGTACGCACGCCCCGCGGGCGAGGGCGCCCCGACGGCGGATTGCACGACGTTCACCCGCAGGCCCTGTTCGCCCAGTGCCTCACCGCACTGGCGAAGCGCACCGGCTTCGATCCGGCCGAGGTCGACGACGTGATCGCCGGCAACGGCATTCTTAGTGGCGATCACGGCGACGACATCGCGCGACTGTCGGTTCTGTTGGCCGGCTGGCCCGAGACCGTCCCGGGGATGACGCTGAACCGATTTTGCGGGTCGGGCCAGCAGGCGGTCACCGTCGCGGCGTCCGCGATCGCCGCCGGCAGCGAGGATCTGGTGATTGCCGGCGGGGTCGAATCGATGTCCCGGTGGGACGTCGCGGCCGGAGTCCCGACCATCGACGGCAACAACCCGGACCTCCGTGCGCAGTATCCGACTGTGCCGCAAGGTATCTCGGCCGATCTCATCGCCACCCTGGAAGGGTTCACCCGCGAGGTCGTCGACGCCTACGCCGCGCAAAGCCAGAGCCGGGCCGCCGCGGCCATCGAGGAGGGATGGTTCGAGCGTTCGCTGATCGAAGTGGCCACGCCCGCCGGTTCTTTCGTGCGCGACGAGCACCCGCGCCCCGGAACCTCCGCCGAGGCGTTGGCGCGCCTGAAGCCCGCCTTCGCCGCGATGGGCGCGACGCGCGCCGAGGGCGAGCGACGGACATTCGACGAGATCTGCCTGCAGCGCTACCCGGGCATCGACCACGTCGACCATGTCCACCATGCGGGCAACTCGTCGGGAATCGTCGACGGCGCGGCGGCCGTGGTGGTCGCATCGTCGAATTGGATGCACACCCACCGCATAGCGCCGCGCGCCCAGATCCGCGCCGCCGCCGCCGTCGGCAGCGAACCGATCATCATGCTCACCGCCCCCGGACCCGCGGCGCAGCGCTGTTTGGAGCGCGCCGGCATGAGCGTGGCCGACGTCGACCTGTGGGAGATCAACGAAGCCTTCGCCGCCGTCCCGCTCAAGACGATGCGTGAGCTGGACATCGACCCGGACCTGGTCAACGTCAACGGCGGCGCGATCGCCCTCGGTCACCCCATCGGCGCGACCGGGGCCATGCTCATCGGCACGATCCTGGACGAGCTCGAACGTCGGGACCTGACAACGGGATTGGTGACGATGTGCACCGGCGGCGGCATGGGTACCGCGACGATCGTCGAGCGTGTGTGACGATGCCGATCACGCTCGAGGTGGACCGGCCGCGCGACGGCGTCGCCGTCCTGCGCCTGAATCGCCCCGAGCGCCTCAACGCGATCAACGAAACCATGCAGACCGAATTGGGCCAAACCTTGGCCGACCTGACGCGAGACGAGTCGGTGCATGCCGTGGTGCTCACCGGTGCCGGTCGCGGCTTCTGCGCCGGCATCGACATGCGCGACTTCGGGCCCAACGTGCCGGAGGCCGACGCGCCCGCGCTGGACCGGATGCGCTTCCAGGAGAAAATGGCCGCGCTCGCCGAGGCCGTCCGCGACTTGCCCCAGCCCGTCGTCGCCGCCGTCAACGGCCCCTGCGTCGGTGCGGGCTTCGCGTTGTGTCTGGCCGCCGACATCCGGGTCTGTTCGGCGGCGGCGTCGTTCGGCAACGCCGCGATCCTGCTGGGGCTGTCAGGCGCCGAGATGGGCATGAGTTATCACCTGCCGCGCATCGTCGGGACCAGTGTCGCCGCCGACTGGATGCTCACCGGGCGCACGGTGTCGGCCGCCGAAGCCGATCGTCGCGGCCTGGTCAGCGAGGTCGTGGAACCGGATCTGCTGTCCGAGCGCGCCATTGAATTGGCGTCGCTGATCGCGGATCATGCCCCGCTGGGGGTGCGATTGACGAAGCGCGCGTTGCAGGTCAACACCGACGCGCCAAGCCTGTCCTCCGCGCTGGAACTGGAGAACCGCAACCAGGTGATCTCGCACGCGACCGATGAGGCGGCGGCACGGCAAAAAAAGTGGTCTTCATAGGCCCAAAGCAGCTCGCGCTGACCCAATCCAGAGAGGACAACAGATGTCGTGGGACTTCTCCACCGACCCACAGTGGGCGCAACAACTCGAATGGGTCGAGGACTTCGTTCGCAGCGAATGCGAGCCGATCGACCTGATCGTCAAGGAGTCCCACGACCTGGGCGATCCGGTGCGCCAGGCGCTGATCCCGCCGCTGCAACAGATCGTCAAGCAACGCGGACTGTGGGCCACCCACCTCGGGCCGCATCTGGGCGGTCCGGGCTACGGCCAGGTGAAACTGGCGCTGCTCAACGAGATCCTGGGCCGCTCGGAATGCGCGCCGATCGTCTTCGGCTCCCAGGCACCCGACTCCGGCAACAGTGAGATCCTCGCGCACTATGGCACGCCTGAGCTCAAGGCCCGCTACCTCGAGCCGCTGCTGGACAACCGCATCGTGTCCTGCTTCTCGATGACCGAACCGCAGGGGGGCGCCGACCCGAAGGTGTTCACGACGACGGCGGTGCCCGATGGAGATCACTGGATCATCAACGGCGAGAAGTGGTTTTCCTCGTTCGCCTCGATGGCGTCATTCATCATCGTGATGGCGATGACCGACCCCGACGCGCCACCGTATCAGCGCTACTCGATGTTCGTCGTGCCCGGCGACACCCCGGGCATCAACGTGATGCGCGACGTCGGGCTGGGCTATCAGCCACTCGGCGGTGGGCGGGAGGGTTACGTCCGCTACGAAAACGTGCGGGTGCCCACCAACCACATGCTGGGCCCACGCGGCGGTGCCTTCGTCGTCGCGCAAACCCGTTTGGGCGGCGGGCGAATTCATCACGCCATGCGCACGGTGGGGCTGGTCCGGCGGATCTTCGACATGATCTGCGAGCGGGCGGTGTCGCGCTACACGCAGGGTGAGGTCCTGGCCAACAAGCAACTCGTCCAGGAGATGGTCGCCGATTCGTGGATGGACATCGAGGCGTTCCGGCTACTGACCCTGCAAACCGCCTGGAAGATTGATCAATTCAACGACTACAAGGCGGTGCGGGCCGACATCTCGGCCGTGAAGGCGATGATGCAGAAGGTGCTGCACGACGTGTCGGCGCGGGCGCTGCAGCTGCACGGATCGTTGGGCACCACCCATGAGATGCCGTTCGTGCAATACCTGGTGGAGTCGTTCGTGCTCGGCCTGGCCGACGGGCCCACCGAAGTGCACAAGGTGACGCTGGCCCGCCTGCTGTTGAAAGACCGCCCGCCCGCGCCCGATCTGTTTCCCTCCGAACATCTGTTGCGGTTGCGCGCGGCCGCGGAGGCGAAATTCGCCGACAGGCTAGCGGGCATCCCCCGCTGATAGTCCCGGATTGCCGTCGATCGATCGCGATCAGACGGCTTTGGTGACGCCCACGTAGGACAGCACGACGTCGGATTGATCGGTCACTCGGGTCAGCACCGCATAGGAGCGGATGAACGACTGGCCCACACATCCGTCGATCTTGACGTGGAAGTTGCTGATCATGACCCAGGGATTTGGACCCTTGAACTCTTTTTTGTCCACCGGCACCACGATTACGAGGCCGGGCTTGAGCCCCACGGTGATCACGCCGTTGACCGGCACGGTAACCAACGGGATAAAACCACCGGCCAACGGGAAGCCGACGCCCGGGTTGATGCCGGCGCTACCCGCCATCGTGACGCCGTTGGACGTGCTCATATCGATTCCGCAGCCGATCTCGTAACCCACCTCCAGGACGCCTCGAGGCTGTTCCGGTCCTTTCAGCGAACCGACGAATATTCCGCTGGAGAGGTATTCGCGAGACGAGACCGCAGTGGTCAACGGCGCCACGGGAACTTGCATCTCGTCCTTCGCCCCCAGACCCAGGATCCAGCCGTCAGGAGTGTTGAGGATTACCGGACCGGGCGAGGGCACCCCCCCGTCGGCCGTCGGCACCGCAGCAGCGGGCTCAGCGTCGGGATCAGCATTTGTCGAAGCCGCCATGGTCAGAGACATGACGAAGCAAACCGCGACAACCGCAGCGCGGCGAACGCCCACGGCTATCGGCCTCACGGGCGACACGGTACGCATAGTCGAATTCAAGTTGCGAAATTTGCTGGTCGACCCACCAAAGTTGTTGTGCGTTTGTAACTGTTATGCGATATGGGTGCGCAATGGTGGGGAGACCGGTGGCGCGCGTCGGCGTGGCCAGAAACTGTGCACTCGCCTCGTTGACCAGACCGCTAGAATTGTCGCTGGTGGATAATCAGTTATCCGGGGTAAAGGACAGAGAGAGGGCGGCGATGAGACTTCACACGTACGCTCGCGGGCTGCTGGCCGCAGCGATCAGCGTCATGGCTCTCGCGGGCGGCACCGCCGTAGCGCACGCGGATTCAGACCCTTTTCTGCCGGGGCCCGGGATCATCGATCAATTAATTACATCAACGCCAGCACTGTCGGTGAATCCGGCCGATGAGGGCGGTCCATCACTCAACTGGGGTGGTGTCGGAATGTATTGCCAAAATCTATTCGTTAAGTGCCGGTAACAGAGGGCATCCCTCGCAGCTAATCCACCATTGACCAGGCCCTTGCCAGCAGCTTCGGGAGGGTTGGTGCCATGGCTTCCAATTCGGCTCGCGGCGAGCGCCTTCGGCGGTTGTGCTTGACGATCAGCGACCACGTCGCCGCCGACTTGAAGCACGCCAACGCGGTGAACCAGGCCAATTCGTCTACCTCGCAACCCATTTCGTCGTGATAAATCCGGGCGAGTTCGGCGGTCGGGGGCGCCAGGCCGGCGCAAGCGGGCACGCGTTGGTAGGTGTCCGGGTCGCAGTTGATCAGGAACCAGCCGGCATCAATGCGCGGATCACCGAGTGACCAGATCTCCCAGTCGATCACCGCGTTGATGCGGGCCCCGTCAGCCATGAGGTTGCCGAGCCGGAAGTCACCGTGAACCACGCTGGGCCCCATAGCCTTCGGCGCGCACCGCAGCAGCGCGTCGCGGACGCCCTGCCAATCGGGCACCAACGCCGCATCGACGGTCCGCAACGTGTCGGACCAGCGCTGGACCTCCGCGACCGGATCGATGACCGGTTCGCCGGCCAGGCCAAGGTCTATTGGCGACAGGCCGTGCAGGGCGGCCATGGCCCGGCAGGCGTTGCGGTACCGCTCGAGAAGATCGTGAGTAGCCGGACAGCCGTCGAACAGCGGCTCCACGCAGTCGCCGTCGACGCGGGACATCACAAACATCGGGGGAACGTGCGGCGGGTCTCCCCGGTCCTCCCACAGCACTTCGGGAACCGGAACCTGGGTTGCCCCAAGCGCTTTGATGGCGCGGGCCTGACGCAGCACGTCGCGGTGCGCGACCGGCTCGACACCCGGCGGGGCAACCTTGATCACCACCGCCCGGCCGTCGCGCTGACCGGCGAAGGTGAGGCTGGAGGCGCCGCCGCCGAGCGGCGCGACGTCGCCGACGCCGCCGGCTTCGAGGCGCCGACGCAGCTCGTCGAGGTCGACGTCAACCATCGGGGGCCATTCAGACGCTCGACCAGCCGACCTCGGCCAGGAACGGCTGGGTGTGCGCGATGCGCCCGGTCATCGTCTTCGGATCGCCCGTGCACAGCCGCAAGGCGGTCTCGGTGATCAGTTCGATGTCCTCGGTGTCGGTCTTGGCCAGATCCAGGGTGCCGGCTCCAGGGGTCGCCACCGGATTGGACGGAGCGGCGGCGTTGACGGCGATGCCGTCGTCGTAGAGTTCGGCGGCAAGGCTTTTCGTCAGCCGGTTGAGCGCGGCCTTGGCCGTCCCGTAAATGCCGAAGCCCGCGGCCCGGTCGAATTCGGAGAACGGCGGCCCGGGTGGCAGGTCGCCGCCCACCGAGGTGACGTTGAGAATCCAGCCCCGTCCCCGGTCCCGCATCGCGGGGATCGCCAGCTGACACAAGTGCAGCGGTCCGAGGACGTGCATCTCCATCATCAGCCGCACTCGTCGCTCGGGGAATCCGTCCAGGGGCCGCAGGAAGGTCACGGCGGCGTTGTTGACCAGGATGTCCGGCGCGCCGACGGCGTTCACCACCGCACCGAAGAGCCGTTCGCGTTCCTCGGCCTGGGACAGGTCCGCCTGGATCGCGACGGCCCGGCCGCCGGCGGCCAGGATCTCGTCGCGGGTCTGGCTCAGCGACCCCTGGTACTTGGGATCGGGGTCCATCGTGCGGGCGGTCAACGCCACGGTGGCACCTCGGGCCGCAAGCCGTGCGGCGATCGCCTTGCCCAGCCCCCGGCTGGTTCCGGTGACCAGAGCCACCATCCCGTCGCACCGTTGGTCACCGCTCACCGTCGACCTCCTCCGAGTACCCGCCGCGGGGAAATGGCTTCTCCAAACCAGAGAATGTCATTATCGGCGATCGATCGGAAGTATAGGCAGGGCGCCCGCCGCGTGAGGCGTCCGGTGTGATCCCGCCGGTTGGCTACAACTCGCGCAGAGCATGCGTCAACGCCAGCAACTCTTTGATGTTGGCGTTGATTTCGTCGAGCCCGCCCACGGTTCCGGTCGAGTTAGCCAAGATGACGTGTTCGAGACCGTTGTCGGCGTAGCCGCTGACCCGATCCGCGATTTCGGCGGCGTTGCCAATAAACATGTACTCCTCAACGAGCTCGATGGGGATCTTCGGCGCAAGCTCACGAAGCTGTTCGGGATCGAGGTCGTGGTAGATCAGGTCCACCAATCCGCGGCATCGGTCCCCGGACGGATGCCGCATTCCATATTTGGCCCAGATCTCAGCGGAGCACACGAGCGCGGAAAGCTTACCGAGGGGATGGCGTTCCATGAGCTCAGCGACATGGTTACGGGATTTGCCGATGATCACGCCGACATGCATTGCGCACTCCGGCGTCGGCCGTCCGGCCCGGTCAGCGTGCTCGGTGATCGTGCAGCGTTTGTCACCGTAGGTTTCGGGGCTCATCGGCCACGCCGGAACCCAGCCATCGCCATACTCGCCGGTAAGGCGCAGCATCCGCGGGCCGTGTCCGGCCACCCACACCTTCGGTGGGCCCAGATCCTCGCGCTGCAACGGCAGCCCAACGCCGCCAGACAAGCCAGACGGCATCACCCCGCGATCGAGGAGCGCTCGCAGGTCGATCAAAAACGCTTCCAAGTCGGCTACGGGGGTCGTGAAGTCATAGCCGAAGGGCACGAGATTCAGGGCCTCCCCGGCCCCCACACCTAGGTGGAACCCACCGCGGCACAGCTGATGCAAAGTCAGGGCCGTCCGTGCCACGTCGGGCGCCCGCCGGCGGATCGCATCGGTGACGCAGACCCCTATTGGGAGATTCGATTCATGGCCGGTCACTGCAATGCAAGCAAACGGGTCATACCAGGCGTCGGCATTGGGCGACACGGAAGACATCGCCATGTCAGGCCACAGGGCAGGATGCGCACAACCCAGCAAATGGTCGGGAACCCACACCGAATCGACGTTGGCATCCTCGGCGAAGGCCACCATCATGCGGTACGACTCGAACGGGTGCGTCGGCGCCACCAGCAAGCCAACCTTCATGAATCCAGACCAATCGTCTTCCGCAAGTGCATCGTCGATGCAGCAAACCACGTGACGCCGGTGCTGAGCCTTAACGGAAGATGGCGGGTCAATGACAGAAACCCAGCGGGCCACATGGCGGCCACCGCTACCCGCCGGCAACGGTGGCGGTCCAGTCGAGCAGCCG
Organism: uncultured Actinomycetota bacterium; assembly: GCA_963772875.1. Taxonomy (GTDB): domain Bacteria; phylum Actinomycetota; class Actinomycetes; order Mycobacteriales; family Mycobacteriaceae; genus Mycobacterium. The sequence continues at coordinate 773,695 of CAVYZE010000002.1, forward strand.
CCGCCACAGCCGGTGCCGGCTCGACGCCATGTTGTGACAGTGCGCGCTGTCGGCCAGCACGAAGGTGGTGATGTCGGGGCTCTTGCGGTACAGGCCGGCCTCGGCGCGCGGATCCGGCGAGACGTCGACGACGCCATAGCCGAGAAAGACCGGAACCTCGACCTGCGCCGCATGCTCGGCGACGATGCCCGGAATCATCGCTGTGCCGAACACGCGCGGCACGACCGACTTGGCGGTGACACAGTCGGCCCGCACGACCTCGGCGGGAACATCGGCAAGGTGAAACCAGCTCTGCAGGTATTCGCGGGGGCCCTCGAAATAGGGTTCCGAAAGCGCGGACAGTATCTCGCGGGCCAGCTCGGCGCGCCCCTGTGGGGTTGCGGATCGAGCGATCATCTCCGGACCCAGGTTCAGCTGCGCGACGTGCTGATTGGTACAGCCGAGAACCGCCAGCGCGGCGTAGCTGGAAAACAGCGATTGTTGAGTGATCGCCAGGTATCCACCCAGCGAATGCGCCACGGCCACGGCTGGCGCGTGGTTTCCGGTCGAGCCCGGCAACGCCGAGACGGCACGCGCCAGCGCGGTGGCGATGTCGATGAAACCGAAATCGCGCACGGGCTTGGAGCTTTCACCGGTGCCCAACGGATCGATCGTGACGACGGCATAGCCGTTCTCGGTGGCGAAGTCGGCGAAGCTGTACCGGCGATGGCCGGGGAAGTCGAGGTCCCAGTAGTCGCGGCTGTAGGTGCCGCCCGGCAGGCAGACAAGGACGGCGCCGGCGTCCGCGCCGGTGCGCGACGGGTAGTAGGTCGCCCCCAGCGACGCCTGCTCCCCGATCACCTCGCTGACGTCAAAACGCAGTGGTTGCACGGGAAAGGTCATGTGGCGCAAGTCCTTTCCGTTCGCCGTGCCCAGGACCAATCCCGGCCATCAAGTCAGTCAACAGACTAACGCCCTGGTGTGCCTCTACGTCACGAAGGAGGTCGACCAGCCTGATTCCGTGCGGGCCTTCAAAGAATCCTCCAAGAAGTCGCAGAGGTAACGAAGCGATCCTTTTTGCAGATAGCCACCTCGTCATCCCCGGCTTTCGAACAGGATCCGAAAGGACACGGCATGATTCCCACCGGCATGGTGACCGCGGCCCGGACCGCCATCGTTGCGGTGCTGGCCGGTGCGGTTTCGCTGGGGTTGGCGACGGGCACGGCCCAGGCCACCCCCGCAGCGCCCGCCCCGTCGACCGGCGCTGGCACCCTCGACGGCGACCCCGCAGCGGCCGCCCGGTTCTGGCGCTATCAGCAATTGGACGACGACTGCGTGGAGATGGCGGTCGCCGACGTCGTCGGTGAACTGACCGGCAACCGGCCGTCCGAGCACGCCATCGTCGAGGTCGCGCAATCGACCCCCAGCACCGTCCACCACGGACCGATCTACGACAAGCCGGGGAAACGCGGGGCCGGCGCCGGCACCTCTTTCGATGACGGACCGGCGCTGCTCGCCCACTACGGCATCCACGCGGTGAGCACCAACACAGACAGCGCCCAGAAGACGGGTGTCGCCACGGGCCTGCCCGCACTCGAGCAGGATCTGGCCCAAGGCCGCAAGGTCATCGTCGGGGTCAATGCCGAACTCATCTGGGGCGAGCCGGTCGAGGACAAAACCTCGGACGGCCAACCCGAATCCAATCACGCCGTGGTGGTCACCGGTGTCGACACCAAGGCCGGTGTCGTGCACCTCAACGACAGCGGCAGCGAGCAGGGCCGAGACGAGCAGGTTCCGATCGACATATTCGTTCGGTCGTGGAACAGCAGCGACGACCAAATGACGGTCACCGGCTAGGAAATGCCAAGCGCCGCAACGCATTCAGGTGCTCGGCGTTAGGCCGCGTCCTGGGCGCGCGTGGGGCGCCTGGTGGACGGGTCCTGGCACGCGTGGTTGATGCCCGGCAGCACCTGATGCGCGACGTCGGCGCCGGTGCGGATGGTCACCAGGGCCGTGAGTCCGCCGATCACGCACATCGCCGCGGTGATGACCATCGCGACCGAGAAGCCGGGGCCGAGCGGCTGCCCGGGGCCCGCGCGGATGCCGGACGCGGCCGGCAGCACGGCGACGGCGAGGAGCCCGGCAACGCGCGAAATGGCGTTGTTGACTCCGGACGCGGTGCCGGCGTAGGAGTCGGAGACGGCGGCAAGCACGGCCGCGGTCAGCGGCGCCACGGTGATCGCCAGCCCGATCCCGAACAAGACCACCGCAGGCAGCACCGCACCCAGGTAGGTGGCCCCGGGCACGATGCGCGCCATCAATAGCAGCCCCACGGCGGCGATGAGCGGGCCGACCGTCATGGGCAGCCGCGGGCCGGCGCGCTCCCCGAGGGCACCAGCGAACGGTGAACCGATCAGCATGATGATCGTGGCGGGCAGCGTCGCCAGGCCGGCCGCGAGCGCGGAGTAGTGCAGGCTTTCCTGCAGCTGCAGGGCCAACAGAAACAGGGCCCCGCCGATCGCCGTGTAGACGGCCAGGGTGGTGAGGTTGGCGCCGGTGAATTGCCGGGACCGAAAAATGTTGAGCGGCAACAGCGGCGACCGCACCCTGTCTTCGATCAGCGGGAACGCAACCAGCGCCGCCGCGCCGGTGGCCGCGGAAGCGGCGGTGACAACCGTCCAACCGCGAGAGGGAATCTCGATCAGCGCGTAGATCACACCACCCAGGCCGACTGTGACAGCCGCGGTCCCGGCGATGTCGAGGCGGCCCGAGGCCGTCGGGCTGCGGGATTCGGCGACGTGCCGGGCCGCGATCCACGCCACCGCCACGGCCAGCGGGCCATTCAAAAAGAACACCCAGCGCCACGAGGCCGCGTCGACGAGCCAACCGCCGATGAACGGACCCAGCGCCGTTGTCACCCCGGACATGCCGGCCCAGACCCCCACGGCACGGCCCCGGTCAGCGTCGGTGATTCCGGCATCGATCAGGGCAAGGCTGCCGGGAACCAACGCGGCCGCGCCGACACCTTGAACCAGCCGGGCGCCGATCAGCCAGCCGATGGTCGGTGCGAGACCGCAGGCGAGCGAGGCCGCGGTGAAAACGACCAGCCCCGCGATAAACATCCGGCGATGGCCATAACGATCGCCGGCCGCTCCCCCGGAGAGCAGTAATGCGCTCTGCGTCAACAGGTAGCCGTCGAGCACCCACTGTTGATCGGCCAGGCCCGCACCCAGCTCCCGCCCGATCGTCGGCAGCGCGACGTTGACCACGGTGCCGTCCAACAACGCCATGCCCGAACCCAGGACGGCCGCGGCGATCAGCCAGCGCGCACCCGCGGACGCCAAAGGCAACTGGCGTGGCTCGCCGTTTCCGTCGCTCGTGGGCTGGTCCACGGCTCAGGATTCTGCGCCATGGCCACGTCGCGGCACTTACCGGGACCGGGGCCAGCGCCGTTTCGTCGACCGTGCGTAGGCCCGCGTTCACGTTGCGGACGTCAATTGCGCGCCTGGTGTGCAAACATCGCTGACAGACTGACGACCTGCGCGCCGCCAGGGGTCGGTGCGATACTGCCACATCTCTAGGGAGTAGGACTCACGATGACCGATGTCGATCGCACACCCTCTACCACCAGACCAGCCGATCTGGCCGAGCACTCTCGCACCGGGATGAGCGCGCCCGCGCTGCAGCGGGCGATCAACGATCACCTGCGCTACTCGATTGGCCGTCCGGCCGCGGCCCGGCGGCCCGAGCACTATTACCGGGCGCTCGCGCTGGCCGTGCGTGACCGCATGCAGGACCGCCGGGTGGTCTCGACACAGACCTCACTCGATCTCGGCCGCAAGGTGACCTGCTACCTGTCGGCCGAATTCCTGATGGGTCCGCAACTGGGCAACAACCTGCTGAACCTCCGCATGGAGCGAGCGGCGCGGGAGGCGCTGGCGGCGATGGGCCAGAATTTCGATGAGGTGCTGGCTTGCGAGGAGGAACCGGGACTGGGCAACGGCGGCCTCGGCAGGCTCGCCGCGTGCTACCTGGACTCGCTGGCCACCCTCGAGCGTCCGGCGATCGGCTACGGCATCCGCTACGAATTTGGCATCTTCGACCAGGAGATCCACGACGGCTGGCAGGTCGAGCAGACCGACAACTGGCTGGACCACGGAAACCCTTGGGAGATAGCCAAACCCGACGTCAACTACCTGGTCAAGTGGGGCGGCTACGCCGGGCACTACACGGACGAGGCAGGGCACGACCGCGTCCGATGGGTGCCGGGCCGGCTGCTCAAAGGCACCGCCTACGACACGCCCATCCAGGGTTACGGCGTCAACACCTGCAACGTGCTGACGTTGTGGAGCGCGCGAGCCGTCAAGTCGTTCGCGTTGGAGGCCTTCAACACCGGCGATTACTACGGGGCGGTCGAGGACGAGGTCATGTCGGAGACGGTCACCAAGGTGCTGTACCCCAATGACGAGCCGGAGGCGGGCAAGCAGCTGCGCCTGCTCCAGCAGTACTTCTTCGTGTCCTGCTCGCTGCAGCACGTGTTGCACATCATGGACGATCTCGCCGATGTGTCGATCAAGGAACTCCCCCGGCGATTCGCCTTGCAGCTCAACGACACCCATCCGTCGATCGGGGTCGCCGAGCTGATGCGGTTGCTGGTCGACGAGCGCCAGCTGGAGTGGGAGGAGGCGTGGGACATCACGGTCGCGACGTTCGGCTACACCAACCACACCCTGCTGCCCGAGGCGCTGGAGACGTGGCCGCTGGCGATGTTCGCCGAGTCGCTGCCCCGCCACCTCGAGATCATCTCCGAGATCAACCGCCGGTTCCTCGACCAGGTGCGCACCCGGTTCCCCGGTGACGAGGACAGGGTCCGCCGGATGTCGCTCTTCGGCGAGGACGGCGGTAAGAACGTCCGGATGGCCCACCTCGCGACCGTCGGCAGCCACGCCATCAACGGTGTTGCCGCGCTCCACTCGGAGTTGCTGAAAGCCAGTGTGCTCAAAGACTTTTACGAATTGTGGCCGGAGCGGTTCAGCAACAAGACAAACGGGGTGACACCACGCCGCTTCCTTGCGCTGGCCAACCCCGGGCTGCGGGAGCTGCTGGACCGCACCATCGGTGACGGCTGGCTGACCGATCTTGGGCGCCTGCGCGGGCTGGAGCCGTTCGTCGACGATGCCTCCTTCTGTCAGGAATGGCGCGACATCACACGCAGCAATAAGGCGCGCCTCGCCAAGTACATCCGCTCGGCGGCGGGCGTCGAGCTGAACCCGGACTGGATGTTCGACGTCCAGGTCAAGCGCATTCACGAGTACAAGCGTCAGCATCTCAATGTCCTGCACATCGTCGCGCTATACCACCGGCTCAAGCAGGACCCCGGGCTGTCGATTCCGCAGCGGGCCTTTATCTTCGGCGGTAAGGCCGCTCCCGGCTACTTCATGGCCAAGCGGATCATCAAGCTGATCAACGCCGTCGGGGAGACGGTCAACGCCGACCCGGACGTCAACCGGTTCCTGAAGGTGGCGTTCGTGCCGAACTTCAACGTGCAGAACGCTCACATGATCTACCCGGCCGCCGATTTGTCCGAGCAAATCTCCACCGCGGGCAAGGAAGCGTCGGGCACCGGGAACATGAAGTTCATGATCAACGGCGCCCTGACCATCGGCACGCTCGACGGAGCCAACGTCGAGATGCGCGACGAGGTCGGGCCGGAGAACTTCTTCTTGTTCGGTCTGACGGAGTCGGAAGTCGAGGCGTCAAGGCAAAGGGATACCGCCCGGGCGATTACATCGACGGCAACGACGAGCTGCGCGCGGTGCTGGATATGATTGCGGGCGGGACGTTCTCGCACGGGGACACCGAGGTGTTCAAGCCGCTGGTGGACAACCTCCGCCACGACGACCCATTCCTGGTCTGCGCCGACTACGCGTCCTACGTGAATTGCCAGGATCAGGTGAGCGCCGCCTGGCAGGACAGGGATTCGTGGACGAAGATGTCCATCCTGAATACCGCACGCAGCGGCAAGTTCTCGTCCGACCGCGCCATCGCCGAGTACTGCGACGACATCTGGAATGTCTGGCCCCTGACCGTCAAGGTTTAGTGGTAGCCCGGCAGATCCGGCACTGCACTGGAAGTCAACCAACCGCCGCCGTCGACGACCAATATTGCTCCCGTCACGTAGGACGCTGCATCACTGGCCAGGAACAACACCGTTTCGGCAATCTCGGTGGTCGAACCGGGACGCCTTAGCGGGTTCTGCAGGGCGCGGTGTTGGTCATCGCCGGCGATTCTCTTGACGCCCTCGGTTCCCGACATCGCCCCGGGGGCAATGACATTCACCCGAACGCCGTTGGGCCCCCATTCGATCGCGCAGGCGCGGCTCAACGCATCAACGCCGGCCTTCGCCGAAACGACATGCGATTGCAGCGCCATACCGCGGTACTGGATCGCCGCGCTGATATTGACCACGGCGCCGCCGTGGTCACGCAGCCAAAGTTCGTACGCCGCCTTCGATACGTTGAATGTTCCCAATAGGTCGATGTCGACCACCGCTTTGAATCCGTTGGGGCTGAGGTCGCTGATCGGGACAGGAAAGTTTCCGGCGGCGTTGTTGATGACAACGTCGAGTCGGCCGAACTTGCCCAACACGTCCTGGACGACCGCGACCACCTCGTCGTGCCGGCGGACGTCGCAGACGCCGTAGCTGGCCTCAATCTCGGCTTCCCGCAACGCCGCAACCGCCGCTTGGAGGTTGGCTTCCTTTCGGCTGCAGATAGCGACGCGGGCGCCATGGCTGCCGAATACCCGGGCGATCTCCAGGCCGAGCCCGGTGGCGCCGCCCGTGATCAGTGCCACCTTCCCCTGCAGGAGATCGGCCCGAAATGGGCTCGGGCGGGTGCTGGTCATCCGGTCTGAGATTCCAGCTCGGAGATGAGATCAGCCAGGGCAAGGATCCGCTGCGCGTCGCGCACGTGCAGGCTTTCGATCATGCGGCCGTCGACGGTGATGACGCTCTCCCCCGCGGCCTGGGCCTCCTCATACGCCGAGACGATCTTGCGGGCGTCGGCGAGCTGCTTTTCCGAGGGGCCGAACAACTCGTTGGCCGGGGCGACCTGGGACGGATGGATGAGGGTCTTGCCGTCGAAGCCCATTTCGCGGCCTTGCTGAGCCTCGGCCCTGAACCCGGCTTCGTCGGTGATGGCGTTGAACACGCCATCCAAGACCGCCTTCCCCGCCGCCCTGGCGCCCAACACGGCCAGCGCCAACGCGGGCACGACCGGTGCGCGTCCGGGCACGTGCAGCCCATGCAGATCGTTCACCAGATCGTTGGTGCCGACCACCAGCACAGCCAACCGATCGCTGGCCGAGGCGATCTCCTCCACCCGCAATAGGGCCCGGGGTGTTTCGATCATCGCCCACAGCCGCAAAGACTCCGGTGCGTCGAGCGTGTCGAGCGCGGCGGCCAGCGCTTGGACCTCTTCTCCCGTCTCGACTTTCGGCACGAGCACCCCGTCGGCGGCCGAACCAGCCACGGCGTCGAGATCGTCGTCGTGCCAGTCGGTGCCCAGGCCGTTGATGCGCACCACGATCTCGCGAGGGCGATAGCTCCCAGCCGTACTCGCCGAGATCGTGTCGCACACCTTTGTTCGAGAGTGGGCTTTGGCGTCGGGGCCAACGGCATCCTCGAGATCGAAAATCAACACGTCGGCCGGTAGTGTCTTCCCCTTCTGCAGTGCCCGGCCGTTATTGCCGGGGAGGTAGAGGGCGGATCGGCGCGGCCGCAGCGTCGGTGCCATGGGGCTAGCGTAGGGCAAACAAGATCTAGGATTTCGGCATGCCAATTCTTGGAGCCGCGACGGTCGTCATCGGCCGACTGACCAGGTCCACGGCGTGCATTGACTTCTCGGTGTTGCCGCGGAGGTACCTCGCATAAAACCCTGCGCTACAACGGCATCGCAGCCTGAAACTATGCGCAGCTTCCACATGCGCTAGGGTGCCAGGAGCCCCATCGCTTTACAAGAAGCTGCACGAGAACGTTAAATCGTTCTACAACGTTACGTAGGCCGAGGTCACCGGGGTTTTTCTTTATTTCTCGGGGGCCTCCCGACCGAGGCGTTAGGTTGAGGAATGAGCGCGGACTGGATTAATCGCGGGATCCTGCTCGCCATGGTGGTGATCGTAGCCTGCGGTTACGTCGCGCTGTACGATTACGCCTCTTCCGACTTCCGGCTGTACGTGCCGTTCGGTATCGCCTTGCTGATAGGACTGGTCATCTACGACGTGGCAAGGAACCGGAAGCCCCCCAAGCGCTGAGCGCGATGGGATGTGTTCGGGCACAACCAAATCTGGACACTCGCGCGCCAATACGGTTGGTGGAGCACAACATGGCGAGTTTTGTGATCGGGCGGAAAAACTGGAACCTATCTGGCCGGCGCCGTCCGCACGGGCCGATCCGGGTAGCAGTGGCGGCGCCCTCATCGATGCTCCGACGTTGCCATTCACCGACCTGGGCTCGCCGACCACGATTTGGTTCTACACGCACCGAGACGTCGCCAGCACCGACTGCCTGAGGTAGCGTTTCCAGGAGCCTTCGATAGTTCTGCAGCAGCGCAGGAGGGGAATAATGCACTCGGTTTTATTTGG
>CAVYZE010000003.1:0-48797 GCA_963772875.1 uncultured Actinomycetota bacterium
AGGTAAAACGGTCCCCGGAGAATTCTCTGGGGACCGTTTTCATGCCGTTTGGGAACACTTTTGGGAACATTCGCAACGCTAACGATTGTGTTTGGGAACGGTTTTAGGGCGTCGGTGCGTCGACCAACTGTTGGATGCGAACTCAGGCCGAGTCGGTTCCGCCTACGAGGTGCTCGGCGGGGTCTTCATCTTGCCGACAGATTCGCCGCCGGCGCCCGGCGACGCTGCCGGCGGTGTGGGGCCGGCGGCCGAGATGCTCGGCCTGGCTGTCCGCGCCTACGGCCGCCACGCAGGCGCGGCGAGCCGCCCTGGCCGAGCAGGTCATCGTGTGCGCTATCGCGCTCGGCGGGCGGTCGCATTGACTTTTGTGGGGGTAGCTAGAGCGGTATAGTTGCACGCCTGTAGTTATATGCCACGAGGAGGTGTGCTCTGAGCGACCGAGCACCCGCCGCCGTGATTGTGCCGCCCAAATACCCCTGCGCGACCATCTTTGTGGATGAAAGTTCGAATCGAGCCAGTAGCGGCTCGTTTTTTGTGGTCGGCGCCATCAAGTTGCGAAATCCCGGCAAGCTGATGCGCGAGGTGGAAGACATCCGCGACAAATACGGATTTGCCGAGGAGTTCAAGTTCAGCGGTATCACGCGGGGCAAAATCACGACGTTTTACAAGGTCATCGACGCTCTCGAGGCGTCTGACGCGCACATCGCGGCCTGTGTGGTCGACCGCTCCAAGAACAGCAACCCATTCAAGTGCGGCGACCCCGAATGGGAGGTGCACGCACGTGTCGCAGCAAAGTTGTTAGTTGGTGTTCTCAATCCGCGAGAGCTGGCCAGCGCGATCCTCGACAAGCGGACTACTCCGGTCGGCACAGCGTTCGATGACACAGTGCGCAGGATGGTCAACCAGAGGCTAAAAGCCACCGGGCTCGTGTCGGCCGTTTGCGCCGATTCCAAGAGCACAGACGGCCTTCAGCTTGCAGATTTAGTGGCTGGGGCGGTTGCCCATCAACGGCGGGCTGACTCGTCGCCGAACTCGAATAAGGGCAAAGTTGCTGCTCGGTTGACAGCCGCTTTTGGTGTTGAGAGCTTCGGGTCCGATGTGCGCACGGAGCGGGTAAACGTGCAAAGCCACGGAGCGCGGCGCGTGGCACCAGCGAATTCAGTTGTTGAGTTACAACGCCGAGCACGCTAGCCTTGTAGTGCGGTCAGAGCTTCGGGCTCTCAGCCGTACCCTTTGGTAAGAGCTTCGGGCTCTCAACTGGGAGGTTAAACGGGCGGGCTTGTAGTCACCCGCCCAACTTCACAAACCTCATGCGAGGGCGGCGGGACTCAACCCGCCGCCCTCGTCCATTTGGGGCCAGTTCACATGAAGGCGGCCGTTTCATCGCGGCCGTACCTCGCCGTCGACGGCGGTGTATCGCCCGGTGGTGGTCACCGATGAGAGGCTCAGGTGACACCAGCTGCCGAGTTGTCCACACAGCAACCGGCTAACGCGCTACGGCGCGGCGGCACGCCGCGGCGAAAGGCTTCCCGCCACGCAGGGCCCGAAAGATTCCGGCTAGATCTGGCTGGCCCCGCGGTCCTGATCGGCGTAGTGATGGACGCCATGACCAGTCCGAGTAGTGATGTCGAAAACTTCGATAGGGCGTTGAACGCCGCGCAGATCGCGGTGCTGCAAGACACCCAGATCGGGATCGGCTACGTCTATGGGGAGGTGGTCCAGGCGCTCGGAGGTGTACCCGACGATTCGACCGAGAGAGGATTCCACCAATTTGAGTGGCGACTCCACCAACTCGCCAACATCGCCAACCTTGCCGCGCTAACTATGCGCCGCATCCGCGCAGACCCAGGCAGGATCGCCGAGATAACCGCTCAGGCGACGCAGATGCTCAACTGGTTCCGGAGCCGTGCAGTCCAGGGACCGCCGCAGGATCAGCTGCCCCCGTATCCCATTCTGTCGATCGGCACGGATGGCGACCCGGAGGAGCTGTGGACAAACCTCACGAACACCATGCTCGGTGACATGACGTTCGGTCAGGAATAGGGGGATGGCCCAACGTATTGCGTTCATCCAGCAGCGCATCCTCCAGGCGCGTGGACGCCCGCACCCTGTACTCCTCACGGGCAAACCGACGCACTGCGGCCAGTAGCCGAAGTTCCGCGTCGTTGATCTCCAGGTCGCGCAGATCGGGTGAACCTAGCGGTCACGCTGGCCAGCGCAAGGCACATGTTGGCGCGCGTACGGTAGTTGTCATGCCTGATCTCGAAGATGAGATACGCGAAGTCAAGAAGAAGTTGTTCGGTAGCGGTAGCAATGGTATCCCCCGCTCATACGTTGAGATGGCCCATAAGGCTGAAGTCACCACGAAGCCGTACTTGGCAATCAATGATTACGCCAAGGGTGAATTCTGCGTGTATTGGCTTGACGGCCAACTGTTTCGGTGCCTTACCTGGAGCGGCACTGAGAACAACGCCTCGGCCTGCGAGCTGGCGTATCCGCTGTCCACGCTACGCAGCGTCAACACTGAATACAGTTTGGAATATGACGACTTCACGCGACGGCACTCGCGTTGGGATCGCCGCGTGACCCTGCACTTCAGGGATCAGGAACCGATAGCCCTCGAGATCCGGGCGGAGGAGAGGCAGGACACCCAGGCGTCTCGGTTAGCCGATGCGGTTCTGGGAGCCTTGGCTGGCCGTTAAATCTCGCGGTCGCTAGTTCGGGTTGATGAATCCCCGCATCGCCGCGCAGGTTTCCATGCGCGCCCGCGCGAGGTGAGCGTCTTGCCAGGCCGCGTACTCCTCCTCGGCCAGACGGTCGGCAATCGCCTGCTTCTCCGCGTGCTCCCGGCGCGCCTCCGCGAGGCCACGCGCCTCGATTCGGCGGACCTGTTGAAGGCCCACGTAGATCCCGACACCCCACATCGCCGCGACAGCACCCACGCTAAGACCCATTGCCCATCCGGGCGGCGCACCAAACTGGCCGAGGATTATGCCCGCAAAGACGAGCGTCAGCACGCTACATAGCGCCAGCTGAATGACTTTGAACATCTAGGCCACCTCTTCGCCAACGGTAGCGCCCACCTGCTGGTGTACGGAAGCGGTCCCGAGTGTCACGACACCTTCCGTCGGCTGCGCGCCCACTCAACCGCGATGGTGAGAACGGTGGCCACCACCGGCAGGATGAGTCAAATGTGGTCATGGCGCGGGGCCGCGCTGACGATGACAAGCGCGCACACCGCCAGTCCCGCGGCACGCCGGATGGGATTGAACCAGCCGCTCACGGCTGTCGAGCGGCGTACCGAGATCTTTGCAAAAGCAGCGGTGTTATGCCGGGTTGCCCGCAACGCGGCGTAGTTTTCCTCAAGCCGTCAGCTCCACGCTATTCTCGCCGAAATCGGCGACGATTCGCAGCTGCCCACCAAGAGCGGCGACGTAGGACTGCAGTGTGCCGAGCTCGGTGTGCGACAGGTCCCCGCTCTCCAGCTTCGATACGCGCGCCTGTGAGACTCCCATGACGGCGGCCACGTCAGTCTGGCGGACAAGGCCGTGCGCCTTGCGGATGTCGGCAAGGCGCTGCGCTTGGACGGCGTCATGCATTTCCTTCCGCGCGGCATCAGCGCGCGCCGGGTCCAGGCGCCCCTGCGCGATGGCCTCCGCGCGAATGTCACGCCAGTTGCGCGCCATGGTCATTCACCTCCCTCGGTTGCGAGCCAGTTCTCGTAGCGTCGCTCTGCTATCGGAATGTTCTTGTCGTACCAGCTTTTCCAGTTGCCCGCTTTGTCGCCGCCGAGCAGCAGGATTGCCTGCCGGCGCGGATCGAAGATGAACAGGATCCGGATGCTGGTGCCCGCGGGCCGCAGCTCCTTCATGCTGTGGAATTTCGATCCGTTGACCTTGTCCACCGTCGGCCGCCCTAGCGTTGGTCCTTCCATCTCGAGCAAGTCGATCGCGCCGGTAACGGCCGTAATCGCGTCGTCGTCAAGCGTGAAATACCAGTATTCGACCTCCTCTAGCAGAATCACTTCCCAGGACATCGACATTAATATAACCTGCGGGTTATATGCAAAGTCTGTTTGCGAAGGCGAGTCATGTCGTGCCTTCTCCGTCCTCCCATGCATCGCCGAGCAGAAACTCAGCGGCCAGCTCTGCCGCTTCGCGGTCGTCGTTACCCAGCACATGGGCGTAGGTCTCTAAGAAGAACCCGACGTTGGCGTGTCCAATCCGCTCGCTGATGACTTTCGGGCTGATGCCGGCTCGCAGCGCACCGGTGGCGTAGGAGTGGCGAAGGTCGTGGAAGGTGATCCGTGACAGGCCCGCCGCGGACGCCAGTCTGTCGAAGCGTTGGCGAATCGTGTCGGGGTGTGGCGGCCGGCCGTCTTGGTAGGTGAATAGGTAGTCGCCGGGATGGTAGGCGTCGCCAAAGAATTCGCGTTCGCTGTTTTGGAGCTCGCGCCAGCGGCGTAGCGCAGCCACGGTGGCGCGGTCGATGGAGATCGTCTGGTCGGCGTTGCGGGTCTTGCCGCCAGCCTTGTCGAGGGCTCGGCCGCCGACTACTACGCGATTGTCGTGCACGGTGATCGCGCCGGCGTCCAGATCGACGTCGGACCACTTGAGGCCGCATACCTGGCCGCGCCGGATGCCGGTGGTGAGTTCCAGCAGGAATAGCGCCGCGAAGCGGTCGTCGCGAATCGAGGCGAGGAACGTCCGGATCTCTTCGGGTTTCCACACTGTGCGCCGGGTTCGGGGCCGTCGGGGTGGTTTGACGTTGCTGGCCGGGTTGTCGGTGATGTATTTCCAGGCCACGGCGTCGACGAGTGCCCGGTGCAGGATGGCGTGGACGTTGCGGACGGTCTTGGGTGCCAGGCCCGGCGAAACCGGTTTGGGTGCAATGCCCATCCGGTAGCGCCGTACGGCTGTGCGTGCTGCGTGGATCGTTGTGTTGCATGCCTCCGACAGCTGCCGCGGTGTGGGTGGGTTACCGGCGGCGTTGCGTTTTGACCAGTAGGCGTACATCACGGAGTCGTTGTCGCGTTTGACGCGCCCCTCGGTGAGGAGCTTGGCGTAGAGCTTGAGCAGCTGGGGTTCATCGAGTCGTTGCAGGCGCTGGGCGCCGATGTGGGGGATGACGTAGCTGCGTGCGTAGTCGCTCCAGCTGCGCCATGTTGTGGCGTCTAGTGCGGGTTCGACGGCGGCGAGCCATTCGGTGAGGAACTGGGCCACCGTGCGGGTGGACGGATTGACGACTCGGCCGCGGTCGGCATCGCGCATCGCTTCGCGGCATGCTTTCCAGGCTTCGCGCTCGGTGTCGAAGCCTCCCTTGGTGATCCAGGGGTAGCGTCCGGTCGATGGGTCCGGCTCTGGGAGACGGAACTTGTAGTACCAGACCGAGCCGCGCTGGTGGACTGTGCCTTTCACGATGCCACCAGTTCGCGTAGACCCGCGGTCACGACGTAGATGCGGCCGCCGAGTCGACGAACCGGTAACTCGCCGGACGCGACGAGCCGATACGCCGCGGCCCGACTGATTCCCAGCAGCTGCGCCGCGTGGGGTACGGCAAGTAGAAGGGGAAGATCACTGAACACGTTGCTCTCCAAGATAATTCACCACCTTTCTATGTGTTGGATGGATTGCCTCTTCGAATGGAGATGACTTGTGGAATTGCGGGCTGCATTGTGGGCAAAACCGCGCGGCTTCGGTTCCGTCTGGCTCTGTGACGGTGATCGTGCGGGAATGTGCGTCTTCGCATTCACCACACCAGGGCACGGTCGTCGCAGGTGGGTCTGGTGCTCTGTCGAGATTGGTGAGACGCCGGGCCAGGACCCTGACCGGATCACGCACCCCATTTGCGTTTTGAATCAGTCGGTCTGTGAGATCTGCAGCCGGCCAACCGCGCGCTAGGGCGGACTTGATAGCCGGTAGGAGACTGCGCGACTCGCGTGTTCCCAGCTTCCACGCTCGGGTCACGGTCTGCAAGACGAGTGCCGTGGCATCGCTCGGTTCGGATAGAGGTTCGGTTGATGGATTCAAGGGGTCCCGTTGTGGGACCCCCGGAGGGTCCCACTGTGACACCGTCCCGGTCCCATTGTGGGACGGGGCCCGTTCCCCAGCGGTACCGGGGGGTCCCACTTTGGGACGGGGGGGTCCCGGATCGGGATGGGGTGGAAGATGCGCTGCTAGAGGGTGATTCAGGTAGTACCGGGTTGAGCGGCGCGCGCCGGAGTCGTGGAACTGGGGACGCCGGCTAATGAAGCCGTGCGTCTCCAGGTAGCTCAGTGCACGTAAGACTGTGCTTCTGCCGGCTCCGGATTCGATCATGAGCGTGCGGATCGAGGGATAGCACGAGAAGTTTTCGTCCGCCTTATTTGCTAGCAGGACGAGAATGAACTTGGCGACTGGATGTGCGATGTCCGAGTCGGTTGCCCAGGCGAGTGCAGCCCAGCTCATTGTGGAGCGCCGGCCGATGAATGGGCATGGCGGGCCGTCTCTGCGCGCTGTGCTCTGCGCCGGTCCGCTTTGCCTCGTTTCATATCCCCAACGGTAAAGCCGTCTGATGGCGTTGCGCGACGTCGAGTGCAGATATTTTCGTCGAATTTCGTCGCGTCGCGCCTGGTTACCGCCGTATATCGGAACGTAGTGAAACAGGGTGAAACATGCTGCTTCACAACGGCATTACTTATGACGTGGTGTGCGCGAGTCGAGAGCAGCCATCGATGGCGGGGACGGTTCCCATTCGAATGGACGCAGCGCCGCCGAATTCGTACGGGTCGCGAACAACGGCTCAGAATGGTTCCGCTGGGGTCGTTTTCAGATGGCTTCCCGGCCGCGTTTCAGCTATCGATGGGTTGTGCGGGTTTGGGCGCGCGAGCAAGCGCTAAGCCGCCCACAGTGTTGCGGCGTGGGCGGCGGCGTCGAGCCTCGGGAATCCGCTTCAGCGGTCAACGATTCCACGACGGTGCCCGCAGCCGCGCCCTCGTAGGCCGCTTTCCGGCAATGTTGTGGGCACCGTTAGGCGGCGTGTGTGTTGATGTCAGGTAGTGGGGTCATCGGCGTATGGCCGAGTTCTGCCGGGCGCCGTTGATCGAATTGCTCGCGTAGTTGGGCGTAGATGGGGGCGAGCTTGTGCGGGTAGTCGCCGGGCAACATGATGCCGCCCCAGATCCCGTGGGTGGCGCCAACGGCGACCGCGTTATAGCCGCAGCGACCGCGAAACGGGCATGCATTGCATCGGGTGATGGCTCGGCGTTGTGCGTGTGGGTTGAAGAACAGATCGGGATTGGCGGCGCATGGGGTGGGTTGATCGGTATAGAACAGCCGAACCTTCGTGGGGATGGTGCTGGCCGTAAACAGGCGGGCGTCGGGCCGCGCTGTCGGTTCAGCAGAGTTCTTGTCGATTCCCACGGCATGGCTCATAGTGGTGCGCTCCTTCGGTAAGCACAGACATGCGGTCAAGACTGTCTTGACACTATGTTGGCCATGCCGGAGTGTCAAGACAGTCTTGACCCGTGTCGCGATGGCGCTGGTTTAGGCCGGTGTTCGTGATGGAATGGGCCGGGCAGCACGTAGCGGGTGAGGTGGTTGGGTGTGGATGAGAGTGAGGCGCTGGCCGAGTTGGTGCGTGCGCATGCCGACTTGGAACGGCTCACCGGTGAGGCCGCTGACGCGCGGGAGCGGCGGCGCCGCGCAGCGCAGCAGCTGGTGGCGGCCGGCCGTGGTACGACGTGGATTGCCGCCCAGCTGGGCGTAACAAAGCAGGCCGTCGACGGGTTCTTGAGGTACAAGGAGCGCAAGGGTCGGTAGCTCTTCGCAGGGTTGGAAAGGTGCTCTGGTGCACCGATTCCCTTTCCGCCCCCGCCTCCGGATATAGGCCTGATTCAAGGGACAGTCCGAAGGGGTCAAGGGTTGTGATCGCCTTAGGCGACGGCCGGAGGCCGCCCTTGACGCCGTAGGGCGGTCCCGCACAATTGGGCCGCCGGGTGTGGGCAGCGTCAGAAGGGCTTCGCGCTTGTTGTGCCTAGACGTCTTGGACCTGGATGACTTCCCTGTCAATCTGCTGTCGCCAGGTGCCGCCTTGAGCCCAGCACCCGGCGATGGTGTCGGGGATACCCAGCGGGAGTTCGGTTTTGGCGCGTTTGTCTTCGAGGGCTAGCGCGCCGGCCTGCGCCTCTGAGGACGTGTCTGCGACGGTGGCACTTTGACGAATCGGATGCTCATCACTTGGTTGTCGGGATTGTCCTCATCCGCCGTTCCGGTCACCTGGTCGATGACCGTGCCACCGTGCGCCATGAGCGGACCTAGTTGCTTGTACCGAAAACCGTGTTGATCGAAGTAGACGAAACTGCTGCTGTGGGCGGGAATGTCGGGGCCGTCGAGGTTGCTCATCACGATCCCGTGCCCCGTTTGCGAGGAGGGGATCGTCACCGCCTGGGCGTCAGGGCCGACGAGAGCATCCTTTCGATGCGCTCTGCGCTGATTCTCGACCAGGAGTTTGATTGCGCGGTTATGGCCGTTGTTCTTGTCCTTACGGAGGACGCGGGGGACATAACGCGTCAGGAGACGGTGTTCAAGGTCGCCGAGACGCGCACCGACGGCGTGAGTGCCCGTCATTCTTCCGGGCGGAACCTGCGCATACCGCAATCCGAACCTGTTGGCATCTATGGTGGCGTTGGTGGCCGTGTCGAAGTTGGCTATTTCGGCGACCAGAGGCACTTGGCGAAAGTCGAAGCCGGCGACGACCATGGCCAATCGCTTGTCATTCCAGGGCAACTTGCTAACCCGGTTCTCCGCTTCCTGACGCAGTGCCTGAACACCATGCTCGAACAGCGGGCAGTCGCAAAGCACTTCGGCGATCCACTCGGATGTAGACTTCCGCAGTCGTCGGTCGATGCGTGCGATACCGGTGAACCCCCCCGAGAACGTTTGGTTCCAACAGACGAGCTTGGTGTAGTCGTCGTCAAAGATTTGTCCGTTGAGGGTCAGCATGCGGTCTCTGGAGAAGAGGGTCTGAAGCAGCGTCATATCGCGGCTACCGATGAAATTCATCGAGGTCTTGGCCGATGGTGCTGACGCGGGCGTAGCCGAGGATCGCCGTCATACCGAGACTGTTGCATTGCTCACCGACAGTCGGGATTCGAGACACGCGATGCGAGACAAGAAACGAGACGCTACGAGCTCGGGATACGCGGTGGGCAGCAGGGCATTCGATGGCTGTCTCTTTTCTCTAGAAAGGAGACAGGGGGCGGCGGCGATCGAAGCGTCGCGCCGTTGTAGAGGGAGTCTCTCAGCGGGGAGGGCTCCTGAGACCGACAGGACAAGGATCGACATGAGTGCCGGCCGAAAAATCATGAGTTGGTTGCGAGAGGTGGCGGCCAGTTTCGGGGACGTATTGACAGCGGCATTGCGTCGGGGCTGTGATCCCACTCAAATCTGACGTTCTGCCAGTGGCGAGGTTCCTCAAACGAGACGATTTCACTGCCGAACATCGCCCCGCGGAACGAGGCAATTTGAGCTGAACGTCGCTCCGCGGAACGAGGTGAACCTACCGTTGAACATCGCGTCGACGAACGAGATCTCCTCGCCGCTGAACCACGCATGCGCGAATGAGGTCGTCTTACTGCCGAACTTCGCCCGCTCGAACCAAATGTACTCACCGCTGAACTTCGCCCCCTCGAAGAAGGTGCTCTCACCGCTATACGCCGCTTGCACGAACGAGGCTTTCTTACCGCTGAATGTCGCCCGTACGAACGAGGTCTCCCCACCGCTGAACATCGCCCCGCCGAACCACGTGTACTCACTGCTGAACTTCGCCTCGCCGAACGAGATGGTCTTACCGCTGAACGTCGCCTCGCCGAACCACGTGGTCTTACCGCTGAACGTCGCCCCGCCGAACGAGGTCTCCCCACCGCCGAACATCGCCCCGCGGAACGAGGTGGTCTCACCGCTGAACGTCGCCGCCTCGAACGAGGTGGTCTCACCGCAGAACGTCGCCCGCTCGAACGAGGTGCGCCCACCGCGGAATCTTGTGTTCTGAAACTCGGCGTTCTCGAAAACGACCGAGCTGAAGTCGAAATCGTGTTCGCTCCATGAGAACTCAGCTCGATCTCGCAGGTGGGCGGCGATGACGCGAACGATAGTCTGGCGGACTTCGCGGTCATTCTGCCGGATTTTCCGGTACTGGCTCTCTTGGTGCTCGAGACGCTGCGTGGCTGATTCCGAAGGCACGCGCTTGGTGGCGATGACCAACTCCGTGTGGTGGCTGCTGCCGTGTTCCGGATCGTAGGGCAGGCGTAGATAGCCGCAGAGGACGTCGACGCACTGCTGGCGACGCGAGAATGTAATGCTTTCGTCGGCAACACCGGCCATCGCATAGACGCCGGCGATGCGCACTGCGGGATCAGGGTGGCCAAGCTGCCCTGCCGCCGCACCGAACCGTTCGACGAATCGCCCCTGTTCAAGATCGTTTTGGCGGCGGTAGGCCACAACCAACGCCACAGCACCACCAACCCCGGCCACTGCGGTAAACGCCACCTTGAGCACGTCGATACTTGCTGCGCCTGACCCGACGACCACTCTGATCAGCGCAAACCACAGGACCGCCAGCCCGCCGCCCACGACCACAGCAGCAGCCACAGCCGTTAACAAGGAGATTCTGTGGGTCCGCCGCTGTCGGTGAAGCCTGTTCCGAAACCACCGAAAGCATGCATGCCGTCGCGCCATTAGCAGCCTCCAGCGTCCGCCAGCACCAGATGACACTGCGCCATTGAACCAGGCATAACCCTTTTCGTCGGCCAAGACCGCTCGTGTGAGAAAGGAAACTGATCACTCCCGTTTCTTTAGTTCTAAGACTGCATCACGGCATTGCGTCGGCCCACGCGAATGCCCCTCGAAGCCAAGAGATTTTGCCTTGTAGCGGTAGCGGTCCCCGCAAGTGCACGTTCGCGGCGGCATCGCCGTGGGCCCGCGCCAACAGAGCGTCTAGTCGCAGCAGCCAGATGTCGCGCAAGGCTAGATCGTCGTCGGTCGGTGGCCCCGGCTAATCGCTCAATCGCGGCCTAGGCTTCGGTCATGTCAGCCTCGGCCCCGCGATGGAGCAGTGTTTCCACCAGAACACGCGTCGCGGGAACGCCCCACGCCAGCAACTGTCCGTCGCAGACCAGATCATCGTCGGCGGCGCGCATCAACGGTATAGCGCCGTCGAGATCTCCGCGAGCCCACCGTTAGTTGACGGGCGAACGACGATGCAGGCAATTTCCTGCGCTCTGCACAACGCTACTGCTCGTCGTCCGGCACCCCGGCATCGTCGCCGGCCCCTATCTCATCGAACAGGCCAACAACGACAACCACTAGTGCGACGATGACTGCACGAAGCTGTTGACAACCCGTGTCGGTCAGGAAGGTCCCACCGTGCGACGGACGGTGGTGGTTGACGACCGCAGCTTTGACGCCGGCCGACCGCAATGATGGGAGGCCGTAACGGTGGACTGGCAACGCGTAGCGTCGGGACGCTCGGCGCCCCTACAGCTAAAGCAGGAGAGCCCACGATGAGTGATCGTTACGACGTCATCGTCATCGGTGGCGGCCCAATGGGTTTGGCGTCAGCGTATCACTGCGCCAAGGCGGGAAAATCGGTGCTGCTGTTGGAGCAGTTCAACTTCTTCAACCAATCCGGGAGTTCCAACGACCTCGTGCGGATGTTCCGCACCGCCTACACCGAAGACTTCATGGCCACCCTGGCGTTTCAGTCCATCGACACCTGGCGCGAGTTGGAAGCTGACGCCGGCCAGGCGCTCATCTGGATGACCGGGCTGCTGAACTTCGGAGACCCTGACTATCCCGCCGGCCCGGAGGGCAACCTGATGGGGCCGATCGACAACATGGAGCGGCTGGGCCTGCCATACAAAGTCTTAAAAGTCGACCAGATCATGCGGCGCTACCCGTTGCGCAATCTGCCGAACAACTTCGTCGGTATCTTTGCGCCCACCAATGGTTGTATCAACGTGCCGTTGCTCTTGCGGAGCCTGCACCGACTGTCCCAGTCGTACGGCGCGACACTGTTGGCGCACGCTCAAGTCACAAACCTCGACATCAGTGAAAGCGGTGTCAGTGTGAGCTTCACCGCCGGAGACATCCACACCGTCGAGGCATCCAAATGCATAGTCGCCTGCGGCGCCTACACCAACGACGTCCTCAACAGTGTCGGGCTGCACATTGATATGCAAATCTGGGAAATGGTGTATGGATACTATGCCGCCGACCCCGGGCCCGGAGGGACGCTGTTCCCTAGCATATGGTTTCAGTTCCTCGAGCCCGCCGGCGGTGATCCGGCCAAGTCGAACTTGTTCTACGGCTTTCCCACAGTCTCGTGGGGCCCGCCGAATCTGGTGCGCATCGCGGTCGACAATGCGGTCAACGTCATCAAAAATCCCGCCGAACGCAAGATCGTCCCCGCGGCCAACGACCTGCAAATCACCGCCGATTTCGTTGCCCAGCACTGCGTCGGTGTCGACGCCCGGCCGAACTATACCGGCACCTGTTTGCACGCGGACCTCGCCGACAACATGCATGTGCTGGATTTCCTGCCGCCCAGTGTGGGAACAGGACATCAGAACGTCGCTGTGTTCACGGCCGGCTGGGGCATGAAACTGATACCGCTGATCGGCAAGATACTTTCCGAGCTGGTCATTGACGGGTCCACCGCCTACGAAATATCCCATTTCAGGATCACCAGGGCTGGTGTGCTCACGTGAGGCTGGGCACGCCGAAGCAAGCGCATCAGGGCATTCGGATGACAGTGGTCGCGAGGGCGGGTTGATGTAATTATCGTGGAGGTATGCCGAACCCGGAGCTCCTGAGGGACATCGCGACGCAGCCGTTAGACGATCAGCTGCGTCGGGACGCCGCGCTCGCGTACGAGCTCGAAGGGCAGCCGGAGCGAGCGCGGTTCATCCGGACGCAGCTGATGATCGCGGCGCTGCCATTCGGCATTGACGACCCCCAATGGTTTGCGCTGACGCGAGAGAGCAGACAACTATTGCTGGAGTACGAGGGCCGCTGGCTTGAGGCGGACGGCCTTTTCGCGCCGGAGTCCGGGCGGTTTCGATTCGACCGGGGGTTCGTGGAACTCGTGGAGATGTCTGTTCCGGACATACTCCAGGAGCGATTAGGGCCGCTGGTCGCGGGCGCGCCGATCCGACATGTGGATGTTCTCCCAGCCGACGACGACTTCGAGCCGGCCGCACTCTTTCAAGCATTGGCGCAGCAAATCGGGCAACGGGTGATCTCGCTGGAACTGGCCGGTCTGGACCTCCGCGACGATCATGTCGGCTTGTTTACAGAACGGACGTGGCCGCAATTGCGGTGGCTGTCGTTAGAGGACAATTTTCTGACTCGCGACGGCATAGCGCTGCTCGCCCAGAGCTGGACGGAACGAACGCCCGCGCTCGAATTCGTGGACCTGATGGGAAATGAGTTCGACCCGGCGCATGAGCTGGAGTACGACCAGGATGTCGTGCTGCGGTGGCGAGGTGAAGAGGTGGATGACTTGGAGGTCACGCTTGGGCGCCCGATTCCCTGGCTGCGGCCCATGCTCGATCGCGGGCGAATCCGTCCCATCGAGAGGCTGGAATTCGGGCGGCCGCAGCATGTGCGGCGGTCAGGTGCGCGCGGCTAAGTAACCCGTCAGCTATAGCGGTCGCTAGTTAACCCGGCCACATCACTCGCTTCCGCGTCGGTGACGGGGTTTATGCGGTAGGTGCGAACGTCATGCAGAAATTCGGCGAATTGCTTCGCCAGGCCGGGAATAGCGGCCAGCTGATCCAGCGTGGCGGTATTCCGGTTGAGATTTGGTCGGGAATCGAAATACCCATTTGCCAGAGCAGTGGTCATCGCAGCCACCGCCGCGCTGCGATTTACTTGCGCCTGCTCGGGCAGCGACACGATGTAATGGAAAAGTTCGGAATCGATCTTCTCGAAGACGGCTTCGCCATGAGGATGGGCGAGAAACGCCGCACCCAAGACCCGGAGGTCTCCCTGGTAAGACCGTAGACCGACCGCGATGCCCTTCCTCGTAATGAGGCGTCTCCTTTTCCGCGAGCCGAGGGACAAGACGGGGTCAAGCCGGGTGGCCCAGGAGTTATTTTCGATGGTCAGCGCGCAGCCACTCTTGTTGTGTTTGCAGGCCCTCTTAAGACCCGTTTCCTGCCCCAGCGCCAAGATCACCTGCTCGTAGGTTCCTCGGCCGAGGGCTGGGCGTGGCAAGCCTTCACTGTTCACACGCCGATTTCCGGGCAGGCGATCAAAGTAGACGTCGACGGCGACGTGATCGTGCTTACTCACTTCCACCACGTCATAAAATTCCGCGAAGACCAGGTCGGGCGAGGCTGGGACGACGCGCTCGGTGATTGTGGTGAGGCGGTCTTTCCGCGCGCGGGTGACGGGTAGCCGGATCAACGCATCATTGCGGAGGCTGGAGACGAAGGCGGGATTGAGATCCCCTCTGCTGAACCACTCGACCTTGTTGCCGTGGACGAGCGCGCGCTCCACGCACCACGCGGCGGTGGGGCCGCCACCGATAACGGCAACGCGTTCGCCCTTGGCAACGGTTCTGCCCGACTGACTCAGGTACGACTCTCCGGTTTCCAGAAGCCGAGACGCGTCAGGGTAGGGCCAAAGGCCAGAGCCGACCTGGTTGGGACACAGGCGTCGTGAGGGGCCTGGCCCCCCGCAGATATCGAGGTGGGCGGCGTGCACCTGGTGGACACTGCCGTTGTCGTCCCACGTGACATCGAAGCCCACCTTGGGGTGATCAGTGACGGATGTGACGAGCCCACGGCTGTAGTGAAAGGGCCGCGTAGCGTACAACCAGGCCCACTGGTGATCGATGCGCTCGGCGAACTCGTCGCTCGGGACGAAATCGTTCTGGTTGATGGATCGCAATTGGCGCTCGAAGGAGGGTGTCGCAAGGATAGCGGGCCACTGGCCCATCGGCAGCGGGTCGTATTCGCCCCAGGGTTCGTGCTCGCCGATGAAGAGGACTTCATGTCCCCCGAACGGGTCTTTGCCCGATGCGAGGAGGGTGGTGTAGTTCACCGCCGCGCTCACGCCGCAGCCGACGATCACGTAGTACGTTTCGCCCGGATTTGCCGGGGGTGGGCTCACGGAGCGCATAAATAGTCACCGGACCTTCCGCAGCCGCCGAGGCGAATCTTGTCGCCGATCCGAATTGGTATACGAAAGCGGCGGGTTCAACATAGCCGGGCGAAGCCCTGTCATGGCCCGCGTTGTCTCAGAAAATTCTGCGAACCTCGGTCGGATGCCGGACCCGCCCGCGCTGCGGGCGAATGTGAGTGTGGTGCGTAACCCCCGACGGCGGGGGCGTGGGCACCCCGCGATACGGCACCGGCGGATTTCGTCTGCTGTTTAAAACTCCGCCACTATCGCTAAATTGGTCGGCGGGACTAGATTTGCGCCGTGATGCCGACAGTCCCAGGGCGAGGAGACCAGTATGCCGTTTGCCGCCACCGACGAATTCAAAGCGGCGCTGCCGCCCGTGACCGAGGAATTCAAGTTCGCCGAGGATCGGCTGGAGCGGCTTCGAAGAAACCAATCCCGGCCGAAAACTGTCTGTGTGATCGGTGGCGGTATTGCGGGACTCACCGCGGCCTACGAGCTGCTCGATCCGACGAATACGGGACTGGTTCACAAGGTTGTCCTCGTGGAGGCGACCGAACGCCTCGGGGGCAGGGTCTGGACCTGGCATCCCCACAAAGATCAGAGCGATCTACACGGGGAATTCGGAGCGATGCGGGTTCCTCCCAACCACCACGGCACCATGCATTACATCGACGAGGTGTTCAAGCTCGCTAAGGGAACTTTCATCCAGAGCAACCCCAACGCGTGGTGTCAGGTCGGTGACCACAAAGAACGCCGCCGTGACTTCGGCGCGCTCCTCAGCCTCCACGGAGTGAAGCTGGGCCGCTGGTACTACAAGCGGGGCAGCGATCCGCAGGCGGCGCTCTTCGATCTGCTCGAGGCGTCGCTGGGCGTCAGGCTCAAAGGGCGCGCTGTTTTGAACGGGAAACTGGATCCCACGACACGAGCGTTCGACCGTGTCTCGTTATGGCAGTTCCTCCGCGAGATCGAGATCAAACCGCGCGACGAGCACGACACCGACCCCAACGCCGATGCCGTGTACGCCCGGCGCCGGCCAGGGCGCCTGGGCCACAGCAAGGGCGATCTCACACGAGGCGACCAGATCGTCGGCGCGACAGCGTGGGAGCTGCTGAGTCGAGCCTCCGGGCAACGCTGGCGAGAGACCCTTTCGGCGCTCGAGGAATGGGTCGAGTCGGCGGCGATTCTCGGCGGCGACAATCGGGTCCGCCTCGTCGCCGGGATGGATGCGCTCCCGAACGCGTTCGTGGGCGGTATCGAGGCGCGTGGCGGGCAGATCATTCAAGAGAAGCCAGTAACGCGGGTGACTCGCAGCGGCGGTGAGCATCCGATGCACGTCTACGTTAAAGGCCCGGGAGAGGTCGAGGAGGAGATCACTGCACCCGGCCAAGACGGATTCGACTTTGTGGTCTGCGCGGCGCCGGCGTCTGCCACCGCGCGGATTTCCTTCAATCCGCCGCTACCGGCGGCGCAATCAGCCGCACTCACGGGGATTCCCTATCAGAACGCGGCGAAGTATCTGTTGCACATGAAGCGCAGGAGATGGGAAAACGATCCCCGGAATCCGATATTCGGTGGGGCCAGTTACACCGACCGCCTCATCCAGCAGTGCTGGTACCCGTCGGACAACGTGAGACACGTCTACCGCGCCGCCCCCAACAGCACCCATGAACCTTTGGTGTACAACGTGGGGGCGGGCGATCAGGGCGCTGCCGCGTACACCATCTTCGAGGTGCAAGGCGACCCCAGCCCGCATGCGTGGGAGCGACCCGCGGTCCTGACCGGCGCGTACATGACCGGCGTTAACGCTGATCGATTCATCTCGTTGACGAAATCCCAGCGAAAAGAGGCGGTCCTCTCCTGCCTTGAGGATCTCCACCCCGGCATCCGTGATGACGTGTGCTGCGAGGCCGACTGCGCATGGATGGAGCAGACCACCCCCGGAGGAGGGGCGTGGACCCTGTACGAGCCGGGCGGACGTGAGCGTTATTGGGAGCATCTGCGTAAGCCGCACCCAGTGGCCGACCCGAGAGTGTTCTTCGCCGGGGAACACTTGAGCCTGCTGCACGGCTGGATTCAAAGCGCGATCCAGTCGTCGATCGAAGCCGTCATGAGGGTGCTCGAAGCCTACTGACTCCCGAACCGATCGCCCGAGGTTGATCTGGGATCCCAGAGGAGTAGCTTTGGGATCCTAAAGGTCCCGGTTCGCTTTGAAGGAGGATGTCACGATGTCCACGCCCGAAGAACCGTCAGAACAACATCTGGACGTGCTCGACAACGAGGATCCGAATCACCCGTCAGCGGCCCTGCAGACACAAGCAGAGAAGGCCTACCGACTCATTCTCAACGAAATCCTTCGTGGCGCTCTCTTGCCGACCGTCGACAAGCCGTCGTCAGAGGTCGCGCTGCTCGATCGGTACGGGCGCTACGGAATCGGTTCGCGCATGCCTATCCGGATGGCGCTGGCGGTCCTTGCCTCCGAAGGGCTGGTTGCGCAGCGGGCCAAGCACGGATTCTGGGTGGTCGAATACACCGCTCACGATCTTCGCCAGATCGGCGCCATGCGCGCCGATATCGATGCGATGGTGGCGAGCTTTCTGGGGTCCAGTATCTCCGGCGTGGGCGTCACCGCGGAGAGCGATTTTCAGCGCATTGACCAGTCGCTTGTCAACATTGCCGATTCCCGCGAACAGATGGAAGACCTCGCCACCCACGCCCCGCAGGGCACTGTCGACCTTGATGTCGAGATGCAGTTCGCCACCCAGGACACCCGCTTCCATACCTTCATCGCCGCGGCATCGGATTACCTGCTCGCGGCGCGCCATATTCAGCAGTGGCGCAACGTGCTCCGGCTCTACCGTGCGCAGCATGAGATTCACTACACCGGGCAGGAGCTTCTAGCCATCTGCGACGAACACCAGCTGCTGATGCAGCTCGCCGCTCGACCGACCGAACAGCATTTTGAGGGAATGGAGATCGAGATCGAAGATAGGGCGGCGCTGATCGAAGACGCCGCTACCGCACACGTCGTCGCATCGATGAGCCGCGCTCGCGCCGGCGATGACACCGACGAGGACGTCACCGATCCTCAGGACAGATCACCCGACCTCTCGGATGATGAGAGTGAGCGGCACCCAGAAAAAATACCCCACGAAGCGCAGGCTGGTGAACAGGGTGTGGTTGACGACGCGGCAGCCACCGAATTTCGAGCAAGTCTGCTCGCGATGGCCAGGAGGATCAGGGGAGTCGGGGACGACGATTATTAGGTGGCTGAACGACTAGAGCCGCGGTGCTCCACTATCTTTGATGATGAGAGGATTTTTTCGCCGCAACCCTATGAACTGCTGCTGACTTTGTTCCACATTTGCCTGAGCCACCGCTGCCCTGCGAGCCGCCGCAGCCTCTTCGTCGTCGGGTGGCTTGCCGTCGTCCACTACCGTGGCGTTGGGAACGTTATCGATCACCGACTGGATCGCGGTCTCAGCTTCCTCTCGTGATGTGGAGGCTTGCTCATGCCGGACGATGACATTCCCATTGTCTGCCGTCAGATACCAACGGAACGTCCCGTTGTCCCGATAGATAATGAATTGGGCCGCCATCACGATCTCCTTCTGCTAGGGATGCTCACCTGCAACGACAACAGTGTTAGGTGGCTTGGTGATTTAGAGCCGAGTTGTTGTTTCACCATCTTTGGTGATGAAACGAATTTTTTATTTGCCCGCCATCTTTTTGAGCCGCTCGTGACGTGACACCGCGACCGCGTGAGCCTCCGCTGCCCTGCGAGCCGCCTCAGCCTCTTCGTCGTCGGGTGGCTTGCCTTCGTCCACTACCGTGGCGTTGGGAACGTTATCGATCACCGACTGGATCGCGGTCTCAGCTTCTTCTCGTGATGTGTAGGCATGCTCATGACGGACGATGACATTCCCATTGTCTGCCGTCAGATACCAACGGAACGTCCCGTTGTCCCGATAGATAATGAATTGGGCCGCCATCACGATCTCCTTCTGCTAGGGATGCTCACCTGCAACGACAATAGTCCGCGAGGCGCTGAAGCCAACGAAATAAAGTTCCGGGCTTGAGATGCTTGCGGGTGTGGGCGCCGGGGTCATTCACGGAGAGAACGGACTTGGACGCGACCTTGCTCGCCGTGCTGATGAGACGTTGTCGACTGTTCGCAGCCAGGGCAAGAATCCGACAACAAGCAACGTGACAGCCCATGCGTCGATCTGTCGCGCAGGGTCTTTCACATGCCAGAACAGCAACCCCGCCGCAAGCGAGCGAAAGGATGATCGACGGGATGATGTACGACTTGGGCCACTCCCTTATCGGACCACGCACGCGCACGTCGGGATTCTCCGTCGTCCAGAAGTCTCGCCGCCCACATCAAAAATACTGCCAGAGGGCAGCACTGCGATGTCTCATATCTTTACAAATGAGACAACCGCTGGCTGCCCTGACCCCGGTTGGTTGGTCCACGTTGAGTGAGAGTCTTGCCGCCCATGTTTGTGGGCAGGAAGGACGATCCCGATGGCAACGAGGAAACGACACACGCCCGAGCACTTGGTGCGCAAGCTAACCCAGGCGGATCGTATGCTGGCCGAGGGCAAGGAGATTGCCGACGTGTGCCGCGAGCTGCAGGTCTCCGAGCAGACCTATTATCGCTGGCGCAATCAATTCGGCGGGCTCAAGGCCGACGACGTCAAGCGGCTCAAGGATCTGGAGCGAGAGAACGCCACGCTCAAGCGGCTGTTGGCCGAGGCGGAGCTAGAGAAGGCCGCGCTCAAGGAGATCGCTCAGGGAAACTTCTGAGCCCGGAGCGCCGGCGAGCCGCCGTGCACCACCTGATGCGGGTGATGCAGGTCAGTGAGCGGTTCGCCTGCCGGGTCACCGGGCAACACCGCACCACCCAGCGTCACCGCCCAGCCAGCCAGACGCCGGGAGACCCGGATGCCGCTTTGAGGGCGTGGCTGCGCTTGTGGGCCAAAGAGCATCCCCGGTGGGGGTTTCGCCGCGCCTACCATTGCGCCCGCGCCGACGGCTGGTATGTCAACCACAAACGCCTGCAACGCTTATGGCGCGAAGAGGGCCTGCGGGTGCCGCAGCGCCGCCGCCGCAAACGCCTCGGCGCCAGCACCACGGCCGGGATCGTGGTTGCCGATGCGCCGAATCGGGTGTGGGCGGTGGACTTTCAATTCGACGCCACCACCGACGGGCGCCCGGTCAAGATCGTGTCGATCGTTGATGAGCACACCCGCGAATGCTTGGGCGGGCTGGTTGAACGCTCCGTCACCGCCGATGTCCTGATCGATGAGCTGGACCGGCTGGCGACCCAACGCGGTTACCCCGCTGTGCTGCGTTGTGACAACGGGCCCGAGCTGGCCTGCGCAGCGATGGCCGACTGGGCCGGTGATCGCCTTTTACTGGCGTTCATCCCGCCAGGCCAGCCGTGGCGCAATGGCTATATCGAATCTTTCAACAGCAGGGTCCGCGACGAATGCCTCAACATCAACATCTTCTGGTCACTGGCGCACGCCCGCGTCGTCATCGGCGATTGGAAGTACCAATACAACCACCACCGCCCCCACTCCGCCCTGGGCTACCAGCCGCCAGCCCGCTACGCCGCCAACTGCACCCACCAATAGACCCCCAAAGCAGTGAGAACAGTGACGCACCTTGCGATCCGGTAACACCGTCGGCTGCGACGCGGGTACGCGAAGTCGATGCAACACCGGTAGTTGTCAGTGGCCCGATAATCCGACCCCGTCGAAAGGCTTGGCCGCCCCATCGGTCAGGCGTGACGTGCTGCCTCTTGGGCAAGTTGGACGCGCGAAGCCAGGCCCAGCTTGGTGTAGACATGAGTGAGGTGGGTTTCGACGGTGCGTGGTGAGACGAAAAGCCTTGTCGCGATGTCCTTGTTGCCCAAGCCGGCACTGACGAGGAGGACGACGTCCAGTTCGGTTGGCGTCAGCGATGCCCAGCCGCTGGCCGGGCGTTTGCGCTCGCCGCGGCCGCGTTGGGCGTAGGCGATCGCTTTGCCGGTGGACAGCGCGGCGCCCTCGGCCCGTGCAGACTCGAAGTCGGCTGCGCCCAATGCATTACGAAGCGTCGCGACCGCGGCATCGTGCCCGGCGTCATAGATCTTGAACCGGACCGCACCCATGCGTTCCCGCAGGGCCTGCGCCGCGCCGAATAGTCGCGCGGCTTCTCGGTGACTGTCGGCGGCGCCGGCCAGCGTTGCCAGGCACTCGACAGTATCGGGGAGAGCCAGATGCGCCTCGACTTCGGCGGCGCACGCGAGCGCCCGGTAGGCGTCGCGATCGGCCTGCTCCGGCTCGCCTTGTGCGATCGCAACCCGCGCACGCGTCGTCAGCGCCACCGCTAGGTGCCAGCCCCTCATCACCGAAACGGCATCGTCCGCCCAGCGGCGGGCCGCGACCAAATCACCACGCGCAAGGGCAACCTGCGCTACTGGGTTGATATTCACCACCCCCAGCTGGGCACTCAACCGCTGCGAGGCCGCCTCGCTCGCATCGGCCGCGGCCGCTACATCACCTGCGGCCAGGCTCGCCGTAGCCAACGCCGCGTAGCTAAAGCCCTCAATGAACCCACCGATCTCCGCTGCGGCCTCGATCGCCGCGTCGGCCGCGGCTCGCGCCGCACTGATGTCACCGTGGTACGCCAACACCATGCCCTGGCAGAACAGCATTGCCGCCGTCCCGACCACGTCGTGATTGGTCTCGGCGTCGGCAGCCGCGCCGCGAAACTGTGCGACGGCCCCGGCCAACTCGCCCTGCATCCACTGTGCCAAACCGAGGCTCCAGCGACAGCGAAACGCGGCAGGCCGGTCACCGATCGACTCGGCGAGGTCGCGTCCTTCTTCACCGGCCGCACGCGCGGCGATCGGGTCACCCGCGATGAATGCGGCGTACGCCTGAAAGCCGAGGATCTCGCTCAACATCCCTTGGTCGCCGAGGCCCCGGGCCAGTTCGTTCGCCTCGGCGAGGTAGCGCGAAGCCACCTCGGTGTTGTAGGCGGCGATACCTCCGCAGGCGGTGAGCGCCCGGGCCACCAGGGCCGGGTCGCCAATTTCACGCGCGATCGCCAGGGCTTCTTCGGCCTGATCGAGGCTGTCGACGGCGACGACCTGGGTGGCGAGCGCGGCCTTGTCGGCGAGCGCCCGCGCCCGTACCCCGGCCGCCACCTCGATGCCGTGCGCGGTGTCGTCGCTGAGGATGGCGTCGTACCAGGCCAGTCCTTCCTGGATACGGCCCCGCCCTAGCCAGAGCGGCTGCAGTGACGACACGAGCTGCAGCGCACGCTCGACGTCTGAGTTCTCCTGGCTCCAGGCGAAGGCCGAGCGCAGGTTGTCGATCTCGCTCTCAGCTTGCGCGACACGCTGCTGGTGGCCGCTGGCCGCCGGGGCATCGAGCTGGCTAGCCATCAAGGTGAAGTAATCGCGGTGACGCGCCCGCACGGTATCGGCTTCACCGGACTCGCCGAGCTTTTCCAGGGCGTACTGGCGCACGGTTTCAAGTAGCCGGTACCGCATTCGGCCGCCCGTGTCGTCGGCCACCACCAACGACTTGCCCACGAGCAGAGTGAGTTGGTCGAGGACCTGGTATCGCTCGACCTCGGTGCCGCCGGCGACGGCACGGGCGGCGGCGAGGTCGAATCCACCCATGAACGGCGCAAGCCGGCGAAACAAGACTCGCTCGGGCTCGGTCAGCAGCGCATGCGACCAATCCACCGACGCATGCAGTGTCTGTTGGCGACGCACCGAAGTGCGGGAACCACCGGTCAACAAGCGGAAGCGGTCGTGCAAACTGTCGACGATCTCGTGGAGCGTCAACGCACGCACCCGGGCCGCGGCGAGTTCGATGGCCAGCGGCATGCCGTCGAGGCGACGGCAGATCTCCTTCACAGCGTCGTTGTCGTCGTCGGTGACTGTGAATCCGGATCGCACCCGGCGCGCTCGGTCGACGAACAGCTCGATGGCCTCGTCGTCCAACGAGAGCGACGGCACTTGCCAAGTCACCTCGCCGGCGACCCCGATCGGCTCACGACTCGTTGCCAGCAGCGTCAGCCGCGGACAGGCGCTCAGCAGCGCGGTGATCAGCGCAGCACTCGCATCCAGAAGGTGTTCACAGTTGTCCAGCAGCA
Source organism: uncultured Actinomycetota bacterium (assembly GCA_963772875.1). Classification (GTDB taxonomy): domain Bacteria; phylum Actinomycetota; class Actinomycetes; order Mycobacteriales; family Mycobacteriaceae; genus Mycobacterium. The sequence goes on from CAVYZE010000003.1 coordinate 23,328, forward strand.
CCAACATCCGACGATCTCTTACGAACCCGATGAGCGTCTCTGTTGTGGGGCGGCTCGGCTGATCCGCCAGGCCGAGGGCACCTACCATCGCGACTGGCACCAGGTCGGGGTCGGTGATCGGCGCCAGCTCGACATACCACACTCCGTCACCGAAATCGGTAGCCATCTGACCCGCGACCTGTATGGCCAGACGGGTCTTACCGGCACCGCCGGCGCCGGTCAAGGTGACCAGCCGGTTGGCAACGAGGGTCTGCCGCACATCGTGAATCTCCGCGCCGCGGCCGACAAAACTGGTGAGCTGCACCGGTAAATGCTCCGCGGCAACGGGTTTCGACGTCCGAAGCGGCGGGAAGTCGTTGCGGATATCGGGGTGGCACAGCTGCACCACCCGTTCGGGACGGGCGACACCGCGCAGTTCGTGACTGCCGAGGTCGGTCAGCCACGCGTCGGCCGGAAGCGTATCGACAACCAAATCCTCGGCGGTGCCCGAGAGCACCGTCTGGCCGCCGTGCGCGAGATCGCGCAGCCGCGCCGTCCGGTTGATCGTCGGGCCAACGTAATTACCCTCATCGCGCAGCTGCACCTCTCCGGTATGCACACCGATGCGCAACCGGATCGGGGCCAGCGGCGCCCGCTGCAACTCCAATGCGCACGCAGCCGCCTCGCTCGCGCGGGCGAACGCGACCACAAAGCTGTCGCCCTCACCCTGCTCGACCGGCCGCACCCCGCCGTGGGCGGCGAGCAGGTCTCCTAGCATGCGGTCCAAGCGAGCGACGGCGGCCGTCATCTCCTCCGGTTGGGTCTCCCACAACCGCGTCGAGCCCTCGACGTCGGCGAGCAGCAGCGTCACCGTTCCGGTTGGCAGCTCGCCCACGCCCAACTCACTCCAGTTCACCGGCGGCATGTCCGCACGTGGATCAGTTTCGGTCATGCTAGCCAGCATCTCGGGGCAGGGAGCCGCAAACATCAGTGAAAACCCGTATCCCGACGTCGCTGAGCGGTCGGTTCGGTGAAACATCGCGCCACCGGGGGAACCACGTAGGGCAAAACACCATGCCGGTGCGCGCCTATAGACCGGGCCCGTTCAGTTACGAGTTCTCCCCGATGATCTGGCGCTCCGGAAGCCCCACAGTCGAGTCGAGGACCCGACCGAGGAGGACCACCATGACCGTAACCGTTGACGGATCGAGCTGCCCAAGCGTCTTCGATGCCGGACTACCGACGATCAACTACGAATACGCTCAACACCCCGACGAAGCCCACGCAATCATCAGCCAGGCCCGCGAGAAGGCGCCGATCGCGATCGGGCCATACGGGCCCGAGCTGCTGACCTACGATCTCGTGCGCACCGCGCTCCGCGACCCGCGATTCCGGGTGCCTCAAGGGATGTTCCTTGCAGCGCAAGGCATCACCTCTGGCCCGCTTTGGGACCGCGTCGCCGCCAACATTCTCAGCCTCAACGGGGAGGAACACCACCGGCTACGCCGACTGGTGTGCAAAGCCTTCACACCCAAAGCGACGCCACGGCTGCGCACGACGATCGTCGACATCATCACGGGACTGGTTGACCGCCACAGCGCCCACGGGCGCTGCGACGTGGTCACCGACATTGCCCGCCAATACCCGATCCCGGTCATCTGCGCGCTACTGGGCGCACCGCCCGAAGACTGGGAACTGTTCTCCAGCTGGACAGATGACATCTTGAAGGCTTTCAGCTGGAATGCCGCCAACGAAACATCGGCGATCCTGACCGCCTGGGATGCTCTCGACACCTACATCGACGACATGCTCGCGCACCGGCGGCACGCATTGACCGACGACCTGATCTCCGAGCTGATCCGCGCCGAGGACGATGGCGATCGCCTCAGCGCCGACGAACTCCGCATGCTCGTGGCCGCGCTGTTGTTGGCAGGCACCGACACCACCCGCCTCCAGTTGAGTGCGGCGGTACACGTGCTGTGCGATCACCCCGACCAGTGGGCACTCCTGGGCCGGCATCCGGAGCTTGCGGTCAATGCCGTCGAGGAGCTCATCCGCCATTCGCCGATCACCTTCGTCACGTTGCGCGCCACGATGGAGGATGTCGAAGTCGCCGGCGTCAAAATCGCGGCCGACACAATAGTCGTCGTCAACACTGGGGCGGCCAACCGGGATCCCGCGGTCTGCGACGACCCCGACCGTCTCGACATCAGCCGCGTGGGCGCCCCACCGATCCAGACATTCGGCGCCGGCATGCACTACTGCCTCGGTGCCCATCTCGCCCGCCTCGAGTTGGCCGAAGCCCTGGCGGTGATGACACGGCGCATGCCCAACGCCCGCCGCACCGGTCCGGCCCCATGGAAACCGCGGACCGCACTGAGCGGACCCACCACTCTGCCCATCGAATTCGACGCCGGACACTGAACCCGCCGACCAGCCACGAGCTGGGTAGGGTGCCATTGCAACGCACAAATAAAATCGACTCTCACAAAAAAGTGGACCAATTCTTGGGGTCCTACCATGGCCGCTGCGATCGCCTTGCCGCGCCGCTCGTCGACCTCGGACCGCGAAGCGTGGACCGCTAGATTAGCGGTAAAATTGCCGGTAGACCGGGATTATTGGGTCAGATTGGTTGCGGCGCAGCGCCACCCGGTGTGCATACGATTAGCAGATGATCCCGAGAGTCCGCGATGGTGGTAGCGACCGGCCCGCGGGCGGCGGCGGCCGGGAGCACCTAATACAAGCTGGCGATAAGGCAGGCCATTGGAAGTGGCTCGTTCAGATGCTGATTCTCGATGTTGCCGGGCGACTCGACAGGCATGGCGGGCCGAGTGAGCGCTTAGCCGTGCGACTGGAGGCGGCGCGGCTTGAGCTGAATTCGGTCTGGGATAGCGCCGAGATGGAAATGCTGCGGGCGCCGGCGTTGCATTGGCTGAGCTGTGCGATCGATGGCCTTGTTGACGGGTTAGTGGAGCGTGAGCGGCAGGCAGCCAAGGAGCGGGCCGCGGAGGCCCGTCTGCGCTGGATGTCAGAAGAGCAGGCCTTTGAGCGCATTTCGGCAGACTCCGAGTGGGCCCGCCAGTACGGAATCGATTGGGAGCATGAAAGTGAGTAGCTCGCCGTGGTCGAAAGATGCTCCACCGCCGTCAGCCATGCTGCCGCCTGGAACGGGCCCTGCACCGTCATGGCTACCGCCGCCCACGCCGGCGGGCGGCCCAGGTCCGGCTGGAGCTACGCGGCGGCGGGGTTGGGCGGCACCGGCGCTGCGGTTGTTGCTGACCGTGGGCGTATCGGCGGCCACCGCTGCGACAGTCACTTACATCGCAATGCGCAGTGATCATGGTGTGCCGTCGGCCCCGCAACCATCCGCTGCGCCGGCCCCTCAGTTCACCGACGCCGAGGTTGCCGCGGCGAAAGACCATCTGTGCCAGGTGTTCGAGCTGTCGGTTCGTGGTCAGGAAGGCAAAGGCGGCGTGCGCGTTGAGGGAGGGGATGTGAACACACCGATAGTGATGCGCGCAATGAATAGCGTTTCAGCGGTGGAGAATGCGCTTGCTCCTGCGGTGTCCGCGCAGATTGTCTCGGCAACGCGGAAATACATCGGTGCAACGTTGGATCAGACGACGGCCGCGATGGGCAATACGCCGACCAGTGAAGTCAATCGGTTGACCGACGTACGCAACGACGCGATTTACGCGCTGGTCGATGCCTGCGGGCTGCCGAGGTAATGCCGATGGCGGCAGTGACAACGCCTGGAGGCGGGGATGTTTCGGGGTGGGCGGAGCGGAACAACAAGCAGGCGGCACAACTGTTGAACCTGTGGAACGCGCCGGCGCCGGCGCAAAAGATGAGTGTGCCGCGGCCATCGCTGCCGCACGTGGCTGGTGATCACCCACCACCCCGGGGCATGTTCGTCGGGTATTTGTTCGCGCCTTACGTGTGGCCGACCGACTCTGAGACTGGGCTGGGTGACGACTCGTCGACGCTGCAGCAGCAAGAAAAGTTCTATGGGGATAGGGCTGATGAGGTCAACGGGTATTCCAAGCAGGTTTTCAACAATTATTGGACGGCCGGTGAGGGAGCGGACGCCGCGCAAGCGGCCTACAAAGCAACCGTACAAGCCGTCCTCGATCAGGCCGAAGTCTGCAACGTGGCGTGGCCACTCGTGGCTCGCGCGGCCAGTGATGTCGAGCGCACTAAGCGCTTGATGGCACAGCAGAGCGACACGGCCCACCAAGAGATCGCGGCGTTTCTGAAAAGCGGCAGCGGCCAGTCGCTCGCGCAGGTGGCGGTGATCCTCAGCACGCATCGCACGGCGATTCAGGCGCTCAGCGGCGAGCTGCACGCCAACATTGCCGGGGACACGGTCCTCTTCACCAACAAATTTCCACTCGCCCCCGTCGGCGGGCCAGGAGCTAAACCCGCAGGGGACGGGTTTGCCTCGGATCAGTCACCTGATAACCGACCTCCTTCGCCTAATAGTCCGGGTAGTCCGGCATCGAACCCTGCGCCTAGTGGGGTTGGAGTAGATCACTCTCCGCTGGGAGACGGCCAGAATCCGCTGGTGCCGGGCGGTCGTGCGGTCGGACATTCCCCCGACTCGCCTCAGGGGCTTCCTGGGCCTTTGCCGTCGTTGTTGGGTTCGGGGGGCGGGTTTCCGGGTTTTTCGGGTTTTGCGGGGATGCCTTCCGGCGTCGGTGGTTTGGGTGGTGGTGGGGTGCCGATGTCGGGTTTGTCGGGCATGTTCAGTGGTTTTGGTGGTGGATTTCCGGGGGCGGGGATGGGACCGCCAGCCGGGTTGGGGTCGGGGATGCCGGCTTCGCCGGCATCATTCGGAGCGGATTTTGGGCGTGGGTTGGCGGCCAGTGCCGCGGCGGCCGGCGGCGGTGTAGCGCCGGTGGCGCCGGTGCCAGCCGCACCGGTGACCCCGTTAGCCGCGCCGATTGAAAGCGCACCGACGTCGGCTGCGGCTGCTGCCGCCCCGGTTTCAGCGCCCGCACCTGCCCCGGCACCCGCCCCGTCGGCACCTGCGGCAGGGATGCCAGCGGGTGGTATGACGTCGTATGGGTCGGTGTTGCCGCCCGCAGCATCGTCGGGGTCGGCGGCGGGGTCGATGCCGGCGCCGACGTCGATGCCGACTGGAGGCGGGACAGTTCCCGCGCCAGCTGGGGCGGGCGCGGGATTCTTGCCGGTGGCCGGCCGGCGAGACGGTGCACCGGTGCGCCGCGATTTGGCCGAGTCCGATGTGGAGCTGGCTCGGATGGCGGTAGCTGAGCTGGCCGGAGCTGGCAGCGTGGTTGATGCTGGGTTGGATTGGGCGGTGGCTGTGGGCCGCAACCCAACGAACGGTCGCACGACGTTGTGGGTCGCCACCAACGACGGGACCACCTACATTCCGCCCGGGGTGTATGTCCGCAAGACGATGCCGATCGCGGCGGGGTTCGACGACGACTTCGACGCGACGTGGTTCGGCTGGGTCAATCCGGCCGAGAAGGCGGTGCGGGCAGCGCGGGCCCGGGGCGATGCGGTGGGCGCGGTCGCCACCACGTGGGGGTGGCCGTCTGATTTCCTCAGCGACCCCGTAACCGGGGTGCACGAGGTGGCGATCGGTGTGCTCCAGACCGGATCGGATAGCCCGGCCTCAGAGTTGTTGTCGTCGCGGTGCCATCGTTTGCAGACTGTGGACCCGGCGCTGTATGCCGATTTGAAGGCGGCCGGCGAATCTGGGATGCGCGATTATTGTCGAGAGCTGGTGCGCCGGTTGGCTTTTAGCGGTGTCGGGGACGAGTTGTCGCCGGTCGCCCAGTCGGTGGCCAATGCGGTGGTGGCCGGGCAGTGGCCCAAGGTGCAGGAGTGGGCGGCCCTGGGCGCCGAATATGAGACGGCGCTGTTGTTGATGGGTGCACAGCGCCCGGGCCTCAATGGTGTGTTGGACACCGACCAGACGGTCAGCTACGCGCGGCTGTTCATGAATTGTCGCCGGCTGGAAACGTTGTTGTGCTGGGACCGCTACGGCGGCGACCTGTTCAACGTGGTGTATGCGGCGTGGGCGGCCGGCGTGTACGCACCGCCGAAAGAGCTTGTGCGGTAAGGCGATCGCTCCGGCCAGCGGGCCGCCACGAATTAGAGTTCTAGCCCGTAGTCGTTGCCGTGGCTGCGTTCGTGTGAGCGGGTGGCGGCGGCGTCGAATTGTGCTGCGATGTCTGCGAGTTCGCGGAAGTGGTCGAGAAGTTGGTCGCGGCGCTGCAGTAGTTGGCGTGCTGTGTGGTGTTCGGGGCTGCTGGCGGCCGTGTCGAGGTGGTGGTCGGCGCGTTCGATCGTGGTGCAGGGTCGCTGGTGGCCGGTTTCGGGGCTGCCTAGCTGGTGAGCCCAGGGCAGCAGGTGGTCGGCGGCCGCGGTGAGGGTGTGGGCTGCCTGGCGGTCATCGGGGGTGGTGATCAGCAGCAGTTTGGTGTTGGTGGCGGTGGCGTTTTCGGCTAGCCAGTGCAGTTGGTCGGGTGGGAGGTGGTCGGCGTCGTCGACGATGACGAGGCTGCCGCCGGGGAGTTTCCAGCGTCCGGTGTGCAGCTTGTCCAGCGCGTGGTCCGGGTGGCTGGTGGTGTCGGCGTAGCGCTGGGTAGCGGCGTAATCGGCCGCCTGTGGTGTGGCTGGCAGGGCGAGCACGCGGCTGTTGTCGCGGTGCACGGTATCGGCCAGTGCGGCGAGGGCGGCGGGTTTGTCGGCGCCGGGATACAGGTGCAGGCACTGCACGGCCTGCAGGCTGCGGGCGATGTCGGTGATGGTGTGGCGGTGGGCCTGATCGAGGTGGGTAAGGCTGTCGGCGGGGCCGGGGTAGCCGCCAGCGGGTGCGAATGCGCGGCCCGCGATGTCGCAGAAGTCGATTTCGGCGCGCAGCGCGGGCAGGTCGGCGGCCAGGTCGTAGCCACTGCGTTGGGCGATGTAGGCGCGGTAGTCGGTGCGCAGTCGGGTCCGGACCCGGTCGTGTTGGTCGCGCAGCGCACGGACTGGTGCGGGCTGCTGGGCGCGGTCGGTCTCTGCAGCGGTGGCCAGCACGGTGCGGGCCTGGTCGTCGTGGCCCAGCACGGTGCGCAGTAGGTTTGCGGCCTGGCGGCTGGTGCCGCGGCTGGCGACATGGACTCCCTCGGTGGTGGTCTCGGTGTGTTCGTGGTCTGCTTCGCCGGTGGTTTTCTCATACAGGTAGACGTGGTTTTCGTCGCGGCCGCGGGTTGATGCCACGTAGGCCAGGTTGCGGGTGGCGCGGTCGCTCAGGACGGCGTGGGCGGTGCCGGCGGTCAGCGCGTCGCCGGCGGTGGCGCCTTGGGAGGCGTGCACGGTGACCGCGTAGCCGTGGTGGACGTGCTGGGACAGGTAGTCGCCGGAAAACGCTGCGCGGGCGTTATCGCCGATGCGGCGGGCGGCGATGCGGTTGTTCTTGGTGTCGATGGCATAAACGCGCCAGCGGTGCCCGTTGCGGACCGGATCAGCGGCGGCCTGGGTGTGGGTGGCGTGAAAGACCGGCACGGTGGCGTCGTTTTGCCGGGTGATGATCACATCGCCGGCGCCGATGTGATGTCCCGCGCGCACCGATGACGGTGGGGGCATCGTCGGCGACGGTCTGATGGTGCAGCCGGGTGTTGAGGGCGTCGCAGACTTCCCAGCTATCCGACATCAGCAGGGCGTCTTTGCCGGCGGCCAGATCGGCCTGGTAGTGGGTCAGGGCGTCGTGGGCCATGGTCAGCGCGTCACCGGTGTGCAGCCGGTCGTGGCTGCGGTACCACTCGACTGCGCGGCGCAGCGGTTTCGGCCCGGCGTTGCGCACGGCCTGCGAGGCGGCGCGCTCATCAGGGTCACGCATCCGCCAGACTTCGGAAAGGCGTTGCGCCCAGGGCAGGTCGTCGACGAGTTGGGCGAACATGCCCCCGCGAGCTTTGACGGGGGCCAGCTGGTGGGCGTCGCCGACAAGCACGGTTTTGGTCCCGGCCGCGGTGGTGGCGGTTAACAGTTCGCGTAGTTCCGGGGTGGCGACCATGGCGGCCTCGTCGACGACCACCACGGTTCGGGCGTCGAAGGTGAGCTGTTGGGCGCGTAGGTCTTTGACGGCTTTGGCGACCGTGTAGCCGGCATCGCCGGCACCTTCGCGGACGGCCACGTCGACGGCTTTACCGGTGGGTGCCAACACCACCACGCGGCGGTGGCCGGCCCGGTGCGCCGCGGCCCGCAGCGCTGTGAGTGAGGTGGTTTTGCCCGCCCCGGCCGGCGCGGACAGCGGTTGAATCAACCACGGCGAGGCCGCAATCGCGGTGATCGCCTGGCCCTGATCGGGGGACAAACCGGCGGTGTCAACGGCGGCGTGGTGGATCACCGACCGCGCATCGCGGGCGCCCATGAGACCGAGCACGGCAGCCTCTTCGGCGATCACCGGTGCGACGGTGAACCGTTCATGGCCTTCCCGTTCGTGGGCTTGCCGTTCGGCGCTGATGCGTATCCCGATGCGCTCGGCGATGGCCTCGATCTGGGTGCGCGGTGTGCCCGGTGCGCCGTCGATCGCCACCGGTAGCCGCGCCCCGACAGCCTCGACCAGATCGGCGCGGGTGAACGCGGGCTTGTCGATCTCGGCGGCGGCTTGGCGGGCCACCGTGAGCACACTGGCGGGGGTGGTTCGCCGCTGGCGGCGGGCGTCGATTTGGGCGGTTTCATCGAGGGCGAAGCCACGTTCGTCGGCGGCCCACACGCACTTTAACTCCCCCCAGGACAGGTGCTCGGGTTTGGCCGGTCGGGTGGCTTTCTGCGCGGCCGCCAACTGCTCGCCAGTGGGTCCGGCCTGGTCGTCGATGACCAGATTTTGGGCGGCCCACTGGCGTAGTTGGGTGGCGCGTTGCGACCAGGCGGTGATCGTTTCGCCGGCCACGCCAGCGACCTCGGCCATGCCGGTGTGGGGGTCGATCGGACCCCATTCCAGGGCCACCGATTGGTGTAGTTCGTGGCGCAGCGTGGTCTGGTAGACGATCCCGGCAGCTTTGGCTTCATGCCACAGTGAATCGCTGTCGATGGCAACCAATTTCCCATCGGCGCGGGCCTGTTTGTTGGGCAACAACACGTGGGTGTGTAGGTGCGGATCGCCGGCGCGGCTGGTCTCGTGCTGGTAGGCCGCAGTGACTAATCCCGGCAGGCGCACAAGGTCTTTCATCCCGGTGTCCGGGTTGTGGACCCGTGTGTATCCGGCGTGGGTATGCAGGTACTGCAACGCTTCACCGACAGCGGTGTTGTGGGCGTCGACGACGGCTTTGGACACCACCTCATCACCGCCCAGAGCGCGCAGCAGCGACACACTTTTCGGGGCGCAAAACGTCAGATCGAAACCGTGGTTGGCGCGCTTGCTGAACGTGCGTCCGCTGGCTCCGTTGGGGGCGATTCCGTCATCGAGCCAGCGTGCCACTACGTCCATGTCGGCTTGTCCGCCGGTGCGATCTGCGGGGCTCAAACCGAGTAGCCTGGCGGCCTTTTCGATGTCGCCAACACAGATCCACACGGGCGCGCGGGTCTCGCCCTCGGTGTAGTACTCGCCCAAGCCGCCGCCGGCCTTTTGCCGGTCCGCGGCCGCCGAGACAGCCGCCCGCGCAGTGTCGTTGTAGTAGTTAATAGACCGCTGCTTGAGCGGCGCAATCGTCAGCATCGCCGACCACCTGTCCGACGCGACCGACCCGCTCGGGCGAGGGGCGGTGTGGCGAACCGAAGGTTCGCCACACCCATACTTGCATCACCTTGTGCAATTGTGCCACGGTCAAAGGCGGTTAGTTGTGATGAATTGCTGTGCGCTGTAGGCGATATCGAGTGGGGCGAGAACGGAAAAGAACGAAGCGGCGAGAATTAGCGGGAAAACGGTTGTGGGGCAAAGCGTAGTAGAGTGAGTCCGGTTGTGTCACTTGTCCGGCAACAGATTTGATCTACAGAGGCTGCGGCAGATGGGCGGCGCCGCGGCCGAGCCGGTACAACCGAGCCAGGCCGGAATCATGCGAAGCCGGCCCACCCCGGAAACGACACGTCGAGGGGTGGATTCGGCGTCGTCGCCGGCCAGTTTCCGGTGACGACCCAGTGGACGACCGAAAGCGGCACCGGGTCCAGTGCGGCCAACGCCTGGATTAGCGCGTGCTCAACCACCACTGCAGGCTACCCGCGGTGTCCACCCGCGGGCTCGGCGGATCGCGGTGTCGGTAGCCGCTGTCTCTGCCGCCGCCGTACGGCGCTGGGCGGCACGGTGGGCCAGCCGGGCGGCTTCAGCGCGCGCAGCGGCGTGCCCGGCACAATTAAGGGCGGCCCGGCCAGCGTTGCGACTGCAGGGTTGGTCGTCCGCTGTGGCGGGCGTCGCCGCTGGTTTGGCGACCTGGTGGCGTGTGCCGGCGGTGAGTGGTTTCGGAGGTGTCCAGTCGAGCCGGTGGAGGCGGCTGGCCAGGAACGCTGCGGGCCGTTCGATGTGGTCGGGCCATGACCAACCTCGTTGGCGCATATCGCGATTGAGTGGGTCGGTGATCTGGCGGGCCGTCCGGCACCTCAGTAGTTAAATACGGACGAAAGTGCCTTATCGCTTCGTGACCTGAGTGCAAGACGTGTGATGTGTTTTGATGATGGGAAAGTGCGTTGGTCCGTAGCGGTGTCGATGACGTCACAACAGCGGAATCTGGCGATTGCGGGTATCGGCTGGCGAACGTTTCGGCGTCACGGGAAAGAAGTGGCGAGCTAATGACAGCGCCCGTGTGCTAGCGGTGCGTTCCGTTGGTCGCGCCGGTCTGTATTCGGTGCGTGACTGCGCGGCTGGCGGCTACCGTCCCGCTGACGCTCCCGTCCGCTGTTATCAACTACACGCGTCTGGCCAGCGGGGTTGCGGCGGCATGACTTCAGTTCGATGCCTTCAGTTCGAGTCCTCTGAGGATTTTCTCTACTGGCATCAAGCACAGTGGACTGATGCGGAGGGGCACCGGCAACGTATATCTATGGACAAGCGCCCAATCATGCCGGAGACTTTGTGTTAGCCCATACTTACGATACCCAGGCCGAACTGATGACAGAATCTAATGATTACTATATCTATCGGGATTTCTTTGCTGATTACTTGGATGATCTATTTCATCACCTTGTTGAAGAGCGCTCTATTGAAATTGGTAATAAGACCGCCGATGAACTTTACGTCGAGTTTCGTAAGTTCCTTAAAGAAAACGCGCCTATTTATGAGAAGGGCGAGGAAGTAGCCGTAGCATTCGACTACCGAGATGATCTACTTACGCGCGCTGACCAAGAGGGAGAAGGCGGCCACTATGCATTGGCGCTAACTCTTTATGCCATATGGCTAGAGCACAAGGTTAACGGATTGTTGATAATTGCTCTTGGCAACAAAGGGTATGCGGAAGAAGTTATCAAGCCGCTAATCAGAGAGCTTAAACTCAAGACTAAGATGTCATCGTTGTGGACCATCGCTGGCTTGACCCCATTTGACCCGGAAGCCTTCACGTTGGCCAATCGAATATCTGATCGCAGAAATGCCTTCGTGCATTACAAATGGGTCGGGTATACCGAAACTGCCCGAGAGAGATTGACTTCGGAAGAAAGTGATCTAGTCAATGCGGCAAAAGTGCTAACTCGAGCTATCGCTGATATTGAATCGCACGACTTCTGGAACGGACGCAAGCAAAATGTCGTCGCGGAAATCCGTGCAAGGATAGCTAGCGACCTCAAGGGCTGACCGATGAAGTAGCCGAGAATCTCCTCAAAGGTTAACCCTAGGACTGCCCGATGGGACCGACGAACAAAGCTACTCACGGCTGACGCGCCGCACGATCTTCCGGGGTCATCGCCTGTCTTCCCGCATCATCGAACTGGTGATATGGCGTCGGTGGCCGCGGCTCACTCGCTGAACTGCGTTTGCGACCAACAGATTATGAGTTTTGGTTCCCCTCGGTTTTGGCCCGACTCTAGGCACTGTCTAGTGCCGCGTGTTTGAAGTTGTTGGGCGGTGTGCTTTGGCGAGGATTTGCCCGGGGGTCTTGGTCCAGACGACCGGGTGTGCGCGCGGGTTCCAGCCGTTGATTAAGGCCTTGATGGCCGCGGTCAGCTCGCCGACGCTGCGGAAGGTGCCGCGGTGGATGGCATGGCGTTCGATGATGGAAAACCAGACCTCGACGAGGTTCATCCACGACGCCGATGTGGGCGTGAAATGCACTTTGACGCGGGGGTTTTCGGCCAGCCAGTCGCGCACCGGCTGCTTTTTGTGGGCGGCGCAGTTGTCCATGACCAGATGCGGTTCCCGATCCGGATAGGCGCGGCCCAGGTGTTTGAGGAACGCCAGGAACTCCTGGTGGCGATGCCGCGGTTTGCACTGCCCGGTGACCTTGCCGGTGGCGACCTCCAGGGAGCCGGCGGCGCCCTGGTCCTTGGGGTTCCTGGTTTTCCGGGCGGGCGTAGAACTCGTATTCCTCGTCGGGGGTCATGGGGTGGTTCATCTGTCTCTCCGGTATTGGTCAGCGAGGTGTTTGGAGGCGTGGTAGCAGCCGATGGGGCAACATCGTCGCGGGTTGCCGTCGCGGGCCGGGGCAAGGGGCACCATCAGGACGGTGCCGTCGACTTCGGCGACCATCAGCCAGTGGCCGGGTGGTTTGGCGGGGTAGAACATCGGATCGGAGGCCCAGACGTCGTGGATGTCGTCGATGCCCAGGCGTGGGTGCTTGAACAGGTGGGCGGCTTGAGCGTCGATCTCGAACGGATCCTCTAAGCACCCGGCTGGTTGGGGACTTTGCCCGGCTGTCGCAGAATTAGCTTTCGACGACAGTTCTGACGACAACCGTGACGACAGCGGCGCCCTCAACCACCACCGCTACGGTCCGAAAACGTCGCCATCGTGCCTGGTCACGGCTGCTGCCCGCTCCTGGCAGTGTGGGGCGACGGGTTCGAGTCCCGTTTGTTCCACCACACAATATGGGGCAAGTACTCCACGCCCTCCGGCCGCCGCGAACGACCGCCGAAACCATTGCCGCAAGATAGGAGTGCCCTGTGTCAAGCCGGGAGTGGGGGCATGCGTCACTTCCTTAGCGCACTTCGAATCCGGAATCCGATTCGAATTTCAACGTACGAGCGTTCTCGCTGATTGTTCGCACCTCGGACTCGTCGAACCCTTCGGGCTTGGTCGCCTGGATATCGATCGTGATCTCGAGGTTCGCGCCGGCGCCGGCGAGCCGGTCGAGGACCTCGCGCGTGACGTTGCCGATGTCCCTCGAGTAACGCTGGGGATCGATCTTGACCGAGCCGAAGAAGCGGGACAGCACGCGTTCCAGCTCCCCCTCGACGACGGAGCCGCTGCCATCACTGATCGAGCTGGTTGTCGCGGACGAGCCGCCTGACCCGGATGTTTCGCCCGCGGCAGTAGTGACCCCAACTCCGCGCTCCTCTGCTTCTGCCGCAGCAGCCGACCGGTCCGCCTCGGCTTGCTGCTGCGCGAGATGCCATTCCACGAGCAGCGTGCTGTCGGTTACTTGGACGGTCGCGGTTGGCTCAGGCGGGACGATAAGTCCGAGATAGCGCCCGGTGTCAGGGTCCTTCCCGGTGGCGATCGCGAACCGCTCGTTGTCGACCAGAATCGCGGCGAGCGCCTGCTGGATGGCGGCATCGAGCGCCTCGCGGCGCACGAGGCGGGGCAGATAGGTGTACCTCGTGAAGTAGCCCCAGAGTTCCCTGACGCTGACCTCACCCCGAGCCCAGACGTTGGCCAGCTCCTTGTGTAATGCGTTGCCGAGGATCGGTGCCCCGAAGTCGGTGATGAGCTGGTCTTCGCGGGCCAGCTTCGTGCTCGCTCGTTCCGCCAAGCTCTTCACGCCGGCCTCTGGGACCTTGTCGGCGACGAGCTCGAACGGCTTGGTCGGGTCAAACTGCTCCGGATAGAGCGCCCAGGTGAAAGTGTCGCGGATTCGGTCCGCCACGGTCTGGTCCAACCGACCTACCCAGTCGTCGGTCTGTTTCTGCTGTTGCTTGGACAAGTTGAGGCTCTCGCTGGTCGACTGGACCCGCTTCCAACCGAGGTAGCTGCGAGTAGCGGCTTCGAGGCTCTCCAGTTCGCTCTTGTCCGCAACCAAGAAAATAAGGGTGTTGCGGTGAATGCGCTGGCTGGCGCCCTTGGCCTCGATGGCGTCGCGCACCCACTGGTGTGCCGGTGCCTCGGCCCCGTCCTGCTTCCGGCGCGAATGCCGCGGATGGACGATCACCAGGCGCGTGTCTTCCAGGTCAGGAATGTCCGCGCTGGACTCAGGCGCGACGTGGACGCGGTCGAAGACACCTCGGGAGCGGTCCTCGCTCCCCAGTCGTCTAACGATCTCGTTCCAGACCGTCTCGACATCCTCTCGCAGCCGCTCCGCGTAGTCGTTGGCCGTCTTGGTCACTGAAGGCTGCGTGTCGAACCAGTAGTGGCCTTGCTCCTCATAGAAGTACGTCGAGCGCTGCGAGAGCAGTTCGATGGCCGAACCGAAGTTGCCGAGTGCGTCGCCGGGGACCGCGGTACCGAGCCAGACGTATTGCTTGTCCAGTCCCTTGCGGGTGCTCTTCAATCGCGGCGCGGCGCCCATGAAAATCGTGCGGGCGATGCGCTGCGTAATGAATCGCTGACCCAGATTCGGCCGGTCGAGATCGATCTGCTGCGCGGTGGAGCCTGACCCGTCGATGTCTGAGTCGATGATCGGCTTCCACTGGTCTTCGAGGTATTGGGTGAGGTCGGTGTTGACGGTGGTCGCATCCAGCGGGACATTGCCAGGCAGGATAAGCGGGCTGGTGTCGGTAGACGCCCACAATTCATGAACGATCGAGGAGACCAGTTTCAGCACGCCGCGGGTGCGCTGGAACCGCTCCAGCGCCGACCAGTCCTCGTACAGCCGGTCCAGCAGTTCAGGGTGTAACGGGTAGGAAGTACGGATGCGCTTTTCGTATTCCTCGCCTGCTGTGGCCGCATCGCGCGGGAACGAGGACGTGTTGTTCCGGTATAGGGTTACGAAGCTGCGGGCTACAGCCGAGATTGTGGTGAGCCCTTCGGCATCGGGTGCCTGGAACAGGCGGCGGCGGACGATCTCGAAGGACTCATCCTTGCTGGACGGCCGCCATTGGTCTGCGACCCTCCGGATCACATTCTGCAGTCGCTCAAGGGCGAGCTGCCCGTTTGCGCCGCCGATCTCGATGTCACTGCCACGCCCATCTTCGCCGGTGTCTGAGGCCGGGATGGAAACGACCAGCATCGCGCCAGGGACCGAGGAAATGATCTCGGTCAGCGACTGAGCGAAGGTGAACTGCGTTTCGAACGAGCCAGCAGGTAGCTCCTTGTCTGTCACCAACTGGCGGGCGTAGGCGACCCATTCGTCCACCAAGATCAGCGCCGGCGTATAGCGCTTAATGAGCGTGCGCAGCACCTCACCGGGATTCGTGCCTGATCGATCGGCGTCGGCAATCAGGTCGTATGCGGGACGCCCACCCAGCTGCCAGGCAAGTTCACCCCAGAGCGTGTTGACGTGGGTGCCGTCGTCCTTGACGAGCGGCGAACCGGCCTGCAGGTAGGTACCGACAAGCGCCACTCGCTTGACGTCGAGACTCTCCAGCTTGGGGTTACCGTTCGACGCCACGAGCTCCTGCAGCTCCTGGGGGAAGCTCCGCGCCGGAGTGCCACTGAACAAGTGATACAAAGCCAGCATGGAGTGGGTTTTGCCGCCACCGAAGTTAGTCTGCAGATTGACCACCGGGCTGGCGGTCGCATCGCCGCTGATCCGTCGATAGGACCTGGACAACAGGTCACGCAGACCCTCAGTCAGGTAGGTCCGGGTGAAGAACTCAACTGGATCTCCATACTCGGGGGTGGTTGCCTGACCCGTGTGTACGAGGTGCAGATCAGCGGCGAACTCCGAAGCGGTGAATTCACCCCGCGCCACATCCTCGTGCGGGCGGATGACCTCGCGCCACGGCTTCAACCCCGAGCCGGGCTCGAGAGACACATTGGTGCGCTTGACCTTCTGTCGGGTCTGATCCTCAAAGACCGTCCGCTGCAGGTCGATCCGGAGCTTCCGGACGTCCTCGGCCGAGTCCACCGCGCCCACCGCGTGCAGCAAACGCTCGATCGTATCCAGCGCACGCGTCGCATCGTCGGAACTAAAGGGCTCGCTGTGCGCCCACCGGTTCCGCGTCTCACGCAATTCGGAAGCGAACCCCTGCTGCGCCCGCGACAGCACATCCTTGAACCGATACCCCTGCTCCGTGATCGCCCGCAGCTGCACTTGCACGTCGTGCTTGGTGTACGCGCGAGGCGCGCCGCCCTTGCGCTGAGCGTCCTCGGCAGCCCACTTCTCAGTCCACGTCGAAGAGCTGTAGGTACGAGTCATGACCTCGTCGACGACGTCGAGCAGACCCTCCGAAAGCAGGTCGAATGCCTTGCCGACGCGTTCACGGTTATTCATCGCCATAGCTAAACCTCATCGTCGAAGTCGAAGGTCTGCTGGCTGGGCCGCGGCCCAGACGCATATTTGCGAGCCTGCTCGTTCAGATCACCCCAGGCGCTCACCAGACCGTTGAACAAGATCGCGTCCTTCGCGGCGCTCTTCTTCTCTGCCTCGTGGAACAGTAGGAATCCCAGCTCCTTGACTGCGTCCAGGTTGACCTTTGTCTGGACCCGCGGAAGAAGCTCGGCGACCTTGTCCGCACCGTCCTTCGTCATGACTGCGGCCAAGCGCACTGCGGCCTCCCAAACACTGACCCGCTCGTCAGCCTGGGGCTCCCATGCGTCCTCGAGCTGCGACGGCGACAACAGCCGTGCCTTCCCGCCCTTGGCTTCGAAAATCCCGCCGCGCTCCAGACCGCCGATCGAAGTATCGGACGATCGGGCGAGCTGGTCGGCGATGCCGGAGTTCGCCTGCCCCCAGCCGTACTGGCGATACCACTTGACCGCGAAGCGTGTGTCGGGGTCAAAGTCCGACTCCTGCTCGCCAAGAACTTCGTCCAGAGTTCCGTTGATGGCCATTAGCGCGTCACGAACCGACATATCGCTGCCATCTGCGTCGCGGACTCGAGAGTATCGAGAGAAGACAGAAATGCCGGGCCCTATTGCGGCCTGCGCGAGATCAACCGGAGCGATCTGACCCTGCATTAGATTCTTGAGCGCCCCCGGTAGCTCTTCTTTTAGAACCGACATAAACGTTCGGCGTGTAGTTGCCTCCGCATCTACAGGCCGAGGCCTACAAGCTAGGAGAACAGTTGACTCCAGGGCGTTGCTTGAGTGCGCGCGCATTCGGCCAACACCCTCAGTAAGAACCGGCCAGGTCGCAGTAATCTCCCAACCGCCTCGGATCAGCCCCTCGAGAAGGGTATGCCAGCCAGTCGCCGCGGTTCCCTCTACGCCAGAATCCTGCTGCTTGTAAGCGTAATAGACAGTAATGGGAGCCAAAGCTCCACCTGATCGAATCTCTCGAAACACTCTGTTGAACCTTGCAACGAAAAACTCCTCGGCGGCCTCCTTTCCATCGTGTCTAAAGGGGTCTGCGACGATCTCTTCCATCTTTGGAGACAGGACTGTTGCGAAAGCGTCAGGGAAGAAGCCGCCTATGGACCTCCGAAGCCAGCAATAGAAGAAATCCGAGAGATTCGAGTAGCCGATATTGTCGTAGTAAGGGGGATAAGTTGAGACTGCGACTCCGGCGTAATCGTTGGTCGCGGCGTCGGTGTTTCTGACAACTCCGGGGGCTGTTCCTGGGATGGAGGAAGGCAACGTCGGGAAGACTCGCGTAAAGCCTGAGACAATCTTCAGAAAAGAGCCCGACGAGTCAGAGAAGGGATTCGCTTCGGGGTAGTCCCAAGCCATTGGGACAGCCGGGCGAGTAAAGAGGTGCCGAGGACATTGCGCGACCGGCTCCCAAGAGGTTAGAGAGTTATTTAGGTCAGCCAATTTGTCTACAGCCAACGCTAAGAACAGTGCTACCGAGTCCGCATACGCCTCAGCACCTGTCCCACCGGCCTCCAAGGCGTGCCCTTCAGGCATTCCACTCGCTTGTGCATCGGCCTTAATTCTCTCATGCACTTCGCCCACAAGACCGCTCATGGTAACCATCATTTCTAACTGCCGATTGGTAAAGAGATCAGCCCAGGAGGTCATTCCATAATTCTGTACACGGAATCCGAGCGCAGCATTCGGGAGCTTCTCGGTTGGCGCATCTGCAGATCGCGGCACTTGAGCTGCAACGCGATGTTCCTCTTTGGGCGACACGTACAATCGGCCACGAGTATCTTCGGCAACGATAGCGATGAGATGGGCACCTATTCTTCCTGCCTGCGCCTCTGAACGAATGTACTGGAAGCCAATTGGAGTACCATCCGCAACCGAGACTGCACCCCTCCGATTGATAGTGCCGTCCTGCGCCCCTTTTGGCCCATCGGGATCTCGGCGAACAGCATACTGAACGTGCCCATTCACAACGGTGGGAGTAATCCAGGCTTCCTTGCCCTTCTTTCGAGAGAGCCACCATGAGTTCACAAGCGGCGTCTCGATGGGATTAGCTGGGTTCGGACTACGCACGGTTCTAGCCCAAATCCAAGAAATCACAGCGCGTTCGTTGCCATCCGGACCAGTAACGGTTGGGTACAAGTGCCCGATCCTTTTGAATGCTTCATCCCGCATCCATTTGCCATACAGTCGAACGTCCTCGGCAAGTCCAGTGGAGCCGGCCCATGATCCAACCTGAAAGGAAGAATCTGGGTGAACTGGGCGCCTCCCCGCAAACCTAGGTGGTGCGTCAATGAGTGCGCGGCTGATTATGTTAGCCACGGGATTGAGGTCGGCTGCAATGGCAGTGAGCCCCATCCGCTGCGCTTCCAGAGGGATCGATCCTGCTCCGGCGAACGGGTCGAGTAATGATGGGACCATTCCAGCGTTCGATTGCTCTATCTCATGCCTTGCCTGCTTCATGATCGCAACGTCGCTGGAGTTCTCCCACGCGACGAGACGCTCCATGAAGGCATGGAGCCGGCGGCGCTCGGCATCCTGTTCTTGCTCGGTGGTGAAACGCTCAGGATGCGATGACGGATCGTCCACCAGCTGCGCGAAAACCACCGCCCGCGCAGTTGGAAGCGGTTTGCGCGACCACCACTGATGGATTGCCTTTGGGTGTCCAGATCTGATCCGGGTCTCATTCTCGGCCGCTCGATTGAGCGCTTCCAGCGGCAGGGAGACCTCGATGAGCTTCTTCTTCGGCGTCGTGGTCACAGCTCTTCCTTCATGCTGGTCGTCTGCTGGGTCGGGTGTGCTGGATCATCGGGGCGAGCCTCCGCTGCTCCAGTAGTCGTTCCATTCCTCGTTGAACGAGCGGGTCGTTCCTGACGACTCGAGGTGGGTGAACGCGTCGAGTACGTACCGCACTTCGTCGCGTGTTGGGTCGTCGGGGTGGACTGAGACAAGGGCGAGCCGGTGACGGTCGCCTTGGGTCTGGGCGTACGCGACCTCGTTCGCCGTGATCGTAAACGTGTCCGAGCCGGCGATCCGGCCCTTTACCTCGATGAAGAACAGGCGGCCGTCAGGGTCAGTTGATCGGATGTCGTAGCCGGGGTTGTTGCGCGCCTGTTCGACCGGTACGCGTCCGAGTAGCCGCTCGGCCGCAAGGACGGCGTCCACGGCGCGTCGCTCGACCCGCTTCGTGTTGCGGGCAAAGAGCTGCCGTCCCGGTTCATCAAGGGTCGGTGCCACCAGGGTGCTCGGCACCACCAGAGCCGCGCCCCGGACGAGCGCCGGGAGCGCGGCAAGCTGGGTGGCCCGGTCGAGCTCGCGCATGCGTGTTTCGAGGCGCTCGTCGAGGCGGCGAGCGCGGGCGTAGGCTGTCTCGGCTCGCAGCCGGCTGACGGCGCCTTGCCGTTCGAGCGCTTCGAGACGGGTGTGTTCGCGGTCCCAGTGGTTTATCTCCGCCAACAACCGCTCGCTGACTTGCGTGCGGGTGCGCTCGGCCTCGATCGTGGTCCGCGCCCTCAGTTCCTCAAGCCGCGGCTGCACGCCATCGCGGAAAGCCCACGAGCGGATGGTCTTCTCGTGGTTCTGGCGCGTCCAATCACGGTCGAGCAGTTCAAGGATCGCTTCGGCTTCGTCGAGGCGAGGACGGTCGTAGTCCAGGTACGGGGGAGCCACGGTGACGTGGACGACGCCGGCGGGGTCGAGCTGGACGTAGTCGAAGTGGTGCGATGCTGTCAGGGGTTCGGCAGCCGTGCTCTGGATCTTCTGCTCGACGGTGAACAACAGGCCGGGCTGTTCAGCTTGCTTGTCGCGCCGGTCGACGAAAACCGTGCCCCGCTTAAGGACGTCGCCGAGCTCGGCGACGGTGAGCTCGATGACCGACTGCAACAGCGGATGGCCTGGCGCGATGAGGGCCGCTTGCGCGCCGCCGAGGTGGCGGATGTGGTTGGTCTCGAAGGTGATCCGCTCGTACTCGTCGGCCACGGGGGCCCAGCGATTGAGCCTGCGGGCTGCCTCCTGGATGCGCCGCGGGACGCGGGTGATCTGGTAGCGGCCCGCCTCCCGGCGGCGAACACGACCGCCGAGGCGTTCGAAGGCGGGGATGAAGAAGGCGCGGATGTAGCCGGGCTGCAGTTTGCGTTCCCTTGCCCGCTCCATCTGGGCGCGGATCTCCTCGAGGTTGAGAGCGGGGAACATCTCGGGGTGCAGGGCACGCTCTTGCAGTAGTTCGTCCAGCCCGTGGGCGACACCCGCGTCGATCGTTAGCTCCAGACGCGCCTTGACCTCGGGCTGGTCGCCGTAGCGGATCGCTTCGATCAGCAGATCCCGCAGCGAATGCTCATGAAACGCGCCGCGCTCACCGAGGACATTGAAGAGATTGCCGCTGTAGGCCTTGCCCTGCTGGGCGATCTTGTCTAGCAGGCGCTGGAATACGTCCCCTTCGCGGGTATCACCGGCGACCATGTTCCACAGGTGGCAGACCTCGCGCTGGCCAATACGGTGGATGCGCCCGAAGCGCTGCTCAATCCGGTTCGGGTTCCACGGCAAGTCGTAGTTCACCATCAGGTGGGCCCGCTGCAGGTTCAAGCCTTCACCGGCGGCGTCGGTCGCCAAGAGCACAACGATGTTTGGGTTCTCTATGAACCCCTCACGGGCGGCCTTGCGGTCCTCGCGCCTCACACCGCCGTGGATGGTAACGACCGCTTCGGCACGACCAAACAGACTCGTAATCTTTGCCTGCAGGTAATCGAGCGTGTCGCGGTGCTCGGTGAACAGGATGATCTTGCGCGGAGAGCCCGACTCGTCGGCGCCAAGGACGCGATCTTCGAGGATCGAACGCAGCTGCACCCACTTCTTGTCCTCATTTTGCAATCTGACCCGACGGGCAACCCGGATCAGGTGTTCCAAGATCACGATCTCGGCGCGCAGCTCGTCAACGGTTTGGGCGGCTGTGGCCAGATCTACGACCTGGTCGATCTGCTCTTCGAACCGGGCGCGTTCCTCCTCGGTGACGTCCTCGTCGAGCTCGTCGAACTCGTCGATCGAGAAGTCCGGGAGCTCCGGGTCAGCCGGACGCTCTGGCGCGGTCGCCCCGGTGATCCGCGCGGTCTCGGCGGCGCGCTGCATCTCCCGCAGCCTGCCCTCCAGGCGGGCCTGCCTGCGCTCCAACGACCGTAGGATTGCCTCCGGGCTGGACGCGAGACGGCGCTGCAAGATCGTCAGCGCGAAGCCGACGTTGTTCCCGCGCTTCTTATCGCCGGCCTCAGCGATGCGCTCGGCACGACCCATCTCAGTGCGGACGTAGTCGGTGACCTGCTCATACAGCTGACGCTCCGCAGGCGAGAGCTCGTATTCGACGGTATAGGCCCGCCGCTCCGGGAACAGCGGCTTGCCCTCGAAGGTCAGCAAGTCCTCCTTGACCATGCGGCGCATCAGGCCCTGGGTGTCCGTGCGGTGCATGCCCTCGCGGAACTGGCCTTCGAACCGGTCGCGGTCCAGCAGGGACATGAACAGTTGGAAGTCCTCTTCCTTGCCCGCATGCGGCGTCGCGGTCATCAGTAGGAAATTCTGGGCCGTCTCTGACAACAGTCGGCCGAGCTTGAACCGCTTCGTCTCGTCGACCTCACCAGCCCACGACGAGTAGTGGGCACTCATCCGGTGCGCCTCGTCCACCACCGCGACGTCCCAAGTCACGTCGCCAAGCTGCTCCATAAGCTCCTCGCTGCGCGAGACCTGGTCCATGCGGGCGATCAGGTACGGATGCTCGGCGAACACATTGCGGCCTAGTGCGTCATCGACCATCTGCTTGGAGAAGACCTCGAAGCGCAGGTCGAACTTTTGTGAGAGCTCCTCGCGCCACTGCTCGACCAGGCCGCCCGGGGCCACGATAATCGCCCGCTCGCAGTCCGATCGCAGCATCAGCTCCTTCAGGTACAGGCCAGCCATGATCGTCTTGCCCGCACCGGGGTCATCTGCGAGCAGGAACCGGAGCGGGATGCGAGGCAGCAGCTCCTCATAGACCGCCCGGATCTGATGCGGCAGCGGTTCGATGTCGGAGGAGTTGACCGCAGCCATCGGGTCATACAGCGCGGCATACTTGATCCGCAGCGCCTCCGCCGCTAGCCGAAACTCATCCGGGTCGCCGTCGAACGGAGGAGCGTCGTCGAAGTCCCCAGCGATCTGAAAATGCGCCGCGTCGGACTCTGTGACCGCTCGAGCGCCGCTATGGCCGGCGTCGTCTCTGTAGAAGACCTCGAACAGGCCCGCGTCGATCGAGTCGACAGCGATCAGGGTGACTGTCTGCCCGGGCAGCACACCCCGGAGGCGCTGGCCTGGGCGCAGCGTAGACAACGTCACCGGTACATCCGCCACGGCAAGCACCTCCTCGATTTGGGCAAGTTCTACAGGCTACGAACTACCACCGACACTTGCGTGTGTCACCGGTATAGACGCTCGATCGGTCCGCTTGATCACGCTTCCCGCGCCTTGAAATAGCAGAGCCCGCCACCAGGTCCCGCTTGCTGCCACGGGTAAGTCGCTCATCATTTCTAGCGACGTCCAGTCACGTCGGGTCAAACCGAGTAATGACCCAACTCGCCAATTCCGCAGCGGTCTGCGACCACTGTAAGGCCTTTCTCGCAGTAACCTGGTCGCCGTCTCCGTGGGCGATTTTCTTCCTAGCGGCGACCAGGGCGCCTAGGTGATTCGACCGACGAGCGTCATCTTCGTCTAGCAGTCGTTGCAGGTCCTCGCGCCAGTCGGCGTCGAACGATGCGACAAAATCGAGGAGCTGTTTGGGGTGAACGCCCAGACCTACACTCAACCCGGTTGAAATTCGGCGATGCAGTCTGGGGGGCCCAATCCGCTGGCTATACATGCTTGCAGCATCGTCCCGGACCGATTCGACAAGTCCTGCCGATCGAATAACTAGATAGCGAACCAGGCTGCGCTCCACGATATCTGGTGTCACTTGTGTCAACTGTCGTACTGCCTGTTCAAGCTCGCGATGGTCTCTCTGTCGCTGACGAATGGAAGCTGGGGGCCAGCCGTGCACTTGGTTCGCCATGACTACACGACGATGAAAGTACGAGCTCGCTCCAACCGCCGAGAGACCGCGTCAGTATCCGCAGTAGCGCGCGAAGTCGATGCATCAAATGCAGGATCTTCTTTCAACGCTGTGATCCGGTCGCTTAGATCTTCGGGCATTCCGCTTTCAGCCGCATTCATGGTGGCAACCATCACGGCTTCCGCCTGCGCAACGTTCAGCTGACTACCTGCTCGGCGGAAGGCTGAAAGACCCACTTTCTCATCGAGCGCACGGGCGGCTTCCCTAAATAGTTCACCCTCTGCCGTGAGAGTAACGTCAACATTCCGATTGTCGGCTGCGTAGTTGTTGAGGAATTGTTTCATTGGCCGCGCATACGAGCCAGAATCAGCGTACATTGCTAGTATTCTGGTAACGAGTTCATGATCGCGAATACGCTTTGACCGCTTGCCATACAAATGCCGCCAATGCGGATCATCATTTAACTTTTCGATTGAAGTAACCGACTCGCCAGCATATAACGCGACGCGTATCTCGTGCGGAGTTAACTGAGTGCCTCCTGAATTAAGTCGTTCAAAAATCTGATAAATCGCTTCATCTACTTCGTCCGATCCATCGGCTTCAACTATTGTTGCCTGCATGAAGGAGTCGTTCAACTGCCGCTGCTGATTGTCGTCCAGCGATTTATAAGTTAGCCCCTTGTATGCCTCGCCGACGTTGCCCAATACAAATTCGTGACCATCGTGCAGGCCTTCGTAGAACCTACGCAATGTTTCTAACCGTTGTTGGCCATCAAGGACAAGAAGCCGTTTATCTCCTGACTGCTTAACTAAGAATATTCCGGGAATTGGATATCCGAGCAAGAGGGACTCGATAAACTTATCCATTTGCGCCTTTGACCAAACAAAGCCTCGCTGAAAACCGGCCGTTGCTACCCGCGTATCGGTTCCTCGAAATTGTGGGATCAGCATCGCGCCACTGTTTAGACGACTCACTAAGCCGTCGACTGGGTAATCTTGTGTCGAATAGGTGACCGCCGTTGGCGACGCCTCGGCTGCCTCCAGATCTTCAAGTTCGTCATCCAGAAGCGCACGGTCAGTGATCGACGTCTGTTCACCGTCCGCCTCTACGTCGCTCTCAAGCATCGCTCAACCATATGACGCCGAATCTTCAGGGCACATACCGACGCAAATCTTCTTGCCGTACCACGGCGGGAGTCCGGTTCAGCCACGCCGCCTGCGTCCGGCGCCCGTCGCAGCTGGTTGAACCTCACCCACTTTCTAGGCGCCGGATGCGGGCGGCCATCGACTGACACTCGGAGCAGCAGACGAGAACCGGCCGCCCCCGTTGGGACCAGTTTGGGACCACACGTCATACGCGATGGTGAACGACCTGCTCGTCCGTGAACGGCATGCGGGCGCCCACAGCGGCCGAGCATTGGTGGCGGCCTGCGGAAATGCGTTACCGCTATTTACTGGGGGTCAAGCGGGTGCCGCACCGTCGCCCCGACGTCCCGGATCAACCGGCTACCGAGCGGCCGGCTGACCCCAAGATTTGGGAACAAATTTGGGAACAAAACTCCGCGAAACGGCCCCAAATCAGTGCGACTGGGTGCAACCAGTCGGACACGTGACCTCGACTGACCTGCGCGTTTGAGACTCTACGAACACCCGAAAATCCCTGGCCCGTAGCTCATAACCCAGAGGTCGCAGGTTCGAATCCTGTCCCCGCTACTACACGAAACGGCCCCCGGAGACTTCTCCGGGGGCCGTTTTCATTCCCATCGGGAACACTTTTGGGAACATTAGTGACGTTAACGACCTTTGGAACACGTCTGATAACCCGGCCGTCTTGAACAAGCCGTCGATTCCACCCGGGAGATGAGGCCGCGGATAGCGGTGGGTAAAGGAGTGCAGTTGAGCAACGAGAGCGTCTTGATCGACCAGTAGGC
>CAVYZE010000004.1:0-55102 GCA_963772875.1 uncultured Actinomycetota bacterium
GCCTCGGGATCGTAGTACTCGTCGACGTCCCACCGGTCAGGCGGAATTTCAGTAGCAGGTCATCGCCGCGCAGCAACGCTTCCCATAGCTGTTCGGGTGAGTCGATGCCCCCGGGAAGCCGGCACGCCATGCCCACAACGGCAACCGGGGTCACAGGTGTGGTGCCCGAGGTGGGCGAAGGATAGGCTGAGGCGCTCGACGCGCACCATCAGAAACCATTTCGTCTCCTCATAGGAACAATCAAGTAGCCTTCTCCCGCTGGCTTGGCGCAGGGCGTGGCACCCCTTCGATTACCCAAGGTGCCTACGTCTGCTCAAGTGCTGCCCTCCCGTCGTGTTTGTACTGTAGGCGATCGGTACTCAACGGGTGGTCGGTTCTACCCGAGGAGCTGTCCGCGGGGTTGCTTCGCGTCTGATGCGTCGCTGGATGACCCGCCTTTTACCCCGTTCGTGCCGTTCTTCGCTCCGTAGGTGGGGCGGGTCATCGATGGAGACCTGCCATTCCACCGCTGTCCGGGTCAGCGACGATGCCACTGACCCG
The DNA here is from genome assembly GCA_963772875.1 of uncultured Actinomycetota bacterium. Lineage (GTDB taxonomy): Bacteria > Actinomycetota > Actinomycetes > Mycobacteriales > Mycobacteriaceae > Mycobacterium. Next base: position 541 of record CAVYZE010000004.1, read on the forward strand.
CTATCTTTTCTGTCTGGACGGCAGGTGAAGGGTTCGCGGCTACCTAATACCTGTTCTATTTGACTTAACTGTGCTATTCGGCGCTGCGGCGGCGACGGCGACGGTAATCTGATCGCGTGGTTGAGACTTCCGTTCCGGCTGTGCTGCGCGAACGCGCTAGCCTGCAGCCCGACGACACGGCGTTCACGTTCATTGATTACGAGCACGACTGGAACGGGGTTGCCGAAAGCCTGACGTGGTCGCAGCTATATCGGCGAACATTGAACGTCGCACGGCAGCTTAACCATTGCGGGTCGACGGGTGACCGCGCTGTCATATTGGCACCGCAAGGGCTTGACTACGTCGTGGCGTTTCTCGGCGCAATGCAGGCGGGACAGATCGCGGTCCCGCTTTCGGTTCCGCTAGGTGGCGTCAGCGATGAGCGCGTCAGCTCGGTACTGCACGACGCGTCGCCGAGTGTCGTTCTCACAACGTCCCCTTTCGCAGGCACCGTCGCCGAGTATGTTAAGTCGCAGTCCGGCGCATCCCTTCCACCGCTCATCGAGGTTGACCTGCTCGATCTTGACGCCCCGGCAAGACCCGGCGCCCGGCGCGAGAATCACCCGGATACGGCGTATTTGCAATACACGTCCGGGTCGACCCGTCAGCCGGCCGGAGTCATGATCACGCATCGGAACCTGCTGGCCAATTTCGAACAGATCATGTCCGACTATTTTGCGGAGTGGGGAAGCGTTGCCCCGCCGGACATGACTATCACGTCCTGGCTGCCGTTCTACCACGATATGGGTCTTGTCCTGGGAGTGTGCGCACCGGTTCTGGGCGGATTCCGCACCGCGCTGACGAGTCCGGCGTCGTTCCTGCAGCGACCGGCCCGGTGGGTGCAAATGCTGGCAAGCAATAGTCACGCATTTTCGGCAGCGCCGAACTTCGCTTTCGAATTGGCGGCACGAAAGACCTCAGACGAGGACTTGGACGGACTGGACCTCGGCGACGTGCTGGTCATCAGCAGTGGCAGTGAACGGGTGCACCCTCCGACGCTGCGGCGCTTCACCCAGCGGTTCGCCCGCTTCAATCTGCGCGATGCGGTGATACGGCCGTCATATGGGCTGGCAGAAGCCACGGTATACGCGGCGACCCGCACACCGGCTCAACCACCCGAAATCGTCCACTTCGAATCCGAGAAGCTGGCTGCCGGCCACGCCGAGCGCCGCGAAAGTGGGAACGGGACACCGCTGGTGAGCTACGGCGTGCCGCGGTCACCAATGATCCGCATCGTTGATCCCGACACCAACATCGAGTGTCTGCCGGGAGCGACCGGCGAGATTTGGGTGCACGGCGGCAATGTCGCGATGGGGTATTGGGGGAAACCTCAAGAGACCGAGCAAACGTTCGGTGCGAAGCTTGTCGCTCCGTCGGCGGGCACCCCCGAAGAGCCGTGGCTGCGAACCGGAGATTTGGGTTTCTTGTCTGACGGCGAGTTGTTCATCATCGGCCGCATCAAGGATCTTTTGATCGTCTACGGGCGTAACCACTCACCCGATGACATCGAGGCGACGATACAAGAGATCACGCGGGGTCGGTGCGCGGCGATAGCAGTTTCGGATGATCACACGGAGCAGCTCGTCGCCATCATCGAAGTCAAGAACCGCGGCGACGCTCAGGCGGATGCGACGGATAAGCACGTCGCCGTCAAACGTAAAGTTACCTCGGCGATATACAATTCGCACGGTCTGGGCGTCGCGGATCTCGTTATGGTGCAGCCCGGTTCGATTCCCATCACCACAAGCGGCAAGGTGAGACGAGCTGCCTGTGTCGAGCACTACCGGCACGGCCGGTTCGCCCGCCTGGACGCATAGGCATTACCGCGAGCGAGGGTTCGCGGCCTTCCACGAGCGCGTGATCGGCCGGTTTCGCGATTGAATCATCAGTCGGCAACTTCGTGGTGTGCCGGTATGTCGGACGGTGCGGTGTTGGAGGCGCGCTGGCTACCATGGCCGGTGAACGCGGCGGTGTCCCGCCAGTACACGGAGGCTCACACCATGACAACAGCCCGCGTGCCCGGACTGCCGCTCGGCGAGGCCAAAGCCGCCGCCGACGAGGCCGCGGTACCCGATTACATGGCCGAACTCAGCATCTTCCAGGTGTTGCTGAACCACCCGCTGGTGGCGCGCGCCCTCAACGACCTGCTCGCCACCATGCTGTGGCACGGTGCCCTCGACCCACGGTTGCGCGAGCTGGTGATCATGCGGATCGGCTGGCTTACCGCGTGCGACTACGAGTGGACACAGCACTGGCGTGTCGCGTCAGGACTGGGCGTGACGGCCGACGATCTGCTCGGCGTGCGCGATTGGCAGGGATACGACGGGTTCGGGCCCACCGAGCGCGCGGTGCTGGGGGCCACCGACGACGTGGTGCGTGACGGCGCGGTCAGTGCGGAGAGCTGGGCGGCCTGCGAACGCGAATTGCATGGTGACAAAGCGGTTCTCATCGAACTCGTCACCGCTATCGGCGCGTGGCGAATGGTGGCATCGATTCTGCTTAGCCTCAAGGTCCCGTTGGAGGAGGGCGTGTCCAGCTGGCCGCCGGACGGCCAGTCGCCCTAGCTGTGTGCGAGCGTGCAGACCTCAGACGATCCGGCAGGTCTGCACGGCATGAGTTCCTTGCGTCGCCGGGTGGTGCGGGCATGACACAGCAGGTCGCAGCGCTTGGCGGCGCCGGTGTACTGGATGCTCATCGCGACGGTGGAGGCGCGCATGCCCTTGTCGAAGTCGTGGTTCGATCAGGCAGCGGCCGCACCGGCGGTATCCATCACGGACGCGACCACCCCGCCGTGAAAGTAGCTGCCGTCGTTGGTGAGGTCCTCTCGGAACTTGAGCCGAATGGTGACGTCGTCGGGCTCCTAGCGCTCAAAGGCGATGCCGAGCCCGCCGATGAACGGTGTGTTCAGCATCAGGTCGCGCAGCGGTTGGCGTCGCTTGTGACGCCCCTGGGAGGACGAGGGCTCTGGCAGTGATTCAGCAGTGGATCGCAGATCACCGTAATCGATTGACATATCAGTCAATAACTTTTAGCGTCGTGCAATGCGAACCAGAGTCGCCGACCACGTCACCCTCGACCAGGCGTCATGACCGAACCGCTCACCCCGCGAACTCACCTCACGTCAATCTTCTCGTCAGGCCTGACGGTAACGGCGAGCTGCTGCAGTATGCGATCGAAACGACGCAGCGCACCGGGTGGTGCCCGGTGTGTGAGGGCGCAGGCGCGCCTGCATGATCGACACCCGACGTGGGTCATCTACGCCTGCCGCGATCGTTGCCTACGGATCACCTACTGCCTAAGAAACGGCCTTATCGGCGTTCCTGCAACGCTTCCTTGTTCAGGAGGCCTCCTAGGGCGGCATCGGCAACGCGGAACACTTCTTCAGGGTCGTAGAGGTCGCGGGCGAACGTGACGTTGACGGTAAGGCAGCCGTTAAATGTGAAGACGGTGAAGAGAATGGTTTGGGTTTTGGTGGTGCCGGTACCGGACTCGATTCCCCAGCTTGCGGGAACTGTGATAACACCGAGGTTCGTCACCGCGCAGGAAACGTTCCCAAACGGCCCGCGCCGGTGGACGGGAAGCGACGCAGCGCGGGCAAAGTTGTTTAAGAACCTCTGCTCGCTGCGGGAAAAAACACCGAAGAGGCGGTTGAGCCAGTAATCGATGCCCACGCGAAGCCAGCCGAATTGACGGGCGATCTGCGACTGCAGTGGCGCTCCGCGCCGCAATTGCACAATCAGGCTGGCGGTGTAGTTGCCGGGCACGGTGCGAGGAAAACCGGGCGAGTAGCGGGCGAGATCAGTGGGGACCGCAATACAGACGCGCGATTTTTCGGGTTGGGCGAACAGCATTGCTTCGGCGACCGCGAGACACATGTACTGGTGAAGCGAGAGATCGAGGGCGCGAGCTTTGGCGAGGATCCGATCGGTCTCCGGCTCGGATAACGTATACGTCCGGGACGCGTAGCCGTTATCGTGGGGAATCGGCGTCTTGCCATGGGTGAGGTCGACTGTTTCGGTGGCGTAGTTGCGTCCTGCCTTTGCCAAATAGCCGAGGAGGTAGAACGGTAACAGAGCCACTCCGGTTAGAGGGGCGGTGGAATCGAAGCGGCCCGCAGTCTGGCCAACCGGGACAGATTCACCGTTGGCGGCAGCGAGCCAGTATATAATCCACTGCAGCACGCCGCGAGCGTTGGACGAAGCGTGACTCATCTGGAAGCAGACTTCCCCGCCCCCCATCTGCGAAATCCGGACGGGGAGCGGGGGCGGCAGTGCATGAGCGGGCGAAAGTAACTCCTCAAAAGAGAATAACTGGGGAAAGCGCTGACGCTGGTAGTCGAGGGCGTCGTTCAGCTCCGCAGAATCGATGGGCACCCATGAAAAAGATTTACCAAAAGGTTTGAGGACTACCTGTAAGGCCGGGTTTTGCCGCACTAGAGATTCGTAGGCGGCCCAGAAACGATCGGGATCGTAGTTGTCGCCGAATCTCCCAATGAATGCGATGTCATCGCCACGGAGCATCGGCTCCAGTGCGCGGATACGCAGGCTGGCAACACGGCCTACGTCCACGTGACCTCCAGATTGATTCGCAAACACGCGCGGTAGCTTTCAAGAATATACCGGGCAATCCCCTGAAACCGTAGAGACTTGTGTGCAGGGATTTGATCTTGATAAGCGGTGTTGAGCGCCGGGCGGTCCGGCGGGCAGGGGCCATGCGCCTGCCCGTGCCGCCGCAGTGAGGGGCCGTAGAGGCTCCGGGGTGAAGGGCGGGCCGTAGGCCCGTCGCGCAGCGAACGCGGCAGCGACCCTTGAGGCCGGAGGGACGGCCTGATGATCGACAAGCTCGCCGTCCTGCAACCCGGCGCCGCAGCCGCGTGGAACGAGCTGGGTGAGCCCACCGAGGTGCCGATGGCAATCCGGCAGACCCCGGTCCCCGACGTGCTCGGCGATCTCGCGCACGCGTTGCGCGTCACCGACATGACCTGGCCCCGCAACGACGATGAGGACTTCCTCGACAACCGGGCCCTGGCCTGGTCCCGCTGCCGCGACCACCTGCCCGACTGGCCCGACCACACCGAGCGGCCCGAGCCGCAACGCCGCCGACTGATCCAGGACTTCGCTACCGACAGCGGGCGCGACGACGCGGTGAGCCGGTCGCTGGCGGAGCCGCTGCCGGACTACGGCGAAGGCTACATCGGCGCCGGGCCGCTGTGCGGGAGACCCGGCGAGGTCATGGTGCTGCTCACCGATTGGCTACCCCGCAAGACCATTCTCGACGCCGACCAACGCACCGCCCTGCCCGACGTGCTGCGCCAGTGGTAGCGCTTCGCCCTCACCCAACGCGGCATCGACCCTGACTGGATCGGCCCGGTCGTCGACGCGGTCGACACCTACCTGCCCGTCTTCCACGACGCCTTCGACGACGAAACCGCCTGGGGCCCCGCCAAACAAGTCGCCGCCGCCCTTAGCGAGCGAGGTGTCGACCTCACCGACCGGCATGCCGTCGACAACGCAATCCACCAACTCAACGCCGAACAACTCGCCCAACGACTACTGCCATAAGCCCGCCACGCCGAACACCGTCGATCCACAGACCTCCGATCTTGTTAGCAGTCAAGCGGCGGCTTCTGTTGGGTGCGTTGGGGGCGGCCCGTATGCCTTGATCGAGTCGTAGGTTTGGTCGGTTTGCAAGCGTGATAGAGCTGGCCGAGCATGCGACTGTAGAGGTGGTGCAGGGCTGCAGGATGGCGGTCGCCGTGGTCGCGGCGTGCCAGGTAGTGAGCGCGGGTGGGTCCTTGGCAGCCGGCCGCGATGAACGCCCACACGAATCCGACCGCGGCGAGCCGGTTGTTCTTCACATGCCGGTGGGTGATGCGGATGCTGCGCCCGGAGGCTTTCGTGATTGGTGCGGATCCGGCGAACGCCTTTAATGCTCGGGCGTCGGCGAATCGTGTTCGGTCATCACCGATTTCGGCCAGTAGGCGGGCACCGGTGAGGTCGGCGAGCCCGACGAACGAGGTGATGATCCGGTGGTCGGGGTGTTGAGTGAAGGCCGCAGCGGTAGCCTCGCCCAGCCGGTCGACGCTGGCGCACTCAGTGTCCAGGGTGGCCAGCACGGCGAGTGCTTGAATGCCGAAGGCATCTTCGATCAGGGCGGGGTGTCGCAGCTGCGGCAGCCGCAGTTGCTGGTGGATCGTGGCCGCGAGCGTGGTCAGGCCGCGTTGGCGTCCGGCGCGGCGCAGGGCGGCGGCGATCTGCGGCTTGGATAGCCGCGCCGCTTTCGCCGGGGTGGGGGCGATGGCCAGCACCGCTCGGGCTTCGGGTGCGGTGATTCCGCCGGTCCGGTCGGCGAACGTCTGCAGGAAACCCGGGAAGTATTCCCGCAGCAGCGACCGCAGTTCGTTGCCGGCCCGGTTACGCCGCCAGGTGGCGTCCTGGTGGGCTCGGGCGAGCACGGTGATCGATTGCGCCAATTCGGTGTCGGCGGGCAATCGACGATGCCGGTCGATGTCGCTACGCAGGATGTTGGCCAGCGTGACGGCATCGGCGTGGTCAGACTTCTTGCCCGACATTGACGTCCGTTCCCGGTGGCGGGCCACTGACATCGGGTTGATCGGGTAGATCGGTCGACCGCTGGCCCGCAACACGGCCACCAGCAAGCCGCGCGGAGTCTCGATCGCGACCGGGATCGGGTCTTTCGGGTCGTCACCGGCATCGGCCAGCATGGTGGTCAGTTCGGTGAATCCGGCGATCGACTCCGGTATGCGCCGTTTGGCGACCAGTCGCCCCTCGGTATCCACAATCGCGATGTCATGGTGATCTTGGGCCCAGTCGATCCCACACGTGGCTATCGGCAACCTTCCTCCTCAATTGGTCGAATTATATTGGGTACGTGACCCTTTCAAGAGAACGCGCGGCGCCCTAATAGCAAGGTTCTGATGGCCTGACCTCCGATTTAGCCGTTCGCGATCCCAGCAACCCACACGACCCGAGTCTTCACAGTCAGAGCTCAACGGCTCCCCGTCGATAAGGTGTCGATCGTGTAGGCGGGCTCGAACCACGATTCCCACCCCACCGCCTTCCGAGGAGCAGCCGGCCACGACACGCCGACCTCGCCGTTCTCCCGGCAGGTCTAACAGACCGCGGTGTCAGTCAGGCGTTTGGGCCGACACACTCGCCGAACCGACCGCCCACCCGGAAGGTCGTAGGGGCAGCCGGGGCGTTCCAGCCTGTGGAGAAGGGTCCGCCCCTGGTCTTGACAAGGAATCATCCAGCGCGCCCTACCAAGCTATTAGGTCTTGACAATATCTCTGTAGCTTGCCGTTCACTAACGAGCAACGACGATTTCATCGTCCTCGAGAGGCCCGTGCCTGCCCGGTAGAGAAACGCCACAAGGCCAAACCATGGCCCATCGCTGCAGTTCATAGCACCGGAAGTCACCACCGGCGGAACCGTGCGCCGCGCACCGATTACTGAGCTGTGTCAGGAGTCTGATAGGTCACATCAGGAACTTTGTCGAAACCCCGGAGCGACCCTGTTGGACTCCAGTATGGTTTGGTACGGTCTCGCTTTTGTCGACTAGACGGTCTGGGGGAACTGGTGAGCGTCAATCCGTTCGACGACGACAGTGGCAGTTTTTTCGTCTTGGTCAATGACGAGGAGCAACACAGCCTGTGGCCGGCCTTCGCCGATGTTCCGGCCGGCTGGCGGGTGGTTTACGGCGAATCGGACCGCGCTGCGTGTCTGGACTACATCGAACAGAACTGGCCCGACATACGGCCGAAGAGTCTGCGCGAGAGGCTGGCAGCGGGCCGGGCTTTTGATATGTAACAGAGGGCCGGGCTTTTGCTATCTAAACCGTATGGGCATGGAGTGGTCGGATGGAAGTTGATGACCGGGCCCTTCCGCTGACGCGCGGGCAGCTGGATATTTGGCTCGCGGAGGAAATGGGTCGCTTCGGTGCGAAGTGGCAGCTGGGCGAGCTTGTGCGAATCGAGGGCACGCTAGAGCCGGGTTTGCTTGAGCGGGCGATCCGTCACGTGGTGCGCGAGGCCGAACCACTGAGAGCTGCCATCTTCGAGGTGGATGGCCAGGTTTTCCAAAAGCCGGTTGATTACCCGGACGTTGAGCTTGCTTGCTATGACCTCATAGGCTCGCAGGATCCTGTACAGGAAGCCCATCGGCTAGCATCATCGATCCAACGCACGCTAATGCCGCTTAGTGGCCCGCTGTTCAAATTTGCGTTGTTGCAGACGCGGGTAGATGAATTTTATTGGTTCGTGTGTTGCCATCATATAGTGGCAGACGGAATCGGCCTTGCTCTTGTTTGTCATCGGATTGCAGCTGTCTATTCCGCAATTGCCTCTGGCGCGTCGATTCCTCCTGCTTTTTTTGGCTCGCTGAGTAATCTGATTGATTGCGAGTTAGAATACGAAGCGTCCAGTGATTATATCGATGATCAGGCCTATTGGATAAGGAACCTTCCGCCGGAAAGCGAACCGCGTTATCGGTTGGATCACGCCGCGGGCGGGCATGATCCGGCTGAGTCTTCCGCGCTGGTTCAATTGGACCCTTTCGTCGTTGCCGGGATCCTCGAGTTGTCGCAGGCGTTGGGGGTGCGCCGAGCGTCGGTGATTACTGCGGCGTGCGCGCTGCTGGTGCGTGGGTACGACGTTGAGAGTTCGGAGGTGGTTCTCGATTTTCAGGTAAGTAGGCGTGTGCGTCCGGAGATACAGACGGTGCCCGGGATGATTACCGGGGTGGTACCACTTGTATTGAAAGCTTCGCCCGAGTCTGCAGTTGCCGATTTTTGTGAACATGTCGACACGCGACTGCGAGAAGCGCTGCAGCATCAGCGGTTCCCGGTGCAAGCTATTGAGAACAAGGCGCGTTTCCGCGGCTTCGGGCAGGCGTCGAATCGAGTAGTTGTTAATTACATTCCGACTGCACAGCTAGCGGATTTTGCCGGTTCTGCGGGATCGGGGACGCTGACCCATTCTGGCCTCGTCGATCAGTTTGGGCTGTTCTTTTATAGGGACGATGATCGGCTTTTTCTCAGCACCGCGGGTACTGGGCAATTGTTTTCGGATTGTGATGTCCGCGATTTAGCGAAGCAGTTAGAGCGGGTGTTGGTGGCGATGACCGCCGATCCGGGGCGCTCGTTGTCGTCGGTGGATCTGCTCGACGACGGTGAACATGCCCGGCTGGAGTGGTGGGGCAATCGGCCGGTGTTGACCCAGCCCGCACCCACGCCGGTGTCGATTCCGGCGTTGTTCGCCGCGCAGGTGGCTCGTGCCCCGGAGGCGGTGGCGCTGACCTTCGAAGGCCGGTCAATGACGTACCGGGAACTCGAGGAGGCGGCTAACCGGTTGGCGCACCTGCTCGCCGGCCACGGTGTGGGCCCGGGTGCGTGTGTGGCGCTGCTAGTTTCCCGTTCCGCCGAGGCGATTGCGGCGATCCTGGCGGTGCTCAAAACGGGGGCGGCCTATCTGCCGATCGACCCGGCGGTGCCGGCGGCCCGGATCGAGTTCATGCTCGCCGATGCCGCGCCGATCGCCGCGGTCACCACCACCGGCCTGGCCGAGCGGCTAGACGGGTACGACTTGCTGGTCATCGATGTCGACGACCCCGCTGTTGACACCCAACCCAACACCGCATTACCGGCACCGGCCCCCGATAATATCGCCTACCTCATATACACCTCGGGCACCACCGGTGTGCCCAAAGGGGTGGCCACCACCCACCACAACGTCACCCAGCTGCTGGAGGCACTGGACGCCGACGTGGAGCGCGCGGGGGTGTGGACGCAGTGGCATTCGTATGCCTTTGACGTCTCGGTGTTCGAGATCTGGGGTGCGCTGCTAGGTGGCGGGCGGCTGGTGGTGGTGCCCGAGTCGGTGACCCGCTCACCGGAAGACCTCCATGCCTTGCTGGTCACTGAACAAGTCAACGTCTTAAGCCAAACCCCCTCGGCGTTTTATGCGCTGCAAACCGCCGACGCGCTACAGCCCGAGCTGAGAGATCAGCCGAAGCTTCAGACGGTGGTGTTCGCCGGCGAAGCGCTGGAACCCCAGCGTCTTCGGACGTGGCTGCACAATCACCCGGGACTACCGCGCCTGATCAACATGTATGGCACGACCGAGACGACGGTGCATGCCTCGTTTCGGGAGATCGTCGACCGCGACGCCGACAGCCATGCCAGCCCTATTGGTGGGCCTTTGGCGCATCTTGGCTTTTTTGTGCTGGACAAATGGCTGCGGGCAGTGCCGGCGGGTGTGGTCGGTGAGTTGTACGTGGCCGGCGCCGGCGTGGGGTATGGGTATTGGCGGCGGACGGGGTTGACCACGTCGCGGTTTGTGGCCTGCCCGTTCGGGGGGCCCGGGGCGCGGATGTATCGCACCGGGGATTTGGTGTGTTGGGGTGCTGATGGGCAGCTGCACTATGTGGGGCGCGCCGATGAACAGGTCAAGATCCGCGGGTATCGCATCGAGCTCGGTGAAGTGCGCGCGGTGTTGGCCGGGCTGGACGGGGTCCAGCAGGCGGTGGTGATCGCCCGCGAGGACCGCCCCGGTGACAAGCGCCTGGTGGGCTATGTCACCGGGACCGCAGACCCCGCCGAGATGCACGCCGCGCTGGCCGAGCGGCTCCCGGCCTACATGGTGCCGGCTGCGGTGGTGGTGATGGAGGCGTTGCCGCTGACACCCAACGGCAAACTCGACAAGCGCGCCCTGCCGGCACCGGAGTACCAGGATGGTGATCGTTATCGCGCCCCGGCGAGCGCGGTCGAGGAGATCCTGGCCGGCATCTACGCCCAGGTGCTGGGGCTGGAGCGGGTCGGGGTCGAGGAGTCGTTTTTCGACCTGGGTGGGGATTCGCTGTCGGCGATGCGCCTGGTCGCCGCGATCAACACCAGCCTGGATGCCCACCTTTCGGTGCGCGCCGTGTTCGAGGCACCCGCGGTTTCCCAGTTGGCCGCCCACGTCGGTGGGGAGGCGGGTCGGCTTCCGCGGTTGACGGCCGGTGAGCGGCCCGCGGTGGTCCCGTTGTCGTTTGCCCAAAACCGGTTGTGGTTTATCGATCAGTTGCAGGGGCCTTCACCGGTATACAACATGGCGGTGACGTTGCGGCTGCGCGGCAAGCTCGATGCCGACGCACTGGGTGCGGCGCTGGCCGATGTGGTGGGCCGCCATGAGAGCCTGCGCACGCTGTTCGCGGCGCCCGAGGGGATACCCCAGCAGCTGGTGATGCCCGCCGAGCGGGCCGACTTCGGCTGGCAGGTCGTTGATGCCACCGGCTGGCCGGAAAGCCAGCTGCGTGAGGCCATCGACACCGCGGCGCGTCACCCGTTTGACCTGGCCACCGAAATCCCGTTGCGGACAAGGCTTTTCCGCGTTGCCGATGACAAACACGTGCTGGTGGCCGTGGTGCACCATATCGCCGCCGACGGCTGGTCGATCGCCCCGCTGGCGCGTGATCTGGGTGTGGCCTATGCCAGCCGGTGCGCGGGGCAAGCCCCCGGCTGGGCGCCGTTGGCGGCGCAGTATGTCGATTACACGCTCTGGCAGCGGGAAATCCTTGGGGATCTCGAGGACAGCCACAGCCGTATCGCCGCTCAGCTGGCCTACTGGGAGGATGCGCTGGCCGGGATGCCCGAGCGGCTTGATCTGCCCACCGATCGGCCCTATCCGCCGGTTGCCGATCACCGCGGCGCCAGGGTAGCGGTGGCATGGCCGGCCGAGCTGCAGCAGCGGGTGCGCGATGTGGCCCGCGAGCACAACGCGACCAGCTTCATGGTGATCCAGGCCGCCCTGGCCGCGCTGCTAGCCAAGCTCAGCGCCAGCAGCGAGGTGGCAGTCGGGTTCTCGATCGCCGGGCGACAAGACCCTGCGCTGGATGAGCTGGTGGGGTTTTTCGTCAACTACTTGGTGCTGCGGGTCGATGTGGCCGGGGATCCCACTGTCGCCGAGTTGCTGGCCCAGGTGCGACGGCGCAGCCTGGCCGCCTACGAGCACCAAGACGTGCCCTTTGAGGTGCTGGTTGAGCGGCTCAAGCCCACTCGAAGCCTGACCCATCATCCCCTGGTGCAGGTGGTGTTGGCCTGGCAGAACTTCGCCGGACAGGACAATGACCCCGCGGCCGGGCTGGCCTTGGGTGACCTGCAAATCACCCCGCTGCCGGTGGAAACCCACAGCGCCCGCATGGATTTGGTGTTTTCCCTGGCCGAACGCTGGAGCGAGGCCGGTGAACCCGCCGGGATTGGCGGGACGGTGGAATTTCGCACCGACGTGTTCGACGCGGAAAGCGTCGACACGCTCATCGAGCGGTTGCAGCGGGTGGTGGTGGCGCTGACCGCCGACCCGACCCGGCGGCTGTCGTCGGTGGATGTGCTGGATGGGGGAGAGCACGCCCGCCTGGATCGGTGGGGCAACCGGGCGGTGTTGACCCAGCCGGCACCCACGCCGTCGTCGATTCCGGCGTTGTGGGCCGCGCAGGTGGCCCGGACACCGGATGCGGTGGCCCTGAGTTGCGGCGATTGTTCGTGGACCTACCGCGAGGTGGAGGAGGCCGCTAACCGGTTGGCGCACCTGCTGGCCGGCCACAGTGTGGGCCCCGGCGATGTGGTGGCGCTGCTGTTTGAGCGATCAGCCGAGGCCATCATCGCGATCCTGGCGGTACTCAAAACCGGGGCCACCTATGTGCCGATCGACCCCAACCACCCCGCTGCGCCCATCGGGTTCATCCTTGACGACGCCGCACCGGTGGCCGCTGTCACTACAGTGGGCTTTCGGTCGCGGCTGGCCGGGCATGACCTGTTGGTTATCGATGTCAACGACCCCGCCATCGACACCCAACCCAGCACGAAACTGCCGGCGTCGGCCGCTGACAATATCGCCTACCTCATCTACACCTCGGGAACCACCGGTACCCCCAAGGGGGTGGCTGTCACCCATACGGGCATCGCCGACCTGGTGGCCAGCCACGCCGAGCGGCTGGCCATTACCCCTGCGAGTCGGATTCTGCAGTTCGCTCCGTTGATCTTTGATATGTCCGTCGGGAATATGTGGTGGGCTTTGTTGACCGGAGCGGCCGCGGTGATTCCCACCAATGACCAGGCGTTGCCGGGCAAGGAACTGACCGAGTTCATGGCCCAGCAGAACGTCTCCCACGCCAAATTCACGCCCAGCACGCTCGCCGCCCTCCCGGCCGACCAACTGCACGGCTTGACGCTGATTACGGGTGGTGAGGTCTGCACAACAGAACTTGTCGACCGATACGCCGCTGTGGCCACGCTCGTAAACGAGTACGGCCCCACCGAAACGACCGTGGACGTCACGATCGCACGCCCGCTTGAGGTGGGGTCGGGGGTGCCGGCGATCGGTTCGCCGGTGTCGGGGGCGGCGCTGTTTGTGCTGGATGAGTGGTTGCGGGCGGTGCCGGCCGGGGTGGTCGGTGAGTTGTATGTGGCGGGTCGATTGGTCGGGTGTGGGTATTGGCGTCGGGCCGCGTTGACCGGGTCGCGGTTTGTGGCCTGCCCCTTCGGCGGCGCGGGAGCGCCGGGAATGCGTATGTATCGCACCGGGGATTTGGTGTGTTGGGGTGTTGATGGGCAGCTGCGGTATGTGGGGCGCGCCGATGAGCAGGTCAAGATTCGCGGGTATCGCATCGAGTGCGGTGAAGTCCGGGCGGTGTTGGCCGGGCTGGACGGGGTCCAGCAGGCGGTGGTGATCGCCCGCGAGGACCGTCCCGGCGATAAGCGCCTGGTGGGCTACATCACCGGGACGGCAGACCCGACCGGGATACGTGAGCAGCTGGCCGAGCGGCTAGCGCCGTACATGGTTCCGGCCGCGGTAATGATGTTGGAGGCGCTGCCGCTGACATCCAACGGCAAACTCGACAAGCGCGCCCTCCCGGCACCCGAATACCAGGATGTCGATCAGTACCGCGCCCCGGCCAGCCCCGCAGAGGAAATCTTGGCCGGCATCTACGCCGAGGTGCTCGGTGTCGAGCGCGTCGGGGTCGACGAGTCGTTCTTCGACGTTGGTGGCGACAGCATTTTGGCGATACAGGTGGTGGCGCGAGCCCGTGCGGCCGGCCTGATGTGTAGGCCGCGTGATGTTTTCGTTGAGCAGACCGTGGCGCGGCTGGCCGGGGTGGCCGGTGTGGTCGACGGTGTCGGTGGCCCGGTCGATGAGGGTGTCGGGCAGGTGCTGGCCACACCCATCATGTGCTGGCTGCACAGCGTGGATGGCCCGGTGGAGCAGTACAACCAGACGGTGCTGATGCAGGCTCCCGCGGGGGTCAGTGAGGCCGATGTGGTTGTGCTGTTGCAGGCCTTGCTGGATCGGCATGCCATGCTGCGGCTCCGCGTCGATGACGACAGCGCCGGGGGGTGGTCTTTGACGGTGCCGGAGGCGGGGTCGGTGGATGCGAGCGCGTGTTTGCACGCGGTGGACGTATTGTCCGATGAGGCGCTGGCGGGGGCGCGGTCGCGGTTGAACCCGGCCGCCGGGGCGATGCTCAGCGCGCTGTGGGTGGTCTCCACCGGTCAGTTGGTGTTGATCATTCACCATCTGGCCGTCGACGGAGTGTCGTGGCGGATTGTGCTGGATGACCTGAACACCGCCTGGGCCCAGCATCGCGGCGGGCAGCAAGTGGTGTTGCCGGCGGCGGGGACGTCGTTTCGCCGGTGGGCGTCGCTGCTGGCTGAGTACGCACGCCGCCTAGATGTCGTAGACCATGCCGACGCCTGGAGGAAGGTGGCAGCGGTCCCGTCCGCGCTGCCGGCGGTGTGTTCTGCGCTGGATACGTTTGCCACGGCTGGGCAGTTGTCGGTCTCGCTGGATGTCGGGAGCACCCGGATGCTGCTGGGTGAGGTGCCGGCGGCGTTTCATGCCGGGGTGGGCGACATCTTGTTGATCGGGTTCGCCTTGGCGGTGGCGGAGTTTTTGGGCAATAGCGGCGCGCCGATCGGTATCGACGTCGAGGGCCACGGGCGTCACGAGGAGCTGGCCCCCGCTGACGTTGATCTGTCGCGCACCGTGGGGTGGTTTACCACCAAGTACCCGGTGTCGTTGGCCGTCGGTGGGCTGGGCTGGGCGCAGGTGGCGGCCGGCGAGGCGGCGCTGGGTGCGGTGATCAAGGACGCTAAAGAGCAGCTTCGCGCCCTGCCGCATCCTCTGACCTACGGTGTGCTGCGCTATCTGAACACCGATGTTGACCTGGCCAGGTGCAACTCGTCGATCGGGTTTAACTATCTGGGGCGCCTGGGCGCCGGGGCGGGCGACGGGTTCGGTGAGGGTTGGCGGATCGGCCAGGAAGGCGTGTCGCTTACTGGCACCAGCGCGGCTATACCTATGCCGCTGGCGCACACCGTCGAACTCAACGCCGCCACCGTCGACACCGACGCCGGCCCGCACCTGCACGCCGGCTGGATGTGGGCGCCCTCGGCGCTTGATCGTGCGGCGGTCACCCGGCTGAGCCGGTTGTGGTTTGAGGCTCTGGCCGGTATCTGCGCGCATGTGCGAGGCGGCGGGGGCGGGTTGACGCCGTCGGATATTGTCCCTGCCCGGCTGAGCCAGCAGCAGATCGACGAGCTCCACCGACAACACCGGATCGCCGACGTGCTACCGCTGACCCCCCTGCAGCAGGGGCTGCTCTTTCACGCCGGCACTGCGCAGGGTAACGGCGACGATGTTTATGCGGTGCAGCTGGATATCGCGTTGAGCGGTCGGCTCGATCAGCACCGTTTACGCGATGCGGTGCACACGGTGGTTAACCGGCATCCACACCTGGTGGCCCGATTCTGCCCACAGTTCGACGAGCCGGTGCAGATCATCCCGGCTGATCCCGTGGTGGAGTGGCGGTATGTCGATCTCGACGTCGACGTCGCTGGCATCGACGTCGACGCCGATGAGCAGATCCAGCGGGTGTGCGCCGCCGAACGCGCCGCGGTCTGCGACCTCGCCGACCAGCCGGCCTTTCGCGCGGCTTTGATCCGGACCGCAGAGCACCGGCACCGGTTTGTGCTCACTAATCACCACATTGTGCTGGATGGCTGGTCGAAGCCGATCCTGCTGGGGGAAATATTTACCTGCTATCACGGGCAGCGGCTGCCCGGGGCCGGGTCGTATCGCAGCTTTCTTACCTGGCTGGCCGGTCAGGATCACGCTGCCGCCCAGGCGGCCTGGCGCGAGGTGCTCGCCGGCTTTGACACCCCCACATTGGTCGGCCCGCCGCGAAGGTTGGGGCTGGGCACCCGAGGCGTTAAATCGTTTCGGCTGCCTGAGCAGACCACGCGGGCCGTTAGCGAGCTGGCGCGCTCCTGCCATACCACCGTCAACACCGTGCTGCAGGCCGCCTGGGCGCAGCTGCTGTGCTGGCTGACCGGTCAGCATGATGTCACCTTCGGCACCGCGGTCTCGGGTAGGCCAGCCGGGGTAGCCGGCGCGGAATCGATGGTGGGCCTGTTGATCAACACGGTGCCGGTGCGGGCGAACATCACGCCGGCAACCACCATCGCAGACCTGCTGGACCAGCTGCAAAGCGCCCACAACCACACGCTCGAGCACCAGCACCTGGCGCTTAGCGAGATCCACCGCATCAGCGGTCAGGAACAACTGTTCGACACCGTTTTCGTGTACGAAAACTACCCGATCGACACCGCCGCGTTGGCGGGCAACCACGAACTGGCCGTCACCGAGTTCACCTTCCGCGAATCCACCCACTACCCGCTTACAATGCAAGCCCTGCCGGGGGCTGAGCTGGGGCTTCGCCTGGAATTCCGCACCGGTGTTTTCGATGCAGAAACCGTCGAAACGCTGATCGAGCGGTTAGAGCGGGTGTTGGTGGGGATGACCGCCGACCCCACCCGGCGGTTGTCGTCGATGGATCTGCTCGGTACCGGTGAGCACGTCCGCCTGGATGGGTGGGGCAACCGGGCGGTGTTGACCCAGCCCGCACCCACGCCGGTGTCGATTCCGGTGTTGTGGGCCGCGCAGGTGGCGCGCACACCTGAGGCGGTGGCGATCAGCTGCGGTGAGTGTTCGTGGACCTACCGCGAGCTTGAGGAGGCCGCTAACCGGTTGGCGCACTTGCTGGCCGCTCACGGTGTGGGCCCGGGGCAGTGTGTGGCGCTGCTGTTTTCCCGGTCCGCTGAGGCGATCGTGGCGATCCTGGCGGTGCTTAAAACCGGGGCGGCCTATCTGCCGATCGACCCTGAGCATCCACGGGCGCGGATCGGGATCATGGTCGCCGACGCCGCGCCGATCGCCGCGATCACCACGGCGGACCTACGCCCGCGGCTGGACGGGTGCGACCTGCTGGTCATCGATGTCAACGACCCCGCTGTTGACACCCAACCCAGCACAGCACTACCGGCGCCGGGCCCGGATGATATCGCCTACATCATCTACACCTCGGGCACCACCGGTGTCCCCAAGGGAGTGGCGGTCACCCACCACAACGTGACCCAGCTGTTGGAGTCGTTGGATGCCGGCCTGCCGCGCGCGGGTGTGTGGACGCAGTATCACTCCTATGCCTTCGACGTCTCGGTATGGGAGATCTTTGGCGCGCTGTTGCGCGGCGGGCGGCTGGTGGTGGTGTCCGAGTCGGTGGCGGGCTCACCGGAAGACTTCCACGCCTTGCTGGTCGCTGAACAGGTCAGCGTCTTAAGCCAAACACCCACTGCGGTGGGGGGGTTGTCGCCGCAGGGTTTGGATTCGGTGGCGTTGGTGGTGGGCGGTGAGGCCTGCCCGGCCGAGGTGGTGGATCGGTGGGCGCCCGGGCGGGTGATGATCAATGAATACGGCCCGACCGAGACGACGGTGTGTGTGGCGCTCAGTGCGCCGTTGGTTGCGGGGTTGGGGGCGCCGCCGATCGGGTCGCCGGTGTCGGGGGCGGCGTTGTTTGTGCTGGATGGGTGGTTGCGGCCGGTGCCGGCCGGTGTGGTCGGGGAGTTGTATGTGGCCGGTGCCGGGGTGGGCTGTGGGTATTGGCGACGGGCCGCTTTGACCGGGTCGCGGTTTGTGGCCTGCCCGTTCGGCGGGGCGGGGGCGCCGGGAACACGTATGTATCGCACTGGGGATCTGGTGTGTTGGGGAGCTGATGGGCAGCTGCGGTATGTGGGGCGCGCTGATGAGCAGGTCAAGATCCGCGGGTATCGCATCGAGCTGGGTGAAGTTCAGGCGGCGCTGGCCGGGTTGGACGGGGTGGAGCAGGCGGTGGTGATCGCCCGCGAGGACCGCCCCGCCGACAAGCGCCTGGTGGGCTATGTGACCGGCACAGCAGACCCGGCCACGGTGCGGAGCGCGCTGGCCGAGCGGCTACCGCCGTACATGGTTCCGGCCGCGGTGGTGGCGTTGGCGGCGCTGCCCGTGACGGTCAACGGCAAACTCGACACCCGCGCCCTGCCGGCACCCGAATACCAGAATGCCGATCGTTACCGCGCCCCGGCCAGCCCCACCGAGGAGATCCTGGCCGGCATCTACGCCCGGGTGCTCGGGCTTGAGCGCGTCGGGGTCGACGACTCGTTTTTCGACCTGGGCGGGGATTCACTGTCGGCGATGCGGGTGATCGCCACGATCAACATCAGCCTGGATGCCCACCTTTCGGTGCGCACCATATACGACGCGCCGTCCGTAAGAAGCTTGAGCCAGCAGTTGGGCACACATGCCAGCTCGGTGGAAGTAGTTCCCGCCGTGAGCCCGGCCAGCGATCTGCAAGACCACGCCGACGACATCGAGGCCGAGCGAAAGCCCGGGGCCAAGGGGCCCAACTTTGCGTCCGTGCATGGCCGCGACAGCACCGAGGTGCACGCCGGCGACCTCACGCTGGACAAGTTCATCGACGCCACGACGCTGACCGCGGCCCCGACGCTGCCGGCGCCAAGCGCCGAGGTGCGCACGGTGCTGTTGACCGGGGCGACCGGCTTCCTCGGGCGTTACCTGGCCCTGGAATGGCTGGAGCGGATGGAACTGGTCGACGGCACACTGATCTGCCTGGTGCGGGCCAAGTCCAACGAGGATGCGCGGCGCCGTCTCGACAAGACCTTCGACAGCGGGGACCCGGAACTGCTGGCCCACTTCCAGGAACTGGCCGCCGATCATCTGGAGGTCATCGCCGGCGACAAGGGCGAAGCCAACCTGGGCCTGGACCAGCAGAGTTGGCAGCGGCTGGCCGACACCGTGGATCTGATCGTCGATCCCGCAGCCCTGGTCAACCACGTCCTGCCCTACAGCCAGCTGTTCGGGCCCAACGTGGTGGGCACCGCCGAGCTGATCCGGATCGCGCTCACCACAAAGATCAAGCCCTACGCTTACGTGTCGACTGCCGGCGTGGGCCGCCAGATCGAGCCGTCGGCGTTCACCGAGGACGCCGACATCCGGGTCATCAGCCCCACCCGCACAATCGACAACGGCTACGGCAACAGCAAGTGGGCCGGCGAGGTGCTGCTGCGCGAGGCCAACGACCTGTGCGGGCTGCCGGTCGCGGTGTTTCGCTGCGACATGATTCTGGCCGACACCACCTATGCGGGTCAGCTCAACGTGTCGGACAACGTCACCCGGATGATGCTTTCGCTGGTGGCCACCGGTGTCGCGCCCGAGTCGTTTTACCGGCTCGACGCCGACGGCAACCGGCAGCGCGCGCACTACGATGGGCTGCCTGTCGAATTCGTCGCCGAGGCGATCGCCACGCTGGGTGCCGGGGTGGTCGATGGGTTTGAGACCTATCATGTGATGAACCCGCACGACGACGGGATCGGATTCGACGAGTACGTCGACTGGCTGATCGAGGCCGGTTATCCGATTCAGCGCATCGCTGACTTTGGGGAGTGGTTGCAGCGGTTTGAGACCGGCCTGCGTGCCCTGCCGGATCGACAGCGCCAGCGCTCGCTGCTGTGGGTGTTGCCGTTGCCCAATTCCCATCCGTTGCACAATTCCACTTATTTACAGCCCGCAGAGCCGATCTGCGGATCGCTGGCGCCGACTGATCGGTTCCGTGCTGCGGTGCAAGAAGCGAAAATCGGCCCGGACAACGACATCCCGCACGTCTCGGCGCCGATCATCATCAAATACGTCACCGATTTGCAACTGCTAGGACTGCTCTAGCCCGCTTAAGGAACTCCAACCCGCACACGCTATCGCCGCAGGAAACCGACCGACGACCGTGCCGGCTCGAGCCCGCGCCGATGGGCGCCACCTGTTGTTGCCGGTGGAGTTGTGCGGCGCCCGGCTGCGCCGACTCCCGCAGGCAATGTCGTGCATCTGTGGCGAGTTTTTCTCCAGTCCGGCGGCGATCCAATCAACCCACGCCGAGGCAACCTGCCAGAGTTTGGCCGGCGCCGATCAACCCTGACTGCCCACCTTCGCCGATCAGCCAACACGCCTTAAGCGGGCGAAATTTTCCACAAGATCGGCGGTCTTGGCAACGCTGGCGGCGGGTTTGGTCATCCGGGTGGCGATCTCGCGGGCTCGGGTGACGTATTGCGGGGCGAGGATCCGGCGCAGGTCTGCGACCAGCGATTTGTGGGTAGTGGTCGACAAGCGCCGGGCGGTGCCCACCTTCAGTCGTTTGACCTGAGCTCCCCAGATCGCCGGGCCGGGTATTGTCCAGAGGATCGACGTGGGGACGCCGGCGCGCAGGCCCGCGGCCGTGGTGCCCGCGCCACCGTGGTGGACGACCGCGCGGCAGGCGGGAAAGACGGCCGCGTAATTCATTGCGCCGACAACCTTGACGTGGTCCAAATGTGGGACATGGCTGAAGTCAGTGCCGGCGGAACAAACCAACGCCCGCTCACCTAACTGCGTGCAGGCAGCGCTGATCATGGCGATCGTGTCGGCGGGAGATTCCACCGACATGCTGCCAAACCCGAAGCAAATCGGCGGTGTTCCCGCGGCAATCCAAGACGTGACCTCGTCTTCGACATCCGTCGTCAACTCCATCGTCAGCGTGCCGACAAAGGGCCGCTGGTCATCCCATTTCGCCCATTCGGCTGCCAGCCCGGGAAAGCAAACCTCGTCGTAGGCCTGGATTTCCAGCGATCCGCGTTCTGTTATCCGTTGCTGCGAGGGCCGTGTTGCCTTCGGTAGGCCGAGTTCACGGCGCTGCGCGTCCTCGAGCTTCTTCATCACGCGCCAATACAGCCAAAAGAACACCGTCATTCCGGAGCGGATCAACGGCGACGGCAGGATCGGAAAGAGGACGTGGCCGTTGACCCGCACCGGCAAGCCGTGCAGCGTGGCCAACGGAATGTCGTAATACTCCGCGACGTTGGCAGCTTGCTCCTGGAAACTCCCGCCGGTAAGCAGCAGGTCTGCTCCGTCCGCCAGCGACGTCAGCGTCGTGCTCGCCTCCGCCCAGCACTGGGTAACGAGCTCCCAAAATTCGCGCCACAGCCTGATCAGATCCCGGATCCTCCAGAAGTTGCGGAACAAACACGTCGAGAAGTTGCGCTCCGCTTCCAGAATGGCCTGCGTATCCAGCCCGTAAGCGACGGCCGCAAGCCCAGCCGCCTCGACGAAGCCAATCAGGTCAGGCGGAACGGCCATGCGCACTTCGTGCCCGCGGTGCAGCAGCTCACGGCCGACAGCGACGCAAGGCTCGACATCGCCACGAGATCCATAGCATGCCAGCACAGATTTCATCGCGGATCCTAGCCTTTCACTTCCCGTGCGCGTTCTGCGAAATAAAAGCGGGAGCCTCGCGTCCCCCGGCTCAGCCGCCCGGAAGCATAACCCACTACCCACGCTATCGACCTGAAATCCAGAAGTCTTGGGCAAGCGGCCGGCAACACCGGACCGTCGCAGAAGAGCCGCGGAACTATCCTTCAGCCGCTGCCAACCCGAGGGGATGCCATGAGCAACCGCACCTACGCGTGATCGAAATTATCGGAACCTCGCCCGACGGAATCGACTGGGAGACCCGCAACCGTCTAGCACAAGCGGCGGCGACCACACGCGAATTCCACTGGTTCGTACTGCAATCGGTTCGTGGCTACCGCGAGAACCGAGCCATTGCACGTCGCCGGCGCCGTCCACTGATTCAGGCTTACACGGTCTCACGGAATCAAGATGACATGCCGTCGCAAGGCGACCACCGCGCCACTTTCAGCCCGAAACGGGCGCGGCACAAGGCAGCTGGGCTCTTAGCAACCAGCTCAGACGATGCCCATGCCCCGGGCCACCACCGAGACCCCAACCACTGCGAAGATGGCTACCAGGAGCTTCCGACGGTAAGCCCGCGCCTGGTCGCGCGGCAGTCCCAGTGCCGCCTTGGTTTTCGCCGCAGGGCGGTGGTTGTTTCTCGCTGTTCGACAGGCAGATGCGGGCTGTTCGGACGTTCGTACCGGAGTGGGGCAGGGTCGTCATCTTCCGCACCGATGACCAATCGGTGCACTGGTTCCCCGTTCTCGTCGCTGAAGGGAAGTGGCGCCGGTCGGTAGCGCTCTACTACTACTACACGGCTGCTCCGACCGAGAACTTCAGCGGTGGCGAGCAGCGACCAGCCGTCGTTCAGGTAGACGAGGACCCCCCGAAATGTACAATTCCTCCACTCGAAGAACGCGTCCTCTTACCAGGTTGGTGACCGTGCCCCAGGCCGACAGCGTTAGCTCTATCGAAGGGGTGCAGGGTCGGCGCGCGCCGCAGACGCAATTTCGCCGAGACATCGAGGGCCTGCGCGCCGTCGCGGTGTTGGCCGTTGTCCTCTTTCACGCTGATGTGCCTGGTGTGGGTGGTGGGTACATCGGTGTAGACGTATTCTTCGTCATCTCAGGCTTCCTCATCACCGGGCTGCTCTGGCGCGAGGTGAGCACCGCCGGCACCGTGCGGCTGCGCCGTTTCTACGGGGCGCGGGCCCGCCGACTGCTGCCGGCGTCGGCCGCAGTTGGCGTCGCTACCGCGATCGGCTCGGCTGTCCTGCTACCTCCGTTGCAGGCCCGGAGCGTCATCGGTGATGGCATCGCCAGCGCACTCTATGTCGGCAACTACCGGTTCGCTATCGAAGGCAACGACTACTTCGCGGACGACATGCCCCCGTCGCCGTTCCTGCATTACTGGTCTCTGGGTGTAGAGGAGCAGTTCTACCTGGTGTGGCCGGCCTTGATTATCGGTACGGCTTGGCT
Organism: uncultured Actinomycetota bacterium; assembly: GCA_963772875.1. Lineage (GTDB taxonomy): Bacteria > Actinomycetota > Actinomycetes > Mycobacteriales > Mycobacteriaceae > Mycobacterium. Next base: position 23,698 of record CAVYZE010000004.1, read on the forward strand.
CATCCGCTGTGCGCGTCGGCGCACCAGGGCCCATGCCACCTCGTCGGAAAGTCCGTATCTGTTGGTCCTTGCGTTGGTCGGGGTGGTGTCGTTTGCGGTGTCGCTGGCGGTCACTCACTGGTCGCCTTGTGTGGCGTTCTTTTCGCTGCCCACCCGGGCCTGGGAGTTGGCCGTCGGCGGCCTGGTAGCCCTCACGGCCAACCACTGGCGCCGACTACCGGCACTCCCTGCTGCGATCGCGGGATGGGCAGGGCTGGCCCTGATCCTGCTGGCCTGCACCCAGTTGGGCACGAGCACGCCCTATCCGGGTACCGCCGCGCTGTTGCCCGTGCTCGGCACAGCACTGGTGATCGGTGCGGGTTGTCCCGCACCTTCTCAGGGATGCGGCCGCGCGTTGTCATTGCCGCCGATGCGAGCTGTCGGCCGGATGTCGTACTCGTGGTATCTCTGGCACTGGCCGGTGCTGCTGCTCGCGCCGCCATTGCTGGGCCACCCGCTAGGCTTGCTCGGCAGGTTGGCAGCGGCCGTCGTCTCCGGCGGGCTGGCCGTGCTCACGCTGCATCTCATCGAGAACCCGGTCCGATTCGCCGCTCCCGTGCGCGGGTCTCCCATCGGCAGTCTTGCGCTTGGCGGTGTCGCCACCGCGGTAGCGGTCTGTGTAGGCGTGGCGCTGCTGGTATTGGTGCCTCCCCCGGTAGGCCGCGGCCCCGCGGCTCCGGCAGCACTGACGGTCACTGCGGCGCCTCCCCAAGCGGGCCACAATGTTGACCCGTACGACGCGGCGGTGCAGCAGGCGTTCGCGCAGGTACAGGCCGCGGTCGCGGCATCCGCCGACGTGAAGGCCGTACCGTCGAACCTGGAACCGCCGCTTGCCAAAGCGAAAGCCGAAAAAAAGGCCTTGTCCTTCAACGGCTGCCTGCGGAAGTATGCCCAAGTCGGACAGCCCGAGTGCGCGATAGGCGACACCGCCTCGAGGACGACGGTTGCCCTGGTCGGCGACTCGAATGCCGTGATGTGGAACGGAGCCTTCCAACAAGTCGCGGCGCAGCGCCACTGGCGATTGGAGGTGCTGGGCAAAGCCGACTGCCCACTGATGAACCTCCCCATCACCAACGTCTCCCTGCGTCGGGAATACACCGAGTGCGAGCAGTGGCGCGGTCGGATTATCGCCCGGTTACGCGCCGAGCACCCGCGGCTGGTCGTGGTGAGCATGTGGCGGCGTTACGGCGCCGGCTGGGGTTTCACGCCATACGACCCGGCGTGGATCCACAGCCTGACCCGCCTCGTGCAGCAGCTGCGCGGCGCTGGCGCGGAGGTGCTGGTGCTCGGGCCGATCCCGGATTCGCACTCCGTGGTGCCGATCTGCCTGTCCGGTCACCTCGATGACGCGACGGCCTGCTCGCCGCCAAGGTCGACGGCGGTGAACCAACCCGGCATCGCTTCTGAGACCGCCGCCACCAAAGCCGGCGGCGGACACTACGCCGACGTCACCGAGCTGTTCTGCACCGCTGACCGCTGCCCGGTCATCGTCGGCAACGCCCTGGTGTACTTTGACCGGGATCACCTGACGATCGAATACTGCCGGCAGTTGGCACAGGTAATCGGGGCGCTGGCCGACCGCACGCTCGCCGGTGATTGACATGCCGCGGATTGTTGGCGACGCCCGGGCGCGCCGTGGGTGGTCAATCAGACAGGAAAGATGTAGCTGACGGTGGCCGTACCCGAGCTAACAACGGCGTACAAGCTCAACGGTTCCGCGCCCGTCGTGGGCACCCTCACGGGCGTGTTGGCGGCCACCGGGAAACCAGCGTTGTCGTCACACCCGAGCCGTCGATTAAGGCCGCCGCGGAGCTGGTGACCAACACCGCATCGGTGTCCGGGGCCGAGCCGATCGTGGCGATCAGCGTTGCGGTCGTCCTGACACTAACCTGGTTGCTTTGGTATCCAGAATTTACGCTTTACCTTTCCCCGAACAGGAACTAGCTCAACCTATTTCGTGGCTACCTCAAGAACCGAGCGACTGCTCACTTGCAAATAACGATCAAAGTCGGCTTTCAATGCAAGTTGCTTGCACCGCGCCCCTTTCAGCCCGGAACCGGCGTCGGACAAGGCAGCCCGGCTCTTACCCACCAGCTCAGATGATGGCCATGCCCCTGGCCACCCCCAAGAGCCCAACCACTGTGAGAGTGCCTACTAGCATCTTCCGACTGTGAGCCTGCGCAAAGTCGTGCAGCAGTCCCAGTGCGGCTTGGGTTTTCGCTGGCGCCGCCAGACAGGTGACGAGGATGATCTCGACAACCGCAAGCCACCCGACGACGAATGCGATGGCGGCGCTGACCTGAGTGCCGAACGTGGCGCCCGAGCCCGCGAGGATAGCGAGCATGAATAGAATCCCGTCAGCTGGCGCCGTAATGACGCCCAATACCAACGCGACCCACAAAGACCCGTTTTCCCAAGCGAGCCATAAAGATCCCCACGCATTGCGGGCACGGCCGAGCAACCGCCGGATTGCAGATCCGCCCTCCCTCGGTGCATCCTGCGCGCGGCCCGGCAGCGGCGAGATTGCGGTCGGTGTGTTCGAGTCCAGCATCAGGGTCGACGTATTGCCGTGCGGTGTCGGCAGGCGCGCTCGCTGACGCGCCGAGTAGCGCAGTGTCATCAGCGCGGCGACCGATAGCACGAGCACACCCATGCCGATCTGAATGTGCCGGAAGGTGGTGCTCGGGCCCGTGGCCGGGGTGCCCAAACCTTGCGCAAATGGTCGAAACATTGGTGTGAAGTGCAGCACCATCAGCGGAACCAGCAGGGCGGGAACACCCACTGCCAGGCTGCCGACCCAGTAGGCGAGCAGGTTTTGCACGGGCCGTGGCCGGGAGACCATGAGAAGGATGATGGCGAGACGAAACGGATGAAGCGCCGCGATAAGCGCCAGCCCCAGCACTGAGCCCCACATGGCCGGAACCCTACCCTGTTGGCCCTTGTCGGGTGGCTCTTGTCTGTTGGCTCTTTGGCGCACGATTCCGTTGTGGGCATGAGAGCTGGGGCGTGCGGCCTACCGGCGCCTTCCAGGCCTTCAAGATCCCGGTTGTATCATCGTCGGAGCGTTTTGCGGAAGTCGTGAACGCGTGGACAGCTCAGGCGTGGATAGCACGGAAGATGAAACATGGCTGGCAAGCGATTCAACCGCGTTGCGTCCAGCCATCGCCTGCGCCAGCCGGCCGGGCTCGATCGCCGCCTGGCGAGCCGCTGCAACGCGTCGACCGCTATCGCGCCGAACTCAGCTGGGTGGGTCTGCGGTGCCAGCCCAACGCCGACGCGTTTTCGGTTGTGCTTCGCGAGCGCGTGCTGCAAGTCCGCCGGCCACTGGGCCGCGGTGATAGCCTGCGAGCAGATGCAATCCGGGCCCAGGCCCTCCGGAACACCTGCAGCTATACTTCGTGGCGAACCGCGAGCTCGTAAGGTCGGCCGACCTGACCGTCACGGAGGACATCTGCTCGAGGCTCGTCTCGCTGGTGGTCCACGACCACATAGCCCCGGACGGCGTCACGCGTCATTGCCGCTGTGCAGGAAGGGGACTCGCAGTAACCGAGGAACATGCGCCAGCGGCCTTTCTTTTCGGTCCTGCCACGCGGAACGCGATCCACGAATACCTATTGATCGCCGGGCGTGACGTCGCCGGGTCCAAGGTGCGGTTCGGCCACTTCTGGTGCGTGTTGGTCGACATGTTGCGCATCTGCTTCTGCTTCCCGATGGACGGGCCACGGCCGTGATCAGGCCGCTGATCGTACCGCTGTGCCGCGCGTGGCTGAGGTTCCTGCACACCGACAAGGAGCGCCTCGGCTGTCTCGAGCGCTTTGTGCGTGCGATGCTGCTGGTGCTCCCGTGGGCCGGAATGGACCTGCTGCTGCGCATCCGCGCTGCACTGCGGGGGCCGCTGACCGTCGACAGCATCACCGAAGACGGCATCCGTATGCGCTGCCGGCTCCCAGATCGGATCCAGATGTACGTCTACCTGTTCGGCACGTGGGAACCCGATCTCGCGGCGTTTCTGCGCCGCCGGCTGCGACCGGGCGACACCTTCATCGACGTCGGTGCCAACATCGGCTGCGTCAGCGCGTTGGCCAGCAGACTGGTCGGACCGGGCGGCACCGTAGTAGCGATCGAACCGTGCCCCGCCGCGATCGCCGCGCTGCAGGAGACTATGACGAAGAACGGCCTCACGAACGTCCGCCTGGTCGCCGCCGCGGTGTCGGATCGCGATCATGAACTCGCGCTGTTCGCGGGCCCAAGGCACAACATCGGCCGCACCGCAACGGTCGCCCACAGCGGCGTCCGGCGGGAGCAGGGGCGGGTGCGGGCGGCGCCGCTCGGTTCACTCGTAACCCGCGAGGAGTGGACGACCGCGCGCTTGATCAAGATCGATGTGGAGGGCGCCGAGGACCGCGCGCTCGCCGGCATGCTGGCGTCCGTCGACGGGCTCGCCGCCGACGCGGAATTGGTGGTTGAACTGTCACCAAAATGGTGGAGCGATCCGCAGCTGCGACCGATTGACGTGCTGCGGCCGTTCCTTGAGCGTGGCTTCCACGTCTACCTGCTGCCGAACGACTATTCGCCGTCGCGCTACTTGTGGCCTAGGGATGTCGGCGCGCCGAAGCGGCTTCGCGACTTCGTGTCATTGGAGCGGCGCGTAGCGCGGCTCGACGTCGTGCTGTCACGCAACGACGCCGATGCGCTGTGACGCGGCGCACGGGCTGTTGTCGCTGCCGTCACATCAACGCCCGCTGAAAGATCGAGCAGCAACAAGCCGGTCCTGGCTGCATGGTGAAACCGGGGATCGCAAGAGACATCGAACCCGTGGAGCATCGAGAAAACGCTCGACGAATTGGGCACTTTGACCATTTCCGTTGGTGCGTTGTTGACCTGAGGGCGCGCACTTCGTTGTCGCTTAAGCTTTCTGGCTTAACAAAGGTCACGAACCGAAGGAGCGCGCTGCGACGTGCGGAATGTGACGTTACGGCCGCAGTTGGGTATCGACCAACGCACCGTGATCGAGGACCTCGAGTTCAGCCAGCGGACGGCCGACAGGCGGAGCTGGTGGTGGCGCGGGGGCGGGGTTTTGCGGCTCTTCGTAATTCAGTTTTCTGGTGCCTGTCGGCACGCTCGTGCATGCGGGAAAATCGGGTGCGGTCGCTCGCCGAGGTCGATCACTCTTTGGCGCAGGTGAGCCCGTAATTCAGTTTGATCCGGGGAGCCGATGGTGGGGCTGCGCATTGTCGCTATGAGCACGAGGGTCCGACTCTTTTCATCCCTGTTCGGTTCCTGCGGGCGATCGCACTCATGTAATGGGTTGCGTAGGAAGGACGCTGGCTATGGATGAAGTCGATGACGTCGACCTAGAGGTGCAACGAGTCGCGGCGCTGGATCTGGGCAAGGCCGCACTGGAGGCTTGCGTGCGTGTGCCGCACCCGCGTCGGCCGGACAGCCGGATGCAGGAGGTGCGCGGCTACGCCACGACCACCGCCGAACTGCTGGAGATGGTGGACTGGTTGCGGCACTGGCACGTGCGGCGGGTAGTGATGGAATCCACCAGCACCTACTGGAAGGGCGTGTATTACCTGCTGGAGGCCGAGGGGCTTGAGTGCTGGCTGGTCAACGCCCGCGAGGTCAAAAACGTGCCGGGACGGGCCAAGACCGACCGGGCCGACGCGGTTTGGCTGGCCAAAGTCGCTGAGCGGGGGATGTGCCGGCCGTCGTTGGTGCATCCACCCGAGATCCGCCGACTGCGTGACCTCACCCGCTACCGCCGTGCCCTGGTGCAAGACCGCACGCGCGAACAGCAACGGGTCGAAAAGCTGCTCGAGGACGCCCAGACCAAGATCTCGGCGGTGCTGTCGGATTTGCACGGCGGCACCGGGCGTGCGGTCATGGACGCTCTCATCGCTGGGCAGCCCGATCCGCATACGCTGGCCCGGCTGGCTAAAAGCCGTGCACGCAAGAAGACTGGGCAACTCGAAGAAGCGCTGCGCGGATTCTTCACCGACCACCACGCGACGATCCTGCAAATGATGCTGGGCAATAGCGATCGCCTCACCGCCCAGATCGCCGCGCTGGACGCCAAGATCGAGGAGGCGATCGGCCCTTTCTCCCGACAGGCGGCCAGCCTTGCTGACATCCCCGGCGTCAACACCGTGGCCGCCGCCGAACTGATCGCAGAGATCGGCGTCGACATGACCCGATTCCCCACCGCCGCGCACCTGGTGTCGTGGGCCAAGTTCTGCCCCCACACCCACCAGTCCGCCAGCAAGTCGATCAGCAAAGGCCACGGCAAGGGCAACCCATGGCTGGCCGGCGCCCTCGGCCGCATCGCCTTCGCCAATTCTCGCGCCGATACCTTCCTCGGTGCCCGCTACCGGCGCCTGGCTCGACGACGCGGCAAACAAAAGGCCATCGTCGCCACCGGCAACTCGGTACTGACCGTCATCTACCACCTGCTGTCAGATCCCGGCGCCAAATTCTGCGATCTCGGACCCGGATACTACGAATCCCGCATCAACAAACACCGCCGCGCCCGCGACCTGGCCACCCAACTGCAAGGCTCTAGCAGGTGCGCATGATCGTGTCGGCAACAACAGACGGCGGGCAGGCAGTAACCTCGGCCAAGGGTCACCTCGGTGGTGTTGGTGAAGCAGCGTGTAGCAGCCTGAATCGTCGCCCACCGAGGCCCACCTCAGCTCAACGACACGAACCCCGCCCCGGATATCCGCCGACTACCGGTGCACTCTCATTTCCGAAGAGCCAGTTTTGAGGCTATCGATGCCTGCAGCGTTTCCCAGTCGACGCGTCGTAGCAGCGCATTCGCCGCTGCGACGGTGCGAGAATCCTTGTGGGCTAACAATTTAGTTGCCGTCTCGGTGAATGGGTGAGTGATCACCGCTGGTCTCTGCTTATTCCATTTGATCTCTAGTTGCTCAAGCTCGATCAGGCGTTCGCGCGCCGCCGTGGCACCGTGGCCGTCGCGTGTAAGCACCACCAAAGTGCCGCGGAACCATGGAAAAGTTGAAAGAGACCGCAGCGCTAAAGAATCGAATAGGCAAGGGTACCAGCCAGCCGAGGCAAATAAATCGAGCCAGTGTGATATAGGTCGATGATTTATGTGGCCGGCTCCAGTCTGTCCCGGCCGTGCGCCGGAGAATACTATGCGCTCGCGCGCAAGCTGCGCGACACTGCTGATGAGTATGTGCTCTGATTGCGCAGGAATATGCTGGATTACCTCCATACAAATCACCAGATCGAAGGTCTCCGCCAATGCGAACGGCTTGTCGAAATCGACCTGCGTGTATTCCTCCAGTTGAAGGTATCTCGATCTCCCTTCTGCGGCGTCAACGCCCTTTATCCGCTGCGTCCCTTGAGAAGCGAAATACTTCAAGTACGCTCCAGATCCGCAACCAATTTGGAGTACGGATGCAGGGCGATCGCGCTGTGCGAGATGGCGAAAAGGCGGTAGATCGATGTATAACCCCTTCTCGGCACCGCTACCGGTCGTGAATGACCATGCAAAGCCGCGCCATATCCTACGTTTCCGATCCGGGTTCTGCAGAAACTCCATGCCTGTTGCAAGACGAGAGAAGTCCGCCTCCGGATTTAAGATCTTGTCGACGGATCTCATAACTTTTTGTAGCGGGGTGCAGGCGCTCGTCGGCCGCACCGTCAGTGTCGTATAGGCCGGTACAACGGGATCACGGACCACGTCCCGTGGCCACTTGAATTCGTCCCCAGGGAATTTCTTATATCTGAGCGCTTCGAGCGTCAAGTCCTCAGTCGTAAGCCCTGTCCCGCAGATAATGCGGTCGTACAGCGCTTTCCAATGACTCGCCAACCCGAGGTCCAGTCGATGTCGATTTCGCTCCCACATCGCGATACACCCGACCAAGACCTTGCCTGTGATCTGATCGACGCTTCGCACCGGAAAGTGAGCGATTACGACATCCCGTAACTTCGCCGTGTGCAGCGGCCTGCCTGCATACCAAACGAAGTGGTTACCGTTCTGGACCTTCAGTTTCATATCGATCTTCGGATCGGTGACGATGACCGCCTTCTGCACAGGGCGTTCAACCACCTTCCGGTGAGTGATACTTCGTAATGGATCTGACGCATCGCCTTCCGGGCCCGTGGGCGCGGGGATGTAGGTGCGCCAACAATATTGTGCCTGTGTACCAGGACGCAGTGCGCGCAACTGCGCGTACAATGCCTCCCGCGATGATGCCACGATAAACTCATCGGCATCGAGCAAGAACACAAATCGCGGCTTGAACTTAGGCACCACCTTGCGATACACCGCAGTCACTTTTTCCGCCTGGAAGTGAGCCACCACTGGATCGTCGAACAGAATTAGCGGTAGCCCCTCTTGCTGTAGCTGCACGAGAATTTCACGAGTACCATCGATCGAGTCGTTATCGACGATGACCAACGCGTCCATTAAGCTCAAGTTATGTCGAACGAAAGCCTCAATGACATCGGCCTCGTTTTTCACTATCGCTATTCCGAGCGCTTCAATCATCGTACCTGCTATAACATTTTATCAATACAACGCGAAGAATTCTACATTGCGCCGGGGCGACCGTGGGCCGAAATCCCGGCCACCGGTGTCGTCGCCCAGGTGCGCTATACGGCTGCCTCGCCCTCATGGCCGTCATCGGCTCCACTGCTCTAGCACCCTATATTGGGCGAGGTCGGTCCTCCAGCCACTTCGCCCTGGGAAAAAGTCGGCGCGTTGATCTGCGGTCGGAGGGGTGTTGAGCAGGGACGACGGCCTCAGCCTCTTGTGCTGGAAGCGATTAAGCCGAAGTGGTCGGCATATCAAGCCGGGGCGGCTTGGGAACCGCGGCCAAATCGCCGTGTTGCCCCCAGCGTGTTTTGCCATACTGTCCCCATGCCCCGCGCCTACCGCCTGGTACACAACCCCTTCGTCTACCGCCGCATATATCGGCCGTTCGTTATGAAACCCATGGCGAAATACTGGTATCCCCTCGTCACCCGCTACCACACCCGCTACCACCGCGACGATGATGTGGTCTTTCTTAACGCCGGTTACGAGGAGGATCCGCCGATGGCTATACCGCTGGCGGCGTCCGACGAGCCCAAGCGGTACTCCATTCAGCTCTACCATCGCACGGCCACCCAGGTGGATCTCAGCGGCAAACGCGTGCTGGAGGTCGGTTGCGGCCACGGCGGCGGAGCCTCGTACATCATGCGCACCTTGCACCCGGCCTCCTACACGGGACTGGACTTGAACCCGGCCGGCATCGACTTCTGCCGAAAAAGACACAATCTGCCCGGCCTGGAGTTCGTCCAAGGCGACGCCGAGAACCTGCCCTTTCCCGACGAATCCTTCGACGCGGTGATCAACATCGAATCCTCGCACTGCTACCCACGGTTTCCCTCTTTCCTTGCGGAGGTAGCGCGCGTGCTGCGCCCGGGAGGGCATTTCCTATACGCCGATCTCCGCCTCGACGTCCGTATCGCCGAGTGGGAGGCGGCGCTGGCCGACGCCCCGATACGGTTGCTCTCACACGCGGATATCAAGGCCCAAGTTCTGCGCGGGATTGAAAGAATTTCATTGCCTACGCCGCGGGTGCCTGCATATATGCGCGGCGTGGCCCGTGAGGCCGCGGCTTGGCGAACCTCGAAGCTACAAGAAGCATGGCAAAGGGATTTCACGTACCGGATGTACTGCTTCGCCAAGGACTGAGGCGGCGTCCCGTCCGGAGGGATCGCCTCACGGTCGTGACCACCAGCACGTTGCCGCGCTGAAGCAGCAGAGCCGCACAGCGCACAAGCTCGCGCCACCAATGGCTTCTAGTGTCCTGAGTCATTAATTGCAATCTAGTCCGAACTTCCCTCTACTGTGTTGACGGGTTGGGGTGTTGACATGGGGCTTTGTGACCTGGTGGCGTGGTTGTACTGACTACGCCAGGCCGTGGCGGTGGGAGATGCCGAGGAGTTCGAAGGCCCGCCGCTGCAGCGGGGTGGGTGTGGTGGTCATGGTGAATGTCGGCATGAAGTCGGCGGGCTGGATCCGGTTGGCGCAGATGGTCGCCAAGTCGGCGAGCAGGCTGGTGAAACTGTGCACCGGGGTGTCGTCGTCGGTGCGTTTGCGCGCCGCTTTGGTAAGCGCGTCATCGGAGCGTTGGGCTGCGGCGACGGGGTTGGCGCGTTTGGCTGCTGCGGCGGGTTTGTCGTTGTCGATAAACAGGATTGGGGCCAGGTCCTGTTTCATGTGCCAGCTGATGTAGTAGGACAGCATGCGCAAGAACATGTGGGCGCGCACCCGGTCGGCCAGGCGATGGCGGATGGGGCGCACGTCCAGCTCGCCGTTGAGGGTGCGGAAGAACCGCTCGACATCGGCAAGTTTCTTGTAGCGCAGCACCACGTCGTGTTTGGTGAGGGTCTGTTCGGGCAGGCTGGTGCGCAGCACGTAGATCCCGTCGAGGGCGGCCTCGGCGGCGATCGCCTCGGTGTTTCGGGTGAACGTGAAGGATTCGTCGGTGATCTCGATGGTGAAGTGTTTGGCCATTTTGTAGTGGTTGAACACCTTGCCCACCCGGAGCGCGATCTTGTCCTTGCCCGCAATGGCCGGGTAGCTCTGCGGGTGGCGGCCGCGATGGGGGTCAGTTCTTTTTCGGTGGCGGCCAACAGCTCCTGGCGTTTGCCGGCCCGTTTCTCGTCGAGGGCGGGGTTGTGGCAGCACACCAGCCGCTCGCCGGGAAACTCCGGGGAGGTGATCTCGAGGAGGTCCTGCTCGTCGAACAGCGACAGCTGCAGCGCGCCATCCTCGACCAAGGTCTTGATCTGCGGGGCCCGCAGGGCGCTGATCCAATCCAGCTGAGCCGGGCGCACCGCGTCGCGGATGCGCGCATTGGTGAGCATGCCCCGATCCCCGACCAGGCAGGTTCTGGGGTCCGACCCACTTTGCCGAGCTTGCCACCGGCTTTGGGTACTCGGGGTGTAGGACGGTGACGAGAAGGCTTGCCCCACAAGTATTCCCGAACATGTGGGGGATACCTCTGGCGCAGTCGGTGCGACGAGACGTCTTAAGCCGGTTGACCAGCGCCGGCAAGGCGAGGCATGGTTTTCCTCTGTTTTCCGAGTTCGGGGTGCGCGAAGGGCGCCATCCGGGTCGCTCGGTTTGGCACCGCTTCGACGCCAGCGTCAATGTCACACGCGTTCGATGCACGGCAGCTGGATTTGGCGAACCGGGTTCTGATCGAAGAACCCGCTGGTGGATGAGATTCCAAACACCTCGACCCCCAATTTTCTGACCCCCGCGTAGGTCGGCGCAACATACAGCTCATGCCAGCCTGGTATATCTGGTTCCCGCAGACTGATGTCGTCATCGTTCCCGCGACGAGCGTCAGTAACCGGTTGCAGACTGGTCAACCCGGAGGGCAACTATGAGCGGCGCAAGATGACGGCGTATCTGCGCCGGCAGGGGCCATCTGGTGGCGGCGGTGACCCTGTGCAACCACAGTGGTACCGGCTCGCAGTACACCTCGGCCCGGTTCACCCAGAACGACCACGTTGTCGACCAATTAGGTCTGACACTGCGAAGAAACGGCCTTGTCGGCGTTCTTCCCGCCCCTACCGCGTTCGTTTTTCAGAAGCATCCTAGCGGGCTTCGTTTTATGGCCAAAACATATCTGGTGACCGGGGGGACCGGGTTTATCGGCTCTGCCCTGGTCAAGCGGCTGCTGAAGGACGGCCACCGGGTGCGCGTGCTCGACGACAATTCGCGCGGACACCCGCGCCGCCTGGCCGAGGTCGAGAGCGAGTACGAAATGGTGGGCGCCGACGTGCGCGACACCGCCGCGGTGACGCGGGCCGCCAAGGGCGTCGACGCCATCGTGCATCTGGCCGCCGTCAACGGCACCGAATTCTTTTACTCAAAGCCCGAACTGGTTCTCGACGTCGCCATCCGGGGCATGCTCGCGGTGGTCGACGCGGCGCGCGCCAACGGCGTCGGCGATCTGGTATTAGCCTCGACCTCGGAGACCTATCAGACGCCACCGGTGGTGCCGACCGACGAAAGCGTGCCCCTCTCCGTGCCCGACGTGCTCAATCCCCGCTATTCTTACGGCGGCGGCAAGATCGCTTCGGAACTGATCGCCATCAACTACGGCCGCACCGGTTTTGACCGCGTAACCATCTTCCGGCCACACAATGTCTATGGCGCGGATATGGGTTGGGAACACGTGATCCCGCAATTCGCCCTGCGCGCAAAGGATTTGGCGGCAGCCCAGCCCGCGGGTCCGCTCGATTTTCCGATCCAGGGCGACGGCCGCCAGACCCGGGCTTTCGTCCATATCAACGACTTCACCGACGGCTTGATCACCGTGATGAAAAAGGGCGGGCACCTGCAGATTTACCACATCGGTAACCTGGAAGAAGTGACCATGAGCGAACTGGCGACCCGGGTGGTCGGCGTGCTCGGCCGCGAGGCCCGCCTGCGCCCGTCGGAGGAGCCCAAGGGCGCCACGCCGCGCCGCTGTCCCGACATCGCCAAGTTGGCGGTGCTCGGGTACAAGCCATCGATCCCCCTGTCCCAGGGACTGCCCGGCGTGGTCCGCTGGTACGTCGACAACGCTCATCTGAAGACGGTGTAAATCAATGACTTCCTCGCACCCCATTTCCTCGTGCCAGATCTGCCACCACGACGGCCTCGATTCGGTCCTGTTCGTCGGCTTCATCCCGCCGGTCAACACCATGCCCGACATTGGCAGCGTGCCGGTCGAACAGGCGGCGTACCCGCTCGAGATGGTCCGCTGCCCGGCCTGCGGGCATGTCCAGATAGGCCTCGAGGTCGATGCCGAGGTGCTGTTTCCGTTCAGCTATCCCTATTTGTCCGGCTCGACCCGCATCCTGCGTGAGAACTTCGCCGACCTCTACGTCAAGACGATGGCGGTGCTGCCGCTCGCGACCGACGATCTGGTGGTCGACATCGGCTCGAACGACGGCACGCTGCTCGGCAACTTCCTCAAGGGCGGGCACCGGGTCCTGGGCATCGAACCGTCTCAGGCCGGATTGGTGGCACGCGAAAGGGGCGTCGAGACGCTGACGGCCTATTTCAGCCAAGCCACCGCCACCCAGGTGCTAGAGAGTCACGGCAAGGCCAGGGTTATCACCGCCGCCAACGTGTTTGCCCACATCGCCGAGCCCCACGGCGTGGTCGCGGCGATCACCGACCTATTGGCACCCGACGGATTGTTCATTTCCGAGTCCCACTACCTGCTCGCTCTGGTCGAGACGGTGCAGTACGACACCATCTATCACGAACACCTGCGCTACTACCACCTGGGGTCGCTGATCCGGCTGCTGGCCGAGCATGGGCTCGAGGTGTTCAAGGTCGAGCGCATTCCCACTCACGGCGGCTCGATTCGGGTGTTCGCGGCGCGCCAGGGCACGCGTTCCATCGATGCGTCCGTCACCGAAGCTTTGGCGGCCGAGGCGGCGGCGGGGCTCGACGACGGAGCCGGGCTCAAGACCTTCCGTGACCGGGTGATCCGCTCCAAGGTCGAGCTGTTCGAGCTGCTCGCCCCACTGAAGCGGGCGGGCGCCCGGATCTATGGCATCGGCGCGCCGTCGCGCTCCAGCACGCTGATCAACTACACCGGTCTCGACGACGGCATCCTCGATTGCGTGCTCGAGATTTCCACCTCGCACAAGGTGAACAAGTACATCCCCGGCACCCGCATCCCCGTGCTGGATGAAAAGAAACTGTACGAGGACCAGCCGGAATACGCGCTCCTGCTGTCCTGGCACATCACCGACGAATTGGTCGGCAACCTAAAATCCAGGGGGTTCATGGGCAAGTTCATCTCGCCGTTGCCCACCCCCCGGATCATCGACTGAGGGACCCGGCCCGTGTCCGTCGCCCCCACCCCTTTACGCGTCGGCGTCGCCGGACTCGGTTACGGCCGGGCCGTCCACGGCCCCGCCTTGGCGGCACTGCCGGGGGTGTCGGTGGCGGCGGTGCTGGGGCGGGATCCGGCACGCGCCGACGCGGCGGCAGCTGAACTGGGCGGGGCCCGGGCCTGCACCAGCCTCGATGACTTCCTCGGCCAGGAGCTGGACGCGGTGTCGCTGGCCTTGCCGCCCGCGGTGCAGGAAACGGTGCTGGAAAGGGTCATTGCCGCGCGCATCCCGGTGCTGTGCGAAAAACCCCCGGCGTTGACGGCAGCTTGCGCGGGCAGATTGGCGGGGATGGCGGCGGGACTGCCCACCGCCGTCGACTTCCAGTTTCGCGAACTGCCCGCCTTCCGTACCGCCAAGGATGTGATCGATTGCGGAACGATCGGCGCGGTGACCCGGGTCGAGGTTATCTGGCACGTCGAATCCTATGCGCAGCGGAAAAAGCTGTGGTCGTGGAAGACCGACCGCACCCAGGGCGGCGGGGTGCTGACGGTGCTCGGCACGCATGTGCTGTATTTGGTCGAATGGTTGCTGAGCCGGGTCGAGGCGCTGACCGCTCGCTTCGACGACCGCGCTACGCGCACCTTCGCGCCGCCGGGGGCGGCCGAGGATGGCTGCATGATGATAATGACGCTGGCGGGCGGCGCCCACGTGGCGGTGTCGGTGTCGAACGCCCGGCCCGGAGAGACTTTGCACCGTTGGTCCATCGGCGGCGAGCAGGGCGCGATGGTGCTGGAAAACCCGACCTCGGATTACATGCACGGCTTTTCGCTGACCCATTACAGCCGGGCGGGATCGGTGCTGCTATCGCGGCCTGACCCGGTGATCCCTGAGGACGGCAGGCTGGCGCCGTTTGCGACGTTGGCTGAACGCTTCCTGGGCGCGGTGCGGGCGGGCGACGCGTCGGTATCCAGGCCGTCGCTCGAGGACGGCGCGCGGGTCCAGGCGCTGGCCGAGGCGGCCCGCCGGGCGGCCGCCGACGGCTGGATCGAGACCTCATGACCCGGCCTGGCTCGATCTGCCGGTGGTAGCCGAGTTCGACCCCACCGCCGCCCATGGCGTCAACGCTGATCCGGCGGTGCTGTAAACCGGATCCGCCACGCCGGCGTTCCGCCCCGGCGTTTACAACAGCCGATGCACTGGTAACCCCACGTCCAGCACCAGCTCTGGGCGGTTGGAGAAATTCTCGGTTCCATTTATCACTGCGAGGCGCATGACCACCTCTGCGCCGACGAACGCCGTTTCGAGTGCCTCTAGCTAGTCGCGGACGTCGCATGTGAAAAGGTCGATATCGTCGGTATTTCGATCCATGCAGCCGTCTACGTCCTATCGCTGTAGCCCGGCTTCGTAGGCGGATTCGTGGTGACGGCGTGGCTGTGGGCGCTCACATCTTTTCTCGACGGTCGACCGTCGACCGTCGACCGAGCCTTTTCATCGACTGCTTCCAGTTAAGACCCGGCCCCGACTGAGGGCATAGACGTACCACTTGATGTACTGCGGCAGCCATTTCCTAAGACGGAACCGCGACTGGCCGGCCGTGCGGTCGCGGCCCGTCGCCGGTACTTCGGCGATGCGGTGGCCGGCGATGTGCGCCTTGGCGGTGATCTCGAGCGTGCACTCCAGCCCGCCTGAGCTCTCGATCGGGATCTCGCGAAGGACCGACAGGCGGTAGGCGCGAAAGGCGTTTGTCGCGTCGTGGGTCGGGAGGCCGCCGAGCCAGTAGAGCGATACCCCGCCGAGCCGC
This sequence comes from uncultured Actinomycetota bacterium, assembly GCA_963772875.1. GTDB lineage: Bacteria > Actinomycetota > Actinomycetes > Mycobacteriales > Mycobacteriaceae > Mycobacterium. Next base: position 39,407 of record CAVYZE010000004.1, read on the forward strand.
GAGAGCGTTCTTTTCAGAATTGGGCCGCCGATTTGCCCCCCACCGCCGCGCATGTAGCGCGAAGGACACACGATGTCGTAACCCTCGTCGCGGATCAGCCGGACCATGTCGTCGACAACCCTGAGGTCGTCTGACAAATCCGCCATCGAGATGATGACGACGTCCGAGCGCGCCGCCTCGATGCCCGCGCGAATCGCGTTGATCACGCCTTGGCCGATGGTATTGCGCACCAGCTCGACGCCAGGGTAGCGGGGTGCGAGCTCACGGACCACGGGCACCGTGTCGTCCTCGTCGAAGTCGTAGACGATCAGAACCCGTTTAGGGCGCGTAACCGTCGCGTAGAGCTCGGCGAGGGCCCTGGCGATGTTGGAGCCCTCGTTGTAGACCGGAACGATGAAGTCGATCTCGTCGTCGGTCATCGCGGCTCTGCGACGACGAGCATCTGTTTGCCCAGCAGATAATGGGCCGGTCGAAAGCGGAGGTAGAGCCGGACGAGGAAGGCGAAGGCCCACTGCGGCAAGGGACTCCTCAGCACCACGGCGGCGAGAAACCCGCGAGTCGTGGTGTAAGGGAGGAACCGCGCGCGGCACTCGACGACCCGGAATCCGGCGACTTCGAGCGCCTCGGTCATTCCACGCTCGGTCAGCGGGAGCGTATGGTCGAAGTAATCCCAGAACGCCCAACCGACGAGTCGCACGTTTGGCTGGATGATCATGATCCGCCCACCGGGCCGGAGCACCCTGCGAACGTTGGCGAGCACTTCCAGCAACGCGTCTTGCCCGCGAATGTGCTCGAAGACATTGCTGGCGAACGCCAGATCGACCGTCCCCTGCTCGACAGCCTCCCATAGGCGTTCAAGCGGAAGCTGGTATACCTCGACGCCGGGCGCAGCAAACCGGATCGTGTCCGGGTTGAGGTCGATACCGATCCGGCGTCTGGCATGAATGCTATTGAGGAAGTCGCAATAGCCGGCGCCAAGGTCGAGGACGCACCCATCCCCGGGAACGTACTTTGAGAAGAACGCCTCACAAATAACGCGCCAGAGCCGCGCCTTGGACTCACGCTCGGCGTCAGGAAAACGCGCCGCGTAGAGCCGATCCAGTTCGGCGTTCAGGTCGCTGTACGGTTCGGCCATCAGATCCCCTCCAAATCGATCTGGCGCTCGATCCATGGGATGATCTCGTCGAGCGCCTCGTCGAGCGACATCGTGGCCTTGACGGCGAGAATGTCCATGGCCTTGTTGACGTCGGGCACGCGCCGCTGCACGTCGTAGGGGAATGGTTCGTCACTCACGAACCGCAGCGGGGCGCCGTCCTTGACCTTGCGCCACACCAACTCGGCAAGCTCGCACACGGTCGTGGGCGTCGCGGTCGAGAGGTTGAAGTCCTCATTGCGCGCCATGTCGGACTCGATCGTATGCCACGCGCGAGGTCGCCACCATCGGTGTACTGACGGACCCTGGCTGCCGTCGCGCCGAGAATGTGCAGCGGATCGTGCCCTTTGAGGGCCTTTTGGACGAGGTCGGGGACAACGTGGCTCATCCCGAGCCGGACCTTGCCCGACATGATCTCGCGGTCGCACAGGGCGCTTCTCGCCCTGCCGATGCAGTTGAAAGGCCGTTCGATGGTATACGGCAGCTTGTACTGCTCCCACGCGCCTTGTGCGAAGTAATCGGTCCCGAGCTTTGGAAACCGAAGGTCCAGTGCGGCGGCGGGCAGCGGCGCTGCTCGCCCTCGGGGTGGGATAGGTCGATGTGCTCTCGTAGACCCTCGACGAGGTACACGACGGTGATTTGCGCAGGCTCGCGTTGCGGTGCGCCCAGATCGCCGCGTCGAAGGTCGCGTCGTGGTCCGCTCGTTCTCCGAAAGCAGGTCATAGGCCAGCTCATGGAAAAGCGAGATCCCGCCAATGATCGCCGCGCTGGCGACCAGATGATCGCAGCCAGGGAGCAGCTCCTTGAGCAGCGCGACGTTTTTTGCATCGCCCTCGACGCCGGTGTGGTTCGGTTTGTGTTGAACGCTCCCTCGATCGGCCCGTACCTGGAGTAGTTGTGAGGCTTACCACTCGGTAGCCATTGGCAAGCGACTCCTCGCTGGGTTAGCCGGCGATGAAACCGGCCGATCCCGTGAAGAGAATCTTCACGTAAGCTGCGCTCCCTTTCCGAAGAAATTCCACACGTCGACGACCGGCTTGCCGTCTGGGACCGCCAGCGACCGATAGTTGCTGTGCGGCGCCCCGAGTATGAGCACGTCGGACCGCTCGAGCGCCTCGTCAAGCGTAACGAATGCCGGATCCTCGACGAATGGGTCGGTGCACACGACCGCACGCGCCTCGTACTCGAGGATCTTCCGCAATTTGTACGAGAGCGACTCTCGCGTGTCGTCACTGTCGGCCTTGAATGCCATGCCGAGAATCCCAACCGTCAAATCCTCGAGCGGATACCGCGACTTCATGTGATGGACAATGAAGTTCGGAAGTCCCTCGTTGACGAGCATCGCCGCGTGTCCGAGCGAGAACCGCGACTCGGTCGCCGCCGCGAGTTGCATGGTGTCCTTGAAGAGACACGGTCCGGCGGCGAACCCGCCCTTCGGCAATCCGGCCATCCGCGGATAGTCGCGCGTGAGCGCATCGTGGATTCGGTAGAAGTCCAGGCCGTAATCGGTTGCGATCATGAAGAACTGATTGGCGGTCGCAAACTGGATGTAACGCCAAACATTGGCAAAGATCTTCGTCAGCTCGGCCTCGAGCGGCAGCATCGGAATGATCGAGGGGGCGATCCGGCTGAAGAGGTCGGTTGCCACTCTTGTCGCCTCGTCGTCGCAGCCCGCGACAATCTGTGGTAACTCGACAAGTTCGCGAAGTGCGCTTCCTTGGGCGGTTCTCTCGGGACAGAACGCGACGTGGACGCGCAAGCCCGCGGCGCGCATGAGCGCATCGACCTTTTCGGTCGTCCCTGGGTAGACGGTGCTGCAAAGGATGATGCACTGGTCGTCGACGAGGTATGGAATCATGCGGGCAAAGAAGCGATGGATTCTGTGGAAAGTGGGGTTCAGGTGCTCGTCAACCGGCGTGCCGATGACGACGATGATGATGCGTGACCTCGAGATTAGCGTCGGATCATTGTCGACGATCAGGTTCCTGTTGATGACCTCGGCGAGCATGAGCTCCGCCTTCTCTTCCATGAAGGGTATCCGTCCCGAGCGGACCGTTTCGACGGCACTCGTGTCGATGTCATCGATCGCGACTCGCAGTTCGTGTTGCGCCATCACGATGGCCAGCGGCAGCCCGACGTGCCCGCAGCCGCCGACGACACAGACGTCGAACATGGGTTCCGCCGATTCCCCTGATGACCCCATGGTTTACTCCCTTCCCAAGTTCGGAGCCGCGTGGAGACGCGCGCGATCAGGTCGCTGGATTTGGCGGCACTTCGACACCAGCGTCAACGTCACACGCGTTCGGCGCATGGCAGCTCGATTCGGCGGATCGGCTTCTAATCTAAGAACCGCTGGTGGATGGGCTTCCAAAACGCCTCGACCCCCGATTTTCTGGCGTTCGCGTCGGTGCGCACAGCATATAGCTGATGCCAGCCTCGTATATCCGGTTCGACAGACTGATGTCGTCATCGCGTCCTGCAAGGCCCCGTTGCCAACCGGTGGCGCCCGACGTTGTCGTCGAACACCACCTCGTCACATGTCCCAACGTTCTCGTGGTTACCAAGGTGAATGCCTCCGCTCCCGGAAACTGTCAACGACTTCAAAGGAATTCGCAGTTTTCGTCAATTGCGGCTGCGATCGCCTGGCTCGGTCGACCCCCATTCACGGAATATTCATCGTTGGACTGGGCTATGGGTTCCGCTAACTCGGCCCTAGAGCGACCCGTTACGAGTATCTTAGCCCGCGATGGACCTCTCGCATTTGGGCCCGATCGTGAACGCTCTCACGGAAGAGGCCCACAAGAAGCTACGCTACGTCGCCGTGTCGGTGGTCTTCGTCCCGATCGGCCAGATCCTCATCCAGATTTTGGGCCTGTGGCTCCACAGCTATACCGCCGCGTCGCTGCTGCAGGCGGCCATCATCACCGTCCCCTACTTCTTCGCCAACAAGCACTTCGTCTGGCGGGTCACATCTCGCGAGAACCTGCGCAGCCAGGTGCTCGTATTCTGGGTGGCCGTGATGCTCAGCGTCGGGCTGGCCACGCTCTTCACCCACCTCGTCGAGAACGCGATGGCCGATCGGACAAACCTCGTTCGTGGCGCAGCAGTCTTCGTCGCCCAGCTGCTGGGCATGGGCATCGTCTGGGTCGGCCGCTTCGTCATCCTGGATCGGTGGCTCTTCAAACTCACGGTCGACACACCCGAGCACGCCGACGAGGTTATCGGCGAGGTCCCTGCCTGATCCGGTGAGCCACATAAGCAAGAGAGACAGGTCGTGCCGGTAGCTAACTCATGCACGCTCAACGGCAACGGGTGCGGATGAACGCGAACGAACGGCAATATTTTAGTTGCGCGAAATCGACTGTGCCACAGTGCCGTATGGGCGCTTTGCATCGAAGCTGCCGTGCCGCAACGGCTTTCGTCGTGGCGAGAGTCCCCGAATCGAGCCTATCGGGAGGGCGACGCGACGCAAGCGACAAGCGCATCGGGAAATATGGGTAAGGGCAGTGGCCCCGCCTTGGCGCTGGACGACCGGATCGCATTGGTCACGGATCAGCGGGCCGCCACGACGCCGGCGTTGATGGGCGATTCGTCGCCGCGATCGGCGCGACCAGCTGAAGTCCAACCCCAAAGATTGTTGGGCCGAGAAGGTTGAGGACGCCTTTATAGAGTCTTCTGCCAAGTCGCACAGTTTTGCGTCAAGAAGGCGGTGTCATCCGCCCGGATCGTGACTACCTGCGGACTGCTGGTCTTCTTGCTATCGATTATGTCGCTTGGATCAAGGCTACGCAGCCGCGCCCAATAACACATCGTCCCACCAGCGTTGCGATACTTGCCCGGCACGATGTCGACGCCGACAAGGTACGTGCCGTCTTTGTCGATGTCTGGAAACCAGATGCCATGAGGGTCGATGACGGTCTTGGGACCCGCTGGTGGGGGCGGTGTGCGACCCACCGTTTGAGTGACGGTGGGCTGCACGGTGCCAGTTTGCGTGATAGTCACGGTCGAGGCTGTGGTGTGCGTGGCGCTTCCGCACGCTGCGAGCAGTAGCGCGGGGGCGGTGACTGCGAGGCGCTTCATGCGTGTGGATTGTAGATCAGGCCAGACAGATACTGGCAGCTTGTTGCTGTAAGACGGAGGCCCGCTCCGTCGACGCGCAAAACCGAGCAGTAGTTCGTGCAGCGACGCAGTGGATGGTGCCGGTGTCCACAAGGTCGGCGGGTGGCCGCGATCAGCGTGAGGGCGGTGCCTTCTTCTCGCCCAATGAGTCCCGCGCGGTGATCGGCGTCCGGGACGCGTTCACGCTGCCGGCAACGCCTGAGCCACCCGAACGGCTGGAGCTCAGCCGCTGGTTATGGTCCGACGCGCATCTCGTAGAAGCGCAGTCGCGCAGCGACGTCGCCCTGACCCAGCGATGGGGTACGGCCGACACCGATGGTGTGGGCCCGGATCTGCAGGTTCGTGCCATCCATCGAAGCAGGGGCATTGACGAGAAATGGCTCGGCGGCGTTGGCGGCGATGAGGCGGTAGGCGACCCCGTCGAGCACGACCGTCGGGATGGTCAGCGGAGCGACGGTTCCCTGGAAGAGTCGGTCGATGACGGTTGGCTCCAGATCGATCCCGACCAGGACCGCCATGTCCGGTCCGCTGGGGGCGGGGACGGTGATCACGTTGTTCCCGCGGACGGAGACCTGCGACAGCGCGATGAGCGGCCCGCAGTGGGGGCCGGTGCGGGTGAAGAGCGCCCAGCGGTTCTCGACGCCGCTCATTGTGAAATTGCATAGCAGCGCATGCGAATACCGGGGGGATTCTTGCACGCCAAGCCGGCCATCGGTGCCGATGGCGGGTGAGTCCGGCGATAGCCTGGGACAGAACGAATTGCGGCCCTTTAGCCAGTGATTCGCTGTTCAGGCCATCGAGGGCGGGCGTGTAGGCCACGTACGTCTGGAAGACGGGTGGTGGGCGCCACGCCAGATTGTAGGCCCACACGGCCGAGGTCTCGTTGGGGTCAATGTGGACCGTTCCCGACCCGATGGTTTTGATGAAGCGGTCGGGGATGGCGTAGAGCGCACGCTGGCGTGTCTTGGCTTGTTCGACACGTTGGTCGACGTGACCGGGCAGGGCGAGCGTGACCAGGCGGTCGACCGCTTGCACGGGCGCCTGCACTGCCGCCACGATGCGGTGGGGACGCCCGAGTGCGACCAGGGGGAGTTCTGCGCTAAGTCCGACGAAGACGATGGTCACCACAACCACCACAGACGCACGGCGACGGGTTCCGGTGAGAGGGGTGATGGCCACCGCAACAACGATGAGGCCAAGCAGAACGAAGGAACGCCATTGGTCACATCGTACGAGCGCGGTCTTGGCGGTGATCACGGTCACCAACCCGAGGAGCACCACAAAGCGCCTGGGAATCTCCGGGCCGCCACGGACGTACATCACGCACAGCGTCCCTATCCAGGCAAGAATCACCACGACGGTGGGGACGGCAAACAGGGAAAGGGTAACGCCCTGCCCCTCGCTGTAGCCCGATAACATGGCGGCGCTGGATCTGAGCCAGGCGGGCAGGTCCCCCAGTCGTTGGCCGGCGAGCACCCACCAGATGACGCTGGACGCCGCGAAGGCGGTCACCGTTGCGCAATGGCGCCCGGCAGCTCTCCAGTCGAGCAACACTGACACGGCCAAGGCAATGGCCACGATGGTGAGGCCGGTGTTGAACTTCACCAGCAGCTGAAGTCCTGCGACCGCGCCGAGCACGATGCACGTGATGAACGCCGTCGAGCGCTTGGGGTCGTGCTGCAACAGGGGCAAGCTCGCCCACGCGAATGCCGCGAGAACGGCCATCTCCGGGTACATCATGCCCGGAACCCAAGCATGACCGATGTGGAGGATGGCGATGGTGCCGGTCGTCACGAACGCGCCGATGAGCGATGTTATCGGGGCGTGACGCTGGCGCAGCGCTGCCGTGATGCCGAGGAACAGGGCGGCAACGATGATTGGCTGGTAGATCGTGGCGAGCACAGACTGATCGAACGAGTAGTAGGCGGTGGTCTGGAAGAACCCAAGGGGTCCATAAGGAGCTAATACGATTTCGGGACCCCACGCGAGGTCGTGGGCCCGTGCCAGGGCGAGCCCGGCCTGCCAAGACTGATCGATCCCGACGCCGGCGTCGACCGACGACTGTGGCCAGAAGATGAGTGCAGCGATAGCCGCTGCGACGCCCCTTTGCCAACGGGCGGCGCCCCACGTTGTCGTCGAACACCACCTCATCACGGGTCCCAACGTTCTCACGGGTACCAATGGGGGTGCCGCCATTCCGACAGAGTATCAACAACTTCCAAAGGAATTTGACCTTCGCCCCAAAACGTGGAGGTGCCTCTATGCCGCCTCCGAGTGGAGGCAGCGAACTTCTCGTACTCGACCGGCGGCAGCAACCCGGCGGAGCTGTGGCGACGGCGGGTTGTTGAAGCACGACCCGACGCATCCCATAAACTGGCGGATCCCGAGCGTGCGGCACAATTTCGTGAAATCGTTTGCTTTGTAGGTAGATCCGCGATCGGTGTGGAAGATGACCTCAGTCGATCATTCCATCCGCAGCTCGGCGACCTCGACCCGCAAGCGCGTCAACTCATCGATATCACCGGTCGAAAGGCCTTGTGTACCTTCGTGTTCAGCGCGGTTCTCGGCAACCCAGCTGCCCAGGGTGCCTGCATTGATCCCCGGCTCGCGAGCGACTCGGGCGATCGGCTTGCGGGTATCCCGGACGATGCGGACCGCGCCCTCCCCGAACTCCGGATCGAACTTCCTCCGTGACTCTGGCATACCTACTCCTCATAGGGCATGCCTCCACGATTTCGGCGGAGCTTGCCAGCACAAATTTTATCGCGAACCGGAGCCTTTCATTTCAGGCTCGATGCGCTGTCCACCGATGCAGCACCGAAGCTATCGTCCGTTAGGCCCAAATCGGGACCACGGCTCAGCCATCCCGACCACAATCTGCCGAGGCGGCTTGTATGGCTCCCGACCGTGGGAGACGAGCATGTTGTCGAGCATCATGATGTCGCCCTCTTGCCACGGTATGACCACGGTCTCGGCCTCGTAGGCGGCGCGAAGCTCGTCGAGTGCCGCCGGCTCGATCTCCGCGCCGTCGCCGTAGTAGGTGTTGTTCGGCAGGTTCTCCTTGCCCATCAACAGCAGTACCTGGGCCACCATCGAGTCCAAGGTGGACACGTTGAAGAACGTGAGGTGGTTAAACCACGACATCTCACCGGTCTCCGGGTGTGCCTCGGACACCGGTCGTCGCTGCCGAGTGGTAAGCGTCTCGTCCGCCCCCCAGGTAAGTTCGATGTCGTTGTCGGCACAATAGCGTTCGACCACAGAGCGGTCATCGGTCTGGAACGCTTGCTGCCAACCCAGGCCGATGTCGGGGCCGAAGTTCCGGACGTAGAGGTAGTCACGTTCCTCGAGGCGTTCCCGCAGTGCCGGCGAGATCCGCTGGTACACGTTGCGGGAGTCGGCCACGGGAGTGGCGCCTCCGCTGGCCGGCGGCACTACGCAGTGGAAGAAGAGGCGTAGCGGCCAGTTGTTGCTGTAGGAGAGCTCATTGTGCAGGGGGATCCGATGGCGCGGGGGGTAATCGGTCGAAGTGTAGACGTGGTCACCCACCTCATGCCGAGGCGACGTCCCCTCCATGTAGGGGAGGGGCTCGCCGGACACCGCCGCGATGAAGTTGCGGAACGTCTCGACCGACCCGCCGGTAAACCCGCGGAACAGGATGCCACCGTGGCGTAACAAAAGCTCGTGGATCGGGCGGCGGTGCGCCGTCGCCCACGCCGCCGCGTCGATCTCCTCGCTCGCCGGCTCTATCACAAGGGGAAGCGGCGGCCCCGGAAGCAGCTTTGCCTCCGTTAGCGTCAAAATGTCGGACTCCACGGCGATCCTCCCTCGCTCGACGGTTGCCCCGGAGGTTGCTGCCAAACTCCCCGGCTTGCCTTCGCGAACGTGACGTGAAGGCCACGCCGTGACCGAGTGGCTGTGGCACGTCAGGCTACCAGGAGCTTGTACTGTCGGGGGACGTTGCGCTCCAAAACCATCCATCTACGACCAGTTCCTCGTCAGCCATATCTTCCTCATCTACGCGGCAGCGCCACATCTTGGGTATGAAAGGGTAAGCGTTTTATTGACCAAAAGAACTGACCGGAACTTTCTTGGGCGCAAGCCTCGGGCCGTGGCCCGGGGTTAGCCCATCCCGTTTGTCGCGGGCGTAGCCCGGCGCTCAGAGGGGGCGTGCGTGTCCGTCGATGTATTGCTTGATGATCGACAGCGGTGCGCCTGCGCAGGAGACGGCGAAGTAGGACGGCGACCAGAGGTGTCCGCGCATGCGGGCGCGGACACAGCCCCGTCGACCGCGTGCCCGGGCTGTGGGGCGGCTATGCCGAATACCAGTATCTGGCGCCCGACTCGATGGTGTTGCCCGTGCCCGACGGCCTCGACCCGGTGGTGGCCACCTTGTTCAACCCGCTGGGCGCTGGAATACGGTGGGGGGTAACGGTTCCCGGAACCAAACCGGGCGACGTCATCGCTGTGCTCGGCCCGGGAATTCGGGGGCTGTGCCCTGCCGCGGCGGCGAAAGAGGCCGGTGCGGGGTTTCGTGATGGTGACCGGGCTGGGCCCCCGCGACGCCGACCGGTTGGCGCTGGCTCCGCACTTTGGGGCGGACCTGGCCGTCGACGTCGCCGTCGAGGATCCCGTCGCCGCGTTGAGGAAAGCGACCGGCACGATGGCGGATGTGGTCGTCGACGTAACCGCCAGAGCGCCAGCGGCGTTCACGCAAAAGATCGCGATGGCCCGTCCCGCCGGGACCGTCGTTGTCGCGGGCACCCGAGGTTTCGGCACTGGCGCTCCGGGGTTTTCGCCCGACATGGTGGTATTCAAGGAGCTGCGGGTTATCGGCGCACTCGTGTAGACGTCGCCGCCTACCGCGGGGCGCTTGATCTGTTGATGTCCGGTCGCTATCCGTTCGAAAGCCTGCCCCGGCGCTGCGTGCGCCTCGACGACGCCGAGGAGTTGCTGGCTACCATGGCCGGTGAACGCGACGGTGTCCCGCCAGTACACGGAGGCTCACACCATGACAACAGCCCGCGTGCCCGGACTGCCGCTCGGCGAGGCCAAAGCCGCCGCCGACGAGGCCGCCGTGCCCAACTACATGGCCGAACTCAGCATCTTCCAGGTGTTGTTGAACCACCCGCAGCTGGCGCGCGCCCTCAACGACCTGCTCGCCACCATGGTGTGGCACGGTGCCCTCGACCCACGGTTGCGCGAGCTGGTGATCATGCGGATCGGCTGGCTCACCGCGTGCGACTACGAATGGACGCAGCACTGGCGTGTCGCGTCAGGACTGGGCGTGACGGCCGACGATCTGCTCGGCGTGCGCGATTGGCAGGGATACGACGGGTTCGGGCCTACCGAGCGCGCGGTGCTGGCGGCCACCGACGACGTGGTGCGTGACGGCGCGGTCAGTGCTGAGAGCTGGGCGGCCTGCGAACGCGAATTACATGGCGACAAAACGGTTCTCATCGAACTCGTCACCGCCATCGGCGCGTGGCGAATGGTGGCATCGATCCTGCACAGCATCGCGGTCCCGCTAGGGGACGGTGTGTCCAGCTGGCCGCCCGACGGCCGGGCACCCGTGACATGAGCTCCTGAAACTGATCGCTCCGCAAGCTAAGCCTCGTTCCACCGATGGGCTGACGATGTCGGGCCGCGGTTGTTTTTGATCTTGATTTCTGGTTACGAGCAACAGATATCTGCTGGTCTGTCCAGCATTTCCTGTGTGTTTGGGTCGGGCCTTTCGGCGGTGGTCAGGCGGGTGGGGCTTGTGGTGGCGGGCGTTGTCGAATGCTGCCAACGGTGTTGCGCCACAGCTGAAGCCATGTGTCTGCCCAGGGCCAGTGGGTGGGTAGGTGCAGGACGGGTCGGCGTTGGGGCCGGGCCAGGCGGGCGGGGATGTTAACGATCTTGCGAAGCACGGTGGCGCCGCGTGCCACGGCGTGGTGTTTTCCGGCGATGACACCCGTGGCGCGCAGCAGGTTGTGGGTGATCGCCGCGCACAGAATCCAGGCGGAGTTGGCGCCGAAGCGCCCCGAGGGCATATGCGCCAGCGGCCCGTCGATCAGATCGGCGAAGACGGTTTCGATGATGGCGTGGCGGCGGTGAGTGATGTCGGCCTCGGTGACCGGCTGGGTGGAGTCGGTGAAAAACGGGTGATACCGCCATACCGGGAACAGTGCGTCAAGATGGCGGGCGTCTTTGACGCGGCGCACGATCAACCGCGCGGTCACGGGTTGGCGGGTGGACGTGAAAGCCGTGTAAGGAATTTCGGCGACCTCGGCGTCGGAGATCCAGGCGCCGGTGTCGGGGTCGCGGACCGCGCCCGGGTAGCGCACCGTTGTCCAGGCGCCCTCGGGGATCGTGTCGATCGCCGCGGCCACTGCCGGGATTTTCGTCAATACCAGCGAGAACCGGGCACCGGAACGGCGACACGCGGCCACCACCGCAGCGGTGCCGTACGCGGAGTCGCCGCGCACCAGGATCTGCCCCGTCACTCCGGCGGCCCGTGCGGTGGCGATGGCCTGGGCCACCATCCGGGCCGCGCCTTTACCCGAACCGGCACGACCGGCACGCAGCCGCATCCCGGCGATCACCGGGGCGGCGGTATCGGTGCTGATTGTGGCCGCCAGGGGTGAGAGTCCCTTGCGCAGCACCTGCTTGCCGGCGATCTTGGTGTGCCCGTAGGAGGCGCCCTGTTGGGCGTGCCCGTACACCGGGCGTAGTAGCGAATCGATGTCGATGAAGGCTCCGGCATCGGCGCCAGGCAGCAGATCGACGCGATCACACAGTGCTGACAAGTGATGGCGTAGCGCCGATTCTAGCTGGCGGGCATGACCAGCCCGTCCAACGATGAATATTCCGGGAACGGGAATCGACCGAGCAAAGCCGACCTTTGAAGTCGTTATAGTTTGTGGGAATGGCAGCATCCCCGTTGGCAGCGGTGAGACCGTTTGGACGTGTGAGGGGGTGGGGTTCGACAACAACGTGGGGCGCTACCCGTAGGCAACGGGGCCTGGCCGCGGTGATCGCTGCTGTCCTCTTCTGGCCACAGTCGTCGGTCGACGCCGTCGTCGGGCTCGATCCGTCTTGGCAGGCCGGGCTGGCCCTGGCACGGGTCCACAACCTCGCGTGGGGCCCCGAGATCGTATACACTTACGGCCCCCTCGGGTTCCTCCAGAACACCGCCTACTATTCGTTCGATCAGTCGCTGCTCGCCACGATCTACCAGCCAATCGTCGTCGCCGCCCTGTTCCTCGGCATCGCGGCAGCGCTGCGCCAGCGCCACGCCCCGATGACATCGCTCATCGGCGCGTTCGTCACGACCGGCATCATCGTCATCCTCCACATCGGTCATGGTTGGCGGGTTCCGGGCCTGGAGTACCCCGAGCTGGCCGTTCTCGCGGCGTTCGCGTGGGCGGCCGTGCCCCTGTTGCAGCACGACCCCAAGCGCTCGACGGTGTTCAGCACGTGCATCGTGCTCGGCGCGGTCGCAGGGCTTCAGCTGCTGGTGAAGCTCAACACCGGCCTCGCGATCGTGGTCATTGCGCTGGCCGTGTCGGTGTTGCTCGACTGGAGAGCTGTCGGGCGTCATTGCGCAACGGTGACCGCGTTCGCGGCGTCCACCCTCATCTGGTGGGTGCTCGCCGGCCAACGACCGGGGGACCTGCCCGCCTGGCTCAGGTCCAGCGCCGCCGTGGTATCGGGTTACATCGAGGCGATGGCCACTCCCCTCCCCCCGTATGCCCTGCTTGCCCTCCCCGCGGTCGTGTTGAGCCTTGCCTGGATAGGGGCGCTCTGCGTGATGTTCGTTCGTGGCCGCCCGGAGATCCCCCGTCGCTTTGTGGTGCTCGTCGGCCTCGCGACCGTGATCACCGCCCGGAGCACGCTCGTACGGTATGACCAATGGCATTTATACGTTCTGCTTGGCCTCATCGTTGTTGCGGTGGCCATCACCCCTCTCTCCGGAACCCCTCGCCGTGCGTTTGTGGTGGTTGTGGTGGCCATCGTCGTCGTCCTACTTGGCGCAGAGCGCGCCTCCCTGTACGCAATCGGGGATCACGGCCATGACCGCACCGTGGCGGCAGTGCAGGCGCCCGTGCAAGCGGTCGACCGCCTGGTCACGCTGGCCCTGCCAGGCCATGTCGACCAACGTGTCGAACAAGCCAAGACACGCCAGCGTGCGCTCTACGCCATCCCGGACCGCTTCATCAAATCCATCGGGTCGGGAACGGTCCACATCGACCCCTATGAGACTTCGGCCGTGTGGGCCTACGATCTGGCGTGGCGCCCAGCACCCGTCTTCCAGACGTACCAGGCCTACACGCCCACCCTCGATGGCCTGAACAGCGAATCACTGGCTACAGGGCCGCAATTCGTTCTGTCCCGGCTATCGTCGCCTCACCCGCCATCGGCATCGACGGCCGGCTTGGCGTGCAAGAATCCCCCCGGTATTCGCGTGCGCTGCTGTGCAACTACACCATGAGCGGCGTCGAGAACCGCTGGGCGCTCTTCACCCGCACCGGCCCCCACTGCGGGCCGCTCATCGCGCTGTCGCAGGTCCCCGTCCGCGGGAACGACGTGATCACCGTCCCTGCCCCCAGCGGACCGGACATGGCGGTCCTGGTCGGGATCGATCTGGAGCCAACCGTCATCGACCGGCTCTTCCAGGGAACCGTCGCTCCGCTGACCATCCCGACGGTCGTGCTCGACGGGGTCGCCTACCGCCTCATCGCCGCCAACGCCGCCGAGCCATTTCTTCTCAATGCCCCTGCGTCGGTGGATGGCACGAACCTGCAGATCCGGGCCCACACCATCGGTGTCGGTCGTACCCCATCGCTGGGTCAGGGCGACGTCGCTGCGCGACTGCGCTTCTACGAGATGCGCGTCGGACCATAAGCGGCGGCTGAGCTCCAGCCGTTCGGGTGGCTCAGGCGTTGCCGGCAGCGTGAACGCGTCCCGGACGCCGATCACCGCGCGGGACTCATTGGGCGAGAAGAAGGCACCGCCCTCACGCTGATCGTGCGGCTACCCGCCGACCTTCTGGACACCGGCACCATCCACTGCGTCGCTGCACGAACTACTGCTCGGTTTTGCGCGTCGACGGAGCGGGCCTCCGTCTTACAGCAACAAGCTGCCAGTATCTGTCTGGCCTGATCTACAATCCACACGCATGAAGCGCCTCGCAGTCACCGCCCCCGCGCTACTGCTCGCAGCGTGCGGAAGCGCCACGCACACCACAGCCTCGACCGTGACTATCACGCAAACTGGCACCGTGCAGCCCACCGTCACTCAAACGGTGGGTCGCACACCGCCCCCGCCAGCGGCCCCCAAGACCGTCATCGGCCCTTATGGCGCATACTTGCCAGTCATCGACCATGACGGCACGTATGTTGTCGACGTCGACATATATGCGGGCAAGTATCGCAACGCTGGTGGGACGATGTGTTATTGGGCGCGGCTGCGTAGCCTTGATACAAGCGACATAATCGAGAGCAAGAAGACCAGCAGTCCGCAGGAAATCGCGATCCGGGAAAGTGACACCGCTTTCTTGACGCAAAACTGTGGGACCTGGCAGATGCTTCCCCTCTCCTGAAGGCGTCCTCAACCTTCTCGGCCCCACAATCATTGGGGTTGGACTTCACCTGGTCGCGCCGATCGCGGCGACGAATCGCCCATCAACGCCGGCGTCGTGGCGGCCCGCTGATCCGTGGCGAACGCGACCCGGTCGTCCAGCACCCGGTCGGGGCAATGACCTTGCCCATATTTTCGGTGCGCTTGTCGCTAGTGACCTTGCCGACCGCTTCCTTGCGCGGCCTCGGCCCAATCGGTCACCAGATACCCACCCGGCGATGACACCGCCGGACGGCGCCCCCGAGGATGATCCCTGCGCCACAACGCTTTCGCCTCAGCAACCGGACGGCAGAAAGTCCGCGCCGACCTTCATAGCCAGCGGCCCGCGCGGTCGGCTGACGCCAAACGAGTTCCCACCCAACCCACGCCAGGAGGTGCGTTATGAAACCGAGCCCTTGTCGTAGGCGTCTGCGATACTGCCGACTGATGCTGCAATTCCTTCCAGCAGTTTGCGCGAAACGCGATCGACGTGTACTGCTCAGCCGGTATCACTGTGGTTGATCAGTGTCACCGCCGCCACCAGATGGCCCCTGCCGGCGCAGATAGGTCGTCATCTACGCCGCCATTCATGGCCTCCGGGGTGACGAGTCTGCACCGGTTCCTGACGCTCGTCTCCGACACGATGACGATATTGCTTCGCCACGAAACCTCCCAGCACCCCTACCCGCACTGTTGGCGATGCCGCAATCCGCTGATTTATCGGGCGGAGGCGTCGTGGTTCGTCCCGGTCACCGAATTCCTGGATCGCATCGTGGAACTGAACTGCCCCGGCGCTGCGTGCGCCTCGACGACGCCGAGGAGTT
>CAVYZE010000005.1:0-743596 GCA_963772875.1 uncultured Actinomycetota bacterium
AAGGCGAACCTCGACTTCGCCACCTGCACCGAGTGCGGACGCTGCCAGTCGCAATGCCCGGCCTGGAACACCGGCAAGCCCCTGTCGCCCAAGCTCGTCATCATGGACCTGCGCGACCACTGGATGGCCAAGGCGCCCTACATCCTTGGCGAGAAGACCGCCGAGCCGCTCGAGGGCCTGGACCTCGAAACGGTCAAAGAAGAGGGCCACCACGTGCCGGAATCCGGCTTTGGCCGGGTACCCGGGCACGGCCCCGAGCAGGCCAGCCGCCCGCTGGTCGGCACCGCCGAACAGGGCGGGGTGATCGATCCCGACGTGCTGTGGTCCTGCGTGAGCTGCGGCGCCTGCGTCGAGCAGTGCCCGGTGGACATCGAGCACATCGACCACATCATCGACATGCGCCGCTACCAGGTGATGATGGAATCGGAGTTCCCCTCCGAGCTGTCCACGCTGTTCAAAAACCTGGAAACCAAGGCCAACCCGTGGGGGCAAAACGCCTCCGACCGGACCAACTGGATCTCCGAGGTCGACTTCGACGTGCCGGTCTACGGGGAGGACGCCGAGAGCTTCGACGGCTTCGAGTACCTGTTCTGGGTGGGCTGCGCGGGGGCGTACGACGACAAAGCCAAGAAGACCACCAAGGCTGTCGCCGAGTTGCTGGCCGTCGCCGGGGTGAAATACCTGGTGCTGGGCACCGGCGAAACCTGCAACGGTGACTCCGCGCGCCGGTCGGGCAACGAGTTCCTGTTCCAGCAGCTCGCCCAGCAGGCCGTCGAGACGCTGGACGGGGTTTTCGAGGGCGTCGAGACCGTCGACCGCAAGATCGTCGTCACCTGCCCGCACTGCTTCAACACGCTCGGCCGCGAATATAAGCAGCTCGGCGCCAACTACACCGTGTTGCACCACACCCAGCTGCTCAACCGGTTGGTGCGCGACAGGAAGCTGGTGCCGGTGAGCCGTGTCGCTCAAGACATCACCTACCACGACCCGTGCTACCTGGGCCGGCATAACAAGGTGTACGAGGCGCCGCGCGAGCTGATCGGCGCGGCGGGAGCAAACTTCACCGAAATGCCGCGCCACGCCGACCGCAGCTTCTGCTGCGGCGCGGGCGGCGCGCGCATGTGGATGGAAGAACACATCGGCAAGCGCATCAATCACGAGCGGGTCGACGAGGCGCTGGCCACCGGGGCCACCACCGTCGCCACCGCCTGCCCGTTCTGCCGGGTGATGGTCACCGACGGCGTCAACGACCGGCAGGAAGAAGCAGGTCGCAGCGGCGTCGAGGTGCTTGACGTGGCCCAGGTGCTACTGGGATCCCTCGACTACGACAAAGCCACGCTGCCCGAAAAGGGCACGGCCGCGAAAGAGGCCGAAAAGCGGGCCGAACAGCAGGCCAAGGCCGCCGCACCGGCCGCCCCGGCCGAGGCGCCCGTCGAGGAGCCCGCAGAGACCGCCGAGCCGGAGGAAACCAAGGCCGCAGCACCAGCCGCCGAGCCCGCCGCACCGGCCGCACCTGCCAAGGGGCTGGGCATCGCCGGCGGTGCCAAGAAACCCGGCGCCAAGAAGGCGGCACCCGCGGCCAAGACGGCCGAAGCACCAGCTAAGCCCGAAACGGCCGCCGCGGCACCGGCCGCGCCAGCCAAAGGACTGGGCCTGGCCGCCGGCGCCAAACGACCCGGCGCCAAGAAGGCCGCACCCACGCAGGCCAAGGCAACCGAGGCCCCGAAAAAGTCCGAAGCGCCCGCCCCACCAGCGGCCGAAAGCACCGAAACGAAGGCCCCAACGGCTCCCGCCGCACCCGCGGCCCCCGCGGCTCCCGTTAAAGGCCTGGGCCTGGCCGCCGGCGCCAAGCGACCCGGTGCCAAGAAGGCCGCACCCGCGCCGGCCAAGGCACCCGCGCCGGCCAAGGCGACCGAGGCCGCGGCGGAGCCCGAACCGAAGGTGGAGCCGGCGCCGGAGGCAAAGCCCGAGCCGGGGCCGTCCAACCAGCCGACCGACCCGGCGCCGCCCCCGGGCGGCGTTAAAGGGCTGGGCATCGCACGCGGCGCCCGTCCGCCGGGAAAGCGCTGATCACAGATTGACGTCTGTCAGCAAATTTCGGTGGACAACGATGGCACCATAGGTGACGTGACTACTCACCAGCTGCCGGTGCACACCCCCGGTCATCACCGGCAGCGCGCCTTCGCGCAGTCGTCCAAACTTCAGGACGTCCTGTACGAAATCCGCGGCCCGGTGCACGCGCATGCCGCGCGGCTGGAAGCCGAAGGACACCGGATCCTCAAGCTCAACATCGGTAACCCGGCGCCGTTCGGGTTCGACGCGCCCGACGTGATCATGCGCGACATGATCCAGGCCCTGCCGTACGCCCAGGGCTACTCGGACTCCCAGGGCATCCTGCCGGCCCGGCGCGCGGTGGTCACCCGCTACGAGTTGGTCGACGGCTTCCCCCGATTCGACGTCGACGACGTCTACCTGGGCAACGGAGTCTCCGAGCTGATCACCATGACGCTGCAAGCCCTGCTCGACAACGGCGATCAGGTGTTGATCCCCTCCCCCGACTACCCGCTGTGGACGGCGTCGACCTCGCTGGCCGGCGGCACACCCGTGCATTACCTCTGCGACGAGACCCAGAACTGGCAGCCCGACGTCGCCGACCTGGAATCGAAGATCACCGAACGCACCAAGGCGCTCGTCGTGATCAACCCGAACAACCCCACTGGCGCCGTCTACGGCCGCGAGATCCTTTCGCAGATGGTCGATCTGGCGCGCAAACACCAGCTGCTGCTGCTCGCCGATGAGATCTACGACAAGATCCTCTACGGCGATGCCAAGCACATCAGCCTGGCGACACTGGCTCCCGACATGCTGTGCCTGACCTTCAACGGTCTGTCGAAGGCCTACCGGGTCGCCGGATACCGTGCCGGCTGGCTGGCGATCACCGGCCCCAAGGACCACGCCGGTAGCTTCATCGAGGGAATCAACCTGCTGGCCAACATGCGGCTGTGCCCGAACGTTCCGGCGCAGCATGCGATCCAGGTGGCCCTGGGCGGCCACCAGAGCATCGAGGACCTGGTGCTTCCCGGCGGCCGGCTGCTCGAGCAGCGCGACGTCGCCTGGACCAAGCTCAACGACATTGAAGGCGTGTCCTGCGTCAAGCCGGATGGGGCGCTGTATGTGTTTCCCCGGCTGGACCCCGAGGTCTACGACATCGACGACGACGAGCAGCTCGTCCTCGACCTGCTGCTGCAGGAGAAGATCCTGGTCACCCAGGGCACCGGCTTCAATTGGCCGGCGCCGGATCACCTGCGGATCGTGACGCTGCCCTGGGCCCGTGATCTGGCGGCCGCGATCGACCGGCTGGGCAACTTCCTGACCAGCTATCGACAGTAGGCCGGGTCCGGCCACCTCTACGGTGGAGCGGGTGACGCACTTACACTCGCACAGCCTGTCGTCAGGCCCGTCCCCGTTCGGTCCGTTGCCCGCCAAGATCGTCGTCGGGCTGCTGGTCGCCATCGGTGTGGCCGTGATAGCCGGTGCGGTGTTGCTGTGGCCGAGCCGCCAGCACGTCGACATCCCGATGCCGTTCCAGAATGCATCGGGCGGGGCGGTGACCACCGAGCGCGGCCACGTGCTGTCCAGCGGACTGGGCGACTGCGGCAGCCCGTCGGCCAGCCAGGTGCTTACCACCGCGCCGCAGCCGGGAGTCGCGGGCAGCGGACGCTGCGTATTAACCCTGGTCGCAATCGATTCCGGGCCAAACGCCGGCGCCAACACATTGTTCGAATCCTCCCCGGGTCCGGGACAGCCGAAATTCGCTGTGGGCGACCATATTCGGGTCATCCGGCAGGTCGACAACCAGGGCGCCACCAGCTACGCGTTTTACGACTTCGAACGCGGTTGGGCGTTGGTCGCGCTCGCGGTTGCGTTCGCGGTGGTGATCGTCGCGGTGGCCCGCTGGCGCGGACTGCTCGCGCTGGTCGGCATCGTGATCGCGTTCCTGGTCCTGGTGGTGTTCTTGCTGCCCGCGCTGCGCGACGGCGCACCCGCGGTCCCTGTGGCGCTGGTGGCGTCGGCGACGATCTTGTACGTGGTGATCTACCTCGCTCACGGGGTCAATCTGCGAACCAGCGCCGCGCTGCTGGGCACGTTGTCTTCGTTGCTGCTGGCCGCCGGATTATCTTGGCTGGCAATCGATCTCGCTCATCTCACCGGGCTGTCCGACGAACAGAATTCCCAGGTCGCCGCGTATCTGGGCAGCGTGTCGATCAGCGGGCTCCTGCTTGCCGGGTTCATCATCGGGTCACTGGGTGTGCTCAACGATGTGACCGTGACGCAGGCCTCGACGGTGTTCGAGCTTGCCCATGTCGGCGGCAACAAGTCTCGTGGGGCCATCTTTCTGAGTGCGATTCGGGTGGGCCGCGATCACATCGCCAGCACGGTGTACACGCTTGTGCTGGCCTACGCCGGCACCTCGCTGCCGCTGCTGTTGCTGTTCAGCGTCGCCAACCGATCGCTCGGTGACGTGCTGATGAGCGAGAGTGTGGCCATCGAGCTGGCCCGCGGCGCGGTGGGCGGCATCGCACTGGCGCTGTCGGTGCCGTTGACGACGGCGATCGCCGCGGTGCTGGCCAAACCCGGCGAAATCAGGTCCGCTCCAACAGCTCCAGCAAGTAGCCGCCATATCCGGACTTGACCAGGGGCCGCGCAAGCTCCGCCAGCTGGTCGTCGCCGATCCAGCCCTGCCGCCAGGCGATCTCCTCGGGAACGCCGACCTTCAAGCCCTGCCGTCGTTCCAACGTGCGCACGTAGTCGCTGGCGTCCAGCAGCGAGTCGAACGTGCCCGTATCCAGCCACGCGGTCCCACGGGCGAGCACCTCGACCGACAGCCGGCCCCGGTTGAGATAGATCTGGTTGACCTCGGTGATCTCGTATTCGCCACGCGCGGATTTCTTTAAGCCTCTGGCGATTTCGATCACGTCGTTGTCGTAGAAATACAAGCCGGGTACCGCGTAGCTGGACTTCGGTGTTTCGGGTTTCTCCTCCAGCGACAGCGCCATGCCGTCGTCGCTGAATTCAACGACACCGTAGGCCGACGGGTTGGCCACCCAGTAGGCGAAAATTGCTCCACCGCTGATGGGTTGGAAGCGACTCAGGTTGGTGCCCAGTCCCGGCCCGTAGAAGATGTTGTCTCCCAATACCAAAGCCACTGAATCATTACCGATGTGGCCGGCGCCGAGAACGAAGGCTTGGGCCAGACCGTCGGGTTGAGCCTGCGAAACGTAGCTGAGGTTGATGCCGAATTGCGCGCCGTCGCCGAGGAGTCGCTGAAAGCCGGCCGCGTCGTGGGGGGTCGTGATCACCAGAATGTCGCGGATGCCGGCCATCATCAACGTGGATAGCGGGTAGTAGACCATCGGTTTGTCGTAAACCGGCAACAGCTGCTTGCTGATGCCCTGGGTGATCGGGTGCAGGCGCGTGCCCGATCCGCCGGCCAAAATGATTCCCCGCATAAGTGTCTCCTGCTGCTCAGTCGACGGCGTCGGCCTCGGTGAGTTCGGTGGCCGCAAGCGCCGACGCCAAGTCCTGATGGCGGAACACCGAAGTGACATGATCGTGGACCACCCGGAACGCCAAAGCGGTGTTGGTGACCGCACCGGGATCGTCTGGGCTGCTGGGCTTCTGCTCGACGACCACGACGCCGTCGTGCACATACATCCGGCCGAGCTGCGTGTTCACCTGACGGGAGGTGGCCCAGCTGCGCAGCGCGGCGTGACCCTGGGCGGCTCCGTGCGCGTCGCCGATGTCGATGTCGTCGCTGGACAAGGACTCCAAGGTTTCGATGTCGGCGGTGTTGAGTGCGTCGTGCCACGCCAAAACGGTGGCGATCTCCGATGTGGTCATGGTCTGCAAGTTACCGTGTGCGCCCGCGCCTGTGGTCAGAAAGGTGTGCGGTCCAGCCAGTTTTGCCACACGGCATGGTCGCCGAACAGCTCGATATCGGTGTCGGCGATACAGACCCGGCGCGTCATCGCCAGCAGCAGCTCGGTGGCGCCGCCCCGCAGCGCCGCGCTGCCCTTGCCGTGCTCGTGTGACCAGCTGATCCCGTTCTCGTCAACACGCAGGGTCCATTCGCCGGCTTCGCCCAGCCCGGGATCGGTGGCGTGCAGGTGCAGCGTGTTGCCATCGTCGAGCGGCAGCGTCGCGCCGTCGCTTCCGGCTTGGATCGCGACTCGCTCCAGCCATTCGGTGAGCCCATCGGCCGCCACGTCGGCTTCCAGCGTGAATTCGCTTCCGATCGTGATGGCCGCGTCGGCCCGATGCACCGCTACCTCGTGCAATCGGCGCCGGATCCACCAGTTCGCCGGGCGTGGCCCCAGGAAAGTCCACACCGGCGTTTCCACACCCGACAACTCGACCGCGTCGACCAGCCGCTGAGCGCCGCCATGCAACCAGGAGATCGCGTCGCCGGGATCCGGTGGCGGCTTGCCACCTTCGACCGAGCGGGGATCGAG
This sequence comes from uncultured Actinomycetota bacterium, assembly GCA_963772875.1. Taxonomy (GTDB): domain Bacteria; phylum Actinomycetota; class Actinomycetes; order Mycobacteriales; family Mycobacteriaceae; genus Mycobacterium. The sequence goes on from CAVYZE010000005.1 coordinate 6,513, forward strand.
GTAGTGGTCGAGCTTGTCCTTGACGATCTGCGCGGCCCAGCGATCACCGCGCCCGACGTGGCGGAACAGTTGATTAAGGCTCCAGTCCGGGCAGGTCGGCACCGGCCTGGACTCGTCGACATCGTGGAAAAGCTCCGAAAAAGCCCGGTTTTCGTTGAGGAATGCAGTGGCGTAGTCCACGAAGCGAGACTACCCGCCGAGCGCTCGGCTAAGGCCTAGGGCCGTCGCGCCCCGAGCCGAAATACCCGCCACCCCGCTTGCTGCCAGCGCGCGACGTCAAGGCAGTTGCGGCCGTCGACGACGACCCGGGCCCGCACCCCGTCGGCCAAGTCGTGCGGGTCGAGGTCGACGAACTCCCGCCACTCGGTAAGCACCAAGACCGCGTCGGCGCCGTTGCACGCCTCCGCCACCGACACCGCGTAGTTCAGCGTGGGGAACTGGCGACGGGCGTTGTCCAGGGCTTTCGGGTCGTAGACGTTGACCGTGGCGCCGTTGAGCTGCAGCTGACCGGCGACGTTGAGCGCCGGCGAGTCGCGGACATCGTCGGATTCGGGTTTGAATGCCGCGCCGAGCACGGCGATGTTGGCGCCCAGCAGCGAGCCACCACACGCCGTGGTGGCCAGTTCCACCATCTTGGTGCGCCGGCGCATGTTGATGCTGTCCACCTCGCGCAGGAACGTCAGCGCCTGATTGGCTCCCAGCTCGCCCGCGCGGGCCATGAACGCCCGGATGTCCTTGGGCAGGCAGCCACCGCCGAAACCCAATCCCGCGTTGAGGAATTTGCGCCCGATCCGGGGGTCGTATCCCAGCGCGTCGGCCAGCAGGGTGACGTCGGCGCCCGTCGCCTCACACACCTCGGAGATCGCGTTGATGAACGAAATCTTGGTCGCCAGAAAGGCATTGGCCGACACCTTGACCAGCTCGGCGGTCTGCAGGTCCGTCACCAGGAACGGGGCACCGGCGTCGAGTATCGGTGCATAGAGGTCGCGGACAATTCCCTCGGCACGGGGCGAATCATCTTGAACGCCAAGCACAATGCGGTCCGGATACAGGGTGTCGTGCACCGCGTAACCCTCACGAAGGAACTCGGGGTTCCAAGCGATTTCGACGTCGACTCCAGCAGGTGCCAGCGCAGCGGCCCGCTGGCCCAGCTCGGCCGCAGTGCCCACTGGGACAGTCGATTTGCCGACGAGCACCGCCGACCTGGTCAGCCGGGGCACCAGATTGTCGACGACGGCGTGCACGTGGGACAAGTCGGCGCCGTACTCACCCTTCTTTTGCGGCGTGCCGACACCCAGGAAATGGACGTCGGCAAACTGGGCGGCCAGGTCGTAGTCCGTGGTGAACTGCAGCCGGCCGGCAGCCAGATTGTCGGTCAACATCTTTCGCAGCCCGGGCTCGTAAAAGGGAATGTCACCCCCGGCGAGCTTGGCGACCTTACCCGGGTCGATATCGACCCCGATGACGTCGTGCCCCAGTTCCGCCATCCCAACGGCGTGGGTGGCACCCAGGTAACCAGTGCCGAAGACGGTGCATCGCATAGAACTGGTGTAGGTGGCCGCGATGAGCTAACTGCATCGCGGCGCTAAGCGGGAGGCAAACGGCAGATGACAGGTGGCCCCAGACCGCCAGGTCTAGGCGCTAGAGCCCGGGGATACCCAATCCACCATGACCGTGACCGCCGTGCGGGATACCGGGGAAGCCACCTCCGCCGCGGTCCTCGCCGCCGCCTCCGAACGGGCCTCTGGGGCCTGGCCCGCCAATAATGATCGGGGGTAGTTGTACCGGTGGTAGCCCAGGAGGGGGTCCCGCTAGCGGCGGAGCAGGAGCAGGCGCCGCCGGCACCGGGGCAGGAGCAGGCACCGGTACCTGGGCAACAGGAGCTGGCGCGGGGGCCGCGGGCACCGGCGCGGGAGCAGGCACCGGTACCTGGGCAACAGGAGCTGGCGCGGGGGCCGCGGGCACCGGCGCGGGAGCCGCGGGTGCCGGAGCCGGCCGGGCGGGAGCGACGACGTTGCGGCCGGGATCGGGGCGCACCGAGGCGGTAGGCCGGATAGCGACCGCCAGTGAAATGACCAGTGCCGCCACCCCGACGATGAAGACCGCCGCCAGCATGCTGCCCAGCAAGCGGAACGACCTGTGGTCACCGTCGCCAGCGCCGATGAGGGTGGTCAGGGCGGTGTGCTCGCCGGTGTAGGGGTAGCCGGCGTCGTCGTGGACAGCGCTGTAGGCGAGGGCGCCGTCACCGGCAATGGCCGACGCCGCAAAGTAGCCGGGAGTGATGGCCAACGGGTCGACGGCACCGGTGCCGGGATCCTGCGCGTAGGCGAGCGCCGCGGTGGATGATGCGAACAGCGGCGCATTCGCCGACGCCAGGGCGGCTCCCCTGGCCAGCGCCGTGTCCGGCTCCTCCGGCGCGGTCAACGGAAGTGTGGTCGCCCCCTCCAGTACGGGCTTGATCATGGGGATGTCGATGCCGGAGCCGACGACGAACACGGCGTCCGGCTGCGTGGGTAGCGCTTCGGCGCCGGAGACCATCGAGGCCAGCTTGGCCACCGCCGCGTCGTCGTCGTCCGGTAGGGCCTCGCGGCGAACGTCGGTGATCGATCCGTCCGCGCTGTCGACGACCGCCAGCGTCGCGGAATCGGGCTCGATGTACAGCAGCGCGGTCTGGGCATAGTTGGTGTGATTGCCGACGGTTTGTGCCAGCGCGGCCGCGGCTAGGAAGGCCGAGACCAACATCACGTTCTCGACCTTGTGGGCGGCGAGCGCATCACGCAGGGCGGCGGCCTCGATGGGGTCGGTAAACGTGACTCCGGTCGACGCCAGCTGGTAGCCCCCCTCGGCCGCCCCCTCTCGGGTCCCGAGGATCGCCGAGACTACCGTATCGGCCGCGGTGAACGTTGCCTCGTCATCGCCTGCGGAAACGTTGAATTTGTCTTCCTCGACGGTGGCGCCATCGCCATTTTCGCCTTCGACCAGCACCATACGGACGGCCGTTGGCGCCATCGATACACCAAGCACGGTGTCCAAAGCTCCTCCATGGTCGTTTGCTAGCCAATGGCTTCGGGGCCTCGACGACACAGGCACCGGCGACACCTGTATGCCGTTAACCTCCACCCTGTATTCCCCCAGTGCGTCGATTTTACGCCTTCGGGCCTTCGGAAGCAGGGGCCGGAATCGTGGCTACCTGTGGCCACCGCCGAAGCCGTGCCCACCGCCGAAGCCACCGTGGCCGCCGCCGAAGCCGCCATGGCCGCCGCCGAAGCCACCGCGGCCGCCCCCAAATGGCCCGGACCGTTGCCCACCCCAGGGCCCGCGGGCGCCCGGCCCGCCGCCGAAGGGACCATGGCCACCTCCCAGCCCGGGCGCGTGCGGCTCGACCAGCGGCGCGCGGGGCACGGGGACCCACGCTGGCGGAAGCAGCGGAACCGGCGGGGCCACGGGAGCCGGAACGATTGCTGGCGGGTTTATCGGATGAGGCGCGGCCAACGGCCTGGGCAATTCGATTCTCGGGTTCGCCTGCACGGGCGGTGCGGGCGCGGGTTGTGGCGGGACGATGACGTTTTCGCTTGGGCTGGGCCGCAACGCGACCGTCGGGCGGATGCCTATCGCCAACGCAATCTCCAGCGCCACGACCGCGCTGATGAAGATCACCGCCAGCGTGCTGCCCACCAGCATGAAGGACCGGCGCCGCTGCGCGGCTTCCTCCAAGCCGATGACGGTCTGGGCGTCGGCGTCCTCGTCCGGCACGGCGCTGTAGGCGACATTGCCCGCGCCTTTCCCGCCGTCGGCGGGATGCTCTGGAATGCCCTGGTATTCGGGCAGGTATCCGGGGTCGACTTCACCGGTGCCGGGGTCCAGCGCGTAAGCCACCGCCGCGGTGGACGACACGAACAACGGCGCATTCGCCGACGCCAGCGCGGCACCCCGGGCCAGGGCCATCTCCGGCTCGTCGGGCACGGACAAGTCCAGCGAGGTCGCGGCCTCCAACGCCGGCTTGATCAGCGGGATGTCAACGCCGGAACCCACGACGACCAGGCCCTGCGGGCGTGCTTCCAGTGCGTCAGCACCGGACACCAGCTCGACAAGCTTGGCCACCGCCTCGTCCTCGTCGTCGGCGAGGACCGTCCGGTGGACGTCGGAAATCGATCCATCGGCGGTATCGACAACGGCCAGGGTCGCGGAGTAGGGCTCGACGAAGAGCAGCGCGGTTTGCGCGTAGTTGATGGCGTCGCCGACGGCCTGAGTCAGCGCGGCCGCGGCCATAAATGCCGAGACCAACATCACGTTCTCGACCTTGTGGGCGATCAGCGCGTCGCGCAGTATCGCGGCCTCGACGTGATCCGTCCAGGTCACTCCAGTCGACAGCAGCTGATAGCCGCCCTCAGCAGCGCCTTCCCGGGTGCCCAGGATGGCTGAGACCACCCGAGCGGGCGTGTCGGAGCGCGACGCGTCTTGCTCGACGTCGAATTTGTCCTGGTCGACGGTGACCCCGTCGGCGCATTCGCCTTCTACCAGCACCATGCGGACCTTCGTTGGCGCCAGTGAGACGCCGAGCACGATGCCTCCCACCGTTAGCTCCCCTCGGTAGTTTGCTGTGTTACCCGACGATTGCGTGGACGACACACTTTTCAGCTAAGAACCACGGATTTCCTTGGCCACAGCAGCGCGCGGGCTTCTATCCGGGATTAGCTGGGCATTATGAAGTTCTGGGACGAAGCGGGACGGCGCGAGTTCTGGACCGGCCCCAATGCTTCGACATAGCCGTAGGTCAAGCGTGCCGCCACGCTAACAGACGTCGGCCGTCATCGCCGGGCTACCGGTGCCCGCCGCCGCCGTGACCGCCACCGAAGCCGCCGAACCCGCCCCCACCGTGACCGCCACCGAAGCCGCCGAATCCGCCGCCGCCGTGACCGCCACCGAAGCCGCCGAACGGTCCAGGAGCAGCGGGCCCACCACCGCCGTGGCCGCCACCGAACGGTCCAGGAGCGGCGGGCTCACCACCGCCGTGGCCGCCACCGAACGGTCCAGGAGCAGCGGGCTCACCACCACCGTGGCCGCCGCCGAACGGTCCAGGAGCAGCGGGCTCACCACCACCGTGGCCGCCGCCGAACGGTCCAGGAGCGGCGGGCTCACCACCACCACCGAACGGTCCAGGAGCGGCAGGCTCACCACCACCGTGGCCGCCACCGAACGGTCCGGGGCCGGTCGGCTGACCACCGCCCGTGCCGGGGGCTGGAATATGTCCGCTACCCGGGCCACCAGGGCCTGCGCCGGGTTGGCCGCCCGGGCCGCCCGGCCTCGGCGACGAACCTAGCCCCGGAGGGACTTGATGGGGTGGCGACTGGGGAGCCGTACCAACCTCTGGTGGCGATTGCGGAGGCGAAAAGTGAAGCGGCGGTTGGGTCTCCGTAGGTTGCCACATCGACCAGTGCGGCGGGGCCACTGGCGGGCTGATCAACCGGTTGGGAAGGGGCAACGCGACCGGTGGCGCTGGAACGGGCAGCACCGGAGGGACCGCAACCGGAACTGGCACCACCGGAGCCGCGTGAAGCGGAGGGGCGGCGGGTGCCGCCGGCAGGTTCAACGCCCTGGGTGCCGCCATCGGCGCCGGTGCGCTGATTTTCGGCTTCGGGGCGGACGCCTCGACCTGGGCGGGAGCCGACTGGGCTGGAACGACGAGGTGTTGGCTCGGGGTGGGCTGCAGAGCGACCGTCGTATTGCGGATGCCGATCGCCATCGCGATCTCCAGCGCCAGCACCGCGCTGATGCCGACCACCGCCAACCCGCTACTGACCAGCAGAGCCGGCCTGCGACGCGGTTCGCTTTCCTCTAGATCGGCGAGGTCGACGGGGTTGATGGCGATGGTGGGGGCGTTCGCGTCCTCGTCCAGCACGGCGCTGTAGGCGAGGTCGTCGTCGCCGGCAAGCTCAGCGCCGAGGGGACCAGGGCCAACACTGCGGTATCCGGGCATGTCGTACCCGTCGACGGCACCGGTGCCGGCGTCTTGCGCGTAGGCCAGCGCCGCGGTTGACGAGGCGAACAACGGCGCGTTCGCCGAGGCCAGGGCGGCACCGCGGGCCAATGCCGTCTCCGGCTCCCCCGCCACGCTCACATCGAGCGCGGTCGCCGACTGCAGCGCCGGCTTGATCGGGGCAATGTCGACGCCCGACCCAACCACGAATAACCCGTCGGGAGCCGATCCCAGCTCCTCCACCCCGGCGATGATCCCGGTGAGTTGTTCGGTGGCTTCGTCGTAGGATTCGGCATAGATCGGTTCTTCGTAAATGTCGACGATGGAACCGTCGGACGTCTCGACGACGGCCAGCGTCGCGTTGTCCGGCTCCACGAAAAGCATCGCGGTGCGGTCGTAACCCATTGCGCCGCCCACGCTTTGAGTCAACGCCGTGGCAGCCAGAAACGCCGAGACCAGCATGACGTTCTCGAGCCTGTGGGCGGCCAGCGCGTCGCGCAGCGCGGCAGCTTCGAGTTGATCGGTCCAACTCACCCCGATAGCGGAGAGCTTGAGGCCGGCATCGGCCGCGCCCTCGCGGGTACCCAGAATGGCGGCGAGAACTTGATCGGACGCGCCGGCGGCGGGCGAGTCGGCGCCAGCAGCGACGTCGAACACGTCCTCTTCTACCGTGGCGCCGTCGGCATTCTCACCTTCCAGCAGGACCAGCTGGACCGACGCCGGTGCCATTGACACCCCGAGCACGATGTTCAAAACCAACCCCTTCAGAGGTCTCGCGAAATTTTCAAGCCATGGTCGGGCGGAGGAGAAACCACGGACTTATCAATGATCTCGCACAAAGGCGCCGCGGGAAGCCTGGCGAAGCTATGTAGATCTTATGAAGTTCTGATAAGACCGGGACGGCGTCGGTCCCCGCTGGCCCTGATACTTCGACCCGACGCGCGAGCTGCCGTAGGGGTGTTCGGCCGGGCTGGTCAGCCGCAAGATACACAGCTGCCCGATCTTCATGCCCGGCCAGAGGGTGATCGGCAGGTTGGCGACGTTGGACAGCTCGAGCGTGATGTGACCGCTGAAGCCGGGATCGATGAAGCCCGCAGTCGAGTGCGTCAGCAGGCCCAGCCGACCCAAAGACGATTTGCCCTCCAGACGCCCCGCGAGGTCGTCGGGCAGGGTGATGAGTTCCAGCGTCGAGCCCAGCACGAACTCGCCCGGGTGCAGCACGAACGGTTCCCCGTCGACGGGTTCGACCAGGCTGGTCAGCTCGTCCTGCTGCTTGGCGGGGTCGATGTGGGTGTAGCGGGTGTTGTTGAACACCCGGAACATGCAGTCGAGGCGGACATCGATGCTGGACGGCTGCACCAGGGTGTCGTCGAACGGGTCGATGCCCAACCGGCCGGCGGTGATTTCGGCCCTGAGGTCACGATCGGAGAGCAGCACGCGACGAGCCTATCTGCCGCTGCGTGCTCGTTGTCCTGCGTTCAGTCGGCCAGATACATTTCCCCACCCTTGGGGTATCCGCCCCCGGTAGTCGTGACGTGGACGTGGTCATAGTGGCCGAACCTGCTCGCTTGCGTCCCATTGGGCGTGTAGTAGACGCCACGCCAAATCGCGTCCTGGATCCCGAATCGATTCGCGTTCTTCAGCACGTACTCGACGATCGCGTTGCCCAGCGCGATGCCCTGCGGGGATTCGGGATTGGGAATCATCACATCCAGCGCCAAGCCGAGGGGATGCCACGGCAGCGGATCCGGTCGGACACCACCGATTTCGTGAATCTCTGGGAACGTCGCGCTGATACTGCGGGAAGCCAGGATCGTTTTCACCTGCAGGCCCTGCTCTGACGCGAGCCCGACGGGCAAGAAACGGGATCGGACGTGGTACCGCGATGCAACCGGCTGGGCATCAGGGACACCAGTACCCGCCGCGCCAAGCAGCATATTCCGTGCCGCAGCGACGATTTCCAAGCAGCACGGCGTGACATCACCAATAACAGGCGTCGCTTCGGCTGGGGCCGCAAATGGACCGACATCTCCCGCCACCGCGAAGAAGACTGCGGCCTGAGCAAGCAGTGCAGCCAGGACTGCTGGTGACTTTCGTCGCTTTTTGGCTAATCTGTGCCGACCCACCCAGAGCACATTACGACATGATAACGAAAGAATAAATGTGGGCTTTTTAAATTCGACGGGATGGCCGCATTTCGGCGTCGACATTGCACGCCAGCCTTGAACGCCGTCGGGCGCTGGATGCTAGCCTTCTTGGGCAACCGCGCCGATGTAGTTCAATGGCAGAACATCAGCTTCCCAAGCCGATTCGAAGCGTCCAGGCGACCCCGCCGCGGTCCGCGCAAGTCGCTGAACTGCAGAGTTCCGTCCATGTAAGTCTGCCGCAGTCCGTCCAAGTCGTACCGAGTTGATGCTCCTATTGCTGCTAAGGAGTCAAGCGGCGATCAGCCAACGGCGGTAGTGGTTGGCGAGGGCTTTGTTGCGTTGGTGTCCGCGTTCGAGTCGCGAGACGGTGATGACCGGGACGCCGAAATGAGTGGCGACGGTGGCTAGGGTGATGTGTTTGGCTTGCCTGGCAGGCCGCAGGTCGCGGTAGTCGTCGACCGGAGCGGGTCGAGTCAGCAGTCTGAACATTTCGCGGGCGATGGCGCGTTTGAGTAATCGCAGAATCTCTTTTTTGCTGCGGCCGTTGGCCACTTGGCGCTGGACGTAGTCGCGCGTTTGTGGGTGGGCTGACATGCGCACCAGCGCGATGCGATATAGGGCATTGTTGGCTGCCCGGTCGCCGCCGCGGGAGAGTCGGTGGCGGGTGATTTTGCCCGAAGATGCTGGGACGGGGGCCGCCCCGCACAGCGCGGCCAAGGAGGCCTCATTGCGGAGCCGGTGCGGGTTGGTGCCGGCGGTGACCAGCAGTTGGGCGGCGGTGTCTGCGCCGACACCGTAGGCGGTGCGTAGCGCGGGATTGATCTGTCGGACAAGGACATCCAGGTGGGCGGTGAGATCTTGTTTTTGGTGTGCGAGGAATTCCGCGCGCTGTGCTAGCGCTTTGGCGGCCGTCAGCACCGCGACGGTAGTGGCGTCGTTGCGGGTGGCAGGCCGGCATCGGGCCAACGCTTTGACTAAAGCATTGGTGTTGTGGCGGCGGTAGCGGTCGCGCAGCTCGGCGGGGGCGGTGACCAGCAGAGCGTGGATCTGGTTGGTCGCTGCAGTGTGGGCCTTGACCGCGCTGCGCCGGGCGCTCAGCAGCGCCCGCAAGGCGGCGGTGCTTGCGTCTTTGGGCACGGCCACGCCGTGGCCGGCCAGCGCGGCGCGCGCAGCGGCGTAGGCATCCAGCGGGTCCGATTTGCCCTGGCAGCGGCGTGCGGCCCGGTCAGGGCGGCTGACCTCGGCCACCTCGATCCCGGCGGCCTGCAGGACCCGGGTCAGCCCCGCACCGTAGCTGGAGGTCCCTTCCACCCCGGCGATCACGATGGTCCCAAAGCTTTGGGCCCACCTCACGGCATCGTCGTAGCCGGTCTGGCTCGTCGGGAATTCAGTGTCTGCCAAGGGTTTACCGGCATCCGTGATGACAGCGAGATGGTGGCTGTCCAAATGGGTGTCGGCACCGATGACGACGCGCGGAGATGCTGTCACGATGGTGGTGTCCCTTCTCGTTGGTTGATCGCTAGCGGATGGGTCACACCCGGCGGGGCGCGCAGACAACACATTGATGAGGAACTGCCAGGCTCCTGATTAAGTCATGTCCGCCCTGCCGGGTCCCTGCGGTGCCAGTCGGCCACCGATGGGACAGATCAACTGAAAGACAACCCAACAGGCGTCAGTGACAACGCGAGTCACCACCGGTGGTCGACTGGCAAGACCATCATCAGCCCAGCCGCTCTAACACCATCAATGTGACAACGTCGTGACACCGAGGGTCTGCTGGGGCCATTTGCTGGCATCCTTCCGAGCGCCGCCATGGGCTTGTGCCGCATCATGGAGGTTGGCCACCCCGCACCCGCCCCCGGCAGGATTCGAAACTGCCCAGTCGATAAGCCGGCGACCAGCGAAAAGCGCTATCCGCCAGCACTTTTCGGCCGGTGATAGTCCGGACATGTAGGACAATCTGGACGCCAACGGACACCTGGATAGGCAACGCATAGGCAAGGAGCACCCACCATGACCACCACCGACCCGCTCAATCTGGCGAAGTACGTCGCAAAGGAGAGCCGCGACGAAAGCACATTCAGCGTAGCGGAGGCCATACGATGCATGGCCATGTTCGCCGAGGCGGGTCCCAGTAAGGCTGCCGCGAAGATCCTGCGGGACACCGCCAACAAACTGGACGCCGCCACCGCCAAGGAGATTGAGGAGCATGAGGCGCGAAACCGTCTGCAGCCCGGCGACTTGCCTTGGACCGACGCGGCGACGTGGAGCAAAGGCGAAAACTGATGGCAGGTAAGCCGGGTCACCGTAGCTGGGGCAACATTCGCAAACGGAACGGCAGGTTTCAGGCCAGCTACGTCGGGCCGGATCTCGTACGGCACTACGCCCCGAAGACCTTCACGGCGAAGATGGACGCCGAGGGCTGGCTGCTCACCAAGCGCCGGATGATCGAGCGTGGCGAGTGGACCTCACCGCGCAAGCGGGTCGCCGAAGTGGTCGCCCAGCACGTTACGCTGGCCGAATACGCCAAGACCTGGATCGATGAGCGAAACGTCAAGCCGCGCACACAGAATCGGATATAAGGCGTTGTGGGACAACCACATAACGCCGCTGGGCCGGGTGCCGTTGATCCACCTCACGCCCGAGTCCATCCGCACTTGGTACGCTGGTCTGGGCTCTGAGCACACCCGCCGCAACTCATACGCTTACGGACTGTTGCACGCCACCCTGGCGACCGCCGTCGCCGACCAACTCATCACCGTCCAACCCGTGCCAGATCCAGCGCGCGATGAACCCGCCGACCAAACGCCAGCCCGTCATCCTCGACGTCGATGAGGTCGAAGTCCTGGCTGACACCATCCGGCCAGAGCGCATGCGCGCGCTCCTGCTTGTCCTGGCTTGGACGGGATTGCGCTGGGGCGAGGCAATCGAGTTGCAGCGCCGCGACATCGCCGAGGGTTCCAAGGCCATCCGCGTGTCCCGTGCCGTCACGCACCGCGACGGCTGCCGCATGGACACACCGAAGTCCTTGGCGCGCAGCGTCATCGTGCCACCGCACATCCGCGACGACCTACAGCACCACCTGGACGTCTATGTCGGGAAAGGCCCGACGGCGCAACTGTTCCCGGCGGCACGCGGCTGCCACCTCAACGACCGCGTGTTCCGCGACTACCTGGCCCCGGCGCTGAAAGCCATTGGGCGAGGGGGCATGCGGATCCATGACCTGCGGCACTTCGCTGGTACGCGGCGCGCGTCGGCAACCTACCGGAGACTATGCACCGGCTCGGCCATTCCACTGTCAAGGCGTCCATGATCTACCAGGGCATCGCCAGTGGCCGTAACGAGGAAGTCGCGGAAGCGTTGTCCCGGCCGGCGAAGCGGGGAACTGTCCAGAACCCGGACAGTTAGCACCGCGTGGCCGCTAGCGACACGCCAGGGCAGTCCTTTGTCCAGACTGGCTAAGCCAGGGCGGTACTGGACGCTGTGGTCCGATAGAGTGTAATCTGGCCTGACACAACCGAATATCCCCAGCGCCGGAACGGCGCGGTGGCAAGTCTCGCGAACGGGTGGAGCACCCGCAGCGGGAGCTGAGCAGCCAAGCGAACTATCAAGGCCAGGAATGCCTTTCGCTTAGTGCTTGGCTCCCTTCTTTTGCGAAAGGACTTGCAGAAGTGCCTACTAAAGTCACCAGTGAGGACATCCTCGCCGAGCGCCAAGCTGTCGACATCTCTAACCCCGCAGCGTATTTGGGCGTCTCCCACAAGACCATCCGCCGCCTGATCGCATCAGGCGCGCTGTCCGCATACCGCGTGGCCGGTCGCGCCATTCGCGTCTATGCCCATGATGTCGAGGCACTGAAAGTTCCTGTCGCAGTCACCCGCTGACAAAGCAACGCCGGGATGCTCAGGCCCTGCGCGTCAGACCCATGCAAGATCCGGGCTAACCCTGGGCTAACCCTTAGTTTGCAGAGTGTTCACTAACCCTTAGTTTGCTTCGAAAGTCAAACGCCATCTCCGGCTCCGCAAGTTACTTACCAATAACGCCCCCTACACCGCTAGGTGGCGTGCTGGGAGTTTGTCTGCTGGCTACACCGCTGCGTACGTCATAACACAGCCGTGGCACCTCGCAGTTCATTTCGCATGGATAGTTTCATTATTCGCCCCCGAGAGCGCCCGCCTCCCTTGCGGTCCACGTCCTTGACAAGCCGGTGTGGCACTTGGGAGCGAGGCCGATGTCCGCGCCTTCTGGACAACTTCTCTTTTCGAAGGTGCAGCGGCGACGGCCACGGTAGGCTGCTGCAGGTGATTGAGCCGTCCGTTCCGGCTGTGCTGCGTGAGCGTGCCCGTCTGCAGCCCAATGACACAGCATTCACGTTTATTGATTACGAACAGGATTGGGCCGGCGTTACCGAAAGCCTTACGTGGTCTCAGGCGTATCGGCGAACGTTAAATGTTGCACACGAGCTCAGCCTTTGCGCGGCGGCCGGTGACCGGGCGGTGATATTGGCACCGCAGGGGCTCGAGTACATCGCCGCGTTTCTGGGAGCGTTGCAGGCGGGACAGATCGCAGTTCCGCTTTCGGTTCCGCTTGGCGCCACCGATGAGCGTTTCAGTTCGGTGCTGCGCGACGCCTCGCCCGCCGTCATTCTCACGACGTCCTCTGTCGTGGGCAATGTCGCCGAGTATGTTGGGCCGCAGCCCGGGGAATCCGCTCCATCAGTCATCGAGGTTGATTTGCTGAGTCTGGACGCTCCGATACGATCCGATGTTGGGGAAGATAATTATCAAACTACCGCGTATTTGCAATATACATCTGGATCGACCCGGCAACCGGCTGGAGTAATGGTTTCCTATAGGAACCTTCTGGTCAATTTCGATCAGCTGATGTCCGGCTATTGGTCGCACAGCGGAGGCGTTGCGCCACTGGACAGCACCTTTGTGTCGTGGCTACCGTTCTATCACGACATGGGTTTGGCTCTGGGAGTTTGTGCGCCGATTCTGTTGGGATTACCAGCTGTGCTCACGAGCCCGGTGTCATTCCTGCAGCGCCCGGCCCGGTGGATGCAATTGCTGGCAACTAATTCTCACGCGTTTTCGGCAGCACCGAACTTTGCTTTCGAACTGGCGGCACGCAAAACATCAGACGACGACATGGCCGGGCGTGATCTCGGCGGCGTGCAAACCATCCTCAGCGGTAGCGAACGGGTACACCCCGCGACTCTCAAACGCTTTGCTGAGCGGTTTGCGCGCTTCAATCTTCATGACAGGGCGCTCCGGCCTTCATATGGGCTCGCGGAAGCAACGGTGTACGTGGCGTCCAGCAGAGCGGATCAACCACCAGAATTCGTCGACTTCGACCCCGACAAACTTTCCGCCGGCCACGCGAAGCGGTGCGCAAGCGGAGACGGCACACCGCTGGTCAGTTATCCCCTGCGGCAATCACCTACCGTGCGGATCGTCGATCCCGAGACCCAGACCGAGTGTCCCGAGGGAACGACCGGCGAGATTTGGGTGCACGGCGACAACGTCGCTATGGGCTATTGGCGGAAACCTCAACAGACTGAGCGCACGTTCGGAGCCATGCTTGTCGCGCCGTCGGTTGGCACACCTGAAGGGCCTTGGCTGAGGACTGGGGATCTGGGCTTCATCTGCGATGGAGAGCTGTTCATCGTCGGCCGCATCAAGGATCTTTTGATCGTCTATGGGCGTAACCACTCTCCCGACGACATCGAGGCGACGATCCAAGAGATCACACGGGGTCGGTGCGCCGCGATAGCGGTTCCGGATGGGGGCACGGAGCAGCTTGTCGTCATCATCGAAGTCAAGCAGCGGGGCGACTCCGCTGAGGATGTGATGCACAAGTTCGCGGTCGTCAAGCGTGATGTCACCTCGGCGATCTCAAACTCGCACGGCCTCGGCGTCGCGGATCTGGTTCTGGTGCCGCCTGGTTCGATACCGATCACCACAAGCGGCAAGGTGAGACGAGCGGCCTGTGTCGAGCAGTACCGGCACGGTCAGTTCGCCCGCCTGGACACCGGCGCCCTGCCGGCAGCGGAGTACCAGGATGGCGATTGTTACCGCGCCCCGGCCAGCGCGGTCGAGGAGATCCTGGCCGGCATCTACGCCCAGGTACTCGGGCTCGAGCGGGTCGGGGTCGATGAGTCGTTTTTCGACCTGGGTGGGGATTCGCTGTCCGCGATGCGCCTGGTCGCCGCGATCAACACCAGCCTGGATGCCGGCCTTGCGGTGCGCACCTTGTTCGACGCGCCATCGGTTGCCCAGTTGGCGCCCCGTATCGGTGGCGATGCGGGTCGGCTGGAGCCGTTGGTGGCCGGTGAGCGGCCCGCGGTGGTTCCGTTGTCGTTTGCCCAAAGCCGGTTGTGGTTTCTTGACCAGTTGTTGGGGCCCTCACCGATCTACAACACAGCGGTGGCGGTGCGGCTGCGCGGGCGCCTTGATGCCGACGCGTTGGGCGCGGCGCTGGCCGATGTGGTGGGCCGCCATGAGAGCCTGCGCACGCTGTTTGCGGCGCCCGAGGGCATACCGCGGCAGCTGGTGGTGGCGCCCGAGCGGGCCGACTTCGGCTGGCAGGTCGTCGATGCCACCGGCTGGCCGGCAAGCCGGCTGGGTGAGGCCATCGACACCGCGGCGCGTCACCCGTTCGACCTGGCAACCGAGATCCCGTTGCGGGCACGGCTTTTCCGCGTCACCGACGACGAACACGTGCTGGTGGCCACGGTGCACCATATCGCCGCCGATGGCTGGTCGATCACCCCGCTGGTGGGTGATCTGGGGGTGGCCTATGCCAGCCGGTGTGCGGGGCGGGCCCCCGGCTGGGCGCCGTTGGCGGTGCAGTATGTCGATTACACGCTGTGGCAGCGCGAGCAGCTGGGTGATCTGGCGGATACCCGACAGCCCCATCGCCGCGCAGCTGGGGTTTTGGGAGGAGGCGCTTGGCCGGGATGCCCGAGCGCCTGCAGCTGCCCACCGATCGGCCCTATCCGCCGGTTGCTGATCACCGCGGCGCCAGTGTGGTCGGTGGACTGGCCGGCAGAGCTGCAGCAGCGGGTGCGCGGGGTGGCCCGCGAGCACAACGCGACCAGCTTCATGGTGATCCAGGCCGCCCTGGCGGTGCTGCTGTCCAAGCTCAGCGCCAGCAGTGAGGTGGCGGTGGGGTTCCCGATCGCCGGGCGCCGCGATCCCGCGCTGGATGAGCTGGTGGGGTTTTTCGTCAACACCTTGGTGCTGCGGGTTGACGTGGCCGGGGATCCCACCGTCGCCGAGCTGCTGGCCCAGGTGCGACGGCGCAGCCTGGCCGCCTACGAACACCAAGACGTGCCCTTTGAGGTGCTGGTGGAGCGGCTCAACCCCACCCGAAGCCTGACCCATCACCCGCTGGTCCAGGTGATGTTGGCCTGGCAGAACCTTCCCGGGCACAACAATGACCCCGCCGCCGGGCTGGCCTTGGGTGATCTGCAGGTCACGCCGCTGCCGGTGGACACCCACACCGCCCGCATGGACCTGACATTTTCCCTGGCCGAACGCTGGACCGAGGCCGGTGAGCCCGCCGGGATCGGCGGGACGGTGGAATTTCGCACCGACGTGTTCGACGCGGCCAGCATCGAGACGCTGATCGAGCGGTTGCGAGCGGGTGCTGGTGGCGATGACCGCCGACCCGACACGGCGGCTGTCGTCGATGGATCTGCTCGATGAGCCGGTGAGCACGCCCGGCTGGATGGGTGGGGTAATCGGGCGGTGTTGACCCAGCCCGCGACCACGCCGGTGTCGATTCCGGTGTTGTTCGCCGCGCAGGTGGCGCGCGCCCCGGAGGCGGTGGCGATGAGCTTCTGAGGGCCGTCGATGACCTACCGCGAGCTTGAGGAGGCCGCTAACCGGTTGGCGCACCTGTTGGCCGGCCAGGGGGCGGGCCCGGGGCAGTGTGTGGCGCTGCTGTTTTCCCGTTCCGCCGAGGCGATCGTGGCGATTTTGGCGGTGCTGAAGACCGGGGCGGCCTATCTGCCGATCGACCCGGCGGCTGCCGGCGGCGCGGATCGGGTTCATGGTTGCCGACGCCGCGCCGATCGCCGCGATCACCACCGCCGGGTTGGCCGAGCGGCTGGACGGGTGCGACCTGCTGGTCATCGATGTCGAGGACCCCCGCATCGACACCCAACCCGAGCACGGCATTGCCGGCGCCGGCCCCCGAGGACATCGCCCACATCATCTACACCTCGGGCACCACCGGTGTCCCCAAGGGGGTGGCGGTCACCCACCACAACGTGACCCAGCTGTTCGACTCGCTGGACGTCGGCCTGGAGCTGGCGCCGGGACAGGTGTGGACGCAGTGTCATTCGTATGCCTTCGACTTCTCGGTGTGGGAGATCTGGGGTGCGCTGCTGCATGGTGGGCGGCTGGTGGTGGTGCCCGAGTCGGTGGCGGGCTCACCGGAAGACTTCCACGCCTTGCTGGTCGCTGAACAGGTCAGCGTGCTTAAGCCAGACCCCGTCTGCGGTGGGGGTGCTATCACCTGAGGGTTTGGGATCGGCGGCGTTGGTGGTCGGCCGGTGAGGCCTGCCCGGCCGAGGTGGTGGATCGGTGGGCGCCCGGGCGGGTGATGATCAACGCCTACGGCCCGACCGAGACCACGGTGTATGCGGCGATCAGTGCGCCGCTGAGCAGCGGGGTCGGGGGTGGTGCCGATCGGTTCGCCGGTGTCGGGGGCGGCGTTGTTTGTGCTGGATGGCTGGTTGCGGGCGGTGCCGGCGGGTGTGGTCGGTGAGTTGTATGTGGCCGGTGCCGGGGTGGGGTGTGGGTATGTGGGCCGGGCGGGGTTGACGGCGTCGCGGTTTGTGGCGTGTCCGTTCGGGGGCGGGGGCGCCGGGGACACGGATGTATCGCACCGGGGATCTGGTGTGTTGGGGTGCTGATGGGCAGCTGCGGTATCTGGGGCGCGCCGATGAGCAGGTCAAGATCCGCGGGTATCGCATCGAGCTGGGTGAAGTCCAGGCGGCGTTGGCCGGGCTGGACGGGGTGGAGCAGGCGGTGGTGATCGCCCGCGAGGACCGCCCCGGCGACAAGCGCCTGGTGGGCTATGTGACCGGGACCGCGGACCCGGCCGGGATGCGCGCCGCGCTGGCCGAGCGGCTGCCCGGCGTATATGGTGCCGGCCGCGGTGGTGGTGGTGGACGCGCTGCCGTTGACGGTCAACGGCAAACTCGACACCCGCGCCCTGCCGGCACCGGAGTACCAGGATGGTGATCGTTACCGCGCCCCGGCCAACGCGGTCGAGGAGATCCTGGCCGGCATCTACGCCCAGGTGCTCGGGTGTGGAGCGGGTCGGGGTGGATGACTCGTTTTTCGATCTGGGTGGGGATTCGCTGTCGGCGATGCGGGTGATCGCCGCGATCAACACCGGCCTGGATGCCGGCCTTGCGGTGCGCGCCGTGTTCGAGGCGCCCACGGTTGCCCAGTTGGCGCCCCGTATCGGTGGGGATGCGGGTGGGCTTGAGCCGTTGGTGGCCGGTGAGCGGCCCGCGGTGGTTCCGTTGTCGTTTGCCCAGAGCCGGTTGTGGTTCCTCGACCAGTTGCAGGGGCCTTCACCGGTTTACAACATGGCGGTGGCGTTGCGGCTGGGCGGGCGCCTTGATGCCGAGGCGTTGGGTGCGGCGCTGGCCGATGTGGTGGGCCGCCATGAGAGCCTGCGCACGCTGTTTGCGGCGCCCGAGGGGATACCCCAGCAGCTGGTGATGCCCTGCCGAGCGGGCCGATTTCGGCTGGCAGGTCATTGATGCCAGCGGCTGGTCGGCGGGCCGGCTGGGTGAGGCCATCGACGCCGCGGCGCGTCACACGTTTGATTTGGCGACCGAGATCCCGTTGCGGGCGCGGCTTTTCCGCGTCGCCGAGGACGAGCACGTGCTGGTGGCGGTGGTGCACCATATCGCCGCCGATGGCTGGTCGGTGACCCCGCTGGTGGGTGATCTGGGGGTGGCCTATGCCAGCCGGTGTGCGGGGCAGGCCCCCGGCTGGGCGCCGTTGGCGGTGCAGTATGTCGATTACACGCTGTGGCAGCGCGCGCAGCTGGGTGATCTGGCCGATAGCCACAGCCGCATCGCCGCGCAGCTGGCCTATTGGGAGGATGCGCTGGCCGGGATGCCCGAGCGGCTGGTGCTGCCCACCGATCGGCCCTATCCGCCGGTGGCTGATTACCGCGGCGCCAGTGTGGTCGTGGACTGGCCGGCGGAGCTGCAGCAGCGGGTGCGCGGGTGGCCGGTGAGCACAACGCGACCAGCTTCATGGTGATCCAGGCCGCCCTGGCGGTGCTGCTGGCCAAGCTCAGCGCCAGCAGCGAGGTGGCGGTGGGGTTCCCGATCGCCGGGCGCCGCGATCCCGCGCTCGATGAGCTGGTGGGGTTTTTCGTCAACACCTTGGTGCTGCGGGTCGACGTGGCCGGGGATCCCACCGTCGCCGAGCTGTTGGCCCAGGTGCGACAGCGCAGCCTGGCCGCCTACGAGCACCAAGACGTGCCCTTTGAGGTGCTGGTGGAGCGGCTCAACCCGACCCGAAGCCTGACCCATCACCCGCTGGTCCAGGTGGTGTTGGCCTGGCAGAACTTCGCCGGGCAGGACAACGACCCCGCCGCCGGGCTGGGTTTGGGTGATCTGCAGGTCACGCCGCTGCCGGTGGACACCCACACCGCCCGGATGGACCTGACGTTTTCGCTGGCCGAACACTGGACCGAGGCCGGTGAGCCCGCCGGGATTGGCGGGGCGGTGGAATTTCGCACCGACGTGTTCGACGCGGCCAGCATCGAGGCGCTGATCGAGCGGTTGGAGCGGGTGTTGGTGGCGATGACCGCCGACCCGACACGGCGGCTGTCGTCGATCGATGTGCTCGATGACGGCTGAGCACGCCCGGCTGGATGGGGTGGGGTAACCGGGCGGTGTTGACCCAGCCGGCGACCGCGCCGGTGTCGATTCCGGTGTTGTTCGCCGCGCAGGTGGCGCGCGCCCCCGAGGCGGTGGCGATGAGCTGCGAGGGCCGCTCGATGACCTACCGCGAGCTTGAGGAGGCCGCTAACCGGTTGGCGCACCTGTTGGCCGGCCAGGGGGTGGGCCCGGGGCAGTGTGTGGCGCTGCTGTTGTCCCGTTCCGCCGAGGCGATCGTGGCGATTGTGGCGGTGCTGAAGACCGGGGCGGCCTATCTGCCGATCGACCCGGCGGCTGCCGGCGGCCCGGATCGGGTTCATGCTTGCCGACGCCGCGCCGATCGCCGCGATCACCACCACCGGGCTGCGGCCGCGGCTGGACGGGTGCGACCTGCTGGTCATCGATGTCGAGGACCCCGCATCGACAGCTAACCCGTGCACGGGCTGCCGGGGCCGGCGCCCGAGGATATCGCCTACCTCATCTACACCTCGGGCACTACCGGTGTCCCCAAGGGGGTGGCCGTCACCCACCACAACGTCACCCAGCTGATGGAGTCCCTGGACGCCGGCCTGGAGCTGGGGCCGGGACAGGTGTGGGCGCAGTGTCATTCCTATGCCTTCGACCACTCGGTCTGGGAGATCTTCGGTGCGCTTTTACACGGCAGGCGGCTGGTGGTGGTGCCCGAGTCGGTGGCCGGCTCACCGGAAGACTTCCACGCCTTACTGGTCACTGAACAGGTCAACGTCTTAAGCCAGACTCCTTCTGCGGTGGGGGTGTTGTCGGCTGAGGGTTTGGATTCGGTGGCGTTGGTGGTCGGCGGTGAGGCCTGCCCGGCCGAGGTGGTGGATCGGTGGGCGCCCGGGCGGGTGGTGATCAACGCGTACGGCCCGACCGAGACCACGGTGGATGCGTCCAGGAGTGCGCCGCTGACACCGGGGTCGGGGGCGCCGCCGATCGGCTCGCCGGTGTCGGGGGCGGCGTTGTTTGTGCTGGATGGGTGGTTGCGCCGGGTGCCGGCGGGGGTGGTCGGGGAGTTGTATGTGGCCGGTGCCGGGGTGGGGTGTGGGTATGTGGGCCGGGCGGGGTTGACCGGGTCGCGGTTTGTGGCGTGCCCGTTCGGCGGCGCGGGAGCGCCGGGACAGCGGATGTATCGCACCGGGGATCTGGTGTGTTGGGGTGCTGATGGGCAGCTGCGGTATCTGGGGCGTGCCGATGAGCAGGTCAAGATCCGCGGGTATCGCATCGAGCTGGGTGAGGTGCAGGCGGCACTTGCTGGGTTGGATGGGGTGGAGCAGGCGGTGGTGATCGCCCGCGAGGACCGTCCCGGTGATAAGCGTCTGGTGGGTTATGTCACCGGGACCGCCGACCCGGCCGACAGCGCGTAGCGCGCTGGCTGAGCGGCTACCGGCCGTATATGGTGCCGGCCGCGGTGGTGGTGGCTACGACGCGCTGCCCTTGACGGTCAACGGCAAACTCGACACGCGCGCCCTGCCGGCACCGGAGTACCAGGATGGCGATCGTTACCGCGCCCCGGCCAACGCCATCGAGGAGATTGTGGCCGGCATCTACGCCGCAGGTGCTCGGTGTCGAGCGGGTCGGGGTCGATGAGTCGTTTTTCGATCTGGGTGGGGATTCGCTGTCGGCGATGCGCCTGGTCGCCGCGGTCAACAAATCTTTTGATGCCGGCCTTGCGGTGCGCACCGTGTTCGAGGCGCCGACGGTTGCCCAGTTGGCGCCCCGTATCGGTGGGGATGCGGGGCGGCTGGAGCCGTTGGTGGCGGTTGAGCGGCCCGCGGTGGTTCCGTTGTCGTTTGCGCAGAGCCGGTTGTGGTTCCTCGATCAGTTGCAGGGGCCTTCACCGGTTTACAACATGGCGGTGGCGGTGCGGCTGCGCGGGCGCCTTGATGCCGACGCGTTGGGTGCGGCGCTGGCCGATGTGGTGGGCCGCCATGAGAGCCTGCGCACACTGTTTGCGGCGCCCGAGGGGATCCCCCGGCAGCTGGTGGTGCCGGTTGAGCGGGCCGATTTCGGGCTGGCAGGTCATTGATGCCAGCGGCTGGTCGGCAAGCCGGCTGGGGGAGGCCATCGACGCCGCGGCGCGTCACCGGTTTGACCTGGCCACCGAGATCCCGTTGCGGGCACGGCTTTTCCGTGTCGCCGAGGACGAACACGTGCTGGTGGCCGTGGTGCACCATATCGCCGCCGACGGCTGGTCGATCACCCCGCTGGTGGGTGATCTGGGGGTGGCGTATGCCAGCCGGTGTGCGGGGCGGGCCCCCGGCTGGGCGCCGTTGGCGGTGCAGTATGTCGATTACACGCTGTGGCAGCGCGCGCAGTTTGGTGATCTGGACGACAGCCACAGCCCCATCGCCGCGCAGCTGGCCTACTGGCAGGATGCGCTGGCCGGGATGCCCGAGCGCCTGGTGCTGCCCACCGATCGGCCCTATCCGCCGGTTGCTGATTACCGCGGCGCCAGTGTGGCGGTGGACTGGCCGGCAGAGCTGCAGCAGCGGGTTGCGCGGGTGGCCCGCGAGCACAACGCGACCAGCTTCATGGTGATCCAGGCCGCCCTGGCGGTGCTGCTGGCCAAGCTCAGCGCCAGCAGCTGAGGTGGCGGTGGGGTTCCCGATCGCCGGGCGCCGCGACCCCGCGCTGGATGAGCTGGTGGGGTTTTTCGTCAACACCTTGGTGCTGCGGGTCGATGTGGCCGGGGATCCCACCGTCGCCGAGCTGCTGGCCCAGGTGCGACGGCGCAGCCTGGCCGCCTACGAGCACCAAGACGTGCCCTTTGAGGTGCTGGTGGAGCGGCTCAACCCGACCCGAAGCCTGGCCCATCACCCGCTGGTCCAGGTGGTGTTGGCCTGGCAGAACCTTCCCGGGCACAACAATGACCCCGCCGCCGGGCTGGCCTTGGGTGATCTGCAGGTCACGCCGCTGCCGGTGGACACCCACACCGCCCGCATGGACCTGACGTTTTCCCTGGCCGAACGCTGGACCGAGGCCGGTGAGCCCGCCGGGATCGGCGGGGCGGTGGAATTTCGCACCGACGTGTTCGACGCGGCCAGCATCGAGGCGCTGATCGAGCGGTTGCGGCGGGTGTTGGTGGCGATGACCGCCGACCCGACCCGGCGGTTCTCGTCGATGGATCTGCTCGACGAGGCTGAGCACGCCCGGCTGGATGGGTGGGGCAATCGGGCGGTGTTGACCCAGCCGGCGACGCGCGCCGGTGTCGATTCCGGTGTTGTTCGCCGCGCAGGTGGCGCGCACCCCGGAGGCGGTGGCGATCAGCTGCGGGGAGCGTTCGTTGACCTATCGCGAGCTTGAGGAGGCCGCTAACCGGTTGGCGCACCTGTTGGCCGGCCATGGTGCGGGCCCGGGTGCAGTGTGTGGCGCTGCTGTTTTCCCGTTCGGCCGAGGCGATCGTGGCGATTTTGGCGGTGCTGAAGACCGGGGCGGCCTATCTGCCGATCGACCCGGCGCTGCCGGCGGCGCGGATCGGGTTCATGCTCGCCGATGCCGCGCCGATCGCCGCGATCACCACCACCGGGTTGGCCGACCGGCTGGACGGGTGCGACCTGCTGGTCATCGATGTCGAAGACCCCCGCATCGACAGCCCACCCGTGCACGGCGCTTGCCGGCGCCGGCCCCCGATGACATCGCCTACATCATCTACACCTCGGGCACCACCGGTGTCCCCAAGGGGGTGGCCATCACCCACCACAACGTGACCCAGCTGCTGGAGTCACTGGATGCCGGCCTGCGCGCTGGGGCCGGGACAGGTGTGGACGCAGTGTCATTCGTATGCCTTCGACGTCTCGGTGTGGGAGATCTTCGGTGCGCTGCTGCACGGTGGGCGGCTGGTGGTGGTGCCCGAGTCGGTGGCGGGCTCACCGGAAGACTTCCACGCCTTGCTGGTTGCTGAACAGGTCAGCGTGTTAAGCCAGACCCCGTCTGCGGTGGGGGTGCTATCACCTGAGGGTTTGGGATCGGCGGCGTTGGTGGTGGCCGGTGAGGCCTGCCCGGCCGAGGTGGTGGATCGGTGGGCGCCCGGGCGGGTGATGATCAACGCCTACGGCCCGACCGAGACCACGGTGTATGTGGCGATCAGTGCGCCGCTGACAGCGGGGTCGGGGGTGGTGCCGATCGGTTCGCCGGTGGCGGGGGCGGCGTTGTTTGTGCTGGATGGGTGGTTGCGGGCGGTGCCGGCGGGGGTGGTCGGTGAGTTGTATGTGGCCGGTGCCGGGGTGGGGTGTGGGTATGTGGGTCGGGCCGGGTTGACCGGGTCGCGGTTTGTGGCGTGTCCGTTCGGCGGGGCGGGGGCGCCGGGAAGCGGATGTATCGCACCGGGGATCTGGTGTGTTGGGGCGCCGATGGGCAGCTGCGGTATGTGGGGCGCGCCGATGAGCAGGTCAAGATCCGCGGGTATCGCATCGAGCTGGGTGAGGTGCGGGCGGCCCTGGCCGGGCTGGATGGGGTGGAGCAGGCGGTGGTGATCGCCCGCGAGGACCGCCCCGGCGATAAGCGCCTGGTGGGTTATGTGACCGGGACAGCGGACCCGGCCGACGGTGCGCGACCGCGCTGGCCGAGCGGCTGCCGGCCTATATGGTGCCGGCCGCGGTGGTGGTGGTGGAGGCGCTGCCGCTGACGGTCAACGGCAAACTCGACACCCGCGCCCTGCCGGCACCGGAATACCAGGATGCCGATCGTTACCGCGCCCCGGCCAGCGCGGTCGAGGAGATCCTGGCCGGCATCTACGCCCAGGTGCTCGGTGTCGAGCGGGTCGGGGTCGATGAGTCGTTTTTCGATTTGGGTGGGGATTCGCTGTCGGCGATGCGGGTGATCGCCGCGATCAACACCGGCCTGGATGCCGACCTTGCGGTGCGCGCCGTGTTCGAGGCGCCCACGGTTGCCCAGTTGGCGCCCCGTATCGGTGGGGAGGCGGGTGGGCTGGAGCCGTTGGTGGCCGGTGAGCGGCCCGCGGTGGTTCCGTTGTCGTTTGCCCAAAGCCGGTTGTGGTTTATCGACCAGTTGCAGGGGCCCTCACCGGTGTACAACATGGCGGTGGCGTTGCGGCTGGGCGGGCGCCTTGATGCCGAGGCGTTGGGTGCGGCGCTGGCCGATGTGGTGGGCCGCCATGAGAGCCTGCGCACGCTGTTTGCGGCGCCCGAGGGGATACCGCGGCAGCTGGTGGTGCCCGCCGAGCGGGCCGATTTCGGGTGGCAGGTCATTGATGCCACCGGCTGGTCGGCAGGCCGGCTGGGTGAGGCCATCGACACCGCGGCGCGCCACAGTTTCGATTTGGCCACCCAGATCCCGTTGCGGGCACGGCTTTTCCGCGTCACCGACGACGAACACGTGCTGGTGGCCGTGGTGCACCATATCGCCGCCGATGGCTGGTCGGTGACCCCGCTGGTGCGTGATCTGGGGGTGGCCTATGCCAGCCGGTGTGTGGGGCGGGCGCCCGGCTGGGCGCCGTTGGCGGTGCAGTATGTCGATTACACGCTGTGGCAGCGCGCGCAGTTTGGTGATCTGGCCGATAGCCACAGCCCCATCGCCGCGCAGCTGGGTATTGGGAGGATGCCCTGGCCGGGATGCCCGAGCGCCTGGTGCTGCCCACCGATCGGCCCTATCCGCCGGTTGCCGATTACCGCGGCGCCACGGTGGCCGTGGACTGGCCGGCGGAGCTGCAGCAGCGGGTGCGCGGGGTGGCCCGCGAGCACAACGCGACCAGCTTCATGGTGATCCAGGCCGCCCTGGCGGTGCTGCTGTCCAAGATCAGCGCCAGCCCCGATGTGGCGGTCGGGTTCCCGATCGCCGGGCGCCGCGACCCCGCGCTGGATGAGCTGGTGGGGTTTTTCGTCAACACCTTGGTGTTGCGGGTCGACCTGGCCGGGGATCCCACCGTCGCCGAGCTGCTGGCCCAGGTGCGGGCGCGCAGCCTGGCCGCCTACGAACACCAAGACGTGCCCTTTGAGGTGCTGGTGGAGCGGCTCAACCCCACCCGAAGCCTGACCCATCACCCGCTGGTCCAGGTGGTGTTGGCCTGGCAGAACCTCCCCGGGCACAACAATGACCCCGCCGCCGGGCTGAGTTTGGGTGATCTGCAGGTCACGCCGATGCCGGTGGACACCCACACCGCCCGCATGGACCTGATGTTTTACCTGGCCGAACACTGGACCGAGGCCGGTGAGCCCGCCGGGATCGGCGGGACGGTGGAATTTCGCACCGATGTGTTCGACGCGGACAGCATCGAGACACTGATCGAGCGGTTGGAGCGGGTGTTGGTGGCGATGACCGCCGATCCGGGGCGGCGGCTGTCGTCGATGGATCTGCTGGATGCCGGTGAGCAGGCCCGGCTGGATGGGTGGGGCAACCGGGCGGTGTTGACCCAGCCGGCGACCATGCCGGTGTCGATTCCGGTGTTGTTTGCCGCGCAGGTGGCGCGCACACCCGAGGCGGTGGCGGTGACTTTCGAGGGCCTGTCCATGACGTACCGGGAGCTGGAGGAGGCCGCTAACCGGTTGGCGCACCTTTTGGCCGGCCACGGTGTGGGCCCGGGGCAGTGTGTGGCGCTGCTGTTTACCCGTTCGCCCGAGGCGATCGTGGCGATTTTGGCGGTGCTGAAAGCCGGGGCGGCCTATTTGCCGATCGACCCGGCGCTGCCGGCGGCGCGGATGGAGTTCATGGTTGCCGACGCCGCGCCAATGGCCGCGATCACCACCACCGGGCTGGCCGACCGGCTGGACGGGCATGACGTGATGGTCATCGACGTCAACGATCCCGCTGTTGAGACCCAACCCAGCACGGCGCTGCCGGCGCCGGGCCCGGAGGATATCGCGTACCTGATTTACACCTCGGGCACCACCGGGGTGCCCAAGGGGGTGGCCATCACCCACCACAACGTGACCCAGCTGATGGCATCGTTGGATGCCGGCCTGCCGCGGGTGGGGGTGTGGACGCAGAGTCACTCGTATGCTTTCGACGTCTCGGTGTGGGAGATCTGGGGTGCGCTGTTGCGCGGCGGGCGGCTGGTGGTGGTGCCCGAGTCGGTGGCCCGCTCACCGGAGGACTTCCACGCCTTGCTGGTCACTGAAAAGGTCAGCGTGTTCACCCAGACCCCGTCCGCGGTAGGGATGTTGTCGGCTGAGGGTTTGGAGTCGGTGGCGTTGGTGATGGCCGGTGAGGCCTGCCCGGCCGAGGTGGTGGAGCGGTGGACGCCGGGGCGGGTGATGATCAACGCCTACGGCCCGACCGAGACCACGATGTGTGTGGCGATCAGTGCGCCTTTAACAGCGGGACATCGGGGTCGGTGCCGCCGATCGGGTCGCCGGTGTCGGGGGCGGCGTTGTTTGTGCTGGATGGGTGGTTGCGGGCGGTGCCGGTGGGGGTGGTCGGGGAGTTGTATGTGACCGGCGCCGGGCTGGGGTGCGGGTATTGGCGGCGGGCGGCGTTGACCGGGTCGCGGTTTGTGGCCTGCCCGTTCGGCGGCGCGGGAGCGCCGGGAACACGGATGTATCGCACCGGGGATTTGGTGTGTTGGGGCGCCGATGGGCAGCTGCGGTATCTGGGGCGCGCCGATGAGCAGGTCAAGATCCGCGGGTATCGCATCGAGCTCGGTGAGGTGCGCGCGGCGCTGGCCGGGCTGGACGGGGTGCAGCAGGCGCTGGTGATCGCCCGCGAGGACCGCCCAGGTGATAAGCGCCTGGTGGGTTATGTGACCGGGACAGCAGATCCGGCCAGGGTGCGTAGCGCTCTGGCCGAGCGGCTTCCGGCCTACATGGTCCCGGCCGCGGTGGTGGTGTTGCCGGCGCTGCCATTGACGGTCAACGGCAAACTCGACACGCGCGCCCTGCCGGCACCCGACTACCAGGATGTTGATCGTTACCGCGCCCCGGCCAGCGCCATCGAGGAGATTGTGGCCGGCATCTACGCCCAGGTGCTCGGGCTCGAGCGCGTCGGTGTGGATGAGTCGTTTTTCGACCTGGGCGGGGATTCGATGTCCGCGATGCGGGTGATCGCCGCGATTAACAAATCTTTGGATGCCCACCTTGCGGTGCCCACCTTGTTCCACGCGCCGTCCGTTCGAGGCTTGAGTCAGCAGTTTGGCAGACATGCCAGCGATCTGCGTTTTGCGTCGGTGCACGGCCGCGACACCACCGAGGTGCACGCCAGCGACCTCACGCTGGACAAGTTCATCCACGCCACGACGCTGAGCGCCGCCCCGACGCTGCCCGGCCCGAGCGCCGAAGTGCGAACGGTCCTGCTGACCGGGGCGACCGGTTTCCTCGGGCGTTACCTGGCCCTGGAATGGCTGGAGCGGATGGAGCTGCTCGACGGCACGCTGATCTGCCTGGTGCGGGCCAACTCCGATGGGGATGCGCGGCGCCGTCTGGAGAAGACCTTCGACAGCGGCAACTCCGAACTGCTGGCGCACTTCCAGGAACTGGCCCCCGATCACCTGCAGGTCATCGCCGGCGACAAGGGCCAGCCCAACCTGGGCCTAGACGACCAGACCTGGCAGCGGCTGGCCGACACCGTCGATCTGATCGTCGATCCCGCGGCCCTGGTCAACGGCGTCCTGCCCTACAGCGAGTTGTTCGGGCCCAACGTGGTGGGCACCGCCGAGCTGATCCGGTTGGCGCTGACCACCAAGCTCAAGCCCTACGCGTACGTGTCGACGGCCAACGTGGGTGATCAGATCGAGCCGGTGGCGTTTACCGAGGATGCCGACATCCGGGTCATCAGCCCCACCCGCACCGTCGACGGCAGCTACGTCAACGGCTATGCCACCAGCAAGTGGGCCGGTGAAGTGTTGCTGCGCGAGGCCAACGACCTGTGCGGGTTGCCGGTGGGAGTGTTTCGCTGCGACATGATCCTGGCCGACACCAGCTATGTGGGCCAGCTCAACCTGTCGGACATGTTCACCCGGATGGTGCTAAGCGTGGTGGCCACCGGGGTTGCGCCCGGCTCGTTCTACCAACTCGACGCCGCTGGCAACCGGCAACGCGCGCACTTTGACGGGCTGCCCATCGGATTCATCGCCGAGGCGATCGCCACGCTGGGCGCCCTGGTGGTTGAGGGGTTTGAGACCTATCACGTGATGAACCCGCACGACGACGGCATCGGGCTCGATGAGTACGTCGACTGGCTGATCGAGGCGGGTTACCCGATCCAGCGCATCGGTGACTTTGGGGAGTGGTTGCAGCGGTTGGAGACCGGCTTGCGTGCGCTGCCGGATCGACAGCGTCAGCACTCGCTGCTGTGGATGTCGTCGTTGCGTAATTCCAGTGATGTGCAGCCCGTAGAGCCGATGTGCGGGTCCTTGGCGCCGACCGACCGATTCCGTGCTGCGGTGCAAGAAGCGAAAATCGGCACCGACAACGACATCCCGCACGTCTCGGCGCCGATCATCATCAAATACGTCACCGACTTGCAACTGCTTGGACTGCTCTAGGAGCGTGGGTCGGTACCACGCCGGGCGGGGTGTTCGTCTGATGGTTGGGTGCACGAGACGATGGGGTGTGGCTGGTGATGTTGGTGAGGATGGGCTGTTCGCGCTAGATCCTGAGCAGCGGGTCGAATCCGATTCTGGGGCGCCGAAACCGCCGGTGGACAAGACGTTTCGGGCGTTTGATCCGGGCCAGGGTTGTTGCTGCCGCCGTCGCTGGATGACTGGTTGCCGACCGAGCATCTGGCTCGGTTTATCGCCGAGCTGGTCGATGAGCATCTGGACCTGTCGCGGATCCGGGTCGGCTACAGCGAGGGGCGTGGCGGCCCACCGTATGACCCGACATGGCTCAAATTAGTGTCCACGCCGGTGGTGAATCGACCCAGGTCGTGGCATGTACACGATCGCAAAGGTGACCCGGCTTGCGGGGCCCACCCCCGGCGGACGATCGCAATATTTGAATTATCTTGTACGCCAGCGTGTTTCACTGTCATGGGTGTTCCGGGTGATCCGTGAGCGCGCGAATCGTGCTCACCAATTTACGTGCCCAGAGACCCTGATAATGTGCCCTAAGGCCGGATTTAGTGCACACTTTTTGGCCAGCCATGAACCAAACCCGCAGATCACAGGCCTGCGCTCACTCCGAGCAGCGAATCGTGAGCCAAGTCAGGGCGGATCCGGGTCGGCTACAGCGAGGGGCGTGGCGGCCCACCGTATGATCCGCGGCTGATGGTGCGGATTTTGCTGTATGGCTACACCATTGGGGTGCGCTCGTCGCGGGCGATCGAGGTCAAGTGCACCGATGACGTGGCGTTTCGGTGGCTGGCGGCGGGGGCGGCCCCGGATTATCGGGCGATCGCGCAGTTCCGCAAGCGGCACCTGTCGGCGCTGGGGCATCTGTTCGTGCAGGCGTTGGCGTTGTGTCAGGCCGCGGGCATGGTGCGGCTGGGCCGGGTCGCCCTGGACGGGACGAAGGTCGCCGAGTTGATAGTGCTGGCGACGGCGCTGCGCATACCGCCGATCACACTGCTGTTCGGCAGCCACCCGCGTGAGGAGGTGGAGGTGTTGCCAGGGCAACAGGTGTCGATGGTGGAGGCGCTGGCCTGGTTCACCGGAGACGATAACCTCGCCGCTGGCGCTGTGGCAGAGCCTGATTCGCCCGCTGCGCTACTGCTTCGACTGACCCGTCGGCGAGCCGAGAAGCAACAGAAACTTGACATGGCTCGTGGGATAGCGAGCTTTTACGCCGAGAAACAGGATGAGGCAAAGTTCGCGCCGGCCATCGACTTGGCCCTGGAGGCGATGGACGACGTGGCCGAGATCGACGCAGCGATAGACAAGCAGTGGTCGGCCATCATCGCTGGCCGCAAGGAGGTCAACGAATGAGCCGCCAGCAGTTACCGCCACAGATCCGCAAGATCGAGGTCACTGATCGCCGAACCGCCAAACAGGTTGTGCGCTAACAGCTTACGGTCGACGCCGGTATAAGCCCGGATACCGGTGCTCGTCAACAGATCCGGCGGCGCTACACCACTGAGGCTCAGGCCCGCCGGGCGCTGTCGGAGATCCGCGACCAGGCCGCGAGGGGCCGGTTCGTGGCCCGTGGGCCGGTCACCGTCGAGCAGGTGTGCGCGAACTATCTGGCCGGTCGATACCGGCTGCGGGCGTCGTCGCGGTCGAAGCTGGAATATGACCCGAAGCCGCTGCGGGAGCGTCTCGGCGATATCCCGATCCAGCGGCTCACGAAGGCGCATATCGATGAACTGGTGGGTGATCTCCTGTCCGGCGGCACCAAGACCACCAGGGGCGCACACGTAACCCTTGGGGTGCCGTCGCGGTCAACAAGGTCACGCAGTCCATCAGCATGGTGCTGGCCGACGCGCAGCGTCAGGGGCTGGTGGCCCGCAACGTCGCGGAGCACGTCGAACGCTTCGAAGTTGCACACGGCGATGTCCACACCTATACCGAGGCCGAGGTGCAACAGCTTCTGGCTGCTATCGCCGACGACCGGCTGGCCCACGCTTGGGAGCTTGCGCTGTCGGGGTTGCGACGCGGCGAGATCGCCGGACTGCGCTGGGCCGACGTGGACCTGGACGCCAAGACGCTGACCGTTGCGAACAACTGTGTGGCAGCAGGGAGCAAGACGGTGGAGAACGACCCGAAGTCGGAGACGTCGCGCCGGACGCTGCCGCTGCCCAACCGGCTGGTGTCGGTGCTGAAGGCAGCGCGTAAGCGCCAGGCCGCGGAACGGCTGGCGTTGGGCGGCACGGGTGGCCCGTGGGCCTACGTGGTGTGCAACGAGGCAGGACAGCCCTACAGCCCCGGCGTGCTGTCTCGCTACTGGCGTGATGCCGTCGATGCGACGGGGCTGCGGCACATCAAGCTGCACACGGCGCGGCACACTTGCGCCACGCTGATGCACCTACAGGGCGTGCCGGTAGCGGTGATCGCGGCGTGGATTGGACATAAGGACGCCAGCCTGACTATGCGTCTGTATGCTCACTCGCAGTTTGCCGCACTGCAGGACGCCGGAGCGAGTTTGGATAGGGTTGTGAAAACATTGTGTGACACTGAGCCTCGGGGCCGCGCTCGCTGAGCGACGTTTCCGCAGGTCAAGACCACCATGCCGATGTAGTTCAATGGCAGAACATCAGCTTCCCAAGCTGAATACGCGGGTTCGATTCCCGTCATCGGCTCCACTCTGACCAGGTCAGACCCTGGTCGAAGGCAGTTCGGTGGCCCGAAGGTAGCTACCCGGTACCTACCGCCGGGGAGTGGCGGTGCCGTCCGGACACCAGGAACAAACGAGTGGACCGTCGGTCGGGACACCACCGCGGAGACAGCGGTGACGTACACACGGCACGACGGCGAGGAGGTGACGATCCCAGTGGTGTCCATCTGGCGGGTCGGGCCGATGGGCTGATCGTCGACTATTGGGTCTTCGTCGACCTGGCTCCGGTGTTGCGAGGCGTAGTCGGTAGACACGGCGCGTGCATACAGTGAAGTGACGGAGGTCACTGGCAGGTGACTAACTCAGGTGGTGCGCCTCCTGTAAGCCGTAAACCGGCGTGCGGATGCCTTCGTAGCGGGCCTTGAGCTGCAGCGCGAGGAAGAGCGAGTAGTGCCGTGATTGGTGGAGGTTGCCGCCGTGGAACCACAGATTCTCCTGCTGGGTCGGCTTCCACATGTTGCGCAGCTCGCCTTCCCACGGCCCCGGGTCACCCGTGGTGCCCGAGCCGAAGCCCCACACCTTGCCGACCTTGCCGGCCATCTCTTGACCGATGATGTCGGCCACGAAGCCGTTCATCGACCTGAAGCCGGTCGCGTACACAACCAGATCGGCGGGCAGCTCGGTGCCATCGTCCAGAATCACCGACTCCTCGGTCAGCCGCTCCACCCTGCCGTGGCATAACTTGATGCTGCCGTCGCAGATCAGGTCGGAGGCGCCAACGTCGATGTAGAAGCCGCCGCCGCGGCGCAGGTACTTCATGAACTGGCCGGAATCGTCGTCGCCGAAGTCCAGCCAGAAGCCAGCCCTTTCCAAGCGGTCGTAGAAGTCCTTGTCCCGCAACCGCATTGCGTCCGAGATCGGCTTCTGGAAGTCCGCGATGATTCGGTACGGCAGCGATGCGACCATCAGGTCAGCCTTCTCGGTCGTGATGCCGGCGGCCACTGCCTGCTCGGAATACAGGGCGCCGAGCGCGATTTCCAACACCGACTCCGACTTGACGACGAGGGTCGTCGCGCGCTGCACCATCGTGACGTCAACGCCGCTCTCGTACAGGGCCTTACAGATGTCGTGCGCGGAGGTGCCGGAGCCGATCACCACGGCGCGCTTACCCACGTAGCAGTCCGGGCCGGGGTGCTCGCTCGAATGATGCTGGTCTCCGCGGAAAACGTTCTGGCCGGGCAACTCCGGCACGTTTGGCTTGCCCGCCATTCCTGTCGCGAGCACCAGGTGGGCGGGCCGCAGCGTGAGCCGTTCGCCGTCGCGGTCAACCTCGACCGTCCACTGCTTGGCCTGGGGGTCGAACGACGCCGACAGGCAGGTGGTCGAGATCCAGTACGGGATCTCCATGACCCGGGTATACGACTCCAGCCAGTCGCCCATTTTGTCCTTCGGCGAAAACACCGGCCAGTTCGGCGGGAACGGCAGATACGGGAAGTGGTCGTACCACACCGGATCATGAAGGCACAACGTCTTATAACGCTTGCGCCAATGGTCGCCCGGGCGAGCGTGCTTGTCGACGACGATGGCCGGCACCCCCAGCTGGCGCAGCCGGGCGCCCAGCGCGATCCCGCCTTGGCTGCCGCCGACAACCACGATGTAGGGCTGTTCCGTATAGCCGAGCGACGCCTCCTGTTCCGCGCGCTGCTCCGCCCACGTCCGGCTGTCCGGATCGGCGCCGTGGACGGCGCCAAAGACGCGCCGAGGACCCACCGGCTCCTCGTGGCCCTTGAGCTCGTCCAGCGCGGTCAGCATCGTCCAACCGAGATCGCCCTTAAGCCGCAGATGACCGACACCTCGGCCGGCGGCCGTCTCGAACTCGATGAACGCCGATGTCACGCCATCGCCCTCGTCGGTCGGTGTTTCCCGGGTACGGAATCCCGACGGGTCGCTGTCGGCGAGCCGCGCCCGCAACATGTCGGCGATGCCGTCGCGGCCCTCGACGGTCTTGATGTTCCAAGTGAAAGTCACCAGATCGCGCCAGATGCTATCCGGGACGAACTTCGTCACTGCGCGTTCGATGTCGCGCGCGGCCAACGCGGACTCGAAGTCGGCCAGCCACGCCTGAACGCGGGCCTCTGGTGATTGCGTGCTGGTCGCCGCATCCAGTTGTTGCGTCATGCGGGGCACGCTACACGCCGGCCAGACCCGGCATCGGCTTGTAACTTTCACGACCTGTGGGTGGTGTTGGCCGGGGTGAAGACGAAAACTGCGCTATTCACCATGCGGTTGTCCTACTCGGGGCGCGCAGCCCATCGAGCGTTTTTGACCCAGGGCCAGGAGGCGTCTTACGTCGCACTACGGGTTCGAAGCCTGGTATTGCCAGCCAAGACCTGACGGCAGCCACGAAAAGGGTGGCGTGGAGGGCGACGGCGGGCGGTTTCGGTGTAACCACTGCGCGCCCATGCCGGTGGTGGATTCCATCGATGAACTCAATGATCTGTTTGAGTCTGCAGATGATGCCGATGACGCCCGTCGAATCGGCAACCGGGCCAACAGTGTTGGGCACGACTGGGCACCGTACCCCGCGCGTACCCCGAACTGGGGCGTAGTCCGCCGGTACCGCGGCCGTACCGAGGTAGTGCGCTACCCGTACCTAAGTTGCAGGTAGCGCTGCAATTTGGGTTCGCTTGGTGTGGCTTCTACCAGGCGCTTTCGCTCACCCGTTCGGGCGTAGAAATAGCTCCCCAAGCTGAATACGCGGGTTCGATTCCCGTCATCGGCTCCACGTTGAACAGGGTCCTATCATCCGGCGGCCGGTGGGCGGGGCATGACCGTCACCGGGAATCCATAGCGTGGCCCATGACCGAATCCGCGGGCGCCTGCACCGGACATCGGCATGCCCGGCATACCGGGCATGCCGGCCGGGACGGACTCCGCGCCGGCGGCTGGGCCGACCGCGTCGGTCCAGCCACCGCCCGCGAACGTGGCGCCGGAATGGTTAGCCACCTGCGAGACCGCCGTCCACGACTGCGGCACGGACAGTCGCCCCACCAGCGTGCCCTGGGCCATATTCGCAGACACGCCACCAACGAACGGCATGCCGCCCGACGACTGCGGTTGCACCAGACTGGCGAATCCGGGAAAGAACGGGGCGTCAGGTAGCGCTGCGCCAGCCGCCAATGCGTCTGGCCCCAACGAGTGGACGTTGGACAGTGCGCTCGTCACCGCCGGGAGAATGATGGCGGGATTCACGTAGCCGGCCGACGTCAATCCGTTCAAAAAGTTGGAGTTCAAGAAGGTCCCGATCGGGTTCCCGTCAGCCCCATCCAAGAAATTGAGTAGGCCGCCCAGGCCGCCCGAGCTGGTCGGAACGGCAAGGGCCGCGTTCGATGTCGATGATGCGGGCGAGCTGAGTCCCTGCAAAGAACCCGAAACGGTCGACATAAACTGCGCCACCTCCGTCTGCCCAGTCCCCGCCGTTGTGCCGCTGGCCTGGGCAACCGCTACGGATTGCAGACCCTGGCCGGCCGGGTTTGTCGTCTGCGGCGGTGACGTGAACGCTTTGAGCACGGTTGCGGTGGACGAATTTCCGGCGTACCCGTACATTGCCGCGGCATCCTGCGCCCACATTTCGCCGTATTCCGCCTCAGTGGCCGCGATCGCCGGCGTGTTCTGGCCTATGACGTTCGTCGCGATCAAAGCCGCCAATTGAGTGCGGTTCGCGGCGACCACAGCCGGGGATACCGTCATCGCGAACGCGGCTTCGAAAGCACCCGCCGCGGCGGTTGCCTGGGCGGCAGCCTGCTCGGCATTCGCGCCGGTGCTGCTCATCCATGTCACGTACGGGGCGACCGCGGCGGCCATCGACGCTGATGCCGGCCCCGTCCAGCCTTCGTCGGTGAGTCGTGTGATCATCGACTGGTATGACGATGCTGCCGAATTGAGCTCCGCGGCCAGCCCGTCCCACGCCGCTGCGGCAGCGAGCATAGGTTCCGAGCCTGGCCCGGAATACATTCGCGCAGAATTGATTTCCGGTGGTAGCGCTCCGAAATCCATTGCCCCCACTCCCTAACCGGCCGCGATCGCGTCCGCCGCTTCGATGACCTTGCGGTACCTGGCGCGGGACGTCGAATCGGTGGCGAAGATGTGATGGGCAGCCGCGGCGTGGCCAAAGACCAACGCCGCGCCCGCGAAAAGTCGCGCTGTTTTCAGCGATTCCGGTTGTGTCACAACATAAGACATCGGACTCCTCCTTGTGTGGATAGTCCGACCCGATGACGAGCCTCGGCCACTGTGGCAATGTGAAGGTCTCACTGAAAGCGCGTACTCGGCATCGCACAGCGTGCGCCGGTCAGTTGACTCAGTTCGATTGAGCGGCGAAAGAAAGCGTAACCAGATCGGACCGAAAGATTGATCGATTTCATCAGGCCACTGCCAATTGACTAGTCCGCGCCACCTCCGTCTCAGTACTTTTACGGGGTGCGGCGGTTGTTGACGAGGTCCCCGGGAGAATTTGTCAGTCGCGGCACCCTATTCAATGCCTCGGCACCGCGTAAGCGTATCCGGCACAAGTGAAGCGGTGCGGCTGCTCCACCTGACGCGCGGCCAAGATGGCTCTTTCTGATCCTGACCGCGGCTCATCTTGCAAATTCAAGCGGTATCTTTAAGCAGAAGTTTACATAGCGCCCGCATCCAGCAATGTATTAGAAACACTGTCGGAGCGAATTGATGGCAGATGGCGGGTTTTGGAGAATTATATGAATTTGGCATGAGAAATCCGGTCGGGAACATTACCTGACGACGCTTCGCGGCTCCGGATCGGCCGTGCGATTTGCATGCGGCGCCCCGGGTTCGATTCCCGTCATCCGCTCCATATATTTGCAGACGTACGGGCCGATCTGACGACCGAAGGAGACCCATTCTTGACCGTCGTTGGACCGTGAGGGCGCGACACGGATGACCTGGAACCGTTAGCTGCGTATTGGCGAGGTCGACCTGTCGCGGGTAGAAAATACCGCTCTTCACGGTTCAGTCCGCTTTGTGCGCCGCCAGTAGGTATGCGGGAAATTTCATCCTGTTCTTCTCATCCCGCTCGAATGACGAAATCGCCACACCCGGGATCCGCGGGGCATTCACATGAATGAACGCCGACCGTATCTCGTCGATCGCCCAGTATCTCGAGACGACGCTGCGCAGCTCATCCTCGTCCACCTCGTTGGGCTTGGTCGCGGTGTCCATATCGGCCGGGAAGGCGCCCTTGGCAAACACCAGAACGTAGTAGCCAGCGCCGGGCGCGGCGGCAGCGGATACCGAGCGCAGATAGCTGTCACGCCGCGCGACCGGCAGTGAGTGGAAAAGCGTGCTGTCGACGATCATGTCGGTGCTGATTTTGCTGACACAGACGGGAATCTTGCAGTGGTAGCGAGGCCGGGGCGACGCCCCTTGGCAGGCTAGCCGCCGCGCTGCTGCTCCGATGCCAAGTGCTTCACCATCTGACAAAGGTTGACGACAGCCGCGCTCAACTTGTAGATGGTGGCGTCCCGATCTCTCACGCACGACTGCCAGTCCGGGAACTCCTGCGGGAGTTTCTCGTTGTCTGCGTTGAGGTGGATTTTCTGCTCGATTTGGTCGCACAAATCCGCGAGGGTCAAGTCTCCCGGCGCACCGATGTTAGAGAACCACTTATCACTCATGTCAGATCGTCTCTCGTCAGAAGGGAACAAAGCTCCCAATGCTCGTAGGGTATCGGGTCGCTGTCAC
This sequence comes from uncultured Actinomycetota bacterium, assembly GCA_963772875.1. Taxonomy (GTDB): domain Bacteria; phylum Actinomycetota; class Actinomycetes; order Mycobacteriales; family Mycobacteriaceae; genus Mycobacterium. The sequence continues at coordinate 43,440 of CAVYZE010000005.1, forward strand.
GAGCCTTCTGCGGGACCGGGCCGTTGAGGGGTGTAGTTACCCACTTCCTGGCGCACTACTTGAGTTGCGGACACCTCTCACACCACAGGATTGCTAACCCTTTGGGCATCACACGTGATGGAACAGCGTGCTGTCGATGATGGTGTTGAAACGCCCGTCAAAGCCGCTGAATGTGGTGATGTCGGCCTGCTGGAAGCTGGCATTCCACAGGCCGCGGGCGGCGGCAGCCTTGGTTGCCGCGGCGATCGCCGTCGGAGCCAGATCGACGCCGTGCACCGTGTAGCCGTCCGCGGCCAGCGCCAGGGAAAGCTCGGCGTATCCGCACCCGGCGTCGAGCACATCGCTGCGCACTTTGCCCGCCCGGACCAGCGCCGCGAGCTCGGGTTGGGGCTCGCCGATATTCCATGGCGGAGGGCCTTCGAAGTCGCCCTCCTCCCGATATGCACTCTCCCAGCCCATCATTTCTGACATCTGCCCGAACCTACCCTCCTTTGTCTTGCCCGCTCCGTGCTCACCGCGCTGCGAACAGCGGGGGCGACCCCATCAGCGAATGTCCTTATAACATCGCCGGATTCGGCGCTGTACAGGCCTAGTGTGGCGCGTGTCACGCCTCGACCCAAAGGTCCTGCTGTGCAGGGCACTCCTCCGGTCAGGTCCGGCTCAGCAAGCGTCAGGCTACGGCTCTGCCCGACGAGCCGCCGACGCCGGGCCCTGGCCAGGTGGCCGCCCCGATCAGATACAGGCCCGGTACATCGGTGGCGTATCCGCCGCGGTGCGCGGGAATCGGACGCTGGGTGAACGCCTGGGACAGCGCGTTCTCCCCGGAGGCGTGGTCGCCGGGCCCGGCATTGGGGTTGCCGCGGGCCAAATCGGCCGGGCTCAGGATGTGGCGGGCCAGCACCGTCTGTTCGAGACCTGAGATGTGTTGTGCGGCCTCGCCGATCACCCGGTCGGCGAAGCGCTCGGCCACCGACGAAGTCCACGCCTTGTCGACGTCGATGAGGTCGGCCGCATCTCCGGTCGGGTGCAACGGCACATCGAGCACTTGCAGCCGAACTACCGCTTGCCCGGCGGGCGCCCGACCGGGATCGACCGCGGTGGGCTCGTGCCACGAGATGGACGGATGGGTGGGCAGCAGCCCGTCTTCGGCTTGCCGAACGGAGGTGACGAGTTCGTTCAGCCCGCGGCCGACGTTTATCCCGCCGCCGCCGTCGAGTCGGGAATCGGCGAAACGGGGTCGCGCCGAAAGCGCCAAACCGATCTGGAAACAGCCGCGGCGGTACCGATAGCGGCTTGCCTGTGCCCGGGTGGATTCTGGGATACCCGGTGCGTCGCGCAGCAGGCGCCCGTAGAGCTGGTCGGGTGTGGTGCTGGCGATCACCGCGTCGGTGGCGATGAGGAGTTCACCCTCATTGGTCCGCACCCCGGTGGCCCGCCCGCGCTCGGTCACCACGGCGTCGACGTCCACCCCGGTTCGGATCTTGGCGCCGTGTGCGGTAACCAACGCGGTGAGTGCCTCGGCGAGGCGACCGCTGCCCCCGACGGGGGCCGGGTTGCCGGCGAGCAGGGCGGCCATCAGCACCACCGACCAGAGCGCGCCACCGGCGTCGCGCGGGCCCAACCCCACGTGCAATAACCAAGGGAGCCAGGCCATGATCAGCTCCTCGCTGCGAAACCGATCGCCAAGGAGGTCGCGCCCGGAGCTAGCGAGAAGGGTCGTGAATGGCAGCGCAGAGCCAGTGTCGCGATTCAATGCGTTGAGTACTCCTACCGCCTCCGGTGAGGAGAGATCCATACCTAAGAGGGGAAGCAGCGAATCCAATTGTGGTGCCGCGTCTGCCATCAGCTGTGTCCACGCGTGCCACTCACCGAGCCGGTCCAACTCGGCGGCTAACGCATCAGGGTCGGTGCCGATCACCGCCGAGCGGCCGTCGGGAAAGGAAGCGCCGGTGCTCACCTCACCCTGCACATACCGCAGACCGTGCTCGGCGAGTTCCGTTCCCAACTCAGCGAACACTGGGCCGCCGACAAAAATCGGGTGCAGCGCCGAGTAAGTGTCATGGACAAAGCCCGGCAGCGTCAGCTCCTCGCTGCGGACCCAGCCGCCGGGCGTCGGTTGCTGATCGAGCAGACACACGCTGCGGCCTTCCCGGACGAGGTAGCTGGCAGCGATCATCGCGTTGTGTCCGGCACCGACAAAGATGACGTCGAATGTGGTAGATGCGGTCATGGCAACCGACGTTAGGAAGCGGCGCCGCTACTGGCGACTCATCGTCCACTGAGTGGACTCTTCCCGCGAATCGTTGCTTCGGGGAGGACCATGAGCTGCGGTTATCGGTATCATTGGCCCAGCCTCGGCCGCGAGCAGCGGTGCAGCATCTGGACGCCCCCGCACCGGTGTGGGAAGAAGCCGCAGGTTACGAGCGTTGCGAGGCCTAATGAACGTGAGGAATTTCCACGACTCACGTCCCACACGTCCCACACGTCGAACGCTCCCGCTGGGTCGTCGGTAGCAGTGACAGCAAGGGTTCAGATGCGATGATCAGTGATCCGGAAGCGGGTGCGCCTGGGCATCCGACCCAAAATGACGGCCGTAGCATCATCGTCACCGCATTTGAATTGTTGGATCAGGTGGCTGCCTTGCAACCGGTGCGGCTGATCGATCTGTCGCAGGCAACGGGCGTCCCGCGACCAACGGTGCACCGGCTACTCAAACAGCTGATAGAGGTTGGGGCGGTCCGGCGGGAAGGCGCCCGGTACCGTCTGGGCGCCAGCCTGTTGGGACTCGGTTCTCGCGTAACACCCGAGCGCCGACTACGGGTCGCCGCCAGGCGGCCGATGGCCGAACTCGCCGTCGCCACCGGAGCCGCTGTCAGCCTCTCGGCCACGGTCGGCGGCGACGCGGTGATCCTGGACACCGTGGATGCTCGCGAGCCGCTTGAATTCGCACCCGAGCCCGGCGAGCGGGTACCCGCGGGGACGGCGCAGGCGCGGGCTCACACCGAAATCGGCCACTCCGCACCGATTGTGGACGCCGGAGGTGTGCTGGCAAATCTCAGCTGTGTCGCGGTCACCGTTCCCCTGGGTGGCGGTGAGGTGGCGGCGGTGTCCGCGGTTATCGCCGGGATACGCCCGTCGGCCTTATTACTCGCTGCCACCCGGGCGACCGGCGCCCGCATCGCCGGACGACTGCGGCCGCCCTTAGCCCGCGACGCGGCTACCGCGGGGGCCAGTCGACCGAAGAACTTATCCGCCAGCTAACCATCGACCCGACTGGGGACAACCCAACCCCGAGGCACCGAACCGTGAGCGTGTGCCGAACGAACCGAAAACACAGGTGCCCTCGGTATTTGGGTTAGCTAACAGGGCCCTTGACCAGCCCGTATCGAACGGACGTTCGGCGCTGGAAATAGCTTCCCAAGCTGAATACGCGGGTTCGAATTCGATCCCGGGCCCAGATCGACAAGCCGTGCGACTCGACCACCAACTACCCGATCGTCCACGACCAGCAACCGAGCCCCGGGTGGAGCTGGTGGCGGAGGGGCTGCTTCGGCCTGGCCGGAGCAATACCGGACGCGTCTTTAAGCTACATGTTCTTTATTTACTTAGGTATTTTTGTGCGAGCACCAGCAGGTGGCTGATGGTGTCATTGCCCGCCGTGCCTTTATCCTTATTGTATTCCCCAATAATATCGCCTACCACTTTGTCATAAGCCGTTTTATCGGCGTCTTTCAAACCCCAGTAAATTAAGTTGACCCCGTTTTCCTGGGCGGCCAGGTGCTGCATCACGTAGATGACTCTGTGGTCGTGTAGGAAGTTCCCGGTGCCGATGGGGCCGGTGTTGATTGTGGTGTTCTTCCCCCCGGATTTGCTGCTCATCCTATATGCGGCGTCGAACGTGTTGAACAGGTCGTTGATCGTCTCCTGTTTCTTTTGATCTTTGTCGGTCGTGAGGTGTGGCACCGCGACGGCCAAGACGTTGAATACCTGGTTGGCCGCAAGCGGCCTGATGACAGGTAAGAAGTCCTTGATTGGAATCGTCTTCCACTTGTCGTGCTCCAAGGCTCCCCGTTGGTCGAGATCGATCGTGCGGCGAACGTGTCGAATAATTAGGGGTGTGGGATTGCTCGCCATCGGTCCTCTTCCGACGCCGTCGCGGGTTTTAGGGCGTGGGACTTGAGCGGCCAAATTCGCGAGTTCTGGCGTTTCCAGAGCCATGGTTTCTTCTTGCAGCATCCCGTCGGTAAACACACCGCCGCCCAGCAGCGGGCTGGCGAAATCGAGCCAAAGCTGGAATGGCCCTTGAGCGTCCGTTTTATAGTCAAAGTAACCGAAATTGGCCGTATTGGGCGTTACCTTAATAGGGGTAGGCTTGAAGGCGTTTGTGAAATATGTGGGCGTTTTTCCTGTCGCCAGCACATAGTCAGCTGGGTTGGCCAGGGTCTCAACCTTTGTCGAAGATATCTCGTTAGCCACATTAGCCAGCGCGATACTGAGGATCACAAGCTTCTTCGCCGAAATTGTCTCTGAGTTTGAGTCGGTTGTGGCGGCCACCCCGAGATCATCGATCTTTTTCATCAGTGGGTGCGGAAAATCATTGGCCGGTCCACCTGGACCAGCCGGGGCCAGCGGATTAGCCGGGGCCAGCGGATTAGCCGAACCGAGGGCGGGCCCGGTGACCGCGGCGACTCCCAATCCAACGGCGAAAGCCAGTGCGACAAAGCGCGCACCCAGCCTCGATGACGCCATAACCAACTCCGACCTGGGTGCATGGGCGCTGCCCCGGAACCGGGGTTCGCTCACTGTAGCGCTCCGAGGTGGCCCAAAGGGACCCGGGCGAACAAGCTGTTCAACACCGACGCGTGACTCGTTCGAGCACGCGACATGCGTCGGACATCCAGCCCCGTCAGTAGATGCTCCTTTGATGCAGCCCCAGTCACGCCGCAAGAATTCGTGCACGTCCTGCCACAAGGTCCCGACTCGTCGTCTACCACCCCAGGGACGACCGCGTAAGGATCTCAAAATCATGTGATGGCGTCCACGGCGGCAGCCAGTTTCGGCAGGAATTGGATGGGCACCGGAATGTATCCGTTGTCGGCCAAACCGTTCTGGCCGTCGCCAATGGTGACCTGCAGGAACGCTTTCACGGCCGTGCCGGTCTGGGCGTCGGGGTACTTCGAGCAGACGATTTCATAGATCGCCAGCACGATCGGGTAGGAACCGGGCTGCGTCGGCTTGTAGAACGACGTCGTGTCCAGGACCAGGTCGTTGCCCTGCCCCTTAACCGTGGCACCGGCGATCGTCTGGCCGACCGAGTCGGCGCTGATTGCCACCGGATCCGGCCCGGCCGAGGTAATGACGTTGGCCATGCTCAGGTTTTGTGCCTGGGCGAATGACCACTCGTTGTAGGTGATCGACCCGTCGGTGCTCTTGATCGCCGCCGACGTGCCGTCATTACCCGCGGCGCCCACCCCGACACCGCCGTTGAACGTCTTGCCGGCCCCCTTGCCCCACCCACCATTGGATGCGACATCGAGGTACTGCTGGAAATTGTCCGTGGTCCCGGACTGGTCGCTGCGAAAGACGACGTGGATCGGTGCTGAGGGCATGGTGAAGTGCGGGTTGAGCGCCGTGATGGCGGCGTCATCCCACTTGGTGATGGCGCCGTTGAAGATCTTCGCCGTCGTCGGCCCATCCAAACTGAGCGCGTTGACGCCGCCGAGGTTGTAGGTGATCGCGATCGGGCCGAACACCACCGGCAGGTTCCAGGCAGGCGAGCCGCACCGCTGCTGCGCCTTGTCGTACTCGCCGGCCGGGCTCAGCGGCGAGTCCGAGCCGGCGAAATCGGTTTGGTTACCCACGAACTCGCTTATCCCCTCGCCCGAACTGTTCGGGGCGTAGTTCACGGTCTGGCCCGGGCAGGCTTGCTCGAAGGCGTTGACGAAGCGGGTCATCGCGCCGGCCTGCGCGGTCGAGCCGCTGGCTTTCAATGTTTTCTGGCCACCGCAGGACACCCGCGACGCCGCGGCCGAACCCGACGTGGCGCTGGATCCAGACGATGCGCTGTTGTTCCCGCCACATGCCGATAACACCAGTGCGCCCGCGGTCAGCAGGCTCAGCGCCGCGCCCGATCGGGTGAGCTTCACGTAGCTCCTTCAACAGTCGGGCTGACGACCGGACTCGCTTCGCCACGGGGTCAGGGCCAAGCCGCGAAAGTTCCGCTGAGCAAACGCGTCGCTACTCGACAACAGAACCTAGGTGCAGACCGTGAATACACAACCCTATACCTCGTGCACGGCCTGACCCGACCGCATCTGCTGTGCGTCGAGGTGGGAGAAATCCAGCAGCGGTTACAGTCCAGGTTCCCGCGGCCCGCGTCGGCGACCGGTGGCCCAGGGAACCGATCTACGGCCATCGATGAGGTACTTGTGGTCGACTGCGGTTCAGCGCTTACCTCACACCTCTCAGTCGCGTCATGGGACATGACTGCGCGATCGAATAGAAGTGTGCCAGGCCGCTTGCAGCCGTCGGAACGGTTACGAAGCGGATCGGTTGTTTGCTTCGCGAAACACGGCTGCTCCGCGCTCGGCACACCTTCCTGTTGGGGAGCGGGAGCGGGTCCGGTGGTGTCCAGCACCCCGGCGCGTCGGTTGCTCCCAGTCGCCGCGTTGGGGCGTTGCTTTTGCCCCCGGCGCGCCGATGTCGCGTCAGCCAATAAAGGACACGGTGGTGACGTACGGGTCGCCCCAGCCGCGCGGCAGGCAAGCACGCTCGGGACCGGGCCAGCAAGCCACCTTGGCCAAGAAGTTGTCGTAGGATTGCTCGATCCGGAATTCCACCAGGCCTCCCGGTATCTGCTTGCCGTTCTTGTCGAACGTGTCGAAGTTGATCTTGACCGAATAGGATTTGCCGAACTCCCGCAGAGCAACCTCGAACTTGTGGCCCGGTTCGATTCGGTCGGGCGGCGTGACCCATTCCGGGTAGGGATTGCCGGTGGCGTAGCTGGCCAGGATGATCGCGTGCTCGGTCCCGTTCACCACGTAGAACTTGTCGTCGACGACGCCCGAGTGCGGATCGGCCACGGCCGTCACGCCGCTGCCGGTGAGTGCCGTCGCTGCGGTCGTCGCCACCGCGAACATTCGCGCGAGGTACCTGGCCGATGATCGCATTGTCGTTCTCCTAGAAAGGTCTCGGGTGTGTCGATGACTAGCCAGTGAAGACCACGGTGTCGAGGTCGCCCCACCCGCGAGGGCTACAGGAGCGGCCCGCGCCCGGCCAGCAGGCCACACTGACGACGTAGGTGGTCGGATCGCGCTTGTAGACGAGTTTGAGTTCGACCATGCCGGCGGGGATCTGAGTGCCGGCGTCATTGAAGGTGTCGAAATCGATCTGCTCGAGCGTGGTACTTCTGTCCTCCCGCAATCCGATTTTGAACTTCTGTCCGGGCTCGATCCTGTTGGGCGGGTCGACGTACTCGGGGTAAGGATTGCCAGTTTTGTAGCGAGCGAGCACGATCGCATGGGGCGTCCCGTTGACGACAAAGTAGTCGCGGTCGGTGTAGGCGTGGGCAACGCCGCTCTGCCCGACAACGCACATCAATGCCGCGGCAACCGCGACGAGGAACGGGCGCAACGCAGCCATCGTCGTCCCGCCCTTCCGTCACTTGGCTTGCTGTGGACTCACAAGCTACGGCACACCCCCCCGCGCGCGCACGAAAAGTTGCGGATCAGTCAACGGCCGAATTAGGTCAGAGGGTGCAGCCGGTAGGGCGGCAGAACGCGTCGACAAGTTCCGCGAAGAGATAACTGTTGCAGTCGGTGTTTGCGTTAGCTGAAACCTCGCTGACCAGGCGCAATGCGAACGTGCGTTCGGGCGTGGAAATAGCTTCGCAAGCTGAATACGCGGGTTCGATTCCCGTCATCGGCTCCACGAAAAGGCCTGTGCGGACTCGCGCTAGCACGGCGCCTTTACTCGATCTTGACCACACATTGAATCGTCCAACGGACGATGACCAATATGAGTACGCTTCCAACGATGGAACTGGGGGTTTTGGGACCTCTCCAGGTCCGGCAGGATGGCGCGCCCGTCGTGATTCCGGGCGCCAAGCCTCGCGCCATCCTCACAATGCTCGGGCTGCACGGCGGTTCCGTTGTGTCGGCCGATACCCTCGTCGAGCTGCTCTGGGGCGAGGATCCGCCGCGCACCGCTGCCAAGGCCTTGCAGACCCACGTCTCTTTGCTGCGTCGCACCCTCGGCGACGGCTTTGTTTTGACGGAGGGAGCCGGTTGGACCCTGGCCGAGACCGAGGTTGATGCATCGCATTACAAAGCGGCCGCAAGGCGCGGGCGCACTGCCGCTGCCGCTGGCGACACCAGCCAAGCGGTGGCGCGCTTCGAGGAGGCACTAACCCTGTGGCGCGGAATCCCCGAGGTGCCCGATAGCCGGCGGGGAACATCCGAAAAGACACGCTGGATCGAAGGCCACGCCGCGCTGGTGGAGGACCGTGCCGACGCGCTACTCGCCACCGGTCGAGCCGCGGAAGTCATCGGCGATCTCGAGGCGGCGGTGGCCGAGGCGCCGCTGCGCGAAAGGCGCTGGGGCCAGCTGATGCTCGCCCTGTACCGCGCCGGCCGGCAGGGCGAAGCCCTGGGCGCTTATCAACGGGCCCGGTCAATGCTCGCCGACGAGCTGGGCGTCGACCCCGGCCCGGAGCTCCGCCGACTCGAAGCCGCGGTTGTCGCTCAGGATACTTCGCTGGATATTGTTGTGGCACAAGATCTTCCGTCGGTGACGCGGGCAGTGACATTTCTGCTCACCGACATCGAGGGATCGACGGCGGCCTGGGAGGCGGACGCCGACGCCATGGCATTGGCGCTGGCACGCCACGACGAGCTCGTCGAACAGGTCGTCACGTCGCGCGGGGGACGGCTGATCAAGACGCGCGGTGAGGGAGATGCGACGTTTTCGGTCTTCGAGCGGCCGTCGGCAGGCGCCGCGGCCGCCCTTGAGTTGCAAGACGCGATCAGTCACGAGCCGTGGACATTGCGGGAGCCCATGCGTATCCGGGTGGCGCTGCATACCGGCGAAGTCGAGCTTCGCGACGGCGACTACTTCGGCCGAGCGGTCAACCGGGCTGCGCGCCTGCGGTCGCTGGCCGAGGGCGGCCAGATCCTGTGCTCGGGTGCGACGGCCGAGCTGGTCATCGACTCACTGTCCGACGACGTGATGCTCATGGACTTGGGGATGCACAAGCTACGAAATCTGCCGCGCCCGGAGCGCGTTTTCGAGCTCCGTCTCGAAATCGACGAGGCCCCCAAACCACAGCCAAGCGCCGTGCCGATCGAGCGTCCCGCCCTTCCACCGGTACTCATCGGCCACGGGCCGTTCGTCGGGCGCGAAGACGAGCTGGAACGGCTTCTCGCGGCGTGGCAGACCACGCTCACCGGTGGTGTGCACGCAGTGCTGATCGCCGGCGAACCGGGTGTCGGCAAGACCCGCCTGGCCGGCGAATGGTCTCAGCGGGCCTACGAGCAGGAAGCGATCGTGCTGTATGGCCGTTGCGACGAGGACCTCGGCGCGCCTTATCAGCCGTTCGCGGAAGCCCTGCGTTCGCTCGTGCCCTGCATTGGTGTTGACCGGCTGCGGGGACTGCGCGGCGCCGAAGCGTTACTTCCATTGGTTCCCCGGTTGACCGATGTGTTGCCCGACCTTGCTTCCCCGACTCGCGCGGATCCCGACACCGAAAGGTATGCACTCTTCGATGCCGTCGTTGCGCTCCTGGAAATCGCCTCGGCGTGCGCGCCGGTCGTCCTGATACTCGACGACCTCCATTGGGCTGCCAAGCCAACGCTCCTCTTGTTGCGGCACCTGCTGCGCTTCGGCGACCGCTCCCGCGTGCAAATCGTTGGCACGTACCGCAACACCGACCTTGACCGCTCCCACCCCTTAGCGGCCATGCTCGCCGACCTGCATCGCGACGGCACGGCCAACCGCCTCAATCTCAGTGGCCTCGACGAGGACGACGTGACCGCGTACGTCGCCGAGGCCGGCTACGACGACGAGGAGCTCGCGCACGCATTGGCGTCGGTCACCGGTGGTAACCCCTTCTTCCTTATCGAGGCCCTGCGCCATGTCGATGAAAGTGGCGGCGTGTGGGATCAGAGCACTCTGCCGCAGGGTGTACGTGAAGCCGTGAGCCGCCGGCTTTCGCGGCTTCCGGCCGAGACCAACAAGGCTCTTGCCGCGGCGGCGGTCATCGGCAGCCGGTTTGCCTTGGATCTGGTTGAGCGCGTTGTCGAGAGCGACCTCATCGACGCATTCGACGAGGCTTGTAAGGCCGGCATCGTCATCGAAGAGCCCGGCGGCAACTACCGGTTCAACCACGCCATCGTGCGACAGTCGCTGCTCGCCGAGCTGGCGTCGGTGCGGCGCATGCGACTGCACCAACGCATCGCCGTGATGTTGGAGAACCAGCCCGGCGCCGACGACGAGCTGCTGGCCGAACTGGCGCACCACTACTTCGAATGCGCCTGGGCGGGAAACGCGGTCAAGGCCGTTGAGTACTCCCGGCGTGCCGCAGACCAGGCGATGGCCCGTCTGGCCTACGAAGGTGCTGCCGACCTCTACGACCACGCCCTGCACGCGCTCGAGGAGATTGACGATGAGCTGCCCGACCGCGACGACCAAGTCGCCGAGCTACTAGTCGCGCGCTGCGAGGCCCTGCTGGCCGCAGGCGATGTGGCGTCGGCGGTGCGCGCGGTCGCCCAATTGCAAGAAGCGACAGTCGATTCCGCCCGGTTGGCGGCATGGGCGACGTGCTTCGACGGCCAGCTGTCAATGCTCATCCACCCGGAGCGGTTGGACGAGGTCGAGGTCGCGTTAGGCGCCGCCGCCCAAAAGCTGGCCCAATTAGACGATGCCGCAGGCGAAGCCAAGGCCCATACCGTTCGAGCCGGATGCCTTGCCCGCCTTGGGCGGATCGGCGACTGTGAGGTCGCCCTGGACGACGCTTTGACCGCGGCGCGACGCGCGCGTGAACATCGCCGGGTCAACGCGGTTCTGGCCGGCGCGCCGCTCGCGGCGCTGTGGGGCCCCAACCCGGTTCCCCGTGCGGGTGGGCGTTGTCTTGACGTGGTGCGGCTGCTCCGAATCACGACCGACTCACCGGCGGTGGAGGCTACGTCGACGCGGTGCCAGGCCGTGCTGGAGGCCTTCCGCGGACGAGCTGCCGCGGCCAGGCGGATGATCGACTCGGCGCGGCGCACGGTCACCGAGCTCGGATTGCGCCATGCGCTGGTGGAAGTCGAGCAGTATGCGGGAATCGTCGAGCTCGTCGTCGACGATCCTGCTGCGGCCGAGCCGCTGCTGCGTCGGGCTTACAACGGTTTTCGTCGGATGGGTCTCGATGCTGACACCGCCGAGACCGCCGCGCTATTAGGTCGCGCCTGTCTCGCGCTCGACCGAGACGCCGAGGCGGACGAATTATGCAGGGAGAGTGAGCGTCTCGCCGGCCACGCACAGAAGGCATCGACCGCATGGCGCATGCTCCGCGCGCAACTGCTGTCGCGTAACAATGATCACGACGCCGCTCGGCAGATCGCCGAGGCCGCTATCAGCCTAGTTGAGCGCACCGACGCGTTGGTTGATCACGGCGACGCATGCCTAGCGCTAGCAACGGTTTTGGGAGCCGCTGGCGACACCGCGGGGGCACGAGCCGCAGCGGAGCGGGCGGCGGGCCTATACGAGCGGAAGGGAGCCGCGGCGCTCGCCGAGAAGGCGCGCCGCATTCTCGGTGAGTGCGCCGTTCCGCCTGCGCCGGCGCCACCCGAACCTCGGAGCGCCGAACCGGACACCGCCTGCGTAAGGGTGGTCCGGCGCGGGGAGGCTGCTACCGACCGCGAGGACTGGGACGAGTTCGAGCAGTTGTTTGCACCCGAGGTCTTCACCGAGAGTCGCCGGAAGATCACCGGCGGCTTTATCCGGGACGACTTTTCGCCCAGCGAAGCGAGACTCCTAACCGAGAATGGCGCACTGCGAATCCGAGTCGTGGTTATCGCAGTTCGAGGCGAGCGCTTGGCCCTCACCCGACTAGAAGTGGCGACGGCCGATGTGAGCCCCGGGGCGCCGCACGACGAATTTCTCCACCTGTTCGGCCTCGACGAGGACGGTCGAGTCTCTTTCCAGGTGTCTTTCGACATCGATGACATCGACGCAGCGACAGCCGAACTCGACGCGGCACACGCACGGTTAGAGGGGCCGCAGCCAAACGCGCGGCGGCTGGACACTGCGTGCGTGCAAGCAATTTACCGGGTCGCCGCTGCCGTCGAACGCGAGTCCTGGGACGAGCTGAAGCCGCTGTTCGCGCCCGTCGTCGACCTCGAGAATCGCCGGAACATTGTCGGATTTGCGCGGACCGACCTCCCGTCGGGCGAGTGGCAAGACACGATGAAGCGCTACCTCGAGATCGGCATGGTGCGATTCCGTCCCACCATCGTTGCCACGCGAGGCGAGCGCCTGGCTCTCGCCAAAATTGCGGCAGGCACCGCAGATGTGGGTCCCGGAGCCCCGCAGGATGAGATGCTCGAGCTCCTCGGCCTCGACGAGGAGGGTCGAATCGCCCTGCAAATCTATTTCGACATCGAAGACCTCGACGCCGCGATCGCCGAGCTCGACGCGGCACACGCAGGGTTCGAGGAGCCGAAGCCAAAGGCGCGACGGCTGGAAAACGCGGCCACCCAGGCGACCGAGCGCTACTTGGCGCACTTCGCAGCCCGCGACTGGGATACGCTCGCGCAGGTACTGGCAGACGACATTCTTATCGACGATCGCCGGCGGGTGGTAAACGCAGGGATCCGGCACGGTCGGGCTGCCGAGATCGCAAACCTGCGGGCGACCGCCAATGCCGGGTTCATGGACATAACGTCCGTCGTCATCGCAGCCCGTGGGGAGCGCCTCATCCTTGCGCGCGCCGCGGGCCGCGATCGCGGGTCCGAGGATTTCCTGTCGGATGCGCTGGGTGTCGTCGAAATCAACCCTCACAATCAGATCGCGGCGATCGTCGTGTTCGACCTCGACGACTTCGACGCCGCCATTGCCGAGCTCGACGCGCGATACCTCGCCGGCGAAGCAGCGGCGCACTCGCGCACGTGGACGGTCATCGTTGATAACTACGCTGCGTTCAACCGGCGCGAGCTGCCATTGACCACGCCGGACTTCGCTAGCGTCGACCGCCGCAGGGGGGCGGCTTTTGCGCCGGGTGACCTGATGCGATACCTGCATGCCGGCTGGGAAGTCAACCAAACCGCCGCAAGCCATGTAGAGGTTGTGCATCGCCTCAGCGACCTCGGAGCTGTCGTCACCCATGCTGCGGATTTGACTTCGCGCGAGGGCTTCGACGCCGAGTGGCGTTCGGTCGACCTCGTGACGGTAGAGGGCGACTTGGTCAAACGCTGTGAGCTATTCGACGAGGCAGACCTCGACGCCGCACTCGCCCGCTTTGACGAATTGCACCCGCAGACAAGGCGGCTGGAAAACGCGGCCAGCCAAGCGAATGAGCGACTTCTGGCTTGCTTTTCGGCCCGCGAATGGGAAGCCTTCGCCGATATCCTGGCGGAGGACATTACTACCGAGGATCGTCGTCGGGTGGTGAATGCAGGCGTCCGACAGGACCGTGACGCTGAGATCAAAGATTTCCGGTCGGCCGCCGACCTCGGAGTCACGCACGCGACGTCAAGCACCATTGCCACCCGTGGAGAACGCCTCGCCCTCACTCGTTGCCGATATTCGCACAGCGACGAGGATTCGGAGGCGTTCCGCGCAGATCTCTTGGGGATAGTCGAGATCAACGCCGACGACCGGATCGAGGCCTGGGTCACGTTCGACCTTGAGGACTTCGATGCCGCTATCGCCGAGCTCGAAGCCCGATTCCTCGCCGGCGAAGCGGCCGCGTACTCGCAGACATGGTCGGTCATCACGGGCGGCTACGCCGCGCTCAACCGACACGAGTTCCCCGCAACTACGCCGGACTGGGTCAACATCGACCACCGTGGAGAGACAACGTTCGGGCCCGGTGACCTGATTGCCTACCTTCGCTCCGGGCTGGACCTCGACCAAGACATCAATACCTATATCGAGGCCGTGCATCGGCTGACTGACATCGGGGCGGTCACCACTTACGCGGCACATGAGGCCTCGCGCGAGGGCTTCGACGCCGAGTGGCGAGGGGTCGCCCTCTTGACGGTCGAAGGCGACCTGGTCAGTCGCTGCGAAGTATTCGACGAAACAGACCTCGACGCCGCGCTCGCCCGCTTTGACGAATTGCAACCGCAGACACGTCGACTCGAGAACGCAGCAAGCCGAGTGGCCGAGCGCTTGAACGCGCACTTCGCGGCCCGCGACTGGGACGCGATGGCCGAGATAATGGCGGAGGACGCATTCGACGACGATCGTCGACGAGTGGTGAACTCCGGCGTCCGACACGGCCGGGACGTCGTGATCGCAAATGTGCGGGCTGTCGCCGACGTGGGGATCACGGACGTAACGTCGAAAGTCATGGCGACCCGGGGCGGGCGCCTCGCCCTCAGTCGTGACCGCTTCTCGGTCCGGGACCAGCCGCCCGAGGCGTTCCTCGCCGAAGTGGTCAGCATCGTCGAGATCGACGCCGACGAGCGGATCGTGGCACGCGTCGCGTTCGACCCCGACGAAATCGGCGCCGCCATAGCCGAACTCGACGCGCGCTACCTCGCCGGCGATGCGGCGGCGCACTCGCGCACGTGGACGGTCATCACGAGTGGACACGCCACGCTCAACCGGCGCGAGCTGCCCCCAACCACGCCGGACAGCGTGAGCATCGACCACCGCCGGGCAACGGCTTTCGCGCCCGGCGAGCTGATCCCATACCTTCGTGCCGGGATCGACCTCGACCAAGACATCCGAACCTACATCGAGGTCGTGCATCGCCTCAGCGACCTCGGAGCGGTCTGCACCCATGTGGGGCACGGTGTTTCGCACGAAGGCTTCGATGCCGAGTGGCGTGGGATCGACCTCTTGACGGTCGAAGGTGACATGGTCAACCGCTGCGAAGTCTTCGACGAGGCAGACCTCGACGCCGCGCTCGCCCGCTTTGACGAATTGCGTCCCCAAGAGCGGCGACTGGAAAACACCGCAAGCCAGGTGTACGACCGATTGAATGCGTACTTCGCGGCCCGCGATTGGGCCGCGCTGGCGGAGACGATGGCCGACGACATGACAGACGACGATCGTCGACGCGTGGCGAACTCCGGCATCCGAAGCGGTCGCGACGCCGTGATGGCAAGCATGCGGACGGCCGCTGACCTCGGGGCACAGAACATAGCGCCGGCCGCCGTCGCGACCCGCGGGGATCGCCTCGCTCTCTGCCGTCTCCGCTTCTCAGGTGGAGATCAAAGGCCCGAGGCGTTCCACAGCGAGGCGCTCGGAATCGTTGAGATCGATGCGGACGAGCGGCTGATGGCCCATGTCACATTCGACCTCGAGGACTTCGACGCCGCCATCGCCGAGCTCGACGCGCGCTACCTCGCGGGCGACGCGGCAGCCCACGCGCAAACGTGGTCGGTCATCGCAGGGGCGTACGCCGCGCTCAACCGCCGCGAACTCCCCGCGACGACGCCGGACTGGGTCAACATCGACCACCGACGACTCGCGACCATCGAGGCGGGCGAGCTGACCGCATACATCCGCGCCTCATGGGACGACTCGCCCGACTTCAACACCCACATCGAGGCCGTGTATCGGCTGAGCAACCTCGGAGCGGTCTTTTCCCAAGTAATACGCGGAATTTCACACCAGGGCTTCTACGCCGAGTGGCGGACAATCGACATCCTGACGATCGATGGCGACCTGATCAACCGCGTCGAGGTATTCGATGAGGCGGACCTCGACCCCGCACTGGCGGCGTTCGACGCACTCGGCCAGCCCGCACCGCGGCTGGAAAACGCCGCGAGCCGCGCCGACGCACGCTGGTGGACTTGCTTCGCGGCCCGCGACTGGACCGCCATGGCCGAGATGCTGGCTGAAGAATTTTCCGTAGCCGACCACCGTCGCGTCCTGAACGCCGATCTACATGGTCGAGATGCCCAAATCAAGAGTATGAAAGCCATCGCCGAGATCGGGTCGGCTATCACGTCGACCGTGATTGCGACCCGCGGGCAGCGCCTCGTGCTCACCCGCGTGTGTGCCTCGAACAGCGACCTGCGGCACGGGGAGTTTAGCGCCGAGTTGCTCAGCCTCGTCGGGATCGACGCCAACAATCGGATCGCATTCGGCAACATCTTCGACATTGACGATATCGATGCCGCCTTCGAGGAGCTCGACGCGCGCTACCTCGCCGGCGAAGCAGCACCCCACGCGCGCACATGGTCGGTCATTATGCAGGGTTTCGCCTCACTCAACCGGCGCGAACTTCCCCCGACGACTCCAGATTGGGTGAACATCGACCACCGGCGAGGGACATCAATCGCGCCCGGTGAAATGGCTGAGTTACTCGGCGCCGCATGGAACTTCACGTCTGACCTGAGCAACTTCGTCGAGGCAGTGCACCGGCTGGACAACCTCGGAGGGGTCATGACCCACGTGGCGAATGAGACCTCGCGAGAGGGTTTCCACGCGGAATGGAGGGTGGTCAGCGTTTTCACGGTCGAAGGCGACATGGTCAACCGCTGCGAGGTCTTCGATGAGGCAGACCTTGACGCCGCGCTCGCCCGCTTTGACGAATTACACCCGCAGACAAGGCGACTGGAAAACGCGGCAAGCCGAGTGGCCAATTACTTCCAGGCGTGCTTCCCAGCCCGCGACTGGGCCACCATCGCCGAGATACTGGCCGACGACTTTTCCATCGACGATCGCCGGCGGACCGTGAACGCCGGGATCCGACACGGTCGGGATGCCGAGCTCGAAGATTTGGCGGCGGCCGCTGACGTGGGGTTCACGAACGTGACCGGGGTCGTCATCGCGACCCGGGGCGGGCGCCTTGCTCTGGTGCGTGCCCGCTACTCGGGTCGCGACCTGCGGCCCGAGGCGTTCCAGAACGAGGTCCTTAGTGTCGTTGAGATCGACGCCGACGACAGGATGGCGGCGGTCATCGTGTTCGATCTCGACGACTTCGACGCGGCCATAACCGAACTTGACGCACGCTACCTCGCCGGCGAAGCTGCCACCCACGCGCACACGTGGTCGGTCATCGCGGGCGTCTATGCTGCGCTCGACCAGCACGAGTTTCCCGTAACTACGCCGGACTGGGTCAATATCGACCACCGAGGGGAGTCGGCGTTCGGACCTGGTGAACTGATTTCATACCTCCGCTCCGGGCTGGACCTCGGCCAAGACATCAATATCCACATCGAGACCGTGCATCGGCTGATCGACTTCGGGGGGGTCATCACTTGCGCTGCGCATGAGACCTCCCGAGAGGGCTTCGACGCCGAGTGGCGAGGGGTCACCCTCTTGACTGTCGAAGGTGACCTGGTCAACTGCTGCGAAGTCTTCGACGAGGCAGACCTCGACGCCGCGCTCGCGCGATTCGACAAGCTAGGCCAGCCGGCACCGCGGCTGGAAAACGCGGCAAGCCAAGCACTGGACAACTTCTTCGCGCACTTCGGGGCCCGCGAATGGGGCGCGATGGCCGAGATTCTCGCGGACGGTAGCTTTTTCGATGATCGCCGACGCGTCGTGAATGCCGGGATCTGGCACGGTCGCGATGTCGTGATCACGAATATGCGAGCCAGCGACGAGGTTGGGGCGAACATGGCTTTGACTGTCGTGGCGAACCGCGGGCAGCAGTTGGCGCTCGTCCGCCTCTGTTCCTCAAACCGGGGCCTGCAGCACGGCGAGTTCGGCATCGAGCTGCTCAGCATCGTCGAGATCGACGCCGACGAGCGGATCGCGTCGGTTGTCACGTTGGACGTCAACGACATTGACGCAGCCATCGCCGAACTCGATGCCCGGTACCTCGCCGGCGAAGCCGCGGCGCACGCACACATGTGGTCAGTCATCACGGATGCTTTTGCTGCGCTCAATCGGCACGAAGTCCCCGCGACGACACCTGACTACGTCATCATCGACCATCAGCTGCAACACACAACGATCGAGGCAAGTGGGCTGGTCGAATATCTACGTGCCTCATGGGATCTCACGCCAGACCTTCGCATGTACATCGAGACCGTGCATCGGCTGAGCGACACCGGTGCGGTCATCACCCTTGCGGTGCATGGGACTTCGAATGAGGGCTTCGACGCCGACTGGCGGATCATCGAACTGCTGACGGGCGAAGGCGACCTGGGCGATCGCTGCGAGATCTTCGGCGAGGCAAATCTCGATGCGGCGCTTGCCAGATTCGAGGAGCTCAGCCGACCAGCACCGCGGCTGGAAAATGCGGCAAGCCGAATAGCCGGGCGCGTCTGGACATGCTTCGCAGCCCGGGACTGGGACTCCTTGTCGGAGTTGTTCGCCGACGACATCGTCACGGACGATCGCCGTCGGGTCGTGAGCGCCGGGGTCTTCCGCGGTCGAGATGCGCAAATCGCGAACATGCGAGTTCTCACCGAGATGGGGACGAACATAACGTCGACCGTCATCGCGACCCGCGGGGAACGCCTTGCCCTCACCCGTATCTCTGCCTCGAGCCACGAGGAGTTCGGCGGCGAGCTGCTCAGCGTCATCGAGGTCGGCGCGGACGATCGCGCGACGGCCGGTGTCCAGTTCGACCCCGACGACTTCGACGGCGCCTTCGCGGAGCTCGATGCCCGATACATTGCCGGCGAAGCGGCCGCCCACGCGCACACATGGTCGGTCATCGCGGGAGCCCACGCCGCAATCAACCGGCGACAACTCCCCGCGACGACGCCTGACTGGGTGAATATCGACCACCGTCGGGGAGCAGTGGTCGCACCCGGTGACGTGACCGCATACATCCGTGCGTCGTTCGACGGCAGCACGGGCGGCATTTACGTCGAGACCGTGCATCGGCTGAGCAACCTCGGAGCGGTCGTCACCTGGGCGGGGCATGGGACCTCGCCAGAGGGCTTCGAAGCCGAGTGGCGCGGGATCAACGTTCTCACGGTCGAAGGCGACCTGGTCAGCCGCTCCGAAGTATTCGACGAGGCAGACCTCGACGCCGCGCTCGCGAGGTTCGAGGAGCTGCACCCGCAGGCGCCGCGCCTGGAAAACGTGGCAAGCCAAGTCAATGAGCGGTTCCTGGCGCGGTTTGCGGCCCGCGACTGGAACGCGATTGCGGAACTGTTGGCCCCTGATACCTCGACAGACGATCGCCGACCGCTGGTGGGCGTCGGGGTCCGCTCCGGTATGGATACCGTCATCGCCGACTGGCGGGCGACCGCTGACATCGGGGTAAAGAACATAACGTCAGCTGTGATCGCGACACGTGGAGGGCGCCTCGCCCTGATTCGTTACCGTTTCTCGGGGCACGATCAGCGGCCCGAGGCGTTCCGCACAGACGTGCTCGGCGTCGTCGAGATCGACAACACAGACCACCGGATCACGGCGGGTGTCATGTTCGGCCTCGCCGACATCGACGCCGCCTTCGCGGAGCTTGACGCCCGGTACCTCGCCGGTGAAGCGGCCCCCCACTCGCACACCTGGTCGGTCAATTCACGGCTTTGCGCCGGGTTCAACCGGCACGAACTTCCCGCAACGACCCCGGATTGGATCTACATCGACCACCGGCCGCTCGTAACGATCGAGGCGAGTGATCTGCCCGCATCCATCCGTGCCGCCTGGGATCTCACGCCGGAAATCAGCATCTACATGGTAGCCGTGCACCGGCTGAGCGACCTCGGAGCGGTTGTCACCTCGGCGGTGTATGGGAGTTCGCAAGAGGGCTTCGACGCCGAATGGCGGATGATCGACCTCTTCACGGTCGAAGGCGACCTCATCAACCGCTGCGAGATATTCGACGGGAAAGACATCGACGCCGCGCTCGCAAGGTTCGACGAACTCAATCGATCGGCGAGTCGACTGCATAACGCGGCAACCCGGGTCAACGAGCACATCTGGGCATGTTTCGACACTCGTGACTGGGACGGGATGAACGCGATCCTGGCCGAGGACATGTGCCATGACGATCGCCGTCGGATGGTGGGTGCCGGGGTCCTGCGTGGTCGGGATGCCCAGATCGCAGACATGCGGGCGATCGCCGATATCGGAGTCAGCCGCCCGACGGTTGACGTCATAGCGATCCGCGGCGAACGCCTCGCTCTCACTCGTGCCCGCTTCTCGGGCCTCGACTCCCAGCAGGCGTTCCTCGTCGAGGTGCTCGCGGTTCTCGAGATCAACGGCGACGAACAGTTCGCGGCGATGGTCGGATTCGACCTCGATGACATCGACGCCGCATTCGAGGAACTCGAAACTCGTTACCTCGCAGGCGAAGCGGCCGCCCACCCGAACACATGGTCGGTCATCGCGGGTGCCCACGCCGCGATAAATCACGGCGAACTGGCCCCGACGACGCCGGACTGGGTCAACATCGACCACCGGGCAGGGATCGGTTCGGGTGACATGGTCGTCGCATCCATTCGTGCAGCCTGGGACCTCACGCCGGATCTCAACGTCTACATCGAGGCTGTGCATCGCCTGACCAGGATTGGAGCGGTCGTCACAAATGTGGGCAACGGGACCTCACACGACGGTTTGCACGCCGAGTGGCGCATGATCGACATTTTCACAGTCGACGGCGACCTGATCAGCCGCACCGAAATCTTCGACGAGGCAGACCTCGACACCGCGCTCGACCGCTTTGAGGAACTTCATCGACCGACGCGGCTACCGGAAAACGCGGCAAGCCAAACAATCGACCATTTCCGGGCGTGCTTCGTGGCCCGCGACTGGGCCGAAATGACGGAGCTACTGGCCGAAGACATCAGCGTGGACGATCGCCGCCCGATCGTGGGCAGCGGAAGTCAGCGCGGTCGACACATCGACATCGCAAATATGCGCGCCCTCGCCAGCATCGGGGTCACGAATATGACGTCGACCGTCATCGCGACCCGCGGGGAGCGCCTCGCCCTCAGTCGCGCCCGCATGTCGGGCCGAGATCAGCGACCCGAGGCCTTCCATACCGAGGTGCTCGACGTTGTCGAGATCAACGCCGCCAACCAAATCGCAGCGCACATCGCGTTCGAGCCCAACGACATCGACGCCGCGATTGCGGAGCTCAACGCCCGCTATCTCGCCGGCGACGCGGCCATGTACGCGCGTACGTGGTCGGTCATCACGCAGGGGTACGCAGCGCTCAACCAGGGTGAGTTGCCCACGTCGATGCCGGATTGGGTCGACCATCGGCCGCTCCAACGAATCAAGGCGAGCGATCTGCCCACGAATATCCGTGTCACGTGGGAACTTATCCGAGGACTCAATTTCTACATCGAGGCCGTCCATCGGCTAAGCAACCTCGGAACGGTCACGACCCGAGTGGCGCGGGGCGTATCGCAAGAGGGCTTCGACGCAGAGTGGCGGGAGGTCGACCTCGTGACGGTCGAGGGCGACAGGGTTAAGCGCTGTGAGATCTTCGACGAGGCAGACCTCGACGCCGCGCTCGCGAGGTTCGACGAGCTGCAACCGCGGGCGCCGCGTCTTGAAAATGCGACAAGCCGCGTGACCGAGCGTTTCCGGGCATTTCTCGCGGCCCGCGACTGGGACGCGATGACCGAGATGATGGCCGAGGACTTCTGTAGCGATGATCGCAGGCGGGTTGTGAACACGGGGATCCGACACGGTCGGGATGTCGGGGTCGAAGATTTGCGGGCGGCTGTCGACATCGTCGGCATCATGTACCTGACGTGCGTCGTGATCGCGACCCGTGGGGAGCGGCTCGAACTCGTTAGTGCCCGCGTGGTCAACGATGAGCGACCCGAGGCGTTCCTGTTCGATGTCCTACAGATAACCGAGATCGACGCCGACGGGCGGATCGCCGAAGTCGTCACGCTCGACTCCGACGACATCGACGCCGCCTTCGCCGAACTCGATGCCCGTTACCTTGCCGGCGAAGCGGCCGCCCACTCGCACACCTGGTCGGTTATCGCACGGCAATGCGCGGCGTTCAACCGGCACGAACTCCCCGCGGCGGACTGGGTCACTATCGACCATCGGCCGCTTGCCCCGATCGACGCGAGTGATCTGCAAGCAGCCATTCGCGCCATTTGGGACCTCACGCCAGACCTCGGCACTCACATCGAGGCGGTGCATCGGCTCGGCAGTTTCGGAGCAGTCGTCACCTTTACCGCGTGTGGGACTTCGCCAGAAGGCTTCGACGCCGAGTGGCGAATGATCGATCTTCTGACGGTCGAAGGCGACCGGATCAACCGCATCGAATTGTTCGACGAGGCAGACCTCGACGCCGCGCTCGCCCGCTTTGACGAACTACACCCGTAGGCGCGGCGACTGGAAAACGCGACAAGCCAAGTGGTCGGTCGATGTGGGCCTGGCCCGGTTTGACGACCTGAGTGTTGCCCGGTAGCGACGGCCGCCGTGGCTCTTACGCGTAATGCTGACAGCGCTCAACGAGGATGCTGGCCAGCCGTTCCGGTTCGCTGATCATCATGCAGTGACAGGTATCCATCTCGATGAGCGTCTGCACACCACCGAGCGCTTCAATGTATTTGCGTTGTACCTTCGGGGCGATGGCACGATCCCGCCGAGTCAGAATCCAAGTCCGTGGGATGTCATCCGGCATTCCTCGCCGAGACACATTCTCGGCGAGAATGCGCAGTGATTCCGCATAGAGTTTGCCGGTCATGAAGCGGCGGCGATGCGAATGAACTCCGTTCAAGAAGACGAATCTCGCCAGCCATTTCGGCGTTTCCGTCGGCACGTTTTTCTTCGCGATGCGCCGGGCGACTCGCGCGATTAGCCACGGTGAGCCGTCCACAATGGACGTGCCTTCGGGCGGAAGGAATGCTGCGGCGAAGATCATTTCACGCACCCGCGCCGCTCCCAGTTTGGTGACCACCCCTGGCAGCATCATGCCTCCCATTGAATGGCCAACGATGATGATGTCGTCCAATCCGGCGCTTTCGATGTCGCCGAGGAGCGAGTCGACATAGTCGGCGATGGTCATCTCCCTCAGGTCTCCGGGCTTGTTCCGTCGTCCTGGCATGTCTGGGGCGAGCACGGTTAACTCTGGCGCCAACCGATGGATCTCTTCGACGACGAGGTCCCACGAATCGGCGGCCATTCCGCCTCCGTGCACGAGGACCAACGCGGGCAGTGCCATGGCCGGCCTCCATTAGCGACGTGCGCCCAGACCGCATCGTAAAACTCGCGACGCAACGGCACGCCGGATTCGCCGCTCAAGTTAGCTAGCCGCTGGGAGTTCCCCGTAGGGCGGTAAATCGGCGCGGCTGCGGTCCAGCGACGTACTATTCGCCAGTCGCCAACATACGAGTTACAGGAGCGGCGCCATGAGTGGTCACGTGTGGTTAAAGTGCATCTTGTTTGTGTTGCTGGTGATCGGGATCCTGGTGGTCGCCAGGCTTATTCCGGCGATTGGCGGCCACAAGACCGCTCAACGAAGGCGCGCGAAGCTTGGCCAAAAAGTAGGTCCGTTGCTGGAACCTGGTGAGCAAATCCGGTCCGTGTTTCGCGCGGAGGGTAAGTACCGGCAAGGTTTCATATTCGCGGTCACCGATCACGCGATCGTACTGCTCGATACCTCGTGGGTGGGACGACCCAAGCAGGTGCGCCGACGATATTCAGCGAACGTAGGTTTGGGTCCAATTCTTAAGTCCCCCTGGGGCATCCTTGGCGGAAGCTTCAAGTTCGACGATGCGGTCTATTGGGTGGCGGGGTATGCTCTCGCGGACTTCGAGACAGCCAAGGCCGCGCTAAGCGACATCGCGCAGCACCAGCCAGCGGATTCAGTAGGCCGCGACACACCCCAAACAGTCCGACCTGACACGCAACTGGACTCGGCGCTGCCGGAAGACCTGCCAGCTTCTCCCGACCCTCAGAAACCATCCATCTGGCTAAGAGTCGTCTATGCGTGGTGGGCTCTGATCGGCGTCTTGTGGCTTTTGGAAATTGCTGTCACAGAACCGGTGTGGCGTTGGGTGGCAATCCCGCTACTCTTGCTCATCCTTTACTCCTTCGTCCACCGTGCAGTCCGCTCCATTCACCGAGCATGGGTGCGGCGCCGAAGCAACCGCGCGGGCAGCGGACCGGAGTCCGAGCACAGAGAGCATATTGCTCGACCTCTTCAGGCTCTGCTCTGGATCCTCGGCGGGTTCGTCGTGGGCACTACTGCCGCTGTTGTGATACCGGGTGACACGGGCGGCGCCGCGGCGTTGATTGTGTGGGTCGGTTCCGTGGTAGTCGCCCTTGTCCTGGTAATCGAGGCTGCCCGAGACGCGATGCATCGCCGCCGCACTCAGAGCGCGAGCGCCGCAAGGTAGTGACCGTCGAACCTGAGTCGCAACTATGCGTTAGTGCAGGTCTTTATATTTAGCCCGAGATCACTTGTGGGCTAAGCGATCTCGATCACGGGCTCGTCCGGATCCTGGGGCGTTCCGGCGTTTTCGCGGGCGGCCCGCGCGGCCGGCGAGGACGCTAGGTAGTCCAGCGCCATTTGCGTGGACGCCTCGGTGCTGGGGTGATAACTGCGCCGTAGATAGCGCAGCGTTGCGGCCATCAGCTGCCACGGTCCCGGCACCCGGTATTGGCGCGCGGCTCGCAGCCAGTCCCTCCACCGCGGTTTGGCGTCAGTGGTCGGGTCGTGGGCCATCAGGAACCACGCCCCCGCCAGCCACCAGAACAAAAACTGCGGCGCGGTGTACAGCATCGCCAGCACCCGCAGCGGATAACTTCCGCAGACATTCTGATACACGTCGAAGATCAGTGAGCGGTGCTCGATCTCCTCGGCCCCGTGCCAGCGCAGCAGGTCGAGCATGATCGGGTCGGCGCCCGCATAGTCTAAGCCGCGGTTCGAGATCATCCAGTGGCCCAACAGGGCGGTGAAGTGCTCGAGTGCGGACATATCGGCCAGACGTCGGTACAGCAACCACCGCTGCAACGTTTTGGGCCAGCCCGGCTTCTGATCAATGAACGCACACAGAAAGGCCTCCAATCGGCCGGTATAGGGCTCCGTGTCGATGCCCTGCTCGGCCAGATGCTGCAACACAATCTGGTGTGCCCACGCGTGCCACGCCTCCTGTTGCACAAACGGCTTGATGGCCGCCTTCAGCTCGGGATCGTCAACGATCGGCGCCGCCTCGTTGACGGCCTTGATGAAATGCCGCTCCCCCGCCGGGAGCAGCAGATGGAACACATTCAACATGTGCGTGGAAAACGGATCATCGGGCACCCAATGCAGCGGGGTGTCCGACCAGTCGAAGCGGACCTTGCGGCGATGTGTCGGATATCCGTCGTGAACTGCAGCTTCAGTCATCGGCCAACCCCCCTCCTCGAGTGTATCCGTTGATCACAGCCTGCCGAAATCCCGCCACCCCGGCACGAGGAACCTACCCATGTGAATGACGATTCAACGAACAGAGACCGCGCGGATGTCCGTTGACAAATGAAAGTTTCACGGGCGCTTCGCCGCTGAACCGTCGGCACCGGAGTACGCCCTAGCCACCCGGGTGACGAACTGGTAGACACCCTCCTCGTCCGGGGCCAGCGGCCCCGGACGGGCGTGCGGAGAGGCGAGCCCACGTTGCACCGACTCGCACGCCGCCCAGTCCTGCCGGTTTGTGATGTCCCAGAAGTCCACCGCATACGACGGATCGAAATCCGGTTGGGCCGCAACGTCTTTCGGGAAGGCCCAGGCGCACTCGACGTGCGTGCGATCGACGGCCAGCGGCATCATGAGGTGGGTCATTACGTAGTCGGGGTGCAGGCTGACCAGCAGATTCGGATATCCGACGACGTACATGACGGTACGCAGTTGCTCCTCGGACAGCCCGACGATGTTGACCCCGCCGCTCTTGCCGGTGAGAGACATCGTCTCCGCGCCCTCGACCATCGACATCCAGCCGGCCATCCATGATCCCTCGAGGTCGAGGGTGTCACCGCTGGTCGGCGGGCTGACTCGGGACAGCTCCGGGTGGATTCTCGAGCAGTGGTAGCACTCCTGGTAGTTCTCGACGATGACCTTCCAGTTGGCGGCGATCTCATAGGAGTGTCGGGCGACGATCGTCAGGTCTGTAGGGCGGTAGGGGCCGACGATGTCCTCGAGCCCCATGACATGCTCGGCGAAATCCGCGTCGCACCCGCTCGGGTCGACGAAAAGCCAGCCATGCCAGTTCACCAGGCGCAGTTCTATGAGCCCGAACTCGCTCGGGTCGAAGTCGAAGTCGTCGGCGTCGCGGAAGCCGGGCGCATTCTGCAGCGCGCCGTCCAGCCGAAAGGACCACGAGTGGTACGGGCAGACGATGCTGCGCTTTTCTGTCTCCGCGCCACACACCAGCAGTTCGTGGCCGCGGTGGCGGCAGGTGTTGGCGAACGCGCGCACTACGTCGGTCTCGGATCGCACCAGCAGCACGCCGTTCGCGCCAGAGCCGACCGCGCGCTGGGCACCGACCGAACTGATATCGCTGGCATGGCCGACGCAGGTCCATCCAGCGAAGATGTTGCCCTGCTCCCAATCGAAAACCTCGGGATCGACGTAGGCCTCCCGCGGCAGCATGCGCGATCGGCCGAACGGTGCCAGCGCCGCGGCCAGGTCCGCAGAAGGAACAGGCGCGCGACTATCCCGTTTGGTCATGCGGTCAGACTAGTTGCCTCGCTCACCAGGTTCAGCCCAATCGCCAGACCAGCCTCTCGCGGGTGATCGTTTCAATGCATCGACGGGCTAGTCGGCGTTTTGGGCTGCAGCTGCCGGGTCAGTGGGCCGCGCACCGCGACACCGGTCAACGGAACCTCGGACTAGCTATAGCTAGTGATTCCAGCCAGTTCGTGTGCCACCGCATCGAATGCGCGCAGCGTGTCTAGCAGCATTTGCGGGTCCCCTGCGTCCGGCTGAGTGGACAACTTGGCCGCGACCAGCTCCGCGGCGCGGTTGACGTAGATCATCTGGCCACACATGCCCTGGCACAACACGACGTTGCTGCCCGGGTGGGGAAACCACACTTGGTTGCGGTACATCCCGCCGGGCATTCGGGTGTCGTCGGTGCTGGCGGCGAACGCCCGACGCGAGTCGGGACCGCCGTCGAGAGTGTCGGCGATCCACGCCGCCGGCACCACTTGCTGGCCGGTCAACGAGACACCGTCGCGCAAGAACAGCGACCCGAACCGGATCATGTCGGTAAGACAGGCGTTGATGCCGCCGTCAAAAAATCCAGTGCCGTCGGTGTCCACGCCGATGGTGGCGTCGCATTGGGCACCGATGCGGCTCCACAGCAGTTCCGACATCAGTTCGGGCATCCGCTGGCCGCCTGCGACCTCGCAGATCCAGCCGAGTACGTCGGTTTCACACGAGCGATATTCGAACGGGCCGCCGTGCGCCGACTTCTGCCGCAACGTCAGCAGGAAGTCACGCAGCGTCGAGGGGACGTCCGGACTGCTCCGCGGCGCCCACCCGACCGCCTCGTCGAGCACGTGTACCTCCGCGGTCGGGTGGAGGTAATTGTCCGAGAAGGCGATACCCGAGCGCATGTCCAGCAGGTGGCGCACCGTCGCACCGGCGTAGCCGCAGTTCGCCAAGGCGGGAACGTATGCCGTGGCCGGCGCGTCAAGCTCGATCGCACCGGCCGCGTGCAGCGCGCCTACCACGGCTGCCACCAGCGACTTGCTCACCGAGAACAGCAGGTGCCGGGTCTGGGCCCCCATGCCGTCGAGGTACTCCTCGGCCACCATCGAACCGCGGTGGGCGACGGCCCACCCGTCGGTAGCCGTGGTAGCCATCACCGCGCCAACAGTGGTGGCCGCCCCGTCAGTGCTGGTCACCCCGATGCCAGCGATCGGGGCGCTGGCTGCGGGTAACGCCGCGGCCGGCCCGGCCCCGCGCGAGATTACCGCGGTCGGCACGAAGTCTTCGACGTGCTGGAATGACCAATGCGCATGTGGCGCCGACAGCCAATTGTCCAGTGAGATACCGGCCGGGACGGCACCAGGTTCGCCGCCGATCATGCGAGCGGCTTCACGCGATCGCCGTGCGGCCGGAGCTCACGCTCGTGCGACGAGCCGCGAGACGATCGGCGCGGCCGGCACCAGGGGCGTTGAGGTGAACTTCGCCTTCATGCCGTTGACCCAGCGCCGGCAGCGCTCGCTGAGCTGATAGTCGTCGGTCTGTAGGTGTGAGCGGGTGACGAGCACGCCGAGTTGGGCGCCCTCGGAACGTAAGTCGCCAGGCGCCGCGACACGCAGGTAAAAGGCCTCGGACCCGTCGAGCAACGTGGCCCAGTCGTTGGCGGACCGCGCAAAGGAGACACGCCCGTCGTCGTCGATGCGCCATACACCGGTGCGTGGCGTCGCGGTGAAGATTTCGAGATCCGGCGACGTCTCCGTGATGACCACCTGGCCCCAGACCTCGTCCTCGCCATAGCCGCGCTCCCAGCGCGCGTTGATCTCCTCGATGTCGAGCTCGTACTCCACGTCCATGTACTCGAGCAGGTGAAAGAGAAACAGCGGCATGTCGGCGTAGGCCTCGGTGGTCAGGTTCGTCATCGGGCTGGCGCCACTCAGGCGCGGATTCACCTCGCCGAGATAGAGCTCGTCGGAGTCGAGGTCATGCAGAAGGTCCACCTCGAAGTAGCCGCGGTAACCCTCGCGGCGCATGACGTCGCCCAGCTTTCCCACCATTTCTCGCGCGGCGTGCGTCTGTGCGGGCGGCAGCACCTCGCGCCAGATGTCATTGCCGCACCAGCTGCCCCTGTGCGGAGTCAGCTCCGAATAACCGACGAGACTGGTCATCGCGGGGCCGATCACGGTGCCGTGGCGGGTCACGGCGCCCTCGAGGCACACCTCCACATTGCGGATCCGCTTCATAACCTTGAGGTCCTGCCCGACTAGGTCACCGGCGTGCTGGTCCCAGTCGCGATGACCGTGCACAAAGAACGTCCCGCTGCCGGCGTTGCCATAAGCGATCGAGATGACGAGGTCATCTCCTAATCCGGCGTTTTGTGCGAGCGCCAGCAATTCGTCGTACGAGCCGGCCCGCCCGATCGTGTTGGGCACGCTCGGTACCCCCGCCTCGTCGGCCAGGCGCGTCATGACGATCTTGGAGCCCATGCGCTGGCGCAGCTCGATCGGCGGGTGCATGACCTCGAGACCCGCCTGCCGCGCGAGGCCCTGGATTTCCTCGTTCAGCATCACAAAGCAGCACTTGCCACCGGGACCTCGACCCGCGATGAAGTCGAGCGTCTCGGGATCAGACAGGAGGTGGCTGCACACCTCGTCCATGGAGTCAAAATCACGGCGGTCGCGTCGCCGGGGCACGAACACGCGCGAATGTGTGCCCTCGAAAGAGTCAAAGTAGGTCAGGTAGAAGAAGTTTCGTATCCAGCGGTCAACGCCTAGCAGGTTGAACGGGGTGGGCGAGATGAAGTACAGCGGCACGGTGTTGGTGTGGAAGAACGCGCGTATGTCCGAGAGGCCGTTCAGCACACGGCCCGGCTCGGGCTCGGGCCCGATCACGCCGGCCGCTGTGGCGTCGACGCCTGCGCCCGGCGCAAGCACCGCGGCGGGGCAAGAAGGGCCGCGGTCAGCGCGACGGCGGTGAGCTCAGATATCTGCATGCCCACAAGATATCTGCATGCCCACAAGTGTGCACATGCCCCACGGCCTTGCGAAAGCGCGGCATCGGTTGGTCCACGAATACCCCGTCGGTACGGCGTTGGGCCGGTTACGACTTGGCTGCGATGAATCTTTTCTCGCCGCAGCGCCAACATGAGCTGCCCTTTAGTTCGTTGAGGTCTGACTGCGCACCACACAGGGAGCACCAGTATCGCTCGCGCCCCTTAGCACGCGGGCGTTCGACAGCGATGGCATCAGCAAATGCCTCAGCGAAGTAATCGGGATCCCTCGGCGAGGCCACGGATGCGGCGAGGATGCCCACCGGACCAAACAGCACGAAGGTCAGCCAGAAAAATGTCCATCTGCGGTCTTCTGGTGCGACAAACCAAGCAACCATGCCGCAGAGGCCCCAGATCACAAAAATCATCAAGACGGCGAACACGCCTAAGCCCGCGAAGACGGCGCCAACATCGTCGTTGCGCGTGTTGTGCATGCTGCGAGCTTTCCCCCGAGCGACCACCCCTACACAGCAATAGCGTTGCGTATCCGCAGGAATACCGTACGCAAAGCGCACCAGTAGGCGACTGTGCGCTATCCGTACCCAATTTGCGGGTGTCGTTGCAATTTGACTTAGCTAGCGGGGCGTCTGGCGCAGTTCGCTCCCGACCGGGTGGGACGTATTTTAAGAACGGACGGCCCGCACGTCTGTGACCGCAGGTTCCTTCAAGGTCAATGCAGCGAATATCGCGGTGTTAGCCGCCGCCCCGAGGGCCGCGACACTCAGATCGCGGGCTTTGACGTGAAAACCCACCGCCAGTCCGAAGTAGATCGTGAGCATCGCAGTTGTAAGTCGCGCCAGCCCAGGCGACCATCGCGCCGAGAGCAGGCCGATCGCCGCAGCGGCCTTGATGGGTGCGAATATCCATCGATACCGGGGCGGAAAATCGATCGCGTCAAGCACTTGTGTCACGAACGGGAGCGGAATGGCATCGCCGACCGCGCTCGCCGCTAGGTAAGTCGCCAACACGTCATAGGGTCGCAACGCTGCCATGACCTCCACTATCGCTGATTGCGATGGAAACCAACATGCCCCAGCGTGTCCGGGTAGCCAATTTCCAGCAAACGCGCCAAGCAAGTGTCTACTCCGGTCGATACTGATCGCACAGATGCTGCCGACCTACGTCAGTGGCGCACTCGAAACTGGGAGTGGATTCCATGGCTCATTCATGTGCACAGGCGGCTTGATGGTCTTTGTGTGGGTTCGCAGGCCGTAACCGCGCCGCGACGAACCTGCGAAGATGGCTCGCGTGAGCGACGGCCGCGTGCGGTACGCGCGCAACGGGGACACCCGCCTCGCCTATCGGGTCTTCGGCGAAGGTGACCGCGTCACCGCATAAACAGAGGCCTAGCCGATGTTGTAGAACGATTTGACGTTTTCGTGCAGCTTCTTGTACATCGGTGGCGCCTCGGCGGCGCCGGTGACGACTTCGATGTAGGCGGCGCCATTGGCCTGGTCGGCCGTCTTGAGTGCGTCGTCGAGCACTCCGCAACTGCTCACCCGGGCATTGAACCACCCCTGGCAGCCCAGCGCGTGCGGAAGTTCGGCGTAGTTCCAGGCGGCGGTGTCGTTGTAGGCCAGGGCCATGTCCTTGCACAGCATGCGCTCGCTGAGATAACCAGAGTTGTTGAGCACGAAGACAATCGGGCTCAGCCCATGCCGACCGAACTGGCTGATCTCCTGAGCGGTCATCTGGTGCGAACCCTCGCCGGTGATCAGGATTACCCGACGATCTGGAGCGCCGATCGCGGCGCCGAAAGCCGCCGGTGTCGCCCATCCGATTGACGCCCACAGCGTTTGATTGTGAAACTCCGCGCCTTTAGGCAGGTGCGCGAAAGCCAAACCCAGCGATGAGGTCCCGGTGTCGGTGATGATCACATCGTCGGGCCGGAAGAAGTCCGCCCAGCGCGGGTAGAGGGCGTCGGCGGTGATCGGGTCCTCGCCACCGCCCACGATCGGCCCGAGTGTCTCCAACGTAATCGCGGGCCGCTGAGCATGTTTGGTGATGCGCGCGGGCAGCTGCGCCAGAATGTCGGCCATCTCCACGTTGCGATACACCGTTGAGCCGACGGTGGTGCGGTGGTGGTCGATGTTGATCGTCCTACCCGGGTCCAGCCGGGCGGTGAACCCGGCGGTGTTGCCGTCGGTCAGCATGGCGCCGATATTCACCACCACATCGCACGATTCGACGAACGCGCGCACCGGCTCGCCCATCAGCCGTCCGGCATACATGCCGAGGTAGCCGGGGTGGTCCTCCCCGAGCACCGACTTATCGGCGAACATCGTCGCGTAGGGCAAGCCCGCGGCATCGACGAACGCTGTCGCCGCGGCCTGCAGGCCGAGCCGCCTCACTAGCACCCCCGGCAGCACACATGCCTGAGCGGCATCGTTCAGTGCGTCGGCCACCGCGTCGGTCGCCGCGGCCAGCGACTTGGGATCGCTGACCGGGGCGCTCGCCGGTGACGCGGTTGCGAGCACGGGCATGTCCGCGACGTCGCTGGGGAATGCCATGTAGACCGGCCGGCGGTGATACAGCGCCTCGGCGATGAGCCGTTCGGTCTCCGACGCCGCGTTCTGCGGCGTCATGACCGCGCTCGCGCACACGATGGGCTCGGCCATCTGCCGGAACAGGTCGAATTCCCCGTTGCCCAGCGTGTGGTGCACCAGCGCGCGGCCCTCCTGCGTGGCCAGGTTGGGTGTGCCGACCAAGTGAAACACCGGAACATGCTCGGCGTAGGCACCCGCAATCGCGCTCATCGCGGCCAGTTCGCCCACCCCGTAGGTGGTGCACACCGCGCCGACGCCGCGCATCCGGGCATACCCATCGGCGGCGTAGCCGGCGTTGAGCTCGTTGCAGCATCCGATCCAATTGATAGCCGGGTCCTCGACGATCGCGTCATTGACCGGAAACGAGTAGTCCCCGGCGACTCCGAAGACGTCGTCGACGCCAATCTCTTTGAGCCGCCTCAAGACATATTGAATGACGGTTTCAGCCATGATGTCACTTCCATTCGGTTCGTTGTTGTCAGATACGTTGTAACGCTTCGCATCCCAGGACGGTTGCCAACTCCAGGAGATCGCCGACCTTCAGATCGAAGTCGCCTTCGGCAATGGCGGGACCGCGGTGGGTCCAGAACTTGCGCGGCGCGGCCGATCGCTTGAATATCGCGCCCCGCGGAGCAAGCGACCCATGCAACATCACGAGGCCACTCTTGTCCAGGAACGGATCGTCGAGCAAGCGCAGGCAGGGATGGGACCGTGGCTTGGCGGCGCGAACAGCGGCGGCGACTTCGGCCACCGAGCGCCCATCGCCCAGACGAGGTGGACTACCCATTTGGATCTGGACGCCACACGACTTCCAGGTCATCTCCGGAGACCGTGACCAAGGCCATGTGACGCCGTCGGCGACTGCGAACTCCACTTCGTACGCGGGCGGGAGATCTTCGGCCGAATACTTCGCATGGTCCATGACGACTGCGCCTCTCGAACCGGCCGCAAGGTTGTGCTCCGGCAACGGCCGCAGCAACCGGACCACGTCGAGTTCTTCGGGTTTCATATCTTTTCCGTTCTTTCATCTGCCGGCGGGAAACGCAAGGCCGCTTTCCGTGACCAAAACGTGACCGAGGCGTGATCAATCGCGAACGCGCCCTTGCGCTTCCACTGTTCAGGGCGCACATACGATTTCTATTAGAACTCTGTCAGTTAAAAGGAACCGGAGTCATGCGGGTTGCTGGGTGTGTTCTTGCCGTCATCGGGATCGCTGCGAGTGCGGTCGCGGGGCCGGCCGGCGTAAGCGCGGCGGCGGCGAACCAGTCGTCTGGGTTCGCCATCGCGTCGGTGCTACCAACGAGGGGCGAGGCGGTGGGTGTGGCCCACCCCGTGGTGGTGACTTTCCGTGCGCCCGTGGCCAATCGGCACGCGGCCGAGCGCGCCATTGACGTGACATCGGCGCCCGCGATGACCGGCAAGTTCGAATGGCTGGACAACGAAGTCGTGCAGTGGGTTCCTGACCGATACTGGCCGTCGCACAGCACGGTGGCGCTCTCGGTGGGCGGCCTGTCCACGGACTTCAAAACGGGTCCCGCCGTCGTCGGCGTTGCCAACATCACGGACCACACGTTCCGGGTGAGCATCGACGGAGTCGAGGCGGCACCGCCGCCCTCACTGCCGGCGCCGCACCACCGGCCCCACTTCGGAGAAGCGGGGGTGATGCCGGCCTCGATGGGTAGGCCGGCCTTCCCGACCCCGGTCGGCAAGTACACGGTCCTGGCCAAGGAACGCTCGATAGTGATGGATTCGAGCAGCGTCGGCATCCCCGTCGATGATCCCGACGGTTACCGCCTCTCGGTGGATTACGCCGCCCGCATCAGCAGCCGTGGCCTCTTCGTGCATTCAGCTCCGTGGGCGGCCAATTCGCTGGGGCTCGACAATGTCAGCCACGGCTGCATCGGCCTGAGCCCCGAAGACGCCGAGTGGTACTACAACACGGTCAGCATCGGCGACCCGGTGATTGTGCAGGAATAGCGGCGAATAGCCGCCGATTTCAAGCGACTCCCCGACCCAGCTAATGCGCGGCTGCACGCGGGTCGAATATCATTGCGGGCCACCATAATCCCGGGTATCCGCTGCGCGGCGCTCCTGAGGCAGGGCTTTCGCAGACGAACCGTTGCCACCTACGACGGACGGACCCGCTGGTGCAAACCAGCGGGTCCGTACAAGCCTTAGAAGGATAGGCCTCAGTGCGCGCCCGAAGGACCGGCCGGAACCGGCTGACCGGACACTGGCCCGCCGGTGGGCGCAGGACCGGTCGGCGCATCCTTAACCCCAGACATGTCAAGGATTGGAGCGGCGGCCACTGCATCCAAGGGGGCACCCAGAGCAATCAGCGGAGCACCGGCCGGCACCACCGGGGCCACCGGCAGCGGCGCACCCAACGGAAGCGGAGCACCCAGCGGCACCGGCGCCGCAATCGGCCCGGGGAACGCCAGCGGGACGCCAGACATGTCAGCCAGTGGCGCGCTCGCCGGGCACACGGGCGCGGCCACCGGTCCGCCGGCAGCCGGACCACCGGCCGCCGGCAGCGGTCCGAGTTCGCCCGACTGCCCCTGGATGCACCCGTAGCCGCCCGTTATCAGCGGGACGGCTGCCGCGTTGGGGCACAACGCTATAGCGGCTCCGCACAACCCGGCGCTGGCAACCACTTTGATGTTGAACCGATCGAGGATCGCCATCAACGTCAACTCCTTCATTCGCGCTCAGATATCTCCGCAATCAACTGGTGCAGCAGGGCCGCGTGGCCGCACTGAAGTCATCTGTCGACGACCGACCCAATTGTCGGCAGCCGACGTGGAACACGGGCCGCGCCGCACCGCGCCGTGTCCAAATGGTGATGTAACGACGAGGTCACAAGAAGGACGCTGGGCTCCGTGGCGCCAACCCGACAAAACGACGGCTAACTGCCTTGTCGCGCATGCTGAAACGCGTCTCGATCGACGGCCAGCAGCGTGGTGTCACCTACGGCGCGCACGGTGGCCGTGCGCGGGACGTCGCGCAAGATCGCCAGCTCGCCGAAGCCCTGGCCGGGCAGCAGTTTCGGACCGCGGTTTCTCCCTCGGATACCTGCGCGGCGCCATCGGCGATCACATAGTAGGTGTCGCCGTAGTCGCCCTCGCGGGTGATGAGGGCCCCATCGGGGGCCG
This sequence comes from uncultured Actinomycetota bacterium, assembly GCA_963772875.1. Classification (GTDB taxonomy): domain Bacteria; phylum Actinomycetota; class Actinomycetes; order Mycobacteriales; family Mycobacteriaceae; genus Mycobacterium. Next base: position 78,912 of record CAVYZE010000005.1, read on the forward strand.
CCAGCACCCGCGCGGTGTCGGCGAGTTCACCCAACGCCTCGACCGCGATGGACTCCATCGGGGGCTGCACTGCCAGCAACTCGCGGGCGGCTCCGTTGCTCAGCGTGGTGTCGCGGCGCAACTCCACGAGGCGCTCGGCGACCGGCGGGGTAGCCATCCGGGCGCGGACAACCTGACCGAAGCGACCGGCCGAGACATTGTCGGTGCCGAGCGCGCTGAGGAACTCAGCGCCGTCGACGGCGACGAGATCGAGGTCATCGCGCGCCGTCACGGTCGAAGACCGTGGCACCTTGTGCAGCAAGGAGATCTCCCCGAACGACCCGCCGGGACCCAGCGTGGCTACCTTATGACCGTCGACGTCGACGTCGGCCAGGCCGGCGGCAATCATGTAGAAGCGGTCACCGGGGTCACCCTGCCGGAAGACCTCGCAGCCCGCGAACACCGTCACGCGTGTCGCGGCTCGCGCGAGTTGTTCGAGTGCCAGCGCCGGCATCGGGTTCAGCACCGGCGTGGCGCGAATGACCGCCAGCTTGGCGGCGTCATCGGCGCTGAGGTTGTCGGCTCCGCGAAGCTGCGGCCAAGCCAGCAGCGAAATCAGTGCGGCCACACCGCCAACGATGGCCAGGGTGACGGGCACGCCCAACGGCCCGATGAGCAATGGCGCGACGACGGCACCGGACGCCATGCCGACCAGGTACAGGCTCTGCAAGGTGGCCACCGCCGGAACCATCATGCCGCGGGTAACGCTTCGTTGCACCAGCGTCGGAGCGATAGCGTAAGTGGCGGCAGCGGAGACACCAAGGCAGGCGGCAAGGGTCAGGCCGACGGCGGGCGAGCTGATTTCTCCTATCGAGGCGAAGACGATAGCCACGCCGAGCAGCGATCCGGTGAGCACGCCGGCCAGGCCGCGCCGCGCGACGATCGACAGCATCACCACCGCGCCGAGCACACCCCCAGCGCCGTACAGCGTCATGATCGTCGTGACCCCGCCCCGGCCGAGATGCAAACCCTCCTTGGCCACAAACGCGCTGCCGACATACCAGACACCCACAACGAAGACGTTGACCACGAACAGCACGGTGGCCGCGGCGGCCGAACGGCTTGCGGTGATCCCGCGGAACCCGGCACCCAGCACCTTGAGCTGCGACCGCGCCACCCCCTCGGACGGCCCAAAGGTACGGGGTGCGGTGTCGTCGATAGGCGGCACCGCGATCAGCAACGCCGCGACCGCTCCGACAGCGAAGCAGGCCGCCGGCAGGGCAAGGCCCAGGCGAAGCCGAAAGACTTTAACGCCACTGCGGCCAACGCGGGTCCGGCAAGTGTGCTGGCGCTGACGAGTGAGCTGGTCATGGCATTTCCCGCGGCCGCCTCGGCTGCGGTAGTGGAAAGTCGAATCACCAGCGCGCCATGCAGCGGTCGCACCGCTGCCGACAGCACGGAGTCCACGGCCACGAGCACCAACACGACGCTCACCGGCGCTCCGCTGAGCACGACGGCGATGGTCGCGGCCACCGCCAGACAACGAATGCCGTTTCCGATCGCCAGATGAAATTGCGGACGTGCACTCGTGCCAAGCGGCGCGGCCAGCGGACCAATCAGCCCCGCCGGCAGCGTGACCAGCACGGTCGCCGCGCCAACGATGCCGGCGCCTCCCCTCGACAACGCGTAGGCGATGAGCAGGACGAGATGCGAAAACACACCGACATAAAAGGCCGCCCACGCGGTCATGAGCATGCGCAATTGCGGATTACGTACCAACTTAAGAGTCGCGGCGAGGGGAGCCACGCACAAACCATATGTGGGACGGACGTTTTCGTCGCCTCGTGTTCGGCGTGGGCCCGAGCCCGCCTACTCCTGGCCAGAACTTCTTAAGCCCCTTGTAAATTCTCGGCAAGACGCGGGCTCAAGACCTTACGCGCACCAGCGGCGCGTGGTATTCCTCCACCATGGGCGAACGAGTCACGTTCCCGAGCTCCACGGGCCCGGATCTGGCGGGCGTCATCGAGGTGCCGGAAAGGGCGGTGCGCGGCTGGGGCGTGTTTGCGCATGGGTTCACCCTGGGTAAGGACTGCCCGGCCGCGGTCCGGATCTGCAAGCAGCTGGCCGCGGACGGTATCGGCATGCTGCGCTTCGACGCGCTGGGTCTCGGTGGATCAGGCGGAGACTGGGGTGATGGTTCGTTCACCGTCAAGGTCGACGACATCGTCAAGGCATGCGAGTTCATGGCCGGCCGCGCGACCCCGGCCGACATCCTGGTCGGGCATTCGTGGGGCGGCGCGGCCGTGCTGGCCGCGGCGCGGCAGTCGCCGGGGGTGCGGTCGGTTGTCACGGTGGCCGCGCCGGTCGACCCCAGCCACGTCGAAAAGCATTACGACGCAGTGGTCGACCGCGTGTTGACCGAGGGCACCGCCGAATGGATGGTTGGCGGGCGCACGCTGACCCTGAAGCGCGCATTCGTCGAGGATGTCCGCGCGGCCCGGTTGCACGACAAAATCAAGGGCTTGCGCCTGCCGCTGCTGATCCTGCACTCCCCCACGGACAACACGGTCGGCGTCGAGAGCGCGAGCGAGATCTTCCGCTTGGCCCGCCACCCGCGCAGCTTCGTCTCGCTCGAGGGCTCCGATCACCTGCTCACCGCCCGCGGCCAGGCTCATCGGGCGGGCCGAATCATCAGCGCCTGGGCCGACGCATACCTCGGCGAACCCTAGGTTGGCGAATGGCTCCGCACGATCGATGGGACGCAGGGGGCTACCACAGCAGGTGGCTGGAGAACGCCGAACGTCATGGCGTGCCCGGGGACGTCGTCGGCGACATCGCCCGACGGCACGGCATCACCCCCGAGAGCTTCACGGTCCTGAAAAAGTTCACCGAGATCCAGGACCCCCACGGCGAGTCCTTCTTCCTCGTCCCGCGAGAAGCCCGCGGCGACGACGCGCGCGAGGCGGCGCTGATGACCTACGTCCTCAACGTGGGCACCCGGTATGGCAAGGCGGGCAGGCAGCCGACGGACTTCCCCATGACGCCGTACTGCAGCGCCGAGGTTCAGCGAATCATCAATCGGCAGAACATGAATGGCTGGAGCTACACGCGGGACGTCGGCTTCGTCCACCGCAATCGGGGGCGCCTCGTCACGACACCCAACGGCATCCTGATGGGTCTCGGCGGTAACTGGGTCCAGCGGCAGTTCAGCCGGCGGGGCGGGACGGCCTGGGGCGACATCTTCATGGTCAACCTGGGCAGGGTCACCGATCCCGCCGAGCAGCTGTGCCGGATCGTCCTGTCAGGGCATGTCTGGTCGACCGACGACAGCGGCGAGCCTTTCGAGAGCAGCCTCGATTTGGGCCGGGTGCTCCACCACGAGGAACGACACTGCCAACAGTGGGCGGCAAAGGGATACCTGGGCATGCTCAGGGACTACGGCTGGGAGCTCGTGCGCGAGTGGGTCTTCGGCAAGACGAACAGGCTCGAAGAGGACGCCGGCCTATCCGACGGGGGCTATCGCCAACCGGATTGCAAGTCGTGAATTCCGTTGTAGAGCACCATCGCACCGATCACGATCAGGATCCCCGCGAGCAGGGCGGCGTTGTGTTGATCCATCCAGTCCTTGAGTCGCGCCAGCGCATCGTCGAGGCGGTGACCGGCGGCCGCGTAGGCCAGTATCGGGATCGCGACCGAGGACGCGGCAACGACGACGAAGAACGCGGCGGCCAACCAGGCATCGGCGACGTCCAAGCCGCTGGCCCCGATGGCCAATCCCGCCGCCACGCAGAAGACCAGTACGTCGGGCCGTACCAAGACCAGGGCCGCACCCGTCACGCCCGCGCGCGCCGGCGCGATGGTGGCAAACGAACGCATCCAGGCCGGCGACTCGGTCCGTCGGTGCCGGGTCAGCCACCGGTAGGCGCCGAGCAGGATCAGCCCCGACCCGAGGACCAGGCGCAGCCAGGACGCCCAACGTGGCGGCGTCTTGTCCAGGCCGCCCAACATGCCGGACGCCGCGACGGACAGCGCCGTCAGCGCGGCCAGGCCCAACAGCCAGCCGGCGAGGAAAGCAAGGCTGCTCGGCCGCCGCCGCGGCGCCTGCAAGACCAGCACCGCCGGAATCACCGTGATGGGCGAGAGCGCGATGACCAGCCCCAGTGGAACCATCCCCGTCAGCACAGAGCCCCAGCTTCCTGCCACGGGCAGCAATCCTCTCATTGACGCCGGCGGCGCGACGACAGAGCCTGCCGGCGCGGCCAACAAAAAGTGAACCGGATCGCTACAGAGCGTGAATTCCGTTGTAGAGCACCATCAAACCGATCAGGACCAGGACTGCCGCGACCAGGACGGGGTGGTTTTGTTCCATCCAGGCTTTCAGCCGTTCCAGCGCAGCGTCGAGGCGGTCACCGGCACCGACGTAGGCCAATATCGGGATGGCAACCGTTGACGCGGTCACGACGACGAAGAACGCGGCGGCGATCACCTCACCGGAGACACTCAGCTGACTGCTGCCGATGGCCAAGCCGGCCGCCGCGCACAGGACCAGCACTTCGAGTCTTATCACCGCCAGCGTCACCCCGGTCACCCCCGCGCGCAGCGGGGTCAGTTTGGCAAACGAACGCATCCAGCCCGGGGTCTTGCCCTGGCGATGCCGGGTCAGCCAGCGGTACACACCGAACAGGATCAGCGCCGACCCCAGGACCACGCGCAGCCAGGATACCCAGGTCGGCGGCGACTTGTGCAGATCGCCGAGCAGGTCGGAGACCGCGACGAACAGGGCGGTGAGGGCGGCCAGGCCCAGCACCCAACCGCCGAGGAAGGCGAGGCCGGCCGGCCGCGGCCGGGGCGCGTGTAAAACCAGCACCCCCGGAATGATCGTGATCGGTGAGAACGCGATGACCAACGCCAGCGCGGTGAGTCCGGGCAGCACCGAGCCCCAACTTCCTGCCACGGGCAGCAATCATCGCATCGGCGTGACGCGGACGCGCCGATTATCCGCACATCGCGTGAGTTTGTTTCCGGGCCCGCTGCCGGGGCCCCCGCCCGAGCGGTCGCAAGTCGCGCCGGAGTGGTTGTATATGACCCGGGTGCAAATCGTTTGGTTCCGCTCGCTCCGGCTACCGGCGGGCAGGAACAAACCGGGCACGTTCTTCAGCAAATCACTTAGGGGAGATTCAAGTGGCAAGAATCCATCTTGGGCACATCTTTCACCTCGCCGGCTCTCCGCTGGTGACCGAGGCCGCCGCGGCGCTCGTGTCAATTCCGGAGGGCGCGTTGGTAATTGAGGATAACGGCACGATCGCATTCTGCGGCGAGCGCGCCGACGTCCCGCTGCAGTACCGGTCCACCGCCGTGTCCGACCACCGGCCCGGCTTCTTGCTCCCGGGTTTCGTGGACAGCCACGCGCACTTCCCGCAGACGTTTGCCGGCGACTCTTACAACGGCGGGCAGCTGCTGGAGTGGCTCAACGAGTGCATCTACCCATCGGAAGCCCGCTTCGCCGATCCGGGCTTCGCCAAGCAGGCGGCCGTGGAGTTCTGCGACCGGCGCATCGCGTCGGGCACCACCGCCGCGATGGTTTTCGGGTCCGCGTTTCCCGCGGCCCAAGACGCGCTGTTCAGCGAGACGCGTCGGCGCGGACTGCGGATGGTCTCCGGGCGCGGCATCCAAACCGTCGGCCCCAGGCCGGCCGAGCCGTTGATGACATCGGAGGCGAACGCCATCACGCTGGTCCGAGAAGAGATCGGCAAATGGCACGGGGCCGACACCGGCGATTGGAAAACCGCGCTCCTGCACGTCGCGATCACCCCTCGGTTCTCGCTCGCGGTGACACCGCAGACGCTGAAAAGCCTTGGTGAACTGTATGACTCGGTACGCGACCGCGGTGTGTATTTCCACACTCACCTCAATGAGAACAATCGTCCGGGCACCGGGGAAGTGGATGAAACCAAACAGAGCTATCAGGTCAATACCTACCTGGACACCTACGACGGCAAGTTCCTGCCGGGGTCGAAAGAGGGCGGACCAAGCCTACTCGGCAAGCGCTCCATTCTGGCGCACTCGGTGCACTGCGAGGACTCCGAGCTTGACCGGATGTCCGAGACAGGCTCGTCCATCGCGCACTGCCCCATCTCCCAGCAATTCCTCGGTTCGGGCACCATGCCGTGGATACGGACGATACGTTCCGGCGTAAATATCGCCGCCGGAACCGATTTCGGCGGCGGCGACGAGTGGCCGATACCGCAGGTGCTCAATGCCGCCCATAAGGTGCACATCTCAGAACCGGGTGAAGCCGGGGTCTTCCTGCATCCGGCCGAATTGCTGTTCCTGGGAACACTCGGCGGCGCGCGCGCACTCGACATGGAGGACCGATTCGGCAACTTCGACGTCGGCAAGGAGGCCGACTTCGTCGTCATCGACCCGACCCGCACGCCGGCGCTCAACGCCGTGATCACCCACGGTGTGCGGTCGGACGACGCCACCATGGCCCGTGACCAGACGCTGTTCGGGTTGCTGATGAGAACACGCGAGACCTCCATCGCGGGCACTTATGTTCAAGGCCGCCGCCTGCAGCCCCCGCCGGGCAAAACCAAGGGATGACCGCCGCCACGGCCGTCACGGTCTTCCATTCCGCGGCGGAGCCGGGGCGCTTCGACGCGTGGGCGCAGGACCTGCTCGCCGGCGCCGCGGCGGGCGCCGGCTACAGGGGTTCGCGGGTGTCGCTGCACGGCGAGAATGGGCTGGACTGGGCCGTCGAAGTGACGTTTGACGGCGCGGACCTGCTCGACGTGTGGCTGGACGGTCCGCTGCGCCAGCGATTACTGGCCGAGGGGGAAGCACTCGGATTCCGGCGCAGCTCAGGCGATCTGGTGCTGGGGGAAGATGGCTTGCCGCCCGAGGGCGTCGCGATATTTCTGCACACCGTCGCACCGGGCAGGCAGGGCGAGTTCGTCGCCGCGCAGGCCGCCATCGCCGCCCATACCGCGGCCTTTCCCGGACACGAGGGGACTGCCGTCTTCGCGCCGGGCCACTCGGCGGAGTGGCTGTCGGTGGTGCGGTTTCGCACGCCGCGGCAGCTGGCCGCCTGGCGGCGCTCGGAGCAGCGCGAGAACGCGCTGCCCGCGCTGCGGGCCGTCCTGACGCGCGATTTCTCGGAGGTGTCCCGCAGCGCGCCGTTCGGGGCGACGGTGCGGACCGACTTCGGCAAGACCCGGATCACCCCGGCGTGGAAGTCCGCGATGGTGGTGCTGTTCTGCCTCTATCCCACGGTGATGGTGTTGTCGAGATTTCTGAGCCCGCCGCTCGACCGCCTGGGCGTCCAGCCGTGGTTAACGACGTTCACCGGCAATGTCACCAGCGTCGTGCTGATGTCATGGGTGCTGATACCGGCGGTCTCACGCGCGTTCAGGCGCTGGCTCGATCCCGTCGACGGTGCGGGTCCGCGGGTCAGTGTGACGGGTGCCGCGTTGCTGATACTCGGATACGCCACCCTGCTGGTGGTGTTCGCGTCCGTCAAGGCGCTGCAGTTCTGGAACAACTAGCATTTCCGGCGCAGCGTCCAGGCCGGTATCCAATGCGTCACGGTTCTTTGCTTGGAGCCGTACGCGATCGGGTAGGTCACCAGCCCCCACCAGTCGCCCTGCTCGCAGATGCCCCAGCAGCTCAGCCGCCCTTCGACGACCTTGTGCAGCTGCAGACCGTTGGGCTGGTAACGGCCCGAGCGGTGCGGCTCGCGCGGAAAGAGCACCGTCAAATCGACCAGCACCGTCACCGGCGGGCGCACGACGCGAAACGGGCTGCGGACCGGCTGGCCGTTGTACCCGATCGAACCGAGCGGACCCATTTGTCGATCATACGTTCGAAATAACCGGGGTCACGTGCCCCGACGAATCGCTACAATTGCTTTGGCATGCACCGATAGGGGGAGGTCGGCATGAGGACGTTTATTGCTGCGGGATTACTGGCGCTGGGCGGGCTGATGACCACTGCGGTGGGCGTGGCGAACGCCGACGAGGTCGAGGTTGACGGCAATTACTCGAGCCAAGCCGGTTGTGAGGCGGACGCCCCAAACGTCGAGCTCACACGCAATGACCATTTATATAGCCATTGGGACTGCCGCCAGGGTTCCGACGGATTTTGGCACGTCTTCCTGAACAACGGCTAAAGGCCCCGGGCCGCTTCTGGCACCATAGCGGTGTGTTCAGCGAGGGGCGTCACCGTGGCGCGCTTCGCGGCAAGCTGCCGGCCGCGTTCGACCCGCTGATCGTTGCGGTGCTGGCTGCCGCGGTGAGTCTGGCCGGCGCCGCCCGCCCGTCGTTCTGGTACGACGAGGCCGCGACCGTTTCGGCCTCGTACAGTCGTTCGCTGGTGCAGTTGTGGCGGATGCTGGGCAACGTCGACGCCGTCCACGGGTTGTACTACCTGCTCATGCACGGCTGGTTCCAGATTTTCCCGCCCACGGAGTTCTGGTCGCGCGTGCCAAGCGGTTTGGCCGTCGGCGGCGCCGCGGCCGGAGTCGTGGTGCTGGGCAAGCAGTTTTCGTCTCGCACCGTCGCGGTGGCTGCCGGGGTCGTCTGCGCGATCTTGCCCCGGTCGACCTGGGCGGGCATCGAGGCTCGCCCCTATGCCGTCTCGATGCTGGCCGCGGTGTGGCTGACGGTACTGCTCGTTTACGCTGCGCGCCGCGACAACGCTTGGGCCTGGCTGTCTTACGGCATCGCGCTGGCGATGTCGATCCTGCTCGATGTGTACCTGGTCTTGTTGTTGTTGGCGCACGCCGTCTTCATCGGTGTGTTCCGGCGCACGCGAACTGTGCTGGTACGGTTCGCCATTGCGTCGGTCCTGGCGGGTTGCGCCGTGACGCCGTTCTTGTTCGCGGCCGTCGGGCAGGTCCAGCAGATCAGTTGGATTGCCCCGATTGGGCGCCGGACGTTCGAAGATGTGGCGGTACAACAATATTTCGAGCGGAGCCCGCCGTTCGCAGTTTTGTCGGCACTGGTCGTCGTGGCCGCTATTGTCTTGTGGCTCGGCACATCCGCGCAACTGACGTCCGAAGATCGGCAGCTGTTGACCCTGGCGGCCGCCTGGCTGGTGATCCCGACCGCCCCGATCGTCATCTGGTCGGCGGTGGTTCACCCGATCTACACGCCGCGCTACCTGTCGTTCACCGCGCCGGCGATGGCACTGCTGCTGGGTGTCTGTATCGCCGCGGTAGCCTCGAGACCATGGGCGGCGGCGGCTCTCGTCAGTCTCTTCGCCGTCGCCGCGGCGCCGAATTATGTTCGGGTACAACGAAACCCGTATGCAAAGTACGGGATGGACTACAGCCAAGTGGCCGATTTGATCACCGCGAAGGCAGCACCGGGTGATTGCCTACTGGTGAACGACACGGTGACGTTCATGCCCGCCCCGATGCGCCCGTTGATGGCGGCGCGCCCCGACGCTTACCGGAAGCTGATCGACCTCACCCTGTGGCAGCGGGCAACCGACCGCAACGAGGTCTTCGACACCAACCTCATACCCGAGGTTGTCGCCAAGCCGTTGAGCCACTGCGGCGTCGTGTGGATCATCACCCAGGCCGACGAGTCGATGCCGGCCCACGAGCAGGGGCCGGCGCTGCCGCCCGGCCCGCGCTTCGGGGCGACCCCCGCCTTCGCCGTCCCGCACGACCTGGGCTTCCGGCTCGTCGAGCGCTGGCAGTTCAACCTGGTTCAGGTGATCAAAGCGGAGAAATAACCGCCTACCAGACGCGGATGTAGTCGATGAGCATGCTCGCCGGGAAGATACCCGCGGCCGGATCGCCGGCGCCAACCCCACCGACCGCGAGCGTGAACATGGGAGTCATCCAATAGCCGGGATTGTTGAACGGCCACCGCATGTCTTCGGGAGGGTTGCCGGCGACGTGGATGGGCTTCGGCGGGACGCTGAAGTACGGCTTGGCGCCGTCCACGTAGTCCCGCCAGAACTTGAAACCGTCCACATCCCAACGCATTCGCCAGGTGTGCCAGGCGCCGTCGACCATACCGGGAATCGATCTCCCTTCCCATGTCTTCCCGTTGGATGCCGCGTGGACCGTGGTTCCCGGGGCCCACTGGCCGTTGCCGTACCACTCGAAAATGTCGACCTCGCCGTCCGGCATCGGATCCTCGTTGACACCCCAGAACGAGGGCCACAGGCCGGTGAACAAGCAGTCCAGCTTGATCCGCGCTTCCCAGGTTTGGTTGATCATGCTGCGAAAGTTGCCGCGCAGTTTGCCGGTGTAGTAGTTGCCCATCTCGCGGGTGGCGCACAGGACGAGGTTGGAATGGCCGTCGACGAACACGTTGCGGCGATCGTCGCGGTAGACCCCCTCGACCGGCGGGTACACGTCGTCCTGCCAGGTCTGCACGGTCCACTTGCCCGGATCGGGACCCGAGCCCGCCGGGCCGTCGAACTCGTCCTGGAAAATGTAGGGCCCGCCCGAGGCCGAAGGCGGCGCGGCTGGCGGCTGGACCCGATCGCCTGGCGTCTCGGGCGGTGACGGGTACGCCACGGCCTCCGGGACGCCGATCGCGCCCGCGGCCGCCGCGGCCAGCATGCCGATCCCCGTCGTCAACAACATGCTGCGACGATCCATATCCAGATACCACCAATCCATCGGCCGGGATCTACGACTCGGTGCGATCCGCTTAGCAACTCTCGCAAACGGTGTTATAGAACCATGCCCCGGGGTGGTGCGCATCCGCGGACCACCCATCTCAGAAGACCCGAACCCAGTCGACGAGCATTTCCGCCGGATAGGCGCCCGACACGGGGTCGCCGCCGCCAGAACCGCCAACCCCAAGGTTCAAGACGGGAAACACCGTGTAGCCCGGTTCGTTGAACGGCCACTGGCGGAGGGGATCGTTGAGGTCCTCGATGCCAGCCGCCGGAACACTGAAATAGGGTTCCACCCCGTCGGCATAGTCTTTCCAGAAGTACATGCCGCTCGGATTCCACGTGACTCGCCAGTTGTGCCACGCGCCGTCCACGGCGATCGGGTGGGTTTCGAACGCCGTGCCGTCCGGGTTTGCGTGGACGGTGGTTCCCGACGGCCACTGCATGTTGCCGTACCACTCCATCAGGTCGATTTCGCCGCTGCGTCCGGGGTCGTCGTTGGACAACCACCAGGCCGGCCAGCAACCGCCGGTGAGGCAGTTGAGTTTGATTCGGGCTTCCCAGGTGGTCCCGATGGCTCCCCGCCAGATGCCGCTGACCAAGCCGCCGAAGTAGGCGTTGCCGTCTTTTGTGGCACGCAGGACGAGATTGGATTTGCCGTCGAGGAAGGCGTTTTGGCGATCGTCGCGGTATTGGCCGAAAAACTCGGGCCGGTCAAACCCGGTCGGGTTCCTGATCGGCGTCCGATGGTTGGCCACGATCCACTTCGACCGATCGGGAGCCGAGCCGGCGGGGCCGTCGAACTCGTCGTGAAACAGATACGCCCCGGCCGCCCTGGCTTTGGCGGTGGGCATGACGGCCGCTAGCGCGCCCACCCCGGTCACCATCATCATGCGGCGCCGATCCATCTCCGGCATAAGCAAGCGACGATAGCCCTACGGACCGCATTTACAGCGGATTTCCGCACCCGTCCGGCTGGTCGGCGTCACGGGTTCCCGCCGCATACAGCAGCCGCTTGAGATGGTGTTGCTGGTCGGGGGTGAGGCGGGTCAAGATTTTTTGCTCGGCCGCGTCGACGGCGGCTTCCGCACGCTTCAGCAGGACCTTGCCGTGCCGGGTGAGCCGGGCCGGCATCGCCCGTCCCGCCGGCGTCGACGTCGGACGAGTCAGCACACCGCGGTCCTCGAGGGCGTGCAGCACCTGGTTCATCGCCTGCGCCGAGACGTTGGTGCCGCGCGCCAACTCGGCACTGGTGAGCCCCGGATGCTTGGACAGGATCCGCATGCACACGAACTCCGGGAAGCCGATCCCCAGCGGCTTCAGCTCCGCGACAACCTGCGGCCGCAGCGCCGCCACGACGCGGTACAACAGGAACCCCAACGGCGCATCGTGGGATTCACTCATACCCACATGCTGGCATGCGCCGATCGATTCCATGCAGGCGACCATCAACTTCATTGACATCCGCGGAGTTGGTGGTATCAAGGAGCTTGATAGTCCAATAAGAAAGGAACGACAGCGATGTCTGGTGGATTTTTCGGTGGTTTCGGTGGTCCCGGCGGCCCCGGTTTCGGCGGCGGCTTCGGCTTCGGTGGTTTCGGTGGTCCCGGCGGCCCCGGTTTCGGAGGCGGTTTCGGTGGCCCGGGCGGCGGCTTCGGCGGCGGCTGGGGTCACGGCGGCCCCGGTTTCGGAGGCCCCGGTTTCGGAGGCGGTCCCGGTGGCCGTCATGGTCTCAAGCGCGCGGCATTTGTCACCGCGGCGATGCTGCTCGACGGCCCGGCCGACGCCGCGCAGGTCGTGCAACGGGTGACCGAGGCAACCGACGGCGCGTTTACCCCTCCGCAGGACCTGGCGGAGCTTGCCATCGGGCTGCTCGCCGGCCGGGGTCTGGTCACCGTGGACAGCGGTGTGGCGACCCTGACCGAGCTCGGCCGGAACGTGTTGGCCTGGCGCGGCGTCAGCAGCGAGACCGCGCGCGCCTTCCTGGGGCGGGCGGCCAAGTTCGGCGACGTCTTCAAGATCCGCAGGGAACTCTTCGAAATCGCGGGCATGGCTCGCACCATCACCTGGACCGGCACCGACGAGCAGAAGCAACAGCTCGCCGAGACACGGACCAAGGTGCTGGAGACCCTGACCGAGGCGAAGAAGACGTTGCACCGGGTCCTCGGCGACGGTTAGAGGCCCCCGGAGGCTTGGCCCCCTTACATCGACGCGGGTTCGTTGAGCTTGACCAGCATCTTGCCGATGTTGGCCCCGGTGAATAGCCCGTTGAGGGCGTCGACGCAGGACTCGACGCCCTCAAAGATGGTCTGGCGGTGCTTGATTCGGCCCTCGCGTTCCCATTGGCGAAGCGCGACGAAGGCTTGGTCGAAGCGACCCCACTCGTCGAGTGCGTTGAATCCCTGCATCAGCGCGGTCCTGGACAAAAGGTTGACATAGTTGGCCGGTCCGGGGTGCTCTCCGCTGAGGTAGCTGGAGATGACGCCGCAGAGCACGACCCGCGCCTTGGTGGCCAGCCGGCCCAACACCGCGTCGAGGATCGGCCCACCGACGTTGTCGAAGTAGACATTGACCCGGCGGGGGCAATGCTGTTTGAGGGCGGCGGGCAGGTCGTCATTTTTGTAGTCGATGCACGCGTCGAACCCGAAGTCCTCGACCACCGCCCGGCACTTCTGCGGCCCACCCGCGATGCCGACCACACGGGCGCCGGCGATCTTGGCGATCTGCCCGGCCACCGACCCGGTGGCGCCGGCGGCGGCCGAGACCACCACCGTCTCCCCGGGCTGGGGCCGGCCGATGTCCTGCATGCCGATGTACGCGGTGGCCCCGGTCGGGCCGTACACCGACATCACCGCCAGCTGGTCGACGGCGGCCTTCCCGGGGACCGGCGTGCTGAACACGTCGTCGCGAACGATGACGTACTCCTGGAAGCCCGACAGCGTGGTGATGACGTCGCCGACCTCGAAGGCGGCACAGCGCGACGCCACGACCTCGCCGATCCCGGCGGCCCGGATGACCTCCCCCAGCTGCACCGGCGGCAGGTACCCCGGCTGGTCGTTCAGCCAGGTCCGGACCGCGGCGTCGAGGCCCACGTAGGTGGTGCGGACCAGGGCCTCACCGTCGGCGGGCTCCGGCGCCGGTGAGGTGACCAGCTCGGTGTCGCCGGGCTGGACCAGCCCCGTCGGGCGGCGACGCAACAAGATCTGACGGTTCGGCAAGTCGGGCACGTGCTGAAACTACCCATTGGGGCCGAAACTACCTATAGGACACCATCGGGTGGGAGCATCTGTGCATGGAACCGCAGGATGACCCGGAAAAACGGATCCGGGAGCTCGAGAGCCCACTCGCCGACTCGGCACGCGCGTCCGAAATGGGTAGCGCACCATTCAGCGGTCAGGCGTACCCGCCACCACCTGGCTCGTATCCGCCACCTGGCCCGTACCCGCCACCCTGGCCCGGTGCCGCCGGCGTACGGCTACGGTGGCCCGTTTCTCGGGCCGCCGCCCAAGCCCGCCGGGGGCAACCGCGTGTGGTGGATCGTGGGGACGGTCATCGTCGTCGGCGCGATAGCTCTCGCGGGCGGCATCGCCGCCTTCGCCGCGCACCAGCTTTCCGGTGTCCGGTCGATGATCTCGTCTCCCCCGACCGCCTCCCGTCCCATGAGTCCGCCCTCGAATACCCCGGGCGCGCGGCCGCCGTCGGCCGGTCGCTCCCACCCCGCCACCCGGCGGTCCGCTCAGCGTCTCCGGCATCAACGCCAATCGAACCATCGCCTGCAACAACAGCATTGTCAGCGTCAGCGGGGTCTCCAACACGGTCGTGGTCACCGGCCATTGCGCGAGCCTCACCGTGTCCGGCGTGCAAAACTCCATCACCGTCGACGCGGCCGACACCATCGAGGCGTCCGGCTTCAACAACAAGGTCATCTACCACTCGGGCTCGCCCAAGATCACCAATGGCGGCGACTCGAACGTCGTCCAGAAGGGCTGACTAGGGTAGGCGCTCGCTCATCACGTCGGCCTGCGCCAGGTAACCCTCGTAGTCGGCCTCGCGCGCCATGACCCGCAGGCGCTCCACGAATCGCCGGTAGCCGGGCTCATCGCCATGCGCGCGGGCCAGCAGCGCCCGTAGCCGCAGCACCGGCAGCTCGTGCAGCACGAACCCCGGCTCCGTCGGTACCGACGCCAGCCTGTCGATCGCGCGTTGGGCGTCGTCGATGTCGGAGGGCGAGCCGCGCGACAACAACGCCTCGACCAACACCGTCGTCGCGGGCCCGCGAAAGATCATCTCGCCGGCGTCGAACTGCTCGGCGAGAACCGTTGTGGCCAAATCGATCGCGCCGCCAAGATCCCCGGATCTCGCTCGCTCGCGGGCAATTTCGATGTCGGACATTCGCCGGACCCCGGCGCTGAGATGTTCGTCCACGATCATCTGTCGCGCCTTGGCCAAAAACTCGAAGCCGGCCGCCCTGCCCGCGCCGTCGGTTCCCTCCTTGTTGTGGATCAACGCGAGGGCTTGATTCATCAGCGAATACGTGACGGCGGTGTTGTTCCCGGACCGTTGCGCAATTTCCAGCGACTCCGCCGCCAGTGGCACGTCTTCGGCGGTGGGCAGCACCGCACCGTTGGCCATGGCGGCCGCGTATTTGTACAGCTGCACGAAGGGTCGCCCGGCCGCGTCCACCGACCGGGTCAAGGCGATGCCCGTCTCGAGGTCATCGCGCCATCCCCGCCGCCCCAACAACATTCCGGCCGCCCCTTTGAGGGTGATCGCCCACGCCAGAGGGGATCCGATCACGAAGTCACCCATGGTTGGGTCGCCGTCGGCGATCTCGATGATGCGTTGAGCCAACTGCACACTCTCGCTCGCTTCACCGGCTTCCCACTTGGCCTGGGCCGCCGCGTAAAACAGCCCGACGGTCATCGCCGGATCGCCGATCGACTCGACGAGCGTGGCGAACTCCGACGCCATACCGGCCGCCTCCCGATAACGCGCGTTGAACGTCAGCGTGGTGAGGTGCCCCGACATTCCGACGGCAAGCGACTTCTTGTCGCCCGCGGCGGTGGTGAGCGCACGCAGTTCCTCGAAACCGGTCTCAGCGGGCGTGCCGCCGACCTGAAAAGTGCTGCCGCACAAGAGAGCACGCGGGGCGATGCGCATGGCAAGCCGATCCGGGTGATCGACGTCGAGCCGGTCGGCGAACCGCAGCGCCTGTTGCCAACTGGCCCGGGCCGCCCGGATATCGCGCGCGCCGTACCACGCCGCCGCCTGCATGTACCAGTCGTAGGCCTCCCACACATCGCCGGCGGCCGCATACTGGGTCGCAACGATCGAGGCCTCCTGACCGGTGAACCCGCCCTGGGTTCTTTGCAACACCGCGGCCACCCGACGGTGCAGCTCGGCTCTGCCCGCCTTCAATTGGGATTCGTAGGCCACCGCCTGGATGAGGGGATGGCAGAACGCGTATGTCGCGTGCGGCGTGAATCCAACCTGTTCGACGAGTGCGGACTCGACCAGCGGCGTCACGTCGACCTGGCCCAGCAGACACTTCAACAATTCGGTGTCGAACTGTGCGCCGATGACGGCCGCGGCGTGCAACGTGCGCTTCGCGGTGGCGGGCAGCCGGTCGATGCGGGCCCCGATGATCCCTTGCAGGCTGGCCGGTACGCGGATATCGCGCACCTCCCGGATGCACACGTAGGCGCCGGGGCCGCCCTCGAGCTCGCCCCGCTCGGCCAGGTCGCGCACTATTTCCTCGGCGGCGAACGGTAGGCCCGCCGCCCGGCCGGCGACCACCGCGGCCAGCCCGAGCACCGAAGGATCCTCGCCCAGCAGCTGTTTGATCAACTCGGCGATGTGCGAATCATTCAGCCGCCCAAGCTTGAAGGGATGTGCCCCGGGGATGCGGGACAGACTCCCCGAATATTGGGGACGGTAGGCGACGAGCAACGTCGCCCGCATTCTGGGTACGGCCGCCGCGAAGGCGTCCAGCAGCGATTCACTGACGCTGTCGATCCACTGAGTGTCCTCGATGACGTAAATCGCGGGCTCCGGACGTGCCAGCGAAATGGTGTTGATGAGGTCGACCAGGCGGCGGCGCCGGGCGTCCGGAGTGATGTCGGGGCACGGCACATCGGGGTCCCGGATGCCGAGCAGGTCATCGAGCAGAACCAGATCCTCGGCACCCGCTTCGGGGATTTCGCTGCGGACGCGGGCGCGCGCCACCTCCAGGGTGAGGCCGCCGAGACCGAAAACCGCGCGCAACAGCCGGGAGATGACATGGAACGGGATCTCGCGTGTGTGGGATTCGCAGTAGGTGACGAACACCTCGATGCCGCGACTGCGCGCCCCCGCCACCGACTCGCGGATCAGCCTGGTCTTTCCCACACCCGGCCGGCCCGTCACCGTGATGACGGTTCCCTCGCCGCGGTCCGCCCGCTCCAGCAATTCGGCGATGGCGTCCTTTTCCTTTTGGCGGCCGACCAGTCGGGACTCGCGACGGGCTTTCCGGCGATGCTCGGTGTCGATGCTCAGCAGGCGGCGTGCCGGCACGGCGGTCGCAAAACCCTTGATGTGCACGGTCTCACGCTCACCCAGCACAACTCGATCCTCGACGAGCCGCGCGGTCGACTCACTGAGCATGACACCGCCCGGCGGCGCCACCGTTTCCATCCGCTGGGCCATGCCTACCTGTTCACCGAGAGCGGTGTAACCGAGGTGCGTCGCGCCGACCTCACCGGTGATCACCCGACCGGAATTCAGCCCGACCCGCAACCGCAGGTCGATCCCGTCGCGACGACCCACCTCGACGGCCAACTTCCGAACGACTTCCTGGATCTCTTGAGCCGCAAGGCACGCACGAAATGCGTGGTGCTCCAAGGTGATTGGCGCGCCGAACAACGCCATTATCCCGTCGCCGGTGAACTTGTCCACGGTGCCGCCGTAGCGCTGCACCACGGCCGCCGCCTGATCGACGAGCTCGGTCATCACCTCGCGCAGCCGTTCCGGGCCCAAGGATGCGGCGATGTCCATCGAGCGCACCACGTCGGCGAACAGGACGGTCACCTGTTTGTATTCGGCCGGCTCGATGCTCGGCGACAGTGGGCTACCGCACGCATCGCAGAAGCGTGCACCCTCGCGCGGCTGTGAACCGCACACGTGGCATGCCGACGATGCTGCCGTCACGTCGTGGCTAGGTCGGCTCTTCCGAATCATCGTCGAGCACGCTGACCGCGATGCCATACGGCAGGAAGCGAACCTTGCGCTTCGGATCGACGTTGTTCTTGTTGGCCCGCAGCGCGTCGAGTTCGGTCGCATAGACCTGCTCGACGTGAGCGCCGCCGGCGTCGTCCACGGTGTAGATGGCCCACACCCCGTCGCCGGCCTCGCCGGCGGTCTCGGGCCTGGAGCGGGGCCGCCGCGAGACGTCCTCGAAGAACGCCGACCAACCTGTCCCAGCACCGGGAGCGGCGACGAACTTGCTGATCCGCTCGAACACGTCGCGCAGTCCCTCGCTGCCCTCCCTGATCACTCGATCGAACTCGTCGGGATCAAATCCGAACGCACCGTACTCGCCCACGCGACCTCCTTGCAGCTCGTAGGGTCATTGCCCAGTGTGCGCTCAGTCCACACCATCTGTCAGGCCGGCCTGCCCAGGCGCTACGGGGCCGGCGCCGGCGGCGGGGGCGGCGGGGGGTTGATCGGAATCGGCACAGTGACGAACGGCAAGCGCAGATACATCGTCATCGGCGGCTGTCTGGGCTGCGCCGGCGCCTCGGGCGGCGGCGCGGGCGGGGCGGCCGGCGGCGGAGGGGGCGGGGCGGGGCGCGGCGCGGGCCCCGCCTGCTGCACGGGGGTGGGCACGTGTTCCGGTGCCCGCCGGGTCGGGGCGCGATGGGCCGGCGTCGCGGGCGCCGTGTTCACCGGGGTGGGGGGTGCCTGTTGCTCCGCCGGCGGCGAAGGAGGCGGGGCAGCCACCTCCGCTTCGGGCGGGGGCGGCGCAGGGCTCGGCGCGGGCAATTGCGCCTCCGGCGGCCCGCTGGGTACTTGAGCCGGCACTTGCATTGCGGGGGTGGCAACGTTTACCCCCGGGGTGTGCTGCACAGCGGACGTCGGCCGGTCGGACGTCAGCGAAACCAGCACCACCCCGGCCACGACGGCGACGATCCCCGCTAGTGCGCTGCCAGCCAGCAACATGGGCCTGCGCCCGCGCGGGGCTTCGTCGTCTTCGTTGCTCAGGGCGCTGTAGGCAAGGACACGCTCGCCGAAAGCCGCATTGGCGCTGACGTCGAGGTAGGTCGGCAAAAGGCCGCGGGGGCTGACCTCTCCGGTGCCCGGATCCAGCGCGTAGGCCAGGGCAGCCGTCGACGACGCGAACAGCGGCGCATTCGCCGACGCCAGTGCCGCCCCGCGGGCCAGCGCCATCTCCGGCTCCTCAGGAGCCGTCACCTCGAATGAGGTCACCGCCTCGAGTGCGGGTTTGATCGAAACGATGTCCGTCCCGCAGCCGACGAGGAACACGCCGTCCGCCCGCGATCCCCCCGCATCCATACCGGCAACCATCGTCGCCAGCTCGGCGGCGATGGCCGATTGAGCGGCGCCACGCCGGGCGGTGGCCAACGGCCGCCGGTGCAGCTCGGTGATCGAACCGTCGCCGACCTCGACGACGGCCAACGTCGCGTTCTCGGGCTCCACGAACAACATCGCGATGTGCTCGTAACTGATCGCCTCGCCCACCGTCTGTGCCAGTGCGGCCGCGGCCAGCAACGGGGACACCAGCATCACGCTCCCGGCGTCGCGGGCGGCGAGCTCCTCGCGCAGGGCGGCCACGTCGGCGGGGTCGGTCCACGTCACCCCGATCGATGTCAACTGGCAGCCGCCCTCAACCGCGCCCTGGCGGGTGCCATCAAGCGCGGCAATCACCTGGTCGACCGCACCTGAAGCGCCGCCGGCAGCAATCTCAAAGCTGTCCTGTTCGACGGTGACGCCGTCGGCGTTCGCGCCCTCCACGAGCACCAAGCGCACAGTCGTGGGTGCCATCAATACCCCGAGAACAATGTCCACGTGCGCCTCCAAGGCCTCCAAGGCCTCCAAAGCCTCTCGAAGAGGGGCGTCACAACAACTAATCCCAGCCCGACCCGGGTATCACCACGGTACCCACGCGCGGCCGGATGCGCTCGTCGGGCTACTAGTCACCCGGTGTGACTAGTAGCCCGGACCCAGGAACGGGTTCTGGGAGTTCTGCGGATATTGGGGATACTGAGGATATTGGGGATATTGGGGGTACTGCGGGGCCTGCGGGGCCTGGGGGACCTGGCTCTGCGGAACAGGGACCGGTATCGGCACCGGCAGCAGCGGAATGTGAATCCACTCCGTCGTCATCGGCACCGTCGTCGTGGTCGTCGGCGCCTGAGCCGTCGGGGGCGGGGTTGTCGTCGGCGGGGGCGGCGGCTGTGACGTGGGGGTCATCGTCGCCGTCGGCTGCTGAGTCTGCGGTGGTGGAGGAGGAGGACGCCGCACCGGCGCCGGCTGCGTGGTCACCACCACCGGCGGAGGAGGCGGCGGAGGCGGTGGCGGCTCGGGGCTGGGAACCGGCTCCGCGCTGGGGACCGGCGGGGCCACCGGCGGCGGCTCCGCGCTGGGGACCGGCGGGGCCACCGGCGGCGGCACGGCCGTGGGCGGCGGCGGAGCCGGACGTGGCACCATCGACGGCGGCGGCGCCGGCAGGGGCGCGACGCTGGGCACCGGCGGGGTCTGGCGATTTTCGATCCCCGTCAACGTGTAGGCCACGCCACCGACCGCGGTCATCGCGACCAGCGCGCACATGCCGACGACCAACTGGGACAGACGGATGCGCCGCCACGGCCGCGCTCTGGGCGGATCGTCGATCACATTCAGGCGCATCGACCAGGCGGGCGGGTCGTCTTCGTCGTAGGCAGCGGGCGTGTACGGCACCCGGATATCGCCGGGGTAATCGGTTTGCGACCAAGCCAACTCGCGATCCGTGAGCGCCTCGTGGTCGATCACCAACACGTCGCCCGCGCCCAGGTCGACGACCTCGCCGGCGGTGGCGGCCGTCGTGAGCAGGCCAATGGAGGTGCGGGTCCGGATATCCAGCTCTTCGCCACGAGAGGCCAGCAGCAGCGCGCCGCTGGCAGCCGCGAACGCGGGCTGCGACGGCGACACGACCGGCCGGCGTGAATGTACCGAAAGGCGTTCAGTGACAAGCGGAATGCTGGCACAACCGCCGACCGTGACCACCGCTGACAGGTCCGCCCAGCTCTTGTTCTGGCGGGCCAGCATGTCGTCGAACGCGTAGATGAATCCGGTCAGCCGGTCCTGTATCAGGTCCCCCAGCTCTTCGCGAGTCACTCGCATGGTGCACCGGCGCCCACCAAGCTCGGCGGCGAATTCGGCTACCGTCTCGGTGGACAACAGCTCCTTGGCTGCGCGGCACTGCTCCCTGAGCTGGCCGAGCTGGCCGACCCCGGCGGTACTGGCCGGGTCGATCCCGCTGCCGTGACCGAGTTCCTCGAATACCCGAAGCAACAACGCCTGGTCGATCTCGTCACCGGAAAAATCCGCGTAACGCAGTGTCGGACTGACGAGCTCGAAATCCCCCGCGAGGTTCACCAACGTGGCAGAGGTGCCGGTTCCACCGAAGTCCAGCAGTCCGACCACGCCGCTTGCCGCGAGGCACACCTCCGCGTTCGCCGCCGTCAACGCCGCGATCGCGTCCGACATCAGGCGCGGTGCCATGCCGCTTCGAACGAAGCCCAGATGCGTTCGCAACCCGTTGCGCAGCGCCTGCACGGTTGTGGGTTTCCAGTACGCGGGAACGGCAATCGAGATCTCCGAGGAAGCCACGTCCCCGTCGACCGCGAGCACCATCGCGTCCAGGGCCTCCACCAGTAGCAGGTCCGGGTCGTGAGCGGACCCGTCGGTGGAGACGAGCGCGACCGAGTCGCCGACGCGCTGCACGAAACCGCTCATCAGCACGCCCGGGTCGACCGCGTTCGGATCTTCCGCGGTCAGACCGATTTTCGGCGCGCAGTGCGGATACAGCGTCAGCACCGCACGCCGGGTAACCGGCGGGCTTCCGTTACGTGCAGCGACCAGGTTCGTGGTCCCGATCGACAACCCTAGTGGGTCGTACATAGAGCGAATACTTTCGTCTATAGGGGTCGGTGGCCGCGTCAACCATATCGTTGGACACGCCGAAAGCCGATGGCTTGCAACCTCATCGGTATACGCTCGATGCGGTTGCGTCACCGAAGTGGTATCGCAAACCCCTTGACAAATCTCGTCAAATCGCGTCGAGTCAGACCACGGTCAGCGGCAGCGAACGCCTCGGCTCGAACTGAAATGTCGATCCGCCACTGACTTTGGCGATCGAAACCTCTGGCAGTTCGTCGGCCGCAGTGTCGGTTTCGACAAGCTCCGCGGTCCAATCGGTGCTCGTCCCGCTAACTCGAACCTCGATGCGTGGGTCCACCGCGTTGGCGACCGCCTGCAGCGGCTGCACGGATTCCGGTGAGCACAAAGAGATCCAGGACCCGTCATCGTGGGCCGGCGAGCGGTGCACGGCCAGCCGGCCTTGCGTTATCTCCGCCACCACGTAGCCCGCCGGATTGAGCAGGGGGTGCAACTCGAGCACCCGCAGCACCCCTTCGATCCCGCCGGGCAGCTTGAGAGCGCGGTGAATACGTTCGGCCCCAAGCCCGGCTAGGCCGATCAGGCCACGGGTGCCCACCGAAACGGCTTCGGCGGCGTCGGCGGCACGTGCGGACACCGCGATCGCGAAGGACAGATACAGCAGGTGCATCTGCAGGCATACCTCGTCGGCCATCCGCACCAGAGCCGAGTGTGAGAAGGCGCCGAAGTCAAAATCGGACAGCAACGGACCCGAGTAATCTGCGTGCCCCTCGTCGGACCGATCGATGGGATCGAGTTGCCATGTTGCAGCGCGGGTTTCACGAACGACGTCCAGCGCGGGGATGCTTTGGGCCTCGGGGTAGGACTCGTCGATGATGACCGTCCAGGCGCAGTGCGGATGGCGATCCGACGGCACCCGCGGGGGCCGGTGCAGCGGACGCATCTGGGCACGCGGGTTCGTTGCCACCGCGGTGGCGTCGAACGTCGGATCCTCGATGGTGTGGCACATCCCGAACACGTACTGCTCACCCATCGGCTCCACGTCGAGCAGGGCGCCGCAGTGGTCGAGCTGGAATTCGCCGTGCCATCGGTCGTGGATGGTGTAGCGGAAATCCATGAACTGCGGCGGGGCGCCAATGTCGAGCTGGAGGCCCTTGAAGATGGTGGGCACGTCGTTGCCCTCGTAGTTCAGCGCCTGCTGCATGCGCTTGGTGTAGATCGGGCTGGCGCCCGCCCACTCCTCGATCGCGATCTGCACCATCTCCTCGCGGCCGAACGAGTTGATGCACCAAGCCATCCCGGAACGGTCGATCATGTGCCCGACCAGAAGCAGTTCGGGAACCAGAACGACCAGCTGCTCACGGGACAATTGCGCGTATCGCGATGGGCTCACGGCACAAAAATAGACTCGACTATGTTATAAAGTCAACAATGTCCCTTGCCGCAGGCCAGCGCCGCTCCGTCAGCCCTACCAGGCGCACCAGTGCGCCGCGCAAACGCGGCGACGACACCCGGGCGAAGATCATCGACGAGACGGTCCGGTGCATCGTCGAGGAAGGATTCGCCGCCGCGACGGCCAAGCACGTGGCCGAACGCGCGGGCGTGACGTGGGGAGTCATCCAGTATCACTTCGGCGACCGCAACGGCCTGCTGATGGCTGTGGTCGACGACGGGGTGGCCGGGCTCCTCGACAGCCTGTCGTCCGCCGATGTCGGCGAACTACCGCTGCGCGAGCGCATCGAGGTCGTCATCGACACCGCCTGGGGCTGCTACAGCAGCCCGACGTCGACGGCTGCCTTCGAAATCCTGCGGGCCACCCGCGGCGGCCCGGGCGAGGCCTCGCGGCACCACCTGCTCGAAATGAACTCCGCGATCGGCCAACTCGGCCGGCTGATCACCGAGGACCCGAACAATGATGGTGTGGCCGAAGTGATCTGGGCCGCGCTGCGCGGCGTGGTGCTGGCGCAGATGATCATCGGCACCCCCATCGATTGGAGCCTGGAACGACGCGCCCTGATCGACATGGTCACCCGTGTGCTGCAATGACGGGATGACCCTCGACGACCTCGCCGACATCGAAGCGATCAAGCAAGTCAAATACCGCTATCTGCGCGCGCTGGACACCAAGCACTGGGACGACTTCACCGACACCCTGGCCGAGGACATCAAGGCCGACTACGGGCCGTCGATCGGCAACGAGTTGCACTTCACCAACCGCACCGACCTGGTCGAGTACATGCGTACGTCGCTGGGCCCGAACGTCATCACCGAACACCGGGTGACCCATCCCGAAATCACCGTGACCGGTGATACCGCAACGGGCAGTTGGTATCTGCAGGACCGGGTCATGGTCGCCGAGTTCAACTTCATGCTGATCGGTGCGGCCTTCTACCGCGACGCCTACCGCCGCACCGATGCCGGCTGGAAGATCAGCTGCACCGGCTACGACCGAACCTACGACGCGACAATGTCGTTGGAGGGCTTGAACTTTACGCTCAAGCCCGGTCGCGCCATCGCCGGCGTCGACTAAGAGTTAGTTGGTGATCGCGATCACCGCACCGGGCCGCAGCCACTTCATGATCGACACCAGCTGAGCATCGTCGACCGCCACGCAGCCCTCGGTGGGACCACCGTCGGTGGTGTGGAAGAAGAACGCTGCACCGCCGCCCGGGGTCTTGTTCTTGTTGACGCCCATCACGACGGCGTGCTTGTACTGCGGGATTTGCAGGTTCTCGCTTTCGGCGGTGTCGAACTGGCATTGCGCCTTCTGGCAGACCTGCATGGAGTTGAAGGTGGCGCTGTGGTCGTCGCCGCTCCACCAGTGGTTGGGCCCGACTTGGGTGTAGGGCAGTCCGGTGCCGGGATTCGGTGCCGTGCCGAAGGCGGAGTCGAGGCTGTACACGCCCATCGGGGTGGCCGGAACCCCACTCTTGGCCTGCTGCGCCAGGCCCGCCGAACCGACATGGGTCGGAATGCCGGTCCGCAGCGACTGCCAGCCGCTCGCGGTGCGCTGGTAGATGTCCATCGTCGCGTTGGAGCCGCCGCTGCTGACGACCGAAACCACCTGTGTCGCATTGCCAACCGCGTTAGAGAACCACGGCGTGCCGGCGGCGGTGCCCGTGGCCGGGGCCGCGCTAACCAGCGGCGCAAGCATGGGCCATGCCCAAAACGCGAACGCCGCGGCGCACACCAGAGTTAGCAGTCGACGCATGGGTTCCATCGTCAGGTGAAGCACACCGAGGGTCAAGTAAAACTTGAGCCTCAATTGGGTCACTGGCACGTGATCCACAAAGGTGGCTTGGGGCCATACTGGCGTTATGGCGGTCTTCGTCCGCAGGTTGTTCGGCATCGGCAAGCTCCCCGACGATCTGCATGCTCAGGTCGAGGCAGAGGGCCTCGTCTACCTTGCCGACTACGTCGCGGTGACCCGGCGATTCAGCGGGGTCATCCCGGGTGTGCGGTCGCCGCACAGCATCGCGAGCTACTCGGGTTCGCTGGTCTTCACCTCCGAGCGGGTGCTGGCGACGCTGTCGATGCTGCCCAAGCTCGCCGGCCCGACCGTCGATGTGCGCTGGGACGCGGCGCAGGCCGGCGCGGCGAAGGCCGAGATTTCGTCGACCGGTCTCCGCGTTGACCTCGACGTCGGCGAGATTGACGAGAGGTTCAGCGGCGAACTGTCGCTGCACTACAAGGCCGTCATCCCGGCCGACGTGCTCAGCGGCCTGCCGCGGCGGTCGCTGGCGTTCGACATGCCGCCCGAGTACGTCTTCCGCGCGGTCGGGGTTACCTATAGTCCGTGATCGTGATCCGCGGCCAGGGCGGCTGTCGCAGCACCGCCAGGCAGGCGATCACCGCCGACAGCAGGCCGGTGGTCACTCCGATCAGCGCGATCCGGTTGGAGTCCACGGCGGGCACCCAGGAAGCCTTGCCGCCGTGCACGACGAAGACGCCGAGGGGCGTCGCGTTGAAGCCGAAAGCCGCGCCCGGCTCGTCGTCATTGCCGTCGGAATCGAGGGCTCCCCTGCGGATTTTGGCCACGGGGATGACGGTGGCGCCGTCGGCGGTCTCATAGGGCTCGCCGTAGACGCGCCTGGCGGTGCGATCGGCGGGCAACCGGTCGAGTACGTCGGAAACCTTCACGGAACACTCCCTTCGTCGGTGGTCGGAGGTGCTGACAGGCATCCGCCGGACGTCTGTCAGCAACACACGACTCACGCTAACGCGGATTTCCTACGATGGCTTTATGACCGACCAGGCGTTTAGTCCGGACGAGCGGCGGGCCGTGTATCGGGTGATCTCCGAAAGGCGCGACATGCGCCGGTTCGTGCCCGGCGGCGTGGTGGCCTCCGACGTGCTGGCGCGGTTATTGCAGGCCGCGCACGCGGCGCCCAGCGTCGGCCTGATGCAGCCGTGGCGCTTCATCCGGATCACCGATGACCGGCTGCGGCGACGCATTCACGCGCTCGTCGACGAAGAGCGCCCGCTCACCGCTGCGGCCCTGGGAGAGCGGGCCGAGGAATTCCTGGCGCTGAAGGTCGAGGGCATCCTCGAATGCGCCGAGCTGCTCGTGGTGGCGCTGTGCGACAACCGCGAAAGCCATGTCTTCGGGCGCCGGACGATGCCGCAGATGGACCTCGCGTCGGTGGCGTGCGCGATCCAGAACCTGTGGCTGGCCGCGCGGTCCGAGGGCCTCGGCATGGGCTGGGTTTCGCTGTTCGACCCGCCACGCCTGGCGGCGCTGCTCGCAATGCCCGCCGACACCGAGCCGGTGGCCATCCTGTGCCTGGGCCCGGTGCCGGAGTTTCCGGATCGGCCGGCGCTGGAGCTGGACGGCTGGGCCCTCGCGCGACCGCTGTCGGAGTTCGTCTGCGAGAACCGATGGGGCCGCCCGGCCCAAGACGTCGGGTCCGACCCGCCGGGTGCCGGCGCGGGGACGGCATCGCAAGCGGTATCGTCGCCGGTCGCAAGCCAAGGTGGATAGGTGAGGCAATGACGACGCGCGCGGGTGCGGACCAACAGGAGTCACACAGGGACGCCCGTAGGGGCGTCCACAGGGCCGTCCAGAAAGACAATGTGCTGATCGTGCACTGGCACGACGCGGGGCGCCATCTCGGCGCCTACGGCCACTCGGACGTGTCCAGCCCGCGGCTGGACCGGCTTGCCGCCGAAGGCATCCTGTTCACTAAGGCCCATGCCACGGCGCCGCTGTGCTCGCCGTCGCGTGGATCGCTGTTCACCGGCCGCTACCCGCAGAGCAACGGGCTGGTCGGTCTGGCCCACCACGGCTGGGAATACCGGGCCGGGGTCCGAACCCTGCCCCAGATATTGCACGAATCCGGCTGGTACTCAGCACTTTTCGGTATGCAACACGAAACGTCTCAGCCGAGCCGGTTGGGCTTCGACGAGTTCGACGTGTCGAACTCGTACTGCGAGTACGTGGTGGACGAGGCCTCGCAATGGCTCCGGGCATGGCTCCGCGGAGGGCTTCAAGACGGCGCCCGGGACGTTGCGGGCCAACCGTTCTTGCTGACCGCCGGGTTCTTCGAAACCCACCGGCCCTACCCGCGGGACCGCTATGAACCGGCCGACAGCGCCGACGTCGATCCTCCCGACTACCTGCCCGATACCCCCGAGGTCCGCGGCGACCTCGCCGACTTCTACGGGGCGATCGCCACGGCCGACGCCGCGGTCGGCCGGCTGCTGGACGCGCTGGCCGAAACGGGGTTGGACGCCAGCACCTGGGTGGTCTTCTTCACCGACCACGGCCCGGCATTCCCCCGGGCGAAATCCACGCTGTACGACGCCGGAACCGGGATCGGCATGATCGTCCGGCCGCCCGCCAACCGGACCGTCACCCCCCGCGTTTACGACGAACTGTTCAGCGGTGTCGACCTGGTACCGACACTGCTCGAGTTGTTGGGCCTTCGCATTCCGGCCGACGTCGACGGCGTGTCACACGCGAGCGCCCTGCTGACGCCGGACGCGCACACCGAACCGGTGCGCGACCACGTCTACACCACCAAGACGTATCACGACTCGTTCGACCCCATTCGCGCGATTCGCACCAAGGACTACAGCTACATCGAGAACTACGTGTCCCGGCCGCTGCTCGACCTGCCGTGGGATATCAAGGACAGCCCGTCCGGAGCGGCCGTCGCGCCGCTCGTCAACGGGCCGCGCCCGGAGCGCGAACTCTACGATCTGCGCAGCGACCCCACCGAGACCACCAACCTGCTGGCCGGTGACGACACCCCGCGCGTGGACGCGATCGCGGCCGACCTGGCCGTCCGCCTGCACGACTGGCGTGAGCGGACCGGTGACGTCATCCCCTCGGATTTCGCGGGTTCCCGCATCGCGACGCGCTATATCGAAACGTATCTGCGGATCCATCACACGGCGCCGACGAGCCGGTCGGCCATCGCCGCCGACCGCGGCATCGAGGAAGAGGGAACGGCCGCCAAGCACTAGTGGCGCTTGAGCGGGCTACCCACCCGAACGGCGCGCGCCACCGACCTCGGCGACGATGAACACCCGCCGGAACGGGAAGATGGTCGTGCCGTCTGCGCGGGCCGGGTAGGCATCGTCGAGCAGCGGGATGAGCTCCCGGCGGAATCCCTCCCAGCCCTCCTCGTCGAGTCGTTCACGCACCGGGACCAGCGCGGTGCCGGTGATCCATTCCAACACCGGGTTTTCCCCGGTCAGCTGGTGCAGGTAGGTGGTCTCCCAGACGTCGACCTTGCATCCGGCGTCCATCAGCAGACTGGCGTAATAGGTCGGCGGCTGAACCACCGCACCGACGCGAAATGGTATGTCCCGCAATATCTTTGCATACGGTTCGCGGCGGGCCAGGGCGCGCACCGCGGCATGCGAAGGCGTCTCGAAGTTGCCCGGCATCTGCATGCCGATCCACGACCCGGACGTCAACTGGCCGGCCCACCGGACCATCAGGTCGGCGTGCTCGGGCACCCAATGCAAGGCCGCATTGCTCACCACCACGTCGGTGTCGGGCTTTGGCTTCCAGTCCCGCAAGTCGCCGGTGACGGCGTCGATCCCGCGTTCTTTGGCGGCGGCGACCATCTCCGGGGAGCTGTCCATCGCCTCGATCACCGCGGCGGGCCAGCGCTTGGCCAGATACGCCGTCAGGTTGCCCGGTCCGCAACCGAGGTCGACCACTCGGCGGGCGCGCTCTGCGCCGACCCGCGACAGCAAATCGTAGAACGGCCGGCCGCGATGGTCGGCAAAGGCCAGGTAGACGTCGGGATCCCACATGTCGGTCCTCCTGCTCAACACCGTCGCTGCTCGGCTGCTAGACAAACCGTATTACCGTATGATGTCCACCGCCGCCCACGAGGGCCCGCGATCCACCCAACCGATCCAAGAATCGGGCAAATGTGGGGGTGCGTCGGGCCGGCGGGATACCATCGGCCTTCGTGACGCCCGACGCAAATTCGATCGATCCGCGCATTCCCCTCCTGGATGTTCCCGGTGCCGACGTGGCGGCCGATGCCGACGGATTGCCGCCGCGCTCCGTTTTGTCGCCCCGCCAGCGAATCGTCGTCGAGGCAACGGCCATCGGCGACCTCGCGGTGCGCACCTGGGTCGCATCGCTGCTCGCCGCCACGGTGACGCCGACCGTTATCGCTACCTCCGTGCGCAAATCCGAATCCGACGAACGCGGCAACCTGAGCTTCTATGCCGAGCTGGCGGCCGAGCGGGATCCGGTGAAGTCGTTTCCGGCGCCCGCCGAGTTACCCCGCGTCTCGTCGCGGCAGGCCCACCCCGTCGCCGACTGGATCACGCCGGGCACGATCGAAAACCTCGCGTTCGCCAGCAGCTTCACCGCGATCAACCCCGCGATGCGCAAGCAGTGGAGCACGTTGACGTCCAACAACCCCGCGCGCGCGCAGCACTGGCGCCACGACGACGGGCCACGCCCGACGCTGTGCGTCATCCACGGCTTCATGGGCTCGTCGTATCCGGCCAACGGGCGGTTCTTCACGCTGCCGTGGTACTACCGGGCGGGCTACGACGTGCTGATGTACACGTTGCCCTTCCACGGCAAGCAGGCCGAAAAGTTCTCACCCTTGGGCGGTTTGGGCTACTTCGCCAGGGGCCTCAGCGGTTTCGCCGAGGCAATGGCGCAGGCCGTCCACGACTTCCGTTCCATCATCGACTATTTGCGTCACACCGGCGTCGAGCGCATCGCGCTGACCGGTATATCGCTGGGCGGCTACACCTCCGCGCTGGTGGCCTCGGTCGACGATCGGCTCGAGGCCGTCATCCCCAACTGCCCGGTCGTCACTCCCGCGACGATGCTCGAAACCTGGTTCCCGGCCAACAAGCTCGTCGGGTTGGGACTGCGGCGGTCGAACATCAACCGTGACGAGCTGATGGCGGGGATGTCCTACCACTGCCCACTGAACTACCAGCCGCTGGTGCCCAAGGACCGCCGGATGCTCATTACCGGTCTCGCGGATCGGATGGCTCCGCCGGACCAGGCCGTCACGCTGTGGCGCCATTGGGATCACTGTGCGCTGCACTGGTTCCCGGGCAGTCACGTGATGCACGTGAGTCAGCTGGACTACTTACGCCGGATGTCGCGCTTCCTGCAGGACTTTATGTTCTAGTGGTTTCGGCCAGCGGCGCCCGGTGGGCCCCCGCCGCCGGAGTGGGCCAGTCCAGTCCCGCCAGCAGGTCGTCGGACTCATCCGTGTGCCCGTCGAGTCGTTGGGCGGACAACAGATCCAACGCCGCCAGCGCCGGCCCGTGATTTCCGTTCTGTGGGGTCAGTCCGGGCAGCGGCGCCGCGCCATCTGCCGGTATGTCGGTCAAGAACGCGCACGCGGCCGCGATCGTGTGGTGGGTGCGGTCGCCGGCGATCTCCAGCGCCGTGCACGTCTCCCGGGCCGCATACGCGCGGATCGCCTCCAAGGTCTCGGGCAACGAGCCGTCCGCGCAGACTTGGTGTGCCGCAACATAATCCGAGGCTCCCCGCTGCACCGCGTGCCACGTCTCGCGGGCGTTGGGCGCGAGCAACCGCGGGACGTCGTCGGAGGCGACCGGGGTGGCTTCCCATCCGATCTCGCGGAGGTGGTCGGCCAGCCGGCGCGCCACGACCTGCGCGGTCTCGTGCAACGGGATCCGCGGCGAGCGCGCCTGCAGCGCAGCCAGGTTGTCGGCGGCCGATACCGTGATCCCGATCCAGGTCTCCCGCCTTGACGCGTCGGATGCACTGTCGCGGCTGGTGATTCGGATCTTATCGGCGCGGATACCGTAGCGGTCCAGGTACCCGGCGATCAGCGGCAGCGGCAGCACATCCGCATCGCTGACCGGCGCCCCGACTCGCAGCAGCGCGGTTGTGGCGGGCCCGGATTCGGGGTCCAACCCACGCGCTTGGTATGGGCTGCGGCCGATCATCGCCAGCCGTCGGTGCAGGATCGTGGTGAAGTGCAGTCCACGCCACCAGCCGAACAACACGATCAGCAACACGGCGGCAATGCCGAGCAGCCAGTAGTCCCGGTTCGTGTGCCACGGGTACGCCATCACCGCGGGCACCACGGCCAGCAGCGCCAGGGTGATCCGGCCGGGTCCGGGAGTCGGTATCGAGCGAAACGGGCTCACGGTGTGGGGTCCTTTCTTCGGGCGAACGCGACGAACGCACCGACGGCCGCGACAAGCACAGCCAGCGCGCCGGTACCGGCGAACGCGACGGTGCGCGGCGTGTTGTCCCTCGGCGCCGGTTGCGGCGGAACGGCGACCGGCTTCGCCGGCACCTCCGCCGGTTTGTCGCCGGCGGGCAGTTCCCAGGTCAGGGCCGCCGCCGGGTCCAGGGTGCCGGCGCCGACGACGTTGGAGGGCGCCCGGGCTCCGTTGTGCGCCGTCGCGGTGATGCGGCGCACCACCTGCGTGGCCGTCAGCGCCGGATACTTGCTGCGCACCAGGGCCGCGACGCCCGACACGTAGCCGGCCGCAAAGCCGGTGCCGCGCAAGGCGATCAGTTGCTGATGGTCGTCGGGCAGGCCGTTGGCGAGGCCGCCGCCGTCGGCATTGCTCACCGACACAATGTTTTCCCCCGGCGCCGCGATGCCCACCCACGGGCCGGCCATGGTGAATTTCGACGGCTGGCCATCCGGTGTCAGGGAACCCACCGAGAGCACGTACGGCTGCCACAACGACGGGATGGAGACCGAGGTGACGCCCGCCCAGTTCCGCGGATCCTTCGGGTGGCCCAGGTCGGTGAGCGGATTGGATTCACACGACGCTCCGCCGCCGAGCGACCCGGTCGACCCGCTGTTGCCCGCGTCGGCCACGATCACCGCGTCCTTGTCCACCGCCGCATACCGGATCGCCGCACCCAACGCCGCCTGGTCGACGGGTCGGTCGGCGGGTAGGCAGACGGCCTCGGAGATGTTGATCACCCGGGCGCCGAGGTCGGCCGCGTGCACGATCGCCCGGCCCAGCGTCGCGACGTCGAGGGATGCCCGCGCCAGCAGCGGATCGCCGCCCGGCGTCCGCGGCGAGTACTTCGCCGATGTCGTCCTGATCGACAACACTCGCGCCGCGGGCGCCACCCCCGAGAAACCGTCCGCGGGGGAGGGGCCGGGCTGGCCGGCGATGATCCCGGCGACGAGGGTGCCGTGGCCGTCGCAGTCGGTCAGGCCATCGGTCGTCTCCACGAAATCACCGCCGGGATCGACGTTGGGCAGGCGCGGTCCCGGCCGCACCCCGGTGTCCAGGACCGCCACCAACTGGCCGTCGCCGCGGGAAAACTGCCACGCCGCTGGCAGATTCAGCATCGCCTGGCTGGGCGCCACCACATCCGGATCGCTGCCCGGGATTATTCCTGAGGTGCTGCAGGGACCGCGCTGCTCCATCGGCTGCCCGGGTCCCGGGGCTCCGTTGGGCGGTGGCACACCGGGGTCGACCTGCGGCTGATCAATCGCGAACGCCGACGGGCAGGTCCACGTCGCAACTGCGAAAGTCGCCGTCAAGCAGGCCAACCCGCGACGCATCAGCATCATCGATTGAGTACCCAAGCGAAAAGACCGACCAGGAAGGCCATCACGGGGATCAGCGAAGCATCGAGGCCCGCCGCGACAAAGCCCAGCAGCCGGCGCAGCGGCAGCGAATAGCTGTCCGGCGAGGCGATGCGCGCGTTTAGCGCGACCACCACCCACACCGACACCAGCGCGAGGAGCACCAGCACCACGACCAGGGCGGCGGCGTAGCGCGCCGTCGCGGTGTAAAGCACCACCAGAACGCTGCCGACCAGGTAGGGCTGCGCGAGCAGCCAGGCCTTGCAGGCGGCCGAGTCCCAGACCCGGGCGCGCAGAACGGATGTGGCGGCGGTTGCCCCGACCACGTACCAGCCCGCACCGTTCAACGCCTCGGGCCGCAGCGCGATCGCCACCGAACCCAGAACACTGAGCAGCACCGCGGCGGCGATGAACCCGTTCTGATGGGCGTCGCCGACGCGCACGCGCCGCGGCAGATCCTCGAGCACCCGCAACGAAGGCGCCGACGGCGTGGGATCGCCGGGCGCCGGGATGACCGGCAACGGGAAGCGGGCCCACAGCGCGGAAAGCTGGGCCGCCTCGATGGTGACCAGCAGGGCGGCCACGATCAGCCCGCAGCCGATGCTCAATATCGGTAGCCGCCACAGCAATTCGGCGCCGGCCGCGAGCAACACGCCGG
This sequence comes from uncultured Actinomycetota bacterium, assembly GCA_963772875.1. Taxonomy (GTDB): domain Bacteria; phylum Actinomycetota; class Actinomycetes; order Mycobacteriales; family Mycobacteriaceae; genus Mycobacterium. Next base: position 112,377 of record CAVYZE010000005.1, read on the forward strand.
CCCCGACCACGGCCGTCGCGGTGAAGAAACCGACGACTCGCTCACGTCCGGGGCTGGGAACCATCAGGGCGATAAACGACCACGCGGTGACACCGGCGGCGGCCAGCGTCAGTTGTGCGGGCCCGAACCGTCCCGGCACCGCCAGCGCCAGTGCGGCGCCGATGGGCACCAGCGCGGCGATCGACAGCGCCGTCCCCGTGCGTTCCGCTCGTGCCGTGGTCAACAGCCCGGCCACCGCCGTGAGCGCCGCGATCACGCTGACCGTGACCAGTCCGGACAGCCCACCGGTGGCCACCCGATAGGTGACCCCCAGGCCAGTCGCCACGAAAGCCACGGCGATCGCCGCGGCCAGCGCCCCACGCTGGATATGCGCCGTGCCCCAAGGCTTCAGCCGCGAGGTCGAGAAGATCATGGCGGCGTCGGCGATGTCCTCGACGATGCCCGGCGCCGCCGGACCGACCGGCACCGGCTGCAGCGCCAGCAGATCACCGTCGACGACTCCAACGGTGTCCAGGCTGGCGTCCAGGCTGAACGGCGCCCCACCGATGGGCGCCAGGCTCAGGTGGGAAGACGCGTCCAAGGCCTGGTCGCCGGCGTCCCCGTTGTGCGCCGCGGGAACCACCAAACGCTGCACCGCGGGCAGGATCTCGCGCAATGGCAACTCGGCGGGCAGGGCTATCTCCGTCAACCTGTGCTCCGCGAGGATGGCCACGCGGACGATCGGCATGACGGCGCCGGAGGTCACTGGACCCTCGAAGAATGCTCGGACCGTTCCTGGGGCATCGTGTTCTCTCTATCTCGTTGCTGTTACATGGGCGGAGAAATCTCGCGACAGCCGCTGGCCGGAGAACCAATGATCTTCCGGCAATAAGGCGGTCAGCTGTTCGATCGCGACGGCGATCGCAAAGGGTGTCCCGGGACTGAATGTCGAGACCCACTCGCCGTCGAAGGCGCGGAACGGGCTCACCAGCACCCGGCCCGCGGTAGTGTCCACAATGCTCATCCCGACCTCGGTGGTCGCGTGCTGCCCGTCGCGGTGGGTGCCCGCGACGACCTCGACGTAGCTGCGCGGTCCGGTGAACACCGATTCCACCACGGGCCGCGCCGATGGCGGGATACCCAGGTAGTCAAGGACTTCGGATAGCGATTCGCCGGACCGCAGCCGCTCGTCGGCCCGGGCTCCGACGCGCGTCGGCATGCCGAACTCCTCGAACCGCGCCGGCGGCCGCTGCGCCAACCCGACGCCGAGGACCGGAACCAGTCCCCGGGCGTCGTCGATATCCATTGCGGTAAAGGTGATCAGCTGTGCGCTGCGCAGCGCGACGATCGTTTTTGGGGTCCTGCCGGTGGTCCCGCCACGTTGCGCGACGAAACCGCGGAGCAGCCCGCCGGTACCGGTGGCCGCGTCAGGCCCGACGAAACGCAGGTCCAGCCACCGGTCCGGAAAGCACACCGCTTTGATCCAGTCAGCAACCGCCGGGTTGACCAAACCGTCCGCCGATAGCAGACCCAGCTGGATCAGTTCGTCCTTCTGACGCGCGAAGAACGCGTCGCGTTGCGTGGCATCGCGGTAGGGCGTGGTGATCGCCAGCACCCACGGGAAGCTGCCCGCCCCAATGGTTTCCGCGATGAACCACGCATGATCGACCGTCAGCTCGACGGCGTTGGGTTCGACGCTCATTAAGCCCGGGCTAGCCGCCCCATTTGGCGGCTTCGGCCGTGTCGCGGGCATACATGGCCAAGGTGTTGGCCTCGTGCGTGCCGGCCATCGACTGGTAGGCCCGCACCAGGGTTTCCATCGCCTGGTTCCACTGGGCCTGCCACAGCTGATAGCTCATCCCGGTGTCGCCCTGCCACGCATTGGACAGCGCGGCCTGCTCGGTGGCGATATCGGCGCCGAGCCCCTGCAGCGTGCCGGCGTAGCCCGACATGTCCCCGGCGTGACCCAGCATCGCCGGGTAGTTGTACATAATCTGCGACATCACAAATCCTTTCGCGGTTCGTAGCGGTCGGGTCAGAACCCGGTCGTGTAGCTGGAGGCGGCGGCGGCATCGGCGGCCACATAGGTGCCCGCGGCGTCCCCGAGGTTGGCCTGGGCGATATCCAGCAAGGTGTTGACCCGGGACGCGGCCGCCACGAACCGGGCATGGGCGGCCTGAAACGCGGCCGAGGACTCGCCCTGGTGGAACGCCTGCGCCGACAGCGCCTCCTGCTCGGCCTGGCTGATCGTGCTGCGCATCAACGCCGCCTTGGTGCCAAACGCCGACTGCGAGGCCACCAACTGCGGAATGTGAGCATCCAAAAGACTCATCGTGATCTCTCTCCCTTCAATTTTCGTGCGGATTCCGGCCGTTCACTCTCACGTTGCTAGCCGTCGTCAGCCCCCTCTCCTCGACTCGCCCGGGACCTCAGCGTCCCGGTCCCAGCTGCCGGGCAGCATGGGCATCCTTGGGCCGCCGCCGAATTCATCGCCGGCGAGCTTGGCCAGCCCCGCTGCCTCGGCAGCCGTCTCCTTGGGTGCCGTGCCGGCGAACCCCAACCTGCCCGCGCCGGTCCCGGACGCGACCGCCGCCGCCAACTGCTCGTCGGGATCGGGGGGAACGCTGATGTCGGAGTCCATATCGGCGTATTCATCGGCGTAGTCGTGCAGCGCGGCGCGCCGCCGTCGCCGTGCCCGCGCCTCCGCCCGCAGTGGCACCGCCGCCGCGGCCGCCGGCACGGTAGCCGCGGGCGCCTTGACCCCACCGCGGCCGGTCAGCGTCGGCCCGAAGCCCGGATCCGGATCAGCGCTGACGGCCACCAGGTAACCGAAACCCCAGGCGGGCACCGCCGGGGCCGGCGCCGGCGCCGCACCGGCAGTCGCGGCGGGCGCGGGCGCCGGGGCCGCAGCGGGACTCGCCAGCGCCGGGGCCACGGCGGCCACCGGTAACGCCGGGGAACTCGTCGACTCGACAACTGGTGCTCCCACCGCCTCCGGTGCGAGCGGCGCAATCTCGAAAAGCGGCAAGGTCAGCGTGCTCAAGCCCAGGCTCAGACTGAGCGCCAGCGCCAATAGCATGGGCCCATAAGTGGCAATGGGCGAGATCACTTCGTAGGCGGCGAACGCCAACAGCAGCGGAGCGTAAGCCAGCAGCGCCACAATAGGATTCATCAGGAAGGCTTGAACGATCTTCATCAAATTTCCCATGGGATCCCTCAGGATCGCCAACAGCTCCTGAAGGATCTGCGAAAGCCATGAGCCGGGGTCGAAACTGCTTTGCGCGGTAGAGGCCGCGACGTGATCGGCTTCACCGGCACCAGCATGCACGATGGAAGGCGCGGCCGTGGTACGCGGTGCCGATGCCAGCGCCACACCCGAGGTCGCTTGATAGGCACCCATGGTGGTGGCGGCCTGGACCCACATCCGCGCATAGTCGGATTCATTGAGTGCGATCGGAATCGTGTTGATACCAAAGAAATTCGTGGCGAGCAACACGCCGTGAACCATGTGGTTGGCGGCCAACTCCAGCAGCGTCGGCATCGACGCCAAGGCGGCCGTGTACGCCGTCGCCGCAACCTCGTGCTGCCCGGCCACGGCCGCGCTGTTGGCGCTGGATTGCTCGAGCCACGCCAGATACGGGACGTGGGCCGCCACATACCCCTCGGCGCTCGGCCCCTCCCACGCGCCCGCCTGCACCGCACCCAAAATCCCACTGAGTTCGGCTGCCGTCGAAGCGTATTGGGCGCTGAGCGCGGTCCACGCGCCGGCGGCCGCCAACAGCGGCCCCGGTCCCGGACCGGCACTCAGCAACGCCGAATGCACTTCCGGCGGCGAAGCCATCCAGATGGGCGCGGTCATGGTCAGTGGGCCATAACCCCATAGGAGGCGGCCGCGGCGGTGTCTCCCGCGAGATAGCTTGCGCCGGCCTCGCCCACACCTACACCGGCGCGACCCAGCTCTTCGACACCCTGGGCCGCGACAGCGGCGTGCTCTTGGCCATGGGCGCTGAATCCGACGGCCGTCTGCAACGACACCGGATCGGCCGCCGGCGGCACCACCACGGTGATAAGTGGGGCCGCGGCCGCATGCGCGGCCGCCAGTCGCGCCGTCAACGCCTCCACCGCCGCACTCGTCGCAACCAGGCCCTCCGGAACCACTCGCAACGTCATGACTGCTCCTTTTGTTGTCCCTCTGTTGCTTGTTCACTAACCATCAGCGGGCGAAACCTTCGTCGGTGCCGCCTATAACAGGCTCGCCAACCAGCGGGTTGACCAACTGCACGTAAGTCGGACTATCGCTGTCGCCCAACAGGATCGCCCGTCCGGCAGGCAACCGGCCAAATCGTTGACCCCGGACCTTGCCGCTGTCTTGCGGATTGCCCGAAAGCATCAGCGTGGTCGCCTGCAAGTCGTTCAAGCGGCGCAGCAGCGGACTGGTCATCAGCGCGTGCCCGGACCCGGTGGCGCGCGCCGTGACGATCACCCGCAGCCCCAGATCGGCGGCCTGCGAGAGCTGCCCGATGATGGGAGTCCATGGCCGCTGTCCGATGTACGGACCGCTCATCGCCGGCGCATCCGGAACCTGGTCGACGTCGTCGATGATCAGGTAGTGCGTATGACCCCGGTAGGTCCAGCGGGACAGCTCGGCCGCCGACAGGCCCACGGGCGGCCGCCGCGATTCGATGAGGTTGGACAGCCCCAGCATCGCCGGGATGATCCGGTCGATGTTGGCGGTGTATTCGTTGTCGGGGAACAACGGCTCGTCGACGAGGTGCAACCGCCGATCCAGCACGGTGAAGGCCACCTCATCCGACGACGAGTTCTCGCGGATCGTGCGGATGATGTGGCGCAGCAGCGTGGTCTTACCGGACTTGCTGTCGCCGAACACCATTAACAACGGGTGATCGGTGAAGTCGAGGACGACCGGGGCGAGGTCCTCTTCGCGCTGGCCGATCACCACTTGCTCCGGGCCCCGATAAAGCGCCCCGACCGCCGCCGGGGTGAGGTTGGTGGGCAGCAGTCGCACCGGCGGCGCGGCCATGCCCGGATGGCGCTCGTTGATCGCGGCCACTGGATCTGGTTCCGCTCCAACGCGGGGCTCGCGAACAGGAAATGCTCCGCCGCCATGGTCAACCCGCGACCCGGCTGGTTGTCCGGGACGGCCTCGGCGGGGCGGCGCAGGGCGCCGACCACCCGCACGTTGCTGTCGCGCGCGTCGTGCAGCTTGAGCTCGAGTCGCAGCCCGAGGCCGTCCCGCATCGCCAGCGGCACCTCCAGCCAGCTCGACGTGGTGATGATCACGTGGATGCCATACGCCAGGCCGACATTGGCCAGTTCGGTTACCTTGGCCAACAACGGATTACGGGTATTGAACTGATCGGTGTTGTCGCGGCCGAATGCGTAGAGGTTGTCGATGACCAGGAACACCTCGCCGAAGCCGTCGTCGGGGGCCGCACCGTGCTTGTCCCGGAACGCCTCTCGCTTCTGCCGGGACAGCAGCAACTGCTCGAGCTCGCCGAAGGTGCGCCGGATCCGCTCGGGTTCCAGCGCCGACGCGACGCTGCCCACATGGGCCAGGTCCTCGAGCGCCCGCAGCTGACCGCCGCCGTAGTCCAGGCAGTAGAACGTGACGTCGCGCGGCGAGTGCAGGCTGGCCGCGGACAGGATAAAGGTTTGCAGCGCAGTCGATTTGCCGGACTTCATGCCGCCGTGGATAACCACGTTTCCGGTCGACGACGTGGCGTCGAACACCAGTGGGTCGCGGCGCATCTCGAATGGTTTGTCGATCTCACCGAGCGGCCAGCGCCATTGACGCTGCGGTACCCCGGCGCGAGCAAGCACCGTGCTGAGCGGGATCGCCTCGTCCAGCGGCGGCAGCCACAGCTGGGGAGCACGCGGGCCGTAGCGGGCCAGCTGGTCGCCGATGGTCGCGACCAGCTTGCGCGGCGGACCCAGCGGTTCCTCGGCCTCGGCGGCGGCGATCACGACTTCGGGATCGGGCTCCACCCGCCCGGCGGTGAACACCTTGGGTTCCGGAATGGCGGGCATCACCAAGGCTTTCGCGGTCACCGGAGGCTCGTAGACGCCATCGACGTAGGTGCTGCGGAACTTGATCGGGGTCGCACCGGGAGCGGGCACCAAGAAGCCCTCCCCCTTATGCTCTTTGCCGGATTCGATGTGGTAAGCGTCGTCCACGCCGATGATCTGGCGGGATACGCTGGGACTGGCCACCTTCAAACCGATGCGGTAGGAGGTGTTCTTGTCGATGTCCTTGATCTTGCCCACATCCAGCGTCTGGGACGCGAACAGTATGTGGATGCGGAACGAGCGGCCCTTGCGCGCCACATAATCGAATAGATCCGCGTACTCCGGATAGTCGGCCAGCATCAGGGTGAACTCGTCGGCGACCACGAACAGCGTTGGGATCGGAGGCAAGTCGTGTCCGGCGGCGATGGCGGCCTCGTATTCGACCACCGAATTGAACGCGCTGCCCTGGACGCGGCGGCCGGCCTCGCGCAGCAGCGTCTCGCGCCGGGCCACCTCACCGCGCAGCGTGTCCGCGAACCGGTCGGCCAGCGACTTCTTCTCGGCCATGTTCGAGATCACCGCGACGACCTGGGGGAAATCCCGGAAGCTGTCGGCGCCGGCCTCACCCTTGAAGTCGGCGTAGATGACGATCAGCCGGTCGGCCGAATGGGTAGTCAACAGCGACAACAGGATCGACATCAGGGTCTGCGACTTCCCGGAGCCGGTCATACCGATCATCAGGCCGTGCGGACCCATTCCGCCTTCCGCCTCGTCCTTGAGATCGAAAACCAGCGGCTCGCCGGTCGTGGTGACACCGATCGGAACGCGCAACTCGTCGTCGCGGTGGCGCGGCGCCCACAGGGTGGGCACATCCAGTTGCGACGCGTCCGGAATGCCCAGCATCGTGGTGAAGGTGGCGCCGCGCGTGGCCGCCGAGCGTAGCCCGGTGTGGGCGGGGTTGGAGTCCCACCTCGAGAGCTGACGGGCCAGGTGGGCGGCCTCGTCGGCGCCGAGTCGATCGGCGCTGTCGATATAGGGCTGCCAGCCGCCGGTCTGCCAGCGCTGGATTGCGCCGTGCGCGATGCGCAGGATCGGCTTCTCGGGATCCGAATACTGCTCGCGGTGGGGCGACGTGGTGGAGCGGTGTACGACGGTAACCCCCGTGCGACCGGCCGCCAGCGCCGAGGCGTTCACGTCATAGTCCGGGTCGTCGACGACGACCAGCAGGTGCCGCAGCGCATCGGGCGGTTGACCGTTGAACGCCGCGCGGTCGACAAGGGCGGATCCCAGCGGCGCGATCAGCTCGTCGGGGTTGGTCGACAGGAAGCGGGCCGGGCCGACACCGTCGAGCTGGCCGGGAATGTCGACGTGTGGCAACCACTTCAGCCAGGACCAGTCGCTGCTCTCCAGGTCGCGGGAGGCCAGCGCCACGCCGAGCACCGTCGGGTCGTGCCACGTCACCGCCTGAGCGATCCACGCGCGCAACGCCGCCCGCACCTCATCCGCCTCACCCAGCACCGTGATCCGCGAGACTTTCGTCAGGTCGATTGCGGTCGGCACGTCGCGGACCGTGCGCTGGGTGTCGAGCAGGCCGCGTAATGCGCTGTGCGACACCGGTTCCAGGTCGATCTCGGCTACGGTGTCTTTGACCCGCAGCGCGGTGTCCAGCGGCGCGTGGTGGCGGCCGGCCCGCAGCACCAGGAAGTCGGCGTCGCGCGGATCACGCTCCCACTGACGGCGCGATCCGGCCACGGCTGTCAGCGCCGTCGGGTCGGGATGGGACCACTGTGCGGCCGCTCGCTGCTGGGCGGCCTGGGTCCGGATGTTGTCCCGCACCACCGATAGGTAACGCAGATAGTCGGCCCGTTCGGCGTCGACCTCCTCGGTGCGCATCTTGTTGCCGGTGCCGCGATACATCGCGCTCGCCGCCAGCAGCAGCACGAACGGAAAGAACAGAGTGGTCGGGGAGATCAGCCGCATCCCGGTGGCGAACAGCGCGACGATCATTCCGACGATCAGGATCACGATCAGGTAGGGCATCGCGCGCCGCAGCAGCGACGGCGGAATCACCCGGGGCAGCTCGGGTGGCGGCTCGATGGTGATGGCGCCCTTGCGGGTTGTCGGTGGCGCCAGCCGCCGGCGGGCTTCGAAGATCAGTCGGCTCATCGAGGCCCTCCTTCGGCCGACACCGGGTGGCCGGGCCTGCTATCGGGCGGCAAGCCGTCGTGTGCCAGCAGCGCGTCGGCGCGCGATAACGTCGGGCCGCTGGCAAACAGCGTCAGCATCGACCACGGGATGGGAACCGCAGGCGCGCTGAGACCAAGGGCCTCAACGGTTTTGCCGCGTCCGGCGTTGCCGGAGCTGTCCGGTTCGTTGTCGATGCCATAGCGCACCCCGGTATCGGAGACCCAGAACAACGACCCGGTGCCCGGTGAGGCCGCGCCGCCGCCCACGGTCTGGGTGAAGTAGCCGGTGCCCGGCGCCAGGGCGACGCGGGTGGCCGTGCCCTGGGAGCCGACGCCGCCGCCGACGAGATCGACGGTGCGTAGCGCCTCGGGCAGCGGCAGCGCCGAGCCGGACAGCAGGCTCAGTGAGCTGGTCGCGGCCCCGGCCGGCTTGCTCCAATACGCACAGGTGACGGGGGCCTTGGCCGCGTCGACGGGGACGATCTGCTGGTCGGGATAGCGCGAGGTATCCAGCATCCGCGACACCGGCAGCTTGGCCACCCCGTCGGCGCCGAGCCGCGGCGGTTGGTCCAGGCCATAGGAATTGGTGTTGCGCAGTATCGCGGCGAGCACCGGCGAGATGGGCTGCAGACCGTCCGGCAACACCGCGTAATACCGCGCGGCGCCCGACGAGCTCTGGTCCAGGGCGGAAGACACCACCACCGCCCCGATCGGCGCCGGCACCGCGAAGTTCGCCGGGGCGCCGGCGTTCGGGATGCCCGGTGCCGTCAGCGCGGGCGCTTCGGGTATCGCGTTGAACAGCCCCTGCGCGATGGGCCGCGGCGCCGGCACGTCGGCCCCCAGGCCGAGAGCGTTGGTGACGGCGTGGTTGGCGAGGTCGATCTGACTGCGCTTGCCGTCCCACAGCAGCCAGGTGCTGGTGCCGTCATCGACCAGGACGCCTTGGGCGGATCCCAAGGCGGCGGCCCGTGCGCCGTGGCTGTCAGGCGGGCCCGCGATCACCGTGACGCCAGTGCTGTGCGCGCCCCGGGCAGTCCCGCTGACGGCATCGCACACCGTCCAGTTCGCGTCGTGCGAGGTGTTTTGCACCATGCGTTCTGGTGCGCCCGGAATGCCGATCAGGTTGCCACGTGGAAACCGGTCCAGCTCAGAGCTTTTCACCGTGCTGGGGTTGACCGGGCGGCCGACGATGAGCCGGGCCGAGGTCAGGTTGAGCACCGGGTGCAGCTCGTCACCCACCCGTACATACAGCGCGGCGCTCGATCGATCGGCGAGCACCGCGTTGTTGCCCGCCTGCGCGTTGGGCCGGATAAGCGAGAACACGAAGCAGCCCGCCAAGCCGGTGATCAGGATGAGCGCGCCCATCAGCACCGAGCGCGATTGGGTGCGCAGCGGATCGACCAGCATCCTGGTGTCGTGCAGGGCGATACCGGAAGCGATCCGGCGCATCACAAAGCGCCAGCCGGTGACCTGATGGCGGGTGACGAAACCGCGGCGGTAGACCACCTGGTCGGGGTTGTCGTTGACCGGGGTTCGTGACGTGAACGAGCGTCGCTCCCCTACCCATTCGCCGTCCGGCTCATTGTCGGTCATGCCGGCTCCTGCAAACCGAGGCCCTGTAGCAGCGGCTCAACCGAATTGCGCACGTCCTCGGCGGTGATCGTCACCAGCTCCTCATCGGTGAACTCGCCGGTTTCGGCGTGCTGTGAGTGGTCCAACCGGAATTCCCGTTCCTCTTCGGACTTTTCGACCACGTTGCGAACGAACCGGCCGTTGCCCGCGATATCCAGGCCGCGACGTTCAACCCCGGCCGCATCGGGTTTCGACGAGTTGGCCAGGTGCGTGAACAACGCCTCGAGGTTCTCGAGCGCGGCCTGGTCGAAGGTGCTATCGCGCTTGCCGGCCATGAAGTTCGCGATCTCGATGAGCTCAGGCGATTTGTACGACGGGAAGTCGATGCTGCGGGTGAAGCGCGACCGCAGACCTTGGTTGGTGTCAAGGAACCGATCCAGGTCGGCGCGGTACCCGGCGACGATCACCACCAGCCGATCCCGGTCGTTCTCCATCCGGGCCAACAGGGTGTCGATGGCCACGAGGCCGAAGTCGTTCTTGGCGCCGGTGGCCACCAGCGAGTAGGCCTCGTCGAGAAACAGCACCCCATCCAGGGCGCTGTCGATGATCGCGTTGGTCTTGGCCTCGGTCTCCCCGATATGCTGTCCGATCAGATCGGCGCGGTGCACCTCTTTGATGTTCTCCCGCTTCAAAAGGCCCAGGCCGCAGTAGATTTTGGCGACCACCCGAGCGATGGTGGTCTTGCCGGTCCCGGGCGGCCCGGTGAACACCAGGTGGTGGGTGCGCTGGGCCACCTCGAGCCCACGCGCCTTACGCACCAGCTCCATCGCCACCGCGCTCTTGAGCCGGGCCACTTGGTCTTTAACCTTCTCCAGGCCGATGAATTCATCGAGTTCGCGTTCGGCCTCCGCCAGCAGCACGCGCTTGCGCTCCTGAGCTCCGGGGTCGACGAAATCGCCGGGACTGGGCTCGGTGTCCGGGTCCCATGGATCGGTGCGAGCGTCGATCCGGTCCGCGGTGGTGGTGACGATCCCGAAACTGGTGTCGGACAGGGCCTGCTGGACCTGTTCGTTCTCGGGGTGGGCGGCGTACAGATCCTGCAGAACCTCGCTCGCCGACTCCTCGTCGACGTGCGCGCGCAGCACAAGCCCCTTGGCCAGCGCGCCGTCGACCGCCGCGACGGCGACGGGGCCGTCGGGCTCCTCGAGGTAGGACAATGCCGGGGCGAACATGCCCAGCCGGGCCAGCGCGGTGCCCAGGGCGATCTTGGCCGCGTGCGAGAAGGCCTCGTCGAGATCCGGGTCGTTGACGATCGGCGTCAGCAGCTTGACGACGTCCGACCACCGCTCGGCGCGATAGTTGATGACGATGGCGACCCAGCTCGCCTCACGCCAGCTCGGCCGGGACTCGATCAGGCCGGTGACGATCTGGTGGGCCTCGGCGTATCGCCCCGTTGCGGCCAGCGCCGCGGCGTACGCGAGCTGAAAATCGTCCGGGGTGGTGGCACGAAATTGCAGGTACAGCCCGGTGTCGTAGCGGAAGCCCAGGGCGCCGGGCGCCAATTCCACCTGCCGCGCCAGCACCCCGGCGGTGGGCGCGGTACGCGAAACGGCCTCGAGCACCCGGAAGGATGCATCGCCGGCGGCGGCCAGCCCGGTCCAGGCGTCGCACTGATCGTGGGCCACGCGGGTCAGCGCGGTGAAACCGGAGCGCGCGGCGGCCAGGTCGGCCGGTCGCTGGCGCTCGTGGACCGCGATACCCAGCGCGCGGCAACATGTAGCAAACCGGCTGACAATGTCGCCATCGACCCTGCCGTCCACCCGAGAATTCATGGGCCGAGCCGCGAGCATGCCGGTATCACCGCGTTCCACGGCAGCTTCGTCTCCCGTACGTAGTCTCCCCTAACCTGACCCGCCTGAAGTTAGCATTGCATAAGCTAACTGTCGAGGCGCGGGAACCTGCGAGGCCCACGACCCGGCTCCCGTGGCGGTACTTCTGATCAGGGTGTTGTGGCGGGATCATTGGCCTTCTTTCGCCGGGCTGCACTAAGCAGCGAAGCTTACTGAAAATCATTGTCATTATCAAAACTTGTTTTCAGCCCCGGTCCCCATCGCCGCGCTCCCGCCGTTCGGCCTCCCAGGTGCCGGGCACCATCGGCACCGACGGAGCACCGCCGAACTCATCACCGGCCAGCGTGGTCAACCCCGCCGCCGCGACGTCGGCCCGCCTGCCCGCCGTTCCGGCAAAGCCCAGGGTCCCCGCCCCCTGACCCGATGCCGCCGCCAAGGTGGCCAACGTGCCCGGGTCCGCGAATGGGTCGGGCTCTGCCCCGCCATCCGGGACTAGATCCGCGAATTCATAACCGCGGTAGCGGTCTTTCATCGCAGCCCGCTGGCGCCGACGCGCCCTGTGCTTTTCCCGAGCTGATGCCGCAGCCGCCGCGGCGGCCGCGGCCGGATCAGGTTGCGGCGCCTTCCGCTGGGCACGGCTGCTCATGCCTATGTCTGTTCCGATGGTGGGACCGCCCACCAAGTAGGGATAGGCGACTCCCTCGATACCGGTGGGCGGCGGCGGCGGGGCTGCGGTTGCAGGTGCCGGCGTGGGCGCGGACGCCGGCGCCGAAGTCGGGGCAGAAGACGGCGTCGGGGCCGCGGCCGCGGGAGCGCTCGCGGCCGGAGCGCTCGTGATGACCGGCGCACTGGGCGCCTCGGGCAGCGGCGCCGCCGCCGCGGCCGGGGCCTGGGCCGCCTCGGGCTGGATCGCGGCCAGCGCAATCAGGGCGACGCGAAGCCTCCCGCAATTCCAGCCCGGCACCAAAAAGGGAATCGCCGCAAGCTGGGGGAAGTTTGAATGGCCTGGCGCGATGTGGCCGACTTCGTCGGCTATGAGTCCGGCGGGCCCGAAAATGTCTTGTACCAAATCCTCTATTAGCCGTCGACCGGGTTCGTGGGAAATTCTGCCAAATCGTCTCAAGCATGGTGTCGGGTATCTCGAGGAAGCGGTTGATCCACCAGCTCAGCTGAGTCGGGTTGCCGCTGTCGTTGTCGACAATGGGATTCCGTCATCGTCACTGTCACCGCCGCTGCTGGCGTTGGCGTTCACGATGACCGGCGCCGGATCGGTTTGCGGTGCTGACGCCACCGCCGTGGTGGAGACCGCTTGATAGGTCGGTCATCGTGGTGGCCGCCTGGATCCACATCCGCGCATAGTCGGCCTCGTTGAGCGCGATGGGAATGGTGTTGATACCGAAGAAGTTTGTCGCCACCAATACCGCATGGGTGGCATGGTTGGCGGCCAGCTCGGCCAGGGTCGGCATCACCGCCAACGCCCCGGTGTAGGCCGCGGCCGCCGTCTCATGTTGGGCGGCCGTCGCGGCGCTGTTGGCGCTGGCCCGCACCAGCCATACCAAGATAGGGCACATGTGCGGTCACGTACTGCTCGGCACTCGGACCTTCCCACGCCCCGGCCTGTACCGTCGCCAAAATCGCGCTGAGTTCGTCTGCCGTTTCCGCATAAGCGGCGCTCAACGAACTCCACTACGCCGCCGCAGCCAACAAGCCGCCGGGCCCAGGACCGCTGCTCAGCAACGCGGAATGAACCTCGGGCGGTGATGCCATCCAAATCGGTGCAGTCATTCTCAGCCGCTCTCGACTAGGTGCGAAGCGACATGGGGACTCCTCGACGGGGTGGGCTCAACGACCGCCTGGCTGTTAGGCGGCACAGGTATCAGGCCGTAGTTAGTCGGCGGGAAGCCCAGAAGAGTTCCCGCGCGCGGCTAACTCAGTGGAGATTCTCGAGCGCCCGATCAACGAGCAGGACCGCTCCGACGGCTCACGCCCTGAGGGCGCTGACCAGGGTGTTGCGCGCGATCATCGGGCCGGCTTCGGTATCCGGTGCGGGCACCGGCCGGCCGACTTCGCGCAGGTAATCGGCCAGCGGAGTGCTGACCGCCGTCCAACCGCGCTGACCGAACCATTCGGTGGCCGGCGCGTGCTGCTCGTTGTAGACCAACTGGAAGAACGGAGCCGTTCGGTCGCCTTCGGCGGCCGCGGCCCGTTCTTCTTCGAGCTGCGTCAGCAGAACTCGTCGGGGTCGATCGGGTGCGCCATCCTCGACAGCGACGTGGCTGCCCGGGGCGGCCAGCGAATCGACACCGGTGAACAGCTGCTCCTGCGCGCTGGCCGGCAGATAGATCAGCAGGCCCTCGGCGATCCACGCCGACGGCTTGGCCTCGTCAAAGCCGTTGTCCCGCAACGCTTGCGGCCAGTCATCACGCAGATCGACAGCGATCTCACGACGCTCGGCGCGCGGTTGGGCGCCCTGGCCGGTGAGCACCTCACGCTTGAAGTCGAGGACCTGTGGACGGTCCAGCTCGAAGATCGTCGTCCCGGCCGCCCAGTCCAGGCGGTAGGCGCGGGAGTCCAGTCGCGCCTCCAACGCCCGCGCGGTCGCAACCAACAACGCGGTCGAACCAACACTCGTTGTGATGTCCCATGTATCACCTTCACTACGCACCCAACCAACACTACGCCGCCAAGCTGGGACGCCTTTTCCCATGGGGCGCAACGGCAATGGCGAACATAGACGGAGCTAGCCGCCCCGAACAGCGGCTTTGGCCCCGTCGCGGGGCGACCATTCGACTACCCATGCGGTCATAGTGGGATGCTTGCGAGGAGTACGTTGCTGGCATCATTACGACGTTTGAGGAGGGTCACCATCGAGCCGTCGCTAGCCTGGTTGCTTCAACCTCTCGCGGTAGAGACGTTTCTTGGCGAGATATGGGGGGCAACGCACCACCACGTCAAGCGTTGCTGCGCGGGCTACTTCGATAGCCTGCTGCAGGGGGCGTCGGCGGTTGAGGAACTCTTGGAGCTATTTCGCGGAGAGCCATCGACGGTGCACCTGCTGAGGGGAAAAGACAGGAAGAGCGGCTCCGACAGCTACCGACTTGTTGATGGCAGCCTCGACCTTGCCGCTATCCGCAACGACTTTGCCGATGGTTACACGATCGTTTTGGGCGGCGTTGAGCGCTTCGTGCGCGCGACTGCGTCGTTGGCCCACTCCATCGAGGTCGAGCTGAACTTCCCGGTACAGGTAAACGCCTACATCACCGCGGCCGCATCGCAAGGGCTCGTTCCCCACTACGACGACCATGACGTGTTGATCCTGCAGATCCAGGGATCCAAGATCTGGCATTTGTACGACGGCCCCGACGTCCCGCCGCACGAGCTGCAACCCGAGAAGGACAAGTCGGTTGCCATCGACGGCCTCCCGTTGCTAACCGACGTGTGCCTCGAAGTCGGCGACGTGCTGTATCTGCCACGCGGCCGAGTTCATGCGGCCGAGACAAATTCAGAGCCATCCGCCCATCTGACCGTCGGATTCCACCCGCCCACCATGCTCACTCTTGCCATCGCGGCGCTCAAATCGCAGCGATTCCACGACGACCGTCTGAACGCATGCCTGCCGCCACGGCATCTCGATGACGCTGATGTGCAGGCGACCCTGGGCGTCCTCCTACGTGACGCTGTCAACGCCGTTGAGGACCCGAGCGCCATCGCGAGAGGTCTCGACGCATTGGCGGGTGCCCTGGTCCGCCGCGGTCGATGCCCACCAATCGGACCGATCTCGAACGCCGCCCGAATCGACGGACAAACAGTGGTGAGGAAGTACCAACCGCTCTATTCGCGGGTGAAGGCTATGCCCGGCGGCGTTGCCCTGCAGTTTGCGGGTTTGTCGGTGGGCGCCGGTCCCGACCACGAAGCCGCGATGCTGTTCATCTCGAGAAGCACCGAGCCGTTTCGGGTTCGCGATCTGCCCGAGCTCAATGCGCAGCAACAGATTGAGCTAGCCCGATCGCTGATTGTGAGCGGATTCCTCGTCCGGCTGTCTGATGACTGATATGACGGTGGCGCAATACGTCCGGTATACGGCCGGCTGGGATGATGGAGCTCGCCGACCTCGCGGGCTGGACGCCGGTCAGGCTCGACTTTTCCGGGCCCGCCCCAACCGTCGACTGGGCCGATCTTTCGGCGGAGCGTGAACTCGTCGGAATCCATCGGGGCGCCGCCCTCGACGGCGACATGGCTGCCGTGGCCGGCGAGTCGACACCGGTGAACAGCTGCTCCTGCGCGCTGGCCGGCAGATAGATCAGCAGGCCCTCGGCGATCCATGCCGACGGCTTGGCCCCATCAAAGCCGCTGTCCCGCAAGGCTTGCGGCCAGTCATCACGCAGATCGACAGCGATCTCCCGACGCTCGGCGCGCGGTTGGGCGCCCTGGTCGGCAAGCACCTCACGCTTGAAGTCGAGGACCTGCGGACGGTCCATCTCGAAAACCGTCGTCCCGGCCGGCCAGTCCAGACGGTAGGCGCGGGAGTCCAATCCCGCCGCCAAGATGACCACCTGCCGCACTCCCGCGTCGGTGGCCCGGCGGAAATACTCGTCGAAGTACTTGGTGCGGGCGCCCTGGAAGTTGACGAAATACTCGCCGAAGTCGGCGGTCTTCAGGGGGTGGTCGGGATCCTTGCCATCAAGGACATCGGCCGAGGGACCGCCAACGGCGCGGCAGAAAATCTCCGCATACGGGTCGACGGCCAGCGGGTCGGGCTTTTGTGCCTCCAACGCTCGCGCGGTCGCTACGAACAACGCGGTCGAACCGACGCTCGTTGTGATGTCCCCCAGCTGTCACCTTCGCCACGCACCCCACAAACACTACGCCGTGAGCCGGGACGCCTTTCGCCCTGTGGCGCAACGGCAATGGCGAACATGGGCGGAGCTGCCCGCCCGATATTGCGGCTGCGTCCTGGTCACGGGGACCATTGCACCCCCATCAGTCATACTGGGATGATTGCTCCGTAATGACCTCGTCACGACGATGTTTGGGGAGGGTCACCATCGAGCCGTCGCTAGCCTGGTTGCTGCAACCCGTCGCGGTGGAGACCTTTCTCAACGAGATCTGGGCGAAAACGCACCACCACGTGAAGCGTTGCTGCCCGGGCCACTTCGATGGCCTGCTGCGGGCGTCGTCGGCGGTTGAGGAACTCTTGGAGCTTTTTCGCCGGGAGCCATCGGCGGTGCGCCTGACGAGGGGCAAAGACAAAAAGGGCCCCGACGACTACCGGCTTGCCGATGGCAGCCTCGATATTGCCAGTATCCGCAATGACTTTGCCGACGGCTACACGATCGTTGCGGACGGCGTCGAGCGTTACGTGCGCCCAATTGCTTTGCTGTCCCACGCCATCGAGGTCGAGCTGAACTTCCCGATACAGGTCAATGCCTACCTCACGCCCCCCGAATCACAGGGGCTTGTCGCCCACTACGACGATCACGACGTGTTGATCCTGCAGATCCAGGGATCCAAGACCTGGCATTTGTACGACGGCGTCGACATAGCTCCGCACGAACTGCAGCGCGACAAGGACAAGGCGGTCGCCATCGACGGCCTTCCGTCGCCAACCGACTTGCGCTTGGAAGTCGGCGACGTGCTGTACCTGCCGCGGGGCCGAGTTCATGCCGCGCAGACCAATTCGGAGCCTTCCATCCATCTGACCGTCGGAATCCACGCGCCGACCGTGCTCATGCTTGCCCTCGCGGCGCTCTATTCCCGGAGTTTCCACGATGACGGGCTGAACGCTCTGCTGCCGCCGCGGCATCTGGATGACGCCGATGTGCGGGCGACCCTGGGCATCCTGATGCGTGACGCCGCCAGAATCGTCGAGGACCCCGACGCCATCGCGGGAGGTCTCGACACGCTGGCCGATGTCGTGGTCCGCCGCGGCAAATGCCCACCGATCGGGCCGATCTCAAACGCCACCGGAATCGACGAACACACACTGGTGAGGAAATACCAACCGCTGTATTCGCGGGTGAAGGCCGATGCCGACGGCGTCGCGCTGCAGTTCGCCAGCTTGTCGATAGGCGCCCGCCCCGACCACGAGGCCGCGATGCGGTTCATCTCGATCAGCACCGAGCCGTTTCGGGTTCGCGACCTGCCCGAGCTGCGTGCCGAGCAGCAGATCGAGCTCGCCCGATCGCTGATCGTGAGCGGATTCCTGGTCCGGCTGGCCGATGACTGACCTGGCCGCCGCGTGATGCAGCCCGCCGACCTCGCCCGCTGGACGCCCGTTCAGCTCGACTTCTCCGGACCCGCCCCGGTGGTCTCGTGGGCCGATCTCTCGGCGGAGCGCTTCCTCGAACCGTTCTTCGACCAGACCCTCGCCCGCTGGGCGACCGGCCCGCGTGCCCGGCCCGTCGTCAGGACCGGGCTCGAGGCCCTCGTCGCTCTCGATGGCGAGCCGTCACTGGAACCGGCGGGCATGATCTTTCACCTGTCGCGGTGCGGATCCACGCTCGTGTCCCGGCTTCTGGGCACGCTTCCCGGTGTCGTCGTCCTCGCCGAGCCGGCGCCGCTCAACGCGCTCCTCGGGCTCGACCCCGCTCGGGTCGACGAGGTCGCGCTGGTGGAGACCGTGCGGCTGCTCGTGCGGGCGCTCGGCCGATGCCGGCACGGCGACGAACGGCGGCTGGTGCTCAAGTGCTCGAGCTGGAACATCCGCCGCCGCGCCGTGCTGGCCGCCGCCTTTCCCGATACGCCCTGGATCTGGGTCCAGCGTGACCCGGCGCGCGTCCTGGCCTCGCTGCTTGCGGTGCCGCCGGGCTGGCTCGGGCTGCAGGCCACGTCCCAACAGGCTGCAGGACATTTCGGCCTTGATCCGGCGGCGGTCCCGGCCATGACGCGTGCCGAGTTCGCGGCCCGCGCGCTCGGCGCGATGCTGGAGGCGGCCGCGACCGATACGGCTCGGCGCCTCTGCATCGACCATGCCGATCTGCCCGACGCGGTGTGGGAGCGGGTGGCCCCGCATTTCGGCCTCGATGCCGACGCGGCGGTAATCGGACGCATGATTGACGAATCTCGGTTCTACTCCAAGGATCCGGCGTCCCGGGTCTTCAACGGCGATATCCCGGAGCGCCGCCCGCTGACCGACGAGATGAAGCAAGCCGCCGCGCGCTTCGCCGAGCCGGGCTATCGCGCTCTCGCGAGGTACTAGGAGTTGTGGCCGTCGTCGCTCGGCTCACCGTTCGGGTCCCAGGTGCCGGGCAGCATCGGCATCTTTGGGCCGCCGCCGAATTCATCGCTGGCCAGCGTGGTCAAGCCCGCCGCCGCGGCGGCCGTTTCCTTGCGTGCCGCGCCGGCGAAGCCGAGATTGCCGGCACCCAGATCCGAAGCCGCGGACCCTCCGCCCGCAGGCGCGCCCCAATCCGGGTCGACCTCGACGTTCATGTCCATGTACTCGTCGGCGTGCCCGCGCATCCGCGCCCGCTGGCGTCGCTTCGCCCGCGTCGCTCCCGTGCGGCGGCCGCCGCCGCCGCCGCGGCGGCATCCGGCTCGGGCGCCTTCTTTTTCGCGCTGGCGCTGGCGCTGCTGCTCATCCCCGAGGCGAGGCCGAGGCCGGGCCCAATGGCGTACGGGGGCGCGAAACCAGGCCCAGCCGGAGCCGGTGGCGCCGACGGCGGGGCGGGACTGGCGACGGTGGTCGCCGTGGGAGTGGGCGCGGGCGCGGGTGCCGAGGTGGGGGCCGCGGCCGGCGCCGCAATTGGGGTCGTCCCCAGCACCGGTAGCGCAATGGGCGGCGCCTCCGCAACGGGTACCGGCGCCGCGACCGCGGGATGAACGCCGGCCAGCCCTCCCAACGCTCCAAGGGCGCCTAGCGGCGCCACGGGGGAAGCCAACGCGGCGAGCGCGGGCGCCGCAATCTCCGGGTGGCTGACCAACCAAGGATCTTCTTCTAGTAGGTGCAGCGGCCAGTCGAACAGGATGAGGCTACCCAGGTACTGAAACGCCACAACGGGGTTTTGCTGGAGGTATGTGAAGAACTGTTGAAAATCCTCGAACTTTTCGAGGGCTCGCACAATCCAAAATATGAAGGTCCATGGGTTGTTGTACTGGTCGTAGGTAAACCCATTCACGGTGCCCTGGGCAGGGTTCCAATTAATCCCGAAGCCACGCAGGAAATGCGCAAGGGATTGATC
Organism: uncultured Actinomycetota bacterium; assembly: GCA_963772875.1. Classification (GTDB taxonomy): domain Bacteria; phylum Actinomycetota; class Actinomycetes; order Mycobacteriales; family Mycobacteriaceae; genus Mycobacterium. Next base: position 132,171 of record CAVYZE010000005.1, read on the forward strand.
GATCGGATTGTCGATCGTCGGGTCGTGTGCAAGGAGGCTCATTTCCGATACCAAACCGATTCAGGATGTTGCGGAGCCACTGCGGGAGGCCCAGCGGGTTGTCGCCGGAGAAGGGAATGGGGGAATGTGGCCAGGGGTTAGCTGCCGGTCGGATTTCATGGATCGTCGGCGGCGGGTCGGTCTTCGGCGTCGACGCCACCGCGGTGCTGGCGACCGCTTGATAGGTGCCCATCGTGGTGGCGGCCTGGATCCACATCCGCGTGTAGTCGGCCTCGTTCACCGCAATCGGGATGGTGTTGATCCCAAAGAAATTGGTGGCCAACAGCGCCCCGTGAATCATGTGGTTGGCGGCCAGCTCGGGCAGGGTCGGCATGGCCGCCAGCGCGGCGGTGTAGGCCGCGGCCACCGTCTCATGTTCGGCGGCCGTCGCGGCACTGTTGGCGCTGGCCCGCATCAGCCACACCAGATACGGCACATTGGCGGCTACATACGACTCGGCGCTCGGCCCCTCCCACGCCCCGGCCTGCACCGACGCCAGGGTCGCGCTGAGCTCCTCGGCCACCGACGCGTATTCGGCGCTCAGCCCGTTCCAGGCACCCGCCGACGCAAGCAAGGGCCCGGGCCCCGGACCGCTGCTCAGCAGCGCCGAGTGCACCTCCGGCGGCGCGGCCATCCAGATGGGCGCGGTCATTGGCCGCCCACGCTCACATACGCGGCCGCGCTGGCGGCGGCCTGTCCTTCGGGCACCACGCGGAACGTCATCTCGGGCAACTCCCCGGGCTGAGGGTTTATGAGGCTGCCGAGAGCATACTGAAAATGATTATCGTTAACAACTGGACGGCGGTTGCCCTACGCCGGCCGGACAGCAGTGCCTTAGACCAGCGGACGTCCCGTCCTTATCCGGCGGTCGACATCCCACAGCAGTACGTTGAACGGGAACTGCCGGACGAACCGCGGCATCATGCGGTTCAGCGTGCGCAGCACGGCCATCAGCCGGTCGAAGCGCCGCTGCTTGGCCGCGTCCCATTCCAACCGCATCTCGTCGCGGAATTGCTGCGGCAGAAAGCCGGTGGTGATCAGCAGTCCGAAGCTATCCAACCGGCGCTGCAGTGGCCGCGGCAGCGTCACCCCACGCACGCGCCCCGCGGCGATCGGATACAGGTAGTCACGGACGGCGTCGTCGATGTGCACCTTGGCCAGCGACTCTCGCCAGTACCGGTCGAAGGCCGCCCGGTCCGCCGGCCACATCTCCGGCGGCACCTGCAACGTGGTGGCCAGCGCCGCGCCCTCGCGGTAGTGGCGGTCGGCGTCCGCGTCGTCCAGCTCGCCGATAAAAGTGCGGTGGATATCCACGCCGCCCTTGTACAGACACGCCCCCACCCACAGCTGCAGGTCCAGGTCGAACGCGTTGTACTGCACCGGGCTTTCGGGGGTGGAGTACACCTGCGCGTGCGCGCCGTTGACCGCGCGGCGGAAGGCCGCCTTCTGCGCGTCGCTGCCCGCGGTGGCCACCGCGAGGTAAGTGAAGGTGGTGCGCGCCCGCTTGATCGGATGCAGGTCCACCCGGCCGCTCTCGACGCGACTCTCCATCACGCCGTAGCCGACGCCGGGCAGCGCCAGCTGCATGATCACGTTGGCCGGGCCCGCCAGTAGCGCTGCGCCCATCAAACCCTCGTCGAAACCCCGCGCCCGGGGCCGGTCGGCGACCGGGCGCTCGACATGCGGAATGGGCCGGTGAACCGCCTCGTGAGTCCCCATCCTATGACCTCCCGGTAATCGCCCGCTAATTCTGATAACGCCGGTTTCCTGATATTGTCGGGGTCTTGCTCTGGTGTCAAGATGGTGCTCATGGCTCAGAGTTCACGCGAGCGCCCGTACCGCGGCATCGATGCCGCCAGGCGGCTGGCCGATCGCCGCGGTCGGCTGCTGGCCGCCGGCCTTGACCTGCTGGGAGCCGACCAACAGGACACCCGCGCGTTGACGGTTCGCGCCGTCTGTGGCCGGGCCGGCCTGACGCCGCGCTATTTTTACGAAAGCTTCGGCGACAAAGACGAATTCGTTGGCGCCGTCTTCGACTGGGTGGTAGCCGACCTGGCCGCCACCACCCAGGCCGCGGTGGCGGCGGTGCCGGCGCACGAACAGTCCCACGCCGGTATGGCCAACGTCGTGCGAACCATCGCCGGTGACGCCCGCGTCGGACGCCTGCTGTTCTGCACCCAGCTCGCCGACGCCGTGATCGTGCGCAAGCGCGCCGAATCCACCGCGCTGTTCGCCATGCTGTTAGGCCAGCATGCCGGCGACGTGCTGCGGATAACGGCGAACGATCGCGTCAAAGCGGGCGCGCACTTCGGGGTCGGCGGCGTCGGGCAGACCATCAGCGCCTGGCTGGCCGGCGACATCCGGCTCGAACCGGACCAGCTCGTCGATCAGCTGGCGTCGCTGCTAGACGCACTCGCCGAGCCAAACATGTACCGGGTCAAGGAAACAGCGGCAGGTGCCACAACCGCATCGCAGGATCCAGCAGCCACAAGCGCATCATTGTGAGTCGCATAATGCGCTGCGCACCGCGGATCATGAAGATCGCCAACGGCACCTCGACCAGCAGCGCCGTGACCACCGACAGCCAGACATCGTCGGGTCCGGCGGTCATCAGGTCGAACCACGCGTCGCAGATCAGCAGCACCCCGGAGGTGAAGGCCGCGAACAGCAGCACCTGGCGACGCAGGTACCCGAACACGGCCGTTGCCAGCATGAACCCGACCAACAGAATGTCGAAGCCCACCCAGGTGAGGGGCCAGTTGTGGGCGACGTAATCCTCCGGCAGCGTCAGGGCGAGATACACAAGCCAGGGAATCATCGCGATCGAGCCACCGATCATCAGGCCCAACCGGATACGCCGTATCCGAGCCAGGAGTACCGGGTCGATCAGGTCGCTCAGGGGTTGCCCCAGCCGAGTAACCAGCTCCCGCCGCTGCGCCGGCGTCAGCGCCGCGATCTGCTCGTCGGTCAAAATGCCGTCGGTCATCATGGGCGTCCTCCGGCTCGTTCGCGGGTTTGCCCCTTAGCGTACGGCCTCCACCGGAGGTCGCCGGTCGGCCGCGGTCCTGGGTACGGCCTGGGTGTCGTTCGTGTCGAATTCCTTTACCCAGCAGGCGAATTCCAGCGTGATGCCGTCGGGATCCTGGAAGTAGAACGAGCGCACGTACACCCCGGGGTGCACCGTGGCAGCGACCTGGCGCTCGCTCTCGTCGTGGTTGAGCACCGGCCCGACGCGCATACCCTTGGCCTTGAGCCGCTGCCGGTAGGCGTCGAAATGCTCGGCCGGTACATGAAAGGCCAGATGGTTCATGGTGCTGACCGCGCTGGTGATGTCCCCGATGCCCGGGATGGCACCCGGCGACGAGATGCCGGGCACCCGGTCGGGCGCGTCGGCGAACCAGAAGAAGGCGACGCAGTCGCCGTTGCCGGCGTCGAAGAAAAAGTGCTGACCGGCTCCGCCGGGCAGATCGAGCGATTTGATCAGCGGCATGCCGAGGGTGTTGGTGTAGAAGTCCACGGTGCGCGCCATGTCCGAACAGACCAGGGCGACATGGTTGATCCCGCTGAGCTCGAACTCGGTGTTGATGTTGTGCGGCTTGATCATCGTGCGGCTCCCATCGAAGGATGCAGGCCCTGGCCAAGATCCGAATCTGAATCTAACATCAGGTTCAGTTTTGCTCCAGGGAGGTGCGCCACGTGTCGACCGCGGCCGAGCGGCATGACCGGTCCGGCCAGTCCCCCGTGTTTGCGACCCACCGCGGCAGGCGGACACAGGCCGCGATCGATCAGGCCGCCCGAACGGTCATTGCGCGAAAAGGCGTCCTGGCGACCACCATTGCCGATATCACCGCGGAAGCGGGCCGCTCGTCCGGCTCCTTCTACAACTACTACGACTCCAAAGAGGCAATGGTCCGCCAGTGGGCCCTGCGTTTCCGGGACGAGGCCAACCAGCGCGCGCTTTCGGTGACCCGGCACGGCCTGTCCAACCGCGAGCGCGCGTACGAGGCCGCCGCGGCACACTGGCACACCTACCGCAACCGGCTCGCGGAGATGATCAGCGTGTCTCAGCTGGCGATGATCAACGACGACTTCGCGCAGTACTGGGCCGAGATATGCGCCATTCCAATCTCTTTCATCGCCGAGACGGTCACCCGCGCGCAGGCCGAGGGTTACTGCCCCGACGACGACCCACAGCTGATCGCCGAGGCGATCGTGGCGATGTTCAACCAGTTCTGCTATATCAGGCTCAGCGGGCCCAACAGCGAGGCGCGACCGCCCGACGACCAGGCCTGTATCCAGACCCTTGCCAACATCTACTACCGCACCATCTATCGCTAAGGGGGGACGCTGAATTGACTCGTCAGACCGGTGTCACAGGGGTGATCCGCGAGTTCGTGGGACTGCCGTCGCGCACCGCCGGGCGGGCCGGCGCCGGCGGGCATCCATGCCAGGGGCTCTATCACCGCGGCGTGGGACGCAAGCCAAAGGTGGCGATGATCGCCGCGCACTACCAGATCGACTTCTCCGAGCATTACCTTGCCGACTACATGGCGACACGCGGCATCGGATTTCTCGGCTGGAACACCAGGTTTCGCGGTTTCGAAAGCAGTTTCCTGCTTGACCACGCGCTGGTGGACATCGGCGTCGGAGTGCGCTGGCTGCGCGAGGTTCAGGGATTGGATACTGTTGTGCTGCTGGGCAATTCAGGGGGCGGCTCGTTGATGGCGGCCTACCAGTCGCAGGCGGTCGACCCGCATGTGACCGCGCTGGAAGGGATGCGGCCGGCAGCCGGGAGTGACGGAGTTGCCCCCCGCCGACGGATATGTCGCCACCGCCGCGCATCCCGGACGCCCAGATGTGCTGACTTCCTGGATGGACGCCGCCGTCATCGACGAAGATGACCCGGTCGCAAGCGATCCCGACCTTGACCTGTTCAACGAGCGCAACGGCCCGCCTTACTCGCCGGAGTTCATCACCCGCTACCGCTCGGCACAGATCGCGCGCAACCATGCCATCACCGACTGGGTCGAGACGGAATTCAAACGTGTTCGTGCCGCGGGGTTTTCGGATCGACCGTTCAGCGTGATGCGAACCTGGGCCGATCCCCGCATGGTCGATCCCGGGATCGAGCCCAGCAAGCGCCAGGCCAACTTGTGCTATGCGGGCGTCCCGGCCAGGGCGAACCGTTCCTCGCACGGCATCGCCGCGGCCTGCACGCTGCGCAGTTGGCTGGGCATGTGGAGTCTGCGGGTGGCACAAACCCGAGCCGAGCCGCATCTGGCCCGCATCAGCTGTCCGGCGCTGGTGATCAACGCCGAGGCCGATACCGGGGTCTTCCCCTCTGACGCCCAACGCATTTACGACTCGCTCGCCAGCACCGACAAAACGCAGGCCTCGATCGACACCGACCACTACTTCACCACGCCGGGCGCCCGCAGCGAGCAGGCGGACACCATCGCCAAGTGGATCACCAAGCGATGGCGCTAGTGACCCCTGTGGTCAACCAACCGACCGGTTATTAGATTGATGGGTACTCGGCCGAAACGAACCCGAACGCATGGGAAGGCGACCAATGCCGATCGCAATAAGTCCTGAGCATCAAGACCTCGCCGATTCGGTGCGATCCCTGGTGGCGCGGGTCGCGCCGTCGGAGGTGCTGCACGCGGCGATGGAGACCCCCATCGACAACCCCCCGCCGTACTGGCGGGCGGCGGCCGAACAGGGTCTGCAGGGCGTCCATCTGGCCGAATCGGTCGGCGGTCAGGGTTTCGGCATCCTCGAGCTGGCCATCGTGCTGGCCGAGTTCGGCTATGGGGCGGTCCCCGGGCCGTTCGTGCCCTCGGCGATCGCCAGTGCGCTGATCGCAGCGGATGACGCGCACGCCAAGGTGCTCTCGGAGCTGGCGTCCGGCGCGGCCATCGGCGCCTACGCGCTGGATTCCGGGCTGACCGCGACCCGGCACGGTGACGCGCTGGTGATTCGCGGCGAAGTCCGCGCGGTCCCGGCCGCCGCTCAGGCATCCGTGCTGGTGCTTCCGGTGGCGATCAATAGCGGCCTAAAAGACCGAGAATGGGTCGTGTTGCGCGCCGACCAGCTCGAGATCGTCCCGGTCAAGAGCCTGGATCCGCTGCGCCCCATCGCACACGTGCGGGCCAACGCCGTCGATGTCGGCGAAGATGCCGCACTGAGCAACCTGTCCATGGCGACCGCGCACGCGCTGATGTCCACCCTGCTGTCCGCGGAGGCCATCGGCGTGGCCCGCTGGGCGACCGACACCGCGACGCAATACGCCAAGATCCGTGAGCAGTTCGGCAGGCCGATCGGCCAGTTCCAGGCCATCAAGCACAAGTGCGCGGAGATGATCGCCGACACCGAACGGGCCACCGCCGCGGTGTGGGACGCCGCCCGCGCGATCGACGAGGCGAATGAAAAGGATTGGGAAATAACGGCTTTCAGTGTCGAGTTCGCCGCCGCCGTCGCGGCGACGCTGGCTCCGGCGGCGGCCCAGCGGTGCACGCAGGATTGCATTCAGGTGCACGGCGGGATCGGCTACACGTGGGAGCACGACACGAACGTGTACTACCGCCGGGCGCTGATGCTCGCCGCATGCTTCGGCCGCAGTTCGGAGTATCCGCAAAAAGTCGTGGACACCGCGACGAGCACCGGTATGCGACCCGTGGACATCGACCTGGACCCCGAGACCGAAAAGTTGAGGGCCGAGATCCGCGCCGAGGTCGCGGCGCTGAAGGCGATGGACCGAGAGGAACGCAAGGTCGCGATCGCCGAGGCCGGCTGGGTGCTGCCGTACTTACCCAAGCCGTGGGGGCGGGCATCGAGTCCGGTCGAGCAGATCCTCATCTCCCAGGAGTTCACCACCGGGCGCGTCAAGCGACCGCAGGTCGGCATCGCCGCGTGGATCATTCCCTCGATCGTTGCGTTCGGAACCGAAGACCAGAAGCAACGGTTCCTGCCGCCGACCTTCCGCGGCGACATGATCTGGTGCCAGCTGTTCTCCGAACCCGGCGCCGGATCGGATCTCGCCGGGCTGACCACCAAAGCGACCAAAGCCGACGGTGGCTGGAGAATCACCGGGCAGAAGATCTGGACCACCGCCGCGCAGTACTCGCAATGGGGTGCGCTGCTGGCCAGGACTGACCCGTCGGCGCCAAAACACAATGGCATCACCTATTTCCTGCTGGACATGAAGAGCGAAGGCGTCACGGTCAAGCCGCTGCGCGAGCTCACCGGCAGCGCGATGTTCAACACGGTTTACATCGACGATGTGTTCGTGCCCGACGAATTCGTGCTCGGCGAGGTCAACCGGGGCTGGGAGGTCAGCCGCAACACCCTGACGGCGGAGCGGGTGTCGATAGGCAGCAGCGATGCGAATTTCCTGGCGACCCTTCCCCAGTTCGTCGAGTTCGTACGCGACGGGCAGTTCGACCAGGTCGCGCAGCACCGGGCGGGGCAGTTGATCGCCGAAGGTCATGCAGCGAAGGTGCTGAACCTGCGCTCCACGCTGTTGACGCTGGCCGGCGGCGACGCGATGCCGTCCGCGGCGATCTCCAAGCTGCTGTCCATGCGGACCGGCCAGGGTTACGCCGAATTCGCGGTGTCCTCCTTCGGCACCGACGCCGCGATCGGCGACCCCGACCAGTCAGCGGGCAAGTGGGGCGAATACCTGCTGGCCAGCCGGGCCACCACGATCTACGGCGGCACGTCGGAGGTGCAACTCAATATCATCGCCGAACGGCTGCTGGGTCTGCCCCGCGATCCCTAAATCCGGCCCCAAACGGGGCATGCCGGCCTGACGTTGTCAGGCCGGCATGTTTCCCCCCGGCGTGAGTCGGCCTGCCTAGCAACTCTCGGCAGGGAATGAGGCTGGCCGACGACGCACGCTATAAGGGTGGCTCACCACCACGGGTTCCACCCGGTGCCGCCAGCCCCACGCCACCGCCGCGGCCCCAGCCGCCATGGCCCCAACCGCCCCGCCGCTGGCCCCAACCGCCGCCGTGGCCCACCGCCCCAGCCGCCCCGGCCACCGCCGCCACGGCCCCAGCCGCCGCCACGGCCACCGCCGCCCCAGCCGCCCCGGTCGGGGATGATGGCGTCAGGGCCGTGCGGCCCGGCACTCGCGAAACCTGTACTAGGAGCCGGGGCGGGGGCGGCCTGTGCCGCGGGGGTCCCGCCGAACAACATCGCTCCGGCCAGCGCGCCGGCACCCACCGCACCGGCGGCCGCGTTGCGCGCGGATCGCAGTGAAATCATCGGAAGCTCCTTTCAAGACCTAAATACTGTATCACGAACGCTACTTAGAAATAGCTAGGCAAACAAGAGCAATAGCGGGATTTCTTGCTGTGAATTCAGTTATGATTGCCGCATTAAGCTATTGCCGTATTTACCGAATTACGTGTCTCAGTAAATGATTTTAGCAATGACAATTTACGTTTTTCGAGACATTCGCATTTACTGCAGATCAGTATCTCCTCGAGGTGCATAATGATCACGTAGAGCCAATTTCATGAGCTACTGATGTACGTAGCTGTGACGCTTCAGTACTTCATGATCCGCGTATTTTCGTGCTTCATGAATACGCTTAAACGGCACGCACACGGCCGGGTCAGTGAGCTAAGCAAACCATTTGTTCCGAGCTATAAACCGATACGTCATCACAAAGATCGGTCTTCAGCTATCTTGACGGAATTGTTCATGAAACCGCTGGTAGAGCGCCGGGGCCGCCCCCACTTGAACCCCTGGGGCCGGCCAGAGCCCTGCAGAGCCGACCGGTCAGCCGGTGCCCGTCACGGCTCGGCGCCCCGACTTGGGCTCGCTTCGGTGAGAGAATCAGTACTGACACACGCATAAACCCGCACTGATCTATTGAGTGGCCACCCTCGGAGGACGATCGCCGCAGTGAACCTCAATCCCAGCCATATCGGCCCCGGCGCCGCAGGGTTCCGCGGACACATGTCGGGCACGCCCCCTGCAGACGCCACGCCAACCGAGCGCCTCACCGGCTTCCGGCAACCGCAGCGAATCGGCAACCAACCGATCGACCACCGGCCAGCCGGTGCGCCCGCGGGCGAGCCGCGCGGGCGTACCCGCAGGACACGACGCACCGTCGACCTCCCCGCGGCCACCCACCGCGCCCTGGACATCTGGCAGCGTGAAGCGGCCGACCGGCTCGGAGTCGCCCGCGTGACCGGCCAAGAGGTCCTCACCGCACTCATCGATCAACTTCTGGCCGACCCCAGACTCGGGGCCCAGATCGTCCGCGCCATTCATGACCGCCGCTGAGCGGCCGGCGGGGCGGGTGGTCGCTAGTCGATCTCCATGTCGCGCAGCTCGCGCTTGAGCACCTTGCCGGTGGGGTTGCGCGGCAGCTCTTCGAGGAAGATCACTTCCCGCGGCACCTTGTAGCGGGCCAGGTGCTCGCGCACGTAGACCTTGATGGCGTCCTCGTCGACGGCGGCGTCGCGCTTCTTGACCACGAATGCGCGCAGCCGGGCGCCCCACTCCTTGTCGTCGACACCGATCGCGGTGGCCTCGACAACATCGGGGTGACCGCTGATCAGATCCTCGACCTCGGCCGGGAACACGTTCTCCCCGCCGGAAACGATCATCTCGTCGTCGCGGCCGCTGACATACAGCAGGCCGTCCTCGTCGAAGTAGCCGACATCGCCTGACGACAACAAGCCGTCGATGATCTGCTTGCCACCGCCGCCCGTGTAACCCTGGAACGGGAAGGCGTTGCCGACGAAGATCCGGCCGACCTCGCCCTGCGGCAGCTCCTTGCCGTTGTCGTCGATGATCTTGATTTTCACGCCCTTGACCACCGGCCCGACCGTTGAGGAATTCTTTTCCAGGTCGTGGGGTCCGGCGATCGTGGCGAACGCGATCTCGGTCGAGCCGTACATGTTGTAGATGACCGGGCCCAGATCCTTGAGCCCGCGGCTGGCCAGGTCGGCGCCCAATTGCGATCCGGACACGAACACGATGCGCAGGCTGGACAGATCGGGTTTCTTCTCCATCTGTTCGATCGCGTCGAGGATGCGCGACAGCATCACCGGTACCACGACCATGGCCGTCGCCTTGTTTTTCTCGATGTCTTCCAGGACCAGCGCCGGCTTGAACCGGCGCCGCAGCACCAGCGTCGAGCCCAAGAAGATCGCCAGCGTGGCGTGCAGATAGCCCAGCGCGTGGAACATCGGCGACGGCAGCGACGTCACCTCCCCGGCCTTGAACGGAACGTGCGACAAGATGCCACCGATGGGGGCCAGCGAAGTCGGGGTGCTGCGGTTGGCCCCCTTGGGGGTGCCGGTCGTCCCGCTGGTCAGGATGATGATCGACGCATGTTTGCTCGCCTTCGGGGCGGGCTCCTTGCCGCTTCGCGCGATCAGCTCCGCCAGCGTTTCGTCGGTGCTGCCCGACGGCTCGTCCGCGTCGGGGTTCACGCCGAGCGCCCGCAGCTTGCCCAGCGGCGGCTCGGCTTTGCTGACGGCCTTGGTGTACTCGTCGTCGTAGATGATCACCTTGGCGCCCTCACGCTCCGACACCTCCTTGATCTGCGGCCCGGAGAATTCGCTGTTGAGCAAGATGATGCGGGCGCCCACCCGGGCAGCCCCGTAGTTGGCGATCAGAAACCAGCGGTGGTTACGGGCCAGGATGGCGACCCCGTCACCACCGCGGACCCCCTTGGCGAGCAGGCCGTTGGCCACCGCGTGCGCGGCCTCGTCGAGCTCTTTGTAGGTCAGTGCCCCCTCGTCGTCGATGAGCGCCGCGCGGTCGGGAGCACGCCTCGCATTGTGCGCCGCCAGCATGCCGAGCTCACCCCACTTGCGGATGTCGGCGGCCATCGCGGCGTAGTTCTGCGGCGGCTCCAGCCGCAACGCGCCCGCTTCGATGATTTTTCGCAGATAGTGCAGTTCGGCAGAGCCGCGTTCGACGTACTGCTGAAGTTTGTCCATCGCCTGGCCGGGCAGGTCCGCAAGGTTAGCCATGACCTCACCATATGTGACGTGGGTCGCAATGCGGCGAGAAAATTTCGCGGAACTACCATCGACTCCCATGGCCAGTCGGGTGTCGCTGGAAGCGGGCGGGCGCGAGGTCACCATCACCCATCCGGACAAAGTGGTGTTCCCCGGCCAGGCCGGCCGGGACGGCTATACCAAGCTCGACCTGGTCCGTTATTACCTGTCCGTCTCCGACGGGGCGCTGCGCGGCGTGGCCGGCCGGCCGATGATTCTGAAACGCTTCGTCAAGGGGATCTCCGCCGAGGCCGTTTTCCAGAAGCGTGCGCCCACCAAACGGCCGGACTGGGTCGACGTTGCCGAGTTGCGCTACGCGTCGGGCACATCGGCCGCCGAGGCCGTCATCCGTGACGCCGCCGGACTGGCGTGGGTGATCAACCTGGGCTGCGTGGACCTCAACCCCCACCCGGTGCAGGACGTCGACCTGGACCACCCCGACGAACTGCGGGTCGATCTGGATCCGATGCCCGGGGTCGCGTGGCGGCAGATCGTCGACGTCGCGCTGGTGGCCCGCGAGGTGCTGGAGGACTACGGCCTGGTCGCGTGGCCCAAGACGTCCGGGTCGCGGGGCTTTCACATCTATGCGCGGATCGCCCCGCGCTGGGGGTTTCGTCAGGTTCGGCTGGCGGCCCAAACCGTTGCGCGTGAGGTCGAGCGGCGGGCGCCGGATGTGGCGACCAGCCGCTGGTGGAAGGAAGAGCGTCACGGGGTTTTCGTCGACTTCAACCAGAACGCCAAGGACCGCACCGTCGCGTCGGCCTACTCGGTGCGGGCGACCCCGGACGCGCGGGTGTCGACGCCGCTGCAGTGGGATGAGGTCGCCGGCTGCACGCCCGAGGCGTTCACCATCGACACCGTGCCCGGGCGGTTCGCCGCCATGGGAGACCCGTGGGCGGGGATGGATGACGCTGCCGGCGAGCTCGATCGGCTGCTGGTGCTCGCCGAGGAACTGGGACCCCCGGAACGCGCGCCGAGCGGCGCGAAAGCGGCCGCGAGGAGTTCCGACGGCAGGCGCCAATCCTCGATGCCGCTCATCGAGATAGCCCGCACCAAAACCAAGGACGAGGCGGTGGCCGCGCTGGACACCTGGCGCGACCGTTACCCCGCCGCCGCCGACCTGCTGCAGCCCGCCGATGTCCTTCTCGACGGGATGCGCGGGCCTAGTTCGATCTGGTACCGGATCCGGATCAACCTGCAGCACGTTCCGGTCGATCGGCGCCCACCGCAGGAAGAACTGATCGCCGACTACAGCCCCTGGAAAAGGTGAGCAGAGGTGAGCAAAAGTGAGCGCAAGAGGGATCGCTACACGCCGAGCTGCCCCATTGCCTTGCCTTTGCGCAGGTAGCAGTACCAGGTGACGACCAGCAGGGCGACGAAGAACCCAACGTAGAACCGCAGCGCGGGTTCGATGCTGCCGAAATGCGATTTCGACCAGGCGTAACGCCGAGATGGTCGTCCAGTTGCGCCCGCCGAAGACCGGGACGGCAAAGGTATATGGCAGTGTCAGGAACGCTCCGACGCCGCGGGCCACCGCAACCAGCCACAGCGCCTGGCTGTCGGTGAATACAGAGAGATCGCAGCGGACGGTTCGCCGTTGTAAGAACGGGCGGCCGATGCGGGAGAATCAACTCATGCAGGCCACCGAGGCGCCCCTGGGTTTACGGGAGCGCAAGAAGATCAGGACCCGCCAGGCCATCAGGCGCGAGGCGTTCCGTCTGATCGAGGAGAACGGCTACTCCGCCACGACCATCGAGCAGATCGCCGACGCCGCCGATGTGTCGCCGAGCACCTTCTTCCGGTATTTCCCGTCCAAGGAATCGCTGTTGCTCGCCGATGACCTGGACCCCCTGATCTTGGCGACCCTACAGGCACAGCCCGCCGACCTGTCGCCAACCCAAGCCATCCGCCGGGCCTACGAGACCACGATGGCCGGCCTGTCACCAGAGCAGATGGAGTTCGAAAACACGCGACAGCGCCTGATGTTCTCGATCCCCGAACTCAAGGCCGCGATGTACGACGAGTACTACCGCACCCTCACCGTCATGGCCGAGGCGATCGGCCGCCGAATCGGCCGCGACGCAACGGATTTTGAGGTCAGGGTCTTCGTCGGCGCAATGACCGGGGCCATGATGGCGGCCTTCGACGGTGCGCCGCAGACGGCCGAGACGATTTATCGCGCCCTGGACTTTCTGGACGCCGGCATGCCGCTGGGCTGAGCGCCCGACCGCGCGGCGGTGCAGGTCAGCGCCGGGAACGCGATACTCTCACGCGATGCGACAGCGTTGGAATCGACGGGGATTCTTGCAGCTCGCAGGGGCCGCCGCGATCACCGGAGCGGCACCGGCGTGCTCGTCATCCAAACCGCCCCCGGGCGCGCCCAGCGGATCGGTGACGATCACCCATCTCTTCGGTCAGACCGTCATCAAGGAACCGCCCAAGCGGGTGGTCAGCGCCGGCTACACCGAGCAAGACGACCTCCTCGCGGTAGGCGTGGTGCCCATCGCGGTGACCAACTGGTTCGGTGACCAGCCGTTCGCGGTGTGGCCGTGGGCCCAGCCGAAACTCGGCTCGGCGCAGCCGGTGGTGTTGAGCCTGGACAATGGGATTCCGGTCGACCAGATCGCCGGCCTCAAACCGGACCTGATCGTGGCCATCAACGCCGGCGTGGACGCTGACACCTATCAAAAGCTGTCGGCAATCGCCCCCACCGTCCCGCAGTCGGACGGCGACGCGTTCTTCGAACCGTGGAAGGACCAGGCCACCACGATCGGCCAGGCGGTGTTCCAGCCCGACCAGACGAAGTCACTGATCGACGCCGTCGACAAGAAGTTCGTCGCCGTCGCCCAGAAGAACTCGCAGTGGACCGGCAAGAAGGCGTTGCTGATGCAGGGCAGCCTGTGGCAAGGCACCGTCGTCGCGACCACGGCGGGCTGGCGGACCGACTTCCTCAATCAGATGGGCCTGGTCATCGCCGACAGCATCAGACCCTTCGAAACCGACCACCGCGCCGTCATACCGCGCGATCACGTCAAAGCGGTGCTCGACTCCGCCGACGTACTGATCTGGACGACGGGCAGCCCGGACGATCAAAAGGCGCTCCTGGCCGACCCCGACGTGGCGGCCTCGCAAGCCACGTCCCAGAACCGCCACATCTTCACCACCAAGGATCAGGCCGGTGCGATCGCCTTCGCGTCGCCGCTGAGCTACCCCTTGGTTGCCGATCAGCTGCCCCCGCTGATCGGCAAAATCCTGGGCTAAACCCCGCTTTTCCGTCGTCTGGACCCCGCCTGTTTGAGCGTTCGCTAAGGCACCTCTGGCAGTGCTCGAAAATCCCTGGCCAACCCCTCGCCGGTAGGACGATCGCGGAGTTACTGTCGAGTAATGAGCGTGACGGATCTCACCGGCGACGTTTCCGGCGGCCTTTCTGATGACCTCGTCGGCAATACGGTGCTGGACTATGGCGACCAAGCACTGATGCTGCAATGCGGTAGCACCGCAGAGGTATTGGCGTGGACGGCCGCGTTGCGCGCCGCCGCGCTGCCGAGCGTGGTCGACATCGTCCCGGCCGCGCGGACGGTACTGGTGAAGCTCGCCAGCCCCCGCTACCAAGGGGTCATCCGTCAGCGCCTGCGCAAGATGCGGGTCACCGCGCAGGAGGCCACTCCGGCGGATCGCAGGGCCGACGTGGTGATCGACGTCGTCTACGACGGCCCCGACCTCGCCGAGGTCGCCAGCCACACCGGGCTGACCACCGCGCAGGTGATCAACGCCCACACCGCCACCTTGTGGCGGGTCGGATTCAGCGGCTTCGCACCGGGTTTCGCCTACCTGATCGACGGCGACCCACGCCTGCGGGTGCCGCGCCGAGCCGACCCGCGGACCTCGGTGCCGGCCGGCTCGGTCGCCCTGGCCGGCGAATTCAGCGCGATATATCCACGTCAATCGCCGGGCGGCTGGCAGCTCATCGGCCACACCGACGTCGGTTTGTGGGATATCGAGCGATCCGATCCGGCGTTGCTGAGCCAGGGCATGTGGGTGCAGTTCCGGGCCGCGTGACAGCGAGCTGAAGGAGATAACCATGACGACCCTCGAAATTCTGCGCACCGGACCGTTCGCGGTCGTCCAGGACCTCGGCCGGGCCGGACTGGCTCACCTCGGGGTCGGTCGGTCCGGGGCGGCGGATCGCCGCTCGCACAAGCTGGCCAACCGGCTCGTCGCTAACCCCGACGACCGCGCCACCCTCGAAGTGACGTTCGGCGGACTGTGCGCCCGGGTTCGCGGAGGCGATGTCGACATCGCGGTGACGGGCGCCGACACCGACCCGACCATCAACGGAATCAAGTTCGGCACCAACAGCATTCACCGTGTCCGCGACGGTCAGGTGATCTCATTGGGACCACCCCGTTCCGGACTGCGGACGTACCTGGCGGTGCGCGGAGGCATCTGCGTGGAACCCGTGCTGGGCTCGCGCAGCTACGACGTGATGTCGGCGATCGGCCCGTCCCCGCTGCGCAGCGGAGATCAACTGCCGATCGGCGAGCACACCAACGGCTACCCCGAACTCGACCAGGCCCCGGTGGCCGCCATCACCCGCAATGCGGTCGAGCTGTTGGTGGTGCCCGGGCCTCGCGACGACTGGTTCGTCGACCCCGACGCCCTGGTGCACACCGACTGGGTGGCATCCGACCACAGCGACCGGGTGGGCATGCGGTTGGTCGGCCGCCCCCTGCAGTACCACTACCCGGACCGCCAGCTACCCAGCGAGGGCGCCACCCGCGGCGCAATCCAGGTGCCGCCCAACGGTTTACCGGTAATCCTGGGGCCCGACCACCCGGTCACCGGCGGTTACCCGGTCGTCGGCGTGGTGATCGACGAGGACATCGACAAGGTCGCACAGGTGCGGCCGGGCCAGCAGGTGCGGCTGCACTGGGCACGGCCCCGTTCCGCGGCCCGGCCGCATTCGAGCGCCGTGGCCTGGCCGTTCTCATAGCAAGCCGGGTCCCTGGACAAGGCTGGTAGACAGGGAGTGTGCGCGCCCGCGTACAGACCGCCCGCCTGGTCCACACGGCCGATCTCGAGACCGAGACGCGGCAGCGCGTGTGTGACATGGTCACCGCCGCGTTCGCCGGAAATTTCACCGAGCACGACTGGGAGCACTCGCTGGGCGGCATGCACGCCCTGATCTGGCGGCACGGCGCGATCATCGCGCACGCCGCGGTGGTCCAGCGGCGATTGGTTTACCGTGGCGACGCGCTGCGCTGCGGTTACGTCGAGGGCGTCGCGGTGCGCGAGGACTGCCGCGGCCAGGGCCTTTTGCACGCCCTGATGGACGGCGTCGAGCAGGTGATACGCGGCGCCTACCAGTTGGGCGCCCTGAGTTCGGCGGCCCGGGCCCGCCGGATGTACGCGGCACGGGGATGGTCGCCCTGGCGGGGCCCGACGTCGGTGCTGGCGCCCACCGGTCCGACCCGCACGCCCGACGACGACGGCACGGTGTTCGTGCTGCCGATCGGGATCGACCTGGACACCTCCGCGGAGCTGACGTGCGATTGGCGCGCCGGCGACGTGTGGTAATCGGGGCCCAACCCTATTGCGCTGATCCCGTCGGTCTTCGAGGCCCGCAGCCACCGGCTCGACGTCCCCGAAGCCGATCGCCGCCGCTGATCGCAAGCCACGTCGGGGGCGGTGATCGGGTTCGTCGCGGCGTTCGGCGCGCTCGGCGGCGTGGGCATCAACCTCGCCCTGCGCCAGTCTTACCTCGCTACCGGCACCGACACGCTGGCGTTGTGGGCCTTCTTGTTGTTCTACATCGTCGCGGCGGTCGTTACCTGGGCGCGCTACGTGCGCCGACACGCGGCGGAGGACGCGAGCGTGCCGGGGACCCATGCCCACGCCGAGCCGGCCCGAGTGTGATCGGCTCGTCGGTGGGGGCAATCCGTCAGCAATTGCCTTGTAACGCAGCCGAAACAGCCCAGGCATACACAGTTCATATGGCCGAGCCAGATTCTGCGCCACTGACCGGCTACCGGATTGCGGTGACGTCGGCCAACCGCGCTGAGGAGTTGTGCGCGTTACTGCGCCGCAATGGCGCGGAGGTCTGCAGCGCGGCGGCCATCAACATCATCCCACTGCCCGACGACGACGAACTGCACGACAACACCAGGTCCGTGATCGCCCAGCCGCCCGACATCTTTGTCGCGCACACCGGTATCGGCTTTCGCGGCTGGGTCGCCGCCGCCGACGGCTGGGGCCTGGCCAATCAGCTGATCGAGTCGCTGTCCAAGGCGCGGATCGTGGCCCGCGGACCGAAGGCGACCGGGGCGCTGCGCGCCGTCGGCCTGCACGAGGAATGGTCCCCGAAATCCGAATCGTCGCGCGAAGTCCTGAAATACCTTCTCGCATCGGACTTATCCGGCAAGCGAATCGCCGTCCAATTGCATGGCGCCGCGGATGGTTGGAACCCGTTCCCGGAATTCATCGACGAATTACGTTCGGCGGGCGCCGCGGTCGTGCCCCTCCACGTATACCGTTGGAAGCCAACACCAGTCGGTGGCGAATTCGACCATCTAATCACCTCGATCGCCAGACGGCAGTTCGACGCGGTCAGCTTCACCTCGGCACCGGCCGCATCGGCCATGCTGGAACGCAGCCGCGAGTTGGACATCGAGGACCAACTGCTGCAAGCACTTCGCAGCGACGTGCACGCGATGTGCGTGGGTCCGGTGACGGCGCAACCCTTGACCCGAGCGGGCATCCCGACCTCATCGCCCGCGCGAATGAGGTTGGGCGCCTTGGCCCGCCACATCGCGCAGCAGCTTCCGCCCCTTCGGCCATGCAACATCAAAGCGGCCGGACACGAGATCGAAATCCGCGGAACCTGCGTATTGGTCGACGGTTCGGTCAAGTCCCTGTCGGGGTCCGGGATGGCGACGCTACGTGCGCTGGCACGCCGTCCCGGCGACGTCGCCGCACGCGCCGACTTGTTACGGGTGCTGCCCGGCAACAGCAACGACCCGCACGCCGTCGACACCGCCGTTCTGCGGCTGCGAACGGCCTTGGGCGACAAGAACATTATCGCAACGGTGGTCAAGCGCGGTTACCGGCTCGCGATCGACGAATCCCCGGACTCGCAATGGACCGGATCCTGGTAGCGCACGGCACCCGCAGACCTGGTGGCGTCGCAATGATCGAAGACCTCGCCGCGCGGGTGGGCACGCTCCTCGACCGCACCGTGCAGGTGGCGTTCGTCGACGTGTTGGGGCCCACTCCCAGCGAGGTGCTATCGCGGGTGGCCCTAACGGCCGGCCCGCCATTGTGGTGCCCGCATTTTTGTCCCGCAGATATCACGTCCGCGCCGACCTGCCCGCCCACATAGCGGCCAGCGGACACCCGAATGTCGTCGTCACTCCCGCTTTGGGGACGGGTGGGGAGATCGCGCGGATCGCCGCCGATCAGTTGCTGAAATCCGGCTGGCTTCACGGTGATTCGGTGATCCTTGGGGCGGCGGGAACATCGGATTCCCGGGCTCGCACGGACCTACACACCGGCGCGACGCTGTTGTCGGCGCTGACCGGATCGCGAGTGGACCTGGGGTTTGCGGCCATTGGAGGCCCGACGGTCCACGAGGCCGTAGGAAAGGCCCGAACCAAAGTGGGGCCTGATGCTCGACGCAACGGCGGGCGCCGTGAGGTGGTCGCCTCCTATCTGCTGGCCGATGGCCTATTTCAAGAACGGCTGCGCGGCGCTGCCGCCGATCTGGTCAGCGAACCGCTGGGCACGCATCCCGGGCTGGCACGGCTGATCGCGAGCCGCTTCCGCAGGGCGGCGGTGTCGTCGGTGCCGGGCCCCGGCCGGTATGCCGGGCATCAATTCGGCCGACACCAGCGCGTTGCTTGATCTTTGATCCCATACGGGTGATCCTGACACCATGGCCCGTCGCGAAGAACCAGCGCGTGGGCTTCTTGACCCGGTCGCCAAGATGCTGCGGTTGCCGTTCGGCACACCGGAATTCATCGACCGGATCGTAACCGGAGGCGTCAACCAGGTGGGCCGGCGGACCCTGCGCTTGCTGATCACCACCTGGGATGCTGCCGGCGGTGGCCCCTTCGCGGCCAGTGCGGTGGCGTCCACGGGGATGGCCAAGACCGCCGAAATCGTGCAAAGCATGTTCATCGGTCCGGTTTTCGGCCCGCTGCTCAAACTCCTGGGGGCCGACAAGGCCGCCACCCGGGCCTCGTTGTGCGCCTCTCAGCTGGTCGGCCTTGGCATCATGCGCTACGGAATCCGTTCCGAGCCGCTGCACTCGATGTCGGTGGACGCGCTCGTCGATGCCATCGGCCCGACGATGCAGCGCTACCTGGTCGGTGACATCACCCGGTGAACTAGGCGGCTACCCGCGCGACCTGAACGTGACCCTCGGTAGTGACGCGCACCTCGTACACCGGCACCGAGACACCCGGGGCGTCCAGGCAGGAACCGTCATCGAGCGCGAAAGCCTGCTTCATGATCGGCGATTGGACGACCGCACGGCCGCCGCGGTCACCGACGATCCCGCTCGATAGCGCGTGCACCGACCCGTCGTCCAGCCCGAACAACGCCGCTTGGGTGCCGTCGTCGAGCAGCACGCCGACGCCGCGACCGGGGATGAGATAGTCGTAAGCGCAGGCGGTTGTCCACACCTGAGTGGCATTGGCTAGCGTCACAGTCGCTCCCTCATGACGGCCGGACCCGCGGCATGCCGGTGCCGCTCCATTGCGGCCCCGAATTCGGTTGCCAGGCCTAGTGAGTCGTCGCAGACGACCTCGCGCACGTGGTCGAGCCCGCCGTCGAGCGTGCGGTATGCGTGGCACGCGGGCAGGCCGTGGCCGGGCACCGGCGGGACGAAGGCGTAGGACCCGGTGGCCAGCACCAGGCTGTCGTAGCCGTGCCGTTCGCCGTCGACGGTCACCACCGACTTTGCTGCGCGGTCGATTTCGACGACACGCGAGTTAAGCAGCAACCGAACGGCTCGTTACCGGCGTAGTCGTTGCCGGGCGGTGCCGGCAGGCTGCGGTCCCAGCTTTCGGTGTAGGAGGTCAGGCCAACGCGGTCGTAGGCCGTGTCACCCTCCTCGGCAAGCACGGTGATCCGCCAGGAGCCGCCGGAATCGCGGGCACACAGCGCCTCCACAAGTCGGTGGCCCACCATGCCGTGCCCGACCACGATGATGTGACGGACCCAGAGTGGACGCGCGAAATCCCCTCTGCATCCGTGGGTTTGAGGGTGGGCGGGGAAATTAAGGAAAAATCGCCGAATGTGACGCCTGGACGACAGAGACCTCACAGGCGGCCGGGCCCTTTGTGACACCGTTCGCTGCGGGCGAACAGCAAGGTGGAACTTTAGCGTGGTGGACTCATGTTTCTACATGTAGCCGACCGGTAAGGCGCCGGTCACAGCTAACTCACAAGGAAGCATAAGGAGATGCCCATGAGCAACTTGGCATTGTGGTCGCGGCCGGCTTGGGACACCGACCGGTGGCTGCGCGACTTCTTCGGCCCAGCCGCGACGGCGGACTGGTACAAGCCCGTGAACAGTGGCTTTAAGCCGGCCGCCGACATCATCAAGGACGGCGACGACGCGGTGGTCCGCCTGGAGCTGCCGGGCGTAGACGTCGAGAAAGACGTCAACGTCGAGGTGGAACGTGGCCACCTGGTAATCCATGGCGAACACCGCGACGAGCACGCGGAGGAGCAAAACGGCCGCACGTTGCGTGAGATTCGTTACGGTTCGTTCCGCCGGTCGTTCCAGCTGCCGGCGCACGTCACCGGCGAGGCCGTCACGGCGTCATACGACGCCGGCGTGTTAACGGTGCGTGTCACCGGTGCTTACGCCGGAACTCAGGCGCAGCGCATCGCCATCACGAAGTAATTTCGCGGCACAACAAGCAGAATCCGGCGGGGCCATCGCCCCGCCGGATTCCGTTCTGCCGATCAGAAAGCCCGGTCGACGTCAACTCCGATGACCCGCAACAGGTTCGCCACTTTGCGATCGAGGCCCTCACCGACCTTGGTCACCTCGGCGATGCCCAGGCTGCCGAACGCGGCGCTGGGCCGGTCGATCGAGAAGACCGCGTTGCCCTCGTCGTCGGTGTAGATCAGGACCCGCAACGGCGCGTACAGCAACGTCCGCGGGTCGTGGCGGAACATGGTCTCGGCGATCGTGTGGTTGCCGAGCAGGTATTCCACCGCCCTGGTCGTGTGGCCGGCGAGGGACAACAGCTCGGCCCCGTCGATGGTGGCGTACACCATCAGATCGTGCGGGGCGTTAATCGCCGCCGCCTCAAGGACTTCCTCCCAACTGCCACCTCGGTCGGCGATCCGCTTGAGCCCGGCCCGGTCGAACGGCGGCGCCGCCTTCTCGAAAGCGGCCCGGAACTCGTCGAACGGGATTCCGGTAGAGATGTCGATGCGGTTCATGGTGTGCGGTACCACCTGGAAATCGACCGCTTTCGCGCTAGTTGTCATGGCATTCCTCATGATTCGATGTTGGGGTCTAGGACAATGACGCCGCGAACCTCGCGGCTTTCCAGCCGCCGATGTGCCTCGGCGGCCTGGCTCAGGGGTAACACCTCGTCGACCTGGGAGGTGATCTGCCCGGTCTTGACGCCATCGGCGAGAAAACGCAGGGCATTGCCGATCATTTCGGGCCGGTCGTAGAACACCGGAAGATAAAAGCCGATCAGGGCTTGCGATCTGGTCATCAACCGGCGCGGGGCGAACGGTTCCCCCGGTCCGCGGGTGGATCCGAGCAACAGGTAGCGCCCGAAGGTGGCCAGGGCGTCGAAGTTCTGCTCGAATACGTCGCCGCCTATCGCATCGATCAGGACATCGACGCCGCGGCCGGAGGTCAGCTCGCGCACCTGCTCGGTCCATCCGGGCTCATCGTAGGAGATCGCCGCGTCGGCGCCCAGGGTCTTGACGTACTCACGCCGCTCCGGGGTGCTGGCCGTACCGATGACCAGCCCGGCGCCCAGCGCTTTGGCGATCTGCACCGCGAGGCTGCCCACACCCCCCGCCGCGCCGTGCACAAGCAGCGACTCGCCCGGGCGCAGCGTGGTCGAGGCTTGCAGCAGCAGGTGCGCACAGGTGGCCTGTGCGGCGAAACCCGCCAGCGCCGCGAGCTGTTCGTCGGCGGTGTCATCGTCGACGACGGCGGACAGCGCTTCGTGGGCCACCGCACGCTGGGCGTACGCGCCCTTCGTCATCAGCGCCACCACCTTGCGGCCGACCGGCACCGACGTCTGCGGGCCGGCCGCGACCACGGTGCCGGCCACCGCGAGGCCCCCCACCTGGGGGAGCTGCACGCCTCCCACGCGGGTCTCGGCCCGGTTATAGATGCCGAGCCGCTCGCGGATGTCGGGGAAGTTGACTCCGATCGCCGCGGTTTCGACGACCAGCTGCCGGGGTCCGGGCGCGGGGTCTGGAAGGTCCACAAACTCAAGCACTTCCGGCCCGCCGAAGCGGTCGTAGCTGACTGCCTTCATGGCACCCTTACCGTTTGGTTCGGTGAACGAACTTAACGATGTTGACTATACGGTTCATTGAATGAACCGACAAGGGGTAAAATCGGCGGCGTGGCCCTGCCCCGCGAATATCCCGCCGAGAGTTGCCCCATCGCGCGGTCCCTCGAGATCGTCGGCGAACGCTGGACGTTGCTGATCATGCGAGACGCCTTCTATGGCGTGCGTCGCTTCAGCGACTTTCGCGCTCACCTGGGCATTCCCAAAGCCGTGCTCGCCGAACGCCTGGCGTTTCTCGTCCAGGAGGAGGTGCTGGCCAAGGTGGGAAGTGAGTACGAGCTGACCGCGAAGGGCCGCCGGCTGTGGCCGATGATCTGGTCAATGATCAGCTGGGGTAACGAGAATTACCTGGAGAAGGCCAGCAGACGGATCTACCGGCACGCGGAATGCTCCGGCGTGATCGGGCCGGACCGGATCTGCCAGCGGTGCGCGCAGGTCCCCGACGTCGGCGACCTCGTCGTGCATCCATCGCAACGGCCGCGCGATCCCCGTCGCGACGATCCGGTGAGCAGGGCCCTGCGCCGGCCGCACCGGATGCTGGAGCCGATCCAGGTCAGCCCCAGCGGGCCAGCAGCTCCCTAGCCCGGCCTGCCAGCGCGGCCTGCAGAAAGGGCCCAAAGCTGATCCGCCCGACACCCAGCGGCCCGAACGACGCTGGGTCGTCCTGGTCGGGCACCGCGATCGCGTTGATCGGCAGCGGCAGCTCGGTGGCCAAGCGCCGCAACGTCTCCGGGTCGTGGCGGCCCACCGGATACAGCACATCGGCACCGGCCGCGGCGGCTTCGCTCAGCCGTGCCACAACCCGCTCGATACGGTCCGCATCGTCACCATCGCGGCGCAGGAAGAGATCGGTGCGGGCGTTAATCACCACGTGCACCCCGGCGGCATCGGCGGCCGATCGCAGCGCACCCACCAGTTCGGCGTGCTCACCGGATGACCGCAGCCGGTTGCCCTCAGAGTGCACGGTGTCCTCGATGTTCAGCCCGACGGCGCCGATGCTCAGCAAGCCCTCGATCAGGCGTGCCGCCGGCAGCCCGTAGCCGGACTCGACGTCCACCGAGACCGGGACGTCGACGGCGGCGGTGATCTGGGCGACCCGGGTGAGTACGTCGTCGAACGACATGCCCTCGCCGTCGGGTTTGCCGATCGAGTCCGCCAACGGGTGACTCCCGACGGTCAGGGCGGCAAATCCGGCGTCCGTGGCGAGCCGCGCCGACCATGCGTCCCACACGGTCGGCAAGATCACCGGGTTGCCCGGCTGGTGCAGTGCCAGCAGCGCCGCGGCGCGCTGTGCCAGCGCGGTCTGACCTGTCATGGCGTTTGCTTCCTGGTCGCCCGAAGCGGAGTGTCCGACGTCGGGGCTCTGCGGTAGATAGTATCGAGGGCGTACTGTGATCCGTAACACCCTCAGCCCTAGGAGATACGACGTTGACGCGCCCCGTTGGCACTACTGAACTCGCCGAACTACACGACCTCATCGGCGGATTGCGGCGGTGCGTGCGCTCCTTGAAGGCGCGGTACGGCGACAGCCCGGCGATGCGCCGCATCGTTATTGACGCCGACCGGATCCTGAGCGACGTCGAATTACTCGACACTGATGTTTCGGAATTGGACCTGGCACGCGCCACAGTGCAGCAATCCGGCGAAAAGATCACCATTCCCGACACCCAGTACGACACCGAATTCTGGCGCGATGTCGACGACGAGGGTGTCGGGGGTCACAACCGGTCCTGACAACCACGCCCCCCGCAATGTGGGGGGCTCTCTCTGTGTACCCTTCGACCTGACAGCCCGTTCGAAGAGGAACACACTAGATGAGCGCACCCACGGCGAACCGTTCTGCGTCCGGCGTCTTCTCACCTGGCCGCGCCGAAATTGCGGAGCGAACGCTGCGCACCGACCGGTGGTGGCAGGCGCCGCTGCTGACGAACCTCGGTTTATTGGCGTTCATTGTTTACGCCACCACCAGGCAGTTCCTGGGCAACAATTACTGGGTCCCCGAATATCATTACCTGACACCGTTCTTCTCACCGTGCGTCAGCGCGTCGTGCGCGACGGGCTCGAGCCACCTCGGTGTCTGGTTCGGGCATTTCCCGTGGTGGATTCCGTTGGGAACTATCGTATTACCGTTTCTGCTCGGCTTCCGTCTCACCTGCTACTACTACCGCAAGGCCTACTACCGGTCCGTGTGGCAGTCGCCCACCGGGTGCGCGATACCCGAGCCGCGCGCCCACTACACCGGTGAAACCCGGCTTCCGTTGATCATCCAGAACAGCCACCGCTACTTTTTCTACTTCGCGTTGGTGGTGTCGGTACTCAACACCTACGACGCGATCATGGCGTTCCACTCGCCGCAGGGTTTCGGCTTCGGTTTGGGCAACATCGTTTTGGTGGTCAACGTGCTGCTGCTGTGGATCTACACCATCTCGTGCCATTCGTGCCGTCACATCACCGGCGGTCGGCTCAAGCATTTCTCGAAACACCCTGTGCGGTACTGGATCTGGACGCAGGTCAGCAAGCTGAACACCCGGCACCAGCTGTACGCGTGGATCACGCTGGGTACCCTGGCGCTGACCGACTTCTACGTCATGCTGGTGTCCAGCGGCACCATCACTGACTTGAGATTTGTTGGCTGAGAGATCATTTCACGGTTACCAGGAGAAGGCTGAGCGTGGTTTTATGGTAGAGCTCGAACGGCACACCTACGACGTCGTCGTAATCGGTGCCGGCGGCGCGGGGTTGCGTGCGGTCATCGAGGCTCGCGAACGTGGCCTCAAGGTCGCGGTGGTGTGCAAATCCCTTTTCGGCAAGGCCCACACGGTGATGGCCGAGGGTGGCTGCGCGGCCTCGATGGGCAACACCAACCCGAAAGACAACTGGGAGATCCACTTCGGCGACACCATGCGCGGTGGGAAGTTCCTGAACAACTGGCGGATGGCCGAATTGCATGCCACGGAGGCGCCGGACCGCGTCTGGGAGCTGGAGACCTACGGCGCGCTGTTCGACCGCACCAAGGACGGCAAGATCAGTCAGCGCAACTTCGGTGGGCACACCTACCCACGGCTGGCGCACGTCGGCGACCGCACCGGCCTGGAGCTGATCCGCACCATGCAGCAGAAGATCGTGTCGCTGCAGCAAGAGGATTACGCCGAACTCGGCGACTACGACGCCCGCATCAAGGTGTTCGCCGAATGCACGATCACCGAGCTGCTCAAGGACGGTGACAGGATCGCCGGGGCGTTCGGCTACTGGCGCGAGAGTGGCCGGTTCGTCGTATTCGAAGCTCCCGCGGTGGTATTGGCCACCGGCGGAATCGGCAAGTCGTTCAAGGTGACGTCGAACTCATGGGAGTACACGGGCGACGGCCACGCGTTGGCGCTGCGGGCCGGTGCGACGTTGATCAACATGGAGTTCGTCCAGTTCCACCCCACCGGGATGGTGTGGCCGCCGAGCGTCAAAGGCATCCTGGTCACCGAGGGTGTTCGGGGTGACGGCGGGGTGCTGAAGAATTCCGAACAAAGCCGGTTCATGTTCGACTACATCCCGCCGGTGTTCAAAGGCCAGTACGCCGAGACGGAGCAAGAGGCCGACCAGTGGCTCAAGGACAACGACTCGGCCCGTCGCACCCCGGACCTGCTGCCCCGCGATGAGGTCGCGCGCGCGATCAACTCGGAGGTCAAGGCCGGCCGCGGCACCCCGCATGGCGGGGTCTACCTCGACATCGCGTCCCGGCTGACCCCCGAGGAGATCAAGCGGCGGCTGCCGTCGATGTATCACCAGTTCATGGAGCTGGCCGGGGTCGACATCACCAAGGAGCCGATGGAAGTCGGGCCCACCTGTCACTACGTGATGGGCGGTATCGAGGTCGACGCGGACACGGGTGCGGCCACGGTGCCGGGGCTGTTCGCCGCCGGCGAGTGCTCCGGCGGCATGCACGGCTCCAACCGCCTCGGCGGCAATTCGCTGTCCGACCTACTGGTCTTCGGCCGGCGCGCCGGCCTGGGCGCCGCCGACTACGCGCGAGCGCTCAGCAGCCGCCCGACGATCACCGAAGACGCGGTCGACGCGGCGGCGAAGAGGGCGCTGGCCCCCTTCGACGGACCGACGAACGGCACCAGCGCGGAGAACCCGTACACCTTGCACTTGGAACTCCAGCAGTCGATGAACGACTTGGTCGGCATCATCCGCAAAGCGGACGAAATCTCCCAGGCCCTCAACCGGCTCGGCACGCTGCGTGAGCGATTCAAGAACATCCAGGTCGAGGGGCATCGCCAGTACAACCCCGGCTGGAATCTGGCCATCGACCTGCGCAACATGCTGCTGGTCAGCGAATGCGTCGCCAAGGCGGCGCTGGAGCGCACCGAGAGCCGCGGCGGGCACACCCGCGACGATCACCCGGGCATGGACTCGTCCTGGCGCAAGCTGTTGCTGGTCTGCCGCGCGGCCGGCGGCCCCGGCGACCTCGAAGCCGTGATTCCCGACGTCACTGTCACGCGTGAGGACCAGGTGCCGATGCGGCCGGATCTGTTGGAGCTCTTCGAGATCTCCGAGCTGGAGAAGTACTTCACCGAAGATGAGCTGGCCGACCACCCAGGACGGAGAGGCTAATGAGCTACGACGCGACCATGCGGGTGTGGCGCGGCGATGAAGCCGGTGGCGCGCTGCAGGACTTCACCGTCGAGGTCAACGAGGGCGAGGTGGTGCTCGACATCATCCATCGCCTGCAGCAGACGCAGACCCCCGACCTCGCGGTGCGATGGAACTGCAAGGCGGGCAAGTGCGGATCGTGCTCGGCCGAAGTCAACGGCAAGCCCAAGTTGATGTGCATGACCCGGATGTCCTCGTTCGCCGAGGACGAGGTCGTGACCGTGACGCCGCTGCGGACCTTCCCGGTCATTCGCGATCTCGTGACCGATGTCTCCTTCAACTACGAAAAGGCCCGCGAGATACCGTCGTTCGCGCCCCCCAAGGAACTGCAGCCCGGCGAATACCGGATGGCGCAAGTCGACGTGCAGCGCTCGCAGGAGTTCCGCAAGTGCATCGAGTGTTTCCTGTGCCAGGACGTCTGCCACGTGGTCCGCGACCACGACGAAAACAAGAAGGCGTTCGCCGGGCCGCGCTTCCTTATGCGCGTCGCCGAGCTCGACATGCACCCGTTGGACACGAAGGACCGGCGCAACCAGGCCCAGGAAGATTTCGGCCTGGGCTACTGCAACATCACCAAGTGCTGCACCGAGGTGTGCCCGGAGCACATCAAGATCACCGACAACGCGCTGATCCCGATGAAGGAGCGCGTCGTCGACCGCAAATACGACCCCGTGGTGTGGCTGGGTAACAAGCTGTTCCGCCGCTGAGCGGGCGCGGTTTCCCGCGGCGCTGCCTCAAATCTGGACCCGGAGGCTTTAGGTCGCCGTCGCGCCGGGTATCCCTAATGCGTTCTGTTGGGCGGGCCGCGCGCCGGTCGGCCCGAGATGAAAAGGCAGCTGGGGAAGTCCATGCGAAAAATCACCAGTATCAACGACATTCGAACCGCAATCCGTGAGTTGTCGGCCCGCGCCGAACTGGCGCACAAAGAGGGCCGCCACCAGGACGCCGCCGAAATCGAGCGGCGCATCCAGGGGTTTCGCGAGGAGCTTAGCCACCGTCGCTAACGGGGGCCGCTAGCGCTTACCCGGCTACGCGCCGAGCCGGCGAAACGCGCTGCGGTGAAACACGATGGGTGCCACCTCGGCATCGACCGTCACCTCGCTGACCCGCAAGACCACGATCGTGTGATCCCCGGCCGGGATCAGTTGTTCGATTGCGCTCTCCAGCCACAGAGCGGTGCCTTTGATAAAGACCGCACCGGTGCCCCTGGACACCGTCTCCAAACCGGCGAACCTGTCCCCGGTCTTGGCGGCCAACGCTCGCGCGGCCTCGTCATGGGCCTCGCCGAGCACGCTGATGCCCAGCATCGGCAGGTCCTTGAGCTTGGGCCAGGTCGTCGATGTGTTCTGCACGCAGAACGACACCAGCGGCGGATCCAGTGAGACCGGGACGAAGGTGCTGGCCGCGAGGCCCACCCGGACTCCGGAAACCTCGGCGGCGATGGCTACCACCCCGGACGGGAAGTGACCGAAGGCCTCACGAAGTGAGGTCGGTTCGAACTTGTTGGTTGAGTTCATCGGGCTTCATTCGTGTCGATGGACGCCTTGGCCCGACCCTACCTGCCCGCCGGCGGGCGGTCGCCAGTGCCCGGCGAATATCCATGCGCGGCGGCCACATCCGGATGGGCCCGCAGTCTGCTCTTCCAGGCGTTGCGACCGTAGACCGAGAAGATCGGGTCCGACGGATCGTCCGATGGCACGGCGCGCGCCGCGAGTCTCTCGGGCAGCGACAACACCGGTATCCGCGCGTCCAGCCGCGGGTTGAAGAAGTACGGTACCGAAATCCGCTCGGCCGCCGATTCCTGCAGATTCACCCGGTGCTCGGTAGCGCGCAGGTAGCCACCCGTCGCGACCTCGAGGAGCTCGCCGATGTTGACGATGAACGCCCCCTCGAGCGGCGGCACGTCGACCCAGCCGTCGTCCGGGTCGCCGCAGCCTCGAGCGCGCCGCACCTGCAGGCCGGAGCTGCCCGGCTCCGCCAGCAACAGCGTGAGCACCCCGGCGTCGCGGTGCGCACCCACGCCCTGCGAGCCGGCCGCGCGGGCGGGATAGCGGATGATCTTGATCAGCGTGGCGGGCGTTTCGGCGAAGGCCGAGTCGAACACGTCGGGCGGGCTGCCCAGCGAGGCCGCCCAATGCCGGAGCAGAGTGCGCGCCACCGGGGCCAGCGCCGCGTCCCATGCGTCGATGACACCGGGCAACTCGGGCAGCGCCGCGGGCCACTGGTTCGGGCCCTGCAGCCACAGGTAGTCCGGCTGGCCGGGCCCGCCGATCGGCGGGCGTTCCGGTCCGATGTCGATCTGCTCGCGCCAATCCACCTCGCCGCGCGTGAGCTCGCCCCCCAGCCGCGTGTAGCCCCGGAAATGCGGGCTGCGCACCATCGCCACGGCGTCCTTGTCGGCGTGCGGCAGCTCGAACAACCGGCGCGCCACCGCCAGCACCCGTGCGGCGAGCCCGTCGGGCACGCCGTGGCCGGTTAGATAGAAGAAACCGACCTCGTGGGCCGCCTCGCGCAGCGTCGTGCGCAGGTGGCCGGACTCGGCCCGCAGATCCACTATGGGAAGCGCAGTGACGTTCGGCACAATTGTCACCCAATCCATCATCGTCGCAGTTCAAGCGGTGTGCCACCGTCTCGATCAGCGCGAACCCAACCAGTTGGTTAGTTAGACAGTGAAATTTCGCTCACACCGTGTTGCGTTCAAGTTACTGATGGGTATAAATTAGCGGTGTTACTGGTGGGTAACTTAGCCGTAGTACCCAACCACAGGTGGCATTCTCAACGAGGAGGAACCCAGTGAGCCACTACAAAAGCAACGTCCGCGACCAAGTGTTCAACCTGTTCGAAGTGTTGGGCCTTGACAAGGCGTTGGGCGAAGGCGAGTACAGCGATTTCGACGCCGACACCGCCGGCGAAATGCTGGTCGAGATCAGCCGCTTGGCCGAGGGACCGGTGGCGGAGTCGTTCGTCGAAGCTGACCGCAACCCGCCGGTGTTCGACCCGCAGAACCATTCGGTGACGCTGCCGGAGGCGCTCAAGAAGTCCGTCCGCGCCGTGCAGGAAGCCGGTTGGGACAAGGTCGGCGTCGACGAGGCGCTCGGCGGCACCCCGGTGCCCAAGGCACTGCTGTGGGCGCTGCAGGAGCACATTCTCGGTGCCAACCCCGCCGTGTGGATGTACGGCGGCGGCGCCGGCTTCGCCCAGATCTTGCACCACCTCGGCACCGAGGAGCAGAAGAAGTGGGCCGAGATCGCCGCCGAGCGCGGCTGGGGTTCCACCATGGTGCTCACCGAGCCGGACGCCGGCTCGGACGTCGGCGCCGGGCGGACCAAAGCGATCCAGCAGGACGACGGCTCCTGGCACATCGACGGTGTCAAGCGGTTCATCACGTCCGCCGACTCCGGCGATCTCTTCGAGAACATCTTCCACCTGGTGCTGGCCCGCCCCGAGGGCGCCGGTCCCGGTACCAAGGGACTGTCGCTGTTCTTCGTGCCCAAGTTCCTGTTCGACTTCGAGACCGGCGAGCCCGGCGAGCGCAACGGCGTGTTCGTCACCAACGTCGAGCACAAGATGGGTTTGAAGGTCTCGGCGACCTGTGAGCTGTCGTTCGGCCAGCACGGCGTGCCCGCCAAGGGCTGGCTGGTCGGCGAGGTACACAACGGCATCGCGCAGATGTTCGAGGTGATCGAGCAGGCCCGCATGATGGTGGGCACCAAGGCGATCGCCACCCTGTCGACGGGCTACCTGAACGCGCTGGAGTACGCCAAGTCCCGCGTGCAGGGCGCCGACATGACCCAGATGACCGACAAGACTGCGCCCCGGGTGACCATCACGCATCATCCCGACGTGCGCCGGTCGCTGATGACCCAGAAGGCCTACGCCGAGGGTCTGCGTGCGCTGTACCTCTACACCGCGACCTTCCAGGACGCGGCGGTCGCGGAGACACTGCACGGCGTGGACGCCAACCTGGCCGTCAAAATCAACGACCTGATGCTGCCGGTGGTCAAGGGTGTGGGCTCCGAGCAGGCCTACGCGAAGCTGACCGAGAGCCTGCAGACGCTCGGCGGTTCGGGCTTCCTGCAGGACTACCCGATCGAGCAGTACATCCGGGACGCCAAGATCGACTCCCTGTACGAAGGCACCACCGCCATCCAGGCGCAGGACTTCTTCTTCCGCAAGATCGTCCGCGACAAGGGTGAGGCGCTGGCCTACATTTCGGGTGAGATCCAGGAGTTCGTCGACAGCGAGTCCGGCAACGGGCGGCTGAAGACCGAACGCGCACTGCTGGCAAAGGCGCTGGCCGACGTCCAATCGATGGCAGCCACGATGACCGGCTACCTGATGGCGGCACAGGAAGACGTCACCAGCCTCTACAAGGTGGGCCTGGGTTCGGTGCGCTTCCTGATCAGCGTTGGTGACCTGATCATCGGCTGGCTGCTGCAGCGTCAGGCGGCGGTGGCCGTCGAGGCCCTCGATGCCGGTGCCAGCGGCGACGAGCGGTCCTTCTACGAGGGCAAGGTCGCGGTGGCATCGTTCTTCGCAAAGAGCTTCTTGCCGCTGTTGGCCAGCACCCGCGAGGTGATCGAGACGCTGGACAACGACATCATGGAGCTCGACGAGGCCGCCTTCTAAAGGCGGCTAGTCGGCTCGACCCGCACACGCTGGGACCCCCGCTCAGGCGGGGGAAGGTGCTCCATGCGGTCCCGCACAAAACGAAAAGACCGCCGCTGGATCCCCTCATTCCAGCGGCGGCCCTTTTCGTTCGCCCGTCGCGCGACATCCGTTGACCGGCGGTCGATTCTGGGATGCCCCGTGTTGCCATCGGGGTCGGGGTTCAGACCGCAACACGGGGCTATCCGAAACCTCGAATACCCAACCGTTCGCCGTTACTAAACCGCTGTGACAAAGTTCATTGTCAGTTTGGGAATTCGCCGGTCAGGCTTCCACAATCGCGGCCACGCCCTGGCCGCCCGCGGCGCAGATCGAAATCAGCGCCCGAACGGGCTTGCCGGACCCCGGCTGCTCCGCCTTCTTCTCGGCGAGCTGCTTGGCCGCCTGAGCGAGAATCCGCCCGCCGGTCGCCGCGAAGGGATGGCCGGCGGCCAACGACGAACCGTTGACATTGAGCTTGGACCGGTCGATCGACCCAAGCGCGGCGTCCAGGCCCAGCCTTTCCTTGCAGTACTCCTGCGACTCCCACGCCTGCAGGTGCGCCAGCACCACCGACGCGAACGCCTCGTGGATTTCGTAGAAGTCGAAGTCGCCCAGGCTCAGCCCGTTGCGGGCCAGCAGCCGGGGCACCGCATAGGTCGGCGCCATCAGCAGGCCGTCGCGGCCGTTGACGTAGTCGACCGCGGCGGTCTCCGCGTCGACCAGGTAGGCCAGCGGGGTCAACGAATGATCGGACGCCCACTCTTCGGAGGCCAGCAAAGCGACCGAAGCGCCGTCGGTCAGCGGGGTCGAATTGCCGGCCGTCATCGTCGCGTCGCCGGCCTTCACTCCGAACACCGGGCGCAGCTTGGCCAGCTTCTCCGCGCTGGAGTCGGGCCGCAGGTTGTCGTCGCGGTACAACCCCAGAAACGGCGTGATCAGATCGTCGAAGAAGCCCCGGTCGTAGGCGGCGGCCATGTTGCGGTGGCTGGCGGCGGCGAGCTCGTCCTGGTCGACGCGCTTGATGCCCATGTGCTTGGCGGTGATGGCAGCGTGCTCGCCCATCGACAGCCCGGTGCGCGGTTCGCGGTTGGCCGGGATCTCCACCCCCAGCGCGGCGGGCAGCGTGCCCACCAGCCTGAGCCGTTGCAGATTGGACTTGGACCGGCGCAACTTCAGCAAGTTGCGGCGCAGGTTGTCGCCCAGGCCGATCGGCGGGTCGGACGTGGTGTCGACCCCGCCGGCGGCGGCCACGTCGTAGCGGCCGGCAGCGATGCCGTCGGCCGCGGCGATCGCGGCCTGCAGGCCGGTGCCACAGGCCTGCTGAATGTCGAACGCAGCCGTGTAGGACGACAGCTCCGATCCCAGCACGCATTCCCGCATCAGGTTGAAGTCGCGGCTGTGCTTGAGCACGGCGCCGCCGACGAGCACGCCCAGGCGTTCGCCGGCCAACCCGAATCGGTCCACCAGCCCACCCAGGGCCGCGGTGAACATGTCCTGGTTGGACGCCTCGGCGTAGGCGCCGTCCGATCTCGCGAACGGAATGCGATTGCCGCCGAGCACGGCGACTCTTTGGCCAGACGCTCTGGACTTCGAACTACTCTGAACAGCGCTGTTAGTTGCCTCAGGGCTTGCAGGGGCCACGTTCATCTCCGGTTATCGGTTTGGGATCGGCCGTTTGAGGGCCATACTACCGACTGGTATCCCTGTCCTTACTCTGCAGTAAGTTCGTCCCGGATACGGTTGCCCTATACGGCACGCTCGACCTGGAAACGACAAGGAAGGCAGCGCAGTGGCTCCCACACTTTCCACCGATCTGTTCTCGCAGATTGTCAACTCCGGCCCCGGATCGTTTGTGGCAAAGCAGCTCGGTGTTCCGCAACCCGAGACCCTGCGCCGCTACCGGCCCGGAGATCCGCCGCTGGCTGGGTCCCTGCTGATCGGGGGCGACGGCAGGGTGGTCGAGCCGCTGCGTGCGGCCCTGGACGAGGACTACGAGGTGGTGGGCAACAACCTGGGCGGCCGCTGGGCCGACCGGTTCGGCGGGCTGGTTTTCGACGCCACCGGCATCACGGCGCCGACCGGCCTGCGGGCGCTGCACGATTTCTTCACGCCCGTGCTGCGCAACCTGGGCCACTGCGCGCGCGTGGTGGTCATCGGCACCACGCCCGACGCCACCGCCAGCACCGACGAGCACATCGCGCAGCGCGCGCTGGAGGGCTTCACCCGCTCGCTGGGCAAGGAATTGCGCCACGGCGCCACGGCGGCGCTGGTGTACCTGTCGCCGGACGCCAAACCGGCCGCGACGGGCCTGGAATCCACCATGCGGTTCATCCTGTCGGCCAAGTCGGCCTACGTGGACGGCCAGGTCTTCTATCTCGGGGCGGCCGACTCCACGCCACCGGCCGACTGGGAACGGCCGCTGGACGGCAAGGTCGCCATCGTGACCGGCGCCGCCCGCGGCATCGGCGCGACCATCGCCGAGGTGTTCGCCCGGGACGGCGCCCGCGTCGTGGGGATCGACGTGGAGTCCGCCGCCGAGGCCCTGACCGAAACCGCGAGCCGGGTCGGGGGCACCGCGTTGGCGCTCGACGTCACCGCCGACGACGCGGTCGACAAGATCACCGAGCACCTGCGCGACCACTACGGCGGGCACGCCGACATCTTGGTCAACAACGCCGGCATCACCCGCGACAAGCTGCTGGCCAACATGGACGATGCCCGCTGGGACGCTGTGCTGGCGGTCAATCTGCTTGCCCCGAAACGGCTTACCGAGGGGCTGATCGGCAACGGCAGCATCGGCGAAGGGGGCCGGGTGATCGGGCTGTCGTCGATGGCCGGCATCGCGGGCAACCGCGGCCAGACCAACTACGCCACGACCAAGGCCGGGATGATCGGCCTGGCCCAGGCGCTGGCGCCGGCGCTCTACGAAAAGGCCATCACCGTCAACGCCGTCGCACCGGGTTTCATCGAAACCCAGATGACCGCCGCCATCCCGCTGGCCACCCGCGAGGTGGGCCGCCGGATGAACTCGCTGCTGCAGGGTGGGCAGCCGGTGGACGTCGCCGAGACCATCGCCTACTTCGCGAGCCCGGCTTCAAACGCGGTGACCGGCAACGTCATTCGGGTTTGCGGCCAGGCGATGCTGGGCGCATGACCCCGGCGACGAGGAGAACGCGATGAACCAGCCCAGCGGCCTGAGGAACATGCTGCGCGCGGCCGCCGGCGCGTTGCCGCTGGTGTCCCGGGACGACCGGCTGCCCAGCCGCACCGTGACCGTCGAGGAATTGCCCATCGACCGCACGAACGTGGCCGAGTACGCGGCGGTCACCGGACTGCGCTACGGCAACAATGTCCCGCTGACGTATCCGTTCGCGCTGACTTTTCCCGCGATGATGTCGCTGGTAACAGGATTCGACTTTCCTTTCCCCGCAATGGGATCCATACACACGGAGAACCACATCACGCAGTACCGCCCGATCGCGGTCACCGACACAGTCGGGGTGAAGGTCCATGCCGAGAACCTGCGTGAGCACCGCAAGGGTCTGCTCGTCGACCTGGTGACGGACGTCAGCGTGGGCAACGACAGCGCGTGGCATCAGGTGACGACGTTCCTGCACCAGCAACGGACCAGCCTGTCCGACGAGCCCAAGCCGCCGCCGCAGAAGCAGCCCAAGCTTCCCCCGCCCAACACCGTGTTGCGGATCAGCCCGAGCCAGATCCGTCGCTATGCCGCGGTTGGTGGTGATCACAACCCGATCCACACCAACCCGATCGCCGCGCGGCTGTTCGGGTTCCCGACGGTCATCGCGCATGGGATGTTCAGCGCCGCAGCGGTTTTGGCCAACATCGAGGCCCGGCTGCCACACGCCGTGCGGTATTCGGCGCGGTTCGGCAAGCCGGTGCTGCTGCCGGCCAGCGCGGGGCTCTACATCGAGGAACGCAACTCTCACGCCGCCGGCTGGGATCTGACCCTGCGCAACATCGCCAAGAAATACCCACACGTGACGGCCACCGTCCGCGCGCTCTGACGGCGGGCTCAGCCGGCGCGTGCGTCGTGCTTCGGCGGCGGACCGCCGCGGCCCCGCAGGAGCGCCTTCAGTCCGTGCGCGCCGGTCGCGGTCAGCAGGAAAACCAGAAACACCCACGGCGGGGGGTGGGCGAGCTCCCAGACGAAGATCGCGGCCCAGATCGGTGAGCCCTGGGTGACCGCGAGCACCCCGGCGGCACCGGCCAGCGAGACCGTCGGCACGTGAAGCTGCATCCCGGCAACCCAATTGATCGTCAGCACCAGCAGCGCTCCCGCCGCCGCACCGGTGGCCAGCGAGGGTGTGAGCATGCCGCCGGCCCCGCCCGCGCGCAGAAACAAAGCGGTCAGCAGCGGTTTGAGCACCAGGATCGCGGCCGCCGCCGACAGCGTCAGCCCGCTGGCCAGGCTGACGGTCAGGATGCTTCGGCCGTTACCGGGCAGCTCGGGTAACCAGTGCGAGCAGATGCCCGTCACCAGCCCGGCCCCGGCGAGCGCCGGGACCAGCACCCACGTTCGCATCGGGGTGGCCGGCCGCGCCGCCGCCATGATCCGGTTGAACGCCAACCCCACCGCGAGTGCCAGCGGCGCCAATACGAGTGCCTGCCCGGTCAGCAGATACGTCGACTCCCCGATCGGCCATGTCAGGACGGGTTGATCGCGCGTGACGATCGAGCCGGTCGCGACGGCCAGGCTGGAGGTGATCAGCGCCGCGCCCAACGCCCGCGGATGCCAGGTGTTCAGGATGATGCGCACGGTGAACAGCGCTCCGGCCAGTGGAACGGCGTAGACCGCACCGAGCCCGGCCCCGGCCGCGCACGCCAGCAGGATCTCCCGATCGCGGGACGTCAGCCGCCTCAGCCAGCCAATCCCGAAATCGCCCAGGGCCGCAGCGAATTGGCGCGGAGCCCCCTCGCGGCCAAGCGATGCCCCGGAGCCGACCAGCAGGATCTGCAGCCCCGCGTCGATGCTCCAGGTCAGCCGGGGTACCCGCTTGTGATTGACGATCGTTCCGGCCAGCGGCGGCACGTCGGCCCTGCGCCGCAGGACCCACCAGCCGACGGCCGCCAGGGCGCCGCCGACCATCGGCCCCAGCGCGCGGCGCACCGGACTGCTGCCGGTGATTCCCTCGAGCAGGGTGCCGAAAGTGTAGTGATACGTAACGTGCTGGACGAAGTGCAGCACCACCGTCGTCGCCAGACCGGCGAACCCGGCCAGCAACCCGACAATGATTGCCGCGCAAAAGAAGTCCAGGTTGCCGTGCAAGCCCGCGGCGGCGGCGCGGAGCGTGGAGCTCTCCGAGCTAGAGGCACTCCCCCGCGATCGGGCCACCCTAAGAATGTATGTCTAGCCGGCGGCGACGCTGGACCCGCCCGCGTCCGGATGCGGGGCGGCCTCGACCTCACGATCCTGTGGTGCGCCCCGCAGGCCGTGCCAGAACAGCCCGATCATCAGCTCGGCGGCGTCATCGACGTCGATATCGCCGGTGGAAAGCCGGTTGGCCATCGCCTCGCCCGCGCCCACCAGCGCCACCGCGATCATCTGGTGCTCGGTGTCCGGCCGCGGGGTGCGACTGCCGGCCCGCACGAGCCCGGCCACCAGTTCGATGATCTGCTCGCGGCCTTCGCGGACGGTGTGCGCGAACGCCTGCGAGCTGACGGCCTGGGTGTACATCACGATCCAGGACGCCCGGTTGGCATCGATGTAGCGCAGGAACGACACGATGGTGTTGCGCAGCAGGTCCCGGGGGCTCTTCGTGAAGTCGATATCGGCGCGCACCGCATCGATGAACCGGCTCAACTCGCGGTTCAGACAGGCGCCGAACAGGTCCTCCTTGGAGCCGTAGTACAGGTAAAGCATGGGCTTGGAGATCTCCGCCGCGGCGGCGATGGTGTCCATCGAGGTCTCGTGGTAGCCGTTGACCGAGAACATCAGCACGGCGGCGTCGAGCATCTGCTGTTCGCGGACGGCACGGGGTAGTCGCTTGGTACCACCCGCCATCGTGCGCCCCTTTAGCCCGGCTATCTGACTCCAGAGTAGGCAACGCGCCGGTGCGCCACGCGCGCTAATGCCCACATGCGCGATTGTGGCCCTTCATCGTCGCGATGCGCACGACCGAGTCGTTGACCGCCGGCATTGGCAATTCGCCCGCGGCGACCGCCTTCTCCAGCCGGTCCAGGACCGCGGGCACCTCGTCGGTGGTCACCCACATCGCGATGTCGGTGCCGGCTTGCAAGGTGCGCAGCGCCGCTTCGGCCACGCCATAGCGATCGGAGATCGCACCCATGGAGGACAGATCGTCGGTGAACACCGGGCCGTTGAACGGCGGTGCCCCGTACCCGATGCCATCGCGCAGCAACTGCACCGCGGCCCGGCTCAGGCTCGCCGGCTGGTCGCCGGTCAGCTCCGGAACCTGCAGGTGACCCATCATCACTGCGACCGGGGCCACGCTCACCAGCGTCCGATAGGGCACCAGGTCGAGGCTTTGCAGGGCGCTCAGCGGCGGCGTCACGACGGCACCGGAGTGCGAATCACCCGAGCTATGCCCGTGCCCCGGGAAGTGCTTGAGCACCGGCAGCACCCCGGCGTCCCGCAGGCCCTGCGCGTACGCCCCGGCGTAGGCGGTGACGGTATTGGGATCGCCGCCGAACGAGCGGTCGCCGATCACGCCGTCGCGGGCGTCGGTGACGTCGACGACGGGGGCGAAGTCGACGGTGATGCCCAGGTCGCGCATCTTCTTGCCGCGGTCCGCCGCCAAGTCGTGCACCTGCGCGACGGATTGGCTCTGGGCCAGCTCCCGCGCCGACGGCGACGACCCGATCAACGACCTCAACCGCGACACCCGGCCGCCCTCTTCGTCGACGCTGACGGCCAGCGGCAGTGGACCCGCCTTGCCCGCGATGTCGGCCAGCGGGCCCTGGAAGATCGCCAGGTCCGTCCAGCTGCCGATGAAAATCCCACCGACGTGATAGTCGTTGACGACGGCCCGGGCGTCGTCGGCGTTCCTGACGCCCACCATCAGCAGCTGGGCCAGCTTGTCGCGGGTCGGCAGCACGGCCGGAAGCGCCGTGGGGTCTGCGCACACCGGGGGCGCCGGGGCGGCTACCGCCTTGCCGACCGGGCCGGACGAGGCGGCGGGCGGCCGTGCGGCGTTGTGGCCGCAGCCTGCCACCAGCGCCGACGCGGCGGCCAGCACGGCCAGGGTGCGCGGAAAAGCCATCGGCACATGGTGTCACGGCGCGAACCCGTTCTCGGGATCCGGGGGCGCGGCAGCCAACGTTTCATCCCCTACTCCGCGGGGCAATCCCTGCTACCTTGCCTGTTACTGACTGGCGGGGACTTGCAGGGGGCGAAGCGGATGACCGGGTTCACGCTGGCCGCTGTGGCCAGCATTGCGGTGGGCCTGTCGGTCGGTGCGGTCGCGACCGTCGGCGTCACGCTGGCCGCAGACGACATGGCGCCGACGCACGGCCCACCGGCTCCGCCCGTTGCCCACCTGGTGGGATACGGCGACCGGTGCTTTCACGGTCATTGCATACCGTGGCCCTGAGCGCCACCCCGACCGCGACCGCGCTTCTGCTAGGTTGTCGCTAAGTTGCCGGACCGCTAGCCCAAGGAGCCATCGATGAACCGGATCGTCGCGCCCGCCGCTGCGAGCGTGGTGGTTGGTCTGTTGCTGGGCGCGGCCGCGACTTTCGGGGTCACTTTGATGGTGCAGCAGGACACGAAACCGCCACTTCCCGGGGGCGATCCGCAGTCGTCAGTGCTCAACCGGGTCGAGTACGGCAACCGCAGCTAGCCCGGCGACGACCCCGCCGGCGGCGCCTGCGGAAACGGCCGCGGGTGCAGCCGCGACGCCACCGGCCACAACAGTCATGTCACGCCGGTGGTTGCTGTTGGTCGGGGCGATCGCGCTGGCGCTGACGTTCGCGCAATCGCCGGGGCAGGTCTCGCCCGACACCAAACTCGACCTCACCGCCAACCCGCTGCGCTTCCTGGCCCGCGCGACCAACCTGTGGAACAGTGACCTGCCGTTCGGCCAGGCGCAGAATCAGGCCTACGGCTACCTGTTTCCGCACGGCACCTTCTTTGTGGTCGGCCACCTGCTGGGATTGCCCGGATGGATCACCCAGCGCCTGTGGTGGGCGCTGCTGCTCACCGTCGGCTTTTGGGGCCTGCTGCGGGTCGCCGAGGCGCTGGGAATCGGTAGCCCGTCATCGCGGGTCATCGCAGCGGCGGCGTTTGCGCTGTCGCCGAGGGTGCTGACCACGCTCGGATCCATCTCGTCGGAAACCTTGCCGATGATGCTGGCCCCGTGGGTGTTGCTGCCGACGATTCTGGCGTTGCGGGCCTTGGAAAACAGAGGGGAATACAGAGGGGCGAACCGGTCGGTGCGCGCGCTCGCCGCACAGGCCGGGCTGGCCGTCGCGTTAATGGGCGCGGTCAACGCCATCGCGACGGTGGCCGGTTGCCTGCCCGCGGTGATCTGGTGGGCCTGTCACCGGCCGAACCGATTGTGGTGGCGCTACACCGCGTGGTGGCTGCTCTCTCTGTGCCTGGCCGTGCTGTGGTGGGTGG
Organism: uncultured Actinomycetota bacterium; assembly: GCA_963772875.1. Lineage (GTDB taxonomy): Bacteria > Actinomycetota > Actinomycetes > Mycobacteriales > Mycobacteriaceae > Mycobacterium. The sequence goes on from CAVYZE010000005.1 coordinate 172,696, forward strand.
TGGCGCTGGGTCTGCTGCGCAGCGTCAGCCCTCCGTTCCTGGACTTCATCGAATCCTCCGGTGTGACAACGCAATGGTCGTCGCTGGTCGAGATGCTGCGCGGCACCGAGAGCTGGACCCCGTTCGTGGCACCGACGGCCACCGCGGGCGCGCCATTGGTCACCGGATCGGCGGCCATCCTGGGCACCTGCCTGGTCGCGGCGGCCGGGCTGGCCGGGCTGGCCAGCCGTGGCATGCCGGCACGCGGACGGCTGGTGACGATGCTGCTGGTCGGGGTGGTGTTGATGGCCGCCGGCTACAGCGGTGGGCTGGGCTCGCCGCTGGCGCAGGCGGTGCAGGCGTTCCTGGACGCCAGCGGCGCGCCGCTGCGCAACGTGCACAAGCTGGGGTCGGTGATCCGGATCCCGGTGGTGCTGGGCATCGCGCAGCTGCTGGGCCGGGTGCCCCTTCCGGGCAGCGTGCCGGTCCCGGTGTGGCTGCGCGCGTTCGCACACCCCGAGCGCGACAGGCGGGTCGCGGCCGCGATCGTGGTGCTGACCGCGCTGATGGTCAGCACCTCACTGGCCTGGACGGGCCGGTTGACTCCGCCCGGCACGTTCACCGCGATACCCCAGTACTGGCACGAGGCGGCCGACTGGCTCAGCGCACACGACACGGGGACGCCGGCCTCCGGCCGTGTGCTGGTGGTCCCGGGGGCGCCGTTCGCCACTCAGGTGTGGGGCACCAGCCACGATGAGCCGCTCCAAGTGCTCGGCAGCAGCCCGTGGGGCGTGCGCGACTCCATCCCGTTGACCCCGCCGCAAACCATCCGGGCGCTCGATTCCGTGCAACGACTGCTGGCCGCCGGACGCCCGTCGGTCGGCCTGGCGGATACCCTTGCCCAACAAGGCATTTCGTATGTGGTGCTGCGCAACGACCTGGATCCCGAGACGTCCAGGTCGGCGCGCCCCATCCTGGTGCACCGCGCCATCGAGGGATCGCCGGGGCTGACGAAGGTGGCGCAGTTCGGTGCGCCGGTGGGGCCCGGCACCCTGGCGGGCTTCGTCGCCGACAGCGGGCTGCGCCCGCGATACCCGGCAGTGGAGATTTACCGAGTCGGTGTTGCCGATGCTCCCGGGACGCCGTACTTCGCCGACACCGATCGGCTGGCCCGGGTCGACGGCGGGCCCGAGGTGCTGCTGCGACTCGACGAGCGGCGGCGGCTGTTGGGCGAGCCGGCGCTGGGCCCGGTGCTGATGACCGCCGACGCCCGCGGCGCCGGATTGCCCGCACCAGGCGTGACCGTCACCGACACCCCGGTGGCCCGCGAGACCGACTACGGCCGGGTCGACCAGCACTCGTCGGCGATCCGGGCGCCCGGCGACGCCCGGCATACCCATAACCGGGTGCCCGACTATCCCGTCCCGGGCGCCGACACGGTGTTCGGCGCCTGGACCGGCGGGCGGATCACCGTGTCAAGCTCGTCGTCGGATTCCACCGCGATGCCCGATGTCGCTCCGGCGACCTCCCCCGCCGCCGCGGTCGACGGGGATCCCGCGACCGCGTGGGTGTCCAGCGCCTTGCAGACCGCCGTCGGGCAGTGGCTGCAGGTGGATTTCGATCACCCGGTGACCAACGCCGTCATCACCTTGACACCGAGCGCGACCGCCGTCGGCGCCCAGGTCCGCCGCATCCTGGTCGAGACCGCCACCGGCAGCACCACTCTGCGATTCGACGAGGCCGGCAAGCCGCTGACCGCGGCGCTGCCCTACGGCGAAACCCCGTGGGTGCGGGTCACCGCGGCCGGCACCGACGACAGATCGGCCGGAGTGCAGTTCGGCGTCACCGACCTGTCGATCACCCAGTACGACGCATCCGGATTCGCGCACCCGGTCAGCCTGCGGCACACCGCGCAGGTCCCCGGGCCGCCGCCGGGTTCGGCGATCGTGGGTTGGGACCTGGGGTCGGAACTGCTCGGCCGACCGGGCTGCGTCCCGGCGCCCGACGTCGTGCGCTGCGCGGCCTCGATGGCGCTGGCACCCGAAGAGCCGTCCAACTTCAGCCGCACCCTGACCGTCCCGAATCCGATGTCGGTGACCCCGACGGTGTGGGTGCGGCCACGGCAGAGCCCCAAGCTGGCCGACTTGATCGCCGAACCGAACACCACTCGCGCCCAAGGTGATTCCGACGTGCTGGACATCCTCGGCTCCGCATATGCGGCCACCGACGGCGATCCGGCCACCGCATGGACGGCACCGCAGCGGGTGGTGCAACACAAGACCCCGCCCACCTTGACCCTGCTCCTGCCGCGGCCCACCGAGGTCACCGGGCTGCGCCTGGTCCCCAGCCGGGCGACCCTGCCCGCGCACCCGACGATGGTGGCCGTCAACCTGGGCGACGGCCCACAGACCCGGCAATTGCGGCCCGGTCAGGCGCAAACCGTGTCGCTGCAACCCCGGGTCACCGACACCCTCACGGTCAGCCTGCTGGACTGGGAAGACATCATCGACCGCAACGCGCTGGGATTCGACCAGCTCAAGCCGCCGGGGCTGGCCGAGATTGCCGTGCTCGGCGCCGACGGCAGCCCCGTCGCGCCGGCCGATGCCACCCGCAACCGCGCCCGTGAGATCACCCTCGGCTGCGACGGTGATCTCCAGGGCCCGGTCATCGCGGTCGCGGGCCGGTTTGTGCACACCTCGATCCGGACCACCGTCGGCGCGTTGCTGGACGGCGAACCGCTTCCGGCGCAGGCCTGCGACCAGGACCCGATCGCGCTGCCAGCGGGCCAGCAGGAGCTGTTGATCAACCCCGGCGCGGTGTTCGTCGTGGACGGGGCCCAGCTGTCGGCCCCGGGCACGGCCGAGTCGCCGGGCGCCGCGGGCCCCGCGCCGGTGCCCGCCGTGACGGGGACGTGGGGCCCCGACCGCCGCGAGATTCGCGCCGATGCGTCGGCGACCTCCCGGGTGCTGGTCATCCCGGAAAGCATCAACCCGGGCTGGGTGGCGCGCACCAGTAGCGGGCTCCGGCTGACACCGGTGGCCGTCAACGGCTGGCAGCAGGGCTGGGTGGTGCCCGCGGGCAACCCGGGCACCATCACGTTGACCTTCGCCTCCAACGGCTTGTACCGGGCGGGCTTGGCGGTGGGGCTGGCGTTGCTGCCGCTGCTGGCCTTTCTCGCCTTGTGGCGAACGCGGCGCAGGGCTGCCCCGGACGCGCCCGCACGACCGTGGACACCGGGGGGCTGGGCCGCGGTGCCGGTGCTGGCGGCCGGGGCGGTGACCGCCGGCGCGGCCGGGGTCGTCGTGGTCGGTGCCGCGCTGGCGCTGCGGTATGCGCTGCGCCACCGAGAGCGGTTGCGCGACAGGGCCACGGTCGCGGCCGCCGCGGGCGGCCTGATTCTGGCGGGGGCCGCACTGTCTCGACACCCCTGGCGGTCTGCCGATTTCTACGCCGGCCATTCCGCGAATGTGCAACTGCTGGCGCTGATTTCGCTGGCCGCGGTGGCCGCCTCGGCGGTGCCGATGCGGGCCGGACATCGGCCTGAGGAATAGCCTACGGGCCAATCCGCTGCATCGAACTGTCCAGCGCCATGAGCCAGGTTTCGACACCGAGGTTCGGGTGCCGCTGCAGCACCCCGGCGCGGAATTTGCCCAGGATCTGTTCGTGTATCGCGGTCTCGCGTTCCGGCGTGGAGATCGCGTCATCGCCATAGGCGATCCGCACCGCACCGCAGTCGCGGTGGTCGACCGCGATGACCCCGTTGATCCCGTGCAGTTCGATGGACGCGGCGAGGTTATCCCAGAACGTGTTGTGCCACGACTCCCAGTGCGGCGCCACCACGCCCGCGGCGGCGCCGGCCAATGCGAACTGGCTGTACCGATTGACGAGGCCGCGCTGTTCGTCCATGTACACGTTCGTGGGGTGCACGAAACGCGGGTCGATGCACATCAAAAGCATCGCCTCGTAGCCCGGGGGCGCGGGATCCGCGGACGCTACGCCCGGCACCGCGGTGGCGATCGCGCCCAATCCGACAGCGCCCGCCCCGAGGGCCAACAACCGACGGCGCCCAAAGGTACATTCGGGGAATTCCGCGCTGTGCACAGGAGACGCAGCGCTGTCCTGCGAACCCGCGAACTTTTTCTTCATTTGACCCCTGGACGGCCGTCACGGACATGGCGAACGCCTGCGACCCTATCGGCATCGAGCGCCGGCCGTCAGTGGTTTCGGTGTTTGCCGGATGGTTGACTGGATATGCGGGTTGGCATGCATGCGACCGTCCGAGGAGTTGGGGCCATGGAATGGTTTTCAGCACCCGAATACTGGCTGGGCAGACTGGCGCTCGAGCGGGGCGCCGCGGCCATCTACCTGATCGCGTTCGTCGCCGCCGCCGTGCAGTTCCGGGCCCTGATCGGCGAGCACGGAATGTTGCCGGTGCCCCGATTTTTGGCCGCACAGTCGTTGTGGAGGACACCGAGCGTCTTTCATCTGCGCTATTCCGATCGGCTGTTCGCCGGCGTCTCCTGGTTCGGTGCGGCGCTGTCGGCGGCCATCGTCGCCGGCGCGGCCGACCTTGCGCCGCTGTGGGCCGCGATGCTGATGTGGCTGACGCTGTGGGTGCTTTACCTTTCGATCGTCAACGTCGGTCAGGCTTGGTACGGGTTCGGCTGGGAGTCCTTGCTGCTCGAGGCCGGCTTCCTGATGATCTTCCTCGGCAATGCCCAGACGGCGCCGCCGGTGCTGACGCTGTGGTTGACGCGGTTGCTGCTGTTCCGGGTCGAATTCGGCGCCGGGTTGATCAAGATGCGCGGAGATCCCTGCTGGCGCGACCTGACGTGCCTGTACTACCACCACGAGACACAGCCCATGCCGGGGCCGTTGAGCTGGTTCTTCCATCACCTGCCCAAGCCGCTGCACCGAGTTGAGGTGGCGGGCAACCATTGTGCCCAGCTGATCGTGCCGTTCGGGTTGTTCGCCCCGCAGCCGGTGGCCAGCGTGGCCGCAGCGATCATCGTCGTCACGCAGCTGTGGCTGGTGTTATCGGGCAACTTCGCCTGGCTCAACTGGTTGACGATCATCCTGGCGTTCAGCGCGATCGACGACTCGGCGGCGGCAACCCTGCTGCCGATACCCGCCCATCCCGCGCTGTCGGCACCGCCGACGTGGTTCGCCGGCCTGGTGCTCACGTTCACTGTGGCGGTGCTATTCCTCAGCTACTGGCCCGCGCGCAACATGCTGTCCGCAAACCAGCGAATGAATATGTCGTTCAACCCATTTCATCTGGTGAACACCTACGGGGCCTTCGGCAGCATCGGCCGCGTCCGCAAAGAGGTGGTGATCGAGGGCACCGAAGAAGCTCGGATCACCGGCCAAACGGTCTGGCAGGAATACGAATTCAGGGGCAAGCCGGGCGCCGTGCGCCGGTTACCCCGCCAATGGGCTCCCTATCATCTGCGGCTGGACTGGCTGATGTGGTTCGCCGCCATCTCGCCGGGTTACGCCCAGTCATGGCTGAAGCCGCTGCTGCAGCGGCTGCTGCGCAACGACCGGCCGACGCTGCGCCTGTTGCGGCACAACCCCTTCCCCGATTCGCCGCCCCGGTATGTCCGCGCGCAGCTCTACCGGTACCGATTCACCACGCTGGAAGAACTGCGGCGCGATCGGGCGTGGTGGCATCGCACGCTGGTGGGCGAGTATGTCGCGCCCATGACGCTGCAGACAGTGACGCCACAGCGCAACGGCTGAGCGATTGCGCCGTGACGTCATCGAATCCATAAGGTGGCTATGGCAATTCGCCGGGTCACCTACTTCTGGTAGGACAGGGCTCCGGTGCCCGCGAGCTTTCCGCCCTCGACGATCAGGTACTCCGGACGGATGGGCTTGCCGGCGAACCAGCATTCCAAGATTTCCCGGGTGCCGGCGGCGTAACGAGCCTGCGCGGACAGCGTGGTGCCCGAAACATGCGGAGTCATCGCGTTATTGGGCATGGTCCGCCACGGGTGATCGGCTGGTGGCGGCTGCGGATACCAGACATCGCCGGCGTAACCCGCAAGTTGGCCACTGCGCAGCGCCGCCGCGATCGTCTCGGGGACGGTTTCTTCCCCCCGGGCGGTGTTGACGATGTAGGAGCCGCGCCGCATCGAGGCCAGCAGCTTCTCGTTGAACATCCGGCGGGTGTCCTCGTAGAGCGGCGAGTGGACGGACACCACGTCGACCGCCTTCACCAGCGACTCGACGTCGGGGTGGAACGTCACGTGCAATTCCTTCTCGACCTCGGGCGAAAGCCGGTGGGTGTCGGTGTAATGCAGGTTCACGTCGAAGGGCGCCAACCGGCGCAGCACCGCGCGCCCGATCCGGCCGGCGGCGATCACGCCGACGTCCATGCCCTCCAGGTCATAGGCGCGCTCCACGCAGTCGGCGATGTTCCAGCCGCCCTCGGCGGCCCACCGGTGCGACGGGATGAAATTACGCACCAGCGCCAGGATTTGCATCACCGCGTGCTCGGCGACGCTGATGCTGTTGCTGTAGGTCACCTCCGCGACCGTGATCCCGCGCTCCTTCGCCACGTCGAGATCCACGTGGTCCGAGCCGATGCCGGCGGTCAGTGCCAGCTTGAGGTTGGGCGCCTTCGCGATGCGCTCCTTGGTCAGGTAGGCCGGCCAAAATGGTTGGGAGATAACAATATCGGCGTCGACGAGTTCGCGTTCGAACTCCGAATCCGGGCCGTCCTTGTCCGATGTCACCACCAACTCGTGCCCACCGTCTGCAAAGAACTTGCCCAGCCCCAGCGCACCCGACACGCAGCCGAGCAGCTCACCGGGCGTGAAGTCGATCGCCGACGGCGTCGGCACCGTGCTGCCGTCGGGGTAGTTGTGAATCGTGGGGATGTTGTCGCGCGCGTAGGTCGGCGGGTACCCATCGACGGGGTCGGGGTAGAGCACCATCACACACTTGGCCATCGGTTCCTCCTCGTTGCTGAACAGTGATTCCAGTCTTCTGCGAGGGCTGCGAGGGTGTCCAAGACGTGGCTCCTACCGGCTGATAAGCGCCACCGATCAGCGCCCCTGAAAGGCCTGAAAGGCGGCCTCAGCCGAACACGGGCGCGGACGGCCCGGCGAGCGCGGCACCGATGCGGGCATTGCGGGCGGTCTGCACGAGGGCGCGGGTCAGCAACGAAGCCGGCTCAACCCGATTGGTCACGAGCGCGATCAAAGCCGTGACCGACGGCTGGTCCAGCCGCAGCACGCGCACCCCCGCGGGTGGGCCAAGGGTATGGATCCAGGGTTGCGGAACGATGCTGGCCCACCGGCCGGTCCGGACGTGCGCGAGCAGCGGCACCACGGAATCGGCCTCGAGCTGAGGTGAGGCCTCGAGACCTTGAGTGGCCAGGGCGTCGTCGATGAGACGGCGACCGCGCATTCCACTCGTCAGCAGGCACAGCGGCAATTTCGCGGCGTCCGACCAGGTAATGGTGTCCGCCTTGCCGGGCAACAGCTCGGCGCCGGCGATCAGGACCGGTTCTTCTTGGTACAGCGGCGTGACCACCAGGTCGGCGGTGTCCTGTTGGTCTGGATAGAGGATCCCGGCATCCAATTCGAAGCGGCGGATTCGGTCGACGATCCCGGCCGATCGCAGATCCATCTCGAGCTGCACCCGCACCAACGGGTGCGCGGCGCAGAAGGAATCCGTCAGCAGCGCAACGGTAGTCGACGCCGCCGGGACCACCCCCAGTCGAAGCTCGCCGACCAGCCCGGTCTGCAGCGCCGTGACCTCTTGTTTGAGCGCGTCGCAGTCGGCCAGGATGCGTCGCGCCCAGTGCACGAGCCGCTCGCCCTCGGGAGTGAGGCCTTCGAACTTCTGTCCACGCCGGACCAATGGAACCTTGAGCTCCTGCTCGAGCTTGCGGATCGCTTCCGACAGCGCCGGCTGCGACACGTAACAGGCGCTGGCGGCTCGCGCGAAATGACGCTCTTGAGCGAGCGCCACGAAGTACTCGAGCTGACGGAACAGCATGGGAGACTACAGCGTCTCGTCCAGCTCGCCGAGCCGGTCGGTCAACCGCAGATTCTCGGAGTAGTCGACCGGGCAGGAGATCAGCGACACGCCGTCGTCGTCGAGCGCGGCCTTCAGCGTCGGCAATAGCTCCTCGGCGCTGTTGATCCGATATCCCTTGGCCCCAAAGCTTTCCGCGTACATCACGACATCCGGGTTGCCGAACTTCACGTAGTAATGCGCTCCAAGTTCGAGGTCCATCTTCCATTCGATGAGGCCGTAGCCGCCGTCCTCCCAAATCAACACGACCAGCGGTATCCGCTCGCGCACGGCGGTCTCGACTTCCTGCGAATTCATCAGGAAGGCGCCGTCGCCCACGACGGCGAGCACCTTCGAGCCGGGCCGCGCCAACTTGACGCCAAGGGCTCCCGGTAGCGCAAAGCTCATGGTGGACAGCCCATTTGAGACCAGGCAGGTGTTGCGCTCGTACGTCGGGTAGAGCCGGGCCATCCACATCTTCGTCGCGCCGGTGTCGACCAGGACGACGTCGCTGCGGCCCAGCGCGGCGCGGGTGTCGGCGACCAGCCGCGCGGGTGCCAGCGGGTACCGCGAATCCTGTTGTCCCCGAGCGAATTCCTCGGCGAGCAGGTCGCATGCGGGAACGTCCGGGTCGGCCGCGAACCCGTGGCCGACGAGCGCGTCGGTGAGTGCGTTCAGCGAGTCGCTGATGTCGCCGATGATGCCGACGTCGACCGAGTAGTGCATGTCGACCTCGGCGGGGAACCGATGGATATGGATGATCTTCTTGTCGGCCTGCGGGTTGATCCGGACGGGGTCGAATTCCTGCAGTTCGTAGCCGACCGCGATGATGACGTCGGCGTTGTCGAACCCGAAGTTGACGTAGTCGTGCCGCATGAACCCGATGGTCCCGATGGCGTTGGGATGATCGTCGGGCATCACGCCCTTGCCGTGGAAGGTGTTGGCCACCGGGACACCGAGTTCGTCGGAGAACCGGATCAGGGCCGCAGTCGCGTCGCAGCGGGCGGCGCCATGCCCGGCCAGCACCACCGGTCGCTTCGCCTCGCGCAGGACGGCGACCGCGCGTTGCACCTGACCGGGCGCCGGCGCGTCGGCGCGGACGACGTTGCGCGGCAACGGTTTCAGATCGTAGTCGGTTCCGTCGGCATCGATGTCCTCGGGCACGGCCAGATACACCGAGCCCGGGCGTTCGGTTTCGGCGACCTTGAACGCCTTGCGGAACATCTCCGGGATGGCATGCGCGGTGGGGATGTCCGCGGCCCATCGGGTGATCGGGGCGAACATCGACACCAGGTCGACGTATTGGTGCGACTCTTTGAACTCGCGATCGTGGCCCACTTGCGCGGAGATCGCGACCATGGGGGTGCTGTTGGTGGTGGCGTCGGCGACGCCGAGCTGCATGTTGATCGCGCCGGGTCCCAGGGTGGCCGACACCACCGCCGCCCTGCCGGTGACGCGCCCATACATCTCCGCCATGAACGACGCCGCCTGCTCGTGCCGGGTGAGCACATAGCGGATGTGTGATGCGGCCAGCGCCTGCACGAAGCGGATGTTCTCCTCGCCGGGCAGCCCGAAGACCACGGAGACGCCCTCGTTTTCCAGGCACTTGACCATCAGCTGAGCGGCTTTACTCATCCGACACCTCCCTCTTGGAACGATAGTGGCAGGCTAGGTGTTGGACGTTTTATCCACCATCGCGAGCGAAGGATGACACCGTGCCCATCGCAACCATCAACCCCGCCACCGGCGAGACAGTCAAGACGTTCACCCCCGCAACCGAGGACGAAGTCGAGGCGGCAATCGCGCGTGCGCACGAGCGGTTCCTCGACTACCGCCACTCCACCACCTTCGCCCAGCGGGCCGAGTGGGCGAACGCCACCGCCGACCTGCTGGAGAAGGAGGCCGACGAAACGGCCGCCATGATGACCCTCGAAATGGGCAAGACCCTGGCATCGGCCAAAGGGGAAGCGCTCAAGTGCGCCAAGGGTTTTCGTTATTACGCCGAGAACGCCGAGCGGCTGCTCGCCGACGAGCCCGCCGACCCCGCCAAGGTCGGCGCGAAGAAGGCGTACATCCGCTACCAGCCGCTCGGGGTGGTCCTGGCCGTCATGCCGTGGAACTTCCCACTGTGGCAGGCGGTCCGGTTCGCCGCCCCGGCGTTGATGGCCGGCAACGTCGGCCTCCTCAAGCACGCGTCCAACGTGCCGCAGTCGGCGCTGTATCTCTCCGACGTCATCGCCCGCGGCGGCTTCCCGGAGGGCTGCTTCCAGACGCTGCTCATTTCGTCCGGAGCGGTCGAGGGCATCCTGCGTGATCCCCGGGTCGTGGCGGCCACGCTCACGGGCAGCGAACCGGCAGGCCAATCGGTCGCGGCCATCTGCGGCGACGAGATCAAACCCACCGTGCTGGAGCTCGGTGGCAGCGACCCGTTCATCGTGATGCCGTCCGCAAACTTCGATGAGGCCGTCAAGACCGCGGTCACCGGCCGGGTGCAGAACAACGGCCAGTCCTGCATCGCCGCCAAGCGGTTCATCGTGCACGCCGACATCTACGACGCGTTCGTCGACAAGTTCGTCGACCGCGTTGCGGCGCTCAAAGTCGGCGATCCGACCGACCCGGACACCGACGTGGGCCCGCTGGCCACCGAGTCGGGCCGCGACGAGATCGCGCAGCAGGTCGACGACGCCGTGGCGGCGGGCGCGAAGATCCGCTGCGGCGGCACGCGTCTCGACCGGCCGGGGTGGTTCTACCCGCCGACGGTGGTCACCGATATCACCAAGGACATGGCGCTGTACACCGAAGAGGTGTTCGGCCCGGTCGCCTCGATGTACCGCGCCGAAAGCATCGACGAGGCCATCGAGATCGCCAACGCCACGACCTTCGGGCTGGGGTCCAACGCCTGGACCAATGACGAGGCCGAGCAGGAGCGGTTCATCGACGATATCGAGGCCGGCCAGGTCTTCATCAACGGGATGACGGTGTCCTATCCGGAGTTGGGCTTCGGCGGCGTCAAGCGGTCGGGCTACGGCCGCGAGCTCGCCGCCCTCGGGATCCGCGCGTTCTGCAACGCCAAGACCGTCTGGGTCGGCTAACACTTCGCCGGCGAGCGTGGGTCCTATGGACGAATTTGAGGCGGTTCCCGTACGTAGGGCCCACACTCGGCGTCCTGGGTGGGCTAGCCGCCCGGGATAGATCAGGCCGACGCGCCCGCCAGCGCCCGCTCGTCCTCTTCGGCGAAGGTGTCCTCCAGCTGCACCGGCGAGTAGTCGAGGTCGATCTCGCCGACCGGCCGTCCGCGTGCGCTGCTGATCGTGCCGAGCCGCCGCATCCCCTTGTCGGCGGCATACTGCATGAACTCGTCCACCGAAAGGCCGAACGGCATCGGGTCGTAAAGGGCGAAGCCTTCTTCGATGAGGCGCAGCCCGAGCGGCATGAGCTCGTTCATGCGCGTTTCGAAGACGCCCCAATTGGCGTCGTCGGCGGCGACGTGGCGCCGGCAGGTGAACGTGCCCCAGGCCATGTGGCGTCGCTCGTCGTCACCGATGCGCCGGATCAGCTCCTGCATGCCGGGCAGGATCCCGTGGTCGACGCAGATCTTGTGCCAACCGAAGTAGCCGGTCAACGCCAGCATGCCCTCGACCATGTGGTTGTACGTCACCGACGCCCGGACCTGGGCGGCGGGCGAGGGATCATCCGACAAAGCGTTGAGGCAGTTGGGCAACTCCTCGTAGAAAATCGTGCGGTAGGTGGGGATGTCGTCCAGATAGGCGTGCAGGTCGTCGGTGATACCGACGGCGTCGAGCCACATCCGGAACACCGCCATGTGCTTGGCTTCCTCGAACGCGAACTGCGTCAGATACATCTCGTCTCCGAGGCGGCCCTCGGCGCGCATCGCGGACATGAAGGGCGCAATGTCCTCGGTCACCGCTTCCTCCCCGGCGATGAACTCAGCGCACAGCCGGGTGGCGTAGTGGCGTTCGTCGTCCGATGAGCCGCTCCCAGTCCGCGCGGTCGCGGGAGAAGTCGATGTCGGCCGGATTCCAGAATTTCGCGTTGCCGCCCGCAAAGAGCTTGAGCGGCAAGCTGTCCCAGTTGAGCCCGCCCGCTGCGAGCGAGCCCAGGTGTGTGCGTGTCATGGTGATCTCCTTGATTTCGGGACTTTATTTCGGGGCTGAGGTGACGGATTTCGGTGCGGCCGAGAACGCGGCCGCCAGCACCGCGACGAGCCGCCGCACGGCCAGTGCCGGTTGCTCCGGTGTGGGCTCGTCGAGGCCGAGGATGGGATCCAAGCCGCGCATGTACGGGGCCAGCGCCAGGTGCGGAAAGATCAACAGCAGCAGCGACAGCAATGCGTCGGTGTCGGAGTCCGTGCGAAGGTCGCCCCGGGCCTGCGCGTCGCGCACGAGCGGGCGCAACACGTCCAGGTAGTGGCGGTGGATGACGCTGCGCACGCTGATGCGGGCGTCGGTGTCGACCTCCAACGTGGCCGCGGCATGCAGGGCGCGTTCGTGTGGATGTTCGGCGAAATAGGCGACCCAGCCGTCGAGCAGGTCGGTGAGGAACTCGAAGAACGGCCGGCCCGGGTCGAGCCGGCGGATCAGGTCCTCCATATAGGAGCGCACCCGCTGGCTGCCGATGTCGGCGATGAACGCGTACAGGTCGCGCTTATCGGCGAAGTATTGGAACAGGCTTCCCTTGGCGACCCCGGCGCGGCGGGCGATGACGTTCAGGCTGCCCCGGGAGAATCCATGCGCCCCGAACTCGGCCTCCGCGGCCTCGATAATCGCCGCGCGACGAGCCGGATCCACCCGCGCCCACGTCACGGTCGGCATGAGGCCTCCTCGCATCGATGACCACCGGTCATCTTACGGTGACCTACGTCACAGTCAAGGGCCCATCGGTAGGCGCCGTTGATCGGCAGGACGTGCTCTTTCCAGAGAAGAACATCGCGGCCATTGGTATGCCCATGCCGTGCTCGGACAAGACCCGTGGCCGAGCCTGCCAAGCGACGACCTCAATTCAGCGCATTTGCCGATTGTGACGGCGGAATGCGCCAGACTTTTGTCCGTGGTCAGCATTTGGTCGAGGGTGCTGGCGTTGGCGGCGCTAACAATGGCGGCCTCCGGTAGGTGGTCCGAAGGGTAGATGATTGGACGCGGAGAAGTTCGGTCGATACCGACTGGTCGAAACAATCGGCCAGGGCGGTATGGGCAAGGTGTACAAGGCCCACGACACCGTGATCGGTCGCAACGTGGCGATCAAAGTCTTGTCCGCCGAGCTGGCCGACGAACCGGGTTTTCGGGAACGGTTTCGCCGCGAGGCCCTCACTGCGGCAAAGCTGACCGAACCCCACATCATTCCAATCCATGACTACGGCGAAATCGACGGTCAGCTATATCTGGTGATGCCGGTCATCGACGGCATCGATATCGATACCGCGCTTGGGCGCGACGGTCCCATGAGCCCGGCGCGAGCCGTCCGGGTGATCGAACAACTCGCCGCCGCTCTGGATGCCGCCCACGCCCATGGCCTGGTGCACCGAGATGTCAAACCCTCCAACGCGCTGATGGCTGACCGCGACTTTGTTTACCTGATCGATTTCGGCATCGCCCACGACAGGTCGGCAGCCAAGTTGACCAAGACCGGCCAATTCTTCGGCACTTTCACCTATATGGCCCCCGAGGGCTTTAAGAGCGAAAAAATCGATGCACGCGCCGATATCTACGCGCTGACCTGTGTGCTGCATGAGTGCCTGACCACAAGTCCGCCTTTTTCCTACGGCACGGACGCGCAACTCGTGTCGGCACACTTGTACGAGGATCCACCGCGCCCCAGCCAGCAAAGCCCGGGCGTGCCAGCGGCATTCGACGATGTCATCGCCCGCGGCTTGGCCAAGGAGCCGGATCAGCGTTACCAGAGCGCTGGTGATCTGGCTGTTGCCGCACACGCCGCACTGACTACGCCGCTGCACGAGCAGGGTGTCAGCACTTCGCACCGGAACCAGGTCGTCGCACCCTCGGCCGAGGCCGCCGATTCACTCCCCACCAAGTTCAGACCGCAGACGGCGCCTTACTCACCTACGGGGACTGGGAGCACCCACCCGGCCGGCATCAGGGCGGCATCGTTCCCGTGGCCGCCCCCGTCGGAACCCGACCGCCCGCCCTACCGGGGTTGGGAGCCCTTCGAGCCGATCGACGCGGGGGTTTTCTTCGGCCGCGACGCCGAGCTGGTGCGGGCAATGGAGGCCCTGCGCGGAATGCGCGGCGGCGAGGAGACGCTGTTCGTCGTGCTGGGCGCATCGGGGGCGGGCAAGTCATGTTTTCTGCGCGCGGGCATCGTGCCCCGCTTACAGCAGGATGACGGCAGCTACCTCGTGCTGGACATCGTGCGCCCCGAACTCAAAGCGCTTACCGGCATTTCAGGCCTGGCGCAGGCGATTTGCGGCACGCGGCAACGATTCGGCCTGCTCGAGCCGCCGCTGGGTGACATCAAGGATGCATGCACGTCCGGTGATGTTGGCCGGCTGCGGGCCTGGCTCGTTGAGTGCCGTGATGTCGCCGCCCCACAAGTGCCCGGCATCAGCTCCGACGAGGAGCCTTTGACCATCGTCTTGCCGCTGGATCAGGCCGAGGAGCTGTTCACCGCCGGCGCCGGCGCGGAGGCCGCCGGTTTGTTGGCGCTGGTGCGTGATTTGGCGCTGGGCGCCGACGGCCAGGAGGGGCTACCGCTGATCGTGGCGGCGGCGATTCGTACCGACCGCTACGAGCTGATGCAGACCGCGCCGCAGCTTGCCGGGCTGCAGACCAAGCAGTTCGACCTTCGGCCGATGGATTCAACTCAATTCAACGGCGTGATCAACGGCCCGGCCCAGCGGTCCACCGACGGTGGGCGCCCGCTGTACCTCGACGAGGAACTGGTGCGCCGTCTGCTGGCCGATACCTCCGGCGGCGCGGACACGCTTCCGCTGCTGTCACTGACCCTGGCGTGGCTGTATCGCGACTACGGATCGACGGGCCGGCTTACCCTCGAGCCCTACGCCGAGCGGGGCGGCATCGACAGCGTCGTGCACGCCGAGATAGACGAGCTGCTCTCCTCAGACCCCGACGAGCGTCGCGAGCAACTTAAAGCGCTGCGCGCGGCGTTTATCCCGTGGCTGGCCACCATCCATCCCGACAACGACCAACCGATGCGCCGCCAGGCCCGTTGGGACGACCTGCCCGAGAACAGCCGCCCGCTGCTGGAGCGCTTCGTCGCGCGCCGACTGCTGGTCAAAGACCAGCGTGGCGGCGAGGTGGTCGTGGAGGTTGCCCTGGAAAGCCTGCTACGCCAATGGAACGACCTGGCCGGCTGGCTGCACGAGGAACGCCAGAATCTGATCGCCGCCGACGACATCGAACGCGCCACCACGGCGTGGCACTCCCACGATCACGACCCTGCCTGGCTGCTGACCGGCACCCGACTTGCCGACGCCGAAACGCTGGCCGCCGAACCCGGATATCACGACCGCCTGGCCCAGCAGCCCACCCGCGACTACCTGGCAGCTTCCCGGCTGGCCGAAAATCAGCGACTTCAGGAAGAAGAAGAGCGCCACCACGAGCAACTCCGCCAAGCCGAAGAAGTCGCGCGCCTCGCCCAAGAAGGCCAACGCCTCGCCGAAGAAGGCCAGCGAGCCGCCGAAGTCCACGCCGCCGACATGCGCCGGCGGTCGCGCATCCTGCGCGCCGTACTCGCCGGCACGGCCATCGTCGCGCTCGTGGCGGTGATCGGATTCGTGCAAGCCAATCGTGCAGAGCGCCAAGCCACCCGCGAAGCGCGCGACGCGCTGGCCGCACAGTTGGACACCGAAGCTTCCGCGGTGCTTTCCCGAGGTACCGCTGGTGGCAATGACGTTCGCGCGCTCGCGCAGACCTTGGCCGCGCAACGACTGCGGTCCGATCCCGCCGCCAGCCGCGGCACCTTCTACACCGCCACCAGCGCGCTGAACACCACCCGGGTCATCGTCCCCACACCGGCACCCGTGGAAAGGGTGGCGTTCAGCCCCGACAGGCACACCCTGGCCTCCCTCGATGGCACCGTGCGGTTGTGGAACATCACCGACCCGGCCCACCCGGCCCCGCTGGGCCAGCCTCTGACCGACCACACCAGCGACGTGTTCAGTGTGGCGTTTAGCCCCGACGGGCACACCCTGGCCTCCGGCAGCGACGATGGCACCGTGCGGTTGTGGAACCTCACCGACCCGGCCCACCCGACCCCGCTGGGCCAGCCCCTGACCGGCTACACCGACCCCGTGCTGAGTGTGGCGTTTAGCCCCGACGGGCACACCCTGGCCGGCAGCACCGGCGGCGCCGTGCGGTTGTGGAACCTCACCGACCCGGCCCACCCCACACCGCTAGGCCAACCCCTGACCGGTGACATCAACTTCGTGGAGTTTTAGCCCCGACGGGCACACCCTGGCCGGCAGCACCGACAACACCATCCGATTGTGGAACCTCACCGACCCGGCCCACCCCACACCGCTAGGCCAACCCCTGACCGGCCACACCAAAGCCGTGGGGAGTGTGGCGTTGAGCTCGACGGGCACACCCTGGCCTCCGGCAGCGACGATTACACCATCCGGTTGTGGAACCTCACCGATCCGGCCCACCCGGCCCCGCTGGGCCAGCCGCTGACCGGCCACACCAACTGGGTGACCAGTGTGGTGTTTAGCCCCGACGGGCACACCCTGGCCTCCGGCAGCGCCGATACCACCATCCGATTGTGGAACCTCACCGACCCAGCCCACCCAGGCCCGCTGGGCCAACCCATGACCGGCCACACCGAGGACGTGAGCAGTGTGGCGTTTAGCCCCGACGGGCACACCCTCGCCTCCGGCAGCCGCGACGGCACCATCCGATTGTGGAACCTCGACACGGCGATACCCCTGACCGGCCACACCGGCACGGTGGAAAGTGTGGCGTTGAGCCCCGATGGGCACACCCTGGCCTCCGGCAGCCGCGACGGCAGCGTGCGGTTGTGGAACCTCACCGAACCGGCCCACCCGGCCCCGCTGGGCCAGCCCCTGACCGGCCACACCGAGGACGTGACCAGTGTGGCGTTTAGGCCCGACCGGCACACCCTGGCCTCCGGCAGCCGCGACGGCAGCGTGCGGTTGTGGAACCTCACCGAACCGGCCCACCCGGCCCCGCTGGGCCAGCCCCTGACCGGCGACAGCGACATCGTGACCAGTGTGGCGTTTAGCCCCGACGGGCACACCCTGGCCGCCGGCGGTACACACCGTGCGGCTGTGGAATCTCACCGACCCGGCCCACCCGGCCCCGCTGGGCCAGCCCTTGACCGGCGGCATCGGCTCCGTGGCGTTCAGCCCCGACGGGCACACCCTGGCCGCCGGCGGGGCTAACACCGTGCGGCTGTGGAATCTCACCGACCCGGCCCACCCGGCCCCGCTGGGCCAGCCCCTGACCGGCCACACCAACTGGGTACAGAGTGTGGCGTCTAGCCCCGACGGGCACACCCTGGCCTCCGGCAGCGACGATCACACCATCCGATTGTGGAACCTCACCGACCCGGCCCACCCGACCCCGCTGGGCCAACCCCTGACCGGCCACACCAACTGGGTGAGGAGTGTGGCGTTCAGCCCCGACGGGCACACCCTGGCCTCCGGCAGCCGCGATACCACCATCCGATTGTGGAACCTCACCGACCCGGCCCACCCGACCCCGCTGGGCCAGTCCTTGACCGGCCACACCGACGACGTATTCGGTGCGGCGTTTAGCCCCGACGGGCACACCCTGGCCTCCGGCAGCGCCGATAAAACCATCCGGTTGTGGCCCACCCCGCTGGACGCCACGGTGGCAACGCTCTGCTCGAAACTCACCTCCAACATCAGCCACAAAGACTGGAAAGATTGGATCTCATCCAGCATCGGCTACCTCACCCTGTGCCCCAACCTGCCCGTCCCACAAGACTGAACCAGGCTGGGCCGCCGTGGGATTCGAATCATGGCCGAGCGCAAGGACATTCAGTTACGGGCGCATCCGGTAGGCGCCGTTGATCGGCAGGACGTGCTCTTTCCAGATCTGGTCGTAGCGCGCGGGGTCGTGCACCGGACGGCGGTTCATCCGCGTCGCGAAGCGGGCCTGCTTGTCCGTCGTCGCGGGCTTGTCGCCCAGCTCGACGGCATAGCCGTTGAAGTCGCGGACCAGCACGGCGAAGATCTGGTCGATCAAGGCCTCATCGACGTCGGACAGCAGGGCCTCCTCGAGGATGAGCTGGGCGTACGGGACCGTGGCGAACAGCTGGCCGATGGCGAAGGCGAAGTCGATGTCCTGCTGTTGGGTCGCATCGGGGGTGGCGCTGGCCAGCATCTCGGCCAACACGTCGATCTGCTCGCGCAGCAGGACGACGTTGGGCAGGTGGGCGAAGCCCGCGAACAGCGCACGCCAGTCGTGGAAGCGCACCTTGCCCAGTCCCCCGGTGGGGCCCTGGTCGAACAGGAATGAGTCGTCGGCGGCGTCGTCGCGGCGCCCGATCACCGGCAATTCGCTGTTGGGGGCGAACAGGTAGTTCGGCATGAACTTGCCGAGCAGCCCGATGTTGATGTGAACGGTCCCCTCCAGCCTCGGCAGCAGCCCGATCTCCCGGGTCACGGCCTCGAAGAACGTGTCCGTCTCCACGCCCTTGGCCGCGATGACATCCCACAGGGCGATGACGACGCGCTCACCTTCGCTGGTGATCTTCGCCTTGGTCAGCGGGCTGTAGAGCAGGTAGCGGCGGTCGACCGCCGACGCGCTGCGCATGTAGTCGCAGGCGCGGGTGGCGACAAGCTTCATCGCGATCAGCCGCACGTAGGCATCGGTGAGCAGGCGCCGGACATGGGTGAAGTCGGTGACGACGGTGCCGTACAGGTAGCGGTTGGCCGCGTGGGTGACCGCCTCGTACATCGCGTGGGTGCACATCCCGATGGAGCCCCAGCCGAGGTTGTACTTGCAGACGTTGACGGTGTTCAGCGCCGCGTGGAAGGCCTCGGGGCCGCGGTGCAGGATGTCGGCCTCGCCGACCGGGTAGTCGCGCAGTGCGTAATTGGCGACGTAGTTCTGCGAGTTGACCACGTTCTTGATCAGGTCGTATCGGTCGTGCTGGGAGTCGGCGGTGAAGAACACGTACTCCGGGTTTTCCGGGCTGCCGTCGAACTTGCCGAACGTGGAGACCATCCGGGCCACGTTGGCGTTGCCGATGTAGTACTTCTCCCCGTTAGCGGTCCAGCCGCCATCGGCTGAGGGCGTAAGGAGCATGTCGGTCCGGTAGACGTCGGCGCCGTGGGTCTGCTCGGACAATCCGAAGGCGAACACCTCGCCCTGCTCCAGCTGGGCGGCGGCCTTGCGCTTGGCGTCCTCGTTGGCGCTCATCCAGATCGGGCCCAGGCCCAGGGCAGTGACCTGGAAAGGGTACCAGTAGCTCAGCCCGTAAAAGCCGACGATCTCGGCGAATTCGCTGATCCGGTAGGTGTCCCAGCGGCAGTCACCCGCGCCGTAGGAGGCGGGCGTGAGCAGGGAGGCAAAGATGCGCTCCCGCCCGATGTGGTCCAAAAAGTCGGAGTACCACGCCCGCGCGTGGTCGTCGGCCTTCAACCGCGCCTTACCCCTGGACTCGAAGAAGTCCACCGTCGCGGCCATGATCTCCCCGGAGCGACGGTCTGGGTACTTGCGTTGCAGGTGGTTGGGATTGAGCAGCATGGCGGCCTCCCGGGGCCCTGAAGAAGACGTCGACACCGACGAGGGTGACCGTACTGCAACGCCGCGGCCGTTGTGGCGCACCCGCAAAAACTGCGCCGCCGGGCCGTGTTGGCCGGGCCTTATAAAACGGACAGATGCGCCTTAGCATCAGCGTTGTGTCAGAACTCAATACAGCACGTGGCCCCATCGACACCGCCGACCTGGGCGTGACGCTCATGCACGAGCACGTGTTCATCATGACCACCGAGATCGCGCAGAACTATCCCGAAGCCTGGGGCGACGAGGAAAAGCGGGTGGCCGACGCCATCACCCGGCTGAACGAATTGAAGTCACGCGGCGTGGACACCATCGTCGATCTGACGGTGATCGGGCTGGGCCGTTACATCCCGCGTATCGCCCGCGTCGCCGCGGGCACCGGGCTGAATATCGTCGTGGCAACGGGTCTTTACACCTACAACGACGTGCCGATGTATTTCCACTACCTCGGCCCGGGCGGGCAGCTGGGTGGCCCGGAGGTCATGACGGACATGTTCGTCCGCGACATCGAGCAGGGCATCGCCGACACCGGCATCAAGGCGGGGATCCTCAAATGCGCCACCGACGAGCCCGGCGTCACCCCGGGCGTCGAGCGCGTGTTGCGCGCCGTGGCCCAGGCGCACAAACGCACCGGGGTGCCGATCTCCACCCACACCCACGCGGGGCTGCGGCGCGGGCTCGAGCAGCAGCGCATCTTCGAGGAGGAGGGCGTCGACCTGAGCCGGGTCGTCATCGGCCACTCAGGCGACAGCACCGACGTCGGCTATCTCGAGGAACTCATCGCCGCCGGCTCCTACCTGGGGATGGACCGGTTCGGTATCGACGCGTACCTGCCGTTCGAGGACCGGGTGAACATCGTGGCGCAGATGTGCGAACGCGGTCACGCCGACAAGATGGTGTTGTCGCACGACGCCAACTGCTACTTCGACGCGCTTCCCGAAGAGCTGTTGCCACAGGTGCTGCCGAACTGGCACTACCTGCACATCCACAACGACGTGATCCCCGCGCTCAAGCAGCGTGGTGTCACCGAAGAGCAGCTGCACAACATGCTGGTCGACAATCCGCGGCACATCTTCGAGCGACAGGGCAGCTATCAATGACGCAGAGTGAGCCGGTCCCGCCGATCGGCACCCAGATCTCGGCGCTGGCCGAACTCGCTCCCGACGAGCCGGCGGTCACCTGCGACGGCGTGACCCTTACCCGCGGCGAACTCGACCGGTCGACGAACCGGTTGGCCCGGGCGTACGCCGAGCGCGGCGTCGGCGTCGGCGACTACGTGACCATGGTGCTGCCCAATTCCGTCGAGTGTGTACAGGCCATGGTGGCGTGCTGGAAGTTGGGCGCGGTGCCGCAGCCGCTGTCCGCGCGGCTGCCGGATGCGGAGTTCGAGGGTCTGGTGGAACTGCGGCCACGCGCGCTGCTCGTGGGGCGGACGCACCCCGGAATACCAAGTGTTCCTAGAGGTTTCGTTCCCGACCAGGCGTTGTCGGATGGACCGTTGCCGGAAGCGGTGTCACCGTGCTGGAGGTCGATCGGCTCCGGCGGCAGCACTGGACGCCCCAAGCTGATCGAGGCGGGCGGCGACAGCCGGCTCGGGCCGGCACTGGGGTACGCCGTGGGTGGCCAGGAGGGCGATACCGCGGTGGTGCCGGTGCCGCTGAGGCACACCACCGGCTTCACCTCCGCGGCGATCGCGCTGGTGATGGGCCAGCACCTGGTGCTGATGGGCCGGTTCGACCCGCACGAGTTGCTCCGGCTGATCACCGACCATCGCCCCCAGCTCGTCACCACGGTGCCGACGATGATGCAGCGGGCGCTGCCGGTCTACCGCGCCGACCCGGGGTCGTATGACCTGTCCTCGATCCGGCGGTTCTGGCACTTGGGCGCGCCGTGCCCGCCGGCTATCAAGCAGGCGTGGATCGACCTGCTGGGTCCCGAGAAGGTCTGGGAGCTTTACGGTGGCACCGAATTCCAGGCGATGACCTTCATCTCCGGCGACCAGTGGCTGACGCATCCCGGATCGGTCGGTGTGGTGGTGATGGGCGAGATGAAGGTGCTCGACGACGACGGTAACCCGTGTCCGCCCGGTGTGGTCGGCGAGATCTACATGCGGCCCAACCCGGGCAGTGTGCCGTCGTACCGGTACATCGGCACGACGGCGAAATCCCGCGACGGCTGGGACTCTTTGGGCGACCTTGGCCATTTCGACGCCGACGGGTTCCTGTACCTGTCCGACCGCCGGGTCGACATGTTCACCGTGGGTGGCCGCAACGTGTACCCCGCCGAGATCGAGAACGCCCTGTCGGCGCACCCGGAGGTGCTGTCCTGCTTGGTCGTCGGGGTACCCGACCCGAACGCCGGTGACCTGGGTCAGGTGCCCTACGCGCTGGTCCAGGCGGCCGACGGGTCCGCGCTGGATGCCGCCGGGGTGCGGGAGTTCCTGCGCGAACACATCGCGTCGTACAAGGTGCCACCCACCCCCGAATTCGTAGAGTTCGTCGACACCCCGCTGCGTGACGACGCCGGCAAGGCCCGGCGATCGGCTATCCGCGCCGAGATCATGGCGCGATCGCGTCCGCCTCAGCATCAATGACCTGCGGTGTTTCCGCCGGTTGCGCGCGCTTCTCCCACCTGCGCAACGCTTCCCGGGCGGGCGACTCGACCAGGGCGTAGCTGACGGCGGCGATCGCGAAACCGAAGATCAGCGTCAGCATCAACACCATGGGCATCCGTCCGGTGAACGGAAACGTCCCGATCACCGGGAAGACCATGGCCAGCGCGGCCAGGTGCCACACGAACAGGCCGTAGGACCATCGCCCCAACGTCACCATGGTCGTCGTGCCCAGCAGCCGGTGCGGGGTGTCCACCCTGTCCAGCACCAACGGCGCGACCAGGGCGAAGGCGGCCAGGGAGCCCATCGCCGTCTTCACGGCGAACTGGATGGGGGTGCCCGGAATCAGGCCCTCCGGCCCGGCCAGCGGGGACGCCGCCACCAGGTAGGCCAGCACCGCGACAGCGGCCATCACCACGCGCCGGCGCGCCAACCGGTGTGGCCACCCGATCCCGCTGTGGACCAATTCGGCCAGCAACATGCCCGCGGCGAACCAGGAGAAGAAGGCCGGCGGCCAGCCCAGCGGGTTGATGCCCGGACCGGCGGGCAACGGCACCCAGCCCCAGGCCCAGCTGAGGGCCGCCAGCGCGGCGATCGCCGGCACCCGGGCGCGGACCGGGAGGCGGCGGGCCAGCAACGCGAGAACCGGCAACGCCAGGTAGAAGCCGACCTCGACGGACAGGCTCCACATCTGGGTGAGGCCGCCGGTGAGGGTGAGCGGCACATAGATCTGGGTCAGCGTCAGGTTGGCCAACCACACCGTCAGGCTGGCGTGATCGGCGTCGGGCAGTAGGGACAGGATCACGACGACCGCCACCACGTAGGCCGGCATGATCCGGACCACCCTCGACCGCAGGTAGTGGCCCGTGCGCGGGCGCGACCCCAGGTCCCTTGCCGCCGCGGCATGCCCGCGCCACAACAGGAATCCCGACAACGCGAAGAACACCGCCACGGCAAGATCGAAGCGGCCGAACAGCCGACCGGTGACGCCGCTGGAGTGTCCGGTCTGGAAAGCGACATGGGTGATGACCACCCCCATGGCCGCGCACGCGCGCATGCCCTCCACGGCGGGCAGGAAGCTGCGAACCCCGCCGACCTGGTCATCGGTCATCGTCACAGTCTGCCCGTGATGCGTTGCCGGACGAATGGGTACAGCCCTTTACCCAGGCAAGGCGGCAAGAGGTTCCTCCGCCGGGCCCCGACATTCTGCTGTTAGGGTCGAACGGGTTTGCCTCGCTGCTTGGTCAGGTCGGAGCGGGTCGCGGCCGACGAGGCAAGAGACCATTAGGCAAGAGACCTTGAGGAGGACACAGCAACGTGAACCGAGCAGTCATGTTGCGTTTCGCCGCATGCGCGGTTATCGGACTCGGGGCCGCCCTGCTGATTGCCGCCCTGCTGCTGTCGACCTACACCAGCAGCCGGATCGCCAAGGTTCCGCTCGACATTGACACCACCCTGACCAGCGACGGCACCGCGGCCCAGGCACTGGACTCCGCGTCGCTGTCCGGTGATCACGTCGTCATCAACCAGAACGTGCCGCTGGTGTCCCAGCAGCAGATCAGTGTGGAGTCGCCCGCCAACGCCGACGTGGTCACGCTGCAAGCCGGCATCTCTCTGCGGCGCACCGACAAGCAGAAGGACAGCGGGCTGCTGCTGGCGATCGTCGACACCGTCACCCTCAACCGCAAGACCGCGATGGCCGTCTCCGACGACACCCACACCGGCGGCTCGGTGCAGAAGCCGCGGGCCTACGGCGACGAGAACCCGCCCACCGCGATCCCGCTGCGGCACGAGGGGCTGTCCTACCGGTTCCCGTTCCACACCGAGAAGAAGACGTATCCCTATTTCGATCCGATCGCGCAGAAGCCGTATGACGTCAATTACGAGAGCCAGGAAGACGTCAACGGCCTGACGACCTACCGGTTCACGCAGAACGTCGGCTTCAACCCCGAAGGCAAGCTGGTGTCTCCCGTCGCCTACCCGTCGCTGTACTCCGGCAACGAGGACGGCAAGATCACCGCGTCCGCGGCGATGTGGGGCCTGCCCGGCGACCCGGCGGAGCAGATCACCATGACCCGCTACTACGCCGTGCAGCGGACGTTCTGGGTGGACCCGGTTTCGGGCACCATCGTCAAGGAAACCGAGCACGCCGATCACTACTACGCACGTGATCCGCTCAAGCCAGAGGTGACGCTGGTCGATTACAAGGTCACCTCCAACGGGGAAACCGTCGAATCCCAGGTAAACGCGGCCCGCGACGAGCGTGACCGGCTGGCGCTTTGGTCGCGGGTGCTGCCGATCACCTTCACCGCGGTCGGCTTGATCGCGCTGATCGGCGGCGGACTGCTGGCCTCGTTCAGCCTGCGGACCGAGAGCGCGCTGACCGACCCCGGCCTGGACCGCTCCGGGCAGGAGTTCTTCGGCCGGCGCGGGCTCGAGGAACCGGTGCCCGGCGCCGAAGCCGAGACCGAGAAGCTGCCCACACGTCGCCCCGACCTGAGTGAGGATGCATCCGACTCGGACCCGCTTGATGATGACGCACCGGATTCCGAACCGCACGACCCCGATCCACCCGGCCCTCCCGAACGGGAATAGCGCGGCCGGAGGGTGACTTCGGTGGGCCGCGGGACTCTGCGCTGGTGCCTGCCGGGATACGCATTGATCCTGGCGCTGCTGGTGGTTGGGCCGCTGTTGGGGCCCGGGTATCTGCTGCTGCGCGACGCGGTGTCCACGCCGCGGTCCTATCTTTCCGACGCTGCCCTTGGGTTGACCGCGGCGCCGCGGGCGACGCCGCAGGATTTCGCCGTGGCGCTGGCCTCGCATCTGGTCGACGGCGGCGTCGTGGTGAAGGCGCTGCTCGTCGCGGGGCTGTGGCTCGCGGGATGGGGGGCGGCCCGGCTGGTCGCGACGACACTGCCCTCGGCCGGCGCGGCCGGCCAATTCGTCGCGATCACGCTGGCGATCTGGAACCCTTACGTCGCCGAACGACTCCTGCAGGGGCACTGGAGCCTGCTCGTCGGCTATGGCTGTCTGCCGTGGGTCGCCACGGCGATGCTCACGTTGCGGTCACCCGAGGGTGCGAGCCGGCCCGACGGGTTCATCGGGCTGGCCTTCTGGATCGCGTTGGCCGGCCTGACCCCGACCGGGCTGATGCTCGCCGCGACGGTGGGGCTGGTGTGCGTCGCCGTCCCGGTTGCCGACCCGGGTGCGAGCCCGGGTGCAGCTAAGCCGCGCTGGCTCTGCGCGGCGGCGACGCTGGGCGCCGCGCTGGTGGCGGCAGCGCCCTGGCTGACCGCGTCGGCGATGGGCTCGACGATGACCGCCCACACGGCGGCGAACGCGCTTGGGGTCGGCGCGTTCGCGGCGCGCGCCGAGCCCGGCCTGGGCACGCTCGCCAGCCTGGCCAGCCTCGGCGGCATCTGGAACGGTGAGGCCGTACCCGGTTCGCGGACAACGCTTTTCGCGGTGGCCTCGGCTGTCCTGCTGCTGGGCGTGGTGGCGGTCGGGTTGCCGGCGGCGGCGCGCTGTCGCGCGGCGGTGCCGCTGCTGGGGTTGGCGGCGGTGGTCGTCGTGCTACCGGCCGCGCTGGCCACCGTCGGGGGTCAGCACCTGCTGAGCGCGGTCATCGATGCCGTTCCCGGCCTCGGGGTGCTGCGCGATGGGCAGAAGTGGGTGGCGCTGGCGGTGCCCGGATACACGCTGGCGGGTGCGTGCGCCGTGGTGACGCTGCGACGGTCGCTCAGGCCTGCCGTTTCGGCGGCGGTCTGCTGCGTCGCGCTGATCCTGGCGCTGCCCGACCTGGCGTGGGGCGTATGGGGCAAGGTTGCGCCGGTCCACTACCCGCGCGGGTGGGCCGCCGTGGCGACAGCGATCAACGACCAACCCCGCTCCGTCGCGGCGTTGCCCGCCGGCACCATGCGGCGCTTCTCCTGGTCCGGTCGCCCACCGGTGCTGGATCCGTTGCCCCGCTGGGTGCGCGCCGACGTGCTGACCACTGGCGATCTGCCCATTTCCGGCGTCATCGTTCCCGGGGAGGGCAATCACGCCCGGGCGGTCCAGGAACTGCTGGTCGCGGGGCCCGATCCTTCGGCGTTGGCCCCGGCCGGGGTGGGGTGGCTGGTCGTCGAGTCGGACAGCGCCGGCGACATGGGCAAGGCCGCTCGCACCCTGGACGCCCTGACACCGACCTACCGCGACGACCAGATCGCCCTTTACCGGATCGGTGGCGACACCGCCGGTGTACCTGCGGCCCGCCGCAGAGTCACGGTGATCGCACACCTGTCGTGGCTGACGCTGCTGATCGGGGCTGGGGCCGGGTTGGTCGTCAGCGCGGTTCGGCGTCGCGCGCGCTCGTCAGGCCCCGACCGAGCCGCTGACTAGGCCGCTGACGTAGTCGCCGGCGTGCACCGCCTCCAGCACGCCGCGCATCGCGATCGCGCATTGCTCCCAGGAGAACTCGCCGCTGCGCGCCTGCGCCTTGGTGCCGAGTTGATCCCGCAGCACCGAATCGGACAGCACCTCCTCGAGACGGTCCACCAGCTCGGCGCGATCGTCCACCAATATCCCGGTCACTCCGTCGACGATCGAGTCGCACAGTCCGCCGGAGGATCGGTAGCCGATGGTGGGCACCCGGTGCTGGGCGGCCTCGACGACCGCAAGACCCCAGCCCTCCTTGCGCGAGGGCAGCACGTGCACCCACGAGCTCTGCAACACGTGATGTTTGGTGACGTCGTCGACGTGACCGTGGAACGTCACCGCGCCGGAAATGCCGAGCCGTTGCGCGTGATCGACGAGCCGCCGCCCCCACCATCCGGCGCCGACGATGTCCAGGTGCAGGCCCGGTATCCCCGGAACCCGTCGTCGCAGCTCCGCGACCGCTTCCAGCGCATGCTCGATCTGCTTGTGCGGTACCAGCCGCGACAGCACCACCACTCGCGGCGTGGCCGCGTGCGGGCCGGACAACGTGTGCGCCGGCGCCTCGTCGAGTCCGTTGCGCACCACCGCGATCCGCTCATTGCCCACGCCGAGAGAGATCAGGTCGCGGGCCGACGGCAGCGACACCGTCACGTACTGATTGCACCGGTTCAGCCGCGGCGACAGCCTCGACTCGACGAACCAGCCCAGCCGACCGAGCACCGGCCCGGCCACCGGCCACTGCGCGCGATGGCAATGGTGCACCAGCACCACCACCCGCCGGCCATAGACCAGCCGGGCCAGAAACGGCAGACCGTTTTGCGCGTCGACGACGACATCGGGCCGCACCCGCCCGAGCCGAAGACGCGCCCCCAATTCATTGACGGCCAGCGCCAGCAACGCCCACACGTACACGGAGTAGCGCCCGCCCGCGCGGACGATCCGCACGCCATCGACCACCTCACGTCGCGCCGCGCCGGGATAGCGGGCGGTGCGCAGCGTCACGGCAACCCCCGCCGCGGCCAACTGCGCGCCGACGCGCTGCACGTAGGTTTCGCTGCCCCCGCCCTGAGGGTGCCCGGTATCGCGCCAGCACAGCAGCAGTACGGAGCGCAGAGCAGACATTGGCCAACAGCCTAGCGGGCGACGGGCACCACGCCACCTGCACGTTCACTCCGATGACGTCAGCCGTTAGGGTGTGCCGGGTGGCGGGCGCCCCGGGGATCACCGACGTGTTTGCGCGGCGGGCAACGCTGACCCGTTCGCTGCGGCTGCTGTCGGAGTTCCGCTACGAACGGACGGAGCCGGCGCGGTTCTACGGCACACTGGCGGCCGACACCGCCGCGCTGGTCGGCGATCTGTGGCGGGCCACGCACGGCGGGCCCCCGCGCGGCCGCGCGCTGCTGGACGTCGGCGGCGGGCCCGGGTATTTCGCGGCGGCGTTCACCGACGCCGGCGTCCGCTACATCGGAGTCGAACCGGACCCGAGCGAGATGCACGCGGCCGGGCCGGCCTTCGCCGCGACGCCGGGCGCGTTCGTCCGGGCGTCGGGCATGGCGCTCCCATTCGCCGATGACTCAGTCGACATCTGCCTGTCGTCCAACGTCGCCGAACACGTGCCGCGGCCCTGGCAGCTCGGCGCCGAGATGCTGCGGGTGACCAGGCCGGGCGGACTGGTCGTGCTGTCCTACACGGTCTGGCTGGGCCCGTTCGGCGGTCACGAGATGGGGCTGACGCACTACCTGGGCGGCGCGCGCGCGGCCGCGCGCTACGCCCGAAAACACAGTCATCCGGCCAAAAACGACTACGGGTCGTCGTTGTTCGCCGTGTCGGCCGCCGACGGTCTGGCCTGGGCCGCCAGCACCGGGGCCTTGATCGCCGCATTTCCCCGCTACCACCCCCGATGGGCGTGGTGGCTGACGTCGGCGCCGGTGCTGCGCGAGTTCGCGGTCAGCAATCTCGTGCTGGTGCTTGCACCCCGATAATGGAACATGTTCTCGTTTTGCGTCGGCTTGGGTAGGGTGGCGCCATGCCCGCCGGCGACGATGCAGAGCGGAGCGATGAGGAGGAGCGGCGGAAGATGACCGACATTAAGACCGAATACGACAAGCTTTTCATCGGCGGCAAGTGGACCGAACCGTCGACCGACGAAGTCATCGAGGTGCACTGCCCGGCCACCGGCGAATACGTCGGCAAGGTGCCGATGGCGGCGGCGGCCGACGTTGACGCCGCGGTCGCCGCGGCCCGCGCCGCTTTCGACAACGGCCCCTGGCCCACGACGCCGCCGAAGGAGCGCGCGGCCGTCATCGCCAACGTGGCCAAGCTGATGGAGGAGCGCAAGGAGCTGCTGAGCAGCCTGCTCGCCGCCGAGACCGGCCAGCCGCCGACCACCATCGAAACGATGCATTGGATGGGGTCGATGGGGGCTATGAACTTCTTCGCCGGCCCCGCCGTCGACCAGGTCAAGTGGCGGGAGATCCGCAACGGCTCCTACGGGCAGACCATCGTCCACCGCGAACCGGTCGGCGTGGTGGCCGCGATCGTGGCCTGGAACGTGCCGCTGTTCCTCGCGGTCAACAAACTGGGTCCTGCCCTGCTGGCCGGCTGCACCGTCGTGCTCAAGCCGGCCGCCGAAACCCCCCTGACCACAAACGCTTTGGCGGAGATCTTCGCCGAGGCCGGCCTGCCCGAGGGCGTGCTGTCGGTGGTGCCCGGCGGGATCGAGACCGGACAAGCACTGACGTCCAACCGCGACGTCGACCTGTTCACCTTCACCGGCAGCTCGGCGGTCGGCAAGGAGATCGGCCGGCGGGCCGCGGAGATGCTCAAGCCGTGCACCCTGGAGCTCGGCGGCAAGTCGGCGGCCATCGTCCTCGAGGATGTCGACCTGGCCTCCGCGATCCCGATGATGGTGTTCTCCGGGATCATGAACACCGGGCAGGCCTGCGTGGGCCAGACCCGCATCCTCGCGCCGCGCTCGCGCTACGACGAGATCGTGGACGCGGTCAGCAACTTCGTGCAGGCGCTTCCGGTCGGCCCGCCATCCGATGCGGCCGCCCAGATCGGGTCGCTGATCTCGGAGAAGCAGCGCGCCCGGGTCGAGGGCTACATCGCCAAGGGCATCGAGGAGGGCGCGCGGCTGGTGTGCGGCGGCAGCCGCCCCGAGGGCCTGGACAACGGCTTCTTCGTGCAACCCACCGTCTTCGCCGACGTCGACAACAAGATGACGATCGCGCAGGAGGAGATCTTCGGGCCGGTGCTCGCCGTCATCCCCTACGACACCGAGGAAGACGCGATCAAGATCGCCAACGATTCGGTCTACGGCCTGGCCGGCAGCGTCTGGACTACCAATGTCCAGAAGGGCATCGAGATCTCGGAGAAAATCCGCACCGGGACGTACGCGATCAACTGGTACGCGTTCGATCCCGGCTGCCCGTTCGGCGGCTACAAGAACTCCGGCATCGGCCGCGAGAACGGCCCAGAAGGCGTCGAGCACTTCACCCAGCAGAAGAGCGTGCTGATGCCGATGGGCTACACCCTAGAAAGCTAGGGCTTCCGCACTGCCAGCTAGCGCCGCCGGTCACTGATCGACACCGCCGGCGCGGCGGTTTGCCGTGCCCGCGCGCCCCCGCGGCGGCAGAAAATTATGTCCTAGGGCATAAAAGAGCGCGGGTTACGTTCTTACAGACCGGGACCCTTGACAGCCGTCGTCACGCCATCTGTCATGCTCTCCTAATCTAGTTAGTAGATAAAACTTGATTAATGTACCGATGTCTTATATGGTCCTAAGCATAATCACAGGCCGGGAGAGAAAAATGTGGATCATCGAGCTCAACGTGGCCGGCTATCACGTCACCCGCGAACTGCCCGACTTGAAGCGCCGCCCGTTCCGATTCAACCCGCGTAATATGCACTGGCCGGTACTGCGGCACTCGCACGCTGCATGACGCTCGCCAGAGGAGGTACGACAGTGCCGACTACCAGCGAGACGATGCAAGAACCCAAGCGCCTCAACACCCGGACCAAGATGCTGGTCAGCGCCGTCGAGGTGATGCGTGAGTGCGGAGCCGCCGGCGTGACCATCGACGCGGTGCTCGCCCGCAGCGGCGCGCCGCGCGGCTCGGTGTACCACCACTTCCCCGAGGGGCGCAATCAGATCCTGGCCGAGGCGCTGCGGTATTCGGGCGATTCCATCACCGCCATGATCGACGACGCGGCCCAGCGCGGCGCGAGGGTAATGCTCCGCGAGTTCGTCGAGTTCTGGGAGCTCTCGTTGACCGACGGCGGCTTCGCCGCCGGTTGCCCCGTGGTGGCGGCGGCGATCGGCTCGCCCTGTGACGAGGTGCAGCTTTCCGTCGAGGCCGGATCGATCTTGGGCCGCTGGTGTACCGCGTTGACCCGGGCGTTCGTCGCCGATGGCTTCGAGGAAGCCGACGCCGCCTCGCTGGCGGTGACCTCGATCGCCGCGGTGGAAGGCGCGGTCATGCTCGCCCGCACGACTCGCAGCGCCGAGCCGCTGCGCCAGGTTGGCGAGCAACTCGAATTTCTGGTCAAGGCAAGGGAATTCGTCGTACGCAACGGATTCCCCGGCAAGAACGACGGGTCGCCCGCCCCGTAACCGTCAGTCGCTGGCCGGCAGCGGCTTGACCTCTTTGAGCGCCAGTGGCGTCAGGCCGACGCTGAGGCTCCCGGCACCCGGCTTGGTCACCAGCACCTCGGCACCGGTCTCGTCGACATAGCGCTTGCCCATCACGCTGCCATTGGCGAACGCCGGATCGATTTCACCCGACCGCTCGCCGCCGATCTCCACCATCGGCGCTCCGCCGCAACGCAGGTCGTCAAGGCTGTCGGCACTTCTGACGACGATGACCTGGGTGTCACATACCTGGCTGGCCAGGCGGGTTCCGTTCTTGATCATGATTTCGTCCTTATCGCTTACTGCTCGGCCGGTGCGGCGCGCAATCCCGCTAGCGCCTCGACGATCTCCCGGCGCAACACTTTGCCCGTAGCGGTGGTCGGCAGCTCGTCGCGAAAGACTACCCGGTCCGGCGTGCGCGATCCGCGCAGGCTTCGGCGGACGTACTCGCGCAGTTCCTCCGGGTCGGGCTGCGCGCCCGCGGCCGGCACCACCACCGCGACGATCGCCTGGCCCCACTGCGGATCCTCGACGCCCACCACGGCGACGTCACGCACGTGCGGGTGTTCGACCAGCACCTCTTCCAGCTCGGCAGGCGCGATGTTCTCACCGCCGCGGATGATGGTGTCGTCGCTGCGCCCGCCGATGAACAGATAGCCGTCCTCGTCGAGGGTGGCGATGTCCTTCGTCGGGAACCAGCCCTGTTCGTCGAGCACCGAGCCGATCCCGGTGTAGCGGCCCGAAACCTGCTCGCCCCGCACGAACAGCTCACCCGTTTCGCCCGGCCCGAGCACCCGGCCTTGCTCGTCGCGGATCTGCAGCTCTATGCCGGGTACGGCCCGTCCGACCGATCCCAGCCGCTTGGCGATATCTGTGGCCGTCGCCGACTGCGCCGCGCGGTGGTCGTCGGGGGTCAGCACCGCGATCGTCGAGCTGGTCTCGGTCAGGCCGTAGGCGTTGACGAACCCCACGCCGGGCAGCACTTCGAGCGCCTTGCGCACCAACGGCAGGCCCACCTTCGAGCCGCCATAGGCCAGGTTGCGCAGCGACGGCAGCTCCACGGGGGCACCGTCGCCGCCCGCCAGCACGGTCACGATGCGGTCCAGCATGGTCGGCACCACCGTCGCCGTGGTCACCCGCTCGGCGTTGACCAGCCGCACCCATTCCTGCGCGTCGAAGTTGGGCAGGTAGACCATCTTGCGGCCGGCGTACAGGTTCGACAGCGCCGCGCTGACACCGGCGATGTGATAGGGCGGCACGCAGATCAGCGCGGCGTCGGTGGGTTCGGCCGACTCGAATTCCACGCTGCCGGTGATATAGCTGGTCAGGTTGTTGTGGGTCAGCTCGACGGCCTTGGGTTGCGACGTGGTGCCCGAGGTGAACAGCACGATCGCGACGGAGTCCGGGTCGGGAAATTCGGCTGCGGGTTCGCTGCCGCGGGCAGCGGTCAGGAATTCCTCGGTGAGCATCACCCGTTGCGGCCCGTCGCCGAGCATGTCCCGGTACCGGCTGTCGACGATCACCAGGGGGTCGGGCAGCCGCTCGATCAGCGCCTGGATGCCGTCCGCGGACAGCCGGTAATTGATCGGTGTGAAGACCAGCCCGGCGCGCGCCGCGGCGAAAATCAGCACCGGCAGCATCGCGCCGCCGGCACCGATGTAGGCCACGTGCTTGGCGTTCGAGCCCGCCATCACGCCCGCGCCGCCGTCGGCGAGATCGCTGAGCTGCTGCGTCGTCAGCCGCATGTCTTCAGAGACGACGGCCGTGCGATCGGGGTTGCCAGATGCCGCCATCTCGAGAAGCAGGGAAATGCTCATCCTCGAACCTTCTGGCTCCCAACGCTTTTCGGACCATTATCGGCAAGGCCACCGCAACCCCGACCTGGCATGGCGTGGGCTAGGCGAACTCTAGGACCGTAGTGTAGCCGACCTAATCGATATATCGTTTCGCGTGCCGCCCCTTAGGGGTTTGCCCACCGGTGGTGATTGGTTACCCCATTCCGACGCCGCCTGGCGACCAACAACTATTCGGAGGGAACAGTTGGGAAACACAGCGACGACCACACAAAAGGCCAACACGCTGACCCGGCTGCGCGCCGGGTTGCCCGGCGCAATGCTGGCCGAGTTCTTCGGCACGTTCGTGCTGCTTCTGCTCGGCCTTGGCACCTGCGCACTCAACGTTGTCGGCCTGCCCGGGTCGGGCAGACAAACCGAACCGTTCGGCCCGGCGAACTGGCTGATCATCGTCTTCGGCTGGGCATTCGCGGTCATGCTTGCCTCCTACCTGTCCGGCGGCATCAGCGGTGCGCACCTGAATCCGGCAGTCACGCTGGCCTTCGCGGTGCGCCGCAAGTTCGGCTGGCGCAACGTCATTCCGTACTGGGTCGCCCAGATGATCGGCGCGTTTTTCGCGGCCGCGGTGGTGAACGCCGTGTACGGCCCCGCCATCGACAACTACAACGCGGCCCGTCACCTTGCTCGAGCGGATTCACCGGACACGTATTCGATCTTCGCGACCTTTCCCGCCTCGTACTTCCACGGCGGCTACCTCGGGCCGGTCGTCGATCAGGTCGTCGGCACCGCGATCCTCGTCGTGCTGATCGCGGCGTTGATCGACCGCCGCAACCAGGCGCCCGCCGGCAACATGGCGCCCCTGACCATCGGCTTCGTCGTCGCGGTCATCGGCTGCTCGTATGGAACCAACGCGGGTTACGCGCTCAATCCCGCCCGCGATCTGGGTCCGCGCCTGTTCGCCTATCTGCGGGGCTGGGGGCAGCTGGCCTTCCCCGGCAATTACGGCTCGTCAGGGGGTCAGTCGACGCAATACTGGTGGATCCCGATCGTCGGGCCGCTGGTCGGTGCCGTCGTCGGCATCTTCGCGTACGACTTCTTCATCGGCCACGTGCTCGACGCGCGCGCCGAGATGCTGCTGACCCCGGAACCGGGCCTGGCGCCCCCGCCGACCACCGACGCCGCGTCGGGGGTGGCCGGACCCGTCACCGTCGAGGACAGTGCGAACGCCGAGGACCTCGACGAGGATCGGGCCGCCTGACCTCAGGTGCCCGTCCACTGCGGCGCGCGCTTCTCGGCGAACGCGATCGCGCCTTCCTTGGCGTCGTTGGACGTAAACACCGGAGCCAGGATCGCGTTCTGCTCGGCGAACATGGTGTCCGGGCTCCAGCCGCGGGCCCCGACGATGATCCGCTTGGTGGCGGCCACTGCGAGCGGCCCGTTCGCGGCGATCTTCTCGGCCAGCGTGATCGCCTCGTCCAGCGCCTTGCCCGGCTCGGCCAGCACGTTGACCAGGCCCAGCGCGTGCGCGCGCTCGGCGCTGAGGTTTTCGCCGGTCAGCGCGAGTTCCATGGCGATCGCCGACGGGATGCGCTGCGGCAGCCGCAGCAATCCGCCACCGCCGGCGACCAGGCCACGCTTGACCTCGGGGATGCCGAACGCCGACTCCTTGGACGCCACGATCAGGTCGGTGGCCAGCGCCAGCTCCGTGCCACCGGCCAGGGCGTAGCCCTCCACCGCGGCGATCAGCGGCTTGTCCGGCGGGCGCTCGGTGAATCCCATGCCGCGGCCCGCGACGATGGGCAGTTCGCCCCGCGCAAACGCCTTGAGATCCATGCCCGCACAGAAGGAGCCGCCCGCCCCGGTGAGGATGCCCACCGAGAGACCGGGTTCGCCGTCGAGCCGATCGACGGCTTCGGCCAGACCGTTGGCCACCGCGGAGTTGACCGCGTTCTTGGCCTTCGGCCGGTTAATCGTGATGATCAGGATCCGGCCCCGTTGTTCGACTAAGACTTCGGGTTCGTTGGCTTCTTCGCTCCCAGTGCTCACAGAGCGATGGTAACGGCCGGGCGGAACGGCATTAACACCCCGGCGAGATTCCCGTTACCCGGAGGCCGGGACCGGCGCGATCAGGCCGGCGCCATCGCCTTTTCGACGATCGTGAGCTCTTCGGAAAGCCCTGCGGCACGGCGTATTTCGATGAAGTCGGCGACCATCGCCTCAGTCACCTCGTGGGGGTCCTTGACGGTAGAGCCGTCGGCAAGGACCGAGATGTTGAGCTGATCGACATAACTCCACACGGTGATGTTCAGGCCGCTGCCCGCGGTCAACGGGCCCACCGAATAGAGTTCGGTGACCAGCGCGCCACCCACCCGGCCGCGTTCGCGGGGACCGGGCACGTTCGAGATGTTCAGGTTGAGCACCTTGTTCTGCCCGTCCCGGCTGGACGCCCACCGGAAAACGGCCTCCGTTGCCGCCGGTGGCCAGTAGGAGGCCCAGCGGCTGACCAGCTCCGGACCCATCAGGGTATGACTCTCCTTGGCCCACAACGCATTTTCGTGACTGAGGCGCACCCGCTCCAGCGGGTCGTCGGCGTCGGCGGGCAGCGCGACCAGCATTCCGCTGAAGCGGTTCCCGGAGATCCGCTCCGCCGAGAAGTCGTAACTCACCGGGACCGACGCCAGCAGCGGTTCAGCGGTGCCGTCGTAGCGCAACAGCATGGTGCGCAGCGCCCCGGCGGAGAGGGCCAGCACCATGTCATTGATGGTCGCCCCGAGCTTCTTGCCGGTTTCCTTCACGTCGGACAGGGCAAGGGTGGCGGTGGCGAACCTGCGCTCCGGGGTGAGCATGTGGTTCATGAAGGTCCGTGGCGGTACGAACGGCCGGCCCAGTTCGGGTGAGAGTTTGCGCGAGCTGCGTCGCACCCGGCCAATCCCCTGGGCCGTGTAACGGACCGTCGCGGGGATGCGCACCGCGTGGCGCAGGTGGTCGACAAATGCCGACGTGACCAGGTCCCGCTTGGAGGGGGCCGGGTCGGTGATCGGCGGGCCGCCCTCCGGCGCGGGTCGCAGGTCCATGCCGCGCGCCATCAGGTTCGCGGCGGCGACGCCATCGGCGAGCGCGTGGTGGATCTTGGCGACCACCGCGACCCGGCTATCGGCCAAGCCCTCCACGAAATACATCTCCCACAGCGGATGTTCGCGGTCCAGCGGGGTGCTGGCGATCCGTCCGATCGCCTCGTCCAACTGGCGACGGCCACCGGGCGCCGGTAGCCGCCACGGGCGGATGTGGTAGCTGAGGTCGACCTCGCAGTGCTCGCGCCACATCGGATGGTGGAACTTGAACGGGACGTCGATGAGCTGGTACGTGAACGGCTCGAGCTTGTTCAGCCGGCCTCCGATGACGTGGCGGAACGCCTCGATATCGAAGTCGCGCCTATCCTCCGCCAGTTCGATCACCGCGGCTTTGATGGTGTGCATATGCACGTTCGGCGTCTCGCTGTAGAGGAGTACCGCGTCCCAGCCGCTCAGCCGTTGCACCGCTGCCCCTTGTCCATAGGGGCGACCTTACTCAGCGGTGAGAGTCAGATAACCTCTTTCGCCATCTGCGTCTTGGTTCGGTAGACCTGGTTGAGGAACAGCGATGTTGCATGCGCGGCCGCGCCGGCCCGCTCCCCGTCAATGAGGTCGTACCCGTGGCCCGCGCCGGGCAACTCCAGGTAGCCGACGATCGAATGCGAGACCGCCCGCAACCGGTCGACGAAGCTACGTGCCTGCTCGACGGGGATGACACTGTCTTTGCTGCCGTGAATGACCAGGAAGGGCGGAGCGTCCCGGTGCACCTGCGCGATCGGCGACGCGTCGCGGAATATCTCCGGGTGCCTGGCGATCGACTTCCTGACCACCACCCGCTCCAGGAATTCGACGAACCGGGCGCGCTCGGCAGTGGAACGGTCCTGCCAGTCGTAGCGGCCGTAGATCCCGACGACCGCGTCCACCGAGGTGTCGGCGCCGTCGGGCAGCTTGTCCTCATGGCGGGTGTCATCGGGAGTGAGCCCGGCCAGCGCGGACAGGTGCCCACCGGCCGAACATCCTGCTATCGCAACGAAATTGCGGTCACCGCCGAACTTGTCGACGTTGGCGCGCGCCCACGCGATGGCGGTCTTGACGTCGATGATGTGCCGCGGCCAGCGGTGGTGCGGCGCGACGCGGTAGTCGATCGCCAGGCACACCCAGCCCAGCTCGGCCAGCCGCGACATCAAGGCGGACCCCTGCAGCATGCTGTTGCCGTGCACCCAGGCGCCGCCCGGGACGAAGATCAGCACCGGAGCCGGCTGGGCCGGCAGGTCCTTGCGACGCCAGACGTCGAGCACTTGCGCGGGGTGGTCCCCGTAGTGAACTCCGCGGCGATACAGATAGCGGCGCTGGCGCATCGCATCCCAAATCGGCGGTGTCCGTTCGGCGACGGGCCATTCCAGGTCCAGGTCCGCCGCGGCCACGACGCCGCGCAGGGCCGCCAGCGACACGTCGCGCGTGCTTTCCCGGTCCCGCTTGCGCACGTCGTTGATGCCGGGCGTCAGCCAGTCCTTCGTCATTGCCGATATCGCTTCCGGCGCGAACCGGAAACCCCAGACGCCCATGGCGGTCACGCCGCCCAGCGGCTCGAGGTGCTTTCCGACCACCGGCAGCGAAGCCCCGGTAACGCTAAAGGCCAGCGCGTAGTCTGCGGGACGGGCCCGCAGCAACCATCTCACACAAGGCGTCATGCTGGGTCCTTTCGCCGTCATGTACGGCAGCGTACCCCCGCCCGAGCGGGCGAAACTGACGATTGCGTAGAAACCCCGGCCACGATAATGAAACGCTCTCTGGCGTGTTTGCTGACAGCAGCGTTCTGGCCGTTAGAGGGGATGTTCTCTATTCGCTCACAGCGCGGTTGGGTGAGCGACGACTCACCACGGCGAGTCGCGTGGCGTAGCTCACCGCGCTGACGGCGAACATGGCCGCGGTGAGCAGCAGCCACCTGCCCAGAAACGGCTGCTGGGTTTCTCCGGTGGCCGCCTGGTAGGTCGGGCCGCCCTGTTCGATGATGCCGGGCAGGAAGATCAGCAGCGTCAGTCCGGCCGCCGCGGCGGGCACGCGAATGTGGTTGCGGGCGCTCACTTTTGGACGACGCACCCGGCCGGGCCGGGTGCGCCGGCCGAGGCGCGCGAAGAGCAACCGGTCGGCCAGCGCGTAGAGCGGAAACAGCAGCAGGTCGTGGGCGACGACGGCGGCGGCCAACCAGACGGCGATCGACTGCCACCAGGTGCCGGGATTCCATAGCGCCGCCGGCTTGAAGATCACCAGGATGTAGCCCAACAACGCGAAACCGGACACCATCGTCAGCAGATGCAACGGACGAGACCCGTAGATTGCGCTGAAACGTGTTGGGAATTGCGGCATCTCAACTCAGCTCGAATTCGATGGACGCCACCCATTTGGTGTTGTGCACGCCGGGCAGCGCCGGAACGATGATCCGCGCCGGGTATCCGTGGTCCAACGACAGGTCCGCCCCGTTGACCCGCAGCGCCAGCAGCGCGTCGCGATCGCCAATCTGGTTGGCCTGCAATATCGCCGCGCCGAATGCGCCGCCCCGCTGCAGCGATACGACCCGCGCCGCGCGCGGCGCGGGAACGCCCGCGATCCGGGCCAACTCCGCCAGCCGCACCCCGCTCCAGGTCTGCACGGTCGACCAACCCTCGACGCAGGCGATCGGCAGCCGCGCGGTGGTTTGCGGCATGGCGACCAGCGCGGCGCGGTCCAGCACCACGTCCGCGGCCCCGCCCCGCAGCGTCAGCGACCAACTCGCGCCGACGCTTTGCAAGCTGATCCCCGCGGCGACGGCGGTCTTGTTGACTGGGAAATCGTGGCCGCGCCCCCGGGGCAGCAGGAGGGCGACGCCCCGCGCGGCCCCGCCGATGGTCTGCCCGGCGGTGAGCACCGCGACGAACAGCGCGCCGGAGCCGACCAATGCCAGGGCTCCCCGGCGGCTCATCGTCGGTCGGCTCGGCTCGGCCGCCACCAGCCCGTCGGGGTCGGGCGGCTCCGGGCGGGTGTCAGTCACATTGGTGCGCAATACCTCTCGCAGCGACAGCGACCGCAACCCGGTGACCATGCGCGGAATCTTGAGCGTGATGTGCATGAGAAAGCCGGCGATGAAGACCCACGCCCCGAAGTAGTGGGCGTCATAGAAGCTGAACCCGAAGATGTAGTCGTACTGGATGTTGAGCACACCCGGTGACGATCTCGAACAACACCCCGCCGACCAGCATCAGCAACGACACCCGCTCCAACAGCTGGGCGATCGAACGGGCCGGCGGCCACACGAACAGCCGCGGGATCACCGACCACAACTTGGCCAGCACCACCGGGATGATCACCAGGCCCAGGCCGACATGCAGACCCTGGTTCAGCCGGTACAACCACGACGGACGGGTCGGCCAAGTGAAGGTGGGCAGGCGCAGCCAGCCGACGTCGGCGGGAATCGCCTGGCCGAATTGCGGCCCGTAGGCGATGTAGGACAGCAGCCCGGTGATGATGACGATCGGCAGCGTGACCAACAGCACCAGCCCGAACACCGACGTCAGCCAGGGGCCGCGCAGCGGACTTCGAAAGCGGCCCAGCCGCCGCATGCCCGGCGGTGGGTGCCGGTCCAGCGCGCGCCACAGCTTGGCGGGAAAGCCGTAGTCGTCGCTCACGTCAGCCTCACGAGGGCCTCACAAGGCCGCGAGGATGGCGACCACCCGGCCGCCGAGCAGACGGACGCCGGTCAGCGACAGGCCCACCTGCGCGGCAAGCGTGGCGGCGCTGTCCGCGCCGACCGATGCCCACCGGAACCAGGGCCCCACGCTCGCGGACCGACTCCAGAGCGCACCCAGCGCACCCGGATGCCGATGGCCTCGGCCTCGAACTCGGCGACGCAGCGCCCACCGAGGCGCAGCAGCTCGGCGGCGCGCGCCAGGATCCGGGGCGGGTCCCCGCCGAGGCCGACGTTGCCGTCGACCAGCAACACCGTCTGCCAAAGACCCGTGCCGGGCAGCGGCTCGAAGACGTCGCCCAGCAGGGCCGGCGCACCCCCGCGACCCGCCAGGCGGATCGCCGTCGACGACCGATCGATACCCAGCGCGGGCACCCCGCGCCGAATCAGCCGCGCCACCAACCGTCCGGGCCCGCAGCCCAGCTCGATCGTCGGCCCGCTGCACAGCCGGGTGACGGCTTCGTCGAAGTCCTCATCGAGGCCGTCACCGGATTCGCAAGACTCGCCCGGCGAACATCGAATGCCCAACCAACGGCGGGCCGGCAGCGGGCGAACCTCACCGTCCTCATGGCGGATCCAACATCGCTCGCCGCCGAGCGCCCGATCGTAGAGCTGCCCCAGCATGTGTCCCTCGCATCCTGACCGACCTGGCGGCCCGGACGCGTGCGGTCCCTGTACGGGACGTTGCGACCAATCCGCAATCACCGACATGCCGACGCCTACCGCCTCCGCCAGCACTCCCATCGTTACCCCGATCTTCGCTCAGCTAACCCCAAGAGCCTGCCATAGGTACGTGCCGGGGGCGGGAACGGTTCGGTGCCCGATCCGTGCCGGTGTGTCCCGTCGGCGATACTTGACCGGTGCCGAACAACGACGTTCACCCCGACCTGCGCCGAATCGCCCGCTTCGCACCGCGACGACTGATCGGTCGCCGCGACCTTGCCGATAATGCGGGCCTCGGATAGCGCTGACGGCGCGCTTCGGTGGACGTGGCGCATCCGGCGACGTTGAGGTGCTCACGCTGGGTTCGGGCACCGGAGTTCGGCTGTTCCGGCCCGTCGGCGTGACCGAACCTACGCCCGCGCTGCTGTGGATCCACGGCGGCGGATACGTGATGGGCACCGCGCAACGGGACGACCCGATATGCCGGCGGTTCAGCACCAGGCTGGGCATCACCGTCGCGTCGGTGGACTACCGACTGGCGCCCGAACATCGGTATCCCACAGCGCTGGAAGACTGCTATTCGGCGTTGACCTGGCTGGCCGGCCTGCCGTCGGTGGACCGGGGGCGGTTGGCGATCGGCGGGCAAAGCGCCGGCGGTGGCCTTGCGGCGGCCCTTGCCCTGCTGGCCCGAGACCGCGGCGAAGTCACACCGGCGTTGCAGCTGCTGGCCTACCCCATGCTCGATGACCGAAGTTCCGCGACCGCCGAGAAGCCGAACTACCGGCTGTGGAACACGCGCAGCAATCACTTCGGCTGGACGGCATATCTCGGGGATGCCGACCCGCAGGTCGCCGTCCCGGGGCGACGCGACGACCTGAGCGGGCTGCCACCGGCGTGGATCGGCGTCGGCACCCACGACCTGTTCCACGACGAGGACCTCGCCTACGCCGAACGCCTGAGGAACGCCGGGGTGGCGTGCCAAGTCGACGTCATCCCGGGCGCCTTCCACGGCTTCGACGTGGTTGCACCGAAAGCTCAAGTGTCACAACACTTCGTCGACAGCCAGTGCGAGGCCTTGCGCTCCGCGCTGGTTTGACCGCGAGGATTACTTCGCCGCATAGGCGACGCGGCCGCCGATGA
This sequence comes from uncultured Actinomycetota bacterium, assembly GCA_963772875.1. GTDB lineage: Bacteria > Actinomycetota > Actinomycetes > Mycobacteriales > Mycobacteriaceae > Mycobacterium. Next base: position 214,519 of record CAVYZE010000005.1, read on the forward strand.
TCGTGGCGGCCACCATGGCGGCGTCCAACTCGGCCAGCACCGCGGCCGGCGGCCCGGTGAGCACGCAGAGGTCTCCGGCGCCTCCGGTAGCGACGGCCCGTTGCCTGCAGGGCTGATCCGGATAGCCCGCAAACATCTCCAAAGCCTTTCGCGCCGAGATACATTCGTTGGGACCAAGGACGGCCCCGCTGGGCGTGGTGCGGTTCACCGCGGCGCGCATCGCCGCCCACGGGTCGCCGTGACCGAACGGCATGTCGGTGGACAGCGCCACGCGCACAGTGGCTTTCAGCAGCGACGCGACCCGCCACAGCTGATGGTGCTCGGCGGCCGGAATCTCGGCGAGGTAGTGATCGCCTCGCTCGGCGACGAAGTTGGGCTGCGTCACCACGGTGACCCCGAGGTCGGCCAGATCGGCCATTGCGTCGTCGGGGACCATCGCGGCATGCTCGATCCGATCGAGCGGATGGCTACCCGCCGCGCGCAGGGCCGCAATGGCCACCACCAATTGGGCCGCGGTCACGCAGTGCACGGCCACCGGCCGATCCTCGCCGTGGCGCTCGGAGATCCAGCCGGTCAGTGCGTCCAGGTCGAGACGGTCGTCGTGCAGAATCATCTTCCCGGGGGACAGGAAATGCACCCGGGGCCGAAACTCGCCCGCACGGTGCGCCGCCAACAGCGACACCATGTCGTCGGCGTCGAGATCGGGTGTGGCGTCGGTGATTCCGGTGACACCACACGCGGTGAGCCGGTGGCTGAGTTCGGCGAGGTCGGTGTCGCGGCGCGCCACGGCCTTCGACCAGCGGTCGTTCGCGCGCAGGCGCCCGTCCGGGTGCCCGGCCAACCCAAGCAGGCCCAGTGCCGCGGAGTTGAGGATCCACAAGGCGCCGCTGCGGTGCTGGACGCGCACCGGAACGCCCGGCAGCAGGGCATCGAGGGCGGCCCTGTCCAGCTCGCCGGCAACCGAGTCGTGGTAGCCCGCCGCACGAATCCATCCGTCGGCGCCGGGCGATGCCTTCGACAGTGCCTGTGCCAGTTGGTCTTTGGTATATACGGTGGGCGGCCCGACGGAAAGCGAATCCAGGGCGGACGCGGCCGAACGCAGGTGTACGTGGTGGTCATGCAGGCCGGGCAGCACGGTTTTGCCGGCCGCGTCGAACACGTCCTCGCCGCCCTTGCCGGACATGTCGTTGCCCATCTCGTCGATCCGTGCCCCGACCCGGATGTCGGTCACCGTGCCGTCCAGCAATGTCGCGCGCTGGATCAGCATGACATGCAACGCCTTTCGGAGACCACGCGGCGCACCGTGTCGTTGTCGGCGCCCAACTCGGGCGCGGGGCGCGATGCCGGGGGGACGGGCGGTGGTGGCGCCGGGCGCTCCGACAGTGATGGCGCCGTCGGGGTCGCCGCGTAGGTCGCGGCGATCGCGGCCATCGACAGCTGGATCAATTCGCCGCCACCCCGGCCCAGCGATTCGGCCACCGCAGCGGTCGCCTCCAGCCCGGTCAGCGGGTCGGCGATCGCGTCCCCGCAGAACACCGGTCCCTGGGCGCTGGTCCCGACCAAGCCACCCCCCACCGCGGCGTCGTCGCCGAACGCCGGGCGTCCCGAGCGCTCGTCATGCCCGGCGATCCGCAGCCAGATTCGGCCCGCTCGGGGAGCGACGTGCTCGGACCCGAGGCCCCGCCGCGCCAGCGCCGCGGGCCGCGAGCCCTCGATCACGATGTCGGCGACCTCGAGCAACTCGCGCAGCTCCGCGGTGTCGAAATCGATGCTGTAGGAAAACTTTTCACCGTTGATCCAGTCGAAGAAAGCGCGGTTGCCGGCCCGGGTGCCATCCGGGCGGCGCGGGCTTTCGACCTTGACGACGGTCGCTCCGGCCCGGGCCAGCAGCTGCCCGCACAGCGGGCCGGCCCACATCGAGGAGAGGTCGGCCACCAGCAGACCCGCCAACCCGCGCGCGGACGTTCGCGGGCCCAGTGCGACTACCCGCGGCGGGGCGGCCGCGGCGTCGCCCAGCCCGGCCGCCGGGATGTCGAGCAGGGCCGCCCGCTCGGTGACGTCGGACACCGAACGTGTTGCGGCCCAACTCCCGCAGCGCCGGCCACGGGTCGGCGGGCACGCCATCGACCTCCAACAGCGCGGGCACGGCCGCCGCGTCGTCGGGGCGGGACAGCGTGATCGCGCACCAGCCGTCCCGGGCCGCCAGCAGCCGGGTGGCGCCGCCGGCCGACGCCCGGCCGGCGCGGGTCAGTCCGAGCAGCGCGGCCCGCCCGGTCAGCAGGCCGGCCGCGTCGACGGTGACGCTCAGGTGAATGCCGACTGCCGCGGCGACCCGCTCGGCGCGGGTCAGCACGTCGGCGCGGGAGAAGTCGGGCGGCCCGTCGGGCAGCCCGGTCAGGCAGGCCAGCCCGCTGCTCCCCCATCGCGACGCCGCGTTGCTCATCTGGACCATTGTGCTCGTGCGGCGGGCGTCAGAAATGCAGCGCCGAAAAGCGCCAGTCCAGCACCGGCCGGTCGGGCTCGCCCGCCGTGTCGCTGACCGCGTACACGAGCGACCGCAGCCCCAGCACGCCGCCATGGTCGGTCGCCTCGGCCGACTCGACGTGCAGCTCGCTGTAGAGGGTGTCACCCTCGTGGACCGGGCCGGTGTGATCGCACGACTCCCAGCCCAGCACCGTCGCCAGATTGGGCAGCAGCCTGCTCGCCTGCGCGAGTGCCAGCCCGATGGTGTGCCCGCCGTACACCAGCCTCTGGCCGCCCACCCGCGAGTCATGGTGGGTGGCAGCGATATTCAGCGTGAGTCGAGCCAGTTCGGGCGCGCTGCTGACCACGTCGCCGGTGCTGTGCAGCACGGTGCGCGCCATGCCGGCTCCGAAGTCACTGAATCGCGGACCGGGCACCTTGTCCCGAAAGACCGCGCCGTCCCATTGCGCGGTCGGATCCGACGCCGGCCCCGCCGCGTCGGCCCCGATGGCGGACAGGTCGTCGGCGAGGGCGGGCCCATCGTCGGGACGCCAGTCCGGGCTGGCCGGCAGCATGGCGCAGCGGTAGAAGTCGAGCACCAGCCGATCGGCCTGGTCGATGGTGATGATCCGCAGCGCCGCCATTCCCGTCGGCGCCCGACCCGGCTTGACCGAGTTGGCCCGCAGCCCAACCACTTCGGTGCGGGTGTAGATGGTGTCGCCGACGACCGGGAAGCGGTGAAACACCAGGCCGCGGTAGAACAGGTTGGCTTTGACGCGCTGGGTGACGAGCGTCGACTGCCCGATCGCCACGTCACAGACCAGCGCCGGATGCGCCAGGGGCCCGGGCACCCCGGTCACCGCGCTGCAGAGATCCGCATCGAGGGCCAGTCGCAACCGGTCGCCCACGATCGCCTGATGGGCGGCGGCCAACCCCGCCGTCAGGGTCATCGGGGGCGCCCAGTCAAAGACCTGACCCGTCGACAGGTCATCGAAGTAGGGCCCGCCCTCGCGTTGACCCGCGTACCCGTGCACCGTCACAACGGCACATGCTGGCAGGCTGTCGAACCGAGGGTCAACACGGAGGTTGGTCACAGGTGAGCGGTGAGCGTAACGACGAAGAAGACATGCTGGTCGCCACCGTGCGGGCGTTCATCGACCGCGATGTCAAACCGACCGTCCGCGAGGTCGAGCATGCCAATGCCTACCCGGAGGCCTGGATCGAACAGATGAAGCGGATCGGCGTCTACGGCCTGGCCATCCCCGAGGAATACGGCGGGTCACCGGTGTCGATGCCGTGTTATGTGCGAGTCACCGAGGAGCTGGCGCGCGGCTGGATGAGCCTGGCCGGTGCGATGGGCGGTCACACCGTGGTGGCGAAGCTGCTGACGCTGTTCGGCACCGAGGAGCAGCGGCGGGCCTACCTGCCGCCGATGGCGACCGGCGAGCTGCGGGCCACCATGGCGTTGACCGAACCGGGCGGCGGTTCGGACCTGCAGAACATGTCGACCACCGCGCTGCCTTTTGGCGCCGAAGGCGCCCCCGATCACCTGGTGATCAACGGTTCCAAGACCTGGATTTCCAACGCGCGCCGGTCCGGACTGATCGCGCTGCTGTGCAAGACCGACCCGACCGCCACCCCACGCCACACGGGCATCTCAATCGCGCTCGTCGGGCACGGGCCGGGCCTGACGGTGTCGCGGGACCTGCCCAAGCTGGGCTACAAGGGCGTCGAATCCTGCGAGCTGTCGTTCGACAACTTCGCCGTGCCGTCCTCGGCGATCCTTGGCGGCCGCATGGGCGAGGGCTTTTCGCAAATGATGAAAGGACTCGAGACGGGCCGCATCCAGGTGGCCGCCCGGGCGCTGGGCGTGGCGACGGCGGCGCTCGAGGATGCGCTTGCGTATGCCCAGCAGCGGGAAAGCTTCGGCCGGCCGATCTGGAAGCATCAGGCCGTCGGCAACTACCTGGCTGACATGGCGACCAAACTCACCGCCGCCCGTGCCCTCACCCGCTACGCCGCCGAGCGCTACGACAGCGGCGAGCGCTGTGACATGGAGGCCGGGATGGCCAAACTGTTCGCCTCCGAGGTCGCGATGGAGATCGCGCTGAACGCCGTACGCATCCACGGCGGCTACGGCTACTCCACCGAATACGACGTCGAACGCTACTTCCGCGACGCGCCCCTGATGATCGTCGGCGAAGGCACCAACGAGATCCAGCGCAACGTGATCGCCGCCCAGCTGGTGGCCCGGGGCGGGATCTAAAGAAGCCCAAATCTCCCGGCTTGAGGAGGGCGGGTGCTGTATATTTGCCTGACTTCTCACACCAGCAAACTGGGGCGGAAGTAAACCCGTGTGGGCCGGAGGAAACCCAAAGGAAGGCAGCTCCCATGAGTTATCCCCCAGGACCCTATGAAGGATCCCCGGAGTGGCAGGGCCAGCAGCAACCGGGTTGGCAAGGTCAACAGCCGCAACCGGGTTGGCAGGGTCAACAGCCGCAACCGGGTTGGCAGGGTCAACAGCCGCAACCGGGTTGGCAGGCCCCGCAGCCGGGCTGGCAGGGCCAGGGTGAGCCGGACAACTATCTCGTCTGGGCGATTTTGACCACAGTCCTGTGCTGCCTGCCCCTGGGGATCGTGTCGCTGGTGTACTCCACCAAGGTCAGCGGGCTGTGGACGCAGGGACGCTACGACGAGGCGCAGGCCGCGTCCAACAACGCCAAGAAGTGGGCCATCATTAGCGCAATCACGGGCGTCGTCTTCTACGTGGCCATCGTGGTGCTGTGGTTCGTCATGATCGGGATCGCCGTCTCGAACATGCCGTCCACGACCACCACCACATTCTCCTCCTACTGAGCAACCCGTCCTACTGAGCAGCGCGTTGGGCGCCAACGTAAGTCGCGTCCACCAGCCCCCAGGCCAGTGCGGTATCGGCATCGAGGGTGCGGCCGGACAGCACCAGATATGCCGTGCGCCAGCGGCCGATTCGGCGGGTAACGCTCACGGTACCGCCGGCGCCGGGGATCAGGCCCAGGCCCAATTCGGGTAGTCCGAAGAGCGAATCGTCGCGCGCCTCGACCCATCCGCAAAACGCCGCCATCTCCAAGCCGCTGCCCGTCACCCGGCCGTGCACCTCGGCCCGGCACGACCGGCCAAGCCTGGCGGTGAGGGCGTCGAGCGCCAGGGCTGGGCTGTGACGCGTGCGGGCGAGGTGCGCGCTCGCCGGGTCGGCGAAGGTGCCAAACTCGGCCAGGTCTCCCCCGCTGCAAAACGAGGGGCCGTTGCCGCTCAACACGATCCCGGTGACCGACGGGTCCAGCTGGGCGACGGTCAGCGCCTCGAGCAGCGCGGCGCGCGCATCGGTGGAAAACGCGTTGTGACGTTGCGGCCGGTTGAACCTGATGCGCAGGGTGTCGCCGTCGCGCTCCAGCTGCACCGGGTCGGCGATGTCGGGCATCCCGGCCGCGCCGCGTTCGTCGAGCCAGCGGGCGAACTCCGGTCCTGCCTGCAGGGTCGAGTAGGCCAGCGATTCGGTCACCACCGCGGCCAGCGTGGGTCCATCCGGCGCCACGGCGCGCAGCACGTCGTCGCAGACGCTGCTGGCGTGCGGCCAGCGGTGACAGCGCTGGGTCAGCTCGGCCAGGGCGTCGGGCACCGAATCGACGGTGACGACCCGCCGGTCCGCAGCGCTGTCTTCGGTGAGCGTGAAAGTGGCTCGGTTTAGCCAATACTCGGCTCGCGCACCGCTGATCTCGGGGCCCCGACCCACCGCGACCACCACACCCGGCGGCGCTACGCCGTCGGGCTGCGGCGGCTCGGCCAGATCAATGATGCGCAATGTCAAACCGAATACTTCTCGATCAGCCCGTTCTTGTAGAGCTTTCCGGTGTCGGTGCGCGGCAGCTGCGGCTCGAACGCGATCGATCGCGGACACTTGAAGTGCGACAAGTGGTGTCGCAGCCAGGCCATCAACTCGTCGGCGAACTGATCCGTCGCATCGCTGGGGTCGACGGTCTGCACGACCGCCATGACGCGCTGACCCATCTCGTCGTCGGGAACCCCGAACACCGCCGCGTCCATCACCTTCGGGTGGGTGACCAGAAGGTTCTCGGTTTCCTGCGGGTAGATGTTCACCCCACCGGAGATGATCGTGTGATGGCGCCTGTCGGTGAGGTACAGGTAGCCCTCCTCGTCGAGGTAGCCGACGTCGCCGACCGTCACCCAGCCGTGTCTATCCCGCGACGCGGCGGTTTTCGCCGGGTCGTTGAGGTATTCGAAGGCATAGCCCCCTTCGAAATAGATCTCGCCGGGCTCGCCCGGCGGCAGCTCGTTGCCGTCCTCGTCGAGAATGTGCACCCCGCCCAGCATGGGTTTGCCGACCGATCCCGGGTGCGCCAGCCAATCCTCGGCGGTGATCAGCGTCGAACCCGTCGCCTCCGAGGAGGCGTAGTACTCGTCGATGATCGGTCCCCACCAGTCGATCATCTGTTTCTTGATCTGCACCGGGCACGGCGCGGCCGCGTGCATCACTCGTTGGAGGCTGGACAGGTCGTACGAATCACGAACGGCATCAGGAAGTTTCAGCATGCGGGTGAACATCGCCGGGACGAACTGGCCGTGGGTTACCCGATGGCGCTGGATGGCGTCGAGCGCTCCAGCCGCGTCGAATTTCTCCATCACGACGGTCGTGATGCCGCCGGCCTGCGCGCTCATCGACCACACCGACGGCGCCGTGTGGTAGAGCGGGGCCGGGCTCAAATAGATCGACTCGGCGTTCATCCAAAACCCGACCAACGCCGACATCATGCCGGTGGCCTCATCCGGAGGGACGTGCGGCAGTTCACGTTTGATCCCCTTGGGCCGGCCGGTGGTGCCCGACGAGTATTGGAGCAAGTCGCCCTCGATCTCGTCATCGATCGGTGTAGGAGGTTGACCCGCAACGCATTCCGGGTAACGATCCCAGCCGGGCAGGCCGGCATCCCCTTCATCGCAGGCGATCATCAGCAACCCCGGCAGCCCGCCGGGCAGGTGCTCCGCCAGGTTCTGGCAGGTTTCGGCCAGCGCCGCCGACCCAATGACGGCCTTGGCGCTGCTGTTGTCGATGATGTACGCGGCCTCAGCCACGGTCAGGTGGGTATTGATCGGCACGTAGTACAGACCGCTGCGGCGAGCCGCCCACATCACCGCGTGGATGTGTTCGTTGTTCTCCATCAGGATGGCGACGGTGTCGCCCTCGCCCAGCCCGGCCTGGCGGAACCGATGCGCCAGCCGATTGGCCCGGGCTTCCAGGTCGTCGAAGGTGACGACCGTGCCCGACGGGTAGAGGATGACAGCAGGTTTATGGGCGCCGATATACGGGCGAATCTGCATGCGCCGACTGTACGACCCGGACTTTGACGGGTGTCAAGCGGGCGCTGGAGGCGGTTAGCCCGCCTCGGCCAGCCGCTGCTTGAGCGCCTCGAACTCGTCCTTGACGCCGGTCGGCAGCTTGTCGCCGACGAACTCGAACCACTCCTCGATCAGCGGCAGCTCCTGGCGCCACTCCGCAACGTTGACCGCGAGCGCCGCGGTGACGTCGCCGCCGTCGACGTCGAGCCCGTTCAAGTCCAGGTCCTCGGCGGTCGGGACGACGCCGATCGGGGTGTCCTGGCCGCCGGCCTTGTGCTCGATGCGGTCGACGATCCACTTCAGCACCCGGCTGTTCTCGCCGAAGCCCGGCCACAGGAACTTGCCGCCCTCGCCGCGGCGGAACCAGTTGACGAAGAACACCTTCGGCAGCTTGGACTCGTCGGCGTTCTTGCCCAGGTCGATCCAGTGCTGGAAGTAGTCACCGACGTTGTAGCCGAGGAACGGCAGCATGGCCATCGGGTCGCGGCGCACGGCGCCGACCTTGCCCTCGGCGGCCGCGGTCTGCTCGCTGCCCATGGTGGCTCCCATGAACACGCCGTGCTGCCAGTCGCGGGCCTCGGTCACCAGCGGCACCGTCGTCTTGCGGCGGGCTCCGAACAGGATCCCGGAGATCGGCACGCCCTGCGGGTCGTCCCACTCCGGCGCCAGGATCGGGCACTGCGACATCGGCGTGCAGTACCGCGAGTTCGGGTGCGCGGCAGCGGTTTCCGTCTCGCGGAAGTACCAGTCGTTGCCCTTCCAGTCGATCAGGTGCTGCGGGTCGCCCTCCAGGCCCTCCCACCACACGTCGTTGTCGTCGGTCAACGCGACGTTGGTGAAGACGGTGTTGCCCGCCTCGATGGTGCGCATGGCGTTGGGGTTGGACTTCCAGTTGGTGCCCGGCGCCACCCCGAAGAAACCGAACTCGGGGTTGACCGCGTACAGCCGGCCGTCCTTGCCGAACCGCATCCAGGCGATGTCGTCACCCAGGGTCTCGGCGCGCCAGCCCGGGATGGTCGGCTGCAGCATCGCCAGGTTGGTCTTGCCGCACGCCGACGGGAACGCGGCGGCGAAGTAGTACGCCTTGTTCTCCGGGGAGATCAGCTTGAGGATCAGCATGTGCTCGGCGAGCCAGCCCTCGTCGTGGGCCATGGCCGACGCGATGCGCAGCGAGTAGCACTTCTTGCCCAGCAGCGCGTTGCCGCCGTAGCCCGAGCCGTAGCTCCAGATCTCGCGGGTCTCCGGGAAGTGGGTGATGTACTTGGTGTCGTTGCACGGCCACGGCACATCGTCCTTTCGGGTTCCGTCCGGGCCTTCCAGCGGAGCCCCGATCGAGTGCAGCGCCTTGACGAAGAAGCCGTCGTCGCCGATCTTGTCCAGGGCGGCCTTGCCCATCCGGGTCATCACCTTCATCGAGACCACGACGTACTCGGAGTCGGTGATCTCCACGCCCAGCTTCGGGTCGTCGGCGCCGAGCGGGCCCATGCAGAACGGCACCACCCACATGGTGCGACCGCGCATGCAGCCGCGGTACAGGTCGGTCATGGTGGACCGCATCTCGGCCGGGTCCATCCAGTTGTTGGTGGGCCCCGCGTCGACCTCACGCTGAGAACAGATGAACGTGCGGGACTCCACCCGGGCCACATCCGACGGGTCGGACAACGCGAGGTAGGAGTTGGGGTGCTTGTTCTCGTTCAGCTTCTTGAAGGTGCCCGCCGCGACGAGCTGCTCGGCCAGCCGGTTGAACTCCTCATCGGAGCCGTCGGCGAAGACGACCCGGTCGGGCTGGGTGAGCTCGGCGACCTCCTCTACCCATGACAGCAGCCCCTTGTGCTTAGTGGGTGCAGTGTCTAGACCGGGAATGGTCGCTGAGGTCATCGAACTCTCCTGAATTCTTCTTTGTCTTTACGAACATCTCTGACTGCCATCCATTTCAGTCGCCCACGCAACCGATGGACATTGGTGTCGTTAGCTACAGGTTATCGCGAGGACCTTGTCGGGGCAGGCCCGGGAGGGTATAAGCCTTCTCACAACAACGATTCAGAAGCCTTGCCCAACGTGGCAAAATCTCGCCATTTCCCCTTCTCAAACGCTCAATTACCGACATCCTCGCCGGTGTCCTCTGCCGAGTCGTCGGGATTGGGTATACCCGTTTCTCCGAGTTCGGCACGCACGGCGTCGAGTGCGGCGGTCACGGTGGGCATCTCCCGATCCCGCGCCGCCGCGGCCCGGGCCGCATCGATGGCGTGTTCGCGCAGTTCGCTGTCGATGACGCTGACCTGCTCGTCCACCTCCACGTTCTCGGTCTCATCGCGGGCGATCAGCGCGGTGCTCAGCACCGACTCGGCGGCCAGCACGCGGGTGGCCACCAGCTCCTCCACGACCGAGCGCAGCGACGACGTCGCATCGCCCGCCCAGCGGTCCAGCAACGCGCGGTCGTGCAGCAGCCCACGGATGTTGACCACCACGACCGTGATGGCCAGGCCGATCGCCACGCAGGCCACGGCCCCCGCGATCTGCAGCACTGGGTTCAGCCGCGGGGCCAGGCTGGCCACCAGCCGGCTCAGCGCCACCGCTACCCCCACCCCGACCCCGCTGCCCAACAGCAGCATCAGCCAGGTTTCGTGCCGCCGCGCCTTCAGCGGCGGCGGCGCGATGTCAACCGTCGGCAGCTCGTCGGGGGCGGGCAGGGTCACCGGCACATCCATCGCCTGCACGACGTCCGCGAGGTGTGTTTCGGTGCCGTCGCTCACCTCGGCGACCACTTCATCCACCCGGCCGCGCGTATGCGCCTCAAAGCCGGGCATGTTCTGCCGGGACAGACCCGCGGCGTCGGACTGCAGCTCGGTGCGCACCGACGAGCAACGGTTGCGCGCGAAGTGGAACAGCTGGATCCGGGCCTGCTGGATCTGACCGCGCAGCGTGACGGTGCGCTCGGATTTGGCCTGGCGACGCTGCGACAACGCCGTGCTGCGCTCTTCGCGCAGCGCGTCAACCCGGGCCCGCCGACCGGGCGCGTCGGCGTCGCGGTCGATCCGTTGCGCGGCCTTTTGCAGCCGAGATTCCCACGCCCGCAACCTGTTTCGTCGCGCGATATCGGATGCTGCGAGCCGTTCCGAGACGGTCTCGACCAGGTCGTCGACGCTCGGTTCGCCGAGATCGGGCACGGCGGCCGCGCCCACCCAGGGCACGTGGCCGTAGCGCGGTGCGTGCGCGGCCAGCATGTCGCGATTGGCGCTGCGGACGTCGCGCCAGTTGCGGTGCACGTCGATCTTGGACACCACGCCGACGATCACGTCGGTGTTGTCGGCCGCGGCGTCGAGCAGCGCGCAGTCGGATTCGGTCAGTTGGGCCGCCGCGGACACGACGAACACCACGGCGATCGGCGCATCCCCGGGTCCCAGATCCGTCGACTCCACGAACTTGTGCTGCGATAGCCGTTCGCGCAGCGCAGCGACCACTCCGGTGACACCGGCCATCCAGGGGCCGGTCACCAACACCACGTCGCGGCGGTTGAGGGCGAGCGAACCCAGCTGGGGCCCGAACTCTGCCACCAGGGCGTCCACCTGGGCCGCCGGATCGCCGCTCTTGTCGCGCTTCACCAGAACTCCCCGGGTCCTTCCGGCAACGACCCGCAGGTCTGCGACCACAGCCGTAGCGAACCCCTGGCGATATCGGTGCCGCACGCGCGGTGCAGATCGCTCACCGATCCGCGGCTGTAGCGTTGCCAGCGCACCGCCCGGGGCAGGTGTGCGGCGGGGTCGTCACGGTCGGCGAAAATCTCGAGGCCGGCCGCCTCGGCCAGGTCGATGGCGGCATCCATGCGGGCGACCACCGTGTCGTCGCGGGTCAGGAACGCACCGATCCGCTCGCCGATCCCGCCCCGGCTGACCGCCAGGGCCTCCAATTCCGCGACGGCCTCGAGCACCCGCTGGTAGCGGACCTCGGCGCCGACGGCGGACACCTTGTTAATGACGGCATCGACGCAACTCATCCGTCGCAGCAGCGCCCGGACTTGCGCCGTCGTCTTACCCCGGCCAATCGCGGCGACCCCGATCGCCGTGCCGAACATGTCCAAGGTGTCCAGCAAGCGCCGCCGCACATCGGTGGGCACCGGATTATTCGCCGCGAGGAATGCCTCGAAGGAGCCGTCGAAAGGGTCTTCGGAAAGGTAAGGGCGGCAAGCGGATTCGCCGGCCAGCACTTGCAGCGCGGCCCACAGTGTGGCGTCCAGGTCCTCAAGCGCGGCGACGGCGAGCAGACCGATCATCGGCTCGACGGGAACCCCGACCAGCTCGGCAAGGTTCGCGCAGCGCGTCCGTGCGACCGCGATCGGCCCATCGCCGCTACGGCCCGACAGCGAGCCGGCCAAGTCGGCCTTGTTGAGCACCGCCAACACCGGGCGCTGGGCGCCGCTGATCGCGTCGGCGTCCTCGGGCTTGATCACCTCGGTGGTGACGTAGACGATCACGTCGACGTCCAGGTCGGCGCCGCCCGCCGGGGTCACGGCGATCCCCGACGCGGTTCCGGCCGCCGTGAGAGCACGCGCCACCGTGCCGCGACCCACCCCCCGACGTCCGCGGACGGCCACGCGCAAAGGTGCGGCGGCTCGCTCGGCGATCGCCGTCACGCGGGGGTCGGAATGCCCGGCGGCAAATCGCGCCAGCTCGTCGACGAAAATCTGGTGTCCCTGTCCCTTCATGCCCTGGCCGTTCGATCCGTTTGCCGAGCGGTTCCCCCGAATGGTGACACTTGCGTCACTGAGATGCGAGCCACCGTCTATGAGTTACCAGCTGAAGGCAACTGTTGGATATCAATCTGGACCAGAGGCGGCTACATCCGGCGTTCATGCGCCACCATGGACAAATGCATGCGCAACCCGCGGTCGGGATTCGTCCCGACACGCCGGTGGAGGCCGGTCCGCATACGGGAGAAGCTGTGAACCCGGCATCCGAGCCGCCCGGGCCGGACCGTCGCGAACAGCGCTACCTCCCGGCCACGAGTTTTCGCTCGCGGCGTTCCGCCCTGTCCGACGCCCAGCGCCAGACCTGGGAGCGACTGTGGCCGCAACTGGGCCTGTCCGTGGGGCCCCGCGCTGACCGGGACGCGGGGGAAGAGCTTCGTCGCGGGGAGCCGCTGGACATTCGCGGGTGGTTCGGCCGCGAGGCGCCGGTGGTGCTGGAGATTGGCTGCGGCAGCGGCACGTCGACGCTGACCATGGCCGCCGACGAGCCCGATATCGACGTGATCGCAGTCGAGATCTATCGCCGCGGCCTGGCGCAGCTGCTGTCCGCGATCGACCGCGAGCGGGTGGGCAACATCCGATTGATCCGCGGCAACGGGGTCGACGTGCTGCAACATCTGATCGCGCCCGCCTCGCTGAGCGGGGTCCGCGTCTTCTTTCCCGACCCGTGGCCGAAGGCCCGCCACCACAAGCGCCGGTTCCTGCAACCGGTGACGGTTGGCATGATCGCCGATCGGTTACTCCCCGGTGGTGTCCTGCACGCCGCGACGGACCACCCCGGCTATGCCGAGCAGATTGCCGAGGTCGGCGATGCGGAACCCCGGCTGCGTCGCGCCGATGCCGGCACCACGCTGGGAGTTTCGGTGGTTCGGCCGACCACCAAGTACGAGTCGAAAGCCCAAGAAGCGGGCAGCGCCGTGACCGAGTTGATCTGGATAAGGCGAGGGGCATGAGCCTGACACAAGCAGCACCCGAACCGCTGGCCTCGCCGGAGGTGTTGGCCGGTTTGCCGGCGAACGAAGCCCTGACCGGCTTCCAACCGTCGGGTGGCCGCGTCTTGCTGGTCTGGGACGCCCCGAACCTCGACATGGGCCTGGGCTCGATTTTGGGCCGTCGCCCGACGGCCCTGGAGCGCCCGCGTTTCGACGCGCTCGGCCGATGGCTGCTGGCGCGCACGGCCGAGGTCAGCTCGAGCCGTCCGGGCGCCGTGGTCGAACCCGAGGCCACCGTTTTCACCAACATCGCGCCGGGCAGCGCCGACGTGGTGCGGCCGTGGGTGGACGCGCTGCGCAACGTCGGGTTCGCGGTCTTCGCCAAGCCGAAGATCGACGAGGACAGCGATGTGGACCGCGACATGCTCGCCCATATCGAGCGGCGGCGTCAGGAAGGGCTGGCGGCGCTGGTGGTCGCTTCCGCCGACGGTCAAGCGTTCCGTCAACCGCTGGAAGAGATTGCCCACAGCGGGGTCGGTGACGGAATCCCGGTTCAGGTGATCGGATTTCGCGAACATGCCAGTTGGGCGCTAGCCTCGGATAACTTGGACTTCGTCGACCTGGAAGACATCGCTGGTGTTTTCCGGGAACCGTTGCCGCGAATCGGCCTGGATTCGCTGCCTGACCAGGGAGCGTGGTTGCAGCCGTTCCGGCCGCTGTCCGCGCTATTGACCACGCGTGTGTGACACTGGAAAGTCAACGCGCGGGTGGCTGATGATCCAGTGAGGAGCTTAGGTGTTCGCCTGGTGGGGTCGAACCGTGTACCGCTATCGGTACATCGTCATTGGCGTCACGGTAGCTCTTTGCCTTGGTGGCGGCGTTTTCGGGATGAGCCTGGGTAAGCACGTCACGCAGAGCGGCTTCTACGACGACGGCAGTCAATCCGTGAAGGCCTCGATCAGCGGCGACAACGTGTACGGGCGGGACCGAACCGGCCACATCGTCGCCATCTTCAAAGCCCCGGACGGCAAAAACGTCAACGACCCGGCCTGGTCGAAACAGATCACCGATGAGCTCAACCAGTTCGTCAAGGACCATTCGGACAAGGTGCTCGGATGGGCCGGCTACCTGGCGGCGCCCAACACGACCAACGCGATCGTTCAGGGCATGGCCACCCAGGACAAGAAGTACACATTCGTGTCCATCCCGCTCAAGGGCGACGACGACGACACCATCCTGAACAACTACAAGGCCGTCCAGCCGGCCCTGCAAAAGCTCAACGGCGGCGGGGTCCAACTCGCCGGCCTCGAGCCCGTCGCCACCGCCCTGACCGGAACCATCGCCACCGACCAGAAACGGATGGAGGTCCTGGCGCTGCCGTTGGTGGCGGTCGTGCTGTTCCTGGTCTTCGGCGGTGTGATCGCGGCCTGCTTGCCGGTGATGGTGGGCGGGCTGAGCATCGCCGGCGCGCTGGGCATCGTGCGGCTCATCGCGATGTTCGGGCCGGTGAACTTCTTCGCCCAACCGGTGATCTCGCTGATCGGCCTGGGCATCGCCGTGGACTACGGGCTATTTGTGGTGAGCCGGTTCCGGGAAGAGATCGCCGAAGGCTACGACACCGAGGCCGCGGTGCGGCGCACGGTGATGACGGCGGGCCGCACGGTCACCTTCTCGGCGGTGCTCATCGCCGCGTCGGGCGCGAGCCTTTTGCTGTTGCCGCAGGGCTTCGTCAAGTCGCTGACCTATGCCCTCATCGCGGCGGTGACGCTGGCGGCGCTGCTGTCGATCACGCTGTTGCCCGCGGTCCTGGGAATCCTGGGCAAAAACGTCGACGCGCTCGGCGTGCGCACCCTGTTCCGGGTTCCGTTCCTGCGGAACTGGAAGGTGTCGCGCGCCTACCTCAACTGGCTCGCGGATCGCCTGCAGAAGACCAAGACCCGCGAAGAGGTCGAGGCCGGCTTCTGGGGCAAGCTGGTCAACTTCGTCATGAGGCGCCCGCTGACCTTCGCCATCCCGATCGCCGTCGGCATGATCCTGCTCGTTATTCCGCTGAGCAACCTGTCCTTCGGCGCCATGAGCGAGAAGTATCTGCCGCCCAACAATTCGGTGCGGCAGTCGCAGGAGCATTTCGACCAGCTCTTCCCCGGATACCGCACCAATCCGCTGACGCTGGTTCTGCAGTCCACCAACCATCAGCCGGTCACCGATCAGCAGATCGCTGACGTCCGCAACAAGGCGATGACGATCAGCGGGTTCAGCGATCCCGACAACAATCCCGCCAACATGTGGCAGGAACGCAGCTACGCGCCGGGGGCGTCGAAGGATCCGTCGCTGCGGGTTCTGCAGAACGGGCTGATCAACTCGAATGACGCGGCCAAGAAGATCGGCGAACTGCGCGCCATCCAGCCCCCCAAGGGGGTCACGCTGTTGGTCGGTGGGACACCGGCCCTGGAGCAGGATTCGATTCACAGCCTGATTGCCAAGGCTCCGCAGATGGTGGTCGTGCTGATCACCGCCACCATGCTGTTGATGTTCCTGGCGTTCGGGTCGGTGGTGCTGCCGATCAAGGCCGCGGTGATGAGCGTGTTGACGCTTGGGTCCACCATGGGCATCCTGACGTGGATCTTCGTCGACGGGCACTTCTCGAAGTGGCTGAATTTCACGCCGACGCCGTTGATGGTGGTGATCATCGCGTTGGTGGTCGCGGTCGGGTACGGCCTGGCCACCGACTACGAGGTTTTCCTGGTCTCCCGGATGGTCGAGGCGCGAGAGCGCGGCATGTCGACCGCGGAGGCCATCCGGATCGGCACGGCAACCACCGGCCGCCTGATCACGGCCGCGGCGCTGGTCCTTGCCGTGGTCGCCGGTTCTTTCGTGTTCTCCGACCTGGTGATGATGAAGTACCTGGCGTTCGGGCTGATGGCGGCGCTATTGCTGGACGCGACCGTGGTGCGGATGTTCCTGGTGCCGGCGGTGATGAAGTTGCTCGGCGACGACTGCTGGTGGGCCCCGCGCTGGGCGCGGCGCCTGCAAAACCGCATCGGCCTGGGCGAGATTGACCTGCCCGACGAGCGCAAGCGGCCCACCAGCAACGGGCGGCCCGCCCGGCCGCCGGTCGCGGCGGCCGGCCTGGTCGCCGCGAGTTCGCGGACACCGCACGACCCCACCCACCCCGGCCCGCCCCCCGAGCCGCGCCCGGCCGGCCCGCCGGAGCTGCGGCCGGCTGCAGACTCCGGCGCCGAAACCACGCGGATGCAGACCAGGCCACCGACGGAAGCCAAGACCACCCGCTTCTCGGTCGCCCCGGGCGGCTCCAACCCGCCCGCCGCGGCCCGGCCCCCGTCGGCGGCCCCGCCACCCCCGTCGAGCGGTCAGACCCGGGCCATGCCGGTCTCAACCAACCATTCCGGCGACAACAAGGGCGACGCGGCCGACCCCACCGCCGCCCTCCCCGTCGCGCCTGAAGGGGCCAACGAGTCCGACGCTGCCACTGAGCAGCTGAATGCCCGCGGACAGGGCGACAACGGCGACAAGTCGCGTCAGCGCCGGCGCGTCGGCATCACCGCCCAAGACCTGCTGCGCCGCGAGGGAAAACTCTAGGCCCAGCGGGCCCTTCAGCCCCAGGGCCCGTGCTCCGGCCTGTCCGGTGTGGCCCGTATGACGACGCCGACATCCTCGGCGGCCTCGGTCTGCTTCTCGGCTTCGGCGACCGGATCCGCGGCAAGCAGCACCTGTATCGCGTTGTTGAGAAACGCGACCGTCGGCACGGCCAGCAAGGCGCCGACGATCCCGGCAATCACACCGCCGGTGGAAATGGCCAGCACGATCGCAAGCGGGTGAATGGACACCGCGCGGCCCATCACCAACGGCTGCAGCAAATGGGCTTCCAGCTGGTTGATCCCGATTAGCAAACCAAGCACCAGCAGCGCGTAGACAATGCCCTTGGCCAGCAGGGCGACCACCACGGCCAGAAAGCCCGCGATCACCGCCCCGACCAGCGGGATGAACGCACCGAGAAAAACCAGCGAGGCCAGCGGCAACGCCAGCGGCACACCCATGATCGCCAGCCCCACGCCGACCCCGGCCGCATCGGTAAAGGCCACCAGGAACGTGGCACGCACGTACCCGATCAGCGACCCGTATCCGGCATGGCCCGCCTCGCGCACCCGCTCCCGGACTCCGACGGGGAAGAGCTTGGTGACGTAGTGCCAGATGTTGCGGCCGCCGTAGAGGAAGAAAATCAGCGTGAACAGCACCAACACCGCGGCCGTGACCAGCTCTGTGAGGGTGGCCGCGGTGGCCAGCGCGCCGCTGGTCAGCTTGTCCTGATTGTTGTGCAGCGCCTGGATCGCGGCGTTGCCCGCGTTGTCGATCTGTTCGCCGCGCAGGTGCGCGGGCCCTTCGATCAGCCACTTGCGGGTGGTGTTGATGCTGCGGGTTACCTGCTCGGTCAGACCTGGCAAGCCGTAGACGAATTGGATGACGACGAACGCGAGGATCCCGCCCAGGATCGCGAACCCACCCAGCAAGACCAGCGCGACCGCGCCACCGCGCGGCAGGCCGCGCCGGTCCAACCAGTCAACCGCCGGCACCAGCAACGCACTGATCATCAACGCCAGCAACACCGGAACGACGATGATTTCGAGCTTCTGCACGACCCACAACAGGGCGAGCACCGCGGTCAGGATGGCGAGCAGCCGCCACGCCCACGCCGCGGCCTTGCGGACAAGGGGCTCGACCGCAGCGTCGTCGGAGTTTGCCAGCATCCGGCAAGCCTAGCTGGCGCGGTGCCGCCCCGAACGCGGTCCGGCGGCCGATTCGACGTCGGCTCGGGCCGTCCGAGTAGCGTACGGCCGGCACGATCCGGTTACGACGACGACACGGTCGGGGCCGCGTCTTACCTACCGCCCCACCTGCGCGGTTACCCTAAAGTACGTGCCGCACGACGCACCCGCCCGCAAGCTCCGCTCGCGCGTGGGGACACCTTCCGCTCGCGGGGAGGAGACCCCACGCGGCAGGTACTGGTGGGTGCGATGGGTAATCCTCGGCATTGTCGCGATCGTGCTTGCCGTCGAGGTCGCGCTCGGCTGGGACCAGCTGGCCAAGGCCTGGGAGAGCGTGTACGAGGCCAACTGGTGGTGGCTGCTCGCGTCGGTGGTGGCGTCGATCGCGTCGATGCACAGCTTCGCGCAGATCCAGCGCACCCTGCTGAAATCCGCCGGCGTACACGTCAAGCAGTTGCGGTCGGAGGCCGCGTTCTACGCGGCCAACTCGCTGAGCACCACGCTGCCCGGCGGGCCCGTGCTGTCGGCGACCTTCCTGCTCCGTCAGCAGCGGATGTGGGGTGCCTCGACGGTGGTCGCGTCATGGCAGCTGGTGATGTCCGGCGTGCTGCAGGCGGTGGGATTGGCGGTGCTGGGCCTGGGCGGAGCTTTCTTCCTGGGCGCAAAGAACAACCCCTTCTCCCTGCTGTTCACGCTGGGCGGCTTCCTCGCGTTGCTGTTGTTGGCCCAAGCGGTGGCATCGCGGCCCGAGCTGATCGACGGGATCGGCTGCCGGGTCTTGTCGTGGGTCAACTCGATTCGCGGCAAGCCGGCCGATACCGGCCTGGACAGGTGGCGCGAGACGCTGTTGCAGCTCGAATCGGTGAGCCTGGGCCGGCGCGACCTGGCTGTGGCGTTCAGCTGGTCGCTGCTCAACTGGATCGCCGATGTCGCCTGCCTGGGCTTCGCCGCCTACGCGGCCGGCGACCACGCGTCGGTCGCCGGGTTGACGGTCGCCTACGCGGCGGCGCGCGCGGTCGGCACGATACCGCTGATGCCGGGCGGTTTGCTGATCGTCGAGGCGGTGCTGGTGCCCGGCCTGGTCTCGAGCGGCATGGCGTTGCCGAACGCCATCTCGGCGATGCTGATCTACCGGCTGATCAGCTGGTTATTCATCTCGGCCATCGGCTGGGTGGTGTTTTTCTTCGTGTTCCGCACCGAGAACAACACCGACCCGGACGACCCCAACGGCGCCGGGCCGGCAGCTCAGCCGCGCCGGGAACAACTTTCCGCCGACCCGACCGAGACCGCCCTGCAGGGACCGCTACCGCCACCCGATCGCCACCAAGAAGGCGACGGTTAGCCGACGCTATTTCCCCGCGGCGGACCCGGCAGCGGGCTGGTCGCCGCCGGCGGCACCGACCCGGGGGCCGCGGGCGCTAGCGGCCCGGTTGGCGCGGGTGGGGTGCCCACCGTTCCGCCCACGGGCTGCGCGCCGGTAGCACCGGCCGCCCCCTGCGCCTGCTGCAAGAGACCCATGGTCTGGGGCAGGCTGATCGGCAGCTTGCACTGCAGCGACAACCCCGCCAGCGGCTGCGAAATCGTCTGCATGTCACCCGCGACCTTGGGGTTGGCCTCGAAATAGGACTTCAGCGACGTCACCGATTGCGGCCCGGCCTGCTGCTGCAGCATCGACGTCATCGTCTGGTTGGTCTCCGGGTGCGCATCCAGGTAGTCACCCAGCGATCTGGCGACCGACCCGATCGTCCTGGCGACCTCGCTGGCCGCGCACGGGTCGTTGGCGCCGGTCGCCGGTGGCCCCGCCAGCACCGCGATGGCGGCGGCGGCGCTGGGCACCAGGGTGACGGTCAGCGCGGCGGAGAGCCTGCGGCGCCTGGTGGCCGGGCCTGTCGTCATGGATAACTCCTCACGGTTTGCCACGACCCGAACGAGCGCTGACACCGCGCAAACGGCTGCGATAAGCGGGCCCGATGCGTCCGGAGTCCCCTACGACGCCGCGGCCATCAGACATCCTGCCATCCCGGCCCCAGGTCCTGCCAAGCCGCTGCCGGAGCAGGTGACCGACATCCCGCTTGGTCACCGGTTCACAACGACTTGACACCGTCTTGGCAACATCGACGTCTGCGCAGCTCAGGAACCAGATAAGCCCACATCGTCCACAGGGAACTGCGGTATTCTCGCAGCACGCTCGCGTGAGAGACCCGGGGAGTCCGACATCCAGCAGTTTATGATGCGCCTAAGCCGCACCCTGCGCAGATACCGCTGGTTGGTGTTCGTGGGCTGGTTGCTGGCATTGGTGCCCGCGGTCTATCTGGCGCTGACGCAGTCGGGCAATCTCACCGGTGGTGGTTTCGAAGTGGCCGGCTCGCAGTCGCTGCAGGTCCACGACCAACTCGGGGATCAATACCGCGACCTGGGGGCGTCCTCCCTGGCGCTGGTGGCGGCCCCGCGACCGGACGCCAGCTACCAGGACATGAACGACGCGGTCGCGCTGCTCAAACAGATCGCCGGCGAGTTCCCCGGCGTCACCGAGGCGCCCAATCCCGCCCAGCGGCCACCGCAGCCCGACCGGCCCTATGTTGTGTCGCTGCGGCTGGACGCCCGCAACTCGGGCACCAGCGACGTCGCCAAGAAGATGCGGCAAAAGGTGGGCGTCAAGGGTGACCAATCCGGGCAGACCGCGGATGGTCGCGTGCGGCTCTACGTCATCGGGCAGGGCGCGCTGAGCGCCGCCGCGGCGGCTAACACCAAGCACGACATCGCCGAAGCCGAGAGCTGGAACCTGCCCATCATTCTGATCGTGTTGCTGGCCGTGTTCGGTTCGCTGGCCGCCGCGGCGATCCCGCTTGCCCTCGGCATCTGCACGGTCGTGGTCACCATGGGCCTGGTCTACCTGCTGTCCGCCTACACCACCATGTCGGTGTTCGTGACGTCCACCGTCTCGATGTTCGGGATCGCGCTCGCCGTCGACTATTCGCTGTTCATTCTGATGCGTTTCCGCGAGGAACTGCGCGCGGGCCGTCAGCCACGCGAAGCCGTCGACGCCGCGATGGCCACCTCCGGCCTCGCCGTGGTGTTGTCCGGGTTGACCGTCATCGCCTCGCTGACCGGGATCTATCTGATCAACACCCCGGCGCTCAAGTCGATGGCGACCGGCGCGATTCTGGCCGTCGCAGTGGCGATGCTGACGTCGACCACGTTGACCCCCGCGGCGTTGGCGACGTTCGGGCGGGCGGCCGCCAAGAGGTCGGCCCTGCTGCACTGGTCGCGGCGCCAGGAGTGCACCCAGTCCCGGTTCTGGAACCGCTGGGTCGGGTCGGTGATGCACCGGCCGTGGAGATCGGCGCTGGCGGCGTCGGTGATGCTGCTCGTCATGGCGATACCGGCGGGGTCGATGGTGCTGGGCAACAGCCTGCTGCGCCAGTTCGACTCCTCGCACGAGATCCGCGCCGGGGTGGGCGCCGCGGCCCAGGCGCTCGGACCCGGCGCGCTGGGGCCGATTCAGGTGCTGCTCACCTTTCCCGACGGCGGTGCGTCGGCACCCGATCACAGCCAGATGATCGACGCCGTCCGTCAGCGGATGACACAGGCTCCCCACGTCACCTCGGTGACACCGCCGCAATTCGCCGACGACAATGGCAGCGTCCTGTTGTCCGCGGTGCTGTCGGCCGATCCCGAGGACATGAGCGCGCGCAATGCCGTCACCTGGATGCGCACGGAGCTCCCCAAGGTTCCCGACGCGGGAACGGCGCAACTGGACGTCGGCGGCCCGACCGCGCTGATCAAAGACTTCGATGACCGGGTGTCGGCCACGGTGCCGCTGGTGCTGGCCTTCGTCGCGTTCATCGCGTTCGTGATGCTGTTGATCTCGATCCACTCGGTGTTCCTGGCGTTCAAAGGCGTGCTGATGACGTTGCTGTCGGTGGCGGCCGCCTATGGCAGCCTGGTCATGGTTTTCCAGTGGGGCTGGCTGCAGGACCTGGGTTTCCCGCGGATCTCTTCGATCGACAGCATCGTTCCCCCGCTGGTGCTGGCGATGACCTTCGGGCTGTCGATGGACTACGAGATCTTCCTGCTCACCCGCATCCGGGAACGCTTTCTGCACTCCGGGAACACCCGCGATGCGGTCGCCTACGGGGTGAGCACCAGCGCCCGCACGATCACCAGCGCCGCCCTGATCATGATCGCGGTGTTCATCGGCTTCGCGTTCGCGGGCATGCCGCTGGTCGCCGAGATCGGCGTGGCGTGCGCCGTCGCGATCGCGGTCGACGCCACCGTGGTGCGACTGGTCCTGGTACCCGCGCTGATGGCGATGTTCGCCCAGTGGAACTGGTGGCTGCCCCGGTGGCTCTCGCGGGTCTTGCCGTCGGTCGACTTCGACAGGCCGCTGCCGGAGGTCGACCTCGCCGACGTGGTGGTCATCCCCGACGACATCTCCGCCTTGATGGCGCCCAGCGCCGACCTGCGGATGGTGATCAAGTCATCGGCGAGGCTCAAGCGCTTGGCGCCCGATGCGATTTGCGTGGCCGACCCGCTCGCCTTCACCGGCTGCGGGCGCACCGACAAGGAGGCCCAGCGCGGCCTGGGGCCCGGGCAGATCCCCCACCAGGTCGACCTCGGCGAGGACAGCCCAGCGGTCGGCACGGCGCGGGCCGACGGCCAGCCCGGCGGCAACGGTCACTCGGCCGCCAAGAAGCGGGCCGCGGCCCTGGCGTCCCGCAATGGAATCGCCCGGGCGATCGCCGGGGGTGACCGCCCCGTTCATCCGGTCACGCTGTGGCGGGGCCGGTTATCGGTCGCCATCGACGCGCTGGAGACCGAGACCGCCGAGCGGCCGACATACGAGCGGCGCAGCCCGGTGGAGACCTCCCACGTGCAGTTGCCTACCGGCGACCGGCTGTTGGTCCCGACCGGTGCCGAAGCCCTGCGCCTCAAGGGCTACCTGATCATGTGCCGTAACACCAGCCGCGATTACGCCGAATTTGCTGACATGGTCGACACCGTAGAACCCGAAACCGCTGCCGTCGTGCTGGCCGGAATGGACAGCTATTACGGTTGTCAATCACCAAGGCAGTACTGGATGGCGTCCCAGTTGGTCCGTCGGCTTGCCGATCCACACCCTTGCGATTTGACCGACGATCGGTCTTCTCCACCGGAAGCTGGCGCGGACTGGGAGAATGTGAGGCAACGCTGCCTGTCGGTGGCCGTAGCGATGCTGGAGGAGGCGACGTGACGTTGGCACCCGACCGACGCTCCGCGCCGCGCCAACGGCCCGGACCCGAAGAGCGAAGGCCAGGCGGTGGGGCTCTGCAAGAGCCCGACCAGCCGGTCGAATTCTGGTCGACCGCGGCCATCCACGCGGCGCTGCAGGGCGGCGACATCGCCACCTGGAAGCGCATCGCCGCCGCGCTCAAGCGCGACCCCTTCGGGCGGACGGCCCGCCAGGTCGAGGAAGTCCTCGATGGCACTCGGCCCTACGGCATCTCGAAGGCCCTGTGGGAGGTGCTGGAGCGCGCCCGCATCCACCTGGAGGCCAACGAGCGCGCCGAGGTGGGCCGCCACGTGCGGCTGCTGATCGAACGGTCGGGCCTGGGGCAACAGGAATTCGCGTCGCGCATCGGGGTGGATCCCGACGATTTGGTCGCCTACCTCGACGGCAGCGTCAGCCCGTCGGCGTCGCTGATGATCCGGATCCGCCGGTTGTCGGACCGGTTCGCCAAGGTGAAGTCCGGGCGTTCGCCGGAATCCGACCCGGAATCCAACTAACGGTGGCGACCCGCTTCGCCCGGCTCCGCCGCCCTCGCGATCGCCACGCTAACGGTGGCGACCCGCTTCGCCCGGCTCCGCCGCCCTCGCGATCGCCACGCTAAGCCCTGATCGGCGTCGCGTCGGACACCAGCCAGCTGCTGCCGCGTTTGGTCAGTGTCACCCGCAGCGCGGGTGCCGCCCGGCTGGCGGGTTGACCCGGGGCGTTCTGGGTCACCCGCAGGATCACCGCCACGCTGGCCGCCGACGGCCCGATGGCCTCGACCCCGGCCGCCAGCGTCGCCGCCTGCGCCGTGACGTTGTGTTGGGCCATCTCGGCGCTGGTCTTGGTGTAGTGCTCCTTGAACGCGCCCGCCTGTTCCGGCAGCATCAGCGCGGCCGCCTGATCGAGGGAGCTCGTCGGCGCGGTCGGGCTGAACGACGCCATAGCCTCCGCCATCCGGGTCGCGACCCGAACCACCTCCCGGGAATCCTGGGCAAAGTCGCGGTCCGACCTGGTCCAGTGCGTGTACCCGGTCAGCACCGCCGCCCACAGCGCGGCCGCGCACACGGCGACCACGGCCAGTCGCAGCCCGGGCGCATCGTCGTCGGTGCCGACGCTGACCGAATCACGGCGCAGCAGCCAGAAATCGATCGCCACGCCTTCGGCGATCAGCAGCACCAGCACCGAGCACACCGATACCCACCACCGCGGCCAGTCGAGCACCAGACCGACCATCAGCAGCCCGGCGATCGCCGCCAGCGGTGCCAGGATGTCGAACGCCAGCAGCCGCCATAGGTTTCTCATCGGATCGACTCCAGGCGAGAGATCATCAGCTTGCCGTCCACGTTGGAGACGTCGAGCCGAAGGTTCCAGTGCACCGTCTGCGGCTTGGCGCCGGCGTTCTCGCTGACCGACGTCGCGACCAGCATCACCGCGTCCGTTCGGGTGGCGAACGGCGGCAACGAGGTGGTGACCACATCTCTCGGGGGCCGCGCGACGCCAGGCTGGGTGTCCAGGTCATGGTGCACCGTTTCGACCGCCACCGCCTCGATCCGCCCGGCGCTGTGCGACTGCAGCTTCTCCACCACCTGCCGGTAAGGCTGCACGGCCGCGTCGAAGTCGACGTTGAGTTCCCCGACCGTCCCCTCGTGCAGCCGCCCCAAGCTGGCGTCGATGTTGCCGCTGTTCATGTTGATCAACACACCCGTCCAGTCCGCGGCGGTCTGCATGACGCGGGTCAGGTAGGTGCGCTCGCCTGCCGCGTCACGGTGTGCCGACCACGTGATCACGCCGAGCACGGCCGCGGCGACCGACAGCACGCCGAGAAGGGCGGACGCGATGCCGTAGCGGGAAAAGACCTCACCGCCCGCCGGCTCGGGCGTGGGCGGGTCGGGCTCCGCAGGGGTCTCTGGCTCGGTCTGCTCGCCGTCGGACATGGCCCGATCGTTGCACCCAAAAAGAGATGGAAGGATGGCAGGGTGACAGTTGAGGCCATCCGCTCGGGCATCGACCTGAGCTACGTCGACCCGAATGCCCGCCCCCAAGACGACCTGTTCGGTCACGTCAACGGCCGCTGGCTGACCGAATACGACATACCGGCGGACCGTGCGACCGACGGCGCCTTCCGCCAGCTGTTCGACCGCGGCGAAGAGCAGGTGCGCGACCTGATCGTCGAGGCCAGCGAGCATGGCGCCGCGAAAGGCACCGACACCCAGCGCATCGGCGATCTCTACGCCAGCTTCCTCGACGAACAAGCCGTCGAACGCAGGGGCATCCAACCGCTACGCGACGAGCTGGCCATCATCGACGACGCCGCCGACTCGGCCGCGTTGGCGGCGGCCATCGGCGCCCTGCAGCGCACCGGGAGCGGCGGCGGCGTCGCGATGTATGTGGACACCGACGCGAAAAACTCGGCCCGCTATCTGGTGCACGTCACCCAATCCGGGATCGGATTGCCCGACGAATCGTATTTCCGCGACGAGCAGCACGCCGAGGTGCTCGCGGCCTACCCGGGCCACATCGCGAAGATGTTCGCCCTGGTGTACGGCGGGACCCCGGACGACCACGCCGAGACCGCGGCCCGCATCGTGGCGCTGGAGACCAAACTCGCCGCCGCGCACTGGGATGTGGTCAAGCGCCGCGATGCCGACCTCACCTACAACCTGCGCACCTTCGCCGAGCTGCAGGCCGAAGGGGTGGGCTTCGACTGGGCCGGCTGGGTGACCGCGCTGGGTAGCACGCCGGAGGCGGTTGCGGAACTGGTTGTGCGCCAACCTGATTACCTCACCGCATTCGCCGCGTTATGGGGCAGCGAAAACCTCGACGACTGGAAGCGCTGGGCGCGTTGGCGTTTGATCCGCGCCCGCGCCCAGTGGCTGACCGATGATCTCGTCGCCGCGGATTTCGAGTTCTATGGCCGAACGCTGACCGGTGCCGAGCAGATCCGTGACCGCTGGAAACGGGGCGTTGCGGTGGTGGAGAACCTGCTGGGCGACGCCGTCGGAAAGCTTTACGTGCAGCGCCATTTCCCGCCGGACGCCAAGGCCCGCGTTGATGCCCTGGTGGAAAACCTGCAGGAGGCGTACCGGATCAGCATCAGCAACCTGGATTGGATGACGCCGCAGACCCGCGAGCGCGCGCTGATCAAGCTGGGCAAGTTCACCGCCAAGGTCGGCTACCCGGCGAAGTGGCGCGACTACTCCAAGCTGGTGATCGACCGCGACGACCTGTACGGCAACGTCCGACGTGGCTACGTGGTCTCCCACGATCGCGAGGTGGCCAAGCTCGGCGGCCCGGTGGATCGTGACGAGTGGTTCATGACGCCACAGACCGTCAACGCCTACTACAACCCGGGCATGAACGAAATCGTCTTCCCCGCGGCGATTTTGCAACCCCCGTTCTTCGACGCCGAGGCCGATGACGCGGCCAACTACGGCGGGATCGGGGGGGTGATCGGACACGAGATCGGGCACGGCTTCGACGACCAGGGCGCCAAGTACGACGGCGACGGCAACCTGATCGACTGGTGGACCGACGATGACCGCACCGAATTCGGCGCCCGCACCAAGGCGCTGATCGAGCAGTACGAGGCGTACGTGCCGAGAGCGCTCGCGGGCCATGACGGCCCACCGCATGTCCAAGGCGCATTCACCGTCGGCGAGAACATCGGCGACCTGGGCGGTTTGTCCATCGCCCTGCTGGCCTACGAGTTGTCGCTGCAGGGCCGGCCCGCTCCCGTCATCAACGGCCTGACCGGCCTGCAGCGCGTGTTCTACGGCTGGGCCCAAGTGTGGCGCACCAAATCGCGAGACGCAGAAGCGATCCGGCGGTTGGCGGTGGATCCACACTCCCCGGCGGAGTTCCGGTGCAACGGCGTCATCCGTAACCTCGACTCGTTCCACGAGGCCTTTGATGTCGCCGAAGGCGATGCCCTGTTCCTGGACCCCCAGAAACGGGTCAGGATCTGGAACTGACCCGCGCGAGCTCGGGGCGGGGCTCGATCCGGGCGGGCACGTGCTTGTGCCAGGGCGTGCCGGCGTACGCGTCACGCCATTCCGTGGAGGTGAGCGCGTTCGGGGCGACACCCGGGATGACGGTATGCCCGTCGTCGTCGATGTAGTCGAGGCCAAAACCGTTGGGCAGGGCCGCATGCCCGGCCAGCATGGTCTCGGTGATCTCGACGGTCGCCTCGGCGCTGCCGGCCGCGGTGGTGATCCGGGCCCGGCCTCCGTCGGCCAGCCCGAGGGCCTCGGCATCGTCGACGCTGACCCGCAGCGCCCCGTCGGCGTCGCGTTTGCGCCAGGATGGGTCGCGGAAGATGTCGTTGGCGGTGTAGGCGCGGCGCTCGCCCACCGACAACACGATGGGAAACTCCGGCGTGGTGAGCTTCCAAGGCGCCGCGGCCAACGCCGTTAGCTCGTCGGTCATTTCGGGGATTTCCAGGCTGATCTTGTGGTCGGCGTGGCTGATCAGCGCGAAGTCGTCGTCGTAGGTGTGCATGGTAAACGTGACCCCGGAGGGGCTGTCCAGGATCGCGTCGAACAGCGCGTTGCCGTCGGCGTGGCCGGCGCGGACCACGGCGTCGGGGTATTTCAGCGCGGCCTTCTGGGCGAGCCCCCAGAGGGCGGCGGCACCGGACAAGCCGTCGGGCAGGGTCGGCCCGAGCGTTTCGTAGAGCACGTACGGAGCCAGTTTCCCCAGCGTGGGGTTGGCCCCCACCGCGGCGAGAAAAGCCTCGGTATAGGCCCGCCGGCCCCGCTCGGCGGCCTCGCGCAGCGGCCGCAGCTCCGCGTCCTCGACCACGTCCAGCGCCCGCACCAGCCGCGCCCAGATCTCGGGTTCGGGCAAGGTCCCTTCCAGCGGCTCCAGCAGCGGGCGGCGCAACTGAAAAGCGTTGCCAGGGAACTCGAAATTGAAGAAGGTGGCTTCCGGCTTCTCGAACTGGGAGGCGGCGGGAAGCACGTAATGGGCGAGCCTGGCGGTCTCGGTCATCGCGACGTCGACGACCACCATCAGTTCCAGCGCCTGGAACGCGGCCCGGCAGGCGGCCGAATTGGCCAGCGAGTGAGCCGGATTGCTGCTTTCGACGATCATCGCCCGGAACCGGTCCGGGTGATCGGTCAGGATTTCCTCGGGCACGACGTTGCTCGGCACCAGCCCGGAAATGATCGGCGCGCCCGTGACCGGGGTCCGACCCGACCTCCCGCCGAACAGCTGCCCGAACGACGAATGTAGATGCTGGCCACCCTTTTTTGCGAAGTTTCCGGTCAGTATCCACAGCAGCTTGTTCAGGTACGAGCACAGGGTGCTGTTGGGCGCCTGCTGAACGCCGAGGTCCTCGAAGACCGAGACGCTGGCAGCGGCAGCGATGCGCCGCGCCGCCGCACGCAGCAGCTCCTCGTCCACCCCGCAGCGCTGCGCGTAGTCGCCGACCGGGACCTCGCGCAGCGCGGCGACCACGGCGTCGGCGCCGCGCACGTACTCGGCCAGAAACGTTTCGTCACACAGGTTTTCCTGGACGAGGACCGCGGCCAGGGCGGCCAGGCACCAGGCGTCGGTGCCCGGGCGCACCCGCAGGTGGAAGTCGGACATCTTCGCGGTGTCGGTGACGACGGGATCGATCACGATCATCGACCGGGCGGGATCTTTGGCGATGTCGTTGAGGACCACCCGCGCCCGGGGAAAGCTCTGCGACATCCACGGGTTCTTCCCGACGAACACCGACACTTCGGCGTGCTCGAACTCGCCCCTGGTGTGGCCGCCGTAGAGATGCCCGTCGATCCAGGCTTCGCCGGTCTTCTCCTGCGCCAGCGCATTTGACCGGTAGTGCGACCCCAGGGCCTTTAAGAATGCGCCACTGTAGGCACCGCCCAGATGATTGCCCTGCCCACCGCCGCCGTAATAGAAGATCTTGTCCCCGCCGTAGAGGTCGCGGATGCGCTTGAATCCCTCGGCGATCTCCACAATCGCGGTGTCCCAGTCGATTTCCTCGTAGCTACCGTCGGCGCGCCGGCGCATCGGGGAGGTTAGGCGGGTGCGGCTGTTCTGGTAGTGGTCCAGCCGCAACGCCTTGTTGCAGGTGTAACCCTGCGACGCCGGATGCGCCTTGTCGCCGCGGATGCGGGCCAGTGTGCGGTCCTCGGTCTGCACCACGATGCCGCAGTTGCATTCGCAGAGGATGCAGGCGGTGGACTTCCATTCACCGGTCATCTCGGAGTTCCTTTCCCCGCGCGGCCAGCAGCGAGTTGCGCAGCTGGCGATGAACGAGATCGAGCGGCGCCAGGTCGCGCCGCACCCGGGCCAGCAGGAGGGCCCCCTCGATGGCGATGGTCGCCAACAGCGCCAATTCCTCGGCCCTCTCGCGCGCAATGCCGTCGGCGACAAAACGCTGCGCGATCAGATCGGTCCAGCGGTCGAACACCGCCGCCGCACGCTCGATCACCGGGGCCATCCGCTCCCGGTCCTTCTCGCTGCCCTTTTCGCCGCTTTTATCGCTGCTTTTATCGAAGCCCGCTTCCACGGAAACCGCCGCGACGGGGCAGCCGGCGCGGTAATCACTGTCGAGCAACTGCCGGCGGTACTTGTCGATCAGCGTGTCCAGCAGTTCGAGGCCACCCTCGGCGCCGGCGATGATGGCGGCGACGTGCTCACCGGCGTAGTCCACGGCCTCGCAGAGCAATTGCGTACGCCCACCCGGGAAGTAGTGGTAGGCCGATCCGCGCGGCGCGCCACTGTGCTCCAGCACGTCCGAGATCGCGGTGGCGCGCGCACCACGCTCCCTGATCAACAGCGCGGCGGAGACCACCATCTGCTCGCGTGGGCTTCGCATCCGCCACTCCTCGGTCCGGCCTTATGTATGATGCTATACATAAGCACCGCGCATGCGGAAGAGCCGCGAGGAGACGACGCGGACTAGTTCTGCCAGTCGTTGGAGCCGTCGTTCTTGGTGTAGGTGCCGACGGAGTTTCTCACGACGATGGGATCACCCGCGCCGAAGTTGTCGTAGAACCACTTCGCGTTGGTGGGGCTGATGTTGATGCAGCCGTGACTGACATCGCGCTTACCCTGATCATCGACCGACCACGGTGCGCTGTGCACGAAATTGCCGCTGTTGTCGAACCGGACGGCCAGGTCGACCGTCACCTTGTACCCGTACGTCGAGTTGACCGGAACCCCGTACGTCGAGGAATCCATCACGACCGTGGGCATCTTCTCTTGGACGTAGTAGGTGCCGTTGGCGGTTTGGTGGCCACCGGCCGACATGCCCATCGACATCGGGAAGGTCTTCTGCACGACGCCGTTGCGGGTAATCGTCATCTGGTGCGTCGCGTCGTCGGCCGTCGCCAGGAGCGTGTCCCCGGTGCGGAAGCTGGACCGGGTGCCGCCGGCGTCGATGTTCACCGCGGTGTTGGCGGGCCAGAAGCTCAACGGGCGCCAGCGCAGCTGGGTCGGTGTCATCCAATAGAACTTGCCCGCAACCGGCGGGATCGACGAAACGTGGACGGCGCCTTCGGCCGCGCCGGAGTCATCGACCCGCCCAGGGAAATTGATGATGATCGGCTGGGCCACACCCACCATGGAGCCGCCTGCGGGGACGATCCTCGGCGGCCCGAATGGCGCCGTGCCGGTGAACGGCGTTGGGTCCTGGCCGGTGGCGGGACCCGCGGCGACGGGTAGCGCCAGCGGGTCGGGCAGCCCCGGCAGCCCCGGAAGCCCCGGAAGCCCCGGAAGCCCCGGCAGGGGGCTGGCGGGTCGGCGGGTGCGGCGGCACCCGGATCGCCCGGCGGCGGGTCCGGATCCGCGAGGGCGGGGCCGGTGCCCAGCACCAGCAGAGCGGCGAATCCGGCGGCGTTGAGCGCGGCGAAAAGGCTCTTCTTAGTCCAAGCCCTCGTCCAGCCCGACATATGCATCCCTCCAGTGACAGTCCTGATCCAGTGTCGCATAGCACCGGGGCCAGCTATCCCCGCGGCGGCCCGAATGGGGCCGGCTAATGCCGGGATAAACACCGCTGAGCTGCCAAGTTATGAATCGCGTGAGGGTGCCGGCGCAACGTCCAGCATCCGCCTGCAAGCCGCGGTGCCAACCAGCGCGACACGCGTCAGGCCCGCCGACGCGCTCAGCATCGGCGCGACACCGTGCTCATACAACAGCCCGCCCGGCGGCCGACACGGCGAAGTTGGGCGCCGACGCAAAGATGAGCTGCGAGACGGTCAGGCAGGACAGGCTGAGCACCAGGACGCGCCGACGTGGCCGGTGGGCGGTGGGCGGTGGGCGGTCCAGCGCACCAGGGGAACGGTTCTCATTCTCAGGGCCGCCACCAGGGCATACCAAAACAGCAGGGTGCCCACCAAGACCACCTGACATGCAGGTTGCGGGGGATTGCCGACAGCGCGCCGACGGGCAGCAGTTCGGCGGCGACATAGATGAAGGCCGCCGCGGCGAGCACCGTCAGTTGCGCGGCGATCCGTGGTGTCCACGTCCGCGCGGTGGTGGTGGCGGCGGTTCCGGTTTCGACGGTCATGGCATGGGGTGCGGCCGGGCTTCCCTATGGCTGGGCGATAGTTCCTAGCGCGACCAAACTGCCGTTACGGTACGCACGGCCGCAACGGGAGCACCCCAAGTGGCGATTCAACACGCTTGAACAGTCTCCGGACAATCTCGGCGATCAGGAACGAACCAGGCGCGCGATGGCGGCCGAGGCCTCGGCAAGCTTCTCGTCAGCATCGGGGCCGCCCTCGGCCGCGGCCCGGGTGACGCAATGGCTCAGGTGCTCGTCCAGCAGATTCAGCGCCACCGCCCGCAAGGCGCTGTTGACCGCGCTGATCTGAGTAAGCACGTCGATGCAGTACTTGTCCTCGTCGATCATGCGTGCGATGCCACGCACTTGACCCTCGATGCGCCGCAGCCGCTTGGCGTAATTGTCCTTCTGCTGCGAATATCCGTGTTCGGTCGTCACTTCGCTTTGCACTCCCTGTCAGCTCCCCGAAAAACCGCGTCCCCAGACGCCGTCACCCCATTCTATACCCCGTTGGGGTACCCGGGAATTCGCGGCGCGCCTGGTCCGCGCATACTTGCGGGATGGCCCTCAGCTCCGATTCAGCTCCAGCCGTCGACATCAAACCGCGCAGCCGTGACGTCACCGACGGCCTGGAGAAGGCCGCCGCCCGCGGCATGCTGCGAGCGGTAGGCATGGGAGACGAGGACTTCGCCAAGGCCCAGATCGGGGTGGCGTCGTCGTGGAACGAGATCACGCCGTGCAACCTCTCCCTGGACCGACTCGCCAGGGCGGTCAAGGAAGGCGTGTTCGCGGCGGGCGGCTATCCGCTTGAGTTCGGCACGATCTCGGTTTCCGACGGCATCTCGATGGGCCACGAGGGCATGCATTTCTCGCTGGTGTCGCGCGAAGTCATCGCCGACAGCGTCGAGACGGTCATGATGGCCGAGCGCCTCGACGGCTCGGTGCTGCTGGCCGGCTGCGACAAGTCACTGCCCGGGATGCTGATGGCCGCCGCCCGCCTGGACCTGGCGGCCGTGTTCCTCTACGCGGGCTCGATCCTGCCCGGGCGCGCCAAGCTGTCCGACGGCAGCGAGCGCGAGGTCACGATCATCGACGCGTTCGAGGCCGTCGGCGCCTGCGCCCGTGGGTTGATGCCCCGCGAGGACGTCGACGCCATCGAGCGCGCGATCTGCCCGGGCGAGGGGGCGTGTGGCGGCATGTTTACCGCCAACACCATGGCCAGCGCGGCCGAGGCGCTGGGAATGTCGTTGCCGGGCAGCGCCGCCCCGCCGGCCACCGACCGCCGCCGCGACGGGTTCGCACGGCGCAGCGGCCAGGCCGTCATGGAATTACTGCGCCGCGGCATCACCGCTCGCGACATCCTCACCAAGGAGGCGTTCGACAACGCGATCGCGGTGGTGATGGCGTTCGGAGGCTCGACCAACGCGGTGCTGCACCTGCTGGCCATCGCGCACGAGGCCAACGTCAAGCTTTCACTCGAGGACTTCAGCCGGATCGGGTCGAAGGTGCCGCACCTGGCCGACGTCAAGCCGTTCGGCCGACACGTGATGTTCGACGTCGACCACATCGGCGGCGTGCCGGTGGTGATGAAGGCACTGCTCGATGCGGGCCTGCTGCACGGCGATTGCCTGACGGTGACCGGTGCGACCATGGCCGAGAACCTGGCCGCCATCGCCCCGCCCGACCCCGACGGCAAGGTGCTGCGAGCGCTGGACAATCCGATTCACCCGACGGGCGGGATCACCATCCTGCGCGGATCGCTGGCGCCCGACGGCGCGGTGGTCAAAACGGCCGGCTTCGACTCCGACGTTTTCGAAGGCACCGCAAGGGTTTTCGACGGCGAGCGGGCCGCGCTGGACGCCCTCGAGGACGGCACCATCACCAAGGGCGACGCCGTGGTGATCCGCTACGAGGGCCCCAAGGGCGGCCCCGGGATGCGTGAAATGCTGGCCATCACCGGCGCGATCAAAGGCGCCGGGCTCGGCAAAGATGTGCTGCTGCTTACCGACGGCCGGTTTTCCGGCGGAACCACCGGCCTATGCGTGGGACACATCGCGCCGGAGGCGGTCGACGCCGGGCCGATCGCCTTTCTGCGCGACGGCGACCGGATCCGCCTCGACGTCGCGGACCGCGTCCTCGACGTGCTGGCCGACCCCGACGAATTCGCCTATCGGGGAAAGGATTTCGCGCCTCCCCCGCCGCGTTACACCTCCGGCGTGCTGGCCAAGTACGTCAAGCTGGTCAGCTCGGCCGCGATCGGCGCGATCTGCGGCTAACCAAGACGGCTACTTCACCGTCGCGAATGCGAAGCCGTCCCAGTGCTTGGCCCCGACCGTCTGGATCACCGCGGTGTCCAGCCGAGGATGCTCACCCATCAATTCCAAGGTTCGGCGGGCCGCCCCCGCTCTGGGGTTAACATCCGCCGTGAGGATCTGCCCGTCGCGAATGACGTTGTCCAGCACGATGACTGAACCGGGATGGGACAGCTTGACGGCCCACTGAAGATACCCGGGGTAGTTCTCTTTGTCGGCGTCGATGAACACCAGGTCGAAGGGGTCTCCGGTCAGCGTCGGCAACGTGTCCAGCGCGGCGCCGACTATCACCTGAACCCGGTCGGCCACGCCGGCGCGTTGCAGGTTGGCCCGCGCGACCTCGGCGTGCTTGGGCTCGTATTCCAGCGTCACCACCCGCCCCTGCGGACCGGCGCCGCGCGCCAGCCAGATGGTGCTGAAGCCCCCCAAGGTGCCGATCTCGAGGATGCGCCGAGCCTGGATCGCGCCGGCGAGCAGGCTCAAGAACTTGCCCTGTTGCGCCGACACGGCGATGGAAGGCAGCCCGGCCGCGTCGCTGGACTCTGCCGCCGCGGTCAAAGCCGGATCGTCGCCAATCATGGTGCTGTCCAAGAATGCATCGACGTCTTGTGGGGTTGGTTTGTCGGTCATGCCACCCACGCTAGCCGGGGGCCCGTGGCGTCGCGCACCTGCCCGGTCGAGACGTGACCAATCGCTCGCACCTTTACTATGTACCCGTATGGGGTATACACTGGGGACGTGGTCGGTGCATACCGCCACGAGATCACAACACAGACAGGGGTGATTCAGATGGCAAATTACGACGAGGGAACCTTGCTGACCTGTGGCCACGAGGGCTGCGGGTGTCGCGTTCGCATCGAGGTGCCCTGCCACTGCTCCGGTGCGGGTGAAGCGTACCGCTGCACGTGCGGCGACGAACTGGCCCCGGTCAAGTAGTCCCGTCAATACGGCGCCGGCGCCGGCCGTGCGCTCGGGTCGCGGCGATCACGCCGATCACCGCCCGAACGCACGGCCGGCCAGTTCGACCTCGGCCGCCAGCCGCAGGGCCACCGCGGACGCGCCCACCGCCACCGCGTAACCACCCGGCTTGATGCGCCAGCTTCCCGCCTCGCCGTCAAAGTGGGCAAGCAGGCGCGGATCCGCCTCGATGGCCACCCGGCGGGTCGCGCCCGGCTCGAGCTCGACCCGCTCGAATCCCAGTAACCGCAGGCATGCCGCACCGGCGGCGGCGGTCAGATACAGCTGTGGGGTGTCGGCCCCGGCGCGATCGCCGATGTTGACGACGCTGAAGGTCGCGTGGATGGTGTCGGCCCCAGCAACCACCAGGTCGTGGTACTCGAACCTGGTGTAGGACAGGCCATGGCCGAACGCGAACAGCGGGGCCCGGCCGGTTTTGGCGAACCAGCGGTACCCGACGTCGGCGCCCTCGAAGTAGTCGATGGTGGTCGGTGTCCCCGGCGGGGCGCCGAGGTCGGGCAGCTCCGGGCGCGGTGTCTGATCGAGCCCGACCGGGAAGGTGATCGGCAGCCGACCGGACGGATTCACCTGGCCGGCAATGATTTCCGCGATCGCCTGACCACCCGCCTGACCGGGATACCACGCCTGCACAATGGCGTTCACCGAGTCTTTCCAGGGCATGGCCACCGGGTTACCGGTCTCGAGCACCACGACTGTGTTCGGGTTGGCGGCCGAGACGGCGTGGATCAGCGCGTCCTGGCCCCACTGCAGCGACAGGTCCGCGCTGTCGAACCCCTCCCCCTCGACGCGGATCGCGAACACGATCGCTACGTCCGCGCGTCGTGCCGCCAGCACCGCCTCCGCCGGGCTGATGCCGGGATCAAACTCGATCCGCGCGTGCGGGAGTCGCTTCCGCAGCTCGGCCAATGGGCTCGACGGCACCAGGTACAGATTGCGCAGGCCGGCCTCCAGGCCTGAACCCCCGATGGGGATCACTCCCGCGTAGCCACCTGGAGGGACGACGACGCTGATGCCGTAGCCGGCGGGCACGCCGACCTGTGCGTAGCCGCCGATGACGACGATGCGTGCGGCCGATTCGGGAGCCAGCGGCAGCATCCCACGGTTGGCCAGCAGCACGATGCCCTGTCGCGCGATCTGCAGTGCAATGTTGTTGTGCGCAAGCATGTCTGGCGCGGCCGCGGGCTCGCGACGGTCGATTCCGACGGCGAACATCGAACGCAAGATTCGCCGGACCATGTTCGACAGCCGCTCTTTGGGCAACCTGCCGTCGGCGTAGGCGGCTCGCAGCGGGTCGGTGAACGCCTCCGAGTGCCACAGCAGCGCATCGATCTGGGCGCCGCACTCCTGGTCGAGGCCGGCCAGCGCGCACTCCCAGCTTGGTGTCGCGCCCCAGTCGGACATGACCCAACCCCGGTATCCCCAGGCGTCTTTCAGCACGTCGGTGATCAAGATGTCGTTCGCGGCGGCGTATTCGCCGTTGACCTTGTTGTAGGCCGTCATCACGGCGCCGGGCTGCGATCGCTCGATGGCGATCTCGAAGGCCAGCAAGTCCGATTCGCGGTGCGCGTCGGGATCGATGACCGCGTTGAGCCAGTGCCGGTTGGTCTCGTTGCAGTTCAGCGAGTAGTGCTTGAGCGTCGAGATGACGCCCTGCCGCTGTATCCCGTTGACCGATTCCGCGGCAATCGTGGCGCTCAAAAGCGGGTCCTCGGAATAGTATTCGTAGTTGCGGCCGTTACGCGGGTCGCGGGTCAGGTTCATGGCGCCCGCCAGCTGCACGTTGAACCCGCGGCTGCTCGCCTCTCGGCCGATCGCCTCGCCCGCGGTGCGCGCGAGCGCCGGGTTGAAACTGGCGGCCAGCGCCAGCCCGGCCGGCATCGCGGTGGCCGTGTCACCGGGGCGGTAGCCGGGGTTGGTGACGCCGAGGCCGGCATCGCTCATCAGCAGCGCCGGAACACCGAGCCGAGGAATCCCGGGGACGTACCCGGCGCTGTTGGGAACGCCCGGCGGGATGCGCTCATCGCGCTGGGGCCACAGTTCACCGGCCCCCATCACGCCGACCAGCAGCGAGAATCGCTCGTCGTCGGTCATCTGAGCTTCGATCTCAGCCGCCCGCGCGTCCGCGTCGTCCAGATCGCTCACCGCACACCCTCTTTGGCGTAGACGACCCGCAGCACGTGCCCGAGTTCCGGTCCCATCACCAGCTCCGTCAACGCGCAGATCGTCGCGACGAACTCCGGGCCGTGCGGTGGCTCGGCCTGGCAGAGGTGGTGCGCCACTTCGTGCAGCACCACCAGTTCGCGCAGCGCCCAGTCGGCGGTATCACGGTCGGGAACCGCGATGACCCCTGTGCCGCCGCGGTATTCGTAGTGCGCGGCCATGGCGGCCCGGCGCGCCCGCACGCTCAGCGGCGGCACGTCCGGCCACCGTTGCCGCACCGCAGGTAGCGCAAGCACGTCATCAACGTAGCGCTGCACCGAGGCAACCGATCCGAATCGCGCTTCCGGCGGCAGCGTCAACTGCGTACCGAAGAACTCCACGGCGGGCGAGCCATGCTCGGCGGCCCGGTCGAACAACGTCCGGACGAAGTCCTCGGCCGCGTACACCTTGGCGCGCTGGGAATCCCGCCTGGAGGAACCCGCAGTCGAGCCGTCCGCAGTCACCGGTCCAGCGCGCTGCGCGCACCGGGCAGCTCCGGGCTGTTCCCGAGTCGCGCCCGCCGACCGGCCCGGTCACCCGCGCGCCGTGCGGCCGACGAATACCCGGCCGACGCCCGGCTGACCCGATAGGTACCGCGCGCCTTCGACGCGTGGCGATAGTGGTGGCGCAGCTCGACCTCTTTGTCCCGCAAAGCGATAGCGGTGCCCGGCGGACGACGGCGGTCCTTGGTGGCCTCCCGTACGGTCTGTTCGCGGGCTTCGGCCAGACGCTGACCAACGCGGGCGCCGAACGCCAGCTGGAAATTGAGCCGGGCGGTGATCGTCGGCGTGGGCCGGTGCGCACCCGAGGCCAGATAGATATCCGAGGCCCGCACCATCTGCACGACCAGGCTGGCGTACAGGGCGTGGCTCGCGTCGATGTCCTCGGTGAACCCGTAGGCATAGACGAACGTCGAATTCGACGCCACATCGCAGCGTACGTCGTTGGCCGCCGCGATCACGACGAAGAGCTGCACGTAGGTCCGCAGACCCTTGGTGCCCGCCGCCCCGATGGTGATCGTCCGCTGGGTCGGGGCCTGCGCCGGCGAACGATTGGCCGCATGGGACCGGGCCACCGCCAAGTCGATGGCGGCCGCCGTCGCCAACCGTTGCGCGGCCGCCATGAACGCGTCGGCCTCGTGGGCGTTGTCGGTGCCTTCGGCCTGACGCAGCAGCGCGGCTATCCGGGCCAGCATTTTGTCGTCGGTCATAACGCCAAACTACTGCAGCGGTACGACATTCCGGCCATCCCGGGTCATCAGAGTCGTTTGGTGATCCAGGAGACCACATCGTCGAGCACCTGGTCGCGCTCCGGTTCGTTGAAGATCTCGTGGTACAGCCCGGGATAGACCTTCAGCTCGACGTCGCTGGATCCCACGCATTCGACCAAACGGCGGCTGCCGGCGACCGGAACCAGCCGATCCTCGGCGCCGTGCACCACCAGCAGCGGCGCGGTCAGCGCCGGTGCCCGTTGCTGCATGGTCTCGCCGATCTGCAGCAACGCTCGGGCGACGCCGGCGGGGACCCTTCCGTGGTACACCAGCGGGTCGGCGTGGTAGGCGGCCACCACCGCGGGGTCGCGGGAGATGGCGCCGACGTCGAGTTCCTGCACCGGCAGGCCGGGCACGAGAACACCGAGCGCTTTGGCGGCGAACGCCAGCGGCGGCGGCACCCCGTCCTGGGCGGCCACCGCCGGGCCGGACAGCACCATCATGTCGTAGTTGTCCGGGCGTTCGACGCCGTAGGCGAACACGATCCCGCCGCCCATGCTGTGCCCGAGCACGATGCACTTCAGGCCGGGGTGTTCGCGGGTGGCGATGCCGACCAGGGTGTCGAA
This sequence comes from uncultured Actinomycetota bacterium, assembly GCA_963772875.1. Taxonomy (GTDB): domain Bacteria; phylum Actinomycetota; class Actinomycetes; order Mycobacteriales; family Mycobacteriaceae; genus Mycobacterium. Next base: position 253,921 of record CAVYZE010000005.1, read on the forward strand.
GTCGGCGGTGAACTCGGAGACATCCCGCACCCGCACCCGCTTGCCGCCGGAGCGGCCGTGCCCGCGGTGGTCCAGCGCGTAGGTGACCAGCCCGGCCTCGCCGAATCGCTGGGCGACGTGGTCATAGCGGCGGGCATGCTCGCCCAAGCCGTGGGCCAGCACCACCACCGCCCGCGGCGGAGTGTCCGGCGTCCACACGTCGTAGACGATCCGCACGCCACCGACGCCGTCGAAGTTCCGTTCAGAGCGGGTTGTAGCCATTACGGGCAGCGTAATGGCTCCCGGGGCAGACCTTCACTTCTAGGGGTCGGGGGCGCTGCGTAGGCTCGTTCGGGTGAGCTCGGCCGCAGCCAGGGGAGACGGGGATTTCTCGGTCCACGCCGAGCCGTACCGGCGCGAATTGCTCGCGCACTGCTATCGGATGACCGGGTCGCTGCACGACGCCGAGGACCTGGTGCAGGAGACCCTGCTGCGGGCCTGGAAGTCCTACGACCGTTTCGAAGGCAAGTCGTCGATACGAACCTGGCTGCATCGCATCGCCACCAACACCTGCTTGAGCGCGCTCGAGGGCCGGCAGCGCCGGCCGTTGCCGGCCGGGCTGGGGGGCTCCCCCTCGGACCCGGCCGCGGAGCTGGTGGAACGCCGCGAGGTGCCCTGGCTGGAGCCGCTGCCGGACCTGACGGACGATCCGGCCGATCCCTCGGTGATCGTCGGGTCGCGTGAGTCGGTGCGGCTGGCGTTTATCGCTGCGCTGCAGCATCTCTCACCCCGGCAGCGGGCGGTGCTGCTGCTGCGCGACGTGCTGCAGTGGCGCTCCGCCGAGGTAGCCGCGGCGATCGGCACCTCCACGATCGCCGTCAACAGCCTGCTGCAGCGGGCCCGGTCCCAGCTCGAGGCGGTCCGGCCCAGCTCCAGCGCCCCGCTGGCGGCGCCGGACTCCGCGGAGGCGCAGGACCGGCTGGCCCGCTACATCGCGGCCTTCGAGGCCTACGACATCGATCGGTTGGTGGAGATTTTCACCAGTGAGGCGATCTGGGAAATGCCGCCGTACACCGGCTGGTATCAGGGCCCGCAGGCCATCATCGCGCTGATTCACCAGCAGTGCCCGGCCGAGCACAAAGACGGTATGCGCCTGCTCCCGCTGGTGGCCAACGGCCAGCCCGCCGCCGCGATGTACATGCGCGCCGGTGCGGTGCACGTGCCCTTTCAGTTGCACGTGCTCGACGTGACCGCCGACGGAATCTCACGCGTGGTGGCCTTCCTCGACGACGCGTTGTTCGCGAAGTTCGGGCTGCCCGATTCGCTGTGAATCCCGAGCAAGGAAGGTGTAGCAGATGACGGATACCGCGGTGGTCACGCCTGCGCCCGGAAAGCCACTCCTGCTGTTGGGTGGTTTTGAGATCGGTAGCCTGGGCTACGTCGCCGAGGAGTTCTTCATCTCCGGAACGGCAACATCCTACGGCCCCACGGGCGAGCTGAGCCCCGACGGCCGGTGGACCGTAACGCCTTCCAGCACGGCCGATTACACCACCCGGATCGTCGTGTTGACGCCCGCCGATCGGGCCTGGTTCAACGGGACGGTGCTCGTCGAATGGCTCAATGTCAGCGGCGGCATCGACGCTCCGGCGTTGTGGATGATGGCGCACCGCGAAATGCTTCGCGCGGGCTACGCCTACGTCGCGGTCTCGGCCCAGCGGGTGGGCGTGGAGGGCGGTGTCAGCCTGCTCGGCTTCGACATGTCGCTGAAGAGCCAGGATCCCACCCGATACGCACCCCTGAGCCATCCCGGCGACGCCTTCGCCTACGACATCTTTTCCCAGACCGGCGGGCTCATCAGGAACGCCGGTGGCGTGCTGCAGGAGCTACCCGTACAACACGTCGTCGCGCTCGGCGAGTCGCAGTCGGCGATGTTCCTCACGACGTATATCAACGCCGTCGATCCGCTCGCCCAACGCTACGACGGCTTCCTGGTGCATTCCCGATTCGGGCCCGCCGCACCACTGGACGACGGTTCGATATTCGACGAAGACCAGGCCGGCGTGCCGCAAGCGGTCAGATTCCGTGACGACCTGCGTGTCCCGCTCATCGCGGTCATCACCGAGACCGACCTGTTCGGCGGCGTGCGGAATGGCTATTACTTCGCCAGGCAACCCGACAACCAACGCCTGCGGGTCTGGGAGATTCCCGGCACCGCTCATGCCGACAACTACACGATCCAGGTGGCGCCGATCGACACCGGCTCGGCGCCGCTGCACGACATCGTGGCGGCATACGCACCGACCAACATGCTGATGGGTCAGCAACTGGGGCACTACATCAACTTCGCCCCGCAACACCACTACGTGGTGCAGGCGGCGCTGGCCGCGCTGACCGCGTGGGTGAAAACCGGCGAGCCGGCGCCGTCGGCCCCACCCATCACCATGCGCGAAACCGACGAGCCCGTACCGGTTCTGGATCCCCACGGCCTCGCCGAGGGCGGCGTCAGGACACCATGGGTGGACGTACCGGCCGCGCGGACATCCGGTGTCGTCGGCTCGGAGGGCTCGGAGGGCCCAGAAGGCTCAGCAGGCGCCGCCGAGAGCGTGATGTCGTTGATCTTTGGCTCCGGCGAACCCTTCGACGAAGCCACCTTGGGCCGGCTCTACCCGGGCGGACCCAAGGAGTATCTGGAGCGCTTCAGCGCGGCGCTCGACGCGGCGATCCAATCCGGGTTCATCCTGCCGACGGATCGTGCCGAGATCCTCGACCTCGCCGCCGCGACGTACCCCCGCGCTTAGAACAGCCGGCTATCCGGCGATGGGCCCTGGACCGGCCGCATCAGGCCGACCCCGGCGACCAGGGGCAGGTCGAGCGCGGACAGCAGACCGGGCGCGGCCGCGCACACCGCGGGGATGGCGTTGACCATCCTCGAAGCACCGGCCACGCGCGCCCCCAGGTCGTGATCATGGTCCTCGGCCATCTCGAATTCGCACCGCATGCTCGGCGAACCTTCGATCTCGACACGGTAGACGCCACGGCCGGTGGCCAACCCGTAGCCGAGGTCCTTCGGCGGAATGCCGATGTGAGGTTGCGGCCAGTCCGGGGCGATGTCGTCGCGCATCCGCGTCACATGGTCGACGACGAAAGCGGCTGTGTCGCCGACGTACCCGGTCAGCGTCGACCGCATGGCCGCGATCGTGCCGGCCGCGATGTGACCGGTGGGCGTGTCGAAAGACTCGCCGGCGGGCAGCCTTTCGTTGCTTTCCTCGATGTGGTCGATCTTGACGCCCAGCCCGGTAGCGAGCTGGTGCAAGACCGGGCCCCAGCCGAAGGTGAACACTCCGGGCGTGGCGGCCAGCGCGGTGAACTCCGGCGGCTTGCCGAATCCGAGGATCTCGTACACCGCGGCCTTGTCCGGGTAGGTGGCGTAGTTGAACATCTCCGTCACCCGTACCGACTCGATGACCCGTGACACCCCCGAAAGCACCAGCGGCAAAACGTCATTGGCGAATCCGGTGTCGATGCCGGTGGTAAAGAACGAGACTTTCCCGTCCAGTGCGGCCCGCCGCAACGGATCGGTGAACGCGGAGTCGACGGCGTCGGGAAACACCAGCGGCACCACCGAACACGACACGACGTTCTTACCGGCCCGCAGGATCGACGCCATGTCCTCGATCGCCTCCAGCGGCCGCACGTTGGCGCCGCCGGCATAGACCACCACGTCGGCGGCGCCGGCGAGCATCGGTGCCGGGTCCTGGGTGGCCACCACCCCGACCGGCGCGATTCCGCACAGCTCCCCCGCGTCGCGTCCCGCCTTGGCGTCGCTGTGCACCACAACGTCGACCAGCTGCAGCAGCGGGTGATCGATCACCCCGCGCAGGGCGATCACGCCCATCGAGCCCGGACCCCAAACACCCACCTTGTACACGACTATTCTCCTAGTATTAGGACGCCAGTATTTACATTTTGGACGGATGGTAGGGAGCTGGCCGTGGGTACGTCAATGGGTCCGGCACTGGGTGCTTCGACGGCCAAGTCGCCGCCCACCGGTCGCGTGATGGATGTGCTCGCCGCCCTGGCGGATTCACCGAATGGGCGGACGTCGGCCGAGCTCGCGAGGAGCTGCGGGATCAGCACCTCGACCTGCGCCCTGGTCCTCGCCGAACTGGAACGGCGCGCCTGGGTGACGCGCCGCGAGGATCGCCGCTGGTGCCTGGGCAGCGGCTTGTTCGGGCTGGTGCACGGCCTGCGCAGGCAATTCCCGCTACTGGACCGCGGGCGCGAGGCGCTGAGCTTCCTGCACGACACGCTCGGCGCGGGCTGCTCGATGTCGAAGATCGGCGACCGGCACCTGACCACCGTCGACACCGTCGGCCATGGCACCGACGGCGAGCACGCCGTCGGTCAGCGCTTCCCGATCGATCCACCGTTCGGGCTGGTCGCGATGGCCTGGCGCGACGACGATTCGATGCAGACCTGGCTGCGCCGGGTCATGCCGCGGCTGACCCGCGCCGAAGTCGCCGAGCATCGACGGGTGCTCGCCGACATCCGTGCCCGCGGTTACGGCGCGTGGCGCTTCGACGACAGCCACCAGTCGCTGCACCACCGGCTGGCCGGCGTGCTGGCATCACTCGAGCCGACCGCGCAGGTGACCCGCCAGCTCACCACGCTGATGACGATGGTGACGCTGCAATCGGTTACCGATGCACTCGAAACAGAGCTGGCCACAACGGAATTCGTCGTCCTGCCGATTTTCGGTCAGGACGGCCAGCCCGAGTACCAAATCGAGATCCACCTGGGCCGCTCGGACGAACTGACGCTGCCCGCGCTCGACGCCGCGCTTCGTCGCGCGCAGGGACTGCTCGCCGCCGGGGCGGCCTGACCAGGCTCCCAACTAGGCTGGAGCCATGCCTGCCATCGCGGAGGTCCGGCTCGCGGCCGACCGGGCCGTCACCACGACATCCTGGCTGCAGTCCAGACATTCGTTCTCCTTCGGGGACCACTACGATCCCGACAACATCGGCCACGGGTTGCTGCTGGTGAACAACGACGACATCGTTGCGCCCGGAAGCGGATTCCACACCCACCCACACCGGGACATGGAGATCGTGACCTGGGTCCTGCAGGGCCAACTCACCCATCGGGATTCGACCGGCAATCGCGGAGTGATCTACCCGGGCCTGGCCCAACGCATGTCGGCGGGCAGCGGAATACTGCATTCGGAAGAGAACGAATCACTCACGGAGCCAGTGTGTTTCGTGCAGATGTGGATAATTCCCGACGAGACAGCCATCGCCCCGAGCTACCAGCAACACGAGGTTGATCCACACCTGGCGAGTGGCGATCTGGTGACCATCGCCTCGGGAATGCCCCGGCGCGACGCGGCTATCTCCCTGCACAACCGCAATGCCGCGCTGCACGGCGCCCGGCTGCGGCCCGGCGACGCGGTCGAGCTGCCCGCGGCGCCCTACGCGCACCTCTTCGTTGCGCGTGGCCGGCTCGCCGTTGAGGGTCTGGCCGAGCTCGACGAGGGCGACGCGGTCCGGTTCACCGATGCCGGCGCCGCGTCGGCTGACGGCGAGTCAGCCGACGGAACTGCTGATTTGGGAGATGCACGCACGGCTGGGCGGCTAAGACACATAGAGTGGGCACGGCAGACAGGAGGCCCGCATGTCTGGATCGCAGCCGCGGCACGCGGCGCCGAACCCCAAGCGGAACGTAAAAGCGCTACGGACCGTGCGGTTCTGGGCGTTGCCCATCCTCGCCACGTTGGCCCTGATGTCGGCGCTGTGCGCGCTATATCTCGGCGGCATCCTCAATCCGCTGACCAGCCTGCGACACTTTCCGATCGCCGTGGTGAACGAGGACGCCGGCACGGCCGGCGGCCAGATCGTCGACGGTCTGGTCGCCGGATTGGACAAGAACAAGTACGACATCCGGGTGGTCACCCACAACGAAGCCAAGCGGCAGCTGGACAGGGCGCAGGTGTACGGCCAGTTGGTGATTCCGCCGACCTTCTCGTCGAATCTGCAGGATTTCGGGTCAAGCGCGGTCATGCCGACCCGTGCCCAGCGGCCCTCGATCACGATCTCGACGAACCCGCGGGCGGGCACGCTGGGGTCCAATATCGCCGGCCAGACGCTGACTCAGGCGATGGCCACGATCAATGGCAAAGTGGGCCAAAAGCTTACGGCGGCGGTGGCCGAACAGACCGGTGGGGCGCCCCTGACCGGGGCGTCGCAATCGGGGCTCGCCAGCCCCATCGACATCAAGTCGAACGTGTATAACCCGCTACCCAACGGCACCGGCAGCGGCCTGTCGGCGTTTTACTACTCGCTGTTGCTGTTGCTGGCCGGCTTCACCGGCAGCATCGTGGTCAGCACGCTGGTGGACTCATTGCTCGGTTACGTTCCCGCCGAATGGGGCCCGGTGTATCGCTTCGCCGAGCAGGCCAACATCTCGCGCTTCCAGACGTTGCTGGTCAAGTGGGCGATCATGGTGGTGCTGGCGTTGTTGACGTCGGCCGTCTACCTGGCGATAGCCGACGGGCTCGGCATGCCCATCCAGCTCGGCTGGCAGTTATGGGCGTATGGGGTATTCGCGATCATCGCGGTCGGTGTCACGTCAAGCTCGCTGATCGCGGTGCTGGGCTCGATGGGATTGCTGTTCAGCATGCTGATTTTCGTGATCCTCGGACTACCGTCGGCGGGCGCCACGGTGCCGCTGGAGGCGGTGCCGCCGTTCTTCCGCTGGCTCGCCGAATTCGAGCCGATGCACCAGGTGTTCCTGGGCGTGCGGTCGCTGCTGTACCTGAACGGTTCCGGGGAAGCCGGTTTGACCCAGGCCGTGTGGATGACGGCCATCGGCCTGGTCATCGGGCTGCTGCTGGGTGGGATCGTCACGAAGATGTACGACCGCAGCGGATTCCACCGGATTCCCGGGGCGGTGGAGATCGCGATCGCCGAGGCACACCAAACGCAACACCAGGCGCGCGCGGGCAAGCACGAGACCCCGAGCGAGCCCACGGAGGAAACTCGGGCCCCCGAGACGGAGGTGCCCGCCACGCAGACCGAGGCCGAACACGAAAGCCCAAGCGCACAAACGTAATTCCGGTGTGCCCGAAGCGTCACCGACCTGTTATTTAAGTTGACAGTGTGACTGGTGTGACTGATGCTGTTGGTGCTGCATTCATAGGCCGAAGGGGCTACCGTGTTGACACCAACCGGCGGCGTGCGCCGACTGGCGTCCTGGTGCGCCGCGGTGATCGCGTGCGCCACGCTGGCCGGCACCACGGGGCAGCCCGTCGCACACGCCGCCGACGGCCGCGATCTGCTGGCCAACGCCATCAACTCCACCCAGGGCTCGTACCTGGTCTACAACTTCGGGCCCGCTCACCCGACGCCGATGCTCGACGCCGGCGGTCGCTGGTATGAGATGGACAACGGCGGTCACCTGATGGTCATCAAGAACGCGGCCGGACGGCTGGCACCCCACCTCCTGGTCGATGGCCACCAAGGTGACCAGGCGCGCTGCGAAAACAATCCCGGCGCCCGCACCGGTGAGGGACTGTTGCAGGCGTCCGAGATCTACCCGCCGCTCCAGGCGTGGCAGCGGATGGGACAACCGACCATCGCGATCAACGCCAACTTCTTCGACGTGCGCCCGCAGAAGGCGGGCTCGTGGCGCCAGACCGGCTGCAGTTCGCCGCTGGGCGCCTTTGTCGACAACACCCACGGCCAGGGCCGGGCCAACGAGGCGGTCACCGGCACCGTCGCCTACCCCGGCAAGCAAGGGCTTTCGGGCGGGGGTGAGAGCTGGAGCGCGCTTTCGACGATGATCCTGCCGACGGGTGGTGCGCCGTATGTGGTGTGGCCGCGGGCCAAGAACGACTACGACGCCGCCACGCCGGTGGTCGGAGACTTGCTCAACAAGAATGAGCGGTTCGTCGCGGTGTCCGGCATCGGGCTGTTGGCCCCCGGCAACACCGGTCAGCTGCACGACGGCGGTCCCAGCGCGGCGCGAACGGCTTTGGCCTACGTGAAGCAGCGCGACGAGATGTACATCTTCGAGGGCGGCAGCTACACACCGGACAACATGCAGGACCTGTTCCGCGGGCTGGGCAGCGACACAGCGGTCCTACTCGACGGCGGCGGCTCGTCGGCCATCGTGCTGCGCCGCGACACCGGGGGCATGTGGGCCGGTGCCGGATCCCCGAGGGGCTCGTGCGATACCCGCCAAGTCCTGTGCGACTCCCATGAGCGGGCGCTGCCCAGCTGGCTGGCCTTTAACTAGGCGTGCGTCAATCATTTTCAGCCGCTGCGCTTTTCGCAGCGGTCGGTCCGAACTGGAAGATCAGCAGGCTGAGGGCCACCACGGCCGCCGTAAGCACGAACACCGGGGCCACGAAGACACGCGTCGTCGTCGCACCGACAAACGCGCCGGCACACATCGTCACAACCACGCTGAGGCGCAGCTTTTCGCGCTCGCCGGTGCCCCCGGCCAGATGGCTGTCGAGACCAAGGCTCACGATGGTCGACGTCAACACGGTGGTGGAGAGTTCCTGAATCCCGAACTGGCGGGCCGTCGAGTGCTGCAGACCGAACGTCATCGCTAGGAAGCCGATCATGATGAGTTTGGTGTCGTCGTGATAGCGCAGCACACCCGTGCCGGCCAGGATCGACAACGTCACCAACAACACGATTTCCGATGACAACACCGTGGTGATCCACGCTCGCTTCCGCGCACCGAAATGCCGGGACAACCGGCCGGCGACGATGGTGGAGCAGACGAAAGTGGGGAGGGCGACCACGGCGGCGGTCAGGTCGATATTGGTCTTCGGGGCGAGCCAGAAGCCGAGGAAGATCACGTTGCCGGTCATGTTGGCGACGAACACGTGGCCCAGCACCAGGATGCTCACCGAGTCGGCCAGACCGGTGGCAAATGTCAGCAACAACAGCGCGACGACGGTCGATCGTTGGGATACCGGCGAAGCGACGGTCATGGGGTGGGAGTTTATTTCGATGTGATGCGCGGCCGCGCTACAGGTGCGGCGTCACATCCAGCGAGGTGATGGTGGTCATTCTGGTCACCAGCCAGCGGCCGTTCGTTTGCTTCATGAACAGCCGGTAGGACAGGTATTTCAGCGCCGGGACGTTCTTGGTCAGCGGACTGGTGGACGTGGTGTTGGTATAGACGATGACGACGGCATTGGCACCCTCCAGCGATTCGACCGCCGCGCCGGTGACTTCGGTGTGGTTGGTCACCTTGGCCTGCTTGTTGGGGGCCACGATCGCGTCCACGAATTTGCGGTACTGGGCCTCGAAGTCACCGCTGAGGTAGGCCGCCGCGCGATCGGCGAGCCTGTCCATGTTGTCGGGCGTATAGGTCCACAGCGTGGCGATCGCGTTGGCCGCCGTGCGCGCCACCTTCAGCTTGGTTGCGGCGGTGGCCCGATCGGCCAGGTACGGCTGTACGGTCGAGCCCGCGAACCCCGCGGCACCGACGAAGAGCACGGCCGCCACCGCGACGACGACGGCGATCGCCTTGCCGGCGCGTCGTCTGGGCCGGGCGCCGGCGTCTTCGGGTTCCGCCGCGGGCTCGCCGGTCTCGGCTTCGGCTTCGGAGTCGGTCTCGTCGTCGGCTTCGGCGTCGGTCTCGTCGTCGCCGTCCGCCCGTTCCGCTGTGTCCTCTGCGGAGTCGTCGCGTTCCGCAGCCGCCACGGTCGCGTCGGCGGTCAGATCACCTGCAGCAGGTTGCTGATCTTCCACTGATTCCCTTCCTGCGTCGCGGTTGCCGTCCAACGACTCGCATTCTCGATCACCTGTTTTTCATCCGGCGACTTGGAGGTGACCGCGGTAGCCACCATCACGCTGACGCTGCCGTCGTCGTTCCACCGCTCCACGCCGGCATCGAGGACGGTGCCCGTGGCTGGTTCGGCTCGGGCGATCTGGAGCAGGATCTCGTTCGCCTTCTCCTGGTACTGCTTGGCGAAGTCGCCAGTCGCTTGGGCCAATATCCGCGAGACATAGTCGTTGGCGTGATAGGGATCGATGGACGTGAACTGTGCCATGAAGCCTGAAACGTAGCTGAGCACCTGTCGGTCCTTCGACGCGGCGCGCTCCCGGGATTCATGGGATATCAGCATCAGGGCCGATACCGTGACCGCCGCCGCCATCAGCAACGCGGCAACCGTGATAGCGAGCGGGAACGCCCACCGCCGCTGCGCCGTCGTCGGGTGCGAGACGAGTAGTGTTTCCTCGCCGGGTTGAAACTTGCGGCGCGGACTCATTTTCCGCTCCCGGGCGGTTTCGGCTTGGCCAGGACGACGAGGTCGTCCACGCGCCAGTGGTTGGCTCCGTCTTTGGCGAAACTCACCCGGATGGTCGCTGTGATGTACCGTTCGTCGGGCGCTGCTCCCCGCCGACCCTGCATGAACAACAGCATCGTCGCCCGATCCGGCGTCGCTGATTCGATCGAGCTGCCGGTCACCCAGTACTCGTTGATGACCGCGTTGCCCTTCTGCACTTTGTTCTGCTGATCCGCGAGTTGGCCGCGATATTTGTCGGTGGCCAGTGACAGGGCATGCGCGAAATCGTCGTGCAGGGATTTCGGGTCGTACGTCAGGATCTGCGCGACGATCTTCGGCCCCTGCGTGGCTATCTGCGCGCGAGTTTCATCGGTCGCCCTATCACGGGAGTACACCACCGCATAGCTCACGGCGGCACCCCCCACGCACACCCCGGCCGCGATCAGCACCGCGACCGAGGTCCAGCGCCGCATGCCGGGCGGCCGCTCGTCCGGTTCGGCGCGTCGCACTTCGGTGCGCAGCAAGAGGTCGGCGAAGGTGCGGCATCGTGAATCCCACAATGGCCACAGCCATCCCACCACCGACGCAGCGTCGAGAAGGTGGGCCACGTCCCTCAACAACAGCCCCCATGCCCCCATGGCCGCGCCGTCGGCCTCTACCACCGTGATTCCACACAGGGCGCGTCCCAGGCTCCAACCGGTGATGGTCGGCAGCAGCAACCGGTTGACCAACATCAGCAGGATGGCTAACCCGCCGACCGAAATGCACAACCACCACCATGCGCCGCGCGCGGGAACGGTGAAAGAAACCAATGCCATCGTCGCAACCACGGCGGTACCCGCAAGCACGTCAACCACGAACGCGCCAGCGCGAATATGCCAGGGCGCCAAGGTAGCCGGTGACTCTTGGACTGTCGCCGTGGTCCGAGTCTCCTCGACCACCACCGTCACTTCGTCACCTGGTCGAGACGGGAAATCTTGTACTGTCCCTCGTCGAGTGCCATTTTCACCCGCAGCCGGTAGCCGGTTTCGCTTTCGGACTTATCGCTAGACACCTTGACGCGCAACGCGACCAGCACCTCGACTGAACCGTCTTTGTTGTTGCGCTCCACCGCCGCCCGCACATCGGACACCTGAACGTGGATGTTCGCTGCCTGATAGGCCTGAACGAGCATGCTGGTGTACAGCAGCGCTTGGGAGCGGAAAGCATCTGTGCCACAGTCGATGATCTTCTGCTCACTGGCAACCATCGCGTTGGTGTCCGGTGCCTGGGTCGCCGAAACACAATCCACTGCCGCCTTGAGCGCAGCGCTGTCGTTGCGCGCTATCGCTTGGCTGTCGTGATGAAAGCGCAGCGCCGAATAGCCGCCCGCCCCGATGGCGCCGGCAGCGAGGACGAGCGCCGCGGCGATAGCGGCCACCGACGCGCGACCCAGCCGCGACGGACCCCGCTCTAGACGAGCACCCTGTGCATCGGGTTGGGGTGCCTCGGGTTGGGGTGCATCGGGTTGGGCCCGGGTTTCTTCCGAATCTCCGGTCGTCACCCCGGAGCTGGTTTCGCCCTCGGGCTTCGCCAGCTCCCCGGTCGCTTCCTCGGGGCTGATCTGGTCGGCTTCGACCTCGGATTCCTGACGAATCTTCCGCCCTGGTCTGCGGGAGAGCCTTCGCAGGCGACGATCAATCGGCATCGGTGGGGGGTTCAGCCGGCTGGCGCCAGCATCTCCTTCCATCCGTCGTCTCCTGTTTTGGTCGAGTTTTCGACGGAGTATCTGACTCCATCGGGCCCTACCAGTTCATCGCTCTGGGGACTGTATACCGCCGCGGGAGGCCCGCTCGGCGTGTAGACACACGGGTTGGGCTGTTGTCCGTTGCACTGCACCGTACCCGAGCCCGGCCTCGACAACGGGTCGCTGGTCGGCGGGGGCGTCCCCGGCACCCGGTCCGACGGTGCCGGGTTCATGCCGCTGTTGATCGACGGTGCCGGGATCACCATCCCTGGCCGCACCGACTGATCGCAGCGCGCTGAAGGCGCTGGGCAGGTCAGGATCTGGTTCGGGTCGCCGTACCAGGGATTGGTCCCCGCCGGAACGTATGGCTTGGGGTCGCGGCACTCCCGTGGCGAGGCCGCCCGCTTGCCGGGGGCATCGGTGCACGGAATCTCGCGCGATCCGCGCACGCTGTTGGCCGGCGTGTCCATCGGAATCTTGCAATACGTGCCAGACGGCAGCGGCTGCATGCTGGTGTCGGCCGGGGACCGCCACTCCGATGCCGGAATAAAACCAGTCAGACACGGGGGCGGCTGGTTGATCGACAACGCCAGGTCGAGTGCGGCCTGGTTCGGGAACGGAGCGGCCGACGTCTGCGCGATCGAAGCACCTTGGGGCAGGAACACCAGCACTTGCTCCACGCCGGTGTGGTAGCGCTTGAGCAGGTCGAACACGACCTCGAGGTTCGCCAGCGTCTGCGGCAGCGAATCTCGAACGTCGGTGAATACCTCGTTGACCTGATCGGCGGTCGGCGCCGCCTGGGACAGAATGCTTTTCACGTGCGCGTCGTTGTTCGCGGTCTGCGCGCCCAACTTATTCAGGTTGCGCGCCCAGCGCTCGATCGCGTCGCCCGAGTTGACTTGGCTCTCGAGGATCGGTCCGGAGTTCTGGATGATGTCGTTGACGTTGGTGATGTTCGTCTTGAAATCGCCGACGATCGCCTGAGTGGAGTCGACCAGCCGTTGCAGGGCGGGGCCCAACCCGCCGACGGATTCCGCCGTCTCGTCGAGCAGCTGACCGATCTTGTCCCTGGGCAACGCGTCCAGCCCCCGGTTCGCGGTGTCCAGCGCCGGCCCGATCTCCGCGGGCACCGTGCCCTTGGTGATGGTCTGCCCGTCCGAGAGGTACTTTCCGGGGTTGCCTTCAGAGACCAGGTCGAGGTACTGCTCACCGACCGCCGAGACCGAGTGCACCTTGGCGATCGCGTCGATCGGGATCTTGTAGTGGCTGTCGATGCTCATCGTCGCTTCGGCGCCCTGTTCGGTCGGCTCGACGTCGGTGACCTTGCCGATGGTGATGCCGCGATAGGTCACGTTGGCCGTGGGATACAGGCCGCCCGACGCGGGCAGCTTGGCCTTCAGCGTGTACTGGCCGATGCCCACCAGGCTTGGAATCTGCAGGTAGTACACGCCCAGCACGAGCAACGAGATCACGGTCAGGATCCCAAATAGGACCAGTTGGCGTCTGATGAAGGGAGTCAGCACTGCCTATCCCCCCTTTCCACCAGCGGTCCGCCGGGCGCGTCATTCGGGTTCGGCGTGTAGCGGACGTCGGGGATCATCGTCTCGGGATCGCGCCCGAACGACTGCTCGAGCGCGCGCAAAGCTCCCGAGAATCCGGTACCCGTGAGGAACGCGTTGTCGATGGCACTGTAGGTCAGGTCCAGCGTCAGCGATAAGTTCAGGTAGTCACCGCGGAATATCTTCGGAACGGTATCGAGGTCGAACGGCTGGGTGAAGATCAACTTCAGCCCGCCGATCAGATACGGCGAGGCACGGCCGAGTTCCTTCAACGGGCATTGCAGCGCTTGCAGGTCGGTGTGCAGCGGCCCGCGCGCTTCCGACAAGTACTGATCGGCGGCCTGGCTGAGCCGTCCCACCGCATCGACGGCGTTGATCAGCAGGTTTTTGGTGTCGGCGAAATGCTTGATCAGCGGCGGGATGTCGGTCAGCACTCGATCCAGGACGTCCGCGCGACCACCGACGTAGACCAGCAGCCGGTTGGTCGAGTCGATCGCGTGGGTGATGTCATCGCGCTGCTCGTTGAGCTGGGCGGTGAAGGTGTCCAGCTTGCCGAGGAAGGCCCGGATCTGGTCCCCGCGCTTATTGAAGATGTTGTAGACCTCGTTCTGCAGCACCTCGAGGTTCGGGATGCCGCCGCCGCGCAGGATCAACGCCAGACTGGCCAGCGTTTGCTCGGTAGTGGGAAACGCGGACGAATTCTTCAGCGGAATGGTGTCGCCATCCTTGAGCAGCTCCCGCGACGGGTTTGGCGGTGCGGCCAGCTCCACGTGCTGAGAACCCAGCAGAGAAGTCTGGCCAATCTTGGCGGTGGCGTTTTTCGGTAGCTTGACGCTCTTGTCCACACCCAGCGTCAGGGTGGCGACCCAGTTCTTCAAATTGATGGCACGTATCGAGCCGACGAAGACATCGGCAACCATCACCTTGCTGTTGCCGTTGATCGCCAACGTGTCCGGCACCTGCACATAGATGGTGTAGGACCCCGCGCCGCTGCCCGGACCGCCCGGAATCGCCACATTGGAGACTCCCCGCCATCCGCACGAGCTTCCCACCAGCGCGATCACCAGTAGCACCAGCCCCTGCCAGACCCGGCGGCGGATCAGGCGCGACAATCGCAGCGCGCTCATCGCGCTCACGCCGCGCCTCACTGGCCACCTCCCGCATCAGCGGGCACTGGTGGGCCGCCCGCGTTGGGTGCGGGCGCCGACACCGGCCCTGGCGTCGGCGCGACGGGACCCGGGGCCACCTCCGGTCCCGGCGGCGGCGGCTGTATCGGCACCGGAGCGCGCAAGCCGACGGGCGGTGCTATCGGGTTCTCGTCGTAAGCGTTCGGCGGTCCCGGTGGGGTCTGCAGGTTCGATTGAACGGGCTCGATGTTGGGGCCACCCATCAGTTCGGCCAGCGATTCGGGGGTCATCAGGCCCGCCGTGATCGGCCCCACCTGCTGGCCTTGCATGCCCGGGGCGACAATCCAGCCCGGCTGGGTGTTGCGGTGCGACGTCGGCGTATCCGGCGACCAGATCCCGGGGACGGTGGTGTCTTTGTACCCGTTGGGCGGCTGCAGCCGCGGCTCGGAGTACGCGACCTCCTTGGGCAGCGCCTCGGCGGTGCTGAACAGGTTCACACCGAATGGCAAATAGTTGAACTTGATCGCATCGAGGATCGGCGCCAGATATTGGGCGCAAAGTTCGGCGGACTCCTGATACCCGAGCCGGCTGCCGGCCTGAATCGAGCTGCAGATGAACTGCATCGGGTTCGCGAAGTTAGCGATCGTCGGAATGGCGACCACCGAACCGTGCGACGGGTGATAAATCTGGTTGATATTCGCTGCGGCCGTCGGAAGGACGTGCAAGGCGGTCTCCAGCCCGTTGAGGGACTCCGGTTGCAGTAGCGTGTTCGTCGCGGTAGCCAGGTTGTTGACGTCATGAGCCAGCACCTCGCGGTTCTTGGCGAGGAACGGGCGCACGGTGGAAAGCAGACTGTCGAACTGCTGCACCGCGTTGGCCAGGTCGCCATCGGAGCTGGCGAGCCGCGTCGTGAAGTCCGCCAGGTTCTGGTTCAGCGCGACGAATTGCTGATCGTCCTGGTGCAGGGCGTTGACGAACAGCGCCAGGCTGCGCACCACAGCGAAGAAGTCGCCGCGGCCCTCGTTCAACGCGGTCAACGCCTCAGACAAGCTGTTCAGCGTCGTGTTGATCTGCTTGCCCTTGCCGGCCAGCCCGTCCGCGAACGACGTGAGGACCTCACCGAAGGGCCCCGTCGGCTGCTCTTGCGTCGGGCCGAGTTTGGAGATGATGTTGGTGATGCTGTCCCGCAGCTGGTCCCATTCCACCGGGACCTGGGTGTGTGTTTGCGGGATCTCCGTGTTATCGGCCAGCACCGGGCCACCCTTGTAGGGCGGCTCCAACTGGATGGCGCGCGACGCCACCAGGGTGGGGTTGAGGATGACCGCGGAGGCTTCGGCGGGGACCTTGTACTTGTTCTGGTAGTGGAAGGTGACCTTCATCTGGTTGCCGGCCGGCTCGATCTTGTCGATCGCACCCACCCGCAGGCCCATGATCTGGACCTTGTCCCCCGGGTAGAGCGCGTTCGACTCCTCGAAGTAGGCAACCACCGTGTTGTTCGTCAGCTTCATGTAAACCCGGTAGCCGACGTAGCCGACGACGAGGGCCAGCACCACCACCAGCGACCCGATGATCACCGATGTCCGTGACAGCTTCGGTAGCCGCAGGTTGCGGACGTCAAAGATGGTGCTCAATTCTGGCTACCTCCAGTGGCTCCGCTACCGCCCGCTCCGCCGGGGTTGATGAACGGTGCCGGCAGCTGGTTGCCGGGTCCGGGCGGCGCCGGCGGGCCGGGCGGCAGGCCCGGCGCGAACGTCGACGGTGGCGGCGTGGGGCCGGCCGGTCCCAGTGGCTCGGTCCGCGCGCCCGGCGGCGCCTGGGCCGGCAGCGGCACCGGCGTGCCCGGAACGTTTGGAGCCGGATCACCCGGCCGCCCGGCGATCGGGATGCCCGGCGTCGGCGGAAGACCGTCGGGATTCGGCGGCGACGTCGCGACGTCGATCGGCGCGGGGAAGCCGGGCCCGCCGAAGGGGCCGACAGCCCCACCCGCGCAGGGCAGCGGATTCCACGGCCGCGGCAGACCCTCATCCCCGACGGTGACGTTGCCGCCGGGGTTCGCCGGCGTGTAAGAGCAGGGCGATCCGGGCGGGACGGCCGGTCCCGGATGATCCGGGGTGCCCTCCAGCACCGGCGGCGCCGGCGGCGGCGCGCCGTTGGGGAACCGGGTGCCGTTGGGGTCGGGCCAGCGGTATTCGGGCAGCCCAGCGCTGCGCCAGAAATTCTCCGGGTCGATGCCGCGCTTCTTGAAGGCCGCGTCGACCCAGGGCTGGATGATCTGATAAAGGCGCCAGGTTGTGCAGGACCACCTTGAAGAACGGTCCCGACGCGATGGCCTCATTCAACGACGGGAGGAACCCACCGACCTCGGTGAGTCCCTTAGCCAGGTCGTCTTTGCGCTGAACCAGGATGTCGCTGACCGTGCGCAACTGTTCCAGCACGTGATTCAGGTTCGGGTTGTCGTTGATCAGCCCCTTCACCTGCTCGGAGAACGCGGCGATGTTGCCCAGCAACGCATCGATGGCCTGGCCGCGTTCGTTGAACGCCACCAGCAGCGTCTTGGCGTTGACGAGCAGGCGGTCGATCTGCTCGCTACGGTCACCGAGGACACTGGCCACCTGGTTGGCCTGGGCCAGCAGATGCTTGACCTCCTCGTCGCGTTTTCCGATCGTGTCGGAGAACTTGGCCACACCTTCGAGTGCCGCGCTCAGGTGCGGGTAGGTCTGGTCGATGGTCTGCGACAGCACGTGCAGTGACTGCTTGACCGTGTCGATGTTCCAGCCCTGGGCGGCCTTGGTGGCGTCGAAGAACGCGTCGTAGATCTGATAGGGAGTGGTGCTCTGGCCCAGCGGCAACGTGGCCCCGGGCCGCAGCGGTTGGTTGCCCCGCGTCTCGATCTCGAGGACCTTCTTGCCGAGGATGGTGTCCGTCTTGATCGCCAGCCGGCTCTCGGTGCCGATGGTGTTGGTGCCGACCGAGAACTTCACCACGATGTGGTCGCCGTCGATCTTGAGGCCCTCGACCTTGCCGACGTCCATGCCGGCGACGCGCACCTTGTCACCCGTGTTGATTCCGCCGGAGTCGTTGAACTGCCCGTAGTAGGCGGGCTGGGCGAACAACATCGGGACACTGGTGAAGCTTTGCCCCACACCGATGACCAGGGCCGTCACCAGGATGCCCATGATCCCGATGCGCACCCGATTGGGAGGTTCCAGCGTTCTCATTGCGGCGTGCACCGACCCGTCGGCTGCTGGAAAAGCCGGACCGTGCGGACCGGGCCGCCGCCCTGCAGCCCGTTGATCTTCACCGTGATGTCGCAGGCGTAGAAGTTCACGAAGTCCCCATACGACCCGATGCCGCGCCCAATCATGTTCAACGCGGTCGGCAGCTTGTGGAGATAGTCATTCAGCTGGACACGCTGATCGATGAGCGGCTGCTGAACCGCGTCCAGGTAGTTAAGGGTCTTGTGCAGCAGGGCTCGGTCCTCGCCCAGCAGATCGGCCACCGTCCCGGCGGCGTTGCTGATGTGCGCGGTCCCGCCCGCCAGCTGGTCACCGTGGTCCTTCAGCCCGGTGATCAGCACCTCGAGGTTGTTGATCGTCTGATCGAATTCCTTGCGATGCCGGACCGTCGTGTCCAGCACGATGTTCAAGTTCTTGACCACCTCGCCGATCGCCTGGTCGCGCTCACCGATCTTCGTGGTCAGTTGCGCGGTTTGGTCGAGGATGTCGTTGATGGTGCCGCCCTGACCCTGGAACACCGTAACGAGTGCCTTCGCGATGGTGTTGACCTTCTCCGGGTCCAGCGCCCGAAACAGCGGCTTGAAACCACCAATCAGGGCGTCGAGGTCCAGCGCCGGCGACGTCCGCGGCAACGGGATGAATCCACCCGGCGGCAGGATCCGGTCAGCGCCTTCGCCCTCGCCGCGTTTGAGCTCCAGGTAGCGGTTGCCGATCAGGTCGAGGTAGCGGATCTGCGCGGTCGTCGACTGATACAGCGGCACCGAGCGGTCGACGTTGAAATCCACCCGCACCCGCTTGCCAGCGTCGACCAGGTGGACCGAATCGACCTTGCCGATCTCCACCCCCGAGGCGCGGACGAATTGGCCGGCCCGCAGCCCGCTGATATTGCTGAACTCCGCCGAGTACCCATACGTACGGTCAAAACGCATCTGACCGAACACCACGACGATCATCACGGTGAACAGCAGCAGCACCAACGAGAAGATGCCGAGTCGGACGAGGGTACCGGTGATTTTCATGGGTTGATCGTGTTATCCCCTACCTGACGGCCCCAGACGAACTCGATCGCGTAAGGCGAACCGGTGTCTAGGTGGTTATACGGCGCAATGCTGTTGCCGGTGTCCATGACCAACTCGGGCGCCGGCCACAGGTCATGGGTGATCGGCTGCCAGCACCCCGGCGCACCACCCGGGCCGCCGCGGGCGTTCACCCGCGGCAGGTTTTCCGGATAGGTGTAGGGGTTCGGCGCCCCGCCGACCAAACCGGCTACGCCGCCGAGTCCTCCGAGTCCCAATGTGGCCACTCCGAGCCCTAGGATGGTTGCCAACGATAAGGGGTTCGCCACGAGTCCCAACCCGGATAACGCCTGAGTATGGGCATTGAGCGAGTAGCCGTTGCCGCCCAGGAACGAGGCGAACTTGGGTTCGACGTCGTGGTAGTTGCGAATGGTGCAGAAGATCGCCGGGCTGTAGGTGTCCAGCAGCTGGGCCGTCGGCACCAGGTCAGCGGCGCCCCGCGCGAGATACGGCCCACCTCGCTCGAAGATGTCCGCGCCGGTGTTGCCGAACCCCGCCGCCGACAACAGCGCTTGGTCCAAATCCTTTTGCTGCCGATTGATCGTGCGCGACGTGATCACCGCGTTGTTGAGGAAGTCGAACAGATCCGGCGAGGCGTTGGCGTAGGTGTCCCCCAGACCCGCCAACTGCTGGATGTCGTGACGAATCTGGGGCATCTGCGGGTTGACGTCGTCGAGGATCGCGTTGCTGTTGACGATCGACTGTCCGAACTTGTCGCCCAGCCCCGCCAGCGATTGCGCGGCTGCGCTCAGCGTCAGGTTGAGCTTGACCGGATCCACCTTCTCCGCGATCGAGGTGATGGTCTGGAACAACGTATTGATCTCCGTCGTCACCCGATCTCGGGCGTCGATCACGGTGTGCGCCGTGAGCTTTTGTGGCGACGGGTTTTGCGGCGTCGTCAACGACACGTACTTGCCGCCGAACACCGTGGTCGCCTTGATATCGGCATTCACGTTGGACGGAATCAGGTTGAGGAATCTCGGATACACCTCCAAGATGAATTGGGCCGCCGGCTTGCCGTCACGCTGGATCTCCGAGATGGAGGCCACCCGGCCGATCTCCACCCCGTTGTAGGTGACCTTGGAGCCTGGATCCATCACCAACCCGGCCCGATCGGCATACATCGTCAACTTCGTCTTGGTGGTGAAGTCTCCCCTGAACTGCCCGTAGACCAAGGCAAGGACCAGCGCAGCGAGCACCAGCATTCCGACGCCGGTCCACTTGTACGGCGGCCTGCGCTGGGTGTTGATCTTTGACGGCGAGGTCATGGCGGCTACACCGTGAGTGCGAAGTTGGGATTGACGCCATAGAGCGCCAACGCGGCGGACAACACGACAACCTGCACCGAGACCAGCGAGAAACGCATCGATCTGCCGACGGCCTCACCCACACCGACCGGCCCGCCGCCGGCGTTGTACCCGTAGAAACAGTGGGTGATCATCACGACTCCCGTGATGATGATGGCCTCCACGAACGACCAGAACACGTCATCGGGGCGCAGGAACGTCCGGAAGTAGTGCTCGTAGGTGCCGTTGGATTGTCCGTAGAGCACCGTCGTGGTGATCTGCGGGGACAAAAACGACATGATCATCGCCAGCGAGTAGAGCGGAATGATGACGACCAGCCCGGCCATGATCCGGGTGGTCGCCAGGAACGAAATCGACTTGATGCCCATCACCTCCAGGGCGTCGATCTCTTCGCTGATCCGCATGGCACCCAGCTCCGCGGTAGCGCCGGCGCCGACCGTGGCGGCCATCGAGATGCCGGTCACGACGGGGGCGGCGATGCGCACGTTGATCAGTGCGGCGAAGAATCCGGTGAACGCCTCGACGCCGATGTTGCCCAGTGACGCGAACCCTTGGATGGCGACCAGGGAGCTACCGGACAGCGTCACGAAACCGACGATGGCGACGGTGCCTCCGACAACGGCCATGGCACCGGTGCCCATGCCGATCTGCGCGATCAGCCGAAGCGTCTCCCTGCGGTAGTTGCGCAGCGCATGCGGGATGTGCGCGAGGGCCACCGCCCCGAACCAGGCCATCCGACCGATGTCGTCAAGTCCGCGCGACGCGGCACCGCCATAGCGGTCGAGATTTTCGGCTGCCCGCGGGAAGCGGGCCCGCAGTACGGCGACATTTGACATGTCAGTGTCCCGTTCCGAACCGCACACCGATCGTGGTCAACACCACGTTGACCGCGTACAACGCGACCACGCAGAGCACCACGGTCTCGTTGACGGCGGTGCCCAGCCCCTTGGAGCCGCCGCGCACGGTCAGCCCGCGGTAACAGCCGACCAGGCCGGCGATGAGACCGAACATCGCGGCTTTGACGGTCGCGATGACCACCTCGGGCAGGCCGGTGATGGTGGTCAGGGTGGCGAGATACGCGCCGCCCGAGACGTTCTGCAGGTACACGCCGAAGAGGTAGCCACCCACCAGACCGACGGTGATCACCAGCCCGTTGAGCAGCGTGGCGACCAGGGTCGCGGCGAGCACCCGGGGCACTACCAGCCGGTGGATGGGGTCGATGCCGAGCACCTCCATGGCGTCGATCTCCTCGCGGATCGTGCGAGCGCCCAGGTCGGCGCAGATGGCCGTCGACCCGGCGCCGGCCACCACCAGCACCGTGGTCAACGGGCCGAGCTGGGTGACCGCACCGATCGCCGCGCCCGCGCCGGACAGATCGGCGGCACCGAACTGGGCCAGCAGCACGTTGAGCGTGAAGATGAGGAGGACGGTCAGCGGTATCGACACCATGATGGTCGGCAGGAACGCCACCCTCATGATGAACCAGCACTGCTGGATGAACTCTTTCCACTGGAACGGCCACCGGACCAGCGCTCGCCCGGTCAGCACGCACATCCGGAAGAATCCACCGATGAGGGTCAGCGGCGTCTGCATTTGGTCGCGCAGGTAGCCAACCAGGTATGGACCCTGCGAACGCGTTGACGTCGAACTCACCACTCCCCCCTCACGCCGGCCCCGCGTCCCCCGCGGCGTCGCGGCGGATTTTGTCGCACGCCTCCTTGCCCAGACTCTCCGAGTGTGATCTTCGGCCCCCTACTGGCAAGTAGTAACGGAGACCACAGGAATGTACCCGATGGTCTTCCGCGTGTGAACCGCCTCACCACAATTAACCCTTCGTCAACAGCGACCAAACGTTACAGCTTCCGTCAGCCTTCCTCTCCGGTCGTTAAATCCTTTCCCTCAGAACGGCTTTCAGATAAATTGACGGCCCCGTAACGTACCCGCAGTTCGGTCTTGAGCACCTTGCCGGCGGGGTTGCGCGGCAACGCATCGACGATCTCGAGCGCCTTGGGATGCTTGTAGCGCGCGAGCCGCTCGGTCAGGAATTCGCTCAAGTCATCAAGCCGCAGCTCCTCGCCGGTGACGGCCGCGACGGCGATCGGCACCTCGCCCCACTTCCCGTGACGCCGGCCGATGACCGCGACTTCGACGATGCGGGGATGGCCGGCGAGAACGTTTTCCACCTCGGCGCAGTAGATGTTCTCGCCGCCGGAGATGATCATGTCCTTCTTGCGATCCACCACCCAGACATAGCCGTCCTCGTCCATCCGGACGAGGTCCCCCGAATGAAACCAACCGCCCGCGAAGGCTTCCGCCGTGGCGTCCGGGTTGTTCCAGTAACCGCTCATCAATGTTGGTGCGCGATAGACGATTTCGCCGACCTCGCCGACGGGAACGTCGTTCATGTCCTCGTCGACCACACGGGCGGCGACCGTCGGGATCACCTTGCCGACCGATCCACGCTTGCGGATCGCGTCCTCGCCGAGCAGCATGCAGGTGACTGGCGACATCTCGGTCTGGCCGAACGCGGCCAGGATCTGGGTTCCGGGGAAAATCTGCGACATCTCCCGCAGCAACGCATCCGGGGCCGGAGCGGCCCCCCACGACATCACTCGCAACCTCACGTCACGGGGCCGGGCGCGCTGCTCGGCGCATACCGCCTGCCACTGCGCGGGAACCAGAAAGATGTCGGTGACCCTCTCGGCCGCCAGCACGTCGAGCAGCTGGCCGGGATCGAACGCACCGAGCGGATAGATCACCGTGGGAACACCGAGCAGCAATCCGGTCAGCGTGTTGCCGATTCCGGCGATATGGAAAAGCGGGACGCCGATGAAACCGACGTCGTCGTTGATGCTGGCGCCGTTGGTGTAGAGGCCGGTCATCGTCTGGCCGGTCAAATTGGTGTGGGTCAGCACGGCGCCCTTCGGGCGGCCGGTGGTGCCCGAGGTGTACATGATCAGCGCGGGCGAGTCGTTCGGGATGTCCACGGGTTCAGGGGAATCGCCCGGCTCATCGATGAGGTCTTGATAGCCCAACACGCTGTCGTCGTTCAACCCGGTGTTGTCCGCCGTGCCACCGGCCACGACGATCGTGTGCACCGACGGCTGGATGTCACGCAGACGGGTGGCCACCGGCGCCAGCACCGCTTCGGTGATCATCACGCGCGCTTCGCAATCCTCAACCAGGAAGGCGATTTCGGCCGGGGTGAGCCGGAAGTTCAGTGGCACCGCGATCGCCCCGAGCGTGTTGACCGCCAGCACCGACTCGACGAACTCGGTGCGGTTGAGCATGAGGATCATGACCCGGTCGCCGAAGCCGACCCCGCGGCGGCTCAGCGCGTCGGCCAGCGCGAAGACCCGCCGCTGGAGTCCTCCCCACGTCACGGTGTTGCCCAGGAACCTCAGCGCAGTCGCGTTGGGCTGCATCAGCGCATGCCGCTCGAGCTGGTTGACCCAGTTCTGCTGGCGGGCCCGGTAGGGCTGCTCCTTGACGTGTGATGCCTGTGTCAGGTCGCCGGCCAGTTGCGCGGTCAACTAACACCTTCCCTTCACTCGCGCACCGCTTGCGCCAGGTTGATATTTGATAAAACATAGTGTTGTGTAGGTCACACTATGGCCTCAACGGCCCCCTGACAAGCCCCGATAAGACCCAATTACAGCCCCCGCCACGCCCCCGAAAGCCCTGGCAGCCGACGTGAACGCACCGATATCTACGCATCCGAGGAGGCGGCGGCCACTGCGCCGGGCACAGTTGTCCGACGAGGTCGCGGGCCACCTGCGGGCGGCAATCATGTCCGGAACGCTGCGCCCGGGGACATACATCCGCCTCGATGAGACCGCGGCCGAATTGGGGGTCAGCATCACGCCGGTGCGTGAGGCCCTGCTGAAGCTACGCGGTGAGGGCATGGTGCAGTTGGAGCCGCACCGCGGTCACGTCGTGCTGCCGCTGAGCCGCCAGGACATCGAGGACATCTTCTGGCTGCAGGCAACGATCGCCAAGGAGTTGGCGGCCGCAGCCACCGACCGCATCACCGACGCCGAGATCGACGAGCTCGCGCGCATCAACGACTCGCTGGCGGCGGCCGTGGGTTCCGGCGACGCCGAAACCATCTCCGGCATCGAGTTCGCGTTTCATCGCGTCTTCAATCAGGCCGGCGGCCGGATCAAGTTGGCCTGGTTCCTGTTGAATGCCGCACGCTACATCCCCGTGCTGGTGTACGCCGCCGATCCGCACTGGGGTACGGCCGCCGTCGACAATCACCGGCAGCTCATCGCCGCGCTGCGGCGACGCGACGCGGCCGCCGCGATCGAGCACACCGTCTGGCAATTCACCGACGCGGCAGCCCGACTGAGCGAGACGCTGGAGCGCGCGGGAATCTTTGGTTGAGCCGACCCGGGCCGCTATGAGTCTTGGTTGGCGGCCAGCTGCTCGGCCCGCACCTTGAGGTTTTCGGCGAGCCGCTCGAGCACGTTGTTGAGGAGCATCTTCACCATCGGCGCGGGCACCGGCATCGTTGTCTCGATGTCCATGTCCACCGTCAGCAAGCTCGTCGCGCCGCTTTCCACCACACTGAACAGTTGTTCCTGCTTGGCAAAGAACTCACCTTGTTGCAAGACGGTTTGAATCTGGTTCGGGCCTGGGTAGTAGACGGCCTGGATATAGGTGCCCTCAATACCTTGAATGGCGGTGTCGAGCCGCAGCTGGCTGGGACGCCCGTCGTCGTAGCGAGCGAGCACCCAAGCGCCCTTGATCCCTTCATTCCACTCCGGATACGCCTCGAAATTCTCGACGATGGCGATGATCGACGCGACGTCGGTACCAACCTCGACGGTCTTGCTCATAAATGGCATCTGTGAAGCATACGGGCGTCGGTGCGCGGCCTCTCAGGGATCAGCCGATTCGACGCGAGCCCTCGACAGCAGCGCGCGGATGGCGTCGGGAATCGGGACCGGTCTGCGGCTGGTCCGATCGACGTAGACGTGCACCCAGTGCCCTAGCGCCGTAATCCGTTGCGCCCCCGCTTCTTGGCCTGGCTGCGACCCGAAGACGCCGAGCCGGTAGGTGACGCTGCTACGCCCCAGCCGGGTCACCGCCAGGCCTACCACGAGGCTCTGCGGGAAATGCAGTTCGGAGAAATACCGGCAACCCGACTCCGCGACGATGCCCAGCGCTGGCATGCTGACGGGGTCGACGCCGGCGCCGGTGTTGATCCACCCGTTGATCGCGGTGTCGAACAGCTGGTAGTAGACCGCGTTATTGAGGTGGCCGAACATGTCGTTGTCGGCCCACCGGGTTCCCACCGGCCACAGCACCGGGAAGTCGTCGCTGGTGAGCTCCTCGGGTGCGGGCGGTTGACCCTCAGCCATGGAAGGCCCTCGACAGGGCGTGCCCCTGCATCGCGAACAACCGTTCGGAGACGGACCAATCGGGCAGCAGCGAATCGAATCCGTGGCAGGCGCGTGCAAACACATGCAGCTCGGCGGGAACTCCGGCGCGCAGCAGGCGCAGCGCGTAGTCGATCGCTTCGTCGCGAAAGGGGTCGACCTCGGCGCAGGTGATCAAAGCCGGTGGCAGACCGTCTAAGTGGCGTCGCCGCGCGGGCACGGCTTCCGGCGATGCGTCCTCCGTGCCCGGGTCCGTGCCCAGGTAGTGGCGCCACATCAGTTCGGCTGCCTCACTGTCGAATGCGGGGCTGGTGCGAAATTCCTTTTTCGATGCGGTGACTCGATCGTCGAGCACCGGCTGGTGCAGCAGCTGGAACACGACCGGCGGCAGCGATCCGTCGGCGGCGCCCTGGGCCAGGCAGGCGGCCAGGGTGGCGCCGGCGCTGCTGCCCGCGACGGCCAGCCGCGCCGCATCGACGCCCAGTTCCGGCGCCTGCGCCCGGACCCAGCGCAGCACGGCGGTCGCGTCGTCGAGCGCGGCCGGATAGGGGTGCTCCGGGGCCAGCCGGTAGTCCACCGATACCACCGTGCAGCCGCCGCGACGCGCGAGCTCCACGCATTGGCGGTGATCGGTATCGAGGTTGCCCAGCGCGAATCCGCCTGCGTGGCAATAGACAACGACCGGCGCTTTTCGTGCCGAATCCGCTTCCGCGCCGCGATAGATGCGCACCGGAACCGCGCCGGATTCGGCGGGGGCCTTCTCGTCGACGGTGGGCACGCCCGTCGTGCCGCTGTGTTCGACGGCCTCTCGGCGGCGCTGATCGAAGGGCTCGCGCATCAGCCGGATCGCTGCGGGTGAGAAGGCCGTTCGCGTCGTCGCCACAGTGCGCAGGACGGGATCGAGGCGCTCGGCGCCGTCCAGCGTCATCGAGTCCGCCCGTCGGGCGCCGAGATCGCCTTGTCCGCGTCAGGGGTGGACGTGACCGGAGCCTCGAAACTGTAGTCCGCGGGTTTGAACCTGCGTGTCATTCCCCAGAAGGTACGCGCGCTGCGCGGCCACTGGGTCACCACGCGCCCATTGGCGGCGCGGAAGTAATTGCTGCACTGGGTGGTCCACACGGTGCCGACCATCCAGCGGTCGATCTTGGCGACGAACTCCGCCAGCGCGGACGGCCGCACTGCGATGTAGGTCTTACCCTTGCGCCGCATGTGCCGCAACGCCCGCACGATGTAGCGCGCCTGAGCTTCCAGCATGAAGATCACGCTGTTGGAGCCGACGTTCGTGTTCGGCCCGTACAGCATGAAGAAGTTCGGGAACCCGGGAACGGCCATGCCGAAATATGCTTGCGCTCCGTCGCTCCAGACCTCCTTCAGCGTCGCCCCCCGCTCCCCGCACACGTCCAGCTGCCCGAGGTAGTCGGCCGCGGCGTAGCCGGTGGCGCACACCACGACGTCGACATCGCGTTCGGTGCCGTCCTCGGTCACCAACGACCGCGCCTTGAGATAGCGGGCCGGGCTGGTCAACACCTCGACGTTCGGCCGGGTCAACGCGGGCAGATAGTCCGACGAGAACACCAGCCGCTTGCAGCCCATCGGGTGATCGGGAGTCAGCTTGCGGCGCAATTCCTCATCGGCGACGGTCTTTTCGAGCATGCCCAGGGCGATCGCGGTGAACTCCTGGGTCTTGTCGCTGCCGTGCTCGATCACCGAAATGTTGGATTCGCTGCGCACCCACAGCCGGGTCCGGTAGAGCTTCTTGGCGAACGGCACGCGGGCGAAGACCCAGCGCTCCCGTCGCGTGTAGTGCCGGTCCGGCTTGGGCAGAATCCAGGTTGGTGATCGTTGCACCGAATACACCTGGGCGGCGACCTTCGCGAGTTCGGGCACCAGCTGCGACGCCGTCGATCCGGTTCCCAGCACGGCAACCCGCGCGCTGTGTAGGGGGATCGAGTGATCCCAGCGCGACGAATGCAGCACCGTTCCGGTGAACGGCTCCCGCTCGACGAGATCCGGGAACAGCGGCCGGGTAAACAGCCCGACGGCAGACACGACGATGTGGAAATGGTGCTGTTCACCGCCCGCGGTGGTCAGACACCATCGCTGGGTTTGGTCATCCCAACGCGCCGAGCGGATTTCGGTGCGCAACCTCAGGTGCGGCCGCAGGCCATGCTTGTCGGCGCACCGCTGAAAGTAGGCCAGGATCTCGGGCTGCCCCGACCACAGCCGCGACCAGTTCGGGTTCAGCTGAAACGAATAGGAGTAAAGGTGCGACTTGACGTCGCACGCGAGCCCCGGGTAGGTGTTGATCCGCCACGTCCCGCCCACGTCGTCTTCGCGGTCGAAGATAGTGAAGTCGTGAAACCCGGCATTCGACAACAGGATTCCCAGCGCCAGGCCGCCAGGCCCGGCCCCGATGATGCCGACCGACAATCTGGTGCTCATCGGATCTGCAGGCATTGTCCGCCGTCGACGACGAGTTCCGAACCGGTGATGAACGACGCCTCCGCAGAGACTAGAAACGCGACGGCGTCAGCAATTTCGGCGGGCCGGCCCAGCCGCCCGAACATCGCCCGCGCGGCCAGCCGCGTCTGGGTCTCGTCATCGAGCATGGAGGTGGCGACCGGCCCCGGAAACACGGCGTTGACCCGGATGCCGGAGGGGGCCAGCTCGGCGGCGGCGGTCTGGGTCAGACCCCGAAGCGCCCACTTCGAGGAGCCGTAGGCGCAGTGCTGCGGAAAGGGACGGATCGCACCGGTGCTGCAAATGTTCACGATGGCCGCGTGTTCGGCCGCACGCAGCCGATCGAGGGTGGCTCGCATGCCGAGGAAGGCGCCCAGACAGTTGACCCGCCAGGCATTTTCGAAATCCTCGATCGTCTCGTCACCCAACGGGGCCCGATGCAGCACCCCGGCGTTGTTGACCAGCGTGCTCAGCGACCCGAATCGGTCCACGACCCTTTCCACCGCCGCGTCCCACTGCTGCGGGGACGTCACGTCGAGTTCGACCGCGATCACCTCTTCGTCTCCCAATTCGCCGACCGCCGCCGCGACCTCGTCGGCGCGCCGATCGCAGGCTGCCACGGAATATCCTTGTGCGCGAAGCTTTTGGGCGATGGCCCAGCCCTGCCCGCCGGCGGCTCCGGTCACGAGTGCGACACGCGGGCTCATGATGGCGGATCGTCGGGGCTGTCGGACAGTCCGTGGCTGGTGATGAATTGGCAGCGCCGCCGCCGGAAACGCCACCGCCCGCCGTCGGTGTCGTCACGCACCAGTTCGTCGTCGTACAACGCGGGCCGCAGGTGCAGGTCGTGCGCCCTGATGAACAGCACCTGCGACCGGGCGGTCGCGGTGTCGTCGCGAATGTCGATGCGCGTGACCCCGGTCAGGTGCAGCCCGTGCGGCGCATTCCGGAACATCCCGCCGATTCCGTCGTGCCCGGCGAAAGTCCGCCCGTAGACCAGGAATTCCGCATCGGCGGTGAACAGCTCTACGCAGCCGTCGATGTCGCCGGCGTCAAGGGCGAGCGCGTAGCCGGCGATGAGCTCGCGGATCGCGGCCTGATCCTCGGTCACTGCCCGGTCGCCTCACGGAGGTGCTCCGCGGCTCCCCGCCGCAGCGCTTGCGATTCGGCCGCCAGGGTGATCATCCGAAACCCAAGCTCGGCCATGGCGCGACCCGCCTTGCCCTCGCTCGCGTGAATCGCGGGGAGGAGCCCGGCGTCGGCGGCCGCGCGATGGATTCGCACTATCGCATCCAGCACCTCCGGATGTTTGGTTGCCCCAACGGGTTCGGCGCCCATCGAGATAGCCAGATCGGCGGGCCCGATATAGATTCCGGCCAAGCCGTCGACGGCGCAGATGTCGTCGAGGCCGGACAGTCCCGCGGCCGTTTCGATCATCGCGAACACGCTCACCCGGGACTCGAGGGTCCTGCGGTCGTAACCCAGGCTAGCCCGTAGCGGCCCGAAGCTGCGGATGCCCGCCGGCGGGTAGCGGGTGGCGGCCACCGCCGCGGCGGCCTGCTCGGCGGACTCGATCATCGCGATGATGACGGCGTCGGCGCCCGCGTCGGCCACCCGACCGATCGGCGCCGGGTCGGCGTTGGGTAACCGCACCGCGGTGGCGATGGGTACGTGTTCGAGGCGCCGCAGTATGCCGGCGATATCGGCGTCGTCGAGGTAACCGTGCTGGGCGTCGAAGCCCACGTAGTCGTATCCGGCGTGCGCGAATTCCTCCGGCCCGATCAGCGTGGGGCCGGTGATCCAGCCGCCCCATATCGGGGTTTTCTCGTTGCCGTCGAAGATGCTCATTCCGCGATCGCGATCTTGACGCGCTCGGGGATCGGCCGACACGCCAGGTCAAACGCGGCCTGCACATCGTCGACGCCGAAGGTGTGCGTGAGATAGCTGCCGAGCAGCTCGGGATGTTCGGCGGCGAACTTGCCTGCGAGTTCCAGCATGCGTCGGCGGTCCAGTGTCACACCGGATTTCAGCGTCAGGTTGTTGCGTAGCATGAGACGCATGCTGATCGGGTAGGCCTCGTCGTCGGCAACGCCGAAATAGAAGACGGTGCCGCCGGGGGCGGCGGCTTCGACGGCGTGCCCCAGCGTCGCCACCTGGTGACCGACGGCCTCGATGACGATATCGGCGCGCTCCGCGGCCGCCAGTTGGCTCACCCAACGGTCGCTGGTGGCGCGCACCGCGTCGTCGACTCCGAATGCCGTTGTGACACTGGTGCGGTCGACGGGGTCGACCCCGGTGACGCGCCGGGCGCCAGACGCCTTGGCGACGTAGGAGAACAGCAGCCCGATCGAGCCCTGCCCGATGACCGCGACGTGCCGGCCGGCCAGGTCCGGCAATTGCTCGCAGCGCATACAGGACACACGCCAGCGGTTGCAGGCCGATCGCCTCCGCCGGTGTGAGCCCCGGGTCGTAGGGCGCCAGCCCGTCGCCGTCGCTGATCACGCGTTCCATCAGGCCGTCGAAGCCGGACGCCCAGCCCACCACGCGATCCCCGGGCCGGTGGTCGGGATGCCGGCTGGCGATCACCTCGCCCGCCACTTCGTGGATCGGGAAGCCGTCCTTTTCCGCGGCGCTGCGGCCGTCGTCGCCCGGAAGTCTGCCCCGGGCACCGCGAAAGGCCGGCAGATCGCTGCCGCAGACGCCGGCGGCCAAGAACCGCAACAGCACCTGGCCATCGGCCAGGCGGTCGGGCGTTTTCTCAGCGATCGACGTGCGCTCGAACAGGTAGGGGGCGATGATCCGGTAGGACCACACGTCAGACCTCCACGGGGATCTTGTTCCATCCCCACTGGAAGCTGGACGGCAGCCGGGTGGCGGCGTCGTCGCGGATGTTGTAGTCAGGGACTCGCCGCAGCCATTCGGTCAGCATCACATCGATTTCCAGCCTGGCCAGGTGGTAGCCGATGCAGAAGTGCTGGCCGCGGCCGAACGCCAGCGACCGCTTGATGGGCCGGTTCCAGACGAATTCGTCGGGCTGTTCGTACTCACGCTCGTCGCGGCCGGCCGAGGCCAGCAGCGTGATCACCCGCTGACCCGGCTTGAGGGTCTCGCCGTGAATGCTGAAGGGCTTACGCACCGTTCGGGCGAACCACTGTGCCGGTGCGCAGAACCGGATCATCTCCTCGCGCACGAGCGGCACGGTGGTCGCGGGGTCGGCGCGCACCGCCGCCAGCTGGTCGGGGCGGTTGCTGAGCTCCCAGAGGCCGTGGGCGACGATCTTGGGCACCGTTTCCGTGCCGCCGATGAAGATGCACAGCATCTGGGTCGCGGCCTCGACGTCGGACAGGGTGCTGCCGTCGGGCAATCGGTACCCCAGCAGGCCATCGACGACTGGCAGCGCGTCGCCCGATTTCGCGGCCCGGCGGCGCTCGACGACCGGAGTCAGGAAGCCCAGGTAGTTGGGCCGGGCTTCGGCGGTGTCGACGCCAACACCGGGCTCGGCCAAGCTGCCGGCGTTCACGGCGGCCAACACCTGCGGGGCGAGATCGTCTGGCAGACCCAGCAATCCGCAGACCATCGAGGCCGCCACGATCCCGCCATATTCCTGGGTCAGGTCGAACGAACCCCGCGGCAACAGCAGGTCGAGTCGTTCGTTGGCCAGGGCGCGGATCCTGCCCGCCAGCCCGGCGACCGACTTCGGCCGCAACGGCTGAGAATGCGCGCGCCGGATCTCGCTGTACAAATCGGTGTCGAACACCGCGTGAAATGGCAACGGATGCAACGGCGGATCGTCGACCGGCCCGGTGTTGTGCTTGGCCAGCACCGCCGCCGCCGGCAAGGTTCCCTCCGATGCGACGAATGTCCCGTCGTTGACTTCAAGCACCCGCCAGATGTCTTCGAAGCGGGACAGCGCATAGGTGTCCCACTGCGGCATGTAGTACAGCGGATGGTGGTCCCGCAGAATTCGGTAGTACGGCAACGGGTTTGCCATCACTTCCGCGTCAAACGGGTCGTAGCTGAATTCCGGGCTCACGGGACTCACTGCAGGGGCGAAGGCGGTAGGGCCTGCAGAATCGCGTCCTCCCAGCCGTCGCGCAGCGCGGGCGCCACGCTCATCCAGGTGACGATCTCGGCGGGCGGGCTCTCCTTGAACGACGGGTAGTGGTTGGCGAAGCACTCCCAGCCGCCGTCGAGTGCCCAGTAGTGGATGACCTCGTTGTAGCGGAAGGTGGTGGTGAAGGAACCCAGCCAGCGCTTACCGGTGCGTTCCGACCATGGCACGTAGAGCCGTTCCAGCTCCCGGATGTAGTCGTCTTGGCGCCCCGGCTTGGTTTGCATGATCTCCTGAATGACCAGTGGCGCAACGAAATTGGCCTCGCGGAGCTGGGCCAACGTTTTGTTGCTGGGCCCGGGATACATGATTCGTCCCTCCCCCGAAGCGCCCGTGTCGGCCAGAAACGCCGACCATTTGCCGGCCGCGGCCTCATGACTGCCGCCGCGCGCCCGCGCGGCCCCGATCCTGGCGTAGTCGCCGAAGCCGTCGATTTCCCAGATGATCGTCACTTGCGGCCAGTGACCGTTGTAGGGGGTGGTTTCCCAGATCGCGAACAGCCGGGCGCCGAGCTCGTCCATCATCGGCTGGTAGGTATGGGTGAAGATCTCGGTGAAGTGGTCGCTTCGCCCCGACCCGAGCGAGATCGTCTCGTGCAGGTAAAGCAGTGTG
Source organism: uncultured Actinomycetota bacterium (assembly GCA_963772875.1). Lineage (GTDB taxonomy): Bacteria > Actinomycetota > Actinomycetes > Mycobacteriales > Mycobacteriaceae > Mycobacterium. The sequence goes on from CAVYZE010000005.1 coordinate 286,804, forward strand.
TGGCCGTAGTACTTCTTCATCAGCTCAGCGGGACCAGCTGTGAATCCACCGGCGAGCCGGCATCGCACAACAGCGTTTCGGTGGGATCGACCGCGTCGCAGTCAATCCCGGCCGCCCCAAGCGCGTAGCCCTTGAATGTCCGCGCGGCCAGGCTGAGCACGTGCTGCGCTCGGGTCATCTCACGATGCAGCCCCACGGGCCACCCGTCCCCCCACAAAGCGACTTCGGTCAACCGGCCCTCAAGGGACTTGAGCACCCTGTCGCGAACGCGCAAGTCCGCGGTGAATGCCTCTGCGCTGACGGCCAGGCTGTGGCTCGCCGCGTGCCGTCGGGTCCAACCCGGCCTGCAGGTCCGACACCGCCACCCCGAGGATCCGCAGCGAGCGGGTATCGCACCCGCGCGGCAGCAGCACGGTCACCTCCCAACCGGCCATCACCCGGTCGTACAGCCAACCACCGGCCGATTGCACGACGTCGACGGCGCTGGTCGCAACGACGTCCAGTCGATATCGCAGACACTCGCCGTCCGCACGGGGTGCTCGCGCTGGGCTGACCCGGCCCCTCTCGTTCAACTCGAAAATTGGAGTGACCATCAAATCCGTTCCTCACCGCCGCACCCGGGGTGCGCGTTGGCGCCTAGCAATTTTTCATGGGCGTTTTGTTGTGGGCTGCGCCGCCCCACACGGCGCTGCTCCGGTGACGCGACTCACCGGACAGCGTGACACTTCGGCGGAAATTTGTAAAGCTCCCGACCGCTCGCTCAGGACCCGCGGCGCACCTTGAGCTCGGCGAGGATCTCGTCGGTGTGCGCTCCCAGTTCCGGTGCCGCGGAACGCGGCGCCCACGGCGTGCCGTGGAAATCCGCCGGGGTGGCCACCATCGCGACCCTCGATTCCCCGTCCGGGACCTCGACGATGCCGCCCGCGGCGTGGAACTGCTCGTCGGCGACGACGTCTTCGAGGCTGTTCACCGGCGACCAGAAGAAGTCCGGTTCGGTGGCAAAGACCTCCGCCCACTCGTCCAGCGAGCGGGTCGCAAAGATCGCATCCAGCTGCGCGATCAGCTCCGCCCCGTTGACGAAGCGGGCGTAAGCGTCGCTGAATCGGGGGTCGTCCAGCCACTCCGGATGGCCAACGGCGCGACACAACGGGGGCCAGTGCCGATCGCCTTCCAGTCCCACGATCCAAAACCGGCGCCCGTCACCGGCGGCGTAGTTGTTCATGCATGGGTTGCCCATCGTTTCGCGCTGCCCGATCGCGAGCTGTTGGCCGGTCAGCAGATAGGTGTTGAGGTCGAAGCTGACGGTGTAGGCGCCCTGGCGGTACAGCGAGGTGGTCACCAGTTGCCCGGCCCCGGTGCGTTCACGGGCGAGCAGCGCCGCGCAGATGGCGGCGGCCATGGTCATGCCGGCCGAATGGTCACCCATGCCACCGCGCTGGAACGGCGGTGTGTCGCCGGGCCGGGTGAGCAGATGCGCCAGGCCCGCGCGGGACCAGAACGCCGCCACGTCGTAGGCGGCCCGGTCGGCGTCGGGACCGGCTTCGCCGTACCCGGTGATCAGCCCGTAGACCAGGCGTGGGTTGCGGGCCGACACCGACTCGTAGTCCAGCCCTAGGCGCTGCAACGCGCCGGGACGCAGATTGGTCACGAAAACGTCGGCGTCAGTGAGCAATTCGAGCGCGGTCTCGTGGCCCGCTTCGCCGGTGAGGTCCAAGACGATACTGCGCTTGGAGCGGTTGTCCATTTCGAACGGCGGGTTGACCCCGAGGTCTAAGCCCAGCATCCGGCCGAACATGCGCCCCGGGTCACCGGTCGGCGGCTCGATCTTGATGACGTCGGCGCCCCAGTCGGCCAGAATGCCGCCGGCGGCCGGTCCGGCCACCCAGACTCCGAGCTCGACGACTTTGATGCCTTCCACCGGTCCGGCCATGAATGGCACCTTAATCCGCCGTTCTAGAACGGTGGATCGTCGGGCAGGGGATCGGAGACTGGATCGTCGGGCCTCCAGTGTGCAGGCAGCTCCTCCGCCTCGCGGGGATCGTTTACCCAGCGACAGAACGGGCTACTGCTCGATGTGCCTTTGAACAAGAACAGCGAATCGCGCATGTGATTTCGAAAGCGGCGGTCGTCGATCTCTTGCTTTCGGGCTCGCTCCAGCCGGCGTTGAGCTTCGTTGACGGGCCGCCGCTCCCGGTTGTGCTTGCGCCCGCGGGCAATCCGACTGGCCCGCTGCTGCGGTCTGCTTCGCCCGGTCGGCGCGGGTGGCGCGCACGCCGGGTTGCCGGTCTGCGGGAAAAGGTCAGCGCCCGCCGGTGAGGTCCGATAGGTTCGTCCGGTAGGAGAGGTCCAGATGACGGTGCCGTCTGCGAGTTGCGTATCGGCCATTCGGCGTGAAATGTCTTGAGCCGATCCCACCGTCAGGTGAGGACGGGGAACCGCTTCTTGCGGCCCGTCAACGGCCAAAGCCAGTCACGACACCGCCGCGACAGCACCAACACGACGGCCCGCACTGCGTACACCTCGCCGTCGTGGACTTCGCGCGCTGCTTAAAGCTCCGAGGTGCCTGGTGTAGTCGGCGGCTTGTTTCGCGTTTCTATCTGCGGTGCATCTGACACGCTATAAGTGAGGTCGCGGCCACAGTGCCTGCACACGTTAGCGTCGCGGGTGAATTTCCCGCAGGCCGAGCATTTCTTAAAATAGTCTGAGCCGCGTAATCCCGTTGCTGACTTCGCCGACGATGGGGTCCAGGGCGTGTCGTTGGCAGCGTCAATCTCAGAACCGCCGAGCGGGTCGGGACCGTACTGGTTCGTTCCGACGCTGCCGCGCAGGCAGCCAAGTTCGACAAAGGCCCAAATGCCTACGATGGCAAAGACTATGGCAAAGATGCCGCTCAGCAGAAGAACGAGCATGTTCGGCTTGAACTGGTTGCCGGTCATTCCGATCAGGTCGATAACACTCTTGATCAGGGACGGCGCCAGGAAGAGCGCGGCAAGCCACGCGGGCCGGTCGCGGTCGTGCAGGCGTTTCACCATCAGCGCCGCCACAGGGTAGAGGAACAGGACTGCCAAGACGAGGCTTACCAGCCTGAAACGGAAGTCGGGCGGCATGATCGACACGCCCAGTAACCTTCCGACGACCAACGAGATCACGACGTTCACCACAGCCAGGATGATTGTCGCAATCCAATATGGCTGTCGATTGATGCGGCCGTCGAAGCTCGTGTAGAGATGACCCAGGTCCATTTATAAGTCCTTTCTCGCGAATGTGCTCCATCATGCTCAGAGGTCGGTCGTGGTGGCAGACAATGCGTAAGGTACGACAGGATTCTTGAAAGATCCTTGGCGAGTTTCTTGCGGTCGGCGGCCCGCGGCTAAAGGGTACTTCGCGTAATCGCTGCCATCGTCAGGTGAAGACGACGAACCGCTTCTTGCGGCCTGCCGACGGCCAAAGCCAACCGCGATACCGCCGCGACAGCACCAACACGACCCGTCTGCTAACTGCTTTTACCAGCGCCGCGGCGGTGGCCAGTGTCCCCGAAAACCTGCGGACGTGACGGTCTTGTATGCGAGGTAGGCGAAGAGGATAGCCCCACCGGCAAAGCCAACGCCATTCACCCACCGGCCAATCCACACGTAAAAAACGGCCAGGACGACGAACACCGGTACCAGGAAACCAAGCCATAGGATAACCCGCCCCTTCTCGGACCGTGATAGTTGCTGCCACATCGCCGCAGCCTCCCTAAACACCCGGAACCGCCGAATTCGGAGGGCAAATTATATGCCTTTCGTAAGGGTGGGGTAGTTGCCTTGGCGGATTCTTGGAAGCGCGGGCGGGTACGGCAACCGTACGCCGAGATGTACCAGCAGGTAGGCGCTCGGTGGCATGTCTGGAAATTGCGTGTAGCCATAACGGCACGTCACAGCATGTTTTAGGGGGTATCTCAGACGAATGTCCGTGCCATCGGCCAGCTGAGTATCGCACCACGCACCGAAGGTCTTGAGCAGATGATGACACCGACTGCGTGAAATACCTTCTGGCGGCAGTTCAGAGCCCGCGCCGTTCGAGCAGAGCTGCCGCCGGAGGCGCTACTGCTGCTCGTTGAGAAGGTGGGCGTAGGGGTCGCTGTCGGAGCCGACAGTTTCCGGCATCGGGTAGTACGTCTTTATGAGCAGGTTTCCGGCATCGTCCCAGGCGAATGTCTCGATGCTGTAAGCCGTTTGAACATTCGGCTCAGTACCAAAGTGATTCTCACAGACCCAGGCCATCTCGTTGCCGTTCACTTGCACCGTGATCATGTTGATCCTAAGGATCGACTGGAACATGTCGTACGCGTCACCGGTCGCGGCGTCGAACCCGAGCTTTTCCTCAGTGCCCACAGGGTCGAACATACGAACTTCGCCGGGCACGATGGAGCGCCAAGACGCGATCCACTCATCCCGCTTGCCCTGGTTCCACAATTCGGCATGCTTTGCCGCATGGGCCAGGCGAGCTTCTCTGCTCGGGACGCCACTCATATTCGTGCCCTCTCGTCGCATGTCGTGGGGTGCGTTGCTGGCATCATAACTGGACACCTGTCCAGCGGCGGGGTGGGTTCTAAACCGCTCTTGTTGCCTGCACAGACATTTCAGGTTCTCATACGCCGTCAGCCCGCCCGCCGACGGATCCCGATGGTTGAACGGAACGGTGTGGTCCAAGTCGCAGACCACGGCCGGGCGACTGCATCCGGGGAACCGGCAGGTCAGATCCCGGCAACGGACGGCACGCTCGAGCGACGCCGACGGTTGGTAGCGCAACGCGTCCACCGGGCTGGTGGACGGATCGATGACATGAAGGGCCGCGGTGGCGACCAAATCACGAACCTGCTCGGCGTCGATCACCCCGTAGCCCTCCAGATAGCCAGGCGCAGAGCCGCCGTCGTGCACGGTCCGGTCGGTGGCCACCACATTGATCACCAACCGCGCCGTGTCGCGCTCAGCCGCACCACCGCGAGCCCTCGTCGGGCAATCGGCTTGTCCGCAGCGACAAGCGAGGGTGCGTCCCCGGGTCAGCGCGGCCAACGCGTCGGCCCGGCGCTGATCGAGCGTCCGCGGGTCCGCCGGACACACCTGCTTAGCAAGCTGGGTAAGCCTGCGGTCGAAAACCATTGCCGCCGAGGCGGTAACGGTGCCGTACAGCTCCGCCATTCCGTTGTCCAGGGCGCTGATCCCGATGTGCCGGTCGTCCTCGGCGGCGACACGGCGTTCGCGGGCGGCGTCGGGGTCGACAGTGCGCACCGCGGTGTCGACGGCGTTGACGATCCGCTGCCTCGACCACCCGTGCCAGTTGCAGATCCGCGCGGCAAGCGACTGATCAATTTTGCCGATCAGCTCGTTATCGGTCATCAAATCGGTGCGGCTGATGATCAATCGGACTGTGCGCCAATCTGTTCGGCCTTCCGCTAGCAGAGCCGCAACCTTGGGCAACCTCGTGTCGAGCGTTTCGGCATCCGACACCAGGTAGCTGGCCGCCATGGGAGGCAGGTTCATCGCGGCGGCCACCTCGGCCGTGGTCTGGTCGAACCCGTCGAGCGAGCCATAGCCAGGCGCGCCCCCGATCCGCTCGACCGCAGCCTTCCGATTCCGCAGTAGCGCGGCCACGGCCGCCATCCGCCGCGCCACCAGCATCGACTCCTGCCGGTGCGTGGACTCGACCACCGCGACCAAGGCGGCGGGATCAGGCGATGACTCGAACATGTGTTCGAGTATAAGCGATGCCCCGACACAAACTTTTTGGCAGGGTCGCTGGTTGTGGATAACCGGCGGCTTGCTGGAGGGACTATTTGCAGATGTACGAGAACGACCCCGAGAAACGCATCGCCGACCTCGAACGTCAGGTAGCTGAGCTGCGCGCCGCCGGCGAGGGTCGCCTCACTCCAGAGCAGGTCCGCAACGTGGCTTTCTCAAAGCCGCCCCTCGGACAACGCGGTTATAACGAAGACGAGGTTGACGCGTTTCTCGATCGCGTCGAGGCAGCGCTGCAAGATCCGACGGGACGCATGCTTACTCCAGAGCAGGTCCGCACCGTGGCTTTCGCTAAGCCACCGCTGGGAAAACGCGGTTATAACGAAGACGAGGTTGACACGTTTCTCGATCGCGTCGAGGCAGCGCTGGCTGGGCCCAGGGAATCGAATACTTTCGGGATGCGCGCCAGCGAGGAGTCGGCTGCGTCGGGGGAACCGATCCGGTGTCTATTGCGTTCGTACCCTTCTTCCTTCCGGACGCGACAGCCTCCCCTGGTCATTGACGTGAGCAGGGATGCGATCTGGGTGAGCGACTCGAACACGAATGCGCTCATTGCGTCAGCTGGGCTTGCGCAGGTGACCGCGATCCCAGCGGAGCGGACGAATTACCGCGACAGCGACGGCGGGTTTTTCGGACGTTCGTACACGCGCCCCCTCCTCGTCGTGCGCGTTCCTGGTCTGCAACCACTGATCATCACAACGCCCGCGATGAACGCATCTCCCACCCAGTATCGGCTTTCGTGGCGGGGCACGGTGGGTAAGGCAAAAAAACCCGGTCATCTTGTCACAGAGGCGGAGTTTCGTACGCTCGTTGGGAAATTCGGCTTGGCCCCGTACCTGGAAGACAGGACGAATAGGGCATGAGGCTGGCGCTGCCCGAACCGGAAGGAACACCATGAGTCTGGTAGCCGGACGTGGTCCGCTCAGCAGCGATCCGGCCGGGCGGTTCTCTCCCCCGCTGCCCGCCGACGTCGTCTACGTCGAGCCGCATCCGCGGCGCGTGCAGGCCTTCCGGGATGGGCGTGGACTGATCGACACCGAGCGAGCGCTGATGGTGCATCGACGCGGGCAGCCGCTCAGCTACGTCTTCCCCGTCGACGAGGTCGCCGACCTGCCGACCGAGCCGGAGCCGGCGGCGCCGGGTTACGTCCATGTGCCCTGGGAAGCGGTCGACACCTGGCTGGAGGAAGGCCGAAAGCTCGTGCACTACCCGCCGAATCCCTACCACCGCATCGACTGCCGCCCGACGAGGCGCCGCCTGCGCGTCACGGTCGCCGGAACCACGCTGGTGGACACGGACGACACGGTGATCCTCTTCGAGACCGCACTCGAGCCGCGGCTCTACGTCGATCCCGCCCACGTGCGCACCGATCTGCTGCGACGCTCGGAAACGTCAAGCTACTGCAACTACAAAGGGTTCGCCACATACTGGTCCGCGGGCGAGGTGCAGGACGCGGCGTGGAGCTATGCGGATCCGCCGCCGGAAAGCCGGCCCATCAAAGGATTTTTCAGTTTCGACGACGCCCGCGCGGATGTGCTGGCCGAGCTGCCGCTCACCCACCGTAGTTAGGGCGCCCGAGCTTGAGCTCGTGCTGGGCGATCATATTGCGGAAGACCTCCATGGTGCCGCCGTAGATGCCGGTCGGTAATGCATGCCGGAACAGGTATTCCACCGCGCCGTCATCGGCCGAGCCCTTCGTACCCGCCGGCAGGACCGATGCCGCCCCCAACAGGTCCATCAAATCCGATGAGACATCGCGCATGGTCTGCGCGAGCGCGACGCGCCCATACATCCCGGGCGTGGATATCGCCGCCTCCATCCGGGCGATGCTGCGACCCAGCCGATATTTCACCGCGTCGTCGTCGAGGGGACGCCGCCCATCGGGATCCTGCCGCGTCACCAATGCGGCGACCTTGTCCACAGCTTCGGCCATCACCCGGCCATGCTCAGACATCACCGAAATATTCTGCAAGCCATGATCTTCCGGATCGGTGATGCCGTGTTCGGAGTCGAGAGCCGATCGCATCACCGTCCAGCCGGCGTTGACCTCACCGATACGGTAAAGGTCATCGACGCGTACGTCGCTGTAGTAAACGATGTTGGTCCGGTCCCCGTCCAGCGTGCGGATGCCCTGAATCTCGATGCCCGGGGAATCGAGCGGCACCAGAAACATGGTCAAGTTCTTGTGTTTTGGCGCCTGCGGGTCGGTATTGGTGAGCAGGAAAACGTACGACGCGTTCTGCGCGTTCGAGGTAAACATCTTGGAGCCATTAATGATCCAGGTGCCGCCGTCACACACGGCGCGGGTCTTGCAGGTGGCGACGTCGGAGCCGCCTTCGGGTTCCGTGTAGCCCAGGCAGAGCCGGATTTCTCCGGATAGCACTCCCGGCAACACCATGTCGGTGAGCTCCGGCGCACCGAATTGCTGCACCAGACGCGCAACGACCGACGTGGTTCCCCAGTGGTACCACGGCGCGTGGGCACGGCCGATCTCAAGCGCGAAGATTCGCCGGCGGACGGGGTTGAATCCGCCTTCGGACTCGAGCTTGAAGTCCGAAGCGAGATACCCGGCCTTGCCCAGCGCCAAATGCACCTGCTCATCGAAGTTTTCGCCGAACTCGCGATCGCGCTGCAGTACCTCGTCGGTCACGTGCTCGGCGATCAACGCCCGGGTCCGCTCGTAGAAAGCCTGGTCCTCGGGCGATAGCTCGACGCGTGAGAAGTCCATCGGCGACGACCGATCAGGCCGCATCGACGACGAGGGTGCCGAAACGCTCCAGGGTGTCGAGCACGTGCGCCATGCTGTCGCCGGGCAGGTGCACGCTCACCCATGTCACTCCGAGCTTCGCCAGCTTTTCCAAGCCGTCGAGGTAGGCGTCGGCGTTGAAGTCGTCGTTGGCCGGGCTGCCGCCCTCGAAGTTGGTGAAGGTGATGTCGATCGCCGACCAATCCCTGCCCGCCGCATCGCATCGGCGTCGCAGATCGTCAATGCATTCCGTGAGGCGCTGAACGGAGGTGATGGACGCGGTGCCCGCCGTCTGGGCCAGTTGCGGCGGCGCCGGGAACGGACACCAGCCGTCGCCGTACTGCGCGACCCGCTGCCGGGCCGTCGTGGTGTTGCCGCCGATCCAGATCGGTGGATGCGGGCTACTGACCGGCCTGGGGTGCGCGGTGATCCCACGCGCGCTGAAATGCTTTCCCTCGAAGGAGATGTCGTCGCTGGTCCACACCGCCCGGATCACCTGCAGCGCTTCCTCGAACAGCTCGGCCCGCTCGTCATAGCTCACACCCAACGCCGCGAACTCTCGCTTGAGGTAACCCACGCCGACCGCGAGTGTGAATCGACCGCCCGACAGCAGGTCCAAAGTGGCGCCAGACTTGGCCACCACGAACGGGTTTCGATAGGGCAGCACCACGATGTTGGGGATCAGCCGCAGCGTCGTCGTCGTGGCCGCCGCGAAACCCAAAGTGACAAAAGGATCTAACGCGTCGTGTCCGCCGGCTTCCAGCCATCGTTGCGACGGCGCCGGGTGGTCGGTCAAGCCAAACCCGTGAATCCCCGCCGCTTCGGTCGCCGCGGCCACTTTCCCAATACCCGCCCCACTGACCAACTCCGGGTTGTAGGGATGGCTGTGCATCGGGTGGGTGATGTTGAAGTACATAGCAGTTAGAACCGCGCGCGCGAATCGATCGCCGTGTCGGTGGTGCGCAGCGGACGGATCAGCGCCTCCTGCGCGAAGGAGGCCAACAGCTCGCCCTCTTGCGCATGCACGGCCCCGCGGACGTAGGACATTCCCGCGCCCACCTGGGTGCTCTCGTGCGTGTAGAGCAGCCAGCCCTCCCAGGCCACCGGCTCGTGGAACGCGACCGAGATGCTCATCGGCGCGGTGGACACGGTCAGGTGAGCCTGGCTGGTGCCGATGCCCTCGTGCGCGCGCATCGTGGTGGAAATGCCCAGATGACCGGTGAAGTACGCGACGAGCGCCTTGGCCAGATCGTCACGCGCCGGGATCGGGTCGTAGTGCAGCCACGCGTAAAGCTCCGGTGGCCCCACCTCGTCGGGGCTGTTGACGTCGACGACGTCGACGAGCCGCAGCTCGCGCCCGATCATCGGCATCTCGGAGTGATTGGCGTCGGCCGGCGCGGCCACGTCGGGCCGCGGCAGGTGGTGGCGGATGACATCGGCGGTCGGGACGTCGGCGAGCACCGTGATGCTTAGGCAGCGTCGACCGTTCTGATGCACGGCGACGATCGCGGTGGCCGTGGACCGGCCTTCGGCGACCACATCGAGAACCAGTTCGATGGGCGGACCGACCGTGACGGCCCGGGAGAACACCGCGTGGGCCGAGCGGACCGACTTGTCCGGGAATCGTTTCGCCACAGCGACAATCGCCTGCGCGAGCACCTGGGTGCCTTCCACGACCTGCCGTTCGTCACCACTGGCGATGCCGGTGTCGCCGGTGAACCGATCCTGCCCGTCGGCCTGCACGTCAAACAGGTCCAGCAAGCCCTCAACCGACCACTCAGCCTGCTCAGATTCTGTGGTCAAATCCGCTCCACCTCTCGCTAGCAGCTCATCGCACAGCGTGACACTTTGACTAGGATTTGTAAAGCTTAGCTAACAAGACAGGAAGGCAAGCAATCGGGATTGTCACCAGTACTCGAGAGACCGCGTGACATACCGGTTTACCCGGCCGGGCCAGGGCGTCACGCTGTTCGCCCGGACCATGACGATCGAGGCGTACCAGGACGCGCCGCTGCCCGATCGGCCCTTTCAGCAGGTCAATCCGGCGAAGATCGACGCCCACCACGCGGCCGTCGCGCGCGAGTTCGACGGATCACCAGATTGACACCGGTGCCTGCGGTGCGTGACACTTTTGCGGTGTTTTGTAAAGCGGAAAATTTGCCCAAAGCGGAAGATTTGCCCAAAGGCAACAGCGGATGATCCCCGAGCCGCTGGCCAATGGCTTCTGCTTCGGCGAGGGCCCGCGCTGGTTCGAGGGACTGCTGTGGTTCTCCGACATGCTAGGCGAAGCCGTGCACACCGCGGACATGCGGGGCACGCTGACCACGTTACCGGTGCCCGGGCACTTTCCGTCGGGCCTGGGGTTTCGTCCCGACGGGTCGCTGCTGATCGCCTCGACCGAAGACCGGCAGGTGTTGCGCTATGACGGCGAAACGGTCGTTACCATTGCCGATCTCGCCGACCTGGTGTCGGCCAACCTCGGCGACATGGTTGTCGACGAGGCCGGGCGCGCCTACATCGGCTCCCAGGCGCGTTCGGGGGGCGTAATCGTCCGGCTGGACCCCGACGACAGCGCCGCGATCGTCGCCGACGACCTCGACTTCCCCAACGGAATGGTGATCACGCCGGGCCGAGCGCTCATCGTCGCCGAATCGATCGGGCGGCGGCTGACGGCGTTCACCATCGACGATCAAGGCGGGCTGGGTGATCGCCGGGTCTTCGCCGACGGGCTCGACGGGCCGCCCGACGGCATCGCGCTGGACGCCGAGGGCGGGGTGTGGACATCGATGACGCTGGCTCACCAGTTCGAGAGGATCATCGCGGGAGGCGCCGTGACCGACCGCATCGACATCGGCGATCGTGTCGCCATCGCCTGCGCACTCGGCGGCCCGCAGCGCCGCACGCTGTTCCTGCTGTCCAGTACCGACGCCTACCCCCAGCGCCTGGTGGGCACCCGGCTTTCCAGGCTGGACGCCGTGACGGTGTACACGCCCGGCGCCGGCCTACCCTGAGACCCGACCCCAACCGAGAAGTGGACGATGACTGACTCCTACTACGAGCTCGTCGACGCCAGCGACGAACCCGGGTCGTTGGGCGAAAAATTCAATGCCACCGATCTGGTGCGCAGCACCTGGTCGGGGGCGATACAGCACGCCGCGCCGGTGTCGGCGCTGCTGGTGCGGGCGCTGGAGCGCTGCGAGCAGCGCGACGACACGCGCCTGTCCCGGGTCGTCATCGACCTGCTGGGGCCGGTGCCGGTCGAGGGCGCCCTGTGGGTTCGCCCGCGACTGGATCGCGGCGGCAAGCAGATCGAGCTGGTCAGCGCCGAGATGCTGGCGCTGGGTCCCGATGGTCAGCCCCGGCCCGTCGCGCGCGCCAGCGGTTGGCGGCTGCAGCGGCTCGACACCGAGGCGGTGGCGCACGCCGCTGCGCCCCTGCCCCGCCCGGTGAGCGAGGCCCGCAGCCGGGACCTGGCCAAAGACTGGGACCGTAACTACGTGCACAGCCTGGATTGGCGCTGGCTGACCGCACCGCTGAACGACGGTCCGGGAGAATCCTGGCTCAAGCCGACCGTGGACCTCGTCAACGGCGAGGCCATGACGCAGCTGGAGCGGCTGTTCGCGGTGGCCGACTGCGCCAACGGCATCGGCAGCAAGCTCGACATCACCAAGTGGACGTTCCTCAACACCGACCTGGCCGTGCATGTGTTCCGGATCCCCGACGGCGACTGGATCGGTATTCGTGCCGAGACCAACTACGGACCGGACGGCATTGGGACGACGGTCGGCACATTGTTTGACGAGCGGGGCGCAGTCGCCGCCATCCAGCAGTCGGTGCTGGTGCGCCAGCGCCCGGGGCGGCAGTCATGAGCCAGGCCATATCCAAGACCGAAACCGACACCTCGACGCGTCAGCGGATCCTCGCGGCCACGGCCGAGGTGCTCGGCCGAAACGGCAAGACCAAGCTCAGCCTCTCCGAGGTCGCCATCCAGGCCGGGGTGTCGCGCCCCACGCTTTACCGCTGGTTCGCGTCCAAAGAGGAGTTGCTCTCAGCGTTTTCCAGCTACGAGCGGCAGGTCTTCGAAAGTGGCTTGGTCAAGGCAACCGCCGGGCTCAAGGGGGTCGACAAGCTCGACGCCGTGCTGCGGTTCATCGTCGAGTACCAGCATTCCTATTCGGGTGTGCGCATGGTCGACGTGGAACCCGAGCACACCATCGCCCAGTTTTCCCGGGTCATCCCGCAGATGCGCGACGGTCTGCAACGGCACCTTCCGGGGCCGAACGCCGCAGTGAAGGCGGCGACGGTGATCCGGATCGCCATATCGCACTACATCGTTCGAAGCGATGACGCCGATCAATTCCTGGCGCAACTGCGCCATGCGGTCGGAATCAAGGCGCCGGCGGGCGACTAGCCCCGCTAGTCGAACAGCACCGCCGCGTTGAGGTAACCGGTCGGGTCCAGCGCGGCCTTGACCGTCCGCATGACGGCGATGTCGGCGGGGTCGCGGGACATGCCGAGGTAGGGGCGTTTGCGGCTGCCGACACCGTGTTCCGAGCTGACGTTGCCGCCGCACCCCGCGATGAGGTCCATCATCGGCCGGTACAACGCCTGCTCCCGCTCGACCGGACACCGCAGCACGTTGAGGTGCAGGTTGCCCTCGCCGATGTGCCCGAACAACAGGGGCAGCGCGTCGGGGGCGTGCGCGTGGATCAATGCGACCGCGTCGCGGGCGAATCCGCCGATCGCCGACAGGGGCAACGACACGTCGAACTTCAACGGCGGCCCGTACACACCCAGCACGTCGGCGAGCGATTCGCGAAGCTGCCACAACCGTTGCTGCGCAGCGACATCCACGCCCACCGCGGGCTCGCCGCACAGCTGCGCACCGTCGAGCAGGTCGGCGAGCCGCTCGGTCTGGTCGTGATCGGCGGCCAGCTCCACCAATAGCAGCCAATCGGCCTCGACCGGGGCCACGAGCCCCAGGTGCTCGCGGGTCAGCGCGCCGGCCCGTCCGTCGATCAATTCCAGCGCCGCGATCCCGTCCACGTCCCGAAACACCCGCCCGGCGTCGACCAGGGCCTCGAGGTCGGCGAACCCGCAAACCGCCGTCACCCGATGCGACGGGGTGGGGTGCAACCGCAGCTCCAGGGCGGTGATCACCCCGAGGGTGCCCTCGGCGCCGACGAACAGCGCGGGCAGGTCATAGCCGGTGTTGTCGCTGCGCACCAGGCTGTGCCGGCGCATCAGCGAACCGTCGGGCAGCGCGACCTGCAGGCCGATCACCTGCTCACCCATGTTGCCGTAGCGAACTGTGCGCAGGCCGCCTGCGTTGGTCGACGCCATGCCGCCGACGGTCGCCGTGTCGCGGGCGGCCAGGTCCACGCCGAACACCAAACCCGCTGCGGCCGCGGCGTGTTGCACTGCGGCCAACGTGGCTCCCGCGCCGACCTCGACGCGGCGCTCGACGGTGTCGACATCGCCCAGGGCGCCCAGCCGCTCGGTGGACAGCAACACGTCGTCGTGCTCGGGAACGGTACCGGCCACCAACGAGGTGCGACCGCCCTGCACGGTGACGTGCGCCCCGGCGTCGCGGCACACCCGCAGCACCTCGGCCACCTGCTCGGCCGAGCCCGGCCGCACCAGCGCGCTGGCCCGGCCCCGGTAGCGCCCGGTGTGGTCGACGCTGCGGCCGGCCAGCACGTCGGAGTCGGTGACGACGTGGTTCGATCCGACGATGCTTTTCAGGTCCACAAGGCTGCCCGACATGCTCGCGGTTATAGCACCTCACGCCGTTGCACGAAAACAGCCTTCGAAATGACCGTTCTCGATCCCGACGGTCTGCAGGAATGAGTGGGCGACGACCGGGCCGACTAGCCGAAACCCCGCCTCCCGCAATGCGGCGGACAGCTCGGACGACTCCGGGCTCACCATCCGGCCGTCGGCCCAGCTGCGGAGCCGATAATGCTCGCGTGGCTGATGTTGCCACGCCAGTTGCGCGAGCGGGTTTTTCGACAGCAGACGGGCGTTGTGCAGCGTGGCTTCGATTTTTCGCCGATTGCGGATGATGGAGGTATCGCCCATCAATCGCTCGACGTCACTGGGCGTCATCGCGGCCACCGCCGACGGGTCGAATCCCTGGAACGCCGCGCGCAGGTTGTCTCGCTTGTCGAAAACGGACACCCACGACAGGCCGTTCTCGAAGTAGGTCAGCGCAAGCGCTTCGAACAGCACGGCCTCGTCGTGTGTCGGCGTTCCCCATTCGCGATCGTGATAGGCGCTCAGATCGCGGCCCGTTTCGGTGGCCCAGCGGCAGCGGGTGACGCCGTCGGCGCTGGTCACCACCGTGGGCAGCTGAGGTGGCACACCGACGCCCGCCATCGCCTTCATCCCACCACCCTCGCAGTCGTATTTGCTTATCGCCGTTGGTCTTTCGTCATCGTGCCCGCGGGTTCTCCAGGACCAGCGCGACGCCCTGCCCCGAGCCGATACACACGCCGATTACCCCGTATCGCGCGTTGCGCTCGGCCAGTTCGGTGGCCAGGGTCAGCACGTACCGGGTGCCCGAGGCGCCGAACGGGTGCCCGGTGGCCACCGCTCCACCATTGGGGCTGAGGTTGTCATCGGGAATCGTGAACCCGCCCAGCTGGTTTGACAGTTCACGCAGCACTCCCAGCGCTTGGGCGCTGAACGCCTCGTGCACCTCCCACACGTCGACCTGCTCCGGGGTCAGGCCGGCGCGCTTGAGCGCCAACGGCATCGCCCACGCCGGCGCGAGTCCCATGATCAGTGGATCGAGCGCGTAGACCGCCGATGACACCACCCTGGCCAACGGGGTGATGCCGAGCTCGGCCGCCTTCTCTCCCGACGCGATCACGACCGCGCTCGCCCCGTCGGTGAGCGGGGACGAGTTGCCGGCGGTCATCTGGGTGGTCGGCGACTGGGCCGGCAGCGCGGCCAGCTTTTCGGCGGTGGTGTCATCGCGAATGAACTCGTCGTGCTCGAACACACGCGCGGGCGTGGTCTTGGTCGCCGAGATCTGCACGGGCATAATCTCTTTGGCCAGCCGGCCAGAATCGCGGGCCGCCGCCGCCCGGCGCTGGGATCGCAAGGCGAACGCATCGATCTCCGCGCGGGTCAGTCCGTAACGGTCCGCCACGTTCTGCGCCGTCTCGATCATCGAGATATAAGCGTTGCGCGCCAACAACACCGGGTTGGGCGGGCCGCCGGCTCCGGCCCACATGGTGTCGAGCAGGAAGATGGGGCCGCGGGGCGAGAACGGTGCGTCGCCTTTCATCCAGGCCCAGCCCGATCGGGACATCGATTCGACCCCGCAGGCGATCCCGACATTCAATTCGCCGGCCATGATCGCGTGGCTGATGCTGACCGTCGCGCTCACCGACGACCCGCAGAACCGATTGATGGTGGCGGCGGCGACGCTGTCTGGGAAGCCGGCGGCCAGCGCGGCCCATCGACCGACATCACCCATCCCCTCGTGAGCCGTGTTCACGCAGCCGGCGATGATGTCCTCGATCTGGTCGAGGGAGATTCCGACGCGCTCACAGGCGCCGCGCATCGTCATCCCCAGCAGATCGTCGAGCCGCAGATGCGACAGCGATCCCCCGTAACGCCCGAATGGTGTGCGCACCCCGCCAAGAACGAACGCCTCAGTCATCGACCGGCCTTCCCATACATATCGTCGGCGGCTATTGAGGCGACCCCCAGTTCGCCGGCGACGGCGTCGATCGCGTGCTGCGCGATGGTGAGGTCCACCTGGCGGTCGGGGGTGAAGTACGGCCCGACGTAACGTTCGTAGTATTGCTGCGCCTCATCGCGCGTGAGGCGGTCGAGGAACCAGGCGATGTAGTCGACGGCCCGGCTCGGTTTTTCGACGAGCAACCGCAGCGCCCGCTGGCTGGCCCGCACCAGGGCCTGCAGGGCCGGGTCGTCCAGCGGGATGTGCGCGGGGTCCACGACGACGCCCACGGTGGGGATCTGGAAGTGATCGCCGACCCACGCCAGCACGTTGAAGCCTTCTTCCGCGGCAACCTGTTCGGGCGAGAGCGTGCTGCCCACGTAGGCGGCGTCGATCGAGCCGTCGCGCAGGCGCCGCAAGTCCATCTGGTAGTCGCCCGGATGCCGCGCCACGCATTTCAGGTCGCGGTCGGGGTCCAGGCCGTGCATACGCAGGACGATCCGGGCGAATGTACCGGGCGGGCTATCGGGGGCGTGGACGGCCAAGCGCCGCCCGCTAAGATCCGCCATGGACTTCACCTCGGCGTTGCCGAGAAACCAGAACAGCGGGCGATCGGTGCTGACGCTCAGCGCTGTCCAACCGATCCCATCGGTCATCCGTGACAACAGCGTCCGGCCCAGGCCGATCACCGCCCCGCGCTGTAGACGCGCCGCCGGCCAGCTGACCCCGTCGCGGACTGCGACGTGGACACCCTCGCCCTCGAAGAAGCCCTCCTGGTCGGCGACGTAGGCGATCAGCTCCTCGTGGAGACCACGCCCGACGTAGGCCAGATCGATCGTCTGCACAGCCACAACCTCATTCCCAGTATGCCGACTTCATCAGTGGCGCAACCCGTTTCAGTCCATGGCGATGCCGCCGTTGACCTCCAGGTAATGGCCGGTGGTGAAACCGGAATCCTCACTTGCCAAGAAAGCCACCGATTTTGCCACCTCGACCGGGCGGACCAGGCGCCCCATCGGGCTGCTCGCCCCGAGCTGCTGCACCTCGTCGGCCGCCAGCTGCTTGTTCACCTTCGTTTCGCCGACGGTGGCGGGCGCAACGAGGTTTGCGGTGATCCCGTGTGGTGCCAGCTCGAGCGCGACGTACCGGACGAACTGGTCCAGCGCCGCCTTGGCGGTGCCCAGCGCGATCATCCCGTCGCGGGGCCGGCGGGACAACCCGGTGCTGAGGTAGACCAGCCGGCCGTAGCTGCGGGAAATCATGCCCGGCACAACGGCTTTGGTAATCAAATAGGCGGCATGCAGCTCCCGGTCCAGCTTGCCACCGAGTTGTTCCCAGCTCAGATCGGCGAACGACGTGACATCGAACGGGATCAGCGCATTGTGGACGAGGACATCGACTCGGCCCCAAAGCCGTTCGGCTTCGCGGACCAACGCCGCGACATCGTCGGGCACGGTGACGTCGGCCCGAACCGCGACGGCCTCACCACCGGCCGCGGTCGCGGCCCGCACCACCTCGTCCGCTTCCTGGGCGCTGGAGTGGTAGTTGACCACCACGCGAAACCCCTGCTCCGCGAGGACTGGTGCGGTCGCCGCACCGATTCCGCGGCTGGCTCCGGTGATCACCGCAACGCGAACCATCAGCGTCTCCTCCGTCTCCATCTACTGCCGGGCTAGCGTGCCGATCCGGGGCAGTTCCTCGACGGCCAGACGGAGAGACGATTTCGGCGTCATCGCACGCTGGCAAGCCCGAACGATACGCCTGCGAGACAAACCCGGTAAAGGGTTGGGCACCGAGGGCACAGAACGTGCACCTGTCGATCTCGCGGCGGTTGGCGCCGAAGGCGCGCAGGGGCCCAGCCCGGCCGAGCGCGTCGCGTGAAGCCGCCTAGAACGCCTTGTGCGGAACGTCCGTTACCAGCCCGCCGTCCATGACGAACTCACTGCCGGTGGCGTAGGACGAGTCGTCGCTGGCCAGAAAGACGACGAACGTGGACACTTCCCTCGACTCCCCGGGGCGCCCAAGCGGGACGGTGACCATGTCTTCGGGCAGCTTGGCGGTCATCGGGGTGCGGATGAAGCCGGGGTGGACCGAGTTCACCCGGATGTTCAACGGCGCCAACTCCAAAGCCGCCGACTTAGCCAGGCCACGCACCCCCCACTTGGACGCCACATACGGGTGCACCGCCGGGGCGCCGCGCAGTCCCTCGATCGACGACACGTTGATGATCGAACCGCCCCCGGCCGCGGTCATCGGCTCGACGGCCACCCGCATGCCCAGGAAGGTGCCGGTCAGGTTGACGTCAATGACCTTCTGCCACTTGCCCAGATCGAAATTCTTCAGCTGCCCTAACGCGACGATGCCGGCGTTGTTCACCAGGACGTTGAGCTTGCCGAATTCGCTTGTCGCCGTAGCGACCGCGGCGTCCCACTGGTCGGGCTGGGTCACGTCGAGGTGAACGTAGCGCGCGGCTTCGCCGATTTCGTCGGCCAGCGCTTTGCCCTCGTCGTCCAGGATGTCGCCGATCACCACCTGGGCGCCTTCCTCCACGAGCAGGCGAGCGTGCGACGCACCCATCCCTCGGGCACCACCACTGATGAGTGCGACTTTTCCTTCTACCCGTCCCGCTCGGGTCATTGGCGGGCTCCTTTCGATTTGTTCAGGGCCTAGCTGGCCACGAGGTGGTTTGGCGTGGAAGTCGTTGTGAAGAGCCATTTTCCGGTCACCAACGGCAGGGCGAGGGTGGTCGTGATCCCCGGCGGCGCCGCGATCACCGCCGGGATGGCGTTGACGATGCGACCGGCGGCGCCCGCGATCGCGGCGTGGTTGTGGTCGCCCTTGCGGCTGCTCGGCACGATGTCCACGGCGTAGCACGGCTCGCCGATGATCTCGACGCGATACGAACCGCCACCGGACGCGGGCTGTCGCCAGTCGGGTCGCAGGTCGGGCCGCAGTCGGGTGATGTGCTCGATGACGATCGCCGGATGGCCCTTGACCATGCCGCGAATCTCGAACTGCAGCGCGGCCAGCGTGCCCTTGGCCACCCGCCCCACCGCGATGTCGAAGTCGTCCGGCGCCGGTTCACGCTGATACGACTCGGTGATCTCGTCGACCTCGATGCCCAGGCCGGCGGCCAGTTGGCGGATCGCGGTGCCCCAGGCGATGCCGAGGATGCCCGGTTGCAGCAGCATCGGCACCTCGTCGAGGGGCTTGGCGAACCCCATGTAGTCCATGACCTCGACGCCGTCATAGCTCGCGTAGTCGTGGATCTCCATGCAGCGCACCGACTCGATGCGCTGGCAGGTCCCGGCCAGTGCGAACGGAATCAGGTCGTTGGCGAATCCCGGGTCGACACCGCTGATGAAGATGGTCGAATTACCTTGCCGGGCAGCGCCTTCCACTCGCCCGATGTACTTGTCGGGCATAACGCCCCAGGGGAATTGCAGCAGCCCGGGCGACGATCCAACGACGTTGATCCCGGCGGCGAGGATGCGCATCACGTCCGCCATGGCCTCGGGCAGCCGGGTGTCGCCCATGGCGCAGTAGACGACGCACTCGGGCTCGGTGGCGATCAGCGCGTCGAGGTCGTTGGCGGCTTTGATGCCGGTGTCGACGGGGGCGTCCAGGCCGACCCCGCAGAGCTCTCCGGCGTCCTTGCCCACCTTCTCGGGCGACGACACGTTCAGGGCGGTCAGTTCGAATTGCGGGTTCGTCACCAGCTCCGCCAGGGCAAGCCTTCCGACATTCCCGGTACCGATGTGCGCGACGCGGATCGCCATGAGAGTCTCCGTCCCTCGAACCCTGGAAAACTTTTCTAGACACTAGTCCACAATTTGAGCGACGGTCCAAGACAACGTTGGCCTGCAAACAGATTCATGCCGACCCGACGGTGGTCAGATCGGCATGAATCTTCTTGGTGGCCGGCCAGGCAGTGACTCCCCGGATCCCACTACCCGGCTTGGGCCTACAAAATGTTGACCGAGTGGTGCAGGTCGTGGCGGTGGTGCGGGTCGTGGTGCCAGATCGACGCCAGGGTGACATGACCCGAGTCGGCCGGCGCGACCGCAGGCGCCGGAGCGGGAGTCGAGTCAGCGGCTGCCATGGGGATGGCGCCGAACAGCATCGCCCCGCTCAACACGCCGGCGCCCACTGCACCAGCCACCACGGTACGGCCCGAAAATAGTGAAATCGACATTTGATACTCCTCATTCGTCGAGGGTTTGGGACTGACACAAACAACGCTAAGACCGAAAGCTTGGCAATGTCTGAAAGTTTCGTTTCAATGATCTGGACATTCATATATCTATGTAAAAGCTGTGTCGTGAAGCCGCGCGCCTGTTTGTTTTCCGATAGATATTTGGCCAGCTTATATCCCGTCTACTGATGTACTGATATGCGTATTTCCTTGTTTACGCTTTTAATGACTTGCGTACTGATATACGCATTTCCATATGGTTTCGCTAGACGCCAGCAAACTTCCTGCATTGGAACCCGTGTTGTCGGACGTGCGCTCCGGTTTGCCGGTTAGCCCTACGGGCTACGGGCGGTACATGCGGACCCGGGCGCGACCGCATATCGTGGCGTCAGAGACGATCTCCGTATCGGCGTACATACTGATGTCCTGATTTCCACGAGCGAAGGGCCCGGCGATGAACAGCCCCGATTTCAGCGGACGGCGGTTCCGCGCCCCATCCCCATCCGCATCCGCGGACGCGACGGGACCGACGCAACGCCTCACGAACCTCCGGGAAAAAGTCGACCAACGAACGCGCGGCCGGCGGACGCGACGAACCGTCGACCTCTCACCTGCCACACACCGCGCCCTCGACATCTGGCAGCGAGAAGCCGCCGACCGCCTTGGACTCGCCCGCGTCACCGGACAAGAGGTCCTGATCGCGCTCATCGACCAGCTCTTGAGCGACCCCAGGCTCTCCGCTCAGGTCATACACAACATCGCGGCCCGACGCTGAGAGCGGCGGGCCCTAGGGTCCCAGGGGTGACTTCTCGCGGATCGACTCGTCGCGGATCAGACCTCGCAGCAGCGCGGTACTGAACTCGGCGGCGATCTCCTTCGCCGTGCGCCGTCCGCTCGGGCGCAGCCAGCGGTAGCTGCCCAGCGTCATCCCGATGTAGCCCAGCGCCACCACATGTGAGTCGCACTCGTAGAACTCGCCGGTGGCGATGCCGCGGTCGATGAGGCCGTGCACGTGGTGGTAGACCTGCGCTTCCTTCTCCCGGACCTCGGCGACCTGTTCGCTGGTGAACCACTCGGTGATGTAGGGCTGTTCTTGGAAGTACACCGCGGCCCGCTCGGGATCGCCCGCGATCCCGGTCATCAGCCGAACGGTGTACTGGTAGAGCGCTTCGCGGGCGGTCCAGGACGGATCGTCATGCAC
Organism: uncultured Actinomycetota bacterium; assembly: GCA_963772875.1. Taxonomy (GTDB): domain Bacteria; phylum Actinomycetota; class Actinomycetes; order Mycobacteriales; family Mycobacteriaceae; genus Mycobacterium. Next base: position 308,419 of record CAVYZE010000005.1, read on the forward strand.
GGCGGCCAGCGTGCCCTCGGCGGCCTGGCGGTAGATGTCGAACAAGATCAGCGACTTGCTGGCGTAGTAGTGGTAGACGGTCGCCTTGTTCAGCCCGATCACGTCGGCCACGTCGTCCATCCGGGTGCCGTGATAGCCGCGGGCGGCGAACAGCTTGGTGGCAACGGCCAGCAACTCCTCGCGGCGTGTCAGCCCGTTGGGCGTGCTGCTCCCGGATGCCATCTGTACTCGCTATCGTTCCTGCGGGCGGGCCCGGCCGAAGCGGGGACCCGGCAAATTGTCAATCAACTGGTTGGACAGTTTAAGGCCACGGCGGGCTGTCGGACCGACGCGCATAGGACTAAACTCTCGTTTGCACTGGTCGCGAGTCGATCAAGAGTCGGGAAGGGTGGGGCTGATGGACCCAAGTCCGGATTACGACGGAAGCGACGAGATCGAGTTCTTCATGCGCTATCTCACCTGGGGCTTGCGGGGGGTTCAGGACGGCAACGGATATCCGCCGCCCGCCTACCCGCCCGTCTAGCCAAATTGGCCCTGGTGGGTCGCCCGTTCCGGGTTGAAAATTGTGTGGTGGTCGCCTTGCGACGCCGTAGTTCTATGGTTCTTCGAGACCGTCGTCTAGCCGGGCGCTGGAGTCGCGTCGTGGGCCCTTCATTGTTGCCGCCGTTGGTATTTCGGTCGAGCACGCGGATTAGATTCAGTTCTTGCTGTGTGGCTCCACAGGCGATCACGTCTTAGGGAATCTGTACGGGAGAGGTGTTGAGGTCCCACGATGTTCGCCCAGTCCCATGACGAGGAACAGATCATCGCCAGGGTCGCTGCCCTGGATATCGGTAAGGCCGAATTGGTGTGCTGTGTGCGGGTACCCGCCGACGGCAACGCCGGCAAACGATTACAGGAGGTGTCGACGCATTCCACGATGACCAGGTCGTTGACTGAGCTGGCCAATCACCTCGTCGAGCTGGGGGTCGAGCGGGTGGTGATGGAAGCCACCTCGGACTATTGGAAACCGGTGTTCTACCTGTTGGAGGCACACGGGCTGGATCCGTGGCTGGTCAACGCCCGCGATGTCAAACACCTGCCGGGCCGGCCGAAGACCGATGTGCTGGATGCGGTGTGGTTGTGCAAGGTCGCCGAACGCCAGATGCTGCGACCCAGTTTCGTGCCGCCACGCCCGATCCGGCGGCTACGGGATCTGACCCGCTACCGCATCGACCTGGTCGGTGTGCGCACCGCGGAGAAGAACCGGGTCGAAAAGCTCCTCGAAGACGCCTGCATCAAGCTCTCCGTGGTGGCATCGGACATTTTCGGGGTATCCGGGCGGGCCATGATGGCCGCGTTGATCGCCGGTGAACGCGACCCCAAGGTGCTCGCGCAGCTCGCGCGGTCGCGGATGCGGACCAAGATCGGCCGCCTCGAAGAGGCGTTCAACGGGCACTTCGACGATCATCACCGGTTTCTGTTGGCCCGGATGCTGGACCGCATCGACGGTATCGACGCCGACATCGCCGCCGTCGATGCCCAGATCGAGGCGCATCTGGCCCCTTTCGCAGCGGCGGCGGCGCGCCTGGATGAGATCCCCGGCATCGGACCGGTCGCCGCCGCGATCATCATCGCCGAGATCGGGGTGGACATGTCCCGGTTCCCGACCGCGGGGCATCTATGTTCGTGGGCGAAGTTTTCCCCCGGCATCAGTTCCTCGGCCGGCAAGACCAAAGGCAACGGCTCGACCGGGCACGGTAACCGCTACCTGGCCCGGGTCCTCGGCGAGGCCGCCGTCGTAGCCGGGCACACCGACACCTTCCTCGGCGAACGCTACCGCCGCATCGCCCGACGACGCGGCCGCAAACGCGCGATCGTCGCCATCGGGCGCTCCATCCTCGTCATCGCCTGGCACCTACTCGCCGACGACGACACCCGCTTCACCGACCTTGGATCAGACCACTACACCAGGCACATCAACCCGGACGTGAAGAAACGCAACCACATTCGCCAACTCGAAGCGCTCGGCTACGCCGTCACCCTCACCCCCGCCGCCTAAACCAACACGTCCCCGCCCCAGCGACCGGCCCCCGGCCGCACACACCCGCACACACACCGCAATCAACTCACCATCATTTTCGGATTAGAGCACCAGCCGAGCTATAGCGCCTTCAGTTCCTCGGCGACCGCGGTCACCGATTTTTTGGCGTCGCCGAACAGCATGCTGGTGCCTTCGGCGTAGAACAGCGGGTTGTCGATGCCGGCGAATCCGGAGTTCATCGACCGCTTGAGCACGATCACCGATCTGGCCTTGTCCACGTTGAGGATCGGCATGCCGTAGATCGGGCTGGACGTCTCGTTGCGGGCGGCGGGGTTGGTGACGTCGTTGGCGCCGATGACGATCGCGACGTCGGTGCGGGCAAACTCGTCGTTGATGTCGTCCATGTCCTTCATCGCGTCGTAGTCGACCTCGGCCTCGGCCAGCAATACGTTCATGTGCCCGGGCATGCGGCCGGCGACCGGGTGGATCGCGTATTTCACCGGCACACCCTTGTTCTCCAGCAGGGCCGCCATGTCCTTGACGGCGTGCTGGGCCTGCGCGACGGCCAGGCCGTAGCCCGGGACCACGATCACCTGGTTGGCGTAGGCCATCTGGATCGCGGCGTCGGCGGCCGACGTCGACGTGACGTGCTTGTCGCCGCCGCCGTCGCCGCTCGGGGCCACGCCGCCACCGCCGAAACCGCCCGCCACGATCGCGGGGATGGAGCGGTTCATCGCCTTGGCCATCAGGTTGGTCAGGATCGAGCCGGACGCGCCGACGATCATGCCCGCCACGATCATCGCGGTGTTGTTCAGCGCCAAACCCGCTGCGGCGGCCGACAACCCGGTCATCGCGTTGAGCAGCGAGATGACCACCGGCATGTCCGCGCCGCCGATGGGCAACACCACCATCAGGCCCAGCACGCCGGCGGCGACAAGCAGGCCGATCATCCACCACAGCGGCGCTCCGCCGCTGCCGGGATGCGCATGCACACCGATGACCACCGCGGCGGCCACCGCCGCCGCCAGCAACAGCAGGTTGACCGGTTGCTGGGCCTTACCCAAGCCGATCGGCCGGCCGGAGATGATCTCCTGCAACTTGCCGAACGCGATGATCGACCCCCAGAACGAGATCGAACCGATGATTGCGGCGAACAACGAGGCCACCACGATGTGCACGGTCGGCGACTCGCCGTGCTGGAAGGCCGAAAAGCCGGTGGTGTCAATGAATTCCGCCAGCGCGATGAGCGCGACCGTGCCGCCGCCGACGCCGTTGAAAAACGCCACCAGCTGCGGCATGGCGGTCATCTTGGTCAATCGCGCCGGGGGGACACCGAGCACCACACCCACCACCAGACCGGCGATGATCAGTGGCCACTGGCTGGTGTGCCGGATCGCGATCAGCGTCGCCGTCACCGCGATGACCATGCCGACCGCGGCGATCAGGTTGCCCCGCACCGCGGTCTTCGGGCCGGTCAGGCCCATCAACCCGTAGATGAACAGCGCGAACGAGATGATGTAGAGGATCGTGACCAGGTAGTTCATCGGGCGGCCTCGTCGGACTTAGTCTGCGGCACTTTCTTTTTGCCCTTGAACATGCCCAGCATCCGGTCGGTGACGATGAACCCGCCGATCACGTTCAGCGTGCCGAACACCACCGCGACGAACATGATGATCTGCACCGCGAGTGACGGGTGCGCCACCTCCGCGAACACCACCAGCGCGCCGAGCACGACGATGCCGTGAATGGCGTTGGTCCCCGACATCAGCGGCGTATGCAACGTGTTGGGCACCTTGGAGATCACCGCGAACCCGACGAAACCCGACAGCACCAGGATCGCCAGGTTTTCCAACAGCTCTTCGTACATCTAGGAGTCCTTTCCGCCGGCGCGGGTCACACAGGCGTCCGCGACCACCTCGTCGTCGAAGTCCGGGGCCAGCTTGCCGTCGGTGATCAACAGGTCCAGCAGCGCGGTGATGTTCTTGCTGTAGAGCTCGCTGGCATGCTCGGGCATCGTCGCCGGCAGGTTCAACGGCGCGGCGATCGTGACGTCGTGCTTGACCACCGTCTGACCGGGTTCGGTGAGCTCGCAGTTGCCCCCGGTCTCCCCGGCCAGGTCCACGACCACGCTGCCGGGTTTCATCGCTTCCACCGCCGCGGCGGTCACCAGCCGGGGCGCGGGCCGGCCGGGGACCAGCGCCGTGGTGATCACCACGTCAAAGCCGCTGATCGCGTCTTCCAGCGCCTTCTGCTGCTGCGCGCGTTCGTCTTCGGTGAGTTCACGCGCGTAGCCGCCCTCGCCGGCCGCATCGATTCCCACATCCAGCCACTGCGCCCCCACCGACCGCACCTGGTCGGCCACCTCGGGTCGCACGTCGTAGCCGGTGGTGCGGGCCCCCAACCGCTTGGCCGTCGCCAGCGCCTGCAGCCCGGCCACCCCGACACCGAGCACCAGCACGGTGGCCGGCTTCACCGTCCCGGCGGCCGTGGTCAGCATCGGGAAAAACCGGGTCGACTCCGAGGCCGCCAGCAGCACGGCCTTATACCCGGCCACGTTGGCCTGCGACGACAACGCATCCATCACCTGGGCACGCGAGATCCGCGGGATGGCTTCCAGCGCGAACGCCTGCACCCCCGCCTGCCGCAGCGCGTCGATCGAGTTCTCGGCATTGCGGGGCGCCAGGAAACCGATCAGCGTCTGCCCACTGCGCAACTTGCCGACCTCGTCCGCCGTTGGTGGCGCGACCTTGACCACGACCTCGGCGGCCCAGGCGTCCCCAATGCTCGCACCCGCCTCGGTGTAGAGGTCGTCGGGAAGCAGCGCCCGCTCGCCCGCACCGGACTCGACCACGACCGCCACACCACTAGTCACCAGCGATGCGACCGCCTTCGGCACCAGCGCGACGCGCCGCTCGCCGGCGCCCGACTCGGCGACCACCCCGACCTTGACCAGCACCGTCTGCGGATCTGTCATGGCACGTGCATCTACTTTCCGTGAGGATTATCCGGGCGATTGCCCCAGCCACCCTAGCCCGACTGTCCGGCTTCTCCTCGGGCCGCTACCCGGCCCGCATCGTCGCCAGGCTATCGGCCGCTACCAAAGGGGGATCTCCTGCCCGTGTTCCGATGCCGGGCGCGGCCCGAAGTATCGCCGCTCGGATTCGTCGATCGGCACGTCGTTGATGCTGGCTTCGCGACGCGCCATCAGCCCTTCCGGCTTGAACTCCCACAACTCGTTGCCGTATGAGCGATGCCACTGGCCGGAGGCATCGCGGCACTCGTACTGAAACCTGACCGCGATCCGGTTGTCGTAAAAGTCCCACAGGCTTTTGCGCAGCGAATAGTCGAGTTCGCGCCGCCACTTGCGGGTCAGGAACGCCACGATTTCGTCCCTGCCGACGACGTGCTCGCTGCGGTTTCGCCACTGCGAGTCCGGCGTGTACCCGAGGCTGACGTGGTGGGGGTCGCGGGTGTTCCAGGCATCCTCGGCGGCCTGAACCTTCTGCATCGCGGTTTCGAAGGTGAACGGTGGTAACGGTGGGCGGCTATCTGTCATGGCCTCCATCGTCTACCGCGAGCAGACACAAAATCGCACGAATTCGCCTTCCCTCATACGATTCTGCGTCTGCTCGTGCCGCCTCATAGCACGTGTCCTATCGTGGCGGACATGGACTTCGCGATGTCGGCTAAAGCGACCGATTACCACAAGCGGCTGTCCGACTTCATGACCGAGTACGTCTTCCCGGCCGAGGCCGATTACGACAAGTACCGGCACGAGGCCGGCCCGAACGACCACAGCGTGCCACCGATCATCGAGGGCCTGAAAAAGAAGGCCAGGGAGCGCGGCCTGTGGAACCTGTTTCTGCCGGCCGAGTCGGGCCTGACCAACGCGGAATACGCCCCGCTGGCCGAGCTGACCGGCTGGAGCCTCGAGATCGCACCCGAGGCGCTCAACTGCGCGGCACCCGACACCGGCAACATGGAGACCCTGCACCTGTTCGCCACCGACGAGCAACGCAAGCAGTGGCTGGAGCCGTTGCTGAACGGCGAGATCCGCAGCGCCTTTTCGATGACCGAGCCCGCCGTCGCCAGCAGCGACGCCCGCAACATCGAGACCTCCGTCGTGCGCGACGGCGCCGACTACGTGATCAACGGCCGTAAGTGGTGGACGTCGGGCGCGGCGGACCCGCGCTGCAAGATCCTCATCGTGATGGGTCGCACCAATCCAGACGCGGCAAGCCACCAGCAGCAGTCGATGGTCCTGGTGCCGATCGACACCCCGGGGGTGACGCTCGTCCGCTCGACGCCGGTTTTCGGCTGGCAAGACCAACACGGGCACAGCGAAATCGTCTACGACAACGTGCGGGTGCCCGCCACCAATCTGCTGGGCGAAGAGGGCGGCGGCTTCGCGATCGCCCAGGCCCGGCTTGGACCGGGCCGCATCCACCACTGCATGCGGGCGCTCGGCGGCGCCGAACGTGCGCTCGCGTTGCTGGTGGACCGGGTCCGCAACCGGGTGGCGTTCGGTCGCCCGCTGGCCGAGCAGGGCGTCGTTCAGCAGTCAATTGCTAAGTCCCGCAACGAAATTGACCAAGCCCGGCTGTTGTGCGAGAAGGCCGCGTGGACGATCGACCAGCACGGCAACAAGGCCGCCCACCTGTTGGTGTCGCAGATCAAGGCGGTGGCCCCGCAGGTGGCCTGCGACGTCATCGACCGCGCGATCCAGGTGCATGGGGCCGCCGGCGTCAGCGACGACACCGTGCTGGCCCGGCTGTACGGCTGGCATCGCGCCATGCGGATCTTCGACGGACCCGACGAGGTACACATGCGAACCATCGCGCGCGCCGAGATCGGCCGGGAGCAATCCACATTCTCCTCGGCGGTCACCCCACATGGCTGAGGCTCTGCGGGAACTGTCGGGCGCGTGGAACTTTCGCGACGTGGCAGACAGCGCCGCCGTGCTTCGCCCCGGGCGGATGTTCCGGTCCGGCGAGCTGAGCCGTCTCGACGACGACGGCCGCGCGACGATCCGCCGGCTGGGCATCACGGACGTCGCCGATCTGCGGGCGGCCCGGGAGGTCGCCAAGCGCGGTCCGGGTCTGGTTCCCGGCGGCGTCGAGATCCACCTACTGCCCGTTCCCGACCTCGCCGCTGACGAGGCCGAACCCGACGGCGAGGCGCCGCACGAGCGCGCATTCCGGCGGCTCTTCAACGGCGAACCCGACCAGTCCGATGAATCCATCAACGAGTCCGCCGCCCGCTTCATGATGGGCGAATACCGCCAATTCCCCGCGCGTAACGGAACGCAGCGCGCGCTGCGCCGCGTCATCACGCTGCTGGCCGCCGGGCGCCCGGTGCTCACGCACTGCTTCGCCGGCAAGGACCGCACCGGCTTCGTGGTCGCGACGATCCTGGAGACCATCGGTGTGGATTGGGATGCCATCGTCGCGGACTTCCTGCGCAGCAATGCGGCGGTACCGCAGTTGCGGGCCCGGGTCGCGGAGACCATCGAGCAGCGCTCGAACCCCGGGGTGACCCCGGAGATGGTCACGTTCGCCGCGGCCCGGCTGTCCGACGGCGTGCTCGGCGTCCGCGAGGAGTACCTGGCCGCCGCGCGCCAAGCGATCGACGAGCAATTCGGGTCGCTGGACGCCTACCTGCGCGACGCCGGCGTCACCGAGCGTGACGTCGACGGCCTGCGCGGCGCGCTGCGGGCCTGAACCAACGGCCCCGCCCCTAGAGGGTGAATGCAGCCCGTTTCGCCGCAGACAGGTCGGTGATCTCGGCCCACTGCGCCCCGACATCCTGCACCGACGGCGGCTTTTCGAAGTTGGCGCCCTCGTTCTCGAACAGCGCGACCCGCTGCACCTTGCCACCGCCGACGACGAAAACCGCTGCGCTCTCGGCACATTCCTCGGTGCACAGGTAGGCGACCACGGGCGCGACGAACTCCGGTGTGAGCTTCTCGAACACCTCGGGCGGCAAGATATCCTGCGTCATCCGGGTGGCCGCGATCGGCGCGATCGCGTTGGCGTGGATGTTGTACTTGGCTCCCTCGAGCGCCAGCGTGTTGATCAGGCCGACGAGGCCGAGCTTGGCCGCCCCGTAGTTGGTCTGGCCGAAGTTACCGAACAGCCCACTGGTGGAGGTGGCAACGACGACGCGTCCGTAACTCTGCTCGCGGAAATGCGGCCAGGCGGCGCGGATGACGTTGTACCCGCCGTACAGGTGCACCTTGAGCACGGCGTCCCAGTTCTCGAACGTCATCTTGTGGAAGGTGCCGTCGCGCAGGATCCCGGCATTGCTCACCACACCGTGCACGGCGCCGAATTCGTCGAGCGCGGTCTTGATGATGTTGGCCGCGCCGTCCGAGGTGGCGACGCTGTCATAGCTGGCGACCGCACGGCCACCCCCGTCGCGAATCTCGGTGACGACCTCATCGGCCATCGCGGATCCGGCGCCCGTGCCGTCGCGGGCGCCGCCAAGGTCGTTGACGACGACGATGGCACCCTCCCGGGCAAGGGTGAGGGCATAGTCGCGCCCCAGCCCCCCGCCCGCTCCGGTGACGACGATGACGCGATCCTGCACTCCGGGCATTAGGTTCCTTTCTGCTGTTGAGGAATCGGGGCTAAGGGATTGGTGTGTCAGAACAGCCGGCGAGCCAGCTTGACGGCCCGCTCGGTGTACGGCGGGTAGATGAAGCTCGATAGGTCGGGCCGAGTGGGTTTGGTCAGCACCGCCTTGCGGTGGCTGAACTCCTCGAAGCCCCACTTGCCGTGGTAGGCACCCATGCCCGAAGCGCCGACCCCGCCGAACGGCAGCTTGACCGTCGACACCTGGAAGGCGAGATGGTTGACCAGCATGCCGCCGGCCGACACCTCTTTGATCACCCGCTCCCGGACGGCGCGTGTCTTGGTAAACAGATACGCGGCCAACGGCTTTGGCCGCGAGTTGACGAAACTTATTGCCTCGTCCAGGGATCGGACGGTGATCACCGGCAGGATCGGGCCGAAGATCTCGTTGCGCATCAGCGGTCCGTCGGGATCGGGGTCGACGACGACCGTCGGTTGGATGCGCAGGGTGGACGCGTCACAGCCGCCGCCGACGGCGACTTTGCCGTCCGAGCCGGACAGGTAGCCGCTGAGCCGGTCGAATTGGCGCTGATTGACGATGCGCATTCCGTCCGGCTCCGCCGACCGGAACTTCGTGATGGCCGCGGCGATCTTGCTCACGAGTTCGTCGCGGATCTTTGCGTCCGCCAGCACGTAGTCGGGCGCGACGCACGTCTGCCCGCCGTTGAGCAGTTTGATCCACCCGATCCGCTTGGCCGCGACGTCCACGTCGGCATCGGCCGCGACGATCACCGGGCTCTTACCGCCGAGCTCCAGCGTGACCGGGGTCAGGTGGGGCGCCGCGCCCTCGTAGACCTTGCGGCCGATCTCGCTGCCACCGGTGAACATCACCCGGTCCAGTCCCTGCGCGATCAGCCCCTGACTCACCGCGCCGTCGCCTTCGATCACCGCGATCGCATCATTGTCCAGATAGCGCGGCACCAGCCCGGCCATCAGGTGTGAGGACGCGGGCGCGATTTCGGAGGGCTTGAGCAGGACGGCATTTCCGGCGGCGATGGCCCCGACCGCCGGACCCAGCGTCAGGTAGAACGGGTAGTTCCAGGCGCCGATGATCAGCACGGTGCCGTAGGGCTCGTACTCCACCCAGCCCCGGCCGGGCAGCTGCGCCACCTCGAGCAGCAGGTGTTTGCGTCGCGTCCATTTGCGCAACCGCTTGGCCGCGTACTTCGCCTCGGCGATGGTGCCGGCGGTGTCGCCGATGAACGCCTCGAACGGTTTGCGGTCCAGGTCGTCGGCGAGCGCGGCGCCGATCGCGGCCTCGTTCTCTTCCATCAGCTTTTGCAGCTGCAACAGCTGCCGCTTGCGCCACTCGATGTCGCGGGTGCGCCCGGTGGCGAAGGTCTTGCGGAGCCGGTCCACTGTCGCGGCGATATCGACCGGCTGAACGGCGGGGGCCTCGCTGGATTCGGATGTCTGCGGCGCAACCGATTCGGTGGTCATCAGTGTCCTTCCCTTGTGCACCTACCCGTAGCTTGCCCGCTGCTTGGCGCGCGGGCGCTCATGGGTGATACCCGCGATCCTAACCATCCGGTTGGGAGGGCAGGAAGGACGATCCGGCGGAACCAAGCAGCGGGCTTGGGTCAGGGCTTGGTTGCCGTCACATAGGTGACCGCAAATGGCCGACTCTCGGGCCGCGGCGTCCGGCCCAGTCGCAGCGCCTCGTCATGCCCGTCCACCGTGTGGATGGCCCAGCCGTGAGCGGCGAACCACTCGGCACAATCGGGCCGCTCTCCATCGGCAAACCACAAGTCGAACGGGTTGAAGGAGGTGTCTTGGCCCCGTGCTTCCCGCTTGGCCTTGAGCTTGGCCCACCTCGCCTCGGCTTCCTCGCGCCGCCCTTCATCGATGCAGAAGTTTTCGACGGACACCCGGCTGCCCGGGGCGCTCAACGTGTCGATGGAGACGAACAAGGCTTCCTGGGTCGCGGCCGGCAGGAACGGCAACAGCCCTTCGGCCAGCCATGCCGTCGGCTGGCTCGCATCAAAACCGTTATCACGCAACGCTTGGGGCCAATCGTGGCGCAGGTCCACGGGCACCGCTCGACGCTCTGCGATCGGCGTCGCGCCGTGAGCGGCCAAGGTGTCGGCCTTGTACTCCAGCACCTTGGGCAGATCGATCTCGTAGACGACGGTGCCGGCCGGCCAGTCCAAGCGGTAGGCGCGCGAATCCAGACCGGCGGCCAGCAGCACGACCTGTCGGGTACCGGCCTGCGCCGCGCCGGCGTAGTACGCATCGAAGAAATGGGTACGCACCGCCTGCGAGAGGATCATGTCCTCGGAGCGGACCGTGAAGTCGGAGTCGTCATCGTCTGGCTCCGCAGACCACCACGCGGCCACCCGCTCGCGCACTCCTTCGAGCTCCGGCGTGGAGACCAGCGGCTCGGCGAACTGGTCGCGAATCAGCGGGTCCGCGCTGGCGGTCTCCGCAGCCCGGGCCAGCGCGACCATCACCGCGGTCGCCCCGACGCTGGTCGCGATGTCCCAGGAGTCGTCCGCGCTGCGCGGCATTACAACCGCTCGGCGATCACAAAGTCGGAGAATGCGTCCTTGTCGTCGGCCAGCGGGACATTCTCGATCCAGCGGCCCAGCCGGCGCATCTCGTCCGTCGAGGCCTGCGCGCGAGCGCGCCAACCGTGCTTGTTGAGCCATTCGGTGACGTCCGCCCGGTGGTCGTCGCGATACATCAGCTCACCGACGTCGATGTTCTGCTCGAAACCGATCTCGTCGGCCACCTTCTTGAACCGTTCGCGCATCTGCTGTCGCCGCTCGTCGGCGTGTGCGGGCGCGGTTTCCGCGGAGACTCGGCTCCCGGCCGGGCTCAGCTCGCCGATCTGGGTGAACAAGCGGTCCTGAGCCTCGGCGGGCAGGTACATCAACAGGCCCTCGGCCAGCCACGCGGTGCGCGCCGCCGGGTCAAAGCCCGCGGCACGCAGCGCGGCCGGCCAATCCTGACGCAGGTCGATGGCCACCTCACGGCGATCGGCCGAAGGCGTCACCCCGTTCTCCGACAGCGTGGTGGATTTGTAGGCAAGGACCTGGGGCTGGTCGATCTCATACACCGTGGTGCCGGCCGGCCAGTCCAGCCGGTAGGCGCGGGAGTCCAGCCCCGACGCCAGAATCACGACCTGCCGTATTCCGGCGGCGACGGCGTCGGCGAAGTAGGTGTCGAAGAAGTTCGTCCGCACCGCCTGGTAGCCGCGCATGTGGTGCAGATGGGCGGCGGATTCTTCGTCGAGGGCTTCGATCTTCGCCGCGATGTCCGGGTCGAGCATGGCCTCCCACAAGACGCCGGCGCCGGAGCTGGTGACCAGCAGTTTGGCGTACGGGTCGCGGATCAACGCGTCGGGTTGCTCGGTCTCGACGGCCCGGGCGGCGGCCACCATGACCGCGGTCGTGCCGACGCTGGACTTGATGTCCCAGGTGTCGTCGTGGCTGCGCAGTGAACTCATCGCGTACTCCTTGGATTAATCCTTGGTCAGGCGGATTGCCCGCCGAGACGCGCTCGCAGCAGCGTGCTGCGGACGGCCTCGTCTGACAGCTCTTCGGGTACCGCGCGACCCAGTCGGGTCATCTCCTCGCGGTTGTTGACGCTGTGCACCTGCCAGCCGTGCTCGGCCAGCCACTGGACGGCATCCGAGCGGCCGGGCTCGTGATAGGTGAGCGCCTCGACATTGACATCCAGACCGAGCCGCTCCCGCATCCGCTTCCAGCGGTTGGTGTTGCTGCTGGAATTCATGCCGAACACCTCGACGGCAACCCGACTGCCCGGCGCGCTGAGCGCGGTGAACATCTCGAAGAGCCGGTCTTGAGCCTCGCTCGGCAGGTAGGGCAGCAGGCCCTCGGCCAGCCACGCGGTCGGTTGGGTGCGGTCGAATCCGGCGGCCGTCAGCGCGGCCGGCCAGTCGTCGCGCAGATCCACCGGAACGGGGCGCCGCGCGGCCGCGGGAACCGCGCCATGCGATTGAAGAATTCCGGTCTTGTACTCCAGCACCTTGGGCTGGTCGATTTCGTAGACCGCGGTGTCCGCCGGCCACTGCAGGCGGTAGGCCCGCGAGTCCAGCCCGGCGGCGAGGATGACCACCTGCCGGATGCCGGCGTCGACGGCGGTGCGGAAGTACTCGTCGAAGAAATGGGTTCGCACCGCCTGGTAGTCGATGCCAAGCCGATGCACCCGCTGCCCGTGCGGATCGCCGTCGAGCCAGGAGAGCTCCGGGTCGGTCAGCCGGGCCCACGCCTGCCCCGCCGAGGACACCAAGATGCCGGCGAAATCGTCGCGGATCAGCGGATTCACCGCGGCCGTTTCGACGGCGCGGCCGGCGGCGACTCCAAGTGCGGTGGCGCCGACGAGTTCGGTAATGGCCCAGCTGTCGCCGGCGGTCCGTACCGACGGCGGTGGCGAGGGGTCGTCGAGATCAGTCATACCAGGACCATGTTACGCGAATAAGTTAGTTAGCCTATGCGCTTGTGCGCCACATCACTGGCGCCGTGCCGGTCAGCTTTTCGGCCGCCAAAGTCCGCCTTCCAGCAACTGCCTCAGCATCTCGGTGACGGTATCCATTTTCGGGGAGCCCCGAAGATAGCCGGCATAGAAGCCCACGCCGCACAGCACAACCAGCAATGTCTCGACCAATGTGTCGGCATCGATATCGGGCGCGACCTCGCCGCGCTCGATCGCTTCGTTGACGACCCACAGGAGGAAATCCCGGCTGGTTTCCGTCGTGTGGTTTTCGGCTCGGCTCAATTCGGGATGCCGCTGCGATTCCAGCACGGCGGTCACCATGAATGCCGACATGGAGCTATTTTCGGAATTCGCGTGCATCGCGTTAGTGATGAACGCCGTCAGCCGCCCCAGCATGGTGGTCTCGCGCCGCGCCCTTTGCATGCCGGCCCCGACGATAAGTTCGTTGGTCTGCTGCACCACGTCCCGGTACAGCAGCCGCTTGCTGGGGAAGTAGTGATTAATGGCCGGCCTGGTGAGGTCGGCGCGCACTGCGATGGCCTGGAAGGTCGCGCCATCGTAGCCACGTTCGCTGAATACCTCACGGGCCGCTTGCAATATACGTTTGCGAGTCTCGTCTGCCTTCGCCGCGGGCGGGCGGCCCGGCCGGCGGCTCGCCGTTGTCGCCATTATTGGAGTGTGCCACCGCCGTGGTGGGGCATTAACGCATTTGGCGGAATAATGCCGAACTTGCCGGCCTGGTAGTCCTGCAGCGCCTCGATCAATTCGGCGCGCGTGTTCATCACGAAAGGTCCGTAATGGAACACGGGCTCGCGAATCGGCTGCCCGCCCAGCAGTAACACATCAATGGCCCCGCTAGGTGAGGTGCGCGACGAATCCCCGGCCGGTCGGGCGCCGACGGTGATCCGGTCGCCGGGTCCCAGCACGGCCAACTGGCCCTGGTGAATCGGGTGAGCGACCGGGCCGACGTATCCGCTGCCGGACAACACATAGAGCAGCGCGTTGAAATCGCGCCGCCATCCGATGTTGAGCCTGGCCCCGTTTTCGATGGTGGCGTGCGCCAGCGTGATCGGCGTGTGGGTGGCGCCGGGTCCGCGGTGACCGTCGACCTCACCGGCGATGATGCGGACCAGCGCCCCGCCGTCGTCAGACGCGAGCAGCGCCGCGTCGTCGCCTTCGATCGCCTGATACCGAGGTGTCGCGAACTTGTCCTTCCTCGGCAGGTTCACCCAGAGCTGGACGCCGTGGAAGACGCCACCGCTGTCGACCAGCTCGGCGGGCGGGGTCTCGATGTGCAGGATGCCCGAACCGGCCGTCATCCACTGCGTCGCACCGTCGGTGATCAGGCCGCCGCCCCCGTGGGAATCCTGATGGGCGAACTTTCCATCGATCATGTAGGTGACGGTTTCGAAGCCGCGGTGCGGATGCCAATCGGTACCCCGGGGCTCTCCCGGTTGGTAGGAGACCTCGCCCATCTGATCCATGTGCACGAAGGGGTCCAGGGCCGCGGCGCTGACGCCGGCAAAAGCCCGGACGACCGGGAAGCCCTCGCCTTCGTAGCCTCGCGGGCCGGTGGTGATCGATCGGACCGGGCGCTCGGTGTCGGCGGGACCGGCCGCACCAATCCTCGGCAACGTGAGCGTGTCTGCGGTAACAGCAGGCATTTTTTACCTCATTTCTTGTGAGCTACCCATATAACCGGACCGCGGTCCGTTTATTCCTGCGCGGACCTTCGCGGGTGACCCACGTCGGCATGTTTGGACAATCGTTTTGTAGTGAAATATTTGCTGGGGTGGAGGATCGCTGCGGCGTGCCCAATCCTGAGATGGTCAACAGCAGAGAGGGAGGGCGAATGGAGCAGGTAAACGGGGCCGCCGATCCGGTGCGCGCGCCGCGGACGGTATCCGACGCGGTGGGGCGGGTGGCCGGCTGGCTGCGCGCAAACCGCCTAGGACTGTTCTGCGTGGCGATATTGGTGGGGATTGGTGCCGGGCTTGGCGCGGTGGCGTTCCGCTACCTGATCTTTGGCTTCACCTGGCTGGCGACCGGACAAAACGAGTTCGGCCAGCAGGGCTGGGTGGGCAGCGACCATTTGCCCT
This sequence comes from uncultured Actinomycetota bacterium, assembly GCA_963772875.1. Classification (GTDB taxonomy): domain Bacteria; phylum Actinomycetota; class Actinomycetes; order Mycobacteriales; family Mycobacteriaceae; genus Mycobacterium. The sequence goes on from CAVYZE010000005.1 coordinate 323,631, forward strand.
GGCTGGGGGTCGGGTTCTTTGTGGTCATCCCCGTCGTCGGCGGGTTGCTGTACGGGCCGTTGATCTCCCGGTTCGCCCGTGAGGCCCGGGGTCACGGCGTGCCGGAAGTCATGATCGCAGTGGCAGAGAACGGTGGCCGGATCCGTCCCCAGGTGACGGTGGTGAAAGCGCTTGCCTCGGCAATATGCATCGGGACTGGCGGGTCGGTCGGTCGGGAAGGTCCCATCGTGCAGATCGGCGCGGCTCTGGCATCCGGCTTTGGCCAGTGGGTGCGGATGCCGGAGAACCGGCTGCGGGTGCTGGTGGCCTGCGGCGCCGCCGGTGGTATCTCGGCGACGTTCAACGCCCCGATCACCGGGGTGTTCTTTGCCGTCGAACTGATCCTGCGGGAGCTCTCCGTCGAGGCAGTCTTCACCATCATGCTCTCGGCGATGGTTGCGGATGTGATCGCCCGCGTCTTCTTCGGCGCGGCCCCTTTCCTTACCCAGCTCCCCGCCGGCATCGCGCTGAACCACATCGCCAACTACCTTTTGGTGGCCCTTCTTGCGGCGATCGCCGGGCTGATCGGGGTGGTCTTTACGACCGTCCTGTACAAGACCGAGGATTTGTGTGACCGGGTGTGGCGTCGCCGTCCGGATTGGGCACGGCCCGCAGTTGGCGGGATTGTGCTGGGCCTGTTGCTACTTGCGGTGCCGCAACTGTACGGGGTGGGCTACCCGGTGATGTACGCCGCCTTCGCAGGCCATTATGCGCTGTGGTTCCTGGTCATCCTCGCCGCAGGCAAGATGCTGGCCTGCAGCCTGACGATCGGCATCGGCGGCTCAGGCGGCGTGTTCGCGCCCTCCCTGTTCGTCGGGGCCACTTCCGGTATGGCCTTCGGTTTGGTTGCCAACCAGCTGATCGGCCCGGCCGCCGGGGAACCCGCGCTCTACGCGATCGTCGGCATGGGCGCCGTGTTCGCCGGCGCCGCACGCGCCCCGCTCACCGCGCTGGCCAGCACGGTCGAGATGACCGGGGACTTCACACTTACTCTGCCGGTCATGCTGGCCGTCGCTGTCGGCACGACCGTGTCCCGCGCGCTGTCCTACGGCACCGTCTACACGACCAAACTGCTGCGCCGCGGCATCGACATCGACCGCCCCACCCCCACCCATGCATTCACCGACCTCACCGCGGCCGACGCCATGCACCGGTTCGGCGTTCCGCTGGATCTCACCCGCGCGGGAACCACGCACCAGGACTGGACGACCTTGCTCGGTCCCGTCACCCGCGTTCGTGAACCCCAGGCGTTATTCGCCAACGAAAGCCTCGCCCAAGCGCTGCGACAGCTCGTCCTCTACGGCCGTGATGGACTCCCGGTCATCGACACCGAGGCCCGGCGTGTCCAGGGCTGGCTGACCAACCAGAATGTGCTGCGCGCGGTCGACGACTACCTGGCCGACGCCCAACCGGACATCGCCGCTAGCCACCCGGCCGCCGAATGGGCCGACCCGGAAGCCCAAACAGCCGAACACGATCCGCACAGCCAGCTCTCCGGGTACCGCATCGTCGAGCACACCCTGGCGCGGGAGTCGGGTGCGGTAGGCCGCATCATCAGCGAACTCGACTGGCCGGCCGGCTACTACCCCGTGTCCGTCCTTCACGAACGGAAACTCATGGATGTCGACGCCGCCGTTCGCCTCACCGCGGGCGACAGGATCAACATCCTGGTCCCCACTGACGGTGCGCGCGAACCGGATCCAGCGGCTCTATCGTGAAACCGCCGGTGCGGATTACTTGGATTTGCGCCGCGCCGTGTTGGCCGCACTCTTTTCGGTGCTCTTGCCCTGGTGAGTCAGTTTTCCACCGGCGCTTTCCAAATGCGCCCGGACAAACCACTGGAACTTTTCCAGATGCCCGGCCTGCCCGATCAGAAGGTCCTGGGTCACCCGGTCGAGTTCGTCCGTCTCGTCGATGCCGTGGCGGATGTCTTCGATAACGCCGTTGTAGACGAGGTCCAGCGCGGCCAGATGTGCCTGGACGGTGTCGCGGCCGACCGAATAATCGTCCCACGAGCGGTCCCTGATGATGGCGCTCGGCGTGCCCTCCGGCGAAGCACCAAGCGCCGCAATGCGTTCGGCGACATCGTCGGCGAACGTGCGCACCGCTTCCACCTGGGGGTCGATCATCTCATGCACGCCAATGAAGTTGGGGCCCACCACGTTCCAGTGAATGTGCTTGAGCGTCAGATGAAGATCGTTGTAGGTGCTCAGTTGCTTTTGCAGCAGTTCGGTGAGCCGAGCTGCCTCTTTGTCGGTCAATCCCGGAATAGTGAACTGAGTCATTGTTTCCTTCCCTGGGTTTCGGACACCGTGCTTCCCCGACGGGTACCCGATGGCCCACGTCGAAAACACTTGGGTGCTCAGAGCGAGTGGATTTGCTGCACCGGCAACCGTGCCCCGCGGCGCGGTTCGAAGGCCAGTCCGCTGGCTTCGAGCAGGCGAACCACCCGGTGGCGGTGTGGTCGCATCGGTTCGAGCACCTCGAGCATGACCGCGTCATCGACCGGGCGGCCCAGCAGCGTCCAGCCGATCATCTTCGGGATGTGGTAATCGCCAACTGAAACGGCGTCGGCGTCGCCGAACGCCCGCTGCGCGGTCTCGGCCGCGGTCCACTCCCCGACTCCCGGCAGCGACATCAGCGCCTCGCGCGCCTGCGCCGCCGGCCGCGAGACCAGCCGGTCCAGCGAGGCCGCGCGTCGCGCACAGGAGACCACCGCCTGCGCCCGGCGGGGGTCGACGTTGGCGCGGTGAAACTCCCACGACGGGATCATCCGCCAGGCCTCGGCCGACGGCGGCACCCGCATCCCGGCCGGCGCCGGTCCGGGGGCCGGCGTCCCGTACCTGGACAAGAGCGAACGCCAGGACCGGAACGCGTCGGCCCCGGGGACGCGCTGCTCGATGATCGCCGGGATCAACGCTTCCAGCACCAGTCCCGTGCGCCCCAGGCGCAAGTGCGGGACCCGCCGGTGCGCGGCAGCGACCGTCGGGTCCCGCGGCACGAAGTCCGAGGCGTCGTCGTCGGCGCCCAGCAGCGCGGGCAGCGCCTCGACGAACTCTCGCGCACCGCTGCCCCACGCCTCGCACTGGGCCGCGTGGGCGGCCGCGCGGCTGATCCGGGCTGCCACGGGTCCGGTGGGCAGCAGGCTGGTGCGCCAGATCGTGCCGTCACGCAAGACCCGAAAACACGGGTCGCCGGGGCCCCGGCGAAGTGGCGCCAAAGTGGTTGCGAAACCACCCGCCCCGGGGAACGTGACGCTGCGCGCGCTTTTCACCCGCCACTCTCCAATCCGGTCGGCCCTCCGGTGCACCGGAGGGCTTCGATTGACCGTTCACTGTCTCCCAGGACAGTATTGCGGTGTGACCACGCCGTTCGACGCCCCGCAGGCCGAACTGGCGTGGATGTTCGTGCAGAGCATGAGCGAGGACGGCGACCTGGACGAGGGCTTCGAGCTGCTCAGCGACGACTTCACCTACTGGAGCCTCTACACCGGTGTCTCCTTCGACAAGGAGACGCTGCGCCGAGCGATCGACCGGCGCAAACAGTTTCTCGAGCTCACGATCGATCTGGTGCGCTGCATCAAGGAGGGTGACACGGTGGTCGTCGAGGCACAGGCCAACGGCACGACCGTCGCCGGTGTCCGTTATGACAGCCCGTTTGTGTGCATCTTCGAAACCGACGACGGGCTCATCGTCTCGATGCGCGAATACAGCGACACCCGCGTACAGGCGCTGGCGCTCCCCGAGGGAACTCTTTACTGAGACGAGACGGTGATTTCGGCTTTGTTGGGGTAGAAGGCGACGTGCCCGGCGATCGCTGCGACCGCGGGATACGGCTCTTCGTACGTCCAGATCACATCGTCGACGGTGTCGCCGGACGAGGTGGTCACGCTGTAGTAGCTGGCGTCACCCTTGAAGGGGCAGTAGGTGCTGGTGTCGGTGCGCGTCAGCCGGTCGGCGACCACGTCGTCGAACGGAATGTATTGCACCACAGGCAAAGTGGCCTCGCGCAATTCCAGCGCCGCGGAGGTGTCGGCAACGAGCTCGCCATTGACGCGAACCTGTACCCGCCCCCTTATCGGCTCGATGGTGATCGGGTGACCCGCGCTGGGTTCTTTGATCTCCGGGTGAGTCATGGGTGATACCTCCTCAAGGTGCACATACCTCAGATGCACGTAGTGCGTGCAACACCAGCCTGCCCTCAAGGCTTCCCGGTGCCACCTTCGGCCGGGCTTAGTCGGCCTGGGCGGCAGTGCCGTCCCTCTTGGCGGGGCGCATCGCGGCCCAGAAGCGGGCCGCCTCGCGGATGGATTCCTCGACCGGGCGCGGCTGCCAGCCCAACTCCCGCTTCGCCTTGCCGCTGTCGACGTCGGCTTCGGCGCGCATCATGCGCACCGACGCGAGGCTGAGTTGGGCGTCCTTGCCGGTGAGCCGGGCCTTCAGGCTGCCCGCCGCGGCCAGGGCGTAGAGCATCGGGCACCGAGATAGCGCGTTGCGGCGGCGGCACTCCCGCCTCGTCGGCCGCGATCCGTACGACGTCGTTCAACGGGAACATCCGTTCGGAGATCAGGTACCGCTCACCGATGCGACCGCGCTCGGCGGCCAGGATCATGGCCCTGGCGGCATCGTCGACGCCGACGACTTCCAGCTGGATCCCGTTCATCAGGAACGGCAGCTTGCCGAAGACCGCGCCCGCGATGAAGGCGCCGTGCGGGGTGCCGCCCCAGTCGCCGCTGCCATACGTCGTCGAGACGCACATCGCGACGGCGGGCAGGCCGGCCTCGGCGACGTAGCGCATCACCAGGTTTTCGGCCTGAACCCGGGATTGGACGTAGGGAGTCAGCCCGCGAGAACCGATCACGTCTTCTTCGGTCGCCACGTGGCCGTGGCGACGACCCACCGTCGCGTAGGTGCTGGTGAAGATGAACCTGCGCAGGCCGGGTTCTTTGACCGCGACGTCGAGAACGTTGCGCAGGCCTTCCACGTTGGTGCGGAACAGCGGCGACGGGTCGCGCAACCAGGCGCGGGTATCGACGACGCAGTAGTACACGTCGTCGGCACCGTCCATCGCCTCCCGCACCGTGTCGGTGTCGAACACGTCGCCGTGAAATCGGGTGACCCGAGGTCGTCGATGCTGCGGGTGTTGGCGCTGCGACGCACCATCGCGCGCACGTCCGCGCCATCGGCGACGAGTTGGCGGGTCACATGCGAACCCAGAAAGCCGTTGGCGCCGATGACCAGCTTGGGTTTCGTGCTCACTGTCTTCCAGTCCCCTTACGGTTGCCCACTGCCATACTCGTGCATCCAACGCGCGGCGTCCTCGTCCAGCGTGCCCAGGGCCTGCGCCTTGCGGCACCATTTCATTCCCGCCCGCAGGAAGCGCAGCGGGTTGTAGATGTCTTCCTGTCGGCACCACCGGCCGTCGCCCGCGTACGTGATGATCGAGATGTTCGTCGCGGTGATGACGCTGCCGTCGCCGGGGTCTTTCATCGGGTTGTCCAGCTCGCAGATGATGCGCCCGGTGGGCTCGTCGATGACCGACCACAACGACGGGAACGCGACCATGTGGCTGCCCGGATAGGTCGTCATCGTTCGCTGAATCCAGGCGCGAACCTCGTCGCGGCCGTGCATGGTGCCCGCCGCGTGCTCGATGTACTCGACGTCGGGCGTGTAGTGCTCGACCCAGGCGTCCCAGTCCCGTGTCTCGGCCGCCCGGGCGACCGTATCCTCGAATTTCGCGAAGGCGGCGGACAGTTCGTCGCGGGAGAACGAAGGCGTGGTCACGCGGGTCTCGGGGCGCCGCTGCACGTCATCGCCGGAGTGTAGCCTGGGGATCGTTGCGGCCCGTGAGGAGGACAAACCATGACGACCACCCAAAAGGCGATCCTGGCCGGCGGCTGCTTCTGGGGCATGCAGGACCTGATCCGCAAGCAGCCCGGCGTGGTCTCGACCCGGGTCGGTTACACCGGCGGGGACGTCCCGAACGCGACCTACCGCAATCACGGCACGCATGCCGAGGGCATCGAAATCGTTTACGACCCGGCGGTCACCGATTACCGCGCGCTGCTGGAGTTCTTCTTCCAGATCCACGATCCGACAACGAAGGACCGGCAGGGCAACGACCGCGGGACCAGTTACCGCTCGGCCATCTTCTACCTCGACGACGAGCAAAAGCGAATCGCGCTAGACACCATCGCCGATGTCGAGGCGTCCGGCCTGTGGCCCGGCAAAGTCGTGACGGAGCTCAGCCCGGCCGGAGAGCTTCTGGGAGGCCGAGCCCGAGCATCAGGACTACCTGGAGCGCTACCCCAGCGGGTACACCTGCCACTACGTGCGCCCCGGCTGGAAGTTGCCGCGCCGGGCTGCCGCCAACCAATAAGCTAGGCGCCGCAGCTTCAGCGCCGGCGCACCACCACCCGGCCGCCGTTCTTCGGAGTGAACGCGACACCCCGGCAGTGCCAGCGCTCCCCTGGCGCCGACGTGGTCTCAATGGCGAAGTGGCGCAACACCGTTCGAAGCACCACGTCCATCTCCATGTTGGCGAACGCTGACCCGACACACCTGCGGGTGCCGCCGCCGAACGGGATCCATCCGAAGGCGGGCGGTTTGTTGCCCAGGTAGCGGTGCGGGTCGAAGCGCTCCGGGTCGGGGAAAAGGTCGGCGTTGCCATGTATCTGCGAGATGCAAACGAGGATCGAAATCCCCTGGGGGATAACCCATTCGCCGAGTCGGTAAACCGGTGGATACACGTGACGACCGACGAAATCGATGACCGTCCTGACGCGCTGGACCTCCAGGATCGTCGCCTGGCGCAGCTCGTGACCGCCGTCACCGGCCTCCTCGACCAACGCCGCCAGCACATCGGGATGCCGGCTCAAGCGTTCGAACGTCCAGCCCAGCGTGGCGGCGGTGGTTTCGTGCCCGGCGGCCAGCAGCGCCAGTAGCTCATCGCCAATGTCCTTGCGCGACATGGTCGAACCATCGTCGTAGGTGCTGCGCAGCAGCAGGGCGAGCACGTCGGTCCGATCGGTGAAGCCGGGATCTGCGCGCTCCGCGTCGATCAGCCTGTCGATGACGACGTCGTATCGGCGGCGCCACTCGTCCAGCCGGCCAAATGGGCTGTAGCGGCCATAGTTCCGTTTGGGTTTCGGAAACACCGCCAAACGCGAGCCCAGGGTGACCCATGGCGGGATGAGCCGGCGCAGCTCGTCGAGTTCGGCGCCGTCGGCCCCGAAGACCGCGCGCAGGATGGCGTTGAGGGTAATCCGCATCATCGGCGGCACTGTCGCGAAAGACGTGCCTATAGGCCAGTTTGCGATCTCCCGCAGGGTCTCTTCCTCGATGATGTCCTCGTAGTTCTTCATGCTCTGGCCATGGAACGGCGGCGCCAACAGCCGTCGCCGCCGACGGTGATCCTCGCCTTCGAGCGCGAACACCGAGCCCAAGCCGAACAGTCGGCCCAGATTGGGCTGGATGTTGCCGAGCTCCTCGGGGCTGGTGGTGAACACCTGCTTGGCCAGTTGCGGATCGCAGACCACAACGATGCGGCCAAAGAGCGGGGCGTTCAGCGTGAACACGCTCCCGTGTCGGCGGGCCAGGTGTTGCAGCATCCATCGCCGAGACGTCGCGAACGCGAGGATCTGGGCCAACCTCGGCAGGCGGGTCGCCGGCGGCATCCGAATTGCGGGGGGCGCTACACGGGCGGTGACTGCTTCGCTCATTGCGCTGCTCCCAACGTGTGCCTGCCCCGGAAAGGGGTGGTACCACGACGTACCACAGGCCTTCTCCCGGTACGGTACCCTGTGGTACCAGGCCTGACAAGGTCTCGATCCACCAAAAGGGGACATGCGCCGTGATATCAGCGATGCCGGCAACGGCTGGCGACGCGGTTCTCGGTGGGCGCCTCGCCCAGCCCGATCCGTTTCGGCTCAGGCTGCTCGACGGCCTGGCCACCTCGATCGCGGAGCGTGGCTACCGCGCCAGCACCGTCGCTGACATCGTCCGCAACGCCCGTACGTCCAAGCGCACGTTCTATGACCAGTTCACCAGCAAGGAACAGTGCTTCCTCGAGTTGCTGTGGGCCGACATCGAGACACTCGGCGCCGGCATCCAGGCGGCGGTCGACCCCGAGGCCGACTGGCACCGACAGATTCGTCAGGCCGTCGAGGCCTACGTCGAACACATCGAGTCCCGGCCCGCCGTCACTTTGAGCTGGACCCGCGAACTCTCCTCCCTCGGTGCCGTCGCCCGCCCCGTCCAGCGCCGCGGGCTGCGGCTGCTGTCCGACCTGCTGATGGACCTCAGTGCCAGCCCGGGATTCCAGCGGGCCGACCTGCCGCCGTTAACCGCGCCGCTGGCGGTGATTTTGGTGGGTGGTCTGCGCGAATTGACCGCGCTCGCCGTCGAAGATGGAAGACCCGTGCGCGAAGTCGTGGAACCGGCCGTGGACGCGTCCATAGCCCTACTTGGCCCCCGGCACTAGCCCGCCGGGCTAGGCTCTCTGCGCAGACCCCCGGAGTGCAGACCCCCAACGTCATGGAGGACCGTCTGATGCGGCTATCGACCCGAAACCAGCTCAAAGGGACCATCACCGAGGTCGAGCTCGGCACCGTGATGGCCGTCGTGAAGATCAAGCTCGACGGCGGCGATCAGGTCGTCACGTCCTCGGTCACCAAGGATGCCGCGGAAGACCTCGGCCTCAAGGCCGGCCAGGCCGCGACGGTGTTCATCAAGTCCACGGAAGTCACGATCGGCGTCGAGTAACTCCGCGCCGCTAGGCCAGGAACCGCTCGACATACGGCGCGAAGCGGGCCCGCAGCCCGTCCCCCGTCAGCCCGAACATCTCGGGCGACGTTTCGACGTTGCCCAGCCGGCCGCGCCGGTGGCCCGTCAGGTAGTCGGCGATGGCCGTGCGCGCTGGTTCGGTGAACGGTTCGCCGGCCAGGGCGTACACCCGCTCGGCGACGCCGAGTTCGTCGGTCATGAAGTCGTTGAAACGGATGTCGATCGAGCGTTGGGGACCGAGGGTGTCGCGATCGCGGATCAGTGCGGTGAGCATCTGATCGAGACGGTCGATCCAGGAAGCCGCGATCCGTTCCACCGGCACCGGCGTGCGGTGCATGCGGGCGGAGTAGGTGATCATCGCGATCATCGACAGCGCCACCGGCACCGGGTCACGATGCGTGAACACGACGATGCTGCCGGGGAACACCCGATCCAGCACCGGCACCTGCTCGAGATGCTGGGGCGACTTGAGCAGCCAGCGCCGCCCCCCGCGCAGGAACTGCATCGCCTTGAGCTGCCTGGCGAGGTATTCGTAGTGCGGCGTCTGGTCGTGCGCCTGGTAGTAGTCGCGCCAGCGCGGCACGTCGCCGAGCGTCTCGAACAGCATCGTGGAGACGTCGTTGGCCAGCAGCTGGATCTCTTCGTGGACGTGATCGGTGGTCATCTCGTGCATGAGCGCGAAATGCGGCATCACGGTGTTGATCACCGCGACCGCGACGTCCATCCGCGCCCGCCGCGGGTCGGGCTGGACTCCCACCTCGGCCGGCAACGGGAACGGCTCGACACCCTCCCAGTAGGGCATGGTGCGGAACGTGGGCGGCGTCGCCAGCAGATTGTGCAGGTGGGTGGTGCCGGTACGGGGCAGGCCGGCGATCACGACCGGCGGCAGCAGTTCGATGTCGTCGATCTCGGGATGCCGGTGCAGCAGGTCGGCCAACAGGAGGCGGTTCTTCAGCAACTGCAGTAGCTGCCCATAGAAGTTGACCACCCCGGCCTCGTGCATCCCGTCGATGTCATGCAGCGCGGCGAGGTAGACGTCGAGTCGTTCTCGGTAGTCGTCCGGCCCGAAATCGTGCAGGCCGGTGTCGGAGCTGGCCCTGGCGTGCAGCGCCTCGGCATCCAACGAACAGCTCGGGGCCATCGAGGCCATCATGTCGAGGATCTGCCGGGCCTCGGCGCTAAACCGGGGCAGGGCGAGGTCATCCAAGCGAACGGCGTCGGTCACGGCGACTTATGTTACTCTGGGTTTCGTAATGGTTGTTGATTTTGGCCGACCCCGTGACCCACGCATCGACGGCGCGGTGCTGCGTGCCACGGTCGAGCTCCTCGCCGAAACCGGCTATCCCGGGCTGCTGGTCTCCGCCATCGCCGAGCGGGCCGGCACCAGCAAGCCAGCGATCTACCGGCGCTGGCCGAGTAAGGCGCACCTCGTGCACGAGGCCGTGTTCCCGATCGGCGCCGCGACCGCGATACCCGCCACCGGATCGACGCAGCGGGATCTGCACGAGATGGTTTGTCGCACAATGGCTTTCCTGACGACGCCGGCGGCCAGGGCGGCGCTGCCCGGGCTGGTCGGCGAGATGGCCGCCGATCCCACCCTGCACTCGGCGCTGCTGGAGCGGTTCGCCGACATCATCGCCGGCGGCCTGGCCGAGTGGCTCGACGCCGCCGCGGCCCGCGGTGAGGTGAGGCCCGAGATGACCGCCGCCGAACTGGCCGAGGCGATCGCCGGCATCACACTGCTGAGCCTGCTGACCCGCCGGGACGCACTCGACGACACCTGGGTCGACCGCACCACCACGTTGCTCCTGAAAGGAATCAGCGCATGACGCACGAATCGACCACCGCTTGGCAGGAGCTGCTTTCGACCATCGGCGAGCTTGACCGCTCCTTCCTCACCGGCGACCGTGCGGTCACCGACGATCGGCACATCGCCGACGGCTACCGGATGCTGGCCGCCACGCTGGGGGTGGCGTTCGACACCTACCTGTTCCCCGAGCCCGGCCGCCCTCAGTTCGTCGCGGTGAACACGCCGTTTCGTCGCGATCGCCGATGGGGTGGCGACAACACCGACGCGTACTACTTCGTCTGCCCGATCGACCCGAAGCGGCGCTACCGCATCAGCGGCAATAGCGGCGACAGCGTGTACTTCTCGGTGACCGCCTACAACGAACCCTCGCCCGGCGCATGGTCGGACCGGGTCGTCGCGGTAATCCGGGACAGCGACCTCGACGTCGACGCGGACGGCAACTTCAGCTTCGAATTCCCCGCGACACCCGATGCTGCCGTGCTGATGACCCGCGACTACCAGGCCGATCCCCTGATCGGGCGGCCGGTTGTCTGGCATATCGAGGCGCTCGACGAGCCGGACCCGATCCGACACGGCGACGCCGAGACCGCCGCACGCCTGCGGGCGACCGCCACCTGGTTGCGCACCATGTTCGCCATCGTGCCGCTGCCCGTCGGGATGCGGGTGGACGACGAGCACGCGCTCGGGCACGAAACCGCCCACGCCGCAAATGAATTCGCCGATCCCTATCAGGTTCCCGACGCCAACTTCGGCTGGTCGGCCCGCGATGCGTGCTACTCGTACGGCAGTTTCGTGCTCGACGACGACGAGGCGCTGGTCATCACCCACCGGCCCCCGTCATGCAGGTTCTGGAACCTGGTGGTGTGGAACCAGTTCATGGCCACCTATGGCGCCGCGGAGGGTCCCGATGCCCGTTGCTCCATCAATGGCCATAGCGCCGCGGTCAATAGTGACGGATCCGTGACGGTCGTCTTGTCCCGCGGGATGACGGCGCACCCGAATTCGCTGACGGCGCTGGACTATCCGCGCGGCAATCTCGCCTTCCGATGGTTCCTCGCCGACGGGGTGCCGGCGCGGCCCGAGGTGAAAGTCGTGAAGGTGTCGGACGCGCCGACGGGCGTGCGCTAAATCTCCGGCCTGGACGGCCTCCGAGCGCCGTGCACACCCGTGGTGAATGCGCGGAACACGGTCCAACTGAGCAGCGTGCCGAGCGCGATCGACAGAATCGCCGCGATGAGCTCGCCCCCAGCGCAAAACCGGCCGCGGCGCCGGTCGCTGCCTCGCTGACGCGGATGAAGCTAAACGCCCCGGGCACCAGGCCCCAAAAGGCTGCCAAGATCATCACCACTGCCGACGGCGCGGTCGTGAAGGTCGAGGAAATCATCGCGACGGGGACGACGGCGAAAGCACCGACGGACCCGGCCAACGGACGCGACAGCACAAATCCGCCCAGCCACTGTCCGACGATGGCCACTCCGATCGCGATGACGAGCCAAATCAGCGAGCCGGCAGGCGCCGACAAGAACAAGTAGAAGCCGACCGCCATCGCCACGACCGCCATCGCCACCGCCAGCGAACCGATCGGCGGCGATGGTTCTTGCAGAGGGACATTGCCGGACAGCTCGACACCGAGGACGACCCCGAACGCCAGCGCAATCAAGTGCGCCAGTCCATAGATCAGCACCGTTGGCAGCACGGCAATCTGAGCCCTCGTGCTCGTGTAGCTGGACGCGATGGTCATAGCCGAGCGAAGACCAGGTTTGTGGGTTGACCCACCTCCAGCACGCAATCCCAATGCTGCCCAGCATCGCCGTGACGTCCGATAGGTGGTAGCTGTCAGGAGGACTCAACGTGGTGGGCGTCTCTTCGTGTAGCGACACCCAACGGCTCCCTAGCCACGCCCGGCAGGCCGTGATGCTCACCGAACCAACTTACGACCCGGATGCCCGGCATCGTCGCCCTTACCGCGCTGGCGTGTCCGTCATCGCGCGCCAATCTCGCGGACCAGCTCGATGGCCCGGCCCAGGGTGCGCAGCTTGGCATCCAGCGTGTCGCCGGCGGGATAGAGCCGCACGGTGTTCACGCCGGCGTCTCGCCAGACCGCAAGTCGCGCACGGACCATCGCCTCGGTCCCGATGAGCGTGGTGGCCAGCACCATGTCGTCGGTCACCAGCGCCGCCGCGCCGTCGCGGTCGCCCCCTTGCCAGCGCTCTCGCACCGCGGCGGCGACATCGGCCCAGCCTTGGCGGCTGTAGGCCTGGTTGTAGAAATTCGTGCTCGACGATCCCATGCCGCCGAGGCTGAATGCGAGTTCCTTTTTGCGGCCGGCGACCATGCCGCGCAGTTCGTCTTCGTCCGAGGCGAAGGCAACTTCGGCGCCCTGACAAATGTCGATATCGGCGCGCGTGCGACCGGCGGCGGCCAGCCCCTCGTCGAGGTGGGAGAAGTAGGCGTCGGCGGCGCCCTCCGGGACGAAGCTGGTGCCCAGCCAGCCGTCGGCGACCTGCCCGGTCAACCGCAGCATCGCCGGTGACAGCGCGGCCAGATAGATGGGGATGGTGTGCTCGGGCCGCGTCGACAACCGCATCGGCACCGCCTCGCCACGTGGGATCTGAAATTCCTTGCCGGAGTGCGAGATCTTGCCTCCCGCGAACACCTGCCGCACGACGTCGACCGTTTCGGCCATGCGCGCCAGCGGCCGGCTGAACGCGACGCCGTGCAGGCCCTCGATCACCTGCGGGCCCGAGGCGCCCAGCCCCAGCAGGAAGCGCCCGCTCGACAGGTTGGACAGCGTGATCGCGGTCTGCGCGACCATGACGGGCGAGCGGACGCCGACCTGCAGGACGCCGGAGCCGAGCAGCATGCGGTCGGTGCGGGCCGCAAGGTAGCCCAGCGCCGACGGCGCGTCCGAACCCCATGCCTCGGCCACCCAGCAGGCGTCGAGGCCCAACCTCTCCGCCTCGACGGCGAGCTCGACCACTTCTCTAGTGGCGCCGGACAACTCGACCGTCGTCGCGGTGCGCATCAACGCACCCCGTGCTCGGCCAGCCTTTTGATCGCCGCCAGGGTCTTGCTGATGGCGGATTCGAACTCCCGCATTCGCACGAACACGATCTTTTCTTCCTTGTCGGGCATCGCGTCGATCGCCGTCGACAACCCCGAGCGGCCCGGGCCCATCTGCATCCAGTAGTTCAGGGAGGTACCACCGTCGCGGGGGGTCAGCCGGAATCGCCAGATTGACGCGGGATGACCGGGTTCACCGACCGCCCAGGCGAATTCCCGTGGTTCCTCGCAGGCGACGATGTGTGAGGTGGTGCTCCATTGCCCGAATGCGTCGTGCTCGTTGTGTCCGATGAAGCGGGCGCCGAGGCGGGGCCTGTCGCATCCTTGCGCCCACTCCACGGATTGCAGCTCGTTGCTGAAGTTCGGCATCAGCTCGATATCCGAGACCAGACGCCAGACCCGCGCCGGATCGGCATCGATCCACGTCGAAGCTTCCACCGTTGGGTTGTCCGCGTAGCGGGCGCCGGTCCATTCCACGCACGCCATTGTCCCCCACCCGTCCCGAGACGACGCCCGGGACATGGCGGGGCGTGGAATTTATGCGGCGGCCACCGGTTCGGCCGGCCGGCCGGCGGCGGCTTTCCGCAACGACCAGGAATCCGGGAGGGTCAGCTTGACGATCTTGCGAACGACGGTACCGAACTGTTGCAGCAGCGGGCCCTTGTTGTAGGGAACGCCGTAGCGTTCGCAGATCTCTTGCACCTCGGGCGCGATATCGGCATAGCGGCGGGCCGGCATGTCCGGGAACAAATGGTGCTCGATCTGGTGCGACAGGTTGCCGGACAGCAGATGAAAGATCTTGCCGCCGGTCAGATTCGCCGAGCCGAGCACCTGGCGGAAGTACCACTGGCCGCGCGATTCGTCCTCGGTCTCTTCGACGGTGAATTCCTGGGTGCCGTCTGGGAAGTGGCCGCAGAAGATGATCATGTACGACCACACGTTGCGCATCAGGTTGGCCGTGAGGTTGCCCGTGAGGACGAACGGCGCGAACGGCCCGGCCAGCAACGGGAAGGCGACGTAGTCCTTCAGCGTCTGGCGGCGTGTCTTTTTCCAGATCGCCGTGAGGGTGTCGCGCTTGTCGCGGAGCTTGATCTCGCCGGAGCGGATGCGCTCGGTCTCCAGTTCGTGCAGCGCGACGCCGTACTGAAACAACACCATCAGCAGGAAGGCGTACAGCGGGTTGCCGAGGTAATAGGGATGCCAGCGCTGGTCTTCGCTCATCCGCAGGATGCCGTAGCCGATGTCGCGGTCCATCCCCACGATGTTGGTGTGGGTGTGGTGCATGTAGTTGTGCGAGTGCCGCCATTGATCGGCCGGGCACGCGGTGTCCCACTCGAAGGTGCGACCGGAGATCGCCGGGTCACGCATCCAGTCGTACTGGCCGTGCATGATGTTGTGCCCGATCTCCATGTTGTCCAGGATTTTCGCGACGCCGAGCATCGCGGTGCCCGCCAGCCAGGCCGGCGGCAGCACCCCGGCGAACAGCAGCGCGCGGCCGCCGACTTCCAGCGCACGCTGGGCTTTGATGACCCGGCGGATGTAGTCGGCGTCTTCTGCGCCAAGCTTGGCCATCTCGCGTTCTTTGATGGCGTCGATCTCGCGGCCAAACGCGTCGGCCTGCTCGAGGGTCAGGGTGATCTTGTTCTGTGACATGGCTTTTCCTCCCGGAATGTGTGGGTGACGACCCGCTGCGCCCGGCCTATCGGTGGCGGCCCGCGCCGCCCGGCTTCGCCGCGCTTGCGATCGCCACGGCTTAAAGGGATAGATCGACGTCGCCGACGGGGACGGACACACAGATCTGCACGTCCTCGTCGGGAGCGGTCGAGACCGCGCCGGTGACCAGGTTGCGCACGGTGCCGGCGGTCTTGCGTCGGGTGCAGGTGTGGCAGATGCCCATCCGGCATCCGTTATCTGGTGTCAGGCCAGCCGATTCGGCCTGTTCCAGCAGCGGTCGACCGTCATCGATGACGTCAATATCGCTGTCCGCGAACGTTATCCGTCCGCCCGACGACTTCGCCGGCGCCTCCAACACCGGCGGCACGAAACTCTCGGTGTACACATTGTCGCAGTGCTCGCGGACCGCCTCGACCAAAGCGGTTGGCCCGCAGACGAACACCGCATCGGGCGAGGGCATGGCGGCGGCCAGGTGTTGCGGCCCGAAGCGGCCGACGAGGTCGCCGGCATCCGATCGGGTGTAGCCGTGCCGCACCCGTACATTGGGCAGCGCGGCCAGCTCGTCGCGGTAACACGCCTCCGCGGCGGTGCGGGCGTAATGGACGAACGCGATCTCGGCGCCCGGGGCGTCGGCGTGGCGCTCGGCGAGAAGCGTACGCAACATCGCCATGACGGGCGTGATGCCGCTGCCGCCGGAGACGAACAGGATCCGCCGCGGCCGCTTCCCCGGCAGCACGAAGTCGCCGCCGACCCCGGCCAAACCGACCACCATGCCGCGCCGGGCGCGCTCGTACAGATAGTTCGAGACCAGCCCGCCGTCGTGGTGGCCGATCGTCAACTCGAGTCTTCCGGCGCCTTCGGCGTTGGCCGGTGAATAGCAGCGGGTGTGCCGGCGCCCGTCGATCTCGACAGTGAGGTTCACGTACTGACCGGCCTTGACGGTGTGGGTGGAGGTGAAGCGCTCGATTGGGGGCCAGCGTGAGGGTGACACTGCGCGGTGTGGTCCGGCGCACGTCGATGACCTTGGCGCGGGCCTCGTTCAGCGTCCACGTCGGGGCTACCTGCTCGGTGTAGCGGTCGACGCCGTGCGGGCCGGTGAGCAGGTCGACCAGGTCGGAACCCAGAACTCGCTTCCGGAACGTCTGAGCGATCCCGGAAATCCCCGAAGCCGAAGCTTGAGCCGTTTGAGTGAACATATGTATACCGTGCCGGTCCGCGCCGCGGTTAGTCAAGGGTTTACAAGGTCTGTGGTAGGGTTCACACAGTGAACGGGCGTACTCCCAGCTCACGGTCACGCACAGCACGCCGCGAGCACTCAGGCGAAAGCCGAACGCGCGAGGAGCGCAAGGAGGCCACCCGTCGAGCCATCATCGCCGCGGCACTCAAGCTGCTGCAGGACCGCAGCTTTTCCAGCCTGAGCCTGCGCGAGGTGACCCGGGAGGTCGGCATCGTCCCGGCGGCGTTCTACCGTCACTTCGAGTCGATGGAGGCCCTGGGCCTGGTACTGATCGACGAATCGTTTCGCAGCCTGCGCGACACGCTTCGCGAGGCGCGCGCCGGCAAGCTGGACCCAAACCGGGTGATCGACTCGTCCGTCGAAATCCTGATCGCCAGTGTCGGCAACAGACGTGAGCACTGGCGCCTCATCGCCCGCGAACGCAACAGCGGGCTGAGCGTGCTGCGCTACGCCATCCGCACCGAGATCCGGCTCATCACCTCCGAGCTGGCCACCGACCTGGCCCGCTTCCCGGGACTCCACGAGTGGAGCACCGAGGACCTCAATGTGCTGGCGACCCTGTTCGTCAACGCGATGATCGTCATCGCCGAGGCGATCGAGGACGCGCAGAGCGGCGAGGCGCTCGAAGACATCCGGCGCATCGCCGTCAAGCAGTTGCGGATGATCGCCATCGGCATAGCCGGCTGGCGAAGCAGTCCGTGACCACGCTCAGCCCGGGCGCACGCCCGGCTATCGCGGCTCGCGCCACATCGCCCACATCGTCGGGCCGCCACTGGGCAACACGACTTCACGGGTGACGGTGAACCCGAAACGCTCGTAGTACGGCACATTTTCGCGTTTCGTCGACTCGAGATACACGGGGGCATGTTCGGCGTCGACGCGATCCAGCCGCGAGGCCATCAGCGCATACCCGAAGCCTTTGCCACGGACCGTCGGGTCGCTGCCGATGGTGGCCAGATACCAGTGCGGTTCTTCGGGATGTATGCGCATCATGAGTTCCTGCACGGCACGCCCCTTTTCGGAACGAAGGCCGAACACCCGGATGAACGCCGGAATCGTCAGCAGCTGCTCTCGCGGCGTCTGTTGCCACCGATTCGGCGGATCCCACAGCGCCGCCGCGCCGATGCGCGGCCCGTCGCAGGCCGCCTCCACGCCGCCGCGGGACAGATGGTGGCGGCGGATCATGATCGCGAACATCCGGGCCAGTTGCCGGGTTCGAGCGGTGTCGTCCGGGAGCACCCACGTCATCACCGGATCGTCGTGGAAGGCGCGGCCCAGGGTGGCCGACAGCTCGGGGATGTCGGCTTTTCGCGCCGGGCGCGCCTGCTGGCTCACCTAGGTGAGGCTAGTGGGCTCGCCTGTATCGGCCGCGCGGGCAGGCGATTGGGCCGCGTGACCCGTCTACGATGAGGTGGCTCTAACTAGCCATATCTAAGATGCCGGCGCGACGGTGCGCCGGGGAACGGTTGCCTACGGTGTGGGACTTCGAAACGGACCCGGAATATCAGGCGAAGCTGGATTGGGTCGAAAAGTTCATGCTCGACGAACTCGAACCGCTCGACCTGGTCGCGCTCGACCCTTATGACAAGAAGAGCGCCGAGGTGATGGCGGTCCTGCGGCCACTGCAGCAGCAGGTGAAGGACCACGGATTGTGGGCCGCGCATCTGCGGCCCGAGCTCGGCGGTCAGGGCTTCGGCCAGGTCAAGCTCGCACTGCTCAACGAGATCCTCGGGCGCTCCCGCTGGGCGCCTTCGGTGTTCGGCTGCCAGGCACCCGACTCGGGCAATGCCGAGATTCTCGCGCTGTTCGGGACCGAGGAGCAGAAGGCCCGATACTTGCAGCCGCTGCTCGACGGCGAGATCACCTCCTGCTATTCGATGACCGAACCGCAGGGTGGATCCGACCCGGGCAGCTTCGTCACCGCCGCGACCCGCGACGGCGACTACTGGGTCATCAACGGCGAGAAGTGGTTTTCCACCAACGCCAAGCACGCATCGTTTTTCATCGTCATGGCCGTCACGAATCCCGAGTCGCGGACGTACGACAAGATGTCGTTGTTCATCGTTCCGGCCGAGACGCCCGGCATCGAGATCGTGCGCAACGTCGGCATGGGAGCCGAATCCTCCAAGCGCGCCAGCCACGGCTACGTCCGCTACAACGATGTCCGCGTGCCGGCCGATCATGTGCTGGGCGGGGAGGGCCAGGCGTTCATGATCGCACAGACCCGGCTCGGCGGCGGCCGCATCCATCACGCGATGCGAACAATTGCCTTGGCGCGCAGTGCATTCGACATGATGTGTGAGCGAGCGGTGTCGCGACAGACCAGGCACGGGCGGCTCGCCGATTTCCAGATGACCCAGGAGAAGGTCGCCGACAGCTGGATCCAGATCGAACAGTTCCGGCTGCTGGTGTTGCGCACGGCTTGGTTGATCGACAAGCACCACGACTACCAGAAGGTGCGCCGCGACATCGCGGCGGTAAAGGTTGCCATGCCCCAGGTGCTGCATGACGTCGCCCAGCGGGCCATGCACCTGCACGGCGCGTTAGGCGTTTCCGACGAGATGCCCTTTGCCAAAATGTTGATCGCGGCGGAGTCACTGGGCATCGCCGATGGTGCCACCGAACTGCACAAGATGACGGTAGCCCGCCGCACGCTGCGTGAATATGAGCCTGTGACAACGCCTTTCCCGTCCAAGCACATACCGACGCGGCGCGCCGAAGCGCAGGCCCGACTGGCCGAACGCCTGGAGCACTCGATCGCCGAATTCTAGGGACGATCACCCGGATGCATCAGGCGATGTAGCGCACGATGCTTTCGGCCACACACGCCGGCTTTGGCGATCCGTCGATCTCGACGGTGGTCGACATGGTCGCCTGCACGGCGCCGTTGCCGACGTCATCGACACTGACCAACGACGTCTGCGCACGCACCCGGGAGCCGACCGGCACGGGGGCGGGAAAGCGAACCTTGTTGAGGCCGTAGTTGATTGCCATCTTAATGCCGTTGACGGAGTACATCTGGTGCTGCAGGCGCGGTAGCAGCGCCAGGGTCATGAAACCGTGGGCGATCGTTCCGCCGAACGGGCCGGCGGCCGCCCGTTCCGGATCGACATGGATCCACTGATGATCGCCGGTCGCATCGGCGAACAGGTTGACGTCTTCCTGGGTGATGGTCACCCAGTCGCTCTGCCCAATGGCCTCGCCCTTGGCGGCGGCGAGTTCCGTCAGTGATTCGAAGGTGCGCATGGGTCTCTCCTCTGCTTCTGCCCGGCGATGTATGCATCGTGCCATCCCGTCGTTCGCGCGACGCCGCCAGCCCTCGGCGCCGGTCACCAATGCTCGTCGGCGATATCAGGACATCAACTGCGGGCGCCGAAGATGTTGCTCGGAACCTCGCCACCGCGACCCAGCGCCTGGAGAACGAGTCGAGGATTGCGCATGCACTTGCTGAACGAGTTGGGGCGCAGGGGGTCTCAACCGATGACGTACGCCGTTGAATTACAGGAATCGGGCGTCATCACCGGAGACCCGGGTGTCCTGGATGCAGGGCTCGATAGCCCCAACAGTGTCTGGAAGGCGATTCTCAGCGTCGGCAGTTCGCTGCGGTGCCAAGCACTATCGCTGGTGACGAGGCGCCGCTAACGACCCCAAACGTCGCTTCAGGCAGTGCCGCCGATGGTCGAAGACGCGGTGACGTGATCCGGGTCCAGGCGTATCTTCGTGCGCCACTGCGACAACGACACCAGGGCAGTCACCGATTACGCCGCAGTACTGGCCGACAAGATCGGTGATCCTCCTCAGAGCACCCGCATACGCGATCAGCTATCGGGCATGTGCCGGTTGAGCGATTCGGCGGACGTGTTGTCAACGGTGTTGTACATATCTGCGGCGATGCGCAGGGCGTTGGCGAGTCTGCTGCACGCTTCGGAAACAGCCTGCCCGGCACTGGTCTGGCCTGACTCCGCAGCGGCAAAGTCATCACTCGATGGATTACTGACGACGCCGTGAGTCCCTTCGCAGTCATGGGCGACCCCGTCGGGGATTGCGGTTGCGGCAACCGCTTGTGCAGCTGCCTGCTCGAATGCGTTGGACCAACTTATGAGGTAGTCGGTGTTGGTGGAGATGCTTATCACGAGGCGATTTCCTAGTCTGTCCGATTGCTAAGTGTTTCTTACCGGTACGGCTGTGCCGGTGCGGTGGGTGTGTGGCGCGGGGTCCGCCGGGGCGTTCACCGGTGCTTGGCCGCCGTTGGCGGTGTCGCGCGGCGCCGCGGCGCCGGAGCTCACGTCATGGCGTTGCTGGATGATCGAGACGATCCGCTGAGCCGATAATCCGCCCGGCTGGCCGGCCCCGGCCATCAGTTGCGTGACGGTGGCGGTGAGGCGGTTCGGCTGGGCCGATGCTCGCTTCCCGCCCACCGCAGCGGGGGTGTTGATCCCCACCGCGGCCACTGGTGCCAGGTCATCGGCGCGCCTGGCCTGCCCCGCCGAAACCGGTGCATCGGCGTCGGCCGCAGTACCCGCTGAGCCAGTGGCACCGCCCTGACGGTCACCGACACGGTCCCGCGTGAGCCCGCGCGCCCCGGACACTTGCTCGTCGGCCTTTTCGGCCGACGACGCCGGCTCCGACCCAGACGCACCCCGTCCCTCAGCGGAGGGCACCACACCCGCCACCTCGGTCTCGGACTCAGTCGTCGACCCTGTCGAAGCGATGCCGTTGGCCGCATCCGTGACTGCTGTATAGCTAGCGACGCACTGCTGGGCGGCCTTCGCCTTCTGAACTGAATTCGCCCCAGCGGCCGAAACAAAAGACATAGCGCTAAGAATCGATGCGGTTGCAGCGAATCTGGCTATGTACATTTGAACCATCAGGAAAAAAGGGTTACTAGCCGCTGCCGCTCGCGTTGCCAGGAAATAAGTGAACAAAGAAGCAAGTACGGTTAAGATAGCAATCAATCCATCGCGTGCCGAGGCGACAGCTCTGGCTTGAGAAAGGACGAGTCCCTCCATTTGTTGATGGCTATCTTGGACATTTCCGACGAGTGCCAGCAGCGTTTCTACATCCGCTGAAAATTGCGTCGCCGCTTCACCGGACCATTCCGCGTTATCAGCGGAAACCGCCTGCAACGTCTCGGCGACTAGCTCCCATTCCCGCGCGGCCTCACCGTACCGCGCACCATCTTCCGGGACAAAGAAACCCCGAAAATCTTCGACTCCCCAGCCACAGGAGACAAGCGCAGCGCTGACGAGCGCAATAGCCCCACCAGTCACTCCCAGCGGGTAGTTAATTTCTCGTTTAGCAAGGTCTTTGGTCGTTTTGGTCAAAAGCGGAGGACGGCCGATCATGCGGGTGTGTTCGTCGAAATTCCGACAAGCTTCCCATGCCGCTATAAAACTCATGGTCATTAGGATACCGGGGTCGTCTGCAGGTCCGCGTGTAAAGTGGATCACACGCAAACCCCCGCGGGAGCCGGTCACGTTTACCACCAATGCCTTACTTCAGCCACACGTGGATGAGATCAGTGATCAGCGCGGTTCGGGGTGGGCAGCGACCAGTGAAGCCGGCCGGCTGCTCGGGGTTGGCACGGCTGCGACGGCGCGCAAGTCGCTCATGCGGTTGGTCATCAGGTGTTACACCTCTGTATTCAGCACGGCACGCGCGGTGGTATCGAACAATGCCAGGATCGCCAGGTGCGGCTGCTGCTGATTGCCGATACCCACGTTCCCCGACGCGCACGCGACCTGCCCGCCCGCGTGTGGGACGAGGTCGCCGACGCGGACGTCGTCGTACACGCCGGTGACTGGGTCGCACCCGAATTGCTCGACGAGCTCGAATCCAGGGCCGCCCGGCTGGTGGCGTGCTGGGGAAACAACGATGGGCCGGCAGTGCGCGAGAGGCTGCCCGAGCGTAACGACGTGATGCTGGACGGGCTGCGCCTCACGGTGGTCCACGAGACGGGCGCGGCAGCCGGCCGGGAGGCGCGGATGTCGCGGCTCTACCCGGACAGCGACGTGCTGGTGTTCGGTCACAGCCACATCCCGTGGGACACCACGACCGCGACGGGCCTGCGGCTGTTGAACCCGGGGTCGCCGACGGATCGCCGCCGCCAGCCGTTCTGCAGCTGCATGACCGCGAGCGTCGACCGGGGGGAACTGACGGGCGTGGTCCTGCATCGTCTCGATAAGTAGCTCGCAGACAGCTCCCACATAGCTCGCACACATATTTAGCTCGTAAACAGAGCTATTATTAACACAGTGAAGACACGCACCGATTCAGTCACCGAGGTCTTCGGCGCCGTCGGCAGATTCCGCCGGCAACTGCGCCGGTCTGCCAGTCGCGGGTTCGATTCCGCGCGGCTCACCGAGTCGCAATCCGAGCTGTTGTGGCTGGTCGGCCGCCAGCCGGGGATCTCGGTCAGCGCCGCCGCCGCGGAGCTGGGACTGGCGCCCAACACCGCCTCGACCCTGGTTTCCAAGTTGGTGGCCAGCGGCTTTCTCATCCGGACCGTGGGCGAGACGGACCGCCGCGTCGGCCAGCTACGGCTCGCCGAGCCCACCCAACAGATCGTCGACGCGTCGCGGGCCGCCCGGCGAGCGCTGCTATCGGAGGTGCTTGACCAACTCGATGACGATCGAATCGAGTCTCTAACAAAGGGGTTGGAGGTTCTTGACACGATAACCCAACTATTGCAGGAGAAACCTTCATGACCGGATCACTACCGATGGCCATCGACTGCCGGAACCTGACCTATCGCTATGGCCAGTTCACCGCAGTCAGTGACCTGACACTGCAAGTACGGCCCGGCGAAACCATGGGCCTGCTTGGACCCAATGGCGCCGGCAAGACGACGCTGGTACGGATGCTGACCACCTTGACACCGGTGCAGCAGGGCGAATTGCGCATCTTGGGAATGGACGCCCGCGATCAGACGATCGACATCCGGAGCAATATCGGATATGTCCCGCAACAACTTTCGATCGAGCCCGCGCTGACCGGCCGGCAGAACGTGGCGTGGTTCGCGCGGTTGTACGGCGTGGCCCGCGCCGAGCGTGACGAGCGCGTCGAACAGGCGCTGGTCGCCATGCAACTCGTCGACGTGGCCGACCGGCTGGCGGGGACCTACTCCGGTGGCATGGTGCGCCGCCTGGAGGTGGCCCAGGCACTGGTCAACCGCCCGTCGCTGCTGGTGCTTGACGAGCCGACGGTCGGGCTGGATCCGATTGCCCGGGACGGCGTCTGGGCGCAGGTGCAAACCATGCAGTCCCAGTTCGGCATGACCGTTTTGCTGACCACCCATTACATGGAAGAGGCCGACGCGCTGTGCGATCGGGTCGCGCTGATGCATCACGGGGTGTTACGGGCCGTGGGCACGCCGACAAAGCTGAAGGCCGAGGTGTCCAAGGTGTCGCCGGCTGCCACGCTAGAGGATGTCTTCCGCCACTACGCGGCATCGGACTTGGCGGGAGCAACCGATTCAGCGGGATCATTCCGTGAAATCCGTTCCAGCAGAAAGGTTGCCAGCCGTGCCAGCTGATCACGCCCTGAAAGCCTCCGCGGGCACCCTGGTTCGTGCCCCGCGCGGATGGCAGCGAGTCAGTGCGACGTCAAGCCGCATTGCCGCCTTTGCGATCGTCGAACTGCAAAAGCTGCAGCACGACCGCACCGAGCTCATCACCCGGATGGTGCAACCGGCGTTGTGGCTGTTGATCTTTGGCACCACGTTCAGCCGCTTGCACGTGATCCACACGGGGTCGATATCCTATCTGGCCTTCCTCGCCCCCGGAATCATCGCCCAGTCGGCGCTGTTCATCTCGATCTTCTATGGCATCCAGATCATCTGGGATCGCGACGCCGGCATCCTCGCCAAGCTCATGGTGACGCCGGCCCCGGCATCCGCGTTGATCACCGGCAAGGCCTTCGCCGCCGGCGTGCGATCGGTCGCCCAGGTCGTCGGG
The DNA here is from genome assembly GCA_963772875.1 of uncultured Actinomycetota bacterium. Taxonomy (GTDB): domain Bacteria; phylum Actinomycetota; class Actinomycetes; order Mycobacteriales; family Mycobacteriaceae; genus Mycobacterium. Next base: position 348,192 of record CAVYZE010000005.1, read on the forward strand.
GTAATGGCGCTGGCGTATCTGATGAACGTCGGCCTCACCATCAATCCACTGCGGATCCTCGCGGCGATGGTCATAGTCATGCTCGGCGCCGCCTTCTTCGCCTGCCTGTCGATGACGCTGGCCGGGCTGGTTCGCAGTCGCGATCGCCTGATGGGCATCGGGCAGGCCATCACGATGCCGTTGTTCTTCGCGTCCAACGCGCTCTACCCGGTCGACGTGATGCCCGCCTGGCTGCACGCGCTCAGCAAGGTCAACCCGCTCAGTTACGAGGTCGACGCGCTGCGGGCGATGCTGATCGGCACCCCGCTGAACCCGGCGGACATCGTGGTGCTGGTGGTGGCGGCGGTGGTCGGAATCGCAACGGCCTCAACCCTGTTGCGCCGACTGGTCGCCTAGATCCGCCGCACCTGACGATTCCGATGTGATAGCGCATGCGCTATCACATCGGAACACGTCGGCACAGTTCCGATAGCCAATCGTGACCCGAATGCGACGATTCCGGCCCGACTCTTAATCGTTAGCCAACCGCGATGTCGCGGCACGGCCACGACAACTGAATTACGCGCTCTCCCTGTGTTTGACTCCCCGAGAACGGATTCGACCGCGCGATGCGGCAGATGAAAGTTGGGATGGGTAGAGAGCTATGTCGTTCTTCGAGCAAGTGCGAAAGTTTTGTGGCGCAACGGCAACCACGCCGCGCCGGCTGGCTGTCGCGACTGTAGGGGCTGCCCTATTGTCGGGTCTGGTCGGTGCCGTCGGCGGCTCGGCGACCGTGGGGGCATTCTCCAAGCCGGGTCTTCCAGTCGAAACTCTGCAGGTGCCATCGCCGTCGATGGGCCGCAACATCAAGATCCAATTCCAGGGCGGCGGACCGCACGCGGTCTACTTGCTTGACGGCCTGCGGGCACAGGAGGACTACAACGGTTGGGACATCAACACCCCGGCCTTCGAGGAGTTCTACCAGTCCGGCCTGTCGGTGATCATGCCCGTCGGCGGCCAATCCAGCTTCTACAGCAACTGGTATCAGCCGTCGTCAGGAAACGGCCAGAACTACACCTACAAGTGGGAGACGTTCATAACCCAGGAGATGCCCGCGTGGCTGCAGGCCAACAAGCAGATCTCGCCGACCGGCAATGGCGCAGTGGGGCTGTCGATGTCGGGCGGCTCCGCGCTGATCCTCGCCGCGTACTACCCGCAGCAGTTCCCCTACGCCGCGTCGCTGTCCGGCTTCCTCAACCCGTCTGAGGGCTGGTGGCCGACACTGATCGGCCTGGCGATGAACGACGCGGGCGGCTACAACGCCAACAGTATGTGGGGCCCGTCGAACGACCCGGCATGGAAGCGTAACGACCCGATGATCCAGATTCCGCGGCTGGTCGCCAACAACACCCGGGTCTGGGTCTACTGCGGGAACGGCACACCAAGCGACATCGGCGGCGACAACATGCCGGCGAAGTTCTTGGAAGGAATGACGCTGCGCACCAACCAGCAGTTCCAGAACACCTATGTGGCTTCGGGTGGACGCAACGGAGTGTTCAACTTCCCGACCAACGGCACGCACTCGTGGCCTTACTGGAATCAGCAGCTGCTCGCCATGAAGCCCGACATTCAGCAGGTTCTCCTCGCCAACAACCCCACCTAGGGAGACGCCTGAGATCGTAAAGCCGGCAACGGCAGCAGCGCACCGGTCAGCGCTGCTGCCGTTGCCTTTTGGGGGACGAGGCCGCCAGGGCGGGGCGGTTGTGCACGCGGTCGGTGTGCAAGTACGTGAAGGCGGTCGTCAACGCGCACAACAGCGTGGCGGTAGCCAACATCCACATCCCATTGATGGCCACGCTGATGACGCCGCCCACTGTGGCACCCGCCACGAAGCTGGCAAACAGCAGGAAGTGGCCGAACCAGTCCGACGCTGTTCCGCCCGCGATGTGGCGTTCGATGCCCTGGCCCATCTTGACCAGCGTGCCGGTCACATAGCTCAGGGGCACCGACACCTCACCGTCTTTGACGAACGACGTGTTCAACGCCCCAACGCCGAAGACCACCAACACAATTGGCGTGAAATCGAGCTGCATTTCGTGCCATCCTTCATCGAGAACGTCCACCAGGGTGGCCGCCAGCAGGCTGAACGTGGTCAACAGGATCGGGCCGTGTGGATGGTTCGCCCAGAAATATCGCCGGCACATCGACGCGGCCACCACGCCGCCGACGAAGGACACCAGTAACAGCCCGGCACTGATCGACATCCACACGTTGTGGGTGAAGTACCCGAGCACCGCGCGTTGGGCGTTCCCGGTCATGAACGTCACGAAATAGCCTTCGGAGTGGGTGAATGCGGTCGCCCCCAGCACACCGGCCAGCACTGCCAGCACCCACGACAAGCGAGACTCGCTGTTGAAGATCTCGTTCGGCACACGCACATGCTGTCAAAAACTCGCGGCATGCGCAGCGCGGCGGACAGACGTTCAGGCAGCGGTCAGCCGGGCGATGGACCGCAGCGGGATCGGCAGCCAGCCAGGCCGGTGCCGCGCCTCGTATCCCGCCTCATAGACGGCCTTGTCGAGTTCGTAGGCGGCCAGCAGTTGCGCCGAATCCCGCGGGTCGATCCCCGACGCGGCCGCGTAGCCCTCGCAGAACGCCGTGCGATTGCGCTCGACCCATTCCCGGGCGCGCGCGGCCAGCTGCTTGTCAGCCGCCTGGTCGACCAGGGGACCATAGGCGGCGTACTCGAACGACCGCAACACACCGGCCACGTCGCGCAACGGTGAATCCGGCGCCCTCCGCTCGTCGAGCGGCTGACCCGGCTCGCCTTCGAAATCGATCAGCAGCCATCGCTCCGGGGTACGCAGCACCTGTCCCAGGTGCAGGTCACCGTGCACCCGCTGAACCGTGATCGTCTCGTCGGCGAGCTTCTGGAATCGGTCTTCGATCGTCGCCGCGAATTCCTCCAGTTCGGGAACCAGCGCCACGGTCGACGACAGCCGCGCCAGCACGTTGTCCACCGGGAAGGTGACCTGCGCCGTGCCGAGGCATTCGGCCAGCGTGGCGTGCACCGACGCAACGGCTTCGCCGAGCCGGCAGGACTCACCGGCGAAGTCACCGCCGACTTCGTAGGCATACAGGTCGCCCTCCGCGAACAGGTCGCGAACGCTGGCCGTGGCCATTGCCCAGCCCTCGGCCGCATTGGAGGCAAACTCGGTCACCATGCCCAGGGGGACCGCCTCATCACTGCCGGGCGACCCGTCAGGATCCGGGGCGGCCATGTCATACGTGCCGAGCAACCGGGCCACGTGCGGATTCCCGGCGCGGCCGAGCACCCGATTCAGTTCGACGTCGGGGTTGATGCCGCTGCTGACCCGGCGAAACACCTTGAAGATGGCGCTGCGATCGAAGATCACGCTGGTGTTGCTCTGCTCGGCGTCGGAGACGTGCGGCTGGCCCTCCAGCGGCAGCGCGACGTCGGGTTCTTTGGCAAAGCGCACTTCGAGGCCCGACGAATCGCGCACGGCTGAGGAGTTGACCAGCGACAGCAGAAATCGGGGCGCCTCGGCGTCATACAGGGCATCAAAGCCGGTCCGATCGTCGGCGGACCCGATCGTGGCCACCGTGCTGTACTCGGAGACCGGCGCGGAATCCCACCCGACGATGACCTGGTAACGCTCCGACGAACCATCGGTGTACTCGGCGTCGACCAGCACCAGGTCGAGGTCGTCCCGCAGTGAGACGACCACGACGGCCCCGGCAGCGGACAGCTCGCGGTTGCGCCCGGCATACCAACGTTGCTGCGGCAGCCACTCAGACCACGGCAGCTTGGCAGGCATATTCATATGCGCCGCTCCTCCTCATCGCGTTGGCTCATCCGTTCCCCTCCGACCCGCACAGCTGGAACCAGTAGAACCCATGTCCCGGCAGCGTCAGCAGATAGGGCAGGTGGCCGATGCGCGGGAATTCGACGTGCCCGGTCAGCTCGATCGGCGTGTAGCCGCTCCAATGCTGCAGGTTCAGCTCGATGGGCTGGGGGAACCGCGACAGGTTGTTGACACACAGCACGGTGTCGCCGTCATCTGTCGCATGACGCACGAACGCCAGCACCGACGGGTTCGAACCCCCCAACTCCTCGAATGTCCCGGTCGCAAAGGCGTGGTGCCGGCGGCGCACCGCCAACATCATGCGGGTGAAGTTCAGCAGGGACGTCGACGTGTCCCGTTGCGCCTCCACGTTGACGGCCTGATAGCCGTAAACGGGGTCCTGGCTGGGCGGCAGGTACAGCCGGCCGGGGTTGGCGGTGGAGAAGCCGGCGTTGCGGTCCGGCGTCCACTGCATCGGGGTGCGGACCCCGTCGCGATCCCCCAACCAGATCACGTCGCCCATCCCGATCTCGTCGCCGTAGTACAGGACCGGCGAGCCCGGCAGCGACAGCAGCAGCGCGGTAAACAGCCCGATCTGGTTGCGGTCGTTGTCCAGCAGCGGCGCCAGCCGACGGCGGATGCCGACATTCGCCTTCATCCGCGGATCCTTGGCGTACTCGGCATACATGTAGTCGCGCTCGTCGTCGCTGACCATTTCCAGCGTCAACTCGTCGTGGTTGCGCAGAAAGATTCCCCACTGGGCCATATCGGGGATCGCCGGCGTCTGCGCCATGATCTCCGAGATCGGAAACCGCGACTCCCGGCGAACGGCCATGAAGATGCGGGGCATCAGCGGGAAGTGAAACGCCATGTGGCATTCGTCGCCCCCGGTGCTGGGATCGCCGAAGTACTCGACGACATCGCCCGGCCACTGATTGGCCTCGGCCAGCAGCACGCGGCCCGGGAACTCATCGTCGACGACTTTGCGGACGCGCTGCAGGAACGCGTGCGTGTCCGGCAAGTTCTCGCAGTTGGTGCCCTCGCGCTCGAACAGGTAGGGCACCGCGTCCAGGCGGAACCCGTCGATACCCAGGTCGAGCCAGAATCGAAGGACGTCGATCATCGCCTCTTGCACGGCCGGGTTGTCGTAGTTCAGGTCCGGCTGATGGGAAAAGAACCGGTGCCAGTAGAACTGGTGGCGGACCGGATCGAACGTCCAGTTCGACTCCTCTGTGTCGACGAAGATGATCCGGGCGTCGGTGTACTTGTCGCTGGTGTCGCTCCACACGTAGTAGTCGCCGTATGGCCCGTCGGGGTCGTGGCGGGACTCCTGGAACCAGGGGTGCGACTCCGAGGTGTGGTTCATCACCAGGTCGGTGATCACCCGGATGCCGCGCCGGTGCGCGGCGTCGACCAGGGCGACGAAGTCGTCGACGGCGCCGAACTCCGGCAGCACCTTGTAGAAGTCCCGGATGTCGTAGCCGCCATCACGCAGCGGTGAATCGTAGAACGGGGGCAGCCAGATGCAGTCGATGCCGAGCCACTGCAGGTAGTCCAGGCGGTCGATGAGTCCGCGCAGGTCCCCGGAACCGTCCGCATTGGCGTCGAAGAACGCCCTGACCAGCACCTCGTAGAAAACGGCGTGTTTGAACCAGGTCGGGTCGGCTGGCAGTTTGGCCGCATCGCCGAAATCGTCGGCGCTCGGATGCTCAACCACACCTCCCTCGACGTGACTGCCCCCGGCGGGATGGTGCTCGACACCGTCTTTTGCGTCGTTCATCAATTCCACGATGCCACGGGTACCCGAGGCGGGACTCTAGGAATCCCCCCGACGAACACGCGGTGAATCGCGCCTGACGGCAAACGAATTGGCCGGCGGGCGGGCATGGGGTGTACGGATGTCAGGCCGGAGGTCCGTCCGCTAACGTCACGTTCACGGTGCGGTCGCCGCCCGCGGCGGCGCGGTAGGCCACCGCGATGTTGTCCCCGGGGTGATGCGGCACGAGTGCTTGCGTCATCGACGTGGCCCCGTTGACGGGACCGCCGTTGACCGCGAAGATGACGTCGCCCGGCTCGAGTCCGGCCGCCCCGGCGGGACCGCCGCCGACCACGCGTTCGACCCGTGCGCCGTTGCCGCCGTTGTCCGCCACACCCAGGCCGAGGAAGGCCGTCGGGCCGATGTGCACGGTCGGCGACCCGCCACCCGAGCGGATCTGCCCCGCGACCCCCATCGCGTTACCGATCGGGATGGCGAAGCCCTGCCCGCCGGACAGCCGGTAATTCTCGGTGGCGGCGACGTTCACACCGACCACCTGCCCCGCGTAGTTGACCATCGGCCCGCCCGAGTCGCCGGGCTTGATCGCGGTGTCGGCCTGGATCAACCCGCCCAGCGTCTCGGAGGAGCCGGTCAGGGAGTCGGCGGCCTGGACGGTCTGGTTGACCCCGATGACCTTGCCGGGCGCCGCGCTGGGAGCTCCGCCCTGGCCGCCGGCGTTGCCCATCGCGACGACCGGCTCGCCGATCGCGACCCCGCCGCCGATTGCGGCGCTGGGCAGGCCACCCGCGCCACGAAGCTGCAGCACCGCGATATCCGCGGCGCGGTCATAGCCGACCACGTCAACGGCGTAGGTCTGGCCGGTGCCGACCGAGAAAGCGCTGATATCGGTGGCACCCGAGATCACGTGATTGTTGGTCAAAACCACACCGCCCGGATCGATCACGATGCCGGTTCCGGCGCCCACGGCGTTGTTGTAGCCGAATTTGGTGTTGATGTTGACGACCTGCGGCCCGACCTGCGCGACCAACGCCGCCGGGTCGAGCGGGGCCGCCGGTCGGTCGACGAACCGGTCCAGCGCCAGGGTGGACGGCCCGGGCGTTGTGGCGGAGGCCGGTACCGTGGCCAGGCCCAGGCCCAGCCCAACCACTGCCAGCACGCTGGCTAACCATGACCACCAGACTGGGCGGCGGTGCCCTTTGCTCATCCCGTACCTCCTGCGTTGCGGGTAAGAAAACAAAATCGCCGCGTCCCTCGGATCTGGGCGGCACTACTCTGTGTACCTCAAGGTAATGCAGGTAGCTACCTGAGCCACAGGTCAGGCCCCGATCGACGCGGCTCCCCGCGCCCTTAGGCTGACGGGGTGGGCGAGTTCGACCCCAAAGCCAGGTTCAGCCAGTCCCCGGTGGCCCGACTGGCCACGATCACCGCCGACGGCGTCCCGCACCTCGTCCCGGTCGTGTTCGCGGTCTTGTTCGCGGTCGATGCCTCCCGGGACGGCGAAGACGTCGTGTACACGGCCATCGACGCGAAACCAAAAACCACCCGACGACTGCGCCGCCTGGCCAACATCGCGAGCAATCCACAGGTGAGCCTGCTCGTCGACCACTACGCCGACGATTGGACTCAATTGTGGTGGGTCCGGGTCGACGGTGTTGCCGCCGTCCACTCCGACGGCGAGGCCGCCGACACCGGATATCGCCTGCTACGCGCCAAATACCCTCAGTACCAATCGGTTCCGTTGGACGGTCCGGTAATCGCCGTCACGGTGCGCCGCTGGTCGAGCTGGAACGCCTGATCGACCCGACGGGGACCGGCCGCAGGCCCGCGCGGGACAGGCTAACGCGATTGTGGCTGGGCCGTGGCCTTGTGTTGGGCGCCAGTTGGGGGAAAGGTTGCTTATGCGTCCTGTGTTCTAGGACACACCGCGCGACCGCGGAGGCAACCCCGATCGGGCGCCGGGCGAGCAGAACTGGAGGAACTGATGGCGGACCGGGCGAATACTTCCCAGGGCGCGGGAAACGCTCCCACCGCGAACGGCCCGGGCGACGTTCGCAACATAGTTCTGGTCGGGCCGTCGGGCGGCGGCAAGACCACCCTCGTCGAAGCCCTGCTGGTCGCGGCCGGGGTGCTGACCAGGGCGGGCTCGGTCGCCGACGGCAGCACCGTCTGCGACTACGACGACGCCGAGATCCGCCAACAGCGGTCGGTGGGCGTCGCGGTGGCCTCCCTGTCCCACGACGGCATCAAGATCAACCTCGTCGACACGCCGGGGTACGCGGATTTCGTCGGTGAGCTGCGCGCCGGGTTGCGCGCCGCCGATTGCGCGCTGTTCGTCATCGCGGCATGCGAAGGCGTCGACGAGCCGACCAAGTCCCTGTGGCAGGAATGCAGCCAGGTCGGCATGCCGCGGGCCGTGGTGATCACCAAGCTCGACCACGCGCGGGCGAACTATCAGGAGGCATTGGCCGCCGCGCAAAACGCGTTCGGCGACAAGGTGTTGCCGCTGTACCTGCCGACCGCCTTGCCCTCCTGCGAAGGCCTCATCGGATTGTTGTCGCAAACTCGCTACCAGTACGCCGACGGCAAGCGGACGACGCAGCCGCCCGAGGAGTCCGACGCCGATCGGATCGAGGACGCCCGCGGCACCCTGATCGAGGGAATCATCGAGGAATCCGAGGACGAGTCCCTGATGGATCGCTACCTCGGTGGCGAGGCGATCGACGAGTCGGTCCTCATCGCCGACCTGGAAAGGGCCGTCGCCCGGGGTTCGTTCTTCCCGGTGATCCCGGTGTGCAGTGGCACGGGTGTCGGAACCCTGGAACTGCTCGAAATTGCCACCCGCGGCTTCCCGTCTCCGATGGAACATCCACTCCCGGACGTCTTTACGCCGCAGGGCGCTCCGCACGCCGAGCTCGCCTGCGCCGTCGACGCGCCGTTGCTGGCCGAGGTGGTGAAGACGACGTCAGACCCCTACGTCGGCAGGGTCAGCCTGGTCCGGGTGTTTTCCGGGACCATCAGGCCCGACACGACGGTTCATGTGTCGGGCCATTTTGCGTCGTTTTTCGGCGAGACAAACGGCAACGGGAACGCGCACCCCGACCACGACGAAGACGAACGCGTCGGGGTCCTGTCGTTCCCGCTCGGCAAGCAGCAGCGCCCTGCGCCCGCCGTCGTGGCGGGCGACATCTGCGCGATCGGCAAACTGAGCCGAGCCGAAACCGGCGACACCCTCTCGGACAAGGCCGAGCCCCTCGTGCTGAGACCCTGGGCGATGCCCGAGCCGCTGTTGCCGGTCGCCATCGCGGCACATGCCAAGACCGACGAAGACAAACTGGCGGTCGGGCTGGGGCGGTTGGCCGCCGAAGACCCGACGCTGCGCATCGAGCAGAATCCGGAGACACACCAGATCGTGCTGTGGTGCATGGGCGAGGCCCACGTCGGCGTCGTCCTCGAGGCACTGGCCAACCGGTACGGCGTGACCGTGGACACGGTGGAGCTCCGCGTCCCGCTGCGGGAAACCTTCAGCGGCAAAGCGAAAGGCCACGGTCGGCACGTCAAGCAATCCGGTGGACACGGCCAATTCGGGGTCTGCGATATCGAGGTGGAGCCGCTGCCGGAGGGCTCCGGCTTCGAGTTCGTCGACAAGGTGGTCGGCGGTGCGGTGCCGCGGAATTACATCCCCAGTGTGGAAAAGGGCGTGCGCGCGCAGATGGAAAAGGGTGTGCACGCCGGTTACCCGTTGGTCGACATCCGGGTCACTCTGCTCGACGGCAAGGCCCACAGCGTGGACTCCTCGGACTTCGCGTTCCAGATGGCGGGTGCGCTGGCGCTGCGGGAGGCCGCGGCGGCGACCAAGGTCACCTTGCTCGAGCCGATCGACGAGATCTCGGTGCTGGTGCCCGACGATTTCGTCGGCGCGGTGATGGGCGACCTGTCGGGTCGCCGCGGGCGAGTGCTCGGGACCGAAACCGCCGGCCACGAGCGCACGCTGGTGCGCGCCGAGGTGCCGCAGGTCGAGCTGACCCGCTACGCGATCGACTTGCGCTCACTGGCGCACGGCGCGGCGTCGTTCACCCGGTCGTTTGTCCGCTACGAACCGATGCCGGAATCGGCGGCAGCCAAGGTGAAAACGACCGCCTGACGAAAACGGCGCGAGACTGGGATCCATGTCGACATTCAACGGACTTCCCGCCCATATCCTGCTGAACCACTTCGTCGTCGTCCTTGGTCCGCTGACGGCGGTCCTCGCGATCCTCTGCGCGCTGTGGCCCGCGGCGCGACGACGGCTGATCTGGCTGGTGGTGGTGCTCGCGGTGGGCACGCTGGTCCTGACCCCGATCACCGCGAACGCGGGCGCGTGGTTGTCGGCCCGGATCGGTGCCTCGACCCCCGCGATGCCCGCACTGTCCACCCACGAACAACTCGGCGGAACTCTGATCTACCTCGTCGCGGCGCTTGCGGGCACTGTCGCGCTGCTGGCCGGCGTCCACGTTCGCCAGTCGCGCGGCCGCGCGGTCACGTTCGTTATGCAGTCGGCGGTCGGGGCCCTGGTGATCGTCGCCGCAGTGGCCACGCTGATCCAGACTTACCGCGTCGGAGACTCGGGTGCGCGGGCCGCCTGGGGCACCGTGACGTCATCCGCCCCGTGAGGGTTTCGCGCGCAGTGCTTCTCCCGGCCTCTCGCGCGGCCGCGTCACGCCCCGGCGCCAAACTGTTTGGCCACGGCGCGGCGGTCCAGCGAGCCCTTTGCGGTGTGCGGCAGCGCGCTGGCTTCCTGGAAGCTGGCGGGCACCTCGAAGGCCGCCAGATGCTCGCGGCAGAACGCCGCCAGCTCGTCAGGGGTCGGCGAGGCTGAGCCCCGGGGAACGATCACCGCGGCCACAGTCTCCCCGTAGATCTTGTCCGGGACGCCGAACACGGCCACCTCGAGAACGCCGGGATGGCTGGCCAGCACGCCCTCGACGCGTTCCGGCGAAATGTTCTCCCCGGCCCGGATGATCAGTTCCTTGATCCTGCCGCGGATGCTCAGCTCGCCGTCCGCCGACAGCGACCCCAGGTCGCCGGTGCGCAGCCAGCCGTCGGTGAAGTTGGCGGCGGTGATCGCCGGATCGCCGAGGTAGCCGCGCACCACGGTGGGACCTTGCAGCCAAACCTCCCCGACCTCTTCCGCGGGCAGGCGCTGGCCGTCGGACCCGGTGATGCGGATTTCCGGTCCCGTCGACCGACCCACAAGACCGGGTGTCTCACCGGGGTTTTCGGCTTGACCCTGAGGCCCGACCGTCGTGGTGGCCACCTGGTGAGTGGCCTCGGTCATGCCGAAAGCAGACACCACAGGTGCGCGGAAGGTGTCGTGCAGCTCCTGCGCGGCTTCCGCGGTGAGCGGCGCGCTGCAGCTGCGGATGAAACGCAAGGCGACGTCTTTGCCCTCCGGCAGCTCACTCTTGGCGCGCTCCAACAAGATCTGGTGAATCGTCGGGACCGCCGTGTACCAGCTGGCCTTCACGGCGTCGATGTCGTCCCAGAACGTGTGCGCCGAGAACCGGCCGCGGGCGGGCAGCAGCACCGTGCCGCCGGATACCAGGGTCGCCAGCAGCGCGGCGAGCAGCCCGTGACCGTGGTAGAGCGGCATCACCGCGACCGTCGCATCGCGCGAACCGAGCCCGTATCCGGCGATGATGGCCCGCACCGAGCTGGCGATGTTGGCGTGGGTCCACGGCACCATCTTCGGCACGCCGGTGGTTCCGCCGGTGAACATGATCATGGCGTCGTCGTCGCGGAGCCCCTCGGGCGCCGCGGTGTCTTCCTTCGGCGCGGCGGCGGCATCCACGTTGATCGCCAAACCACCTTCCCGGGCGCCGTGATCGCGGCCGACGGTGACCGCTAGGGGCCACCAGTGCATCGTGGTTTCCTGCTCGTCGCCGGGACCTTCACCGTCGACGAGCACCACGCGCGCGCCCGCCGCTTCGCTTCGTACCCGCTGCTCGCTGACGGGCAACGCCGGATCCAGCGGGACCACGATCAGCTCCGCGCGCGACGCCGCCAACAGCCCGACGACGAATTCGGCATTGCTGCCCGCACGCACCGCGACCCGATCCCCCGGCACCAGGCCACCCCGCTTCAGCTGGCCGGCCAGGTCGTCAACCAGCCGGACCAGCTCGCGGTAGCTGACCGCTATCCGGTCGGCAGTGACGACCAGCGCCGGCGCGTCCGGTGACCGGTCGGCCGCCGCCTCGACCAGATCGGCGATGCGCGGACTGAACAAGGCTGTCGTTTGACCCAGGTCGTCGTCGGCTTTGGTGGACGCCTGCAGGTTTGATTGCTTCAACTGTCAATCCCCTCAATCTCCTTGACGGCACATGGAAGTACAGACGTTGGTGGAAGTACAGACGGGTGGGCTCCAGCCTGCGCTATGAAGCATCTAGGAGCTGATACGCAGTGGGCTTTGGTAGGGGCTGGAGTACTGGCTTCTTGTCGGATGCGATCTTGAGGGTGCGGCCAGTGATGAATCCCTCTGTCCAGGCCCGCCGTTCGGTGTAGAGCGCCTGCTCGTCCTGGGGCGTGCGGTTGCCCTTCTCGCCGCCCTGACCCTTGCCGCCGGGGGGCGCCGTTCGCCCGCGGCGCTGGTGGCGACGCGTCGTGGAAGAACGGTGGCTTCAGCGGCCCCGATGGTGCGCCACCGCCGATTCCGCCGATTCCGCCAACCCCGACCGACGCCGGTTTGATCCCTGACCCCGTCGCCGGACCTGACCCGGAGGCAAGCTCGCCTGCCGCGAGATCGGTCAGCTTCGACGCGTCGGGCAGCGACCCCAGCCCCGCCCCGGCGCCGCCGGGCATGCCGGTCGGGTCGGGGAGGCCCTCGTCCAAGGGGAGCCCATCAAGCGGGTCTCCGGGATTGCCGGGCTCGAGCCTGAAGTCGGGGGCGGTCGGGACCCTACTCGGATTCAGCGGAACAAATGACGTGTTGGCACGGTAAAGCCTCAGCGACTTCTCCGACTTTTCCTGCAGAACTCCATACCAGTCAAGCGCGACCTGTGCCGCCTGGGGATCACCATTCACACCCCCCTCGTACCAGTGATTGTAATTCTCCAGGTCAATGGGCCCGGGGTGCTCTTCAGGATCGTGATAGTTAAACCACTCGGCATCACGCGCCGCCTCCCCCGTGGCGGGCCAGAGCTTTTCCTGGGCGTCAGGGACTTTCAGGGCCTGGTCGCTGAGCGTAGAGCACAAGTGCACCATCTCAGATATCCACTCCCGTTGTTGGTCGAAGTTTTGCTCGACGAGTATCCTCGCGTCACCCTCCCAGGAGGTAAACGAGCGAAACCGGTACGTCTCCCTCTGGAGCGCTAGCTGGAACTTGTCCCATTCCCGCGCAAATGCCTTGGACGCCGTGCCCTGGTCGCCGGTTTCGATATCCGCTGTGGCCTGCCTGACCTCGTAGTAGGGGTCTTCATCGCGCGGCGGCGCCGGCCGTGGCAGCGACGGGTCCCGAGGCATGTCTTCCTCCGTTGCGCCCACCAAAGCCGGCGTCCCGCCCGACGCGGACCCTTCGTTGTTTATGGCATCCGCGGCTCCCTCGTCGACCTCTTCATAGGCTTTGGCCGCATCCCTCAGGGATTTCGCGAGGGATTTCCATTCCCCTTCGCAGCCCTCCAGGTAGAACCGGATTGACTCGGCGGAAAATGCAAGTTGCGCGACAGCGTCATTAGCCGCCGAAAGGGCAAATGGCGCTGGCGGGTTGGTGGACCGAATGGCGGGCAGCGGTCGCTCGATTTCGTCGGCCCGGGCCATCAGCTCGTCATATTCCACGTTGAGTGTCTGCGACTGTGTCATGTCGGATCGGTTCCTTCAGCGGGTTTGGTCAGGGTCCTCGGCCTCGTTTCGGCCTACGCATGACTATCCCGGCGCGGCGTGCCGACCGTCCAATACCGATCCGCTCACGATCGATAACCGATAGCTATTGAGCCGGCGGCACGGCGCTGATCAGCGGTTAATAGACTGAGTGAATCGCTGCATAGCGCCTTGGTCTTGGACACCCGCGGGCACCCGGACCACAGTGATCACTGAGGTACGAGGCCCAGGCCTGGGCGAATCGCCCCCGACCAGATGCACACCAGGAGTCGCCACCATGACCACAGTTTCGGCATCCCCCAGCGCAGCGCCGGAGTCGACGCGATTGACCGACGGCTTCCACCTGGTCGTGGATGCCCTCAAGGCCAACGCCGTCGACACCATCTACGGGATCGTCGGCATCCCGATCACCGATCTCGCCCGCATCGCGCAGGCGTCCGGGATCCGCTACATCGGCTTCCGCCAGGAGACCTCGGCCGGAAACGCCGCCGCCGCGGCCGGGTTCCTTACCCAGCGTCCCGGTGTCTGCTTGACAACATCTGGGCCCGGGTTTCTCAACGGCCTGCCCGCGCTGGCCAACGCTACGACGAACTGCTTCCCGATGATCCAGATTTCGGGCTCGAGCAATCGAGCGCTGGTCGATTTGCAGCGTGGCGATTACCAGGATCTCGATCAGCTCAATGCGGCAAGGCCTTTCGTGAAGGCGGCATACCGGATCACCCGGGCGGAAGACATCGGGCGTGGTGTCGCGCGGGCCATTCGCACCGCGATCTCCGGCCGGCCGGGTGGTGTCTACCTGGACATCCCCGGTGACGTTTTGGGTCAGGCCATGGACGCTTCGGCCGCGGCGGACACCATCTGGCGGGTCGTCGACCCCGCTCCCCGCCAGCTGCCTGCGCCGGAGGCGGTCGATCGCGCGCTCGACGTGCTCGCCCAGGCGCGGCGACCGCTGATCGTGCTCGGCAAGGGCGCGGCCTACGCGCAGGCCGACGCAGTGATCCGGAAGTTCGTGGAGGCCACCGAGATTCCGTTCCTGCCGATGTCGATGGCCAAAGGGCTGTTGCCGGACTCGCATCCGCAGTCCGCCGCGGCCGCGCGCTCGCTGGCGGTCGCCCGAGCAGACGCCGTCTTGCTGGTTGGTGCCCGGCTCAATTGGCTTCTGGGCCATGGCGATTCGCCGCAATGGTCCGCCGATGCCAAGTTCGTGCAAGTCGATATCGCGGCATCGGAGTTCGACAGCAACCGGCCCATCGTCGCGCCGCTGGTTGGCGACATCGGTTCGGTGATGACGGCGCTCTGTGACGGCCTGGCTTCCCAACCGATCGTCGTGTCCCCCGAATGGAGCGACGAGCTGGCCGATCGCAAAGCGCGCAACGACGCCAAAATGCGCGAGCGCCTGGCCGAAGATCCGCATCCCATGCGGTTTTACAACGCGCTCGGCGCCATTCGCTCTGTGCTGCAAGAAAACCCGGGAGTCTACGTGGTCAACGAGGGCGCCAACGCGCTAGACCTGGCCCGCAACGTCATCGACATGGAGGTGCCACGGCACCGGCTCGACACCGGAACATGGGGCGTCATGGGTATCGGCATGGGCTATGCCATCGCCGCGGCGGTCGAGACGGGCAAGCCCGTGGTCGCGATCGAGGGCGACAGCGCATTCGGCTTTTCCGGCATGGAAATCGAGACCATCTGCCGCTACCACCTGCCGGTGACCGTTGTCATCCTCAACAACGGCGGCGTCTACCGCGGCGACGAAGCGCCAACCGGAAGCGATCCCGCGCCCACTGTGCTCAACGCGCGGGCACGTCACGAGCTGATCGCGGAGGCGTTCGGCGGCAAGGGATACCACGTCTCGACCCCGTCCGAGCTGCGGTCGGCGCTGGCCGACGCGCTCGCCTCGAACGGGCCGTCGATCATCGACTGCGAACTCGACCCGGCGGCCGGGGTGGAAAGCGGACATCTGGCCAGCCTCAACCCGACCAGCGCGGCAACACCGCCGGCGTAGGCGGTCAGCGTCGACGCGTGACCCCGAGCAGCGTGGCGTCGAAGAACTCGTCCAGCGCCAGCTCTCGTGCGGACGCGGCGAGCGCACGGGCGATGGGTGATCCGGGCCCGGCGGAGTTGGTGGCGAGCGCGATCTCGGCCTTCAGCACCGGATCGACCATTTCGACCGCGCGGACCTCGGCGCTCAGCAGCGACGTCCACAGCCAGGTGTGTGGAACGATGCACGCCCAGTTGCCCGTGGCAGCTTGCGCGAATAGCGAAGCGACGGAGTCGGTTTCGACTTGCGGGCTGACGGTGATGGAGTGGCCCGCGAAGGCTTCGTCGATGATCTGGCGTTCCCGCATTTGCGCCGAGAGCAACGCCAACGGCAGCTGCGCGGCGTCCGGCCATGTCAGCGCCGACGCACCCGACGGCAACATGTCCGCCGGCGACAGCAGCACGTAGTGCTCCTCGTAAAGCGGCACGAGGTCCACGTCGTGCACGTCGTCGGGCGCGCTGTGCACTATGGCGGCGTCCAGCTCGAACTCGCGCAAGCGACGGTACAGTTCGGTGGCGGCCAGCCGGGAAAGGACCTGCACCTTGGCCAACGGATGCGCCGCACAGAACGCCGAGAGCAACAGCGGCGCCGTCGTCGATGCCGTGGGAACGGCGCCCAGCCGAAGCGTCCCGCTGATGCCCGATCGCACGGCGTGCACCTCGGCCTTGAACGCATCGTGTTCGGCAAGAATCCGCTTGGCCCACACGACCAATCGCTCCCCTTCGGGGGTGAGGCCCTCGAAGCTGTGGCCACGATTGATCAGCGTGACGTTCAGCTCGCGTTCCAGCTTCGCGATCGCGGCCGATAGTGCGGGTTGCGAAACGTAGCACTTCTCGGCAGCCCTGGCAAAGTGGCGCTCCTGGGCGACCGAGACAAAGTACTCCAATTGGCGGAAAAGCACCCGCACCTCCTCGGCCTCCGGGCACCGATCTCGCTGAGGTTAACGCGTCGTGCGCGCCCCGACAAGCGCCGATAACGGCGGCGGCCGAGGCTGCGGGTTCGGCTCGCGAAAGGCAGCTCATGACAACATCTTTCGCATATGGTAAACGAAATTGCTTGTCGCGGAGTCCCTTCCGCGGCGATCGGCGAGCCCGCCTCACCCGGTAGGGCCCACCGCTGCCGGCCTGCTGATCGCACCGGGTCCGCGACCGGACGCGCGATACCCCGTGACGGGATCGAACTCAACCGGTGATCGGATCGTTATCGTGGCAACCGGACCTGGTGCGATTGTTTGCTAAAAGCCGGACCGGGTAGACAGCCAGTACAATACCGTTGTGTTGATCGCACCACGGGAGGATGGGCTCCATGCGTCGAGCGGTTCGTTATCTATTTGTGATGGTCGCGATCACAAGCATGGGCGCGGTGGGGTCTGCCACCCGCAGCGTGGCCGCGGTCCCCGTGCCCGAGCCGGTTCCCGGGGTTGCCTCGGTTTTGCCAGCTAACGGTGCGGTTGTGGGGGTGGCGCACCCGGTCGTAGTGACGTTCACCGCGCCGGTTACCGACCGTGTTGCCGCGGAGCGGTCCATCCACGTCACGTCGCCGAGCAAGACGCCCGGACACTTCGAGTGGGTCGAGAACAACGTCGTGCAGTGGGTTCCGAACCAGTATTGGCCCGCCCACACCCATGTCTCGGTGGGTGTGCAGGAACTGACAACGGGCTTCGGCACGGGTGACCAATTGCGCGGTGTAGCCAGCATCTCCGCACACACCTTCACCGTGAGTAAAGACGGGGAAGTGCTCCGCACCATGCCGGCGTCGATGGGTAAGCCCAGCCGCCCGACGCCGATCGGCACCTTCACCGCCCTGGACAAAGAGCGCAGCGTGGTGATGGACTCGCGGACCATCGGCATCCCGCTCAGTTCCCCCGAGGGCTACAAGATCACGGCGCAGTACGCGGTCCGCGTCACCTGGAGCGGCGTCTACGTGCACTCGGCGCCATGGTCGGTGGACTCACAGGGCTACGCCAACGTGAGTCACGGATGCATCAACCTCAGCCCCGACAACGCCGCGTGGTACTTCAACCAGGTGAACGTCGGCGACCCCATCGAGGTCGTGGCCTAAAGTCCGCGCCTACCCGGCCACCAGGGCGCATTGTGTGGTGACGGTCACACCCACCGGTATGGAAGACTCGTGGCCGTCGAGGGGTTTGCGCTACAGGATTGATCTCGACGAGAGGCGGGCCATGACCGTTGAGCAGCGCGCAAACAAAACCACTGCTGGTCCAAGTGGCGCAGAACGGGAACGGGTCGCCGAACGAATTCGCCGGTTGTACGCCGACGACGAGCAATTCCGAGACGCCGAGCCGGACCTTTCGCTGCAGGAAGCGGCGCGCCAGCCGGGCCTGCGGCTCCCGCAGATTCAGGAGACGTTCGTGGCGGGCTACGCGGATCGCGCGGCGCTGGGCTGGCGGGCGCGTTCATTGACCACCGATCCCGCGACCGGCCGCACCACCGCGCAGCTGCTCCCCCGGTTCGACACCATCAGCTACCGCGATCTGTGGGCCAACGTGCGTGCCGTGGCGGCCGCCTGGCGACAGGACGCGGCCAATCCCCTGGCGCCCGGCGACTTCGTCGCCACGATCGGCTTTGCGAGCCCGGAGTATCTGACGGTCGATCTGGTATCCGGCTACCTCGGGCTGGTCCTCGTGCCGCTACAGCAGACCGCCGCGGCGTCGCGGCTGTCACCGATCATCGCCGAGGTCGAGCCACGGGCACTTGCCGTGGGCGCCGGCTACCTGGACCTCACCGTCGAGGCGGCTCTGGGCAGCACGTCGCTGCGGCGCCTGGTGGTGTTCGACTACCACCCACAGGTCGACGAACAACGGGAGAATCTCGAGCGCGCGCAGGCGAAGCTGGCCGCCGCCGGCATGGCGGTGACCATCGAAACCTTCGACGAGTTGGTCGAGCGCGGCCGCGCGTTGCCGTCCGAGCCCATGTATCTCGGCGAGACCGATGAGCGTTTGGCCATGATCCTGTACACGTCGGGCAGCACCGGATTGCCCAAGGGCGCCATGTACACCGAGCGGATGCTCGCCAAGGTATGGACCAACGAGCTGCAGGAAGATTTCGCGGACGTGCCGGTGTTGAACGTCAATTTCATGCCGCTCAACCACCTTGTCGGGCGGCTACCGCTGTCGGCGTCCTTCCAGGCGGGCGGCACGAGTTACTTTGTGCCGGAAAGCGATTTGTCCACACTGCTCGAGGACTGGAACCTGGTGCGCCCCACCCAGCTGAGCATGGTTCCCCGGGTGGCGGAGATGCTCAACCAGCGCTACCAAAGCGCCGTTGAGCGAATCGTCTCCGAGGGCGGCGACGCCGAGTCCGCCGAGACCGAGGCGCAAGCCGAGCTTCGCGACGTCCTCGGCGGGCGCATCATCACCAGCTTCTCCAGCACGGCCCCGCTGGCCGCCGAGATGGGGGCCTTCATCGAAGAGTGCCTGGACGTGCACGTGCTCGACGGCTACGGCCTCACCGAACTCCTGATCGTGAGCAAGGACGGCGTGATGAGCCGGCCTCCGGTGATCGACTACAAGCTCGTCGATGTTCCCGAGTTGGGTTACTTCCTCACCGACAAGCCGTATCCGCGCGGCGAGCTACTGGTCAAGTCGGAGGCGGCCTTCCCCGGGTATTTCAAACGACCCGACGTCACGGCCGAGGCCTTCGATGCCGACGGCTACTACCGCACCGGTGACGTGATGGCCGAGCTCGGGCCCGACCACGTCAAATACGTCGACCGGCGCAACAACGTGCTGAAGCTGGCCCAGGGCGAGTTCGTCGCCATTACCCGCCTGGAAGCCGCGTTCGCCAGCGCCTCCCTGGTTCGGCAGATCTTCCTCTACGGCAACAGCGAACACCCCTACCTGCTGGCCGTGGTGGTCCCGACCGACGACGCGGTGAACAAGTTCGCACAGGATGCCGACGGGCTCAAGGCCGCCCTGAGCGAATCGTTGCGCCAGACAGCGAAACTCGCCGAGCTGCAGTCCTACGAGGTGCCCGCCGACTTCCTGGTCGAGTCGGAGCCGTTCAGCGAAAGCAACGGCCTGCTGTCGAGTGTGGGCAAGCTGCTACGGCCCAAGCTCAAGGAGCACTACGGCGAGCGACTCGAGGCGCTCTACGCCGACCTCGCGGCCAGCCGGACGGCTGAGTTGCGCAAACTGCGAGAAGGAGCGGCAGACCGTCCGGTCATCGACACGCTGACACGCGCGGCCGAGGCCCTGCTCGGCCTCGCCGGCGGCCCGCCACAACCGGACGCGCAATTCCTCGAGCTCGGTGGTGACTCCCTGTCCGCGTTGACCTTCTCCAATCTGCTGCGCGACATCTTCGACGTGGAGGTGCCGGTGGGGCAGATCATCAGTCCGACCTCCGATTTACAGCAGATCGCGGAATATGTTGAGGCCGAACGTGTCTCCGGGTCCAAGCGGCCCACGTTCGCCAAGGTACACGGACGCGGCGCGACAGAGGTCCGCGCGGCCGACCTCACGTTGGACAAGTTCATCGACGCCAAGACCCTGAGCGAGGCCCCGATGCTGCCGCGGGTAACCGGGACACCGCGGACGGTTCTGCTGACGGGAGCCAACGGCTACCTGGGACGCTTCTTGAGCCTGGAATGGCTTGAGCGACTTGCCGAAACGGGTGGAAAGCTGATCACCATCGTGCGCGGCTCGGACGCCGAAGCGGCCCGGAAGCGACTGGAAGCGGTCTTTGACAGCGGGGACCCGCAATTGCTGGAGCGGTTCCGGGCGCTGGCCGCCGATCACCTCGAGGTCGTCGTCGGCGATATCGGCGAGCCGAATCTTGGCCTGGACCAAGCGACTTGGGAACGCCTCGCCCAAAGCGTGGACCTGATCGTGCACCCGGCGGCCCTGGTCAACCACGTCCTGCCGTACGACCAGCTGTTCGGCCCCAATGTCGTGGGCACCGCCGAGCTGATCCGACTGGCGATCACCACCCGCATCAAGCCGGTCAACTATCTGTCGACCGTCTCGGTGGCGATGTCCGTCGAACCCGGCAAGTTCACCGAAGACGGCGATATCCGCACGGTCAGCCCGGTACGCCCCATCGACGACAGCTACGCCAACGGGTATGGCAACAGCAAGTGGGGCGGTGAGGTTTTGCTTCGCGAGGCGCACGACCTGTGCGGCCTGCCGGTCGCAGTTTTCCGATCCGACCTGATCCTGGCCCACAGCCAGTATGCGGGACAGCTGAATGTGCCGGACATGTTCACTCGGTTGATCTTCAGCCTGCTGGTGACCGGCATAGCGCCGTGGTCCTTCTACGAGGCCGACCCGCAGGGGGGCCGGGCGCGGGGGCACTACGACGGGTTGCCCGCGGACTTCGTGGCCGAGTCCGTCACCACGCTTGGCGCGCAAATCGCAACCGCGGGTGAGCATTCGGGGAGTTATCACTCATTCAACGTGATGAACCCGCACGACGATGGCATTTCCCTGGACGTCTTTGTCGACTGGTTGATCGAGGCCGGCCAGGACATCGCGCGCATCGACGACTACGGCGAATGGCTTGGACGCTTCGAGACGGCCCTTCGGGCGCTACCGGACAAGCAGCGTCAGCAGTCGATGCTGGCACTGCTTGGTGCTTACCGGCAGCCGGAGAAGCCGCTGCGCGGCGCACCGGCACCGACCGACATATTCCGCGCGGCGGTGCGGGCGGCCAAAATTGGTGCGGATAAAGACATTCCGCATCTGTCGGCGGCCCTGATCGACAAGTATGTGACGGACCTGCGGCTGCTGGGTCTGGTTTAGCCCGCCGGGCTAGCTGGTGAACGCTCTCTTGATCGCGGTGTCCTGCTGGCGGCCGATGTCGGTCGCGACGCCTGCATCGACCGGATCGTTGGCCGCGCTGTCGAATTCGAGGGTGACGGCCGTCCTGCCCTCGGTGAACAACAGCACCGTCACCGCTTGGGAGTTGTCCGGAGAAGTACCGGAAATCATTGCCCCGTTGGAACCGACACCCACCGGCTGCCACGTACCGTTGACCTTGCCCGCGTAACCGGCTTTGGTGCTGTCGAGTCCGGCCGCCGCCGCCGCGGGATCGGCGACGATCGAGATCGTGTCCCAGATACGGCGGCTCTTGTCGGAATTGGCGAATAGCTGCGCAACGCCGACCGCATTGTTGGGATTCAGCACCGGCGGTTGGGGAGTGGTGAAATCCGCGCCGATGTCGCCCGCCCTGATCAGCAACGCACTGTAATCCGGGGTTTGTCCCGGCGGCGGGCCCGTCACGAGCGGGCCGGTCGATGAGGTGGCAGCACCCGAGGATGTCGTCGAAGACGGTTCGGCGTTTTTGTGGTCCTTGCCGCAGCCGGTGGCGCCGGCGCCGATCACGACGGCGGCGGCGCAGCCGGCGACAGAGATCCGAGCAAGATCCATGGGCATTCCTTCCACGTCAATCCCCGCCAGGTCCGCAGTCGAAGTCCGCCCCGGCGCCTGAGGCTACTGCGAAATGCAAGCGGGAACAAGCGCGACGACGGCGAACATGCGGGCGGGCGCCCGGCGGTGGAGGTGCCGGTGCGCGGCCTATGCTGGCGTGGGGTAGGGGCAAAATTGCACAGCTGAGGAGATCGACATGGCGGCTGCGGTGGCGCGTGCCGTGCGGTTCGACCGTTATGGGGGCCGCGACGTGTTGTACGTGACGGACATCGACATGCCGTCGCCCGGGCCGGGCGAGGTGGTGGTCGAGATTCGCGCCGCGGGGATCAACCCTGGCGAGGCCGCCATCCGAACCGGGGCGATGCACGAGATGTTCCCCGCCACATTTCCGTCCGGCGAGGGCAGCGACCTCGCCGGCGTCGTCGCCGCGGTGGGGCCCGGGGTCAGCGCATTCGCCGTCGGCGACGAGGTACTGGGCTTCAGCTTCCGCCGATCCAGCCACGCGACCCACGCCGCGGTCCCGGCGGATCAGCTGATCCGTAAACCGGCCCAATTGAGTTGGGAGGCCGCGGGTTCGCTCTACGTGGTCGGTGCGACGGCGTATGCCGCGGTCCGCGCGGTCGCCTCGCAACCGGGTGAGACGGTTGCCGTTTCGGCGGCCGCGGGCGGCGTCGGGAACCCTTGTCGTGCAGATGTTGGCGCTGCGCGGGGCGCGGGTGCTTGGTATCGCCGGCCCCGGCAACGCCGACTGGCTGCGCGCTCATGGCGTCGTCCCGATCGCGTATGGGGACGGACTACCCGAACGGCTGCGAGAGGCGGCGCCGAACGGCATCGACGCGTTCATCGACTTGTTCGGCCCGGACTACGTCCAGCTCGCCGTGGATCTCGGCATTGCACCCGAACGGATCGACACCATCATCTCGTTTCAAAAGGCCGGCGAAGTCGGTGCTAAAACCGAAGGCAGCACCGACGCATCGACACCGGAAGTGCTTGCCGAAGTCGCCGACCTGGTCGCCACCGGCGCCATCGATTTCGACGTCGCCGCCACCTATCCGCTCGACCGCGTCGCCGACGCCTACGAGGAACTCGAGAAGCGGCACACCCACGGCAAAATCGTTCTGCTGCCCAATGGTTCACCATAAGCCGGCCGGCCCAGCCACACCGATCTCAACAACCTTGATTAGAACAAACACGACGGCCACGACCAGGTAGCCGCGCAGCGCCAACAACCCCAGCCGGTGGATCGCTGACATGGCCGGTCGGTCCAGAGTAGCGAGGTTGGGGGTCTGCCAGTTCGCGCGGTCCTGTTGGCGGACGGCGCGCCGTTCGGCACGCGTCAACAATGGGGTGTCGTCGATTTCGTCGACTTCTTCGGGATTTAGACCGCCGCCGAACTCCTGCGAGATAGCTTCCGCCTCCCGCCGATCGCTGGACCGCCGACCGACGACGATGGCAGCGGTACCGCCGACGATACCGATCACTGCGCCGGCCGCGAGCCCAGCCACGATGGTGGCGGTGGACAGACCCTTGAAGAACGTCGTCGCCGTCAGTGCCAGCGACAGCAGCACCAGAGACCACACGATCGTCCACGCGACGATGTTGTGTCGCATGGTGTTTACCCACGGGCCGAGAACGGCGCGGTCGTTGCAGAGCAAGACCAGGAACACCGTCGCCGAGGGCAGCAACACGCCGGCGAGTGCCTGCACGCCTTGGGTCACCAAGCCCAGGACGTGGTCGGGGCTGAACGCGACCGCCGCCGACACCGCGAGAAGCGTTGCGTATCCGCCATAGAACAGCGGGGCCTCGGAGATCTTCCAGTGCAACGAGTGCCGCTTGCCCATCGCGTCACCGACGGCGTAGGTGGTGGCCAGCCCGATGGCGTTGGCTCCGATCAGCGATGCGTCCAGCAAGATGATCGCGAAGAGCACCCCCACTGGGTTGCCGAGGTGGCTAGCCAACCCGGTCGCAACGGCGCCCGCGTCGGTGAAGTTGCCGACGTCGGCGGTGCCGGACAAGCCGAACGCGCTCACCGCCATCAGCGCCGTAGCCCCGGTCATGACCACGACAATTCCGATGACCAAATCGGCTCGCGCATAAGGAATCCAGCGTGCGGTGATGCGCTTGTCCACGACGTTGGACTGCTGGAAGAACAACTGCCATGGCGCCACGGTGGTGCCCACGATCGCGACCGTCAACAGCAGCACGGTGGAGTTCAGCCCGCCCGGGAACTGCGGCACCAGTCCGCCGGCGGTTTCTTTCAGCGTGGGACGCGCCAGCAGCACCATCGGGATGATCAGCACATTCACCGCGATCAGCAGAAACATCAGCCCCTCCCAGCGGCGAAACGACCCCCCGGCTACCACGGCGAACAACAGCGCCGCCGCGGCCGGGATCGCAACGATCTTCGGGCAGCCCAAGAACCCGAGTGCCAGTGATACGCCGATGAATTCGGTGACGATGGTCAACGCGTTGAGGATCAGCAGATCACCGAGGCTGAAGGCGCCCCAAAACTTGCCGAAGCGCTCGAATATCAAGCGCGCGTGCCCAACCCGGGTCACCGCGCCCAATCGCAGCACCATTTCCTGGTTCACGTACAGCACGGGGATCAGCAGTGCCAGCGTCCACAGCAGGCCCATCCCATAGTTCTGCCCGGCCTGTGCGTAGGTCGCGACGCCACCGGCGTCGTTGTCACCCACCATCACGATCAGTCCGGGACCGGTGATGACCATCAGCGTCCGCAGGCGGCCCCAACGACCACTAAAGGCTCCGTAGGCACCGGCACCGTCGCGCCGAATGCGGCCGAACGCCCCGACGATGTCGCCGGTGTGCGCCGAGTCCAGGACAGCCGGGCCGGACCCGTCCGAGTTCGCCCCGGGGGCCGCGGCCGCGGTCCGACCGAGCGGGGAGGTGCGGAAGCTACCGCGGGTGGAAATCGAAGTCATGAGATGCTCGCTATCTACAGTCGCGCCCAGGGGTTGGACGACCGGGCAATCATGAAAATCACAGCTACGCAGGTAAATAAAGGACTGCGGCGCTGAGTCGGTACCCAGCGGAACGGATCATCGGCGGTTACCCGCCCCGCCCGATGAACGTCCGCCCGGCGCGGGCGCGACCACGGCGATCGGCATCCGCGACACATACAGGTCGGCCCGCTCTTGCGGAGTCGGACGACGCCGTGCGCGCAACCTGTTTGTCAGCGGCCGACCCGCACGCAGCATCGACCGTCCGCGCAAATTCGTAATACCGCAAATACGATGTGCAACAACAAAAGCCATGGTCTTCTCCTGTCAGGAGCCCGATCGGGCCACGTCATTTGAGTCAAGCGCACTCGGGCGCGCGCAGCGCCGCACGCGAAGCGTTAGACGCGCAGGGACGACGGACGCCCCAGAAAGGTCAGACGGCAGAGGAAATGCCGGAACCGGATCGGGACAAGATGGATTTCGGATAGGGACTGTCGCCTGGACTGGTCTCGCTCATCTCGCCCTCACCTCCTCACGGCCAGGACACACGCGGATGTCATCAACATTCACCTGAACGGGAGAGGCACAAACGTCGACGGCGAACCGCCGATCGCACCCCTCTCGTCGGAGCTTCGGCACTGCACGGCGTATCCGGTACATCGTCCGGAAGCCACTTGGGCTCAACCCTTGGGTCCGGGAAGAGCTGTCCTGACCCGGGGCGTCTCTCGACGTTCGGGGTCAGTGGCCTGTATCCATGCAGACGCCTCACCTACCGAGGTGCTTGCAGATCCCATGCTGCACCAAGACCCAACGCACGTCAAACCCCCTTTACGCAATCATTACGCCGGTTTGTCGTCACCAACGACCGGAGGCCTACCCTCGGTTAGATGCCCACAACTTTGCAGGATCCCCGAGTCGCGACGCTGCTCGATCGGATGTACACCGAATCGAAAAATCAGATGTCGTTGCTGCGCGAGAGGCGCGGCGATTTCGATCGGCCGATGACCACGCAGGAACGCACCGAGGCGATGAGCGAGTTCTACATCCCGGTGACTCCCGACGCCGGCCGGCTGTTGTACGCGCTGGTCCGTGCGACGCGCCCCACCACGGTGGTCGAATTCGGTATGTCTTTCGGGATCTCCGCGGTCCATCTGGCGTCGGCGGTGCGCGACAACGGCAACGGCCGGGTGGTGACCACCGAACTGAGCGAGACCAAGATCGCCGCCGCGAAGCAGACGTTCGCCGAGACCGGATTGGATGACCTGATCACCATTCTCGAAGGCGACGCGCTGTCCACGCTGGCCAGCCTGGACGGGCCCGTCGATTTCGTCCTGCTCGACGGTTGGAAGGATCTCTATCTGCCGGTGATCGAGCTGCTCGAACCGCGCCTCTCGACGGGCGCGTTGCTTGTCGCCGACAACACCAGTTCCTCCGACCTCCAGCCCTATCTCGACCGGGTGCGCAACCCCGATAATGGGTACGTCAGCTTCAACTTCCTCGTCCGGGACAGCGATAGCATGGAAATCAGCTGTCGCACCAACGATTAGGGACTATCTCAGGGACTCCTCGAGCCACGGCGTCAACCATTTGACGCCTTCGGGGGTGAGGTGGACGCCGTCGCTGCGTACTTTGATCCCATCGACCTTGGCCGTGTAAACGCCGTCCGGACATAGCTTTTTGTTCAGGTCGAGGATCGAGACGTTCGGGTGTTGGCCGGCCGCATCGCGCAACATGGTGTTCCACTGATTAACCCGATCCGGCTGGTCTTCCGGATACAGGCGGCCGTCCGGCTTTTCACCACCCCGGCTGTAGGGGACCGTGGCAACCACCACGCGAACACCGGTGGAGCCCGCGATGTTCAGCGCTCGCTGCAGCTCCGCGTTGAGGTAGGCGTCGAACGTCGGATCGCCGATATGGGTCCACTGTCCCTCGTTCACGCGATCCACCGTCTCCCACCGGCCGATGATCAGCAGCGCGACGTCGGGCTGGTCCTGGTTGATCTGCGTCGACCATCTGATCGGCCAACCGTCGCACTCGGCTCGCTGCTCAAGGGTTTTGCCGATGTACCGATATGGTGTGCCGCGCACCAGGCTGCAGCCGATGACCGTGTGGTCGACGAACGTGAACCCGGGTGTCGGCGGAAGATAGTGCATCCAGGTCCACCCGATCGAATCTCCGAAAACGGAAACGGTGAACGGCCGGTTGGGATCCCGCGGCCCGGCCGGGTGGCTCCCACCCGGCGGCGACGGGGAGACCGCCGCGACCGCCGAGACGCCTGGCGGCAGACCGAACTCACGCAGGCCGGGCCCGGTTCCCACCGGAACCACCAGCAGCGTCACCGCGGCCGCGCTTGCCACGGTGGCCACGGCCAGCGGCAAGAGCGGCACCCGCGCCGGCCGCCAGCGCCGGATGGGTTGTTCGATCAGCCACCACGATGCGCCCGCCACGGCCACGGTCGCCGCGCACCGCGCGGCGAACAGTGGGAGTCCCTCCCACCCCGTGCGTTCGCCGTTGAGCGCCAGAAAGATTGGCCAGTGCCACAGGTAGACGCCGTAGGAGATGGCGCCCAACCACACCAAGGGGCGCCAGGCCAGGATCCGGGCGATCAGCCCGCGCTGCTCCAGTGCCACAGGTGCGACCACGAGAACGGCCGCGACGGCGACCGCGATCAGCAGACCGTGGCGGAACTCGCGCGCGCTGCCCGTCGCGAAGTGCGTCGCCGCCGCCAGTCCCGCCACGCCGACAACGGGCAGAAAGCGGGCGACCCGCCGCCCCCACCGAGTGCCGATCAAGCACCAGCCGCGGTTCAGCGAAGGCCAATCCCGAACCAGCAGGGCCGCCGCGGCGGCGCCGGTCAGCAACGCTTGCGCACGGGTGTCGGTGCCGAAATATATTCGGTCGCGCGTGGCGTCGGACACGAAGACGATGGCGGCCGTGGCGGAGGCCAGCGCGCCGACGGTGGCAATCACGAACGTCGCGAACCGTACCCCACCAACGGTGGCCCGTCTGAAGTAGCGCCTGGCCCGCGCGCCGAGCAACAGCGTCACCGCGATCAGCAGGACGGGCCAGACAAAGTAGTACTGCTCCTCGACCCCCAGCGACCAGGTGTGCTGCAGCGGCGAAGGTGGCGCGCCCTGGGTGAAATAATCGGTCTTCTGCGCGACGAACCGCCAGTTCGCCATCCACAAGAAGGCCGCGATCGCGTCGTTCCGTAAGCCGGTGAGTGCCTGGTACGGAAGAAGTTCGCGGGCCGCGGCCACGGTGAGAACCATCAAGACCAAGGCGGGCAGCAGCCGCCGCGCACGCCGGATCCAAAAGCCGGTCAGCCCGATGCGACCGGTACGCCCCAGCTCATCGAGCAGCAGCGAGGTGATCAGGAATCCACTGAGGACGAAGAAGATGTCGACGCCGATGAATCCGCCGCTCACGCCGGGGATCCCGCCATGCCCGGCCAGCACCAGCGCAACCGCTACCGCACGAAGCCCGTCCAGCGCGGGAATCCCACCGGGCCGTTCCGGTCGATCCCAAATGGCCAGCCGGCCCACGCGACGCACCGGAGCGACCCATCGGGTCCGAGCAGAAGGAGCCGGCGCGGGGAAATCCCCGCCCGGCTCAGCGCTTGCTGTGAGTGCGCCGTCCTGTTGCCCGGCGCCATCGTTGATGCCGATACGTCGCTGCCCCTCCTCGTGATCAGAGCAAGCTTAGGGGCGAGGCAGACGGATACCGGCGAGGACACGCGAGGGCACCGTCCGGGTAATTCAGGCGAGTATTGGACGCCCGGCTAACGCTATTGCGCGGCCTTTTCGGGCGCGTAGCCGAGGGTGCTCTTGACTTCCAAATACTCGTGGAATCCGAACTCGCTCCACTCTCGACCGTTGCCACTGCGCTTGTAGCCGCCGAACGCCGCGTTCATGTCGAATGCATGGTTGATCGCCACCCAGCCGGCCCGGATCTTGCGGGCCACCTCTCGCGCCTTGTCGAGGTCGGCGCCCGAGACATAGCCGGCCAGGCCGTATTCGGTGTCATTGGCGATCGCGACGGCCTGATCGAGGTCGTCATAGCCGAGCATGCACAGGACCGGGCCGAAGATCTCCTCGCGCGCGATCGTCATGTCGTTGGTGACGTTCGTGAAGACGGTCGGCTTGACGTAGTAACCCTTGTCCAGCCCCGCTGGCCGACCGGGACCTCCGGCGACCACGGTCGCGCCCTCGTCGACGCCTTTCTGGATCAAGCCCTGGACCTTGTCGAACTGTGTCCTCGACGCCACCGGCCCGATCGCCGTTTTATCACTGGGGCTGCCCACCTTCACCTGCTCGGCGGTCTCACGCGCGATGGTGATGGCCTCGGCCATCCGGGAGTTCGGGACCAGCATGCGCGACGGCGCGTTACAACTTTGCCCGGAATTCGGCATCATGTTGGCCACGCCGGCGCGGACGCTGTCAGCAAAGCCCGCATCGTCGAGGACGATGTTGGCGCTCTTGCCGCCGAGCTCCTGGGTCACCCGCTTCACCGTCGCAGCGGCATTCGTGGCCACGTCGATGCCGGCGCGGGTGGATCCGGTGAACGACACCATGTCGATGTCGGGATGTCTCGCCAGGGCCACGCCGACGCCGGGGCCGTCGCCATTGACCAGGTTGTACACACCGGCCGGCACGCCCGCGGCATCCAGAATCTCGGTGAAGATGTAGGCCGAATACGGCGCCACCTCAGACGGTTTCAGTACCATCGTGCAGCCCGTTGCCAACGCCGGGTACACCTTGACCGCGATCTGGTTGAGCGGCCAGTTCCACGGCGTGATCAGCCCGCAGACGCCGATCGGCTCCTTGACGATCAGCGTTGCCCCGTGTTGTTCTTCGAATGGGAAGTTCTTCAGCACGTCGATCGCCGTGACTAGGTGACCGAGCCCGAGCTGAACCTGCGGGCCCGCGGCCAGCGACGGCGGCGCGCCCATTTCCTCGGTGACCGCTTCGGCGAGATCGCCTGCGCGCTTTTGGTATTCGGCGAGGATGGCCTCCAGCAGCTCCAGGCGCTGTTCGCGACTGGTCTGCGACCAGCTGGCGAACGCGCGTCGGGCGGCGTTGACCGCCACGTCGACGTCGGCGGCCGAGCCGAGCGAGATCTTGCCGGCAACCTGCTCGGTCGCCGGGTTCTCGACGTCAAAAGTATTTGGGCGCGCCGGGTCGACCCAGCGGCCGTCGATGTAGAACTTCAGGTATTCGCGCATGGCCCTACCCTTCCCTATTGAGTTCCTTCTGCATACCACGTGCGGAATTCGGCGTACTTCGGCATCTCTTCCGAGTTGGCCTTCGGGTCGATGCAGACATGAACAACAGCTGTCTTGCCGCTGGCGTAGGCCCGCCCGATGGCAGGCCCGATCTCCTCTTCCTTCTCGACATACTCGCCGTGGCAACCGAAGCCCTCGGCGATCTTGTCGAACCGCACGTCCTTGCTCCAGTGCACGCCAGGCTGCGGCGAGGGCTGGGTGAACGTGCGCTTGTAGACGCCGACCTCGAGTCCCCACTGATGGTCGACGCCGACCACACATACCAGCGGCAGGTTCCGCCGCGCGGCGGTCTCCAGTTCGGCGATATGGAACAGGAACGCGGAGTCGCTCGTCAGCAACATGACCGGCCGCTTCCCACCGTCGGCGACAGACGCGCCGACAGCGTAGGGCAGGCCGGTGCCGAGGTGGCCGAAGTTCTGGTTCCAGATCACGTCGTGCGGCTTGGCTTGCGAGTAGGTCCACTGGAAGATGACGGTGGCCCCGCCGTCGCGTACCAGGATACCGTCCTCCGGGAACGCCTTGGTTGCCTCGACGACATAGCGGGCCGGGTGCACCGGTGTGCGGCCGCTCGGCGCGTTCTCCGCGAGTTGGGCCAGTTCCTCGGCGTCCTCCTTGATCCAGCGGTCGAGGTCAACGGAGGGCTGTCTCGAACTGTCTCGCAGCGCGTCGACGAGCTGGGGGACGACACCGCGCAGGTCTCCGACCAACGGCACGTCGATCGGACGGTTCACACCGATGGCGACCGGATCCTGCTCAACCAGTACCCATTTGCGGTTTGCGTCGTTCTCCGCCCAGTGCCGAGTCTTGCCGTAGTGGCTCGGCTCGCCGAGCTCGGTGCCGAGCGCCACGCACAGGTCGGAGGAGACCACCGCCTCGACGGCTGCCGGCGAAAACCCGTAGGCGAAGGTGCGGTCTTCCAGCCCGGCGATGAAGGAGGTGCCGCCGGAGGTCTGAATCACCGGGCAGGCCATCAGGTCGGCGAGTTCCTTGACCGCGGCCCCGGTGCGGGAGGTGTGCACGCCGTGGCCGACCAGCAGTATCGGGCTCTTGGCGTCCCGGATCAGCCTGGCGGCCTCCGCGACCTCAGCTGCCCCCGCGCCCTGGTTGACAAGACGATACCTGCTGGGCGGCAACGGATCCGGGACGTCGAGCTCTTCCAGGATGACATGCGACGGGAACTCGATGTAGGACGGTCCCGGCGTGCCGGACATCGCGCGGCGGATCGCCTCGCGGACGATCTCGTCGGTCTGGTCGGCGTACTCGATCGAGCTGCTGTACTTCACCGACGGGGTGAAAAGCCGCTCCTGCTGTACGAATTGGATTCGGCCGCGGCGCACCCGCCGCTCGGTAATGCGCGCCCGCTGACCACCGAGGAAGATCACCGGCGAGTTCTCCACGTAGGCGCACATCATCGCCCCTGCGATGTTGGCCACACCGGGGCCCAGGGTGCCGATGCACAGACCGGGCTTCCCCGTCATCCGCGACACTGCCTCGGCCATGAACCCGGCGCTCAACTCGTGGTGCGGTGCCACCACCGACCAGCCGCGCGACTCGGCCTCGAGGAACAGGTGCACGAAGTTCGGGTCCGGGATACCGAACAACGTGTTCACACCCTCGGCCTCGAAGAGGTCGAGAATGCGTTTGTAAACTGGCACGCCC
This sequence comes from uncultured Actinomycetota bacterium, assembly GCA_963772875.1. Taxonomy (GTDB): domain Bacteria; phylum Actinomycetota; class Actinomycetes; order Mycobacteriales; family Mycobacteriaceae; genus Mycobacterium. Next base: position 379,991 of record CAVYZE010000005.1, read on the forward strand.
ATCCTTACAACTCCTTTACTTCGCGAGTAGACGCAAAATCGCCCTCTGGCAGGCCATTTCGGGTGATTTTGCTGGGGGTACCTCCCGCGTGCGGGGGACTGCTCGTGCCAATTTCGGCGAGCACTTCTGCGGTGTCGGCGCCCAGCTCCGGCGCCGGCCCCGCGACGCGACCCGGTGTCCGAGAGAACCAGGTGGGTACGCCCGGGAAGCGCACCGGTCCGTGTGGGGTGTCCACGGTCTCGAACATGCCGACGGCGTTGAGATGCGGATCGTCGAACAAGTCGCCGGGCGTATTCAGTGGCGCGGCCGGTATCTCGAGTTCGCGAAACAGCGCCAGCCACTCCTGCGTCGTGCGCTGTTTCATGGTTTCGGCCACTAGTCCGTACACCGTGTCAATCTGGCGCGCGCGCTGTTCCAAGGTCGAATACAGCTCACTGGCCCACGGCGGCCGTACGGCGTTCATGAACGCTTTCCAGTGCTTGTCGTTGTAGATCAACGCGGCGATGTGGCCGTCACTGGTGCGATAGGGACGGCGATTGGGCGCCACGGTGCGCGGATACACGGCCGGCCCCAGGGGAGGGTCGAACATGGCGCCGTTGGCGTGTTCGACGAGCATGAACGAGGCCATGGTTTCGAACATGGCGACCTCGACCTCTTGCCCCTCCCCGGTGCGCTCGCGATGAAACAACGCCATGGTCGTCGCATACAGCGCCGTCAGCCCGGCAACCTTGTCGGCCATGATGGTTCCGACGTAGTCGGCCTCGCCGGTCAGTTGCTGTTGCACCGCCGGCAGGCCGCATTCGGCCTGAATCGTGTCGTCGTAGGCGGGCCGGTCGCGCTCGGGCCCGCGCCGCCCGTACCCGTAGCAATTGGTGTAGACAATCGCCGGGTTGATCGCGGCGACGTCGTCGTAGCCGAAACCGAGCTTGGCGATCGCCTTGGCGCGCATGGAGTGGATGAACACGTCGGCGGTCTTTATCAGCGCGCGCAGCGCGCGCATGCCGGCGTCGGTGTGCAGATCCAGCACGATGCCGCGCTTGCCCCGATTGACGTTGACGAACACCCCGCTCATGCCCGGCGCCGGGCCCACCGAGATGTAGCGGGTGTTATCACCCTGCGGCGGTTCGACTTTGATCACGTCGGCACCCATATCGGCCATGATCTGCGTGCAGTAGGGTCCCATCACCATTGCGGTGAGATCGATGACCCGCACTCCGACCAGCGGGCCCGCGCTCGTCCGGCTAGCCATGAAGTGCGCCTCGGTCGCTCGAGCGGTGTGCCAGTTCGAAGCTGTAGCGGATGTGCCGGTCATGGCCATCCGGCACGACCGGAAAAACGAGCGGTGCCTTGATATTTCGAATCGCATCGAGATGCTCGCCGACGTCCTCGATCGTCCACGCGGGCCGATACACGCCGGGACTTTCGGCCATGACCACCCGAGCCACCCGGCCCGCCAGCGCGATGAACGCCTCCCCGCTCACCGAACAGGATTCGTGTACGAGCCAACCCACAACGGGCGCTACGAGTTCGGGGCCCATCGGCGGGTAGGCCGAGGTGTCGATGCCCGCGGCCATTCTGGTCACCGCGGCCGGCACGATCACGTTGCACATCACGCCGTCCGCGGCGCCTTCGAGCGCCGCGACGTTGGACAACCCGATCACGCCGGCCTTGGCGGCCGCGTAATTGGCCACCGTGTGGTTTCCGTACAACCCGCCGATCGACGACGTGAGCACGATGCGCCCGTAGCCGGCCGCGCACATGACCGGAAATGCCTGCCGCACAACGTTAAATGCGCCACGCAAGTGCACGTCGAGCACGGCATCGAAGTCCTCGTAGCTCATCTCCTTCAGGGAGCCGCGACGAACGTTGCCGGCGTTGTGGATCAGAATGTCGATGCCGCCGAAGTGGTCGAGCGCGGTCTGAACGATGGCCTGGCCGCCTTCGCGTGTGGCGACCGAGGCGGTACAGGCGACGGCTTCTCCCCCGGCCGCCGTGATCTCAGCTACCACCTGCTCGGCAGGACCGGTGTCGACCCCCGCACCCGCCAGGCTGCCGCCTGAGTCGTTGACGACGACCTTCGCCCCGCGCGAGGCGAGCAGCTGCGCGTACGCGCAACCCAGTCCTCGGCCGGCACCGGTGACGACGGCGACTCGGCCGTCAAACCTAAGTTCCGACACCGGGATTCCGCTCAAGCCAGCCGGTCATTCGCCGAGAACCAGACCTTCCAGCTCGCCCTTGTCGCGCCACAGACGCAGCAGGTCTTCGAAGGCGTAGAAGCCGGGCGCGTAGGGCTGGCCCAGGTGCGACCGGAATCCCTCTCCCCCGCCGCCGCCTTCGTTGTTGTAATAGCCTGGCGTGCACTGGGCGTCGAACGCCGAGTTGTCGATCGCGGTTTCCCGGACCGTGGTGCACCACTCGTCCTGGGCCTGTTGGCTGGGCTCGATGGTGGTCACACCGCGCGCCAGGGCCTCGGCGATGATGTAGGCGATGTGCTCGCCCTGCAGCTCGTAGTTGGCGGCGATGTTGGCCGAGATCCCGACCTGGGTGAATCCGGTGTAGAACTGGTTCGGGAATCCGCGGCTGGTCATGCCGTGCAACGTCTGGTAACCGTCGCGCCAGTAGTCGAACAGCGACAGCCCGTCGCATCCCTCGATGTTCTCGATCGAATAGCGGCGGCTGATCTCGGTGGTGATTTCAAAACCGCTGGCGTAGATGATGCAGTCGACCTCGTATTCGACGCCGTTGGCGACCAGCCCCTTCTCGGTGGCCCGCTCGACGCCCTTGCTCGACGACACGTCGACCAGCGTGACGTTCGGGCGGTTGAAGCTCGCCAGGTAATCATCGTTGGAGCAGGGCCGCTTGCACATGAACCGGTAATAGGGCTTGAGCGCCTCGGCGGTCGACTCGTCTTCGACCAGGGTTTCGACGCGGCGCCGCAGCCGCTCCATGAGCTTGTAGTCTTCCTCTTCCCGGATGGCCGTGAACTGCTCGGGGGTCATGGACGCGGGGTCGTCCAGGGCGAGCACCCGCGCCGCGGTGTTGCGTCCGAGCTCGGTCCAGAAGTCGCACACCAGATCCGGCTGGCCCAGCGCCATGCCCTCGAACGTCCAGCTGTGGAAGTTGCGCTGCCGCTCCTTTTGCCAGCCCGGCCGCAGCGTCTTGACCCATTCGGGATCGGTGGGGGTGTTGTTGCGCTGGTCGACGGTGGACGGGGTGCGCTGGAACACGTACAGCTGCTGGGCGTAGCGGGCGAGGAACGGCACGATCTGGATGCCCGTGGCGCCGGTGCCGACCACCGCGACGCGCTTGTCGGCCAGCTTGTCCAGACCCCCGGTGGCGTCGCCGCCGGTGTAGTCGTAATCCCACCGCGACGAATGAAAGCTGTGTCCCTTGAACGCCTTGATGTCGGGGACGCCGGGCAGTTTCGGGCGGTGGAAAGGGCCCGATGCCAGCACCACGAATCTGGCGCGAATATCGTCATCGCGGTTGGTGCCGATCCGCCAGCGTTTAATCTCCTCGTCCCAACGCAGCTGGCGCACTTGGGTGGAGAAGATGGCCGAATCGTAGAGACCGAAATGCTTGCCGATGTTGCGGCAATGCTGATAGATCTCGGCACCGTCGGCGAACTTCTTCGACGGCATGAAGTCGAGTTCTTCGAGCATCGGTATGTAGCAATAGGATTCGTTGTCACACTGGATCCCGGGGTAGCGGTTCCAATACCAGACCCCGCCGAAGTCACCGCCGAGCTCGATGATCCGTACGTCCTCGACACCCGCCTTCTTCAGGTAGGCGCCGGACATCAGTCCGCCGAAGCCGCCACCGAGAACCGCGACGTCGATGTCCTCCACAATCGGCTCGCGTGGCGTCACCGGCGTGTGGGGATCGACTTCGTAGTAGCCGGCGAAGTCATCCTCCAACTCGATGTACTGCTTGGAACCTTCCTTGCGCAGCCGTTTCTCGCGCTCGTGGCGGTATTTCTCGCGCAGCGCGTCAATGTCGATATCGTCGGGGGTCTGCGTCGGTCCGCAACCGTCTTGGTGCTTGTTTATGTCGGGGGTCATGCCAGTGCAGCCTCCTCACCTGAAAGTTCTCGGGGTTCACCGGTACCCATGTACTTCGACAATTGGTAGTGCAGGTTGACGGTGCTGCGTTCCCGGTACGGGTTGGGTTTGGTGCCCGGGAAGCCGAGGGATTTCATGCCCTGTTGGACGGCGGCCATGTTGGAGAAGTCCTGGGGCAGAACGGATCGCCACCTGGGGTCACCGACCGGTGTGTATTCCCATTGCGTCTGCGGCTCTTGGCCTTTCGGGTACAGCTCGAACACCGACACCTCGAAGATGCACTTGTCGGGGTTGTAGCTGGGGTGCGGCCGCGCGCCGTAGCACAGCGCGCTGGTCAGGCCCTGCCCGATCTGGAAGTTCGGAAAGACCTGCCAGGCGGTGCCGGCCTGGCCGAGGATGTCGGAGGGAATCGTCGGCCAGAACACGCCGCGGTCCTCGTCGTCGCGGCGTGCCGACGCCAGCCAGTGCTCGAGAACCTTGTCCGGCGGTGTGCCCTCGGGCAATTCGTCAACCAGCCGCTTGGCGGCGTTCACCAGCGTCTGGGTGGTCGTGGCGTTGGTCTCCTCCATCGTGTACACCTGCATCTCGGCGGTCGACACGCGGGGATCGTCGCCGATACCGAGGCGGATCTTGGATTTGGTGGCTTCCAGATCCTTTGGAGCGTCATAGCCGATGTTGCTGTGTTTGCCCTGCGCCTTGGCCCAGCCCTTGAATTCGCCGAACTTGTTGAACTCCGGATGCGTGGTGAAGACGTGATAGGTCTCGTTGAACGCCTCCAACGCGACTTTCCAGTTGCAATCGAAGGACACCCACTTGCGCCATTTGTAGCGCATGTTCTCCAGCCCGAACGGGTCGAGAATCTTCGCGGCCGGAAACAGGTAATCGGCCAGCGGCTCGCAGTCGGGGTCCATGTTGATCCACACCCAGCCGCCCCAGGTGTCGACCTTGACCGGCCGAAGGTGGGTGTTGTCGGGGGTCAGCGCTTCCTGCCAGTCCTGTTGTTCGCGAATGTGGGTGCACGCCCCGTCCAAACCGTAAGTCCAGCCGTGGAATCCGCAGACGAACGATTTACGGGCGCGGCCACAGGCGCTCTTCGCGCCATCGGGTGTGTCGATCAGCCGCCGGCCGCGGTGCATGCAGACGTTGTGGTGGGCCTTAAATTTGTTGCTGCCGGTACGGACCACGATGATCGAGTCGTCGAGGATGTCGTAGGTCAGGTAGCTGCCCACCTCGGGCAGCTCTTCGACCCGGCCCACCTGCTGCCAGACTTTTCGCCACAGCTTGTCGCGTTCGGCGCGGGCATAGTTCTCGCTGATGTACGCCTCGACGCCGATCGTCGTCGGTTTCGATAGTTCCTCGGCCACTGCGGGTTTCACGTCTTTGGCTAGGTCGGTCAACACATCCTCCTAATGGCCGCGCGGAAGGATTCGTCTTTGAGAAACAGCGAGGTGTTATCGGCCCCGAGATGGCTCCATTTGAGATTGAGCCCACCGTCGACGAGGAGCGTCTGGCCGGTGATGTAGCTCGACAGGTCGGAGAGCAGGAACAGGATCGCACCGGCCTGTTCCTCGGGCCGCCCGCGCCGGCCCATCGCGATCGCCTGCCGATCGCGGTCCGGGTCCTCGTCGACGTAGGTGCGCGAGGCCGCCGTCTCGGTGACGCCGGGGGCCACGGCATTCACCCGGATTCCGGCCAGCGCCAACTCCAGCGCCATGGTGCGGGTCATCGCCGGGATCGCGGCCTTGGCGGTGCCGTAGGCGATGTGAAACGGCGCGCTGTTCATGCCGCTGATCGAGGAGATCGACACGATCGACCCGGGCCGCTGCTGCTCGACGAGTTCGGCCGCCACGGCCCGGCTCATGAAGAATGCCGTCTCGAGATTGTCGGTGAAGATCTTGCGCCAGTCGCTGCGTGTCACTCTGGTCGACGGCATCCATGTCGACGGCACCGCGCCGCCGGCGATGTTGACCAACCCGTACAAGTCGCCGTCGGCGCGGCGCGCCTGATCGATCACCTCGGCGATGCCCTCATCGGTCGACGCGTCGGCCGCGACGGGCACCACGGCCAGACCCTGCCCGGCCAGCGGAGCGATGTGCTCGTCGAGGTTTTCCTTCGACCGGCTCACCGCAATCACCGTGGCTCCGGCCCGAGCGGCCATCGCCGTGACGGTCGTGCCGATGCCGCCCCCGCCGGCACCGGAAACCACCACGATGCGACCGTCGAGCCTCAGGAGATCCTCCATGACCTGCTTTCCCCTGCCTCGGACAGGCCAGCGCACCGACTACCGCCCGCAACGGGATCCGTTGTTCGCTTTGTCTGGACAAGATATTGCATTCTGTCCTTTTGGAGAACACTATTCCCATCGGTGGACTTCGCTGTCAAGGCGGCGGTGCCATCCTTTTCGCAGCTATTGTCTGGACTAGGAGGACTTGATAACGTCCAGCTAATACGGCCGACGGAAGGAACTCGGCGAGATCATGGCCCTCTCAACGCAGCCATCGCGGTACGCCCCCTCGGCTTCCGGGGCGTGGCCGGTCGACGTCGCCGAGGGCTGGCGGCTCGAGCGGGTCACCGCGCCCAGTCGGCTGTTCGGCGCCAATGGCGTGCGGACCGGCCCGGACGGTCGAATTTACATCGCCCAGGTGACCGGCAGCCAGATCAGCGTGCTGGATCACCGCACCGGGGAATTGGTCACGGCCAGCCCCAAGGGCGGCGACATCGTGGCGCCCGACGACGTCGCGTTCGACGCGAGCGGCAACCTGTACGCCACCGAGGTGATGGACGGGCGGGTCAGCGTGCTCGACACCGCCGGGCGCACCCGGGTGCTGCGCGACGACGTCCCGTCGGCCAACGGCATCACCTTTCACCGGGGCCGGTTGTTCATCGGTGAATGCCGCGAGGGTGGGCGCCTGCTGGAATTCGACCTGGCGGGCGGGCCGCCGCGGGTGCTCTTGGAGAACGTGCCGTCACCGAATGCGATGGAGGTCGGCCCGGACGGCCTGCTGTATTTCCCGGTGATGGGTGCCAACGAGATCTGGCGCGTCGACCCCGACGGCGGCGAGCCACAGCGTGTTGCGGGCGATCTCGGTGTGCCCGACTCGGTCAAGTTCGACGCGCACGGCTATATCGTCTCGACCCAGGTGGCCAGCGGGCAGGTGCTGCGCATCGATCCCCGCAGCGGCGAACAGCGTGTGCTGGCCCAGCTCAGTCCGGGCCTGGACAACTGCACCTTCGTCGGCGACCGGCTGCTGGTATCCAACTTCACCGGCGAGATCACCGAGATATCCCCCGACGGCACAACACAAACGGTGCTCCCCGGCGGGCTCAACTGGCCGCTGGACCTGGCGGTGGGGCACGACGGCCGGCTGTACGTCGCCGACGGCACGTACTTCTACGTCGCCCTGCCCGACGGGTCTTTGCAGACGGTGGGGATGCTGTTCAGCCCGGGCTATCCCGGATTCCTGCGCGGCGTTGCGTCTAGCGGACCCGGCGAGTTCGTCGTCACGACGTCGGGTGGCCAGGTCACCCGCTACCGGCCGGCGGTGAGCGAAAGCGAGGTGCTGGCAGACGGTTTCGACCAGCTCTATGGCGTCGCCATCGGGCCGAATCGGCCCAATGAGGTGGTCTTCGCCGAGTTGGGCACGGGACGGGTGCTGTCGGTGCGGTCGGGTGGCATCGAGGTGCTGGCGGCCGGCCTGCAGGACCCGGTCGGGGTCGCGATCGACGCGGAGGGGGCGTGCCTGGTGGCCGAGTCCGGCGCCGGACGGGTGGTCAGGCTGAACGAATCGAGGATGGACACCGTCGTCGCCGGTCTGCAACGCCCGCAAGGTATTTCGGTGCGCGACGGTGTGCTCTACATCGTCGACGCCGGCGCCAGGGAGTTGGTCGCGGTCGACCTCAACACCGACGTTCGGTACACCATCGCTTCCGGGTTGCCGGTCGGTCCCCCACCGGGTGTGGTGCCCAAGCCGCTGAAAGGAATGCCGCCGTTTTCCGGGCCGCAGGGCCCCTTCGCCGGCATCGCGACCGCGGCCGACGGGACGCTCTACATCTCGGCTGACGGCGATGGCAGCGTCTTGGCGTTGCGCCGGTACCGGGATGGCCCCTGATGTCCCAGGCCATTTCGAGCGACCACCGCTACCTGCAGATCGCGCGCACGCTGCGCAAGGAGATCGTCGACGGCGTGTATCCGGTGGGTTCGCAGCTGCCGACCGAACACCAACTGTGCGAGCGATTCGCGGTCAGCCGCTACACCGTCCGCGAAGCGCTGCGCCGGCTGCGCGAGGACAACCTCGTCGCGTCCCGGCCGCGGGCCGGCACCCGGGTGGTGCCCCGGCCGGCGTCGAGTTCCTATGCCCAGGACGCGATGTCGATCGACGACCTGCTGGCTTTCGCGGCCGGCGCCCAGCTGACCATCGAATCCAACGCGATGGTCACGATCGACGACGACCTCGCCGCCCGGACCGGATTGGAGGCCGGCACCCAATGGCTCTCGGTGCGCGGTTACCGGCAGGCCGACGGCGCGGCGGCACCGATGTGCAGAACGGAGTACTACATCAGCCGCACCTTCGCCGCGGTCGGTCGGCTGCTACAACGCCACAGCGGCCCGATTTTTCCGCTGATCGAAGACCTGTTCGGCGTGAGCATCGCCGAGTTGCACCAGCAGATCGCCGCGGTGCTGCTCTCCCGCGAGCTGGCCGACGGCCTCGGGGTCGAGCCGGGGACCGCCGCGCTGCAAATGCAGCGCACCTACAAGACCTCCGACGGGGAGGTCGCCCAGGTGACAATCAACACCCATCTGTCGTCGAGCTTTCGGTACGCGATGACCATGCGTCGCGTGAGCGGTCAGGCCGACTGAGGTGAGGTGGCGGTGATCGCCCGGGCCCGCCAAGACACGGCACGTGTGGCAGAGGCATACCGGCTCGGGCTGTGGGTGCACACCACGCTGGCCGATTCACTGCGTGCGGCCGCGGACATCTCGCCGCAGCGAACGTTGTTGGTGGACAAGGACACTCGGCTGGACTGCGCCACGTTGCACGCCCAGGCCACCGCGCTGGCGGCCGCCCTGCTGGCACACGCGCCGGCCGGCAGCGTCGTGTCGTTCATGCTGCCGAACTGGCACGAGGCCGCCGTCATCTACCTGGCCGCGACGCTCGCCGGGATGGTGGTGAACCCGATCCTGCCGTCGCTGCGCGATCAAGAAGTCCGCTTCATCCTCGAAGATGTCCGAACCGCGGTGATTTTCGTGCCGCACCAATTCGGCGGCCATGACTACGCGGCGATGCTCGCACGCGTGACCGCGTCGATGACGCCGGCCCCCAAAGTCGTGGTGCTGCGCGGCGAAGCTGGTCCACACACGCCGTACCCGGCGCTGCTACAGCATCGGCTGGATGGCGCGCAGCTGCCGGCGCTGAATCCCGACGCCGTCCGGATGGCCCTCTACACATCCGGCACCACAGGCCGCCCCAAAGGCGTCCTGCACAGCCATAATTCGATGCATGCGCTGATCCGCCAGATCCGCGACCACTGGATGGTCGACCCGGGCGACACCTTCCTGGTCCCGTCGCCGATCGCCCACATCGGCGGATCGATTTACGCGTTCGAATGCCCGCTGCTGCTAGGCACGACCGCGGTCTTGATGGACCGGTGGGATCCGTCAGCGGCCATCGCGCTGATGAACAGCGAGCGGTGCACCCACATGGCCGGGGCCACACCCTTTCTGCAGCAGCTGTTGTCCGCCGCCGAGCGCGCTGGCACCCGCCTGCCCGACTTGAAGGTGTTCATCTGCGGCGGCGCGTCCGTGTCGCCTTCGCTGATCCACCGCGCCGCACAGTATTTCGACCAGGCGGTGGTCACCCGGGTGTACGGCTGCACGGAAGTGCCCGTCGCGACCATCGGCGCACCCCGGCGCGACGAAACCGGTTACGCGGCAAGCACCGACGGAAGGCCCGGCATCGCCGAGATCAAGCTCGTCGCACACGAAGCCGCGCTCGCCGGTGAAGGCGAAGTTTGTGTGCGCGGCCCGCAGATGCTGCTGGGTTACCGGCATGCCGAGGACAACGCCGACTCCTTTGACGACACCGGGTTTTTCCGCACCGGAGACCTTGGGCGCTGGGTCTCAGCCGGTTTCGAAGACCAGTACCTCGTCGTGACGGGCCGGGCCAAAGACGTCATCATCCGCAACGGCGAGAACATCTCGGCCAAGGAAGTCGAAGACCTGCTCGCCGACCACCCCGGCATCGCCGAGATTGCGGTAGTCGGGCTGCCCGACGAGCGCACCGGGGAACGGGCCTGTGCGGTGATCGTGCCCGCGGGCGCGGCGCGGCCGGACGTCGCGAGCCTGCTTGCGCGGCTACAGAGCAAGGGGGTCGCGAAATTCAAAGCGCCAGAACAGGTGGTCATCTGGGATGCGCTGCCCAAGAACGATGCCGGGAAGGTGCTCAAGCATCGGATCCGGGCGGCTTTGACACAGGCGAAGACGAAGGTGGATGGGTGAGATGCAGGTCGCAATCGTCACGGGAGCAAGCAGCGGCATCGGCTTGGGATGTGCAACCAAGCTCGCCGCGATGGGCATGGCGATTCTCGGCACCGGCCGCGACGAAGGCCGGCTGGGCGAGCTGGAAAAGGTTGTCAATGATCCGGATCGCGTCGCAACCCTCGCCGTCGACCTGACCCATGACGACGCGCCGCGAAGCATCGTGGACCTCGCCGTCGCCCGCTGGGGTCACGTCGACTTCCTGATCAACAACGCCGGGGTGGGCGGCCCCAAACCGTTACACGAAACCGACGACGAAACACTCGACTACTTCCTGGGTTTGATGCTGCGCGCCCCGTTCCGGCTCGCGCGCGAGGTGCTGCCGCACATGGGCCCGGGATCGGCGATCATCAACATCACGTCTACGTTCGCTGTCGTCGGGGGGCTGCGCGGCGGAGCCTACTCCGCGGCCAAAGGCGGGCTGACCGCATTGACCACTCACATCGCCTGCCAGTACGGGGCGGCCGGTATCCGCTGCAATGCCGTCGCGCCCGGGGTGACGGTGACGCCGATGGTAGAGAAGCGCTTGGAGGACGAGCGATTCCGCAAGATCAACACCGAGATGACGCCGCATCAGCGGCTGGGCAGCATCGATGACATCGCCAGCACCGTTGCGTTCTTGTGCTCGCCCGGTGCAAGTTTCATCAATGGGCAGACGATCGTCGTCGACGGCGGGTGGAGTTCCACGAAGTATCTGTCGGACTTCGCGCTGACATCGCAGTGGATCGCGCGGTGAACGATCAGAGGCCGGCGAATTCGATGATTCCGCGAATGTTGCGGCCTTCGCGCAGATCCACGAACGCCTCGTTGATCTGGTCGAGCCGGTAGTGGCGGGTGACCAACTCGTCGAGTTTTAGCGCGCCGGCCCGATACATGGACAACAGCATCGGCACGCTCGTGCGCGGATTCATCCCGCCGTAGAGCATTCCCCTGAGTTGTTTGGCCGACAGCACCATCTCCTGCAGGACCAGCGGTACGGGGGGCTGGGTGTAGGGGGTGATGCCGGTGAGCACGCATGTCCCGCCTTTGCGAAGCAACCTCATGGCCAAGGGGATCAAGTCCACGTGCACGACGCCGGCGGTCAAGATGACGCGGTCGGCCATCACGCCTGCGGTGATGTCCGACACCAGCGGCACCGCCTCCTTGGCGGAAGCGGCGGTATGCGTGGCACCGAAGATCTTGGCCGAATCCCGCTTGTACTCAACGGGATCGACGGCAACGAGATAAGTTGCGCCGACCGAGCGCGCCCCTTGCAGCGCGTTCATCCCGACACCGCCGGTGCCGATGACCACGACGGTGTCACCGGGCTCGGTGCCTGCCGTGACCGTTGCCGAGCCCCAGCCGGTGCTGACGGCGCACGACACCAGTGAGGCGGCATGGAACGGGATCGCGTCGTCGATCTTGATGACGGATCTCTCCGATAGCACCGCATATTCGGCGAATGTGCCGAGTTGACCGTAAGCCATCAGGTGTTCGTCGCCAAGATGGCGGCGACAAGTTCCGTCGGTGGGCATCTCCCTGGAGAACAGCGTCGCGCCGGCATCGCAGATGTAGCTCTGACCGCTGACGCAAAACCGGCAATCGCCGCACGCGGGTATGAACGACATCGCCACGCGGTCCCCCGGCTGCACCGTCGTCACGCCCGGCCCGACCTGTTCGACGACACCAGCGCCCTCGTGACCACCGAGCATCGGGAACCAGTCCGGCTCGGGGATGCCGGTCGCGGCCATCACCTCGGGCGTCGGCAACACGTCGCCGGTAACAAGGTGGTCGTCGGAGTGACAAATGCCGGCAACCGCCATCCGCACCAAGACTTCCCCGCCGTGCGGCGGGTCGAGCTCAACCTCGCGGATCTCCCAGTCCTCGCCGACCCCCCGCAGCACAGCGGCACGACACTTCATTGCAACCTCCGTAATCGTGGCGTGCGGCCCGACCGGCGCGGGGACCGCACCAGGGAGCTACCGCAGTCATGCTAGAGCGCGTGAATCAAGCGGATTCGAAGTGGCGCCGGATTCCTGACAGCATCGCGATGTGCGCCTTGACCGCCTCACGGGTGGTCACCGGGGCCAGCAGCCGAGGCGCGGTGATCCGGATTCGCTCGCTGACACGGGTGCCGACCTCGGTCGGCTCGAAACTCACCGTTCCCCGCAAGCGCACGCCGGGGGACTGATCGGCCTCGGTCGTCACGTCGCCATTCGCGGGCACGTTCAGACGTGCCCGGTAGGTGATCTGTATGGTAAACGGCCCCAGCGGAATTCGGTCGATCACACGATAGCTCTGCAGGTAGCCGGTCGGGGTTTCGGTGCGGGACAACGCTTCCACGGACACGATCAGCGGATGCACCAGCTTGATGTTGTCCAGATCCACGTAGAAGTCCCGGACTTCGTTCGGCGGTGCGGGCACGTCTTCGCTCAGCGTCCGCTCGGCGTGGGCGGTCCACCAACTCATAGGAGACAACCTACCCGCGTCGAGATTGCCGTCAGGGTCGTGATTGTGGTGCACCGCGGGGGCGCGCAGGTGTCGTCATCGGCCGGTTTTAATCGTTTATCGGCGTTTAAGTGGGAAGCTGCATGCAGGAGGCGATATGGGCAACGCGGCTGAAACTCAAGTGGTGGAGCGCTACCTGGAATGCCTGGCCGCCCACGACTGGGACGGGCTGGCCGACACCATTGCCGACGAGGGCCTGACCCGGGAAGGCCCCTACTGCGATCTGATCGAAGGCAAGGCGCACTACGTCGCCTACCTGCGAAAGGTGTGCACCAATCTCCAGGGCCACCGATTGGAGGTGCAACGGGTCTCGCACGCGGACTCCCGCGTGGCCTACGCCGAGTTGACCGAGACGTTCGAGATCGACGGCGTCGCGGCCACCTGGCCCGAGTGCATCCTCTTCGAGCGGGGCGACGACGGCTTGATCTCCCACGTCAGCGTGTTCTTCAAGCAACGACAGGCCGACACCACGTAGCGGTGTATTCCCTCGCTCCCCGAATTGACCTAACGTGTCAGGATGGAGTCAGACGGAACACCGGAGTCGGTGCCGGTCGAGAAATTGCACTCGGGCGACCCGATCACCGATTGTGGTCAGCGATACATTGTTCTCGAATCAAAAGCCCTCGGCGATAGCTGCGTAGTTCTCGAGCTGGAGTCCCGAGTGAACCACCAGTTGCAGGTCATCGAGAAGTCCTTCCCGGCGGGATACCAGGTCGGAAGGTCCGACCACCGATATTTATAAGCCCGGGTTTTCCGGGCTTTTTCCGGCCGAATATTGCTCGTTTTACGCCGCCTGACTATCCACTGCGCGGCGGCCGCTGGTCGTTGGGATCGTCCGGGTCCGGCTCACCGAACCATCGCGACGGCTCGTGTTCGCCGTATGTGTCATGCCAATCCCACCACTCGTAGGGCGCGGTCTGCGGGTAGCCCTCCGGCGAATCCTCCCACTGCTCCTGGCGTCCGAGCGCGGTCATGTCGAGGTAGCTCCAGGTGTTGCCCAGCGGCTCGTCGCCGCGGTTATTGATGAAGTAGGTGCGAAACACCCGAGCGCCGTCGTGAATGAACGCGTTGGTGCCGTGCCACTCGTCCACGCCGAAGTCCGCGTCGAAGCCATCGGTGATCGTGTACCAGGGCATCTGCCAACCCATCCGCGCCTTGAGGCGCTCGATGTCGGGTTGCGGCGCGCGCGAGGCGAACACCAGCGTGGTGTCGCGGGCGTTCAGGTGCGCGAGGTGCCCGATGTGGTCGGCAACCATCGAGCAGCCGCGGCAGCCATGATCGGGCCAGCCGTCGATGTCGGGCCCGTAGAAGGCGCGGTAGACGATCAGCTGCCGCCGGCCCTGAAACAGGCCAAGCAGGTCTACCTTTCCCTCGGGTCCGTCGAACGCGTACTCCTTGTCGATGGCCAGCCACGGCATCCGCCGGCGCATGGCCGCGAGCGCGTCATGGGCCCGCATCACCTCTTTCTCCGTCACGAGCAGCCGCTGGTGCGCGGCCTCCCATTCCTGGGCCGACACGATCGGGGGTGTGTTCATTGCGATCTCCGCCTTTCAGTATCAGTAGCTTCAGGCCAGTGCGGACAGGCCCGAGGATGCGAGTAGGTATGCGCCGTGGTTCCTGGAGTCGCTGCCGGCGATCTCCACTATCGACCGGCCGACTTGCTCCGCCTCGAGCGCTGGTCCCGAAGACCGCACGAAGGTGTCGAGGTCGACCCCTTGCCGCTCCGCGTAGGCCGCCGCGGCTTTGGCTCCCAGGTCGGTGGCGGGTGTCAACCGGGGCAGAACGGAGACGAAGGTGATCCCCAGGCCGGCCCGATCGGACTCGATGGCGGCATAACTGGCGATGAACCTGACCGCGGCCTTCGCCCCGGCGTAGCCACCGCTGAGCGGCGACCCGTTGACCGCGGCTCCGCTGGACATCACGATCACCGAGCTGCCCGGTGCCAGCGGGTGCCGCAGCGCATGGCGGGTCCAGTGAAACGCCTGGGCGACGTCCACGTTCCAGTTCTGACTGAAGGTCTCCCAGGTCTGATCCTGTAGCGGGCTCATCCGTGGAGCGGCCCCGGCGCACAGCACCAGTGTGCGCGGCCGGTACTCGTCGATGAGCCGGCCGGCCGTCGCCGGATCGGCGGCGTCGGCAACCACCGGGGTGAAGCCGGCACCGAGCTCGTCGCGCAGGTCGTCGAGCTGGGAGCGGGTGCGGGCGACGCCGACGACGTCGGCGCCTACCGCCGTCAATGCGGTCGCAATGGCGCGGCCGAAGCCGCGGCTTGCCCCCGTCACGATCGCCGTCGTGCCGACGAGGCCGCCGGGGTGGGTGAGCGGTTGGTTCATGTTGATACTCGCTTTCGCTGGAACTCCTTGGGTGCCGGCGCATTGCCGGCGCGGCTGGACGTCCACTAATTGAGATACGGCGTGACGCCCAAACTCATCGCGCCCACACCGATGAATTCCGGCCGCCGGATGTCTCCGTACTGGAGTAGCGTTTCGGGCCCCGGGATAGGAGAAGGCCGTGCCGGCTCAGGAGGATTTCGTCGAGAGGGCGGCGCCGTTTCGCGCCGAGCTGATCGCGCACTGTTACCGCATGCTGGGTTCGGTGCACGACGCCGAAGACCTGGTCCAGGAGACGTACCTGCGGGGCTGGCGCGGCTACTCGGCGTTCGAGGAACGCGCGGCGTTGCGAACCTGGCTGTACCGGATTGCGACGACGGCGTGCCTGCGCGCGTTGGAGAACCGCGCCCGCCGCGTGCTGCCGGCCGGGTTGGGCGACAGCTCGATCGACCCGGATGCCCGTCTCGACGGAACCGCCGGCGCCCACGAGTGGCTCGAGCCGATCCCCGACGCGTTGATGTTCGAGGGCCCGACGCCCACCCCGGAAGATGCCGTCACCGCGAGGCAAAGCGTGCGGCTGGCAGTGATGACGGCCCTGCAGGAGCTCCCGGCGCGCCAGCGGGCCGTGTTGATCCTGCGCGACGTCGTGCAGTTCAGCGCGGCCGAGGTCGCCGAACTCCTGGAAACCACACCCGCGTCGGTCAACAGCTCCCTGCAGCGGGCGCGGGCCCGGCTGGCCGAGGTGGCTCCCAGCGAAGAAAGCGCCATCGAGCCCGACGACGCGCGGCAACGTGAATTGCTCGACCGCTATTGCGCGGCATTCGAAAACGCCGACATGGCCGCCCTTACCGAGCTGCTACAAGCCGACGTCAGGCTCGAAATGCCGCCTCTGCCAGTGTGGTTCACCGGCCAGGACACGGTGATGCGGTTCCTTGCCGCGCGTGCTTTCACCAAGGCCGGTGATATCGTGATGATCCGGACGGGCGCGAACGCGCAACCCGCCGTCGCCGAGTACCGGCGAAGCGCCGACCAGGTCATGCGGGCCCACTCCATACACGTGCTGACCGCGGGTGCCACCGGGATCGCGGGCATCACCGTCTTTCTCGACCCGCAGTTGTTCGGCGCGTTTGGATTGCCGCCGACCCGGTAAAACCCAGAGAGGTCAACGATTGCGGCTCGGTTAAGAATCTTCAATCGCCGAGCCGGCACTGTCACCGACGCCATCGCACGGCCTAGCCTTCGAGGCCAGATATGGACAGGTCCCTAAGACGCCAGGAGTATAGGCGCGGTAGACGTAAATGAAGGGTGACCAGATGAGGATTCCGGGTGTAGCCAGCGTTGTGGCTGGCGTCACCGGCGGAGCGGCCCAGGTAGTGCGGGCCGGGGTGTCGACTGCGGCCGGCGCCGCGGGTGCGGTGCAGCTGCTGGCCAGCCCAGTGGTGGACCTCGCCGGCCCCGTGGTGCAATCGGTGGCCCATTCGGGTGGCCGGGCGCTCGGAATCAACATTTCTCCCAGCGGCGCACCCGAGACCGTCGCGCCGCCGGTGCGCTGGCAGAGCGGGCACCGGGTGCATCTGGACCTTGACCCGTTGCTGCCCTTCCCCCGCTGGCACGATTACGCCGCGGTGGTCGAGGAGCCGGTGCGCAGGATTCCCGGAGTGGCCAAGGCCCATGTCGAGGGCTCGTTGGGCCGGCTGGTCGTCGAGCTCGAGGAGGACGCCGACAAAGACGCCGTCCTGGACGAGGTGCGGGACGCCGTTTCGGACGTGGTTGCCGACATCGCTTCGTCGGGGCCGGGATCGGCCTCCCGCTCGGCGCCGTTCGCCGATCCGGGCAACCCGTTGGCCGTTCTGGTGCCGTTGAGCGCTGCGGCGATGGATCTGGTCGCGATGAGCGCCGCGATCACGGGCTGGGCCACCCGACTGCCCGCCGCGCCGAAAACCACCCGGGCCGCGGCCGCGCTGATCAACCATCAGCCGCGCATGGTGTCGATCTTGGAGTCGCGACTGGGCCGGGTCGGCGCCGATATCGCGCTGTCCGCCACGACGGCGGCGGCCAACGGGCTCACCCAATCGGTCGGCACACCGCTGCTCGATCTCGTGCAGCGCACCCTGCAAATCTCCGAGGCGGCGGCGCACCGGCGCGTCTGGCGGGACCGGGAGCCGCACCTGGCCTCGCCCGAGCGGCCGCAGGCCCCGGTGGTGCCCGTCATCTCCTCCGCCGGCGCCAAAACCCAGGAGCTGCGGCACAGTTGGGCGGCCGCCGCCGCGGGCGAGGCTTCGCACGTCGTGGTGAGTGGGGCCATCGACGTCGCGATCGACGCCGAGAAAGGGTCGATGGCCGGGCCGGTGGAGAGCTATGTCGATTCGGCGGCGAACGGTTCGTTGATCGCCGCGGCCAGCGCCTTGGTGGCCGGTGGTGGCACCGAGGACGCGGCCGGCGCCATCCTGGCCGGGGTGCCGCGAGCGGCGCACATGGGCCGGCAGGCGTTCGCGGCGGTGCTGGGTCGCGGGCTGGCCAACGCCGGACAGCTGGTCCTCGACCCGGGCGCCCTACGACGGCTGGATCGGGTCAAGGTGGTCGTCATCGACGGCGCGGCGCTGCGCGGCGATCACCGCGCCGTTTTGCACTCGCGCGGAGAGGCACCCGGCTGGGACGACGACCGCGTCTACGAGGTGGCCGACGCGCTGCTGCACGGCGAGGAAGCACCCGAACCCGACCCCGACGAGTTGCCGGCCACCGGTGCGGCGCTGAGGTGGGTTCCGTCGCAAGGCCCCTCGGACATGCCAGCGCAGGGCCTGGAAAACGCCGACCTGGTGGTCGACGGCGAACGCGTGGGCACCGTCGAGGTCGGGTGGGAAGTCGACCCGTACGCGATCCCGCTGTTCCAGACCGCGCACCGGACCGGGGCCCGGGTCGTCTTGCGTCACGTAGCCGGCACCGAGGATCTGACCGCCAGCGTCGGCGCGACGCATCCGCCCGGCACGCCGCTGCTGAAGTTGGTGCGTGACCTGCGCACCGACCGCGGACCGGTACTGCTGATCACCGCCGTGCACCGGGACTTCGCATCGACTGACACGTTGGCCGCACTGGCGATCGCCGACATCGGTGTGGCACTTGATGATCCACGCGCGGCGACACCGTGGAGCGCGGACATCATCACCGGCACCGACCTGGCCGATGCGGTGCGGATCCTGTCAGCCATTCCGGTGGCCCGGTCGGCCAGCGAATCGGCCGTGCACCTCGCCCAGGGCGGCACGACGCTGGCCGGGCTGCTGCTGGTCACCGGTGAGCAAGAAAGGACCACCAGCCCGGCGAGCTTCCGTCGCTGGTTTAACCCGGTCAACGCGGCCGCCGCCACCGCCTTGGTGTCGGGAACCTTCTCGGCCAGCAAGGTCCTCCGGCTGCCCGATCCCACCCCGCAGCCGCTCACCGCCTGGCATGCGCTGGATCCCGAGATCGTCTATTCGCGGCTGGCCGGTGGTGCGAGACCGTTGGCCGTCGAGCCGGGCGAGCCATCGTGGCGACGCCGTCTCGACGACCTGTCCTACAGCCCGCTGCTGGCGCCGCTGCGCGGCCCGGCGCGCGGGGTGGCGCAGCTGGCCGCCGCCACACGGGTCGAGCTTGCCGATCCGCTGACCCCGATCCTGGCGGTCGGCGCGGCCGCATCCGCGATCATCGGCAGCAACATCGACGCGCTGCTGGTCGGCGGCGTCATGACCGTGAACGCGATTGCGGGTGGGGCGCAACGGTTGCGGGCCGAAGCGGCCGCCGCCGAGCTGTTCGCGGAGCAGGACCAGCTGGTGCGCCGGGTTGTCGTCCCGGCAGTCGCGACCACGCGACGCCGGCTAGAGGCCGCCCAACACGCCGCGCGCACGGTCACGGTGTCCGCGAACTCGCTGCGGCCCGGTGACGTCATCGACCTGGCCGCACCCGAGGTGGTGCCGGCCGACGCACGCTTGCTGGTGGCCGACGACCTCGAGGTCGACGAGTCCCTGCTCACCGGTGAATCGCTGCCGGTGGACAAGCAGGTGGACCCCGTTGCCGTCAACGACCCCGACCGGGCCAGCATGCTGTTCGAGGGCAGCGCGATCGTTGCGGGGCGGGCCCGGGCGATCGTGGTCGCCACCGGAGTCGGCACCGCCGCGCACCGCGCGATTTCCGCGGTCGCCAACGTCGAAACGGCGGCCGGTGTCCAAGCCCGGCTGCGAGAGCTCACCAGCAAGGTCCTCCCGCTGACGCTCACCGGTGGTGCCGCGGTGACCGGTTTGGCGTTGCTGCGGCGCGCGACACTGCGTCAGGCCGTCGCCGACGGGGTCGCGATCGCGGTGGCCGCCGTCCCGGAGGGTCTGCCGTTGGTCGCCACCCTGTCCCAACTTTCCGCCGCGCAGCGCCTGACGGCACGCGGTGCCCTGGTCCGCGCGCCCCGCACGATCGAAGCGCTGGGCCGAGTCGACACCGTATGTTTCGACAAGACCGGCACCCTCACCGAGAACCGGCTGCGCGTCGTCGGCGCCGTACCGCACACGGCCAACCCCCACGATCCCCTGCCGAACCTCGCCCATCCCGAGTCCGCCGAGGTGCTACGGGCGGCCGCCTGGGCGTCCACCCAGCCGCACGACGGGCAGGGCCACGCGCACGCCACCGACGAGGCGATCCTGACCGCCGCGAGTTCGCTGATCAGCCAGCCCAACGGCCAGGGTCACCAGGGGTGGACGCTGCTCGCCGAGGTGCCGTTCGAGTCCAGTCGTGGCTTCGCCGCCGCGATAGGCACCCTGAGCACCGATCCGGCGGCGCCGGTGCTGATGCTCAAAGGCGCCCCGGAGGTGGTCCTGCCGCGCTGCCGGTTCGCCGACCCCGCGGCCGATCAGGAACATGCGGAGTCGCTGGTACGCAGCCTTGCCGAGCAAGGATTGCGGGTGCTGGCCGTGGCCCGGCGCGCCTGGCACAACGGGACCGCAGACGACGAGGACACCGACGCCGACGCCGTCGACGCCGCCGCGCAGGACCTCGAGTTGCTCGGCTATGTCGGTCTGGCGGACACGGCGCGGGCGTCCGCGCGGCCGCTGATCGAAGCGCTGGTGGACGCCGACCGCAACGTCGTGCTGATCACCGGCGATCACCCGATCACCGCGCGGGCGATCGCCCGTCAGTTGGGCCTGCCCTCGGGTGCGCGGGTCGTCACGGGTGCCGAGCTTGCCGGCCTCGACGAGGACGCCTGCGCCAAACTCGTCGCCGACGTCCAGGTCTTCGCCCGCGTCAGCCCGGAGCAGAAGGTGCAGATCGTGGCCGCGCTGCAGCGCTGCGGGCGGGTGACCGCGATGGTCGGCGACGGCGCCAACGACGCGGCCGCGATCCGGATGGCCGACGTGGGCATCGGGGTGAGCGGGCGGGGTTCCTCGGCCGCCCGCGGGGCCGCCGACATCGTCTTGACCGACGAGGATCTCGGCGTGCTGATCGACGCGCTGGTCGAGGGCCGCAGCATGTGGGCCGGCGTTCGCGATGCGGTCACGATCCTGGTCGGCGGCAACGTCGGCGAGGTGTTGTTCACGATCATCGGGACCGCGTTCGGCTCCGGGCGGGCGCCGGTGGGGACCCGCCAGCTGCTGTTGGTGAACCTGCTCACCGACATGTTCCCCGCGCTCGCGGTGGCCGTCACCTCGCAGTACGTCGAACCCGACGAAGCCGACTATGACACCGACGAGGAGGCCGAAGCGGCGCGCGCCGCACACCGCCGCGCGGTGCTTACCGGGCCCACGCCCTCGCTCGACGCCCCGTTGATGCGCCAGATCGTCAACCGCGGCGCCATCACGGCCGCCGGCGCGACGGCGGCCTGGGCCATCGGCCGGTATACGCCGGGCACCGAACGCCGAACGTCGACAATGGGATTGACCGCACTGGTGACGACCCAGCTGGCGCAGACCCTGCTGACGCGCCGAAACAGCCCGCTGGTCGTGGCGACCGCACTGGGCAGCACGGCCGTCCTGGTCGGCATCGTCCAAACCCCGGTGATCAGCCAGTTTTTCGGGTGCACACCGCTGGGGCCGGTCGCCTGGTCGGGCGTGATGGGCGCGACGGCGGGAGCCACCGCGATCTCGGTGCTGGCCCCGAACTGGCTCAACAAAACGATCGGTGCCGTCCAACCCGACGTGGACTGAGGCTAGCTCGACAGCTCCCTGCGCACCACCTTGCCGGCGGGATTGCGCGGAATGCTGGCGACGACGTGGATGTCTCTGGGCTGCTCGAAGCGAGAAACCTTGCCCTTCAAGTACTCTCGTAACGCCGGTACGTCGACGTTGCCGTGTGGTTGCAAGACCACGTAGGCGACCAGTCGCTGGCCGAACCGCTCGTCGGGCACACCGATGACCGCTTGCTCTGCGATGCCAGGGTGTTCGGCGAGTGCGTTTTCGACCGCGCGGGGATAGACGTTCTCACCACCGGAGATGATCATGTCGTCCTCGCGGCCGACGATGTAGAGCCGGCCCGCATTGTCGAGATAGCCCATGTCCCCCGTGCTGGTCATGTTGTCGATGACGGCTTTGGCCTCCTCGGCGCCGGAGCCGCCCGTGTATCCCCGGCCCGCCAGCTCGCCGCCGACGAAGATGCGTCCGGTGACCCGCGGACCGACCGGTCTGCCGTTCTTGTCGTAGATGCGCACCGGGCAGCCGGCGACCGGTTTCCCGACGGTTTCCGCGGCGTCGCGCAGGTCGGCCGGCGTTGCCAGGGCGCCAATCCCGACCTCGGTGGATCCGTAGCCGTTGTAGAGGATGTCGCCGTAGGCGTCCATGAACCGCCGCCCGAGGGCCGGATCCAGCCGGTCCCCACTGGATATCGCTACGCGCAAGTAGGGCACCGGGTTTCGCGCCCGCACCCGTTTGGGCAGGTCGAGGATGCGCGCGAGCACGACCGGCACCGCGGTGAATGCGTCGGCGCGATGCAGCGATGCCTGGGCCAGCGCGGCTTCGGCGTCGAAGTGGCGCTGGGTGAGCACCGTGCCGCCGAGGGCCACCGTCAGCATCAGCATGCCCAGCCCCAGCCCGTGGAACATCGGCATCGCCACCGCGATCCGCGAACCGGTGCGCAACCGGGTGCGATCCAGGATCGTCACCCACACACCCACCGCCGAACGCAGCTGCGGAGCGCGCGGCACGCCTTTCGGCTTGCCGGTAGTGCCCGACGTCAGCAGAACGATCCGCCCGGGCGCGGCCACCCGGGGTCGCCGACCGCTGTCGTCCGCCGTGACCGTCGCCGGGTCGACAACGACGACCGATCCGTCCGCGGCGTGGATCCGCTCCGCGAATTCGTTGTCGGCGACCATGCTGGTGATCTGGTGTGAGCCCAACGTCGCCGACAGCGCATCGACGCGGAAATCCGTACTGATGGGCACAACGTCGGCGCCCACCAGGGCGGCGGCGTAGACCCCCGCGACGAAGCACCGCCCATTGCGGCACAGGATCCCCACCGCCTGGCCGGCTGCCACGCCGGCGCCGGACAGCTCGCGCGCGAGGGCCTCGGTCTGCGACCGCAGCTCGCGGTAGCTCAGCACGCCGTCGTCGTCGACGATCGCCGCCCGGTTCGGCCACCGCGCCGCCGTGACCGCCAACAGGCTGTAGGGATTCGTGCCGCCCCGGCGCACCTCGCGCAGGAGCCTGAACCCCGCCACCGGGGAAGGCGGGCTGAGCAGGCCGCTGCGCAGCAGCGCCCGCACCGCGGTGGTGGCCACGCGGTCGGTCATCGTGGGGCCTCTCGCCTGCCGGAATCGGCGAAGAGCCGGCGGAACCACAGCCGCGCGGCGCGATCGGCGACCCCGGCCAGCAGCACGGAGGCCAACTCGGCCGGCCATACCCAGGGCGGCTCGTTGGTGCGGGGTCGCTCGATGATCGCTTGGGCGATCGCGTCGGCGGCCTCATCGGCGGTCAAGCCGGGCAGTTTGCCCAGCCACGGCGTGGGCTCGATCATCCGGGTGCGAACCAGCGCGAAGTAGACCGACGTGACGTCCACACCGTCGGCGTGCAGTTCGGGTGCCACGCTGCGCAGCCATCGGTCGAAGGCCCCCTTGGACGCCTGGTATGCGCCCCATTGCGGGCCGGGCACGACACGCACACCGACGCTCGACACGTTCACGATGTGCCCGCCGCCGTTCTCGCGCATGGCCGGGAGGACCCCCAGCAGCAGCCAGATCGGCCCCAGGTAGTTGATGTCGATGGTGCGTTGAAAATCGTGCGGCCGGTCGTATTGGTGATGCAGTGACCGGCGCAGCGACTTGCCCGCGTTGCTCACCACGATGTCCAGCGGGCCGTGGTTTTGCGTGATCTCCTTCGCCAGCACGCCGACCGCCGCCTCGTCGGCGAGATCGGTGGGGTAGGCGAACGCTTGCCCGCCGCCCGCGTTGATCGACGCCGCGAGGTCATCGAGCCTTTCCGCCGATCGGGCGACGACCAGCACGGTGGCTCCCGCCGCGGCCAATCTGCGGGCGGTCGCATGGCCGATCCCGTAGGACGCACCGGTCACCAGAACCGTCTTGCCGCACACGGCGCGACGCAGCCTCTCGGGATCCGATATCCGCGCCGGGTTGGCCACTCGATCGGTGGCCATTTTGACGACCCGTGCTATCAGGTTCACCTTCACACCGCATTCACCGAGTTGGCGAGCGAATTCCTGGTGCCGCGCTGTTTTGTCAACGCCACTTGACTCGTAAAACTATAGCTACCAGACCACAGCCACCGCCCCGGCCCTGGCCGCCTCACCGTTGCGCGGGCAGCGTGTCGGGCGGGTCCTGCACCACCGCCGACAACACGCGGACGGTCTTCGTTGTGGGGTTGCGGTAGTGGTGCGGCGTCGCGGGGTCGAAGGCCAGGGAATCCCCTTGCACCAGCCGCAGCGTTTCGAAGCCGACGACGGCTTCGAGTTCGCCCTCGAGGACGTACAGGTATTCGCGGCCATCGTGCCGGACCGCCCGCCCATTCTCGGAGGATTGGCCGCCGGGTTCGTAGACGACCTCGAGGAAGTCGACCCTGTTGTCATGGGTGGGCGTGAGGCGCTCCCAACGGACACCCGTCGAGAGTTCGATGGTGTTGCGGTTGCCGGCCCGCTGGACGATGCCCGCCCCGTCGGGGCCGACCGCGCGACCCCACCGGCGAGGGTGCGGAGGCGCGACCGGCGCGCCTTGAATGTCGTTGTCACCCGGCAGGCGCGGCGGCTCGGCCGGTTCGACCCCAGGTATCGGTGGGTCCGCGCCGAACAAGAAGTCCAGCGAGATGGCCAGTTGGTTGGCCAGCGTGTAGACCACGCCGGCCGACGGTGCGGTCACCCCGCGCTCCACCTGGGAGACCAGGCTTGCCGAGCATCCCGCCCGGCGTGCCAGCTCTCGGACCGACATGCCCCGCGCGGTGCGGACCTGGCGCAGCCGTTCGCCCAGGCCACCCGGGCCCCCGTTGGCTGCGCGGGCCTCCGACACGTCCGTCACTGTCGCTCCCCTGTGCAGTAAAACATACATCTGTTTCACGGATCGTACACCCGGCGTCAGGGTAGCCACACCTAAACCCGTGCGTGGCGCCCGATAGTCGGCGATCTTAGGCGTGACGAGGCTCACCTGGCGCGGCAGCCGGGCTGCACATAGTGTGTACTATATTGCACATAATTGAGAGGAGTACGCCGTGACCACCTTCAAGACCAACCGCCGTGCCGTCAACGAAATCCACCTGTTCGACGCACCCGACAGCTTGCCGCGGAACCTGCAGAAGGTTCTCGTCGACTTGATCGAGCTGCACCTGCAAGGCAAGCAGGCCCATTGGAACCTCGTCGGAACCAACTTCCGCGACCTGCACCTGGAGCTGGACGGCATCGTCGACATCGCGCGCGAAGCCGCCGACACGATTGCCGAACGCATGCGCGCCCTGGACGCCATTCCCGACGGGCGTACCGACACCGTCGCTGCGACAACGTCCGTCCCGGCCGCACCGGCGGGCCTGATCGGGACCACGGACATCGTCGACATCATCACCGACCGGATCTACGCCACCGTGGCCACGGTGCGCGCCGTCCACGATGAGGTCGACGCCGCCGATCCGTCGACCGCCGATCTGCTGCACGCGATCATCACCGACCTGGAGAAGCAGGCGTGGATGCTCAAGTCGGAGAACGGCAAAGCCTGATGACAACGACGTCACAGGTTCAGCTGTTGACATTCGACGAGATCCCCGAGGAGGTCTTCACGCGGTGGGACATCACGGAGCACCAGCTGAACCGGCACCTGCTCAGCGAATCGCTGAGCGGGACAACGCAGCTCGTTGGGGACCTGTTCACCTTCCCGCCCGGGTTCATCCACCACATGCACCGGCATCCCCACGCCGACATGATTCTGGTCCCCCTCGGGGGAACCTTGCAGTTCGTCGGCGACCCCGCGCGCACGCTCGAGATGGGACCCGGCCAGGTGCTCGTCGTCCCGCGGGACAACTGGCACGAGTTTCGCAATGTCAGCGACGGGCCCTGCCGGATCCTCCACTTCTTCAGCGGAGTGGGCGCGATTGACGACATCGGCTACGAAGCCCACCCGAACCAGTTCTCGGCTACGCGCTGAGACCCGACACACCAACAAGGAGACGACCATGCAAGCCAAGCATCACATCGGCTGGCTCGGAACGGGCCGGATGGGCAGCGCGATGGCAGCACGCCTCATCTCCGCCGGCGCCGCGGTGACGGTGTGGAATCGCACGGCGTCGAAAACCGCGCCGCTCATCGAACTGGGCGCCACCCGGGCCGATACGGTGAGCGACCTCGCCCGTTGCGACATCGTGTTCACGTCGGTCACGTCCTCGCCGGATCTGCTGGCGGTGACGTTGGGGCCGGAGGGACTGTTCAGTGGGCAATCCGCACCGAGCATCGTGGTGGACACGTCGACGGCCTCCGCCGAGGCCGCCACCGAGGTCCGGGCCGAAGCCGCCCGCCGAGGCATCGAGTTCCTGTCGACACCGATCAGCGGCAATGCAAACGCGGTTGCCGAGGGGCACGGGGCGATCATCGCGTCCGGCCCCAAGGCGGTCTTCGACACCGTTCTGCCCTATCTGCAGGCGATCGCGCCCAGCGTCGCCTATGCCGGGGAGGGCGAAGAGGCGCGGCTGGTCAAGCTGGCGCACAATCTCCTGTTGGGCGTGATCACGCAGGCTTTGGTCGAAGCGACCGCACTCGTCGAGAAGGGCGGCGTGCCGGCATCGGCCTTCCTGGATTTCATCGACGGCTCGGTGCTGGGTTCGGAGTTCATCGCATACAAGGGCCCAGCGATCCGCACCCACGACTACGAGCCCACCTTCACCACCGAAAACCTGCGCAAGGACTTCGATCTGGGGCTCGGCGCTGCGCGCGCGCTGGAGGTGCCGATGCCTGCGACGGCCACCACCTACCAAGCCATCCAGACCGCCATCGGTCACGGATACGGCAAGTCCGACTTCGCCGCTCTCTACGAGGTGGCGGCGCGAGCCGCCGCACTGCCGAAATAGGAAGCCCGCATCAACCGTTGAATCACATTGCCGCGGTGACTGTTCGGCCGCGCCAGTCGCTGACCATGAAACCCGAAAGGAGACAGACAAAATGACTCAACTAGAAACGAGTGCGCTTGACGGCGTTGTGATCTCGGGGGCACACGCGCTGGTGACCGGGGCCAACCGCGGGCTGGGAAAAACGTTCGTGCAACAACTCCTCGACCGCGGCGTGGCTCGCGTCTACGCGGCCGCACGAAACCCCGAAACCATCGACGCCACCGACGACCGGGTCATCCCCATCCGATTGGACATCACCGACCCGGAAGATGTCAGCGCCGCGGTCGAGCGCTGCGCCGAGGTCACGGTGGTGATCAACAACGCCGGCGCGATGTTGCGGAGTCCGCTTTTGGCCGCGCCCGACCTGAGTGCGGCGCGTAGCGAGATGGAGACCAATTACTTTGGGACACTGGCGATGTGCCGGGCGTTCGCACCCGTGCTCGCACGAAATGGCGGCGGCGCGCTGGTCAATGTGCTGTCGGTCGCCAGCTGGGTGGCCTCGCCTTTCAACGGCTCCTACGCTGCGTCGAAATCCGCCGAGTGGGCCTTGACCAACGCGATTCGCACCGAACTGCGCGCCACCGGGACCCTCGTCGTCGGCGTGCACGCGGGTTGGATCGACACCGACATGGCGGCCGACGTGGCAGACGACAAGATTTCGACCGGCGACGTCGTCACCCAGACACTGGACGCGGTCCGGCGCGGAGAGGAAGAGGTGATCACCGACGACTCGACGCGCGAGGTCAAGGCATCGCTGCCCACCGACCAGTCATCGATCTACCCCGAGTTCCAGAAACTCTGGGACGCCCAAGAGTGGCCCTGGGAAAACTGAGCCCCGCCCGCACTCGTGCCGCGCCCCCAGCGCGACATCAATCCCTGATGAAGCCCTTGTTGCGCATCAGGACGTCGGCCAGGAACCCGTCGTGCGGGATCTCGGGCGCGCAAAAGAACGTCGGGTGGTTGCCGTAATAGACGTTGCTGATCGTTGGTTCGGCGAGCACGTCGTCGATCAGCTCGTCGTCGCCGGTGATCGCGGTGATCACCAACGAATGCCGCAACGGCTCGACGCCGGCGGCGCGCGTCCACGGCGACACCCACACGCACGGGAACGGCAATTCGACATTGAGCTTGTCGGGCTCCGGCCCGGCCAACAGGTGCGCGGCCGGACGCAGCGCGGCATGACCGTCACCCAACGCGGCGACCACCTGATCGGCGCCGAGCAGCGGCGTCGCGCCCGCGGCCTTGGCCGCCAGATACTCCGCGAGCGCGCGCGCCTTGTCGATGGGTTGGGTGGGCAGGATCGCTCGCTCGTCCTCGGACGGTAGCGGCTCGATCGTCGCCAGCCGTTCGGCGATCGCCCGGGCTAATGGGGCCGGGTCGCCCTCGTAGAGCACCGCGGTGGTGTTGACGCACGCCATGCCGCCCAGGTTGGCGATCGAGTCGACGATGGTGTCGAGGTAGTCGCGCCAGTCCCGGTCGGCGGTGATCAGAATTTTCGCGCGCCCCGGGCCGTTGACCATCACCGTCGGGTCGTTCGCGTATTTGTCGACGACGTCCTGACCGCCGTACACCATGGCACGGTCGGCCGACCGGATGATCTCGTCGGCCCCGCCGTGGTCGGTCGGCAGGTATACGGCATCCTCGGCGCGAAACCCCGACTGGCGCAACGCATTCACTAGCCGGTGCGCGGTCAGCGGCTCGCGTCGCGACGGGCGCACCGCCACCCGGTAGCCCAGCGCGAGCGCCTGGGGCCACAGACCGTGCACGCCCGGGCCGTTGCCGGCGGCGTGCACGGCGAACACCTCACCGCGGCGCGCCCACACCGCACCGCCCTTGCGGGTGCGCTCCTTGCGCCAATCCAGCGCCGCGCCCACCGGCCGGGCCGGGCGCACCGCATCGAATGCGTGGCCGACCGCGTCGGCGACGCTGCGCGCCCCGGCACGGGTAACCGCGATCGGCAGCCCCGAAATCCGGCTGGCCAGTTCAACATAGGCGTCGAAGTCAAGGCCCCCGATGACCGCGGTCACGAAGGCGTCCGCCGCCTTGGCCAGCGCCGCTTCGCGCTGCGCGAGCGGCAGCGGCCGGGCCTTGCGTTGCGTTGCAATGGCACGCGAGACATACAGCGGCGGAACGATGCTCAGCTCCGCCACCGGAACACCGGCGGTGCTCGCGACGATTTCGCGGTTGCGGGTGCGGTACTCGCCTTTAGGCCCGAGCGCGTCGATGCACACCAAATCCGCTGTCATGCTTGCCGATTCGTGCCTCATCCTCAGTACACGCCTTCGATGACGGCCTCACCCTCGAAAGTGGACACCGGCCGCACCGCGCTCACCGAGTCGCTGACTTGCCCCGCCGGCCCGGGCATCCGGATGGCCATATCGCGTTCCAGGTTGTTGGGGATGAACATTCCCTTGCTGACGTGGTTCATCACCACCTGGCCGAGCTCTCCGTAGGGCACCCGTTCGCCGGTCTCCGGATCGACGACCCAGAACACGACGTAGGGCGTGCGCGGGTCGAAGACGAACAAGTCGCCGTCGTCGGTTCGGGTAACCGCCTGGGACAAAACCATGGTGCTGCCGAAGGCCATCGTGATCGTCGTGTCCGGGAAGATGTCCCGCAGCAGGTCGAGCGTGTCGGCATCCACGTGCGCACCGCTGAGCAACAGGTATCGGATCTTCTCGTTCACCAGATCCACCACGCGGTCGTCGCGCGCCATGGCTTCGAGCAGCGGCGGTGTGGCGTGCAAATTCGCGACGTTCTGCGTCTCGAGAATGAACACGGCCTGCGCGACGACATGGTCGACGTAGGCCGCGACTTCCGTGGCCGCGTCGCGGGCGGCCAGCTTTTTGACCCATCGCGGATCGATGTCGATCGGGTGAAACACCGAACCCAACCGCTCGGAGACCAACCGCGAGAAGTAGCCCACCCCGTGCGGGCCGCTCGGCATCAGGCACAGGAAGCCCCGGCCCTTCAGAAAGCCGCCCGCGGCGAAGTCCTCGGTTTGCCACTGGATTACCTGTGCGGTCCAATCCGGCAACTGCGCGGTCCGTTTCGGGGCGCCGGTGGTGCCGCCGGACTCGAAAATCTGCGGCAGCGGCAGCGGTGAGCCATAGCCGCGCGGAATCAGATCCTCGACCGGCACATTGCGCAGTTCGTTGACGAGATTGGGAAACAGGCGCAGATCGGCGAACGTCTGCACGTCGGTCAACGGGTTGAAGTCCAGCGTCTTGGCGGTGCGCAACCAGAACGGGGAGCCGGTGTCCGCACCGAAGTGCCAGGCGATCGCAGCGCGCAGGTAGGCCTCGGCGTCGTCAACCGGGCCCGACCTGGGAACGTCCAACAGCGAAAAATCGATATCGACCACGCCACCGATCCTGGCGCATGCCCGTCCGGCCAGGCAATCGGCGCGAAGCCCGCTGGGCATACAACGACTGAACGTTCGCCCATTCCGCGGCAAATTCTGTGCGACTACCGCCGAAAACTGACATCTGCGCTCGGATCCAGGGCGACGTGGCCTGACCCCGGTTGGTTGGGTGCAGATCTCGTGGACCGGTTCACGGGGCCCGGTCAAGACTTCACCTGGCCTTGCGCAAATCTCTCAGTGGCGAAAGCAGCTTGATTCGATGGCGGCAAATGCCCGCGCGCCGGTGCGACTTCCGCTAGGTTTCTGACAACTATCCCTCCAGGGCCGCACCTTGAGCCTTTTCTCGTTACCCCATGACGCGGACCGCGGCGGCTCGAGAACGGGCACCTATGACCAGTACCTTGAGGGCAAAGGTCGCCACCGCTGCATGCATGGTCGGCCTAGTCGCTGCGTGGTCCGCCACCGCCGCCGTCTCGTTGGTCGCAGTGGCCGCTGCGGTCCATGCCTACCCGGACGCTCCCGTGCCAGACGCCAACCACAAGACGGGGATGTACGGCGACCCCGTTGCCGCCGCGTCTTACTGGCGCGCGCAACACGCTTCTGACTGCGGGGAAATGGCGGTGGCCGACGTGGTTGGCCAGATCACTGGACGCGAGCCGACCGAGCGCCAGATCACCGATTTGGCCGAAAATAAGTCGAGCACAGTGGGTCCCGGTCCGATCTGGAAGCCACCGGGCACCACCGATATCAGAGACCTTCCGATACTGCTCTGGCACTACTGGATTAGAGCCGACAACATCCAGACCAATACCAGCGCCCTGGCGCAAAAGCTCGGAGAAAACCGCAAGGTCATCGTTATCCTCAATGCCGAAACAATTTGGAACCGGCCCGGGAAGCGTGACTCGGCAAACCATTTCGTGGTTGTGACGGGCATCGACAGCAACGCCGGTGTGGTGCATCTCAACGACAGCGGCATCGATACCGGCCGCGACGAGCAGGTTCCCATCGCCACCTTCGAGCAGGCGTGGGCCCCTAACTACAACTCGGCAGTTGTGACCAAGTGACGGTCGGCAAAACCACAGCGAAATCGACACCGGATTGTCGCCCGGTGCTGCTGGTTTGGTGAAAACATCACCACCGCACCGGGAGTTCGACTAACCCGCCGAACAACATGTCAGTGCGCAGCGTCAACTCCTCCACGCCCACGGCCAGCCGCATTGTCGGGAACCGAGAAGCTAGTTGCGAGAGCACCGCGTGCAGCTCAATTCGGGCCAGCGGGGCGCCGATGCAGTACCGGCCGCCGTGGCCGAAGGTGAGATGTCCCAATGCTCGGCGGGTGATATCGACCCGATCGGGGTCGGCAAATACCGACGGGTCGTGGTTGGCCGCGCCGATACTCATCAGCACGAGATCGCCGGCTTTGATGGTGACCCCGTCGAGTTCGAGGTCAGTCCGCGCATAGCGAGGGAACACGTCGGTACTGGTGCCTGCCCGCAGGGTCTCCTCGACCGCATTGGCGGCCAACGCTGGGTCGTGCGCCAGTGCGCGCCACTGTTCTGGGTTGGCCAACAACAACAGTGCACCGAGTCCGATATGGGGCACCGGGGACCCGTGCCCGGCCCACAGCAGTCCCGTCGCCAAGCGGGCGGCCTCGTCATCGGAAACCCCCTCAGTCGCACACAACCGGGAAATCACATCGTCGCCAGGCTCTCGCCGCTTGCGCGCGACCAGCTGCTGGCTGTAGGCGAGCAGCTGGTCGAGGCCGAGTTCGGTGCGGGCCTCGTGGAAGGTGTTGGAGGCGTTGATGATCCATGCGCAAAACTGCTCGCTGTCCTCGCGGGGCACCCCGAGCAGCTCGCAAATCACCAATACCGGCAGCGGCACCGCCACGGCGGCGCGCAGATCCGCCGGTGACCCCTTCGCCGCGAGGTCGTCGAGCAGCCGAGTGGTCAGGGCATCAACCCTTGGGCGCAGCGCCTGCAAGCGCCTTGACGTGAAGTGCGGCTGCAGCAGGGCGCGCTTGCGTGCGTGGTCGGCGCGCTCGGTGGCGAAGTTCGACATCGGTCCGCCGAACCTCGCCGACTCGTACCGGGCCGCGGTGTCCGGCTCAGGGTGAGCCACGCCGAGCCTGTCGTCGTCGTAGAGTCGCGCCACCTCCGCGTGACCGGTAACCAGCCACGCCGGATCGCCCACCGGGGTACGAATACGGTGGACCACTCCCTTGGCCTGCAGCTCGCGCAGCCCGGGCGCGAATTGCAACGGATGCGCCCGCTCGAAGGGTAACTGTGGCGCGGCTACCATGACGGCATCTTAGGTTCAGCCGCACACGCAGCAGGGGATTCCGACAATATCGTCGCTGCTAAGCGAGCGAAGTCGGTGCAATGGCAGCGCGGCGACGACTTTCAGCGCCAGCCGAATAGGCTCGCTTCATTCCCGTCAGCGTGGACGTTGCCGCCGCCTTCCACCAGCTCCACGATGTCGCCGAGGCGAACGATGGACGGCGTCGATGGGGTGTCAGTATCGGCATGTTCTGACACAGCGGCGGCTGGGCGAATTTTGCGGGTGATCCTCATCTGGCAACCTTCCTCGGTGAAGCAGAACTTCATCGGATGGCCGGTAACGCTACCGGGAAATTCGATAGATCGTGGGTGTTCCGCGCTTTCCGCCAAAGGCCGCTGCACCCCGATCTGGGCGTACGCGACCGCTTGTGTCATAGCTGGTTCTCGCGCTGACGAAGCCAGATTTCTAGGCTCACGGCTGCCTCAAACGCCGCCGCCGACCGTACGACGCCGAGCTGTGCGGCCTGCACGGCCCGGCACCAGGCCGTCTGGTCAACGTAGCCACGTTGTGCGATAAGTGGTCGAGCCGTCAACAGCTGACACACGTCGCGGTTGGCCCGCAGCCCTTCATAGATGGCTTGCGCGGGTCCGCTCTTGGTGCGCCGGGTGCGGATTTGTTCCGGCAGGATTCCGGCCAGCGCCCGCCGTTGTAGCACTCGGTCTTGCCCCGGGCTGACCTGCTGCGGCCGGGGCAGCGAGTACATGAACTCCACCAAGGGCCGATACAGCAGCGGATATCGCCACCGGCAGGCAGCGGTGTTGTGGCCCCAAAATTGGCCGGCGCCACACGCCATCCGCCATATCTGCTCGTAGTAAGCCTGACCGTGAACGTTCGGCATGCGCGGGGTCGGCGCGCCGACCGCGCCGTCGCCGATTCCGGTTCGCTCTAACAAGTCGGGGCACATCCATGAGGATCGCTGCGCAATGGCGCTCTCGTGGTGATAGCGGATCGCTTGTCCGCGAAGATAATTCAACGCCGGTATCGCGGCGGTGGTAAGCACCCGATGAGTCAGGGAACGTTCGCCGGCGGACCGTGGCCATTGCGCGACATCGCGAACCGCGGAGATAAGCCGCAGACGTCGGACGTGATCGGCGGCATGAATCGGGAAATCGGTTTCACCGAAAAGCACCTGGTCGCCGCCGAAGCCAGAAAGCAGCACATCGACTCCGCGGTCGCGCAAAAGCGTTTCATATTCGCAAAAAATCGGCCAGGTGATGTGGAGTCGGCTCGGCTCCTCGATGATCCGGTCGGGGAGTATGGAAAACGGTTTGTGTTTGTCGCCATCGATCAGATGCCCGCGAAACCGTTTCTCCGCCTGGACGATCCGAATCCAGGACAATTCGTCGGACGTCGTGGACGCCGGATAAACGACCGAAATGGTCGCGAAATCCTCGACGCCGAGATGATGCGCCGTGCACGCGATGCTCGATGAGTCCAGCCCCCCGGACAGTTCCGACCAGGCCCGACCGTCGACCGCGGTGCTCACCGCCGATTGCAAAAGCTGACGGAAATGTTCGTCGTAGTCGCGAGGATCGCGGTAGCGAAGCTCGGGGATGTCGCCCAGCCACCACGACTGAAGCTCGCTACCGCCGGCTGCGCGGTAGCGCAATGTGCGGCCCACGCCGAGACGCCTGACGTCGCGATAGATGGTGCGCTCGCCGAGGCATTGGCCGCGCAACAAGAATTCGGCGATGTAGTTTTCGTCGAGATCCAGGCCAGGTATCAGCGTTGCCAGCTGTGACAGATGAGAGCCGAAATAGATCGTTTGTCCGCGCACCGAGTAATACAGCGGTACCACGCCCAGCGCATCATGGGTCAGCACCAGCGAATCCCTGGCTTGATCCCAGACGACCAGGGCGTACTCGCCGAGTAGATGCGCCTGCACGGCCGCACCCCAGCGCCGATACGCCTCAGCGACCAACCGCTCATCCGGGCACGACGGGTCGCCGGCTTGGCCCAACTCAGTAAGCAAAGCGGTGCGGTTCGCTAAAAAGCCGTGCCACCACACCCGCTGACCCACGACGCCGGAATCGACTCCGCCGGCCAACCCCGCCGGTGACGACATGTCGACCCATCCGGCGAACCCCTGGCCGGCCGGCTGCAATCGGTGGCGGTTACTGACGCCGGTCACAGCTACATCGACGCGATCAGGGTGTAGTCGCTGACCTCGGCACGCTGCTCCAGAATCGGCGCGCCGTCAAATTCGACCCACGCGTGACATCGAAACGCCGGGAAGCGCCGAGCACCGATGCGATGGACGACGGGCAGGCCCAGCCCACGCATATACGCATACAGCGAAAGTGACCTGGGCAGACAGTCATTGGGAGCACGGCGTCGCACGTAGAAGTTCTCCGCCCGCACAAACGCGGCCCGCGCTAGCTCCACATCGCCGGCAGCGGCTCTGCCAGCTCGCGCATCGGCCGCCTGCCCGATCCACTGGTAGATGGCCCCGAACCCGTGCCTGCGCAGCGCGATGTCCATCCGCAGCATCCACAGCCACGCCCGCACGGCAAGCAACGATCTGCCCCGTGATCCCCGCGGCGGCGCTCGCCGAACACGACTCCCTGGGGGCAGATGATCCGAATCCAGAAATCCGCGCGCCTCACAGTCGGCGACAAAATCGTCGAGCATGCCCGCCAAGCGCCGCGACGACTCATCCCCACGACCCAACGCTTCTTTAGCCCCGACCACCGACCCTTGCGCGTTTCGCAGCTCGCGCCACATACGCGACGCATCTTCATCCAGAAAATAAAAAGCCGACGTCGGTAGATCCATCACCAGAATCAGGCCGTCCACTTCGGCTACCCGCACCCGCGGCGAGATCACCCGTGCCACGCCAAGCTGGTAAACGTCTTCGACCCCGCACCGGTTGTCATCGGTCCTCGACACTGTCGCAATGGGTGCCACCGGCACCTCGGCGGCCGGCGGCGTTTTCCGCCGCGAACGCCGAACCCGTCCTTTGTTCAATCCCATTACTGCGGAACGCCTTTACCCGCGGTACCTGCGGGTGACTCTCATCGGACACCGTCTCCTCCCGCGAAGCAGAACTTCATCGAATGGCCAGTGAGCCTACCGGCAAAATCGGTAGATCGTGGCCGTTGGGCGCTCGTGCCTCATGAGTCACCGCGGCGCCGTGAAGTTGTATGCGACAGTTACCAGATGCTCCTGGCCCTGCTGCGCCAGTATGTCCGGCCGTACCGGCGGCTGATCGCAGCGGTGATGGTGCTGCAACTGATCAGCACCCTGGCGTCGCTGTACCTGCCCACCGTCAACGCCGCGATCATCGACGACGGCGTCGCCAAAGGCGACACCTCCACCATTGTCAGGCTCGGCGGGGTGATGCTCGCGGTGACCGGCCTGCAAGTGCTGTGCGCAATCGGAGCTGTCTACTTCGGCTCACGGACCGGAACAGGATTCGGCCGTGACCTTCGCTGGGCGGTTTTCCAGCACGTCACCACCTTCTCCGCACACGAAACCAGCCGGTTCGGCGCACCCTCGCTGCTGACGCGCACCACCGACGACACCCGCCAGATCCAGTTCCTGGTGCAGATGGCGTCCACCGTGCTAATCACCGCGCCCATCATGTGTGTTGGGGGAATTTTCATGGCGATCCGCCAGGACGCCGGCCTGTCCTGGCTACTGGTGGTTAGTGTTTCGCTGCTCAGCGTGACCAACTACGCGATCGTCTCGCACATGCTGCCGATCTTCCGCAGCATGCAACGGCTGATCGACAACATCAACCGCGTTATGCGCGACCAACTGAGCGGCGTCCGGGTAGTCAGGGCGTTCACGCGCGAGCCCTTCGAACGGGCAAGGTTCGGCAAAGCCAATCTCGCGTTGTCGAGCACCACGCTCACCGCCGACAATTGGCAAGCGCTGATGTTGCCGGTGACCACCTTGATCATCAGCTGCTCCGATGTCGCGGTGATCTGGTTCGGCGGCCGGCGTATCGACGGCGGCCACATGCAGGTCGGCTCACTGATCGCGTTCCTGTCCTACTTCACGCAGATCCTGATGGCCGTATTGATGGCGACGACGACGGTCATGCTGCTTCCCCGAGCCGCCGTATGCGCCGAACGAATCACTGAAGTGCTGTTCACCACCCCGGCCGTGCTTAACCCTGAGCACCCGGTGCCTTCTTCGGGTATCGATGGCGTCATCCGGTTACACCAGGTGGCCTTTCGTTATCCCAACGCGGATAGTCCCGTGCTGCAGGACATCTCGCTGACTGCGCTGCCCGGTACCACGACGGCTGTCGTCGGCGGCACCGGTTCGGGCAAGTCGACGCTGTTGTCGCTGATCTGTCGGCTCTACGACGCGGCCGAGGGCGCTGTCTTTGTCGACGGTGTCGACGTGCGGGACTACGACACCGAACGACTGTGGTCGGCAATCGGGCTGGTGCCCCAGCGCGGCTATCTGTTTTTCGGCACCGTCGCAGACAATCTGCGCTACGGAAAGTCCGACGCCACCGATGAGCAGATGTGGGAAGCGCTGCGGGTAGCCGACGCCGACGGGTTCGTGCGGGCCCACAACGACGGACTGCAGATGCCAGTGGCCCAGGGCGGCATTAATTTCTCCGGCGGACAGCGGCAACGGCTGGCGATCGCCCGGGCGGTGATCCGCCGCCCGGCCGTCTATCTGTTCGACGACGCGTTTTCCGCACTCGACGTATTCACCGACGCGAAAGTACGCGCGTCACTGCGCGAGGTATCGCACAGTGCAACCATAATCGTGGTAGCCCAACGGATATCGACGGTTTCCCAAGCCGACCAAATCGTTGTCATCGACGACGGACAAATAGTCGGCACGGGTACCCATGAATCGCTGCTGGCGAATTGCCCGACATACGTAGAGTTCGCCGATTCACAGTCGTTGGGCGTCGACGTGCAAGGCCAGCAGTGACCGCGGCGACTAACCCACCGATCCGCGGCGCCGTCCAGAGCCCCGCGGAAAGGTCCCGCGACTTCAGCCGTTCAGTGCTCCGCCTGATCAAACGGCTGGGACCGCAACGCGGGGTGAGCGCGGCGGTGATCCTGCTGGGAGTGAGCGGCACCGCGATCGGGGTTGTCGTGCCGCGGATCCTTGGCCATGCCACCGACCTGCTCTTCAACGGCGTGATCGGGCGCCAGCTGCCCAACGGCATCACCAAGGACCAGGCCATCGCAGCGGCCCGTGCGCGCGGTGACAACACCTTCGCCGACCTGCTTTCGGGGACGAAGGTGATTCCAGGCCGCGGCGTGGACTTTGACGCGGTCGCCCGGGTGCTGGCCCTGGCGCTGGTCCTGTATCTGCTTGCAGCACTGCTTATTTGGGCGCAGCGCAGGCTGGTCAACGTGACCGTGCAGCGAACGATGATGGCGCTGCGCTCCGAGCTCGAGGACAAGGTGCACCGGCTGCCGCTGGCCTACTTCGACGGCCGGCAGCGCGGTGAGGTGTTAAGCCGGGTCACCAACGACGTCGACAATGTCCATACGTCGCTGTCGATGACGATCGCCCAGTTGTTCACCTCGGTCCTGACAGTGGCGACGGTGCTGGTGATGATGGTGACGATCTCGCCGCTGCTGGCGGCGATCTCGCTGCTGACGGTCCCGCTGTCGTTGGTGGTGACGCGCGCGATCATCCGACGCTCACAACGGCTGTTCGCCGCCCAATGGGCCAACACCGGTCGGCTCAATGCCCACACCGAAGAGACCTACAGCGGCTTCACCGTGGTCAAGACGTTCGGTCACCAGGCCGGCGCTCAGCGGCGGTTTCGCGAGCTCAACGACGATCTTTACCGCAGTACTTTCGGCGCACAGTTCATTTCCGCTCTGGTGTCACCGGCAACGGTGTTCATCGGCAACCTCAGCTATGTCGTCGTGGCCGTTGTCGGTGGCATTCAGGTGGCGACCGGCCAAATCACGGTGGGCGGTATTCAGGCCTTCATTCAGTATGTGCGGCAGTTCAATTCGCCACTGACGCAGGTGGCGGCCATGTACAACGTGCTGCAGTCCGGCGTAGCCAGCGCCGAGCGGGTGTTCGACCTGCTCGACGAACCCGAGGAGCCCCCGGACCGCGACGCGGAGTCGCGTGCCGCATTGGCCGAAGCGGGGGTGGTGTCCTCGGTTGCACGCGGACGGGTCGAGTTCCACCACGTGAACTTCGCATACCGGCCCGGCACTCCGGTGATCGAAGACTTGTCGCTGGTGGTCGAACCGGGCAGCACCGTCGCGATCGTCGGGCCGACCGGTGCCGGCAAAACCACGCTGGTGAACCTGCTGATGCGGTTCTACGACATCGACTCCGGCCAGATCCTCATCGACGGCATCGATATCGCGTCGGTGACCCGACACTGGCTGCGTTCCCGCATCGGCATGGTGCTCCAGGACACCTGGCTCTTCGACGGAACAATCGCAGAAAACATCGCCTATGGGCGTCCCGGAGCCAGCGAAGAAGAGGTGGTGCACGCCGCGAAGTCGGCGCACGTCGACCGGTTTGTCCACACCTTGCCGGACCGGTACCGCACCCAGGTGAGCGACGACGGCGGCAACATTAGCGCCGGCGAGAAGCAGCTGATCACCATCGCGCGGGCGTTTATCGCCCGCCCGCAGCTGTTGATCCTTGACGAGGCAACCAGCTCGGTGGATAGCCGAACCGAGGCACTGATTGCCCGCGCCACCCATGAGCTTCGCCGTGATCGGACGAGTTTCATTATCGCCCACCGCCTTTCAACGATCCGCAACGCCGACCACATTCTGGTGATGCGGGCCGGCCGGATCATCGAGCGGGGCAGCCACAGTGAGCTGATAGCGCGACGCGGTGCCTACTACGCGATGACGCGGGCTGAGTCCGTTGCGCCGCGTTGAATCGCCGCGGAACGAGGACTCCGATCGGTCCCGATCCCGCCGATAGTGGGCGCCGGGATTCGCCAAGAATTCTGCAAGGCGTTCGCCGCACGCTTGCCGTAGCCGGCCGCGACGGCAGGTACCAGCGACGAACCCGGGCCATTGCGGGACCTTCAGTCCCCATGGTCGTCGGAAAGGAAACGCCATGATCAGAACTTCGGGCAACCAGCCGATGAAGCGCCATGACGGCGTTAGGGATCGGTCTTCAGCTCGCCGTACAGGAGAGTTCGTCGGCGGCCTGGTGATCATCTGCGTGGCCGTGTTGGTGGCGTGTTCGGGCTGCGCCAAAGGCACGGTCAACTCCGCGCCGTCGGCCACGCTCGCGCCTCCGCCGGCCCTGGGCGTGGAACTGCCGGCCAGCCAGATCCCCTGGGACAAGGTCGGTCCGGGGTGGATTCTGGCCACCCGGAGCCCGACGCCGGGTCTGAATCCCGGGCCGACCCCGCCCGCCGGCGAAACCCCCGCGGCACCGGCGACGCTGTACCTGCTCGATCCCGCGGGCGGGCGCTACGCGATCACCACCTTTCCGCCCTCGCCACCCCGCCTGGTCGACTGGTCGGGCGATGGCAGGCGCGCCCTGTTCGAGGACGAGTTCGCCGCTGGGGGGAACGCCACCATGACCGAGGTTGACCTGGCGACCGGCGCCAAGCGAACCTTACCGGCGGGCCCCTGCTGCAGCGCCCGCGTCACCTACAGCCGGCCGACCGGTCAGGCCGTCCTCTTGGCGGACTTCGACACGTCGAGCGGGGACTACAGGACCTACAGATCCACATTGGAACGGGTCGATCTCGGCGGTACCAAGCAGTTGACCTATCCCACCGATCAGCTCGGGGCTGCGGGCAAGTACAGCGGCGAGTTCCTGCAGACGCCCGACGGCAGCCAGTTGGTCCTCGGCACCGACAACGGCATGGTGGTAATAGGAAACGACGGAGCGGTTGCCCGACAGCTGCCGATGTTGGCGCCGCGCAGCTCTTGCCAACCGGTCCGGTGGTGGACCCCATCGGTGATCCTCGCCGCCTGCAGGACGCCCGCCACTCCCCCGGCCCTGGCCGGTGGAACAACCCAGCTCTGGCAAGTACCCCTGGCCGGCGCGGCCCCGACTGCGCTCACCCCGGCCAACGAGCAGGACCTCGGCTACCGGGATGCCTGGCAGGTTCCCAGCGGCACGTTCCTGCAGAACGTGCCGGGATGCGGCGGCGACGGGTTAGTGTTTCGCCTGACTGCGGACATGCAGACCAACCGATTGACCGTTCCCGGTGTGGATAGCAAAAACGCCGTATTCGTCGTCGGCGTGGCCGCCGACAAGTTGGTGCTCCGGGCCGACAACGGCTGCGGCTCGCGCTCCATGTCGCTGCTGATCTATGACCCGGTGGCCAACACCTCCACCGTGCTGCTCAACGGCGGCGTGACGCGTGCGATCATCTACCCCACCGCATAACTGCCGCAGCGACCGCGCGGCGCGCGCGGTCAGGAACCGCAACGGCCCGGTGACAGCTTCGCGAGGTGGGCGTTCAGCCACTTGGCCATCTCGGTGAGTTCGGCGGTGCCGTCCTCGAACTTCCCCGTATTGGGCTGCGCGGCAAGAGCGACGGCGACCTGCATTCCGTCCGCGGCGTTCAGTACGCCTATTTGCCGGACCAGATAGTCGCCTTTTTCTGACGGCCCCCAGCCGCCTTTGAAGCGGGTACCCGAAATGGTGCCGATGCCCCAGCTTTGGTCTTTTGCGATCTGCCCCATCAGATCGAAAACCTTCCCGTTTGCCTTGTCACAGAACGCAGCCGAGGTGAACCGGACCTGGTCGGTCAGCGGCCAGTCCGTCTGGCCGAACGCGGTGAACGGCGGACGCACCCGTTGCGACTGAACGATCGTCGGGTCGCCATTTTGCCTCAGGACATCTTCGACCCTGTGGGCGGCCTTGACCGGATCGTCGCTCAGGCCTGCCCAGATCTTTTCGGCTGCCGCGTTGTCGGATTCGGTGATGGCGGCGGTCATCGTGTCGGTGATGGTGTGCGACTTGTCGTCTTGTAACGCCGCGATCACCAAGGGAACCTTCATCGTTGACCAGGCCGGACCACCACTTTGCCAGTCTCCCAACTGTATTGGCTCCTGCCCACTGCCGACGGCACTAAACGCGATGCCCACCTTTGCGTTCAGCTTCGCTGCTAACTGGGCGAACTCGTCGGCCAGCGCCGCTGGCGGCGGGTGAGGGGCGCCGGTCGTGCTGGGGCCCGGCACGGCCGGTGGTGACGGGGGCGCCGCTGCCGCGGGGGAAGGGGCGCCGCTCGTGCCCGGGTCCGGCGCCGCCGCATGTGGTGCCCCCTTACGCGTGCTCATGATCACGCCCGCCGCGAGCAAAAGCGCGACCGCGACACCCACTGCGATCCAGGCGAACGGCCGCAGATTGCGCCTTCGGGGCCCTTGTTCCCGCCGATGCCGCGAACCCGGCGACACGCCGTCTGGTCGCCCGCTATCCATGGCCGTCTTGGGTTGTACGGGCGACGGGTACGCACCGGTGCGGGGCAAACCCCTTGATCAGCACGGTCATTGGCTCGTAAGGTTCTTCGCCAGTTTGAGTACCCGGTTGTTGCCGCTGTCGACGACGTAGACGTTGTCCTGGCTGTCCACGGCCACACCTTGCGGGTTGTTGAGGCCGGTGAACGGCAGGATGGTCTGGGTGGTGGAGAGTCCGGTCGGGTTGTTGCGGTCTGCCGCCAGTTTTAGCACCCGGTTGTTGGCACTGTCGGTTACGTAGACGCTGCCGTTTCTGTCCACCGCCACACCGTGCGGGTTCGTGAGACCGGTGAACGGCAGCACGGTCTGGGGGTTGCTGGAGCCGGCGAACTGCCTCACCACCCGGTTGTTGCCGGTGTCGGCGACGTAGACGACATACTGGCCCGTGTTCACCATTGCCACGCCGTTCGGGCTGTTGAGGCCGCTGAAGGGGATCACCTCGGGCACGTTCGTCCCGACCGTCCATTTCATCACTTGATTGTTGCCGCTGTCGGCGACGAAGTAGCTCCCTGGGGCCATGACAGCACCGCGAGGGGACAGGAGACCGCTGAAAGGCCCCACCCACTCGGCGCTGGAGCTGGCCTGCCAGGGCGGAGACGGGGGCGACTGGGGGATGCGTGCCCACAGTATCCGGTTGTCGCTGCCATCGGTGACATAGACGTCGCCGTCGCTGTCCACCGCTAACCCTTGCGGGCTGTTGAGGCTGGTGAAGGCCGGCACGGTCTGGCTAAAGGAGTTTGCCGCCAGTTTTACCACCCGGTTGTTGCCACTGTCGGTGACGTAGACGGCGCCGTCGCTCATGCCCCCAATTCCGACGGCGATATCGACGGGGCGATCCAGGCCGGTGAACGGCATCTGCACGGCTGGACCCGCAGGCGCTGCGGACTGCGTGGTTTGCCCCGAAGTGGTCGCCGGTGGGGCGGACGCAGCAGTCGTGGGGGGTTCGGTGGTCGTCGCCGCTGTCGCGGTGGTGCCGGGATTATTGGTGCCGCTGGTGGTGGTGCTGTTGCCCGTTAAGACGAACTTGTACACCAACACGCCGCCTACCGCTAATAGCGCGACCACACCGAGGATCGCCAGGCTCCTCCATGGAGTGCGAGAGCGATGCGGTCGGCCGCGGCCCGACGATGGGTCCGGCGCAGGCGCGGGCGGTGGGACAAACGGGGGCGGGGGCGGCGGGACAAACGGGGGCGGGGGCGGCGGAATCGGTCGGCGCGTGGCCGGCTGGGTCGGTGCGGGGGTGGCCGGCTGGGTAGGTGCGGGCGGCAGCGGCCGCCTGGAGCGTGAGGCACCAAGTGTGGCTCGCGAGATCGGCTTTCGCTGGCGGTGCGGCGTCCATTCCTGACCGTCCCAGTAACGCTGCGCGCTCGAGTCCTGCGGGTCGTCGTACCAGCCCGGTTGCTCGGGTGTCGTCAAGGGGCCAATCCTCCCAGTTCGCTGACCTGCACCCCATCGAAGGAGGATGGAGAATGACGTGGGCGTCCATCATCGGCGACGTGTGGCGCGGCAATTATCGTCTCCACCAGCGCGGTCCGCAAGGACGGCTGTGAATGGCGCACACAGCCGTCAATATTCCGGCCAGGGATCGCTCCAAGAATCTTCCAAGATGTCGACCCCAACCTTGGCACGACCTCAACAACCGACAACGACCA
The DNA here is from genome assembly GCA_963772875.1 of uncultured Actinomycetota bacterium. Classification (GTDB taxonomy): domain Bacteria; phylum Actinomycetota; class Actinomycetes; order Mycobacteriales; family Mycobacteriaceae; genus Mycobacterium. Next base: position 423,689 of record CAVYZE010000005.1, read on the forward strand.
AAACAACCGACAATGACCAATCCGGGCCGTCACAGCACCCAGACGAAATAGGAACGCCGCTTGGGGCTTTCGGTGGTGCCGAAATACGGCATATCCGAGAAATTTAGCCTAGGTCGGTGTCGGATATACCCTGCCGTATCAGGAGAAATCACCATGAGAACTATCGCACCGGCCACTGGAGGCCCCATGACCGAGGTTCAGCTGATCCCGCTCGACATGCTGCTGGGTCACCCCGAGCGAACGGCGCCGCAGATCTCGCCGGACGGCACTCGGTTGTCCTACGTCGCACCGCTTGACGGCGTGCTCAACGTGTTCGTCGGCGATGTCGGAGCGGGTAACGAGAAGCCGGTCACCCACGACACCGGGCGCGGGATCCAAGGCTATTTCTGGACGCATGACAACCGCCACATCATGTATGGCCGCGATAAGGACGGCAGCGAGAATTACCGGTTGTACGACGTCGACCTCGAGACGGGCGTGGAGCGCGACCTCACGCCGATGGAAGGCGTGCAGTGCCGACTCATCGCGCACCGCAAGCGTTTTCCGAACGATGTGCTAATCGGCATCAACAAGGACAACCCGCAGCTGCACGACGTCTACCACCTCGACCTGACCACTGGCGAGCTACGCAAGATCGTCGAGAACCCCGGCTTCGTCGGCTGGGTGATCGACGACGACCTCGCGGTGCGCGGCGCGGTCACACCGACCGAGGACGGGGGAAGGGTCATCATGGTGCGCGACAACGAGTCGTCGGACTGGCGGCCGTTGCTGCAAGTCCCACCGGAGGACGCGGAATCGACGGGACCACTTGGGTTCACCAAGGACGGGACGGGGATGTACGTCCAGACGTCCATCGACTCGAACACGGGCCGACTGGTGAAGATGGACATCGCGACCGGCGCCGTCGAGGTAATCGCCGAGGATCCGACCTACGACATCACCGGGGCGATCATGCACCCCGACACCCGAGAGATCCAGGGCGTGATCGTGTATGGCGACCGCCTGGAGTACCGGATCTTCGACGACTCGATCCGCGGCGACATCAAGGCACTGGAGCGGCTCCACGCCGGCGACCTGATGATCACCGACCGCGACAACGACGACACGACATGGCTGGTGGCGTTCGACGACGATTCCGGACCGGTGAAGTTCTACACCTGGGACCGGGTCGCGAAGACCGCGACATTCCTGTTCGACCACAGGCCGGAGCTCAACGACTATCCGCTGGTGCCCATGGAGCCCTTCGCTTTCACGACGCGCGACGGTCTCACGGTCCACGGTTACCTCTCGTTCCCTGCGGGTGTCGAGCGCGCCGACCTGCCGACCGTCCTCGTCGTCCACGGCGGGCCATGGGTTCGTGACGGATGGGGGCTAGATCCCGAGGTGCAGTGGTTGGCGAACCGCGGCTACTTGTGCGTGCAAGTGAACTTCCGCGGCTCCAGCGGCTACGGCAAGGAATTCCTCAACGCCGGCAACCGCGAGTGGGGCGCCAAGATGCACGACGATCTGTTGGACGCCATCGATCATCTGGTCGAGCAAGGTGTCGTCGACCGTGCCCGGGTGGCGATCTACGGCGGGTCGTACGGCGGGTACGCCGCGTTGATCGGTGCGACGTTCACCCCGGACGTCTTCACATGCGCAATCTCGATGGTCGGCCCGTCGAACCTGAACACGCTCATCGAGTCGTTTCCTGAGTATTGGAAGCCGACGATCGTCCAGTGGCATAAGCGGGTCGGCAAGGACCCCGACTTCCTGTGGTCGCGTTCGCCGCTGTCGAAGGTGGACAACATCAAGATCCCGATGCTCATCGCTCAAGGTGAAAACGATCCGCGGGTCAAGCGGGCGGAATCGGAGCAGATCGTGGCGGCCATGAAGGAGCGCGGTATCGACCACGAATACGTGATGTACGAGAACGAGGGTCACGGCTTCGCCATGCCCGAGAATCGCCTCGACTTCTACCACCGGGCAGATCGATTTCTCGCCAAACACCTTGGGGGCCGGGCCGAGTGAACAGCTCGGCCCGCGATATCGCCAGGGCCGAGCGCAAGGTCTAGGTGTCCCCGAAGGGTTTACCGGAAGGTTCGTCGCAGCCCGGCACCAAATGCGCTCATTCTGTCGGGCGAGGTTCTTTTTCTTGGCTGGTGAGGTGGGCGTTTGTGCAGCGCTTCCGGTTAACGTGGGCCCGCGCGCTTGGAGCGACGGTGCACCGTTAGTGGGGAGTCGTTCGAGATGCGTCGGCGGTGATTTGGGGATTCGGAACTGGGCGCATTGGTGCGGGTGGGTGGGTAGCATCTGCCATCAGCGGGTTGAGGAAAGGCCGGCCGGTGGATGAGGTGGCGTTTGGGCGTTACCGCCTATTGTCGGCAATCGGCGAGGGCGGCATGGGCAAGGTATACAAGGCCCATGACACCATGATGGATCGCGATGTGGCGATCAAGGTGTTGCCGTCGGAGTTGGCCACCGAACCCGGGTATGAGCAGCGGTTTCGTCGGGAGGCTCGGATCGCGGCCCGGTTGACCGAGCCGCACATCATCCCGATCCATGAGGCCGGTGAAATCGAGGGCCAGCTGTATCTGGTGATGCCGATCATCGCGGGCATCGACGTGCATTGTCTGCTGCAGCGCGACGGGCCGATGAGCCCGCAGCGCGCCGTGCACATCATTGAGCAGCTGGCTGCCGCGCTGGGCGCCGCGCATGCCGTGGGGCTGGTGCACCGCGATATCAAACCCTCCAATGCGCTGGTGACCGGGAACGACTTCGCCTATCTGATCGATTTCGGCATCGCCCATGACGCGGCGGCCAGCAAGCTGACCAGCACCGGCATGATCGTGGGCACTTTGAGCTACATGGCCCCGGAGCGTTTCACCGCCGGGATTGCTGATGCCCGCTCCGATGTGTATGCGTTGGCGTGTGTGTTGCATGAATGTTTGACCGGCGCCCCGCCGTATCCAGGGGACAGCATGGAGCAACAAATCGCCGGGCATTTGACGGTGGAGCCGCCCAAGCCCAGTGCGCAGCGGCCTGAGCTACCGGTCGGGTTCGATGAGGTGATCGCGGCCGGCATGGCCAAAGACCCAAAGAAGCGCTATCAAAGTGCTCAGGAGCTCGCCGTCGCCGCCCGCCAGGCCCTGATCAGCGCACCTGCCCTGCAACCCGTCCCCAGCCTGGACGCGACGCGACCCGCCCCCGCACCCACGCCGGTTGAGGATCAGATGTCACCGTCGCCGGCACGGGCAGCACAGGTGATCGAGCGCGCTAAGTTGGGTCCGCGCACCAGGATCGGTCAGGGTGGGCAAGGCGTGGTGTATCGCGCGCCTAATGTGAAGACGAAGTTCGCGGCGTCGATGGTGTACAAGGAGTACAAGCCCGCCGCGGTCGCGGAGATGGATTTCACCGCGTTGGCGGCGATGCCGGCCTTGGTGGAGCAGTCGCTGTCGTATGCGCAGGCCGAACGGCTGGTCTCGATTGCGGCGTGGCCGTGCGCGCTGGTCGAGGACGGTGGCACACCGACGGGGTTTGTGATGCCGGCCATTCCGGATGAGTTTTTCATCTCGCTGACAACGGTCAAGGGGGTGTCGTCGACGACGGCGGAGTTTCAGCATCTGTTGAATCATTCGTCGGTGCTGGCGGCTCGTGGCATCGCCTTAGACGATGTGCAGCGCTATACGTTGCTGCGTGAGGTGGCGTCGGGGTTGGCGTTTTTGCACCGGCACGGGGTGTGTGTGGGTGACATTTCCCCGAAAAACCTGTTGTTCTCGCTGACCCCGCATGAGGCTGTGTATTTCATTGACTGTGATGCGATGCGCATCAATGGTGTCTCGGCGCTGCCCCAGGTGGAGACACCGGGCTGGGATACACCTGCCGGTGAGGAACTGGCCACGATCTATTCCGACGCTACAAGTTGGGCGCAGGCGTGGCGAGCCGGCGAGCAAAACCACCAACACCGGCCACATCCCCTCGACGACACCGGTTCAGCTGCGCCAGGTCATCACCGACACCCTCACCAATGAGCCGGCTAGGCGCCCGCTGCCCGAAGCCTGGACCTACGTTCTTGCCCATGCGATCGAAAAAGCGCAACACCTGAAACTGGTCGCACCAAAAGCTGCAGCACCGGTCACGGCCGCACCGACCCCACCACCAATACCGGTCGTGCGGTCCAGACCGCCCGTGCACTCGGCACCGCCGGTGCACCCATCAGCGCCCCCCACATCCGCCCCACATTCCCAACCGCCGATCGTTCCTTGGGCGCCGCCACCAAGCCCACCGGCCTCATCCAAAGCCCCAATATGGGCCGCCGTAACAGGGCTGGCCGTCGCCCTGGCGATTGTTGCTGTTGTTATCTCGAATGCCGTCAACAGAGGCAGTGGCGGCGGTACCCCCGCGCCGACTTACCCCGCCTCCTCTACCTATTCGCCCTCTTCCGCTGCGCCGACACCCACGTACACGACCCCTGTCGATCCCGAGGCCGCGGCCTACCAGCAACTGAAGCAACTCGCCGACCGAGACCATCCGTTGGCAACCGCCCAACTCGCCGATCATTGGATCCCGCAACTCAGTTCCAAGCACGCCACGCAACCATGGACCTACGACAGAGAAGATGGCAAGGCGTATGACAGCCAAGCGATTTTGCAGGAACATCAGCAGCTCCGCCAGCAGTACGGCGCCATACTTCTTTGGTCGGGCGACTGGAGAACGTACGGCCAGCCAGGCTATTGGGTCACCGTTGTGCCGATCGCTTTCAGCGACCGCGGCAGTGTGCTGAGTTGGTGCACCGACCACGGTAGGGATCCGTATCATTGCAGCCCCGAAATGATCAGCACGACGCTTGGCCCAAATGGAACTCACTGACAGTGATTTGCGATCTGGATGACAAATAATCGGCCGCAGCGGCACAACCGCTCTCGGCGCCGCCCCAGATCGAACAATCCTGAAAAAGGATTCGACGACCGTTCGGATTTCGCCGATCCGGCGCCTCCAGCGAGAAAACCACACTTATCGCGGGGCGGGCTGTGGTTCGTCGTAACGCTCGTGGTCACCCTGGTCGTCGCGGCGGTTGCCGCGGGCGTGTGGAAAACCATGCTCACCAACAGCCTTTCTCTGACAGCGGCACCCGGTAGCCCGCCTCCGGCCCCAGCACCTGGCAGCAGCATGGTCGCGGCCCCCTCTTGGCCGCCGGGTTGTGGTGACCCAGCGTCGTTGCTGGCGAAAATGTCGACCCGTGACAAGCTCGCGCAGCTGCTGATGGTCGGGGTGACCAATGCAGCCGACGCGCGTGCGGTTGTAGCCAGCCAGCACGTGGGCGGGATCTTCATCGGCAGCTGGACCGACCTGTCGATGCTGAAGGACGGGTCGCTGGTCGGCATCGAGGGCTCAGCAGGCCCGCTGCGGCTGGCTGTCAGTGTTGATGAGGAGGGCGGCCGGGTCGAGCGGTTGTCATCGCTGATCGGGCCGGCACCGTCGGCCCGTGTGCTGGGGCAGACCGAGTCGACCGGGCGGGTTTACCAGGTGGCATTGGATCACGGCCTCAAGATGCGCAAGTACGGTATTACTGTCGACTTCGCCCCGGTCGTCGACGTCACCGACGCACCTGCCGACACGGTGATCGGTGATCGGTCGTTCAGCGCGGTCCCTGCGATGGTGACGCAGTTTGCCGGCGCATACGCGAACGGCCTGCGCGACGCCGGGGTGCTGCCGGTTCTCAAGCACTTTCCCGGGCACGGTCGCGCGTCCGGGGATTCTCACGCGGCTGAAGTGGTGTCCCCGCCGCTAGACGAACTGCAAGACCTCGACCTCGTGCCCTATCGAACGCTGGTGGCCCAGGCGCCGGTGGGTGTGATGATCGGCCACATGCAGGTGCCCAGCTTGACCGGTAGTGACCCCGCCAGCCTGAGCGCTGCCGCAGTTACTTTATTGCGCAAAGGAATCGGATACGGTGGGCCGCCGTTTGATGGCCCGGTGTTCACCGACGACCTGTCGAGCATGAAGGCGATCACCGACCGCTACGGGGTTGCCGACGCGGCATTGAAAGCCCTGCAAGCCGGTGCCGACACCGCCCTGTGGATCACCACCACCGAAGTTCCAGCAGTTCTCGACCGGCTGGAGAGGGCGCTGGCCAGCGGTGATTTGAACAGGGCCAACATAGACGCTTCCGTGCGGCGGATGGCGATAGCCAAGGCCTTCGATTCGCCCTGCAGTCGTTGACCGCGGCGTCGCCCGGGGAGCCGCCGGCGGTGGCTGTTACTGGATAAAGAACTCGACCGAACCCATCCCGAGGCACACAGCCTGCGGCTGTGCGATGCATTACCCCGCTGGCAGTTTCACCACGCGACCGTTGCCCGTGTTGGTGACGTAGACGCTGCCAGCGCTGTCCACCGCGCCCACACAAGGGAAGGCTGAGGCCGGTGAACGGGAGCACGGTCGGGGTGGGCGAGCCCGCCGTCAGTTTGAGCACCCGATTGTTGCCGGTCTCGGTGACGTAGAGGTTGCCCACGGGATCCGCCGCCACCTCGTGTGGGGAACTGAGGCCGGTCAAGGGCAGCACGGTCGGGGCGTTCGCGCCGGGCGCCAGTTTGCAGCACCCGATTGTTGCCGGTCTCGGTGACGTAGAGGTTGCCGGCGGAGTCCACCGCCACACCGCCGGGGTGGTTAAGGCCGGTGAACGGCAGCACGGTCGGGGCGTTCGCGCCGGGCGCCAGTTGCAACACCCGATTGCTGCCAGTCTCGGTGACATAGAGGTTGCCGGCGGAGTCCACCGCCACACCGTCAGGGTGATCGAGGTCGGTGAACGGCAGCACGGTCGGGGCATTCGCGCCGGGCGCCAGTTGCAACACCCGATTGCTGCCAGTCTCGGTGACATAGAGGTTGCCGGCGGAGTCCACCGCCACACCGCCGGGGTGGTTAAGGCCGGTGAACGGCAGCACGGTCGGGGCATTCGCGCCGGGCGCCAGTTTCAGCACCCGATTGTTGCCCGTGTCGGCGACATACACGGTGCCGGCGGTGTCCACCGCCAGACTGTCGGGGGGGTTAAGGCCGGCGAAGGGCAGCACGGTCTGCGCGGGAGGCGCCGCCGCCGGCGTGGGTTGCCCGGTTTGGGTTGGGGATTGGTGCGGGCGGGGCCACAGTAGGTAGCCGGTGATGCCGGCGGCGCCCAAGACCACGACTATCACGACTATCGCGGTGATCAGGCCAACTTTCGCTCGGCGACGGTCGCGAGGCCGCTCCGGCTGCGGTGGCGGTGGTTGGGTCGCAGCGGGATTCGTCCCGGCAGCCCATTGTTGGGGCGATTCGGGTGTGGGCGGGGGCGGGGCCGCGTCGTAAAACGGGGTCGGTGCGGGTGTGGGCGTTGGGGGCACTGGCCCGGCATCCACCACCACGGCGGTGATGTTGTCGGGTCCCCCGGCCTGGTTGGCGGCCTCGATCAACGTGCGACACGCGTCGGCCGGATCGGGGTGGCTGGTGAGGATCGCGGCCAGCGTCGCGTCATCGACGACTCCATGTAAACCGTCGCTGCACAACAGGATCCGGTCACCGGGGTGTAGGTCCAGCGCAGAAACATCGGGGCGCGCGGGCGGCGGCATCAGCACGTGGCGGGTAAGCGTCGACCGGTTCGGGTGATGCGCGGCCTCTTCGGCACTAAGTTCACCGGCGTTCATCACCGCCTGCACGACGGTGTGGTCGCTGGTCAACCGCTGCACCTGGCCGTCTCGGTGCAAGTACGCGCGGCTGTCGCCGAGGTGGGCGATCACTGCGCGCGAGTCGGTGATCACCGCGGCGACGACGGTGGTGTTGGCGCCGGCGAGGTCGGAGTCGGGGCTGCGGCTACGGGCGTACAAGTCGTCGGACAGCTGCACGACCGCCTGGCCGAACCGTGCGGGCGCCTGCCCATCGCCGAGGTCGGTGCCGGGCAGGTGGCGCGCCACGTATGCCGGCAGCAGCTCGATGACCTGCTCGGCAGCCCGATCGCCGCGGCGGCTTTTGCCCACCCCGTCGGCGACTATGTAGAGCCGCTGCGCCGGGTCTGCTGCCCACCGGTCGTCGTTGCGGGATCGTTTACGCCCGATGTCGCTGTACCCGGCATAGGTTGTGGTGAGCACGGCTAGACCGCAGCCTGCGGTGGGCAGCCCAACGCCATACAGTCGTGAATTCCTTGGTAGACATTCGCGAAGACGACGTAGGACATCGGCACCTCCAACGAGTTCGTCTTGCCGAGCCTACTGCCGGCCGGTCGCCGCTATTGCCGAGTTACCGGCAGGACCGCGCTATTTCCAGCCAGCCGGGTGCTGGGTCAGTGTGAGGGCAGGTTACGGGGATCTGGGCGGTGGCTGTGGGGGCGGGGGCGGTGGCTGCGTAGGCGCGGGTGGGGGCGGCAGCGTGGACGGCAGTTGAGTGCCGGGCAGCGTGGGCGGGGGCGGGGGTAGCTGCGCAGCGGGTGGGGGCGGCAGGTCAGAGGGGGGTGAGGGAGGCTGCGCGGGTGGCGGTGGCACTGGGGGCAGCTTCGTGGACGCCAGCGTGGGTGGGGGTTTGCGCGGCTGCGCGGATTGCGAGACCGGCTTTCGCTGGCGGTGCGGCGTCCAGTCTTGACCGTCCCAGTAACGCAGTGCTTTGAAGTCGTGCGGGTCGTCGTACCAGCCCGGTTGGTCGGGTGTCGTCAAGGGGCCAATCCTCCCGGCTCGCTGAACTGCACCAGTCGACGGGAGGATGAAGAATTTAGCGTGGATGTCCATCATCGGCGACGTGCGGCGCGGTAATTATCGTCTCCACCGCGTCGGTCCGCAAGGATCACCGCAAGCACGTCGGCCTTCGAGCTAAAGAGCCTTCGAGCCGCGGGGCTGCTTCGTTGCCTGGCCACGAATAGCCTAGCCGTGCCCGCACCATCCGCATTGTTGTAGTCGGCGGTATTACGTCTTGACGACACCCCTGACCTGGTCCTCTTCCGAGCTGTCAGCGGCGAACTTGTACACCGGCACACCAATGTTGGAACCCCGGACTAGTGGGACCATCCCGGACTGCAGTCTTTCCAGGCGCCGCCCTCCCGCACGAACTCTGCGGTCACATTAGTCCGTCTGGACTCAGGCTCTTCTGCCCATTGATGGACATGTTTCCAGTTGCCCTGTCACCGGCAACTTTGATGTCCGTCAACGTGAATTGGATCGGTCCGTATGTACTATTAGCGGCTCTGTTTTGGGTAACCCATTTCAACTGGCTCTCCTGCACCGGGCGCTGCGCCGCGCATAACGTATCCAGATACGCGTTGTAATCGAGATTGTTGAACGCCGCCTGCTCCTGTTGCATCACCGCCCGAATCCGGTCCTCGTCGGGATTGGAGCCGCCGAGGGCGGGGTTAGAGCCCCCGAGGGTGAACTTATAAACCAACACGCCGGCTACGGCTAACACCGCGACCACACCGATGACCACCGCCACGGTTGGGATTCGAAGCCGGGATCGTCGCGGCGGGCCGGCTGAGCGGGGTGGCGGATACCCCGCGCCCGGCGGGAGTGCGCCTGGCGAGGGTGGCGGATACCCCCCGGGCGGAGGCGAGGGCAGTTGCGCTGGTGGGGGCGGCAGGTTAGAGGGAGGCGGGGGCAGCTGCCCGGGTGGGGGCGGCAAGTTAGAGGGAGGCGGGGGCAGCCGCCCGGGTGGGGGCGGCAAGTTAGAGGGAGGCGGGGGCAGCTGCCCGGGTGGGGGCGGCAGGTTAGAGGGAGGCGAAGGCAACTTCGTGGCCGCCAGCGTGGGTGGGGGTTTGGGCGGCTGCGCGGACTGCGAGACCGGCTTTCGCTGACGGTGCGGTGTCCAGTCTTGACCGTCCCAGTAACGCTGTGCTTTGGAGTCGTGCGGGTCGTCGTACCAGCCCGGTTGGTCGGGTGTCGTCACGGGGCCCATCCTCTCCTAGTAGTGGGTCAGTTTGACATCGAATCGGGCAGCCACGCCGGCTACGGGCAGGTTACGTCGATCTCGACGGGAATGTGGGACGTCATTGCTGTTCCCTGACCATGAAATCGAGGCATCACGAGATCCTCCTTTTGCAGCTGTGCGCTTTCACATTTATGTGGCGGCGGCCCGCGGACCGCTTTCGCAGATAGGCTGCCGGGGACGCCTTGGAGAATTCTTGCCGGATTCGCGCGGCGCTCGCCGCTTACCTGCGGCCGCTGGTGACGGCCACCGTCGTCCCGGTGGAGCCAACCAACCATGCGGGCACCTTGGTGCGAACAGGCACGCCGAAACCGCAGCGGTCCAAGGATTGCTGACTGCTCGTCGTCTCGTAGTCACCCCGGCACCATCGAGCGCGACAAGAATCTTCCAAGGCATTCGCCCCAACCTTGCCTGACCGGCGGCAACGACCGGTAGCGACGACCAACCGTCGCCGTCACCGCACTACTGACGCCCGGGCATCTTCCGGAGAGAGGAAACGTCATGCTGGGTGAATATGGCAGTTACACTCTGACGGGGGCCCAGGTGGTTTCGGTGACTGACGTAAATCGATCGGTGAGAGGTGGGTTCTGAGGTGGAGCCTAAGGGTTCGATTCTCCTTGTGTATTTTGTTGCTGATGAGTCTGGGTCGATGGGGCGCAATATTGGTGAGTTGAATGGGGGCTTGGCGGCATTGCATGATGCTCTGCAGCGCGAGTCGTTTGCCGCGGCGAAGGTGCGGTTTTCGGTGATCGGGTTTTCGGATACGGCGTTTACCTATCTTGAGCCGGCTGATTTACGGTTGCTGCAGGGGATGCCGGTGTTGGAAGCTCAGGGGTTGACGTCGTACGCGTCGGCGTTTGATCAACTGGCATACCGGATTTCGGTCGATATCCCTAGCCTGAAGGCTGACGGGTATACGGTGCATCGGCCGGCGGTGTTTTTTCTGACGGATGGTCTGCCGAACGGGCAGGAGGATTGGCGGACGGCTCGGTCGAATTTACTGGCTCAGCCGGCGGCGCCGAATATTCTTGCTTTCGGTATCGGTGATGCTGATGCCGGCGTCGTGGGCGAGTTGGCGACAAAGCCGCACTTTGCCTTTATCGCTGCGCGTGGCGTGGATACGGGTCACGCGATTTCGGAGTTTTTGACCTCGTTGACGCAGTCGGTGATTAGTTCGGGGCAGGCGTTGGCGGGCGGTTCGGCCGCGTTGCAGTTTGAGAAGCCAGAAGGGTTCACCTTGGCCGTGGATGTGGTCTAGGCCGGCCGGGGCCGGGTAGGTCATGGCTGGCTTGAGGCGGGGTCGAAAAGGTGAGGAAAGCAGCGAGGGCTCTACTGAGCCGTTGGACGTGCCGGTGGTCGAGCCGCTAGCGCCGCCCGATGAGCCGATCGCGGTGAGTGCGGGCCATTCGGGCTCCGAGGACTCAGGTGTTGCCGAGGTGATCGGTGCCACTGTTGTTCCGCAGATCGTCGTGGGCTCACCCTCGCCACCGGTGGAGCCCTCGACGATTGGTGCGGGTTATCGCTCGTTGCCGTTTCGTCCTGATGTGGTCATTGATGGGTGGTCTACCGAGGCGTTGACGCTGCGGGGGGTGTCGCAGCGCGGGCATTTGCATCGCTTTAACGGTGCGCCGCGTCAGGATGATTTTGCGGCTCACCATTTGCCCGATGGGCGGGTGATTGTCCTTGTGGCAGATGGTGTGTCGGGGGCCCCGCAATCGCATCTCGGCGCGAGCACGGTCACGAAGCAGGCAGCCGAATGGTTGCACGTTCATCTGGGCGGGGATATCGGGCACACTGACTGGTTGGCGCTGCTCAAGAGTGCGGCGTGGGCATTAAATGAGCGGGCGCAATCCCTGTTGGGACTTAGCGAGCCGGATCCGGTGCGCGCTGAGGAGCAGCTGGCGACCACGTTGGTGTGTGCGGTCATTGAGCCCGCCGGTGCCGGTATGTTGCGCGCCTATTTGGTGGGTGCAGGTGATTCGCTTGCCTGGTTGTTGTCTGACGGGGAGTTCGTCCCGGTCCTGGGCGGTAAGACGGTGTCGGACACCGGGATTGCGTCCTCGGCGGTGGTGGGGTTGCCGCGGGTGCCTAACGATGTGATGCCGGAAGTGGTCGAAGTCGCCGACGGGGATGTGTTGTTGATCGGTACCGATGGGATTGGTGATCCGTTGGGCACGGGGGACGGCGGGGTCGGCAATCTGTTTCGTGAGGCGTTGACCCAGCCGCAGGTGCCCTCGTTGATCGAGTTCGCTCACGCGGTGGATTTCAGTCGCGAAGCCTTTGACGATGACCGGACTTTGGTGGCGGTGTGGCCGAGAAAACCGGTGTCGCCCGAGACCGGGACAGGGCGGCGCGGGCCCGGCACAGCTGCTGGCCTGACACCGAGTGGCCTGACACCGAGTGGCCTGACACCGAGTGGCCTGGCACCACTTGGCGGCCCGACACCACCTGCCGACCCGACACCACCTGGCGGCCCGACACCAAGTAGTGGCCGACACCAGCTGCGGTGAGCGCCAAGGGGATCGAGCGCGCCAAGTTCGGATCGCGGGGCACGTTCGGTCAGGGTGGGCAGGGGTGGCCAGCGGTGAGTTGAATGGGGCCAACATCGACGCTTCGGTGCGGCGGATAGCGGTCACCGAGCCCCTCAATTGCGGTCATTGACGGTTGCATCGCGGGGCTCGCGAGCGGGGCCGTCACCGGCAGACGAACTCGATCGCAGCGTGTCCCGATGGGCCGTGCTTTGGGGATGCGGAACAGGCCGCATTCGTGCGGGTGGGTGGGTAGCATCTGCCATCAGCGGGTTGAGGAAAGGCCGGCCGGTGGATGAGGTGGCGTTTGGGCGTTACCGCCTATTGTCGGTAATCGGCGAGGGCGGCATGGGCAAGGTGTATAAGGCCCATGACACGATGATGGATCGCGATGTGGCGATCAAGGTGTTGCCGCCGGAGTTGGCCACCGAACCCGGCTATGAGGAGCGGTTCCGGCGCGAGGCCCAGACCACGGCCCGGTTGAATGAGCCGCACATCATCTCGATCTATGAGGCCGGTGAAATCGAGGGCCAGCTGTATTTGGTGATGCCGATCATCGCGGGCATCGACGTGCACGGTCTGCTGCAGCGCGACGGGCCGATGAGTCCGCAGCGCGCCGTGCACATCATTGAGCAGCTGGCCTCCGCGCTGGGCGCCGCGCATGCCGTGGGGCTGGTGCACCGCGATATCAAACCCTCCAATGCGCTGGTGACCGGCAACGACTTCGCCTATCTGATCGATTTCGGCATCGCCCATGACGCGGCGGCCAGCAAGCTGACCAGCACCGGCATGATCGTGGGCACCTTGAGCTACATGGCCCCGGAGCGTTTCACCACCGGGATTGCTGATGCCCGCAGCGATGTGTATGCGTTGGCGTGTGTGTTGCATGAATGTTTGACCGGCGCCCCGCCGTATCCGGGTGACAGCATGGAGCAACAAATCGCCGGGCATTTGACGCTGGAGCCGCCCAAGCCCAGTGCGCAGCGACCTGAGCTACCGGTCGGGTTCGATGAGGTGATCGCGACCGGGATGGCCAAGAAGCCCGACAAGCGCTACCAGAGCGCTCAGGAGCTGGCCGTCGCCGCCCAGTGCGCCCTGACCAGTGCGCCTGCCCGCAGCTCTCAACCGGTCCCCGCGCTGGACGCGACGCGACCCGCCCCCGCCCTGGACGCGACGCGACCCGCCCCCGCACCCACGCCGGTTGAGGATCAGGTATCACCGTCGCCGGCACGGGCAGCACAGGTGATCGAGCGCGCTAAGTTGGGTCCGCGCACCAAGATCGGTCAGGGTGGGCAAGGCGTGGTGTATCGCGCGCCCAATGTGAAGACGAAGTTCGCGGCGTCGATGGTGTACAAGGAGTACAAGCCCGCCGCGGTCGCGGAGATGGATTTCACCGCGTTGGCGGCGATGCCGGCCTTGGTGGAGCAGTCGCTGTCGTATGCGCAGGCCGAACGGCTGGTCTCGATTGCGGCGTGGCCGTGCGCGCTGGTCGAGGACGGTGGCACACCGACGGGGTTTGTGATGCCGGCCATTCCGGATGAGTTTTTCATCTCGCTGACAACGGTCAAGGGGGTGTCGTCGACGACGGCGGAGTTTCAGCATCTGTTGAATCATTCGTCGGTGCTGGCGGCTCGTGGCATCGCCTTAGACGATGTGCAGCGCTATACGTTGCTGCGTGAGGTGGCGTCGGGGTTGGCGTTTTTGCACCGGCACGGGGTGTGTGTGGGTGACATTTCCCCGAAAAACCTGTTGTTCTCGCTGACCCCGCATGAGGCTGTGTATTTCATTGACTGTGATGCGATGCGCATCAATGGTGTCTCGGCGCTGCCCCAGGTGGAGACACCGGGCTGGGATACACCTGCCGGTGAGGAACTGGCCACGATCTATTCCGACGCCTACAAGTTGGGCCTGCTGGCGTTGCGGTTGGTAGCCGGCGACCACAACACCACCAACACCGGCCACATCCCCTCGACGACACCGGTTCAGCTGCGCCAGGTCATCACCGACACCCTCACCAATGAGCCGGCTAGGCGCCCGCTGCCCGAAGCCTGGACCTACGTTCTTGCCCATGCGATCGAAAAAGCACAGCACCTGAAACTGGTCGCACCGAAAGCTGCAGCACCGGTCACGGCCGCGCCGACCCCACCAGCAATACCCGTCGTGCGGTCCAGACCGCCCGTGTATTCGGCACCGCCGGTGCATTCGGCACCGCCGGCGCCCCCGATACCCGTCCAGCATTCCCGACCGCCAATGCCTCCTTGGGCGCCACCAGCCAGCCAACCCGCCTCATCGAAAGCCCCAATATGGATTGGCGTCGGCCTGGCGACCTTGGTTGTCGCCGCATTGGTGGTGTTCATGGTGGCACTTGCCAACAAGGACACACCGTCAAGCTCATCGGGAGCTACATACACCACGACATACCCGAGCGGGGCCTCGGTTTCTCCGTCCTATTCCGCCCCGGCGCCGAGCACACCGAACACACCGACCGTGAGAGTGACTCCGCCGCTGGCGCAGGGGCTCGACCCCCACCAGGTGAGCTGCGCGGGGTACCAGCTTCCAGGTCGGTCGGGATGGGCGACTGCCGCTGGACGCGGTTCTCCGACAACCTCATGCCAATTCGCAGAGAACGTCATCAACGCCTATTACGCGGACTATCCGGTGCCCAGCCGCGACAGCCGTCAGGTCAATGCGCCAGGCACGATCCCGTGCCCTAGTGCCCGTGCTGGCGCGCCCATGGCTGTCCAGTGCGCCGGCGACGACTTCGTCATGACCTGCGTCGTCAACGGCGCCGATCCCTGGATTACGTGCACCGGAGGAAACGATGCCGTCGTCTACCTCTACTAGCCGGTGTATTCCCGTCCATGGCAACGCTGTTCGACAATAGGTCCCTCATGTCGAGCTTCAGGTGGCAGTCGAACTCTGCGCGTTGACGCACCGATCCCTCGCCACAAAATGTGCAGCGCTTCCCCGCCGATTCCGGGGTCGATGATGGACCGCACGTAGCCGCGGTAGCCGTCTTGCCTGTTGTGAAGCGTCTGGCTGCGTATGGTGAGCCCGTGGAGGGCACGGCGTTCGGGCGGTATCGCCTGATCGAATTGTTGGGCCGCGGCGGCATGGGTGAGGTGTGGCGCGCGCATGACACGGCGACCAACAACCGCACGGTGGCGATCAAGCTGCTGCCGGCGCAGCTGGCTGCCGACCCGACGTTCGTGGCGCGGTTTCGCCGGGAAGCCGACGCGGCGGCGCAGCTGAACAACCCGCACATCATTCCGATCCACACCTATGGCGAGATCGACGGGCGGCTGTATGTGGACATGCGGCTCGTCGAGGGCCGCGACCTGCACGCGGTGTTGGCCGACGGGCCGCTGGAGCCAGCACGGGCGGTGCGGGTCATCGAGCAAGTTGCCAAGGCGCTGCACGCCGCGCACAAGATCGGTCTGGTGCACCGTGATGTCAAGCCGTCCAACATCTTGCTCGACGAGGACGATTTCGCCTATCTGATCGACTTCGGCATCGCCCGCGCCGCCAGCGACGCCCCATTGACTTCCGCCGGCGGCGTCATCGGCAGCTGGCACTACATGTCTCCCGAGCGGATGCACGCTGGCCAGGTCGACGCCCGCGCCGACATCTATGCGCTGGCATGTGTGCTCTATGAATGTCTGACCGGCAGCACCCCATTTCCCGGAAACAACACCGAACAGCAAGTCACCGCGCACTTGACGGCCCCGCCGCCACGGCCGTCGCTCACCGATCCCAACGTGCCTGCCACGTTCGATCCGGTCATCGCGAAGGGGATGGCCAAGGACCCCGACCAGCGTTATGCCACCACCGTCGAGTTGGCCCGCGCCGCCCATGCCGCCATCACCACACCGCTGCTACTGCCCGGTGAGCCCACCAGGCTCCGTCACGCGCCCCGACCAGACGATCAGCCGCCACCCGCCCCCGCCGCGGTGCGGCAACAGGCCGATCTGAACCTGGGTGCGACCCCGCAACGCCCACCCGGCCAGTCCCCTGCCCCACAATTGCGACCAGCCGCTGACCGGTCGTCCCCTCAGGTCCGCACACCGCCGGCTCCGCCGAAGCGGCGACGGCAGAAGTGGCCGCTGATCGCCGGGATCGTCGTGATCCTGGCCGCCGCCGGCGTCGCCGGCTACCTGTGGCGACCACACTCGCCCGCATCCCCAACCCCAAGCGGGCAATCCGCAGCGCCGCCGGGGCAAACCGCATCGGCGTCGGGGCAGACGGTGCTGCCGTTGGCCGGCCTTAGCGGTCCCGGTGGTGTGGCGGTGGACAGCGTCGGCGATGTCTATGTCGCCGACGCTGGTAACAATCGGGTGCTGGAACTGGCGGCGGGCTCGGGCAGCCCGACCGCGTTGCCGTTTAGTGGCCTGGGTAACCCCAGCGGCGTGGCGGTGGATGGCGCCCGCGCCGCCTACGTCACCAATGTTGGCAATAGTCGGGTGCTGAAACTGGCGACGGGCGCCAGCGGCACGACCGAGCTGCCGTTCACCGACCTGAGCAACCCTTCCGGTGTGGCGGTGGATGCCACCGGCGCCGTCTATGTCACCGCCGCGGGCAATCGGGTGCTGAAACTGCCGGCGGGCTCCAGCGGCTCGATCGTGTTGCCGTTCACCGGCCTCAGCAACCCTTCCGGTGTGGCGGTGGATGCCACCGGCGCCGTCTACGTCGCCGACACTGGCAACAACCGGGTGCTGAAAGTGGCGGCAGGCTCGGGCACCCCGACCGCGCTGTCGTTCACCGGCCTCAGCAACCCTTCCGGTGTGGCGGTGGACAAAGCCGGCAACCTCTACGTCGCCGACACTGGCAACAACCGGGTGCTGAAAGTGGCGGCAGGCTCGGGCACCCCGACCGCGCTGTCGTTCACCGGCCTCAGCAACCCTTCCGGTGTGGCGGTGGACAAAGCCGGCAACCTCTACGTCGCCGACACTGGCAACAACCGGGTGCTGAAACTGGCTGGGGGGTAAGGAATCCGGATGCTGGCCGCGCGGAGCCACCCCCAGCGGGCAGCATGAAACACCTTGTACCGCAGAACCTTCCGCGGACCTAGGTGGGTCTATGCCTGCGTCTTTCGACGATGGAGCCAGAGCTGTACGACGCCTGCGGCGCTGGCGATGACCGCCGCTACGTACAGCCACAACCCCCACCCTGGGTCGACCTGGGCAATTTTGTAGGTCATCTGGGAGACGTTGGAGGAGAAGGAGACGATGTCATAGAAGCCGATGATGAAGACGAGACCGAGGACACCGACCGCGGCAGTAAGTCCAATGAGGCGATTGGCCTGCAGCTGGGATCCGGAAACGGTGGGCCACGCCAACCATGCGGCCGCAGCGATCACCAGGAGAGCGGCGTACTTCCAGCTGATGTGTGGACCAAAGTCGCGGGAGCCTTCCTCTATTCCCATAATGCTGACTGTCACCCACGGGCACAAGATTCCAATGACGGCGATGATGAGTCCCCCGTAGATAAGCCCGCTCGTAAGCGAGAGATTCGCCAACAAGCCCTTGGCCGCCGCGAGACTGTCAGGCGCCGCTTGAGCGCCACCGGCTTGATTTTGGGGGTAAGGAGCGGGCCGCGGTTGGGGGATGGCCCCGTGAGGGATACCAGGCGCCTGCCCCGCTGCGGGGATGGGGTAGCCAGGCGGGGGCGGCTGGCTAGGCGGGGGCGGCTGGCTAGGCGGCGGGGGCGGTGTCGCGTGGTTGGGCTGACTTTCCGGGGGGTACCACTTGTAGTCCGACGCCTGCCACCATCCGGGTCCCTGCGATACGTCACTCATTTCGCTTGTCCTTTCCCGACGTGCTGAAGATCGATCCGAGGGTCATGAAAGCGCCTAGTGGGCTGCTGGTCTCGCGAAATTGGGTTCATTGGTTGAATGCCTTTCTCCAGAAAATGTCCCGGTCTGGGATGCCGCGATGGAGTGGATCCCTTCCCGTGTCGGCTGTTGTGGCCGGTTATACAAAGGTTGCGCCGGTGGCCTTGGAGAATTCTGCATGGATTGTAGGCGCATTTTTGCTGCGTTGGATAGTTTCGGGGGCCGAGCCCAGCACGTGTCTGAGCGGCCAGATGACTGGGTCCCGGGGCGCACGCCGCTGAGCTTAGCGGCGCCCGGATCCGGTCAGCGGTTGACCATTGGCGTCGTGAAGCACACAGATCCGCGGGCTCGGCATCGGGATTGGCGCGCGCGATCCGGAGGGCCGTCAACGGACTGCCCGGTGTGGGGAGCACCGGGAGCACGATCACGATTGGCGATGTTGGCGATGGCGGTATTACGGCGCTCGGCGCGCGCAGGTGCACCTCAGCCAAACGTGCTGTCCCACAATCGGCAACGGTGATTGCTCGTCGGTTACCGGCAACCATCCGGGCGCCGCGCTGGTCGAGAACGACAGCTTGCCCGCGCTGATCGGGGCGCCGCCCGCGGGTTTCGCACCGCCGGACACATTGCGAGTGCGATCAGTCGCGGTCTGCTCGGAACCGTTCGGCTGCGATGTCGGGGCGCTGGTCGTCGCCGAGGGGCCAGAGGGGTTTGCATTGGTTGACTCGTTTCCGTTGCCGAGGCTAAGTATCAGGATTACCACCAGCGCGATGACACCCGCCAGTGCGATACCCGCGATGATCAACCATGGCGCCTTCGAGCGTGGCCCGTTGGGCGGTGCGCCTGGCCAGTAGGGCCCGGCCGGCCAGCCGGGCGGAATCTGCTGGCCTGCTTGGGGAAACTGCTGGGGTGGGTAGGCGCCCGCGGCGTAGGGACCCATGCCGCCCTGAGGGTTGGCGTACGGGCCACCCGGCGGATACGGGTAGGGGACGCCCTGCGGGGGGCCGGCCCAATATGGGTCTCGTCCATACGGATTCGTTCCGTAGGGACCGCCGGGAGGAGCTATCATTGCCGAACCAACCTGAGGGCGCGCCCACGGGCTGACCGATGGTCTGGAACGCACGATCGCTGGCGGAGGCGCCCACGGGCTGACCGGCGGTCGGGAATGCCCGGTCGGTCTGGACCGTACTTGCGGTATCGGTGGTGGAGTCAGTGCGGTAGGGGCCGGTGCTACGGGCGCCGGGCGAAGTTTCTTTTGGTGCTGGGCGTCTTCGATGGCCTGGCCCAAGACATAGGTCCAGGCTTCGGGCAGTGGGCGCTTTGTTGGCGCGTTGGTGAGGGTGTCGGTGACGATCTGGCGCAACAGGGCAGATGTCGTCGAGGGAAGGTGGTGGGGGTTGGTGGTGTGCTGGTCCCCGGCTAGCAGCCGCAGGGCCAGCAGGCCCAGCTTGTAGGTGTCGGCGTAGATGGTGGCCAGTTCCTCACCGGCAGGGGTGTCCCAGCCCGGGGTCTCCACTTGGGGCAGCGCCGAGACACCGTTGATGCGCATGGCATCGCAGTCGATGAAGTAGGCGGCCTCATGCGGGGCCAGGGAGAGCAGCAGGTTTTTCGGGGAGATATCACCCACACACACGCCGTGCTTGTGCAGAAACGCCAGCCCGGACGCGACCTCACGCAGCAACGTATAGCGTTGCGAATCATCGATGTTGATGCCCCGGGCCGCCAGCACCGACGAATGATTCAAAAGGTGCTGAAACTCCGCGGTGGTCGATGACACCCCCTTGACCGTGGTCAGCGGGATGAAGAACTCTTCGGGGATGGCCGGCATCACGAATCCCGTTGGTGCGCCGCTGTCTTCGACCAGGGCGCACGGCCAGGAGGCCATCGAGATCAATCGTTCGGCCTGGGCATAAGACAGCGAGTCCTCCACCAGGGCGGGCATCGCGGCTAGTGCGGTGAAATCGATCTCGGCCAGCGTCTGGGTCTTGTACTCCTTGTAGACCATCGACGCCGCGAACTTCGTCTTCACGTTGGGTGCGCCATAGACCACGCCTTGGCCGCCCTGACCAATCTTGGTCAGCACACCCAATTTATCGCGTTCGATTACTTGCGCTGTCATGGAAGATTTCCCACATCACGGGCTAGGCCGAGCTGGGCCATCACTACGCTGCGGGTACTTTGGCGGCGATCTCATGCGCGATGATCGCCGCGAAGTCAGGCGCATTCCAGTCTAGGCCGCCTACCCAGACGTCGATGACGACGTTGTTGGCCACCGTCAGCGCCCGCTGGATGAGCACCAGCCGGCCATCGGTGGACTTTTGGGTTATAGGGGCGCTCAGGGTGTCGTTGGTGTTGGAGACCGCCCCTACGGTAGAAACAACGCCGTTTGCGTAGGGTATCTGTTGGTTAGCGCAGCCCGGCCAGCGTTGAGCGGAGGCGTTGAAGAACGCGGCCGCGTCCTGCGCGGAGGGAAACGACACCACATACTCATCGACACCCTTTCCTGGAGGAGGCTGCTGGGTGGTGTTTTGCCCGTGCATGGCGCTCCACCCACTGCCGGCATAGACGGATGCTTCCGCCGGGGCGACCAGGGGTAGGCAAGCCTTGTTGTTCGACACATTGGCGCCGACGTCGGTCATCGCGGTATAGGTTTCTGTCACAGCCATGGCGGTGACGCCCATCGCGGCGTTGATTTGCTCGGGGCTGAGCAGCAGCCCTTCCAGTTTTGGCCCCGGAGGCGGTGCGGGTTGCGTGGTTGGGACTGGAGATGGTGCGGCAGTTGGGGTTTGCGGTGCGGGCTTGTGCTGCAGCAGAAGGTAGCTGGCGATGCCCAGGCCGGCGACTAGGACCACGACGGTCACGACGAGCACGGCGATCAGGGCTTGATGGCGTTGGGGCCGCGGTGTCGTTGAGGTTCGCTCGGGAGGCAGCTCGTCGTCAGAGGTTCGGGGTGCGTCTGAGGTGTTTGTATCCGCGTGCCATTGCTGGCCATCCCAATACATCAGGCCGGGCTTGCCGCTGGGGTCCGGGTACCAGTCGGCGGCCCGCGGTTGAGCTGTCGGGCGCGGCTGAGCGGGCATGCCGGGCACCTCGGCGGGGACGACGCGCGGTTGGGCCGGCCCGGTTATCGGCCTTCGCTGGCGCTGTGGTGTCCAGTTTTGACCGTCCCAGTAACGCTGCGCGGTGGGGTCTTGCGGATCGTCGTACCAGCCCGGCTCAGGGGGCGTCGTCATAGGAAGGTCCTTTGCTGTGGCTGCCATTGCTGCCTTACCCGGTGGCCGTATTTGGCGGGCTTACCTTGCCGCCAGTCATGACAAGGTTGCGGCGGACGCCTTGGAAGTTTCTTGGCGCGGATTGTTCGCGAATTTCTGCGGCACTCGGCGCTAACGGCATAGCGACCTCATCCACGAGCCGCCCTTTCTCGCCCCGCCCCGGTGGGGATGCTACCGACACGCTCTGCCCTTGACCACACATTCCGCTTGGGTTTGCCCCTGCACACTTCACACGCATCGCGATTCCCGCTCACTCTTCAACTGATCCAGCGCCTTTGGCCGTCACTTGGAGGGCGGCCACCCGCCGTCAGGCGAGCGCGTCGCCGCCGAAGCCGCGAAGTGGCCAGCGCCCCGCCAGCACGACACTGGTATAGCTCAGCCCTCGGCGCACCAATGTGGAGAGGTCTCGTTGCAGAAATTCCAGCCCTTCATCTTGCTAATGCTCACGGCGAGGACCACACCCGTGCCATTAGCCGAACCGAGCACGATGGTCACCGGCTCACCCACGGGGTCATTCTTAGGGTTCGAGCCTCCAGTCACGCTGCCGGTGGCGGTGCCGTTGGCGACCGAGGTCAGCCTGAATTCCGCGATGCCTGTGATGCCGCAGCCAGCCAGTGGCGCATTCGGGCAAGTCGATATGTCGGCGTACGTCCAACGCCCGGTGCCGTCGGAGTGGATGTCGATTCCACCAGAGTGACCGCCGCCCCAGTGTCCGACGAACGGGGTCAACCCCGGCACTTCGGCACTGGGAGCTGCGGTGGCCGAGGGAACCGCCTCCGACGATGGCGGCGCGGGTTGCACGGTTGGCTCTGAAGATGGTGCGGCGGTTGGGGTTTGGGATGCGGGCTTGTGTTGTAGCAGCAGGTAGCCGGTGAGGCCCACGATGCCGGCCAGCGCCACGGCGGTCACGGCGAACGCGGCGATCAGGGCTGTACGGCGCCGGGGTCGCGGTGTCGTTGAGATGGACTGAGGGGAAAATTCCTCAGCCGGTGGGGGTGCGTAGCGGATGTCTGTGTGCCATTGCTGGCCATCCCAATACATCGGGCCGCGCTTGCCGCTTGGGTCCGGGTACCAGTCGGGCAGTGGTGGAGTTGTCACGGGCGGCTGAGCGGGCATGCCGGGCACCTCGGCGGAGACCACGCGCGGTTGGGCGGCGCGGGTTATCGGCTTTCGCTGGCGGTTTGGTGTCCAGTTTTGGCCGTCCCAGTAACGCTGCGCTGTGGGGTCTTGCGGATCGGCGTACCAGCCCGGCTCAAGGGGCGTCGTCATAGAAAGGTCCTTGCTGTGGCGGCCATATTTGGCGGGCTCACCTTGCCGCCAGTCCTGACTAGGTTGCGGCGGACGCCTTGGAAGTTTCTTGGCGAGGATTCTTGGCAGACTACTGCGGCACTCGGCATCACCGCCATCGCGACCTCATCCACCGGCCGACCTCTCTCGCCCCGTCCCGGTGGGAATGCTACCGACACGTCCCGCCCTTTACCGCACATTCCGTCGGGGTTGCCATGGTCAGCCACATTGGATACCGCCCCCGCGTGCGGCGGATTGCGGATGCGTTGAGGTTCAACGCTCTTAGAGTGGTCGAGGTGGTCATGTTGGCGTGGGCTCGTGGCCACGCACACCGAAGTAAGCCTCTTAAGTCAATTCGGCGTTGTCACGCGGGTCACTTTGTACTTGCAACCAGAAAACAGGGTTGCCGGACAGGTCAGGGTGAATGTGTTGGCGTCTTGGATCGTAAGTTCCAAATCGGCCGAACCCAAAGTAGGTTGACCGCCGGGTGTGGCGGTCCACAACCGCACCGATCCGACTTTGCCTGTGACGTTGCCGCTAAAGGATTCATGCCCAGTTGGTACGCAGTCGTCGCCGAGCGTCTTCACGGCTGAAATATGTGTACCGTCTTGGGCGATTCGCAGCCGTTCGGTGTGTTTTACGCCCGCTGGACATTCGTAGTCATTGGATTCCCATTCTCCGGAAAGATTGGCGCCTGCCTTACTGGTGGTGGTGGCGGTGGTGCCAGTGGTCTTGGTGGCGGCGGCGGTGGTTGATGCCGGCGCCGATTGCGAGTTGTCGCTTTTGCCGCCGCAGCCCACCATCGCCAAGACGATCGCGGCCGCGTAACCAACAGACACCGAGGTTTGCTTCCAAAATGCCGCACGCGTCATTCGCGCAACGATCGCCGCCCCGGCCACGCTAACCATGAATCGAGGCATCACGAGATTCTCCTTTGCGGTTGTGTGCTTTTTCGTTGAGGGCAG
This sequence comes from uncultured Actinomycetota bacterium, assembly GCA_963772875.1. Lineage (GTDB taxonomy): Bacteria > Actinomycetota > Actinomycetes > Mycobacteriales > Mycobacteriaceae > Mycobacterium. Next base: position 447,480 of record CAVYZE010000005.1, read on the forward strand.
CGGCCCGTGGGCGCTTTCGCAAAAGGCTGCCGGGGACACCTTGGAAAATTCTTGCTGGATTCGCGCGCCGCGCTCGGCGCTTACCTGCGGCCCCTGGTGACGCCCACCATGGTCCCGGTGTAGCGATCTCATCCACCGACGGCCTCTCTCACCCACCCCGGTGGGCAATGCTACCGACCCACCTCGTGCTCACCGCCCATTCGCTCACCAGGTAGGCCGCCAGCCACCCCGGCGACCGGCTGGTTGAGTTCACGTCCGAGCGGCTCGACAGCCGCCATGTCCCGCCTGCATTACGGCCCGAAAGCCGCAGCCGCGCAAGCGATGCCAACGTCCGCCGTGTTCGTCTGCATGCTGATTCGTGTTCTGCGGCTCATCTCAGAACTACGGGCAAGTCACATCGATCTCGAAGGACTTACTTACCTGCTGGCTCGAGGGAGCACTGCCCGTCGCAGTGCCCGTGATCTTGTAGCTGCTGCCTTGCTTGGTGGCCTCGGCCTTGCCCGGACTCTTTCCGGCCACGTATTCAAGCGTCACACCACCAGCGGTAATAGGCTTGCTGAATTGCACCCCCTGGACCCCGGGTGGAGCGGCGTTGCTCAAAATGACCACAACGCCATGGTCGCCCATGGCGATCTTGATCCTCATGCCGTCGGTAATGCTGCTGCAACGAACCTTTTCTACCGCTCCCTGGTCTTGGCCCTCGACCAACACCCTGTTCTGTTGCGCACTGGCCGTTTCCGATGCCGCCGCTGAGCTTGCCGCCGCGCCCGAAGACGAACCCATGCTGGAGTTGTTGCCCGAACAACCCGTCAATGCCGCGACAACGATCGCCGCCCCGGCCACGCTAACCATGAATCGAGGCATCACGAGATTCTCCTTTGCGGTTGTGTGCTTTGTCGTTGATGGCAGCAGCCCGTGGGCCGCCTTCGCAGAAGGCTGCCGGGGACGCCTTGGAAAATTCTTGCTGGATTCGCGCGGCGCGCTCGGCGCTTACCTGCGGCCGCTGGTGACGCCCACCATGGTCCCGGTGTGGCGATCTCATTCACCGACGGCCTCTCTCACCCACCCCGGTGGGCAATGCTACCGACCCACCTCGTGCTCACCGCCCATTCGCTCACCAGGTAGGCCGCCAGCCTTCCCGTCGACCGGCTGGTTGAGATCACGTCCGAGCGGCTCGACAGCCGCCATGTCCCGCCTGCATTACGGCGCGAAAGCCGCAGCCGCGCAAGCGATGCCAACGCCCGCCGCGTTCGTCTGCACGCTGATTCCTGTTCTGCGGGTGATCTCAGAACTGGCGATAGTTCTGAGGGGCAAAGTCTCCGCCGTGACCGGTCGAGTCGTTGCTGAAGCGGGCCCAACCGTCGACGCCCGCTATCGTCCAGCCAAAAGCGTGATAGGTCTCGCCGTTGGAGAGCTGCTGTATGCCCGAAGACGAGTCGATGGTTAGGGCGTCTGTCTCGAACGTAGTGCCCGCGGTGTTCATTGCATGCCCGGGCGCGGGATCGGTACACGTTTGGCGGCCGGCAAGTGGCGTTCCCGGGACACACGCCTGGCAGGTGACTTGCCGTGCAGTGACCTCACAGATCGTGCGCCATTGAGTTTTGAAGTACTGAGATGTCGGGGTTACCGTCGAAGGTACGGGTTGCGCGTTTGGCGTCGAATACGGTGCCGTGGTTGGGTTTTGGGAATTGTGCGGTTGTTGTAGCAGTTCGAAGGTGAGGCCGACGGCGGCCAGGATCACCAGGATCACCAGGATGCCGAACGTGGTGTGTGCGGGGTCCAAGCCGCGGCGCTGCGGCGGTCTGGAATGCAGGGTCGGTATCGCTGGCTCCGACAGGTCGCCCGGCGGTCGGGAATGCAGGGTCGGTACCGGCGGCGCTGATGGGCGCACTGGCGGTGTCGAATGCGCGGTGGGTCTGGACCGCAGGACCGGTATTGGTGGTGGGCTCGGTGGGGCAGGGGCCGGCGCCGCGGTGAGTTTCTTGTGGTGTTGGGCTTTTTCGATCGCATGGCCCAGAACGTAGGTCCAGGCTTCGGGCAGCGGGCGTTGTTGTGGCGCGTTGGTCAGGGTGTCGGTGATGATCTGACACAACAGATCCGGTGTCGTCGACGGAAGGTGCTGGGGGTTTTTGGTGTCGTGATCCCCGGCCACCAACCGCAGCGCCAACAGGCCCAGCTTGTAGGTGTCGGAGTAAATGGTCGCCAGTTCCTCACCGGCGGGAGTGTCCCAGCCCGGGGTCTCCACCTGAGGCAGCGCCGAGACACCGTTGATGCGCATCGCATCACAATCGATGAAATACACCGCCTCGTGCGGGCTCAGGCAGAACAACAGGTTTTTCGGGGAGATATCACCCACACACACCCCGTGCTTATGCAAAAACGCCAACCCCGACGCCACCTCACGCAGCAACGTAAAGCGCTGCGCGTCATCGATGTCGATGCCGCGGGCCGCCAGCACCGAGGAATGATTCAAAAGATGCTGAAACTCCGCAGTCGTCGACGACACGCCTTTGACCGTTCTCAGCGGGATGAAGAACTGGTCGGGGATGGCCGGCATCACGAATCCCGTTGGTGCGCCGCTGTCGTCGACCAGGGCGCACGGCCACGCGGCGATCGAGACCAGTCGTTCGGCCTGCGCGTAGGACAGCGAGTCCTCGACCAGGCCGGGCATGGCGGCCAACGCGGTGAAATTCATCGCAGCTAACGCCGAGGCCTTGTACTCCTTGTAAACCATCGACGCCGCGAACTTCGTCTTCACATTCGGCGCCCGATACACCACGCCTTGCCCACCCTGACCGATCTTGGTCAGCGCACCCAACTTGTCGCGCTCGATCACCTGGGCACTCATCGCAGACCTCCCACACCACGGGGCGGTGGAGTCGTCATGTTCTTTCTCTCCGTAAGACAGTCGCCGTTACCGGTCATCGCGGCCGGTCGTGAACAAGGCTGCGGCGGACGCCTTGGAAGTTTCTTGGCGCGGATGGCGCCCTTACCGATCACCGGCAACAACCGGTAACGCCCAAACACCACCACATCCACCGGCCCGACCTTCCCACGCCCACTCCGGGGGGATGCTACCGACCCGTCCGGTCCGTAACCACACATTCCGTCGGGTTCGGTCATGGTCAGCCACGTTGGGTACCGCTCGGCAACGAGTGGGCAGCTCGCCCCACCGCAGCAGATGGTGCCGCGACGACACTTCCTCGGAGCTGTTTCCTTGTCATCCGGTGGCCACGTCCGGCAGTGCCGAACGCCGTAAGACTCCGGCACCAAGCCTCCAAGAATTCTGCAAGTCGCCCGCCGCAACGTACGTGTAGTAACCACCCACGGACCACTGGCAGACACCGACGAAAGCGCGGCTGCTCGCCCGAATGTCTTTGACAACAAAAGGATAAAGAGAAATGAGGAAAGCATTTTTCGAAGCGATCCTCCGTCGTGGCCGCCGCCCCGCTGCTCTCGGCTCGGCCGCCGATGGCCAGCCCCGACAGATGCAACTCCACCGGCGCCTGAAAGCCAAAGCCGTGCGCATGATCACGAAGCTGCTCACCGGGCTGGCTGCTTTTGTTGCAGTGGCGATCATCGTCCCCACAGCTGCTCATGCTGCTCGAGGCACCCTGGCCGTCGGGATGCGGCTGACCTTCAACTACCGAAGCGACTGCTCGCTGGGGTTCTTCGCCACGGACTCCGTCGGAGATCAGCTCGCTGTCACGGCTGGGCACTGCGCGAAAGGGCTTCACGAAAAGGTGTACAGCACCTTCGGGCAGCAAATAGGTGAAGTCGTGGCATGGCAGCCAGACGCCGAAGACAGTCACGGCAAACTGACGGGTTCGCGCGGGTTCACGGTGGTCTACACCTATAAGACCTTCGGCATCGAAGCATTTTTCAAGGGCGTGGGAACCGCGAAGACCGGCGATGGCGTGCGGCTTTACGGGGAGCGAACCCACGGCACGAATGGCACGGTCACCAACGTGTCCCACACCCCGGGCCACCCGGATTTGGACTTGATCACTTCCAACGTTACAACGCTGCCGGGCGACTCGGGCGGTCCTTTGTACACACAGGGCCCTATCTTGGTCGGCATTGCATCCAGCTTTGATGACGGAGCCGCTTGGAATGCGCAACGCGCTGAGGCCCAGCCCATCGGTTCCCTTGAGCAAGAAATCAGCGCAGTTGCGCGCTACGGTCGAGGCTTTTCTATCTACACCAGCCGCTGACCAACTTTACGGCCAGCTTGCTCGCGGTGGGGAAGTCGTCCAGGCACTCGAGTGGTTCGCCGTGACGCCGGCGCGCCGTGCCGTGCCCAAACCCACGGTGGCTCAGTGGGTTTCGTTGCCGAACCTTTCCCATGCCGCGGCATCACGGCAAAACCGCAGTTTCACGATATCCCCGCGTAACCTGCTCTTGCAGGACTGGGGTCGCCGCGCTCGTCTTTGCGCCATCGGCAGCCGCTGACGTATCGGGGATAACCCAGTTCGTCGGTTCCTGGCACGCCTGCGGGCCACGGCAAACCCCAACGTAATGTGTGGTTAACGGCGGAGTGGGTCGGTAACATCCCCACCGGGGTGGGGCGAGAGAGGTCGGGCCGGTGGATGAGGTGGCGTTTGGGCGTTACCGGCTGCTGTCGGTGATCGGCCAGGGCGGCATGGGCAAGGTCTATAGAGCCCACGACACCGTTTTGGGTCGCGATGTGGCGATCAAGGTGTTGTCCACCGAGCGGGCCACCGAACCCGGGTATGGGCAACGGTTTCGGCGCGAGGCCCAGATCACGGCCCGGTTGACCGAGCCCCACATCATCCGGATCTATGAGGCCGGCGAAATCGAGGGCCAACTGTATTTGGTGATGCCGGTGATCGAGGGCACGGACGTGCATAGTCTGCTGCAGCGCGACGGGCCGATGCGCCCACAACGGGCCGTGCACGTCATCGAGCAGCTGGCTGCCGCGCTAGACGCCGCCCACGCTGTCGGGCTGGTGCACCGCGACATCAAACCCTCCAACGCACTGGTGGCCGGACGCGACTTCGTCTACCTGATCGACTTCGGCATCGTCCACGACGCCACGGCCACCAAACTGACCAAAACCGGTGCCATCGTTGGGACCTTGGCCTACATGGCGCCCGAGCGTTTCACCACCGGGGTCGCAGATGCCCGCGCCGACATCTACTCGTTGACCTGTGTACTGCACGAATGTCTCACCGGTACCCAGCCGTATCCGAGTAAGAGCGCCGAACAACAGATCGCGGGACATCTCACCCTTGACCCTCCGAAACCCTCCAGCCTCAAACCGGCCATCTCAGCCGCGTTCGACGATGTCATCGCCCGAGGCATGGCCAAAGACCCCGACCAGCGCTACCAAACTGCGAGCGACCTAGTCGCTGGCGCCCAACGCGCCCTCTCCACGGACCCATCCCGCAACCCGCACACTGCCCCCGCCCGATTCACACCTCGACCCACCCTGCTCCACGATCAGCTGCCACCCCCGTCTTCACCTGCGCCAAAGCTGTTGTGGCAACAACCCGCCCACCTGAACCAGACGGTGGCCCCACAACGCCCAGTCGGGGGCGCTGCCCCGCAACCCGGACCCGCTGACTGGCCGGCCGCCCAGGTCGGCGCACCGCCACCGCCGTGGGGGCAGCGCCTACCCCGAAGGCTGAAGTGGCCGCTGATCGCCGCGATCGCGGTGATCCTGGTGGCCACCGCCGGCATCACCGGCTACCTGTTGCGACCGCGCTCGCCGGCACCCCAAGCTCCACCGGTCAGCGAGGCAGCGCTGCCGGGGCTACTCCTCAGCCCCGACCAAATGAACACCGCGATGGGCGCGACCGCGATGACGGTCTTCGCAACGAATACCGGGGTGGGCGACGACAGCGCCTTCGTGACGGACCAGGCCTGCCTACCCTTGCAGGGCCCCGCGCAAGCCACGGTCTACGCCGGCAGTGGGTGGACCGCTATGCGCTGGCAGGAGCTCAAGGAGCCCGGCGGCACGTGGACTCATCTTGTCGATCAGGGGGTGGTGTTGTTTTCCTCCGCGTATGAAGCGGGCGCGTTCTTCACCGCCTCCACCCAGCGCTGGCCGGCCTGCTCCAACCGGCAGCTCACCTACACCAAGCCCGGCCAACCCGATGGGGTGTGGACCGTGGGGCCGGTCTCCAACACCAACGGCATCCTGAGCGCCACCAAAACCCTCGAGGGCGGCAATGGGCAGATCTGTCAGCGGGCGCTGACGGTGGCCAACAACGTCGCCATCGACGTCGTCGCGTGCAGCTACACCCAGTCCGACGCCACCGCCGGAGTCAACATCGCGCGTGGGATCGCCGCCAAAGTACCCACAACGTCGTGATAGCCCAGCTCGGCCTGCCCCGTGACGTGGAAGATCTGCCATGACAGCGCAAGTGATCCAACGCGACAAACTGGGTGTGCTCACCAAGATCGGCCAGGGCGGCCAAGGCGTGGTCTACGGCGCACCGAACGTCACAACCAAGTTCGCGGCATCCATGGTCTACAAGGAGTACAAGACCCAGACGCTGACCGAAATCGATTTCACCGCACTAGCCGCCATGCCTGCCCTGGTGGAGGAGTCGCTGTCTTATGCCCAGGCCGAACGACTGATCTCGATTGCCGCGTGGCCGTGCGCCCTCGTCGAAGACGGCGGCAGACCAACAGGATTCGTGATGCCAGCCATCCCCGACGAGTTCTTCATCCCGCTGAAAACGGTCAAAGGCGTCTCGACCACGACCGCCGAATTCCAGCACCTGCTCAATCATCCGTCGGTGCTGGCCGCCCGCGACATCGAAATCGATGATGCGCAACGCTATACGTTGTTGCGCGAGGTCGCCTCCGGGTTGTCGTTCATGCACAAACACGGCGTCTGCATCGGCGATATCTCACCGAAAAACCTGCTGTTCTCCCTGGCCCCGCACGAGGCTGTCTACTTCATCGACTGCGACGCCGTGCGCATCGACGGTGTCTCCGCGCTACCCCAAGTGCAAACACCAGGCTGGGACACTCCCGCCGGTGAGGAACTGGCCACCATCTACTCCGACACCTACAAGCTGGGCCTGCTGGCGCTGCGGCTGTTAGCCGGTGACCAAGACACCAAAAACCCCCAGCACATTCCCTCCACCACACCGGCGTTGGTGCGCCAGATCATCACCGACACCCTCACCAACGAGACAGCAAAGCGCCCGCTCCCTGAAGCCTGGACTTACGTGCTGGGCCACGCCATCGAACAGGTCCAACACCAGAAACTGACCCCAGCGCCAGTCCCTGCCACACCGACTCGACCACCCGTACCCATCGTGCGTACCCGACCGGCCGTGCATTCCAGGCCGCCGGTCGGCCCTGCCCCGCCCACCCAGAACGCGAGTCAGGCGGCTACCGCTCAGCGGTCGACGAAGGGGGTGGCCGCCAACCCGGCTTCGCAGCACGGTCAGGTGTTCTCGGAAATGACAAGCGTGTGGGCCAAGGTGATAGCGGCGGGCGATGACCACTTCGGCCGGATCGGCCGGGTTACGGGAGTCTGCGACGACTTAGACGACGATGACGGCTTTGATGTGATCGTCGAGTTTCCAGGTGAGCCGGACAGATACGCCTTTAGGCGTGATGAGCTGACTGCCGTGGCGCCGGCGGATGGCGAAGACTTTTGGTTCAACGTCGGAATCGACCTCATACGGATCATCACCTCAGCAGGCGACTTCCTGACGCTGCGGTGCTACCTTGACGATGAGCCGATATTCCTTGGGAATAACGGATTAATCCATGCCTTTCGCACCCGGCGAACTCTTCGCCGTTACTTGGCCGGTAACTCCGACAACGACATGTCCTCGTTGAGCACCTATGGCGACATCACGGTCGCGGCAACCGAAGGCTCCCTGCCTCTGGACGAAGTCACCGAAGACAACATCTACGCGCTCGATGGATTGGCCGAAGACATCGCTGCCGGGCCAGACCAGATAGACCCGGTACAACTGGATCTTGCCGTCGAATTGCTCAGTGACGTAGGCGATTACGTTAAGACCGCGGTCGTTAAGGATTGCTTGCGCAAGGGTCAACCGCTCGGCGATCTAGTGAAATCGGTGCTCGCCAAAAACGGCATCCTCAGACCAGGGCGCCCTGATGCAGACGCCTTAACGCAGTGGACGCAATTGGAGGACTTTTTAGAGTCGCGGTTGCGCGTGAAGTAGGGCGGGGCTTGCAGACGTGTTGAAAGAGAAGAGTTTCGAGGGTCTCATGAGTCACTCGCAGCTCGAGGCGGTCGGCAACGGTGCCCTCGGCACCGACGGGATGGGTAGTCGGCGGGCAGCCGGGCCAGGCACCTGCGGCGCTGGGAAGAGCTGCCTACGCCGCAGAAATCCGCCACGAATCCTCACCAAGAAACTTCCAAGGCGTCCGCCTCAACCTCGTCATCACCGGCCGCAAAGACCGGGTAACAGCGACCAACCCACGGTAGCCCCACCACCCGCAGCGCACCTGTTAATCACCACAGCAAGGACCTCCCTATGACGACACCTCAGCCGGGTTGGTACGACGATCCACAGGACGCGGGCGGACAACGTTACTTCGACGGTCAACAATGGACGTCGCATCGTCAGCGAAAGCCAAAGTCCGTGGCCGAGAAGACCGGTGTGCCCCAAGCGCGCGGCGGTGTGGCCACGGCCCGGCTCTGCGAGTGACAGGGAGGTCTGCGATGAGCGCCCAGGTGATCGAGCGCGACAAGTTGGGTGCGCTGACCAAGATCGGTCAGGGTGGGCAAGGCGTGGTGTATCGGGCGCCGAATGTGAAGACGAAGTTCGCGGCGTCGATGGTTTACAAGGAGTACAAGGCCTCGGCGTTAGCTGCGATGAATTTCACCGCGTTGGCCGCCATGCCCGGCCTGGTCGAGGACTCGCTGTCCTACGCGCAGGCCGAACGACTGGTCTCGATCGCCGCGTGGCCGTGCGCCCTGGTCGACGACAGCGGCGCACCAACGGGATTCGTGATGCCGGCCATCCCCGAGCAGTTCTTCATCCCGCTGAGAACGGTCAAAGGCGTGTCATCGACGACTGCGGAGTTTCAGCATCTTTTGAATCATTCCTCGGTGCTGGCGGCCCGCGGCATCAACCTCGATGACGCGCAACGCTTTACGTTGCTGCGTGAGGTGGCATCGGGGTTGGCGTTTTTGCATAAGCACGGCATCTGTGTGGGTGATATCTCCCCGAAAAACCTGTTGTTCTCCCTGAGCCCGCACGAGGCGGTGTATTTCATCGATTGTGATGCGATGCGCATCAACGGTGTCTCGGCGCTGCCTCAGGTGGAGACCCCGGGCTGGGACACTCCCGCCGGTGAGGAACTGGCCACCGTCTACTCCGACACCTACAAGCTGGGCCTGTTGGCGCTGCGGCTGGCGGCCGGGGATCACGACACCAAAAACCCCCAGCACCTTCCGTCGACGACACCGGATCTGTTGTGTCAGATCATCACCGACACCCTGACCAACGCGCCACAACAACGCCCGCTGCCCGAAGCCTGGACCTACGTTCTGGGCCATGCGATCGAAAAAGCCCAACACCACAAGAAACTCACCGCGGCGCCGGCCCCTGCCCCACCGAGCCCACCACCAATACCGGTCCTGCGGTCCAGACCCACCTCGCATTCGACACCGCCAGTGCGCCCACCAGCGCCGCCGATACCGACCCTGCATTCGCGACCGCCGGGCGACCTGTCGGCGCCACCGATACCGATCGTGCATTCCCGACCGCCGCAGCCCTGGTGGCGCCAACTCGGGCCGGGCGAGATCGCCACCGTCGCGATCATCGTGATCCTGGCCGCCGTCGGCCTCACCTTCAAACTGCTACAACCACACCCGCGTAACTCCGAAACCCCAACCACCGCAGCGTCTTCGGCGCCAAATGCGCAACCCGCACCGCCTCCAGGGCCGACCGCGCAACCCGCACCGTCTTCGACGGTACCGCCGCAACCCGCACCGTATGCGGGGCCACCCGTGCCGGCGACGCAGTTTCAGTCACCCTCGGGGAGCATGATGTGCACCATCGGCACCCGCATGCCGCCCGCAGGGACGAACCCCTTTGTCGCCTGCGAGGTCATGGTTTTGACCTTGACGCCCCCGCCGCCGGTATGCCATCAGAGTTTTGTCGGCGGTTTCGACCTCGAGCAGGGCAGCGCTCTGAGAACCCCAGAACTCTGCACGCCGGACTACAGTCCCATCACGCCGTGGTCGGGCTACCCGATTCTTGGCTACGGTCGGACACGCACCGTCGGGGCGATCACCTGTGACAACGAGCCCTCGGCGATGACGTGCACGGACACCAGCACGGGTCATTTCTTCCGCGTGGCCAGCGACTCGTATCAGGTCGGCTGATCACGCCACGAGGGAACGGTGCAAATCCCCAGTTGCGCAACACAAACCATAGCAGCACCAGCACCGACGCGACCGGCAGTGACCACCGGTGGTCCTGCCAACTCCAGACCCGTCGACCGGCAAGCCGACCGTAGAGTCCAACGCCAGCATGACCACCGCGACCACTCCAAGAGCCGCGGTATTACTTCCCACCAACGCGGATCACTGGGTGGGCTGGCCGTCTGGTTGGCGAATTAGACGTGCGGATAGGGGGGCATCGGTAACATGTCCCACCGGGTGAGATCCGAGGGAGGCCAGCCGGTGGAAGAGGTGGCGTTCGGGCGCTATCAGCTCCTGTCGGTGATCGGCGAGGGCGGCATGGGCAAAGTGTTTAAAGCCCACGACACCGAGATCGGCCGCGACGTGGCGATCAAGGTGTTGCCAGCCGAGCTGGGCGCCGAACCGGAGTATCGGGAACGGTTTCGCCGTGAGGCCCAAACCGCGGCCCGGTTGACCGAGCCGCACATCGTCCCGATTTATGACACCGGGGAAATCGAGGGCCAGCTCTATCTGGTGATGCCTGTCATCGCAGGCATCGACGTCCACAGCCTGCTGCAGCGTGACGGGCCGATGAGCCCGCAACGGGCGGTGCAGGTGATCGCGCAACTGGCCGCGGCGCTGGATGCCGCGCACCAGCACGGGCTGGTACATCGGGACATCAAACCGTCGAACGCACTACTGACCGGCGACGACTTCGTGTATCTGATCGACTTCGGCATCGCTCACGGCGCCGCGACCACCCGACTCACCAGCACCGGCATGATGGTGGGCACCCTGGCCTATATGGCTCCGGAGCGCTTCACCACCGGCACTGCCGACGCCCGCGCCGATGTGTATTCGCTGGCGTGTGTGCTCTATGAGTGCCTGACCGGCGCCCAGCCGTTCCCGGCGGTCAGTGTCGAACAGCAAATCGCCGGGCACCTGACCCTCGACCCGCCCCAACCCAGCAGCGTAAATCCTGCCGTTCCGGCCGGGTTTGACGAAGTCATCGCGGTCGGCATGGCCAAAAATCCCGACCAGCGATATCAGAGCGCCCGCGAGCTGGCCACTGCCGCACACCGCGCTCTCACCGAGGCACCGGCCCACCACCTGCACCCCGCGCCCACCCCGCCTGCCGACCCGACCCGACCCGCGCCCGCGCCCACCCTGGGTGACGATCAGCCGACACCGGCCCCCGCCGCGGCCCGACACGAACCCGCCAACGCGACCCCGCCGCCCCAGCAGCGTCAAAAGTCTACGAACACAAGGCAAATGATCCAGCGCGACAAGCTGGGTTCGCGCACCAAAATCGGTCAAGGCGGCCAGGGGGTCGTCTATCGCGCGCCCAATGTCAAGACCAAGTTCGCGGCGTCGATGGTCTACAAGGAGTACAAGACCCAGGCGCGCGGCGGCGTCGATTTCACCGCGCTGGCCGCCATGCCCGCCCTGGTGGAGGACTCGCTGTCCTACGCCCAGGCCGAACGACTGATCTCCATTGCCGCCTGGCCGTGCGCCCTCGTCGAAGACGGTGGCACACCCACGGGATTCGTGATGCCGGTGATCCCCGAGGAGTTCGTCATCCAGCTGCGGACGGTCAAGGGAGTCTCGTCGACGACCGCGGAGTTCCAGCACTTATTGAATCATTCGTCGGTGCTGGATGCCCGCGGCATCGACATCGATGACGCGCAACGCTTTACGTTGTTGCGTGAGGTTGCGTCCGGGCTGGCGTTTCTGCACAAGCACGGGGTCTGCGTGGGTGATATCTCCCCGAAAAACCTGCTGTTCTCCCTGACCCCGCACGCGGCGGTCTACTTCATTGACTGCGACGCGATGCGCATCAACGGCGTCTCGGCGCTACACCAGGTGGAAACACCCGGCTGGGACACCCCCGCCGGTGAGGAACTGGCCACCATCTACTCCGACACCTACAAGCTGGGCCTGCTGGCGCTGCGGCTGCTGGCCGGCGACCACGACACCACCCACCCTCAGCACATCCCCGCCACCACCCCTGGCCTGCTTCGCCAAATCATCACCGACACACTGACCAACGCGCGACAACAACGCCCACTGCCCGAAGCCTGGACCTACGTCCTGGGCTACGCGATTGAACAAGCCCAACACCACAACACACTCGCTTCGTCGACTGCAGCGCCGGCCCCCACCGCACCTACTCCACCGTCCATACCGACCGTGCGATCCAGACCGACCGCGCATTCCGCACCCCCGGTCCACCCGTCGGCGCCACCGATCCCCACCTTGCATTCCAGACCGACCGCGCATTCCGCACCCCCGGTTCACCCGTCGGCGCCACCGATCCCCACCGTGCATTCCAAACCGCCGGCCGGCCCGTCGCCCCCTGCGCCGGTCTCAAAGACACAGATGCGCTGGTGGTACATCCCGGCTACCGCGACCGCCGTGATCGCCGTGGTCACCGGCATCTACGCAATCGGCTACAACCTGCTACATCACCACGGGCCGGCATCTCTCGCGCCAACGGCGCAGTCCGCTCCGTTCGCCACGAGCGCGCTTCTGGAGCCGCTGCTGCTCACTCCCGCCGAAATCAACACCGCGATGGGCATCACCGGCCTGGTCGTCACGGGACCCAAAAATCCCGAAGGCGGGTTCAACGATGACTCAACCGTGGCGGACAAGGCGTGCATACCGCTGTTCGCCGGGGCCGATACCAGTCATGGGGCCTATCTCAGCAGTGGCTGGACGGCCATGCGGACTCAGGAGCTTGAAGAGCCCGGCGCAAGCCCTAATACTGTCGATCAGACTGTGGTGTCGTTTTCCTCGGCCGACAAGGCGGCCGACTTCTTCGCCTCCTCCGCCCAACAGTGGCCGGGCTGCTCCAACCGCCAGTACACCGCGACCTACCCCGGTCAAACCACCGAGTGGTCCGTAGGTCCGATCTCCAACACGAACGGCACCCTCGGCGCCACCAACACTCAAACGACCAATACCACCTGGCAATGTCAGCGGGCGCTCACCGTGGCCAACAACGTCGCCATCGACATCAGGGCATGCAGCTTCAGGCCGTCGTCCGACATCGCGGCCAACATCGCGCATCAGATCGCCGCCAAAGTACCGACCAAGTAGCCACATTCGGGCAGGGACCCACCCGTCAATCTCTTTGGCCGCGAACGGGGTGCAGAAATTCGGGCTGGCCGCCAGACAGACTACGGCGCCGGTAGCGGGCCGCTTTTGCGAACCGCCACCGGCGCCGTCAGGTGATGCTAGTGCCAGTGGACGTTGGCCGAGCCGGGGTGGGTGCCCTGCCAGTGCACCGTGCCGTGACCGCCGTTGGGGCCGCCCAGCACGCCGCCCTGGTAGGTCTCGGCCGAGGCGGTGGCGGCCGCGCCAAGCCCGAACAGTGCGAGGGCGGCGGCGGCGATGGCAATGTTGGTGAGACGCTCTTTCATCATTTTGGATTCCTTGCTGTGGGTGGTTGTTCCGGGGCTTTCCGGTTGACAACAGACTCACGGGTGATTCTTGGAAAATTCTTGTGGTTTTTTTAAGAAGGGTGGGGCGGGCTTACAGCCGCGTTCATGATGCTGGCCGGTTGCTGTGGGAAGGGGCGTCGTGGACGGGGCCCCGTTCGGGCGCTACCGGTTGGTGGAGGTGCTGGGCCGCGGCGGCATTCTGGCGGAATGTCCCTACGCGGTGGGTATTTTGGCGGCAATCTGGTGCGCGATGGTGACCGCGGCCTCGGACTGGGAGTCTTCGCTGCAGGTCCTAATGTCGACGGCGACGTTGTTGGCGACGGTCAGCGCCCGCTGACAGGATTGCCAAAGCCACTTGCCGCCGAGGATTTCGTGGGCGCTCAGGGTGCCGTTGGTGTTGGAGACCGGCCCCACGGTCCACACCCGATCGGGATAGCCCTCCTGGACGAAGGTGTACTGGCGGTTGGCGCAGGCCAGCCAGCGTTGGGTGGAAGCGGTGAAGAACGCTTCCGCATCATGCGCGGAGGAAAACGACACCACATACTGAACGGCTTGGTCGGTGAACCACATTCCATAGTATCCAGGAGGCAGAGACGCAGGAAGCGGGTTCTTTTGGGGGTTGGTGACCTCTTGGCTGCGTATGGCGCCATACCCGCTGCCGGTATAGGCGGTGGATGCCCCCGGGAACTGGAAGGGTAGGCAGGCCTTGTCCGATATGTAGGCGCTGTCGTCCTCCGTCGTCGTGAAGCTTCTAAAGACCGTCATCCCTGTGGCGCCCATCGCGGTGTTGATTTGCTCGGGGCTGAGCAGCAGCCCGTCCAGCGCAGCCTCGGCGACGGGAGGCGCGGTGGTCGGGGTGGTGGTGGTCGGTGCGGAAGTGGTGGAGGGCTGCGAGGTGGTGGAGGGCTTGCGCAGCAGGTAGCCGGCGGTGCCGGCGGCGGCCACAAGCACGACGACCGCGGCGACGACCGCCCATATCCAGGGTTTGGGTTTGCCACCTGCCGGTACGGGCCCGGATGGATACTCAAGCGGTCGCCCCGGTAGGTCCGGTGGCGGTTCACCGATCTGAGGGGGCCCCGACGGGCCGACCGGCGGCCGGGAATGCAGGGTCGGTATCGGCGGCGCCGACGGACGCACCGGCGGTCCGGAGTGCGCGGGCGGCCTGGACCGCACTTCCGGTATTGGCGGTGGACTCGGTGCGACAGTCATCGGCGCTGCGGTCAGCTTGTTCTGGTGTTGGGCTTGTTCAATCGCATGGCCCAAGACATAAGTCCAGGCTTCGGGCAGTGGGCGCTTTGTTGGCGCGTTGGTCAGGGTGTCGGTGATGATCTGGCGCAACAGGGCAGGTGTCGTCGACGGGAGGTGCTGAGGGTTTTTGGTGTTGTGGTCACCGGCCACCAGCCGCAGCGCCAGCAGGCCCAGCTTGTAGGTGTCGGAGTAGATGGTGGCCAGTTCCTCACCGGCAGGGGTGTCCCAGCCCGGGGTCTCCACCTGGCGCAGCGCCGAGACACCGTTGATGCGCATCGCATCACAATCGATGAAATACACGGCCTCATGCGGGCTCAGGGAGAACAGCAGGTTTTTCGGGGAGATGTCACCCACACACACCCCGTGCTTATGCAGAAACGCCAGCCCCGACGCCACCTCGCGCAACAACGTAAAGCGTTGCGCGTCACCGATGTTGATGCCGCGGGCCGCCAGCACCGAGGAATGATTCAAAAGGTGCTGAAACTCCGCAGTGCTCGACGACACGCCCTTGACCGTGGTCAGCGGGATGAAGAACTGCCCGGGGATGGCCGGCATCACGAATCCCGTTGGTGCGCCGCTGTCTTCGACCAAGGCACATGGCCACGCGGCGATCAAGATCAGTCGTTCAGCCTGGGCGTAGGACAGCGAGTCCTCCACCAGGGCGGGCATGGCGGCCAGTGCGGTGAAATCAATCTCGGCCAGCGTCTGGGTCTTGTACTCCTTATAGACCATCGACGCCGCGAACTTCGTCTTCACGTTGGGTGCGCCATAGACCACGCCTTGGCCGCCCTGGCCGATCTTTGTCAGCGCACCCAGTTTGTCGCGCGGGATCCGTTGCGCTGTCATGGCAGACCCCCCAGACCACCAGGTGAGCTGGGCGGTGGCCACGCCGCCACGATCGTGGTGCACAACGGTTTTCGCGACCATACCCCGGCCACAGTCCGGCCGTCGTCAAAACCGTCGCGGCCGAAATCCACCCCATTGTGCGGCTCAGTCAACGGGCCCGCGGTGTGGGCCTCGCGGCGGACCCGCTCCCGATCACCCGGCTCGGTGGGCAACACCTTGACCCGGACATCGCGAACCATCCTGGTGTCGTGGGCGTTATCGAACTCGCCCATGGTGTCTTCGCCGCTTAACGACAGCAGCAATGCCACGTCATCCACTAACAGGCCTCTCTCGCCCTACCTGGGCAGTGATGCTACCGAGCATCCCCACCCTCAACCACAGATTGCGTTAACCATTCGCCATCGCCAGCGACGCGCAGGCCAAGCAGCCGAACGGCAGTTCGGTCGTCATGATGTTCCCTCTGTTCTGAAGGTGTGCAGACCGTCGAGAACCGAGAACCCATGAACCGCTCATGGCGACCACTCGGGGCGCTCGGTCATGGCAAGGGTGAGGCTGACACCTTGCGAGATTCTTGGAGGCAATACCGGACCGAAACTTGATAGCTCCCTGCAACGCCCGGGATGCCCGTGTCCCCGGGTGTCTACGGGCGCTGCGTCGCGAAGGACGACCACGGTTGCAGCGCATCGAGAAGGTTACCAGCTGAGGAAAACCGTTGATCCGGATTTTTGGCGAGAAGCTGGACAATGATGTCATCAAAGAACCGGCGCTCCTCGTCGGAATCGAAAGAAGGCACCGGCGGCGGGTCAAACAGATGACCCTTGAGTATTTCTTCAAGCTGGCTGCCGGGAAAAGGTGTCGCACCGAAAAGGCATTCGTAGGCTGTCACACCGAGCGAGTAAAGGTCGGCGCTTGCCGTCACAGTTGCTTCGGAAAATCGTTCTGGACTCATGTAGGCAGATGTCCCAACGATCGAACCCTCTTCAACGAAGGGATCGTGCCCGTCCGACAGCCGGCGCGCGATCTGGAAGTTGTGGATAGCGATGTGCGTGTCGAAAACCAGAATATTCTCCGGCTTAATATCGCAGTGAAGCACATCGGATTGGTGACAATAATCCAAGGCTCGAGCTACCGAAGCCACCATGTTTACGACATCATCGAGGATTAGTTTTCCGCCGGCTTCCAGGCGCGCCTGCAGCGAGCGGCCATCCAAATGCGGCGTTGTGTAGTACGGAATTCTGGTGCCGATTTCCGCGTCCAGCAGCGGCAGGACATTTGGATGATGCAATGGCGCGTGCAGCCTGATGGAGTGCGTCAGCCGGGACACGAATGCAGCATCTAGCAAATCATGCGGAACGTTAATGTTCACATAACGGCCCG
Organism: uncultured Actinomycetota bacterium; assembly: GCA_963772875.1. Lineage (GTDB taxonomy): Bacteria > Actinomycetota > Actinomycetes > Mycobacteriales > Mycobacteriaceae > Mycobacterium. The sequence goes on from CAVYZE010000005.1 coordinate 464,766, forward strand.
TGACGGTGTCGAGCGCGGAGTAAGACTTGCTCATGCCGCCGGAGGCCGCATACGGTGATATGTCCCGGTAGCGTGGCGCCAGGTCGTCGAGCAAATCGGGCGAAACATCTGGATTGTCTTCGGTCACCTGTCCGACCTCCTTCCAGCCAGGTCACAATAACGCAGGACCACGATGTGCCGTGTGCCCTGAACGCGAGTGGCCACCGGAATTACTGCCCGCCACAAGGCGCCGGTGCCTTCGCGAATGACCGTCGTCGTCGGTCACGACGAGCTGGGGAGGTCGCAGATCGCGAACGCCTGCGGCCTTAAGACGCTTCCATGGCGACCCTCGCCGCGCAGAAGGTAGCTGTTAGTGGAAAATGCTGGACCGCGCTGGCTAGATAATCACCGATTACTAGGGTGATTGCGATCAGACCTATTGCTAGCGTTGGCCATATCCACATCGCCCGGCCGCGTTGGGCTGCTACACAACGGCCACGACAGCCACGACGCCACGATCACCGTTACATTGCGTTCCGCACGAATCGGTGGCCATCGCGAAAAGCTATGAGTACCAGAGGGAACCTAGCGCCGCCAACACGACGGAGACCGAAATGGTCGCTGTGATGACGATGTCGATCCGCGACCGCGGCGTTCGAGTCGGAACCGGCGAAGGTCGTAGCGTAAGGCGGTTCCCGTTTTCCCTTGGGCCGCCCCGACACTCGATGTGTGCGTTAGCGCTTCTGGGCGGCCTTCTGGCGGGCCTTTGCTGTGCCTTCGGCCGCGCGCGCCGCTTCTGCTTGCAACTCTTTCTTGGCGACCTCGCGTTGCGCCTGCGCCTTGTCCTGCTGGGCGCGGCCCTCCTGGCGAAGACCGTCATGGCTGATCACGATGCCAATGATTTCCTTGGCTTTGCCGACGACGTCTTCGATGACGCCTCGGATGGCTGCTACTGGTCCGCTGTTGCGCTCACTCATGATTGAGGTCCTTTCTGTGAATACTGTCCTACTACCCCGTGAGGACTGCGCAGGAACCGTTTCTCGATCGTGACCACTGTGGGATCGGTCACTTCTGCGCGTGTACCCGCGCTGCGCCCGGGAAGCGGCGACCAGAGGCATGGTCCGGATCACACGCGGGGCGTCATCCGGTAAGGCAGTATCGCGGCGCCTAGCTCGGGGATGCAGTGACCATTCCCAGATCTCTTGCGCGGAGAGCATTCCGGCGTCGTAGCTGACAACCGCGCGCAATGCCTCGCCGGCTCGCTGTGCCAACCGGCCAGCATCATGAAACACGATTGTAAGCCCGTCCCCGCCTTCCTTAAAAAACCACAAGAATTTTCCAAGAATCACCCGTGAGTCTGTTGTCAACCGGAAAGCCCCGGAACAACCACCCACAGCAAGGAATCCAAAATGATGAAAGAGCGTCTCACCAACTTTGCCATCGCCGCCGCCGCCGTCGCACTGTTCGGGCTTGGCGCGGCTGCCACCGCCTCGGCCGAGACCTACCAGGGCGGCGTCCTGGGCGGCCCCAACGGCGGTCACGGCACGGTGCACTGGCAGGGCACCCACCCCGGCTCGGCCAACCTCCACTGGCACTAGCATCACCCCACGGCGCCGGTGGCGGTTCGCGAAAGCGGCCCGCTACCGGCGCCTTGGTCTGTCTGGCGGCCTATCCCGACGGCGTCTTAGAGACGGTCGGGCCGCGCCCTGGCCGCCGGAGAGCCGCATGACCCCAGCGACCGCCCACCCCAGGTGTGGCACCAAGCCGTATCGATCACCGGCACGCTGTTGCCGTTCCAGCCCGTGCCCTTGCCCGTGTTCGTGGCGTAGGCGGTAGCTGTTGGATCGAAGTGGTGGTCAAGGTCCTCGATGGCCCATTTCCGCAAAGTCGCCGGATCCTTCCGGCGCGTTTGTCCGGGAGGTCTTGCGCGCGCCAACCGGGTATATGGTCTCCATCCCGCGTCGGCCTTTGAGCTCGACGAGTTCGCTCTCGCCCCAAGTGAACTGGGCCGCCGCGGCGTCGCGCACACAGCTTGTCGCGATCACGGCCGCTCGCCCACCGCGGCCGGCGAGCCCGGCCACCCGGAACGCCACGTTGCTGGCATCGCCGATCACTGTGTCGGCTGATCTGGTCATGGCGGCCAGTGCGGCCATCCCCTGCACCACACTCCAGCCCATCTGGATCGGCGAACCGTCTGGGCTCCGCAACGGCAGCTCGGGTCCGAACTCGTCGACAAGCCGATTCGCGCAGAGAGCGAAGTCGATCGCCAGTGCGGCGGCATCGGGGAACCTGCCCAGCTCCCAGATCGCCAACAGCGCGTCGCCGGCGTAGTAACTGAGGGTGCCGTGACGGGCGCGCAGCACCGCGCCCAGGCGATCCCACAAAGTGTGCAGGCTGTGCGCCATGACGGCCTCGTCGGTCACCTGGGAGACCGTCGAGTAATTGATGATGTCGCCGACCACCATCACCATCGCGGCCTTGCCGATCCGGGCGTTTGTGCGCCGCGGAGCTTGCCCCGGGACGGCGGTGAATCGTTGCGAGTGAAAAGTCAGCGCCACATCGCCGATCCGGATCTCGTCGCCGGGCCTGATCCGAAGCGGAACTGCGCGTTCTAGCCGCACACCATTGAGCAATGTGCCATTGCTGCTGGTGTCGATCACGAAAGCCTGGTCGCCGGCGGCGTCGAGCCGGATCTCCAGATGGGTCCGGGAGATCTCGGGGTCGGGGATCACCAGCCTGCGCGGCTCGCTGAGCCCCGCGCATTCCCGACCGACAAACAGCTGATCAAAAATCGGCACGCTGCGTTCAGAGCCGCCATCGCCCACGACGACGAGGTGGGCCAGCGGCTCGCCGGGCTGCCCGCCCGGCACCTTCCCCACAGCCGCCGTCTGCTCCTCGCGGCTAGCCGTCGCCGCGCTCAGCCGGTTGGCTGCGTCGACCAGCGCACCCGCGCCGCCCATACCGTCGAGACCGCGCAGCGGCGGCTGGCTGACCGGTCCACCCAACTCGAATTCATTGTGCGACAAAACTTCTCCGCATATGCGATGTTTCTGCGGCTTCATGAGCCCGCCTGCTGTGGCTGGCATGTGGTGCCAGAATTCAGGCCGACTTTGTCGGAGGGAGGGGAAGGCGACGCCGCGGGAGAGGATACGCGGGCGACCCTGATGACTGCACTCATGCCATGACGACGCTTTCGTTTATCGGCGGGTGGTTGTTGATGACCTACCGGTTGTTGCGGTCGGTCATAGCAAGGGTGAGGCGGACACCTTGGAAGATTCTTGGCCGACTCGTGAAAGGCTCGCCGTCCTGGCCACGGACGAGGCCACAGGGACCGAAACGACCGGGCGTAACCCGCCCCGGGGTAGTCCTCGGTTGAGCGAATGTCGCTACGTTGCAGGTACTTTGGCGGCGATCTGATGGGCGATGTTGACGGCGGACCCGGGTGGGCCGCCGCAGGTGAAGATGTCGACCGCGACGTTGTAGGCCACGGTGAGCGCCCGATCGCAGCTCCCAGCGCTGTTGGCGCCGGTGATAGTGGCGCTCAGGGTGCCGTTTGTGTTTGAGACCGGCGAGACGGTTTGCACCTGCGAATTGCCATTCATGGTGAGGGTGAATTGACGATTGGAGCAGGCCCCCCAGCTTTTGGTGGAGGCGGTGAAAAACGAGCTCGCATCTTGCGGGGAGGAAAACAACACGACGGCCTGATCGGCAGCCTCTTGTTGGCCCTTTCCGACGACCTCTGCATGCATGGCGCTATACCTACTGCCTTCATACACCTTGGCTTGCACCGCGGCCGTCAACGGTAGGCACGCCGGGTCCGACACGGGAGCGCTGTTGTCGGGCGGCGTGGTCATGGTGCCAACAACACTCATTCCGCTGGCGCCCATCGCGGTGTTGATTTGGTCGACGCTAAGTAGCAGCCCCCCCAGCGAGGTCGGAGTGATCGCAGCGCCCGGAACTCCTGGCTCAGCCGCGGCCGAGGTTGGCCCCGGTGGCGGTGCGGGTTGCGCGGTCCGCCCCGGTGGCGGTGCGGGTTGCGCGGCCCGCCCCGAAGACATTGCGGGCTGCGCCGCTGGGGTTTGGGATGGTCGTAACAGGTAGCCGCCGATGCCGACACCGGCCAAAACCACGGCGACCGCGGCGACCAGCGGCCACTTCAACCGTCGCCGTCGGGCCTGCTCCCACGGCGTTGGCGGTGGGGCGATCGCAGAGCCCTGCCAGTCAGCGGTTTCGGGTTGCGGGACAGGGCCCCCGGCGGGATGTTGCGAAGTGGGGCCGGGGTTCGGGTGGGCGGATTGGTGCCACACCGTCCCCGCGGCCAGTGAGGGTTGGGGCGGCCCGGGGAGCGGGGCGGTGTGCGGGGCGAGGGATGGCGCGGTAGCCAGGGCGTGTTGGGCGGCAGTGGCCAGGTCTTGGGCCTGTTGGTAGCGCGCGTCAGGATCTTTGGCCATGCCGACCGCGATGACTTCATCAAATCCGATCGGGAGGTCAGGTCGCTGCTCGGTTGGCCTCGGCGGCGCCAGCCAAATATGCGCGGCCATTTGTTGCTCGATGCTGTCCCCCGGGAAGGGGTGGGCGCCGGTCAGGCATTCATACAACACACACGCCAACGCATACACATCGCTGCGGGCGTCCGAGACTCCGGAGGTGAAGCGTTCCGGCGCAATATAATTCAGGGTGCCCACGATCATGTTGGTGCTAGTCAGTTTGGTGCCCGCGCTGACGTGGGCGACGCCGAAATCGATCAGGTAGACGAAGTCGTTCCCGGTCACGAGCGCGTTGGAGGGTTTGATATCGCGGTGCACCAGCCCGACGGCATGGGCGGCGTCCAGGGCGGCGGCGAGCTGCTCAATGATGTGCACGGCCCGCTGCGGGCTCATCGGCCCGTCGCGCTGCAGCAGACCGTGCACGTCGGTGCCCTCGATGATCGGCATCACCAAATACAGTCGGCCCTCGATCTCGCCGGCCTCATAGATCGAGATGATGTGGGGCTCGTTCAACCGGGCCGTGATCTGAGCCTCGCGCCGGAACCGCTGCACATACCCGGGTTCGGTGGCCATATCGGGCGGCAACACCTTGATCGCCACTTCGCGATCCATCATGGTGTCGTGGGCCCTATACACCTTGCCCATGCCGCCCTCGCCGATCACCGACAGCAGGCGGTAGCGCCCAAACTGCACTTCATCCACCGGCCGGCCTTCCCTTACGCACCCGGTGGGGATGTTACCGACTCGCCCCGCCCCTGATCTCAGATTCCGTAGGAGTTGGTCATGGTCAGCCACGTTGGATACCGCCGGCGGCTCGCCCCAAAGCCGCAGGTGGACTTGCGGAGCAGCGTCCATCGCTTGCACACGGTCAGCTGTCGCGTCGAGGCTTTACTTGCCGGCTTTGCGTTGTGGATCAAGGCGTTTGAGCTGGATCGCGAGCAAGATCACCAGTACGAGCGCCTGCACGGCGCACGCACCCACGGCAATCACCCAACTGCTGAGCTTGTAATCCCACATCGGGTCGCCCTCCCCACCCGGGAGGCTGCGGCGTAGGTCGTTGAGGTCGACGGTGGATGCGCCCATCGCGAACGCCCACCGTGACGGCGACAGCCACGCCAGGTACTCCAGCAGCAGTCGGCCCCTTACACTGAACATCCCGCCGCAGAGCACAAGTTCGGCCATGACGACGAGCACCAGCAGCGGCATTCCCCGATCGGCGTTGCCGATCGATGCAGAAATCACCAGGCCGATGATCATCGAGACCACGGTGACAGCAACCACCGCCATCGACACTTCGAGCCGGGGCCACGGGATTACCACCGACTGGTCCGGCGCAGGCAGCAGCGCGCCACCAAGCAACCCGAGGATCAGCCCTTGCAGGCTGGTTATCACGGTCAGGACCAGCAGCTTGGAGAACATGTACGCCGCGCGCGACAGGCCGATCCCGTGTTCGCGCTGATATATCGCCCGTTCCTTGACGATCTCGCGGATTGAGGACGCGCAGCCCATCAGCGCGCCGCCGATGATCAGCAGCACCAGCAATTGCGAGGGCTGTGAAGACCTCAGCGCAATGGCCTTGCTGATCGACAACCCGGCGGTGCCCGGGACCGCATGGGCGAACAGGCTCAGCAGCAGCGGCAGCAGCAGTAGGGTCACCGCATACTGGCGGTCGGCGCCGATAACCGCCAGGTATCGCCTGCTCAGGGTCACAAACTGGGCGAACGCGCTCTGCTGCCGGACAGGCTTCGCCGGGGCCGCGGGCGACGCCGGCTGCTGGATTCGGCGTGGGCCGGTGACGGCGGCGTGAACGGGCGAGACGACGAAACGGCCGGTCCAGTCGGTCGTCGTGTCGTTCTCGAGAAGGTTGAACATGTCGGCGAAGTCGCTGCAGCCGAAGTAGGTCAGGGCGTCTTGCGGCGGACCGAAATAGGCCAGCCGCCCGCCCGGTGCCAAGATGAGCAGCCGGTCGCACAGGTTCAGCTGGGCGGTGTTGTGGGTGACCACCACCACGGATCGGCCGTCGTCGGCCAGGCCGCGCAGGGTCTGCATGACCGACTTCTCGTACCCGGGGTCCAGGCCCGACGTGGGCTCGTCCAGGAACAGCAGCGACGGTTTGGTCAGCAATTCCAGCGCGACGCTGGTGCGTTTGCGCTGACCCCCAGACAGGCTGTCAATCCGTTGATCGGCGTGCGCCGCCAACCCCAACTCGCCCAGCACTTCCTCGATGCGCTGATTGCGCTCCTGGGCGGAGACGTCCTGCGGGAACCGCAGCCGCGCTGCGTAATTCAGCGCCCGGCGCACCGTCAGCGGAGTGTGCAGGATATCGTCCTGCGGCACGAAGCCGATCCGGTGCCGCAGCTCGGCGTAGTTTTCGTAGAGATCGCGCCCGTCGTATTGTACGGCGCCGCTGCCGGCCGGCCGGAACCCGGTCAGCGCCCCCAGCAGCGTGGATTTCCCCGCGCCACTTGGCCCCACCACCGCCATAAAGCAGCGTTGCGGGAGGGCGAAGCTGACGTCGGCCAACAACACCTTGCCTTTGTTGGTGACTACCCGCAGGTCCATCGCCTCATAGGACACGTCGCCGGTGTCGACGTGTTCGTCCAGCCCGGTGCCGGAGAGGCGGAGCAGCTGGTGCCCGATCCCGACCACATCGTCGGGGCCGAGGACGGCGCTGGTGATGCGGTTGCCGTTGACGTAAGTTCCGTTGGCGCTGTTGTGATCGACGAGCTCCCACTGGTTACCCGAGCGACGCAAGGTGGCGTGGCGGCGGGAGACCAACAAGTCGCCGAGGACCACATCGTTTTCGGGTGCGCGCCCGATCGTGACGACCATCTGGTTAATCGCGTGTACCGCGCTCGCCGGGCGGGCAATCGTGGTGGCGCGGCTCGGCGCTCGGGGCGGGGGTGGTTGCGGGGGGTTCCGTGGCGGTGGCCCCGGCGGGCCGGCTGAGGGCGCCGGTCGGGCCACCGGGTTCACTGGCGGCGCCGGTCGGGCCATGGGGTTTACTGGCGGCGCAGGTCGGGCCACCGGGTTTATCGGGCGTATCTGCAGCGCCTCGCCCGAAGATGCCGATCCCAGCAGCACCGTGACGGGCCGGCTCAAGATCGTCACACTATCTACACGCTGCCCGTTCACGAACATCCCATTGCTGCTGTGGTTGACCAGGACCCAGCCGGCCGGCGTTGCCTGCAGGACCGCGTGCTCTCGGGAAACATGCGGATCCTCTAGGCGGATGTCTGCCTCGTTGGCGCGGCCAATGGTCCACGTACGACCGACGCTGGCCTGCCAGGTGCGTCCGGCCGCGCGCAGTTCCAGAACGGGCGGATTGCCGGTGACGATGTCGGTCCTGTCGTCCACGCCAAGCCTCCCCTGCGTTTACCAAGCCACGGACTCAAGAATCCGAAAGTCCACCACTTGCTTATTCGTCATCTGTCAACACCAACTCGGCAACCGGTCTCGTGAACCAAGTCTGCAGTCGTTCAATGAATTTCCGGCGCAGGACATTAGTTGCAGACCCAGCTATCGATCCAGCCGCCGCCGAGCCTGGCCCGGGCGTCCCCCATCGCGGCACTGAGATTGGGGCCATTTCCACCCTGATACCTCCAGCCATTCGCGGCGACGGCACCGCAAGCCGTGAAGGTCGTCAGCACACTGCAGTCGGAGTAGCCGCACGAGTTGAGCGCGGTGGCCTGCGCCGAGCTTTGGGTCGGGTAGTCCCAGGAGCGCCCCCACGCGCCGCTGTGCGCGTAGGCGATTGCGCCCCAGCCACCGCCCGCGCTCGCGGCGGGGGCCAGCGCCACAGTTGTGGCGACGGCCGTGGTCAACGCCGCGACGGCTGCCGCGAAGCGCCGCCCATGGGTGCTCATCGTCATGATGGTTCCTTTCCGAACTCAACGCCTACGCGGTTGGCGGTTTGGTGGCCGTGACCTGCTTGCCCCACTCGGACATCGTCAGGGTCACCGAAGTGTCGGCGGTGGGTTTGATCTGAAACTGGACGAGATGAAAGGACCCATCCGTGGCGATCCACGCCGTGGTCGGCGCCGTCGTGACGTCTTGGGTGGTCAACTTGAAGCCGGCCAGTGTCGCGATGTCCTCGGCGGAGGAGTTACCGGTGATCTTGGTGGTTGCGACGCCGTTCACCGGCTCGGTGCCCGCCACCGATGCACCCTGCATCTTCGACAACACGTTCGCCAACCCCTTATTGGGATCGAGCAGAACCGACACGTTGTAGATCGATGCGCCGTTACCGAAATCAGTGTAAGAACCGGGTTGTCCGAGATCGGAATAGAGATGGCCGTCGACAAAAACGAATTTCGCGTCTTGGGGCGTATCGCCGAGCAGGAGAGTCGCGGTGCCCGTAGCGACCGTCTGCGGTGAATTGGAGATGTCGCCGTCGAGCTTGGTCACCCGGAGATTGGGCACATTGCCCTGCACCGCCAGGCTCACATGCATGCCCGTGACCTTGCGCATGGCATCGGCTGCCGACTTGAGTAGGGTTGCCGCATCTCCGCTGTTGGCAGTTGCTGAGGCGCCGGAAGAGGCGACCGAGTTCGAACTGTGTGAGCCGCAGCCGCCAATAGCGATCACGACGGCGAATGCGGCTGAGGCGGTGGCAATTACGGTACGCGGCGAAACCTTCATCCACATCTCCTTCTGCTTGCCCGCAGCGGCTATCGCATCGCGATAGCCGCGCAGTATGCATAGCAATGGTTGCGCGTTAATGCAATAGGCGAAGATGCTCCCGTCCCGCCGCCATTGCTGAGTGCCGAATTCTCGCTTGGTAGTTCGGAGTTGTCATGCCTGCCATCCCGACTTCCGCCCGCCAACCGCGATCCCCGCATCCGGTGAGTCGGTGGGGTGCGGCCACTGTCTTTCCTCTCTAGTGAAGATGTCAGGGGGCCCTGTCCGGGTCTGCGTTGCCGTGATGACGCTGGTTGGTTGTCGTTATCAGCTGTTGAGGTCCAGGCAATGTTCAGGCGGACATCTTGGAACATTCTTGGAAGATTCGTTGCCGACGCATGCAAGGCCCACCGCGCCTGATATGAACTTTCGAACACTGTGGTATCTCGTCTTTTTTACACGACTAGCGTCGCCGGCTCAGATGCGTGGCCTGGCCGCAGCCCGGTTTTGCTCGTCGGTGAAGCGGCTGGCTGCGTATGGTGAGCCGATGCAAGGCCCGCCGTTCGGGCGGTATCGCCTGATCGAATTGCTGTGCCGTGGCGGCACGGGCGAGATGTTGCGTAGCTGGCTTGCCGACCGCAGTGCCGGGTGTCGCCCGAATCCGCCAAGAATCCGCCAAGGCGTCCGCGGCAGTCTACAAAAAGGTGCGGAGTTCCGATGGTCGCAAATCCGCCAGCTGAATCGAGGATCCAATGACTGACGAACCGCAGGGACTCGGCTGGTGGCAAGCGTCGGATCGCAAGTGGTACCCACCGGAGAAGCGCTCCGACGCGGTACCGCTGCCACCCCCGCCAACACCCGATGCGGACCACCAACAGCCTGTCGACTCGGCCCTGGCCGCCGACCCGGCTCCCCAGCAGCCCAAAAAGCCCTCCACGACACGACAAGTCATTGAGCGCGACAAGCTAGGAGAGCTGACCAAGATTGGTCAGGGCGGCCAAGGGGTGGTGTATCGCGCACCCAACGTCAAGACCAAGTTCGCGGCCTCGATGGTTTACAAGGAATACAAACCCCAGGCGCGCACCGACATCGACTTCACCGCACTGGCCGCGATGCCGGCCCTGGTCGAGGAATCACTGACCTACGCCCAGGCCGAACGACTCATCTCGATTGCCGCGTGGCCCTGTGCCATCATCGAAGACGCCAGCACACCAACCGGATTCGTCATGCCGGCGATTCCTGATGAGCTTCTTCATCTCGCTGTCCACGGCCAAAGGGGTCTCGACCTGCACCGCTGAATTCCAGCACCTGCTCAATCATCCGACGGTCCTGGACGCGCGGGGCATCACACTTGATGACGCGCAACGCTTCACATTGCTGCGCGAAACCGCCTCGGCGCTGGCGTTTTTGCACAAACACGGTGTGTGTGTCGGCGATATCTCCCCGAAAAATTTGCTGTTCTCCCTAACCCCGCATGAAGCGGTCTACTTCATTGACTGCGACGCCATGCGCATCAACACCATCTCAGCGCTACCCCAAGTCGAAACACCCGGATGGAACACACCCCCGGGCGAAGAACTGGCCACCCTCTACACCGACACCTACAAACTGGGCCTGCTGGCCCTGCGGCTATTGACCGGCGACCAAGACACCACCAACCCCGGCCACCTTCCCGCCACCACACCAACACTGCTGCGCCAAATCATCACCGACACCCTGACCAACCCAGCCCAGCGACGCCCCCTGCCCGAAGCCTGGACCTCCGTCCTGGGCAACGCCATCGAACACGCCCAACACCAACAAAAGACCACACCGCCGGTCAGTGCCGCACCCGCTCCACCGCCAACACCTGTCGTGCGCTCTAGACCACCGGCGCATTCCGCACCCCCAGCCCGCCAGTTAGCGACGCCTGTCCCGCAACCCGGACCCGCCGAGCGGGCGCCTGCCCCACCAGCCCGACCCGCCGAGCAGCCGCCCACAGAGATCGCTACATCGCCACGGCAGCCGTGGTGGCGCCGAGGGGCAACGTGATTCGGGCATGCCCTGGTGACGCCGTGACCGTCATCGACCGGCCGCCATCGCGTCCACCGTCATCACCAGCCAGCGGCACGAGAACTCGAACGGCCCTCAGCACCGCGAACCCGCATACGGTGCTCAAGTCACGCTGCCCTTCACCCGCAACGGCTACAGGGGCGTGGCGGTGGACACCGCCGGCAACCTCTACGTCACCGTAGGGCCGACCGGGACAAGTAACAACGGTCGGGTGGTGAAACTGGCGGCGGGCTCGTCCACCCCGAGCGTGCTGCCGTTCACCGGCCTCAGCTACCCCAACGGTGTGGCGGTGGACGCCGCCGGCGACCTCTACGTCACCGACAACACCAACCAGCGGGTGCTGGAACTGGCGGCGGGCTCGACCACCCAGACCGTGCTGCCGTTCACCTTCGCCATGAACACCTCCTGGCCTGAAGGTGTGGCGGTGGACACCGCCGGCAACCTCTACGTCACGTCTGGCGATCGGGTGCTGAAGCTGGCGGCGGGCTCGACCACCCCGACCGTGCTGCCGTTCACCGGCCTCCACGAATCCGTCGATGTGGCGGTGGATGCCGCCGGCAACCTCTACGTCGCCGACTTCGGCAACAATCGGGTGCTGAAGCTGGCGGCGGGCTCGACCACCCAGAGTCGTGCTGCCGTTCACCGGCCTCCACAGCCCCGACGGTGTGGCGGTGGACGCCGCCGGCGACCTCTACGTCGTCGACCGGGGCAACAGTCGGGTGCTGGAGCTGGCGGCGAGCTCGGCCACCCAGAGCGTGCTGCCGTTCACCGGCCTCAACAGCCCCTGGGGTGTGGCGGTGGACACCGCCGGCAACCTCTACGTCGCCGACTCTGGCAACGGTCGGGTGGTGAAGCTGCCGGCGGGGTGAGGCGCCGCGCGGCGGGCGCGGGAGGATGCAGGGCCGGAGCAACCGAGGGCAACGTGAAAGACCAAGCGCTGCGGACTTGGGGTCCGTTGCTAGCGGTCCCGACTCGCTCAGTTCATGTTTAGTTCACGCCAGTCGAATCGGGCCGGCGAAAAGACCTTTTGAACTGCACCAATGCTGGTGCGCGATACTGGGATTGAACCAGTGGACCTTCGACTGAGCAAGGGAATGGAGTTCTCTAGATCCGCGATCTAGTCTAGTTGCCCTTGCTGTGCTTTGGCGGCGATCCGATGCGCGATGGTGACTCCGGCAGCCGCCGGCGGGCTCGTGGAACGCACATGCCATGACGTTGTGGCCGCGGTTAGCGCCCTACGGTACCTTCGCGGCGATCTGATGGGCGATGCTGACGGCGGTGCCGGACGGGCCGCCGCATGCGGTGACATCTACGGCGATGTTGTTGGCCACGGTCAGCGCCCGCTCGCAAATCCCGGGGCTGTTGGCGGGCGTGACAGTAGCGCTCAGGGTGCCGTTCGCGTTGGACACCGGCCCGACGGTCTGCACCTGCGAATTGCCTTTCATGGCAAGGGTGAATTGACGATTGGCGCAGGCCCCCCAGCTTTGGGCGGACGCGGTGAAAAACGAGCCCGCATCCTGCGCCGAGGAAAACAACACGACGGCCTGATCCACCGCGCTCTGTTGAGCCTTTGCGACCACCTGGGCGCGCATGGCGCTGTACGCACTGTCCGCATAAACCTTGGCTTGCACCGCGGCCGACAAGGGTAGGCACGCCAGGTCCGACACCGCAAAGCTGTTGTCGGGCATCGTGGTCATGATGCCAACGGAACGCATTCCGGTGGTGCCCATCGCGGTGTTGATTTGCTCGACGCTGAGCAGCAGCCCCTTCAACGCGTTCGGCGGGGCAGGGGCCGGCTGAGGCGTGCTGGAGGTCGGACTCGACGGTGGCGCGGGTGGCGCGGTTGGGGTTTGGGATGCGCGCGGGTCCCTCAGGACGAGGTAGCCGGTGATGCCGAGGACGCCGGAAACGAGGACCAGCATCGTCGCAACGATCGCGGCGATCAAGCCCGCCCGGCGTTGCGGCCGCGGTGTGGGGACCAGCTCAAGGGGCTGCCCGAAATCCGTCACCGGGGTGGCAAACGGCTCAGCGCTGTATACGGCAGCCTCTGGGGCCCACGGGCTGCGCGGGGGTTGTGGTCGGTGGTACTTCGCGACCGCCGGCGCCGGGACAGGACGTGGCGTCGGCCCGGCGGGTCGCTGCGGAGGAGTCGGTACCGGTCGGGCAATGGGGACGGTGATCGCGTCGTTGCCCCCGTCGGCTAGCTCGATGGTGCTGGCATCGCGCTGGTTTGGGCCTTCGACCATCCCGATCGCGATCACCTCGCCGACCTGTGGCAGCACCTCCGGTCGGATGGTCGAGGATCGCGGCGGCCCGGTGTTGCGTTGTGCGGCAACCCGATACGCCATCGAGCCACCGGGAAAAGGTGGCTGCCCGGTCAACGATTCATACAGCACGCAGACGAGCGAGTAGATATCGGCGCGGGCGTCCTCTGCTATTCGGGGGTCTAACCGCTGCGGTGCAATGTGCGCAGAGGTGCCGATCATGTTGCCGGACTTAGCCATCCGCGTCTTATCGGCAGCGCGGGCGATCCCGAAATCAACCAGATAGGCGAAACCGTCACGGCCCAGCAAAATGTTGGAGGGTTTAATATCGCCGTGCAGCAGACCCACCTGGTGCGCGGCGAGCAAAGCGTTGGCGACCTGTCCGATGATGCGCACCGCGCGCCCGGGATCCAGCGGCCCGGCGGCCAGCACGGTTTTCAGATCGCGACCCTGGATCAGCCGCATATCGATATAGAGGCGGCCGTCGATTTCACCGTAGTGATGGATCGGAATGACGTGCGGGTTGTTCAACCGCGCGGCCGCGCGCACGTCGCGGCGGAATCGCCGCTGAAAGTCCTCATCCTCAGATACGTCCGCGCGCAACACTTTAATGGCCACGATCCGGTCGGTGTCGGTGTCGTGGGCTCGCCACACCTCACCAATGCTGCCGCGGCCGAGCAACTTCACCAGGCGGTAGCGCCCAAACGGCGTCCCGTCCACGTCAGCCTCCCTCGCGTCCACGGTCCAACACCGGATAAGTCCGGTCCCCCCTGCTGAAGTCGTCCGGGCTCGGTGACCGGGGTCTGTGGGTGCCGCGTTGGCGTGGACTGGTCGCCGTTCGCGGTTGTTGAGGTCATGGCAAAAGGTTGTGGCGAACGACTTGCAGAAATTCCTGCCACGACGAGCCCCCGCGTGATTGTCGTTACTTCGGCCCCTTTGCCGGCGCCCCCAGGTAGACCCAGATCACGGGCCAGGTCCGATACCCGATGCGCAGGTATGTGATCGCGTAGTTGATGAGGTCCGTCGTCATTTCTTTCCCGTCTGCAAGGTGTTCGGGGTGCTAATCCGGGGTCTGTGGGTGCCGTGATGGCAAGGTTGCGGCGGGGAACTTGCAGAATTCTTGGAGCCCGCTCGCCGAAAGCAGAGGCGGCTACTGCGAGCGGACGCGCAGGTCGGAGCCAACGGGCCAACTCCGGCGGATACCGTTCGCCGCGTGTGGCTGATTCCGGGTGTCGCCAATCAGTTCAACGGCGCGACAATGGCACACTAAAGTCGCCGATGACTCGGAGCTTGGAGCGCGATGACCGGAACTCGTCTCAGATTCGGTCTTCTGGGACCGTTGCTGATGACCGTTGATGGCATGCCCGTGGCGGTGGGCACGCCCAAACAGCGGGCCTTGTTGGCCATGCTGCTGATCAACCGTAACCGCGCGGTCGGCACCGAGTCATTGATCGACGCCACCTGGGATCAGTCGCCTGTGCCGGCAGCACGGACCAGCATCCACTCCTATGTGTCCAACTTGCGGCGACTGCTGGGCAGCGCTGGGGTTGATTCCTCGCAGGTGTTAGCCAGCGTATCGCCGGGGTATCGACTCAGCGTCGCTGACGGCGACTGCGATCTGGACCGGTTCATGACCGGCAAGAGCGAGGGAATGCGCGCTTCGGCGGCGGGACGATTCGAACAGGCCAGCAGCCAGTTGTCGGCGGCGCTGGATGAATGGCGCGGGCCGGTACTTGATGATTTGCGCAACTTCGCTTTCGTCGAGGAGTTCGCCACCGCGCTGATGGAAGACTTCATGTTGGTCCATATCACCCGCGCAGAAGCCGAAATCGCGTGCGGACGCGCCGACGCCATTACCGGTGAACTCGAAGCGCTTGCCGCCAAACATCCCTACCGTGAACCGCTCTGGGCGCAGCTGATCACTGCCTATTACGAAGCTGGACGCCAGTCCGACGCCCTGGAGGCCTATCGGCGACTAAAAACGGTGCTGGCCGAGGATCTGGGCATCGATCCGGGTCCCACCCTGAGCACCCTACACGAGCGAATCCTGCGCCAGGAGCCTCTGGACACCAAGCGGGCCGCCAAGACCACCGCAAAAAGCGCCATGGCCACCGTGCACACCCTGTCCACCCGCAAGCCTGTTATCGCCGCCTTGCGTGACGCCGCCGGCCAGCACTATCCGCTGCAGGCGGCGGCCACCCGGATAGGGCGCCTACCCGACAACGACATCGTTTTGAACGACGACGCTGTCAGCAGGCACCACGCCCAAATCATCGATACCGGCGGTAGTTTCGTGATTACAGATTTGAGATCGTCCAACGGGGTGCAAGTGCAACAGCGGCGGATTCGTCCCAGCGCCACCCTCGCCGATGGTGACCACATCAACATCTGCGGGCACGAGTTCATTATCGAGATTCAACAATGATGAGCTCTACCACCGCACCGATCGTGCGCCTGGCGGGTGCAACGGCCACACACCGCAGCCAGCTCAATCCCGGACCCTCGACGCATGCGGGCCTTAAGGGCTTGGATCGAAGCTGCGTTCTGGGTCTGCGATGGCCGGTTTCGTCACGTCGTCGGTTCCCTCGCCGACGCTAGTGCTGGAGGTCCTGCGGGCGATAACCGGGAAGACGGTCTCCATCCCGCTTCGGCCCTTGATTTCGACGAGTTCACTTACCCCCCAAGTGAATTGGGCCGCAACGGCGTGGTGCACAGTGCCGGTCACCATTACCGCTGCCCGCCCACTGCGGCCGGCGATCCCGGACAACCGGAACGCCACGTTGGTGGCGTCGCCGATCACCGCATCAGCCGATCTGGTCATGGCGGCCAACGCCGCCTTACCCTGCACCACACCCCAGCCCATGTGGATCGGCGAGCCGTCCGGGCTACGCAACGGCAGCTCGGGCCCGAGCTCCTCGACAAGCCGATTCGCCGCCAGCGCGAAGTCGATCGCCCGCTCGACGGCATCGGGCAGCCTGCCCAGCTGCCAGACCGCCAGCAGCGCATCGCCGGCGTAGTAGCTCAGCGTGCCGTGATGGGCGCGCAGCGCGTCGCCGAGCTGATGCCACAGCGTGTGCAGGCTGCGCGCCATGACGGCCTCGTCGGTCACCTGCGAGATCGTCGAGTAGTTGACGATGTCGCCGACCACCATCACCATGGGGGTCATGTCGATCCGGGCCCGCGTGCGCCGCGGGGCGATCCGGGCCACCGTGGTGAACCGCTGCGAGCGAAAGGTGAGCGACACATCGCCGATCCGGATCTCATCGCCAGGCCTGATCGGCAGCAATACCGCGCGCTCGATCCGCACCCCGTTGAGCAAGGTGCCGTTGCTGCTGGTGTCGATCACAAAAGCCTGATCGGCCGCGGCGTCCAGACGGATCTCCAGGTGGGTGCGCGAGATCTCGGGATCGTCGATCACCAGCCGGCGTGACTCGCTGATCCCCGCGCATTCACGACCGACAAACAGCTGATCAAAAATCGGCACCTTGCGCTCAGAACCGCCATCGCCCACCACGACGAGGTGGGCCAGCGGCTCGCCGGGTTGCCCGCCCGGCACGTTCACCAGGGCCGCCACACCTGGCTGCTACCCATCGCCGCGCTCATAGGCTGGCTGCGTGGGCCAGCGCAGCCACACCACGACATACCGAAGCCGATATCGGACAAAGCTTTTCCGCCGAGGCGACGTATTCGCTGGTGCGTTGCGGTCACGGCTGTCCTTTGTGCCACGCGACTGGTGACGGTGCAGACAATACCTGCTGACAGGCCTGGTGGAATGCGCTTTTCGACATATCGGCTTCGAGGAACGTGCCTCGCCAACTCCGGCGTCGCCGATGGGCGCCATGACCTCGAATGCGGTGGATTCGGCGAGCGCAGCGACGCCCGGCACGCCGGGGAGGCCCATTTGGCATCCAGTGTCACCGAAGCCCGCTTAGTTAGGCGTTGGTGCGTGCCGAAATGCCGTGCGGGAATAGCGATCGGCCCAAAGCGATGGACACTGTTTCACAAAACCAGCGATGTCACGTTGTGCACACCAGGACGCGAAACCACACTCGGGCTGGCGATTACGCGGCTAATCTGACGGATCCGCCTGGGCCGGCAGGCGCCGACGGCGCCGGTAGTGAAATCGATTGTGTCCCAAGCCGTGCCGCCGGCCATCCGCACACCTATCCGGCGGTGGTCGATGCCGGGTACCCGACGGTCCCAGGGCCACCTGACCTCGCGGCGCCAAATTCTCGTTCAGAGTCGATGCATTTCGCGTTCCATGCGCGAGTCCTCAAGGAAACCGTCTCGCGGCGGACGATGCTGTCGTCTCGGGCGTGAGTCCGGCGATGAGACAGCCAAGAGGCGGCGCATGGCCACCGCAACAACACGAGTCGTCCGCTGCCGCCGCCGAGTCGGTGCCGGCGATACAGCGGCCGCGGTGCTGAAGATGACTTCTTGTTCGGTGATGAGAGTGGGGGCCGGCGGCACCTCAACGTCGGCGGGGGGTGGCGCCGTCTCGAGGACCACTTCCGCGCGCTCGATGTAATTTGGTGGCAGCGGCGTGGCGGCCGGTGATTTAGACATGTCGGGTTTCTCTTTCTGGTATTGCCGAGCTCTTCGGCGTCACCAGGGTCCGACGTGGTTCTTGTCGAATTCTTGGATTTTTTCAAGGCCCGTCGTTCCGGGTTGTCGAGGTGAGTGCAACCACAGCCGGCGTGAAAAGTTCCCAGCTCAAGGCAGTTCGGCGCTGGTCGGCGGGACTACCGCGGCGTTTCGCGGCGCCGCCGCGCCGTCGGCTGATCGATTAACCGCTCGAGCCCGTTCGGACTCCTTGCAGACCAATCCGGTTTGTGCCGCAAGAATCCTGCAAGGCGTCTGCCGCAAAGTCACATGACCCACCGCGTGTTGCGGTAAAACTCGATATCGGCAAAGGAACGAGGGCGACATGGCAGAAGCGATTGCCCCGGATGGCGTGCGGTGGTCGGTGCGGCGCCGCCGATGGTATGACCTGTCCGATTGGGACGGCGGCTTCGACGAGCTCTGGTTGTTGGTGCTCGTCGGAGGGTGGTGGCCCTTCTGGTTCATTGCGCATTGGCTCGGCTTGCGGTGGCGGATCGTCATCAAGCGCGACCACGAAGAGGTGGACGAAGAGTGGGTACGCGGCTGGCGTAACTCGCGGCGGCGCATCCAGGAGATCACGGAATCGGCGACCGCAGGGACGCTGCAGCAATCCCTCACCGTCCTGCCCGCCGATCCGGCCTAGCTGTACGGACCTGACAGGTTTGGGCGCCCCCGACCCGGGACATCTTCCGGAGAGAGCGAAAGAACGTGACGACTCCACCACCGGCCGCTGACCAGCCGCCCCCAGAGATCGATACGCCGCCGCCGGGGGCGCAGCGCCCACGCTGACGGCTGAAGTGGCCGCTGATCGCCGCGATCGTCGTGATCGTGGCCGCGGTTGGTATCACCGGCTACCTGGTCATCGATGCACACCGGCACCCGGCGTCACAGTCCGCGCCGACATACCGGCAGACCGTGCTGCCGATTAACGGCCTCAGCACCCCCTACGGTGTGGCGGTGGGCACCGCCGGTGACGTGTATGTCAGCGAGGGTGACAGGGTGCTGAAGTTGACGGCCGGATCGAGCCCCTAGACCGTGCTGCCGTTCACCGGCCTCAAGGGCGCCACTGGTGTGGCGGTCGACAGCGCTGGTGCCGTGTACGTCCTCGAGGGCGGCTACATGGTCGAGGGGAACAGGGTGGTGAAGTTGGCGGCCGGTTCGAGCACCCAGACCGTGCTGCCGTTCACCGGCGTCAACTACCCCGGCGATGTGGCGGTGGGCAGCGCCGGTGCCGTTTACCTCGCCGACACCGGCGACAACAGGGTGCTGAAGTTGGCGGCCGGGTCGAATACCCAAACCGTGCTGCCGTTCACCGGCCTCGGGGCCCCCCGGGATGTGGCGGTGGACACCGCCGGCGCCGTGTACGTCACTGAGGGCGCCAGGGTGGTGAAGTTGCCGGCGGGCTGAGGTGTGGCTCAAACTAGCCGTTCAGCCTTGCGCCGCCCGTTCAGCAGAACTCGAAGACGATGTCCCAGTAGCCTTGCGGCTGCGCCGGTACGATTTTTTGGGCACCGGGGTACGGACCGTTGCCAAGGTTCCAATAGACCTGGACGTCGCCGCCCAGCGCGGGGTTCGCGTCGATGATGCGTCCCGACCCGCCTTGTCCGGTGGGCGGGCTGTTCCACGCGACCCGCTGGAAGGACGGTGTCATGGAGGGTGTGCATCCGCGCTGAAACTGGGTGTAGGCGTTCCCGACGATCTGGTCAAGATTGGACGCGTTGCCGTCGGCAGAAGCTGCCGGCGCACACACCACCGCTGCGCCCGCGAGCAGCCCCGCCGTCATGATCGCTATTTTCATCATTTCCTTTCTCCGATCTTGGACTTGTGCCACCGTCGCGGTATCCATGGTTTACGCCCCGGGATAAGCCAAGGTGTCCTAGTTCAGCCGTTGCGCGCCCGGCCGAGTCCCGCCGTCATTGCCTCGTTGAAGGCGGGATAGACGTCGCCGTAGACCCCGTCGCGTTCGGCGAAGCGCAACCGCTTGACGGGCTCCACGATGATCTCGTCAGCCTCCGGCTGTGCCTGCAACAGCGTCATCGTCTCCGCGACGTAGTCCTCGAGCGGCGTCGCCCTCGGGTCGAATCCGCGCTCGCCCTGCAGCGCCGTCTGCACGTGCGGCGGAATCACTTCGATGACCTGGACCGAGGTCTCGCGGAGCTGGAAACGCAGCGACTCGGTGTAGGAGTGCAGCGCTGCCTTGGTGGCGCAATACGTCGGTGTGAGCGCACTGGGCATGAATGCCAGGCCCGACGTGACGTTAAGGATCGCCGCGCGCGGCCTTTTCATCAGCGCGGGCAGCAATGCCGCGGTGAGCCGGATCGGACCCAGCAGATTGATCTCGACCGTTGCCTCCGCGTCGGAGACGTCACCGGCGGTCAGATCCTCGACCCGCTGGATTCCGGAGTTGTTGACCACGACGTTGAGTTCGGGATAGCGGTCGGTCAGTTCGGTCGCGAACCGGCGGATGTCGACCGGGTCGCCCTGGTCCAGCGACAGGTATTCGATGCCCGGGTTGGCCTCCGCGACGGCCTGCAGCGGCTCCAGGCGCCGAGCGGCGATGATGACGTGGTTACCCAACCGGTGCAGCGATTCCGTCAGGCCGCGGCCGATTCCGGTGCCGCCGCCGGTGACCAAGATGGTGTTGTCCGTCATCTGCATCGCGGTTCTCCTTCTTCGGACCAAGTCCACGCACAGCAGGCTAACCCGCCGTTCCTCGGACGGTCTACATGCGTGTCCTGCATACCAGCTATACAAAGCATTCATTTCGCAAATGTCCGACCGCGGCGCAGAGTCGAAGGTGGAAGGCATCCGCGACGACAGTAAGGAAGACCGATGCGTTACATCGCCTTGGAGGAAGCGTTTTTCATTCCAGAGTTGGCCGAGCTGCAGCCCATGTCGGACAGCGAGCATTTTTTTCAGTCACTGGGGTTCGCGGCCGGAATCGGCGAGCGATTCGAACGCCGGCTCACCGACTTCACCGAATACCGGCTGCCCGAAATGGATGACGCCGGCATCGACATCCAGGTGTTGTCACTGACGGCCCCGGGTCTGCAGGTCGACATCGACGCCGATCGGGCCCGCGACAACGCCCGGTTCGCCAATGACCACCTTGCCAAGATCGTCGACCAAAATCCGGATCGGTTCCGCGGCTTTGCCGCTTTGCCATTGCCAGACCCCGACGCGGCTGCGGCGGAGCTGGATCGCGCCGTCACCCAGCACGGATTCTGTGGGGCACTGGTGAACGACTGCGTATCCGGGCCCGGTGGCCGCTACCTGGACGCACCCGAATACGACGAGGTCTGGTCGGCGGCGGAATCCCTTGGTGTGCCACTCTATCTGCACCCGGGGGGCCCGCCGGCCGATCGCTGGCGTGTCCTCGACGGGCACCCGGAGATGTACGGGGCAACCTGGAGTTGGGCGGCCGAGGTCGGTGGGCACGCGCTGCGGATCCTGTTCGGCGGCGTGTTCGACCGTCATCCCGACGCGACGATGATTCTGGGCCACATGGGGGAATTCCTGCCCTTCCAACGCAGCAGAATCGACTCCCGTTACGCGGTCACGGCACCGACCGCCGCGCTGAAGCGCGCGCCTTCGGCCTACCTCGGCACCACATCGTCTTCACCAACAGCGGCGTGTTCTCGCCGGCGGCAATGCTGGGAGCGGTGCTGGAGGTCGGCGCCGAAGCGCTGATGTTCTCCGTCGACTACCCCTACGAGTCCTCGCGGGAGGCCGTCGACGGATTCGAGCGCACGACCCTCAGCGCCGCCGACCGGGAAAAGATTGCCCACGGCAACGCGGAACGGTTGCTGCGCATCAGCTAAGCCGGGTGGTTGTGCAGGCCGCGCGGGTCGACGCCCGCGCGGCGCCACGCCGTGGCCGCCCACGGCGTGTAGAGGAACCCCACGGGCAGCCGGTTGATGAGCGG
Source organism: uncultured Actinomycetota bacterium (assembly GCA_963772875.1). Lineage (GTDB taxonomy): Bacteria > Actinomycetota > Actinomycetes > Mycobacteriales > Mycobacteriaceae > Mycobacterium. Next base: position 486,695 of record CAVYZE010000005.1, read on the forward strand.
ATTCAGTGAGCGCACGACGGCGGCGAACCGCTGAAATCGCTTCTCCCTCTTCTGATCCCACTGCAGCTGACACACGTCACGCATCTGCGGTGGCAGGGTTCCGACCAGGACCAGGCGAGTGTATGCGTTCAGCGGCGCCGACAAGATTTTCCAGACCGGCCCGGGAATCCAGCGCGGCCCGGGTATTCCCTTCCGGATGTAGCCCGTGCCGTACAGGACCGTCTTGTGCGGCACGAACCGCTCGAGCATCTCGTCCCAATAGGCGACGAATTCGTCGTAGGTCTGCGGCTGGCCGCGGTCGCTGACCCCGTAGAGGCCGAACCAGGTCTTGCCCTCGTCGAAGATCCGCTCCTTCTCCGCACGGGACAACCGGCGGATGAACGTGTCGGTCGTGTAGATGACCTGGTCGACGAAAGTCGCATGCGCCCAATAGAACAACTCCGGGTTTAGCGCGTGATACCGCGAGCCGTCGCTGATGGTGCCTTTGATCGGCTTGTGGAAATCCCGCACCTTGCGGCCCCACGTCTGCGGATCCTCGGAGTAGACGGTGTTCATCAGGGGCGGCGCGGTTCGCCTCGCCCGGCCCAACGTGTCGCTGAAAATCACCGAGTGATCGAGCACGCCCTGGCCGAGCTGCTCGATGCAGTTCTCGACACCGGCCACGCGCTGGAATCCGAAGAACTGGGTGCGGTGGTCCCCGTAGAACTTCCATATCAGCGACTCGGGCCCCAGCCGCGGCGAGACGTCGGCGATCTCGTCGTTAACCGGCCGCTCAACCAGAACAGGCACCGCCTCGCGAACACCGGTGTCGAAACGGGCACCGGCGGTCGGCCCGGCCAGCCGGTCATTCTGGGCGGTCATGCCCACCTCCTCGCGGCGAGCGCATCCGGCCCGCCGCTGCATCAATGACACAAAAGAGTATCTTTGTTCCAAAGGTAGCAACCGGTTGAGTATCTTCGCAAAGCAGGTGAGTCCGACACGATGCGGCAAGTCACGCAGACCGAAACCAGGAGGGGCCCGGCCGAGGCGATCACCGATCTCGACCGCACCATCCTGGACACCGCGCGCAAGGTGTTCGAGACCTACGGCGTGCGCCGGGCGAACATCGAGGACGTCGCCGCCCGTGCGGGAGTCAGCCGCAGCACCGTCTACCGGCGCTTTCCCACCAAAGACGACCTGTTCGAAAAGGTGGTGCGGCGCGAGGCCGAACTCTTCTTCACGACGCTGGATCAGGCCACTACCGGCTGCAACCCCCAGGAGGCCGTGATCGAGGCGTTCGCCCTCGGGGTGCGCCTGGTCCACGACTCGCCGCTGTATTCGCGGATCGCCGATAGCGAGCCCGAGCTCTTCGGGCTGTTCTCGCGATCGCACGTCTTCCCGATTCGCCAATTCTCCGACGGGATCGCCCACACCCTGCGCCGATGCGGGGCCCAGATCCCCGAGCCCGACCTGGCTAACATCGCCGACATCCTGCTGCGCGTCGCCCTGGGCATCATCGTGTTTCCCACCGACCGCCTGGACACCTCGGACCCGGCGGCCGTGCGTGATTACGCCGCCCGGTATCTGATCCCGATCATCGACCGCTAGGTCAATTTGTCGGCACCCTGAACTAGCCTGTAATCGTGGCTGGCCTTTCTGGGGTTCCGCGGACCCGGTACGCCAGCTGCGGTGAGATCGACATCGCCTATCAGGTCTTCGGCGATGGCCCGGTCGACCTGCTGGTGCTGCCCGGGCCATTGATTCCGATCGACTGCGTCGACCTCGAGCCGTCGATGCACCGCTTTCATCGGCGCCTGGCTGCCTTCTGCCGGGTGATCCGGTTGGACCAGCGCGGCATCGGCCTGTCGTCGCGGGTTCCCTCGCTGGACATGATGGGGCCGGAATCGTGGGCGAACGACGCGATCGCGGTCATGAACGCGGTTGGATGCGAGCGGGCGACGATCTTTGCCCCGGGTTTCACTTCGCTGACCGGCCTGGTTCTCGCGGCCGATTACCCCGAGCGGGTGAGCAGCCTGGTGATAGCCAACGGCTCGGCACGGACACTGCGTGGGCCCGATTACCCGATCGGCAGCGACAGAACCGGGGCCGATCCATTCACGACGGTCGGGATCGAGCCGGACGCCGTCGAGCAGGGTTTCGACGTGCTGGGCATCATCGCGCCCTCCGTCGCCGACGACGACGCGTTCCGCTCGTGGTGGGATATGGCCGGTAACCGTGCCGCGTCACCCAGCATGGCCCGCGCCTTCATCCAGAAGATCAGAGACGCCGATGTCCGCGACAGACTCGAACGCGTCGCCGTGCCGACGCTGATCCTGCATCGTGACAACCCGAACTTCAGCCCCGTCGAGCACGCCCACTACATGGCCGAGCGTATCCCCGGATCGCGCCTCGTCGAGCTGCCGGGCGAGGACGCCTTGTACTGGGTCGGCGATACCGCGCCGATGCTCGACGAGATCGAGGAGTTCATCACCGGCGTGCGCGGCGGCTCCGAGGCCGAGCGCCTGCTCACCACGATCGTGTTCACCGATATCGTCGGCTCGACGGAGCGCGCCGCCCTGCTCGGCGACGACCGGTGGCGCGACCTGCTGGACAACCACGACACCATCGTGCGCCACGAACTGCAGCGCTTCGGCGGTCGCGAAGTCAACACGGCCGGAGACGGATTCGTCGCGACGTTCAGCAGTCCAAGCGCGGCGATCGCGTGCGCCGACGCCATCGTCGATGCGGTCCATGTGCTGGGCATCGAGGTGCGGGTGGGCATCCACGCGGGCGAAGTCGAGGTGCGCGGCTCCGACGTCGCCGGCATGGCCGTACACATCGGCGCGCGGGTGGCGGCGCTGGCGGGACCGAGCGAAGTGCTGGTGTCCTCGACGGTGCGCGACATCGTCACCGGATCCCGGCACAGGTTCGGCGACCGCGGCGAGAGCGCGCTCAAGGGCGTGCCGGGCCAGTGGCGGATGTACGCCCTGGTTCGCGAGCACGCCATCGTCAGGCGTTAACGAACCCCACATTCGCACGACAGTCGAGCGCGGGACCGCTCGGCGTACGCTGCCAAAGGGGGGTCTGTCAGCGCCGCGGCTCCCGATTCGATTGTTGGCGCACAGCTTGGCAATTGATCGAAGGAGTACACATGACGGACGTGCACGTCTCGATGCCATCCGCGTTGCGCCGGGCGTTGGATCTCCTTGCCGATCCGCCGGTGGATCCCGACGTGAGCAAGGGTTACCTGGACCTGGTCAGCGCGGCCCAGGACGAGGCTGTGCCGAAAAACACCGGCCCGATCCAGGCGGCGTGGGCGTCTCCGATCGGGTCGATGCTCTACGACAACGCCCAGGCGCTTTCGCGCCGGCTGATCACCGCGTGGCAACACCCCGCCGAGTGGTTGAACATCCCGGCCGGGGGAACAGCGCTGGACGTCGGGTCGGGGCCGGGCAGCATCACCGCGTCGCTGGCCCGCGCGGCCGGCCCGGACGGCCTGGCCTTGGGCGTCGACATCTCCGAGCCGATGCTGGCACGGGCCGTCCGCAACGAAGCGGGACCGCACGTCGGGTTCCTGCGGGCCGACGCCCAGCGACTTCCGTTGCGCGACAACACCGTCGACGCGGTGGTGTCCATCGCCGTGCTGCAACTCATTCCCGATCCGGCGGCCGCCCTTGCCGAGATGGCCCGCGTGCTGCGCCCGGGCGGACGGCTGGCCGTGATGGTCCCGACCGTCGGGCGTGCCGCTCGCTTATGGCAGAAGCTGCCGAACATCGGGGCGCACGTCTTCGACGACGACGAAATCGGCGACATCCTGGAAAACAACGGATTCGTCAGTGTGCGAGTCAAGGATGTCGGGACGCTGCAGTGGGTGCGCGGCAAAAACGGGTAGGTTTCGCCCCTAATCCGAGGACTGCGCGAGCACGGCGAGCCGGTCAATCGACTCGCGCAACATCTCGGCCGTCGTCGAACGGGCTTTAGCCAGCCGGGTGTCGTCGTTGAGCTGCGTCCAGTCGTACGTGTGGGTCACGGTGGTGAGCGTGGGGTTGATCGGGCTGAGCTCCCAGCGCCACAGGTGGCCCGGCGGCAGCTTTTTGGGTTCCGCTGGACGCCAGGCGATCGTGCTGCCCTCGATGAATTCCACGACGTGGTTCTCCCGCACGGCGCCGTTGGTCAACGTCATCTTGAAGATGTCACCGACCTGGTGAACGCGCTGGCCCGGAGCAGCCGAGGCGAGATTGTTGTTGCCGTCGAAGCTCGGCTGGGTGGACGGCTCCGCGATCAGTCCGAAAATGCGATCTGCACTGGCTGAGACTGCGCGACTGACCCTCACAATGCGTTCTTCTTCCGTGTCCATATCGCTATCCAAACACGTCGCCCGGCGCGGGACCGCGCGAGGCTGTGGTGCCGGCGGCGGTGCTGTCGCCGACACCACAGCGTGGAGCGCATCAGCTGTGTTGGCGCGCCGCAACGGGTCTCGACAACGCCGCTTTGACCTCGCGGCTGTGCTGGTCGGCCAGCACCTCGACGTCTCCCCGCTCGATCCCATCGGCGATGTCACGTGCCACCTGGCGGGCGTCGTTCTTGGGCACATCGAAGCCGGAGGTCATGTCGGTTTCGGTGTAGCTCAGGTGCACCCCGGTGACCAGAGTGCCCTGCCCAGCGAGCTCGATGCGCAGCGAGTTCGTCGCGGACCACAAGGCCGCCTTCGAGTCCCCGTAACCGCCGAAGCCGGCCAGCCAGGACAAGACGGACTGGATGTCGACCAGTGCCCCGCCACCGTTCGCGGCCAGGATCGGCGCGAACGCCTTCGCGACCCGAAGCGCACCGAAGTAGTTGGTCTCGAAGACCTCCCGCACTTCCTCGATGTCACTGCCGAGCAGGTGCGTCGCACCAAGGATGCCCGCGTTGTTGATGACAATATTGGCGTCGGCAGCCGTAACAGCGAGTGCCGCAACAGAATCCGGATGAGTGACGTCGAGCGCCACGCTGACCACACGGGGATCGTCACTGGGTTTGGGCGCCCGCGCGGTGGCGTACACCTTGGCCACCCCCCGTTGCAGCAACTCCTCCACGATCGCCTTGCCGAGCCCGCGCTGACCGCCGGTAACCACGACGGTCGATCCCTTGATGTTGACCATGATCGTTCTCCTTGACTTAGGTAAACCTATTTTGCTTCTGTCAACGTAGTTGCCGTTGGCGACATAGTCAACTACATTTTAGTTATGTCTATTGCATGGCCTGCGTCACAGCGGTACGAAACGGCGCCGGCAGCCGGCGGCCTGGGATTGGTTCAGGACTTTCTCAACACGGTCGGCATCGACGGGTACGGGCCGGACCTGCTGGCCGACCCCGCGGTCGCCGGCGACTGGGCCGCGAGCGCGGTGCGGACGTGGTCGGGCTTACGCGGCCTAGACGTGCAGGCGCCGTCGCTGGACGCCGCGGATCTGTCGAAGCTTCGCGACTTACGCGACACGATCGCGAGGCTGGTGGACGGGGAACCACCGACCGGCCGAGGGTTGACGGCCATTTCCGCGTCCTTCGCGCTGTCGGACGCCGGCGAAGTGCGACTGGAACCCGCCGGTGCCGGCTGGCGCTGGTTAGCATCGGCGCTCTGGGGCGAAGTTCTGCTCAGCCAGCAGGACGACACCTGGCGCCGGGTCAAGCGGTGCCACAACCATCGTTGCGCGATGACGTTTTACGACCGCTCGAAGAACAACAGCGGCGTGTGGCACGACGTGAAGACGTGCGGTAACGCCGCGAATTTGCGGGCTTCCAGGGCCCGCCGGCGCGAACGTGAGCGCGCGGCGCAAAATCCGGCGGGCCCCACACCCGACGGCGCTTAGGCCCGCATGGTCAACAGCGCTCTAGACCCCTACGCATGAGCCGCGAATCGGCGACCACGTGGCGCCGCCTGCTTCCCAGCACGGCCTGCCATGCATCGCACGCACGCGCCTTGATCGGGGCGACTACGTCGAGGTTGGTAGAGCTCTGGCTGATCCAGGACTGAAGTGTTGGCACAGTTTCAACCCCTTATCTGTTCGGCCGGCGTGCCCGGCTGAGGTGAATTCCACCGCGGCTGTTTTACTTGTGCGCAGCAACCGAGTAAACGTTGGGAAAAGGTGTGTTGTGGCGTCTGACACAGTTGCGGTGTTGTCGGTGGCACGTCACAGCTCCCGATCGGCTGGCGGACCCCATCACTTCGCTGCCGCAAAGGAACTCGGCACAATCTGAGAGAAAACACGTCCAGTCCGGGACGGACTGGACCAGCGCAAGTCACGATGTGCGCGTTATCGGTCATGCTCACGATCACATTACAAGGCCGAGCCCGATTCGGGGCTTTTCCCCGGGTTCGCCGCCGAATAGCCCCTTCGCGGCCACGCACCCGTCACTTACGGGGTCAGGTTGTCGTGGCGGCCCGCTCGACGTCGAGGAGCTGTTCGCCGCGTCGTTCCTCGTCGTAGGCTTTGCGGCCGCCCCGCAGGCCGAACAGGCGCTTCGAGATCAGCAGGTAGACCACGGCGGCCACGTTGATGGTGAAGGTCACCACCCGGGTCATCGTGATGCCCTTGGCCAGGTCGTGGATCTCTAGCGGGAGGAAGACCGAGGTGGCCACCACCGCGAAGTACTCGCCCCAGCGTTTCAGCAGCCACAGCCCGACGCCTTCGACGACCTCCAGCAGCGCATAGCCAACCAGCATCAATGTCAGCAGAGCCAACGTTGATGGCTTGGCCGCCAGGGCCTTTTCCAGCTCGTGCACCACCGTCATTTGATCGACCTTGAATCCGGCGGCGCGAAAGATCGGCAGGTCGCGGTCGAGGGTGGCCTGGATGGCGCCTCGCGTACCTCGAAACTTCCACACCGCGTACGCCGCCAGCGCGATCACCACCGCCCGGAACAAGCGTTCCACCGCCAGCGCACGGATGATGAAGGCCTGACGTAACGCCTTGCCGCGCATAATCATTGGCGCGTCTTCGGCGCGACCGCGGCCATGCGGTTCGCCCACGACGAATTCGCCGCAGCGCAGGCAGCGCCACACTTCGCCCAGTCCGGTGCTACCGCTGAGCCGGTCGGCGAGGGCCTGTTCGTCCGGCGCGTAGGTGACGTGCCCTGCGAAGGCACAGGCGACCAATTCCCACCGGTTGATGCCGCGATCTTTGCGCATGGCCGATCATTCAATGCGGGTGGCCGCCCACGCAAGGGGACGCGCAGGTGTCAGAAGCGCGGTTTACTGCGCGGGCGCCGGGCGGTGGGACTGACCGCGCCCAGCAGGCCGGCGAGCTCGGCGACGGGGATCTCGTCCAGGTGATCGACCGCGGCAATGATGTCGGCGCGCAGCGCCTCGTCGCTGAAGGGCTCGGCAAGCCAGTGGAATTTATCCGCGACACGTGCCCAGGACATCGGCCGGGTGGGCGATCCCTCGTAATCGCTCTCCTCGCGGCTGAATTCCCGCCCGTCGCGGGTGACAACATGCACTCGGATCGCGGTTCGTTGCGGGTAGTCCGCGGTGAGGTCGGCGGCGGGCTTGACGTCGACCCTGGCCAGCAGGTCCTGGACGTCGCCTCGCGACACCCGTTCGCTCTCAAGCTGTTCGGGACCCACCCCGCCGTCCAACAGTGCGACCGCACTCAGATACTTGAGGTTGTAGTCGGCCTGTTCCTTGGTCCGTGGATGATCCTTGTCACCGTAGGCTCCACCGCCGGCGAAGTCATACGCGCCTTGAAAGACCTCGAGGACCACCCGCGCGACGTCGTCACCACGCAGGTTGTTGTCGTCGCGAATCGACAACACCGCGTCAATGACGGCCTGCCCGTGAATAAGTGAGCAATACCGCTTCAGGTACGTCTGCCCGACGCAGGTGAGCCCTCGGTCCGCGGTGTAGAAATCGATTGGCTGATCGAAGAGCTGCACCAAGCCGTGCGGACCGTCGAACAGCGACTTGGGGGCGGTGATGCCACGACCGGCCAACATCGTCGTGTAGACGGCGCGCATGCCGGTGATGGCCGGCGAGATTCCTTTCCAATTCGAAACCGGTTCGGCGTGCACGCCCGCGAGGGACACGTTGTCAGCCGTGGCGGCGGCGATGGCGCTGGCGGTCTGTTCGGCGTCGAGCCCGAGCAGCTTCGCCGACCCCGCCGCGACCGACATCGCCAGCTGCAACGCGTGATTGAGGCCCTTCGCCATCACGGGAACCTGTGCGCTGAAACGACATTGGACCTCGTAGGCGACCGCGAGGGCCAGCAAGAAATCCGCCCCGCTGGCATTGACGTGCTCGGCTACCGCCAGGACCGCGCCAAAGTTGTCGGCGGGATGACACAGCCCGCCGACCGTCAGATAGGTGTCGAGCAGATCGGGGTAGCGCACCAGGACCGCGTTGAAAAACCCGGCCTGATCTACCGATGCCCGCCCGCCACCGACGAGTGTTGCCGTGGGACGGCCGCTGAACTGTTCGGTGTGCTCGCGGATCGTCGGGATGAAATCACCGTCGAGGGCACCGACCGCGCAGGCAACGGTGTCCAGCACGTTGCGTTTGAGCAGCGCGCGCGACCGCCCGGTCAGGTCCGCCTGCTCAGCGCCGACGACGAAGCCGGCAAGGTCGTCCACGATGTAGTTGGGTGACATGGGTTTTCGTCCTTCCCTCGATACCCCCACTGAAGCGCTGCGCCGCGGTGGGCGTCCAGGTCGAACCTCTCACCTGTGTTCGACCCGACTTCCTACCGCAGGCCGGGGACGGAGCTGCGCCGACCAGTCGCGAGCGTCGAAGCCGGTGATCGTCACGCCGGGTCATGCTCGTGTGCCTCTATAGGTGCAACTTCGAAGGTGAACTGGTAGCCGGCGATGCTGATGACATCACCGTCGCAGAGCGTGGCGGAGCCGCGAATGCGCTTGTGCGCCACCTCGATTCCATTGGCCGACCGCAGATCATTGATCACGAAGCTGGCGCCGGTGTCGATGATCGTCGCGTGATACCGGCTCACCTTCGAGTCGTGGAGAACGACGTCGTTGTCGTCGCGTCGCCCGACCCCGGTGACCACCGCCTCGAGCGGATAGCACCGTCCTGCCAAGTCGCGAAGCTGCGCCCGGTTAGACGGCGCGGCCCAATTCGAACTCGAGATGTGGCGCTCGATGACGGTGGCGATACTTCCCGCGTCGCTCTGCACGATCTGTTGGACGTCCAACCGCTCCTGGCGCAGGATCCGCTGCTGCAGGGTGCGTAGCGCCGGTCCGGGGTCGATGCCTAGATCCTCTAACAGCACGGTCCTCAACCGGCGATACGCGTCGAGGGCGTCGGTTTGACGCTCGGCCAAGTAGTAGGCCGTGATCAACTGCGCCCACAGCGGCTCCCGGTAAGGGAGCTCGACGACGAGTGCCTCCAGTTCGCTGATCACGGAATATGCTCGTCCACAAGCGATTTCGGCTTCTGCGCGCACTGTGTGGGCCACCACCTTGTCCTCGACGAGCGCGGTTGCGAACGTCTCGGCGAACCGGAACTCACGCACGTCGTCCAGGACGGGACCGCGCCACAGCGCCAGCGCGGCCGATAAACGGTCGCTAGCCTGTCTAAACCGACCAGCGGCGGCTGCCTGTACTCCGGCTACCTTCTCGGTGTTGAACCGGTCCAGATCACAGGCCCCGTCAGGCACGCTGAGCCGATAGCCCGGTTGGGCACTGGCCAACGAGGTACGCGGATCGACACCGGCTGTGCCCAGGATTTTGCGCAGGTTCGCTATATAGACGTGCAGGTTGTGTACCGGGTCCGACTTCGGCGAATCCTCCCATATCGCACTGATTAACGAGTCCCTGGTAACGGGGCGGTTGCGGTTGATCAGAAGCATCGCCAACACTGCCCGCTGCTTGGGCGTGCCTAACGGCACCGGTTGGCAGTCCACGCTCAACTGCAGCGGACCCAACACGCCGAAACCCAGACCCGTCACGACCATAAGCCTCATTGTGACTGGACGGCGGTAACAACCGGCATGAGTAGCGAATACTCCAACTCCGGAGTGGCGTATTCGGCGCGCCGTCCGTGGCCGGCTCGAGGCATTCATCGCGGCGCCGCCGGGATCGTGCAGGTCCGTCTGGGTCAGCGGATCGCGAGTTTCAGCACCGGAGCGGGGCCCATATCGGTGACGTATACGTCGCCTGCCGTGTCCACCGCCACCCCCTGGGGATCGTTGAGGCCGGTGAAGGGCAACGGGGCCGCCGCCGGCGCGCCCGCCGCCAACATCACCACCCCTGTGTTACCCCGGTCGGTGACGTATACATTGCCTGCTGTGTCGACCGCCACCCCCTGGGGATCGTTGAGGCCGGTGATGGGCAACGGGGTCGCCGTTGGCGCGCCCGCCGCCAGCCTCAACACCCGATTGTTGCCCGTGTCGGCGACGTACACGTTCCCTGCCGCATCGACCGCCACGCCCCGGGGATCGTTGAGGCCGGCGAACGGCAGCGGGGCCGCCGCCGGCGCGCCTGCCGCCAACCTCAGCACCCGATCGTTACCACGGTCGGCGACGTAGACGTTCCCTGCCGCATCGACCGCCACGCTCCGGGGATCGTTGAGGCCGGCGAACGGCAGCGGGGCCGCCGCCGGCGCGCCTGCCGCCAACCTCAGCACCCGATCGTTGCTCCCGTCGGCGACGTAGACGTTGCCCGCCGCATCGACCGCCACATCTCGGGGATTTTTGAGGCCGGCGAACGGCAGCGGGGCCGCCGCCGCCGCGCCCGCCGCCAACCTCAGCACCCGATCGTCACCCATGTCGGCGACGTAGACGTTGCCCGCCGCATCGACCGCCACACCCGTGGGCACTTTGACGGCGAACGGCAGCCGAGTCTCTGCCGAGTAAGCCGGGGTGACAGCTGTGGACGAGTTGCCGCCGCCGCCTGATCGCAGTTGGATGCCGATGATGATTGCTACGGCGGCCAGCACCGTCACCGTGATTGCTGCGGCTAGCAGCCCGGCGGCCTTGCGCGACAATCGGATTCGGCGCCCAGGGCGCGCCCCGCCCCCTCCAGTGGCGGCTGCCGAATCATCTATCGCGGCGCGGGCCGCCGCGGCCAGCTCTCCCGCGGTCTGGTAACGATCGTCGGGGCTTTTTGCCATTCCCCTGGCGATGACCGCATCGAAGGCGGCCGGCACGTCGGTTGTGCTAATGCTGGGCTGTGGTGGGGGGGTGTGCAGGTGTTGGGCGATCATGCCCTGCGTCCCCGAGGCGCTCGCGAATGGCTGCCGGCCCGTCAGGCACTCAAAGAGCACACACGCCAACGCGTACACGTCGACCCGGGCGTCGGTCTTGACCGCGGCGCCGATCGCCTCCGGCGCCATGTAGCCGAAGGTACCGATGGTCTCGCCGGCCTTCGTCAGCGTCAGGTCGTCGGCAGCGTGGGCGATTCCGAAGTCGATCAGGTAGGTGAAATCATCGGCACCCACGAGGATGTTGGACGGTTTGACGTCGCGGTGCACCAATCCGGCGTCCTCCGCCGCCTGCAGCGCGCCGGCAACCTGAACGATGATCGCCACCGCCCGCCGCGGCAACAGTGGCCCTTCTCGCGCAATCAACATGCGCAGGTCTGTCCCCTCGATCAAACGCATATTCAGATAGAGCCGGCCGTCGATGTCGCCGAAGTCGTGGATGGGGATCACATGCGGCTCGGTCAACTGTGCCACCGCCCGGCACTCTCGGCGGAACCGCTCGCGTAGCTCGTCGTCGTCGGCGGAATGCTCGGGAAGGACCTTCAGCGCCACCACCCTGTTGGTCTGCGAATCACGCGCCCGCCACACCTCGCCCATAGCGCCCGCACCCAGCAGCGACAGCAGGTGATAGCGCCCGAACGCCTCCGGTGGCCCCGGCCGCCGGGTGGTGTCCCCGTCACTGGCCAACTTGTCGTCCATCGTGCCGTCCCCGAGATCAACCGACCGGCAAACCGTCTACTCGCTTGCGTCCAACCCCCGCCCGGGACTGGGTAGCGCTCACATTAGTTGAATTTGGCCAGGCCAGACGGTCAAACGTCGGCGCGTCAAGATTCGTCGTGAGTCTATTGACGGCCGCGGCCCGCACACCACGCGGTCTCATGGCCACGAAGCCGCATTTCGTGGCCATCGGCGCCGATTCGGCCGTTGGCAATCGTCGAATGTGAGACATGCAAACGGGCTGGGACGAGGGCCGCGCCGGACCGCACCAAAAACCGGGGATCCCAGGGCTCTCCCACCACGGTTCGGACGGGGGCACCGACCGCGCCGCTCCCAGCCATTGAGGTTCCGTTGAGGGCGGCACTCGATTCTTTTCTCGACCTACCCAGGGCCAACAGCTCCGAGAAAAGGAAATCGAATGATCAAGACCCGCCCCGCCAACACCGCGGCCGCCGTCACGGTCAAGCCCCGCAGCGCCTCGGCGGCCAAGCGGCTGCTGCTGGCAACGGTGACGGTCGGTGCGACTGTTTCGTTGATGCTGCTGGAAGTGCCGGTGCCGGCATTGCTGGCTGGGCTGCTGGTGGGCATGATGCTGGCTGATTTCGGTGGCGCCCGAGCCAATGACAATCGGATTTAACCCAGACGCAGGATTTTCCCTGGATTCGTCTGCGCCACGCGCAGCATAACTAGGCCTTCGCTACGGCGATCAAATGCTCTGCAAACGTAATAAATAATGACGGAGAATGCAATGCCAGGATTTGGAATTACCCCCCCGCCGAGTCGAGTTGCTTTTAAAAACCGTTTAGCTAGGGTAGGGCGACAAATAGATAAACTTCCTCAACTAGACGAAGTACACCAACGAATAGAAGAACCGGGGGGGATTTTGCCTAGCCAGATCATCCTCCTCGCTACGGTCACCCTCGTGGGCTTGCAGGAATTTGCTGGATTGTCGATACCCTTTGCTGGGTCCGCGTGGAAGGGATCGCCCACTTATCCGTACCAGGGGAATTGCTTCCAGGACGGTTCGCAAGACTTCGCTGAAGTCGCTGCGCTGCTGCGGCAGGCCGTTCCGCAGAGCTGGCGCGGTGCGGCGGCGGATGCCTACACCACGGCGAACGACAAACTCATCAAACTAGCCGAGACAATGGTCGAGCTGGACCTCCAGATGGAAAGGCTCGTAAGAGATCACGCCGAAGTCGTCAGCCAGACGCAATTGGGGATAGGGATAGAGCAGGACATCCTTGTCGTGGCATTGCCCATTATCTTTGCCCTAGAGAAAAACCCGGCGACCTTCCCGGCGGCGTGGAAAGCGGCAAAGGTGACCGCCGCGGTGGCGATCAGTGCTGCCGTGGTCCTGCTTAGCTGGTGTCTCGACGAGGCCGCCTACCGAACCGCACAGCCGGTGGACCGGCTTGGGTACGGTGACGTGCTCGCGGCCGCGCAGGCGGTCGTCGATCCGTCAGTAACGGTCGGACTGCCGCAATCCGGTGGATCGGTTGCTCCGGATTTCGCGCCCGTCTCCGGCAGCGTGTCGGGGTCCTTGGCGATCTCGGGCACGCCGAGCGTGGCCTCCCCGCCCGGCTCGGCCACCGGTGTCGAGCCGCCGCTTCCCTGGCTGAATGCGCCAACCGGTGGGGGCCAACGTACCGAGGTTGACTCAGCGCAGGTCGCGGCACCGCCGGAGCGGCGGGCGTCCATGATGCCGGCGTCGCCGATGCCCAGCGTGGCTCAGGTGATCCATCCGTCGGGGCAAGCCGCAAACCGCTCCGGCAGCTTCGCTTCGCCCGGCAGCCGGATCAACCCCCACGCCTGGCGGGCTGCCCTCGAAGAGGCTGTCGCCGGCGAAAGCGAAGACACCGGGGCGGCCGCAGCGGTTACCGGGGGCGCGGGTTCTAAGGTCCCGGCCACGTACGCCGCGCTGGGCCGTTCGGAAATCCCGGGCGCCGAACAGACACCGGCTCCCACGCCAGCGGCGTGAAAACCGCGGCGCGCCACAAACCCAGCGCGTCAACCATCAACCATTAAGGAGTATTCATGTCAGGTCTTACCGTCCAGCCAAACGAACTCACGCAAACCGCTGACATTCACGAGAAAGCGGCCGCCGCGGCCGGCAAGGGGGTGGAGGCGACCGCAAACGCCGACCTCCGGGGTATCGGCGGTGTTCTCTATCGAACCCACGGTCCAATCAGCGGCCCGTCCAACGACGCGATAGCCGGCAAGGCGGCCACGCGCGAAGACGCGGGGCGCGCCATACAAGCGGCCTGCCTCAGGCTGAACGCGGCGTTGAAGACAGCCGCGCCCGCGTACGAGGGGACCGACTCGAACTCCGCCGGGAGCCTCGACAAGCAAATGCGAAACCGATCGATGAATACTGGTCACCAAAAACCGTTGCGCAACTGAATGATACGAAATCAAGGGCGTGGCCAAAGTGCAGCTCCTCGGCGACGGCCACGAAGTAGCGCAGCTGCCGAAGTTCCATACGCCGAGCTTAAGCGCGTGCGACCTCGACCACGCGATCCTCCCGGTTCGGATGACGCTGAGATGCGCTGATAGCCGACGTTTCGTCGGCGAGCTTCTTTCCGATGACCCGGATCTGACGCATGCTCAGCGGGCACAGCGGATGGACGGCCACCATCAGGACGGCCTGGCGACGATGGTCGAAAACCGGTGCGGAAATGGTCACCACGGGCTGTTTCCGGCGCCCGGGGTTGTCGTCGGAGAGGAAGCCGATGGTGGTGAACTCGACGAGCAGCCGGTCCACGATGTGCCGCACCGGGGTCGGCATGTCGTTGCTGTCCAACGTGGCGACCACCTGGACGGCCTGCGCCAGCGTGGGCGTTGTCCAATCGACGTCGAACCCGCGCTCACGGGTGTGCGCCAAAACGCGTTCGAGGCGCCGCGTGCGATCGGTGTTGGTGCCCACACCGCGGCGAATCCAGGCACGTTGTTCCTCGTCGGTGTCCCAGGCGGCGATCGCGACGCCGAACGGCGGGGCATAGGGAATGCGGTCGCCCGGTATCCCCGACGGCTGCGTGGCGTTGTCGCCCTGGAAGGCGGTGACCACCAACCAATCACCGAATCGTTCGACCACCGAACCGGCGTAGCCGACCTCATGGGAGATGCTCAGCGCCGCCGACCGCGCCGCGTGCGCGAGCGGCCGAGCGGTGTCGGTCCGCGCGGCCACCACGGCGAGCGCCGGCCCAAGAGTGAAAGTCTTTGCGACGGGATCGCGGCTGGCCCAGCCGCGATCACACAGGGTCTTCAGGATCGCATGTGCCGTCGCTTGAGTCAGATCGAGCTCGCGCACGACATCGGAGAATCGCACCCGCGTATTCCCGGACCGTGCCAGGAACTCGAGAACGTCGAGCGCCCGGGCGGTCGGCGCTGACGTCGATCCGCGGATGGCTTGACTCCTTTGCAAGAGGGTTTCTACATTAATAGCGAAGATTCGAGATTGTATATCGATTATTCGATAATTAACGAGGCTGACGCATTGCGTGCTGTTGTGCTGAGGGACGGCCGGCTACAGGTCCGCGAGACACCGGACCCGGCACCCGGACCGGGCGAGCTCTTGCTGCGGACACTGAGCACCGCGATCTGTGCCTCGGACGTGCATTTCATGGACCACCCCGAGCTCGCCATCGACGATCCGACCGGTCGCTCGCTGTATGACACGAAACGCGACATCGTGCTGGGCCACGAATTCGTCGGGGAGGTGATCGGGCGTGGACCCGGCTGTACCGATCAGTTCGCCCTCGGCTCGCGAGTGACGGCGATGCCGGTGCGGCTCGTCGACGGCGGCGCCGGTGGCATGCGGATCATCGGTCAGCACCCGGAGGCACAGGGCAGTTTTGGTGAGCTGCTGGTCGTTTCGGAGGTGGCGGCCAAACCCGTCGGGGGTGACGTCTCGAGTGACGCGGTCGCGCTCACCGATGCGTTTGCCGTCGGCGAGTTCTACGTGCGGTCCGCGCGGGTCCAACCCGGCGAGGTCGCCATTGTCATCGGGGCGGGGGCGATCGGCCTCTCGGCTGTGGCCGCCTTGGCCAGCCGCGGCATCGAACCAATTGTCGTGGCGGACTACAAGTCCGACCGCCGCGCGCTGGCCCGCGACCGGTTCGGAGCGCACATCGAGGTGGATCCGGCCAAGAAATCCGCGTTCGACGCGTTCAACGAGGTTCGCGCCCAACGCGGATTGCCCGGGCCGGCTGTGATATTCGAGTGCGTCGGCGCTCCGGGGCTCATCCAGAAGATTGTCGAATCCGCCGAGATGGCCACCCGGATCTACTGCGCGGGCGGCTGGTATACGGGCGACACGCTGGACATCACCACCGCCACACGCCAGGGCGTCACCATCCAATTCGGTGGCGGCCCACACCCACAGGACTGGTACGGAACCCTCGAGGCCATCGCGTCCGGACGGCTGGACCCACTGCCCAGCGTCGGCAAGATCATCGGCCTCGACGAAGTCCCCAACGCGCTCGACCTCGCCCGAAAATCCGACGGCCCGCCCCGCATCGTGGTCCATCCGAACGGAGACGTCGCATGACAGACCGAGACGACCGGCAGGACATTTCCGATCTGCTGGTGCGCTACGCCACCGGGATCGATCGTCGCGACTGGCCGCTTTTTCGCACCGTATTCACCGCGGACTGCGCACTCGACTACGGCGAGATCGGAGTGTGGAACGGCGTTGACGCCGTTGCCGATTTCATGGAACAGGTGCACGCCCTGGCCGGGCACACCATGCACCGGTTGACCAACCAGGCCATCACGGTCGACGGCGACAAGGCCGCGGCGCGCACCTACATCGACGGGCTGATCATGGCCGGGGACAACAACTCCGGCGTCAACGCGATCGGTTTCTACGACGACGAGATTGTCCGGACCGCCGACGGGTGGCGCATCGCGCGCCGCCGGTACACCCAGGTCCGACTGACCACGGTTGGGAGCCCTTAGATGACATTCGCAACCAAGTACGGACCGTGGGCGCTCGTCGCCGGCGCTTCCGACGGCCTGGGAGCCGCGTTCGCCGCGGGACTCGCCGAGCGCGGCGTCAACGTCGTGCTGCTCGCCCGCCGAAAGGCTGCGTTGGAGCAGGTTGCAGCCGAGATCAATTCCCGGACGTCCGTCCAAATTCGCACTCTGGCAATAGATCTCGCAGAGCCCGGCGCGGCATCGGCAATCGCCGCGGCCACCAGCGACCTGCAGATCGGATTTCTCGTGTATTGCGCGGGTGCCGACCCGAATTTCAAACCATTCCTTAGCAATTCGATCGAGGACGCGGAGGCGATGGTGCAGCGCAACTGCATGGTGCCGATGCAGCTGTGCCACCACTTCGCTCCGGCAATGGTCGAACGAGGCAGCGGCGGCATCGTCATCTTCGGCTCGGGTGCCGGATTGGCCGGCGGACCCAACATGGTCGCCTACGGCGCCTCCAAGGCGTTCGACATGGTTTTCGCCGAAGCGCTGTGGTCCGAACTGAACGACAAGGGAGTCGACGTCCTGGGACTCATCCTGGGCAAGACCGATACGCCCGCGCTCCGCCAACTCGAACACAGCCGCGGCCAGCTAGGGTCGCCCGACGACCTGCCGTCCGGCGCCGCCGCCGTCGACGACGTCATCGCGGAGGCATTCGAGAACCTGACCAACGGCCCGACCTGGATGGTCGGCGAAGACATGCGTGCCGCCCTGCAGATGATGGGGTCACTGACCCGCAATCAGATCGTCGGGTTCATGAAACAAGCCAGCGCCGCGGCGATGGGCCCCGGTTAGCCGGGCGCGCGCCAGGAAATTCAGTACCCGGCCGTAGAGCAGGCGGCGGACCCGGGCGCCGGGCAGTTGCGCACCGACATGCACGCGCAGCTGCCGCAGGGTGTCCGGCGGTGGCCACTTGATCGGGGCGCTGTGTTCCCACTTCCCTTTGATGCGATTGACGACGCCACAGGCCACCCAGCTTGTCAAGTGCCACAAGCTATTTCGGAACGAGGGTTTGACGAAGGTCACCACGGCCAGCGTTCCACCGGGGGCCACCAGGCGGGCGAGCCGTTCCAGCGCCGCCCGCGTGTCCGCGACGTGGTGCAGTGCGGCGTTGCAGACGACCGCATCGAAGGCGACAAAGGCATCAAAGGCGCCCAAGCCTGCCTCCGTCATGATGTCGCCATGCAGCCACCGGATCGGTGCCGTCGCGAACCGAGTCTGCGCGCGTTGGAGTACGGGCGCATCAAGATCCAGCGCGGTGACGTCCGGTACCCGCCGAGCCAGGCGGGCGGCGAGGAATCCGTCCCCGCACCCGACGTCGAGAACCCGCCGGGCGCCGGGTGGAACCTTGGACTCCAGCAATGCGTCGTAGTGAATGTTGATGTTCCACGCTTGTTTCGCCGACGAACCACCGACCACTCCCCGAAGCTAGCCCAGGCCGACGGGACCCGCTCAACCCGCCGGCGCAGGTTTGCCAAAGTTTCGAGTTAGGACGGCCTAACTCTGTCACGACAGAGGTCCTGGCCAGCAAAGACGGCGGCGCCGGACGCCGCAGCTTTGAGTCCCCACAACGTTGCTGGATGGGGGATAAGCCTGTAGGTTTGGGCACACGGGTCAAGCCACGGCCGCGAGCTCCACCACACCAACACGGATCGACTCCTGAGTGCAAGGATGACGATGCTCGCCACCAACAGCCCCGCGGCCCCGGCCTCGACGGCGTCACGCACGCGTCGCACCTTGGCCCGCTCGGCGTTGATCACCGCGACATTTATCACCCCGGCGGTAGTGACACGACTTGCCGGCCTGCATCCGCCCCCGGTGGCCGCGTTGCTGATATTCGGGGCCGCCGTGGTCGGGGCCAGCTTCTTGCTGGCGTGGGCCGCCGAAGCCGCGCAGATCGATGTTTCCGGCGGCCTGGCCATCGCGGTGCTCGCGCTGGTCGCGGTCCTGCCCGAATACGCCGTCGACCTCTACTACGCCTACGCGTCCGGCCACAATCCGGATTACACCCAATACGCCGCGGCCAACATGACCGGGTCGAACCGGCTCCTGATGGGCCTGGGCTGGCCCGTCGTGGTGTTGGTCAGCATTGTGGTGGCGCGCAAGGCCGGCGGCGGCAGACCCACCGCTTTGGTGCTGCAGCCCGCCAATCGGGTCGAACTCGGGTTCCTGCTGATCGCCGGGGTGGTCGCGTTCGCGATACCGGCGGCCTCCGAAATCCACCTGGCGCTGGGCTTGGCGCTGCTGGCCTGGTTCGGCTTTTACCTCTACAAGATCAGTCACGGCGACGTGGAGGAGCCCGACCTGGTTGGCACTGCCGCGGCTCTGGGGGAACTGCCCGACCGCAGTCGGCGCGTTGTCGTCGTCGGCCTGTTCGCGGCGTCCTGCGCGGTAATCCTGCTCTGTGCCAAACCGTTCGCCGACAATCTGGTCGCCGCGGGCGCCGAACTGGGTATCGATCGGTTCCTGCTGGTCCAGTGGCTGGCCCCGCTGGCCTCCGAAGCCCCCGAGTTCATCGTCGCGACCATCTTCGCCACCCGGGGCAAGGGTACGGCGGCCATCGCGACGCTGATCTCCTCCAAGGTCAACCAGTGGACGCTGCTGATCGGGTCGTTGCCCGTGGCCCACGCGCTTGGCGGTGGCGGATTCTCCCTGCCGCTCGACTCGCGCCAGGTCGAGGAGGTGCTGCTCACCGCCACCCAAACGATGATGGGGGTGGCGCTGATCCTGGCGCTACGTTTCCACCGAGCCACGGCGTGGGCGTTGCTGGGGTTGTTCGTCGTCCAATTCCCGATCGCCTCGACGCAGGGGCGGCTAATGCTGTGCGGTGTCTACGCCGCAGTGGCCATCGTCGGGCTGATCGTGAACCGTCGTTACCTGCCCGCCACCGTCAGGGCGCCGTTCTTCGGAACGGCCATCCGCCATAGCGGTCACCCCCACGAGCAGGATTCGGAACTGCCCACGTAGTACACGCGACGACGCCAGCAAACCGTCGATAGCCGGCCGAAATCACCCTGGGTATACGGTCGCGGTATGAATCGAGTGTCGGTGATTACAGGCGGTGCGGGTGGCATGGGCGTGGCCACGGCCAAGGTCGTCGGCCGCGACCACACCCTCGTCCTCTGCGACGTCAGGCAGGACCGGCTGGAGAGCGCGGCCGCAACCCTGGCAGAACTCGGGATGTCCGCGACGGTCGTCAACTGCGACGTCACGGACCGGCGCGCGGTCACAGACCTGCTGGACACCGCGAGCGGCCTCGGGACACTCGCCTCGGTCATCCACACCGCGGGGGTAAGCCCGAGCATGGGCCCCGCCGACTACGTCATGCGGACCAATGCGCTCGGCACCGTCAACGTCAACGAGGCGTTTCACGCGATAGCCGCCAAGGGCTCCGTGATCGTCAACGTGGCATCGATGGCCGCCCACATGTTGCCCGGGGAAATTATTCCGACCGGGCAGTTCCCGCTGGCACTTTCCGACCGCGATGCCTTCATGGACGCCATGCTGACGGCGTGCGAAATCGCCCCCGAGGACGGGCGATCCGGCATCGCGTACGCCCTGAGCAAGAGCTTCGTGAGGTGGTACAGCACGTCACAGGCGGAGAGATTCAACTCGCGCGGAATGCGCATCGTCTCAGTGTCCCCCGGGTCCATCGACACCGAGATGGGCAGGCTCGAGGAGCAGGCCGGGGCCGGCGCGATGGTCGCCAACGCCGCGGTCCCGCGGTGGGGCAAGCCGGAGGAGATGGCGGAGCTACTCGCCTTCTGCGCCAGTGCCAAAGCGGGTTACCTCACCGGCACCGACATCCTCAACGACGGCGGGGTGATCGCCTCGATGACGGAGCGAGCCAGGGTGGCCACCGCTAACGGTTGACGGCTGCCGGCGTCAGACCAGGTAGTACACGTCGGTGTGCGGGGCGAGTCCGGGTGCTGCCGTGAAGCAACTTTGGAATCCAACGTTGTTCAGAACATGCCACCACGGCAACTGCTTCCTACCTATGCTGATCAGATGCCGCAGCGGGTGTTGCGTGATCGCCTGATCAAGCTCGAAGTTCCCGGCGAGGATGTGGCGCGCGGACGCGCGCTGCGCAAGACCGTGCCCCGGCGCTCCCTGGCACAGCTGAATCCCGCCCCGCGAACGGCGACGGAGATCCTCGTCGCCCAAAACGCCGGACCGCCTACCCGAACTCGTCCCGCTGCGTTTTGCCCGGATGCTCGCCGACCCCTTCTCGTTTTATCGAGGCTCCGCAGCGGTCATGGCGGCCGACCTCGCCGCAAGCCCATCGAGCGGAATCGAAATCATGTGCTGCGGCGACGCTCACATCTCGAATTTCGGGCTGTACGCCGCGCCGCACCGGTCAATAGTCTTTGACCTCAACGATTTTGACGAGGCCGCCGTCGCGCCCGCGCGAGTGGGACATCAAGCGCCTGATCACCAGCGCGATCATCGGGGGCCGCCATGCCGGTTATCCGGCCAAGACCATCCGCCGTTGCGTCGAAGAGGCATTGGTGGGCTACCAGACCGGTCTGCAGGCGATGCTCGAGGACATGGATGTTGTGGAGCGCTACTACCTGCGGGTGGAGCCGGAGCGCGACGCCGGGAAGGTGTCCAAAGGAATGCTCAGTGTGATTCAGAAAACGACATCCCAGGCGCGCAGGCGTACGTCGGCGCGGGTGTTCAAGCAGATCATGCAGATTGGGCCGGACGGGACCCCGCGCCTGCGAGAAGCGCCACCGGTCCTGCAGCATGTCGACGAGCGCGTCGAAGCGCCGTTGGTGGAGTCGATGAAGGAGTATATGGCCGGGATCCCCGCCGACGTTGCGCTGTTGTTGTCGCACTTTCGCGTCACCGACCTCGCCCTGCGGGTGGTCGGCGTCGGCAGCGTCGGTACCCGCTGTTACCTGGTCATCCTGGTCGGTCCCAACGGCACGCCGTTGATCCTGCAGAACAAACAGGCCACTCGATCGGTGCTCGAAGAATACGGCGGTTGGCCCCAGCCGGACACGCTGACCGCGGCCGTCGAGGCAAAAGGCCAGGGCGTACGCGTCACCGACGGTCAGCAAATCCTGCAGGCGATGTCGGATGTGTTTCTCGGAACGACGCGCAAGGACGGCCGCGACTACTACGTTCGTCAGTTCCACGACATGAAGGGCAGCATCGACACCGAGGGCATGTCGGCCCCCACGTTTCGTGAATACGTCACGGCCTGCGCGGTTTTGCTGGCGCGGGCGCACTCGCAGAGCGCCAACGCGTCGATACTGCGGGGGTACGTGGGAACCAGCAACGCCGTGCACGACGCGATCACCGAGTGGTCGTACGCCTATGCCGACAAGTCGCTCGACGACTTTCACCAGCTGCGCGCGGCGGCGGCGGCCGGCGACATCGAGGTTGCCGACGATCCCGCGCGATAGCGCCGAGTCAGCCGCGCGCGGGGGCGGTTCGCTGCCGCAGGTCGATGACGCGCTGTAGGTCATCGGCGCAGGTCTGAATTTCGTGAGCGAGCGCCACATCCGTTCCATCGCGCGCGGCCGAGTCCAGCGCCGGCGCGCTGCCGCGGGCGGCGGTGGCGTGTGCGGTCGCCGCCTCGGGGTCGGTCTCGGTCAGGGTTAGTCCCGCCGCGAGCTCGCCGATGGCGTCGTACACAGGTGCCGGGAGCGGGCCGCTGGCGTCGAAGGCGGCCGTCGCGGCGCGCGCGAGCTGCAGCACGGAGCCGGCAAGCAGCGCCACGTGTGCGGCTTGCTGATCCGCGCCAACGACGGTGCCGCGGGCCGCCCACCGCCACGGCGCCGTCGTTACCAGGTGGCGAGCGTTGGCGCGGGCCTCGCTGAGTTCGCCCAGCCGTTCGCGCACCCGATCGACGGCCGAGTACTGCCAGCCCGGCGCGGCCGCCGCATGACCGCCGCCCGTGTCCGCGGTCTCCGCGAGGATGTCATGCAGCACACCCAGCACGCCCGCCCGGACCCGTTCCAGGGCGGTCAGCGGGTTGGCGGGGAAGAGCAGGATGGTCAACACGAGCGCCACACCGCCGCCGATCAACGCCTCCTGGAGGCGCTGAAAAGGTCGGTCGCCGCCGACCGATAGCGCCATGACCAGGATGGCGGAATTGGCGGCCTGGTTGGCAAACGTCAACCCGGACGCGAGGAACCCCTGCCCGATCAGCACCGCGACGCACAGTGTGACAAACACCGCCGCAGCCATGGCGATCCACTCCCTGCCGAGCAGGCCCTGCACCGTGGCGCCCAGGCAGATGCCCAATGCCACACCGCCGATGTTCTGCAGCGCGCGTTGCGCTTGAAATGCGTTGCTCGCCGACACGGTCACCGCCGCGGCGATGGGCGCGAAGAACGGGTCCGGGTGACCGAGCAGGTCGTGGGCGATGTACCACGCGATCCCCGCAGCGGCCGATGCCTCCGTGATTGCCCACAACACCCCACGGAGATGTTGAACAGCCGCGCGGCTGCTGTCTATCGTCCTGGTAAGCAGCAAAGCACTCATCACGCTTGCTTACCCCAACACAGGCTGTGATGCCTCCTCAGGAAGGCGGCACGTCGAATGAGAAGCCGCGCGGCCATCCTTTACGGGTACGGGCGTCCATGGTCGGTCGAAGAGTTCGAGCTCGATCCGCCGCGGGCCGGCGAGGTCTTGGTGCGGCTGGCCGCCACCGGGCTATGCCACTCCGACGAACACATCCGGCAGGGAAAGCTCGCCCCGCCACCGGATATCCTGCGCTCCCTGGGGCTGCCGGCCATGTCGCCGACAATTGGCGGGCACGAAGGCTCCGGCGTGGTCGTCGAGGTGGGCGAGGGTGTAACCCGCTTCGCGCCGGGTGATCACGTGGTGACGTCTTTCGTCGCGGTGTGCGGCCAATGTCGCTGGTGCGCTTCGGGAATGGAGTACCTGTGCGACACAGGGTCGGGGACCTTGGCGCCCGGCATGCCGACCGACGGCACTTTTCGCCATCACACCGTCGACGGCCGAAACCTCGGGCATGTCTCTAAGATCGGCGCGTTCGCCGAACACACCGTCGTCTCGGCGAATTCGCTCGTCAAGATCGACCCAGCTTTCCCGCTGGTGCCCGCCGCGCTGCTGGCGTGCGCGGTGCCGACGGGTTACGGCTCGGCGGCGCATCGCGCCAAGGTGCGCGGCGGTGACACGGTGGTGGTGATCGGTGCGGGCGGGATCGGCACCGCGGCCATCCAGGGCTCGCGCATCAGCGGCGCCGCCCGAATCCTCGCGGTGGACGTGAGCGAGTTCAAGCGCGAGTCCGCCACGGCTTTCGGTGCCACCCACACCGCGGCGACGGCAACCGAGGCGATCGAGATGGTGCGCGAGCTGACCCGCGGAGTGATGGCCGACGCGGTCGTCGTCTCCCCGGCGATGATCGGCGAAGCCGACGTCGGGACTGCGCTGGCGCTGACCCGTAAGGGCGGCACCTGTGTGCTGACGGGCCTGCCATCGCCGGCGACGGACACGGTCGCACTCACACTGCAGGACTTCATCCTGATGAACAAGACATTGTGTGGCACCGTTTTCGGCTCGTGCAATCCCAAGAGCGACATTCCACTGCTCGCCGAGCTGTACCTGTCGGGCCAATTACTCCTCGACGAAATGATCACCAAACGCTACGGGCTCGACGAAATCAACGACGCCTACGCCGACCTGACCGCCGGACGATTGATCCGCGGTGTCATCGATTTCGGCGTTGGCTAGTCCCCGACCAACCGGCAATCGTATACCGGTGCGGTGCAACCACTCTCGAGGCTGCACCCGCCAGGTGCGGCGAGCGTAGTCCAGCTCCTTATAGGGCCATTGGGTCACGATGCGTCCCGTGGGCGAACGAAAGTAGCTGTCGCACTGGGTCCAGATGGTGCGCTCAAGATCCGCCGAAAGTTCGTCGTTGAACCGCTTTTCGGCCTCGGGACGCACATCGAGGTAGCCGCCCCGACGCGCCACCCGGCTCGCCGCGCTGGCCACCAGTCGCGCGCCGGCCTCGAGGATGTAGACAATCGAGTTGCCGCCCTGGTTGGTGTTGGGGCCGTAGAGCATGAAGAAGTTCGGGAATCCGCTGACGGCCACGCCCAAGTAGGCGCTCGGGTCGGCTCCCCAGCGCTCGTGCAGGCGCTGCCTCCCGGTCCCGATGACGTCGATACCAGACAGGTAGCGTGACGTTTCAAATCCGGTGGCCAGCACAATGACATCGGCGTCGACCACCCGGCCGGCCGCGGTGCGGACCGCGGTCGGGGTGATCCGCTCGATGGGGTCGGTGACCAGCTCGACGTTGTCTTGCAGCAACGCCCGGTAGTAATCGTCGCCCAGCAACACCCGCTTGCAGCGGAACGGGTAATCGGGCGTCAGCGCGCGGCGCAGCCGCTCGTCGGCCACGGTGCGCTCCAGGAATGACGTCGCGATCTGCGTGCGCGCGGTGACAATCGGGTCGTCGGCAAACGTCGCGGTGTTGTCGTGCTGGAATTTCCAGATTTGCCAACGCGTGCGCTGCACCGCCAGGGGATTGCGCCGAAAGTGCGCCAATTCGATTGCGCTGTAAGGGCGGTCGTCCTTGGGCACCATCCACGGCGGTGTCCGCTGGAACACCGTCAGGCGGTCGGCGACCTTCGCCAGTTCGGGAACCGCCTGCACTCCGCTGGCGCCGGTGCCGATCACCGCCACCTTTTTGCCGGCCAGGTCGATGCCGTGATCCCACTGCGCGGTGTGCATCAGCGCGCCATCGAACTCGGTAAGTCCGGCGATGTCGGGAAGCTTCAGCGAGCCGAACAATCCGACCGCGCAGACGACGATGTCGGCGGTCAGCGCGGTGGCGTGCCCGGCGCGGTCCAACTGGCAATCCCAGTTGCAGGTGTCCGCGTTCCAGCGGACCGAGCGCACCGTGGTGCCGAGCATCAGATGGCGGCGCAGATCGAAATCGTCGGCCACCGATTCGAGGTAGGCCAGAATCTCGGGCTGCCGAGCGTAGGTACGGCTCCAGGATTTGTTGGGCGCGAACGAAAACGAGTACAGATGACTCTGGATATCGCACGCGGCACCGGGATAGGTGTTTCGCCGCCAGGTGCCTCCGACGCCGTCGTCACCCTCGATGATCACCAGGTCGTCGATGCCGGCCCGGCGTAGCGCCACCGCCGCCCCGAGCCCGCCGAAGCCCGCACCGATGATCGCCACCTTCGGTGGGCGCTGACGCCGCGTCGCCGCTCGCATCCAGCCGACGGCGTAGTGGCACCGGGCTCGCCGGCTTCTCATGCACCGGCCTCCGCGCCGCGAACCAGGAGCCCCTCCAGGTCCCCTTTGGCCCGCCAGGCCGCCAGGATGTCGGCGTACTCGGTGGGGCCGCCGAAGAAGAAGCTGCCCTGCCGCGTCTTCGCGTCGGCCTTTCCCTCGCGGTTGTAGTAACCCGGGGTGCAGGTCTTGGCGCGCTCGGCGGACGCGACCGATCGAGCCACCACCGTGTCCACCCAGGCGGCCTCGGCGCCCGGCGACGCCTCCACCTCGGTGACGCCCCGTTCGAGCGCCCACGCGATGATCCAGGCGGCGTGGCCGGCCTGCACGTCGAGCAGGTAGGGGAAGTTCACCGTCAAGCCCGCCTGGGAGATGCTTTCGATGAAGCAGTTCGGAAAACCGTTGGCGCACAGGCCCTGAAAGGTGCGGACACCGTCGCGCCACTGGTCGGTGAGCGTGACCCCGTCGCGCCCGATCAGCTCGAATCCGGTGCGACGGCAGTAGTCGGTGCCCACCTCGAAGCCCGTCGCGAAGATGAGGCAGTCGAGCTCGTGGGTCACGTCGTCGACGACAACGCCCGACTCGGTGATGCGGTCCACTCCGCGGCCGCGGGTGTCGACCAGCGTGACGTTGTCGTGGTTGAACGTTTGCAGATACTCGTCGTGGAAGCAGGGGCGCTTGCAGAAGTAGCCATACCAGGGCTTGAGCGCCGCCGCGGTGGCGCGATCGGTGACGATCTCATCGACTCGTGCCCGGATCTCTTCCATCTTGGCGAAATCCGCGAGCTCGATGTTGCGGGTCCGTTGCTCGGCGTCCACCGACCCATCCGTGTCATGGCGCATCACGGGAAGCTTGCGGGTGATGCTCGTCCAGGCGTCGGCGACCAGATCCTGCTCGGCCTGTCCGCCGGCCGTGAGGATCTGAAAGTTCTGGATGCGTTCGCGCTGCCAGCCCGGCTGTAAGGTGTTGGCCCACAGCGGATCCGTGGCCCGATTGGCTCGCACATCCACCGACGACGGCGTGCGCTGGAAAACGTAAAGTTGCTCCGCCGCCGCGGCCAGATGCGGCACGCACTGGACCGCGGTGGCCCCGGTGCCGATGACGCCGACGCGCTTACCGACCAGGTTTTCCAGTTTCTCGCCGGTGTAACCGTAGTCCCACCGGCTGGTATGGAATGCCGCCCCGCGAAAAGTGCGGAGGCCTTCGATACCGGGCAGCTTGGGTTTGGCTTGATACCCGTTGGCCATGGAGACGAACTTGGCCCGCATCTCGTCGCCGCGGTCGGTGCGGATGATCCAGCGGGAAGCCGTTGAATCCCAACTGATCTCATTTACATCGGTCTGCAGGCACGCGTCGCGGTAGAGGTCGTAGTGCTCGGCGATGCGCCGGCAGTGCGCGAAAATCTCCGCACCCTTGGCGTATTTCTCCGCGGGGACGTAGCCGAGCTCCTCCAGCAGCGGGATGTACACGTAGGACTCCACGTCGCAGGCGATCCCCGGATACCGGTTCCAATACCAGGTGCCGCCCACGTCGGCCGCCCGGTCGATCAGCCGCACACTGTCGACACCGAGCTGGCGCAGCCGCGCGCCCGTCAGCAAGCCACCGAAGCCGGCGCCGATGATCGCCACGTCGACCTCATCGGTGAGGGGCTCGCGCGTGAATTCCCCATCGACCCAAGGGTCGTCGGCGAATCGCGCGAATTCACCCGCGATCTCCACGTATTGGCCGATCCCGTCGGGGCGCAATCGCCGTGCCCGCTCTTCGGCGTATTTGGCGCGTAGCGCGTCGACGTCGAACGCGCAGCCCATCGTCTCGGTCAAGGTCTCGACTCCCTCTCCGTGAGGCCTGACTCTATAATCAATCGTTTCACTTAAGGCACTCAACCGTCGACACCCGTGTCCCCGCCGTGACTACTGATGCACCTACGCATGCACGTACCGACTCACGCAGCTCTGGCTTGCAGGATCGGTCGACTCGTCATCAGGTCACTCCGTCACAGGGATCGATTGTCTACCGCGGACAGCTATTGGAAGTAGTGGCCCTTATCGAGGTCATCGACGAGCCCGGGATGTA
Organism: uncultured Actinomycetota bacterium; assembly: GCA_963772875.1. Lineage (GTDB taxonomy): Bacteria > Actinomycetota > Actinomycetes > Mycobacteriales > Mycobacteriaceae > Mycobacterium. The sequence continues at coordinate 514,857 of CAVYZE010000005.1, forward strand.
TCGGCTGCCAACCCAGTAGCTCACGGGTCAGGGCACTCGAGACCGGGTTGTCGGCCGCGAGGAGGAAGCCGGCCAGCAAGCCGAAATGCTCGCTCGCCTCGTCGGCAGGGACGGGTCCGAGCGGGCGAGGCCGCTGACCTCATGGCCGGCCCCGATGAGCTCGGGAACAAGGGCGGAGCCGATCCAGCCGGACGCCCCAGTGACAAAAACGCGCATGCCCAACCTCCATCCATGTCGTTCACCCTCGCCTCAGCGGATGCCGAGGCTGGACCTAATACTTGGATCGCAGTCCAGACTGTAATCTCGACTCTGATCGAGATCGAGGGCTATGATTGGCCGCATGAGGAGGCCACCGTCCAAGCTGGTCCAGCGACTGGTCAATGCGAGCGAGGAGGTGCTGCGCCCGGACCCCGCACTTCGGTTGGAGGACATCGCCGCACTGATCGGCTCAGCGCGCGCAACGCTCTACTACCACTTCTCCGGCCGCGACGACCTGGTCGCGTTCCTACTGGAAGAGCACCTGCGCGTCGCCGCCGAGACAATCGAGCTCGCCGTCACACCCACCGGGTCACCAGTCGTCCAGCTGCGCTCAGCGATAACCGCGCTCGTAGGCTTCCTCGGGGGCCAGCCCGGAGTATGCGCTGGCCTGCTGTCCTTCGCGGGAGCCACCGGACGACTAGGAACCCTCATGGCCGCGAAGGACGCGAAGCTCGCCACGCCACTTCGAAAGATCCTCGACGAAGGCGCCGCCACCGACCAATTCACGATCAGCGACTCCCGCGACGCTGCCAACGCCATCCTCGGGGCTGCAATGATCGCTACGCTCACCCGCTGGGAAGATGGCCGCGACACACAAGATCCCGAGTTTCAGCAGGCACTGACAGACCAACTCATCAGGAGCGTCGCGCGTGCCTGAACAAGCGCGTCCCAAGGGGCCAAAGGGCAGGACACGGTGCACGGCGACGGACGACTGGACTGGCCCGTCTGCCTTCGAGACGACCCGTCCCTTGCAAACCACTCTCGACACGCTGCTCGCGCTCGCGTCCGCAACTTGAATCCGACCCGGGTCGGGAACCCGGTCGGTGCAGTCAGCACCATCACGCAGACGCAGCCGGTGGCAGGAATGCCAGCGGATCGTCACGGCCGGAGAACTAATAGTAGAGGGTGGCGCCGCGGGGGTGTCGGTCATCGCCGCGACGTCTTTTACGCGCGGGGTCCGGGTCGGGTCGAGCATCTCAACACTCGCGGAGACCAGTCGTTGTGCCAGGTCCCGCGGAGGCCATCGCATGCGGTAAACCTACTGTCGGCAAGTGGTCGGGACACGGCCAGGATCGCGGCAACCTTAACGTGGGTCCCCGTCGATAAGGTGGCTGACAACCCTCGCCGTGACGCCCGCACGGTTAGCGCATCAGCTCGTCAGAGCGGAAATTTGGTGCTCGTGAGCTGCTCGGACAGCTCCCAGAGTGCGGCGGCGGTGGTTGCGCGCTTGGCCAGCCGGCTCCGTCCGACCGGCTGGGTGCGGCCCCATATGCCGAATCGCGGGCCAACGAAGGTGTTGCCCGGTAGCTCCTGCGACGCGGTGTATAACGTTTGCCGGGCGCCGAAGTCGGCATCAGTGGCTATTAGCCGGGCGCCGAAAGACATCAGCGCGTCGCCCAACTTGCGGCCGGAGTGGCCTTGCAGGTTGGTATGCGAGAAGCCGGGGTGGGCGGCCAGCGCGCGCAGCGAAGAGCCGACGGTATCCAGGCGTCGCTGCAGCTCGCTGGTGAACACCAGGTTGGCGAGCTTCGATTGGCCGTAGGCCGGCCAGGCCGAGTACCGCCGGGTCTTCCAGTTCAGGTCGTCGAGGCTGATGCGGCCGATCCTGTGCATCACCGACGACACCGTCACGACGCGGTCGGTGAGCTTGGGCAGCAGTAGGTTGGTCAACGCGAAATGACCGAGATGGTTGGTGCCGATCTGGCCCTCGAAGTCGTCGGCGGTGAGCGCGTACGGAGTGACCATGATGCCGGCGTTGTTGATCAGGACATCAACCGTGTCTACCCCGTCGGCGAACTGGCGTACCGAGGACAGGTCCTGCAAGTCGAGTTGACGCACCTCGACGTCGCCGGTCATCTGCTGGGCGGTGGTCTTACCCTTCTCGGTGTTGCGCACGGCCAGGATGACGTGGGCACCGACCCGGGCCAACTCGCGGGCGGTCACCTCACCCAGCCCACCGTTGGCGCCGGTGACGATGGCGGTGCGCCCGGCGAACGAGGGCAGGTCTGCTGCGGTCCAATCAGGCATGGCTCCGAACTCCAATCTTCGACTATAGTTTGTAACTGAGTCTAGACTATAATCTAAAATTGAGTACCGACGCTAGGGGCGCATATGAACCACTTCCGACCAGGCCTGCCTGTTGCCATGCTCGTGTTCTCCCGGATCCCGATCGCGCTGCTCAGGGCCGGATTTCCACTGGGGCGTCTCTACCTACTTGACACCCCTGGACGACGAACCGGAGCGCTGCGCACCGTCCCGATTGTGATCTTCCGTCATGACGGCCGTCGCTGGTTGGTCTCGATCTTCGGCGAGACTGGTTGGGTGGCGAACATCCGAGCGGCTGGTACCGCGCGCCTCCGTCGGGGCCGACGGGCGGAGACGATCCGCTGCACCGAGGTCACCGACGGACGCCGAGCCGAGGTCGCCATGCAGCTGCGACGGACGTTTTCGGCTCGGATCAACCCGTTCGTGCGGGCTGCTTTCGAGGCGACTCCGCGCGACGGCCTAGAGGCCTTCCAAGCCGAGGAGCATCGGCATCCGGTGTTCCTCGTCGACGCAGACTGACGCACAGATACTCATCTATTCGGTCGCGAGCACTACCGACGCCGACAAGAACACGGCGACCGCAAACGGTGCCGCAGCCGGGCACCTGGGAGACAAACTTCTCCGACAGTTGCATTACTGCCTGCAGCGCTCCTGTTCTCGGCGCCGATGACCATGCGCGATGTGGAAGCGGTGTATAAGGGGGAGTTGCACAAGCGCGGTAAACCGGGCTTCGTCTACCACCCCGAAAGCGGCAGTACCGTCACCTCGCTCCACGCGCCCCCGACGAAGCCTGGGTCCGTTGCGGTGATTTCATCGTGAACGAAGCTACCGAATACGGTGCCTGGAATGCACGGCGGCCCAACGAAATTGCCGCCGCCTCGATCGAGGATCTACGCCGCCCCGGCAACGTTGAGATCCCAACCCCCAAGCGGTTGATCGACTAGATCCAGCGCGGCAGCAGACAAGTCGCCATGAACCCGCTCATCGGTGGACCGCCCAGCCTGCACCCGCTGACCGATGAGGTCCTCCCCCACGTGTGAATCGGACCGCCCCCAGCGAGTCGCCCAGTGTCCACAGCGAAACCCCGAGCAGCACCAGATCCTTAAGCAGGAATTGGCCGGGCTGCGCGGAGAGCACCGGAAGGCCGCCGGCGTGGGCCGCGACCACCCCGGGCGTGGTGAACAAGAAGCTCAGTGTGCCCAGGAACAGCACCACCGCCAACGCGCTGCCGGCCGCGGATGCGCGTGGCCACACCGGCCGCAGCGCAATCAGAAGCGCGGCAACGATTTCCAACGTCCCCAGCCCGCGCGCGACTGTCGTGACGCTGAATACGTCGTAGATCCAGCTCATCAGCGGGCTATGTTCGATGAGCACGCGGGCTTCCATCTTCACGTACTTACCGAACCCGATCCACGCCAACACGACTACCAAACCGTAGCGGCTGATCAGTTGCCCCCATCGGGTCAGGGTTTGCGCCAACGGGTTTGGGCTCTCGTCGATCCTCTGGTCGATCATGAAACGGCCTCCCTTTCCCATTAAATCCCCACTGAGCACGGATCCGGGACGCCGCGAGTTCAGCCGAGCGCGCCCAGGGCATCGATGATGTCGGCAACCTCAGTGCGCGTCGTGTAGTCCGGGTGCACATCGATCCAACGGATGACCCCGGTGCCGTCGACGATTACCACCGTCGGCATTGGTACGCCATGCGTGCCGTCGGCGTTGGCCCCGGGCAGGTCGAGGCCAAGGGTGCGCTGGGCGGCGCGGGCATCCTCGGTGGGGGCGGTGAGCACACCCAAGCCGGCCGCCACCTGATTGCCGGGGTCCGACAACACGGTGAAGCTCAGCTCGTTCTTCTCCTGTATCGACAGTGAACCATCGGGTTTTTGCGGGCTGATCGCGACCAGCGCGATACCCCGCCGGTCCAGCTCCGGGACGAGATTCTCCTGATAGGCGCGTAGCGCCAGATTGCAGTAGGGGCACCAGGCACCGCGGTAGAGCGCCACCACGGCGCCACGGCCACCGATGACCGTGGCAAGGCTGGTCGGCGCGCCGTGCACGTCGAGCAGCCGCGCGTCCGGCATGGCATCGCCGGGCGTGGCGACCCCGGCCGGCATGCCGCTGGCCTGCAGATGCGCCTGCTCGGCGCCGAAGGCCTTCAGAACGTCCTCGGGGAGGTGACCGGCCAGGCCGCCCTGGAGTTCGGCCACCCGGTCGGCGATGGTCACGCGGTTGGTGTCGGAAGTTATAGCCATGATTCATTGCCCTTCACATGCGTGCCGGCATCGCGCACAACAGCTTCCGGCACCGATTGGTTGACGAATGCGTTCAGCCTGCCGAAGCAAAAATGGAGTGTCAACTCCAAACGCTGGTTTTACGGAGTAGATTCTGAAGCGATTACTCCGCCGGGGAGGGGGCACACATGACGCCAACGGCGTCCGACAAACTGACCGCGAAGGGCCGCGCGACGCGCGCACGTATCGTCGCCGCGGCCTCGGAATTGATGCTGCAACGCGGTGTCGCGCGAACGACCATCGAAGACATCCAGGAAGCCGCGGCGATCAGCACCTCGCAGATGTACCACTACTTCGCCGACAAGAACGATCTCGTCGCGGCGGTCATCGACTTTCAGACCGCGGGCGTGCTCGGCGTGCAGCACCTCGGCCTCGACCGCATCGACAGCATCCAGGACTTATACCGATGGCGTGACATCATGGTGAACCTGGTGCGCGGTCGGGGCTGCGCCGGAGGCTGCCCGATCGGATCGATGGCCAACGAGCTGTCCGAGTCGGACCCCGTCGCGCGGGCCCGGCTGGCGCGGTCATTTGCCCAGTGGGAGAACATGATCCACGACAGCCTGGTAGCCATTGCCGCGCGAGGCGAGCTGGCCGATGGAACCGACATCGAGCGCGTCGCGCTGGCGATGCTCGCCGGCATCCAGGGTGGATTGCTGCTCAGCCAGATCCGCCGCGACACCACACCGTTAGAAGCCGCGGTAGACACCATGATCGACCACCTGAGCCACCTCGGCCTGCGATGATGCGTCAGGCGTGCAGTCGTTCGAGTCCGGCGACGATGAGCCGCAGCCCGAAGGCGAACTCCTCCTCGAGCGGGACGGGGAGATCGTCGGCGACCGTGACCGTGGCGGGATAGCGGGACGGATCGAGCCGACGGAATGCCGCCGATAGTTCGGCGTCTTGTTCGGTCCCAGCCGACCCGGAGAGTTGAATCGCGAAACCGAGGACATACCGGGCCAGGGTGGCATAGGCGTGAGCGGCCACCGCTGGCGGAAAGCCGTTGTCGAGAAAAACCGACAGACAGACCTCGCGGGTGGCCAACGCGTGCGGACCCATCGGGGTGTATCCGATCAGCAGGGGGGCGACATTGCCGTGCCGGCTCAGCGCGTCAAACATGTGCTGCGCGACCACAGTACAGGCCTGTTGCCAGGACAACTCGGCAACCGCGTCAGCGTCAAGGTGGACTTCCCCGAGTAAGTGGTCGATCACCATGGCCACCAATTCCGACCGGTTGGCGAAGTGACGGTACAGCGTGGCTGTGCCCGATTCGAGGCGCTGCGCCAGCGATCGCATCGACAGCGCCTCGGCGCCCTGTTCGTCGAGAAGCTTCAGCGCCGCCGCAAGGATGCGGTCCAGCGCCAGGGCGGGGCGCCCACGCGAACGGCTTGGCGGGTGCGCCCGGGCCTTGACATCGTGGGCCTTGACATCGTCCTTATTAATGGTCACACTGTATCCATTAATTAGGTTTGGGTCAACCACCCTGACAGCGAGGATGTTTCACCATGATGCTGCCCCTGGCGACGGAGCCCTTAACGGCTCCGACCGACCGCGAGATGCTACCGTCCGAGCGACGCGAATTCGTCCGCACCCACCGCACCTGTATCTACGGTTTTCGCCGCCGCCACGACGGTCCGGCCATGTCGGTCGTCTACTACGTTCCCACCGATACCGACGAACTGCTCGTCACGACAATGGAAGGGCGCGGCAAAGCCCGCGTCATCGACCGCGACGGCAAGGTCAGTCTGTGCGTCCTCGACGAGCGGTGGCCCTTCACCTACCTCCAGGTCTATGCCGACGCGACGCTCGACCGAGACCCCGATTTTGCGGTCGCCGTGATGATGGCGATCGCGTGGCGGATGTCCGGGCAACCCCTCGGCGAGGAGGCGCGCCCACACGTAGCGGCGATGTGCGAGCGGGAAAACCGCGTCGTCATTCGCTGCCGGCCCTACTCTAGCTTTGCCACACCTCCGCGCCACTTGCACAGCAACGACCAGGTCGAACAATTGACCCACTGGGTTTCTGGTGTGGTCGATTGGGACGCGCCCGACCCGACGGCGGATTGATCGCCTATCGCGCGGCGTAGCGGTCGCGCAGCTTGGCCAGCGTGGCCTCGATGCCCGACACGTTGTACTTTGTCGCGCCGATCAGGGTGTAGTAGTGCAGCGTGTTCTTGATCGGACCGGCGTCGTGATAGTCGAACGTCTCGGTGACGCGCGTCAGTGTCGGTGAGAGCGCCTCGAATTCCCACCGCCAGCGGTGGCCCACCGGATGGCGCCATTCGACCACTTCGTTGGGCTTAAGGCGGTCACCGTGCTGGTGATGCGGTACGGCACGCCCCACATCTTCATGCTGGTCGAAAACTTCGACCCCACAACGATGTTCGCCGGCACCTTAAGGTTGTTCCCGACGGTGCCCGACCCGTCCAGTTCGTGGTGGCGCAGGGGGTCGGCGGCCAGGGCATACAGCTCGTCGACCGGCGCGGCCACGTCGACCGACCGGCTAATCTGTCGGGGTCCCGCATCGACAACGGTGACGGTCATCAAATCTCCTTATGTCTGTCCGGTCGAGCCAGGTCGACGCTACGCTTCGCCAAGTTGCCCTTCTACAACTGTTCGGACAACGACGTTCAGCAGGGAGGGGTTCATGCCAACAGCTGTCGAGTTGATGGACGACGCGAGCGCGCAGACCGGTCTAACCGACTTCGGCGAGGACTCGTTTCGGGAGGGCCTGGAAATTCTCTTGTCCGCGCTGCGCGAAGAGGCGCGGTTGCACGAGGGTGGGCGAGCGTTCCTGCATCAACGCATCGTCGGCTATCTGTCACAACGGCTGCAGGTCGAGGACTGGTATCGCCGCCACCCCGACATCGATGACGTCCCCATTAGCGCACCGCTGATCGGACTTGGGTTGCCCCGAACCGGATCCACCGCGTTGTCGATGCTGCTGGCACAAGATCCCGACGTCCGCTACCTGCGCCGCTGGGAGTCCTCTCAGCCGTGTCCCCCACCCTCGACGGTGCGGGGCGTGGACCCCCGCATCCCCCCCGACAAGGGCGAGATGGTCGGGACCCGCTACCACGTGCCCGCGGACACGCATGGCCCGATGGAGTGCCACGAGCTGATGGCGCTGGACTTCAAGTCGCACCTGTTCCAGTCGTTCGCCCAAATCCCTTCGTACTCGGCGTGGTTGGTTGGCGAAGCGGACCTGACGTCGACATACCGGTACCAGCGCCGCGTCATGAAACTGCTGCAATGGGGTGAGCCCGAACGCACGTGGCGGTTGAAATGTCCGTCACACGTGTTGTGGCTCGCCGCCCTGGATGCGGTGTTTCCCGACGCGCGCTTCGTGATGACGCACCGCGATCCCACCGACGTCATCTTGTCGGTGGCCGACCTCTACGCCGACATCATCGGGTCGTTCAGCGCCGAGATCGACCGCCCCTATATCGGTCGCCTCAACGTCGAACATTGGTCGGCGGGCATGGAACGGGCACTGCAGTTCCGCGCCGACGGCGCTGAAGATCGGTTCTACGACATCGATTTTCGCGCCATGCAGGAAGATCCGATCGGGGAGGTCGCCGGGCTGTATGCCTGGCTGGGCACGCCGGTCGGCACCGAGTTCGAAGCCCGGATGCGAAGTTGGTGGGCTCACGCCGCCGCTGAGCGGGAGCCGAGCACGCACGCCGATCCGCATGCGTTCGGCATCGATTTCGACGAGGTGCGGCCCCGGTTTGCGCGCTATGTTGACAGCGCGTCGCGTTGGACCGCCCACGAAAATGTAGGAGGTAAAGAACATTGATGGCCGTTGACCTGACCGGCGGTATCGACCCGGCGCGCGAGTACGTGCTCGCCGAGCGGCCCCAGGACCCGGAGATGCGTGACTCGGTGAGCTTCTGGGTTGTCGACGATCGCGGTGAGATCGGCCTGCCGCGCATCGGAATTGAGGCCGTCGGTGCAAATTGGGACGCCCACGACATCCAAGTCAATGTCGCGTTCCCCGACGGCCACGTCTACCGGCTCCGCAGCAATGGGCCTTCACTTCCGGCTGCGGGGCCCGACGGGCCGGCGACCGTGCTGGGGGCCGGGGGCTTGGCGTTTCGGTGCATCGAACCTTTCGACACCTGGACGATGTCCTATGACGGGCCCGCGGTGCAAACGTCGTCGGCCGATTTGGTGGCGGGCAACAAGGACGGCCCGATGGTCGACATCAATTTCCACGTCGAGGCGAAGATGGCCGTACCGCCCTGGGTGCAGGGCGCGCTGCGGGCCGACGCCGATACCCAGCTGCGCACCTCGAATGTCGGCGACATGATGGGCGGGCCCCGCTACGAGCAGTTGTTCACCGCCACAGGCGAATTCCGCACCGCGGATCAGTGGCACGAGTTCACCGGCAGCGGGTTGCGCATCCGCCGTACCGGCGTGCGCAAGCTGGCCGGATTCTGGGGACACTGCTGGCAATCGGCCGTGTTTCCCAGTGGCAGGGCATTCGGCTACATCGCCTATCCCCCGCGTCCCGACGGCCAACCCACCTACAACGAGGGATTCGTCTTCACCGGCGACGGCGGCCTCATCCCGGCCCGGGCGGTGCGGGCCCCGTGGCTGACTCGACTTCAACCGTTGGGCGAAGACGCCTCGCTGGTCCTTCAGACCGCCGACGGAGTTGTCGAAATGTCCGGCGAGACAGTCTTTTCCACCCACGACATTCACCACGACGATGACATGTTCTCGATGCAGGCCCTCAAACAGGAGGTGGCCAGCTTCCCCGCGGTGCAGCAGGCCGGCGTGCGATACAACTGGGACGGCGAGCTGGCCTACGGCATGCTCGAACGCTCCAATCCGCTCGACAAGATCGCCCGCGACTAAAGAATCGGCAGAAGGGAACTCAAAAGACCGATGAGCCACTCAATCCCGGGAAGGGTAGCGCTGATCACCGGCGCCGCGCGCGGCCAAGGGCGGGCGCATGCCGTGCGCCTGTCCGCCGAAGGCGCCGACATCATCGCCCTGGATATCGCCGGGCAGTTGCCGTCCAGCGTTCCCTACGATTCGCCGACGCCCGATGATCTCGCGGAAACCGCACAACTGGTGCAGGCCAACGGCACGAGGGTGATCACCGCAGCGGTCGACATCCGCGACATCGAGGCTCTCACACGAAGCCGTCGATCAGGCGGTGGGCGAACTGGGGCGTCTCGACATCATCGTCGCCAACGCCGGGATCTGCAGCCCGGCCCCGTGGGATCAAATCACCCCGCAAGCGTTCCGAGACACCATCGACACCAACGTGACCGGCACCTGGAACACCGTGATGGCCGGCGCACACCATATCATCGACGGCGGCCGCGGTGGGTCGATCATCCTCGTCGGATCCGCCGCGGGAATCAATATGCAGTCGTTCATGATCCATTACACGGCCAGCAAACACGCCGTCGTCGGAATGGCACGCGCGTTCGCCGCCGAACTCGGGCGCTACAACATCCGCGTCAACAGCCTGAACCCGGGGGCGGTCGCCACCCCCATGGGTACCGGCCGGATGCGCGAAGCGCTGCACGCGGCCGCCGACGACTACCCACACCTGCGGGGCATGCATAAACCGCTGCTGCCCGAGGGCATTGCGCAGCCCGAAGACATTGCCGACGCCGTCGCCTGGCTGGCCTCCGACCAATCCCGGCTGGTTACCGCGTCTCAGGTCTCGGTCGACATCGGCGTCGGTTACGTCTGAAGCGCGGTCTGTACGTCGGCGGCGGATCGCACCTCCGGTCGGTTGAGCGCGCAACGGCATTGTGTGGCGTTTTCGGTATGGGATAGTTCCTGTTGCGTACGAAACAATCGGACACAGCGAGGGTCGCGCCTGTTGAGCCATTTCATCGAACAGCTGTCCGTGCTGCACGGCTGGCTTCCCCCGGCGGTGCAAGCGCTGACGCTGCTCGTGGCCGTCGCCGCGGTCGGATGGCGCGGGCGGCGGTGGCGCAGCCGGGCGACGCTGGCGGCGCTGGGCATGGCGGCGATGGTGACGGCGCTGTCGCATTGGTACATCACGTCGCTCGGATTGGCCGGAGACCCGGCGCCGGCGTCGCTGTGGATATGGATCGCGATGAGCGGACTGGCGGCGGCGGTGCTTGTGCTCGGGTGGCCGGGTGCTCGCTGGTGGAAGCGCGGGCTGGCGGTGCTTTCGGTGCCCCTGTGCGTGTTATGCGCGACGCTGTCCCTGAACGGTTGGGTCGGCTATTTCCCCACGGTCCTCGCCGCATGGAATCAGCTGACCGGGAAGCCCCTGCCCGATCAGATTGATCGGCTGCGGGTCACCGAAATGCAGATCGCCGGGACCAAGCCCACCAAGGGCGTCGTGGTGCCCGTGACGATTCGCGCCGACGCGTCGCACTTCCCCCACCGCGAGGAGCTGGTGTACCTGCCGCCGGCGTGGTTCGCCACCAATCCGCCGCCCCGGTTGCCGACGGTCATGATGATCGGTTCCGCCTTCAACACGCCCGCCGACTGGCTGCGCGCCGGCAACGCCTTCGACACCATCGACGACTTCGCGGCCCGCCACCACGGCTTCGCCCCGACGCTGGTGTTCGTCGATGCCACCGGCTCGTTCGACAACGACACCGAGTGCGTCAACGGCGTGCGCGGCAACGCCGCCGATCACCTGACAAAGGACGTCGTCCCGTTCGTCGTCTCGAACTTCGGCGTGAGCCCCGATCGCGCCAATTGGGGCGTCGCGGGGTGGTCGATGGGCGGCACGTGCGCCGTCGACCTGACCGTCATGCATCCGGACATATTCAGCGCATTCGTCGACATCGCGGGTGATCACAGCCCCAATGTCGGCACCAGGGAGCAAACCGTCGCCCGGTTGTTCGGCGGCAGCACCGCCGCCTGGGCGGCTTTCGATCCCGCCACCGTCATGGCTCGGCACGGCCGCTACACGGGGGTGTCGGGATGGTTCGACGTCCCCGCACCGCCGGGTGCGCAGAACCTCGCCCAGGCAACCAGCCCCACCCACGCTGCCACGAGCCCCGACCCCGCCGCCAACCCCGAGGGCCAGGACGCGGCCGCCAACTCGTTGTGCAGGACAGCCGGCGCCAACGGGATTACCTGCGCGGTGGTTACCCAGCCGGGCAAGCACGACTGGCCATTCGCCGCCCAGGCGTTCGCCGCGTCGCTGCCCTGGCTGGCCAGCGCACTGGGAACCCCGAATACCGAACCCGTGCAGCTGCCACACCGCGGTGATGGGGAGCCTCAATAACCCCACGGTGGTCGCCCTTCGCATCGCCTCAGAATTCACAGCTGACCCACGGGCAACGAAGCCGACAGATGGGCGGTGGTAATGGTACGGTTCGCTGCTGTGGCTGCGAAGTTGGGCAATGGCGGCGTCCCGTCCCCGGGATCGCCCGCCGCACTGCGCGCCAGCAAATACCTGCAAAGAATCTGGTCGGACTCCCTCGTTCCATCGCTGTGCGGCCGTTTCACTGGGGCCGTCTCTTGTCTGAGATGAATCGCCGTCGTTTCCTCGGGTCGCTCGCCGCGGCCGTTGTCGGCGGCGTGGGCGCCGCTCGGCTCATTGTCGACCCGCAGCCGCGAACATTCGCCCAGGCGCCCGCGGGACCCGTGCCGACCTCCGGTCCGGCCGCCCCCCCGCCATCAGACCTGTTGTTGCCGCCCCCGCCGCTGAATGCTCGCATCCCGCTGCCCGGTGGGGGCGCGCTGATGAAAATTCCCGGCCAAGGTGACTTGCTCGCACTGACCCTCGATGACGGCGTCAACAGTGACGTGGTCCGTGCCTACATACAATTGGCCAAGGACACCGGTGCGCGGATGACGTTTTTCGTCAACGGAATATACGACTCCTGGACCGAAAACCTGGCGACGCTGCGCCCATTGGTGGATTCCGGGCAAATACAACTGGGCAACCACACGTGGTCACACCCGGATTTGACGACGGTGCCGCAAAGCAAGGTCGCGCAGGAGCTCACGCGCAATGACGAATTCCTGAAGAAGACTTACGATGTCGGCGCCAAACCGTACTACCGGCCTCCCTACGCAAAGCGCAACGCCGCCGTTGACAAGGTGGCGGCCGATCTGGGCTACACCGTTCCCACCCTGTGGTCGGGCTCGCTCTCGGATTCCACGCTGATCACCGAGGAGTACATCGTCAAGATGGCCGATCAGTACTTCACCCCGCAGTCGATCGTCATCGGTCACCTCAATCACCTGCCCGTCACGCACGTCTACCCGCAACTCATCGACATCATCCGCGCGCGAAACCTGCGTACCGTCACCCTCAACGATGTGTTCTTGAGAACCCCGTAGCGGCGCGGAGATTGGCCGGGAACACGCCTGATCCGCAGCGGCTCGGTGGTCTCGCGTGGGCCCGCCGTACCGGCGGTCGGCTGTCACGCGCCGAGCGGCGCCGCCTCGTCCTCGCAATTGCGTTGGGCCAGTGGGAAAACGCCGTCGGAAGGGCCAAGCTCGCGCTGGGCCGGTTTCCGGCCGCGGCCGCCCGCGTCGACCTAGCCACATTTCAGATACCCGACTCGAACTTCGCACGAGAGGCCGAAGCGGCGTGCGCGGAATTGCCGCCGACCCTGCAGGGCCACTCCTACCGCACCTGGTTATTCGGGCGTGCGCTCGCGACGCTCGACGGAAACACGATGGATGACGAACTGTTCTACTGCGGGGCGTTGCTGCACGACTATGGCATCGTCAGCCCAACGGCCGACCGCGATTTCACCCTCGGCAGCGTTGATCGGATGCTTGCGTGCGCGAGCGCCGCGGGCGACGAACGTGCGGATCTGCTCGCCGACGGTATCTGCGTTCACACCACTGCGGGTATCAAAGTTGAGACCGACGGCGCGATCGGCTGCTACCTGCAATGGGGGGCGATGGCCGACGGCGCCGGACTGCGCATCTGGGACATCGCTCCCGGCAACGTCGATGAGGCGCTGCGCCGTTACCCGCGAGGCGATTTCAAAACGGAGCTCATTGCCATGATGCGCGCCGAGGCCGCGGCGGTGCCGAGGGGACGCTTCGGACTCCTCGTTCGCTGCGGCCTCCCGTTGGCCGTGCGGCTGGCGCCATTCGACTCCTAACGCCAGTGAATAGCGTTGCAGCGTATATGAGTAACGTCGCCCAGGGATGCGCGCCGGGGCGCTAGCCAATCAAGCCAGACGCGTGACCTCACAGTCGAGCCATACCCGGTCCCCGGCTGTACCCAGCAACGAAGCACGACGATGACCGATAAGAACAACCGACAAACTCAAGTCCGATCCGGTCAACGCAGCCGACGCGTGGTGGCGAGCCTTTCGTGTGAAGCACGATCGCCCTGCCCCAAAGCTGTTGGCTTGGATTGTGTTTGACAGAAGGAGAACAGCCACATTAACCATGCGGGATGCGGGCCGAGGCGTCCGGGCGGCGAGCACTACCAGGAGTCGCGGACGCGATCGAGTCATCGGGCCGGCAGGATATTCTGGTTGATTCGGAACACGTTGCTCGGATCGTATTGCGCCTTGATTTCGCTGAGCCGCGGGTAATTCGGACCGTAGGTCGCCCGGACTCGGTCCTGGCCCTCGTCCATCATGAAGTTGACGTACGCAGCGCCGGCCGAGTACGGGTGGGTGGCGTCCCAGTAGTCCGCCGTCCAGCGCTTCAACACCTCCGCGTTCGCCGGGTCCGGATCGACCCCCGCGATGACCTGTGAGAAGTTGACGTCCCGGTACGCCCACGCTGTTTCGGTTTGCCCGACCCGATGGACCGCGCCGTCGATCGGGTAGAGGTGCATCGTGGAGTGCATGGTCGGGAGTTCCTCGATGAAGTGCGCATGGGCTTCGACCGCACCGTCGGCGACGGTCCGGACGAAGTCGCCACGCCAGTACCACTGCAGTCCTTTCGGGTACAGGCCATCAAATGTGGACTGCAGCGCGGGGTACGGGGCCGCCCCGAGACCGTCGAAGGCCGGCTCCATCTGCCGGACCGGTGCGAACGCCTCGTCAGCCCGCGCGGGATCGCCCGTGTAGCACCAGACCACCGCGCACGCCTTCTGCAGGTGGAAGGCCTCGGGGAACGGTGCCACCGGCGGGACGGTCATGGCTGCGAAGAACCCGTAAAGATCCTCATCTTGAGCGGGGATGAAGTCCCGATACCACGAAAGGATGTCGGCGGTGGCCGACGACGGCCACGCCGTGGGACCGCAGATGACAGTGTGCACCGGATGCAGGCGGAACGTGAACGAGGTGACCACGCCGAAGTTTCCGCCGCCGCCGCGCAGCGCCCAGAACAGGTCGGGGTGCTCGGATTCGGACGCCGTCACCACGCGACCGTCGGCCAGCACAAGCTCGGCCTCCAATAGGTTGTCGATGGTCAGGCCATACTTGCGGGACAGGTAGCCGTGGCCACCGCCGAGGGTGAGGCCACCGACCCCGGTGGTGGCGATGATGCCGGACGGCGCCGCCAGACCGTGCGCGTGGGTCGCGGAGTCCACTTGACCCCAGGTCGCGCCGCCTTGGACACGTGCGGTGCGCCGGTCGGCGTCCACGTCGATGCGGTTCATCGGCGACAGATCGATGACGAGGCCGCCCTCGACGGTTCCGAAACCGGGGCCGTTGTGGCCGCCTCCGCGGACGGCAACCGGGAGTTTCGACGTCCGCGCGAACTCGAGAGCGCCAGCGATGGCGACGGCGGATCCGCATCGCACGATCACCGCCGGCCTCTTGTCGATCATGGCGTTGTGCAGCGCCCGAGCCTCGTCGTATCCGGGGTCATCGGGCAGGATTACCTCCGCACCCAACCGGGTGCGTAGTTCGTCGGTTGCGGTTGTCAGGCTCATGGCCCGCACCTCCTCTTTTGCTTCGTAGGTCTTGATGCTGCGACGCTACGAGGCGAGGAGCTCGCGCGTCATGACCACAACGAGGCATTTCCGACGCACCCCACGATAGTCAGATCTGACTATCGACCGGCCGTCATTGGCGCGGTTAGGTTGATCCCATGGCGCAGTGGGTGCCACCACCGCTTCCAGCCGAACTGATCGCACGTCGCCGCGGCCCGCTGGTGGGCCGCGCCGCAGAGCTCGCGGCGTTCGAGCAGGCCTGGGAGCGAGTCGAGATTGGTAACCGCCAGGCGGTGTTCATCGGCGGTGAACCCGGGGCCGGCAAGACACGCCTAGCCGCCGAGGTCGCCGCGACGCTGGCCGACCACGGCGTTGCGGTGCTCGTGGGCAGCTCAACGGCCGACGCCGACGTTCCGTACGCACCGTTCGCCGAGGCACTGGATCGTCTACTGCTGGCGGGCCCCGCGGGTTCGATGGCGGACCTGCTGGCGGACGCGGGACCTCAGCTGCGCCGGCTGACAACCCAGGTGGATCGGCACCTGCCGGACGCCGGCGCGGTAGCGGACGACGGCACAGCCCGGCGCGCCCTGTTCGACGCGCTCACCGGCTTCCTGCGGCGCCTGGCGATTGAGCGCCCAATCGCGCTGATCCTCGACGACCTGCATTGGGCGCAGCTGCCCACACTCGCGATGTTCGAACACGTGCTGATCGGCTGCGCCGACGTCCGCATGCTGGTGGTGGCCACGTTCCGCACGACCCCGCCGGACCGCTCCGACGAGCTCACCACCCGGCTGGCCGAGCTGCACCGATTCGACGGCGTGCGACGGCTGGATCTCGGCGGTCTAGACACTGAGGCGATCGCCGAATTCGTCTGCCGGACCCAGCAGTTGGCGCCTGCGTCGGCGCGTACGGCCGCTGCCCTGCTGCGCGACAGGACGGGCGGCAATCCGTTCTTCTTGACCGAACTGGTCAATGACCTCGAAATCCGGGGCGGGCTAGCCACGTTGAGCGTGCAACAGACCGTCCCGGCGTCGATCGGAGATGCCATTGCCCGCCGCCTTGGCGGACTGGGTGCCAGCGTCCGAGGGGTCATTGAGCAGGCAGCGGTGTTGGGTCAAACGTTTGATCTGCCCGCGCTCATCGCGACCTGTGAGACCGACCTCACCGCGACGCTGGCAGCCATCGATTCCGCCGAAGCCGTCGGGCTGGTCCGGGCAGTTCAGGACTCCGATGGCGAGTTCTCGTTCGTCCACGCGCTCACCCGCGAGGCCGTCATCAGCGGGATGGCGGCGTCCCGGCTGCGGATCATGCACGCGCGGGCCGCCGAAGCGCTCGAGGCGCGCGCGGACCCATCGATTGTTCCCCGACTGGCGAACCACTACCTAAGGGCACACGTGCTGGGCTACCACGAGCAGGCGTTGCGATACGCGCGTCAGGCGGCCCGGATGGCCGAACAGAGCCTGGCCTACGAGGACGCGGCGAGATGGTTCGAGCGGGCAGCGTCGCTTCCTGCGCTGAGCCTCGCGGATCGGGCAAGGATGGACCTTGATTCCGCCACGAACCATGTACGCGCCGGTGATTTCGCCCAGGCGCGGGCCATCTACGAACGCATCAGCGCGATGGATGACGCGCTCATCCGCCTTGAGGCGGCCGTCGGCTACGAGGACGCGAATTGGCGTCGCGGGCAGGCCGACTCGAAGGCGGCCGACCTGCTCGCGTCGGCGCTGGAATCCTGCGGGTTGAATACCGACGACCCACGCTATGTGCAGGCTCTGGGCAGTTTCGGACGAGCGCTGGCTTTCGCCGGCGAGGCGGTGCGTGCCCGCGAAATCGGCAGCAGCGCCATCGACCGCGCGCGGGTCGCCGATGATCCAGCGCTGATGCTGCACACTCTGAAGACAAGCCTGTGGCACGGTCTCACCCCGGAGATGTGCGAAATCCAATTGGAGCGTTCAGCCGAGGCCTCGCGAATCGCGATGTCGCGCCGCGACTACGAGGCGCTGGGGGCGGCCTCGCATTTCCGCGCCATGGTCAGCTATTTGGCCGGCCGGCCCGATGACCTGACCGCGTCGACCGCCGACATGCGGCGAGCCCAAGCCTGCGGACAACCCGTGTTCGGCTTCGTCGGGGCGTGCGTCGAGCAAGCGCTGGCCTACCTACGCGGCGACTTCGCCGGCGCCGAACGGTGGGCCGATATCGCATTGCGCACGGGTGATTTGTTCGGCGCAGAGGACATCGAGGGCTCGCACGGGGTCCAGATGTTCATGATCCGCCGGGAAACCGGAGACCTGAAAACGTACAGCGGGTTCGTGGACGGGAGCGAGACATTCGCCGGCCGCTGGGTGCCCGGCCTGCTTGCGTTGTATACCGAGCTCAACTGCGAACGCGGCATGACCCGAGCGCTGAATCAGTTGCTCAACCGCAACCTTTCCGACCGCACCGACGAGGCGCAGTGGCCGATGGAGCTGATCTTCATGGTGGAGGCGGCGTTGGAGCTGGGCAACCGCGAAGCCGTCCACGCGCTGCACCCGTACGTTGCCCGCTATGCCGGCAAGAACCTCGTGGCCGGCCAGTTTGTCGCACTGTTCGGCAGTGCCGATCGATATCTCGCCCGGATCGCCGCACTCGGCGGTGGAGGCGATGCGGCCGAGCGTTATTTCGGCGCGGCGCTTGAGATGGACCGGCGGATGGGCTCGGTGGTTCATGTTAGTGAGACGCTGGCCCGGCACGCGTTATTTGCGGCGTCTCACGGTCATAACGAGGAGGCCCGGCGCCTGGCCGACGAGGCTCGCGGCATCGGGGCGCCGATCGGCCAGGCCCGGGTTCTCCGACTGGTGGATTCGCTGTTGACAGGGGTTTTGCCAGGGGGTCCGGACGGTCTGACGGACCGGGAGGTCGAAGTGCTGCGGCTGCTGGCCGCGGGGCTGAGCAATCGGGCGATCGGAGAACGCCTCTACATCAGCACCAACACGGCGGCCAACCATGTGCGCAGCATCCTGATCAAGACCGGCGCCGCAAACCGTACGCAGGCCGCGATGTATGCCGCCGATCACGAGCTGCTCAGTTGACGATCAGATGTCGGACAATGCGCCGTCCGGCATGACGCGATCGCTTACCTCGACGACGACATCGGCGGGAAGACCGGCACGCGCGGCCGCGGTTCTGATGGCCTCCGGCGACGGTGCCTCATATAGGCAGTAAGTCTTTCGTTTGTCCGCTGACAGAAACGAGTACAGCCAGCGAACGCCCTCCTCGGCGTTGATCCGATTGATTCCATCGGCGGCGTCCAAGCTGGGTTCCAGTTCCTCGGCGAAGGTGCGCTCGACCATGAATATGGGCACGGCGGACTCCTGTTCGTTGTCTTGGGGTCGAACCTACGCCGCGAGGAATCGTCAAGACCTCGGATCGGGCGTGTTCCAGGTGGCCGATCAGTACTTCACCCCGCAGTCGATCGTCATCGGTCACCTCAATCACCTGCCCGTCACGCACGTCTACCCGCAACTCATCGACATCATCCGCGAGGACCCCGTAGCGGCGCCGAGATTGGTCGGGAACACGCCTGATCCGCAGCGGCTCGGTGGTCTCGCGTGGGCCCGCAGTACCGGCGGTCGGCTCACGCGCCGAGCGGCGCCGCCTCGTTTCCGCAATTGCGTTGGGCCAGTGGGAAAACGCCGTCGGAAGGGCCACTCCTACCGCACCTGGTTATTCGGGCGTGCGCTCGCGACGCTCGACGGAAACACAATGGATGACGAACTGTTCTACTGCGGGGCGTTGCTGCACGACTATGGCATCGTCAGCCCAACGGCCGACCGCGATTTCACCCTCGGCAGCGTTGATCGGATGCTTGCGTGCATGAGCGCCGCGGGCGACGAACGTGCGGATCTGCTCGGGGACGCGATTCAAAACGGAGCTCACTGCCATGATGCGCGCGGAGGCGGCGGCGGTGCCGAAGGGACGCTTCGGACTCCTCGTTCGCTGCGGACTCCCGCTGGCCGTGCGGCTGGCGCCATTCGACTCCTGACGCCAGTGAATAGCATTGCAGCACATACGTATAAAGTTTGACGGCTAGCGATCGCGTTCTAGCGCGTCGCGATCCCAGCGGGCCAGGTCGGCGGCCGCCTCGTAGCTGCTCTGCAGAAATTCCAATAGCACGGCGTCGGGATCGGCGGCTTGGCGGACCGCGGTGTAGGGCAGCGTGAATTCGCCAAGATCCGTGTCGAACGACGCCGCGTCGGGCCGCACCGGCACGTCCCGGTAGCCCGCCGGTTCGGGGTAGGCGTAGGAGTAGAAGACCCCTTCGCCATCGGGGCCAGGCCAATAGCCGGCGCTGCTGACCTCATGGGAGTAGGCCTCCCACATCACCTCGGGCCCACAGTGCGGTGCCCCACCGGGATGCGGCGGCGCGCGCCGCCCGGAGAACCTGGTCACCGCCAGATCCAGGGCGCCCCAGAACACGTGCACAGGGCTGACCTTGCCGACGAATCGGGACCGGAACTTTTCGAACACGCGGTTGATCTGGACCAAAGCCAGCCAGAAGCGTGAGATCTGGTCCGGGTCGTAGGCCACATGCTGCCGATCGGACTCGAAGTAGATCGAACCTTCGATCTCGACCGGCATCGTCCAGATCTCGGTGGCCAGGCCCAGCTGGTCCAGCGCGGCCATGAACTCGCTGTAGAAGTCAGCGATGGGCCGCGCTCGCAGCGCGATAGACCGCGTCGCGCCGTCCGTCGTCGCCACCGCCAGCTGGTGCTCGAGGAAATCGAAATCCACCTGGAATCCGCGGTGCTCATACGGGATGAGGCTGGTGGTCAGGCCGCGAGCCGAGACGTAGAGCGGGACGTTCCACCAGTGGTTCATCAGCGGCGTGTTGGCCAGGCGGACCTTCCCGACGATTTGGGTCATCAGCTGAAGGGTGTCGCGTGAGTCGGCCCACTCGGCGACCGGGAGCTCGGGCCACGCGTTATCTGACATTGCCGGCCATTCGACTCCCAAGATCAGTGAATATTGATGCAGCATATGTTGATAACGTCACCCTCGACCCTGTGCTGGGACGGCAGCCAATTGAGCCAGACGCTGATCAAGGGTGGCATGGAAGTGCCCGATCGCGCTCTCATGCCGTCCGAACTCCACGAACTCGTTGGCGCCCGCGTGCAACCCGCGTTGGACACCTGCCGACATCTCGTTGTCCTCCACCAAGCCGCGCGCGATGAAGCTGCCCTGACCTACTGAGTTGGTCGGTCCGGCGCCTGGTGACGGCCGGGCGGCGACTTCGGGCCTGACCATCGAGTAGGTGGTCAGCGTGGTGTGATCGACGTCGACCGGATCGATCGCAACCACACTCACCACGTCGGGGAACGTCGCGATCATGACGTTGGGGAACAGCTGATACACGTAGGTCACCCGCGCACCGATGGTCCAGGCTGTCTCCGGACGGTCGCGGAGTCGCTCGATATTTTGGTAGGGAAACGTGATGCGGCTATTCGGCCCGAAAGCCTCGACCACGTTGAGGTCGTCGTACTGCACCGGGTAGAAGGTGTCCTTGTGGGTCGAGCGGATGTGATAGCCCTCCAGGAACTGCTCGACAAGCACCTTCCAGTTCATCGCTCGCAGGGTGGAATCCACATACACGAGCCGCTCTGCCGGCACTAGCTTGTCGCGCCACGGGGTCCCATCGGTCAGCCACGATATCGCGTCGTCGGCACGGTCTTGCGGACCCATGGGGTCGAGCGCAGCGATGACGACGAATCCGTCCACCTCGTGGCTGGTGACCTCGACCAGACCGCGCGACGACGTGTCGAGGTCGGGGAATGCGTGGTCGTGCGGCACATGGGCGAGCGAACCGTCCAGGCGATATGTCCAGCCGTGGTAGCGGCACACCAGCGTCTGCGAGCACCCGGCATCCTCGACAAGGGCAAAGCCGCGATGCCGACAGGCGTTGCGGAACACGCGCGCCCGTCGATCGCGCCCCCGCACCGCGAATAGTGGCACCCCGAAAGCGGTTCGTTCGACGTGGTCGCCGGGGCTCGGAATAGTGGCGGAGGGAACGAACACGCTCGGCATCGTGCGCAGCAACCGGAGTTCCTCGGCGAACCGACCTGGGTTCAAATAGTTTTCGACGGGCTCACGCCAAGCCACACCCTCATCGGTGGTGCCAGCGTCGATATGGGCGAGGATGCGCCGAACGATCTCCACATCATCAGCCACCAACGACTTCGTCGGGGAACCCATGCGTGTCAGTATCACACTATGGGGATCACGCGTCAATGATTTGGTGATACCGTTGTCATCCGTGCCCGCCCTCCCTCAACCCGGCGTGAGCGACCTGATCGGCAACCGACCGCTCAGCGCGCGCTCGGTGCTCGCCACGGCTCTATTGGGCGCCGACCAACCCCGTCTCACGGTCGCGGAGCTGGTCGCGGTCGCCTCCCTATTCGGCATCAGCGCCGGCGCGGCCCGCACCTGCCTATGGCGGATGGTCTCCAATGGCGAACTCACCGGCGATGATGGCTGCTACGCACTCGCCGGGCACTTGTTGGAACGGCGCCAGCGTGTCGACGAGGCCTCCCGGATCGACGACGTGCCCGTCTCCGGATGGGACGGAACATGGGAACTGGCGATCGTCTCGCTGGATCGTCGGTCTGCGGCCGATCGCCTCGAGCTTCGGAAAGCGGCGACGGCCCTGCACCTCGCGGAGCTTCGGGAAGGCGTGTGGATACGTCCGGACAACCTTGACCTGCAACGACTTCCGACATCGCGGGCGGTACTCGACCAGCAGTGCACCCACTTCCACGGCGCGGCGACCGACATTTCCGCCGACAACATGCGGTTGCTCTTTTCCCTCGATCCGTGGACGGACGATGCCAGGACGCTCATCGAGGCGATGGATGTTGCACTCAAGACGAGCAGGCGCGACGATTCGCCCGAAACCTTCACCTACGAGTTCGCATTATCGATCGCCGTCGTTCGGCATCTGCAGCGCGACCCGCTGCTACCCGTTGAGCTCACTGGCGACCATTGGCCGGGGCACACGCTGCGCAACACCTATCACCGTTTCGACGACGCATTCAAACGACGAATCAAGACAGCGCTACGACCTATTTCCAGTTCCCTTGTGGGACAATGAGACTTTGTAGCTCGCACCACTCCTGCCCATCGCCGCCGCCTCAGCGTCGGCCTTAACCGTGCTTAGGGTGGCGCGCATGATGTGCGCGACGAACGGCCGGATCAGCCACCAGTAACGCAGGAACCTCCGATGTGTGTCCGGATCGGTTGTGACAGTCCGGCATTGGTAGCTAAGCAGCGTGTGGCTTTCACCGTAGGGCGCCACCGAGAAGTTAGCGGCGATCTTTCCCCAACCGGGTTCGGCAAAGCCGCGAAAATCCGCTGACGCTACGTCACGCCATTCGATGACCGGCTGCCAGAACTTCCCCACCGCGCCAAAGGCAATCTCGCGGTCTGGTCGTTCGCCAAGCAGTAGCCAGCCCGGCAGCCCCACGTTCTCGGCTATCACCAGTCGCGGTGGCGGAGGGGCGGCCTTGCCCAACAATCGCGCCGGCAAAACGCGGATCCACATCGACGCCGCTAGCAGCGGCGTGCGCACGGTGAGCAAATCGAGGCCTTTCGCGGCCTGAAAAACGGTCGACGGGTCAGCGGCCACCACCACATGCTCGACGATCATCGCATCGAACGTCGGAACGGCCGATTCGATGAGCATGCGTTCTGCGCCAACTGTTGACATAGTGCGATTGTCGATTCGAGTGCCGCCCAGGCCTAGGGTCACTAGTCCTCTTGTCCGAAGGCCATCTGCACCTGGACACCCGCGGAAGCTACGGGTCCGAATGGGTGGCCTCCGCGCGTTGCTTGATGCCCAACATCATCTTGCGAACCATCGCGAAGTGGAGCGGCTCGCCCATCGTGTAATCGATAAACGCACCCAGTGCACGAAGCAGTCCGTACGCCCGGGGCGCCAGCAGCCGCAACCACCCGGCGTCTCGTTCGCGAACCAGCAAACGAGTGCGGTTTCCATTCAACGGCACCAGTATGAATGCCCAGGTTCCGATGACCAGGGCACGGTCGGGCTCGAGAACCGTTACCGGGCTTCCGATCTGCACCGGACCGATCGACCCGGTGTTGATTCGGTCGCCGACCCGGAGCTCCTGCAATTCGGGATGGATGCGGGTGGCGGAGCGGCGCCCCTCGACGTAGTGCACGGTTGCGGCGAATAGATAGCGCTCGACCCAATCGTAGCTGTAGAAGCCTGCCCGGTGATCACCAATCTGAACCAGCCACGGCCATACCGCGTCCGGCGGCGCGTCGATGGTCACAGCCTTGGTGCGATGACTCATGACGTCCTGGACGATGTCATCGCCGGGCAACCGCATCCGGCGCTCGGCATCAGTAGCGCCCCAATCCAGCAACACTGGTCGGATCAGTGTGTCGTAGCCGATCAGCCCGAGAACCGGAACAGCCAGCGGCCATCTCATCGGTAGGTGAACTGACGAACAGACGAAACCGACGAGTACGCACGCGTTACATACGCGTTCATGTCGGGCACGAGGATCACCGTAGCTCGGGTCGCAGACCAGTGCAGCTCCGGTTAGCCGTGCCTAGCCCATACCACATTCGGTCGCCGTCTGGGGCGTGATCACGATGTACGCCGGTTGCGACTGGCCATAGTAGCGCATGCGCAGCGCCCATAGCTGGATGTGATTCAGCTCGACCGCCGCGAACCGCGGTTGCAGATAGTAGCGCCAAGCTATCCGAGCGAGCACCCTTGGCGGTGGGATGCCAGGGATCGCTCGGGCATGTCCGCGCACGAGGAGCCGGTTGGTGTTGTCCCGGTCTTCGCCGCCGAGCAATAGGGCCACTTGCGGCGATGCCGCCACATTTCGTGCTGTCCAGGACGACCCCGATGTCGTCGCATACAAGCGGCCGCGGTGCGGAACGAACCACAGCGGCACTCCGAACGGCGTGCCCTTGAGAGAACGGCTTGCCAGAATCATGACTCGCGACCTATGCACTGCCGCTTCGAGATTCGGCGACTGCAAACTGGAACCGACCCCAGTCCCGTTGGCAGCAGGAAGCGATGCCTGTAGCGGCGTTGGCGCGCCTGACACCGGGATCTCACGGAGTGAGCCATAGTCCCATGCGGTGATCCGCTTGGGCACGACGCGATAAGTGGAATCGCCGATGGCTTTTGCTATCCCTCTGACAGTTAGGGAGCGCAACCGAAACCACTCCGGGCCGTCGTCGACGATAACCGCGACATTGCGATCGGTCAGGTTCGGGCTGCCCTTGGTCACCTGCACAATGCGCGGCGACAACGCAGGATCGGCAGGTTCTTCAAGACCTACATTCACCGGGAGCAAAAGGATTTCGTCGTCTCCGGTGGCGACCAACGCCGCGCGTGGGGGGGAAAGTGCTAAATCGGCTACGGCGCTGGCCTCGACATCACGAGTTATCACAAGCGCCGCCCTCCCGGTAGAAACGCCTCGATTCGCCAGGACGGTCTGTGACCTGTTGACGAGAGACGGGCCTGGTCGCCATCACGCGCCGGATTCCGCTGAAACAACATCACCAGCGTCTCGCGCAGTTCAGCCAATCGTCGTTCCCCGAGGACATGTTTCCACCGGCCCTCTAAATCGACTGCATTGGAACGCATTACGCGCAACGCCTGCCGACCGCGCGGCGTGAGCTCAATGATCCGGGCGCGGGCGTCGACAGGGTCGGGCACCCGACTGACATAGCCGTGTCGTTCCAGCGCGGTGACGGCTTGGGCCACCGCCTGCCGGCTCACCCTGAGCCTGTCGGCCAGATCCGAAGCGTGCAGCCCGCCGGCTACCAGCGGTACCAGCGCAACCGCTTGCGCGGGGCGGATCCCGTCGAGTCCGGCCGCGGCGAATGCCGCTCTCAGGCGAGGCGCCCCCGATGCGGCCACCAAGTTCACCAGGGCCGGCACGGTGGGTTTCCACTTGTCGTTTTCAACACGTGGCATGGCCATGAGTGTGCCATCCGCGGCCAGATTGACAAGTTACTTGTCAATCTGCGCGATTGGCTGCCAGGATGGGTTCATGCGATTTCGATGCGCTCGGGTGCTTGGCGCGTGTCTGCTTCCCGTTCTGGTTCTGGTGCTGGGCGGATGCCTTGGCGGCGGTCATGCCCTGGGAACGCCCGGGCGTCAATCGATCCCGGTCGGGCAGTCCAGCCAAAGTATCGAGGCGGGCGGGGCCACCCGGACCTTTAACCTGTACCGACCGCAGGGATTGACCGACGCGGTGCCACTGGTGGTCATGCTGCACGGCGGTTTTGGCAACGGCGCGCAGGCCGAGCGTTCCTATCACTGGGATGCCGAGGCGGACGGCGGTCATTTCCTGGTCGCCTATCCCGACGGCCTCAACCGTGCCTGGAATGCCGGGACGTGCTGCGGCGAACCTCAGCGCGACAACGTCGACGACGTCGGATTCATCACCGCCATGGTCGGTGCCATCGAACAACAGATCCCCGTCGATCGTGCCCGCGTCTATGTCACCGGCATGTCGAACGGCGCGATGATGGCGCTTCGACTCGGGTGCCAGACCGACACCTTCGCCGCGATCGCCCCCGTGGCGGGCACGCTGCTGACCGATTGCTCACAAGCGCGGCCGGCATCGGTTCTGCAAATCCATGGCACCGCCGACGACCGGGTGCCCTACAACGGCGGACCCGGTAAAGCGTTCGGCGCCAATGGGAATCCGCGCGTCGACGGACCCTCGGCGGAGTCGGTCAACGGCACCTGGCGTGCCATCGACGCGTGCGGACCGCCGACCTCAACCACCGCCGGGGACGTGACCACGCAAACGGCCGGCTGCGCCGACGGGCGCACCGTGGAGCTGATCTCGGTGGCGGGCGCGGGTCATCAATGGCCCGGCGGTGAGCCCAGCCCGCTGATAGAAAAGCTCGGGGGGATGCCCGCACCGTCGACGGCGCTCGACGCCACCGACACCATCTGGCAATTCTTCACCCCGCGCCATCGCTGAGGATTTCGTTCTCTAAAAAATTAGAGAACACACTTCCGTCGGCGGGTACCCATTGTTACGGTTTCGTGATGCGTTGGGTGGGGGGAGTCTTCGCGGTCCTGCTGGTCATCGGTTGCGCGTTTGCCGGCCCGGGAATCGCGCGTGCAGATGGCGGCGACGAACCGCAGTACGCCGAGTTCTACACCCCGCCGGATCCACTGACACCTGGCCAGCCGGGCGACCTGATCCGTACCGAGCCGTCGCGGCTGGTGCTGGAGCCGTCCGGCCAGCTGGGCGCGATCATGGCCACCGGCACCCGGATCATGTACCGCAGCACCGACACTCGCGGCAATCCGATCGCTGTCACGGGCACCTACTTCGAGCCCTACAACGCATGGCCGGGCAACGGCCCGCGGCCCTTGATCAGCTACGCCCCCGGCACGCAGGGCCAGGGCAATCAGTGCGCCCCATCGCGAATGTTCAACCAGGGCATCCATTATTCGGGCGGCTGGGACATCATGTTCAACTACGAGGAGCTGTTCGTCGCCACGATGGTCGCCCGCGGTTTCGCCATCGTGATGACCGACTACGAAGGCTTGGGCACGCCGTCGATGCACACGTATGTGGGCCGCGTCGCCGAAGGGCAGGCCGTGCTCGACGTCGCCCGCGCGGCCATGCATCTGCCGGGAACATCGCTGGATCCCCATGGGCCAGTGGCATTTTGGGGCTACTCGCAGGGCGGCGGCGCGACGGCGTCGGCGGCCGAGCTCGCCTCGTCGTACGCCCCCGACCTGCATATCGTGGGCACCTACGCAGGGGCGCCACCGGCCAACCTCAAGGAATTGTTCCCCTACGCCGACGGCAGCGTCCTCGTCGGCGTCGTCGGATACGCACTCAACAGCGTGATGGCCGCCTATCCGGAATTCGCGGACGCCATCCGCTCCAAGATGACGCCCCGCGGGCTGGCGATGCTCGAATCGGCGTCGCGCCAGTGCGTCGGCCAGACCCTCCTGGATTTCATGTTCCGGCACCTACAGCCCTATTTCACCGAAGACATCTATCGATTGGTCAACGAGGAGCCGTTCAGCACCCTGTTCGAAGCACAGCGGATCGGACGCTACAAACCCAACGCGCCGGTGCTGATCGACAGCAACCGCTACGACCCGCTCGTGCCCTGGACCGCGGCCAATCAACTCGGTCGCGACTGGTGCACCCAGGGCGCCGAGGTGGAATTCCGCACCAACGAGGAACCGCCGTTCCTGAACAAACTGATCATCAACCACGCGCTGCCGATGCTGGTCGATGGTGAGCCGGCCATGCAGTGGATCGCCGCCCGCTTTAATGGACAACCCACCGCACCCAATTGCGGCCAGTTCTAGACTGGACGCATTGCTGCACGTAGGAAGCACAACGCGGCCGAGCGGCGCCGACAGCTCGCCGACGCCGCGATCGAGCTGCTGGGCGCCAAAGGGGTTCATGGCGTTAGCCACCCAAAGGTCGATGAACATGCGGGGGTGCCGGCAGGCACGACATCGTTCTACTTCCGGACTCGCAAAGCGCTGCTGCACGCCGTCGCAACTCGGCTGAACGAACTCGATGTCGCCGACCTGTCGACGATGGCCGAACTCGCCGGCGATCGATCGACGG
Organism: uncultured Actinomycetota bacterium; assembly: GCA_963772875.1. GTDB lineage: Bacteria > Actinomycetota > Actinomycetes > Mycobacteriales > Mycobacteriaceae > Mycobacterium. The sequence continues at coordinate 542,908 of CAVYZE010000005.1, forward strand.
AATTCAGCGGCACCGCGGGCCTGGCGCGCATCGTCATGTACGCGGCCACCGAACCCTGGTTCACCCGCGCCAAGGCGCGCTACGAGCTGCTGTTGCTGGCCAGCCGCGACCCCGAACTGGCGGCGACCCTCAATGAGTCCGCGGAGGGCCTCTACGCGCTCGCGCGCGACGTCGTCGCACGATGGCACCCCGCCGGAAGCGAACCGGATCCGGCACTGATCCAAGACCAGGCGATCGCCACCCTGACATTCATCAATGGGGTGATGATGACGTTCGTTTCGGGTCGGCCGGCCGTCGACAGTGCCGGACACCTCGACCGGCTCATCCAGGGCGTCATCGCAGGAGTCGCTCAAGTCCGCCGCGACTGAGACGTCGCGGTTTCCGTACGCTGGCGAGTGCTGGCCAGAGTGGGACGAGGGTGGGGCTTAAGTTGCACGGGTTTTCGGTGGGCGCGCTGCGGGCGGCCGCAGCGCTCGCCATTGTGGTGTGCAGTTCGTGCGCCGGACTGCGACACGAGGGTCAGGGCTCCCAGCCATCCCCCGGGAAACCCCTCGGGCACAGCGGATGCGGCCCGCCCATCACGTATCAGGTGTTTCAGAAGGACGGCTTCGGCGTCGACTGGTCGAAGGCCAACGATCTCATCGCCTTCAACGCCAAGGGAAGTGACGACCTCTTTCACATCTACACGGTCAAACCCGACGGCACGAACCGCCAGCAGTTGGGGGTGGGCTCTGCGAGCTTCCCGCAACGCACAACCGGGTCACCCGTGTGGAGCCCGTCCGGTCGCTTCATCGCGTTTGTGGCCGAAAAGTCAACGCACCCAGACAACTCGGTCGGTGCCACCCCGGGCTGGGGCAGCTACTCGGACCTGTGGGTGTCCACCGCCGACGGTTCTCGCGCCTGGCAGCTGACCGACGTCCCCGCCGACAAGGATCACGGCACGATCATTCCGGAGTTTTCTCCCGACGGTCGGCTGCTCGAATGGACCGAGCGCACCGCCGCCGGCAAGGTGCTGAACCCCGATCGCTTCGCCGGCTTCTGGGTGATCAAGGTCGCCAACTTCGATGTCGCCCAGGACGGCACCCCGTCGCTGTCCGACATCCGTACGGTCTCGCCCGCGGGGGATGCGTTCAACGAGACCGGCGGGTTCTCGGCGGACTCAAAGTCGTTCGTATTCACCAGCGACTTTGGCACACACAACTTCTGGAAGAGCCAGATCTACCGCCTCGATCTCGATTCGATGGCAACCACCCGGCTGACCAAGGGCGACAGCTACAACGAGCATCCCCGCTACACCCCGGACGGGCAGGTGCTGTGGATGACCAACGCCGACAACCCGACCCGCGGGACCGACTGGTGGACCATGAACCCGGACGGCTCCAATCCGCAGCGCCTCAGCAACTTCAACGGCAACGGTGATTCGAGGGGCTTCGGCGGCAAACAGGTTTGGGCCACCGTCGTGCAGACCGACGACTGGAGCCCGGACAATCGCTACTTCTACGGCGACGTGGAGACCAACCTGTTGAACTCCGAGAGCGTGATCCTGCGCGCTTCGCTCACCTGCCAAGGCTCATGAGGAGTCATCGTGCGGCCAGCATCCCGTCGATGAGCCGCTGCAGCACCTGCCTGGTCTCCCGTCGGGCGCGCTTCGGGTCCTCGGCGGTGGCGATGGCCATGGCGGCCTCGTCGAGCGCGCCGATGAGCACATGGGCCAGCGGCCGCGTTGGTTGACGGACCAGCTGGCCCGCCTTGATGGCCTCCACGAGCATCTGTTCGGTCATGCCCAGGCTGTACCGCTGAGCCACGTCGCGGAAGGCGGCCCAGCCGAGCACGCTGGGGGCGTCCAGCAGGATCAGCTGACGCACCTCGGGATCGCAGGAGACCTCAAGCCAGGCGTCGACCGCGGCCCGGATCGCGTCCGCGGGTGTCGTCGCTCCCGACTCGGCCACCATCGTGGCCATGCGGGCCATCACGTCCTGCTCCACCGCCTCGACGACCTCGCCGAATAGCGCTGCCTTGTCGGCGAATTGGTGATACATCGCCCCTCTCGTGACGCCGGCCTCCTTGGCGATCTCCGGCGTCCCGACCTCGGTGTAGCCCCGTCGGCCCCACAGCGTGCGGGCGGCCGAGATCAGCGCCTCGCGGGTGGCCGCGGAGCGCTCCTCCTGAGTCCGCCTCTTGATTTCCATACAACCTGTTGGTAACTTACGAACAGACAGCCTGTTTGTAAATGCCCTTCCCGAATTAGGAGTCCTCTATGTCGACGATCGACACTAGTGCCGGAACCATCCATTACGAAGCAACCGGACCCGAAAACGGCCGGCCCGTCGTGTTCGTGCACGGCTACATGATGGCCGGTCAACTCTGGCGCCAGCTCAGCGAGCGCCTCGCCGGTCTCGGCTTGCGGTGCATCGCCCCCACCTGGCCGCTCGGCGCGCACCCCGAGCCGTTGCGCCCCGGTGCCGACCGAACCATCACCGGGGTCGCCGGAATCGTCGCCGAAGTACTTGCCGCCCTCGACCTCGAGGACGTGGTACTGGTCGGCAACGACACCGGAGGGGTCGTCACTCAACTTGTCGCGGTGCACCATCCGCGAGCGCCTCGGTGCGCTCGTGCTCACCAGTTGCGATGCGTTCGAGCACTTTCCGCCGCCGATCCTTAAGCCCGTGATCCTCGCAGCCAAGTCGAAGGCACTGTTCAAGACCGCCATGCAGGCCATGCGAGCCCCAGCCGTGCGCAAGCGTGCGTTCGACGGGCTGGCGCATCGCGACATCGACGATCTCACTCAGAGCTGGGTACGCCCGGTGCTCTCCGACCCGGCGGTCGCCGAAGACCTGCGCCAGTTCACGCTTTCGCTGCGCACCGAGGTCACCACGGGCGTCGCGGCCCGGCTGCCCGAGTTCGACAAGCCCACGCTGATCGCGTGGTCGGCCGACGATGTGTTCTTCGCGCAGGAGGATGGTGCACGGCTGGCCGCCGCTATCCCCAACGCTCGTCTCGAGGTGATCGAGGGCGCGCGGACGTTCTCGATGCTCGACCGGCCGGACCGGCTCGCCGACCTCCTGTCGACCGTCGCGGTGCGCGCCTAGCCGGCTCATCGCCCACCCACCCCAAGGCGGTGTAAAGGCGGTGGCTCCGGCCAGCTAGCGTTGCCGCCATGTCAGATGTGACACCACCGCTGCAAGGCCGACGGATCCTGGTTACCGGCGCAGCCACCGGCATCGGCGCGGCCGCCGTCGGAGCCCTCACCGCGGCGGGCGCCGAGGTCGCCGCGACCTACCACAAGACCCCGCCGCCCGACGATCTGGCGGCCACCTGGCTGCAGTGCGATGTGCGCGACGCGGAGGCCGTCTCGGCGATGGTGCAACAAGCCGTGCAGCGACTCGGGGGGCTCGACGTGCTGGTGAACGCCGCCGGGCTGTGGCAGGCCGGGATTCCCGGATACATCAGCAGTGATGAAATCTCGTTCCTGTTGGACACCAACGTGAAGGCGACCATCCTCACCAATCAGGCCGCGTACGCCGTGATGAAGGACCAGGATCCCAAGGGCGGCCGGATCATCAACTTCGGGTCCTCCGAAGCCGTTATGGGCAGCCCGATCTCGGCCGTCTACGCCGCGACCAAGGGCGCCGTGCAGGCCTGGACGCGATCGGCCGCCCGCGCCTGGGCAGCCGACAATGTCACCGTCAACGCTTTGGCGCCGGCGGTGCAGACAGCCGGCGCCGACCGGTTACGAGATTTCCTCGGTCCGGAGGCCGGCGCCCTGATCGACCAGCAGATGAAGATGATGATTCCGCTCGGCGGGGGGCTGGGAGACCCCGCGCGCGATGTCGGCCCGATCCTCGTTTTCCTGGCCGGACCCGGTTCGGGCTTCATCACCGGGCAACTGCTGGCCGTCGACGGCGGCCTGATCATGGTGGGCGGCTAGGAACAGAAAGGTCGGGTCGGCATGGTCGACGCCGGTCATGGTGTGGCCTTTTTCGCCGGGGTAGAGGTTGGCGCCGGGGGCCGGGTTGCGGCCCCGAGCAGGGCGACTCCGTTCCGCAGCGCGTGCGCCGGTACGTCGTCCACGACGTGGTGCATCACGATGAGGCCTTGCATGATCGAAAGCAGCGTGGCCGCAACGGCTTTGGTGTCCGCATCGGGTGGCAGATACCCGTTGTCGCACCACCGTTGCGCCAATTCGGTGATGTGCTCGAGGGCGTCAACGAATACCTGACGGGCACGGTGTTGCAGGACGGGATCCCGCAATGTCTCCGCCCACGTCTGCAATGCGAGCCGGGTCATGTCGTAATCGGGGTTGTCGGCCCTGCGGTGCAGCTCTTCGACTAAATGGGTCAGGGTCTCCGCCGGATCCGGGCAGGGGTCGCGGTCGAGCAAGGCAACGAAGATCTCGCGCAACCTTACGATGCCTTCTTCGGCGGACGCGCGGATGATTTCCTCCTTGCTGCGGAAATACCGGTAGACCGCGCTCGACGACATTCCCGTGGCGGCGATGATGTCGTCCATCGAGGTGGCGTGGAAACCATCCCGCGAGAAGCACCGCCAGGCACTGGTGAGGATGTGCTGGCGGCGCTGGGCGCGCGTCGTGTCGCTGAGCCTTGGCATACCTGACAGCCTAAACAAAAACAATCGTTTGCGCTATGAGCGACTCGTGTTGTACATTGCCCTCATACACAAACGATCGTTCTTGTTTGGAGGTGGATATGACAGCCCGCAGGCCAACCCGCGGCAGTGACACCGGCCCGGCGGACCGGGCCTCCACCGCAAGCGCGCTCCTCAAACCCCGCCGCAACGAGATTGAAAGGAATACTGCTGTGGCTACACATGTGAACCGGTTCGTGGTCGGGCTCAACGCTGAAAACCGATCGGCGGTCTTGCAGCGCGGACTGACCAACGTGCAATCCCGCGAGGGGCTCTTCTGGAGCGCCACGCTGTGGGCGACTCAGGAAACCCCGGTCGACAATGCGATCGACGGCGACCGGTCGCAGACGGCCGATCCGGGCGACAGTCTCCAACCCTTCTCGAACGGGTTGATCTGTCGCGCATTGGAAATCGAGCCCGGGTCGGGATTTCCAATGCACCACACCGACACCCTGGACTGCCTCACCTGCGTGCGCGGCGAAATCTATCTCGTCACCGACACCGATGAGGTGCTCATGCGGCCCGGTGACACCGCGATCGTCCGCGGCGTCGATCACGCATGGAGCAACCGGTCGGGCGCGCCATGCCTGCTCGTCGGCACCAACACAGACGCGACTCCACTCGGCCTGGGCTGACGACCTGAAACCGGCATGGGCCGCCGAACTAACACAGAAAGGGTCATCCAATGAACAACAAGCAAGAATTTCCGAAGTCGACCGACGTCCTGATCGTCGGGGCCGGGCCCGCCGGTATAACGCTGGCGGCCAGTCTTAAGCAGCTGGGGGTGGATTGCGTCGTCATCGACCAGCTACCCGACGCGCCGGACGACACCCGGGCGGCCTTCGTACAGCCGCGCACCCTCGAATACCTGCACCGAATACAGGTTGCCGGTCCGATGATTGACGACGGGCTCAGGGGCCGCGGGGCCGCATTTGCCGATGTCGATCGCGACCTGATTCGAGTGTCGTATGACACCCTCGACAGCCCGTATCCGTTCCTGCTGATGATTCCTCAATCGCAGACCCAGCGTCACCTCGACCAGCGATTCGCAGAGCTGGGAGGCTCGGTGTTGCGTGGGGTACGCCTGTTGGATCTGGTGGCGGAATTTCCCGGAAGCGCTGCCACCGTCGTGGATTCCGATGGCGCGCTGCGGGTCATCAATGCCCGTTTCGTCGCCGGCTGCGATGGCGTGTACTCGCGGGTGCGCACCCAACTGGGCATCGGGTTCCCTGGCACCTCACCGGCGCAGATGTTTGCGGTGTCGGACGTGAGGTTGGAAGGTTGGCCGTGCGATCGGGTGGAGACGGTGTTCTCGCTCTCCCCACACGGGATGCTCATTGCCTCGCCCCTGCCACAAGACATCGTGCGGGTGGTGGCCTCGGTGGCACCCGGTACGCCTGCCCCCACCGGTCCCGACGTCAATGAATTGATCCAGAGTCGCGGCCCGGGCTGGATGCGCAACGGCAAGGTCACAGAACTGCTGTCCAGTTCGACATGGCATGTCCACGAGCGCCTGGCTACCCAATTCCGGCACGGCAACGTGTTCCTCTTGGGCGACGCCGCCCATACCCACAGCCCGGCCGGCGGACAGGGAATGAACACCGGAATCCAAGACGCGGGCAACCTGGCGTGGAAACTGCACCACGTGCTGTCGCTGGGGGCTCCCGAGTCGCTACTCGACTCCTATGAAGCCGAGCGCCTTCCCAACGCACAAAAGCTCGTCGAGTTCACCCATCAGATCGTCACGGTGGCCACGCTTGCCGGGCAGAAGGAGCGAAAGATGCGCAACGGCATTCTCGAGACGGTCAGTGCGGTTCCCGGTGTCAGCGAGGCTTTGTCTCTTCGCTTGTCCCAAATCGCGATTGGCTACGGCGACAGCAATGAGCCCTTTGCGCCAGGCACTCGCGTCAATCCCGACACCATCGGCGCCGAGGACCTCACGTGGTCGCTGCTCACGCCTGACGCAGCGCCGCCGGAGCTTCCCCTGGTTTCAAAGTGACTGTCTGCAAAGACGTTTCACAACCCGTCGCGGTGCGACCCGACGGCATCGTGGCCAGCGCAGACCTAGTCCACGAACTGTTCGGAGTCCACCTGACCCCCGTGGGGGCACGCGACTGATGAACGGGCGTCGGCCAAACTACCCGACTTTTCCCGCCGTACCCGTCCGGGAACGGCCTACCCCAATCGGGCACATTCACGCCCATTACGAGAGGACAACTCATGCCCATCTACCACTGCTACAGCCCGCAACGATTGCTCACCAAGTCCGCGAAGGGGGAAATCGCCGGCGAGATCACCCGCATTCACTGTGAAACCACCGGTGAACGCCCGTCGTTCGTCAACGTTCTGTTCCTGGATTTAGCCGAAGGCACAAGCTTCGACGCGGGGCGACCATCGACGCGCTCATTCGTGTTCGGCGAAATCCGCTGCGGCCACGACATCCAGGCGCGACACGCGCTGCTGCGGGAGTTGTCACAAATGTGGACCCGCCTCACCAGCCAGTCAGAGGCGGAACTCATTGTCGCCCTGAGGGAAACCCGTGCTGAAAACGCCACGCAGGCAGGACTGATCTTTGCCGAGCCGAGCCATGAACAACAGTGGTTCGACGAAAACCGGGCCAAACTCCTCGAATTCGGCTTGCTGTGAGAAGAACGCGTACTGACTCTGGTGCCCCGGTGATCGTGGCCGGGGCCGGACCCACCGGCCTGACGCTGGCTACTGAACTGCGCCGCGGCGGAATCGATGTGCTGCTGCTTGAACAGCGTTCTGATCGGGGCGAGAACGGATCCCGCGCCGCCGGGATGCAACCCCGCACCATCGAAATGCTCGACCAGCGGGGGGTCGTGGATCGTTTCCTTGCGGCCGGCCCCCCGACGCACCTCGGCAACTTCGCCGGAATCATGCTGGACTACTCAACGTTGCCCAGCCGATTTCCCTACACGCTCAACATATTGCAGGCCGACACCGAGCAGGTACTCGAGGACATCGCCACCGAGTTGGGCGTCGCGGTGCAGTGGACCACCAGTGTCACCGGATTCCGTCAAGACGCCACGGGTGTTGACGTCATCGTCGACACACCGCAGGGGTCCGCGACACTGCGCGGCAGCTACCTGGTGGCATGCGACGGCGGGCGCAGCAAGCTCCGCAAACTCAGCGGAGTCGGGTTCCCCGGCACCGGGGCGACCATGGCGTGCCTGATCGGCGACGTCGAACTGGACGATCCTCCGGAGCGGCCGCTGTTTTTGCACCGGTGCGAACGAGGCACCATCACCGCGATCCAGTTCCGGCCCGGCTGGTACCGGGTGGTCACCAGCGAACCACGCCGCGCCGCCGGCGCTGATGATCCAGTCACTCTTGACGAGTTGCGGGCGTCGGTACGACGGGTGGCCGGGACGGATTTTGGCATCCACAGCCCGCGGTGGCTGTCGCATTTCACCGACGCCGCTCGACAGGCCGAGCGCTATCGGATCGGGCGCGTGCTACTGGCCGGCGATGCCGCACACATCCATCTTCCGGCCGGTGGGCAGGGCATGAACATGGGTATGCAGGACGCGTTCAATTTGGGCTGGAAGCTCGCCGCCGTCGCGCGCGGCGAAGCCACGGACGCATTGCTGGACACCTATCACGACGAGCGACACGCCGTCGATGCCGACACTCTCAAATTGGTTCGCGCTCAGGCCGCGTTGTTCGGGCTCGGTGATCCAATCACCGAGCTGTACAACGTCTTCACCCATCTCGCCGGTCTCGGCGAGGTGAACACCTATCTGAGCGCCACGCTATCCGGACTCGACATCCGCTACCCCGGCTTCGGCGACCATCCACTGCTGGGTCGGCGCGTCCCCGACGTGGCGATCAACACACGCGGCAGGACGACCACGATCTATGGGCTCCTGCACCGAGCCACACCGATTCTGCTGACCTTTTCGGACTGTGCCCCTGTGGTCGAAGCCGCCACCGCATGGGCAGGACGAATCACCACCGTCAGCGCTACCAACAGCGGAGATCCGTGGACACTGCCCGACGCCACCACCATCCCCGCGCCCACAGCGGTTGTCGTTCGGCCCGACGGCTACGTCGCCTGGATCAGCGACGGCGCCCCGAATCTGGCGGACCTGCGCGAGACCCTCGACCGCCTGGTGCGGAGCGCCCAGGGGGTAGAGCCAGGGTCGCTTCGTGAACACCCACCCACCGGCTATCATAAGACGGACCGTCTCGTCGCGTAGCAAAGGTGGTGGATCCGCGCTGATGGCCGAAGACACGATTCAGACGCATTTGCGGAAGCGCATGTCGGATCAGTCGGTCGCCGTCAAACACCGCGACCTGCAATGGGATTGGAGTCAGTACCTGGCGGAGTCGGCGGCGCAAGCCGCGGCCCTCATCGCCGCCGCCGATCCGCGACGACCGATGCACATCGGCGCCCTGCTGGGTAACTGCCCCGCGATGCTGACCCAGATGGCGGCGGCCGGGCTTGGCGGCTACGTGCTGTGCGGTCTGAACACCACGCGGCGTGGCGAGGCGCTGGCCGCCGACGTCCGGCGGGCGGACTGCCAGTTCGTCGTGACCGACGCCGAACATCGGCCGCTGCTGGACGGTTTGGAGCTCGAGGGAACACGGATCCTCGATATCTCGACACCGCAGTGGGCCGAATTCGTCGACGGGGCCGGTGACCTGGTCCCCCACCGGCAGGTCACCGCCATGGACGCGTTCATGATGATCTTCACGTCCGGAACCAGCGGAAATCCCAAGGCGGTGCAGGTATCACACCTGATGGCGACGTTCGCCGGCATCAACCTTGTCCAGCGCTTCGCGCTAACCGAAAATGACACCTGCTATGTGTCCATGCCGCTATTTCATTCGAACGCGGTGGTGGCGGGGTGGGCGCCCGCGGTGTGCTCCGGTGCGGCGATCGTGCCGGCTCAGTTTTCGGCGAGCAACTTCCTTGGTGATATCCGCCGTTACGGCGCGACGTACATGAACTATGTCGGCAAACCACTCGCCTACATCCTGGCCACCCCGGAGCGCGATGACGATGCCGACAACCCGCTGCGGGTGGCCTTCGGCAACGAGGCCAACGACAAGGACATCGAGGAGTTCGCGCGCCGCTTCGGCGTCCAGGTCGAGGACGGCTTTGGCTCGACGGAGAACGCCGTCATCGTGATACGCGAACCCGGCACGCCGAAGGGCTCTATCGGCAAAGGGGTCGACGGTATCTCGGTGTACAACAGCGACACCCTCACCGAGTGCGCCCTCGCGCGCTTCGACGCCCACGGGGCGCTGGCCAATGCCGACGAAGCCGTCGGCGAGTTGGTCAACACGGCAGGATCGGGCTTCTTCACCGGCTACTACAACGACCCGGAAGCCAACGCCGAGCGGATGCGTCACGGCATGTACTGGTCCGGCGACCTCGCCTACCGGGACGCCGAGGGCTGGATCTACCTCGCCGGCCGCACCGCCGACTGGATGCGGGTGGACGGCGAGAACCTGGCCGCCGCCCCGATCGAGCGAATTCTATTGCGCCACAATGCCGTCAACCGCGTCGCCGTGTATGCGGTTGCCGGACGGGCATGTCGGCGACCAGGTGATGGCCGCGGTCGTCCTCAAAGAGGGCCTCGACCTGGACACCGCTTCATTCGAGGCATTCCTCGATGCGCAGCCCGACCTGTCGCCCAAGGCCCGGCCGCGTTACGTCCGCATCGCCGCCGACCTGCCCAGCACCGCCACGCACAAGGTGCTCAAACGCCATCTGATCGCGCAAGGAACGGCCGTCGGCGAGAACGAAACCCTGTGGGTGCGCGAACCGCGCGGCACGGCCTACCGGCTCGCTTCGCGCGCCTAACTCGGGTCCCTGAGCACCCGACGTCGGATCTCGCCCTTGGGTCGTCGCACCCGCTTGACGGGATCTCGTGTTGTGCCCCCGGCAATTTCGTCGCGCAGTTGCGCGATGTTGGAGATTTCCGCGTACAAACCGCGGATCGCGTAGTCGAGAACGGCGAAGGAAAATCGTTGGTCCGGATCGTCGATGATGCCCAGTTCGCGCGAACGCTGCCGTGACCACAGTGCCTCGTCGAGCCGGGTCCGGGTCGCCTCCAGATGCCGGTCCAGCGTGTCGATGATGTGTTCTGGGTCCCCGCCGCGGGCCAGCCAGGTCTTGAGAATGACGGGGTGCTTGACGACGACCTGCTCCTGACCCGGAAAGTGTTGGACCCAACGCCGCAACGCCTCGGCCCCGGCTGGCGTGGTCTCGTACAACGTGATGGCCCGCTTGCCGGATTGAGCCGCAATCTCGCTGACCATGCCCCGGGCCAACAGCCGGTTCAGTTCGCGCCGCACATGACTGACCGACGGCGACCAATAGAAGTGGCCCACCGACAATTCGGCGCGCAACTTGATCTCTCCGGCGGTGAGTTGCTCGTCGTAGCCCCCCAACACGCCCAGGACGAGATAGGCGGTTACCGGCAATCCGTTGCTGGTGCGCGCGGGAGTCACGGTGACCCGGTGAAGTACGGCAGCGTCACGTCGGGACCGACGGCATGGAATTGCACCCGGACCCGCATGCCGATCTCGAGGTCGTCGGGCGCCACACCCACGACATTGGTCAGCATCTGGTAGCCCTCGTCCAGCGTGATGATCGCCGGCGCGTAGGGCGGGGTGAACTCGGCCGTCACCGGCCGATAGACCACCGTCCAGCTGTAGATCTCGCCGACACCGCCGCCGCGCTCCCACCGCAATTCGGGCGAAAGGCATTGGCGGCAATGCTCGGTCGGCGGAAAGTTCGCCAGGCCGCAATCCGCGCAACGTTGGTAGCGCAGCTCGCCCATCGCGGCACCCCTGCCAGAACGGGACACTGACCTGACTGCTGGCGTGCGGCACGGGCCCGGTCTGCGGTTGCAACGGTTCGGATGCCTGCAAGGTCATCGCGGTTCGTCTCCCAGGATGAGCACGGTGGTGAACAAGGCGCCCGCGCCCCCGTTGCTGCACAACGCGACGTGCGCGTCGGCCACCTGCAGTCCGCCCGCCGTGCCGCGCAACTGCTGGACGGCTCGAATGGCGCGCTGCATCATCTGCGGATTCGAGCCCGCGTGGCTGAAGGACATCGTTCCTCCGTCGGTGGTGATCGGGTGGCTGCCGTCGATGGCGATGTGACCATCGGCGACGAAGGGCCCGCCCTCGCCGTCGCCGCAAAATCCGAAAGCCTCGAGCTGACGGATGATTTCGAACGAGAACGGGTCGTAGAGTTCCAGCACGTCGATGTCGTCGCGGCGGAGCCCGGCGTGGCCGAACGCACGCTCGGCCGCCCGCCTGCCGACCACTCCGTTCACGTGATCGCCACGCCGCCCGGCGAGGTCCCACGCGGGCGGGTGTTGATAGGACGGGCCATGGAAGTCCGCGCCGCTGCCCAACACATAGATCGGCCGGCTCGCCACCTCCACTGCGTCGATGTTCGCCACGACCAGAGCGCAGCCCCCTTCGGAAGTGGTCGCGCAGTCGAGGAGATGAAACGGGTCGGCGATCTGCCGCGACGCGATGATGTCGTCCGGGGTGAACGGTCCGCGTTGGTAGTAAACGGCTTCGGGGTTGCGCGACCCGTTGTTGCGGATGGTCGCCGCGACGATCGAGAGTTGTTCGCGCGTCGTGCCGTACACGTGCATGTGGCGACGGGCGATGAGCGCGAACTCGGCGGCGGTGAACATTCCCCAGGGCGCGACGAATTCGTTCTCGGGCCTGGTCCACGGCGCGGTGGCTTCGTGGTCGCGGTATTCCCCCGCTTGAGCGGCGACGAGCACCACCACCTCGGCCATGCCGTGCTCGATTGCGGTGGCCGCCTCGGTGATCATCCCGACCCCAAAGCCCAACCCCTGCCAGGCCGGACCGAGACGCAGGTCGTAGATCAGCGTCGTAGACAGTGCGCCCGCGCTAATTCCGTCGACGTCGTCGAGGCTCAGGCCCGCGTCGTCGAGCGCGCCCCGGATGGCCTTGAGCGCCAGGCCGCACGAGGTTTCACCGTCCAGCCGCCGTCCCTGCCGGGTGTTGTGCACTCCGACGATCGCCGCGGTGCGCTTCGTCACCGTCACTCCATTCTCATCCGTTGTGCCACACTAGTTTTCGTCTGCGACGACCCCGAGATAGGTGCCCACGACGTCGTATCGCCGCCCGTCGCGCGTGATGGCGCCGATCGTTTTGGCGCGGGCCTCGACCGGAGCCGCCCCGGCCTCGACCACGTCGATTCGCACGTCGACCGGACGCGCCGTTTGCGGATCGGTGATATCCACGACCATCGCCACCGCGCGTTGGCTCTCGTCCCACTCGACGCTGGTGATCCGATGGCGAGCAGTCAACTCCATCACCACGGAGTCCTGGCGCACCAGGAAGCGGACCGGTGCGCACAACTCGCCGGCGCGCGGCGGCACGCACAGCGTCACTGCCATCTCACAAGCCCGCCGGCCGAGCGCTCGTGGTCCCCGAGTCGCGCAGATCGCCCAGTTCCTGTGGGCTGCGACCCAGCATGCCCGTCAGCACCTCGCTGGTGTGCTGGCCGTACAACGGCGGCGCCCGACGAATCCATCGCCTGGGCTTTCCGACAAAGGCGAAAGGCATTCCGGTGCACAAGAACGAACCGGCAACGGGATGGTCGACCGTTTCCCAGAACCCCCGAGCGAGCAGTTGCGGGTCGTGCAGCAATGCCGCGGGTACCGTCAGAGGTGCCGCGGCCACCCCGCAGGCGCGCAGCGCGCTGACCGCTTCGGGAACCGAACGCCGCGCGGTCCAGTCCGAGATCAGCTTGTCGATTTCGTCGGCCCGCTCCCGCCACCCGGACTCGATGTCGCGGCCGAGGTCGGGCCGACCGATGAGCCCGGCCAGCGACCCGCGGGCGGCGTCATCCAGCGCGGCGAGCGCGACCCACTGATCGTCACCCCGGCAGCGGTACACCCCCTGGGGACTCGCGCCGGGACCCCGATTCCCCTCGCGGTGAATCTGGATTCCGTTGCGCGAGTGCTCCACCACCATTTCGGCGGCCACGTTCAACGCCGACTCCACCATCGTCGACTCGACATGCATCCCGGTCCCGCCCCGGTCGCGGAGCACCAGCGCCGCAATGGCGGCGAACGCGGCGTGCAGCCCCGCTATCGGGTCGCACACACCGCGCGGAATCACCGGTGGGCCATCGGCGTATCCGGTCATCCACGCCATCCCCGTCGCCTGCTCCATCGTCTGCGCGAACCCGACGCGGGAGCGCCACGGGCCATCGAGGCCGAACGCCGGCATCCGGACCATCACCGCACGCGGATTCGCGGCGGTCACGACATCCCATTCGAGCCCGAAATTTTCCATCACTCGTGGTGAGAAGTTCTCCATGACGAGATCGCTTGCGGCGATGAGTTCCAGGGCGAGCGCCCGCCCCGCGTCCGTGCTGAGTTCGACACTGACGCCGCGCTTGTTGTTGTTGCTGCACAAGAACACCGGGCCCCACTCCCACCACTGGTCCCAGGTGGGCGGGCGGCCCGCGGAGAACCTCATGCCGTCGGCGCGGCGAACGCCCTCGACTTTGATCACATCCGCGCCCAGAGCGCCGAGGAACTGGGTGGCGACCGGGCCCGCCCAGAAAGCGGTCAGGTCGGTTACCCGTATGTCGGACAACGGAAGTGCGTCGGCTTCGGCGGACGGGGTGCGCGCGGGTCGCGGTGGCCAGTGGACACCGTCATTGTCGGCGCCCAACCTCGGGGGCGGTCCGGGCGGCCCGGTCACGATGGCGTCGCTGCGATACGGCACCCGCGGCTGCAGCGCCCCGGCCTCCGATGCGATGAACACGCCGCGTCGGATGAAGTGGTCGACCCTGGGCAGCGTGGCGGGGGTTCCGATGGGGGCCACCGGAATTCGGAATGCCACCGCGAGATCGACGATCTCTTTGGTGCTGCGGCTCTGGGTCCATTGGGTGACCATGCCGAGGAACTCGTCGCGGCGCTCGACTCGACCGACGAACGATGCCAGGTCGGCGTCGTCGACCAGATCGGCACGATCGATCATGATCAGAAAGTCTTGGAACTGCTGCGCGGTGATGGTACAGAAGCCCACCATGCCGTCGGCCGTGGGAACGATCGACGGCAGTTCCAGACTGCGTTGCTGCAGAGGGGAATCCGCCCCCAGCACGCTGGCCGACATGGTGGACAGGCCGCCCATCGCGATCACCATCGCCTCGTATGTCGAGACGTCGACGATCTCGCCGCCGCCGCCGCGCGCGGCGTGCCGGGCCACCGCGGCGGCGACCGCCGCGGCGAAGGAACCCGCCAACCATTCCCCCAGCCGTCCCCCGGCCTGCACGGGCTCGTCACCCGGCCAGCCCCGGCCGGCGATCGAACCGCACAACGCCTGCAGGATGAACTCGTTGGCCACGATCGGGTTGTCGACGTAGGGACCCGTCGTTCCGAACGGCGTCACCGCCACGACCACCGCCGACGGGCCGGTGTGCGCCGTGATGCCCTCGAGCGTCCAGCCGTCGGTCAGGTCGGTGAGCACGACGTCGGCGCCGGCCAACAGAGCGCCGACCTCTGCGCGATCGGAATAGGCCACCGACCTCTTGCCCGCGGCCAGATACCCGAACAGTGCCCCGGGCGGTCCACCGGCTGACCAGCCGCGCACCGAATCACCTTCTGGGGGTTCGGCTTTCACTACATCGGCGCCGGCGTCGGCGAGCATCTTGCCGCAATACGACACCGCGATCCCATTGGACAACTCCAGCACACGGCAGTCCGCGAAGGGCGCCCCGGCGTGCACGCTCAATTGCCCAGCGTGGTGGCGCGCCCGGCGATACTGCTCACCTCCGCCGTGACCGGCACCTGCGGACGTGCCGCGGCCTGTGCCTGCAGCGCGAACTGCGTCATCCGGGTCCACGCGTCACGGTCACGCTGGCTCGCCTGACGGCCGACGTGCGTCACCACGTCGACGTCGGTGGCCTGGGCGCGGAGGTGACCGGCTCGGGCGTGCTCCTTGGGAATGTGCCGAAACGGATCGAATGAGTAAGCAGCCATTGCATTTTCGTGGGTGATCTTGTTGATGACCGCGTCGTCCAGGTGGCCCATCGTCGCCATGATGTCCTCGGGCGCGAACGGCCAATTGCTGTCGGAATGGGGGAAGTCGGACTCCCAGCACAGCATGTCCTCGTTGAACCAGTCCATGTTGCGCACGCCGACTTTGTCGCTGATGAAACAGGTATAGAAGTGCCGCCTGAACACATCAGTGGGCCCGCTGTAGCCCGGCGGGAATTGCGCCAGCGTCCAACCCGAGTGACGGTTGTAGACGTGCTCGGCGCGCCAGAGGAAATATGGAATCCAGCCGACGTCGCCCTCGGTGAGGGAAAACTTCAGTTGCGGGAAGTCGGACCAGAACTCGGCCCAGATCAGCTCGGTGAAGGTGAACATGCTCATCATCGACGACGCGGTCATCTGCACACTGGGCGGGGCGTCGGTCGACACTTGCGGCGACCGGGATGCCGAGCCGACATGCGTGCACAGCACCGTCTTGTTCTCACACACGGCCTCGAAGAGCGGGTACCAGTACTTGGTGTGAATGCTGGGCATTTCCAACGCTTCCGGATTCTCCGAGAAGGTCACCGCGTGGCAGCCTTTGTCGGCCAGGCGCTTGACTTCCTTGGCGGCCTCGGTCACGTCAAAGAGCGGCAGGATGCCGCAGGGGATGAACCGACCCGGGTAGGCCGCGCACCACTCGTCGACGTGCCAGTCGTTGTAGGCCTTGATCATCACGAGGTTGACGTCCCGGTCGGGACCCTGATTGAGGACCTGGCCCGAGAAGCCGGTGAAATTTGGGAAGTTCAGGCCAGCCAGCTGGCCGCCGGCGTTCATGTCGCGGACCCGCTCGTCGACGTTGAAGCAGCCCGGCCGCATCTCGTCGTAGCGCGAGGCGTCGATGTTGTACATCTCGCGGGGCTTACCGGCGACAGCGTTGAGGCCCATGTTCCGCCCGCGGATCTCGCCGTAGTACCACTGCTGGATGCCATCGGGTTCGAGGACCACCCGGGGCGCGCGGTCCTTGTAGGTCGCGGGGACATGCGCGTCGAACATGTCGGCCGGCTCGGCGATGTGATCGTCCACGCTGATCAGGATCAGGTCGTCCTTGTTCATGCCGCGCTCCTCGGATATAACGACTAGTAGACAATGATTTGGGTCATAGTGTCAACGCGGTGTATCGCCGTTAATGTCCGCTTTTACCCTGGTACACCGCCATGAACGGCCTCAACATTAAGTGACTATTAGTCCATGCGAATCGCGGGGTGGCGTTGGCGCGGGATTGCGGACGGCGCGCTGTCGATCCCGACCGCATGCCACCATGGGGCATGGCTCGGCCCGGAAGGTGATGCGCGTTGACCACGAATAAAGCGGTGCGCCCCACCAACGCCGACGTGGCCCGCCTGGCCAGCGTATCGACCGCGACAGTCAGTTACGTGCTGAACAACGCCGAGGGCCGCAGAATCTCCCCGCAAACGCGGGAGGCGGTCCAGCGCGCGGCGGAGTTACTCGGTTATCGACCCAACCTCGCCGCGCGCAACCTCGCGCGCGGCAAGAGCGGCGTGGTTCTGTACGTGGTCCCGCACGTCGCCGTGGGCGAGATGCCGATGCAGGCCGGCAGCCGGATGACCACCGAACTTGCGCGCCTGGGTTTGCTCCAGGTGCAGATCTTCGAGACCGAGGACGATCAGTATGTCGTCGACGCGATCGAGAATCTCGACCCGATCGCGGTCACCAGCCTGTTCCCGCTCGGCGCGGCGGCCTCGAGCGCGGTGCGGGCGGCGGGCATCGCGCTCATCGAGATCGGGACGCTGCCCGCGCTCGGGGATCCGCACCTCTCGGTCGGCGAGATGCGGGTCGAGCATCTCGCCTCGCGTGGTCATCAGCGAATCGCGTTCGCCTACACCGGGATTCCCAAATGGCGCGCGCTAGGCGACTACTGGTTCGAGGGCGTCGCGCGCGCGGCGCGCTCGCGTGGCCTGCCACGGCTGGCCGTCGGCGAGGTCACTGTGGACAACGCTTCCGATGTGGTGACCGGGTGGGTGCGCGACGGCGTGACCGCCGTGTGCGCGCAAAGCGACGAGATCGCATGCCTTGTCCTGTACGGCATTCACCAAGCGCGGCTGCGCTGCCCACGCGATCTTGCCGTCATCGGCGTCGACGCCAGCCCGATGGGCGTGGTGAGCACACCACCGCTGACCACCGTGCAGTTCGAACCGCGCGCGGTCGCCGACGTTGCGATCGCCGCCGTCTTCGACCGGTTGGGACTTCCGGCCCCGCCCTCTCCGGAGCCGACCGACATCGCCCGCCTCATCGTGCGCTCGTCGACCTAGCCTCGAAGATGCAATCAGGCGACCGTGATCGCGGCCAGGCCGTGACGCACCCGGTCGGGCAGCGATCCGCCGTCGCTGAGCCAGTCGTCCAGGGCGATGCGGACCGTTGCCATCGCCAGCGCACCGATCAGCCGGGGCCGGGGGTCCTGGGGAACCAACCGGGGTAGCCGCGGCGCGATCAGTTCCGCGATCGCCGATTCGTAGCGCACGTAGATGCGTAGCGTCCACGCGTCCAGCGTTTCGGATGACCTTGTGAGCGTGGCTAATTCGCGCACCCGTTCCTCGATTTCGGTGAAGCCGAGGGCGAGCTCGCCGAAGGCGCTGACGACGGCATCAACGGCGGCCAGGTCCGCCGGCTGGGCGGCCAGCGCGCTGGTGATCCGGTTCAGCCAATGGACAGTCATGCCCTCGGCGACGGCGTCTTCCTTGGAGTTGAAGTAGCGGAAGAAGGTTGCCCGGCCGATATCGGCCGTGTCGGCGATGCGGTCCACCGTCGCCCCCGCCAGGCCGACGTCGGCCACCACCTGCGCGGCGGCCGCCGCGATGCGCTGGCGCGTGGCCGTGCGCCGTCGCTCGGCCAGCGACATTCGCGAACGATCTCCAGGCGAATCCATTGCCAACGGGTAAGACATAGTCTAAGCATAAGACTATGTCTCAAAACCTGGCGTCGGTGCCGGCCGCCGAGGACGCCGCGCAGTCTCGTGCCGCGTGGCAGTTTTTCCAGCAGATGCTCGCCGACATCACCAAGATCGTCACCGAGGATGCCGAGTCCGAACGGGAACTCCTCGAAGGCCTGCGGGTCATTGCCCGGGTGTCGTCGCTGTGTTCGCAATTGTCTGTCGAGGCCGACCCCGACCGCCCGTCGTTCTTCGATATGTGTTCGCCGACAAGGATGATCGGCGGGCCCAACCCCGACGGCAATTACTACCTGGCGATGATTCGCGGCGACCGTCGCTACCGAATCACCGGCAACCGCGGCACGTCCGCCTACCTCGGATTTCAGATCCTGGCCGGCACCGGAATGACTCCGCGGCGGATGGCCAACTACCTCAGCGACGTCGACCTGTTGCTGAGCTCCGGGGAATTCGCGCTGGTGCTCTCCGCGGACGAACCCGCCGATCTCGATGGCGCGCAGTGGGTGCAAATCCCCGAGGACGCATCGTCGGTCGTCGTCCGCGAGTACATCGGGGATCGCGCGGCCGAGGAGTTGGCCGACATGCGCATCGAGGCCCTCGACCCCGACCCGGTGACGCCGCTGACCGACGGCGAACTCGCCGACCAGTTCACCGCGATGGCGTGGACTCTGATGAAACTCGTTACGCTGCACCGCACTATCAAGCCGGAACTGCTGGGCAGCCCCAACACGCTGCTGACGGCCGAGGCCGCCGATTTGGGCGCGGCCGACACGACTCCGGACAACCTGTACATGATGGGCACCTTCCGGCTCGACGCCGGCCAGGCCCTCGTCCTCGACCTCGAGCCGCCCGACACCCGGTACTGGAATGTCACGCTGGAAAACATCTGGCATGAGTGCCTCGAGCCGCGCCGCCGGCACAGCTCGGTGACCAATCGTGCGGTGCGGCCGGACGCCGATGGGCGGGTGCGCATCGCGATTTCCGCCGAGGACTTCGGATTCGGCCATTGGCTCGACACCGGTGGCCGGCAGCGCGGGTTCGTGGTCCTGCGCTGGCTGGACAATCCCAGGCCGCCCGACGTCAGGGTTTCGGT
Source organism: uncultured Actinomycetota bacterium (assembly GCA_963772875.1). Taxonomy (GTDB): domain Bacteria; phylum Actinomycetota; class Actinomycetes; order Mycobacteriales; family Mycobacteriaceae; genus Mycobacterium. Next base: position 562,631 of record CAVYZE010000005.1, read on the forward strand.
GCGCCGACGTGAGGAGCCCCCGTGACGCTGCAGGAGCGGTTCGACCCGGACACACTGATCGCCGCCGCCTGCCAGGAGGCGGGAAGCGACGACTTCGGCGACGACGGATGGCGGCCCGGGCTGGACCGCCTCACCGACGGACTGGTCAACGAGGCGCGGCTCTCGGCGATTGGCGTCGAGGTCGCCCACCTCGACATGATGCGCGCCCTGAAGAACCGGCTCGATGTGATCGCCTGGCGCAATCAGCACCCCGAAATCGCCAGCAAGCCAATCACTTCGCCGATCTTCATCGTCGGCCAACCCCGCACCGGGACCACGATCCTCTACGACTTGCTGGCCCAGGATCCCGACCTGCGCGCACCGTTGACCTGGGAGGTCGACGCGCCGTGCCCGGTGCCGCAGCCCGAGACCTACCACGACGATCCGCGCATCGCGCAAACGCAGGCCACCATCGAACTCTCCGAGCAGATCGTCCCCGGGTTCCTGGCGTTTCACCCGATGGGCGCCCTTGTCGGTCAGGAATGCGTGCGCATCACGGCCAGCGAGTTCACCAGCATGATCTTTCCGGTGCAATACCGCCTGCCGAGCTACTCCCGGTGGCTGCTCTACGACGCCGACCACGCCGGTGCCTACCGCTTTCACCGAATCTTCTTGCAGCACCTGCAGTCTGGCGTGCCCGGTCAGTGGCTGCTGAAATCACCGGCACACCTGTGGCAGCTCGATACGCTGCTCGCCGAATACCCCGACGCGCTGATCGTGCAGGCACACCGCGACCCGCTCAACGTCATCTCCTCGATCGCCGCGCTGACCCACCACCTGCGGCGGATGGGCAGCGACGAGTCGAACATCGCCGAGTGCGCGGCCCAGTCCTATGAGGAGATCGTCGTCGGACTCGAGCGCGCGATGGCGCTGCGCGACAGCGCCGCCGTGCCCGCCGGCCGGGTGATCGACGTGCAGTTCACCGACTTCATGAACGATCCCTTTACGACGATCAAAGGCATCTACGACAAGCTCGGCCGGGAACTACGACCCGACACCGAAGAGAAGATGCGTGGCTTCCTGGCCGCCCATCCTTCGGACGGCGGACGCGGTCGCTACACCTGGTCGGACACCGGCCTGGACGCGGGTGAGGTTCGGGACAGGGTGCGCGCGTACCAGGAGCGCTACCGCGTGCCGACCGAGCAGCTGCGCTGAGTGCGCTTGCCGCGTAGCATCATTCGGCCGGCTCGTAGCGCAGCATGGTGACATCGTGTTCGGGGTAGTCGAAGAACACCGGCCGTACCCGCATCCCGACCCGCAGATCGGCCGGATCGACATTCACCATCTCGGTGGAAAACCTTGGCCCCTCATCCCATTCGACGATGGCCAGCAGCTGCGGAACGGCGTCGGCGAAGTGCGGGCTGACGGGCCTGCGGGCCACGGTGTAGGAATACAACGTCCCCATGCCGGAGATCTCGCGCCATTCCAGGTCGTCGGCCAGGCTGCGTGGCGCGCGCACGCGCGGATAGAATACGTAGGCATCCGATGACGGCGAGTATTGGATGACGATGCGGTGCTGGGCCAACGCATCCCAAAACGGTGCGCTGGTAGGCGTTTTGACGGGCATCGGCCGTTCGAATGTCGCCATGAGTCGTCAGTCTCCCTGCAGGATGAGCGTGGTTTGCTCGGACAGGATCCCGCCATTGCCGGACACGAACGCGAGGTTGCAGTCGGCCACTTGAGCCGCGCCCGCGCGCCCCATGATCTGGCGGGTGGCGTCGCAGACGTGATGCATTCCCCCCGCCAAACCCGCCTGGCCGAAGCCGAGTTGCCCGCCGGCGGTGTTGAGCGGGAAGCCGCCACGGAAGGTGAGGTCGTGGTCGGCCACGAACTCCATGCCCTTGCCCTTCTCGCAAAAGCCCGCGTCCTCCAGCGACAGCAAGACTGTGATGGTGTAGCAGTCATAGATCGACACCATGTCCATCTCGCCACGCGTCAGCCCGGCCATGGCGAACGCGGTGTCGGCGGCCGCGGCGATCGGGGTGTGCAGGAGATCCTCGGCGTAGGTCGGGGTCTTGAACGGCACGTGTTCGCCGAATCCCCTGATCCATACCGGCCGGTGGCGCGCCTGTTTGGCGATGTCGGCGTTGGCGACGACCACGGCGGCCCCGCCGACGCAGGGCATGACGATTTCCAGCATGTGCAGCGGGTCGGCGATGACCGGGCTGGCCAGCACATCGTCGACGGTCAGCGGCTTGTCCTTCCAGATCGCGCCGTCGGTGTGGTTGGCATTGACCCGCTGGTCGACGACGATCTTGGCCATCGCCCGCTCGTCATAGCCGTAGACCGCGGCGTACCGCTGGGCCACCTGCCCATAGGGCCCGTTCTGGCCGAGGTTGCCGTAGGGGATATCGAATTCCGCTTGGGGAGAGCCGTATTGGTTGCTCGACGAACCGAAGAACATCGCGTCGATGTTAGGCCTGGGCTTCTTCTTGGACGACGGCGTGATGTAGCGGGCGGGCAGGGCGCACAGCACCGCGTCACAAATGCCGAGTTCGATCGCGGCGGCCGCCCGCCACACCATGGCCGCGGCACTGGCTCCCCCCAGATCCACCAACTCGGCGAATCTTGCCGCTATGCCCAGATACTCTGCGATCGTGGACGGGACGAAGATCTGCGACTCGGCCAGGTGCGACGCCGCGATGCCATTGACGACTTCGCCCGCCAGCCCCGCATCATCGAGCGCGGCCGCGGCCAGTTCCGCCCATTGCTCGATGATGAACGGCGCGGGCGAGGCCTTGTTGAGCCGCTCGGGCGGAAGCTCGACGTAGCCGACGATTGCGGCTTCTCCGCGTAATCCCATGTCGCGTCCTTTATTTGCGAGGTAGGCCGAGGATCATCTGAGCGATGATGTTGAGCTGAATCTCCCTGGTTCCCCCGCCGAGCAGCTCGGCCGGCAGATGCAGGTACGGCTCCACGACCGCCGGGTCGGAGTCGGCGACCATCGCCAACCTCCCGGTCAGCTGCAGCGTGGCCCGGAATGTTCGGCGCAGCAACACGTTCATCGCGACCTTGGCGATGCTCGACGACGGCCCGGACGGCTGGCCGTCGAGCAATCGGATGGTTTCTCGCACCCCTAGGGCCTTGATGGCGTTGGTGTAGGCGTCCAGTTCGCCGAGGGCGCGCAGCGCGTCGTCACGGTCGGGTCCCGGTTCCGCCGCCAGCCGACGCAGCGCCGCCGCCCTGTCGAACTTCACGTATCCGCTGATAGCCGAACGCTCTTCGGCCATTGTGGCGATCGCGAGGCTCCAACCATCGGTGGGTTCGCCGAGCAGCATCTCGTCGGGTACGAACACGTCGTTAAGGAAGACCTCGTTGAAATGCGCCTCACCGGTCACCGTTTTGATCGGCTCGATTTCTATCCCGGGGGATCGCATATCGACGATGAAATACCCGATGCCGCGATGCTTGCTGGCCGCCGGGTCGGTGCGCGCCAGCAACGCCCCGAAGTCGGCCCGGTGTGCCGCCGACGTCCAGATCTTGTGCCCGTTGACGTTCCAGCCGCCGTCGACCTTGGTCGCCCTCGTCGTCAGCGCGGCGAGGTCGGAGCCGGCTCCCGGTTCGCTGAACAACTGGCACCACGCCATGTCGCCGCGCTGCGTCGGCGGGATCAGGCGCTCCTGCAAGTCTTTTGGTGCGGCGCGCAACACCGAGGGCAGGATCCATTCGGCGATGCCCAGCGAGGGCCGGACCAGCGCGGGTCGCTTGGCGAACTCCTCATCGATGATGAGCTGTTTCAATGGTCCCGCATCGACTCCCCACGGCGGCGGCCAGTGCGGCGCAATGAGACCCGCCTCTGCGATCAACGCGCGTTGCGGCCCGCGTTCGAAGTCTGGGTAGTCGCCCTGCCGTCCGGGTTGGTCGTTGCGCAGTCTCAACGCCGCATCCAGGGTGTCGGCGACCCACGCCCGGAACTCGGATTCGGCGTCGCCGAGATTCACCGACATGTCGCGCTGCCGGCTGCATGTCAGGTTCCCCAGACGCCGGGCCCAGCGGCTGGTGGGGCCGATCGACGAGGCCAGGCTGATCGCGCGCCGCCAGTACAGGTGCAGGTCGTGTTCCCAGGTGAAACCGATGGCGCCGAACATCGTCAATGTGTCGAGCACGAGATCGGGTATCGGCGAGATCGCGGTCACGGCCGCCCCGGCCGCGGCGATCCGGTGCTGATCGAGCTCCTCGTCGGCGGCGCGTACCGCGTCCCAGGCCGCCGCGGTGGCCAGCTCGCTGTCGACCAACAGCATCGCCGCGTTGTGCTGCAGTGCCTGGAAGGTGCCGATCAGCTTGCCGAATTGCTCTCGGGTTCGCAGGTGCGCGGTGGCCGCCTCGACACACCATTGCGCGATACCGGCGGTCGTGGCGGCGACGAGTCCCACCGCGATGCACTGGGCGCGATCGGGGTCGACGCCGGTGAGCACGTCGGACCCGGCCGCGCGGTACTGGACGAGTCGCAGGATGCCGACATCGTTCACCAGGTCGCTCCCGGGTACGGATTCGACCGTCGCCGTGGGCTTTCCGGGATCGACCAACGCCCAGACGACCTCCCCGTCCTGGGTCCGAGCACCGACCATCATCACCCGCGCAGCACACGCGCCCGGGGTGACTTCCGACTCGCCGGTGATCAGCCAGCCTTGACTGTCGGCGCGGGCGTGGAATTCGGCGTCGTCGGGAAGCACCACCGCCGCGGGCACGCCGGACGCGAGGTCGCGCACCAGGGCGTCGGCGGTCGGTGTCGCATCGGCCAGCAACGCGACGGCTCCCGCCGTCACCGTCGGCAGCAGCGGGCCGGGCAGCAGCGCTTTGCCCGCCGACTCCAGGACGCACGCGGCGTCGATCAGCCGTCCGCCCTGCCCACCGAGCTGCTCCGGCAGGTGGACCGCATGAAAGCCGTTGGAGACCAGCGCATCCCACCACTCCGGGAGCTGACCTGCCGCCAGTGCGTCGAAGGTGGCGCGCGTCGCGGTGATGGGGGCGTTCCGATTGGCGAACTGCCCGACGGCATCGCTGAGGTCCTGCTGTTCCGGGCTGAGTCCGAGGGTCATGACGTCTTCTTCGTGCGCCGATACGTGACTAACGTGGGCCGCACGGACCGATTCCCTTCCGACTCGCAAGACGAACCGTCTCGTCGTGTGGCAGACTACGGGTCGGGTCAGGATATGTAAAGCTGGCCCGACCCCTTCGGTGAGTGAGGATCAGCGGATGCCAACCGGCCTTACCCGGGCAACCCCGCGGCGGCGCAGCGAGAAGTCGCGCACGGCAATCGTCACCGCCACGCGCGAACTGCTGTTGGAACGCGGATTCGACGGGTTGAGTATCGAGGCGGTTGCCGCCCGGGCCGGTGTGGGAAAGCAGACCATCTATCGCTGGTGGCCCAGCCGTCCCGCACTCGTCGCCGACGTCATGCTCGAGGACGCCGACAAGATCCTCGCGTCGGTCGACCACAGCGACGACCTGGCCGCCGACCTGGTGGGGTGGGTGCGCAAGCTCGCCGCAAGCCTCACCACTACCCGCGGTTCGGCCATGCTGCGCACCCTGACCGTTGCCGGCATGGAACACGAGGAAACGGCGATCAAATTGCGGGCAGGATTCAGTTCGCCGCTGCACGACAGCGTCCGGGCCCGGCTGCTGGCCGACGGCGTCGACGGGGCGACCGCCCAGTCCGCCGCCGATGCCATCGTCGGCGGCGTGGTGTATCCGATTCTTTCTGACGCGCAAACGTATTCAGTACAGCGGGCGGAGCGAACGACGCGAATCATCGTTGCGGCCCTCACTCACGGCGCGACCGGGGCGAGCGAAAGTCATTCGGCCACAAGGTCGTAGGCGTCGACCCGCCAGATTCCGTCGACGAGGCTGAGCTGGTTCCAGCACGCTGTCCGCTGGCCGATATGGTCCAGCGCGGGGTCCAATTGCGCCAGCAGCGCGGTGTTGAACGCATCGTGGGATACCAGCACGACGGGACCCTGGTCGAACTCGGCCACCAGCTCGAGAAACCCCCGCAGGGCGCGCTCGGCGAGGGCGGTACGGCTTTCCACGCCGGGCGCGGAATCGACACTGCCATAACGACGTTCGACGTCCTCGCGTCGAAGGCCGGTCATGGGCCCGTAGTCTCGGTCATTGAGGCGGGCGTCAACGGTGACCGGCGCGCCGGCGGCGGCGCCGATTGCTTGCGCGGTCGCGACCGCCCGCTGCAGCGGGCTCGACGCCACCGCCGTTGGGTGGTGGGCGGCCAGCGCATCGGCGAGCCGGGAAATTTCGGCGATGCCGACCTCGTCCAGGGGCGGATCGGCGAGGCCCCGCAGTCGCCCGTCCGCGTTGAGCGCGGTCCGCCCGTGCCGGGCCAGATAGACCCGGGTCACGCGGCCCGCGTTCACAGGCTGTCCGCGAACTCGATCGCGGATATCGACGAAAATTGAATGGCCACTTGTCTTCCTCCGCGTCGCACGAGGCCGGGCAATGTATAGCATAGGCAAGCTGCAGGTAATGTCTCCGTAAAGCGCCAGGACATCTTCAGCGAGGGCGGACTTTTCCATTGGTGACGGCATTGAAAACTCTTGCATAACAAAGCCTGAGGAGCGGCCGTGGAGGAAGACTGTCTGAAGCTCAGCGCCTTTTTCGCCGAGCGTCGACGGATCGACGCCGGCTTTGTCTCCGACGTGCTGCTCGGTCTCTACGAACAGCACGGCCTCGCCAGCAGCGTGGTGCTGCGTGGCATCGCCGGCTTCGGGACGGGTCACCACTTCAGAACGGATGAGTCTCTGACGCTGTCCGAGGACCCTCCCGTGGCGATTCTCGCAGTCGATTCCAGGACAAAGGTCGAGGCGTTGGTCGACGACGTGCTTGCCGTCAGACAACGCGGCCTGGTCACGCTCGAGCGTGCGCGGCTGCTGCGCGACGAGATCGGGCCGCTGGAGCTCCCTGACGAGTTCCGCGAAGCCGTCAAGTTGACGATTTACGTTGGGCGCCAGGAACGCGTCTACGGGGTGCCCGCCTACATCGCGATCTGCGATCTGATGCACCGGCGCCGGCTCGCCGGCGCATCGGTATTCCTGGGCGTGGACGGGATCGCTCATGGACACCGGCAACGTGCCCGCTTCTTCGGTCGCAATGGCGACGTGCCGATGATGATCATCGCGGTCGGGTCCGGCGAGCGCATCGGTCGGGTGTTGCCGGAGCTCGGTGGGCTGCTCCGGCGGCCCATGATGACGCTGGAACGGGTCCGCGTCTGCAAGCGCGACGGCGAATTGCTCGAACGGCCGCACGCCCTGCCGGAGGCCGACGAACGCGGCCTGCCGCTGTGGCAGAAGCTGATGATCTACACCTCCGAAGCGGCGCACGACGGCGCTATGCCGATTCACCGTGCGTTGATACAACGGCTTTGGCGGAACAGAACATCCGACGGCGCGACCGTGCTACGCGGCATCTGGGGCTTCCACGGCGATCACCAACCCCACGGCGACAAGGTGCTTTCGTTGACCCGTCGCGTTCCCGTCGTCACCGTTATCGTCGACACCCCGGCCAACATCTCCGCATCCTTCGACGTGGTCGACGAACTGACCCGCAACGAGGGACTGGTGACGTGTGAAATGGTGCCGGCGTTGGTCTCTGACCACACCGCCGACCGGGGCAGACCGACCATTGCCCAGCACCGCTACTAGCGCGTTGCAAAGACCTTCTACACCGGCTCAGTTGCCGGCCAGCGCCTGCTGCCCGATCAGCTCTCTTATACCCGTCGCACCGAGCCGCTCACGGAACCCCTGCGCCGTGTAGCCGACGGCCGTCGCGTCGGTTCGGGCGCGCACCGTCGCCGAGCGCGGCATGTGAAACAACACACCGATTTCGCCGAAGTAGTCCCCGGGCCCGGCTACCTTGACCAATTCCTCACCGCCATCGGCCAATTCGCGCACAATGTCGAACTCTCCTTCGGACACCACGTAGATCAGATCCCCCATCGTGCACTGTTCGAACAGCACCTCGCCGGCGATGAGGTGGACAGTTTCGGGCGGCCGGTTCGTTGACACGAGCGCGGGCGCCAGCTCGACGACGTGATCGGCCATCGGCAGTATTCGGCTGTCATGGGTCGCAACCACCACCACATGCTCGCCATCCGCGAGCGAGCGGATCAACCGCAGCACCTCCTCCACCTGGATGAAGTCGAGGTGCGCGGTCGGCTCGTCCGCCAGGATCAACGGGGGTTCGAGCGCGATCGCGCGAGCGACCGCGACGCGTTGCTGCTGCCCACCGCTCAGATCGCCCGGTCGGTGTTTCATTCGCTCCGAAAGATTGACGCGCGCCAGCAATTCCTCGGCACGCCGGCGCGAGGCCGCGCGTGACATCCCCGCCGCGCGCAGCGGAACCATCACGTTCTCAACAGCGGTGAGGCTAGGCACCAGGTTGAACGCCTGAAAGACGATGCCTACCTTGTCGCGCCGATATTGCGCCAGCGCGGTGCCCTCGAGCGCCGTGACGTCGAGGCCGTCGAACTTGATTGCCCCAGACTTCGGACGCAGGATGCCGCCAAGGCAAGACAGCAACGTCGTCTTGCCGCAGCCGCTGGGCCCGAGCAGGATCACCAGCGACCCGGCCGCCACCTCGAGGTCCAAGCCGTTGATCGGCCGGACCGCGTACCCTCCGCTGGAGTACTCGACGACCAACTCCTGAATGCTCAAATCGCCCATCTCCTACGGACCTCCAAACGCGAGCGCCGGATCGACGGCCACCGCGCGCCTGAATCCAGCAAGGCTGGCCAGCAGACCGACCAAAATCGCGACCAGCGGCAGCGAGATGTAGGCACTGACAGGCACCACGACAAGCAACGGGAACAACGGTGCGAGCAGCCACGAAAGGATCACGCCCAGCACCGCCGCGAGTAGCGCAACGATGACCGCCTGCAGCGCCAGCCCCGCCAGGATCGACCGCGCGGGCACGCCAATCGCTTTGAACACCGCAAAGTCGCGCAGCCGCTCGAGCGCGGAGAGGTACACGACCGATCCGACGATCAACACCGCGACGATCCACAGCAAAACAGCCACGATCGCAATGGCACCCCCCGCAACCTTCACCGCGCGGATCAGGTCGTTGACACCGGCCGCCCGATCGACGGTCTGGTAGCCGTCCGGGAGCTGCCGGGGCGTGCCTTGGATCGCGATCGACGTGATGATCGGCTGCCCGTTGTACGCCAGTTGCTGCAGGCCCTCGATGGTCAGGAAGATATTGGGCATCTTCCCCAAAGAGGTGGAATTTGGCACGATGCCGACGACCCGCATCGTGCGCGCACCGACGTGGATTTCGTCGCCTACGTGGCGGCCCAGCGTGCTCGACACCGCGACCTCGTCCGGCGTCGACGGTGTCCGCCCCTCCGACACGCGTGGCATGCCGGGTCCGTGTTCCGGCGCCCCGAACGCCGTGACGTTTCGCCGTGACGGGCCTTCGCCGACCGTCGACGGCGCGCAGGCCAACGGGGACGCCGCCGCGACGCCCGGCGCAGCGGCCACCCGGGCGAGATCAGCTTCGGCGAACGGTGTCGCACCCAGGAACGGTCCGGCCCCCCCGCCTTGATCACGAACGTATCTACGCCAATGGAATCGACGGTTCGCTGGGCCTCGACATGAAAGCCGTTCGCAAGTCCCGTCAGGACGAGCGTCATCGCGAACACCAGGCCGGTGCTCACCACCGCGATGACGAGGCGACGCATTCGCCATTGCATGTCGCGCAAGGCCGCGAACAACATGACCACGACGCTACCGCCGTCCACCCTTCCTGTGCATGGGTTTTGCGTGGCGCAGCGGTTTACGAGACCGAAGCTGATGCCGGAGGCGGCGTGAGGCTGGACAGCAAACGCTCAGCCGGCGACCGAGGCGTCATAGATCGACTGGATCGCCTTGTCCAGGGTGGCGTTGAATTGCTGGTCGGTCTGGTCGGCCGAGAGTCCCTCGGTCAGCGCGCGGCTGAAGCTGGCGATCACGCCCGTGTTCTTGGCCAGCAGTTCGTCGGCCTCCTCGCGGGAGTAGCCGCCGGAAAGCGCGAGGACCCGCATCACCTTCGGGTGCTCGACCAGGTCACGGTAGTGATTGACCTCGGTGGGCAGGCTCAGCTTGAGCATCACGCGCTGCCCGGCGGGCACGGATTCGAGGTGCTTGGTGATCTCGTCGCGCAGGATGTCCTCGGCCTGCGCCTTGTCCGGGATCGAGATGGTGACCTCGGGTTCGATGATCGGCACCAGACCGTGCGAGAGCACCTGATGGGCGAGTTCGAACTGCTGGGCGATCACCGCGGCGATGCCCTCGGCGTTGGCACCACCGATCACCGATCGTTCCTTGGTGCCGAAAACGCCCTTGCGGACGGCGCGCTCGAGCAACTCGTCCAGCCCCGGGATCGGCTTCATCAGCTGCACGTCGTCGGACGCCTCGAGGAGCCCCTTGTCGATTTTGAGGATGGGCACCACCCCCTTGGTCTCCCACAGGTAGGTGGTCGACGGCACACCGGCGATCTCGCGGTCCATGGTCTGCTCGAACAGGATCGCCGCCAGCACCCGGTCGCCGGTGAACACCGGGGACATGATGATCCGCGAACGCATCTCATGAATGAGGTCGAACATCTCCTTCTCGGAGGAATAGGCGTTGTCTTCGATGCCGTACAGGCGCAGCGCCTTTGCTGTCGAGCCACCGCTCTGGTCGAGCGCCGCGATGAATCCCTTGCCCGACGTCATCCTGTCGGCTTGCTTTTCGTTCGGCATGGAATGCTCCACTCCCTTGTGGTCGTCGCACCTGTCCGTGACGGCGCACAGTCAGGCTCGAATCTGCCGATCATATTCGGCCATCCACTTCGCGGGCAGGCAGGTGGTCAGACCCTCGTTTCGTCCGACATTCCGTCGGAGGGGGCGGGTTTTGTGGGCCACACCGCCATGCGATCGATGAGCCGGTCGCGCAGCACGAGCGTGTGAAAGAGTACCGCGCATACGTGCGCGGTAAACGTCAGGAAGAGCAGGAAGGCGAAAGCGCCGTGGCACTCCCGCAGCACCGCGTAGACGTCGATGTTGTGCGGGGCGATGCCGGGCAGCCGAAGAGGGCCCAGCAGGGTGATCGGGAATCTCGCGGCCGACAGCATGGCCCACCCGGTCAGGGGCTGGACGAGCAGCAACACGTAGAGCAGGTATTCCGACCACGTCGCGATGCGGCGTTCGGCGCGAGTCATGGTGGCCAAAAACGGCGGTGGCCGGTGGGTCAGCCGATTCGCCAGGCGCACCACGGCGAACACCAGGATCGCCACGCCTAAGGGCCGGTGGATGGCCAACAGCAGCGGGTAGTAGCTCAGGGCCGCGACCATGGTCACGCCGACGAACAGTTGCGCGATGACCATCGGTGCCATCGTCCAGTGCAGTATTCGGGACGGGAGGGTGAAACGCGCCGCGGCGGTGGTGGTTTCCCGCGTCCCGTCCGGTTCGTCGGTCATGAGCGCACCCGCGCGACGTTGACTTCACTGGGCGACTTGGGTTCCTCGGCGCGGCGAGTGAACGAGCGGGCGTAGACGGCCGATCGCGCGGCGAGCAAGGGATCGTCGGAGGCGCTGATTCCGTCCGGCAGCACCAGGGGGTCGAAGTTAATGTCGCGCGCGTTTGCGGGCTCCTCGGTCTGTACCGCGGTGATGGTGATGGTGCCGGCGTCGATGGTCCGTCGCGATGTTGGCCAGGGTTGGGTGGCGTCGTCGGTCGGGTCGCCGGGCTCACCGATCGTCAGAATCAGCTGCCACGTGAGTGGTCGCTGCGCCAACGTGCGGATGAGGTCGTCGAACAGGTAGTCCTTGCCGGGTGAGGACGGCGGGACGGCGGCCCCGCCGGCTTGGGCAACGGCGGACCAGCGCACCGGGACCGTCACGCCGGCGCCGCTGGTGAACCGGCAAGCGTTCAACCCATGAAAGGTGCTGTCCGCGAACCCCGCACTGGGCGGCGATCGCTTGATGATCGCCATCGCGGCTCCCACTCGATGCCGGAGTTATTGGGTTCGACGTCGAGTCGCCACCTCTTCAGCGGCTCCACGCAGGTCCAGCGCATGGGCCCGGCGCTCAGGTCGCCGCGGTCACCACCGGTCACCGGCCGGCCCGACAATAGATCCCAATGCCGGCCGTCGGCGAGACTGACCTTGACATAACCCAGACCGCTGGCGGTGTTCGGGTTGTTGCCATACCCGCTGGCCAACAGCATCGTGCCGTCCGGCGACGCGGCGAAGAAGTAGCACCGGTCCGACCAGGTCGGATTGGGGTCGTGCACCTGGTCGAAGGTCGTCGGGAGTTGGTGGGTGAACGACTCGTCGGCGGCCGAATAACCCATCATCGCCCTCTCGGAGTTGTGATCAGTATCCGTTTCAACAAGTGGCACAACGCTTCCCGTAACATCGGCGCCATGGAACCGAGCCGATGGTGGGGCGACGACCGCGCGATCCTCGACGACGAGGAGGCGCGCCGACGCATCCTGGACGCCGCGGGCCGCTGCATTGTGCGCCGCGGAAACAGCCAGTTCCGCATGGGCGAAGTGTCCGACGAGGCCGGGGTGTCGCGGTCGACGGTGTACCGATACTTTCCCAGCCGCGACGACGTCCTGCTGGGTCTGATGCTGATGCGTGTCGACCACGCTCTCGGTGATCTGGTGCGCTCGCTGCCCACCCCCGACGACCCGGTTCGGTCGGTGCCCGAGATGGTGCTGGCCCGCGTCGAGTCCGTGGATGGCAATCCACTGAACGAAGCGCTGTTCGCGGCCGAGAGCACCGCAGTGGCCGCGGCCCTCGAGAAGGGTTCGAAACCCATCGTGGAGTTGCTGTTGCGCCACTACGAACCTTTGCTGAATCGGTGGAAGCTGGCGGGGCGCCTGCACGCCGACCTCGATCCGGGATGGGTCGTCCAGTGGTTGCATACGACGACGTTGTTTTTGCTGGCGCCCTCGTGGCGGCACCGCCCTGCGGCGGACAAACGCCAATTCGTGGAGCAGTTCGTGGTGCGCGCGCTGGTGCCACAGATCAGACAATAATTGTCTATTGTCTGATGTCCAGACTCTGAGTTATTTTTGTCCGGCGGGGCGGTGGGCCGATCGAGCGGCCCTGCGCCCGTCGGTGACGGGGATCCCCAGAAGGGATTAATATGAAAACCCCTGTGGGACAGGTTTTTTCCTACATCGGCTTGACTGCTCATCTAGGCCGCGGCGTCGGACGGGTGGTCACAGACGCGGTGGTCGGAGGCTGGGCGGGGCTGCCCCGAACGGTCGAGGACGTCGACCCGGCGGTCCTCTCCAAAATCATGGGAACCACCGTCAGGTCCGCCCGCGTCCTGCGCAGCGACGCGGGGACGTCGTCGCGGGCCCGGCTGGTGCTGACCGGTAAAGATGTGCCCGAGTCGGTGTTCGTCAAGATTGCGGCACAGACCGCCGCCACCCGTTTGATGGGCGAACTCGGCCGGCTCGGACACACCGAGGTGCGCTTCTACCGCCAACTCGCACCGCACCTCACCGGTGTCCCGGACGCGTACGGTGCGGCATTCGACTCGTGGACGGGCCGGTACCTGCTGGTTCTGGAAGACCTCCCCGCCGAGTCGTGCCAATTTCCCGACACCATGCACCCGCTTTCGGCCGAGCAGGCCAGCCTCATCGTCGAATTGCTGGCCGAGCTGCACGCCACGTTCTGGGACCGCCTGTCTGCCTATGGGCGCGGCCCGCTGGGATGGCTCTACACGCCGTCGGGCGACGTCACCTCCTTGTTGACCGGTTCACTGATGCACGCCTCGATCGAGCGGCTTGCCGCGCGGACCACCATCCCCGTCGAGGCGGGCCGCTTCATCGCCGACAACTACCGCGCCGTCGCCGCGCTGATCGACACTCCCCCGCATACGGTCATGCACGGCGACGCTCATCCCGGCAACATGTACTTCCACGGCGGGAAGGCGGGACTTCTGGATTGGCAGGCGGTGCGGCGCGGCCACCCCGCCCGCGAACTGGCCTACACGCTGATCACCAGCCTGACGCCGGAGGACCGCCGCGCCGCCCAACGCGAACTCCTCGACGATTACCGACGCGCGCTGGTGGCGGCGGGCGGACCCGAGCTCGACCGCGACGACCTGTGGCTGCGGTACCGGCAGGGCGCACTGTACGCATACGTGGCCCCGCTGATTACCGCGGGAATGGGTGGAATGCAGGTCGAGGGCATCGCCATGGAAGGTCTGCGCCGCGGTGTCGCAGCACTTGACGATCTGGAAACCGTTGCGGCACTGAAGGGTTCGATGTAGTCGGTCCCGCGGGTGCGGCCGCGGGCAAGGGTGCGGCGCCAGTTCACGCGGCGGTGCAAGCAATATCGCGGCGTGCGACGCGGAGAAGGCCCTCGCCGCCGCGGATCTTGCAATCGCGAAGGTAGCCGCGGCCCTCGCCGCAAATCTGCAAAAAGCTAGCAGCCTTTATGCGCAAACCGACGAAGAGCAGCAGGACATCCTCGACGAACACATGCAGTTGTAATTTCCCGCCGGCGCGGGGCCCGGTAGCTCGGCAGACTCATTGACGGGAACAATCGCCGTGAATATCTTCAGTACTTACGCGACTTCGCGTAGCGTAATGACCGTCTAAGTCCACATTCGTCGCACGCGTCTCGCGTCGGCAGCCCAGGGCGACGAGGAGGAGAGTGTCGTGTTCGACATCAAGATCACCGGTGGCATCGTCGTCGACGGCACGGGAGCCGAGCGCTATCGCGCCGACGTCGGCATCAAGGACGGCAAGATCGTCGACTTGGTGCGTCGCGGCTCCCATGACCCCGAGATGGGCGGTGAGGCCACCGAAACCATCGACGCGACAGGGCATGTGGTGGCTCCCGGCTTTGTCGACATCCACACCCACTACGACGGCCAGGTGAGCTGGGACGGCCTACTGGAGCCGTCGAGCGGTCACGGGGTCACGACCGTAGTCACCGGCAACTGCGGCGTCGGCTTCGCACCGGTACGGCCCGGCACCGAAAGCTGGCTGATCGAGTTGATGGAGGGCGTCGAGGACATTCCCGGCACAGCCCTTACCGAGGGCATCACCTGGGGCTGGGAGACCTACCCCGAATACCTCGACGCGATCGGCAAGCAGAAGTTCGCGATCGACGTGGGCAGCCAGGTCGCCCACGGCGCGGTCCGGGCGTACGCGATGGGTGAGCGGGGCGCCCGCAACGAGCCGGCCACGCCCGAGGACATTGCGGCGATGGGCCGCCTGGTCACCGAGGCGATCGAGGCCGGGGCGCTCGGCTTGTCGACGTCGCGCACGATGGGACACCGCGCGATGGACGGCGAGCCCGTACCCGGCACGTTCGCCGCCGAGGACGAGCTGTTCGGCCTGGGCCGCGCCATGGCGGCCGGGGGCCAGGCGGTGTTCGAGCTGGCCCCGCAGGGATCCGCGGGTGAGGACATCGTCGCGCCCAAAAAGGAGCTGGACTGGATGCGGCGGTTGAGCGGCGAGATCGACCGGCCGGTGTCGTTCGCTCTGATCCAGGTCGACGCCGATCCGAAATTGTGGCGCGAGATGATGGACCTCTCCGCCGACGCGCACGCGGCGGGCAGCCGGCTGTACCCCCAAGTCGCGGCGCGCCCGTTCGGCATGATGATCGGATTCCAGGGCCACCACGGCTTCAGCCACCGACCCACCTATCGCCGGCTGAAGGCCGAGTACGGCCGCGAGGAGCTCACGCAGCGCCTGGCCGACCCCGCGGTGAAGGCCGCGATCCTGTCCGAAGACGACTTACCCCCCGACCCGACCCTGTTGTTCGACGGAATGTTCGCCTTGGTGCAGCACTCCCTGAAACGGCTGTACGCGCTCGGCGACCCGCCCGACTACGAGCCCACCCCGGACCACACCGTCGCGGCCATCGCCAAAGCCCGCAGCGAGGACCCGCTATCGACCCTCTACGACCTGATGCTCGAACGGAACGCGACCGCCATGCTGATGCTGCCGCTGTTCAACTACGCCGACGGCAACCACGACGCGATCCGCGAGATGATGCTGCACCCCGCCGGCGTGCTGGGGCTCTCCGACGGCGGTGCCCATTGCGGGATGATCTGCGACGCTTCCTACCCCACCTTCCTGTTGACGCACTGGGCGCGGGACCGTCGCCGCGGCGACAAGCTGTCGCTGGAATACGTGATCCGCAAGCAGTCTCGCGACACCGCTCACCTGTTCGGTCTCACCGACCGCGGCACGATCCAGCCGGGTAAGAAGGCCGACATCAACGTCATCGACATGGACGCGCTGACGCTGCACCCGGCGGCGATGGCCTGGGACCTGCCGGCCGGCGGCAACCGGATCTTGCAGGGAGCGAGCGGCTACGCGGCGACGATCGTCAGCGGCACGGTGACCCGGCGCAAGGATGTCGACACCGGCGCGCGTCCCGGCCGCCTGGTACGCGGGGCGCGCTAGCAGCCCGCCATGAAGGTGGCCGCGGGAAAACCAGCGCGAACCCGCGACGAGGACGCGATCGGCACCCCAACCGAGCGCCCGACCCTGGTGCCGGCCGAGCGCTACTACTCGCCCGCATTCGCCCAACTCGAGATCGAACGAATGTGGCCGAAGGTGTGGCAGGTCGCGTGCATGGTCGACCACGTCGCGCAGCCGGGCGACTACTTCGAGTACCGCTGCGGCCCATACGGGGTGTTGATCGTCCGCGGGGACGACGGCGAACTGCGCGCCTTCCAGAATGCCTGTCGCCATCGCGGCAATTCGCTGTGTCTGGGCTCGGGTTCGGGGCTGCGTGAAATCAAGTGCGGTTATCACGGCTGGACCTGGGACCTGGCCGGCGCGCTCAAGCGGGTGCCCAACCGCAAGGGCTTCGGTTCCCTGCACATGTCCGACTTCCCGTTGGTGCCGGCCGGTGTCGATACCTGGGAGGGGCTGGTCTTCGTCAACCTCGACCTGGGCGCGATGCCGTTGCTCGAGTATCTGGAGGAGGTGCCCGACGACATCGCCTGGTGTCAGCTGGGCGACTTTCGCTGCTACGCAACCCTCACCGTCGACGTCGAGGCCAACTGGAAGACGATCGCCGACGGCTTTAGCGAGACCTACCACATTCAGACCCTGCACCCCGAGTTGCTGCGCTGCGTCGACGACATCCATGCGCCGCAACAGATCTGGGGTCACACCGGCAAATCGGACCAGCCCTATGGCGTGCAGAGCCCACGCTTTGACGGCGCGCTGAGCGACGAAGAGGTGTGGGACGCCTACGTCTACACGCAGGGCGCGCTGATGGGTGCGGCCGAGGGCACGCCGTTTCCCGCCGAGGAACGCCGGCCCGGACAGACGGTGCAGGATCTGATCGCGGCGCGCACCCGGGCATTTGCGGCCGGGCGCGGGGTCGATCTCGACTGGGCCGACACCGACCGGATCACGCGGCTGCACCAGTACAACGTGTTCCCGAACATGACGTTTCTGGCCAACGCCGACCACCTGACGATCATGTGCTCGCGCCCCGGCCCGGACCCCGATCACGGCGAGCTGGTCATGTTTCTGATGACCCGCATGCCGCCCGGCGCGCCGCGCAACAAGCCGACCGACGTCCGGGTGTCGGCCGGCGAGGCCGAGCCGGGCGTGGTGCTCACCCAGGACGTCCGGGTGCTCGCGGGCCTCCAGCGTGGCATGCACCAGCCCGGCTTTACCCATCTGGTGCTCTCCAGCGAGGAGCGACGCGTCATCAACATGCATTGCAACCTCGAGCGCTACCTCGACTTGCCCGAATCCCAGCGAATACGCGGCGGGGTCCTCGATTGAACTTTCCCAAGACAATCGGCGTCAGAATCCCCGAAACCCCGCTGAGGTGAATTAGGATCCCCGCATGATGATCCCGTCAAACTCGTGGGGGAGCGAACGGGGACAACTATCGCATCATCTTCAGGTGCGAAGTCAGACGCTTGGTCGAAGACGGGCCCGACGGCTGTGCCAACGTTTCGCTAGTGTCGGCGTCCAAATCGCGCCGGAGCGTCTTCGGTTGCTGCTGTCGGGCATACCCGTCGCGGCCAACGAAGCGACGGATGTCCATTTCGCGTTGATCGCGATTCAGTTCAATCGCGAAGCGTCCGCCGCGAAGATCAGGGATCTCAAACGCCGCGGCATTCGCTCACTGATGTTTGTGGGCTTGGTTCTCGTCGTCTTGAACTTCCTGCTGTGCGTTGCCTACCTCTTGCTCAACCTGGCCCAGCAGGCCACGCCCTAATAACTCACCGACCCTAACGGCGATCCAATGCTGCGGCTTGTGTCGAGGCCGCGATGCTGTAGTGGCGCTGTAGATAATCAGCGCGGGGCGACGATGCCGTTGTCGTAGGCGTAGACGATCGCGGCGGAACGGTCCCGCACGTCGAGCTTTACGAAGATCCGGCCGATGTGACTCTTGACCGTCACGCCCGAGATGCACAGTTCGTCCGCGATCTCGGCGTTGGAAAGTCCTTTTCCGATCAGTGTCAGCACATCGAGCTCGCGGCTGGTCAGGTCGCCGACGTTGTTTGCTCGGGGACCGTGCGCGGCCTTCCGGTAGGTGGTGAGCACGCGCGCGGTAACCGCGGGATCGAGATAGCTGTCGCCCCGGGCGACCGCCCGAACCGCGCGGATCAGCTCCTCGGCGGACGAATCCTTGAGCACGAATCCGGCCGCGCCGGCGCGCAGCGCACCCGAGAGCAGATCGTCCTCGTTGAACGTCGTCAGCGCGAGCACCGGCGGTCCGCCGGCCAGTCTGCGCGTCGCCTCGATCCCGTCGACTCGACGCATCCGCAGATCCATCACGACGACATCGGGTCGGTGCTGGGCGACCGCGGCGGGCACCTCGTCACCGTCGGCGCATTCGGCGACGACGGTGAAACCGTCTTTGCGGCGCAGGATCCGGCGCAGCCCGGAACGCACCAGATCCTGATCGTCGACGAGCAGCACGGCGATCTCGGGCGGCGCAGGGATATTGAGGCTCACGACTTACACCACCACGGGCGCCATCCCGCGTCGACGTCTTGCAGCGGTATCTCGGCGCACACCGACCATCCGTCACGGGTCGGGCCGACGTCGATGGCCCCGCCCAGCAGCTCGACCCGCTGACGCATGCCCCGCACACCGCGCCCCTCGGGGGATCGGGCGGCGGCCACCGTGGCGGGCAGCCGATTGTTGACGGCGAGCCTCGCGGAAGTAGCTGAGATGTCAAGCAGCACTGAAGATATTGAATCCGGCGCGTGTTTGGCGATGTTTGCCAGCGACTCCTGAGTGATGCGGTACAACGCGAGACCGACTGCCGCTGAGACGCCTTGGGTCGGGCCCTCGATGTGCAGCGTGACCGCCAGACCCGCCCGTTCGAAATCCGCGACGAGCACACCGATGTCATCGACGACGGGCTCCGGCGTGGTCTTGAGGGGAGAGTTGTCGAGCAATCCGACAGTGCGCCGGATGTCGGCCATCGCGTGGCGGCCGAGCCGCTCGGCCTGTTCGAGCGCCTCGACCGCGTCGTCGACGTCGCGGTCCTGCTGCAGCCCCCGCCGGGCACCGGTCACATGCAACAGCGTGACGCTGAGCGAGTGGGCGATGACGTCGTGCACTTCGCGGGCGATGCGGCGTCGCTCATCGGCGGCGGCGTGTTCGGCCAACGCTTGCTGCGCCTGGATTTGCTCGGCCAGCAGCAGCCGTTGGGTGCGCATGAGGTAGCCGAGCAGCCAACCGGCCGCGACGAAACCTAAGTAGAGCGCGACCGCGTCGAGGCGGTGCAGTGCGGACGCGGCGAGCAGCATGGCGGCGGCCGAGGCGGCGGCCAGGGAACCGCCCGCGACAGAGGTCAACGTCGCGACGGCGAGGACCATCAGCACCAACCAGCTCGGGGCGAAATCGGCGCGGACGGGCGTCGACGTGGCGAACAGCATGATCGCGGTTGCCGTCGACCAGGCCGCCGACATCAGCACGGGGCTGAGCTTCATGTTGAGGAAGAAGAACGCCAGCATCGGCGAGAGGGCGACCGCGAAGGCGACCAGCGCGACGGGCAGGTCGGCGGCCGGCCGCTGCAGCGTCGCGAACACCCCGCCGAGCACGACGGTGCCGTCCACCGCGATCATCGACGCCCAGGTAATTCCGACGGGGATCAACTCGCTCCTGCGGCGTAGCTGTTCCCGCACGTAGCCGGCTGCGGCACGCAACATCGTCCAATCCTAGAAGAGTGGGCCCTGTAGTCACATCGTGCCGGGGTCGGCACCGACCTCCGCCCGTGGTAGGAGGCGAAGACCGAACTTCAGCACGACGCGCGCATGCCGTCCGACTTCCTACGGTGTCCACCTATGACCGGAATGCTCTCGCGCCTCGCCGGCCGTTATGCCGTCCTGATCATCGGCCTGTGGATTCTTGCGGCGGCCGTCGGCAACCTGGCGGTGCCGCAACTGGAGCGGGTGGTGGACTCCCACGCCCGGACCTTCATGCCCGCCGACGCGCCGAGTTCCGTCGCCGCCTCGCGCGCCGCCCAGGTGTTCGGCGAGCGACCCAGCAACAATTTCATTTACGTTGTGCTGGAACGCGATCGGCGACTGACGCCGGGTGACCGCCAGCTCTACGACGCCTTGACGAGTTCCTTGTCCTCCGATGTGCGTCACGTCTATTCGGTGACCGATCTGTGGTCCCAACCCGCGACGGCCGCCGGCGCCCAGAGTCCCGATGGACGAGCCGTCACCGTGATGGTGCGGCTGGCCGGGATGCTCGGCACCTCCCAAGCGCGCGATTCGGTGAACTCCGTGCGCAATTCGGTGGCCAGGCTGTCACCGCCGCCGGGCCTGCACGTCCACGTCACGGGTCCCGGCGGCACGATCGTCGACGAGTTCGCCGCGATCGATCGGCAGATGCTGGGGATCACCGCCGCCACCGTCGGGCTCATCCTGGTGTTGCTGTTGGTGGTCTACCGCTCCCCGATCGCCGCGGCCGTTCCGCTGATGTCGGTCGGACTGGCACTGGCCGTGGCCCGGGCCGTGGTCGCGGCACTCGGGCAGGCCAACGCGGTTGAGGTGTCGCTGTTCTCGGTGTCGCTCATGGCGGCCATGACGCTGGGCGCGGGCACCGACTATGGGATCTTCCTCATCGGGCGCTACCACGAGGGCCGGCGCCGGGGTGTCGCACCTGCCGAGGCGCTGAGCGACGCCTACCGCGCCGTCGCGCCCGTGGTGATCGGGTCCGCGCTGACGGTGTCGGTGGCGCTGGCCTGCCTGGGCTTCGCCAAGGTGGGCATGTTCCGTAGCGCTGGGATACCTTGTGCCATAGGGATTCTGGTCACGATGGTTTCGGCGTTGACGTTGACGCCGGCGCTGATGGGGATGGCGCTGCGCCGCGGATTTCTGGAACCGCGCCCGTCGACGACAGCGCAACGCTGGCGTCGCCTCGGAGCCGCGGTGGCGCGTTGGCCGGGGCCGATCCTGATCACCGCGGGCGCGTTGACGCTGCTGGCGGCGCTGCCCCTGGCCGGCATGCGGATCGGCTGGAACGAGCCCGCCGCCACCCCGGCGGACACCGATTCCGGCCGTGGCTACGCGGCCGGCGATCGGCACTTCGCACCCAACTCGCTGCTACCCGATGTCGTCACCATCCAGGCCGACCACGACCTGCGCAATCCGGCCGGGCTGATAGCCGTCGAGCGGATCACCGGTCAGATTATGGCGCTACCCGGCGTGCGCATGGTGCAGTCGGCGAGCCGGCCCGACGGCCGGGTGCCCGACGAGGCGACATTGAGCTATCAGGCCGGTGTGCTCGGCCATCAATTCAACGAGGCGATCGACTCGCTCACCCAACGGCTGGACCGGATCTCCGAACTGGACGACGCGCTGGCACAGACGCAAGCGGCGGTGGATGGCCTCGGCAACGGATTGCGCGGCGGCAGCGCGGGGCTGGCCGACATGTCCGGCGCCGCGGCCGATATGCGCACCGGAATGGACGGCGTGCAACGCTCCGCCACGACGGTGTCGGGTTACCTCGACCCGCTGCGCGACTTCGTTGCGCGAACCCCGGACTGTGCCGCCAATCCCCTCTGCTCGACCGCCGACCGCGTCATCCAACCCGTCGACGGTCTCGTGCAGACCTCGACGCGACTGAGCGACGGCGCCGCGAAGCTGACCAGCGGGTCGACCACGGCCGCCCGGGCGATGGCGGGCTTACCGCAATCCGTGGCGTCGATGAAAGATGCTCTGGGGCAAGCGCGTTCGGCCACCCGCGACCTGCAAAGCCTGGCCCAGACGCTCGGGCCGCAGATGCACCAGTTGACCGATTACCTCAACGAGATCGCCACGCAGTTTCAGGGTAGCGCCGCATCAGGTTTCTATCTGCCGCAGCGGGCATTCACCGACCCACGCTACGTCGACGTCCTGCGCCACCTGATGTCCGCGGATGGGCGCGCCACCTACCTGTTGGTCTTCGGCGACGGCCAGGAGTGGGGCGGTGACGGCGCCAGGCGGGCGGTTCAGGTGCGCACCGCGATCAAGGAAGCGACCAAGGAGGGAACGCTGACCCCCACGGGGGTCGACCTGGCCGGTGTCGGACCCGTGACGGCCGACCTGCAGCGGTTCGTCGCCCGCGACAGTTCATTGCTCGTGGGCGCGGCGCTGGCCCTGATCTTCGTGATCGTCACGGTGATGCTGGGCAGCCCGGTCGCCGGGCTGGTCGTCGTCGGGACCGTCGCCGCCTCCTTCGCATCGGCGCTCGGCACCAGTGTGCTGATTTGGCAGCACCTGCTTCATCACGACCTGCACTGGGCGGTGGCGCCTATCGCGTTCATCGCGCTGATCGCCGTCGGCGCCGACTACAACCTGCTGCTGGCGCTGCGGATCAAGCAGGAAGCGACCGCGGGTCTGCGGACGGGCATCGTCCGCGCGTTCGCCGGCACCGGTGGCGTCGTCACCACAGCCGGTCTCGTGTTCGGGCTCACCATGCTGGCACTGCTGGCCAGCAGCGTGCTCAGCATCGCCCAGATCGGCACGACCATCGCCGTCGGTCTCTTGATGGACACCCTTGTCATACGGGCATTCGTGGTGCCGTCCATCGTGACGCTGCTGGGCCGCTGGTTCTGGTGGCCGCGTATCATTCCCCGTCGTGCCGCGACCGCGAGAGTGAAAACACCCGAGCTGGAACTTGTTTGACGCCAGGCGAGGCGTCAGGCCGCCGGGACGCCGTCGTGGCCGTCAGTCGCTATGCCTCCCGCATGGGCGTATTTCGTTGGCTGCCTTTGCGTTACGCCGGGCCGCGCCCGTCACCGGCCAGCCGTAGCAACAGGCGCGTTCCGCCCAACGGGCTCGCGTGCAGGGACGCTGTGCCGCCGTGTAATTCGGCCTGCTGGGCGACCAGAGCCAGCCCCAACCCGGAGCCCGAACGCGATGCCGTCGAACCTCGGGAGAAGCGTTCGAAGACGGTGGCCCGTTCCGCTGCCGGGACCCCGGTGCCGTCGTCGTCAACAGCGATTTCCACGCCTTCGCTCGAACTGCCTACGTTGAGCTGGATTTCGGTGGCACCACCGTGCTTGACGGCGTTGGCAATGGCATTGTCGATCACCAGTCGCAGGCCCGTGGGCAGCCCGACCATCAGTACCGTGGGCGACGGCACCAGCGACACGTCGACACCGGGGTAGGTGCGAAGCGCGTCGTGGGCGGCGCGATCCAAAAGCTCGGTGATGTCGAACGGGACAAAATCATCGACGGTGGTCAGTTCGCCCTGCGCCAGCCGTTCGAGTGCCGTCAGCGTGGCTTCGATCCGGCTCTGGGTGCGTATGACGTCGCCGAGCACCTCCTGACGCTGCTCCGGGGCCAACTCCAGGGTCGACAACACCTCCAGGTTGGTTCGCATGGCCGTCAACGGGGTGCGCAGTTCATGGGAGGCGACCGCGGCGAAGTCGCGGGCCGACTCGAGCGCCGCCTTCGTCCGCTGTTGCTCGTTGCCGATGCGGGCCAGCATTCCCTCGACCGCCTCGGCGATTTCCACGGCCTCACGAACGCCGCGGACCTGGAGTTCGTCGGGGCTGGACTGAGCATTGATGGCGCGAGCCTGCTGGGCCAGCAGCAGGAACGGATTGACCATGATCAACGAGATCACCCAGCCGACGAAGATCGTGCCGCCGATGACGCTGGAACAGATCAACAGCACCCGCAGATGCAGTTCGTTGATCCGATGCTGAGCCTCGGCCAACGGCGCGGCCAGCGCGATCGAGGTTGGGCCGGCGGTGAATGTCCGCACCCGATATTGCACACCATTGATGGTGGCGTTCGCGTAGCCGTTCGGGAGCTTGGGCAAAACGATGTCGCCGGGCACGGACACGGTCGAATTCCCGATGCGGGAGGTGCGTACCAGGCTACCGTCCGGCATGGGCTGACTGGAGTTGGTGTGTTGCGCGCTGTTGAGCAGTGAGTTGATATCGCCCAGGCTGCTGACCGAATCCAGGCGGCGGTCAAGCTGGCTGTATTGGTCGTTGGTGACGCCGATCCATACCCACGCGCCCAGAATGAGGACGAGGGCAGCCACCGACAGTTGGGCGACGATGACGATGGTGCGCAGTGACAGCACCCGCATCGGCAGCCGAAGGTTTCCAAACGCGCGATTGCCGGTTTCCCTCACTGAGCTACTGCCGCTTCGCGATCATCATTGCCCAATTATGGTTCACTGGATCGCTCAACCGCGTTAGCATAGGACGTGTCGAGGACCGCGGCGTGAGAGGCGCTGAAAAGATCTGCGGTGCAACGAGTCTCACTTCAGACCCCGGGCCATCAGCGCACCACCTCGCGGTGACCGGCGTCCAGCCGGCGCGTCCAACCGCGCGCGTCGAGATGTTCCAGCAAGGGAATCGCTACCCGTCGAGTGGTGCCAAGCGCCTGCCGCGCTTGACTGGTGGTGAAGGGCTGATCGAGCCGGGCCAGCTCTCGCATCGCCAGGGTGGGTGCGGTGGGCAGCAGCACCACGCCGTCGCGCAGCCGCAGCACGCGTCCGGCGCGTTCGGCCGCGGCCAATTCGCGGGAGCTGAGCTGCAGTACCGACAGCTCGTCGGCATCCGGTGCGTGGAACGGCTCGGCCCGCAACCGCGTTTCTAGCTCGCCCACCGCGGATTCCGCGTGACCGAGGTCATCGCGTGGGCCGGCCGCCCGGATGTGACCGCCGCCCTGCTCGAGTCCCGCGTCATGCGCGACCGCATCCAGCAGCGACTCGTCCGGCAGCGCCAACAGGTCGCGCGCAGCCCCGCGAGATATCCCCTCCGCCAACGGATCGCGAGTATGAAGCTCGTCGACCGCGGTGCGTAAGCGCTGCTGCCAGGCGTCGTAGGTCGCGCCGTGCACCCACCAACCGTCGAGCACCCGCACCCCTGCGGGTATCGCGGTGTCCCCGCTCGACAGCAGCCCGAGCCGACGGAGGTAGCTTTCCTGCACCACACCCCGGCGGGCCACCTCGATGCCAATATCGCCGGCGGCGTCCATCCCACCCAGCGCCCTGGCTCGGCGTGCGCCGTCGCCGCGTCGCCGCAACGCCGGCGGGTCGGCATCGAGCACCTGCGCGCCACCGAGCACGCGCTGACTGCCCGGGTCGCGCAACACCAACCGGTCGCCGAGCACTAGCGGCAGCCTCCGGTCGAGGGTGAGCCGGCCATGGTCGTGGTCGAAAGGTCGCAGCCGTGCGGGCATCGCCGCCGTGCCGACATGCACGATGAGGTGCGCCGGAGCCTCAGTCAATGGGTCGCCGGTGGTGCGGCGCACGTCGAGAGTGTCCGTGCTGGGCCACGCCTCGGGAGTCACGAGCGCGTGACCACGGTGGATGACATCGCGGGAGACGCCGCGCAGGTTGAGCGCCACCCGAGCCACGGGTCCCAGCGTGGGGTACGGCTCGCCCCGGCTCTGCAGACCGCGGATCACCAACGATTGCACCTGCTCTGCGCCGAGCGAGTCGAGCCGGTCGCCGCGCGCCACCGTGCCCGCCGCGAGGGTCCCGGTCACTACCGTGCCTGCACCAGTGATGGTGAAGGAACGATCGACCCACAGCCGCACCCGGGCGGTGGTCTCGGGCGGGGGTACCTGGCTGAGGACGCGGTCGAGGGTGGCGCGCAATTCGGTCAGCCCGAACCCGTCGACAGCCGACACGGTGACGCCGGGTGCGTCACGCAGTCCGGTCTCGGCCAGCTCCGTGCGCGCCTGAGCAAGGACCTCGGCGGCACGTTGCGGCGCCCGGTCGGCGCGGGTGATCACGATGACGCCGTGACGAATACCCAACGCCGCGACGGCGTCGCGGTGATCGCTGGACTGCGCCCGCCAACCCTCGTCGGCGGCGACTACGAAGCAAACCACCGGAGCGGGGCCGAGGCCGGCCAGGGTGTTGCCCAAGAAGCGGTGATGTCCGGGCACATCGACGAACGCGACCTCCCGGCCCGACGGCAGGGTGGTCCAGGCGAAGCCGAGGTCGATGGTCAGCCCGCGGCGGCGCTCCTCCTCCCACCGGTCGGGCTCCATGCCGGTGAGCGCTCGGATGAGGGTGCTCTTCCCATGATCGACGTGGCCGGCGGTGGCGACAACGTGAGTGTTCAGTGGTCCGCCCCAGGCAGCGCCGCCAACGCCGTACGTACCGCAGCAAGCAGGCGATCGTCATCGGACTCGGGTATACAACGCAGGTCCAGCAGGCAGGCGCCGTCGTGCACCCGTGGCAGCACCGCGGGGTCGCCGGCGCGCAGGGCGGCGGCCGCGGGCTCGGGAAGACGGACCGCCCAGCCGGGCAGGGGCACACCGGGGGCTCCACCGCCGCCGACTCGGCCGTCATGTGCAACGACGGACGCGCCGACCGCTTCGGCGAGACGCTGCGCCCGCGCCCGCAGCCGTTCGGCGTCGGCGTGCAGGGCCTGAGTCACCGGCGAGGCGCCGGCTCGGACCGTCGCCTCCAGCGCCGCCAGGGTGAGTTTGTCCGCGCGGACCGCGCGCGCCAGCGGATGCCGTGCCAACCGCGCGACCACTTCCGCGCGACCCAGCACGATGCCTGCCTGCGGCCCGCCGAGCAGCTTGTCCCCACTCGCAGTCACCACGTCGGCGCCCTCGGACAACGTGGTGGCGGCGTCGGGCTCGTCGGGCAGCAACGGGTCGGGAGCAAGCAGCCCGCTGCCCAAGTCGGCGACCAAGGGCACCCCGCTGACCGCCGTCAATGCCCGCAGCTCGGATACGGCGACGGCCGTGGTGAACCCTTCCACTCGGAAGTTGCTTTGGTGCACCTTCAGGACGCATCCGGTCTGCGGCCCGATCGCTTCCGCATAGTCCTTCAGGTGGGTGCGGTTCGTGGTGCCGACCTCACGCAGCCGGGCGCCGGTCGAGGCGATCAGGTCGGGCAGCCGGAACCCGGCGCCGATCTCGACCAGCTCCCCGCGGCTCACCACAACGTCGTTTCCGGCGGCCAGCGCCGTCGTGGCGAGCACCAGCGCGGCGGCACCGTTGTTGACCACGAGCGCATCCTCGGCTGCCGGACAAGCGTTGAGCAGCGCGTCGCGCAGGGCGACCGCCCGCTTTGACCGAGTTCCGGTGGCAAGGTCGAGTTCTACATCGACGTAGCCGCTCGCGGAGATCAACGCCTCAACCGCGCCCGGGGCCAACGGTGCACGACCCAGGTTGGTGTGCACGACGACACCGGTGGCGTTGAGCACGGGCCGCAATCTCGTGGTCCGCTGCGCGGCCAGGGATGCCACCACCGCCTGCTGCACCTGGTCGGGCGCGAGCTCGCCGCGCCGAGCCTGGTCCTGGACATCGCGCACCACCGCTCGTACGGCGTTCTCGCCCAGCCGGATTCGCGCCTGCTGCACCGCCGGATGCGCCAGCAACTGATCTGTACGCGGAATCAGGCGGCGCGGGTCGACCTGGGTCACGTGCCTCCTCGTTCGATGCTCGCGGAGGCGGACGGGAATCGAACCCGCCAGACCGAGATGCTCGATCTCACCGGTTTTGAAGACCGGGGGGACCACCAGGAACCCAAACGCCTCCACGGACAAAGTAGCCCGACGACGACGCGGGCGGCACGGTGCGGCGGGCCGAGCGTGAAACTGGCCTCACCCTCGGCGGCCAACGTGAAACTGGCTTCACGGTCGGCGGCCGGCAATATAAGCGGCTCTCGTAGGCTCGCGCCATGACTCAGATACGGCTCACCGGGTACGCGCATGGCGGCGGCTGTGCCTGCAAGATCCCACCGGGTGAGCTTGAAGAGGCGGTCCGCGGTCTGGTCGGGCAGGCCGGAGAGAACGTTCTGGTCGGTCTCGACGACGGGGACGATGCGGCCGCGGTATTGGTCGGCGATCTCGCGGTGTTGGCTACAGCGGACTTCTTCACACCCGTCGTCGACGACGCGTACGACTGGGGCAGGATCGCCGCGGCCAACGCGCTTTCGGACGTGTACGCGATGGGCGGACGCCCGGTGGTCGCGATCAACCTTGTCGGCTGGCCGCGTGACGTACTGCCCCTGGAGCTGATGACCGAGGTGCTGCGCGGCGGCTTGGCGGTGGCGTCGGAGGCGGGCTGCCCGGTGATCGGGGGCCACTCCATCGATGACCCGGAACCGAAGTATGGGATGGCCGTGACAGGCGTGGCCGACCCAAATCGGTTGTTGCGCAACGACGCCGCCGCACCGGGTCTGCCGCTGACCCTGACCAAACCGCTCGGCGTCGGGCTGCTCAACAATCGGCACAAACAGACCGGTCAGGTGTTCGCGGAAGCGGTGGCAACGATGACCCGGCTCAACCGCGACGCCGCCGAGGCCGCAGTGGCGTCCGGCGTGCGCGCGGCTACCGACGTCACCGGCTTCGGGCTGCTCGGTCACCTGTACAAGCTGTGCCGGGCCTCAAAGGTGGGCGCCGTCATCGACCGCGCCGCGGTGCCGGTGATCGACAGCGCCCGCGACGCGCTGCGCGACGGCTTCGTCTCCGGCGGAACTCGCCGCAACCTGGACTGGGTCCGCCCACACCTGCGCTCAGCGCCACCCGTCAGCGAGGATGACCTGCTGCTGCTCGCCGACGCGCAAACCTCCGGTGGCCTGCTCGTCGTTGGCGAACTCCCGGGTTACCCGGTGATCGGCGAGACCATCGAAAGGCGGGCGGGTGCGGGCATCGAGGTCCGCTAGCCGGATGTGGTGATTGAGTCGTCCGTCACGCCCGCCGCACGGCGTGCCGCCAGCCTGCGTTTCTGCGGCTCGATCGTGTAGCGGGGGTGGCGGGCTGATTCCTTGCCCGCCTCGAAGAAACCGAACCTTAGGAGTGCCGACGCCGTCAGCAGCGTCAGGCCGGACAAGGCGGCGACACCGCGGTGTCGCCCGCCGAGCAACGCACCCAAACCGCCTGCGGCGACGAGCCATTCGCTCCATTGCAGCATCCGGCCGGGCGTGCCGTGGTGCAGCGGTTCCCTGGTCACCGGGTCCATCAGGTGCTCCGTGACCCTGGCGGAGACCAGATCACCGATCGCACCGATGACGGCCAGCCTGCGGGCGGGCCCGGCCTCGGCGACCGGGGTGGTGATCATCGCCAACCCCGATGCGGCCAGGCTCGCCGAACTGACGAACACGAACGGCATGCCTTTGTACGCGGCGTTCCACGTCGGGGTCGCGGTGTCGGTAAGCAGCACCGCGGTGTAGACGGCAAGCGGTGGCGCGAACACCGCGGCTTCCAATCCGGCCGGTCCTTCCACTGCACGCAGCACGGGCCGCAGCGGCCCCAACGGGAGCCGCTCGCCGGTCATCCGGTCGATCTCGGATGCCGCGGCAACACCGATGCCGGCGCTGAAGAAGCTGAGAATCCACGAGCCGATGCTCATCGGCGACGTCAGCTTGACCGTCCGCAGCATGTTGACGAAGCGCTCGGGGCGGCCCAGGTCCTTCACCAGCGCGACGGCGCCCAGCGCCACCGCAAGCAGGGCCGAAAGCCTTGTGTTGCGGCGCAATGTGGCCCGCCCGGTGAGTTGCGCCCCGGCCGCCAGCAGACCGGACCCGCCTGCGACCCCGCCCAGGAATAGGTACGCCGCAACCTCGTGACCCCAGGGCGCGGGCTTGACCACCGGACGCCCGTAGTACGAGGTGAACTCCGCGTCGGGGACCATCGGCATCTCGCGTGAACCGTCTCCGCTGCCCCGACTGCCCGGCCGCTTGCCTTTCCGGCGCTTGCCGCCCGCCGGTTCCGGCGGCCGGAAGCTGTCGAACTCGGATGTGCTCAACGGTGCTTCACCGGCCTTTCCAGAACGCCATGGCGGCCGCGCCGAACATCCCGGCCGCGGCCAGGCCCGCCCGCTTGTACATGCTCGGCAGGTCAGCGGTGCACACTCGCGGATCGGGCGGCAGGCCGTAGACCTCGGGTTCGTCGAGCAACAAGAAGATCGATCCGGTGCCACCGACACCGTCGTGCTCATTGGCGCCGTAGAGCCGTGCCTCGGTGCGCCCCTGGGCCTGCAGCTGGGTGACCCGTTCGCGGGCGAGCGCCACCAGGTCATCGTGATCACCGAACTTGATCGATGTCGTCGGGCAAGTCTGGGCGCAGGCGGGTATCTGGTCGTCGACCAGGCGGTCGTAGCAGAGGGTGCATTTCTGGGCGACGCCGGTGACGGGTTTCTCGACCGGCCGGCCCGGCCGCTCCGCCGGCGTGGCATACGTTCCGTCGTTGCGGCGCTCGACCACACCGAACGGGCATCCCGCCACGCAGGTTCCGCAGCCGTTGCAGACGTCATCCTGCACCACCACCGTGCCGAACTCGGTACGGAACAACGCCCCCGTCGGGCAGACGTCGAGGCAGCCCGCGTGCGTGCAGTGCTTGCACACATCCGAAGACATCAACCACCGAAACTCGGGGGTATCCGGCGGCTTAGAGACTGGGTGAGTGTCTGCGCGAGCTGCTGAGCCGGGGACGGCGGGCAGACCCAAATCGATCAGGGCACGCCCGGATTCGCGTGCCTCCTCGATGCGGTCTCGACCCTGCTCGATGAACGCCACGTGCCGCCAGGTGCTCGCCCCCAACGCACCGGTGTTGTCGTAGGACGAACCGAGCAGTTCGAGGTCGCCGTCGCGCGGGTTGCGATTCCATTCCTTACACGCCACCTCGCAGGCCTTGCAACCGATACAGATCGAGGTGTCGGTGAAAAAGCCCTTGCGCGGCTTGGGATCTGTCCAACCGGCGTCGGTGGCCGGGTCAGTCGGCCCGGTTAGCTGACCCATCGGCTCCCCTCGTGTCCGTAGTGTCCTGCCCGCGTGGCGGATAGATGATCTCGCGGTCGGGATCGGTGATTCGTACATTGTCGGTCTCGGTCGTCGCGCCCGAGCGCGACTGATAGTCGGCGATCAGACCCAGCACTTCCGGGCCCCGCGGCCGGCGACCCGGGCGGATGTCGCACGACCCGGCCTTGGACTCCTGAATCTGCACATTCGGATCGAGGGTGATTCCGAGGAGGTCGTTGGCGGCATCCCCGCTGACCACGGCGTCGCTGCCGACGCCCCAGTGGTAGGGCAACCCGATTTGGTGCACGGTGTGGCCGGCGATGAGCAGCGGGGTCATCCGCTCGGTGACCAGGACCCGCGCCTCGATGGCCGCGCGTGGCGAGATGATGGTGGCCCACCCGTAGGGCTCGAGGCCGCGTTCGGCGGCCAGCTCCGGGGAGACCTCGCAGAACATCTCCGGTTGGAGTTCCGAAAGGTAGGGCAGCCACCGGCTCATGCCGCCGGCGGTGTGATGTTCGGTGAGCCGGTACGTCGTGAACACGTAGGGGTACACATCGGCTCCGGGATCGCCGGCGCTCGGCGCGCTCAGGTTGTCCTTGCGCGCGAAGATGATCCGCGCGGGATTCTGCTGTTGCGGATACAGCGGGTTGGCGACCGGCGACTCCTGCGGTTCGTAATGCGTCGGCAGCGGCCCGTCGACCACGCCCTTGGGGGCGAACAGCCAGCCCTTGCCGTCAGGCTCCATGATGAACGGGTCGTCGCCGGCCAGCGCGTCCGGGCCGCCTAGCTCGGGGTCGGGGCGGCTGCCCGGCGCCCGGTCGGCCACGAAGTCCGGCACGTCGTCGCCGACCCACCGACCGCTGCCGCCTTCTGCTTCTGGGTCCCACCAGATGTACCGCTTGCGCTCGCTCCACGGTTTGCCGTCCGGGTCGGCCGACGCTCGGTTATACAGAATCCGACGGTCGGCGGGCCACGCCCAGCCCCACTCCGATTGACTCGGCGACGGGCCACCGTGTGGCACGCGGCGTGCGGCCTGGTTGATGCCGTCGGCGAACACCCCCGTGTAGATCCAGCAGCCCGCGGCGGTAGACCCGTCGGCTCGCAGCTCGGTAAACGACGACAGAGACTTGCCGGTGTCGGGGCCAGTGAGGTGATACCCGTTGATCTCGGCCAACACCGCCTCGCCATCGGGGGCGCCGTGCTCGTTGGTCGGGTAGTCCCACGTCAGGTCCAAAAGCGGTCGGTCGCGCTCGTCAGTCGAACCGGTCAGCCGCTGTTTGATCCGCTTGCCCAGCTCGTAGAAGAACTGCAATTCGCTCTGGCAGTCGCCGGGTGGCTCGACGGCCCGATGCCGCCACTGCAGCAGCCGCTGCGTCTGGGTGAACGATCCCGCCTTCTCCACGTGTGTTGCCGCGGGAAAGAAGAACACCTCCGTCTCGATGTCCTCGGTGCGCAGTTCGCAGGACGCGATCTCGGGGCCGTCCTTCCACCACGTGGCCGACTCGATGAGGTTGAGATCGCGGACCACGAGCCACTTCAAGTGCGACATGCCGAGACGCTGCATCCGGCCATGCGCCGACCCAACCGCGGGATTCTGGCCCAGCAAGAAGTAGCCCTCCACCTCGTCGGCCAGCATTCCCGTGACGGTCTGATACGTCGAGTGCGGGCCGGTCAGGCGTGGCAGGTAGTCGTAGGCCCAGTCGTTATCCGGCCGGGCCGCGTCACCCCACCACGCCTTAAGCAGGCTGATCGTGTAGGTATCGGCGTTAGCCCAGAAGCCTTTCTGCTTCTTCGACCCCACCGCGTCGAGATAATCACCGAGCGTGTCGTGCGTGCCCGCCTTGGGCATCGGCAGGTAGCCGGGCAGCAGGTTGAACAGCGTCGGAATGTCGGTGGAGCCCTGGATGCTGGCGTGGCCGCGCAGCGCCATGATGCCGCTGCCCGGGCGACCTACGTTGCCCATCAAGAGTTGCAAAATCGCTGCGGTGCGGATGAATTGGGCCCCAAGGGTGTGCTGAGCCCACCCGACGGCGTACGCGAAGCAGGTGGTGCGCTCGCGGCCGGAGTTCTCGGCGAGGGATCGGGCGAGATAGTGGAAATCCTCGATGCTGATACCGCAGACGTCGCGCACCATCTCCGGGGTGTAGCGGGCGTAGTGCCGCTTGAGGATCTGGAATACCGTCTGCGGGTGCTGAAGGGTTGCGTCGGCACCTTGTTCGGCGTAGGCCCACGTCGACGGGTCGTACTGCCCGGTCTCGGGATCGAAGCCGGAGAACAAACCGCCGAGATCTTCTGTGTCCCTGAAGTTCTCGTTGATCAGCGTGGCCGCGTTGGTGTAGGCGACCACGTACTCCTTGAACCACAGGTCGTTGCTGAGGACGTGATTGATGAGGGCGCCGAGCAGCACCACATCCGAGCCGGCCCTGATCGGGATGTGCTTGTCGGACACCGCCGAGGTGCGGGTGAAGCGCGGATCGACGTGGATCACCCGTGCCCCTCGGGCCTTGGCCTCTTCGACCCACTGGAACCCCACCGGATGGCACTCGGCCATGTTGGAGCCCTGGATGATGATGCAATCGGCGTTGGCCATGTCTTGCAGTGATTGGGTGGCGCCTCCGCGCCCGAAGGAGGCTCCCAGACCGGGAACCGTGGAGGAGTGTCAAATACGAGCTTGGTTCTCGATCTGGATCGCGCCCGCGGCGGTGAAGAGCTTCTTGATCAGATAGTTCTCTTCGTTGTCCAGGGTCGCGCCGCCGAGCGACGCGATGCCCATGGTGCGGCGCAGCAGCTGACCCTTCTTGTCGATGTCCTGCCAGGTGTGGCGGCGGGACTCCACGAAGCGGTCGGCCACCATGTCGATGGCGGTGTCCAGGTCGAGGCGCCGCCACTCGGTCGCGCGCGGGGCGCGGTAGAGCACCTCGAGCTGCCGGCCCGGCGAATTGACCAGCTGCTCGCTGGCAGAACCTTTGGGGCACAGCCGGCCACGCGAGATCGGCGAATCGGGGTCGCCTTCGATCTGGACGACCTTCTCGTCCTTGACGAACACCCGCTGACCGCACCCGACCGCGCAGTAAGGGCATACGCTTTGCACGACCCGATCGGCCGTCGTCGTGCGCGGCGTAATGGCGCGAGTGTGCTTGGAGGTTACTGCTGTTCCGCGGCCGAACAGGTCCCCCGAACGCAACTGACGGATGACGGGCCATTCGAGGAAGATCTTGGGCGAGGGCATATTCAGAGCCATGGCTTGAAGACTAGTGCGCGGCACGCTGCTGAGCGACGGACGCGACCGCCGACTGCCGGCCCGCCGACCGACCCGTGGCCAGTCACTATGTCACCGAGGCGGCGGGCCAGGATTGCGCATCGCCACCCTCTCCGGCTACTACGGTCCCAGGCTCCGATTTGCGCTGCTGGGCAGTGAGTGAGTACTCTCTCACCATGCTCGCTGAGCCTATTCGGGGACGTGATCGGTTGCTCGCCGCGGCGCTGAGGCTTTTCGCGGCCAAGGGCTACGCGGCGACGTCGGTGGCCGACATCCAGCGGGCATCCGGCCTCGCGCCGGGCTCGGGCGCGCTCTACAAACACTTCGCCTCCAAGCGCGAGCTGTTGGAGGCGGCGGTTGCGCACCGGATCGACAGCATCGTGGCCGCGCGCGAGCAGTACGACGCCGGCGAACCGGGCAGCGTCGAGCAGGCGGTGCGCACGGCGGGCGAGCTGATCTGGAGCAACCTCACCCAGGGTGAGGAGGTGCTCAAGGTGATGCTGCGCGAACCCCACGAGCTCGGCGATCTCGACGAGAAGACCTGGCAGGTGATTACCGACAACGCCTATCAGCGATTCGCCGACGAACTGGCGGCGTCCAATCGGTCGGGCCGCACCAGCATCCCGGATCCCGAAGCGGCCGCGGCCGTGGCGATCGGATCGCTTTCCTACGCCGCGACACTGCAGGCGTTGACCGGCCGCACACCCGGCAACGTCGACGGCGACCGTTACTTCGAGGCGTGGGTCAACCAAACGCTCAGCGTCCTCGCGCAATACAGAAACCGGTGACTGACAACCTATTTCAGGGGGTAAGCATGACATTCTCACTAGAGCTCAGCGACGACGTGATCGAGGTCCGCGACTGGGTGCACCAGTTCGCGACCGAGGTCATCCGCCCGGCCGCGGCCGAATGGGACGAACGGGAGGAAACTCCCTGGCCGGTGATCCAGGAGGCCGCCAAGGTAGGCATCTACTCCCCCGAATTCTTCGCGCAACAGGCCGCCGAGCCAACGGGGCTGGGCATGCTCACCGCGTTCGAGGAGATGTTCTGGGGCGACGCCGGCATCGCGCTGTCCATCATGGGCACCGGGCTGGCCGCAGCGGCGTTGGCGGGCAACGGAACTCCCGAACAGATAACCCGCTGGTATCCCGAGATGTTCGGCACGCCCGGCGATCCCAAACTCGGCGCGTTCTGCTCGTCGGAGCCCGACGCGGGTTCAGACGTCGGCGCCATCCGCACCCGGGCCCGCTACGACGAGGCGACGCGTGAGTGGGTTCTCAACGGCACCAAGACCTGGGCGACCAACGGCGGCATCGCCAACATTCACGTCGTGGTCGCGTCCGTCTATCCCGAACTCGGCACCCGCGGGCAGGCCACCTTCATCATCCCGCCCGACACCAAGGGCCTGGCTCAGGGCCAGAAATTCAAGAAGCACGGGATCCGTGCCTCACACACCGCCGAGGTGGTGCTGGACGACGTCCGCCTGCCCGAGGATCTGATTCTCGGTGGCCGGGAGAAGTTCGAGGCCCGGATCGCCCGGGTCAAATCCGGTGCCTCCGGGGGCGGGCAGGCCGCGATGAAGACCTTTGAGCGCACCCGGCCCACCGTCGGCGCGATGGCGGTCGGCGTGGCACGCGCCGCCTATGAGTACGCTCTCGAATACGCTTGCCAGCGTGAGCAATTCGGCCGCAAGATCGGTGAATTCCAGGCGGTGGCGTTCAAGCTGGCAGACATGAAAAGCCGTATCGACGCGGCGCGGCTGCTGGTGTGGCGGGCCGGCTGGATGGCGCGCAACCAACAGAACTTCGACTCAGCGGAGGGCTCGATGGCCAAGCTGGTGGCCAGCGAGACCGCGGTCTACGTCACCGACGAGGCCATCCAGATCCTGGGCGGCAACGGGTATACCCGCGACTACCCCGTGGAGCGGATGCACCGCGACGCGAAGATCTTCACCATCTTCGAGGGGACCAGCGAGATCCAGCGCCTGGTCATTTCGCGGGCGCTGACCGGCCTGCCCATCCGTTAGGAGCCGCGCAGCGCGCCGATGCCCTCGTCGAGGGCGGCCTCGAGGTAGGACAGGTCGCCGGTCGCGAGCATGATGCCGACCCCGCCCTGGATGCCGGCCAGCAGCGCCGCGGCCGCCCGGTCGGCGTCCACACGAGCGGCGATCTTGCCCTGCTTCTGCATGGAGCGAACTCCGGTGGCGAGGGCGCCGTGCCACTTGGCCATCAGCTCGGCCGTGACGGCCTGGGCCCCCGGCGTAGTGCGGCCGACCTCCGACATGAGCACCGCGATCGGGCAATTCTGCCCCTGGCGGCGATAGCGGTCCACCACCACGTCACGCCATCGTTGCCAGGCGGCCCAAGATGTGAGCGCCGCCAGGTGAGGTTGCTGGTCGTCGATCACCATCTGCGACTCGAATGCGGCGACGGCCAGCAGCAGCTGCTCCTTGCCCCCCGGAAAATAGTGAAACAACTGGCTTTTCGAGGTGCGTGTCCGGGCCATGACGTCTTCCAGCGTGGTGAGTGCGACACCACGTGCGCGGATCTCGCTGGCCGCGCCCTCAATGATGCGCTGACGAGTGGCCCACCCCTTCGACGTCAGTTTCTGGACTTGCAGGTCCATTTTTACTGGAGCAGCATGTGGACTCATGGGTCCAAACGATACGCGGTTATCCAGCCGCACAGCATTGGTCACCGGTTCCACCGGAGGCCTCGGAGTCGCCGTCGCCAAAGCGCTGGCAGCCAGTGGCGCCTTTGTCATCGTCAGTGGGCGAGACAAGTCCCGCGGCGACACCGTCGTCGCCGACATCCGCTCCGCCGGCGGCGACGCCGTTTTCGTCGCGGCCGACCTCGGGGCCGGCGACGAGGAAGTGCGGCGCTTGGCTACCGGGGCCATAGAGCTGGCCACCGAAACTGCCGGCGGCCAGCTCGACATCCTCGTCAACAACGCGGCCACCCTACTGATGCCGACCCCAACGGCCGATATTCCGGGCCAGCTGTTGCGAGAGGCGTTCTCCGTCAACATTTTTGCGCCGTTCCTGTTGACCGGCGTGGTCGCGCCGGAGATGGCGCGCAACGGGAAGGGCGCGGTCGTCAACATCGGCTCCATCACCGGACTTCGCGGATCCAGTGGCTCGGCGATCTACAGCGCTACCAAAGCCGCCATCCATTCGTTCACGAAGTCCTGGGCCGACGAGTACGGACCCTTGGGAGTTCGGGTCAACGCGGTCGCACCAGGGCCGATCGCCACGGAACGGCAGCGGGAGTTCGCCGACCACCTCGAACCGGTGCTGGCCCGGCTTCCCTCCCGACGGATGAGCACGCCCGAAGAAGTGGCCGCCGCGGTGGTCTTTCTGGCCGGTGACGACGCCGCCAACATCCATGGAGTCATCCTGAGCGTGGACGGCGGCTGGGCGGCGATATAGCGGGCGGCCGGACTCGCAGCGTTATCCCCGGGGTCTGTGCCGCCGGCGGCACGCGACATGATGGCCGCATGACCACCGAAATCCGTGTTCTCGAAGGCGAGGACGCCCTCGTCGCTGCGGCTAACGTGTTTCGCGTCTCGATGGTGGGGATCCCACCCCTTTCGACCCTGCCTCCCGGCCGGGTCGCCGCGCTGTTCGAACCCGGCCGTACCGTCGGTGCATTCGTCGAAGGACAACTCGTGGGCACCGCCGACGCCGCAACCAGCGGATTGACGCTTCCCGGTGGCGCGATCGTCGGGCACGCCGCCGTGACACGGATCGGGGTGCTGCCATCGTTCACCCGAAGAGGTGTTGCGACCGCGCTGATGCGTCACCAACTGCACGACATCGCCGCGCGGGGTGAGGTGGTCGCAACGTTGCGGGCGACGGAGGCCACGATCTACGAGCGGTATGGCTACGGCGTGGCGGGTTCGTCGCAAAGCATCGAGGTTGCGACGGCGCGGGCGACGCTGCGCCCCGACGTCGGGAAGGGCGGTCCGGTGCGACTGCTCGACGTGGCGCAAGCATGGGATGTGCTGCCGCGGATCTATGCCGACAATCGTCCGTCGCGGCCGGGAACCCTTGACCGCCCGGCGGTGTGGTGGCAGACCCTGCGGCTGCGCAGCGAATCGTCCTCGGGTCCTTCCTATGTCGCGGTGCACGGCGAGCCGGGGTCCGAGACGGGATTTACCCGCTACAGCCCCATCGACACCGAGAGGTGGTACGTCAGCGATCAGCGCACCGTCGTGGTCGAGGATTTTTTCGCGCCCACCACGGAGGCCTATCTGGGACTGCTGCGTTTCCTGCTCGGGCTCGATCTCGTCGATCGCGTGCTGTTCTGGATGCTGCCGGTCGACGATCCGTTGCCCTGGCTGCTTGTCGATCGGCGGGCCGCGAAGGTGACCGCGGTGCGCGACGAAACGTGGCTGCGCGTCATCGACGCCCACCAGGCGCTGGCAGCGCGTCGCTACGCCGGAGACGGCGCCGTCACGATTGCAGTGAATGACCCTCTCCTGCAGCATAATTCGGCCACATTCAGCATTTCCGGTGCCGGGGCCGAACCGACGGACCGCCGCGCCCAACTGCACGTCGGCGCCGAGGGCCTGGCCGCCGTCCTGCTCGGTGGTGCGACCTGGCGCGGCCTTTGCGTCGCCGGGCTGGCCCGGGCCGACGATCCCGGGGCGCTCGTCGCGGCCGACCGGCTGTTCGCCGTGCCGGACGCGCCGTACGCCGGGTTCTTCTTCTAATCGCGCTCGGGGGCCGTTCGGGAATGAAGCAGGGAGCCAATCGGTTCGTTCAAACAGCGCGGCAACCTCGAGGAGACTAGGCGTGAGGACGACAACCGAGTCGACGGCATGAAGTTTCTGCTGATCACGCTGATAACTCATTTCCCGGATCCAGTTTCGGGTGAGAAGAAGAGTCCTGCTGACCGGCTGCGCGATGTCCTCGACAAGGCGGTGCTTGCCGAGGAACTGGGTTTCGACGGCTTCGCCGTCGGGGAGCGTCACGAGGATCCGTTCATCTCGTCCTCGCCACCGGTGGTGTTGAGCAACATCGCGGCGCGCACCTCGAAGATTGGCCTGTTCACCGGGGTGACGACGTTGAGTCTGCTCGATCCGGTCCGCGCATTCGAGGACTATTCGACGCTCGACAACCTGTCCGGTGGACGACTCGAACTGATCATCGGCAAGGGCAACGGGGTGGCGCAGGCGGAGTTGTTCCACGTGACCACCGCCGATCAGTGGGACCGCAACCGCGAAGGCTACGAGCTGTTCCGGCTGCTGTGGCAAAACGAGTGCGTAACGTGGTCTGGCCGCTTCCGCCCGCCGCTCGTCAACGCCAAGGTGCTCCCCCGGCCGCTGCAGGACCGAATTCGAGTCTGGCACGGCAGCGCGACGAGTACGGATTCCGTCGACCTCGCCGCACGCTACGGAGACCCGATCTTCTCCGCCAACTTCAGCAACACCATCGAGCCCTATGCCGAATTGGTTCGTCACTACCGGCAGCGCTGGGAGTTCTACGGCCACCAGCCCGCGGACGCCCTGGTCGGCGCCGGAACGGCCGGGTTCTACGTCACTCCGGCGTCGCAGGAAGCGGTGGCCGCCTACCGGCCAGCCTTTGAGGCACGCCTGACGGCGCAGCGCAAAGCCGGGATTCCGGTAGCGTTCGAGTCGATCGAAGACTTCGTCGAACGCAGCTCGGCGTTGATCGGTAGTCCCGAGCAGGTTATCGACAAGGTGGGTCGCTATCACGAGCAGC
Organism: uncultured Actinomycetota bacterium; assembly: GCA_963772875.1. Classification (GTDB taxonomy): domain Bacteria; phylum Actinomycetota; class Actinomycetes; order Mycobacteriales; family Mycobacteriaceae; genus Mycobacterium. The sequence continues at coordinate 602,813 of CAVYZE010000005.1, forward strand.
TCGGCCACGAGGTGATGCACCTCAGCGCCGACACCGACGGTGTGACGGTCAGCCAACAGCGCCGTAGCCTCGAACTGTTCCAATCCGATGTCGCGCCCGTTCTGCGTGAGCGCATTCCGAGCCGGCCACTCGTCTCACAGAGACATCGTTCGTCCATTCGAGAATCAAGGAGTGCGTGAATCATGACGACCACCGCAGATAGATCGGCAGAAACGTTCGAGGCGGCGTGGAACCAGTGGCACAGCGAGCGCGAACGCTTCTATCGTGACCCGCTCGGCTGGGTGAGCCTTACCGGATTGTATTGGCTCACCGATGAATTCGAACATGTTGCCGACCTTCCGGGTCGTTGGCGAGCGGATGCCGATGCCGTGTATGTCCAGGGCATCGATGGAACCGACCGGCTCGAACCGGTCGAAGGTGCACCGGGATTGCTCGTTGATGCCGGAGAGCGCCGTATTGAGGTCATTCGCCGAACCGGCTCGGCCGCGTTGCGCGTGCACGACCCCAAGTCTCCCCACCTACAGGCGTACCACGGCATCCCCACCTACCCGCCGAGCGAAAAGTGGTGCGTTCCTGGCAAGTTCACCCGGTACGAGCAGCCGAAGACGGTCACGACGGGTGCCGTCGTCGAAGGACTCGAACACCACCTCAACGCCGTTGGCGTCATCGACTTCGAGCTGGCCGGTGCCGCGTTGCAACTCGTCGCGTTCGGTTGGCCCGCGGGTGGGCTGCATGTGCTGTTCACCGATGAGACCAGCGGCGTGACGACATATCCTGGCGCCAGGTCACTGGCGGTCACCGAGCCGGGCGCCGACGCAACGGTGACTCTTGACTTCAACCGGGCGTCGAACTTGCCGTGCTCGTTCACCGACTACGCGACGTGCCCGGTCGCACCCGCCGAGAACAGGCTGTCCGTCGCCGTCGAAGCCGGGGAGAAGAATCCGCGATGAGTCAGGTTCCCGGAAGACTTTTCGCTCGCTGACTCGTAATTGCCGTCATCGGCGCGGGGATATCCGGGCTCGCGGCCGACTAGGAGCTGTCCCGGCGCCGGCCACCATCATGATCGCGGAAAAAGGCGCCGATTTGATCAAAGCGGATGCAAGCAAATGAAGCCCCTCCGGCACGGCGTACTACGGTCGACGGAGTGTGCGAGCCGTCCGGCGCCGAGAAGCGGGAGGAACGATGGATATTGTCGACGCGCAGGTCCACGCGAACATGCTCGGCACTGAGGTCACGGTGGCGATCATGGATGCCTTGGGCATTCGGGCCGCGTTGTTCGACGAGTTCGGAACCGTGGCCGAGGACGGAGCGTTGCTTCCCGGTTATCGCCTAGCCAACGGCGCCTTTCGCAGCGTCGGACCGGACGCCGAGGCGGCCGCGCTGCGTCATCCCGATCGGTTCGCCTTCCTGATGCGGGTGGACCCGACCGATCCCGGCATCGAATGCTGGGTCGATACGCTAACCGCCGCGCCGGGGTTCAAGGCGCTGCGCTTCCTGGTCTTCACCCCGGCCGAGGGCGCGGTGTTCGAGAACGGCGGACACGATCCAGTGCTGCGAGCCGCTCGCGCGCACGGCCTGCCGGTGTTCGTCAATTGCCCTGGGCGGGTTCCACACCTGACGCAATACGTCGAGCGCTTTCCCAACGTTCAATTCGTCATCGACCATTGCGGCGTCGCCTTCGACGCGGCCCCCGGTCAGGCCAGCATCGACGACGCTCTTGCGATGGCGCGCTATCCCAACGTCGCCTACAAATGGGCGCACGCGCAATCGTTTCTGTCGACCGATTCCTATCCGTTCCCCGACCTCGAGCCGAAGTTGCGCCGCGCGATCGACGCCTTCGGGCCCCAGCGGGTGATGTGGGCCAGCGATTACACGATGACCCGCCGGCGTGCCACGTGGGGCGAGTCGCTTTTCGGCATCCGCCACTCCCCGTCGCTCTCCGACGACGAGAAGTCCTGGGTCCTCGGACGCACCGCTCGCCAGATTCTGAATTGGCCTGCGCCACAGCATCCTTAGGATGCCGGCGCGGGCAAATGAGCTGGCTGCGCCGCCGCGCCATGCGGTGCTCGAGAGCGCCAAACGCGACGTCACTGAGTGCGGCCCGGCTACGCGTCAGGCGTCGATTTCGAGTCAGGGGGAATAATTCCCTGGCGACCGCCAGAACTGATTCCCGCTATTTATGCGGCCGTCTCTTTGCGTTTCACGGCGCCGCTGACCGACAGCCGGGCGTTGCTGACAACGCTCAGCCCGGCTAGACGACGCCATGAGCGGATGGCGTTGCGCGTGACTTCCACGATCCGGGCGGCCCCGGTATCCCCGTGTGCCAGCCGGTGGGCGCGCAGGGCGTTGCCGGTTACGGCGTCCAGCGTGTCCCAGTCGTCGGTATGAACCAGCGCGGTCGATTGGTATGCGGCCCGGACGGCGTACCGCGCGGCACCCGCTGACGTTTCGGCGACCGCCCGGGCGGTGCGCGCAGCGCCGTCCCAGGCGGCAGTCGGCGGCGTGTCGCCGGGAGCGAGTCGGCGATGCAGCTCGGCGATCTCGGAAATCGCTTCGGCCGCAGCGTCGTCGGCGTATCGGACGACGCCCCATGGTGAGCTGATCAGCAATTTGGTCACCCAGGTGTGAATAACGGCGTCGTCGACATCGGCGGTTCCCACCGTCAGCCAACCCAGGTCGAGAACCACAATGCTGTCCTGCGGAGACAGGTAGCCGTCGGGCCCGGCCAGCAGGTCGTTGCATAACTGGACGAAGGTGGCCAGCGGGCGAGCCGACGTCGCCGGGAAGTCGGTGATCTGCGTGTCGCCGTTGATGTACGAAATCGCGTTCATGGCACACCCTTTGCCCGATCCCGGCTGGTGGGATCCTCTGGCCAATCGTAACGGGTGGGTGATACAGTCAAGCTCCATTTGCGTTGCCTTCTAAGGGTTTTCGGCCCTCACAGGCTCCGACGGTGGGGGTGACCGCCGGTAGGGTGAAGGCATCTTATGGCACGCGCAGTCGTGACAGGTCGCGACACGACGGAGAGTCGTGAGGAAGCCCTGCGGTAGCGTTGGGGCGGTGCAAGCGGAGCGGGCGGATGGGGCTGCGGCGCCCGAACCGTCGAGCGAACCGAGTCCGGCAGCGGCCTCCGCACCGGCTCATCGCTGGGGTTTGGGCGCCTTCCTACTGGTCGCGGTTGTCTACGTGGTTGCCTCGGTGTTGTTGGCGTCTGCCCTTGCCGTCGTTGGTCGTCTTTCCGTCGGGACGCTTCTGTTGGCGGTGGCCGCGCCCACGGTGATTGCGGCCGGGCTGGCCGTGCTCATCACGAGGCTGCGCGGCAACGGCCCGCGCACCGACCTGAGGCTGCGGTGGTCGTGGCGCGGGTTGGGGCTCGGGCTGGCGTTCGGTTTCGGTGGTTTGTTGGTCACGGTGCCCGTTTCGCTGTTCTACGTCTCGATCGTCCGGTCGCCCGTAGATTCGGCGATTGGCAGGGTCTTTGGGGGCCTCCGGGCCTCCTGGCCGTGGGCCGTGGCCGTGTTTCTCATCGTGGCCCTTCTCGCGCCGTTATGCGAAGAGATCATCTTCCGGGGGTTGCTCTGGGGAGCGATAGATCGGCGCTGGGGGCGGTGGGTCGCCTTTGCGGTGACCACCGTGGTGTTCGCGCTGGCCCATTTCGAATTCACCCGCGCCCCGGTGTTGGTGGTGGTGGCCATCCCGGTCGGGCTCGCTCGGTTGTACTCCGGTGGTCTACTGGCGAGCATCGTCGCGCATCAGGTGAACAATCTGTTGCCGGGGATCGCCTTGATGCTTGCTCTTGTCGGCGTCACGCCCTCACCGTGAGGCGGGCGTAAACATACAGGGCTGCAATGGGTTTCGCGCCGCTACGGCTGCTGCGCGGCGGCCGCCGACGGGAACCCGACGAGCACCCCCTCGACGTCGCCGTCGGCGCTCATCAGCAAGCCGCGTCCAGGAGGCAACGCCTGGGCGCGGACCACGCGATTGATCCTGTTTTGCGGGTCATTGTCCATAAACAGCTGGGCGACCTTCGCCGAGGTCTGGAACCTCATCCAGGGATCCATCTGCAGCGTCGCCCAGTTCGCGCTGTTTCGGGTCGTAAACACGTGCAGACCGATCTGCCGGGCGCGTTCCATCAGCTTCCACAGGGCCGAACCGACCGGGGGCTTGGGCGGGTAAGCCTGATCCGGCCGCAGGTCCTGGACGTCGTCGATGAGCACAAAGTGCCGTGGTCCTTCCCACGGCTTGAGCGCCCGCAGTTCCTCCTGGCTCAGACCCTTGGGAGGCAGCCGGGGCAGCATGACCTGCTGCGCCAATGCGGTGATTACCTCGTCGATCTCGTCTTGGTCATAGGCGTATGCGCGGACATAGCCCGGGCCGTGCAGATCTCGCAGACCGTGCGGGGCGGTCTTGGGGTCGATCAGCGTCAGCTGCGCCTCCTCGGGGCTGAACCGGCTCATCACCGCCTCGCCGATGGCCACCAGCGACAGGGTCTTGCCGCAGCCTTGCCTGCCCAAAATCGTCATCCCCGGGCTCTCGCGCAGCCGGAGAGGCACGGGACCCAGTTCGTGGCGCTCGCCGATGGCGAACGCAATCGAGAGGTCGCCACCGCTCCGGTGTGCGGCCTCGTACTCAAGGATTGCCCTCAACTCCACGCGCTGCGGCAGGCGCTGCAGGCTCGCGTGCTTGGTCACCCCGGCGACCTCGGCGATGCGGGCACCCACATCGGTGATCCCCACCGGCGCGCCGGTGGCGGGATCGGTCAGCGCCGGCATACCGATGCGCAGCTCGTGCAGCGAATCCGTGAGGCCAAAACCGGGACGGTTCAGGGTTCGCCGCGCCGCTTCGCGCGACTCGATCGACGAGTGGCCCATCTGGCTCTCGCTCGGGTCGGCCAGCCGCAATTGTATTCGCGCCGTTGCGTTTTGCAGCAGGCTCTGCCGCTGCCCGTGAATCCAGCCCCCGGCGCTGCACATCACGTGCACCCCGTATTCCGGACCGCGGCTGCTCAACGCGATGATGCGATCACCCAGGACGGTGTCCTTGGAATACAGGTCGTCGTAATCATCAAGGACCACAAAGACATCGCCGAACGGGTCGTTTGGGTCGGTACCGCCGACACCGTCACTGCCGGGTCCGAACCGGCGCTCGCGGAAACCGTCCAGGTCGATCTTGAGTCGTCGGAACGCGTCCTCCCGCGCATCGATCAACGCGTACATGGTGCTCAAGATGCGCTCGATGCCCTCGTTGTCCTTCGGCGACACGATGTCGGTGACGTGGGGCAGCGAGGCAACCTGTGCCAGGGTCGCCCCACCGACGCAAAAGAACGTCACCCGCGCCGGGCTGTACATCGCTGCCGCCGAACACATCAGTGTCATCAGGGCGGTCGTCTTGCCGCGCTGCTTGGCCCCCACCACGATGATGTTGCTGCGCAACGCGTCCAGCGCATAGACGACCTGCTGGGATTCCTCGGGAATGTCCATGACGCCCACCGGGAACATCAACCCGGGGTTGCGGCCGTAGTCGACATGCCACGGCTTGCCGCGGTAACCCCCGACCAGAGCATCAATGGGCTCGGGATCCTCCAGCGGCTCCAACCATGGCCGGCGCGGCGATCGGTGCTGCACGTTGTGCAGCGACTCCCGCAGCACGTCGACAACCTTCTTCCTCTTGAAACCGTCCTCGTGGTAAAGGAATTCGTCGGGTTCCGCGTCGACCGCGGCGGCGGCTTCGAGTGCCGCGGCGTCCGTCGCGTCCAGCGGCTGGTACTGCCAGTTGTACAGCCGGGGCTTGGTCAACGTCATGTCGATAGTCCTGGCGGCCCGGTTGGTCTTGGGCACCACGAACGGCGCCGACAGGTAAAAGCAGCGGAACGGCTCGAGATCGCGCGGCCCCACCTTGAGCAGCGCGAAGCCGTTCTCTTTCGACGGCAGGTGGTAGGCGGCGTCCGAACCGATCACCTCGCGGCTGTCGTCGCCCGACTCTGCGCGCAGCGCGATCCGAAATGCTATGTTGGACTTGACTTTTTGCAGTGATGATAGGTCCAGCCGCTGCCCACCCAGCATGAAGAAGACGTTGGCGCCGCGGCCCTCCTGGCCGATGTGGATGATCAGGTTGATCCACTTGTCGTGATTGGCAAACAATTCCAGGTATTCGTCGACGATGACGAGCAACACCGGCACCGGTGGTAGGTCGCGCCCGGCGAGGCGGATCTCTTCGTAGTCATTGGCGTCGCGCGCACCCACCGAGGTGAACAGCTCGTAGCGCTGCTTGATCTCACCGTCGATGACTCTGCGCATCCGCTCGGCCAGGTGCCGCTCGTCCTTACCGAGGTTGGACAGCGCGGCCACCACGTGGGGGATGCCCAGGATGTCCTGGGCCGCCGATTCGAACTTCATGTCGACGAAGATGACATTGAACGTTTCCGGCGAGTGCGTCAGCGCGATCCCGTAGACCAACGACAAGAAGAATTCCGATTTGCCCGACCCGCTGGTGCCGATGACCACCGAGTGAAACCCGAAGCCGCCGAAGTCTTTCGCGCGCAGGATGACGTTTTGCAGATCGCCGTTGGGCTTGGCGCCCACCGGCATCTCACACCACCGCTCGTCGCCCCGGCCGCGCCGGTCGGCCCACAACCGATCGACATCCAATTCACGGGGGTCGGCGATTCCCAGCGCCCGCAACAGCTCCGAGGCGCCGCCCGTGGAATCGGAAAGGTCGCTGCGGCTCGTCGGTGACCACCGTGCCATCGCCCGCGCGTACCGGTAGGCCCGGTGGATCGACAGCTGGTCGGCATGGGCGAAAAACTTGCCACGCGAACGCAACAGCGGCGCCGGGCGCCCGTCGTCGTCGTCGACGTCAGCGCCGTTGGTGCCGGCTTTGACCTGGCCGTTGACCGACGCGATGGGTGCGCCGTTTCGCTCACCCAGCTCGAAGACCTGGTCCTGGTCGAACCCCACGCCGGTGCCTACCCGAGATGCGATGCGCAGCACCGTAATTCCCGCCTTGCCGACCTGCCCGACCACGCTTTCCCACGCGTCGGGGCTGCCGGTGTTGTCGTCGACGATCACCCAGTGCGGTCCCAGATCGACTGCGTCGGTGCCCTGCCCGGTTTCCAGCGCCGAGCCCATCGCGGTCGGGCTGGCCGCCGCCGGCGGCGTCCACGCGCCGCGCTTTCCCTTCATGTGCAGCTCAGCGCCGAGGGACCCTTCCAGCTCCTCAGGGGTGGCGAATATCAGCCGCCGCCACCCGCAGGCATCGAACAGATCGTCGTGCAAGTTGTGCGGTAGCCATACCATCCACGACCACACTTCGGGGGTGCGCGTGACCACCATCAGCTTCACGTCGCGTGGGTTGTGAAACACCGCCAGCCCGCACAATGCGGAACGCATCAGCGACCGCAGCCGGTCCAAATCCTCGCCCACGAAACTGAATCCCGGCGCCGACCGCAGGTTGACGACCTTGGCGATATCGCGAATCTTGCGCTGCTCCAAGATGAAATCGCGCAAGGCTTGCCCTGTGACTGGCTCCAGCTCCTCATCGGAGGCGATGTCGGGCCAGGTCACCGATAACACCGAATCCGGTGCGTGCTGCACACCGGTGCCTACCCGCACCTCCAAGAAGTCCACATCGCCGCGGCTACGTTCCCACATCCGCGGACCGCCGATGATCGCCCCCAGCCCGCGCGGATCGGAATGCACGGCGTTCTGCCATTCCCGCTGCGCGCACACCGCGGTCTGGATCTCGTCCCGGTTACCGTCGAGGTCGCGAAGATAGCGGCGGCGGCCCCGTTCCATCTCGCCCCAGGTGATCTTGCGCGCCCGCCCGAACCGCCCGGAGAACGCCAGCATGCCAAACGCGCCGATACCCATCAGCGGGAAGAAGCCGGTGGTAAGGCTGCGCACACCCGAGACGTAAAGCATGACGATGGTGCCGATGAGGGCCACGACCAGCGCCGGCACGCCGATCATCACCCAGATGTTGCGGGGCTCGCGTTCCGGCAGGGCAATCGGCGCACTCGGCGCCACCCGAACGGGTTTCGGCGGGTCGATCTTGACGCGGTTGATGGGAAACGCTCGCTTGGACATCCCTAGCCTCCGGCCCTCGCTGTCGTCGTCACCACCGCCACCTGCCCGAGGGTCGGCACCGTGTCACGCGCCAACAGTGCGGCCTCCCGTGACAAGGCCGGTCCCGCGGCGAAAGTTCGCAACAACGGCCACGGCGCCTGCACCGCCGAAGCCGGATCCAATCCGAGCGCGCGCAGCGTCGCCTCGTCGGCGGCGATCCCGAAGCGCACGCCGTTATCGGAAAGCCAGAACAACGATTCGCGGGAATCGGAGGTGATCACACCGCTGGTCGACGTCACGAAGTTGGCCGCGCCCGGCAACACCAGCACCTGGTTGGCCACCACCGACGCCGGGTCGCGGTCGTCACGAACCAGGCGCACGATCCGGTTGTCCATCGATGCGAACACCGGAAGTCCCCGCCCGTTATAGACGGCCACCCGAGCCTGCGGGTCTGTCGGCGCCTTCTCCCATCCCACGCATGTGGTCGGATTCGCCGCGGAGTCAACGAAATTCAGGCGACCGGTCGGGTAGTAGTCCACCGGCAGCGACGTCACCTCGGGAGTGTTGACCAGAACGTCGGGGGTCACCACCCGCGGCGCGGTGGACCCGTAGGAGTTGGCGCTGCGCAGCAGATCGGCGACGAAGCTATTGATCTTTTGCACCCCGTCGGGCAGCAGCACGTAGAACTGACGGCCCCCGCCGGCGGTTTGGGCCTGCAACACCGCGCCCACTTGCGAACCCGACACCCACGTCGACGGGGTGCCCGCCCCGGGCACCTGCGGCACGCTCAGCGGCTCTGTCGCCGGCAGCCCGTCGAACAGCGCCCGCGAAATCTCTATCGGCGACGTCACTCCGGGGTCGAGCCCGAGGCTGAGCGTGACCGCCCGACTGGTCGGATCGATCTGTGACCGCTTCCCGCCCCAGATCACATACGTGTTGCCTTGGAAGGTCACCAGCAGCCCCGCGTCGTCGCGCATGGGTGTCGCGCGGCCACCGCCGTTGAGTTGTCCCGCGATGGAGGTCACGACCGGCCTATCCCCGCTGCGGGGACGCCCCGCCGTATCGCACACCGCCCACGCCGACATCGCACCCCGGTGCACCGGCATCGCGGCCGGCGCCCCCGGAATGCCTATCAGTGGCCCGGTCGGATACTTCGCGATCTCGGCGGGTTTCACCCAGGTCGGCGGGTTCGCCGACCCAGTCGCCAGCCGCGCGGACGTCAAATTCAGCGCCGGATACAGCCGACCTTCGATGCGGGCATAGATCGCGCCGGAATCGCGGTCGCCGATGATCGCCGAATCGCCCACGATGCCGGTGGGCTTGAGCACGTTGAGCAGGATCATCCATCCCGACGCAATGGCCACCAGCAATATCGACAACGCCAGCGCGGCGGTCTGTTTGCGGTCGTCGTGTTTCATTCGCACCGTGAAGCGGGTTGTCGCCGCGCGCAGGCGCCGGTTGTAAAACAGATGCCCGGAATTCTGGTCGCGGTTGGACAGACTCAGCGGCATTCTCAATACCCCTTGGGTGATCGGCGAGCATCGGCCTGCTGAATGCGATCAGCCAAATTCGACGCGTCGGCGGCCACGCCGTAGTGGCCCCTCGCATAGTTGATGAAAGCGCACGCCTGCGACACCAGATTGTGGATGCTGGGCGATGTGCCCGGCTCGTGGTAGGCCGTGAACGTCGGCGCGATGAACTGCCAGGCTCCCCTGCTGGGGGTGCCCCTCGCCGCGTTCGAATCCCAGTCGTTCACCGCTGCGGCGTTGTAGCCCGACTCGCGGCGGGCCACCAAGTCCATGCCGCGAGTCCATCGGGCACGCGCCGCCGGATCATGAATACCCTTGATATCCAAGGCTTTACGGATTGCGGACAGTACCTCGGCTCGCCCGCCGTTGCCACCTTTGCCACCTTTGCCACCCAACCCTGCCCGCCTTTGTCGGTAACGCAAATGCCGTAGCCGTGATGCCAGCAGCCGTGCCTGCGACCGCGTCAGGACGATGTGCCGATGCTGAGCCCGCAGTCGCGCGACCATCCGGCTGATCGCCTCACGCCGGCCCATCGGCGTATCGGCGGCCGGTGTTGCATCGGCCTTGGCGGCCTCCAGGACCGTCCGGGTCGCCGCGCTCGCGTGCGCGTGGTCGGTCCGCGCCGCGGTCATGATCTGCGCCAGCGCCTCGTCGTTGTCTGCGAGGCGGCGCAGCCCCTGCACCGAGCTTGGGGCTCCGGCGCCGCTCGTCGATTGGGATATGTCGTCGGCGTACATGCGTGTCCGGGCTGGCGTCTTAACGATGTCGTCCGCCACGACGCCGCCGGCGAACAGGTTGTGGCCGCGGGACAACGCCGCGACCGCCTGCGTCATCAACGGATCAGTCACCGACTCCCCCACCGTTATTCACCGCCGCGCCCCCGCGCGTCGCACCCTCTTGTCCATAACCGTGCCACCCTCTTGCGACAGCCCCGCCTTCTGATCGAAGGTCGCATTTACGCACTGACATTACTGCCGTTGGCGATGCCGGACCAGTCACTGTGTGAGCGGGCGGTCGCGCCGGCTTAATTCGTTACGGCCCAACCAAATTCGATATTAGAAATGCAATTCCGGGTTACTTCCGCGCAACCGTTGGGCTATTCTTTCGCCTCGTCGTCGCTCGGCATAATCACGATTCGTCGGTTGGGCCTGTTGGTGACGACGGTCGGTTTGCCTTCACCGGGTTTGGTGACCGGAGCGCTCGGCGGGACGGTCAAGCGGCCCTTGACCGGCTGGCCGTTGGGCACACCCGGGGCCGTCACCCGCTTCTCGGCCGGCTTCTCCTTATTGCCCCCTTCACCGCCCGCGCCCATGGCCCCCGGCGGCATCATCGGCATGCCGGTCATACCGGTCGGGCCAGACGGAGTGGGGGTGCCACCACTCGGTGTTATCGCCGCCGACTTTGCGGACGCCCCGGCAGGAGTCGTCGGCGGTGAGGACGACGGCACAGGCGGCGGACCCATCACGCCCGCCGGGGTGGTGCTGCCACCGCCCCCGCCTCCGAGTTCACCGGCACCGCCGCCGCCAGCGCCGCCGCCTTCATCGCCCAGGCTGTCCACCAGATGCGACCCGTCCGCTGGATCCACCGCCCCCGCAGTGTGGGCTTGCTGCATCGCGCTCATCAGCGGCTGTATCGCGCTCTGGCCCGCCTGCATGGCCTGTTGGGGAAACTCGGTGAGCGGCTTCATGATGCCGCCGATTGCGCCCCCTAGCGCGCCCGCGATGCCCGACACCATCTGCTGGACCATCTGTGAAGACCCCTGCGCGCCGACGCCTTGCATCTGCGCCGCCGAATTGGCTTCGTTCGCCGGGAACTTGGCCGCCGCATCGGCCGCATGCGCCCGACGGTCCGCATCTGCTTGAGCGGCGGCTGCCGCGTCGCCCGGCACGCCAGCATTGGCGGCGCCCGCCGTTATGGCACCCCAGGTGCCGGCAGGCGAGCCGTCGGGCGGCCCGGGCGGAGTCCCCGTCGGGGTTGGGGCTTCTGGTGCGCCAGCCAGCCCCACATATGTAGGTGGATTACTTGTGATGGGGTTGCCGCCACCCATGATTCACCTCACCCCCATCCTGCAGCGCCCCGCGAGCAAATTCCGGCCGAGCCGCGCCACACGCGATTGACCGTGCCACCATTCTGGCACAACAGGTTGCGACCGGGTATTCACACCGATGCGCTAGAACCACTCTGGCGGCGGGTCACCGCAAACCACGCCATGTGATAATTGGCGAGGTACTCATGCTCGTCGATTAGCGCCTCGATTGCCGCCAACAGCATCCAATCCCCAACAGCGACTAGGTCGTGACTGGGGTATGCGGCCAGCACCGATTGCCGAATTTCGACGGCGCAACTGCGCAGCAGTTCGGCTTCGTTTTCCAGGACGCCGGTTTGTCGCACCGCCGGCGCGGCGACGGCTTGAGCGATCCGTGGCAAACCGTCGCGGCGGCGCACTGCTTCCACCAGGGCCGGGCCGAGCTCATCGACTTTAGACGCGGCGGAGCGGGCGAGCCGGTCGCCGGTCAGCTTAGGCGCGTCGGGGTCGGGCTCGGCAACGTAGGCGTTGGGCTGATGGGCAGCCGCGGCCACGACGGCGCCCAGCAAGTCCACCACGCTGGCATCACGGCGTCGTGCCGTTGGCTCAAGCAGGGTCACGTGGGCCGGTAATCGGATGTGAGGCGGAATCCACCCGCCGGCGAGATCGGTGACCAGCAGGGTGGTGGCGTCGTCGCGCAGCCCGGCCGCCCACGACAGTCGCGGCTCCTGGCGAGCCACCGCATCGACGAGTCGCTGCAGCCGTTGTTGTTCGGCCGTCCTGCCGGATGCCGCGCCGGCCGCCGAACCTGCTGTTGCGGACAGCGCCGATGCGCCGGCCATCGACGAGCTCGTGCCGGCCTGTCCCGCCGCGGCCCCGGCTGCCGACCGCTGCACCGAAGAAACCAGCGGCCCACCCGCTGACGGGGACGATGCCGGCGAGGGTGCCACCGGCGCACCCGAGACCGGCGCCGTCGGAGCGGAGGGCATCGCGGGAGGCGCCACCACCGGCGGGCGCAGATCGGAGCCGTAGGCGGGCAGCGGTCCGGCCGGGCCGCCCGAGACCGGAGCCGCAGGCGCGGATGCCGCCCCGCCGGTCACCACCGGCGTCACCGCCGCGCTGCCGCTATCGCCGGTCGACGGTAACGCGGCGCCAGCCGCGGTTGAGGGTGTGTCAACCGGACCGTGTGCCGCTGCGAATGCTCCACCACCGGGCGCAGTCGGCGCGGACACCGCCGGCGGCGTTGTCAATGGGGGTCCAGTCTGCGCAGGTCCAGCCGCCCCGGCGTCCATGGCGTGCATCGCGTGCGACGACAACGCTTCCCCGCCGGCGGCCGCCGGCTGTCCCGTCATCATCCCGGTCGTGAACGATTGCGACATCGGCGCAGGCGCAAAACCGTGCCCGACGGCCGCAGGCGAAAGCGGCCCACCGGGCACGCCCGGCATCCCCGGCGCTATCTGTCCGCCACCGCCGGGCATCTGCACACCAGGAGTCGGTGCCGGCGGTCCACCTGGAAGCGCCGCACCGCCAACGGCTGGCGCTACCGGGGGCGGTCCCGCACCAGCCTGCGACGATGCACCCGGCAACTCACCGCCACCGACTGCCGAAGCCACCGGGGGTGGTCCCGCACCAGCCTGCGGCGATGCACCCGGCAACTCACCGCCGCCGACCGCTGATGCTGCCGGGTACGTGGCCGCCGGTGAATCCAAATCCTCCTTGCTGATTTGGGGAGGCGGTTGAACGTCGTCGACATTAAAGCCGTGTTCACGCGCCCACGTTCGGGCATTACCCCCGATGCCTTCGGAGTCGAGAATCTTCTGCGTGTCCGCCACGATCGTGTTGACGGCACTCAGCGATGCATTCGCCGCAAGGGCATTGCACGCGAGTTGGACAAGATGAATTTCCGCTAATTTTTCCGGCTCTGGTTTGTTCGACCCAAGTATTTCATCTATTTCCTTATTACCTGAATCTGCTATGTCCGCCAGTCGACCACGCAGATTATCGATAGCGTCAGCACTGGAATCTAAAGCTGTCGCCTTTGTTTGGTACTTTTCGGCGAGATCCAGATGAAACTGTTCGCCCCGATAGTATCGGGCAATGAGGTCATCTGCCGTGTGACCCTGATTATGTGCGGCGAGCGTGGTCCGCTGGTTGCGCAGACCCTGTGAGTATTGCTGTTGCTGCCCGCATGCTTGCTTCCAGTGTTGAGCGGCACCGCGCAGAGCCGTCGGCGGAGCTGGCCACCACGGTCCGATCAGCGCCGCTGTGTACTTCCCGGGCGGGAGGTCACCCCCCACCACATACCTTTTTCATTGCGGCGTCCTTGGCATTGGCATCAGACAGCGCTGACTGCCACTCTGGATCGTTACTCCCCAATGCCAGACTGGACACCGCAGAGACTTTGCTATACGCCTCAGCCAAGGCAAGCGCGGCCCCGCGATCGCCGGGCGTCATTGTTGGGGTTGAATTTACTGCTTCCTCTAGCATTACCGCTCCGTTTACAGTGGCAATACCCGCACGCTCACTGTTGCTGCCATTCGTCTCAATTTGGACTGCTCGCGCCGCGACCTTATAGACGTCACACAACTTTTTGTGCGCCGCGGCTGTTTCCTCCGCGGTATACGCCGGTGCCGCCGACGTGGTTGCGGAGACCGCGGCCGGGCCGTTCGTCGGACGTGTCAGTGCCACCACTAAGGCTGCAGCGCCTAGCAGAACGGCGATTGCAGCCAGGACTGTCGCCGGCCAGTTGCGCGCGAGTCGCGTGGACTGACCGGGATAACTCGCTGGCCACTGTCCGGAGGTGGGCGGCCGAATAGTCGATCCCTCATCAAGGTTTGGAGGCAAGTCCCCCGCCATGCGCCCTCCTCATATCCGCCATCCCCGCCCGAAGCAGACTCCCAACCCCGTATAGCTCCTACGCCAACGGTGGGTCAGGTAACTTCAATATTGGAACACGCAACCATACGGCGGCAAATCACTGCGCGCCCACCCACGCCCTTGCTTCGTCAAGCTCCTCGCCCTTGATGAATTTCCCTAGTCGCTCCAAAGGCTGAACAATGGCTTACCGTCAGGACTAAGGAAAGAGCTTTTGATGGCATCAACAGTCACAGTCAAGTAATGCGATAACTCTACCAAATCTTCAACACCGGCAATTGCTATAACCGTTCCAGTCAGATCTACAAGCGTGGACCGCTCCCGGCCAGCGAACAGCATCTTACCGAGGCTATATTCGGGCCGCAGCTCGTCGCGTTCGAAAGGTTTCCGTATACGTGGCAGTCTTCCCGCGCTTCGGACCGAGCCGCCAAAATAGCCGAACAGGTAATTCTCAATCACGGTCATAGAAGTCGCCGCGAATTCATATGTCTCTTCACTCATGCGGTCGGATGACGTGATGACATACCAGCCGTCGAGGAGCTCGATAAAGTAACGAACTTCGCCGCCTTTGTTCCAAAGAACAGTTCGGCCGTCATGCGCTTGGGAACCTTGCCGCATATACATACCAGAATCGCGAATCCAGTCCTGCAAATCGGTCGAGAGATCCACGCTGGTTGACATTATCCCAAAACTCCTCGCCCGGTTAACGCCTCTATAGTTTGGACCTTGCCCCCAGAATCAAATATTCGTACTTGGACCGATCCGCCCGGCTGGCCGCAACCCGGCGCGACTTCGGATACTTCAATGACCCATCCCTCAGGGAGCCGACCCAAGGTGAACGTCCGATAGGGGTCGCTCAGGGAGGAGACATGGAGAGCGCGCTGTTCCCATGATGCAGGATCCCCGTGTTCCATGACGGCGAGAAATTTACCTTTGTCTTCACCGATACGGTCAAGCTGAGAACCGTAATCATCGAGAAACTTTCCAGCGTCAGTGTACGCGGTTTTCGTTCCTGGCACGGCACCGGCGTTACGCGGAAAATTAAACCAATGATCGCCGTCGGCGCTCAGCAAGTTGAACCGTTCTTCGTATTGTTCTCGACTATACGCATGGCCTAGTGGGTCATGGCCGAATGGCGCATTAGGGTCGTCCATAAGTCGGGCGACAGCCCGGCCTATCCGACTGGGATCGGCCGGATTTTCGCTGAATTCCCAATGCTCCGATAGCGGTTCGCCGTAATGCGGGTCGACGGGCTCGTCGGGTAATCGATGCCACCCGTCGCCAAATGGTTCGTTGGAATGCATTGGGAGCTGCTGCTCGTCGCCTGGCAGATGCGACCCATGCGCCTCGCCGCCTTCGCCGGGTCGGTGTGGCCCGCCATTATGAGGCGGTGGTGATTCGATGGGGTGGCCTGGCGGTGTTTCGCCGTGAGGTGGAGCACCGTGAGGCGCCGGCGCTGTGGGCAGCTGTTGAGAAGGGAGCGCTGGCCCTGGTGTCGGTTCGGCCGGAGATCCACCTAGGGATGCTGATGCTCGGGCGGGGGAGGGTTCCGCCGAGTTCGGATGGGTTGGCGGCAGGTGTTCGGTGGGCGCGGATACCGGAGGCTGGCCCGCCGACGCCGGGGGCGCCGCAACCGGTTTGGGTGGCTCACCGGTTGCGGGTTTGTCGGCGGCGGGTGGTTTGGATTCGGTGGGGCTGTGCGGCGGCCGAGTGCCCGGGGCTGGTTCGGTCGGCGCCGGTACCGGACGGCCGGATGCTGGCGGCAGAACTCGAGGCGGCGGGGTTGTCGTGGGCGGGGGGTCGTTGCGCGGGACGGCAGGTAGGTCGGGTGGCGTCGGGGGTTTTTTGAACCCTTTTGCAGCGTCGAGGAGATCGCGGCCCTTGCCGACCAGTTTGGTTCCCGGCCCCCCAGGCAGAAACGCCCCGGCCAGATCAACCTCGGTTTTGCCGAGGGCCTCCGCGGGGTTTTTGCTCCAATCGTCCCAGTGGACAAGGCCTTTGCCGAATTCCTTCCACGACTGCCAGAGCGAGGGTGCATGCTCGCCGCCGGCGCCGACTAGCGGCGCCAGCCCCATGGCCATTTCTCCCTCGGACTTGTACCATCCGATCGGGTCCAACACGGCTCGAACCTGGCTGATCTCCCACAGGCCTTTGCCCAGACCCCAGGCCTCCTCCCCAACGCCTTTAACAAACTGCCCGGTCTGGTCGGCGATCTGACCAACGGCGTTGCCATGTAAGAAGTGGTCCCACTCCTTAGCCGCGTAGTGGCCCATGGTCGTCGCGGTTGTCGCCGCGGCGGACAGGGTGGTAGCGATCTGGCCGCCCAGGGCATTGGCTTCGCCGGTGAAATTGCGGACCACCGTGGCGATGTCGTGGGCGATACGTTCGATCTCGTCTTCGTCCTTGTCGGTCAGAACATCCCAGACCTCTTTGATGCCGGTCAGCGGGTCACAGATGCGCGCCAACAAATCCCGGATCGCCGCGTGCACCGCGTCGACCTTGTCGGCATAGGCGCTGAGCTGGGCCGCGACCGTCTGACACTGCTGCGCAATGCCGGTAGTGCTGGCCTCGGCGTCAGAAAATGCGGCCTCGATCGTGGCGCCTTCGGGGATCTGCTGGGCGCGAATAGCGCCCATCGGGGCCGCCGTCGCCTCGATCTCGGCGAGGGCGAAGCCGACGCCCGCGGCATTCCAGGCCGCTGCGGTGGCCCGCAACTTCGTCGAATCTCCACTCGGCCAAATCATTCCGATATACGGCGCCACCCACCCCCACCCCGCCGGGGCCCCTGCGCCGGCACCGACCGCCGACGGCGGCGAACCGGCCTTGAACGGCCCGGTCACCTGCGGCGCCGGAAGGGTGGCAGCCCGGCCCGTGACATCCGACATCGCCTCGGCTAGCGAATAATTGTGCGCCGACATCCGCACGCCATCTCCGATAGAGCACAGCCCATTACGGGTGCTCGCCATTGCCTCGATCAGCTTGGCCGCCGCACCATCGTAGGCGCGTCCGAACGACGCACCGGCCGGATCATCACCGGCCATGCCCGCACACCCCGACAGTGCCGCTGTCAACGTCGAAATCACCGACCCCAAACCCACGCCAGCGGACACCACCGCAGCACCGGCACCGTCCAGGGCCGCCGAGTCAACAATCAGCGGCGCCACTAGCTCAGGACCAAACGGCCCGGTTCGGGGCCATCACCCCGGCGCAGTTGAATGGCGCGGCCGCACCCGCGGCCCTCAGCTGGCTCAATGCCTCACGCATCATCGCCTCAGGCACCTCCCGGTTCACGTTGCGTGCAAATTCCCCGCGCGAGAATCAATTTCGGTATGCATGCTCTCGACGTACCGCCCGAACTCGACCCTCCGCAGCGCCCGGGCGGCCCTGGCCTCGTTGTTCTCACCCCCACCCATAGCGGCAACGTAACGACCACCAAACACGTCTACAAGTCACCCCCGAGCCGCCTGCATTCGCGGTTTTCGTGTAGCACGGCGCCAGGGCCGTGCACCACAGGTGAATTGACGGCCCAATCTGCGGTAGTAGCCTTGCTAGCAGCTCGGAAGGGGTGGCGATGTTCGTCGATACTGAGTTGCTGCATTCGGGGGCCAACGACTCTCACCGCGCGGGCGGGCACGCCCAGGATGGGGCCGATCGCCTCTCGCGGGGACCGTTGGCGTCGGGAATGTTCGGAGAGTTCGCCGCAGCCGACGCCTTTCATGAGGCCGTCGCATCCGCGCACTCGCAGCATGTGAGCAATTTGCAAAACCACAAGCAAACGCTGACCGCGGTCGGCACCAGGGCGCATTCCGCTGCCAATGGGTTCACCAACATGGATCGGCAGAACGCCACAGAATTGCGGGCGGTGCGCAGCGGCTCGGGCACATAGACCTTCTGCAGCCCAACCACTTTGGCGATCCTCCTTACCTGAAATCGTGGTCGTTGGTGACAGAAGCCGACGGCCTCTCCCATTCCGGATCGACCGTGACAGGTAGTCGAATCTCCACATGCGGCAGCGGCAGCGTTCCGAACGGGGTGTGCACCTGGCGCGGAGTGGATATTCGTCCGTCGGCTCGGGCGCGGGCGCGCATACCTTCACTGGCCAAGTGATCGCCCTGACCCGTGGCAATCTCGCTCATGCTGTGCAGGGCCTCGCTGCCTTTGTCGTAATAGTGCAGATGATCGTCGAACCAGGGCGCAATGCTCTGCGAGCCGGCGACTTCGGCGCGAAACCGCACCGACCCAAAGCCGTCGTGAGCCGGGTCGGTGCCCAGCCCGGCCAACGGCCCGAGCGGGCCGCCGAGAGCGTCGTTGATCGCATTGGGCAGACCGCTGCCGGATTCGCCGATCCAGCTGATCGCGTCGGTCGACGCCGCACCCACGTAAAGCTTTCCGCCGTTGAGATGAAAGTCGGCGGCGCTGTGCGCCAAATCGGTTCCCGGACAGCCGGTTAACACAGCGTCATTGGCACGCATGCCACTGTGGGTGGACGCGTCGGCCACCGTCGTCGCCCCGTAGGAATGCCCGATGACGGTCATGTGCGACGGGGTCGGGCCATCATGGGTGACCGCCAGGCCGTTGACATCGGCGGCCAGCAGCGCCCCTCCCTGGCGCGCCATCCATGGTGTGGCGACCTGTTCCAGCTTCGATGGGTCGACGACGGCCTGTTCCCAACGCTCGGAAGCGAATTCGGGGGCGTCATATCCCATCCAGGCGAGCACCGCGGTCGAACGGGTGGGGTCGGCTTTCGACGACTGGTCGTAGAGGTTGATGGCGTCGTCGTCGACGTCGTACAGCCAACCGCCCTTCACGCTGCTGTCGGCGCCCGGCACGATGACGGCGGTGTTCCGAGCCTTGTCCGGATTGCCGATCGCGATCGCCGCCCTGCCCTTACCGCCAAACGCCAGCGGATCGTAGGCCCACAGCATGGCGGGACGCGGGTTGTCGGGGTCGCCCACGTCGTGATCAACGCCCTCGTCGGTCTTGACGGCATTCCGATACCTGGCGACGTCGGTAACCGAAAGCCCATATTTTCCAGGGTCTTTGAACACATTGTTGTCCACATCCTTGAGCGCGTCGTCCCGCAACCTGTTGGCCCAGATCCCGTGCGGTCGAGCGGCATCCTCGACCCGGCGCAGGTCGTCGTCCATCACCGCGTTGTTGACCCGATCCCGCACATCGGCTGGGATGCCGTCGAGGTTGCCCAACTCTTGCGGGTGCTGCTCGCCCAACAGTCGTCTTTCCTGTTCGCTCAGCGAATCCCACCATCGCTTCACGAGCTCGGGACCGCTGCCCGGTGGCGGGATCAAGAGCTCGTCGGCCACTTTGATGTCCGCCGGCTCCGCCCCGCGGGCTCGCAGGTTGGCTAGGGCATACTGCAACGTCGCCGCATAGCCATCGCGAATGTGCCTGAGCCAGGCCAGGACTGCGCTTGCCTCAGCAACGGCGTCCTCGCACAGATCGTCGGCCCCATCGCTGTCGCGGGCGGCGAGCGCCGCACCGATCTCACAATCGATGGTTTCAAGGTCATGCTCTAGCGCCCCGACGTAGCGCGCGGCTGATCGTTGCGCGTCGGCCAGCGCGGCGGCGATGTTCTCCAAATCGACTGCAATCTGCGGCAATTGCGCCGACTGCAACCCCAGCGACTCGACCACGCGCCGCACTTCGGCGCCATCGTTGATCGGATGCTCGCCGGTCGCGTGATTCCAGGACCTTGCGAAACGGTCCCTCGCTTGACGGAACGCGTCTTCGGCTTCGGCCGTGGACTGGCCCGCGTCATGAAACGCCTGCGCGAGATCGGAGATCTGCGCGGCGCGACCGGCCTGGAGGCTGTGATTGATCGCCCACGCGTCACCGCCGGCCTCGGCGACGAGTAGCGGGATGCTTATGTGCCGGAGTCGCATCGCACTACCCGACACTCGCCTAGCGGGCCCTCACAAGGCGCTGGCGCCGTCGGCCAAACCGTCACCGTCGGTGTCGGTCAGCCGGACGTTCCACCGGCCGTCGCCGTCGGTGTCGACGTATCCGGTCACCCCGTTCTCGCCGGGGCATAGCACCCGGTCGGCCACCCCGTTGCCGTCGGTGTCGAGCAGCCGGTCGTTGGCCCCGCCGTGGCCATCGAAGTCCACCAGTGGGCCGCCGACGTGTTCAACGCCGTCGAGGCCGAACCAGCGCAGTTGTCCGCCCCGGTCCACGGCCACCGACCAGGTCCCCGTGCCGTCATCGGTGAAGTAGGCCTCCGGGGTGCCGTCGTTGTCGATGTCGAGCACGGCATGATCGGCCATCCCGTCGCCGTCGAAATCCGCCAGCGCGTCGTCGCGCAACCCGTCGCCGTCCAAATCCAGTCCGAACGCATCCAGGCGTCCGTCACCATCAAGATCAAGGTCGGGTTGGCCGTTCAATATGGCCGCCGTGCCGTCGTCGCTACCTATGCAGTAGTCCATGAATTCTCGGACGGTTGGCCATCGCTAGAGGTTCCCGCGCGATCGCCACCAAGCCAGCAGCTCGGTAGTTGCCTCGTCGGTGGTCAACGGCCCCCGCTCGAGCCGCAGTTCTTTGAGAAAGCGCCACGCCTCGCCGACTTGGGGGCCCGCCGGGATGTCGAGCAGCTCCATGATCGCGTTGCCGTCCAGGTCGGGGCGTATCCGCGCCAGGTCCTCCTGGGTGGCCAGTTCGGCGATCCGCGCCTCCAGCCGATCGTAGTTGGCCTGCAGCCGGGCGGCGCGGCGCTTGTTGCGGGTCGTGCAGTCGGCGCGCACCAGCTTGTGCAGCCGCGGCAACAGCGGTCCCGCGTCGGTGACGTAGCGGCGCACCGCGGAATCGGTCCACTTGCCGTCGCCGTAGCCGTGGAACCGTAGATGCAGATACACCAGCTGCGCGATGTCCTCGATCATCTGCTTGGAATACTTCAACGCCCGCAAGCGCTTTCGGACCATCTTGGCGCCGACCACCTCGTGGTGGTGGAAGCTCACGCCGCCGTCGGGCTCGTGACGGCGCGTGGCGGGCTTGCCGATGTCATGCAGCAGCGCGGCCCAGCGCAGGACGAGGTCCGGGCCGTCGTCCTCGAGCGCGATCGCCTGCCGCAGCACCGTCAGCGAATGCTGGTAGACGTCCTTGTGCTGGTGGTGTTCGTCGATGGCCATCTGCATGCCACCGACCTCGGGCAGCACCACCTCACCCATCCCGGTCTGCACCATCACGTCGATACCGGCCACCGGCTCGTGGCCGAGCAGCAGCTTGTCCAGCTCGGCGGCCACCCGTTCGGCGCTGATCCGGGCCAGCTGCGGGGCCATCTCATCGATCGCCTCCCGCACCCGCGGGGCGACGGTGAAGCCGAGTTGCGACACGAACCGCGCCGCACGCAGCATCCGCAGCGGGTCATCGCCGAAGGACACCGACGGCGCCGCCGGCGTGTCCAGCACCCGCGCGCGCAGCGCCGCCAAACCGCCCAGCGGATCAAGGAATTCGCCCGGCCCGGCGGGCGTGACGCGCACGGCCATCGCGTTGGCCGTGAAATCACGGCGCACCAAATCGTCTTCGAGGCGATCGCCGAAACGCACCTCGGGATGGCGTGACACCTGGTCGTAGCTGTCGGCGCGGAACGTGGTGATCTCGAGGCGCTGCTCGCCCTTGCCGACGCCGACGGTGCCGAATTCGATCCCCATGTCCCACAGGCTGTCGGCCCACCGCCGCACGATCTGCTGCACCTGCTCGGGGCGGGCGTCGGTGGTGAAGTCCAGGTCCGGACTCAACCTGTTCAGCAGGGCATCGCGTACCGACCCGCCGACCAGGTACAACTCATGGCCCGCCGCATCGAACAACGCGCCCACCTCGCGCAGCACAGGGGCATACGTATGCAGGGCGACCGCGGCGGCGGTCAGCAGGTCGCCATCCTGGGCAGCTTCGGACACGTTCGATCAGCGTAGTCGGGTCCGTCGCACGACGATGCGGACCGCCGTCGTCCACGCCTGGTGAAAGGTGAATTGACCGGTCGATATGCGCTAGTAGCGTTACGCGCTGGAGGAAGGGCGGCGTTGGGGGCGGTGCGATGTATCTCCAATACATAAGCCGGGGCGCGCTTGTTCTGTTCGCCGGCGGGGACCCATGGAAGGTCAATGCCACGATTCAAGGCGGCCGGCCGTCCCAAATCTCCGATCTCGCACGAGCGTTTCATGACGCGGGCCAGTCCACGGCAGAAGCCGAAGACGCGTTCCGCCAGGCACGGGAACGTTTCGAAAGGTCATGGACGCACGAAAACGGTGATAATCCGATCAATGACTCGGCCGAAGTAGAGCGCGCCACCACCACGCTGGGTGTGCAAGCGGCTCAGCTGCCCAAAATCGGCATCGATCTAGAAAATGTCGCGGCCGCGCTCGCCGATGCGCAGCGATCCGGCAACGTCGAAATCGCAACTCTCGAAAATCTACTGCACGAAATCGACGATCAACTGTGCCAGGCCATCCAGCTGGAAGAAGATCCCCACTTAACCGAGCTACAAAGATGGGCCGTTGACGATTCCATCACCGCGCTCGAAAACCTTGCTATCACGGACACCAAGACATCACTGAGCAAGCTCAAGCACATTCGCGATCAGTATTCTCGCGAGCTGCAGCTCTCGATCATCGATCTGCGAACGCAGGGCGGATACGACCCAGCTCTGGTCCGGGGCATTGACGGCCATGAACCGGAAACACCCCAACAGGAACAAGACCGTGAGCGACGCCTACACAACCAGATCGACGCGTTTAAGCAAGTTTTTGGCCGTGAGCCAACCTCAACGGGTGATTGGGCGACGGCGTCAGCTCTTGACCCCCAGACTTACGATCCGAAGTTCAAAGGCGCCAAATCGCAGATCGAGGTGGTGAAGATTCGGCCAGTGCCCGGCCACGGGGTCGTCCGGGTCTCGCAGTGGATCGCGCAACGGGATGTGACAAGTTCTATCTTTGGGAATCGCGATCTCGGCAACAACCGCGAGTCTGATCTCCATTTCGATCCGGAGGACACGAAGGTCACGACGTACATCGACTATGAGAATGGCCTCGTCGTGTTGCGGCAGAATCCCTCCGTCGAGGAGACCCCGACCGGAGCGCCGGGCCGCGTGAAGGTTGCCACACCCAAGGGCAGCGTGACTCAACTCGCCGATGGGTCCGTTCGGATCAAATACGACGCGGGCAATCCATTCGCACCAAGCATTACAGCGGATCCCAAGGGACCGTTCATGGACCACACAATTACTGTCAACGGTGACCTCGTGTTCACACCGGGGCCGGGAGGTGTACAGATCAACGGAACGCGCACCAATTACCCGTCCCTGGAGGCGTATCAGGACTTACCGGATGGCGGCACTCGCACGATACTGATCGACCCCGCGCGGTCAGGCAGTTCCGCGGGACCAGCACTCAATCTGCCCCGCCACCACGACGTTGGCACGCTCGGCGGAAAGGCGTTCGCGCCATTCGACAGCGGCGGGTGGAACCTCCAGTACGATGTGCCGACTCCGCTGCCATCCACGGAGTTCGGTCCGGTTACCAGCCCACCGTCGGTACCTCCGATACCTACCGGTAGGGCAGTCCCCGCTTAATCGCATAGCAACAGAAGGGCCACAAACTATGCCGTCTCATCCCCCGATGCGTGATCTGGATGCCCGCGTGTGGCGCGCGGCGACGTGGTCAGCACCGTTCGTTGTCCAAGGAATATTAGGGCTGCTACTCATCGCCATGTGGGCACTGGGCAAATGGCCGTTCCCGACGCATAGTGCGTACGCAGGTGAACGCACCTGGATGCTGACCGCCACCCTCGTCACGACCCTAACGTCGTTGGTTTTCAGCGGCGCGCTGTGGCAGTCGCCTTTGCCGCGACATCGCGGTCTTTCCCTCAGCATCGCGGGCTGTTCCGTCGTCGTCCTTATCGGCGGAATCATTTTTGCCTACCTAATTTTGCGCTGAAAGGTCCTGTAATGACGAACGAATTGGCTGCCGACCCATCGGACGGCCGTTACGGACCGCTCAGCTTCGTGGTGGCACTGGTGCATATCCTCGTCGTGGACTTCGCCACGTGGATCTTCGTTCTCCCACTGTGGCCGATGGTGATATTTGTGCTTCCAATAACGCTGGCTTACGCGGCTGTCTGTGCCCTTATTGCGAAAGGTCCCGGAAAGGTGGGTCAGGTCGGCCGCGGAATGCTGTTTGGCAGCCTGTCGGGACCCCTCTCGCTATTGATCTTTTTTCCCGCCTTTATTATCGCGGGGGCGATAGGCCCGATCTGACGAGTATCTCGCGCCACCAGCGAGAGGGTTCGACGATAGGCACACCGCCCCGTCGCGCACCGCGCCAGCGGCGAGTATGTCCTGAAGACCATCGCGTGCCAGCTACTATCGCTTGGGTGTCGGACGGCGAACAGGCCCAACCGCGTCGGCGCCGAGGTCGGCGTCGACGTCATGGTGCCGCGGATTCGGCCGAGAACCCGACAAACGGCCAAGCAAACGGCGACTCGACAACGACCAGACCGAGCAGATCCCGGTCGTCGCGCCGCGGACCGGACCGGCTGCGCACCGTGCACGAAACATCCGCTGGAGGGCTGGTCATCGACGGTCTCGACGGGCCGCGCGACTCGCAGGTTGCTGCCCTGATCGGTCGCATCGACCGGCGCGGACGGATGCTGTGGTCGCTGCCCAAGGGGCATATTGAGCTCGGCGAGACCGCCGAACAGACGGCCATTCGCGAGGTCGCCGAGGAGACCGGGATCCGCGGCAGCGTGCTGGCCGCACTGGGACGCATCGACTATTGGTTCGTCACCGACGGCCGGCGGGTGCACAAGACGGTGCACCACTATTTGATGCGCTTCTCCGGCGGCGAGCTGTGCGATGAGGATCTCGAGGTCGCCGAGGTGGCTTGGGTCCCGATACAGGAGTTGCCGTCCCGGCTTGCCTACGCCGACGAACGTCGCCTGGCCCAGGTAGCCGACGAGCTGATCGACAAGCTGCAGAGCGACGGTCCCGCCGCGCTTCCGCCGCTGCCGCCCAGCTCGCCTCGCCGACAACCGCAGACGCACTCGCGGACCCGGCATTCCGGCAAGCCCGCCGCGGGCCGGAAGAACGGTCGCGGGCCGGGGCCGTGACCGCGCCGCGACTCTGCTGGGCCGGCTTGTTGCGCGTTGCCGCAGTAATCGGGATCGTCGCCGGTTTTGCGGTGCTCACCGGGCCCGCAGTGCCGCGCGCTGCGGCGGGCGAGCCGGGAGCGACCCCGTTCGTCCGCGTTCGCATCGATCAGGTCACCCCGGATGTGGTCACCACGACGAGTCAACCCGTCGTCACCATCAGCGGCATGGTGACCAACGTCGGTGACCGGCCGGTCCGCGACGTGATGGTCCGGCTGGAGCATGCCGGTGCGGTCACCGCCTCGGCGGGCCTGCGCACCTCACTGGACGGCGGCACCGACCAGTACCATCCGGCCGCGGAGTTCCTCACGGTGGCGCCCGAGCTGCGGCGCGGGCAACAAGCCGGCTTTACGCTCTCGGCCCCACTGCGTTCACTGACCAACCCGTCCCTGGGCATCGACAAGCCCGGGATCTATCCGGTCCTGGTCAACGTCAACGGAACGCCCGACTACGGCGCCCCCGCCCGGCTCGACAATGCGCGGTTCCTGCTGCCCGTCGTCGGCGTGCCACCCGACAAGGCCGGCGACCTGGACTCCACCGTCGCGCCCGACACGTCCAAACCCTTGTCGATCACCATGCTGTGGCCGCTGGCCGACCGGCCCCGGCTTGCCCCCGGCGCGCCCGGCGGCACCATTCCGGTCCGGCTCGTCGACGACGACCTGGCCGCCTCGCTGGCCGGCGGCGGCCGGCTGGACATCCTGCTGACCGCGGCCGAGATCGCCACCAGCCACGACGTCGACCCCGACGGCGCCGTCGGACGGGCGCTGTGCCTGGCCGTCGACCCCGACCTGCTGGTCACCGTCAACGCGATGACCATCGGCTACGTGGTGTCCAACTCCCCCGACGGCCCCGCTCAGCAACCGGGCACCCCCACCCATCCGGGCACCGGTCAGGTCGCGGCGATCGAATGGCTGAACCGGTTGCGTGCGCTGGCCCACCGGACCTGCGTGGCGGCGCTGCCGTACGCCCAAGCCGACCTGGACGCGCTGCAACGCGTCAACGATCCGGGGCTAAGCGCGATCGCCACCAACAGCGTCGGCGCCATCGTCGACCGGATTCTCGACGTCGCCTCCGTCCGCGGGGCCACGCTGCTGCCCGACGGACCGTTGACCGGCCCCGCCGTCGACCTGCTCAGCCGCAACGGGAGCACGGTCGCAATCGCGGCCGACGGCGACTCCGCGACCGCCGCCGACACCTCGCCCACCTGGTTGTCCCCGCAGGTCGTGGTCGCGCCGTTCGACCCGGCCGTCGGTGCCGCGCTGGCTGGTGCCGGGCCCAGCCCCGCCGTTCCCACCTACCTGGACGCGTCGCTGGCGATTCGGCTCGCGCATGACTCCCAGACCGCGCGCCGCCAGGACGCCCTGGGCTCCATGTTCTGGCACGCATTGGAGCGCGACGCCGCGCCACGCACCCAGCTCTTGGTGCCGCCGGCACCGTGGAACCTGCAGGCCGATGACGCGCAGGTCATCTTGACCGCGCTGGCCACCAACATCCGCTCCGGTCTGGCGGTGCCGCGACCACTGCCGGCGGTGATCGCCGAGGCAGCGGCCCACACCGGGCCGCCGAACCCGGCGGGCGCCTACCCCTCGGTACGGGGCCGATTCAACGACGACGTCCCCGCGCAGATCACCGGCCAGGTCGGCCACCTGTGGGGACTGACCTCGGCGTTGTCCACCGACGAACGCACCGGGTTGACGGGCATCCAGTACACCGCGCCGCTGCGCGAGGACATGCTGCGCGCGTTGAGCCAATCGGAACCGCCCGACACCCGCAACGGGATGGCTCAGCAGCGCCTCGCGGTCGTGGGTAACACGATCCACGACTTGTTCGGCGCCGTCACGATCGTCAACCCCGGCAGCTCCTACACCCTGGCCACCGAGCACAGCCCCCTTCCGCTGGCCCTACATAACGGCCTGGCCGTTCCGATCCGGGTGCGGCTGCAGGTCGACGCTCCACCCGGAATGGCCGTCACCGACGTCGGCCAGATTGAATTGCCGCCCGGCTACCTGCCGCTGCGGGTGCCGATCGAAGTGAACTTCACCCAGCGCGTGGCCGTCGACGTGACGCTGCGGACCCCCGACGGGATGCGCCTGGGCGAGCCGGTGCGCTTGTCGGTGCATTCCAACGCCTACGGCAAGGTGCTGTTCGCGATCACGATGAGCGCTGCGGCGGTGCTGGTGCTGCTGGCCGGGCGCCGGCTTTGGCATCGCTTCCGCGGCCAGCCCGATCGCGCCGACCTGGACCGCCCGGACCCGCCCGCCCGCAGAGACGCCGAAGTGCACGACGAGATCGACCGCCGGGTCGATCAAGAGCACCGAGTATGAACCCCGCCTACGGGCAGGCCCACCAGCCACCACCGCGGCCCCAGCGCCGGCCACCGCCACAACGCCGGGTACCCCCGCGGGACCGTGCCTCGCCGCCCACCGGTCCGCTCCCCCCCGTCCCGGAGCTCGCTCGTCGACGACCCGAACTGTCCGACGCCGCGCTGGTATCGCGCTCGTGGGCAATGGCGTTCGCCACGCTGATCAGCCGGATCACCGGCTTCGCGCGGATCGTCCTGCTGGCCGCGATGCTGGGCGCCGCGTTGTCCAGCGCTTTCTCGGTGGCCAATCAGCTGCCGAACCTGGTTGCGGCGCTCGTGCTGGAGGCGACGTTCACCGCGATCTTCGTGCCGGTGCTGGCCCGCGCCGAGCAAGCCGACCCCGACGGCGGCGCGGCGTTCGTGCGGCGCCTGGTCACGCTGACCACCACACTGCTCTTGCTCGCGACGGCGCTGTCGGTGCTGGCCGCGCCGCTGCTGGTGCGGCTGATGCTCGGCCGCGTCCCGCAGGTCAACGAGCCGCTGACCACCGCCTTCGCCTACCTGCTTCTCCCGCAGGTGCTGGCCTACGGCCTGACGTCGGTGTTCATGGCGATCCTGAACACCCGCAACGTTTTTGGGCCGACCGCATGGGCGCCGGTCGCCAACAATGTCGTCGCGCTGGCGACGTTGGCGGTGTATCTGGCCGTCCCTGGCGAGCTTTCGGTCGACCCGGTTCGGATGGGCAACCCGAAGCTGCTGGTGCTCGGCATCGGAACCACCTTGGGGGTGTTCACGCAGACCGGGGTGTTGCTGGTAGCGCTCCGGCGCCAGCGCATCAGCCTGCGCCCACTGTGGGGCATCGATGAGCGCCTCAAGCGCTTCGGCACGATGGCCGCGACGATGGTGCTCTACGTGCTGATCAGCCAGCTCGGCCTGGTGGTCGGCAACCAGATCGCCAGCGCGGCAGCGGCTTCCGGCCCCGCGATCTACAACTACACCTGGCTGGTCCTGATGCTGCCGTTCGGCATGATCGGGGTGACCGTGCTGACCGTGGTGATGCCGCGGCTGAGCCGCAACGCCGCCGCCGACGACACCGGGGCGGTGCTCGCCGACCTGTCGCTGGCCACCCGGCTGACCTTGATCACGCTGATCCCGATCGTGGCGTTCATGACCGTCGGCGGGCCGGCGATCGGTAGCGCACTGTTCGCCTACGGCCATTTCGGTGGGGTCGACGCCGGGTACCTGGGCGCCGCGATCGCGTTGTCGGCGTTCACGTTGATCCCGTACGGGCTGGTGCTACTGCAGCTGCGCGTGTTCTACGCGCGTGAGCAGCCGTGGACGCCGATCGTCATCATCCTCGTCATCACCGCCGTCAAGATCGCCGGCTCGGTGCTGGCGCCGCAGGTCGCCGGCGACCCCAGGCTGGTGGCCGGCTTCCTCGGACTCGCCAACGGCATCGGCTTTCTGGTCGGCGCGATCGTCGGCTACTACCTGCTACGACGCGCACTCCTGCCCACCGGCGGCCACCTGATCGGCGTCGGGGACATGCGGACGATTCTCGTGACGATCGTCGCGTCGATGCTGGCCGGCCTGGTTGCCCACGTGGCCGACCGACTGCTGAGGCTGGGCACGCTGACCGCGTACGGCGGTGCGGGTTCGCTGCTGCGCCTATCGGTGCTGGCACTCATCATGCTGCCGATCATGGCCACGGTGATGGTTCGGGCGCAGGTCCCGGAAGCACGCGCGGCGCTGGACGCCGTCCGGCGCCGGATCAGGGCCCGCAGCACAGGACACGGCGGGCCCGCGGTGCCGCACAAATCGGTGCAGCCGGTCTCGGGGCCGGACCGATCGTCTCAGCCCGGTCCCGTCACGTACCCTAAGCAAAGGAATTCGTCCCCGCCGGGGGGAAATGCGGTCAAAGCGCCGATCAGGCGCCCGTCGCCGGAGCGGGAAGGCATAGCCCGGATAGCGAAAGGACCGGAGGTGACCGACCGCCCATTGGAGAGCGCTGCGTCAGGCGCCGACCTACCGCGACCGGTCGCTGACGACTTCCAGCCCGATATTCCGGCGGGCCCCAAGCCCGAGGCATCCACGCCGCGCCCTCCCGACAAGGCGAACGGGGACTTCGCGGCCAAACCGCGGGGGCCGATTCCGTTCGACGCACCCCGCGAGCGCGGCGCAGAATCGGCGGCGTCGCAGGACGATATCCACTTGGTTCCCGGCGCCCGCATCGCAGGTGGCCGGTACCGGCTGCTGGTCTTCCACGGCGGCGCACCGCCCCTGCAGTTCTGGCAGGCGCTGGATACCGCGCTGGACCGGCAGGTGGCGCTGACCTTCGTCGATCCCGACGGGGCCCTACCCGAGGACGTCCTGCAGGAAGTCCTGTCTCGCACCCTGCGGCTCAGCCGAATCGACAAGCCCGGCGTCGCGCGCGTGCTCGACGTGGTCCACACCGGTTCCGGGGGCTTGGTGGTCGCGGAATGGATCCGCGGTGGCTCGCTGCAGGAGGTGGCTGACACGGCGCCGTCGCCCGTCGGCGCGGTCCGGGCAATGCAATCGCTGGCCGCCGCCGCCGACGCGGCCCACCGCGCCGGTGTCGCCCTGTCGATCGACCACCCCAGCCGGGTGCGCGTCAGCATCGACGGCGATGTCGTGCTGGCGTATCCGGCGACCATGCCCGACGCCAACCCGCAGGACGACATCCGCGGGATCGGCGCCGCGCTGTATGCCCTGCTGGTCAACCGGTGGCCACTGCCGGAGTCGGGAGTACGCAGCGGGCTCGCCCCCGCCCAGCGCGATTCCGCCGGCGTTCCCGTCGAACCCCTGGTGATCGACCGCGACATCCCCTTCCAGATTTCCGCGGTCGCCGTTCGGGCGGTTCAAGAAGACGGCGGAATACGTAGTGCCTCAACACTTTTGAACTTGCTACAACAAGCGACCGCGGTAGCCGACCGCACCGAGGTGCTCGGTCCGATCGACGATACGCCGCCACCACCGGCCCCCCGCCCGACCGGTCGCGAGTATGCGAACTTCTCGCGCCGGCGCCGCAACCTGCTGATCGGTGGGGGCGTGGCCGTCGCCATCATCGTGGTCGCGCTCTTGGTGCTGGCCTCAATCGTGAGCAAGATTTTCGGCAACGTCGGCGGCGGGCTCAACAGAGACGAACTCGGGCTGAACGAGCCGTCATCATCGACAGCATCGTCATCGGTCAGTTCGGCGCCCGCCGGCAGCGTCGTCAAACCCACCAAGGCAACGGTCTTCTCCCCCGACGGCGAAGGCGATAACCCGGGCCAGGCCGGACAGGCGATCGACGGCAACCCGACCACAGCCTGGGAAACCGACATCTATACCGACGCCGTCCCCTTCCCGAGCTTCAAAAGCGGGATCGGGTTGATGCTGCAGCTGCCGAGCCCCACGGTGGTCGGCGCGGTCTCCATCGACACCCCCAGCACCGGGACCAAGGTCGAGATTCGCTCGTCGTCGACGTCGACGCCGTCCAAGCTGGAAGACACCACCGTGCTGACGCAGGCCACGACGCTCAAGCCCGGGCATAACACCATCCCCGTCAAAACGTCTTCTGCGACATCGAATCTGCTGGTGTGGATCTCCACATTGGGGAGCACCGACGGCAAGAGCCGCGCGTCTTTCTCGGAGATCACGGTCCAAGCGGCGTCCTGACGCCCACCACACTTCACGACCGGTTCGGTGACTCACAGTGAGCACTTCCGGGTGAAGTGCTGCCCAACCAGCGATTGGATACTGTCCCGCCGTGGGCTTCGGGGGAAACGCGCAGCGAGAACGCAGCGACGCCGAGCTGCTGGCAGCCCACGTCGCCGGAGACCGCCACGCCTTCGGCGAGTTGTTCCACCGCCATCGACGGCAGCTACATCGTCTGGCGCGGCTCACCTCCCGCACCGCCGAGGACGCCGAAGACGCGCTGCAGGACGCCATGCTCTCCGCGCACCGCGGCGCGGGCTCGTTCCGGCATGACGCCGCGGTCAGCAGTTGGCTGCACCGCATCGTCGTCAACGCGTGCCTGGACCGGCTGCGACGCGCCAAGACCCACCCGACCGCCCCGCTGGAAGACGTCCACCCGGTGGCCGATCGGACGGCCCAGGTCGAGACGGCGATCGTGGTCCAGCGCGCATTGATGCGGCTTCCGGTCGAACAACGGGCGGCCGTGGTGGCCGTCGACATGCAGGGCTACTCGGTCGCCGACACCGCCCGGCTGCTGGGCATCGCTGAGGGCACGGTCAAGAGCCGATGCGCCCGCGCCCGGGTTCGCCTCGCCGAGTTGCTCGGCTACTTCAACGCCGGCGTCCACGCCGCACCCGACAGTCCCGCGTTATGAGCCCCGGGGCTGTGCATGGCCATCGGCCTGTGCATGACGGACACTGGGGCGGATGGGTGAAGCGGAGAACGATCCGGCCGATCACGGCGCAGATCATGGCGCCGAGGGGGCCGACCCCCCGCCGACGGTCGAGCTCCTCGCCGACCTACAGGCCGGGCTGCTGGACGACGATGCCGCCGCCAGGGTGCGCAGACAGGTCCGCACCGACAGTGCGGCCCAAGGCGTTCTGCGTGCGCTGAACCAGGTGCGCCGCGACGTCGCCGCGGTGGGCGCGGATCCGGCGTCGGCGCCCGACGCTCCCCCCGCGGTCACCGCCAAAATCTCCGCGGCGCTGGGGTCGGCGGGCCCCCCGTCGAGCGGGCCGGCCCGCGCCGCGCATTCCGCAAGACCACACACCCGCCCCGCACGAGTCATCGCAGGCGTAGCCGGTCTCGGCGCGGTGCTCGCCGCGATCGGCTTCGGTACGGCGGCACTGATCCGGGCGCCCGAGCCGGTGCCGAGCACATCGGTCACTGCCGAGCACATCACGGTGTCAACGCCGCCCATGGCGATCCCGCTGTCGCAGCCCGAAATCCTCAGCCTGCTGCATCAGGACCCCGACTTTGGCCCGCTTCAGGACCCGTCACGGCGCGCCTCCTGCCTCAGCGGCCTCGGCTATCCGGCGTCCACGCAGGTGCTCGGCGCGCGGACCGTCGAGATCAACGCCCGGCCCGGCGTGCTGCTCGTGCTGCCCGGCGGCAGGGCCGACAACCTGGCGGTCTTCGCCGTGGCGCTGAACTGCAGCGCCGCCGATACCGGGCTGTTGGCCGACACGCAGGTCCCCCGCCCCTAGTGTTGTGCCTAGTGTTGTGCGACGCTCGCGGGAACAGCAGTGCCTGCGCTGGCGTTAACACCAGTCCCAGACCGTCTGTAGTTGAAAGGTTCGTATGAGCGCCGACACTGTGCACGACGTGATCGTTATTGGTTCGGGTCCTGCGGGGTATACCGCGGCGCTGTATACGGCGCGGGCGCAGCTGGCGCCGCTGGTGTTTGAGGGGACGTCGTTTGGTGGGGCGTTGATGACCACGACCGAGGTGGAGAACTACCCGGGTTTCCGCGACGGGATCACGGGTCCGGAGTTGATGGATCAGATGCGTGAGCAGGCGCTGCGCTTTGGTGCCGATTTGCGGATGGAAGACGTCGAGTCGGTGTCGTTGGAGGGGCCGGTCAAGTCGGTGCTGACCGCCGAGGGGGAGACGTTTTGGGCCCGGTCGGTGATTTTGGCGATGGGGGCTGCGGCGCGGTATTTGCAGGTGCCCGGTGAGCAGGAGTTGCTGGGCCGGGGGGTGAGTTCGTGTGCGACCTGTGATGGGTTCTTTTTCCGGGATCAAGACATCGCGGTGATCGGTGGCGGGGATTCGGCGATGGAGGAGGCGACGTTTTTGACCCGGTTTGCCCGCAGCGTGACCGTGGTGCATCGTCGTGAGGAGTTTCGGGCGTCGCGGATCATGCTGGAGCGCGCCCGCGCCAACGACAAGATCACGTTCGTCACCAACCACACGGTCGAAGCGGTCGAGGGACAGGACACAGTAAGGGGATTGCGATTGCGCGACACAGCCACCGGTGCCGAGAAGACGCTGCCGGTGACCGGGGTGTTCGTGGCGATCGGGCATGACCCACGCTCGGCGCTGGTGCGCGATGTGCTCGACGTCGACCCCGACGGCTACGTGCTGGTGCAGGGCCACACCACAAGTACCTCGATAGACGGGGTGTTCGCCGCCGGCGACCTGGTGGACCGCACCTACCGGCAGGCGGTCACCGCCGCGGGCAGTGGCTGCGCGGCGGCCATCGACGCCGAACGTTGGCTGGCCGAGCATGACGGGTCAGACACCGACAGCTCAGCACGAGCTGGCTATGCTGACAGTACCGATTTGATTGGAGCACCACGATGACCGACGCCGAAAAGGCCGGAGCCACAATAGAAGTCTCTGACGCATCCTTCTCGTCAGAGGTGTTGTCGAGCAATAAGCCTGTGCTGGTTGACTTTTGGGCGACATGGTGTGGCCCGTGCAAGATGGTGGCGCCGGTGCTGGAGGAGATCGCGGCCGAGCGGGCGAGCCAGCTGACCATCGCCAAGCTCGACGTTGACGCCAACCCCGAAACGGCGCGCGACTTTCAGGTGGTGTCGATACCCACGTTGATCCTGTTCAAGGACGGCCAGCCGGTCAAGCGAATCGTCGGCGCCAAGGGCAAGGCCGCGTTGCTGCGCGAGCTGTCCGACGCCGTTCCCAACCTGACCTAAATTCGATCTCCTTTGGCACGCCGCGCCCCTCGCTTAGCCTGGGGTTTTCCTGAAATTGGGAAGGATCTGCGACAATACAGGTTAGCTGCTGTCCTGTTGTGAGCCTGTCAGTTTGTCCCGGAGGGCCTTTGGTATGCCGAGTCCGCGCCGTCAAAACGACGACGTGCTGCGCTTTGGTGACCGCAGCGCTGCAGTGACCGAGATCCGGGCCGCATTAGCTGCGCTAGGGCTGCTCGACAATCCGGACGATGACGTGACCACTGGCCGGCATGTGGCCCTCGATGTCTTCGATGCCCAGCTCGACGAGGCGGTGCGAGCCTTTCAGCAGCATCGCGGACTGCTTGTGGATGGCATTGTCGGCGAGGCCACCTACCGGGCGCTGAAGGAGGCTTCCTACCGACTCGGCGCCCGCACGCTGTATCACCAATTCGGTGCCCCACTGTACGGCGACGACGTCGCGACACTGCAGGCTCGGCTACAGGACCTCGGCTTCTACACCGGCTTGGTCGACGGCCACTTCGGGCTGCAGACCCACACCGCTTTGATGTCATACCAGCGTGAGTACGGGCTTGCCGCCGACGGTATCTGCGGCCCGGAAACGTTGCGCTCCTTGTATTTCCTGAGTTCGCGGGTCACGGGCGGCTCCCCCCACGCGATCCGCGAAGAGGAACTCGTGCGCCGATCAGGCCCCAAGCTGTCAGGCAAGCGGATCATCATCGATCCGGGCCTCGGCGGCGCGGACCACGGCCTGATCTCGCGGGGCCCGGCCGGACCCATCAGCGAAGCAGATGTGTTGTGGGACTTGGCAAGCCGGCTTGAGGGGCGGATGACCGCGATTGGTATGGAGACCTTCTTGTCTCGGCCGACCAACCGCAGCCCGTCGGACGCCGAGCGTGCCGCCACGGCCAACAACGTTGGCGCGGACCTGATGATCAGCCTGCGCTGCGAGTCCCAGTACAGCCCCGCGGCCAACGGCGTTGCCTCCTTCCACTTCGGCAACTCGCATGGTTCGGTCTCCACCATCGGTCGCAATCTCGCCGACTTCATTCAGCGAGAAGTGGTGGCCCGCACCGGTTTACGGGATTGCCGCACGCATGGCCGGACGTGGGATCTGTTGCGGCTGACTCGGATGCCGACCGTTCAGGTCGACGTCGGCTACATCACCAATCCGCGCGACCGCGCGATGCTGGTCTCCACCCAGACCCGCGATGCCATCGCCGAAGGCATCCTCGCCGCGGTCAAGCGCCTCTACTTGCTGGGAAAGAACGATAGGCCCACTGGGACTTTCACGTTCGCTGAGCTGCTAGCTCACGAACTAGCCGTGGAACGGACGACCAGACTCGGCGGTTCCTAATCGCTTTTTGCGACCTTCGCCGTATTCCCTACCGACGAACCCGCACCGACCGGCTGCTGCAGCTGGGCGCTGGCCAGCAGGCGCTCCAGCGCCGCCTCGACCTCGGCCTTCCATCCCAGGCCCTCTTCCAGCTCGAGCCGCAGCCGAGGAAAGTACCTGTGTTGGGCGACGACGACGAAACCGACGTCTTTCAAGAAGTCGGCGTCGATGATGCAATGCTCGACCGAGCAGTCGCCGAGGGCCTCCAGCACCGGCCGCACACTCGGGTCCACCAGCCGCGGATCCTGCAATTCCGCGGTCGCCGGGGTGCGACCGAAAGCCTCCAGCGCCCGGACTCCACGCCGGACCAACTCGTCGATCACCCGGGCGATAAGTCCATGCGGCAAATCGTCGGCGGCTTGCCCGGGCTCGACACCCATCGACGTCAGCAGCACCGCGTCCGCGGACACCGGCGCAGTGGGAAAGCGCTGCGCCCGCGGCACCGCCCGCGGCGGCGCATAGAGGATGTACCCCACGCAGGGCGCCTCGGCGTCGCCGCGGTCTTCCGAGACCACCGACGCGACCTGCCCGCATGAGCCCCACTCCAGCATCACCATCGACAACCAGGCTTCCTTTTCGAATTCAGGATCGGCGAGGTGGTCCTGGTCGCCGAGGGTCGCGGGGTCGACCTCCCAGAAGACACAGCGACGCGCGTGCTTAGGGAGCTGCTCGAAACCTTCGAGCCGCAGCGGCGTGATTCGGGCGGACACTAGCCTCCTGGCTTCCGTGCGGTACTGCAGCCAACTGCTTCAGCAGCCCCTCCAGAATAGGAGAGATAGTCGTCATCGGGCCAGTGTTGGCCCCGCCACCCAAGCTGGCCCGGAAACACGGTCGAAGCGGCGCGAGCGGCGGCGGGTTGAATGCGGAAAAGGCTTGGGGCGCAACGGATACTGCCAGCATTCGGTGCTTGAGTCGGGGTTCGTGCACGCCGCAAATCCATTCCAGTGTCACAGTGACGTAATTACACCGTATGGTCCGATCATGCCTTGCCCGGGGCCATCATGTCGATGATCCGCTGCAGATCCTCCACGGAGCCGAACTCCACCACGATCCTGCCCTTGCGTTTGCCGAGGCTGACGGTCACCCGCGTGTCGAAGGCGTTCGACAGCCGCTCAGCGACGTCCTGCAGCCCCGGCATCTGGATCGGCTTGCGCCGTTGGGGCGACGGAGTGGCCGCGTCGCCCCGGCTGGCCTCGTGATTGGCCAACGTGACCGCCTCCTCGGTGGCCCGCACCGACAAGCCCTCCGCGACGATCCGTCCGGCCAGTTCCTCCTGCGCCTCGGGACCGGCCTCCAGGGACAGCAGCGCGCGCGCATGCCCGGCGGACAACACACCCGCCGCCACCCGGCGCTGCACCGCGATCGGCAGCTTGAGCAACCGGATCATGTTGGTGATCAGCGGCCGCGACCGGCCGATGCGGGACGCCAGTTCATCGTGGGTGACATCGAACTCATCGAGCAGCTGCTGGTAGGCCGCCGCCTCTTCCAACGGGTTCAGCTGTACCCGGTGGATGTTCTCTAGTAAGGCGTCGCGCAGCAGGTTGTCATCGCCGGTCTCACGCACGATGGCCGGGATCGTGGCCAGGCCCGCCTCCTGGGCCGCCCGCCAGCGCCGCTCCCCCATCACGATCTGGTATCGGGCGCCGCTCTGCGCTTCCGTCGCCGCCCGCACCACGATCGGCTGCAGGAGACCGAACTCGCGGATGGAGTGCACCAGCTCGGACAGCGCCTCATCGTCGAACACCTGCCGAGGCTGACGCGGATTGGGCTCGATGTCGGCCGGCGCGATCTCGCGGTACACCGCGCCCATCGCGGCGGCGGCCTGCGTCGGTCCCCCGATCAGGACGTCCGCGGCGGCATCCCCCATCCGCGGGCCGAGGGTCGCCCGCCCGGTGTCGCCCTCGGCGGGGCCGGTGGGGATCAGCGAAGCCAGGCCCCGGCCGAGGCCGCCCTTCTTGCGTAACGGCTGCGTCATGATCGTCCCTTCGCGGATGGTGGTGTGTCGCGTTGCGCGAGTTCGCGGCTCGCGTCGAGATAGCTCATCGCCCCGCGCGAACCGGGGTCGTAGTCGATGATCGTCATGCTGTAGCCGGGGGCCTCCGAGACCTTGACGCTGCGCGGAATCACCGTGCGCAATACCTTGCTTCCGAAGTATCGGCGCACCTCTTCGGCCACCTGGTCGGCCAGCTTGGTGCGGCCGTCGTACATCGTGAGGACCACGGTGGTCACGTCGAGCTGAGGATTGAGATGCGCCTTCACCATCTCGATATTGCGCATCAGCTGTGACACACCCTCGAGGGCGTAGTACTCGCACTGGATCGGGATCATCACCTCCGGCGCGGCGACAAGCGCGTTGATGGTGAGCAGTCCGAGCGACGGCGGGCAGTCCACGAAGACGTAGTCGAAGTCGAAATTGTCTAGCTCGGCCAACGACGTCCGCAGCCGGTTCTCGCGCGCCACCATGCTCACCAATTCGATCTCGGCGCCCGCCAGATCGATCGTGGCCGGAACGCAGAACAGTCGCTCGCTATGCGGGCTGTGTCGTAACGCGTCCCGCAACGAGACCTCGCCGAGGAGTACCTCGTACGACGACGGCGTGCCCGACTGCCGGTCGGTGATGCCGAGCGCCGTGCTCGCGTTGCCCTGGGGGTCGAGATCGATGACGAGGGTCTTGAGTCCTTGCACTGCCAGCGCCGCGGCGACGTTGACCGCGGTGGTGGTCTTCCCTACCCCGCCCTTCTGGTTGGCGATAGTAAGGACTCGGCGGTGCTTCGGCCGGGGCAGCGGCGGGTAGATGGTGTGCAGCACCCGCATGGCGCGTTCCGCGGCGGCGCCGATCGGGGTGTCGAATTCGTCCGGTGTTTCACGTGAAACATTTTCCATCGTGGCGTCCGCCATCTCATCTCCCGGAGGCGCTGTCTCCGTCGTCGGCCGCTGCGCCATGACGGGCACCGGGGCCGGTGGTCGCGCGGACCCCGCGCCGGGTGGTGGCGACGAACCTGGCGAGCGGTCCTTCGGAGAACTCATCGCGTCCTCCCGCTTTCCTTCCGTGCCGGCCCGCGGTGCGCCTGCTTTCCGCGTCGCGCTAATACCACGGTTGCGGGCGGACGCAAACAGTTCGCGCCACATGTGACCACCTTGACATCAACGGCGCCCAATGCAGCCATCACACGCCGGTACTGCTGAACTTCGTCGGGGGCACGCTCCCCCTTGATCGCGATCATCCGCCCGCCCGGCCGTAGCAACGGCATACTCCACTTCGTCAACTTGTCCAGCGCGGCCACCGCACGCGACACCGCGGCGTCCCGCTGGCCGAATCGATCGCGCACCCATGGTTCCTCCGCGCGACCCCGGACCACCTCGACGGCCAACCCTAGTTCGGCCACGGCCTCGTTGAGAAATTCGCTCCGTCGCAGCAGCGGTTCGAGGAGGACGATCTCGAGATCGGGCCGCGCGATCGCCAACGGTATGCCCGGCAACCCGGCTCCGCTGCCGATGTCTACCACGCGCTCCCCCGGCTCCAGAAGCTCCGCGATCGCCGCACTGTTCAGCAGATGGCGTTCCCAGAGACGATCCACTTCCCGCGGCCCGACCAGACCGCGTTCCACCCCGGCGTCCGCCAGCAGGTCGGCGTACCGCCGTGCGACGTCGAGTCGCGGCCCGAAGATCGCCGCCGCGGCCTGGTCCGTGGCAGCGGGGTCGGCATCCGTGTGCGACGCCGGAAGGTCCGCCCCGCCTTCGCCCGGGCTGGCATGTTTCACGTGAAACATGGGCTGGTGCTGTTTCACGTGAAACATCCCTCGCTCGTCTGTGGGCGTCGGCGCTCCGAACGCCGGTGCGAACTACACCCCTGTAACTCAGTCGTGCAGGACAACCACTCGGCGCGCCGGCTCCACACCCTCGCTTTCGCTGTGCACCCCGGGCACCGCCGCAACGGCGTCGTGGACGATCTTGCGCTCGAACGGCGTCATCGGGGAGAGCTCTTCGCGCTCCCCGCTGTCGAGCACCCGGCGCGCGACCTCGTCCCCCAGCGCAGCCAATTCCTCCCGGCGGCGCCGGCGCCAGCTCGCGATGTCAAGCATCAGCCGACTGCGCACTCCGGTCTTCTGGTGTACCGCCAGCCGCGTGAGCTCTTGGAGCGCGTCGAGCACTTCGCCCCCACGACCGACCAATTTGGTCAAGTCGTCGCTGCCGTCGACGCTCACGATCGCGCGATCGCCCTCGACGTCCAGATCGATGTCACCGTCGAAATCCAACAGGTCCAACAGTTCCTCTAAATAGTCGCCGGCGATCTCTCCCTCGGCGACCAAACGCTCCTCCGGATCGTCGGGCGCGTCAACGCTGTCATCCGGCGCGGCTTCGTCCTCCGGGACATCCTCGGCCGTCAGTTCTGTGTCGAAATCGCGCTCGGCGGTATCGGCGTCTGTCATATGTTTCTCTCTTCCTCATCCACGGGTCCCTGCCCCTTTGGGGTCGCTCTTCCCAGGCGACCCCTTAGACTGGCGTCCTCGTCAACGCTTGCGCCTCTTCGGTCGCGCGCCGGGCCGCGGGGTGCGGTTGCCCGGGCCGCTCGGGTCATCGGTGCCTCCGGCCGCATCCGGCTTGTCCGGTTGAGATTTTTCCGTGGGCGCTTCGGCCCTGCGTCTATCGGCCCCATCGGAGTCCGTCTCAGGCGAGTCCGACACGGCGCCCTCGCCGCCGACCGTCTCCGACCCGTTGCTACTGGCGGACGCCGGTTTGGCGGTTCGCTTGGGTTTGGCCCCCGGGGCCGGCGCGTTGGCCGCCCGGCGCTCGATGACTTCCTGCCTCTTGGCCTCGTCCTCTTTTTCGATCATCCCGAACACGTAGTGCTGCTGACCGAAGGTCCAGATGTTGTTCGAGAACCAGTACAAGATGATCGCGAGCGGAAGGAACGGACCACCAACAACGACCCCCAGCGGAAACACATACAGCGCGAGTTTGTTCATCATCGCCGTCTGCGGATTCGCGGCTGCCTCCGGGCTCTGTCGCGCAATCGATGCCCGGCTGTTGAAGTAGGTTGCGATGCCGGCCAGGAGCATCACCGGGATGCCGACCGCGAAAACCGCCGGGCGGCTGAAATCGGTGAACGCTTCCAAGCCCGACCGTTGCGTCATGGACGCGCCGATCGGGGCACCGAACAGGTTCGCGTCCAGGAAGTGCTGCACCTCGAGGGGGCTGAACACGTAGTTGCCCGTAAGGCGATTCTGAACCACCGATAGGTGCGGCTGGCCGAAGCCGCCCTGCGTCCTGTTGAAGGACCGCAGCACGTGATACAGCCCGATGAACACCGGGATCTGCGCGAGCATCGGCAAGCAGCCCAGGATCGGATTAAAGCCGTGCTCGCGTTGGAGCTTCTGCATCTCGACCGCCATACGCTGACGATCCTTGCCGTACTTCTTTTGCAGCGCCTTGATCTGTGGCTGCAGTTCCTGCATCTGCCGGGTGGTACGGATCTGGCGAACGAACGGCTTGTACAGCAACGCGCGCAGGGTGAACACCAGGAACATCACCGACAGCGCCCACGCGAAGAAGTTCGATGGC
This sequence comes from uncultured Actinomycetota bacterium, assembly GCA_963772875.1. GTDB lineage: Bacteria > Actinomycetota > Actinomycetes > Mycobacteriales > Mycobacteriaceae > Mycobacterium. Next base: position 644,345 of record CAVYZE010000005.1, read on the forward strand.
CCCAGCAGCGCCCCGAACAGCTTGTACCAAACCCACATGATCCACGACACCGGGTAGTAGATGACGTCGAGGCTGAAGAAATCAAACAAAAGTCTCACTCTCCCGTTGCTTGGCCGCGGGGCCCGACGCTTGCCTGGCTTGCCCGGCTAGGGGGCCGGCCGCGTCGAAGTTGGTTCGACATTCGTGCCGCTCCGGTATCGGATCCCATCCTCCCCGATGCCACGGTCCGCATTTCGCGAGCCTGGCTGCGGCCAGCCAGCTCCCTCGAATCAAGCCGTACTCGGTGAGGGCGTCGACGGCGTACTGGCTACATGTTGGGACGAACCGACACGTCGCCGGGCGCAGTGGCGACACCATGTGCCGGTATAGCTGGATCAAGAAAATCAGTCCGCGCGCCGCGGTCTTGCCCGCCCCGCCGACCACCGCGCGCACTCGCGACGCCGACGTCACCGGGCGGTTCCCGCTAGCTCGACAGCGCGCCGCAGGCCGCTTCGCAGCTCCTGCTGCAGCCGCGCCGACGACACCCGCGCGCTCGTGGGCAGCGCCCGGATCACCAACTGATCGGATTCGTGCAGATCGCTCAACAGCGTTCGGGCGACGTGCCGGAGGCGACGCGAAACCCGGTGGCGCTGGACCGCCGAACCCACCGACTTGGCGACAATCAGTCCCACCCGCGGGCCGGGGTCCTGGCCGGGCTCGTCGCTCCGTCGAAAGTGGACGACGACGTCGGGCTGCGCCGCGCGCATCCCGTACCTCACGGTCGCGTCAAACTCCGATGACCGCCTCATGCGGTTGCGTGCGGGAAGCACCGCCAAAAGACCCGACGTTGCGATCAGGCAGACAAGGAGCGGCGACCCTTACGGCGCCGGTTGGACACGATGAAACGCCCGGCACGGGTGCGCATCCGCAGGCGGAAGCCATGCACGCGGGCTCGGCGCCGGTTATTCGGCTGGAAGGTCCGCTTGCCCTTGGCCACGACGTTCTCCTCGTTGTGTCTCGCATTGCCATCCGGCCGCTCGGGCTTGCCGAGTGTGACGGTCGAAGGTGGGTCTTGTTGCTGGCCGGCGCGGTCCCCAAGAAAACATTCACGGGTCGCAGCCGTATCGCCGACTTTCGGGCGACTGTTCGAGGGTACTGACGAGCCTTCGCTGCGTCAAACTTGGCCTGCCCCAACGGAGCCCTCAAACGCTGCGGAAAGCATTCGTTCGGGAGCCCTGGCCCCCGGCGCCGGAACGGCCGCAGGCAACAAGCAGCCCACCGGAGCCTAAACAACCCGATTGGAATGCAGCAGAACGGTTGGCAGCCGCACGGAAAACTGTTAGCTTCTGCCAATGTCGTTTTAGACCGAAACGACGCTCGACAACGAAGCGAGGATGGCAGATCGACTAGCTGCGTAGACGACCTCTCGGGGTTTTCTTCAGCACGGAGATCGCGTAGCCGTCGCCGGTAGGTTGCGGCTCGCTTACGATCATCCTGTCCACACCTGTGTATAACTATGTGGACAGTTGCTTTGTCGCCAAGCATCGTTCTTACCTCGACCCGGGATGTGCGAGAACCAGGGAGATGCGTCGTTGACCGATGACCCCGGTTCAGGTTTCACGACTGTATGGAATGCGGTCGTTTCCGAACTCACCGGCGAGTCCACCGCCGACGGGATGGCCGCCAACCGCACGATCCTCGTCACCCCCCTGACCCCGCAACAACGGGCGTGGCTGAATCTGGTCCAGCCGCTCACGATTGTCGAGGGGTTCGCGCTGTTGTCGGTGCCGAGCAGCTTCGTCCAAAACGAAATCGAACGTCACCTGCGCGCCCCCATCACCGACGCGCTGAGCCGTCGGCTCGGACAACAGATCCAACTCGGGGTGCGGATCGCCCCTCCCCCTGAGGACGCCGACGACGCCGCCTTCGGCCCGACCGAAACCTTCATACCGGCCGACGCCATCCCCGAAACGGACGAGACCGACGAGGGTGACGAAAACGGTGAAGTTCCCGGCGGCGCCGAACAGAATTGGCCCGACTACTTCACCGAACGCCCACGCACCGCGGATCCGGCCGTCGCCGGCGGAACGAGCCTCAACCGCCGTTACACCTTCGATACGTTCGTCATCGGCGCCTCCAATCGTTTCGCGCATGCCGCGGCCCTGGCCATCGCCGAAGCACCGGCCCGCGCGTACAACCCCCTCTTCATCTGGGGCGAATCCGGACTGGGCAAGACTCATCTGCTGCATGCCGCGGGCAACTACGCACAGCGACTGTTCCCGGGCATGCGGGTTAAGTACGTCTCCACCGAGGAATTCACCAACGACTTCATCAACTCGCTCCGCGACGACCGCAAGGTCGCGTTCAAGCGGAGCTATCGCGACGTCGACGTGCTCCTGGTCGATGACATTCAGTTCATCGAAGGCAAGGAAGGTATCCAGGAAGAGTTCTTCCACACCTTCAACACGTTGCATAACGCCAACAAGCAGATCGTCATCTCGTCCGACCGGCCGCCGAAGCAGCTCGCCACGCTCGAAGATCGGCTAAGGACTCGGTTCGAGTGGGGCCTGATCACCGACGTGCAGCCCCCCGAACTCGAGACCCGCATCGCCATCCTGCGCAAAAAGGCACAGATGGAGCGGCTTGCAGTGCCCGACGATGTCCTCGAGCTCATCGCGAGCAGCATCGAGCGCAACATCCGAGAACTCGAAGGGGCTCTCATCCGGGTCACCGCGTTCGCCTCGTTGAACAAAACGCCAATCGACAAGGCACTTGCAGAGATCGTGCTTCGCGACCTGATCGCCGATGCGAGCACCATGCAAATCAGTGCGGCGACGATCATGGCCGCCACCGCCGAATACTTCGACACCACCGTGGAAGAACTCCGCGGGCCCGGTAAGACCCGAGCGCTGGCCCAGTCCCGACAGATCGCGATGTATCTGTGCCGCGAACTCACCGACCTGTCACTACCCAAGATCGGCCAGGCGTTCGGCCGTGACCACACCACGGTCATGTACGCCCAACGAAAGATCTTGTCCGAGATGGCCCAGCGGCGTGAGGTGTTCGATCACGTCAAGGAACTCACCACTCGCATCCGCCAGCGCTCCAAGCGCTGATTCGAAATCCTCATCGTAATTTTTTTCGAAAAACTTCTCGCACCCCTGTCACACCAGCCACAGCCACGTGATGTGTGCAGTGCTGTGTACAACCAACCGACAGCGGCGGTAGTAGTCCCACGTGGCGTGCAGAGCCGTCCTTCATCCCCAGCGCGCAACGAGGGAGCACAAGTTGTCAACGCCGGCATCCACAACCCCATCGGTCCCCTAGCTGCACCGAGGCGGTGCTGTCCCCAGAATGCACAGCCCTTAATACTGGTACTGAGATCTCTCCATTATTTCTTCTTTGAAGAACAGCGCTGGGGAAGCCTGAGGCACAGGGCCTCGCGGAGGTCTCGCTGATCGGGCTTGTCGGCCTTTGCGATTAGCTTTCAAGATGGCCTCAGAAGCTCTACGGTTGTTCTTCGACTCCCGTTTCGGCGGCCGCACGCTAGCGCGGCACGTGGCTAGTCACAGGATTTGAACGCTGGGTAGGTGAAGGGACGCTATGGACGTGGCGACGACAAAAGCTGGCCTCACCGACCTGAAGTTTCGTCTGGTGCGCGAATCCTTCGCGGACGCGGTGTCGTGGGTGGCAAAGAATCTGCCGTCCAGGCCCGCGGTGCCGGTGCTCTCGGGAGTTCTGTTATCCGCCTCCGACGAAGGCCTGACCATCTCCGGATTCGATTACGAGGTTTCCGCCGAAGCACACGTTGCCGCTGAAATAGCTTCTCCGGGAAGCGTTTTGGTGTCTGGAAGGTTGTTGTCAGACATCACTAGGGCGCTGCCGGACAAGCCGGTCGACTTCTACGTGGACGGTAATCGGGTCGCATTGACGTGCGGGAATGCGAGATTTTCGTTGCCGACCATGGCGGTCGAGGATTACCCCACGCTGCCCGTGTTGCCGGAAGACACCGGGACCTTGCCGGCGGAGTTGTTCGCCGAGGCGATCAGTCAGGTTGCGATCGCGGCCGGCCGGGATGACACGCTGCCGATGCTGACGGGGATCAGGGTCGAAATCTCCGGGAATACGGTGATTTTTGCGGCCACCGACAGGTTTCGTCTGGCGGTGCGCGAGCTGACGTGGTCGGCGTTGTCGCCCGATGTGGAGGCGGCCGTGCTGGTGCCGGCCAAGACGCTCGCCGAGGCCGCTAAGGCCGGCACCGACGGGTCTGACGTTCGTTTGTCGTTGGGCGCGGGTACGGGGGTCGGTAAAGAGGGGCTGCTTGGCATTAGCGGTAACGGTAAGCGCAGCACGACGCGACTGCTGGACGCGGAGTTCCCGAAGTTTCGCCAGTTGTTGCCGGCCGAGCACACGGCGGTGGCCACCATGAACGTGGCCGAGTTGACCGAGGCCATCAAACTCGTCGCGTTGGTGGCGGACCGTGGTGCGCAGGTGCGCATGGAATTCGGCGATGGGATGCTGCGGCTCTCCGCGGGCGCCGACGATGTGGGCCGAGCCGAGGAAGATCTTGCCGTCGATTTTGTTGGTGAGCCGTTGACGATCGCGTTCAACCCGAACTACCTGACCGACGGACTCGGATCGGTCCACTCGGAACGGGTGTCGTTCGGGTTCACAACTCCGGGCAAGCCGGCGCTGCTGCGGCCCGCGTCTGCCGACGATAGCCATCCGACCGGCAAGGGACCTTTCACGGCGACGCCGACAGACTATGTCTATCTGTTGATGCCAGTTCGGTTGCCCGGATAGGTGTACGTCCGGCATTTGGGACTGCGGGATTTCCGGTCCTGGGTTCACGCCGACCTTGAGTTACAGCCAGGCCGGACGGTGTTCGTCGGTCCCAATGGCTTTGGGAAGACGAATTTGATTGAGGCGCTGTGGTATTCGACCACGTTGGGTTCGCACCGGGTGGGCACCGATACACCCTTGATTCGGGCGGGCGCCGACCGCGCGGTGATTTCAACGATCGTCGTCAACGACGGTAGGGAATGCGCAATCGACCTGGAGATCGCGACGGGGCGCGCCAACAAGGCACGGTTGAATCGTTCACCGGTGCGCAGCACGCGCGAAGTCGTCGGGGTGTTGCGCGCGGTGCTTTTCGCCCCGGAGGACTTGGCTTTGGTTCGTGGGGATCCGGCCGACCGGCGCCGTTATCTCGATGATTTGGCGACGATTCGCAGACCCGTGATTGCCGGGGTCCGCGCGGATTACGACAAAGTTCTGCGGCAGCGCACGGCGCTGTTGAAGTCTCTTTCCGGGGCGCGCTACCGCGGCGACCGCGGTGCGCTGGACACTCTTGACGTGTGGGACGGCCGGTTAGCCGAGCACGGCGCTGAATTGATGGCCGCCCGGATCGATCTGGTCAATCAGCTGGCACCCGAGGTGGAGAAGGCGTATCAGCTGCTGGCCCCGGCGTCGCGTCCGGCGTCGATCGCCTACCGGGCTAGCTTGGGCGCCGACACCGCGGACGTCGCGTCCGGCGACCGTGAATTTTTGGAAGCCGCCCTGTTGGCCGCGTTGGCGGCGCGGCGCGACGCGGAATTGGAGCGTGGGATGTGTCTTGTCGGCCCGCACCGAGACGACCTGGAATTGCGGCTGGGCGATCAACTGGCCAAAGGCTTTGTCAGCCACGGAGAGTCGTGGACTTTTGCGGTGGCGCTACGGCTCGCGGCGTATGAGTTGTTGCGGGCCGACGGTGACGAGCCGGTGTTGTTACTTGACGATGTGTTCGCCGAACTCGACGCCACCCGGCGTCGTGCGTTGGCGGCAGTGGCCGAATCGGCCGAACAGGTACTGGTGACCGCGGCGGTGCTCGAAGATGTCCCCGGGGAGTGGGACGCTAGGCGGGTGCACATCGATTTGCGTGACGATGACGCCGGACGGGTGTCGGTGGTGCAACCATGACCGGTACCGACGACCCGAAAGGCCCTGAGGGCACCGAACAACCGAGTGGGTTGACCGGTTTCGACCTCGTGCGGCGCACCCTCGAGGAGGCCCGCGCGGCCGCGCGGGCCCAGGGCAAGGACGCCGGGCGCGGGCGGGCGATGCCGCCTGCTTCGCGCCGCGTGGCGGGGCAGCGGCGAAGTTGGTCGGGACCGGGACCCGATGTTCGTGATCCGCAACCGCTGGGCAGGCTGGCCCGCGATCTGGCGAAAAAGCGTGGCTGGTCTGCGCATGTCGCGGAGGGCACGGTCCTCGGTCACTGGCCGTTGGTGGTGGGCCAGCAGATCGCCGACCATGCGACCCCGACCGCGCTGAACGAGGGCGTGCTCAGTGTGGCGGCCGAATCGACGGCCTGGGCCACCCAGTTGCGGATGGTCCAGGCGCAGCTGCTGGCCAAGATCGCCGCGGCGGTCGGCAACGGTGTGGTGACCTCACTGAAGATCACCGGCCCGGCCGCACCATCCTGGCGCAAGGGGCCACGCCACATCTCCGGTCGAGGGCCGCGCGACACCTACGGGTAGGGTTAGGCTGCAGCTCAGTCGAGCAGGACACGGGCCGTCAAGAACCCGTAAATTAATTCCCCCTCAGATCCGCCAGGACGAAACGGACCCGGTCCGCGGACGTCGGGACGCGCCGAGAACGACGAAATTCGGCACACGGCGCGGTTAGATAGGTAGAAACGCGCCCAGAGAATCGGTGCCGGGCGTCGATCACGGTAGAGTGGTGACATGCGACCGCTGCGGTGACCGGACCGCTCGCATGCAACCCCAAGGAGAGCATTCCGACCGTGGCTGCCCAGAAGAAGAAGGCCCAAGACGAATACGGCGCTGCATCGATCACAATTCTGGAAGGGCTCGAGGCCGTCCGCAAACGCCCGGGGATGTACATCGGCTCCACGGGTGAGCGGGGCCTGCACCACCTCATCTGGGAGGTCGTCGACAACGCGGTAGACGAGGCGATGGCCGGCTACGCCAGCACCGTCGACGTCGTGCTGCTCGAGGACGGCGGGGTCGAAGTCACCGATGATGGCCGCGGCATCCCCGTGGCCATGCATGCTTCGGGAATCCCCACCGTCGATGTCGTGATGACCCAGCTGCACGCCGGCGGCAAATTCGACTCCGACGCGTACGCGATCTCGGGTGGGCTGCACGGCGTCGGCGTGTCGGTGGTCAATGCGCTCTCCGCGCGCCTAGAGGTCGAAATCTCCCGTGACGGCTACGAGTGGTCGCAGGTCTACGAGAAATCGGAGCCGTTGGGCCTCAAGCAGGGAGCTCCGACGAAGAAGACCGGCTCGAAGGTGCGGTTCTGGGCCGACCCCAACATCTTCGAAACCACCGAGTACGACTTCGAAACCGTCGCACGCCGGCTACAGGAAATGGCCTTCCTCAACAAGGGATTGACCATCAACCTGACCGACCGGCGGGTGAGCCAAGAGGATGTTGTCGACGAGGTCGTCAGCGACGTCGCCGAGGCTCCCAAGTCGGCGCGGGAACAGGCGGCCGAATCCGCTAAGCCACAAAAGGTGAAGCGCCGCACCTTCCATTACCCAGGCGGTCTGGTCGACTACGTCAAGCACATCAACCGCACCAAGAGCCCGATCCACACCAGCATCGTCGATTTCTCCGGCAAGGGGCCGGGCCACGAAGTCGAAATCGCAATGCAGTGGAACGCCGGCTATTCGGAGTCGGTGCACACCTTCGCCAACACCATCAACACCCACGAGGGCGGTACCCACGAAGAGGGCTTCCGCAGCGCCTTGACGTCCGTGGTGAACAAGTACGCCAAAGACCGCAAGGTACTCAAGGAGAAGGACCAAAACCTCACCGGCGACGACATCCGGGAGGGCTTGGCGGCCGTCATCTCGGTGAAGGTCAGCGAACCGCAGTTCGAGGGTCAGACCAAGACCCGGCTGGGCAACACCGAGGTCAAGTCGTTCGTGCAGCGGGTCTGCAATGAACAACTCACGCACTGGTTTGAGGCCAATCCCGCCGACGCGAAGGTGGTGGTGAACAAGGCGGTGTCCTCCGCACAAGCCCGAATGGCGGCCCGCAAAGCCCGAGAGTTGGTGCGCCGCAAGAGCGCCACCGATCTCGGTGGGCTGCCAGGCAAGCTCGCCGACTGCCGCTCCACCGATCCGCGAAAGTCGGAACTCTATGTGGTAGAGGGCGATTCGGCCGGTGGCTCGGCGAAGAGTGGCCGCGATTCGATGTTCCAGGCGATCCTTCCGTTGCGGGGCAAGATCATCAACGTCGAAAAAGCGCGAATCGACCGGGTGCTGAAAAACACCGAAGTCCAGGCGATCATCACCGCGCTGGGTACCGGCATCCACGACGAGTTCGATCTCACCAAACTGCGCTACCACAAGATCGTGCTGATGGCCGACGCCGACGTTGACGGGCAGCACATCTCGACCCTGCTGTTGACCTTGTTGTTCCGGTTCATGCGACCGCTCATCGAAAACGGGCACGTGTTCTTGGCGCAGCCGCCACTGTACAAGCTGAAGTGGCAGCGCTCCGATCCGGAATTCGCCTACTCGGATCGCGAGCGCGACGGCCTGTTGGAGGCCGGACTGAAAGCCGGCAAGAAGATCAACAAAGAGGACGGCATCCAGCGCTACAAGGGTCTGGGTGAAATGGACGCCAAGGAGCTGTGGGAAACCACAATGGATCCGTCCGTGCGGGTGTTGCGTCAAGTCACGCTGGACGACGCGGCGGCCGCCGACGAGCTGTTCTCCATCCTGATGGGCGAAGATGTCGAGGCGCGCCGAAGCTTTATTACCCGCAACGCCAAGGATGTTCGCTTCCTTGATGTTTGATCGATCAGGCCCGATCATCGACGCGAGATGCAAACGAGGAATAGATGACTGACACCACGCTGCCACCGGGCGACGAACCCGTCGACCGGATCGAGCCGGTTGACATTCAGCAGGAGATGCAGCGCAGCTACATCGACTACGCGATGAGCGTCATCGTGGGCCGCGCGTTGCCGGAGGTGCGCGACGGTCTCAAGCCGGTGCACCGCCGCGTGCTCTACGCGATGTTCGACTCGGGGTTCCGCCCGGACCGCAGCCACGCCAAGTCGGCGCGCTCGGTGGCCGAGACGATGGGCAACTACCATCCGCATGGCGACGCGTCGATCTACGACACCCTGGTGCGGATGGCCCAACCGTGGTCGCTGCGTTACCCACTGGTCGACGGGCAGGGCAACTTCGGCTCACCGGGCAACGACCCACCAGCCGCGATGCGCTACACCGAGGCGCGGCTGACTCCGCTGGCGATGGAGATGCTGCGTGAAATCGACGAGGAGACAGTCGATTTCATCCCGAACTATGACGGCCGGGTGCAAGAGCCGACGGTGCTGCCGAGCCGGTTCCCCAACCTGCTGGCCAACGGTTCGGGCGGCATCGCGGTCGGCATGGCGACCAACATCCCTCCGCACAACCTCGGCGAGCTCGCCGAGGCGGTGTTCTGGGCGCTGGACAACTACGACGCCGACGAAGAGGCGACGCTGGCCGCCGTGATGGAGCGCGTCAAGGGCCCCGACTTCCCCACCTCGGGGTTGATCGTCGGCTCGCAAGGCATCGCCGATGCCTACAAGACCGGCCGCGGCTCGATCCGGATGCGCGGAGTTGTTGAGGTAGAAGAGGACTCACGCGGGCGTACCTCGATTGTCATCACCGAGTTGCCTTATCAGGTCAACCACGACAACTTCATTACGTCGATTGCCGAGCAGGTCCGCGACGGCCGGCTCACCGGCATCGCCAACATCGAGGACCAATCCAGCGACCGCGTTGGCCTGCGCATCGTTGTCGAGATCAAGCGCGACGCGGTAGCCAAGGTCGTGCTGAACAACCTCTACAAGCACACCCAGCTGCAGACCAGCTTCGGCGCCAACATGTTGTCGATCGTCGATGGGGTGCCCCGGACGCTGCGCCTGGACCAGATGATCCGCTACTACGTCGAGCACCAACTCGATGTCATCATCCGGCGCACCACCTACCGGCTGCGCAAGGCCAACGAACGCGCCCACATCTTGCGCGGTCTGGTCAAAGCGCTGGACGCGCTGGACGAAGTCATCGCCCTGATCCGGGCGTCGGAAACCGTCGACATCGCCCGGGCCGGGTTGATCGAGCTGCTCGACATCGACGATATCCAGGCCCAGGCCATTCTGGACATGCAGCTGCGGCGGTTGGCGGCACTGGAGCGCCAACGCATCGTCGACGACCTCGCCAAGATCGAAGCCGAGATCGCCGACCTGGAAGACATCCTGGCCAAGCCGGAGCGGCAGCGCGGGATCGTGCACGACGAACTCGCCGAGATCGTCGAGAAGCACGGCGACGCTCGTCGCACCCGGATCATCGCCGCCGACGGCGACGTCAACGACGAGGACCTGATCGCCCGCGAGGACGTCGTCGTCACCATCACCGAAACTGGCTACGCCAAACGCACCAAGACCGATCTGTACCGCAGCCAGAAACGCGGCGGCAAGGGTGTGCAGGGTGCCGGGCTCAAGCAAGACGACATCGTGCGGCACTTCTTCGTGAGCTCGACCCACGACTGGATCCTGTTCTTCACCACCCAGGGCCGGGTCTACCGCGCCAAGGCGTACGAGCTGCCGGAGGCCTCGCGGACGGCGCGCGGTCAGCACGTCGCCAACCTGCTGGCCTTCCAGCCCGAGGAGCGCATCGCGCAGGTCATTCAAATCAAGAGTTACGAGGACGCCCCGTACCTGGTGCTGGCCACCCACAACGGGCTGGTCAAAAAGACCAAGCTGACCGATTTCGACTCCAACCGGTCGGGCGGAATCGTGGCCGTCAACCTGCGCGACAGCGACGAGCTGGTCGGTGCGGTGCTGTGCTCGTCCGAGGACGACCTGCTCCTGGTGTCGGCCTTGGGTCAGTCCATCAGGTTCTCGGCCACCGATGAGGCGCTGCGGCCGATGGGGCGCGCCACTTCCGGCGTGCAGGGCATGCGCTTCAATGCCGACGACTACCTGTTGTCGCTGAATGTGGTCCGCGAAGGCACTTACCTGCTGGTCGGAACGTCCGGGGGCTACGCCAAGCGGACCGCGATCGAGGAGTACCCGGTGCAGGGCCGCGGCGGCAAGGGCGTGCTGACGGTTCAGTACGACCGCCGGCGTGGCAGGCTGGTAGGGGCGTTGATCGTCGACGACGACAGCGAGCTCTACGCGATCACCTCTGTGGGCGGCGTCATCCGCACCGCGGCGCGCCAGGTGCGCAAGGCGGGGCGCCAGACGAAGGGCGTCCGGTTGATGAACCTGGGCGAGGGAGACACACTGTTGGCCATCGCCCGCAACGCCGAAGAAAGCGATGACGACGTTGTCGGGGAAGCCGACGAGGCCGAGGGTACGGATAGCTAGCGGCCCGAGGAGGAGCCGGGCAATTAGTAGACTCAGCCCGATCAGGCATAATGCGACTGCTACCGCCCTACGCGGCCTTGGCAGGAGAGGTAAGGAGTCGGGGTGAGCTCACCGAGCGAACCGGGCGCCCCTAAGAAGGGTGACAACCTCAATGGGGATGGTTCGGTCGAGCGTGCTGGTATACACCGCCCGACGCCCACCCAGGGCGGCCGTATTCAGGATCCCGCGGATTCGCCCCCGTGGCAGCGCGGTGCCGCCCGGGCGTCCCAGCCAGCGCATCCCCAGCCCGAATCACACGGTGAGGCACGGTCGCCGGGCCCACCGGCCGGCGCCGATGCCCGGCTGAACCGCTTCGTCTCCGGCACCGCGGGATCGGGGGCCGGCGCGCCCGGACATTCGAAGAACCCGCCGCCGGATTTCGACGCCGCGCCCGCGCGCCACGACCCGCCCACCGAGGCATACGCCAGCGAGTTGCCCGATCTGTCCGGCCCAACACCGCGAGCGCAGCAGCGCAAGGCCGCCACGCCCGACCGCACCTCGGAGACTTCGAGATCGCCGGGACCGGGCCGTTCGGCGGCGTCCGAGAGCCGAGAATCCCGCGAAGACCGCGTTCAGGTGTCGCGGCGAAGCCGGGGCCCGGTCCGGGCCAGCATGCAGATCCGCCGGATCGATCCGTGGAGCACGTTGAAGGTCTCCCTGATGCTCTCGGTGGCGTTGTTCTTCGTCTGGATGATCACGGTGGCTTTTCTCTACCTAGTGCTTGGTGGCATGGGTGTTTGGTCCAAACTGAACAGCAACGTCGGCGACCTACTCAACAACACCAGCGGCAGCAACGGCGAACTGGTTTCGAGCGGCACCATTTTCGGCGGTGCCATCCTCATCGGTTTGGTCAACATCGTCCTGCTGACCGCCATGGCCACCATCGGGGCGTTCGTCTACAACCTGACGACCGACCTGATCGGCGGCATCGAAGTCACCCTCGCCGACCGCGACTAGCGTCGCGAATCCACGCGGTTTTGGGGGTGGGGCGGCCATTGCGGTAATCTCGTCGCTCGGCCATACGCGAGTACGGGCCTATAGCTCAGGCGGTTAGAGCGCTTCGCTGATAACGAAGAGGTCGGAGGTTCGAGTCCTCCTAGGCCCACCCCTGCACCCCAGGTCACAGCGTTACCCGACCTCGCGGTGCGCGGCCCGTCCGCACCCCGTCCGCAGAGCGTCCGCAGCAGATTCACCGCGCCGCCCGCCGGATCGCGGTGTCGAGCCGGGTGGCCACGCCGTCTAGATCCTCGTCAAACAGGTCCGCGTACACGTCCAGCGTCATCGACGCCTTGGCGTGCCCCAGCATCCGCTGCACCGCTTTGACATTCGCCCCGGCCGACACCGCCAGCGACGCCGCGGTGTGGCGCAAATCGTGCGGGGTGATCGTGGGGAACGTGTCGTCGTCGGCTTGGCATTTCTGCACGGCGGGCGCGAACACCCGGTAGCGGTAGTTCGACCCGCGCAGCACCCCGCCGCGCAGATCGGTGAACACCAGCTCGTCGCGGCCCTTGCCGACCATCAGCGCGGCCAGCTCGTCGGCCAGTGACGCCGGGAACGGCACCGAACGCCGCTCCCACGTCTTCGGCGTCGACCACGCCAGCCCCCGGACTCGGCGACCGAGCGGGACCCGACTTCGTGGCAATCGATCTGCTGTTGCTTGCGATACGGGCGATCTCACAAGTGCCAGTCCGGCCGAGGTGCTCGTTCGCCGGTTTGAGTTCCGGGTTTGCTCGCTCAACCAGCGGCCATTGAACCAGCAATACGACGAAGTTGCCGGTGACGCAGCAAGCTCTATGGGCCGTTTCGGCCGCGCCCCGGCCGCTGAACCAATAGGGTCGGCAAACGGGAGAAAGGCACGTCACCTTGGGAGTCAAGCGCACATCACCGCGGCGATGCGGCCCAGGCAAGGCGGGCGCCTTCGCCGCAGCGGTCGGGTTGGGCCTTTCCGCGATGGTCGTCGCGCTTCCTGCACTCGCCTCGGCTGCGCCGGTAACGCAAACATTCGACATTTGGAACCTGACCAGCACCGCTCTCAACGTCACCGGCTACGACAAAGCTGGGACCTACCGAGTGATGCCGCCGGAAAGCCTCCCGCCGGACAAAGTCATCCCGATAGGCAAGAACCTCCAATTAAACGTGCCGGCCGGGTACGGGGTGATCACAAACCTCGCGGGCAGCCAGCAGGCCCAGCAAGGCGGCACTCAGACCTGGCAGTTCCACAGCAACCTCGAAATTCTTGACCATTATCCCGCACCGGTACCCCATATGGATTGCGTTCCCGGAGACACCCGGAATGCCGCATGCGGGGTAACCAGCGGCAACAACGTCCAAGCGCTAGCCGATGCGCCGGGTACGAAGATCACCATCCCGGCTGCAGATCAACAAAGGCAGGCCGAGGTAAAGGCGGCTTTTTGCGACCATCCGTATCGGCAGACTCTGCAGATCAAGTGCAACGACATCGCCGGCGCCAAGAATGTCGTCGCCGGAAACACGACCTGGACCTTGATAAGTGGTAGGTGAAAATCGCTGCCGTGCAACGGAATTGACGTTTCGGCCGCCGGCCCCAGAAATCGGTGTACCGGCAGGCCGAAGGCCAAACCGGCGCGGCGGCCTGGGTGCTGGACAACCTGCGCGGCAAGTGGCGGGTCAGCCCGGGTGTGGCCGCGACCGGTCACTTCGACGCGGTGCATCGGGTGATCGGCCGTCGGCGGCGGCGTGCCCTGCGCGCAGGCTGTTTTCGTCGATGCGACCAGTTTGACGCTGCGGCGCCTCGATTCGGTGGCTCCGAGCCGCGCAGCAGGGAGTCGTCTTATACCCCTCCGGCTGTGTGGCAACGGTTTTCGAGCAAACGCACCCGCTGAGCTGCTGGGACACGGCTGGGACACGCTCGGACGGTGCCCGCAATCGGTTTGCCGGGGGCTGGGCCAGCCGAGCCCCGGCATACGCGGCCCCTCCGGTGAGCAGGGCACGCGCGAGCAGATGGTGGATCACGCGGGTGTTCTCCAGTTCGGTGGGAGCGTCCGCAGAGCGCCCGCAGCAGAGTTAGCATCAGTTTATGTCAGCTCGCACAGTCAAGGCGCTGAGCTGCACGTTTGGTGCACAGCTCACACAGCTTGATAGGGTAAACGCCGGGTGATTTTCGCTGATAACGAAGAGGTCGGAGGTTCGAGTCCTCCTAGGCCCACAACCATGTGCACGTCAAGACGTTACGTGAGACTTGCATTGCCGCTGGCACTGATCGCTGTGGTGGCGGCGGTGGCGCGGTCACGACGTGGGCTCGAGGTGTGGCACATGGCGGTAAGTGATACACCCGATGACGCACCCAATCACACCGAGGGGCCTTAGCTCAGTTGGTAGAGCACTGCCTTTGCAAGGCAGGTGTCAGGGGTTCGATTCCCCTAGGCTCCACAGCGTACCCGCAGGTCAACGACCTGGAACGGATCGGCTAGCGGACCACCCGCAGCAGAGTGGGCACATTTTGGGCACACTCTGCGGAACGCGCGAGCGAATCCAGGCGGTCGGCCACACTCTGCAACTCGTCGGCGTATAGGTGTCCGTACCGGTCCAGGGTCAGCGTCGCCGACTTGTGGCCGAGCATCTTCTGCACCGCCTTGATGCTCGCGCCCGCCCGCACAGAACGCTCGACGCCGAAACCGGATGTGGCAAGGTCAGCCCCACTCATACGTCCAAATTCACTGCGGCACTTACGCTTTAAGGACACCCCCACATGAGCACCTACGCCTACCGGGCAGAACAAATCGCCGACGAACTCACCACCAAACACGTCACCCCCCAACGCCTCGCGCAACTCACCGCCGAGTTGGATGAAATCGAGACCGCATCGAAAACGTTGAAAGCCGCCCAGGGATGGTCCGGCGCCGCCTCACCGCGTCCCTATGGCGGCCCGCCTTAGGACCCCTGCGGCGCACCCGACTACCCCACCGGCGCAGCGGAACTCGGCCTCCCCTCCGGAGCGCCGCAGGTACCGCCAACCTCACTCGACATATCCAACGAGCAGACCAAGTCGCTGTTCGCTGCTGCGCAGGCCGGCACCCCCTACAAGGTCCAGTTGGGTCACAAGGATTTCGCCGCATCGCTGCGCCACAAAGCAGCCGGCGCACCACTGACTGAGTCGGGTCTCGACAACCAGTTACCGGCAATCCAAGTCCCCGGCCCGTACGGCCAATACGGCAAACCGTACGAGCCGTTCCGCCTGATGGCCAACATCCCAACAGTGGGGATGACCGGCCCGTCGGCGGCATATCTGCAGCATGTGAGCAACACCAACGAGGCGGCACGGGTTGCTGAGGGCGCCGCGAAACCCAGCTTGGGTCCGACCGTGAACGAATTGTTTATCAAGCCGATGAAGATCGCTGCCACTGTCGAGGCCAGCATGGAGATCCTTCAAGATCACGAGGCCTTCGCTTCGTGGCTCCCGGTCGAGCTTCAAAGATCCGTGATCAACGCTGAAAGCTTGTATCTTTTCCAGGCCAACGCCACCGGCGGACCCACCGCCGCCGAATTCAACGGGCTTCTCGGCACCAGTGGCACCCTGGCGCAGGACGCCACCGGGCTCACCTTCGCCGACGCCCTGTCCCACGCCTACACCAAAATCAGAACCGGCAGCGCATTCTCCGAACCGGACCTGGTGATCACCAGCCCGGCGACCGCCGCCGCCGCGCTGCGCACCAAAACCACCACCGGCGCCTACGTCTTCGACATCGTCCGCGGCCCCGGCGCCCTCAACCAGCAGAACGAGTTCGACGTGTTCGGCGTCCGCACCGTGGTCAGCACTCAAGTTCCCGATGGGACCGCGATTGTGCTGTCCATCGCCGGTGGTGCCTGTGTCGGCTGGATCCGCCACGGGCTGGAACTCATGTACAACCCGTACGGGGGCACCACCAACGCCGGCGCCGATCTCTGGCGCACCAACCAGTACTCGTGGCGGGCTGAAGAGCGCATCAGCCTATCCGTGCCGCGGCCGGCGGCGATCTGCGTGGTCGACAACCTCTCGACCACGTAAGGAAGGCGTCACATGAAAGTCAAAGTCGCGCAGCCATTTCGGGTTGTCCATGATGGCGTGGCCTACGGTCCAGGCGACGCCGCCGACGTCCCCGACATGTTTGGGCAGGAATGCATCGGGCAAGGCCGGGCGATCGAAGCCAAAGCGCGCCGCGCAAACGGTCAGGCTGACGCGCATTGCGCAAATGTGCTCGAGCAGCAGTGCGTCCGAGCAGGGAACTTGCCTGCAACCGACCATCTCTAACTCGGGCAATAGGTCGATTCTGCGAGGCTCACCATGGATGTGACGTCTCCGAACGTTATGCCTTTCGCGCCTAAGAATTCATGAACGTCCTTGGCAATCGCGTCTGGCGTCAAACCCCACGAGCGGTCGTAACAGATGAGGTGCGCCATCGCGACGACGGCCTCGTTGCGGTCCGGCGTAAAAGTGAAGCCAAGGGCGTGCAGTTGAGCGAGGTATGCGTCATCAGCGGGATCGGCCGCCGCTGTCGCAGCGCTAGTACCCAAGGCAGCGCCAGCCATCATGGCGACGGGCAGTATGGGCAGCAGGGAGGTGCGGGCATTGATGCGACTTCCTTTCTTATTGGCTTGCCGTAAGTGTGCGGGTCCAAAGCGGCAGAAGCCAGCACGCAATGGCGGTGCGGCAGTCAGGCCATGGCTCCTGCAAACGCCATTCCCGCATCCGGACAGCATCTATACGGGTCAGAGGCCTATAGGGGGTGGTGAAACCCTACAGCAAACCAAAACGGCACCTGGGGCGCCTGGCATCACCAGGGCGAAACTCTCCATGCCGGTCAATCCAATGCCCCTGTCATCCTGGCGGGCCATAAATCCGCGTTGGCCGACTGGACGCCGATTTAACCACGCCGCCAGTGTGACACCGCGTCCTTATTTCAACGCCAGAACGGCGTGTCAATCGGCCTTTAGTCCTTCACCCTGAGCGGGGCGCTCCGGCGGGTTTGGCACGTATTTGGCACGGCCCCGAAAACGTCAGGCTAAAAACATATCCTGACCTGCGTAAACAGGTGGTGCGCGATACTGGGATTGAATCGGTGGCGGCTTGCCAAACGGCGAGGACGCTTTCGCCCTAATCTGCGATCTCCGAACCTTTGTGGTCGCGAGGACTCAAGCAGAGTCGGACTCGTTCGGTCCCTCGGGGAATTAGTCTTTCGCTGCTCCTGTGACCGCGAGGATGGTCTGCGCTACGAGGCCAGGGTCATCGAGCATGGGGACGTGTCCGACCCCGGCAGCACTAAATTGGCCTGGGGCATGCGCTGGGAGAGTGCGCGGGCGTATTCGGCCATTGGTAGCACCTCGTCGTGCTCTGACCATGCGACGGTGATTGGGCACGGCAACGGGTCTAGCGGCGCGATGTGCCATTCGTCTGCTGAAAGGTCATCCAAGACTGCGCCGTCGAGTGAGTCGTTAATGATTTCGACGGCCTGGGCGGGGGTCAGTCGATCCCCATGGACGGCCCAGAGGCGGAGAAAGGATCTGCGCACGGAGGCCGCTCTGAACATCAGCGGGAAAGTCGGTCGCATTAGGCGGACCAACTCTATGCCCTTCGTGTCCTAGGGAACGAGCTTGTAAACCATCTCCTGGGGACCATAGGCTGGCGAAGACCACGTTGTTCATGATCGTCGGCGGGTTAGTTGTCGTCTTCGTTCTTCTGATGGATGTTCAGCGACTGACCCATGCACGGCCGTCTACTTTCCCAGCGTGAACTGATTGACGTCGATGTGGCCTATCCGGAATGCCTTGGCGCAACCGGTCAGATACTTCATATATCGCTGGTAAACCTCTTCGGACTGAATCTCGACGGCCTCGCTGTGGTGTGCCTCCAATGCCGCGGCCCAGTGGTCGAGTGTCCTGGCATAGTGCAGCTGCAGCGACTGCCTGCGGGTCAGGTTGAAACGCGCCATCGCCGCGTGGAACTCCACCGCCTCGATCGGCGGTAACTGGCCGCCCGGGAAGATCTCGGTGCCGATGAATTCCCAGAAGCTTGTCGTCTCGTCGGTCGATGGCACGCCGAGTTCGACCATCTGCTCCTGGGTCAGCACGGTGATCGTGTGCAGCAGCATCACCCCGTCATCGGGCAGGATGCCGTAGGCCTTCTCGAAAAAATCGTCGTAGCGGTCATACCCGAAGTGCTCGAACGCACCGATCGAGACGATCCGGTCGACGGGCTCGTCGAACTGTTCCCAGCCCTGCAGTAACACCCGCCTGCTGCGCTCAGTGTCCATCGCGTCGAACGCCTTCTGCACGTGGGCGGCCTGGTTTTTAGACAGCGTCAAACCGATGACGTTCACGTCGTACTTCTCGATCGCGCGGCGCATCGTGCTCCCCCAGCCACAGCCGACATCCAGCAGCGTCATCCCGGACCGCAGACCCAGCTTGGCCAGCGCCAGGTCCATCTTGGCGATCTGCGCCTCTTCCAGCGTTATATGTTGTCGGCGATCAAAGTACGCGCAACTGTAGGTCATGGTGGGGTCGAGGAACAGCCGGAAGAAGTCGTCGGACAAGTCGTAGTGTGCCTGTACTTCTTGGAAGTGCGGCGTCAGCTCCTCTGCCATGACGGTTACGCGCCTTTCTGGACTCCGGGGCCATTCAGCGGGTTCGTGAGCGCTTCCCGAAACACTCCATAATCAAACCGTAACGGGCGTTCGAGGGTGTCCAAAGTCTGCGATCTTGGTGTCCTTGTGGTGACGTGGACATTCGCCGACTTGGCGGCGCGCACCTGTCGGCCAAGCGGCGTGAGCGCCGACAGTACGAATTCGACGCCGCCGACGCTGAGCTACGCCGCCTGATCCGCGAGGGGTTTAAGCACGGCATCCCCGGCGAGCGACTCGCCGAAGCGGCCGTGCTGTCCATGTAGCGCGTCTACCAGATCCGCGACGGCCGAAGGTAGGTCGAGCCGCATACCCATGGGGGTGCCCGTTGGCACATTCTGGGCACACTTGGGCACAAACCAAGGCAATCTCAGCGAATTACACGACATGTTATTTCGCAGGTCAACCGGCCTGCCGCACCAACGGCGCAGGTACAGACTGGGCACGATTCGCCTTTGCGAGGCAGGTGTCAGGGGTTCGATTCCCCTAGGCTCCACAATTCAAAAGCGCAGGTCACAGCGATAAAGTGACAGCACGCCCTGTCGGGGTGCTGGTGTCCACCCCTTCCCGCAGCGACCGAACGTGGACGCCACGGCTGGTCAGCTCATGGAGAGCCGTGGCGACTTCGCGGACGCAGCGTCCGAGCCGGTCTACGGCGACGACCACGAGGTGATCGCCTTCGCGGAGGTAACCCATGCACTCCGTCCAGCCGGGTCGGTCGCTACCAGCGCGACCGGACGCCGTGTCGGTGAAGACCCGGTCGGGGGTCATGCCAGCCGCCACGATGGCGTCGTGCTGCTGATCGATGGACTGCTGCCCGGTGGACACCCTGAGGTACGCGGCAATGGTCATACTCCTACGCAACCAGCGGGGTCCGACAATCCCTCCAGTGTCAGAAAGGAAACCCGGACTCGCCTGTGACACTGGGATATCGGACTCT
This sequence comes from uncultured Actinomycetota bacterium, assembly GCA_963772875.1. Classification (GTDB taxonomy): domain Bacteria; phylum Actinomycetota; class Actinomycetes; order Mycobacteriales; family Mycobacteriaceae; genus Mycobacterium. The sequence continues at coordinate 664,310 of CAVYZE010000005.1, forward strand.
TCGACCTGGGCTGTTCCGTGCGCTGTGGACCGGCTCGTGCGGGTCCCGGATGTTTAGATGCGAGCCCAAGACATCCGCCTGTGCTACTCGTGATCCCGTGGTCATCGTGCCCGGGTCGAACCGGGCACGAGCCGGATGCCGTTACTTCGGCGCCAGTTTCACCACCCGATTGTTGCCATAGTCGGTGACGTAGAGGTTGCCGGCGGTGTCCACCGCCACACCCTCGGCGCCGCTGAGGCCGGTGAACGGCAGCACGGTCGGGGTGGCCGAACCCGCCGCCAGTTTCAACACCCGACTGTTGTAATAGTCGGCGACGTAGACGCTGGCCCCGGCATCCACCGCCACACCGCCGGGGTGGTTGAGGCCGGTGAACGGCAGCACGGCCTGGGTGGGCAAGCCCGCCGCCAGTTTGAGCACCCGTTTGTTGCCATTGTCGACGACGTAGAGGTTGCCGGCGCTGTCCACCGCCACCCCGAGGGGGTGGTTGAGGCCGGTGAACGGCAGCACGGCCTGGGTGGGCGAGCCCGCCGCCAGTTTCACCACCCGATTGTTCTCACCGTCGGTGACGTAGAGGTTGCCGGCGCTGTCCACGGCCACCCCGTTAGGTCGGTTGAGGCCGGTGAACGGCAGCACGGTCTGGGCGGGCGAGCCCGCCGCCAGCTTGAGCACCCGGTTGTTGCCCCCGTCGGTGACATAGAGGGTGCTGGCGCTGTCCACCGCCACGCCGTCCGGGTAGTTCAGGCCGGTGAACGGCAGCACGGCCTGGGTGGGCGAGCCCGCCGCCAGTTTCACCACCCGATTGTTCTCACCGTCGGTGACGTAGAGGTTGCCGGCGCTGTCCACCGCCACCCCGTCGGGGATGTTGAGGCCGGTGAACGGGAGCGTGATCTGTTGTGGCGACGATTTGTGGAACACGAACAGATATGCCGCCACGCCGGCGGCGACGAGCACGACCACCACGGCGGCCACGACACCGGCGATGATCCAGCCCTTGGGTGGGCGCGCTCGTGCAGGCGGCGACGGTGTCGTCATGGCGTGGAATTACCACGTCTTGAGGTCGGTGTCTAGGTTTAGGGTGCCGGGCCGTGCTCTCGCCGACCCACCTACCTCGCTGACGCGTTCGACGTGCTACGGGCGGAGGCTTCTAGATCACCGACGAGGTGCTCGCGCACACGACCCCGCGCAGCACCACCAGATCAACTGCTACGGCCCCCGCCCGGTTCCATGGTTGGGCACGGGACCGGGCTATCCATCGCCGAAACAATCGTGGAGTTCGACAAGCTGTTCGAGGGCAGGGACGGTGTCCGAGGCCTGATTCATCAGCAGAGTCCAGAGCTCCGCGCCCCTTTCAAGACTGGGTTCACTCTGTGGGCAGGCCAAGTGGTGCTTTTCGCTGGCAGCTGCACGACCGAGGACTGGAACAACCCCTAGATCGACGTCTTCGGCTAACCGTGCTGTGGTATCACGTTGCCGCCGTAGTTCGGCGTCGGTCCGGTCGCCATCGCGCTTAGCGCCGCCATATCGCCCGTGGGTATTGGAGCTGCTCCGGGTTTGCCTGCGGTCAGGCCATCTCGGGTACACGTAGATGCGCGACTGCCAATTCGAAATCGCGCTCGTCGAGCACCTCTGCGCCTGCTTCCTGGGTGGCCGCATCTCTGAGCCTGTCCAACTGGTCTCGGTTCCGCTCCATCGCGTCAACGCTGTCGTAGACCGCCGAGGATACGCCACGACCCGATGCTCGCTCGACCATCAGGCTGGCACTGCAGAAGCCCTCGAGCTCTTCCAGTGCGGGCAGGACAGTCATCTTGAAGAGGTCGATGCCTCGGTCGATTTGGTCCGGGTCGACCTTGACCCAGGTGGCTCGGACACAAGAGCCCTCACCCGAGCGGTGCTCACGGTGCAAGACAGCGATCTCCCATTCCTCGACCTGTGCGGTGCCACCGAGAATCTCCGCCAGCCGGTCGCGCACCGGCCGAACAGACTGCTCACTCGCGCGCATCGCCTCCTCCGACTGCCAGGCGCTGGTAGTGATGCAGTGTCCCGACGACCGGTCGACCATCAGGGACAAGCCGGTGAACTCCTCGATGCCCCCCAGCGCGGGCATCACGGCATCGCGGGCATGCGCAATACCGGCGTCGATGGCCGAGAGCTGTGCCTGAATGGTGCTACTGCGGGCATACATGATCTGCCTCCTCTGCACGGGGCAGCGTCTCGACGGCGCTGCCGTCGACCTAATCGTCCTCCCGCAGGCTAAGTGCGGCAATGGGTTGCGAACGATTCCCGGATCTTTTTCACAGCGGCGATGAGTGATGCCGTCGACCGGCTTGCCCAGGCACTGCGGGACCTCATCAACGAGGCCGTACAGGCAGGCGCCGAGCGGGACCGCCCAACATCATCACCTGCCCAGTCATTGAACGTCCCAAGGTGCCAGACGAAGAGTTTGATCTGTGCCCGTGGTGCAACAAGAAACATATGCGGCACCTGATGCCCGTCAAGGAAGCCCGGCAGCAACTGGGCGGCATCAGCCCCTCTACGTTCTACGCGCTGGTCAAGAAAGGCGAACTGTCACTCGTTAAGAGCGGCCGCCGCAGTGAGTCCGGGATTTGCGCGATTCAGTCAGGCGGCCTTTAAGTGCTTGTCGAGGAAGGCGATTTGGTCGGCCACGACCCGCTCGAAGGCATCGTCAACGTAGATCGCGAAATGCCCTTCGGGATACACCTTCACTTCACCGCGGGGAGCCTCGGCCGCGTAACGCAAAGTCGGGCCGGCGGGTGCCACCGAGTCGGTTTCACAGACGCAAAACAGGATTGGGCAAGCGATCTTCTTGGCGCTGCGGCCCGGGCTGTAGGCGACGAGCTTCAGCCCGATGCGGGCGGCGACTTCGTTGCGGAACGCGACTTTGTCGGGCACCAGCCTCAGATAGCCCGCGTACGCGTCGGGTGCATGCATCAACGCAACCTCGCCCGGCTTACCGGCCGTGGGGATCATCAGCGGCGGCTTTCCCACCCGGGCCCCGATGAGGTCGCGGATCGCCAGCGCGGTGATGCGTACGGCGGTCACCGGGTTCATCGCGCGAAGGGAGGCGACGGCGTCGGTAAACGGACACTGCGCTACCGCAGCCGCGAGGCCCGGCACCCGCGCTGCCGTGGCGATCGCATGTCCGCCTCCAAAAGATGTGCCCAACACGGCGATTCGGTCGTGGTCGATGCCGCGCAGGGTGCGCGCGTACGCCACGGCCGCGGCCCAGTCGTCAAGCTGCATCCGTACGTCGAGCAGTTGGCGCGGCTGGCCTTCGCTGTCGCCGAAGTTGCGATAGTCGAACACCAGGCAGGCGTAGCCGGCCGCGCTGAATCTTTCGGCGTAGGCGTCCAGCCGCATGGTGCGGACCGCGCCGAGGCCGTGCGCCATCACCACCAGCGGAGCCTTCTCGGTACCCGAGGGCCGGTAGAGCCACGCGCTCACCCGGTCGTCGCCGGAGGTGAACCAGACATCCTCGCGCTGCGCCATGAGTGTCACGATAATGCCGCCGGAGCCACCCTAGGCTCCACAAAATGCGATGTCTCGCGACATCGTGCACATGTGTCTTGGGACATCGTTCACGGTTTTGCTGGCTGGTTGCCATATGCGTGGGCTCGGAGGTAGGCGACTGCCTGGGCCGGCAACGCAACACCGAGCGTCGCCGTCGCGCCCGCGTTCACCAGAAGGTCTGATCGGGCTATGAAACGGACCTCCACCATGCCGGCGGTGAGAACACCGCGGCACTGCACCGACAGATTACAGGTCAAGGTCACAGGCAGATAGCCATCCGCGTCGAGGGCGACAGTGCGGCTGGAGTGAATGGTGATCGCCTCCCGACCCTCGCGGCCGCCGCCGGCGAGGGGGCCCGCGGCCTGGCAATACGTTTCGCACCCGAGCCGGGTCTCACCGTCGGCGCGGGCGCTTGGGGTGACGGCAAACGGCGTCACAAATCCAGCGGTCACGAGTCCAGCGACCGCCGCCACAGTCGATCGCCGAGCTGGCCATCGCAAGCCCAGGGCCACGGAGCCTCCATCGCGTCGCTAACGCCGTCACAGCATTATGGTGTTTGCGAACCAAGCATGCAGGCAAATGAGAATAGCCGGTCCGGAACACGCATGCGCTCGAATCGCTTGTCGCACTGCGAAATAAGCGACGGGCGCCGGGTTGGTTGCCAAGGGATCGCTAATGGCGTCCGAAACCGGCCGCAGGCCGGAACGGCGAGCAGCCTCAGCTGCGGGGCTTGGAAGTAACAGCGCGCGACGCGCGCCATAGTGTGTGCTCGCGCGAGACCGCCTCCTCGGCTGAAGCCACGAACCGGGGCCAAGCTATTTCGTCGGTCTGGGTTTCCAGCTGGTTTGTGATCGCAGCCAATTCCTGGCTGGCCACCCCGTAGGAGGTCGCCAGATTCTCATGCTGTTTGGCTTGCAACCATGCGGTAGCAGCGGCAGCGGCGGCCGCGAACACTCCAAGCAGATCGACGTCGATCCAACCGAATACCTTGACGGTTTCCCCGAATGCCTTGGCGGCTCCACCGATCAAGCCGCAAAATTCCAGCGCAATGCTGGCAATGACCCAACGCGCCGCGCGGTCGGCGTTCCACTTGGCTTTCCGCGAGTACCAGTCCTCTTGGTCGTGGATGCGTTCGGACAGATAGATGGTCCGGCGGGCCTCGAACGGCATGGCCCGGATCTCGCGCATCTTCGCCGAGATTTGCGCCGGATGACCCGACGGCACGTGTACGTGCAGAGCCCGCAGATCATGCAGCAGGTCGGTAACCTCCGCGATGAACCTGGCGTCAGCAGTCTTACCGTCGAGGTCGGCCTCGAACGGCTCGCCGCACACCATGTAGCGCCATGACAGAGTTTTGGCCGATTCGGCGGCGGCACGGCCCTCATACCAGACACGCTCGGGCCGCTGGACCGCCAGGATCAGCTCCGCGGCCAGTGCCGCGGCGAACGCTAGCGCTGCGATCACGCCCCCGATATGGATGTTGTGGGTCGTCCAGGCGATCGCACCGCCGATGGCGGCGCCCACGATGCCGGCCAACCGCACCTTGAACCAGAAAAGGAACGATTTCTGCGCGCTCTGCGACTGGCGGCCAGCGCTTTGGTACAGCGCCGGGAAATCTTGGGGCACGAGAACCGGCGGCGGCGTGGTCATCGTGTCATCCTTGCGGCAGCTCCGAGGTGTCGACAAGCGTCGCGTTTGAATCTTTGGCGCCTCCTCGATCCGAGTGTGTTCAATCTGCGCCCGGAGGAGGTCGCGAAGAGCGCGGCGGGCGACTTCGTGCTGCTGGGCAGAGGCACGGGATACACCCAGGCCACCACCGCTGCATCAGTAACGATGAGATCAGCTAGCCGGCAGCCTAGCTATAGCTAGTCCGGCAACCTGTTGCTCGGCTATGGGGACGGCGGCGGCCCGGCCGGCGGGCGTTACGGACGCGGTTGTACGTCGACGCTGGGCGGCCGGAGCGAAGGCTCCTGGGGGCCCGGTTGGCTGGAACGCCGGACGATGCTGAAGGCAACTGCGCCACCGGCCAAGACTGCGACGGCGGCCCCCGCGATCAGGAAGGGGCGCCGTCTGCGGCGCTGGGACCGGCGCGCATCCCGCAGCGCCTGCGGCAGATTCGCGACCACCTCCTGCGCGGCCGCGAACTCTTGGCCGATTGTGCCTTGGGCGGTGGCGATTTCGCGGGCCAGCCCGCCCTGCCGGTAACGCCGACGGATCCCCGATGCGGTCGAGCGCACGGAGTGGGCGCTGAGACCGACGACTCCTCGCGTGACGTCTATCGGTCCCACCGCCGAGTAAGCCAGGCCCCGGACTAGTCGCTCCCGGGGGGTCAGCCGGGACTCCGTCTTCGCGCTCATTGGGCCGCCTTTCCGCGGTGCACGTGGAACCTACAGACTGCCACCCTAGGGACACGGGCGGGACTATGGGGCGAACGCCCCGCCTTGGGTGCGCGGCTCCGCGCTAGCGACACCGGGTGCGAGCATGCCGATGGGTAATGGCAGACTCTCGTGTCGTGACCAACAGCCCCATTCAGACTGCCACCGCCACACTGCACACGAACCGCGGCGACATCAAGGTCGCCCTGTTCGGAAACCATGCACCCAAGACCGTCGCCAACTTCGTTGGCTTGGCGCAAGGCACCAAGGAGTACTCCACCCAGAACGCATCGGGTGGCCCCTCCGGCCCGTTCTACGATGGCGCGGTTTTCCATCGGGTCATCCAGGGCTTCATGATCCAGGGCGGCGATCCGACCGGTACGGGTCGCGGCGGCCCGGGCTACAAGTTCGCCGACGAGTTCCACCCCGAGCTGCAGTTCGACAAGCCCTACCTGCTGGCGATGGCGAATGCGGGTCCGGGCACCAACGGCTCGCAGTTCTTCATCACCGTGGGCCAGACGCCGCATTTGAACCGGCGCCACACGATCTTCGGCGAAGTCACCGACCCCGAGTCGCAGAAGGTCGTTGACGCGATCGCGACCACGGCCACCGACGGCAACGACCGTCCTGCCGACGCGGTTGTGATCGAGTCGATCACGATCTCGTAGGCCGCCTCAAGCCGCCGGTTCCGCTCCGGGCCCCTGGCGGCCGGCGTAACCGGCGGCCGTGAGCGCGTCGAGAACCTTCAAGGGTTCCGTCCCAAGGTCCCAGCGGGAGAACAGCACCAGCGCGCCCTTGGCCGATTCCACCTCGAGCATCCGCACCTTGCGCCCATAGCGGGGGAACTCGATGATCCGGATCATCTTGATGTCGGAGCGCTGCAATACCTGCGTCCTGAACCAGCCCCTCAGCGTCAGGCCGTCCGGGGTGATTGCCAGCTTTGGACGTGCGCGCCACGTCAAACTGGCAAACAAGATCAGACCCACTGCGGCAATGCCCGTCACAATGCGCCCCGGCGGGTCTGTGACCACGATCACACTCGCGATAGCCATCAGGATGCCGGCGGCCCCACAACCAGCGACTCCCGCCGCACGCGGTTCCCACTGTGTTTGCTGCATGCGCTGCCTAACGCCTCCCACCACCGCTGATGCAGTTATCCACAAGCGCTATCAACAGTGGGGATAAATAACACGCGTGTGATTGGGTGATCGCAAGGTTGCTGGCTGCGCACCAAATCGGCCCCGAGATGAATTCATTGCAGGGATGATCTTGGTTAGTGCCAGCGCATCGTGAGCAACAAACCGGTGATCATGAAAGCGAACGCGATGGCGTAGTTCCATGGGCCCAGTTGCGCCATCCAGTTCAGGGCCGTCGGGGCCTGGCTTCCGACGGCGGCCAACTGAAACACCATCAGCCAGATCAGCCCGATCAGCATCAGGCCGACGAACAAACAGACGAACCACACGCTGGAGGGTCCGACCTTCACCTTCACCGGCGTGCGGCTCACGGCGCCGACGGTGAAGTCGTTCTTCTTACGGACCTTGGACTTCGGCATGATTACCTCGGGGATATCTCGGGCTTACCTCGACGACTCGGCGAGCGCGACGGGGTGCAACGATAACGACTGCGGCCGCACGCGCGGCTTGGCTACGAGACTAACTCACCTGGTGCGGTGACCAGGAAATGGAGAGTCTATGACGGAGACGCGCCGCTCACCCTGGCGCTTCGGCGTCCCGGTGGTGTGCCTGCTTGCGGGGTTGCTGCTGGCCGCCACGCACGGGGTGTCCGGCGGCGCGGAGATCCGCCGCAGTGATGCGCCACGCCTGGTCGATCTGGTCCGCGAAGCGCAGTCGTCGGTGAATCGTCTCACGGCCCAACGCGACGAGCTGGCCGGCAACATCGATTCGGCCCGCGGCCGCTCTTCCGACGCCGAACTGGCGGCGACGCTGCAGCGGTCCGCCGCGGTGGCCGGTGAGGCCGGCATGGACCCCGTGCATGGGCCGGGCCTGGTGGTCACCCTCAAGGACGCACAGCGTGACGCCAACGGCCGCTTCCCGCGCGATGCATCCCCCGACGACCTGGTGGTGCACCAGCAAGATATCCAGGCCGTCATCAACGCGCTGTGGAGCGCCGGCGCGGAGGCGATCCAGATGCAGGACCAGCGCATCATCGCGACCTCGGTGCCACGCTGCGTCGGCAACACCCTGCTGCTCAACGGGCGTACCTATAGCCCGCCCTACACGATCACCGCGATCGGCAATGCCGCGGCCATGCAAGCCGCCCTGGGCGCCGCTCCCCTAGTGACCCTCTACAAGCAGTACGTGGTCCGATTCGGCCTCGGCTATCAGGAGGACGTCAAGACCGACGTCCGCGTCGTCGGCCACTTCGAACCGATCCGGATGCATTTCGCAAAGCCCCTCCCGCCACCCGAGGGGCCCGGTACCGGCCGGTGAGGAGCCCGCCGAATTGGTTCGACCGGTAACCTGACACGATGCGGATCCTGGTTGTCGACAACTACGACAGCTTCGTGTTCAACCTGGTGCAGTACCTGGGACAGCTCGGTGTCGACGCCGACGTGTGGCGCAACGACGACGCCCGGCTGTCCGACCCATCAGACGACCATGCCGCCATCGCCGCGCAGTTCGACGGGGTTCTGCTCAGCCCGGGGCCGGGCACCCCGGAGCGCGCGGGCGCCTCGATCGGCCTGGTCCGCGCGTGCGCGGCGGAGCGCACCCCGCTGCTCGGGGTCTGCCTGGGACACCAGGCTATCGGTGTCGCATTCGGTGCCACCGTGGACCGTGCGCCCGAGTTGCTGCACGGTAAGACCAGCAGCGTGTTCCACACCAATGTCGGTGTGCTGCAAGGACTTCCGGATCCATTCACGGCGACGCGATACCACTCGCTGACCATCCTGCCGGAGTCGATGCCGACGGCGCTGGAAGTCACGGCCAACACCCAGAGCGGTGTCATCATGGGCGTGCGTCACACCGAGTTGCCGATTCACGGTGTCCAGTTCCATCCGGAGTCGATCCTCACCGAGGGCGGGCACCGAATGCTGGCCAACTGGCTCGCCTATTGCGGGTGGGCGCGCAACGACACCCTGGTCCGCCGGCTGGAGAACGAAGTCCGCGCCGCCGTGCGGCCCTACCTTCCGGCGGATCCCCCGGCTACTGACCGAACTTCAGCGTGATGATGCCGTCCCGGTTGACCCCGGTGCCGGCCGGCGGGTTCTGATACACCACCTTGTGGGACTGGGAGCCGCCGGCTTCGACGTCGGGGCCCTTGTCCAGCACCCCGATCCAGCCCAGCGCGCGTAACCGCGGCTCGGCGTCCGTCCAGAACATGCCGCTCAGGTCGGGCATCGAGAATTGGTTGCCCTTGGACACCTGCAGCTCGATGATCGAATCCACCGGGACCGTCTGACCCTTGGGCGGATTGGTGCCGACGACCTCACCGGCGGGACGGGTGCTGTCGACCTGCACCTGGGTGATTTTGGTAAAGCCCCACACCGTGAGGTTCTTGATGGCGACGTCTACGGTCTGTCCCGCGACGTCGGGAACCTGCTTGGTCTCGGGCCCGGAACCGACGATCACGGTGATCACGTTGGTGATCGCCGACGTCTGGTTGGCCGGCGGATTGGTCCCGATCACCTTGCCCAGCAGGTCGGGGGTGGACGGCGAGTTCGCCTGCTTGAACTTGCTGAATCCGGCGGCTTTCAGCTTGGTGACGGCGTCGGTGTAGGTCAGCGACGAGACGTCAGGCACTTCGCGCTGTTCTGGGCCGGTGGAGACGTTGATGGTGATCTCGTCGCCCGCACTGACCGAAGCGTTGGAACCGGGATCGGTGTTGATGACGTGGTCGGGCGCAATCGTCGAGTCGGGCTTCTGCAGGGTGCGCGTCTTGAAGCCCCTATTTTGCAGTGCGGCAATCGCATCGGCGGACACTTGCCCCCGCACGTCGGGCACCTGAACGTCGCGGGTGTCGCTGCCGAACGTATTGAAGGCGATGACGACGACGATCGTCAGGACCGCCAGCACGGCCACCGCGACGACCCAGCGACCGATCGAACCACCGCTGCGGTCGTGGTCGGTGTCGCGGAGGGCCTGGCGAGGGAGGGGGTCGGTGCGCGGGCCCCCGCCGCCGGTGTACGAGAGCAGCGAGCTCCGCTCGGCGTCGGTGAGGACCTTGGGTGCCTCCGGCGTCTCACCGCTATGCACCCGAACCAGATCGGCGCGCATCTCGGCCGCGGTCTGATAGCGGTTGTCCGGGTTTTTGGCGAGCGCCTTGAGCACGACGGCGTCGAGATCGGCGGAGATGCCCTCGTACCGCTTCGACGGTGGAATCGGGTCTTCGCGGACGTGCTGGTAGGCGACCGATACCGGTGAGTCTCCGGTGAAAGGTGGCTCACCGGTTAGCATTTCGTAAAGTACGCAGCCCAACGAGTAGACATCGGAGCGGGCGTCGACGGGATCACCGCGGGCCTGTTCGGGCGATAGGTACTGGGCGGTCCCGATCACGGCAGCGGTCTGGGTGACGCTGTTGCCGCTGTCGGCGAGCGCGCGCGCGATGCCGAAGTCCATCACCTTGACCGCATTGGTGGCGCTGATCATGATGTTGGCCGGCTTGACGTCGCGGTGGATGATGCCGTTCTGGTGGCTGAAGTTCAGTGCCTGGCAGGCGTCGGCGATGATCTCGATCGCACGGCGCGGCGCCAGTGGGCCGTCGGTGTGGACGATGTCGCGCAGGGTGACGCCGTCGACGTATTCCATGACGATGTAGGGCAGCGGTCCCGCCGGAGTTTCCGCCTCGCCGGTGTCGTACACCGCGACGATGGCCGGGTGATTGAGCGCCGCGGCGTTCTGGGCCTCGCGCCGGAAGCGCAGGTAGAAGCTGGGATCGCGGGCCAGGTCGGCACGCAGCACTTTGACCGCGACGTCGCGATGCAAGCGGACGTCGCGGGCCAGGTGAACCTCGGACATGCCTCCGAAACCGATGATGTCGCCGAGTTCATAGCGGTCGGACAGATGCTGAGGGGTGGTCATTGCGCTATCTCGTGTCGGGCCGACGACCGGCTGGGGGCCGGCGGGACAACCCAGCTCAGTTCGACTGCGCGGCTCGCCCCCTCACGATTCCGCGGCTGGCGGTAGCCCCAGCTCGGGCCGTTGCGGCCCGCATCGTCGACCAGGCTGAGTTCGGGTGGATGGTTCTGAAGTCCAGAATTACCTGTCGTCGTGCCATCCGTCCAATTGAGCCCCAGGGCGGGGCCCGTCCCCAAACCGCTGGGGGTCTTGCTCGCCGGTGGAGGCGCGGGGGCGGGCGGGCTTTCGGTGACGGTCGGCGGTGGCTGCTGTTGCTCGTTGTCCGTACGGGAGTTGATGACGATGAGCACCGCGATGATGATCGCCAGCGCCCCCAGCACGCCCGCGGCCCACAGCAGAGCGCGCTGGCCCGACGAGAAGGTGCGCCGGGCCGGGGACGGACGGTGACCGGACGTGGACGGCCGCCGTTGCGCAGGGGTCCGCCCGCTGGACACGGACGCCGCCCGGGTCTGCGCACCTGACGACGGAATGGCTGCCGGCGAGGCCCGGCCGGGAGGCGGTGATTGGCTGGGCCGCGGCGGCCGGCGGCCGGCCCGCACGGCGGCGACGGCGTCGGCGAACGGTCCCCCGCTGCGGTAGCGCATGCCGGGGTTTTTGACCAGCGTGATCTCGATGAGTTCTCGCACATTGGGCGGCAGTTCGGCAGGCAGCGGCGGCGGGGGCTCCTTGATGTGCTTCATCGCCACTGTCAGCGCGCCGTCACCAGTGAACGGCCGCTTGCCCGAAACAACTTCGTAGCCAACAACTCCCAGCGAGTAGACGTCGCTGGACGGGGTCGCGTCGTGACCCAGTGCCTGTTCGGGCGCGATGTATTGGGCCGTGCCCATCACCATGCCGGTCTGGGTCACCGGCGCGGCGTCGACGGCCTTGGCGATACCGAAGTCGGTGATCTTGACCTGCCCGGTGGGGGTGATCAGGATGTTGCCCGGTTTGACGTCACGGTGTACCAGGCCGGCGGCGTGTGCGATTTGCAGGGCGCGGCCGGTCTGCTCCAGCATGTCCAGCGCGTGCCGCAGCGACAGCCGGCCGGTCCGCTTGAGCACCGAGTTCAGCGGCTCGCCGTTGACCAGCTCCATGACGAGGTAGGCGGTGCGCCCCTCCCCGTCCATCTGGCTTTCGCCGTAGTCGTGGACGGCGGCGATCCCGGGATGGTTGAGCATCGCGGTGGTGCGCGCCTCAGCGCGGAAACGCTCGATGAACTCGGGGTCCTGGGAGAATTCCTGTTTAAGCACCTTGACCGCGACGCGCCGGCCGAGCCGGCTGTCGACGGCCTCCCACACCTGGCCCATGCCACCGGTGGCGATCAGGCGCTGCAGGCGGTACCTGCCAGACAGCGTCACACCAACTCGCGGGCTCATGGTCCTCCCTGCAGCGCGGCCTCGATCACGGCCCGTCCGATCGGCGCGGCGAGTGCCCCACCGGTCGCGGACAGGCGGTCGGCGCCGTTCTCCACCAGCACTGCCACGGCGACCTTCGGCGTTTGCGCCGGCGCGAAGGCGATGTACCACGCGTGCGGCGGAGTGTTACGCGGATCGGTGCCATGCTCTGCGGTACCAGTCTTGGATGCGATCTGCACGCCGGGAATGGCCCCTTTCTGTTGTGCGACCTTCTCGGCGCCGACCATCAGCTCTGTTAGCTTAGCGGCGACCTGCGGCGACACCGCGCGGCGCTGTTGATAGGGCACGGTGGTGCTGATGTTGGCCAGGTCCGGCCCCTTGAGGCTTTCGACCAGGTAGGGCTGCATCGTCACCCCGTTGTTCGCGATGGTCGCGGCGATCTCGGCGTTCTGCAGCGGTGTCACCGCGACGTCCTTCTGCCCGATGCTCGACATCCCCAACGCGGCGGCGTCCGGAATGATCCCGACGGTCGATTCCGCGACCTGCAGCGGAATGACGCTGGGGGCACTATCCAGGCCGAAGGAATGCGCCATGTTGCGCAGCGGGTCGGCGCCGGTGAGGAGGCCCAGCTGGACGAACGCGGTATTACACGACAGGGCGAATGCCCGGCTGAGCGACACCGTGGGGCCATCGCCGCAGGGCGCGCCACCGTAGTTCTCCAGGGTGGCGGTGCTGCCGGGCAGCGGAATGGAGGGCGCCGCGGTCAATTGCTCGGTGTCGCTGGCGCCACCCTGCAGCGCCGCCGCGGTGGTGATCACTTTGAACGTCGAACCGGGCGGGTAGGTCTCAGAGATGGCGCGGTTGGTCAGTGGGTTATTCGGGTCGTCGCGCAGCCGCTGCCAGGCCTGCCCCTGCACCTCCGGATCGTGCGACGACAGCAGGTCGGGATCGTAGGACGGCGACGACACCATGGCCAGAATTTTGCCGGTGGATGGTTCCAGGGCAACGACAGCTCCCTTGCAGGGCGGTCCACCGCAACCCTGTTGCATCGCATCCCAGCCGGCCTTTTGGACCCGCGGGTTGATCGTGGTGTCGACATTGCCGCCGCGGGGATCGCGACCGGTGAAGAAGTCGGCTAACCGCCGCCCGAACAGCCGCGCATCCGAGCCGTTCAATACCGGGTCCTCGGCCCGTTCGAGGCCCGAGCTGGAATAGCGCAGCGAGTAGAAGCCGGTGACCGGCGCGTACGTCGCGGGGTTGGGATAGACCCGCAGGAAACGGAAGCGGCTGTCGGTGGCGACCGAGTAGGCAATCAGCTGGCCGCCCGCGACGATCTGGCCGCGTTGCCGTGAATACTCGTCGAGCAGGATCCGCTGGTTTCGCGGGTCGGCACGCAGGCCGTCGGCTGCGAAGACCTGCGTCATCGTGGCGTTGAGCAACAGCAGCACGATCAACGCCATCACGGTCACCGAAATCCGGCGGAGAGAGGCGTTCATACCCGCTCGATCACCTCAGTGCTGGCCGCCGCGATCGACGACTTTTTGCGCGCGCGGGTGCGTAATGGACGTCGGGCGCTGTGCGAGATACGCGCCAGGATGGCCAGCAGCACGTAGTTCGCCAGCAGTGACGACCCACCGTAGGACATCCACGGTGTGGTCAACCCGGTCAGCGGAATGAGGTTGGTGACGCCGCCGACGACGATGAACAGCTGGATGGCCAGTGTCGACGCCAGACCCGCGGCCAGCAGCTTGCCGAAGCTGTCGCGTGTCGCGATCGCCGTGCGCAGGCCGCGCAGGATGACGATCGTATAGAGCATCAGAATGCTGGCCAGCCCGACCAAGCCGAGCTCTTCGCCGAACGCGGCGATGATGAAATCGGTCGATGCCGCCGGCACGGTGTCGGGTTGACCGTTACCGAGCCCGGTGCCGAAGATGCCCCCGGTAGCAAAGCTGAACAGCGACTGCACCATCTGATAGCCGCTGCCGTCGGGGTCGGCGAACGGATCCCACCACGTCTGTACGCGAATCCGGACGTGGGCGAAAATAAAGTACGCCACAACGCTTCCCGCGGCGAACAGCACCAAGCCGATGACCACCCAACTGAAACGCTGGGTGGCGAGGTAGACCACCACCAAAAACGACGCGTAGAGCAACAGCGAAGTGCCGAGGTCCTTTTCGAATACCATCACGCCCACCGAGACCACCCAGGCCGTCAGCAGCGGGGCGAGGTCCCGCGGGCGGGGCAAGGTCATCCCCATCGAATGTTTGCCGACGCTGGTGAACAGGCCGCGTTTGGCGACCAGCACCGCCGAGAAAAAGATCAGCAGCAGGATCTTGGAAAACTCGGCGGGCTGAATCGAAAAGCCCGAGAAGCGAATCCAGATTTTGGCGCCGCCCTGCTCAGACAGCGATGCCGGCAGCAGCGCGGGGATCGTCAGGAAGATCAGACCGGCGAGTCCCCATATGTAGCTGTAGCGGGCGAGTTGTCGATGGTCTTTTAAGAAGGTGACGACGAGCGCGAATGCCGCCACTCCGACCAGGGTCCACAGCATCTGCTGGGTCGCACTAGGGTGATGGCGGCCCCGCAGCTCGTTGTCGACGAGATCGAGCCGGTGAATCATCACGAGCCCAAGTCCGTTGAGCAGCGCCACTATTGGCAACAGCAGGGGGTCGGTGTAGGGGGCGAAGCGCCTAATGGCCACGTGCGCGCTTCCGAACACGATCAAGAAGACCAGTCCGTAGCCGGCCAGGTCCCAGCCCAAGCCGCGCTGCTGGTTCGCCTCGACGATGAGCAATGCGGCGACCGTGATCAGCGCGGCGAAGCACAGCAGCGCCAGTTCGGCGTTGCGCCGAGTGGGCAGCGGAGGAGTGACCGCGACTGGCGGCTGGACTTGGGTGGTCATGCCACCGTCCGGCAATCGATGCCCGGTTGAGGTGGGGGTGGCGGGAGTGCGGTCACCGTCTGGGTGGGGGTACCGCCCGCTTGCGGGGGAGTCGTCGTGGTAGCAGGTGCCGCTGGGGTGGGGCTTGCGGGCGTGCTAACGGGGCTGGGTGGGTTGCCGCTGGAAGGGGTAGCGGGTGCTGTGGGGTTGGGCTGTGTGGTGCCGCTCGTAGTCGCCGGGGCCTGAGGCCCCGGCGGAGACGTGGCGCGGGGCGGCGGGCAGGGCGGGAGCAGGGAGTTGGCCGACAAGGCGCGTAACTGCCGGATGGCGTCATCCAGCGTCCCGGCCGGCAGCCCGGCCTGGACTTGGGCGCGTTCGGGAGGGCGCAGATCCTGCAGCTGCATCAGGCGGCAGTCGAGATGACCACCGGTCTGGCTGAAACTGATCAGGGACAGCTCGTTGCGGGCGTTGAGACAGCCGATCAAATACGGCTCATTCAGCGACATGCCCAGTAGCGACCCTTGAATTCCCTGCAAGATCGACACCAGGCCGTTGTATTCGGCGACGTAGTAGTTGCTGCGGATAATCGCCCGGCCGATGGCCAGGCCCGCCAGCACCATCAGCACCACGAGCGTGAGGATGATCGCCATCCGACGCCCCGGTCGCCGCGACTTACTGGGGGTTTCCGCTTGCGGCGCAACACGTTTGGCGGTCTCTTTGCGCGGGCTGATCGCGGAAGCCCGGCCGGCAGAGGTGTTGGGCAGGGTCAGTTGGTCTTCTTCACCGGATACCGCGCCGGCCAGAATCGGCTGGGTCTGGCCGTAGTCGTAGTCGACGACGTCGGCGACCACGACGGTCACGTTGTCGGGGCCGCCGCCGCGCAGTGCCAGCTCGATGAGGCGGTAGGCGCTCTCGGCGACATCGGGGATCTGCAGGGCCTCGAGGATGGTTTCGTCGCTGACCGGGTCGGACAACCCGTCCGAGCAAAGTAGATAGCGGTCACCGGCGCGGGCTTCGCGCATGGTCAGGGTGGGCTCGACCTCGTGACCGGTGAGCGCCCGCATGATCAACGATCGCTGCGGGTGGCTGTGTGCCTCTTCCCGAGTGATCCGCCCTTCATCGACCAGGGTTTGGACGAACGTGTCGTCCTTGGTGATCTGGGTCATTTCGCCGTCGCGCACCATGTAGCCGCGAGAGTCGCCGATATGCACCAATCCAATACGGGTGCCGTCGAACAGGATTGCGGTGAGTGTGGTGCCCATCCCCTCAAGGTCCGGCTCCATTTCGACCTGTGCGGCGATGGCCGCGTTGCCGGCGCGCACCGCGGTATCGAGCTTGGCGAGCAGGTCGCCACCGGGTTCGTCGTCGTCGAGATGGGCCAGTGCGGCGATCACCAATTGGGACGCGACCTCGCCCGCGGCGTGGCCGCCCATGCCGTCGGCCAGGGCCAGAAGCCGTGCGCCGGCGTAGACCGAGTCTTCGTTGTTAGCGCGTACCAGGCCGCGATCGCTGCGCGCGGCATATCGCAGGCCCAAAGTCACGAGCGCCACTCTCCCCCGCAGGCGGGAGGTGTCCCCGCGATACCGGCTTGAAAACCGGCCGAGCCGGCATCATCGTCGTCGGCGCGGGTCACGGGCGCAACTCGATTGCCGTTTTGCCGATCCGAATCGGCGTTCCCGTTGGAACTCGTACCGCAGTCGTCACCTTCGCCCTGTCAAGGTATGTGCCGTTGGTCGATCCTAGATCCTCGACGTACCATTCCGAGCCGCGCTGAGACAGCCTCGCATGCCGGGTCGAGGCGTAGTCGTCGGTCAGCACCAGGGTCGAGTCGTCAGCGCGTCCGATCAGCACCGGCTGCCCGCTGAGCGTGATGCGGCCACCTGCGAGCGCCCCTTCGGTCACCACCAGGTAGCGGGCAGTGTGCCGGCGCTGCCGCGCGGGCAACAGCGTGCCCCGCAACGCCAAACCGCGGCGGACCATGACGGCACCGGTGGGGGCATAAATATCGGTCCGCAAGATGCGCAGCACCGACCAGATAAACACCCATAACAAGGTCAAAAACCCGGCGCGCGTCAGTTGCAGTACCAGTCCCTGCATCTGGCGTCCTTTCCGTCCTAGCGTCGCGCCCGTGACACCGAGCACATCAGCAACGTCACGATACTTGGACGGTGGTCGACGCGCGGCGAAGCACGGCGGCGTTGAGCCCAGAGGGTTCAGTGAATCCGGACGATGATCTCAGAGTGTCCTAGACGGATCACGTCGCCATCGGCCAACTGCCACTCTTGCACCGGTGAGTTGTTAACGGTGGTGCCGTTAGTCGAGTTGAGATCGGCGAGAAGCGCAACCTGTCCGTCCCAGCGGATCTCCAGGTGACGCCGCGACACGCCAGTGTCGGGCAACCGGAACTGGGCGTCCTGTCCGCGGCCAACGATGTTGGCGCCTTCGCGCAGCTGGTAGGTCCGACCGCTGCCGTCGTCGAGCTGCAAGGTGACGGCGGACCCATAGCCGCCCTGACCGTAACCGCCGTAGCCGCCCGCCTGCTGGCCGTAGTCGGCCTGCTGACCGTACTCGGGCTGCTGGCCGTATTCGTAATCGCGGTGGGCGGTCTCCGGGTATCCGCCTCCTTGAGGAGGATACCCACCGCCCGGGACGCTCTCGGCGTACTGGGTGAAGTCGCCGGGTCCGTACTCCTGCTGGCCGTGCCCCTGGCCGCCCTGCTGGTAGCCCTGGTCGTACCCGCCGCCCTGGTCCGGGTAGGCCGGCCGTTGTTGTTGCGGTGCGTAGCCACCCTCATCCTGGCGAGCCGGCCCGCGACCGTATTCGCCGTACCCGCCATAGCCCTGCTGGCCACTGCCGCCGGGTTGACCGCCGCCAGGTGCGCCTGGGGGGGCATAGCCGCCGCCCTGACGGTAACCCTGGTCGTAGCCTTGTCCGCCGTAGCTACCGGACGCGGGAGGCTGCTGCTCATAGGACGGCGGCTGGTAACCAGCCTGCCCCTGCTCGGGGTAGCCGCCCTGCTCGGGGTAGCCGCCCTGCTCGGGGTAGCCCCCGCGCTGGTCGGGGTAGCCACCTTGCTCGGGATAGCCGCCGCCTTGCTCGGGGTAGCCGCCGCCTTGCTCGGGGTAGCCGCCGCGCTGGTCGGGGTAGCCGCCTAGCTCGGGATAGCCGCCGCGCTGGTCGGGGTAGCCGCCGCGCTGGTCGGGGTAGCCGCCTTGCTCGGGGTAGCCACCTTGAGGCGGATAACCGCCCTGTTCCGGACTGCGCGGCGGCGCGTATCCGCCCGGGGGCGGGTAGCCGCCCTGTTCCTGCGGATATCCGCCCCGGGGCTCCGGTCCACCTGGTCGATCCGGTCCACCGCGCGGATCGTCTTGCGGACGCCCGTAGCGCTCGTCGTAGTACTCGTCGCCGGGCCGCCCCGGGCCCTGATCCCCGCGGTAGCTCGAATTGTCAGTCATTGGTCCCACTCCTCGTTCTGCGCCGAACGCATAATTTGATTGTGGCCGGACGGGACCGTTGACCGTCGGGCGGGGCTCGAGATCGGGGTTGACAGTGCCGCGTGCGCGGAACTGGCCGGTGTGCAGGTTCGGCGTCTGCTCGAACCGGACGACCACATCACCATACGTTTGCCACCCCTGTTCATTGATATAGTCAGCCAAGTACCGAGCGAAAGCGCTCGACGTAAGTTCCGGATCAGTGCCCACTTTCTCAAAGTCGTGCACACCGAGGGTAATGATGTATTCGTTGGGCGCCAAAAGACGATTTCCCTGAAGCGGCCGGATGCCGTCTTCGGCTTCGCGGCGCAATAGGGCTTCGACCTCTTCTGGGACGATCGATCCCCCGAATACGCGGGCAAACGCATCGCCGACCGTCACCTCGAGCTTGCGCTCGATCCGCTGAACGAGCCCCCTTTGGCTACTCATGCTTCAGCGCTCGCCCGCACTTGTCTTGGTATATCGCCGGCGCGAGGCAAACGACTCTCCCGCGTGTCGTATCACCCAAGCATGGTAGCGACACACCGTGAGGCTGTGGCACCTGGGGAATTCTGAGAATCGTGTCGATGCAGCTCAGGGCCGTTTGGGCGCGTCGTCATCCTGGCAGAATCGGGTCCCGGGTCCTCGCAGCCCGGTTGGGTTATGCGGCTACTACAGTGGTATGGTCCATCGGTTGTTTTTCGGGCGAGTGGCGGAATGGCAGACGCGCTGGCTTCAGGTGCCAGTGTCCTTCGGGACGTGGGGGTTCAAGTCCCCCTTCGCCCACCAATATAACTGCAGGTCAAAGCCTAAAATCTAAACTTCTGCATATGTGCGTTTTCTCGCGGATAAGCCGTGGACGGGTTCGCGACGCAAATGAACTGTTGTTACTGTTGAGGTGCTTTTGCTCGCGGCGATGCCGGCGGCAAAAGTTTGTCAACTGACCCAGAGCCTAAGAGGGCGGCGTGGACGAGATCCTGGCCAGGGCGGGAATTCTGCAGGGGGTCGAACTCGGCGCGGTATCCGCGCTGATCAAGCAGCTACAGCCCGTCGACTTTCCGAGCGGGCACACGGTGTTCGCTCAAGACGAGCCCGGCGACCGGCTTTACATCATCATTTCGGGGAAGGTCAAGATCGGCCGGTGTACCGCTGACGGCCGCGAAAGCCTGATTACCATCATGGGCCCGTCGGACATGTTCGGTGAGTTGTCGCTGTTCGACCCCGGCCTGCGGACCTCCAGCGTCACCACGCTCACCGAGGTACGGGCGGTGTCGATGGACCGCGCCGCGCTGCGCGCCTGGATCGCGAATCGTCCCGAGATCGCCGAGCAGCTGCTGCGGGTGCTCGCGCGTCGGTTACGCCGGACCAACGACAACCTGGCCGACCTGATCTTCACCGATGTTCCCGGCCGGGTCGCCAAGCAGCTCCTATTGCTGGCCCAGCGCTTCGGCACCCAGCAGAACGGCGCGATGCGCGTGACCCTCGACCTGACCCAAGAAGAGCTCGCCCAACTGGTCGGGGCGTCGCGCGAAACAGTCAACAAGGCGCTCGCTGACTTTGCTCACCGCGGCTGGATCCGACTAGAAGGCAAAACCATGTGGATCTGTGACTCCGAGCGCCTCACCCACCGAGGAAGATAACGAACCACTTTGGCCACGGCGTCTGCATCCCAGCCGTTGCGCACCGCCTCACGCAGTGCCAGCGAGCGTCGCGCACGCGCTGCCAGCCGCTCGCCGCGAGCCGGTATCGCCGGGGGTCAAGTTCCGCGGCCCATCCGTCCCATAGGGTGCATGTTCTGCGCCTGGTCGCCGGACACCACATGCACGACCCACCGGGATGCTCCACTCGCCGAAATTGCAAACTATATCTGGACGACCAGCGCCGGGATCGTCCAGATATAGATTGCGAACCCCAGCAAGCTCGGCGCAGCGCTCGCAATCTTCACCTGGACGAGACAGTGGGTGTCCTGTCCAGGTGAAGGCTGCACTGTCCGACGGAAGGTTGCACCCGAAGTTGCATTGTTCAGGTGAAGGTTGCGCGTGGCTGCCGGGATTGGCTCGGGTCAGAAGCTCGGGTGGCTGGCAGTGGCCGAAGTTGACACTGAGGATGCGGATGCGCTGAAGACGGTGTGCGTCACCGACCTGGGCAACCCTGACCCGTCGTACGCCGTTCTCCAGCAAGGATCCAAGTAACGGTGGCAGATGAGGCGCACCGGAACTACACCGATGTGAGGGCTGCAAGCGCGGCAAGGACGGACGTTTCGAGGGCCTCAAGTTCGGTGTCGGTGGGGGCGCGTCCTGTCAGGTGTTCGAGTCGGCGGAGCTCGAGTAGGGGACCCAGCGTGATGGCGGCGACCAGGTGCCCGGGCGCGCCGTCTGCGAGCTGCTCGGCATCGAGCCAGGTGCGCAACTCGGCGCTGAATTGTTCTGCCGCGTAGCCCAGTCCGCCGCGCCGGCCGGTCGTGTCGATGAGAGCGGCGAGTCCGGGGTGCGCGCGGCTCCATGCCCGGTCTGCCGCGGCGGCCGCCGCGTAGCCGCGACGCCGAAGTGCGCCGAGGAACTCGTTGGACCAAGAAAGCAACGCCCGGTCAGCCACGGCGGCGCGCAGTTGATCCAGCGAGCCGAGGTGATGGTAGATGCTGCCCACGCTCACCCCCGACTCCTCGACAAGCGAACGCACGGTCAGTGCTTCGATGCCGTCGCAGTCGATCATCACCGACGCCGTTTCCAGCAGTCGCTTTGCTGTCGGATGGGATTCCACCGTAGGCTAGCCTAACAGCGATTAGAACACTGCTCTAGTGGAGGACAGTCGATGGCCGCAACCGATGCGATGAAGGCCATGCCGTGGATCCAGTGGCTTGACCTCGACACCGAGCTCGGCGAGGACGGCTCGGTCCGGTCGACGCTGCGGCGCCCCAAGCCCGAGCACATCAACCACAACGGCCACGTCAACGCTCCTGTCGCCTACGGTGTCGCCGAGGTGGCCGGCGCTGGCGCCGCAGTGATCGCCGCCGGCGCTGCCGGGACCGGGGTCTACACCGTCATCCGCCGGGGCACGATCGAGTACCAGCGGCCGGCGCGCGGAGGCGTCACCGCCAGCAGCAAGGTGGACCCGGCGGTCGCTGCCGATATTCAGCGAGCCCTTCAGGCCGGCGACGGTTGCGACATCGACGTCGATGTGTTCCTCAAAGACGCCGACGATACCCCGACGGGAGTATGCAAGTTTGTCGTCAGCCTTCGACCACGCCGTATCGATCGCTGAACAGGGTCGGATAAAGACCATCCCCGACTAGCAGCCCGGACGTCAAGCGGTGCTGTGGAGGCCTTTACCGGATAAGCGGTGAACGTCCAGTGTGGCGATCACCTGGCCGTGACGTCGGTGCCGAACAGTGCTGCCGCTACCGCCTGCTTGACAGGCTTGCGCTGCGGGCTGCCGCCGCTCGACACGCCCGGATGCTTCTGTCGCCGAAATTGCAATATGGATCTGGACGATCTGCGGTGGGAATGTCCAAACCTAGGTTGCGGACCCCAGCATGCGCGGGGTGTCCCTCGCAATCTTCACCTGGACGAGACAGGTGTGCGGGGGTTGGGTGGTGGTGGTTGTCTCGTCCAGTCGAACTTTGCGAAGTCCAGACTTACCTTGCGACGGATCTTGCGAAGTCCAGAGTTAGTTCGCGAGGCGCTGTGTGGTCCGGGGGGATAACCCCAGTACGCAAGCACCGGCGGCAACTACGAATTGCCGTGCCGCTCACACCCGTCCGCCCATTGCCGCGCCTTGCCTGTGGGGGGACGATGAAGTGGACGGCGGCGCCGTCGAGACGCTGCTCCACGCAGAGGAGGCAGATCATGTACGCACGCAGTACCACCATCCAGGCACAGCCCTCGTCCATCGACGCCGGTATTGCGCATGTCCGCGATACCGTGATGCCCGCGCTCGAGGGCGTCGACGGGTACACCGGCTTATCCCTGTTGGTCGACCGGTTGTCCGGCCGATGTATTGCCACCAGCGCATGGCAGTCCGAGGAGGCCATGCGCGCGAGCGCGGAGTCTATTCGGTCGATTCGTGACCGTGCCGCGGAGGTTTTCGGTGGCAGCGCAGACGTCGAGGAATGGGATATCGCTGTCTTGCACCGCGACCACCGGTCGCGTGACGGCGCCTGTGTCCGAGCCACCTGGGTCAAGATCGGCCCGGATCAGATCGACCGAGGCATCGATTTCTACAAGATGACTATCCTGCCCGCACTCGAGGAACTCGAGGGATTTTGCAGTGCCAGTTTGCTGGTCGACCGAGCGTCGGGTCGTGGCGTGGCCTCGGCGACCTTCGACAGCGTCGAAGCGAGGCAGCGGAACAGAGACCAGTTGGACAGGATCAGAGCCACGGGCAGCCAGGAAGTAGCTGCAGAGGTGCTCGACGAGTGCGACTTCGAGTTGGCGCTCGCACATCTGCGTGTGCCCGAGATGGCCTGACCGCCCGACAAGCGTGGAGGAACCCCGGCTGCCGCCACCTTCGTGAGAAGTCCCCGTCACAGGCCATTGGGGTCGGACGAAACCAAACGGGGCCGCAGGCGCTTCGGTGTGATCTCGGCGGCCGCCTCGAGGTCATCGATCAGCGCATCGGCGTAATTGACCAAACTGGCGGCGTCGATCGCATACGGCGCCGGACGATCGTTGTGGGCAAGACGGTTCGACGCGCGTCGAAGCAGGCTGATCGCACCCTTGACATTGCCGCGCTGGACGTGGGTGATGCCGACCGCGAGCTGGGCCAGGCCTTGCCACAGCATCCGCTCGTCGTCCGGGCCGTTCTTCCATGCCGCCTCGAGCACCTCGTGCGCGTTGAATGCCAGGCCCCGGTCTAACAGGTCCTGGGCATAGGCGAGGGTTTCGAGCGCCGACAACTCCAGGTCATCGGGGATGCGTGGAATGCCTTCACTGTCTTGCGGAAGGGGTCGGCCAAGAGCGTCGCGCGGGCGGGTGCTACGGGGCCGGCCGGATTCGTCGCGATCACGCTCAGACATACTTCGAGCTGTCGCCCCCACACCCGGCCATCGCACCCACCGGCGGCGCGAAAACACCGAGGCCGATCGCTATGCCCGTCCCGCCGGTGTTCATAACCGTCCCCATTCGCCCTTGTTGAACTTTAGGCCGCCGATACCAGGACAAACGCTACCCGAGACCACGACGCGGGAGCACCGATCGTGAGTTCCTAAACGACCTCGCCACCGAGGGTTCACGCCAACGAAATTGCAATGTGAATCTGGACGAACTCCTTGAGCGGCACGCTTACGCTACAACTGCACCGGCCACCCCACACCCCAGTCGGAACCCGTTTGACGAAACCGGCCGTTCCGGGAGCACCCACCGCGAAAAATGCGTCGTCGCGCAGTGTCCCTGGACTATCCTTCACCCGCCGATCGCAGAAAGGGACGCCATGACCAACCACACCTACCGGGTGATCGAGATAGTCGGTACATCACCCGACAGCGTCGACGCGGCTATCCGCAGCGGGCTGGCCCGAGCGGCAGAGACGACACGCGGACTCGACTGGTTCGAGGTGCAGTCCGTCCGCGGCCACCTGGAGGACGGGGCCGTAGCACACTTCCAGGTGACGCTAAAGGTCGGCTTCCGGCTCGAGGACGCTTAGTAGATCGGTTATCCCCCTGCGTGTCAGGGTGAGTTGAGTCCACTGGTTCACAGCAAATCGGCCTGACGCAGGGCGAGATACGGATCGGCACACCATGACCAGCTCCACGATTACCTCGGTGAACCACAATGAACGGATGGATCCACCCCATGTCCGTGGCCAGGTGAAAGTCCCCATTGGTGGCCGGCTGTAGGTCCCCACTGATGGCCAGGTAAAAGTCCCCACTCCCTTTGCTTGTCGTGTCCGGTCCGGGGAGCTCGTTGGCCTGGGCGGTGGACGGTGATTGCGCCAACAGTCACCTTCACCGCCCAGGGAGTTCCATTGAAGTCTGTAGGGGAGCGTATGAACATCATCTCGACCTATCGGGAGGTCGGAACGTATCGTGGGGCCGCCGAGTTGTGCGGTACCACCCATAAGACGGTTAAGCGTGCGGTCGAGCGCGCTGAGGCCGGTGGGCCGCCGCAACGGGAGCCGAGGCCGCGCAATTTCGATGTGGTGCGCGACTTGGTCGCCGAGCGGGTGGCGAAGTCGGGGGGCCGGATCTCGGCCAAACGGCTGTTGCCGATCGCGAAAGCCGCGGGTTATGAGGGATCACCGCGTAACTTCCGCCGGCTGGTAGCCGAGCAGAAAGCGTTGTGGCGTAAGGATAATCATCGTGGCCGCCGCCCGGCGGTGTGGTCACCGGGTGAGTATCTGGTGATCGACTGGGCCGAGGCCGCGCCGGGGTTGTTGCTGTTTTGCGCGGTGCTGGCGTTCTCGCGGTGGCGGTTCGTGCGGTTCGCCGCCGATCAGAAAGCCTCTACCACGATGGCGATGATCGCCGAGGCGCTGGCCGCGATCGGCGGTGTGCCGGCCAAGGTGCTCGCTGATCGGATGGGCTGTTTGAAGGGCGGGGTGGTCGCCAACGTGGTAGTGCCCACCGCTGACTATGTCCGGTTCGCCACCCATTACGGTTTCCGCCCGGATTGGTGCCACGCTAACGATCCGGCCTCGAAGGGCATCGTGGAGCACCTGTGCGGTTACTCGCAGTCCGACCTGCTCGTGCCGCTCTTGACTGAAGCGAAGATCACCGGCCAGCCGCTGAGCGTGTCGGGGGCCAACACGGCCGCCGTGGCGTGGTGCGCGGAGGTCAACGCCGCGGTGCACTCGGAGATCTGTGCAGTCCCCGACGAACGCCTCGGGACCGAGCGCGAGCTGTTGGCGCCGCTGCCCTCTCTGCGACCCGAGATCGGAGCGCCCTCGGTCACCCGCAAGGTCGACCGGCTCTCCTGTATCCGGTATGGCTCGGCCCGCTACTCGGTGCCCACCCGGCTGATCGGCGCCAGCGTGAACGTCGTGATCGATCACGGGGCGCTGGTCGTGGTGGAGCCGGCCACGGGGGCGATCGTGGCCGAACACGAACTCATCGCACCCGGGGAGACGTCGATCCTCGACGAGCACTACGACGGTCCCCGGCGTGCACCCAACCGTGGGCCGCGCCCGAAAACCACAGTGGAGCACCAGTTCTGCGCTTTAGGTGAGGATGCCGAAGCGTTTCTGGTCGGTGCCGCCGCGATCGGCAACACCCGCCTGGGTGCCGAGTTGGAGATCCTGCTGGGGCTCGGCGCCGCCCACGGCGAGGCCGCACTGACCGCGGCGCTGCGGCGGGCGGTGGCGTTCGGGCGGTTCCGCGCCGCCGATGTGCGCTCCATCCTGGCCGCCGGCACCGCCGCGCCGCAGCCCCGCCCGGCCGGGGATGCGCTGGTGCTGGACCTGCCCACCGCACCGACCCGCTCCCTGGACGCCTACAAGATCACCCGTGACCGGAGCGGCGCATGACCACCAACACTGGAACGAAAACCGTTGCTCCCAAGGCAGTCCCAGATCTGCCTGCGGATCTGGATGCGGGGTTGCGCCGGCTCAAGCTCGCGACGGTGCGCCGCACCGCACCCGAAGTGCTGTTGACCGCCAAGACGCAGCGCTGGACTCCCGAAGAGGTGCTGCGCACCCTCGTCGAGGCCGAGATCGCCGCCCGCGATGCCTCCAACACCGCCAACCGGCTCAAAGCTGCCGCGTTCCCGGTCATCAAGACGCTCGAGGGTTTCGACGTGGCCGCCTCGTCCATCCCGCAAGCCACGGTTGACTACCTGGCCAGTCTGGAATGGATTCGGGCCCAACACAATCTGGCCATTGTCGGCCCGCCGGGTACCGGCAAGAGTCACGTCCTGATCGGCGTAGGTCACGCTGCGGTGCATGCCGGTCACAAGGTGCGTTACTTCACCGCCGCCGACCTCGTCGACACCCTCTACCGCGGTCTGGCCGACAACACCGTCGGCAAGATCATCGACACCCTGCTCCGCGCCGATCTGGTGATTATCGACGAGGTCGGGTTCGCTCCGCTCGATGACACCGGCACCCAACTGCTGTTTCGGCTCGTTGCCGGTGCCTACGAACGCCGCTCGCTGGCGGTCGGCTCCCATTGGCCCTTCGAGCAATGGGGCCGGTTCCTACCCGAGCACACCACCGCCGCCAGCATCCTGGACCGCCTGTTACACCATGCCAGCGTCGTGATCACCGACGGTGACTCGTTCCGCATGCGCCACGCCCAACACAAGCGAGGTGAGCGCCCCTGAACTAACCTCAACCCTGCAAAGGGAGTGGAGACTTTTCCTGGCCACCAGCGGGGACTTCAACATGGCCACGGACACCCCACCCGAGAGCTGATGGGCCGCGGCGGCGGCGCGCGTTCACCGCGTCGGACAAACTTGCGTACCTGAGCGCCTACGAACAGGCCTGCGAGCGCGGTGAGGGTGGCGCCTATTTGCGGCGGGAGGGCTTGTATTCGTCGTTGATCAGCGAATGGCGCAAGCAACGCGACGCTGGAGTGTTGGCGGGCAAACGGCCCGGTGAGAAGGTCGGCAGGCTCACCGCCGAACAGGCCGAGATCGCGCGGCTCACCCGCGAACTCGCTCGCGCACATAAGCGGTTGCACACCACCGAGGCCGCCCTGGACATCATGGGAAAAGCACACGCTCTCTTGGAGTCACTGTCCGAGAGAGCGGACTCCGACGAGCAGCGCAAGAAGCGCTGACCGAGACCTTCGTAATGCTGACCGGACATGGTGTATCGACAAGGCTGGCAGCGACATTGACCGGGCTGGTCCGCTCGACCGCGACTCGGCGGTGCAACGCCGCCACGGCGCTCACACCCGCAGTCTGCACCGAGCCTGCGGTCGAGCCGGCCAACAAACTCACCGATCTGGAACGGCGCCGGGTCCTTGAGGTGCTCACCAGTGACCGGTTCGTCGATCTCGCGCCGTTGCAGATCTATGCCCAACTGCTCGACGAGGGCATCTACCTGTGTTCGGTGTCCACGATGTACCGAGTGCTGGCAGAGAACACGCTGGTCGCCGAACGCCGCCGCCTGGCGCGGCACCCCCGCCAGGTGTGCCCGGAGCTGGTCGCGGTCGCGCCGCGGCAGGTGTATTCGTGGGACATCACCAAACTGGCGGGCCCGGTGAAGGGCACCTACTTCGATGCGTACGTGATGATCGACATCTACTCCCGCTACATCGTCGGTGTCCACGTCCATGCCCACGAATCCGGCGTCCTGGCCAAGGAACTGATGGAGCAGATCTTCGCGGTGCACGGTGTACCGCAGGTGGTGCACGCCGATCGGGGAACGTCGATGACCAGCAAGACCGTCGCCGCGTTGCTCGCCGATCTCGAGGTCACCCGGTCGCATTCGCGGCCCCAGGTGTCCAACGACAACCCGTACTCGGAGTCGCTGTTCAAGACCTTGAAGTACGGGCCGGAATTTCCTGAACGCTTCGGATCACTCTCGCAGGCAAGGAAATTCATGGATACCTTCACCAACTGGTACAACCACGAACATCGTCACACCGGTATCGGGCTCCACACACCCGCCGACGTGCACTTCGGGTTGGCCACCGACAAAGCCGCCGACCGACGCGCCGTGCTGACCCAAGCCCGCGCCCGACACCCGCACCGCTTCAGCACCGCCGGCACGCCGAAGATCCTCGACCTCCCCGACACCGTCTGGATCAACCGACCAGCCCAAGACCCCACCCAGGAGACCGACACGACAGCCGCCTAACACCCACTGGACTCATCCACCTTGAAAAATCGTCCAGGCAACGGCTCAGGATTGCGACGTTGAAGCCTATCTACGTACGGGTGATCGCCATGGGTCGCCCGTGCTCGCGAGCTCGGATTGATCTGAGGGCCGCATCGTTCTCAAGCCGCATTGGCGGGACAGACACGGCATCAAAACGCCAGACCTGTATTCCCCATCAACTGAGTTGGGGAGTTAGCGGTGATTCTGTGAATTAGTCCGTGCCCCAATATGTTTCGTTCGAATCTGCTCCCGCTGACGGTACCTCGCGTGGTAGTAGTGCCCGGGCGGGGTACGTATTGCCTTGAGCCGCTTAGCTGCCATATTCCGGCGGCCAACGACGTGGCTGTGACTGTGACTGTGACTGTGACTGTGACTGTGACTGTGACTGTGACGAGCTTCTCAAGCGTGGAGGACGATGGCCTCGGTAAAGAGCTTCGGGTGTTGTTGGCGCACTCGATGTGAGATGGGCATAACTAATTGCCAAGGCCCCGCCGGCGTGACCGGCCTGGACCTCGTTCAGGTCAAGAGAGGTTAGGTCGTGGTGTGCTGGTCGGATGAGTCGCTGGGCTCGACGATCTTTGTTTCCTCACGTGCCCCTGGGGTGATCTCGATGCGGCGTGGCTTGGCCCTTGCCGCCACGGGGAGGGTTACGGTTAGCACCCCGTTTTGATAGGTGGCGGCGATGTGGTCGGCGTCGATGTCTTGACCGAGCGACAGGCGACGCATGTAACTGCCGGTGAAGCGCTCGGAGCTCAGCCACTGCACGTCGTGTTCGGTGCGTTCGCTGCGTTGTGCCGTCACGGTGAGAATGCCGCCGTCAACGCTGACGTCCACTGAATCGGGGTCCGCGCCCGGGAGGTCGGCGTGAAGCACGTAGTGATCGCCGGAGCGGTAGAGGTCCATCGGCATAGCTAGTGGGACTCGGGCGGATCCGGGCGAGGTACCGAGCAGCTGCGCGGCGAGTCTGTCGAGGTCACGGAATGGATCGGGATGAAGCACAGCAACCACCCCCTACATGCCGGTTGCCGCACCGCGCCACCGCGACGGGTGTCGGCTGGCAACGCGGGTGCCCGTGAACTTACCGTCGCCGGGCGTAGGCTGCGAAATAGTGTGGCCGCCGTCTCGCTTGCATTTTCCGGTCTGGTAATTGGTTGGACCGCTTCGTATTTGCCCGAAGGAGTGCGCATGGCCGATCTGAACACCGCGTTGCCGCCCGCGTTGCGCAGGGCGCTGGAACTGCTCGCCGATCCGCCGAGGAATCCGGATGTCGGCAAGGGCTATCTCGATCTGCTGGGCACCCGACCGGTCGAGGACGCGGCTGTGCCGAAGAACACCAGAGCCCAGGTGTTATTTGCCTCGCCGGTCGGGTCGATGCTCTACGACAATATCCAAGCCGTGATGCGCAGGCTGCTCACCGCGTTCCAGCTGCCCACCGAGTGGCTAAACATCCCGCCGGGCGGCATCGCCCTGGACGTCGGCTGCGGTCCCGGCAGCGTCACTGCCTCGCTGGCCCGCGCCGCGGGCCCGGATGGGCTCGGGTTGGGCGTCGACATTTCCGAGCCGATGCTGGCACGCGCGGTCAGCGCCGAAGCGGGACCGCAGATCGGCTTCCTCCGGGCGGACGCGCAACGGCTTCCCCTGCGCGACGAGACGGTCGACGCGGTGGTCTCGGTCGCCGTGCTGCAGCTGATACCGGACCCGGTGGCCGCGCTGGCAGAGATGGCGCGGGTGCTGCGACCGGGTGGACGATTGGCCGTGATGGCACCGACCGCCGGGCGTGCTGCCCATTTGTTGCGGATCCTGCCGAACACTGGGGTCCATTTGTTCGGCGAAGACGAACTCGGCGACATCCTCGAAGACCACGGCTTCATCGGCGTACGGACCAAGAGTCTCGGCACTATTGAGTGGGTGCGCGCGAAACGCGGATGACACTGCGACGCCAGTCTCGCGGCATTTCGTTGACCAGCAGCAGGCCGTCGCGGTTGCGTTGTTCGCGGATTCGGATTATGCCAGCACCTCGTTGCCGGGAAGCTGCCGGGCGACCGACCCGCACGCCGAAAGGGGAAGGTTCACCGTGGACCGCAGTTATCGGCACGCAAAAGCATTTCAAAGCTGTTGCACTACAGCGCGGTTCGCACTATCCAACTGGTAACCCTGCGATATTCGATCCCGTCGTATTGGTCGTCCCTCCGGGGAGGGGAGTGGTTGAAGCGCGGGGGCCAACGCACGCCAGCCGCACTGTACCTCGTGGGCCTCATCCGAGCCGGTACGAATAGGGCCTGGATTTGTTGGAGCGGCTCTGCAGCGAGGTGCCTGCGGCTCAGGCCGGGATGCTGGCTGTGGCCGGCGCACTTGGCGGGTGCAGTGGCCGAGGCGGACGGATCTGGAAGGGGTTAGGCGTGTCGGGAGTGGTCATCGACAGCACCCCCGGGCAACGGTGTTGAACCGCAGTGGGATGCCACGATCGGTACTGCCCCTGGGGAGTGGGCGGTTGTTCGACACGCTTAAGTTGTGGGCGTGGCAGCTCGCGCCGTCTTGGTTACCCCACTGTCGGGGCCGCTGGCCAGATTCGGGAAAGCAGGGGCGAGCGCCCTCGCTCTGTGGGCTGAGCGTTGCGGAGTAAGTCTGGAGGTGATCGACGCTTACCCCTCCGCCGCGTCCGCGATGCGGGCCGCCGAGGCTAGCCGGCCCGACGTGGTGTTCGGGCCCTACGGTTCGGGGCCGGCGCTGGCGGCCGCGGCCGCCAGCAAAGGGGTCGTGTGGAACCATGGTGGCGCCAGCGCCCGGCTGGCGCGGCCGGCGTATCCGGGTGTCGTCAACATGGAGTCTCCCGCTTACCGCTATCTGGCCGCGGTGCTCGAAACCCTTGCCGCCGACGGTCTTGGTGAGGGGTCGCAGGTGGTAATAATCCACGTCGACACGGGGTTCGGCCGCGAGGTGGCCGAAGGGGCGGCGGTGGCGGCCCGGCGACTCGGTCTCCTGTGGCGGTCGGTCACTTTTCGGCCAGCCCGGGCGAGAGACGTGCTGGCGCAGGTCCCGGCGGGCGATGTGCTGTTATCGGCCGGTTCCTTCGACGATGACGTCGCCATCGCGCAGTGGGCCAGCGAACGCCGTTGGCGCGCAGTTGGATTGGTCGCCGCCGGAGTCGAGGAGCTCCGGCACGCCATCGGTGATCGCGTTGAGGGGCTTTACGGACCGTGCCAGTGGTTCGACGACGGGACAGATGATCCCGCGGACGGACCCAACAGCGAGTGGTTCAGCCACTGTTACCGGGACGCGAACGGTACTGAGCCGCCCTATCCGGCTGCTGCGGCCTTCGCTGCGGGTGTCGTTTGGCAGCGCTGCGTGAAGGAGGCCGGAACTGTTGAATCGTTGCCGGTGCGGGCCGCGTCACAACGACTCGACACCACCACCTTGTTCGGTCGGTTTCGTGTCGACCCGGTCACCGGCGTGCAAACCGGCCATCAGATTCGCGTCGTTCAGTGGCGAGGCGGACAGCGGGTGCTGGTTGATCGGCCGCTTCGTCGGACGTGAGCGTCGAAGCCACATCAGCTCGTGGGCTGACATTGGGCCGACGGTGACGTGGCCGAAGCCGAGGCCGCGGTCGAGCGGTTAGCGGCGGCGCGGACCGAGGAGGGTCTGGCGATACGTGAGATCTGGCTGTTGCGTCTGCGAGTTCTACTGGCGCGGGCTCACGGCGATGCCGCGGCTTATGCGCACTTTAGGGATCGCTACCGCGCGGTGGCGACATCGCTTGGCTTCGAGGGACACATCAGGTGGGCTGAGGCAATGCCATGACGGCGACCAGTCTGCACCCGTATTGATCTTTCGCTTCGACCATCACTCCGTTGCCGTCGATCATCGCGACACGGCCGTCCCAGACCGCGAGGTCGCCGGGCTGCAGCGCGCCGGGCAGGGCTTCACCGTTACATCGCACCTGGGTGGGCGGAGCCCTCGGAGTTATGAGGCAAGATGCTCTCGGGGGGTACCGCCGACCCTGGGAGGCGCACAGAATCGGAACAGGAGTGCAGGAAGGAGTCGGCGATGAAAACCAACGTAGGCGACTGGTTGGTGATCAAGGGCACGACAACCGAGCGCTCGGACCAGCGGGGGCTTATTACGGAGGTGCACTCCGCGGACGGCTCGCCTCCTTACGTGGTGCGGTGGCTCGCCACCGGCCATGTGGCGACGGTGGTTCCCGGCCCTGACGCCGTTGTGGTGACACCAGAGGAGCAGGAAGCAGCGGACGAGCGGGCACAGGAACGGGCCGCACACCGCGGCACCAACGACTAGGTGCTGTGGCTCGCCGTTATCCTCCCGCAGGCTTGCTGGCGGCCTGGTTAGGCCATCACGTGATGGGCTCTCGCGCATGCGGGCGGACGGGACTGAGTTGGATGCCGGTCGGTCTAACCTGACATCGCTATGTCCCAGAAGCCTCGCTCGTAGTGGGTCACCCAGAAGAAGGCGTCTTCAGCTTCTCGGGCCTGTTCGCCGATGGAGGCCTTGAGCTGGCGATCGACGGAACTCTGTAGGTCGCCGACGTAGGACCGGAAGCCGTCGGTGGTCCACCTGTTCACGAACTCCCGGTAGGGGTGAGCACCGGGGCGGGCGCTGTCCCAGCTTTCCAGGTAGCTGCGTTCGAGCGCCCAGATGGCGGTGATCTGGGCCGGGTAGCCGGAGTAGGTCAATGCCAGCAGGAAGTCGCAGTAGGCCCGAGTCGTCGGATGCTTGGGGGCGTCGAGGGCCAGGCCGCGCCGCGCCGCCATCTCCTCAAACCAGCCGAGCTCCCCTACGGTGGCGACCACGCCGCCCGCGAGGAGGGCGACGTCGTCGAGGGGGGCCGTGGCCGCGATGCGGGACTGGGCGCGCACCAGGGCCTGCGCGAAGAGGTAGTCCTGGGCCAGCCACCGGTCGAAGGAGTGCTCGGGCAGCGATCCGTCCCGCACGCCCGCGAGGAAGGGGTGAACAGTGGCCGCCTGCCACGCGGAGGTGTGGCGGCTCATCAACGCAGCGGCAGTCATGGTCTCTCGCATCGGGCGGCAGCGTCGAAGAACCGCAGTTCGAGTTCCATCGCCTGGTGATATAGGACGGCCAGGCGGTCGTGATCACCTCCGTAGCGGTCGAGCAGGCCCTCTAGACGTCGGGCTAGGGCCTCGAACTGCGGGCTGGAGTAGGTCATCACCCACTCGCGATAGGGACTGTCGGGTGTTGTCTGAGCGGCCAGCTGCTGGCCGAGGTAGGCGTACAGCCGCATGCACGGCGTCATTGCCGCCGCGATGTGGCCAACCGGCTCCAGCGCAGCTACCGCCAACAAGAAGTTGGTATACGCCGCGGTGGCGGGGTCTGCCGCTTGGGGAAGGTCGACGTTCCAGCGGTCCGCGTAGCCGCGGTGAAGGCGAAGCTCGTCGGCGGCGGCGTCGAGTAGCTCCCTAAACGCGATCAGCCCGTCTTGGTCGGGGCTTTTCGCCAGAGCCAAGGCATAGGCGCGGCAGAATGCGTCGAGGAAGGCGGCGTCCTGTCCCACGTAGTAGGCGAACGTAGCTGGGGCCAACTCTCCCGACGTGATGCCCTGAACGAACGGGTGCTCCAGCGCGGCCTCCGCCAGGACCCGGTTCCGGTGCCATAACGAGTCGGCAAGCGAGGCCACCAACCAAGCCTAAGGCTCGGCATGGCCTCGACCACCGAGGGCGTCGACGACCCAAATCGCAGCCAGCGCTGGGACCCATGGATTGACCCGAATCGTCAATCCGTGGGCCGAGGCGATGACATGAGTGGCCGATCGATCTGTACCCGTGTTGATCCGTGCGGCGTGCGTGGTGAACCCATCGCGTGAATAGACGCTATCGATCAGGGGCGTTGTTGAGACGGGTCTTTTAACCCGGCATGACCGCCATTGGTCCTCTGGTTAAACCGATAAGCGGTGCCGGTCGCAGTCCGTCGGGCGACGGCGGCCGTCGGCCGACTCTATGAGTATCGAGGTCTTTGGTCCCACCATCCGGGGGAATGCGGCTCTGCCGAGACATCTATTACTGCTGGGAGCATGACAGCACTCCAACACAGCACGGAGCAGGACTTGACTAGCAACGAAATCGCCCATCCGGAGATGGCCAAGTGGGATCCCACCTTCACCGAGCTGCTGATCAACGCGGTGACGCCGGTCATCAGGCGATGGTTCCGGCCCGAGGTGCGGGGCCTGAAAACTTTCCCGTCGACCGGCGGCGTTTTGCTGGTGTCCAACCATTCCGGCGGCGTGCTGACGCCCGATTGGAACGTCCTTGCCCCAGCCCTGTACGGCAAGTTCGGCTACGACCGCCCGTTGTACACCCTTGCCCACTATGGCGTGTTCTTTACACCGTTTCGCGCAGCGCTGGGCGGCCTCGGCGTGATCCATGCCAGCCGGGAAAACGCTGACGAAGTGTTGCGCTCCGGTGCGGTCGTTCTGGCTTTTCCCGGCGGCGACTACGACGCATTCCGGCCGACGCTGAGCCAGAACGTCATCGACTTCGGTGGCCGCATCGGATACGTCAGGACCGCCATGGAAGCCGGCGTGCCGATCGTGCCCGCGGTGTCGATCGGTGGTCAGGAGACCCAGCTTTTCCTTACCCGCGGCAAGTGGCTGGCAAAGCGGTTGGGGCTAAAGCGATTTCGGATAGAGATCCTGCCGCTAACCATCGGCTTCCCCTTCGGTATGACGGTGTTCTTCCCGGCCAACATGCCGTTACCGGCCAAGATCGTCTATCAGCTGCTGGAGCCGATCGACATCGTCGCCCGGTTCGGCAAGGACGCCGACGTCGATGAGGTCGACGCCCACGTGCGCTCGGTCATGCAGACCGCCCTCGACCGACTGGGGCGCCAACGCCGCTTCCCCGTCCTGGGCTGATTTGCGCCGGTAACCAACACGTGGTGGCAGCATGGGTTTGTGACTACGCCGTCGCTGTCCTGGGATGTGGTGTCTGTTGACAAGCCGGAAGATGTCAACGTAGTCATTGGCCAGGCACACTTCATCAAGACGGTCGAGGACCTGCATGAGGCGATGGTGGGGGTGAGCTCGACGCTACGGTTCGGGCTGGCCTTTTGCGAGGCCTCCGGGCCACGGTTGGTTCGCCGCACTGGCAATGATCCTGAATTGGTCGAGCTCGCGACCCGCAATGCGCAGGCCATCGCCGCCGGGCACTGCTTCGTGATCTTCTTGCGTGACGGGTTCCCGGTCAGCATTCTCAACCCGGTCAAGGCGGTGCCCGAGGTCTGCACCATCCACTGCGCCACAGCCAATGCGGTTGACATCTTGGTCGTGGTGACCCCGCGTGGCCGTGGCATTGTGGGCGTCGTCGACGGACAGGTGCCCCTCGGGGTGGAGACCGATCGCGACGTCGCCGACCGGCACGACCTGCTGCGCGCCATCGGTTACAAGCTCTAACCGCACCCCGTTGCGGAACGCGGCGAGTTCCGGCACCAATATGACCGTCGGCACAGTGGCCTACTCCGCGCCCGAACAGCTCATGGGCGAGGAGATCGATGGGCGCGCCGACGAATACGCATTTGGCTTAGCTGACCCATTCTGTACCCCGTCTTCGGGGCAGACGCCCAGGTCACACGTACCGCGCTGTCGCGTCAGGTTGGCCAGCAATGTGAGACTTCCGCTACAGGTTTTGAGGGTTGTTGAGGGACAAACCCCCGTCGGGGGCCATGTCTTCAACGCCGTGCCCCGACCGGGGGCATTCTGTATCCCGTGGCTCGCATCGGTGCTCGGTTATGCGCGGGCGCGGCCTACGTGAGCGCCAGTCTTTCTCGATTTCGGCAGTCGATTCACCGCCGATAACTTCGGGGCGCCTCGCCGAAGGCAAGCTACTCAAGATTCACGAGGCTACTCCGCCGATTTGTGTGAATGCCCGACGCTGTGCCGATTTGATGCTCACTCATTCTGCACACTCCTGATCGGGAAGGGGGTGATGACTCTTGACGCCATCAAGACGCGAGAGCGAAACCGCAGGTAACGAGCGGGACTGAATCGGAACGAGACGGAGTAAACCCGCAGGTAAATAGGCATTTCGCCTGGTCAAGGCAGGGGTTCAAGTCCCCCTTCGCCCACAACGTGATCATGGGTTATACATGAGTCTCGTCATGGGTAACAGAGTTCCCCGGCGTTGACCCGGGGTTTTTTCGTGGCCGGGCCGGTACTGGCGGCGGGGGTGGATCCTGTTCACCGCCAAGGCTGTAACTGTCTTCAGCGCCATTCCGACTCACACGATTGAGCACCCAGGCGATTAGGCCCACTGCTATCGCGAGCCCCCCAAAGCGCGGCGCCAATGACCACCAGGGTGGGTTGGATTGGGCGGGTTGGGCGGGTTGGCCGGAATCGTGAGCGGCCAACATTACTAAGAGGGTGCCATTGTCGGTCGGCCCGATGCCCGGTAGCGACTGAGTCTTGTTCACCTTGATCTGGGCGAGGCTGTTGGGATCGTTGACCTGACCCCAGGCCACGGTCGAGTCGTCGAGCAGGAAGGTGTCCTGGCTGCCCACGGGTTGGCCAACGTCGCGGCCCACCACCTTCACCTGGCCGACTTGCACGGCCTGGTAAGCGGCCGGGACAAAAGTCGAGACGTTCTGGTACGCCTCCGGGGGCGCCGGCGGGTGGTAGTCCGGTGGCGGTGGGCCAGTCCAGCCGTCCGGCGGTATCCACGCCCCGCCGTCGAAGCTGCCCGACGCCAGATTGCTGTCGCCGACCGCGGTGAACGGGTACAGCCCGACGGTGGCGACATCGAGCACGATCCGGCCGCCGGCCGGCACAGACGACTCGCGGTAGGCGCCGTCGTAGAGGTAGCGGAAGGTCATCGCTTGCTTCAACGGGTTGTACAGGGCCGGGCGGTGGTACTCGTCGTAGTCGACGTAGTCCCAATGCCGGGGGCGGAACAGCGACTGGTTGTCGGACTTTACGACGTCAACGTTGTCGCTGTGGTTGTTGATCACGTTCTGCACCAGGTGATCGAAGTCCACCTGCGTTGTCGGCGGCGGTGGGGCGGTGGGGTTAACCCGCGTCGCCGGTGCAGCCTTGGCAGCCGCGACCGCCTGCGGCGGCGCACCCAGCCCCTTCGGCGGCGCCACCAAGGCGCTTATTGGCACCCCCTGGGCGGGCGGATTGATCTTCGGAGTCTGCACGGGCAGCGCGCTCGGCGGCGGGGGGCTTGGCGGAGCGAGCACCGGCACCGGGATCAGTGGCGGAGCGGGCATTTCCGGAGTCGGCTGCGGCACCCTGCTCGGGGGCGCCTGGGCCGTGCGGGGCGGCGCCTCATGGTTGCACACGTTCGAAGTGCGATACAGCCCCGACCAAAACAGACAGCGCTGGCAGCTTGCGGGGTTTGACCCCGCGCCGGAACAAGGAGCCGCCTCTGCCACACCGGGTGAGATCACTACTGCCGCCGAGAACGGCGCGAAAGCGATGGCGGCTGCCGCCGCGATCCCGAGTGCTTTCATCTCACGACCCTACGGACCTGGCCGGTGGAGCTGGGACCAGCGCAAATGTGCGGACGGGTCGCGGCGGCCATGCCGGAGCCCGAGACAGCGTCGCACTTTGTGATGAGGGGATTCACATAGGTTTCCGTAAGTTCCCTCGACTTCTATTTACCGATCTGGTCCGGACCATCCCGCCAGTGCTTCCGGTGATCGCGCTCATCGAAAGTCCCCGAGTGTGCTCGTCGAGATTCCCCACCTGTGAGCAGCAGCCAGTGTATCGGTTATTGGGCGCCGATGGTGGTTCGGCCCACCGGCCGCCGCTGCAACGCGTGGTCGTTTAGCCTGCGCGGCCACAAACTTGCCGAACCAGCTCAAATCGAAAAAGTAGAGTTGGCCCCCATGGTTGCTGGCAAGACGGCCCATCTGCAGTCAGAAATCAATCGCCTCGCCGCAAAGCTGAACGCTGCACCAGTCGAGGTCGGCGTCATTTTGAAGGACGACGACGTGAACATCTTCATCGACGACGACGGCGGGTATCACTACAGCTACTGGGAGCGTGGCAGAGCGAAGTACGACCGCGTCGCCGAGGGCATAACCTTCGAGATCGGCTGTTCGAACACAGCCCCAGGACCAGGACTTCCGCATCTTGTTGTGGGCCAGACAATATGAGCTGCTCAACGAACTTGACCCGCGCTGGGCCGAGCGCCGCGTACGTGAAACCGCGGAGAAGTTTCGCGCCTGGGGCAACGACGAAGACGTAAAGCTGTTGCCAAATATCCCCGAACGCAGCAGCTCACCGCACCCGGATTCCGGCCAAACTGGAAAGCCGTTGTAGCAGAGCGTCTTTCACCGGGCCAGCGGCTTGTAGAAGACCAAACCGTTGCCCTTGTTGTCGTAGACCACCGCACGGCGCTCGTGTGCGTCGTCATAGGGGCCTTTCACGATGCCGCCACCACTGGCCTCAACGGCCTTCGCCGCGGCATCGACATCTGCGGTCTTGATGCCGACCACGACCTGCCCGGGTATCGGATGGTCCACCGCGGTTGCCAGCGCGAGAGTGACCGGCCCGCCGTCGAGGGCTGCGAAGTGGGCTCCGTCGCGGAACTTCAGCCCCATTCCGAGGGTCTCGCTGTAAAACCGGATCGACTCATCGAGGTCATCGGTCGACAAGATGACCATCTTTACTTCGTGGTCGCTCACGGGTGCCTCCTCTGTCGGAATCGTCTTCAGATTAGGCCGACTGGCCGGAGCCTCTCCGGATCCCGAACTCAACTCGTCGGCTGGGTTTGCGCCCACCGCAGGACGTCAGGCGTCACCTGATCGGTGATGTCCTCGAATTCGGGGTGTTTCTTGAGCACCGTGACAACCATGGAGCACACCGGAACGACACGCTTGCCCTCATCCCGAGCACCGTTCAGTGCCTCCTCGACGAGAATAGTCGCCAGGCCGCGTCCGCCATACGCCGGATCGATCTCCGTGTGATGGAAGACGCGCTGATTGTCGCGGTCGGCGAACGAGGCGTGGCCGACGATCTCGCCCTCGATGGCAATGGTGTACCTGCCCTCCTCCGCGGTGACCGTGGTTTGTGCGCCGGTCTTATCGGCAGTCATCTGTGTTCGCCTTTCTTTTACGGTCGAGGCGCAGTGGTGGCGGGCAGGGCGGGGACGGCACCAATACGGCGACCGTACTCTGGCCTGGCTACCTGCCGGGTGGTCGCAGCACCTTCATGGCCACCCGCATGACCGGTTCGGGGACCCGGTCCTGCATCGACAACGCGGCATCGGCCGCGCGGGATCGCAGCAGGGTGCCCCGACCGAAGATCCGGTTCAACGGCCCCCCGGACGGCTCGAGCACCACATGCAGCGGCGGGGTACCGACGGCCGCACCGAGCGCGTTCGAGATGACCATCCGCTGAATCTCGCTGGTGCCCTCAAAGATGGTGTACAGCTTGGCATCCCGATACCACTTCTCCACCGGATGATCGGTGATGTAGCCCCAGCCGCCCATCGTCTGGATGGCGCGTTCGGTGGTCTTGACGGCCACCTCGCTGGCGGCCATTTTCGCCATCGAACCCTCTCCCCTCTCGAAGGCCACGCCGTTGGCCGCCATCCAAGAGGCGCGCCAGGTCAGCAGCCGAGCGGCGTCGATCTGGGTGGCCAGCTCCGCCAACGGAAATGCGATGCCTTGGTTGTCGATAATGGGTGCACCGAATGCCTCCCGCTCGGTGGCATACGACGTCGCGTACTCCAAGGCGGCCCGCGCGATCCCGATTGCCTGGGCGGCGACCATGGGGCGCGTCTGTTCGAAGGTGCCCAACGTCGCCGAGCCGGAACGTTGTCCACCCGCCACCACTTCGCGCGCCTTCGCGAGTTTGTGCTCGAGCTTGGCTTGTCCGCCAAGCAAATTGGTCCCGGGGATGCGGACGCCTTCGAACAGCAACTCGGCGGTATGCGACGCCCGGCAGCCGAGCTTGTCGAGCTTCCGCACCATTTTCAGTCCGGGCGTCCCGCCGGGCACCACGAACAGCGCCTGGCCGCGGTGGCCGAGTTCCTCGTCGACCACCGCGTTGACCACGTGCACATCGGCGATCCCACCGTTGCCGATCCACATCTTGTGGCCGTCGATGATCCAATCGTCACCGTCTCGGTGGGCGCGAGTGCGCAGATTGCGGACGTCGCTGCCGCCCTCGGGTTCGGAGATGGCCAGCGCCGCGAGCTTGAGATCGCCTGGCGTACCGAAACATTCGGGAGCCCACTCCAACAACTGCTCTGGGGACGCAGCCTGACCGATCGCCGACAGCGCCAGAGCCGGCATGACGATCGCCAAACCGATTCCGGCGCAGCCCCAAAACAGCTCTTCCATGAACATCGGTAGCGAGATGCCGGTCGGATCACCGATCAAATCACGGTAAAACAGCGGGCTGTAGAAACCGCGCTGGGCCGCCTCCTCGAGCACGGGCCAGGGAAACTCTTGGCGCTGGTCGTAGTCGAGGGCGACCGGGCGGATCACGGATTCTGCGAACTCGTGCGTGCGCCGGGCGAGGTCGTGTTGTGCTGCCGTCGGTGTCAGGTCGAATGTCATGGATGCGCCTTCGGGTCGACGGGTCATGCCGTCGCTCGTCTACCCCGTCGGGTGGTACAGCAAACTTGCGACCGGCAGCGATGCCGCCGAGTTGTCAGGCGGCCGAACGGGGCCCAACTTGCGCGAGCGGCAGGTGCAATACCACCGCGGCAACGGGAACGGCATCGTGTTCGTGGCTTGCCAGTAGCGCCGAGTTTTCGGGCAGCTGCCGGGAGTTGACCTCGCCGATCGCGATCCGTCTCAGAATGTCGTGAGCGCGAGCGAGCTGTTCGCGCTTCCGGTATTGGCCGCCGGGCAGCTTGATGCCGGCCCAGACGCCGTACTCCTCCCGATGCGCGATGGCGTGTTGGGCACACCGACGCTGCTGCGCCAGCGGGCAGCGGCGCAAGCATTGGAGACGTGCCTCGGTGGCTGACCGCTCGTACGCGCGCGCCTTGGCCGCGCCGTCGCCACCATCGTCGTCGGGATAGCCGAACCATAGTTCCGGGTTGGCTGCGCAAGGGTGTGCCATGTCGGTCTCCTCGTGTAGGACTCGCGTAGGACGAAACGTAGGCAGAATCGTATACACGTATATGCCCCCGGCGCAAGAGAAACGTGATAAAAACGTATATCCACTGGAACCTGCCGATGGATGTGTAATATCCGGCCCATGGCCGGAGCGTGCGGTGAGCCGTGAATCGGCCGGCGCGGCCATCCGCGGGTTGCGCGAGTCGCGCGACTGGTCACTGGCAGAGCTCGCCGCCGCGACCGGCGTGAGCATCATGGGACTCAGCTTTCTGGAGCGCGGTGCGCGCAAGCCACACAAAAGCACTGTTCAGAAGGTGGAAAACGGCCTCGGCCTGCCGCCTGGCACCTACTCACGACTGTTGGTAGCCGCCGACCCGGATGCCGAATTGGCCCGACTGATCGCCGCGCAACCGCCCGACGCGATGTCGGCGCGGCGTGCCGGCGCCGTGGTGGTCGACCGTCACAGCGACACAGAAGTGCTGGAAGGCTACGCCGAGGCGCAGCTCGACGCCCTCAAATCGGTCATCGATCGACTGCCTGCGACGACATCAAATGAATATGAGACGTATATTCACTCTGTGATCGCGCAGTGCGTGAAGGCCGAGATGCTGGCCGCCAGCTCCTGGCGAGTGGCCGTCAATGCCGGCGGCGAGTCGACGGGCCGGCTCATGGAGCATCTACGAGAGCTGGAGGCCACGCGCAGTGCCTTGCTGAAGCGGATGCCCAACAGCTTGAGCGCTCGGTTCGATCGCGCATGCGCGCAGTCGTCACTGCCGGAGGCGATCATCGCGGCGCTGCTCGGTGTCGGCACGGACGAGATGTGGGACATCCGCAATCGGGGGTTTATCCCTCCCGGAGCGCTCCCCCGTGTCCGTACCTTCGTCGATGCGGTCGAGTCGATGGGCGAAGACACGACGGATCAGGGCGGCGGCGAGGCGAACCAGTGAGCGGAAGCGAAGTCGAGGTGTTGAGTCGCGCTCATCAGATGTTCGCCGGCAGCACTTGGCCACCGACCCTCGACGCGGGGGCAGCGCCCTCCCACGGGTTGCCGCAGGCTGCCACCGGACCGAATAACGGTGTGGGGCATGGTGGTTACCAGCTCGCGGTCAGCGACAGCCGGCAACGGCTACTCGCGGCAGCCCGCACGGATGCCGACGCGACCGTCGTCCTCGCCGCTGCCCACCAGGATCGGGCCCAGGCCCAGGAGCTCACCAAGAGCGTTCTCGACGAGGCTCGCGCCGACGCCGCCGTCACCCCGGTAACGCCAATGGCCCAGCGCGAGGCGATGCGCCGTCGGGCGGTGCGACTGCGCGCGCAACGGGCGCACGTGTTGTCGGCCCGCTCGCGCGCTCGGCGGCACTTTCTGGCGTTGCGGGCGCTGCATTACCAAATGTTGCACCACCGCGGTGCCGGGTTGGCCGGGTTGCGGCTGCCGTCTCCGACAGGCCGAGCCGCAATCGCCGTGCGCGCCGCGTTGTCGCGACTGGGGCGCCCCTATGTCTGGGGCGCCAGCGGACCCAACCAGTTCGACTGTTCCGGGCTGGTCCAGTGGTCCTACGCGCGAGCGGGCATTCGGCTCCCCCGCAGCACCTATCAGCAGATCAACGACGGAATACCGGTGCCGCGTTCGCAAGTCCGGCCGGGCGATCTCGTCTTCCCTCATGCCGGACACGTCCAGATCGCCATCGGCAACAATCTGGTTGTCGAGGCGCCATATTCGGGTGCCTCGGTGCGGATCAGTCCACTGGGCAGCAACGTTCAGATCCGCCGGCCGTTATGACAAGCATCCGCAGCCATGCGGGCACGACGATAGGTTGAATCCATGTCGGAACCAGCCGGGCCTTCGGTAGCCGCGCTTCAGGCGCGGCAATCAGCGCTGGCGAGCCAACACGACACGGCCTCCGACGCCGA
The DNA here is from genome assembly GCA_963772875.1 of uncultured Actinomycetota bacterium. GTDB lineage: Bacteria > Actinomycetota > Actinomycetes > Mycobacteriales > Mycobacteriaceae > Mycobacterium. The sequence goes on from CAVYZE010000005.1 coordinate 707,705, forward strand.
TCGCGCGCTGGCGGAGGTGCTTGCCAGTGCGCATGCCGCGATGGGTGAGAGCGTCAGGCGACTCGACGCAATCGGCGACGAGATCGACCGAGCCGTTCACGACCGGGCGCGTCTCGCCGCCGATACTCCCTTGGGCGAGCGCGAGTTTCAGAAGTTCTTGCTGGCGAAGCTACGAGAGATTTCGGCAGTCGTCGCCGATGCGCGGGAGCTCGGCCGCGCGAAAAAGGTTGTGTTAGATAGCCTGCGGGCACAGTACGCCGGCTCGGGGGGATAGCAAGATCTCGAGTGGGCGGTTCCTCCACACACGCTTGACGGGTGAATTGTCGGGCGGAAGGTGCCTGGGTACTGTCGCCCGGCATGGAGGGATCGCGACACATCCCGCAGCGGGCTGCGCCGCCGCTCGCCTAGGCGATGGCGACGCATGAGGAGTTACTTGCCGCGGCAGAGTATTTACGGGACCGCACTGGCGATCCGAACGCGTGGCAGATGGGTTTGCCGCCGAGCGAGGTGGCCGCCGTGCTCTCCCCCACGACGCGTTCGGAACAACTCGACGCGATCTACCCCAAGATCCGCCAACAACATTCGGACCTGTTTGGCGACGGGACCCCGGGCGGCCGTCCCTCCAGCCCGCCAGTGGGCGTACCGCCGGGGCCATCGGATCGAGAAAAGGGCGATGCCGCCGACGCCATCGCCGACGCCGAAGCAGCCCTGGCACACCAGAATTCAGTCAGTTCCCAGCTCGACCTGCAAGTGACCGCTGCCATCCTGAACGCCCATCTCAAGACCGTCGAAGGCGGGGAAGCGCTGACCAAGCTACAGCAAGAGACCGAGGCTGCGGTGCACACGCGATCGGACTTGGACACCCCGGCGGGAGCGCGCGACTTCCAGCGGTTCCTCATCGGCAAGCTCAGGGACATCCGCGCGGTCGTCATGAACGCGAGTCTGGATGACACCTCCAAATCAGCGCTGATGGCCGCGTGGACGTCGCTCTACGACGCCTCCAAGGACGCTCCCGATGAACACTCGCCGAAACCGGCTGTCCCCGTCGCCGCCACCGCGCCCAGCGTTACCCCACAGCCGGACGACGCTCTCGACACCGGATGGGATCCGTTGCTGGATTCGTCGTTGGCCGATGATCCCGAGCTGCTAGCCGGGGATTCGCCGGGACAGGCTCCGGCGCAGGGCGTCACACCTCCGGCGATGCCGGTGACTCCTGCGATGCCGGCCATCCCCGACTTCGGTACGGGGTCGATGCCCGGCTCAATGGCCGGTTGGGGTGGCCCGGGTGGATTACCGCTTCCCGGCCTCACGGGTGACAGAGCCGATCCGGCATTGCGGGATGTGAACGACGAAGGGCTGCTTGGCTCCCGAGACCCGAATCATGACGATCCTGACAGTAAAGGCGACGAGGACCGCGGGGAGGAAGCGTCCGCGGATAAGCCCGAACCCCCGCCCACGGGCCCTACGACGGTGACCCTGCCCGACGGCGAAACGGTGACGGCCGCCACCCCGCAGCTGGCCGCGGCCATCACAGCCGCGGTCGGCGGGGCGCCTATCGCAGAGGCATTCCATGAGCAGGGAATCACCATTCCCCCACCGGGAACGCCGGTCGCAAACTCGATCGACCCGCTACAGGTGGCACCGGGAGATATCGGCATCCTGACCGATCGTCACGCGCTCGCCCTCGGCCACCGTAAGGCCCTCCTCGACGGCCAGATTCAAGACATCGCCACCGTGAGCGGGCCGAACTTTCTAGGCTGGGAGCATCCGCCGGCGCCGACCGCAACAGGGACCGCACCGGCCAGGCCCGACACACCGACACCCACTCGGCCGGCGGCCACGCCGACCACCTGACAGAAGTGAGCTCACCGGCCTCACCGGGCGGCGCAAGAACAGGAGACAGCAGATGGCAGATTCGATCCACGTGGTGCCCGCGCACTTACGGCACGCCGCTGCACATCATCGGGAGACCTCCGACTACCTGCGCACCGTTCCCTCGTCGCACGCCGCGATCCAGGAGAGCCTGGACTCGCTGGGCCCCATCTTCGGTGAGCTTCGCGACGCGGGACGCGAACTGCTCGAGCTCAGACGCCAGTGCTACGAGCAACAAGCCGACGACCATGCCGATATGGCCGACAAATTGAACGTGTCGGCGACAATGTGGGAACAGCACGAGAAAGACGCCGCGCGCGATTTCGGCGGCATCGTTGACGGCGGTCGATGACGGACGCCAATCCCGCCTTCGACACCGTTCATCCGAGTGGGCACATCCTGGTCCGCTCCTGCCGCGGCGGATATATGCATAGCGTCGCGCTGAGTGAAGAGGCGATGGAAACCGACGCCCAGACATTGGCGGAGGGCATCGTCTTGACCGCGGATGTGTCGTGCCTCAAGGCGTTGTTGGAAGTTCGCGACGAAATCGTGGCGGCCGGGCACACCCCTTCCACGCAGGTGCCGACCCCTTACGACCTTGATGCGGCGATAGAAAAGCTGCTGGCGCACAAATTGCGCCGCCGCGAGCGCGCCGCCCAGGCGCGCTACCAGGATTTCAACCGGGCTGACGGCTTAGAGTAGCCAAGTCTTGGCCGTGTCCGGATCGGGCGCGATATCGGTTGGCGGCTCGATAGGATTGGGGCCGAACAACTCTCGTGCGCGGGCGAGCAGCGCGCGCACTTCGTCGAGTTGCTGCTGCAGCGCAGATTCAGCCATAACCCCACGCTACCCAGGCCAGCTCAGCCGCACAATTCACCGACTGCATAAAGCACCCGCGGGATCCCGTTAGGCTTAGGCAGTGGCAATCTTCGGTCGGCTAACGGCGCGCCAGCGCCTCCGCAGAGCTGCCCGGGAATCATTGGCGATTCCGGCGTTCAGCACCCCCGTCGATTGCACCGCATGGGTGACGGGCGGGCTCTGGCCTGCCGAACTGTCGACGGTCACCGCCGAAACCGCCACGTTCGCAGAGTATCTCAAGGCCGACTTACAGCGAATCAGCAATCGCGCCAACGACGAGCTGAGAATCATCATGCGAGCGGGAATGGCCGACTCGTCCCGGCGTGCCGAAGAGGCCCGCGTCATCGACGAGGCTCGCGCCCGCGCCGTGCGACGAGTCGAATCGACGGTTCGCCAGTTGCACACCCCCAAGGCTCGGCTGGCGGCGGGCTACGCCCGCCCGCGTTCTGTCGGGCCGGCTCTCGACGACACACAAGTTCTGCCCGCCGTTGCGGATGTCGAACCGGTTGTCGAAGCGCCCGCCGCTGCGGCTCCCGAGCCCCAAGAAGCCATCGAGATCGAGAGCGATCAGGCGCCGGTCGCTAGCCCGATGGCCGATGAGGACGATGAACCCGATGCTACGGGTGGTCGGCATCGCGCTTGCACCGATGACGAAGTCGAGGGGTCCGCGGGCGCGCTAAGGCCCGAGGCCATTGCGGCCAGGCTCGGAACCGAACCGGACAGCCAACGATTGCAACGCCTCCTGGCGTTCGTCGCCCGTCAGGAACCGCGATTGAATTGGGCGGTCGGCGATCGCTTCGACGGCACCGCCGTGTTGGTCACCGACCTTGCCCACGGGTGGATACCGCCCGGGATCAGGCTCCCGGCGGGCGTGCGGGTGTTGGAACCCGAGCGGCGCACCGGCGGGGCGGCCGCGCTGGTCGGCGACGCTACGCGCACCGTGATCTATGCCCCCGGGGATCGCCTGGGCTGGTCGGCTGACTTCGCCCCGACAGAGGTCTCAGCGCTGCCCCGCGAGCTGCCCCCCGTCGACGATCTGACGTCGGAGCTCGAGCAAGTTACCCATGGGCGCGACGGCCTGCCGCGGATGGTCCACACGTTGGCCAGAGCGGCCGCCCACGGAACCCGCGTCGTCGAAGACGAGGTCGACCTGCTGCGGGTGCATCTCGATACGGGGTTCCGCCGGCTGTTGGTCCAGTATCCAAACGTCGACGCCGCGATTCTGCTGAATTGCCTGTTGCTGGCCGCCACCGAGGGCGCGGTCACCGGAGACTCAGTATCGGCCAACTATCACCTCGCCTGGTTCCAGAAACTCAACCCGCCGGCGGCTGACCTGTAGGCCCAAAGTCGTGAATTGACGCTGGTTAGAGGGCTGGACGATACTTGCAGCGTGTCGGGATCGGGCGGTCGCGCGAATCCGAGCGACAAGGATCTCGTCGAAGCGGTGCTGCGTGAACTGAGCGAGGCGGCCAACAAGTGGGAAGCCCTTGTTGCGCAGGCCGAGACAACCACGTACAGCGTCGATCTGGGCGATATTCAGGCCGTCGCCAATTCCGACGGTAGGTTGCTGAAGTTGACGCTGCATCCGGGCGTGATGACCGGCTATGCCCATGGCGAGCTCGCCGACAGGTTGAACCTCGCGATCGCGGCGCTGCGCGAAGAGGCGGAGGCCCAGAACCAGGCGAACTACGGCGGCCCCTTGCGGTGACGCTCCCCCGCTCACCGGCCAGGGCCGGGCGGGCCGGCGAAGGCTTGAGCGATCTCCAGCCAGCGCTGCGCGTCGGGCCCGTGTGCGGTGATGTCGAGGGTGCGCAGCGGGCGCCGCTGAGTGACCAGGAAGCAGAAGTCCTCGGCGGAGCCAGTGACCCGTTGGGCGGCGTCCGGCGGTCCCCAGGCCCAGGTGTCGCCGCCGGGTCCCCGCAGCTCGACCAGGAACGGCTCGGCCGGAGCGGCGAGATTGTTGACGGAGAACGCATAATCACGGGTGCGCACCCCGATGTGGGCAATCGATCGGAGCCGTTCGGTGGCGGGCCGTTCGACGCCAACGGCGTCGGCGACGTCGAGCCCGTGTGCCCAGGTCTCCATCAACCGCGCGGTAGCCATCGAGGCCGCACTCATGGGCGGGCCGAACCACGGCAGCTTGCGACCGTCGGGAACCGCCAGCAGCGCGTCGTGCAGCCGCCCGCGGGTGACCCGCCAGTCGGCGAGCAGCTCAGCCGGCGAGGTGGCCGCCACTTCCTCGGCGCCCGCGTCGACGAAGCCGATCGGGTCCGCAGCAGCGGCGGCCAGGGCGTCGGCGAATCGAGCCTCGTCGGTGACCGAGGTCAGCGCGACCCGGTCGGTCCACAGCAGGTGCGCGATCTGGTGTGCGATGGTCCAGCCCGGCGCGGGCGTCGGATCGGCCCAGCGGTCCGCCGACAGTGGCGCCACCAATGCGTCGAGCTCGTCGCTCTCGGCACGCAGGTCGGCCACGATCGGCCCGGGACCGGCCATCATCGGCTGCCAGAGGGGCTCAGCGGGGTCACCCTTCGTACCCTAGCCAGTATCCGCTGGCTGGCCGCGCCGGCCGACGATCGCGTGAACGACGAGCCCGACGACATAAATCACCGAACCGATCAGCACGAACCCCGGTGCGTGCCCGTCCGCGGGAATCAATGCCGCGGCCACGGTGATCGAGACAATGAACGCGAGCCAGAACAGCGCGTCCTGCACGGTGAACACATGTCCGCGCAGCGCGTCGTCGACGTCGATCTGCATCGCCGAGTCGGCGCACAGCTTCACGACCTGGCCGGCCGCGCCGATTAAAAACCCGCACCCCACCAGCACCGGGATCTGCAGCCCGACGCCGGCTAGCTGGATCAGCGCGGCCGCCGCTAACGCGCTGTTTGCCGTGGCGTAGCGCCCCCAGCGGCGCACCGCGGCGGGCGTCAGCACGTTTGCCAGGAAGGCTCCAAGGCCCACCGCGGAGAAGAACAGCAGCGCGGTGCCCAGCCCGCCGATCGCGGGCGATTTCAGGTGGTGGACCAGCAGCAAGATCAGCAGCGAGTTGATGCCGACCGCCATCCGGTGTGCGGCCAACCCGGACAGAGTGGCTGCGACCGAGGGGTAGCGCAGCACCGTCCGCGCGCCGTGTAGCCAGCCGGTGATCACCGCGTAGAAGACCGATCCGTGGATCGCGCGCTGGGTGTCGTCCGGGCCGAGCACGTGGTTGCCGAACCGCAACGACAGCAGCAACGCGATCGCCACGGGGATGGCGGTAATGAAAATGATCGTCGAGGCGCCCTTGTCCCCCGCGCCGACGATAAACCGGGGCACCAGCATGAAGTTGGCGCCCAGGAACGCCGCGATGGCGCCGGCCGCGGTCGCGACCGAGTTCATCGTCACGACCTGCTCTCGAGGCACCACGTGGGGCAGCGACGCCGACAGTCCCGACCCGACAAACCGGGCGAAGCCGTTGGCGAAAAGCGCTCCAATCAACAGCGCGACGTCGCCGGCCCGGACGGCCAGGATGGTGCCGATCGCCGCGATCAGGATCAGGCGGCCGATATTCGCGCCGACCAGCACCAGGCGGCGATCCCAACGGTCCATCAGCGCGCCGGCGAACGGTCCCAGCAGCGAGTAGGGCAAAAACAGCACCGTGAACGCGCGCGCGATCGCCATGGGGTCGGCGGCCCGGTCGGGGTTGAACAGCAGCGCTCCCGCGAGGCCGGCCTGGAAAAGACCGTCGCCGAACTGACTCGCCATGCGCACCTGCAGCAGTCGCCAGAAATCCGGCATACCGCGCACCGACCGCCAAATACTGACGGGTGCGCTGGAGTGCATCCGGGCTCGAGTCACAGAACCGACTTCCACAATTTGGGGGCGGGCGGGATCGCCGCAATCGACGCCGCCCCACCAACATTACAAATGTTCCTCGGCGACGCTCGGTTGCCCCGGCCGGCGCTGCGAGGTGCGATGATGGTGGGATGGCGCCGGCCGAAGATCCAGAGGACTATGTCGCACCCGCTGCCCAGCGGGTGCGCGCTGGCACCCTGCTGCTTGCCAACACGAATCTCCTCGAACCGACGTTCCGGCGCAGCGTCATCTACATCGTTGAGCACAACGACGGCGGCACGCTGGGCGTGGTGCTCAACCGGTCCAGCGAGACCGCGGTGTACAACGTGTTGCCGCAGTGGGCCAAACTGGCGGCCAAGCCGAAGACGATGTTCATCGGCGGACCCGTCAAGCGTGACGCGGCCCTGTGTTTGGCGACGTTGCGGGTCGGCGCCGACCCCGAAGGCGTGCCTGGCCTGCGGCACGTGGCCGGCCGGGTGGTGATGGTCGACCTGGACGCCGAGCCCGACCTGATGGCACCCCTGGTTGAGGGAGTCCGAATCTTCGCCGGCTACTCCGGCTGGACCATCGGTCAACTCGAAGGCGAGATCGAACGTGACGACTGGATTGTGTTGTCGGCGTTGCCATCTGACGTTCTAGTCGGGCCGAGGGCCGACCTGTGGGGGCGGGTGCTGCGGCGGCAGCCGCTGCCGCTTTCGTTGCTTGCCACCCACCCGATCGACGTCAGCCGAAACTAGCGAAGCCGAGTTGGATTCGTCAGTGGCAGGACCGCGTGCACAGGGCGCAGTTGCCGGCGCAGGCGGGTGCCGCCGCCCGGCCTAGCGCGAAGCGCGCGCTCTGCCACGAGCCGGTGGCCAGCGTTCCCAGAGCGCCGGCGACACAGACGATAAGCACGACCAGAGCGGTGTGCGCCGGCGCGGCCAGCGCCACTACTCCCCCGGCGGTCAGCATCACCGCCGCCGCCAACTGCGTCGGCGCCATGGCGCGCAGCGCCAGCTGAGCGGTGTCGACGGTCCGGCTCTGGGAAAGCGACCAGGTCCCGAACCCGGCGGAGGCCACCGCCGCACACATGCACAGCACACCCGCAATCAACATGGGCTCACAATACGAGCCCGGCCACCGATCCGCTCGCGTGGCTCCCGGGCGCCTGTTGGCGCCGGTTCAGTGCCGCTGGAGAAACGTGAAATTCGGCAGCGGCGGCAGCCCCGGCACAATGGTCAACAGGTTGGGTGCGGGCTGCTGGGCGGACGTCTGGTTGGAGAGGGCCGTCTGTCCGGGAGGCACGACCGGCGGCGCGCTGGGGATTTGCGGTGCAATTCCGACTGCAGGCGCACCGGGCGTCTGTCCGGGAAGCCCGACCGGCGCCGCCCCGGGAGTTTGGGGGGGAAGCCCGACCGGCGCCGTGCCGGGTGCCTGGGCGGGTGCGGTGGCAGGCGCCCCGGGTGCGGTGGCAGGCGCCCCGGGTGCGACCACGCGGAATCCGCTGACGATGCCGTCGGTGGCCGGCGCGTCTGCGATCGCCTGCGCGCGGTCGGTGGTCACCGATAGCGATACCAGGTACTTCTCGCGCCCGGACGTGGCGATGACGTGGCGCCGCGCCGTGTTGAGCATCATGTCGCCGTCCCGGTACGTGCCCTCGACGATCGCCGACGGGAAGCCGCCGAAATCGGCCATCGAGGCATTGGTGGGCTGCCAGGCGGGCAGTTTCTGGCTGTCGACGTAGCCGTGGGTGATCGCCTCTTTGGGATCGAAGTTACCGACCAGCTTGTACACCACCACCTGCGCGTTCGATGTGTAGATGCTGTTGCCGTACCGGTCGGCGATCACCGCGAACGCGTCGGGCACGTTGGGATCGGGCACCTGGGTCCAGCGCGTCGGCAGCGGCAGCGTGATGTCGAGCGCCTTGAATCCCTCGGGCTTTTGCGCCTCGAGCTTGACGCCCTTCGATTGCAGGTATTCACGCAGCGTCCCGGAGGCCGCGGCGGTCGGCGGCGGGGTCGGTGCCACCGGTGTGACCGCGGCGGGTGCGGGCACCGCAGCGGGATTGGTCGGTGCAAACGCGTTAGCCGGGGGGGTGGCGACGAACCTGTTTCCGTTCGTCGCGCCGGGGACGGTCATGACGTTTTGTGGCGCTGGTGCCGGCGCGGGGACGGCGGGGGCGGGTTGCGGTGCCGGAAGCAAAGGATCGGCCGATGCGGTCGCACTCGCGAACACCGTGACACCGATCGCACCGGCTGCCAGACCTCCTGCGAATACCCGTAACGGGCGGGCGATCTGAATCATCTGCCTCGGTCCTTCCCATGGCTCGGGTACCAGCCCCGTCGTTCGAGGCTGACTGTAACCAGTGTTCAAACGTGCTGAACAGGCCCGAAATAGAGCTGGGATGAAGCTCTGATCAGTGCGCAACGGAATCGAGACCAACCTGTGGCCGGCGGGCCGGGCGGGGCGGCCCTTATACCCTGTTCTCGTGACCGAATCCCCGACCGCCGCGCCCGGCAGCAACTCCGGTGCCGCTCAGCTGGACTCCGATGCGCCGCCGCATCGCTACACCGCGGCGCTGGCGGGCCGCATCGAAAGCACCTGGCGGGGCAACTGGGCGAAGCTTGGGACGTTCAACGTGCCCAACCCGGTCGGTTCGCTGGCTCCGACGGACGGAACACCGGTCCCCGACGACAAGTTGTTCGTGCAGGACATGTTCCCTTACCCGTCGGGCGATGGACTGCATGTCGGCCACCCGCTGGGCTACATCGCCACCGACGTATACGCCCGTTACTTCCGGATGACCGGGCGTAATGTGTTGCACGCGTTAGGTTTTGACTCCTTCGGGCTGCCCGCCGAGCAATACGCGGTGCAAACGGGCACCCACCCGCGCACCAGGACCGAGGCCAACGTCGTGAATTTCCGGCGCCAGCTGGGCCGGCTGGGCCTGGGCCACGACAGTCGCCGAAGCTTCTCCACCACCGATGTGGAGTTTTACAAGTGGACCCAGTGGATCTTCCTGCAGATCTACAACGCCTGGTTCGACACCGCAGCCAACAAGGCGCGTCCGATCGCCGAGTTGATCGCCGAATTCGATTCCGGTGTGTGCCGTCTCGAAGACGGACGGGACTGGGCCAAGTTGTCGGCGGGGGAGCGGGCCGACGTGATCGACGGCCACCGCCTGGTCTACCGGGCGGATTCGCTGGTGAATTGGTCTCCGGGGCTGGGCACGGTGCTGGCTAACGAAGAGGTCACCGCCGACGGCCGCAGCGACCGCGGTAACTTCCCGGTGTTCCGGAAAAGGCTGCGGCAGTGGATGATGCGCATCACGGCCTACTCCGACCGGCTGCTCGACGATCTGGACCTGCTGGACTGGCCGGAGCAGATCAAAACCATGCAGCGCAACTGGATCGGCCGATCCACCGGTGCCACGGCGTTATTCTCCGCGCTCATCCAAAACGGCGACCGAGCCGGCTCCGAAGTGGACGTCGAAGTCTTCACCACCCGGCCCGACACCCTGTTCGGCGCCACTTACCTGGTGCTGGCGCCCGAACACGACCTGGTCGACGACCTGGTCGCCACCGCGTGGCCGGACGCGACCGACCCTCGATGGACATACGGCGCCGCCACGCCGGCGGAGGCCGTCGCCGCCTACCGCCGCGCGATCGGCGCGAAATCGGACCTGGAGCGCCAGGAGAGCAAGGAGAAGACCGGCGTCTTCTTGGGCAGCTACGCGACCAACCCGGCCAGCGGCAAACCGGTGCCGATCTTCATCGCCGATTACGTGCTGGCGGGTTACGGCGCCGGGGCGATCATGGCGGTTCCCGGCCACGACCAGCGGGACTGGGACTTTGCCCGTGAGCTCGGCCTGCCGATCGTCGAAGTCATTGCCGGCGGCGACATTTCAGAGGCCGCGCACACGGGCGACGGAGTCCTGGTGAACTCCGGCTTTCTCGACGGAATGGACGTGGCAACCGCCAAGGAAGCCATCACCGCCCGCCTGGAGGCCGAGGGCCGCGGCCGGCCACGCGTCGAATTCAAGCTGCGCGACTGGCTTTTCGCGAGGCAACGCTATTGGGGTGAGCCGTTCCCGATCGTCTACGACGGCGACGGACGCCCGCATGCGCTCAACGAGGCCGCACTGCCGGTCGAGCTGCCCGACGTGCCGGACTATTCCCCGGTGCTGTTCGACCCCGACGACGCCGACAGTGAGCCGTCGCCACCACTGGCCAAGGCGACCGAGTGGGTCCACGTCGAGCTGGACCTGGGCGACGGACTGAAGCCCTACAGCCGCGACACCAACGTGATGCCGCAGTGGGCGGGTAGCTCCTGGTATGAGCTGCGCTACACCGACCCGCACAACTCAGAGCGGTTCTGCGCCAGGGAAAACGAGGCTTACTGGATGGGCCCGCGGCCGGGGGAGCATGGCCCGCAGGATCCGGGCGGTGTCGACCTGTATGTCGGGGGAGCCGAACACGCGGTACTGCACCTGCTGTATGCGCGGTTCTGGCACAAGGTCTTGTACGACCTGGGTCACGTCAGCGCTCAAGAGCCCTACCGCCGACTGATCAACCAGGGGTACATTCAGGCCTTCGCCTACACCGACTCTCGTGGTTCGTATGTGCCGGCGGACCAGGTGATCGAGCGTGGCGACAAATTCTTCTATCCGGGACCCGACGGCGAGGTCGAAGTCTTTCAGGAGTTCGGGAAAATGGGTAAGAGCCTGAAGAATTCGATATCACCCGACGAGATCTGCGACGGATACGGCGCGGACACGCTGCGCGTGTACGAGATGTCGATGGGCCCCCTGGAGGCCTCCCGGCCCTGGGCCACCAAAGACGTCGTCGGCGCGCACCGGTTCCTGCAACGGGTGTGGCGGCTGGTGATCGACGAGGACACCGGCGAAACCCGGATAGCCGACCGAGAGCTGGACCCCGACACGCTGCGGTCGCTGCACCGCACCATCGCCGGAGTGTCGGAAGACTATGCGGCACTGCGCAATAACACCGCGGCCGCCAAGCTTATCGAGTACACCAACCACCTCACCAAAGAGCACCGTGACGCGGTGCCGCGTGCGGCGGTCGAGCCGCTGGTGCTGATGTTGGCGCCGCTGGCCCCACACATGGCCGAGGAGCTGTGGCTGCGGCTGGGCCACGCCACGTCGCTGGCGCATGGCCCGTTCCCGGAAGCCGACCCCGCCTACCTCGTCGACGACACTGTCGAATACCCGGTGCAGGTCAACGGGAAGGTGCGCGGGCGCGTGGTGGTGGCCGCCGACGCCGACGACGACACCCTGAAGGCCGCCGCGCTGGCCGACGACAAGGTCCAGGCGTTCTTGGCCGGCGCCAACCCACGCAAGGTGATAGTGGTCCCCGGCAGGTTGGTCAACCTGGTCGTCTAGACACGGGTTATCGTCGGCTGGGCCGCAGCACCACCTCGTGGACATGACCGTCGGGCGGCGTAGCCACCGCGTTGGCGACAGCGGCCGCGACGGTCTGGGGCTGAAGGAAGTCCGCGGGATCGTATTCGCCGCCCTCGAAAGCGATGAGCTCACGCTGCATATCGGTGTCGGTGCGGCCCGGAAATATCGAGGTCACGCGCAGCTGCGGCTCGTCCTCACGCAGCGAGTCGGCGAACGCCCGTAACGCGAACTTGCTGGCCGAGTAGGAGGCCATGCCGGACAACACTTTGCGGCCCGCCCCGGAGTTGATGAACACCACCTGACCGCGGGCGCGTCGCAACGCCGGCAACAGCGCCAGCGTAAGTTCCACCACGCCAAGGACATTCACGTCGAAGGTGGCACGCCACTCGTCGATGCTCGACTCGGCGACATGGCCGGGGATGGATAGCCCCGCGCTGTGCACCAGCACATCGAGTTCGTCCACGATTTCGCAGCCGGATTCGATCGCGTCGGTGTCGGTCAAGTCCAGCGGAAAGGTAGTGGCATCGAGCCGCTGCGCGACGGCGTCGAGCCGGTCAGAGGGCCGACCGGCCAACAGCAGGCTGTGCGTCGGTGCCAGCGCGGTGGCGATGGCCGAACCGATGCCGCCACCGGCGCCGGTGATGAGTGCAGTTGGCATATCCGGCAGCTTACGGGAGCAACCAATCCCGTTGAAAAGCAGGTATTTTCACGCCCGCTGGCGGGCCGGCGACTCGCCCGCCGGGCCGGATGTCGGTTCGCCGGAGGCCAGGCGGTCCAGCGGCGCCAGCGCCTGCATCAGGGTGTTCAGGTCCGACTCGGGAAGTTGGGTGAGCATCGCGGCCAGGGCGGCGCGGCGGTTGGCCAGCGACTCGCTCAAGACCGCCCGTCCGCGCGGGGTGATGTCGACCAGAACCGCCCGTAGGTCAGACGAGTCACGCGAGCGTTTCACCAGCCCGATCTTCTCCAGCCGGCGGATCGCCACCGTGGTGGTGGGAGTCCGCACCCGCTCGTGTGCGGCCAGGTCCGTCATCCGGATCGGACCCTGATCGAGAAGCGTCACCAGGATCGACAACTGCGCCAGCGTGAGGTCACCGGTCGTGTCGGTGTTGGGGTCCCCGCGGCGCAAGATGGAAAACAGTTTGGACAGCGCGCGGTGCAGACCTTCCGCAAGCTCTGTGACCTCGGCCGCGGTGGATTCGCTGTCCGCCATAATTTGGCAGTCTAACCGTATTTCGGGGGCGTACAAGATAGCTCGTGGCCTATTTATTAGGCCGTCAAAGCACTTGGGCCAGGAACCGCTGTAGGCGCTCGGTCTTCGCGGCTTCGAATATCTGCTCGGGAGGGCCCGATTCCACCATCTTGCCGTCATCCATGAAGACGACCGTGTCGGATGCCGACCGCGCAAAACCCATTTCGTGGGTGACGACGACCATCGTCATACCCCCGGCGCCGAGGTCGGCGATAAGTTCCAAAACCCCCTTGACCATTTCGGGATCCAGTGCCGAGGTCGCCTCGTCGAACAACATCACCTGTGGGGCCATCGCCAATGCCCGGGCGATCGCCACCCGTTGTTGTTGGCCACCGGACAGCATGCCGGGACGGGCATCGGCCTTGTGCTTCAGCCCAACTCGGTCCAGCTGATTCAGCGCCAGGTCCCGGGCCGCGTCCGCGGACAGCCGCCGCAATTTGCGCGGAGCCAGTGCAACGTTGTCCAGGACGCTGCGGTGCGGGAAGAGATTGAAATGCTGGAACACCATCCCCATGCGCTGACGGAGTTCGTCGGGGTCGTCGCCCAGCACCGACCTGCCGTCCAGCAGGATGTCGCCGCTGTCGGGCTCATGCAACCGGTTGAGGGTGCGCAGCAGCGTCGACTTACCCGAGCCGGACGGGCCGATCACGGACACCGTGCTTCCCGCGGGCGCCTCGATATCGACGCCACGCAGCACCGCTGTCCCGCCCAAGGTCTGGTGAATGCCTTTGGCCGCCAACGATACCGATGGACGGCCCGCGGTCTGGGCCGTCACGTCATCTCCTGGCCGAACCGCGACGTGAGCATGTCGGAATCCGCGTCCGGCTCAACCGCCGCGCGACCGCTGCGCAGCCGGTTGTCGATGTAATTCACCAAATGCGTTAACGGGACAGTCAGTATCAGGTAGAAGACACCGGCGGCCACTAGCGGCGACAAATTGCCGGTCTGTGCGTTGAGGTCGCGGCCGACTTGAAACAGCTCCCGCTGTTGGGCGATTAAGCCCAAGAAATACACCAGCGCCGAGGCCTTCAGCAGCGCGATGAACTGATTGACCAAAGCGGGCAGCACCCGCCGGATTCCCTGCGGCACCACCACCAGCCGCATGGCGGTCGAATAGCTGAACCCCAGGGCGCGGGAGGCTTCCAGTTGGCCGGGTTCGACGCTCTGGATTCCCGAGCGCAGAATCTCGCCGATGTAGGCGGCGGCCATCAACCCCAACGCTGCGATGCCCAGCGGGTAGGGATTGTTGTGGGTCAGCCCGCCCACCAAGGGCCCGACGCCCAGGCCGATGATGAGGATGATCACCACCTCGGGAAGGCCGCGAAACACGTCGGTGTACACCCGTGCCGGCCAGCGCAGCCAGCGCGAATGCGAGATCCCGGCGATCGCCAGCACCATGCCGAGCGTCAGCCCGACAACGCTGGCGCTGCTGGTCAGGATCAACGTGTTGGGCAATCCGGTGCTGAACAGGGTGGGGATCGCCTGCCGGTACATGTCCCAGCTGAAGAAGGAGTCGCGCAACTGCGCCAGGGTCGACTTCGGCGCGGTCGCGCCCACCGGCTTGCGCGGATGGCTGGCGGCGATCGCGGCCAAGTCCGGCAGGGTCGGCGTGGGCGCGGCTTTCGACCCGGGTTTCCAGCCCGCCGGCAGCGTGCGAGGCACCCACTGCGAGTACAGGTTCGCCCAGGTGCCGTCCGCAATGACGGCGTCCAGCCCGGAGTTCAGGGCATCGAGCAGCGGCTGGTTATCCTTGGCGACCGCATACGCGACGAATTGGTTGGTGCTGAATGTGTGAGCGACGATCACGGCCGGGTCGCCCGATCGGATCGCGCCGCCCGCCTCATTCGCCGGCGCCACCCACGCGTCGATCTGATGGGTCAGCAGGTTGGCATACACGGTGGCGAAGTCGGGGTACTTCACCGGTTGCAGGTGCAAGGTGTCGAGGACGTACGCCTCCTGCACCGTGCCCTGGACCACGCCGATGCGCTGTCCGGCGGCCAGATCACCGAACCCCTTGATCGGTGAGCCGGGCGGTACCACCAGCGAGAAATAGCCGAAGTCATAGCCGTTGGTGAAGGCGACATTTTGTCGCCGCGGTTCGGTGGCCGTGATCGATGCCGAGCCGACATCGAAGCGCCGCGACGCCACCTGGGCGAGCAGCCCGGCGAAATCGGTGCCGACGAAACGGATCTGCAGGCCCAGCTTGCTGGCGACGGCGCGCAGCAGCTCGTTGTCGAAGCCGGTGAATTGGCCGGTGGAATTGATGCACACGTTCGGTGGCGCGTCCGACAGCGTGCCGACGGTCAGGACGCCCGGTGTGCCGAGTCCCAGCGCGCCGGCGTTCACCGAGCTCAACGGCTGCACGGTGGCGGTCGTGTAGTTTCCCTGCGCGGTAGGCCCGCTCGCGGTCAGGTCCTTGGGCAACACGGTCGCGGTGTCCACGCCGGCCGGCGCGCATTGGTTCCTGTCGGCGGCCGCGGGCGCAGCCAGTGCACCGGACAGGCCGCACGTCACCAGGATGGTGGCGGCCAGTCCGAGCAGCTTTCCGCGGCGCTTGGAGCGCCGATCCGTCCGCAACGACATCCCCGCTACCGTATCGATCGACCGGCGACTCGGCCCGTCTTGGGACCGCTTAGAGCGCGATGGGCACCTCGCCGCGGACGGCATCGGCGCCGGTGGGCACCGGGACGGGGCCGGAAGCAACCTGGCCGATGTCGTTCGGTGCGGTGAATACCCTGCGGCGAAACAGTTCGGCCAGCATGGTCTTGGCCATTTGGTAGGAACGACCGACGCACGCGGCCCGTGCGGCTTCTGGGTCGCGCCGGTGTATTGCCGAGGTCTCGTCTTCGTAGAAGGGCAAAGTATCCCCACGGCTGTTCTGGTAGGTCATCCAGAACACGCGGGGGGTGAGGTTTTGTGAGGCACGGATCGTGGCATGCAGCCGCGGGCCCGCGTACTCGTCGTTGATCGTGCGCCGGTATTCGCCGGCGATTTCAGAAAAGGCCCGCGAATCCTTCGCGATGCGCAGCGATCGCATCAGCGCGTCGAGTTGCCCGAGGATGCGCGGCGTGGGATTGGCGGCCGCACGCGCCGCGGCGATGCCGTTGAGGAGGCCATCGAGCTCGTGATGCTCGAGCACGGTGGCTTCATCGAAGCGCTCCACGAACGCGCCCCGGTGATAGCGGGTCGACACGACGCCGTCGTGTTCGAGTTGGACCAGCGCCTCCTGAATCGGGACGCGGCTGACTCCCAGGCCAACCGCGATCTCGTTGCGGTCGACGCGGTCGCCGCTGCGCAGCTTCCCGGTCAGCACCAGGTTGAGGATGTGCGAAACAACCTGGTCTTTTTCTTTGATCCCGTACTTTTTCGGCATCGGTCTTCTTTCAGGGCCCCGTCGACCATCCAGCGCTGAGAAGTTTCTCATGACTTGGCGCCCGCGTTCAGGTGTTTGACAGATGAAGCCGAGACAAACGCTGAGTTGACTGGCTTAACGACTGTCGCGCCACTTACATAGCGCTTCAGCGGCGCTCAGATCGTATTCGGGACCGCCGCTACCCACGGTCAGCAGCGTGACCCCGAGGTCCGCGAGGGCTTCGGCGTCGGGGATCAGGCCGCTGCCGTTTTCGACGGCAGCCGAGCATTCGATGCTGGCCGGGTCCCGACCGACGTCGGCGCAGTGCCGGCCGAGGATGGCGGCCTTGGCCGGGAACTCCTCGGCGGAGGCGAAGCTGTGCCACATGTCGGCGTATTCGGCGACCAGCCGCAGGGTCTTGCGTTCACCGTCGCCGCCGATCAGGACCGGGATGTCACGGGTCGGCGACGGGTTTAGTTTGGCCAGCCGCGCCGTGATCCGGGGCAGCGCACCCGCCAGGTCGTCGAGGCGGCTGCCGGCGGTGCCGAATTCGTAGCCGTACTCGTCGTAGTCCTTTTGTTTCCAGCCCGAGCCAATTCCCAGGATGAGTCGGCCGTCAGAAATGTGGTCGACGGTGCGGGCCATGTCGGCCAGCAGCTCCGGGTTGCGATAGGAGTTGCACGTCACCAGGGCGCCGATCTGGATGCGCGACGTCTGTTCGGCCCAGGCCCCGAGCATGGTCCAGCATTCGAAGTGTGGGCCGTCCGGATCGCCGTAGAGCGGGAAGAAGTGATCCCAGTTGAACGCGACATCGACGCCGATGTCTTCGCAGCGGCGGACGGCGTCACGGATATTGCGGTAGTGCGCGGCCTGCTGGGGCTGCAGCTGCACGGCGATACGGATAGGCAGATCGGGGCGTCCGGGAGAAGTCATGTGATCACCGTAGGCCCGCGCATTCGGGCGGGCTCAGGGTGTGTCGATCACGCCGCGCAGGAGTTCGATCAGCGTGCGAGGTTGGTCGCTTTGTACGGAATGGCCCGAGTTCTCGACGACGCGTGTACCGCGGAAATGCTTTGCGCGCCTGCCGAGTTCGGCCGCGTCCTCGTTGGTGACGAAGCCCGATGAGCCGCCACGGATCAGGGTGACGGGCGCGGACAGCGCGTCGACGTCGTCCCACAAACTGCCGAAGTCGGGGACGGCGCGGATGCTGTCGTAGCGCCACGCCCAGTTGCCATTGTCGAGCCGGCGGGAGTTGTGGAACACGCCACGGCGCAGCGCCTTGACCTCTCGGTGCGGTGCCGCGGCGACGGTCAGGTCCAGCATGGCCTGAAAGCTGGGGAACTCGCGCTCGCCCTGCACCAGCGCCACCGTGCCCTGCTGCTCGGTGGTCAGCTCGGCGTACCGGTGCAACGCCGACGGTGTGACGTCGATGAGGACCAGTTCGCGCACCAGCTCGGGTGCGATCGCGCCAACCCGGATCCCGGTCAACCCGCCCAATGACATACCCACGACGAGGTCGGCACCCGGTGCGAGTTCTCGGAGCACCGGTGCCACGGTGTCGGCATTGTTCTGCGGCGAGTAGTCGCCGTCCTCCCGCCAGCCCGAATGGCCGTGGCCCGGCAGGTCCACGGCCAGCGCCGGCTCACCGAGACCGACGATCACGGTGTCCCAGGTGTGCGCGTTCTGCCCGCCGCCGTGCAGAAACACGATCCGCGGCGACCCGCCGCCCCAGCGCAGCCCGCTGATCCTGTCCGCGTCGATCCGCTCCACGTCGGGCAGCGGACCCGCAACGCCGGCCTGCTCGGCGTTCTCGGAAAGCAGGGAGAACTCAGACAGTCCGGCCAGTTCGTCCTCAGATGTCTCGGTCACGATCCCTGACACTAGCGGCGTCTAGAGGAGGTACCGACGCCGAATGCCGTGGAACCGCTCCCACATCGCGGCGCCGCGTTCCGCGTCGCTGACCATGGCGGTGTCGGCGGGCAACGCGCTTGTCAGTTCGTCGTAGGTGACGAGTTGGGTGTTCAGCACGGCGGGCTCGCCCTCGAGCATGTGCCGATAGGTCAGGTTGCCGCACTCGAAGCCCTGGGTGTCCAACCAGTTGTGGACGCCCGGATCACGATGAGCCATAACGAGACGGACGCGGCCATCCCGGTCGGTTTTCGTCCGGCTCGGCGTGTAGCTCACCGGCCGGTACAGGTAGTCCATGCTGTTGAAGAAGACACCCATGTTGGTCAGCATCCACAGCCCGTCATGGGCGTCGAACTCGATGATCAGCGCCTCGTCGGCGGCCAGCTCCCAGTACATGTTGGCGGCGGCCCGGCCGCGCTTGCTGTCGGCGTCGGTCGCACCGACGTGCGGGAAAACATTCGGGTGGTCTGCGTCGACGCCGCCGTAGGTGAACGGAAACTCGGGCCAATCGGACATCAGGCCGGTGACGAAATCACCGGCCCACCCGATCGCCTCGAGCATGCCTGCGGGCGTGGGCAACGGCTTGGGGGAGGCCATGTCGACCCGCTCGATGCGGAGCTGCGCCGGAAGCTCGTCCCAGCGGTCGAACCCTTGGCGGATGAACAACTTGCGTGACCCCGGGGTGGTGGGCAGCCAGTTCGGTCCACGTTCGGGCCCGCCGATGTAGAGCTCGAATTCCCCGTCGTCGCCGACGTGGAGTTGATGCCCGAGCAGGTTGGCCTCCGGTGTGTCACCGAAGGGTTCGTGCAGGACGCCCGGCCCCGGGGTGCGGGGGCCCTGGACCGTGACGTTGAAAAAGCGCGCGCTGCCGCGGGTGCCGGTGAGCCGGTAGGTCGATTGCCCGTCTATCCACGCTTGCTGGTAGGTGAAGTCGGCGCAGTCGCCGCCGAGCTTGCGGGTCGGGCCACAGAAGGCGTGCAGCACGGGGTAGCGGGTGTCGCGGGTTTCGAGCGCCAGATCGAAGGCCTGGCCGAGGTTTTGGGTGAGAAAGCGGAACGCGTCGACACGCTGCACACCCGAGGCGGGGTTGGCATCTTTGAAGGCCCGCTCGCCCGCTCGCTGCAGCCGCTCGCAGAATTCGGCCCACGACGATTGCAGCGCCGCGTCGTCGGGGCCAGCACCGTAAGCCATCTTCACCCGCCCAGTCTGTCGAGCATTAAGCCCGGTTCTCGATGGCGACACCGAATCGCTCACGGAACGGCCTGAATTCGGCGTGCAGCGCATCGAGGTCTTCGCCGATGTCGATCAGCAGTTGAGTGGAGTATCTGAATTTGCCGTAGCGGTCACCGCGATTGTTGGCCAGATAGGACCGCATCGCCGAATCGGCCTCGGCGGTCAGTGCGCGACCGCAGAAGGTGTAGTAGCGCTGCACGGTGGCGACGTGATCGGCGATGAAGTCGGTATAGCGAACGTGCAGAATGCGTGGATCGTCGACCAAGGGATTGGTCATCGTGTTGGCGATGCTGGCGCGGGTCATCTCCAGGTGCTTCTTCGCTTCGGCGTGCAAGTCGACGGGTCCGACGATGCCATCCATGATGTCGGCCATCATCATGGTGCGCGACGCGGCGACCTGTACCGGGTCGCGGTGCAGCCAAACCATCCTGGCATCGGGGTAGGTGTCGAACAGCTCCTTGAGCCGGAATCCGTGAAAGCCCTTCAGTACCCAGTGTTTTCGCGGTCGGTTGTATTGCAGCTGTTGCAGCATGGCCTTGTGCAGCCGGTATTGCGCTTTCGCGTCGGTTGCCAGACCGCCGACCACCGACTGCATCGGCACCCGCCACCATGCGGTCGGCGTCAGGACCCGGAAATCGAACGCCCAGGTCCGTTCATCTTCGGGGAGGCCGTCGCCGAGCATGTCGTTGTAGGGGTGGCTGTGCAGCCACTTGGGCATCTTGGCGTTGATCTCGCGCCAGTCGGTGTCGGCCCGCTCGCGACGGTCGTCGCCGTGCCCGGCCAGGCCCGGCGGCGGCGAGGGATACATCACTTCCCAGAAGCGCAGTGCCCGCGCTTGGGGATCGACAGACATCAGCGCGTGCATGAGCGTTGTGCCAGAACGGGGTTCGCCAGTGACGAACATCGGCGCTTCGACCACTTCGTCGCCGATCGGGTAGCGGCGACGGTCCTCGATGAATTCCAAACGAGAGGTCAGCAGCCAGCGACACACCTGGGCGGCTTGCCGTTTGCCCTCGGCGTCCATTCCCAGGTTGTTCAGGTGGTCGACGACGACGGCGAAGCGTTCCGGCAGCGTGGCATCGCCGTAGTCGCGCAATCCGGCTCCGGCCTCCGCGGCACCCAGTAGCTCTGCCGCGTCCAGTGTCACGAGAGGTCTCCGCACAGCCCCAGCAATTCGTCCTCGGCCGCACGGACGTTGGCCGCTGACGTCTCGGCGTACTTCACCCCGGCCATGGCGCCGTAATCGAGAATTTTGGGCACGCGCAGACCCGCGTCCACGTAGGTCTTGATGATCTTGGCAACCTCTTTCGGCGTTCCGTGGGGGACGACGGCCAGGACCATCTCGGGCGGCACGTCGTCGAGAAACGCAACGATTCGCTCGCGGGTGAGCACAGCCGGGTCGATGTCCTGGAAGCCACGCCACCCGTCGCCCATGGGATGCGCAAAACCAAAGCCGCGCAACGTCTCCGCGGACACCTGCAGCAGGAACGCCTTGACCAGGGGCGCCCTCAGGATCTCGGCGAGGGCTGCCTCGTCCTCGCCGATCAGGCACACCTGGATGAAGCACGGCGTGATGGCCAGCGGATCGCGGCCCGCACGTTCCGCGGACGCCCTTACCGCGGAAAGCATTTCGGCGTAGTGCTCCGGTGTCCACGCGCCGGCCGGCCACCACCCATCGGCGTGGCGGCCGGTGACGTCGAGCATCCGCGGGCCGCTGGCACCGATCCAGATTGGTGGTAACCGGCCCTCGTAGGGTTCGGTGTCCAGTCGCGCGTGGTGCAGTGAGTAGAACTGCCCGTCGAAATCGACGGGGCCATCGCTCTCCCAGAGCAGCCGGATCACCGTCAGCGCTTCCTCGAAACGGCCGACGGGCCGCGAGAAATCAAAGCCGTAGGGCAACGTGTTCTCGCTCTCGCCGCTGCCCAGGCCGAGGATGAAACGACCCCGGGCAAGGTGGTCGATGGTCAGCGCCGTCTGGGCCAGCAGGGCGGGATGGCGGCGCACTGTGTCGACGACGGCGCTGGCAAGGGGAACCCGCTCCGTCAGCACCGCGGCCGCGGCCGCTACCGCCAGCCCGTCGAGGTGGCGATGCGGCGATGGTGAAGCGCTGGCCAGGTCGGTGAACTCGGGAGTCCAGATCGAGTCGGGCCAGAAGCTGACCATGTGATCGGGGATCCAGATCGAGTGATAGCGGCCGCTGTCCAGGTCTTTGAGCCGGGACAGGTCGAGCGGAAGGGTCGTGCGCAGAAACGCGGCGGGCTGAACTGTGGTGCAACCGGTCGATGGCATCTGTGCTCCTGCGCTCGCGTTCTGGAACAGATGCTAAGCAACTGCACAGCGGCGCCCACCGATGGGGTGCTGATTTCGGGCGGCCGCGGGCGGCGCACCGAAGCCCCAACCGTCACTTCAGTATCGAGAAATTAGGCACATCGGCATGTCCGAACTCTGTCGCAACCCGTGTGAATCGTGAGCCCCTCGGGTGAGGGCCCGGGCAAGCCCAGGGAACTACTCGCCGACGATGAACTCTTCGAGCTGGGTACGCGCGATATCGTCGGGCAGCTGCTGCGGCGGGCTCTTCATCAAGTACGCCGACGCGGCGACGACAGGTCCGCCGATCCCGCGGTCTTTGGCGATCTTGGCCGCTCGCACCGCGTCGATGATGACGCCTGCCGAGTTCGGCGAGTCCCACACCTCGAGCTTGTATTCCAGGTTCAGCGGCACGTCGCCGAAGGCACGGCCTTCCAGCCGCACGTAGGCCCACTTGCGGTCATCCAGCCAGCCGACGTGATCGGACGGGCCGATGTGGACGTCCTTGGTCTTGAACTCGCGCTGCAGGTTGGAGGTGACGGCCCGAGTCTTGGAGATCTTCTTGGACTCCAGCCGCTCGCGCTCGAGCATGTTGAGGAAGTCCATGTTCCCGCCCACGTTGAGCTGCATGGTGCGGTCGAGCTGGACGCCACGGTCCTCGAACAGCTTGGCCATCACCCGGTGGGTAATGGTCGCCCCGACCTGGCTCTTGATGTCGTCACCGACGATCGGCACCCTGGCGTCGGCGAACTTCTTGGCCCACACGGGGTCGGAGGCGATGAACACCGGCAGCGCGTTGACGAACGCCACGCCGGCGTCGATGCAGCACTGGGCATAGAACTTGTCGGCCTCTTCGGAGCCCACCGGCAGGTAGGACACCAGGACGTCGACCTCGGCATCCTTGAGGGCCTTCACCACGTCGACGGCCTCGGTGTCGGAGATCTCGATGGTCTCGGCGTAGTACTTTCCGATGCCGTCGAGGGTCGGGCCGCGCTGCACCACCACGTTGGTGGGCGCCACGTCGGCGATCTTGATGGTGTTGTTCTCCGAGGCGAAGATCGCGTCGGACAGGTCGAAACCGACCTTCTTGGCATCCACGTCGAACGCCGCAACGAACTTGACGTCGCGAACGTGGTAGGGGCCGAGCCGGACGTGCATGAGTCCGGGCACCGACGACGACTCGTCGGCGTTCTGGTAGTACTCGACGCCCTGGACCAGCGACGACGCGCAGTTACCGACGCCGACAATGGCGACTCGTACCTCCGTCGATGCCTGCGGCGCGTTGTGGTCACTCATAGGGGCGTTCTCCTAACCTCAATAACCGGTGTCTCTGTGCTGGGTTTCGTGCAGGGATTTACGTTTGCTCGGAGAGGCCGGGCATGGCCCGCTCCGCAGCGATGAGCTCGTTGAGCCACTTGACTTCACGCTCGCTGGACTCGAGCCCCAATTGATGAAGCTGGCGGGTGTAGCGGTCGAACGAGCTACTGGTCCGCGCCACGGCGTCGCGCAGGCCTTCCCGCCGTTCCTCGACCTGACGGCGGCGACCTTCCAGAATGCGCATGCGCGCCTCCGCCGGAGTCCGGTTGAAGAACGCCAGGTGAACCCCGAAGCCGTCATCGGTGTAGTTGTGCGGACCGGTGTCGGCCACCAGCTCACCGAAGCGTTGACGGCCCTCGTCGGTCAGCCGGTAGACACGACGAGCCCGCCGGACCGGGGTCCCGGTTGGAGCGGCGTCCTCGGCGATCAACCCGTCGGTCTGCATGCGCCGGAGCGCCGGGTAGAGCGAACCATACGAAAATGCACGGAACGCACCGAGTAGGCCGGTCAACCGCTTGCGCAACTCGTAACCATGCATCGGCGATTCAATGAGAAGACCCAGGATGGCAAGCTCCAGCATCGAATCACCTCCTCATGCTTTGTCTGTTACGACGGACCGACGCGTCGCGTCATCGTATCGCCTCGATATATTTGCCACAACACTAACTGATGTTGGGCCGCTATTACGTCACAGGAAAACGGTCGGGCCGCGGGCGGCGGATAGGCCCCCGACGAGGGGAAATACGACCGCATTCGAGGTGCCATCGCGTCGTCGGCCAGGTGCTCGGCCGGCAGAGCCCGCAGGTCGGCCGGCGTGACGGGGTCGGTGACGACACTGTGGCCCAGTACCCACGACCGCTGACCGCGGCTCGGGCGCACAAACGCGTGGGCAACAGCCGCGGTTGCGTATCGGCGGTGCCGACGGCGACGTACTCTGGTGGGCGTGCGACTGCAGCGACAGGTGGTGGACTACGCGCTTCGACGACGCTCACTGCTGGCCGAGGTCTATTCGGGCCGCACCGGTGTCTCCGACGTTTGCGATGCGAACCCCTATCTGCTGCGCGCCGCGAAGTTTCACGGCAAGACCAGCCAGGTGATGTGCCCGATCTGCCGCAAGGAGCAGCTCACGCTGGTGTCGTGGGTGTTCGGCGAGCATTTGGGTGCGGTCTCGGGCTCGGCGCGCACGGCCGAAGAGTTGGTCTTGCTGGCGACCCGGTTTTCGGAGTTCTCGGTCCACGTGGTCGAGGTGTGCCGAACCTGCAGCTGGAATCACCTGGTCAAGTCGTATGTGCTCGGCGCGGCGCGCCCGCCCAAGGGAACCCGTCGCACGCGCGCGGCGCGCGACGGCGCCCGGACGGCCATTGAATAACGAAGGGCAGGACGAGCAGTCGTCCAGTGACGCCAAAGGGTCACCGACTGAGCGTTCGGGCAAGCATGTCGGTGCCGATCGTCCGGATCCCGATCGTCGGGATGTGGATCGTCCCGGCGCGGGTCGCGAGCCAAGTTCGCATCGTCGAGTTCCCCCCGATGACCGGCTGACGACGATCATGCCGCCCGTCGTCGACGAGCGGTCGCCGAGGCGGCGGGACCCCATCCAGGAGGCCAAGGCCGCGTTGGACGCCCCCGCGTCGACGCCCCTCCCGCGGGACGCGATCGCGGAGGTCAAGGCCGCGCTCGATGCCCGGTCGACGGGCTCTTCTCGACGCGAACCGCCGCTTTCCGGACGCCGCCCAGCGGGGGGACCTCCGCCGCCACCTCCACCCGCCAAGCCCGGACGGCCCGGAGGCCCGGCCGGACCCGGTGAGCCGGCCCGAGGGCCGGGCACCAGCTGGGTCCAGCAGGTGAATTGGCGGTGGGTGAGACGAGCGGCTGTTCTCACGTTGGCGGTGCTGGTGCTGTTGCCGATCGTCACCTTCGCGATGGCGTACTTCATCGTCGACATCCCGAAGCCGGGCAACATTCGCACCAACCAGGTTTCGACGATTCTGGCCAGCGATGGCTCGGAGATCGCCAAAATCATTCCACCCGAAGGCAATCGGGTCGATGTCAATCTCAACCAAGTGCCGGTGCCGGTGCGCCAGGCGGTGATTGCCGCGGAAGACCGTAACTTCTATTCGAACCCGGGCTTCGACTTCGCCGCCTTCGTTCGGGCGGTGGACAACAATCTCTTCGGCAGCGGCGATCTGCAGGGCGGGTCGACGATCACGCAGCAATACGTGAAGAACGCATTGGTCGGTTCCGCGCAACACGGGTTTAGCGGCCTGATGCGCAAGGCCAAGGAACTTGTCATTGCCACCAAGATGTCGGGGGAGTGGTCCAAAGACGATGTGCTGCAGGCTTATCTGAACATCATCTATTTCGGCCGGGGCGCCTATGGGATTTCGGCCGCGGCCAAGGCCTACTTCAACAAGCCGGTGGAGCAGCTCACCGTGTCCGAAGGGGCGCTGTTGGCGGCGCTGATTCGCCGACCGTCGTCGCTGGACCCGGCCGTCGACCCCAAGGGTGCGGCGGCCCGCTGGAACTGGGTGCTCGACGGCATGGTGGAAACCAAGGCCCTGCCGCCGAGTGAGCGTGCGGCCCAGGTGTTTCCCCAGACCGTGCCGCCCGATCAGGCCCGCGCGCAGAACCAGACGACCGGTCCCAATGGGCTGATCGAGCGCCAGGTGAGCAGAGAGCTCATGGAGCTGTTCAACATCGACGAGCAGACCCTGAACACCGAGGGGCTGCAGGTCACCACCACCATCGATCCGAAGGCCCAGCAGGCGGCGGAGAAGGCCGTATCGAAAAACCTTGACGGGCAAGACCCGGACATGCGGGCGGCCGTGGTGTCGATCGACCCGCATAGCGGCGCGGTGCGCGCCTACTACGGCGGTTCCGACGCCAACGGTTTCGACTTCGCCCAGGCCGGCCTGCAGACCGGCTCGTCGTTCAAGGTGTTCGCGTTGGTCGCCGCGCTCGAACAGGGGATCGGCCTGGGCTACCAGGTCGACAGCTCGCCGCTGACGGTCGACGGCATCAAGATCACCAACGTCGACGGCGAGAGTTGTGGCACGTGCAACATCGCCGAGGCGCTCAAACTCTCGCTGAATACCGCGTATTACCGGCTGATGCTCAAACTCAAGAACGGACCGCAGGCCGTCGCGGACGCCGCGCACCAAGCCGGCGTCGCGACCAGTTTCCCGGGCGTTCCGCACACGCTGTCCGAGGATGGCAAGGGCGGACCACCCAACAACGGGGTTGTGCTGGGCCAGTATCAAACTCGGCCGATCGACATGGCGTCGGCGTACGCCACGCTCGCCGCATCCGGCGCCTATCACCGAGCGCATTTGGTGCAAAAGGTTGTCAATTCGGATGGCCAAGTGCTTTTCGACGCCGGCACCTCGGACAAAGGCGCCGAGAACCGCATCGACAAGTCGGTCGCGGACAACACGACCGCGGCGATGCAACCGATCGCTGCCTATTCGCGTGGCCATGCCCTGTCGGGCGGCAGGCCGTCGGCGGCCAAGACTGGCACAGTGCAGCTGGGGGACACCCAAGCCAACAAGGACGCCTGGATGGTCGGCTACACCCCGTCGCTGTCGACGGCGGTGTGGGTGGGCACCGTTGCAGACAACGTGCCGCTGGTCACCGCCTCGGGCGGAGAGGTTTACGGTTCGGGTCTGCCATCCGATATCTGGAAGTCGACCATGGATGGCGCCCTGAAGGGCACCCCTAACGAGTCGTTCCCCAAGCCGGCCGAGATCGGCGGTTATGCGGGTGTGCCTGCTCCGCCGCCACCGCCCAAGGCGCCGCCGTCGGAGACCGTCATCCAGCCCACCGTCGAGGTGGCGCCGGGCATCACCATCCCGGTCGGCCCACCCACGACGATCACTGTCGCGCCACCACCGCCGGGCGGCCCGCAGCCGGGTGTTCCGCCGGGCGGCCCGCAGGCTCCAGCTCCGCAATCGCCACCGTGACCGGCGCCGAGCAGACCAGCGCCACCATCTCGCCGCGGCCGCTGGCCGCCGATCTGCGCAGCGCCGACAATCGCGATTGCCCCAGCCGCACCGACTTTTTCGGCGCAGCTCTGGCGGACGTCATCGGAGGCCCGGTGGGCCGGCACGCGCTGATCGGCCGCACTCGGTTGATGACGCCGCTGCGGGTGATGTTTGTGATCGCGCTGGTGTTCCTGGCGCTCGGCTGGTCGACGAAGGCGGCCTGCCTGCAAAGCACCGGCACCGGGACCGGCGATCGGCGGGTTGCCAACTGGGATAACCAACGCGCCTACTACGAGTTGTGTTACTCCGACACCGTGCCGCTTTACGGCGCGGAGTTGTTGAGCCAGGGCAAGTTTCCCTACAAGTCGAGCTGGATCGAGATGGACGCCAGCGGCACTCCCCAGACCCGTTACGACGGCGGGCCCGCGGTGCGTTACATGGAGTATCCGGTGCTGACCGGGATCTATCAGTATGTGTCGATGGCGCTGGCCAAGACCTACACGGCGCTGAGCAAGCTGGCCCCCCTTCCAGTGGTCGCCGAGGTGGTGATGTTCTTCGACATCGCCGCACTCGGTCTGGCGCTGGCGTGGCTGGCGACGGTGTGGGCGACCGCGGGTCTGTCGGGCCGCCGGATATGGGATGCGGCCCTGGTGGCCGCCTCGCCGTTGGTGATCTTCCAGATATTCACCAACTTTGACTCGCTGGCAACGGCATTCGCGATGGCTGGGCTGCTGGCGTGGGCGCGGCGCAAACCGGTGCTCGCCGGGGTGCTGATCGGGTTGGGCGCCGGCGCCAAGCTGTATCCGCTGTTGTTCCTGGGCCCGATGTTGGTGCTGGGCATCCGGACCGGGCGCCTTGGCGCCCTGGCCCGCACCGCGGGAACCGCCGCGGCGACCTGGTTGTTGGTGAATCTGCCTGTGTTGGTGCTCTTTCCGCGGGGCTGGTCGGAGTTTTTCCGGCTCAACGCCCGGCGTCAGGACGATATGGACTCGCTGTACAACGTCGTGAAATCGTTCACCGGCTGGCGCGGTTTCGATCCCAAGCTGGGGTACTGGCAGCCGCCCGCAGTGCTCAACACGGTGGTCGCGGCGTCATTTGTATTGTGTTGCGCAGCAATCGCTTACGTTGCATTCACCGCTCCGCGGCGACCGCGGGTGGCACAATTAGTGTTCTTGGTGGTCGCGACATTCCTGCTGACCAACAAGGTGTGGAGCCCACAGTTCTCGCTGTGGCTGGTGCCGCTGGCAGTGCTCGCCTTGCCGCACCGCCGCATATTGCTGACGTGGATGACGATTGACGCGGCGGTTTGGGTGCCGCGGATGTATCTCCTGTACGGCAATCCGAACCGCTCGCTGCCGGAGCAGTTCTTCACCACGACGGTGTTGCTGCGGGACATCGCGGTCATCGGGCTGTGCGTTCTGGTGGTCCGGCAGATCTACCGGCCCGACGAGGATCTGGTGCGCTGGGGCGGTCGTGTGGACGATCCGGCGGGCGGGGCTTTCGATCGGGCCCCCGACGCTCCACCCGGTTGGCTGCCGGACTGGCTGCGTCCGGCCGGGCTGCGACGGCCGCCCGCCGCGGTGCCCGACATCGACATCGACACCGAAGTCACGGTTGGCTCGGCACATTCATGACGCTGGCCGCAATCCCGCTGTTCCCACGGTTCACCGCACTCGACGCGATAGGTCCCTACGAAGTGCTGCAACGCATTCCGTCGATCGACGTGGTATTCGTGGGGCACCGCCGGGGTGAGGTGCGTACTGAAAACGGCATGCTCGGCCTCACCTGCGACGCCACCTTCGACGAGATCGGCACGCCCGATGTGGTGGTGTTCCCCGGCGGTATCGGAACCCGGGGGCTCCTCGGCGACGACGTCATCCGCGGTTGGCTGCAGTCGGTGCACCAGAACACCAAGTTCACCACGTCGGTGTGTACCGGCGCGTTGTTGCTCGCCGCCGCAGGCCTGCTCGACGGACTCACCGCGACGACGCATTGGCGTGCCGCGGATACGTTGAACGAGTTGGGTGCGCGTTATGTGCCGGAGCGTGTGGTCGAGCATTTGCCGCAGCGCGTCATCACGGCCGCGGGTGTGTCCAGTGGCATCGACATGGCCTTGCGGCTCGTTGAGCTTCTCGTCGATCGAGAGGCGGCGCAGGCCGCGCAGTTACTCATCGAATACGACCCGCAGCCGCCGTTCGACAGCGGTGCCCTCGCCAAGGCCGACGCGGCGACAGTGTCCAGGGCCGACGACTTCCTGCAAGCCCGGCAGTAACCGGGCCGCTTAACTGCCCGGGGTCGGTCCCGCCAAATACGCTTCGCGAGCGCGTTCGGCCAGATAACGTACCCCGGGGCATGGAAAGGGGGGCGTTGAGTGCAGTGAAGTCACAGACTCGCGCCTCGAATCGGCGCGCGTTCAGCGGATTGGCCATTCTGGGTTTCACGATGGCTCTGACCGCGTGCGGTTCCTCGGGGACACCCGGAGGGTCATCTTCGTCTGGGCCGGGGGCGGTCACCACGCTTCCGGGCAACGAGACATGCGAGGGACGACCGCCCCAGAATGCCGCGCCGCCCGACGTCTATCGGCAGACGTACACGGACAACCTGGCAAATCCGCTCAAAGAGCGACTGCGGACCTACGATTCGGCGATCGAGTCCGGTGATTCGCAGCGTCTTGGCCAAGCGGCGGGTTCGCTAGGCACCGACATACGAGCGGACGAGCGCCTGGTCAACATTCCGCGCTTGTATGGCTGTTATGACCAGAAAGTGTTGACCCGTCTGCAGAATGCGACGGAAGAATTTGCGACCACGCTCGATGGCCTGTCTTGCGCCACCGACAATATGTGCAACCGAAAGCAGACTGAGGTTCCAGCCCTTGTCGCGCAAGCGGTGCCCCAAGAGCGGACCGCCATTGAGGCGTTCAATGCCTACGCTGCCCAGTTCGGAGGGATGCAGATCCCGCGGGCCTCGGCCGCGCCCAGGGGCCACCGCGTTTCGTGGGTCCAGTAACGCCCGCGCGCTGACTCACTACCCGGGGTTGGCCTGGATTTTTCTCACCGGCCCGGCATCCGGTACTCTGGGGCGGTTGCCGACGCAGGCGACCCTCCTGCCACGGACCGACCGTGGCCGCGCAGACCAGAGGAGGTGAGGTTTCCATGCGTCCATACGAAATCATGGTCATTCTTGACCCCACGCTCGACGAACGCACCGTTGCCCCGTCGCTGGAGACGTTCCTCAACGTCGTCCGCAAGGACGGTGGAACCGTGGACAAAGTCGATATCTGGGGCAAGCGCCGGCTGGCCTACGAGATCGCCAAGCACGCCGAAGGCATCTACGTCGTCATCGACCTGAAGGCCGCGCCGGCCACGGTGTCCGAGCTCGACCGCCAGCTGAGCCTCAACGAGTCGGTGTTGCGCACCAAGGTGATGCGCACCGACAAGCACTAGTGCGGCGTCGATGCAGCCGAATGCTGTCGTTGCCGTTGCGTAGGCTCTGCGAGAACACGCTCATGAGCATCCATCGTCTCGAGGCGAGGAACAGGGCGGAACGAGGAGGAAACTGTGGCCGGTGACACCACCATTACCGTCGTCGGAAACCTGACCGCCGACCCCGAACTGCGGTTCACTCCGTCGGGTGCTGCCGTCGCGAACTTCACCGTGGCGTCGACGCCGCGGATCTATGACCGCCAGAGCGGGGAATGGAAAGACGGCGAGGCGCTGTTCATGCGGTGCAACATCTGGCGGGAGGCCGCCGAGAACGTGGCCGAGAGCCTGACCCGCGGGTCCCGGGTGATCGTCACCGGGCGGCTCAAGCAGCGTTCCTACGAGACCCGCGAAGGCGAGAAACGCACCGTGGTCGAGGTCGAGGTCGACGAGATCGGGCCCTCGCTTCGCTACGCCACCGCCAAGGTCAACAAAGCCAGCCGCAGCGGCGGCGGCGGTGGTGGCGGCGGTTTCGGTGCAGGCGGCGGATCCCGTCAGGCGCCCGCGCAGGCTAGCGCTAGCGCGGGCGAGGACCCGTGGGGCAGTGCCCCGGCATCGGGCTCGTTCGCCGGCGGCGACGAAGAACCTCCCTTCTGAAACCCCCTCCCTTAGACCACTCAGACCAGCAAGAAACGAGAAAGAAAGACACACATGGCCAAGTCCAGCAAGCGGCGCCCGGCTCCAGAGAAGCCGATCAAGACGCGTAAGTGCGTCTTCTGCGCGAAGAAAGATTCACGGATCGACTACAAGGACACCTCGCTGCTGCGCACCTACATCAGTGAGCGCGGCAAGATCCGGGCGCGTCGTGTCACCGGCAACTGCGTGCAGCACCAACGTGACATCGCGATCGCGGTGAAGAATGCCCGCGAGGTGGCCCTGCTGCCCTTCACCTCCTCGGCGCGGTAAGCGCGTAACGCCAACCGAAAGTACGTAAACGATGAAGCTGATTCTGACTTCGGACGTCGACCATCTCGGTGCCGTCGGCGACACGGTCGAGGTCAAGGACGGATACGGCCGCAATTTCCTGCTCCCGCGCGGCCTGGCGATCCTCGCCTCGCGCGGCGCGCAGAAGCAGGCCGACGAGATCCGTCGGGCCCGCGAAACCAAGACGGTGCGCGACCTCGAGCACGCCAATGAAATCAAGGCGTCGATCGCGGCGCTGGGCCCCGTCGCGCTGCCGGTGAAGACCGCGGTCGACTCCGGCAAGTTGTTCGGCTCGGTGACCGCCGGGGACGTTGTCGCGGCCATCAAGAAGGCCGGCGGCCCAAACCTCGACCGGCGAATCGTGCGGCTGCCCAAAGCGCACATCAAGGCCGCCGGCACGCACCGGGTGTCGGTGCATCTACACCCCGAGATCGATGTCGAGGTCACTCTCGACGTCGTCGCGGATAGCTAACTCGGCGGCCTTTGCCACCATCCGGCGGCGGCCCTGATCGGCCGTCGCTGAGCCCAGTTGCGCTGTGAGCGCGCCATGCGTTTCCTTTGCCGGTGGTCGCGAACGGTCGCCCTGGCGAACTATTTCTGCGGGGTGTCCGAGCGGGCCCCTTTACCACCCCGTAACGCAGCGAAAATGTGGCTGAAAGCCAACACGCCCGGCGCAGTAACCTGGGCCGACACGCCGAAGAGATTGTTCTCCACACCAAATGCCCGGCTGTGTACGACCCTTATCTGCAGTGATGTCGCAGCGCCGCGAAATGATCCACAGGTTTTCCACACCCCGCTCAACACAGGTGTCGATGGATATGCACACACGATGCACAGCGTTATGAACATCGCCCCTTTTAACCAGGTGCCAGCAACGTTTACGGTCGTCCCGGCGCAAGGCGACACGGGTGCTGTGGGTTTGGGGGGCTGTCAGTGCCTTGACTTACGGTCCGAATGTCGGCTATCGAATGTATGTTCGGACAGGTAGGTCAAAGGAGGTGGGAGTCCATGGCGGTCGTCGATGATCTGGCGCCTGGTACGGACGCCCCGCCGCCCAGTGAAGACTTCGGTCGTCAACCGCCCCAGGACCTCGCCGCGGAGCAGTCGGTGCTGGGCGGGATGCTGCTGAGCAAGGACGCCATCGCCGATGTGCTGGAACGGCTGCGGCCCGGCGACTTCTACCGCCCGGCGCACCAGAACGTCTACGACGCGATCCTGGACCTGTACGGGCGCGGGGAGCCGGCCGACGCGGTGACGGTGGCCGCGGAGCTGGACCGTCGTGGCATGCTGCGCCGGATCGGTGGGGCGCCGTATCTGCACACCCTGATCTCGACGGTGCCGACCGCCGCGAACGCTGGGTACTACGCGGGCATCGTGGCCGAGAAGGCGCTGCTGCGCCGGCTTGTGGAGGCCGGAACGCGGGTCGTGCAGTACGGCTACGCCGGCGCCGAGGGTGCCGACGTGGCCGAGATCGTCGACCGCGCGCAGGCCGAGATCTACGACGTCGCCGAGCGGCGGCTGTCCGAGGACTTCGTTTCGCTCGAGGATCTGCTCGCAGCCGACGATGGACGAGATCGACGCCATCGCCTCCAACGGCGGTCTGGCGCGCGGTGTGCCGACGGGCTTCACCGAACTCGACGAGGTGACCAATGGTCTGCACCCGGGGCAGATGGTCATCGTGGCGGCCCGTCCGGGTGTGGGGAAGGCGCTCGCGTTGGATACGCCGCTGCCCACGCCGACCGGTTGGACGACGATGGGCGACGTCGCGGTCGGGGATCAGCTGCTTGGCGCCGACGGGCAGCCGACGCGGGTGGTGGCTGCCACCGAGGTAATGCTGGGGCGGCCATGCTACGAGGTGGAGTTCTCTGACGCGACAGTGATCGTCGCCGACGCAGAGCATCAGTGGTTGACCGAAACACGCGCATCCCGGAAGTCAGCGCAAGCTGCGGCGGTGGCCTACAACCGCTACAAAAATCAGCGCACGTTTGCGGCGGTGCGAACGACGGCCGAGGTCGCCGGAAGTGTGCGCTGTGATACTCAAGACCGGCGATTGAACCACAGCGTGGTCAATGCGCGTGCACTTGACCTACCGGATCGCGAGTTGTTAATTCCCGCATACACTCTCGGCGCCTGGCTCGGGGATGGCACCAGTGCGGCAGCCCAGATCACCGACGGCCGATCCAGAGATCGTCATGCGGATCGAAGCCGACGGCTTCGTAGCAGTTCCGAACTGCTACGCCGCTGAGGGGACATTGCAGGCGCGACTGCGAACACTCGGCGTGCTCGGTAACAAGCACATTCCGACGGCATACCTGCGGGGGTCCGAGACACAGCGGCGCGCCCTGCTCGCCGGTCTGCTCGACACCGACGGAACGGTGACGGCGGGCGGGGCCGTCCAGTTTTCCGTCACTAACCATCGGCTGGCGTGTGATGTCGCCGAGCTAGTCGTCAGCCTTGGCTATCGCTGCCAAACCTCGACGAAGCGCGTGCAGGGCCGACATGAGTCGTCCAGCATCGCTTACATCCTGACTTTTTCCACCGACGACATAGTGTTCGCATTGGAGCGAAAAGCCATAGCGCACAAGGAGCGTCGGGCCGGCACTGGCACCGAGCGCTCTGGATCACGCTTCATTGTGGACGTCCGCCGCGTCGAGACAGTGCCCGTGCGGTGTGTCGAAGTGGACAACGCCAGCCACATGTATCTGGCGAGCAACGCCATGATTCCCACTCATAACTCCACCCTGGGGCTGGACTTCATGCGGTCGTGTTCGATCAAGCACCGCATGGCCAGCGTCATTTTTTCGCTGGAGATGAGCAAGTCCGAGATCGTGATGCGGCTGCTGTCGGCGGAGGCGAAAATCAAGCTCGCCGATATGCGTTCGGGCCGGATGAACGACGACGACTGGACGCGGCTGGCGCGGCGGATGAGCGAAATCAGTGAGGCCCCGCTGTATATCGACGACTCGCCCAACCTGACGATGATGGAGATCCGCGCCAAGGCGCGCCGGCTGCGGCAGAAGGCCAACCTGCGGTTAGTCGTGATCGACTACATGCAGCTGATGACGTCGGGCAAGAAGTTCGAATCGCGTCAGGTGGAGGTGTCGGAGTTCTCCCGCCATCTCAAGCTTTTGGCCAAGGAGCTCGGGGTTCCGGTGGTGGCGATCAGCCAGCTCAACCGCGGTCCCGAGCAGCGCACCGACAAGAAGCCGATGCTGTCCGACCTGCGCGAGTCGGGATCGCTGGAGCAGGATGCCGACGTCGTGATCCTGCTGCACCGGCCCGACGCGTTCGAACGCGACGATCCGCGTGGGGGAGAGGCGGATTTCATTCTCGCCAAACACCGTAACGGCCCGACGAAGACCGTCACCGTCGCGCATCAACTGCACCTGTCGCGCTTCGCCAACATGGCGAGGTAACAACTGTTGTTGTAGGTTCCCATCCAAGATGGCGGAATTCCCATCTTTGTGACGTCGAAATGGCGGATCCGCCACAAAGATGGGAATCTGGTTAGTGGGTCTAAGGTTGAGGCGGGCATTTCGGCTGCAACCAGTCGCTTGGACCTAATCGCTTGGACTCGCGAATTGTGTTCTACACCAAGGACATTGGCGTCTGCGACTGGAGAATCGCATGCGTCCACTGTCGGCCGCGAAATCGCACCTGACCGGCGACTTTCTGACGTATTACAGTAAGTTCGCCGACCAGATCATCGCACCCGCGGCCAAGCAGAAGGCCGTCACGACCCATGCGGCGGTCGTACGAGCAGCCGTAGCTGAGCTACACGCTGATTCGGCCAAGGTGATGGTGTTCGTGAATCAAAACACAACGAGCCGGGACAACACCGACCCCGTCCAGGCCGCCAGCAGTGTCATGGTCACCCTCACCAAAATGAATGGTAACTGGCTCATTCGGCGTTCGACCCGATGTAGCCACGCCGCGCGACCGGAAGAGTTTGCGCAGCGTGTCTGCGGTGGTCCTCCGGCCGCCACGATGGTGGTTTGTTATGTTGTCGCTGAAGGGGTTTGGTTGACGATCAACAACTTGCAACGACGCGCAGCGTCGATGATCGAGGCGCTGAGGGCAGAACATGTCAGAAACAATCCACGTCCTCCGTAGGCGCCTAGTCGCTCGGTGTCGGTGCGCTCGAGGCAGCATGCCGATGCGGCGCCATCCCACTGGACGCT
>CAVYZE010000006.1:0-22669 GCA_963772875.1 uncultured Actinomycetota bacterium
CGCGGCAATACTTGCCGCCGCGCGGTGGTTCATACTGGATGCAACATGTGTTTCTCGTGCCAGCAGTTTTGACAGAGTTCCCGCCTCCGGGCGGGAACGGCGAGGTCGACAAAGATGACGAGGTTGGACTCGTCGACGGGCGGTTGCGGAATCGCGGCGGGCAAAGCCGTCGTCGTCATCGACGACGAGGACCGCGAGAACGAGGGCGACCTGATCTTCGCCGCCGAAAAGGCGACGCCGGAGCTGGTCGCCTTCATGGTCCGCTACACCTCGGGATACCTTGCGTACCGCTGGACGGTGCGATCTGCGACCGGCTGGGGCTGCTGCCGATCTACGCGGTCAACCAGGACAAGCACGGCACCGCCTACACCGTCACGGTCGACGCGAAAAATGGTGTGGGAACCGGGATTTCGGCTCCGACCGGGCCACCACGATGCGGTTGCTGGCCGATCCCACCAGCGTCGCCGACGATTTCACCGCCCGGTCACGTGGTTCCGTTGCGCGCCAAGGACGGTGGCGTGCTGCGCCGCCCCGGTCACACCGAAGCCGCGGTCGACCTGGCGCGGATGGCGGGGCTGCAGCCCGCCGGCGCGATCTGCGAGATCGTCAGCCAGAAGGACGAGGGCTCGATGGCCCAGACCGATGAATTGCGGGTCTTCGCCGACGAGCACGGTCTCGCGCTGATCACCATCGCCGACCTCATCGAATGGCGGCGCAAGCACGAGAAGCACATCGAGCGGATCGCCGAAGCCCGGATCCCGACCGGCACGGCGAGTTTCGCGCCATCGGCTACGCCAGCATCTACGAGGACGTCGAACACGTCGCGCTGGTCCGTGGCGATATCGCCGGGCCGAACGGCGACGGCGACGACGTGTTGGTCCGGGTGCACTCCGAGTGCCTGACCGGCGACGTGTTCGGTTCCCGGCGCTGCGACTGCGGACCCCAGCTCGATGCCGCGATGGCGATGGTGGCGCGCGAGGGACGCGGCGTGGTGCTGTACATGCGCGGCCACGAGGGCCGCGGCATCGGCCTGATGCACAAACTGCAGGCGTACCAGCTGCAGGACGCCGGCGACGACACCGTCGACGCCAACCTCAAGCTCGGATTGCCCGCTGACGCAAGGGATTACGGCATCGGCGCGCAGATCCTCGTCGACCTCGGCGTGCGCTCGATGCGGCTGCTGACCAACAACCCGGCCAAGCGGGTCGGGCTGGACGGCTACGGCCTGCACATCATCGAGCGGGTGCCACTTCCGGTGCGGGCCGACGCGGAGAACATCCGCTACCTGATGACCAAGCGCGACAAGATGGGCCACGACCTGGCCGGGCTGGACGACTACTTTCACGAATCCGTCCATCTGCCAGGCGAATTCGGCGGTGCCCTGTGACTTGCGAGCGCCCCGCGACTCGCGAGGCGCTTGTGAGCGGTGGCGCCGGCGTGCCGGAGATGCCGGCGGTTGACGCGTCCGGACTGCGGCTCGCCATCGTGGCAAGCACCTGGCACACCACGATCTGCGATGCGCTGCTGGCCGGCGCGCGCCGGGTGGCGACCGCGTCGGGCATCGACAACCCGACCGTGGTCCGCGTGCTCGGCGCCATCGAGATCCCGGTGGTGGCGCAGGAGCTCGCCCGCAACCACGATGCCGTCATCGCCCTGGGTGTCGTGATCCGCGGCGAGACACCACATTTCGACTACGTCTGCGAGGCGGTAACTCAGGGCCTTACCCGAGTCTCGCTGGATGCGGGGACGCCGGTTGCCAACGGGGTGCTGACCACCAACACCGAGGAGCAGGCGCTGGATCGAGCGGGGCTCCCGACCTCGTCCGAGGACAAGGGCGCCCAGGCGACCGCAGCCGCCCTGTCCACGGCGCTGACCTTGCGCGAGCTGCGCGCTCGGTCGTGAGTCACCACCGAACCGCGACGTCTGGGATGTCGAATTGCGTCCCTATTGGACGCCCCGATTCGCCTACGCTGCAGCGTTTCTGATCGCCGCGGTGCACATCGCTGTGGGGTTTCTGCTCAAGGTTCGGTCCAGCGGGGTGATCTTCCAGACCGCCGACCAGGTGGCGATGGCGGTTTTGGGCCTGGTCATCGCCGGCGCGGTGCTGTTGTTCGCGCGGCCGCGGCTGCGGCTGGGTCCGGCCGGCCTCTCGGTACGAAACCTGTTGAGCTACCGGCTGGTTCCGTGGTCAGAGGTGGTCGGTGTGTCGTTTCCGGCCGGTCGGCGGTGGGCGCGAATCGACCTGCCCGACGACGAGTACATTCCGGTGATGGCGATCCAGGCCGTCGACAAGGACCGCGCCGTCGAGGCCATGGACACGGTGCGGTCGCTGCTGGCGCGCTATCGGCCGGACCTGCGCACACACTGACCGCCGGCAAAAACTGCCCTACGATCGCCGGACGGCGAGGGTGTGGGACATCGACACCGGCCACGACATGATGCTCACCGGGCCGCAGCGGGTGGCCGACCTGTTGCACCGAATCTCCCAGCTCGGAGAGGTCGACTAGCTGTCGGAATCGCCCTCGAGCTTCGCGAGGTAGTGCTCGACCAGCGCAAGCGTGTTCTTATGGCCGGTCGAAACACCGAGGGACTTCTCCATCACCATCACACGCGAGACACTGGCGATCACGACCATCAACGCGTCGGCGCGCAGCACGTCGTTTGTCACCCCTAGTTGTTCGAGGAGTTCGGATAGAGCATTTACCTGCATTTGGCGTAATCGCTTCGCGCCTTCTGCGAGTTCGTTCTGGACGGCCTTTCGGTGATTGGCCAGCGCCATCATCTCGGCGGTCAGCGCAGTGACGTCGGGATCGCTGCTCACTTCCCAAAGGGCGCGTAATGGTTTCGGCGAAGCCAGCGCTCGCGCGAACGCATCTCGGCTGCGCGCGGTTGCGCGCCGTACGAGGGCCAACAGCAGGTCGTCCATCGACTCGAAGTAGTAGTGCACGAGCTGCGGCTTGAGGCCCGCCTTGGCGGCAACGCGCCGTGTCGTGACCGCCGCATAGCCCTCTTCGACCATCAGCCCCTGGGCAGCATTGAGCAGCGTCTTGCGGTTCTCGGAGTCGTCGGCGCCGAGCCTGCGTGGCGCCGTCATTTGTGAGTCATTCGCGCTCAACCACCACGTAGGACTCCTCTCCCGCCGCGAGCCTTACCGGCACTGTATAGTCGCCCAGCAGTGCTGTACAGTCGTTCAGCACAGCCTATACGATGGTATAGAACCTTGTCGGGAGGCGCGTGAGCACCGAGTCCGTTGCGGAGTTTCGCGCCAGGGCGAAGTCCTGGCTGGCCGAAAACATGCCGAAGGTCGATCCCACGAATCCGCCAGTGCTCGAACGTGATTCGGAAGAGACTTGGAAGCGGGCACGGGAACTGCAGCGCCGTTTGTACGATGGGGGCTTCGCTGGAATCTGTTTCCCCCGCGAATACGGCGGACTGGGGCTCACCTACGAATACAACAAGGCATTCGACGCCGAGACCGTCGGATACGAGATGCCGATCATGCTGAACATTCCGTGCTTCGCGATCTGCTGCGCGACGATTCTCGACATGGGCAGCGAAGAGCAGAAGCGCATCCACGTCGCGGCCGCACTCCGCGGCGAGCAAGTGTTGGTACAGCTGCTCTCCGAGCCCAGCGGCGGCTCGGATCTCGCGGGCGTCATCACCCGTGCCGACCGCCGTGGCGACCGGTGGGTGGTCAACGGCGCGAAGACCTGGAGTACTGGCGCCTTCGCGGCGGACTATGGGCTCTGCCTGACCCGTACCAACTGGGCGGTCCCCAAGCACGAGGGGCTCACCATGTTCCTGATGCCATTGCGCCAACCCGGAATCACCATGAACCGGATCCGGCAGGTCGACGGGACGGCGGAGTTCTGCGAGGAGTTCTTCGACGACGTCGAACTCACCGATGACGACGTCGTCGGCGAGCCCGGCAAGGGCTGGGATGTCGCCTCGCGCCAGCTGTATCACGAGCGACGCACAATGGGCGGAGGCTCGGAATTCACCAGTGGGGGTGGAATTTCGGAGGCCGAGGATGTTCAGATCGACCTGCTGGTACTGGTCGAAAAGACAGGCCGGGGCGGCGACTCCCGGATACGCGAGATGACGGGTCGCGCACTGGTGCATCGTACGGTCGACAAACAACTGAGCGAGTACGTCTACCGCGCCGTGCTCGGGGGCAAGCTACCGCCCGCGGCGGGATCGATCATCAGGTTGTCCATGGCCGAAGCGCACAACGTGGAGACCGACACTGCCCACCAGGTTGCCGCCGCGGCCGCCGTCGTCGTCGGAGACGACCCCGATTTGCTCGCGATCGGCACCCGCTATCTCGGCAGGCAGATAGCCAACATCGGTGGCGGCACAACGGAGATGGCGCGCAACGTGATCGGCGAACGTGTTTTGAACTTTCCCCGCGAGCCCGCCGCCGACCGCGGCGTGCCATTCAACCAGGTGCGACGCAACACTCACGAAGGAAGACGCCGTTGACCGGACAATTGCGGGACATCAGAGAGTTCAGTGACGACCCGGAGGCGTATCGAGACGAGCTGTTCCGGCGGTGGACGGCCTGCTCAGCTACCGCTACATCGGCCGGCGGCATTCGTCGATGAATGTGGGCGAGGTCGACGACACCGTCACCATCCGTCGGGACATGCGAAACGAGGCGGGCGGAATCATGGTGGCGCCGTTGGCCATTTCGTCACCCGAGGGATGCCAGGCCGACCTCGTGGCCGTGCCGAACCCGGTGATCGCTTCGGTCCAGATCGTCGATCCGGGTTACGACGTGAAGCGGATCGAAATCGTCGACTCGGGCAACGTGCACCAAGGCCGGATGATGGGCTACGGGCGCTGCAAGATCGTCGACGCCGACAACCCCGACCGGGTGATCGCCTTCAACGAGGGCCAGGGCGCCATCATCGGGACTCCACCGAAGGCCTTGACAAGATGGATGTTTCGGGCACGGATCTGGTCATCGAGGACTCCCCGGAGCTGCCCCCGCTGTGGGAAGCCTTCGGGGCCTCCAAGCGTCCAGACGGCCATTGGGTGCTGCCCGAGCTGAGTGTCGAGCTGGCATCGCCGGATGCGGCTCTGCACATCGGTCCACAGCACGTCGTCCTCGAAACCGCGGCGATCGACCTCGCCGCTGAGGCTGCGGGAACCAGGAAGCTGCAGGTGGTGAGCTGGCACGTGATGTTCATGTCGCGGGGAAAGGTCGGGCCGTTCCGGGTGGACGGCACTGCGCACACCGGCGGGTCGGGGAAGGTCGGGGTCCGCATGCTCCTGCGCGACGAGGGCAATGGCGACAAGGCCGTGACGTCCGCCGCGGCGATTTTCGAGATCGTCAACTAACCGAAGGGACGAATGATGGCTAAGGCCAAGGAAGCCCGTCAATGGGCACGCCACGCCTTGCACGGTATCGGCGACTCGCTCTACACGCCGTTCAGCGGCAACGACGGCGACCACATCGATTGGGCGGCGTACCGCACCCTGGTGCGGCACTGCGTCGGAGCACTCGGTCACCCGATGCTCTGGGTGACCAGCGGCGTCGCGGAATTCTGGTCGTTGACAAACGCGGAACGCAAGAAGTTGCTGGAGGTCGCCGTCGAGGAGGCTCGTGGCATCAACCCGGATGTGATCGTCCAGTCGTGCACCGCCGCGCTGTCGGCAAAGGAATGCGTGGAGTTGACCCGGCATGCGCAGGAGACCGGCGCCGACATCGTCTACATCCAGACCCCGATGATGGAGTTGCACGGCGGCGAGGGCGTTCTGAACTACTTCCGCTACGTCGCCGACCGCACCGACATCGCGCTCGGGATGTTCAACTCACCGAGCTCGGGGTATGTGCTCAACCCGCTGGAGGGCGCGCGCATTGTCGAGGAGATCCCCGCCGTGTGCGCGACGAAGGAGGGCTCGTTCCGGCCGCATCAGAGCAGGATGCTGCACGAACTCGCGCCGGATCTGGTGATCTGGGAATGCGATACGACGGTGTACCGGGCGGGCTGGCTGAAGAGCGG
This sequence comes from uncultured Actinomycetota bacterium, assembly GCA_963772875.1. Lineage (GTDB taxonomy): Bacteria > Actinomycetota > Actinomycetes > Mycobacteriales > Mycobacteriaceae > Mycobacterium. The sequence goes on from CAVYZE010000006.1 coordinate 6,009, forward strand.
AATCGTAGGTCCGGGCCAGCTCGGTACCACCGGCTACCTCTTTGAGACGCCGGCGAAGCGCGTCATCTCCGGGTACTGGGAGCTGGTCTGGAACGACAAGCTGGTCGAGGCGATGGACTACGCGCAAGAGTCAGGGATGGACCAATTCGAGCTCGACATGCGTGGGTGGTTCACCCGCTATCCCGGCAGGCCGGACTACTTCACGCACTGGGGTGGCGCGTTCAAATACGCCGCTTCCGTTCTCGGTCTGCCCATCGGGTCGTATCCGGAATCGCGTCCCCCACAAGCGAAATTGCCCGATCAGGCGCGCAAAGACATCCACGCGGCGTATCGGCGATACGGCCTGATCGACGGCTGATGCCAAGCCCTCACCCCACGTCCTATACGACGTTTCCGAGAAGATCCGCCCCATCGCCGCGCGACAACGACGGCGCGCCGCCGACCGGCGGCGATGCGCCGAGGGCACTGGTGTCGTTGTCTACATAGAGCACCGTGTCGGTCCACCCCCGGCGTTCGCACAGGTCCAGTCATGCATCGCGCTGGCGGTCGATGGCAAGCTGGTTACCGTCGCGGTCGAGCGACTGGCGCAAGTAGACGGCGGTCTTCATGGGCGATCCGGTGGCTGCCGCATGCCTAGCGCGGCCTCGGCTGCCGCCTGCGCCTCCTTGACTGGGATCTCTGCCTGATGCCCTACGGCAATCCGTACAGAGCCCCCTGGTGCCGGAACCGGGCACGGTAGCGTCCGCCCGGGCGGCTAGCTGCTTCATCTCAGCGAAGGCCTCGTCGAACTCTTCGATGTTCGCCGCTTGCGTTACTACCCCCCTGAGTTGCCGAAGGCCCTCGATAGTCCCCTGCACGAACCTCAGAGCCAACTCGGTGCCCGAACCTGGGTAGATAGCGTCCGCCTGGGCGGCTAGCCGCTTCATCTCAGCCCAAGCCGCGTCGATCTCTTCATTATTCGTCATGGGGGTGTACCTTGCGGTTCGTCATCGGGGTATACATTTCAACAATTAGCGGTGGGGACGGTGATCCCGACGATGCCCGTGGGGAATGTCGGAGTGATGCAACCATGATCTCGATGTGAGATCAGCGATAGATACTTACTGCGCCTCTACGATCCATTCGCGGGCTTTGCTGGCTTTATCCATCGGAAATACACGCCACTCCCCAGGAACCAAGAGGCCGAAGAATTTCGTCGCCCAAATCATCCATTGCACGTCAGTGATCATCGCGCCGCGTTGCCAGTGGAACCAGGTACTGAAGCTGACCTTCCAATCCTCCCAGATTGCATCGGGTTCGACGCCGACATGATCGGGCGAGACCTCGCAGTACATTCGCAGCTTTTCGTGCCGAGTGAGTTTGTCTTCAATGTCACGCAGCACCGTTTCATAGTCGGCCTTCGTCAGGCGCTCATGGCACACATACGCTGTGACGTTGTCGGGAAAGCCTTCAGCACCTCGATCACGATGACCTCCTGAACGACGTGAAATCCCCTGTTCGTCATGGTCTCCTCGCCGGGCGTCCCGGCGTAGAGGCCAAAGTCACGAAAGCCCGCTAGCCACCGCCATTGATTGCGACCCTCGTCGGGACCGGTGGCGGCGCTCTTGGGCGCGGGTGCGTTTTCGGCGCGGCATCATCAGTGCGCCGCCGAAGGCGCCGTCCGCTGCGGCGACCGAAGCCAACGCGTCGCCGCAGAACGCGGACACCACCGCCTTAGCCGGTTAGCCGGTCCGGGTGTCCGGAGCGGCTACTAGCCTGGATACGTGCCAGATCCCGCGACCTATCGGCCCGCGCCCGGGTCCATCCCGGTCGAGCCGGGCGTCTACAGGTTCCGGGACCCGCATGGCCGAGTCATCTACGTCGGCAAGGCCAAGAGCCTGCGCAGCAGGCTGACGTCATACTTTGCCGACATCGCCAACCTGCACCCGCGAACCCGGCAGATGGTGACCAGCGCGGCCAAGGTCGAGTGGACGGTGGTCAACACCGAAGTCGAGGCGTTGCAGCTGGAATACAACTGGATCAAGGAGTTCGATCCGCGCTTCAATGTCCGCTACCGCGACGACAAGTCGTATCCGGTGCTGGCCGTCACCCTCAACGAAGAATTCCCCAGGCTGATGGTCTATCGCGGCCCCCGCCGCAAGGGTGTGCGCTATTTCGGGCCGTACTCGCACGCCTGGGCCATCCGGGAGACGCTGGACCTGCTGACCCGGGTCTTCCCGGCGCGAACGTGTTCGGCGGGAGTATTCAAGAGGCACAACCAGATCGGCCGCCCCTGTCTGCTCGGCTACATCGAGAAATGCTCGGCGCCGTGCGTCGGCAGGGTCAGCGCCGAGCAGCATCGCCAGATCGTGATGGATTTCTGCGACTTCCTGTCCGGCAAGACCGACCGTTTTGCCCGCGGGCTGGAGCAGCAGATGAACGCCGCGGCCGACCAACTCGACTTCGAACGGGCAGCGCGGCTTCGCGACGACCTCTCCGCGCTGAAACGGGCCATGGAGAAACAGGCCGTGGTGTTCGGCGACGGGACCGACGCCGACGTGGTGGCCTTCGCCGACGACGAACTCGAAGCGGCGGTGCAGGTGTTCCACGTTCGCGGCGGCCGGGTCCGCGGCCAGCGCGGCTGGATCGTCGAAAAGCCCGGTGACCCCGGTGGTTCCGGCGAGGAGCAGCTGGTCGAGCAGTTCCTGACGCAGTTCTACGGCGATCAGGCCGAACTCGACGGCGCCGCCGACGAATCCGCCAACCCGGTACCCCGCGAGGTACTGGTCCCGTGCCTGCCGTCCAATGCCGACGAGTTGGCCAGCTGGCTGTCCGGTCTGCGCGGCTCGCGCGTGGTGTTGCGGGTGCCGCGGCGCGGCGACAAACGGGCGCTGGCCGAGACCGTGCAACGCAACGCGAAAGATGCACTGCAGCAACATAAGTTGAAGCGGGCCGGCGACTTCAACGCCAGATCGGCTGCGCTGCAGAATATTCAGGAAGCCCTGGGCCTGGCCGACGCGCCGCTGCGCATCGAATGCGTCGATGTCAGCCACGTGCAGGGCACCGATGTGGTGGGCTCGCTGGTGGTGTTCGAGGACGGCCTGCCGCGTAAATCGGATTATCGCCACTTCGGGATCCGGGACGCCGCCGGCCAGGGGCGCTCCGACGACGTCGCCTCCATCGCCGAAGTCACCCGCCGACGGTTCCTGCGGCACTTAAGTGATCAGAACGATCCGAATATGCTGTCCCCGGAAGGAAAGTCGCGCCGGTTCGCTTACCCGCCCAACCTCTACGTCGTCGATGGCGGTGCGCCGCAAGTCAATGCGGCCAGCGCCGTGCTCGACGAACTCGGTATCACCGATGTGGCCGTGATCGGCCTGGCCAAGCGGCTGGAAGAGGTGTGGGTGCCGTCCGAGCCGGACCCCATCATCATGCCGCGCAACAGCGAGGGGCTTTACCTGCTGCAGCGGGTGCGTGACGAGGCCCACCGGTTCGCCATCACCTACCATCGCAGCAAGCGATCCAAGCGAATGACTGCATCGGCGTTGGATTCGGTGCCAGGATTGGGAGAACATCGCCGCAAGGCGCTGGTGACTCACTTCGGATCGATAGCCCGCCTCAAGGAGGCCACCGTCGACCAGATCACAGCCGTCCCAGGCATCGGGATGGCCACCGCCACGGCCGTCCTCGAGGCGCTGCGACCCGAGCAACCCGGAGCCCCTGATGACGGGTCAGGGTGATTTGGCCGAGGGCCACCCGGGAGACGCCGCGGCCGGCATCGACGTCGTCCTGGTCACCGGGTTGTCCGGGGCCGGCCGGGGCACCGCCGCCAAGGTGCTCGAGGACCTCGGCTGGTACGTGGCCGACAACCTGCCACCGCAGCTGATCACCCGGATGGTGGACTTCGGGCTGGCCGCCGGATCGCGGATCACCCAGCTCGCGGTCGTGATGGATGTGCGGTCGCGCGGTTTCACCGGGGACCTCGACGAGGTGCGCACCGAACTGGCCACCCGCAACATCACCCCGCGCGTGGTGTTCATGGAGGCGTCCGACGACATGCTGGTGCGCCGCTACGAACAAAACCGCCGCAGCCACCCGCTGCAGGGCGAGCAGACGTTGGCCGAGGGCATCGCCGCCGAGCGCAGGATGCTGGCCCAGGTTCGCGCCACCGCGGATCTGATCATCGACACCTCGACGCTGTCGGTGCGCGGCCTGAGGGAAAGCATCGAGCGGGCGTTCGGTGGCGACGCCGCCGTGTCCACCAGCGTCACCGTCGAGTCGTTCGGCTTCAAGTACGGTCTGCCGATGGACGCCGACATGGTCATGGACGTGCGATTTCTGCCCGAACCCGCATTGGGTCGACGAATTGCGTCCCCTCACGGGTCAGCACCCGGCGGTCAGCGAGTATGTGTTGGCCCAGCCCGGCGCGGCCGAATTCCTCGACGCTTACCATCGATTGCTAGATCTGGTTGTCGACGGCTATCGCCGGGAGGGCAAGCGTTATATGACGGTCGCCATCGGCTGCACCGGCGGCAAGCATCGCAGCGTCGCCATCGCCGAGGCGCTGATGCAGCTGCTCAAGGGCAACCCGCAACTGTCGGTGCGGGTGCTGCACCGGGACCTGGGTCGCGAATGAGCCCACCTAGCGAGGGCATCGTCGCGCTCGGCGGCGGGCACGGCCTGTACGCGACGTTGTCCGCGGCCCGCCGGCTGACTCCCTACGTCACCGCCGTGGTGACCGTCGCCGACGACGGTGGCTCGTCGGGCCGACTGCGCAGCGAACTGGACGTGGTGCCGCCGGGTGATCTGCGAATGGCCCTGGCGGCGTTGGCGTCTGACAGTCCGCACGGGCGGCTGTGGGCGACCATCCTGCAGCATCGCTTCGGCGGCAGCGGTGCTCTGGCCGGACATCCGATCGGCAACCTGATGCTGGCCGGCCTCAACGAGGTGCTGGCGGATCCGGTCGCCGCGCTCGACGAGCTCGGACGCATCCTCGGCGTCAAGGGCAGGGTGCTGCCGATGTGCCCGATCGCGCTGCAGATCGAGGCCGACGTGTCCGGCCTGGAGGCCGACCCGCGGATGTTCCGGCTGATCCGCGGCCAGGTGGCGATCGCGACCACGCCCGGCAAGGTGCGGCGGGTCCGGCTGCTTCCGGCCAACCCGCCGGCTACCCGGCAGGCCGTCGACGCCATCATGGCCGCCGACCTGGTAGTGCTGGGGCCCGGGTCGTGGTTCACCAGCGTGATCCCGCACGTGCTGGTGCCGGAGCTCGCCTCGGCGCTGCGGGCCACCACCGCCCGCCGCGCCCTGGTGCTCAACCTGGTGGCCGAGCCGGGCGAGACGGCCGGATTCTCGGTGGAACGCCATCTGCACGTGCTGGCCCAGCACGCACCCGGGTTCACCGTCCACGACATCATCATCGACGCCGAACGGGTGCCCAGTGACCGGGAACGAGAGCAACTGCGCCGTACCGCGACTCTGCTAGAGGCCGAGATCCACTTCGCCGACGTGGCCCGACCTGGTACACCTTTACATGACCCGGGCAAGCTCGCGGCGGCCCTGGACGGGGTGCGGGTGGCCGGCAAGGCCTCGCCGACGCCCAGCGCGAGAGCCACGGCCGAGATTCGGGTCGACGGCGATAGCGGACCGAGGGGTGACGACGCGTGGCGATGACGACCGAAGTCAAGGACGAGCTGAGCCGCCTGGTAGTAAAGTCGGTCAGCGCGCGTCGAGCGGAGGTCACGTCCCTGCTGAGGTTCGCCGGCGGGTTACACATCGTGGGCGGCCGGGTGATGGTCGAGGCCGAAGTGGACCTGGGCAACATCGCGCGGCGACTCCGCAAGGACATCTTCGACCTGTACGGATACAACGCCGTCGTGCATGTGTTGTCCGCCAGCGGGATTCGCAAGACCACCCGCTACGTGCTGCGGGTCGCCAACGACGGCGAGGCGCTGGCACGCCAGACCGGCCTGCTCGACATGCGGGGCCGCCCGGTGCGGGGTCTGCCGGCCCAGGTCGTCGGCGGCAGTATCGGCGACGCCGAAGCCGCATGGCGGGGCGCCTTTTTGGCGCACGGGTCGCTGACCGAGCCCGGACGCTCCTCGGCCCTGGAGGTCAGCTGCCCTGGCCCGGAGGCCGCCCTGGCGCTGGTGGGTGCGGCGCGCCGGCTCGGGGTCAGCGCCAAGGCCCGCGAGGTACGCGGTGCCGATCGGGTGGTGGTGCGCGACGGCGAGGCCATCGGCGCGCTGCTGACCCGGATGGGCGCCCAGGACACCCGGCTCGTCTGGGAGGAGCGCCGGATGCGTCGCGAGGTGCGGGCGACGGCCAACCGGCTGGCCAATTTCGACGACGCCAATCTGCGCCGCTCGGCACGGGCCGCGGTCGCGGCCGCCGCGCGGGTGGAGCGAGCGCTGGAGATCCTCGGCGACACCGTCCCGGAACATCTGGCCTCGGCCGGCAAGCTGCGCGTCGAGCACCGGCAGGCTTCCCTGGAGGAGCTCGGCCGGCTCGCCGACCCCCCGATGACGAAAGACGCTGTGGCCGGCCGCATTCGGCGATTGTTGTCGATGGCCGATCGCAAGGCGAAGGTTGAAGGCATCCCCGACACCGAGTCGGCGGTGACGCCAGACCTCTTGGAGGATGCCTAGCCGGGGGCTACGGTCATCGCATGAAGCGGCTTTCGAGTGTTGATGCGGCATTTTGGTCGGCTGAAACTGCGGGCTGGCATATGCATGTGGGTGCGCTGGCGATCTGCGATCCCACCGACGCGCCCGACTACAGCTTTCAGCGGGTCCGCGAACTGATCGTCGAGCGGCTGCTGGAGCTGCCGCAGTTGCGGTGGCGGGTCACCGGGGCGCCCCTCGGGCTGGACCGGCCATGGTTCGTCGAAGACGAGGAACTCGACATCGACTTCCACGTCCGTCACATCGGCGTTCCCGCACCCGGCGGTCGCCGCGAACTCGAAGAGCTGGTGGGCCGGCTGATGTCCTACAAGCTCGACCGGGCCCGACCGCTGTGGGAGCTGTGGGTGATCGAGGGCGTCGAGGGCGGCCGGATCGCGACGCTGACCAAGATGCACCACGCCATCGTCGACGGGGTCTCCGGCGCCGGGCTGGGCGAAATCCTTTTGGACGTCACGCCGGAACCTCGGCCGCCGCAGCAGGAGGCGGTCGGGTCGCTGGTGGGGTTCGAGCTTCCGGGCCTGGAACGGCGCGCGCTGGGCGCGCTGATCAACATCGGGATCAAGACGCCCTTCCGCATCGCGCGACTGATGGAGCAAACCGTGCGCCAGCAGATCGCGGCGCTGGGCGTCGGCAGCAGGCCGCCGCGCTACTTCGAGGCGCCCAAGACCCGATTCAACGCGTGCGTCTCGCCGCACCGGCGGATTACCGGCTGCCGGGTCGAGCTGGCCCGGGCCAAGGCCATCAAGGACGCCTACGGCGTCAAGCTCAACGACGTCGTGCTCGCGTTGGTGGCCGGCGCCGTCCGCGAATACCTGCAGAAGCGTGGCGAGCTGCCGGTCAAACCGCTGATCGCCCAGATCCCCGTCTCCACCCGCACCGACGACGACAAGAGCGACGTCGGCAACAAGATCAGCTCGATGACGGCCTCCCTTGCCACCGATATCGAAGATCCCGTCGAGCGACTGCGGACCATCTACGAAAGCACGCAGAGCGCCAAGCTGATGGCCAAGGCGCTGTCGGCGCACCAGATCATGGGGCTGACCGAGACCACGCCGCCCGGGCTGCTGCAGCTGGCCGCGCGGGCCTACACGGCCAGCGGGCTGTCGCGAAACCTGGCTCCCATCAACCTGGTCGTGTCCAACGTCCCCGGTCCGAAGTTTCCGTTGTACATGGCGGGCGCGAAACTGGCCTCGCTGGTGCCGCTCGGGCCGCCGGTCATGGACGTCGCCCTGAACATCACCTGCTTCTCCTACCAGGACTCCTTGGACTTCGGCTTTGTGACGACGCCCGAGGTGGCCAACGACATCGACGCCATGGCCGACGCCATCGAACCGGCGCTGACCGAACTCGAGAAAGCCGCAGCCCAGGGCGGTTAGTCGCGGCCGAAATAGCTCGTCGCGTACACCCAGGACAAAAACCGGGCCACCGCCTCGGCGGACTGATGCGCCCGCGGTGACCCGAAAATGTCGAAAGCGTGCTGCGCACTGGGCAATTCGGCGTAGGCGACCGGGGACTTCGACACCGCCCGCAGTTCTTCCACGAACCCTTGGGCTTCGCCGACCGGAATCAGGGAGTCGTCGTGGCCGTGCAGGACGAAAAATGGTGGCGCGTCGGCCCGCAACTGCCGGATGGGCGAAGCGTCGACGTAGATATCGCGGTGAGTCGCGAATTTCCGTTTCACCACAAACTTTTCGAGCAACCCGACGAACTCGCGGCGGCCCTCGCCGTGCGTGGAAAACCAGTCGTAGCGCCCGTACACCGGAACCGCGGCGACCACCGACGTGTCGGCATCCTCGAAGCCCGGCTGGAAGGCGGGGTCATTCGGGGTGAGTGCCGCCAGGGCGGACAGGTGGCCGCCGGCGGACCCGCCGGTGATCGCGACGAAGTCGGGGTCCCCGCCGTAGCGTGCGATGTTGTCCTTGACCCACGCCAGCGCCCGTTTGACGTCGACGATGTGGTCGGGCCAGGTGTGCACCGGGGAGACGCGGTAACCCACCGACACGCACACCCAGCCGCGGGCGGCCAGGTGGCTCATCAGGGGATACGCCTGGGGACGGCGCATTCCGATCATCCAGGCGCCGCCGGGGATTTGCACCAGCACCGGCGCCTTGCCGTCGCGCGGCAGGTCGCGGCGGCGCCAGATGTCGGCCAGGTTGGCGCGGCCGTGCGGGCCGTAGGACACGACGTTCGTCTTCTCGACGTAGCGCCGGCGCGCCACGGTGGTGCGCAGCGGGAGGTTGCGCCGTCCACGGCGCTTGGGCTCGCTCTGGGGCAGCACCCTCAGCGCCTCGGCGTAGTCGGGTCCCAGTTGTTGGCGCAACCCCGCTTCCAGCACCGGGCCCGGGGTGGTGACGCCGCGGTAGCGGATCACCGCCAGGATGGCCCAGGACGCGGCCGTCAGGGCCAGCGCCGCCTTTCCCCGTCGCCCGGCGAAGTCGCCGCGGCGGCCGCGGCGCAGCGCGTCGGCCAGCGAGGCCGAGAAGTACAGGCCCGGCACCTCCGACGTCGGCCAGCCGAACCAGAACACCAGGACGGTGCTGTAGCCTTTGCGGGCCAGCGGGCGTAATCCGTTGGCGGCGTTGACAAATTCCAGTCCCGCGCGGAGCAGCGGCCTGGGTTCGCTGATTATCCGTCCAAGCCGCATCAGCCACCGACCCGGGATTGCAGTTCGGCGCGCAGGATTTTGCCGGTGCTACCGCGGGGCAGCTCGTCGAGGACGGCGATCTCGCGGGGCACCTTGTAGTTGGCCAGGTTCTCCCGAACGTGTTGCTTGAGGGTCTCCACCGTGGCGGACGAATCGGGTCCCAGCACCACGAACGCCGCCAGCCGCTGCCCGTACTGCTCGTCGTCGACGCCGATGACCGCGGCCTCGGCCACATCGGGGTGCGCCGCCAGCGCCTTCTCCACCTCGATCGGGTAGACGTTCTCGCCGCCGGAGACGATCATCTCGTCGTCGCGGCCGACGACGAACAGCCGTCCCGCCTCGTCCAGGTAACCGACGTCGCCCGACGACATCAACCCGGCGTGGAAATCTTTGGTGCTGCCAGACGTGTATCCGTCGAACTGGGTGTCGTTGCGGACGTAGATGCCGCCCACCTCGCCGGCGGGAAGTTCGTTGAATTCCGGGTCCAGGATCCGGATTTCGGTTCCGCCCGCCGGCCGCCCGGCGGTGTCGGGTGCGGCCCGCAAATCGGATGGCGTGGCGGTGGCGATCATGCCGGCTTCGGTGGCGTTGTAGTTGTTGTAGATCACGTCGCCGAACCGATCCATAAACGCGGTGACGACGTCGGGTCGCATCCGTGAACCCGATGCGGCGGCAAAACGCAGCGACCGGCCGCTGTAGCGGTTGCGGACGTCGTCGGGCAGCTCCATGATGCGGTCGAACATCACCGGCACCACGATCAGGCCGGTGGCCCGGCTACGGTCGACGAGGTCGAGCGTGGCCTCCGGGTCGAACTTGCGCCGGGTGACCACCGTGCAGGCCATCGACGCGGCGAAGATCAGCTGCGAAAATCCCCACGCGTGGAACATCGGCGCCACGATCACCACGGTCTCCTCGGCACGCCACGGCGTGCGGTCCAGGATCGCCTTGAGCGTGCCGATTCCGGCGTTGCCGCCAGATTGCTTCGCGCCCTTGGGTGTTCCGGTGGTGCCCGAGGTGAGCAGAACCATCTTGCCCTTGCGTCCGGTGCGTTCGGGTTGTTGTCCGGTGTGCTCGGCGATGAGTTTCTCTAGTTTTGTTAAGGCCGGCTCGTGCTGGCCCTCGGTCCAGGCCAGGATGCGGGCGGCGCCGGGCCGGTCGGCCAGCGCACGGTCGATCGTCGCGGTGAACTCCTCGTCGTAGATGACGGTGTCGACGCCTTCGCGGTTGACGACGTCGGCCAGTGCCGGCCCGGCGAACGACGTGTTGAGCAACAGGACGTCGGAGCCGATCCGGTTGGCGGCCACCAGCGCCTCGACGAAACCGCGGTGATTGCGGCACATGATCCCGACGACCTGTGGCTGCCCGGACGGTAGCCCCTGCAGCGCCGCGGCCAGCGCGTTGATCCGTTCGTCGAGCTGCCGCCAGGTCAGCGTGCCCAGCTCGTCGACCAGGCCGGGACGGTCCGGGCAGCGCTGGGCCGCACTGGCGAAACCCACGGTGATGCCCAAGCCTTCGCGACGGATCGCGGCGGCCATCTTCAGGTAGCGGTCGGGTCGCATCGGCGCGATCATCCCGGCGCGTCGCAGGGTGGCTAGGACACCCAAGACGCCGAGGGCCCGGTTGATAGGAGATGCCATGTCTCAGCCCAGAATCGGGAAACGACGCTTGGCGGCGAGTTCGTTGAGGCCCTGCTGCATCACCGACCGCACGTGCGCGTCGACTTCGTCGACGTCGGGGTCCTCGCCGAACAACGCGGCGATATCGATCGGTTCGAGCACCCGAGTGATGATTTTGGTGGGCAGCGGCAAGTTGGGCGGGACGACGGCGGACAGCCCGAACGGAAAGCCGAACGACAGCGGCAGGATGGCGCTGCGCAGCAAGCGCTTGATGCCCAGCCGCTCGGCCAGCCAGGTGCCGCGCGTCAGGTAGAGCTGGTTCTCCTGTCCGCCAATGGACACCGCGGGCACGATCGGCACGCCGGCCTCGATCGCCGTGCTGACATATCCCTTGCGGCCGTTGAAGTCGATGACGTTCTCCGAGAGCGTGGGCCGGTACGCGTCGTAATCGCCGCCGGGGAACACGACCACCACGCCGCCGGAGCGCAGGGCTTTGGCCGCGTTCTCCCGGTTGGCCCGGATGTAGCCGGTACGCCTGAAGAACGACCCGGTCACCCCCATGAACAGGATGTCGTGGCTGAGCGTGTAGACCGGCCGCTCGTAGCCGAACTTCTCGTAGAAGTGGACGCTGAAGATCGGCACGTCCATCGGGAACATCCCGCCGGAGTGGTTACCGACCACCAGCGCGCCGCCCGGCGGGAAGGAATCCAGGCCGTGCACCTCGGAACGGAAGTACGTCTTCAACAGCGGGCGCATCACCCCCATCAGGCGCTCCGTCAGGCCAGGGTCGAATTTGCCGATGTCGCCGAGGTCTGCGCTAGCTTGGTCCACGTGGGCCCCCTTGAGGCTGCATTGCCGCGTTGAGTCCCTCGATGGTATCGGCAGGCCAATGCCCTTACGTTGTCGCCCGGAAGCGCGCACAGTGATTACGTGCGAATACCGCCGCCGGCGAGAAACGGCGCCGGGAGTTAGACGGAAAGGTAGCCGAAGTTGACCGAAGTGACTGCGGCTCCCATGTCGGTGATCGCGCGGCAGATGAACACGATTCGCGATGACTTCATCGCTGAGCTGTTCGCGGAGATGAAGGCGGAGATTCGTGGGCTGAATCATGACGCCCGGATGATGGACTTGTGGAGGGCGAGCCTCACCGAGAATGTGGTGGCGGCTATTCATTACCTGGACCGGGATTCGCCAGCACCCTCGACGGAGGCCCCGGCGGCCGCGCTAGCGTACGCCCGGGCGTCCGCGCAGCGCGATGTTCAGTTGTCTGCGCTAGTGCGTGCGCACCGAATAGGGCTCGCGCGGTTCTTAGAGGTGGCGATCCAGTACGCATCGTCATTGGAGCCGGCTCAGCGAGTGCCGACGATCATCGAGCTGGTGAATCGCTCGGCCCGTTTTGCAGACCTGGTCGCAGACCAGTTAACCGTGGCCTACGAGCAGGAGCACGATCGCTGGGTGAGCCGCCGTGGCGGCCTGGAACTGCGGTGGGTCAGCGAGGTGCTCGCCGGTGGGCCAGTTGACGTTAAGCGGGCCGAAAAAGCGTTGCGCTATCGGTTGGACGATCTGCATCTCGCAGCGGTGTTATGGGTGGATGCGGCGGTAGCCAGCCGTGACGTTCTGGTGTTGTTCGATGAGGCGCGCTCCTCAGTGGCCGCGGAGCTAGCAGCAGCGGGCCGTTCGTTGATGCGGTGCCGACCGATGAGCGCGAAGCTCGGCTGCGGTTTTTGGTCCGGATACCTCGTAAGGAGCGGCCTCTTATTCGGTTGCGAGTGTGCACGGCGTTCGAGTCCGCGGGAATCCGGGCGCGCCTGGCATGCGGTCGTGTGGAAGACGGCCTACGCGGGTTCCGGCATCCTTGAAACAAGCCGAACAAGTGAAGGCAGTAGCCTTTGCCGGCGGTGACCGCCCAAGCGCCCGAGTCGTTTTCTACGGCGAGGTCGCACCAATAGCCTGGATGGCCAGCGATATGGATGAGCTGCGCCGCTTCATCGCCGATGCGCTGGGTGAGCTTGGCGTTGATGATGAGCGCAACACGTGGCTGCGCGATACGCTGCGGGAGTTTTTAGCCCGCAACCGCAGCTACGTTGCCACGGCCGAAGCTATGATCCTGCACCGCAACACTATTCAGTACCGGGTGGGCCAGGCGATGGAACTCTGCGGACAGAATTTCGACGATCCCGACACGGTGTTCAAGGTGCAGATCGCTCTGGAGGTCTGCCGATGGATGGCTCCGGCGGTGCTGCGCGCGGCCGACTAGTGGCACCAACGGCCAGTTAATGGAATATCTGCGTGAGCGTGGACAGTCTGCTCGGCTTGCACGGCGGTGGCGCTCATCCACCGGTTGCCGAGGTCAGCATCTCCGGCTGTGTGATCACGAACGACATGTGCTTACTCCTGAATCTGTTGTTGCTCTAGGTGAGCGGGCGCGCAAACTGGTTGGCCTTGGAAGACCGGGTTGTGGTGGTCGACGACACGGACTTCCCGAACTGCTCAGCGAGGGTACGGACACGTTGCGGAGCCCATTTCGCTTCTCTCAATTAGGTTTTGGTGTCTGACGTGCGCAACATTAACGTGCCGAGTCGGACGTGAACCATACGTGCCCGCGATGAAGTTCGATAGCACTTTTGTTTGCGCAACACGAAACCAACGAACCGTCGTGGCCTGAAGCTCTGCAACGGCAGACCTCCCGATGGCCTGGGCCGGCCGGTAGCGTTGCGGTGCACGATCATCGCGTCGGCACGGTAAGCCCGGTTGCGGGCCAAGAACTCCTCACGAACGTGTTGCCTGTTTATGCTGCGCGCACAAAAGCGATCTTGATTTTCATCGTATGCACACGTGGTGCCGGTCGGATCGGCGCGCTAGCGTTGCACACGTCAGACACCAAAAGCTAATTGGGAGAGGCGAAATGGGGTTTGCCGTGCTGCCCGGCGAGTGTGCAGCACGCTGTCGGCGCACCGGCAAGAGTCTCAGGGGGATGATCGATCACCTGCGGGTGGCGCTGTCCCCGTCGTGAAGGCGACATACCCCCGATCCCTCGTCGAGCGCGGCCTGTCGGCCGGCAGGACTGCAACGAAGCGCCTGTGACAGCACCGAACAAGGATCTGCGCGTACTGAGGGGTCCGCGTGGACACCTGTTGGGTTGTGCGGGTCTCAGGCTAACGAGCCGCGCCCGGCGAGTAGGCGTTACCGGGCCCGCCGGGGTGGCGGGCCCGGGGCGCATGAATTAACCGCCCGCCGCAGCCGTTTTCGGAGCGCCGCGGTCATTGCGCTCCGTACGAGGACCGAGCGGGCTTCGTTATCGGTTGCGACCCAACATAATCGGTCTGTCCATCTGAGCTGGCAAGGTTCGGCTCACCAGCGGTGATACTCCTCGTGTGGGCGTTGTTGTCGCCGGGCCATGTCGGGCCACCGGCCTCTCGGCAAACCGGGCCGTAACTCGGCGCTCTGAACTTCATCGCGGGCGCCTATGGCGCCGAGCGGATTGGCGGGGTTATTGTTACCCAGCCAAACACCGGACCTCCAGTTGAGAGAGACGAGATGGACCGCATGGGTTTGTCCGGCGAACGCTTCGCACGCTCGGGCACGAGCAGGTCGAATGGCGCTCGTCAACCGGGCGCGTGCAATCCCCCCGCGGCCACGCCCGACACGGGGGATGATCTCCAGGCCGAGTACTTTCTGCGTGTCCTCACCGAGCTGCGCCGTCTCATCGACCACCGGGTCGAGGAGTATCGGAAGGCGATCGCCAGCTGTGAAGCCAAGGGCGACCTCGAAGGCGTCTGCGGCTTCCGGCGCACGGCGAGCGTCGAGGAACAGGACCGGCAAACCCTGGACGGCCTGATCGAAAACCTGCAGCGGAGATTTTCCCGTCGCGCCCCTGCCAATGTTCCCGCAAACCCTCGGAGGGCACGGCTCGCCGTCGGGTAGGGGTGAATTGACTTGGGATTCCTGGCACCGGAGCTTCCGGACGTCGACCCTGACACCTGGCTGACCCTGCCGCGCTCAACGCGACTGCAAGTGGTGACCCGGCACTGGGCGGAACACGGCTTCGGGACGCCGTACGCGGTGTATCTGCTGTACCTGCTCAAGATCGCCCTGTACGTCGCCGCCCCGGCCGCGATCATCTCGCTGACCCCGGGCCTGGGCGGGCTGGGTCGCATCGGCGACTGGTGGACCCAGCCGATCGTGTACCAGAAATTCATCGTCTTCACGTTGCTGTTCGAGGTCCTGGGCCTTGGCTGCGGATCGGGCCCGCTGACCGGGCGGTTCATGCCACCCATCGGCGGCTTCCTTTATTGGCTGCGTCCCAACACCATTCGGCTGCCCGCATGGCCGGGGAAGGTTCCGTTCACCGCCGGTGACAGCCGCACTCTTGTCGACGTCGCCCTGTATGCCGTCGTGCTGGTCGGCGGGGTGTGGGCGGTCTGGTCCGGCCTCCGGCGATGCCGGTCTGATCGACCCCGCCCTGGTAGCGCCGACGATCGTCGCCCTGGCGGTGCTGGGTCTGCGCGACAAAACCATCTTCCTGGCCGCCCGCGGTGAACACTACTGGCTAAAGCTCATCGTGTTCTTCTTCCCCTTCACCGATCAGATCGCGGCATTCAAGATCATCATGCTCGGATTATGGTGGGGCGCAGCGACTTCCAAGCTCAACCACCACTTCCCGTACGTCGTCTGGCTGATGACGAGCAACAACGCGCTGCTGCTGACCGGGAGCTGTTCAACGGGTTCAAGCACATGCTCTACCTGGACCACGTCAACGACCTGCGGCCCTCCTGGTTGCCGAAGCTGTGGCCCCACGTCGGCGGTACGACGGCGGAATTCCTGGTCCTGGGGATTCTGGTTTCTTCGCCGACGGTCAGCCGTGGCGCTGGTACCTCTATCGGGTTCATGGTGCTCTTCCACCTCAACATCCTTTCCAACCTCCCGATGGGAGTCCCGTTGGAATGGAACGTCTTCTTCATCTTCTCGCTGTTCTATCTGTTCGGGCACTACGGCTGCGATCCAGGCCGTCGACCTTCGGTCCCCGTTGCTGCTGGCGATGCTCTTGGCGCGCCCTTGCATCGTGATTCCGATTGTCGGAAATATGTTCCCGGAACAGATTTCGTTCTTGCCGGCGTTGCGCTACTACGCAGGCAATTGGGCGTCCAGCGTGTGGTGCTTCCGCGACGGCGTTGAAGACAAGATCGATGCCGACGTCATCAAGAGCTCTGCGCTGACCGCCAAACAGATTGCCGAGCTCTACGACCCGGCCACCGCCGAGATATGGGCGGACAAGAGCGCGAGCCTTCCGGTGCCATGCACGTCCACGGCCGCGCGCTCAACGGATTGCTGCCGCGGGCGCTGGGGGGAGAGGGAATGAGTCGGATTACGTGCTGCGCGAAGGTGAAACCGTCGCCGGGCCGCTGATCGGCTGGAATTTCGGTGAAGGCCACCTGCACAACGAGCAGCTGGTGCAGGCGGTCCAGCGGCGCTGTCAGCTGGACGAGGGTGATCTGCGGGTGATCATCCTGGAAGGTCAACCGATTCAGAGGGAAGAAACAGTGGTACCGCATTGTCGACGCGAAGACCGGGTTGATCGAGGAAGGCTACGTCTCCGTCGACGACATGCTGGCCCGCCAACCCTGGCCCGAAGCCGATGACGAGTTACCCGGTCCACCTCACCACCCCGCACGCGACCGACCGTCAATGACGACAGCGGTCGTCGTCGGGGCCGGGCCCAATGGCCTGGCCGCCGGGATC
>CAVYZE010000007.1:0-13794 GCA_963772875.1 uncultured Actinomycetota bacterium
CCGTCGTTCTGGAGTCCAACCCCGAAACCTTGCCGGCGGCGTACACAAGGTCAATCCAGGCCGTCATCGCTGCGATCCTTGCTGCGATGGGCCTGCTTAGCTGGTGTCTTGGCACCTCGATACAAACCATGCTGGCGGCGGACAAGCTTGGCTACGGTGACGTGCTCGACAATGTGAAGGCGGCCTTTCCGTCAGTCACGGTCGATGTGCCGCAATCCGGTGGATCGGCTGCTTCGGATGGCGCGGACGTCTCCGGCAGCGGGTCCGTCTCGTCGGCGGCCTCGGGCAGGCCGACCGTGGTCTCCTCTCCCGGCTCGGCCAGCGGTGTGGGGCCGCAGCGTTCTGCGGTTGATGCGTCAACCGATGAGGGGCAAGGTGTCGGGGTTGACTCGCCGCCGGTCGCGGGGACAGCGAATCAGGGGGCGGCGGTGACGCCGGCGTCGCCGATGCCCGGCGTGGCTCCGGTGAGCCAACCGTCGGGGCAATCGGCAAGCCTTTCTGGCGGCGTCGCCTCGCCCAGCAACCGGGTCAACCCGCAGGGCCAGCAGGGCGCTCCCGAAGAGGCCGTCCCCGCCGGCGATGGCGAAGACATCGAGGCGGGCTCGGGAACACCGGCCGCCGAGCGGGCACCGATCGACGTCGCGGCAGCCCGTCCCCAACAGGCCCCCGCTCCGGCGCCGGCGCCTGCGCCGTGAAAACCGCGGCGCGCCACACATGCAGCGCGGCAACGATCAACCGTTAAGGAGGGTTCATGTCAGGTTTTAGCGTCGAGCCAGACCAGCTCAAAGAAAAAGCTGACTATCCCGTGCAAGCGGCCGAAGAGGCCAAGAAGGGGGTCGAGGCGACCGCACGCGTCGACCTCGGGAGTGTCAACGGCGTGCTCTATAAAACCCACGGTCCAATCAGCGGCCCGGGCAACGACAAGATAGCCAGCAAGGCGGGTCAGCGCGAAGACGCGGGCCGCGCCATCGAACAGGCCTGCCGCGCGCTCAAGGGAGGGTTGAATACGGCCGCGGCCGCGTACGCCGGCGTCGACTCGATCGCTGAGGGGAACTTCAAGAACCAAATGCAGACTGATTGATCTGGTGCAGGCGGTGTGCCCATAAGTTGTAAACGAACTAATGGTCCGTATTCTCTCGTATCGAGTGCATCAGCGGTATGTACAGAGTCGGGCGAGAGAACAGGACCTACCGATGAGCAGCAAATCACGCCGTCGCGCTAACACACCACTCCGTCGCGCTGGCGTGGCTGCCGGTGTCTTCCGGTCGGCGCAGCTATCCCGATGGTGGCGGCGGGAACCGCCTGGGCCGACGACTCATCCGACACTTCCGGCAATGCCGGACCGGCCATCCCGGTTGCCGCAGCGAGCACCGCTTCGGCCGACGTGGCATCCGTTACCGGCACCGGCACAAACCAGGGCCCAACGGAGTCGGTGGCCACACTCGTATCCCAAGGTCTTTCGCAAAGCGACGCCGAAGCCGTATACAACGCCGAACAACCAGGCGGTACGGAGGTTGAGGTGTCGGTTGACGGGAAAATCGTCGTCGATGTCAATCAGGGTAAAGGCCTGAGCGATGAAGCGATCGCCAGGTCGGCCAAAACCGATGACATCTCGGCCGTCATCGGCGGCGGCAGCACCGGCACCGCCAGCGGCAAGGGCGCCGTCGCCTTCATCGACGGCGCCTCGGGCGTCGGCAACGGCGACGATGCCACCGCCCGTGGCACGGACGCCTCGGCCACGATCGTCGACGCCACCGCCAGTAAGGCCATCGCCACGAACGGCATAGCTGTCGTTACCGACTCGGTCAGCAGTACGGCCGTCGCGACCAACACCGGCACCGCCACCCTTGATGCTGGCGGCGTTCCTGTGCAGGTGGCTGGCGCAGAGGTTAGCGGCTCCACTGGCAGCACGGCCACGGCCGCAGGTTCTGCCACCGCCTCTGGCACCACGGTGGACAGCAGCGCCGTAGTATCCGACGCCAACGACAGCAGGGCCACCGCCAGCTATGGCGGGGCTGCGTCCGTCGACAACGAAGGAACCGGCGCCGTCTCCAATGACTCCGCGACGGCCGTCGGCAAGGGCGGCATCGCGTTGATCACCGACGACGGGAGCAGCACTGTCGCCGTCATGCATGACACCGCGAGCACCACCGAGGGGGTAGCTGTGATTCTGGACTCTGGCGACAGCAAGGCCACCGGCCGCCAAGGGCGCCGAGGCAACCTCTACCGATGACACCGCGGCCAAGGTCAGCGCCAGCGGCTCCGGCGCTCTGGCCGTCAGTAACGGCGACAACACCGTCACCGCCAGCGCCACCGGGGTCGGTGCCGATGTCCAGGTCTCGGATTCCACCAATAGCAAATTCACCGCCAGCGGCATGACAGCCGATGTCACCGGCATCGCGTTCGACAACAGTACCGCCACCGCCAGGGGCACGAGCGCTCAAGCCGTGGGTGAGTACTCCAGCATCAACGGCTCCCTCCTGGGTGAGAACGCGATCAGCGCCTCGGGCACGGGTGCCTCCGTTAGCTTGACCGGAGACAATGGCACTGCGATCGAAGCGATCGGCACGGACTCCTCCGCCACGTCTGTGGACTCCAGCGGCAGCGCCGCCCTCGCCGAATACACCGGCTCGCAGCACCAGCAACGAGGAGGTGGTCAACAACGGCACACCCGTCAGCGTGGACGTCAGCGCCGATACGACCCCGGTCGCAGCAGCGCACGCGATCCCCTCGTTACCGCTGCCCTTAGTTCCTCGATGCCTGCCGGTAGGTCGCGGCGCTTGCGCCACACGATGATCGCGCCGATCAGCGCGGTGACCGCGAGCGCCGCTCCGAATTCGTCGATGTACCAGGCGGTGTGTCCGGTATCGGTCGTCATCGGGGTGAAGACGGCCTGGACGAGCGTGTTGTGCGCGGCGTGCAAGAGCACCGCGGGCCACAGACTCCCGGAGCGCAGCCGCAACCACGCGGCGATGAATCCCAACGACGTGGTCATGACGGTGAAGCAGGTCACCCCGTACCAGATCGGTGTGCTACTGCCGTAGCTGCCCAAGAGGATGGACGGATAGTGCCAGGCCGACCACATCAAGCCGCTGATTAGGCCCACGCCGGTGAAGTTGGTGACGCGGGCCAGCTGGGGGACCAGAAAGCCGCGCCAGCCGATTTCTTCACCCAGCGCTCGAGCCGCCGACAGTACCAAGCCGGCCGTGCAGATGAACAGCAAGTAGCCGATGAAGCCGGCCGGTACGGGCAGCGCGGAGAAGCCGAATTCACGTGCTGACTTCGCCGCGAAATCGGCGTCGTAGAAGTTGCCCAGCCCGAGCAGCCAGACGCTGAGATACGCTGGCACGATGTAAAGCAGCGGTACCGCCAGCGCCGCGCGGATGTATTTCGAGGGTGCCCAGCGCCAGCCGAAATCAGCAACGTCTCCGGCCAACAACCGCTTGGTGAGCACGGCGGCGATCGCGGGGCACCACATCACGGCGACGGTCAGCAACCGGGCGCCGTTGCCCTCCCCGTGGTGGACGAGCCACTCAACAGGGAGGGTCAGCAGGACGGCAAGCGCGTAGAAAACACCGATCGTGCGCCAGATTCGCCTCTTGGAAACCGTTGCCTCGGATGACTTCTCGTCAAGTTCCGGCGCCACGGTCCGATCCCCCTCACCTGCGAGTGGGGTCACGATATCTGTTGGGTTTAGCGATCTGTTGGCTTTAGAGCCCGACCCACACTCCGTTGTTCCAGAAACCCCAGCGATTCATGCCGGGGTTCCAGACGGGATGGGCCCACGGCGCCCATGGCGGGGGCGGCGGTGGCGGTGGCGCCCACTGTGGGGGCGCTCCCCAACCGGCCGGGCCGGCGTTGTCGTCCCAGTCATGGCAGCCATTCGGGTCCCAGTTGTTGCCCCAGCCCGAATTCCACGGGTCGCCGGGGCACCAGTGGTAGTGGTACATGGGGGCCGGCGCGGGCGCCGCCTGCGCGGTGCCCGAGGCCAGTCCGAAAAGCGACATGGCCACGCCACCGGCCGCCAGCGCACCGGTGCACAGGCGCAGCCACGGTCTTGTTTGCGTGTCGGTATTCATAGCCCGGCGAATGCCCGCCTAAGAACGGCCCTTAAACCCCTATAAACCTATGTAAACCTGTGTAAACCTGTGTACCGGGCGCGGCAATACTTGCCGCCGCGCGGTGGTTCATACTGGATGCAACATGTGTTTCTCGTGCCAGCAGTTTTGACAGAGTTCCCGCCTCCGGGCGGGAACGGCGAGGTAGCAAAGATGACGAGGTTGGACTCCGTCGAGAGGGCGGTTGCCGACATTGCGGCGGGTAAGGCCGTCGTCGTCATCGACGACGAGGAGCGCGAGAACGAGGGCGATCTGATCTTCGCCGCCGAGAAGGCAACACCGGAGATGGTCGCCTTCATGGTTCGCTACACCTCGGGATACCTGTGTGTGCCGCTGGACGGCGCAATCTGCGACCGGCTGGGTCTGTTACCGATGTATGCGGTGAACCAGGACAAGCACGGGACGGCCTACACCGTCACCGTCGATGCGAAAAATGGTGTCGGCACTGGGATTTCTGCTTCTGACCGGGCTACCACCATGCGGTTGCTGGCCGATCCCCTCAGCGTCGCCGACGATTTCACCCGCCCCGGTCACGTGGTTCCGTTGCGCGCCAAGGACGGTGGCGTGCTGCGCCGCCCCGGTCATACCGAAGCCGCCGTCGACCTGGCCCGGATGGCGGGCTTGAAGCCCGCGGGCGCAATCTGCGAAATCGTCAGCCAGAAGGACGAGGGCTCCATGGCCCAGACCGATGAATTGCGGGTCTTCGCCGACGAGCATGATCTCGCGATGATCACCATCGCCGACCTGATCGAATGGCGGCGCAAGCACGAAAAGCACATCGAGCGGATCGCGGAAGCCCGCATCCCGACGCGGCACGGAGAGTTTCGCGCGATCGGCTACGCGAGCATCTATGAGGACGTCGAACACGTGGCGCTGGTCCGTGGCGAGCTCGCCGGGCCGAACGCCGAAGGCGACGACGTGTTGGTCCGGGTGCACTCCGAGTGCTTGACCGGCGACGTGTTCGGCTCACGGCGCTGCGACTGCGGACCCCAGCTTGACGCCGCGATGGCGTTGGTGGCGCGGGAGGGACGCGGCGTGGTGTTGTACATGCGCGGCCACGAGGGCCGCGGCATCGGCCTGATGCACAAACTGCAGGCTTACCAGCTGCAGGACGCCGGCGACGACACCGTGGATGCCAACCTCAAGCTCGGATTGCCCGCTGATGCAAGGGATTACGGTATCGGCGCGCAGATACTCGTCGACCTCGGCGTCCGTTCGATGCGCCTGTTGACGAACAACCCGGCCAAGCGTGTCGGGCTGGACGGCTACGGGTTGCACATCATCGAGAGGGTGCCCCTGCCGGTGCGGGCCAACGCGGAAAATATCCGCTACCTGATGACCAAACGCGACAAGATGGGCCACGACTTGGCGGGGCTGGACGACTACTTTCACGAATCCATCCACCTACCAGGCGAATTCGGCGGTGCCCTGTGACTTGCGGGTGCCCTGTGACTTGCGGGCGTTTGTGAGCGGTGGCGCCGGTGTTCCGGAGGTGCCGGCGCTTGACGCGTCCGGTGTGCGGCTCGCCATCGTGGCGAGCACCTGGCACGGCACGATCTGCGATGCGCTGCTGGCGGGCGCTTGCCGGGTAGCGACCGCGTCGGGCATCGACAGCCCCACGGTGGTCCGCGTGGTCGGCGCCATCGAGATCCCGGTAGTGGCGCAGGAGCTCGCCCGCAACCACGATGCCGTCATCGCCCTGGGTGTCGTAATCCGGGGCGAGACACCACATTTCGACTACGTCTGCGAGGCGGTAACCCACGGCCTCAGCCGAGTCTCGCTGGATGCGGCGACGCCGGTTGCCAACGGGGTGCTGACCACCAACACCGAGGAGCAGGCGCTGGATCGAGCGGGGCTCCCGACCTCGTCCGAGGATAAGGGCGCCCAGGCGACCGCGGCCGCCCTGTCCACGGTGCTGACCTTGCGCGAGTTGCGCGCTCGGTCGTGACGTCACCACCGAACCGCGACGTCTGGGATGTCGAATTGCGTCCCTATTGGACGCCCCGATTCGCCTACGCTGCAGCGTTTCTGATCGCCGCGGTGCACATCGCTGTGGGGTTTCTGCTCAAGATTCGGTCCAGCGGGGTGATCTTCCAGACCGCCGACCAGGTGGCGATGGCGGTTTTGGGCCTGGTCATCGCCGGCGCGGTGCTGTTGTTCGCGCGGCCGCGGCTGCGGCTGGGTCCGGCCGGCCTCTCGGTACGAAACCTGTTGAGCTACCGGCTGGTTCCGTGGTCAGAGGTGGTCGGTGTGTCGTTTCCGGCCGGTCGGCGGTGGGCGCGAATCGACCTGCCCGACGACGAGTACATTCCGGTGATGGCGATCCAGGCCGTCGACAAGGACCGCGCCGTCGAGGCCATGGACACGGTGCGGTCGCTGCTGGCGCGCTATCGGCCGGACCTGCGCACACACTGACCGCCGGCAAAAACTGCCCTACGATCGCCGGACGGCGAGGGTGTGGGACATCGACACCGGCCACGACATGATGCTCACCGGGCCGCAGCGGGTGGCCGACCTGTTGCACCGAATCTCCCAGCTCGGAGAGGTCGACTAGCTGTCGGAATCGCCCTCGAGATTCGCGAGGTAGTGCTCGACCAGCGCAAGCGTGTTCTTATGGCCGGTCGAAACACCGAGGGACTTCTCCATCACCATCACACGCGAGACACTGGCGATCACGACCATCAACGCGTCGGCGCGCAGCACGTCGTTTGTCACCCCTAGTTGTTCGAGGAGTTCGGATAGAGCATTTACCTGCATTTGGCGTAATCGCTTCGCGCCTTCTGCGAGTTCGTTCTGGACGGCCTTTCGGTGATTGGCCAGCGCCATCATCTCGGCGGTCAGCGCAGTGACGTCGGGATCGCTGCTCACTTCCCAAAGGGCGCGTAATGGTTTCGGCGAAGCCAGCGCTCGCGCGAACGCATCTCGGCTGCGCGCGGTTGCGCGCCGTACGAGGGCCAACAGCAGGTCGTCCATCGACTCGAAGTAGTAGTGCACGAGCTGCGGCTTGAGGCCCGCCTTGGCGGCAACGCGCCGTGTCGTGACCGCCGCATAGCCCTCTTCGACCATCAGCCCCTGGGCAGCATTGAGCAGCGTCTTGCGGTTCTCGGAGTCGTCGGCGCCGAGCCTGCGTGGCGCCGTCATTTGTGAGTCATTCGCGCTCAACCACCACGTAGGACTCCTCTCCCGCCGCGAGCCTTACCGGCACTGTATAGTCGCCCAGCAGTGCTGTACAGTCGTTCAGCACAGCCTATACGATCGTATAGAACCTTGTCGGGAGGCGCGTGAGCACCGAGTCCGTTGCGGAGTTTCGCGCCAGGGCGAAGTCCTGGCTGGCCGAAAACATGCCGAAGGTCGATCCCACGAATCCGCCAGTGCTCGAACGTGATTCGGAAGAGATTTGGAAGCGGGCACGGGAACTGCAGCGCCGTTTGTACGATGGGGGCTTCGCTGGAATCTGTTTCCCCCGCGAATACGGCGGACTGGGGCTCACCTACGAATACAACAAGGCATTCGACGCCGAGACCGTCGGATACGAGATGCCGATCATGCTGAACATTCCGTGCTTCGCGATCTGCTGCGCGACGATTCTCGACATGGGCAGCGAAGAGCAGAAGCGCATCCACGTCGCGGCCGCACTCCGCGGCGAGCAAGTGTTGGTACAGCTGCTCTCCGAGCCCAGCGGCGGCTCGGATCTCGCGGGCGTCATCACCCGTGCCGACCGCCGTGGCGACCGGTGGGTGGTCAACGGCGCGAAGACCTGGAGTACTGGCGCCTTCGCGGCGGACTATGGGCTCTGCCTGACCCGTACCAACTGGGCGGTCCCCAAGCACGAGGGGCTCACCATGTTCCTGATGCCATTGCGCCAACCCGGAATCACCATGAACCGGATCCGGCAGGTCGACGGGACGGCGGAGTTCTGCGAGGAGTTCTTCGACGACGTCGAACTCACCGATGACGACGTCGTCGGCGAGCCCGGCAAGGGCTGGGATGTCGCCTCGCGCCAGCTGTATCACGAGCGACGCACAATGGGCGGAGGCTCGGAATTCACCAGTGGGGGTGGAATTTCGGAGGCCGAGGATGTTCAGATCGACCTGCTGGTACTGGTCGAAAAGACAGGCCGGGGCGGCGACTCCCGGATACGCGAGATGACGGGTCGCGCACTGGTGCATCGTACGGTCGACAAACAACTGAGCGAGTACGTCTACCGCGCCGTGCTCGGGGGCAAGCTACCGCCCGCGGCGGGATCGATCATCAGGTTGTCCATGGCCGAAGCGCACAACGTGGAGACCGACACTGCCCACCAGGTTGCCGCCGCGGCCGCCGTCGTCGTCGGAGACGACCCCGATTTGCTCGCGATCGGCACCCGCTATCTCGGCAGGCAGATAGCCAACATCGGTGGCGGCACAACGGAGATGGCGCGCAACGTGATCGGCGAACGTGTTTTGAACTTTCCCCGCGAGCCCGCCGCCGACCGCGGCGTGCCATTCAACCAGGTGCGACGCAACACTCACGAAGGAAGACGCCGTTGACCGGACAATTGCGGGACATCAGAGAGTTCAGTGACGACCCGGAGGCGTATCGAGACGAGCTGTTCCGGCGGTGGACGGGCCTGCTCAGCTACCGCTACATCGGCCGGCGGCATTCGTCGATGAATGTGGGCGAGGTCGACGACACCGTCACCATCCGTCGGGACATGCGAAACGAGGCGGGCGGAATCATGGTGGCGCCGTTGGCCATTTCGTCACCCGAGGGATGCCAGGCCGACCTCGTGGCCGTGCCGAACCCGGTGATCGCTTCGGTCCAGATCGTCGATCCGGGTTACGACGTGAAGCGGATCGAAATCGTCGACTCGGGCAACGTGCACCAAGGCCGGATGATGGGCTACGGGCGCTGCAAGATCGTCGACGCCGACAACCCCGACCGGGTGATCGCCTTCAACGAGGGCCAGGGCGCCATCATCGGGACTCCACCCGAAGGCCTTGACAAGATGGATGTTTCGGGCACGGATCTGGTCATCGAGGACTCCCCGGAGCTGCCCCCGCTGTGGGAAGCCTTCGGGGCCTCCAAGCGTCCAGACGGCCATTGGGTGCTGCCCGAGCTGAGTGTCGAGCTGGCATCGCCGGATGCGGCTCTGCACATCGGTCCACAGCACGTCGTCCTCGAAACCGCGGCGATCGACCTCGCCGCTGAGGCTGCGGGAACCAGGAAGCTGCAGGTGGTGAGCTGGCACGTGATGTTCATGTCGCGGGGAAAGGTCGGGCCGTTCCGGGTGGACGGCACTGCGCACACCGGCGGGTCGGGGAAGGTCGGGGTCCGCATGCTCCTGCGCGACGAGGGCAATGGCGACAAGGCCGTGACGTCCGCCGCGGCGATTTTCGAGATCGTCAACTAACCGAAGGGACGAATGATGGCTAAGGCCAAGGAAGCCCGTCAATGGGCACGCCACGCCTTGCACGGTATCGGCGACTCGCTCTACACGCCGTTCAGCGGCAACGACGGCGACCACATCGATTGGGCGGCGTACCGCACCCTGGTGCGGCACTGCGTCGGAGCACTCGGTCACCCGATGCTCTGGGTGACCAGCGGCGTCGCGGAATTCTGGTCGTTGACAAACGCGGAACGCAAGAAGTTGCTGGAGGTC
Source organism: uncultured Actinomycetota bacterium (assembly GCA_963772875.1). Classification (GTDB taxonomy): domain Bacteria; phylum Actinomycetota; class Actinomycetes; order Mycobacteriales; family Mycobacteriaceae; genus Mycobacterium. Next base: position 9,760 of record CAVYZE010000007.1, read on the forward strand.
GCCGTCGAGGAGGCTCGTGGCATCAACCCGGATGTGATCGTCCAGTCGTGCACCGCCGCGCTGTCGGCAAAGGAATGCGTGGAGTTGACCCGGCATGCGCAGGAGACCGGCGCCGACATCGTCTACATCCAGACCCCGATGATGGAGTTGCACGGCGGCGAGGGCGTTCTGAACTACTTCCGCTACGTCGCCGACCGCACCGACATCGCGCTCGGGATGTTCAACTCACCGAGCTCGGGGTATGTGCTCAACCCGCTGGAGGGCGCGCGCATTGTCGAGGAGATCCCCGCCGTGTGCGCGACGAAGGAGGGCTCGTTCCGGCCGCATCAGAGCAGGATGCTGCACGAACTCGCGCCGGATCTGGTGATCTGGGAATGCGATACGACGGTGTACCGGGCGGGCTGGCTGAAGAGCGGAATCGTAGGTCCGGGCTAGCTCGGTACCACCGGCTACCTCTTTGAGACGCCGGCGAAGCGCGTCATCTCCGGGTACTGGGAGCTGGTCTGGAACGACAAGCTGGTCGAGGCGATGGACTACGCGCAAGAGTCAGGGATGGACCAATTCGAGCTCGACATGCGTGGGTGGTTCACCCGCTATCCCGGCAGGCCGGACTACTTCACGCACTGGGGTGGCGCGTTCAAATACGCCGCTTCCGTTCTCGGTCTGCCCATCGGGTCGTATCCGGAATCGCGTCCCCCACAAGCGAAATTGCCCGATCAGGCGCGCAAAGACATCCACGCGGCGTATCGGCGATACGGCCTGATCGACGGCTGATGCCAAGCCCTCACCCCACGTCCTATACGACGTTTCCGAGAAGATCCGCCCCATCGCCGCGCGACAACGACGGCGCGCCGCCGACCGGCGGCGATGCGCCGAGGGCACTGGTGTCGTTGTCTACATAGAGCACCGTGTCGGTCCACCCCCGGCGTTCGCACAGGTCCAGTCATGCATCGCGCTGGCGGTCGATGGCAAGCTGGTTACCGTCGCGGTCGAGCGACTGGCGCAAGTAGACGGCGGTCTTCATGGGCGATCCGGTGGCTGCCGCATGCCTAGCGCGGCCTCGGCTGCCGCCTGCGCCTCCTTGACTGGGATCTCTGCCTGATGCCCTACGGCAATCCGTACAGAGCCCCCTGGTGCCGGAACCGGGCACGGTAGCGTCCGCCCGGGCGGCTAGCTGCTTCATCTCAGCGAAGGCCTCGTCGAACTCTTCGATGTTCGCCGCTTGCGTTACTACCCCCCTGAGTTGCCGAAGGCCCTCGATAGTCCCCTGCACGAACCTCAGAGCCAACTCGGTGCCCGAACCTGGGTAGATAGCGTCCGCCTGGGCGGCTAGCCGCTTCATCTCAGCCCAAGCCGCGTCGATCTCTTCATTATTCGTCATGGGGGTGTACCTTGCGGTTCGTCATCGGGGTATACATTTCAACAATTAGCGGTGGGGACGGTGATCCCGACGATGCCCGTGGGGAATGTCGGAGTGATGCAACCATGATCTCGATGTGAGATCAGCGATAGATACTTACTGCGCCTCTACGATCCATTCGCGGGCTTTGCTGGCTTTATCCATCGGAAATACACGCCACTCCCCAGGAACCAAGAGGCCGAAGAATTTCGTCGCCCAAATCATCCATTGCACGTCAGTGATCATCGCGCCGCGTTGCCAGTGGAACCAGGTACTGAAGCTGACCTTCCAATCCTCCCAGATTGCATCGGGTTCGACGCCGACATGATCGGGCGAGACCTCGCAGTACATTCGCAGCTTTTCGTGCCGAGTGAGTTTGTCTTCAATGTCACGCAGCACCGTTTCATAGTCGGCCTTCGTCAGGCGCTCATGGCACACATACGCTGTGACGTTGTCGGGAAAGCCTTCAGCACCTCGATCACGATGACCTCCTGAACGACGTGAAATCCCCTGTTCGTCATGGTCTCCTCGCCGGGCGTCCCGGCGTAGAGGCCAAAGTCACGAAAGCCCGCTAGCCACCGCCATTGATTGCGACCCTCGTCGGGACCGGTGGCGGCGCTCTTGGGCGCGGGTGCGTTTTCGGCGCGGCATCATCAGTGCGCCGCCGAAGGCGCCGTCCGCTGCGGCGACCGAAGCCAACGCGTCGCCGCAGAACGCGGACACCACCGCCTTAGCCGGTTAGCCGGTCCGGGTGTCCGGAGCGGCTACAGCCTGGATACGTGCCAGATCCCGCGACCTATCGGCCCGCGCCCGGGTCCATCCCGGTCGAGCCGGGCGTCTACAGGTTCCGGGACCCGCATGGCCGAGTCATCTACGTCGGCAAGGCCAAGAGCCTGCGCAGCAGGCTGACGTCATACTTTGCCGACATCGCCAACCTGCACCCGCGAACCCGGCAGATGGTGACCAGCGCGGCCAAGGTCGAGTGGACGGTGGTCAACACCGAAGTCGAGGCGTTGCAGCTGGAATACAACTCGATCAAGGAGTTCGATCCGCGCTTCAATGTCCGCTACCGCGACGACAAGTCGTATCCGGTGCTGGCCGTCACCCTCAACGAAGAATTCCCCAGGCTGATGGTCTATCGCGGCCCCCGCCGCAAGGGTGTGCGCTATTTCGGGCCGTACTCGCACGCCTGGGCCATCCGGGAGACGCTGGACCTGCTGACCCGGGTCTTCCCGGCGCGAACGTGTTCGGCGGGAGTATTCAAGAGGCACGACCAGATCGGCCGCCCCTGTCTGCTCGGCTACATCGAGAAATGCTCGGCGCCGTGCGTCGGCAGGGTCAGCGCCGAGCAGCATCGCCAGATCGTGATGGATTTCTGCGACTTCCTGTCCGGCAAGACCGACCGTTTTGCCCGCGGGGTGGAGCAGCAGATGAACGCCGCGGCCGACCAACTCGACTTCGAACGGGCAGCGCGGCTTCGCGACGACCTCTCGGCGCTGAAACGGGCCATGGAGAAACAGGCCGTGGTGTTCGGCAACGGAACCGACGCCGACGTGGTGGCCTTCGCCGACGACGAACTCGAAGCGGCGGTGCAGGTGTTTCACGTTCGCGGCGGCCGGGTCCGCGGCCAGCGCGGCTGGATCGTCGAAAAGCCCGGTGACCCCGGTGGTTCCGGCGAGGAGCAGCTGGTGGAGCAGTTCCTGACGCAGTTCTACGGCGATCAGGCCGAACTCGACGGCGCCGCCGACGAATCCGCCAACCCGGTACCCCGCGAGGTACTGGTCCCGTGCCTGCCGTCCAATGCCGACGAGTTGGCCAGCTGGCTGTCCGGTCTGCGCGGCTCGCGCGTGGTGTTGCGGGTGCCGCGGCGCGGCGACAAACGGGCGCTGGCCGAGACCGTGCAACGCAACGCGAAAGATGCACTGCAGCAACATAAGTTGAAGCGGGCCGGCGACTTCAACGCCAGATCGGCTGCGCTGCAGAATATTCAGGAAGCCCTGGGCCTGGCCGACGCGCCGCTGCGCATCGAATGCGTCGATGTCAGCCACGTGCAGGGCACCGATGTGGTGGGCTCGCTGGTGGTGTTCGAGGACGGCCTGCCGCGTAAATCGGATTATCGCCACTTCGGGATCCGGGACGCCGCCGGCCAGGGGCGCTCCGACGACGTCGCCTCCATCGCCGAAGTCACCCGCCGACGGTTCCTGCGGCACTTAAGTGATCAGAACGATCCCAAGACGCCGTCCCCGGAAGGAAAGTCGCGCCGGTTCGCTTACCCGCCCAACCTCTACGTCGTCGATGGCGGTGCGCCGCAAGTCAATGCGGCCAGCGCCGTGCTCGACGAACTCGGTATCACCGATGTGGCCGTGATCGGCCTGGCCAAGCGGCTGGAAGAGGTGTGGGTGCCGTCCGAGCCGGACCCCATCATCATGCCGCGCAGCAGCGAGGGGCTCTACCTGCTGCAGCGGGTGCGTGACGAGGCCCACCGGTTCGCCATCACCTACCATCGCAGCAAGCGATCCAAGCGAATGATCGGCATCCGGTGTTGGATTCGGTGCCAGGATTGGGAGAACATCGCCGCAAGGCGCTGGTGACTCACTTCGGATCGATAGCCCGCCTCAAGGAGGCCACCGTCGACC
>CAVYZE010000008.1:0-109917 GCA_963772875.1 uncultured Actinomycetota bacterium
CTGCACGCCGTTGGTGCTGGGGAGTGCCGCGCCGTGCGGGATGATGATGACCTTGTGGCGGTCGACGGCGAAGCCAGCGCATAGGCGTTGGCGGGCCACCTCCGACATCACGATCACTTGATCGGCCAATGCCATCACCGATTCGAGTACCGAAAGTTGGTGTGGTGTCGGATATTTGAGAACCGTATGAACGACGACGATTGACGGGACGCGCAATCCGGCCATGATCTGGACGACTTCGTCTCCGTCGGGACCGCCATAGATGCCGTACTCGTGCTGGATGACGGCGATGTCGCCCTGGTTGAGGAGCTCGGAGGTTGCCTCTACGGACGAAGCCGAGCCGTTGACGAGCTCGCCGACGACGTTGGGCTCCTCGGAGACGTCACCGTCGGCGATGCGCACGACTTTGACGCCGGCGCCTCTGGCTGTCAGTCCGTCTGCCAGGGCCGCGCTAAAGGTCGCCAGGCCGCATGCCGTCGGCGAGTAGGTGCCGAGGATGCCAAAGCTCGGCATGTACGAAAAGTGTTGCATCCCAAAGGGAGCAATCAACGGCTGAAACAACGATGGAACATTCAAGACTATCCCGACTGAACGGTAAGAACTAACGATGTATCCGGCGTGAGCGGATGCTCGGGCAGATCAGGATCAGAAACTGAGCCATTCCGGATGGGCTGGGAGTACCAACACCCCTGAGGCTACACCATCGCCGGCCGATAGGCGTGGTCGCGCCAGGTTATGGTCTCCACGCGGACCATGGCGGACCAGGCGGGGTGGGGCCGGTGAAACTTGTGCGGAAAGGAATTCTCCCTATGATCAAATGGATTCTGCTGGGTGGCGCGATCCTGTCAGAGGTGACCGGATCGCTGTCGATGAAGGCTGCAGTCGGTCACCCGGGTTGGTACGCCGTGGTTTTCGTCGGCTACGCCATTTCGTTCGTGCTCCTTGACCGGGTGCTGCGCGCGGGCGTGGCCCTGGGCGTCGCCTATGGGATATGGGGTGCGCTCGGGGTCGCGCTCACAGCTGGCCTATCGGCGGCGCTGTTCGGCGAAACTCTCACCGGCATCATGCTTGTCGGCATCGCGTTGGTCATCGCCGGGGTGGCATGCATTGAATTTGGGCACGAAGCACCTGCCAAGCAGGAAGGTAAAGGTTCCTGATGGGTTGGCTGTTCCTTGCCGTCGCGGTGCTGTCCGAAGTGGCCGGGACGCTATCCTTCCGGGTTGCGGCGAACGGCCGAAAGGCCTGGTACGCAGCGGTTGCCGTCGGTTACGTCGTCGCGTTCGTCTTCTTGTCCTTCACGCTGGCGCAAGGCATCGGACTCGGAGTCGTCTACGGAATCTGGGCCGCAGCAGGGGTCGCGCTGACCGCGATCGCCTGCAAAGTGTTCTTCAATGAGGCACTGACTCTTGTCATGATGTTCGGCATCGGCCTGGTCATCGTCGGCGTACTACTCATCGAAACCGGAGCGACCCACCGATAGCACGGCTTGACCGGGTGATCGCGAGCACGTCGAGGCCTTCGCCCGGTCCACGATGGGCCGCCGTTCTCATCGGTCAATCGGTCAGCGTGGCGAGGCGCTCGTCGCGTGCGATGCGGAGCAGGGTGGCTCGGAGTTTCGCTGCTGCTGATTCGCCGAACACGTCGTTGAAGCGGTCCTGCGCCAATTTCCAAGCTTGCCGAGCCTGCGCGAACTTGGCGTGTCCTGTTGTCGTAAGCACCACGCGGCGCCGTCGCCGATCGTCGTCGCTGGCCACCAACGCGACGAGACCGTCGCGTTCTAATGGTCGCAGGTTGTGCCCAAGGGCTGACCGGTCCAGCACGAGCGTGTCGGCCAACTCAGCCATAGTGGGCGGAGCATCAGCCTGCCGGTGGAGTTCCTCAAGGATCGCGTACTGGGTCGAGCGCACTCCAACCGACGCCAAGGCGTCGTCGTATAACTGCGTCATGCGCCGGGTGGCCTTACGCATGGCCGTTGCGCTGCACGGACTTTCGCCGGCTGCCCCAAAGCGACTGGGCATGATCGTCCTCACCTTCCCCTATTCAACGTCGATCTTTCAATATTAGGGCATATGCCCTCTTTACAATAAGGGGCATATGCCCTAATTTGGGAAGTGCGGAACGACTGAAGACAGTCACTCAACGAAGGAGTAACCCATGCCGATGACCGACCTGACCTTGCCCGCCGGCGCCCTGCAACCTTCGGCCCTGACCACCCTGGTCGAGGACCTGACGACCACCGTGCTGCATTGGGAGGGGGTTGCCGACAACCCGGCCACTCGCGCGATGGCGTGGGTCTTCGTGCACGAATTGCCCCACGGGGCCGTCAACGTCGGCGGCAAGCCCGCCGAACTGCCCATCTACCGGGTCTTTCTGACCGTTCCGCAGGGCTTGCCTGGCATTACCGGTCCGCGTAACGACCAGCGCCGCAACGCACTGGTGGGTGAGGTGACCGAGCTGGTGCTCACCGCCGAGGGCGTGACCGACAACGAGGCGCACGTACATCGCGTCTGGTGCATGCTCAGAGAGCAGTCCGAGGGCTTCTGGGGCGCGACCGGACGCATCCTGCGCATGACCGACTGGGACGCGCTCGCCCAGGGCGGGGAGACCGCCGCGGGTCGCGGCCACCTAACCTTCGCCGAATAGCGTTGGAAGCCAGCGCGATAGCTCACGATCAAAGGGAAAACGAATCATGACCACGATACGAGATGACCGGATCGCCTTGTTCGCCAAGCTCCAGGATCCCGTTAGCCAGCCGCAGTTCTGGGGCCGGGTCGCCGATGACGTCGACTGGACCGTCGAGGGGACTCACCCCCTGGCCGGGCGCTACCACGATAAGGCCCAGTTCATTGAAGCGACGTTCGCCCGCTTGGCCGGACAGGCCGTACCGGGCGGCGTAAAGCTGGAGGTCACGCACCTCTACGTCGACGGTGACACCACGATCGCCGAGCTTCACTCCACCTCAAAGACCAAGGAGGGAGCGGACTTCGCCAATGACTATTGCTGGGTGTGCCGCTTTGAGGGGGACATCATCGTCGAGGTGCGGGCCCACGTGGACTCGATGATGGTGGCCTACACCATCCTCCGCAACGAAGGTCAACGCGGCTGAAACGGGACCCTGCCGGCCCGCGCTACATCGAAGGCGCCGAAACAGCTTTCAGCGAACCGACTTCCGTCATCAGCAGGGGTCGTGCTGATGGCGACCAGAAGGAAGTGCCATGACCTCTGCCCGGCAAAAGTCGTACCTGTTTGCACTCCTAGATGGCGGCGGCACGGTGCGGCCCGAACTGGGCGCGGCGCGCCGCCTGGTCAAGCGAGGGCATCGCGTCGAGGTCCTCGCGGACGACTCGATGCTCGATTCGCCAAGCCGTTCCATCTCGCTGAGGGTATCGGCGACCGCTGCGCCAAAGCCCGCCGCGATCCCGCAATAGCGATGTCGAGTACTTGCGGCGGCACGGTCTTCCAGCACATCATCAACTTGCCGCTGCCATCTGGGTGCTCGGCGGCCGCACCCACGATCGCACGCGTCAACGCCACCGCCATCCAATTCGTCAATCGATCGCCGGCAGCACGCACGAACAATGATCGACGCCGCCTCGCCAAGACCCTCACCGCGAGCAATCCTCATCCAGTCGGACAAGGCTGGGTTGCTAGGCGTCGGATCGCGGGCGTTGTCGAATGGTCTTGAGGGAGAACAGGCTCCGTGAATTCAAAGCGCGCGCGTGTGCTCGGAATCTGTTTGCAGAAACGACAGCCGCTAAGAGTACTGGCTAGTCCACTCGCGCCCGTCAAAGTAGCGTCGACGGCCGCTGCCGCCCGGGTCCGCGTACCAACCGGCGGCGGCTACCGGCGGTTGCGCGGCTCCTGTTCCACCACGCGGGGAATGCCCACCCTCGAGTGCAACTTTCCAGAAGGTGCCGTCGAAGTAACGAAAACGACCCGCACCGATCGGGTCTGGGTACCAGCCAGCGGGGACACTGCCGTCGGGCCTGGGACGGCGACCTCGATAAAGGACCACAGCCCGATAGAAGGGAAGCAGTGCTAACAAAGAGGCGATGGAGAACACCAAGATTAACCTCGCAGGGTGATGTGATTCTTGACCCCAACGGCTAATGATTGCGGTCCCACCAATTACGATGAAGGTTGCGGGTAGGAGTCCAATGAAGCAGAAAATCGAAATACGGAACCAGCCGTAATAACGAGTCCAATAGCTGAACAACGACCCCTTCGCAAGCATCATTCGGTCCACGGGTTTTGGTTTTGGCCAGCGGGGTAATTCCATTGTGCAGACTCCGTTCCGTCCACTGCGGACCCTTCCTGAACACTTTGCCAAGTATGAGGGCACAAGTCAGCAAAGTGATGAATCGACCCTGCGACCTGGGGATTAGAAGCTACTCGCGACGCCTCGCGTGGCCACGCGAAACGGTTAGCGAAATGGCTTAAATGTCTGTGCAGCCCAAGCTTTTGGCCGTTGTTGGTACGCCTGCGGTTCGGGCTCGGTTCGCCTTAGAAACGCCTCCGGACGCCGCGTCCACGCCGCGACGAGATACGCGCGGCGCTGTTAGCTGCCCTGCGCCAAGCCCAGGAGTGTGGGTAAATCGCCGGTGGGCTGGCCTGCGAGGGACGGGTTTTCGGCGAACGCGATGCGGTCCTGGTCGACCCTCCCTGTACCCGCGGACAGGTGCAGCGGGTCGGCCACTGGGAAGAGCACTCGGGCAGGCGGCTCGCCTACATCTACGCCACCCGCGGGCGAGTCCATCAATCAGTAGTGCGCATCATCGCTGGCCGGTGGCTGTTGCCCGTGGCTGATCGCTGATGCTCGCGTGGCCGTGATGGTGTTGTGGCAGTTGGCGCAGATGCTCACCAGGTTGGCCATCGAATCATCACCGCCGTCTGCGACTTCCCTCATGTGGTGGACTTCGGTGGCGACACCTAGGCAGCCGTCGAGGCGTGCTTGGCATTGGTGATGGTCACGCGTTAACACGTTCTCGCGTAACGCCTTCCATTTGCGTGTTCCAGTGCGTTTCGATGAGGCTGTCCGCGGTCCTTGCCATTTCTTCGCATGGTCGGGGCATCTAGTGTTACGTCCTGAAAGTTGGTGGCACCCAACAACACTGCACACCTTCGAAGCTCTCGCGCCCATGGCTTATTATTCAACATCTTTGAGGAGGATCACGTTCCCCGGCTGCCATCCGGAGAAACCAAATGTCTCGATTGTCGTGACCAACCACCTCAAAAATTCCTGGCTGGATGCGCCCGCTAGGCTGCCACATCTGTGTGGGTGCGACCCATGCCATTCGAAGGAATCGGAAATGCCATTCGATCCCTTATGCCCGTGACCAGTCCCGATACAGCAGCCGTCGGCAACAGTTGCCCGGCTTGCCACATTCCACGCATTTCGGGGTCGCATATCAGCACCACGGTGCGAAAGCGTTCCCGATGAGCCTTCCCCATAGCTGCGCTGCGAGGAGTTACCCGGGCCTACGCGCGGTGTCAATTCAACACCACGCCGGTTTCGGCAGCCGGTTATAAGCGCCGTTACCGGTTATTTATCAAGCCGGGCGTTATCGGCCAGACGCCGCCACGACCGCAGCGTCCCCATGAGCGTGCCCGCCCATAGCCGCCATCGCCCCGCAGCCACCGCCCGACACCAATAACGCTCCCCCCAGCACCGCGCCCAGTACCCACGTTGTCAGCTTCTTCTTGCTCGCGCTCATCGGTCACGCCTTTCTGCTGGTAGATAACCGTGGTAGGAAAACTACCCACCACGAACGGATGCTATCGCCATTACCGGGCACGGCGAGCCGGTTTCTGATTATTGAGCAGAAGCAAAAACGGAGCCGAAAAAACGGAGCCGAAATTTAACCTATGCTGTGCGATCGAGGTCGACGCCAACGACGGTGTAGCCGATCCGGCGCAGGCTGGCCGCGAGGTTGCGGGCATAGGCCGGGTGGACATGCCATGTGTGTGTTGCTGATTCGTAACATCTCGCGGATCTTCGCCGCATCGGAATTCGGTCTGCGGTCGCGGCGGCGCTTGTCCTTGCGCCTGCGGGTGTCGCGCTTACTCATCGGGTCGGCTCCTCTCGGTCATCGGTCGTAGCCGCGCATGACGTTCTCATAGCTGCGGTGGCAGCCGTCGCAGCGTCTCTTACCGGCCGCGCGCGCCTTGATGCCGCAGTCACAGCACATGGGGTAAGCGGAATTGACCCCATCGACGGGGTCGATTGAATCGACCCCCTTGGCGGGCCGCTGGCCATTGGTGCCCGCCGTCGATGTTTCACCAGATTTGTCAGTAACTATATGGGGGGTGTCTGTCGTGTCTGTCGATTCCTGTGTTGTCGATTCCTGCGTTGTCTCTAATAGGGGCATAGGGGTAGTGAGTAACGAACTTCGAGTTCGGCGGCAGCTCAGTACCGCACGACCCGCACTCCAAGGCTGCCGCCGTCATGTCAGGCGGCCACCCCACTGTCGTTTCACGTCACTATCGTGTCACCGCTGGCCAGCCGACATGTGCCATATCGCCGCTGCGATCCGGCCAACGGGTCGGGCGCTAGGCCCTGCAGATGAGCGTGGGCTGGATGTACCAGCTGCCCTTTTGCAGTAAAACCTCTGTCGGCCAGTGTGGTGCGTGACGACGGATGAACCGTTCTTCGCGAGGCCTCTCGCGTGTAGGGATGCTGTGCACGCTCACGTGAACTGAAAGGGCGTCGATCACTTCAGATTGTGCGAACTGGTATGTAAACTCCGATAGCACCGCACTACCGGTATGGTCGCAAAGGATTTCCAATGATCAGCAAATCACGTCGTCGCGTTAACACATCACACCGTCGCCTGAGCAGGTCATGCTGATTTGAGTTGAGCTGTGCAGGTTTGTGTTTTGTCACCGGCTCGCACCACAGGTGTGGGCGGCAATGGATAGCAACGCGGATAGCAACGGCATTCAATTTGTGCCTGTCCGCAGGTATCCGCCGACGTACGGAAAGTAGCTCTGAACTGCTCAGACGGGATCTCCGAGGACACCCACGTAAGCCAAATATGACACTGGGGGTCAAGTGGTCGCAGGTTCAAATCCTGTCAGCCCGACCAGAGAACACGCAGGTCAGACACTTTTTGGCCGGTGAAATCGGCCGAAAATGCGATACCCATCGTGGGTATGTAGCGCAACAGGTAGCGCAACGCGCTTCTCACAAGCCGTCATCGGTTGGGCGCGCCCTGCGCGGACGGGTTGGCTAGGTACCTGTATTTCTCGGGGGTCCCGTCGGCGGCGACGTTTATCAACTCCGACAACTCGAGGAGATCGTGCTCTCCCACCCCGTTGGGCACGGTGTAGGCCAGCTTCCGTAACTCGGCAGCGTATTTGTGCATCTCGCGGCGGAGGTGTGCCTCGATCGTGGGCATAACTTGTTCCTGACTAGGTGAACAGAGTGTAGCCCCTAATCAGGGATACACCGCTAGAGACGGTTTTCACCCTCCTCCGCTGGCGTGTCAGGTGAGTTCAATCCTGACAGGGGTAGCCCGGGCCTGGTTATGATCGCCGGTCAAGTCTGATCAACCACCAGCGCTGGCGACGCCCACCGAAGTCGCTGAGTATCTGCAAACCACTACTGCCTCGCTCGCACAAGATCGTTACCGGGGGACTGGCCAGCGCGGCAGCAGGGTGCTCTACCGGTGGTCCGACGTCTTGGAATGGTTAGACCGCAACACGTTTCAACGCACCGACGGTCCGAGACAGCAGCGATGAGTGATGCCGCTGACCGGCTCGCGCAAGCGTTGCGCGACCTCATCAGGGAGGCCGTGCAAGCAGCGGTCGAGCGGGAGCGCCCAACACCACCGCCACCACGAGTGATTGAACGTCACAGGATGCAAGACGAGGAGTTTGACCAGCGCGCGTGGTGCAACACCGAACCTATGCGGCGTCTCATGCCGGTCAAAGAAGCCCGGCAGCAGCTCGGCGGCATCAGCCACTCCACCTTCTACGCGCTGGTCAAGCGAGGCGAACTGTCGCTCGTCAAGATCGGCCGGCGGTCGTTCGTCCATGCGGAAGAACTCGACGATTTCCTCGGCAGAAAGCGATCTGGCCCTTCCGGCCGAACGGAAGCCGCTCGCGGAGCCCGAGCGCGACGATAGTGCAGAAATAGGCGTGGTGTTGATGAGGGGCCTGAACAGCCACGGCCGCAGTGGAAGTTGATGCCGCCCACGTCTTATGCAAGCCGGACCTCGTCTCGCCGGTCGTGGCTGACCACGCGCGCGCTCTCTTCAGGGAACCCGGAATTTCGGTGCCTATAGTTGATTTGCTTCACGAGATGCGCCATCAAGCCCCGGCTCGGCGCACACCAACCCCATTGCTTATGGGTGGTCCGGGCGACGAAGCGGCGGACATCATCCGGTGCCGCAAGAGCGCCTCCCGAGCGGAGGCTCATCACGTCGGAGTCGTACGTCATGACCGAGTTAACGCAGGCCGAATTGGCCAAGGAGTTGGACTTACGCCCTGTCGCCGCGGACGGATGGACGTGGACGTGGCAGCGGTGTGGCCGCTACAAGTATCGAAAGTGCTTGACGCACTCAACCAATCCCGACCACCTGGTTCCCAGTGCGCCGTCTACGACAAACGCGCTGCCATTACGCATAGCCGACCGGTACGCGGTCGGACGAAAGCGTGCCTGAGTTGGTGGGCGGCCAGTCACGGCCGTTGTGGGCACAGTGAAGAGGAACCCAGCAGTGCTATCCGCCGGCAGCCAGGAGGTGGATGTGTTCCAACTCTTCGTTCTTCTCGACGCGTACGAGATCGGCGTCGTAGCGTGCCTGCAGGTTGATCCAGAACATGTCGCTGAGGCCCAGGGCCCGCGACAACCGGAGGCCGGTGTCAGCGGTGATCCGGCGCTGGCCGTTGAGGATCTGACCTACACGCGTCTGCGGTACCCCGATCTCCTTGGCGAGACGGTAGGGGGTGATCCCCATCGGCGCGAGGAACTCCTCGGCGAGGATTTCGCCAGGGTGAGTGGGTGCGAAATCGGCCATTGTCTCCTCCTTCTCAGTGGTAATCGACCAGGTCAACATCGTCGGCGCCACCGTTGCTCCATTTGAAGCAGACGCGGTATTGATCGTTGACGCGGATGCTGTGTTGTCCTTCGCGGGGCGGTTGGAGCTTCTCTAGGCGGTTGCCCGGGGGAACCCGTAGGTCGTTGATGGTCTCCGCGGCGTCGAGGATCTGCATCTTCCGGCGAGCCGCTTTCGCCAGATCCTGGCTGACCCCCTTCGGACAGCGCAGCTCCCAGATCTTCTGGGTGTCGCCGCCGCTGAACGAGCGGATCACACGCCCAATGCTAACGCCCAGCGTTAGTAACGTCAAGCGTTAGTAACGCCCCCCTGCAACAGGCCGCGGAAAGCGGGCGCGACGAGGTGATCGACGTGTCGACCATCCACAGGCGCAGGACCCCGCCGGGGTCCTGCGCGGACTCTGTTACGGACTCCGGTCGGCGCTGCGGGAAGCACCGAGAGGCCTCGCTCAGTGGCTCGATTCGAGAGGCCGGTACTGGTCGTCAGTAGATCCTCGCTCCAGTTATCAAACTTCCAGGTCGCCACTTGCAGTGGACATTTGGACAGGCCGTGGTTGGGGGTTAGTTGCAGGGGGCGTCGCCGGGCGTGTAGTACGGCACCCCGGTGGGGGTGTAGCACGGTGGCTGACCGGCGGCTGCCTGTGCCCCCGCGTCGTCGTCTCCGGCCACTGCTCCTCCCACCGCAGCGTCGCGGGCAGGATCGGTGCACCCGCCCACGTCGACGTGGCGGCCACCGGCGTCGGCGCAGACGTCTGCCTTGCTGACTCCGGGCGTCTGGATCGTTGTAATCGCCACAGGTAGTGCCGCCAGCACCACGACCATTCCGAGGCCTGCAGCCCAGGACCTAATCAATTGACTCATCACGTGTCTCCTCGTCGCCACAAGCGCTGCGGTCAACGTCGTGCTGCCACACAGTAGAGCGATCGTGGTGATCGGAGTATATCGGCGGCCAGTGCCTGACTCTCGGCCGATCCGGGGCCCCAGCATTTCCAGGGTGCCCTAAGGATAGGAGGTTGGATGCTCCACGAGGAGCCCTCGGCGCTCACGATGATTCCGACACAGAGTTTTGAGACTCTCGAAACTCGTCTCTTTCGCGACGCTCAGGCAGTGAATGTCTCAATGTCTGCCGGTTCTTCGCGGAGCCAGGGACGCTTCCAGAGTGTCTTTGATGACTGTGGTCAGTGGGGCTAGAGGCCGAAGGCGCCGCCCTCGATCAGGATCGAGAGGCCGATAGCGATGAGGACCACGGTAGGACGATGTGGCCCCAGCGGGTGAGCGCCTTGGCGATGATCGAAGCGACGATCGCCTCCGTGTAGCGCGCCGCGACTTCGGCCGACCCCGCGGCGGCGATATAGCGGTACAGCTCGGCGAGCTGATCTTCCGCCTCGGGCGTGAAGACGAGGCTGGGACTCACACGCTCCCGGCCTGCTCGGCGGCCAGCCGCGCCCGCACCCTCTGCGCAGTGACGGCGCGCGAAGGGTCGGCGACCACGGCGTCGTACGCGGCGGCAACCTCGTCACGAAGCCAGGCTTCAATAGCCTGATCGCGGGCGAACAATGCCCGCAGGCCCTCGCGGATCACCTCACTTTCGCTGGCGTATTCCCCTGAGCGCACCCGCTCGCGGAGCGCTTCAGCCATGTCGTTTGGGAGTGTGATGCTCAATTGCCGCGTCGTTCGCATGAGCGACCTCCATTGTTGAGTAGGACTGAATCCTACTCCTACCGCGCAGCGCGGGCGCCTGGGTGCTCAGGCGCGCCGCGAAACGCGGATATGGCTGTGATCCAGTGAGGATCACGACCGTGGTGTCGATTTCGCGGCGGATGGCCACGACCGCACGGCGGCGCGGGCGAACGCCACCGCTTGCGGTGTGACACGCTCTGGCTTCGCGACTCGACTGTCCGGTGCCAGCAGCCGGAGCCGCCGCAGCACGTCTCTGGTGTTCCTCGTTATGTGCGCCGCAGACGACGTCGTGATCGGTGTACGGTCGCGGTGCTTCCAGCCGATGGCGTCGAGCATGTCGGCGACGAACCCGTCGGGGTCGTTCTCGCCGGCCGCGACCGCGATGAGGAAGAGAAGCCCGGCCTGCTCTTCGCACAGATCCTTCGACGTGAGCGGCATACGTTCGGCGAGCTGGAACCACAGCGCCGACGGGTCGCTGCGTGCGGCCTTGCCCCGCGCGGTTACCATGAGGCGCCCATGGTGCTTTCGCAGCAGGCCCATTCGCTGTGCGGATTCCCGCAGACGCAGTACCGGGATCGTGAGTTGCTCGCGGTTGCCCATGCCGATCCAGGCGTCGGCGAGGTCGAGTTCGGTGAACGCGGCCTCGACGTGGACCGGCGGGAGGTAGCCGGCGGTCGTCAGCTTGATTCCGTTGTCCCCCACCCTGTCGATCAGCCACGCGTACGGTCGCACCGCGGTCGTGGCGGCATCCAGGTCGATCAGGACCGGCTCCTGCATCGCAACGCCCATCATCCGGCATAGCAGCCGGCGTTGCGACGTCGTTCGCACAGCGCCAAGCAGATCCGCCAAGGGGCCGGGCAGCTGACCGATGTCCACGTGTCTGTCGAAATCGCAGAGCGCTTTGTTAATTTTGGCGATGTCGAACGGCGTCGTCGGGTACGAATACGGATCGATGTCGCCGAGAACCTGGCGGTACTCGATCTCGGTCTCGGGGTCGCCGATGGTGGGGTCCTTAAACGCCTCGATCAGCTCGTATGCCCCGACCCCGCCGCAGTCCTCGGCCGGCCCGTCACGGTCGCCGTGGGTGCATACCACATTGCGCGCAGAGGACGCCTGCGGCTCCACCGCCTCCAGCCGCAGAACAAGCTGCCAGTTGTCGCCGAAGTCGTAGCAGTAGAACATCCGATCGCCGATGTCGGCCAGCACCTCGTCCAGGCGAACCTGTTGCTCGGGTATGCCTATCTCGCCGCTGTCCACCTCGAAATCCATGAGGTAGTACTCGGTGTCGTCACTGTAATAGGCAGGGCCACAGCCGAATCGGTGCAAATGGCTGTCCGTCCAGCCGAAGGCTATCTGGATGATCTCGTGCAAGTCGTCCAGAAACACGTCAGACGCAACCTCCAGCCGCCGCCACGTCGGCGGTGTGGTGCCTGCCAGATCGACCCGGACCTGGTAGGCCATCACGTCCGGGCGCCGGGGGCGGCGCCGAGACGGTGGCGGCGGTCTATCCAACGGGTCGATCACCGGTCACCTCCGTCTTCGCTCAGCGCGGCATACGCGGGCCGCAGTATCTCGACCAGCGGCCGGCCACGCACCCCGACAATGACATCGGGAAGCTGATCGAGCAATGCCGTCGACGACGTCACCCGCGGGCTTGGCGATGGGATGTCGACCTGCCGAATGAAATAGGAGTCAAGGCAATCGGTGAGCGGCCGTCCCGGCGGCTCGGCACGGTCGGCAGCGGGGCGACCCTCCGACCGGGCAGCCTGCAGATTCGCCAGCAGATCCTCACGCTCGCGTCCACGCCAGGCGAGGATGGCGAATGGATCTTCGTCGAACGACTCGGCCAGCAGGTAGAACGTCGCGGCGAGGTGCTTGCACGGCACCGCGCCATCCGGGCAGGAGCAGTCCAACGACAGCTCGCGGGCGGTCGCTGGGAACAGCGAAAGCCCCAGCCCGGCGAAGACATCCTCGATATCGTCCGGCATCTCGCCGGAGAGCAACGCGGCTGTATACCATGCGTTTTCGGCAAGCGCACCCTCCACCTGCGTCCACTCACCCTTACCGAAAGCGCCGACACCGATGCGGACACGGTACGGACGCACCCGACTGCCCTGCACCTGTGCGGTGACCAGTCCCGGACCCACATCCATCGAGATCACTTGTCCCTTGCGGGCATAGCTCCGCCCGCGCTGGAGTCGGCTGCCCATCCCGATGCCTTCGAGCACCTCGATGAACCGCTGGGACCACCATGTCTGGGCGATCGCGCCGCGGGTGCTGCGGGCTTTGAGGCCGCCGTCGACCGGGCGCGGCCGCGACGGCGGCGGGAACCAGTTACTCACCAACGGCCCCCTCGGATAGGGTGAACAGGTTGCGCAGATCGCCGGTGGACAGCTCCGTCAGCCAGCCTTCCCCGTCACCTACCACGAGATCGGCCAGCGCCTTCTTCTCCTCGATCATGTCGTCGATCTTCTCTTCGAGCGTGCCGGTGCAAATGAACTTGCGCACTTGGACCTTTCGCTTCTGGCCGATGCGGAACGCTCGGTCGGTGGCCTGGTTCTCCACAGCCGGGTTCCACCAGCGGTCAAGGTGCACAACGTGGTTCGCCGCGGTGAGGTTGAGCCCGGTGCCGCCGGCCTTCAGCGACAGCAGGAAGATCGGTGGCCCCTCACCGGACTGGAAGCGCACCACCATCTCGTCGCGCCGCTTCTTCGGGGTGCCGCCGTGCAGGTACAGCACGTCCTGCCCGAACCGCGCGGCCAGGTGCGGCACGAGCATCTCGGCGAATTCGGTGAACTGGGTGAAGCACAGCACCCGGTCGCCCTCAGCGAGGATTTCTTCCAGGATCTCCTCGAGCCGGATGACCTTGCCCGACCGCGCACCGACCGGCGAACGGTCGTGTAGCAGTTGCGCGGGATGGTTGCAGACCTGTTTGAGCTTGGCCATCGCGGCAAGCACATTGCCGCGCCGCTCAATGCCCTCGGTGTTCTCGATCTTCTCCATCATCTCGTCGACGATGGACTGGTACAGGGATGCCTGTTCGGTGGTGAGCTGGCAGTACTGCTTGATCTCGATCTTCTCGGGTAGGTCGTCGATGATCGTCGGGTCGGACTTGAGCCGGCGCAGGACGTAGGGGCGGGTGATCCTGCGCAGGCGCTCGGCCGGCTCGGTCTGGCCGTACTTCTCGACGGGGATCGCGTACCTGGTGCGGAACAACTCGGACGAGCCGAGCAGACCGGGGTTGAGGAAGTCCATGATGGACCACAGCTCGGCGAGCCGGTTTTCGACCGGGGTCCCGGTAAGCGCCACCCGGTGCCCCGCCTTTAGCCGACGCACCGTCTTGGCCCCGCGGGACAGACTGTTCTTCACCGCCTGCGCCTCGTCCAGCACTACCCGGTTCCAGCGGAATCCCGCGAGCTCACCGATGTCGCGGCTCGCGGTGGCGTAGGTGGTGACCACGACGTCGGTGTCGGCGAGATGCTCGCGCAGCGCGTCGCCGCGCAACCGTGCCGTGCCGTGGTGGGCGTAAACCCTCAGTGTCGGTGCGAATTTCGCGGCTTCCCGTTGCCAGTTGCCGACCAAGGACATTGGGCACAGCAGCAGTGTCGGCGCGGCACCGGGCTCGTCGTGACGTTGCGCGGACTCCAGGGCGAGCAACTGCACGGTCTTGCCCAGCCCCATATCGTCGGCCAGGCAGCTGCCCAGCCCGAGCGAGGACAGGAACGCCAGCCAGGACAGCCCCCGCTGCTGGTAGGGACGCAGCATCGCGGTGAACTCCGGTGGGGGTGCCAGCGGCTGCAACGACTGGGCCGCCGTGCCGCTGAGCAGATCGCCGAGCCAGCCGTCGGCGCGCACCGCGGTGACCCCCAGCGGGGTGTCGGTGTCGTCGGGATGGCTGGCGGCCAGCGCGAGGATCTCGGCCGTGGTCGCTTGGCCGGTGGGATTCTTCGCCAGGAACTCCAGCCCGCGGCGCAGCTGATCGGGGTCCACCGCCACCCACTGGCCGCGCAGCCGGATCAGCGGGGCCTTGGTCTCGGCGAGCGCGGCGATCTCGTCCTCGGTCAAGGTGTCGTCACCGACCGCGAGTTCCCAGTGGAAATCGACCAGCTGGTCGCGGCTGAATCTGCTTGTGCCGCCCACCACCCCGTCGACCGGCGTGGACGCCGACACCGCGAGTCCGAGCTTGCGGCGCCGGTCCCACCATGACGGCAGCAGAACGCCGAACCCCGCCTCGTCAAGCCGGGGCACCGCAGTGGACAGGAAGCGGTGGGCACCCTCGGTGTCCAGGGAAATCTCGGACGGACGCGCCGTGCGCAGGGCGGGCGCGAGTTCGGGGTAGATCCGGACGGCGCGGCCGAGTTCAGCGAGGAGGAGTTCCTGGGGCCTGTCCAGCCAGCGGCGCAAGCTGCCATCCTCGTCCCAGGTCTGCTCCGCGGGTACCAACAGGCTGGGGTCAGCCATGGATTGCAGCAGGAACTCCAGCCGCCAGCCGGGCTGTTGGCCCTCCCGCTCCTCGGTTTCGGAGAGCCGGAACATCGCCCTTGCCGGGCCGGGCTCGTCGGCACCGATCGCATCCCACGGCTGCAGTGCCCCGGCCAGCGCGTCGAGTTCGCCCGGGTCCGCGTCGAACCGGCCGTCCGGGGCGGTCAGCGCGGTCAGCCAGGCTTCCTGGGCCGGAACGTGTTTCGGGCGGCGGCCACGCCGGGGCGGGAGCAGGTCGATCCCGGCCGGCAACGTCGTTCGCACCGCCGCATCCGCGAAGGCATACAGCGCCGAGATGGCCAGCTCGTGGCCGTCCGGGTCTCCGGCTCAGCCCGGCATACCGGTGGCATCGCGGCAATCAGCGCATTCAGGGCCACGACGTCGGGACCCTGCACCACCGGACGCCAGAACGCAACTGGCCCGTGTTCGTCGCAGGAGAGCGCGGGCAGGACCCGGCCGCGCTCCACCAGCTCCCGCGCGAACGCCGCCAGTTCGGCGAGATACGCCACGGATGCGCCGTAGCGCACGTCGGCGGCGGGCTCGTCCAGCGCGGTCAGCGCCGACGCGGCGGGCAGGGACATCACGGGAACCGTCCAGGACAGCAGAACGGGTTGGATTCTTGGTGCCGGGCGCGGCGTGACCCGGAACAGCTCGGGCGAGTCCAGTGGCGACTTCCGCAACGACGGCAACAACAGAACCGCGGTTCCGCGCTTGCCGGTGTGGATCGGGGCGATGGCATCGGCGTCCGCGGCGAACGGATGCGGGCGGGCCGCACGCAACGCTTCGCTGGGACTCGTCACCGCGAGCGCGGAGTCCTCCGCCCACAGACATAGCCCGTTCGAAGGGGACCAGAAGCCGTGCAGGACCAACATTGACGTTTCTCCCTCGTCGGATGCGGCCAGGCTAACGAGCGAAGGTAAGCACGCCGAGGCGCCACGCGGAAGCCGTTAGGGCAGTTCACCGAAGTCGTGACCGGTGGGGCAGATGGTGTATTGATGCCACAGGGATGACACCAGCAGTCGTACCATGCCTCCGTGCAGAAGACGACGGCCTGCCTGCCGCACGATCTCAAGGTGGCGGTGAAGCGCGCCGCGTAGCCCTCGGCGGGAAACCGTGTCCAGAGGTCTTGATGTCGAGTTCGACGCTGGGATTGTCTTCAGAACTCAGGATTGACGATTTGGTCACAGGCCGGTGGACGAAGTGCGACTTGTCCGCGGAGGTCGCGATTCTGCCAGGCCCGTACTTCGTCTTGATCGCACGCATTATCCCGCCGCGGCTGGGGGCTCACACGCCTGCGTGTCATGGCTGCTGAAGATAAGGGGAGCCCCTCCGCGCAAGGCGGAGTGAAAAAACCGGATTCAAGTGCTGATTTCCGTTTTAGCGGTGTTACTCAGGACTGGTTACGGACTGCTACGTAACAGTGGACCGAGGGTAGAAAATACCCCTGAACTGGACTTTCTCGGTGGAGCTAAGAGGATTCGAACCCCTGCCTTGACCAGGCAATATACGGCTTACCTGCCGTTTCGTTCCCTCTCGGTCCGGTTCAGCCCTGCTCGTTACCTGCGGTTTCGTTGTCGGGTCTTGACGGCGTCAAGAGTGATCATCGACCAGTCGGAAGATCTAGCCGCGCTTGCCCTTCCTATGCTCCCGTCCGGGCGTCGTGATGACCTTCGATCGTGGGGGTTCCGTCTCGGCGCGGGCGGAGCGAACCGATCGCTGGCGTTAGCGGGATGTGCAGTGCATCAACCAGGCCTGGGGCCGCGCGACATACCCACGGGACGGCGTTGATGGCGCGCATACCGGTCGCTAGCAAGCCGTGGTCTGTGGAGTCCTCATCGGAGTTGAAGCCGGTTTCGAATTCGGCGTCGAAGCTCGGCTCGCCTTCGATTATCACGCGCCACACGCCGTCGATGCCGCCAGCGCGGCTCTTCGGCCAGTCCGGTGCTACGTCTTCTGCCATCCGGTCGACGTGCTCGATCGTGATCACTTCTTGGCCATCGACCACGCCGATACAGCGGAACCAGACCGCTGCGACGGTGCCGGGTTCGATCACCCCGGATAGGGTCTCCAGTCGCCGCGATGACGGTGCGAACTTACACGTTTCGCGAATCTCGTCCAGTTGTACGCCGAGTGCTTCGGCGACCATGGTGACGGCCGCGCCCCAGCCGTACTTGATTACGCCGGGCATCATGATTCCGCCTTGATAGTCCATCGGCTGACCGAAACCGAACAGCTCCCGCATTTCGTAGACGGTGTTGTCGCGCGAGTAATCGGTGATCTCCAACCCTCGGATGGAGTAGATCCGATTCGACATCGACGCCATCGCAACGGCCAGCAGATCGCAACCGAACCCCGGTTCGATGCCCGATGAATAGATCGAGCTGCCACCCTTTATCGCCGAGTCGACGATGCGCTGCACGGTCGACTGCTTGATAGAACCTCGTGGGTAGACCAAGCCCGGAACGGACGTCGTGACGATGTTCTTGCCCGACTCCAGAATGCGGCAGAAGTCGGCGATCGCCTCCCGCGGGCGGCTGGTTGCCGGCCCGGTGTAGATGATGCAGTCCGCGTCGCCGGCCAGAATGGCGGCGTCGTCGCGGGTCGCGGCCACGCCCAATGGATCGATGCCGGCAATCGTGCCGGCGTCCTTACCCTCCTTGGATTTCGAGTGCACCCACACGCCCACCAGTTCAAGGTTCGGGCGGTCCGCCACCGCGCGGATGGCCAACCGTCCGACGCGTCCAGTCGCCCACACCGCGACTTTGTACGACTGCTCCGGGTGATCCAAGGGTTCCTGCCGCATCGTTGCGACTCCTCTCGCTATTGTCCTGTAATGATTACACATGTAATTTTTTCGTTACAGGCTTTTCTGGCGCCGGGATCGAACGGCAAGGGGCATTGACCATGGGTGTGCTGGACGACAAAGTCGCGATCGTCACCGGGACCAGCAGAGGTGTCGGCGTGGGCATCGCCCATGAACTGCTGGGCGCGGGCGCCACGGTCGTCGGGTGCTCGCGGTCACCGCTGGACGCCATCCCCGGCGTGGACGCGGAGTCTGGGTGGGCGGAACGCTCACACCAGATGGTCTGCGATCAAGGCGATTACCATGCGATCGACGCGATGGTCACTGCGGTGGTCGAGCGCTACGGCCGAGTCGACATCCTGGTCAACAACGCCGGCGGAACGGTCCCTGCGCCGCACGCCGAGGACATTCCCGCGCTAGTGTCGCGCATCCAAGGCGCGCCGCGCTCCGACGACGACTTCGAGCGCACGGTGTTGTTTCACGCGTTCGCCGTCCAGATGAACCTCATCAGCCCGTTGTGGTTCGCCATCCGCGTGTACCGGCAGATGCGCGATCAGGACGGCACCGGCTGCATCATCAACGTCTCCAGCGGCGCGGGCCATCCCGCGGGCTCACCGACACTGGTGTCCTACGGTGCGGCCAAGTCGGGACTCAACCACCTCACTCGGTCTCTCGCCGAGGAGTGGGGCCCGGCGGCCCGGGTCAATTGTGTGGCGCTGGGACCGACGATCACCGAAAACTTCCGCTCGTTCGTGCTGCCCAAAGACGACCCGACAGGCTCGACGTACTTCGACGCGCTACCGCTCAAGCGTGGTGGCGAACCGGCGGAGGTCGGCCGCACGTGTGTCTTCCTCGCTTCCGGCACAACCGATTTCATCAACGGCACGACCATTGAAATCGATGGCGGCATGCTCCCGGGAGTGCTCTACGACGCCGGACTGAAGACCATTACCGATCTGCTCTGAAAGGAGTCCAGTGACCCGTAGGATCGTCCAGTTCTCCACCGGCAATGTCGGAGTCCACGCGCTACGCACCATCGTCGAGCGCCCCGACCTAGAACTCGTCGGCGTCCACGCACGCGGACAGGACAAGATCGGGCGTGACGCCGCCGACCTCTGCGGGCTCAACCGGCCCACCCGTGTGCTAGCCACCGACGACATCGACGCGCTGATCTCCCTGAACGCAGACTGCGTGGTCTACACCTCTCAAGCCGAGACCCGCCCGCACGAAGCGCTGGGCGAGATCAGCCGATTTCTACGGGCGGGCACGAATGTCGTTGGGACGTCGTTCGTCTGGCTGGTGGCACCCGACCAGGCCGACGATTGGTTACGCGAGCCACTGGCACAAGCCTGTTCCGACGGCGAAACGACGTTGTACATCAACGGAATTGACCCTGGATTCTCCGGCGACACCCTGGTCTACACCGCACTGAGCTTGGCTGCACGGGCCACCACGGTCACCGTGCAAGAAATCTTCGACTACGGGACTTATGACGACGCCGAATTCACCGGCGTGACTTTCGGTTTCGGGACCGCGCCGGAGCATCAACCTATCCTTTTCTCACCCGGAGTCCTCGCGTCGATGTGGGGTGCGCAAGTTCGCAGCCTGGCCACCGATCTCGGCATCGAACTCGACGAAGTGCGGGAGCGCTACGACAAGTGGGTCACGCCCGACCTAATCGAGTGCACCATGATGAATGTCGAACCGGGCACCGTGGCCGCCGTCCGTTTCGCGGTCGAAGGCGTGCGCGGCGGCGAGGCGCTCATCACCATGGAGCATGTCAACCGGCTCACCGATGCGGCCGCCCCGGATTGGCCGTATCCGCCGGACGGACACCCCGGCGTGCACCGCGTCCGAATCGAGGGCAGCCCGGGCATCGAGATCAATACCCACGTGGGCGTATCGGGCATTGACCACAACCAGGGCGGTGTCATCGCCACCGCGGCCCGCGCCGTGAATGTCATCGACGCCGTGTGCCGGGCTCCGAGCGGCATCCTCGCCGCGCACGATTTGCGGCCCACCGACCATGTGCGGGGTGTGCTGTGGTAATCCCGATCTCATGACTGCACCTCGTCGGCCGCCCACCGGTACTCAAGCCCGGGCCGAACGTACCCGTGCGGTCGTCATCGATGAGACGGTGCGCTGCATCCTCGACGAGGGATTCGCCCCACCCAGCGTCCGGCACATCACCGATCGCGCCGGCGTTACCTGGGGCGTCGTCCAATACCACTTCGGTGATCTAGACGGCTTGCTGATGGCGGTGGTGGACAAGGGTTTCGGCGAATTGCTCGCGGCTCTAGACGAGCTACCACCGCCGGCCGTCCGCGAGGGCAACGTGCGGGCCCGCACCGAGTTCGTCATCGACACGATCTGGGACGCATTCTCCAGTCCCACGTCGATGGCTGCGCTGGAAATCCTCATCTCGACCCGCGGCCTTCGCGACGCCGTCGCCAACACCCACCTGGCCGACCTGATGTCCACATTGACCAGCCTGGGCCGGCACCTTGGGGAAGGTCTGTCCGCACCGCACGCCGGCCGGATCGGCAACCTCATCTGGGCAACCTTGCGCGGCCTGGTGGTCGCACAGATGGTGTGGCCAGAACCCGTGGACTCCTCCCGGGACCGCAAGGCGCTGATCGAAGTGATCGCCGCCTACGTCGAATCACGCGGCGGCTAAACGGGACTGCGGCAGAGCTATGGCAGATCGGTGGACAGGAAGGTCAGCGGTAGCCCGAGCACCGAGATCTCGATCTCGTCGAGTTCGTATCCGTCACCGCCGCGGTGCTGATGGAATCGAGTCTGCGCACCATATCGCCGCGCCACCTGCTCAGCGGCCGGGGCGTCACCGACACGGATAACCACCGAATACACGCCCGGGCCGTTCTGCTGTAGGAAATCCGCCACCGCGTTATCACCGTCAGCCTCGGAGGACAGTGGGGTCACCAATTCAAGTCCGCCGTCCCAGTCCAGCAGCACCCGCAGGCCCACGTCTTCGAGCTCGATGGTCTGGAATCGAAAGCCCAACTCCGAGAAGAACTGTGCGGTATCTGGGAGCTGCTGCTGCGGCACCGCAAACACCACGTGGTGAACGCCGTTTACTCGACGCGATTCGTTCGCATTTTCGGCCACGCAAAAACATTACATCTGTTATCGTTTGGCTGAGTCAGTGCCTTCCGGAAAGGAATTCGCCATGGGGTCAACGACGGGCAAGACATACAAGGTGGTGGTCTGGGCGACCGGCGGCGTCGGACGTTATGCCATCCGCACGGTGGCCGACCGGCCCAACCTCGATTTGGTCGGCGCATGGGTGCACTCGGCCGCCAAGGACGGTCAGGACATCGGAACCCTGGCAGGTATCGAGCCCCTGGGTGTCTCCGCCACCCGCGACGTCGACACCCTGCTGAGTGAGGACGTCGATTGCATCATGTATGCCGCTCCCGCGGGGCCTCGGCCCAAAGAGGCGCTCGCCGACTTCTGCCGGATCTTGGCCGCCGGCAAGAACATCGTGACAACCTCGCTGCCCGGCCTGGTCTACGAGAAGGGGTCGCTCTCCGAGCGTTATCTCCAGCCGATCCGCGAAGCCGCCCGCGCGGGCAACAGCTCCATCTTCTCCTCCGGCATCGAGCCGGGATTCGGATGCGACCTGTTCCCGATCGCCCTACTGTCCATGTCGCATCGCGTGTACTCGGTGCGCGGCATCGAGATCACGAATTATTCGGAGTATCCGGTCGAATTCGATGTCCGAGAGTTGTTCGGTTTCGGACAACCGCTGGACTATCAGGGCGGTCTCAAGCGCCCTGGAGTGCTCAAATGGGGGTGGGGTGCCGCGGTCACCATGGTGGCCGACGCGCTGGGTGTTGAACTCGACGAGATCCGAGAGACCTGCGAGTTCCTACCCACCCCAAGGCAACTCGATACCGCCTGCGGAATCATCGAAGCCGGAACGGTCGGCGCGACCTACGCGCGCTGCGTCGGCGTGGTGGATGGCCAAGAAGTCATCACGATCGAACACGTCGACCGGATGGCCGACGACCTCGCCCCAGAATGGCCGACCGGCCGAACCGGCGGTACCGACGGCATCTGGCGCGTCATCATCGACGGTGAGCCGTCCTTCGACGGAGAATTCGAAGTCGGCTATCGCGACGGTGAAAGCGCCAGCGACCACGGTTTGCTCGCCACCGGGATGCGAGCAGTCAACGCCATCCCGTGGGTATGTGAGGCGCCGACGGGAATTGTCGATGCATTGCACCTGCCACTCACGTCGCCGCTCGGCGCACTGCATCCGCACCGTGACGGTGTGCCCGCGTTCTGAGGATCGCGGCCCTTCGGCGTCCCGCAGTCAGCACGCAATCCGACTTCTTGCATTGCGGTAGGAGTGCGGCGAGCCAACACCCGGGACATCACAATGGTGGAGCTAAGGGGATTCGAACCCCTGACCTACTCGATGCGAACGAGTCGCGCTACCAACTGCGCCATAGCCCCTGATCGCTAGCAGGCTACCAGTTGTGCGACAGCGCCAGCACCGTCAGGACTATTCGCCAACGGCGCGCGGCAGATCCCTGGGCCAGCCATAGGTCCGTTGCGGCATCGCGTAGTCCAGATGCTCGAAGATCGGATCCTCGTCGTCGATCTCCAGGACCACCGCGCCGGGACGCCGCAGCCGGGACGGGACCACGTCATATTCGCGGTCGTGGGCGTTCTCCACACCAAGCCGCGCCCGCACCATCCGCTGCATCCGGCGGCGACGCACCTTTTCTTCGATCCGGGTTTGCCGGCGCAGATAAGCCAGGTAGAGCATGGTCCCAGCGGTCGCGGTTCCGCACACCCACCAGGCGTCCGGCGTCACTTGGAACGCGGCCGCGGCCGAGCCAACCAGAACCACCGCCATCACCATCAGCACCCGCTTGCGGAAGACGTACTTGCGGGCGCTGACGGCAGCCGCGGTCTTGGTGTCGAACCGACGCCGCCGTGAGCCGGCCGGTGCGGCCTTCGACCGCCACCGGTCGTCCTCCTCCTCGTCTGGGTCCCCTTCGGGCTCCAACCCAGACGAATCCTCGACGTAGTCGTACCGGTCGCCCAGCTCTTCGTCGGCCTCGGCTTCGGTCTGGTCGTCGTCGGTTTCAGTCTGGTCGTCGTCTGTCTCGTCGACGGCGACCGGCGTGGGCTCGGTTGCCTGGGCGCTGGCTCCTACCGGAAGGGCCCCCGAATCCTCGACAACGTCGACGTCGAGATAGTCGGGCTCGGTGCTCTCGACGGGCTCAACCTTCATGACAACCGGCCGCGTGCGCTGCAGGTCGTCGGTGTCCGCGTCCCGGTCTTGGTCCTCGTCCTGCTCCTGGTGTTGGTCCTGGTCAGCGCCGGCCAACTCGTCCTCGGCCGGCTCTTCCTCGGGCGTCCAGGTGGGGTCGTGGCGATGACCCGCGGCGGGACCACCGCGCCGCCGGAGCAGCCGGGACGCGACGTCACCGTTGAGCACCCGGGTGGCCAGGGCCACGTCGCTGGTGCGCCGCACCGCGTCGCGTTTGCTGATGAGCATCGGAACCAAGACGAACAGCCACAGCACCACTAGCGAAATCCACAACAACGACTGCGGGATGCTTGGCATGTTGACCTGCTCTCTTCGGTTCTCGTCCACGCAAGCCTGCCGGCGGCCGGCGCGGCCGGGTCACAGCGACCAGGACAATTACACACCTGTAATTTCGCTCTCACAAGCACCAACGGCCACTCGTGTCGCGATAGCAACACTTCACTGGTGCGCGGACTTTTGCGGGGGTACCGGGCGAAGCACCGCAGCCGGTCACACCCAGCTGGCGTGTCCCGCGCGGACCAGGGTCGATGCCGCCGACCCGTACACCTCTTCGACGGTGATGGCCATCAATAGGTGGTCCCGCCAAGCCTTGTCAACCTGCAGGTAGCGGCGCAGCAGACCCTCTTCCCGGAACCCGACCTTTGCCAGCACGGCCCGGCTCGCGACATTCTCGGGGCGCACCGTGGCGTCCACGCGATGCAACATGACCGGACCGAAGCAGTGATCCAGACCCAGCGCCAACGCCGCGGTGGCCACCCCGCCGCCGGTCGCCGACTTTGGCACCCAGTAGCCGATCCATGCCGATCCCAAGGCCCCATGGATGACGTTACCGATGGTCAGCTGACCGCAGAACTGCCCGTCCAGCTCAATCACGTACGGGAGCATGCGCCCCCTGCGGGCCTCGGCACGCAGATCGGTACACAAGGACGGCCACGCGGCGAGTGTGTGCCGCACCGTCCAATCGCCATCGGAGGTGGGCTCCCACGGCTCGAGATGCGTGCGGTCGGCCAGCCGCATCCGGCTCCACTGCGCGCCATCACGCAATCGCAACGCGCGCAACCGGACCACACCCGCGGCTACCCGAAGCGGCCCAACGTCCAAGGGCCAGCCCGGGTGACGGGAATTGGTGCGCATGAGGTTCACGAGCGTGTGCAATCGTTCGGCTTAGCCGCGCTGGGCTAAGAAGGCGACGTCGACGATCTCACCGGTGCGAATCTGCTCGGCGCCGCTGGGAACCACGACCAGACAGTTTGCTTCGGCAAGCGTCGCCAGCAAGTGCGATGACGCCCCCGGGCCTCCCCCGAGTGCCTGCACCAGGTACTCACCGCTGTCCTGGTCACGCATCAGCTGACCACGAAGGTAGCCCTTGCGCCCGGCCACGGATGTGATCGGCGCCAGCGTGCGGGCCTGCACGATCCGCCGCATCGGCTGGCGCTTGCCCAGCGACAGGCGGATCAGCGGCCGGACCATGACCTCGAAGACCACCAGCGCGCTGACCGGATTGGCCGGCAGCAAGAAGGTCGGAACGCCCTCGCGCCCCAGCTGTCCGAAACCCTGGACGGATCCGGGATGCATGCCGACGCGGACGACCTCCATCTCGCCGAGATCGGAAAGCACCGTCCGCACCGCCTCGGCGGCCGCACCGCCGACCCCGCCGGCGATCACCAGGATCTCGGCCCGATTGATCTGGCCTTCGACGATTTCGCGGAGCTGTTGGGGGTCATTGCCGATGATGCCGACGCGGTTGACCTCCGCTCCGGCATCCCGGGCCGCGGCCGCCAGCGCATAGGAGTTGACGTCGTACACCTGACCGTTTCCCGGGGTGCGCGAGATGTCGACCAGCTCGCCGCCGACGGCCATCACCGACAGCCGCGGCCGCGGATGCACCAACACCCGTTCGCGGCCGACCGCCGCCAGCAGTCCGACCTGGGCGGCGCCGATGATCGTCCCGGCGCGCACCGCAACGTCGCCGGGCTGCACATCGTCCCCGGCGCGGCGCACATAGGCCCCCGAGGGCGCCCCCCGCAGAATCCGGACGCGCGACGTCCCGCCATCCGTCCACCGCAACGGCAGGACCGTGTCGGCCAGCGTGGGCAGCGGGGCCCCGGTCTGGACCCGCGCGGCCTGCCGGGGCTGCAGCCGGCTGGGGG
This sequence comes from uncultured Actinomycetota bacterium, assembly GCA_963772875.1. Lineage (GTDB taxonomy): Bacteria > Actinomycetota > Actinomycetes > Mycobacteriales > Mycobacteriaceae > Mycobacterium. Next base: position 25,479 of record CAVYZE010000008.1, read on the forward strand.
TGCGCGTGCCCGCCTCGATGGTTCCCATCACCGGCAGGATCAGCCCGTCGCGATCGTCTTCGACGGCCGGCTCCTCGGATAGTTCGCCGAGATCGTCGCCGCCGATCTCGCCGACGCCCAGGACGTCGACGCTGCGCACCGCGTAGCCGTCGATCGCGGCCTGGTCGAAGCCGGGCAGCGGGTGCTCAGTCACCACTTCCTCGGCGCACATCAGTCCCTGCGCCTCGGCAATGGCAACGCGTATCGGCCGCGGGGCCACCGCGGCGGCCGTTATCCGAGCCTGCTGCTCCTCCACAGAACGCACAAGCGCGCCTCTCTGCCCTCCAGCCCTGGCGGGCGCCGTCTCCGGCGACCTGGGCCCGATCGGGCCGCCCTACTCCGCCGGGCCCCGGCGAAGTCGCTGGCTACTGCTCGGTCAGGCCCAACCGCGCCACCAACCATCGCCGCAAATCCGGGCCATAGTCGTCACGGTCCAAAGCAAAGTCAACCGCAGCCTTGAGGTAGCCGCCGGGATTTCCCAGGTCGTGTCGGGATCCCCGATGCACGACGACGTGGACCGGGTGGCCCTCTTTGATCAGCAGCGCGATCGCGTCGGTGAGCTGTATCTCGTCGCCGGCCCCACGTTCGATGCGGTGCAGCGCGTCGAAGATGGCCCGGTCGAGCACATAGCGGCCCGCCGCGGCATACATGGAAGGGGCGTCTTCGGCCTTGGGCTTCTCCACCATGCCGTTGACCTTCAGCACGTCCGGATTGCCCGGAAACCCGTGGCCGGGCAGGGTCTCGACGTCGAAAACGCCGTAGGCGCTGATCTCCTCGGGCGACACCTCGATGGCGCACAACACCGTGCCGCCGTAGTGCGCGCGCACCGCCGACATCGTCTCCAGGACGCCGGTAGGCAGCACCAGGTCATCGGGCAGCAGCACCATGACGGCGTCCTCGTCGGGCGCCAGCGTCGGCTCGACGCAGCCGATGGCGTGCCCCAGCCCGAGCGGCTGGGCCTGCACGACGGATTCCACCTTGATCAGCTGCGGCGCGCGGCGCACCTTGTCCAGCATCGCCATCTTGCCGCGCGCTTCGAGCGTGCCCTCCAGCACCAGGTCCTGGACGAAGTGCGCGACGACGCCGTCCTTGCCCTCCGAGGTGACGATGACCAGGCGCTCGGCCCCGGCCGCGGCGGCCTCCTCGGCCACCAGCTCGATGCCTGGCGTGTCGACGACGGGCAGCAGCTCCTTGGGCACCGTCTTGGTCGCGGGCAGGAAACGTGTGCCCAAACCCGCGGCGGGGACGATCGCCGTGAACGGAATCGGGACTCGATCTGGCCGTGACATCGTTCACACCATAGCGCTGAAGGGCTTTGCCCCTCTGCAATGGCAGGCCGAATACCCCGCCTGTCATCGTTGACGGATGGCAATCGCGAGCAAGGCCGCGTTGCGCGAACAGCTGCTGGCCGACCGCGCTCGCGTTGCCGACGCGGTTCGGGCCGACGAGGCCCGGATGCTGAGCGAGCACCTGGCGCGCTCGGTGAGCAGCGGCAGCACGGTCTGCGCCTACGTCCCGGTGGGCACCGAGCCGGGGTCGATCGCGATGCTCGACATGTTGCTGCGCCGGTCGGGGCGGGTGCTGTTGCCGGTTGCGCGCACCGGCGGCGATGGCACGCCGTTGCCGCTGCGGTGGGGTGAGTACCGGCCGGGCGCACTGATCCGCGGGCGGTGGGGGCTGCTCGAGCCGCCCGAGCCCGTGCTGCCGGAGTCGGCCCTGCGCGAGGCCGGTGTGGTGATCGTCCCGGCGCTGGCTGTCGACCGCCGCGGCGCGCGGCTGGGCCGGGGACGCGGTTTCTACGACCGCTCGCTGGGCGGCCGGGACCCGCATGCGCGCCTGGTCGCGATGGTGCGCGACGTGGAGTTCGTTGACGAGTTGCCCACGGAAGCGCACGACGTGCCGATGACCCATGTGATCACTCCGCGGCGTGGGCTGATCACCGTGTTTTCCCACGGCCGCGGCGGGGAATGAGACAGCTCACGCGGCGGTTCTAGCACTAGAAGCGCTAGAGTGCTAACTAGGCTTTCTATATACACGGAGGTTTTAGTGCCGACCTACAGCTACGCGTGCACCGACTGCGGCAACCGCTTTGACAAGGTGCAGGCCTTCACCGACGACGCGCTGACCACGTGCGAGGAGTGCTCCGGGCGGCTGCGCAAGCTTTTCAACTCCGTCGGGATCGTGTTCAAGGGCAGCGGCTTTTACCGCACCGACAGCCGCGAGGACAGCAAGAAGCCGAAGACCCCGGTCAACGGGTCCTCGACGAGCGACGCGGGGTCGAGTTCGGGGTCGGGCGAAAAAAGCGGGTCCGGCGAGAAGAACGGCTCCAGCGAGAAAAACGGATCGACCGACAAGAAGAACGGGTCGAGCGAGAAGTCGACCAGCAGCTCGGCGCCGTCCACCGCCGCCGCCTCGAGCTAGCGGGTTATCCACAACGGGATTTCTGACCGGCACTGCCGGAGCGGAGCGGCGCTTACCGTTGCGGCGTGGGGGAATCGTCGCTGAATCCGACGCTATGGCGCCGGATCTCGATCGCGGTGCGCCCCGACTGGGCTCGTACCGTGCTGGCCAGGCGAGTGGCTGCCGGTGTGCTCGTCGTATTGGCCGGCATCGCGGCGCTGCGGTCCAATCCCAACGATGACCTCGCCGAGGTGGTGGTGGCCGCGCGCGACCTGCGCCCCGGCGCCGCGTTGACCGCCGACGATGTCCGGGTCGAAAAGCGTTTGGCGACAACGGTTCCCGACGGTACACAGGCCGACCTGGGCGCCGTCGTCGGTTCGACGCTGGCCAGCCCGACGAGGCGTGGCGAGGTGCTCACCGATGTCCGATTACTCGGCAGCCGGCTGGCCGAGTCGACGGCCGGGCCCGGCGCCCGCATCGTGCCACTGCACCTGGCCGACGGCGCCCTGATCGACCTTGTTCGCGTCGGCGATGTCGTTGACGTGCTGGCCGCGCCCGCCGACACACCGCCGACGGGCCAGGCGGCCAGCAGGGTCGTGGCCACCGATGCCGTTGTTGTCCTCGTGTCGCCCAGGCAGAAAGCCCAGGCTGGCGACAGTGACCGCGTAGTGTTGGTTGCGCTGCCGGCTCGCGTGGCGAACACGGTGGCAGGCTCGGCGCTGGGTCAGACGGTGACCCTCACCCTGCACTGAGTACCTGACCGCTGCTCGGCGCGTGACCCGCAGCAAACTCTGTCCAGTCCAGAAAGGACATTTCCGTGTTCAAAGGATTCAAGGAGTTTCTCTCCCGGGGGAACATCGTCGACCTGGCCGTCGCGGTGGTCATCGGTACTGCGTTCACCGGGTTGGTTACCAAGTTCACCGAGAGCATCATCACGCCGTTGCTCGGTGCGATCGGCGCCAACCAGCAGACTCATGTCGGCATATTGAAGCAACACATCCCCGGCACCGATCAGGACATCGACTTCAATACCCTGGTGTCGGCTGCGATCAATTTCTTTCTGATCGCCTTGGTGGTGTATTTCCTTGTCGTGCTCCCCTACAACACGCTGCGCAAGCGTGGCGAGGTCGAGCAGGCCGACGACGCCCAAATCGTCCTGCTCACCGAGATCCGCGACCTTCTCGCACAGACCAACGGAAGCTCGTCCGGCCGGCACGGCGGAGTAGCCACGACACCCACGCCAGAGCACGGACCCCGGGCGGACGCCGAATCCCCGTGACCCGCCGCCGAGTTCAGATCTCCAGGCTGGATAGCTGCCCGATGATCTGAGCGGCGAGCGGATTCAGCGTCGCCATTCCGTCGCGCACCGCATACCGGGAACCGGCGAGATTGACCACCAAGGTGCTTCCCGACACCCCGGACAGACCGCGGGACAACCCGGCGTCGATGATTCCCGCGGACAGCCCTGAGGCGCGGATCGCTTCTGCGATACCGAGGATTTCCCGGTCCAGGATGTCGCGGGTGGCCTCCGGCGTGACGTCGCGCGGCGTGACGCCCGTCCCGCCGACCGAAACCACCAAGTCCACCCCACCGATCACCGCGGTGTTCAGCGCGTTACGGATCTCGACCTCGTCGGCCGCGACCGCCACCACACCGTCGACAACGAACCCCGCTTCGGTCAGCAGCTCGGTGACCAATGGCCCGCTGTGATCCTCCTCGTCGCCGTGCGCGGTGCGATCGTCGACGACCACCACCAGAGCCCGGCCGACTACCAACTCCGCACCCGTTTCCATGGGTGCAACCGTATATCCGAGTTCTGACAGCGGCTCGTCGACTCTCATCACTGATCCGCCTTGCCGAGCGTGACCTGCACGGTGCGGCTGCCACCGCCGGGATCCTGGTAGGTCAGGGTCACCTTGTCGCCGGGCGCTTTGGACCGCACGGCAGCAACCAACGCGTCGGCGCTGTTGATCGGGCGGTCGTCGACCTTGGTGACGACGACGTTCTTGGGAACTCCCGCGTTCGCGGCCGCACCGCCCTGCACGACTTCGACAATCTTGGCGCCCGGGGTGCCCTTGTCATTGGTCACCTGCACGCCGAGCGAGGCATGAGACGCCTTGCCGGTGCTGATCAACTCGTCGGCGATGCGCTTGGCTTGGTCGACCGGAATCGCGAAGCCGAGCCCGATCGAGCCGCTCTGGGCATCCGGCGAATCGGCACCCAGGGTAGCGATTGCCGAGTTGACGCCCACCAGCTGGCCGCTCATGTTCACCAGGGCACCGCCGGAGTTGCCCGGGTTGATCGCGGCATCGGTCTGAATCGCGTCGAGCACGGTGTTCTGGTTGCCCGACTCACCGGTCGTGGACACCGGCCGGTTCATAGCGCTGACGATTCCGGTGGTCACCGTTCCGGACAGACCCAGGGGTGACCCGATCGCGACCACCGGCTGCCCGACCCGCAGATCCGACGAGGAGCCCATGGAAATGGGGGTGAGCCCGGACACGCCCTGCACCCGAATCACGGCGATATCACTTGTCGGATCGGCACCGACAACCGTGAAGGGAGCGGTGCGACCGTCGGAGAAGGTCACCGTCGTTTTCGGCGCCGGACCAGCGGGTGCACCCGGGGGTTTGCCCGGATTGGCGGCGGCCGCGATGACGTGGTTGTTGGTCAGAATCAGCCCGTCGGCCGACAGGATGATGCCGGAGCCCTCTTCCGACTGGCGACCCAAATCGGTCTCCAGCATGACCACGCTGGGCACCACCTTGCCGGCGACCTGTTCGACGCTGCCGGGCGGCATGTTCGCCGCCGGGACGCTGGGAGCGGCCCCGATGATCCTGCCGCCGTTAGCGGCGGAGTGGGTGCCCAGCTCGACGACCGTTGCCGCGGTTCCGCCGATACCGGCCGACACCACGGCGATCGCCACCGCGCCCACCGCCAACATGCCTGCGCGAGAACGTTTTTCGGGTACCTGCAGCGGAGGTCGACCGATCGGCGGCAGCATCCCGGGGAAGGGCCCGGTACCTCCGGGTATGCGGCCCGGCCCGGTACCGCCGGGGATGGGACCCGGGCCGGTTCCGCCGAACGGCTCGTAGGGCTGGCGGTACTGTCCCGTCTGCGGCGGCTGAGAATGCCGATAGCGCCAGTCAAACTGCTGGTTATACGGATGCTGGGGCCCCTGAGCATAGGCCGGGGGCGCGGGCGGGTTAGGCCCGGTGCGGTATCCCGGATGCTGCGGCGGTCGCGAATACCTCGGGTGATCCGTCATGTCGCTAAATCGCTCTTCCTCTAATTTCGGCGGATGTCGGCCCGACTCGGCCCGATTTCCAACAGTAACTGCACATCTACCTTGCGCGCGCGGACTGAGAGTCCACTGAGATAACGTTCGCCGAATCCCGAGAGTTCGCTCCGTTTGCGGCCACGGGTGCGGTGGGATCGGTCTGGGCTTGGGGCTCGGTGTCGCCGGCGGGCGTCGGGTACGTCGAAACCGGCATCGGCCGTCCGGGAAGTAGCACGTAAATCGCTGTTCCCGGCGGTTGCCCGCCCGAAACGGTGTCTTCGACCCGAAGCAAACCACCGTGGTTGAGCACAACCTTTTTGACGATCGCCAGCCCCAGGCCCGAACCCTGCATCGCCCGCGCCGTCGTCGACCGGTAGAACCGCTCGAACACCAGGCGGCGCTCCTGCGGAGGAATCCCGGGGCCATAGTCGTAGACCACCAGCTCGGCGTGCGACGGGTCGAGCTGGCTCATCCTGACGCCGACATAGCCACCCGACGGGCTCCACTTGGCCGCGTTGTCCATCAGGTTCAGCACCATGCGCGACAGCCCGGTGGCGTCACCGTAGACCTGCCAGGGAATCACCTCGACGTCGAAGCGAATGTCGTTGCGGCGCCGCCTGACTCGCTCCAGGCTGCGATCGACGACCTCGGACATGTCGACCGGCTCGTGCACCACCTGGCCCGCGTCGTCACGCGTGAGGTCCACCAAATCGCCTACCAACGTGGACAATTCCTCGATCTGGGCGAGCACATCGGCGCGCAGGCCGACCATTTCCTGCTCGGGCAGCCGCGGGGCCCCGGGTTCCATCGAGGCCATCAGCAGTTCGACGTTGGTGCGCAGCGACGTCAGCGGGGTGCGCAATTCATGCCCGGCATCGGTGACCAGGCGTGCCTGCCGCTCCCGCGACTCGGCCAATGCCCGCAGCATCAAGTTGAATGCCTCGGTAAGCCTCGCCAATTCGTCGCTACCGAACACCGGGATGGGCCGCAGGTCGTCGGTGCGCGCCACCCGTTCGGCCGCCTCGGTCAGGCGCCCCACCGGTCGTAGCCCGGCTCTGGTGACCATGCCGCCGGCCACCGCCGCGACCGCGACACCGATCCCGCCGACGATCAGCAGCACCCAGCGCAGTTTCGTCATCACCGCTTCGGTGGGCTTGAGGCTCTTGGAGATCAGCAGCGAATTGCCGTTGGGCAGGTGGATGGCCAGCACTCGTTGATCGGCCGCGGTGCGCCGCGACATGAACAAGTCACCGCGGATGACCGCCTTCTCCGGCGCACCGACGGGCAGGGTCTGGCCGGGCTGCTGGGCGGTGTAGATCGAGTGGCCCGGGTTCACCAGCATCGCGTTGACATCCGAATAGGCGGTGCCCTCGATGGCCTTTCCGGGATCGGCGGCCAGTGAGCCGCTGGCGACGAGCAGCTGCGCGCGGCTCTGCAGCTGATTGTCGATGTCGCCGTAGAGCGCCGCCGATACCACGGCGTAGACGGCGAACGCCATCAGGACGACCACCATCGCCACCATGGACATCGCCAGCAGCATGACCCGCCATCGCAGGGACAACGAGCTGGTGGCCCGCAACGATGCGCGCCGGCGTCGTTGGAAGCGGATCATCAAGGCGGCGTCTCCCGAAGCACGTAACCGACCCCGCGCACGGTGTGGATCAGCCGGAGCTCGCCATCGGCTTCGGTCTTACGACGCAGATACCCGACGTAGACCTCCAGCGCGTTGCCCGAGGTGGGAAAGTCGAATCCCCACACCTCCTCGAGGATGCGGCCGCGGGTCAGCACCCGACGCGGATTGGCGATCAGCATTTCCAGCAACGAGAACTCGGTGCGGGTCAGGCTGATCCGGCGTTCGCCGCGAGTGACCTCGCGGGTCATCGGGTCCAACGTCAGGTCGGAAAACTTCAGGGCGACCGACTCGGCGGCGTCATCGGGCTTGGTGCGGCGCAACAACGCGCGCATGCGCGCCAACAGCTCTTCGAGGGCGAACGGCTTCGGCAGATAGTCGTCGGCACCCGCGTCCAGGCCGGCGACCCGCTCGGAGACCGAGTCGCGGGCGGTCAGCACCAGGATCGGCAGATCGTCACCGGTGCTGCGAAGCTGACGGCACACCTCGAGGCCGTCCAGTCGCGGCATCATGACGTCCAGGACAAGCCCGTCGGGTCGATCGCTGGCAATCATTTCCAGGGCCTCAACCCCGTCGTGGGCGAGGTCGACCGTGTAGCCGTTGAAGGAAAGCGACCTGCGCAGCGACTCGCGAACCGCGCGATCGTCGTCGACGACAAGTATTCGCACGGCCACCAGTTTCGTCCTAGCGCCTGAGAGCGGCCTGAGAGGCGCGCCGCGTGGTCACTTAGATTCCCCGCAGCGGGCCAACCAAGTCAGCGCCGCTCGACGTCGATGAGCCCGAGCCGGGCCGCCTTGAGCAGCCGGCGGGGCACCTTGTGCTTGTGGCCCGCTACCGTCACGCCGACGAGTTCGGTCTTCGCGGCCTTCCACTGCGCGCGCCGGCTTCGGGTATTCGCGCGCGACATCCTGCGTTTGGGTACGGCCATGGTCGGGCCTAGCTCCTCGATCGGGGTTTCGGTTCGGGCGTGTCGCACGACTCTGGCCGGTCGGCCCAACGGCGACGATTGTCCGTCAAGGATAGTCGGTGAGCAGCTGGTCGCCAAAATGGCCCGTCACGGGTAGTGGGTCAGTTTGGAATCCCCGTCGCGATTCTTACTAGACGGGTAGTGCTGTCGAGGCGGAAAATACGGGCTTATGAGACACCTCCTCGTGGGGGTAGCAACCGCGCTAATGATGTCGGCCGGGTGCGCTGCCTTGGGACCTGCAGCAGGTATTGCGCACGCGGGAGCCTTTCACTGGCGCCCAGGGGACCCCCCGCCGCAGGGCTCCATACCGGACCCGGCTGGCCACGGGGTTAATCGGGTTCCCATCTATCCCGCTTGGGACACGACCGTCTGCCACGACTACGTGATCCAGGGCAACCATGTTCAGGAGGGATCTGGTTGCGGGCTCCCGCAGTTTCAGTGGTTTCAGTGCCCGCCTGGCACAACTCCTGTGCCTCTCATGCCACTCACCCCAAACATAGGGTGAGTGAGTAACGGTCAGACCGCCCCGAACAAACTGACCCACCACCCGTCACTTTCGCGCTCAACGGTAGGCAGTAGAGGGTATTCACGCCGTTGTCGTCGTCGGGCTATGCTGACCTACCGGTTGGTTGGCTGGCGGTCATCGGTGATCCGCGGAGGGAGGACGCGCATGGTTTCTGGTGCTCACCCGTCCCTGGCCACCGTCCGGATCGCCAACTGCTCGGGGTTCTACGGCGACCGGTTGTCGGCGATGCGCGAAATGCTCACCGGCGGCGACCTCGACTACATCACCGGCGATTACCTGGCCGAGCTCACCATGCTCATCCTCGGTCGCGACCGGATGAAGCACCCCGACCGCGGCTACGCCAAGACCTTCCTGACCCAGCTCGAGGATTGCCTTGGCGAGGCCTGCGACCGCGGCGTTCGCATCGTCACCAACGCCGGCGGCCTCAACCCCGCCGGGCTGGCCGACGCTGTGCGCACCCTGGCCGACCGGTTGGGTATCGGCGCCCGCGTCGCCCACGTCGAAGGCGACGACCTGTTGTCGCGAGCCGCCGAACTCGGGTTGGGCGCGCCGCTGACCGCGAACGCGTACCTCGGTGCGTGGGGCATCGTCGACTGCCTGAACGACGGGGCGGACGTCGTCGTCACCGGCCGGGTCACCGACGCCTCGGTGATCGTCGGGACGGCGGCCGCGCACTTCGGCTGGGGCCGCACTGATTACGACCGGCTCGCCGGTGCCGTGGTCGCCGGCCACGTGATCGAATGCGGTGTCCAGGCCACCGGCGGCAACTACTCGTTCTTTACCGAGGTGCCCGACTTGACCCACCCCGGTTTTCCCCTGGCCGAGGTCAACGCCGACGGCTCGTCGGTGATCACCAAGCATCCCGGCACCGGCGGCCTGGTCAGCGTCGACACCGTCACCGCGCAGTTGCTCTACGAGATCACCGGCGCCCGCTACGCCAACCCCGACGTCACCGCCCGGATGGACACCATTCAGTTGTCTGCCGAGGGCCCGGATCGGGTGCGCATCAGCGGTGTGACCGGCGAACCGCCGCCGCCCACGCTGAAGGTGTCGCTGAACAGCATCGGCGGGTTCCGCAACGGGATGACCTTCGTGCTGACGGGCCTGGACATCGAGGCCAAAGCCGACCTGGTGCGCCGCCAACTCGAGGGCGCGCTCGCGGTCAAGCCCGCCGAGCTGGATTGGACCCTGGCCCGCACCGACCATCCCGACGCCGATACCGAAGAAGCCGCCAGTGCGCTGCTGCGCTGCGTGGTGCGCGACCCCGACGCCGCCAACGTCGGGCGCCAATTCTCCTCGGCCGCGGTGGAATTGGCGCTTGCCAGCTATCCCGGCTTTCACGTGACCGCCCCGCCCGGCGACGGTCAGGTCTACGGCGTGTTCACCGCCGGCTATGTCGACGCCGCCCAAGTGCCGCACATCGCCGTGCACGCCGACGGCACGCGTGTGGAAATCGCTTGCGCCACTGACACTTTGAACCTCTCGGCAGCTCCTCCCCCGTCGTTGCCGGATCCGTTGCCGCCCGGCGCGACCCGGCGGCTACCGCTGGGCCGGATCGCCGGGGCCCGCAGCGGCGACAAGGGTGGATCGGCCAACGTCGGGGTCTGGGTGCGCACCGACGAACAATGGCGCTGGCTGGCCAACACGCTGACCGTCGAGCTGCTCAAGGAGCTGCTGCCCGAGGCGGCCGACTTCGACGTCACCCGCCATCTGCTGCCCAACCTGCGGGCGGTCAACTTCGTCATCGACGGCATCCTCGGCCAGGGCGTCGCGTACCAGGCGCGGTTCGATCCCCAGGCCAAGGGGCTGGGCGAATGGCTGCGCGGCCGCCACGCCGACATCCCGGAAGGGCTGTTGTGAATCTTTGGACGACCCCGTGAGTATCTGGACCACCCCGGAGCGCGAACAGCTGCGCAAGACCGTGTGCTCGTTTACCGAGCGCGAGATCCTGCCGAACATCGACGAGTGGGAGCGCACCGGCGACCTGCCTCGCGACTTGCATCGACGCGCCGGGGCGGCCGGGCTGCTGGGTGCGAACTTTCCCGAGGCGGTCGGCGGGGGTGGCGGAGACGGCGCCGACGCGGTGATCATTTGCGAGCAGGCGCACCAATCCGGCTCGCCCGGTGGCGTGTTCGCGTCGCTGTTCACCTGCGGCATCGCGGTGCCGCACATGATCGCCTCCGGCGATGCGCGGCTGATCGACACGTTCGTCCGGCCGACGCTAGCCGGCGACAAGATCGGCGCCCTGGCCATCACCGAGCCCGGCGGCGGTTCCGACGTCGGGCACCTGCGCACCACGGCGGTCTTGGACGGCGACCATTACGTGGTCAACGGCGCCAAGACCTACATCACCTCCGGGGTACGCGCCGATTACGTCGTCACCGCCGTGCGCACGGGCGGCCCTGGAGCAGGGGGGATTTCGCTGCTGGTTGTCGAGAAGGGCACACCCGGCTTCGAGGTCACCCGCAAGCTGGACAAGATGGGCTGGCGCTCCTCGGACACCGCGGAGCTGTCCTACGTCGACGCGCGCGTGCCCGTGGCCAACCTCGTCGGCGCCGAGAACAGCGGCTTTGCCCAGATCGCCCAGGCATTCGTCGCCGAGCGCGTCGGGCTTGCCGCACAAGCGTATTCGAGCGCGCAGCGGTGTCTGGACATCACCGCGGCCTGGTGTCGCGACCGGGAGACGTTCGGCCGTCCGCTGATCTCCCGACAGTCGGTGCAGAACACCCTGGCCGAGATGGCGCGGCGCATTGACGTCGCCCGGGTCTATTCGCGCAGTGTGGTGGAGCGTCAGCTGGCCGGTGAGACGAACCTGATCGCGCAGGTGTGCTTCGCCAAAAACACCGCCGTCGAGGCCGGCGAATGGGTGGCCAACCAAGCGGTCCAGCTGTTCGGCGGCATGGGCTACATGGCCGAATCCGAAGTCGAGCGCCAATATCGCGATATGCGGATTCTGGGCATCGGCGGCGGAACCACCGAGATCCTGACCGCGCTGGCCGCCAAACTGCTGGGATACCAATCATGATTGCACCGCCTCTCCCCCGCACGCGGGTGGGGGTACCCCCAGCCGCGCAGCGGCGAGGGGGCGTACCCCCACCTCATCGGCTCGCTCTGCATCGTCGGCGGTGGCTATGACCGTGCTGCAGTCCATGCTCGACCCAAAGGCTGAGGCCTACGCCGAGGCCGCGTCGGCGGCGACCACACGGCTCGAAGAGATCGACGCCGAACTGGCGAAGGCGCTTGGGGGCGGCGGCCCCAAGTACGTCGAGCGTCACCACGCCCGCGGCAAACTGACCGCCCGGGAACGCATTGAGCTGCTCGTCGACCCGGACTCCCCGTTTCTGGAACTGAGCCCGCTGGCGGCGTACGGAAGTGCCTTCCAGATCGGTGCCAGCACGGTCGTCGGCATCGGCGCGGTCAGCGGCGTGGAGTGCCTGATCGTCGCCAATGACCCGACAGTCAAGGGTGGCACCAGCAATCCGTGGACGCTGCGAAAGATACTGCGAGCCAACCAGATCGCGCTGCAGAACCGGCTGCCGGTCATTTCGCTGGTGGAATCCGGCGGCGCGGATCTGCCCACCCAGAAGGAGATCTTCGTCCCCGGCGGCCAGATGTTCCGCGACCTGACCCGGCTGTCGGCGGCCGGAATCCCCACCATCGCTCTCGTCTTCGGCAACTCCACCGCCGGTGGGGCCTACATACCCGGCATGTCCGACCACGTCGTGATGATCAAGGAACGCTCGAAGGTGTTCCTGGCCGGTCCCCCGCTGGTGAAGATGGCCACCGGCGAGGAGTCCGACGACGAATCGCTGGGCGGAGCCGAAATGCACGCCCGCACATCGGGTCTGGCCGACTACTTCGCCGTCGACGAGCTCGACGCGATCCGCATCGGACGCCGCATCGTGGCGCGGCTGAACTGGGTCAAACAGGGACCGGCTCCCGGACCCGTCACCGAGCCGGCGTTCGATGCCGAGGAGCTGATCGGCATCGTGCCCGCGGACCTGCGCATCCCGTTCGACCCTCGCGAGGTGATCGCCCGCATCGTTGACGGCTCCGAATTCGACGAGTTCAAGGGAATGTACGGCTCGTCGCTGGTGACCGGATGGACCCGGCTGCACGGCTATCCGCTGGGCATCCTGGCCAACGCGCGCGGCGTGTTGTTCAGTGAGGAGTCGCAGAAGGCCACCCAGTTCATCCAGCTAGCCAATCGCTCCGACACGCCATTGTTGTTCCTGCACAACACCACCGGATACATGGTGGGCAAGGACTACGAAGAGCGCGGGATGATCAAGCACGGCTCGATGATGATCAACGCCGTGTCCAACTCCACCGTCCCCCACATCTCGCTGTTGATCGGCGCCTCCTACGGCGCCGGCCACTACGGCATGTGCGGGCGCGCCTACGACCCCCGATTCCTGTTCGCCTGGCCCAGCGCCAAATCCGCGGTGATGGGCGGCGCCCAGCTGTCGGGTGTGCTGTCCATCGTGGCCCGCGCGGCCGCGGAAGCCCGCGGCCAGCAGGTCGACGAGGAGGCCGACGCCGCGATGCGGGCCGCCGTCGAGGGCCAGATCGAGGCCGAGTCGCTGCCGTTGGTGTTGTCCGGGATGCTCTACGACGACGGGGTGATCGACCCGCGCGACACGCGCACCGTGCTGGGAATATGCTTGTCCGCCATCGCCAATGGCCCGATCGAGGGGACGTCGAACTTCGGCGTCTTCCGGATGTGAGCCGCATGGCAATCACTCGAGTCCTGGTAGCCAACCGCGGCGAGATCGCCCGACGGGTGTTCGCCACCTGCCGGCGGCTGGGCCTGGGCACCGTCGCGGTCTACACCGACCCGGACGCGGCCGCGCCACACGTCGCCGAGGCCGACGCCCGGGTTCGGCTGACCAAGACCAATCACTATCTCAACGCCGAGGCCATCATCGCGGCGGCCCGGGCCGCCGGCGCCAACGCGCTGCATCCCGGCTATGGATTCCTTTCCGAGAACGCCGCTTTCGCGGCCGCGGTCCAGGACGCGGGCCTGACCTGGGTCGGGCCGCCGGTGGACGCGGTGCGCGCGATGGGCTCCAAGATCGAATCCAAAAAGCTCATGGCCGCCGCCGGTGTCCCGGTGCTCGACGAGCTCGACCCCGACACCGTCACCGAGGCGCAACTGCCGGTGCTGGTCAAGGCCTCCGCGGGCGGGGGCGGCCGCGGGATGCGGGTGGTTCGCGAATTATCCATGCTCCCAAGCGAAGTCGCTGCGGCCCGGCGCGAAGCGCAGGCCGCCTTCGGCGACCCGACCGTGTTCTGCGAGCGCTACCTGCCCACCGGCCACCACGTCGAGGTCCAAGTCCTCGCCGACACGCACGGCACCGTGTGGGCCGTCGGGGAACGGGAATGCTCGATTCAGCGGCGCCACCAGAAGATCATCGAAGAGGCCCCGTCGCCCCTGGTTGAGCGCACGCCGGGGATGCGGGCCAAGCTGTTCGACGCGGCCCGGCTGGCCGCCGGCGCGATCGGCTACACCGGTGCCGGGACGGTCGAGTTCCTCGCCGATGATGACGGCGAGTTCTACTTCCTCGAGATGAACACCCGGCTGCAGGTCGAGCATCCGGTGACCGAGGAGACCACCGGGCTCGATCTGGTCGAACTGCAACTCGCCATCGCCGATGGACACCGCCTCGACCCCGAACCTCCTGCTGCCCTGGGTCATTCGATCGAGGCCCGGCTCTACGCCGAGGATCCCGCACGCGGCTGGCAACCCCAGGCCGGCCTGGTGCATGCCTTCGACGTGCCGGGCACCCGGGCCGAGTTCGGCACCCTGGGCCAGCGGACCGGGATCCGGCTGGACTCCGGCATCGTAGACGGATCCGCGGTGTCGATTCATTACGACCCGATGCTGGCCAAGGTCATCTCCTACGCCCCGACGCGCCGTCAATCGGCGCTGGTGCTCGCCGACGCACTGGCCCGCGCCCACATCCACGGCGTGCGCACCAACCGCGAGTTGCTGGTGAACGTGCTGCGCCATCCCGCGTTCCTCGACGGCGCCACCGACACCGCGTTTTTCGGCACGCACGGTTTGGCGCACCTCTCCGCCCCGCTGGCCGACGACGCAACGGTGCGATTGTCGGCGATCGCCGCCGCCCTCGCCGACGCCGCGCACAATCGCGCCACCGCCCGCGTCTTCGGCTCCATACCGAGCGGCTGGCGGAACCTGGCGTCCGGCTACCAGGTCAAGAGCTTCCGCGACGACGAGGACACTGAGCACCGGGTCGAATACCGGTTCACCCGAAACGGACTCGTGCTTGCCGGCCCCGAAGCTAGCGAACCGGTGCGACTGGTCTCGTCCGCGGCCGACGAGGTGGTGCTCGCCGACGGCAACGGAGTGGCCTGCGGCTTCGCGGTGCAGCGCTACGGCCCCAACGATATCTATGTCGATTCGCCGCGCGGACCGGTTCACCTCGTCGTGCTGCCGCGGTTTCCCGAACCCGGTTCGGCCGTCGAGCAGGGATCCCTGGTGGCGCCGATGCCCGGCAACGTCATCCGCCTGGGCGCCGCCGTCGGTGAAGCCGTCGCAGCCGGTCAGCCGCTGATCTGGCTGGAGGCGATGAAGATGGAACACACCATCACCGCCCCGGCCGACGGCGTGCTCGCCGAGCTCAACGTCAAGACCGGTCAGCAAGTCGACGTTGGCGCCGTCCTTGCGAGAGTAGAAGCGCCCCAAACTGGCGAAGAAGGAGATCCACGGTGACCGATACCAGCTTCATCGAAAACGAAGACCGCCGCGCCCTGCGCAAGGCGGTGTCGGAATGGGCGTCCAACTACGGCGCCGAGTATTACCTGGAGAAGGCGCGCGCACACGAGCACACCAACGAATTATGGTCCGAGGCAGGTAAACTCGGATTCCTTGGGGTGAATCTTCCCGAAGAGTATGGCGGCGGCGGCGCCGGGATGTACGAGCTGTCCCTGGTGATGGAGGAGATGGCGGCCGCGGGTAGCGCGCTGCTGCTGATGGTGGTGTCACCCGCGATCAACGGCACCATTATCAGCAAGTTCGGAACCGACGACCAGAAGAAGCGCTGGATCCCGGCCATCGCCGACGGCTCGCTGACGATGGCGTTCGCGATCACCGAGCCGGACGCCGGTTCCAACTCACACAAGATCACCACCACCGCCCGTCGCGACGGCAGCGACTGGATCGTCAAGGGCCAGAAGGTGTTTATCTCCGGCATCGACCAGGCGCAGGCGGTGCTGGTGGTGGCCCGCACGGAAGAGGCCAAGACCGGCAAGCTGCGGCCGGCGTTGTTCGTGATGCCCACCGATGCGCCTGGCTTCACCTACACCCCGATCGAGATGGAGCTGATCAGCCCCGAGCGCCAGTTCCAGGTGTTCCTCGACGATGTCCGGCTGCCCGCGGATGCGCTCGTCGGGGCCGAGGATGCCGCCATCGCACAGCTTTTCGCGGGCCTGAACCCCGAGCGCATCATGGGTGCGGCCAGTTCGGTGGGGATGGGACGATTCGCGCTCGAAAAGGCCGTCGACTACGTCAAAACCCGCCAGGTGTGGTCCACGCCGATCGGTGCCCACCAAGGCCTGTCACATCCGTTGGCGCAGTGTCACATCGAGGTCGAACTCGCCAAGCTGATGATGCAAAAGGCCGCTGCGCTCTACGACTCCGGTGATGACGCGGGCGCTGCCGGGGCCGCCAACATGGCCAAATACGCTGCGGCCGAAGCCGCGACGCGCTCGGTCGACCAGGCCGTGCAGTCGATGGGCGGCAACGGGCTGACCAAGGAGTACGGCGTGGCCGCCATGCTGGCCTCGGCCCGGCTCGGGCGGATCGCCCCGATCAGCCGCGAGATGGTGCTGAACTTCGTTGCGCAGACGTCGCTGGGCCTGCCCCGGTCCTACTGATGGCCAGGTCTTAGGAGATGAAAGGGCTCGTCGACTACGCCGGCCCGGCCGATGTGGCCGGCCCGTTCGCCAGGCTGACGCTGAACTCACCACGCAACCGCAACGCGTTGTCTGCCGCGCTGGTCGGCCAGCTACACCAGGGGCTGCGCGACGCCGCCGCGGATCCCGCCGCGCGGGTGGTGGTGCTGGGGCATACCGGCGGAACCTTCTGCGCCGGCGCCGACCTGAGCGAAGCCAGCGGCGGCGACCCGTTCGACATTGCCGCGGCCCGGGCCCGGGAACTGACCGCGCTCCTGCGCGCGATCGTCGAGTCGCCGCTGCCCGTGATCGCCGCCATCGACGGGCACGTCCGGGCGGGCGGGTTCGGTCTGGTCGGCGCGTGCGATATCGCGGTCGCCGGGCCGCGCAGCACATTCGCGCTGACCGAGGCCCGAATCGGCGTCGCCCCGGCGATCATCTCGCTGACGCTGCTGCCCAAAATGTCGGCGCGCGCCGCCGCCCGCTACTACCTCACCGGCGAGACGTTCGACGCCGCGCAGGCAGCCGAGATCGGATTGATCACGATGGCTGCCGATGATGTGGACGCCGCGGTCGCCAAGCTGGTCGCCGATGTCGGCCGCGGTTCGCCCCAGGGTCTGGCGGCGTCGAAGGCGCTGACGGCGGCTGCCGTGCTCGACGGGTTCGACCGCGACGCCGAGCGCCTGAGTGCGGAGTCGGCCCGGCTATTCGTGTCCGACGAAGCCCGCGAGGGCATGCTGGCGTTCCTCGAGAAACGCCCGCCCAGCTGGGCAAATTCACCCGATGTCTAACACCGTCGACACGAGGGTCATCCGCCGTTGAGGCACCCCCGCGTGAAGGTTGCAGTTTAGCCAACCCTCTTGCAGCAAAACCCGGACGTCGTAGGCTCGTGGGTGATGAGCGACTCAGCGCATAGCGATGCGAAGGGCGCACGCGACAAATCGTCGCGTGCGGCCGACACCGATCGCATCCAGACCGCGCAGTTGCTGGCCTACGCGGCCGAGCAGGGCCGCTTGCATCTGAAGGACTATGAAGACCGCTTGACCAGGGCCTATGCGGCGACCACGTATGAGGAGCTGGATCAGCTGCGGGCCGACCTGCCGGGTGCGGCGGTCAACCCCCGCAGGGGCGGCAAACCCAATCCCGCGCCGTCCACGCTGCTGCTGGCGCTGGTGAGCGGGTTCGAGCGGCGCGGTCGATGGAACGTGCCCAAGAAGCTGACCACCTTTACCTTCTGTGGCAGCGGGGTGCTGGATCTGCGGTACGCCGACTTCACTTCCACCGAGGTCGACATCCACGCTGTCTCGATCATGGGTGTGCAGAACATCCTGCTGCCGCCCGAAGTCAACGTCGAGATCCGCGGCCGCGGCGTGATGGGTGGCTTCGATCACGAGGTTGTAGGCCATGGCACGCCCGGCGCGCCGAAGGTGAAGATCCACGGCTTCTCCCTGTGGGGCGGCGTGGGCATCAGGCGCAAGGCCCGCAGGCCCCGCCCCTAGCAGCCGTCCGTGGTCCGCCGGGTCGGGCTGAGAATGCGACGCGGCACTCCCTCCTCCACCTGGCGAACGCTCACCGTGGTGCTGATGGGGATGGCAACGGCGTCTGCCGGGTGCATCAAACCGAGGACGTTTAGCCCCTACGCCAACCCGGGACGCGACGAGCTGGATCGGCTGCAGAAGATCGTCAACCAGCGGCCCGACCTGGAAACCGTCGAGCACCAACTGGCCGACCTCGACGCCGTGATCGGGGCGAGTGTTGCCAAACATTCACCGGCGGAGAAGTTTTCGAGCACCCCGGTCCTGCAATCGACGAACGGGTGTAATAACCCATTCGAACGCAGCATCGGACGCCAGGTCGGAAGCGACAGCTTTGCCATCGAACCGGCGCCCTCCCGCGACCAGTGGACGCAGATCGCCACCGAGCTGGCGCCGATATTCTCGGCGGCCGGGTTCCACCAAAACGACCTGACGCCCGGCGAACCACCACGGCTGCCGAGCGCGGACGATGATTCGCAAATCCGCGACGACATGGCTTTGATCAACTTCGTCAACGGCGGAAATCTCGTCATGTACTCCTATAACACCGGCTGTCACCTTCCGGCCGCCTGTCCCACGGCGGGATCAACATGTGGATCAACCGGCACGCCGAAAAAACCACGGTGACGATCTCCTATCCGGACAACGAGATTGCGCGTGCGTCGGTGGGCCGCTACATCGCGATGTTGACCCAGGTGTTCGCGCGCGCCGTCGAGACCTCGGACCAGCTGGGTTTGGTTGCGCCCCAAGCAGATTCGTACGAACCGTACGGACCTCGCACCCTAGGACAAAGAGGAGCCTAGACGTTGAGCAACGTGCTCGATGTGGTCGATCAGACCCATTTTCTCGGCGACCGTGCGACGGCAACCACCAACCTGCTGCAAGGTATCTGGGTATATAACCGCGCCATCGACATCGATGGCCTGCGACGGTTCCATCGTAATGTTGGACGGGGAAGCCTATTTCGCCGCATCGAGCGATTCCCGTTGCCGTTCGGCCGCCATCGCTGGGTATCGCCGAGCGGTCAGTCCGAACTCGAGGTCGTGGCGGAGCCTCGGCCGCGTAGTGAACTCGACGACTGGCTGAACGAGCAAGCGAGTAAGCCGCTGGATGCCGAGCACGGACCCGAATGGCACCTTGCGGTGCTCCCGTTCACCGACGGCGGCGCGGCGGTGAGCTTCGTCATCTCGCATTGCCAAATCGACGGCGTCGGGCTGTGGGAGGCGTTGGCGGACGCGGCTTCCGGCGGCGACGACGCGATCGGCTGGCCTGCCGCGGGCGCACGGCGGCGGTGGCGGGCGCAGCGCGAGGACGCACGCCAAACCGCTCACGACACACGCGATATCGGCCGCGCCGTCGCCGCCGCGGCCCGATTGGCCCGGGATCGCCGTGGCGCTGCCGGATCCGCCGCCCCGTTATCCGGAAAGCGACCCGCACCACCCACCGGACCGAACGAACGCGTCACTCTCCCCATGGCGACGATCTTCGTCAACGCCGACGAGTGGGACGCCGGCGCACACTCCCTCGGGGCACCGCCAACGCGCTGCTCGCAGGATTCGCGGCCCACCTCGCCCAGCGAGTGGGACGGGTCACCGCCGACGGCTCGGTCACCTTGACGATCCCCGTCAGCGAGCGCACCCCGACGATACCCGCGCCAACGCACTCACGAATGTCGACATCACGGTCGACCCCGCACTTGCGAGGACGGACCTGCGCGAGATCCGTGCCGCAATCAAGCAAGCGCTGAGCAGCGATCGGGATTTGCCCGACGAGCGATGGGCACTGCTGCCGCTGGCTCCCCTGATCCCAAAGTGGTTGGCCCGGCGAATGATCAGTGTGGCCGCCGGCAGCGCAACCACTGTCGTGTCGTCCAACTTGGGTACGGTCGACCGGGCCGCCAAGCGGCCGGACCGCACGGACGCCGACTACTTCGCCATCGAGAATCCATTCCCGGGCTTGACCAACGCGATGTTGCACCGCGTCGGCGGAAGGCTGGCGTTGATCTCGGGAAGAACGCACGCACACGTCTTCGTCTCGGTCCGCATGTATCAGCCAGGCCGACCCAACTCGAATGACGGCTTACGACAGCTCATTTCGAGCGCCCTCAGCGAATTCTCGCTCACCGCAACGACGGGCTGGCGGGCAGCACTAGCGACGGCGTCGCGACCGTAGGTAGTCGCCCACCACGGCCGCACCCAGTCCGTCGAGATCGGGCACCACCACGCGTCCCTCGACGCGCCGCGCGACCTGGTCGATGAACCGTGCCAGGCCGGGATCGCTGCCCAGCCGGAAGATGGTCACCTGCGCGCCGAGCCGGGCCATGTCGTCGAACCCGCGCACGGTGTGGGCGATGGTCCGTGGGTGCGGCGGGTAGTCGAAGAACACCGCCGAGCCGTCGCCGTCGAGGTCCTCCAGGTGGGCGGTGGGCTCACCGTCGGTTACCACCAGCACGACGGGCTGCGCGTTGGGGTGCCGGCGCAGGTGACGACCGGCCAGCGCCAGCGCGTGGTGCAGGTTGGTGCCCTGCTCGTAGACGCCCTCCAGACCCGTGAGCTCAGCGGCCGTCACCGTCCGGGCGTAACGCCCAAACGCGATGATCTGCAAGGCATCCGAGCGAAATCGGGTGCACACCAGGTGGTTGAGCGCCAGCGCGGTCTGCTTCATCGGCAGCCAGCGATTCTCCATCACCATCGAAAACGAGGTATCGACCAACAGCGCCACGGCGGCCTGGGTGCGCGCCTCGGTCTCGGAGACCTCGACGTCGTCGACGGTGATCCGAATCGGGCCGAGAGCGCCAGCGGGGTCGTTCAGGGTTGCGGTGCCCGACTGCCGCAGCACCGCGTTGGTCAGCGTGCGGGAGATGTTCCACGGCTCGGTGTCACCGAACTGCCACGGCCGAGTCGCACCGGTCAGCTCGCCGGCGGCCCCCGCGCGCCGAAGATCACGCTCGCCGTGGCGGCTGGAAAGCTGTTGTGCCACATCGCGTAACGCCGTCTCGCCGAGCCTGCGCATGGCCTTCGGGGAAAGACGCCACTGACCGTCGGAACCACGATCCAGGAAACCCTGATTGACCAGTGCGCGCTCCAACTCGGCGAGCGTTCGGGCGTCGATGGCGGCCTGGTCGCCGAGCTGGCGTGCCAGCGCGTCGAGATCGACGTCATCCATGGTGGCGCCCGGATAGCTCTGCGAGAGCTGCTCGGCCAGCTGCTCCAGCTCGGCGACGTCGGCCAGCGCCTGGGTACCCTCGCCCATTCCGAACGGGTTATCGCCGGAGAACTCCTCGGACCCGGTCCAGTCTTCACCCGGCCGCGCGGCCTGCAGGTGTCCATCGAGCCTACTCAATGCCTGCATCAGCGCCGGGGAGCCAAAGGCCTGCTGCGCCAACGCATCCAGCTCCGCGCGCTGCTCCGGGCTCAGGCTGTTGCGGAAGCGCTGGGCGGCGGCGGCACGCTTGGCCAGCGAGTCCAGCAGCTCGTCGACATTGCGCGGGTTCTCGGGAAAGAACTCGCCGTGCTTGTCCATAAACTCCTGAAAATCCTGTTGGGTGTCCTCGCCGCGAGCGTGCTTGTCCAGCAGCTCGTTGAGGTCGTCCAGCATCTCGTTGACGCGCTGGCGGTCCTCGTCGGTGGCGCCCTCCAGCGCTTGCTTCATGCCCGCGAAGCGTTGGTCCAGCATCTCGCGGCCCAGCAAATCCTTGATCTGCTCGTATTTTTCGCGGGCCTCCGCGCTGCGCCAGTTGTAGTCGGAGAGCTCCTGGACGGCCTTGGCGGGCGACGCCGGCAGCGCTTCCAGCTGCAGTTCGCCGAAGCGAGCGTCGTCATCCAGCGCGCGGGCCAGCTCCTTGCGTTCGGCCAGCACCGCCTCGTCGAGCAGCTTTTTGATGTCCTGCAAGGTGCCGTCTAAGTTGTTGCGGCGCAATAACTCCCGCCTGCGCCGGTTCGCCTCGGCCGCCAGTCGGTCGGCCCCGGGCATCTCCTTGGTACCGCGGCGCAGCAGCTCGGACAGCGCGCGACGGGGCGAGGTGCCGGCCATGACGTCCTGACCGATCTGCTCGAGCGCCTCGCGCAGGTCCACCGGCGGGGCCAGCGGGTCGGGGCCGCCGGTGTACGCCGAGTACCGCGATGAATGTCGGCTAGCCATAGACGGTTTGGCCCTCCCCGGATACCTTGTCGACCCGCTTGGCCAGATACAGCGCCTCCAGCGCCAGCTCCAGCGCCGCGGCGCGCTCGCCTTCGGATTCGGCGTTCAGCTTTTTCGCGATCTTGTCCACGACCGGCAGCCCCGGGACCGCGGCCAGCACGTCCTTGGCCGACACCCGCTCCCCGGTCGTCACGGCCGCGCCGCCCTCGACCGCGGTCACCAGTGACCCGACGTCGATGCCGCCCAGCACCCGCGACGCGGTATCGGCGGTCGCGCGGCGCAACAGGTGCTCGAGCACCGCCTGTTCGCGGCCCTCCTCACCGGATTCGAATTCCAGCTTGCCGCGCAGGACGTCGATCACCGTGCCGAGGTCGACCACCCGGGCCACCGGGTCGGTCTCGCCGAGAACGGCGCCGCGGTGCCGGGCGGCGGCAGCGACGGTCTCGGCCGCCGCGATCGCAAATCGTGCCGACACCCCGGAGCGCTGATCGACCGAGTTGGACTCCCGCAGGTACCGGGCAAACCGGGCGAGCACCTGCATCAGGTAGTCGGGCACCTGCGCGGATAGGTGCGCCTCCTGGGCGATCACGCCGATCTCCGCCTCCAGCTCTCGCGGGTAGTGGGTGCGGATCTCGGCGCCGAAGCGGTCTTTGAGGGGGGTGATGATGCGTCCACGGTTGGTGTAGTCCTCGGGGTTGGCGCTCGCGACCACCAGCACGTCCAGCGGCAGGCGCAGCGTGTAACCGCGGACCTGGATGTCGCGCTCCTCCATGACGTTGAGCATCGACACCTGAATGCGCTCGGCGAGGTCGGGCAGTTCGTTGACGGCCACGATGCCCCGGTGCGCGCGGGGGATCAGCCCGTAGGCGATGGTCTCCGGGTCCCCGAGGCTGCGGCCCTCGGCGACCTTGATCGGGTCGATGTCGCCGACCAGGTCGGCGACGCTGGTGTCCGGAGTGGCCAACTTTTCGGTGTAGCGCTCGCTGCGGTGTCTCCAATCCACCGGCAGGGCGTCGCCGAGGTCATGGGCCCGCCGGATCGACTCGGGTGTGATCGGCGTGTAGGGATGCTCGCCCAATTCGGCCCCGGCGATCACCGGCGTCCACTCGTCAAGCAGGCCGACCAACGCGCGCAGCAGCCGGGTCTTGCCCTGGCCGCGTTCGCCGAGCAGGACGACGTCGTGACCTGCGATGAGCGCCCGCTCCAGCTGGGGCAATACGGTGTCCTCGAAACCCAGGATGCCGGGCCAGACTTCGTCGCCCTCGGCCAATGCCGTCAGCAGATTCTCCCGGATTTCCTGCTTGACTCCCCGTTCACGATGACCGCCGGCACGTAGTTCGCCGACGGTGCGGGGCAGATTGCTCAGTGATGTCACCTCTCCACGCTACGACGCGTTGCGGACTTGCGTCATGCGCACCGGTTTTCGAGCGCCTTAATGCGCGAAATTGGGCGCGCCGGTGGCGCGCCCCGATGGACCGCTGGTCGCCTCGCCCGCGCCACGCCACCCGCTGGCAACCCCGGCCGCCACGTATAAGAGCTCGGGATAATGGCGATGCCTGGATTGAAACCACCATCGGTAATACCGGCGGCCGAGGCATCGCCATGCCCATATAGCATCCTTTTACATGCTCTCCAAGAGATCTGCGATGCGATATCTGGTGGGCCGGTTGGCGGCAGTCGTCATGCTGGCGGCAGCGGCGATGGCAGTCACGACGATCGCAACGCCGGCGGTGAGCTCGGCGTGCGATCCCGGGCAGTATTGGGAGCCGTTCAGCAAGGCCTGCTTGCCACTCGGCGTCGGACCCCAACCGCTGGCCTGCGAGCCCGGGCAGTGGTGGGACCCAAGCGGCAACATCTGCCGGCCACTCGGCGTCGGGCCGCAGCCTCTGGCCTGCGATCCCGGGCAATGGTGGGACCCGACGACCAATGTCTGCCGGCCACTGGGCGTCGGACCGCCGGCCGGGTGACGGTCATCCGGCCGTCATCGCTAAACGGTAGTTCGACTCATCGGTACTACCGTCGTCACAGGACTCCTAAAAGGTCTTTCGCATAATCGGGGTCCCAGCGTCGGTCGGGCTTTAGTGCGCGAAATGGCGCGCGCCGGTGAGGTACAACGTGACGCCGGCCTTGGCCGCCGCCGCGGTCACCTCGTCGTCGCGCACCGAGCCTCCGGGGTGCACGATCGCCCTGACCCCGGCGGCGGTCAGGGTCTCGAGCCCGTCGGGGAAGGGGAAGAACGCATCGGAGGCCGCGACGGCGCCTCGGACTCGATCGCCGCCGCGCTCGACGGCCAGCCGGGCGGCGTCGACACGATTCACCTGACCCATGCCGATGCCGATGGTGGCGCCGGCGGCGGCGATCACGATCGCGTTCGACTTGACCGCGCGGCAGGTGCGCCAGGCGAAGACGAGGTCGCTCAGCGTCGACGGGTCGGCCGGCGACCCGGTCGCCAGGGTCCAGTTCGCCGAGTTGTCGCCGTGCGCGTCGAGCTGGTCGCGCTGCTGCATCAGCAATCCCCCGCTGATCGGTTTCAGTTCGGTGCCACCGGTCAGCGGCTCCGAGGCCACCAGCACACGGATGTTCTTCTTGCGCGTCAAGACGTCGAGGGCGTCCGGCGCGTAGGCGGGTGCGACGATCACCTCGGTGAAGATGGTGCTCACGTACTCCGCCATCTCCAGGCTGACCTCGGTGTTGGCCGCGATGACTCCCCCGAAGGCGCTCAGCGGATCGCACTCGTGGGCCTTGCGGTGTGCATCGGCGACCGATGCCGACGAGATCGCGATGCCACATGGGTTGGCGTGCTTGATGATTGCCACACAGATCTGCTCGTGGTCGAAGGCGGCCCGCCAGGCCGCGTCCGCGTCGGTGAAGTTGTTGTAGGACATGTCTTTTCCGTGCAGCTGCTCGGCCTGCGCGAGGCCCGGCCAGGCGCCGGGGTCGGTGTACAGCGCCGCCTGCTGGTGCGGGTTCTCGCCGTAGCGCAGCTGTGCCGAGCGCCGCCAGCTGCGGCCGAACCATTGGGGAAACGTCGTCTGCGGATGCTCGGGCGCCAGCGTGGACTCCATCCAGCTCGCGACCGCTATGTCGTAGTCCGCGGTGTGCTGAAACGCCAGCGCCGCCAGCTTTTTGCGTTCGGCGAGGGTAAATCCGCCGTGCCGCATCGCGGCCAGCACTCCGTCGTAGCCGAGCGGACTGGTGACCACCGCCACGCTGGGATGATTTTTCGCGGCCGCCCGCACCATCGAGGGCCCGCCGATGTCGATCTGCTCGACGCATTCGTCGACGGTGGCACCGGATTCGACCGTCTGGCTGAACGGATACAGGTTGACGACGACCAATTCGAACGCCGCGATCCCGAGCTCTTCGAGCGCCGCGGCGTGCTCGGGCTTGCGGAGGTCGGCCAGCAGGCCCGCGTGCACTCGCGGGTGCAGCGTCTTGACCCGGCCGTCGAGCACCTCGGGGAAGCCGGTCAGCTCTTCCACGCGCGTCACCGGAATCCCTTGGTCGGCAATGGCCTTCGCCGTCGATCCGGTCGAGACGACCTCGACGCCCCCCGAACTCAGTCCCCGGGCAAGCTCGATCAGCCCGGTCTTGTCGTACACGCTGATCAACGCGCGGCGGATCGGCCTTTTCAACATGCCGTCGTCGGTGCTCATCCGAGGGTCGCCTTTCATCCAATCGTCGCTTCTCGTCCGACCACCGTCACGCCGCGAGTCGCGATCGCGGCAACCACGTCCACCAACAGCCGCCGTTCGATGACTTTGATGCGGTCATGCAATGTCTCTTCGTTGTCGCCATCGAGCACCAGAACGGGCTCCTGTGCCAAAATCGGCCCGGTGTCCATGCCGGCGTCTACCAGGTGCACCGTACAGCCGGTGACCTTCACACCGTAAGCCAGCGCCTCGGGAACTGCGTGCGCCCCCGCGAATGCTGGCAGTAACGCCGGATGCGTGTTGAGGGTGCGTCCGCAGAACAGTGAAAGGAATTGCGGTCCAAGAATTTTCATGAAGCCGGCAGAAACGACGAGATCGGGTGAGTGCGCCGCGGTAGCTTCGGTGATCGCAGCGTCCCAGGCGTCGCGGTCGGGATAATCGCCGAGGCGGACGGTGAACGTCGGCAATGCCGCCGCCGCCGCGACCTCGGTGGCCCGGCAGTCGCGGTCCACGCCGACGGCAACGACCCGCGCCGGGTAGTCACCGGCGGCGGCCTCGATCAGAGAACTCAGTAACGATCCGGTGCCCGATGCCAGCACCAGCAGCCGCGCCGGCGCGCTCGGGGGCACGCGGAGCGATTCGGCCACATCGCGAGAATAGTCGGGCGACGATGCCTGCCGCATTAGCGCGCCCGGAGGCGGGCAGAGTGACTAATCCGCCGGATCACGCTCGGTGGCGGTGGGCTCGGGTTCCTCGGGCGTGCCCGGGGGCGGGCCGTCGTCGCCGACCAGCGCGTCCTCGTCGCCGACCAGCGCGTCCTCGTCGGCCGAGCCTTCCGGCTCCGCGGCCGAGCCGTCCGGCTCCGCGAAAAACCCCGCAAGCTCGCCATCGACGGGCTCGTCGGGCGGTGGCGGCGCCGGCTTAGGCCGCCGGGGCCTGCGGACCCGCCGCCTGACCCCGCCGGTCATCACGACCGTGATCCAGCCGACGACCGCGAACCAGAAGAACACGCCGACCACCAACGCGCCCTGATCCACACCGACGTCGCCGAAATTGCCCAGCCGACCGCTCCCGGCATAGGCGAGCAGGGACATCGCCAACGCCCCCGCCACCGACGCGACCAGCAGCTTGGCCAGCGCCGGAAACAGCGGCAG
Organism: uncultured Actinomycetota bacterium; assembly: GCA_963772875.1. Taxonomy (GTDB): domain Bacteria; phylum Actinomycetota; class Actinomycetes; order Mycobacteriales; family Mycobacteriaceae; genus Mycobacterium. Next base: position 52,720 of record CAVYZE010000008.1, read on the forward strand.
CGGACGCAGGGCGCATTGTTGCCCGACCACCACGCCCGACGACGCCCCAATGATGAGTAGCGCGACCCAGACCGGCCCCAGTGGCGGCGTGGGGGCCGCGGCCAGGATCGGCAGGGCCGGGATGTCGCCGCCGAAAACGGTGAACGAGCTGAACGTCGCGAAGCCGAGATGAGCGCTGGACCCGACCGTGACCGCCGAGGTGCCGACGATGACGTTGGGTGCGTACAACACCGACAGCACCGTGAGGTTGAACTGGCCCCAGATCGAATCGGTGATCCCGTAGAGCTCTTGCATCGTGGACCAGTGCACGATCAGTGACCCCGCCGTCACCAAGCCGGAAAGCCCAACCAGCGCCAGCACCCCGGCCGCCGCGGCGGGCAGGGAATCACCCAGCCAATTGGGCAGCGGCGATGCCGCCAGTGCTCGCCGCCCGACCCGGGACCACACCCCGATCGCGGCACCGACGGCGTGCACCACCAGCACGCTGAGGAACGCGCGCAGGGCGCTGGGCGTCTCCAGCTCGGTGATCACCGACGACGCGTCATGGATCACCGCCAGCGCGATCGCCGCCAGTAGCAGGGGCCCACCCAGCGCCGACGCGACAACCCAGCGGATCACGAGCCACGACGAGCCGCCAGAAGTGGCCCGCGCGGTGCTGCGCGCCGTGCCCCACACCATCAGCAGGACCGGCAGCAGGGGCATCACGCCGAGTTCACGCCCACCGATGGAGATCGGCACCTGGTGCACGCCGAGCCACATGCTGGCGATGGCGCCCAGCGCGCCGGTCATGTCGCTGTTGGCGATCAGCAATTGGAGCAGCGTGACGGCGGCGATGATGACCAGTGCCACCACGGCGGGGCCGAACGCAACCCTGACGAGGTCGCGTCCCTGCCGAGCGCCCGCTGCCCGGTAGTCCTCCACCCGTGTCACTCTTGACGCACGTGCCCGACTAGGCGCAAGAGCGCACGGTTAGACCGGTGCCGGTCCAGATGGTGATGACGGCGACTGTTGCTGCCCCTGGCCGACGGACTGCTGTTCCCCGGTCTGGTTGACCGGCGCCGAACCCCCCCGGGATTCGCTGCCCGTCGCGCCGGACATGGGTGGCGGGCTGAAGCTGGGGAAACCGGTGGGTGGCGTGGACGGGCCGTCCTGTACCGCGGGCTGGGGTCCCGTGTGCGCGACGGGCTGGGGCCCCGACTGCGCCGCGGGCGGGGCGTTGTATCCGGCGGGGGTCGACGCGGCCTGGGTCGGAGATTCGCTCAGCGAGTATCCGCCATACTGCGAGGCGTACCCGGAAGGCTGCGTCGGCTGGTGCAGGTTGTGCGACTGCGGCGCCGTGTGGTGCTGGGCAGCCGGCTGACCGTAATACCCGGGCTGTTGCTGCTGAGCCCCGTACTGCCCGTACCCCCCGTACTGCCCGTATTGGCCATACTGCGCGTAAGGGTCGTACTTGGGGCGTGGTGCAGGCGCGGTGAGGACGCCCGCCTCCAGCAGGAGGGCCACGACGGCGGCGATCGACTGCAGCACGCTGCACGCCAGCAGCGGCCACAGCGCCCAGCCGATCGCGAAGCCGACGGGTGTGTTGATCATCTCCGTGATCACGATCAGCGCACCCAGCACCGCGATGACGGCGACTATCGCCGTGTATTTCTTCGCCTTGGGCAGCAGGCCCACCGCGCCGAGCAGCGCGGCCAGCACCGCGACGTCGACCGCGTAGCCGGCGTCACCGGCGCGTCCCCCGGCGGCGGGACCCAGGTCGGCGCCAAGAGTAAAGGTCGGGCCGAAGTTCAGCAGATAGATCAATAGACCCAGTACCGCCACCGCGAGGGTCAGGTAGATCGGGAGCTTGCTTTCGCCGTCATCGGTTTTGGCGAACGACGGTGTGGCGCCGGGGTAGGAGCCACCGGGCTGCATTGGTGGATATCCGGGACTACCGGGCGAGTAGGTCATGACTCCTCCTGTTGCTTCCAGTCCGTCGCGGCGCCACGCCGCTGCTGCAGTGCGACGCTGTGCTCCCAGGCGCGCGGTTCCCACAACGCCAAAAACGCCAACACTGCCTGCGCCCGCGGTACGACATCGATCCACCACGCTAGCGCACGTTTGTGTGCCAGCGGCGATACGACCGGCCGTCGGCACGACCACGCCCCGCCCGGGGCCAGGCCGCGGCCGGCGGGTCGCCGTCAGGATCCGTCGGCGGGGGGCCGCTTGCCCCCCACAGGTAGAACACGTTCTAATTCTGTGCATGGATTACGGGCTTGTGCTTTTCACCAGCGACCGTGGCATCTCCCCGGCGGCAGCCGCCAAGCTCGCCGACGACCACGGCTTTCATACGTTCTACGTCCCCGAACACACCCACATCCCGGTCAAGCGCGAGGCGGCCCACCCGACGACGGGTGACGAATCGCTGCCGGACGACCGGTATATGCGCACGCTGGACCCATGGGTGAGCCTCGGCGCGGCGTGCGCGGTCACGTCGCGGGTGCGGCTGTCCACCGCGGTGGCGCTGCCCGTCGAGCATGACCCGATCACGCTGGCGAAAAGCATCGCCACCCTGGACCATCTGTCCGGCGGCCGGGTCAGCCTGGGCGTCGGATTCGGGTGGAACACCGATGAACTCGCCGACCACAACGTGCCGCCGGCGCGGCGCCGCACCATGTTGCGCGAGTACATCGAAGCGATGCGGGCGCTGTGGACCGAAGAGGAAGCCGCCTACGATGGCGAATTCGTCAAGTTCGGCCCCAGCTGGGCCTGGCCCAAGCCGGTGCAGGCCCACATTCCGGTGCTGGTGGGCGCCGCGGGCACCGAGAAGAACTTCAAGTGGATCGCCCGCAGCGCCGACGGCTGGATCACCACCCCGCGCGACTTCGACATCGACGAACCGGTGAAGCTGTTGCAGGACACCTGGGCCGCCGCGGGCCGCGACGGCGCCCCGCAGATCGTGGCCCTGGACTTCAAGCCGATCCCCGAGAAGCTCGCGCGCTGGGCCGAGCTGGGGGTGACCGAGGTGCTGTTCGGCATGCCGGATCGCTCCGAGGACGAGATCGCCGCCTACGTCGAGCGGCTGGCCGGCAAGCTGGCCGCGCCGGTGTAGCCGCGGTTCAGCGGCGAGCAGACGCAGAATCGCACGAATTCATATCGCTGGACGCGATTCTGCGTCTGCTCGCCATGGAAAGTGCTCAGGCCAGGGTGCATCGATTGCCGTAGTCGAAGGAGCGCACCCGGACCGGACTGCAGAGGGGATCGCCGTCGGTCAGCAGCGCGATCACTTCGTCGTCTTCGGTTGTGGACAGGAAGCGGGTACCGTCGGCAAGCCGGCCGATGATGATCCCGGTCAGCCGGTCGGAGTCACGCCGGACCGTGTAGGTCTCAACGGTCGCGGGGCCGTCGGCGCTCTCGGTCACCGCCTCGGTCGGCCAACCGGCGACCTGCGCCTGCAGCTGTGCGCTGCCACCCGGCTTCCAGGGGGTCGGGGTCGTTGAGTACACACCGACCGAGTACTTGCTCAGGATGCCGCCGTTCGCACCCACCAGACCGAATTGCCCTGGTGCACTTCGCATTCGGGCCACCGTCTCCGCGACGGCGTGCATCGAGTAGTTGTTGCCCGCCCCGCCGAAGAACGGCAGCCCACCGGTCAGGGTCAGGCCACGCGGATCGTCGGGCGCGATGCCCATGCCGTCGCAGATGTTGAACACCGGCACCGGAAAACAGCTGTACAGGTCGAAGGTGGCGATGTCGTCGATGCCAATTCCGGCCACCGCCAACGCCTCCCGCACCGCCAGGACGGCTGCCGGCGAGTGCCCAAGATCCGGGCGCACCAGCAGTTGTTGTTCCTCCATGTCGGCGTGGCCGTGCAGGTACACCCAGTTCGCTTCGGGCACCCCCAGGCGGCGCGCCGCCTCGACCGACATCAGCAATGCCGCAGCGCCCTGGTTCACCTGGTCGCGGGCGACCAGCAACCGCGGGTAGGGCTCCGCGATCATCCGGTTGCTCTCGGTGACGGTGATCAGCTCGTCGACGCCGCGTTCCACCGGCGCGGCTGCGAACGGGTTGTCGGCAGCGACCTTGCTGAACGGGGCGAACAGCTCGCCCATCCGCCGTAGGTATTCCGTTGGGCCTAAACCGGTTTCGGCCCGCCGGGCGTTTTCCAGCAGCGCGTATTGGATCGGCGCGCTGGTCAGGCCGTGCATGACCGTGTAGCGCGAGACGAGTCTCTCCAGGCCATGCCCGCGGTCTTCGAGTGTGCCCTCAACGGTCTCCGAGAAATCCGGACGATTGTCCGCCCCGGCGAAGTAGCGCGTGGTCGAGGTCGCGTCGGAGCCGAAGATCAGCGCGACTTCGGATTGGCCGGCTGCGATCTGGCCCGCCAGCTCGGTGATCAGGTGCTGTGGCCCTTGACCGCCGACGACCTCCAGGATGGCGCGCGCGGGGTCGGCGCCGATCCGGTTGGCCACCGAGCGTGGGTAGTTGTTGGACTTTCCCAGCACCGGTTCGGCCGGCCCGGAGATCTCGAATTGCCTTACCCCGGCGACGGTGTCGATCATCGCCGCGACCTTGGTGGCATCGGCGCCGCAGTCCTCCAGTGCGGCGCGTGCGCCGGCTGCGGCCAATTCGACACCCGACATGGCGCGGTAATACGCATCGTCAATGCGTTCCGCGGCCTGCCCGACGCCGACGACGACGGGGGTGCGTCGATCCAAAGTCACGAGCGCCGCTCCTCTCCCCCGCAAGCGGGAGGTGCCCCCACATCGTTCGGCTCTGCATCGTCGCGGGCGCGGCTCACGTACTCGAAACCCTCACAGGCTCTTCAGGATCTCCCGGGCCAGCGCCGCCGTCTCCGACGGCGTCTTGCCGACCTTGACACCCGCGGCCTCCAGCGCCTCTTTCTTAGCGGCCGCGGTGCCAGACGAGCCGGACACGATGGCGCCCGCGTGGCCCATCGTCTTGCCCTCCGGCGCAGTGAATCCCGCGACGTACCCGACGACCGGCTTGGACACGTTCGCCTTGATGTAGTCGGCCGCCCGCTCCTCGGCGTCGCCGCCGATCTCGCCGATCATCACGATGACCTTGGTGTCGGGATCCTTCTCGAACGCCTCGATGGCATCGATGTGGGTGGTGCCGATGACCGGGTCGCCGCCGATGCCGATCGACGTGGAAAAGCCGAAATCGCGCAGCTCGTACATCATCTGGTAGGTCAAGGTGCCCGACTTGGACACCAGCCCGACGGGGCCCGATCCGCTGATGTTGGCCGGGGTGATGCCGGCCAGCGCCTCACCCGGGGTGATGATGCCCGGACAGTTCGGCCCGATGATGCGGGTCTTGCCACCCTTGTCCAGGTTGTAGGCCCACGCGTAGGCACTGTCCTGCACCGGAATTCCCTCGGTGATGACGACCAGCAGCGGGATCTCGGTGTCGATGGCCTCGATGATCGCGTCCTTGGCGAATTTCGGCGGCACGAAGACGACCGACACGTTGGCGCCGGTCTCCTTCATCGCCTCCGCAACGGTGCCGAACACCGGCAGTTCGACGTCCTTGCCGACGGCGTCCACGTGCGACACGGTGGTTCCCGCCTTGCGGGCGTTGACGCCGCCGACGATCTGCGTGCCGGCCTTCAGCATCAGCGCGGTGTGCTTGGTGCCCTCGCCGCCGGTGATGCCCTGGACGATGACCTTCGAGTCTTTGTTCAGGAATATAGACATGGGTCGATGCTCCTTCGGGCTACTTGTTCGCCAGCTCGGCGGCTTTGTCGGCGCCGGCGTCCATGGTCTCGGCCTGGATCACCAGCGGGTGGTTGGCGTCGGCGAGGATCTGGCGGCCCTGATCGACGTTGTTGCCGTCGAGCCGCACCACGAGCGGCTTGTTGGCCTCGTCACCAAGCATGTTGAGTGCGGTCACGATTCCGTTGGCGACGGCGTCGCAGGAGGTGATGCCGCCGAACACGTTGACCAACACGCTCTTGACCTGCTTGTCGCACAGGATGACGTCCAACCCGGCCGCCATCACCTCCGCGGAGGCGCCGCCTCCGATGTCGAGGAAGTTGGCCGGCTTGACTCCCCCGTGCTTCTCGCCGGCGTAGGCGACGACGTCGAGGGTCGACATCACCAGGCCCGCGCCGTTGCCGATGATGCCGACCTGGCCGTCGAGCTTGACGTAGTTGAGGTCGTGCTCCTTGGCCTTGAGCTCCAGCGGGTCGGTGGCGTCGCGGTCCTCGAATTCGGTGTGATCGGGGTGGCGGAAGTCGGCGTTAGCGTCCAGCGTGACCTTGCCGTCCAGCGCCAGGATTTGGTCGTCCGGCGTGCGCACCAGCGGGTTGACCTCGACCAGGGTGGCGTCCTCGCCGACGAATAGCTCCCAGAGCTTGGAGATGGTGACGGCGGCGGCGTCGAGCACCTCGGCCGGCAGGTGGCCCTGCTCGGCGATGGAACGCGCAAACGCCAGGTCGACGCCCTTGACGGCGTCCACCGGGACTTTGGCGAGGCGGTCGGGCTTGGTGGCGGCCACCTCTTCGATCTCCACGCCGCCCTCGACCGAGCACATCGCGAGGTAGGTGCGGTTGGCGCGGTCGAGCAGGAAGGAGATGTAGTACTCCTGGGCGATGTCGCTGGCCTCGGCGACCAACAGTTTCTTCACGACGTGGCCCTTGATGTCCAGGCCGAGGATGTTCTTGGCGTGCTCGTAGGCGTCCTCCGGAGTGGCGGCGTACTTGACGCCGCCGGCCTTGCCGCGCCCGCCGACCTTCACCTGCGCCTTGACCATCACTGGCGCGCCGACCTCGGCGGCGATTTCCTTGGCGCCCTCGGCGGTGTCGGTCACCCGGCCGGGGGTGGTGGGCACGTGGTGCTTGACGAACAGTTCTTTTGCTTGGTACTCGAAAAGGTCCATGGGCTCACTGTCTTCGCTCGGCTGACTGCTAGGCCTATAGGTAGTGCGGTGTCCGAATCGGCAACTCGCACGGTGGCACTGTATCCACACACCGAATGGCCGCCACCGCCGCGTCCACCTATGTGGCACAGCTCACGACACACCGGCGGGACTCAAACGTGATCCAGTTCACAATCTCGACCGAAGGTTGCCAGTCCTAATGGTTAACGGATAACGTCCTAGGGTCCAGATAACGTTATGGTCACGATACGAGGACATTTCAGACTTGTCCCAGCACCGTTTGGCTCGCCCGTCTGTCCTGGCGGGAGTTGCTCGCGCGCGCCGCGAGCGCCGAGAGCGGTTGGATCCCAACGAAATAACCGAAATCCTTCCCCTCGACGGCCTCGACTTCGACGACCTGGACTTCCTCGACGACTCCGCCGATCTCGACGATGTGGACTTCGGCAACGGCTCCGCCTTCGATAGCGAACAACGAGTGCTGCGGGCGCCCGAGCTCGACGATTTGGACGAGACGGACGATCAGACGCCACTGGCGCTAGCCGCCCCCAGCCCGGCTCTCTTCCGGATGAGGGTCGAGCCCAACAGCGAGTTCAAGCATCTCCGGGCCGCCCATCTGTCGTCCGCCACCGACGTCATCGGTGTGGTGCCCCGCGGCGGCCAGCATCGCAAGCAGCCCACCAGCGCGGCGCGCGGCCGCCTGCTGATCTCGGCGATGGCCGCCGGCGCGGCGGCCGCGGCGGCCCACACGGCGACCAGCCAAACCGATGTCCACACGACCGAGGCGGTGCTGACCGCCAACGCGTCGTCGCTCACCGGCGGGGCCGGCGGCAACACGATCCGGGGCGCCCAGCTGATCTCGGTGCAGCCCGCCGCCAATGCCGCGGTGCATAACGAGGAGCTGGCCAAGGGGATGGCCTTCGCCAACGATCGTGCTCAGCGCGAGGCGCGACTGCAGCAGCCGCTGTACGTCATGCCGACGAAGGGAATCTTCACCTCCAACTTCGGCTACCGCTGGGGCGTGCTGCACGCCGGTATCGACCTGGCCAACTCGATCGGAACGCCGATCTATGCGGTTTCCGACGGTGTGGTCATCGACGCCGGGCCGACCGCGGGCTACGGAATGTGGGTAAAGCTGCGCCACGCCGACGGCACGGTCACCCTCTACGGACACGTCAACACCACGCTGGTCAGCGTCGGTGAGCGAGTGGTGGCAGGCGACCAGATCGCCACCATGGGCAACCGGGGCAACTCCACCGGGCCGCACCTGCATTTCGAGGTGCTACAGGGCGGCACAGAGCGAATCGACCCCGTGCCGTGGCTGGCAAAGCGGGGTCTTATGGTCGGCAATTACGCTGATTGAGGTGACCGCGCCGAACGACCCCCCACCTCCCACGCGCCCGCCCGAACCCCCGTCGCCGTACGAACCGGGTTCACGGATTATCAGGCGTGCACCGACCGGACCGATACCCACGGTGTCAGCGTCCCCGACCACCCAGATCCCCCCACCACCGTCGCCCGACCGGGGCGCCCCCCGCCGCAGCGGGCAAGGAGGTTTTGCGGGCGCGCCGATCGATGAGCCAAGCGGCCGCACCGCCGTCGCCGCCTGCGCGGTCAGCATCGTCAGCGGATGGGCGACGTCCGTGGTGGCCACGGACCTGATCGCGGGCTGGTGGAGAACCGACCGCCTGTTCTGCACCGCGGTCGCGTTTCTCGCCCTGGTGTTCGCCGCAACGACGATTTCCGGGGTGATCATGCTGCTGCAGCGGCGGTCGCTGGGGCGCTACCTCATCGTGGCCGGGGCGGTAGTCGCGGTGCTGACCTACGGCGGTGTGTTCATCGCGGGCGCACGCGTCGCATGGATCGTGTACGTGCTTTGGGTGCTACCGGTCGTCAGCGCGGTGCTGGCGTTGCACCCACAAACCAAACGCTGGCTATCTGAGTAGACCGTCCGTCCGGCGCTAGAGCTTGCTCAGCGGCGCGTGGTTGTGCATCAGCTTCACCCGTCCCGAGCTGCCGAAGTCGATCAGCGACATCGCCGATTCGCCGACGCCGGAGACTTCCTCGACCCGGCCCAGCCCGTACTTGTCGTGAGTCACGCGATCGCCGGGCTGCAGCACCAGCAGCGGGCGCTTGCTCGCCCCCGAGCGGGTCGGCGACGCGCGCGGCGTCCCAAACCGGCCGGCGCCGCTGAACGACGCGCTGAACGACGGCGCGGGCGCGGTGCGCCGCCAATCGATGAGCTCCTGCGGGATCTCCTGCAGGAACCGCGACTCCGGGTTGAGCATGGGCTGTCCCCAGGACGACCGGACGATGGCCCTGCTCACATAGAGCCGTTGACGCGCCCGGGTGATCCCGACGTAGGCCAGCCGCCGCTCCTCGCTGAGTTCGGTCGGGTCGTCGAGCGAGCGCATGTGCGGAAACATCCCGTCCTCCCAGCCGGTGACGAACACGACCGGAAACTCCAAGCCCTTCGCGGTGTGCAACGTCATCAGCGTGACCACACCGGCACTGTTCGCCGGAATGTCATCGGTGTCGGACACCAGCGACACCCTCTCCAGAAACGCCGCAAGCACACCGGTATCCGGCACGTCCTCCTCGGCGGGGGTGCGCAACGATTCATCGAGCGCGGCGGCGTTGGCCTGGTCGGTGCTGAATTCGTGTGCGACGCTGACGAGTTCGTTGAGGTTGTCCAGCCGGGCCAACTCCTGTGGATCGGTCGAGGCCTCCAGCTCCCTACGGTATCCGGTTCGTTCCAGCACCGACTCGACCAGATCACCGAGGTCATCGTCGAGCCGACCCCGCAAATCGTCAAGCAGCTCAACGAAACCGGCGATCGACTTCTCCGCGCGGCTATTGAGCATCGGCACTTTGCCTTCGGCGGCGGCCTGCAGCGCGTCGGCGAAGCTGGCGCCGGTGTTCTCGGCGTACACCGCCACACACGCCTCGGCGCGATCGCCGATGCCCCGGCGTGGCGTGTTGAGGATGCGCCGCATGCTGACCGCGTCACCGGGATTGTCCAGCACCCGCAGATAGGCGACGATGTCGCGAATCTCCTTGCGCTCGTAAAAGCGCACTCCCCCAACGACTTTGTAGGGAATTCCGGCGCGGATGAACACCTCTTCCAGCGACCGCGACGAGTTATTGGTGCGATAGAAGACGGCCACGTCGTTGTAGGTGATGTCGCCACGCTCGCCCAGCGCATCGATCTCTTCGGCCACGAACCTGGCCTCGTCGTGCTCGTTGTCGGCGACGTAGCCGACGATGAGCTCGCCGGCGCCGGCGTCGGTCCACAGGCGCTTGTCGCGGCGCCCCGAATTGCGCGAGATCACCGAATTGGCCGCCGACAAGATGTTCTGCGTCGAGCGGTAATTCTGCTCCAGCAGAATCGTTGTCGCCTCGGGGTAGTCGCGTTCGAAATCCTCGATGTTGCGGATGGTGGCGCCGCGGAACGCATAGATCGACTGGTCGGCATCGCCGACCACACACAGCTCCGCCGGCGGCACCCCATCGGCCGACGGGTCGGGCGAACCCCCGCCGTCGCGCCCGACCAATTCGCGCACCAGCACGTACTGGGCGTGATTGGTGTCCTGGTATTCGTCGACCAGCACGTGCCGGAACCGGCGCCGATAATACTGGGCGATCTGCGGGAAGGTCTGCAGCACCGCGACGGTCTCCCCGATCAGGTCGTCGAAGTCCAGCGCGTTGGCGGTCCGCAGCCGCCGCTGGTATTCGGCGAACACGGAGGCCACGGTGCGGGCCAAATCATCGGAATCATCCGACAGGCCGGCCAACGCCTGGTCGGGGTCGATCAATTCGTTCTTCAGGTTGGAGATGGCGTTGGCCAGCAGCCGCGGCGAGTAGCGCTTGATGTCGAGCCCCATGTCGCGGCCGATCATCTGCAGCAGGCGCCGCGAATCGTCGGCGTCATAGATCGAAAAGTTCGAATTGAGGCCATCGATCAGCGACGCCTGGTTGCGCAGGATGCGCACGCAGGTCGAGTGAAAGGTGGACACCCACATCGCGCGAGCGCGGGGTCCGACCAGCCGCACCACGCGTTCGCGCATCTCGGCGGCCGCCTTGTTGGTGAAGGTGATGGCCAGGATCTGACCGACCCCGACGCCCCGCGCCGCGATCAGGTACGCGATGCGCCGGGTCAGGACCGCCGTCTTGCCCGAGCCGGCGCCCGCCACGATCAGCAGCGGCGAACCCTCGTGCACCACCGCTTGGCGCTGTTGTGGGTTGAGGTCGTCGAGCAGACGATCCGCTTCGGGGGCGGACTTGGCATCGGTTGCGTGCAGACTCATGTCCGACCAAATTTACCGCCGGCCACCGACGACGGGCGGTCAGGCCACGCGATGGCTTTTGCACGTCCGATTTTGCCCGGCACTGCCTTAGTGGGACACTCGACTGGTGCTCAATGCCCAGCGTCGACGGCAGCTATCGGCCCACGAGGGACGCCGCCGATTTTTCTATGGGTACCGGCCAGCGGTTCCCAAGGACTAGCTGCTTTCGCAGAGCCCCGTGGTCCGCTTCGGCGATTCGGGGCTCGTGTCTTTGTGTGGGGCCCGATATCGGATGAGACCAGAACCCCCACCTCACGAGAACGCGGAGTTAGCAGAGATGAACATGGAGATGGTCGAAAGCGAACAACTCGGCAACATTGACGAGTTGCGCGCGGAGATCGACCGACTAGACGCCGAGATCCTCGCCGCGGTAAAGCGGCGCGCCGAGGTGTCCCAGGCGATCGGCAAGATCCGAATGGCCTCCGGCGGCACCCGGTTGGTCCACAACCGCGAGATGAAGGTCATCGATCGGTACAGCGAGCTCGGCCCGGAGGGTAAGGCATTGGCGATGTTGCTCCTGCGGTTGGGCAGAGGCCGCCTCGGCCACTAACGCCGCCACACGGTTGGGCTGCAAGCCCTTCCAGAGGTGGCTCCAGCGCATCGGACCGCACTAGGGTCAAACCATGACCCGCGTCGGCGACGACGCAGTGGGGGCACCCCCAGCCGCGCAGCGGCGAGGGGGACGAAGCGATGAGGAGGAGCGACGCCATGACGTCCATGCAAACCATCCCCGACATCACCGCTACCCCGGCGTGGGAAGCCCTGCGCAGGCATCACGAACAAATCGGCGAAACCCATCTGCGCCAATTCTTCGACGACGATCCCGATCGCGGCCGCGAGCTCACCGTCACGGTCGGCGACCTCTACATCGACTACAGCAAACACCGCGTCACCCGCGAGACACTGCGGCTGCTGGTGGATCTGGCCAGGGCGGCCCGCCTCGAAGAGCACCGGGATCAGATGTTCGCCGGTGAACACATCAACACCTCCGAGGATCGCGCAGTGTTGCACACCGCCCTGCGGCTGCCCCGGGACGCGGAGCTGATCGTCGACGACCAAAACGTCGTCGCGGACGTGCACGCGGTGCTCGACGCGATGGGCGATTTCACCGACCGACTGCGCAACGGTGAGTGGACCGGTGCCACCGGGAAACGAATCAGCACCGTCGTCAACATCGGCATCGGTGGGTCCGACCTGGGTCCGGTGATGGTGTACCAAGCGCTGCGCCACTATGCGGATGCCGGGATTTCGGCGCGCTTCGTCTCCAACGTCGATCCCGCCGACCTGGTCGCGACGCTTGCCGACTTGGAGCCTGACACAACGCTTTTCATCGTGGCATCGAAGACGTTCTCCACGTTGGAGACGCTCACCAACGCGACAGCCGCCCGCCGCTGGTTGACCGAGGCGCTCGGCGACAGCGCGGTGTCCAAGCATTTCGTGGCGGTCTCGACGAACAAGCGCCTGGTCGACGAATTCGGTATCAACACCGAGAACATGTTCGGGTTCTGGGACTGGGTCGGCGGGCGCTACTCGGTCGATTCGGCGATCGGGCTGTCGGTGATGGCGGTCATCGGCCGCGAGGCCTTCGCCGATTTCCTGTCCGGATTCCACATCGTCGACCGGCATTTCAAGACCGCCCCGCTGGACTCCAACGCGCCCGCGCTGCTCGGCCTGATCGGGCTGTGGTACTCCACCTTTTTCGATGCCCAATCGCGAGCCGTGCTGCCGTATTCCAACGACTTGGCACGTTTCGCGGCCTACCTGCAGCAGCTGACCATGGAATCCAACGGCAAGTCGGTGCGCGCCGACGGCACACCGGTCACCACCGGCACCGGTGAAATCTATTGGGGCGAACCGGGAACCAACGGCCAGCACGCCTTCTACCAATTGCTGCATCAGGGCACCCGGTTGGTGCCGGCCGATTTCATCGGCTTCGGCCAACCCACCGACGACCTGCCCACCATTGAGGGCACCGGCAGCATGCACGACCTGTTGATGAGCAACTTCTTCGCCCAGACCCAGGTGCTCGCGTTCGGCAAAACCGCGGAGGAAATCGCGGCCGAAGGCACTCCCGCCGACGTCGTCCCGCACAAGGTGATGCCTGGCAACCGGCCGTCGACGTCGATTCTGGCCGGCCGGCTCACGCCGTCGGTGGTGGGCCAGTTGATCGCGCTCTACGAGCATCAGGTTTTCACCGAGGGCGTCATCTGGGGCATCGACTCGTTTGACCAATGGGGTGTGGAGCTGGGCAAGACGCAGGCCAAGGCGCTGCTGCCGGTGATCACCAGCGACGCCTCGCCCGCGCCGCAGTCGGACAGCTCGACGGATGCGCTGGTTCGTCGCTACCGGACCGAAAGAGGGCGGACCAGCTGACGTTGCACCCCGACTAGGCGAACCACTTCGTGAGCGGGGGCGGCAGCACCCGCATCAGCTGCACCAGCGGCGCCCACGGCCACCACGGCACCACCGCCCGGCCGGGCTCGCGCTCGATGGCATCGACCAACGCCTTGACGCCAGTTACGTTGTCCACCATGAACATTGTGCTGTTCGATTTGGCCGTCATTTCCGACTCGATGTAGCCGGGCTCGATCAGCGAGACCTTGATGGGGCCGCGCAGGTACTCGGCGCGCAGCGATTCGCCCAGCGAACGCATTCCGGCTTTGCTTGCGGCGTATGCGGCTTTGACGCCCGGCACGCCCCTGTTGCCGAGCACCGACGAGATGAGCACCAGATGGCCCGACCCGTTCGTGGTGAACATCTCCAATGCCGTCTCGATCTGCACCAGCGCTGCCACCAGATTGGTTTCGATGGTCGCCTTGTTGGCCCACAACTTGCCGGAGCCCAGTCGGGCGCCCTTGCCGATACCGGCGTTGACGACGATGCGGTCGATGCCGCCAAGCTCATCGCTCAGCTCGCCGAATATCTTGGGCACCTGCTCGTGGTCGTTGACGTCCAGCGCGGCGACCGCGATCTTGATCGTCGGGTACCGTTGCGACAGTTCGGCTTTCAGCTCATCGAGCCGTTCTGTGCGACGGGCGCACAGCGCCAGGTCGCGGCCCTTGGCGGCGAAGGAACGCGCCATCCCGGCGCCCAGGCCGGCACTGGCACCCGTGATGAGGATTTTCTGACGAGTCACCCGGGCAGCATATCGACAGGTGTCAAGTCGCGGACGGGCGACTACTTGAGCAGCCGCGACAGGCGCCGGTCGGCCAGCACCTTGCCATCGGTCTGGCACGTCGGACAGTACTGAAAAGACTTGTCCGCGAACGAAACTTCACGCACGGTGTCCCCGCACACCGGGCACGGCAACCCGGTGCGCCCGTGCACCCGCAGCCCGGAACGCTTCTCCCCCTTGAGCATCGCGGCGCCCTGGCCGACGGAACGGCTCACCGCGTCCGTCAAGACCGACACCATCGCGTCGTGCAGGGTGGTGAGCTGTTCGCCCGACAACTTTCCGGCCGTCGCGAACGGCGAAAGCTTAGCGACATGCAGGATTTCGTCGCTGTAGGCGTTGCCGATACCCGCGATCATCTTTTGGTCGGTGATGACGGTTTTGATCCGGCCGGTGTTGCCGGCGAACAGCCCGGCCAGATCCTCGACGCTGACGTCGAGGGCATCCGGGCCCAGGGCGGCAATCCCCGGCACCTGCGCCGGGTCGTCGACCAGCCACACGGCCAGCCGCTTCTGGGTTCCGGCCTCGGTGAGGTCGAAACCCGGCGCGCTACCCGGGACACCCAGGTGCACCCGCAGCGCGATCGGTCCTTTGCCCGGTCGCAGCGGCGCCGCGGCCAGCTTGTCGGACCACCGCAACCAGCCCGCACGCGACAGGTGGGCGATCAAAAACAAGTCGCCGGCCTGCAGCCCGAGGTACTTGCCCCACCGCTGCGCCCCGACCACGGTCTGGCCGTGCAGGGCGCCCACCGGCGGGTCGAAGGTCTTCAGCACGGACAGGGCGGCGACGTCGACGCGACCGATCGGCAAACCGACGGCGTTGCGGCGCAGGTGGTCGGCCAGCGCTTCGACCTCGGGAAGTTCGGGCACGCGTCAAGTCTGCCAGCCGGAAGCCCTCAGCAAATAGGTGTCCATGATCCAGCCGTGCCGTGCACGGGCTTCGGCCCGCACCGCCGCGATGCGCGCGCCCACCTCGCCGACGGTGCCCGCCACCAGCAGCTCGTCCTCGGTGCCGAGGTAGGCGCCCCACCAGATCCGGGTTTCGGCGGGGCAGGCCCGAAACGAGCACTCGCCATCGAGCATCACGACGACGGATCCGGAGGCCGAGCCGGACATGCCGTGCTCGCGCAGCCGCCGGCCGGTGGTGATGAGCACCGGTTCACCGACCTCGTTGAGCGGGATGCGATGCCGGGCGGTCAACGCCTGAACCGCGGTAATTCCCGGGATGACGTCGAACGTGAAGTCGACATCGGCCGCGACGGCATCAAGGATGCGCAGCGTGCTGTCGTAGAGCGACGGGTCACCCCAGGCCAGGAAGGCCCCGACGCCGTCGGGACCCAGCTCGTCGGAGATGGCCGTCGACCAGATCCGCGTGCGCGCCGCGTGCCAATCCGAGACCGCCTCCCGGTACTCGGCTTGACCGACTAAGGGGGTCAAGCGCTTGGGGTCGGGCAGCTCGACGAAGCGGTAGCCGGGCTCCCGGATGAACCGAGCGCAGATCCGCCGTCGCAGCTCCACCAGGTCGCCTTTGTCCTCCCCTTTGTCCATCGCGAAGAACACCTGCGTGTCGTTGAGCGCCTGGATCGCCTGGACCGTCAGGTAGTCGGGGTCCCCGGCACCGATGCCGATGACGTGGATATGCCGGCCCACGATTGCCTCCCGACCCGCGTCGTCAAAATCTCGCCCACGGTCAACCTAATTGAAACCTCAAACACCTGGTCGAGACCTCAAGTACCCGGTACCATCGGTATTGAGTATCTCCCTGCCGCTGAACAACGACGTCAAGCAATGAAGGGCACCAGCGATGACCACTGCGGTGAAGTCAGGTGGACCGAGTCGTGAAGAGTTCTCCGACCGTCTGCTGAAGGGCTCGGTCAAAAAGTCCTACGAGCCCGTCGTCGATATCGACTGGGATGCCCCGCTGGAACCCGACAGGTTCTATCTGCCGGCCAGGCTGGTGTCGCTCTACGGCACGCCGATGTGGGACGAGATGACCCGCGAGCAACAGATCGAGCTGTCCCGCCAGGAACTGGTCAACACGTTGTCGGCGGGGATCTGGTTCGAGAACATGCTCAACCAGTCGTTGTTGCGCACCATCCTGCACGAGGACCCCACCAGCTCCTCGACGCATTACAAGCTGACCGAGCTGGGCGACGAGACCCGTCACATGGTCATGTTCGGTAAGGCCATCGAGCGCATCGGCGCCAAGCCGATACGGCCGCGGCGGTTTCACCGGATGATCATCAACGCGTTGCCGCTGGCGTTTCAGCGGGGCTTGATGCTGTGGGTGGCCGCGCTCATCGGCGAGGAGATCTTCGACTCGCTGCAACGGCAGATGATGGACGACCCCGAATTGCAGCCAATTATCCAGCGGCTCATGCGGATTCACGTCACCGAAGAGGCCCGCCACATCCAGTTCGCCCGCGACGGCGCCCGCAAGCGGGTCGCCGAAATGCCCCGGCTCAACCGATGGTTCATGGCCAACATCAACGGGATTGGCGGGTACTTCTTCAACTACCTGTTCAGCAATCCGATCCCCTACGCACGGACGGGCCTGGACGCCAAGCGGGCACGAAAGACCGCGCGCACCAGCCAGCACCGCCGCGAGATCCAGATCGCCGGCTTTGCGCCGCTCGCAGCGTTTTTGACCGACGTGGGGCTGATGGGCCCCATCGCCCGCCGCGCCTGGAAGCGCAGCAGGTTTCTGTGACGCAGGCACCGGCCAGCCGACACGTCATCGTCGTCGGCGCGGGTGCCGCCGGCCAGGCCGTCTCGGCCGGGCTGCTGGCGGCCGGAATCACCGACGTGTTGATCCTCGACAAGGCGGCGGCCCGCGAGGTCATCAGTTCGGTGTTCGAGGACGGCACCGACACCTGGGCGCTGCGAACGGCCACGGACGAGATTTTCCGGGGTCGTGTCGTCATCGCGGCCCACCCAGCGCCGGCGGTCCCGTGGATACCGGAGTTCGCCGGGCGCAACGAGTTCCGCGGAGTGTCGTTTCCCGCGGCGCAGTGGGACCCCGACTTCGATCCGAACGGCAAGCGCATCGCGGTCATCGGCACCGACGCCATCGCGGGTCATCACATCGGGCGGCTGACCGAATCGGCGGCCGCGGTCACCGTCTTCGCGCACGCCCCGCGCCGGATCGTGCCCGAGTTGCCGCTCGCCCCGACCCGCGCCACACGCTGGCTGCGCCGCCACCTCCGGCCGGCCGGGCCGCGGCCCGCACCGACACTGGTGGCATCGGCGATCAGGGCCATCACCCCGTTCGGCATCCGCACCAGCGACGGCGTCGAGCACCGCGCCGACGCCATCATCTACGGCACCGGGTGCACGGTCCCCGACGAGATCGCGGACCAGACGTTGGTCGGCGCCCGCGGCGTGACCATCCGGCAGGCATGGCACGACGGCATGGAGCCCTACTTCGGGGTCGCCGTGCACGGTTTCCCCAACTACTTCTTCATCAACGGGCCCGACATTGGTGCCCAAGCACGCTACGTCGTCGAGTGCGTGCGGCTCATGAATCACACCGCCAGCACCCGCATCGAGGTGCTGCGCAGCAGTCAGCGGGTGTTCAACGAACGCGCCTGCGTGCGGCCCGCCCGGCCGCATCGGGTGTCTCGGGCGTTCGACCTGTCATCGAGTGCGCACCGGGACGATCAGACCTATGACGGCGCGGCGACGCTGACGATAGCCGGCGCCCAACATCCGGTCCGGGTCCGGCTCACCGGCCACCTCGACCCGATCGACGGCCATTATCACTGGCAGGGAACGGTTTTTAGTTTCCCGTCGCAGCCACCACTCGATGAGGCGCTGCAGCGGTCACGAACGGCGACGCTGACGGTGGGCGAGCGCAGCGCGCACGCGCGCATCGTCGAGCAAACACCGTGGGGCACGCACTCGGTCGCGGGCGTGGGCGCTCCGCCGTACACGCTGAGCCGAGGCTGACGGGCCTCGCCACAGGGCCCCGAACACGCCCGGCGTCCCGTGGCGATTGCCGCGCAATTCTCACAGGTTTGACACTTATTTCGTGGGGGTATTCTGGGCCGACTGGCTTTCACTCCATACGGAGGTGGTTCACGTACCCGAAGCGGCTAGCCTCGCGGGTGCGTGTGCTGCGACAGACGACATGTAGACGAGATCGGCAAGTTCGGCGAGGTAGCGGTCGATACTTCGGACGGGCCGGGGTGGGGGGGCCGTATCCCTTGCGTCCTGTCTGTGGTGCGATCATGGGTCCATGGCGGATCACCACACCCTCTGATAGTTCGCGGCACCGGTGCCGCTGATTTGTTAGCAGCTTCTGCCGTCGAGGGATCGGTTCCTCAAGCAGTTAGCCAGGCGGGGATTCGAGGAGCAGGAGATGGAACCGGACGATAGGGCCGAGCTTCAAAGCCGGATCACGACGTCCCATCCGTTTTCGACAACATTGAGGGCCCGAGCGCCTCAATCGCGGATAGGGCACGCGCGTCTGCACAGTACCGAGTCACGGGTCACCGTCGGCAGGGATAAGCCCCCGACGGGAAAGGGGGGGCTGTGGTGAGTGCGCTAGCTGAGTCACCAAGCTCGCTAGTCGTCGCGACCCGGACGGACCAGTCGGTCGCCGTCCTGACGGTCGAGGGCGTGCTTGAGATCACCAACTCCCCGGCGCTTCGCGACGCCATCACGAAGGCCACGCTCGGTCTGCCCTCCGCCATCCTCCTCAACATCAGTGGTCTTCGCGTGACTGAGGAAGAGGCGTGGTCGACCTTCATCAGCGTGCGCTGGCAGATCGATCGCCAGCCCGACGTCCCGATCGTGCTGGTCTGCACTCGTCGCGCGACCCGTGACGCGATCACCGAGAGCGGGGTGGACCGCTTCGTCCCCATGTACTCGACCGAGAAAGGGGCGATGAAGGCGCTCGGCCGACTCGGGCGCCGTACGATCCTGCGCTCCGACGCCCAGCTGGCCGCGGACCTGACCAGCCTCCGCGAGTCGCGCCGGCTGGTCCGCGAGTGGCTCACCACGTGGTCGCAAACCGCGCTCATCCCGGTTGCTTTGGTGGTTGTCAACGTGTTCGTGGAAAACGTGCTGGAACACACCGGAAGCTTCCCGATGATGCGGATCGAGACCGACGGAGCGACGGCGACGATCGCGGTGTCCGACGACTCCAGCACTCCCGCCCGGCGGCTGCCGTCGCCGAAGAAGGGTGTCGACGTGTCCGGCCTGGCGATTGTCGACGCGTTGTCACGCGCGTGGGGCAGCACTCCCACCTCGTCCGGCAAGATCGTCTGGGCGGTTATCGGCCCCGAGAATCAGCTTTAGCCGGGCGACGATGCGGGCCGCGCAGCGGCCCGAGGAGAAGCCCGGCAATCAGCTTTAGCCGGGCGACGATGCGGGCCGCGCAGCGGCCCGAGGAGAAGCCCGGCAATCAGCTTTAGCCGGGCGACGATGCGGGCCGCGCAGCGGCCCGGCGTTCTATCAGCTTCGCCGCGGCGGCCTTGTTGTGCTCGGACCCGGAGGCGGGTCAAACTAGAACACGTTCTAATGTCGAGTGACAGCCCCTTCGAGGAAGGCAGATGACGTGCGGTTCAGCTATGCGGAGGCAATGACCGACTTCTCGTACTACATCCCGCTGGCTCAGGCGGCCGAGGCGGCTGGGTACCACAGCATGACGATCGCCGACAGCATCGCCTACCCGTTCGAATCCGACTCGAAGTACCCGTACACACCCGACGGCAACCGCGAATTCCTGGACGGCAAGGCGTTCATCGAAACGTTCGTCCTCACCGCGGCGTTGGGCGCGGCGACATCGGCGCTGCGGTTCAACTTCTTCGTCCTCAAGCTGCCGATCCGGCCGCCGGCCCTGGTCGCCAAGCAAGCCAGTTCGCTGGCCGCGCTAATCGGCAACCGGGTGGGGTTGGGCGTGGGCACCAGTCCGTGGCCCGAAGACTACGAGCTGATGGGCGTCCCGTTCGCCAAGCGCGGCAAGCGGATGGACGAATGCATCGAGATCATCCAAGGCCTCACCACCGGCGAGTACTTCGAGTTCCACGGCGAGTTCTACGACATCCCCAAGACCAAGATGACGCCCGCCCCCACCCAGCCGATCCCGATCCTGGTCGGCGGCCACGCCGAAGCGGCACTGAAGCGCGCTGCACGTCTGGACGGCTGGATGCACGGCGGCGGCGACGCCGAGGAACTCGACCGGCTGCTGGCCAGGCTCGCGCAGCTTCGCGAGGAAGAGGGCAGGAACGGCCCGTACGAGATCCACGTCATCTCGACCGACGCCTACACGTTGGACGGCATCAAGCGACTCGAGGACAAGGGCGTCACCGACGTCATCGTGGGCTTCCGCATCCCCTACATCATGGGAAACGACACCGAGGCGCTGGACACCAAGATCCGCAACCTGGAGATGTTCGCCGAGCGCGTCATCGCGAAACTCTAGCGGCGGTCGCAAGCGCGGCGAAGCCGGGCGCAGCGGGCCGTCGCGAAACTCTAGCGGCGGTCGCAAGCGCGGCGAAGCCGGGCGCAGCGGGCCGTCGCGAAACTCTACCGGCGGTCCGCAAGCGCGGCGAAGCCGGGCGCAGCGGGCCGTCGCGAAAGTTTAAGCGTCACAGGGGATCCCACTTCGGGGTCCGCTTCTCCTGGTGCGCCTTGGCGGCCTCGAGGGGATTGTTGGTGAAACCGCTGAGGATCTGGGTGCGGTTCTCGAGCTCGATCGCGTGCCGCAAACTTGGCGCGTCCAGGGCCGCGTTGAGGCCGATCTTGGTCTGCCACACACCGTAGGCGTTATTCGCGGCGATCGAGCGGGCCTGCGCCAGCGCCGCCGGCATCAGGTCGTCCGGCGCCACCACCTCGTGCACCAGCTTGATGCGATACGCCTCGGCCGCGTCGATGATGCGACCGGTCAGCATGAGTTCGCGCGCCACCCCGGCGCCGACGATCTTGGGCAGCAGGTAGCTGGTGCCCATGTCCATCGACGAAAAGCCGGCCTTGATGAACACCGAGCCGAACCGGGCCTGCTCGGATGCGACCCGGATGTCGCAGACCAGCGCGAACGCCAGCCCACCGCCGACGGCGACACCGTTGACCGCGGCGATCACCGGGATGTCGAGTTCGTAGATCCGGGTGAACAGGTTGGCCAGGCGAACCTGGGCGTCGTAGCTGATCTTGAACGCCGGCGTCGTCGGTTTGGCCGTCGTCCAGGCCTTGCCGGTCCCGCTCAAATCGGCGCCGGCGCAGAACCCGCGCCCGGCTCCGGTGAGGATCGCGACCCGGAACTCACCTGCGCCGAGCGCATCCAGGGCGTCGTCCACGCCGTCGATCAGCGATCCATCGATGGCGTTCAGGCGCTCCGGCCGGTTGAGGGTAATGCAGGCGATGTCGTCCTCAAGAGCTTTGAATTCCACTGCTGGCATACCGGAACCGTATGCGACGTGGGTCTTTGCCGGACAGGCCTACGGTGGATTTTGCCGCAACGTCGAAGGAGTCGAAGGAGAAGCCATGGCACGAACCGAGGGCGACACGTGGGACTTGGCCAGCAGTGTCGGAGCAACCGCCACGATGGTCGCCGCCGCACGGGCGGCCGCGACCAGACGTCCCCAACCCGTCATCACCGATGAATTCGCCGAGCCACTGGTCCGCGCCGTCGGGCTCGACGCGTTCACCAGGGTGGCCAGCGGGGAGCTGAATCTCGACGACTTCGAGAAGGGCGTCAAGTTTCCGCGGATGGTCGACACCTTCGCCGCCCGGGCGCTGTTTTTCGATGACTACTTCGCGGCGGCCGGTCTGGCGGGCCTGCGCCAGGTGGTGATTGTGGCGTCGGGGCTGGACGCCCGGGCCTATCGGCTTCGGTGGCCGATCGGGACGACGGTGTACGAGATCGATCAACCCGAGGTGATCGCGTTCAAGACCGCGACGCTGTCGCAGCTCGGTGCGGCCCCGACCGTCGAGCTCCGCACGGTGGGCATCGATCTCCGCGAAGACTGGCCGGCGGCGCTGCAAGACGCGGGCTTCGACCCGGCTCAACCGACGGCGTGGCTCGCCGAGGGGGTGCTCATCGGATTTCTCCCGCCGGAGGCCGAAGTTCGGTTGCTGGACTCCATCATCCCGTTGTCAAGCGAGGGCAGCCGATTCGCCGCCGACTTCGGCACGCTCAGCGAGACTTCGGAGGAGTCACAGCAACAGGCGCGGCTCACGGCCGAGGGCTGGCGACGGCAGGGTCTCGATCTGGACATCGCCGGCCTGACGTATCCGGGCGAGCACACCGACGTCGCCGCACACTTGCACGCGAACGGGTGGGAGACGACGGGGTTCGGGCTCGGCGACCTGTTCGCGGCCGCCGGCCTACCCGAACTGTCGGAGCCCGATCGGCAGAGCCCGTCGGCCAGGATCAACTTCGTCCGCGCCATCCGGACCTAGCCGTGCCATCCGGACCCAACCGCGCCGAGCGTGGGGCCTATGGACGAATTCGAGGCAATCGCCGTGCTTAGGGCCCACACTCGGCATCCCTGGTAGGGGTTCGACGCGTGGCTCCGGCGGTCACCCGGACCGTTTGGCCAGCCACTCGGCCTGCATCACCAGCAAGGCCAATATCTCCAGCTGCGGGGTGTCGGGGTCGAGTTCGCGGTAGCGCTGATAGATGTTGACGACGACGCGTTCGGCATCCAGCCAGGTCGCGTACTCGCCGAGGTCGATGGTGTCGGCGGCCTCGGCCCACGACAGACCCTTGCGGTAGGCGGCCTCGGCTTGTTCGGAGACGTGCACAAGATAGCCGCGCACGGCGCGGATCCCATCGGGATCGGTGATCGGGCCGTGGCCGGGGACCACCGTCGGCGCGTCCAGCGCGATCATCGCGTCGCAGGCCGTGACCCAGTTCGCGATCGGGCCGGCCCACACGATCGGCGTGCAGCCGATGAACAGTAAGTCCCCACCGAACAGCACCCCGGCGTCGGGCACGTGTACGACGGAGTCCGCGGCGGTGTGCGCGGGACCCAGGTTCAGCAGATCCAGCCGCCGACCCCCGACGTCGATGGTGAGGTCGTGGTCGAACGTCTGGTCGGCGTTGCGTATCGTGATGCCACTGAAGTCGAAGTGCCCGAAGCGTTCTCGCGCGTACGGGGTCGCAACCGGACCGAGGTTGCCGGTCTGCGTCATGGCCAGCATCTCGGGTGGCATGCCGTGCGCGATCTCCTCGGCCGTGGCCTTGGCGGCG
This sequence comes from uncultured Actinomycetota bacterium, assembly GCA_963772875.1. Taxonomy (GTDB): domain Bacteria; phylum Actinomycetota; class Actinomycetes; order Mycobacteriales; family Mycobacteriaceae; genus Mycobacterium. The sequence continues at coordinate 76,309 of CAVYZE010000008.1, forward strand.
ATGATCCGCACCGATTTGTCCAGCAGCTGGTTGCCGTGGGTGTGGTCCCCGTTGGCGTGGGTGATCAGCGCATCGGTGATCGGCGCGTGATCGGTGATCGGTGCCATCGCGGTGAGCATCTCGCGGGTCAGCGCCAGGTCGAACAGGGTGTCGACGAGCAGTGCAGCGCCGTCCCCGGAGACCAGCCCGGCGTTGCTCCAGCCGTAGCCGCCGTCGGGCAGCGTCCACGCCCACACCCGGTCGGCGACCTCGTGCAGCCCGCGGGTGTAGGGCACTTTCGCCGGCGCCCGGTTGACCCGACCGGGCGCGGGCGCGGCGTCCGGGTTGGGCCGAGCCGCCAATGGGTGTGGTGCGCCGCTGGCGCGGACGGTTTGGCGAGTCTCCCCCAGCCCCTGGACCTGCAGCGTGACGACGTCGCCGTCGCGCAGCCAGCCCGGGAACGATTCCAGCTCGGTGAGGCTGAGGTGTTCGACCAGCGTGCAGGTGGGCACCGTGCCCGAGCCGATGACGTCGCCGGGGCTCAGCGTCACCCCGCGCGAGGCGTAGGAGATGACTTCACCGAAACTCCAATCCATCTGAGCGGTCGAGCCCGAGCCGATCACGCTGTCGTTGACCAGGGCGGTCACCTGCAGGCTCAGCTTGCCGTCGCGCCGGTAGGGCTCCAACTCATCGGGTGTGACCAGGTACGGCCCCAGCGTTACTCCGCTGTCTTTGCCCTTGGCCTGCCCGATCGCCAGCTGCGCATCCAGCTGCTGCAGGTCCCGCGCGGACCAGTCATTAAAGATCAGGTAGCCGATGATCGCCCGTTCGGCTTCTCCGACCGTCAGATCTTTGCCGCGGGTCCCGATGACCGCGCCGATCTCCAATTCGAAGTCCTGCCAAGCACTTCCGGGGGCCGTGGGGGCGTCGTCGTAGGGTCCCAAAACGGTTGCCGGACAAGCGAAGTAAAACGCAGGGATGCGATACCACGTGTCGGCGAGCACCCGTCCGGCGCCCAACGCGGCCTGGCAATTGCGCATATGGTCCAGGAAGCACAGCGAGTCGCGGATCGACGGTGGGCGCGGAATCGGCGCGGCCAGCGACACCTCGCCGAGTTGCGCGACCGCCGAGGGCGAACGCTGCACCTCCTCGCCGGCTTGGCGCAGCCCGTCGGCGCCACGCCCGATCAGCTCGAGCAGCGTGACACCCGGCGGCATCGCGTAGATCGCGTCACCGGAGAGCACCCCGGTCCGCTCCCCGTCAGCACTTCGATACGTCACCCATTTCATTCGCGCACCACCTCACTTGGTTTCTTATCCGGCCGCAGCCCGCGCCAACTGGATTGGCGCAACCGGTTATCCGGGGTCCACTCGCTGTAGCGCACTTCCCCCACCAGAACCGGTTCGACGAACGTCACGCCCTTTGCGTCGCCCGCAGGAAGCGACGAGTCGAACGGGGATTGGTCGGTGTGCAACGGCGCCAGCGTCTTCTTGAGATTGGCGAGGGCGCGTTCGGTGAAGCCGGTACCGACCCGGCCGGCGAACCGCAGGCCGCCGGCCCCCGGGATGCCCATCAGCAGCGAGCCGATGCCGCTGCTGCGCCCGCCTTCCCCGGCTTTCCAGCCGCCGATAACGACTTCCTGGGTGTTCCAATGCTTGTCCTTGATCCACGACGCCGACCGCCGGCCCGGCTGATACGTGGAGTCGCGTCGCTTGGCGACCACTCCCTCCAGGCCGTGCCGGCCGGAGTACTCGAGCGCTTCGGCGCCGTCGCCGGGCAGCAGCTCGGGGACGATTAGATCGCTTGCGCTAGAAAGGGTTTCCAGCAGCTTTCGCCGGTCGAGGTAGCGGGCCCGCAGCAGCGAACGCCCGTCCAGGTGGAGCAGGTCGAATGCCCAGTACTCGACGCGGGTGGCCCGGCTCCGGTTCTGCATCTCGTTGAACCTGGGCACGCCGGACTTGTCGAGGGCGACGATCTCGCCGTCGAGCACCACGTGATGGTCGGCGAGATCGGCGGCTAGCGACCGTAATTCGGGATATTCCTTGGTGACGTCGCGGCCGCTTCGGGAACGCAGCCGCAGGGCGCCGTGATCGGCATCGACCAGGAGCCGGTAGCCGTCCCACTTGCCCTCGAAGGCCCACTGACTTGCCTTGAGGGCCGCCACCGAACCGTGCGTGGCGAGCATGGGGGCGATTTCGTCGAAGTCGAAGGCCTTCTGGTCCTTCATCCGGTGCGCCAGCCATTGGTCACCGTTGGTTCGAATCAACGCGTAGCGCCCCGAGATTCGGCTGCCATGCAGATTGACGATGACCTCATCTTCGCGGAACTTTTCGGTGTCGTAGGTTCCGGAGTCCCAGATGATCACCTTGCCCGCGCCGTACTCCCCTTTGGGAATGTTGCCCTCAAAGGTGCCGTATTCCAGCGGATGATCCTCGGTGTGGACGGCCAGGTGGTTCACCGACGTGGTGTCCGGCAGATTTTTCGGTACCGCCCACGACACCAGCACCCCGTCTCGTTCCAGCCGGAAGTCGTAATGCAACCGGCGAGCGTGGTGTTCCTGAATGACGAACGTATTGCCCTGGCCCGCAGCTGGTTTCGCTTTGGGTACCGGCTCAGGGGTCTTCGACGCGTCGCGCATGGTGCGGTACTGGGTCAACCGATCCGGGGCGGGCGCGTCCGCGTCCAGCTCTGCGATCAGATCGCCGTCGCGCGCGACCCGGGCGAGCACCTCGTCGTAACGCAGCTGGCCGAGCGCGGGGTCGTCGAGTTCCTCCCAGCTGCGCGGCGCCGCGACCGTCGGATGCTCGCGGCCGCGCAGCGAATACGGCGCGATGGTGGTCTTCGAGCCGCTGTTCTGGCTCCAGTCCAAGAACACCTTGCCGGCCCGCACGCTCTTGGTCATGGTCGCCGTCACCAGCTTGGGCATCGTCTTTTCCAGTTGCTGCGCAACGCGTTTGGCCAACACCGTGGCGCCCCGACTGCTCACCGGCTCATCCAGCGGTGCGTAGAGGTGCAGCCCCTTGCTGCCGCTGGTGAGCGGGAAGGTGGTCAGCCCGATATCGGCGATCAGGTCGCGGACGGCGTGGGCCACCTCGGCCAGCTGGGCCATCGTCACGCCTTCGCCCGGGTCGAGGTCGAACACCAATCGTGTTGCCGGGCCGGGCTTGAGTCCCCCGCAAGCGGGAGGTGCCCCCACTTCGGCTTTGCTGCGGGTCCACTCGGCGACGAATCGCCATTGCGGCACGTGCACCTCCAGCGCCGCCTGCTGCGCGATCCAGGCCAGGCCGTCGAGGCTGTCGATGATCGGATACGTCGTCGTCCCGGACCGGTGGGACACGCTGGCGCGGGGCAACCAATCTGGCGCCGAAGAGGCCAGCTGCTTCTCGAAGAAAGACTCCTGATCAACGCCGTTGGGCCAGCGTTTGCGTGTTGCCGGACGTCCGGCGATGTGCGGCACCATCACCTCGGCGATGCGGGTGTAGTAGCCGAAGATGTCGGCCTTGGTCGCTCCAGTCGCGGGGTAGAGCACCTTGTCGGCGTTGGTCAGCGTGACCCGTGGTGCCATGCTGTCAACCTACGCGTTTCAGCCGTGTGAACAGCTTTGACCACCGACTATCCCCCTTACCGCTTATTTATTTTGTGACATGAACCACGAACGCGTTTAGACCGGCGATCACCTCGGGCACAGGGACCCAATGTTTCCTCTCGGGCAGGAAGAGACAAAGTTTGACGTAATCGCATCCCCCTGGCGTCTCAACGGCTGGCGTCACAAGGGCTGGCGTCCCAAAGGGGGCGTCCCACTGAGTGACGCCACATTGAGACTGCATTCGCAACGCGTTGATGTGCCTACCTACGACAGGTCGGCCCTTCAGCGCGGTGTCGTTCACATCGGCGCGGGCAACTTCCACCGCGCACATCAGGCCGTTTACTTCGACGACCTTGCCCGCTCGGGCATTTCAGATGGTTGGGGGGTTACCGGCGTCAGTCTGCACTCCCCCGACGTCAAAGACTTGCTATCAGCTCAAGATGGGCTGTACACCGTCGTGCAGCGCGGCCACGACCGCCAAGTCGCGCGGGTGGTCGGCTCGATCGGCTCCGTTCACTACGCACCGAATGATGGCGCAGCAGTCCGTGCCGCCCTGGCAGATCCCCAAACCCGCATCGTCAGCCTGACAATCACCAGCAACGGCTACTTCCTGAATCCGGTCACCGACGAGTTCGACGCCGACCACCCCGACGTGCGCGCCGACCTCGTCGCGTTCGACGGCTATGCCACCGCGTGGGGATATCTGGCCGAAGCTCTCGACCAGCGTCGCCGCGCAGGCGTCGCGCCGTTCACTGTGCTCTGCTGCGACAACATTCCCGGCGACACCCAGCCGGCGAGGACCGCGCTGGTGTCGTTCGCGGCGTTGAAGGACCCCGGGCTTGCCCGGTGGATCGACACGTATGTCGCATTTCCGTCGACCATGGTCGATCGCATCACCCCTCAAACCTCGACGTCGGAGCGCAAATTCGTCGAGCAGACATTCGGCGTCGCCGACAAATGGCCGGTCGTGACCGAGCCGTATTGCCAATGGGTGATCGAGGATTCGTTCAGCAATGGGCGGCCGCCGCTCGACGAGGTCGGTGCCGAATTCGTTGCCGATGTCAGCGACCACAAGCTGATCAAGACCCGTCTTCTCAACGGAACCCATATCGCACTCGCGTGCTTGGCCACATTGGCCGGTTACCAGCGCACCGACGAGGCGATGCGGGACCGCGTCATCTGCGATTACGTCGAGAAGCTGCTGCGCGACGAGATTCAGCCACTGCTGCCCGCAGTGCCCGGAATGAACACGCCCGAGTACCGGGACACGTTGCTCGATCGGCTCAGCAATCCACGCATGAGTGACCAATTGTCACGGCTGGCGCGACGGGGAACGAGCAAAATAGCGTCGTTTGTGCTGCCGTCGCTGCAGGAGGCGATCGCGCAGGGCAGGCCGCACACGCTGCTGATGATGGCTGTTGCCGGATGGGCGCGTTATATGCGCGGCCACGACCTCAAGGGCCGTAAGCTCCGCCTCGAAGACTCGCAGGCGATACCGGTGGTTAGGCTGGCCAACATGGCAAGCACCAACCCCGATCCGCTGCTGGGGCATGAAATGTTCGCCGGGGTACGCGCGGTTCCCGGCTTTGCGGAGCGCCTCGGCGACATGATTGCGGATATCGACGAGCGCGGTGTGGTGCCCACGCTGCGCGCCGCGATGCGCGACGACCAGCGCGAGTTGGTAGCACGATGAGCGGGCTGACCTTTGTGCGCACATTCGACCCGGCGCCGATCACTACTTTGCTCTGTGACGCCGATGACAACCTGTTCGGTTCGGAGAGGCCGGCGTTCGACGCGTCGACCGAGGTGACGAATCGTTTCCTGGCCAGGTTCGGCGTGCGGGCTCCGCTGAGCTCTGAGGAGCTGCGTAAGCGGGCCGTCGGGAAAAACTTCCGCACCACGGCTCTCGACCTGGCGGTGCAGTGCGAAGTGCCGCTCGATCAGACGTTGGCCCAGGGCCGTCCCGCAGCGGTGGTCGCCTCAGCCGGCGACGTGGCGAACGGCAACGCGTTGTGCGCCGAGGAACTCGAGCAGTGGGTGCGCGAAGAGCGCGAACGGGTCACCGCTCATCTGGCTGTCACCCTGACACCCGATCCGCAGGTGCTGGAACCGTTGCGAGGCCTTGCGACGCAGTACGCACTCGCGGCCGTCAGCTCCAGCGCCAGCAAACGTCTGCATGCCTGCTTCGCCGCCACCGGCCTCGACTCGCTGATACCGGCGGCGGTGACGTTCAGCGCGGAGGATTCTCTTCCGCTGCCGACAAGCAAACCCGACCCAGCGGTGTATCTGCATTCCGGCCAGGTGCTGGGCGTCGAGGCGCATCAAGGGCTGGCCATCGAAGATTCCGTGGCCGGCGTGACTTCCGCGGTCGCAGCCGGCTACGCCACCGTCGGTAACCTGATGTTCGTGCTACCTGACGAACGGGATTGCCGCCGTGCAGAATTGATTGATGCCGGCGCAGTCGCGATAACCGATTCGTGGCGTGCTCTTGCTGATGTCCTGCTGTCGTCGGCCGTGCCGGCTGGGGGTTCCCCGCTCACGTAGGGCATCGACTGGTCCGCCACGAGTCCAAGCCGATGGGCCGACGATGTGCGCCGACCCCCCGGTCGTCGTACCGTCGAGAGGTGCTGCGAGCCCGGTAACGATCCGGGCTGTGGCCCCGGGAGGAGGTGGCCAATGGTGGCTACCGCGATCAATCTGAACAACGCGCCGCTCTCCAAGCTGCCGATCGAGGCGCCGAACTATGAGCGCAGCAGCATAGGCGTCGGTATCGCTCATATCGGGACCGGTCACTTTCACCGGGCCCATCAGGCCATGTATATCGACCGGTTGCTGCGGCAGGGCCTGGCGCGCGAGTGGGGCATCTGCGGAGTAGGGGTAATGCCCGGCGATTGGACAATGCGCGACGTGCTGACCGATCAAGATGGGCTCTACACGCTGGTTCTAGAGAATCCGGACCGCACCCGCGACGCCCACGTGATCGGCTCGATCATCGACTACCGGTACGCTCCCGACGATCCGGAGGCAGCGGTCGAGGTGCTGGCCGCGGGGTCCACCCGGATCATTTCGCTGACCATTACCGAGGGTGGTTACCGTGACGCTGACGGACCCGCATTCGCGTTGATCGTCGAGGCTTTGGAGCGGCGTCGCCGTCGCGGGATCGCCGCACCGACGGTCGTGTCGTGCGACAACATCGAAAACAACGGTGAGATCGCGGGGCGGGCCGTCCTCGCGAATGCCGAAACCCGAGACCCCGAACTCGCGCAGTGGGTGGCCCAACACGTTCGGTTCCCGAGTTCGATGGTCGACCGGATCACCCCGGCCACGACACTGCAGATGGCCGCGGAAGTGCGGCGCGACTTCGGCATCGACGACCGTTGGCCGGTGGTGGCCGAGCCATTCAGTGCCTGGGTGCTCGAAGACAAGTTCGCCGATGGCAGGCCGCCGTTGGAGCGGGCGGGCGTGCTGCTGGTCGACGATGTCGCCCCGTACGAGTTGATGAAGCTGCGCCTGCTCAACGCGGGGCATCAGTGCCTGGCCTACTTCGCTCACCTGTGCGGATTCGAGTTCGTCCATGAGGCGGCGAGTGATCCCTTGTTCGCCGACTTCTTGCTCGGCTATTTCGAATCCGAGGCCATCCCGACGCTGCCGCCCGTGCCCGGCATCGACCTACACGAATTCAGCCGCACACTGATCGAGCGGTTCTCCAACCCGGGTGTGCGCGACACTGTGGCGCGGTTGTGCGCCTTCTCCTCGGATCGCATCCCGAAATGGCTGCTTCCGGTGATTTGCGACAACCTGGCCGGTGACGGGTCGGTTCGGCTGGCGGCGGCGGTGGTGGCGAGCTGGGCCCGCTACGCCGAGGGCACTGACGAATGGGGTGAGCCGTACGAGGTGGTGGATCAGCTCGCGGACTCGCTCATCCCGATCGCTCGCTCGCAGTACCAGAACCCCACCGTGTTCATCGAGATCAACGCGGTGTTCGGCGATCTGGCCCATCAGCCGCGCTTCGTCCAGGCATACAGCTGGGCACTGGATTCGTTGCACCGCAAGGGAGCTCGGGCGACCTTGGAGGCGTTGCTGCAATGACTCGCGGGTTGGTGATCGGCGAATCTCTGATCGATATCGTCGGGAGCGACGAGCACGTCGGCGGCAGCCCCCTCAACGTGGCCGTCGGACTCGGCCGGCTCGGCCGCGACGTCGATTTCTTGACCAACATCGGCGACGACGAATTCGGCCGTCGCATCGGTGATTACGTCAAAGCCGCCGGCGTACGGCTTGTTCCGGGCAGCACCTCCGCCGCCCGGACGCCGACTGCCGTGGCGACGATCGCCGAGGACGGGTCGGCCGCCTACACGTTTGACCTGGAGTGGCGGCTCTCGGGGACACCGGAAGTGGCGCCGCCGTTGTTCGTGCACACCGGATCCATCGCCGCCGTGCAGGAGCCGGGGTGCTTGGCGGTCGCGGCGCTGCTCGATGCCTACCGCGTGTCGGCCACCGTCACCCTCGACCCCAACGTGCGTCCGTCGCTGATCGCCAACCGGGATCTGGCCCGCCAACGCATCGAGCACCTCGTCGAGCGCAGCGACATCGTCAAGGTCAGCGAGGAGGACCTGCGCTGGCTCGACCCCGAGCACGAGCCGGAGCGAACCGCCCGAACCTGGTTGGCGTCGGGACCCGCGCTCGTAGCGGTGACCTGCGGCGAGCGGGGTGCGCTGGCGTTCTGCGCGGCGGGCGAGGCCCGAGTGGCCGCCAGGGCGGTCCGGGTCGTCGACACCATCGGCGCCGGCGACGCGTTCATGGTCGGCCTGCTCGACGCCCTTTGGGAACAGGGCTTGCTGGGCGCCGACCGGCGGGCCGCGCTCGGCGACATCGGGCTTGACGGGCTGACCGCCGCGCTGGAGGCGGCGGCCCTGTTGTCGGCGCTGACCGTGGCCCGCGCCGGGGCGGATCTCCCCGATCGGGCCGCGCTGCAGGCCCAATCCGCTTCTTCCCCTGGCCCTTTCGGCTAGACGGCGGGATCGGATGCGGGCGGGATTGTCCGGTGGTGCCGGCGCGCGGCCCCGCCACGCTGTTTTGCCGCCAGCGGTGCGGGCATACTGACGTACATGCGCTCCATCTGGAAGGGTTCGATCGCGTTCGGGCTGGTCAACGTCCCGGTCAAGGTGTACAGCGCCACCGAGGACCACGACATCAAGTTCCATCAGGTGCATGCCAAGGACAACGGTCGCATCCGCTACCAACGCGTGTGTGAGCTTGACGGCGAGGTCGTCGAATACCGTGACATCGCCCGGGCCTACGAGTCCGACGACGGCCAGACGGTGGTGATCACCGATGACGACATCGCCACCTTGCCCGAAGAACGCAGCCGGGAGATCGAAGTGCTTGAGTTCGTCCCGGCCAGCGAGGTCGACCCGATGATGTTCGACCGCAGTTACTTTTTGGAGCCAGACTCTAAGTCGTCGAAATCGTATGTGCTGCTGGCCAAGACGCTCGCCGAGACGGATAGGATGGCGATCGTTCATTTCACGCTGCGCAACAAGACCCGACTTGCGGCGTTGCGCGTCAAGGACTTCGGCAAGCGCAACGTGATGGTGGTGCACACCCTGTTGTGGCCAGACGAGATCCGTGATCCCGACTTCCCGGTGCTGGACAAAGAGGTCGACATCAAGCCGGCGGAGCTCAAGATGGCCGGACAGGTGGTGGAGTCGATGGCAGAAGACTTCAACCCCGACCGCTACCACGACACCTATCAGGAGCAGCTACAAGAGCTCGTCGACGCGAAACTCGAAGGCGGGGAAGCGTTTACCACTGAGGAACAGCCCAAGGAACTCGACGAGACCGAAGATGTCTCCGACCTGCTGGCCAAGCTGGAAGCCAGCGTGAAAGCGCGCTCCGGCGACGGCAAGGCGCCGGCCAAGAAGACGACGGCCAAGAAGGCACCGGCCAAGAAGACGACGGCAAACAAGGTGCCCGCCAAAAAGGCCCCGGCGAAGGCGGGATCAAAGTCCTGACCCCCGGGTGCCGCCCGTTCACGCCCTGAGGAAAAGTTTTCCGTGCGGCCGGCTGGTCAGGAATCGGAACCCGGCGGCAACGAGGTTGAGTGCGGCCACGATGATGATGAGCGTCAGTGCCGCCCCCCAGATCCGCAGGAAACCGGCATGTTCGGGGTTGGTGAGCTCGGTGTAGATCAGCAGCGGCAACGAGGCCATGTTGCCGTGGAAGATGTCGAAGTTGATGGAGCGGCTGTACCCGACCAACACCAGCACCGGCGCGGTTTCGCCGATCACGCGCGCGACGGCCAGCAGGACACCGGAGACGATGCCGGGCATCGCGATCGGGAAGACAATGCGCACGATGGTCTTCCATTTGGCAATGCCGAGCGCATAGCTGGCTTCTCGCAGCTCGTCGGGCACCAACCTCAGCATTTCCTCGGCGGAACGCACGACCACCGGCAACATCAGCAAGACCAACGCCAGCGACACGGCAAAAGCGCTCTGCTGGAATCCCAGGGTCACGATCCAGAGGCTGAAGATGAACAGCGCCGCCACGATCGAGGGCACCCCGGCGAGCACATCGACCATGAAGGTCGTCACCCGCGCCAGCGGCCCAGAACGGTATTCCACCAGGTACACCGCCGTCATCAAGCCCAGCGGCACAGACAGGACTGCGGCCACCCCGGCCTGCGACAGCGTCCCATAGATGGCGTGATACACCCCGCCGGCAAGCTCCTCGGGCAGCACTCCGCGCAGCGAGTGGGTCCACCAACCCGACCGGGTGACCGCGTACCATCCTCGCGCGACCACGACCGAGAGCACCCAGACCAGCGGCACCAGCGCGACGGCGAAGGAGGTGAAGAAAAATATCGTCGCGACGTTGTTGGCGATCCGCCGCCGCATGCTGAGGTGTGTAAACACCTCGGCTTTGACCGGCCGATCGAACATCTGGGCTCTCATGCGTTGACCTTCCCGCCGGCGATCGTACGAGCGAGCGCGTTGACGATGAACGTCAGGACGAACAGCGCAAATCCCGCGGCGATGTAGGCACCGGTGGGCAGCGGCTGGCTGAATTCGGACGCCGCGGAAGCGATCTTGGAAGCGAAGGTGTAGCCGCCGTCGAACAGCGACCAAGTACCCGGGCGAGCGGCCGACCGCAAGATGATCAGCACCGCCACCGTTTCTCCCAGCGCCCGGCCCAACCCCAGCATCGACGCCGCGATGACACCGCTGCGACCGAACGGCAGCACGGTCATCCGCACCACCTCCCACTTGGTGGCGCCCAGCGCCTGCGCCGCTTCCATCTGAATGCCCGGGGTCTGCCGGAACACTTCTCGCGACACGGAGGTGACGATCGGCAGGATCATCACCGAAAGCACGATGCCCGCGGTGAAGATGGTTCCGCCGCCGGCCAAGGACACGTTGCCCTGCTTGAAAAGAAACATCCACCCGAGGTTGCGGTTGAGAAATGCCGCAACCGGCTCGAGTTTGGGTGCCAGCACGAAGATCCCCCACAACCCGAAGATGATCGACGGCACCGCGGCCAGTAGATCAACCATCGCGGCAAACGGGCGAGCCAGCCGTCTCGGCGCATATTGGGTGAGGAACACCGCGATCCCGACCGCGATCGGCACCGCCAGCACCAGGGCGGTGATGGAACTGAGCACCGTGACCATGAACAAGTCGCGGACACCGAACGCCAGCTGCTCGGCGTCGGTGGTGCTGAATTCGGCACTGGTGAAGAAATTCGCATGGTTGGCGCGCAACGACGGGACGGCGCGAATCAGCAGGAATATCGCGATCAGCACGATCGCGATCACGATCGTCGACGCGGCAGCGCCGGCGACCAGCTTGAACAGTCGGTCGCCCCGCCGGGCTGAGCGCGCACCTAGCGCTCTCAGCGCCGGCACGCTGCGTGCCGATCGATCGCTCACCGTTTCCCGGGCCATCACACCCCAGATCAGGTGATGGCGTTCACCGAAGCCGACAAGCGCGACTTGAACGCGGCCGGAATGGGCACATATCCGTTGTCCCCCAGGCCATTCTGCCCGGCGCTGATGGTGCTCTGCAGGAACGCCTTCACGGCCGTACCGACCTGGGAATCGGGATATTTCGAGCAGACAATCTCATACGTCGCCAGCACGATCGGATAGGAGCCGGGTTGCGTCGGCTTGTAAAACGAGTCCGTGTCGATCACGACGTCGTTACCCTGCCCCTTGATGTTGGCACCGGAAATCGTCTTGCCGACCGAGTCGGCGGTGAGCGCCACCGGATTCGGACCGGCCGACGTAACGATCTTGGCCATGTTCAGGTTCTGAGCCTTGGCGAACGACCACTCATTGTAGGTGATCGATCCGTCGGTGGCCCTGATGGCCGCCGAGGTGCCGTCGTTGCCCTTGGCGCCCTCACCGACGCCGCCGTTGAACGTCTTTCCGGTGCCCTTGCCCCAGACGCCGTGGGACGCCGAATCAAGGTATTGCTGGAAGTTATCCGTGGTGCCCGACTGGTCGTTGCGGAACACCACGTGTATCGGCTCGGCCGGCAAGGTGACGCCAGCGTTCAGCGCCTGGATCGCGGGATCATTCCAGGTCGTAACTCCACCGTTGAAGATCTTCGCGGCGGTCGGACCGTCGAGATTCAACGAGGTCACGCCCTTGGCGTTGTAGGTGATGGCGATCGGGCCGAACACCACCGGCAGGTTCCACGCCGGCGAACCACAGCGCCGCTGCGCGGTGGCGTACTCGTTTTGGCCCAGTGGTGAGTCCGAGCCACCGAAATCGGTTTGGTTGCCTATAAATTCGTTGATCCCGGCGCCCGAACCATTTGCCGTGTAGTTCAAGGTCTGTCCCGGGCAGGCCTGTTCGAACGCGTGGACAAACCGGGTCATCGCGTTGCCCTGAGCCGTCGACCCGCTGGCCTTCAGCGCCTTCTTCCCTCCGCAACTCACGTTCGCCGAGCCGGCGCCCGGCGCTCCATTGCCACCGGCCGCGTTGTTGTCACTGCCACACCCCGACATGATCACAGCGCCGGTAACCAGGACACCCACCACGGCACCAAATCGGTTGCGTTTCAATTCAGTTCCTCACGGTACGCTGAAAAATGACCGCCGGTGCCCGTAGCCACCGCGCGCTAATCCACCAACATCCTCGCAGCCATGAAGCTAACAGTAGCAAGGTAAACGTTCAGCAAATTGATTTGCCCAGCCGTCGTATCACGTGACGGCGTTTACGGCGGCCGTCAACTTCGGCTTGAACGTGTCCGGAATGGGGACATATCCGTTGTCCACCAAGCCATTCTGCCCGGCGCCGGTGGTGCTCTGCAGGAATGCCTTGACGGCCGTACCGACCTGGGGATCGGGGTATTTCGAGCAGACAATCTCATACGTGGTCAGCACGATCGGGTAGGCGCCCGTCTGGGCAGGCCGGTAGAACCCGATCGTGTCGAGGGCGAGGTCGTTGCCCTTCCCCATGACCGTGGCGCCGGCGATCGTCTTCCCCACCGACTCTGCGCTGATCGCGACCGGCTCCGGACCGGCCGACGTGATGATGTTGGCCATGCTCAGCTTCTGGGCCTGGGCGAACGACCATTCGTTATAGGTGATCGCGCCTTCGGTGTTTTTGACGGCCGCGGAGGTGCCGTCGTTGCCCTTAGCGCCCTCACCGACGCCGCCGTTGAACGTCTTTCCGGCACCCTTATGCCAGTTGTCGTTGGAGGCGGTATCGAGATATTTCTGGAAGTTATCCGAGGTCCCGGACTCGTCGCTGCGGAAAATGACACGAATCGCCTCGGCGGGCAGGTTGGCACCCGGGGTCAGCGCCTTAATCGCGGGGTCGTCCCAGGCGGTGATCTGGCCGTTGAATATCTCGGCCGCGGTCGGGCCGTCGAGATTCAGCGACGTCACGCCCTTGACGTGGTAGGTGATGGCGATCGGGCCGAACACCACCGGCAGGTCCACGCCGGCAAGCCGCACCGCTGTGCCGCGTTGTCCTGCTCATCCCTGCTCAGCGGCGAGTCCGCGCCACCGAAATCGGTTTGGTTGCCTATAAATTCGTTGATCCCGGCGCCCGATCCATTTGCCGTGTAGTTCAAGGACTGTCCCGCGCAGGCCTGCTCAAAAGCCTTGACAAAGCGGGTCATCGCGTTGGCCTGGGCGGTCGATCCGCTGGCTCTCAGCGTCTTCTTCCCGCCGCAGCTCACATTCGCCGCCGGCCCCCCGCCGGTAGGGTTGTTGTCGCTGCATGCCGACATGATCAGTGCGCCTGTGGTCAGGATGCTCAGCGCGGCACTGAATCGATTGAGCCTCAATTCAATTCCTCACGGTACACACGAAAACATGCATCGCCGCCCGCAGCCGGACTCGCCAACCTGGCCGTGTTCTGCGAAGCCATGCGGCGAACAATAACAAGATTAGCGTTCGGTGAGTTTGCCCGCTTGTCGGTGCCGGGCCTGGCCGCATACGGCATTTCCGCCGGGGTTCCGGCGCCGTGCCTGGCCGGGGGCGTTAGGCCGCCATGCCCGTGTGAGAAACTAGAACCTGTTCCAGAAAAGCCCATCTCCGAGGCGGAGAGGTTTGCTACCGTTTCGGCCGACAGCTCAACGAAGAGAGTCCGCAATGATCCTTGACAGGTTCCGCCTCGACGACAAAGTCGCCGTTATCACCGGTGCCGGACGCGGCCTCGGCGCGGCGATCGCGCTGGCCTTCGCCGAGGTCGGCGCCGATGTGGTCATCGCGTCGCGGACCCAATCCCAGCTGGACGACGTCGCCGAAAAGGTCCGGTCCACCGGGCGGCGTGCGCACGTCGTCACCGCCGACCTGGCCCATCCCGACGAAACCGCCCGGCTAGCCGGTCAGGCCGTCGAGGCGTTCGGAAAACTAGACATCGTTGTCAACAACGTCGGCGGGACCATGCCCAACACGCTGCTGACCACGTCAACCAAGGACTTCAAGGACGCATTCACCTTCAACGTCGCCACCGCGCACGCGCTCACCATCGCGGCGGTGCCGCTGATGCTCGAGCACTCCGGAGGCGGCAGCATCATCAACATCACCTCCACCATGGGCCGGCTGGCCGGACGTGGTTTCGCCGCCTACGGCACCGCGAAAGGCGCGCTGTCTCACTACACCCGGCTGGCCGCCCTGGACCTGTGCCCACGCATCCGGGTTAACGCGATCGCACCGGGGTCGATCCTCACCTCCGCGCTGGACGTGGTGGCCTCCAACGACGAACTGCGCGCGCCGATGGAAAAAGCGACACCGATGCGCCGCCTCGGCGATCCCGACGACATCGCCGCCGCGGCAGTGTATTTGGCGTCCCCCGCCGGTAGCTTCCTGACCGGTAAGACGCTGGAAGTCGACGGCGGCCTCACTTATCCCAATCTCGACATCCCCGTCCCGGATCTGTGAACCGATGACCGGCGAGCAGACGCAGAATCGCACGCTGAAAGTCTTCCGCGTGCGATTCTGCGTCTGCTCGCGGTCCGACTGCTAAGGAGCCAGACATGCCCATCCCCGTCGTCCAACTGGGCACCGGCAACGTCGGCGGACACTCGCTGCGAGCGCTCATCACCAATCCGGAGTTCGAGCTCACCGGCGTCTGGGTGTCATCGGAGGCCAAGGCCGGTAAGGACGCCGCGGAGCTCGTCGGGCTCGCGGAGTCGACCGGCGTGATCGCCAGCACCGACCTGGACGCCGTGCTGGCCACCGGCCCGCAGTGCGCCGTCTACAACGCGATGGCCGACAACCGGCTGCCCGAGGCCCTGGAGGACTACCGGCGCGTCCTGGCAGCGGGCGTCAACGTCGTCGGCAGCGGCCCGGTGTTTTTGCAGTATCCGTGGCAAGTGATCCCCGAAGAGCTCATCAGGCCGCTGGAAGATGCTGCGCGCGAGGGCAATTCGAGTCTCTACGTCAACGGTATCGACCCGGGCTTCGCCAACGACCTGCTGCCGCTGGCCTTGGCCGGCACCTGTCAGAACATCCAGCAGATCCGGTGCATGGAGATCGTCGACTATGCCACCTACGACAGCGCCGTCGTCATGTTCGACGTAATGGGATTCGGCAAGCCCCTTGACGACATCCCGATGCTGCTGCAGTCCGGGGTGCTGAGCCTGGCGTGGGGATCCGTCGTGCGGCAACTGGCGGCGGGCCTGGGCATTGCGCTTGACGAGGTCGCCGAGGTGTACGTGCGCGAACCGGCTCCCGAGGACTTCGACATCGCGTCGGGCCATATCGCCAAGGGCACGGCCGCGGCGCTGCGCTTCGAGGTGTTCGGAATGGTCAACGGCGACCCCGTCGTCGTCCTCGAACATGTGACCCGACTGCGCGAAGACCTGTGCCCCGATTGGCCACAGCCCGCGCAGCCCGGCGGTTCCTACCGCGTCGAGGTGACCGGCGAACCCTCCTACGCCATGGACATCTGCCTGAGCAGCAGCCGCGGCGACCACAACCACGCCGGACTGGTCGCCACCGCGATGCGGATCGTCAACGCGATCCCGGCGGTGGTGGCCGCGGCGCCGGGAATCGTGACGACCCTCGACCTGCCGCTGGTCACCGGTCGGGGGCTCTACGTCCCCGGGTGACAGTCGCAGTCGCTCCCCAGCTGTGCCTGTACGACGGGGCGCGAGTATCGCCGCCGCATAGCCGTTACGATGCCAGTGGCCGGGCGCAGCGACACAAAGTAGGTGGGCATGACCGCATCGGAGCCACGATTCGACGGTCTGCGGGCGTTGTTCATCAACGCCACGTTGAAGCGCTCGCCGGAGCTCAGCCACACCGAGGGCCTGATTCAGCGCAGCTCCCAGATCATGCGCCAGCACGGCGTCGAGGTTGACCAGCTGCGCGCCGTCGACCACGACATCGCGACGGGTGTGTGGCCGGACATGACCGAACACGGTTGGGACACCGACGAGTGGCCCGCCCTGTACCAGCGAGTACTCAATGCGGACATCCTGGTGTTGTGCGGGCCAATCTGGTTGGGCGACAACAGTTCGGTGATGAAGACGGTGATCGAGCGCCTCTATGCCTGCTCGCATCTGCTCAACGACGAGGGCCAATACGCCTACTACGGGCGCGTGGGCGGATGCCTCATCACCGGCAACGAAGACGGCGTCAAGCACTGCGCGATGAACGTGCTGTACAGCCTGCAACATCTCGGCTACGCCATCCCCCCTCAGGCCGACGCGGGCTGGATCGGCGAGGCCGGGCCCGGACCGTCGTACCTTGACCCCGGGTCGGGCGGTCCGGAGAACGACTTCACCAACCGCAACACCACGTTCATGACCTACAACCTGCTGCATCTGGCGAAGATGCTGCGGGCCGCGGGCGGTTTCCCCGCTTACGGCAATCAACGCACCAAGTGGGATGCGGGCTGTCGACCGGACTTCGCCAACCCCGAACACCGGTAGTCGAGCCGTTCGCTGCGGGGCGACGCATTCGGCTATTCTCACTTTTTTAAGCGGCCTCACTTTTTTGTTCGCCTAACCGAATCGAGGTCCATACGTTGGCGCAGGACACCGGGGCCGAGCTCAAGACGGGCTGGTATCTGCTCGGCCCGGCGTTCGTCGCCGCGATCGCCTACGTCGATCCCGGAAATGTCGCGGCCAACGTCAGCTCCGGCGCGCAGTTCGGCTACCTGCTGCTATGGGTCATCGTGACGGCCAACGTGCTGGCGGGCCTGGTGCAGTACCTGTCGGCGAAACTCGGCCTGGTGACCGGACGGTCGCTGCCCGAGGCGATCGGCCAGAACATTGGCCGCCCAGTCCGGCTGGCCTTTTGGGCGCAGGCCGAAATCGTGGCGATGGCAACCGATGTGGCCGAAGTCGTCGGCGGGGCTCTCGCCCTGCGCATCCTGTTCGGTTTGCCGCTGATGATCGGCGGGCTTATCACCGGGCTGGTGTCGTTGCTGCTCCTGGCGGTGCGAGACCGTCGGGGCCAACTGCTGTTCGAGCGTCTCATCACCGGATTGCTGCTCGTCATCGCCGTCGGCTTCGCGGCCAGTTTCTTCGTGGCGACGCCGCCGCCCGAGGCCGTGATCAACGGCCTGGTGCCACGATTCCGCGGCACCGAAAGCGTGTTGCTGGCGGCCGCCATCCTGGGCGCCACCGTGATGCCGCACGCGATCTATCTGCACTCGGGTCTGGCCCTGGATCGGCACGGGCATCCCGAGGCGGGCCAGCGCCGGCGCCGGCTGCTACGTGTCACCCGTGTGGACGTCGTGCTGGCGATGACGGTTGCCGGAACGGTGAACGCGGCGATGCTGCTGGTGGCCGCCATCAACCTGCAGGGCCGCGAGCGAACCGGGTCCATCGACGGCGCGTACGCCGCGATCCACCACACGTTGGGGCCGACGATCGCGGTGTTGTTCGCGATCGGGTTGCTCGCGTCGGGCTTGGCGTCCGCGTCGGTGGGCGCCTACGCCGGCGCCATGATCATGCAGGGATTGCTGCACCGGTCGATTCCCATGCCGGTGCGCCGGTTGATCACGCTGTGCCCTGCCGTGGCGATCTTGGCGCTCGGTTTCGACCCGACGCGCGCGCTGGTGTTATCTCAGGTCGTGCTGTCCTTCGGCATACCGTTCGCGGTGCTTCCGCTGGTCAGGCTCACCAGTAACCGCAAGCTGATGGGCAGCGACACCAACCACCCCCTGACGACGGTCATTGGGTGGGGCGTGGCTTTACTGATTAGCCTGCTCAACGTGGTGCTGATCTATCTGACGGTGACGGGTCACTAGAAAGACCGACCACGGCTACTGCACCTACCGAGGCGCGACATCGTGACACTGCGCTGTACGGCTCCGCTTGCTTGGTCGCGCGACACGTAGCCCAGTCTTAGCGGCAGCAGGACGGGTCGAGCACAGCGCAGAGGGCAATGAGCGATTCATGGCGCGGGCGGTGATAGACATTCATTCCGCGTCGCTCGGATTCCACGAGCCCCGCCCGCCGCAACTGCGATAGGTGATGGCTCACAGTTGACTCGCCCAGGCCAACCGCCTCGGCCAAGTCGCAATTGCAGACCTCGCCCGCATCGGAGCTAAACAGTAATGAGACCAGCTTGACTCGTATCGGGTCGGCTAATGCCTTGAGCCGCAACGCAATCTCCAAGGCTGCCTCGTCACCGATAGGACCAGCGGCCACGGGGGAGCAACACACCGGGGCGGAGACATCCACCACGGGCAACGTCTTGGGCATGTCCACCATCTTGCCACAGAGTATTGACATATATCGAAAAGGTGGCAGCATCGGAGCCATTACGAGTTCGACATAAGTCGCAGAGGTTAGGAGGGCTCGTCATGTCACGCGCTCAACTCGCGCTCAACGTGGATGACCTGGACGAGGCGATCATCTTCTACTCGAAGTTGTTCAACACGCCGCCCGCAAAGGTCAAACCGGGCTACGCCAATTTCACGGTCGCCGAACCGGCGCTAAAGCTCGTACTCATCGAAAACCGTGGCCACGGAGGCACTCTCAATCACCTTGGCGTGGAAGTCGAGTCCAGCGAGGCAGTGCACACCGAAATTGCCCGCCTGACCGATGAAGGCATGTTCACCGAAGAAGAAATCGGAACGACGTGTTGCTTCGCCACCCAGGACAAGGTGTGGGTGACCGCACCTGGCGGCGAGCGCTGGGAGGTCTACGCGGTGCTCGCCGATGCCGAGACATTCGGCTCCGTTCCGGAGGACGCCGACGGCACTGACGACCAGGGCTGCGCCTGTTGCGGAACTGCCAGTGACGCCGCGAGTGGTGACACAGCAGGGGCATGTTCGTGAGCCAGGCGGTGCAGCAGGGTGAACACCCGGTCGTCGTCGAGAAGCTTTCGCTCTTAGACCGGCTGCTGCCGGTCTGGATCGGCGCCGCGATGGCCGCCGGATTGCTACTGGGACGGCTCATCCCCGGCTTGAATAATGCGCTGAATCACGTTGAATTGGATGGTATTTCGCTGCCCATCGCGTTCGGATTACTCGTCATGATGTATCCGGTGCTGGCCAAGGTCCGCTACGACCGGCTTGGCACCGTCACTGGGGACCGCAAGCTGCTGGTGAGCTCGCTGCTGCTGAACTGGGTTCTCGGCCCGGCGCTGATGTTCGCGTTGGCCTGGCTGCTACTGCCTGATCTACCTGAGTACCGCACCGGCCTGATCATCGTCGGCCTGGCCCGATGCATCGCCATGGTCATCATCTGGAATGACCTCGCGTGTGGGGACCGCGAAGCCGCAGCGGTCCTGGTCGCGCTCAACTCGCTATTCCAGGTCGCCATGTTCGCCGTCCTGGGCTGGTTCTACTTATCTGTCTTGCCCGGCTGGCTCGGTCTCGAACAGACTGCCATCCATACCTCACCGTGGCAGATCGCCAAATCGGTCCTCATTTTCCTTGGCATCCCACTGCTGGCCGGGTATCTGTCCCGGCGGGTCGGCGAGAAGGCCCGGGGACGCCGTTGGTACGAAGCGACTTTCCTGCCCAAGGTCGGCCCGTGGGCGCTGTACGGCTTGCTGTTCACCATCGTCATCCTGTTCGCCCTTCAAGGTGACCAGATCACGCATCGCCCTCTCGATGTCGTCCGCATCGCGCTGCCGCTGCTGGCCTACTTCACCATCATGTGGACGGGCGGCTACCTGCTTGGGTGGGCGCTGGGCCTGGGATACCAACGGACCACAACCCTGGCATTCACTGCTGCGGGCAACAACTTCGAACTGGCCATCGCCGTTGCCATCGCCACCTACGGAGCAACCTCCGGACAGGCACTGGCCGGTGTCGTTGGACCCCTCATCGAAGTGCCGGTGCTCGTCGGTCTCGTTTACGTCTCCCTAGCCATCCGACGCCATTCACTGACGCGTCAACACCAACGGACCGGAGCGGACGATGACCACTGCGCCTGACGCGACTAAACCAGCCGTCTTGTTCCTGTGCACCCACAACGCGGGCCGATCACAGATGGCTATGGGGTTCTTTAAGCACCTTGCCGGCAACCGGGCCATCGCCTACTCAGGCGGCTCCGAACCGGCTGACGAAGTTAATCCTGCCGCCATCTCCGCCATGTCCGAAAAAGGCATCAACATCGCCGCCGACCAACCAAACCGATGGACTACGGGCATGCTCGAAAGCGTCGATGTGGTGATCACCATGGGATGCGGCGACTCCTGCCCGATCCTGCCTGGACGCCGTTACGAGGAATGGATATTACCCGACCCAGCAGGCCAACCACTCAATGCAATACGACCGATCCGCGATGAGATTGAACAGCGGGTGCGAAACCTACTGGACCGGTTAGGAGTTGGCGCGCCCACAGCTCGGTGACGGGGTTGCCACGCGATTGGGATTCTCGAAAGGTTCCTGCCGTAGTGAGGGCACAACGCCACGGCGTCACTAAAGGAGATGGGTGACAAACAAGGGGTGCACCAGTAGCGCTACACCAAGAACCACCAGCATCGCCGCCGTCAGACTTCTGAGCCGATCGCCGAAAGGGGCTACTTTCTCCAACCAGATCACAACCGCAAGCGCCAGCATCCAAGCCAATTGCATTGTGCCGAAGGCGATCAGCACCACCATCAGCATCCAACAGGAACCGAGACAATAGACGCCGTAGCGGCCGCCGGCAACCAATGCCCTGGTGGGGTCGTTGAGGTGATTGCTGGGACCGCGGGATAAGGACGCCGGCCGGCGGCAGTGCCGCAGACACATCGCCTTTAGCGGCGTGAGCTGATGCAGCCCTGCGACCAGCGCCGCCGCGCCGGCGAAGCGCCCGACCCAAGCACACGAGTGTTCCACCGGGTTGAGGCGGCTCGACGCCAGAAAGGCGGGGATGCCCACCGCGCTCCAGACGACCAGGTATCCGGCGACGAATATCATCGCTGGGGCGGCGTTGCCGGCGGCGGCGCGTGCATAGCGGCGAACAACCGGCAGGACCGTAGGAAGCATCATCGCCGCCATCATGGCCACCCACGCGATGAGGAACGCGGCCAACGACATCGTTGACTGGGCGCCCATCGACATTGCATCGCCGCCCGTCGACATTGCATCGCCGCGCATGCCAGCCGCGCTGACCACTGACCACCACCAGCCCAGACCCGCCAAACCCAGCAGGACTACCGGCAACCACACGTCGGTCCACGACCGCCCATGTTCTTGGCTGTTGTCCACTTGACCACTCCCTCGGTTGGCGCCCAGCGTAAGGCCACCACGTTAATCGCGCGGTAAGGATTTGGCGCTTTAGACGGACCCTATCCCACCCCGGGTGGGGTGGAGTATGGTGGCTTCATGCAAGGTTGTGGAGAGCAGGAATTGACGGGAAAGAAGCGTGCGGCGCTGAATCGGCTCAAGACGGTTCGGGGCCACCTCGACGGGATCATTCGAATGCTGGAGTCCGACGCGTACTGCGTGGATGTGATGAAGCAGATCTCAGCGGTTCAGTCCTCGCTGGAGCGGGCCAACCGGGTGATGTTGCACAACCACTTGGAGACGTGCTTTTCCTCGGCGGTGCTCGATGGCCGCGGGCAAGCGGCCATCGACGAGCTGGTTGATGCAGTCAAGTTCACGCCGGCCCTGACCGGTCCGCAGGCGCAGCTGACCGGTGCTGCGGTCGGCGAACCTGCTGACAAGGAGCCGGCGACGGCTGGGAGCGTGGGATAACCAGCACCAGATTCTTGGTGCCGACCATTGGCTAGGTCACGCCACAGTGTGGCGTGGCAACGAAATGACGGGAGCGTTAAAGATGTTGGCTTTGCATGGATTGTTGGTGAAGGCGGCGCCCACGGTGGTGACCGGCGTGGTGGGGGTCGCCGCGTACGAGGCTTTGGTGAAGGCTCCGTGGCGCAAGGCAACCGTTATGGCTACGGCCTGGGGCATCCGGGTTGTCCGCGAGGCCGAGCGCAAGGCCGGGGTGAGCGCTGAGCAGGCTCGACTGACGGTAGCCGACGTGATGGCCGAGGCCAGAGAGCGTGCCGGACAGGAGGTTTCACCGCTGACGGTGGCGGGCTCGGGCGACGACCATGACCACTGATGTTGTCCCTGATGCCGACGTCGCGCTGAAGGTTGTTTCGGACGCGTCGGGGCGGATGCGGGTGCACGTCACCGGGTTTGGTGTCGATGCGGTTCGGGCCGTCGCGATCGAGGAGACGGTCGGCAAGGTGACCGGCGTGCAAGCCGTGCAAGCGTATCCGCGAACGGCATCGGTGGTGATCTGGTATTCGCCCGAGCGCCGCGACAGCGCTGCTGTGCTGTCGGCGATCGCCGAAGCGGAGCACATTCCTGCTCAGTTGGTGTCCGCACGTGCTCCGCGCTCGGCTGATATCCCCAAAACCGGTGTGGTGCGCGGAATTGCCAGCGGCATCGGGCTGGCGATGTTCGGCCTGCGCCGTCGCAGGCAGGACGGTACGGCGGACGTTGAGGGTTGCGGCGGCTGCGGGTCTGGACCTGTCACGGCGAGCGGGTCATCGCCAAGCGAGCAGAGTAGGCGCGAGCGGCGGAAGTGGTTGCGGCGGGTGTGGTTGGCCTTTCCGTTGGGGCTGGTGGCGTTAGCTTCGACAATGTTTTTCGGTGCTTATCCGTGGGCGGGGTGGTTGGCCTTCACCGCGACGGTGCCGGTGCAATTCGTCGCCGGGTGGCCGTTTCTGAAAGGGGCGGCGCAGCTAGCGCGTGCGGGGTCCGCGGGCATGGACACGCTGATTGCGCTGGGCACGTTGACCGCGTTTATCTACTCCACCTATCAGTTGTTTGTCGGTGGACCGCTGTTCTTTGACACCTCGGCGCTGATTATCGCGTTCGTGGTGTTGGGCCGCTATTTCGAGGCCAGAGCCCAGGGCAAGGCGCGGGAGGCGATCAGCAAGCTGCTGGAGATGGGCGCCAAGGAAGCCACCCTGCTTGTCGACGGCGAGGAGCGCCGCGTGCCAATTGATCAGGTCCGAGTTGGAGACCTGGTGCGGGTACGGCCGGGGGAGAAGATTCCGGTCGACGGTGAGGTCATCGACGGGCGCGCCGCCGTCGACGAGTCGATGCTGACCGGCGAGTCCGTCCCGGTCGAGAAAACGGTAGGTGACCATGTTGCCGGGGCCACTGTCAACACCGATGGGCTGCTGACCGTGCGCGCCACCGCCGTCGGGGCCGATACCGCGCTCGCCCAGATTGTGCGACTGGTCGAGCAGGCGCAGGGCGGCAAGGCCCCGGTGCAGCGGCTGGCCGATCGGGTCTCGGCCGTGTTTGTCCCGGCCGTCATTGGCGTTGCTATCGCGACGTTTGTTGGGTGGACGCTGATCGCCGCCAACCCGATCGCCGGCATGACCGCGGCGGTTGCGGTGCTGATCATCGCGTGCCCGTGTGCGCTGGGCCTTGCCACCCCCACGGCGATCATGGTCGGCACCGGCCGGGGAGCCGACCTGGGGATCCTGGTCAAGGGCGGCGACGTGCTGGAAGCGTCGAAGAAGATTGACACGGTGGTGTTCGACAAGACCGGTACCCTCACGCGCGCCCAGATGCGCGTGACCGACGTTGTTCCCGGCAAGCGGCGGCAGCCGGATCTGGTGCTGCGGATCGCCGCCGCGGTCGAGTCGGGCTCCGAACACCCCATCGGCGCGGCGATCGTCGCCGGCGCGCGCGAACGCGGGTTGGAGATCCCGGCCGCCACAGCGTTCGCCAATATCGCCGGGCACGGGGTGCGGGCCGAAGTCGACGGCAAGCCGGTGGTGGTGGGGCGGCGCAAGCTCGTCGACGAGCAAGATTTGCAGCTGCCCGACGATCTCGCTACGGCCGCCGCGGAGCTAGAAGAGCAGGGCCGCACCGCGGTGTTCGTCGGCCGAGACGGCGACGTTGTCGGTCTGCTCGCAGTGGCTGACACGGTCAAAGACGACGCCGCCGACGTGGTCCGACAGCTGCACGCCATGGGGCTGCAGGTCGCCATGATCACCGGCGACAACGCCCGCACCGCTACCGCGATCGCCAAGCAAGTCGGCATCGACCGAGTGCTGGCCGAGGTGTTGCCACAGGACAAGGTCACGGAGATTCGGCGGCTCCAGGACGAGGGCCGAGTAGTCGCGATGGTCGGCGATGGCGTCAACGACGCGCCCGCCCTGGTGCAAGCCGATCTGGGCATTGCGATCGGGACCGGCACCGACGTGGCCATCGAAGCCTCCGATATCACCCTGATGTCCGATCGGCTCGACGGTGTCGTGCGCGCGATCCAGCTCTCGCGGCAGACACTGCGCACGATCTACCAGAACCTTGGCTGGGCCTTCGGCTACAACACCGCCGCGATACCCCTTGCCGCACTCGGCTTGCTGAACCCAGTCGTGGCGGGCGCCGCGATGGGACTCTCCTCGATCAGCGTCGTCACCAACTCGCTGCGGCTACGCCGATTTGGCCGCGACGCAACATTGATGGCAACAAACTAAGCGATGTCGTGGTTAGGAAGGGGATGCGACGATGATGTGGTACAGCGGAAATGACTGGGGCTGGTGCGGCTTGATCGTGAATGTTCTAGCGATGGCGCTGTTTTGGGGCGCCGCCTTCACCGCTATGGCGCTTGCAGCCCATTTTTTGGCAGGGAACGAAGTAATCCGTCGGCCATGACGATGAGCGGTTCCACCCGGGCCCGCGGCGTCCCGGCCGCACAGTTTGCGCGCACTGAAATCGACAGCGAAGAATTTCACCGCCGATTGATGTAGTTGTGCGAAAAGCGTTGGCCGCGAAGGTTTTCGTCACCAAATGATCGGGTTACCGGGGAGGTCATCAGATGGCTAACTTCACGCGTCGGGCGGCGCTTGCGGCGCTCGGTGCGGGCGCTGCCGTGGGTATCGGGTATGCGATTCGCGTCGTTGGACCCCCCATCCTGCGGATCCGCCTGACCGACGGCGGCGGCATGATGGGTGCCAGTCCAGCCGACATGAGCCTCTACATGGACATGTTCAACCGGCACACGGAAATCACCCGCACGGTCGAGGAGATCCCCGGCGGCGTGCGCACCACCACCCAGTCCGGATCGCCCGCTCTCGCTGAGCAACTGCACGCGCACGTGTCGAGTATGTACACGCATGTGGATCAGGGCGTTGAGGTGATGTGTATGAGCCAGAGCCTACCGACGCTGTTCCGCAACGCCAGCGGCTACCGCCGCCAGTTGACCCTCACGCCCACGGGCGTCGTAGCCGAGGAAACCTCAGATGATCCCGCCATCACCGAAGCCATCCGCGCCCACGCCCGTGAGGTGACCGGCTTCGTGCGCGACGGAATGCCCGCGATGATGCGAGGCATGATGGGCGGTTCCGGCGGCATGATGGGACCCGGTGGCATGCCGGGGCACGGGGGCATGATGGGGCCGCACTGACACCTAGTGCTGATATCAGCTCCGAGATATGCCCGCCCCTCATTGCTCTGCTGGCGATTACCGGCATCTCTCAGACCCTGATGCTGGGAGAGTCAGTCGGCCTGACTGCTGGCCACGAAGAAGCCATCGCCTTCATCGAACGGTTTCTCGACCGCCACGATGACGTGCCGATAACACCCTCCACCAACTGCACATAAGAGCCACCATCTGACGGTGACCGGCTGAGCGAATGCTGCCCGCGCGGCCGGACGGCTGGGGAGCTCATGGAATCCTTTAGCCATGAACGCCTGGCAGAGGCCGATGAATGCCGACTGGCGCAAGATTAACCTGGCGAATTGGGAGTCGCGTGTCCCGCTGCACACCGGGCCCGATGGATACAACCTCGGAGGCTTCGATGACCTCGAGTTTTTGTCTCCGGAAGTGCGATTCGACGCACCGAAGCTGGGGCGGCTCGACGGGCTCGATATCGTGCATCTGCAGTGTCACATCGGCACCGACACGGTGTCGTTGTCTCGGTTAGGGCCACGGTCGACGGTGGGTCTGGATTTCTCCCCGGCAGCGCTGCGAGCCGCTCGAGAACTGGCTCTGCGCGCTCGGGCCGATATCGCATTTGTCGAGGCCGACGTTTATGACGCGGTGCGAACACTTGGCGCCGATCGTTTCGATCTTGTCTACACCGGCCTTGGGGCCCTGTGCTGGATACCCAGCATCCGCCGCTGGGCCGATGTTGTGGCAGGCCTGCTGCGGCCCGGCGGGCGGCTGTTCATGCGCGAAGGTCATCCGGTCTTGTGGTCGCTCAGCGATCCGCGGCCCGACGGGCTACTGGTCGTTGAATATCCGTACTTTGAAACCGACGGCACACCGTTCGTCGAGCACGATACCTACGCCGGGACCGGAGCTGTCGCCTCTTCCCGCATCATCCATTTCAACCACGGACTTGGCGAGATCTTCACCGCGCTCACCGACGCCGGACTCACTGTCACTGCCCTTCAAGAGCATCGCGAAGTTCCATGGAATCCGTTGGGAGACGCGATGATACCGAGCCCGGACTTCGAAGGCGAATTCATCCTCGCCAAAGATCGCGACCGAATTCCGCTGACGTACACCGTTCAGGCAGTCAAACGCTAGATCACTGCCAAGGCAGGCCGGGCGCGGTTAGCCGCTCTTCTCCCAGGTTCCACAACCTCTGGTCATAAACGCCGTGTCAGTCGGCCTGATCCGGACCACCTGAGGCCCATCGCTGACGTTGTTGTCGAGGACGTCGCCGGTATCGAGACTGTTCAGCCTTGCCCAGTAGCAGCCGGTTCCACCGTTGGTGCGATAGGTGCCCGGCGCGATGTCGGTGTTGACGACAAACGTGCCGTTGGTGCTGATGGTCGTTTTCGGGCCGGGCGGCGGTGGCGGCGTGAACGTCACCGTCACCGTTTGGGTTGGTGGTTGCGCGGTGGAGGTGACGGTTATGGCCGTGTTTTCCGGCGACCCGCAGCCCGTGAGGACGACCGCCAGGGCCGCAAGAGCTGCTATCTTTCCCGGCATGGGAGTTATCTTGCCCCGCACGGGAAGGCCGAGTAGGCGCAGGGTCTGTCACGCGCCGGCCGGTTCCCGCAACACCGGGGCAAGACGAATCTCGCGGCGCGACGGCCTGTTCTCTCCGATGGTGACCGCCTGAATGCCGACCCGCCGCCATCCCTACTTTGCATATGGGTCGAACCTGTGCGTGAGGCAGATGGCGCTGCGCTGTCCCGACGCCGCTGACCCGCGGCCGGCGGTGCTGGCCGATCACGACTGGCTGATCAACCATCGCGGCGTGGCCACCATCGAGCCGTTGTCCGGCAGCCAAGTGCATGGGGTGCTCTGGCAAATCTCCAACCGCGACCTGGACACCCTGGACAGCGCCGAGGGCGTGCCGTTGCGCTACCGTCGCGACCGGCTGACCGTGCACACCAACGACGGGCCATCGCCGGCGTGGGTCTACATCGATCACCGGGTGACGCCGGGTCCGCCCCGCCCGGGCTATCTGCCACGGATCATCGACGGCGCCGTCCACCATGGGCTTCCGCAACGCTGGATCGACTACTTGCATCGCTGGGATCCCGCGCACTGGCCTCGTCCAGCGTCGGCCAGATCGGGCTCCGGGCCTGCGCCACAGTCACTTTCGGCGCTGCTGAGCGAGCCCGGGGTGACCGAGGTCAGCCGGCTGCGGTCGCGTTTCGGCTTTCTCGCCATCCATGGCGGCGGCCTGGAACAGATGACCGACGTCATCGCCGAACGCGCCGCCGATGCCGCCGACGCGTCGGTGTACCTGCTGCGACATCCCGACCGCTACCCGCACCACCTGTCGTCGTCCCGCTTCGATCCGGGCGAGTCGGCGCGCCTCGCCGAGTTCCTCGACCACGTCGACGTGGCCGTCTCGCTGCACGGCTACGGGCGTCTCGGGCGCGGCACACAGCTGCTGGCCGGGGGCCGCAACCGCGCGCTGGCCGCCCACCTGGCCCGGCACATCCAGCTGACCGGCTATCAGGTCGTCACCGACCTCGCCGATATCCCGCGCGAACTCCGGGGTCTGCATCCGGACAATCCGGTCAACCGGGTGCGCGACGGCGGGACACAGCTGGAACTCACGGTGCGCGTCCGGGGGCTAAGCCCCCGCAGCCCGCTGCCAGGCGACGATGGTTTGTCGCCGGTCACCGCTGCCCTGGTGCAGGGGTTGGCCACGGCGGCGCGTTCCTGGTAAGTGTCATTAGATAGGTTAAAACGGAGGTTGTTGGTGGCCAAGGATTTTCGCTTCGGAATGAGCATGCGCTTCATCAAGTCGCGCGAGGCATTCGTTGACAAGGTAAAGCGTGCAGAAGATTTTGGATTCGACATTCTTTGTGTGCCAGACCATCTCGGCGCGTCAGCCCCGATTCCCGCGCTGACTGCAGCCGCCATGGTCACCACGAAGCTCAAACTGAGCATGTATGTGCTCAATGCCGCCTTCTACAAGCCGGCCTTGCTCAGCCGCGACCTCGGCGACCTGGACAAGCTCAGCGACGGCCGTCTCGAGATCGGTCTCGGAACCGGTTACGTCAAAGAGGAATTCGAGGCGGCCGGACTGCCGTACCCCAGCGCCGGCGCCCGGGTCGACTACCTCAAGCACATGACGACCTACCTAGAAGAGCATCACCCGAAGACGCCCATCCTCATCGCCGGCAACGGCGATCGGGTGCTGACCATCGCCGCCCAGCATGCCCACATCATCGGGCTGACCGGCTCGCGGGTGAAGGAAGCCGACGACCCGCTGACCGAACGTGTCGAATTCGTTCGTAAGGCGGCCGGCGATCGGTTCGATTCGCTGGAGCTCAACCTGGCGATCACGGCGATCCCGGCCGAAGGCGAGACTCTGCCCGACTTGAAGATGACTCGTCAGTACGCGCCGGGGCTCTCCGACGAGGAGTTGTTGGAGCAGACCTCGGTGCTCAGCGGGACGCCTCGCGAAATGGCCGACAGGCTCTCCCTTTACCGCGAAAAGTACGGAGTCACGTCCGTCACTGTGCAGGACAACCACATCAATAATTTCTCGAAGGTGATCGCCGAGCTGCGCTAACCCGGTCGCTGCCAGCGAACCGCGGCCCGTCGTGCCGGTAAGCTCAGCCCGTCGCCCCCGTAGCTCAGGGGATAGAGCACGGCTCTCCTAAAGCCGGTGTCGCAGGTTCGAATCCTGCCGGGGGCACTCACTGTTGATGCAGGTCAGCGGTGGTTTTTTAGTGCCCGCCGACCAGCCCTGGCTTGCTCTGGTCGGCGCTGTGGTCGGTGACGGGTTGGTATCAGATGACCCAGCGTGGCTGGCGATAGTCACTCGGGCTGCGGCGTCGAGTCGGGAAGCGATGCCGGCCAGATCGGTCGGAAACAAGCGCGTGGTGGTTCAGCGTTGTCGCCGCTGACGTACGTGCCGAACGGCATCAGTGCCCTATTGACGTCGAACGTGACACATCCGGTCAACGCGGGTCTTGTCGGTGGCAGATCGGTGATTGACGGCTGCGCCTACCTCGGCCGCCCTCCGGGCGAGATCAGATGGTGCTCGCTTCCACGGCCAGCGATGGTGTTAGGGCGAATCACCGAGAAGTGGCGAGCATCTGCGCAATATCGACGAACGTCACACCGGGTCGGCATGTTTCGGCGCGTCGCCTAGTTCCTCGGCATCGGTGGTCTGCCACTGTTTCGACATCGCCAGCGTAGCGCCGCGCTACACGAGCACGGCTCAAAATCTGAAGCTGTTGATTCGCAATTTGATTTGATGTCACGCAAGCGCGGAACAACCGCTATGCCGTCGAGACCGGTCAGCGGTGCGCGTCGATTAGAGCGGCTAGCGCCTTCTGTGCATCCTGAGTGGCCAGCGGAGGCGTGGCGAACATCTCGGCGATCATCATCGCTACCGGTGTGGTCCACAGCAGCATGCCCAACGCGACGGCATGTTCACCATTGGTCGCATGGTTCAAACGGGCCATCAAACTTCGCAGTGCTGCGCCGAGACGCTTCATGTGCCGCCCATCAAGTCCACTGCGTAACTGCTTGGTCGAGATGAGAATTTCTAGCCCCGCCATTGCTTTTGGATTAGCGAATGCCTCCCACGTCGCCCGCACCAAGTCTTCTGTCGTCGGTGAGCTGCGCCGGATCGGACAACAATTCCAGTGAGGAGCTAAGACGCTCGACTGCATCTTCGATCACCGCAGTCAGCAGACCATCGCGGTCACCGAAGTGATGCTGGATGACGCCCCAACTCATGCCTGCGCGTTCAATGATGTGCCGCGCGCTGGCCGCTGAGAAACCTTCCTCGCGAATGCACCGAACGGTCTCGTCGATGAGTAAGTCGCGAGTCCGGTCCCCTCGCTCCTGCCGCCCGCTGCTCGGACGACGCGGGGCGGTGCGTCTGCGCCCTGTCATCTCCGCAGTCCGCCCTGCTCACCGCGTTGCCTCATCCACGACACCCTAAGTCAACACCCTTGCCAGTAAAACATGGCGTGTGCCATGCTTCGGGCAAGCAGCTACCCGTTCGCCGAAGGACCGGATGATGACAGAGACAATCGACGTTGACGACAAGCGAATGTCATCGGAGGGGCAGGGTCTTTCATCACTGCAGAAGTCATTGTTTGGTGTCCTGGCGTTCTTCTTTGTCATCCATATCGTGTTTTGGTATCTGGAATTTCATGCCGGGGTGTCCCACGTCGTCGCGTCCACCACGTTGGTCGTGTTCGTTGTCGGCTGTTTCTTGACAGCACTTGCGCTGCCCTGGCTTCCGCTTCCCGACCAGCGCGACCGGACCAAGTCAGAACGACTAAGTGCGATGGTCATCGTCTGGGTCTTCATCGCCCTCATCCCACGATTCATCTGGGAACTACCGTGGCTCTTGTTTTTCGGCCAGATCAAAGCCGGCGTCCAACACGGTGCACTCTGGACCTACATGTGGTCGCCCATCTTGCTCGGCGGCGACGCCCGCTACCTCAACGGCGACCCGCTCATCGTCGTCCTTGAATGGATCGCCTTCTTCATCGGACTCTTCGAGGCGTATGCGATGGTGCAGTTCTTCCGGAACGGTAAGCGGTTCACCAGCACTCAACTGTCCTTCATCATGGGCGGGATGATCGTGGAGGTCACGCTGCCAGCGGTCTACTTCGGAGTAGAGATCGCCAACAACCTGCAAAGCATGACTAGTCCAGTCGAAATGTGGATCAAGTTCGTAGTCCTGAACCTCTTGTGGTGCACCATGCCCTTCGTCACCTACTTCTGGGGCGTCCGTAGGTTGACTCGCCAGGACTTAGCGGTGAAGTTCTAACACCCATCGCGCGAGATCACTCGCGGCAGGCCGGGGCGCGGGGCGCCGTATCGGTCAGGGAGTCCGGTGCGACCATCAAAGTCTACCCGTCGTCGTCATCCAGGCCTTGCTAGATGAAGCTGCTAACTGCGGGGGCTCCCGAACAGTTCGAGCGCCTCGTCGGCGACCGCGATCAGCGACCCGGTGGCCACCCCACGCTCGCGGGTCAACATGTCGAATATCGCGACATCCTTGTGCAGCAGGGAACTCACCATCGGCGCCAGCACGTCGAATCCTCCGACGGTGACCGCCGTATTGGGGGTCCGCTTAGCAACGGAACGAATCTGGGTGTTTTCGCGATCTTGCTGGTGCGGGCCGCCTTTAGGAATGCGCATCGCGCCAGGCTTGCCAAATATCCGGGTGCAGGCGGCCGCGGTCTTGCACGGCCAAGCCGGCCGAGCGTGCCCATGCGCGCACCTCGGCGGTCGACGGTGATGCAGTTTCCCGCGCGGTTGCGGTCTCGGTGGCCTCGACTGGAATGCCGACGCGATCGACGATGGCGCGCTCGGTCTCGGCCCAGGCGTGTGCGGCCGCGAGGTAGCGGTAGGTCCATTCCTCGGCAAGCTGGCGGGTCTCATTGAAAACGATCGGGACGCTGGGCAAGCGGATCTGAAGCTCGGCGAGCCCGTCGGCGACGACTGCGGGGCGAACCCAGTCGAGTTTGAAGATCTGCGAGTAGCGGTCTTCGACGACCACGGCTGCGCGGGGCAGGGCGGCGAGGTCGCCGAGGGCATAGCGCAGCTTGCCGTTGATCAGGCTGGACACGAGATCGGCGACCGACTTACGCTCCACGGCCGCGACGAGCTGGCCGTCGACGATGATGCCGTAATCGCCGCATGGCAGTGCGCGTTTGACCGTGGTGGCCTGCTGGGTGGAGAAGCGGTAGGCGTACTGCTCGCGGGTGTCAACGAGGATCTGCAGCTCGGCGATGCCGGCTGCGCGGGCCGTCGGGGTGGTGACGTTCGGACGGGCCTGCTTGCGGGTGCGTGGTGACTGCCAGAACACCGCGTCGCGGCCGCGTGCGGTGGTAAACACCAACTGGGAGCGGCTCTCCCGACCTCGGTCGAGGATCAGGTCGATCGCTGCGCCGCGGCGGATACAAGAGCGGATGGGCGCCCGTTCGACGATGTCCGGGTCGGCTGGCCACTCGTCGATGGTGACCGGGTAGCAGTACAACGCCTTCGCGCGTGGCCAGGTGCCGGAGGTACGGAACACCATCCCGCCGCCGAGCGGTAAACGCAGCAGGTAGCCCAGCCTCGAGTCCGGGTCAGGATTGAGCGCGACGAGCAAGTCCTCCATCACGTCGCGCTCCGGCGGTTCGTCGATGTCGAGGCTGGCGCTGTACGACCGCCAGCGCGCGCGACCGCCCGGTAGACGTCGAGCGGGTGACCGGAAGAGCTCCTCGAGCTCGCTCGACGGTGTGCTCGCCGGCGCGGTAGAGCTCGACCAGGTGCGCCTCCTGCCGCGGACTGAGTTTGGGCTGCTTGCCACGTAGCCGGCCCTTGGCTCGCGACCGCCATGCCCTCGCGCGTCCGCGCACGGATAAGGTCGGCCTCGAACTCGGCGACCATCGCCAAAGTGGTGAACAGCAGTCGGCCGATCGGGTCGGTCGGGTCGTGCACCGAGCCGCCGATGTTGAGAGCACGCCGCCGTGCGGTGAGCTCGTCGGCGATATCGCGCGCGTCCGGAACGAGCGAGCGAGCCGGTCGAGCTTGGTCACGACGAGCTTCGTCGCCGGCGCGGCAGGCCGCGAGCGCTTCGCGCAGCCCGGGCCGGGCGCGGTTGGTGCCAGTCAAGCCGTGGTCGACATAGATCCGCTTCGGGCTCGACACCGAGCGCCTGGAGCGCCTCGCGCTGCGCGGTGAGATCTTGATCGTCCGTCGACACCCGCGCGTAGC
>CAVYZE010000009.1:0-11070 GCA_963772875.1 uncultured Actinomycetota bacterium
GTGTTCAGACACCGGAGCAGGGCCCCGGAGGCGGAGGCGGCCCGGGACGTAATGATCGCCGTGCTGTCAGGTCGGCGTTCAAACCGATTGGCGCTCTTGTGAGTCCAGGTTCGCACGATGCAGCCATAGGAATTCTTGTGTTCC
Organism: uncultured Actinomycetota bacterium; assembly: GCA_963772875.1. Taxonomy (GTDB): domain Bacteria; phylum Actinomycetota; class Actinomycetes; order Mycobacteriales; family Mycobacteriaceae; genus Mycobacterium. The sequence continues at coordinate 145 of CAVYZE010000009.1, forward strand.
TGGAGCGAAGATGAAGGGCCTTACCAGCAGAGGGTAGGCGGTCAGCGCGTCTGACAACGGAATCCGTTCGGGTCTCTCCAGCGCATACTCGCGCCCTTTCCAGGTGCGACTGCACTTCCCAGCAGCAAGCACCTTCTCAGACCAATCGACGTGCGGGTATGCCACAGCCAACACGAAGCCGTCACCAAGCGGATAGGCACTCAACGGAGTCGCATATTCTCGTCCGGTGCGCCGCCCGACGTGATGCAGCGCAGCCAGGTCGAAGTACAGGCTTCCCAGTCGGGTGCCGGCGACCGCACGCATCCAACGATTTCCCCGCTTGCTGGCCTGGCGCGTTTTGTCGCTCACCCATCTGATCCGCATCAGAACCGAAAAACCCAGCAGTACGAGATACAACACGGCTACCGCCCCGGCTAAGGCGACGGGTATTACCAGCAGGGCACGCACGAACTGGCGCTGTCCGTTCCCAGGTGTGGGCATTTCTGTGCTGCGTGTTGCGCCAGCGACGCGGGCTGGGCCGGCTCGGTGTCCTGCTGCTCGCTTTGGTGCAGCCATACGAAGTCATGCATTCCGGCGAGGTGCAGCAGGACCCGCTCCGGTTTCCGCCAGGCCCGCATCGGCTCGGGCCCGGAAATGAGCTCGGGCCGCTCCACTTGATAGGTGCGTCCTTTCCAGGCCAGCGTGCCGGTCCCGGCGGCCAGTAGGTTCCGGTACCAGTCGGTGTGCGGGCCGTACCCCAACGGCAGCAGGAAGCCGTCGCCGTAGGTGCATGTGCCCAGCGACGTCTGGTAGGTGCGCCCGCTGCGGCGGCCCACGTGGGTCAGCAGCCCCCACGACGACCGCTCAGTTCCCGATATGTGGCGGGTCATGTCGTTGTACTGCGTCATGGCCTTCTTTAACGGGCCGATTTTGAGCATCCGGTCTCCGTTTCGCCTGAAGACCCTTGGCAGCACCACCAGCCACGCCAGAATCAGTCCAATAAGTCCCAGCACGGCACTCGGAATGGTTCCAATGAGCCGTTGTCGGCCAAGTCGCAGATCGAGCATGATTACTCCCTTCAGCGTCAAGCTCACACCGCGTGCCACGTGGCACACCAGGGACGAAAGTCATCGCTGCCAATACCTAGGGCCGAAAAGCCAAAATGTCGCGAAATGAACGGCATATGAAAGTCTCGCAAGCCGGCGACCTGACGGCACTAAGCTCGTCGTCGCGGGGGGTTCGGACCGAGGAGAGCTTGTGACGACGATCGCTTCAACCCCGAAGGGTCATAACGTTCAACCACCGCCCGGGCCGGCCGAACCGCCATCGAGAACCACGCCCGACGAACTCACCGACGAGCAGCGGGGGTGGCTCGCCGAGGCCTCACGCAGCGACATCAACGGCTGGTTGCACGTCACGATCAAAGGATCACCGGCCGCGCGCGGATTCCAGTACGGCTATCTCGTCGCCGACGAGTACGCGGAGTCGATCCGGGTGTATCGGGAGATGACCTACCGGGACATCGGGATGACCTACGACTTCTTTGTCGAGCGGGCAGCCGAACTGCACGCCGAAAAGATCCCCGACGAACTGCGCGAGGAGATGGAAGGCGTGGCCGCGGGTCTGACGGCGGCCGGCGTGCCGGCGACGTACAACGATGTGCTCGGCATCAATGACTGGATGGAACTCACCGGCTATTGGTGGCCCAAGAACTCGGGCCGTTACACCGCGTTGGCGCCGACCGGCGGCGAGGGCAACCACTGCAGTGCCTTCATCGCGACCGGCGGCGCGACCGCCGACGGGTCAATCGTTCTGGGCCACACCAGCTTTGCCGATTTCTGGCAGGGCCAGTTCGAGAACGTGATCCTGGACATGACCCCCGACGACGGCAACCGGATGGTCATGCAGACCGCGCCGGGCTGGATCGCCAGCATGAGCGATTTCTGGCTGACCGGTGCCGGACTGGCGATCGCCGAGACCACCATCGGTGGCTACGACGGGTTCAAGGGTTACGACGACACCCGGGTTCCGGAGTTCGTCCGCGCCCGCAAGGCCTCGCAGTACGCCCGCGACATCGACCACTGGGTCGAGACGCTCAACTCCGACAACAACGGCGGATACGCCAACTCGTGGTTGATCGGTGACGTCAAGACCGGTGAGATCGCGCGCTACGAGGAGGGCCTGCTGTACCAAAGCCTCAGCCGCACAACCGATGGGTACTTCTGGGGCGACAACGCGGTGGTGGATCCGCGGATTCGCAACCTGGAGTGCTTCGGCACCGGATTCAGCGACGTGCGCACGCCCAACGGCGCGCGGGAGGTTCGCTGGCGGCAATTGCTCGGCCAGTACAACGGGGCCATCGACGCCGAAATCGGCAAGCGCATGCTGGCCGACACGTTTGACACCTACCTCGGCTACATCCATCCCTCGGCCAGGACCATTTGCGCGCATTCCGACGTCGACCCCTGCTACGACAGTGGGCTGACCCCGTTCACACCGTTCGGGTCGGTGGACGGCAAGGTCGTCACTTCAGCAGATGTCAAGGCGCTCAGTTTGTGGGCGCGGTGCGGGCGTGCCGACGGCACCGAGTTCGACGCCGAAGAATTTCTGCGGCAGCGGCCGCAATGGGATTGGCAGCGTGGCTATTTGAAGGACCGTCCGCAGCGACCGTGGACCTACATCGAGCCGGGCAGCGCCGGCGGGCATTGACCGTGCGTGCTTTCAGATGCCCAAACTGCGGGCAGGCAGTCGCATTCGAAGTTCAACAGTGCCCGACGTGCGCAGTCACGGTCGGCTACCACTACCCGTCGCGGCAGATGGTGTGCACGCCGTCGCAAACAGTCACCGTCGACGGCCATGGCTGGGTCCGGTGCGCTCACTGGGAGCGGGGCTGCAACTGGTTGACCGCCGACGACTCTGAATCCGGCCGCTGCTACGCCGACAGCTTCGTGCGCGAGGGGCCGGCGCCCGATGACACCGAGGCGATGTCCGAACTCGATTCGACCCTAAAGGCGCTGCGGCGGTTGATCTTCGAGCTGATGGACCTGGGCATGCCCATCCGACAGTACTACGCGGACCCCCACGGGCTGGCGTTCGATCTGCTGTCGAGCAAGACGCTGGGGCATCCGGTGACGATCGGGCACGCCAACGGCGTGATCACCATCGACCTGGCCGAGTCGCTGGAGCTATACCGCGAGCGTTTGCGCATCAAGCTGCGTGAGCCCTATCGCACGATGCTGGGCCACTTTCGCCACGAGGTCGGCCATTACTACGAGATGCTGCTGGTGCAGAACACCCCGCTCATCGACGACGCCCGGGCGATGTTTGGCGACGATCGGCAGGACTACCAGGCCGCGCTGCAACGCCACTACAACGGCGAGGCACCGGCGAACTGGCAGCAGGACTTCATCTCGGAGTACGCCACCGCTCACCCATGGGAAGACTTCGCCGAAACCTGGGCCCACTATCTGCACATCACCGGAACCCTTGCCACGATTGCGGATTCGGGCCTAGTCGTCGAAGCTGACCGGGTGAAGTGGGACCTGCCCCACGATGTCGATGCTCGGGAGTCCTACGCCGACGGCACCATCGAGGACATCATGGCTGACTGGCTGGTGCTGTCGGGGGTGCTCAACCGGGTCAACAACTCGATGGGCCGCGACGACCTATACCCATTCACCATCTACCCACACGTCGTCGCGAAGCTTGGCTTCATCCATCGCGTCGTGACCACCGCTGCAACCGAACATGCTGAAGTGAAGCAGAATTGACTGCCATCGCCGAGGCGGTCACCGCCGCACACGCCAAGCACAAGAAAAACCGCCGCGGCAAAAACGCCAGCTACATACCGGCTCTGGCGGAGGTTGACCCACAGCTGTTCGGGGTATGCGTGGTGACCGTTGACGGTCAGATGTTTTCGGCCGGCGACGCCGAATGTGAGTTTGCGCTGGAGTCGATCTCGAAAGTCTTCACGGCCGCGCTCGCTATCGAACAAGTAGGTCCGCGGGAGTTCCACCGCAAGGTGGGCGCCGATCCGACTGGCGCGGAGTTCAATTCGGTGCTGGCGCTTGAACTGCACAACGACAAGCCGAACTCGCCGATGGTCAACGCGGGGGCGATGACGACAACCAGCCTGGTATCGGCGACCGACGCTAACGACCGCACGCGCCAGATCCTGCAAATTCAAAGCGATTTCGCCGGGCGTCCGATCACGGTCAGCGAACAGATCGCCGCGTCCGAGCGCGCCACCAACTTTCACAACCGCGCGATCGCGTGGCTGCTGCTCGGCGGCGGATACATGTACAGCGACCCGATGGAGGCCTGCGACGTCTACACGCTGCAGTGCTCGACGCTGGTCACCGCCGTCGACCTGGCGGTCATGGGCGCGACCCTGGCCAACGGCGGTGTCAACCCTGTCACCGGCAAGCGCGTCATCGCACAGGCCAATGTGCGGCATGTGCTGGCCTTGATGGCGATGGAGGGTCTCTACACCAGCTCGGGTGACTGGGCGTACACCGTCGGGCTGCCCGCCAAGAGCGGCGTCGGAGGCGGTCTGATCGCGGTGTCGCCGCGCAAAATGGCGATCGCTGCCTACTCGCCCCCGCTGGACAAGGCCGGCAACAGCGTTCGCGCGCAGGCGGCGGTCAGCCAGATCGCGCACACCCTCGGGCTGGGACTTTTCAATACGTAACGGCGGCGGCCCTCGAAAGTGGGCCCGATTGTCGATACGGCTCCGAATCTCAGCGTTTGTACTACATCATTAACGCAGGCGTAAGCGAAACGAAGGCGGTGTGAGTCATGAGTGAATCGAAGCACGACCTGTCCGAACAGCTGAAGAAAGAGGCTGCGCACCAACGTGTGACGGTCGAGCTCACGGAAGAGCAGTTGGAATCGTTGAGAGCGGTCTGGAACGAAGGCGATCCGACTGCGCCTGCCGTGGTGACGTTCCTCGTCAAAGGAAAGCCGACAGCCGAGATAGCGGTGGCGGGCTACCGCTACTCAGGCAGCACCTGCTGCGTGTAGCGCAGCTCGTTGACATTTGTGGGTGCCCGGTCGAACATCCGCTACCGCAGAGCGGGCAGCCTCATTGCTTGGTACGACGAGAATGAACTCGTTCTCGAGAACTACCTCACCGGGCACCAGACCGTCGTCGATCCGCGCGTTCTCGCGGTCCTGGGATCACTGACTGAAGCGCTGCCCGAGCCAGAGGTGTTAGCCAAGCTGGGTGGGGAGGTTTCACGGCCGGTGCTTGAACAATTAGTCAGCCAGCGCGTGCTGCTCGAGGCCGGCAGCGTCGACGAAGTCCGTGACGGCCGGCTCGACCAGCGCTGGACATGGGGTCAAGACGCGCGTTACTTCCACTATTCGACCGCGAGCACGAAGTTCGATTACGACCTTCAGAAAGAACGCGACGACTTGGTGCTGTTGGCCAGCGCCGAGCCTCAGCCAGCGCCGTTCAAGGATTACGGCCAAGACGACGAGGTCCTGGCCGACGTCGAGTTGAAGCAGGTGGACCTGTGGGATGTGCTGAGCCGCCGAAGAACTGGTCGAGCGTTTTCATCCTCCGCAGTCAGTCGTGATGAACTCGCCACTGTCTTGCACTGGACATGGGGTGTGCGAGAGCTGCGAACAGACCCAGGGGTCGGCGTGGTGGCGCTCAAGACATCGCCGTCCGGAGGGGCGCGGCATCCGGTAGAGGTCTACGCGGTGGTTATGCGTGTCGATGGTGTCCAGCAGGGCGTCTATCACTATTGCGCCGGCCGGAACAGCCTGCACCTAATCCGGGATGGCGACTTCACCCGGGAGGTCCTCACCGCCTGCACCTTTCAACCGTGGGTGGCCGACGCCGCGGTGGTATTCATCATGACCGGTGTGCTCGAGCGCATCGCCTGGAAGTACAAACAGTCCCATGCTTATCGGGTCCTTCTGCTCGACGCGGGGCATACGGGTCAGTCATTTCACCTTGTCTGCACCGGATTAGGGCTCATGCCGTGGACCTCGGCTGCGCTCAACGAGTCCGCGGCAGGCGAACTCGTAGGCGTCGATGGGTTGGGCGAGATTGTGTTGTACGCCGCCGCGTGTGGAAAGCCGCCCGAGCAAACAATCTAAAAATGGAGGCCGGCTGCGCGTGTTCTTGCTCCCGCGCGCCGGTGACGGGAAAGGCGCGCCTGATCCTGGGCCAGCGCGAATTCACCATCGAACCCGGTGAGGCCGTCGAATTCAGCACGTGGACCCCGCATTGGTTCGGCGTCGTCGACGACGCGGTCGAGGCCATCATGATCTTCGGAGTGCACGGAGAACGGCTCCACCTACACACCTGACTAATTCGCAGTTCCGACTGATAATTGTGGATCGCGGTCTGGCGTTGGGAGGAGGTAGCGGTGGATCATTCGATTCCTGACGTACCAGTGACAGTCACGATCCTCGTTGTCTCCGTGGCTGTCGTCTTCACCGTGTGGGTGCCGGTGATTATGTATCGCGCCGCGATACGTCATGGCCGTTCGACCGGTGAGTCGCTGAAGCTGGCGGGTGCCCTTATCGCTGTATTCGCAGTCTGGTTCGGCTTGTCAGCGGGATACACACAGGTTGAGGCCTTTCACGATGGTCCGGACCGGACACCCTGGCTCGTCTATTTGTTCTTCGCGCTCGTCGTTATTGGACCCGTTGCGGTGGCACGCTGGTCATCGCTGGATGAGCTGTTGGCCGATCGGCGAACGCTCGCCGAACTGCTCATCACACAAACCGCTCGCTGGTTGGGATGTGTGTTCCTGGTGCTAGAGGTCGGCCGTCAGCTTCCCGGCTTCTTTGCCTACCCAGCCGCGTTCGGCGACATCGCAGTCGGTGTCACTGCCTGCGTCGCCGTGATCGCCCTGATCTGGTCGACCTCGGCCAGTATTCCCATTGCCTGGTCGGTGCTTGGCCTTCTCGATTTCGTCGGGGCGGTGGGAACCGGGTTCCTGGCATCCCAAGCTCTCGCCGTGGTGCATACCGACCCACCGACGTCGGTGTTCACCCAATGGCCGATGGTTCTCTTCCCGGCCTATATGGTTCCGTTCTCGACCATCCTGCACATCACCACGATCCGCGTGCTGCTGGCAAACCGCAGGCGCGATCGGGATGAACTAGGCATACAGAGAGTCTGAAAGGGTGCGGCCTCGACCGACAACGACTCGGTGATGTAATGCATACTCGACGTTTAGGTGTCGCGGTTAGATCATGTCCGCACCACCGACGTAGCTCCACGACCCCGCCAGGGTCCGAATTCCCAAGTGAACGAGTGCCACTGACGGTCGAGACCGGCAGCCGCGCGTCTGCTTTGGATGTGGTTGATCAGCGTTGCTCAGCTGACGGTACGGGCGCACAATGAGGTGTCCGTCTGAAACCTGGGGAGCTGCGATGAGCGAGCAACTGTACGACTTTTTCGGCGAGCTCTTCCAGCGGTACTTCAGGCCCGCCATCGACGCATATCCGCGAATGGGTGGAGCACTCGTCGAAAGGTTATTCACGCTGGCTGACGACGTCCCCGATAAATTGGCACAGAGCCGGGGCGCCGCAACGGCATGGGCCAAAGCCGAGACCCCGAATGCCAGGATCACCTCGGAACTCTTCGTGATCACCCAACAGGGACTGATGTATGCCGCCGGGTTGAACGACTCGCGCCGGGCGCTGTATTACCTGGCCACGCCGCCCTCATTGTTCGATCCGTTCGTCGATCAGGTCGACACCGCCGAATTGCGTGCGAGCACGGTAGTCGTGGTGGACAGCCGGTTCGGCCGTGACCTCGCATCCGCGCATCCGATGGACGCCGCGCTGCGCCGGATACTCGATGAGCACCTGGCGTTGCGGGTGGACCTGCCCGCGTAGCTATTTCTTCGTCGGTCAGCGGCTCCGATACATCAGCGTTGCTTCTGTGAGTCAGTCGTCTTCGGCATCAGGCTTGGGCACTTCGACGCTCACGTCCGACGATGCGGCCGATCAACCAGCACCCGCTGTCCGCCTCGCCATTGAACGACGCGAATCTGATGGCCGGTTTGCACGCCGGTGACCGGGTCGACACGAAACCGACCGAACAAGGTGGTGGTGTCGAGTCGTTGTGACGCGGCCCGCACCGGCAACGATTCAACAGTTCCGGCCTCCTTCACGCAGCGCTGCCAAACGACACCCGCGGCGAAGGCCGCAGCAGCCGGATAGGGCGGCTCAGTACCGTTCGCGTCCAGGTAACAGTGGCTGAACCACTCGCTGTTGGGTCCGTCCGCAGGATCATCTGTCCCGTCGTCGAACCACTGGCACGGTCCGCAAAGCCCCTCAACGCGATCACCGATGGCGTGCCGGAGCTCATCGACTCCGGCAGCGACCAATCCCACTGCACGCCAACGGCGTTCGCTGGCCCACTGCGCGATGGTGACGTCATCGTCGAAGGAACCGGCTGATAACAGCACATCGCCCGCCGGGAGCTGCGCCAGCACGTCTCTCGCCCGGGCTGGCCGAAAAGTGACCGACCGCAGCAGAAGACCGAGTCGCCGGGCCGCCACCGCCGCCCCTTCGGCCACCTCGCGGCCGAACCCCGTGTCGACGTGGATTAGTACCACCTCCGACCCCTCACCAAGACCGTCGGCGGCAAGGGTTTCGAGCACCGCGGCGAGATAGCGGTAAGCGGGAGACTCCACATTGACGACACCCGGATACGCCGGCCGCGCCAGCCGGGCAGTAGCGCCACCGTGGTTCCAGATGACCCCTTTGCTGGCGGCCGCGGCCGCCAGCGCCGGCCCCGAACCGTAGGGCCCGAACACCACGTCGGGCCGGCTAGCCTCGGCGGCCCGTATCGCGGACGCCGCAGAGGGGTAAGCGTCGATCAGCTCCAGACTTACTCCGGAACGCTCGGCCCAGAGAGCGAGGGCGCTCGCCCCTGCTTTCCCGAATCTGGCCAGCGGCCCCGACAGTGGGGTAACCAGGACGGCGCGAGCTGCCACGCCCACAACTTAAGCGTGTCGAACAACCGCCCACGAGCAATTATCAAGACCTGTGGATCAAGATCTTTGAGCGGCTCGTCGATGAGGCATGTTTCGTTGGTTGTCTACGTCTGAGGTGAGGACGTATGTCGGCGTCGCCGCGCTGCGAGCCAGCGTGTTGCGAACCAGCAGAACAGCGCGAACCCGATGCTGGAGTAGATCAAGTTGATGACCACGCCCGCCGTTGGATCCAACCCGAGCTGGCGCAACTGGCTGGCTTTGCGGGCGTCGATACCGTGGCTGAGTTCCCATGTGGTTCCTGCGATCGCGGTGAGTTGCCCGGCGAGCACGACGATGATGACCCGGATCACCCAGCGCGTGCCACGCAGCACCATCACCGCGACGCCGGTCAAGGCGATCGCGACCGGGATATAGACCAGTGCTTGACCTGTCTCGCGGTGCGTGAGGGCGAGGACCAACGCGGTGACGGCCAGCCCGACGCCGGCAAGCATGAGCCCGGCCACGCTGATCGCCAGCGGCCGATGGAACGCACGCCCGTCAGCCCCGAACATCGTCTTAGGCGGCGGTGGTTTCGGGCTGCTCGTCGGGACGTTCGACGAGTTTGCCGTCCTTGAATTCCGCTCCGGCGCGGACGAGGGCGACCAGGTGTGGGGCGTTGACCGCGCGCCAGCGGGCCTGGGCGGATTCGATGAGTTTGAATGCCATCGCGACCCCGGCAGCTCGTGAGCCGGGGCCTTTGGTGACGCGGGTTCGCAACCGAACGGTCGCGAAAGTCGACTCGATCGGATTTGTGGTGCGCAGATGCACCCAATGCTCGGCCGGGTAGTCGTAGGACGCGAGCAGCACGTCGAGGTCGTCGCTGATTTTTGCGACCGCTTTGGGCCATTTCGCACCGTAGTCGTTGGCGAACGCTTTGGCGGCTTTGATTGCCTCAGCTTTGTTTTCGGCGTTGTAGATCTGCGCCATTGCTTTTTTCGCCCCCGGATGCGCCGACTTCGGCAGCGCCGCAAGAACATTGCCGATCTTGTGCCACCAGCAGCGCTGCTCCTTCGTTTCGGGGAACACGTCGCGGACCGCTTTCCAGAACCCGAGCGCGCCGTCTCCGACCGCCAACACCGGCGCGCGCATCCCGCGCCGGCGGCAATCGCGCAACAGGTCTGCCCACGACTCGCTGCTTTCCCGGAACCCATCGGCCAGCGCCACCAGTTCTTTGCGGCCGTCGGCGCGGACCCCAATCATCACGAGCAAGCACACCTTGTCCTGGTCCAGACGGACTTTGAGGTGAACGCCATCGACCCACAGATACACATAGTCGGCCTCGGCCAGCGACCGGTTGGAAAAGGCGCGCGCATCGTCGCGCCACTGCTCGCTGAGGCGGGTGATGGTGGCCGCGGACAGGCCGGCGGCGGTGCCAAGGAACTGCTGAAGCGCCGGGGCGAAATCACTGGTGGACAATCCGTGCAGATACAGCAGCGGCAGCACCTGCGACACCTGCGGCGACTTGCGAGCCCATGCGGGCAGGATCGACGAGGCGAACCGCACCTGCTTACCGGTCGCGGGGTCGGTGCGCTTGTCGTTAACCCGCGGCTGGCGCACCGCCACCGCGCCCGCCGCCGTAATCACCTCCCGCCCAGCGTGATAACCGTTGCGGACCACCACACGGTGGCCGTCCTCATCGACCTCGTGGCGGTGGGCCTCGATGTAGGCGGCAACCTCGGCCTGCAGCGCCGCGGCCAGCATATGCCGGGCGCCATCGCGCACGATCTCATCCAACAGCGACGCGTTACCCGTCGATGCGCCTTTCGCGTTGGCCGAGCCGGCGTCATGGACTACCTTGAGCATGGGCGTACCTTCCCGAACCAGCGCGCCAACGCCGGTCCTGATCAGACAAACGGAAACTTCAGATCATCCTCGGGAAGGTGCGCCCAGTCCTGTCACCTCGCCGAGGACCAATCCACAGGTTCTGATCATTGCTCAC
>CAVYZE010000010.1:0-13705 GCA_963772875.1 uncultured Actinomycetota bacterium
TTTCAGTCGAGTGCGCCGGCAACGGGCGGGGCCAGTAGATCGACGAGGGCACCGACGTCGTCGAGGTCCTCGAGGCCGACCACCGCACGCTCGATCGCGTCCGCACGGTCACGGCTGGTGACCCGGTCGGCCAGGGCATGGAATTTGGTGACCAGCTCCTCGTTGGTGACCGGGTCCCATGGCGCGCCATGGGGTGCGACGACGCGGGTGTGATGCACCCTGCCGTCGCGGGTGGTCACCGAGAGGTCGGTGCGGAACCGCTCGGTAAGGGGGGCGTCGGCCAGCGACTCGTCCAGGTGCACGTCGGTGACATCGATCAGCGACCAGATGTCGTCGGCGTCCAGGCGAGCCGGGGTGAATTGCTCGGGCAGCGCGTTACCGTCGAGCAACGCGGCGGCGGTCGCGTAACCGATGTTCATCTGGGCGCCGATCGCGGTCAGCGGCCGCTCGGGCTTCCACCAACCGTGCTTGTACACCGTTTCGCCCACGGTGATGTCGATCTTCGAGATGTCCTCGGGGACAAGCGAAGGGCGCAGCTGGCGGGCCGCGTCGACGGCTCCGTGCAGGCCACCCATGACCGCGTAGGACTTGACCATGATGATGCTGGTCTCCCAGCGCTCACCCAGTTGCTCGGTCAGCAGTGACGCGTCGGGATCGTGGCCTTCGCCGAAAACACTGAGGAATCCGCCGTATTCGCGCTCGAAGACTCGCTTGATGCCGGTGTAGTTCGCCGCGGCCAATCCGGCGGCGTAAAAGCCGTTGCGGGCGGCGAACCCGTGGTGCATGCGCTTGCTCATCGCCTCGTACTGCGCGGCCATCAGCCCCGCCGACTGGGTGCCGGCCAGGCCCAGCGCATCCTCCAACTGTGCGGGGGAGAGCCCGCGCATCTTGCCGGACGCCATTGCCGCGGAGTGCGTGCCAAAGACCGGTCCCGAGTGCCAGCCGCGGTCGAGCATCTGCGTCCCGTGCAGCGCGTACCCGACGCGAGGGCCGACCTCGAAGCCGGTGATTGCCCCGAGCAGAAAGTCCACGCCGCTCGTGGCTCCCGGCAGCGCGGCCGCCGTGGACAGCAATGCGGGGATGACCAGCGAGCAGCTGTGCACCGGAGCGATCGGGTGGAAGTCGTCGAGCTCGAAACCTTGGATGAAGGTGCCGTTGAGCACCGCCGCTGCCGGGCCGCTGGTGGACAGCCCGGTGCCGATCACCACGACGTCGCCCTTGTTCTCCAGATCCAGGACGGCGCTGGTCGCGACCCGCGACCAGGGCAGTTGCGAACCGATCAGGGCGCAACCAATGCCGTCGAGCAACAGGTGTTTGGCCCGTTCGACGACGTCGCGGGGCACGTCGTCAAGTGTTACGTCGGCAACCCAAGTGGCGACCCGTCCGGTCGGTCCATTCGGATCGGTGGTGGCGGCCTGCTGTACCGCGGTCATTGTCTGCCTCCATCCGGCGTTGTATGCTTGTTATATACTTATAACAAATGATAACCAGGTCGGCAAGGGAGTGTGCGAACATTGATGCTCATGCAGGAGACCGGCGGTGCGGTCGGACCGGTGAACACCGGTGCCGGGGTGCCGCTGCATCGACAGCTGTTCTTGGTGCTGCACGACGAGATCGCCCGGGGCGCGCTGGCTCCCGGTGCTGCGCTGCCGACCGAACAAGCGCTCTGCGACGAGTTCGGCGTGTCCCGCATTACGGTGCGCCGGGCGTTGGCCGACCTGGCCGAGCAGGGCTATATCGAACGCCGGCAAGGTGTCGGATCGTTCGTGCGTCAACGCGGCCGATCCGATGAGGCGCCGGCGGGCGGCTCGTACATGGACGGTCTCCGGCAGGCGCAATTCCAGACGTCCGTCGATGTTGTGGAGCATGATTTGCGAATACCCCCGTCGTCGATCGGCGACGCGCTCGGGGTGGCCGCGGAGATGCTGCACATTCTGCGGGTGCGCCGCGAGCGCAGGACTCGAGAACCGCTGATGGTCACCGAAGCCTGGCTGCCCACCGATCTCGCCGACACGCTGACCTCCCCGGCGCTGCGGCGCACACCCCTTTACGAGTTGCTTGCCGGCGCCGGTGTCGTCATCGATCGGATGCAGCACGAGATCACGGCGGAGATCGCAGGTCCACGCAACGCGCGTCTGCTCAACGCGGCCATCGGTTCGGCGCTGCTTCGCGTCAACCGTCTTGCGTTTGTGACGGAGTCACCGCATCACTACGTCTCGATCCTGCTCTCGCCCAACCGTAGTCGCGTGCTGATGAGCCAGACCGCCACCGAACTCCAAACAGGCGAAGGCCTGGCGATCGCGCACGACGTGCGGCGCGGCTCCAGCTAACGCAGCAGCCCAACTCCGGGGAGGAACCGGCCGACACTGGCCGTATAGCTGCGGTAGGCCGCGCCGTGTTTGCCCAGTAGATAAGGTTCCTCGACTCGGCGCACCTGCAGCTCAAGAGAGGTGACCGCGAGGACCAAGCCGGCGATCGTCACGAAATTCGGTGTCAGCAGCGCGATTCCGAGGTCGAATGTGAGCATCGCCGGGTAGATGGGGTTGCGCACCCGCCCGAACATTCCGGTGTGCACCAACGCGGTGGTTTCGTTCTCGTCCACGCCGACCCGCCAGGAGTCTCCCATGTCGAGCTGCGCCCACACCGTCAGCGCGATCCCAAGCAGCGCCAACGCGATTCCCGTGATCTGAATCCAGTCAGCGTGCAGCACGGGCAGGGGAGTGATGACACCCGACAACTGGAGCGCCGGGCCGACCACCGCGACGACTAGGGCTACGAGGAAGCCAACCCCGGCGACCCATTCCACTGAGCCGATCCTGCCGCTGATGCCGCGAAACCCGGTCGATCCCGTTCGCCGATGTTGAAGCCAAGCGCGCCAGACAAATCCGAGCAGACCGAACACCGTGAGCAGTGCCAGCGCGACCACGGCCGCAGAAACCGGCGACATCGTCACAGCCGTCCGTCGACGCGCAGGTCGGGGTGCACCCAGTCGGGGGACCGGCGCTCCCTGAATGCGACGAATCCCTCGACGGCTTCGGCACTCTCGATGCTGGCCTCCATCCCGATGCGGTCGTAGAGGCCGAGGTAGTTGTCCAGGCTGGACTTGACCACCCGTCGGGCGCCCGGGGCGGTCCGGCAACATTGCGCCAGCACCTCTTTGGCGGCGCTGATCAGCTCGTCGTGCGGCACCATCCGCGCGACCATGCCCCACTCGACGGCTTCCGACGCGGTCAGCGTCCGCCCGGTCAGCATCAGGTCCCGGGTGCGGATCGGGCCCACGACGCGCGCCAGCATCTGGCTGTAATAGGTGTCGGCGATACCGCGGTAAAGCTCGGGAACCCGGAAGGTCGCCCGCTCGCTGACGACCGCGACGTCGCTGCACATCGCGATCTGCAGCCCGCCGCCCTGGCACAGGCCGTTGACCGCGGAGACCACCGGCTTGGCCGATTTCCGCAATGTGTCGAACGGTGTCACATCCATCGACAAAGCCGAACCCCACTGCATCCAGTTGTCGGCCCCGCCGCCGCCCAGGTCGCCGCCTGGGGCGAACACGTCACCGGTTCCGGTGATGAGCAGGCCCGCCAGATCCGCGTCGGCGTTGACCCGCGCGACCGCGTAGCGGATGCCGAAGTACATCGCCGGTGTCATGGCGTTGCGGGCTTCCGGGCGGTCCAGCGTCACGATCGCGAACGGACCCTCGCGCCGAAACGTCAAGTAAGGCGTTCCCAGCCAGTCACCTTCGGGCGGGCGTGGGCTGCTGTCGTCGTCGCGGGTTGTCGGCATTGCGTCTCTCCTTTGATCAGTCCGGCAGAGTCTCCTCGTCGATGGCGTCGCTTAACGGTGCGCAGTCACCGGCGCCGGGCACCAGCGTCGCCAGCGCGCCGGCCGCGCACGCTCGCCGGAGGGCGTACTCGCGACCGGTTGTCCAGCCCGCGGCCAGCACGCCGGCGAACACGTCGCCGGCGCCGGACGTGTCGACCACCTCCACGGCGGGCGCCGCGACGGTTAACTCGTCACCGCCGCCGATATAGCTGGCGCCGCGGGCGCCGCGAGTGATCACCCGGTGCGGAACCGGCCAAACCCAGTGCGCGGCTTCGGCTTCGTTGACCACCACCACATCCGTCAGCTCCGCCAGCTTGGCCAGCTCGCCCGAGTCCCCGCCGGACGGTGAGGCGTTGACGATCACGATCGCTCCGGCCGAACGAGCCTCGCGCGCAGCCGCTGTCGCCGTCGCGACCGGAATCTCCAACTGCAGCAACAGCACATCGCAATCGGCGACCAGCCCGCGTAGCGCGGCGGAGTCCAGCGTTAGACGACCATTGGCGCCCGGCGCGACGACGATAAGGTTCTCGCCGGCGGAGTCGACCACGACGGCGGCGGTGCCGCTGGGACCGGGCGAGGTAATCAGTCCGTCGGTGCCCACCCCGTTCGCAATCAGATGCTCGCGCAGCGCCGCCGCCGACGAGTCGTCACCCACCGCGCCGACGAACTGCACCTGCGCTCCGGCACGCGCCGCCGCCACCGCTTGGTTGGCGCCTTTGCCACCCGGTGTGGATCGGGCCGCCACCGCCAGCACCGTCTCGCCCGGCTGCGGCAGCGCGTCGACGTCGAACCCGATGTCCATATTCACGCTGCCGACCACGCAGATAACCTGTTTCTTATGCATGTTGCGGTGTACCTCCGTCAGTCACAAGACAAGGCTAACGACGAGCTGGCCGTTAGTCGCCAGCGCGACGACTGTTTGAAGCTGTGTAAGGCGCGGAGCTGGGAACCCGTCGAGTACGTCGACAACGACACCAGCGCGAGCAAGGGCCGACGCCCCAGCTACGAGCGCATGCTGCAAGACATCCGCGACGGCCGCATTCAAGCCGTTGTTGCCTGGGATCTGGACCGCCTGCACAGGCAGCCCATCGAACTGGAGTCCTTTATCACCTTGGCCGACGAGAAGCGCATCGCGCTCGCGACGGTCGGGGGCGAGGCGGATCTGTCCACCGACAATGGTCGCTTGTTCGCCAGAATCAAGGGTGCCGTGGCGCGTGCGGAGATCGAGCGCAAGTCGGCTCGCCAAAAGCGTGCGGCCCTTCAACGTGCCGAGCAGGGCCGTGCCCACAGCGGGGGCCGTCGACCGTTCGGCTACCACGACAAGATCACTATCCACGCCGCCGAGGCCAAGCTGGTCCGCAAGGCTTATGCGGCCGCGTTAAAAGGTGAAGCACTCAATTCTATTGCAGCGCAATGGAACGACGCGGGGATCACCACCACCACGGGTGGCCTGTGGAGGAGCAGCACAGTGCGCCAGGTGCTGCTGAACCCCCGCTACGCAGGTCTGCGCTCTTACCGTGGCGAGATACTGAAAGACGTTGATGGACAGGCGCAATGGCCCGCAGTGGTGGACGAGCACACCTGGGAAGCTGTCCACAACCTCATCACCCAACCAGCCCGCCGCAAGAATCTCACCCCCGGGCGCAAGTACCTGCTTACCGGCATCGCCGTCTGTGGGGTCTGTGACACGCCGCTCTCGTCAGGCAATGACGGCTATCCCGCCTATGTGTGTCGGTCGAAGGGCTGCTTTGCGGTGGTGCGAAAGCAAGGCCCGGTGGACGACCTGGTGGTGGATCTCGTCCTGGGCTACCTCTCGCGGCCCGACGCCGCCAACCTACTGATAGACCAGGCGCGTGAGGACATCGACGCTCTACGGCGACGTGAGCGGGTTCTAATGGACCGCCTGGACGCGCTGGCCGTCGACTATGCCGATGAGATCCTCGACCGTAGGGGATACCAAGTGGCCCGCGAGCGGGTCGAGAGTCAGCTAGTCGAGGTCACCGCCGAGATGCACGGAGGCGACCGGAACCGGCTGCTGGAAGGTCTGGTCAAGGCGAAGAACCCGCGAAAGGTCTGGGACAAAAAGACTCTCGACAATCGCCGCGCAATCATCCAGACATTGATGCGGCCGAAGCTGCTACCGGCTGGCAAGGGTCGCCGGTTCACGCGTGAGCAACTCGTCCCTGGCTGGGTCACCGGCGAGGAGTAATGCCAACCGATTTCGGCGCGACGGCGACAGCGGCGGGGCCTGCGCCACCTGATGCGCTGTCCATTCCTTGTCGGTCACCCGTCTAGTATGCGTCGACCAGTTTCACGGTCTGCCAGCAACTTTCGACTAGTTTCACGCCCCTGCTGGCGTGAGATAGTGGGGGGATGCGATACCCAATTGCGACATTGTGTGAGATCGGCGGCCGCGTGTATTGGCTCAGGACCGATTGCGACGACTGGCTGACCGTGCAGCTCATCGAAACGGCACGCGGTGGCGTGCGGTGACGCACCACCTTCGCAACCCGATTAAGTGGCACGGTGACACGCCACGCGACCACTTCACGCTGATCCCCAACGAGCTAGCCCGCGACACAGAACTCAGTCTGTACGCCTACCGGATTGCAATCGTGATCCGCACGCATGCCGAGGGTTACGAGGTCTCGGCGGCATCACTAGCCAAGATGCAGGGATGGCACCGCGACACTGTCGGTAAGGCGTTGCGCGAACTGGCCCAAGCTGGGTGGTTGGTGGTACGGACGCACAAGACCGCCGAGGGTAAGCGCGTGTTCGACGAGTACCACGTCCACGCTTCCGGCAAGTTCACCGAGGCAGAGGCGGCGACGTTGAGTCAGCCGGTCATACTGCCAACCGCTGCCTATGGCGTAGGCACCCCCCTGCCCATCGAACAGGCAACCTCCTGCCTGCCGGATAGGCACCCCCCCGCCTATGGCGTAGGCACCAAAGAAGACCAATCAGAACACCAACCAGAAGAAAAACAAGAACACCAAGCGTCAGAAAGCAAGTCCGACTGCTGGGGTTGCCGAGAGCTTGGGCCAGGATGCATCCACCACGCCCACAAGCGCGAGCTGGTGAGCGTCGGGATCAGCGAACCCGACTGGCCCGTCTGGCGGGCTACCGATGACGAGGAATGCCCGTTCTGAGAGGAGGTAACGCATGACCCAAACCATCACGGGCAAGCCCGAAACGGCGCTACTTGAGTGCTTCTCAAAACTCCATTACGTCGTCATGGTTCGCCTGCTCCGGGCCGAACTTGGCGACGACATCGGGGCTGACGCTCACGCCTGGTGGATTAAACACCACTACCGGCTTTCCTGGCCCGTCCTGTCTGCGCTGTGGAGCGAAGCTAAGGCAGCAGCCGACCGCTCTCGCAGTACGGGAAATGTGCATGAGGTATCCGCGATGATCGACAAGCAGCTAACTGAGATCGGCCTGTGAGCGCAATCATCCTGTGCCCGTACCCCACCCGGGGGTAGAGCAGTTGGCCCGAATTGCAATTGCAAGCACTGGACTTGATTTGGCCGGGGAGAGAGGCTCGGATTTGCCTGTAGTGTCCGGCCAGACGGCCAGCTGGGGGTCCCCCCCTCCCGATCTTGGCCGATGAGACGCCGCCCTACTGACGTGCCATCGCGAGGTTGAAGCGGTCTTCCGAAGTGATGAGGTGGTCGTGACTATCGTCGCCGATGTCCAATTGCACCCAGTCGATGCTGCCGGTGAAGCGGTTGCCGCTGGGTCCGTAGTCAGGTGAGGCCGGTGATCCAGTGTCGGATCCCACGTCACACGCTTCGTCGGCGGAATATCCCATGGGCTGTGTCTTCTCGACTCGCCCTGTCCCGACGGGTTTCCCATCGTAGAAGAGGGTGACGTCGCCGCCCTTGGCAAGGCCGCCGCCGTCGTAGGTGAACTCCATCCGCACCTGATGTTTGCCCGCCGGAATCGGCTCTTCCGCGCTGGTGATGTAGTGCTCGATGCCGAAGAAGTTGAAGCAGTACTTTAGTTTGCCCTCGTGCGCGTACAGCGACCAGCCACCGACACTGCCGCCTTGGGTGACGATCACGCCACTGGCACCCGATTCCGGAACGACGATGTTGGCTGTGACCGTGTGGGACTTGTTCTTCAGTATCAGCACACAGTTTTCGCTGACCCGCATGCCGTCGAACAGCAGTTGGGTGTTGCCCTGGATCAACTGTGGCCGACCGGCGATGTCGGCGTTGATGCGCTCGAAGCCACGATCGTCGATCGGCACGACGTTGTACTTGACAGCCTCGATCAACCAGAGCCGTTGCAGTTCAGCGAGTTTCTTCGGGTTTTCAGCGACGATGTCGTGCGCCTGGGTCCAGTCATCGGGACCGTAGAGTTCCCATACGTCGTCATCGAAAGGGGGCGGCGTTCCGGTCTCCCATGGGGTGCGGTGTTTGGTCACGGCGGTCCAGCCTTGATGGTAGATGCCACGGTTGCCGAACATCTCGAAGTATTGGACGTGGTGCGTCTCGGGGGCATTGGCATCCCGGAGTGTGGTGAGCATGCTGACACCTTCCATCGGTGCCTGTGCAATGCCATTCACCGCTGATGGGGCAGGCAGACCGGCCGCCTCAAGAATGGTGGGGGCGACATCGATGACGTGGTGGAACTGGTTGCGTAGCCCACCCTTGTCGGTCAGCCTGTTGGGCCAGTGCACGATAGTTCCGTTACGGGTGCCTCCCCAGTGCGATGCGATCTGTTTGGTCCACTGATACGGAGCGCACAGGGCGTGTGCCCAGCCGACCGCGTAGTGGTTGTATGCCTTGGGCGTGCCGAAGTCATCGATCTTGGACAGCAGGAACTCGGTGGTTTCGATGCCGGGCATCCCGTTGAGCGAGGCCATCTCGTTGAAGCAGCCGTTCATCGTGCCTTCGGCCGAAGCGCCGTTGTCGCCGATGATGTAAAAGATCAGCGTGTCATCGAGGAAGCCGAGGTCCTCGATCGCGTCAATAACTCGACCAACCTCGTGGTCGGTCTGCTCGAGAAAGCCTGCGTACAACTCCATCTGGCGGGCAAGCACCGGCTTGAGTTCATCGGGCATCTCGGCCCATGCGGGAATCTCGTCGTGGCGGCAAGGATTCGAGACAGGATTGCCAGTGGCAAGTAGCCGCGTTGATCTGCGATAGGGCGGATTGCGTTCCCAGAGGCTCATCAGAAAATTCGATGTTCATTTTGCCCCGCCGGGACCACTCGAGGGCTAGCTTGACGAAACCGGAGATGGACGGCCTCGACGGGGAGGTTCAAAGATGGCTGCACAACGTTACTCCTCGAACCACACGAGCCCATCACAGCGGGCTCTGGATCGCTGGCGTCGTGTAATCGGCTGGGGCAGCAGTGCGGGCGCGGCCCTGACCTTCACCGTCGGTCCGCTAGCCGCCATCCCCGCGGCACATGCTGACGGCCTGGATGTCATCTTCGATCCGATCATCAACGCCGTCGATCACGCCATGACAGGAGCGGACGCGTTGGCGAGTCTCAGCTCCGCTGCGAGCCTGGATCTCGGTGGCCTAGGCGGTAGCGCATTCGATCAATGGTTGGCGCTGCCAACGGATTCGGTCGCCGGTATTGGTACGGCCACCGGCGCGGTAGCCAGCGCGAGTGCCGCTTCGGATGCCGTAGCCGGAGCAAGCAACGCGGCTGAGGGCGCCGCAGCATCGTCGGATTCCGCAGCGGGGTTCGACGCGACGTTCTTGCAGGCCATTCATACCGATGAGCAGAACTGGATCAACAGCCCGCTGGGCGAATCCATCGACAACACGATCAACAAAGACTTCGGCGAGTATCTGATCGGTAACGGGGCCAACGGTGTTGGCGGCGGCACGTTGGCCGAGGCCACCGGTGGTAACGGCGGCGCGCTGTTCGGTGACGGCGGCAGCGGCGCCACCGACGCAGCGGGGCAGGGCGGCGACGGCGGGGCTGGGGGGCTCGTCGGTGACGGCGGCGACGGCGGATCGGGCGCTAACGGTGGGGCCGGCGGCGACGGCGGCGCCGGCGGAGTCATCGGCAACGGCGGAGACGGTGGGAACGGCGGGAACGGCGCCGCGGCCACCGTCGCCGGCGGGAACGGCGGAGCCGGTGGCGCCGGTGGGGATGGTGGTCACGCCGGGGGGGCGTTCGGAGATGGCGGCGACGGCGGCGACGGCGGGCACGGCGGCGACGGGGGAGCAGTGAGTGGCGGCGTCGTCGACTCGGGTGACAACGGCGGGGCAGGCGGGGCTGGGGGAGCCGGCGGCCAGGCCGTCGGCCTGATCACCAACGCCGGTAACGGCGGGGCCGGTGGCGAGGGCGGCGACGCCGGCGCGGTCAGCGGCGACAGCACCGTCTACTCCGGCGACATGGGCGGAGCGGGCGGAGCCGGCGGACTCGGTGCCTCGGATTTCGGGGTGATCGGCGACGCCGGCCACGGCGGGGAAGGAGGTGCGGGCGGCGACGCCGGCTCAGTCAGCGACAGCACCATCTACTCCGGCGACACCGGGGGCGCAGGCGGGGCTGGCGGCGGCGGCAATTATGCCGGGGTCGACGGTGCCGGCGGCTACGGCGGCGCCGGCGGGAGCGGCGGTGACGCCGGGGCCGTCGCCGGCAGCACCGTGCACAACGGTGACACCGGCGGCGCAGGCGGATCGGGTGGCGCCGGACTTGAAGGCGGGCTCCCATTCGGCAACGGCGGAGACGGCGGAGCGGGTGGAACCGGCGGGGCCGCCGGAAACGTCACCTCCGGAAGCAACGTCACCACGGGTGACGCTGGCGGCCGGGGCGGCGACGGTGGAACCGGCGGGCTTGCTGGCGGTTACGGCAACGGCGGCACCGGAGGAAGCGGCGGCGACGGTGGGGCCAGCGGCACCGTCACCGACAGCACCATCGGCACCGGCGACACCGGTGGAGACGGCGGCAACGGCGCGGCCGGCGGGGAAGGCGTGTATAGCGGCGACGCCGGCGTGGGAGGTAACGGCGGCGACGGCGGGGCCAGCGGGACTGTCACCAACAGCTCGGTCGGCACCGGCGACAACGGAGGTAACGGGGGGAACGGCGCCCTCGGCGGGAAGGCCGCGGAAACACCTGGCGACCCCGGCGCCGCTGGCGGTAACGGAGGCGACGGTGGAAACAGCGGGACCGTCACCGACAGCACCGTCGCTACCGGCGACAACGGCGGAGCAGGCGGCACTGGCGGCGCTGCCGGGCTCTCCGACGCCAACGGCGCCGACGGCGGGGCGGGCGGAAACGGCGGCGACAGCGGCACCGTCATCGCCAGCACTGTGTACAGCGGCGACAACGGCGGTAACGGCGGCGATGGCGGCGAAGGTGAGGTCGCCGGGTATGCCGGCAACGGCGGAGTCGGCGGGATCGGCGGCGACGGCGGGAACGCTGGGGCCCTGAGCCAATCGAGCACCGTCTTCGTCGGCGACAACGGGGGAGCCGGCGGGACCGGCGGCTCGGGCAGCACTGCTGGAATTGTCGGCGACGGCGGGGCCGGCGGAGCAGGTGGGGTCGGCGGCGACGGCGGGGCCCTGAGCCAATCGAGCACGGTGACCACGGGCGACGACGGCGGGGCAGGCGGTGACGGCGGTAATGCCGGCCCAGCGTTCACCATTGGCACCGGTGGCGAGGGCGGTGCCGGCGGAAACGGCGGTGCAGGCGGAGCTGTCGAGGACAGCACGGTCCACTCCGGCGACAACGGTGCCACCGGCGGCGCCGGCGGCGAAGGCGGCACCAGCGTCTTCGGAACAGGTGGTAACGGTGCCACCGGCGGAACCGGAGGGACAGCTGGAGCCCTCACCGACAGCACCGTCACCACCGGCAACGATGGCGGGGCCGGCGGCACCGGCGGCGCGGGCGGCGACGTCGAGTTCGGCAACGCCGGTCACGGTGGCGACGGTGGGACCGGCGGTGACTCTGGCACCGTCACCGACAGCATCATCGGCACCGGCAACAACGGTGGTGCCGGCGGGACCGCCGGCGACGGTGGACAGGGCGTCATCTTCGGCAACGGCGCCGCCGGCGGTACCGGCGGCGCGGGCGGCAACGCCGCAACGGTAAGCACCGGCACCGTTACCACCGGTAGTTTCGGCGGGGACGGCGGAAACGGCGGAAACGGCGGCCATCCCGGGCTGATCGGTTCAGCCGGGGAAGGCGGCGCTGGCGGACCCGGCGGCACCGGTCCCGTCGCCAACGGCACCACCGGCGAACCCGGCCAGCCCGGCTAACCGCGGGCCGACAACGGTCGCCCAAATGTTTCGTTTCTCTTCAACTGCCAGTGTCACGCTCGTCGAGGTCGGCTGGCTTGCTCCTTGCAACGCTAAGCCGGTGCGCGCCCGCCGCTTTAGCTTTGAGACAGGATCTGAGCCGTCTCGTTTCTTCAGATCTGAGACGCCCCGCACGATCGCCCAGCCGACGGAGACGTGGCTTTTAGACCGCTATGCTCAACCCCGACTGTTTTTCAACGACTTTCATGTGCGTTGGACCAATTTGCGGGGTCCGGCCATAATCGCTGTTCAAGCGCCGTTTTGGCAAACGTGCCAATGTGTGCCAACGCTGGCAAACGTCCAGATCGGCGGACTGTAAATCCGTCGGCGAAAGGGTGCCCACGTGGCCTGCCAGGTCACCGCGCCGCCGGAGCTAGCGCCTGATCTCCCCGCGCTCGTAATTCCGGGCGAACTGGATGAGATCGCTTGACCATGATGAGAACCCGACGCGCATCCCTGGGCGAAGCTCGGGACTGCGGTTGTGCGCGAGAGCACGGGTGCCGGGTCTGTCATTGAACAACGCATTGAACTCGACTGCGATTTGGCATACGGATGTCAGGTCGGGGTGAAGAATCCGCAGGAGCTTCCTGTTCGCTTCCCGCACATGCTCGGCGATCTGCATGAACAGCTCCGGCAGACTGGGATTCTCTGTCAGACCCGCGAACTCGGCCTTCATTGCCGCGTTAAGCTTGCGCGATTGGCTCATGACTGCACGGTCGAGTTTCAGGTCCCATATCGCGATGGTGTTGCCATCACCATCCCGAGTTGCCATCCCTTCCAACGCGATCGCGTCCATGGCGTCGTGAGCCATTACGTTTCGCAGTGCGTACATGTAGCGGTAAGCAGCGTAATTGTCGTAAAGCTCGCCAAACACGGTCTGAGCTGCTCGGTGGGCATCGCCGCCGGTTCCATGCTTCTCGGAGATCTCCTGATAGGTCTGCTCTTGGTGATACACAAGCGACAAACAGAGCGTCAAAGTGGCAGCCCGCAACTGCGTCGCCCAGACCACGAAACTATCGGGATCCGTGTTCACGCGAATCTCTCCGGCAGCGAGGGCGTTGTTCGCATTTGTCCACGCAGAGTGGAACATCCTGGCGGAACCCATGAAATACGCGAACGGGTTAGCGAACAGTATGTCAAACAGCGTCTTGTAGGCGTGTCTGTAACGCTCGTACTCGGCGGGCGACAAGTCGCGGATGTATTCGAACCGCACATCCGACTGGCCGGTGGGATCTGGAGCCAGCAGAAGTGCTGCAGGTGCCTCGACTGGTGCGTTGTTCGCCGCATCGCCGTGAGTGCTGTTCATCCAGCCTCGCGGCGTGCGACATCGACATCCACTGGCGTCCGCCCGAAAAGCGTTGAGATCAAATCGATTTGGTGCAGCGGACCGTTCCAGCTATGCCCGCCGCACTCGGGCGACGAGCTGTCGAAGCAGCCAGGGTCCGCGTGCTCGGTGGGTGCGATAGTGATGGCCGCAGCGGCAGCAGCGAGGATGAGCGCGGTTTTCATGCCAGGAATCGTACTCAGGGGTTTGCCGCAGCAGCGTTTATGCAGCTCAGGCGCTGTTTAACTGTAAACATGTTTCCGCAATGGTGGGGCTGCCCACCACGCATACG
>CAVYZE010000011.1:0-12917 GCA_963772875.1 uncultured Actinomycetota bacterium
GGCCTTAGAGAATGGCGTGTCGCCTCCTTTATTGTAGCGTGCAACAACCCCAAGTCGTCAGCAAAAGGCCTCTTTTTCGTCTGAACGACGCGGGCTGATGAACCGGATCTGCACGGCGAGGCGCGCGACCGACTGCTGGAGCGGTGCGGCGTCGTCATGCCGCGCGGTGGTGCGTTCCAGTATGTCGAGCGCAGAGACGGGCTTGCCGTAGAAGACCTGGTTCGCCGCGTCGTCGGGCGAGACCACCGTGCCCGCAAAGCTGAGTCCCGCGTAGAAGCCCCTGGAGCGCGCGAAGGATCGACTTTGCCGGCTGGCTGCGCATCGGGCTGCCGGCGGTGGCGCTGCTGCTGCCGCTGATGGTCGGCGTGCTGTGGGCGATGCTGCGCCCGAGCCTTCGCGGCCGGGTCGCCGTGCCGCACGAGCGGCTGCAATGGAGCCGCGATCGCCGGTCGGCCACGCGCACGGCATCTTCCGACGCGTCCATCCAGGCGAGCAGCACCGCGAACGCGTCGTCGTCGACAGCGGCGACGAGGGTGGTCGAGGTGACCGGCCGGTTACGCACCGCGTTGGAAGAGTGGGTGGCCACCCGCGTACTGGCGGCGGAGGCGGCACTGGGTCGTGCCGCCGCCGAACGCGACGCCACCGACAGCGCGCGCGCCGAAAAGCCAGGGCGACACCGGCACGAAGCATCTGGTCCGGGCTCGGATCGATGTAGGGATTGCGCGGGCTTGGTCCGGTCATAGAAGCGTCCACTGCAGCCCGGCTGAATGCCTCGAGCGCGCGTCGCCCTTTCTCCCAGTGCACCGACATCAGGGTGAGGATGAAGTCGGCCTGGTTGAGTTTGACGCCCTCGGAATTGATACGAACGAAGATCTCCGCCACCTGTTCTTCGTCGGCTGTGCTCGCGAGCTCGATGACTTGGAAGCGGAAGGCCTCGAGGTCATGGACTTTGTCGAGGCGATCTTCGAGCAAGTCTTCGTCCGCTTCGCTGAGCCCACCCTCTCTCATCTCGCCGAGGCGCTTCAGGAACTGGCGAACAGTTTTCTTGCGACCATCGGTCCACAGTGCAGTGATGTCGGGAATGAATTCAGGATCCTTCTCGATGGCGGCGTCGGTGACTTCAAACGTTTCGTCTGACGGTCGGAAGCCGATTCTGATGTGCTTCTTGTCGAAAGTTTTCGTGAGCACTTGCTGGCCTGTGAGGACGGCGTATAGGGACGTCAATCGTTGTTGTCCGTCAACAATCAACAGTTGAGGCGAACGGTCTTCGCTGTCACCGATCTTTCTCGTGCCTGTTTCTACGCCGGTCTCCCAGAACATAATCGTGCCAATTGGATAGCCGCGATACATCGAGTCGAACAGATCCCGGGCCTTCGCCGATGACCAAACGAACGGGCGCTGAATGTCAGGAAGGGCGATACGGCCTGCGCCGATGTCCAGCACCAAGTGGTTCAGCGTGTAGCCCGTGTCCTTATAGAGCGCGGCCAATTCGGGCTCCTCTCAGTCTTGGCTTTACTCGCGAAGTGCACATTAGGCGCGACCCGCACACCGGCAAAGTGGCCTGAGCAACTCGCCGTGCTGCACGCCAATCGAATTCGAAGTTCGTCTTGACCAATTAGTTGCAGGTCGGACAGCCTCCAACGTCGCTGCAACGCGTGCCGTGACGCCGCGGCGTCCGTTGAATCCTGCTCCTAGTCGCTGCTGGCTCACGCCGATCACCCGTCGACCCGCGATCGCATCAACATGACTGCATTGTCACTCTCGGTAACCGCCTTCACGGTGGCTGGGTACCACTGCGCTTTACCGCGCGAAGTTGTAATACCGTCCGCCATCAGATCATCAGCGATCGCTTGAAATGTCTTTCCCTGCCTCCGCTGATCTATGATTCTGCGAGTTACGGCGAGTGGTAGACCGGGGGTGGCCCCTAAGCGCTCACCTCGAGCGCGCTTGGCCGCCAGCGCATCTCGGGTCCTCTGGCTGATGAGCCGACGCTCTTACTGAGACCCCGAGATAATGATGTTCGCTGCCATCTCGCCAGCGGGCGTGCTGGTGTCAATGTCCAAGTCGGCGAAGTGCAGCGCCCAACCCTCACGCCTAGCCGACTCCATCAATCCAGCCCCATCAACGACCGACCGACTGAGACGATCCATTTTCGCAACGAGCAATCCAGCCGCCCTCCCCTGACGGACGGCCGCAAGCGCGGCGAGGGCGCCAGGCCGGCTATCCAGCCTCTTAGCGCTGATTCCCTCATCGCAGAACTCGTCGACAATCGTGAGCCCCTTGCGCTTGGCGTATGCCTTCGCCGTTTCCCGCTGCGCTTCGATGCCAAGACCGGACAATGCCTGCTCGGACGTAGAGACCCGTAGGTAGAGAACTGCGGTGCCGACCGGCGCCCCGGTCATTTGCCCAACGTGGCGCTTGCGAGGCCTGCCCGACGTTACCACCTCACTAGTTTAACATTGAGGGTCCTCAACTTTAGACCATGTTGGTAGCTCCCTTGTTGCGGTCGATTAGCGATAAGAACAGAGCTTCTTCTGTTTCCGACAATGGCGGCGAGACAACTGCATCGTTATGCAGACCGGCCAGTTGGGTCTGCATGACTGTGACCATGTTTCCGCCGGATTGTTGCTCAAACGCGAGATGCTGAGAGTCGGGAGGAGGGATTTGGCATGGCTGACGCTACGTCCCTGCGCATCCTCATCGATACAAACGTGTTCATTGCAGCGGAGAGTGAGCCTGACTCGATCCACACCAATGCCGCGTCTGCTACTCAGTTGTACCGCGCGGCCAATGAACTCGGGCACACTCTGTGTCTCGGGGCCGGGATCTACGATGACATCGAGCGGCACGTTGACGAGCAACACAAAAAGCGGCGCCGGCAGCAGCTTAAGCGCTATCACGTCCTGAAGCCGATACCTGTCCCCAAGGGCTTTCAGGCAAGAGCAGGCTACCCACCTGGGATTAATGCGCAGAGCCGTGTCGACCTAACCCTTCTCCTTGCATTGGACCGCGGCGCCGCGCAGTGGCTGGTGACTGAAGACCAGCGAATATTGCCGCATGCCAAAGCGCTCGGTCTTGAAGATCAAGTCTTCAGCCTCAACGATGCGCTTGACGTACTCGCCGGGCAGCAGCACCGGCCGATCAGCGTTCCCACGATCGAAACGATCGCCGGATACGAGCTAGATCGCGAAGATCCAATATTCAAAGACTTCGTGCCCGAGTACGACATACACAACTGGTTGCGTGAGAAGGTCGCGAAAGAGGCGCGGCCGTGCCTCGTCATGCGGGGCCTCGGCGAGGGTTTGGACGCCGTCGTCATCCTAAAGTGGGAGCGACAGGGTACCTGGAATCTTCCCGGAAGGGTGCTGAAGATCTGTACGTTCAAAGTCGCCGAGGCCGCGCGCGGAGTGAAGCGTGGAGAGCTGTTGCTCTGGGCAGTTTTCGAGTATGGCCGTGCCAACGGGTTTGACGCGGTCTTCGTTGAGGCGTTCCAACAAGAGATTGCCGTCGTCCAGCTCTTCGAGGATTTCGGCTTTAAGACGTTGGGTGCGACACACCGACCCGGCGAGCTTGTTCTGGGAAAGCTCCTTCGGCCGATCCTTGACTCAGCTGCAGTCGATCCCCTGGACTTCAACATTCGGTACGGTCCGGGCGCGCTGCAACCCGACCATCTATTCCTGGTCCCGATTCTGCCAAAGTGGCACGCTAGCCTTTTCCCCGTCGCAGACGACTCGCTGCAGCTCGCGTTATACGACGGCCTGAGTGACCAGGGCAATGCCATCCGAAAGGCCTATGTTTGTCACTCTGGATCCAAGCAACTGAGACCAGGCGACACGTTGCTCTTTTTGCGCACCCGCCAGAACCAGATGGTCAACGTTGTTGGCGTTGTGGAAGAAACGCTGCGGTCTTCGGACCCTGCTGAAGTCTTGGCCTTCACAGGTCGGCGAACCGTCTATACCCCAAATGAGATTCACGAGATGTGCTCCAACAGGGAGGTCCTCGCGATCCGTTTCCGCCTCGACCGAGTTCTCGACACGCCGTTGACCTCCAATGACCTTGTACAGCAAGGGGTGATGGCACGCTCTCCTCAGAGCATTCAACAGGTAAGAGATGGCGGTGCACTGACATGGCTGACGACCTTGCTTACCGAATAGCACTTCTATCGGTGCGTCCGGAGTACGTCGATGCACTTCTGAATGGCACCAAGACAGTCGAATTCCGAAAGCGGCCGCTCGCATCCGATGTCACACACGTGGCAATCTACGCCACGCATCCGGTTGCGCGGGTCGTCGCGGTGTTCTCGGTTCGTGAGCAGATCATCGATAGTCCGCGAGCGCTATGGCGAAAGTTCGGAAAGGTAGCTGGCATTTCGAAATCAGGGTTTCTTGCTTACTACGAGGGATACGCCCAAGGCGTGGGTATCGAAGTCCACGAGCTGGTCCGCCTCGATGAGCGAGTCACGCTTCAAGAGGCCTTCGGTATAGATCGACCGCCGCAGAGTCTCCGGTACTTTGCACCACATCAGGCAGCGCCAGAGCTGGTAGACGTGCTGGGATAGCAGACCATCGATTCACCTGCGTAAACACGTCTGAGACATGCGGCCTCCACAATTCACGCGATGCGCCATGAAGCAAGCATTGGACTCAGATCAGATGTGCTCGTCTACGGGACATCGGACCATCGCTGACAGCGTCCACACCGAGACAGCCAAACTGGCAGCAGGATCCCCTCGACCTAGCCGCTTCCGCGATGTCGCATAGAGACAACGACACTTCGCGTTACCGGTTCCGGTAGGGGGTTTTCGACCGTTTCCGGAACCCAATCGCCATATACATTGAGAGTGATCGTCGGCTGCGCGTGACCCAGCCAGCGGGATACCTGCACCACAGGCACACCGACCATCAACCACGCGATCGCAGCGCTATGCCTTAGGTCATGTAGGCGAACTCCTTGTGTCGCCGGCCGCGCCGGCTCAATCGTGCCGTCGCGATGACGGCACTCAGCACGGGCGGGTGTCGTCACCGGCAAGCCAACAGCCCGGAGCGCCCGCGCGAACGCGTAGCGGTAGAACGAACCCAGCTCCACAGGTTGCGACCAGTCAAGCGCCGTCATCCACTCCAACTTCGGTTGCCCAGACCTTGCTGCACGACTGGCATGACCCGGCCACAGTGGTGCGTCGGTCTCGCCGGCTCGAGGGTGGATGATGGCGAGGTAATCAGCCATCTTCGCCGCAAGCCAGCCCGGCAGGGGCACCGTACGTCGCGAGCACTTCGACTTCGGCGTGCCGACGACCCAACCCTCACCGGCCCGCTTGCCTCTGGTCTTGGTGCGCTCGACGCGAACCGAGCACGTCGGTTGCGCGCCAACCCGCCCCGGCGCAAAAACCAAGTCGGCGATCTCCAGACCGGCCAGCTCCGACGCGCGAAGGCCGGTGTAAGCGGCGAACTCGATCATCAATGCGTACACGGGGAACGCTGGCAGCAGCTCACCGTTGGGGCCGGGCCGTTCGCCGCGCAGTGCCGCACACATGTCAGCGATCTGCTCAGGTGTTAGCGGGTGCGGCTCGAAACCCTCGATAGCAGTAGGGAAAGTTCTCACACGCCCCGGGTTGTGCACTGGCTTGCGTGTCGTATCGGGCGCCCAAGTGGCGGCAGGCCTGGCGCTGGCGTTTTCGGTCCGAGGCGCCATCGGGATGTGTCGGACGCATCGGCCCAGCGCCATGCCTGTTCGTAGACTGGTTTTTGTGGAGACCGACACTGTGCTGCGCGCACGGGTGATCGCGGAGCAGCGATTGGGCTCGGTGGCGCCACGGTGGGCGCATGTGCGGGGCGTGGCGGCCGCGGTGGAGCGGATGGCTGCCGGCTTGGCCGCGATTGAGGGCGAGGCCGTGGTGGCCGCAGCGTGGTTGCACGATGTCGGTTATGCGCCGTCGGTGCGGCGGTCGACGGGCTTTCACCCGGTAGACGGTGCGCGTTTTGTCCGTGCACAGGGTTTCCCTGCTGTGGTGGTGTCGCTGGTGGCGTATCACACGGGGGCGGTGTTCGAGGCGCGGGAACGAGGGCTCTTGGAGGCGTTGGCCGAGTTCTCGGAGCCGCCGGAGTTGTTGCTCGATGTGTTGACGTGTGCGGACATGACCACCGGCCGGGACGGTTCCCGCGTGCGGGTGGAGGATCGGGTGAGCGAGATCCTCTCGCGCTATCCCGAAAGCAATCCGGTGCACCGTGCGATCGAGCGGGCGGCGCCGAGCCTGCTCGCCGCGGTGGCTCGCGTTGATAGTCTCGCCGCCGGCTAGGAAACGTCGGTCGCGGCGGCGGCTACCCGAGGTATGGGGTGTCGCGGTGTTCGAGGTAGTGCTGGATCCGCAGCCGCATCGACGGGTGCATGTTCAGCGACGGAATGTCTTGTGATGGAGTCCAGGCGATGTCGGTGCTTTCCGAGTCGGCCAGGAGGTCGCCGCCTAGGAGACGTGTGGTGAAGCACAGCGAAAATTGTTGCCGAACTTCGCCATCGGTGTAGGCCATGACATGGCGCGGGTTGGTGTAGACCCCGATGAGGCCGGTAACTTCGACGTCGAGTCCGGTTTCCTCCCTCACTTCACGCACCGCGGTATCGACGATGGATTCGCCCAGCTCCATTCCGCCGCCGGGCAATGCCCAAAGGTCGTTGTCGCGTCGTCTGATCAGCACGATTCGATCGTGCTCGTCGGTGACGACGGCGGTGGTGGAGGGCACCACGCTGTTCGCAGCTGGCGCGTCGGGATCGTTGTAGTAGTCGGTTCGGGCCATCTGGTTCTCCGGGGTGTCGGCGGGGCGTTATGCGCGAGTGTGGATTGCGCGGGCGGTCGTCCACACGCGTTCGAAGGCGAGTTGGTGGTCATGCCACAGCTCGGGCGCGTCGTCGCGTCTGATGAAGATGGCGGGATTGTCGCTGGCCGGGGCACCGTAGAGGTGCGGGTTAGCGATGAGCGTGTCGTCAGCGCGAAACATCGACGTATAGAGCGGTGTGGCGTGAGTACGAATCTCCAGTCCTGCGGCATCAACAAGGGCTTGCAGTCGTGCCAGGGTCATCTGGCAGCGCGCTGCCAGGCTTGATCCGATCTGTTCCTCTTCGCCGCGTTGCGTGACCGCCGCGGAGTCCGGGTCGCCAACGATGAACCGGATAATGACGCCGCGTTCGGTAGCGGTGGTGAGCATCTTGCAGAATCTCGGGACGCCGTCGAACAGGAATGTGCCGCCATAGACGAGGATGTCGATCTGCTCGATAGCGCCGTCGAATAGCTGGGTCCACACTGAGACCGGGACATCGGCCCGGCTACCGTACACGCTGACGGCCACCGTCCCAGTGCCCGGCGGCCGCATCGTGGGGAACAAATCTGGCCACAAAGCCTGCGGATCGCACCCCAGTGCATCGGCCGTGGCGCGGGCATTCACCGCTTGGGGCAACGAGTCACCTCTGACCCAACGCCCCACAGTTTTGACATCCACACCGGCGACAGCAGCGAGTCTGGCTTCGCTGAAACCTTTCTCGCTCATCCGCGCCGCGAGTACGTGATTCGGAACAGGTAATTTGTCTACCTGCCGATCGTATGACGCCCGTGACCATGGTCCTGTCGCTAATTTTGTCGTGGGCCGGCCGAGCTGTGTCGTTGGCGTTTGTGGTGTGAATGTCCGGTTTGTCTGCCTCTTTGTCTGTTTCGTCCAGCAGATGCCCTGGGAATGTCCGGTTTGTCCACCTGCACTGGGGATTGCGGCCGAGCGGTCGCAAGACGACAACAGGAAGGACTGATCGATGAAACTGCGGATTGATACGGCGGCGGTGTCGTTTGTGTGCACCCGGGCACCGGAAACACGGATCGCGTTCGACACGGGCCAACCCAAGGTGGATCGGGAGACGGGTTTGCCGTTGTGGCAGGTCCAGCTGATGGCGCTGGACGCCTCGGGTGGGGACGTGATCGCGGTAACGGTCGCCGGGGACCCGAATCTCACGGTCGGCCAGCCGGTGCAGGTCGATGGATTGGTGGCGCTGCCGTGGAACCAGGAGGGCCGCAGCGGGATTGCGTTCCGGGCTGACGCGATCCGCGCGTCGGGTGCCCCGCTGGCCGGAGTCGTCGCTGGACCCAAGGCCGGCTCCACCGGCACTCCGGGCAGCGCGGGTAAGCCCGCCGCCTAAACGGGTGGTCGGCGGGTGAGCGCTGCACCGCAGCACCCAGCCACTGTGGGGCGCTCACCCCACCACCCCACTCCAGGTCGTTCCGAATCGTGCCCCACCATTTCCCATTATCGGAAGGCTTTGTCATGGCCGCAGCATCAAAACCACACGGCACCAACAACTCCCGCGGGATCGGATCCGACATCGATGACGCGATCGCCGCGATCGTTGTGGCCCTCGGCAAGGCGGTGGTATCGCTGGTGTGGTTGTCGGTGTTGTTCCCGATGATTAGCATCCCCACCATCGCCAGTGTGTGGATCGGTTGGTGCTTCGGGCCGGTCTTCGGGCTGATCTTCGCGGCGCTGTCCGGCGTGGCACTGGCCGCGTGGTGGCAACTTTCTCCGGCCTCATTCCATCAATGGGTGACCCGGCGGGTGTGGACCCAGTGGCGCACCTGGTGGGTTTACCGCAACCGCTGGAAGGCGATCTGCACACTGTGCGGCCTGACCGCCAAACTCGACGAACACACCCTCGTGCCAGCGGTGCGCTCGGTCACGATCGGCGCCACCAGCGATGTCGTGGTGGTTCGACTTCTGACCGGCCAATCGGTCACCGATTGGCAGAACAGATCAGAGGCCTTGGCCGAGGCAGTGCGTGCCCGACGGGTGATAATCCGCTCCCTGCGTCCCGGCACGATCAGCATCACCGCTCATCGTGGTGATCCGCTGGCCGCCCCGATCCGACTGCCCCGCCCCGCGACAGATACCGCGGTGGATCCGTCCAGCCTCCGACTGGGTGTGACCGAAGCTGGCATCTGGTGGCGGCTACCGGTGCTGGGGCAGCACATCCTGGTCGCCGGGGCGACCGGCTCGGGGAAGGGCTCGGTGCTGTGGTCGATCATCGCCGCTTTGGCATCCGGTGTGCGGGCCGGCTCGGTCCGTCTGCTGGTGGTTGACCCTAAGGGCGGCATGGAATTTGGGCGTGGGCAGAAGCTGTTCACTGGATTCGCCTACGACAGCGGCGAACACACCCTTGGCCTGTTGCAGGCGGTCACAACGGTCATGCAGCAGCGCGCGCAGCGGCTGCGCGGCCAGACCCGGCTGCACACCCCCACCGCCGCCGAACCGCTGATCGTGTTGATCGTCGATGAAATCGCCTCCTTGACCGCCTACATCGGGGACCGCAAGACACGCGCCGAAGTCGAACAGCTCCTGGGACTTTTGCTATCCCAGGGCCGCGCGGTCGGTGTCTCCGTCGTCGCCGC
The DNA here is from genome assembly GCA_963772875.1 of uncultured Actinomycetota bacterium. Lineage (GTDB taxonomy): Bacteria > Actinomycetota > Actinomycetes > Mycobacteriales > Mycobacteriaceae > Mycobacterium. The sequence goes on from CAVYZE010000011.1 coordinate 9,413, forward strand.
AGTGCAAGACCCGTCCAAAGACGTCTTGCCGATCCGGCAGTTGTTCTCCATTCGGATCGGTTTGCGGATGACCGAATCCACCCAAACCACAATGGTCCTCGGAGCCGCGGCCCGCGAGGCGGGCGCGGTCTGCGACCGGATCCCGACCAGTATTCCCGGTGTCGCCTACGTGTGCGAGGACGGTGCCACTGAGCCTGTGAGGGTTCGGGCGTTCCATGTCACGGATGCCGACATCGACTACCTCGCCACCCAGTTCGCACCTAAGCGGCAACCGGCCGCTAACTTCGACACTGGAAACGGCCAGCCATGAGGCTCACCCGACGCGACACCGCGGTTGCGGCGCTGACGATTCCCGTTCCGCCGGGCCTTCCGGCCGGCATCGACCCCGCCGAGGTGGTGACGCAGATGGTGCGCCGCGCCGCCTCACCGGGCTTCCAGTCCTGGTGGCAGAAAGCCGAAAACGCCGGGTTCTGCGCCAACCCGATCCACCTGAGCGGCACCGACACCTTCGGCAGGACCCATCTGGTGTGGACCCGCTGCAACAACCGCCGCGCCGTCGTGTGCCCGTCCTGCTCGGACCTTTATGCCCGCGACACCTGGCAACTCGTGCACGCCGGTGTCCACGGAGGACACCACGACATGCCGGCCACCGTCACCGAGCACCCCCAAGTGTTCGTTACGTTGACCGCGCCCAGCTTCGGGGCCGTCCACACCGGTGGCGACGACGGATCCGGTAAGCACGCCCGCAAGTGTCATGACCCGGGCCGCAGCGGCTACCACCGCTGCCGGCATGGGAAACCGTTGTGGTGCACCACGATCCACAGCAACGATGATGCGCAGGTGGGTCAACCTTTATGCGCAGACTGCTACGACTACACCGGGCACGTCCTGTTTGCGTGGCACGCTCCCGAGCTGTGGCGCCGGTTCACCATCAGCCTGCGCCGACTGCTGAACACTCACCTGCGCGCCGCAGGTGAAGCCACCAACAGTGTTCGCATCAACTACGTGAAGGTCGCCGAGATGCAGCGCCGCGCCATCCCGCACTTTCACGCCGTCATCCGCCTCGACGGGCCACCCGTTCCGGGCGAGCCGCCCACGGCGCCCGTCTCCTCGATCACCGCGACCGACTTGGCCATGCTCGTCCAGCGGGCCGCCCACGCCGTCATGCTCACCGTGACCGACCCCAAGCGCCCCGGCGATCGTGATGGTCTGGTGCTGCGGTTCGGCACCCAAACCGACACCCAGCCACTGCAGCCGAACCGCGACGGCGGTCCCGGTGAGGTGACGCCACGGCGGTCGGGGCGATCGGTGGCAGCCTATCTGGCCAAGTACGTGACGAAATCGGTGGCCGAGTTCGGTGTCGGCATCCGACGCATGTCCCCGCTAGCCATCGCGGACTTAGACGTCACCGCCCATGTGCGGGCCATCCTGACCACCATCACCGGCCTAGCCGCCCACAACGCCTACGACGGGATGGAGCGCTGGCTGCACACCCTGGGGTATCGGGGGCACATCACGACCAAATCCAGGCTGTTCTCCACCACCATGGGCGCCCTGCGCGCGTACCGAGCCACCTGGACCCGCCAACAACACACCCAGCATGCGACGACAACCCCCGACAGGAACCCTCGTCGGGAGACACCCACTAGTGATCCGATCGAATGGGCTTTTGATCGGGTCGGGTTGTGCAGTCTCGGCGAACGAACCCTGATCTTGTCGGCCGCTCGGCGGATGATCGAACATCGCCACACCGCCCGCGATAACCTACGGGCACACGATCCACCCGCCCACCCGGACTGGACGACATGAACACCAGTACCGCTAACAAACACATTGCGGCGCAGCGGGAACCAATCGCACCCGAATACGACTGCGCCAGGTCGCGGGAGCAGAACCATCAGGCGCAAAGCAAACGTGAGCAGTTCGGGCAGCGTAGGAATTGAGAGAGGGAAAGCAATGGAGGCGAGAGCGGGAATGACAGCGGGTCGTGCGATCTACACCGTAGACGAGGTTGCGGTGCTGCTCGACCTGTCGCGGGGCAATGCCTACCGATACGTGCGTGAGGGCGTGATCCCCGCAAAGCGGGTCGGCCGGCGATGGATGGTGCCGAGAAAGTCCTTCCACGCTTGGCTGGAATCCTGCGAGGCTGGGGAGATCTGATCATGGGTTTCGTCAGAGTGACTGATTCTGGGGGATGGAAGGCGTTCTGGCGTGACCCATCTGGGGCGCAGCGGTCGAAGACGTTCCGCACTAAAAAGGAAGCCACACAGTTCCTCAGTCAGGTGGCTGTGTCGTTGTCATCGGGTGCCTATGTATCGCCTCACGCTAGCCGTACGTTGTTTGGTGATCACGCCCGCTTGTGGATGAAGTCGTGGAACACCGAACGGACCACTGCGGCGCGCGATTCGTCGATCATGCGGAATCACGTTTTGGCGCAATGGGAAAATTGGCAGCTCGGAAAGATTGATCATCTCTCCGTGCAGACGTGGGTGAGTTCATTGTCCGACAAGCGATCTCGCGCTACGGTGGCCGAATGCAAGCGGCTGATGTCAGGCGTGATGCGATCAGCGGTCAAAAATCGACTCATTGGCATCGACCCGACGGTGGGTGTTAGGGTTCCGGGTCGACGGGTGCGAGACACAGACGAGCGGATAGTTACTCGCGAAGACGTGCGGCAGAAGCTTGTCCCGGCGGTGCAACCAATTAGATACCAGACTTTCGTTGCAACGGCGGCGTTTACAGGTCTGCGTTGGGGCGAAGCGATCGGGCTTTGTCGTGATGTGGTCGACCTTGATGGGCGCACAGCGCGAGTGATTCGCACGGTCACCGAAGTGGCAGGGCGAACCGAATTCAAAGCGTTTCCGAAATCGCGCGCGGGTCGTCGGACGGTTCCATTGCCGGATTGGTTGGTCGACGAGTTGCGGAAGTATATGGAGCTGTACCCGCCTGACGGGCCGCAAGGGCTGATCTTCACGAACGCGGTAGGTGGCGCAATTCGGCGGACACTGTTCCGGTCGCGTGTGTGGCGTCCAGCTCTAGTACGGGCGGGGTTGCTTGGGCAGGTGCGCGAGGTCGACGGCAAATTCGAGGCGGTGTGGTCGAACGAGCAGGGTCGTACCATGGTCGAGAACTTCGGCAAAGAGTCTGAGGCCGTTCAGCAGGTGGCGAGGAATCAACACGGAGGGCTGAGGTTCCACGACCTAAGACATTCGTACGGGACATGGCTGGCCGACGACGGCATCGTTCCGAACAAGCTAGCGAAGGTCATGGGGCACGAAGACATCGCCACAACAATGCAGTTGTACGTTCGGCGAACCGAGGACCACGACGCGATCCGTGATCTGCTCGAGTGGTGATGTCGATTTATCTGAATGCTGCCTCTTCGCTGCCTGGCTGGACCGGAAAGCGTAGGCATCAAGCAGAGAAGCAACGCCCGTCCCGACCTTCGGTGCAGGTCAGGAGCGTTCCATCACTTCTACTAAGCGGTCGGGGTGGCGGGATTTGA
>CAVYZE010000012.1:0-35879 GCA_963772875.1 uncultured Actinomycetota bacterium
AACCTCGCGCCTCGGACAGCCGCGGTTGGCTGTGCGCGGGAAGCGGCGAAAAGCCTTGTGGCGATTGGTCATGCCGCCGTCCGGTGCTAATCCTCGGCGAATTATTTTCTCTCACAAAACTATTAAGCCTCTGTGGAGCTATCTTTCTTGCGCCCGTCGGCGAGCAGGAATGTGAATTCGTGGTCGCAGATGCGGATGGTGTCGCCATTGTTCAGCGTGGCGGCCGAGCGGATCCGTTCGTACTGGACATGCACGCCGTTCGATGACTGCAGGTCGGTGATGATGTAGCTGGTGCCGGTGTCGACGATGACGGCATGATGTCGGCTGACCTTGGGGGCGTCGAGGACGATGTCGTTATCGTCAAGGCGCCCAATTCGGGTCGCCGCCTCTTTCAGTGGGTAGTGTCGCCCCGAGGTGTCGATGAGGAACGCGACGGCTTTCTGACCGGAGACCATGGTGCGCTGATCGAGCACTTTGACCGTGACGGCGGCTGTGGTTTTGGCGCTCTTCTTGACGTCCAGCGGCTCCTGCCGCAGGATCCGGTCATTGAGGGCTCGCAGGTTCTGGCCAGGGTCGATCCCGAGGTCGTCGGCGAGCGTTTTTTGCACCCGGCGGTAGGCGGCCAGCGCGTCGGATTGGCGGTCGGTGACGTAGTAGGCCGTGATCAATTGGGCCCACAACGACTCGCGGTAGGGGTGTTCCACGGTCAGGGCTTCGAGTTCGGTGATGACGGCAAAGGAGCGTCCGCAAGCGATTTCGGCCTCGGCCTTTGCCGCTTGGACGAGAATTTTCTCCTCGGTGAGGGACGTCGCGTAGGTGTCGACGAACTGCAAGTCACGCAGGTCGTCGAGCACCGGTCCGCGCCACTGTTCCAACGCGGCCGACAGGTGCCGGCTGGCGTCTTCGAATCTGCTGGAAGCGGCCGCGTGCACGCCCGCGGACTTCTCGACCATGAACCGCCCGATATCGCAGTTTTTGTCGGAGATGCTGAGCCGATAGCCCGGAGGCGCCGCGGCCAACACCGCTCGTGGGTCGATCCCGGCGGCGCCGAGGACCTTCCGCAGGTTGGATACGTAGGAGTGGATGTCGGCCCTTGCCCCCGACGGCGGCCATTCTTCCCAGAGAGCCGTGATAAGCCTGTCGACGCCAACCGGGCTGTTGCGGTTCATCAGCAGGATGGCCAGCACCGCCCGCTGTTTGGGGGTGCCCAGCGGCACCATGGCGCCATCAACGCTCATCTCCAATGGTCCAAGCAGACCTAGGTCGAGACGTTTGTCCACCATCGCGCTTACCAGCCCCTTCCCGTCTTTCGCGGTGCCGATGAGGTGTCGGTCTTTGTGATTGTGATACGAACTTGGCGGATTCGGTAAGAACCCGGAGGATTCTCGCGCTCTAGCGGGTCGCCGAGATGTCGGTCGGTGGCGCTGCGCGCCGTCCGGAAGGCCGAAATGCGCTCCCCGCCACCGTGGTCGTGGATGGCTCGCGCGAATCCGATTAGGGTTCCTCGGAACACATGCGGCGGGCAGCCGGCGCGGTGCGATTGCATCGGTGTGGCTGCCCGCCATCGTGCGGGAAATTCGGTTGTCGATTTAGCTGGTGACGACCATGAGGTCGTCGCTCGTGTCCCACGCTCGAATGAAGAGCCCCATGGGAATCTGCGCGTCGCGACCCTCCGAGGAGCCGCTGTCGTTGAGGTGAACGACCCGGTTGGCGGTGTCGACGCCGGTCACCACCACCGCGTGGTCAGACACCGGATTGCCGTTCTCGTCCTTCGCGTCGACGGGCTCGTGCCAGATGAGTTCGGCGTTGACGCTGACGATCACCTTACGGCCGCTGGCCAGCGCCTGCTTGAGTCCGGCCATGCCCGCGGGGATGCCGGTTTCCGTGGCGTCGTTCTTGTCGGTGAGGACGGCCTTGACCTTGTACTGAGCGAGCAGCGTCGGGACGTCCGACATGCTCGTGCCCATGCCCGAATTCGGGTCTTTGGTGTTAACCGGCTTGGTGTAAATCGAGCCCGGGTGGTCCGTGCTGGGGGTCGACTGGGCCTTGGCGATGATGGCGTCCTCCGAGGGCGCAACACCGGTTACCTCACCGATGACGTCGGCGCTGGCCATGAGGACGCAGTCGTCGTACTGCTGGGGCTGCCAGTACTTGGCGGCCGCGATCGGGTCGCCGTACATGGTGTCCGAAGACGCGTTAGCCGGGCCGGCCAAACCCAGCACGACGGAACAGGCGACTACCGCGAAGGTGGCGAACCTGATGGTCTTGATGACTTTCCCTTTCTCGTTCCGCCTATGGCGTGGTGGCTGAGAAAAGGTTCCAATGCCGGCCTTGGCGTTATCTCAACGAATTCTTGGAACGACCTCGCCCGGCGCTCGACCCAGCTTTGAATGCTCCGCAGCCGAATTCGGCTGTTTGCGAAGTCGTTTCAACCGGTGCACTTCAGCGCCCGATGGGGGACCCGGTTACCGGGATCCTCCCAGCTGCGCGTGGGCTGACTAGTTGTTGAGCTGAGCGGAGAACTGCGGGCAGTAACTCTGGGTCGCGGTAAACGCGAAGTAGGACGCGCGCTTGGGAGACAGATTTGTCTGGCTCCGCAGCTTGGCCAAGACGAACTGCCCGCTTTCGCCCGCGGCCAGCTCGGTGCACACCAGGTGGCCCCGGCTCACGGCCTCCTGAGGCGTGCTGAAGGCGATGCCCCGGCCGTTGATCTGATCCAGGAAGGTGTCGTCGGGGGTGCCGATCCCGGCCCCAGCGGTGCCGGCGGCCGCGACCGCGGCGAGCCCGATGGTGGCGGCGCCGATAGTGGCCTTGGCGATGTGGGTGATGCGGCGTGCGAACATGGCTGCCATCCCCTTTCACGTGTGCGGTTAGGACATGGGTCAGCATCCGGACCCCACCTTGAGGGATTCTCAATGAATTCTTGGTAAGTCCTTGGTGCCCTGGGCAACGACGCTGCTGGAGCGCCGGAGGGGGGATCCCGGTTACCGGGATCCCCCTCCTCGCCTGCGTCAACTCTTAGTTGAGCTGAGCGGAGAACTGCGGGCAGTAGGTCTGGGTCGCGACAGCCACGAAGTAGGACGCCCGATGGGCGTTGAAGTCCGCGGGTGCCTGGCTGAACATCTTGGTCGCGACGTAGGACCCGGTCTGACCCGTGGCCAGCTCCGCGCAAACCCGGTGGGCTTGGGTGGCCGCCGCCTCGGGTGAGGCGAACTGGATGCCCGCGCTCTTTACCTGGGCGAAGAACATTTCGTTGACGCTTCCGACCGCGGCTCCTGCGGTGCCGGCGGCGGCGAGCGCGGCGAGCCCGATGGCGGCGGCGCCGATGGCGGTGGTTGCGAGGTGGGTGATGTGCCGTGTGAACATGATTCCCATCCCTTCACGTGTGCCGGTGATGACGTACTCAGCATCCGAGCCCCACCTGGAGGGAGTCTCAACGAATTCTTGATAAGTCCTTGGCGCGTGGGTAACGACCTAGGCCTGGGTCATCGCGTAGTAGGCGCCCCGGCGGGCCAGTAGTTCGGCGTGAGTGCCTTGCTCAACGATGCGGCCGTCCTCGACCACGAGAATGCGATCGGCATCGCGGATGGTCGAAAGGCGGTGCGCGATAATGAAACACGTCCGTTCCCGGCGCAGCTCGCGCATCGCACGCGCAATGAGGGCCTCGGTACGGGTATCGACCGAGCTGGTCGCCTCGTCCAGGATCAACAGCTGCGGGCGGGCGAGAAATGCACGCGCGATGGTGATGAGTTGCTTTTCGCCGGCGCTGATGTTGCTGCCGTCGCCGCTGACCCGTGTCTGGTAGCCGGCCGGCAGCGTGTGCACAAACCGGTCGACGTAGGCCGCCTTGGCGGCTTCGGCAATCTCTTCTTCGCTGGCCCCCGGTCGCCCGTAGGCGACGTTCTCTTCGATCGTCCCGTCGAAGAGCCAGGTGTCCTGCAGCACCATGCCGATTCGTGAGCGCAGCGATTGCCTACTCACCGTGGTGATTTCGACCCCGTCGACGAAGATGGCGCCGGAATCGACGTCGTAGAACCGCATCAGCAGGTTCACCAGGGTGGTTTTGCCCGCTCCGGTCGGCCCGACGATCGCCACCGTGCTCCCCGGTTCGGCCACCATCGACAGGTCTTTGATCACCGCGGTGCCCGGGCGGTACGCAAAGCTGACGTGCTGAAATTCGACGCGCCCACGTCGCTGCGGGCTCTGGCCGTTGGGCCGCGGCACTACCCGTTCCGGCGCCGGCTCGGCGTCCGCCGATGCCTCGTACTCATTGGCCTCATCGGGCTCGTCGAGCAGGTCGAACACCCGCTCGGCGCTGGCCACCCCGGATTGCAGGGTGTTGTACATCCCGGCCACCTGGCTGACCGGCGTATTGAATTGCCGGACGTATTGAATGAAAGCCTGGATATTGCCGAGGGTGATCTGTCCGGTGGCCACCTGCAGGCCCCCCAGCACGGCGACCGCAACGTAGCCGAGATTGCCAATGAACGCCGTCGCCGGTGCGACCAGGCCGGAGAAAAACTGCGCGCCGAAACTGGCCTGGTACAGGTCGTCGTTCAAGCCGCGGAACTGCTCGCGCGCCGCGGCCTGGTGACCGAAAGTCTTGACCACCGTGAACCCGCTGTACGTCTCCTCGATATGGGCGTTGAGGCGCCCGGTGCTGGTCCACTGGGCCACGAACAGGCGCTGCGAACGTCGCGCGATCGCTCGCGTCGCCAGTAGCGAAATCGGCACGGTCAGCACCGTGATCAGGGCCAGCGGCGGCGAGATCGACACCATCATCGCCAGCACCGTCACCACGGTCAGCAACGCCGTCAGGAGCTGGCTGATCGTCATCGACAGTGACGATTGGACGTTGTCGAGGTCGTTGGTGACCCGGCTCAGCAGCTCACCGCGCTGCCGGCCATCGAAGTAGGACAGCGGCAGCCGGTGTACCTTGTCCTCGACATCGGAACGCAGCGCAACCATGGTGCGCTGCACGGTGACGTTGAGCAGTCGGACTTGCGCCCAAATCAGCAGGGCAGCAATCAGATACAGGCCCAACGCCAGCGAGAGCGTTCTTGCCACCGCGCCGAAGTCCACACCGCGGCCTGGCATCACATTCATCCCTGACAGCAGGTCGGCGAAGGCGTTGTCGCCGCGGGCCCGTGCCTGCGCGATGGCCTGTGCCTTCGTGATCCCCGCCGGCAGCCTCCGCCCGATCACGCCGTTGAACAGCAGATCGGTGGCGTGGCCAAGGATCCGCGGAACGATGACGCCGATCGCGGTGCCGGTGAGGCCCAGCGTGACCACCGCGATGGCCAGACGTCGTTGTGGCGCAAGCCGTTTCAGTAACCGGACCGCCGAAGCCCAGAAGTCGCGGGAGCGCGCGGCAGTGGCGGTGGCCGCCCCGCGGGTCGCGGTGTTGAGTGCCGCGGTCACGGTGTGCCCCCGACTCCGGCGCTCAGCGACTGCGAGTCGGCGAACTCCGCATAGGTGGGGCAGCCGGCCAGCAGCGACTCATGAGTGCCCGACCCCACCAGTTTCCCGTCATCGACGACGATCACCTGGTCGGCTTGCGCAGCCGTCGAAATTAGTTGTGTCACAACGATTACAGTCGCATCGCGAGATATCTCGCCCAGCGCAGCGCGCACCCGCGCGTCGGTGTGCACATCGAGCGCGCCGAACGAGTCGTCGAAGAGATAGATGGTGGGGCGGCGGATGACCGCCCGGGCGATCGCCAGCCGCTGCCGTTGCCCACCCGAGAAGTTGATTCCGCCTTGGCCGACGCGCATGTGCAGCCCGTCGGCGTGTGCCCGCACGAATTCGTCGGCGGCGGCTACTCGCAACGCTTCCCACATGTCGTCGTCGGTCGCTTTGGCGTTGCCGTAGCGCAGGTTGTCCGCCACGGTCCCGGAGAAGAGGTAGCCGCGCTGGGGGACCAGCCCGATCGCCGACCAGAGCCGCTCGGTGTGGTAATCGCGGACGTCGACGTCGTCGACCAGGACAGCGCCGGCGGTCACGTCGTAGAGCCGGCAGATCAGCGACACCAGCGTCGACTTGCCCGAGCCGGTGCTGCCGACGATCGCGGTGGTGGTGCCGGGCAGCGCGGTCAACGAGATGTCCTGCAGCACCGGGCGGTCGGCGCCCGGATAGCTGAAGGTCGCGCCGTCCAAGCGCACGACGCCGGTGATCCCACGCCGGGGGAAGGTGGGGCTCTGCGGGTTCTGGACCGCGGCGTGGGTGGACAGCACCTCGGTGATCCGTTCGGCGCACACCGACGCTCGCGGCAGCACCACCAGCGTCATCGTCGCCATCAACACCGCCATCAGGATCTGGGTGAAGTACGCCAGGAAGGCGGTCAGCGAGCCGACCTGCATCTGGCCGCGATCGATCCGTAGGCCGCCGAACCAGATCAGCGCGACGCTGGACACGTTGATGGTCAGCGTGGTCACCGGCAGCATCAGCGCCTGCCAGTTACCGGCCCTCAGCGCGGTGTTCGACAACGCGGTGTTGGCGCGGGCGAACCGGTCGCGTTCATAGCGCTCCCGGGCAAACGCCCGAACCACCCGGACCCCGGACAGCTGGTCGCGCATCACCCGGTTGATGCCGTCGATCAGGGCCTGCATTCCGCGGAAGAGCGGCAGTGTGTGCGACATGATCCAGTAGTTGGCGATCGCCATCACGGGAACGGAGACCAGCAGCAGCCACGTCAACGCGGCCTCCTGGTGGATGGCCATGACGATTCCGCCGGCACACATCAGCGGCGCGGTAATGAGCACGGTGCTCGTCATCTGAACCAGGTACTGGACCTGCCGGACGTCGTTGGTGCTGCGCGTCAAGAGCGTCGGCGCGCCGAATCGGGCGGTCTCGTGCTCGGAGAAGGTCGTGACGTGTTCGAACATCGCCGAGCGCAGGTCGCGGCCGAAGCCCATCCCGATCCGGGATCCGAAGTAGACCGCCCCGACCGAGCACAACACCTGCAATCCGGTAACCGAAAGCATCACCACGCCAAGCCTGACGATGGTTGCGGCATCGCCCCTGGCGACGCCGTCGTCGATGATCGCGGCGTTGACGGTCGGCAGGTACAGCGAGGCCAGGGTGCTGGTGAGCTGGAGCGCCATCAGCACCGCGACCAGCCGGCGGTAGGGCCGGATGTACTGGCGCAGCAGTGCCAGGAGCATCTGGTAACTGTCGCATATGGCACGGGCCGCGCCGGCCCGCACCGCCGGGTGGGTAATGCCTGCTCAAGTGGCGCGTCGGTGGTTGACCCGCTGGGCTGCCGCTACAGTGCATCGTGTGACCAGTAGGCGAGGTAGCGGTGCGGCGTAACGTGACGGCCCTTGCAGTGGCGGCGTTGACGCTCCTGATCCCGGCGGTTCCCGCGTGCTCCAGTACCGACAAAAAACCGGGAGCGACGGCCCCGGCGGGGCCGGGAAGCGGGGAGGGCCACCATGGGCCGATGTTTCCGCAGTGCGGTGGCATCGGCGATCAGACGGTGACGGAGTTAACCAAGGTGACTGGGCTTCTCAACACCGCCCGAAACTCCGTGGGCTGCCAGTGGTTGGCGGGCGGCGGCATTCTCGGCCCGCACTTTTCCTTTTCCTGGTATCGCGGCAGCCCGATCGGACGCGAACGCAAGACCGAGGAGTTGTCGCGCGCGAGCGTCGACGACATCAACATCAACGGTCACAGTGGTTTCATCGCCATCGGTAACGAGCCCAACCTGGGCGACTCACTGTGCGAAGTGGGCATCCAGTTCCAAGACGACTTCATCGAATGGTCGGTCAGTTTCAGTCAAAAACCGTTTCCGCCGCCTTGCGACATAGCCAAAGAGCTGGCGCGTCAGTCGATTGCGAACGCCAAATGAGCGCCTCGGCGCGTTCCGGCCGGTGGGCCGGAAGGGGTGTTCGTGCCGCTGTGATCGTCTTGATCGCCACGCTGATGGTGTTGACCGGATGTTCGCGGTCCGTCGGGGGCACGGCCGTCAAGGCGGGTGGCAACGTCCCGCGCAACAACAATTCCCAGCAGCAGTACCCGAACCTGCTCAAGGAATGTGAGGTGCTGACCTCCGACATCCTGGCCAAGACCGTGGGTGCCGATCCGCTGGACATTCAAAGCACGTTCGTCGGCGCGATCTGCAGGTGGCAGGCGGCCAACCCGGCCGGTCTGATCGACATCACCCGGTTCTGGTTCGAGCAGGGCAGCCTGGCCAACGAGCGCAAGGTCGCCGATTTCCTGAAGTACAAGGTCGAGACCCGCTCGATCGCGGGGATCGATTCGATCGTGATGCGCCCGGACGACGCGAACGGCGCCTGCGGGGTGGCCAGCGACGCGGCGGGAGTGGTCGGCTGGTGGATAAACCCACAGGCCCCCGGGATCGATGCCTGTGGACAGGCCATCAAGCTCATGGAGCTGACGCTGGCCACGAACTCGTAGGCCCGCATAGGCCAAGCCTCAGCGCGGCGGCGATGCGCGCCGCGAAGCGGCGGGGGAGGAGCCGGGCAATCGGGCCTCAGCGCGGGATGTGGAAGTCGATGAGCGCGGCTCCGCCGGGTTCCAGACCTTTCCACGCGCCGGGCACGGCGAGGACGGCGATCGCCGACGTCGGGAACTTCTGCGCAATGCGTTCCATAGTGGTGGTGTCGGTGCCCTCGGCGCCGGCTAGGCCAAGCGCCACGGCAGACATCGTCGGCTCGTGCCCGACGACGAGCAGGGTCCGCAGCTCGTCGCCAGCCTTGTTGATCTCCTCGATCATGGTGTCGGGGACGGCGCCGTAGAGTCGCTCGCTATACCGCACCGGGGCGTCAATTCCGGTGCGCGCCAAAGTCTCCCGGGTGCGGGTGGCGGTCGAGCAGAGCACGCCGTCGATGGTCGGTACGTTGGCACGCAGCCAGTCACCCGCCAGCCCGGCTTCCCTGATGCCGCGGGGCGCCAACGGCCGGTCATGGTCAGCGACCCCGTCCGGGTAATCGGATTTCGCGTGCCGCAGCAGTAGCAAGGTGCGCTGGTCATTCATCGGATTCACGCTAGCCACTATGAAACCTGGGCGCGCTACGCCGCGCCGTCGCCCTCCCCGTGCGGGGTGGAGTTTGCCAAATCGCGGCCACCCGAACCTGTGATACACCATGAACAATGCGCAAAGCATTGATGAGCACTAGGGGAGGGACAAGAGCATGGCTATCGCACGGGGGTTTGCGGGAACCGTAATGTTCGCCGGTTTAGCCGTCGGTGCCGCTGGCACGGCGTGGGCCGACGCACCGACGATGAACGGCAGTTACACCGAGACCGCGACAACGCCGGAGGGCCGAAACATTGACACCTCTTGGACCGTCAGTTCCTGCGGTGACGGATGCATCTTCATCAAAGCTGGCGCGGGGGGCAGCCAAGCGCGGCTGGTCGATGGTCAATGGGTGCTCGACACGATGAACAACGCCAGTTGCGCGGACGGTACCTACACTCAATACGCCACGAGCGGCCACATGACGTGGGATCCAACCACCCTCGCGGGCACAGTCACCCACACCTACAACATCCCGGCCTGCGGCCGACCGGCGGGGTACACACAAACCGACCGGGCGCAAATCAAACAGGCATCCTCCTGACGCATACCGCGGGGTCGCCAGGATCCGGTTCTTTTGAACTGCAACGGCTTTCGGGGTCCATCTATCGATACCAGTGCGTGCCAAGGTCTCCCTCGCACGGGTCGCGGTCGAACAGAGCACGCCGTCGATGGTGGGCGCGTTGGCACGCAGCCAGTCTCCGGCCAGCCCAGCTTCCCTGATGCCGCGAGGCGCCAAAGGCCGGTCATGATCCGCGATCTGTTCTGGGAAGCCGGGAGGGTACGCCGACTTCGCGTGCCGCAGCAGCAGCAAGATACGCTGGCCATTCATCGGATTGACGCTAATCAATGCGGAACCAGCGGCGCTATGCCGCGTCGTCATCCTCGTCCCCGTCGTGCAGGGGTTTCTCGGGGTGGTGGAAGGTGTTGGTTCGTGGTTGACCTCGGTCTAAGTGTGGGGGCGGGATCCATTCGGTGTCGCCGTTTTTGTTTTTTCGGGTGGTCCGGCCGCCGGGTTGGACGATGCGGTGTTGCGGTCTGCAGCCCGAGGTCAGCTCGTTGACGTCGGTGGCCCGGCATGTGGCGTAGTCGGTGACGTGATGGACTTCGCAGTAATAGCCGGGCACATCACAGCCGCTGATACTTCGGCCGAAATACCCAACACCCGCACAATCTCTGAGATCGACAACCCCTCCGACCGCCGTAACCGCCGGATCTCCGCCAGTCCTGCACGCTCAACACTCGCTTCCTCCTTGGCTCGGTCAGCCAAGGCTCTCGGGGAAGCTGGTCAGACCTCACCCTTGCCGTGCTGGTCAGTATTCAGTTGCCGCCGACATCTCACTCGAAGATGCACGCCGAAGGCTGGCTGGTGCGCGGAGAAAGACATCATGGACACGGCCACCCGCACCGGCCAGCGGTGGTGCACCCGGCACCGTCAGTGAGGAATGGAAGCGGATTCCTTGGCTTGGCGTCGGGGACCATCGTGCCCGGCCCGCACCGCTTCAAACGTGTTGAGACTTTTTGAGTCCACTGGACGCCGTCCTCTAACCTCTACGCACCGACACCGGCGAGCGGAGAGTGGGCTTTTCGAGATCGTGGAAGCCAGCTCCGCGCAAAATTCGAGCATCTTGGCGACAACAACGCCATACTGGAAAACTGAACCGCACGTAGATGCCGCCGTGGTGCGCCGCGGCACAAGGAATCAGCAAAAGCTCGTCAAGAGGATGGATGCCTATGACGCAAGCGGTGCATTCTACTCAACCCGTTCCCGCCGTCGACGTCGCAACTGTTCGGCCGGGAGATACCATCGCCAACTCCCCGTTGCTAAAGGAGGGCGCCGATCTCTTTCTACAGCATGGCTGCCTCGTGCTGCGGAATGCCTTTGAGCCGCAAGTGATCGGCGAGCTGCACGCCGAGTTCGTCGCCGGCTACAGCCATTACTTTCGGGCTATCGGACGCACCAATGGGCTCGCTGCCGGCTACAGGCATTACTTTCGGGATATCGCACCCTCCGGTGCGCTCGCTGTTGGCCACAAACGCATGCAGATCACGGTGCGGGTGGAGGGCGGTTTCAACTCGCCGGAGTTTTATGCCAATCACCGGATATTCGCGCTTCTCAAATACCTGCTCGGCGACACCATGATCATGGGCAGCATGGGCGCGGTGTTTTCGTTGCCGGGCGCGGCATCGCAGCGCCAGCACCGCGACTATCCAATTATTTACGGTAACGCTACTTACGATGGAACCGGGCATGGCCGTCTTCCGGTGCTGCCGGCCTACGCGGTCACGGTGATGGTGCCACTCGTGCCGCTCGACGAGCTGACCGGTAGCACTCGCCTATGGCCCGGCACGCATTTGGGGGACCGGGTCCTCGCGAATCGGAGTCGTGGGCCTGTCGTCCCGCTGGTCGCGCTCGGCGACTGCTACTTCATTGATTACCGCCTGCGCCATGGCGGCATGCCTAACCGTTCGAATATCGTCCGACCCATCATCTACAACGTCTATTACCGATCGTGGTTCCGCGACAATAGCGGGAATTATTCGAAAAGTGTTCCGCTAATAATTACGGAGGCGGAGCTGTCCAAGGTGCCGGAGGAATATCAGGGGCTGTTCGAATGGTCGTTCGCGAGGACGAACGCTGGTACCGCCCGCCACCCGAACGGAGGCGGCCTGGCTGGCCCGGCACGTATACCGTGACGCTGAACGACCTAAACTCACGAAGCGGAATCTAGCGCTCGGCGGTGAATTAGGGCTCATCTAAAGCCAATTTGCTTCGAAGTAGACTAGGTATATAGTTTTTGCTGCGTAAACGCCGGTACCCCCGGCACTTGTGCCCCCGGCAGTGTCTGGTTTCCAGGACATAGTTGGCAGCTGTCTTGCGACATAGTTGACACCTTTGCAAGCTGGGGAGGTCAGCCATGTCGAAGGCGCAGCTCGTCATTACCGCCGTGTTGCTGGAAGGATGCAGCAAAAGCGAAGTCGCCCGCGACTACGGCGTCTCCCGGCAATGGGTTCAACAGCTGTGCCAACGCTACGACGTTAGTGGACATGGTTGCGCCGTTAGGGCAAGGCACGCCGTCCCAGAAACCGTCCGTCTAGGGGCGCTCCGCAGACCTGCCGCGCGAGGTCCCCCGTCTTGTCGGTCGGCAGACCTAGACTCGCGGTGCATTGATACCCACGCAAGTTCACCGAAGGAGACCGGGTCGGGATGCGATTCCTGCACACCGCCGACTGGCAACTGGGCATGACCCGGCACTTTCTTGCCGGCGACGCCCAGCCGCGGTATTCGGCGGCCCGCCGCGACGCAGTCGCCGGGCTGGGTGGGCTTGCCGCCGACGTCGGCGCCGAGTTCGTCGTGGTGGCCGGTGACGTCTTCCAACACAACCAGCTCGCCCCCCAGGTGATCGGGCAGTCCTTGGAGGCTATGCGCGCCATCGGTATTCCGGTTTACCTGCTGCCGGGTAACCACGACCCGCTGGACGCCTCATCCGTCTACAGCAGCGCGCTGTTCACCGCCGAATGCCCGGACAACGTCATGGTGCTCGATCGGGCCGGCATTCATCAGGTTCGGCCCGGGCTGGAGATCGTCGCCGCGCCATGGCGGTCCAAGGCCCCGACCACCGACCTGGTCGCCGACGTCCTCGACGGCCTGCAGGGCTTGCGGGAGTTGCCCGGGGCGCCGGTCACCCGAGTGCTCGTCGCCCACGGCGGTGTCGACGTGCTCGACCCCGATCGCGACAAACCCTCGCTGATCCGGCTCGCCGGACTCGATGATGCCCTCGCCCGGGGCGCGGTGCACTACGTGGCACTGGGGGATAAGCATTCGCTCACCCGGGTCGGCGGCAGCGGCCGGGTCTGGTACTCGGGCTCGCCGGAAGTCACCAACTTCGACGACGTCGAATCCGACCCGGGCCATGTCCTGGTCGTCGAGATCGATGAAAGCGACCCGAACCGCGCGGTCACCGCGACGGCCCGGCGGGTGGGCCACTGGCGATTCGTCACGATGCACCGTCAGGTCGACACCCGCCGCGACATCGCCGATCTCGACATGAACCTGGATCTCATACCGGAGAAAGACCGGGCCGTGGTCCGGCTGGCGCTGACCGGTTCGCTGACGGTCACCGACCGCGCCGCGCTGGATGCCTGCCTGGACAGATACGCGCGGTTGTTCGCCTGGCTGGGCCTGTGGGAACGCCACACCGATCTGGCGGTCATACCCGCCGACGGCGAGTTCACCGACCTGGGCATCGGCGGGTTCGCCGCCGCGGCCGTCGACGAGCTGGTGGCGACGGCGCGCGAGGGCGATCCCGAATCCGCCCTCGACGCGCAGGCGGCGCTGGCGTTATTGCTGCGGCTCACCGATCGGGGGGCGGCATGAAGCTGCACCGGCTGGTCCTGACTAACTACCGCGGCATCGCTCACCGGGAGATCGAGTTTCCCGACCACGGTGTGGTGGTGGTCTGCGGCGCCAACGAAATCGGCAAGTCGTCGATGATCGAGGCGCTGGACCTGCTGCTCGAGTCCAGGGACCGCTCGACGAAAAAGGAAGTCAAGCAAGTCAAGCCGACTAACAGCGACGTCGGCTCGGAGGTGCTCGCCGAAATTAGCTGCGGCCCTTACCGTTTCATTTACCACAAGCGGTTTCACAAAAAGTGCGAGACGGAGCTGACGGTGCTCACGCCGCGCCGCGAACAGCTCACCGGTGACGAAGCCCACGAACGGGTCCGGGCGATGCTGGCCGAGACGGTGGACAACGACCTGTGGCGGGCCCAGCGGGTCCTGCAGAGCGCGTCGACCGCCGCGGTGGATCTGTCCGGTTGCGACGCGCTGTCGCGTGCGCTCGACGTCGCGGCCGCGGATTCCCACGCCGACGCGGCGCTGCTGGGCACCGAGCCGTTGCTGATCGAGCGGATCGACGCGGAGTACGGGCGCTACTTCACCCCGACCGGGCGTCCCACCGGGGAATGGGCCAACGCGATCTCCCGGCTCGCGGACGCCGAGGCCGAGGCGACGGAATGCGAGGCCGCCGTCGCCGAGGTTGACGATCGGGTGCGTCGCCACGCCGTCCTGACGGAGCAGGTGGCCGAGTTGTCGCAGCAGCGGATCGCCGCCGGGCCCCGGCTCGCCGCCGCGCAGGCCGCCGCCGACAGGATCGCCGAACTCACCGGCCAACTGCGCGAAGCCAAGCTGGTCGCCGCTGCCGCCGCCGCGACCAGCGTCGCCGCCGCGGCGGCCCACGGCGGGCGGACGCGGCTGCTCACCGAAATCGACACTCGCACCGCGGCCGTCGCCGCCGCCGAGGCCGACGCGCAAGAGGCCGCCGACGCGCACTCGGCGGCGCGGGCCGGCGCCGAGGCCGCCGGCGCCGCGGCCGAAGAAGCCGCCCGGGTCCTGACCGACCTGCAACACTGCGCCGAATCGGCTCGGCGCACCGTGGCGCGACTCGCCGAGCGCGAGGAGGCCGATCGGTTGAGCGCCCGACTGGCCAAGGTCGACGCCATCCAGCGCGACCGCGATCGAATCTGCGAGGAGCTTTCCGATGTCGCCATCACCGAGGAGCTGCTGCGGCGAATCGAGAGTGCCGCGGCCGCCGTCGATCGCATCGGCGGCCAGTTGGCCTTGATCTCGGCGGCCGTGGAATTCATCGCGGCCGCCGACCTCGAGCTCGTCGTGGGCGACCAACGGGTGTCGTTGCCGGCGGGTCAGAGTTGGTCGAGCACGGCCACCGGCCCCACCACAATCGAGGTACCCGGCGTCCTGACCGCGCGGGTCACCCCCGGTGCGACCGCCCTCGATGTGCAAGCCGAATATGGTGCGGCACAACAAGAACTGACTGCCGCCTTGGGCGCGGGCAAGGTGGCTGACCTTGCGGCGGCGCGATCCGCCGACCGGCGTCGCCGCGAATTGCAGGGCAGCCGCGACCAGTTGAGCGCCACCGTGACCGGGCTGTGCGGCGACGAGGGGACCGACGAGATGCGCTCGCGGCTGGCGCAATTGAGTGCCGGCCTACCGGCCGAACCCCATCTCTTCGCGACGGACATCGCCGCAGCCCGTACCGAACTCGAAGCGGCCGAGGCGACGCGCGTGGCCGCGATCGCCGAATCCGAGGCCCGTCGTCGGATCGCGGCTGCCGCCGACGCCAAGCTCACCGAATTATCCACGCAAGCAACGGTTCTACAGAATAAGTTGGAGACTCAACGCGCCGAGCTGGATGCGGCCACCGATCGGCTGGCCCAGGAACGGACGTCGGTCGGTGACGAGGACCTCGCGTCGGCGGCGGACGCGACGTTCAAGGAGACGCACACCGCGGAACAGCGGGTCGGCGAGCTGGCCGACGAGCTGGCGGCCGCGTCGCCGGACGCGGTGGCCGCCGAAGTGGTCGCTGCCACCGAGGCGGCCGAGTCGCTGCGCGATCGCTACGAAGATGCCGCCCGTGCGTTGCGGGAAATCGGCATCGAGCTCTCGGTGTTCGGCAGCGAGGGCCGCCACGGCAAGCTCGACGCCGCGGAGACCGAGCGCGAGCACGCCACCAGCGGGCACAGCCGGGTCGGCAGCCGCGCCCGCGCCGCGCAGCTGCTGCGCTCGGTGATGGCACGCCACCGCGACGCCACCCGGCTGCGCTACGTCGAGCCCTACCGCGCGGAACTGCAGCGGCTCGGGCGCCCGGTCTTCGGGCCCACTTTCGAGGTCGACATCGACAGCGACCTGTGTATCCGCAGCCGAACCCTGGACGGGATCACGGTGCCCTACGAATCCCTGTCCGGTGGGGCCAAAGAGCAACTCGGCATCCTGGCGCGGCTCGCCGGCGCGGCCCTGGTCGCCAAGGAGGACAGCGTCCCGGTGGTGGTCGACGACGCGCTGGGGTTCACCGATCCGGACCGGCTGGCCAAGATGGGAGAGGTCTTCGACACCGTGGGCGCTCACGGGCAGGTGATCGTGCTGACGTGCAGCCCCGACCGGTACGACGCCGTCAAGGGCGCGCATCGCATCGATCTCGGCGTTTAGCGCCCCACGACGACTGGTCCGCGGGCCCGGGCGCCGTTCGACTGGTGATTGTCAGCAGTCTCGGCAGAATAGAACCATGGCGGTCCGACACCGATGACCATGGACGCGAAACGGCGCCGGGCACACGAAAAGCTCGTGGGTTTGCCCGGCGTGCGGCCGGTACGCCGGCCGATCTCGCCGGACGGTGCCGACGAGTTCGACCTGCACTACGTGCGCATCGGCCGTAAGTCCGCCCACCCGTTGGTGATCATCCCCGGGGGCCCGGGAGTCGCCTCGGTGCTGATGTACAAAGGGCTGCGGCGGCGCGCCGCCGCGGCCGGCCTCGACGTCATCATGATCGAACACCGCGGGGTAGGCCTGTCGCGCCACGACGACTTCGGCGCCGACCTGCCGCCACGAGCGATCACCGTCGATCAGGTTGTCGACGACGTTGCCGCCGTGCTCGACGACGCTCACGTCGACTCGGCCGTTGTCTACGGCGTGTCGTACGGCAGCTACATCGCGGCCGGCCTCGGTGTGCGCCATCCCGGCCGGGTGCGAACGATGCTCCTCGATTCGCCGGTGCTGTCGCGGCATGACATTGCGACGGTACGTGACGCCATCCGTGGGCTGCTGCTGCATGGCGACAGTCCGGAAACCGCGGCACTGGCACCCAAGGTTCGCAAGCTCGTCGACGCCGGAGTGATGACCGCTTCGGCAGGGCAGGTCGCCGCGACGATTTACGGATTCGGGGGAGCGGCTCTGCTCGATCGTCAGCTCGACCTGCTGCTCGACGGTCGAATTATCCTGTGGCAGGCGCTATCTCGTTTCGCCAACATCGTCGAACGCACGGTGCCGTACCGATACGAGGTAGACCTGGTGGGCCGCATCGCATTCCGCGAACTCGACTATGCCGCCGAACCGGACGGCCTGCCTCTGGACCCCGCGGTCGCGATACGTGAAACACTTCCCGACACGGCCGCTTTCGAGGCCGAGCCCTATGACCTGGTCGCCGAGCTGCCGAAATTCGGCTGGCCGACGGTGGTGGTTTCCGGTGGCCGCGATCTGGTCGCACCGCCGGCGGTAGCGCAGCGGATCGCGTCCCTGGTGCCGAATGCGGTGATGTTGTCGCTGCCGACCATGGCGCACAGCGCGCTGGACTTTCGTGAGCCCGCCGCCCTGGCCATCGCCGAGGCGGTGCGGCGCGGCGAAGTCGACTCGCTTGGCGCCCAGGCATCGACGCTGGACGCGCTGCCGGCGCGGCCCGGGGTGCGGCTGCTGTGGAAGGCGATCGACGTGGCGGCCGTCGCCGAGGGTGTCCTGCCGGGCGTGCCGCCGCTGCGGCGGCGCGTCAGGTTCGCATGAACCCGATCGCGGCGTAGTTCACGTCGCCAAGGCCGGCCGCGCCGAAATTCGCCAGGGTGCTGCGCACCGCGACGTCGCCCGGGGATTGGGTCAGCGGCAGGCTGAACACTTCCGCCCAGAGGAGTTTGTCGACGTCGTTGGCCAACACCCTCGCCTTGACGGGATCGAGTTCCTCAAGCGTTCGCTCGATTCCCGCGTCGACCTCCGGGCTACGGATCTTGCCGAAGTTGCCCCCACCGTCGGACTTGTAGATCTGGGTCAGCGACGAAAGCGGGAACGCGTCGCCAACCCAGCCGAACTGGACGATATCGAACGCCCCGACGTTGACGTAGTTGCTGAAGAAGCCGTTACCGGACCTGGCCACGAGATCGAGCTTGACACCGATCTGGGCCAGGCTGTGCTGGGCGATCTGAGCGAACGCCCGGCCGCCCTGCGCGTCGTAGAACAAATGGCGGATGACGAGCTGGCGACCGTCCTTCTCCCGGAACTGGCCGTTGAGCTTCCAGCCCAGGGCGTCGAGCTCGCGTGCGGCCTCGGGCGGGTCATAGGCCAGGACGGCGCTGTTGTCCTGGTAGCCATCTTGGCCGGCGAGGTAGATGTGGTTATTCAACGCCTCCGGGTTGCTGCTGAGGCCGTACTGGACGACCTTGGCGATCATCTGCCGGTCGATGCCTTTCGCCAGCGCGACGCGCAGGGCCTTGTCGGCCAGGATGGACCCGGGCGCGCCGTTGAACGTGAAGTGAGACCAGCTCGGGGCGGGCGCGGACCGGATCGACATGCCCTTGGTGCGCTGCGCGATGGTCAGCTGGTCTATCGTGCCGACCCCAGCCGCATCGATCGTGTTGTTCTGCAGCGCCGGTAGCCGAGCGGCGTCGTCGAGAACCAGATAGGTGATGCTGTCCAGGCGCGGCCGCTTGCCCCACCATTTCGGGTTGCGGGTCAACACAATCCGCTGCGTGGACCGGTCCAGGGAAGAAACGACGAACGGACCGGCCGACGGACCCGGCCCGTCGAGTTGGGCATTGTTGAACGCCTCGGGCGTGGCGGTCATGCTGGCGGGCAGCAGCATGCTGAAGCCGGCGAACATGCCGCGCCACTCGGCGTACGGGTGGGCGAACGTCATGATGGCCTGCCGGTCGTCGACCCCGCGGGTCACCGACGCGACGCGGTCGGAGCCGGTGGGTCCCGCGATCGCGAAGTTCTTGTCGGCGGTGCTCAGAGCATGTATTTGGCTGGCGATGTCTCGCCAGCTGATCGGTGTGCCGTCGGACCACACCGCCTGGGGGTTGATCGTGTAGGTGACCACCTGCGGGGAAGTCCCGGTGAGTTCCACGCTGGTGAAGTAGTCGGTGTCGACGGTCATCGAGCCGTCGGGCTTGATGATGAACGATCGAGGCATCATGGCCTTCATCATCGAGCCGACCTCGGCCAAGTTGCCGTCGACGTTCAAGATGTTGAAGTTCGGCGGAAATTCCGAGAGCGCCAGCCGCAGGTCGCCGCCCTCTCGCAGCGTGTTGGGATCCTGCGGGTTGATATCGCTGGTCGTGCCGATCTGAGCTTGGTTGCCGGTCGCTGGGGCCAGGCTGATGGCCGGCGAGCATCCGGAGATCACCACAGCCGCGACAACGAGTGCTGTCGCGACCCGGCCGCAGGGGCTAGACATGATTGCCCGGCTCCACGGGTGTTTGCGGGCCCGGTCCGGGCAACGTCGTCGCCGAGCGCAAATGTTTCGCGGGCTCGGGTTGCGGCACCGCCCCCAGCAGCCGCCGAGTGTAATCGTGTTGGGGATTGCCGAAGATTTCCCGGCTGTCGCCCTGTTCCACAATCGTGCCGGCATACATCACGACCACGTGGTGGGCGAGGTGTTTGACCACCGAAAGATCGTGGGACACAAAAAGATACGATAATCCGAATCGCTCTTGCAGGTCGAGCAGCAGGTTGATGATCCCGGCCTGGATGGAGACATCGAGGGCGGACACCGGTTCGTCGAGCGCCAGGATCTTGGGCTGCAATGCCAGCGCCCGCGCGATACCGATGCGCTGCTTTTGTCCGCCGGAGAACTCGGCGGGGTAGCGGGTCGCATCGGCACGGCGCAATCCCACGATGTCGAGCAGGTCGGCGACCCGCGCGTTGGTGTCGGCCTTGCCGAAGCCGTTGGCCTGCAACGGTTCGGCAAGCAGTTCGAAGACGGGCAGCCGCGGGTCCAGCGACGCGACCGGGTCCTGGAACACCACCTGGATGTGGCGGCGCAGCGACCGCCGGCTCTTCGAGCTCAGGGTGGCGACGTCGGTGCCGAGCACCTCGATCGATCCCGATTGCGGCGCGGCGAGTTCCAGGATCTCGTGCAAGGTGGTCGATTTACCCGAACCGGACTCGCCGACGATTCCCAGGGTGCGGCCCTGCCGCAGCTCGAAACTGACGCCGTCGACCGCACGCACCTCGCCGATGGTGCGGCGCAGCACTACGCCCTTCGTCAGCCGGTAGGTCCTGACCAGATCACGCACCCGCACGACGACGGACGAGTCGCTGGGTTCTACCGCATGGGCGGCGGTGTTGACCCCATAGATGTCCGCGGCGCTGCGCCCGTCGACCTGGTCGGTGCGGATGCACGCGGCCCGGTGGTCGGCCCCGACCAGGCCCAATTCCGGCTCCTGGGTGCGACATTCATCGATCACCAGGGGGCAGCGCGGCGCGAAAGGGCAGCCCGGTCCGAGGCCGACCAATGATGGGGGTGCGCCGGGGATGGGCACCAGCCGGGCGCCCTGTGGGGCGTCGAGCCGCGGAACCGAGCCCAACAGCCCTACGGTGTAAGGCATCTGGCGTTCGCTGTAGAGGTCGTGCACCGCGGCGGATTCGACCACCCGGCCCGCGTACATCACCAGGGCACGATCGGCGAACTCGGCGACCACGCCGAGGTCGTGGGTGATCATGAGCAACCCGGCGCCGGTGATGTCGCGCGCGGTCTTGAGTACCTCGAGAATCTGGGCCTGCACAGTGACATCCAGTGCGGTGGTGGGCTCGTCGCAGATCAACAGATCGGGATCATTGGCGATCGCCATCGCGATCACCACCCGCTGGCGTTCGCCGCCGGACAGTTCATGCGGAAACGCACGGGCGCGTCGCTCGGGCTGTGTAATGCCAACCAGCTCAAGCAGTTCCACCGCGCGTTGGCGGGCGGCTTTCTTGCCGACGCGCGGTTGGTGGACTTCGATCGCCTCGGCGATCTGGTCGCCGACGGTGTAGACGGGGGTCAGCGCGGACATCGGGTCCTGAAACACCATGCCGACCGCCTTGCCGCGAAATTGCGACATCGCGTCGTCGGCAAGGCCCAGCAGCTCGGTGTCGTGCAGCCGGACCGAGCCATGCACCGTGGCGTGCTCGGGCAGCAGGCCCACGACGGCCATGGCCGCCACGGACTTGCCCGATCCCGATTCGCCGACCATGGCCACGACTTCTCCGGGGTCGATGCTGTAGCTGATGCCCCGCACGGCGGTGACCGGTTCGCGGTCCATGGGGAAGGTAACGGCCAGGTCGGTCACTTCGAGCAGCGGGCTCACCGGCCACCACCGCGCAGTGTCGCACTGCCGGGATCGAGTGCGTCGCGCAGGCCATCGCCGGTCAGGTTGGCGGACACCAGGATTAGCACCAAGACGCCGGCCGGAAACAGGAACACCCATGGGAACGTGGTCGCGGACTGGGTGCCGTTGGCGATCAGCGTGCCCAGCGACACGTCCGGCGGCTGTATGCCGAAACCGAGAAAGCTCAGGCCGGTTTCGGCCAGGATGGCCGAGGCGACGTTGAGGGCGGCGTCGATGATCAAGATGGATGCCACGTTGGGCACCACATGGCGGAGGATGATCCGGCGGCTTGGCACACCCATATACCTTGCGGCCCGGATGAATTCGCGTTCACGCAAGCTCATGGTCATGCCGCGCACCATGCGAGAGCTGACCATCCAGCCGAAGCCGGCCAGCAGCAGCACGAGCATGACGATGTTGGCCGAGTCCTTGGTTCGTGGCGTGACGATGGCGATGAGGATGAAGCTGGGCACCACCAACAGTAGGTCGACCACCCACATCAGCACCCGATCACGCCAGCCGCCGAAATACCCCGAGATCGTCCCGACGGTGGCGGCAATGCCGGTCGAGATGAACGCCACACAGACACCGATCAGCATCGACTTCTGCATGCCGCGCAGGATCTGCGCGAGCAGGTCTTGACCCATGGCGTTGGTGCCCAGCCAGTGCCGCGCGTTGGGCGGCTGCAGCAGCGCGTTGAAGTCGAGGTCGTCATAGGAGTACGGCAGCAGCGACGGCAGCGTATAGCAGCCGACGAACAGCAGCACCAGCAACGTGAGCGACAGCACGGCGAGCCGGTTGCGCGCAAACCGGCGCAGCACCAGGGTGCGGCGCGAGGTGAAACCCGCCACTTCCGGGTTGGAAATCCCTTGGACACCATCGGTTTTGGCTTCGGCGGTCATGCGCGCCGCTCCTCCTCATCGCTTCGCTCTGCATCGTCGCCGGCGGAGTTCATGCGCGCCGCTCCTCCTCATCGCTTCGCTCTGCATCGTCGCCGGCGCGGGTCATGACACCCGGACCCTCGGGTCGAGGGCGGCGTAGAAGACATCGGAGAGCAGGCCGGCCAGCAACACCACCGCGCCGGAGAACAGCGTGATCGCCGCGATGATATTGGTGTCCTGGGTCGAGATGCCCTGCACCAGCCATTCGCCCATCCCGTGCCAGCCGAAGATCTTCTCGACGAACACCGCTCCGACGACCAGCCCGGCCACCCCGTACGCGAACAGGGTGGCCAACGGTATCAGTGCGGTGCGCAGCCCGTGTTTGAGCAGCGCGCGCCGACGCGTGAGCCCTTTGGCGCGCGCGGTGCGAATGAAATCCTGTCCGAGGACGTCGAGCATCGCGTTGCGCTGATATCGGCTATATCCGGCCGCGCTGATCAGTGCCAGCGTCAGCGTGGGCAGGATCAGATGCTGCAACCGGTCCAGCAATTGCGCCCCGACCCCACCGCCGACGCCCGGCGACGTCTCCCCGGTGTAGTCGAAAAGCTGGACGTCAAGCGCCCAGTTCACGCGAAGGGCGCCGAGGATCAACAGGTTGGCGATGACGAATGTCGGGGTGCTGAGCGTCAGCAGCGCCAGCATGGTGACGATGCGGTCGCTGAGCCGGTACTGGCGGATGGCGCCCCAGGCGCCGGCCACCACGCCGAGCGCGGTGCCCGCCACCGACCCGACGACCAGGAGTCGCAGGGTGACGCCAACGCGGCGCCACAGCGTCTCACCGACGGGCTGGCCGGTGATGGTCGTCCCGAAATCGCCGCGAACAGCGTGCGAGGCCCAGTTGGCGTAGCGGATCGGTATGGGCTGGTCCAGGCCGAGCGCGTGGGCCTTGGCGTCGATAACCGCTTGAGGCGGGCGCGGATTGCGCTGCAACAGGTTGTCCAGTGGTGCGAAAGCCACTGAAGTCAGGCAATAGGTCAAAAACGACGCCAGCGCCAGCAGCACGATGTAGTTGAGCAACCGGCGCGCCAAAAAGCGAATCATGCCCCACCACCGTGCCGCATTGGGACAGGTTATCGACCCGAACGCGAACTGGCTGGGTAGCGTCGCGACAACGTTGCGGGTGTGACGGCCGGCGCCTTGCGATCCGGCTGATTTTCACCGGTGAAATCCTGACAACCGGTTGTTAGGATCCACCGCGGCACCGATCTGTCTAGCAAATCCGTATGCGATACCCCGAGGAGACTTGCGTGGCGGTTACCGATGACTACCTGGTCAATAACGGCAGCTACGCGAGCGCCTTCAACGGGCCCCTGCCCCTGCCGCCGAGCAAACACGTCGCGGTCGTCGCGTGCATGGATGCCCGGCTCGACGTCTACCGCATCCTCGGCCTGGGCGAGGGGGAGGCACACGTCATCCGAAACGCCGGCGGGGTGGTCACCGACGACGCCATCCGCTCGCTGGCCATCAGCCAGCGGTTGCTCGGGACCCGGGAGATCATCCTGATTCACCACACCGACTGCGGCATGCTCACCTTCACCGACGACGACTTCAAGCGCGCCATCCAGGAGGAGACCGGGGTCAAACCGCCGTGGGCGGCCGAGGCCTTCGGAGATCTGGCCGAAGATGTCCGGCAGTCGTTGCGCCGCATCGACAACAGCCCGTTCGTCACCAAGCACGTGTCGCTGCGCGGGTTCGTCTTCGACGTCGCCACCGGCAAGCTCGAAGAGATCACCCCCTAGCGCCGCGGACGTCAATCGAGTTTGTAGGTGGCAAGGGCCTTGGCGACCAGCTTGCCCCGTGGGTCGACGACCTCGGCCTCGCAGTTGACCAGCGACCGGCCGCGCCGCAGCACCCGGCCGACCCCTATCAGGTCGGTGGCCCGTGCCGGTGCTATGAAGTCCAGCGCCATCGACACCGTCACCCCCCGCAGTCCCTGAGGCGCTTGCGCGCCGCACCACGCCGCCGCCATGACGGCGAGATCGGCGAGGGTGGCGATGGCGCCGCCGTGGACCATGTCGCCGACGGTGACATTGGACGGATCCCACGGCAGCCGCAGCCTGACCTCGTCGTCCTCGAGGCGGTCCGCGACGATTCCCAGCTTGCCGACGAACGGCGACTGGGGGAGGAACTGCGCAACAACGTCGCGGCCGCTGGCCGGTTGGTGCGGACTAGGAGGACCAGGAGGACTAGGAGGGCCAGCGGGGTCGGGAGAGCCTGGAGGAGAAGTCATCCGCCTATGCTTTCGCATCCACCGGCTGGCAAAAGACCCGGCGCCGGGTCTGACGCGATCCGTCCGGTGCCTGGCGTGGCGGCCGGGTGGCCGGGATTTCATTGACACCGGCGGCGGCGACTGGTTCCATGGACGGCAACCACGTAAATATGGTCAGTACTACCAAAATTATCGAGAATACGACAAGGAAGCCATGACCAGCGACCTGAAGGCGGGCCCGGCGGCCGGCCAGTACGAATTAAGCCACCTGCGCTCACTGGAGGCAGAGGCGATCCACATCATTCGGGAGGTGGCCGCGGAGTTCGAGCGCCCGGTGCTGCTGTTCTCGGGTGGCAAGGACTCCATCGTCATGCTGCACCTGGCGCTGCGGGCGTTCCGGCCGGGCCGCCTGCCGTTCCCGGTGATGCATGTCGATACCGGCCACAACTTCGACGAGGTCATCGCGACGCGCGACGAGTTGGTGGCCGAGCACGGGTTGCGGTTGGTGGTCGCCTCTGTCCAGGACGATATCGACGCCGGTCGCGTCGTCGAGCCGCCGCAGGGGCGCAACCCGATCCAGACCGTGACGCTGCTGCGGGCCATCCGCGAGAACAAGTTCGACGCCGCATTCGGCGGCGCGCGGCGCGATGAGGAGAAGGCCCGCGCCAAGGAGCGGGTGTTCAGTTTCCGCGACGAGTTCGGCCAGTGGGACCCCAAGGCGCAGCGGCCCGAGCTGTGGAGCCTCTACAACGGGCGCCACCACAAGGGCGAGCACATCCGCGTGTTCCCGCTGTCCAACTGGACCGAGTTCGACATCTGGTCCTACATCGGCGCGGAGCAGATCACGTTGCCGTCGATCTATTTCGCCCACCGGCGCAAGGTGTTTCAGCGCGACGGGATGCTGCTGGCCCTCGACCGGCACCTGCAGCCGCGTCCCGACGAGCCGGTCTTCGAGGAGACGGTGCGATTTCGCACCGTCGGTGACGTCACCTGCACCGGAAGCGTGAAATCGGACGCGACCACCGTCGAGGAGGTCATCGCCGAGACCGCGGTGAGCCGGCTGACCGAACGCGGGGCGACCAGGGCTGACGACCGGATCTCGGAGGCTGGGATGGAAGACCGTAAACGACAGGGGTATTTCTGATGTCCGCATCGACCACACTGCTTCGCATCGCAACCGCCGGCTCGGTCGACGACGGTAAGTCCACGATGATCGGGCGGCTGCTCTACGACTCCAAGGCCGTGATGGAAGACCAGTGGGCGTCCGTGGAGCGGACGTCCAAGGAGCGCGGCCACGACTACACCGACCTGGCGCTGATCACCGACGGCCTGCGGGCCGAACGCGAGCAGGGCATCACGATCGACGTCGCGTACCGCTACTTCGCCACTCCCAAGCGGAAATTCATCATCGCCGACACCCCGGGTCATATCCAGTACACCCGCAACATGGTGACCGGCGCGTCGACCGCCCAACTGGTGATCGTGCTGGTAGATGCCCGGCATGGCCTGCTGGAGCAGTCGCGCCGGCACGCGTTCCTGGCGTCGTTGCTGGGCATCCGCCACCTGGTGCTCGCGGTCAACAAGATGGACCTAATCGATTGGGACAGAGAGACATTCGAGTCGATCCGCGACGAGTTTCACGCCTTTGCCGCACGGCTTGATGTGCAAGACGTGGCCACCATCCCGATCTCCGCGCTGCACGGTGACAACGTGGTGACCAAATCGGACAAGACACCGTGGTACGTGGGACCGGCGCTGCTCGCGCACCTCGAAGAGGTCTACATCGCCGGTGACCGCAACCTGGTCGACGTGCGGTTCCCGGTCCAGTACGTCATCCGGCCGCAGACCCACGAACATCAAGACCACCGCAGCTACGCCGGCACCGTGGCCAGCGGCGTGATGCGTCCGGGAGATGAAGTGGTCGTGCTGCCGATCGGCAAGACCACCCGGATCACCGCGATCGACGGTCCGAACGGCCCAGTGGATGAAGCGTTTCCACCGATGGCCGTCTCGGTGAGCCTGGCCGACGAGATCGACATTTCCCGCGGCGACTTGATCGCCCGCACCAACAACCAGCCCAGGGTGGTGCAGGAATTCGACGCGACCGTGTGCTGGATGGGGGATTCAGAGGCGCTTGAACCCGGCCGCGATTACCTCATCAAGCAGACCACCCGAACCACCCGCGCGCGGATAACTGCGCTGGACTATCGGCTGGACGTCAATACCCTGCACCGTGACAAGACGGCAACGACGTTGCAAATCAACGAACTTGGTCGCGTCTCGCTGCGCACCCAGGCGCCGCTACTGCTCGACGAGTACACCCGCAACGCCAGCACCGGCTCGTTCATCCTCATCGACCCCAACACCAACGGCACGGTGGCGGCGGGCATGGTGTTGCGTGATGTGACGGCGCAGACGGCGAGCCCGAACATCGTGTGGCACAAGTCGTCGGCCACGGCCGACGCCAGGCCGCGGGGCAAGACGGTGTGGTTCACCGGACTGTCCGGTTCGGGCAAGTCGTCGGTGGCCATGCTGGTCGAGCAGAAGCTGCTCGAAAATGGCAATCCCGCTTATGTTCTCGACGGCGACAACCTCCGGCACGGCCTGAACGCCGACCTGGGTTTCAGCATGGCCGACCGGGCCGAGAACCTACGGCGGCTCGCGCATGTGGCGTCCCTGCTTGCCGACTGCGGCAACGTTGTGCTGGTGCCGGCGATCAGCCCGCTGGCCGAGCAACGGGAACTGGCTCGTAAAGTCCACGCCGATGCCGGCTTCGACTTCGTCGAGGTGTTCTGCGACACCCCCATCGACGAATGCGAGAAGCGTGATCCCAAGGGGCTGTATGCCAAAGCGCGCGCGGGTGAGATCAAGCAGTTCACCGGCATCGACAGCCCGTATCAGGCGCCGGCGAATCCCGAACTGCGGCTCACCCCGGATCGCACCCTCGACGAGCAGGCGCAGACGGTTGTCGACCTGCTCGAATCGCGCTCCTAGCGCGCGAAGCGGGCCCCACGTCGCGGTGTCGGGGCTGGTTGCCAGGCACGGATGGCACAATCCTCACGGTGCGGATGTCAGCAAAGGCGGAGTACGCGGTGCGGGCGATGATCCAGCTCGCCACGGTCGCCGGCGACACGCTGGTGACCACCGATGACTTAGCCCAGGCTCAAGGCATACCCCCGCAATTTCTCGTCGACATCCTCACCAACCTGCGCACCGACCGCCTGGTGCGAAGCCACCGCGGTCGCGACGGAGGCTATGAACTGGCGCGTCCGGGAACCGAGATCAGCATCGCCGACGTGCTGCGCTGCATCGACGGGCCGCTGGCCAGCGTCCGCGACATCGGGCTGGGCGACCTGCCCTACTCGGGGCCGACCGCGGCGCTGACCGACGTCTGGCGGGCGCTGCGCGCCAGCATGCGGTCGGTGCTGGAGGAAACGACGCTTGCCGACGTCGCCGGCGGCGCCCTGCCCAAGCACGTCGCGCAGCTCGCCGACGACTACCGGACGCAGGAGAGCCTGCGGCACGGAACATCGCGCACCGGCGACTAGGCCCGAAGGGCGCCCGGAATCTCAGGCGCCTGAGCCGTAGGGGCGGGTGAGGATCTCCAGGGCATGCCCGGAGGGATCCGGGAAGTACACCCCGCGACCGCCGTCGTTGTGGTTGATCTCGCCGGGCCGACCCTGACGCGGGTCAGCCCAGTGCTGCAGGCCGCGCGACTGAATCTTGCCGTAGATGGCGTCGAACTCCTGCTCGGAGACCAGGAATGCGTAGTGCTGGCGCGTGATCTCCTGGCCTTCGGGGACGTCGGCATAATCCAGGCTGGCGCCGTGCTCGAGGACGACAACCATGAAGTGGCCGAACGGCTTTGGGCTGGGTAAGCCGAACAGTTCGGTGAGAAACTGCGCGGACTCACACTTGTCGCGCGAGGCAACAATGGTGTGGTTGAAACTGATGCTCATCGTTTTTCCCTACTTTGGTGCCGTGAGCTCCAGGGCGATGTTGTCGGGGTCGCGGAACTCCAGGATGTACGACGGCCCAATGTCTTTGACCGGCTCGTGGTCGACGCCGATATCGTCGAGGTGCGCGGCCGCGGCCTCCAATTCGTCCTTGCTGCCGACCCTGAACGCGATGTGGTCGAGACCGCAGCGATCCTCGTGGAAGCGGTCCGAGGCGACCGGCCGCAGACCGACCAGCGCGCCGCCGAGATCGTAGATGACGCCGCCGTACAGGAAGCCCAACAGGCCGCGGGTCGTTTCGTCGGCATTCTCCGGGATCTCGAGCAACACCGGCCAGCCGAACACGCTCTCGTAAAACCGCCGGGAATGCTCGATATCGGTGACGGTCAGCCGGACATGCGCGATGGAGGTACTGGATAGGGCCACCCCACCCATGCTGCCACTCCAGGGACCACGCGCAAGGCGTGCCAGAATCGCCGTCGTGCGGATAGCGATGACCATGCCGGTGATGGAGCCGGACCTGGATGCGGCGATCTTGGAGACGTGGGCGCGCACGATCGACGAGGGCCCATTCTCGTCGCTGTGCTGGGGCGAGCGGATCGCCTTCGACAACCCGGACAACCTGACGCTGCTCGGGGCGCTGGCCGCCTGGACCAATCGGGTGCGCCTGTTGACGACGGTGATCGTGCCGCAGTGGCACGACCCGGTGATGCTGGCCAAGGGGCTGGCCACGGGTGACGTGCTGTCCGGCGGGCGGCTGACCGTGGGCTTCGGCGTCGGCGGCAGGCACGAGGACTACCACGCCGTGGGCGCCGACCTGGCCACGCAGAACATGCGGGGTATGGCCGAACGCGTCGCGGTGATGAAGCGGGTGTGGGCCGGGGAAAAGATCACCGACTCGGTGCGGCCGGTCGGGCCGTCGCCGGTCCAGCCCGGCGGTCCGCCGCTGTTCGTCGGCAGCATCGGGCCAAAGACCATCCGCAGCGCCGCGGCCTGGGCCGACGGACTGGCCGGCACCACGTTGGACCTCGACGTCGCCAAGCAGAATGAGCTGTTCGACGTGGCGCGGCAGGCGTGGGCGCAGGCCGGCAAGCCGAAACCCCACCTGATGACCTCGTTCTGGTTCGCGTTCGGGCCACCCGAGCAGGCTCGGGGCCAGGTGCACCGCCATCTGCTGCGCTATATGAACTGGATACCGGCCGAATACGTCGACGCGATGGCGCCGATGACCGGCTGGGCCGGCGGTGAAGACGAGCTCCTGGCGGTATTGCGAAAGTTCGAAGACGTCGGCACCGACGAGGTTCAGCTCATTCCGACCAGTTCCGACGTCGACCAGCTTGCGCGCGCCGCCGATGTGGCCGGGCGGTTTTAGGCTAAAAGCCGCTCAGGTGAATTGTCAGGCGGACGCGCGGGCGCTTCGATTAGTGGCATGACCCCACCGGAGCTTTCGGCTTCGCCCGACGACTTGACGCGGCTTTTTTCAGAGCTCATCGCCAGGGGCGCGGCGCGCTGCGCCGGTCGTACAACCAATCAGGGAATCAGTGCAAGCGAATGGAGGGGAATCGTTGGATTGGTGGCTGGATTGGGTCAATGTCCTGATCGGGCTGCTGGGTGATGCTTACCTTGACGGCGTAGTCGACCTGGATTATTCGAAAGCGTCGTTGCAGGCGCTGGAAGATGTGGTCCGCGAACGTTACCGCTATCCGGTTCAAGCGCTCAGCGACGATCCCTTCGCCTCGGGCGTGGTGGCCTATGTGGGCGAGTCGCTGATGCGGGTGGCGGGTGGCGCGTGGGCTTGGTCCACGGACCCGTCTCTTGGTTCGGTCGCGGGTGGCCCGGATCTGACGCAGAGCGTGGCCACCCACCGCTGGTATATCTCTGGCACCGGGGAACCCGACGTGGTAGGCCTGCCCATCGTCATTCCCGATGCGGCCGTTGAGCTTTCGAGATTGTCGCCGATGCATCTGTTGCTCGCTGCGATCGAAAGTCCGGGGCCCGGGGTGTGGTTGGGCGCTTATCGGCGCTGCCGAGAGGCCGTGGACGCCTATGCCGCGGCGCACCCCGGTTGGGCGCCGGTAAAAGAGCACACCCTGGCCGACGGTCTTTCCGCGGCGCCGCCGTCAGCGGTGCTGGATGATTGGCTCGCCCACCAGCAGCAACATTTTCCCGAGTGGGTCGCCCATTACGGCGGCGACTGCGATTACACCCCGGAAAGTATCGGCCGGCTGACCGCGCTGGTCATTAAGATCACTCCGACGGTCGAGGCGTACAAAGATCCGGCGAACGCCGATTTCGTCGAAGGGGCGATCTATTACCTCGGTGAAATGTTTCGCCGCGGCTCGGCTTCCCGCTGGGTGTATCGCGAATTCCGGGAAGAGGGTGACCCGGTTGCCGCCAACTTCAAGATTCAAATGAACGATAACGAAACCTTCACGGCACCGTACGCGTTGCTCTGGCGCATGATCGACCTCAACGACCCCGGTCGCACGCGTACCTACTACGGGCAGTGGACCGGTTCATGAAATTTCCTGGCCGAGCGTTTCACGAACACAAGCAAATGATTCTCGGCCTAATCGAGCGAGCCCGGTGACGGTGGGGGAGTGCAGAGGTGTCCGACCTGCTCAAGGCGCCTGGTATGTACGTCAACAAAACGTGGACCCAAACGCACGAACTGCTACCCGGCGACAGCTTTGACCCCGCCGAATGCACCGACGCCGTGTTCAACGGCCTGACCCAGGCCTATCGGGGCAGCGGTTACCGCGCCGTCTACGGATTAGACCTGGGTCAGCACACCACGGGCTTCCCGCACGGCGTTTCCGAGTTCGTGGCTACGTTCGAAAACAGCGCGGCCGCAAAGAATTTCGCCACAAGCGCCGTCAACCACATGCGCAGTTGCGGGGGCAAGCGGCTGACGTACTCGCACGGCGGAGTGTCCGGCGTCTACGCGGTGGGAAACCCGGCGGAATCCGGTGGTGTGACGACGGTGCGCAGCACCCTCGACACGGTGCTCGAGAACGGACGCCCCCTCGACGTCAGTAAACAGAACACCGGCGCGCAGCGGGCGGTGGCGACCAAGGCCAATGTCGTGGTCGATGTCACCGTCGTCGGGCGTGACCTTGGCGATGACGCCACAACCCTCGCATCGAGCATCCTGGGCCGGATTCCGAGCTGAGCCCGGCGTT
Source organism: uncultured Actinomycetota bacterium (assembly GCA_963772875.1). Lineage (GTDB taxonomy): Bacteria > Actinomycetota > Actinomycetes > Mycobacteriales > Mycobacteriaceae > Mycobacterium. The sequence continues at coordinate 31,256 of CAVYZE010000012.1, forward strand.
CACAATTTCCGTCCCGGATACTGGCGGTGTGCCTTTCATCGAACGCATCGCATCCCGCGAGGTCTATCGGAACCCGTGGCTGGTGCTCCGAGAAGACAACATCCGCCGCCCCGACGGCAGCCCAGGCATCTACACCGTGGTGGACAAACCGGCGTACGCGCTGGTGCTGCCCTACGACGGGCACCGTTTCCGGTTGGTCGAACAGTTCCGGTATCCGCTCGGCGCGCGGCGCTGGGAGTTTCCGCAGGGGGCCGCTCCGGATCTGGCCGAGACCGAAGCGTTCGAATTGGCCGAGCGTGAGCTGCGCGAGGAAACCGGATTACGTGCGACGTCATTCGAGGTGCTCGGCCAGCTCGATGTCGCTCCCGGAATGAGCAGTCAGCGCGGGTGGGTGTTCCTGGCCACCGGAATCACCGAGGGGCAACCGGATCGCGAGTACGAGGAGCAGGACATGTGTAGTGCCTGGTTCCCGCGTGACGACGTCGAACAGATGATCCGCTCGGGCGTGATCGTCGACGCGCAGTCGATCGCCGCCTACTGCTTGTTTCTGTTGCGGGGACCATGAATTCCGATTAATTCCGGGACCGGGCGCTTTCGTCGAATCCGGATGGCCCGCAGAGGTTTCGGGCGATGCGCTGACGGCCCAGTACAGTGCCCCGTCGGCCGGCCCGGCGCCGTGGCATGTCTACCGCGTGCGACCGTCGACGGTGTTCGTATTCGGCACCTTGGAACCGTTCGGCGCCACGAAGTTTCAGCTGGACTGAGCCGGCCGTCACGAGCCTTCGTAAAAGCGTGTCCGTCCCGATACGTCGTTGCGTCATCGAACCCGCACCATGGACGCGATGTGTCCGCGATCGAGATTTCGTGCCGCTGCGGTGCTCAGCGCCGTCGCAATCGCGATATTCGGCACCGTGCCGGTGCACGCGGCGGCGCCGTCATGGAACGGGAAATATTCGCTCGTGAGGTACGCGGTTAACAAGTCCGGCACCAGCGTGGCCGCCAGCCAAACCGAACCCACCTTCAGCGCCGACTACGTCTTCGTGACCTCGTGTTCGTCCGGCAAGTGTGTGGCCACCGCCACCAACGGACCTACTCCCAAGAACCCGACGCTGCCGCAGCCGTCGCACTACACCTGGGACGGAAGCAGGTGGGTTGAGCACTTCGACTTTCAATGGGATTGCTACATGGGGGACGGGGTCGCGAAGGTCTGGTCGCCCGCAAAGTCGTGGGCGTTCTACACACCGCAGGCAGACGGGTCGCTACGGGGCACCTGGCACACCGACATCGACAGCGGCCCGTGCCGTGGAACCGTGGAAATGCCGGTGGCGGCGTTTGCTGCGGGCCCGCACTGACGGCGGGCGCCCGCGCTGCGTGCCGAGCACGCCGCACGGATTCACCGGCGATGAATCGATCAGGGGCAATAGGCGGATTCCGCCGCACTCACGACGGCCGTAGCGTCCTTGTAGTTAGCGTTGGTGAACTTGGTCTGCACGACTTGGGCCAGCTGGTCTGGGGTGGAGCCACTGCTACGGTCCGCGCAGATGGCGTGTCCGAGCGCGATCAGGGAGTCTCTGTCTCCGCTCATGCCCAAACTATGAACTTGTGCGATGTATGAATCATCGTCGGCGACGGCAACCCCGGTGCCCAGGGTTAGTGAGGCGGCGACCACAGCGGGAATGCTTAATAAGCGCAGTCTGCGACCAGAAATCACGCTCGGCTCTTTTCTTTCGGTGGGGCGGTGCAACCGCATCATTATGCCCTTCGCAGTGCCGGTTTGCGCGGCGAACGGCAAAAGCTCGCACAGGGTCGCACGGTATCTGAATCGTTCGGTGGGTCACGGTGGCAATGCTTCGCGGCGACGCCGAGCGGACGTCACCCTCCTCCGGCGCGCGCCGCGCTTGCCGAGAAATCCGGCGCTCCGGAGATGTTGAGTGCTAGGTCTGGATCTGTGAACTCCCTACTTAAGTTGTCCCGCGACACCGTCGCGGTTCGGATATTGGTCGCCGTGATACTCGGCGCTGCCGTCGCGGTCGCGTTGGGTAACACGGTCGGTTGGCGATTCGCGCCCGCCGGTTGGGTCACTGCCGCCGGAGTGTATGTGGTGTGGACGCAGCTCATCCTGCGCGGATTGGATGCTGAGCAAACCCGCCGATGGGTGACGCGGGAGGACCCCACGCAGTGGGTCGCCGACGTGGTCATCCTGTCGGCAAGCGTCGCGAGCGTGGGCGGGGTTTGCTATGTGATGGCCGCGGGGTCGCGCTCCGGCGCCGGGGCCATCCAAGCCGCGGTCGTCGGCATCCTGACCATCGCGGCGTCCTGGGTTGCCGTGCACACGCTGTTCACCGTGCACTACGCGCGGCTCTACTATTCGGACGAGCCGGGCGGAATCAACTTCCACGACCCCGAGCCGCCCACCTTTCGGGACTTCGCCTATGTCGCCTTCACCGTCGGCATGACCTATCAGGTGTCAGACACCGAGATCGGATTGGCGTCCATCAGGAGGACCGTGTTGCGACATGCGCTGGTGTCCTATCTTCTCGGCGCGGTCGTCCTGGCTGTCACGATCAATTTGATCGCGGGGCTGGGCTCCAAGTTTGGCTGAACCAGCCCGACTCTGCCCCGGCGCACCGCGCCCGGATCCCATGTTCGTCAACGGTTTTGGAGGGTCATCACCGATGATTAGGTCCCGCTCAATCGTGTCGATCGTTTCGATTGTCGCGCTGATCGCGAGCGCCGCCGCCGTCGCGGCGTGCAGTCGAGACCACGACGCGCGCGCGGCCGACTATGCCGTCTACGCCGAATACTCGCTGTCGAACAAGCCCATGGTTGCCGGCTGGAACACACGCGTTTTCAACAAAAAGGAAGTCCAAGAAGGCGAGAACATCAGCCTCGACGACAAGACCGGCGTCGTGACCCTCAAGGCTGGCCTGTATCACATGACGGCCATGTCGCTCGTCAATTACTACGACATGGCGAAACCGACCATCATCCCGACTTCTTTAACGCCACCGGTCGGCTACGCGCGACTGCGATACCTCGAGGATGCCCTGCCGCCGGACGTCGTCCCCACTGTTGATGTAATCAATGCCAGCAACGCCAAGGCGCTCTCTGTCGGCACGGGGAGCGACGCCAACGCCCTTCCGAGCTTTATGGACACATTCTTGAGAGTGAAGGACCAAGCCAAGCTGGTTGTCGAGCACCAGGTTGGCGACGAGGTGAAGGATCTCTATCTGCAGGTCAATGCGAACGGCTCGGTCTGGCACATCAACGCGCGAATCTCGATCCAGCGGCTCCAATGATGAGTCAGAGATTCTCTATGTGGGCGGCCAGCATGGCCGTTGCTTCTGCGCTCGTCATGCCGGCGGCGGTCGATACGACAGCTGCCGCCGCGCCTCGGTGCGGAACCGATTCGTTGAGCCTGAGTACCGGTCCGTATGGGGCGCCGGGCGATCTTGCCCAAATGCATTTTGCCGTCATTTTGACGAACACCTCGTCGCAGTACTGCACGCTGCAGGGCTATCCCGGTGTGGACCTCGTCGGCCCCGATGATCCCGGAAACGGGCCGACCTACAGCCTGCCGCGACAGAGCGGCAATCCGCAGCCCCTCACTCTTGCTCCCGGAGCTTCGGCCAGCAGCCGCCTGACCTTCTTGCCAACCCCCGACGGCTGGGTGCCTCGCACAATCGTGGTGACGCCACCGGACGCCACAGCGCAGCTAAAGACCCCGTGGATTCCCGGCGGCATCGCCGTGTTGCGGCAGGACGGCGCGACACACCCCGGCACCTACATCGGACCGTTGGAGTTGGCCAACTGAACAGAGCTCACACCTCACTGCGGCGGCGCACTCCACCACGCCATCTAAATCACGAAGGGACAGAAAACTCGCAGCGAATATCTCCGGTACCGTGGGCCGATGGACGATGCGTACCTCGAACCGTACCGCCAATCAGCCAAATTACATGGCACCCAATTTGCTGTAACGCTGTGGGCCGATGAAGAAACGCAGCGCTTACGTTTCGACGTTTTTGCACAGATGTATTCGTTCGACGGGCGACGTGTTCTGGATGCCGGGTGCAATCGAGGAGATTTTGCGGCGTACCTCATCCACAAGGGAATCGCTTTCGAGCACTTCGTCGGAATCGATGGCCTTGACGGGGTGATTGGATACGCAACCGGTCGTGGACTGATCAACAGCGAATTCCATGCGAGTGATTTTGTTCGTGCGCCTGAGCTTTTAACCATTGGCGATCCCGAGATGATTTGCATCTCTGGCTCGTTCAATACGATGTCCGATGCGCACGTCTATCAGGTGCTCGAGTCCTCCTGGAACGCGACAAGCGATGCGTTGATGTTCAATTTTCTGTCAGATCGGGCCGGCCCGGACGCCTGGCTGCAGCTGCCCCCGCTCCGAAGGCTGAACGCAATGAAGCTTATCGAATGGGCATCATCTAAGACCCGGAACGTATCTTTTCGCGATGACTATTTCAAACATCGACACGATGCAACAATTCTGATGCAACGAGGCCAGGCTTGAATTAAACAACCGCTTACGAATGAAGGCGAACCCGATGAGACTTTCAAAATTTCGGCTCGGTGCTTCCTATCGGTTTGATGGCTCTTGAAA
>CAVYZE010000013.1:0-144837 GCA_963772875.1 uncultured Actinomycetota bacterium
GCCTCAAGGAGGCCACCGTCGACCAGATCACAGCCGTCCCAGGCATCGGGATGGCCACCGCCACGGCCGTCCTCGAGGCGCTGCGACCCGAGCAACCCGGAGCCCCGGATGACGGGTCACAGGCGATTTGGCCGAGGGCCACCCGGGAGACGCCGCGGCCGGCATCGACGTCGTCCTGGTCACCGGGTTGTCCGGGGCCGGCCGGGGCACCGCCGCCAAGGTGCTCGAGGACCTCGGCTGGTACGTGGCCGACAACCTGCCACCGCAGCTGATCACCCGGATGGTGGACTTCGGGCTGGCCGCCGGATCGCGGATCACCCAGCTCGCGGTCGTGATGGATGTGCGGTCGCGCGGTTTCACCGGGGACCTCGACGAAGTGCGCACCGAACTGGCCACCCGCAACATCACCCCGCGCGTGGTGTTCATGGAGGCGTCCGACGACATGCTGGTGCGCCGCTACGAACAAAACCGCCGCAGCCACCCGCTGCAGGGCGAGCAGACGTTGGCCGAGGGCATCGCCGCCGAGCGCAGGATGCTGGCCCAGGTTCGCGCCACCGCGGATTTGATCATCGACACCTCGACGCTGTCGGTGCGCGGCCTGAGGGAAAGCATCGAGCGGGCGTTCGGTGGCGACGCCGCCGTGTCCACCAGCGTCACCGTCGAGTCGTTCGGCTTCAAGTACGGTCTGCCGATGGACGCCAACATGGTCATGGACGTGCGATTTCTCCCGAACCCGCATTGGGTCGACGAATTGCGTCCCCTCACGGGTCAGCACCCGGCGGTCAGCGAGTATGTGTTGGCCCAGCCCGGCGCGGCCGAATTCCTCGACGCTTACCATCGGTTGCTAGATCTGGTTGTCGACGGCTATCGCCGGGAGGGCAAGCGTTATATGACGGTCGCCATCGGCTGCACCGGCGGCAAGCATCGCAGCGTCGCCATCGCCGAGGCGCTGATGCAGCTGCTCAAGGGCAACCCGCAGCTGTCGGTGCGGGTGCTGCACCGGGACCTGGGTCGCGAATGAGCCCACCTAGCGAGGGCATCGTCGCGCTCGGCGGCGGGCACGGCCTGTACGCGACGTTGTCCGCGGCCCGCCGGCTGACTCCCTACGTCACCGCCGTGGTGACCGTCGCCGACGACGGTGGCTCGTCGGGCCGACTGCGCAGCGAACTGGACGTGGTGCCGCCGGGTGATCTGCGAATGGCCCTGGCGGCGTTGGCGTCTGACAGTCCGCACGGGCGGCTGTGGGCGACCATCCTGCAGCATCGCTTCGGCGGCAGCGGTGCTCTGGCCGGACATCCCATCGGCAACCTGATGCTGGCCGGCCTCAACGAGGTGCTGGCGGATCCCGTCGCCGCGCTCGACGAGCTCGGACGCATCCTCGGCGTCAAGGGCAGGGTGCTGCCGATGTGCCCGATCGCGCTGCAGATCGAGGCCGACGTGTCCGGCCTGGAGGCCGACCCGCGGATTTTCCGGCTGATCCGCGGCCAGGTGGCGATCGCGACCACGCCCGGCAAGGTGCGGCGGGTCCGGCTGCTTCCGGCCAACCCGCCGGCTACCCGGCAGGCCGTCGACGCCATCATGGCCGCCGACCTGGTAGTGCTGGGGCCCGGGTCGTGGTTCACCAGCGTGATCCCGCACGTGCTGGTGCCGGAGCTCGCCTCGGCGCTGCGGGCCACCACCGCCCGCCGCGCCCTGGTGCTCAACCTGGTGGCCGAGCCGGGCGAGACGGCCGGATTCTCGGTGGAACGCCATCTGCACGTGCTGGCCCAGCACGCACCCGGGTTCACCGTCCACGACATCATCATCGACGCCGAACGGGTGCCCAGTGACCGAGAACGAGAGCAGCTGCGCCGTACCGCGACTCTGCTAGAGGCCGAGATCCACTTCGCCGACGTGGCCAGACCTGGTACACCTTTACATGACCCGGGCAAGCTCGCGGCAGCCCTGGACGGGGTGCGGGTGGCCGGCAAGGCCTCGCCGACGCGCAGCGCGAGAGCCACGGCCGAGATTCGGGTCGACGGCGATAGCGGACCGAGGGGTGACGACGCGTGGCGATGACGACCGAAGTCAAGGACGAGCTGAGCCGCCTGGTAGTAAAGTCGGTCAGCGCGCGTCGAGCGGAGGTCACGTCCCTGCTGAGGTTCGCCGGCGGGTTACACATCGTGGGCGGCCGGGTGATGGTCGAGGCCGAAGTGGACCTGGGCAACATCGCGCGGCGACTCCGCAAGGACATCTTTGACCTGTACGGATACAACGCCGTGGTGCATGTGTTGTCCGCCAGCGGGATTCGCAAGACCACCCGCTACGTGCTGCGCGTCGCCAACGACGGCGAGGCGCTGGCACGCCAGACCGGCCTGCTCGACATGCGGGGCCGCCCGGTGCGGGGTCTGCCGGCCCAGGTCGTCGGCGGCAGTATCGGCGACGCCGAAGCCGCATGGCGGGGCGCCTTTTTGGCGCACGGGTCGCTGACCGAGCCCGGACGCTCCTCGGCCCTGGAGGTCAGCTGCCCTGGCCCGGAGGCCGCCCTGGCGCTGGTGGGTGCGGCGCGCCGGCTCGGGGTCAGCGCCAAGGCCCGCGAGGTACGCGGTGCCGATCGGGTGGTGGTGCGCGACGGCGAGGCCATCGGCGCGCTGCTGACCCGGATGGGCGCCCAGGACACCCGGCTCGTCTGGGAGGAGCGCCGGATGCGTCGCGAGGTGCGGGCGACGGCCAACCGGCTGGCCAATTTCGACGACGCCAATCTGCGCCGCTCGGCACGGGCCGCGGTCGCGGCCGCCGCGCGGGTGGAGCGAGCGCTGGAGATCCTCGGCGACACCGTCCCGGAACATCTGGCCTCGGCCGGCAAGCTGCGCGTCGAGCACCGGCAGGCTTCCCTGGAGGAGCTCGGCCGGCTCGCCGACCCCCCGATGACGAAAGACGCTGTGGCCGGCCGCATTCGGCGATTGTTGTCGATGGCCGATCGCAAGGCGAAGGTTGAAGGCATCCCCGACACCGAGTCGGCGGTGACGCCAGACCTCTTGGAGGATGCCTAGCCGGGGGCTACGGTCATCGCATGAAGCGGCTTTCGAGTGTTGATGCGGCATTTTGGTCGGCTGAAACTGCGGGCTGGCATATGCATGTGGGTGCGCTGGCGATCTGCGATCCCACCGACGCGCCCGACTACAGCTTTCAGCGGGTCCGCGAACTGATCGTCGAGCGGCTGCTGGAGCTGCCGCAGTTGCGGTGGCGGGTCACCGGGGCGCCCCTCGGGCTGGACCGGCCATGGTTCGTCGAAGACGAGGAACTCGACATCGACTTCCACGTCCGTCACATCGGCGTTCCCGCACCAGGCGGTCGCCGCGAACTCGAAGAGCTGGTGGGCCGGCTGATGTCCTACAAGCTCGACCGGGCCCGACCGCTGTGGGAGCTGTGGGTGATCGAGGGCGTCGAGGGCGGCCGGATCGCGACGCTGACCAAGATGCACCACGCCATCGTCGACGGGGTCTCCGGCGCCGGGCTGGGCGAAATTCTTTTGGACGTCACGCCGGAACCTCGGCCGCCGCAGCAGGAGGCGGTCGGGTCGCTGGTGGGGTTCGAGCTTCCGGGCCTGGAACGGCGCGCGGTGGGCGCGCTGATCAACATCGGGATCAAGACGCCCTTTCGCATCGCGCGACTGATGGAGCAAACCGTGCGCCAGCAGATCGCGGCGCTGGGCGTCGGCAGCAGGCCGCCGCGCTACTTCGAGGCGCCCAAGACCCGGTTCAACGCGTGCGTCTCGCCGCACCGGCGGATTACCGGCTGCCGGGTCGAGCTGGCCCGGGCCAAGGCCATCAAGGACGCCTACGGCGTCAAGCTCAACGACGTCGTGCTCGCGTTGGTGGCCGGCGCCGCCCGCGAATACCTGCAGAAGCGTGGCGAGCTGCCGGTCAAACCGCTGATCGCCCAGATCCCCGTCTCCACCCGCACCGACGACGACAAGAGCGACGTCGGCAACAAGATCAGCTCGATGACGGCCTCCCTTGCCACCGATATCGAAGATCCCGTCGAGCGACTGCGGACCATCTACGAAAGCACGCAGAGCGCCAAGCTGATGGCCAAGGCGCTGTCGGCGCACCAGATCATGGGGCTGACCGAGACCACGCCGCCCGGGCTGCTGCAGCTGGCCGCGCGGGCCTACACGGCCAGCGGGCTGTCGCGAAACCTGGCTCCCATCAACCTGGTCGTGTCCAACGTCCCCGGTCCGAAGTTTCCGTTGTACATGGCGGGCGCGAAACTGGCCTCGCTGGTGCCGCTCGGGCCGCCGGTCATGGACGTCGCCCTGAACATCACCTGCTTCTCCTACCAGGACTCCTTGGACTTCGGCTTTGTGACGACGCCCGAGGTGGCCAACGACATCGACGCCATGGCCGACGCCATCGAACCGGCGCTGACCGAACTCGAGAAAGCCGCAGCCCAGGGCGGTTAGTCGCGGCCGAAATAGCTCGTCGCGTACACCCAGGACAAAAACCGGGCCACCGCCTCGGCGGACTGATGCGCCCGCGGTGACCCGAAAATGTCGAAAGCGTGCTGCGCACTGGGCAATTCGGCGTAGGCGACCGGGGACTTCGACACCGCCCGCAGTTCTTCCACGAACCCTTGGGCTTCGCCGACCGGAATCAGGGAGTCGTCGTGGCCGTGCAGGACGAAAAATGGTGGCGCGTCGGCCCGCAACTGCCGGATGGGCGAAGCGTCGACGTAGATATCGCGGTGAGTCGCGAATTTCCGTTTCACCACAAACTTTTCGAGCAACCCGACGAACTCGCGGCGGCCCTCGCCGTGCGTGGAAAACCAGTCGTAGCGCCCGTACACCGGAACCGCGGCGACCACCGACGTGTCGGCATCCTCGAAGCCCGGCTGGAAGGCGGGGTCATTCGGGGTGAGTGCCGCCAGGGCGGACAGGTGGCCGCCGGCGGACCCGCCGGTGATCGCGACGAAGTCGGGGTCCCCGCCGTAGCGTGCGATGTTGTCCTTGACCCACGCCAGCGCCCGTTTGACGTCGACGATGTGGTCGGGCCAGGTGTGCACCGGGGAGACGCGGTAACCCACCGACACGCACACCCAGCCGCGGGCGGCCAGGTGGCTCATCAGGGGATACGCCTGGGGACGGCGCATTCCGATCATCCAGGCGCCGCCGGGGATTTGCACCAGCACCGGCGCCTTGCCGTCGCGCGGCAGGTCGCGGCGGCGCCAGATGTCGGCCAGGTTGGCGCGGCCGTGCGGGCCGTAGGACACGACGTTGCGTCTTCTCGACGTAGCGCCGGCGCGCCACGGTGGTGCGCAGCGGGAGGTTGCGCCGTCCACGGCGCTTGGGCTCGCTCTGGGGCAGCACCCTCAGCGCCTCGGCGTAGTCGGGTCCCAGTTGTTCGCGCAACCCCGCTTCCAGCACCGGGCCCGGGGTGGTGACGCCGCGGTAGCGGATCACCGCCAGGATGGCCCAGGACGCGGCCGTCAGGGCCAGCGCCGCCTTTCCCCGTCGCCCGGCGAAGTCGCCGCGGCGGCCGCGGCGCAGCGCGTCGGCCAGCGAGGCCGAGAAGTACAGGCCCGGCACCTCCGACGTCGGCCAGCCGAACCAGAACACCAGGACGGTGCTGTAGCCTTTGCGGGCCAGCGGGCGTAATCCGTTGGCGGCGTTGACAAATTCCAGTCCCGCGCGGAGCAGCGGCCTGGGTTCGCTGATTATCCGTCCAAGCCGCATCAGCCACCGACCCGGGATTGCAGTTCGGCGCGCAGGATTTTGCCGGTGCTACCGCGGGGCAGCTCGTCGAGGACGGCGATCTCGCGGGGCACCTTGTAGTTGGCCAGGTTCTCCCGAACGTGTTGCTTGAGGGTCTCCACCGTGGCGGACGAATCGGGTCCCAGCACCACGAACGCCGCCAGCCGCTGCCCGTACTGCTCGTCGTCGACGCCGATGACCGCGGCCTCGGCCACATCGGGGTGCGCCGCCAGCGCCTTCTCCACCTCGATCGGGTAGACGTTCTCGCCGCCGGAGACGATCATCTCGTCGTCGCGGCCGACGACGAACAGCCGTCCCGCCTCGTCCAGGTAACCGACGTCGCCCGACGACATCAACCCGGCGTGGAAATCTTTGGTGCTGCCAGACGTGTATCCGTCGAACTGGGTGTCGTTGCGGACGTAGATGCCGCCCACCTCGCCGGCGGGAAGTTCGTTGAATTCCGGGTCCAGGATCCGGATTTCGGTTCCGCCCGCCGGCCGCCCGGCGGTGTCGGGTGCGGCCCGCAAATCGGATGGCGTGGCGGTGGCGATCATGCCGGCTTCGGTGGCGTTGTAGTTGTTGTAGATCACGTCGCCGAACCGATCCATAAACGCGGTGACGACGTCGGGTCGCATCCGTGAACCCGATGCGGCGGCAAAACGCAGCGACCGGCCGCTGTAGCGGTTGCGGACGTCGTCGGGCAGCTCCATGATGCGGTCGAACATCACCGGCACCACGATCAGGCCGGTGGCCCGGCTACGGTCGACGAGGTCGAGCGTGGCCTCCGGGTCGAACTTGCGCCGGGTGACCACCGTGCAGGCCATCGACGCGGCGAAGATCAGCTGCGAAAATCCCCACGCGTGGAACATCGGCGCCACGATCACCACGGTCTCCTCGGCACGCCACGGCGTGCGGTCCAGGATCGCCTTGAGCGTGCCGATTCCGGCGTTGCCGCCAGATTGCTTCGCGCCCTTGGGTGTTCCGGTGGTGCCCGAGGTGAGCAGAACCATCTTGCCCTTGCGTCCGGTGCGTTCGGGTTGTTGTCCGGTGTGCTCGGCGATGAGTTTCTCTAGTTTTGTTAAGGCCGGCTCGTGCTGGCCCTCGGTCCAGGCCAGGATGCGGGTGGCGCCGGGCCGGTCGGCCAGCGCACGGTCGATCGTCGCGGTGAACTCCTCGTCGTAGATGACGGTGTCGACGCCTTCGCGGTTGACGACGTCGGCCAGTGCCGGCCCGGCGAACGACGTGTTGAGCAACAGGACGTCGGAGCCGATCCGGTTGGCGGCCACCAGCGCCTCGACGAAACCGCGGTGATTGCGGCACATGATCCCGACGACCTGTGGCTGCCCGGACGGTAGCCCCTGCAGCGCCGCGGCCAGCGCGTTGATCCGTTCGTCGAGCTGCCGCCAGGTCAGCGTGCCCAGCTCGTCGACCAGGCCGGGACGGTCCGGGCAGCGCTGGGCCGCACTGGCGAAACCCACGGTGATGCCCAAGCCTTCGCGACGGATCGCGGCGGCCATCTTCAGGTAGCGGTCGGGTCGCATCGGCGCGATCATCCCGGCGCGTCGCAGGGTGGCTAGGACACCGAAGACGCCGAGGGCCCGGTTGATAGGAGATGCCATGTCTCAGCCCAGAATCGGGAAACGACGCTTGGCGGCGAGTTCGTTGAGGCCCTGCTGCATCACCGACCGCACGTGCGCGTCGACTTCGTCGACGTCGGGGTCCTCGCCGAACAACGCGGCGATATCGATCGGTTCGAGCACCCGAGTGATGATTTTGGTGGGCAGCGGCAAGTTGGGCGGGACGACGGCGGACAGCCCGAACGGAAAGCCGAACGACAGCGGCAGGATGGCGCTGCGCAGCAAGCGCTTAATGCCCAGCCGCTCGGCCAGCCAGGTGCCGCGCGTCAGGTAGAGCTGGTTCTCCTGTCCGCCAATGGACACCGCGGGCACGATCGGCACGCCGGCCTCGATCGCCGTGCTGACATATCCCTTGCGGCCGTTGAAGTCGATGACGTTCTCCGAGAGCGTGGGCCGGTACGCGTCGTAATCGCCGCCGGGGAACACGACCACCACGCCGCCGGAGCGCAGGGCTTTGGCCGCGTTCTCCCGGTTGGCCCGGATGTAGCCGGTACGCCTGAAGAACGACCCGGTCACCCCCATGAACAGGATGTCGTGGCTGAGCGTGTAGACCGGCCGCTCGTAGCCGAACTTCTCGTAGAAGTGGACGCTGAAGATCGGCACGTCCATCGGGAACATCCCGCCGGAGTGGTTACCGACCACCAGCGCGCCGCCCGGCGGGAAGGAATCCAGGCCGTGCACCTCGGAACGGAAGTACGTCTTCAACAGCGGGCGCATCACCCCCATCAGGCGCTCCGTCAGGCCAGGGTCGAATTTGCCGATGTCGCCGAGGTCTGCGCTAGCTTGGTCCACGTGGGCCCCCTTGAGGCTGCATTGCCGCGTTGAGTCCCTCGATGGTATCGGCAGGCCAATGCCCTTACGTTGTCGCCCGGAAGCGCGCACAGTGATTACGTGCGAATACCGCCGCCGGCGAGAAACGGCGCCGGGAGTTAGACGGAAAGGTAGCCGAAGTTGACCGAAGTGACTGCGGCTCCCATGTCGGTGATCGCGCGGCAGATGAACACGATTCGCGATGACTTCATCGCTGAGCTGTTCGCGGAGATGAAGGCGGAGATTCGTGGGCTGAATCATGACGCCCGGATGATGGACTTGTGGAGGGCGAGCCTCACCGAGAATGTGGTGGCGGCTATTCATTACCTGGACCGGGATTCGCCAGCACCCTCGACGGAGGCCCCGGCGGCCGCGCTAGCGTACGCCCGGGCGTCCGCGCAGCGCGATGTTCAGTTGTCTGCGCTAGTGCGTGCGCACCGAATAGGGCTCGCGCGGTTCTTAGAGGTGGCGATCCAGTACGCATCGTCATTGGAGCCGGCTCAGCGAGTGCCGACGATCATCGAGCTGGTGAATCGCTCGGCCCGTTTTGCAGACCTGGTCGCAGACCAGTTAACCGTGGCCTACGAGCAGGAGCACGATCGCTGGGTGAGCCGCCGTGGCGGCCTGGAACTGCGGTGGGTCAGCGAGGTGCTCGCCGGTGGGCCAGTTGACGTTAAGCGGGCCGAAAAAGCGTTGCGCTATCGGTTGGACGATCTGCATCTCGCAGCGGTGTTATGGGTGGATGCGGCGGTAGCCAGCCGTGACGTTCTGGCGTTGTTCGATGAGGCGCGCTCCTTAGTGGCCGCGGAGCTAGGAGCAGCGGGCCGTTCGTTGATGGTGCCGACCGATGAGCGCGAAGCTCGGCTGTGGTTTTCGGTCCGGATACCTCGTAAGGAGCGGCCTCTTATTCGGTCGCGAGTGTGCACGGCGTTCGAGTCCGCGGGAATCCGGGCGCGCCTGGCATGCGGTCGTGTGGAAGACGGCCTACGCGGGTTCCGGGCATCCTTGAAACAAGCCGAACAAGTGAAGGCAGTAGCCTTTGCCGGCGGTGACCGCCCAAGCGCCCGAGTCGTTTTTTACGGCGAGGTCGCACCAATAGCCTGGATGGCCAGCGATATGGATGAGCTGCGCCGCTTCATCGCCGATGCGCTGGGTGAGCTTGGCGTTGATGATGAGCGCAACACGTGGCTGCGCGATACGCTGCGGGAGTTTTTAGCCCGCAACCGCAGCTACGTTGCCACGGCCGAAGCTATGATCCTGCACCGCAACACTATTCAGTACCGGGTGGGCCAGGCGATGGAACTCTGCGGACAGAATTTCGACGATCCCGACACGGTGTTCAAGGTGCAGATCGCTCTGGAGGTCTGCCGATGGATGGCTCCGGCGGTGCTGCGCGCGGCCGACTAGTGGCACCAACGGCCAGTTAATGGAATATCTGCGTGAGCGTGGACAGTCTGCTCGGCTTGCACGGCGGTGGCGCTCATCCGCCGGTTGCCGAGGTCAGCATCTCCGGCTGTGTGATCACGAACGACATGTGCTTACTCCTGAATCTGTTGTTGCTCTAGGTGAGCGGGCGCGCAAACTGGTTGGCCTTGGAAGACCGGGTTGTGGTGGTCGACGACACGGACTTCCCGAACTGCTCAGCGAGGGTACGGACACGTTGCGGAGCCCATTTCGCTTCTCTCAATTAGGTTTTGGTGTCTGACGTGCGCAACATTAACGTGCCGAGTCGGACGTGAACCATATGTGCCCGCGATGAAGTTCGATAGCACTTTTGTTTGCGCAACACGAAACCAACGAACCGTCGTGGCCTGAAGCTCTGCAACGGCAGACCTCCCGATGGCCTGGGCCGGCCGGTAGCGTTGCGGTGCACGATCATCGCGTCGGCACGGTAAGCCCGGTTGCGGGCCAAGAACTCCTCACGAACGTGTTGCCTGTTTATGCTGCGCGCACAAAAGCGATCTTGATTTTCATCGTATGCACACGTGGTGCCGGTCGGATCGGCGCGCTAGCGTTGCACACGTCAGACACCAAAAGCTAATTGGGAGAGGCGAAATGGGCTTTGCCGTGCTGCCCGGCGAGTGTGCAGCACGCTGTCGGCGCACCGGCAAGAGTCTCAAGGGGATGATCGATCACCTGCGGGTGGCGCTGTCCCCGTCGTGAAGGCGACATACCCCCGATCCCTCGTCGAGCGCGGCCTGTCGGCCGGCAGGACTGCAACGAAGCGCCTGTGACAGCACCGAACAAGGATCTGCGCGTACTGAGGGGTCCGCGTGGACACCTGTTGCGTTGTGCGGGTCTCAGGCTAACGAGCCGCGCCCGGCGAGTAGGCGTTACCGGGCCCGCCGGGGTGGCGGGCCCGGGGCGCATGAATTAACCGCCCGCCGCAGCCGTTTTCGGAGCGCCGCGGTCATTGCGCTCCCGTACGAGGACCGAGCGGGCTTCGTTATCGGTTGCGACCCAACATAATCGGTCTGTCCATCTGAGCTGGCAAGGTTCGGCTCACCAGCGGTGATACTCCTCGTGTGGGCGTTGTTGTCGCCGGGCCATGTCGGGCCACCGGCCTCTCGGCAAACCGGGCCGTAACTCGGGCGCTCTGAACTTCATCGCGGGCGCCTATGGCGCCGAGCGGATTGGCGGGGTTATTGTTACCCAGCCAAACACCGGACCTCCAGTTGAGAGAGACGAGATGGACCGCATGGGTTTGTCCGGCGAACGCTTCGCACGCTCGGGCACGAGCAGGTCGAATGGCGCTCGTCAACCGGGCGCGTGCAATCCCCCCGCGGCCACGCCCGACACGGGGGATCATCTCCAGGCCGAGTACTTTCTGCGTGTCCTCACCGAGCTGCGCCGTCTCATCGACCACCGGGTCGAGGAGTATCGGAAGGCGATCGCCAGCTGTGAAGCCAAGGGCGACCTCGAAGGCGTCTGCGGCTTCCGGCGCACGGCGAGCGTCGAGGAACAGGACCGGCAAACCCTGGACGGCCTGATCGAAAACCTGCAGCGGAGATTTTCCCGTCGCGCCCCTGCCAATGTTCCCGCAAACCCTCGGAGGGCACGGCTCGCCGTCGGGTAGGGGTGAATTGACTTGGGATTCCTGGCACCGGAGCTTCCGGACGTCGACCCTGACACCTGGCTGACCCTGCCGCGCTCAACGCGACTGCAAGTGGTGACCCGGCACTGGGCGGAACACGGCTTCGGGACGCCGTACGCGGTGTATCTGCTGTACCTGCTCAAGATCGCCCTGTACGTCGCCGCCCCGGCCGCGATCATCTCGCTGACCCCGGGCCTGGGCGGGCTGGGTCGCATCGGCGACTGGTGGACCCAGCCGATCGTGTACCAGAAATTCATCGTCTTCACGTTGCTGTTCGAGGTCCTGGGCCTTGGCTGCGGATCGGGCCCGCTGACCGGGCGGTTCATGCCACCCATCGGCGGCTTCCTTTATTGGCTGCGTCCCAACACCATTCGGCTGCCCGCATGGCCGGGGAAGGTTCCGTTCACCGCCGGTGACAGCCGCACTCTTGTCGACGTCGCCCTGTATGCCGTCGTGCTGGTCGGCGGGGTGTGGGCGCTGTTGGCCCCCGGCGATGCCGGTCTGATCGACCCCGCCCTGGTAGCGCCGACGATCGTCGCCCTGGCGGTGCTGGGTCTGCGCGACAAAACCATCTTCCTGGCCGCCCGCGGTGAACACTACTGGCTAAAGCTCATCGTGTTCTTCTTCCCCTTCACCGATCAGATCGCGGCATTCAAGATCATCATGCTCGGATTATGGTGGGGCGCAGCGACTTCCAAGCTCAACCACCACTTCCCGTACGTCGTCTCGGTGATGACGAGCAACAACGCGCTGCTGCGACCCAAGCTGTTCAACGGGTTCAAGCACATGCTCTACCTGGACCACGTCAACGACCTGCGGCCCTCCTGGTTGCCGAAGCTGATGGCCCACGTCGGCGGTACGACGGCGGAATTCCTGGTCCCGGGGATTCTGGTCTTCTTCGCCGACGGTCAGCCGTGGCGCTGGTACCTCATCGGGTTCATGGTGCTCTTCCACCTCAACATCCTTTCCAACCTCCCGATGGGAGTCCCGTTGGAATGGAACGTCTTCTTCATCTTCTCGCTGTTCTATCTGTTCGGGCACTACGGCTCGATCCAGGCCGTCGACCTTCGGTCCCCGCTGCTGCTGGCGATCTTGATCGTCGCGCTTGCCTTCGTGCCGATCGGAAACCTTTTCCCGGAAAAGATTTCGTTTCTGCCCGCGATGCGCTACTACGCCGGCAACTGGGCCACCAGCATCTGGTGTTTCCGGGCCGGCGCCGAGGACAAGATCGAAGCCAACATCGTGAAAAGCTCTGCGCTGGTTGTCAATCAGCTGGCCAAGCTCTATGACGCGGCCACCGCCGAGATCATGAGCGACAAGACGGCGGCGTTTCGTGCGATGCACCCGCACGGCAGGGCGCTCAACGGGCTGCTGCCCCGGGCGGTGGGGGGCGAGGGCAACGAGGCCGAGTACCGGGTGCGCGAGGGCGAAATAGTTGCCGGGCCGTTGGTGGGGTGGAACTTCGGCGAAGGCCACCTGCACAACGAGCAGCTTCTGGAAGCGGTGCAGCGCCGCTGCCACTTCGAGGAGGGCGACGTTCGCGTCATCGTCCTGGAGGGCCAGCCCATTCACATCCAACGCCAGTGGTACCGCATTCTCGATGCGAAAACCGGGCTGATCGAGGCGGGTTACGTCGACGTCGAGAGCATGCTGAGCCGCCAGCCGTGGCCGGAGCCGGGTGACGACTACCCGGTCCACCTCACCACCCCGCGCACCACCTAATGACGACAGCGGTCGTCGTCGGGGCCGGGCCCAATGGCCTGGCCGCCGGGATCCACCTCGCCCGTCACGGGCTCGACGTGCAGGTGCTGGAGGCCGGCGACACGGTCGGCGGGGGAGCGCGCTCCGGGGAGCTGACGGTGCCCGGGGTCATCCACGACCACTGCTCGGCGTTTCACCCATTGGGCGTCGGCTCGCCGTTCTGGAAAGAGATCGACCTGCAGAGCTACGGGCTGGTGTGGAAGTGGCCGGAGATCGACTGCGCGCACCCACTCGACGACGGCACCGCGGGTGTGCTCCATCAGTCGATCGAGGCGACCACGGCCCGCATGGGACCCGACGCCGGCCGGTGGCGTCGCGCCGTGGGGGATCTTGCGGCGGGATTCGATCAGCTGGCCCAGGATTTGCTTCGCCCGGTGATCAATATCCCGCGTCACCCGATTCGCCTGGCCGGCTTCGGGCCGCGCGCGGTACTGCCGGCTTCGGTGATGGCCCGTTGGTTTCGCACCGAGCAGGCGCGCGCCCTGTTCGGGGGCGCGGCCGCGCACGTCTACACCCGCCTGGACCGGCCGCTCACCGCGTCGCTCGGGCTGATGATCCTGGCCAGCGGGCATCGGTACGGCTGGCCCGTCGCCCAAGGCGGATCCGGTTCGATCACCCGGGCCCTGGCCGCCGCCCTGAATGCGCACGTCGGGACCGTGACCACCGGAGTGACCGTCGCCAGCCGCAAAGACATCCCCGACGCCGACATCGTCATGCTCGACCTCAGCCCGGCCGCGGCGCTCGCCAGCTACGGCGGATGTCATGCCCGGCCGGATCAAGCGGTCCTATGGGCGCTACCGGGAGGGGTCGTCGGCGTTCAAGGTCGACTTCGCCATCGAGGGCGACATCCCGTGGACGAATCCCGACTGTGGGCGCGCCGGCACCGTCCATCTCGGTGGCACGTTCGCCGAGATCGCGGACACCGAACATCAACGCGCACAAGGCAAGATGGTCGAGCGGCCCTTCGTCCTCGTCGGGCAGCAGTACCTGGCCGACCCGTCCCGCAGCGCAGGCACCGTCAACCCGATATGGGCCTACGCGCATGTGCCGTTCGCCTACGACGGCGACGCCACCGCCGCCGTCGTCGACCAGATCGAGCGGTTCGCCCCGGGATTCCGCGAGCGCATCATCGCGACCGTCAGCAAGGGCACCGCCGAACTGCAGGCCTACAACCGCAACTACATCGGCGGCGACATCATCGGCGGCGCCAACGACGGGCTCCAGGTGGTCCTGCGCCCGCGCATGGCCGTCAACCCCTATGCGACCGGTGTGCCGGGGGTCTACCTGTGTTCGCAGTCCACCCCGCCGGGCGCCGGTATCCACGGGCTGTGCGGTTATCACGCCGCCGACGGGGCGCTGAGGTGGCTCCGCCAGCAACGCGGCGCGTCACTGATCTAGGCTGGCTGCTAGTGCTCATCAGCGGACATAGAAAGACAGGGAGACACACGTGACGGTCCGAGTAGGCATCAACGGCTTCGGTCGAATCGGGCGCAACTTCTACCGGGCCCTCTTAGCTCAACAGGAGCAGGGCACCGCCGACATCGAGGTGGTTGCTGTCAATGACATCACCGACAACAGCACGCTAGCGCACCTGCTCAAATTCGACTCCATCCTGGGCCGGCTGCCCTACGACGTCAGCCTCGAAGGCGAGGACACCATCGTCGTCGGCACCAAGAAAATCAAGGCGCTCGAAGTCAGGGAGGGCCCGGCGGCGATGCCGTGGAACGACCTCGGCGTCGACGTCGTCGTCGAATCCACCGGGTTGTTCACCGACGCGGCCAAGGCCAAGGGCCACCTGCAGGCCGGCGCGAAGAAGGTCATCATCTCGGCGCCGGCCACCGACCCCGACATCACCATCGTCCTCGGCGTCAACGACGACAAGTACGACGGCAGCCAGAACATCATCTCCAACGCCTCGTGCACCACGAATTGCCTTGCGCCCATTACTAAAGTTCTCAACGACGAGTTCGGCATCGTCAAGGGCCTGATGACCACCATCCACGCCTACACCCAGGACCAGAACCTGCAGGACGGGCCGCACAAGGACCTGCGCCGCGCCCGCGCCGCCGCGCTGAACATCGTGCCCACCTCTACCGGGGCGGCCAAGGCGATCGGCCTGGTGATGCCCGAGCTGAAGGGCAAGCTCGACGGCTACGCGCTGCGGGTGCCGATTCCCACCGGCTCGGTCACCGACCTGACCGTCGACCTGTCCAAATCCGCCACCGCCGAAGAGATCAACGCCGCGTTCAAGGCCGCCGCCGAGGGCAGGCTCAAGGGCATCCTGAAGTACTACGACGCGCCGATCGTCTCCAGCGACATCGTCACCGACCCGCATAGCTCGATCTTCGACTCGGGACTGACCAAGGCGATCGACAACCAGGCCAAGGTGGTGTCCTGGTACGACAACGAATGGGGCTACTCGAACCGCATCATCGACCTGGTCGCGCTGGTTGGCAAGTCGCTGTAATCGTGAGCATCCCTAACCTCAAAGACCTTCTCGCGGCAGGTGTTTCGGGGCGTGGTGTGCTGGTGCGCTCCGATCTGAACGTGCCGCTCGACGAGGACGGCAATATCACCGACCCCGGCCGCATCACCGCCTCGGTGCCCACGCTGCAGGCGCTCGTCGACGCCGGCGCCAAGGTGGTGGTCGCGGCGCACCTGGGTCGTCCCAAGGCCGGCCAGGACCCCACGCTGTCGCTGGCACCGGTCGCCGCGGCGCTCGGCGAACAGCTGGGCCGGCACGTGCAGCTGGCCGGCGATGTCGTCGGCGCCGACGCCCTGGCCCGCGCCGAGGGGCTGACGGACGGCGACATCCTGCTGCTGGAGAACATCCGCTTCGACCCGCGCGAAACCAGCAAGGACGACGGCGAGCGACTCGCCCTGGCTAAGCAGCTTGCCGAATTGGTCTCGCCGGGAGGCGCTTTCGTCTCCGACGGCTTCGGCGTGGTGCATCGCAAGCAGGCCTCCGTGTACGACGTCGCCACCCTGCTGCCGCACTACGCCGGCACGCTGGTCGCCGACGAGATAGCCGTGCTGGAGCGGTTGTGCAGCTCGACCAAACGCCCGTACGCGGTGGTGCTCGGCGGGTCGAAGGTGTCCGACAAGCTCGGCGTCATCGAGTCGCTGGCGACCAAGGCCGACAGCATCGTGATCGGCGGCGGAATGTGCTTCACTTTCCTTGCTGCGCAGGGCCTTTCGGTCGGCAAGTCGCTGCTGGAAACCGACATGATCGATACCTGTCGCAGGCTGCTGGACACCTACGTCGATGTGCTGCGGTTGCCGATGGACATCGTGGTGGCCGAGAAGTTCGCCGCCGACTCGCCACCGCAGACCGTCCGGGCCGACGCCATCCCCGGTGACGTGATGGGCCTGGACGTCGGGCCGGAGTCGGTCAAGCGGTTCACCGTGCTGCTGTCCAATGCCAAAACGGTGTTCTGGAACGGCCCGATGGGGGTGTTCGAATTCCCGGCGTTCGCCGCCGGCACCCAGGGGGTGGCCGAGGCGATCGCCACGGCGACCGGCAAGGGCGCGTTCAGCGTGGTCGGCGGCGGCGACTCCGCGGCCGCGGTGCGCGCGCTCGGCATCCCGGAGGGTGATTTCTCGCACATATCGACGGGCGGCGGCGCCTCGCTGGAATACCTGGAGGGCAAGACGCTTCCGGGCATCGAGGTGCTGGGCCGGCCCCAGCCAGGAGCGGGCTCATGACCCGCAAGCCCCTGATCGCCGGCAACTGGAAGATGAACCTCAATCACTTCGAGGCGATCGCATTGGTGCAAAAGATCGCCTTCGCGTTGCCGGACAAGTACTACGACAAGGTCGACGTGACGGTGCTGCCGCCGTTCACCGACCTGCGCAGCGTGCAAACCCTGGTCGACGGCGACAAGCTGCGACTGACCTACGGCGCCCAGGACCTCTCGCAGCACGACTCGGGCGCCTACACCGGCGACATCAGCGGCGCCTTCCTGGCCAAGCTGGGCTGCACCTTCGTCGTCGTCGGGCACTCCGAGCGGCGCACCTACCACGACGAGGACGACGCGCTGGTGGCCGCCAAGGCCGCCGCGGCGCTCAAGAATGGGCTCACCCCGATCGTCTGCATCGGCGAGCACCTCGACGTCCGCGAGGCCGGCGAGCATGTCAGCCACTGTGAGAATCAGCTGCGTGGCTCGCTGGCGGGGTTGTCGAAAGAGCAGGTCGGCGACGTCGTCATCGCCTACGAGCCCGTCTGGGCGATCGGCACCGGGCGGGTCGCCAGCGCCGCCGACGCCCAGGAGGTGTGCGGGGCGATCCGCGCGGGCCTGGCCTCGCTGACCGCACCGCAGGTCGCGGAGACCGTGCGTGTCCTCTACGGCGGCTCGGTGAACGCCAAAAACGTCGGCGACATCGTTGCCCAGGGCGACATCGACGGGGCGCTGGTCGGTGGCGCGTCGCTCGACGGTGAGCAGTTCGCCACGCTGGCGGCCATCGCCGCCGGCGGGCCGCTGCCGTGACCCCGCGCCGCTGCCGGTAAACTTCGGGCCATGCAATTGGCCCTGCAGATCACCCTGGTGGTCAGCAGCATCCTGGTGGTGCTGCTGGTGCTGCTGCACCGAGCCAAGGGCGGCGGCCTGTCGACGCTGTTCGGCGGGGGCGTGCAGTCGAGCCTGTCCGGGTCGACCATCGTGGAGAAGAACCTGGACCGGTTGACGCTGTTCATCACCGGCATCTGGCTGGTGTGCATCGTCGGCATGGCCCTGTTGGTCAAATACCGCTGATCGCGTATCCCTGACGAGCCGAGCTGAGCTGTCGGCGGGCGGACCTCGCGCCGCGCACCGATACTGGAACCCATGGTTGAGGTCTCCGATACCGCGCTGGCGCCGATCGGCGCCGTCCAGCGCACCCGCGTCGGCCGTGAGGCGACCGAGCCGATGCGCGCCGACATCAGGCTGCTGGGCACCATCCTCGGTGACACCGTGCGCGAGCAGAACGGCGACGAGGTATTCGAGCTTGTCGAACGGGCCCGGCGGGAATCCTTCCGGGTGCGTCGCTCGGAGATAGACCGCAGCGAGATGTCGCGCATGTTCTTTCGCATCGACATCCACCTGGCGATCCCGGTCATCCGGGCGTTCAGCCATTTCGCGCTGCTGGCCAATGTCGCCGAAGACATCCACCGCGAGCGCCGGCGCAACATTCACGTCGCGGCCGGCGAACCGCCGCAGGACAGCAGCCTGGCCGCCACGTGCGCGAAACTTGATGTAGCACAGCTGGATTCGGCTACTGTCGCCGACGCCCTCAGGGGCGCCCTGGTGTCCCCGGTGATCACGGCCCATCCCACCGAGACCCGGCGGCGCACCGTCTTCGTCACCCAGCACCGGATCACCGAATTGATGCGACGCCACACCGAGGGCCACACCGAGACCGACGACGGCCGCAGCATCGACCTCGAGTTGCGTCGCCAGGTCCTCACGCTGTGGCAGACCGCGCTCATCCGGTTGTCCCGGCTGAAGATCTCTGACGAGATCGAGGTGGGCCTGCGGTATTACCGGGCGGCGTTCTTCACGGTGATCCCGCAGGTCAACGCCGAGGTTCGGGACGCGTTACGCGCCCGCTGGCCCGACGCCGATCTGCTTTCCACGCCGATCCTGCGACCCGGCTCGTGGATCGGCGGTGACCGCGACGGAAACCCCAACGTCACGGCCGACGTCGTGCGGCTGGCCACCGGCAGCGCCGCATTCACCGCGCTCGCGCACTACCTGGCCGAACTCGGCGATCTCGAGCAGGAGCTGTCGATGTCGGCGCGGCTGATCAAGGTCACCCCCGAGCTGCAGGCACTGGCCGACGGCTGCCCGGAGGAGGCGCGGGCCGACGAGCCGTACCGGCGGGCGGTGCGGGTGATCCGCGGTCGGCTCAGCTCGACCGCGTCGGCGATCCTGGACCGGCAACCGCAGCACGTGCTCGAGCTCGGCCTGCCGCCGTACTCCACGCCGGACGAACTGCGCGCCGACCTCGATACGATCGACGTTTCGCTGCGTGGCAACGGGAGCGCGCTGGTGGCCGACGATCGGCTGGCGCTGTTGCGAGAAGGCGTGCATGCCTTCGGGTTTCACCTATCCGGCCTCGACATGCGGCAGAACTCCGACGTGCACGAAGAGGTGGTCGGCGAGCTGCTGGCGTGGGCCGGCGTGCACCCGGACTACCGTTCGTTGCCCGAAGACGAGCGGGTCGCGCTGCTGGCCGGCGAGCTGGGCACCCGCCGGCCGCTGGTCGGTGACCGGGCGCAACTGTCCGACCTGGCCCGCGGCGAGCTGGACATCGTCGCGGCCGCCGCCCGCGCCGTACAGACGTATGGTCCCGCCGCGGTGCCCCACTACATCATCTCGATGTGCCAGTCGGTGTCGGACGTCCTGGAGGCCGCGATCCTGCTGAAAGAGGCCGGCCTGTTGGATGCCTCCGGGCCGGAACCGTACTGCCCGGTGGCGATCTCGCCGCTGTTCGAGACGATCGACGATCTGCACAACGGGGCGGCGATCCTGCACGCGATGCTGGAACTTCCCCTCTACCGGGCGCTGGTGGCCGCCCAGGGTGATTGCCAGGAGGTGATGCTCGGCTACTCCGACTCCAACAAAGACGGCGGCTACCTGGCGGCCAACTGGGCGGTCTACCGGGCCGAGCTCGCCCTGGTCGAGGTGGCCCGCAAAACCGGAATCCGGTTGCGGCTCTTCCACGGTCGCGGCGGTACCGTCGGCCGCGGCGGCGGCCCCAGCTACCAAGCCATCCTCGCGCAGCCACCGGGTGCGGTGAACGGTTCGCTGCGTCTCACCGAGCAGGGTGAGGTGATCGCCGCCAAGTACGCCGAACCGCAGGTGGCGCGACGCAACCTGGAGAGCCTGGTGGCGGCGACCCTGGAGTCGACGCTGCTGGATGTGGAGGGCCTCGGTGACGCCGCCGAGCCGGCCTACGCGCTGCTCGACGAGGTCGCCACCCTGGCGCGGCGGTCTTACGCCGAACTAGTGCACGACACACCGGGTTTCGTCGAGTACTTCACGGCCTCCACGCCGGTCAGCGAGATCGGGTCGCTGAATATCGGCAGCCGGCCGACGTCACGCAAGCCCACCTCCTCGATCGCGGATCTGCGCGCCATCCCCTGGGTGCTGGCGTGGAGCCAGTCGCGGGTGATGCTGCCGGGCTGGTACGGCACCGGGTCGGCGTTCGAGCAGTGGATCGCCGCGGGCCCCGGACCGGAAGCCGAGCGGGTGGAGGTGCTGCACGAGCTGTACCGGCGGTGGCCGTTCTTCCGCAGCGTGCTGTCGAACATGGCGCAGGTGCTGGCCAAGAGCGATCTGGGCCTGGCGGCCCGCTACGCCGAGCTGGTGGCCGACGAATCCTTGCGCAACCGGGTGTTCGGCAAGATCGTCGACGAACACCAGCGCACCATCGCCATGCACAAACTCATCACGGGTCAAGACGACCTGCTTGCCGACAACCCCGCGCTGGCGCGTTCGGTGTTCAACCGCTTCCCGTATCTGGAGCCGCTGAACCACCTGCAGGTGGAGTTGCTTCGCCGCTATCGCTCGGGCGACGACGACGAATTAGTGCAGCGCGGCATTCTGTTGACGATGAACGGTTTGTCCAGCGCGCTCCGCAATAGCGGCTAGCAACGGCTGGAATAGTCGACCAGGCACGGTCCTTCCGCTCGCGCCACGCCACCGATCTGAGCGGCGACCGGTTGCGGATGCGACGTCCAGCACGGCGTCATTTGGTACTCGCGCAACAGATGTGTCGTCGCCGCGGTCATGGCCGCCAGCGAAAAGGGTTGAGCTGGACACGAATGCCGGCCGTGTCCGAAGGCCGTCACCAGCACGGGCGAGGGGAGAGCGTTGCGTTCGTTGAGACGGTGGCGGGTCCATCGATCGGGGTCCCAGTGTTCCAAGCCCGGCGCCACAGATGTGTTGAGCAAGGGCAGCAATGTGGCGATGGTCCAGCCCGGCGGTACCTGGTAGGTGACGTCGCCGGTGTCGAGGTCGACCGCGGATAAAACGGCGCGGGTCATGATCGAGCGTTGCGCAAGCCGCGTCGATTCCAGCGCACAGCGCTGGGTGAAGTCGGCAACATCCGGGCCGCCGAGGCGAACTCGCTCCAGTTGGGCCGGGTGTTCGAGTAGGTCCACCAACGCCCAGCCAAGTGCGGCCGCCAAGTTCGACATGGAGGCGATGTGGATCAGCGCGACGTCGAGCGCGATTCCGCGTAGCCGGGCGCTCTCCTCCTCCGATGACCACGCATCCACGATCCTGTCGAACAGGCCCTGGTCGCCTTGGTCACCGGTGTCGAATCGTCGCACCGCGGCGGCGATGATATCGGCAACCTCGTCCAACGCAGTTCGCTCGGCGCGCTTGTCCGTCGCCGCCACCGCCGCCATCCGGTCGGGATGAACGAATGCGTCGGAACCATCGAGGGTGTCGAAGGCGCGCACCAGACGCTCGAAGGCCGCGCCCTGCGCTGATCCGGGTCCCGCCCACGAGGCGAGTCCCATCCGGTGGCCAAGCCGCCGCATGAGATCGAAGACATCCACCGAACCGCCCGGGCCCAGCTCTGCGCTGGTCTGCACCAGCGCCCGGTCGAGGTTGGCCAGATAGAGTGCGACGTCGTCGCGGCGAAACAACGTGCTCGGCAACATGCGTCGGCCGGCGAAAATGTCGTCGGGAAGTTTGCGCCGTAGCATCAGGTAATCGGCGATTCCCTTGCTGGCGGCCTCCTCGGTCAGCGCGTAGAACGACTCGACGCCGGCGCGCGAGAACGTGAACAGGTAGTGGTCGGAGCCGCTGTTGACGACGAACGTATCGCCACATTGTGCGCGGGCCGCGGCGATCGCCGCGACGGCATCGCCGACGTAGACGTCCCACGGCAGACCGGTTCCCTCCGAGCATGGCGGAGCGGGGACCGGGTAGGCGTCGGCCACGGTCTACCGTGTCGTTCGGTTCCGCAGCCTGTCCACCACGCCGCGCACCGCGTGCTCGGTGGCCGACAGCGGGGAAATCACCGTCTCGCCCATGCTCACGATGTAGTCGATCCGCTCGACGATGGCCTGCACCGGCTCGACGAGCGTGATGAGCCGCTTCGCCAGCTCGTCCAGGCTTTCCATCGTGCCCTCCAGGTGGTCCAGACCGCCGTCGAGGCGGGAGACCGTCTTGTTGAGGGCCGACAGCGAGCTGTTGAGCTCGTTCATGGTCTTGCCGAGGCCGTCGAGAACGTCTTCGACCTGCTCCACCGTCTTGTCGGCGTTCAACGCCGCCTGGGTCAGGGTCTTGATCCGGTTGCGCTCCGGCCCGCTGCGCGCGGTTCTGTCTGCCATGACGGTGATTATGAACCGGGGCGGTTGGGAAGCTTCGTCGCGGCGGCCTCGTCCAGCAGCCAGAGTGTCGTTTCGAGCCCGATGGCCCCGGCGGCCGGTATCGAAACCGGTGCGGCGCCACCGATGGCGGCGGCCACCGCCTCGGCCTTATCCGCCCCCGATACCATCAGCCATACCTCGCGGGAACGCTGAATTGCCGGCAGCGTCAAGGTGATTCGCTGCGGCGGCGGTTTGGGGGAGTCGTCGACCGCGACCACCATGCGGTTGGTCTCCAGCACGGCCGCGGTGTCGGGGAACAGGGAGTTGATGTGGCCCTCCGGGCCCATGCCCAGCAGGTGGACATCGAAACTTGGCGCCGGCTGGCCGGATTCGGCGTTGGCCGCCAGCAACTGTTCGTAGGCCAGCGCCGCGGCGGTGAGGTCGGTGCCGAATTCACCGTCGCTGGCCGGCATCGTGTGCACCTGGGCCGACGGGATGTCGATGTGGTCGAGCAACGCCGCCCGCGCCTGCTTGTCGTTGCGCTCGTCGTCGTCCTCGGGAACGTAACGCTCGTCGCCCCAGAACAAATGCACGCGCGCCCAGTCGATCCGCTGCGCCTGGGTGGCGAGATACTTCAGCAGCCCGATGCCGTTGCCGCCGCCGGTCAGCACGATCAGCGCGCGGCCCCGCGACGCCACGGCGCTCTGGATCGTGTCGACCAGCCGCTTGCCCGCGGCGCCGACCAGGGTGTCGCCGTCCGGGAAGATCTCGACGACGGTGCTCACGCGTACTGCACTTTGTCGATGCCGCCGAGCGCGTCGAAGTAGATCTCGTCGGGATCCAGTCGCCGCATGTCTTCGGCCAGACACTCGCGGGTTTCCCTGCGCGCCAACGGAACCAGCGCATCCGGCCGGCCGTTCCGACTCAGTGTGGCCGTCGTGCCCTCCTGGGGCCGGCTCAAGGTGATGGTCTCGGTCTTGCGCTCCAGCTCGACCTTGAGCTCGCCGACCTCCCGGCGCACCGGCCCATCGATCCGGCTGGCCAGCCACCCCGCGAGGATGTCCAGCGCGGGTTCGTCCTTCAACCCGGAAACCAGGGCCGATTGGATCGGCTCGTGCGGCTTCTGGTCGACCGCGGAGACGAGCAGCGCCCGCCAGTAGGTGATGCGGGCCCAGGCCAGATCTGTGTCACCGGCGGTGTACCCGGAAAGCCGGCCCTTAATGGCCGCCAGTGGATCCTCGCCGTTGGTTGCATCGGTGATGCGCCGAATTGCCAACTTGCCCAACGGGTCTTGCGCGGGCACCGACGGGGCAGCGCACGGCCACCATGCCAGCACTGGGATGTCAGGAAGCAGGAAGGGCGTGACAACGCTTTCTGCATGATTGGCCAGCGGCCCGGACAGATGGAGCACCACGACCTCCCCGCCGCCGGCGTCGCTACCGAGCCGAACCTCCGCATCCAGTCGGGACTCGATGGCGTCGGCGTTCCCGGACGCCACCACGATCACCCGGCTCGGGTGTTCGTGAGTGGCGGCGTTGGCGGCCTCGATCGATTCTTCGAGCAGGGTGTCGTTGTCCGTCTTGATGATCAGCGTCCCGACTCGGCCCATCGTCACGACGCCGGCCTCTTCGCGCAGCGCGTCGAGCTTCTTGTTGACCGCGGTAGTGGTCGTATCCAGCAACTCGACAATCATGGTCGCCGCCATTCGCGGCCGGTCCGGTGCAACATCTCAAAGGCCGACGCGGGCCCCCAGGTGCCTGATTCATAGGGGTCGGGCTTGCCGTGTGTTGCCCAGTGATCGAGGACGGGATCGAGTATCTGCCAAGCCAATTCGACCTCCTCGTTCACCGGGAACAGCGAAGGCTCGCCAAGCAGCACGTCCAGGATCAGCCGCTCGTAGGCCTCCGGCGAATCCTCCACGAATGCCGAGCCGTAGGAGAAGTCCATGTTGACGTCGCGGACCTCCATCGCGCTGCCCGGGACCTTGGAACCGAACCGCAGGGTGATCCCTTCGTCGGGCTGGACCCGGATGACCAGGGCGTTGGTGCCGAGCTCGTCGGTCATGGTGGCGTCGAACGGCAGATGCGGCGCGCGCTTGAAGACCAGGGCGATCTCGGTCACCCTGCGGCCCAATCGTTTTCCGGTTCGCAGGTAGAACGGCACCCCGGCCCAGCGGCGGGTGTCCACCTCGAGCGTGATGGCGGCGAACGTCTCGGTGGTGGAGTTCTTGGAGAAGCCCTCCTCGTCGAGCAGGCCGACGACCTCTTCGCCGCCCTGCCAGCCGGCCGCGTACTGGCCGCGGCTGCTGGTCTCGTCGAGCGGCGGCGCGAGTTGGGTGGCCGACAGCACCTTGATCTTCTCGGCCTGCAACGCCGACGGATTGAAGCTGACCGGCTCTTCCATCGCGGTCAGCGCCAGCAGCTGCATCAGGTGGTTCTGGATGACGTCGCGGGCGGCGCCGATGCCGTCGTAGTAACCGGCCCGCCCGCCCAGTCCGATGTCTTCGGCCATGGTGATCTGCACGTGGTCGACGTAGTGGGCGTTCCAGATCGGATCCCACAGTTGATTGGCGAATCGCAGCGCCAAGATGTTCTGCACCGTCTCTTTGCCCAGGTAGTGGTCGATCCGGAACACAGACTCCTCGGGGAAGACGGCGTTGACCACGTGGTTGAGGTCGCGTGCGCTTGCCAGGTCGTGGCCGAAGGGTTTCTCGATGACGACCCGGCTCCAGCTGTCGTTTTGCGGTTTGGCCAGCCCCGACTTGTGCAGCTGTTCGCACACCACCGGAAACGACTTGGGCGGGATCGCCAGGTAGAAGGCATGGTTGCCGCCGATGCTGCGCTCGGCGTCGAGCTTCTGCAGCGTCTCGGCCAGCCGCCCGAACGCGTCGTCGTCGTCGAATTCCCCACGGACGAACCGCAATCCGTCGGCCAACCGTTCCCATACCGCCTGGCGAAAAGGGGTGCGGCAGAATTGTTTGACGTCGTCGTGGATCACCTGGGCGAAGGCCTCGTGATCCCAGTCGCGGCGGCCAAAGCCGACCAGGGAGAAGGTGGGGGGCAGCAAGCCGCGGTTGGCCAGGTCGTAGATCGCCGGCACCACTTTTTTGTGGGCCAGGTCGCCGGTAACACCGAAAAGCACCAGGGCACACGGGCCGGCAATTCTGGGCAGCCGCTTATCATTCTTGTCCCGCAATGGATTACGCCATTGCGGGACGTCAGCCGCCCGGCTCATTTGGTGGCGGAACTCAGCTGTTTCTGCGTTTCGCTCAGTAGCTCGGTCCAGGACTCCACGAACTTGTCCACGCCCTCGTTCTCCAGCACGAGGAACACGTCGGTCAAGTCGATGCCGGCCTGCGCCAGCTTGTCGAACACCTGCTGGGCCGCGGCGGCGGTACCGGTGATCGTGTCGCCCTTGATGTCACCGTGGTCGGCGACGGCATCAAGTGTCTTCTCCGGCATGGTGTTTACCGTGTTCGGCGCGACCAGCTCGGTAACGTAAAGCGTGTCGGAGTAGTCGGGATTCTTGACGCCGGTCGACGCCCACAGCGGGCGCTGCACTCGCGCCCCATCGGCCTTCAGTGCCCGGAAACGGTCGCCGCCTTCGAAGACCTCTTGGTAGGCGGCGTAGGCCAGCCGGGCGTTGGCCACCCCGGCCTCGCCACGCAACGCGAGGGCGTCGGCCGAGCCGATCTTTTCCAGCCGCTTGTCGATCTCGGTGTCCACGCGGGAGACGAAAAACGATGCGACCGAATGGATCTTGGACAGGTCATGTCCCGCCTGGCGGGCTTTTTCCAAGCCTGCCAGGTAGGCGTCCATCACCTCGCGGTGCCGTTCGACGGAGAAGATAAGCGTGACGTTGACCGAAATCCCCTCCGCCAGAGTGGCGGTGATGGCGGGCAGACCGGCCTTGGTGGCCGGGATCTTGATCAGCAGGTTCGGCCGGTCGACGATCTTCCACAGCTCGATGGCCTGGGCGCTGGTCTTGTCGGTCTCGTTGGCCAGCCGCGGGTCCACCTCGATGGACACCCGGCCGTCGATCCCGTCGGAGGCCTCCCACTGCGGCGCCAGCACGTCGCACGCGGTGCGCACGTCGTCGGTGGTGATCGTGCGGATGGTGGCGTCGACGTCGGCACCGCGCTCGGCCAGCTCGGCGATCTGGGGGTCGTAGGTGTCGCCGTCGGCGAACGCCTTCTGGAAGATCGACGGGTTGGTGGTCACGCCGACGATGCTCTTGGTGTCGATCAGCTCCTGCAGGTTGCCCGACCGCAGCCGGTCCCGCGACAGGTCATCCAGCCAAACGGATACGCCCGCGGCGGACAGCGCCGCGAGGTTGGGGTTCTGACTGGTCATGTGAATCACCCTTTCTCAGTTATCCACTACCTGTTCCGCCGCGGCAGCGACGGCTTCTGCGGTGAAGCCGTATTCACGGAACAATGTCTTGGCGTCGGCGGATTCGCCGTAGTGCTCGATCGACACGATCTTGCCGGTGTCGCCAACGAGCTTGTGCCAGCACTGTGCGACGCCGGCCTCGACGGCGACCCGGGCCGACACCGACGGCGGCAGCACGCTGTCGCGGTAGTCGGACGGCTGGGACTCGAACCATTCCACGCACGGCATGGACACCACCCGCGCGATGATGTCATTGTCGGCCAACAACTTCTGCGCCTCGACCGCGAGCTGGACCTCGGAGCCGGTGGCGATCAGCACGACGTCGGGTTCCCCATCTGCGTCGTCGCCCAGTATGTAGCCGCCCCGGGCGACACCTTCGGCGTTGGTGCCCTCCAGCACGGGCAGGCCCTGGCGGGTCAGGATCATCCCAACCGGGCCGCTGCCGTTGCCGCGGGCCAGGACCGTGTGCCACGCGTAGGCCGTCTCGTTGGCGTCGGCCGGACGCACCACCGACAGGTGCGGGATGGCCCGCAGCGCCGAGAGATGCTCGATCGGCTGATGGGTCGGGCCGTCCTCGCCGAGGCCGATCGAATCGTGCGTCCACACGTAGATGGTGTCGATGTTCATCAGCGACGCGAGCCGCACCGCCGGACGCATGTAGTCGGAGAACTGCAGGAACGTGCCGCCGTAGGCGCGCGTGGGGCCGTGCAGCACGATGCCGGACAGGATCGAGCCCATCGCGTGCTCGCGGATACCGAAATGCAGCGTGCGGCCATACCAGTGCGCGGTGTAATCCTTCGTCGAAATCGATGGCGGGCCAAAGGAATCAACGCCATCCATGGTGGTGTTGTTGCTGCCCGCCAGGTCGGCCGAACCGCCCCACAACTCGGGCAGTTTCGGTCCCACCGCGGACAGCACCTTGCCGGACGCGGCACGGGTGGCCAGGGCCTTGGACCCGGGCTCCCAGTGCGGTATGTCCGCGTCCCAGCCGTCGGGCAGCTTTTGCGCGGTCAGCCGGTCCAGCAGCGCTTTGCGGTCGGGCTCGCGCTGCGCCCACGCTTCGAACTCCGGCTGCCAGCGTTCGTGGGCCTCTTTGCCGCGGGCCACCAGCCCCCGGGTGTGGGTGATGACGTCCTCACGGATCTCGAACGTCTTGTCGGGGTCGAATCCCAGAATCCGCTTGGTGGCGGCCACTTCCTCATCACCGAGCGCCGAGCCGTGCGCCTTGCCGGTGTTCATCAGGTTGGGTGCCGGGAAGCCGATGATCGTGCGCAGCGAGATGAACGACGGCCGGTCGGCGACGGCTTTGGCGTTGGCGATAGCCTCCTCGATCCCGACGACGTTCTCGCCGCCTTCCACCTCCTGCACGTGCCAGCCGTAGGCGCGGTAGCGGGCGGCGGTGTCCTCGCACAGCGCGATGTTGGTGTCGTCCTCGATCGAGATCTGGTTGTGGTCGTAGAACACGATGAGGTTGCCCAGCTGCTGGACGCCCGCCAGCGACGACGCCTCCGAGGTGACCCCCTCTTCCATGTCCCCGTCGGAGGCGATCACATAGATGTGGTGGTCGAACGGGCTTTCCCCGGGGGCGGCGTCCGGGTCGAACAGGCCCCGCTCGTAGCGCGCCGCCATCGCCATTCCGACCGCGGAGGCCAAGCCCTGGCCGAGCGGGCCGGTGGTGATCTCAACGCCCCTGGTGTGGCGGAACTCCGGGTGTCCGGGTGTCTTGGATCCCCAGGTGCGCAGCGATTCGATGTCGGACAGCTCCAGACCGAAGCCGCCGAGGTAGAGCTGGATGTACAGGGTCAGACTGCTGTGCCCGGCGGACAGCACGAACCGGTCGCGACCGAGCCAGGTGGTGTCGCTGGGGTCGTGTCGCATCGCACGCTGAAACAGGGTGTAGGCCAGTGGAGCCAGGCTCATCGCCGTCCCCGGGTGACCGTTGCCGACCTTTTGCACGGCGTCGGCGGCCAGCACCCGGACGGTGTCGACCGCGACCGAATCGATCTCGGTCCAGTCGTCGGGGTGGCGGGGTTGGGTGAGCGTGGAGATCTCTTCGAGTGTGGTCACAAATCAGTCCTTCGGGCTCAGTCCTTGCCTCATCAAGCTGACCAATCCTCACCCTAGTGCGGGAGTGGCAGCGTTTGCAGGGTGGGGTTTCGGGTATTCGTCGCGGGCCGCCGGTGAAAGTGACGCGTGGGCTAATAAGGCTTTGCGCGCAAGCCCCTATCCGGAAAAGTTTGAATGAATCGACCCTACGGGCTAGCCGCCGCCGGCCCGCGGTCTACCATCGTGCGTAGTAGATGCTGCGCGCCGCTGCGACCCCAAGGAGTTATTGCGTGAGCGTTCGCGGGCGCGTCACGCCCAGCCAAGTGCCACGCCGAGTGCGGACAACCGTGCTGGCCTACGTGGCGTTGACCAAGCCGCGGGTCATCGAGCTGCTTTTGGTCACCGCGATACCCGCGATGCTGCTCGCCGATCGCGGCACGGTGAATCCGCTGCTGATCCTCAACACGTTGATCGGCGGGATCCTGGCCGCCGGGGGCGCCAACACGCTCAACTGTGTGGCCGACGCCGACATCGACAAGCTGATGAAGCGGACCGCGCGCCGACCGCTGGCGCGGGCCGCGGTGCCGACGCGAAATGCCCTGGCGCTCGGCGTGGGGCTCAGCGTGGGCTCGTTCTGCTGGCTGTGGTGGACGACGAACCTGCTGTCGGGACTGCTGGCCACCGCGACCATCGCGTTCTACGTCTTCGTCTACACGCTGTTGCTCAAGCGCCGCACGTCGCAAAACGTGGTGTGGGGCGGGGCGGCCGGCTGCATGCCGGTGATGATCGCCTGGTCGGCCGTCACCGGGACGATCGGCTGGCCGGCGTTGGTGATGTTCGCCATCATCTTCTTCTGGACGCCGCCACACACCTGGGCCCTGGCGATGCGATACAAGGACGACTACAAAGCGGCGGGCGTCCCGATGCTGCCGGCCGTGGCGACCGAGCGTCAGGTCACCAAGCAGATCCTGATCTACACGTGGCTGACCGTGCTGGCGACGCTGGCGCTGGCGCTGGCCACCGGCTGGCTGTACGCGGCGGTTGCCCTGGTGGCCGGGGTGTGGTTCCTGGCGATGGCCCATCAGTTGTACGCCGGTGTCCGCGCCGGCGAGCCGGTCAAGCCGCTGCGACTGTTCCTGCAGTCCAACAACTACCTGGCCGTCGTATTCTGCGCGCTGGCCGTCGATTCGGTGATCGCGCTGCCGACGCCGCTCTGACCTACGGCAGCAGCACGACGGAGCCGACGGTCTTGCGGCCCTGCAGGTCGAGGTGGGCGCGGGCGGCCTCGGACAGCGGATAGCGTCCGCCGACTTCGACGGTGATGGCCCCGCTGGCGACCGCGTCGAGCAATTCGGTTGCCCGCCAGGTGAATTCCTCGCCGGTGCGAATGAAGTGGGCCAGCGAGGGCCGGGTCAAAAATACCGACCCGGCGGCGTTGAGGCGCTGCGGATCCACCGGCGGCACGGGGCCGCTGGCGGCGCCGAACAGCGCCAGGGTCCCGCGGACGGCCAGGCTGGCCAGGCTGGCGTCGAAGGTGGTGGCGCCGACGCCGTCGTACACCGCTGCCACGCCGTCGCCTCCGGTGAGCGCACGGAGCTGCTGGCCGAACTGTGTGGCGTCGTCGGGGTAGGAGAGCACCTCGTCGGCGCCGGCCTGCTTGGACAGCCGCGCTTTCTCCGGGGTCGACACGGTGCTGATGACCCGAGCGCCGAGCAGCCGCGCCCATTGCGTCAGGATCAGTCCGACGCCGCCGGCACCGGCATGCACCAGCACGGCGTCGCCGCTTTGCACCGGATACACCGACTTGAGCAAGTAATGCGCGGTCAGGCCCTTCAGCAGCACCGAGGCCGCCGCGTCGGCCGACACGCCGTCCGGCACCTTCGCCGTTAAAAATGCTGGCGCAGTGGAGAATTCGGCGTAGCCGCCGGACGCCGTCGCCGTCACCACCCGGTCGCCGAGGCTGAACCCGGCCCCGTCTTTCTGGGGTCCCTCGCCCAGCGCCGCGACGGTGCCGCACGTCTCGGAGCCGAGGATGAAGGGCAGCTCCCGGGGGTATTGCCCGGTGCGGAAGTAGGTGTCGATGTAGTTGACGCCGATGGCCTCGGCCTTGATCAGCACCTCGCCGGGGCCGGGCGTGGGTTGTTCGGTGTCGACGTACCGCAGCACCTCGGGGCCGCCGGTCTCGCTGACTTCGATCGCGTGCATGTGGATATCATGCCCGGGCATGAAACTCGCCCGGCCGGACGTCTTCCATCCCCGCATCGTGCTGGCGGGGTGCCCGCGGCAGGTCGCCGGCGATGCAGACGACGACGGGCTGCTGGCCGCGCTGCGGCAGCGCGGTCTGCACGCCCGCTGGCTGTCCTGGGACGACCCCGAAACCGGCCGCGCGGATCTCGTCATCCTGCGGGCCACCCACGATTACGCCGGGCGGCTCGATGAGTTCCTGGCGTGGACCGCGAGTGTGACCAACCTGCTGAACCCGCCGGCCGTCGTCGCCTGGAACGCGCACCGGCGCTACTTGGGTGACCTGGCGAATCGGGGGGTGCCGACGGTGCCCGGTGAGGTCTTCGCGCTGGGCGACCCGGTGCGGCTGCCGCGTACCGGACCTGTCTTCGTCAGCCCGACCGT
This sequence comes from uncultured Actinomycetota bacterium, assembly GCA_963772875.1. Lineage (GTDB taxonomy): Bacteria > Actinomycetota > Actinomycetes > Mycobacteriales > Mycobacteriaceae > Mycobacterium. The sequence goes on from CAVYZE010000013.1 coordinate 31,403, forward strand.
CGGCAGCGGAGCCCGGCGTTGCGCTGATCGGTCCGCGGCCGCGGCTCATATAGCCGAATTGCACCTGGCCGGCCACAGCGCGTTTGTTCAGCCCGGTGGTTCGGCCGACGAAACGGGGCTGGTCTTCCTCGGCGGCGAGCCGTCGCACGCGTTCGCCAGTGCCACGGGCTCACTGCGTGAGGCTGAGCCCGACTTCGAACTCTGGGACCTGGGCGCCGCCGCGCTGGCCGCCGCGGCGGCCCAGGTTGGCGTCGGGGCCGGTGAGCTGCTCTACGCGCGGGCCCACCTCATTGGTGCCCGGTTGCTCGAATTGCAGTTGGTGGAGCCGTCGCTGGGCTGGCTGCGGCTCGACGACGACACCCGCGATCGCGCCCAGCGCCAGTTCGCGCTGGCCGTCCAGTCAGCGTGTGAGCGGCTCGGGCTTGGCCCGCTCTCGCAACCGGGTTCGCATTGAGGCCCATAGCGCCGCGGTGGCCGCCGTGCAGGCCGCGGCGCCCGCGACGTGGACCGCCACCAGCGCGGCGGGGACGCCGGTGAAGTATTGCGTGGTGCCGACGGCGGCCTGGGCGCCCACCAGGGCGAGCAACACGGCCAGCCGCAGCAGGATGGCCCGGGCCGCGCCCACCGCCAGCAGTCCGAAGCCCAGCCCGACCAGCAGCGCCAGGTAGGCGACCAGCAGGGACGAATGCATGTGCACCAGCGTGGTGATCTCGACCTTCAGCCGCGGCACCGTCCGGCTGGGGCTCCGGTCGCCCGCGTGTGGGCCGGCGGCCGTCACCAGCGTGCCGGTGACCAGCACCGCGGCCAGGGTCACCGCGGTCAGCGCCGTGAGCGCCCGCAACGGCCTGGCCACCCGCTCGCGAACCACTCCATTGTCGGGCTCGCCGATCTTGACGTAGAGCAGCACCGACAGCCAGACCATCGTCATCGACGTCAGCAGATGGATGGCCACCGTCCACCACAGCAGCCCGGTGCGCACCGTGATGCCGCCGATCACCGCCTGCACCACCGTCGAGATCGGCATCAGCCACGCGTAGGCCAGGACCTCGGCCCGCCGGCGGGCCCGGGTCACGGCCAGCACGGCCACCGCCGCGGTGATGACCACCGCGAAGGTGATCATCCGGTTGCCGAACTCGACCGCCTGGTGGACGCGCGGCACCTCGGCCACCGCGACCGGGGTGAAGCTGCCCGGAAAGCACTGCGGCCAGGTCGGACAACCCAGCCCCGACGCGGTGACGCGGACGATCGCGCCGGTGACGGCGATGCCGCCCTGGGTGAGGATCACCGTCGCGGCGATGATCCGCTGGACACGCAGACTCGGGTCGGGGAGCAGGTCCACCAACCGCAACAGCCATCGCCCAAGCACGCCCGACCCAGCCGTCAGGTGAACCGGAACCAGCGCAGCGCGGCCAGCGCCGCCAGCACACCCCACACCACCAACACCGCGACGCCGAACCAGTCCACCGACAGGGTCATCGCCTGCGACAGCGCCTCGGTGAGCGCGCCGGACGGGGTGAGCCGGGCCGTCCACTTGAAAGCCGTTGGAATCATTGTCGTTTCGAGCGTCAGCGCGCCAAATCCGGCGAATACGAACGACATCAGGTTGGCCATCACGAGAACGATCTCGGACCGCAGCGTCCCGCCGAGCAGCAAGCCCGAGGGCCGCGAAGCCCGCGGTGCCCAGCGCGATGATCACCCCGCCCAGCGCCAGGGCCGGCGCGGTTGGCCGCCAGCCGAGCGCAAATCCTACGGCGCCCAACACGATTGCCTGGAAAAACACCACGGTGATCACGGCCAGCGACTTGCCGGCGATGATTCCCCAGACGGGCAGCGGGGTGGCGCCCAGCCGTTTGAGCGCGCCGTAGTGGCGATCGAACGCGACCGCGATCGCCTGCCCGGTGAACACGGTGGAGATCACCGCCAGCGCCATGATGACCGGAACGAACGTGGCGGCGCGGTTGCCGCCGAACGATCCCAGCGGCAGCAGCGTGAGCCCGACCAGCAGCGTGATCGGGATGAAAAGCGTCAGCAGCAGCTGTTCGCCGTTGCGCAGCAACAGCTTCAACTCCAGGGCGAACTGGGCGGAGAGCATCCGCGACACCGCGCTGGGGCGCGGGTCGGGCGTGAAGGTTCCCGCGGGAAACAGCGGGGCCTTCGATTCGGCCTCGTTTTGTGTCACGCTCGCAACTTTCTGCCCGTGAGTTCGAGGAACACGTCCTCGAGACTGCGTTGGTCGACGCGCAAATCGGTGGCCAGCACATCGATCTGCGCGCACCACGCCGTCACCGTCGCCAGCACCTGCGGGTCGATCGGGCCCTCGACCAGGTACCCGCCCGGCGTCACCTCGGTCACCTTGTAGTCCTCGGGCAGGGCGCAGGTCAACAGGGACAGATCGAGCCGCGGCGGCGCCGTGAAGCGCAGCTGGTCCTTGGCGCTGGTGCGCATCAGTTCCGCCGGGGTGCCCGCGGCCACCGTGGCGCCGTGGTCGATGATGACGAGCCGGTCGGCGAGCTCCTCGGCCTCCTTGAGCTGGTGGGTGGTCAGCACCACCGCCACGCCGTCGCGGCGCAGCGCGTCGACCAGCTCCCAGACCACCAGCCGGGCATGCGCGTCCATGCCCGCGGTGGGCTCGTCGAGGAACACCAGTTCGGGCCGCCCGACCAGCGCGCACGCCAGCGCGAGCCGCTGCTGCTGGCCGCCGGAAAGCCGCCGGTACGTGGTGCGGGCGGCGTCGGTCAGGCCCAGCGCGTCCAGCAGCCACGCCGGATCCAGCGGGTTGGCGGCGTAGGAGGCGACCAGGTCGAGCATTTCGGCGGCGCGGGCCGTCGGGTAGCCGCCCCCGCCCTGCAGCATCACCCCGATGCGCTCACGCAGGCGCGCGTTGTCGACAATCGGGTCCAGCCCCAGCACCTCGATCGTGCCGGCGTCCGGGCGGACGAAACCCTCGCACATCTCGACCGTCGTGGTCTTGCCCGCGCCGTTGGGGCCCAGCAGCGCCAGCACCTCGGCGGCATGCACTTCGAGATCGAGATTGCGGACGGCCGTGGTGGACCCGTAATGCTTGCTTACCCCGCGCAGCCGCACCACTGTTTCCGGCGTTTCGCGGACGTCACTGACCGAGCTCACGTGGAATCAGCGTAGGCGTCGGGTGCTGCCTCGGAATGAGGGGTGGCCCGCGGGGTCTCGGGCGGCTTCGGGGCGGGCACCGCACCCACGACTGGCTGACCATTCGATTCGGGGGTGTCGGCGGGCCTGCCCTGCAGGGGCCGCCAGGGCAGGCGGGTGTACGTCAGCCCGACGAGCACCACCACGACGACGGTGCTGGCCAGGGTGGCATCCAGGATCTGGAACAGGGCGAAGCGGTCACCGTTGGCCGTCGGCCCAAAGATGCCGACAACGAGGGTGATGACAATCACCGCCTCGCGGAAGCCGGTGCGGGTCGCCCAGGCGGCCAGCGGAATGATGGCCCACAGCAGATACCACGGCTGCACGACGGGAAACAGCAGCACGCAGATGCCCAGCGCGACGCCGAGGCCACCGATCGGGTGCAACCGGCCGCGGAAGACGGCCAGCAACAACCAGGTGACCAGCACCACGATGATCAGCACACCGATGAAACGGGTCAGCGCCAGCACGGCGGTGGTGTGATCGCCCAGGCCCAGCAGGATCCCCACCTGCCCGGTACCGAGGGCCAGCAGCGTCGGCGGTGACAGCCAGCTGCGCACCACGTTGGCGGTGCCCAGCGTGTAGATCCAGCCGAACCCGAGACCGCTGGCCCACCCGACGAGGGCCATCACCACCAGCGACAACCCCGCCATCCCGCCGCCCACCAGCAGCAGGGCTCGCAGGTTGCCGCCGCAGCGGTGGGCCATCGCCATCGTGACGAATCCGAGCGCCAGCAGCGACGGCAGCTTCACCTGCGAGGACAGCGTGATCAGGATCGCGCCGGCCAGCAGCATGCCCAGCGGTTCCCAGCTCGGCCCCAACCGCCACGATCGGGGCAGCAGCCGCGGGGAATCGACGCCGCGCAGCGCGAATTCGGCGCCGGTCAGCATCAGCCCGAGCATCAGCGCCTCGTTGTGGATGCCGGCGACCAGGTGCATCACCAGCAGCGGATTGGCCGCCCCCAGCCACAGCGCGCTGACCTCGGCGACGCCGCAGCGACGGGCCAGGCGTGGCGTCGCCCACACGATCAGGCCGACGCCGATCAGCACCACGACCCGGTGGCAGAGCACGGCGGCGACGATGTTTTCCCCGGTCAGTGCCGAGATTCCGCGCCCGATCCACAAGAACAGCGGGCCGTAGGGTGCCGGCGTCTCGCGCCACACGTTGGGGACCGAGAGGGTGAACACGTGGGACAGGCCCAGCCCGGACGCCGGACCCACCCGGTAGGGATCGAGCCCGTCCCGCGAGATCTGGCTCTGGGCCAGGTAGGAGTAGACGTCCTTGCTGTACATCGGTGGCGCGATCAACAGCGGCAGCATCCACAACAACAGGGTGCGGTCCAGGTCGCCCCGCGACATTTGCCGCTTGCCCAGCGCGAATCGGCCCAGCATCAACCACGCGAGCGTCATCATGACCGCCCCGACGGTGGTCATCGTCAACGACACCGTCTGCATCCGCGACGGGAGGTTGAGCAGCCGGACCCCGAACGTGGGGTCCTGGACGACGGGCCGGGCCCCGGCGCCCAGGGCGCCGATCGCCATCAGAACCGTGCCGGTGGCGCCGAACAGGCGGGTGCGCGCAAGTGCGGTGAGCTCGGTCTCGTTCAGCGGCGCGCCCACCGGCTGTTCGTCGCCGTGCAAGCTGGCGATCGACGAGCTCAGTGAGTGGTGGCGGGCGGCCATCAGAGCAGCGTAACGGCATGTCAGGAAGCGGTGGGTCGATGGACGCCGTGTGACCAGCGCAACCGCCCACACAGGGCACCCTTGCTAGACCGATCCCCGGAATTGCGTCACACTGGTGTTGTGAAAATCCCCGCGGTTCCGGCGGCTGTTCCCGGCCCTGAAGTCTCAGGCTCCGGACCGGACGGCCACACCCGCGGTGCCATCGTTCGGTTGTTGCTGGAATCCGGGTCGATCACCGTCGGTGAGATCGGCGACCGGCTTCACCTGGCGGCCGCCGGTGTGCGGCGTCACCTCGACGCGCTGGTCGAGGCGGGCGACGCCGAAGCCACGGCCGCCGCGGCATGGCAGCAGGCGGGCCGCGGGCGGCCCGCGAAGCGCTTCCGGCTGACCGCGGCCGGCCGGGCGAAGCTCGACCACGCTTACGACGACTTGGCGGCCGCGGCCATGGGGCAACTGCGGGAAATCGGTGGACAGGAAGCGGTTCGGACGTTCGCCCGGCGGCGGATCGACGCGATCCTGGCCGGCGTCGAGGGCGCCGGCAGCGCCGCGGACGCCGACGTGGAGGCGGCCGCCGAACGGATCGCCGGTGCGTTGACCAAGGCCGGCTACGTCGCCACCACCACGCGGGTCGGCGGGCCGATCCACGGCGTACAGATCTGTCAGCACCACTGCCCGGTGTCACACGTCGCCGAGGAATTCCCCGAACTGTGCGAAGCCGAGCAGCAGGCGATGGCCGAGGTGCTGGGCACCCACGTGCAGCGGTTGGCGACCATCGTCAACGGCGATTGCGCCTGCACCACCCACGTACCACTCACTCCGGCGCCCAGCCCGCGCCGCGACACCACGAGCAGCAAAGGAGCGTCACTATGACACTCACACCCGAGGCCAGCAAGACGGTCGTCGCGCCGCTGACCCAGGAACAGGCGATCGAATCGCTGGGCAAGTACGGCTACGGCTGGGCCGACTCCGACGTCGCCGGCGCCAGCGCGCAACGCGGGCTGTCCGAGGCGGTCGTTCGCGACATCTCCGCGAAGAAGAGCGAGCCCGAGTGGATGCTGGCGACCCGGCTGAAGGCGCTGCGCATCTTCGACCGCAAGCCCATGCCGAATTGGGGCTCCAACCTCGACGGCATCCACTTCGACAACATCAAGTACTTCGTGCGGTCCAGCGAGAAGCAGGCCGCGACCTGGGACGACCTGCCCGCCGACATCAAGAACACCTACGACAAGCTGGGCATCCCGGAGGCCGAGAAGCAGCGGCTGGTCTCCGGTGTGGCCGCGCAGTACGAGTCGGAGGTCGTCTACCACTCGATCCGTGAGGATCTGGAGGCCCAGGGCGTCATCTTCCTCGACACCGACACGGCGCTGCGCGAGCACCCCGAGATCTTCCAGCAGTACTTCGGCACCGTGATTCCGGCCGGGGACAACAAGTTCTCGGCGCTGAACACCGCCGTGTGGTCGGGCGGCAGCTTCATCTACGTCCCGAAGAACGTGCACGTCGACATCCCGTTGCAGGCCTACTTCCGGATCAACACCGAGAACATGGGCCAGTTCGAGCGGACGCTGATCATCGCCGACGAGGGCTCCTACGTGCACTACGTCGAGGGCTGTACCGCGCCGATCTACAAGTCGGACTCGCTGCACTCGGCGGTGGTCGAGATCATCGTGAAACCGCATGCGCGCGTTCGCTATACGACCATCCAGAACTGGTCGAACAACGTCTACAACCTGGTCACCAAGCGGGCCCGGGCCGAAGCCGGCGCCACCATGGAATGGGTCGACGGCAACATCGGGTCGAAGGTGACCATGAAGTACCCGGCGGTCTGGATGACCGGCGAGCACGCCAAGGGCGAGGTGCTGTCGGTGGCGTTCGCCGGCGAAGACCAGCATCAGGACACCGGCGCCAAGATGCTGCATCTGGCACCCAACACGTCGAGCAACATCGTGTCCAAGTCGGTGGCCCGCGGCGGTGGACGCACCTCCTACCGCGGCCTGGTGCAGGTGAACAAGGGCGCGCACGGGTCGCGCTCCAGCGTGAAATGCGATGCGCTGCTGGTCGATACGATCAGCCGCAGCGACACCTACCCCTACGTCGACATCCGCGAGGACGACGTGACGATGGGCCACGAGGCCACCGTGTCCAAGGTCAGCGAGAACCAGCTGTTCTACCTGATGAGCCGCGGGCTGACCGAGGACGAGGCGATGGCGATGGTGGTGCGCGGGTTCGTCGAGCCGATCGCCAAGGAGCTTCCGATGGAGTACGCGCTGGAGCTCAACCGGCTGATTGAGTTGCAGATGGAGGGCGCGGTCGGATGACCGTTGCTGCACTCACCAAGGGCGAGCTGTTCGCGTCCTTCGATGTTGGCGCGTTCGAAGTTCCCGGCGGCCGCGACGAGGTCTGGCGGTTCACCCCGCTGAAGCGGCTGCGCGGGCTGCACGACGGCTCGGCACCCGCTTCCGGTAAGGCCCAGGTCGTGGTGAGCGAACAGCCGGGTGTGCAGACCGAAACCGTGCGGCGTGGCGACGAACGGCTGGGGCAGGGCGGCGTCCCTGCAGATCGCGTTGCAGCCCAAGCATTTTCGTCGTTCAACTCCGCGACGCTGGTCACGGTCGGGCGGGATACGCGGATCTCCGAGCCGGTCAACATCACCGTCACCGGGCCCGGCGAAGGCGCGGTTGCCTACGGGCATCTGCAGATCCGGGTCGGCGAGCTCGGCGAGGCGGTCGTGGTCATCGACCACCGGGGCAGCGGAACCTATGCCGACAACGTCGAATTCATCGTCGACGACGCCGCCCGGCTCACCGTCGTGTGGATCGCCGACTGGGCCGACGACATGGTGCACGTCAGCGCGCACCACGCCCGGCTGGGCAAGGACGCGGTGCTGCGCCATGTCACCGTCACACTGGGCGGGGAAGTCGTGCGAATGTCGGCCAACGTGCGATTCTGCAGCCCCGGCGGGGACGCCGAGCTGCTGGGCCTGTACTTCGCCGACGACGGTCAGCACCTCGAGTCGCGGCTGCTGGTGGACCACGCGCAGCCCGACTGCAAATCGAACGTGCTGTACAAGGGTGCGCTGCAAGGGGATCCGGATTCCGCGCTGCCCGACGCGCACACCGTCTGGGTGGGCGACGTGCTGATCCGTGCCGAAGCCACCGGCACGGACACCTTCGAGGTGAACCGCAACCTGGTGCTCACCGACGGGGCGCGTGCCGACTCGGTGCCCAACCTCGAGATCGAGACCGGGGAGATCGTCGGCGCCGGACACGCCAGCGCCACCGGACGTTTCGACGACGAGCAACTGTTTTACCTGCGCTCCCGCGGCATCCCGGAAGAGCAGGCCCGCCGGCTGGTGATCCGCGGTTTCTTCGGGGGGATCATCTCCCAGATCGCGGTGCCCGAGGTACGGGAACGTCTGACCGCGGCCATCGAACACGAACTGGCCATCACAGAATCAAAGGCAATTGCTTCATGACCACATTGGAAATCAAGGACCTGCACGTCAGCGTCGAGAACCTCAACGCCGCCGAGGGAGAGCGCGAGATCCCCATCCTCAACGGCGTCGACCTCACGGTGAAATCCGGTGAGACGCATGCGTTGATGGGCCCCAACGGTTCTGGCAAGTCGACGCTGTCCTATGCCATCGCGGGTCACCCGAAGTACCGGGTGACCTCGGGGTCCATCACGCTGGACGGCGAGGACGTGCTGGCGATGAGCGTCGACGAGCGCGCGCGGGCCGGAATCTTCCTGGCCATGCAGTATCCCGTCGAGGTGCCCGGCGTCTCGGTGTCGAACTTCCTGCGCTCGGCCGCAACCGCCGTGCGCGGTGAGGCCCCGAAGCTGCGGCACTGGGTCAAAGAGGTCAAGGCCGCGATGACGTCGCTGGAAATCGACTCGGTCTTCGCCGAGCGCAACGTCAACGAGGGTTTCTCCGGCGGCGAGAAGAAGCGCCACGAGATCCTGCAGCTCGAGCTGCTCAAGCCCAAGATCGCGATCCTGGACGAGACCGACTCCGGGTTGGACGTCGACGCGCTGCGGGTGGTCAGCGAGGGGGTGAACCGCTACGCGGAGACGGGCTGGGATGATGGCACCGGCCAGCCGGTGCGTGGCGGTGTCCTGTTGATCACGCACTACACCCGCATCCTGCGCTACATCCATCCCGAATACGTGCACGTCTTCGTCGGCGGCCGCATCGCCGAATCCGGCGGCTCGGAGCTGGCCGACGAACTCGAGCAGAACGGCTACGTGCGCTTCACTCAAGCGGCCGCAGGGGCCTGATCATGACCCGCTCGACGACGCAAAAGGACCTCACCGCGATCCGCGCCGATTTTCCCATCCTCAAACGCGTGATGCGGGGTGGAAATCAGTTGGCGTACCTGGATTCCGGCGCGACGTCGCAGCGCCCGCTGCAGGTGCTCGACGCCGAGCGGGAGTTCCTCGTCACGTCGAACGGGGCGGTGCATCGCGGTGCGCACCAGCTGATGGAGGAGGCCACCGACGCCTACGAGCAGGGCCGCGCCGACGTCGCGGCGTTCGTCGGCGCCGAACCCGACGAGCTGGTCTTCACCAAGAATGCGACGGAGTCGCTCAACCTGGTGTCATACGTGCTGGGCGACAAAAGGTTCGGGCGTGCCGTCGGCCCCGGCGATGTCGTTGTCACCACCGAGCTCGAGCACCACGCCAACCTGATCCCGTGGCAGGAGCTGGCCCGGCGCACCGGGGCCACCCTGCGCTGGTACGGCATCACCGACGACGGGCATATTGACCTGGACTCGCTGCAGCTCGACGAGCGCGTCAAAGTCGTTGCTTTCAGCCATCATTCGAATGTGACCGGCGCGGTGGCGCCGGTGGCCGAGCTGGTCGCCCGCGCCCAGGGCGTGGGCGCGTTGACCGTGCTGGACGCCTGCCAGTCGGTGCCGCACCAGCCGGTCGACTTGCACGCGCTCGATGTCGACTTCGCCGCGTTCTCCGGCCACAAGATGTTGGGCCCCAATGGGATCGGTGTGCTGTACGGACGTCGCGAGCTGTTGAGCGCGCTGCCACCGTTTCTTACCGGCGGCTCGATGATCGAGACCGTGACCATGGAAGCCACCACATACGCCGCGCCCCCGCAGCGGTTCGAGGCGGGCACCCCGATGACCTCCCAGGTGGTCGGATTGGCCGCGGCGGCACGCTATCTCGGCGCCATCGGCATGGACGCCGTCGAAGCCCACGAACGCGAGCTGGTCGCCGCAGCGATCGAGGGCCTGTCCGGTATCGACGGCGTGCGCATCGTCGGATCGACATCGATGGAAAACCGTGGTTCCCCAGTGTCATTCGTCGTCGACGGGGTACACGCGCACGACGTGGGGCAGGTACTCGACGACGACGGCGTCGCGGTGCGCGTCGGACACCACTGCGCGCTGCCACTGCACCGTCGGTTCGGCGTGGCGGCCACCGCGCGGGCGTCGTTCGCGGTGTACAACACCGCCGACGAGGTCGATCGCCTGGTGGCCGGCGTGCGACGCTCCCTGGACTTCTTCGGCAAGGCGTGAGCCGTGCGTTTAGAGCAGATCTATCAGGAAGTGATCCTGGATCACTACAAGCACCCGCAGCATCGCGGGCTGAGGGAGCCGTTCGGCGCGCAGGTGTATCACGTCAACCCGGTCTGCGGTGACGAGGTCACGCTGCGGGTCGCGTTGTCCGACGACGGCCAGAGGATTGCCGACATCTCCTACGACGGCCAGGGCTGCTCGATCAGCCAGGCGGCCACCTCGGTGCTCACCCAGCAGGTGATCGGTCAAACCGTCGGCGATGCGCTGAAGACCATCACCGCGTTCACCGAAATGGTGTCCTCACGCGGAACCGTCGAGGGTGACGAAGACGTTCTGGGTGACGGCATCGCTTTCGCCGGGGTGGCCAAGTACCCGGCGCGGGTGAAATGCGCTTTGCTGGGATGGATGGCGTTCAAGGACGCACTGGCCCAGGCCAGCCACGCTTGTCGAGGAGGATGAGAAATGAGCGAAACCAGCGCACCCGACGAACTGATCTTCGATCTCGAGGAGGCGATGCGTGACGTCGTCGACCCGGAACTGGGCATCAACGTCGTCGACCTGGGCCTGGTGTACGGCTTGAACGTCGAACAGGGCGACGAAGGAACCGTCGCCCTGCTCGACATGACGCTGACGTCGGCGGCCTGCCCGCTGACCGACGTCATCGAGGACCAGTCGCGCAGCGCGCTGGTCGGCAGCGGGCTGGTCAATGACCTGCGGATCAACTGGGTGTGGAACCCGCCATGGGGCCCGGACAAGATCACCGAGGACGGCCGCGAACAACTGCGCGCCCTGGGCTTCACCGTCTAGTTCGGCGCGTTCCGGCCGATTAACACCCCACTCCTCTAGAGGTGGAGGTGCAGGTGGTGGTGCGGGCGCCCCATCGGTGGGCACTGTTGCAGGCTGATCGTCATCGCTTGCAGCACACCATCGCTATTCGTTCCCTGAGCGCCCAGGCATTTACCGTCCGCGATTGCTTGAGCATTGGTCACTGCCTGCTTGCTGTAGGAAGTCGTGTTGGCGACGGTCACATTGGTGGGAGTGGTTTGACCGCCGGCGCCGATGTCGTTGACGGTGATGGTGTTACCTGAGACCGAGCTGACCGTGCCGTAGAAGCCGGCGGGCGGCGGGCATTTGCCGTCAAGGGCCGGGGTGATCGTCACGTTTTGCGCGGTGATCGCGGCGCCGGGCGGCGCGCTCTGCGGGGTGGCGCGGATATTGACGCAACTGCCGGGGGTGACGTCGGTCAGCCGAGCCGGGGTGACCTCGACGATCCTCGTCGACGGTGCAAAGTCCACGGTCGCGGCACCGCTTCGTGTCCTGAGGTGAATCGTGTTGCCCGCTATCGACGCGACGAGGCCCTCAACGTAGTCCTTGGCCTCCGGCGGTGGGGGCGCCGGTGGGGGTGCCGCGCTCGCTGCGGAGCTCGGCGGGATCGCCGATACGGTGGGCTTTTCGGTCTTGCCGGTGTTCGACGCGTTGTTCGAGGGGCCGCACGTGGCTACCCCGAAGGCGATCAGGGCGATGACCGCGAGGATCGCGAGGTAGTTAAGCCGAGGTTGAGCCCAGGTGGTAGACACCGACGTTTCTCCGATCGCGCGTTTCGCCTGCGCAAGGGGGTACCCGCCGGTGCCCGGGTTTCACACCCGCTGTCGTGCTCTGTGATGCCCATCTCCGTGACGGCCGGGGCTACTTGGGCTTGCCGGGGCATTTACCGTCGACGGCCGGTCGCACCTGGATGGTCGTCGCCTGCAGCGCGCCGGCGTTGTCCATGGTTCCGCGCGCGCTCGCGCATTTGCCCTGCGTGATCGCGTCGGTGGTCGCGGAGGCCTGCTTGCTGTATTTGGTTTGGTCGTCGACCGTCACGGCCGTCTGCGTGGTGTTGCCGCTGGCGTCGTTGCCCGTCACGTTGATGGTGTTACCCGCCACCGACGCCACCGAGCCCCGAACCCCCGCCGGCTTGGCGGGCGTCGGCGTCGGCGAGCCGGACGGTGCCGGGCGGGCGGAAGCCGGCGGGCAGGTGCCGTTGACGGAAGGGCTGACCTTCACCGATGCCGCGGTGACCGGCTGCCCGCCCTGGACGTCCTTGGCGGGCCGCACGCTCACGCAGCTGCCCGCAGTGACATCGGTCAGCGTGGCCGGAGTGACCTCGGTGACCTTCGTTGTCGAGGTGAAATTCACCGCCGCGGCGGAGTTGTCCTCCTTGGTGACTTGAATGGAGTTGCCCGCCACCGACGCGATCATGCCGCTGACCCGCGCTTCGCCGTTGGGTGTGGGCGATGTCGTCGTCGAGGTCACCGTCGACGTCGAGGTGGACGTCGACGATGAAGGGCCCGTTTTGTTCGACGAGCCGCACGCGGCGACGGACAGGACGGTGGCTCCGGTGACGGCGAGCATCGCGAACCGCATGAGCCGGGGCGTGTAAGAGCTGACAGGTAGCACCGTTTCTCTCCAATCGTGGTCGGACCCACGAAATCGGTTACCCGACTGCAGCTGTGCGTAACCTATGTGTAACTGTGAAAAGCCGCCCGTCAGAACGCGTCTTCGGAAATGCGCATGATGTCGTTGTCGACTGACTCGACGACGCCCCGCAGTGCGGTCAGCCTGGGCAGGATGTTCTTGGCGAAGAAGGTCGCGGTTGCGATCTTGCCCTGATAGAACGGTGTGTCTTTTTGGGCGGCGCCGCTTTCCAGTGCGGCGTGCGCGACACCCGCGTGCACCAGCAGCCGCCAGCCGATGAGCAGGTCGCCGACCGCGAGCAGATATCGCACCGATGCCAGGCCAACCTTGTAAATGTCGGCGGAATGTTGCGTGGCGGACATGAGGTATCCGGTCAACGCGCCCGTCATCGCCGTGACGTCGTCGAGCGCGGTTTGCACCAGTTGCGCTTGCGGTTTCAGCGCCTCAGCACAGGTGTCGATGGTGTCACTGATCTGGGCCGTCACGAATTGCAGGGCCGCGCCGTGGTCGCGGACGATCTTGCGGAAGAAGAAGTCCAGCGCCTGGATCGCGGTGGTGCCCTCGTAGAGCGAGTCGATCTTGGAGTCGCGGATGTACTGCTCGAGCGGATAGTCCTGCAGGAAACCGGAGCCACCCAGCGTCTGCAGTGACTCGGTCAAAATTTCGTAGGCCCGTTCCGAGCTGACCCCTTTGACGATGGGCAGCAGCAGATCGTCGACGCGGTGCGCCATTTCGTGATCCGCACCCGAAACATGTTGTGCGACATCATTATCCTGATGCGCTGCGGCATACATGTAGAGCGCCCGCAGGCCCTCGGCATAGGCCTTCTGCGTCATCAGGCTGCGACGCACATCGGGGTGGTGCATGATCGTGACCCGCGGCGCGGTCTTATCGGTCATCTGGGTGAGATCCGCGCCCTGCACCCGTTCCTTGGCGTAGGCCAGCGCGTTGAGGTAGCCGGTGGACAGGGTGCCGGCGGCCTTGACGCCGATCGTCATGCGGGCGTGTTCGATCACGGTGAACATCTGCGCGATCCCGTTGTGCACGCCGCCGACGAGATAGCCGACCGCGGGCACATCGGTTGCGCCGAACGTTAATTCGCACGTCGGGGAGGATTTGATGCCCATTTTGTGTTCCAGCCCGGTGACGAAAACCCCATTGCGGGGACCGAGTTCGAAGGTGTCGGGGTCGAAAAGATAGTTGGGAACGTAAAACAGGCTCAGCCCCTTGGTTCCCGGACCGGCGCCCTCGGGCCTGGCCAGCACCAGGTGGAAGATGTTCTCGGCGGTATCGCCTACGTCCCCGCCCGAGATGAATCGCTTGACGCCCTCGATGTGCCAGGTGCCGTCGGGTTGTTCGAAGGCCTTGGCACGGGCCGCGCCGACGTCGGAGCCGGCATCCGGTTCGGTGAGCACCATGGTGGCCGCCCAGCCGCGCTCCGCGCCCTCCGCCGCCCACCGCCGCTGCTCTTCGTCGCCCTCGAGAAAAAACGCCTGAGCCATCACAGCGCCCAGGCAGAAGAAGTTGGCGGACGGGTTGGCGCAGATGATCATTTCGTTGACCGCCCAGGCCAGCGGTGGCGGCGCGGACATGCCACCGATCTCTTCGGCCAGGCCCAGTCGCCACCACCCGGCCTCTTTGATCGCTTCCACCGTCTTGGCCAGCTCGGCGGGCACGCTGATGGTGTGGGCTTTCGGGTCGAATACCGGCGGGTTGCGGTCCGCGTAGGCGAAGGATTCGGCGACCGGGCCTTCGGCCAGGCGAGCGGCCTCGGACAATATCGTTCGGACCGTGTCCTCATCGAGATCGCTGAAACGTCCGGTGCCCAGGACAGCGCCTATATCAAGGACCTCGAACAGGTTGAACTCGAGATCACGGACGTTTGCGATGTAGTGGCCCAAGGTTGCTCCCTCTGCTGGTCGCTGCACCTGCGGATCATCAGCCCTAAGTCTCTCCGACGCCCGAAACCGTACGCAACCGTAACCTGCGCTTGCCTTGGGCCGTAGGCCAATTCACCGGGAACATCGGGGCAGCTCGGGGCGTTGGAGCAAACGTGACAATACTTGATCTCACTGGTGAGAAGTTCAACGAGACCATCGAGGGCAACGACATCGTGCTCGTCGACTTCTGGGCGTCCTGGTGTGGACCATGCCGCCAGTTCGGACCGACTTTCCAGGCGTCGTCGGAGAAACACCCCGACATCGTGCACGCCAAAGTCGACACCGAAGCCGAGCAGCAGCTCGCGGCGGCCGCCCAGATCCGCTCCATCCCCACGCTGATGGCCTTCAAGAAGGGCAAGCTGCTGTTCAACCAGCCCGGGGCCCTGCCGCCGGCGGCCCTGGAGGACTTGGTGCAGCAAGTCAAGGCCTTCGACGTCGAAGCGGCCGAAGCGGAGCAAAGCTGACGCGCGCCGCCGAATAGGCGCACAGCAACCTCCGCGATACCGTTCACGGGTGAGTTTGGTACGTGTTGAACACCCGCGGCCGGGGGTCGCGTTGATAACCCTGAATCGGCCCGAGCGGATGAATTCCATGGCGTTTGACGTCATGGTGCCGCTCAAAGCGGCGCTCGAGAAGGTCAACTACGACAATTCCGTGCGGGTCGTCGTGCTGACCGGGGCGGGTCGCGGGTTCTCCTCGGGCGCCGATCACAAGTCGGCGGGAACGGTGCCGAACGTCGAGGGGTTGACCCGCCCGACCTATGCGCTGCGCTCCATGGAGCTTCTCGACGACGTCATCCTGATGCTGCGGCGGCTGCATCAACCCGTCATCGCCGCGATCAACGGCGCGGCCATCGGCGGTGGGCTGTGCCTGGCGCTGGCCGCCGACATCCGGGTGGCGTCGACCACCGCCTACTTCCGCGCCGCGGGCATCAACAACGGGCTCACGGCCAGCGAACTCGGGCTGAGCTACCTGTTGCCCAGGGCGATCGGGTCGTCGCGCGCGTTCGAGATCATGCTGACCGGTCGCGACGTCACCGCCGAGGAAGCCGAGCGCATCGGGCTGGTGTCGTGCCAGGTGCCGGAAGGCCAGCTGCTGGACACCTGCTACACGATCGCCGCGCGGATCGCCGCGTTCTCGCGGCCGGGAATCGAGTTGACCAAGCGCACACTCTGGAGTGGACTGGACGCCGGTAGCCTGGAAGGGCACATGCAAGCCGAAGGCTTGGGACAGCTTTTCGTTCGCCTGCTCACCGCCAACTTCGAAGAAGCAGTTGCCGCGCGCGCCGAGCGCCGGCCGCCGGTGTTCACCGACGACAAATGACGCAACAGGAGAGCGATCGTGATCACTGCCACGGACCTTGAGGTCCGCGCTGGTGCGCGCATCCTGCTCTCGCCCGACGGCCCGGAGCTGCGGGTGCAGCCCGGTGACCGGATCGGGTTGGTCGGACGCAACGGCGCGGGCAAGACCACCACACTGCGCATCCTGGCGGGGGAAAGCGAGCCATACGCGGGCTCGGTCACCCGCGCCGGCGGAATCGGTTATCTGCCACAGGATCCCAAAGAGGGCGATCTCGACGTGCTGGCCCGCGACCGGGTGTTGTCGGCCCGCGGATTGGACGTGCTGCTCACCGATCTGGAGAAGCAGCGGGCGTTGATGGCCGAGGTCGCCGACGACGAGGCGCGTGACCGCGCGATCCGCCGCTATGGACAGCTGGAGGAGCGATTCGTCGCGCTGGGTGGCTACGGCGCCGAAAGTGAAGCCGGGCGGATCTGCGCGAGTCTCGGCCTGCCGGAACGGGTCATGACACAGCAACTGCGCACCCTGTCCGGTGGTCAGCGCCGCCGGGTGGAACTGGCGCGCATCCTGTTCGCCGCGTCGGAGGGAGGGGCGGGGGCCTCGGGTTCGGGGACCACGCTGCTGCTCGACGAGCCGACCAACCACCTCGACGCGGATTCGCTGGGCTGGCTGCGGGATTTCCTGCGGTCACACACCGGCGGCCTGGTGGTCATCAGCCACAACGTCGACCTGCTCGCCGACGTCGTCAACCGGGTGTGGTTTTTGGACGCCGTGCGCGGCGAGGTCGACGTCTACAACATGGGCTGGCAGAAGTATCTCGACGCCCGGGCCACCGACGAGCAGCGGCGCCGCCGCGAACGCGTCAACGCCGAACGCAAGGCCGCCGCGCTGCGTACCCAGGCCGCCAAGCTGGGCGCTAAGGCCACCAAAGCCGTTGCGGCCCAAAATATGTTGCGCCGTGCCGATCGGATGATGGCCGCGCTCGACGAGGAACGGGTCGCCGACAAGGTGGCCCGGATCAAGTTTCCCACCCCGGCCGCCTGCGGGCGCACGCCGCTGGTGGCCACCGGGCTGACCAAGAACTTCGGGTCGCTGGAGGTCTTCAGCGGTGTCGATCTGGCGATCGACCGCGGCTCGCGGGTGGTCGTGCTGGGACTCAACGGCGCCGGCAAGACCACGCTGTTGCGGTTGCTGGCCGGCGTCGAGAATCCCGACGCCGGAGCACTGGAACCCGGACACGGTTTGCGGATCGGGTATTTCGCCCAAGAGCACGACACGCTCGACAACGACGCGACGGTCTGGGAGAACATCCGCCACGCCGCGCCCGAATCCGGCGAACAGGATCTGCGCGGCCTGCTCGGTGCGTTCATGTTCAGCGGGCCGCAGCTCGACCAACCGGCACGCACGCTGTCCGGTGGGGAGAAGACCCGGCTCGCGCTGGCCGGGCTGGTGGCGTCCACGGCGAACGTGTTGCTGCTGGACGAACCGACCAACAATCTCGATCCGGCGTCCCGCGAACAGGTGCTCGACGCGCTGCGCAGCTACCACGGTGCGGTGGTGCTGGTGACGCATGACCCCGGAGCGGCCGAGGCGCTCGACCCGCAACGCGTCGTGCTGTTGCCCGACGGCACCGAGGACTATTGGTCCGACGAATATCGCGATCTCATCGAGCTGGCCTAGATCGAAGAGTTGCCGCAGACGATTTCGGCCAAATCGGCCCGCGGCCGACGACGGGTTCTTACTCTATGTGCTTGGGACCGTGTTCCAGCGTGGGAGGGACCACTTGAGAAACCTAGTGCGAAAATCGAATAAGACTCGCGAGCAGTTGCTGCACGAGTTACGCAACGCCTATGAGCAAGGGGCCAGCATCCGTAATCTGGCGGCCACCACCGGCCGGTCGTACGGGTCGGTGCACAGCCTGCTGCGCGAGTCGGGTACGACCATGCGCAGCAGGGGCGGCCCCAACCACACCTCTCGTACGCGCTAGTCCGAACCGAGTCGCTCAGAATTATTGCGACGCACCGAGTTCTCCACCAGGTCGAGCACGGCGGATAGCCGCTCCGGATCTTCCCCGGAGGCCAGGCGGGCCACCAGGCCATCGAGCACCAGCTCTAAGTAGCACCGCAACACTTCGCCGGGAACGTCGTCGCGCACCCGGTGCGCTTCCTTCTGCCGGCGCAGTCGATCGGCCGTCGCCGCCGCCAGTTCCGCGGAGCGCTCCGCCCAACCGCGGCTGAACGCCGGGTCGTTGCGTAGCTTGCGTGCGATCTCCAACCTGGTGGCCAGCCAGTCGAACTGGTCGGGCGCGGCGAGCATGTCACGCATCACCTGGATGAGGCCCTCGCGGGACGCCACGTCGGCCATCCGCTCGGCGTCCTCGTGCGCGAGCGCGAAAAACAACGCGTCCTTGTCCCGGAAGTGATGGAAGATCGCGCCGCGCGACATCCCGATCGCCTGTTCCAGCCGCCGGACGGTGGCTTTGTCGTAGCCGTATTCGGCAAAGCAACGGCGAGCGCCGTCGAGGATTTGACGGCGGCGAGCCGCCAGATGGTCCTCGCTGACTCTTGGCATGCCGGGGCTTGGGTCGCCTGGGTCAGCCCGACTTGCGCATGTTGCGCAGCACGTACTGCAGGATGCCGCCGTTGCGGTAGTAATCGGCCTCGCCGGGGGTGTCGATGCGCACGACGGCGTCGAATTCTACTGTCTTTCCGGCGTCCTCGCCGGAATCTTTGCTGGCCTTGACATGCACCGTCTTCGGCGTCTTGCCGTCGTTGAGCGCCTCGATGCCGGTGATGTCGAATACCTCGGTACCGTCCAGTCCCAGCGACGAAGCCGACTCGCCTTCGGGGAATTGCAACGGGATGACACCCATGCCGATCAGGTTGGAGCGGTGGATGCGTTCGAACGACTCGGTGATCACCGCCCGCACGCCCAGCAGCAACGTGCCCTTGGCCGCCCAGTCCCGCGACGACCCGGAGCCGTACTCCTTGCCCCCGAGCACCACCAGCGGAATGCTTTGTGCCGCATAGTTTTGCGCCGCGTCGTAGATGAACGCCTGCGGAGCGCCGTCCTGGGTGAAGTCGCGGGTGTACCCGCCGGAAACGTCGTCCAGCAGCTGATTGCGCAGCCTGATGTTGGCGAACGTGCCGCGGATCATCACCTCGTGGTTGCCGCGCCGGGAGCCAAAGGAGTTGTAGTCCTTGCGGTCGACGCCGTGCTCGTCGAGGTACTGCGCGGCCGGGGTGCCCGGCTTGATGGCGCCGGCGGGGGAGATGTGGTCGGTGGTCACCGAATCGCCGAGCAGCGCCAGCACCCGGGCGCCGGTGATGTCGCCGACCGGCTCGGGTTCAGCCGACATCCCCTCGAAGTACGGTGGCTTGCGCACATAGGTCGAGTCCTGGTTCCACTCAAAGGTATTGCCGCTTGGCGTCGGCAGGTTACGCCAGCGCTCATCGCCCTTGAACACGTCGGCGTAATTCTTGACGAACATCTCCTGGCTGATCGCCGAGGCGATGGTGTCCGAGACGTCCTTCTGTGGCGGCCAAATATCCTTGAGGAAGACGTCGTTGCCATCCTTGTCCTGGCCGAGTGGCTGCGACTCGAAGTCGAAGTCCATGGTTCCGGCCAGCGCGTAGGCGATGACCAACGGCGGCGACGCGAGGTAGTTCATCTTCACATCGGGGTTGATGCGGCCCTCGAAATTGCGGTTACCGGACAGCACGGCGGCCACCGAAAGGTCGTTGTCATTCACCGCTTTTGAGACATCGTCGGGCAGCGGGCCGGAGTTGCCGATGCAGGTGGTGCAGCCGTAGCCGACCAGATAGAAGCCCAGCTTCTCCAGATACGGCCAGAGGCCCGACCTGTCGTAGTAGTCGTTGACCACTTGGGAGCCCGGCGCCATGGTGGTTTTCACCCACGGCTTGGAGGTCAATCCCTTGTCGACGGCGTTGCGGGCCAGCAGCGCCGCGCCCAGCATGACCTCGGGGTTGGAGGTGTTGGTGCACGACGTGATCGCGGCGATCACCACCGCACCATGGTCGAGCACGAATTCGCCGAGTTCGTCGGACTCAACCCGAACGGGTTTGCTTACCCTGCCCTCCGAGTGCGCGGCAGCCGAGTGCACCGCGGGGATCTCGTCGGCGTGCCCGTTCGAGAGTTGCCCCGGGTCACTGGCCGGGAACGACTCGTCGACCACCTCGTCCAGCCTGGAGTAGTCCGCCTTGCCGGGGTCGTCGCCGCAGTAGTCGGGAATGATCTTGCGGAAGGTGGACTTGGCGTCGGACAACGCGATTCGGTCCTGCGGGCGCTTCGGCCCGGCAATCGACGGCACCACGCCGGACAGGTCCAGCTCGAGGTATTCGGAGAACTTGGGCTCGTGCTTGGGGTCGTGCCACAGGCCCTGTTCTTTGGCGTACGCCTCGACCAGCGCCAGCTGCTCCTCGTCGCGCCCGGTGAACCGAAGGTAGTCGATGGTCTCTTGGTCGATCGGGAAAATGGCTGCGGTGGAACCGAATTCGGGGCTCATGTTGCCCAGGGTGGCGCGGTTGGCCAGCGGCACCTGGGCCACACCCTCGCCGTAGAACTCGACGAACTTGCCGACCACGCCGTGCTTGCGCAGCATTTCGGTGACGGTCAGCACGACGTCGGTGGCCGTGACGGCCGGCTGGATCTCACCGGTCAGCTTGAACCCGACGACCCGCGGAATCAGCATCGACACCGGCTGGCCGAGCATCGCGGCCTCGGCCTCGATGCCGCCCACGCCCCAGCCGAGCACGCCGAGGCCGTTGACCATGGTGGTGTGCGAGTCGGTGCCCACGCAGGTATCGGGATATGCCACCCCGTCGCGGGTCATCACGACGTGCGCGAGGTATTCGATGTTGACCTGATGGACGATGCCGGTGCCCGGCGGCACCACCTTGAAGTCGTCGAACGCGCCCTGCCCCCAGCGCAGGAACTGGTAGCGCTCGCCGTTGCGCTCGTACTCGATCTCGACGTTGCGCTCGAACGCGTCGGCGGTGCCGAACAGGTCGGCGATCACCGAGTGGTCGATCACCAGGTCGGCCGGCGCGAGCGGGTTGACCTTCTCCGCATTGCCACCCAGGTCGCCGATGGCCTCCCGCATGGTGGCCAGGTCGACGATGCACGGCACACCGGTGAAGTCCTGCATCACCACGCGCGCGGGGGTGTACTGGATCTCAATACTGGGGTCCGCCTTGGGATCCCAGTTCGCGATGGCCTCGATGTGGTCTTTGGTGATGTCGCTGCCATCCTCGTTGCGCAGTAGGTTCTCGGCGAGGACTTTGAGGCTGTAGGGGAGCTTCTCGGTGTTGGGGACGGCGTCGAGGCGATAGATCTGGTAACTCTTATCGCCGACCTTGAGGGTGTCGCGCGCTCCGAACGAGTTCTCCGAATCCTTGCTGGTCACATCAACTCCCGGTGATTAAGTTCTCCCGCCGACGGGCCGTGTCGACGGTGCTGGACTGCCGCAACCACTTTAACAGTACGCTTGTCCTGTAAACAGCGGCATCGTGTGTCCAGTCTTGTCGGATGGGGCGCGGGTTTAAACCCCCAGAAGTCGCGTACGGTGGACCCGATGACGGGGCACCTGGTTCTGCCGCTTTACATTCCGCAGGACGTCGACATGATCGCGGTGAAGGCCCAGGTCGCCGCGGACGGCGTCAGTGCGCCACCGCCGGCCGTGCCGGAGCTGCTCGGCATCGTCAACCAGGCTCATGCCCAGGGCATCAACCTCAAGATCGTGCTGCTCGACCACAACCCCCCCAACGACACCCCGCTGCGCGACATCTCCACCGTGGTGGGCGCCGACTACGGCGATGTCACCGTCTTGACGCTCAGCCCGAGCTACGTCGGCAGCTACAGCACGCACTACCCGCGAGTGACGCTCGAGGCCGGCGAGGACATCGCCAAAACGGGCAACGCGGTGCACTCGGCGCAGAACTTTTTGAATGAGCTGGCGGCCCCCGAGTTTCCCTGGACCGGGTTGACCGTCGTCGTGTTGATCGGCGTGCTCGCGGCCGCCGTCGGCACCCGGTTCCTGCAGCTGCGCAGCAGGCGATCGGCAACGTCGGTCAAGACGGCAGAAACTCACGCGGCGGAGCCCAGTCAGGGCGCCTAGCAGGCTAATTCCGCTCGGCCGGTCCCCGCGGGGCATCCTCGTGGCTCTGTGTGGCAAACACCGCAGGTCACCGTTGGGTCACAGTAAACGCACGTAGAGAATTCAGTTTGTGACCAGCGTTTCCACGGGGTCTTATGTGACGTACGGTGCAAATGATGCTCGTGTTATATATGGCGCCTTACGGAAGAAGTGTGGCAGGCGCCGTCCGTCCGCGCTTGAGCCGTTGGGGAGACCTGAGTCGAATGAGACGCACCCGCTGGGGCTCTTCTGCGCGGCCGGCCGCCAGGCTGGTCCGCCCGGTCCTCCCGGCGGTCTTGAGCCTGGCCCTGCTGGTATGCACTCCCGGCCTGGCGCACGCCGATCCCACCGCCGACAGCATGGGCGCGCTGATCGCCAACGTCGCCAGGGCCAACCAGCGGCTGGAAAACCTCAGCGCGGAAATCCAGACGGAACAACAAAGCGTCGACAAGGCCCTGGTCGACGTCGAGGCCGCCCGGGACAACGCCGCCGCGGCCGAACACGACCTCGAGGTCAGTCAGCAGGCGGTCAAGGACGCCAACGCGGCGATCGCCGGGGCGCAGCATCGCTTCGACACCTTCGCGGCGGCCACCTACATGAACGGCCCGTCGGGCGCTTACCTGACCGCGACCAGCCCCGAAGACATCATCGCCACCGAGACCGCCGCCCAGACCCTAAGTGCCAGTTCCGAGGCGGTGATGGCCAAGCTGCAGCGGGCCCGGACCGAGCAGGTCAATAAGGAGTCGGCGGCGCGGCTCGCCAAGCAGAAGGCCGACAAGGCCGCCGTCGACGCCAAGAGCAGCCAGGACGCCGCGGTGGCGGCGCTCACCAATTCCAAGCACAAGTTCGACGAGCAACGCGAAGCGATCGCTCGCCTCGCCGCCGAGCGCGACGACGCGCAGGCCAAACTCGAGGCGGCCAAACTCGAGGCCGGACGGCAATGGTCGGCGGGCAAAGGCGGGCCCGGTGTTCCGCCGTCGGGCGACCGGTGGGATCCCGGGGCACCGGCCGGTACGCCGCCCGCCGGGGGCCGGCACTGGGATGGTTGGGATCCGACGCTGCCGATGGTGCCCAGCGCCAACATCCCGGGTGACCCGATCGCGGTGATCAACCAGGTGTTGGGCATCTCGGCCACGTCGAGTCAGGTCACCGCCGGCCTGGGGAAGGGCTTCCTGCAGCAGCTGGGCATCCTCAAGCCCGACGACACGGGCATCACCAACGCCACTCCGGGTGGGACGTCGGGCCGGATTCCGCGGGTTTACGGGCGGCAGGCCACCGAGTACGTGATCCGGCGCGGGATGTCGCAGATCGGCGTGCCCTACTCCTGGGGTGGCGGCACCGCCGCGGGCCCCGGCAAGGGAATCGACTCCGGATCCGGCACCACCGGCTTCGACTGTTCGGGTCTGGTCTTGTATTCGTTTGCCGGGGTGGGGATCAAGCTGCCGCACTACTCGGGTTCGCAGTACAACTTGGGCCGCAAGATCCCGTCCGCGCAGATGCGCCGCGGTGACGTCATCTTCTATGGCCCGGGCGGTAGCCAGCACGTGACGCTCTACCTCGGCGACGGCCAGATGCTCGAGGCCCCCGACGTGGGTCTCAAGGTCCGCGTCGCGCCCGTGCGCACCAGCGGCATGACGCCTTTCGTGGTCCGCTACATCGAGTGGTAACGATGACGAGCACTAGTCGAGGAGCTATGCGCCGCAAGCGGTTTCACCTGATCAGCCTGGCTTCTAAGGTGGTGGTGCTCGCCACCGTGGTGACTGGGCTGATGGTGGCCGACCCCGGCCCGGCCACGGCCGACCCCGGCCCGTGGGATCCCACGCTGCCGGCGGCGGTCAGTGCCGGCGCCCCGGGAGACCCGCTGGCCGTCGCCAACGCGTCGCTGCAGGCCACGGCCCAGGCCACCCAGACCACGCTGGATATGGGCAAGCAGTTCCTCGGCGGGCTGGGCATCAATCTCGGCGGCACCCCCACCGACGCCCCCAGCGCCACCAACACCGGTGCCGGCCGGATTCCGCGGGCGAACGCCAGGCAGGCCATCGAGTATGCGATCCGGCGGGGCGGGTCCCAGATGGGTGTTCCGTATTCGTGGGGCGGCGGCTCGCTGGACGGACCCAGCAAGGGCGTCGGCGACGGCGCCAACATCAACGGCTTCGACTGCTCGGGCCTGATGCGGTACGCCTTCGCCGGGGTCGGCGTGCTGCTGCCCCGGTTTTCCGGTGATCAGTACAACGCCGGCCGCCACATTCCGCCGGATCAGGCCAAGCGCGGCGACCTGATCTTCTACGGCCCCGGCGGCGGCCAGCACGTCACCATGTACCTGGGCAACGGCCAGATGCTGGAGGCATCTTCACTCGCCGGCAAAGTCACCGTGAGCCCGGTGCGCAAACCCGGCATGACGCCGTTTTTGACGAGAATCATCGAGTCCTGACCGGGGTTAGCGAACCGCGGCGTCGACGGATTCCGGCGGGCCTGGAATAGTTGGACGCGGGTACGTCCGGTAGAGCCGTGGAAGGTAGCAGTCGATGACATCAGCAGGTGGGTTGCCCCCGGGCGCCAGCGGTTACTCGGGCCCGGGCGGACATTCCGGCCCGCCGGCGCATGAAGCGCCTGCGGGTGTCGGGGGTGTCGGTGACGGGCTGGCCGCCGAGGTGCACACCCTGGAACGGGCCGTCTTCGAGGTCAAACGGATCATCGTCGGCCAGGACCAGATGGTGGAGCGGATGCTGGTCGGGCTGCTGTCGAAGGGCCATGTGCTGCTCGAGGGTGTTCCCGGCGTGGCCAAGACGCTGGCCGTGGAGACCTTCGCGAAGGTGGTCGGCGGGACGTTCGCGCGCATCCAGTTCACGCCCGACCTGGTGCCCACCGACATCATCGGTACCCGCATCTACCGGCAGGGCAAGGAAGAGTTCGACACCGAGCTCGGCCCGGTGGTGGTCAACTTCTTGCTCGCCGACGAGATCAACCGCGCGCCCGCGAAGGTGCAGTCGGCACTGCTGGAGGTCATGCAGGAACGCCACGTGTCGATCGGCGGCAAGACCTTCGATTTGCCCAATCCGTTCCTGGTGATGGCGACGCAGAACCCCATCGAGCACGAGGGTGTCTACCCGCTGCCGGAGGCGCAGCGCGACCGCTTCCTGTTCAAGATCAACGTCGGCTACCCGTCACCGGAAGAAGAGCGGGAGATCATCTACCGGATGGGCGTCAAGCCGCCCCAGCCCAAGCAGATTCTCAACACCGGAGACCTGCTGCGGCTGCAGGACATCGCGTCCAGTGTCTTCGTCCACCACGCGCTGCTCGACTATGTGGTGCGCGTCGTCACCGCCACCCGGTACCCGGAGCAGCTGGGGCTGAACGACGTCAAGACCTGGATCTCCTTCGGCGCCTCGCCGCGCGCCTCGCTGGGCATCGTCGCCGCGTCCCGCTCGCTGGCGCTGGTGCGCGGCCGCGATTATGTGATCCCGCAAGACGTCGTCGAGGTCATCCCCGACGTGCTTCGGCACCGGTTGGTCCTCACCTACGACGCGCTCGCCGACGACATCTCGGCGGAGGTCGTCATCAACCGGATCCTGCAGACGGTTGCCCTGCCCCAGGTGAATGCCGTTCCGCAACAAGGCCATTCGGTGCCGCCGGTGATGCAGGCCGCGGGTGTGGCCAGCGGTCGGTGACCGATTCCGATAACGCCGCGCGACCCGCGGCCTCGCGTCCGCCGTCGATGCAGCGTGGGCAGATCGTCGACCCCAAGCTGTCGGCGGCGCTGCGGCAACTCGAACTCACCGTCAAACGCAAGCTCGACGGTGTCCTGCACGGCGATCACCTCGGCCTGATCCCGGGGCCGGGCAGCGAGCCGGGGGAGTCGCGCGAGTATCAGCCCGGCGACGATGTCCGCCGGATGGACTGGGCGGTGACCGCGCGCACCACGCACCCGCATGTGCGGCAGATGATCGCCGACCGTGAATTGGAGACCTGGCTGGTCGTCGACATGTCGGCCAGCCTGGACTTTGGCACCGTCGGCTGCGAGAAGCGTGACCTTGCCGTGGCGGCCGCGGCCGCGATCACGTTCCTCAACAGCGGTGGCGGAAACCGGCTCGGCGCGCTGATCGCCAACGGCGCGACGATGAGCCGGGTCCCGGCGCGCTCCGGACGCCAGCACGAGCAGACGCTGTTGCGCACCATTGCCACCATGCCCAAGGCGCCGGTCGGGGTGCGCGGGGATTTGGCGACGACCATCGACGCGCTGCGCCGGCCGGAACGCCGCCGCGGTATGGCGGTGATCATCAGCGACTTCCTCGGCCCGATCAATTGGATGCGTCCACTACGGGCGATCGCGGCCCGCCATGAGGTGCTGGCCATCGAGGTGATCGATCCCCGTGACGTCGAGCTGCCCGACATCGGCGAAGTCGTGCTGCAGGACGCCGAATCCGGGGTCACCCGCGAATTCACCATCGATGCCCAGCTGCGCGACGATTTCGCCAAGGCCGCCGCCGCACACCGTGCCGACGTGTCCCGCACGATCCGCGGTTGCGGGGCCCCGCTCTTGACGTTGCGCACCGACCGCGACTGGATCGCCGACATCGTGCGTTTCGTTGAGTCCCGCCGGCGTGGGGCACTGGCGGGGCGCCAGTGACGTTGCCGCTGCTGGGGCCGATGACGCTGTCCGGCTTCGAGCACTCGTGGTTCTTCCTTTTCCTTGTCGTCGTCTTCGGGCTGGCCACGCTGTACGTCCTGATGCAGCTGGCGCGCCAGCGGCGGATGTTGCGGTTCGCCAACATGGAGCTGCTGGAAAGCGTCGCCCCCAAGCGGCCCTCCCGGTGGCGGCACGTGCCGGCGATCCTCTTGGTGTCGGCTTTGGTGCTGTTCACCATCGCGATGGCGGGGCCGACCAACGACGTCCGGATTCCGCGTAACCGCGCGGTGGTGATGCTGGTGATCGACGTGTCGCAGTCGATGCGTGCCACCGATGTCGCACCCAACCGGATGGCGGCCGCGCAGGAGGCGGCAAAGCAGTTCGCCGGCGAGCTGACGCCGGGAATCAACCTCGGGTTGATCGCCTACGCCGGCACCGCGACGGTGCTGGTGTCGCCGACCACCAACCGGGACGCGACCAAAGCGGCGATCGACAAGTTGCAGTTCGCCGACCGCACCGCCACAGGGGAGGGGATCTTCACCGCCCTGCAGGCCATCGCGACGGTCGGCGCGGTGATCGGTGGGGGCGACACACCGCCACCGGCGCGCATCGTGTTGTTCTCCGACGGCAAGGAGACGATGCCGACCAACCCGGACAATCCCAAGGGGGCCTTCACCGCCGCGCGCAGCGCCAAGGACCAGGGCGTGCCGATCTCGACGATCTCGTTCGGCACGCCGTACGGCTTCGTCGAGATCAACGACCAGCGCCAGCCGGTGCCGGTCGACGACGAGACGCTCAAGAAGGTGGCCCAGCTCTCGGGTGGAAATGCCTACAACGCCGCGAGCCTGGCGGAGCTGAAAGCGGTCTACGCGTCGTTGCAGCAGCAGATCGGCTACGAGACCATCAAGGGCGATGCCAGCGCGGGCTGGCTGCGGCTGGGCGCGCTGATGCTGGCGTTGGCGGCCCTGGCGGCGCTGCTGATCAACCGCCGGCTGCCGACTTGATTCCGGCGCGGCGCGCGAGGGGCAGATGTCGGCCCCGCGGTCGGCAGGCGATAGGTTGACGGGGTGACTGACACAGCCACCGAGCTCGCCGTCGACAGCGGCAAACCCGCATTCGTATCCCGTTCAGTCCTGGTAACGGGCGGAAACCGGGGAATCGGTCTGGCGATCGCGCAGCGGCTGGCCGCCGACGGCCACAAGGTGGCCGTCACGCACCGCGGATCCGGGGCGCCCAAGGGGCTATTCGGCGTCGAGTGTGACGTCACCGACAACGACGCCGTCGATCGCGCCTTCAAAGCGGTCGAGGAGCACCAGGGTCCGGTCGAGGTGCTGGTGTCCAACGCCGGCCTGGCCGCGGACGCGTTCCTCATGCGGATGACCGAGGAGAAGTTCGAGAAGGTCATCAACGCCAACCTCACCGGGGCGTTTCGGGTGGCTCAACGGGCATCGCGCAGCATGACCAAGAAGCGGTTCGGCCGGATGATCTTCATCGGTTCGGTCTCCGGCTCCTGGGGCATCGGCAACCAGGCAAACTACGCAGCCTCCAAGGCCGGTGTGATCGGCATGGCCCGCTCGATCGCCCGGGAGCTGACAAAGGCCGGAGTGACCGCGAATGTGGTGGCCCCGGGCTACATCGACACCGATATGACCCGCGCGCTGGATGAGCGGATTCAGCAGGGGGCACTGGAATTCATCCCGGCGAAGCGGGTTGGCACCGCCGCCGAGGTCGCCGGGGTGGTCAGCTTCCTGGCGTCCGAGGATGCGAGTTACATCTCCGGTGCGGTCATCCCGGTCGACGGCGGCATGGGTATGGGTCACTGAGGGACGATCGAAGGACGGACATGGCAGGACTGCTCGAAGGCAAACGGATCCTGGTCAGCGGGATCATCACCGACGCGTCGATCGCGTTTTACATCGCGCGGGTGGCCCAGGAGCAGGGCGCCCAGCTGGTGCTGACCGGATTCGACCGGCTGCGGTTGATTCAGCGCATCGCCGACCGGCTGCCGGAGAAGGCCCCCCTGATCGAACTCGACGTGCAGAACCAGGAGCACCTGGACACGCTCGGCCAGCGGGTGACGGAAGTGATCGGCGACGGCAACAAGCTTGACGGCGTGGTGCATTCGATCGGCTTCATGCCGCAGACCGGTATGGGCATCAACCCGTTTTTCGACGCTCCCTACGAGGATGTCTCCAAGGGCATCCACATTTCGGCCTTCTCGTATGCCTCGCTGGCCAAGGCGCTGTTGCCGATCATGAATCCCGGCGGTTCCATCGTGGGCATGGACTTCGACCCGAGCCGTGCCATGCCGGCCTACAACTGGATGACGGTGGCCAAGAGCGCGCTGGAGTCGGTCAACCGGTTCGTGGCCCGCGAAGCTGGCAAGTATGGCGTGCGATCGAATCTTGTTGCCGCGGGGCCGATCCGGACGCTGGCGATGAGCGCGATCGTCGGTGGCGCGCTCGGCGATGAGGCCGGCGCGCAGATACAGCTGCTCGAGGAGGGCTGGGATCAGCGCGCACCGCTGGGCTGGAACATGAAGGACGCGACGCCGGTCGCCAAGACGGTGTGCGCGCTGCTCTCCGAGTGGCTGCCGGCCACCACGGGGACCATCATCTTCGCCGACGGCGGCGCCGCTACCCAATTGCTGTAGAGCGCAATGGAGTTCGATGCGGTCCTGCTGCTGTCCTTCGGTGGACCGGAAGGGCCCGAGCAGGTCCGGCCATTCCTGGAGAATGTCACCCGGGGCCGAAATGTTCCGCCCGAGCGCCTCGACCATGTCGCCGAGCACTACCTGCATTTCGGCGGGGTATCGCCGATCAACGCGATCAACCGTGCGTTGATCGCCCAATTGCGCGCCGAGCTAAGCGACCGCGGCCTGGACCTGCCCGTGTATTTCGGTAACCGCAACTGGGAGCCTTACGTCGAAGACACCGTTGCGCAGATGCGGGACAACGGTATTCGTCGTGCGGCGGTGTTCAGCACGTCGGCGTGGAGTGGCTACTCGAGTTGCACGCAGTATGTCGAAGACATCGCCCGGGCCCGACAGGCGGCCGGACCGGACGCACCCGAATTGGTGAAGCTACGAACGTATTTCGACCATCCGGCTTTCGTGCAGATCTTTGCCGACACCATCCGCTCGGCGTCCGGCTCATTATCCGCTGAGCTGTTAGACGCCGCGCGGCTGGTGTTCACCGCGCATTCGATCCCGGTGGCCGCCGACCTGCGCTGTGGTCCACAGCTGTACAGCCGCCAGGTCGGTTACGCCGCAAGGCTGGTCGCCGCGGCCGCCGGTTACGTCGACTACGACGTGGTCTGGCAATCGCGATCGGGGCCGCCTCAGGTTCCGTGGTTGGAACCCGATGTCTCCGATCATCTCGCGACGCTGGCCGCCGCGGGAACCAAGGCCGTGATCGTCTGCCCCATCGGGTTTGTCGCCGATCACATCGAGGTGGTGTGGGATCTCGATCAGGAGTTGCGATCCCAGGCCGAGGCGGCGGGTGTGGTGTTGGCGCGGGCCTCCACACCCAATGCCCACCCTCGATTCGCGCGGATGGCCGCGGATTTGATCGACGAGCTACGCCACGGCCAATCGCCCGTCCGGGTAAGCGGTCCCGATCCGGTGCCGGGCTGCCTCGCCAGCATCGACGGCGCGCCCTGCCGTCCGCCGCACTGCGCCGCGGGGGACCGGTAGGGGATTCAGTCCGCCCAGGCGGAGTGCAGGATCGCGTTGACTGCGGCCATCCGCGCCGAACGCACCACCGCGGTCAGCGGCCGCAGCGCGCTGCTGGCGATCCGGGCCTCCGATGAGGATTGCGTCCCCGCCGGCTCCAGCCCGGCCGCCATGCGGGCCGCGAAACGATCGGTGGTGTCGGACAATCGGCTGAGCCCGGCGCTGACCGCGATGATCGCGTCGACGTGCGCGGCGTTCTCCAGCACCCGCAGGGCCCGCGTCGGCGCGTGGTCGGGAACCCGATGTTGCCGTCCGGATTCCAGCAGCTGCTCGACGAGTCCGCGCGGATCATCGACGTCGGCCGCGGCGGATCCCAGCCCGATGGCGTCGAGTGCGTCGGCGGCCGAGCGCACGGCCGACCGCAGCGTGTATTCGGCGTCGCCGAGCTCGTGGTGGTCGAACACCGGCGCGCCGGGCAACGAGTACACCGTCCATGCCAATGCACACAAGTCGGGCGGGCCCGGCTCCTCGTCGGCGGCCTCCCCGAGATCGCCATAGGAGAACTCGGGGACCAGCCCGACGGCCGTGGCGGGATCGTCGGGGTTGGTGATGATGACCGCCTCGCCCGCGGCCAGCGCATCACGCTCGAACTGCGTGCCCGCGGCCAGCCCGCGCACATCACCGGGCACCGGCATAACCACGTTGATCGTCCCGCGCAACCGCCCCGGGCGACGGGGCGCCGCCGGCCGGCCGACCGCCGCGCGCAGCGTCTGCAACAACGACACCGTTCCGGCATCGTGCACATCCGGCCATGGCAGTCCGGTGTCGCCCGCGGCGACGGCATCATACGCGGTGACCGATTGCTTTGGTGCCCAAAGAGATAACGCGTCCAAGACGTCGTCGGGCGCGGCCTTGCCCGCGAGCCACGCGTTGGCCCACAGGGATAGCGAAACACTCGGACACCACATGATCTCGCAGTGTAGTTGCTCGATCCGGCCAAAGCCGACCACGCGTATTCTGACGGCATGCCGGCCGGTGTGATTTGGCTAATATTCGCGCTGGTGCTTGCCGGTGCGGAGGTGCTCACCGGCGATATGTTCTTGTTGATGCTCGGCGGCGGGGCGCTGGCCGCGTCGGTGACCAGCTGGCTGGCGGACTGGCCGGTGTGGGCCGGCGGGGTGGTGTTCCTGATCGTCTCCGTCCTGCTGCTGGCGCTGGTGCGGCCCTCGCTGCGGCGGCGGCTGACACCCGCCACGGATCTGCGGCTGGGGATCAAGGCGCTGGAGGGCAAAAACGCCTTGGTGCTCGATCGGGTTGCCCGCGACGAGGGCCAGGTGAAACTCGACGGCCAGGTGTGGACGGCGCGACCGCTCAACGACGGCGACGTCTACGAACCGGGGGAGTCGGTTACTGTCCTGCACATCGACGGCGCCACGGCGGTGGTTTTCAGGCCCATGTAGACCGTCGGCGGAAGCGTTGCGAGAGAAAGGAATTCCGGTGATTACCGTGTTGGTGTTGCTGGCCGTCCTGGTGGTGTTCGCCATCATCGTGGTGGCCAAGTCGGTTGCGTTGATCCCTCAGGCCGAGGCGGCGGTGATCGAACGGCTGGGCCGCTACAGCCGCACGGTCAGCGGACAGCTGACGTTGTTGGTGCCCTTCATCGACCGCATCCGCGCCCGGGTGGACCTGCGTGAGCGGGTGGTGTCGTTCCCGCCGCAGCCGGTGATCACCGAGGACAACCTGACGCTGAACATCGACACGGTGGTCTACTTCCAGGTCACCGTGCCCCAGGCGGCCGTCTACGAGATCAGCAACTACATCGTCGGCGTCGAGCAGCTCACCACCACCACGCTGCGCAACGTGGTCGGCGGCATGACGCTGGAGCAGACGCTGACCTCCCGCGACCAGATCAACGGCCAGTTGCGCGGCGTGCTCGACGAGGCGACCGGCCGCTGGGGGCTGCGGGTCGCCCGGGTCGAGCTGCGCAGCATCGACCCGCCGCCGTCGATCCAGGCCTCGATGGAAAAGCAGATGAAGGCCGACCGGGAGAAGCGGGCGGTGATCCTGACCGCCGAGGGCAACCGGCAGGCCGCGATCACCCAGGCCGAAGGCGCCAAGCAGGCCCAGATCCTGGCCGCCGAGGGCGCCAAGCAGGCCGCGATCCTGGCCGCCGAGGCCGATCGGCAGTCCCGGATGCTGCGGGCTCAGGGTGAACGCGCGGCGGCCTACCTGCGGGCCCAGGGGCAGGCCAAGGCCATCGAGAAGACGTTCGCCGCGATCAAGGCCGGCAGGCCCACCCCGGAGATGCTGGCCTACCAGTACCTGCAGACGCTGCCGGAAATGGCGCGCGGGGATGCCAACAAGGTGTGGGTGGTGCCCAGCGACTTCAGCGCGGCGTTGCAGGGGTTCACCAGGCTGCTGGGCACCCCGGGCGAGGACGGGGTGTTCCGGTTTGCGCCGTCGCCGGTCGATGACGCACCCAAGCATGCGACCGACTCGGACGACGCCGATGTCGCCGGCTGGTTCTCCACCGAGACCGACCCGGCGATCGCGCAGGCGGTGGCCAAGGCCGAGGCGATAGCCCGCCAGCCCGTGGACGGCACCACCGGCAGACCGCCGGAGTTGACCCAATAGGATCTGGCCATGAGCGTCTTGACTTCACCGAAAACCTATGCGGGGCTTGCCGCCTTCCACGCCGTCGACGCGGCGGCGTGCGCGGTCCAGGTGGCTCCCATCAAAAAGGTCCTGGACAACCTGGGAGTTCCGGAGACCGTTCGCCCCGTCCTGCCGGTGGTCAAGGCCGCCGCCGCGATCGGCTTG
The DNA here is from genome assembly GCA_963772875.1 of uncultured Actinomycetota bacterium. Lineage (GTDB taxonomy): Bacteria > Actinomycetota > Actinomycetes > Mycobacteriales > Mycobacteriaceae > Mycobacterium. The sequence continues at coordinate 64,751 of CAVYZE010000013.1, forward strand.
CTGTCGGTGAGCTGGTTCCCGGCCTTGGCGAGGCTGACGACGGCGATGCTGACGCTGTATTTCGTCTTGGCGGTGGGCGCGCACGTCCGGGCACGGGACAAGATCGTCAATACCCTTCCGGCCGCCTCGTTTCTGGCCACCTTCGCGGTGATGACGGTCAAGGGACCCGACCGCGGCTAGTCGACGCGCGGCCCGGCCCTCAGCCCCCCGCGGGCAGCGGCGGAACCGCGTGGGGCGCCGGCGCCGGCGGCGGTGGCGGTGCGGGCACGACTCCGGGCCCCGGTGCCGGCGCGGTAGCTGACGCAGGGGGAGGCGGGTACAGGTAACCGGGCGGCGTCGAGAGCGGCGCCGGGTACGGCGGCGGGGGAAGCTCGACGCGGATTGTCCAGACGAAGCCGGTTATCGCGAAGGCGGCTATCGCGCCCAATACAAGGCCCACCAGCCCGGCGACGACCAGCACGGCCGTGGAATGGCGTCCACCGGCGGCGGGCGCTGCGGGGTTTCGGGCTACTGGCTTGCTGTCCTCGGCGGTCATGTGGCTCCACGGGTCGTCGGGGTGAAATTCGGGTCAGTCGGGGCGCCTTCAGCGTTGCGTGGTCGCTGCGGTGACGGCGGTCAGGTTCCACTTGTCCAGCCAGGGTTGAACCAGCTCGGCCACGGAAAACTTGGCCGGGCTCGAGCACCCGGCCTTGGGGTTGGCGGGATTGCCTCCCCGAATGTCGATGCCGACCGCGCTGGCGGTGCCGTCGCTTTGGAGGACATAGACCGGGCCGCCGGAATCGCCGCAGAGGCCGGCGGCCAAAAACACGACCTTGCTGTCGGTGACATTCAGGATCTGTCCGCATACGGCCTGGCCGGAGCCCATGCCGAACTTGCACAGCTGCTGGCCGATCTCCAGGTTGGTTTCGACGCCGGAGACCGGCAGCGAACCGGCGATGGCCGAGGTTTGGGGCACGTAGTCGCCGTCGAGCATGATCAGGCCGATGTCGTGTTGTTCGGTGTGAACTCCCTCGCTGACCGTCTGGGTGAACGTGCCCAGCCTCGCGTACGGAAGGGTCGAAGCCAGGTTCATCGTCACCTTGCTGGGCTCGCCAGGTCGGTTGCAGTGACCGGCCGTAAGAACACCGGCCTGACCGGTGCTGGTGTGCACCAAAAATCCGGCCGTACAACCCATGCCGCCGGAACCGTCGGCGTAGTCGACGTAGATGCCCGCACCGGGGCCGACGGCACTTGCCGAGGGCAAGTCGATCGGCACGGCCGCGCGTTCCCGGACCGTCTCGACCGGTTGGGTCCGCAGGCAGCCGGCTGCCAGAAATACCGCGGCACCCAGCAGCGAAAGCTCCAGTGCGCGGGCCCTGACCATAAAGTAGATCTTCCAGGCAACGGGTGGCGCGCTCAATACCGCCGGTCGGTCAGCTGATGACGGCCGGCTCGGCGGGCGGCTCGTCCGCGTGCGCGCGCGGGTGATGCCGCCGGTAGTGGCGCGTCTCGGCGACCAGGCCGGCCAGCCCCAACGCGCTCGTGCACAGCGACACCGCGAACAGCAGCGGGCTGGGATGACCGGCCAGCGCGTCGCCGAGGATCACCACGGCCGCAGTGCCGGGCAGCAGTCCGGCCACGGTGGACAACGTGAAAGGCAGCACCCGCACGCCGGACGCGCCGGCGGCATAGTTGAGCGCCGAAAACGGCACGACGGGAATCAACCGCAGCGACAAAATGGCCAGCCAGCCCCGCTGCCGCAGGCGCTCGTCCACCTTGTCGACCGCCCGGTGGCGGATCAGGCGATTCAGCTGCCACCCCGCCGCGCGGACCAGCAGCACCGAGATCACCGCGCTCGCGCTGCTGGCGACCACGGCGATCGCCACACCCAGCACCGGGCCGAACAGCAGCCCCGCCGCCAGGGTGAACGCCGTGCGCGGGACCGGCACCACCGTGACCACGATGTGCGCGAACAGAAACGCCAAGGGGAACCAGGGGCCCACCGACTCCGCCCAATCGCGCAACTGCATCGGCGTGGGCAGCGGAAGCCAGGTCGCCGCGGCAGCCAGGGCTGTGATACCGACCACGGCCACGAGGACCCGCGGCCGGGACAGCTGACGCGCAGCCACGCCGATCGCGCCGGCGAGATTACGCAGGATATCGGCGATTTTGGAGGTGGCGGAAGCCGTCACGCCTGGTAAGGCTACGGGCCACAGATGAATAAACCGTTTCCCGGGACTGGCGTTTCGCCGCCGACCTGCCGCGATCGGCGCACCTCGAGGTTTTTAGCGGGCACCTGTATCAATTAGCCTGTTTACCAAGTGGCAAAAGGGAGCAATCGGTGTCCATTGAGGTACCCGAGCTCGCCGACCTAGAAGAGGTTCGCGGGCGTTGGCGCATTGCGGTCGCCGGTGTGCTGGCGAAAAGCACCCGCAAGGACCCCGCCGAGTTGGGCGAGGAGCCCGAGCACCTGCTGGACACCGCGACCTACGACGAGTTCGCCATCCGGCCGCTCTACACCGCCTTCGACGAGCTCCCGGAGCCGCCGCTGCCGGGCGAGTGGCCCTATCTGCGTGGCGGCGATGCCTTGCGCGACGTCAAGAGCGGCTGGAAGGTTGTCGAGGCCTTCCCGCCCGCCGGGGCCACTGGGGCCCCCGTGGGTGACGCCAACGCGGCGGTGCTGGCCGCGCTGGGCGAAGGGGTGAGCGCGCTGCTGATCCGGCTGGGGTCCTCCGGCGTGGCGCCCCACGAGCTCGAAGGCGTGCTCGAGGGTGTCTACCTGAGCATGGCGCCGGTGATCCTCGACGCCGGCGCCGACTATCGGGCGGCCTGCGACGTCATGCTGGCGCTGGCCGCCGAGGTGGAATCCGACCAGCGCGCCACGCTGTCGATCGACCTGGGCGCCGACCCGCTGACCGCGCCGCTGAGCGGGCGTCGCGCCCCTGCCGTCGAGGATGTCGTCGCGGTCGCCGCGCGCGTGGCCGGGGATCGCGGCGTGCGGGCGATCACCGTCGACGGGCCGGCCTTCCACAACCTGGGCGCCAACGCGACGTGGGAGCTCGCCGGCAGCATCGCGGCCGCGGTGGCCTATCTTCGGGTGCTCACCGGCTCCGGCATGAAGGTCGGCGACGCGTTGGGGAACATCAGTTTCCGGCTGGCCGCCGACGACGACCAGTTCATGACGCTCGCCAAGATGCGGGCCGTGCGCCAACTGTGGGCGCGGGTCGCCGAGGTCGTCGGCGACGCCGAGGGCGGCGCGGCTGTGGTGCACGCGCAGACGTCGCTGCCGATGATGACGCAGCGCGATCCGTGGGTGAACTTGCTGCGCTGCACGCTGGCCGCCTTCGGCGCGGGCGTCGGCGGCGCCGACACCGTCCTGCTGTTCCCGTTCGATGTGGCCATCCCGGGCGGCTTTCCCGGCACGGCACGAAGTTTCGCGCGCCGGATCGCCCGCAACACCCAGCTGCTCCTCTTGGAGGAGTCGCACGTCGGCCGGGTGCTCGACCCCGCCGGCGGGTCATGGTTCGTCGAAGACCTCACCCAACGGCTGGCGCAGCAGGCCTGGCAACATTTCCAGGCCATCGAGGCGCGTGGCGGATTCGTCGACGCTCGTGACTATGTGGCCGACCAGATCGCCGAAATAGCCGCACGACGCGCCGACGACATCGCGCATCGCCGGACCGCGATCACCGGCGTCAACGAGTTTCCGAACCTAGCCGAACCCGCTCTGCCGCAAGGCGATTCGGCGCCGACCGTCGCGCGTTACGCCGCCGCGTTCGAAGGGCTGCGCGATCGTTCGGATGTTTTCCTGGCCCGCACCGGTGCACGTCCGCGGGCACTGTTGCTGCCGCTGGGCCCGCTGGCCGAACACAACATCCGGACCACGTTCACGGCGAACCTACTGGCGTCGGGTGGCATCGAGGCGGTCAACCCGGGATCGGTCGATGCCGCCGGGGTCGCCGCGGCCGTCGCAGAGTTTGCCGGGGAGGGAGCGCCGACCGTGGCCGTTATTTGCGGCACCGACAAGCGTTACCAGGACGAGGTCGCCGCCATCGTGGAGGCGGCCCGAAGCGCCGGGGTGACGCGGGTCTACCTGGCGGGACCCGAGAAGGCGCTCGGCGAGGCCGGGGACCGGCCGGACGAATTCCTGACCGCGAAAATCGATGCGGTGCAAGCCCTGTCGAATCTGCTCACCCGGTTGGGAGCCTGAGGAGGCTAGCCACGATGACGACCACGGCACCTGTTGTCGGCAGCTTCTCCGACGTCCCGCTGCACAGCGATCGCGGCGTGCAGCGCCCCACCGAAGCCGCGGTGGAATCCCATGTCGCCGCGGCCGCGTCGGCGCACTGGTACACGCCCGATCAACTTCAGTGGCAGACACCGGAAGGCATTGACGTCAAACCGGTATACATCGCCGCCGACCGTGCCGCCGCCGAGGCCGAGGGCTACCCGCTGAACAGTTTCCCGGGCGAGCCGCCCTTTGTGCGCGGTCCCTATCCGACGATGTATGTCAACCAGCCGTGGACCATCCGCCAGTACGCCGGGTTCTCCACGGCCGCCGAATCCAACGCGTTCTACCGCCGCAACCTGGCGTCCGGCCAGAAAGGCCTGTCGGTGGCCTTCGATCTGGCCACCCACCGCGGCTATGACTCCGACCATCCTCGCGTCCAGGGCGACGTCGGAATGGCCGGCGTGGCAATCGATTCCATTCTCGACATGCGACAGCTGTTCGACGGCATCGACCTGTCCACGGTGTCGGTGTCGATGACGATGAACGGGGCCGTGCTGCCCATCCTGGCGCTGTACGTGGTGGCCGCCGAGGAGCAGGGAGTGCCGCCGGAGAAGCTGGCCGGCACCATCCAGAACGACATCCTCAAAGAGTTCATGGTGCGCAACACCTACATCTATCCACCCAAGCCGTCGATGCGCATCATCTCCGACATCTTCGGCTACACCAGCGCCAAAATGCCGAAGTTCAATTCCATCTCGATCTCCGGTTACCACATCCAAGAGGCAGGCGCCACAGCGGATCTGGAGCTGGCCTACACGCTCGCCGACGGCGTCGACTACATCAAGGCCGGCCTGGACGCCGAGCTGGACATCGACAAGTTCGCGCCCCGGCTGTCCTTCTTCTGGGGCATCGGGATGAACTTCTTCATGGAGGTCGCCAAGCTGCGGGCCGGCCGGCTGCTGTGGAGCGAGCTGGTGGCACAGTTCAACCCCAAGAGTTCCAAATCGCTGTCGCTGCGGACACATTCGCAGACGTCCGGTTGGTCGCTGACCGCGCAGGACGCCTTCAACAACGTGGCACGCACCTGCATCGAGGCGATGGCCGCGACCCAGGGCCACACCCAGTCGCTACACACCAACGCACTGGACGAGGCGCTGGCGTTGCCCACCGACTTCTCCGCCCGGATCGCGCGCAACACCCAGCTGGTGCTGCAGCAGGAGTCGGGCACCACCCGGCCGATCGACCCCTGGGGGGGCTCCTACTACGTGGAGTGGCTGACCCACCAACTCGCGCAGCGTGCGCGGGCCCACATCGCCGAGGTCGCCGAGCATGGCGGCATGGCTGCGGCCATCGACGACGGCATCCCGAAGCTGCGCATCGAGGAGGCGGCCGCGCGCACCCAGGCGCGGATCGATTCCGGGATTCAGCCGGTGGTCGGGATCAACAAATACCAGGTCGAAGAGGACCAAGAGGTCGAGGTACTCAAGGTCGAGAACAGCCGGGTGCGCGCCGAACAGCTGGCCAAACTGCAGGAGTTGCGGGCAAGCCGGGACAATTCGGCGGTCGAGGCCGCGTTGGCCGAGTTGACTCGGGCCGCCGCCGCCCACGGCCGGGCTGGTCCTGACGGGCTGGGCAATAATCTGCTGGCGTTGGCCATCGACGCGGCGCGCGCCAAGGCTACGGTCGGGGAGATCTCCGACGCGCTGGAAAAGGTGTACGGGCGTCACCAGGCGGAGATCCGCACCATTGCCGGCGTCTACCGCGAAGCAGCCGGAAAGGCCCCGAACATCGCACAAGCCATGGAGTTAGTCGAGAAGTTTGCCGAGGCCGACGGCCGCAGGCCCAGGATCCTGGTGGCCAAGATGGGCCAGGACGGCCACGACCGCGGTCAGAAGGTGATCGCGACGGCGTTCGCCGACATCGGGTTCGACGTCGACGTCGGGTCGCTCTTCTCCACGCCCGAGGAGGTGGCCCGCCAGGCCGCCGACAACGACGTGCACGTCGTGGGGGTGTCTTCGCTGGCCGCCGGTCACCTGACGCTGGTTCCGGCGCTTCGCGACGCGCTGGGGAAGGTGGGCCGCCCCGACATCATGGTCGTGGTCGGCGGCGTCATCCCGCCCGGCGACTTCGACGAGCTCTATGCTGCCGGGGCCGCCGCCATCTTCCCGCCCGGGACGGTGATCGCCGACGCCGCAATCGACTTGTTGCACAAGCTCGCCGAGCAGCGCGGATACACGCTGGACTAGATGACAGCCCAGAACGACGACACAGTCGAGGATTTGGCTGCCGCTGTGCGCAACGGCGATCGCGCGGCGCTGCCGCGGGCCATCACGCTGCTGGAGTCCACCCGCTCCGACCATCGCGAGCGGGCGCAGCAGTTGCTGTTGGAGTTGCTGCCGGACTCGGGAAACGCCCATCGGGTGGGCATCACCGGGGTCCCCGGAGTGGGAAAGTCCACCGCCATCGAGGCGCTCGGCATGCAGCTGATCGAGCAGGGGCACCGGGTGGGGGTGCTTGCGGTTGATCCGTCGTCGACCCGTACCGGCGGATCGATCCTCGGGGACAAGACCCGAATGGCGCGGCTGGCGGTGCACCCGGCCGCCTACATCCGGCCGTCGCCGACGTCGGGGACCTTGGGCGGCGTAGCAAAAGCCACCAGGGAGACCGTCGTCTTGCTGGAGGCGGCCGGATTCGACGTGATCCTGATCGAAACCGTCGGGGTGGGGCAGTCCGAGGTGGCGGTGGCCAACATGGTGGACACCTTTATTCTGCTGACCCTGGCGCGGGCCGGTGACCAGCTGCAGGGCATCAAGAAGGGCGTGCTGGAGCTGGCCGACATCGTGGTGGTCAACAAGGCCGATGGCAAGCACCTGCCCGACGCGCGATCGGCCGCGCGGGAGCTCAAGTCGGCGATCAGGTTGATCTATCCCCGCGAAACCCTTTGGCGGCCACCGGTTCTCACCATGAGCGCGACGGAGGGCACGGGTCTGGCCGAGATGTGGGAGACCGTCGAGCGTCATCGCGAGGTGCTCACCGAGGCGGGAGAATTCGAGGCGCGCCGGCGGGCCCAGCAGGTCGACTGGACGTGGCAGATGGTGCGCGACACGGTGCTGGACCGGGTGCTGTCCAACCCGGCGGTGCGCAAGATCCGCGCCGAGGTGGAGGGCCAGGTCAAGGCGGGGGAGTTGACCCCCGCGATGGCGGCCAAGCAAATACTGGACGCCGCGTCGCGCTAACGGCTTGGTAAATAATCATCGTTTGCCCTTGGACGGTATGAAATCGAAGTAAATTCAAAATTGTGACGGCAGAATTCGGGGTCGATTTCCGCGCGGTCCCCTCCCACGATGCCCCTGACGCAGGTCATCGTGTGTTCGGCGCGGCCGACCCAAGCTTTTCTTGCGTTGTTCGTGGCTTTTCGAGTACGTTCCCCGGCCGCCGATTCGGCGGCGGGGCACTGGCGGTCTACCTCGACGGCCAACCCGTCGTCGACGTGTGGACGGGCTGGTCGGACCGGGGCGGCCAGGTGCCGTGGACGGCGGACCATGCGCCAATAGTCTTCTCGGCGACCAAGGGCATGACCTCCACCGTCATCCACCGGCTCGTCGATCGGGGGCTGATCGACTACGACGCCCCGGTTGCCGAATATTGGCCGGAGTTCGGGGCCAACGGCAAGTCGGCCCTCACCGTTCGTGAGGTGATGAGGCACCGGGCCGGCTTGTCGGGCTTGCGTGGCGCCACCAAGGAAGACTTGCTGGATCACATCGGGATGGAAGAACGGCTGGCGGCGGCGCCCCCGGGACGCCTGCTGGGCAAACCGGCGTATCACGCGCTGACCTTCGGCTGGCTGATGTCCGGGCTGGCCCGGGCGGTGACCGGAAAAGGAATGCGCGCGCTGATTCGCGAGGAGCTTGCCCAGCCATTGGGCACTGACGGCATGCACCTGGGCCGGCCACCCGCCGAGGCGCCGACGCGGGTCGCCGAGATCATCATGCCGCAGAACATCATCGGCAATCCGGTCATCAGCTCTGCGGCATGCAAGCTCGCCGCGGAGCTGTCCGGTGGATTCCGCTCTATGTACTTCCGGGGCGTCGTGGCCGCCGTGCAAGGCGATATTCCGCTGCTGGACGCTGAGATGCCGGCAGCGAACGGGGTGGCGACCGCCCGCGCCCTGGCGCGGATGTACGGCGCGATCGCCAACGGCGGTGAGATCGACGGCACCCGGTTCTTGTCGCAGGAGCTCGTCACCGGGCTGACCGGGCGGCCCAGCCTGAAGCGGGACCGCAATATCCTGGTGCCATTGTCATTTCACCTCGGCTACCACAGCGTGCCGTTCGGCAGCGTGATGCCGGGCTTTGGGCACGTCGGGTTGGGCGGCTCGTTCGGCTGGGCCGACCCGGCGACCGGATTGGCGTTCGCGTTTGTGCACAACCGGCTGTTGTCGCCGTTCCTGGTGCTTGATCACTCCGGGGTGGCCACATTGGGCAACCTACTCCGGCTGGGCGTCGCGAAAGCCCGCAAACGCGGTTTCCGGCCGGTGTCCGAGTTCGGGGCTCCGTACAGCGAGCTGGGCGCGGTCGCCGGCTGACCTGCGTGCCCCGTGTGCCACCCAGGGGTTCGACGAGCCCCGCAGCGAGGGCCAACCTAGACTAGTACTGCAGCCGTAGATCGGGATCATTGGTTTTCACGGCGTCGGTAGTGGGATTGTCGGGCGCGGTATTGGTGTCGTCGTCGCCATCGTGACCAGGCCAGGAGCGTGGCTATTGTGTGGTTGGTGGCGAGCAAGAGCGCATCGAAGAGTCGGCGAAACTCGTTGACCGTCAACGCGATCAGGCCAACGGGACCGGGTGTGGCGTCACGTTCGACCGCAGTGGCCACGGCCAGGAAGGCATGAGCGAGCATGGCCAAAGTGGTCCATCGATACCAGGATCTCCAGCGCCGGACCTGGTGCTGATCGAGCCCGACCAGACCTTTGGCGGCTTGGAACGATTCCTCGATGCGCCACCGTTGGCCGGCGACGGCGACCAGGGCACGCAGCGGCACCGGCCGCGGTGAGTAGCAGCGCAGGTAGGCGTGCTCGCCGGTGACGTCGTTGCGGCGGATCAGCAAATGATGCACACCGGTGTCGGCGTCGCCTTCGGCCAGCAGCCGAAACCACGCCCACGAGTAGAGCCGCGGGCCGTGCGCTCCGGCACCAGCGGAGTGGCGCTGCCAGGCACGCGGCGGGATCAGGGCGGGCAGCACGTCGACGCGGATCGGGCCGGCGTGGGTGGACACGCGACGGTTGGCCGAGACGGCCAGCACGTAGCCCAACCCATGATCGCGAACGGCTGCCCGCAACCGCGGGTCGGCGCCGTAGACTTCATCGCCGGCCACCCACGCGGCCGGTACGTTCGCCTCGACCGCGCGGTCGATCAACGCCGTGGCAAGCCCCGGCTTGGTGGCAAAGCCCCTGTCCTGCTGCGGGATTCCCGCTTGATTGCAGCGATCGGAATCCTCGGTCCACGACTTGGGCAGGTACAGGGCGCGGTCGATCAGGGCATGCCCACGTGGGGCGGCATAGGTCAAATAGACCGCGACTTGGGAGTTCTCGACGCGGCCCGCGGTGCCCGAGTACTGACGCTGGACTCCCACACTGTGGGTGCCCTTCTTCACGTCGCCGGTCTCGTCGACCACCAGGATCGCTCCCGGGTCGCCAAACGCGTCGACGACGTAGTCGCGCAGGTCGTCGCGCACCGCGTCGGCATCCCAGCTGGCCCGTCCCAGCAGATGCTGCAGACCATCTGGAGTGGCGCCGCCACGGTGTTCGGCGATGGTCCAGCAATTCTTGCGTTCCAGACCCGAGACCATCCCCAGGATCAGCTCGCCAGCATGCCGCAAGGGTTCGTAGCGGGCAAAGCGCGGCGCGATCCGGTCGATCATCGCCGAGTACTCGGTCCACCACCGATCAGGGTCTACGCTGTGAACCGCGGCGACCGCGGCCAATTCTATTGTCTTCACAAACATCGAACGATGCCGCGGTCACCGCTCTGACCAGCGCAGACACGCCAAGAACCACTATCCCCAATCTACGGCTGCAGTACTAATCCGAAAATGATGGTGAGTTGATTGCGGTGTGTGTGCGGGTGTGTGCGGCCGGGGGCCGGTCGCTAGGGCGGGGACGTGTTGGTTTAGGCGGCGGGGGTGAGGGTGACGGCGTAGCCGAGCGCTTCGAGTTGGCGAATGTGGTTGCGTTTCTTCACGTCCGGGTTGATGTGCCTGGTGTAGTGGTCTGATCCAAGGTCGGTGAAGCGGGTGTCGTCGTCGGCGAGTAGGTGCCAGGCGATGACGAGGATGGAGCGCCCGATGGCGACGATCGCCCGTTTGCGGCCGCGTCGTCGGGCGATGCGGCGGTAGCGTTCGCCGAGGAAGGTGTCGGTGTGCCCGGCTACGACGGCGGCCTCGCCGAGGACCCGGGCCAGGTAGCGGTTACCGTGCCCGGTCGAGCCGTTGCCTTTGGTCTTGCCGGCCGAGGAACTGATGCCGGGGGAAAACTTCGCCCACGAACATAGATGCCCCGCGGTCGGGAACCGGGACATGTCCACCCCGATCTCGGCGATGATGATCGCGGCGGCGACCGGTCCGATGCCGGGGATCTCATCCAGGCGCGCCGCCGCCGCTGCGAAAGGGGCCAGATGCGCCTCGATCTGGGCATCGACGGCGGCGATGTCGGCGTCGATACCGTCGATGCGGTCCAGCATCCGGGCCAACAGAAACCGGTGATGATCGTCGAAGTGCCCGTTGAACGCCTCTTCGAGGCGGCCGATCTTGGTCCGCATCCGCGACCGCGCGAGCTGCGCGAGCACCTTGGGGTCGCGTTCACCGGCGATCAACGCGGCCATCATGGCCCGCCCGGATACCCCGAAAATGTCCGATGCCACCACGGAGAGCTTGATGCAGGCGTCTTCGAGGAGCTTTTCGACCCGGTTCTTCTCCGCGGTGCGCACACCGACCAGGTCGATGCGGTAGCGGGTCAGATCCCGTAGCCGCCGGATCGGGCGTGGCGGCACGAAACTGGGTCGCAGCATCTGGCGTTCGGCGACCTTGCACAACCACACCGCATCCAGCACATCGGTCTTCGGCCGGCCCGGCAGGTGTTTGACATCGCGGGCGTTGACCAGCCACGGATCCAGCCCGTGTGCCTCCAACAGGTAGAACACCGGTTTCCAATAGTCCGAGGTGGCTTCCATCACCACCCGCTCGACCCCCAGCTCGACGACGTGATTGGCCAGCTCAGTCAACGACCTGGTCATCGTGGAATGCGTCGACACCTCCTGTAATCGTTTGCCGGCGTTGCCGTCGGCGGGTACCCGCACACAGCACACCAATTCGGCCTTACCGATATCCAGGGCAGCGACCCTGGCGATGATCTGTTCCTCGTCATGGGACTGGGCGAACATCGTGGGACCTCAACACCTCTCCCGTACAGATTCCCTAAGACGTGATCGCCTGTGGAGCCACACAGCAAGAACTGAATCTAATCCGCGTGCTCGACCGAAATACCAACGGCGGCAACAATGAAGGGCCCACGACGCGACTCCAGCGCCCGGCTAGACGACGGTCTCGAAGAACCATAGAACTACGGCGTCGCAAGGCGACCACCACACAATTTTCAACCCGGAACGGGCGACCCACCAGGGCCAATTTGGCTAGACGCGCGGTCCAGGGACCGGGGCCCTGGCCGCGTCGTCGCGGTTACCTCCCCCAAGCAGCGCCCGCACCACCGGACGCGGTGCTAGAGACCGAAGCATTTGACTGGCCGGGCGTGGACGAACGATCTGCGGCCACCAGAACCAACGTCCGAGCAGCGCGGCGATAGACGGTGTCATGAACGAGCGCACGACCAAAGTATCGAACATTAGGCCCAGGCCGATGGTGGTACCTACCTGACCGATAATCCGCAAATCGCTGGCCGCCATCGAGGCCATGGTGAAAGCGAACACCAGGCCCGCGTTGGTCACAACCTTACCGGTGCCGCCCATCGCGCGGATAATACCAGTGTTTAGACCGCCAGCTATTTCCTCTTTTATCCGGGAAACCAGCAGCAGATTGTAGTCAGAACCCACCGCCAAAAGGACGATCACAGACATCGGAAGCACCATCCAGTGCAATTTGATGCCGAGAATATACTGCCAGATCAGCACCGATAGCCCAAACGATGCGCCCAACGAAAGACCCACCGTACCCACAATAACCAGTGCGGCCACAAAACTTCGCGTGAGGATAAGCATGATCATGAAAATAAGGCAGAGCGAACCAATTCCCGCGATCAATAGATCGTATTTAGAGCCGTCTCGGAAGTCCTTAAAGGTCGACGCGGTGCCGGCGATATAGATCTTGGCGTCCTCCAGAGGTGTCGTCTTGAGCGCCTCCTCGGCCGCCGTCTTTATCTGATCGATACGCGCTATGCCCTCGGGCGTCGCGGGATCGCCCCGATGCGAAATGATGAATCGAGCGGCTTTCCCGTCCGGAGACAGGAAGGAATTCATCGCGCGCTGGAAGTCCGCGTTGCTGAAAACCTCCGGAGGCAGATAGAAGGAATCGTCGTTCTTGGCGGCGTCGAACGCCTGTCCCATGGCGGTGACGTTCTGGCTCGTTTCGTCGATCTCGCTGAACATCCCAGACATGGTGCTGTGCATCGTCAGCACCATCGTCCGGAAGTCCTCCATCGATCGCGATTATCGGCGGGAACTGCTGGCTTATCTGCGGCATCAGCACGTCAATCTTATCCAGATCCTTCAAAGTATCATGGAGTTTATCGGCTTCCTCATCGACACCGTCGAGTGATGTCAAATACCGACCTCAACGACAAGCATATCGGGATATCGTAGCAGTGCTTTTCCCAGTAGAAGTAACTTCGAATTGGCCTGAAGAAGTCCTCAAAATCCGAGATGTGGCCTCTTAGCTCATCCACAACGGCATCTATTTCTTTTGTCGCGATGGTCGTGCGGTGAGTAACGGCGGTGAGTTGCAGCTGCAATTCGTACTGGCGCTTCGTGAGCGCGATTTGTTGGGCAAGCAAGTCGGCCTGCTTAAGCATGTCATTTATGCGGTCTTTTTGATACTTCATGTTTTGTAGAAAGGTCGCGTTTTGCATGCTGATCAGGAAAGGTATCGAAGTGTGTTCAATCGGTGTTCCCTCGGGCCGGGTTATGCCCTGCACCCGAGAAATTCCTCGAACCCGGAAAATTCCCTTGGCTAGTTTGTGCAACACGAGAAAATCTGCCGGATTGCGCATATCGTGATTTGATTCGATCATCAGAATATCGGGCATCATCCGTGCTTGGGAGAAATGACGGTCAGCGGCCGCATACCCCAAATTGGCTGGAATGTCTTTGGGTATATAGAGCCGGTCGTTGTAGCTCGTTTTATAGCCCGGCAGCGTTACTAGACCGATCAGCGCGATCGCGCAAGTGGCAGCCAGAATGGGCGCGGGCCAGCGGACAATCGCCGTGCCGACCCGGCGCCATCGGCGGAACGCGATCCTGCGCTTGGGGTCGAATTGCCCGAAGCCACTTCCGACGGCCAGAACTGCCGGAACCAGCGTGAGCGCGATCGCGACCGAAACGAGCATGCCCAGCGCGCACGGCACGCCGATGGTCTGGAAGATGGGCATCCGGGTAAAGCTCAGGCACAACATTGCTCCGGCGATCGTCAGACCGGAACCCAAGACAACGGGAGCGACCCCGCGGTAGGTGGTGTAGTAGGCCGTTTCCCGGTCCTCGCCGGCTTGACGCGCCTCTTGATATCGACCGAAGAAGAATATCGCGTAATCGGTTCCGGCCGCCATCGCGAGGGCCACCAGCAGATTAATGGCAAAAGTCGACAGTTGAACGATATTGTTATCGCCGAGAAACGCGACGATTCCCCGGGCCGCAAATACTTCGATTCCAACCGTGACCAGCAACAGAACCACGGTGATGACCGAACGGTAGACAACAAGCAGTACCGCGAAGATTATCAGGGCGCCTATCACGGTGATCTTGAGAATGGATTTGTTACCACTGTGCTGCATATCTCCAACGAGCGCTGACGGCCCGGTGACATAGACCTTGATCCCGGGAGGCGGCGGCGTCCGCTTTATGATGTCCCGTACCGCCGCTACGGATTCCTGCCCCAAAGTTGTGCCTTGGTTGCCGGCCAGATTCAGTTGCACGTATACGGCCTTGCCATCCGCGCTTTGTGCGCCCGCTGCCGTGAGTCGATCTCCCCATAAATCCTGCACATGCTCGACATGCTTCGAGTCGTCTCGTAATTCGCGTACCAATTCGGCATAGTAGGTGTGAGCATCGTCCCCGAGCGGTTGCTGCCCCTCCAGCACGATCATCGCGAAACCGTCCGAATCGGATTCTTTGAAGTCCTTGCCCATGCGCTTCATGGCCTGCACCGCCGGCGCGTCCTGCGGAGCCAGTGGTACGGAATGCTCTTGCCCGACCTGCTCCAGCGATGGAACTGCCAGCGTCACAATCAGAGTCAGCGCCACCCAAGCCAGGATGACCAACAGCGAAAGCCTGCGGATCGTCCGCGCTATGAAGGGGACCTGAGGGCGTTCGGTGCTCATGCGGCGCTCAACAGGCGGAAGGTAACGGCGGTCACTTGGTGCGAAACCGTCTCGGCGTTGACCACACCGTCCACCACGATGCGGCAGCCAATGCTGTCGCTATCGCCCTGCGCCACGATGGTCCCCACGATTGCCGGCCCCGTCCTGAACTGGAAATCCGCCACTTACCGCTGCTGCTCAGCAACTGCTGTCTCAGCAACAAGGAACGTACCAGCGGACGGGGTCCTAGAGACCGAAGCATCTGACTGGCCGGGCGTGGACGAACTGTCTGCGGCCACCAGAACCAGCGTCCCAGCAGCGCGGCGATGGACGGCGTCATGAACGCGCGCACGACCAACGTGTCGAACAGCAGACCCATCCCGATAGTCGTGCCCACCTGAGCGAGCGTGCGCAGGTCGCTGACCACCATGGACGCCATGGTGAACGCGAACACCAGGCCCGCGTTCGTCACGACCTTGCCGGTACCGCCCATCGCACGAATGATGGCCGTGTTTATACCGGCGCCGATTTCGTCTTTCATCCGGGATACCAGCAGAAGATTGTAGTCAGACCCCACCGCCAAAAGGACGATCACAGACATCAGGAGCACTACCCAGTGTATTTGTATGCCGAGAAGATCCTGCCAGACCAGCACGGACAGCCCGAAGGACGCGCCCAGCGAAAGCACTACCGTACCCACGATAACCAGGGCGGCAATAAAACTTCGCGTCATGATCAGCATGATGATGAAAATAAGGCAGAGCGCAGCGACTCCCGCGATCATGAGATCGTACTTGGAGCCGTCCACCAAGTCTTTCACCATCGCTGCGGTGCCGGTGAGGTAGATCTTGGCGTCTTCTAGCGGAGTTCCCTTGAGCGCCTCCTCGGCCGCAGTTTTTATCGGGTCGACACGCGAGATGCCCTCGGGCGACGCCGGATCGCCCCTTTGCGAAATGAGCATACGGGCGGCCTTGCCGTCCGGCGACACGAACACTTTCATGACTCGTTTGAAGTCCTTGTTCTTGAAAACGTCCGGCGGCAGGTAGAAAGAATCGTCGTTTTTGGATGCGTCGAATGCCCTCCCCATTGCACTGGGGTCCGAGTTCGCGTCGTCCATCTCGTCGAGGGTCCCGGACATGGTGCTGTGCATGGTCAGCAGCATGGTCCGCGTGTCCTGCATGATCGCGATCATCGGCGGGAACGTGGTGAGTATCTGCGGCATGATCACGTCTAGCTCATCGAGGTCTGTGACGAGAAGGTGCAGCTTATCGGTAAGCTCGTCAACAGCGTCGATGGAATCGAATACGGATCTCACCGAGAAGCAGATGGGAATGTCGTAGCAGTGTTTTTCCCAGTAGAAGTAACTGCGGATCGGCCTAAAGAAATCCTCGAAATCCGCAATGTGATCTCGCAACTCGCGCGTGATCGCCTCGATGTCATGCGTTTCGCCGACCAGATGATGAGTCGTGCTGACGACCTGTTGGATCAGGCCATATATGCGCTGGATGATGTTGACCATTTCCGCCAGCTCGTCGGCCTGCTTGAGCAGGTCATTCATGCGGTCCTTCTGGAACACGTTATTTTGTTGCAGGGCGGCGTTTTGCATGCTGAGCATGAACGGTATCGACGTGTGGTCGATCGGAGTTCCATTGGGCCGAGTTATGGCCTGCACCCTGGAAATGCCGGGCACCGCGAGGACGCCCTTGGCTAGTTTGTTCAATATCAGAAAATCTGCCGGATTGCGCAGATCGTGATCGGCCTCGACCAACAGGATCTCGGGCGATAGCATAGCCGACTGAGGAAAATGTCGCTGTGCGGCCGCATACCCCAGATTGGCGGGGATATCTTTGGGGATATACTTCTGGTCGTTGTAGCTGGGTTTGTATCCCGGCAGCGTCAACAGCCCGATAAGCGCGACTGCTAATGTCGCGACGAGAATGGGCGCGGGCCACCGAACGATCGCCGTGCCTATTCGCCGCCATCCGCGATACTTGATCTTCCGCTTGGGGTCGAACAGGCTGAAACGGCCGCCGACAACAAGAACTGCCGGAATCAGCGTGAGCGCGACCGCGACCGCGACGAGCATGCCCACCGCGCAAGGGACGCCCAGGGGTTGGAAAAAGGGCAGCCGGGTAAAACTGAGGCACAAAGCCGCCCCGGCGATCGTCAAACCGGAGGCCAAGACAACCTTGGCGACTCCGCGGTATGTGGTGTAGTAAGCCGCTTCCCGACTCTCGCCGGCCTGACGTGACTCTTGATACCGCCCGATGAAGAATATCCCGTAGTCCGTTCCAGCCGCGATCCCGAGAGATACCAGTAGATTAATGGCGAAGGTAGTAAGACCAATAATCTGGTGATCGCCGAGGAACGCGACGATTCCTCGGGCCACCTGCAATTCTATCCCGACCATCAGCAACAAAAGAATTACGGTGATAACCGAACGGTAGACGAGGAGCAACGTGGTGAAGATCACCGCCATGCTTACCAATGTGATTGTGATGACCGTCCTGTCGCCGCTGCGGCCCACATCCGCAACGATCGCCGCGGGGCCGGTGACATACGCCTTGACCCCCGGCGGCGCTGGCGTCCGCCCCACGATGTCCCGGACGGCCTGGGTCGATTCGTTCGCCAAGGTCTGGGTCATACCGGCGACGTTCAATTGCACATATGCGGCCTTGCCATCGGCGCTTTGCGCGGCGCCGGCCGTGAGTGGATCGCCCCAGAAATTCTCGATGTGCTGCACATGCTTCGGATCGTCTTCCAACTGACGAATCAAACGGTCGTAGTACTTGTGAGCATCGTCGCCGAGGGGTTGCTGACCCTCCAAGACGATCATCGCCACACTGCCGGACTGAGTTTCCTTGAAGTCCTCACCCATGCGCTTCGCCGCCGCGAACGACGGCGCATCGATGGGACTCAGCGATACTGAATGCTCTTTCTCGACCTGCTCCAGTGCGGGGACGCCGATACTCACGATGACGGCGATCGCCAACCACGCCAAGATGATGGGCACCGAAAATCGATGGATCGTCCGCGCTACGAATGGTGGCGTGGTGTGTTCGTTGCCCATGTGTTCGTCGCTCATGCGGCCTTCAGCACGCAGAAGGTAAAGGCGTTCACTTCGTGCGTGATCTTCTCGGCTTTGACCACACCGTCCACCAGGATGCGGCAGCCGATGCTCTCACCATCGCCCTGCGCCGCGATATCTGCTAAGGCCGTCGCCGCGCTGGTCGCGAACTCCAACGACCACGGCAAGCGCGCCCCATCGACGTGCTGCGGGTCAGCATTGACGTCGAAATAGCTGATGTCGGCCACGGTCCCCGGTAGTCCGAAGACCTCGTACTTCAGGTGCTTGGGGTTGAAAGGTTTGGCTTCGTCGATTCTGGTGTCGGCATACGAGGGGCGTTTCTCAGAGCCGAAGATGCCATGCAGCCGCGACACGGTCAATCCTCCAGCACCAATCACTACCAGTATGAGCAACGGAATCCACAGCCGCCTCAGAACCCTGAAAATCGCAAATCCCCCATTTCGACGACTCTTTCGAGATCCTGCTCTGGGTACAGGTGAAGGTTGGCGAGTACGTCGCAGAAGAGTGGGTCGGCGGCCAGACCGCTGGCTAACGTCTCGGCGATCCTCGATGGCGACATCGGGCCGGGCTTGCGCAACGTCGCCCCCACCGCGTTCGACCACCGCACCAACCTTCCACTCGTATCCACCCCGGCGCATGTCAGTCGTTCGGACATGCCAACTACAAATCGGTCGCGACACCCGTAGACGTTACATCGAATGCGGTGGGCGTCGCAGGCTGGCCGTGCGGCGGTCACCTCAAAACGTGCGGCGCCTTTGGGAGCACAACCCGATCTTGATGAGTAAACCATGGCGGTGGTCTCCATATCGGCTCTCTCCCAACGTGACATCGGATCGTAATGCATACCGCGTGCGTAAAGGCACGGTAACGATGTTCCGCATCCACCCGCAAGTCACGTCATGTGCGTTATCCTCGGGCGGTGGTGCTAGGGTACCTTCCAGCGCGCCCCCACGGAAGAGAAGATGCGCCAATGTGCGGCGGCGATCGTAGATGCCGCACCACCACTAGCCCAGGAGAACGGCGTCGCGTCGGTGACGTTGACTGGGTCGCCAACCGCGCCGGGGTCCACTATTTCGCCATGCGCCGCTATTTCACTTCCCGCGAAGAGGTGCTCCTGCATATCCCGCAAAGAGGTGCTCCTGCATCTCGCAGCCGAAGGTTGGGTGCGGTGGTCGAACGCGGTGTGCGCGGCGTTGCGCGAGCCCAGTCCGCCTCTGCTGATCCATGTCCCGACAGCGAGGTGGTGTTCGCTTGCGGCACTAACGAGCACCGAATCGTCCTCGAGTGTCAGCTTTTTCGTCTTGGTCAACGACGAGGAGCAACACAACCTGTGGCCGGCCTTCGCCGATGTTCCAGCCGGCTGGCGGGTGGTTTACGGCGAAGCGGACCGCGCTGCGTGTCTGGACTACATCGAACAGAACTTGGCCGATATACGGCCGAAGAGTTTGCGCGAGAGGCTGGCAGCGGGCCGGCCTTCTGACCTGAGTTTGGAATTTCGCTTAGTACCCGGGTTTGAAGCCGAGGTGAGTGAGGATCTTCCGCTGGGCTTCGGGGGCATCGCGGTACCCGCCAGCCTGGATCTTGCGGGCGTGGCGGTCAATTGTCTTGTAGGACACCCGCTCTGCACCGAGATCGGTCAAGACCCGCAGCGCGTCGAGCTTGCTGGTCGGCTCCACTATGCGGGCGATCACCAGATCCCGAAACACCGGATCAGCTACCCCGTCGAAGCCCAGCCAGTCATAGACCGCACCCAAGACGTCGTAGAGCAACCGCGAGCTGGTCGCCACCGTGCGTCCTGATCCCACCGGGGAACCCGCAGGTGCCGTCGGGGCCGGGATCAGCGTCGAGGTGCGCCAGTCCGGCACATCGGCGACCCGGGCCGGCCGCACCGGCACCTCGATCTGCAGGGCTTGCTGCTCACCGGCGACGATCTGGCGGGCCTCGTCGAGCAGAACGCCCAGCTCAGCATCGGTATGTGCAGAACCGACATGAGCCAGGATCTGCACCCGGCCACGGTCTTTGCGCGCGACCTGCACCGCCACCGCACCCGAGGCGGTGCGCACCTTCCGCACGTAAGCCACCGACCGAACCTACCGGTTTAGTACCCCAAACCACCGACCACCGCCAAGGAAACTACTGGTCAGGGCATTACGCGCGGAGAATTCCGCCCGACATGTCCAAACTCAGGAGTTTGCGCGAGAGGCTGGCAGCGGGCCGGCCTTCTGATGAGCAAACCGTCTGGTTTGGGGAGTTGGGCGGAACTTTGGGGGAGTCGGATGGAACTTGTTGACCGGGGACTTCCGCTTCCACAGTCGGCTAGCCTCGTGCGGGACTGCCGACACTCGACCAGGCCTACGGCCGGACGGTCGCGGGCGTTGTCGCGGGTTGAGGCCGCACGGGGACGATTCGTTACTCGATCTCGCCAGTCAGGTCGAACTCGGCCAGCGTGTGCGCAGCCAGCTCACGCAAAGCGGGCTTTGTGTTCTCGGCGCCCGGTTGATAGGCCTCGACGGTGATGCCAATCTTGTCGCCGATGCGCCAAGACTGGAGAGTCAATTGGCCGCCCGCTCGCTCAAGCCACTGTCGCGTTACCTGTTGCGCAATCACTCGTATGAGGTGCAGTGGATAGAGGTGGGCGGTGATGGTGGCGTACTCGGCCTCGGTGTCGGCGAGGGCGTACACCACGGGGCCGAGGTCGCGGAGATTGGAACAAAACACCGGACGATCGGGGTCGGTGATCGCCGCGTCGGCCAGCCGTTTCAATGCCCACTTCGGCGCTAGCGGGGTCAGCCAAGGGAGCTGCCGCTCATCTTCATCTGGTGTCTCGCGCAGAGTCGTCAGCGCCTCCTTGATGGCGGCGCGGGCGTCACGCAGATCCGTCGTTACCGGCGTGGGGTCGACGCTCGACACGCGCATACGACACCGCGATCGCACGCGTATCACTCTCGGTGCGTTCGCTCATCGGGAGTAGCAAGGTGACGGCACCGTCACTGGCACGTCGGCGCCCCATGCGCTCACCGAATTTCGCGGCCAACCCGGCGAGCAGCGTTTCACTCGTTCCGCCAAGAGCCTTCGCACGGGCATCCCAATCATCCACGTCGATGTGGGTCGTGATAACCGGCACGACGACAGTGTCGTCGCCGTCGCCTCCACTGACGGCGACGGGTCGCGGCGCCGGTGATGGGGCACCATCACGCCCGCGACCCCGGGCCAGTCTTGCCGCCGCGCCAAGCGCCCGGGCAACCTCAGGTGCGTCCTGCGCTGTTTGGCGGGCACGCTGAACCACCGCGCGCAATCGAGTGCGTGAACGTGGCGGTGGGTAGCCAAGATCGCGTGAGTTCTCCAGGACCGCCTCAGCTATCGTGAGCGCAAGCCCGAAGCCGTCGATCAGGTAGTGGGAAGTCACCAGGCTGACCGCGGTGGAGCCGTCCGTCAGTGGAAGGACACCGACATGCCAGCCGGGCCCACCTTCCAAATCGATAGGCAGCTGTGCGCGTTCATCAGCCCAATCGCTGAGTTCATCGCGTGGACGGGCGCACTCCACGATATCGATGTCCGCCGGCCCCCGATCTGAGACCCACCGATGACGGGCGATTAGCCGCGAACGCTCGATGCGCCGTCCCAACAACCCGTAACCGAGGTTGTGGTTAAAACGCCTCACCCCATCCAAGTCGATAGCGTGCTCATAAACCCACACGACCTGGATGACTACCTGCCGGCCGATGGCTCGGTGCTGCGCGAACAAGGCGTGGTCCATGATCGCGAGCCGATTGTCCGGCCGCGCATCACCTTTGGATGCGCGGCTCTCAAAGGATGCTCGGGTAGGGCGTATCCGGACTGGCACTGATCAGCCTTTGCCGACACGGATTGATTCGCCCGTGATGCCCCGTGGAGCGTACGCCTCGTCACGGAGGGCGACGCTGCGCGCGACGACGTGGGCCTTGGTGGGATCGAACCAATTCATCACATGAGAGTAGCCGATCCGCTGTGATCGCATGGACGAGCGCCGGCATCGATATGCCGAGCAGGTCGACGATTGGTAGTTCTGGAAGGTCACCAGAGCCCGCGAGATCGCGACCCGGATCATCAAGCACGCCACCAGCGTTGCGGCCGCCGCTGCTCTTGAAGATTTCGCCCGCTTGCGGTGTGTTGGCTGATCGGCGATGGCGGCCGTCGGGATGATTGGCTCGGCCAAGTCTCTGGCCGATTGCCTCGGCGTCGGTTGATGGGATCGCGCTGGGCTGGAGAAAATCTCGCCAGGAATGCACGACATGATCGATCGTCGCGTGAGGGCGTTTTTTGCAAGGGTTAGCCCGGAGTCAAACCGGGGTGCAACGCGGTAGCCTAGTTTTTTCGCGAAACTCGCTGTGACACGGGTTTTAGGCTAGGAAAGTGCCTGTCCTGCAAGGGATAATGAAACCCCTGACGTCACCGGCCCCATCCACTGATTCAGGCTTACCCGGTCTCTCGGAACCAAGATGTCGGGTCGTAAGGCGACCGCCGAGCCACTTTCAGCCCGGAATGGCCGCCGCACAATGCAGCTGGGCTCTTAGCCACCAGCTCAGAAGCTGACCATGCCCGTGGTCACCAGCGAGACCCCAACCACTGCGGAGGTGGCTGCCAGGGCCTGCGGACGGTGAGCCAACGCCCAGTCGTACACCATTCGTAGTGCCGCTTCCTTCCCGTGGGACCAGCAGTCCCACCAGTCAGGTGTCCACGGTCAGGGTCAACCCCCACCAGTTCACGGGGGGCCGGTCAGGATTACAATCAAGTTAGTATGAGCGATTCACGGCGGTTCTGGATTCGGTTCGGGATTCGGTTCGGGCTCGACGCTGTCACCCACCCGGTATCAACGGCACCAATGTTTAAGCGCGTGCTCGCTCAGTTTTGGCGCTATCCCTATCGGGGCCGACGCAGAATGTTAAGAGCGCTGGGGCCAAATCTTGCTTCAATGACCACGTGGTCGGCTGTGGACACCGAGCTTCACGGTGAGATGGCTGAGGTATTCAACCGCACTCCGAGGGTCCAAAAGTTGGCCCACTACTTGCCGATCTACGAGTCTGTAGTCGACCGAACCAGGCCGATCCGGACGTTACAGATTGGTAGCTTCTATGGGGGCTCGCTACAGATGTGGCAGGAATACCTTCACCCCGACTCGCTCATCGTCGGTATTGACATTAACTCAAAGCTCTTAAAAATCGCGGATTCAGGAGGCATTCACGTCCGCATCGGTGGTGAGCAGAATGTCTCTTTTTTGAGAGAAGTGGCTGCAGAATTCGGCCCTTTCGACGTCATTCTGGATGCTGGAGATCATACGAGCTCTCACATGGTGGAATCCTTCCGCTGCCTGTTCGCGAATGCGTTGAGCGACAGTGGCGTTTACGTGGTCGAAGACGTTGATTGCGACTATTGGATGCGCTACCGCGACAGCCGCGTTTCATTCATCGATCTCGTCAGGGCGTTGATCGATGCTATGCATGGCCATTACCAGGTCGCCACTAGTGAAACCAAGTTCCGTGTTGATCACTCAGACCGAATCCGGGAAGTTTCGGTGCCGGCAATCACGCCGATTTTGGGCAGTATCGAGATCTACGATTCTATTGTCATTGTGCGCCGTACCACCCGGGATCTGACGCGAAGCATCTATCGGCCCTGAGTAGCCAATAAGATGCTTGTCCGCCGTTCCTGACGTCCAAACTGCCGCTGACTCCGACGCTCGTTCAAAACCTCGTCAGCCTGTGTGCCTTGAGTTGGGACGCGGACGCTGTCGACGTAACCATCGGTCACATGGTGCTAAATGAGGCATCGGGAACACCCCGCGACGTCGACGTGACCGTCGCCGTTGACGCACCTGACGGGCTATACGCATTCAAAAGCTACGAGGTAAAAAACTGGGCGACGCCCCCGACGTGTCGGACATCGACGCGCTGGTCACAAAGTTCAACGACGTGCCTCGACCTTTCACGTAATTTGGTGTTTGCGGATCGTCTGGACCAAGCATGGGCTAGACTCGCCCGCATGACAAACGATTTGGTCCGCGACTTGCCCTTGGTGCGCCGTGGTGCTGAACGGTGGATCAGCCCCTAGATGACCGAAAGAACATCGCCCAGTGGCAGCCGTAGACGCTCATAGTATCGCCGGCCGAGGACTGCTGGATTTCCGAGCGCGCGCCGTAGGAAGCAGCGGGCGCGAAGTCTCTAGCAACCTATCATCCGGGACCTGACTCACACCCATGATTCATAGGTTCTGCATTAGTCATAAGAAGCCTGTATTGCCCGAGAGTTGGTATGACGATTGCATCTCACTTGGGGATTTCCAATCCGACTCTGTATTTCACGTAAAACAACTTGATCGGTTTTGGCACGAGGCTAGACCGATTGCATATGGCGCGGCTGGAACGCACGTCTTGCCAATCGCAATCGAGAGATTCTCCAGCGGTGCTAAGCTTATTGAAATTTCTAACTACAGGAAGAGAATCTTTCCTTTTTCGGTGGGGATAGAGTGCCCATTATATATGAGGGCATTGAGCTTCGAGAACTTTGGAAAGGAGGCCGAGCTATCAGTATTTATGCCCAGAGCTGACCTTGAATTTCTGGTTGGGCAGCCTGTATATTTCGAAGACTCGATAATTGGGCAATATGCAGCATGTCATCACCGCCGGGATATTCTTGATTACACGTCCCTAGCGGTTGAGGTGGGCGTGCTGGATTCGAATTCCGCGTCGAAATTCTTGGCCGCAAAGCATTTCATTCCTGGAGGCGTTGAACTCGGGATTTTCCCGAAGTCGTGGTTAATACACACGTTGTCAGGAATCGAGCTTGTTGGCAGGCAATTCCTGTATCGGTACGGCAATCGCCTGAAAAAATACGACAGTTATCAGATAAGGGCAGTCGGATTTCTCTCTGAGAGACTGGGGTCTTTTCTTCTAATTCGTCATCTTATGGGAAAGTATTCAAACAACATTCCTGGCGATATATTTGGGTATATGACTATCATAGCTGAAGATGACTCGAGTTACTTCGCTGGATTAGCAGATCGGCCGAGGAATTAGTCAAGTTGGTATTATCTCAAACACTAGCGAACCCAATGAAAGCCGTATTACTGGCCGGTGGCCTTGGTACCCGCCTTAGCGAGGAAACGAGTATCCGCCCAAACCGATGGTGGAGATCGGTGGGCGGCCAATCCTGTGGCATATCATGAAGCTCTACTCCCATCACGGTATTCATGATTTCGTCGTTTGCTGTGGCTACAAGGGTTACGTCATCAAGGAATATTTCGCGAACTATTTTCTGCACATGTCGGACGTGACTTTTGATATGTCCGCTAACACGATGGAAGTGCATCAGCGCCACGCAGAACCCTGGCGGGTGACGCTGGTGGATACTGGTGACGACACCCAGACGGGCGGGCGCCTTAAGCGCGTGGCATCCTACATCCAGGACGATGAGGCTTTCTGCTTCACCTACGGTGATGGACTCAGCGACGTGAACATCGGCGCGAGCATCGAATTCCACCGTCAGCACGGGCGTCACGCCACGGTTACGGCGGTGCTTCCGCCGGGGCGATATGGGGCCATCGAGCGCGCGGGCGACCGGGTCACGCGCTTCGTCGAGAAGCCACGTGGCGATGGCGGCCTCATCAACGGCGGATTTTTCGTCCTGTTGCCCGCGGTACTCGATTACATCGAAGGCGACCAGACCCCGTGGGAAGGACCGCCCTTGGCTCGTCTCGCTGCCGACGGCGAAATGATGGCCTTCGAGCATTCCGGCTTCTGGCAACCCATGGACACGCTTCGAGACAAGAACCAGCTCGAAGAACTGTGGAATAGCGGCGAAGCGCCGTGGAAATGCTGGCGTTGAACGCTTTCGAAACTGCCTATTGCAGGCGCCGGGTTCTAGTTACTGGCCATACGGGCTTCAAGGGCAGTTGGTTATGTCTGTGGCTGCACGCGCTGGGCTCAGATATCACCGGGCTCACATTGGACCCATCGTCCGAGCCCAGCCATTCGGGCCTGTTGAAGCTATCCATCAAGGATCATCGCATCGACATTCGACGTGAAGCGGCAGTCCGTAGGGTCTTCGCTGCGGAAAGGCCGGAGATTGTTTTCCGCTTGGCTGCCCAGCCGTTGGTCCGTGGGTCCTACCGCGAGCCAGTCACCACTTGGGCCACCAATGTGATGGGCACGGTGCATGTACTCGAGGCCGCGCGTCACACGCCAGATATGCGTGCGAATGGCCTTGGGCCTATCGTAAACCAGACCGGCTGGGGGGCCACAACCCCAACAGTGCGTCTAAGGCCGGTGCCGAGTTGGTGGCCGCGAGCTACCGAACTGCGTTTCGGCAACACCCGTCGGCCCCGCTGCCCGCAACCGCCCGGGGCGGCAACATGATCGGCGGTGGCGGCTGGTCTGAGGATCGACTGGTTCCCGACCTGGTGCGTTCGGTCATCGCCCGCGAGCCACTAGTCATTCGCTCGCCGCGCGCCACGCGTCCCTGGCAACATGTGCTGGATTGCCTCGGTGGGTATCTGCTACCAGGTCAGCGGCTCCTGGCGACACCACTTGTGCCGATGTTTGGAACTTCGGCCCCGATGGGGAAGGAAACCGTACGGTTGAGCAGATGCTCCGAGACCTTGCTCGCACGTGGCCACAGCTTCGCTGGCAACTGGCATCCAGTCCCCAGCCGCACGAGGCGGGCTTGCTGCAACTCGACAGCGCCAAGGCGACGATGCATCTCGGGTGGCGCCCGTCTGGAACCTTGAAAAAGCAATCCACTACGGCCCACTGGTATCGCCAATTGCCGGAAGTCGGTGAAGTGTCGAGCACCGACGAACTGGCCGCCTACGTCGCCGATGCAGTCAACTCAGGCTTGGCTTGGGCGGCGCCATGAACATCCTCGACACCCCAATGGCCGACCTGAAGATCGTTCAATCCTTGCCCCACCGCGATGCCCGCGGCGCGTTCGTCCGCCTCTTCTGCGCCCAGGAACTTCAGCCCCTGCTGGGCCATCGCCAGATCGCGCAGATCAACCACTCCAGAACCAGCCACGCCGGGGCCGTGCGTGGCATGCATTTCCAACACCCGCCGCATGCGGAAATGAAGATGGTCCGCTGCCTCCGCGGCCGGGTCTGGGACGTGGCGGTTGACCTGCGGGCGGGATCCGGCACGTTCTTGCAGTGGCACGCCCAGGAACTGGCACAAGACGACGTGCAGATGCTGGTCATCCCAGAAGGCTTCGCCCACGGGTTCCAGGCCTTGGAGCCCGACAGCGAGTTGTTATACCTGCACACGGCGTTCTACCACCCGCCTTCCGAGGGCGGGCTGCGTCACGACGACCCGCGGCTCGCCATTACCTGGCCGCTGCCGCCACAGGACCTTTCACCTCGTGACCTTTCCCATCCGCTACTGGGTGCCGACTTCACCGGAGTCGCGTTATGAAATGCCGACACTGCGGCACGCCCTTGGCGCACAGTTTCGTGGACCTAGGCTTTGCGCCCCCCTCCAACGCCTACCTGCATGCCGAGGATCTGTGTAATCCGGAACTGCATTACCCGCTGCGTGTGAAGGTGTGCCATCGGTGTTGGTTGGTGCAGACCGAGGACTACGCCCGCGCTGAGGAACTGTTCAGCGCCGACTACGCCTACTTCTCCAGCACCTCGAGCAGTTGGCCCGATCACGCGGCCGGCTATGTGCGCATGATCACCGAGCGGCTGCAACTTGGGCCCGAGAACTTTGTCATTGAGGTGGCCTCCAACGATGGCTACCTACTGAAGAACATCATGGCAGCGGGCATCCCCTGCCTAGGCATCGAACCGACGGCGAGCACGGCCGCAGCCGCCGAGGCACTGGGAATCCCGGTCAAGCGGGAATTCTTTGGCGAAGCGTTAGGGCGTCGACTGGCTGGTGAAGGACGGTGTGCGGATCTGATTGTCGGCAACAATGTGTATGCCCACGTGCCCGACATCAACGACTTCACCCGCGGATTGGCCGTCGTGCTGAAGCCCGAAGGCACCGTCACACTGGAATTTCCCCACCTATTGCCGTTGATCGAACAGACCCAGTTCGACACCATCTATCATGAGCATTTCTCTTACCTGTCGCTCACCACGGTGGCCCACATCTTTGTCGCGGCCGGCTTGCGCGTGTGGGACGTAGAGGAACTGCCAACCCACGGCGGCAGCCTACGAGTGTATGGCTGCCATGCCGAGGCAGCGACCACCACTACGAACCGCGTCGAATCGCTGCTAACGCGTGAGGACCAGTTTGGAGTGACCCGGGTTGGGACCTACACCGAGTTCCAGAAGCGTGCCGATCGGGTGAAGGACGATCTTCTGGCCTTCCTAATCGAGCAAAAACGCGCCGGCCGGCGCGTGGCGGCCTACGGAGCAGCTGCGAAGGGTAACACCTTGTTGAACTACGCAGGTGTCAGGCCGGACTTGCTGCCGTACGTCTGTGATGCGGCCGGATCCAAGCAGGGAAGATTCATGCCAGGAAGCCATATCCCAATCTATTCGCCTGAGGCACTGTGGGAGAACCCGCCAGACTATGTGGTCATCTTGCCCTGGAACATCGCCCATGAGGTGCGGACCCAGTTGGCTGATCTTGTCCACAGCGGCACACGTTTCGTGACGGCGGTTCCCGAATTGAGCTTGCTGTGAAGCAGCGAGGTCCGCATGAATTCGGCGGCGTGCGCCTGGAGACGGTCATTGCGTGACATGGCATCGATCCGGTTTACCACTTCCTCTTCAAAATCACTCACGCTCCACTCCGACAAGGTTGAATCGGTCTCTCGTCATCTTGCGAATCTCCTCCAGGTAATTGGAGTTCATCACGCAGATGTCTGAACCCGGCGTGAGTGTGGCCATCCCCTCTTCCGGGGACATCACGCGCAGACCGGTGGCCGGCACAAACTTGCTCCACTTGGCCGGGTTGATGTCGATAAGGACATTCACCGGATTGCCGCAGCGTTCCCGCAACAGCGAATAGATGACACCTTTCGACGCCGCGCCCCATACGGCACTCGGTCCTCCTACCAGGTCAGACGCCAGAAAATCTTCCGGAAAGTCCACACGATCCGCCGGGCTGGACACAGGTGGTCGCAAGGTGGCGAGGTCAGCGACGACATAGAGGTATTCGCCACCGAACAGATGCCCACCCTCCACCACCCGGCCGAACATCCTCGAAAAATCTCCAAGCCTGAAGTAGTTGACGCACTCGTAGCAGATGCCGCCCAAGGCTCTCGCGCGCAGGATCCAGTCGAAGCACTGCACCTCAATGTAAATCAGCCCGCCGCCGTTGGCGTCGCGCAAGCCATCGAGAAAACCAACAGGATTCTGCACCTGTTGCAGCACCTGACGCAGGACGAGTCCTCGGGCCGACACAGTCACGCCATCACCAAAGTAGCGACGCTGGACGGCGGGATTCTCGCCCTCGTAGGTGGGATCGAAGCCGGTGATGGAGCAACCGCGCGACTGGAGCAACTCGAGGAAATACGCCTTGCCGCAACCGACCTCGACCAACCCATCAGTACCCAGGTTACGGTCGACGATGGTGGCGACTTGTTCCAGGTGACTCTTGAACAACGGACTATGCGCCTGCTCGTTTTGATACGCAGCGTCATAGTTCATCAATTCCGGCCGGAAGGCCGCGTTGTAGACGAGGCCGCTGATATCGTCCTGAACCAAACGAATATCGCCCCGGGGACAGGCGCGCGCCTCCTGGGCAGAGTCGTACATCCGGTTCTGGAAGATTGGAAAATCCGACTGCTCGTAAAGCGGTGTCACCCCGCTCATCGCACGTCCTTCCGCATGTCGACGACTCGCGCCGGGTCGATTTTCACCATCTTCTCCAACGCAGCTCCTCATCGAGAAACCCCGCAGCCATCAGCTCCTGAAGCCTTCTGAGTCGGATTCTGCTCGACGTTCTGAATTCTGGGCTGAGACCAGATACTTGAGCAAGATTGGCTGCTAGCTCTTGGATGGCCTCTTCAAGCGAGACACCTGGTTGATGGTTCGGGGCAACCTGTTGCCACATGGAAAAGTCCACTCGATAACTACGAGTGTCCGGCGCAGCATCCGAATTGACGGAGACCGAAACGCCCCCCAGGATCGAAGCTACTGCATCAGCCAGGTCCCTGATGCGGAAGTTCCAGTCGGCGCGGCCTACGTTCAACACCAAATAGGCTGCGAGTGATTGCCGGTCTGGGCTCAAGGCCCATTCGACTGCGAGCGCCATGTCTTTGACGTGTATCAAGGGCCGCCACGGCGAGCCATCCGAAAGGACGACTATGCGACCCGCGGTCATCGCTGAAGCGACGAAGTCATTGAGAACCAAGTCAAGTCGAACCCGAGGACTCCATCCACAAGCTGTGGCGAAGCGCAGGCTCGTTACTCGGAAGTTTGGCGTCGTCAGAGCTTGAAGGTCACTTTCCGCTGCGACTTTGGAGCGGGCATACTCGGTTTGTGGATCAAGCTGACTTGCCTCCGTGCGGTCGTCATTTCCGCGACCGTAGACACTGGCACTGGAAGCGAGCACAAACTCCTTAGCTCCCTGCCCGCGGGCCAGGGAGGCTACTCGGACAGCCTCACGGTGGTTGACTTGACGCGTCAGGCTGGCGAAGCGATCTCCCATCGGATCATTCGAAATTGCCGCGAGGTAAACGATGGATTCGTAACCCTCAATGTCCTCTGCGGTTAGGTCGCGAACATCCTTGAACCTAAAGCTGTCGTACAGCAGCTCGGGAAGAGGTCCCGCTCCATCGCACTGATCGGCGAACCACCCAGCATCAATGCCGTGAACGGATATCTCCGGTGACGAGTACTTGAGTCTGGTAATCACCTCGGGACCGATGTACCCCGATCCACCAATGACGAGGATTCGCTTCACCTGCACCCTATTGCCGAGAACCCAACTAACTGGCTGCACTTTAGCAACAAGACGGCGCCTCTGTGTCTGTGCTGGGCTTCCCCTCGTACCGAAGAGACATCGCCGTGAGGAGTGTGACTGGCGACGGAACGGCGAAATTTTGATCGACAGTTCAGGAATGCCCGCTGGGTCAAGGGAGCGATGCGGCGGTGAGCCCGGCCGCCATGATCGCGGCGCAGAGGGCCGAGCGCGCGGCATCGCGGTGGCGGTGTCTTGCCGAGCGCTAGGAGTGTCGCAGGTGTGGTTTCACATGTGCCGCAAGGGAGATCGGTCACCACGGGAAACGACGGGCAGCGTTGGCGGCGACGATCGCCTACCTGTTCGCCCGCCACAGCGACACGTACGGGTCGCCGCGGATTATTGCGGACCTGCGGGCGCTGGGGTGGCGGTTGAGCGAGAACACCGTCGCCAAGCTGATGGCTGAGCAGGGTTTGGTGGCCCGCCCCAGCCGCCGGTGTGGTAGTACCAAACCGGACAAGTCCGCGCGCAAGGCGCCCGACGGGCTCGCCGTGATTTCACCCCACCGTCGCGGCCGGACGTGCGCTGGTGCGGAGATCTCGCCGAAATCCCCAACCACTTGCGAGACAGTCGATTTCGAGATCGCGGCTTGATTGCCGAGCGCGTCGGCGGGGGTAGCCTCGACATGGCGCCCCGACAGCCCGCGCGCAAACGATGCGATCACCAGCGATTCCAGCGTGTTGGTCTTGGTGATGTGCTTGCCGAACATGCGTGAGGCGAACGCGGCGGTCGTGCCGCGCAGCTTGGGCCGCTTCAGGGTGACTGGGCCAGCGGCGGTCTTGACCGAGAGCCACTACCCGTCCCGGGCTGCGCATCCGGTGTCGCGGCGCGTGGATAGCGGTCACGGCCGGTTGTTGAACTACGCAGTGTCAGGCCGGACTTGCTGCCGCACGCGTGTGATGCGGCCGGGTCCAAGCAGGGAAGATTCATGCCAGGAAGCCATACCAATCTGTTCGCCTGGGGCACTGTGGGAGAATCCGACAGACTATGTGGTCATCTTGCCTAGGAACATTGCCCGTGAGGTGCGGACCCAGTTGACTGATCTTGTCCACAGAGCCGTATGTTTCGTGACGGCGGTTCCCGAATTGAGCTTGCTGTGAAGCCCCGCATCCCTTATACCAAGCCGTCGATCACCGAGCTCGAGGTGCGCTATGCCACCGATGCTGCCGCAAACGGCTGGGGCGAGCGTTGCTACGCATACATCGAGCGTTTCGAGAATTCCTTTAAGGCACATTTGGGGGTCAAGCACGCGATCGCCACGTCGAGTTGCACCGGCGCGCTGCACATGGGCATGGCTGCGCTCGGAATCGGCCCGGGCGACGAGGTCATCATGGCCGACACGAATTGGATCGCCACGGCCGCGCCCATTGTTCACCTGGGGGCCAGACCTGTCTTTGTCGACATCTTGCCCGAGAGTTGGTGCATCGACCCGGAACTGGCCGAAGCCGCCATCACCCCACGCACCAAGGCCATTGTCGCTGTGCACCTGTATAGCAATCTTTGCGAGATGGACCGTCTCATGGCAGTAGGGCAGAAGCACGGTATCCCGGTAATCGAGGACGCGGCGGAGGCGATTGGTTCGATTTACCACGGAAAGCGCGCCGGCTCCATGGGGCGCTTTGGGACTTTCTCGTTTCACGGCACCAAGACGATCACCACTGGTGAGGGCGGCATGTTCGTTACCAATGACGACGACCTGTATGAGAAAGTGCTTACTCTGAGCAACCACGGCCGCGCACGGAATCAGACCAAGCAGTTCTGGCCAGATGTGGTGGGCTTCAAGTACAAAATGTCGAACATCCAGGCAGCCATCGGTTGCGCACAGATGGAGCGTATCGATGAACTGGTTTTACGAAAGCGGGAGATATTCCAGGCTTACAACGATGGGTTGGCCGGTGTGGTGGGGATATCGATGAACCCCGAGCCGACGGGCACACGAAATGGATTCTGGATGCCGACGGTTGTATTCGAGGAGTCGACAGGGTTAACGTCTGCCCGTATTATGGCGGCATTCGTGGCTGGAAATATTGATGCCCGGGTCTTCTTTCATCCACTATCTGCGACCCCCCCGTTTGCAGGATGGTCCGGAGGTCAATGGGCCAGCGATATCTCCAATCGTGCGATCAACGTTCCCAGTTTCCATGACATCACCGAGATCGAGCAGTGCCGAATCGTGCAAGTTGTCCGGGAGATCTGCGCTGCATGACAACAGCTACGTTCTCTGGGGCAATACAAGGTATGCCAAAGTACTGTTGGGCACCATTGGGCGACTGAGTGGACGGGTTCTGGCAACGTGCACCTGCTCGTGTACCACCCACCCGGCCTCGCCTTGGCGGTGCTGGTCAACCGGCTCAAAGACGTCTCATTGCGCCAGCTGCGCCAGCAGTATCCCGCACATGTTCGGAAATTATTGTGGGGCAAGCACTCTGGTCACCGTCCTACTTCGCCGCCTCCTGCGCCGGCCCACTGACGGTCATCAAGCACGCGCGCCGCATCCGGTCTCTTTCGCCGTGTGCGTACCCGCCGAGGAGACGATGGCGATCCGCGAGGACCTCGCGTTCATCGAGGCCGTCCGCCCCTCGAGCACCAAGGCCGAGGGCGCCGACCGCGAAGGCGCCGACTCACAGGCCGAGCTTGACATGGCGTCAAGCAGATTATCTCAGAGCACATCTCCGGCAGCGGCGTCATCGATATCTACGCCGAGGCGCGGATAGAGCAGCCTGACGTGTCGCTGATCGATGAGGACTTCATCGACCAGTTCCGCCACAGCGATCGTCCAAACCTGCAGATCGAGATGCTTAAGCGTCTACTTGCCAACGAGATCAAGGCTGTCGGAAAACGAAATCTCGTGGCCGGGCGGGCGTTTCCGGACATGCTCGCCGACGTGGTGCTGTGCCACCAGAACCACGCTCGGGACGCTGCAGCTGTTGTCGCCGAGCTCGTCGCGCTGGCAAAGCAGCTCAAACACGAGCATGAGCGAAGCGCCGAACTCGCCCTGCGTGAGGACGAGTTGCCTTCTACGATGCCATCTGCCAGAACGACGCCGTCGTCCTGGGGTGGGCGACAAGCTGCTGAAGAAGATCGCCCGCGAGCTGGTCGACTCCGTCCCCGTAACGCGACCATCGACTGGAGTGAGAAAGAACAGGTGCGCGCCCGGATGCGCGCGACCATCCGTCGAGTGCTACCCGCTAGGGCTACCCACCGGACAGAAACCCGCCGCGATCAAGCTCTTCATGAACCAAGCCGAATTGCCGGCCCGCGCCGCGTAAGAAATCTCCTGTCCTGTCAGGTGGGTATTAGGCTACAGTTCCTCGGCGTCGACGGCTTTCAAGGCTTCCTGCGCGTACGCCACCTGCTGCGCGGTGTAGCCGATGAACAGCGCCACCCCACCGACGACGACGGCCACCCCGGCCAGCCACAGCAGGCCGTAGGTGTAACCGTGGTCCAGCGCATGCAACTGGGCGGCGTTCATGGTGTTCACCGGCCCGTTAGTGCCGCCCAGGTGCAGCGTGCGCGACGTGATGACGGCCTGGATGACGGCCAGCACCAACGGCCCGCCGAGGCTGGACAGCATGAGCGAGATCGCGGATGTGGGCCCAATCCGGTCGACACCGACGCTGGCGATCACCGATAGCCCGAGCGCGACGTTGACCACGCCAATACCGATACCGCCGACGACGAGCGGCACCACCAGATTCGGGAAGTACGGGATGCCGCGGTGGAGCGTCGAGCTGTACAGCACCGCGCCCAGCACCAGGATGCCGCCCGCGATCACCACCACCCGCGGCGCGAACCGCGTCACCAGTCGCGACGACGCGCCCACCCCGACGCCCAGCGCAATCATGAACGGGATGAAGCCGACGCCCGCATGCAGGGCGCTGTAGCCCATGATGTTCTGCACATGCAAGCCGACCACCACGATCAGGGTGAACAGCATCCCACCGGACAGGAAGATGGTCGCGAACGTGGCCAGCCGGTTGCGGTCGAAGAACAAGTCGAACGGCACGATCGGGTTCTCCGCGGTGCGCTCCACCACGGTGAACGCCGCGAAGGCGCCCAGTGCCACCACACCTGTACCGATCGTCGCGGCCGACAGCCAGCCCTTCTCCGGACCCAGCGAGAAGGCGACAACCGTGGCGGTACAGGTCAACGTGGCCAGCACGGCCCCGGTGGCGTCGAGCTTCATCCGCTCCTGCTGGGTTTCCCGCAACGCGGTGGCAGCCAGGTAGATCGCCAGCAGCCCGATCGGCACGTTCACCAAAAACGCCAGCCGCCACGACACCTCGGTGAGCACCCCGCCCACTACCAAGCCCATCACATAGCCGGCACCGCCCATCGCGGCGAACACCGCCATCGCATTGTTGCGAGCCGGCCCTTTCGGGAACGTGGTCGCCACCAGCGCCATACTGGTCGGTCCGATGATCGCGGCGGCCGCGCCGTGCAGCAGCCGGGCGACAACGAGGGTGCCCCCGTCCCAGGCAATGCCGCACACCGCCGAGGCGACGGTGAACAGCGCGACGCCCACAATCAAGGTGCGCTTTCGGCCGAAGGCGTCACCGAGGCGACCGCAGAGCAGCATCAGCCCGCCGGATGTCAGCACGTAGGCGGTGATCACCCAGCTCAGCCCGGCATCGGACAGGCCCAGCTCGTTCTGGATCTTAGGAAACGCGACGAGCGAGATGGTGCCGTCCATAACGGCCATCAGCTGCATGCCGCCGAGCGCGAAAATCGCGGCGATAAACCGGCGAGACGGCATCCCGGCCGGGACGTTATCGCTCGTGCGGCCTAGCGTGGTCGGCTTGACGGGCATCGGGGTCACTCATTCCGCGTGTGGTGTCGTCTAGTGAGGTTGTGCCAGCCCTGCATCGTTAGAGCCGTCATTGCGGGCTACGCTACAACAATCTTAAGAATTGTTTGCCGCAAACCGACCAGATAGGCATTCTCGGTCCCCTGCGTGTCAGGGTGAGTTGAGTCCACTGGTTTAGAGCAAACCGGCCTGACGCAGGGCGAGATACGGATCGGTACATCATGACCAGCTCCACGATTTCCTCGGTGAACGACAATGACCGGATGGATCCAACCCACCCGAGAGCCGACGAGCCGCGGCGACGGCGCGTGTTCACCGCGTCAGACAAACTCGCGCACCTGGCGGCCTACGAGCAGGCGTGCGAGCACGATGATGGCGGCGCGTATTTGCGGCGGGAGGGGTTGTATTCGTCGTTGATATGCGAGTGGCGCAAGCAGCGCGACGCGGGCGTGCTGGCGGGTAAGCGGCCCGGGGAGAGGGTCGGCAGACTCACCGCCGAGCAGGTCGAGATCGCCCGGCTGACGCGGGAGAACGCCCGGATGAGTAAGCGGTTGAGCACTACCGAGGCCGCCCTGGACATCATGGGAAAAGCACACGCTCTCTTGGAGACTCTTTCCGAGAGAGCGGATTCCGACGAGCAGCGCAAGAAGCGCTGACCCAAACCTACGTGTCGTTGATCGCCGGCGGTGTCTCCACCAGGCATGCAGCGGTGTTGACCGGGATGGTGCGCTCGACGGCGACTCGGCGGCGCATCGCGGCCACGGCGCCCACGCCGCCGGTGTCGGGGCTACCGGCGGGCGGGCCGGTCAACAAGCTGACCGATCTGGAGCGGCGCCGGGTTCTGGAGGTGCTCACCAGCGACCGGTTCATCGATCTCGCGCCGTTGCAGATCTATGCTTAGCTGCTCGATGAGGGCGTCTACCTGTGTTCGGTGTCCACGATGTACCGGGTGTTGGCTCAGAACGTGCTGGTCGCCGAACGCCGCCGGCTGGCGCGGCACCCGGCGCAGGTGTGCCCGGAGCTGGTCGCGACCGCGCCGCGGCAGGTGTACAGCTGGGACATCACCAAGCTCGCGGGCCCGGTGAAGGGCACTTACTTCGATGCCTACGTGATGATCGACATCTACTCCCGCTACCTCGTCGGTGTCGAGGTCCATACCCACGAATCCGGTGTTCTGGCAAAGGAACTGATGGAGCAGATCTTCGCCGTGCACGGCGTCCCGCAGGTCGTGCACGCCGATCGGGGGACGTCGATGACCAGCAAGACCGTCGCCGCGCTGCTCGCCGATCTTGAGGTCACCCGGTCGCATTCGCGGCCACGGGTGTCCAACGACAACCCGTACTCGGAGTCGCTGTTCAAGACGTTGAAGTACGGGCCGGAGTTTCCTGAACGCTTCGGATCACTCTGCGAGGCAAGACAATTCATGGACACCTTCACCAACTGGTACAACCATGAGCATCGTCACACCGGCATCGGGCTACACACACCCGCCGATGTGCACTTCGGGTTGGCGATCAACAAAGCCGCTGACCGGCGCCGCGTGCTGACCGACGCCCGCGCCCGCCACCCGCACCGCTTCGGCACGACCCACGCGCCGAAGATCCTCGATCTGCCCCACACCGTCTGGATCAACCGACCAGCAGCCCAGGACACTCACCAGGAGACCGACACGACAGCCGCCTAACACCCGATGGACTCATCCACCTTGAAAAATTCCGGTCAGGTAAGCGCAGTTTTAAACGCCCAATTAGGCGTTCGGGCTAACCCGTTCAAGCCCTGGCCAGTTGGCTATCTCCCGCTCTCCGTCCGCCGTGCGGCGGCACAGCACCGAGCGACTGGTCCAGCAGCTCCCCGGCAGCCTTGCGTGTGCGGCCGTTGGCGTCCGATAGACCCTGAGGAGCAGTCGGCCTGCTGCTCCTCAAGAATGGGTTGTGGAAGAACATCAAACACGACCGCATGGGCAAGATCGGCGTCATTAGCAAGGACCAACTCAAAACCAAAACCACCAACGCCCTGCGCCGACTGCAGAAACCGCCTGCAATCGTGCGCGGCTTCTTCCACGACCAGAACCTGGCCTACATCACCGTCTGACTCAACCTACTTACGAACGCGTTAGTGGCCAGGGCTGGGATGAAGCTGTCGGCCAGCCCAGGGCCAACCGCTGCACAGCGTGCCCGCATTCGTGAGCGAGCACCCCCAAACCTTCTGGATTTCAGGTCGATAGCGCGGGTATTGGGGTTATGCTGCCGGGCGACTGAGCTAGCGGATGGGAGGCTGCCGCTTTCATTTCGCAGAACGCGCACGACAACTGAAAGGCCAAGGTCCGCGATGAAATTTGTGCTGGCAGGCTATGGAGTGCGTGGCGATGTCGAGCCCTGCGCCGCCATCGGCCGTGAGCTGCTCCGCAGGGGGCATGAAGTGCGCATGGCCGTCCCGCCCGACCTGGTTGGCTTCGCCGAGTCCGGCTGGGCTTGCGGCGGTCGCTTGCGGACCGGATGCGCGGAAGTGGCAGGACCTGCACCGCGACTTCGTGGACACATATATTCCACAACTTCTGGAAGATCCAGGATCTGATCAGGTTGGGCCGCGAAGATTGGGAGCTGTTTACCCAGTGCTGGGAGGAGATGAGCACGACGCTGACGTCGCTGGCGGACGGGGCCGACCTGCTACTCACCGTCCTGATTGGCGAGCAGCCCGCTACCAACGTAGCGGAGTATTACGACATTCCGTTGGCCACGCTGCATACCCTCCCGGTGCGGGCCAACGGCCAGCTCGTTCCGATCCTGCCGGCGCCGTTGAGCCGCTCCGCAATGACGGTGAGCGAGTGGCTGGAGTGGCCCATGACGAAGAAGCTCGGTGACGCGCAGCGCCGTGAACTCGGCCTACCGAAGGCCACAGGGCCCGCGGCGCGACGGATCGCCGAACGCGGATCACTGGAAATCCAGGCCTACGACGAGGTGTGCTTTCCCGGGCTGGCAGCCGAATGGGCGAAATGGAATGGCCGGCGGCCCTTTGTCGGCCCGCTGACGATGGAGTTGCCAACGGATGCCGATGAGGAGGTCGCGTCGTGGATTGCCGCGGGAACACCGCCGATTTACTTCGGCTTTGGCAGCATGCTCGTCAAATCTCCCGCCGACACGCTCGCCATGATCAGCGCGGCCTGCGCGCAGTTAGGCGAGCGGGCGTTGGTTTGCGCCGGCTCGACTGACTTCAGCCACGTCCCCCGTTTCGAGCACGTCAAGGTGGTGGGCACGGTGAATTACGCGGCCACCTTTCCCGCCTGTCGTGCGGTCGTGCACCACGGTGGCGCGGGCACCACGGCCATAGGCCTGCGCGCCGGGGTCCCCACATTGATCCTCCCGACGTTCAACGATCAGACGCTCTGGGGAGCTCGGGTCAAACGACTGAAGGTGGGCACCGCCCGGCGCTTTTCCAGCACTACCCGCGAATCGCTGGTCGCGGACCTGCGCACCATCCTCGCCCCGCCCTACGTCGCCCGGGCCCGCGAGATCGCCACCCGGATGACCAAACCCGCCGACAGCGTTGCGGCCGCCGCTGATCTTGTGGAAGATTTCGCCCGCAGCGTGTTGGCTGATCGGTGAAGGCGGGCCGTCGGGGTGATCGGCGCCGGCCAACTGTGGCAGGTTGCCTCGGAGCTGGTTGATGGGATCGCCGCCGGCTGGGGGAAACTGGCCGCGGATGCACGACATGATCGATCGCCGCGTGTCTGCGTTTCTGCATGGCGTAGTCCGCAGTCAACCGGTGTGCAAGCGGTAGGCTAGATTTTTCGCGAAACTCGGTGTGACACGGGCTTTGAGTTAGTGAAAGTGCCTGTCCTGCAAGGGATAATGCGACAACTCACGATCGATTATCCGAGTGGGAAGGCACTTTCTCGATTAGCGCAGCGGTTTGCGGGGTGAAAGTGTCCGCGGACGGCGATGGCGTCGGGTCGCACGCCGGGGCGAGCCCGCTGCTCATTCCGATGGTTGCCGGCGCCGCCGTGGCGCACTCTTCTGGTCCTGGGTCGCCAACAACGCGCAGCATGTCAACCGCCCGCGAGCGCGCGGTCGGCCAGTGCCCCGATTACCGGTGCCAACGCCCGGGAGTATTCGAACGCCAGGTGACTGCTGTCCAGGTACACCAGGTTGTTGCCGATGATGACCGGGCAGCGGTCAGCGGTGCAGAACAGCTCGGTGAGGTCGGCGTAGTGTCCGCCGCCGGCTTTGGTGGCGGCGGACTCAGCCGCGATGCCGGATTCGTTGACCGCCGTCGACTTGGGCGGCGAGCAGGCCGTCGCGTCGTCGAGGTGCTCGGACAGGCAGATGGGCACCACTGAGTGCGGATCCGGGATC
Source organism: uncultured Actinomycetota bacterium (assembly GCA_963772875.1). Lineage (GTDB taxonomy): Bacteria > Actinomycetota > Actinomycetes > Mycobacteriales > Mycobacteriaceae > Mycobacterium. The sequence goes on from CAVYZE010000013.1 coordinate 104,724, forward strand.
GGCCCGAGCACCAGCACCTTCGCACCACTGTTGCGCAGCTGCTGCACGAGGCGGGTCAAGCTGTCGATCCACGCCGGGTCGTATGACGTGAAACCTGGCTGCCAACCGGGCAGCCCCGCACCGTACCGCCGCCACATGCTCAGCACGACCAGCCGCGGGTGCTCGGCGCGTAACCGGTCGATGATTTGACCGCGCCACTGATCGCAGTGGGTGACCGAGCGACGCAGGGGGTTGGGGGTTGGCAAGTTCATCAATGGGCAGGCCGCCTTGGTCAGGGTCTCCAGCCGCCAGTGCCGCTGCGCGGCGACCTGCTGGAACACCCGACTCCACATCGCGGCGTGCGAGTCGCCGACCAGGGCCACCGTCGTCATCGAGGCGGTATCGCCCGTCGCGCACTCAGGCTGTCCACTTTGGAGAAAATTGCGCATGCAGCCGTTGAGGAGCATGGCCTTAAGTTCGGCTGCCGTGTCGGCAAGCGGCGGGTCCAGGTTCGACGGTACGGCCTTCAGGTCGGCGGCTGCCGCGACCGCGGCCTGCACCTGCGCGAACGCGTGTTGCACCGCCGCGTCGTACGCGTCAATGTTGTGGTCCGTGGGGGGAGGCGCCGCAGTGACGGTCAGCGCCGCAGCTGGCGCGCCGCGGCCGACCGGGGTAGGGACCGATACCAGCAGCGCCACGCCCACACAGACCGCTACTGCGGTGGCGACACCGCCAAGCGCGAGACTGGCGAGGGGAGACCGGCGCACGGGAGCGGCGAATCGCAACGGGTTCTCGATGAGATGCAGCGTGAGCACCGCCAGCCCGCCGGAAACGAGGACCGCTGCCAGCCTGCCGGCCAGCCCGAGCGGGTGGCCTAGCAATGGCGGTGCGAGCAGCAGCACCGGCCAGTGCCACAGATACCACGAGTAGGACACCCGGCCGACCGCTCGCATCGGCGACAATGCCAGCACGCGGCCGCATCCCTGAGAAGGTGCGGCACAGCCGGCGCCGATCACCAGCGCCGCGCCCAGCACGGGCACCAGCGCGGCGGTACCCGGATAGAGTGTGGTCGTGCTCAATAGGGTGCAGGCCAGCAGGATCAGGGCCAGCCCTGCCCATCCCGCGATCGCAGCAGTTAGTGCCGGTAGTCGGGGCCACTGGCCGGCCGTGAGGGCCACCAGGCCGCCGACGGCCAACTGCCAGGCCCGCGTGGGCAGCGAAAAGAACGCCACAGAAGCCACCACGTAAGTGGCCGCCAGCGATAGCGCAAACGACACGGCCCCGATCAGCGCAAGGACCACCAGATACGGGCTTTCCGACGAGGCGGCGTGAGCCTTGGCGCGCCGACGCGCACGCCGGATGAGCCACGCCGTACCGATGATCATGGCCGGCCACACCAGGTAAAACTGCTCCTCGACGCCCAAAGACCAGTAGTGCTGGAACGGCGATGGCGGCATTCCTGGGGCGAGATAGTCTACGCCTTGGAGAATGAACCAGTAGTTGCCGACATACAACGCGCAGGCGATGCCATCTTCGAGGACGCTTTGGGCCTGCAACGGGGATAACAGGACAGCCGAGCCGATCGCGGTCGCGACGCCTACCGCGGCCGACGCCGGCAGCAGTCGGCGGGCCCGCGCTCCGTAGAAGCGGCGCAGCCGGACGGTACCGGCGGTGCTCACCTCGCGCCAGAGCAGCCCGGTGATTAAGAAGCCCGAGATCACGAAGAAAACATCCACGCCGACGTACCCACCACCCACACCAGGCACGTCAGCATGAAAGAGGACAACGGCCAACACCGCGATGGCGCGCAAGCCCTCGATGTCCTGGCGCAATCCCGTCTGCGCCGACCGCCGAGCCTGCACCCCTTCGACAGGGCTAACGCTGTGGGTCTGGCGCAAGGTCACCACCTTGTAAGAGGACGCGTGCTTCGAGTAGAGGCATTGTTGCACTTCGGCAGCATCGAATGGAGTGACTTCAGCAAGTCCCGCATTTGGGGCACGAGGCTTAGCCGCCCTCAGTCAAACCCTCGTGCAAAGCGTAGGCTGCTAGCGGTAGCCGTCATGTTCTACGGCACGGCCTGGTGCATGTGTGTGATCGCTTGGCTCGAAACGCAATTCGGGCTGCTCTCCTGCGACGGTTCTGGTGGTGCCGGCCGCTTGCCCAAATCTTCAGGTTTTCAGTTCGATACGCGGGCAGCGGGTTATACTGCGGGGCGGCTGAGCCGGGCACGCGAGGCTTCCGCTTTCATTTCGTAGAACGCGCACGGGAAGTGAAAGGCTAGGATCCGCAATGAAATTTGTGCTGGCATGCCATGGGACACGTGGCGATGTCGAGCCTTGCGCCGCCGTCGGTCGTGAGCTGCTGCGCCGCGGGCACGAACTGCGCATGGCCGTCCCGCCTGACATGGTTGGCTTCGCCGAGTCGGCTGGGCTCGCGGCGGTCGCTTACGGGCTGGATACGCAGGCCACGCTTGATGCGCACCGCAACTTCTGGAGGGATCTCTTCGGCAACTTCTGGAGGACCCGGGACCTGATCAGGGTGTGGCGCGAATCTTGGGAGCCTTATCTCCAGTGCTGGGGGGAAATGAGCACGACGCTGACGTCGCTCGCAGACGGGGCCGACCTGATATTCACCGGCATGGTTTTCGAGGGCGCCGCTGCCAATGTCGCGGAGTATTACGACATTCCGTTGGCCACGCTGGATCACCTCCCGCTGCGGGCCAACGGCCAGCTCGTGCCATTCCTGCCGGCGCCGTTAGGCCGCTCCACAATGACGGTGGTCGAGTGGCTGGTCTGGCGCATGTGGAAGAAGGCCGAGGACGCGCAGCGCCGTGAACTGGGCCTGCCGAAGGCGACAGGCCCCGCGGCGCGACGGATCGCCGAACGCGGATCGCTGGAAATCCAGGCCTACGATGAGATTTGCTTTCCCGGGCTGGCAGCCGAATGGGCGAAATGGAATGGCCAGCGGCCTTTTGTTGGCGCGCTGACGATGGAGTTGCCAACGCATGCCGATGACGAGGTCGCGTCGTGGATTGCCGCGGGAACACCGCCGATTTACTTCGGTTTTGGCAGCATGCCGGCAGAATCTCCCGCCGACACGCTGGCCATGATCAGCGCGGCCTGCGCGCAGTTAGGCGAGCGGGCGTTGGTTTGCTCCGGCTGGACTGACTTCAGCCACGTCCCCCATTTCGAGCACGTCAAGGTGGTGGCCGCGGTGAACCACGCGGCCATCTTTCCGGCGTGCCGTGCGGTCGTGCACCACGGTGGCGCGGGCACCACGGCCGCGGGCCTGCGCGCCGGAGTTCCCACGTTGATCCTCTGGATGTTGGGCGATCAGCCCCTCCTTGGAGCTGTGGTCAAACGGCTGAAGGTGGGCACCGCCCGGCGCTTTTCGAGCACTACCCGCGAGTCGCTGGTCGCGGACCTGCGCACCATCGTCGCCCCGCACTACGTCGCCCGGGCCCGCGAGATCGCCACCCGGATGACCAAACCCGCCGACAGCGTTGCGGCCGCCGCTGATCTCCTGGAAGATTTCGCCCGCTTGCGGCGTGTTAGCTGATCGGCGAAGGCGGCCGTCGCGATGATCAACGCCCGGCCACATTTGTGAGATGCCGAGCCCTCGTCACAGCGCATCGGCGACGCTGCGTGACAGTACGAGGTCAAGCTGTCCGCCCCGCCGCTCCAGTACCGCGAAGTCGCGGAGCCGCTGCGGCGCGCCGACATCCCTGGGCCACAGGTAACGCCACGGTGCGTAGTCGGCCGGCAGCAGGTAGACGTGGAAGCCGCGGTCAAGGAAGGGCCGCAGCACATCGATCGGCCGCAGCCGCGGATCGCTCCACCATTTTGACATCACTTCAACCACTAATTCCGCGTCGGCGGGCAGCGCATCGACGGATGCCAGCATGCCGGCGAGCACGCGGTCCTCGGCGCCCTCCACATCGATCTTGATCAGGCGCGTGGTCGCCAGTTCCTCGCGGGTTACGAGAGAACCGAGCGTCGCCGCCCGCACCCGCCCCTGTTCCCGAAAACCGCGGTTGTGGCAGTCGACCGTCGTGGTCATGCCGCTGGCGTGACTCGGCGCGACGAACAACGGCAGTTCACCATCGCGATCCGACACCGCTGCAGATACCAGGCGGATGTTGGTGAGATCGTTCATCGCCACGGTTTCCTGTAGCGCTGCGCTCGCGAAGGGGGCCGGTTCGATCGCCACCACGACGCCGTGCGGGCCGACTAGTCTGCTGCCCAACGCGCTCAGGTACCCGATATTGGCACCGACGTCGATAAAAGTGTCCCCGGGCCGCAGTCGGCGGCGCATAAACGCCACGAGATCGGGTTCCCACGTTCCGAACAGGTACACGTAGTTCTGGATAAAATCCGGCAGCTGGCATCGAAGATGGATGCCGTCTTCAGTGGTGTGATCGATGATCAGCGGCCGCCACACTGCGCCGCGGATTAACAGCAGCAAATACACTACGAGGTACGGCACTATCAGCAGCAGCGCCCGCACCCAGCGCTCGGCGACGCCGACGTGTTCCTTGTCGGTGCGGAGAAATCGAATGTACCCCCGCCACAGCGCTACGATCCGCGCCTCGATCATTTCCGCGACCCAGCTCTCCTGACGCCGATGCCCGTGGAATCGGTACGCACCAAGGGGAGATCGCGATTACCGGGATGTGCGGCGACAAAGCTCGGTAATTGCTTGTGCACCAACGACATACGCATCTCATCCTCCTCACCCCACCTTGGGACGTGTCCGGGCTGAATTTGGGTCTTTGCGGTCTTGGGGGAACAGCGACACGTTGGGACGGTGCAACCGTAACATCGACGCGGAGATGGGTGAGGCGTTGTTCATCTTCTCTCGGCCGACCACCAAACGGCCCTGGTCGTCGGACTGCGCCGATGAGATGGTATCGCTGGTGTATAGCTGCGGGCCAACGGCCAGCTCGTGCCATTCCTGCCGGCGCCGTTAGGCCGCTCCACAATGACGGTGGTCGAGTGGCTGGTCTGGCGCATGTGGAAGAAGGCCGAGGACGCGCAGCGCCTTGAACTGGGCCTGCCGAAGGCGACAGGCCCCGCGGCGCGACGGATCGCCGAACGCGGATCGCTGGAAATCCAGGCCTACGATGAGATTTGCTTTCCCGGGCTGGCAGCCGAATGGGCGAAATGGAATGGCCAGCGGCCTTTTGTTGGCGCGCTGACGATGGAGTTGCCAACGGATGCCGATGATGAGGTCGCGTCGTGGATTGCCGCGGGAACACCGCCGATTTACTTCGGTTTTGGCAGCATGCCGGCAGAATCTCCCGCCGACACGCTGGCCATGATCAGCGCGGCCTGCGCGCAGTTAGGCGAGCGGGCGTTGGTTTGCTCCGGCTGGACTGACTTCAGCCACGTCCCCCATTTCGAGCACGTCAAGGTGGTGGCCGCGGTGAACCACGCGGCCATCTTTCCGGCGTGCCGTGCGGTCGTGCACCACGGTGGCGCGGGCACCACGGCCGCGGGCCTGCGCGCCGGAGTTCCCACGTTGATCCTCTGGATGTTGGGCGATCAGCCCCTCCTTGGAGCTGTGGTCAAACGGCTGAAGGTGGGCACCGCCCGGCGCTTTTCGAGCACTACCCGCGAGTCGCTGGTCGCGGACCTGCGCACCATCGTCGCCCCGCACTACGTCGCCCGGGCCCGCGAGATCGCCACCCGGATGACCAAACCCGCCGACAGCGTTGCGGCCGCCGCTGATCTCCTGGAAGATTTCGCCCGCTTGCGGCGTGTTAGCTGATCGGCGAAGGCGGCCGTAGGGATGATCGGCGCCGGTGGCAACTCTGCAAGATGCCGAGACCCTCCTCACAACGCATCGGCGTCGGTGCGTGACAGCACAATGTCGCGCTTTCCGCGCTGCCCCAGCACCGCGAAGTCGTCGCGGAACCGCTGCGGCGCGCCGACATCCCTGGGCCACAGGTAGCGCCACGGCGAGTAGTCGTTCGGCAGCAGGTAGACGTGGAAGCCGCGGTCAAGGAAGGGCCGCAGCACGTCTGTCGGCCGCAGCTGCGGATCGCTCCACCATGTTGGCATCACTTCGACCACTAATTCCGCGTCGGCGGGCAACGCATCGACGGATGCCAGCATGCCGGCGAGCACGCGGTCCTCGGCGCCCTCCACATCGATCTTGATCAGGCGCGTGGTCGCCAGTTCCTCGCGGGTTACGAGAGAACCGAGCGTCGCCGCCCGCACCCGCCCGTTTTCCCGGAGGCCGCGGCGGCGGGCGACAATCGTGGTAAAGGTGCTGCTGTAGTTCGGCCCGACGAACAACGGGAGTTCATCATCGCGATCCGACACCGCTGCGGATACCAGGCGGGTGTTGGTGAGATCGTTCATCGCCACGGTTTCCTGTAGCGCTGCGCTCGCGATGGGGGCCGGTTCGATCGCCACCACGACGCCGTGCGGGCCGACTAGTCTGCTGGCCAACGCGCTCAGGTACCCGATATTGGCACCGACGTCGATAAAGGTGTCGCCCGGTCGCAGTCGGCGGCGTAGAAACGCCGTGAGATCGGGTTCCCACGTTCCGAACAGGTACACGTACGTCTGGACAATATCTGGGAGCCGGCATCGAAAATGGATGCCATCTTCGGTGGTGCCATCGATGGTCAGCGGTCGCCACACTGCGGCGCGGATGAACAGCGGCAAAGCCACTACATACAACGGCACTATCAGCAGCAGCGCCCGCACCCAGCGCTCGGCGACGCCGACGCGTTCCTTGTCGGTGCGGAGAAATCGTATGTACCCCCGCCACAGCGCTACGATCCGCGCCTCGATCATTTCCGCGACCCACCCCCCATGACGCCGATGCCCGTGGAATCGGTACGCACCAAGGGGAGATCGCGATTACCGAAATGTGCGGCGACAATACCGGGTAGTTCCCGGTAGACCAACGTCATGCGTCTCCTCCTCAACCCAACCCTGGGGCGTGTCCGGGCTGATTTGGTCTCCGCGGTCCTGGGGACCGCACGTCATTAAAGCACAGAGGATCTGACCAAGGCAGAGAATCAAAATTCGCCGGGCAGTGGACCTGAGCTGCGCTTACCGCAGGCAAGCACGTGCTGTGCGAAAAGTCGTTGACTGCCAATGCCCGCCGAGGCCCGCGAGATCGCCGAACTGGCCGCGAAGGCAGACCGGGTTGTGATGGAGGCCTTCCAATATCGTTACCATCCGTTTACTTTGCGAGCTGAGCAATCATTGCCTCGAAGGAGCTGAAGCTGGAGCGGGTTGGAAGTGGCCTTGTGTTTGCTGCTGCCGAAGTTCTCCGACATCCGTTACGGCTACTCCCTTGCTCGTGCGTGACAATGGATCTCGGATGCAATGCGGTCCATATGCTCCGCACGTTCGGCGATTGGAACCCGGAAGTGGTTTCGGCACAGGCGAAACTGCGCGGTCTTCGGAGTCGATCGGGCGACGACGGCCCAGTTGCGGTTCGTCAGTGGGCACACCGGCCGGTCCGCTGCTCGATGTGGTCGTCGGATCTGTTGCAGTTGAGCGCCAAGGTGGTTGGCGACCGCGGTCAGCTGCGTGTGCTCAGTCCGGTGGCGCCTTTTCGTCGGCTCTCGGTCCGATCCGCCGACGGCAATCGTGTAGAGCGCTTCCCCGGCGCGCCTCCTACGCGTATCAGCTTGACGCTTTCGCCGCGGCGGTGCGCGCGGCGAACCGGTAAAGACGACGCTGCAAGACGCGATCGAGAACATGACCGTCGTCGATGCGATCTATCGCGCTGCCGGCCTCCCGCTCACAAGCCGGCCTGAACGTTAATCCGTTCGCCCAGTGGGCACTTCGGGCAACATGCTCCGCGTCTGGCTCGGTTGAGTCATGCTACGACAGCATCTTTGACAGGTTGTCAGGTGGCGAAATGCACCTGGTTCACGTGCGCGGCCACCCGCAAGGCGTTGGCCGCGATGGTCAAACTGGGATTGATACCGGTGCTGGAAGGGAAGAACGAGGCGTCCACCACGTAGAGGTTGTCCACTGCGTGTGCCCGGTTTTGTGGGTCCAGCACACTGGTTTTGGGATCGGTACCGAAGCGGCACGTGCCGCAGGCGTGGGCCAGGACCACGTTGTCTTTGGCGGTCCGCAGGGTAATTTTGCGAAATGGCTCAAACACCTGTTTCACCTGCCGCAAAAACACCGCGCGGCGCTCGATCTCACTGGCGTGCAAACGATACTGAAGTCGCAGCCGCTGGCGGCCGTCCAAGCTTGGCCGACCGCATGGAAGCACGCGGTTGTCCAGATAGGGCAGGTCTTCCATCATCACTTCCAGCACCAGTCCGCCGCTGAAGAACCGCTCGTAGATCGGGCGCAGCGCCGGGCTCATCAAGCGCAGCGCCTTGTGCTGCCAGCCGGGGTGGTTGGTCAGCGCCTCCATGGGCGGCATCGCGCCACCTGACTGCACGGTGCCGTATTTCTGCCCCTCCCAGAAATAAAAATCGTTCAGCCCGATCTCCTTGTTTTCGGCCGTGATTTTGGAGTCGGGTTGCGGCCAGACCTCGATATGGTCAACCAAATGACGCATCAAGTTGCGCCCCACCCAGTCCGAGCCGTTGGCCAAGCCGCGCGGCCAATCGCCCGACCGGGAATTGAGCAGCAGTACCGGGGTGGCTAGCGCACCGGCGGCCAGCACCACCACCTTGGCCTTCAGGGCCAGCGTGTCGGAGCGATGCTGGCAGATCACTTGCCGGACCTGGGTGCGGTCGGCGTCCACGCGCACGGCCCGACATTCGGTCAGCAGCTGGGCGCCGTGCTCGGCAACCGCAGGCAGCAGGCAATTGCGGGCGGCGTCGTTTTTGCACGACTGGTGGCAGAGATAGCCCTGACAAGTGGGACACCCATCGGTGTAATCACAGGCCATCGGCAGGTGGTAGGGATGCAATCCCCGACCCGCCAGATAGTCGACCAGCGGCTGGTTGTCTGCCGAAAATGGCGGCGCCGCAGGCAGACCGACCTCGGCCGCCTCCGGCCGCAGGGGATCGGGCTGGCCGCGCACCCCCAGCAGCTTCTCAGCCGCGGCGTACCAGGGCCGCATCTGGTCGTAGGTGATTGGCCAGGCATCCGGCACGGTGGAATCGCCGGGGTCGCGGAAGTCCTGCCGGGGAGTGAAATCGCGAACGAAAAATCGCTCGCAGACCATGCCATAGAGGGCCGACGACCCCCCGGTCCCGCTGCCGATCGCCGGCAAATACCGCCGTGAGAAGCGCCCGCTGATGTCTTCGACCTCGTCGGTGGAGCGCCCGGCCCGGGCCAAGGCGTCGTCGTAGGCCTCTGTGGAACGGCTCGCCAGCGGCTCGGCCACTTCCGGTATCGAAGAGCGAATCGTCCCCGGCGCCCCGGGCAGTGTCGAGCGCCCCTTCTCGATGAACAGCACCCTGCGACCTGACCGGGCCAGCGAATAGCCCAGCATCCCGCCGCCCATGCCGGTGCCCACCACGATCACGTCCCACATAACGTGTTCCGCCTCGCGCGGATCCAGCTCGCCGTCAGCCAAAATCGAGCTCCTCCGCAGATGATGGCCCATAGCTTTGCCCGGTTTGAGCGAAGCACGACCATACCATCCGTTGCCAGCAAACAGGTTGAAGTTTTCCGCCCTTGCCACCGCTACGCGATTGATGGCCGCATGCGGGCGTATTCGGCAAGGTTTGGCTCGCGGTCGAACCGGCGTGCACGGCGGTAGGCACGCATATCCTCTTGAGAGCAGGCGGTGCGATTGTGGCAATGGCCGCTCCCAATGGCGAACGAGATAAGCACGCATGGAACGAGACAAGGCACCTATGCGCAGAAGCGAATCAACGTATGACGCCATCGTCGACGGGTCCGGAGCCTCTGGCTCGTGGGCTGTCAGGGAGTGACGGAAGGCGGCTTGAAGGTTGTCCTGCTCGAGGCCGGCAGGAACCTGGACATCGCCCATGACTTTCCTGCCGCCGCGAGGTCGGCATGATGGGGATGCCGGGCGCGTCGAGATCGGCGGATCAGGGCCAGCAGGTTCCGGCGCGATTGCTCGTCCTTCTCGGAGACCACCGAGCAGGTTTACGTCAGTGACAGAGAGGATCCGTCCTCGACGGCGCGGGCCAATACGTTCCTGTGGCTCACCAGCCGCAACTCGGCGGTCACCTCCGCACGTCGTGAGGACATGTCCCTCGCATGTCGGATCCGGAGCTCGAAGCCGCCAGCGTCCATGGAGACGGCCTCGATTGGCCGTCGCCTTACGAGCCTAGCGCCGTACTACGACGTCGTCCAGCGGACGCTAGGAGTCTACGGGAAGCCCGCAGGCATTCCCAACTGTCCCGGACAGACGGTTCATCGGTCCCACGACAACGACAAGATCGAAGAAGCGATTTGACCAATGTCGAGAAGCGACTTCCGAACGTCCGCGTGACGTCGGCAGGAGGGTCAAGTACGACGACAAGAGGGTTCCGCTTCCTGTCAGGCTCGCCTTGGCAACCGGTCGGCTCGAGATTCGGACAGACGCCATCGTGAGCCGATTGCTGGTCGATGCACAGTCAGGGAAAGCGACCGGCGTTGAATACATCGAGCGATTGACAAGCGATACGCGGGCAGTTCAGGGGAAGGTCGTCGTCTTCTGCGCGTCGGCGATCGAGAGCGTGCAGATCCTTTTGAACTCGGGATGCGCCAAGCATCCGTCGGGTGTCGGCGGATCGTCGGGTCATCTCGGTCGCTATCTGTGCGACCACGTTCCATCCGGGCTCGTCGGCACGGTGTCTGAAGGGGATGTCGAGCCCGCTTGGATGAGGATGGGTTCGACTTTGCGTCAACGGGCCTCTCCGTTCCGAGCTTCTGCGGAAGGAGTCGAAGAATTTCCTCGCGGCTACGGCATTCAGGTCGCGATCGGCCGCGGCACGCCGATGTGGGTCATGAGCGCGTATCGCAAATCCAGTCCCGATACGAAGATCACGTGTCACTCGACCCGACCGTCAAGGACGCATCGGGAATCCCCGTCAGCCAGAATCGAGTGCTGTCATTCTCAGGATGACGTCGATATGGTTACGCACATGAAGCGGAAGCTTCCGGAAAGTCCGGCCGCCGGCAGCCTGCAGGTGGACAAGAACCTCGATGTCGGTCGCTCGAACCTCCCCTTTCGACTGCTTCGATCCCTGGTCCTCGCGAACTACGGCACCTTATGGCCTGGGGGAGCCATTCAGAGACCGCGGCGCGCGCATAGGCGACAAACCGGACAACTCGGTGCTGAACTCGTACTGTCAGTGTTGGGACACTGACAACGTGTCCGTGACCAACAGCGCATGCTTTGTCTCCCCCGGATTTCAGAATCCCACCCTCACGATGATGGCCCTCACGGTTCGAGCGTGTCGGTTCATCGTTCGTGACTATGCGAAGTGTGTAACTCAATGGACTCAGGAAGGTTGCCCGGATTGATAGCCCGTCTCGCGAATCGTCTTCGGCACCCGATCGATTCCGGGGCCGAGGACTGCCCTCGCTCCCCAATCGAAGCCTTGAGCAACACGCCTTCTCGCTTTTCGATCGGTCATTCGAGCTCGGATGCGACGCATTCGACACCGCGCGCATGTATTTCGACAGCGACGGACGCTGGGGCCTGGATTCGGCAACGCCACAACCGCGACAAGGTTGTCGTCGTCAGCAAGGGATGTCGTCGCCGCCTCTTATTACGACATCCGCGGCTTCTTCTCCGTCTGATGTGTCGCACGACCTCCACGCATCGCTCAAGGCGCTCGGCACCGATTACTGGTCTGTATCTGCTTCACTTCGACCACCCCACTGCGCGAATCGAACCGGTCATGGAACGGCTCACCCGTCACATTGACGAAGGCAAGATCAGCACGATAGGCGCGTCGAACTGGTCTCACGAGCGAATTCCAGTGCCAACACGTTTGCCGCAGCAGGGCTTGAAACCATTTAGCGCGTCGAGCGTTCAATTCAGCCTTGCTGAGTGGACGCGATCTCCGTGGCCTGGCGCAGTCACACTTGGAAGGGACGCCCAGCGTACCGCACGAGAATGGTATTTGACACATCAGCTGCCATGATTGCATATTCCAGCCTCGCCCGTCGATTTTTCTCAGATCACTCGGATGCCGAAGAATGCAGGCGGCAACCGGGTGAGTCGGTGATTTCAACTTACTTCGGCACCGAGGAGAACATCCGAAGGCTCGAGCGCACAAGGATTTTCGCGCGCGAGCATCGCGTAACCGTCGCGCAGGTTGCGCTCGCCTACGTGCTGTGCCACCCGCTCCAGGCGTTTGCCTGGTCAGTTGCACGACGTCTGAGAAGTTCGCGGAGAACATGGCCGCACTGACTCTCAGGCTGGATGAAGCGACACTCCACTGGCTGGCTGCCGGCCAGGCCTCGCCATGAAGATTCCCATCTTCGTGGATACCTCAGCACCCGGTCGACATCACCGGCCCGCACGGGCAGCAGCCCTGGCGCCCGGCGAAACGGTGATAATTTTGTGTGTTGTGCGCCCATCTTTCGTATGACGGCACGATGTGGCAGAAGCGAACAGCGGCGATTGGAGCATGGTGAGGGAAAACATCTCGTTGGGCCAGCACGTCGGGGAGGGGACGTGGCTGATCTCACGCGAGACCCGGCGCCAGTTCGATGTCACCCGTCCAAGCCCGCTGGCGCGCATCTGCGCGCGCTGCCCGGATCCCCAGCAGCCGGGTGGCGTCGATGCGCTCATCGCATGACCGCCACAGCGCGTGGCGGTGAAGGCCACCGGCCCGAACACGTGCTCCGATTCCGCCACAACTGGATCCGATTCCGAACGAGGCTTTGCGACGAATGTTGGCTTATGTCGCTAAGGCTCTGCGGCTTTTCCAAAAAATAACGATCGGAGCAATAATCTACTTGGCACGGTTTCCACCGATTCGAAGATTGATTCCCTCACCGAGCCATACCTTTTAGGAATAATTCTAAAGAAGACAATGACGCCCGGACCCACCGGCGGAGCAATAGGGTACCTGTTCGGGAATCACGATCCCGGACTATCCGCAAAAGACATCTTCGAGACGTTTTCTCTGCAGAGCGCCTCAGACAGGGTTACCAAAGCCAAATCGGACAAGATATGTTCCTGAATCGGTGGTTCTTCGAGAACCGAGGTCCTGGCTTCTTTATTGACATAGGCGCATTCGACGAATTCTAGGCAGCAATACATGTTGCTTCGAAAAACACCTCCAATGGGAAGAGCCTTGCGTTCGAGCCCAATCCATCCGCATTTGAGGTGATACGAGCTTCTCGATCCTGCCGTTTGATCCAAGGGTGCGCATATGATCAGGACGGTCAGGTCCCTTCCTTGCACTCTCAGAAAAAGAGCAGCGCAAAGGCACTAAGTCGCGTCCACCTCGCAGCCAGCTATCGATGATATTCGACTCGACCCATGGGGGAGCCATGCTGAGTGGAATACCTGAACACATCGATCAACTTCAGTCGGTGGAATGGATGCGTGAGCCCATGAAGCTCAACCAAAATCTAGTGACCGTGCCTTGCCATCGTATCGATACCGTGCTCAACGAGTCCGGTGTGAAAATCATGGACTACCTGTCAATCGATGTCGAAGGTGCCGAACTCGAAGTCCTGCGTGGTATTGATTTCGAGAGGGTCCAGGTCAACATTATAGGTGGAGAGCACACCCATACGTTCTCTGAAGTTCTATGACTTCTGACCACGTCAGGCTACAGTTCCAGGGCCTACTTTTCTTTGACGAAATCTTTATAAACAAACGCCCCCGCTACTCCTGGAACATCTAGCTGTATGAGGCCATGACGTTGTCGGCACGGCGCTGGCGGGTGCGTGGCAAGGGCAGCGACCAGGCCAAGGCGGTTGCCGTGGCCACCGCCGCGGCGCCAAGGCCGGCTATGTGTTCCTGCACACCGCCGTCGACGCTTCTCCCGGCTGGCCTGCACAGAAGCGCTGTCTGACGAAAGTCTGTCACCGGAATTGGGTTCATGCACCGAGCCAGGGTCTGGTTCGCCGCGCCTGGGATCGCCCACATTCGGCGCATCGTCACCGACAACGGTGCCTGCTGCCGCGCCAAAGACTTCGAGATGATGGACAAGGCCGCCGCCGCTGCGATGCTCATCGACGCCTACCGGCACGCCGCGCCGGCCACCGGGATCGGGTGCTGCTCGCCGACGCCGGCTCCTCAGCAACGAGATCTCACCGCCCCGGGACCAGACCGGTTGATCGCCGTCGGCAAGTACCGCGAGCTGACCGCCGCTGCGCGCGAGCACCCCACCCGCCGGACCACCACCGTCGAGCGCGACCCGATCAAGGCGATGGCGCACCGGCTACGCGCCCCCAACGGCATGCCCTCTAACACCCAGCGTGGCCACATCGCCGAAACCCCGTCGCCCACGCCAAACACAACCTCGGGTCCAGCCGCTTCACCAGCTGCAGAATCAAGAGGGCCACAGCTGAATTCAGCTTCCATGCCCTGGTGCACAACCTGTTCAAAGCCATCGGAACCAGCCACCTCACCCCAGCGGCCTGCTCGCCGAAGCGGGGCCGGCTCGCGAACCATCCCGACCACACAACCACCACCGCATGGACCGCCCCAACACGTATTTCTGCAACTGCCCGGTCAGAGCGCCGAATCTCCCAAGGTAAAGGTAGCCGCGCGAAGTGCGGCCTTGGCGAGTCCGCGTGTGGTCTCCGCCGCTCTTGCCGGAGAGTTCCGGGTCGCCGCCTCGATTCGGCCGGGTGAGGTTCCGGTAATCTCGACCACGCCTAAGGGTGAATGCTGATCGCATCCCTTTGGGTTGGCAGTGGCTAAAGGAAAGTCCAGGGGGTGTCTCCTGCGACGGCCCGGTGTTGTTGGCCGCTTGCCGAAATCTTGTGGATTGCAGGTCGATAGCGCGGGTGCCGGGTTAAACTGCCGGCGGCTGAGCCGGGGCGCGAGGCTCCCGCTTTCATTTCGCAGATGCGCACAGGAAGTGAAAGGCTGGGTCGGCGATGAAATTTGTGCTGGCATGCTACGGAACCCGCGGCGATGTCGAGCCCTCGGTCGCTGTCGGCCGTGAGTTGCTGCGCAGGGGGCACGAGGTGCGCATAGCTGTCCCGCCCGACCTGGTTGGTTTCGCCGAGTCGGCTGGGCTCACGGCGGTCGCCTACGGACCAGAGACGCAGGCCATGGTGGACGCACACCGCAACTTCTGGACGCATTTCTTCCGCAACTCTGGAGGATTCAGGAGCTGCGCAGGTTGTGGCGCGACGTTTGGGAGCGCAGGAGCCAGTGCCTGGGGGAGATGAGCACGACGCTGACGTCGCTGGCGGACGGGGCCGATCTGCTGTTCCCGGCCTGGTTTACGAGGAGGCCGCTGCCAACGTCGCGGAGTATCACGACATTCCGTTGGCCACGCTGCATTACTTCCCGGTGCGGGCCAACGGCCGGATCGCCTTTCCGACACGTTTGCCGTCGCCGCTAGTCCGCTTCGCGATGACGGTGTCGAGTGGCTGGGATGGCGCGTTTGGAAGAAGGCCGAGGACGCGCAGCGCCGTGAACTGGGCCTGCCGAAGGCCAGGGGCTCCTCGGGGCGACGGATCGCTGAACGCGGATCACTGGAAATCCAGGCCTACGACGAGGTGTGCTTTCCCCGGGCTGGCAGCCGAATGGGCAAATGGGATGGCCTGCGGCCCTTTGTCGGCACGCTGACGATGGAGTTGCCAACGGATGCCGATGAGGAGGTCGCGTCGTGGATTGCCGCGGGAACCGCCGATTTACTTCGGGTTTGGCAGCATGCCGGTGGATTCTCCGGCCGACACGCTGGCCATGATCGGAGCGGCCTGCGCGCAGTTAGGCGAGCGGGCATGGTTTGTGCCGGTTGGAGTGACTTCACGACGTCCCCCGTTTCGAGCACGTCAAGGTGGTGGGCGCGGTGAATTTCGCGGCCATCTTTCCCGCCTGCCGGCGCTCGTCCACCACGGCGGCTCGAGACCACGCCCATTGGCCTACGCGCCGGAGTCCCCAGCTGATCCTCTATCGGGACCTCGTTCACGCGATCTATGGAGCTCAGGTCAAACGATTGAAAGTGGGCACCGCCCGGCGCTTTTCGAGCACTACCGGCGAGTCGCTGGTCGCGGACCTGCGCACCATCCTCGCCCCGCACTACGTCGCGCGAGCCCGCAGATCGCCACCCGGATCACCAGCCCCGCCGAAGGCGCTGCAGCGGCTGCTGGTCTTGTGGAGAATTTCGCTCGCCTCAGGCGTGTTGGCTGATCGACGACGGCGGGCCATCGAGAGGATCGCGCTGGCCGCGTCTGGCCGATTGACTCGGGATGGGTTGATCAGATCGCCGCCGGGCTGGAAGGAAACTCGCCCCCGATGCACGACATGATCGATCCGCCTTTGTCGACCAAATCACCGTTGAAGCCGATGGCATCCGGGCGCTTGACCGGAGCTTCTGGATTCCAGGTCGATAGCCGGGTATTGGGTTGGACTGCCGGGCGGGTTAGCCGGGGACGTGAGGGCCCCGGCTTTCATCTCGCAGAACGCGCACGGGACGTGAAAGGTTAGGGTCTGCGATGCCTGAAGGCGTGTTTGGACGTAGCGACGCTGAGATCGACCTCTTGGTGCGTGGCATGCGGTCGGGTATCGCAATTGTGGGCTTCGGCTACATCGGCACGGTGATCGGTGCCGTGCTGGCTGATCGCGGCTGGCCTGTGACGGGGATCGACGTGGACAGAACGTCGTCGACGAGATCAACCTCGGCAAGACCACTGTGCCTGAGCCAGGGCTTAACGAGCTCGTGTCCAACAACGTACGAGTCGGCCGGCTTCGCGCGACGACCGATTTCAGCGCTCTTGCGGAAAATGACTTCGTCATTGTGACCGTCGGTACGCCGCTTGGTCCGGACTTCGAGCCCATCGTCGACGACATCAAGGCAGCGGCGCGGGCCGTGGGGGAGCACCTGCATACCGGCCACGTCGTCATCCTCAAGAGCACGGTGCCGCCCGACACCACCGAAAAACTCGTTCAGCCGATCCTTGAAGAGACCTCAGGGCTGCGGGCTGGGGTCGACTTCGGGTTGGCTTTTTGCCCTGAACGGCTCGCCGAAGGCCAAGCCATCCGCGAGCTGATGTCGATCCCCATCGTCATCGGTGCTGTCGATGAGCGCAGCGCTCGCGCCTGCTCCATACTGTGGCGACACGCCCTGGGAATGGACTCCATCGTCGTCGACGATCCGCGGACCGCCGAGATGGTCAAGCTTGCGGACAACGTCTGGATAGACCTCAACGTCGCGCTTGCGAACGAACTGGCCAAGGTGTGCGACCGGCTCGGCATCGACGTACTCCAGGTCATTGACGCGGCCAATACGATGCCGAAGGTCAACCACAATGTGAACATCTTGATGCCGAGCATGGGCGTCGGTGGCTACTGCTTGACGAAGGATCCGTGGTTCGTCAACCATCTGGGACAGTCCCTCGGGTTGGAGCTGGCAATTCCGCGGACGTCGAGGACTGTCAACGACACGATGCCTGCCTACACCTACGGGCTGCTCACGCAACTCCTCGCCGATCAGGGCAAGGCGATCGAGACCAGCAAGATTGCGGTGCTGGGCATTGCGTTCAAGAACAACACCGGCGACTGCCGGCTCACGCCCACCAAGTACGTCGTCGCCTTGCTCGAGGAGTCCGGCTGCCAGCTTTCGGTCCATGATCCATGGGTGCCTGACGAGGAGGCCCGCACGGTGACGAAGATCCCCCTGACCGTAGACATCGAGTCAGCGGTCGAGGATGCCGATGCCCTGGTGGTCCTCGCGGGGCATCGACAGTTCCACCAGATCCCTCTGGCCCGGCTCGCGGACCTAGCAGCAGCTAGGTGCGTGTTCCTCGATGGACGGAACAGCTTCGACCCAGCAGCAGTGCGCGCCGCCGGCCTCGTCTACAAGGGCATTGGTCGATAAGTGGGCCGATAAGCGAACGTAAACCTGTACGTAGAAATGAAAGAGCATTCATGTCCGATGTCGTCGTGACCGGCGGCTACGGCTTCATCGGATCGCACTTGGTCTCCGCATTGCTGAGCCGCGGAGACTCCGTCACGGTTTTCGACTTCGCAAAGGACACCCGCGACAGCGATATTGACTTCGACCGGCATGCCAATTTCCGGTTCGTGCAGGGCGATGTCACTGATCTGACCGCGCTCGAAAGAGCCCTGACTCCCGGCGTTGACACGGTCTTCCACCTAGCCGCAGTCGTCGGTGTCAAGAACTATCTCAAAGATCCGCTCCGGGTTCTCGATGTCAACGTGACCGGCACTCGCAACGTCCTCGAGCTGAGCCATCGGCACGGAACACGCGTGGTGTTCGCCAGCACATCTGAGGTGTTTGGGAAGAACCCCAACCCACCGTTCGCCGAGGACGACGACCGCGTCCTCGGTTCGACAAGGACCGCGCGGTGGAGCTACAGCACCAGCAAGGCCATGGCCGAGCATCTCGTCTTCGCGATGCACATGGCCTACGGATTGCCAGTGACGGTAGTTCGCTACTTCAACGTTTACGGCCCGCGGCAGAATCCGATTTTCGTGATCTCGCAGAGCATTCACCGGATCCTTAATGGCCGCCAGCCGTTGCTCTACGACTCAGGCGATCAGACACGCTGCTTCACCTACGTCGACGACGCCATCGCTGGCACCCTGCTTGCATCCGACAGCAACGGCGCAATCGGTGAGGCCTTCAATATTGGGAGCATGACCGAGACGACTGTAGGTGACGTTGTCGCGTTGGCGATCAAGATCGCGAATGTCGACTCGGTGTCCACCGCCGAAGCTATTAATACCGCAGCGCACTATGGGGGTCGCTATGAGGACATCCCTCGTCGTATCCCCGACTCGACCAAAGCGCAGCGGGAGCTGGGATGGCGTCTCCAGGTTGACATCGAAGAAGGGATCCGCCGCACCATCGATTGGGCGCGGGCCAACCCGTGGTACCTCAAAGGACCCGCAGGGAACCAGCCGTAAGACGGCGGCCGATGAGCCTGGGACCGGGTCTCGCGACTACGCGCAACCGCAGCACGACCGCGATGGACGAGCAGGCCAAGGTCCATCCGGGGCGGCGGGATAAACGAGACCTGCTGCGTCGCAACTTCAGTGCGGCCGCGCCCAACCCGAAGCGGTGCGGTGACATCACCGAAATCCCCACCCCGGTGAGGGCAAGCTTTACTTGGCCTAGGTCGAGGTACCTGGACCTGTGCGGGCCGCGTTTGCTGGCGTGCCCGATGTCGGATTACCCGGACGCCAGCTGGCGTACTTTCCGCGGTGGGCTGGCTGTGTTGTGCCGGGCAACTTACCGATGCAGATGTGGCGGGACTTCTCGACGCCCTGCGGGGGTGTCGACCGCGGAGGCGCAGCGGACAGGGGCCTCGAGCGGGTCGCACCATACATGTGCACGACCATGGTCCTCGACACGATCGAGATAAAGCGCTGGTCACGCGGAAACACGTTGGCGGGGTTGCGATGTCACTCAGATGCCGGATCCCAGCCAGTTCACATCCATCCGGTACGGCGAACGACTCGCCGAAATCGGTGCGGTGCCCGATCGGCACCGTCCGTGACAGCTTCGGTAACGCACTCGCCGAGACGGTCAACGGCTACTACCAGTCCGAACTGATCTGCGGGCCGCTCGGGCCGGGCCGTGGCGAAGCATCAAAGACGTCGAGCTGGCCATGCTGAGCTGGGTCCACTGGCACAACACCAGCCGCCTAAATGGCTACCTCAACGACGTAACCGCTCGCAGGCCACGTTCTACGCTACGAAACGGACCGACCAACCACTGGTCGAAATCCAATCGCCCGAGCCCCACCGGAATCAGGGCGTCACTCGCCGAGCTGCCCGCGTTGGTGGCGCGACGTTCGACGCGTCCTGGCCGGCGTCGCGGCCTTTCTATTAGGTGTCTTGCTATCGAAAGCCGACTTTGATCGTTATTTCGAGGTGGCCCACGAACCGATTGCACTTTGAGCCAAGCGGGTCCGCGTGTGGTCTCCAGGCTCGTGCCAGAGCGTCGTGGATCGCCGCGTCGATTCGATCGGGTGAGGTTCCGGTAATCTCGACCACGCGTAGGTGTGGTTGCTGATCGCATCCCCTTGGGTTGGCAGCGGCTGAAGGATAGTCCAGGGGCTCTTCTGCGACGGCCCGATATTGTTGGCCGCTTGCCCAAAACTTGTGGATTTCAGGTTGATAGCGCGGGTATCGGGTTAAACTGCCGGGCGGCTGAGCCAGGGGCGCGAGGCTCCCGCTTTCATTTCGCAGAACGCGCACCGGAAGTGAAGGGCAAGGTCCGCGATGAGGTTTGTGCTGGCAAGCTGGGGAAGTCGCGGCGATGTCGAGCCCTGCGCCGCCATCGGCCGTGAGTTGCTGGGCAGGGGGCACGAGGTGCGCATGGCTGTCCCGCCCGACCTGGTTGGCTTCGCCGAGTCGGCCGGGCTTGCGGCGGTCGCTTACGGGCTGGAAAGGGAGGCGTGGCTGGAAGCGCACCGCAACTTCTGGACGTGTTTCTTCGGCAACTTCTGGAGGATTCAGGATCTGCGTAGGTTGTGGCGCGAAGTTTGGGAGCCCAGGACCCAGTGCCAGGGGGAGATGAGCACGACGCTGACGTCGCTGGCGGACGGGGCCGACCTGCTGTTCACCGGCCTGGTTTACCAGGAGCTCGCTGCCAATGTCGCGGAGTATTACGACATTCCGTTGGCCACGCTGCATTACTTCCCGATTCGGGCCAACGGCCAGCTCTTGCCCTTCCTGCCGGCTCCGTTGGGCCGCTTCGCAATGACGGTGGTCGACTGGGTGGGTTGGCGCGCGACGAAGAAGTTCGAGGATGCGCAGCGCCGTGAACTGGGCCTGCCGAAGGCGACAGGGCCCTCGTTGCGACGGATCGTCGAACGCGGATCGCTGGAAATCCAGGCCTATGACGAGGTGTGCTTTCCCGGGCTGGCAGCCGAATGGGCGAAATTCGATGGCCTGCGGCCCTTTGTTGGCGCGCTGACGATGGAGTTGCCAACAGATGCCGATGAGGAGGTCGCGTCGTGGATTGCCGCGGGGACACCGCCGATTTTCTTCGGGTTTGGCAGCATGCCGGTCGAATCTGCCGCCGACACGCTGGCCATGATCAGCGCGGCCTGCGTGCAGTTAGGCGAGCGGGCGTTGGTTTGTGCCGGCTGGAGTGACTTCAGCGACGTCCCACGTTTTGAGCATGTCAAGGTGGTGGGCGCGGTGAATTACGCGGCCATCTTTCCGGCTTGCCGAGCGGTCGTGCACCACGGTGGCGCGGCCACCACGGCCACGGGCCTGCGCGCCGGGGTACCCACGTTGATCCTTTCGACGGACCTCGATCAGACGCTCTGGGGAGCTCGGGTCAAACGGCTGAAGGTGGGCACCGCCCGGCGTTTTTCGCGCACTACCCGGGAGTCGCTGGTCGCGGACCTGCGCACCGTCCTCGCCCCGCACTACGTCGCCCGGGCCCGCGAGATCGCCACCCGGATGACCAAACCCGCCGACAGCGTTGCGGCCGCCGCTGATCTCCTGGAAGATTTCGCCCGGTTGCAGCGTGTTGGCTGATCGATGACAGCGGGCCGTCGGGGTGATCGGCGCCGGCCAACTCTGGCAGGTTTTCGCGAAACTCGCTGTGACACGGGCTTTGAGTTAGTGAAAGTGCCTGTCCTGCAAGGGATAATGAGATAACTCACGATCGATTATCTGAGTGGGAAGGCACTTTCTAGGTGGCGAGTAGCGCAGCGGTTGCGGGGTGAAAGTGTCCGCGGGCGGCGATAGCGTCGGGTCGCACGCCAGGGGTTGTTGCGCGAGGTCGCCGAGTCGACCGGCCTACTTTTCAACCCCGCGTCATGACTGGCGCGGTTTTTTCAACCGGCGTCAACACAGCTCGCGACACACCGCCGCGACATCGTTGCCCTCACTGAGCAACCGATCCGCCGTCGCCGCCAACTTCCGCACAACCTGCTCCGGGCTATGCGTCTTCCTCGTAGCCATGATCTCCTCGAGCCTTCCCGCCCACATCATGGGCCGCAAGTCTCTCACGCACCATGGGCCAACTAACTGGGTCAGGCCATCCCGCCTAGCAAACATTACCAAAAGCGTTGCGCACCATCGCCACTCAGATCTGGGCTTCCCCTCGTATCGTGGAGACATCGCCATGAAGGAAGTGAGCGGCGATGGAACGGCGAAATTTCGATCGGGAGTTCAGGGAAGGCGCGGTCCGGATTGTCCGGGAGACGGGTAAGCCGATCGCGCAGGTGGCTCGGGAGCTCGGCCTGAACGAGGGCACGCTGGGTCGGTGGGTGAACCTGGACCGGCGGGCTCGGGAGGGCGAAGGCGCGTTGAATGAGAACGAGCGCGACGAGCTGAACCGGCTGCGTAAGGAGAATGCCGAGCTGGCGATGGAGCGCGATGTGCTCAAGCGCTCGGCCGCCCTCTGGGTCAAGGAAGCGATGCGGCGGTGAGCCTGGCCGCGCTGATCGCTGCCTAGAGGGTGCAGCACGGTGTCCCGGTGGCGGTGTCGTGTCGGGGGCTGGGCGTGTCGCAGGCATGGTTTTTCAAGTGGCGCAAGGGAGATAGCTCCGCGCGTCGGAAACGGCGGGCGGCGTTGGCGGCGACGATCGCCTATCTGTTCGTGAAACACAAAGGGACCTATGGGTCGCCGCGGATCACTGCGGACCTGCGCGCACAGGGGTGGCGGGTGAGCGGCAACACCGTCGCGACGCTGATGGCCGAGCAAGGTTTGGTGGCTCGCCGCAAACGCAACGGCGCGGCACGACCAGAGCGGACAAGTCCGCGCGCAAGGCGCCCGACGGGCTGCGTCGCGATTTCAGCCCGCCTTCGCGGCCGGACGTGCGCTGGTGCGGAGATCTCACCGAAATCCCCACCGATGAAGGCAAACTCCAGCTTGCGGCGGTGCTGGACCTGCATTCGCGACGCTGCATCGGGTTCGCCATGGGCATCCACCACGACGCGGAGCTGGCCCGGGCGGCGCTGTGTGTTGCCATCGCGGTCCGCGGCGGTGTCGTGGCCGGGGTGCTTTTCCACACCGACCAAGGCAGTGAGTACACCGCCAACTTCTTCACGGACGCCTGCGGCAGCGCCGGTGTCACCCAGTCCATGGGACGCACCGGATCGGCCCTAGACAATGCGGTCTCAGAATCGTTCAACTCCACACTGGAATTGGAGTTACTGCGCCACAGGCACTTCGCCACCCGCGCGCAAGCCCGCCGGGAAGTCGCACAGTGGATCGACGAATACAACAGCGAGCGACGGCATTCCACCAATGGGATGCTCAGCCCGGCCGATTACGAACGCGCATGCGCAACCCACCGCGCCACCGAGGAACCCAGCGGGGGGAGGGCGGCATGAACCAAGCGGAGGCGGCTTCGCCGCCGCTATCGCATCTCGATCCGCGCCGCGCAAGGCTACGGGCCCGTCCCTCCGGCCTCAAGGGTCGCTGCCGCGATCGCTGCGCGACGGGCCTACGGTCCGCCCTTGACCCCGAAGCCTCCACGGACCCTCAACAGGTAACGACGCGCGGACAGGACCACGGCCCCTGCCCGCCACTGCGCGGCGCTCAGCACGGACATCACGATCAAATCCCTACAACCAAGTCGCCACGGTTTCAGGGGATTGCCACGGGATCGCAACGACGACGGAGAGTCGATCGCCATCGGTCGACCGTGAATGACGCCACCATCGACCTTGCTCGGGTTGACGAGGACATCCTCGGCTATGAATTCTCCGATGAGGCTGTCGAAGGCGCCGCTGGATGAGCGGCGGCATCGAGGTGGTGTTCGCTCGTGGCACTCACGTGCACCGAAAACTTCATCGCGCCCGGGGGTCGTGCCTGCCCGGCCGGTAGCGAAACGCTACAAAGCCAAACTCATAGCTGCAGCTCACAGCACCGGAAGTCACCACCCGCCGGTACTGAGCTGTATCGGGAGTCCGATAGATCATATCCGGGACTTTTGGCGAAACACCGGACAGGCTCTGTGGGCCTCCACTACCGTTTCACAAGGGTTTCACTCATTTGGACTAGAGAGGACGAGGTATGGAGAATCGGTGAGCGTCAATCCGTTCGACGACGACAATGGCAGCTTTTTCGTTTTGGTCAATGACGAGGAGCAACACAGCTTGTGGCCGACCTTCGCCGATGTTCCAGCCGGCTGGCGGGTGGTGTACGGCGAAGCGGACCGCGCTGCGTGTCTGGACTACATCGAACACAACTGGCCCGATATACGGCCAAAGAGTCTGCGTGAGAGGCTGGCAGCGGGCCGGGGCTTGGCTTCTGACGAGTGAACCGTGAGGCTGGGGGAGTTGGCATGAAACTCGATGAGCGGCCACTTCCGCTGACGCGGGGGCAGTTGGATATATGGCTTGCGGAGGAAACGGGTCGCTTCGGTGCCAGGTGGCAGCTTGGCGTGCTTACGTGCGAATCGAGGGCACGGTAGAGCCTGGTTTGCTTGAGTCGGCGATTCGGCAAGTGGTGGGCGAGGCCGAACCACTGCGAGCTACCTTTTTCGAGGTGGATGGCCAGGTTTTCCAAAAGGCGGTTGAATACCCGGACGTTGAGCTTGCTCGCTATGACCTCATAGCCTCGCGGGATCCTGCGCAGGACGCCTATCGGCTAGCGTCATCGATCCAACGCACAGGGATGCCGCTTAGTGGACCGCTGTTCAAATTTGCATTGATGCAGACACAGGTTGATGAATTTTATTTGTTCGTGTGCTGCCATCATATAGTGGCAGACGGAATCGGCATTGCTCTTGTTCTTCATCGGATCGCAGCTATTTATTCTGCAATTGCTTCTGGTGCGCCGATTCCGCCTGATTATTTTCGGGTCGCTGAGTGATCTGATTGATTGCGAGTTGGAATACGAAGCGTCCACCGATTATCTCGATGATCAGGCGTATTGGACTAGGAACCTTCCGCCGGAAAGCGAAGTGCGTTATCGGTTGACGCACGACGTCGGTGGGCGTGATCCGGATGAGTATTCCGCGCCGATTCAATTGGACCCTTTCGTCGGTCGCCGGCATCGACCAGTTGGCGCGGGCGTTGGGGATGCGTCGCTCGTCGGTTATTACCGCTGCGTGTGCGCTGCTGGTGCGCGGGTGCGACGTGGAGAGTTCGGAGGTCGTGTTCGATTTTCCGGTAAGCCGGCGTGTGCGCCCGGAGTCAAAGCTGGTGCCCGGGATGGTTTCCGGGGTGGTTCCACTGGTGTTGAAAGCTTCGCCGGGTTCGACGGTTGCTGGTTTTTGTGAGCACGTCGACACCCGGATCCGAGAAACGCTGCAGCATCAGCGGTTCCCGGTGCACGTTATTGAGAACGCAAAGCTCGTTTCCGCGGCTCCGAAGCAGGCGCCGAATCGGGTAGCTGTGAATTTCATCCCGACTACACATTTGGGGCATTTTGCTGGTTCTGCGGCATCGGCGACCCTGACCCATGATGGTCTCGGGGATCAATTTAGGCTGGTCTTTTTCAGAGACGATGATCAGCTTTTTCTCAGCACGCCGGGTGCTGGGCAATTGTTTTCGAATTGTGACGTCCGCGATTTGGTGAAGCGGTTAGAGCGGGTGTTTGTGGCGATGGCCGCTGACTCCACACGGCGGCTGTTGTCGTCGATGGATCTGCTCGATGAGGTTGAGCGGGCTCGGCTGGATGGGTGGGGTAACCAGGCGGTGTTGACTCAGCCGCCGGTGCCTGCGGTGTCGATTCCGGTGTTGTTTGCTGCGCAGGTGGCTCGTGCCCCGGAGGCGGTGGCGCTGACTTTCGAAGGCGGTTCCTTGACGTACCGGGAACTTGATGAGGCGTCGAACCGGTTGGCGCATCTGTTGGCTGGCCAGGGTGCGGGTCCGGGGGAGTGTGTGGCGTTGCTGTTGTCCCGGTCGGCGGAGGCGGTGGTGGCGATGTTGGCGGTGCTGAAGACCGGGGCGGCGTATGTGCCGATCGACCCGATGGTGCCGGCGCCTCGCCTGGGGTTCCTGCTCGGTGATGCCGCGCCGATCGCCGCGATCACCACCACCGGGCTGGCTGAGCGGCTGGAGGGGCATGAGCTGCTGGTCGTCGACGTCAACGACCCGACGGTGGACAGTTACCCGTGCGCGGGCTTGCCGGTACACGCGGCGGATGATGTCGCCTATCTGATCTACACCTCGGGTACCACTGGTGTGCCCAAGGGGGTGGCCATCAGCCACCGCAACGTCGCCGAGTTGCTCGAGTCCCTCGACGCCGGCATGGAGCTGGCGGGTCAGGTGTGGTCGCAGTGGCATTCGTTGGCTTTCGACGTTTCGGTGTGTGAGATCTGGGGTGCGCTGCTGCATGGTGGGCGGTTGGTGGTGGTGTCTGAGCTGGTGGCGCGCTCACCGGAAGATTTCCATGCTTTGCTGGTCAGGGAACAGGTCAGCGTCTTGAGCCAGACCCCGTCGGCGTTTTATGCGCTGCAAACCGCCGACTCGCTAGCACCTGAGCTGGGGGATCAGCTGAAGCTTCAGACTGTGGTGTTTGCCGGTGAAGCGCTGGAACCACAGCGTCTGAAGAGGTGGCTGCACAACCATCCAGGACTGCCGCGCTTGATCAACATGTACGGCGCCACCGAGACGACGGTGCATGCCTCGTTTTTGGAGGTTGTCGACAGTGATGCGGACAGCAGTGCCAGCCCCATCGGGGTGCCGTTGGCCCATCTTGCCTTTTTTGTGCTGGATGGGTGGTTGCGGCCGGTGCCGGCGGGGGTGGTCGGTGAGTTGTATGTGGCCGGCACCGCAGTGGGGTGTGGGTATTGGCGTCGGGCCGCTTTGACCGGGTCGCGGTTTGTGGCGTGTCCGTTCGGGGGGGCGGGGGCGCCGGGAACGCGGATGTATCGCACCGGGGATCTGGTGTGTTGGGGTGTTGATGGGCAGCTGCGGTATGTGGGGCGCGCCGATGAGCAGGTCAAGATCCGCGGGTATCGCATTGAGCTGGGTGAAGTGCAGGCGGTGTTGGCTGAGCTGGAGGGGGTGGAGCAGGCGGTGGTGGTTGCCCGCGAGGACCGTCCCGGTGATAGGCGCCTGGTGGGTTATGTGACTGGGAGGGCCGACCCGGTCGCCGCGCGTGCCGCGCTGGCCGAGCATCTGCCGCTGTATATGGTGCCGGCTGCGGTGGTGGTGCTGCAGGCGCTGCCGTTGACGGTGAACGGCAAGCTTGACAAACGGGCCCTGCCGGCACCGGAGTATCAGGATGTCGATCGTTATCGCGCCCCGGTCAGCGTGGTCGAGGAGGTTTTGGCCGGTATTTACGCCCAGGTTCTTGGTGTGGAGCGGGTCGGGGTCGATGATTCGTTCTTTGAGCTGGGCGGGGACAGCATTTTGTCGATGCAGGTGGTGGCGCGGGCGCGGGCTGCCGGGGTGTTGTGTCGGCCGCGCGATATTTTCGTGGAGCAGACCGTGGCCCGGCTGGCCCGGGTGGCTGGGGTGGCCGAGGGTGCGGACGGTGTGGTCGATGAGGGTCTGGGGCCGGTGGTGGCCACTCCGATCATGTGTTGGCTGCACAGCGTGGACGGCCCGGTGGACCAGTTCAATCAGACCATGGTGGTGCAGGCGCCGGCGGGGGTGAGCCAGGCCGGTGTGGTGGTGGTGTTGCAGGCCTTGCTGGATCGGCATGCCATGCTGCGGCTGCGGGTCGACGATGATGGCGTCGGGGGATGGTCGTTGCAGGTGCCCGAGGTGGGGTCGGTGGAGGCCCGCGGGTGCCTGCAAGCGGTGGACGTGTTATCTGATGAGGCGCTGGTGGGGGCGCGGTCGCGGTTGAATCCCGGTGCTGGGGTGATGTTGAGCGCGTTGTGGGTGGCCTCCACCGGCGAGCTGGCGTTGATAATTCACCATCTGGCCGTCGACGGGGTGTCCTGGCGAATTTTGTTGGAGGATCTGAATATCGGCTGGGCTCAGCATCGGTGCGGGCAGCCGGTGGTGTTGCCGGCGGGTGGGACGTCGTTTGCCCGGTGGGCCTTACTGCTGGCTGGGTATGCGCGGGCGGCGGCGGTGGTGGATCAGATCGAGACGTGGCGGCAGGTGGCGGCGACGCCTGCTGTGTTGGCGGCGGTGCAGCCTGGGATTGATACCTATGCCAGCGCTGGGCAGTTGTCGGTGGAGTTGGATGCCGAGACCACCCGGATGCTGCTGGGTGAGGTGCCGGCGGCGTTTCGTGCTGGGGTGGGCGACATTTTGTTGATCGGGTTCGCCTTGGCGTGGGCGGAGTTTTTAGGCACTGGGGGCGCGCCGATCGGTATTGATGTCGAGGGCCACGGGCGCGCCGAGGAGTTGGGCGCCGAGGTGGATTTGTCACGCACGGTGGGGTGGTTCACCACCAAGTATCCGGTGGCGTTGGCGGTGGGTGGGCTGCGTTGGTCGCAGGTGCTCGCCGGTGAGGCTGCGCTGGGCGCGGTGCTCAAAGACGCCAAAGAACAGCTTCGTGCTCTGCCCGATGGTTTGACCTATGGTGTGTTGCGCTATTTGAACCCGGAAGTGGAGCTGGCCGAGGCTGACCTGCCGATCGGGTTTAACTATTTGGGGCGGCTGGGCGGCTTGGCCGCCGAGGTTTCCGATCAGATGTGGCGGGTTAGCCAGGACGGGTTGTCGTTGACTGCCGCGGCCGCGGCTATCCCGATGCCGTTGATGCACACCGTGGAACTCAACGCCGGCACCGTGGACACCGAGTCCGGCCCGCACCTGCACGCCAACTGGACCTGGGCGCCCTCGGCAGTCGATCGCGCACAGGTCAGCCGGCTGAGCCGGTTGTGGTTTGACGCCCTGGCCGGTATCTGCGCGCACGTACGCCGCGGTGGGGGCGGGTTGACGCCGTCTGATATCGCGCTCGCCGGTCTTAGCCAGCAGCAGATCGACGAGCTTCAGCGCCAATATGCGGATCGCTGACGTTCTGCCGCTGACCCCGTTGCAGCAGGGGCTACTCTTTCACGCCAGCACCGCGCAGGGTGGCGACGATCTGTATGCGATGCAGCTGGATATCACGGTGACCGGCCCGCTTGACCCGCACCGCTTGTGCGATGCGGTGCACACGGTGGTCAACCGGCATCCGAACCTGGCGGCTCGATTCTGGGAACAGTTCGACCAGCCGGTGCAGATCATCCCGGCCGATCCGGTGCCGGGGTGGCAGTATGTCGACTTGGACGGTGGCGTCGACGTCGAGGAGCAGGTGCAGGGGGTGTGTGCTGCCGAACGCGCCGCGGTCGGCGATCTTGCAGAGCAGCCGGCTTTTCGGGCGGCGTTGATCCGCACCGCATCGTATCGGCACCGGTTTGTGCTGACCTTTCACCACATCGTGGTGGATGGTTGGTCGCTGCCGATCGTGCTGGGGGAAATCTTCGCCAGCTACTACGGGCAGCGGCTGCCCGCGGCCCCGCCATATCGCAGGTTTGTTACCTGGCTGGCCGATCGAGACCTTGATGCTGCCCGCGCGGCTTGGCGTGAGGTGTTGGCCGGGTTTGATACCCCGACATTGGTGGGTCCGCCGGATCGGTTAAGGCTGGGGCAGCGTGGCGTTGCCTCGTTTCGGGTGCCAGCCGAGATCACGCTGGCCCTTGGCGAGCTGGCTCGCACCTGCCACACGACGGTCAGCACCGTGTTGCAGGGCGCCTGGGCGCAGCTGCTGATGTGGCTGAGCGGTCAGCATGATGTCGCTTTTGGTGTCACGGTCTCGGGGCGGCCGGCCGAGGTGTTGGGTGCGGACTCGGTGGTGGGGCTGTTGATCAACACGGTTCCGGCGCGGGCGCGCATCACGGCGGCGACCACGGTCGCAGACCTGCTCGATCAGCTGCAACGGGCCCACAACGACACCCTTGAGCATCAGCATTTGGCGCTGCGCGAGATTCACCGGGTCACCGGTCACAATCAGCTGTTCGACACCCTGTTGGCGTTCGAGAACTACCCGATCGACACCGAGGCGTTGTCGGGCCTCGACGGTTTGGCCATCACCGAGTTCACCAACCGCGAATACAATCATTACCCGCTTGCGATGCAAGTCCTGTCGGGCAGCGAATTGGGCCTGCGCGTCGAATTTGACACCGATGTGTTCGACGCGGGCAGCATCGAAACACTGATCGAGCGCTTGCAAAAGGTGTTGGCGGTTATGACCGCCGATCCCACCCAGCGGTTGTCGTCGGTGGATCTGCTGGATGAGGCTGAGCGCGCCAGGCTCGATGAGATCGGTAACCGGTCCGTCTTGAGTGCGGGGCAATCGTCGGCGGTGTCGATTCCGGTGTTGTTTGCCGCGCGGGTGGCGCGTGCCCCGGAGGCGGTGGCGCTCAGCTTTGAGGGACGTTCTATGACGTACCGCGAGCTGGAGGAGGCTGCGAATCGGTTGGCGCACTTGCTGGCCGCACATGGTGCGGGTCCGGGGCAGCGGGTGGCGTTGTTGTTGTCGCGGTCGGCGCAGGCGGTCGTGGCGATGTTGGCGGTGCTGAAGACCGGGGCGGCGTATCTGCCGATCGACCCGGTGGTGCCGGCGGCGCGGGTCGAGTTTGTGCTCGGTGATGCCGCGCCGATCGCCGCGCTTACCACCGCGGGCCTGGCCGGGCGGCTGGACGGGTGCGATGTGCCGGTCATCGGTGTCGACGACCCGGGCATCCAGACCTATCCGTGTACGGGTTTGCCGGGGCCGGCGGCCGAGGATATTGCTTATCTGATCTACACCTCGGGCACCACCGGTGTCCCCAAGGGGGTGGCCGTTACCCACCGCAATGTGACCCAGCTGCTGGAGTCCTTGCATGCCGATCTGCCAGCGGGGCCGGGGCAGGTGTGGTCGCAGTGGCATTCCTATAGCTTCGATGTTTCGGTGTGGGAGATCTTCGGTGCGTTGTTGCATGGTGGGCGGTTGGTGGTGGTGCCCGAGTCGGTGGCGCGTTCCCCGGAAGACTTCCATGCCTTGCTGGTCAGGGAACAGGTCAGTGTGTTGAGCCAGACGCCGTCGGCGTTTTATGCGTTGCAAACCGTCGACGCGCTAGCACCTGAGCTGGGGAATCAGCTGAACCTTCAGGCGGTGGTGTTCGCCGGGGAGGCGCTGGAGCCGCAGCGCCTTGGGATGTGGTTGGAGCGCCACCGGGGATTGCCGCGCTTGATCAATATGTATGGCACTACCGAGACGACGGTGCATGCCTCGTTTCGGGAGATTGTCGACAGCGATGTCGACAGCGGTGTCAGCCCTGTTGGGGTGCCGTTGACCCATCTTGGCTTTTTTGTGCTGGATGGGTGGTTGCGTCCGGTGCCGGTGGGTGTGGTCGGGGAGTTGTATGTGGCTGGTGGTGGGGTGGGGTGTGGGTATGTGGGTCGGTCGGGGTTGACCGGGTCGCGGTTTGTGGCGTGTCCGTTCGGCGGCGCCGGGGACGCGGATGTATCGCACTGGGGATGTGGTGTGGTGGGGTGCTGATGGGCAGTTGCGGTATGTGGGGCGTGCTGATGAGCAGGTCAAGATCCGCGGGTATCGCATCGAGTTGGGGGAGGTGCGGGCCGCATTGGCTGGGGTGGATGGGGTGGGGCAGGCGGTGGTGGTTGCCCGTGAGGACCGTCCTGGTGATAAGCGTTTGGTGGGTTATGTGACCGGGAGCGTTGATCCGGTCGCTGCGCGCGCCGCGCTGGCTGACCGGTTACCGCCGTATATGGTGCCGGCCGCGGTGGTGGTGCTCTCGGTGCTGCCGTTGACGGTGAACGGCAAGCTCGATAGGCGGGCTTTGCCGGCGCCGGAATACTGCGATGTTGAGGGTTTCCGCGCTCCGGTCGGCGCGGTTGAGGAGATCGTGGCCGGTATTTATGCGCAGGTGTTGGGGTTGGGGCGGGTTGGGGTTGATGAGTCGTTTTTCGATTTGGGTGGGGATTCGCTGTCGGCGATGCGGGTGATCGCCGCGATCAATGCCGGTCTGGGTGCTGGTCTTTCGGTGCGTAGCGTGTTCGAGGCGCCTACGGTGGCTCAGTTGGTGCCGCGTATTGGTGCCGAGGGGGGTGGGCTGGAGCCGTTGGTGGCTGGTGTGCGGCCGGTGGTGGTGCCGTTGTCGTTTGCCCAGTCCCGGTTGTGGTTTTTGGATCAGTTGCAGGGGCCGTCCCCGGTTTACAACATGGCGGTGGCGTTGCGGTTGGTGGGGCGTCTTGATGTTGAGGCGTTGGGGGTGGCGCTGGCCGATGTGGTGGGCCGCCATGAGAGTCTGCGTACGCTGTTTGCGGCACCCGAGGGGATCCCCCAGCAGCTGGTTGTCCCGGTGGGGCGGGCTGATTTTGGGTGGCGGGTTGTGGATGCCAGCGGCTGGTCGGCGGCCCGGCTGGGTGAGGCCATCGACGCCGCGGCGCGTCACCCGTTTGACTTGGCCACCGAGATCCCGTTGCGGGCAGGGCTTTTCTGTGTCGGCGGGGATGAGCACGTGTTGGTGGCGGTGGTGCATCATATCGCCGCCGACGGCGTGTCGGTGACCCCGCTGGTGGGTGATTTGGGGGTGGCTTATGCCAGCCGGTGTGCGGGGCAGGCTCCGGGGTGGGCGCCGTTGGCGGTGCAGTATGTGGATTACACGTTGTGGCAGCGCGCCCAGTTCGGTGATCTGACCGATCCCGACAGTCGCATCGCTGCGCAGCTGGCCTATTGGCAGGATGTGCTGGCCGGCATACCCGAGCACTTGCAGCTTCCCACCGATCGGCCCTATCCGCCGACGGCCGATTACCGCGGCGCCAGGGTGGCGGTGCAGTGGCCGGTGGAGTTGCAGCAGCGGGTGGCTCGGGTGGCCCGCGAGCACAACGCGACCAGCTTTATGGTCGATGCAGGCCGCGTTGGCGGTGTTGTTGTCCAAGCTCAGCGCCAGTAGCGATGTGGCCGTCGGGTTCCCGATTGCCGGGCGGCGTGATCCTGCGCTGGATGGTTTGGTGGGGTTTTTCGTCAACACGTTGGTGTTGCGGGTTGAGCTGGCGGGGGATCCCACCGTCGCTGAGGTGCTCGACCAGGTGCGGGCGCGCAGCCTGGCCGCCTATGAGCACCAGGATGTGCCCTTTGAGGCGCTGGTGGAGCGGCTCAATCCGACCCGATCGCTGACCCATCATCCGTTGGTTCAGGTGATGTTGGCTTGGCAGAACCATGAGCCCGCCGAGTTGGGTTTGGGTGAGCTGCAGGCCACCGCGTTGCCGGTGGATACTCGCACCGCCCGGATGGATTTGACGTTTTCGTTGGCCGAACGCTGGACCCAGGCCGGGGCGCCCGCCGGGATCGGCGGGGAGGTGGAGTTTCGCACCGATGTGTTCGACGCGGCCAGCATCGAAACACTGATCGGGCGGTTGCAAAAGGTGGTGGCGGTTATGACCGCCGATCCGACCCAGCGGTTGTCGGCGGTGGATCTGCTGGATGAGGCTGAGCATGCCCGCCTGGATGAGATCGGTAACCGGTCCGTCTTGAGTGCGGGGCAATCGTCGCCGGTGTCGATTCCGGTGGTGTTTGCCGCGCGGGTGGCGCGTGCCCCGGAGGCGGTGGCGCTGACGTTTGAGGGACGTTCTATGACGTACCGCGAGCTGGATGAGGCTGCGAATCGGTTGGCGCACTTGCTGGCCGCACATGGTGCGGGTCCGGGGCGGTGTGTGGCGTTGTTGTTGTCGCGGTCGGCGCAGGCGATCGTGGCGATGTTGGCGGTGTTAAAGACCGGGGCGGCGTATGTGCCGATCGACCCGGTGGTGCCGGCGGCGCGGGTCGAGTTTGTGCTCGGTGATGCCGCGCCGGTCGCCGCGCTTATCACCTCGGGGCTGGCCGGGCGGCTGGTCGGGTGCGATGTGCCGGTTATCGGTGTCGACGACCCGGGCATCCAGACCTATCCGTGTACGGGTTTGCCGGGGCCGGCGGCCGAGGATATTGCTTATCTGATTTACACCTCGGGCACCACCGGTGTTCCTAAGGGGGTGGCCGTTACCCACCGCAATGTGACCCAGTTGTTGGAGTCTTTGCATGCCGATCTGCCAGCGGGGCCGGGGCAGGTGTGGTCGCAGTGGCATTCCTATAGCTTCGATGTTTCGGTGTGGGAGATCTTCGGTGCGTTGTTGCATGGTGGGCGGTTGGTGGTGGTGCCCGAGTCGGTGGCGGGTTCCCCGGGGGACTTGCATGCTTTGTTGGTCGCTGAACGGGTCAGTGTGTTAAGCCAGACCCCGTCGGCGGTGGGGATGCTCTCACCTGAGGGTTTGGATTCGACGGCGTTGGTGGTGGCCGGTGAGGCTTGTCCGGCTGAGGTGGTGGATCGGTGGGCGCCTGGGCGGGTGATGATCAACGCCTACGGTCCGACTGAGGCCACGGTGTATGCGGCGATGAGTGCGCCGTTGGTGGCGGGGTCGGGTGTGGTGCCGATTGGGTCGCCGGTGGCGGGGGCGGCGTTGTTTGTGCTGGATGGGTGGTTGCGTCCGGTGCCGGTGGGTGTGGTCGGGGAGTTGTATGTGGCTGGCGGTGGGGTGGGGTGTGGGTATGTGGGTCGGTCGGGGTTGACCGGGTCGCGGTTTGTGGCGTGTCCGTTCGGGGCGTCGGGAACGCGGATGTATCGCACTGGGGATGTGGTGTGGTGGGGTGCTGATGGGCAGTTGCGGTATGTGGGGCGTGCTGATGAGCAGGTCAAGATCCGCGGGTATCGCATCGAGTTGGGGGAAGTGCGGGCCGCATTGGCTGGGGTGGATGGGGTGGGGCAGGCGGTGGTGGTTGCCCGTGAGGACCGTCCTGGTGATAAGCGTTTGGTGGGTTATGTGACCGGGAGCGTTGATCCGGTCGCTGCGCGCGCTGCGCTGGCTGACCGGTTACCGCCGTATATGGTGCCGGGCGCGGTGGTGGTGCTCTCGGTGCTGCCGTTGACGGTGAACGGCAAGCTCGATAGGCGGGCTTTGCCGGCGCCGGAATACTGCGATGTTGAGGGTTTCCGCGCTCCGGTCGGCGCGGTTGAGGAGATCGTGGCCGGTATTTATGCGCAGGTGTTGGGGTTGGGGCGGGTTGGGGTTGATGAGTCGTTTTTCGATTTGGGTGGGGATTCGCTGTCGGCGATGCGGGTGATCGCCGCGATCAATGCCGGTCTGGGTGCTGGTCTTTCGGTGCGTAGCGTGTTCGAGGCGCCTACGGTGGCTCAGTTGGTGCCGCGTATTGGTGCCGAGGGGGGTGGGCTGGAGCCGTTGGTGGCTGGTGTGCGGCCGGCGGTGGTGCCGTTGTCGTTTGCCCAGTCCCGGTTGTGGTTTTTGGATCAGTTGCAGGGGCCGTCCCCGGTTTACAACATGGCGGTGGCGTTGCGGTTGGTGGGGCGTCTTGATGTTGAGGCGTTGGGGGTGGCGCTGGCCGATGTGGTGGGCCGCCATGAGAGTCTGCGTACGCTGTTTGCAGCACCCGAGGGGATCCCCCAGCAGCTGGTTGTCCCGGTGGGGCGGGCTGATTTTGGGTGGCGGGTTGTGGATGCCAGCGGCTGGTCGGCGGCCCGGCTGGGTGAGGCCATCGACGCCGCGGCGCGTCACCCGTTTGACTTGGCCACCGAGATCCCGTTGCGGGCAGGGCTGTTCTGTGTCGGCGGGGATGAGCACGTGTTGGTGGCGGTGGTGCATCATATCGCCGCCGACGGCGTGTCGGTGACCCCGCTGGTGGGTGATTTGGGGGTGGCTTATGCCAGCCGGTGTGCGGGGCAGGCTCCGGGGTGGGCGCCGTTGGCGGTGCAGTATGTGGATTACACGTTGTGGCAGCGCGCCCAGTTCGGTGATCTGACCGATCCCGACAGTCGCATCGCCACGCAGCTGGCCTATTGGCAGGATGTGCTGGCCGGCATACCCGAGCACTTGCAGCTTCCCACCGATCGGCCCTATCCGCCGGTCGCCGATCAGCGCGGCGCCAGGGTGGCGGTGCAGTGGCCGGTGGAGTTGCAGCAGCGGGTGGTTCGGGTGGCCCGCGAGCACAACGCGACCAGCTTTATGGTGATGCAGGCCGCGTTGGCGGTGTTGTTGTCCAAGCTCAGCGCCAGTAGCGATGTGGCCGTCGGGTTCCCGATTGCCGGGCGGCGTGATCCTGCGCTGGATGGTTTGGTGGGGTTTTTCGTCAACACGTTGGTGTTGCGGGTTGAGCTGGCGGGGGATCCCACCGTCGCTGAGGTGCTCGACCAGGTGCGGGCGCGCAGCCTGGCCGCCTATGAGCACCAGGATGTGCCCTTTGAGGCGCTGGTGGAGCGGCTCAATCCGACCCGATCGCTGACCCATCATCCGTTGGTTCAGGTGATGTTGGCTTGGCAGAACCATGAGCCCGCCGAGTTGGGTTTGGGTGAGCTGCAGGCCACCGCGTTGCCGGTGGATACTCGCACCGCCCGGATGGATTTGACGTTTTCGTTGGCCGAACGCTGGACCCAGGCCGGGGCGCCCGCCGGGATCGGCGGGGAGGTGGAGTTTCGCACCGATGTGTTCGACGCGGCAAGCATCGAAACACTGATCGGGCGGTTGCAAAAGGTGGTGGTGGTTATGACCGCCGATCCGACCCAGCGGTTGTCGGCGGTGGATCTGCTGGATGAGGCTGAGCATGCCCGCCTGGATGAGATCGGTAACCGGTCCGTCTTGAGTGCGGGGCAATCGTCGCCGGTGTCGATTCCGGTGGTGTTTGCCGCGCGGGTGGCGCGTGCCCCGGAGGCGGTGGCGCTGACGTTTGAGGGACGTTCTATGACGTACCGCGAGCTGGAGGAGGCTGCGAATCGGTTGGCGCACTTGCTGGCCGCACATGGTGCGGGTCCGGGGCGGTGTGTGGCGTTGTTGTTGTCGCGGTCGGCGCAGGCGGTCGTGGCGATGTTGGCGGTGTTAAAGACCGGGGCGGCGTATGTGCCGATCGATCCGGTGGTGCCGGCGGCGCGGGTCGAGTTTGTGCTCGGTGATGCCGCGCCGGTCGCCGTGCTTATCACCTCGGGGCTGGCCGGGCGGCTGGTCGGGTGCGATGTGCCGGTTATCGGTGTCGATGATCCGGGCATCCAGACCTATCCGTGCACGGGTTTGCCGGGGCCGGCGGCCGAGGATATTGCTTATCTGATTTACACCTCGGGCACCACCGGTGTTCCTAAGGGGGTGGCGATTACCCACCGCAATGTGATCCAGCTGCTGGACGCCGCGGGTGATGGTTTGGAGTCGCCGGGGCAGGTGTGGACGCAATGGCATTCCCTGGCGTTCGACTTCTCGGTGTGGGAGATCTTCGGTGCGTTGTTGCATGGTGGGCGGCTGGTGGTGGTGCCCGAGTCGGTGGCCCGCTCACCGGAAGACCTGCTTGCCTTGCTGGTCGCTGAACAGGTCAGCGTGTTGAGCCAGACGCCGTCGGCGTTTTATGCGTTGCAAACCGTCGACGCGCTAGCACCTGAGCTGGGGAATCAGCTGAACCTTCAGGCGGTGGTGTTCGGCGGGGAGGCGCTGGAGCCGCAGCGCCTTGGGATGTGGTTGGAGCGCCACCGGGGATTGCCGCGCTTGATCAATATGTATGGCACTACCGAGACGACGGTGCATGCGTCGTTTCGGGAGATTGTCGACAGCGATGTCGACCGCCACGCCAGCCCTGTTGGGGTGCCGTTGACCCATCTTGGCTTTTTTGTGCTGGATGGGTGGTTGCGTCCGGTGCCGGTGGGTGTGGTCGGGGAGTTGTATGTGGCTGGGGGTGGGGTGGGGTGTGGGTATGTGGGTCGGTCGGGGTTGACCGGGTCGCGGTTTGTGGCGTGTCCGTTCGGGGCGTCGGGAACGCGGATGTATCGCACTGGGGATGTGGTGTGGTGGGGTGCTGATGGGCAGTTGCGGTATGTGGGGCGTGCTGATGAGCAGGTCAAGATCCGCGGGTATCGCATTGAGTTGGGGGAGGTGCGGGCCGCATTGGCTGGGGTGGATGGGGTGGGGCAGGCGGTGGTGGTTGCCCGTGAGGACCGTCCTGGTGATAAGCGTTTGGTGGGTTATGTGACCGGGAGCGTTGATCCGGTCGCTGCGCGCGCTGCGCTGGCTGACCGGTTACCGCCGTATATGGTGCCGGCCGCGGTGGTGGTGCTCTCGGTGCTGCCGTTGACGGTGAACGGCAAGCTCGATAGGCGGGCTTTGCCGGCGCCGGAATACTGCGATGTCGAGGGTTTCCGCGCTCCGGTCGGCGCGGTTGAGGAGATCGTGGCCGGTATTTATGCGCAGGTGTTGGGGTTGGGG
The DNA here is from genome assembly GCA_963772875.1 of uncultured Actinomycetota bacterium. Taxonomy (GTDB): domain Bacteria; phylum Actinomycetota; class Actinomycetes; order Mycobacteriales; family Mycobacteriaceae; genus Mycobacterium. Next base: position 142,863 of record CAVYZE010000013.1, read on the forward strand.
CGGGTTGGGGTTGATGAGTCGTTTTTCGATTTGGGTGGGGATTCGCTGTCGGCGATGCGGGTGATCGCCGCGATCAATGCCGGTCTGGGTGCTGGTCTTTCGGTGCGTAGCGTGTTCGAGGCGCCCACGGTGGCCCAGTTGGTGCCGCGTATTGGTGCCGAGGGGGGTGGGCTGGAGCCGTTGGTGGCTGGTGTGCGGCCGGTGGTGGTGCCGTTGTCGTTTGCCCAGTCCCGGTTGTGGTTTTTGGATCAGTTGCAGGGCCCCTCCCCGATCTACAACATGGCGGTGGCGTTGCGGTTGGTGGGGCGTCTTGATGCGGACGCGTTGGGGGCGGCGCTGGCCGATGTGGTGGACCGCCATGAGAGTCTGCGCACCCTGTTCCCGGCGGTTGAGGGGACCCCCCAACAGTTGGTGATGCCCGCCGAGCGGGCCGATTTTGGTTGGGACGTCGTGGATGCCAGCGGATGGCCGGAAGGCCGACTGGGTGAAGCCATTCAGACCCTGGCGCGTCACCAGTTTGACCTGACGACCGAGATCCCGTTGCGGGCAGGGCTTTTCCGTGTCGGCGGGGATGAGCACGTGTTGGTGGCGGTGGTGCATCATATCGCCGCCGACGGCGTGTCGCTGACCCCGCTGGTGGGTGATCTGGGGGTGGCTTATGCCAGCCGGTGTGCGGGGCAGGCTCCGGGGTGGGCGCCGTTGGCGGTGCAGTATGTGGATTACACGTTGTGGCAGCGCGCGCGGCTGGGTGATCTGACCGATCCCGACAGTCGCATCGCCACGCAGCTGGCCTATTGGCAGGATGTGCTGGCCGGCATACCCGAGCACTTGCAGCTTCCCACCGATCGGCCCTATCCGCCGGTCGCCGATCAGCGCGGCGCCAGGGTTGCCGTGGACTGGCCCGCCGAGCTGCAGCGGCGGGTTGCCCGGGTGGCCCGCGAGCACAATGCGACCAGCTTCATGGTCGTGCAGGCTGGCCTGGCGGTGTTGTTGTCCAAACTCAGCGCCAGTAGCGATGTGGCCGTGGGGTTCCCGATCGCCGGGCGTCCCGACCCCGCACTGACTGAGTTGGTGGGGTTTTTCGTCAACACCTTGGTGTTGCGGGTCGAGCTGGCCGGGGATCCCACCGTCGCTGAGTTACTCGACCAGGTGCGAGGACGCAGCCTGGCCGCCTACGAGCACCAAGACGTGCCCTTTGAGATGCTGGTGGAGCGGCTCAACCCCTCCCGGAACTTGGCCCACCATCCCCTCGTCCAGGTGGCGTTGGCCTGGCAGAACAATGAGCCCGCCAAGCTGGGTTTGGGTGACCTGCAGGCCACCGCGCTGCCGGTGGATACCCACACCGCCCGCATGGACCTGGTGTTTTCGTTGGCCGAACGCTGGACCCAGGATGGTGCGCCCGCCGGGATCGGCGGGGAGGTGGAGTTTCGCACCGATGTGTTCGACGCGGCCAGCATCGAAGCGCTCATCGAACGGTTGCGGCGGGTGGTGGTGGCAATGACCGCCGATCCGACACGGCGGTCGTCGTCGATGGATGTGCTTGATGAGGGTGAGCGCGCCCGGCTGGATGGGTGGGGTAATCGGGCGGTGTTGACCCAGCCGGCAGTCCCTGCGGTGTCGATTCCGGTGTTGTTTGCCGCGCAGGTGGCGCGCGCGCCGGAGGCGGTGGCGCTCAGCTTTGAGGGACGTTCTATGACGTACCGCGAGCTGGAGGAGGCCGCGAACCGGTTGGCGCACCTGTTGGCCGCACATGGTGTGGGCCCGGGGCGGTGTGTGGCGTTGTTGTTGTCGCGGTCGGTGCAGGCGGTCGTGTCGATGTTGGCGGTGTTAAAGACCGGGGCGGCGTATGTGCCGATCGACCCGGTGGTGCCGGCGGCCCGGATCGGGTTCATGGTTGCCGATGCCGCGCCGATCGCCGCGCTCACCACCCCGGGGCTGGCCGGGCGGCTCGACGGGTGCGATGTGTTGGTCATCG
>CAVYZE010000014.1:0-354889 GCA_963772875.1 uncultured Actinomycetota bacterium
TGATCGGCTTGCGCGCCGACGAGCTCGCGACGATGGACATCTTCGAAGGGTGCCCGACCGCGGACTTGATGCCTTTGGCGGCGAGCCTGCAGCCGTTGCGGGCCGCGGCGGGCCAGGTGCTCATGCAGCAGGGCGAACAGGCCGTTTCGTTCTTGCTGATCTCATCCGGTAATGCCGAGGTCAAGCACGTTGCCAAGAATGGCACGGTGACTGCGGGGCGGGCGGCGCCCGGCATGGTTATCGGCGAGATCGCCCTGTTGCGGAACATCCCGCGCACCGCAACGGTCATCACGGCCGAACCGCTGATCGGTTGGATCGGCGACAACGACGCATTGAGCCGGATGGTGCAGATCCCCGGGGTCATGCCGCGGCTGCTGCGCACGGTGCGCCAGCGACTGGCCGCGTTCATCACCCCGATCCCGATACGAGTTCGCGGCAGAACCCGCCTGATGTTGCGTCCGGTTCTTCCCGGCGACAGTGAGCGCACCGTGCACGGACACGTGTATTTCTCCCCCGAGACGCTGTACCGGCGGTTCATGACGGCCCGCCTTCCCAGCCCCGCATTGATGCAGTACCTGTCCGAGGTCGACTACGTTGACCACTTCGTCTGGGTGGTGACCGACGGGACCGACCCGGTGGCCGACGCGCGCTTCGTCCGGGACGAGAACGATCCGACGGTCGCCGAGATCGCGTTCACCGTCGCCGACGCCTACCAGGGCCGGGGAATCGGGACCTTTCTGATCGGTGCTCTGTCCCTTGCGGCTCGGATCAATGGAGTCGAAAGATTCACCGCGCGAATGCTTTCCGATAACGCGCCAATGCGCGCGATAATGGATCGTTACGGCGCGGTCTGGGAGCGTGAAGACATCGGCGTCATCACCACGATCATCGACGTGCCGGGTCGGCGCGACCTTGGCTTGAAGCGCGACGTGGCCGATCAGATCAAGAACGTTGCCCGCCAAGTGATCGAGGCGGTCAGCTGACCCGGAGTCCGAATGCGTGATATGAACGGGCATGCGGCCGTTCCGGATTGGCCCGGTGGCGATTCCCGTGCTCACGCTGCTGGTGGGCGCGTGCGCGCATTCTCCCGCGCCGCCACCGTCGGCCTCGCCGTCGCCGTCGGCGCACAACACCGTCGTCAACCCCGCCAACATCAAGCGGGTCGTGCGCGAGCTGCCGCCCAACTACGAGGTGAGCACCGTCATGCCCAGCGCGGCCTCACCGCGATTGATCTGGGGCGTTGACGCGGATTTTCGGGCCACGCCGTCGCAGTGCGCCGCACTCGCCGACCCTGGCAAGGGAGGCGACCAATCCGCACAGGGCGTCTCCGGGTCGGGTGCGGGCGGCATCGTCGACGCGGTGGTGGTCGCGTTGCCCGGGCCGGTGGACCTCGATGACAACCTCGTCGCCGGATGCGGCCAGTGGACCATGACCGCGCGGCGCACCACGGCCAGTGTTCGCCTCACCGACCCCCCGCACATCGACGGCGCAAGAACCCTCGCGATGGTGGCCGACGTCAAGTCCTCCGTCGAGTCGGGCACCGAAATCGATTCGCGGGCATACACATTCACTGCATACCTGGGCAACTACTACGCGTTCACCACACTGACCGCGGACCCCGGTTCGGCGCTGCCCGCACTGCCACCACAATTCGCCGCGGATCTCCTTGTCAAAACGGTGTCTACATTGCGCGGCTGAGCATCCGCCTTGGGTAGATTGGCCACGATGTTGAAGATGCTGCCCGCGATCGCATCTGTGTGCGTGCTCGCCGGCTGCTCATCGGGATCGGATCCGTCCCCGGCGAAGGCCGACATCAGCAAGGTCGTCGCCGTGAAGTCAAGCTTCGGGCCCGAGTACAAAGTCACCGACATCAGTGAAAGGGGAATCGATCCCAAGCTGCTGTCCGACCGCAAGCTGCCCGAAGGGCTCACGTTCGATCCCGCGAACTGCGCGAAAGTGGCGGTGGGACCGGAGATGCCACCGGACTTGCGGGGCAATATGGCCGCGGTCTCGGCCGAGGGCAACGGCAACCGGTTCATCGTCATCGCCGTCGAGACCTCAAAGGCGCTGCCCGTCAACGACCCGACGAAGGACTGCAGCAAGGTGGCGTTCGTCGGGCCCGGGGTTCGGGGCGGCATCGAGGCGATCGATGCGCCGCACATCGACGGGACGCACACGCTGGGCGTGCACCGGGTCCTACAGGCGGTGACGGCCGGCGGCGTCCACACCGGCGAACTCTTCGACTATTCCGCTCAGTTCGGCGATTACCAGGTGATCGTGATCGCCAATCCTTTGGTCGTCCCGGACCGGCCGGTCGCCAAGGTCGACACGCAACGTGCCCGCGATTTGCTCGTCAAGGCGGTGAACGCGGTTCGGAGCTGACGGGCTTATCAGCGGACGTCGCGCGGCCGGAACTGGATGCTGACGCGTGGACCCGCCGGCGCCGACGTCTTGGGAACCGAGTGCTCCCAGGTGCGTTGGCAGGATCCGCCCATCACCAGCAGATCGCCGTGTGCCTGCGGTAGCCGCAGCGACGGGCCGCCGCCGCGCCGCCGCATGGCGAAAGTGCGTGTGGCGCCGAGGCTGACGATCGCCACCATGGTGTCCTCGCTGCTGCTGCGCCCGATGGTGTCGCCATGCCAGGCGACGCTGTCGGAGCCGTCGCGGTAACAACACAACCCGACTGTGGTGAAGGGCTCGCCGAGCTCGCCCGCGTAGATGTCGTTGAGCCGCCTGCGCAGCCGCGCCAGCTCTGGATGTGGCGGATCTTCGACCGCCAGGTCGTGAAAACTCACCAGCCGCGGCACGTCGACCACCCGGTCGTACATCTGGCGGCGTTCGGCCCGCCACGGCACCGTCGACAGCAGGGCGTCGAACAGCTGATCGGCGTCCGTCAGCCAGCCGGCGCGCAGCTCGACGAAGGCGCCGTCGCCGAGTTGCCTGCGCTCGGTGTGCTCGAACAGCGAGCCCTGTACCGCGATCCGCACGCCGCCCAGTCTATCGCACATCAGTTCGACTACCGGGCGCGTCGCCGCGTGTACGACGCGACCGTCTAGTTTGGCCGGTTACGGTTGAGCGGTGGGTGTTGTTGAGCTGGGCACGACGTCCGAGGTGGGCGCGTTACGAGTCGTCATCCTGCATCGCCCCGCTGCCGAGCTGCGGCGGCTCAACCCGCGCAACAATGATGAGCTGCTGTTCGACGGGCTGCCGTGGGTCGCTCGCGCGCAGGAGGAGCATGACCAGTTCGCCGAGCTGCTGCGGTCGCGTGGCGTGGAGGTGCTGCTGCTGTCCGACCTTTTGACCGAAGCGCTGCACCACAGTGGGGCCGCCCGCATGCAGGGCGTCGCCGCGGCGGTCGATGCGCGCCGGCTCGGAGTGCCACTGGCACAAGGACTTTCGGCCTATCTGCGGAGCTTGGACCCGGGCCGGCTGGCTCACGTGCTGATGGCCGGTATGACGTTCAACGAGCTGCCCTCCGACACCCGCACCGACGTGTCGTTGGTGCTGCGCATGCACCACGGGGCGGATTTCGTCATCGAGCCATTGCCGAACCTCGTATTCACCCGGGACTCGTCGATATGGATCGGGCCGCGGGTGGTGATCCCGACGCTCGCGCTGCGGGCCCGGGTTCGCGAGGCCTCGCTGACCGATCTCATCTACGCCCATCACCCGCGGTTCACCGGGGTGCGCCGAGCCTACGAGTCGCGCACCGCTCCCGTCGAGGGTGGTGACGTGCTGCTGCTCGCCCCGGGCGTGATCGCGGTCGGGGTGGGGGAGCGGACCACCCCGGCCGGTGCGGAAGCATTGGCGCGCAGCCTTTTTGACGACGACCTTGCGACCACGGTGCTGGCCGTGCCGATCGCCCAGCGGCGCGCGCAAATGCACCTGGACACGGTGTGCACCATGGTCGACGCCGACACCGTGGTGATGTACGCCAACGTCGTCGAAACGCTGACGGCCTTCACGATCCAGCGCACGCCCGCTGACGTCACTATCAGCGATGCGGCGCCATTCCTCGAGGCCGCGGCCAGGGCGATGGGCATCGACAAGCTGCGGGTCATCGACACCGGTTTGGATCCCGTCGTCGCCGAACGCGAACAGTGGGACGACGGCAACAACACGCTGGCGTTGGCGCCCGGTGTCGTCGTCGCCTATGAGCGCAACGTGCAGACCAACGCCCGCCTGCGGGACGCCGGCATCGACGTGTTGACCATCGCGGGGTCCGAATTGGGCACTGGCCGTGGCGGTCCGCGCTGCATGTCCTGTCCCGTCGCCCGGGACCCGCTCTAGCGGCGCGCCGAAGCGCATTACATCCAGATGTGTCCCAGTGACTCGGCGATGGCGACCGGGTCCCGGTTATCCGCATTGCAGCTGACGGCCACGGACGTGCGCCGATCCTTGCTGATCCGGAAGTCCGTGACGAATCCGGCCCAGCCGCCAGAGTGGTCGAGCGCGCCATCGGCGTCCAACATGATTCCAGCGCCGTAGCGCTCGTCGCCGCCAGGTTCGGTTTCCACTGCCCCGGCCAGTTGCGCGGCGAGCAGTTTCTGGCCACCCACTTTGCCGGTTCGATAGTTGTCCGCCCAGCGGACCAGTTCGCTGGGCGTGGTCTGGATACCGCCGTCGCCGATCTGCTCCCAAGCGGAATCAGCCACCGAGTACGTGCCGCCATCGCTTTTGCTATAAGACACCGCCTTGTTTGGCACATTCGGGTCCGGCGTCATCACCATGGCCAGACCGAGCGGTCGGAAGACCTCCGCGCTGAGGAACTCAGGTAGCGGTTTTCCCGATACCTGACGGACGATCTCGGCGAGCAGCAAATAGTTGGAGTTGGAGTACTCGTACTTGGTGCCCGGCTCAAACTCTAGTTTCGGCACCGCCGCCAGAGATTTCAGGGCATCGTCCTGGGTGGTGCGGTCGCTGTACTCGGCGTGGAGCAGCCCGATGTAATCGGGGATGCCGCTGGTGTGGTGCATGAGCTGAGCGACGGTGACGGACGCGGCCCACCCGGGCAGCCCGGGGACGTGCCGGGATAACGGGTCGTCGAGCGTCAGTTTGTCGGCCTCGATGAGTAGCAGGATCGCGGTGGCTGTGAACTGCTTCGAGGTCGACGCGATATCGAATACGGTGGCCTTAGTGATCTCGTCGTTGCCCGTTGCGAGGTTTGCAATTCCGCGAACACCCGTCCAGGCGACGTTCCCCTCGACGCCTACCGCAGCCGAACAGCCCGGCGCATCAGGCTTTATGGCGCCGTCTAAGACGTCCTGGCTGCTGCGGCCCCTGGGATCGGCTGTGGTGGGAGGCGTGTCCACTGCGGTGTGAGTGGGGTTCGCTGCGCTGTGCGAGCTATCTGCCGCGGTGGCGCCGGTGGGTGCAGCTTCTCTGCTACTGCAGGCACCGAGCAACAATACGATCGCGAGAAGTCGGAGCGGTCCCCGCGCGCGCCGGCTCTTCCACTGGGGGAGGGCGGACTCGATAGTGCTGTGTGGCAACATCTTTCGCGACGCTTTGCTATTCGATTTAGGCCTCGCGGACCGTCGCAGGGTGGGTGAGGGGCGTTCACAGGTGGCAGCGTAGTGACACTACCGCCAACTGGGCAGCCAGATCTCCATGTTCCAGGTCTGCTGTGAGATTGGCAGGCCGGTGAGCACCGGGAACAGCCAGGCGAAGTTGGTCACCACTGAAGCGACGTAAAAGCTCACGAGGATCAGCCCGAGCGTGCGGCGTTCGGTGCTTTGGTGCGGTCGGTAGAGAATATCGCCGCAGATCAGCGCGATGGCCATCACCAGGAACGGCGCCATCGTCGCGGCGTAGAAGAAGTACATCTGCCGGTCGATATCGGCGAACCACGGCAGCCATCCCGCGCAATAACCAGTCAAAACGGCCGCGTAGCGCCAGTCCCGGCGAATGACCATTCGCCAAGAGGCGTAGAGCAGCACCGGCACCGCCAGCCACCACATCGCGGGGGTGCCGACGAGCATCTCCGCCTTGACGCAGGTCTGCCCGCCGCAACCGGCGACGTTCTGCTGGTCGATGGCATAGAGCACGGGCCGCAACGACATCGGCCAGCTCCACGGTTTGGATTCCCACGGATGGTAGTTGCCGGCGGAATTCGTCAAGCCCGCATGGAATTGGAAAGCCTTTGCGGTGTAGTGCCATAGCGAACGAATGGCGTCGGGGAGTGGGACAACCGAGTGGCGACCGATCGACTGGCCCACCTCATGGCGGTCGATCGCCGTCTCCGAGGCGAACCAGGGGGCATAGCCGGCCAGGTAGACCGCGAACGGGATCAGCCCCAGCGCATAGCCGGTGGGGATCAGGTCGCGGCGCAAGGTCCCGAGCCAGGGCCGGGTCACCTGGTACTGACGCCGCGCGGCCACGTCGAACGCCAACGACATGGCACCGAAGAACACCACGAAGTACAGGCCGGACCACTTTGTCCCGCAAGCTAATCCGAGGAGCACCCCCGCCAAGAAGCGCCACCAGCGCACCCCCAAGCGCGGGCCCCACTCGGTTTCGGCCGCGCGGCCCTCGACGAAGGCGATATGCATGCGTTGGCGTACCTGGTCGCGGTCGACGATGAGCGCACCGAAGGCGGCGACCACAAAGAAGGTGAGCAGGCCGTCGAGCAGCGCGGTCCGCGCGGCGACAAAGCTCACGCCGTCGCAGATCAGCAGCATCCCGGCGATCGCGCCGACCAACGTCGAGCGGCTGATCCGCCGGACGATGCGCATCACCAGCGCCACCATGACCACGCCGAGCAGCGCGCCGGTGAATCGCCAGCCCACGCCGTTGTAGCCGAAGATCGCCTCGCCAAACGCGATCAGCTGCTTGCCCACCGGGGGATGCACCACCAGACCGAACCCGGGGTTGTCTTCGACCCCATGGTTGTGCAACACCTGCCAGGCCTGCGGCGCGTAATGCTTCTCGTCGAAGATGGGTGTGCCCGAATCGGTCGGCGAGCCCAGGTTGAGGAACCGGGTCACCGTTGCCAGAACCGCGATCACGCCGGTCACGACCCAGCCGCGGATGTCGTCGGTCGGCCCGAAATCGGCGACGGGAACCTGCGGTCCCGGGCTGACGACCGGCCTGACACGCTCCTCAGCGGCGACGGAGGTTTCGCGGGGCGGGGCGGTCATCACGTCGATCGTAGGCTGTCGGTCATGTCCTACGGTCGCCTGCTGCTCGGTGCGACCCCGCTGGGCCAGCCGTTGGACGCGTCGGCGCGGTTGATCGACGCGCTGGCCCGCGCCGATGTGGTGGCGGCCGAGGACACCCGGCGGGTGCGAATCCTGGCGAGGGCGCTCGACGTGCGGATCACGGGCCGGGTGGTCAGCCTGTTCGACCAGGTCGAGGCCGCGCGGGTGCCCGCCCTGGTCGACGAGATCAAAGCCGGTGCGACGGTGCTGGTGGTCAGCGACGCGGGAATGCCGCTGATCAGCGACCCCGGCTACCGGCTGGTCGTGGCGTGCGTCGATGCCGGTCTGCCGGTGCAGTGTTTACCCGGGCCATCGGCGGTGACGACCGCGCTGGCCGTGTCCGGTCTGCCGTCGGAGAGGTTCTGCTTCGAGGGTTTCGCCCCGCGTAAGGGCGCGGCGCGCAGAACGTGGCTGGCCGGCCTGGCCGACGAGCGGCGCACCTGCGTGTTCTTCGAATCGCCGCGCCGGCTGGCCGCGTGCCTGCGCGATGCCGTCGAGCAGCTCGGCGGCGCGCGTCCGGCGGTGGTCTGCCGGGAGCTGACCAAGGTGCACGAGGAAGTGGTGCGCGGATCGCTCGACGAGCTGGCGGCGTGGGCGGCCGACGGCGTGCTCGGCGAGATCACGGTCGTGCTGGGCGGCGCGACCCCGCGCGCCGACCTGCCGTCCCTGGTGGCAGAGGTCGAGGACCTCGTCGCGCAGGGTGTTCGCGTCAAGGACGCCTGCGGGCAAGTGGCCGCGGCGCATCCCGGGGTGCGCTCGCGTCAGCTCTACGACGCGGTACTGCTGTCCCGCCGCGAGAATGGTTGAGGCTAAACGACCGACGCCGCGATGTGCGGCAGCCCGACGATGGGGGCCGCCTTGTGCAGGCATTCCTCCCATTCGGCGTCGGGGTCGGAGTCGGCGGTGATCCCGCCGCCGACCCCCAGCACGGCGCCACCCGCGGCGTCGAACTCGACGGTGCGAATCGCGACGTTCAGCTCGCATCCGGCGATCGGTGATGCCAAACCAATTGTGCCGCAATATATTCCGCGGCTATTGTATTCCCACTCCGAAAGTAGTTGGCGGGCGCGGTGTTTGGGAGTTCCGGTGACCGAGGCCGGGGGGAAGGCGGCGTCCAGCAGCGCCGACGTCGGTAGCTCGAGGGGTACCCGCGCCGACACCGTCGACACCAGGTGCCACACGCCCGGCGCGCGCCGCACCACGAGCAACTCCGGCACGGTGACCGTGCCGGTAATCGCTACCCGGCCAAGGTCATTGCGGACCAGGTCCACGATCATGATGTTTTCGGCCACCTCTTTGGCCGAAGCTCGCAGCGCCGACGGCCAGGCATACAGCGGCAGCGTGCCCTTGATCGGGCTGGACGTCACGACCGCTCCACGGCGCCGCAGGAAAAGCTCTGGTGACAATGACGCCGCCGCGCCCCACGGTCCGGCGATGTAGGCCGCGCGGGCCGGAAAATTGCGTGCGGCGCCGTCGGCGAAGAAGTCCAGCGGGTCCCCGGTGACCGTCCCGGTGAATTGGGTGCACACGCACGCCTGGTAGACCTCGCCGGCGCGAATCGCGTCCAGACAGGCCAGCACCCCGCCGCGGTGCGCCTCCCGGTCGGCCGCATCCCAATCGATACGGCAATCGCGCGGCGACGCCGGTGTTGCCGCCAGCGCTGCGGTCAGCCAATCCGGCATCGGCGCACCGGAGAGGCTTTCGTGCCACCACTGCCCGTTCCGGTCGCGGCGCAGCACGCAGTCGGTCCATCCGCCGGCGGCTGCGGGAATCCGATTCGGCCGCCCATCGCAGCCGGCGTCCGGATAGGACAGGTAGCCGACCCACCCGCCGCCCACCGCTTCGCAGTCGGGCGTCTGCGAGCCCGGCCAGACCGCGAATGCATCGTCGACGTCCACCGGCTGCACCGAAACGCTCGGTGCGATCACGGCCATCGCCCCGAACCATTCGCCGGTCAGCGCGGCCGGCGGTGGCAAATCGAGCCGGCCGGTGGCCGCACCGACGGCGCACAGCACCCGGGGTGCGGCGCCAAGATCGCCCAGCCGATCGATTCGCACCGCCCTAGCTTGACAGAACGGCGGATTCCCGCACACCAGGCCACCGTCGCTGGGCCTGATTGCCCGGCTAGCCGCGGCTGATGTCGCGGGCAGTCGCAACCGCCGACAGCTTGTCGGGGTTGCGCATCACGTAGAAGTGGGTGATCTTGGCGTCGACAATCTCCACCGTGATCACCATCTCGAGGTGTTCGTCCTGGTAGGCCAGCACGGCCGGAGCGCTGTTGCAGGTCGCCATCTCCACGCGCAACGTCGCCGACAGATCACGCACCCTGCGCATCAAACCGACGATGGCCCTGGCCACCCGATCGGCGCCGACCACCGGCCTGCGGGCCGCCGACACCTTGCCACCGCTGTCGGCCATCCAGGTGGCGTCCGGGGCGAGCATCGCCATCAACGCTGCCACGTCACCGCTGGCCGCCGTGGCCAGGAACTGCGCGGTGATCTGGGCATTGCGTTGCGGGTCTATCCCGTCAAACCTCCTGCGTCGCGCCCGGACATGCTCGCGTGCCCGGTGCGCCACCTGTCGTACCGTGGGCGCCGGTTTGCCCACCGCCTCGGCGATCTCGTCGTAGCCGAAGCCGAACACCTCGCGTAGCACGAACACCGCCCGTTCGTCGGGACTCAGTGTTTCCAGCAAGACCAGCATCGCTATCGAAACCGATTCCGCCAGAACGATATCCGCCGACGGGTCCTGGTCGTCGAGTAACAGCGGCTCGGGCAGCCACGGCCCCACGTACTCCTCGCGCCGGCGAGCATCGGCCCGCAACGCGTTGAGCGCCTGCCGGGTGACCAGCTGGGCCAGGTAGGACTTGGTGTCGCGCACGGTCGACACGTCGACGGCGGCCCACCGCAGATAGCTGTCCTGCAACACGTCGTCGGCTTCGGTTGCCGAGCCGAGGATTTCGTAGGAGATGGTGAACAGCAATGGCCGCAACAGGGTGAACCGTTCGGCATGCTCATCGCCGGCCGGCGATCCGCCCGCTGACGACGTCATTGCGATGCAACCCGCTGAGCGGCCGATAGTTGGGCGGGCCGGTTGCCGCCCTTGAGCCAGAGGTACGAGCCGGGTTTGGCGGCCTCGCGCCGGATGGCCCACAGCGTGCCCTTGCAGACCGTCTCCTTGACGGGAGCGGCGATCCGGCCCGAAAGGACGACGTTCACCGGGGTGTCGTCGGCGCGTGCGAGCTGGAAGATGGCGTGCGAGCGGCCCAGGCTGACGCACTGCCCGACGAACGCCTGGTTCAGCACCGCGGGCGTGCGACCGTCGATGCGGCTGAGCACCGTGTTGGCGGCCTGCACCGCCAAGGGCCCGGCGGCCTGGCAGCTCATCCGCAATGCCTGGCCCGACGGCGCGACGGCGTCACCGGCGGCGACGACATGTTCGTCGACGAGGCTGGTCAGCGTTTCATCGGTGAGCAGTCGTCCCACGGCGTCGGTGCGAAGCCCGCTGCGGGTGGCCAGCTCCGGCACTCCGAAACCGGCCGTCCAGATCGTGACCGCGCTGGGCAGCACGGCACCGTCGGTGAGCACCACTGTGTCCGACCGGACCCGGCCGACCGCAGCGGTTTCGAGCACCGCGGCACCGAGCTTGCGCAGCCGCTTGGCCACCGAACGCCGGCCCCGTTTGCTCAACGACGACCCCAGCATCCCGCCGCAGACCAGGGTCACCCGGCGGCCGCGCTCGGCCAGCTCGGAAGCCGTTTCGATGCCGGTTAAACCGCCCCCGACCACGGTGACGGCGGCGTCGGGGCGCAGCTCGGCCAGTGCCTGGTGCAGCCGCTGTGCACTGTCGAGGTCAGCTACCGAATAAGCGAATTCGGCCGCGCCCGGCACTTCGGGCATCGCCCCGGTGCTGCCCACGGCGTAGATGAGGTAGTCGTAACCCAGCTGGGAACCCGAGCTCAGCACGACTCGCCGGCCACCGGTGTCGATGCGGTCGGCGCTGTCGACGACCAGCCGGATTCCGTCGGCGAGCAGCGTGCCGTAATCGACGGTGGCCGTGCCGGTCCCGGCGGCCAGCTGGTGCAGCCGGATTCGTTCGACGAAGACCGGGCGGGGATTGACCACGGTGACGTCGACGTCGGTGCGCTGTCGCAAATGATTGGCGGCCAAAGTTCCGGCGTATCCGCCGCCGACGACGACGACATGAGTTCTTGGGTCTGGCAGGTCGGTCATCTCGGTCATCGCTGTCTCCTCATTCTCAATGTGACTCACTGGACGTGTGACCTTGAGACACCTCGGGACGGCCAGGCGTGACAATCCGGGCCGCGATTGTGAGCTGTCTCACTGCCGGGCCCGGCCCGCGGTGGGCCGCGACTGACGCTCGGCGCGAGCGGGGCCGTTCCGGGTCGCGCATGTTACGCTGCGCGGTGCCAATTTGCGACCTGCCCCGGGCCGAATACCCGCCCAGGACAACCCACGAAGCGGCCTGGATCTCGTCTCCTCGAGTCCAGCCGCTTTGACTTGATGCGACACGGATGTCGAGGGGTAGTGTCCGCGCGGTGGACGCCGATGCCGTTCTGGTGACGATGTTTCGCTCGGTGCGCAAATGCGCGCCGGCCGTTGTCGCGTGCATGGCACTGGTGCTGAACGGATGTGGTGCCAAGAGTAACCCCGGGCCGCTGTCCGCGATGGTCAGTCCGGCCATACCGCCCACCGTTCAGGATATGTCCAATCCGTTGCGCGGGCAGTACGAGGATATGTTGAATCCGCTTTTCCCGCAGGGCAATCCGGCGCAGCAACGGTATCCGGCGTGGCCCGCGTCATACGACGCTAGTTTGCGTGTCTCGTGGCGGCAGTTGCAGCCCACCGATCCGCGCACGCTACCCCCCGACGCTCCTGACGACCGCAGGTTCGACTTCAGCGTGATCGACGACGCGCTGACGAAGCTGGGAAACCGGAACATGCGGCTGACGCTTGGGGTGTACGCATACGCGTCCTGTTGCAACGACTCCGCTACGGGCAACACGAATATCGCGATTCCCGACTGGATGCGTTCCGCTGCCACCAGCTATCCCGGGCCGCCGAACGGTCCCACACCGGGCGCAACGCAGGTAGTACCGAACTGGAACGACCCCGATTACCTCAACGCTTTCGCCCAGCTGCTCGGCGCGCTCGGACGCCGTTATGACGGCGACGAGAGGCTCAGCGTGTTCGAGTTCTCCGGGTACGGGGACTTCGGCGAGAACCAGCTCACCTATTTGCGTGACGTGCTGGGAGCGCCGGGCCCCGACGACAGCGTCGCAAAGCTGGGGTATTACAGCCAGTTCCGTGACCAGAGCATCACGAAAGCGTCGATCGGACAGCTGGTCGTGGCAAACGTCAACGCTTTTCCCCGTACACAATTGGTGGTTACTCCGCAGAACCCGGAAATCGTGCGCGAAGTGCTCGCCGACGACATCACGAAGAAACTGTCCGCTCCAGTGGGCATCCGCTCGGATTGCCTGGGTGTGCGGGCGCCGTTGCCAGAGTGGGCCGAGTCCAACGATTCTCAGTACGTGCGAACAAACGAGTCGGTCGTCAACGCGATAAAGCAGCGGCTCACCTCGGCGCTGGTGATCACCGACTGGTGCCGGCTGCCCAACGGAACCGATCCGCGGTCCTACTACGAAAAGGGCCTGCACGACGTCGTCAGGTATCACGTGTCGATGACGTCGAGCGCCAACTTCCCTGACCGCGATTCGACTTCGGCGATGGATCCCACGTTGTATCTGCTGTGGGCCCAAGCCAATAGCTCGGCCGGCTATCGGTACTCGGTCGAGGCGCAGCCGGGATCGCAATCGCTACAGGGCAAGGTGGCGACCATTTCCGTCGTCTGGACCAACTACGGCGCGGCGGCTGCCACCGAGCAGTGGGCGCCCGGCTACAAGCTGGTGGATTTCTCGGGAGCGGTGGTTCGGACATTGCCGGCAGCCGTCAACCTCAAGACCCTGGCCCACGACGACTCCAGCCAATCACGCGAGGAGGCGGTCCCAGCGCCATCCACCGAGCCGGTTCACATCGATCTGACCGGCTTGGCGCCGGGGCACTACACGCTGCGCGCGTCCGTGGAATGGCAACAGCACAAACCGGATGCCTCACATGTGGTGAACTTCGCGCCCATGGCGTTGGCTCGCGACGGGCGCGACGGCTCTGGGCTGTACCCGATAGCAACCCTCGACATCCCGCGCGACAACGTGACGTCAGCTATAGGTCGATGACGCGTCGCATCCTCTTTCGTGGCCGTTAACACAGCGGTTCAGTTTTTGGGCGTGATGCGCTTTGAGCTGTGCATACTATGCCCGTGATGAACCGGAAATATGTGGGCAGAGTAATCGCACTGGCTGGTGTGGTCGGATTGTTGGATGGCTCATCGGTGAGGACAAGCGCTGGCCGAGCCTCCACGGCGCCGCGCTGGTGTCCGTGCCCGGACAAGACCCGGTGGCCGTCGACCAGAGGAACTTGGGCGGTCCGGTCGCCAAACCCGAGAGTCATTCGGATTTGGGATGGCTATGGTGGCTTCTCGGCGGGTGGGGCGCTGTGGCCGTCGTTGGCGCAGGGGTGATCGTGCTCCGCAGCCGGCTCAGACCAGGGAGCCGCTGATATGACTGACTCGTTCGCATCACTTCGTTCTGCTCACTCGACGCCGGCTGGTAGCGCGGGAATACGCCCGTGGGCGGCGGCAGCTGCGTGCCGGGGGCCAACCGTGCGCCGACGGCGGCGAACGTCCGTTGGTCCTCGGCCTGGCCGAGCAGATCCAGCAGTTTGCCGGCCGATTCGGGCATGACGGGTGCAACCAGCAGCGCCGCGATGCGGACCGCCTCGCAGGTGGTGTACAGGACGGCACGGAACCTGGCCTGGTCGGCCTCGGACTCGCTCTTGCGCAGGACCCATGGCTGCTGGGCGGAGAAGTACCTGTTCGCCTCCCCGAGCATCAGCCAGATCGCCTCGAGCGCCAGATGCATTGCCTGCTCGTCGAATTCGGCGCGCACCCGCTCCAGCAGGCCGTCGGCCAGGGTGAGCAGCTCGGTGTCGGCCGGGTCCAACTCCCCAGGTTCGGGCACCACCCCGTCCAGGTTCTTGGCCACCATGGACAACGACCGCTGGGCCAGGTTGCCGAGTTCGTTGGCCAGGTCGGTGTTGATCCGGGTGATGATCGCCTCTTCGCTGTAGCTGCCGTCCTGTCCGAACGGCACCTCGCGCAATAGGAAGTAGCGCACCTGATCCACCCCGAACGTATCGACCAAAGCATCCGGGGCAACGACGTTGCCCACCGACTTGCTCATCTTCTCGCCGCGGTTCAGCAAGAACCCGTGCGCGAAAACCCTTCGCGGCGGCTCGATTCCGGCCGACATCAAAAACGCGGGCCAATAGACGGCATGAAACCTGATGATGTCCTTGCCGATCATGTGCAGATCCGCGGGCCAATAGCGGCGAAACAACTCCGAATCGGTGTCCGGATAGCCGACCCCGGTCAGGTAGTTGGTCAGCGCGTCGACCCAGACGTACATGACATGGTCGGGATGGTCGGGCACCTGCACGCCCCAGTCGAACGAGGTGCGCGAGACCGACAGGTCCTTGAGCCCACCGGAGACAAAGCTGATCACCTCGTTGCGCCGCACCTCGGGTCCGATGAAGTCGGGGTTGGCCCGGTAGTGGGCCAGCAGCTTGTCGGCGTATGCCGACAGCCGGAAGAAATAGGTCTGCTCCTCGGTCCAGGTCACCGGGGTGCCGGTTTCTACGGCGATCCGGGTCCCGTCCACCATCGCGGTTTCCGATTCGACGAAGAACCGCTCGTCGCGCACGGAGTACCAGCCCGAGTAGGTGTCCAGGTAGATGTCGCCGGCGCCCGACATCCGCCGCCAGATCTCCTTGGACGCCTCATGGTGGTCGGCGTCGGTGGTGCGGATGAACCGGTCGAAGGAGATGTTCAGCTTCTTCTGCAAACGCTCGAACACGTCGGAATTGCGCCGCGCCAGGTCGGCGGTCGGAATGCCTTCTGCCGCTGCCGTCTCGACCATCTTGAGGCCGTGCTCGTCGGTGCCGGTCAGAAAACGCACGTCAAAACCGTCGAGCCGCTTGAACCGGGCGATGGCATCGGTGGCGATGTACTCATAGGCATGCCCGACGTGCGGATCGCCGTTGGGGTAAGTGATCGCGGTGGTGACGTAGAAGGGCCTCATCGGGAATCCACCTTATTGTGTGCGCGTGAGCTCCGACCGATTTGGTAAGCGAGAAGCGCCGCCCGCTCCCGAGCCCTTGGCGCCCCTGATCGACGCCCACACCCACCTCGACGCGTGCGGTGCCCGCGACGCCGACGACGTGCGGGCCATCGTCGACCGCGCCGCGGCGGTCGGCGTGGGCGCGGTGGTCACCATCGCCGACGACATGGAGTCCGCGCGCTGGGTAACCCGAGCCGCCGAGTGGGACCTGCGGGTTTATGCCGCCGTCGCGTTGCACCCGACACGCGCGGATGCGCTCACCGACGCCGCCCGCGCTGAAATCGAGCGACTGGTGGCCCATCCCCGAGTGGTGGCCGTCGGCGAGACCGGCATGGACCTCTATTGGCCCGGGCGCCTGGACGGCTGCGCCCAACCCGATGTCCAGCGTGAGGCATTCGCCTGGCACATCGACCTGGCCAAGCGGTGCGGGAAACCGCTGATGATCCACAACAGGGAGGCCGATGCCGAGGTGCTCGACGTGTTGCGGGCCGAGGGCGCTCCCGACGCCGTGATCTTTCACTGCTTCTCGTCGGACAGTGCGATGGCCCGCCGCTGCGTCGAGGCCGGGTGGTTGCTGAGCCTGTCCGGCACGGTGAGCTTCCGTAACGCCCGCGCCCTGCGGGAAGCCGTCCCGTTGATCCCGGCGGAGCAGCTTCTGCTGGAAACGGATGCTCCATTTTTGACGCCGCACCCGTATCGGGGCTCAGCGAACGAACCGTACTGCCTGCCGTATACCGCCCGCGCCGTGGCTGAACTGGTCGATCGCCGTCCTGAAGAACTAGCCCACATCACGACGAGCAACGCTCGCCGCGTGTACGGGCTAGCGCCGGGCGGGAATTCCCGGCCAAGTGACTTCTGAAACACCTCCCGCCGGAGTTGCTCAACATTGGCCGGTTCGTTACCGTCTTGTGATCAGACGGGTGGGCCAGCAGGCCCTTTTGTCATTTTTGGTGCTGAATAGGTTTTTGAACGGGTAGCTAGTGGTTGCTGAGGTCAGGGTAGACGCGCGTTGACTGTACTAACGAAGCTTCATCGGACCCCGTCGCCAATGTTGCGGCTCGTGGCCGGTGGGCTGCTCTTAGCACTGTCGTTGGCCGGTGGGTTTGCCATCTCCGTATGCAAGACCGTGACGCTGAGCGTCGACGGATTCGCGATGCGGGTGACGACGATGAAGTCGCGGGTGATCGACATTGTCCAGGAGAACGGCTTCAGCGTCGGCGAGCGCGACGACCTGTATCCCGCTGCCGATGTGGCCGTGCGCGACGCCACCAATATCGTGCTGCGGCGCAGCCGCCCGTTGCAGATCTCGCTGGACGGCCAGGACGCCAAGCAGGTGTGGACGACGGCATCGACCGTGGACGAGGCGCTGGCCCAGCTCGCGATGACCGACACCGCCCCCGCCGCGGCCTCTCGCGGCAGCCGCGTTCCGCTGGCAGGGATGACGCTGCCGGTGGTCAGCGCCAAGACCGTTCAGATCAACGATGGCGGCGCGCCGCGCATGGTGCATCTGCCGGCGCCGAACGTCGCCGGAATACTGAGCGCCGCCGGCGCGCCCCTGCTCGAGAGCGACCAGGTGGTGCCCAGCGCGGTTACGCCGATCGTCGACGGCATGCAGATCCAGGTGACCCGTAACCGGATTCAGCGGGTTACAGAGCGGATCCCGCTGCAGCCCAACGCGCGTCGCGTCGAGGACCCGGACATGAACATCAGCCGTGAGGTCGTCGAAGACCCGGGTAGCCCGGGCACGCAGGACGTGACGTTCGCGGTGGCCACGGTCAACGGTGTCGAGACGGGTCGGCTGCCCGTCGCCAACGTTGTGATAGCGCCGGCCCGGGAAGCCTTGGTGCGGGTGGGCACCAAGCCCGGCACCGAGGTGCCCCCGGTCAATGACGGATCCATCTGGGACGCCATCGCGAGCTGCGAGGCCGGCGGGAACTGGGCGATCAACACCGGTAACGGGTACTACGGCGGTGTGCAGTTCGACCAAGGCACGTGGGAACGCAACGGCGGGTTGCGGTTTGCGTCCCGGGCCGACCTCGCCAGCCGGGACGAGCAGATTACGATCGCCGAGGTGACCCGGGACCGTCAGGGTTGGGGCGCGTGGCCAGTGTGCAGCGGACGAGCGGGTGCGCGCTGACCATCCGGCTGCTCGGGCGCACCGAGATTCGGCGGCTGGCCAAGGAACTCGAATTTCGGCCACGGAAATCCCTGGGTCAGAATTTCGTTCACGACGCCAACACGGTGCGGCGGGTGGTTTCGGCGTCCGGGGTCGGCCGATCCGACCACGTCCTGGAGGTCGGTCCCGGCCTCGGGTCGCTCACGCTGGCCTTGCTCGACCGCGGCGCCACCGTCACCGCCGTCGAGATCGACCCGGTGCTGGCCGCTCGGCTGCCGCAGACCGTCGCCGAGCACTCGCACAGCGAGATCCACCGGCTGACGGTGTGCAACCGCGACGTGTTGACCCTGCGGCGTGCGATCTGGCCACGGGGCCGATAGGGCCGACAGCCTTGGTCGCCAATCTGCCCTACAACGTCGCGGTTCCGGCGCTGTTGCATCTGCTTGCCGAATTTCCGTCGATTCAGACCGTGACGGTGATGGTGCAGGCCGAGGTCGCCGAACGGCTCGCCGCCGAGCCGGGCGGCAAGGACTACGGCGTGCCCAGCGTCAAGGTCCGTTTCTACGGGCGGGTTCGCCGTTGCGGCATGGTGTCGCCGACCGTCTTCTGGCCGATTCCCCGCGTCTATTCCGGGCTGGTCCGCATCGACCGGTACACGACCCCGCCGTGGCCGACCGACGCAGGCCTTCCGGCAGACGCGTGTTCAAACTCGTGGACATCGCATTCGCCCAGCGCCGCAAGACATCTCGCAACGCGTTCACCGAATGGGCGGGCTCGGGCAACGAGTCGGCCAACCGGTTGCTGGCCGCCAGCATCGATCCGGCCCGCCGCGGTGAGACGCTGTCGGTCGACGACTTCGTGCGGCTGTTGCGACGTTCCGGCGATCTCGGACGACGCCGCCTCCGCAGGCCCCGGCGGGGCGCTGCCGCACGTCTCGGGCGGGCTCGATCGCTGACGGCCGACGCCGCAGCGATAGTCTCGCTGCGGTGTCCGCATCTGACGGCAACACCGCCGCGCAGTGGGTGCCCACTGGTTCGGTCACCGTTCGGGTGCCCGGGAAAGGTCAACCTGTACCTGGCGGTCGGTGATCGTCGCGAAGACGGCTACCACGAGCTGACGACGGTCTTTCAGGCCGTTTCGCTGGTCGACGAGGTGACGGTCCGCAACGCCGACGTGCTGTCGCTCGAGCTGATCGGCGAGGGCGCCGACACAGCTGCCCACCGACGAACGCAACCTCGCCTGGCAGGCCGCCGAGCTGATGGCCGAACACGTCGGGCGCGCGCCCGACGTCTCGATCATGGTCGACAAATCCATCCCGGTGGCCGGCGGAATGGCGCGGTGGCAGCGCGGACGCGGCGGCGGTGCTGGTCGCGCATGAACTCACTGTGGGAGCTCAGCGTGCCACGCCGCGATCTGCACGTGCTTGCCGCGCGGCTGGGCAGCGACGTGCCGTTCGCGCTGCACGGCGGCACCGCGCTGGGACCGGTCGCGGCGAGGAGCTGGCCACCGTGTTGTCCCGCAACACCTTTCACTGGGTGCTGGCGTTCGCCGACCGCGGGCTGCCCACCCCGGCGGTGTTCGTCGAGCTGGACCGGCTCAGGGAGTGCGGGGGATCCGCCGCGGCTCGACGAGCCCGGACCGGTGCTGGCCGCCCTGGCGGCGGGCGACCCGGAGCAGCTGGCGCCGCTGCTGGGCAACGAAATGCAGGCCGCCGCGGTGAGCCTGGATCCCGCGCTGCGCGGGCCCTGCGCGCCGGCGTGGAGGCCGGCGCACTGGCGGGCATCGTGTCGGGCTCCGGTCCGACGTGTGCGTTCCTGTGCCCGTCGGCGGCCTCGGCGGTGGACGTCGGCACCGAGCTGTCGGGGGCGGGTGTCTGCCGCACGGTGCGGGTCGCCAGCGGACCGGTGCACGGTGCCCGGGTGGTGCCGCACGCCCGTGACCGAGGCCTGAACGAGTGTGAAATCGGACTCAAACCGCGCGAGAGTTTGGCAGTTACTTAAGAGGAGTTTAAGATATTCGCGGTGACGAACAGCGGTCAAGCAACGAGCCTGGATTTCTTCGTCCGCGGTCGCTGCCGCGGGCGCGGTCACGTCTGCACGTGGGAACGGACGTGCGGTTGCTGGCGCTCGCCATCCGATTCGAGACCTGAACTCGCTGCCCAACTGTGGTCGCGCGCCTGCTATCCAAGTGCGCCTGAGCAGGCGGAATATGAGATTTCGGGCCGATGGGGAAGTCCGGAACCGAGGAGGCAATTGTGAGCAGGTTTACCGAGAAGATGTACCGCAACGCCCGCAACGCGCACGACGGGCATGGTCACCGGTGAACCGCACGAGCCCGTCCGGCACACCTGGGGCGAGGTCCACGAGCGCGCCCGCCGCATCGCCGGCGGCCTGGCCGCCGCGGGCATCGGACACGGCGACGCGGTCGGCGTGCTGGCCGGCGTTCCCGTGGAGATCGCGCCGACGGCGCAGGGCCTCTGGATGCGCGGCGCCAGCCTGACCATGCTGCACCAGCCCACGCCGCGCACCGACCTGGCCGTGTGGGCCGAGGACACCATGACCGTCATCGCGCATGATCGAGGCCAAGGCCGTCATCGTCTCCGAGCCGTTCCTCGTCGCCATCCCCGTGCTCGAGGAGAAGGGCATCAAGGTCCTCACCGTCGCGGATCTGCTCGACGTCGGATCCGATCGACCCCGTCGAGGTCGGCGAGGACGATCTGGCGCTGATGCAGCTGACGTCCGGTTCGACCGGATCTCCCAAAGCCGTCCAGATCACCCACCGCAACATCTACTCCAACGCCGAGGCGATGTTCATCGGCGCCCAGTACGACGTCGACAAGGACGTCATGGTCAGCTGGCTGCCCTGCTTCCACGACATGGGCATGGTCGGCTTCCTGACCATCCCGATGTACTTCGGCGCCGAGCTGGTCAAGGTCACGCCGATGGACTTCCTGCGCGACACGCTGCTGTGGGCCAAGCTCATCGACAAGTACAAGGGCACCATGACCGCGGCGCCCAACTTCGCCTACGCGCTGTTGGCCAAGCGGTTGCGCCGCAACGCCAAGCCCGGTGAGTTCGACCTGTCGACCCTGCGCTTTGCGCTGTCCGGCGCCGAGCCCGTCGAACCCGCCGACGTCGAGGACCTGCTCGACGCCGGCAAGCCGTTCGGCCTGCAGCCCGTCGGCGATCCTGCCCGCCTACGGCATGGCCGAGACGACGCTGGCGGTGTCGTTCTCGGAGTGCAACGCCGGCCTGGTCGTCGACGAGGTCGACGCCGATCTGCTGGCCGCCCTGCGCCGGGCCGTACCCGCCACCAAGGGCAACACCCGGCGGCTGGCCACGCTCGGTCCCCTGCTGAAGGACCTCGAGGCCCGCATCGTCGACGAGAACGGCGAACGTGATGCCCGCGCGCGGCGTCGGCGTCATCGAGCTGCGCGGCGAGTCGCTGACGCCCGGCTACCTCACGATGGGCGGCTTCATCCCGGCCCAGGACGAGCACGGCTGGTACGACACCGGTGACCTCGGCTACCTCACCGAGAAGGGCCACGTCGTGGTGTGCGGCCGCGTCAAGGACGTCATCATCATGGCGGGCCGCAACATCTATCCCACCGACATCGAGCGGGCCGCGGGCCGCGTCGAGGGGGTCCGTCCCGGCTGCGCCGTCGCGGTGCGCCTGGACGCCGGCCACTCGCGCGAGACGTTCGCCGTCGCCGTCGAATCCAACGCCTGGCAGGACCCGGTCGAGGTGCGGCGCATCGAGCACCAGGTGGCCCACGAGGTGGTGGCCGAGGTCGACGTGCGGCCGCGCAACGTCGTGGTGCTGGGCCCCGGCACCATCCCGAAGACGCCGTCGGGCAAGCTGCGCCGGTCCACCTCGGTCGCCCTCGTCACCTAGGGGCCTTTTGCATCGACCGTGCATTCAGGGCGCCGACACGCCGAGCGGCGACGCCCAGGTCGCACACTCGACGCGAGCTACCAGGCGTGGACCTGGTTTTGGGCGGGCTCTAGCCCAGTTCGAGCAGCAACTCGGTGGCGTCGGCGGCCTGCTCGCAGATCGTCGGGACGTCCGCGCGCTCGGCGGCGGTGAAATTCTCCAGCACGAACGACGCGGGGTCTTTGCGCCCGGGAGGGCGGCCGATCCCGATGCGCACCCGCTGAAAGTCCTTGGTGCCCAGGGCGGCCGCCACCGAGCGCAACCCGTTGTGGCCGCCTTCGCCGCCGCCGATCTTGAGCCGGACGCGGCCGAACTCGAGGTCGAGGTCATCGTGGATGACGACGATGTCGCCCGGGGCCACCGAGTAGAACTTCGCCAGCGGTCCGATCTGGCGGCCGGACTCGTTCATGTAGCAGCGCGGCTTGGCCAACAACACCGAGTGCCCGGCCAACCGGCCGCTGATGACTTCGGCGCCGGAACGCTTGTGCGCCTTGAATTTCGAGCCCATCCGCGCGGCGAGCAGGTCGGCGACCATGAACCCGAGGTTGTGCCGGGTGCGGGCGTAATTGTCCCCGGGGTTGCCCAGGCCGACCACCAGGTGGGGTTCGGCCACCTCGGAAGCCGCCTACTCGGACTCGTCCGCGGCGGCCTCGGCTTCGCCGGCCTCCTCTGCGGCTTCCTCGGCCTCCGCGGCTTCGGGGGCCTCGCCGGCACCCTCTTCCGCGAGTTCCTCGGCGGTCGGTGCGTTAACCACGTTGACCACCAGCAACTCCGGGTCGGAGATCAGGTTGACACCCGCCGGCAACGGGACCTGCCCGGCGGTGATCTGCGTCCCCGGTGCGGCGCCCTCGACGGACACCGTCAAGTGCTCGGGGATGGACAGCGCCTCGGCCTCGATCTCGATTTCGGTGCTCTCCTGGGTGACCAGGGTGTCGGGTCCGGCCTCGCCCTCGACCTCAACGGAGACTTCGACGACCACCTTCTCGCCGCGCCGCACCACCAGCAGGTCGGCGTGCTGGATGGTGTGGCGGATCGGGTGGATATCGAGCGCCTTGGTCAGCGCCAGCTGTTCCTTGCCGGCGATATCAAGGGTCAGCACCGCGTTGGTGCCGGAGTGTCGCAGCACCTTCGCGAAGTCGTGTCCGGGCAGCTCCAGGTGCTGTGGATCGGCGCCGTGGCCGTAGAGGACGGCGGGAATCTTGCCTGCGCGCCGGGCTCGCCGGGACGCGCCCTTACCGGTCTCGGTTCGTACCGTGACCCTAAGTTGGTTGACTGTCTTAGCCATAATGTCGCTCCTGTGTGCTCGCTACCACGTTGGGGGCACGGCCAGGGTCGCGACATTCAGTCGGTCGCCGTCGATAACGGTGCCGGCCAGACGGCCAGCCACCCTCGCCGTGACGCCCGGTCAGGTTAGCGCATGAGCACGTCAGAGGGAAATTCGGTAGCCGGCATTACCGGACTTCCGTCACATCAGCCACACAGGTCCCCCTGAGGCAACAGGGCGCGCAACGGTGTGCCCGCCTGCGAGCGACAAGTTTGAATCGCCGGGAGCGGGCGAGGCTGTGGGATCATGGGCACCGTGACACCGCCGCGCTACTCGATTGATCCCGAAACTGACCCCCGTCAAATCGGGATCGGTAGCTGCGAGGTCGGTATTAGTGTGCATCAATGGACATGGTGAACCTGGCATTTGAGGTCCCCGCGGGCGCTGGGCGGCTAGTTGTCGGGGTTATCCGGGGAATTGTCTGGGTTGTCCGGTTGCTCTATGAATACCCCATGATCGGAATTCCTGTCGGAATCCTTCTGCTCTGTGGCCTGATCGTCGTTGTGGTGCGCAAAGTCCAAATGCGACGGGGAAAATCTAAACGCGATTCAAACTGACCCAATACCGATTTGTCGGTAGTGGGTCACCTCTGTCACATGGACGCCGTCGTCGTCACATTCAGCGACGGTCAACAACCGCCCGCGCCTTGCCCAGGACATAGCCACCGGGGCACGACCTGACGAGGAACCAGCAACCCCGGGGGCTCTCCTTGGATTATCTCCGCGGGGAGACCAGAGTTAGGCGCAAAGTAATAGGTGTGGCAGACACTCATGTCCCAGTTGGGCATCCTTCGCACTGGGCCCATATTTGGACACCATTCTTGGCTGCAGATGCCTGAGTTATAACACCCCATGGGCCCCTCAGGCGGGGCACAACTCGCCGGTTGGCCAGGGTAGTTGGAACATGGAGCGGCCTGAGCGGTACCTGCGGCCAGCCCGAATCCGGTCAGACCTAAAACCCCCGATAGCAGCGCCGCGGCAATGATCCGTGTCCGGGTGTGAGTGGTGTTCATGGCGGCCCCTTTTCGTTGCTGCCGGGCCCCTACGTTATCGCCGGCCATTTGCGCAATTCTTGCGTTCGCTCCGGCTACCGATCCCAACGACAACAGCCGCACCTCAGAGCGGAAATTTGGTGCCCGTGAGCTGCTCGGACAGGTCCCACAGCGCGGTGGCGGTCGCCGCGTCCCGTGCCCGACGGCTGCGTCCGACCGGTTGGCTCCGCCCGATCTGGCCGAAGCGAGGACCGACGAACGTGTCGCCGGGCAGATCCTGCGACGCCGCGTACAACGTCTGCCGGGCGCCGAAATCGGCGTCCGTGGCGACCACCCGGGTGACGGCCGACATCATCGCGTCGCCCAACTTGCGGCCGGTGGCGCCCTGCAGGTTGGTATGCGAGTAGCCGGGGTGGGCCGCCAGAGCGCGCAGCGGCGAACCGACCGAATCGAGGCGCCGCTGCAGTTCGCTGGTGAACAGCAGGTTGGCGAGCTTCGACTGGCTGTAGGCCAGCCAGGGGGAATACCGCCGCGTCTTCCAGTTCAGGTCGTCGAAGTTGATCCGCCCCGGCCAGTGCGCCATCGAGGAGACCGTGACCACCCGCTCGGTGAGCTTGGGCAGCAACAGGTTGGTCAGCGCGAAATGACCGAGATGGTTTGTGCCGATTTGGCTTTCGAAGCCGTCGGCGGTCAACGAGAACGGCACGGCCATGATGCCGGCGTTGTTGATCAGGACGTCGACCTTGTCCACCCCGTCGGCGAATTGGCGCACCGACGACAGATCCTGCAGGTCGAGTGGGCGCACCTCGACCTGGCCGGTGTCGAAGCCGGGCAGCTGCCGCGCGGCGGCCTCACCTTTGCCGGTGTTTCGGACGGCCAGGATGATCTTGGCGCCGTTGCGGGACAATTCGCGGGCCGTCACCGCGCCCAGCCCGCTATTGGCGCCGGTCACGATGACGGTGCGCCCGGCGAACGATGGCAGGTCTGCGGCGGTCCAATCGGTCATGGCTGCTTAGCCTAGTGATCCTGACCCTGCGACGACCAGGACGGCAATCTCGCCGAGTTATTTGTCGGCGACGACGAAGCCGTGGATGATCGCCTCGATGTCGGACGACTGCGCGACCGCCTGGTCGGCCACGCTCGTGATGGTGAGCTGAACCAGGTAGCGCTGGCGTGTGGGCGGTGAGCCGGTGGGAAACACGACGCGGTTCCAGCCATGCAGCCGGATGCCCTGGGCGTCGTAGCTGCCCTGGATCATCGACGACGGAAAGCCGTTGAAGTCCGCCGTCGAGGCGTCCAGCTGCTTGAAATCCTTGGCCAGTTGGGCGTCGGCGTTGCCGTGTTTGACCGCCTCGGCGGCGTCGAAATCCCCGTGCAGCTTGAACACCATCAGCATGGCCATCGGATACTCGCCGCCCTTGGAGATCGTCACCGTGGTCGGCGTGGCCTTCGGATCCTGATACGGTGCCCAGCCCGGTGGTGTGGGGATGGACACCGTGAGGTCGGTCAGGGTGTTCGGCGCAACCTGCTCGCCGGCGACGCCGACGCTTTCCAGGTAATGCGAAAGCGGAACGGGATGGTCGGCAGCGGTGGGGGTGGCCGCGGTTGTGGAGCTCGTCGTCCAGATCGACTGGTAGTCAGGGGCTTTCACACCGCAGGCGACCGCCGACGTCGTCAACGCGACAATCGCGAGGAGCCCGATTGCCCGTGCCGTCACAGAATCTCGCGCACCGCGTCGATCGGCCGCGCCAGCCGGGTGCCCTTCGGTGTCACGACAAACGGTCGTTGGATGAGGATGGGGTGTTCGACCATCGCGTCGAGCAACTGGTCGTCGGTCGCGTCGGCGAGATTGAGTTCGGTATAGAGCGATTCGCGCTCGCGGACGGCGGCGCGCACGCCGATGCCCGCGTCGCGAATCATTTTCACCAATTCGCGCCGCGAGGGCGGGGTCTTGAGATACTCGACGATGGACGGTTCAAAGCCGTTGTCCCGCAACAACTCCAACGTCTTACGCGAGGTGCTGCACCTGGGGTTGTGGTAGATGACGGTCTGACCAGACGCCATCTAGGCATCTCCGTCGAAAAGCCCTGTGACGGAGCCGTTATCGAACACGGCGCGAATGGTGCTGGCCAGCAGCGGCGCGATGGACAAAACCGTGAGCTGGGGGAAACGCTTCTCCTCGCCGATCGGGAGCGTGTTCGTGACGATCACCTCCCGGGCGCCGCAGGAGGCCAGCCGCTCGGCGGCGGGGTGCGAGAGCACACCGTGGGTCGCCGCGACGATCACGTCACTGGCACCGTCCTCGAGCAACAGACTCACGGCACCGGCAATGGTGCCGCCGGTGTCGATCATGTCGTCGATCAGGACGCAGGTGCGGCCGTCGACCTCGCCGACGACGCGATTGGAGACCACCTGGTTGGGCACCCGCGGGTCACGGGTCTTGTGAATGAAGGCCAGCGGAACGCCGCCCAACGCGTCGGCCCACTTCTCGGCGATGCGGACCCGGCCGGAGTCGGGGGAGACCACGACCATGTTGCCGTCGGGGTAGTTGTCTCTGATGTAGCCGATCAGCAGGTTCTGGCCGCGCATGTGGTCGACGGGTCCGTCGAAGAAACCCTGGATCTGATCGGTGTGCAGGTCGACGGTGACGATGCGGTCGGCGCCCGCGGTCTTGAGCAGGTCGGCGACCAGCCGCGCCGAGATCGGCTCGCGGCCGCGGTGCTTCTTGTCCTGCCGGGCGTAGGGGTAGAACGGCATGACGGCGGTGATCCGCTTGGCGCTGCCCCGCTTGAGCGCGTCGATCATGATCAGCTGTTCCATCAGCCAGTTGTTCACCGGTGCCGGGTTGGATTGCAGGACGAACGCGTCACATCCGCGCACCGATTCGTGGAAGCGCACGAAGATCTCGCCGTTGGCGAACTCCCGCGCCGTCTGCGCGGTGACGTGGACGTCGAGTTCTTTGGCTACCTGCTCGGCCAGCTCCGGATGCGCGCGGCCAGAAAACAGCATCAGGTTTTTTCGATTATCGGTCCAATCGTGGCTCACGGTGCCGCCCTCGCCGTTCGGGGAAGAGATGAGGATCAAAAGGAATGGAAGGTCTCATCGTACGTAGGGAAGGGTACCGACTTATGTACGGGTTGCCAGAAAGCGAACCCACCGTGTCTATTCGGTCTCGGGGGTTTGTGTGGCCTGCTCGGCGGCCTGTTCAGCGGCCTTAGCCGCTGGGCTGCCCGGGCGCTTGCGCTGCACCCAGCCCTCGATGTTGCGTTGCGGTCCCGCGGAAACCGCCAGCGCGCCCGGCGGGACGTCGTCGCGTACCACCGTGCCGGCGCCCGTATAGGCGCCATCGCCGACCGTCACCGGGGCCACGAACATGGTGTCCGACCCGGTGCGCACGTGCGAGCCGACGGTGGTGCGCCGTTTCTCCGTGCCGTCGTAATTGACGAACACGCTGGAGGCGCCGATGTTGCTGTGCTCGCCGATATCGGCGTCGCCGACGTAGGTCAGATGCGGGACCTTGGTGCC
The DNA here is from genome assembly GCA_963772875.1 of uncultured Actinomycetota bacterium. GTDB lineage: Bacteria > Actinomycetota > Actinomycetes > Mycobacteriales > Mycobacteriaceae > Mycobacterium. Next base: position 27,346 of record CAVYZE010000014.1, read on the forward strand.
GGCGCCGATGGTGGAGTTCTTGGCCTCGACGAACGCGCCGAGCTTGCCGTCGGCGCCCAGCACGGTCCCGGGCCGCAGGTAGGTGAAGGGGCCGACCGAAGCGCCGTCACCGATCGACGACGAGTTGCCGTGCGTGCGCACCACCGACGCTCCGTCGCCGACGGTGACGTCGGTCAGGGTGGTGTCGGGGCCGACGACACAGTGACCGCCGATTCGGGTGCCGCCGAGCAGCTGCGTTCCGGGATGGACGACAGTGTCGCGGCCGATCGCCACCTCAACGTCGATCCAGGTGGTGAGGGGATCGACGATGGTGACGCCGGACATCTGGTGGGCGGCGATGATCCGGCGGTTGAGTTCGGCGCCCAGTTCGGCGAGCTGGACGCGGTTGTTGACACCGGCCACCAGCGCGCTGTCGTCGACGTGCCGGGTGTGCACGCTCTTGCCGTCGCCGCGCAGGATCGAGACGACGTCGGTGAGGTAGAGCTCCTGCTGGGCGTTGTTGGAGCTCAGCCGGCTCAGCGCCGACCGCAGCGCGGAAATGTCGAAGGCGTACACGCCGGCGTTGACCTCGCGGATCTCGCGTTGCGAGGGCGTCGCGTCGGCGTCCTCCACGATCGCGGTCACCTCGTTGTCCTGGGTGCGCAGGATGCGGCCGTACCCGCGGGGATCGCTCAGCGTGGTGGTCAGCACGGTCACCGCCGCCTTGCCAACAGGGTGGGCCGCGCTGTGGGTCGCGAACAGGTCAGCCAGGGTGTCGGAGTCCAGCAGTGGCGTATCGCCGGAGGTGACGACGACGATGCCGGCATAGTCGTCGGGCAGCGCGGACAGGCCGCAACGGACCGCGTCGCCGGTGCCCAACGGCCGGTCCTGTAGGGCGACGTCGATCGTGCGTCCGAGACTGCCGGCCAGTCCGGCGACCAGCGGCGCGATGCGCTGGTGGTCGTGGCCCAGGACGACGACCAGGTGCCGGGGTGCCACCTTGGCGATCGCGTGCAGCGAATGCGACAACATGCTGCGGCCAGCGATCGTGTGCAGCACCTTCGGGGTGTCGGACCGCATCCGGGTGCCCGGTCCGGCCGCGAGAACCAGGACCGCAGTGTCACCACGAAACGACATCAGCTCTCCTAATTGCCTTCTGCCACGTGCGGCGGGAGGCCATCGGGAGGCCTGGACGCCGACACGCCGTCAAGCGTGTCATTTCACCTGCGCTCGAGGCAAAAACAGCATTTTCGCGGTGGGACATGCAAGCTCCGTCGCCAGGACTCGAACCTGAACTATCTGAACCAAAATCAGAGGTGCTGCCGATTACACCACGACGGATTGCATACCAAGGCTAACGGCGGTCAACCGCCGAGCGCGCCACCATGACTTTAGTCTGACGACGATGCGGGCCGCCTGCGGCCCGAGGAGGAGTTGGACAATGACTTTAGTCTGACGACGATGCGGGCCGCCTGCGGCCCGAGGAGGAGTTGGACCATGACTTTAGTCTGACGACGATGCGGGCCGCCTGCGGCCCGAGGAGGGGGCACCTCCCGCGTGCGGGGGAGAGTTGGACCATTCAGGTGTAGACGGTAGGCGGACCGGTTGTGGCACCTCTAAGCGCAACGGGGACGGTTCCGCGCCGTGAAACCGATACGCTGATTGACGTGGCTGTGCTGGACAAAGAGCCGGATAAAGAGGTGCGGGCGCCGCGCGCCCGGATGACGGGTAGCGAGCGCCGACACCAACTCATCGGTATCGCACGGTCGCTGTTCGCCGAACGCGGCTACGAAGGCGCGTCGATCGAAGAGATCGCGCAGCGTGCCAACGTGTCCAAGCCCGTCGTCTACGAGCATTTCGGCGGCAAGGAAGGCCTCTACGCCGTGGTGGTCGACCGGGAAATGTCGGCGCTGCTGGACGGCATCACGTCGTCGCTGACCAACAACCGGTCCCGGGTGCGGGTCGAGCGGGTGGCGCTCGCGCTGCTCACCTACGTCGAAGAACGCACCGACGGCTTCCGGATCATGATCCGCGACTCGCCGGCCTCGATCAGCTCGGGCACCTACTCGAGCCTGCTCAACGACGCCGTCAGCCAGGTCAGCTCCATCCTGGCCGGCGACTTCGCCCGTCGCGGATTGGATCCGGATCTGGCGCCGCTGTACGCACAGGCGCTGGTCGGCTCGGTGTCGATGACGGCGCAATGGTGGCTCGACACGCGGGAGCCCAAAAAGGAAGTGGTCGCCGCGCACCTGGTCAACCTGATGTGGAACGGCCTGACCCACCTGGAAGCCGACCCCCGGCTGCAGGACGAATAGCGGTTCGACCGCCTTCGCGCTGCGTCCAACGGCTCGGCAGGTCCTAACCGCAATCGCGCGAAAGCAGGTCGGCGATCGTTTCGCGGCGGATCAGTTCGCGGGCCCGACCGTCTTTGACCGCCACCAACGGCGGCCGGCAGATCATGTTGTAGTTCGACGCCATGCTGTGGTGGTAGGAGCCGGTGCACGCCACGGCCAGCAGATCGCCCGGGTGCAGGTCGGCCGGTAGCTGGACATCGCGGGCGATCTCGTCGCCCGCTTCGCAGTGGCGGCCGGCCACGGTGACGGTCTGCTTGGCTCCCATCGAATGCCGGTTCGCCAGCGCGATGGTGTATTGCGAGCCGTACAACGACACCCGCGGGTTGTCGCTCATCCCGCCGTCCACGGCGACGAAGGTGCGGCCGCCCGGTTGCGTCTTCACCGAGCACACCCGATACAGGGTGACGCCCGCCCGGCCACTGATGGCGCGACCCGGTTCCACCACGACGCTCGGCCGCGGGAAATGCTCGGCGGCGCAGGCCTCGTCCAGCGCGTCGTCGATGACGTGGCCGAGCTCGTCGATGTCGAGTTCCCGATCACCGGGGACGTAGGGGATGGCGTGGCCGCCGCCGATGTTCAGCTCGGTGAGGATGACGCCGTGCCGGGCGCGGATGTCGGCCATCGCCGCGATCATCCGGTGGACGGCCTCGCCGTAGAGGGCGGCGTCGGTGACCTGCGAGCCGATATGGCAATGCAGCCCGACCAGGTCGAGGATCGGGTGTGCAAGGACTCGCCGCACGGCGTCGCCGGCGCGGTCGCCGTCGAGGCTGAACCCGAACTTCTGGTCGCTGATGCCGGTGGTGACCGCGCGGTGTCCGTGGATGTCGATGTCGGGGGTGACGCGGATGAGCACCGGCTGGCGCCGCGGCGCCAGTCCGGCGAGGTAGGCGATCTCGATGCACGAATCCAGCACGATGCGCCCGACGCCAACGCGCGCCGCCTCGCGCAACTCGTCGGGAGACTTCGCGTTGCCGTGCATGACGATGCGGGCCGGGTCCACTCCGCCGGCCAGCGCAACGGCCAGCTCACCGGCCGAGCAGACGTCGACGCCGAGGCCCTCTTCGCGAGCCCAGCGCGCCACCGCGGTGGTCAGCAGCGACTTTCCGGCGTAGACCACCTCGATGTCCCGCAACGCCTTGCGATAGCGGCGGGCGCGGTGGCGGAAGTCGGCTTCGTCGATGACATAGGTCGGCGTGTGGAACTCGTCGGCGATGTCGGCCAGCGGCAGGCCGCCGATGCACAGCCGGCCCTCCTCGTCGGAATGCGTAGTGAGGGGCCAGATCGCGTGATCGAACCGTGGTTTTGCCGTGTGACCAAGAGACGGCAGGATGTCGAGCAATGTCATGACTTCAAGGTGCGCCCGGCCGGGGTCTGCTGCCGCTTTCCTTACGATCCTTTGACGGCGTCAAGCTCAATCTTGACGAAGTTCAGTGCTCGCAGAGGCCCCCCTAGAATGGGCCTCATCATGACCGCACCGGGGCCTGCTCGCCCAGAAACCCCATTAGCGGGGCTCGTCGAATTGGCGCTGACCGCGCCGACTTTCCAGCAGCTGATCGACAGCGCGGGCGCTCGGCCCGCCGAGTTGAGCCTGGTTGCCCCCGGCAGCGCACGGCTGTTCGTGGCCAGCGCGCTGGCCCGGGTGGGTCCGCTGCTGGTCGTCACCGCCACCGGCCGCGAAGCCGACGACCTGACCACCGAGCTCAAAGGCGTCTTCGGCGAGGCGGTGGCCGCCTTCCCGTCCTGGGAGACCTTGCCCCACGAGCGGCTGTCACCCGGCGTCGACACCGTCGGCGCGCGGCTGATGGTGCTGCGCCGGCTGGCCCATCCCGACGATCCGCGAGTGGGCCCGCCGCTGCAGGTGGTGGTGACCACGGTGCGCTCGCTGCTGCAGCCGATGACGCCGCAACTGGGCCTGGTGGAGCCGGTCACGCTCGCAGTTGGCGATGACACCAGCGCCGACGGCGGGGGCGGCTTCGAGGGAGTGGTGACCCGGCTCGTCGAGCTGGCCTATACCCGGGTGGACATGGTCGGCCGGCGGGGCGAGTTCGCGGTGCGCGGGGGCATCCTCGACGTGTTCCCCCCGACCGCCGAGCACCCGATGCGGGTGGAGTTCTGGGGCGACGAGGTCAGCGAGATGCGGATGTTCTCGGTGGCCGACCAGCGCTCCATCGCCGAGCTCGGCATCGACACGCTGGTCGCGGTCGCCTGCCGGGAGCTGCTGCTGACCGACGACGTGCGGGCGCGCGCCGCCCGGTTGGCGGCGCAGCATCCCGCGGGCGAGGTCGCGATCACCGGTAGCCTCACCGACATGCTGGCCAAGCTGGCCGAAGGCATCCCGGTCGACGGCATGGAGGCGCTGCTCCCGGTGCTTCGGCCCGACGACCATGTGCTGTTGACCGATCAGCTGGCCCCCGGCACGCCGGTGTTGCTGTGTGATCCGGAGAAGGTGCGCGGCCGGGCCGCCGACCTGATCAAGACCGGCCGCGAATTCCTCGAGGCGTCGTGGTCGGCCGCCGCGTTGGGAACGGATGCGCCCCTCGACGTCGAGCAGCTGGGTGGGTCGGGGTTCGTCGACCTGGACGCGGCGCGAACGGCGGCGGCCCGATCCGGGCATCCGTGGTGGACGGTGAGCCAGCTCTCCGACGAATCGGCGGTCGAGCTGGACATCCGGGCGGCACCGTCGGCTCGTGGGCACCAGCACGACATCGACGAGATCTTTGCGATGCTGCGCGCGCACGTGACGACCGGCGGCTACGCCGTGATGGTCGCGCCGGGGACCGGGACCGCCCACCGGGTGGTGGAGCGGCTGGCCGAGTCCGACACCCCGGCCGCCATGCTGGAATCGGGTGGGGTAGCCCAAGAAGGGCTCAAAAAAGGGGTTGTCGGGGTGCTCAAGGGGCCGCTGCACGACGGCGTCGTGGTACCCGGCGCCAACCTGGTGATCATCACCGAGACCGATCTGACCGGCAACCGCGCGACGTCCGCCGACGGCAAGCGGCTGGCGGCCAAGCGGCGCAACACCGTCGACCCGCTGGCACTCACTGCGGGGGATCTGGTCGTGCACGATCAGCACGGCATCGGGCGGTTCGTGGAGATGGTCGAACGCACCGTCGGTGATGCCCGGCGCGAGTACCTGGTGCTGGAGTACGCGTCCAGCAAAAAGGGGTCTGGCGCTCAAAAAAGCACAGACAAACTCTACGTTCCCATGGACTCGCTGGATCAGCTGTCGCGGTACGTCGGCGGCCAGGCGCCGGCGTTGAGCCGGCTCGGCGGCAGCGACTGGGCCAACACCAAGACCAAGGCCCGCCGCGCGGTGCGCGAGATTGCCGGCGAGCTCGTCTCGCTGTACGCCAAGCGGCAAGCCAGCGCCGGACACGCGTTCGGGCCGGACACCCCGTGGCAGGCCGAGATGGAGGACGCGTTCGGATTCACCGAGACCGTCGACCAGCTCACCGCGATCACCGAGGTCAAGGGCGACATGGAAAAGCCGGTGCCGATGGACCGGGTGATCTGCGGCGACGTCGGCTACGGCAAGACCGAGATCGCGGTGCGGGCCGCTTTCAAGGCGGTGCAGGACGGCAAACAGGTCGCCATGCTGGTGCCCACCACGCTGTTGGCCGACCAGCATCTGCAGACGTTCGGCGAACGAATGTCCGGGTTTCCGGTGACCGTCAAGGGTCTGTCGCGCTTCACCGACACCACGGAGTCTCGCGCAGTGATCGACGGCCTGGCCGACGGCTCTGTGGACATCGTGATCGGCACGCATCGGCTGCTGCAAACCGGGGTGCGCTGGAAGGACCTGGGCCTGGTCGTGGTTGACGAGGAGCAGCGGTTCGGCGTCGAGCACAAGGAGCACATCAAGTCGCTGCGCACCCACGTCGACGTGCTGACCATGAGTGCCACCCCGATCCCGCGCACGCTGGAGATGAGCCTGGCCGGGATTCGGGAGATGTCGACGATCCTGACCCCGCCCGAAGACCGCTTGCCGGTGCTGACCTACGTCGGCCCACACGACGACAAGCAGGTCGCCGCCGCATTACGGCGCGAGTTGCTGCGCGACGGGCAGGCCTTTTACGTGCACAACAGGGTGAGCTCCATCGACCGGGCCGCCGCGCGGGTGCGCGATCTGGTGCCCGAGGCGCGGGTCGTGGTGGCGCACGGTCAGATGCCCGAGGACCTGCTGGAACGCACTGTGCAGGGGTTCTGGAATCGCGAGCACGACATCCTGGTGTGCACCACGATCGTGGAGACCGGCCTGGACATCTCCAACGCGAATACCCTCATCGTCGAGCGCGCCGACACCTTCGGACTCTCCCAGCTGCACCAGCTGCGTGGCCGGGTCGGCCGCAGCCGCGAACGCGGCTATGCCTACCTCTTCTATCCGCCGGAGGTGCCGCTGACCGAGACGGCCTACGACCGGCTGGCGACCATCGCGCAAAACAACGAGCTCGGCGCGGGCATGGCGGTCGCGCTGAAGGACCTCGAGATCCGCGGTGCGGGCAATGTGCTGGGTGTCGAGCAGTCCGGGCACGTCGCCGGGGTCGGGTTCGACCTGTACGTGCGGTTGGTGGGCGAGGCCGTCGAGGCGTACCGGGCGGCGGCGGACGGCAAAACGGTCCTCGCCCCCGAGGAGCACAAAGACGTCCGGATCGACTTGCCGGTGGACGCGCACCTGCCGCCGGACTACATCGCCAGCGACCGGCTCCGATTGGAGGCCTACCGACGGCTGGCCGCCGCTTCGGACGACGCCGCCGTCGGCGCCGTCGTGGACGAGCTCATCGACCGCTACGGGGCACTGCCCGAACCGGCCGAGCGGCTGGTGGCGGTGGCGCGGTTGCGGTTGCTGTGCCGGGCCGTCGGCATTACCGAGGTATCGGCCCCCTCGGCCGCCACCGTGCGGCTCTCGCCGATCACGCTGCTCGATTCCGCGCAGGTGCGGCTCAAGCGGATGTATGCGGCCGCGAACTACCGCGCCACGACCGCGACGGTGCAGGTTCCCATTCCCCGGGCCGGCGGTTCCTCGGGTGGGGTAGGCGCCCCGCGCATCCGCGATGTCGAGTTGGTCCAGATGGTTGCCAACCTGGTAACTGCCCTTCAGGGGAAACCGCAGGTAGAAATTGGTATAACGAGTTCGTACCGCACGCCCGACGACGAGTGAGGAGCGACAAGCACCGATGATCGTCGTCTTGTTCGACCCCCGCCGCCCGTCACTGGTGCCCCTCGGCGCGGTCGAGCATCTCGGCGGCGAGGTGCAATACACCGAGGAGATGCCCGTCGTGGTGCCCTGGACGCTGGCCTCCGCGCGTCCGGTGGACACCGGAGACGACGCGCCGGTGTTGCTGTCGTCGGACCCCGACCACCCCGCCGTCACCGCTCGGCTGGCGGCCGGGGCCCGGCTGATTTCCGCGCCGGACATGCCGCGTGGCGAACTCCTCGTCGACGCCGTCGCGATGATGGACAAACTGCGCACCGCTGGCCCCTGGGAGAGCGAGCAAACCCACGACTCGTTGCGCAGGTACCTGCTGGAGGAGACCTACGAGCTGCTGGACGCGGTCCGCAGCGGCAGCCCCGACCAGCTGCGCGAGGAGCTCGGCGATGTGTTGCTGCAGGTTCTCTTCCACGCCCGCATCGCGGAGGAGGCGCCGCAGCTTCCCTTTACCATCGACGACGTCGCCGTCACGCTGATGCGAAAGCTGGCCAATCGGGTGCCGGGAGTGCTTGCAGGAGAATCTATTTCGCTTGAGGAGCAGTTGGCCGAGTGGGAAGAGCGCAAGGCGGCCGAAAAGCCACGGAACTCGGCGATGGACCAAGTGCACACCGGTCAGCCGGCATTAGCGCTGGCGCAGAAGGTGATTCAACGCGCCGAGAAAGCCGGGCTGCCCGCCGACCTGATCCCCACCGCGATCACCTCGATCTCCGTGTCGGCTGACATCGACGCGGAAAACGCGCTGCGCACAGCGGTTTTGGAGTTCGTGGACACGATCCGCAGCGTGGAGAAGGCGATTGCCGCCACGCGCCGCGGGGAGAGCGTGCCAGAGGAGTTCGATGTGACCCCGCTGGGCTCGGTGACCGAGGAGGAGTGGCGCGGGCACTGGCCCTACAGTGAATCGGCGGTCGACGCGGATACCGAGGCCCCGGCGCCCGACGAGGCCGACGAGGCCGACGACGAGCCCGACGACGAAGGCGCCGCTGAGTCCGGGGCGGACGAGGCCGATGAGAACGCCACCGGTGGCTGATCGATAATTCGCCGAAACGGGCGTCGTCGCGACGCGTTTGGGACCCTAAGCGACCGGACAGAGGCGACACGCATGGGACGATGAACGTGGATGAAGTTCGGTGTAGGGGACTCTAAGGGAGAGTGGTGTCGCCGAGGCGTTGGTTGCGCGCGGTCGCCGTCATTGGCGCGACCGCGATGCTGCTGGCGTCCAGTTGTACCTGGCAGCTCAGCCTTTTTATCCCCGAAGGCGTGCCGCCCCCGGCCGGGGATCCGGTGCCGCGGGTGGACACGCACGCCGCCGGTGGTCGGCCCGCCGATCAGTTGCGCGAGTGGGCCGAGCAACGCTCCGTGGCCCTGGAGATCCCGGTCATCGCGCTGGAGGCCTACGCGTATGCCGCCCGGGTCGCCGAGGTCGAGAACCCGAAGTGCCACCTCGCATGGACAACGCTCGCCGGCATAGGGCAGGTCGAGAGCCACCACGGCACCTACCGGGGCGCGACGCTGGCACCGAATGGCGACGTGTTTCCTCCCATTCGGGGTGTTCGTCTGGACGGCAGCGGCGGCACCCTGCGCATCGTCGACGCCGACGAAGGCACCACCGGTGGCGATGGGGTGGCGCGCGCAATGGGACCGATGCAGTTCATCCCGGAGACGTGGCGGTTGTACGGGGTTGACGCCCACAACGACGGCATCGTCAGCCCGGACAACATCGATGACGCGGCGCTTGCGGCGGCCGGCTACTTGTGTTGGCGTGGAAAGGATCTTGCGACGCCGCGCGGGTGGATCATCGCGCTGCGGGCATACAACAATTCAAGCGTGTACGCGCGGGCGGTCCGGGACTGGGCGACCGCGTACGCGGCGGGTCACCCGCTGTAGAAGGATGTAGCGCGGACCCAGGCCTTACGCTAGAGGCGGCCCGGGGGGCGGCATCAGCTACGACGCAAGGAGAACCCAGTGCCGATTATCGAGCAGGTCGGGGCCCGCGAGATCCTCGATTCCCGCGGCAACCCGACGGTCGAGGTCGAGATAGCTCTGAGTGACGCGACGTTTGCCCGTGCGGCGGTGCCGTCCGGCGCGTCGACCGGGGAACACGAGGCCGTCGAGCTACGCGACGGCGGCGAGCGTTACGGCGGCAAGGGCGTGAAAAAGGCGGTGGAAGCCGTCCTCGACGAGATCGGCCCGGCCGTGATCGGACTCAACGCCGACGATCAGCGGTTGGTCGACCAGGCGCTGGTGGACCTCGACGGCACGCCCGACAAGTCGCGGCTGGGCGGCAACGCGATCCTGGGCGTGTCGCTGGCCGTCGCCAAGGCGGCCGCCGATTCCGCCGAGCTGCCGCTGTTCCGCTACATCGGCGGGCCGAACGCGCACATCTTGCCGGTGCCGATGTTCAACATCGTCAACGGCGGCGCGCACGCGGACACCGGCGTCGACATTCAGGAATTCATGGTGGCGCCGATCGGCGCCCCCAGCTTCGGTGAGGCGCTGCGCTGGGGCGCCGAGGTGTACCACGCGCTCAAAGCGGTGCTGAAGAAGCACGGGCTGAGCACCGGCCTGGGCGACGAGGGCGGCTTCGCTCCCGACGTGGCCGGCACCACCGCGGCGCTGGACCTGATCAGCCAGGCCATCGAATCGGCGGGATTCAAACCGGGCGCCGATGTGGCGTTGGCCCTCGACGCGGCAGCCACCGAGTTCTACGCCGACGGCACCGGCTACACCTTCGAGGGCTCGACTCGTACCGCCGAGCAGATGACGGAGTTCTACGCCAAACTGCTCGGCTCCTACCCGCTGGTGTCCATCGAAGACCCACTGTCCGAAGACGATTGGGAGGGTTGGGCGGCCCTGACGGGGTCGATCGGCGACCGGGTGCAGATCGTGGGTGACGACATCTTCGTGACCAATCCCGAGCGGCTCGAGGAGGGCATCGACAAGGGCGTGGCAAACGCGTTGCTGGTCAAGGTGAATCAGATCGGCACGCTCACCGAGACGCTCGATGCCGTCGCGCTCGCTCACCACAGCGGATACCGCACGATGATCAGCCACCGCAGTGGCGAGACCGAGGACACCACGATCGCCGACCTGGCGGTGGCCGTCGGCAGCGGGCAGATCAAGGCGGGTGCACCCGCCCGCAGCGAGCGCGTCGCCAAATACAACCAGTTGCTGCGGATCGAGGAGGAGCTCGGCGACGCCGCCCGCTACGCCGGCGACCTGGCCTTCCCGCGCTTCGTCCCGGACCCGAAATAGGCTCGCTTGACGGCCAACCGGAAACGCGGCTAAGTCGCCCATGCCCGAACGCCCAGAACCGAAGCGGCGCTCCCCGGCCTCGCGCCCGGGGAAAGCCGGCGACTCGGTGCGGCGCCGTCGCTCCGCTGGGCGCTCTAAGCCTTCCGGGCCGGCCGGGTCAACCAAGCCGTCGCAGACCGCAACCCAGGCCGGCCGCGACGCGACGCTGGCCGAGCACGTCGTTGAGCCCATCAAGCGGCAGATCGCCCAGGCCGTCGAGCAGCGGTCCGACCAGCGGCTGGGCTTCACCGCGCGGCGCGCGGCAATCCTGGCCGCGTTGGTCTGCGTGCTGACCTTGACCATCGCGGGCCCGGTACGCACCTACTTCGCACAGCGCACCGAGATGGATCAGTTGGGCGCAAGCCAAGCCTCGTTGCGCCATCAGATCGCCGACCTCGAGCAGAAGAAGGGCAAGCTCGGTGACCCGGCTTACATTGCGGCGCAGGCCCGCGAGCGCCTCGGCTTCGTGAAGCCCGGGGACATTCCGTTCCAGGTCCAACTCCCGACGAGCGGGGCCGTGTCCCCGCAGCCGGGGTCCGAGGCAGCGAAACCGGCCAGCAACGAGCCGTGGTACACCGCGCTGTGGCACACCGTCGCCGACAACCCGCACCTGCCACCGGCCGTCCCGCCCGAGGCCCCGCCGCCCCCGGCGGAGCCCGGACCGTCCGGTCCCGTGCCGCCGGCTTCGCCGAACCCTCCGGGTCCCGGTGGTTGATCGTGCCGACCTGGAAGCGGTGGCGCGGCAGCTTGGTCGTGAGCCTCGCGGCGTGCTGGAGATCGCCTACCGTTGCCCCAACGGTGAACCCGGCGTGATCAAGACCGCACCGAAACTGCCTGACGGCACGCCGTTTCCGACCCTGTACTACCTCACGCACCCGGTGCTCACCGCGGCCGCGAGCCGGCTGGAGACGACGGGATTGATGCGCGAGATGACCGAGCGGTTGCAGCGGGACCACGAATTGGCGGCCGCGTATCGGCGGGCCCATGAAACATATCTGGCCGAACGTGACGCCATCGAATCGCTGGATACCACGTTCTCGGCTGGCGGAATGCCGGACCGGGTGAAGTGCCTGCACGTGTTGATCGCGCACTCGCTGGCCAAGGGTCGCGGGTGCAACCCGCTCGGCGACGAGGTGCTGGCGATCCTGGCCGCCGAGCCGGACATGAGCTCGGTATTGGTGCGTGAGCTGTGGAGCTGAGGGCGGCCGGTATCGACTGCGGTACCAACTCGATTCGGTTGTTGATCGCCGACGCCAGTGGCGGCAAGCTGCGCGACGTGCATCGTGAGACGCGGATCGTGCGACTGGGCCAGGGCGTCGACGCGACGGGTCAGTTTGCCCCGGAGGCGATCGAGCGGACCCGGGTCGCGCTGGCCGATTACGCGGCTCTGCTGACGGCCCACGGTGTCGAGCGGGTGCGGATGGTGGCCACGTCAGCGGCCCGCGATGTCGCCAATCGCGATGTCTTCTTTGCGATGACGGCCGATGTGCTGGGCGCCGCACTACCCGGAGCGGTGGCGGAGGTGATCACCGGCGCGGCAGAGGCCGAGCTGTCCTTCCGCGGAGCTGTCGGCGAATTGGACAGCGCCGGAGCACCTTTCGTGGTGGTCGACCTCGGCGGCGGCTCGACCGAGATCGTGCTCGGCGGGGACACGGTGGTGGCGAGCTACTCGGCCGACATCGGCTGCGTCCGGCTGACCGAACGTTGCCTGCCCTCCGACCCGCCGACACCGGAGGAAGTGTCAGCGGCGCGCCAGGTGGTGCGCGAGCGGCTCGACGAGGCGCTGAGCGTTGTGCCCGTCGAAGGGGCCAGGACCTGGGTCGGAGTCGCCGGTACGATGACCACATTGTCCGCACTGGCGCACAATATGACCGCGTATGACGCTGCAGCGATTCATCTTTCGCGCGTCTGCGGCAGGGATCTGCTGGCGGTCTGTGAGCGACTGATCGCCATGCCGCGATCTCAGCGTGCCGCGCTGCCGCCGATGCATGAGGGCCGGGCCGACGTGATTGGCGGCGGCGCGATCGTCGTCGAAGAGCTGGCGCGCGAGCTGCGCACCCGGGCCGGGATCGACGAGTTGACCGTCAGCGAGCATGACATTCTGGACGGCATCGTGCTGTCGATCGCCGGTTGAGCCCAGGTCACGCCTCGAAGCGATAGCCCATGCCCGATTCGGTCAACAGGTGCCGGGGATGAGATGGATCGTCTTCGAGTTTGCGTCGCAGTTGCGCCAGATACACACGCAGGTAATGGGTTTCGGTGGCATACGCCGGTCCCCATACCTCTTTGAGGAGTTCCTCCCGGCCGACCAGCTTGCCCCGATTGCGGGCCAGCACCTCGAGCATGCCCCATTCGGTCGGAGTGAGGTGCACCTCGGCACCGTTCTTGGTGACCTTCTTGGCGGCCAGATCGATGGTGAACGCGTCGGTTTCGATGACCGGTTCGTCCATCTCCGATGCCGCAGCATTGCGGCGGACCGCGGCGCGCAGCCGGGCCAGGAACTCGTCCATGCCGAACGGCTTGGTGACGTAGTCGTCGGCGCCGGCATCGAGGGCCTCGACCTTGTCCGACGAATCGGTGCGGGCTGACAACACGATCACCGGCGCGGTGAGCCAGCCGCGCAGACCGGCCAGCACCTCGATGCCCGAGATGTCGGGCAGGCCGAGGTCGAGGATCACCACATCGGGCCGGTGTTCGGCCGCGGCGCGCAGCGCGCCCGCACCGGTCGACGCGGTGATGACCTCGTAGCCTCGCACCGACAGGTTGATCCGCAGCGCACGCAGGATGTGCGGCTCGTCGTCGATCACCAGCACCCGGGTCATCGGCGCCGCTCCTCTTCATCGCGTCGCTCTGCATCGTCGCCGGCGCGGGTCATTCGACCCCCTGCGGCGCGGCCAGGTCCAGCACGACGGTGAGCCCGCCCCCAGGCGTCTCGCTGGCCGCAATGGTGCCGCCCATGGCCTCGACGAAACCGCCCGCGACGGACATTCCCAGACCCACACCGGTGGTGTTGTCGTGATCGCCCAGCCGCTGGAAGGCTTCGAAGAGCTGATCCTCGGTCCCGCGCGGGACCCCGGGGCCTTCGTCGATGACGTTGATCAGGACGCGATCGCCGACTCGTCCCGCGTTGACTCGGACCACGCAGTTGGGCGCGTATCGCAGCGCGTTGTCGATCAGGTTGGCAAAGACCCGTTCGAGTAGCCCGGGGTCGGCCATCACCACGGCGTCGCCAACATCGACCTTGACGCGGTCGATGGCGGATCGGTAGAACCCGGTGGCGCCCTTGCCGATGCTGACCAGCGCGCGTTGCACCGATTCCTCCAGATACACGCGGCGCAGATCCGGGCGAACCACGCCGGCGGCCAGACGCGACGAATCGAGCAGGTTCCCGACAAGTGCGGTGAGCTGGTCGATCGACTCCTCGATGGTGGCCAGCAATTCGGCGGTGTCCTCGGGGGAGAAGGCGACATCCTCGGCGCGCAGGCTGGACACCGCCACCTTGGCCGCCGCCAGCGGCGTGCGCAGGTCATGGCTGACCGCCGAGAGCAGGGAGCGCCGCAGCTCGTCGGCCTGCACGATCGCCTCGGCGCGGCCGGCCTCGTCGGCCAGCTCGCGCTGCCTGATCAGACCCGCGGCCTGCCTGGCGACCGCACTGAGCACCCGGCGGTCCCGCGCGGAGAGCTTCTTGCCGGCCATCAGCATCCAGAACTCGTCGTCACCGACCTCGATCGCGGTGTCGGCCGAATCGACGGTCACACAAGGATCTTTGCCCACGCAGGCGACGATGTAGCCCTTGTGCTTGCCGCCGCGATCCTGCTCGCCGGCCTGCCTGAGCATGCTGACCGCGCGCTGCGAGTAGGTTTCCCGCACTCGTTCCAGAAGCGTCTCGAGGTCCGCGCCGCGCAGCACCGACCCCGCGAACAGCGTCAGGAGTTCCGCCTCTTGGGAGGCGCGTCGGGCCTCCCTACTGCGTTTGGCCGCGCCGTCGACGACAACCGCGACGGCGACCGCGATCAGCAGCAGGACCAATTCGGTGACGGCGCTGTTGGGTTCGGCGATGGTGAAGCTGTGCCGCGGGGTTATCAAAAAGTAGTTCAGCAGCAGCCCGGACAGCACCGCCGAAAGAGCGGCCGGGGCAACGCCCCCCAGAAGACCCACCAGCAGCACCCCCACGAAGAACAGCGCGCTCTTGGCGGCGGTGTCCAGGTAGGGGTCCAGCGTGATCACCGTGACCGCGCAGATGGCCGACGGCACGATGAAGGCCGCCAGCCACGACGTCACCCGCCGCTCGCGGGGCGAGAGCGACGCCGCCCGAAAGCCCCGTTTGGATTCCTCGTGGGTGACCAGGTGCACGTCGATCTTTCCGGACAGCTCGACGACCCTGGCGCCGATGCCCTCCTCGAAGATGCGCGCCCCAGCGGGACCGCCGAGAGGTGCCGATCACCAGCTGAGTCGCGTTCATCTCACGGGCGAAATCGAGCAGGGCGCTGGGCACGTCGTCTCCGACCACGGTGTGCAGGGAAGCGTCGAGGCTGCTCGCCAGCTCACGGACCTTGCTCATCCTGGACTCCGACAGGCCGGCCAGTCCGTCACCGCGGACGACGTGGACGACCATCAGCTCGGCGCTCGACTTCGACGCGATGCGGGATGCCCGCCGCACCAGCGTCTCCGATTCCGGGCCCCCGGTGACCGCCACCACGACTCGCTCGCGCGCCTCCCACATGTCGGTGATCTTGTTCTCCGCACGGTACTTGACCAGTGCCGTGTCCACCTGGTCGGCCAGCCACAGCAGCGCCAATTCCCTTAGCGCGGTGAGGTTTCCGCGGCGAAAGTAATTCGACATCGCCGCGTCGATTCTTTCCGGAGCATAGACGTTGCCGTGGGATAGCCTGCGGCGCAACGCCTCCGGGGTGATGTCGATGAGTTCGACCTGCGAAGCCTCCCGCACGATGGCGTCCGGGATCGTCTCCTTCTGTTCGATCCCGGTGATCTGGGCGACGACGTCATTGAGGCTTTCCAGGTGCTGGATGTTGACGGTGGAGATCACTGAGATCCCGGCGTCGAGCAGCTCTTCGACATCCTGCCAACGTTTTTGTTTTTCGCTGCCCGGGGTGTTGGTGTGGGCGAGCTCGTCGACCAGGACCACCTGGGGATGCCGCGCCAGCACAGCCGGCACATCGAGTTCGGGAAAGCTGCTGCCGCGATATTCGATGTAGCGCGGCGGGATGATTTCAATGCCCTCAAGCAATTCCGCGGTCTTGCGGCGGCCATGGCTCTCCACCACGGCGGCCACAACGTCGGTGCCGCGTTCCAGCCGTCGATGTGCCTCGCCGAGCATCGAGTACGTCTTGCCGACTCCCGGAGCCGCGCCGAGGTAAATGCGCAGCTCCCCACGTTTGGGCCGGTGCTCCCTGAGGTTGACGTCAGTCACGTCAACCATCATCCGCGGTCACATACCGGCAACTCAAGGACGCGCCACTGAATCAGGCCTGGTCGCATCGCGTGCGGCCGGGCTAATGGTTAACCGGGTACTTGCGGTCCAACTCGAGGTTGACCTGCAGCACGTTGACCCGGGCCTCGCCTATGAACCCAAGCAGCCGTCCGTCCTGGTTGTCGCCGACCACGGCGCGCACCTGGTCGGCGCTGACGCCGCGGGCCTTGGCGACCCGCGCGACCTGAAGATCGGCGTAGGTCACGGAGATATGCGGGTCCAGGCCGCTGCCGCTGGCGGTGACGGCGTCGGCGGGCACGGCCGGGTTGGCGGGTGCGGCGCCGCGAATGGGCACGGTCTCGCCAATCGAGTAGTCCTCGCCGTATTTGGCGCACTCCACCCGCACGCCCTGGTAGACGGCCAGGAACGGCGCCGATGTCGATTGGCACGGTTCGTTGACGCTGACGACGCGGGTGGGGTGGATGACGTTTCCGCGGGCGTCGCGCGGCCCGATCACCGAGAGCACCGCGCCCACACCGCCGCCGGTGCAGAACGGTCGCGACCCGGCCTCTTTCTCCAGGCCTTCCAGCGTGGCTACGGCGGCGCTGCGCGTGCACACCTGGGTCAGCAGGCTCGGCTTGAAGCCCGCGTCGGACGCGGACTTGCCGGCCGTCAGCTGCGCCGGATCGGCGGGCGTGTCGACAACGCTTTCCGGCCCGAGGTTGCTCGCGCCCGACGATGTCGGGTCGTAGCCGTTGCCGGCCGCCGAGGGGCGGCTCTGGAAGTACTGCGGCAACGGGTTGCCGTCCTTGTCGGTGAACAGCTGTCCGATCAGCCTGCTGCCGACCGGTTTGCCGTTGGCGGTGAGAATCGATCCTTCGGCCTGGTCGTGCAGCCCAGGGACTTGCGCGATCAGCCAGATGAGCAGCGGGTAGGCCAGCCCGGTGATCACGGTCATCACCAGCAGCACGCGGAAGGCCGCCCAGTGCATGCGAACGAAACTCGAAAACGTCATGTCAGGACATCCCGGGGACGAATTGGACGATCAGGTCGATCAGCTTGATCCCGATGAACGGGGCGACGATGCCGCCGAGCCCGTAGACGTAAAGGTTGCGGCTCAACAGTTTTGAAGCGCTGCTCGGCGTGTAGCGCACGCCGCGCAGCGACAATGGGATCAGCGCCACGATGATGATCGCGTTGAAGATCACCGCCGACAGGATCGCCGACTGCGGGCTGTGCAGCCGCATGATGTTGATCAGATCCAGCCCGGGGTCCAGCTCGACGAACATTGCCGGGATGATCGCGAAGTACTTCGCGATGTCGTTGGCGATCGAGAAGGTGGTCAGCGCTCCGCGGGTGATCAGCAGCTGCTTGCCGATCTCGACGATCTCGATGAGCTTGGTGGGGTCGGAGTCGAGATCGACCATGTTGCCGGCCTCTTTGGCGGCCGAGGTGCCGGTGTTCATCGCCACGCCCACATCGGCCTGAGCCAGGGCCGGCGCGTCATTGGTGCCGTCGCCGGTCATCGCGACCAGTTTGCCGCCTTCTTGCTCGCGCTTGATCAGCGCGAGCTTGTCCTCGGGTGTGGCCTCGGCGAGGAAGTCGTCGACGCCCGCCTCGTCGGCAATCGCCTTGGCGGTCAACGGATTATCGCCGGTGATCATCACCGTCCGGATGCCCATCTTCCGCATCTCGTCGAAGCGCTCACGCATGCCCTGCTTGACGACGTCCTTGAGGTGGATGACTCCCAGCACCGCCGCCTCGCCATTGACGCGCTGCCCCACGACCAGCGGGGTGCCGCCGGCGGCGGAGATGCCGTCGACGATCTCGCCGAGCAGGGGGGGAACCTTGCCGCCTTGTCCGCGTACCCATTCCGCGACCGAGCTGGCCGCACCCTTGCGCAGCAGGGTGCCGTCCAGGTCGACACCCGACATCCGCGTCGTGGCGGAAAATTCCACCCATTGGGCGTGCGCGAGTTCGCCCGGCGTGCGTGCGCGCAGTCCGAAGTGTTCTTTGGCGAACACGACGACCGAGCGTCCTTCCGGTGTTTCGTCGGCGAGGCTGGATAGCTGCGCGGCGTCGGCCAGCTGCTCGGGGGAGACGTCGCCGACGGGGATGAAGTCGGCGGCCTGCCGGTTGCCCAGGGTGATGGTGCCCGTCTTGTCGAGTAGCAACGTGTTGACGTCACCGGCGGCTTCCACCGCGCGACCGGACATCGCGAGCACGTTGCGTTGCACCAGCCGGTCCATTCCGGCGATGCCAATGGCCGACAGGAGCGCACCAATCGTGGTCGGGATAAGGCACACCAGCAACGACACCATCACGATTCCGCTGACACCATTCGCGTCGAGCGCCTGGGTGTCCGGGACGCCCGGGTTGTTCATCTTGGAGTAGATCGCCAGCGGCTGCAGGGTCGCCACGGCGAACACGAAGATGATCGTCAACGCGGCCAGCAGGATGTTCAGCGCGATCTCGTTGGGGGTCTTCTGCCGATTGGCGCCCTCGACGAGCGCGATCATCCGGTCGATGAAGCTTTCTCCGGGCTTTTGGGTGATCTTCACGACGATCCGGTCGCTCAGCACGGTGGTGCCGCCGGTGACCGCCGAGCGGTCACCGCCGGACTCGCGGATCACCGGGGCCGACTCACCGGTGATCGCCGATTCATCCACCGAGGCAATGCCTTCCACCACATCGCCGTCACCCGGTATTACCTGCCCGGCCTCGATCACGACGAGGTCGCCCTGCCGCAGCAGCGGCGCGGCGACTTCTTCCTCCACGGCTTCCCTCACAGAAGAGGCGCCCGGTTCCCAGTTCGTGAGCCGCCGGGCCATGGTGTGGGTTTTGGCTCGGCGCAGCGCTTCGGCCTGGGCCTTGCCGCGGCCTTCGGCCACCGCCTCCGCGAGATTGGCGAACAGCACGGTCAGCCACAGCCAGATCACGGTCAACCACGCGAACCATGTCGGGTTGATGATCGCTAACACGGTCGCCCAGATGGCGCCGATTTCGACGATGAACATGACCGGGTTGCGCCACAGCGTGCGCGGGTCGAGTTTTCCCAGCGCGTGCGGAGTCGCCTTCCAGAGTATCTTCGGGTCGAGCCGGCCGCCCTGTACCCGTTTGGTGCTTGGGGGGGACATGGGCTGGTCCTGCCCGGCCGAAGCCGATGAATCAGTGGTCGTCGCGGTCATCAATGGATTCCTTCAGCGAGGGGCCCGAGCGCGAGCATGGGCAGGAATGTGAGGGCAACGAGAATCACCGTGACGCCGGCGACCATTCCGACGAATTGGGGCCGATGGGTGGGCAGGGTGCCCACCGAGTCCGGCGTGTGACCCTGCTTGGCCAGCGAGCCGGCCAAGGCCAGCGCCAGGACCATCGGCAGGAATCTGCCAAAGACCATCGCCAGGCCGAGGGCGGTGTTGTACCAGTTGGTGTTGACGCTGATTCCGGCGAAGGCCGACCCGTTGTTGTTGGCCGCGGAGGTGAACGCGTACAACACCTCGGACAGCCCGTGCGGGCCGCTGTTGAGCATCGCGGCGCGTTCGCCCGGCAGCGCCATCGCGATCGCGGTCCCTACCAGCACGATCAGCGGCGTTACCAGGAAATAGCTCGCAGCGAGCTTGATTTCGCGGGGGTTGATCTTCTTGCCGAGGTATTCCGGTGTGCGCCCGACCATCAGTCCGGCGATGAAGACGGTGATCACCGCCAGGATCAGCATGCCGTACAGGCCGGAGCCGGTGCCGCCGGGGGCGACCTCGCCAAGCTGCATGTTGAACATCGCGACCATGCCGCCGAGGCTGGTGTAGGAGTCGTGGAACGAGTCGACGGCACCCGTGGAGGTGAGCGTTGTCGAGTCGGCGAACACCGCCGAGTTGGCGATGCCGAACCGCTGCTCGACCCCCTCCATCGCCGCGCCGATCGAGGTCGGCACCGTGCCGTGGTGCTGTAACTGGAGCCACAGCATGAACGTCACGCTGATCGCGTACAGCGTCCCCATGACCGACGCGATCGCATAGCCCTGCTTCGTGCTTCCCACCATGCGCCCGAACGTGCGCGGCAGCGAGAAGCTGATCGCCAGCAGCAGGAAGATCTCCAGCCAGTTCGTCCACGTGGTCGGGTTCTCAAATGGGTGCGAGGAGTTCGCGTTGTAGAACCCGCCGCCGTTGGTGCCGAACTCCTTAATGACCTCCTGGCTGGCGACCGGACCCCCCGTGATGGTCTGCTGGGCGCCGCCAAGGGTGGTGACCACCTGGTCGTTGAGGTGGAAGTTCTGGATCGCGCCCCCCGCGATCAGCAGGACCGCGCCCACGATCGAAATGGGCAGCAGGATGCGCAACACCGTGCGCACCAGATCGACCCAGAAGTTACCCAGATCGCCGGTGCGCCTGCGGGCGAATCCGCGCACCAGGGCGATCGCCACCGCTATGCCGACGGCGGCCGAGACGAAGTTCTGCACCGCCAGCCCGGCCATCTGCACCAGGTGACCGTCGGTGGACTCGCCGGAGTAGGCCTGCCAGTTGGTATTGGTGACGAAGCTGACCGCGGTGTTCCATGCCAGCGAAGGGGTCATCTTGGTGGCCGGATCATGCAGATGCAACGGCAATTTGTCCTGCACGAGCTGGAACACGAACAAAAAGAGGATGCTGATCGATGAGAACGCCAAGACGCTTCGGGCGTAGGCGCCCCACGTCTGCTCCGAGCGCGCGTCAACACCGATCAGCCGGTAGATCACCCGCTCGACGTACAGGTCCTTCTCCGACGTGTAGACCCGGTACATGTAATCGCCGAGGGGGACATGCACCAGCACCAGGGCCGCAACGAGAACGACGAGGAAGACGATCCCCGCGGTTGTTGTGCTCACTAGAACCTCTCTGGGAACAGCAGGGCGCCCACGAGAAACAGCGCTAGCAGGATCGAAAGCACCAAACCGACGATGTTTTGGTAGCTCATAACCTCTCGACCAACTTCTGCACTAGGCCGAGCACGGCGAACACCGCCACCGTCAGCACAATGAACACCAACACGCCCATGTTGTCTCCGTTCCGCGCCGTTCACGTGCACACGTTAGAACCTCATCGAGTCAGCCGCAGCGCAGGCCCCGAAGGCAAGTCAAACTTGAAATTAGGTGGCACCGGTCGGGCGGGGTCTTTGGTTGACACTTTCCTAACGGCGCCGGAAGGCACCTTTACGTTTTCTTTACACCCCCTGTCAAACGGTTCGCAGATGTTGCTGACCGTCTACTACTGGGGTCGGCTGGAAGAAGGGCGATCCCGCGCGAGGCGTCCGGGGGACCGGAATGCCTGTGGGCCTTCTGGTTCCGGCCGCGGCGGCTAGCCGCTATCCGTGATTTCTTCGATCATCGGAAGCCGTACCCGAAACACCGTTCGGCCATCGGCGGATTCGGCGGTCACCGAGCCGTGATGGGCCTTGACGATCAAACTCACAATGGCCAGGCCGAGCCCGATGCCTGAACCGCTGGACCTGGACGTGTCCGAACGGGCGAACCGCTCGAAGAGCCGCGGGAGAAGGTCCGCGTCGATGCCGGGCCCATTGTCGGCAATGGCCAGTTCCGCATACGGCGCTTCGGAGCCGTTGCGGTGGCGGGTGATTGCCGTGGTCACCGTGACGCCGGGCGGAGTGTGCAGCCGGGCATTGCTGAGCAGATTGCTCACCAGTTGATGCAGCCGGGCATGATCCCCGCATACCCACACCGGCTCGAGGGGTAGATCATTGACCCAACGGTGCGTCGGCGCCGCGACCGCGGCGTCGTTCACCGCATTGACGACGAGCTCGGCCAGGTCGACGTCTTCGGTCTGCAGGTCTTCGCCTTCGCCCAGGCGGGACAGCAGCAGCAGCTCGTCGACGAGCACCGCCATGCGCTGTGCTTCCGACTCGATGCGGGCCAGGGCGTATTCGGTGGTCGGCGGTAGCGCCGAACTGTCCTGGCGGGTGAGTTCGGCATAGCCCTGAATCGCTGCCAGTGGGGTTCGCAGCTCGTGGCTGGCGTCGGTGATGAACTGCCTCATCCGCAGGTCGGCATCGGCGCGATGAGCTAGCGCACTATCCACGTTGTCCAGCAGTCGGTTTAGCGTGTGCCCGACGATTCCGACTTCGTTGTCCGGGTCGGTGTCCTCCGGTCGCACCCTGACGCTGATCCTGCGGTCATCGTCGGCGAGCGGCATCGCTGCGACTTCCGCGGCGGTCGCGACGAGCCGGCGTAGTGGGCGAAGGGTATATCCCACAAGCCAAATCGTCAGTCCCGCGGTGATCACCAGCGCGCTCGCCATAAGCGCTGTGGTGGTGAGGTTTTTGCGGGCGATCATCCGGTTGGCGCGGGCTAGCGATACCCCGGAGACCAGCAGGTCGGATCCGTCCACGCGGCTGTCAACACGGTAGAACCCCAGGCCGCCGAGCTTTTCGGTCCGTGGCGGGGCGTCGGGCCACGTCTGCGCTTCGAGGTCGTGGACGACGTCGGGCGGGGCCGGTCGCGCTTGGTCTTCGGAGAAGACCGCCGAGCCGATGACGACGCCGTTGTGCAGCACGGCGATCAGGTTTCCCGGCGTTTGATCGGTGAACTCCAGCATCGCCTGCGCCAGCGGCGGGGTACCGAGTTGTGCTGAATCGTGTTGGCGGTATCTGGTATACGAATTACTCAACGCGTCAAGGGATTCCGCGACGTCGGCGTCGTTCATCGCGGTCACGTAGCCACGCAGGTTCAGCACGGACACGACGCCCACGGCTACCAGCACCACGCTGACGACCGCCAACACGCCGAAGAGCAACTGGCGGCGCAACGATCGGGGAAGCCATCGCGGGAGGTTTCTGGACGGGGAATTTTGCTCGCGAGTCATTCCGGCGGCCGCAGCATGTACCCGATACCGCGGACGGTATGGATCATCGGTTCCCTGCCGGAGTCGATCTTCTTTCGCAAGTAGGAGATGTACAGATCGACGATGCTGGTGCGGCCGGCGAAGTCGTAGTTCCAGACCCGGTCCAGGATCTCGGTCCGGCTGAGCACGCGGCGCGGATTGCGCATGAGGAACCGAAGCAGTTCGAATTCGGTCGAGGACAGCGAGACCGGTGAGCCGTCGCGGGTGACCTCGCGGCTACCGGTGTCGACCAGCAGATCGGCCACTTTGAGGGTCTCGGCCGGGGGTGGGGTCTGTTGCGTGGAGCGCCGCAGCAACCCGCGCAGCCGGGCGACCAGCTCCTCCAGGCTGAACGGCTTGGTCATGTAGTCATCGGCGCCCGCGGTGAGGCCAGTGACCCGGTCCACGACCGAGTCGCGTGCGGTTAAGAACAGCGTGGGGGTGTAGGCGTCCGACTCGCGGATCCGCTCGAGGATTCGCAGCCCATCCACGTCCGGAAGCATGATGTCGAGGACCAGCACGTCGGGACTGACGCTGTCGAACTTCGCCAGGGCCTCGCGTCCGTTATGGGCAATGTCGACTACCCAGCCTTCGTAATGAAGCGCCATCTTCACCAGGTTGGTCAGCGCGGGCTCGTCATCCACCAGCAAAACCCGAATCGGTGATCCGTCGGCACGGTAGATCCGGGGCAGCTGCCCAAGAATGGCTTGGCGCGGTCGCTGGCTGCCTGCGTATCCCGACATTGCAGTCATGTTCCTACATTGTCGCAAGCGGCACACGCCGTTGTCACGGACTTCATAGAGTTCTCAAATAAAGCGGTGTTCGACGGCCAGCTTCACGGGCCGGACAAATATGTGTTTTATATGTGTTGGATCAGCGACCTTGAGAATAGCTGATTTCCCAAACATACTGGGATGCATAGTCGTTGGTGTGGCGAGGCCGAGCCATTCCGAGCTTGAGCCGTCTAAATCGCACGGCATACGAACGGATTTCATTGATTGCTAGACGCTGCACTTCACCGGATGCCGTCGGGGCTCACCGCATAGGTACGACGGCAGAGGACGACGAAGTCCCGATTTTCGTTAACGCGATGTTACAGATTGTTACGAATATCGGTGGGCCTAAATGTCGTTCATAGCGCACGTTGTCAGCGCACCATCGGAAACGCGCGGGCGCTGGCCGACGCGCCGCTGTCCCCGGACTCTTCGACAGTCGCTAAAGATGTCGCCAGTTCGGCTCTCGTCGGCTCGGTGCCGCCGACGGCCGCCGACGGTGATTTGTGCGTGCGCGGCGACACACGTCGCCGAACCCGCAAACCCCGGTCAGCGTTTCGCCGGGCGAGATTCGCGGAGTCACGACGTGCTCTCGGCCGTATCCGTGGCCGGCGGCAATCAAGACCACAAATGCGCGCCGCATTTGACGAAACCAGCAAATTTAACCTCGGATAGGGATGGCCATGGATTTTGGCGCGTTGCCGCCGGAGGTCAATTCCGGTCGGATGTATCTGGGGCCGGGGCCGGCGACGCTGCTGGCCGCCTCGGCGGGATGGGACTCGCTAGCCGTCGAGCTGCACGCCGTCGCGGGCGGTTACCAGTCGGTGCTCTCGGGCCTCACGGAAGAGTGGCTGGGCCCGACGTCGATGTCGATGGCGGCCGCGGTTGCGC
Organism: uncultured Actinomycetota bacterium; assembly: GCA_963772875.1. Classification (GTDB taxonomy): domain Bacteria; phylum Actinomycetota; class Actinomycetes; order Mycobacteriales; family Mycobacteriaceae; genus Mycobacterium. The sequence goes on from CAVYZE010000014.1 coordinate 52,140, forward strand.
CCTACGTGTCGTGGCTCACGGCCACCGCCGAGCAATGCCAGCAGGCGGCCAGCCAGGCCAGCGCCGCCGCGGGCGCCTTCGAAACGGCCTATGCGATGACGGTGCCGCCGCCGCTGATCGCGGCGAACCGGGTTCGGCTGCTGACGCTGGTCGCGACCAATTTCCTGGGGCAGAACACGCCGGCGGTCATGGCCACGGAGGCGGAGTACAGCGAAATGTGGGCCCAGGACACCACCGCGATGTATAACTACGCTGCCAGTTCGGCTTCCGCCTCGTCGTTGACGACGTTCGCCTCGCCGCCCCGAACGCCCAATCAGGGCGGGCTCGCCGGCAGCACTGCCCAGAAGGCGTCGGCGCAGATGATGTCCTCGATGTCGCAGGCCCTGCGGGGTCTGTCCATCCCCGGTTCGTCGTCCGGCACGGGATTGGCGCAGACGGCGGTGGGCGGCGCGGCATCGTTGGGAACCTCGGGAGCGACCAGCCCGCTCGGTGCACTGTCGAGTCTGACCTCTGGCCTCGGTGGTGCTACCAGCTTGGCCGATGTGCACGGCCTGTCTCTCGACTTCGAGGGCGCCGGTTCGATGTTGGCGGCCGAGGTAATTCCCGGCTTTGAAACCCTGGGGGAACTGGGTGGCAGCCCCCCTCTGGGCGAGGGCGCGGAGGTGCACGTCGGTGAAGCGGACGCGCTGGGCGCCCTCGCGGTGCCGCTGAGTTGGGCCGACGCGGTGTCGTCGGTCACCCCGCTGCCCACACTCGACGCCAACGTCATGCCCGGTGGGTGGGGCGCAATGCCGTCAATCGGGCCCGCCATTTCGGGCTCAGGCGTTTCGAAGCTTCCGCTGGGGCGGATCGGGTTCCGCTCCTCGCTGATTCCGCGATCGCCGGTAGCCGGGTAGCCCATTCGGCCTCCACACACAACAACCCTCCACGCACAACAACGGGGCCGCACACCAATCGGTGTGCGGCCCCGTTCTGAAACAGGCGTGTTAGGCCCAGCTGGACCCAACGGCGCTGTCGGTGCTGGCCATGTTGCTGCCGGCGCTCTGCACCTTTTGGCCGTGCTGGTTGGCCTGCTCGTAAATCACCTGGAAGTTACGACCCAAGTCGGTGATGAACTGCTGGCACGCCACCGAACCGGCGCCGCCCCAGAAGTCACCGGCGGCCAGCACATCGCGAACGATGGACTGGTGCTCGGATTCCAGCGACGCGGCCTGAGCGCGAATGAGTGCGCCGTGCGCGTCGACGTCGCCGAACTGGTAATTGATGCTCATTGTTATGTCCTCCTGAGTTGAAAAGTGTTGGGCAGCAGCGGTTTTCGACTGCTAGCTGCTGAGGAGCTGCTGGGAGGCCTGCTCTTGCTGCTCGTAGTTGTTGGCGTCGCGGATCAGCCCGTCCCGCACCCCGTGCAGCATGTTCACGATGTTGCGGAAGGCCTGATTCATCTGACCCATGGTGTCGTACGAGGTGGCCTGGGCCTGCCCGCTCCAGCCAGAGCCGGCGATGTTCATCGAGGACGACCACATCTTGCGGGCCTCATCCTCAACGGTCTGGGCGTGCATCTCAAAGCGGCCCGCCATCCCGCGCATTTCGTGCGGATCGGTCATAAAACGTGATGGCATCTTGTTCTCCTTATCTCGTAGCCTTCAGTTGTCGAAGTCTTTATCGGTTGTGATCGGTGCGGTGGTGGCCGCATGACGGATAGATTACGGCCTACCGGTTAATTGGTCGCTTCAAATGGGTGATATATCCCCCCTTCTTTCTTCTTTCCCGCATCAGACGACAACCGGCTTGGGCATGACGATGGGCTTGAACCCGTATCGCGGCCCGGCGTAGGCACCGGCGCCCTTGGCCGCCGCCGCCGCCCCCGGCATCCCGGGCATCGCCCCGACCGGCCCGGCCTCCGCGGCCTCGGCGGCGACGGTCCATCCCGAGCCCTCGAGCGGAGCGGCGGACGACGCCAGCGTCGCCGGGGCGGCCGCAGACCAGCTGGCCGGCACCGATAGACCGCCGACCGCGGACGCCTCGCCCAGAGCCGCCGTCGCCGCCGCTCCGCCGAAGCCTGACGAGGTTGACCCCACGAGGGTTGTTCCCATGCCCAAACCGGCGCCAAGGGGGGTGACATCCCCTATCGTGACGCCTAACGGAGCGCCGGCAAGGAAGTGTCCAAGCAGCGGGAAGGTCGCGGTGAGCATGGCGACGTTCCAAGCCGCAGTCACACCTACCTGCTCGGCGAAAACGTTTGGACGGCCGGGATGTTGAGCCAATCGGCGAGCGTCGGGTCGGATCGCGCGCCGCATAGACCTCGAGAGCTGGTCGACGTTGTTGAGGCCAGAAGAATTCAACGCCTGCGTGGCGGGGGACGTCGCGTTCTGGGCGATCGCGGCGTTCTGCAGGGCTCCAGCGCTCGGGTTGGTGGCCTGCGGCTCCGGCGATATCGGCTGAAGCACCCCGGTTGCCTGCGAGGTGGCGTCGTAGACGGACATGGTGGTGGCGTCTTGGACCCAATATGCTTCGTACTCGGCCTCGGTTAACGCGATCGCCGGCGTGTTGACGCCCAGGAAATTCGTCGCTTGCAGCGTCAACAGCCTGGCCCTATTTTGAGCGATCAACGCCGGGTTGACCACCCCCGCGAATGCCGCCTCGTAGGCGGCCGCCGACGCGGTCGCCTGGACGCCCGCCTGCTCGAGTGCCGCCGCCGTGCTGGTTAGCCAGGTCACGATGGTTTCGGCCGCGGCTGCCGCCGCCGTCGACCCCGCCCCCGTCCACACCTCGGAGGTCAGCGTCGTGATGATCGACTGCCACTGGGTCGCTGCGCTGCTCATCTCGGCGGCCAGGTTGTGATAAGACGCCGCGGCGGCCATGAGGGGTCCAGCGCCCGCACCGGTGTACATGAGCGCCGAGGTGACGTCAGGGGGGGTAGCTATAAAATTCAAAACCATTTTTCTATATCCCGTTCGTTCGAGCCGAATTTGGCTTTCTTGTTTGACTACCTGGGACCGCGTTGGTGCCCGTTGCCTAGACGGCCGTCGCTTTGGGCATGACGATGGGCTTGACGCCGTAGCGCGGCGCACCGAAGCCGGCGCTGTTTCGCGCGGCCGCGCCCATCCCGGGCATCCCCGGGATGATCGTCCCCGGCCCGGCTTGTGGCGCGGCGGCGGTCCAGCCCGCAGTCGGTAGCCCCATCGGGGTAGTGCTCGACACCGTGGTGACCGTCCCGGCCCAACTCGGCGGCACCGACAATTGGCCGACCATGGTCGCCTGCCCGATGCCCGCGGCACGGGCATCGCGCCCATACCGGCCATGCCGGAGCCGACGGCCGGCCCCGTCGTGCCGGCGAGGTCCGTTGCGCCGGCAAGCCCGGCGAGGTCGCCGGCCTCAGCGGGAGCCGAAACAGCGCTAAGCAGACCGCCGCCGGCCATACCGATGCAGTCGGAGTAGGCGGAGGTCCAGTTCCCCGTCTGCTCCTGCCCAATAATGGACAAGGGGCCGCTCCCTTGGAAAAGCCCGTTGCCACTGAGGAAGTTGTAGAGGCCGCCCAAGGCTGACAGAGTTCGGGGACGCGTTCGAGGACGCGTTTGTACCTCCCTGCAGCGCCTGCAGGGAGTTGTTGGCCGCGTTGGAGGCCTCGGCGGATGAATAGGTACCGGAGCTCTGCCCCAGGGTGGTCGTATAGTTCTCTTGCGTGGTCTGAGATTGTGTGGCGGCCGTCTGGTAGGTAGTGCCGTACGCCGAGAAGATTCCTGCCTGTCTGATCGAAACCGGGTCGGCGGCTGCGGGAGCGATGACCGTGGTCGCGGCTGCAGCGCCGGCGTTCTGCGCGGCCAGTGAGCTGACGATCGCCTGCAGCTGCGCCGCCGCGGCGGCCAACTCTTCAGGCACTGTTGTCAGAGATGACATCTATTCCTCCCTCGTGTCGAAAACCGTCGGCCTCCAGCGGTCATGGACCCTGTGCGTTGGCGCAACGGCACCTGTGTAATGGCGTAAGGCTAGCGATCCGCTGCTTCAGATTTCTCGGCTGAAAGCGCGCGGGGAACGGCCGTTTACGGCTTCTTAACGCAGGCGCGGGCAGTTTTAACAAGTTGCTGTCGAGCGACATAGCGGTGTCATTTGGCCCCGGGCGGTAAACCGGGCAAAAGGCGCGCGGCCGGCGGATCTTACGCGAGGTGGAGTTCCAGCGCACGTCCGGAACCGAACCAAAATTATGGTAGTGAGACAAGGTGTTCCAAAATTAGAGTGGGACAAGGTGTCCCGGATCGGGTGCCACGCGCTACATTCACCGCCGGGCCCCCATAGCCCAATTGGCAGAGGCAGCCGGACTTAAAATCCGTCCAGTGTCGGTTCGAGTCCGACTGGGGGCACAGAGCGCATGCAAATAGACGCGGTTCGTCCGTCTCCTCGCCACCTACTCGCCCGACCCGTACCCCTGTCCGAATGCCAGCCGCCTATCCCGCTGACGTTGGCGCGCAGCCTTGAGCAACTCCACAACCGCGTTGGGCATTGGCAGCGTGAGAAGCCTTGAACTTCGGCGTGCGGACGACGATCTGACGGCCGATAGCCGCGGCCGGGCACCGATCTAGCCACGCACGACCCACATCACCAGGACCTCAATGACCGAGAAGGCGTGGCGGGAGGACGTGAAGACGGACAACGGCGGCTCGCGTTGCGCCTCAGCGCAGCCTGTGATGTGATACGTCCTTTAAGGTCGCCAGCAAGCTGGATAGCAAGTCCAGCAAACGCATACGACCCCACTACTACCGCCCCCCAATACAGTGGAAGGTGATCAGGTTGATTAAGACAGTGATCGGCGCCGCCCTGACGGCCGTTGCGGTTTCCTGTGCACCGTTGGCGCATGCGACAGCCGAGGACGATAAGTTTTTGCAGGCAGTCGCAGCGGCCGGTATCGAACTCCCACCGGAGCAGGCGATCGCGGACGGCCACGGAGCCTGCGACAACTACGGGAGCGGCTCCGTCGGACAGTTGGCGAACTTGTCCGGCCAGGGACTTTCGCAGCGCCAGATCAACGCAATTATCGTCGCTGGTTTCCAGGCGTACTGCCCGGAAAAGCTTTCATTGCCGCCATGGAATCGGTGACGGCAGTCGCGGTCGGTGCGCCGCCGAGAGCAGCGCTCACCAACTGGTAGGGATCGTTGCCGTCGACCCAATCCCGCACCGCCAGGCCCAGTTCCGCGATGCCTCCAACTAAACCAGTGCCGGCACCACGTCACGGCTGAATCCCTGTTGCAGCGCACTCGGTCGGACAGACCTTACTAATACTCTTAGTGAGGTTGCGGTGCAGCATGTTTCGTGCACGCGTCCGATCAAAAGTGACAACGTCAGTCTTGGTCAATCTTGATTTCGTGCCGCCTGGCCGGGCGCTTGGAACACTCGGTCAGCGAATGTGTCCAGCGGGGGTGTTCATCAAGGCGCGTTGGGCGGCACTGGCGCGTCCGGAGGAGCTGCTGGCGGTCGAGCTGGTGCTCCCCGAGGCGGGGCGGCTGGGGCTTGGATTGGCTGCATCAGGCACGCTGGCGCAGCCACAGGAAGGCAGGGATAGCCCTGCGCGCCACTAGGCGTGAGTGTCGAGATGGGTCCAAACGCCAGGGTTGCTGCCGCCGCTGCGATAAATGCTTTATTCATTTTCTACTTTCAGATCCTCATGCTGGCCAAAACTGCCGCTTTAGGTTAAACCGTACGCGCATTCTCGGGTAGTTTTAAGGCTATTTTGCGATTTCTTTTTGAACGCGCGGACCGCGGCTTTTAACCGCTTTTAATCCAGTTCAGTTCAGCTCAGCGAGTCGGAGCCCCGCGGAGACTTCAGAAGGCAAGCGCGAATGTACGAAATCCGTACACTATGCTGTGCCGCAACGCATCTCGGGACTGACAACAAACGGCGGCGGCCCGGCGACCAGCGCCGGGGGGCGCCAAAGTTTCCGGCGTGGGCGCTGCACGGCATTGATGAAACATTGTTTCTCACCTTCCGCCAAGGCCGGGAAACATAGGAGTGGAGGTTTTAGCGCTGGACTTGCTCAGGTAGTCCGGGCAGTACACGCTCGACGCAATCGCCGTGAACCTGGTGGAGCCGGAGAGGCCGAATCCTGGATTCAGCTGCATCACTTGTTTGATGACGTCGATTTCCTTCTGACCCGAGTCCATCATGTCGCACGCCGTTCTGGCGGCCGCGACGGCAGCAGGCCCGTTGCTATAGTGGATGCCCGCCTGGTTGAGCTGGCCCAGAAAATTCCCATCAAGACCCGGATCGGTGGCGCCCGGGTCAGCCTGCGCCGGCACGGCCCAGCCGAGGATGGCGGCGAGGCTAGTAATCACTACAAGCAGTCGCATAGCTCCATCATCGCCCACATCGGCGCGGTTGTCCTGTCGGTTCGATTCGTCGGACAGCACCCCTGGGCGTCGAAGTACGCGAGGGATAGTCTTCGTGCCAACGTGGCTGCTGGATTCCCGGGTCCTGTAAGCGACTTCACGCCGCGTAGCTCCTGACCTATTGCGACCATCACAGGGTGCGGGTGACGCCTGAACGCCGAACGGCCCTGCCTGACAAAATTGGGTGGTCGGCGGGCCGATACGCCCGCGATACAACCACGAAGCACCGTTTGCCGGCAGCCGAACACCAATGGGCGACAGGCAAATTCGGCGCATGAATCCTATTGCGGTACAGCGCCATTGGCGTGTCATCCCTGGTCGCGGCCGTTTCGCGCTACGATCCACCCGGCAGCGGGGGACCGGGTGTGCCGGCGCTCCAGTGCAACTCCTCCGCACGCGTACACGTGGGGTGACTCGCAAAGGCAAGAGGGTGACGTAGCTGGTAGTGGGTCAGCTTGAATCTTCGCAATGGATCGCGACATCGCCACCCTACTCGACTGAGCATGGCCCGCAGTGGTAGTACTTCTGACCCTTTCGGGCCGCAGTAATGCTCGACGAAACCGCCGTGAAGGAGCCGGGCGTCGTTAGTTAGGGCAAGGATGCGCCCCGCCGCCGCCTCGGGGGTTTCCTCCGCCGCTGCACGGGATCTTTGCCGGTGGCTGCCGGTGCGGAGTTGGATTGCTCCCGGGTGCGTTGCCCGCCCCGTCGGGACCGGGCTGGCAGTTCGGGCACGGCGGCGCCGGGTCCAACGGGGCGGCGTTGACCAGCCCTACCCCGCACGTCAGCGCTGCCATGCCGACGCCGCTGGCGATCACCGCCGCAGCAGCCATGCGCTTCACATACATTTTGTTCGCCCCGTCCGCGGTTTCGATGTTCACCGCGCTGGCTAGAAGTCTACCCAAGCGGCCTGGGCGACGACGACCACCGCGCAACACCACTGTCTTGCCTTTGCCGATTGTCCGACTCCCAACGGTACGCCGTGCGGAGAGAAGTTGCGTCCTGACACCAGCCACGGGGCGGCACGCATGGGTGCTGCAGGAGTCGCAGTCGCTTACCTGCTCCGGTTGACGTCCCATCGATCAGGCTTGTGATGGGAGGAATACAAGCGGTCCCGCGTTAGCGGCACGCTCACCGGACCTCCCAGCGCAGCATTAGGCTGCCCAGGTGAGTCACGCCGGTCGGTAAATGCCTAATGGCTGGCGCGAAGCCTGGTTCTAGTTCGAATTGCGGGACGCGGTTCAAGCACTCGGTCACAAACTCGGCGATTTCAATACGGGCCAGGTGCATGCCCAAGCATCTGTGTATGCCGCTGCCGAACGCCCAGTGGCGCTGCCGCAGAATCTTTCCGTCGCTGGCCGTCGCTATCTCGTCGCCGCCGTTCTCTCTGCCCGCGGCTTCCAGGGCCAGCCACACCACACTGCGCGCCGGGATTGTGACGCCGCCGATATTGACTTCCCTCGTGGTGACGCGCGGAATGGCCGGCCCTGGCGCCTCCAACCGCAACATTTCCTCGACGAACGCCGGAATCTGTGCTGGGTCTTCGCGCAGCTGGGCCTGCAGTTGCGGATCGCGCGCGAGACGTAGAAGCGAGAAAGAAATTGCCGCGGCGACCATTTCAATGCCTGCGACAGAGAACAACAAAAGGACGACCGCAGCCACTTCGACCCGGCTGAGCGGAAAATCCTTGTCGGCGCGTCCCTCCAGTAACGGCCAGAGGATGCCGGGCGGCCGCCGGGGATTTCTCATCCCGGCGGTCAACCCGGAATCCAGCCAGTTGAAGAGTTCAAGTTCAGCCGTCCCGTCGGAGTCGCCGATTACTGCGGCCCGGATCAGCAGAGCCGCCCTGGCGTCGTCCGCCGGCAAACCGCACACCGTGAGCAGCGCTTGGCAGGCGTAGACGTCGGCAAGGTTGGTTGCATCACACTGCCCGGTGGCGGCGACCGTGTCGATCAGCGTCGCGGCCCGGCCGAGCAAGGCCGGAGCAAAGGGGGCCAACCCTTTGGGGCTGAAGAGCGGATGTAAGACGCGGCCGAAACGGGCATGCTCCGATCGCGTCCCGCAAGAGAGCGGCACCTGAGGAAGCGGTATGCCGAACGAGGTGACCTTGAAGGTTTTCGGCGGCGACATAAACGTGTCCGGGTCGAGCAAAGCCGCCCGCACGTTGTCCCGCCTGGTGAGATAGTAGCCGTGCAGCATTGGATTGCCAGCTTCGATTTTTACCACCGGGCCCAGCCCGCGCAGGTCGCGCCAAAAGGCGCCGCGGTCTGCTGCGAAGACCGGACTCTCTTTGTGGTGCAACTGAGGCGAAATCACGCCGCCTCCTCGAAGGGCGCCCGTCTCCGCGCATGGCGACGGCACGCTTGCTCCTCGAGGCGGTAGCTATTACGCGGGTAGCGGCGGCAGTCCTGGCCGACACATGTACCGCATCGGCGCCCCCCCGATTTGCGTATCGGGGTGTTTTCGGGCGGGTATACGTGTCCGCGTGCGCAGTGCGTTCTGCGGGTCATGTTGTGGCTACCGTTGCGGACACCTTCTTTAATGTCGGCGCTTCGCGAAGACCGGCGAAGATTCCAGACGTTGTTGTTCGCCTTATCGTCGTCCCAATGGCAGCACTCCATAACCGGCGGGCACGGCCCCACAAACGCGGAAAGCACCAGGCGGTGGGCGTAACGCATCTCGCCGCCGGTCAACCTGTTGCGGAATCCTCCGGCTCCCAACCCGGGATCGCCCCCACCTAGTGCTGGTGCCAGGCAGCGGATGCAATGGGTGATGTCCGACGTTGTGGAAAGCTGGCGGAGCTTGGCGTAGTCCTCGGCGGTTATCTTGATTTCCAGCCTGTCAGGCATATCGGGCACGTCGTTGTCGTTCAACGCGGGTTTAACTCCAATCTGGTCACAGTGATATGTCTTTGTGTGGGTGCTGGATGTCGATGACCGGTCAAGCCGGGGCATGACATGAGGACCGCACGTCAGTCGGACATAGCTAATTAGCCAGCCTGCTTTGCTGACGGTCCACGCGCAAGTTAAGCGGCGAGGCTCGCTGGGAACAAACAGTTTTCGCAGCTCGTAGTTGCGGGCCAACTGAAAAACGTCTTCGGCTGGGGTACTAGTCTCCTGTCTTGCTCGACAGTGAACACCCCCCGGCTGCTGGGCAACAGAATCACCAGTCCTTCTTGTCGGGGCAGTACGCGGTGATGGCGTCACGCATGAACTGGTCCACCTGCGCAGTTGTCAAACCCTGCGATTGCTGTTCGGCGGAGAGCTGCGACATGGCGACGCTGAACGGGGTTGGGTGCCCGCCGAAGCGAAATTAAACGAGCCGAGGTGACAAAGACCATCGTCGTCGCACCGTGCATCGCAATGGCGATCATCTTAGCCGGTGGGCCGACGTTCGAACCGTCGTTCGACGGCAACCCCAAGAACTGGTCATCCGGGCCGTCGGCGCGAGCGATAGCTGCCGTGACCAGTAGTGCTGCGGCAGCGGCGCAAACCGGGCGGAATGGATTTACAGTCATGGTCGAGTTTGACACCTACCGCCGACAACCGCGAGTCAAGGTAGCTCTGGCTAACTATCCGGTGCCATAACCCATCCCTGAATCGCGCGGCTGAGTACGCGCGCTCAGTCCAATAAGGGTGTAAGAATCGCACGTTCTTTGGTCGGGTTCCCCCACCGCCCCCGCCGCCGGGCTCGCTCCTTGCGGCCTGAAGCGTCCAGACCGCGAACCTCCGAGCGCCGAAGGCCAAACGCTCCTCGACCGCCAGCGCCACCACCTCGTCTGCGATCCTCGCATAACGGCGCAGTGGCCCCACATCCTAGCCCCGGTGGCTGTTTCACCTTCACGGCGACTTTGCGCCTGGACTTTGGATCAGATTGCGCTCCAACGCTTGCCGGCTGACTGACCGGTCTGACTCGGTTCCCACTAACCATTCCTCTCGATGGTCGCGTGCAGAGCAGATATCGCTTGCAGCCGCATCATTCATCGGGGGGCGGGAAGCGCGTCAGGCAATAGGCCGAAAGATCGAGCGTCAACTCATCCAATTTGCCCTGCCGCGGGAGTCCACGAGTACCGGCAGCAACCAGCGCCAGAAGCAGAGCTGTGACGGTGACACGATTCGTTTCGTTCGCAGCGTTTTCAAGGCTCTTGAGTATTTTGACGGTATCGCCGCTTTCTATCGCGGCCAGCGCCATCATCTTCTCGACTCGTTCGGTGATTTCTGTTTCATTGGTCGACGTGCATATAGCGGAGCCGTGTAATCCGATCCGGTCGTACATGTCCCCGAGGCCCCGCGCGTAAACCGTTTTGAGGCCATCGAGGTAACGCTGAAGATCCTCTGGATTGTGCGGGTCCGGTTGTTCGAGTTCCGCCAGCTGCTGCCGGATCAGGTCCCTCGGCTTGAGTGCGCTCAAGAACTCTTTAATGTGGGTTTCTAACGCAGTGTCGCGGGCTTCGCCGGTCATGACTCCCAGGCTAGGTCTGATCGTTGTTCTGTGGTGCAATCGGAGGCCAAAAGCAAGGGCCCAATCGAGCAGGGCGCTGGGAGGGCTGCCTACGCCGTGCGAATCGCAAAGCGAACGATGAACGGCCGTGACGAGCTGCTACGGGTGTCGGCGGCAGGTGGCTCGCCATCGCCCCAACGCACTACCCGCGCAGTCAGAGCAACGGCCGAAGTCCGCTTCTTTCGCTGTTTCGAACCGACATCATTATCGGGCCTGATGCAGCCAAGGGTGGTAGTCGGCCTCGTAGTGGTGTTGGTGTGTGATTTTGCCAGGGGATTCCGCAGTGCAGGGAGGCAAGGCAATTCGATAATCCCGGCGGGTTAGACGAGCTAGTGGTCCGTCTCGGTTTTAGTTGAGGTTTCGAGGGCGACGCGACCGCGTGCGACCTTGGCCAGGATGGACGCGGCGGTGGCGGTCCAGACGAACGGCGTGGGGTCAGCGTTGGTGGCATCGAGGTAGTCCTCGATTTTGGTGATGAGGTCGGGCACGGAGTGAAACACTCCGCGGCGCAGGGCCTTGTCGGTGAGTTCGCGGAACCAGCGCTCGACCAGGTTCAGCCATGACGATGAGGTCGGGGTGAAATGCAGCTGGAATCGGGGGTGTTTGTCGAGCCAGGCCGTGATGTCGGGGTGTTTGTGGGTGGCGTAGTTGTCCAGGATCATGTGTATGTCAAGGCCTTTTGGCACTTCCCGGTCGACGGTGCGCAGAAACTTCAGGAACTCCTGGTGCCGGTGCTTGGGCAGGCACGAGCCGATCACCTTGCCGGTGAGCACGTCCAGCGCGGCGAACAAGGTGGTGGTGCCGTGGCGTTTGTAGTCGTGGGTCATCGTCTGGGCGCGGCCGGGAACCATCGGCAGCGAGGGCTGGGTGCGGTCGAGCGCCTGCACCGACGATTTCTCGTCCATGCACAGCACGATCGCGTTGTCCGGCGGGTTCAGGTACAGGCCGACGACGTCGATCAGCTTCTCCTCGAACTTCGGGTCGTTGGACAGTTTGAAGGTCTTCACCAGGTGCGGCTTGAGACCACGCGCAGCCCACACCCGCTGCACGGTGTCCTTGGAGACCCCCGCCTTCTTGGCCATCGACCGACAACTCCAATGCGTCTCCCCCTCCGGCGTGGAATTGCGTGTCAGATCGACGATTTCGTCGATCTTCGCCTGCGAGATGGCCGGCTTTCGGCCGCGACCCGAGCGCACCTTACCGAGTTTCGAAACCCCGTCCCGGGCGAACCGGTCCCGCCACGCGGCCACGGTCGCCGGGCTCACACCGACCCGTTGCCCGATTCGGGTGTTGGCCACCCCCTCGCTGGCCAGCAGCAGCGCTCTGGCGCGCTGTACCTGCCGATGCGGGGCCGTCTGAGACCGCGGACAGCACCTCCAGCACCTGGCGTTGACCGTCGGAGATCTCCAAAGGCGGAGTCGCAGCGCGCATCCCCAATAATAACAAGGAATCACCAATTATTTTGGCGACACACCACTAGATGGCGTGAATTTTTACACCATGTCAGCAAAACCGCTGAGATGCTTCGAACTACGAACACGTCTCGTGTGACAAAGTCTCTTGAACTCGTAGGTGGCGCCCGCGGGTAGGCGCTGAGCGCCACAAGGTCCTGCCCTCGCCGTTCGATACCCCCTGGACCTTGCCGCCGACGCCATGGTGAACCGCCAGCCATACACTGACCCATCGTGGGCATGCTGTTTGGATTGGCGCCGTGGATCGTCTATTGGGTGCTTGTCGGTAACGTCCCCTTCAAGGCGGCCGTGTTGGTCGCGCTCGCGATCGCCGTCGCCGTGTTTGTGATCGGGCGCGCCACCGGGAAGCCCGGGCACACGCTCGAAATAGGAGCTGTCGCAACGTTTTTGGTGCTGACCTTGCTGACGTTTACGCTGAGCGACTCGTTCATGCAGGGGTGGATACAGCCGCTGAGCAACGCCGGGATCTTCCTGGTGGCGCTGATTAGCCTGCTGATCGGCCAGCCGTTCGTGCGTGAGTTCGCCGCAGCAGAACAGCCTGCCGACGTGGTCAAGACCGATCTGTTCGGCCGGATCGTCAGGGTGCTGACCTGGATCTGGATCGTGGCGTTCGGCGGCATGACGGTGTCGTCGGCGATTCCGCCGATTGTGCACGGCGATGCCACCATCCTCGACACGAAGACTCCGCTGTCGTTCGTCTGTTACTGGGTCATCCCGTTCTCGCTGCTGGGCGCGGCGGCACTGGCGTCGCGGTTCCTGCCCGACCGGATGCTCGTCGGGATCGACGACGTCGCCCGCGAGACCTCGTTCGTTGCCTACGACGAAGCCACCATCGATGAGCTGTATTTCCTCGCCCAGGAACACGCCAATCGCGAGGTCGGCGCGGGTAAGGAGGCCTACAACGTCAAGGTCGGAGGAATGGGAACTCCGCTGACCGGAGACGAGTCTCGAAAGTCGTGGCCCTCGACCTACAAAGTGCGCGACAAGCGGCACTAAAAAAGCTAAAAGGAAATTGCCGCTAATGCTGGCGGCGATGATCTGCTCGCATGGTGTTTACTCACCTGACAACTTTCCTTATAAAGTCATTCGCAAGGCATCCAAGTGGAGATGGCAGGTCGCGGCAGGAACGGTGTTAATCACGGTGGCGGCCTGCTCGTCGGGCGCGTCGCCCGCTACGTCGCCCTCCCAGCCGGCGCCACCGGGTAACCCGGAATTGAGCATGATGACCGGGAAGGCTCTGACCCTTCCCCGGGCCAGTTACTGGCCGCCACCAACGGAGTGGCACCGGTCGCGTTCGGCAAGCCCGCGCCCGTCGCCACGAAGACGCTCAAGCTTGGTCTGGCGATGAGCGAGATTGCCGAGAACATGCAAGAGGGCCTGCTGGCGTTGCGTTGGCCGTGGGTGCTGGCCTGCAGGTGATGGAGGCCGACGTAGCGGCGGTGATCGGGGATGGTCAGTGTGGCCGCCTTTCCAGCGACCACCTGCGGGGCTCGACGATCCCGCGTGCTTCACGCGGACGCTGGCGGCCTTTCTCGGCTGATTGCGTCTATCAGCAGCGTCGCGGCCATCGTCGCCCCGTCGGTGCGGATTGTGCCGGCCACGGCGCTCGCTCGTGCGCGCGTCTCGGGGGCCAGGGTCTTCTTGAGCGCGGCTGACAGCGACTCGGTCGTCGCAGGCCGGCCGTCGTATGCGGTGCCGATGCCCAGGTCGCCCACCCGGCCGGCCCAGTATGGCTGGTCCGCCACCTGGGGTATTACCACCTGAGGCGCGCCGGCCCGGGCGGCCGTTGTGGTCGTGCCCGCGCCGCCGTGGTGCACGACGGCGGCCACCCGGGGAAACAGCGCCTGCTGGTTGACCTCGCCGACGGCGAAACAGTCGTCCCGGTCGTCGATCAGGGCCAGGTCGGCCCAGCCGCGGGAGAGGAGCGCGCGGCGGCCCTGCGCGCGGATCGCCTCAGTGACCACCCTGGCGATGTCCTTCGACCCGCCCACAGGCATGCTGCCGAAGCCCACGTACACCGGCGGCGGGCCAGCGTCCAGGAACGCCAGCAACTCGGCGGGCAGTGGCCGTTCGTCTGGCAGGAGCCACGCGCCGGTTTGGACGACGTCGAGGTCCGCCGGCTTTAGCCACGGACCGAGGGTCGGATCCGCCGCCAGCCACGGGTGGCCGGTGAAGGCGTGGTCGCGGACGTTGTGCACCGGCGGCAGGCCGATCGCCGCCCGGTGACAGTTGAGCGTCGGCCCGAACAGCGCGTTCGCGTTCCGGGCGTCCAGGTCCCACAGCACGCGGTAGTCGGTCACGTTGGGTGGGAGCGGCCGGCCCGCATACGCCGGCGGCGGGTGGTGCGGCGACGGCAGGATCGTCGGGTGGTAGCTCGCGTATACGTAGTGAATGCCCAGTTTCTCGGTCGCCGACCGCGCACCGGCTGCGGTCGCCAGAAAGCCGGTCGCCACGAGCGCATCACATCCCTCGGCCGCGGCGGCGACCGTCGCGAACTGCGCGGCGATCACCTCGTCCACGTGCCGGCGGAGGTCCGCCTCCGACGGCATCGCCACGGTCGCCAACGCGCGCAGCGAATCGCCGAATGGCACCAGCGGCACGCCGAAACCGGCCATCCGTTCGGTGAACTCCTCGTCCGGCGGCGCGCACACCCGCACCTGCGCGCCGAGTGCCCGCAGCTGCACCGCGAGTCCGACCAGCGGTTCGATGCCCCCGCGCGTGTCGTATGTCCACAACAACACATGCACTTCGCTACTCCCATTTCCGCAGGTTCTGGTCTCGGCAGATTTTATCGTCCGTCGGTCCAGGAGGGGGTTCCGATGGCCCGGATTGCAGAACGCCGTAACCGTGTTGCCGTGGCAATGAGTATGTCGGTGACTTCCGGCTGCTGGCGCCGTTCGGCCAGCATGGGAATCAAGTCAGTATTTGCTGTGGTGGAGCAACCCGCGAATCGGGCTGTCCCGCCGAAACGACGCAGGTAGACGGTAATCGATTCGCCGTATGCGCATGGGCCGTTTACCAATCCGCCCGCATTCGCCCCAGCGCAGTTCGGATAC
This sequence comes from uncultured Actinomycetota bacterium, assembly GCA_963772875.1. Taxonomy (GTDB): domain Bacteria; phylum Actinomycetota; class Actinomycetes; order Mycobacteriales; family Mycobacteriaceae; genus Mycobacterium. The sequence goes on from CAVYZE010000014.1 coordinate 67,543, forward strand.
GTTGGTTTCGGGAGAGCGCACCCCGGTCAACACCCGGCACATGCTGCCAAACAAGGAGCATCGCGATGAACACGTTCAGCCCAGATGCAATCCGCGCCGAAACGATCACCGTCATCGGCCACGGCGGCGACCAGATCGAGGCCTACCGCGCCACACCACTCGCCGACGGATCCCGCGGCGGAATCGTGTGGATCCATCACATGCCCGGCTACGACCGCGAGACCAAGGAGTTCGTCCGGCGGCTCGCCGTCAACGGCTATCACACCGTGGCCCCGAACCTGTATTCACGCGAGGCGCCGGGTGCCGCGCCCGATGATGCCGCCGCGACCGTTCGCGCGGCCGGCGGGGTGCCCGACGAGCGCCTGGTCGGCGACGTCGCGGGCGCGGTCGAGCACCTGCGCTCGTTGCCGGGCGCGAACGGGAAATTCGGCGTCATCGGGCACTGCTCGGGGGGACGGCACGCCTATCTCGCGGCGTGTTCGCTGCCGTTCGATGCCGCGGTGGACTGCTACGGCGCGTTCATCGTCGAGGATCGACCGGAGGGTCTGCCCAAGGCCATGCAACCGATCCTGCACCTGGCGCCGAACCTGAGCTGCCCGCTGCTGGGGCTGTTCGGGATCGACGACAAGTTCCCGGCGCCCCCCGCGGTGGCCACGCTGGACGCCGAACTGAGAAAGCTGGACAAGCCGCACGAGTTTCATTCCTACGAGGGCGCCGGCCACGCGTTCTTCTCCGTCGATCGCCCGGCGTACCGGCCCGAGGCCGCCGTCGACGGCTGGAAGCGCATCGACGAGTTCTTCGCCACCCACCTGAAAGGCTGAAATCCCATGTGCACCTATCTCACCGAACACGTCGAGATCGACGGCAGCGGTAAGGGGCCGGCGGGATGGTTCGGCGCCAACCGCGCGACGGTGTACGTCGACCACGCGGTGCACGCGCCCTACACCCACACGCTCAACATCGACGTGATCAATCCGGCGCTCGGCCCGTCCGCACGGGTCGCCCTCGAACTCACCGAGGAGAGCGCTCTGGCATTGGCCGACGCCATCCGCAAAGCGATCGGCCACGCGCCGGCCGGCCTTGCCTCCAAGGATCAGTAGGTGACGCATGACCACCGACATTGAGGACCGCGACTACCCGCAAATGGCCGCCGCGCGCGGGCGGATCGAGCCCGCGCCGCGTCGGGTGCGGGGCTATCTCGGCGACGCGCTGGTGTTCGACACCACCGCCGCCCGCTACGTGTGGGAGGTGCCCTACTACCCGCAGTACTACATTCCGCTGGCCGACGTCCGCACCGAGTTCCTGCGCGACGAGGACCACCCGCAGAAGGTGCAGTTCGGTTCGTCGCGGCTGCACTCCCTGGTCGGCGCCGGTGAGACCCACCAGTCGGCCGCGCGGGTGTTCGAGGCCGACAGCCCCGTGGCGGGCACGGTGCGATTCGAGTGGGATTCGCTGCGCTGGTTCGAGGAGGACGAGCCGATCTACGTCCACCCGCGCAATCCGTATTCTCGGGTCGACGCGCTGCGCTCGCACCGCCACGTCCGGGTCGAGCTCGACAACGTCGTGCTGGCCGACACCACGACCCCGGTGTTGCTCTTCGAAACTGGTTTACCCACAAGGTATTACATCGATCCGACCGACGTCGCCTTCGAGCATCTGGAACCCAGTTCGACGCAGTCGATGTGCCCGTACAAGGGAGTGACGTCGGGCTACTGGTCGGTGCGCGCGGGCGGCACCGTGCATGCCGACCTCGCGTGGACGTACCACTATCCGCTGCCGGCGGTAGCCCAGATCGCCGGCCTGGTGGCCTTCTACAACGAAAAGCTCGACATCATCGTCGACGGCGCCCCCCTGGCCCGGCCGCGGACCCAATTCAGTTAGGCGGCCTCGCTTTTACCCATCGGAGTGATCGCGCACCCGAAATCAATATTTAAACCGCGGAATACACATACGAAACATTGCCATTCGACGCTTCACCAGTCTGCGGCGTCGCATAGGCACCGGAGCAGATTCCAATAGGCCGTTGGCTCGAATAGGGGTGTGTCTGAACCATGTTGCCCTATCCCGATTGGCTCAATCCCGGAGACAACGCCTGGCAGTTGCTGGCGGCGACTCTCGTCGGCCTGATGAGCGTTCCCGGCATCGCCGTCCTGTACGGCGGAATCGTCCAAAAGAAGTGGGTCGTCAACACCATGCTGATGGCCTTCACGGGGTTCTCGCTGGTGCTGGTCGTGTGGGTGCTGTGGGGTTTCAAGATGGGCTTTGGCGAGCCGCTCAAACTCGGCCCCGGAATTCTGCAGGCCGCCGTCGGCAAGCCCCACACCATCCTGGGCTCCGCCAATCAGGAACAGGCTGTCATTCCGCTCCTGAAAGACGGGATGCCGAAGCTCCACTTCTCGGAGACGACGCTCGCTTACTTCCACTTCGCATTCGCCGCCATCACCCCACTTCTGTTTCTCGGCAGCGTTGTCGGCCGGATGAACTTCAAGGTGTGGCTGATCTTTGTGCCGCTCTGGTCGACGTTCGCCTACTCGGTCAACGCGTTCCTGCTGTGGGGCGGCGGCTGGTGGGCACAAGCCCCCCACGCCGCCATGGACTACTCCGGTGGCTACGTGATCCACCTCGCGGCCGGCACGAGTGGTTTTGTCGCAGCGGCCATTATCGGGCCCAGGCTGGCCCGTGACCGCGAGCGAGCGGTGCCCAACAATCTGCCACTGGCCGCGATCGGCGCCGGCATCCTGTGGCTGGGCTGGAACGGGTTCAACGGCGGCGACATGTACTTCTCCGGCGCCAACGCATCGCTGGCCGTGATCAACACCAACCTGGCCACCGCCGTCGCGCTGCTCACCTGGGTGATCTGGGACATCTTCGCGAGCAAGCAGCGCAAGCCGACCTTCCTCGGCGCCATCAACGGCATGATCACCGGCCTGGTCGCCATCACCCCGGCGGCAGGTTACGTCAACAGCTTCGGGGCGATGATCATCGGCGTCGTCGCCTCGTGCCTGGTCTGGATGTCCTGGAATTGGCTCGGCACGACGCGGCTGTTCAAGAAGGTCGACGACACGCTGGGCGTGTTTCACACCCACGGCGTGGCGGGCTTGGCGGGCGGGCTGCTCGTCGGGGTGCTCGCCGACCCGAAGATCATTGTTTACCTGGGCGGCAGCACAGGGCAGGACACAACTATGTCGGGCTGGCTGTGGGGTCACAATCCCAAGCAGATACTGATCCAGGCCGGCGCTGCGGCCACGGTCATCGTCTGGGATGGGCTCGTCACGTTTGTCATCTTGAGAGGCCTCGGCCTCTTCATGAAATTGCGGTTGCCCGACGAGGTGCTGGAAACCGGCGACCTCGGCGTGCACGACGAAGAGGCCTACCCCGACGAAGCGCTCGTCACGGGCCGCCGGATCGACTCGCCGGTGGGCACGCGGGCGCCGGCAGCTACCTCCAAACCCGCTGAGCCGGTGGATGATTGAGGCCATAAAGAAGCCATGAAGCTGATCACCGCGATAATCCAGCCCTTCACGCTCGAGGACGTCCGTCATGCCGTCGAGAGCGCCGGTGTGCTCGGCATGACCGTCACCGAAGTCCAGGGGTACGGCAGGCAGCGCGGGCACACCGAGGTCTACCGCGGAGCCGAATACGCGGTCGAATTCGTCCCGAAGGTGCGCGTCGAAATACTGGTCGACGAAGAGTTCGTCGAGCGAGTCGTCGGGGCCATCATCAGCACCGCACGCACCGGGAAAATCGGCGACGGCAAGGTCTGGGTCTCTGCCGTGGAGCGACTGGTCCGCATCAGGACCGGTGAGCGCGACCACGACGCAATCTGACGGGCACCGAATCCGGGGGCTTTCTCATTGCGGTGCGCGGCGTAGCATTCGCCCCACCGAGCGTGAGGCGGTGCTGCGCCGAGACCCCTAAGGCGGTTACATCGATGGATGGCACGATGCAGGACTTTCCGTTGACGGTCACCGCGGTCATGCGGCACGGCTGCACCGTCCACGGCGCCCGCACGGTCACCACCGCGACCGACTCCGGTTACCGGCACACCAGCTACCGCGAACTCGGGCAACAGGCCGCCCAGCTGGCACACGCACTGCGACGCCTCGGCGTTACCGGAGACCAACGCGTGGCGACGTTCATGTGGAACAACGCCGAACACTTGGCGACCTACCTCGCGGTGCCGTCGATGGGCGCCGTCCTGCACACCCTCAACATTCGCCTCTTTCCGGAGCAGATCGCCTATATCGGCAACGAAGCCGAGGACCGGGTCGTGCTGGTTGACCTGTCACTGGCCAAGCTGCTCGCACCGGTGCTTCCCAACCTCAAGACCGTGCACACCGTGATCGTGGTCGGGGAGGGCGACAGCGGGCAGCTGGAGGAATCGGGCAAGACCGTGCTGCGCTACTCCGACGTGATCGCGGACGAGTCGACCGAATTCGACTGGCCGCAGGTCGACGAAAAGTCCGCGGCCGCAATGTGCTACACGAGCGGCACCACCGGCAACCCGAAAGGCGTGGTCTACAGCCACCGTTCGAGCTTTCTGCACACCATGGCGGCGTGCACCGGCAACGGCATCGGCGTCGGGGCCAGCGACAGCGTGCTGCCGATCGTGCCGATGTTTCACGCCAACGCGTGGGGGCTGCCGTATGCGGCGCTGATGGCCGGCGCCGACTTGGTGTTGCCCGATTGCCATCTGGATGCCCGATCGGTGATCGGCATGGTCGAAAAGCTGCGGCCCACGGTGGCGGGCGCGGTGCCGACCATCTGGAACGACGTCATGCATCGCCTCGAGGAGGATCCCGACCACGACATGTCGTCGCTGCGCCTGGTGGTCTGCGGCGGCTCGGCCGTTCCCGTGTCGCTGATGCGGACCTTCGAAGAGAAACACGGCGTGCAGATCCGTCAGCTCTGGGGCATGACGGAAACCTCTCCGATGGCCACCATGGCCTGGCCGCCGCCGGGAACCCCGGAGGACCAGCGCTGGGCAATCCGCGCCACCCAGGGCCAACCGGTCTGCGGTGTGGAAATGCGGATCGTCGACGACGACGGCCAGGTGCTGCCCAACGACGGCGAGGCCGTCGGTGAGGTGGAGGTCCGCGGCCCGTGGATCGCCGGCTCCTATTACCGGGGAGCTGACGAGTCCAAGTTCGACGCCGGCTGGCTGCGCACCGGCGACGTGGGCCGGCTCGACGAGCGCGGCTTCGTCACCCTGACCGACCGGGCCAAGGACGTCATCAAATCCGGCGGGGAATGGATCTCCTCGGTCGAGTTGGAGAACTGTCTGATCGCGCACCCCGACGTGGTCGAGACCGCGGTCGTCGGGGTTCCCGACGAGCGGTGGCAGGAACGACCGCTCGTGGTCGTGGTAAGCAAGCAAGGAGCGTCGGTCACCGCCGAGCAGCTGCGAACCTTCCTCGCGGACAAGGTCGTTCGGTGGTGGTTGCCCGAGCGGTGGGCGTTCGTGGACGAGATTCCGCGCACCAGTGTGGGCAAATACGACAAGAAAGCCATCCGATCGCGATACGCCGACGGCGCCTACCGGGTGATCGAGGCTCGCGAGTGAGAAGTGCGTGGGTCCCCTCATCATTCTCCCCGGGCCGCCCAGCGGCTGATTGCCGACAAGTGAAAGCCGGTGTGTAATGCCAAGATCCGTCGTCGTCGACGAATCCCGAGTCGTACCCGTCACTGCCGATGATGCCTTTCACCGCACGCTGCCGGCACCGCTCCCAGAAATCTTCAGTCGCCGGCGCGGGGTCTTCCCGCCCGTCAAAGAGGTGCGTGACCAAACGGGTGCATGGGATGCCGCGGGTCAGACCCGCACCGTGCGACTGGGCGGCGGTGCCAGCATGCGCGAGGAGCTGACCAGCGTTGACCCTCCCCGTTCGTTCGGCTACCGGCTCACGACGATCACGGGCCCGATGGCGCTGCTGATAGACCACGTGGTCGGCGAGTGGATATTCACCCCGGCCGCCGGCGGCACTGAGATCACCTGGCGCTGGGACATCCATCCGAAGTCGGCGCCGGCGTCGCGGGCGCTCCCGTTGTTCGCCCGGATGTGGAAGGGATACGCGCGCCATGTGCTGGGCGACCTGTCGGCGATGCTGACTGACTGACTTCGGTACGGTCTGACCCATGTGTCGACTTTTTGGCCTGCACGCTGGGACGCGCGTTTGCACCGCGACGTTTTGGTTGCTGGACGCCGCGGACAGCCTGTCCGAACAGAGCAAGAGGAACCCCGACGGCACCGGCCTGGGCGTCTTCGACGCGCACGGCCGACCGCAGCTGCACAAGCAGCCGATGGCTGCCTGGCAGGACGCCGATTTCGCCACCGAAGCGCACGAGATGACCGGCACGACGTTCGTCGCCCACGTCCGCTACGCGACGACCGGGTCACTGGACGTCCGCAACACCCACCCCTTCTTGCAGGATGGCCGGATCCTCGCGCACAACGGCGTGGTCGAGGGGCTCGACGTCCTCGATGAACGGCTGCGCGAGGTCGGCACCGACGACCTGGTCCTGGGCCAGACCGATTCGGAGCGGGTGTTCGCGTTGATCACCGCCTCGATCCGCGCCCAGGACGGTGACGTAACGGCCGGCCTGGTCGACGCCATGAGATGGCTTGCGGCGAACGTGCCCGTCTATGCGGTCAACGTGCTGCTCAGCACCGCCACCGACATGTGGGCGCTGCGTTACCCCGAGGCCAACGAGCTCTACGTCCTGGACCGGCGAGCGACCGCATCGGCCCCGGAATTTCACTTGCGTACCAATCGAATTCGGGCGCGGTCAAAGGATCTTCGGGAACGGTCAGTAGTCGTGTTCGCGACCGAACGTATGAACGACGACCCGAGCTGGAGTCTGTTGGACCCGGGCGAGCTGGTCCACGTCGACTCGGGGCTGAGGATCACGCGCAGTGTGGCGCTGCCCGACCCGCCCAGGCATCAGCTGCGCAGCCAGGATCTGAGCTCCTCGGCCCAGCAGGCGCAGCACACGTCGGCGTGAGGCGGGGCGCGCACTGGCAGAGTGGGTGGGCGTGACAACCAGACGCGCGCTCGTGCTGGCCGGTGGAGGCATAGCGGGAATCGCTTGGGAGACAGGCGTTCTGAGGGGTATCGCCGACACATCGCCGGCGGCCGCCAGGTTGCTGCTGGACTCGGACGTGCTGGTGGGGACCTCGGCGGGTTCGGCGGTCGCCGCGCAGATCGGCAGCGGCGCCACGCTTAAGGCGCTCTTCGACCGGCAAGTCGCCGAGACGTCGGCCGAGATCGATTCCGGCGTCGACGTCGATGCCATCGCCGAACTGTTCCTTGATGCGTTACGCGAGCCCTACGACAAGTCGCAGGACAGGACACTGCAGCAGATGCGGCGGGTCGGAGCCGTGGCGCTGGCGACCAAAACCGTTCCGGAGCCCGTCCGCCGCAACGTCATTGCGCTCCGCCTGCCATCGCACGACTGGCCCGACCGGGCGCTGCGGCTCACCGCGATCGACGTCGTCACCGGCGAACTGGTGGTCTTCGATCGGGAGTCCGGTGTCGAGCTTGTCGACGCGGTGGCGGCCAGTTGCGCGGTCCCCGGGGCGTGGCCGCCGGTGACAATCGCGGGCCGGCACTACATGGACGGCGGAGTGGCCAGCTCGATCAACCTCGGCGTGGCCGACGATTGCGACCTCGCGGTGGTCTTGGTGCCCTCGGGTGCGGACGCGCCGGCGGCATTCGGTCGCGGGCCGGCCGCCGAAATCGAGCTGTTCGGAGGCACCGCCTTCGCAATCTTCGCCGACGACAACTCGTTGGCCGCCTTTGGGCGCAATCCGCTGGATCCGCGTTGCCGCATCACCTCGGCGGTCGCCGGACGCGAGCAGGGGCGCCGTGACGCGGGGGCCATCGCGCGGTTTCTGGGTGTCTGGTCGCCCTGATTCTTCAGGGCACGCGCGCGCCCTGACAGCCCTAGGACGCCGTCTGGGCCCGCAGCAGCAACTTCCCCAACGACGACGTCTTCTCGGACGATGTCGAGGACCGTAGGAAGCGACAGCTGCACCTCGTAGATGACGTTGCCTTCCGCGATCACGTTGCGACAGGCAAGGCTGACACGATCTCCGGCCCCCTTGCCGAACGCGTTATCGAAAAGTTTGCGCACCGAGCTCTGCGTGATTCGACTGCCCGCTGCCGCATCGAACGCCGGGTCGAGGACCTTGCGGGCCGGCTCGGTCCTTTTTTCCACCCGTGATCTCAATTGCGCGGGCGTTCGAAACGGAGCTGCAGCGCTACCCGCAGTCGTCGGTGGCGGCCGCGCGCGCCGCGACGATCACGGCCGCCCGCCGGGCCAGGCTCAGCGTCGCCCACGGGGAATTCCAGGTGCCCTCGGTACCGGATGGCGCCCCCTGAAGCATCGCCAGATGGGGCTCGAACAGCGATGCACCCGTCCTGGGCTGGGCATCCATCCACACTTTTGCGGCGCGACAGGCCTGGAAATACTGCTCTTCGGTCGAATTCGCGGGGACTTCGATCCTGGTCGTCACCCCGGTGGGGGAGAGCCCGCCGCCGCCGCCACAACCAGCGCGCCGCACAGCAGGGACCGATGATGCCACCAGCGCACGGTGTCGATGTATGCAACACTGGCTGCCGTGATGGAGCGCTTCGGATCTTGCGAGTGTTGTCGGCCCTAACACGCCGCCGCTCGTCTTATCCGTTCACCCTGGAGCTCCCGAATGCCTCTTTCTGTTGCGACGCCTGTCGCCCCGCGCCCCGCGACCGTCCCGTCCCCGTCTTCGGGACCCACGCGGCTGCGGGTGCCAGACCTCCTGCACGCCACCGACCGGGTCGCCGACGACGTGCTGAGCGGACGCTGCGACCACCTGCTGCCCGAGGGCGGGGTACCGGTGTCGCGGCGCTGGTTCACCCGCATCTGCGGCGACGACGAACTGGACGTCTGGCTGATCAGCTGGGTTCCCGGGCATGCGACCGAATTGCACGACCACGGCGGGTCGCTCGGCGCGTTGACGGTCCTGTCCGGGTCGCTCAACGAATTCCGTTGGGACGGAAGGTGTTTGCGGCTCCGCTGGCTCGACGCCGGCGATCAGGCCGGTTTCCCACTGGGCTGGGTGCACGACGTGGTGTGGGCGTCGCGGCCGGTCACCGGGCCCATCTCGGGGCGGGCGCGCGCGAGCATGCGCCCGGTGCGGCCGACGCTGAGCGTGCATGCGTATTCGCCGCCGCTGACCGCGATGTCGTATTACGAAGTCACAGACCGCAGCAGGTTGCGCCGCCGGCGCACGGAACTGACCGACCAACCCGAAGGGACGCAATGAGCCGGATCGACCTTGTCCTCAGAGCCGCCCGCCGCCGGTATCGCCGCCTTCCCGCCGCGGAGGTGCCCGATGCGCTGCGGCGCGGGGCGGTGCTCGTCGACATCCGGCCGCAGGCCCAGCGATTCCGCGAGGGCGAGATACCGGGCGCCCTGGTGATCGAGCGCAACGTCCTGGAATGGCGCTGCGACCCGACCAGCGAGGCCAAGCTGCCGGAGGCCGTCGGCGACGACATCGAATGGGTGATCGTGTGCTCGGAGGGCTACACCTCCAGCCTGGCCGCGGCCGCGCTGCTGGACATCGGCTTGTACCGGGCCGCCGACGTCATCGGCGGCTACCACGCGCTGGCGGGTGCCGGGGTGCTCGACCAGCTTGCCGGTGATCCCATCGACCCGGCACTGTTGGCGAACGCCGGAGGGCTTCCCGCCGCTGGCTCTAGCTACCCGGTGGAGGTGAAATCGGAGTGCAGCAGCGGGCGCAGCTTGGCGGTCTTGTCCGGTGTCCAGCCGGGCGGCGACAGCACGGCGGCCCAGCCGTCGGCCACATCGGCGACGTAGCGGTGGCCGTGTCCGGGCGGTACGTCCACGGCCACCGCCATGTCGGCCGAGACCTGTAGGAACGTCACCACCGGTATCCAATGTGTCTGGGGCAGTACGTCATAGCCCCGTTTTTCGCGCAGCCAGTCGGGTTCGCTGAACAACAGGTCGGGGGTCCACCAGGCTATCGGATCCGAGGCGTGCTGCAGATACACCACCCGCGTTTTGCCCCACGGTGCGTCAGGGCGCTGCAAATCGCTTGGGCGGGCGACGAACCGGACGTTTTTGCCGTCGTCGTAGATGGGCAGCCACTCCGGTGAACCGCGATCGCGAGTCGCCGTCAGCTGGGTCCAGATGGTGTTTTGGAATGTCGGTCCGCTGAACAACGCCCCGTCGGTGCGGGCCAGCACGTTGTTGAGGCTCATGAACGGGGCCTCGCCGCCGAACGATCCCAGACTCTCACCGAACACGACGAGCTTGGGGCGTTGCCCTTCGGGCATTTGGCGCACCAATTTGTCGACCGCCTCGAACAGTTCCTGACCGGCGTGCCGGGCATTCTCCTTGTCCACCAGAAAGGACAGCCAGCTGGGCAGAAACGAATACTGCATGCTCACGATCGCGGTGTTGCCGTTGTACATGTACTCGAGCGCATCGGATTCCGCCTCGTTGATCCACCCGGTGCCGGTGGTGGTGGCGACCGCGACGACGGCGCGTTGCAGCCCGCCGGTGCGCTGTAGTTCACGCGCCGCCAGGCCCGCGGTCGCCGTGATGCCGTCGGCGGAGTCCAGCCCCGCGTAGGCCCGGATCGGCTCGGTGGCCGGGGCCCCGTTGAACGCGCTGAGTTCGTCAACGGTCGGGCCGGCTTGCACGAAGATTCGGCCTTGATGGCCCAGCGCATCCCACGACACCAGCGACTGTGGGCCCCCCGATCGCAGTGTGGTTTTCGGCGGGGCGGTGTTGGGACTCTTCTCGTCGTTGACCGACGCGAAAGTGTGGTTCATGGTCCGCATCGCGAAGTTGAGCACGACGCCGTTCAGCACCGCGATGGTCAGCGCCACCAGGAGGACCACCACGATGGTGGCCGAGAGGCGGAACGGTGCGATCCGATCAAGCTCGCCCACCAGAAAACTGACGAGCCTGCGGATCCCCTGGCCGATTTCGACGAGGGTGAACAACACGACGAGCGACAGGACCCCGGCCAGCGGATAGTCGTACCACTCGAGGTGCTCGACTCCCATAAGGTCGCGCACGTCGTCTTGCCAGACATGGAACCAGATCGACATCAACACCATGCCGAGCGCGCCGATCGCGATGAGGATCCGCCACGTCCATCGCGGCGCCGGCGGGCTGGATTCGGAAGCGCGCATGTAGCGGACCAGCCAGACGGCGAAGACCCCCAACCCATATCCGGTTGTGCCGGAGACGCCGCTGACCAGCCCCTGGAACAACGGGCCCCTGGGCAGCAGCGACGGCGTCATCGAAAACCAGATGAAGATCAGGCCGACCGCGGTGCCGGTGAAGGTGTAATGGCGAATCCACCACCCGCGGCGGACCAGTTGTGGCTGGGGCGTTGCGGTTTCGATGGCTACGGTCTTTGCCGCGGCACCCGGTTCGCTCATGGGGGCGTCCTACCGATGGGTGAAGTTGGGAGCGCGCTTATCGATGAAGGCCGCCATCCCCTCGGACTGATCTTCGGTCGCGAAAGCCGAATGGAACAACCGGCGTTCGTAGAGAAGCCCCTCGGCCAGGGTGGATTCGAAAGCGCGGTTGACGGCTTCTTTGGCCATCCGCGCTGCCGAGCGCGACATCCGCGAAATGGTGCTGGCCACCGCCTTGGCCTCGGTCAGCAGGTCGTCGGCCGGCACCACCCGTGAAACCAGGCCGCTCCGTTCGGCTTCGGCGGCGTCGATGGTACGCCCGGTCAGGATGAGATCCATCGCCTTGGCCTTGCCGATGGCCCGGGTCAGACGCTGCGAGCCGCCCATGCCCGGCAGCACGCCGAGCTTGATCTCCGGCTGGCCGAACTTCGCCGTGTCGGCCGCGATCAGCAGGTCGCACATCATCGCGAGCTCGCATCCACCGCCGAGTGCGTGCCCGGCCACCGCGGCGATCGTCGGGGTGCGCACGGTGGCCAGCTTGCCCCAGGTGGCGAAGAAGTCGGCGCCGAACGCGTCGGCGAACGTCAAGCCGGCCATTTCCTTGATGTCTGCGCCGGCGGCGAACGCCTTGGCCGAACCGGTGATGACGATCGCCCCGATACCGGGATCGTTATCGAATTCGGTTGCCGCACTGGTAACGTCGGTCATCATCTGGCTGTTGAGCGCGTTGAGTGCCTGCGGTCGGTTCAGGGTGATGATCCCAACTCGCTCCTCGCGCTCGACGAGGATGGTTTCATATGTCGTTGTCTCGCTCACCCCAATCACCTTTCTAGAAACTCAAGTCGTCATCAACCGGCGCGAAATACGCGTCGACGTCGGCCTCGGTCACCGCGGCCAGCGACGCCGGGGACCACTTGGGATTGCGATCCTTGTGGATAATCTGCGCGCGGATGCCCTCCACCAGGTCGTGTGAGCGCACCGACGCGCTCGACACCCGATAGTCCTGGATCAGAACGTCTTCCAGTGTTTCCAGCTTGGCGGCGCGACGCACCGCTTCCAACGCCACCGACACCGCGATGGGGGAGCGACTGGCGATCAGCTCGGCGGCCTCGTTGGCGGGCCCGGTGTCATGGCGTCGCAGCGCGGCGACGATGTCCTCGACCGTGTCGCCGGCGAAGCACTCATCGATCCAGTCACGTTGTGCGACAAGGTCACTGGGCGGCGGCTCGATGGCATGGGCGGCCACTGCGCTTTCGACGCCGTCGGCGACGATCGCTGCGCGCAGCGCGTCGAGTTCGCTGTGCGGCACGTAGTAATCGGCGAATCCCATTGCGATGGCGTCGGCACCGGAAAACGTCGCTCCGGTCAGGCCGGCGTACAAACCCAGCTCGCCGGGCGCCCGGGACAGCAGATAAGCCCCGCCGATGTCGGGGACGAAACCGATGCCAACCTCGGGCATCGCGACTTTCGAGGTCTCGGTCACCACCCTGGTGCTCGCGTGTGCGCTGACACCCACGCCGCCGCCCATCACGATGCCGTCCATCAACGAGACGAACGGCTTGGCGAACCGGGCGATCTGACCATTGAGCAGGTACTCGTCGCGCCAGAATCGCCGCGCCTCGAATCCGTCCTCGCGGGCGCTGTGGTAGACCGCGACCACGTCGCCGCCGGCACACAATCCGCGTTCGCCGGCTCCGGACAGCACCACCGCGCGCACCGCGTCGTCGTTTTCCCACCGGGTGAGCACGGCGCTCAGCGCGTTCACCATCGGATGATTCAGCGAGTTGATCGCCTTGGGGCGGTTGAGCGTGATCACGCCGACGCCGTTGTCGACGCGATTAAGGACCTCATCGGATTCCGCAGTAGTTTCCACGGCCACTCCTTAGCCTCCCGTCGCCGGAATCCGTGCCCACAATGTCGCCCTGACGGCTGACTGAGCCTCGAGCAGCAATCTAGATTGTCCCAAGCTCGCCAGTACCGGCGGGTAAGGACTATCTTTAAGCCGACGACAGCAGCTGAGTCCGGAAATACCCAGAAAACCCCAGCTCCGCCGGGAACCCGGGACGACGACTGATCGTTGAGTAGGTGTTCGTACAGCTCCAAGCCACAGTCTTTAAGAGAGGATCCGACGGTGCGGGAGACAAGCAACCCGATATTTCGTTCGCTGCCCAAGCAGAGCGGCGGATACGCGCAATTCGGCGCTGGCCCGGCCCAGACGCAGCAGGGGTATTACCAAGCCGACCCCAACATGGCTCCCTACCAGGAGGCCAAGGCCTCTCGTCCGATGACCGTGGACGATGTCGTCACCAAGACTGGCATCACGCTGGCCGTGTTGACAGTGGCCGCCATCGTTTCCTACTTCCTGGTGGCATCGAATCTCGCGCTGGCGATGCCGCTGACCCTGATCGGCGCGCTGGGCGGCCTGGGGCTGGTGCTGGTGGCGACCTTCGGGCGCAAGCAGAACAGCCCAGCCATCGTGCTCAGCTACGCCGTCCTCGAGGGCCTGTTCCTCGGTGCGGTCTCGTTCCTCTTCGCCAACTTCCAGGTGTCATCGGCCAATGCCGGTTCCCTGATCGGGGAGGCCGTCCTGGGCACCTTCGGCGTGTTCTTCGGCATGCTGGTCGTATACAAGACAGGGGCCATCCGGGTCACGCCCAAGTTCACCCGGATGTTGGTCGCCGCGATGTTCGGCGTGCTGGCCCTGATGCTCGGTAATTTCCTGCTGGGAATGTTTGGGGTCGGCGGCGGAACGGGCCTGGGCCTGCGCAGCGGCGGGCCCGTGGCGATACTGTTCTCGCTGGTGTGCATTGCCATTGCAGCGTTCAGCTTCCTGCTCGACTTCGACGCTGCCGACCAGCTGATCCGCGCGGGAGCGCCGGAGAAGGCGGCATGGGGTGTCGCTCTCGGCCTGACCGTGACGCTGGTCTGGCTGTACCTCGAGATCCTGCGCCTGCTCAGTTATCTGCAGAGCGATTAGCTTTATTCACGGGAAAAGCCGGCACGCCAACTGGCGTGCCGGCTTTTTCGCGCCCCGCGCCGGCCGGTCTGGGCCTAGCTGAGCCGCTCGATCACCATTGCCATGCCCTGGCCGCCGCCGACGCACATGGTTTCCAGGCCGAACGTCTTGTCGTGCGTCGACAGGTTGTTCAGCAGCGTGGTGGCGATCCGTGCGCCGGTCATGCCGAACGGGTGGCCCAGCGCGATCGCCCCACCGGACACATTCAGCTTGTCCACGTCGATGCCCAACTCGCGCGCCGAGCCCAGCACCTGCACCGCGAACGCCTCGTTGATCTCGAATAGGTCGATGTCGCTGATGGACATGCCGGCTCGTTCCAGCGCCTTCTTGGACGCCTCGATCGGGCCCAGCCCCATGATCTCCGGCGAGAGGCCGCTGACCCCGGTGGACACGATGCGGGCCAGCGGCGTCAGGCCGAGTTCCCTAGCCTTCGTGTCGCTGGTGATCACCAATGCGGCGGCGCCGTCGTTGAGCGGGCAGGCGTTGCCCGCGGTCACGGTTCCGTTGGGTCGGAAAACCGGCTTGAGCTCGCTGACCTTTTCGTAGCTGGTCCCGGCCCGCGGGCCATCATCGGTACTGACGGTGCTTCCATCCGGCAGGGTGACCGGGGTGATCTCGCGTTCGAAGAACCCGCTCTTGATCGCCTCCTCGGCCCGGTTCTGGCTGCGCACGCCCCAACGGTCCTGGTCTTCGCGGCCGATGCCGGTCAGAATGGCGACGTTTTCGGCGGTTTGGCCCATCGCGATGTAAACGTCGGGCACGTTCCCGTCGGCGCGCGGGTCGTGCCACTCGTCGGCGCCGGCGGCCGCGGCGCCCGAACGCTCCTGGGCGTCGCCGAACAGCGGATTCTTGGTGTCCGGCCACGAGTCGGAGTTGCCTTTGCCGAACCGGGACACGGTTTCCACGCCCGCGGCGATGAACGCGTCGCCCTCGCCGGCCTTGATCGCGTGGAAGGCCATCCGCGTGGTCTGCAGCGACGACGAGCAATACCGGTTGACGGTCGTGCCCGGCAGGAAGTCGTACCCGAGTTCGACGGCGACCACGCGCGCCATGTTGAAGCCGGACTCACCGCCCGGCAGGCCGCAGCCCAGGATGAGGTCGTCGATCTGGTGCGGGTTCAGCGCGGGCACCTTGTCGAGCGCGGCCCGCACCATCTGAGCGGCCAGGTCGTCGGGTCGCATGCTGATCAGCGACCCCTTCATGGCGCGGCCGATCGGCGAGCGAGCAGCGGAGACGATGACGGCTTCAGGCATGACGGTTCCCTTCAGGTCCCTTCCGAATGAGCGGGCTCGTCTCACAAGCGGGTGGTAGGCCACACCGACGGGCTACGACAAGACCTAAACAAATCTAGTCGCTACCGACCGCTCGGTACGAAGACGGGGCGCCGGCTCGTCCGACGGTGCCGGCGAGTCAGCCAGTGGGTCCTCGCCCATTCCATCCAAGACATCGCCGAGCGCACGCAACAGCGCATCGGCGGCCAGCGCGTATGCGGTCGGCGAGGGATGGTAGCCGTCGGCGGAGAACATCACCTCGGGCGTCTCCCGGAATTGGGGGGCCAGCAGATTGGCCAGCGGCACCGGCACACCGTCGGCCGCCCTGACGGCGGCGGCCTGGGCGCGGGCGAGCTGCGAAGTGCGCGCATGCGCCAGCGACCGAAGCGGCTGCGGGATGGCGCTGATGACCCCCAGGTCCGGGCAGGTACCGACGACCACCAACGCGCCGCGGGCACGCAACTTGCGGACCGCCAATTCCAGCCGCCGCGCGGACTGGCTGATGCCGTTGAGCGCGGTGATGTCGTTGGCGCCGAGCATCAGCACCGCCGCATCCGGCGGCGGTCCGGCCACGAACATCGCATCGACCTGGCCGCACACGCCCTTCGACGTGGCGCCGACGATGGCTTTGGTGCTCAACCGGACCAGCTTGCCGGTCCGCTCGGCGAGTCCGCGGGCGATCAGCACGCCCGGCACCTCTTCGGCGCTCAAGCAGCCGTATCCGGTCGCCGTCGAATCGCCGAAGATCATCAGGTGCAGGTCGACGGCCATGCCGCGGTACCACCGCTGCACCGGGCCGCCGCCGCGCGTGTACACGCCGTCGGCGCGAGGCGGGACGTCCCACGCTTTGGGAATAATGGTGCGCGCGTGCGTCGCCTGGCCGACCAGCAGGTTGCGCGCGCCCAGGTAGGCCGTACCTGTCGAAGCGAGTGCCCCCGCTGTGGCCAGGGCGATCGTCGAGCGACGTGGCACCCGTATGGTCACGACATAAGTTTAAACCGGCTTGGGTGTTTGCACGGACGGCAGTTAAACAATGCGGTCACGTTGTGAATCAAATGTGGTATCAAATCAGACTCCTCAAACGTTCCTCTCAGTAACGGCTGTCAAGCTAAGTTCAGCGGGTTGGCCGAGAGCCTCGGCAAACGGGTTGAACCACACGCTTGGCCGCCTCGTCACATGCTGTATGGACTACAACGACGTAGGAAGTTTTTGAGCATGACCGCACCGAGCAAGGTATCGGGCTCTCCCCGAAATACCGTCTGCCCGCATGACGTCCTGCGGCGAGGCCGGGCTCAGAGTCGCAAATTCGCGACCAGCGACGGCGCACCGGTCGAGGTCCTCGAATCCGGGCCCAGCGTTGCCGCGCGAGTAGCTAACCTCGCCTCGCGACTGACGATTCGGCCCGTTCTGTCCGTCGGCAGCTACGTGCCCAACCTGCCATGGCCGTGGGGCCTGATCGACTACGCGTCCCGGGTTCTGCTGCCGGTGTCGGCCACCGTCCGCGAGACGGTGAAGTTGCCTAATGCGTCGGCACAGTTGGTGCGCGCGCCCGGAGTGTTGCCGGCCGACGGCAGTCGACGGGCAATCGTCTACTTGCACGGCGGCGCGTTCCTGACCTGTGGAGCAAACTCGCACGGCAGGATCGTCGAAGCTTTGTCGAAGTTCGCTGACTCGCCCGTGTTGGTGGTCAATTACCGGCTGCTGCCCAAGCACTCGGTGGGCATGGCGCTCGCCGACTGCCACGACGGGTACCGCTGGTTGCGCTCGCGCGGGTACGAACCGGATCAGATCGTGCTGGCCGGCGACTCCGCCGGTGGCTATCTCGCACTCACCCTGGCGCAGCGGCTGCAGGAGGAGGGCGAAGAGCCGGCGGCGCTGGTCGCGATGTCGCCACTGCTGCAGCTAGCAAAGGAATACAAGCAGGCGCACCCTAACATCAAGACCGACGCGATGTTTTGTGCCAGGGCGTTTGATGCGCTCGGCGAGTTGGTTGCTGGCGCGGCCGAGAAGAACAAAGTCGGCGGCAAACCGGAAGAGATTTACGAGCCTTTGGAGCACATCAAACCCGGCCTGCCGCGCACCCTGATCCACGTTTCCGGATCCGAGGTTTTGCTGCACGATGCGCAGTTGGCGGCCAGGAGGCTGGCGGCGGTTGGTGTGCCGGCCGAAGTGCGGATCTGGCCCGGCCAGGTGCACGACTTCCAGTTGGCCGCGCCGATGGTCCCGGAGGCAATCCGTTCGCTGCGCCAGATCGGGGACTACATCCGCGAAGCCACCGGCTAGCGCGTCCGTTTTCGCCGCAGCGGTCCCACCGTTCGGGTGCACGGCCCGAAATCGCTTGAGACGATGGACGCATGCGAATTGCGCGGCACATCAGTGACCTCATCGGCGGTACGCCACTGGTGCGCCTGAACGCCGTCGTCCCCGCCGGTGCCGGCACCGTCGCGGCAAAGGTCGAATACCTCAACCCGGGCGGCAGCTCCAAGGACCGCATCGCGGCGAAGATGATCGACGCCGCGGAGGCCAGCGGGGAGCTCAAAGCGGGTGGCACCATCGTCGAACCGACATCGGGCAATACCGGGGTCGGTCTCGCCCTGGTCGCCCAACACCGCGGCTACAAGTGCGTGTTCGTCTGCCCGGACAAGGTCAGCGAGGACAAGCGTAACGTGCTGCTCGCCTATGGCGCCGAGGTCGTCGTCTGCCCAACGGCGGTGCCGCCGGACCACCCGGACAGCTATTACAGCGTTTCCGACCGGCTGGTCAAAGAGATCGACGGCGCCTGGAAGCCCGATCAGTACGCCAACCCGCAGGGTCCGGCCAGCCACTACGAGACCACCGGCCCCGAGATTTGGGCCGACACCGCCGGTAAGGTCACCCATTTCGTCGCCGGGATCGGCACCGGCGGGACGATCAGCGGCGCGGGCCGCTACCTCAAGGAGGTGTCGCGCGATCGACCGGAAGGACCCGTGCGCATCGTCGGTGCCGACCCCGAAGGTTCGGTGTATTCGGGCGGAAGCGGCCGGCCCTATCTGGTCGAGGGGGTCGGCGAGGACTTCTGGCCGGCGGCCTACGACCCGGGCGTGCCCGACCAGATCATCGCGGTGTCGGACTCCGACTCGTTCAACATGACTAGGCGGCTGGCCCGTGAGGAAGCGATGCTGGTCGGCGGCTCGTGCGGCATGGCGGTGGTGGCCGCGGTGAAGGTCGCCGAGGAGGCCGGGCCCGACGCGCTGGTCGTCGTCTTGTTGCCTGACGGCGGCCGCGGCTACATGTCGAAAATCTTCAACGACGCATGGATGTCGTCGTATGGGTTCCTGCGCAGCCGGCTCGACGGCTCGACGGAGCAGCCCACGGTCGGCGATGTGCTGCGCGGGAAATCCGGCGCGCTGCCCGATCTGGTGCATACCCATCCGGCCGAGACCGTGCGCGACGCCATCGGCATCCTGCGCGAGTATGGGGTGTCCCAGATGCCGGTCGTCGGCGCCGAGCCCCCGGTAATGGCCGGCGAGGTCGCCGGCAGCGTCTCCGAACGCGAACTGCTCTCGGCCGTCTTCGAGGGCCGCGCCAAATTGGCCGACGCCGTCTCCGAGCACATGAGCCCGCCGCTGCGAATGATCGGCACCGGCGAGTCGGTCACCGCGGCCGGCAAGGAGTTGCGCGACTGGGACGCGTTGATGGTGGTGGAAAAGGGCAAGCCGGTCGGGGTCATCACCCGCCATGACCTGTTGGGTTTCCTCTCGGACGCGCCGCGGCGACGCTAACGCGGCCGCACGTTTGTGGTGCCCAATGGCGGTGTGAGGCAGGTCTCGCCCGGCCACTTCACGGCCCGGGTGCTCAGGTACTGTGGGGCGCTAGTTCAGCTACATCCGCAGTGGAAGGTTGCCCATGACCGATCAACCGCCACCCGGTGGCGCTAACCCCCCACCTGCCTCCCCGCCGCCCGGGCCATCCGGCGGGCACGAGCCCCAACCCGGCGGGCACGAGCCCCAAACCGGCGCGCACGAACCCGCTCCCTCGGCACCCGGCGGAGGTTCCTTCCCCCTGTCCGCTGCTTCGGCGCCCGCCGTCGGTTCCCCGCCTCCGCCGCTGCCCGGTGGCGGTGCCTACCCGCCTCCGCCCCCATCTTCCGGCGGATACGCGCCGCCGCCACCCGGGCCCGCGATCCGTGCCCTGCCGAAGCAGGAATACACCCGGTGGCTGACCCGCGCGCTGGCGTTCGTGATCGACATCTTCCCGTACGTCATCGTGCACGGGATCGGCTTTGGGATCCTGGCCGCCACCCAGCAATCGTCCTGCGTCACCGACATCACGCAGTACACCGTCAATCAGTACTGCGCCACCCAGAACTCGACCATCGGAGTGTTGGCGCAGTGGCTGGCGTCGGTGGTGGGGCTGTTCTACCTGATCTGGAACTACGGCTACCGCCAGGGCACCACCGGGTCGAGCGTCGGCAAGTCGGTCATGAAGTTCAAGGTGGTCAGCGAGGCCACCGGGCAGCCGATCGGCTTCGGGATGTCCGTCGTGCGCTTCCTCGCGCACACCGTCGACGCGGTCATTTGCTTCATCGGTTTCCTTTTCCCGCTGTGGGATGCCAAGCGGCAAACGCTGGCGGACAAGATCATGACGACGGTCTGCCTGCCGATTCCACAGGCTTGACCGTCGAGTAGTCCGGGCGCACCGCGGCGCCGCCACGGCGGCCGTCGTTAGGCTTGTCGTCGATGAGCGCAGACCACACGGAACAGCACGGGTTCAAAGGACTGGCCACCAAAGCCATTCACGCCGGCTACCGCCCGGATCCGGCCACCGGCGCGGTGAACACCCCGATCTACGCCAGCAGCACCTTCGCCCAAGACGGCGTGGGGGCGCTGCGCGGTGGATTCGAATACGCACGCACCGGCAACCCGACCCGGGCGGCGCTGGAGGCCTCGCTCGCGGCCGTCGAGGAGGGCACCTTTGGCCGGGCGTTCAGCTCCGGGATGGCCGCCACCGACTGCGCCCTGCGGGCCATGCTGCGGCCCGGCGACCACCTGATCATCCCCAACGATGCCTACGGCGGCACCTTCCGGTTGATCGACAAGGTCTTCTCCCGGTGGAATGTCGAGCACACGCCGGTGGCGCTGTCCGACCTGGACGCCGTTCGTGCCGCGATCACGCCACGGACCCGGTTGATTTGGGTGGAAACACCGACCAATCCGCTGCTGTCTATCGCCGATATCGCGGCCATCGCCGAGATTGGCCGGCACAGTTCCGCAAAGGTGTTGGTGGACAACACCTTTGCATCACCGGCGCTGCAGCAGCCGTTGACGCTGGGAGCCGATGTCGTGCTGCACTCGACCACCAAGTACATCGGTGGCCACTCGGACGTGGTGGGCGGCGCACTGGCCACCAACGACGAAGAGCTAGACAGCGCCTTCGGGTTCCTGCAGAACGGGGCCGGCGCGGTGCCGGGCCCGTTCGACGCCTACCTGACGATGCGCGGCCTGAAGACGTTGGTGCTGCGGATGCAGCGACACAGCGAAAACGCCTTGGCCGTCGCGCAATTCCTCGCGGGGCAGCCCTCGGTGAGCGCGGTGCTGTATCCCGGTCTGCCCAGCCACCCCGGGCACGAGATCGCCGCGCGGCAGATGCGTGGCTTCGGCGGCATGGTTTCGCTACGGATGCGAGCCGGCCGCGGTGCCGCCCAGGATCTGTGCGCCCGCACCAGGGTGTTCATCCTGGCCGAATCCCTGGGCGGGGTCGAGTCGCTGATCGAACACCCCAGCGCCATGACGCATGCGTCGACGGCCGGTTCGCAGTTGGAAGTTCCCGACGACCTGGTGCGGCTTTCGGTCGGCATCGAGGATATTGCCGACCTACTGGGCGATCTCGAACAGGCGCTCGGCTAGCTTAGCTAGGAGTGATACGGCTCCGCGCTGATCAACGTGACCTCGATGGTGTTCCCGTTGGGGACCGTGTAGCTGCGGGTCTCACCCACCTTGGCGTCGATCAGGGCCCCACCCAACGGCGAGCTTGGTGAGTAGGCCTCCAGCTTGCCGTCCTTGATGCCTTCCTGCCGGGTCGCGATCAGGAAGGTCTCGGTGTCCGACTTGTCGCCGTTGTAGTAGACCTTCACCACCGAACCGGGCAGCGCCACGCCGGACTGCTTGGGCGCCTCGCCGACTTTCGCGTTGTTGAGCAGGTCCTGCAGCTGGCGAATGCGGGCCTCCTGCTGGCCCTGCTCTTCGCGCGCGGCGTGGTATCCGCCGTTCTCCCGCAGGTCACCCTCTTCGCGACGGTCGTTGATTTCCGCGGCGATGACCGGACGATTCGCGATCAATCCGTCGAGCTCGGCCTTGAGTCGGTCATGTGACTCCTGGGTCAGCCAGGTCACCGAAGTATCCGTCATCTCGTCGCGCTCCTCGTGTTCTCGGTTTCGCGTATCCGCGTAAGTCTGTGCACCCCGCTGCCGGGAGTGTCTGGGTTGGACCCGTGTGTTGCCGCTCTGTTGGGCTCGCGGCCTTTAATGCAGCAATACACGGTCCCAGCAGGAACCGTGCATTCACCCATCTTACCACCGTGCAAACAATTGATGACTCCCATATTCGCTGTTCGGCTTCGTCGTGTCAGACGGAACGCAGATAGCTGGGCACGTCGGTGCCGCAGCCGTAGATGTCTGCCATCCTCGGCGGTTTGCTGGATTTCACCGTCGTCGTTACCTGCACGGTGGCCGCGACCGACGGCGGAACCAACACCTCCCGCCTGCCCGTCTCGCTGCCGTCCGCCGCTCGAACGCGCACGATGCAGTCGACCGGCCGCGACGGGTCCGAACGCGTCACGCTGATCGTCACCGAGGCCGTCTCGTTGTCGATCACCTGATAACCGGCCAGTGAGCCGGTGACGTCGCCGGTACCGAGCCGTTGATAGCCGACGACGGCGACGACCAGGCCGGCCGCAACGACCAGCAAGGCCAGCGCGATGGCCACGCGACGCCGCGACACACGGGACAGTCGCGAACGCCCGTAGCGGGCCTCGGGACGAGGGATGGAGACCTGGGTCATGCCTGTTTCATATCTGGACTGTCGACTGCGGGACCCGGCCGACGGAATGCAACGATCGGGAACTGGAATTATAGGGTCAAAGCGGCCGACCAGCACAGCGACAAGGGGGCACGTGAGCGAACTGCGGTTGATGGCCGTGCACGCCCACCCCGACGACGAATCGAGCAAGGGAGCGGCCACCCTTGCCCGCTACGCCGACGAGGGCCACCGCGTGCTGGTCGTGACGTTGACCGGCGGCGAACGGGGCGAAATCCTCAACCCGGCGATGGACCTGCCCGATGTGCAACACCACATCACCGAAATTCGTCGTGACGAGATGGCGAAGGCCGCCGAAATACTGGGCGTGGAGCACACCTGGCTCGGTTTCGTCGACTCCGGATTGCCCAAGGGCGACCCGCCACCGCCGCTGCCCGAGGGCTGCTTTGCGCTGGTGCCGCTGGAGGTGTCCGTCGAGGCGCTGGTGCGGGTGGTCCGCGAGTTCCGGCCGCACGTGATTACCACCTACGACGAGAACGGCGGCTATCCCCATCCGGATCACATTCGCTGCCACCAGGTTTCGCTCGGTGCCTTCGAAGCGGCCGGCGACTACCGGCGCTTCCCGGACGTCGGCGAGCCGTGGACGGCGGCCAAGCTGTACTACAACCACGGCTTCCTGCGGGCGCGGATGCAGTTGTTCCACGACGAATGCGTCAAGCACGGCCAGGAAGGCCCGTTCAAGAAGTGGCTCGAGGCGTGGGATCCCGAGCACGACCCGTTCGAGTCCCGGGTGACGACGCGCGTCGAATGCTCGGCGTACTTCGGCCAGCGCGACGACGCGTTGCGGGCGCACGCCACCCAGATCGACCCGAACCACGACTTCTTCGCGGTTCCGATCGCATGGCAGCGGCGGTTGTGGCCGACCGAGGAATTCGAGCTGGCCCGCTCCCGTGTGCCGGCCCGCCTGCCCGAGGATGACCTGTTCGCCGGAATCGGGACCGACGGGTGACTCACTTTCTGGCGGTGAGCGTGGCGTGGGTCGCCTGGCAGGCGGACGGCGCGCCGCATAACAACGGGCCCGATTTTGGCAAGGCGAGCCCGGTGGGGCTGGTGGTCATCGTCCTGCTGCTGATCGTCACGTTGTTGCTGCTGCGTTCGATGAACCGGCACCTGAAGAAGGTGCCCGAATCCTTCGACCCCGGGCACCCCGAGCCCGATCAGGCCGCCGACGAGGGCACCGACACGGTCGGGCCGCCCGCTGACCAGGTCCCCGAGCAGGGGAACGGATCGGCGCGGCCACCGGGACCCGGCGATGAGCCCGGCTGATCCTTCGCACACCAACACCCTCGGGCGGGCGACCAGCCCGTACTTGCGCCAGCATGCCGATAACCCGGTGCACTGGCAGGAGTGGACGCCGCAGGCACTGGCCGACGCCGCCGCGCGCGACGTGCCGATCCTGCTCTCCGTCGGCTACGCCGCCTGCCATTGGTGTCACGTCATGGCCCACGAATCGTTCGAGGACGACGAGGTGGCCGCCGCGATGAACGCGGGGTTCGTCTGCATCAAGGTCGACCGCGAGGAACGGCCGGACATCGACGCGGTCTACATGAACGCCACCGTCGCGCTCACCGGGCAGGGCGGTTGGCCGATGACGTGTTTTCTGACGCCCGACGGCCGGCCCTTCTTCTGCGGCACGTACTACCCGAAAACAGGTTTCCTGCAACTTCTTTCGGCCATCTTGGACACCTGGCGGGACCGTCGCGGCGAGGTCGAGGAGGCGTCCGATCATATCGCCGGCGAGCTGCGCAACATCGCTTCGAGCGCTGCCGGGTGGCGGCCCGGACGTGGCCCCGGCCCTGTGCGACCATGCCATCGCGGCGGTGCTGGCCGATCAGGACACGGTGCACGGCGGCTTCGGCGGCGCGCCCAAGTTCCCGCCCTCGGCGCTTCTCGAGGCGCTGCTGCGCAACTACGAGCGCACCGGATCACCGGAAGCGCTGCAGGCGGTCTCGCGCACGGGCAACGCGATGGCCCGCGGTGGCATCTACGACCAACTCGCCGGCGGCTTCGCCCGCTACAGCGTCGACAATGCCTGGGTGGTACCGCATTTCGAAAAGATGTTGTACGACAACGCGCTGCTGCTGCGCGCCTACGCGCATTGGGCCCGGCGCACCGGAGATCCGTTGGCGAGCCGGGTCACCACCCAGACCGCGGGGTTCCTGATCGACGAGCTGGCCGATGGGAGCATGTTCACCTCGTCGCTGGATGCCGACGCCGACGGTCGCGAAGGCTCGACCTATGTCTGCACGCCGGGGCAGCTGGCCGAAATCCTGGGTGCCGACGACGGCCGCTGGGCCGCAGAGGTTTTCGCGGTCACGCAGTCCGGCACGTTCGAGCAGGGGTCGTCGGTGCTGCAGTTGCCCGAGGACCCCGACGATCCGCAACGGCTGCAACGCATCCGGGCCGCGCTGCTGGCCGCCCGGCTCACCCGGGCCCAGCCGGGACGCGACGACAAGGTCGTCACGTCCTGGAATGGTCTGGCGATCACCGCGCTGGCCGAGGCCAGCGTGGCCCTGAGCGAACCCGAGTGGGCCCGCGCCGCGCGGCGCTGCGCGAGGGCGCTGCTGGACACCCACGTCGTCGACGGCCGGCTGCGGCGCGCCAGCCTGGGCGGGGTGGTGGGCGACAGCGCCGCCATCCTCGAGGACCACGCGATGCTGGCGACCGGGTTGCTCGCGCTGTACCAGCTGAGCCCCGACGAGACCTGGCTGACGGCGGCGACCGAGCTGCTGGACGCCGCGCTGGCGCACTTCGCCGACCCGCAGCGGCCGGGCCGCTGGTTCGACACCGCCGACGATGCCGAACGGTTGATGCTGCGGCCCGCCGACCCCCTGGACGGGGCGACGCCGTCGGGCGCGTCGTCGATCACCGAGGCGCTGCTGACGGCGGCGCACCTGGTCGACGGTCTCCGGGCCGAGCGGTATCGGCAGGCCGCGTCCGAGGCGCTGCGCGCGCACTCGGTGGTGTTGGCGCGCGCAGCGCGCTCGGCCGGACATTGGCTGGCCGTCGCCGAATCGGCGGTCCGCGGACCGCTGCAGATCGCGGTCGCCTGCAAGCCGTCGCGGTCGTCGCTGTTGGCCGACGCTCGCCGGCTGGCGCCCGGCGGGGCGATCGTTGTCGGCGGCGAGATGGACTCGTCGATGCTGCTGGTCGGCCGCGACCGGGTGGCCGGCGCCGACGCCGCCTACGTGTGCCGTGGCCGGGTCTGCGACCTGCCGGTGACCCGGGCGACGGAGCTGGCGGCCGCCCTCGGTGTGCCCGGATAGCGGCCCCGGATAGTAGGTTGGGTCGCATGCCGGATGCCGACAATAGGGCCCAAGCGATCGCCGCCACGGTCCACCGCTACATCGAACTCGTCGCCAAGGGCAGCGCCGACGACGTGGTCGAGTTGTACGCCGATGACGCCACCGTCGAGGACCCGGTCGGGGGCGAGGTGCATATCGGTCGTCAGGCGATCCACGGCTTCTACTCCGCGGTCAATGACGTGCAGCGCGAATGCGAGCTCGTGTCGCTGCGGGTTTCCGGCAACGAGGCGGCTTTCCTGTTCCGGCTGATCGTGATCGCGGGCGAGAACCGGCTGGTGATCGAGCCGATCGACGTGATGGTGTTCAACGAGGACGGCAAGATCGCGGCAATGAAGGCCTACTGGTCGCCGGCCGACGTCACCACCCAGTAGCGCAGTCAGGCCGGGTGGCCAACGTAAAAGACCGCAAGCCACATCGCGATGTAGTGCAGAATCGCGGCGACCGCGGTAAAGGCATGGAAGAACTCGTGATAGCCGAACGTGCTCGGCCAGGGGTCGGGCCAGCGCAGCGCGTAACACACGCCACCGATGCTGTACAGCGCGCCGCCGACGGCCAGCAACACCATCGCGGCCACCCCGGCGATGTGGATGATCGTGGGGGCGTACCACACGGCCACCCAACCCAGCACCAGATATAGTGGCACGCCCACCCAGCGCGGCGCCGACGGCCAGCACACCTTCAGCACGATGCCCGCCAGCGCGCCGCCCCACACGATCCACAGCACCAGCACCCCGGTGTTCTGCGGCATCGCCAGGCGGGCGAACGGTGTGTAGCTGCCGGCGATGAACACGAAGATCATCGAATGGTCGAGCCGCTTCATCATTTTGCGGTGGCCGTCCGACTTCCAATTCACCCGGTGATAGGTGGCGCTGACGGCGAACATCGCCACCGTCGCCGCGGCGTAGATCAGCGTCGAATGACCGGCCCGGGGCGACGCGACCGCCCACGACACCGACACCAGGGTCGCGCCGCAGATGATCGCCAGCCACGCCGAATAGAAGTGAATCCAGCCGCGCATGCGTGGCTTGGTCAGAACGTGGGCAGCACCTTCGACGAGTTGGTCGATGGTATTGCCCGGCGTGATGGCCTCAGATTCGCGCTCCTTACCCTTGGTCGTGCTCGTTCGGCCGCTCATGTCTCCTGTTGTCCTGCCGTGAGATTGCTAGTGGCTCTTCCGGATCACAGTAGTCGCGAATCCTCGCGTCACCGTCACCCCTTGCGGCGACCCGCCCAACTCCAGGACGGAAATGGCCCCGGAATTCAGCGCCGGTGACAGTAGGGTGTCTCTACGTGGAGATCATTCCGCCCAGGCTTAAGGAGCCCCTGTACAGGGTCTACGAGCTGCGCCTGAGGCAAGGTCTGGCCGCCGCCAAATCGGAACTGCCCCGTCATATCGCGGTCCTGTGCGACGGGAACCGGCGATGGGCGCGCGACGCGGGATACGACGACGTCAGCTACGGCTACCGGATGGGCGCCGCCAAGATCGCCGAGATGCTGCGCTGGTGCCAGGAAGCCGGCATCGAAATGACCACGGTCTACCTGCTGTCCACCGAAAACCTGCAACGCGAGCCCGCCGAGTTGGCCGGGCTCATCGAGATCATCACCGATGTCGTCGAGGAGATCTGCGCGCCGGCCAATCGCTGGAGTGTGCGCACCGTCGGGGATCTCGACCTGCTCGGCGAGGAATCGGCCCGCCGGGTGCGCGGCGCGGTGGAGTCCACGCCGGTCGTGGCGCCCTTCCACGTCAACGTCGCCGTCGGTTACGGCGGACGCCGCGAGATCGTCGACGCGGTGCGCGCGTTGCTGGGCAAAGAACTTGCCAACGGCGCGACCGCCGAAGAGCTGATGGACGCGGTGACCGCCGACGCGATCTCCGAAAACCTGTACACCTCCGGGCAACCCGACCCCGACCTGGTGATCCGCACGTCGGGTGAGCAACGCCTGTCCGGCTTTCTGCTGTGGCAAAGCGCCTACTCGGAGATGTGGTTCACCGAAGCGCACTGGCCGGCGTTCCGTCGCGTCGATTTCCTGCGTGCGCTGCGTGACTACAGCCAGCGGCATCGCCGGTACGGCAGGTGACGATCGCAAGCGCGGCGCAGCGGGCGCGGCGGGTCGCCACCAATAGGGCGAGGTGACGATCGCAAGCGCGGCGCAGCCGGGCGCGGCGGGTCGCCACCAATAGGGCAGGTAGCGGGACGCTTAGCGGCGCGTCGCTCGCGTGCCACACTGGATTCATGGCTGCGCTGTCGGCGGTGGTGTTCACGCTGAGCGGGTGGCTGGGGCTGTACCTGCTGGCCCGCGATCCGCGTAAACCGGTGCTCGCGTTGGCGGCGATCGGATTGTGCGGTTTCGCGCTCGTCGTCGCGCTGGACGCGGTGCGCACTGCCAGCGTCACGCACGCCGGGGTGCTCGGCCGGATCGAGATCTATCTGGTCGTCGTGCCCAGCGTGGCGTGGTTCGCGGTCCTGATCGAACTGTCCAGGCCGTCCGACCACTACCGGTCGCGCACCCGCGAGTTGTTGCTCGTCGGCGGCGTCGGCGCGGTCATCCTGTTCGGCGCGATGATGGCCGGCAGCGTCGACGGGCCGCTGCGGCCGGGTCACCTGCTGATGTTCGCGGCGATCTCGATCTCCACGCTGGGCGCGATGGCGGTGACGCTGGTGCGGCCCGCTGCGCCGGTGCCGGTTGGTCGCAGTGGTCTGGGAGTCGTCATAGTCGCGACGCTGTTCTTCGCACTGGGTAACGCCATCCTGATCATCCCGCTCGGACTGCTGCCCAGCTGGCTGGCTCTGGCGTCGACGGGTTTCGACCTGCTGTTGCTCGGCGTGGCGGTCGCCGTGTGGGACGCCTTCGATGAGGGGCAAGCCCTGCGCGCCGACATGCTGCGCTCCTTCGCCGGTGCGGTGGCGGTGGCGGTGCTGTTCGGTGGGCAGGTGCTGGTCGGCTTGGCGATGACACGGCGCGAGCCCACCGCCCAGACCGCGCTGACCGTGCTGCTGTTCACCACCCTGGCGATCGCCATCACGGTGCAGGTGCTGGCCGATCCGCTCGCGGGGATGTTCGACCGGCTGGCGTTCTCGAAATCGCCGACGCTGCGGGCCGACCGGGCCGCGTTGCGGCATACCGGGGCGGCGTTGCCGCTGCGGTCGAACGATCCGCTCAGGGATATTCACGACGTCGACGACGACACGTTCGCGCGGCTCACCCGCCGGGCGCTGGGCCACTACGGTGACCTGACCAAGCTGGTCGCCAGCCCGCTGACCGCATTGCCACTGGTCGACGAGCGCCTGGCCGCCCGCGGCGCGCCCGATCACCCGCTGGAGCGGGCCAACGAACTCAAGGCCGTCCTCGCCGACGCCATCGGGCGGCTCAAACCGCGCGACGCAGGCGATTTCGGGACCACCGAGCAGTGGCGTCACTACAACTCGCTGTATTTCCCGTACGTCGTCGGGGTGCGCGCATACGCGCAGAACGCCACGGCCTCCGGATTGGATCCGACCGCCCGGCAAGCCTGGCAGTGGTTGGTGACCGAGGTTCCGCAGCGCTCGCTGCACAACTGGCAGAACGCCGCGGCCCGGCTCATCGCCGCCGACCTGCGCGGGCGTGTCGCCGTCCCCAGCGACTGAGCGGGTGGGGAGAGGAAAACGCCGGGCCTGTTTGTGGGCGATCGCCGCGCTGCGGTGACTGGCGAGCGGCAGGTTCAGGCTCGTCGAAGCGATCGCGATTTAGCTTCGGATCAGTTCGGCGGGAATACCCGGAAGAAATCCCTGGTCTTCCTCTAGGTGGCAGTAATTGGCAGTGCCACGCGTCGATATGGCAGTGCTGCGGCGGCACGCTGAAAATTGTTCAACCCAAACCACCGAGGAGTAATCACATGACCTCTGTTTCTCGTGTATCTGGGCTACCGACCAGACACCTCTACGATGCGACCGACTCGCTGCTGCGTTTCGCCATGCGGGCCGATGCCACGTTCACGGGATTGTGCGGCCTGGCCGTCGCCTTCGTCGCCGACCCGCTCTCGTCGCTGACCGGCCTGTCGCCCGATGTGGAGTACTTTCTGGGCGCCGTTTTCGTCCTCTACGGGCTGGTGGTGTTCAGCCTTGGGGCGGCGCCGAACCTGCGTCGGGCTGGGATCGGCGTCGTCGTGGCCAACATCGCGTTCACGTTGGGCGCCATCGTGGCCGCCGAAGTCGTGCCGATGACCGCGATCGGGGTGACCGCGTCGCTGGTCAGTGCCGTGTACACCGCGGTCTTCGCGGCACTGCAGTACCTGGGAGTGCGTCGTCTCGAGACGGCGTAACCCCTTAACCAGCCGAGCGGGGCGCCTCCGTGAGCGGTGCGCAGCCCCGCTCGGCCACTTTGGGGGCCTGTCGGCGGGTCGGTTACAGCTTGCGCAGGCGGAGCCGGTTGATGGAATGGTCGGCGTCCTTGCGCAGCACCAGGGTGGCGCGGGGCCGCGTCGGCAGGATGTTCTCGACCAGGTTGGGCCGGTTGATCGACCGCCAGATCTCCCGCGCGGCGGCCACGGCCTTCGTGTCGTTCAAGGCCGAGTAGTGGTGGAAGTGTGATTCCGGGTCGGCGAACGCGGTGCCGCGCAGCGACAAGAACCGCGACACGTACCACTGCTCGATGTCTTCGATCCGGGCGTCCACATACAGCGAGAAGTCGAACAGGTCCGACACCATCAGGGTCGGGCCGGTCTGCAATACGTTGAGGCCCTCCAGGATCAAGATGTCGGGATGGCGCACCACGTGCTTGGCTCCGGGCAGGATGTCGTATTTCAGGTGCGAGTACACCGGCGCGCACACGTAGTCGGAGCCGGATTTCACCGAGGTCACAAACCGCATCAGCGCCCGGCGGTTATAGCTCTCCGGAAAACCTTTGCGGTGCATGAGGTTTCGCCGATCCAGCTCGGCATTCGGGTAGAGAAAACCGTCGGTGGTCACTAGGTCCACCCGGGGATGATGATCCCAGCGAGCCAACAGCGCCTGCAGCACACGCGCGGTCGTCGACTTGCCGACCGCCACGCTTCCGGCCACGCCGATGACGAACGGCACCGGCCGGTCCGGATTTTGTTGGGGTTCGCCGAGAAACTCCGAAGTGGCGGCAAACAGCCGCTGGCGGGCGGCGACCTGAAGGTGAATCAGCCGGGCCAGCGGCAGGTAGACCTCTTCGACTTCGAGCAGGTCGATCTGCTCGCCAAGACCGCGCAGGCCGATCAATTCCTCTTCGGTGAGGGCCAGTGGCGTCGACATGCGGAGTGCGCGCCATTGTTTCCGGTCGAACTCCACATACGGGCTCGGCTCGCTAGGCCGCGGCATAGTGCCAGTGTGGCAGGAATCGGCGCGTGCCCCGCGGCTGGGCTGCCAAAACGCGTGTCGGACCGCTGCGACGTGAGCCGCCCCCAGCTGAGCGGGGCCGCTCGATAGACTTGCTGCCGTGACTGCCGCACCTGAGGCTCGCACCGCCGCCTCCGCCACCGCCTCCGTGATGTCCGCCCCGCTGTCCGAGGTCGACCCCGATATCGCCGAGCTGTTGGACAAGGAACTCGGCCGGCAACGCGACACCTTGGAGATGATCGCGTCGGAGAACTTCGTGCCGCGGTCGGTGCTGCAGGCCCAGGGCAGCGTGCTGACCAACAAGTACGCCGAGGGACTGCCCGGGCGGCGCTACTACGGCGGCTGCGAACACGTCGACGTCGTGGAGAACATCGCACGCGACCGGGCCAAAGCGCTGTTCGGCGCCGAGTTCGCCAATGTCCAGCCGCACTCGGGTGCCCAGGCCAACGCCTCGATACTGCACGCGCTGATGTCGCCGGGGGAGCATCTGCTCGGTCTGGACCTGGCCAACGGCGGCCATCTCACGCACGGCATGAGATTGAACTTCTCCGGCAAGCTGTATGACGCCGGCTTTTACGGCGTCGATCCGAAGACGCATCTGATCGACATGGACGCGGTGCGGGCCAAGGCGCTCGAGTTCCGCCCCAAGGTGATCATCGCCGGCTGGTCGGCGTACCCGCGGATCCTGGACTTCGCGGCATTCCGGTCGATCGCCGACGAGGTCGACGCCAAGCTCTGGGTGGACATGGCGCACTTCGCCGGTATGGTCGCCGTGGGGTTGCACCCATCGCCGGTACCGCACGCGGACGTCGTGTCCACGACCGTGCACAAGACGCTTGGCGGAGCCCGCTCCGGAATGATCCTGGGCAAGCAGGAGTTCGCCAAGGCCATCAACTCGGCGGTGTTCCCCGGTCAGCAGGGTGGGCCGCTCATGCACGTCATCGCGGGCAAAGCGGTCGCGCTCAAGATCGCCACCACCCCCGAATTCGCCGATCGCCAGCAGCGCACGCTGTCCGGCGCACGCCTCATCGCCGATCGGCTGTTGGCTCCCGATGTCACCAAGGCCGGTGTGTCGGTGGTCAGCGGCGGCACCGATGTGCACCTGGTCCTGGTGGACCTGCGCGACTCCCCGCTCGACGGCAAGGCCGCCGAGGATCTGCTCCACGAGATCGGCATCACGGTCAACCGCAACGCGGTCCCCAATGACCCGCGGCCGCCGATGGTGACGTCGGGCTTGCGGGTGGGAACACCGGCGCTGGCGACCCGCGGCTTCGGCGACGCCGAGTTCACCGAGGTCGGCGACATTATCGCCACTGCGCTGGTGGGCGGCAGTGGGGCCGATCTGCCCGCGTTGCGGCAACGGGTGACGCGGCTGGCCAGGGACTTCCCGCTCTACGAGGGACTCGAGGACTGGACGCTCGTCGACCGCTGATCGGGCAATCCGGGCGGTCGGGGCGGGTCGGCGGCGGTCCGGGCCCGACACGCGCCGTGCAATTACACGGAACCTGTGTACGCGGGTTACAGTAACCACATGGCACAGAAACCTGTACCTAATGCTTTGGTGCTCGAACTCGAGCCGGTCGTCGAACGGCTTATGGACCGCCACCTCGACACCGAGGAAATCTGGTTCGCCCACGACTACGTGCCGTTCGACCGCGGGGAGAACTTCGCCTTCCTGGGCGGACGCGACTGGGATGAGTCACAGGTAACGCTGCCCAAGGCGATCACGGACGCGTGCGAGATCCTGCAACTACTCAAGGACAACCTCGCCGCCCATCACCGCGAGCTTGTCGAGCACTTCATTCTCGAGGAGTGGTGGGGTCGCTGGCTGGGCCGCTGGACCGCTGAGGAGCATCTGCACGCCATCGCGCTGCGGGAATACCTGGTCGTGACCCGGGAGGTGGACCCGACCGCCAACGAAGAGGCGCGAGTCCAGTACGTGATGCAGGGTTACCGCGGCGACCAGTACACGCAAGTCGAAACCCTGGTCTACATGGCTTTCACCGAGCGCACTCATGCCGTTTTCTGCGGCAACCTGGCGGGGCAAATCGAGGAGCCCCTGCTGGCCGGACTCATCGACCGGATCGCCCGGGACGAAGTGCGGCACGAGGAGATCTTCTCCAAGCTCGTCGCGCACTGCCTCGAGTACACCCGCGATGAGACGATCGCGGCGATTGCCGCCCGCGCCGCGGACCTCGACGTCGTCGGCGCAGACATCGACGCCTACCACGACAAGGTCACCAACGTCGCCGATGCCGGCATTTTCGGGCCGTCCCACCTGCGGCAGGCGATCTCGGATCGCATCACCGCGTGGGGGCTTGCCGACGAGCCGCGACTGCGGCAATTCGTCGTCGGCTGAACCGATCTCCGCGTCCCGCCTGTTGTCTCGGCGGGCACATCTCTTGTCGCCGAGCCGGCCTCGGCGCGCCTGCGCAGCGGCCGCGCGGCGACAAGAGTAGCGTCAGTATCGATGGTCAGCGACATGCTCTGCTGCCAGGGCGGCACCTCCCGTCACGACAACGGCAGGACCAGCCCCGGTCCTGGTGCCGCAGTTCCCGCCAACACACCCGCGTGGATCCGCGCGGGTTCAG
Organism: uncultured Actinomycetota bacterium; assembly: GCA_963772875.1. Taxonomy (GTDB): domain Bacteria; phylum Actinomycetota; class Actinomycetes; order Mycobacteriales; family Mycobacteriaceae; genus Mycobacterium. The sequence continues at coordinate 101,570 of CAVYZE010000014.1, forward strand.
CCCGGCAACAATGCGGCCCGCGCCACGGGTGGCTGAAAAATCGGGCCATTAGCTCGAGGAGCGCTACGTGACCGATCTCCGGACCTACGTTCTCGACACATCCGTGCTGCTGTCCGATCCGTGGGCGTGCAGCCGGTTCGCCGAGCACGAGGTTGTGGTTCCGCTAGTGGTGATCAGCGAATTGGAGGCCAAACGCCACCACCACGAGCTGGGCTGGTTCGCCCGCCAGGCGTTGCGGTTGTTCGATGATCTTCGCCTCGAACACGGACGGCTGGATCAGCCGATTCCAGTTGGAACACAAGGCGGTACGTTTCACGTCGAGCTCAATCACACCGACCCTGCGGTGTTGCCCGCCGGCTTTCGCACGGACAGCAATGACTCCCGGATTCTGAGCTGCGCCGCCAACCTCGCTGCCGAAGGCAGGCGGGTGACGTTGGTCAGCAAGGACATTCCCCTTCGGGTCAAGGCCGCCGCGGTGGGCCTGGCCGCCGACGAGTACCACGCGCAGGACGTCGTGGCCTCCGGCTGGTCGGGGATGCACGAGATCGAGACCGCCCCCGAGGACATCGACGCGCTGTTCGCCGCCGGCGAGATCGACCTGGCGGAAGCCCGCGACCTGCCCTGTCACACCGGGGTCAGGCTGCTCGGTGGCAGTTCCCATGCGCTGGGCCGGGTCACCCCGGCAAAGCTCGTCCAGCTGGTGCGCGGTGACCGCGAGGTGTTCGGGCTGCGCGGCCGTTCCGCCGAGCAGCGGGTGGCCCTCGACCTGTTGCTCGACGAGTCGGTGGGCATCGTGTCGCTTGGCGGCAAAGCCGGCACCGGCAAGTCGGCGCTGGCGTTGTGTGCGGGTCTTGAGGCGGTGCTGGAGCGGCGGACCCAGCGCAAGGTGGTGGTTTTCCGCCCGCTGTATGCCGTCGGCGGCCAGGAGCTGGGCTACTTGCCCGGCAGCGAGAGCGAAAAGATGGGCCCGTGGGCGCAGGCGGTCTTCGACACCCTCGAGGGCCTGGCCAGTCCGGCGGTGCTCGAGGAGGTGCTCTCCCGCGGCATGCTCGAAGTGCTGCCGCTGACCCACATCCGCGGCCGCTCGCTGCATGACTCGTTCGTCATCGTCGACGAGGCCCAGTCGCTGGAGCGCAACGTCCTGCTGACCGTGCTGTCCAGGTTGGGCACGGGTTCGCGGGTGGTGCTGACCCACGACATCGGCCAGCGCGACAACCTGCGGGTCGGCCGTCATGACGGGGTTGCGGCGGTCATCGAGAAGCTCAAAGGCCATCCGTTGTTCGCCCACATCACCCTGCTGCGCAGCGAGCGGTCACCGATTGCCGCGCTGGTCACCGAGATGCTCGAGGAAATCTCCGGACCGCACTGACCTGCCCCTGCCCCGGGGCGCGAGCGTGCGCTCGGGGCGGGATTTGAGCCGATTTGTCACGCTGTGCCCACGGTCGGCGCCCGGGTTGCCCGCCCGATGCCGGGTAGGCTTCCAGCGTGCCGAAACGACCCGACAGCCAGGCCTGGCGCTATTGGCGGACCGTTTTCGGTGTCGTGGCGGCCGCCGCGGTGCTGTTGATCGGCGGCCTTACCGGTCACGTGACACGCGCCGAGAACCTGGGCTGCTCGGTGGTCAAGTGCGTCGCGCTGACATTCGATGACGGGCCGGGACCGTATACCGACCGGCTGCTGCAAATCCTGAAGGACAACGACGCCAAGGCCACGTTCTTCCTGATCGGCAACAAGGTCGCGGCCAACCCGGCGGGCGCCAAGCGCATCGCCGACGCCGGCATGGAGATCGGCAACCACACCTGGGAACACCCCAACATGACGATGCTCCCCACGGACGACATCGCCGGCCAGTTTTCCAGGTCCAACGACGCCATTACCGCCGCAACCGGCCGGACCCCGACGCTGTGGCGTCCCGCCGGTGGACTGTCCGACGACGTGGTACGCCGGGCCGCCGGCCGGTTCGGACTGGCCGAAATCCTGTGGGATGTAATCCCTTTCGATTGGATCAACGACTCCAACACGGCCGCGACGCGGTACATGCTCATGACGCTGATCAAGCCCGGCTCGGTGGTGCTGTTTCATGACACCTACTCGAGCACCGTCGATCTGGTGTACCAGTTCATCCCGGTGCTCAAGGCCAACGGTTACCGCCTGGTGACCGTCAGCGAACTGCTGGGGCCGCGGGCGCCCGGCAGCAGCTACGGCAGGCGGGACAACGGGCCACCCGTCAACGAACTTCACGACATCCCGGCCAGCGAGATCCCGACGTTGCCCAACACGTCCTCACCCAAGCCGATGCCCAACTTCCCGATCACCGACATCCCGGGACAGAACTCGGGTGGGCCCAACAACGGTGCCTAGCAAACGCTCGGGGCAGTCGCGGCTACCTTTATAGGGTGATCAAGGCGGGCTCTCTTCGGGCATGGGTCGCGCGACGATCGGGTGGTGCGGCGGCAGCCCGCGCAGGGCAACGAAAGTCCGCTCGCAGGTTGTCGATTGAGTATGCGATCAGCCTCGCCCTGGCCTACATCCTGGCCGTCGTTGATGCGGCCGCCATCCTGATCCCGCTGCGGGGCCAGACTTCCGTTGCGGCCAACGTCGACTTCGCGGAGAAGAACACGCCGGTGGTGGTGGTGCTCGTCGGGCTGGGGGTCGTCGGCGTCGCCGTGGCCGGCGTGGTGAGCCTGGCCCCGACCCTGCGCTGGTATGCCGCCGGGGACGAACCGACTCCGGAGCAGCGGGAAGCCGCAATGAAGATCGCCGGACGCCAGTCGGCGATCCTCTTGGTGGCCTGGGGCGCGGCCGGGGCCCTCTTCGCGGTGCTGAATCTTGCTGGCGGATCCCAGTTTCTGCTGCCCGTTCTGCTCGGTGTGCTGCTGGGCGGACCGGCCGCCGCCGGGATGGGAATGCTCCTTGCGCAGCGCACCCTGCGCCCGATCATGGGTGCCGCCACGCTGGGCTGCGAGCCACGGCTGGCGGTGCCCGGCGTGTTCGCGCGACTGGTTCTGCTGTGGTTTTTGTGCAGCGCGCTTCCCATCGGAGTGATCGCCGCTCTGTTCGTTCTTCGCTCATACGGCTGGCTGATCCAGAAGTCGGCGTCGTTGGATGTGCCCGTTTTGGTGGTGTCGCTGGCAGCGCTGCTGCTCGGCCTGCCGACGATGCTGCTGACGTCGCGATCCATCTCCGATCCGGTCGGTGAGGTCGTCGACGCGATGGCCGAGGTCGAACACGGCCGGATCGGAACATACGTTGGCGCGTACGAGCGTTCCCAAATCGGACGTCTGCAAACAGGATTCAATCGGATGGTCGCTGGGCTCGCCGAGCGGGATCGGTTGCGTGACCTGTTCGGTCGCCATGTCGGAACGGACGTCGCGCAACGCGCCATCCAGGAAGGCGCTTCGCTGTCCGGAGATGTGGTCGAGGCGGCGGTCCTGTTCATCGACCTGGTGGGCTCGACGCAACTCGCGGAAAGCCGCCCCCCGCAAGAGGTTGCCGAGGTGCTCAACGACTTTTTCCGGATCGTCGTCGACGCCGTCGACGAACATCAGGGGCTGATCAACAAATTCGCCGGCGACGCCGCGCTGGCCGTGTTCGGGGCGCCGTTGCGGACAAGCGAACCGGCGTCGGCCGCGCTCGCGACGGCACGCACGCTGGGCACCCAACTGCGCCGGTTACCCGTCGATTTCGGCATCGGTGTTTCGGCGGGCCGGGTGTTTGCGGGCAACATCGGTGCCGAAAACCGCTACGAATACACGGTGATCGGCGACGCCGTCAACGAGGCGGCGCGGCTGGCCGACCTTGCCAAAGCCTCGGACCGGCGCATTCTGTGTTCGGCGGCGGCCATCGAGGGAGCCGATGAGGCCGAACGGGCGCACTGGGCCGAACGCTATTCCACCGTGTTGCGCGGTCGCTCCGAAGCCACCCACGTCTCGGCGCCGGCCGGCTAGGCGGGGCTGGTCACCTCTTGCTGACCTTGAGCGCCGCAATGACCTGGTTGATGGTGGCGGTGTTGCCCGGGTCGCCGATGGGCCGTGCGCCCACGAAAACGGTGACCGGTTTGGTGTCGACCGCGATGATGGTGACGGAGTCGCCCTTCGTGTTGCGGGTGGGGTCGTTGATCACGATATCGGCGTCGACCCGCGTGGCCTTGACCCCGTCGATCATCATCGGCGACGTCTTCATCGGGCCCAGGGTCGGCGCCGCGTTTGCGTAGCCGGGGCCGTTGGCGACGCATTGCATCAACTTCGTTGCTTGCGCCGTGACGTCCATGCTGGGGACGAAGTTGGTGATGGCGACCTCAGCCTCCATCACCCAGTCGCTGATGCCTGGCACCTCCTGGGCGACGCCCACCGCGCCGATCAGGTTCGGGCTCTGTTCGTCCGTTACCGGCGACCATCCGGGCGCCACGTTGGACGGGAAAGACAGCCTGCCCGCGCTGATCTTGTTACCGGTGGGCCGCTGACCGGCGGACACGTTGGGGGTGCAATCGGTCGCGGTCTGCTGGGAGTTGTTCGGCGGTGACGTGGGGGCGCTTGTCGACGCCGGCGGCGCGGCCGGGGTCGACTTGTTTCCATCGCGGGAAGTGACAACCAGGATTACCACCACCGCTACGACGCCGAGCACCGCGACGCCGGCCGCGATCAACCAGGGCAGCTTGGAGCGGGGACGCCTCGGCGGGGGACCGGGCGGCCCACCGGGGAAATACACCGGGCCGGATGGGGGCGGCTGCTGGGGTGGGTAGGGAGCGGCGTACGGGCCGCCCGGCGGGTAGGGGTTGGGACCGCCCTGCGGCTGGCCGGCCCAATGGGGCTCCTGAGGGGACGGATTTGTGCCATAGGGATTCTGACCGTACGGACCTCCGGGAGGAGCCGTCATTCCCGAATCACCCTCACTCTCATCGATGACCTCCGCCGAGGCGATGATGCGACCGCGTCGCCGCAATTATCCGCGGGACACAGGCGTTTGCACAGTGTGACGCGAGGCTTACTCGTCCGGCTTGACCTTGGCCATCGCTAAGACGTCGAGGCGTCGGTCCAGCTCCTGAAGCGACAGCTTGTCGCCGATCAGGCCGCGGTCGATGACGGTCTGGCGGATGGTCTTGCGCTCCTTGAGCGCCTGTTTGGCCACCGCGGCGGCCTCCTCGTAGCCGATGACCGAGTTCAACGGCGTCACGATCGACGGCGACGACTCGGCCAGCTCGCGCAGATGCTCGACGTGGGCGGTCAGCCCGGTAATGCAGCGCTCCGCGAACAGTTTTGACACGTTGGTCAGCAGCTTGAACGACTCTAGGATGTTGCGGGCCATCATCGGGATGTAGACGTTGAGCTCGAAGGCGCCGCTGGCACCGCCCCAGGCAACCGCGGCGTCATTGCCGATCACCTGCGCGGCGACCTGCGTAACCGCTTCCGGCAGAACGGGATTAACCTTGCCCGGCATGATCGAGCTGCCCGGCTGCAGGTCGGGAAGCTGGATTTCGGCCAGGCCGGTCAGCGGGCCGGATCCCATCCAGCGGATGTCGTTGGCGATCTTGGTCAGTGACACCGCGATGGTGCGCAGCGCGCCGGAGGCCTCGACCAGCCCGTCGCGGGCCGCCTGGGCTTCGAAAGAGTTTGTTGCCGTGCGTAATTCGGACAAGCCGGTCTTTGTGACCAGCGCCTCAACGACTTTGGCGCCGAAGCCGTCGGGGGCGTTGAGACCGGTACCCACCGCGGTGCCGCCGATGGCCAGTTCACCCAGCCGCGGCAGGGTGGCACGCACCCGCTCGATCCCGGCCTCGATCTGGCGGGCATACCCGCTGAACTCCTGGCCGAGCGTGACCGGAACCGCGTCCATCAGATGGGTGCGACCGGACTTGACCACCGTGTGCCATTCGCGGGCTTTGGCCGCCAGCGCCGCGTGCAGCACCTCGAGGGCCGGGATGAGGTGACGCACCGCGGCCTCGGTGGCCGCGATGTGTGTTGCGGTAGGGAAGGTGTCGTTGGACGACTGCGACATGTTGACGTCGTCGTTGGGGTGCACCGTGACCCCGTTGGCGGCCGCGATGGACGCGATCACCTCGTTGGTGTTCATGTTTGAGCTGGTGCCCGAGCCGGTCTGGAAGACGTCGATGGGGAACTGGTCGTCGTGGCGGCCGTCGGCGATCTCGGCGGCCGCGGCGATGATCGCGTCGGCCTTTTCCGGTGCCAGCAGACCGAGGTCGGAGTTCACTTGCGCGCAGGCGCCCTTGAGCAGCCCCAGCGCACGGATCTGGGTGCGCTCCAGGCCACGGCCCGAGATCGGGAAGTTCTCCACCGCGCGCTGGGTTTGCGCGCGCCACAACGCTTTTGCGGGGACCCGGACCTCGCCCATGGTGTCGTGCTCGATGCGGTATTCGCCGTCAGCGGCCATAGATTGGCTTCCTTGCGTGATGGGGTTTTGTCAGGGCAGGGGGTAGGCGGCCGAGCTGTCGCCGGTGAAGTCGATGGCGGAGTATTCGTTGAGCTTGGAGAGCCGGTGGTAGGCCTCGATCATGCGGACGGTGCCCGACTTCGATCGCATCACGATCGACTGGGTGGTGCAGCCGCCGGGGTAGTACCGCACTCCCACGAGCAAATCGCCGTCGGTGACCCCGGTGGCGCAGAAGAAGACGTTCTCGCCGGACACCAGATCCTCGGTGGTCAGTATCTGGTCCAGGTCGTAGCCCGCGTCGAGCGCCTTGCGGCGTTCGGCGTCATCGCGGGGCGCCAGTTGTGCCTGGATGGCCCCGCCCATGCAGCGGATCGCCGCGGCGGCGATGATGCCCTCGGGGGTACCGCCGATCCCGGCCAGCATGTCGGTTCCCGAGTTCGGCCGGCACGCTGAGATCGCGCCCGCGACGTCGCCGTCGGTGATCAGCCGGATGCGGGCCCCGGTTGCCCGGACGTCCTCGATCAGCTGAGTGTGTCGCGGCCGGTCCAGAATGCACACCGTCATGTCCGGTACCGACAGGTCCTTGACCTTGGCGACCGCCCGGACGTTCTCGGCGATCGGGGCGGTGATGTCCAGCACGTGCGCGGCGTCGGGCCCCACGGCGATCTTGTTCATATAGAACACCGCCGACGGATCGAACATCGCGCCACGATCGGCCACGGCCAGCACCGAAATGGCGTTGGGCATGCCCTTGCTCATCAGCGTGGTGCCGTCCACCGGGTCGACGGCGAAGTCGCAGTCCGGGCCGTCACCGTTGCCGACCTCTTCGCCGTTGTAGAGCATCGGTGCGTGGTCCTTCTCGCCCTCGCCGATGACCACCACCCCGCGCATCGAGACCGAGTTCACCAGCTCGCGGATCGCGTCGACCGCCGCGCCGTCGCCGCCCTCCTTGTCGCCGCGGCCCACCCAACGGCCGGCGGCCATGGCGCCGGCCTCGGTGACCCGCACGAGTTCTAGCGCCAGGTTGCGGTCTGGGGCTTCCTTGCGCGACCCCCCGCGCGACGCCTCGCGGCCCGCGGTGGCGGTCGGCGACGAGCCCGGTCCCGACGAGCCCTCAATCGTCATAGTTGCCGATTGTCCCAGAGCCGCATCGGCCTGCTGGAGCTGGGCTCTGGCTTGTGAGAGCCGGCTGAGATACTCGGGGGATGACCGAGAAACCGCGTCCGGACGCCGAGCCAGTTGGCGAGCCGGCTCCGGCGCCCAGGCCGCCCAAACCGCGGTTGCTGCAGGACGGACGCGACATGTTCTGGTCCCTCGTGCCGCTCGTGCTCGGCTGCATCGTGCTCGCGGGCATGGTCGGGATGTGTTCGTTCCAGCCGGGTGGGGCGAACAAGGCGGTGGTCCCGTCCTACGACGCGGCCGCGGCCCTGCGCGCGGACGCCCAGACGCTGGGGTTCCCGATTCGGCAACCGCAGCTCCCCGCGGGCTGGCAGGCCAACTCCGGTGGTCGCGGCGGCATCGAGAACGGGCGAACCGACCCCTCGACCGGTCAGCGACTGGGCGCGGCCACCTCCACCGTGGGATACATCGCCCCGACGGGCATGTATCTGAGCCTGACCCAGAGCAACGCCGACGAGGAGAAACTGGTCGGCTCGATCCGTCCTGGTGCGTATCCGACCGGATCGGTCGACGTCGCCGGCACCAATTGGGTCGTCTATCACGGCACCGGCCAAAGCGGCGCGGCTGCCGAGCCGATCTGGACGACCAGGCTCGCCGGCCCGGGCGGCGCCACCCAGATCGCGATCACCGGTGCCGGGAGCTCCGATTCGTTCCGTACGCTGGCGTCGGCAACGCAATCGCAGCCGCCGTTACCGGGCCGATAGCCGGCCCGCTGGCACAAGGGAGGCCAAAGCGTGACCGCACCCGAAGCAGACCTCTCCGGATGGTCGGTGACACCGTTCACCGGCGGCGGCTACACCCACGACGTGTACCGCAAGGGTGCGGGCCCCGGGGTGGTGCTGATTCCCGAGCTACCCGGGATCCATCCCGGCGTGCTGGGCCTGGGCAATCATCTGGTGGACAACGGATTCACCGTCGCCATGCCGTCGCTGTTCGGTGAACCGGGCAAGCCGAAGTCGGTCGGCTACATCGCCGCCAGTATCGCCCGGGCCTGTGTGGCAAGGGAATTCGCGGCGTTCGCGACGGGCAAAGAGCGGCCGGTGTCGCTGTTTCTGCGTGCGCTGGCCCGTGACCTCAACGCGTCGACGCCGGGCAAAGGCGTCGGCGTGATCGGGCAGTGCTTCACGGGTGGCTTCGCGCTGGCCGCCGCGGTCGACGACAGCGTGCTGGCCCCCGTGCTCAGCCAGCCCTCCGCACCGTTTCCGTTGACCGGTGCGCAACGACGCGACACCGGGCTGAGCGCGCCCGAGCTGAAGATCGTCGCCGATCGCTGCGCCAACGAAGGCCTGTGCGCCATCGGTTTGCGGTTCAGCGAGGACAGGATGTCACCACGCGACCGATTCACCGCGCTCAAGGAGCGGCTCGGCGACGCGTTCGAGGTGATCGAGATCGACTCGACCCCGGGCAACGAAGGCGGCTTCACCAAGATGGCGCACTCGGTGCTGACCGACGAGGTCCGCGAAGTCGACGGCCAGCCGGCGTACGAGGCCCGCAAGCGGGTGGTCGAATTCCTGACACAGCGGCTTACTTAGGGGCCTAGTTAAGGGTTTTGAGCCGCGTCGGTCGCTACCCTGATGCGAAGCATCGGAATGGAAGTGCAAGGCGCATGGCGATCGACAATCGTGTGGTCGAAACCACCCACGGCCCCGTCCGCGGCACCGACGACGGCCACACCAGGACGTGGAAGGGCATTCGGTACGCCGCGCCGGCTGTCGGCGACCTGCGTTTCCGGGGACCCGAGCCGCCACAGCGGTGGACCGCGGTGTGCGACGCCACCCGCTTCGCGCCGGTCTGCCCGCAACCGTCTTTTGCCAACTTCCGCATCGACTTGGGGGCGCCGCAAAGCGAAGACTGTTTGTGGCTGAACGTCTGGTCATCGAGCGACACCGAGCCCGGTGACGGCAAGCCGGTGATGGTGTGGCTGCATGGCGGCGCCTACATCCTGGGTTCCAGCAGCCAGGCGCTCTACGACGGCCGCAGGTTGGCCGCCGGCGGCGTCGTCGTGGTGACGGTCAACTATCGGCTCGGAGCGCTGGGTTTTCTGGACCTGTCTTGTTTCAACACGGCGCGGCGGCGTTTCGATTCGAATGTCGGGCTGCGCGACGTGCTGGCGGCGTTGCGCTGGGTGCGCGACAACATCGCGGCGTTCGGCGGCGACCCGGCAAGGGTCACGCTGTTCGGTGAATCCGCCGGCGCGGGGATCGTCACGACGCTGCTCGCCACCCCCGCGGCCGAGGGCCTGTTCGCCGGCGCGATCGCCCAGAGTTCGCCGGCCACCTCGGTGTACGACCGGGACAGGGCTCGGCATGTCGCGGTGAGCGTGCTCGACAAGTTGGGCATCCACCAGTCCGACGCGGAGAGGTTGCGCGAGGTGCCGACCGCGGCGCTGGTCGACGCGTCCGACAACGTGTTCAACGAGGTGCCCGCCCGCAATCCCGGCCGGCTGGCGTTCGTCCCGATCGTCGACGGCGATTTGCTGGACGACTACCCGGTGAAGACGGTGCAAGAGGGTCGCTCGCTCCCGGTCCCGCTGATCATCGGCACCAACAAGCACGAGGCGGCGCTCTTCCGGATGATGATGGCGCCGCTGATGCCGATCACCCCGCGCGCGATCACGTCGATGTTCAGCCAGATCGCCGCCGAACAGCCCGACCTGCGATTGCCCACCGAGGAGCAGATCGCCTCGGCCTATTCGCGATTACGGCGCAAGGCAAGGATGTTGAGCATCGCGACCGACGTCGGCTTCCGGATGCCGTCGGTGTGGCTGGCCGCGGGGCAAAGCGGCGTGGCGCCGGTGTATTTGTACCGCTTCGACTACGCGACTCCGTTGTTGAAGCTGCTGCTGATCCGCGCCGCCCACGCCACCGAATTGCCTTATGTCTGGGGCAATCTCGGGGCGCCCAAGGACCCCACGCTGAAGCTCGGCGGCGCCAAAACCGCCAAGGCGGTCTCCAAGAGAATGCGGACCAGGTGGATCAACTTCGCCGCGCGGTTCACGCCCGCGGGCCCGGCCGGCGAGCCCGAATGGCGGCCCTATCGGGACGCCGATCGCGCTTGCCTGCTCATCGACGGGCGCGACACCGTCGTTGATGATATCGACGCGCACATCGAGGCCACCTGGGGCAGCGAGATGGTGAGCTTCCGGTAGTGGCAGTGCCGGCTCAAGCCGGCCTGGGTCGGTCGAGTTCCTTACTCCGAGATTGGCTCCGTAGCACCCGCTTTCGGTTTCCGGCGCGGGAGCCATTGACGGCGGACGGGTTGTTCGTCGGGCTGATCGAGTTCGACGCCTTTGTACACCGCGAGATACACATCGACGGTGGTGACGATGAGGATCATCAGCACCGGGCCGATGACGATGCCCCACGGGCCGAACATGGCGAGGCCCGCGAACACCGAGAGCAGCATGAGCGCCGAATTCAGGCGTGCGTCACGAGGAACGAGGATCGGGCGCAAGAAGTTGTCGATATTCGTGACCACCAAGAGATGCCAGAGGACGACGAACGCGCCACCGATGATGTTGCCGTAGAGGATCATCCCGATGCCAAACGGAATCGTCACGATGCCGCCGCCCAGCGGAATGATCGACAAGGCGGTCAGCAGTATGGCGAAGATGAAGAAGCCCTGGTGAAATCCGGCGACGTAGATGGACGCGGCGCCGGCGACACCCTGGCACAGCGCGATGACGAACTGGCCACTCACGGTGCCGCGCACCATGGCACCGGCTTTCCTCAAGTACAGATCCGTGACTTCGTCGCCGAGCGGATTGAGCTGGCGGATCAACGTTTGCACCTTCTCGCGGTTGACCAGCAGCGCAACAAACACGTACAGAAAGATGATGGCCGACGTGACGGCGCCGGCGATGCCGCCGACGGCGCCCTGCAAGAACTGCAGGAGCCATTCGCCCACGTTGCGCACCACGGTAACCATCGTTTTTCGCAGGGTCTCCGCGGTTATTGTGATGTGCGCGAACGGAACCCGGGCCAGCAGATCGTTGACCGTGTGGAGGACTTTGTTGCCGAGCTCGCTGAGATCGGTTGTCCTGACCCATCCGGAGATGCTGTCGACCATCCGCGAAATCTGCACGATCGCCAGGGTGACCAACAGTCCGATCGGCACGATGACGATGGCCAGCGCCGACAACAGTGTGCAGGTGGCCGAAAGGCCGGCGCCGAGGCGCTTGTTGAACCAATTGAACAGCGGAGTGAACAAATACGCGCCCACCGCGGCCACGACGATCAGCACGAAGTAGTTGCGCAGGAAGTACGCGCCGAACAGCAGGGCAGTCAGTGTGACGACCGCGAGCGCGCGTTTTTGAGTGAGCGTGAATTCGGTGTTCATAACCGGGCCGCCCTCCGCGTCTCTAATGAGCGCCCGACGAGCGCGCCGTTCTAGCGTGACCCGCTGATCGTCGGCTTGGCGGGGGTGGCTTTCGCTGCCAGCGCTTGGTTTTTCATCTGCTCGAACATGTCTACGTAGTAGGGCAGGCATTCGGACAACGCCTGCTCGGTGGTGAACAGGGGCTGATAACCGAGATCCCGGGACGCCTTGGCGATGGAGAAGTAGTTGTCCAGATACAGCCGCTCGACGGCCAACGGCTCGAGCAGTGGCGCCGGTATCCCGAACTGGAAGTGCAACCGCTGCCAACCGGTCATCGCCGTGCGGACCGCGCGACCGTTGACCCGCACCCGCGGCCAGCGCTGCCCGCAGGCCTCGATCACCGGCCGGGCGAACTCGAACATGTTGATCGGGTCGGCGTCGTTGATGAAGTACGCCTGGCCGGGCGCGGTGCCGTCGGGCACCAGGTGCTCGCCGGCCAGGATGAAACCGTGAATCAGGTTGTGCACGTAGGAGTTATCGAGCCGGGCTGACTTGCGGCCGACCAGCACCCGGACGTGGCCGGCGATCACACTCTCGAACAGCTTGCGGAACATCGTTTGATCGCCGCGGCCCCAGATGCCGCTGGGCCGGATCGCACACGTCAGCATGCCGTGAACACCGTTCTGCGACAACACGAATCGCTCGGCGACCACCTTGGTCTCGGTGTAGAGGTCGTTGAACCGGTTCGTGTAGGGCAGCGTCTCATCGCCGCCGGCGATGTTCTGGCCGCCCATCACCACGCTGTTGGACGAGGTGTAGACGAAGCGCTTCGTCCCGGCCGCCTGCCCGGCGCGCACCAGGTTCTCGGTGCCACCGACGTTGACCGCGAAGCTGCGCTGGCGGTACTCGTCGCTCACCGACGCGCCGCCCATCAGGTCGATGATCGCCGCCGTGTGCAAGACCGTGTCGATGCCGTCGACCGCCGCGGCGCAGACGGCCTCGTCGGTGATGTCACCCTGCAGCGCCTCCAGGTGGGGGTGCTGCGGCAGCGGAGAGGGCAGCCGGTCGAAGGAACGTACCTGGTAGCCACGGTCGAGCAACGTGTTCACCAGGTTGGCGCCGACAAACCCTGAACCCCCGGTGACCAGGACGCGGCCAAGTTCGGTCGTCGGTGCTGCATCACCCATGTCGGGGAGCATAACTGAGACGTGTTCCGGCGAGATTCGAAATCGCTTTCGCGATCCGGCTCGCCCTCAGCCGTCCTCGGACTCGCCAGCGGCCAGGGCATCCTCGACGCGCTTGCGGGCGCCGGCTAAGTGTTCCTCGCACCGTTTCGCGAGTTGTTCGCCTCTTTCCCACAGTTTCAGCGACGCATCGAGGTCCAGCCCGCCCTGCTCCAGCAGCCGCACGACTTCGATCAGCTCGTCGCGGCACGCTTCGTAGCCGAGCGCACCCACCGGCGCCTCGCTGCCGCCTTTATCGTCAGGGGCCATCGGTCGGTCCTTCGCTGACCGCCACTACGGCGCCGTCGGCGACCCGCACCCGCAGCCGGGTGCCCGCCGGCGCGTCGCCGACCGACCGCAACACCGCCGCGGGTCCGGCGTCAACCGTCTGCACCACGGCATAGCCGCGCGCCAGGGTCGCCGCCGGGCCCAACGTGGCCAGCCGTGCGCCGAGATGACCGACCCGGTCGGTCTCGGCGGCGACCAGCCGGGTGATGTCGCGGCGGATCGCCGACCGCGCGCGGTGGATCTCCTCGGCGCGCGCCGTCAGCGCGGTCAGCGGCTCGGCCAGCACCGGGCGGCTGCGCAACTGGGACAGCGCGCGTTGTTCGCGGGATACCCAGTTGCGCAGTGCCTGCGCGCTTCGCCGGCGCAGGTCATCGACCCGTCGCTGCTCGGCGGCGGCATCGGGGACGACCTTCTTGGCCGCATCGGTGGGAGTGGCGGCGCGCAGGTCGGCAACCAGATCGCACAGCGGATTGTCGGGTTCGTGACCGACCGCGCTGATCACCGGCGTGCGGCACGCCGCGATTGCGCGGCACAGGGTCTCGTCGGAAAACGGCAGCAGGTCCTCGACGCTACCGCCGCCGCGGGCCACGATGATCACGTCGACCTCACCGTCTCGATCGAGTTCGCAGAGCGCCTCGACGATCTGGGCGACCGCGTTGGGCCCCTGGACGGCGGTGTTGCGCACCGCGAATCGCACGGCGGGCCATCGCCCGCCCGCCACCGTCGTCACGTCGCGTTCGGCCGCGCTCGCGCGCCCGGTGATCAACCCGATCACGTTGGGCAGGAAGGGGATCGGTCGCTTGAGCCGCGGGTCGAAGAGGCCCTCGGCGTCCAGCAGCCGGCGCAGCCGATCGATGCGCGCCAGCAGCTCGCCGACACCTACGGCGCGAATCTCGTTGAGGCGCAACGAAAATGTGCCCCGTCCGGTGTAGAACGAGGGCTTACCGCACACCACCACCTGAGTGCCTTCGGCCAGTTTCACCGGCGCGTTCAGCACCAGGTCGCGCGGACACGTGACGGTCAGCGACATGTCGGCCGCCGGGTCACGCAGCACCATGAACACGGTCTTGGAGTCGGGCCGCACCGTGATCTGGGCCAACTGCCCCTCCACCCACACGGTGCCCAGCTTGTCGATCCAGCCCGCGACCCGGATCGCCACCGCGCGAACCGGAAAGGGGTTTTCGGCCGAGTTCGCGTCCGAATTCGCCGCTGGTGTCACTTCGCGTTCGCGCGGGTGATCCTGTTGGCGAGCAGCGTCTGGAACGGGGCGCGGGCCTTGGTGGCCTGCTCGTAGGCCAGCAGGGCTTCGAGTTCGTCGACATCCAGCGATTGCAGCCTGGCGCGCAGCTGGGCCAGCGTCAGCGCCGGGTAGTCGAGTTCGACCGCCACCGCCGGTTCCGGAACTTTCTGCTTGCCCGGCTTGGCGGACGCGGTCGACGCGGCCGCCTGCGGTGCATCCGAGACCGAGTAGAGGGCGAACCGTCCCTCTGCCCTCTCAACATCCGGCAACGTCGCGGGACTCATTTCGGTGTCGACGGGCAGGTCCTCGTCGAATGTCGCCCATTCGGGATTTTCTTCCTTGGGCGGAAAGATGGTTTCCAGCGTGCTGTCGCCTTTGGTAACCAGCTCGGCCAGGTTCTGCTGAAATCGCATCACGAGGTGCGCCGCCTGGCTGGCCAACGTCATCGGGTACATCAGGATTGTCTTTGGCAGCTTCATCGTCTCCTCAACGGCGACCGTCGCCGCGCCGACCAGTAGCCGAACCCCATACGGTGCAGTAGCCATGGGTCCAAGATTGCCTCAAGCGGCGGCGAACTCCAAGCCCGCCGCCGTGGGCGCGCGGGGCCATGTGCCGAGGAGGTCGGCGGAACGTACCCTGGATGTCATGGCGCCGACCGTCGACATGGGGATTCCCGGCGCAGCCAGCTCGGTAGCCAACGACCCGATCGGTAAGCGAGTGCTCCTGGCGGAGCCGCGTGGCTACTGCGCGGGTGTGGATCGGGCCATCGAGACGGTGGAACGCGCGCTCGAGAAGCACGGCGCCCCGGTCTACGTGCGCCACGAGATCGTGCACAACCGGCACGTCGTCGACACCCTGCAAAAGGCCGGGGCGGTGTTCGTCCAGGAGACCGACGAGGTTCCCGAGGGAGCCATCGTGGTGTTCTCCGCGCACGGGGTAGCGCCGACGGTGCACGCCGCCGCCGCCGAGCGCGGCCTGCACACCATCGACGCCACCTGCCCGCTGGTGACCAAGGTGCACAACGAGGCCCGGCGGTTCGCGCGCAACGACTACGACATCCTGCTGGTCGGCCATGAGGGTCACGAGGAGGTCATCGGCACCGCCGGGGAGGCCCCGGAGCACGTCCAGCTGGTCGACGGCGTCGCCGCGGTGGACAACGTGCGGGTCCGCGACGAGGACAAGGTGGTCTGGCTGTCGCAGACCACGCTGTCGGTCGACGAGACGATGGAGATCGTCGAGCGGCTACGGCAGCGTTTCCCCAAACTGCAGGATCCCCCCAGCGACGACATTTGCTATGCGACCCAGAACCGGCAGGTCGCGGTCAAGGCGATGGCGCCCGAGTGCGAGCTGGTGATCGTCGTCGGATCCCGCAATTCATCGAATTCGGTGCGGCTGGTGGAAGTGGCGTTGGGCGGCGGCGCGAAGGCCGCTCACCTGGTCGACTGGGCCGACGACATCGACCCGGCGTGGCTGGAGGGTGTCACGACCGTCGGGGTCACCTCCGGAGCGTCCGTCCCCGAGGTTCTGGTGCGCGGCGTGTTAGAGCGGCTCGCCGAATGCGGCTACGACGTGGTGCAACCGGTGACGACGGCCCAGGAGACGCTGGTGTTCGCTCTGCCCCGGGAGATCCGGTCACTTCTTTGACGGGTCGTTCGTCCCTTCGGACTTAGACGTCGTACTCCCACGATTCGGCCGGGGACCGGCCATTCGTCGGCGGTCGGCTGCGGCCCTCGGCGCGGGGCTCGTCCGGGGGCGCCCCCCGGTAGCGCACCTGCGAGATCGGGTGGTGTGTCGGGCCGGCGCCATTGGTCGCGCGTCGGCGCGGCGGTTCGTACTGCGGCTCATAGCGGCCGAAATGCTCAGGCGCCCCGGGCCGGTCGTACATGTCGTAGGCGTCGAAACGGCCGCTGCGCGCCGCGGGCCGCTCGTAGGAACCGCGGCGTGTGCGCGGCTCGCGGCGGGCTTCCCGAGGTGGTTGGCCGCGCAGGTCCGGATCGGCCTCCGGCCGGCGGCGCCGCGACCGACGCGGCGGTTGGGGGGCGTCGTAGGCGTCGTAATCGCGGGCAGGCGCCGGGCTTCTGCGGCTGGAGCGCCGCGGACGCTCGACCGGTGGTTCCTGCGTCGTCCAGCGGCTGCCGGGAGTGCCGGGAGCGGCTCCGGCTGGTGCCCGCCGTGGACCCGGCGCTCCGCGCCGCCCGGCGGGTTCGGGGAGCAGACCTCGCCGCGCGGGCCCTGCGGGCGTCGGCGGAGGCCGCGTCCTCGGCATCGTCCTCGTCGATATCGGGGCGCAGAAACGAGTGCAGTTTCGCGGCGATGCTCGCCGAAGAACGACCTTGCGTCGCCGGTGCGCCGGCGGTCGTCCGGTGTCTGCGCCGCTACCGTCGTGCGTTGTGACATGCCGAAATACCACCTGACCAGTCCGATCAGCAGGACGGCACCGGCGGTGCCCAGCATCAGCGGGAAACGCTCGATGAGGGGATAGCCGCAGTTGATCAGGAGGTCTTTGATGCTGCCGATCTTGCGTCCGTGGAACAGCCAATAGGAGCCCGGCACCGCGCAGAAAAGGATCAGCGGTGGCTGGATGATCGCGGTGAACACGCCGTCCTGACGCACGGCCAGCACTGCCGCCACACAGCCGGCGATATAGAGGCCCGCGAAGACGTTGGTCAGCTCCTTGTGACCCAATCCGGCGTCGATCGCGTACCCGATGGCGGTCGCGGTGATGGCGATGAGCAGGGCCGTCCACCAGGGCACACCTGGCAAATTCGGGTGGATTGAGCGGTGGGCGGGCTCCACCGCGGACCTTGACCGCTGTGCTGACACATGTAGACCGTACCGGCAATGAGCCGAAAGGAGCGTAAATACCAGGTGGCGGCCTCTGGCGTGCCATATCGTCGCGCCCGAATGCCCCGGATCGGCCGGGCCCCGACCCGCGCCGCCGCCGCGCCCTAGACTTGGTTCCCCGTGAGCCTGAGCCTGGGAATCGTGGGTCTGCCCAACGTCGGCAAGTCGACTCTGTTCAACGCGCTGACCCGAAACGACGTGGTGGCCGCCAACTATCCGTTCGCCACCATAGAACCGAATGAAGGCGTCGTCTCGTTACCCGATCCGCGACTGGCCAAGCTGGCGGAACTTTTCGGATCCGAGCGCATCGTCGCGGCGCCCGTCACCTTCGTCGACATCGCCGGCCTGGTCAAGGGCGCGTCCGAGGGGGCCGGGCTGGGCAACAAGTTTCTGGCCCACATTCGCGAGTGCGACGCCATCTGCCAGGTGGTCCGGGTGTTCTCCGACGACGACGTCACACACGTGGCCGGAGAGGTGGATCCCAAGTCCGACATCGAGGTCGTCGAGACCGAACTGATCCTGGCCGACCTGCAAACCCTCGAGCGCGCCCTCGGCAGGTTGGAGAAGGAAGCCCGCAACAACAAGGACCGCAAGCCGCTCTACGACGCGGCGTACAGCGCCCAGCAGGTGCTCGACGACGGGACGACACTGTTCGGCGCGGGGGTGGACGGCTCCGTGCTGCGGGAGCTCAACCTGCTGACCACCAAACCGTTCCTGTATGTCTTCAACGCCGATGAAGCGGTGCTGACCGATGCCGCACGCGTCGCCGAGTTGCGTCAGCTTGTCGCGCCCGCTGACGCGGTTTTCCTGGACGCCGCCATCGAATCCGAGCTGGCCGAACTCGACGACGAGTCGGCCGCGGAGCTGCTGGAGTCGATAGGGCAGACCGAACGGGGTCTCGACGCCCTGGCCCGGGCCGGTTTTCACACGCTGGCGCTGCAGACGTTCCTGACGGCGGGTCCGAAGGAGGCCCGGGCGTGGACCATTCACCAAGGCGATACCGCGCCGAAGGCCGCCGGGGTGATCCACTCCGACTTCGAGAAGGGCTTCATTAAGGCCGAGATCGTGTCCTATGACGACCTGATCGCGGCCGGGTCAATGGCGGCGGCCAAGGCGGCCGGCAAGGTGCGGATGGAGGGCAAGGACTATGTGATGGCCGACGGGGACGTCGTCGAATTCCGGTTTGGATCAACGTCAACGTCGAAGTAGTAGGGCATTCGGTTAGACCAACCGCGCTGGCTTTTCGTCCAAATGCGGGCCGCCGCTGATGAGGACTTCTAGCCTTGAGCGATAAAGGTCAACAGGAGGACGGCATGGCGCGCAGAATTGTCCAAAGTTCGCACACTGGAGAACAGTTCGTGTTCGACGACAGTTGGAACGATGCTGATGGTCGAGTGCGGCAGTTGGAGTATGTGCTCCAGCCCAACTTGAAGGCGCGCGAGCACTATCATCCGGCCACGTCGCAATCGTTTGAAGTTTTGTCTGGAACGCTTCACGTGAGGGTGAACGGGGGAAATGTGGTGGTGCTGAACCCCGGCGACAAGGCAACGACGGGCGTTGCTGGCGTCCACACCCAGTGGAACGAAGGGCCGGAGCCCACGACGGTCGTCGAAAGCTATGACCCCCCGCTCGACATCGAGCCCTTCTTCACGGTTTTCGCCCACGTCATGGCAACCAAGAACCCGTTAAAGAGAGCTGTCTTTGTTTCGGACTTCGAATCAATTTGCTCTGTAGCTTCAAAGCCGGTGCGGTTGACGATGGTAGTTCTGGCGCCGTTGGGGCGACTCGTTGGATTGGCGCGGTGGTACGCGCCGCTGCTGCCTGACGCAGCCAGGCGACGGGTGTGACCGGGACGAAATAGTCGGCCGACGGGGACGTCGTCGAATTTCGCTTCAACGTTTGACGGGAAGCGCGGGCAGGCATCGTCTATTACTGCAGTCGCTATGTGGCAGGGGTGAGTTGGGGTATGCGGGCCATGATGGCTTGTATGTCGGCGTCGTCGGAGATGCCCTGGAAGTCGTAGCGGGGGGTGTAGGGCGTTTCCAACGAGCGGATCTCGTCGGCGTCAAGGGCGATGTCGAGCGAGGCAACCGCGTCGTCGATCTGACTGATGCGGCTTGCGCCGACGAGCGGAGCGGTGACGATCGGTTGGCTGTGTAGCCAGGCCAAAGCGATCTGGGCGCGAGTGACTCCGCGGGCCTCCGCGACATTACCAACGGCGTCGATGATCGCGTGATCGGACTGTTCGGTCAGCGGGGTGTACAGCATGTCGGCGAATCCGTCGTTCGATGACCGGGTAGTGGCTTTCGCGTCGTCCCAGGCGCGGCCCAGGCGCCCGCGCGCCAGCGGACTCCAGACGATCGTGCCTACCCCTTCGTCAAGGCAGAGCGGGATCATTTCGCGTTCCTCTTCGCGGGCGAGCAGGTTGTAATGGTCCTGCATCGACACGAACCGGGCCCAGCCTTCGGTGCGTTGCAGGTGTAGCGCCTTGGCGAACTCCCACGCGGGCATAGACGATGCGCCCAGGTAACGCACCTTGCCGGCCTTGACGAGGTCGTGCAGTGCCTCCAAGGTTTCTTCGAGCGGGGTGCTGTGGTCACTGCGATGGATTTGATAGAGATCGACGTAGTCGGTGCCGAGGCGCCGTAGGGAGTGATCGATCTCGGTCATGATTGCCTTACGGCTCAACCCTTTTCCGTTAGGTCCCGAGCGCATCGGATGACGCAGTTTGGTCGCGATGACGACATCGTCGCGCTGGGCGAAGTCGCCCAGGGCGCGGCCGAGGATCTCCTCGCTGGAGCCCTGCGAATACATGTTGGCGGTATCAAAGAAGTTGATGCCACTGTCGATGGCGTGCTTGATCAGCGGACGAGACTCGTCTTCGCCGAGTGACCACACCGGGTGACCGCGGCCGGGATCACCGTAGGTCATCGCTCCAATCGCAACTGGCGACACGTCCAGACCGGTCGTGCCGAGCTTGATGTATTGCATGGCTACTCCTAATCTAGAGAAACCGGAGAGTTCTCCGCTTCCCGGAGTCCACCGTACCGGAGAGCTCTCCGATTCTGCAAGATGGGAAGACCATGGCCGACCGAACGCGTGCCCACCTTCGGCGTTCTGATGCGCAGCGAAACCGAGACCATATCCTGCAAGTGGCGCACGACAGGTTCGCCGAATCGGGAACAACGTCGCTCAACGAGATCGCCAAACGTGCTGGGGTTGGACCCGGCACTTTGTATCGGCACTTTCCCACTCGGGAAGCGCTGATATTGGCGGTGTACAGACGCGACGTGCAGCGTCTGGTGGACTCCGTCCCCGACGTGTTGGCCATCCACCCACCGTTGGATGCGTTTCGCATTTGGTTTCAGACGCTCGCCGAGTACGTACGCGTCAAACATGGCCTGGGCGAAGCGCTTCACTCTGCGGCAATAAAGGATGCGATCAACGAAACCTATGCACCGGTCGTGACTGCCGTCGGCAAGCTGATCGACGCCTGCGTGACCTGCGAGGCCATGCGACCTGGTCTGGAGCCCGCTGATGTGTTGCTGCTCATGGGTTTCATGTGGCGGGTGGACGCGGGGGTCGAGGGCAAACGGCAGGCCGAACGGATCACCGAGCTTGCCATCGACGGATTGGCGCCGTAACCAGGCAAGGACTACGTGATGGCCGACGGGGACGTCGTCGAGTTCCGGTTCGGATCAACGTCAACATCTAAGACCTAGCCGGGCCGTTCAGCAGCACGACCAGCGGTATCACATCGCAAGCACGGAAGCCGAGCCGCTGGACATAGGGTTATCGTGACATTTCCAATGCATATCTACGTGGCCTTGGGGTACGTCAAGTTCGCCCAAGGAGACCGATTCGTTGATTGGTCCTTTAGGGAAAATATGGGGCCATTGCCTACCGCTGCGGCTTTGATAGAAGGCGAAGATGCAATAAACATCCTCACCGTCGTTATTTTCCCCCCCAAAGTGCAAAACCCCCTGACCTGGGGCGGTGATAAGGAAATCGACGAGGGCCGATGCCGTCGGCATGCCGGTCACCGAGGCAACTGCCAAGCAAGCAACAACCGCACAGAGCGTGATTGGGCGCGTCGAGCGTCGGTGACGATGGCTGTCCAGAGTTGACTTTGTGTGTGCGTGCTCACTGTGACTCACTGGCAGTGCTCCTTCCGGGGAGTCTCGTGGATCAAGGCGCTTCAAAAGCCGGCAATCGACGTTATGAAAACACAATTCACCCAAGGCCGCCGATTGATTTGGAATTCCGCGCCCACTTGCGCTGGAACACGGAACAAGAGACTCCTCGCAGCCACGTAGCGCAGGAGGTCGTGTGCCACCAGATGACGCACGACGGGCTCCAGCGGATGAACGGACGATGACCGTCCTACTCGGTAGATTCGTTCTGCTCACGGCGACGTGGTGGAGTTCCGCTTCAACGTCTAGCCAGACGACCGCTCGCGGCCACAACTTGTAGGAACGCCAAAACAGGCGGAGAGTACGCGTCAGTGGGGTCAACAAGGGAGCACCGATGATCAGGACACAGTTTGCCGCAGCCTCCGCGCTGTTGGCCGGAGCTGCACTGATAACCGCACCGGGTGCGGCCGCGGCGGGCGATTCGGTCGTTTACACAGTGACCTCCGATGGCCCGCTGTCGGATGTGTCCTACTTTGACGCAGATTCCAACCTGCAAATCGTGACCAACCCGCCCACTCCGTGGTCCGTCACGTTTACCGTGGTGCCCCAGACCGGCAAGACCCAAATGTTGACCGTGACCGGAAACACGACCGGCACGAAAGCGTCTTGCCAAATCAGCATCAATGGATCGGTCAAAGACCAACAATCTAACTCCGGTCAAAACGCAAAAGCCGACTGCACGTATTGGCCCCCCGTGGGCGGGTAGCGGCGACACCCTCCTGGGGTACAACGTGAGATCCTCTGTACCGCAAGCTATTAGGATAGGGAGGGTCGGAATTTTGGGCCTTGCGGAAGCGCCCGCAGATCTAACCCGCCATCGGAGTTAACGCAGGCTTATAGTCCGCCGAAACAATCTGCCTTGCGGCCTGCCTATGGCGTAGATTCGTCTTGGCCTGGGTGAGTCGCCTCGCGGCTTGCTCGCGCAGCCTCCAAGCAGAGGAGCAGCCATGTCGAATGGCGCCATAAACAACGATGTCAATTCGACTGGCGGAGTGGTTGCGCAAAAGTTGCCCGGCGGCGCGAGTCTGCCGTTTCCTCCCGTCCCGTCAGCGAGCATCGCTGGGCGCACGCTGCAGGATTCGACCTACGCGCAGCGAGTGATACCGCCTCGGCTGCATAAGGATTCGCCGAATGTCGTGATCGTGCTGATCGACGACGCTGGCCCGGGACTACCGACGACGTTCGGCGGTGAGGTGCGCACCGCGACGATGGACCGGATCTGCGCCGAGGGGGTCAGCTATAACCGATTCCACACCACCGCCATGTGTTCGCCCACCCGCGCGTCCTTGCTGACCGGGCGCAATCATCATGAGATCGGCAATGGCCAGATCGCCGAGTTGGCCAACGACTGGGACGGCTATGCCGGCAAGATCCCGCGCAGCAGCGCACTGGTGGCCGAGGTGCTCAAGGACTACGGGTACAGCACAGGAGCATGGGGGAAGTGGCACAACACACCGGCCGAGGAGACCACGGTGACCGGCCCGTTCGAGAACTGGCCTGCTGCCCTGGGATTCGAGTATTTCTATGGATTCTTGGCCGGGGAGGCGTCTCAGTACGAGCCCAACCTGGTGCGCAACACGACCGTGGTGACGCCCCCGAAGACGCCCGAGGAGGGCTATCACCTGTCGGAGGACTTGGCCGACGACGCGATTGACTGGCTGCGCAGCCACAAGGCGCTGCAGGCCGATAAGCCGTTTTTCATGTATTGGGCGAGTGGGTGTCTGCACGGGCCGCACCACATTATGAAGGAGTGGGCCGACCGCTACGCCGGCAAGTTCGACGACGGCTGGGATGCCTACCGCGAGCGGGTGTTCGGGCGGGCCAAGGAGAAGGGCTGGATTCCACCCGACTGTGAGCTCACCGCGCGCGACGAGCGAATGAAGTCCTGGGACGACATCCCAGAGGACGAGAGACCCTTTCAACGCCGCCTGATGGAAGTGGCCGCCGGGTTCGCCGAACACGTCGACGTTCAGGTCGGCCGCATCGTCGATGAGTTGGATCGGCTTGGCTACGGTGATAACACCGTGTTCCTCTACATCTGGGGCGACAACGGATCCTCGTCCGAGGGACAGGATGGCACCATCGCCGAACTGCTTGCGCAGAACGGCATTCCGTCCACTCCACGGATGCACATCGACGCGCTGGAGCAACTCGGCGGCCTCGATGTGCTGGGCTCACCGAAGACCGACAATCAATACCACTGCGGCTGGGGTTGGGCGGGCAGCACGCCCTACAAGGCTGTCAAACTGGTCGCGTCACACCTGGGCGGCACCCGCAACCCGCTGGCGATTCGGTGGCCGAAGAAAGTCAGCCCCGGATGCGGCGCCGCGTGATCACTTCCTGCACTGCAACGACGTCGTGCCGACGATCTACGACATAGTGGGTATCGAGCCGCCGCTGATCGTCGACGGGGTGCCGCAGATTCCCATCGCGGGGGCGAGCTTCGCGCGCACCCTCACTGACCGGGCGGCGGCCGGGGGGAAGAAGACCCAGTACTTCGAGGTCATGGGCAGCCGGGCGATCTATCACGACGGCTGGATGGCCTCCGTGTTCGGTCCGCGCGTGCCGTGGTTACCGGGATTGCCCCCTGGCATCCAAGACTGGACACCCGACAACGACCGTTGGGAGCTCTACCACCTTGACGAGGACTGGTCCCAGGCCCGCGACCTGGCCGGCGACATGCCCGAGAAGCTGGCCCAGATGCGCGAACTGTTCGCCATTGAAGCCGCGCGGAACTCGGTGCTCCCGATCGGCGCTGGGCTGTGGGTGCCGGTCTTCCACCCCGAGTTGCGCATCACACCGCCGTATCGGGAGTGGGAGTTCCCTGGCGCAATCACTCGCATCCCCGAGTTCTGCGCACCGGCGCTGGGAAACAAGAACAACACCGTCACCATCGAAGCCGACCTGCCCACCAACGCCAGCGGAGTGCTCTACGCCCTCGGCGGCTTCGCTGGCGGCCTGACCTGCTACCTCGACGGCGGGTACCTGTGTTACGAGTACAACCTGTTCATCATCTCCCGCACTAAAATCCGCTCGACAACCAAACTGCCCGCCGGGCCAACCACCATCGTCGTGGAGACCACCTATGCTCAGCAGCGGCCCGCTGGACCGCTCGACATAACCATCCGAGTGGGCCCGGAGATCCTCGCCGAGGGACTGGTACCGGTCAGCGCGCCGCTGCTGTTCACTGCGAACGACTGCCTCGACATCGGCGTGTGCCTCGGCTCTCCGGTGTCGCTGGACTACTACGATCGAGCTCCCTTCCGCTTCGACGGCCAAATCAAGCGCGTCCGCGTCATCTACACCTGAGACCTCTCGGCCGGGTAGCGGTACAGCGCGCGGCGCACCGTCAGGCGTTCGCCGGTCGAGTCGCGGGACACGCGCAGCTGATGAAACCACTCGGCCCAAGGCAGCCAATACGGTGCGGACAGCAAACGCATAGAGGCGCATTTATCGCCGGTAATCTAGTCGAGATCCGACACGGAGCAAACACAAAACCCGCGAAGTAGGCCGCCCAGTAAACCCTTGGTGATGTCCCGCAGTCGCGGCTACCATCGTCGCAGAGGCACCTCTCATCAGCAGTCCACTAGGAGGTGGCGCATGACAACGTCGTCGCTCGCTTCGAAATTGGGTGCCGAGGTGTTCGGCACGTCCTGGTTGGTGTTCGGTGGTTGTGGCAGCGCAATTTTTGCGGCCAAACAGATCGCCCAGGTGGAGGATGGCAACGGCTCCTACCAGTTGGGCATCGGGTACCTCGGAGTCTCACTGGCTTTCGGACTCACCGTCGTCACGATGGCCTACGCCGTAGGTCATATCTCGGGCGGACATTTCAATCCTGCGATCAGTCTGGGCGCGGCAGTGAGCGGGCGGCTGCGTTGGGTGGATCTTCCTGGGTACTGGATCTCCCAGGTCGTCGGTGGCCTGTTAGCAGGCGTAGCGCTGCTGTTCATCGCGAAGGGCAAGCCCGGATTCTCACCCGTCGGGAATATGGCCGCGAACGGATACGGCGTGCATTCGCCTAGCCACTACTCGCTGGGAGCCGTGATCATTGCCGAGGTTCTACTGACGGCGTTCTTCCTCCTCGTGGTGCTGGGCGCGACCGATGACCGGGCCCCTAACGGGTTCGGGCCGTTGGCGATCGGATTGGCGCTGACGGTGATCAACCTCGTGGCGATCCCGATCAGTAACTGCTCGGTCAATCCGGCCCGGTCCACCGGCGTCGCCTTCTTCAATGGGGACGGCGCACCCGGCCAACTGTGGGTGTTCTGGCTGGCACCGCTGGTCGGAGGGCTTATCGGCGGTTTGATCTACCCGCTGCTGTTCGAGAGCGGAAAGTCGACGACGGGTGAGAGGGCACCGGAGGCCGACTGACGGGTCGACAGCGATGTCGTCGAATTCCGGTTCAACGTCTAGGCCAGCAGAAGAATTTAGGGACAGCGACGATGACGTCGCCGGTCACGAGCCGCCGCGACGGTTAAATATCGAGGACGGGCTCGATGTAGAACCGGGTATGCGCGATTGGACCGCCCCCGGGTGCGTCGGCGATGACAACCCCGCTAAGGATGATGCTGGAATCGTCGGGGCCGGTGCCTGTCATCTCCCACTCCGACCAGCTGACGTCGCCGTTGCTGGTCCAGCGCAATACTTCGGCGCATAGGTCGGGGATGCGCTCGAATATCTCGGTGTAGTTCTGCCGGACCTGCGCTTTTCCGGTGAACGCGCGCTCAGGATGCATTGGTACTTCGCAGTGGTAGTCCTCGGTGAAGGCAGCGGCTACCCGCATGGGGTCATGAGCATTGAGCGCGTCGGCGAGGCGTTTGATCGGGGTGGGCAAGTCCATAGTTCCTCCGGAGGGCGAGTGGTGAGATGGGTGGACGTCGCCGAACTCGCACGCCACGACGTAGCCGGATCGAACGCCCATGAAAGAACGTGCCTGCTAACAACTTCGAGGTAATGCCATGTCAAAACGCGTGCTACGTCCCGTGCTGGTGGCAGTGCTCGTCCCGTGTGTGCTCGCGACAACGCTCGTCGGGTGTTCCGCCTCCCGACCATGGTGGCACGAGCTCAAGCCGGCTGCGCCTGGCTCGTGCCCGACGGTGGCGCCGCCAGCGGGCGCCGCAGGCAAGATCACTTTCGACCCATCCGAACTCGTCGCCGGAGACGGCTCGAACTCAGACGTTCGGGGCGTCATGGACACCATCGTGGCATTGCACCAGTCCTGGATCGGCGCTGATGCGGCCGCATACGTGGATCGAGTCACCTCGGACGTGACGCGCCTGACCTCGTGGTCCGGACGTATCCAGTACGGCCCGCAGGAGGTGGCGCAGGGGCTGCCCGGCGAGTGGGGCTTCCTCGAGCTCGCCCCTGACGGTCACACGCGTTCCGCGAACATGACCATCCGCCGGGCCGAAGTGTTCGTCCAAGACCAAACCGCCAAGGCGCTCTACTGGGTCGATATGGTCTCCGGTGATACGACGAGCATCGCCAACCATGTCAGCGATTGGGCCTACGGCAACCGCGGCCTGTTCTTCCAGGCGTTCGTCAAAGAGGGCGGTTGCTGGAAGCTGTCGCACGAGTCGGACTCTTGGTGGCTCGCCTACGACCCGGTGGCCAAGGCGCCGGCGAAGTCGGGCACGGCGAGCTTCCGCTACGACTTCACCTATCCGGTCAACGATCTCGCCCGCGCTGTCCGGTTCTACTCAACGTTCCTTGGGGAACCGGAGGTCCAGACTCCGACATACGCCGCATTCGACATGGGCGGCCCGCGTCTGGTCCTCGACAACACCGGCCTCGACGGATTCGCGCCGGTGCGGCCGGGCCTCCCCAACGGATACAGCACGATCTATGTGGACGATCTCACCAAAACCGTTGCGCGCCTTGAGGCCGCTGGCACCAAGTTCCTCACCGGGATACGCCATCGGGGCTCCGACCTTTACGCGGTTGGAAGCGACCCCGCCGGAAACGTCTTCGTCCTCACGCAACGGGTCTACCCCGTCGGTGACCATCCCGCACCGGGCATACCCTCCGTGGAGGCGGAGGACGGCACGCCTGCGGGCGTCGTCGCCGCGGTCCGAGAGCTCGCGAGCGCCTGGCTGCACGCCGATAAGCGCGGCATCATGGCCGCGGGCATCGGGAACGACAGCCGGTGGTTCGATAGCAGCCGGCTCAACAACCGCGGCATCGATCGCGGCCCAAACGGCATTCGCGACGGTCTTGTTGCGAACTGGAATTCGTACGATCGCTCGAAGTCCGGTCTGGCCGCGAGGATGACCATCCGATCTCTCCGCGCCAAGCGATTCGGCACAGGCGCGATCGTGACCTATGAGCGAGAGCTTTCGGGTCAGGGTGAGCATCCCTTCAAGCAAGCCGCCTTCGTGACGCACGTCTTCGAAAAGGGCCCCGAGGGGGGCATGCAACTCTCCGAAACGTTCATCACCAACATGCACAAACCCACGGGCGAGGTGCAGAACTTGGACTACGTCGAGACACCCGAGTTTGATCTCCAAGCCGCAAGGAGCTTCTACGGCGACACGATGAGCTTCGGGAAGCCCTACTCTGACGAATCTTGGTACGGCTTCTGGAGTATCAGGTCCGTATTTGGCATCTATGGCGCGGATCCCGCAGAGGGTGTTCAGGCGGGGCGCGCCAACAGCTCTGCCAGCTTGGTCGTCGACTCGGTCGAGGATACGCATGCCAAGCTCGAGTCGATGGGATCGACGTTTCCGGTGATCCCGTCCATTAATTCGAGGGGCGGAACCGACGATGAGGGAAACTACTTGACTCTGCTCGCGACCGACAGCGAAGGCAACGCTGTCGTCTTCTCGGAATACAAGAACTACTAGTGGTGTGTCCTGCAATAAAGTGGCTATGAGGTCGCTATGATTTCGGCATGAGACAACCCGTACCTGCGTTGGAGATTTCTGCAGGACAACGTGAGGTGCTTGAGTCGTTGGCTCGGTCGCAGTCGGGTGCGCATCGGGAGGTGGTGCGGGCCAAGGCGCTGCTGATGGCGGCCGATGGTATGGCCAACACTGCGATCGCCGGGTCGTTGTCGGTGTCACCGGCGTCGGTGAAGAGCTGGCGTGAGCAGGTTCGCCGAGGAGGGTTTGGCGAAGTTGGGTCAGGTCCGCAAGGGTCGTGGCCGCAAACCGTCGATCCGGCAATCCAAGATCGACGAGATCCTCGATCTGACACAGAACTACCGCCCGAAAGGTGAAACCCATTGGAGCTGTCGGACAATGGCTGCTGCGGCGGGGGTGTCGAAGTCGACGGTGCAGCTGGTCTGGCACGCGCGAGGGCTCAAACCGCATCGGGTGAAGACGTTCAAACTGTCCAACGACCCGCGTTTCGAGGAGAAACTCGTCGACGTCGTCGGGCTGTACATGAACCCGCCCGAGAAGGCGATCGTTTTGTGCGCCGACGAGAAGTCCTCGGTGCAGGCATTGGACCGCACGCAGGCGTCGCTGCCGATCGTCAAAGGGCGCGCCGAGACGATGACCCACGACTACAAGCGGCACGGCACCACCACCTTGTTCGCTGCACTGGACGTATTAACCGGCATGGTGATCGGACAATGCATGCCGCACCACCGGCATCACGAGTGGCTGAAGTTCCTCAAAACCATTGACCGCGAGGTACCCAAAGAACTGGCGATCCAACTGATCTGCGACAACTACGCCACCCACAAACACCAAGACGTCCGCATGTGGCTGGACAATCATCCCCGGTTCCACCTGCATTTCACCCCGACATCCTCATCCTGGTTGAACCTGGTGGAACGCTGGTTTCGCGAGCTGACCGACAAGGCGTTGCGGCGCGGGGCATTTCATTCCGTTCCCGACCTGATCGCCTCGATCCAGGAATACATCGACTCACACAATGACGACCCACGCCCTTACGTGTGGACAGCGACCGCCCAATCCATCCTCGCCAAAGTCGCACGCGGACGCATCGCCCTTGAAAGAGTCAGCTAAATCCAGGACACAGCACTAGTAGGGCGCCGAATATGGGCGCTTGACGGGATGGCTCCGGCCCTATTGGACCGACAGTGCCGGGGACACTTAGTGATTGGCCGAGTGCCAGTTTCTCGACCCGAGTCCACATCCACTGGGGAAGTGAGTGCAGATCGGCTCCTGACCGGCAACCCCAGACCGCTTCCGCGACAGCAGCAAAACGCGGAATCCTGACCTGGTCGGATTCCGGTCTACGTGAAATTCTTAGGAGATGGTGACCGCAAAGCGAACAAAGCCGTGGGTTCGCCTGTACACCGGCGTGCTGGCGAGCGGCGGGCTGGCCTTGTCCGCTTTCGGAATGGCGGGCGGCCCCGACATCAGGGCCGAGGCGGCGCCGGTCCCTGCGCCCAGCTATCACTGGTGCCCCGGCGATCAGTGGGACCCGGTCTGGGGCAACAACTGGGACGTGAATCACTGCCACGACTGGCAAGGTGCGGGAGGCCAGGCGCAAGGTGGTCCGGCCGGCTGGGGACCATGGGGACCCCCGCCGCCGTGGGCGCCGCCGCAGCCACCTCCGCCGCCCTGGGCACCGGGGGCCCAGCTGATGTGGAACCCAACCGCCGGTTGGGGATTCTGGAACAACGGAGTGTGGACGCCGGTCTAACTGGTCAGCCGTTACCGGCGGTCCGAACGCGGGCCGACGCCGACGTGGTTGAATTCGCTTCAACGTCGAGACCACGAAATAGGGAGTGCCGCCATGGATGACGACGACGTGCGGGACGCTCTACGGCGCCATTGGGCGGCGTCCGACGCCAACGATTTCGCGACCGAACACCAAATCTACCGAGATGATGCGCTGCTCGAATACCCGCAGTCCGGCGAGCGGATCCGTGGTCGGCAGAACATTCAAGCGTCACGCGAAGCGCAGCCGAACACGAAGCGGTTCACGGTCCGACGCATGCTCGGTGGCGGCGATCTCTGGGTCAGCGAACTCGTCCTTACCTACGACGCGCAACCGTTTTACACGGTGAGCATCATGGAATTCGAGGATGGGGAAGTGGTCCACGAGACGCAGTACTTCGGCGAAGGGTTCGAGCCGGGTCCATCCCGCGCGCAGTACGTCGAACACTAGTCAATCGCCCATACAAGGCGATCCGCAATTCCGTGTCCGTAGATATACTTTTGTGTAATAAGTTTGCTGCATACGCGGCGTAAGTGCTTTCTGAGCGCATACGTGATGCCCGCCACAGATTTTGGTTCGCTAAGTATCTTGTTGCTAGTGTCCCTCCGCATGATTGTTCTTGCAGCGTTGATATCATTCGTTAATCAGGTGTCGGGGACGCCCTATGCTACTGGTGGAGATTCTCCCGCCGGGACCGACTGTTCGGGGCTCGCTTCGTGGGTTGCGAATGCGGCAACTGATAGGCCTATTTTTGGGGACCGATTTAACACCGGGAACGAAGAAGCTGCTTTATTGGCGCGGGGCTTTCAATATGGAACTGCTCCCAATGCTTTGGTGATCGGGTGGAACGGGGGCCATACGGCAGTGACCTTGCCCGATGGGACATCGGTATCCAGCGGTGAACGCGGCGGCGTGCACATCGGCGGTCCGGGAGCCTACCAGGCAGGATTCACGCACCATATGTTCCTGCCGATGCCGCCGGATGGCGAGGGTGCGCCGCCACCGGATGCGCCGCCCCCGCCGGATGCGCCGACGGTTCTGGTCGATGCTGTGGCTCCCGCGGCACCGGCTCCGCCGGGCCCCGAATTGCCGCCGCCCGGCGACCCAGGAACTGCGAATTCATAACAAATCTGATTACGGGCGTGATCATCTATCGCATAACCGCCTGCGACGTCGATCATACTAATCGCTTCGAGCATCAGGAAATGTGAAGTAGTCCTATCTCCCGATCGTTTATGAGCTGAATCACACTTGCTCATCGCGCTTGAGCCGATTAACGCACCGTCAATCCAAGGTCCGCCTAGACATCCCCGTCGATGTTTAGGCGGACTTTGCTATGGATTAAGGCAAAACAATCCACGAACACCAGTCATCGGCACACGATCAGCGATCGAGCATCCGCATGTCGAGGTTCTCGCCGGACTGCTCGTCGGTGGTCGAGTCGGCGACCATGGTTGGTCACTGAACCAGCGCAAATGTCAGATGAAGTTCCCCGAACTGGGGTGGTGAAGTTTCGCTGCGTCGCGCAGGGTGGAAGGACTGGAATGGATCGGATGGAGCAGCGTGTGGGCATAGGCGGGGACCGGTCGTGATTTTCATCGTCGTCAAGTTCGAAACCAAACCCGAATGGGCGCAGCGCTGGCCAGAATTCGTCGCCGCGTTCACCGCCGCCACCCGTGCCGAGGAGGGAAACCTCTGGTTCGACTGGTCGCGCAGCCTGGACAACCCGTCGGAGTATGTCTTGGTCGAGGCGTTCCGCGACGGCGACGCCGGCGGCGTTCACGTCAACAGCGACCACTTCAAGCAGGCGATGAAGGAAATCCCGCAGGCGTTGAAGTCCACGCCCAAGATCATCAGTCAGACGGTCGACGCGACGGGGTGGTCGGCAATGACGGAGATATCGGTCGACTAGTACTGCAGCCGTAGATTGGGGATAGTGGTTCTTGGCGTGTCTGCGCTGGTCAGAGCGGTGACCGCGGCATCGTTCGATGTTTGTGAAGACAATAGAATTGGCCGCGGTCGCCGCGGTTCACAGCGTAGACCCTGATCGGTGGTGGACCGAGTACTCGGCGATGATCGACCGGATCGCGCCGCGCTTTGCCCGCTACGAACCCTTGCGGCATGCTGGCGAGCTGATCCTGGGGATGGTCTCGGGTCTGGAACGCAAGAATTGCTGGACCATCGCCGAACACCGTGGCGGCGCCACTCCAGATGGTCTGCAGCATCTGCTGGGACGGGCCAGCTGGGATGCCGACGCGGTGCGCGACGACCTGCGCGACTACGTCGTCGACGCGTTTGGCGACCCGGGAGCGATCCTGGTGGTCGACGAGACCGGCGACGTGAAGAAGGGCACCCACAGTGTGGGAGTCCAGCGTCAGTACTCGGGCACCGCGGGCCGCGTCGAGAACTCCCAAGTCGCGGTCTATTTGACCTATGCCGCCCCACGTGGGCATGCCCTGATCGACCGCGCCCTGTACCTGCCCAAGTCGTGGACCGAGGATTCCGATCGCTGCAATCAAGCGGGAATCCCGCAGCAGGACAGGGGCTTTGCCACCAAGCCGGGGCTTGCCACGGCGTTGATCGACCGCGCGGTCGAGGCGAACGTACCGGCCGCGTGGGTGGCCGGCGATGAAGTCTACGGCGCCGACCCGCGGTTGCGGGCAGCCGTTCGCGATCATGGGTTGGGCTACGTGCTGGCCGTCTCGGCCAACCGTCGCGTGCCCACCCACGCCGGCCCGATCCGCGTCGACGTGCTGCCCGCCCTGATCCCGCCGCGTGCCTGGCAGCGCCACTCCGCTGGTGCCGGAGCGCACGGCCCGCGGCTCTACTCGTGGGCGTGGTTTCGGCTGCTGGCCGAAGGCGACGCCGACACCGGTGTGCATCATTTGCTGATCCGCCGCAACGACGTCACCGGCGAGCACGCCTACCTGCGCTGCTACTCACCGCGGCCGGTGCCGCTGCGTGCCCTGGTCGCCGTCGCCGGCCAACGGTGGCGCATCGAGGAATCGTTCCAAGCCGCCAAAGGTCTGGTCGGGCTCGATCAGCACCAGGTCCGGCGCTGGAGATCCTGGTATCGATGGACCACTTTGGCCATGCTCGCTCATGCCTTCCTGGCCGTGGCCACTGCGGTCGAACGTGACGCCACACCCGGTCCCGTTGGCCTGATCGCGTTGACGGTCAACGAGTTTCGCCGACTCTTCGATGCGCTCTTGCTCGCCACCAACCACACAATAGCCACGCTCCTGGCCTGGTCACGATGGCGACGACGACACCAATACCGCGCCCGACAATCCCACTACCGACGCCGTGAAAACCAATGATCCCGATCTACGGCTGCAGTACTAGCCGAGGACGACCTCGATTTCCTCGCCCAGCCGATAACCGGGCGCAAGCGGAAGCCTGTCGCCGCTCCAGAACGAGCCCGGGTCGAACCAGTTTGAGTACTTCTCCGTGGACAGCAATCCCATCTCCTCGTAGGTGATGGCGACCGTCTCCGCGCAGTACGCCGCTTCCAGGCCGACGCGTTGGCGTGCCTTGCGGCGCTCGGTCGTCTCGCGAACCCTCTTGTCCACCAACGGGATTCCGCGCAGCCAGTCGTAGGTGGTCGGGAGCCGGCCGCGCAGCCACCGGCCGGTCAGGCGCACGGTTCTGGGGAATGGGGTGCCGTCCATCCGCGCGATCACGCGCAGCAGTGCATTCTCCTGCTCCCGGCTGGCGTACGGGGTCAGCTGACGCAGCCAGCACCGCTGGTGGTAGCGCTGCATCCACTGCTGGACCGCGTCGCGCAGATCGTTGAGCTGCACGCCGCGATGTGTGGTGCCAGTCCACATGTCGACGAGTTTGTCGCCCAGTTCGGCATGCCAGATCAACGGCGGCAAGTCGTCGACGGCGACCGTCATCCCGACGTGGTTCACCGGACTGTTCGTCAAGGTCTGGATCGCACGGTCGGGGCCCGAACCGCCGCGGAACAGCCAGAGATCGCCGGTCCGGGTTTCATTCAGCGCTTGGTCTAGGGTGAGCATGTTCGCTTAGGCCCGCCCGTCCCTTCGGTTTTCGTCACTGGGAAGTACGTCGCACGCGACCTTGCGCGCGCTGGCGGCCGCGGGGAAGCCCGCGTAGCCGGTCATGTGGTAGATCACCTCTTCGATTTCGTCGATGGTCAGCCCGTTGCGCAGTGCGATCGGGAAGTGGAACCTCAGTTCGTCGCTGGCCCGCAGGGCGATGAGCGCGCCCAGGGTTACCAGGCTGCGGGAGCGGCGATCCAGGCCGGGGCGGGTCCATAACGCGCCGAAGACGTGGTCGACGCTCAGATCGCCCAGCTCGTCGGCGATGCTGCCGTCGCGAAAACTGCTGACATCGTCGGGAATTAGGCCGGGCATCATGTCCCGGAACAGGTCCAGACCCTTGCTATGCGAGTCGGTCATGGTGTGCGCCTTTCGGGGGTTCACGTGAGATTTGGTAGTCGATGTAGGCGTCCCAGTCCTCGACGCGGCGACGCAACTCCTCGACGACGCCGACATGGGTGGGGACGAAGAATCGGTTGCGCAGGATCGCATCGGCGACGAGCTCACCGACGGTCGCGGGGTCGAGCAACTCGAACTGTTCTCCCGGGATCCGCAGCGCTGCCCCGCCGCCGAACGTCGGTACGTCCGCGGCGATATTGGTCAGCACCGGTCCGGGACACAGCAGCGTCACTCCAATGTTCTTGGGCCGCAAGTAGATTGCCAGACCCTCGCTGATCTGCACGATCGCCGCCTTGGTCGCCGCATACGGCAGCCGATCGTAGGAATAGGTGAAAAGCCCGGCGAACGACGCGGTGTTGACCAGATGTCCGCTGCCCTGATCGAGCAGCACCGGCAAAAAGGCGGCATTGCTGCGCACCACCGACATCAGGTTGATGTCGAGGATCCGTTGCCACTCGTTGACGGGAATGTCTTGGGGCAGGCCGTTGGTCAGTACGCCGACGTTGTTGACCACGACATCGACCCGGCCGAACCGCTGCAGCGCCGCGCCGCGAATGCCGTCGAAAGCCTCGGGGTCCGAGACGTCGGCCCGGTGTGGCAGTACGGTCGCTCCCCGATCGGCCAGGTCGCCGGCGAGGGTGTGCAGACCGGGATCGTCGACGTCCACGGCCACGACGTGCGCGCCTTGGTCGGCGAGTGCACGTGCGATGGCGCGGCCTATGCCGCTGGCCGCTCCGGTGATGACGGCGGTCTTGTCGCGTAGCGTGTCCATTGGGCCCTAAGGCTGCGCAGCCGGTGTTTGAAGAGCAAATCAGTTAACCACAACCGGGCGCACCCGGGACCTTGCCGCGGATAGCCTGAGTTTCATGCGCAGCTTTTGGAAATGGGTCGGGCTGGCCGGCGTCGCCGGCGTCGTGGCCGGGGGAGCGCTGGTCGTGCGCGATCAACGCAAACGAGAGTCCTACACCGCCGACGAGGTTCGGGCCCGCCTGCACCAGCGGCTGTCCGAATCCGACGCCGCCAGCCCTCAGTCCGAGTCGGGATAGTTCGCGGTTTCGACGCAGAACAAGCGATAGCTGCCCGAGAAGCCCTTCAACTCGACGTCGCGGCCCTTATCGAACCCGATGTCGTCATAGCCCCGAACGGCGTCGCGCACTGGTTCGCTGACCAGGATCTGGCCGCCGACGGCTTCCGCGGCGACCCGCGCGGCCATGGCGACGTTGCGCCCGAACAGGTCGTCGCCGCGGCGCACCGAGCGGCCCATGTGGATGCCGATCCGAACCCGAATCTCCTCGTGGCGCTTGCGTTTTGCGTCCCGGTGTAGCGCGTGCTGCAGGTCGATGCCGCAGCGCACCGCCTGCTCGGCGCGGGCGAAGGCGATCATGAATCCGTCACCCTGGCTCTTCACGACGTGCCCGGAGCGCCGTTGCACGAGCCCCGAAACCAGCTTGTCGTGCGACCCGATCAGCTTGACCCACGCGCGGTCGCCGATCCGCTCGTTGAGCGCGGTGGACTCCTCGATGTCGGAGAACAGAATCACCACCCGGCCATCCGGGGTGACCCGGGCCAGGTCGGGGCGCTCGACCTCGGCCCAGTCGGCGAGGTCCTCGATCGAGCTGCGCACGGCCGCGCCGAAGCCCTCTTTGCGCATGATGCTCGCCGTTTGCCACACCGTCTTGACCGCCTCGCGACCACCCGACAGCAGCCAGTTGCGGGTGTCTGTCCGGTGCCGCAACTCGTCGATCTCCCGGCGACTGCGGGCAAGCAGTCGCCACCCCACCACGAGCGCGCCGGCTTCGACGGCGGCGATCCCGGCCAACACGTAGACCGCGAGATGCAGCACATCACCCACGCCAGGCATCCTTTCAAAGGCTGCGATGCCCTCCGGTTGTCGGGCCTATATGCAGTGTCTAGGGTTGAGGGCGAACGCCCCGGGTAAAAAATCTCAAGTGAGCCGACGAGGTGATTTTTGGGAGGTTCGCGTTTTGACCGACGGCGGTGGCGGTTCTTCAGACGTAATGGTGATCTTCGGGATTACCGGCGATCTGGCTCGCAAGATGACGTTCCTCGCTTTGTACCGGCTGGAGAGCCGCGGCTTGCTGGATTGCCCGATCCTGGGTGTGGCCAGTGACGACATGTCACTCGAGAAGTTGGTGGACCGCGCGCGGGGCGCGATCAACGACGCCGGGCAGACGATCGACGACGCGGTGTTCGACCGGCTGGCGGGCCGGATGTCTTACCTGCACGGAGACGTCACCGACAGCGAACTCTATGACCAGCTGGCCGATCGGCTCAGGCCGTACCACCGCCCGCTGTACTACCTGGAGATGCCGCCGTTCTTGTTCGCGCCGATCGTCGAGAATCTGGCGAAAGCGGGGTTAGTGGAGCACGCGCGCGTCGCGGTGGAGAAGCCGTTCGGCCACGACCTGGCGTCCGCGTGCGAACTCAACGCCCGGTTGCGCGCGGTGCTCGATGAAGACCAGATCCTGCGGGTGGATCACTTCCTGGGCAAGCGCCCCGTGGTCGAACTGGAGTACCTTCGGTTCGCCAATCAGGCGCTGGCCGTGCTGTGGGACCGCCACAGCGTCTCCGAAATCCACATCACCATGGCCGAGAACTTCGGGGTCGAGGACCGCGGCAAGTTCTACGACGCAGTGGGCACCATGCGCGACGTCGTGCAAAACCATCTGCTGCAGGTGCTCGCCCTGGTGGCGATGGAACCCCCGGTCAGCGACAGCGCCGACGACCTCAACGACAAGAAGTCCGAGGTGTTCCGCGCCATGCCGCCGCTTGACCCCGACCATTGCGTGCGAGGTCAGTACCGCGGCTATACCGATATCGCTGGGGTGGAAAAGGATTCGCAGACCGAAACCTTCGTCGCGCTGCGGACCGAGATCGACAACTGGCGCTGGGCCGGGGTGCCGATCTTCTTGCGTGCCGGCAAGGGCTTGCCGGAGCGGGTTACCGAGGTGCGGCTGTTCCTCCACCGTGTTCCCGGGTTGGCCTTCATGCCGCACCGCAGACCGGCCGAGTCCAACCAGATCGTCGCTGCGCATCGACCCTGAGCCGGGCCTGCGGGTGCAGCTGTCGGCCCGAGTCGCCGACGCGTGGCGAGACATTCACCTGGACGAGTCGTTCGCTGCGGACCTCGGTGAACCGGAGGGGCCCTACGAACTGCTCCTGCACGCCGCGCTGACCGGCGATCACCAGCTTTTCGCCCGGGAAGACAGCATCGAACAGACGTGGCGAATCGTGCAGCCGCTGCTGGACAAGCCCCGCGAAATCCACCACTACGACCGCGGGTCCTGGGGACCCGAGGCCGCGCAGTCATTGCTGCGTGGCCACCACGTTTGGCAAGAGCCGTGGCTGCCCCGAAGCACGCCCCCGGCGGAATAAAGGAGACCGGAGAAATGCAGCTAGGAATGATCGGCCTGGGCCGAATGGGCGCAAACATCGCCCGCAGGGTCGCCGCCAGCGGGCACGAGTGCGTTGTGTACGACCACAGTCCGGACGCCGTCAAGGCGATGGCTGGTGAGGAGAGGACGACCGGGGTGTTCTCGCTGGAAGAACTGGCCGAGAAGATGGCCGACGCCGCGCGTCGTCTGGGTGATGATCCCGGCGGGCGACATCACGACGTCCGCGATCGAGGGGCTGGCCAAGACACTCGAGTCCGGGGACATCGTGATCGACGGCGGCAACTCCTACTACCGCGACGACCTGAAACATGCAAAGTTGTTGGCCGAGAAGGGGATTCACCTACTGGACTGCGGCACCAGCGGCGGCGTGTGGGGCCGGGAGCGCGGCTACTGCCTGATGATCGGCGGCGACCCGGAGGCATTCGCGCATGCCGAGCCGCTCTTCGCCACCATCGCGCCGGGCGTCGACGCGGCCCCGCGCACCCCGGGCCGCGACGGCGAGGTCGCGCAGGCGGAGAAGGGTTACTTGTACTGCGGGCCGTCCGGGGCGGGGCACTTCGTCAAGATGGTGCACAACGGCATCGAGTACGGGATGATGGCCTCGCTCGCCGAGGGGCTCAACATCTTGCGCAAATGCCGACATCGGCAAGCGCGTAGAAAAGGGCGACGCCGAAACCGCGCCGCTGTCCAACCCCGAGTGCTACCAGTACGACTTCGACATCGCGGACGTCGCCGAGGTGTGGCGCCGGGGCAGCGTCGTCGGCTCCTGGCTGCTGGACCTGACCGCGATCGCGCTGCATGAATCGCCCGGAACTGAAGGAGTTCTCCGGGCGGGTCTCCGACTCCGGGGAGGGCCGGTGGACCGCGATCGCGGCGATCGACGAGGGAGTACCCGCGCCGGTGCTAACGACCGCGCTGCAGTCCCGCTTCGCCTCGCGGAGCCTCGACGACTTCGCCAACAAGGTGCTGTCGGCGATGCGTAAACAGTTCGGCGGACACGCGGAGAAACCCGCTAACTAGGCGATCGCGAGCGCGGCGGAGCCGGGCGAAGCGGGTCGCCGCCACCGGCTAACTAGCCTGGCCGCGCCTGACGAACGCCACGACGGCGTCGGTGAAGGCGTCGTTGTCGTCGCCGGCGGCGGTATGCCCGGCATTGGATAGTTCGACGAACTCCGCGCGCGGCACCGTGGCCAGGAAGTGCCGGACGCCTTCGGGGCTGACGACATCGGAGAGCTTGCCTCGAATCAACAGGATCGGGATCTTCAGGTCCATCGCGGCGCGCTCGAAATTCTCGGTGCGCAGCTCCGGGTCGTCCCCGGGGGCGGTCATGAACGCCGGATCCCAGTGCCAGTACCAGCGGCCGTCACGCAGCCGCAGGTTCTTTCTCAGTCCTTCGGGGCTGCGTGGTTTGTCGCGGTATGGCAGGTAGGCCGCGACCGCGTCGGCCGCTTCTTCGAGCGAGCCAAAACCTTTCAGGTTGGTCATCATGAAGTCCCGGATGCGTGCGCTGCCGTTCTTCTCGTAGCGCGGCACCACGTCGACCAGCACCAGTCCAGTCACCTTGTCCGGACCCGCGCTGTCGGCGACCAGGATGCCGGTCAGTCCACCCATGCTGGCCCCGATCAGCACCACCGGGCCCTCGATCGCCTCCAGCACGTGCAGCACGTCGGCGGTCAGGGTCTCGATGGCGTAGTCCGCACCTGGAGCGCGGTCGCTGTCGCCGTGCCCACGGCTGTCCAGCGCAATGACGTGGTACCCCCCGTCGGCCAGGACTTGGCCGGTGTTCTTCCAGGAAAACCGGTTCTGGCCGCCACCGTGCAACATCAGGATGGTCGGCCGGCCAGCCGTTGAGGCGTCGCGGTTCCACTCGTCGGCGACCAGCGTGATCCCGTCGACGCCGGCAAACTTGACCGTCTGGGGGCTGCTGCTCACGGTGCTCACGCGTTCTGACGTTACATAGGTAGCGTAAGCACTTTCACGCGGGTGGCCATGCCGGTGGTCGGGAAACGGCTCCGCGGTGAGTTCCCTCCGTCGCCGGGGTCTATCGGTAACAGGACGACGAACGAAAGGAGAGGCCATGCCATCGATCAGCCATCACTGTGGTTTGACCACAACTTCGAAGAGGCGGCGACCTGCTACACATCGGTTTTCCCGGACTCCCGGATCGAGGAAGTCAACCGGGCCACCGATGCCGGCCCCGGCGAGCCGGGTTCGGTCTTGTCGGGCAGCTTCGTGCTGGACGGGACCCGGTTCATCGGCATTACCGTTTAGGTTGGGTATACATCCAAGATTGTGGCAGCGCGCTCCAGTTCCAAAGTCGTTGCGGACCCGGCGGAGGAACCGATGGCCCCAGACCGCCTGAGCAGTCGCATCGGTTTGTGCGCCGCGTCGTTCGCGATCACCCTGGCGCTTCCCTCAGTTGCCTCCGCCAATCCTCCGTCCTGGAACGGCGAGTACGCGATCACGTTCATTGTTGGTCCAAAGGACGGGACGAGCGTGGCGGCCAGTCAGGCGGAGGTGCAGTACACCGATACCTATGGGTTCCGTTCGAGCTGTGCGAGCGGAAAGTGCATTGCCACGATCATTAGCGGCCCTCCGCCGAGGAACCCGACGGTTCCGCAGCCGGTTCAATTCACCTGGGATGGGTCGTCCTGGACGCAAGTCAGCGATTTCCAATGGGACTGCATGATGCCCGACACCTCGATCCAATGGAATCCGGCCCGAGGCGAAACTCGCTACACGCCCCAACCCGACGGGTCACTTTCCGGCACCATGCACACCGAGATCTTGAGCGGTGCGTGCAAGGGCACACTTGACATCCAGATGACGGCCGAGCGCGCATAACCGTATAGATGGGGTATACATCCAAGATTGCGGCAGCGCGGTCAGCTGCAAGGACCAGGACGAGATCGACTACTACTGGGACCGGCTGACCGATGGCGGCGAGGAATCTCAGTGCGGCTGGTGCAAGGACCGCTTCGGGCTGAGTTGGCAGATCGTTCCGGACCGGCTCTATGAGCTGGTCAGCCACCCGGATCCGGCCCCGGCGGCGGCCGCGACTCAGGCGATGTACGGCATGCGCAAGCTCGTCATCGCCGACCTCGAGGAGGCCGCCGCGCAGGCCACGGCGGGAGGCCGACACTCGGTGAGCCTGGGTGGCGCCGGTCTTGGCCCAGCGACGGACCGGTGCCGCTTCGAAAGCCATTGGCGGGTCGGTGCGTCGCGGGCCAGCACGGGTTAGGTTGGTCCGTGCGGACGCGCCGAACAGGAGTGGGACATGGCTAAAGAAGCTGGCCAGGTGGCATGCAATGGCTGAACCGGGCTGGATCGACGTGCCGGGTCCCGATGGGGACCTGAAGGCGCTGACCTGGGGGCCGGACGACGCCCCGATCGCGCTGTGCCTGCACGGCTTCCCCGACACCGCCTACGGGTGGCGCAAGGTCGCTCCGCGGCTTGCGGAGTCGGGGTGGCGGGTGGTCGCGCCTTTCATGCGCGGATACGCGCCGTCTTCGATCCCGGCCGACGGCAGCTTCCACATCGGCGCGCTGATGGACGATGCCTTGCGGGTGCGTTCCGCCGTGGGCGCCACCGAGCGCGACGTCGTGATCGGTCACGACTGGGGTGCGATCGCCGCCACCGGCCTGGCCGCAATGCCCGACAGCCCGTTCGTCAAGGCAGCGATCATGTCGGTGGCGCCGCTGTCCGCGTTCCGCCACCGGGGCGGCGTGGTCGACCGGGCGCGGATGGTCGGCCACCTCCCGCGTCAGCTGCTGCGCAGCTGGTACATCCTCTACTTCCAATTGCCATGGCTGCCTGAGCGTTCCGCTTCCTGGGTGCTGCCGCTGCTGTGGCGGCGGTGGTCGCCGGGCTATCACTCCTACGAGGATCTGCGGCACGTCGACGCCGCGATCGGCACACCGGAGAGCTGGCGGGCGGCCCTGGGACCGTACCGGGCCACGATCCGCAATCCCCGGCCGCCGGCGCGGTTTGCCGAGTTGAACCGGCTGTGGACGGAGGTCCCGATCCTGCCCTGCCTGTATCTGCATGGCCGCGAGGACGGTTGCATGACATCGGCTTTCACCCGCTGGACGGAAAAGGTGCTGCCCGCGGGCAGCGAGGTCGCCATCGTCGACCACGCCGGGCACTTCCTGCAGCTCGAACAGCCGGACAAGGTCGCTAACCTGCTGCTGACGTTCATCGGCTCACCCGGCTGACGCCGTGACGGCACATCGGATGGCGGCCGTCGATGCGCAGTTCTACTGGATGTCGGGCAAGGTCCCCAGCGACGACTTCCAGCTCTACGCGTTCGACGGCGAACCCAGTGATCTCGAATGCGCCATCGAGCAGGTCCGCCGTCGGGCCCACGCGTGCCCGGAGCTGACAATGCGGGTCCACGAGGGAAGTCGGCTGACTTATCCGCAGTGGGTCCCGGCGGCCGTCGAGCCGGATTGGATAGCTTGCCACGACCTGGACGATCGCAGCTGGGACGGCTGCCTGGCGGCCGTGGCCGGCCTCGCCGCTGACCAGCTGGACATTCGCCGGACGCCCTGGCGGCTGCA
This sequence comes from uncultured Actinomycetota bacterium, assembly GCA_963772875.1. Taxonomy (GTDB): domain Bacteria; phylum Actinomycetota; class Actinomycetes; order Mycobacteriales; family Mycobacteriaceae; genus Mycobacterium. The sequence continues at coordinate 144,313 of CAVYZE010000014.1, forward strand.
TGTGTTCACGCCGGTGCTGGGCATTCCCGGCGTTCCCGGCCCGGGCACCGTCGTGGTCATGCAGGCCCCGCACACAGTGGCCGACGGCGTTCGCGGTGCGGCGATGGCGGCCCGGCTCTTCGGCCGGGCGGCGCCGATGCCCGAGGTGCAACGGCTGCCGGCGGGCTTGTGGCCCTGGCGGGCGGTCGATGCGGCGCGCACCCATCGCCGGCTGGTACGCGACACCCGCGCCGGGCTGCTGGCACCAGGGGCCGGGTTCCGACCTCTGCAGCGCACCAACGCCCGCCCGGACGGCGCGCGGTCGATGCGCACGCTGGTGCGGCACCGCTCGCAATTGTCGGGTTCCACGATCACCGTCAGGGTGCTGGCCGCCGTCTCCACGGCACTGTCCGGTCTGCTCGGCGGGGCGGACGATTCGCTGGGCGCCGAAGTGCCGATGACGAAACCCGGTGTACCACAAGCGCATAACCACTTTGGAAACGTCGTCGTCGGGCTCTACCCGCAGCTCGGTCTGGATGCGCGGATCGACCGGATCACGGCCGACCTGGCCAACGGCCGGCGCCGCTTCGAACATCCGGCGACGCGGTCGGCCGACCGAGCGTTCGCCGCGGTGCCGGCCGCGCTGCTGCGTTGGGGCGTCTCCCACTTCGACCCCGATGTCCGGCCCGCGCAGGTGCTCGGCAACACAGTGGTGTCCAGCGTCAACCGCGGACCTGCCGATCTGAGTTTCGGAAACGCGCCCGTGGTGCTGACGGCCGGAAACCCGTCACTGTCGCCGGTGATGGGCCTGACTCACGGGGTGCACGGCATCGGCGACATCGTCGCGATCAGCGTCCACGCGGCAGAGTCGGCCTTCGAAAGCGAAGGTGCCGACATCGACGCATACGTGGAACTCCTGGACGCCGCATTGTGGTGAGTCCTCTTGGACGTCACCGCGTCACCGGACTCGGGGCTCGGCGCTGCTGTTAACCCGATCGGCCGGATGATCTAGGTTTGCACGTATGACTCCCTATGACGTTGGGTTGCTGATCCTGCGGCTGGTGCTGGGTGTGACGATGGCCGCGCATGGCTACAACAAATTCTTCGGCGGCGGGCGTATACCGGGCACCGCGCGGTGGTTCGAGAGCATCGGGATGAAGCCGGGCAAGTTTCACGCCACGGTGGCCGCCACCACCGAAATGTCCGCCGGATTGGGCCTGGCGGCCGGGCTGCTCACACCGATCCCCGCGGCGGGCTTCGTCTCGCTGATGCTGGTCGCGGCCTGGACGGTGCATCGCCACAACGGCTTTTTCATCGTCAAGGAAGGCTGGGAATACAACCTGGTCCTGGCCGTCAGTGCCATTGCCGTGGCCACCCTGGGTCCCGGGAGGATCAGCCTGGACTGGCTGATTTTCGGGGTCAACGACCCGCTCGTCGGCTGGAACGGGCTGCTGCTCTCGGTGCTGCTCGGCCTCGCCGGCGCCTTCGGCCAGCTGCTGATCTTCTACCGGCCGCCGGCCAAACAAGCCGGCTAGTTACGGGTCGTCTTCGTCGTCTTCCGCCAGGAGCTTTTCCGGGTGGTGGAACGTGTTGGTTCTCGGCTGTCCGTAGTCAAGATGTGCTGGTGGGATCCATTCGGTATCGCCGTTGGCGCGTTTTCGGGTGGTCCAGCCGGCCGGTTCGACCAGCGGGTGATCAGACCCGCAGGCGAGGGCCAGCTCGTTGACGTCGGTGCGGTGGGTGGTTGCCCATTCTTCGACGTGGTGGACTTCGCACCAGTAGCCGGGCACGTCGCAGCCGGGGCGCGTGCAGCCGCGGTCTTTCGCGTAGAGCACGATGCGTTGGCCGGGTGAGGCCAACCGCTTGGTGTGACGCAGCGCGATGGCTTTGCCCTCGTCGAAGATGGCCAGGTAGTGATGGGCGTGGCGGGCCATGCGGATCACGTCGGACATGGGCAGCAGGGTGCCCCCACCGGTAAGTCCTTTGCCGGCAGCCGATTCGAGTTCTTTGAGTGTGGTGGACACGATGATCGTGGCCGGTAATCCGTTGTGCTGTCCCAGTTTTCCGCTGGCCAACACCGCCCTTAGCGCGGCGTTGAGTCCGTCGTGGTTACGCTGGGCCGGCGACCGGCTGTCGCGCTGAACGGTCTCCTCACCGGGTAGGCCGTCAACCGTGGGGGTTTGGTCCTCGGGATTGCACATGCCCGGTGCGGCCAGCTTGGCCAGCACAGCCTCGAACGTGGCGCGCGCCTCGGGGGTCAGCCAACCGCGCAGCAAGGACATGCCGTCGATGTCCTGTTTGCCAAGGGTCAGCCCGCGCCGGCGGGCCCGGTCCTCGTCGGTGTGGGTGCCGTCGGGGTTGAGGCAATCGGTAAGCCGGTCGGCCAGTTTGGCGACCTGGTCGGGACGAAATTGAGTGGCCAGCTTGGCCAGATGGGCTTCGGCGTTCTCGTGGGTTTCGATGTCCACCGAGGGCGGCAGCCGGTCGAAGAATCGGCGGATCACCGCGACATGGGCCCGGCCGATCTTGCCGTCGCGTTGCCCGGCGGCGGTGGCCGTCAGGCGTGGCTCCAGCGCTTCGCCGGTGAGCGCGTGGCGCGGCCCCAGATCGGCGGCCTCGGCGACCCGGCGTGCGGCTTCACCCCGGGTGATACGCAGCCGGTCCGCCAATACGTGGGAGAGTTTGCCGCCCAGCTCGGTGGAGTCGGACTGCTCGGCGATCTGATTGATCAACGCATGACCCGGAAACCGCAGCCGCCGTGTCTCTTGTTCGAGCCGCTCCAGCAACGCCAACCGCTCCGGGGTCGTCAGCGCAGCAAATGAGTGTCCGACGATCCGGGACACCACGGTGCGCAGCGCGTCGAAGTCCTCCTGGACCTCGCCGCGATCACTCGAACCCATGTTCGAATACTACGCCGGCACTCCGACAACAATCCCCACGCTGAAACCACTGAAACCACTGGGGCGCAAGTGATTTAAACGCGGACCCGGTTAGCCGACGGCCGCGGTTTCGGCTTCCGTCACTTCCGCGGCGGCGCGCTCGCCGGAGCGAATCGCACCGTCGATCCACCCGCACATGACGGCCGAGCTTTCGGTGCCGGCCCAATGGATGCGGCCGCAGGGCGGACGAAGGGTGTGGCCGAATTGCGTCAGCACACCGGTCGGGGCGTGGCTGATCATGCCGCCGCCGGAATAGCGCTCCACGGTCCAGTTCTGCTCGTGGAATTCCAGGGGCGCGCTCGCCTTGCTGCCGAACCGATCGACGAGTTGGTCGATGACCGCCGCCTTCCGGTCGGCCTCGTCGAGTCGTCCCAGCCGACGTGCGGCGGGTCCCTCGGTGATGACGCACATGATCCCCGGGTCCCCGGTGTTCGTGCAGGCGTCGATGGTGAGCGTGGCGGGGGATTCCGGCGCCGCTGACTGGCCGGACAGTCCGTCGGCACGCCAAAACGGCTCGTCGTAGATGATCGAGATCTTGAAGATCGCGCCGCCGGGCATGCGCTGGTGCAGAAATGCCCGATCCACCGGCAGCATCGGCTCGTACACGATCGAGGAGGCGATAGCCAGCGGGATCGCCACGATGACGCGCCGTGCCCGAACCGGCGCAGCGTCCGTGTGGACCGTCACGCCTTCGGCATCCTGGGTGATCTGCCGGACCGGCCGCGAAAGGTGCAGCGCGTCACCCAGTTCGGCGACGATCGGGCGGTAGATGGCACCCATCCCGCCGACGGGACGGGCGTCCTGGGCACCGCCCTTGCCCGAGATGACGAAGGTGGGCCCGCCAGCGGACGCCATCTGCAGCAGCACCCACAGCAACGACGTCTCCGAGGCTGCCGAGGTGTAGGGGCCGGCGAGGGCCATCTCCAGCATCTTGTGGGCCGGCCTGGACAGGGTGTTCTTATGGAGCCATTCGCTCAGGCTGATGCGGTCCCACTCCTCGGCTTTTTTCGCCTCCCACGGGGCTTCGCCCGGAATCGCTTTGCACATGTCTTGCACTTCGGCCAGGCCGATCCCCAGGTTGGCGACCGCCCACGGGCTCATGCTCCACGGGATGGTGCCCCCATAGCGGTGCTTCTTGCCGTCGACGACCACCATGGCGTCGCCGTCGTTGTGCTGCTTGTATTCCGGCACTCCGAATTCGTTCATCAGGGCATAGATCCGGTCCTGTCCGGGTCCGATCCACGCGCCACCCCGGTCGATCCACACCCCGTCGTCGCGGGTGACGGTGAAAGTGCGACCGCCCACCCGGTCACGCGCCTCCAGCAATGCCACCGAGCGGCCCGCTTGTTTCAACCGCAACGCGGCCGTCAAACCCGCAAAACCCGCACCGACCACGCAATAGTCGACGTCTGCCACGGCCGGCTCCTCGGTTTGCAGTTGTGGGTCCAGCAGCAAATTACACCGATCGCGACACCCAGTGGTCCGTTCATGCGGATTTCACCCGCCGGCCCTTCAGGCCGGTGCCCTTGGCGCGCCCGGATAGCCCGAAATCGGTTGTGGGGAAACGAAATCCGGTCAGCTGAGGGCTACGGCGGTCCGCCGTACTGCCAGACCAGGCTGTGATTGCCGGTCATGGTCGGGTTGCACCACATCGTGCGGCCGTTGGCATCCTGCGTGGTGGCGTGCAGGACGGTGCACGTGTCACCCGGCGCGGGCGCGTCGGCTTCGGCCGCGGGAGCCGCGGCGACCAGGGCGATCGGTGCGAGAGCGGCGATCAGCGCCAGGGCAGCGGTCAACTTCTGGGACCGAAGTCTGCTCATGGTGGACACCCCCTATGCGGTTACGGGCACCGCGAGCTACCAAACGCCGACTGGGCTTCACGGTATCCCGCAAAGAACCCGCAGGCAAAGATTTGATACCCGGACCCGGACCCGGGCGCGCGCGCCATGAACGCCTTCTAGTCTGTGAAACCATGGGATTCCTCAAGCCCGACCTGCCGGAGATCGACATAGCTGAGTGGAGCAAGGGCACCCGCAGCGAGAAGATCCGCCCGATGGCCAAACACTGGGCCGAGGTCGGCTTTGGAACGCCGGTGGTCCTGCATCTGTTCTACGTTGGCAAAATCCTGCTCTACATCCTGTTCGCCTGGGTGCTCTCGGTGGCAACCACCGACGGGTTGGCGGGCTTCGCGGACGTGTCGCTGTGGTACTCGGAGCCGATCGTGTTCCAGAAGGTCGTCCTTTACACGATGCTGTTCGAGGTGATCGGGCTGGGCTGCGGCTTCGGCCCGTTGAACAACCGGTTCTTCCCGCCGATGGGCTCGGCCTTGTATTGGCTTCGGCCGGACACGATTCGGCTGCCGCCCTGGCCGAATCGCGTCCCGGGGACCAAGGGCACCGCACGCACCCTGGTGGATATCGCGCTGTACGCCGGACTGCTGTTGATGACGTTTTTGGCCCTGTTCGCGAACGGCACCGGCCCGGTCCCCGAGCTGGGCACCCAGGTCGGGATGCTGCCCGTGTGGCGGGTCGTGGTGATCCTGGTACTCCTCGGGGTGCTGGGGTTGCGCGACAAGGTGATTTTCCTGGCCGCCCGCGGTGAGGTCTACGCGACGCTGGCGGTGACGTTCTTGTTCCCCGGCGTCGACATGATCATCGCCGCCAAGCTGGTCTTCGTGGTGATCTGGATGGGCGCGGCGACGTCGAAGCTCAACAAGCACTTTCCCTTCGTGATGTCGACGATGATGTCCAACAATCCGCTCTTCCGGCCTCGCTTCATCAAGCGGATGTTCTTCGAGAAGTTCCCCGACGACCTGCGGCCCGGCCGTTTGTCGCGGTTCTTCGCGCACGTGAGCACCTTCGTTGAGATGTGCGTGCCCGTCGCACTGTTCTTCTCGCACGGCGGCTGGTGGACCGCGGTTCCCGCTGCGATCATGGTGATCTTCCACCTCGGGATCCTTGCCGCCATCCCGATGGGTGTCCCGCTGGAGTGGAACGTGTTCATGATCTTCGGCGTGCTGTCGCTCTTCGTCGGCCATGCCCACACGGGTCTGGCTGACCTCAAGCACCCCGTGGCGGTGGGGATTTTCATCGCCTTCATCGCCGGAATCGTGATCGCGGGCAACCTGTTTCCGCGCAAGATCTCGTTTTTGCCCGCCATGCGCTATTACGCCGGCAACTGGGACACCACGCTGTGGTGCATCAAGGGATCGGCGGACAAGAAGATCAACCACAACATCGTGTCGATCGCGAGCATGCCGCAGGCTCAGCTGGAGCGCGTCTACGGCAAGGAGCGGGCGCAAATCCCGATGTACCTCGGATATGCGTTCCGCGCCATGAACACCCACGGCCGGGCGTTGTTCACGCTGGCGCATCGGGCGATGGCCGGCCAGAACGAGGACGACTACGTCATCACCGACGGGGAACGGATCTGCAGCACCGCCATCGGGTGGAATTTCGGTGACGGCCACATGCACAACGAGCAGCTGATCGCGGCGATGCAGCAGCGCTGCAAGTTCGCGCCCGGTGAGGTGCGGGTCGTGCTACTCGACGCGCAGCCGATCCACAAGCAGACTCAGGCCTACCGGTTGGTGGACGCGGCGACCGGCGAATTCGAGCGCGGCATCATGAAAGTCGCGGACATGGTCACCCGGCAGCCCTGGGCCGACGACTTGCCGGTCCAGGTGCTGTCCGAGCTTGCTGACTCCGAATAGCGTTCGGGGAGAACGGCTCTAGACCCCAGCGCGGACCTCCTGCGCCGCAGCGACCATGTTCTCCAACGACGCGGTCACCTCGTCCGCGTTGCGGGTCTTCAGCCCGCAGTCGGGATTGACCCACAGCCGCCCTGCCGGTACGGCTTTCAGTGCCGCTTGCAGCGACTGGGCCATCTCGTTGGTGCTCGGCACCCGCGGCGAGTGGATGTCGTAGACACCCGGGCCCACGCTGTTGGAGAAGCCGATCGCGTTGAGGTCGTCCAGCACCTCCATGTGCGAGCGGGCCGCCTCGATGGACGTCACGTCGGCGTCCAGGTCGGCGATCGCCCCGATGACCTCACCGAACTCCGAGTAGCACAGGTGGGTGTGGATCTGCGTCGAGTCGGCGACACCGGAGGTGGCCAGGCGGAACGACCCTACGGCCCAACGCAGGTACTCGTCCTGGTCGGCGCGGCGCAGCGGCAACAGCTCACGCAGCGCGGGCTCGTCGACCTGGATCACAGCGATGCCGGCGGCCTGCAGGTCGACCGTCTCGTCGCGAATGGCCAGCGCCACCTGGTTGGCGGTGTCGGCCAGCGGCTGGTCGTCACGGACGAACGACCAGGCCAGGATCGTGACGGGCCCGGTCAGCATGCCCTTGACCGGCTTGTCGGTCAGGGACTGCGCGTATTTGGCCCATTCCACCGTCATCGGCTGCTGGCGGGTGACGTCACCGTAGAGGACCGGTGGCCGCACGCAGCGGCTGCCGTAGGACTGCACCCAGCCGTTCTTGGTGGCGAAGAAGCCCTCCAGCTGCTCGGCGAAGTACTGCACCATGTCGTTGCGCTCGGGCTCGCCGTGCACCAGCACGTCCAGACCCAGCCGCTCCTGCAGCGTGATGACGTCGGCGATCTCCTGCTTCATCCGGCGGGTGTACTCGGCCTGGTCGATCTCACCGGCGACCAGCGCGGCGCGGGCCTTGCGAATCTCGACGGTCTGCGGGAACGAGCCGATCGTCGTGGTCGGCAGCGGCGGCAGGTGCAGCCGCGCGTCCTGGCTGGCGCGGCGCTGGGCCGCGTCGCCCCGGTGCGCACCGGACGCGACGATCGAGTCGATGCGGGCGCGGACCTGGCCGTTGTGCAGGCGCGGGTCCTTCGTGCGGGAGGCCACGGCGGCGTTGGACGCGGCGATTTCGTCGGCGACGGTATCGCGGCCCTCGTGCAGCGCGCGGGCCAGCGTCACCACCTCGGCGACCTTCTCCTGCCCGAACGCCAGCCAGCTGCGCAGGGCGTCGTCCAGGTCGGTTTCCGGCTCCAGCGAGTACGGGACGTGCATGGTCGAGCACGAGGTCGAGACCGCGACCGAGGCCGCCGAACCCAGCAGTGTGGCGAGCTTGCCCAGCGCCGACTCCAGGTCGGTGCGCCAGATGTTGCGTCCGTCGACGACGCCGGCCACCAGGGTCTTGCCGGCCAACTCGGGCACCCCGGCGATCGCCGTGTTGGGGCCGTACACCAGGTCGACCCCGATCGCCTCGACCGGAGTGCGGGCCAGCCCCGCCAGGGAAGCGCCGGGGTCGCCGAAGTAGGTGGCCACGTAGATGGCGGGCCGGTTGGTCACCGAGCCCAGCGCGTTGTACACCGCCTCGGCCAGCGCGGGCGCGTCAGGGGAGATGTCGGTCACCAGCGCCGGCTCGTCGAGTTGGACCCACTGCGCGCCGTTGTCCGCGAGCAGCGACAGCAGCTCGGAGTAGATCGGCACCACCTCCTTGAGGCGCTCGATCGGTGCGCCCGCGCCATTGACTCCCTTGCTCAGCAGCAGGAAGGTGACCGGCCCGATCACGACGGGTCGTGCCGGAATACCCTGCTCGAGGGCTTCTTTCAGCTCGGCGAGCACCTTTTGCGGGTTCAGGGCGAACTTGGTCGCGGGCTCGATCTCGGGAACCAGGTAGTGGTAGTTGGTGTCGAACCACTTGGTCATCTCCATCGGCGCGATGTCTTTGTTGCCGCGCGCGAGGGCGAAGTAGCGATCGAGATCGTCGGCGACCTTCGCGGCCCGGGGCGGCAGGGCGCCGAGCATGATCGCCGTGTCGAGCATCTGGTCGTAGTAGGAGAAGGTGTTTACCGGCACCGAGTCAAGCCCGGCGGCGGCCAGGCCCGACCACATGTCGCGGCGCAGCGTCGCGGCGACGGACTCCAGTTCGGATCGGCCGGTGCGTCCGGCCCAGTAGCCCTCGGTTGCGCGCTTGAGTTCGCGCTTCGGACCGATGCGCGGGGAGCCGGTAACCGTAGCGGTGAATGCTTGGGGGGTCACGTTTTCGTTTCGTCCTTCAATCGACGGGCCAAGTTCACCGCCAACGGACGTGCAGCCGATCCGGTTTGCGGTGCGTACCTGAGGTATATAACCGCAACGGCAACGGCCAGACGCCCATTCCACGAGGCGATGAGCCGCCGGACGCGGGCGCGCCCGGCGCGGCTGGCAGGTCTTCGGACTCGCAGGCATGCACCCGGGGGTGCTCCTAATGGCCGTCGCTTCCCAGTCGTGAGCGAACCCAGCGACCAGTGCTTTGACGGCGGTCGTTCCTGCATACCGCTGCGGGACAGTCCCGGATTCTCACCGGGTTCCCTCTCACGAAGCGGTACTCGCGTTGCTTCGTTCGATGCTGGCGCCGCGTGGTGCGACGGCAGCAGACCAGCTGCAGAGTGGAGTTTACTCTGCTGGTCGGACGGCCCGACGGTGACGGGTTAGCTTGCCAGCGCCTCGGCGATGGGAGTGTCGCCGCTGTTGAATTCGATCGTTCGGCCGATGGTCGAGTCGTCGGCCAGCGTGGCGGCCACGGCGAGCGCGACGTCGGCGCGCGAGACTGCGCCCTTTCCCTCACCCAGTGCAATGCGGCCCGTTGCCGGTTCGAGGGTGAGGCGGCCCGGACCCAGCACGGTCCAATCCAGGTCGCTCGCGCGTAGGTGGGCATCCGCGGCGGCCTTGGCCTCGGCGTACGCGAAGAACGGATCGCCTTGCGCTACACCGTGATCCGGCCCCGCACCGAAGTACGACACCATCACGAACCGCCGCACACCCGCTTGCGCGGCCGCGTCGATGACCCGGATCGCCGCATCCCGGTCGACGGCGTAGGTCCGCGCCGGATTGCCACCACCCGCGCCCGCGGAGAAGACGACCGCGTCGTTTCCGGTCAGCAGGTCGGCCAGCGCATGGGTGTCGAGTTGCTCGATATCGGTCACCACCGGGTTGGCGCCGGTGGCCGCGACGTCGTCGAAGTGGTCGGGGTTGCGGAAGACCGAGGTCACCTCGTCGCCGCGTTCGGACAGGATGCGGGCCAGCTGCAGCGCGACCTTGCCGTGGCCGCCGATGACGATGACGCGTGCCATGCCCCCGACGGTACGCCCGTCAGAGTTTGACGCGGCCCATGATGATGTCGATGATCGGCTTGCCCGGCGGGTACGCGTTGGTGAGCGAGGCCATCGTGTGCCCGTAGTCCACCAGCAGGGTGATCCCGTTGATGCCGAAGGCGGCGGCGCTGTTGAGGAACGCCATGACGTCGCCCATCTGCTCCGGGGTGTGCACCTTGGAGCCGGTCTCGTCGCGGTAGTCCTGGGCGAAGGTGAGCCAGAGGTCGGCGTTGGACTGGGCCAGCGGGGTGTCGGTCGGACCCGGGCAAATCGCGTTGATGCGGATCCCCTTCTTCAGCAGGGGGTAGCCCTGGGTCGCGACGTAGGCGTTGACGGCCTTCTTACTGGTGCCGTAGTGGAGGATTCCCTCCGACTCGTGCGCCTTGCACCAGGCGTCGGCCGCGGCGAAGTCGGGGGTGGCCAGGAACTCCGTCAGCAGCTCCAGGTCGTTCTCCCAGCCCATGCCGGCCACCGAGGAGATGAAGCAGATTGCCGAGCCGGACGGGAGCTGATTCTTTTCCAGCAGCCGATCGATGAGGTGGCGGTGGCCGATGAAGTTGATTTTCATCAGGTCTGGTCCGTCGGCGATCCCGGCGGCGGAGAACACGGCGTGGACCGGTCCGTCGAACTCGTCGAGCGCGGCATCGATGGAAGCGGGGTCGCGCAGGTCCACCTGGATGGACTTGGCGACGTCATATTTCACCGGCGCGTAATCCAGCACGATGACTTCGGCGCCGAGCTCCGCGGCGGACTTGGCCGCCGCCGCGCCCATGCCGGTCGCGCCGCCGACAACGAGCGCCCGCTTGCCGTCGTAGCGCAACCGATCGATCACAGACATGGAAATCCCCTTCTCGTTAACAGCCAACCTGGTTCTAATTGCCCAACTGTATGGGTAACAGTTATTTGGTTCAACAGCGGGGCGATCAAATGAGACGTCTTACTTGCCGCGCACGGCAACACCGCGCAATACCGTGTCACGGGCATGCACCAGCGCCGTGCGTTTTCCCACTGCGCGAAGAATGTTCTCCGGTATCCACTGCAGGCCTATGACGCATCGTGCGAGCATCGTGGTGGACGGGGCGTCGATACGTATCTCCCCTGACCGGATACCCTCGGAGAGAAGCGATTTCATCTGCCGAAGCCGGGTGGCATACAACCAACCCGGGTTGGGTGTGTCCGGCGGCGATTGCCGCATCCAGGCGAGCTGGATCCTGAACTCGTCGGAAAACCGATCGAGGGCATTGACGTTGACCCAGCTCAGCGCGTCCAGCTTGTCGATGGGGGTGGAATCCGAGCGCAGCACGTTGACCCACCCCGCCTCAACCTTCTTGCCGAAGGATTCCATGATCGAGGCGAGGAGTTCGTCCTTGGACCCAATCACCCGATAGACGGTTCCGGTACCAAGACCCGCCGCCGACGCGATGTCCCTGATGGTCGTGACCTCGTAGCCTTTGCGGCCGAACTCCGTTCGCGCCACCGCACGGACGTGGGCCGCCTTGTCGGTGGGATCGGCCTCGCTGTCGTCGGCCCACGATTCGATGACGCCGCGTGCGGCCCCAAATGCGTTGGACTGATCCAATGCTGCATCGGTGGGTGGCTGGGCTGCCAACCCGTGCAACATGATTCGGCACAGCAGCTCGGCCACCTGGTCGGCTGGGGAATTGTGGCGCATGACGTCGAGCCCGACCTGCAGCATCGTCTGGCAGATGCGGTCGGCCAACGTGGGAAGGTCGATATCGGGTTTGATGTAGCCGCTCCACCGGCCGGCGCGCAGCGTTTGCAGCATCGCCTCCTGAATCGCCACGGGCCGCTGATGCGTCAGCTTCATCAGCTCCGGATCCGAGCTCGGCCCTTCGTAGAACGACATCTGCAGGGCCGCCCCATGTTGCACGGCGCAGTTGGCGATCGCCGATCCCAGTTCGACGATCTTCTCGGAAACCGGTCGCGAATCGGGTTTGTCCAATCTCGCCTGTGCGGTTTGCCCGATGCGGTTCAGGTCATCCTGATAGCGGTGGATCAGCTCGACGAGGATGGCCTCTTTGGACTCGAAGTGGTGATACAGGCTCCCGGGGAGAATGCCTGCCGCGTCGGCGATCTCCTGTAACGACGTCCGCAATCCCGAGGATGCGATCAATGACGCGGCGGTCTTTAGGATCTCGGTGCGGCGCGTCCCTGAGTCGTCGGCCTGATCGAGGCGGTCGGCCGCCAACGTCCGGCGCTTTGCCAATGAGTCGGCTTTGGTCATGACCAGCGACACGCGAGTCCGGACGACTGCGGATTTGCGAACGTACGCATTCGTCCTCCCAGCGAACCAAATCTTTGTTAGAGGCTATCAGACCCGGCGCAACAAACGCGCTGCATAAAGCGGTGACGGGCCCATTTTAGAGGGTCGGGCCGTCCCAGTGGTCGCGCGCGACCACCTCGTCGACGGGCCGCCGGCGCGCGGGTGAGAACGTGTGACCGGCACGCAGGCGGCCCACCGGCAGCAGACAGCCCTGGACATAGGTCGGCGGAATCCCCAGTAGCTGTTGCACCCGCTCCTCGTGGTGCAGGTGCAGGGTCGTGACGCACGTCCCGTATCCGCGGGTGTGCAAGGCCAGCTGAAAGTTCCACACCGCTGGGAAGATCGAGCCGTAGAGCGTGGCCTGATGAAACGACTCGTCGCCATCGATGCGCGGCAGGTATGGCTGATAGCAAGGGATTACCAACAGCGGCACCCTTGCCATGTTCTCGACCAACCACTCCGTCGACGACATGAGGCGGCCTTCCGGCGTGCCGGCCGGCAACAAGTCGGCGAGCAGCTGCCCGCCGACCCTGAGCAGATAGGCGTCGCGGTACAGCTCGGCGATTTCACCCCGCAACGCAGGGTCGGCGACGACCAGCCAGCGCCACGCCTGCTGATTCGAGCCATTGGCCGCCTGCAATCCGATGCGCAGGCAATCGCGGATATCTTCGGTATCGACCGGCGCATCCAGGTCGAGGGACCTGCGCGCCGAGCGCGTAGCGGTCAGAAGGTACGCGATGTCCATTAGGTGGTCACGCCCAGCTGCGCGCAGACCGCGAAGACCTCTTCGAAGATCGACGCGGGCACGGTGAACGGCTCCGTCGCCGAGACCTCGTCCAGATGGGCCGCGATGTCGTCGGCGGTCGGGTCGCTGCCGGCGTCGGCGAGCCAGCCCTGGCCCAGGCCGACGAAGACGCGCGCAAAGCGACCCGCACAGGCCGAGTAGTTGCGATGGCTGAACTCGCAGGCCCGGCTCGCCAGGTAGACAACGATGGGCACCACCAGCTCTGGCTTGATCACGTCCAAAAACCCAATCGCCTCAAGGGCTTTCGGGTCTCCCACCGTTTCGGTCACCATCCGCGAAAAGCCGAACGGGAGCACGGCGTTGGCCAGGATGCCGTGCTCTGCCCCCTCGATCGCGATCACATTGGTGAGTCCGACGAGGCCCGCCTTGGCCGCCGCGTAGTGGGCCTCCAGCGGCTGCCCGAACATCCCTCCCGAGGACGAGATGAACACGAAACGGCCGTAGCCCTGCGTCTTCATCACCCGGTAGGCCGGCTGGCTCAGATGAAACCCGCCGTCGAGGTGCACGCTGAGCATCCGCCGCCAGTCGTCCGCGGAGAGCTCATCGAACGGAATGCTGTTGAAAATACCCGCATTACTGATCACCGCATCGAGGCGGCCGAAGCGCTCGACGGCGGTCGCGACGATCGCGTCCCCGCCCGCGGGGCTGGCTACCGAGTCGTAGGATGCCACCGCCACACCGCCGGCGCCTTCGATCTCGGCAACGACCTGGTCGGCTACGCCGGCATCGGAGCCCTCACCGTGCATCGTTCCGCCCAGGTCGTTGACGACCACCGAGGCGCCACGCCGAGCCAACTCCAGCGCATACAGCCGGCCGAGCCCCCGACCCGCTCCGGTGACGATCGCGACCTGGCCGATGAAATCGATCATGACCTTCCTCTCTTCGCAAGGCGTGCACCGAGTTCGGTGAGATATCGGTCCGGGCCACCGAGTAATGCGCTCCAGCTGAGTAACCGTTTGAGGTAGAGATGGGCGTCGTGTTCCCACGTGTAGCCGATGCCGCCGAACACTTGAATCGCGGTGTCGCCCACGGTGGCCAACCGCCCGGCGAACGCCTTCGCCCGCAATGCGGACAGGTGGCGCTCGTCGGCGTCGGCGTTATCGGCGGCCCACAGCGCGTGGATCACCCCACTGCGGGCCAGCTCAACCGTTTCGTACATGTCAACGCACAGATGCTGGATTGCCTGAAACGAGCCAATGGCCTGGCCGAATTGCTTTCTCACCTTTGCGTATTCGACGGCCAGATCCATGACGGCCTGCGCGGCGCCGAGCGCGTCGGCGGCCGTGGCGATCAGCACGTCGTCGACGAGCGCCGTCACGGCATCCGGGGACGGCGTGGCCAGCCGCTGCGCGATGACGTCGTCGAACGTGACCCGAAACCGCTTGCGGGTCTGATCGATTCCGCGCTCGGCCGTCATCGAGATGCCGGGGGATTCGGTCTTCACCGCGAAAAGCCCTGTCCCGCCACGGTACTCGGCGAGGACCAGTAGCACATTCGCCGCCGCGGCGTCCGAGATGGCGGCCTCGCCCCGCAGCGCGACATCCGCGTCCCGCTCGACGGCCACGACGGCGGCGTCATTTGACTCCAGGGGGCCGAGGGCAGCGATCGTGGTGCCGTCGGCGATCCCGGTCAAAAGTTCGGTCGCGCTCTCGGCGCCAAGCCGGGTTAGCGCGCACGGCGCGGCGACCGCGCTCGACAACCATGGCCCCGGGTGCAGGGCGGCCCCGAGCTCTTCGGCCACGACGCCGGCCTCGACCATCGTCATGCCGGCGCCGCCGTATTCCAGCGGCACCAACACCCCGGTTGTCCCGAGGTCGGCGAGGCCTCGCCAGACGGCCTCGGTGGTGCCGGTCGGATCGTCGAGCAGCTTGCGCACATGGCCCGAAATCGGGGCCCTCTCAACGAGAAAGCGCCGGACGGTGTCGCGCAGCGCGACTTGTTCGTCGGTGGGTTCGAGTTTCATTGGCGTGGCAACCCCAGCACGCGTTGGGCGGTGACGTTCTTGTTGATCTGCGTCGTGCCGCCCGCGATGGTCAGCGAGCGCGACGTCAGGCGGTAGTCGCCCCAGCGGCCCTGCGCGGCCTGCGCGCCCAGCACGTCGAAGGCCAGAGCGGCCATGCCCTGTCCGATTTCGCCCCACACGGTTTTGGCCAAGCTTGCCGATCCGAGGGCGACACGGTCCGAGCCACCGTGCAGTGTCGCCGAAATCGACCGCTGGCAGAGCACTTCGAGATACTTGATGCGGACGGCGATTTCGCCGAGGCGCCGCAGCGCCACCGGGTCTTGCAGGACGCCGTGCGCGGTTTCGTCGTCAGCCACGGCGAGGTCGTCGACCAGTTCCTCCAGCCGCACCTGCATCTCGGCGTAGAGCCGCGCGGCGCCGGCGCGCTCGTGGCTCAGCGTGGTGGTGGCGACCCCCCAGCCCCCGTTGAGCGGTCCGAGCAAGGCGTCCGCCGGGACTCGCACATCGTGAAAGAACACCTCGGCGAAATCGGTGTCGCCGTTCAGGGTGACGAGCGGGCGGACCTCGATGCCGGGCAGTGTCATGTCGACGATCAGGCAGGAGATCCCTTTGTGTTTGGGGGCGTCGGGATCGGTGCGCACATAGAGCTGGCACCACTGCGCACGATGCCCCAGCGAGGTCCAGATCTTCTGACCGTTGACGACGAAGTCATTGCCTTCTGGGCCATCGCGCACCGCGCGGGTGCGCAGCGAGGCGAGATCGGATCCCGCCTCCGGCTCCGACATGCCCTGGCACCAGATGTCGTCGGCGCGCATCATGCGGGGGAGCAGCGCCGTCTTCTGGGACTCGGTGCCGTATTGCATGATGGCCGGAGCGATGTTGTTCATCCCAATGACGTTGAGCGGCAACGGCGCCCGAGCACGCGTGGTTTCCTCGGTGTACACCAGCTGCTCGAGGACCGTCGCTCCGCGGCCCCCGTACTCGCGCGGCCAGGATACGGCCGCCCATCCGGCGTCGGCCATCGTGCGGTTCCAGGTGCGCAGCATCTCGAATGCCGCGTCGTCACGGCCGGACGGCCTGCGCGCGCTGATCAGCTCGTCGGTCAGATTCGCGGACAGCCAGTCGTGCAACTCGGCGCGGAACTGTTCCACCTCCGCTGGGTACGAGAAATCCACGTTGTCTTGTTTACCCCGCGCGATCGACTGCGGCCAAGCCGGACTTTTCGCTGCCGACGCGTGCCGCCGCAAGCGGTCGATCATATGAGGGGTCCGTCGCATCGTGGCTGGGGGTGCGCGTGCCCGGGACGAGGGCGAGGGCGTCGTCGGTGAGCAGCGACTGCGTTTCGTTGATGAATTCCACGAGGCAGACGCGATCGGCGATCGCCCAACGCCCGTCGCGCCGCTCCAGACGATCTATGTAACGACCGCCGGAGATCGTCATGTGGTTCGCCGGTTCGCGGTCGGTCCCGATGAACAGGAAGTAGGTCTCGGCGTGGGCTTCGTCGCCGTCGATATCGACGGTGTGGTTCAGCAGATAGTGCTGGTATCGAGTCTGCGCGCTGTGGTAGGCGAGCGCCCAGTCGATGAAATCGTCTACGACGCCCACGAATCCGACGTGGTCGTCAACGGCGCCGTCATGGTAGGCCGATCGCAGCAGCGCACGATCTTGCCGGTCGATTCCGCGCGCGTACCGCTGCATGCAGTCGTAGATCTCCGCGCGGTCGGTGAGACGCCTGACCTGGTCTCTCAGCTCGTCATCGACGGTCATGTGACTACTTTCTTGCCTTAGCGATTGACCGGACTCTACGGTGGAACAGATATTTGGTCAACGAGGTCCCGGCCGGTTCGGAGGTTGAGCGTGGCAGACGACGCTCGCGGCGACCGGTTGGCGGGCTTGAGCATGTTCGCTTCCGCGCTTGCGGGGCGAGCCGTGGCGGTGGACGAACTGGAACCGGGCGAACCCGCGTGGACGGACGGCCAGACGATTTACGTCGATCCTTGTGCGCCGGCCCGCGCGAAACTCGCGGCGATTGCGGTGCAGGCGTCGATGATCGCCGCCGGCAGCCTGGATCCCGACGTGCTGCGTCCCCTGGTCCGCCACCCCCGGCTGGCCAGGCGCTACCTGGCGGTCGAGGGTCACCGCGCACTGGTCGGCAACGGCGACCTGCTGCCGGGCGTCTTGGCGTCGGTGGGCAACCGCGACATCGCGAGTCGAAGCCACTCGCCGGCCGCTTCGCTGAGCATTGCCGCCGGGCGGGCGGCGATCGACGACCCCTCGCCGGGCTTTGGCGTGATTCGTCCGGGGAAGGTGCTGGCCGCGTGCTCCCGGGTGGCCGAACAGCAGGATCAGGCGAATCCCGAACATGTCCCGCGCGATCGTGGCGCCCAGCAGCCGGAGGAGCTCGAAGAACTCAAGGACGGCGACATCGACGACTCCGACGATCCCGATCTGTTCACCAGCCCGGTGGGCGGGGGTGGCTTCATCGGTAAGTGGTTGAAGAAAATGCTGGGTTCGGCGCGAAAGACCGGGAGCGGCGGCGGATCCCCCGGCGCGGACAGCCCGACGCATCGCACCAACTCCGCCAACCGCGGTGTGCATGCCGTGTCGTCGCTGGCCGCAACGTCGAGTGACGACCTCGTCAAGGACCTCGGGGCCGCCGCGCACGGCGTGACGTACCCGGAATGGGACGTCACCCGCAAGAGCTACCGGCCCGCGTGGTGCACCGTGCGGGAAGTCGAGCCGAAGATCAAGGCACAGGCCACCGCGGCGATCGGCGACGCGATCGGTGTGCGGCGCCCGCTGTCACGACTGGGAATGGGTCTGCACCGCCGCCACCGCCAGCCGCAGGGCGACGATATCGACATCGACGCCGCGATTGAGGCCCGCGTCGAGGTGCTGGCCGGCTCGGTGCCCGACGAGGCGGTGTACCTCGACAGCCTGCGGCGCCGGCGCGACCTGTCGGTGCTGCTCCTTCTCGATGTGTCGGGGTCGGCGGCGGAGCCCGGAACTCTCGGCCGGACGGTGCACGAACAACAGCGTGCGGCGGTCGCCAATCTTACTGTCGCGCTGCATGATTTGGGTGATCGGATAGCGCTCTACGCCTATTACTCGCAGGGACGGCGCGCGGTGAGCATGGTGCCCGTCAAACGGTTTGACGACCACCTCGACTCCCGGGTGATGAAGCGGCTGAACAGCCTCGAACCCGGCGCGTACTCCCGCCTCGGTGCGGCCATCCGGCACGGCTCGGCGGTCTTGGAGGCACGCGGCGGAACGTCACGACGACTGTTGGTGGTGCTGTCCGACGGACTCGCATACGACCATGGCTACGAGCGGGCGTACGGTGCCGCGGACGCGCGCCGCGCCCTGACCGAGGCCCGCCGACGCGGCACCGGCTGCGTATGCCTGACGATCGGCGCGGGGACCGACGTGCAATCGCTGCGCAGAGTTTTCGGTAGCACGGCGCATGCCACGATCGCGCGCCCAGATCAACTCACGGGTGTGATCGGACCGCTATTCCGGTCCGCGCTGCGCTCGGCAGAGGTCCGCCGGAAGGTGTCGTGACGCACGCCGGACCGGGCGAAATCCGCCCTGACACCATGTCAGGAGAATGCAGTTGACGCAGCCAAACCTGCTCGTCAGGGCACTTGAAACAAACATCTGTTCCGGTTAGGCTCCAATAACCGCACTGCAGCGGGTAGCGGAAGGGAAGCTATGGCCAACGAGTCCGGACTCGTTTACCGGAACGGCGCTCCGTCCGAGACGGACGGGAAAGGTGAAGTGCGGCCCTATTACCAGGCGATCGGTAACGAAGAGGCCATCTTCAAGGCCGCCTACCGCCAGGGTCTGGCACTTGTGCTTAAGGGGCCGACGGGTTGCGGCAAGACCCGTTTCGTCGAGGCGATGGCCCACGATCTCGGCCGGCCCCTGATCACCGTCGCCTGCCATGACGACCTCACCACGGCAGACCTTGTCGGTCGGTATCTGCTGCGGGGCGACGAGACGGTGTGGACGGACGGTCCGCTCACCCGGGCGGTGCGCGAGGGCGCGATCTGTTACCTCGACGAGGTGGTGGAAGCCCGACAGGACACCACTGTCGTGCTGCATCCGCTCGCGGATCACCGGCGGCAGCTGCCCATCGAGCGTCTTGGTGTCACGCTGGACGCGGCGCCCGGGTTCGGCTTGGTGGTGTCGTATAACCCTGGCTACCAAAGCGTGCTCAAGGATCTGAAGGATTCGACGCGTCAGCGCATGGTCGCCATCGAATTCGGTTTCCCCGCAGCCGATGTCGAGGAGGGGATCGTTGCACACGAGGCGGGCGTGGACGGTGCCACCGCCGCCGAGCTGGTGCGCTTCGGGCAGGCCATCCGCCGCCTGGAAACCGGTGGCCTGCGTGAGGTCGCGTCGACCCGCGTCCTCATCGCGGCGGGCAGGCTCATCGCGGAGGGCCTGACCATGCCGGAGGCGGCCCGGGCGGCTATCGCGGGGCCGCTCACCGACGACGTGACGGTGGGCCGGGCGCTGGGGGAGATGGCCGAGGTCTATCTGGGCGGGTCCGATGATTGACGCTGCACTCCGCCCTCGCTAGCGTCTGAACAAATATTAGGTCAGCCATGAGTCCGTGCGAATGAGTGTGTCATCCGGGAGGTCAGATGTCCTACGAAAGCAGCGCTGAGCCCATCAAGGTCGGCTATCTGATGGACTTCAGGCTCCCACCGGGTTTTCCGGAGGAACTGTTGTCCTCCTTCACCAGGTGCTTCGACCTCGTCTTCGAGGAGGCGGTCGAAGCCGGATTGATGGACCGCCCGGTACAGATGGTGTACCGCGAGGTCGAGGGATTGCCCAAGGGTTCGGTGAAGGCGGTGATCGACGCCTTCGGCGAACTCGTCGACGAGGGCTGTCTGGTCGTGTTCGGCCCGCACATCACCGACAACTGTGTGCCGACGCGCGAAGCGATCGAGGAGCGCTTCAAGGTGCCTGCGATCAGCGTCACCGGAACCGACGACTGGCTGGGTGAGTGGACATTCGCCTTCCCCCAGGGGTCGATGACCGACGAACCCATCTTTGTCGCCGACCTTGCCGCCAAGCGCGGCTTCCGCGAGATCGGCGTATTGGTCGAGCAGAACCTCATCGGTGAGAGCTATCTGAAGAACCTGCGAAGTGCGTGTGCTCGCAAGGGCATTCGAATCGTCGCGGAGGCGGCGATTGCGCAAACGGCACAGGACATCAATGAAGCCGTGCGCACCCTGCACGATGCGAAGGCCGAGGCGATTGTGCACCTGGGCTTCGGATTCGGGATCGTCTTCATCAATCCCGCATTGCGCGAGATCGGCTGGGATCCGCCGCGATTCACTACCACGGCGTTCCAGAACGCGTGGGTCAACCCGATCCTGTGGGATGCGTTCACCGGGTTCGTCGGAGTCGATCAATACGACGAGGGCAACCCGATCGGGCAGGACTTCCTGGACCGCTACGCGAAGCGCTACGACGGCAGTCGCCCTGAGTATTGCGTGTCAGTGGTCAATCGCGACGTCGCCGCCACCTTGGTGCGTGCGTTTACCGACTCACATCCGCTCAGTCCGCGCGGGGTCAAGGAGGCCCTCGAGCGCGTGAAGATGATGCCCGCCGCCTCAGGCGCGCCCGGCACCCGGGTGTCGTTCGGCAAGTGGACCCGCCGCGCCTGGATGGGGGCCGGTTATCTGGTGGCCCGGACCCTCGATGCCGACGGCGTCAACTCGCATCTGGTCGATCGCTTCGGAGAGGAAGGCTGACGAGAAATGAGTACTGACCAATCGGCAGCTCCTGCCGCGCAAGAGAAGCCGGCATCATCGCAGCGGGGCGAAAAGCGCGGCTGGGGCGGATGGATCGCCGGCGCTGCCCTGGCGGCGTTCGCGCTTTTCTTCATCGCGAACTGCCGCGTTGCCCTCGACCCGCGCGTCGCCAACCCGAATGTGCAAGGCCGGCCCCGCCCCGTCAGGTTCCTCTTCGGGTTGGACTACATCACTTTCTTGCATGTTGCCACCGTGATCATGCTGCTGGTGCTGCTGGTCGTGTTCATCA
The DNA here is from genome assembly GCA_963772875.1 of uncultured Actinomycetota bacterium. GTDB lineage: Bacteria > Actinomycetota > Actinomycetes > Mycobacteriales > Mycobacteriaceae > Mycobacterium. The sequence continues at coordinate 165,435 of CAVYZE010000014.1, forward strand.
GGGGCTGGCGGCGCAATCCGGGCAGCCCGGTGATGCTGATGTTCCTGTGCACCACGCTGATCGTGTGGCAGGACCCGATCATGAACTGGGCGCCATTCGCGGTCTACAACCCGGATCTGATCCACTGGCCCGAGTCCTGGCCGCTGGTCTCGCTGTCGCCGACGGTCGAGCCGTTCGTGGTGTTCGGCTACGTGATGTTCTATTTCGGCCCCTACTTCCCGGCGGTCTGGATCCTGCGCAAGCTGCAGGCAAAATACGGACCCGAGGCGTTTGTGTCGCGGCGCCCGTTGGTCGGCCTGGGCCTGCTGACCCTGGTGATCGGTTTCATCTTCGATGCGTTCCTCGAGATCCAGCTCGTTCACGCCGGCATGTACATCTACTCGCAGGTGATTCCGTGGGGTTCGGTTTTCACCGGCACGACGTTCCAGTTCCCGCTGATCTGGGAGTCGTTCTCGGTGACATTCGTGATGATCCCGGCGGCAATTCTCTGTTATCGCGACGACACCGGGAAATCGGTGGCCGAAAAGCTGACCGCGAAAGCGAAGATCTTGCCCAGCCGTCCGGTGCTCGGCACCTTCCTGGTGATGTTCGCGATCATGAACATCTCCTACTTCGCCTACGGCGCGTGGTTCTGGGCAATCAAGGCCAGCCATGCGGCGACCTCCGTCGCCTGCCCGTGGCCCTATCCGGAAGCCAAAGTCTATGACCCGCAAGGGTTTTACGAGAAGGCGGGCGCTCAAGGTCCCTACTCGGTGGGCATCTGGTCGACGTGGGCGAGCGGGGAGCCCAACGGGCGGCCGCACGTCGATCCTCCGCCGCCCGGTGTCGGCGCCTGTGCAACCCCGAGCCAGAATGGCTGAGCCGCGCAGCGTCGTCATCACCGGCGCTTCTCGTGGCCTCGGCTTCGCCTCGGCGGTTCGTCTCTACCGTGAGGGCTGGCGGGTGATCGCCGCGATGCGCACACCCGAGAAGGGGATGCGACTGCTGCGTGAGGAGACCGGCGCCGCCGAGGACGACGATCGGCTAATCGGCGTCCAGCTGGACCTGATGGATGCCGCGTCGATTGCCGCTGCCGCCAAGGCAATTGAAGACGCCGTCGGTGCGCCGTATGGCCTGGTCCACAACGCTGGGATCTCGTCCGCCGGAATGGTGGAGGAGGCCGACACGCAGTTGTGGCAGAACATGTTCGCCACCAGCGTCCTTGGCCCGGTCGAACTGACCAAGGCCTTGCTGCCGTCCATGCGAGCGGCGGGCGAGGGGCGCATCGTGCTGGTATCCAGCGCGGCCGGAGTGCGCGGCCAGCCCGCCACCGCACCGTACTCGGCGGCCAAGGGGGCGATGGAGCGCTGGGGTGAGTCGATGGCATGCGAGATCGCGCCCTTCGGTCTCGGTGTCACCGTTTTGGTGGCCGGCACCTACGACACCGACATCATCACCGACGCGGGCACCACCGATGACCGCAATTTCGAAGGCCCGTACGCCCGGCTGCACAACACCATGAACACCCGCGGGCGGTTCGCGATGCGTTTCGCCAGGGCACCCGAGCGGTTCACGAACGGCCTGCTCAAGGCGCTGGATGACCGGGGGCCGTTCCGCCGTCACGGTGTTGGCCCGGATGCGTCGATGCTGTTGGTGTCCAACAGGATTCTGCCGGCTTCGGGCATGCACCACATGTCCCGGATCGTGTTGGGCATACCCAGACAGGGTTCGATGCGCGGTGGGGCATGGCCACTAACGCTGCACCAGCGCGCAATGGTTTTCGCGGCTCGGATTCTGCCGCAGCCGGTAATGCAGCGCTTAGCGTCGCTGGCGGCGAAGCGGAGCAAGGGCAGCAAGGCAATGAAGGGGACTGAGGGGTAACTATGGAAAAGCTTTTCGACGACTTGGAGGACTTCGGCTCCTTCGACGACGCGATCTCCGGTGACGTGCGTGACCCGTACACCGAACTGGCGCGGCTGCGCCGCGAGGAGCCGGTGCAGCGACTCGAGACGTCGGGAGCGCTTCCGCACGAGGAGTCGCTGCCGATGTTCATCGTGTATCGCCACGAGGACGTGCAGCAGATGTTGCGCGACAACGAGACGTTTTCCTCGGCGGCCGTCATCGCCGCGTTCGGCCCCGTGCTGGGTGAAGGCGTGATGCTCGGCATGGACGAACCCGTCCACGGCCGGCTGCGTTCGTTGGTATCCAAGGCGTTCGGACAGAAGTCATTGGCGCGGTGGGAAGACGAGTTGGTAGGCCGCGTGGCGAACAGCCTGATCGACAACTTCGCCCCAAAAGGCAAAGCGGACCTGGTGAAGGAGTTCACCTTCGACTATCCGAGCCAGATCATCGCGGGCCTGCTGGGCTTGCCGGAGAAGGACTACCCACAGTTCCAGCGGTGGTCGATCTCGCTGCTGAGTTGGCTGATGAACCCCGAGCGCGGGCTTGCGGCCTCGGCCGCGCTGTGCGAGTACTTCGCGCCGATACTCGAGGCCCGCCGGGCCGAGCCGAAGGACGACCTGATCAGCGCGCTCGGTGCCGCCGAGATCGACGGGGAGAAGCTCGCGGACGAGGAGATCTTCTCGTTCCTTCGGCTGCTGTTGCCCGCCGGCGTGGAGACCACCTACCGGTCGCTGGGCAGCCTGCTGCTCGGGCTGTTGTCGGATCCGGCGCAACTGGATGCGATCCGGGCGGACCGGTCGCTGCTGCCACAGGCCATCGAAGAGGGTGTGCGCTGGGAACCGCCGCTGCTGACCATCACCCGGGTGGCGACCCGCGACACCGAACTCGGCGGCGTGGCGATCCCGGCCGGGGCGACGGTGATGCCGATGCTCGGTTCGGCGAACCGGCAAGAGGATCGCTACCCGGACCCCGACACGTTCGACATTCACCGACAAGCGAAGGCAAATCTGGGTTGGGGGCACGGCGTACACGTGTGCCTCGGGATGCACCTCGCGCGGCTCGAAATGCGCACGGCGATAAACCTTTTGCTGGACCGGCTGCCCAACCTGCGGCTTGATCCCGACGGCGACGACCCGCACATCCGCGGTCAGGTGTTCCGCTCGCCGACATCGGTGCCGGTGCTGTTCGATGCCCAGTAGGCGGCGTGCGCTATTGGCACGTCGGTCCCTTATGCGCCGGTGCCCGCATGTTGCTTGTTGCCAATCGGCTAGTTTCCAGTAAGGCTCTCCGTGGGGACGAGTCACAAGAGAACGAGTCAAAAAGAGAGCGACAGATATGGCTGACACTGTAAAGGTCCGGTTCGAGCCGAAGATGATGATCGACGGCAAGCTCGTCGACGGCCAGGCCGGCACCTTCACCAACATCAACCCGGCGACGGAGGAATCGCTCGGCGAAGTGTCCGACGCGTCGAAAGAGGACATGCACCGGGCCATCGACGCCGCCCGGCGGGCGTTCGACGAGACCGACTGGTCGACCAACAAGGAGTTGCGCAAGCGGTGCCTGCTGCAGCTGCACGAGGCGATCGAGTCCGAGATAGACGAGCTGCGCGAGGAACTGATCCTCGAGGTCGGCTCGCCCCGGGCCATCACCTTCGGGCCTCAGCTGGATGCCCCACTGGAAGACGGGCTGAAGTACCCCGCACGACTGATCGACGAGTACGCGTGGGAGACCGACCTGGGCGACAAGGTGATCAGCCTGACCGGCACCCTGACCACCCGCAAGGTCTGGCGGGAGCCGGTCGGCGTGGTCGGCGCGATCGTGCCGTGGAACTTCCCGTTCGAGGTCACCCTCAACAAGCTTGGCCAGGCGCTGGGCACCGGCAACACCGTGGTGCTCAAGCCGGCACCCAACACCCCGTTCAACGCGAACCGGCTGGGCCGGCTGATCGCCGAGAAGACCGACATCCCCGCCGGGGTCGTCAACGTCGTCACCGCCTCGGACCACTTCGTGGGCGAGGAACTGACGCTGTCGCCCAAGGTCGACCTGATCTCGTTCACCGGCTCGACGGTGGTCGGCAAGCGGATCATGGAAAAGGGCGCGGCGACGATGAAGCGGCTGTTCCTGGAGCTCGGTGGCAAGTCCGCCACCATCGTCCTCGAGGACGCGGACTTCGGCACTGCCTGCATGGTCGGCATCGCGCCGTGCATGCACGCCGGTCAGGGTTGCGCTAACCCGACCCGGCTGCTTTTGCCGCGGTCCCGCTATGACGAGGGTGTGGCGATCCTCAAAAACATCTACGAGAACGTCACGTGTGGCGACCCGCAGGACCCCGGGACGCTGTGCGGTCCGGTGATCTCGGAGCGGCAGTTCGAGCGGGTGACGGGCTACATCCAGAAGGGCGTCGACGAGGGCGCCACCGCGCTGGTCGGCGGCCCCGGTGCGGCCACCGGTTTCGACAAGGGATATTACGTCCGGCCAACGCTTTTCATCAATGTCGACAACAAGATGACCATTGCTCAGGAGGAGATCTTCGGGCCGGTCCTGTCGGTCATTCCGTTCGACGACGAGGAGGACGCGATCCGGATCGCCAACGACAGCGTGTACGGGTTGGCCGGCAACGTATTCTCGGGTTCCCTCGAGCGTGCGCTGTCGGTGACCCGCCGGATCAAGGCCGGCTTCATGGGCGTCAACGGTGGCGCCCCGTACGGTGCCGACACACCCTTCGGTGGCTACAAGGAAAGCGGTGTGGGACGCCAGAACGGTGTCGCCGGGTTCGACCAGTACACCGAGATCAAGTCCGTGGCGTATCCCGCCGGGTAGACGTTCTCGTCGGCGATCATCGAAAGGTACTGCGACGCAATAGGTTCAAGGGATACCTATGGACCGCGAACTTGTGTTCGCCGCCGTCGCCGACGAGCGGCGCCAGATTGCGTGTCTACTTGACGGCTTGGACGCTACGCAGTTGGCGACGCCGAGCTTGTGTGCGGGCTGGGATGTAAAGACCGTAGCTGCCCATGTCGTCAGCACGGTCGTGGACGGAACTCCGGCGTTTCTGTGGCTAGGCCTACGTCGTGGGGGCATGGCGCGCGGAATCGACGAGCTGGCGCGGCGTCGTGCACAGCTGCCGGCCGCCGAGATCGCTGCCAGCTTGCATCGGTGTGCGGATCGTCGAATCAGTCCGCCATTGTTCGGGCCACTGGACCCGCTCGCAGACGTCCTGGTGCACGGTGGCGACATCAGGGTCCCACTCGGCCTGCCGTATGCGCCCGACCCGCAGTTATCGGCGTTGGCGATGGACTTCCTGACCGGTCCGTGGCCGTTTGGCTTCGTTCCTCTCGGCCGATTGCGCGGGATTAGCTTGCGGGCTAACGATATTTGTCGCGGCTGGGGAAGCGGTGCGGAGATTCGTGGACCGGTGGCCGCCTTAATGATGGCGGTCAGCGGACGGACCGCTCTTTTGCACCTGCTTGACGGTCCGGGATTACCACAGCTGCGTCGGCGGCTGTCAGCATGACGTATCTCGACCGAACCTTTGTTCCCATGTAGCCGGGTAGGCGCGGCGCGGTGACATGCAGCCGCGGGAGAGCATCGCCGTCGTGTACCCCCAAGGGCCGGCGAAAACGCCCCTTACCGCCCAAGACGTCGCCCAACGCCTTGAAGCCGTCAGGGACAGCGGCGACGTGCGCGTGACCAACGCCAGGCGATCGGGCAATGACGGCGGCGCCGCGGGCTTGACCTAATATTTGTTCAGCTCTAGATTGTCGGATAGAGATTAACGGCCGATGTCTAGGGGGGCTCGTTGAGCGATTTCGAAACCGTCGATTTCTTCACCGACTCGTCCCTGGTCCCTGACCCGTACCCGTATTTCGATTACCTGCGCCGGCGTTGCCCGGTGATGTCGCAATCCGGGCAGGGCGTCGTGGCGATAACGGGGCACCAGGAAGCCCTCGCCGTGTACAAGGACCCCGCCTTCTCGTCGTGTGTATCGGTTGCCGGCCCGTTCTCCGGCTTGCCGTTCGAGCCCGACGGCGACGACATCGGTGAGCTGATCGAAGCGCACCGGTCGCAGATCCCCATGAGCGAACACATCGTCACTCAAGATCCTCCCGACCACGCCCGGACGCGGGGCCTGCTCAGCCGGCTGCTGACGCCCAAGCGGCTCAAGGAAAATGAAGATTTCATGTGGCGACTTGCCGATCAGCAATTCGACGAGTTCGTGTCCCGCGGCCAGTGTGAGTTCCTCGGAGAGTATGCGCGACCGTTCTCCGGGTTGGTGATCGCCGACCTGCTGGGAGTTCCGGTGGAAGATCATGAGGAGTTCCTGGCGGTTTTTTCCGACAAGGTGGTGGGTGGAGTCGAGGACGATTCGCTTACGCGTGCGCACAATCCGCTGGAGTACCTCGACGAAAAGTTCACCAACCACATCACCGAACGCCGACGGGAGCCGCGCGAGGACGTGCTGACCGAGCTTGCCCAGGCGAAGTATCCGGACGGTTCGACCCCCGAAGTCATCGACGTCGTCCGGCTGGCTACCTTCCTTTTCGCCGCCGGGCAGGAGACCACCACCAAGTTGCTCAGTTTCGGCGTGCGCATGATCGCCGAAAATCCCGAACTCCAAGCGTCGCTTCGCGAAGACCGCAGCAAGATACCGACTTTCGTCGAAGAGACGTTGCGCATGGAGAGCCCGGTCAAGTGTCACTTCCGCATGGCGCGCAAGTCGACGTCGATTGGTGACACCGCGATTCCGGCTGGCAGCACGGTGATGTTGCTGCCCGGCGCGAGCAATCGGGATGCGCGAAAGTTCGATGATCCCAATGAGTTCCGCATTGACCGCCCGAATGTCCGCGAGCATGTGGCCTTTGGGCGGGGCAACCATTCTTGCCCCGGCGCACCGTTGGCTCGAGCGGAGGGACGAATTTCGCTCAACCGCATCCTCGACCGGATGTCGGACATCACCATTGTCGAGGAGCAGCACGGGCCGCCAGATGCCCGCCGGTACACCTATGAACCGACCTGGCAGATGCGTGGCCTCACCGAGCTGCACCTCGGATTCACCCCGATCGCGTGAGCGCCTTGGCCGCCGACCACGAAACCGCCGAGTGGGATCCCGGCTTCACCGAGCGGTTCGTCAACGCGGCGAAACCGATTGCACGGGGCTGGTTTCGCTTCGAAGTGCGTGGGCTGGAATCGGTGCCACCCGACGGCGGTGCCCTGATTGTGGCTAACCACTCGGGCGGCATGCTGACGCCCGATGTGCTGATCTTTGCCGCGGCCTTTTACGGCAAGTTCGGCTATGGTCGCCCGTTGTACACGCTCGGTCACGACGGGATGTTCGTTGGGCCGGTGTCGGATTGGTTGTCCCGCCTCGGCGTGATCCGCGCGAACACAAAAAACACGGTCGACGCGCTCCGGTCGGGGGGCGTTGTGCTGGTGTTTCCCGGCGGTATCTACGACGCGTACCGGCCGACGCTGGCCGAGAACACCATCGACTTCAACGGGCGCACCGGATACGTCAGGACCGCGATCGAGGCCGGCGCGCCGATCGTGCCCGCGGTCTCCATCGGCGGCCAGGAAAGCCAGCTGTTCTTGACCCGGGGGACGTGGTTCGCAAAGCGGTTAGGCCTGTCCCGGTGGCGAGCCGACATTCTGCCGTTGACACTGGGTTTCCCGTTCGGACTGAGCGTGATCATGCCGCCCAATCTGCCGCTGCCGACGAAGATCGTTATCGATGTCGCCGAACCGATCGACGTCGTCGCCCGGTTCGGCGAGAAACCACACATCGCCGACGTCGACGCACATGTCCGTTCGGTGATGCAAACGGCCCTTGATCGACTGGCGCGCAAACGGCGGTTTCCGATCCTGGGTTAAGGGTGGGCACTAAGACTTGACCGCGGCCGGTGGCATCGCGGAGTCGACTGTGGCCAGCTCGTCGTAAAGTCCTGCTGCACTGCGTATTTCGCAGAACGCGTGAACCAGTGCGTCGGTTACTTCGTGGGTGTCATCGACGGTGCGGTCGTCGGCGATCACCGAGATGTTGAGCTGGTCGACGTAGCTCCACACGGTGATGTTGATGCCGCACGCGGCAATCAGTGGACCAGCCGAATAGATCTCACTGACTACAGCGCCGGCGAAATGACCCCGGTCGCGCGGTCCGGCCACATTGGACACCGGGACGTTGAACAGCCTGTTGCGCGCGTTTCGTCGGGCCAACCACTTGAACGCGGGAGGAGCGGCAAACGGCGGCAGGTAGGTGAGCAACTTGCCATACAGCTCGGGGCCGAACAGCTCATTGTTTTCCTTGGCGATCGCGGTGCTCACCGACGTCAGCTTCACCCGCTCCAACGGATCGCCGATGTGCGTCGGCAGCGACACCACCATGCCACCGAGCTCGTTGCCGCTGATCCGGTGCCGCGACAAGTCCGTACTGGCCGGGACCGAAGCGATGATCGGCCGGTCCGCGCCGCCGTCATAGCGCAACAACAATTCCCGCAATGCACCAGCGGCCAGCGCCATCACCATGTCGTTGATGGTGATCTGCAAGTGTTTACTGGTCTGCTTCACCTGGGCCAGCGACAGCGTCGCGGTCGCGAAGGTCCGCACCGGTGACACCACGTGGTTCATGAATGTCGGCGGCGCGTGCAACAACCGGGCAAGATCTGGGTGCGTGCCACGCTCACGGGCGCGCCGCCGCAGCCGCCGTGCGCCGGAAAACGTGTTGGCCATCACCCCCGGCAACGCGGCGGCCTGCTGCGCGTGATCGCGCCCCGCCGCCCGGAGCAGCTTCCCGGCCGATGGCGGCACCAACGCCGTGTCATCGTCGCGTCCGTCCGGCACCCAGCCTGGCACGTCCATGACCCTGGCCAACAGATTCGCCGACGCCACCCCGTCGGCCAAGGCGTGGTGCAGCTTCCCGATGATCGCAATTTTGCGATCGCCAATGCCGTCGGCGAAGTGGAACTCCCACAACGGACGGCTGCGATCCAGCGGGGTACTTGCGATGTCTCCGATGACCTCGTCGAGCTCTCGGCGACCGCCGGGGGAGGGCACCTGCACTCGCCGCAGGTGGTAGTCAAGATCAACTTCGCAGTTCTCCAACCACATCGGATGATGCAGTCGCCATGGGATGTCGACAAGCTGGTAGCGCAGTGGATCCAGCCGATCCAGTCGCCGGAGCAGCGTCTGGCGGCAGAGGTCGAAGGTGAAGGCGCGATCGTAGTCGGCGGTGTCGACGACCGCAATCTTCAATGTGTGCGTATGCAGGCTCGGCGTCTCGCTATACAGCAGCATCGCATCCATGCCATTGAGCCGCCTCACCCGACCATTATTGTCACGTCCCGGGCACAGAACCGAACAAAATTCTGGTTCGCCAAGGCGGCGCTTGGTCGCAGAACCGCCAATTGACGCCGCAGAACCACCCCGCTCCCTGACCGCCCAACGCGTTGGTTGACAATCGAGTGAACCCTCATCTCCGAAATCCATCTGTCAAAGGAGACATCACCATGGCTGAAGCCGTAATCGTCGAGGCAGTGCGCTCACCGGTCGGGAAGCGCAACGGCGGGCTGTCCGGGGTACACCCGGCCGATTTGTCCGCGCAGGTGCTCAACGGGCTGGTCGACAGGGCGGGCGTCGACCCCGGAATCGTCGACGACGTCATCTGGGGCTGCGTCATGCAGGCCGGTGAACAGGCCCTCGACATCGGCCGCACCGCGCTGCTGACCGCCGGCTGGCCGGAGACGGTCCCGGGCGTGACCGTCGACCGCCAGTGCGGGTCGAGCCAGCAGTCCATCCATTTCGCCGCGGCGGGCGTGGTGGCCGGGCACTACGACGTCGTCGTCGCCGGCGGCGTCGAGTCGATGTCACGGACGCCGATGGGCGCGTCGCTGGCCAATGGCGGACGTCCGTATCCGCAGGCCTTCATCGACCGCTACAAGGGCCAGATCCCCAACCAGGGCCTCGGTGCGGAGATGATCGCCGAGCAGTGGGGCTTGGACCGCACCGCGCTCGACGAGTTCTCGTTGGGCTCGCACGAAAAGGCCGCGGCAGCACAGGATTCCGGGGCCTTCGATGATCAGATCGTGGGTATCAAGGACCAGGATGGCAACGTCGTGCTCAAGGACGAGGGCATCCGCCGCGGGACGCCGATGGAAAAGATGGCGTCGCTGAAGCCGGCGTTCAAGGAAGACGGTGTGATCCACGCCGGCAACTCCTCGCAGATCTCCGACGGCGCGGCCGCCCTGCTGTTCATGTCCGCCGAGAAGGCCAAGGAGCTGGGGCTCAAGCCAATCGCCAAGGTGCACACCGCGACACTGGCCGGCGCCAACCCGGTCATCATGCTGACCGCGCCGATCCCGGCGACCCAGAAGGTCTTGCAGCGCTCCGGGCTGAGCATCGGCGACATCGGGGCATACGAGGTGAACGAGGCGTTCGCGCCGGTTCCGCTGGCGTGGCTCAAAGACATTGGCGCCGACGAGAAGAAGCTCAACCCCAACGGCGGCGCCATCGCGCTCGGCCACCCGCTCGGCGGATCGGGGGCGCGGATCATGACCACGCTGCTTTACCACATGCGGGACAAGGGAATTCGTTACGGCCTGCAGACGATGTGTGAAGGCGGCGGCCAGGCCAACGCCACCATCGTCGAGTTGTTGTGACGGACGACACCGCCCAGCCGGCGGTGCTGGTCGACCGCTCCGGGAACGTCCTGGTCATTACGATCAACCGGCCGGACGCCCGCAATGCGATCAACAGCGCCGTCAGCATCGGCGTCGGGGACGCGCTGGAACAAGCGCAGCACGACCCCGACGTGCGGGCCGTGGTGATCACCGGCGCCGGTGACAAGTCGTTTTGCGCCGGAGCCGACCTCAAGGCGATCGCGCGCCGGGAAAACATCTACCACCCCGACCATGGCGAGTGGGGCTTCGCCGGATACGTGCGCCACTTCATCGACAAGCCGACCATCGCGGCGGTCAACGGCACCGCGCTGGGCGGTGGCACCGAGCTGGCCCTGGCCAGCGACCTGGTGGTGGCCGACGAGCGCGCGAAGTTCGGACTGCCGGAGGTCAAACGCGGGCTGATCGCCGGAGCCGGCGGAGTTTTCCGCATTGTTCAGCAGTTGCCCCGCAAGGTGGGGCTGGAGCTGCTGTTAACCGGGGAGCCGCTGACCGCGTCCGACGCCCTCGAATGGGGCCTGATCAATCAGGTCGTCAAAGCGGGCTCGGTGCTGGACGCGGCGCTGGCGCTAGCCGCGCGAATCACCGTCAACGCGCCGCTGTCGGTGCAGGCCAGCAAGCGCATCGCCTACGGGGCCGACGACGGCGTCATCCCCGACGACGAGCCGTTCTGGGACCGCATCTCGCGGGAGTACGGGCCCCTGCTGAGATCCGACGACGCCAAGGAAGGCCCGCGGGCGTTCACCGAGAAGCGGGAACCGGTCTGGCAGGGGCGCTAGCTGTACTGACCACGGACGTTGGTAACGGCGTGGCGTGGTGACATGACGAAGACCTCCGAGTGAAGTGCGAGCTGTCGAGGAACGCACTGCTCACTGTCGGAGGTCTTCGTGTCCCACAGTCATGCTCCATTGGGCATCGTCAAGTTATTTGAGAATGCTTGTGGCTCAGTCGATGTGAGTGGATTCGGCGTCGGAATGTAGTGGCTGACTGTGTCTTTCATGCCGCTGCGGCGACTGTGATCTCATCTCAGACCGCGAAGCGGTTGGTCATCTCGGTTCGCCATTGGGGCGCACTCATCAGATGACGACGACGACGAAAGTGTTGTCGGAGTGGCTGAACGCAAACAGGAACCGTTGGGCCTGACCAGGTGAGGCGAAGCGTTTCATCACCCGTTCCCGGATTCTGGTCGGCTGATGGGAGTTCTCGGCCCGGTTGTTGAGGTACTTGCAGCGGCGGTGGGTCACCGACGGCAAAAGCTCGCGGTGAGCGACCTGATAGCTGGCCAGCTTGTCGGTCACCAGCACGCGCGGCACATACCGCAGGCCCTTGAGCAGTTTGCGGAAAAACCGCTTGGCCGCCACTACGTTACGGCGCGACTGTACGAGGATGTCGAGCACGTCGCCGTGCTGGTCGACCGCGCGCCAGAGGTAATGAGTGGTGCCGTTGATCTTCACGAAAACCTCGTCAAGGTGCCACTTGTCGCCGGCGCGCGGCCGCCGCCGACGTAACTGGTTGGCGTAGTCCGGCCCGAACTTCGCACACCAGGACCGGATCGTCTCGTAGGTGACCACCACACCACGGGCCAGCATCAACTCCTCAACGTCGCGCAGGCTCAGCGCGAAACGGTGATACAGCCACACCGCATGCCCGATGACCTCGATCGGATACCGGTAGCCCTTGTACCTCGCCGCAATCGCCACCGATCAATCCTGGCAGCACACATAAGCTCAACAACTTGGCGATGCCGTTCAGTGCGCGTCATAGATTTCTCGCAGTTCCGCCATGACCGAGGCCGGCCGCGAGCCAAGTAAGAACCGATTTCTCGCAAACCGCGTTGTTAAGAGTCTCGGGCGGCATAAGCTTATTGGGCGCGTTTTAATTTCAGACATCATCACTTGTGGGCGATTTCGGCGGCGTGTGTGCGGCTTGATGCGTCCAGCTGAGCCCGGCGATTCCGGTGATCCCGCTACCGCACGGCCACCCAGAAAACCGTGCCAACTCCCGCTTACCGAAACGGTGGGCTCATGAAAAAACTAGTAGTTGGGGGGCGGTCGCGCGGCAGCGGCCATTGCTCTGGGCTCCCGTGGCGCACGCGGATACCCCGTGAACGATCACGCCTGTGTGCCCAACACAGGCGTGTTGGGGGAGGTTTCCGGCTTCGCGGTGGGTGGTCGTCGGGTGTGTTTCCCGCCCGGCGAAATCCCCGGTCTGTTCCACACCCACAGCATGCCCACGGGCTCAGATCTGGTGGGTGCAGCCAACCGGATGCGCGCCTGCGTGTTCCCCGATCACGGTCCACCGGCTCCCTACCCGTGGTGGTTCAACGACGCTGGGCCACGGTGGCGGTGGGCTGCCGACAACACCGAGCGCCGCAGGGATTTGCCAAGAATCCTCCAAGGTGTCGGCCGCACCCTACCGGTGAGGGCGGCCCGCGCGCTGCCACCACACAACGGTAAAAGCACGTCTGCCCGCCCGAGTGCCTCTGACAAAAATGCTTCCAAACAAAAGGAGCCGTAAATGAGGAAAGCAATTATGCAGCAGTGGCCGCAGTCGCGGCCATCACCTTCGTCCCGCTGGCACACGCCGACGCAGAAGTACCCCTGGTGATGACAGGACGTGGCTAAGTTCAGGTGGCGGGCGCAAGCCCGCCACTCTGACTCGTGGCCATGGCACTGGGTCAAGGCACGGAGAGAAGGAGAGACATGACTGCTCAACAATTGCCCGCTGGCTGGTACGCCGATCCCAGCGGTAATCCCGGCCAGAAGTATTGGGACGGCCAGAACTGGCAGCAGGCCGCTGTGCCCCAGCCTGCGGTCGACCAGCAGGTTATCCGCGCCGCCATGGCAGAGAACCGCTCGATCTGGGTCACGAACGGCCTCGCGGCGTGGTCGCTGGTCATCGGCGCCATTGGCTTCCTGCTGAACTTCTTGTTCGGCATGGGCGTGTGGCTCGGGGTTCCAGGTTTGATCATCGCGTTCGTCGCCTTCACCAAGAGCAAGAAGGTCGGACAGGGACGGGGGTTGTCCATCAGTGGTCTTGTCCTCAATGGCCTGGTGGTCGCCTTCGGACTCATCGTGTGGGTGTTCCTGCTCGCAGCGGCGGGATCGGGCGGAAGCTAATCAGGACGCTACTGATCGCAGGGGTGGCGCAGTAGCGGCGGCACTGGGTGGGATGTCCTACGCACCACCGGCACAGGTGCGGGGTCCTTCCACAGGCTGGCACGCCGGTTGCTCTGCAACCCTTCCGAGGGCATCGCCAAGTTGTTGAGCTTATGTGTGCTGCCAGGATTGATCGGTGGCGATTGCGGCGAGGTACAAGGGCTACCGGTATCCGATCGAGGTCATCGGGCATGCGGTGTGGCTGTATCACCGTTTCGCGCTGAGCCTGCGCGACGTTGAGGAGTTGATGCTGGCCCGTGGTGTGGTGGTCACCTACGAGACGATCCGGTCCTGGGGTGCGAAGTTCGGGCCGGACTACGCCAGCCAGTTACGTCGGCGGCGGCCGCGCGCCGGCGACAAGTGGCACCTTGACGAGGTTTTCGTGAAGATCAACGGCACCACTCATTACCTCGCCGAATCCACTCACATCGACTGAGCCACAAGCATTCTCAAATAACTTGACGATGCCGCGAGGAATTCCCCATGTGGCTACACACCTACAATCATCACCGCGGCCACACCGCACTCGGCGGCCAACCACCCGCCAGCCGCGTACCTAACCTCTCAGGTCAGTACAGCTAGTGCGCCAGGATGTTGACCCCGAACTGGAACGCGGCGGGTAGCAGCTCGCACGCCGGCACGATGGCACGGCGCGTCGCTTGTGGTGTGCTCGCCAACACCAGCGTTCGGGTAAGCAGTCGGTAATTGCGGGTAACCCGGTGCCACGCAGCCTCATAGGACGCCGGCGTGTCGTCGACGATGGCGTTGACCACCGCGGCGGCTTGCTTGACCGCCAGGCTGATGCCTTCCCCGGTCAGAGCGTCCTCGTAGCCGGCGGCGTCGCCCACCAACAGCACGCGTCCCGCGACCCGGCGGGAGACCACTTGGCGCAGCGGGCCGCAACCGCGTGCCTGCCCGCGGCCGGCGCCCTGAAGTTGTCGGGCCAGCCGCGGGAACCAGGCAAGGTCGGGCTGTCCGGGGGACAGGATCGCCACGCCGACCAGATCCGGTTCCACCGGCGTCACGTACGCCTCGCCCCAACGGGACCAATACACTTCGACGAACTCCGACCACGCCGGCACCGTGAAGTGCCAACGCACGCCATAGCGCCGTGGCCGCCCGGCCGTGGCTTTGATTCCGACCGCGCGCCGGACCGGCGAATGCAGCCCGTCGGCGGCCACCAACCATTTCGCGCGCACACCGGCGGCCGTCACTCCGTGCGCGTCCTGCTGGACGCTTGTCACCTTCGTCCGGATCCAGTCGGTGTCTTGCTCTTTGGCGCGGGCCGCCAGCGCCGCGTGCAAGGTGGTGCGTCGCACGCCCCGGCCCGGTCCGCCGCGAAAGCGCGCCTCGGCGCGACGACGTTCGCTCACATAGGCGATCCCGCGAAACGGCATGCCGGCCGGGTCGACGCCGAGCGATGTCAGCTCGGCCAGTCCGCCGGGCATCAGGCCCTCGCCGCACGCCTTGTCGATGGGGTTCTCCCGCGGCTCGACGACGATCACCGAAAGTCCGTGCCTGCGAGCGTGTAACGCGGTGGCGAGACCTCCCGGCCCGCCGCCGACAATCAGCAGGTCGGTGTCGTAGTCGCTCATGTGTAGCCCAAGGCGGAGTTCTCTACGCGCAGACGCGCCCTCAGCAACATCGCGTTGGCCAGCGTGAAAATGGCCGCGGTCAGCCACGCGGTGTGCACCAACGGCAGTGCAAATCCTTCGGCCACCACTGCAACATAGTTCGGGTGGTGCAGCCACCGGTAGGGGCCCTCGCGCACCAACGGCTCCTGCGGTAACACGATCACCCTGGTGTTCCACCGTCGCCCCAGCGTCGTGATGCACCACCAGCGCAGTCCCTGACTCAGCGCCGCCACTGCAAGCATCGGCCAGCCCAGCCACGGGATGAACGGCCGGTGCAGCGCCCACGGTTCGACGATGCAGCCGACCAGCAGCGCGGTGTGGATGACGACCATCACGATGTAGTGCGGGCGGCCAAACTCCTTGGCGCCCTGGGCAAAAGACCATTGCGCATTTCGTTTCGATAGCACCAGCTCCACGATGCGTTCGAGCCCGACCGCGAAGATCAGCAGGTAATACATGTCTCCACTATCCCCAGAATTCTCTTGACCGCTCGCTACCAGGCCAGCAGTACGAGCTCTGAGCAGAAAGCCGGGCCCATCGCGATCATGAGGCCAATCGAACCAGCAGGCGGCGGATCGGACAAGTTGGCCCGAAGCACATCCAGCACGGACACCGAAGACAAGTTGCCGTTGGTGCGCAACGAGTTTCGTGTGTGGTCAAGAGCGTTACCGGGAAGGTCCAACACTTCCTCGACTGCCTCGATCACCCGCGGCCCGCCGGGGTGGCAGACCCATCTCGACACGTCCTGAGGGGTTAAACCATGGTCAGCGAGGAATTTGCGAACGTCTTCGCCCAGGTATTTCTCGGTGATGGTCGCGACGTCGGCCGACAAGACGATCCGGAAGCCGTCGGTGCCGATCTTCCAGCCCATGACTTCTTCGGTGTCGGGGTAGATCCTGCTGCGAGTGGCCAGCACCCTGGGACCGGTGCGCTCGCCAGAACTTTCCGAAGCCCGGTTGGCACCTTTCGCGATGACGGCGCCCGCGCCGTCACCGAAGAGGCTGGTCGCGACCAGATTGGCCACCGAATGGTCTTGGCGCTGAATGGTCAGCGAGCAGAGTTCGACCGCCAGCAGCGCCGCCACCTGGTCGGGGAAGGCGCGTAGGTAGTCGTGCATGCGTGCCACACCGGCCGCGCCGGCCACACAGCCGAGCCCGAACAGCGGGACGCGTTTGACGTCTTCGCGCAACCCGACCCGCGCGGCCAGCCGCGCCTCCACCGTCGGCACCGCGAGCCCGGTAACCGTCGTCGAAAAGACGATATCGACCTCCGACGGCTTCACCTTGGCCTTGTCCAGCGCCGCCAGCAGCGCCTGCTCGGCCAGGTCGAGGGCGACCTCGAGGTAGGCCTCGTTTGCGGCGGTAAAACCGTTCAAGTGTTTGTATTGAGGCAGCGGTAGAGCGGTGTGGCGCGACTCGACCCCACTGCTGAGAGCGAACCTCCGAAACTCCGGGCCAGCGAAGTCGGTCAAAGCCCCGATGACCTCTTCCTGGCTGTACAGGTTTTGCGGGAACTTCACTGCAACTGCTGCGACTGACGGATCTGCGATGGCTGTCGGTGTAGTCAGTCCGAGGGATCCCGAACTGCCCACTGTGATGTTGTCCATGTGCTGGTTACGGAGCCGTAGGTAGATCGGTTCGGCATTGCCGGTTGTGACGATGACCACAGGTCATTCAGCTGTCCGGCTGGACGTGCCTGCTCTGCTCACCGCTACCCCGTGAACGGCACGCTGGGCGACTCCCATTAGGCAGTAGGTTGGGCAGCGTGCGGATTTTGGTCACCGGCGCCACTGGCTATGTCGGATCCCGGCTGGTCACGGCGCTGCTGGCCAACCAGCACCAGATCATGGCCGCCACCCGAAACCCCGAGCGTCTCAAGCGTGTGGGTTGGTTCGACGACGTCACACCGGTCACGCTGGACGCGTCCGATCCCGAATCGACGCGGGCGGCCTTCGCCAGTTCCAGCGACGACGCAGGCCCGGTCGACGTGGTGTATTACCTGGTGCACGCGATCGGCGAGCCCGGCTTCCGCGACGCCGACAAGGCCGCGGCCGCCAATGTCGCGGCCGCAGCCAGGGACGCCGGTGTGCGGCGCATCGTCTACCTGGGCGGCTTCGTTCCCGCGGACGAGACCCTGTCCGAGCACCTGGCCAGCCGGGCCGAGGTGGCGGAGGCGCTGACGGTCGAGGACGGCCCGGAACTGGTGTGGCTGGGCGCGGCGATGATCATCGGCGCCGGTTCGACGTCGTTCGAAATGATGAGATATGTCGGCGACCGATTCCCGGTCATGCCGATACCGCGCTGGATGGACAACCCGATCGACCCGATCTCGATCCGCGACGTGCTGCACTACCTCGTCGCCGCGGCCGACCCCGGCCGGGTGCCTGCGGGCGCCTACGACATCGCCGGCCCCGACAACACGTCCTACCGGGAGCTGCTCAAAACGTACGCCCGCATCTCGGGCAGGTGGCATGCCGCGTTACCGGTCGGCGGCGTCGACACCGCGCTGGCATCGCTGATCACCGGGTTCGCACTGCCGGTGCCCCCGGGACTGGCCGCAGACCTGGTCGAGTCGCTGGACCACCCGATGGTGGCATCCAGCAGCGGCCTGCGCGATAGGGTGCCCGACCCACCCGGTGGGTTGCTCGGCATCGACGACGCGATCGTGCTGGCGCTGGCGGATCAGTCGAACCGCCGGCCCAAGCCCGTCAACGCGTTAACCGATCCCCATCACCTCGCCGACAGCGATCCCGCGTGGGCGGGCGGCGACGCCCAGCGCATCCGCCGGCTCGCCCGCAGGGTCACGCCGCCCTTTGCGCGTCGCACTCTGAGGCTGGTCAACATCGTCCCGGGTCCGCTCGCCGGAGCGTTACGAACCGGCCTCGACATCCTGCTCACCTTGACCCCGAAGGTACGTCCGGCATGAGCCAGTCGACCTACCACACCAGCGTCGTCTCGGAGTTGCGCCGCGCGATCACCAATGTCGCTGTGCCCCATAACGAAGCGCCCGGCGTCGTGCTGCGCCGGCGCATCGTTGTGGCAATCACGCTGGTGATCGGCGCCGCGGTGCTGGGGCTTTCGTTGCGCCGCCACCCGGGCGAGTCGAGCTTCTACTGGCTGACCCTGGTGCTGGCGGCGGTCTGGATCGCCGGCGGGTTCAGCTCGGGTCCGGTGCATCTGGGCGGCATCTGCTGGCGGGGGCGCAACCAACGACCGGTCATCTCCGGCACGGCCATCGGTCTGCTGGTTGGCGGCGTGTTTCTCCTCGGCGGGATGATCGCCAGGGAAATTCCGGCCGTCTCGGCCCTGATCACCCGGGTGCTGCAATTTGCCCATCAGGGTTCGTTTTTGCTGATCGTGGTGATCACGGTGGTCAATGGCGTCGCCGAGGAAGTGTTCTTCCGCGGCGCTCTCTACACCGCGCTGGGGCGGTACCACCCGGTGGCCATCTCCACCGTCCTGTATGTGTGCGCGACCCTGGCCAGCGGCAACCCGATGCTCGGATTCGCCGCGATCATCCTCGGGACGGTGTGTGCGTTGGAGCGCCGGGCCAGCGGCGGAGTGCTGGCCCCGATGCTGACCCACTTCGTGTGGGGTCTGATCATGGTGCTCGCGCTGCCTCCGATGTTCGGCGTGTGACCCGATGCGCCCGGACGACTAGAGCCCCAAACTCCACCCGGCCGCGAATCCCCATTCAACGGAGCCATAGCCGGCGAGCAAAACTCGGGGTTGCGATCAACCTCACTCCGATGAGGTTTTCGCGGTGCTCAGCCTGTCTCGCTTCCCAAGTGTCCCAAAGGATTCAGACGAACTGGTGAACGGGTGTAGAGCCCAGCTGCAGAAGTATTCGCCGTCGGTCAGCCGAGACCCGAGCGTGCGGATCGTCCTGGTGACGCCCGGCACGAACTGGAAGTACCTGGATGATCACACGGCAGCGTGCATTGCCCATTTCACCCCCAAATAGGGTGGGCTCGATCAAAGGCTGACCGTTAGCCCTCAGCGGTCGGTGAAGTTGGGAGTTCGGCGCTGCTGGAACGCCGTTGCGCCCTCGGCGAAGTCGTGTGAGCGCAGCAGGACGGCCTGTCCCTTGAATTCGCGTTTCAGGGCGGAATCCAATTCGGTCAACGTGGTCGCGTTGATCGAGGCCTTGGTCTTTGCGTACGCGACGGCCGGTCCCGCCAGCAATTTCGAGACCACCTTGTCGACCTCGGCCTCGAAGTCCTCGGCCGGATAGACCGCGCTGACCAGGCCCGCGGAGAACGCGTCGACGGCCGGCAACCGCTCGGCCAGCAGCGCCATTCGCATGGCGCGGATCCGGCCGATCGCCGCGGCGATCAACGCCGACGCACCGCCGTCGGGCATCAACCCGACTTTCGTGAAGGCGAGCATGAAAAAGGCTGTCTCCGAAGCCAATACAAGGTCGCACGCCAGGGCCAGGGAAACTCCGACGCCCGCCGCCGGTCCATGAACCACCGCAACCACCGGCCGCGACAGCGCGGTGATGGCCCGAACCACCCGGTTGGCCTCGGCGATGATCTCGGTGCCCGGCCCGGCGCTCGCCACGTCGTCGGCGCTCATGCCGGCCCCGGAGCAGAAGCCGCGACCCGATCCGCCGAGACGTACCACCTTGACCCGCGGATCGGTGTCCGCGCTTTCTATCGCGTCGGCGATACCGGCCAGCACCGGGGTGGTGAGCGAGTTGAGGCTGTCGGGCCGGTCGATGGTGATCGATAGCACGCCCTCAGCCAGGGTGACGGCAAGACCTGCGACGGGCGCCAACGTTTCGATCGTGCATTCCGACATGGAGCCCACCCTAGGTGACCGGGGTGCACGGCCGCCGAGGGCGGCTGCGAAGATGCGAACGATCGGTACTGAGGGCGTCAGAGCGAAAGGTCGGGTAGGAACATGGCGGGACCGCTAACCGGATTGCGCGTCGTCGAGTTGGCCGGCATCGGTCCGGGTCCGCATGCCGCGATGATCCTGGGCGATCTGGGAGCCGACGTGGTTCGCATCGATCGCCCGTCTGCCGCCGGCTCGGGCGGCGCGGCGAAGGACGCCATGATGCGCAACCGGCGCGTCGTGGCCGCCGATCTCAAGTCCGACGAAGGGCGCGCGCTGGCGCTGAAGCTCATCGCCCGAGCCGACGTGCTCATCGAGGGTTACCGCCCCGGCGTTACCGAGCGGCTCGGCCTCGGCCCCGAACAGTGCGCCGAGGTCAACGACCGGCTGATCTACGCCAGGATGACCGGCTGGGGACAAACCGGCCCGCGCAGTCAGCAAGCCGGCCACGACATCAACTACATCTCGTTGAACGGGATCCTGCACGCCATCGGCCGGGCGAATGAACGGCCCGTGCCGCCGCTCAACCTCGTCGGCGACTTCGGCGGCGGCTCGATGTTCCTGTTGGTCGGCATCCTGGCCGCGCTGTGGGAGCGGCAGAGCTCTGGCAAGGGTCAGGTCGTCGACGCAGCGATGGTCGACGGCTCCAGCGTCTTGATCCAGATGATGTGGCAGATGCGCGCCACCGGGATGTGGTCGGACACACGAGGCACCAACATGCTCGACGGCGGCGCGCCCTACTACGACACCTACGAGTGCGCCGATGGCCGCTATGTCGCCGTCGGCGCCATCGAGCCCCAGTTCTACGCCGCCATGCTGGCCGGCCTCGGTCTGGACGCTGCCGACCTGCCGCCGCAAAACGACAGGGCCCGGTGGCCGGAACTTCGGGCGGTGCTGACGGAGACGTTCGCCAGTCGCGACCGCGACCACTGGACCAAGGTGTTCGCCGACTCCGACGCCTGCGTGACGCCCGTGCTGACATTCGGCGAGGTGCACACCGAACCGCACATCACCGAGCGAAACACTTTCTACGAGATCAACGGCAGCCTGCAGCCGTTGCCGGCGCCGCGGTTCTCGCGGACCGCGTCCGAGACACCGCGCCCGGCGGCCCCGGTGACCGATGCCGAAGCGGTACTTCGGGACTGGGTATAGTCCCCGACCAACAGGTTGGTTGGCTGGAACGCTGGACGACAGGGAAGGACTCGCATGCAGATCAAAGACGCCGTAGCCGTCGTCACCGGGGGCGCGTCAGGCCTGGGGCTGGCCACCACCAAGCGGCTGCTGGATGCCGGCGCACAGGTGGTGGTGCTGGACCTGCGGGGTGCGGAAGCCGTTCGCGAACTCGGCGACCGCGCGCGCTTCGTTGAGGCCGATGTCACCGATGAGGCCGCCGTCGGCGGCGCGCTCGACGTGGCCGAGTCGCTCGGCTCGCTGCGCATCAACGTCAACTGTGCGGGCATCGGCAACGCCATCAAGACACTGTCCAAGGACGGTCCGTTCCCGCTGGACGGGTTCAAAAAGGTGATCGAGGTCAACCTGATCGGCACGTTCAACGTGCTGCGGCTGGCCGCCGAGCGCATCGCCAAGACGGAACCGGTTGGTGAGGAGCGTGGCGTCATCATCAACACCGCCTCGGTCGCCGCGTTCGAGGGGCAGATCGGCCAGGCCGCCTACTCGGCGTCCAAGGGCGGCGTGGTCGGCATGACGCTGCCGATCGCCCGCGACCTGTCGCGCGAGCTGATCCGCGTGATGACCATCGCGCCGGGGTTGTTCAAGACCCCGCTGCTGGGTTCGCTGCCCGAGGAGGCGCAGAAGTCGCTGGGCAAGCAGGTGCCGCACCCGGCTCGGCTGGGTGATCCCGACGAGTACGGGGCACTGGCGGTGCACATCATCGAAAACCCGATGCTCAACGGCGAGGTCATTCGTCTGGACGGCGCCATCCGCATGGCGCCTCGCTGACGGGCGGGGCCGAAAACGGGGCCGACACAAAGCGAAACCCCCCGCGATTGCGAGGGGCTGACGTGGGAAACGTCAAACTATCGACGGAACCACCAGGCGATGGCGGGTTCGGCCATCAGTAACCGCGCGAGCATGCTCATGGCGGTCAGCTTGCCGTCGGAAGGGGGTGCCAGTCTTCCAGCTGCTCGGAGGTCTCGCCTTCCACCAGGACGTCGCCGTGGTAGAGGGCCTCAAAGTCAGCCTTGATGACGTCGGCACTCGAGTCGTCGATCCACATGAAAGTGAGCGTATGGGCCACATTTAAGGAATCTTTGAGTTACGTTTCGGAAAATCATGGCAATTTACCGACGGGTAGGTTACTGGCTGGTCAATCAGCCCGATTCGGACGCTGAGCGCCTAGTAGCCGCCCATTTTTCTCGCCGGATTCTTATCGTCTCGAGGTTTAGAACTTCGTTGAACTATCCACCCGCCCGCACACGTATTAGAGGGGAGTGCTGTTTGACACCCGTCAGTTAGCGTTGGTAAATTCCCGCAGATCAGGGGCGGGGTTCGCGCGACGCGTGCAGGGTCGGAGGACGCGACATGCTGCAATGGATCGCTCGACTGGCGATCGCGGCGCCACGACGCATCATTGGTGGCGCGGTCCTGGTCTTCATTGCTGCTGCAGTCTTCGGCATCCCGGTCGCCAAGAGCCTCTCCCCCGGGGGCTTCCAAGATCCGAACTCGGAGTCGGCCCGCGCCATCCAGATCCTGACCGACAAGTTCGGGCAGAGCGGTCAGCAGATGCTGATTCTGGTAACGGCGCCCGCGGGCGCCAACAGCGACCAGGCCCGCAAGGTGGCCACCGACCTCGTCGGGGACTTGCAGCGGTCGCCGTTGGTGTACAACGTGTCCTCGGCGTGGACGGTGCCACCGCAAGCCGCCGCCGACCTGACCAGCCGCGACGGCAAGTCGGGCTTGATCGTGGTCAACATCAAAGGCGGCGAAAACAACGCCCAGACGAACGCCGGGATCCTGTCGGAGCAACTCATCCACGATCGTGACGGCGTCACCGTCCGCGCCGGTGGCTCGGCGATGCAGTACGCCCAGATCAACACGCAGAACCAGGCCGACCTTTTGCTCATGGAGGCCATCGCGCTCCCGCTTACCTTCCTGGTGCTGGTCTGGGTGTTCGGCGGATTGCTGGCGGCGGCGTTGCCGATGACGCTCGGCGCGCTGGCCGTCGTGGGTTCGATGTCGGTGTTGCGGCTGGTCACGTTTACCACCGAAGTGTCGATCTTCGCGCTCAACCTGAGCACGGCGCTCGGCGTGGCGTTGGCCATCGACTACACGCTGCTGATCTTCAGCCGCTACCGCGAGGAGTTGGCCGAGGGCAGTGACCGCGACGAGGCGCTGATCCGCACCATGGCCACCGCGGGGCGCACCGTGCTGTTCTCCGCGGTCACCGTGGCGTTGTCGATGTCGGCGACGGCGCTTTTCCCGATGTATTTCCTGAAGTCCTTCGCCTACGCCGGCGTGGCCACCGTGGCCTTCGTCGCGACCTCGTCCGTCGTCATCACCCCGGCCGCGATCGTGCTGATGGGTCCGCGGCTGGACGCGCTGGACGTGCGCCGGCTGATGCGCCGGGTGTTCGGCCGTCCCGATCCGGTGCATAAGCCCGTCGAGCAGCTGTTCTGGTACCGGGCGAGCAAGTTCGTGATGCGGCGCTGGCTGCCGATCGGTCTGGCCGTCATCGCGCTGCTGGTGCTGCTCGGGCTTCCGTTCACCGGCGTGAAATGGGGCTTCCCGGATGACCGCGTGCTGCCGACTTCGGCGTCGTCGCATCAAGTCGGTGATCAGCTACGCGGCGATTTCGCGCACGATTTGTCGACGGCGGTGCCCGTCGTTGTCCCCGACGTCCGCGGCCTGAGCCCGGCGGATCTGGATACCTACGCCGCCGCCTTGTCGCGGGTTCCCGACGTGTCGGCGGTGTCTGCGCCGAGTGGGACGTTCGTCGGCGGAAACCAGGTGGGACCACCGACCGCGGCCACCGGATCGGCCGACGGCAGCGCATTTCTGACCGTGAGCAGCACGGCACCGCTGTTTTCGCAAGCCAACGACACCCAGCTGAACCGATTGCACGAGGTGGCCGGGCCGGCCGGCCGATCCGTCGAGATGGCCGGTGTCGCGCAGATCAACCGCGACAGCGTCGACGCGGTCACGGATCGACTTCCGGCGGTGCTGGGGTTGATGGCGGCCATCACCTGCGTGTTGCTGTTCCTTTTGACCGGCAGCGTGGTGTTGCCGGTGAAGGCGCTGATTTGCAACGTCCTGTCGTTGACCGCGGCGTTCGGCGCGCTGGTGTGGATCTTCCAGGACGGCCATCTCGGTGCGCTGGGAACGACGCCGAGCGGCACGCTGGTGGCAAACATGCCGGTGCTGTTGTTCTGCATCGCGTTTGGCTTGTCCATGGATTACGAGGTGTTCCTGATGTCCAGGATCCGCGAGTACTGGCTGGCTTCCGGGGCCGCTCGACCGGCACGACCAAGCGGGGCCGAGGCGCACGCCGCTAACGACGAAAGTGTGGCGCTGGGTGTCGCCCGCACCGGGCGGGTGATCACCGCGGCCGCGCTGGTGATGTCGATGTCGTTCGCCGCGCTGATCGCCGCCAACGTGTCGTTCATGCGGATGTTCGGGCTCGGCCTCACCCTTGCCGTGGCCGTGGATGCGACGCTGGTGCGGGTGGTCCTTGTTCCGGCGTTCATGCATGTGATGGGCGGGTTGAACTGGTGGGCGCCCAAGCCCCTGAAGTGGCTACATGAGCGGTTCGGTATCAGCGAGGGGCCGGCCGCGAAGGTGGCATCCGCCGGGCCGACCGAGGAGCCGGTGCAGCACACAGGGTCGCTCAGTGCGCCGGCGACGCACATCGGTTAGCACGCCGATGGCGGTCGACAACCCTTTCTTCGCGCGAATCTGGCCCGTCGTTGCCGCGCACGAAACCGACGCGGTGCGGGCCCTTCGCCGGGAGAATGTAGCCGGCCTGTCGGGCCGGGTGCTCGAAGTCGGCGCGGGTATCGGCACGAACTTCCCTAACTATCCCGAGACGGTCGACCAGGTGATCGCGGCGGAGCCCGAGCCGCGGCTCGCGGCCCGCGCCCGTGCCGCGGTCGCTGGCCTACCCGTTCGGGTCGTCGTGACGGGCGAGACCGCGGAAGGCTTCCGCGACGCGGAGCCGTTTGACGCGGTGGTGTGCTCGTTCGTGTTGTGCTCGGTGCGCGACCCCGCCAGCGTGCTGCGGCGTCTGTATTCGGTGCTGCGGCCCGGCGGGCAGCTGCGGTATCTCGAGCACGTGGCCAGCGCCGGTCTGCGGGGCCGGTGGCAGCAGTTCCTCGACGCGACGGTGTGGCCGAGGCTATTTGGCAACTGTCACACCCATCGCGACACCGAGCGCACGGTCCTCGACGCCGGGTTCGAGGTGGAGACGTCCCGTCGGGAGTGGACATTGCCGGCCTGGGCGCCGTTGCCGGTGGCGGAGTTAGCGCTGGGCCGGGCGCGCAGGCCGAATACCACGCCGGCTCCGCGCGAGTCGAACGGCGCGCGCGGGTTACTTCAGTAGGGCCGGCAGCTTTTGCATCAGCCCGGGCAGAGCCTGGCTGGCGGTCTCGCGCATGCTGATCGTGGCATTCGCGGACAGCGGGGTGACCTCGGGGTTGACCTCGATCACGGCCGTTCCGAGGGAGAGCGCCAGATCGGCCAGCCCGGCCGCCGGGTAGACGACCGCCGAGGTTCCCACCACCACCATGACGTCTGCGGCCTGGGTTGCCTCGACCGCGCGCTGCCACGGCTCCTCGGGCAACGGCTCGCCAAACCACACGATGTCGGGCCGAATCAGGCTGCCGCAGTGGGGGCAGACGGGAGGTTCGACCTCCAGCGCGGGTTCGGGCATTTCGGGCAGCGCGCCGGCGTAGGGCGTACCGCAACGCGCACAACGGAACTCGAAAAGACTTCCGTGTAGGTGGTGCACCGGCGCGCTACCCGCCCGCTCGTGCAAGTCGTCGACGTTTTGGGTGATGACGCTGACCTTGGCATGGTCCTGCCAGGCGGCGATGGCGCGGTGTCCGTCGTTGGGTTGGACTTTGGCCACCAGGTAATGCCGCCATAAATACCATCCCCACACCCGTTCCGGATTGTCGCGCCACCCTTGTGTGCTGGACAGCTCGTAGGGATCGAAGCGGGCCCACAATCCGTTCTTGTCGTCGCGGAATGTGGGCACGCCGCTCTCCGCGGAGATCCCCGCACCGCTGAGCACCACTACTCGCATCCCACCAACATAGTCGGGGCTGGTGGATACTGGGTGCGTGGAGCTGGGTGAATGGCTGCGGGTCGACATGAAGGCGGGCAAGCCCTTGTTCGATCAGCTCAGGACGCAAGTCATCGACGGAGTGCGGGAAGGCGCATTGCCGCCGGGCACGCGGCTGCCGACCGTGCGTCAGCTGGCCGGCCAACTTGGCGTGGCCGCCAATACGGTGGCCCGCGCATACCGTGAGTTGGAAACCGCGGCCATCGTCGAAACCCGGGGCCGCTTCGGCACTTTCATCGCCCGCTACGATCCGACCGATGCCGCGATGGCGGCCGCGGCGCGGGAGTATGTCAAGGTGGCTCGCGGGCTGGGGCTGGGGAAGGCCGACGCGCTGCGTTACGTCGAGGCGGTGCCCGACGATCAAGACGCGGGCTAGCCGAACTCCAGCAGCGTCAGGCACGGGCGCAGCGGGTCCAAGCGCCGGGTGCGGTAGATGATCGACATCGCGGCGTTCAACGCCCGGCCGCGTGCCGGTGGCGGCTGCAGGTCGCGGACGACGCGAATACCCGGGACGGTGTTCACCAGGTCGGCCGCCCGCGTGGCCGAGAGGCTGAACGGCATCGGCGGCACCCGATAGCGCGACGAGGTCCGAAGGCCGAACCGGGTCAGCTGGGTGAACCAGGCCGGGGGCAGGTCGAAGAGCATCCGACCGCCGGGAAATCGCTTGGCGCACTGGGCAATCAGTCCCAGCGCCTGCTCGGATTCCAGATACATCAGCAGACCCTCGGCGGTGATGAACACCCCGCCGGAAGCGTCGACGGAGTCCATCCAGCTGTAATCCAGCGCGGACTGGGCGCAGACCCACACCCGCTGTGAGGCCGGCAGCAGCCGCGTCCGAATATCGATGATTGGTGGGAGATCGACTGTAAGCCAACGGAATTCGCCATCGGGGATGGCCGCGTCCAGCCGCCAGAAGCTGGTCTGCAGGCCCTCGGCCAGCGCCACCACGGTGGCCGCCGGATGTTGGCGAAGATAGGACCGGACCTGGAGGTCGAAGGCCCGCGCGCGCAGCGCCATGGCCTGGTGGCGGCCCGGGCCGAACTTCGCGAAGTCGAAGTCAATCGAATCGGCCAGCGCGACCGCCATCGGATCGTCGATGACGGGATCCGGGCGGCGAGCTTCGGAGGCCCGGGCGTTCAGCGTCAGCAAAGCGGTCTCGGAAACACCGCTGAGCACGACCCGGTGCCTGGCGGGCCTTTCCGTAGAGGTCATCGATACAAACCTACCCGGCCCGCTCTGTCACTGCCGAGCAGACGCAGAATCGCACGCCGCGACGCGAATTGGTGCGATTCTGCGTCTGCTCGCGCTAAGTCCCGGCCGTGACTTTGGCCAGCGTGCGCAGGTTGCGAGTCGTGGTCGACGACTTGTACCGCGGCTTGCCCATCGTCTTGCCTATCGTGCTGTCCAGGGTCTTGCCCTTGGGTACCTGCCAATACACGACGCCGTCACCGCGGCCGATCTTCTCGTCGGCGCCGTCGGAGCCGGCTGAGCCGGCCAGCGCGGCGAGTTCGTCGAGCACCGCGGCCCCACCATCTGGCGAGGCGACGAACGTGATGTAGGACTGGTACCCGTCGACCTCGCGCTCGAAAGGGTAGGCGTCGACGATGGCGCGCACCGTATCTATGTCGTACGCCAGCACCCATGCGTCATAGCCGAACCTCTCGCGCAGGGCCGCTTCGGCTTTCTTGCGCACGGCGGCGACCCGACCCGACGAGTCCAGCAGCACGTTGCCGGTGGCAAGAATGGTGCGCACGTTGGTGAATCCGGCGTCGGTCAAGGCGGCGGCCACGTCAACCATCTTCAGGTTGACGCCGCCGACATTGACGCCGCGAAGGAAAGCTGCGTACCGCGTCATGATCCAATTCCACCAGGGCGGGTGCCCACGAGGGGACGCGGGAGGGGCCACGGCCCCGCGCGACGTAGGCTTTTGGCATGGGACGCCAAGTTTTCGACGACAAGCTGCTGGCCGTGATCAGTGGAAACTCCATCGGGGTGCTGGCCACCATCAAACGAGACGGGCGCCCCCAGTTGTCGAACGTGTCGTATCACTTCGAGCCGCGCGAGTTGGTGTTGCGGGTGTCGATCACCGAGCCGCGAGCCAAAACCCGCAACCTGCGGCGCGACCCGCGGGCATCGATCCTGGTCGACGCCGACGACGGATGGTCGTATGCGGTCGCCGAGGGCATCGCCGAGCTGACTCCTCCGGCGGCCGCGCCCGATGACGACACCGTCGAGGCCCTTATTGCCTTGTATCGCAACATCGCCGGTGAACATCCGGACTGGGACGACTACCGGCAGGCGATGGTCACCGATCGGCGGGTCGTGCTGAAGCTGCCGATCTCGCACGTGTACGGCCTGCCGCCGGGCGTGCGGTAAAGCGCTGTCCGCCAGACCGGTCCGCCCGTTCAGGCTAGGCTGCCGGTATGGCCGAATCGAAATCCCCGCGCGAGGCGACGCCTTCCGAGTCGACTTCCGAGTCGACGGAGGAAACAGAGGACGAGACCAAGCGCAAGTTTCGTGAGGCCCTCGATCGCAAGATGGCGAAGTCGGCGGGCGGATCCGATCACAAGGACGCCGGCGGCAAGCAGTCGCGGGTCCATGGTCCGCTGGAAAACCGTCGGGAATTTCGCCGCAAGAGTGGCGGCTAATAGTCACGAGGCAGTCGTTCCCGTTGCACGCCAGCGACTTTGCCCTCCCGTGAAGAGCGCGACGGGCCGCGGGTCACCTGCGGCCGCCCGGGTCGTCATGCCCGCAAGGCCGCACGTGCGCCCGCGGATCTAGACTGTCGGGGTGCCGAAATTGCAGCTTGTCCAGGATCCGGCCGCTGACGCGCTGCTGGACGAAAACCCCTTCGCGTTGCTGGTTGGCATGCTGCTCGATCAGCAAGTAGTTCGTTGAAACGATATCTACAATCTGTTGGTTACTTGGCAGGAGGTTGAGTAACCATGGAGTCGGACCCCGCCTACGTCATGGGACGCTCCGAGGCGGAGACACAACGCCTTGAACACCGCGCTGCGTTCTTCTATCCCTCGACGCGACACCTCTTCGAGGACGCCGGGATCACGCGTGGCATGAAGGTCCTCGACGTCGGCAGTGGCGCAGGCGATGTGTCGCTCCTCGTTGCCGAGTTGGTCGGTCCGACCGGCTGCGTCGTGGGAGTCGACGCGAATCCCGACGTTGTGGCTAGTGCGCGCGCCCGCGCCGAGAGTGCGGGCTTCGAGCATGTCTCGTTTGTCGCCGGCGATATTCGAGATTTGGAATTGGACGGGGACTTCGACGCTGTGGTCGGGCGCCTTGTCCTCATGTACTGCACCGATCCCGCCGTCACGGTCCGCGCAGCGATCCGGCATGTGCGCGAGAACGGACTCGCGGTCTTCCAAGAGATGAACATGGGCGCGCCCCTCTGGTCCGAACCGCTCTCCCCGCTTCACCAACAGCTCGCGCGTTGCCTCCAGGAAGCGTTCGCACGCGGTGGAGTGGAGATGGCCATGGGCACTCGGCTCCACGAAGTCTTTGTGGCCGCAGGCTTGGAGGCTCCTGAGCTGCGTACCGATGCGCTCATCGGTGCCGGCCGCGAGTGGGTGCAGAGATTCGCCGCTGGCTTTGGCGCAGGAATCCTTCAAAGTGTCCTTCCCGCCATCCTCGAATACGGCGTCGCGAGCGAGGAGGAACTCGATCTCGATACCTTTGACGAGCGGTACTGCAATGAGATAGTCAGGCTCGGCAGCGTGGTTCAGTGGGTCCCATTCGTCGGAGCCTGGGCACGAAGAGGAGCATGACGCCAACCTTCGCGACGCGATCGCGTCATAGGATCGGCCATGGCGAACGTGCCGAAATCGCCTCCCTTTCACCGACGAACCGGACGCGGAGCAAGTAGTTCGTTGAAGCGACATCTCCAATGTGTTGGTACTTGTCAGCGGGTGGCTGCTTGAGACGCGAGTCGGCTCGGGTGGGCTGCCTCACCGCTGCACAGTTCTAGAATGGCCGAGTGCCGAAATTGCAGCTTGTCCAGGATCCGGCCGCTGACGCGCTGCTGGACGAAAACCCCTTCGCGTTGCTGGTTGGCATGCTGCTCGATCAGCAAGTACCGATGGAAACCGCCTTCGCGGGTCCGAAGAAGATCGCGGATCGGATGGACGGCTTCGACGCCGGCGAGATCGCCGACTACGACCCGGACAAGTTCGCCGCACTGTGCTCGGAAAAGCCTGCGATACACCGCTTTCCGGGATCGATGGCCAAGCGCATCCAGGACGCTGCGCGGATCATCGTGGACCGGTACGACGGCGATGCGGCCCGGTTGTGGGAGGCCGGCGAGCCCGACGGCAAGGAACTGCTGCGGCGGCTCAAGGACCTGCCCGGTTTCGGCGAGCAGAAGGCGCGGATCTTTTTGGCGTTGCTCGGCAAGCAATATGGCGTGACGCCGACGGGCTGGCGGGAAGCGGCCGGCGAGTTCGGCCAACCGGGCACACACATATCCGTCGCCGATATCGTCGACGCCCGTTCGCTGGGGCAGGTGCGATCACACAAGAAGCAGATGAAGGCTGCCGCCAAGGCGGCTTCCAAAGTGGCCGAGTAGAGAGTGCGCAGAAGGGAAAGGCGGCATCGTGAAGACACACATAACGTGTCCCTGCGGAGAAGCCATCGTGGGCAAGGATGAGGACGAGCTGGTCGAACTGACCCAGGCCCACCTCGCCAGCGTTCATCCGGGCATGGAGTACGACCGCGACGCCATCTTGTTCATGGCGTACTAACGAACGCCCGGCGTGCCCCCGCTAGGGTGACACGCCGGGCGGAACGCCTGCGCTAGGCGACGCGGCGGTGGATGTTCCTAGGGCACCACCGTGGAGCCGATCGTGGGCAGGAACTGACACTGCTTCTCTGTGGTGGTTACCTGCCCGAAGATCGTCGACATGATGCTGCCCGAACCGGTGTCGGCAATCACGCTCATCGTCGTGGGCCCGTTCGGGTTGATGTCTGGGCGTGACTTGAGCGTGGCGGTCCCGGACTTGCCGGTGGTCAGGTTCACCCAGGTGACGTTCAAGGGCAGCTTCTGCACTTCGGCGGGTCCGGGGGTGCCGACCGCAGTGAACACGTAGGCGGTCTGGCCGGGTCCCGGGCCGGGAAGCGGAATCGTGGCCGGCCCCGCCACCGAGAGCGCGGTCGCGATGGAGCTGCTGCCGTCCCCAAGGCAATTGGTGCCGATCGAGGGGTACATGAAGTCCTGTGTGGGCGGGGTGTCAGGGCCGAAACCCGGCGCCGCCGCGGGGGCGCCCGGCGCGACGGCCGGCGCGGGGGCCGGTGCTGGCGCGGGCGGGGCAGCACCGGGAGCCGGCGGGGTGGCCGCCGGCGGGGTGGCCGGGGGCGCCGCAGCGGGGCCCGGCGGGGTGGCCGCCGGTGGGGTGGCCGAGGGCGCCGCAACGGGTGCCGGACCCGCCGCGTGTGCTGGATCGATACCCGTCGGCAGGTGAGCCTGCGTGCCGGGCACTATGCCTTCCGGCGGCACATGCGGCACGGGGCCGCTAGGTGCAGCATTCGGCGCCGGAGCCGGTGCGCCCGGTTCCTGCAGGAACTGATTCACCGACGCGGCCACGTTCTTGGACTCGGTCGGCGCTGTCGGACTCTGGGTGAATGCCTGCGCAGCGGCCATGAGCAGCTGGGTCGCCTGCTGGGGGTTGCCGGCCGCCTGCTGCAGTATGGGACTCAGCTGCGACAACGCCGGCAGGCCGGGTAGCTGCTGGGTGGAGTTGGGTTGCGGTGTCGGTTGCGGTGCCGCCGGGTCGGCTGCCGCGCTCGGGCAGAGCCCGAATGCGACAGCCGATGCCGTGACGACAGCAGCCAAACCTTTGGACAGGTTCCAAGTGTTTGCCACGGTGTCCTCCGGTCCTCGGTAGTGGGTTAGCCGTCTAACAGACGGCTCAGGGCAGGGCGGACAGCAGCGACTGCGGTCCGCCCGTCAGCGCCGGCGCGGGTGCAGCCGGTGCAGGTGCGACGGGCGCGGGTGCGACCGGCGCAGCGGCGCCCGAGGCCAGCGCCGGCAGGTCGCCCGGGAGCGACAGCTTCGGTGGCACATTCAGGGGCAGGCCCGGCAGTGCCGGCATGTCGACCTTCGCCACCTGGGGCAGGTTCGAAGTCGCCGGTGGTGCGGCGGCAGGTGCTGCCGGTGTTAGCCCGGGGATCGAGCCGAGTCCGGGGATGGCCGGAGCCGCCGGTGCGGCGGGCGCCGCCGGTGCAGCCTGTGTTAGCCCGGGAATCGAGCTGAGTCCGGGGATGGCCGGAGCCGCCGGTGCGGCGGGGGCCGCCGGTGCAGCCTGTGTGAGCCCGGGAATCGACGGGACAGCCGCGGGGGAGGACGCCGGTGCGGTCCCCGCGGCCGGCGTCAGCCCCGGAAAGGTGATGCCCGGAGCCGCCGGCGCAGCCGGCGGGGTCGCCCCGAGTGCGGTCGCGAGGTTTTGCAGAATCTGCGGTGCGTTGGCCACCGAAGCGATCAGCTGCTGCGGAATGGCCGCTACGGCCGCGGGGTCAGGAGCCGGCACGGGGTCGGCGTGGGCGATTCCGCCCGTCAGTAGCGCTGCGCCAGAACCGACGACGACGGCGGTTGCGCGCAAATAGGTCCAGATGGTTGGCATGATTCTCCCTGGTGATTGACGACAGGTCCCGGCCTGAAGTTACGGTGATACTGGTGTGACTCAAGTGACACGTGCGGCATTTATTTGATCGTTATGGATACGTGTGACAGCGGTGACCGGGCACTGAGTCGACTTGCCCGGACCTTGACCCGGCGGCAAAGTCCGCCATCGCGCGCAGGGCCGCGATGACAACCGACAACGCCACGGCGCCGGCAGCGGTCGCTAAAGTCAGGCAGATAGACACCACCTTGGCCGCCCCGGCGGCACCCCTCACCCGGCGGCTGGCGAGTCGGCTCGATGCGGCCGCGCCGCTGCTGTTGGTCGTGAGCATCGCCGTGCGACTCGGCTGGACATACCTGGTGCCCCACGGCGCAAACTTTGTCGACCTGCACGTTTACCTCGGCGGCGCGGCGGCTATCGACCGTCCGGGCACGCTGTACAGCTACACGTACTCCGAGCAGACGGCGGACTTCCCGCTGCCCTTCACGTATCCGCCGTTTGCGGCGGTCGTCTTCTACCCGTTGCACCTGCTGCCGTTCGGGCTGGTCGCTTTTCTCTGGCAGACCGCCATGATCGCCGCGTTGTACGGCGCGGTCCGGATCAGCCAGCGCTTGATGGGCATCTCCGCGGGACCCAACGCCGCCGATGGCAGGAGTCACCGCGTCGCGATGTTGTGGACGGCGGTCGCCATCTGGATCGAGCCGCTGCGCAACAACTTCGACTATGGGCAGATCAACGTGTTCCTGATGCTGGGCGTGCTCTGGGCCGTCTACACCACGCGCGGGTGGCTATCCGGCCTGCTGGTCGGCGTGGCGGCCGGAATCAAGTTGACGCCGGCGATCGCCGGCGTCTATCTGCTTGGCGTGCGACGGTTTCGCGCGGCCGCGTTTTCCGCGCTCGTCTTCCTTGCCACCATCGGGGTGTCGGCCTTGGTCATTGGCGATCAGACCCGCTACTACTTCACCGACCTGCTGGGGGACGCGCGCCGGGTGGGGCCCATCGCCACCTCGATCAATCAATCCTGGCGTGGCGGCATCTCCCGAATCCTCGGCCACGACGCGGGCTTTGGCCCGCCGGTTCTGATCGCCGTCGCCGTCACGGCGGTGGTGGCCATTCTGGCCTGGCGGGCGCTCGGCTCCGGCAGCGGCCCGGATCGGCTCGGCAAGCTGCTGGTGGTCGAGTTGTTCGGACTGCTGCTCTCGCCGATTTCGTGGACTCACCACTGGGTATGGCTGGTGCCGCTGATGATGTGGCTGATTCACGGGCCGCTGCGCGAGCGCCCGGGCGCGCGGATTCTGGGCTGGGGCTGGCTGGTGCTGACCCTCATCGGCGTGCCGTGGTTGCTGCTCTTCGCTCAACCGACCATTTGGCAAATAAGCCGGCCCTGGTATTTGGCCTGGGCCGGGATGGTCTACATCGCGGCGGCGACGGCGACCTTGGTCTGGATCGCCGCCAACGGCCGATACGCCGCCCGGCCGGATTATCCGGCGCCCGAGCTGCCCCCGGTGCCCGCCGCGGCGGAGGATTAGCTCCCGACGATCCCGTCGATATCGCGCGCCATCGCGATGTCGTTCTGGGTGATACCGCCCTCGGAATGCGTGACGAGGGCGAAAGTCACTGTCCGCCAACGGATATCGATATCTGGGTGATGGTCTTTGCTCTCGGCGTGCTCGGCCACCCGGCGCACGGTGTCGATGCCGTCCAGAAACGTCGGGAACTTGATCGACCGGCGCAGGGCGCCGTCGGCACGCTTCCATCCGTTGAGTTCGGGCAGTGCGGCGTCTACTTGTTCGTCTGTTAACACGGCCATGTCTTAACACTTTAGTTCCGCGAGGCCGTGGACGGTCGTCGTCGGACTTGGCTTTGTGGGCCACCCGGCCAGCAAATCGCGGATATGCCAAGCTCCAAACCAAAAGTCCGATCGATGCTTTTCAAGCTGACTATGGGTCTGCCAAACGAGCAGCACACGCCGCCGTCGCGTCACCATGGCCGTCGGTGCCGCTGCCATAGTCCCTCGACGCCGGTATACCGTCACTGGCCATGCCGACCCAGATCGTCGTCGCCGGCGCCGTCATTCGTGGCTCCACGGTCTTGGTGGCGCAGCGCGTGCGGCCGCCGGAGCTGGCGGGCCGCTGGGAACTGCCCGGTGGCAAGGTCGCGGCCGGCGAATCCGAGCGCGACGCGCTGGCCCGTGAGCTGGCCGAGGAACTGGGATTGGAGAGTGGCGACGTCGCCGTGGGCGACCGCCTGGGCCACGACATTCCGCTGGGCGACACGATGACGCTGAGGGCCTATCGCGTGCGCCTGATTCGCGGCGAACCGCACCCTCGGGACCACCGGGCGCTGCGCTGGGTGACGGCGGCCGAACTGCACGACGTCGACTGGGTGCCCGCCGATCGCGGCTGGCTGGGGGATCTGAGTCGGGCCCTCTAAGCGGGCTCTCGATCAGTCCACATCCTCGCCAGCTCGCTATCCCGGGATCCCGCTGCCAGAATCACCGACGTGCCATTCCGCAATGTCGCCATCGTCGCCCACGTCGACCACGGCAAGACCACCCTTGTCGACGCGATGCTGCGGCAGTCCGGGGCGCTGACCCACCGCGGCGACGACGCGATCGAGCGGCTGATGGACTCGGGTGACCTCGAAAAGGAAAAGGGCATCACAATCCTGGCGAAGAACACCGCCGTGCACCGCAAGCACGCGGACGGTTCCACCACGGTGATCAACGTCATCGACACCCCGGGCCACGCCGACTTCGGCGGCGAGGTCGAGCGCGGGCTGTCCATGGTCGACGGGGTGCTGCTGCTGGTCGACGCGTCCGAGGGCCCGCTGCCGCAGACCCGCTTTGTGCTGCGCAAGGCCCTGGGGGCGCATCTGCCGGTGATTCTGGTCGTCAACAAGACCGACCGGCCCGACGCCCGGATCGCCGAGGTCGTCTCCGAGAGCCATGACCTGTTACTCGACGTCGCCTCTGACCTCGACGACGAGGCGCAGAAGGCCGCAGAGGATGCGCTCGGACTGCCGACCCTGTATGCGTCCGGTCGCGCCGGTATCGCCAGCGCGGTGGAGCCGGCCAACGGCGAGAACCCCGAAGGCGACAACCTCGACCCGTTGTTCGACGTCCTTCTCGAGCACATCCCGGCGCCCAAGGGCGACCCCGAGGCCCCGCTGCAGGCTCTGGTGACCAACCTCGACGCGTCGGCGTTTCTGGGCCGGCTCGCGCTCATCCGGATCTACAACGGGCGCCTGCGAAAAGGCCAGCAGGTGGCATGGATGCGCGAGGTGGACGGGTTGCCCGTCATCACCAACGCCAAGATCACCGAGTTGCTCGCGACCGAGGGCGTCGAGCGCACCGCCACCGATGAGGCGATCGCCGGGGACATCGTGGCCGTTGCGGGGCTGCCCGAGATCATGATCGGCGACACGCTGGCCGATCCCGACCATGCCCATGCGCTGCCGCGCATCACCGTCGACGAGCCGGCCATCTCGGTGACGATCGGCACCAACACCTCGCCTCTGGCGGGCAAGGTGTCGGGCCACAAGCTGACGGCGCGCATGGTCCGCAGCCGGCTGGACACCGAGTTGGTCGGCAACGTCTCCATCCGGGTCGTGGACATCGACCGGCCCGACGCGTGGGAGGTGCAGGGCCGCGGCGAGCTCGCGCTGGCCGTGCTGGTCGAACAGATGCGCCGGGAGGGTTTCGAGCTCACGGTCGGCAAGCCGCAGGTGGTCACCAGGACGATCGACGGCAAGCTGCACGAGCCGTTCGAGGCGATGACGATCGACTGCCCCGAGGAGTTCGTCGGCGCGATCACGCAGTTGATGGCCGGCCGCAAGGGCCGCATGGAGGAAATGGCCAACCATGCGGCGGGCTGGGTCCGGATGGACTTCATCGTGCCGAGCCGCGGCCTGATCGGCTTCCGCACCGACTTCCTGACCCTCACCCGCGGCACCGGCATCGCCAACGCCGTGTTCGACGGCTACCGGCCGTGGGCCGGCGAGATCCGGGCCCGCCACACCGGGTCGCTGGTGTCCGACCGGACCGGCACCATCACCCCGTTCGCGCTGCTGCAACTCGGCGATCGGGGCCAGTTCTTCGTCGAGCCCGGCCAGGACACCTACGAGGGCATGGTCGTCGGAATCAACCCTCGCCCGGAGGATCTCGACCTCAACGTCACCCGTGAGAAGAAGCTCACCAACATGCGGTCGTCGACCGCGGATGTCTTCGAGACGCTGGCCAAGCCGCTCGCACTCGACCTCGAGCAGGCCATGGAATTCTGCGCGAACGACGAATGCGTCGAGGTGACACCGGAGATCGTCCGGGTCCGTAAGGTCGAGCTGGATGCCACCACCCGAGCGCGCAGCAAAGCGCGGGCGAAGGCCCGGGGTTAGCGCGTGGTTGGCCGGGTAGTCGGGCGGACGCTCGATACCCTGATGGGCGTGCTGAGACGAGCCCGCCGCTTCTTGGTGCCGGTCGGCGTGGTGGTCTCGCTGGTGGGTTTGGCGTTGGCGGCGTGTACGGTCAACCCCCCGCCGGCGCCGCAAAGCACCGATACGCCCCGGAACCCGCCGCCGCCGCCACCGCGGGTGAGCCAGATCATCATGGGGATCGACTCGATCGGCGCCGGGTTCAACCCGCATCTGCTGTCGGATCTGTCGCCGGTGAACGCCGCGATCAGTGCCCTGGTGTTGCCCAGCGCGTTTAGGCCGGTGCCCGATCCCAACACGCCGACGGGTTCGCGCTGGGAGATGGACCCGACCCTGCTGGTGTCCGCCGAGGAGACCAGCCAGAACCCGTTCACGGTGACCTACAAGATCCGGCCCGAGGCGCAGTGGACCGACAACGCCCCGATCGGCGCCGACGACTTCTGGTACCTGTGGCACCAGATGGTCACCCAACCGGGGGTGGTCGATCCGGCCGGATACGACCTAATCACCGGCGTGCAATCGCTGGAGGGCGGCAAGCAGGCGGTGGTCACCTTCGGGCAACCGTATCCGGCGTGGAAGGAGCTGTTCAGCAACCTGGTGCCGGCACACATCGTCAAGGACGTGCCCGGGGGTTTCACGGCCGGGCTGATCCGGTCGCTGCCGGTCACCGGTGGACAGTTCCGGGTGGAGAACATCGATCCGCAGCGCGACGAAATCCTGATCGGCCGCAATGATCGCTATTGGGGGCCGCCGGCCAACCCCGCGCTCATCCTCTTCCGCCGGGCGGGGGCGCCGGCGGCGCTGGCCGATTCGGTGCGCAACGGCGACACCCAGGTGGCCCAGGTGCATGGCGGATCCGCGGCCTTTGCCCAGCTGTCCGCGATCCCCGGTGTGCGGACCGCCCGGATCGTGACACCGAGGGTCATGCAGCTCACGCTGCGCGCCAACGAACCCAAGCTGGCCGATGCGCAGGTCCGCAAGGCAATCCTGGGGCTTCTCGACGTCGACCTGCTCGCGGCGGTGGGCGCCGGCAGCGACAACACCGTCACGCTGGACCAGGCCCAGATCCGTTCGCCCAGCGATCCGGGCTACGAGCCGACCGCGCCGCCGGCGATGACCAAGGCCGCGGCGCTGGAGCTGTTCACCGCGACCGGATTCCAGGTCGACAGCAACTCGTCGGCCTCGCCGGCACCGCCGGGCCCCACCCCGCCGAGCACCGCACCGCCCGAAGTCATCCGCGGCCGGATCAGCAAGGACGGCCAACAGCTGTCACTTGTGATCGGGGTGGCCGCCAACGACCCGACCTCGGTCGCGGTGGCCAACACGGCCGCCGACCAGTTGCGCAACGTCGGCATCGCCGCGAGCGTGCTGGCGCTGGATCCGGTGGCGCTGTATCGCGACGCGCTGAACAACAACCGGGTGGACGCCATCGTCGGCTGGCATCAGGCCGGCGGAAATTTGGCGACCCTGCTGGCCTCGCGTTATGGCTGCCCCGCGCTGCAGTCGACGCAGGTACCGACCCCCAGCGCGCCGACGACCTCACCGGCCGGTGCGACGCCGCCGGCCGGGCCCGACCCGTCGACGACAGTGAGACCGCCCAGCCGCCCGCCCGAGCCCGGCGCCCTGGTGCAGGCGCCGTCCAACCTCACCGGAATCTGTGACCGCAGCATCCAGTCGAACATCGACGCCGCCCTCAACGGCACCAAGCACATCAGCGACGTGATCAAGGCGGTCGAACCGCGATTGTGGAACATGTCGACCGTGTTGCCGATCCTGCAGGACACCACGATCGTCGGCGCCGGCCCCAGCGTGCAGAACGTCAGCCTGTCGGGCGCGGTGCCGGTCGGCATCGTGGGGGACGCCGGGCAATGGGTCAAGACCGGGCCCTGAATCCGGGCGGTTAGCCGGCGCGTGCCTACGGCCGCGGCGGGATCACGGTGTCGACCACGAGTGCCAGTTCCCGTCGATTCGGCGGCTCCCCGGTGAGCAGGAACTGCTGGTTGATCAACGCCGGTCCGATCCTCGCGGTCAGGGGGGTGACCGTGGCCTCGTCGATGTCGCCGGCCTCGATGGCCGTTCGCAGGATCGAATCGATGATCTTCACGCGCGGTCCCACGACGGCGTCGGCGAAGATGACACGCAGCTCGGGCTCGTGAATGAGCTGGGCGATGATCCGCAGGCTGGGGAACGCGGTCTTTCCGGCCAGAACGTCGCGGTGGGCGTTGAAAACGGTCAGCAGGTTCTCCCTGGCCGACCGGCCGGGCCGCGGCTCGGGCGAGGGCGGCACGGCGAAAATCAATGCGGCCTGCACCAGATCATGCTTGCTGGCCCAGCGCCGGTAGAGCGCCGCCTTGCCGGTGTGGGCGCGCGCGGCGATCCCTTCCATCGTCAGCCTGCCGTAGCCGACTTCGGCCATTTCGGCTAACGTGGCTTCGTAGAGAGCACGTTCGAGGACTTCGCCTCGCCGGCGGCTCCGGCTGCCACTCGGTGGTGTTTGGGCGAGCTGCGGCATTGGTCGATAGTAGCCGTTAGCGTTCCTATTTGCTGCGACACTGTCAACAAAGGCAAAGCCTGGGTCCATAAGAGACGCCATCGACCACTAATGTCGAATGTCGACGGCTCGGGTGCTGACGGTAGGGTGCGTCCATGCCTGAGACGCCGCGGCTGCTGTTCGTCCACGCACATCCCGACGACGAGTGTCTCGGTACCGGCGCCACCATCGCCCACTACACCGCCCGCGGAGCACAGGTGCGCGTCGTCACCTGCACGCTCGGCGAGGAGGGCGAGGTCATCGGTGAGCAGTGGGCCGGGCTCGCCGTCGATCGCGCGGACCAACTCGGTGGCTACCGGATCGGTGAGCTCACCGCGGCATTGCACGCCCTGGGCGTCGGCGCACCCAGTTATTTGGGCGGCGCGGGTCGCTGGCGTGACTCGGGCATGGCCGGCACCCCCCAGCGCAGCCGCGAGCGGTTCATCGACGCCGACGAGCATGAGGCCGTCGGGGCACTGGTCGCCATCATTCGCCAACTGCGCCCCCACGTCGTCGTGACCTACGACCCCAACGGCGGCTACGGCCACCCCGACCACATCCACGCCCACACCGTCACGGTCGCCGCGGTGGCAGCCGCGCGCAGTGCGGCCGACTACCCGGGCGAGCCGTGGACGGTGCCGAAGCTCTACTGGTCGGTGTTCGCGGTGAGCGCGTTCAGGGCGGGCAGGGACGCGCTGAATCGTGCCGACCTGTGGCCCCAATGGACGGTCCCGCCGGAAGAAGAGCTCTCGTTCGGATATCCGGACGAGGACATCGACGCCGTCGTGGAGGCCGGCCCGGATGCGTGTGCCGCCAAGAGGGCGGCGCTCGCCGCGCACGCCACCCAGGTAGTCGTCGGACCGACCGGCCGGGCCTGCGCCCTGTCGAACAACATGGCGCTGCCGATTCTCGGCCACGAGCATTATGTGCTGGCCGCCGGCGCCGCGGGGGAGCGCGATGAGCGCGGTTGGGAAACGGATCTGCTTGCAGGACTTGGTTTCGCTGGGCAGTAACGCGGTAGGCTGCCAGACAGGCAGCCAAGGAAGGAATTCGCATGGACCCCGACCTGGACCCTAATATGCAGCACTGGCAGGACCGGCTCGACAGCCTGCAGTGGGTCATTAGCTCGATCATGTCGCAAGTCGATAGCGTCCCGACCTGACCGCAACCAAGCCGACCGCTCCGACGGTCGACGACGGCGGTGGAACGGATCTGTCTATTCGCGTCGTTGTCTTGGCGTTGTTCGCCGTCGACGGCGCGCTGTCCGCACTGGCCGGAGCGATGCTGCTGCCCCTCTATATCGGCTCGACCCCGTTTCCCATCAGCGCATTGATCAGTGGGTTGGTCAACGCTGCCCTGGTGTGGGCCGCCGGGCGATGGACGAGGTCGCCGCGGGTGGCCGCGTTGCCGCTGTGGACCTGGCTGGTCACCGTCGGGGTGCTCAGCATGGGCGGCCCCGGCGACGACGTGGTCCTGGGCGGCCGGGGCGTGCTGCGCTACGGGGCTCTGCTGTTGATCGTGTTCGGGGTCACGCCCCCGGTTTGGGTGTTGTGGCGGCGCGGGCGCGCCTGACTCTTGCTGGGATCAGCCCGGGACGGGTGACCACATGGCGGCCGCCGAGCGCTACTGTTGCGCATATGGCACCGTTGCCCAGGGTTAAGTGTTGGTCGCCCGGATGAAATTCGATCGTGGGGAAGTTACACCAAGGTGCCGTTGACTCCGGGCCAGCAGCCCACCGCTTTGCCTAGCCCAGCAATCGCGCCCAAAGCCAGTGCGTCAGCACTGCGCAGGGTACTGCGCCGGGCCCGAGACGGCGTCGCGCTCAACATCGACGAAGCGGCCGTCGCGATGACCGCGCGCGGTGACGACCTCGCCGACCTGTGCGCGAGCGCGGCGCGGGTGCGCGACGCGGGCCTGGAGTCCGCCGGGCGGCGCGGGCCCGACGGCCGGCTGGCGATCACCTATTCGCGCAAGGTCTTCATCCCGGTCACCCACCTGTGCCGCGACAGCTGCCATTACTGCACGTTTGTCACCGTCCCGGGCAAGTTGCGTGCCCAGGGGGCCGGCATGTATCTGGAGCCCGACGAGATCATTGAGGTCGCCCGCCGCGGTGCCGAACTCGGTTGCAAGGAAGCACTATTAACGCTCGGCGACCGGCCCGAGGATCGTTGGCCGGAGGCGCGTGAGTGGCTGGGCGAACGGGGCTACGACTCCACGCTGTCCTACGTGCGGGCGATGGCGATCCGGGTGCTGGAGGAAACGGGGCTGCTGCCGCACATGAACCCCGGCGTGATGAGCTGGTCGGAGATGTCGCGGCTCAAGCCGGTGGCGCCGTCGATGGGCATGATGCTCGAGACGACGTCGCGGCGGCTGTTTGAAACCAAAGGCCTTGCGCACTATGGCAGCCCGGACAAAGACCCGGCAGTGCGGCTGCGAGTTCTCGCCGACGCGGGCCGGTTGTCCATCCCGTTTACCACCGGTCTGCTGGTCGGCATCGGCGAGACGCTGCCCGAACGCGCGGACACCTTGCACGCGATTCGTAAGTCGCACAAGGAGTTCGGACATGTGCAGGAAGTGATCGTGCAGAATTTCCGGGCCAAGCAGCACACCGCGATGGCCGCGGTCCCCGATGCCGGGATCGAGGATTACCTGGCGACGGTCGCGGTCGCGCGGTTGGTGCTCGGCCCGGGCATGCGTATCCAGGCGCCGCCCAACCTGGTGTCCCGCGACGAGTGCCTGGCGCTGGTCGACGCGGGAGTCGACGACTGGGGCGGTGTATCGCCCCTGACGCCCGACCATGTCAACCCCGAACGGCCCTGGCCCGCTCTGGACGAGCTGGCCGCCGTCACCGGCGAAGCCGGATACGAGTTGGTGCAGCGGTTGACCGCGCAGCCCAAATACGTCCAGGCGGGCGCGGCGTGGATCGACCCGCGGGTGCGGGGACATGTTGCGGCGCTAGCCGATCCGGCGACCGGCCTGGCGCGCGACGTCAACCCGGTGGGCCTGCCCTGGCAGGAGCCCGACGACGTGGAGTCCTCCGGCCGGGTGGACCTCAACGCGTCAATCGATACCGAGGGCCGGCACACCGAATCCCGCAGCGACCTCGACAGCGCCTTCGGCGATTGGGAGTCGATCCGTGCCCACGTGCAGGAGCTGGCCGTGCGC
Source organism: uncultured Actinomycetota bacterium (assembly GCA_963772875.1). Taxonomy (GTDB): domain Bacteria; phylum Actinomycetota; class Actinomycetes; order Mycobacteriales; family Mycobacteriaceae; genus Mycobacterium. The sequence goes on from CAVYZE010000014.1 coordinate 208,659, forward strand.
GCTCCCGAGCGCATCGACACCGATGTGCTCGCGGCGCTGCGGTCGGCCGAACGCGATCCCGGGTCCTGCACCGATGACGAGTATCGGGCGTTGGCGACCGCCGACGATGCCGCATTGGAAGCGGTTGCCGCACTGGCTGATTCGTTGCGCCGCGACGTGGTCGGTGACGACGTGACCTTCGTGGTGAACCGCAACATCAACTTCACCAACATCTGTTACACCGGGTGCCGGTTCTGCGCATTCGCGCAGCGCAAGGGCGACGCCGATGCGTACTCGCTGTCCACCGAGGAGGTCGCGGACCGTGCGTGGGAGGCGCACGTCGAGGGCGCCACCGAGGTGTGCATGCAGGGCGGCATCGACCCCGAGCTGCCGGTGACCGGTTACGCCGAGTTGGTGCGCGCCGTGAAGGCCCGAGTGCCGTCGATGCACGTGCATGCGTTTTCCCCGATGGAAATCGCCAACGGCGTGACCAAGAGCGGATTGAGCATTCGTGAGTGGCTCATCGGTTTGCGCGAAGCCGGATTGGACAGCATTCCCGGCACCGCCGCCGAGATCCTGGACGACGAAGTGCGCTGGGTGCTCACCAAGGGCAAGCTGCCGACGTCGATGTGGATCGAGATCGTGACCACCGCTCACCAGGTGGGCTTACGGTCGTCGTCGACGATGATGTACGGCCACGTCGACCGTCCGCAACACTGGGTCACCCACCTGAACGTGCTGCGCGAAATTCAGGACCGCACCGGCGGTTTCACCGAGTTTGTGCCGTTGCCGTTCGTGCACCAGAATTCGCCGCTGTATCTGGCCGGCGCGGCGCGTCCCGGGCCCACCCATCGCGACAACCGGGCGGTACACGCCCTGGCGCGGATCATGTTGCATGGGCGCATCTCCCAGATTCAGACCAGCTGGGTCAAGCTCGGCGTTGAGCGCACGCAGGTGATGCTCAACGGCGGGGCCAACGACCTGGGCGGCACGCTGATGGAGGAGACCATCTCGCGGATGGCCGGTTCGGAAAATGGGTCGTCCAAGTCCGTCGCCGAGCTGGTCGCGATCGCCGAAGGCATCGGCCGTCCCGCGCGCCAGCGCACCACCACCTACAGCCCGCAGGCGGCGTAACCCGCGGCACGGCGGGTATACCCACGCCGTAGGGTTCGCCGACCCCGAGGGTCCGGCCACCCTGGAAACCGATGCCGCCGCGCGGGTGCTGCTGTGGGGCCGCCGGCCGTGGGATGCGGCGCGCATCCGCAGCCACGCCGGTGCGCAAACCCTCGGTCGGGTGCGCCGATTACTGAGCGGCTACTGAACTAGCTGCGCCGATCGGCTCAGTAGTTGTTGCAGGAGACCGCGACGGCCTGGAAGTCGTTGAAATACTGCGCGGCCGCGGGCATGGCCTGGATCTGCGTGGCCATCTGCTGGCGCCGGGGCGGTGGGGCGGCGAGGAACTGACGTAGGTAGGACTGCGCCATCGGCGATTGGTTCAATTGCGCGGCGGCCGCCGGATCCTGCACGTTGAGCGCCGCCATCACCTGGCCGTAGTTGCAGGTCGTGTTGATGATCGCATCCATGGGGTCCGCGGCTGCGACACCCGCGCCAGCGGTCAACGCCAAGGTCACACCGCCTACCGCAGCGGCCAGTTTGGTCAACGACAGCCTCACCATTTGTGGACACCTTCCCCGATTAATGCACCGTCAAAGAACGGCGACGACATCTGCCCAGCGGTTGCCGTCTTTTCGAGGCTACCAGCTTTGTGGGCATTCTCCCATCGCCAAGATTATCGGACAGCGCACCCCGATCGCAACAATCCGCAGGTCAGCGGCCCCGCGGCGCCGTTCGCCCTCGGCGAAACGGGGCCAGGCCCCGCAGCCGGCTCACTGCCCCGTTCGGTGGGGCGCGTGGCGTCCCGCCCGGCACCGAAGGCCCATCCCGGCACCACAATGGCGTCCGCGGCCGCCCCGCAACGAGGCGGACACGGCGCGCGGGCCGACGGACGTGCCAAATGTTTGACGTGTATATGCAACGTCTAGTATCAGTAACCGAAACGCTTGCCCGCAGGCGCCCGCTTGGGCCTGCGGCGAGCCGAACGAGCAGCCCACAGAGCAGTAAGTTGAGGAGACCTTGAGGAGACGTCTGTGACGTACACGATCGCCGAACCCTGCGTCGACATCAAAGACAAGGCATGCATTGAGGAGTGCCCGGTCGACTGCATCTACGAGGGCGCTCGGATGCTTTACATTCACCCCGATGAATGCGTCGACTGTGGAGCCTGCGAGCCGGTCTGCCCCGTCGAAGCGATTTACTACGAAGACGATGTGCCCGACCAGTGGAGCCAGTACACGCAGATCAACGCCGACTTCTTCGCCGAGTTGGGATCCCCGGGCGGCGCGGCCAAGGTCGGCATGACCGAGAACGACCCGCAAGTGGTCAAGGATCTGGCGCCACAGGGCGAAGGCGACTGAACCGGCCGGTGCCGCACAGGCAAGCAAGGGCCCGGCGCGCCGTGTCGGCGTCCCTGCCGGAGTTCCCCTGGGACACATTGGCAGGGGCGAAGGCAGTGGCCGCGGCGCATCCGGACGGAATCGTCGACCTGTCCGTCGGCACCCCGGTCGACCCGGTCGCACCGCTGATCCAAGAGGCCCTGGCGGCCGCCAGCTCCGCGCCGGGGTACCCCGCCACCGCCGGCACCGCGCGACTGCGTGAATCGGCGGTGGCCGCGCTGGACCGCCGCTTCGGCATTACGGGGCTGACCGAAGCGGCCGTGCTGCCGGTGATCGGGAGCAAGGAACTCATCGCCTGGCTGCCGACCCTGCTGGGGCTGGGTCGGCACGATGTCGTCGTGGTGCCGGAGCTGGCGTACCCGACGTATGACGTCGGGGCCCGGCTGGCCGGAGCAGCGGTGCTGCGCGCCGACTCGCTGACCCAGGTTGGCCCGCAATCCCCGGCGCTCGTCTACCTGAACTCGCCGAGCAACCCGACCGGGCGTGTGCTGGGCGTCGAGCACCTGCGCAAGGTCGTCGAGTGGTCGCGGGGCCGCGAGAACGGCCCCGTGCTGGCTTCCGACGAGTGCTACCTGGGGTTGGGCTGGGACGCCGAACCGTTGTCCGTGCTGCACCCCTCGGTCTGCGACGGCGACCACGCCGGGTTGCTCGCGATCCACTCGCTGTCGAAGAGCTCGTCGCTGGCCGGGTACCGGGCCGGCTTTGTCGCCGGAGATCCCGCGCTGGTCGCCGAGCTGTTGGCCGTGCGCAAGCACGCGGGGATGATGGTGCCGACGCCGGTCCAGGCCGCCATGGTGGCCGCCCTGGACGACGACGAGCACGAGCGGCTGCAGCGCGGGCGATACCAACGGAGGCGGGCCGCCCTGCTGCCGGCGTTGCGTTCGGCCGGTTTTGTCGTCGACCATTCCGACGCCGGCCTCTATCTGTGGGCCACCCGCGGCGAGCCATGCGCGGACAGCGTCGCGTGGCTGGCTAGCCGCGGCATCCTGGTGGCCCCCGGCGATTTCTACGGCCCGCGCGGCGCGCGGCATGTGCGGGTCGCGCTGACCGCCACCGACGAGCGCATCGCCGCCGCGGTCCAACGGCTCGGTTAGCCCGGCCGCCCGCTGCGCAAACGCGGCGAACGGCAGAATGCATCGTGGGCGTTACCCAAGCGCTTCCCCGGCGGTCAACGTAAGGAATGTGGTCGTGACAACTTCGGTGAGCAAGCCGCCCATCCCGCCGTCGATCGGGGACATCACCAAACGTGTGTTTCTGGGAAAGCCGCTGATCACCGAGGACCTGGCGGCCGAGAAATTGTCGAATCCGGTTGCGCTTGGTGCACTTTCGCCGGACGCGATCTCATCGACCGCCTATGGTCCGGAGCAGATCCTGATCGAGCTCCTGCCGCACGCCGGGCTGGCGGCGTTCGCGTTGTTGCTGCCCATCACCGGCGTCATCCTGGTCATTCTGGTGTTGGTGACCGCGTCCTATCGGCAGGTCGTCATGGCCTACACCCGAGCGGGCGGCTCGTACATCGTCGCGCGGGAGAATTTCGGACCTCGCGTGGCGCAGGTCGCCGCCGCCGCGCTGCTGATCGACTATGTGGTCACGGTGGCGGTGCAGTCGGCAGCCGGGACGGTTGCGGTGGTGTCGGCGATCCCGGCGCTGGGTCCCCACAGCCTGCAAATCACGGTTGGCGTGGTGCTTGTCATCAGCTACGCGAACCTGCGCGGGTTGCGCGAGGCCGGCTGGCCCTTCGCGGTGGCGACCTACTCTTTCGTCATCATGATCGCCCTGACCATCGTGGTCGGCGTGATCCGCGCAATGTTCGGGGATTTACCGGTTTACGATCCTGCGCACATGGCCGGAACGGTGCCCGTTCATCAGGGCGACGGGTTGGTGATGGGCGCGACGATCCTGACCGTGCTGCGTGCGTTCGCCAACGGAGGTTCTTCGCTTACCGGGGTCGAGGCGATCTCCAACACGGTCGACTACTTCCGAAAGCCGCAGAGCCGCAATGCGCGTCGAGTGCTTACCATCATGGCCAGCATCCTCGGCTTCCTACTGGCCGGCGTTGCCTATCTCGCGTACGCCACCCACGCCACGCCCTATCTGACCGAGTATCCGTCGGTCTTGTCGCAGGTCGGCCGTGCGGTCTTCGGCAACGGGGAAATCGGCAATGTTTTCTATGTCCTGGTCCAGGCCGCAACCGCCGCCATCTTGTTCACCGGGGCGAATACCAGTTTCAACGGTTTCCCGGCGCTGGCCAGCTTTGTCGCCGAAGACCGCTTCCTGCCGAGACAGCTGACGAAACGCGGCCACCGCCTGGTGTTTTCGAATGGGATCATGACGCTCACGGCGCTGTCGGTGGCATTGCTGGTGACGACCGGCGGGTCGGTCAACGCGCTGGTTCCGTTCTATGCGATTGGCGTGTTCACCGGATTCTCGATGGCCGGTTACGGGATGACCAAACACCACCTGACGCATCGGGAGCCGGGATGGCGACGCCGGCTGGCGATCAACCTGTCCGCCGGGATCCTGTCGACGCTCGTGGTCGGTATCCTCGCCGTGGCGAAGTTCACCGAGGGTGCATGGCTGGTGGTCGTCATCTTTCCGCTGCTGGTGTTCGGGCTGACGCGGCTCAACCGCGAATATCGCGCCGAGGCGGCCATTCTCGAGACGTTTCGCACCGACCGCCCCGAGTTGGTGAAGTATGCGCGGCACCGGGTGTTCGTCTTTGTGGACTCCGTTGACCTCGCGGTGATCGAGGCGCTGCGCTACGGCAAGGGATTGCGGGCCGACGACCTGACCGCGGTGCACTTCATGGTCGACGCGGCCCATGCCACGCAGCTGCGAAAACGTTGGGATCACTTCGAACTCGACACCCCGCTGCGGGTGGTGGACTGCCCGGACCGCCGGATCACCCGCGCCGCTCAGCTGCTGGTCGCCAACGCACGCGACGAACAACCGAACACCAACGTGACCGCGCTGTTGCCGCGCCGAACATTCGGGCGGCTGCTCGGGCGGCTGCTGCATGACCACACGGCGGACAAGATCGCCCAGGCCGTCAGCCTCATCCCGGACGCCGCGGCGACGATCGTGCCCTACGACGTGGATACGCGCATCAGGGAGGCCTACCCCGATAGCTTCGAGCAGCGGATCGCCCACGAGGTCGACAAAGTCGAGGCGTGGGTTTCGAAGGACGAGGATGAGAACGTCGATGCCTACGAACACCCCGAGCGGCCCTCGTCGGTCATCATGGTGGGTCGCCTGAGTCCCGGGCAGCGTGGCACGGTCGAAGGACGGGTGAGCCAAGTCGAGGACATCAACGAACGCAGGCGGACCCTGCGACAGATCGTCGTCGGCGACAGCAGCGGGGAGATGACCGTCACGTTCCGTCCCGGCCACGGGGGCGCCGACATCGAACCCGGCCAGCTGTTGCGGATCACCGGGAAGGCCCGCCGGACGCGAGACCGGCCGATATCGATGCTCGACCCCGCGTATCACGTGATCGAGGATCCCGCGAAGCCCGCCGAGTCCGGCGAGTCCGGCGACAAAGGCGAGTCTGGCGACAAAGGCGACGGCGACAAAGGCGATGGCGACAAAGGCGACGGGGATGGCTGACCCGCGCGCCCCCGAGGGCGCCGCGGCGCGGGGCGGTTAGATTCTTGAGCTAGTGTGCGGCGCTATTCGCCGCCGCTCGACAGGGAGGTTTAGCCGTGCGGCGACTGGCAGCGGTGCTGGTATCGGTATTGGGACTCGCATTCACCGCCAATGGCTACCGGCCGCTGGCGAAGCGCGGCTACGGATCGCTGTACGCGTTCGGCTACGGCGTGTTCGCGTCGGAGCTTCCGCTGCAGATGCTCGCCGTGCAGCTGGCGGCGCTAGCGGCGGTGTCGCGCTGGCTGCCGCGGCGGACACGCCGGTTCAGCTTGCTGGTGTCGGTGTTGTCGTGGCTGGGGCTGCTGGGGTTGCGCCAGATCGGGCGCGCCGCCAACGAGCCGCTCACCGCGGCGCTGGACGCCGGGCTGGGTCCCGGCCGTCGCACCGAGTCGGGCGACTTGTGGAAGCGGCCGGCACCCGGCGGCGCGACCGCGAAGAAACCGGGCGTGCTTCGAATGCTGCGGATCTACCGCGACTACGCGCATGACGGCGACATCAGTTACGGGGAATTCGGCTCGAGGAACCACCTGGACATCTGGCGACGCCCCGACCTCGACCGCGGCGGGCGGGCTCCGGTGTTGCTGCAGATTCCCGGCGGCGCGTGGATGGTTGGCAACAAACGCGGACAGGCGCATCCGCTGATGAGCCATCTGGCCGAGCTCGGCTGGATCTGCGTCGCGATCAACTACCGGCTCAGCCCGCGCTCCACCTGGCCCGACCACATCGTCGACGTCAAGCGCGCGATCGCCTGGACGAAGGAGCACATCGCCGAATATGGCGGTGACCCGGACTGGATCGCGATCACCGGGGGCTCGGCCGGCGGGCATCTGTCCTCGCTCGCCGCGCTGACACCCAACGATCCGCGGTTCCAGCCGGGCTTCGAGGAGGCCGACACCCGGGTGCAGGCGGCCGTGCCGTTTTATGGGGTCTACGATTTCACCGGAACCGACGACGCGATGCACCCGCTGCTGGTGCCGGTCGTCGCCAAGAATGTGTTCAAGTTGAGCCGGACCGACATCGCCGAGCCCTTCCGGGTCGCGTCGCCGATCACCCACGTCTGTCCCGACGCGCCACCGTTTTTTGTGCTGCACGGCGCCAACGACTCGCTGGTCCCGGTCGAACAGGCCCGCGGCTTCGTCGCGCGCCTGGTCGAGGTCAGCCGCCAGCCTGTGGTGTACGCCGAATTGCCTTGCGCGCAGCACGGTTTCGATATCTTCGGATCCGTCCGCGCCGCACATGCCGCGGTGGCCGTCGAGCAGTTCCTGGCCGAGACGTACCGATCGCGTCAGGCTTGCGCGTAGCGATCGCGGCTGCCGCCGAGAGCGGGTGTGAAGGCGCTTTTCGATTCCTTGCCGACGTGCCCGAGCCGCGCGCGATTCGCGTACCCAAAAACGCGTCTACCAGGTTGATGACGGCAAACGCAGTATAGAACAATCCAATAACGTTGATTTGCCAGGCGATTCGACATGCCGCCAGCAGTCGTGTCGCTCTAAACTGAGTTAGTTTCTGTAGGTAAGCTACGGCTGCACTCACGAAAACCTGAGGCCGAATACGCGGGGGCACAGGGGCATGCACGGGGAACTTGGGGGATTGGCGCACTGGGGCGCGTCCGGGGTCCTTCATCCGTATTCGGATCGCCATCGTCTGCCCAGTGCCCGCGCGCGAGATTAGGGGGGGCCGCGCTTTGCGTGCCGATGTTGTCACTCCTGTTGCCGTGATCGGCATGGCTTGCCGGCTCCCCGGTGGGGTCGATTCCCCGCAGCGCCTGTGGGAAGCGTTGCTGCGCGGCGAGGATTTCATCGGCGAGATTCCCGCCGACCGGTGGGACGCGGACCTGTACTACGACCCCGAACCCGGTGTGCCCGGCCGGTCGGTAACGCGCTGGGGCGCTTTCCTGGACGACGTCGGGGGCTTCGATTGCGATTTCTTCGGCATGACCGAGCGGGAGGCCACCGCGATCGACCCGCAGCATCGGTTGCTGTTGGAAACGTCGTGGGACGCCGTCGAGCACGCGGGTCTGGACCCGGCAACGCTCGCGGGGTCGCAGACCGGCGTCTTCGTGGGATTGACCCACGGCGACTACGAGCTGCTCTCCGCCGATTGCGGCGCCGCCGAGGGGCCGTACGGATTCACGGGCACCTGCAACAGCTTCGCGTCCGGCCGCGTGTCCTACACCCTTGGGCTGCAGGGTCCCGCGGTCACCATGGACACTGCGTGCTCGTCCGGTTTGATGGCCGTGCACCAGGCCTGCGCCAGCCTGGACGACAGCGAAAGCGACCTCGCCCTGGCCGGTGGCGTCGTCGTGACGCTCGAACCGCGCAAGTCGGTTGCGGGATCTTTGCAGGGCATGCTGTCGCCCACCGGTCGTTGCCACGCCTTCGACGCCGCGGCCGACGGATTCGTGTCCAGCGAGGGTTGCGTCGTGCTGCTGCTCAAGCGGTTGCCCGATGCGCTGCGCGACGGCGACCGCGTCCTGGCGGTCGTGCGCGGCACCGCCGCCAATCAGGATGGCCGCACCGTCAACATCGCGGCGCCGTCGGAGCAGGCGCAGGTTGCGGCGTATCGAAAGGCGTTGGCCGTCGGCGGCGTCGACCCCGCCACAGTGGGCATGGTCGAAGCGCACGGCACCGGCACCCCGATCGGAGATCCGGTCGAATACGCCAGCCTGGCCGCGGTGTACGGCACCGAGGGGCCCTGCGCGCTGGCCTCGCTGAAGACGAACTTCGGCCACATGCAGTCGACATCCGGATCGCTGGGGATGATGAAGGCGATCCTCGCGCTGCAGCACGGCCTGGTGCCGCAGAACCTGCACTTCAATCGGCTGCCCGATCAGCTGGCCGAGATCAAGACCGAACTCTTCGTTCCGCAGGCCAACACGCCCTGGCCCGTCAACGGTCAGCAGCCACGGCGGGCGGCGGTGTCGTCGTATGGAATGTCGGGCACCAACGTGCACGCGATCTTGGAACAAGCACCAGTGCAGGCGCCGGAATCGGCGCCGGACGCCACCGCGCCCGAAGCCGTCGGAGCGTGGTCGTTTCCGGTGTCGGCCACCTCCGTCGAGCAACTGCGCGTCACGGCGGCCCGCCTGGCGGATTGGGTCGACCAGCACGGTAGCGGCGCCAGCGCCGCCGGGCTGCGGGATCTGGGCTATACCCTCGCCCGGCGCCGCGCCCACCGGCCGGTCCGGGCGATGGTCGCGGCGAGCGGCTTCGCCGAGCTGAGCGCCGCCCTGCGGGAAGTCGCCGACAGCGACATTCCGTATGAGCCCGCCGTCGGCCAAGACGATCGCGGGCCGGTGTGGGTGTTCTCCGGACAGGGTTCGCAGTGGCCCGGGATGGGCGCCGAACTGCTGGCCACCGAGCCGGTGTTCGCCGCGACCATCGCGGCGATGGAGCCCGTGATCGCCGGGGAATCCGGCTTCTCGGTGACCGAGGCCATGTCGGCACCAGAGACGGTGACCGGTATCGACCGGGTTCAGCCGACGATCTTCGCGATGCAGGTCGCGCTGGCCGAGACGATGAAGTCCTATGGGGTGCGTCCCGGCGCGGTGATCGGGCATTCGCTGGGCGAATCCGCGGCGGCCGTCGTCGCCGGGGCGCTGTCGCTCGAGGACGGGTTGCGCGTCATCTGCCGTCGCTCCCGGCTGATGTCCCGGATCGCCGGAAGCGGCGCCATGGCATCGGTGGAACTGCCCGGCCAGCAAGTGCTGTCGGAACTGTCCATTCGCGGGGTGTCCGACGTGGTGCTGTCCGTCGTCGCCTCACCGACGTCGACCGTCGTCGGGGGGGCCAGCCAGACGATCCGCGACCTGGTGGCGGCCTGGCAAGAGCAGGACGTGATGGCCCGCGAGGTGGCCGTCGACGTCGCCTCGCATTCGCCGCTGGTCGATCCCATCCTCGACGAGTTGATCGACGTTCTCGCCGATATCCGGCCGGCCGAACCGGAAATCCCGTACTACTCCGCGACGCTGTGGAACCCCCGCGAGCGGCCGTCGTTCACCGGCGAGTACTGGGCGGAAAACCTGCGCTACACCGTGCGATTCGCCGCAGCCGTGCAAGCGGCCCTCAAGGACGGGTTCCGCGTCTTCGGCGAGCTGGCGCCGCATCCCCTGCTCACCTACGCCGTCGAGCAGAACGCCGGAAGCCTCGACATGCCGATCGCAGCGCTCGCGGCCATGCGTCGAGGGCAGGAGCTGCCGTTCGGGTTGCGTGGTTTTGTCGCGGACGTGCACGGCGCCGGTGCGCTGGTCGACTTCTCCGTCCAGTACCCGAGCGGGCGTTTGGTGGATGCGCCGTTGCCGACCTGGACCCACCGCGAGCTGCTGCTCAGTCGCGAGGCCGTGGATCACTCACACGGCGCCGCGCTGCAGGCCGTTCACCCACTGCTCGGGGCGCACGTGCACCTGTTGGAGGAGCCGGAGCGCCACGTCTGGCAGGGCGAAGTCGGCACCGGGGCGCACCCGTGGCTCGGCGATCACCAGATCCACAGCGTGGCCGCGCTTCCCGGCACCGCCTACTGCGAGATGGCACTGGCCGCGGCGCGCGCGGCCCTGGGCGAACAGTCCGAGGTCCGCGACATCAAGTTCGAGCAGACGCTGTTGCTGGACGACCAGACGCTGGCGTCGTCGGCGGCGACGGTCTCCGCGCCCGGCGTCCTCGAGTTCACGGTTCACACCCACGACGAGGGTGAACGCGTTCGGCGGGCCAGCGCGGTCCTGCATGCCGTGGATGACGGGGCGGATCCGCAGCCGCCCGCGCACGACATCGACGCGCTGATCGCCAGCCACCCGTCGCGCATCGACGGCGCCGAATTGCGAGACGCCTTCGAAGGCGTCGGCATTCAGTACGGTGCGGCCTTCGCGGGCCTGGCCGCGGTGCATATGACCGAAGGGACCGACGGGGAGGTCACCACGGCGCTCGCCGAGGTCGCGCTGCCCGGGGCCATCCGCTCGCAGCAGTCGGCCTACGCCAGCCACCCCGCGTTGCTCGACGCCTGCTTCCAGTCGGTGATCGTTGCGCCAGCCGTACAAAAGGCGAGCGCCGGCGGTCTGCTGATGCCCGTCGGAGTGCGCAGGCTGCGCAACTACCACTCGACGCGCAACGCGCAGTATTGCCTCGCCCGGGTCACGTCATCGCGGGCCGGGGAATGCGAAGCCGACCTGGAAGTTCTGGATTCCTCGGGAACGGTGCTCCTGGCCGTCGAGGGGCTGCGCCTGGCCGCCGGCGCCTCGGAGCACCAGCACGCCGACCGGGTGCACAACGAGCGGCTGTTCACCATCGCCTGGGAGCGTCATGAACTGCCGGAGGCATCGCAGATCGAGCCGGGACGCTGGCTGCTGCTGCCCATGTCGGACGCCGACCCGCTGACGACCCAGCTCGACGAGGCGCTGAATTCCGATGGCGCGCAATGCATGACGGTCCCGCTGCCGCTCGGGCAGCTGGATTCGGGGGATACCGCCGGGCTGCGATCGCTGCTGTCCGGCAGTGCTCTGAACGCATCCAACGGTTACGGGGCGCTCAAGGGTCTCACCGGCGTCGTCGTGGTAACCCCCGCACCGGACAACGCCTCGGACGGATCGCCGGCGTTGCGGCGCGGCCGCGACTACGTGTCGCACCTGGTGACCATCGCCCGCGAACTCTCCGAACTCCCCGGTGAGCGGCCCCGGCTGTTTGTGGTGACCCGGAATGCCGCGAGTGTGCGCACGCGCGACGTGGCCAACCTGGAACAGGCCGGGCTGCGCGGGCTGATGCGGGTGATCGATTCCGAACACCCGCACCTGAACGCCACCCAGATCGACGTCGACGACGCCGCGGACCCGCAAGGCGCCGCGCCGGTGGCCCGGCAACTGCACAGCGGCACGGCGGAGGACGAGACCGCCTGGCGGGATGGCGAGTGGTACACCGCGCGGCTGCGCCCGGGCGAGCTGCATCCCTCGGAGCGGCGGACCACCGTCGTCGAGCACGAGCGTGACGGCATGCGGCTGCAGATCCGCACCCCGGGCGACCTGGAGTCGCTGGAATTCGTCGCCTACGACCGGGTTCCGCCGGGACCGGGGGAGATCGAGGTCGCGGTGACCGCGTCCAGCATCAACTTCGCGGACGTTCTGGTCGCGTTCGGCCGGTACCCCACGTTCGAGGGCTATCAGCAGCGGTTGGGTATCGACTTCGCCGGCGTGGTGTCCGCCGTCGGGCCGGATGTCACCGAGCACCAGGTCGGCGACCGCGTCGGCGGCATGTCCCCGAACGGTTGCTGGAGCACATTCGTGATCTGCGACGCCCGCCATGCCGTCACGCTTCCGCCCGGGATACCGCTCGAGGAGGCCGCCGCCGTGCCGACGGCCGCCGCGACCGCCTGGTACGGCCTGCACGACTTGGCCCGGATCTCGCCGGCCGACAAGGTGCTGATCCACTCCGGGACCGGCGGCGTCGGGCAGGCGGCGATCGCGATCGCCCGCGCCGCGGGATGCGAGATCTTCGCCACGGCGGGCAGTCCGCAGCGCCGCCAACTGCTGCACGACATGGGCATTGAGCACGTCTACGACTCGCGCAGCCTCGAGTTCGCCGAACTGATCCGACGTGACACCGACGGGTACGGCGTTGACGTCGTGCTGAACTCGCTGCCCGGCGCCGCGCAACGCGCGGGAATTGAATTGCTGGCCTTTGGCGGGCGGTTCGTCGAGATCGGCAAACGCGACATCTACGGCGACACCCGGCTGGGGTTGTTCCCCTTCCGGCGCAACCTCGCGCTGTACGCCGTCGACCTGGCCTTGCTGACGCACAGCCACCCGGAGACCGTGCGGCGCCTGCTGACCACGGTGTACCAGCGCACGGCGGACGGGCTGCTACCGCCGCCGCAGACCACGCAGTATCCGGTGTTCGACGCGGCGGCCGCCATCCGACTGGTCGGCGGCGCCGGGCACACCGGAAAGGTGGTGCTCGATGTGCCGCGTACGGGTTCCAACGTGGCCGTCATACCCCCGGAGCAGATTCAGGTGCTCCGGCCCGACGGCGCCTACATCGTCACCGGCGGACTGACCGGCCTCGGGTTGTACCTGGCTGGCGAGATGGCCGCGGCGGGCTGCGGACGGGTTGTGGTCAACTCCCGTTCGGCGCCCAACGCCCATGCGCGGCAGACCATCGATCACCTGCGCGCCAGCGGCGCCGACGTCCAGGTGGAGTGCGGTGACATCGCCGAGCCGGGGATCGCCGAGCGCCTGGTGGCGGTGGCGACCAAATCGGGGCTGCCGGTGCGCGGCGTGCTCCACTCGGCCGGGGTGGTCGAGGACGCCACGCTGACCAACGTCACCGACGAACTCATCGACCGCTGCTGGGCGCCGAAGGCCTACGGCGCGTGGAATCTGCACGAGGCCACCGACGGCCAGCCACTGGACTGGTTCTGCTCGTTCTCGGCGGCGGCCGCGCTGGTGGGGTCGCCTGGGCAGGGCGCATACGCGGCCGCCAACAGCTGGCTGGACGCGTTCGCCCACTGGCGCCGGGCGCAGGGTCGTCCCGGCACCGCGATCGCGTGGGGGGCCTGGGCCGAGGTCGGCCGCGCCACCGCGATGGCCGAAGACACCGGCGCCTCGATCGCGCCCGCCGAGGGCTCCCGCGTGTTCCAGGCGTTGCTGCGCTACAGCCGCCCCTACTCCTGCTACGCGCCGATCATGGGAACACCGTGGTTGAACTCCTTCGCGCAACGCAGCCCCTTCGCCGAGGCGTTCCAGTCAATGGCCGAAAGCCAAAGGGACAAAGGCAAGTTCCTCGCCGAACTCAACGTGCTGCCCCGCGACGAGTGGCCGAGCACGATTCGCCGGCTGGTGTCCGACCAGCTCAGCCTGCTGCTTCGGCGTGCCATCGATCCGGACCGGCCGCTGTCGGAGTATGGGCTGGATTCGCTGGGGAATCTGGAGTTGCGGACACGCATCGAAACCGAAACCGGGGTGCGCATCGGTCCCACCAAGATCACCACGGTCCGTGGTCTGGCGGAGCACCTGTGCGACGAGCTGACAAACATCGAGGCTGCGCCAGCAGCCAGTTGACGGGCAGGCACGGGCCTAACCGGGGCGCGTGGCGGGAGTCGGAAACGAGGAGAGAACGTTGCGGGTAGGGCCGTTGACGGTGGGAACGTTGGTTGACTGGGAACCTAGCGCCGGTAGGACCGTCTCGTGGGAACCGACGCCCGCGGCGCGCGAGCAGGTGGCGGCGGCGCCGGTGAGCCCGGTGCCGGTCAGCTACATGCAGGCGCAGCACATCCGGGGCTATGTCGAGCAGACCGCGAAGGGGCTCGACTACTCGCGGCTGATGATCGTCAGCAGCGATCAACCCGGCCAGTGTGACGTCCGCGCGGCGAACTACATCGTCAACGAGCACCTGCGCCGGCACGACACCTACCGCAGCTGGTTTGAATACACCGACGACGCGCAGATCATCCGGCGGACGATGGCCGATTCCGCGCACATCGAAGTCGTGCCCGCAGATCATGGCGAGCTGACGGTGCCCCAAATTCGCGAGCTCGCCGTGAGCGCGCCGGACCCGTTGCAGTGGGGGTGTTTTCAGTTCGGGATCATCCAGGCCCAGGATCACTTCACCTTCTTTGCCGCCATCGACCACGTCCATGTGGACGCGATGATCGTCGGCGTCACGCTGGTGGAGTTCCACATGATGTACGCCGCCCTGGTCGGCGGCGCCGGGCCGCTCGAGCTGCCGGAGGCGGGCCGCTACGCCGACTTCTGCGTCCGGCAGCGCCGGTTCACCTCGGCGCTCACGGCCGAGTCCCCGGAGATCCGCTCGTGGACGCGGTTCGCCGAGGCCAACAACGGCAGCCTGCCGGATTTCGCGCTGCCGCTCGGTGACCCGTCCGAGCCCAGTCAGGCCGATATCGTCACCATGACCATGCTCGACGAGGCGCAGACGGCGCGATTCGAATCGGCCTGTACGGCGGCCGGGGCCCGATTCATCGGTGGCGTGTTGGCCTGTTGCGGCCTGGCCGAACACGGGTTGACCGGTGCGGCAACCTATTACGGGCTCACCCCGCGCGACACCCGGCGCACCGCGGCCGAGGCGATGACCCAGGGCTGGTTCACCGGTCTGATCCCGATCACCGTCCCCATCGTCGGCTTGCCCTTCGGGGATGCCGCGCGTGCCGCGCAGCTTTCCTTCGACACGGGCGCGCACCTGGCCGACGTGCCCTATGACCGCGTCGTGGAGTTGTCGCCGACGGTGCAGCCGCCGCGCCCCAACTTCCCGGTCATCAACTTCCTCGACGCGGGCACCGCCCCGCTTTCCGTGCTGCTCACCGCGGAGCTGGACGGGCTCAACATCGGGGTCTACAGCGACGGCCGCTACTCCTATCAGATGTCGATCTACCTGATCCGCGTCGAGCAAGAGACCGCGGTCACGGTGATGTTCCCCGACAACGCCCAGGCGCAGGAGTCGGTGGCCCGCTACCTGGTGGCGCTCAAGTCGGTGTTCGAATGCGTTGCAGAAAGCGGGCACTGGCGTCATGTCGCCTGATTCACGGCGGCCGCGCGGGGACCAACCGGGGGTGAACCCATCTTCGGTCGGCTAGGCGAGATCGTCGCGCGGTGGCCGTGGATCGTGATCGGGTGCTGGGTGGCACTCGCGTTGGTGCTGCCGATGACGGTGCCGTCGTTGACCCAGATGGCTCAGCGCCATCCCGTGGCGCTGCTGCCCGCGGACGCACCGTCGGCGGTGACCGCGAAAAAGATCAGCCAGGCATTTCACGAAGCCGGCTCGGAAAATATGCTGATCGTCCTCTTGACCGACGACAAGGGGTTGGGGCCGGCCGACGAAAACGTCTACCGCACCGTGGTGGATCGGCTGCGTCAAGACACCACAGACGTGGTGATGCTGCAGGACTTCCTCAGCACCCCGCCGCTGCGTGACGTGCTGAGCGGCAAGGACGGCAAGGCGTGGATCCTGCCGGTCGGTCTGGCCGGGGAGCTGGGCACACCCGAGTCCTACCGGGCCTACACCGACGTCGCGGGCATCGTGAAGGACACGGTGAAACGAACCGCCGGTGGGTCCGCGCTCAAGGTCAACCTGACGGGACCCGCGTCCACCGTCGCCGACCTGACCGATGCGGGGGCGCGCGATCGCGTGTCGATCGAGCTGGCCATCACGGTCTTGCTGCTCGTCATCCTGCTCATCGTCTATCGCAACCCGGTCACCATGTTGCTGCCGCTGGCCACGATCGGCGCGTCCTTGGTGACCGCCCAAGCGGTGGTCTCCGGTGTCTCGGCGCTGACGGGAATGGCCGTATCCAACCAGACCATCGTGCTCCTCAGCGCGATGATTGCCGGTGCGGGAACGGATTACGCCGTCTTCCTGATCAGCCGCTATCACGATTACGTCCGGCTCGGCGAAGATTCCGGGCGAGCCGTCCAACGGGCCCTGGCCTCCATCGGCAAGGTGATCGCGGCGTCCGCCGGGACGGTCGGAATCACCTTTCTCGGAATGGGTTTCGCCAGGCTCGGCGTGTTCTCCACGGTCGGCCCGGCCCTGGCGATCGGGATCGGGGCGGCGTTCCTGGCCGCCGTGACCCTGCTGCCCGCCATCTTGATGGTGGCCGGGCCGCGCGGCTGGGTCGCGCCGCGCGGTGAACGGACCGCTACGTTCTGGCGCCGCGCCGGAATCCGGATCGTGCGACGGCCGGTGCGGTATCTGGCCGCCAGCCTGGTGATCCTGATCGCGCTGGCGACCTGCGCGACCCTGGTTCATTTCAACTACGACGACCGTAAGCAACTGCCGGCTTCGGCCGAAAGCTCGGTTGGATACGCCGCTTTGGAACACCACTTCCCGGTGAACCAGACGATTCCGGAGTACCTGTTCATCCAATCCCCGCACGACTTGCGCACGCCGCGCGCACTGGCCGACCTGGAGCAGATGGCGCAACGAGTCAGCCAGATCCCCGGCGTCGCCATGGTCCGCGGCGTCACCCGGCCCACCGGACAATCGCTCGAACAGGCCAGGGCGACGTATCAGGCGGGGCAGGTCGGCAAACAGCTCGGTGGCGCGTCCGACCTGATCGGCGAGCGCGCCGCCGACCTCAACCGGCTCGCCTCGGGTGCCGGCCAGTTGGCCGACAAGCTCGATGAGGTTCGCTCACAAGTCAGCCAGGCCATCGGAGGCATCAGCAGCCTTGTCGACGCTCTGGCATCGGTCCAGAACATGTTCGGCGGCGCCAAGACGCTGGGCCAAATGGACACGGCCTCAACGCTTGTCGGCAACATCCGAACGCTCGGCAACACGCTGCAGATCAACTTCTCGGGCGCCGTGAACAATTTCGACTGGGTCGACGCCGTGGTCGTCGCCCTCGATGCCAGCCCAGTGTGTGACGCCAACCCCGTCTGCGGGGCCGCGCGTGGCCAGTTTCACAAACTGATCACCGCGCGCGACGACGGAACCCTGGGCAAGATCTCCGACCTTTTCCGGCAGTTGCAGTCGGCGCAGTCCTTCCAGACCGTCGCGGCCACCGTGAACGGTCTGGGGCGAACGCTGCAAAGCGTCGTGGTTTCCCTGCGCAACCTGGGGCTCGACAACCCGAGCGCCGCGCGGTCGCGGATCGCCATGGTGCAAACCGGCGCCAACGACCTAGCCGGTGCCGGCCGTCAGGTGTCTGACGGCGTGCAGCTGCTGGTCGACCAGGTCAAGCGGATGGGCCTCGGCATGGGCGAGGCGTCGGCGTTTCTGATGGCGATGGGGCAGGACGCGTCGACACCCTCGATGGCGGGATTCAATGTCCCGCCGGGGGTGCTCAATACGGACGACTTCAAGAAGCTGGCCAAGACGTTCATTTCGCCGGATGGGCATTCGGTGCGCTATTTCGTCCAAACCGACCTGAACCCGTTCAGCACCGCGGCCATGGACCAGGTCAACACGATCCTGTCCACCGCCAGGGGTGCGCAGCCCAACACCGCGCTGTCCGACGCCTCGATATCCATCTCGGGGTATCCGGTCACGCTTCGCGACACCCGTGACTACTACGACCGCGATATCAAACTCATCGTCGTGGTGACCATCGTCGTCGTGCTGCTGATCCTCATGGCACTGCTGCGCGCGATTGTCGCGCCGTTATACCTGGTCGGTTCGGTGATCGTGTCGTGCCTGTCGGCGGTCGGCTTCGGTGTCTTGCTCTTCCAGGTCATCCTGCGACAGGAATTGCATTGGAGCGTACCGGGATTGGCGTTCGTGGTGCTGGTCGCGGTGGGGGCCGATTACAACATGCTGCTGGCTTCGCGGTTGCGTGACGAGTCGACCTTCGGCGTGCGTTCCGGCGTCATTCGCACCGTGCGCTCCACCGGCGGGGTCATCACCGCGGCCGGCCTGATCTTCGCCGCGTCGATGTTCGGCCTGCTGTTCTCCAGCATCGGCGCCGTGGTGCAGTCCGGCTTCGTGATCGGCGTTGGGCTTCTGGTCGACACGTTCGTGGTGCGCAGTGTCACGGTGCCCGCCGTCGCCGCCCTGCTCGGGCGGGCCAGTTGGTGGCCCGCACGGCCGTGGCTGCGGCCCCCGCCGGACGACCCGCCGGAGAAGACGACCGTGTTCCAGGCCGTGGCGGGCGATCGGTAGTCGAACCTATCGCCGCCGCACGCGCGCCGGTCGTCGCGCGGATCGGGGGCGAACATGAAGATGCGATGAATCAATCGGCTAAGGCGGCGATCCCGTCTGGAAATCTCCTGTAAATTGACCATCTTAACTTTGTCGAACTTCCGGAACGCGGTTTGATCGATTGTTAACGAACCCAGACTCCTTCACTGGCCGGGGCGGCTCGACGGTCACGCCAGCACCGTCGGCGAAAGGTAGGTATCGGGTGGCCCGCACCCACCGCATCGAGGTCTGGGACCCCGAGGACGCGGCGACGTGGGACGCCGGTAACCACGCCATCGCCCGTCGCAACCTGATCTGGCATCTGGTGAATGTGCATGTCGCGTTTTCGATCTGGTACCTCTGGTCGGTGATGGCGCTGTTCATGCCGCAGTCCGTCTACGGCTTTTCGACCAGCGACAAAATGTTGATGGGCGCCACCGCGACCCTGGTCGGGGGGCTCGTGCGCATCCCCTATTCGATGGGCGCCAACTGGTTCGGCGGCCGCAACTGGACGATCTTCTCGTCGCTGGTGCTGCTGATTCCCGCCGGCGGGGCCATCGTGCTGCTGGCCCACCCCGGCCTGCCGTTGTGGCCCTATCTGGTGTGCGCCGCGTTGACCGGGTTGGGTGGCGGCAATTACTCGGCCTCACTGGTCAAGGTCGATGGTTTGTACCCGCAGCGGCTCAAGGGGTCGACCCTGGGCCTCATCGGTGGCGGGGCCAACCTTGGGACGGCGGCCGTCCAGGCGGTGGGACTCGTGGTTCTGGCCGTTGCGGGCAACACGGCGCCGTACTGGGTGTGCGCGATCTATATGGTGCTGCTGGCCATTGTCGGTGTCGGCGCGGCGCTGTTCATGGACAACATCGTCGCGCTCCGCGCCGGCACCTCGTTGGCCAACTTGCGATCGATACTCTCGGTGCCCGACACGTGGGCAATCTCGTTTCTCTACATGTGCGCCTCCGGCTCGTTCCTCGGTTTCGCGTTCGCCTTCGGCCAGGTACTGCAGCACCACTTCATCGCCAGTGGGCAAAGCCACGGGCAGGCGTCGCTGCACGCCGCGGAAGTCGCCTTCATCGGGCCGCTTTTGGGGTCGTTGGCGCGGATAGTCGGCGGTCGACTCAGCGACCGTTTCGGCGGTGGCCACGTCACCGTCATCGTCTTCGCCGCCTCGATCGTGGCCGGGGGCTTCCTGGTAGGCGTGAGCACCCACGACGACCTCGTCCATGGCCACGGCGGCCCCGCGCTCGACACGACGATCGGCTACATGATGGGTTTCATCGCGCTGTTCATCTTCTGCGGCGCGGCCAAGGGCGCGGTATACAAGTTGATCCCGTCGGTCTTTGAGGCGCGCGGCCGCGCGCTGGAGCTCGGCAACGGTGAACGCCGCGACTGGACCCGCGTCAGGTCGGGGGCGCTGATCGGGTTCGCCGGCGCGTTCGGGGCGCTCGGCGGTGTCGGGATCGACATGGCGCTGCGGCAGTCCTATAACGCCGTCGGCAGCGAGACGCCGGCCTTCTGGACGTTCTTGGCGTGCTACGTCGGCGCCACGGCGCTCGCCTGGGTCCGCTACGGGCGCCCGGAAGGCTCGACAATACCGACGCCGCGGCAATCGGCCACGGACAAACCGGTCACCACATGAATGATGCGGGAGCGCAGAATGACGAATGACATTACCTGGCACGAGCACTACGTCACTCGCGATGACCGGGAGAATCTCAACGGGCACCGAGGGTGCGTCGTGTGGTTCACCGGGCTGAGCGCGAGTGGCAAGAGCACGATAGCCAATATCGTGGAGAGAAAGCTGTTTGAGCGGCGCGTACGAAGTTATTTGCTGGACGGAGATAACGTGCGCCATGGGCTCAATGCCGGCCCCGATGTGCTTGAAGAATCCCACGGCACAGAATTTTCCGAGCGCTTTGGTCTGGGATTCTCGGCCGAAGATCGTGAAGAGAATATCCGGCGCGTCGGTGCCGTCGCGAAATTATTCTGCGAAGCCGGCCTCGTCGCGTTAACGGCTTTCATCAGCCCCTATCGTCGTGATCGTGATGCGGTTCGGAAGACTCTCGGCGAGGGCGATTTCGTGGAGATCTTCGTCGATACGCCCCTAGAGGTTTGCGAACAGCGCGATCCCAAGGGCCTCTACAAGAAGGTCAGGGCCGGAAAGATCAAGGGATTCACCGGAATCGATGACCCCTACGAAGCTCCGCCAACACCGGAATTGCGGCTGCAGGGCGGTAAGAAGGATGCCGACACGTTGGCCGGCGAAGTGGTTTTTCATCTCGAGAAGGTGGGTATCATTCCGGCGCTCGCTCGGTGCTGAAAGCCGGCTGGCGCGGCCGGTATGAGAACGCAACAGTTGAATACACATGGGGGAGAAGAGGTTAGCAGCGTGAATTATGTAGGCCACAACGACAAACCGATCGTGGAGCGAGTCTCAACCGCAAATGCCGCCAGCCAAATAAACGGCATGCCACGCATTACCATCTCCAAGGCGACCGCGCATGAGGTGATCAGCCTTTCCTACGGTTTCTTCACGCCGCTGACGGGGTTCATGGGCCGGCAAGAAGTTGATGAGACCCTGGAGAAGATGCAACTCCCGGACGGGACACTGTGGAGCATACCGATCGTCTTCGACATGTCGGCGGACGACATCGCGAACTTCAACGTCAAGGAAGGGGGCGGCGTAGTCCTGGAATATCTGGGCGCCCCGATGGCAATTTTCGAGGTTTCCGAGATATACGAGTACGACCTCGAGGCGATGGCCGAAAAGACCTACGGCACGAGCGATCCCCGGCACCCTGGGGTGAAAAAGACGCTGTCCTATGCGAATAGGTTCATCGGCGGTGACATCACGCTCATCAACGAGCCCGTCTTCAATGAGCCGTTCGGCCGCTTTTGGCTCACCCCGAAGCAGCATATCGACGCATTGACGGAGAGGAACTGGAAGCACGTCGTCGCCCATCAGACGAGGAATGTGCCGCACACCGGTCACGAGGCGCTGATGAAGCAAGCCTGGTTTGCCGCCAACGAGGACATGCCCGTCAACGACCTCAATACGGGAGTGCTGGTCAATGCGATCATCGGCCAAAAGCGGGTCGGGGATTACATTGACGAGGCGATACTGCTGTCGCAGGACGCCCTGAGAACCAGCGGATACTTTCGGGACAGCGTCCACATGGTGTCTTTCACGCTGTGGGACATGCGATATGCCGGACCGCGCGAGGCGATCTTTCACGCGATCCTGAGGACCAATCTCGGATGCACACATCACATGTTCGGGCGAGACCACGCGGGCGTGGGCGACTTCTACCAGCCCTACGACGCGCAGAATCTGCTCAAACAATACCGGGACGACCTCGGCATCAAGCCGGTGTTTCTGAGGGAGAACTGGTACTGCCCGGAATGCTTGGAAGTCACCAACTCGGCTCTGTGCGGCCATGATTCGAAATCCCAGAGCTTCAGCGGCAGCGTCATCAGGAGTATCCTGACGGACGAAGTCAAGCCAACGCAGCGGGTCATGAGGCACGAGGTGTTCGAGGTCGTCATGGAGTCTGCCGCCAAACACGGACAGGGTTCGCCCTTCGTGAGCGAACAATATCTGAGGGACAGGCTCCCGGTATTCACGCTGAAGCGATTGGAAGGACTCGATTCATGAGCAATAAAGCGGTCACTATCAAAATCAACGTGTGGATCAACGACGAACGGCTGGAAGCGTTGGAAAAGGCCGGGATGGCTCAATTCGCGGAGGAAGCCTTTGCGGGGATGAAACTCCTTGCGATCTCCACAACGGACGAGCAGAAGGATGTCATTCTTCAGCGGTATCCGTCGGCGAAATACGATTCCGCCACCACGCGCACTATCGAATTGCTTCCCAAACAAGCAAAGGACAGGTTATTAGACCTCTCCATTAAAATGCATTCGACGGGCCCTGAGGTCATGGGCCGCTTCCTCGACGAGGCACAATCCTGACACCCCGGCGAAGCGCGCCGGTCAGCCGGGCGGTGGCGGCAGGATTCCGCGGAGCTGGGCGAAGGCATTCTCGATGGAATCGCGGGTAGCCGGGTCCAGGCTGCCCACGGGGTCCATGCCGCGCACCGGATCCACCGACGTCGGGCGGTTGAGCAAATTGTCGTTGCGCGCATAGGCCGAATCGATCTGCGGCGCCAGGATGGCGTCGATCTGATTCACCAGGCCGTCCGACCAGCCGAGATAGCGCAGCGGCAGCGTCAGCGGAAGGTGATTTACCGGGATCAGGTACGTGGTCGTCGTCGCGCCGCGCGAATTGACGGAGGTGGCGATGTTCTGCGGCGGCACGTCGCCGGGGCCGGTGAACGCGGCCGGGGTGTGCACGATCGCCGAGCCGACGAACGCGTTGGCGTCGGCCCACAGATTGTCCGGCCGGTCGGGGAAGTCGGACAGGCCGTCGTAGGCGGCGACGATTCTGTTGGTGTCGTACTGGCTTTCCGCCGGTGGGGGCATCCTGTAGTCGATGAACGGAACGTAGTCACCGGGCTTGAAGATGCCGGCGAAGAAGCTCTTACCGAACGCGTGCGTGCCCATCGGATCGCCGATGGTGGTGAACTGCAGTTTGTCCGGTGGGGGCGCGTTCGGATCGTTGGCCAGTCGCACCTGTTCCTGATCGAGCGCGAGGGTGCCCTGGGAGAGCCCGATCGCCGCGGCCGGTTCCGTTCCGTGCGCAATGGCCTGATTCAGGCTGTTCGTCGCTTCCCGGGCCGCCTCGCCGATCGTCACGTTGTCCCTGCGTCCCGGTAACACGAACTGCGGGATCCAGCTGAACGGGGCGCCGGCGGGGTAGTCGATCACGTCGCGCTTGGCGTTCGGAAAGTATTCGGAGCCGGCTCGGTTGGTGTAGTCGAACCAGGGAATGCCCGGCGCTCGCGCGCCGCCGAGCGCGTAGACGACCTTGGCGGTCGCGGCGTCGCCCACCGGGGAAGGGCTCGGGGGCATCCAGGGGAACGCGGGGTCACTCGAGGCGACGTATTGTCCGAACCCGCCAACGGAACCCACCAGCCACGCGGCGAGGGCTCCAGCGATCAGTCGCTTCATCAGTTGCTATCCCCCAAGCCCCTGCTTCCCTTCCGCAACACACTACCCCGACGCCCGGCTCGAGCGTGAATGTGCTTGCGGCGACACGCTCTACCCATCCCGGGACGCGCTCAAAGTCCGGCTCAAAGTCCGACTGAGCCGGCGATCAGCAGGACACAGCCGACCGCGGCCAGCAAGGCGATTACCTCGAGGCGACGCCGGGACCGGATCCACTCGTGCAGCGCGGTCGTCGACGTGCGTGTTGTCCGGGGCGCCAGCAGGTACCCGACGAGGGGTATCTCCACGAACGCGAAGGCCACGACGTTGAACATCAGCAGCGCTGCGACCTGTGTCATGGCCGCGGCGCGGGAGGCCAAAATCACGGCCAGCGCGGCCAGGTAGTCCACCGACGGCAGCGCGATTCCCAGGCCGGCCACCGCCGCGATCCACAGCGAGCGCCCGTTCAGCAGCCGGCGTGCCCGTGTCGACAGCCGTCCCAGGCCATCCACGACGGGGGAGCCGGGGCCGGATCGATTCCCGAAGGCGCGCGCGGCCAACGCGGCGGCCACGAGCAGGGCCAGCACGCCGATCAGGATTTGCACCCTGGGCAAGGTGAAGTGAGCGGACCCCAGCAGCCTGCGCCGCAAGACGAACAAGACGACCAGGCCCACGGCCATTCCCATGGTGAAACCCCCACCCAGAAACGCGAGGAGCTGCAGCACCGGTCGGGGTCTCTTCAACATCAGCACCGTCATGCCGATCCGGAACGGTTCGAGGCTCACGGCGACGGCCATCACCAGGATGGTGATCAACATGGCAAGTGGTGGCGAACCCGCGGGTCCGCTTAGGCGTCCAGCCGGGTGAACTGCTGGCGGCGGTACTGCTCGACGCAGGCGGCCCGCCGGATCTTGCCGCTCGTCGTGGTGGGAATCGACCCGGGTGGTACGAGGACGAGGTCGGCCACGTTCAGACCGTGCGATTCGGATATCGCGGCGGTCACGTCGTTTTTGACCACGCTCAACTTCTTCTTCGCCTCCTCGTCGGAATCGCCACGCTTCTTCAATTCGATGATGGTGACCAGCTTTTCGGTCTGATCGATCGGAACGGCTATCGCCGCGACC
This sequence comes from uncultured Actinomycetota bacterium, assembly GCA_963772875.1. Lineage (GTDB taxonomy): Bacteria > Actinomycetota > Actinomycetes > Mycobacteriales > Mycobacteriaceae > Mycobacterium. Next base: position 233,571 of record CAVYZE010000014.1, read on the forward strand.
CGTCCACCCGTGATCTCCTGGACCGTTGACTCGATGTCCTCGGGGTAGTGGTTTCGCCCGTAGACGATCAGCAGATCCTTCATGCGGCCGACGATGAACATCTCACCTTCTAAGACGAACCCGAGGTCGCCCGTGCGCAGCCACGGCCCCTCGGGTGTGCCCGGCGAGGGGTTGGCCAGCATTCCGCCGAAGGTGCGCTGCGTCTCCGCCCGCTTCTGCCAGTAGCCGGCGGCGACGTTCTCGCCGTTGACCCAGATCTCACCGACCGTTTCCGCCGGGCATTCGACGCTGGTGTCCGGGTCGACGATCCGCACGATCGGCGACTTCGGCATGCCGTAGCTGAGCAGCGGTGTGCCGTCGGCGGCCGAACACCGTTGCGCGCTGCCGGTCGAAAGCTTTTCGGGTTCGAAGTGGACGACCTTTGGTGGACCACCCGAATTATTTCGGCAGGTCACGTAGACAGTTGCTTCCGCCAGACCGTATGCCGGGCGCATCATGTGTTCGCGAAAGTTGTACGCAGCGAATCGATCGCAGAACCGATCCAGCGTGGCGGGGTGAACTCGCTCGCTGCCGCTGACGATGCCCTGTACGCCGCCGAGATCGAGTCCGGCCATGTCCTCCTCTGTTGTCTTTCGGATGGCCAACTCGAAGGCGAAGTTCGGTGCCGCCGACCAGGTATGGCTGTTGTTGGCCAGCGATTGGATCCACCTCGCCGGATGTTGCAGGAACGCCACCGGACTCATGATCTCGCAGCGGTAGCCGCCCATGATGGGCGCGATGACACCTTGCATCAGGCCCATGTCGTGGTAGAAGGGCAGCCACGACACGATCGTGGTGTCGCGTGGCGCCATGCCGTTGCGGTCCGGGAAATAGCCAAACATCATCTGCTGGAAATTCACGTGAAGGTTCCGGTGCGAGATCATGACCCCGGCCGGAAGGCGGGTCGAGCCGGACGTGTACTGCAAGTACGCGCTGCCCGGCGCATTGCCGATCCGAATGCCCGGCGAATTCGGGTCGTCCAGGTCCAGCGCGTCGACGTCGATGATGGCCGCGGCGTCGGCCCCGTTCGGCCGTTGAACGTAATCGGTAACGGCTTCCGCCACGCCCCGCGTCGTGAGGACGACCGTGGGTGCGGTGTCCGCGAGGACGGCGCTCACCCGTTCGTCGTGCGAGCCGGCCTGCGGGACCGACAGCGGAACGGCGATCAACCCGGCCTGCATCGCGCCCAGGAACGCCACGATGTAGGGCAGTCCCTGCGGGGCCAGGATCACGGCCCTGTCCCCGACCGCGCCGTGCCGCTTGACGGCGTGCGCGACATTCAGCGTTCGCTGATACAGCTGCGCCCAGCTCAGGGTTTCGCTGACGCCGGCCCACTGCGCTTCGTAATCCGTATACCGGAAGGCCACATCGTCGGGCTGCAGGCCCGCGCGTTCGCGCAGCAGGGAGACAACGGACGAATTCTGCATGGGCGCCAGGTTACCGCCTAAGCGTCCGCACGCCCCGCTCGCCAACCAGTCGATCAGCCGTTGGGGCAGCGGGTAATTCGTCGTTGGGCAGGTATGGAACAGCATGCGACCGTCGGGCCGAGCCGGGTTTCTCTATTCGCCGCGTGCTCAACTGTCGGCGCGAACTGAAGACGGCGGCGCCGTCGATCCGGTCTTCGCGATCGGTGTGAAAATGTTCGCAAAATCGCGTTTAGACGGGCTGACCGTTGGGCACTCGGGGGCAGGGTTACAGCGCGGTTAAGAGAGGTCGTTCTGTGAAGTTCATCGTTCACCAGATCGAGGACGTCGACCACGTGTCTGTGCCCCACGCCGTCGGCAGGGCGGCGTTTCTCGGCATCTTCGTGGACAGCGTGAACTGTGAGCTAGAGTCCCCCTCTAAGCGAACGGTCGTCACCCATCCCCTCGGCGATAGGAAGGCATGAACATGAGCGCTTTCGACTACGACGACATCCGTCGCGATCTGTTCGTCACCACCGAGCAGCTCTACGAACTCATTGACCCCCTGCACACCCTGACTCGCTCGGCCCTGATCGCCACGGCGCAGGTGCGGGCCGCCTCGCAGCACTCCGTGCAGGACGTCCTGGACGCGGTGCAGAATTGCGTCGACGCCTTGCTCGACACCCTTATGACGCCGGCCGAAAGTCTCGCGGCCTAGGCTGACTCAAGCCGGGCGAGCTGCGGTCTGCGCGACCCACACTGCCAGCGAAAACAGCAGCCGTACCTCGGGATCGGCCAGCGAGAGCTGTGGCGGCAATGTCGCCGTGACGGCACAACGAACCATCCCGGGTTTGATGCCGGTTTCATGTTTGACACGTCGTCGGCTGGGACGCCCGGACTTAGCGAGTGGGCAGACCGCTGCTCGTTGGGTGGAGCTGGCACAGCTGGGCCAGCAGCGATGCGAGTTAGGTTCGAGGCACTGAGTCTTTCTGTGGCCCGGCGACTTCCGCGCGCACCTGCCTGTCTGATGTCGGCTGCTACTTGACGTTTGTCTTCGGCTGATCCTTTGACGCTCGCTTCATGAGGGGAGTTGCCGGCGTTCCACGGGCAGTAGAGCTGCACGGCGGCGAAACAGGCTGTGGGCGAAGCGTCGACTGTAGGGCGGCGCTAACCCTGCGGTTGTTTGACTCCGTCCTTGTCGATGGTGACCTCGCCGCAGCTGATGGTGTGGGCCGACGTGACCACGGGGTCTTGCGCCGAGTTCGCGGTCACCGTGTCGGATCGGCCGATGGTCGCGGTGGTGCCGTCGAGGGCGATCTCGGTTCGGCGCACGGTCCATTGGCCGCCCTGCTGCTGGACCAGCAGCCCGACGAGGTGGCGGCCGTCCCCGAGGTCGCTGCAGCCGACGCCGTCGCCGTTGCCCTGTCGGTGTCCCAGGTCGAACGCGAACGGCGCGCCGGCCTGGTCGACGACGGTCTGAATCCGGCAGCCGGAAATCACGTACAGGTGGGCTTCGCGCCCGTCGCTGACGATCAGCTGATGATCGCCGTTGTGCTGGGCGTCGACGACCACAGCGCTCAGTGGTATCGGGCTGGCGCTCGAGATCGACACGGGCCCAAGTTCTGACCCGCTTGCGGTGCTGATGCCAACGAGTCGGCTCGCGCCGCCGCGGTCACCGGGGTTCGGCACGACGTCGATCCACAGGGTGTCGGGTTGGGTCTCGCCGTCGAGGCTGGCGATCGATTGCTGGGCGGCGCCCGTTGGGGGGCCGGTGCCACTGGCGGGGCAGGGCTCCGCGGTGGCGCCCGGCGCCGCGACCGCCGCACCAGTCATCGCGGCCACCGCGGTTGCCGCGACCGTCGTCGTTGCGATCAGCGCGAGCGTCGCGATCTTCATCGTCTGTCCGAGCCCGGTTGAGCTGAAGACCGCTCAGGGTCGTCACGGCGCTTCGTGGGCCGCTGGTAGCGCGAAATTGTGGTCATTGAGCGCCCTTTCCGACGAACAGCTACGGGGGTGGGTAGAGGAGTCTGGAGTCAGGCGAGACAGGAATGGTGGCGTTGCCCTTATCGCTGGTAAACGAATCGGTCGCACGGCGTGATCAGCCGAGCTGGTAGGACTCGCGCGACACCTGGAAGAAGTGCCCGGTGCTGCTATCGGTGCACGTTATGCCCGCGGACTCGCTGTGACAGCTGATCGGGCCGAGCGATCTCGTCTGGCCATACTCAAGCGTCGGCCAGGGACCAAAGCCAGAACCGAGCGCAGAGTATGTACACGTGAGGTACGCCGGCCTGCCTTGGTCGAGCCGAAAATCGCGACCCAGATCAGATCCAGACGGGCAGGGCCCACCGTGCTCATCGATCCCCGGTGATGCCACGTACGTGTGGTCTCCGATCTGGCATTGGGCTATGGGGGTTGGGGTTTCAGTTGACGAGAGAATGCACCGCACGTGCCCCGACGGGGACGCAAACTTCTGGTAGTTGTCGTCGGCGTGTGCGGTGGCCGCCAGGGGCAGCGTTGTCGCGGCGATCGCGATCGAGAGCGCCGCAATCATGGTGATTTTCATGGTCGGTTCCTTATCGGAAGATGTCCAGGCCCCCCGATGCGCAGGTTTCCAAATATGGTGGCGTTGCCCACGTCGGAGATATGCGAATCGGCTCACGGCGCTATCAGCCGAGCTGGTAGGACTCACGCGACACACGGAAGAAATGCCCACTACTACTGTCGGTGCACGTCACCCCCGAGGGCTCGCTATCGCAGCTGAACGAGCCGGCCGATTGCGTGTGACCGTAGTCAAGAATCGGCACGTCCGGGTTAGGTCCCGGAGAAGAGTGCGACGGTCTAATCGTATCGTTGTGGCACTCCATGACAGGCGCGCTGCCTTGCTCCATGTGGAAGCGGCCGCCCCAAGCTGAGTGTTCGCACGGCGATGACGGCAATACGTAGGTGTGGTCGGCGATTTCGCAAGTCACGCCGCCGACGCCTATCTCGCAAAAGATGTTTCCCGACGGTGACTGAAACGAGCCCGTGTCGGCGTTCGCGGTTGCCGCCAAGCCGATGGTTGCCGCAGCGGTTGCCATCCCGATCACTGTGATCATTGTGGCCTTCATTTGTCGCTGCATTCCTTTGTTCATGTCTTCATGCGCCGCCTCGTTGCGTCGTCATTGCGGCAAGTACAGACCGTCCGCGCTGCTACCGATCCCAACATCAGGACAAATCCAAAGGGGCTCACCTGTCTTGCTGTCGACCATAAACCGCGATGTGGTGCCGGTGTTGCCAAATTGGATGCAAGTGATCGAGGAGCTGGCAGCGTTCACGTCTGATGAAACCGGCACCAAACACCAAAACGAGGTACCGTCGGCGGGAGCAGATTCGAACGAAACATTTTGGCGCACAGACTAATTCACAGGATTACCGTTGACTCCCCAACTCAGTTGGTGGGGAAATACAGGTCTGGCGTTTTGACGCCGTCTCTGCCCCGCCAATGCGGCTTGAGAACGATGCGGCCCTCAGACCACGAGTTCGCGGGCGCGGGCGACCGGATCGCCGCGATTGTGCACACCCGGCTTCTTCTGTGCACGCTCGGCTGCGCCGGCTCACGGCCGATGCCACCGCCGCAATACTCACCCTTCTGGGTCTGAGCGTGACCTTCGACGGCATTGATCCGCCGTTCACGTTCACCACATTCGTCGAGGGTGTCGGGACGGCCGGGCTCAAATGCGCGGTAGCCGCTCATCGGGTGTAAGGCTGGAAACCCAGCCAGCCCGGAATGAGGTCAGCTGTCCCGCCGCTGATCTTGCAGAGCAGCAGCTCGCGCCGGACACGCCGGTGACAACCGTCCGTCGGGATCACCTTGAGCGCTCTATCCACTCTTGAAACATCGGATGTCCCCCTGGTTGGGCAATCCCTTTCCGGCTCCACGAGTTTCGGCATTCTCAGTGCGTATCCACCGACACCGTGCGGGCTGGCGAGGTTCAGTGCGGCCTTGTCGGAAGGCCGTCCGGGTTATTGCAAGGTAAAGGTTATTGCAAGGTAAAGAGAGCCCCTCTTCAGCGATCTGTCGTCACCCAACACCGGCGCGATAGGAAGGCATGAACATGAGCGCCATCGACTACGACGACATCCGTCGCGATCTGTTCGTCACCACCGAGCAGCTCTACGAGCTCATTGACCCCCTGCACACCCTGACTCGCTCGGCCCTGATCGCCACGGCGCAGGTGCGGGCCGCCTCGCAGGACATCGTGCAGCACGTCCTGGACGCGGTGCAGAATTGCGTCGACGCCTTGCTCGACACCCTGATGACGCCGGCCGAAAGTCTCGCGGCCTAGGCTGACTCAAGCCGGGCGAGCTGCGGTCTGCGCGACCCGCACTGCCAGCGAAAACAGCAGCCGTACCTCGGGATCGGCCAGCGAGGTCGATAACAGCTTCTCGATCCGTCGCACCCGGTAGCGAACGGTGTTGGGATGCACTTGCAGCGACTGCGCGGCGGCGCCGATGTCGCCGAAGCTGTCCAGGTAGGCCCGTAGCGTTTTGGCCAGCATCGGATCCCGCGCGTGCAGGTCGAGTACCCGCGGATCCACCAGGCGCTCGTCGGCGCCGACCAGGGTGACGATCTCGTCCAGCAACACGGTGGTGCGCGCCTCGGCCAGCGAGGTGACCTGTCCGATCGAGATCGGGTGTCGCTCAGCGCTGTCGAGCACGCGGTCCACCTCGGTGCGTGCCGCGGCGACCCCCGCCAGGCCGGCGATCGGCGCCGCGATGGCGGCGCGCAACTGGACCCCGAGTTCGCTGCGCAGTGCGCTGATCGTGCCCCGAACCCACGACGTGACCGATCGGGTCTGAGTCTGTGGCAGCAGCACGTAGATTCGGGAGCCGTGCGCCGCGACCTGAGCATCGCGGCGAAAAGCGCTGGCGCTCAACGCCAAAACGTCCGGCAGCCGCGCCGGGCGGACGTCGGTGTCTATGGTGTCCGGGGCGGTCCAACCGATCAGCGCGGCGGTGCCGTCGACGGCGAGGTCGAGTTCGCGGCCGATGGCAGCCACATCGGCGGGGGCCGCGGTTGCGTCCGGGTCCGTCAGGCCCAACAGTTGCTGCACCCGCCGCGCGTGCGTGGAAGGCCGGGCCGCCAGTGAAAACATGATCCGCGCGGCCAGCACCGCCGCACCCCGCAACATCTCCTCGGCGTCGTCGGCCAGGGGCTGCGAGCCTTGCTGGACCCAAATCGTGCCGGCGAACACCGGCGGTCGCCGCGCGCCGGCCGCCGGCTGATGGATCCCGATCGCCAGCCGTGGACGCAGGCCCAACTCGGGGCGCTCAGCGACGCGGACCACGTCGGGACCGGCCCGCAGCGCATCGAAGATGCCCCATTGGCCGATCCACTTCAGATGCTCGGGCGGGCCGGCCCTGCCCAGGATCGAAAGGCGGCGCAGCTCGTCGGCCTCGTCGTTGGAGGCCGAATAGGCCAGCACATGCGACTCGGCGTTTTCGATGCTGATCATGCCGTGGATGCGGTCGGCCAGCGACTGCGCCAGACCGAACAGGTCGGTGCCCGAGTCGTCCGTCGGGTCGCCACGGTCCCGGTGATGCTCCAACACGTGGTTGACCAGTTGATATAGCCGCTCCCAGCGGGCCCGTGGCTCCACGGCGACCACCGCCGACCCGGCCGCCACCGCCTTGGCCACCAACGCGTTCGACGGCTCCTTGACGAAGATCGCGACCGGTACCCGCTCGCGTGCCTGCTTGTCGACCCACCGCAGCGCCTCGGCGTCGGCGACTCCGAGCAGGAAGAAGACATCGGCAGAGCCGGCCGCCGCCGCCAGGCCCAGCCGCACATCGTCGGAATCGATCAGCGCCGCCGACCCCACCGGAAGGTCCAGGCCCCGCGGGGCGTCCACCAGGCTGACCAGGGTCGCGTCCAGCGCGAGCAATAGCTGACCAAGGCCGACACCAGGCGCTCGCATATTGTCCGATCTTACTAGGAAGCTGCACCGACCTTAGCCGATCAGACAAATCAATGGGCGACTTGGGCGAGGACCCTGGCAGGCATGGACGCGATCACCCAGGTGCCACTCCCCGTCAACGAGCCGGTCCACGACTACGCGCCGCAATCCCCGGAACGCGCCCGGCTACGCGCCGAACTGGCCGCACTGGCCGACCATCCGATCGACCTTCCGCATGTCATCGGCGGAAAACACCGAATGGGCGACGGTGATCGCATCGACGTCGTCGCGCCCCATCGCCACGCCGCGAAGCTGGGCACCCTGACCAACGCCGGGCACCCGGACGCCACGGCGGCCATCGAGGCCGCGATGGCCGCGAAGAACGACTGGGCGGCGATGCCTTTCGACGAACGCGCCGCGGTGTTTCTGCGGGCCGCCGATCTGCTGGCGGGGCCGTGGCGGGAGAAGATCGCGGCCGCGACGATGCTGGGCCAGTCCAAGTCCGTCTACCAGGCCGAGATCGACTCACCCTGCGAGCAGATCGACTTCTGGCGATTCAACGTGGCGTTCGCCCGCCAGATCCTGGCCCAGCAGCCGATCAGCGGACCCGGGGAGTGGAACCGCAGCGACTACCGCCCGCTGGACGGGTTCGTCTACGCGATCACGCCGTTCAACTTCACCTCGATCGCCGGCAACCTGCCGACGGCACCCGCGCTGATGGGCAACACCGTCGTCTGGAAGCCGTCGATCACCCAGACCTTGTCGGCCTACCTGACCATGCAGCTGCTCGAGGCCGCGGGGCTACCGCCCGGGGTGATCAACCTGGTCGCCGGCGACGGGTTCGCGGTATCCGAGGTGGCACTGGCCGATCCACGGCTGGCCGGCATCCACTTCACCGGATCGACCGCCACCTTCGGCCACCTGTGGCAACAGGTCGGCACCAACATCGGCCGCTACCAAAGCTATCCGCGGCTGGTCGGCGAGACCGGCGGCAAAGACTTCGTGGTCGCGCACGCCTCGGCGCGGCCGGATGTGCTGCGCACGGCGCTGATTCGCGGCGCGTTCGACTACCAGGGGCAGAAATGCTCGGCGGCGTCGCGCGCCTTCATCCCGCATTCGGTGTGGCAGCGGATGGGCGATGACTTCTTGGGCGAGACCGCCGCGCTGCGGTACGGGGACATCACCGACCTGACCAACTACGGCGGTGCGCTGATCGACCGGCGCGCGTTTGTCAAGAACGTCAACGCCATCGAGCGGGCGAAAGGCTCACCCGGTGTCACGATCGCGGTGGGCGGCGAATACGACGACAGCGTGGGGTATTTCGTGCGACCGACGGTGCTGCTCTCCGACGACCCGACCGACGAGTCGTTCGCGACCGAATACTTCGGCCCGCTGCTGTCGGTGCATGTCTACCCCGACGAACAGTACGAACGAATCCTGGACACCATCGACACCGGGTCCCGCTACGCGCTGACGGGCGCGGTCATCGCCGACGACCGCAAGGCCGCGCTGACCGCGCAGGACCGGCTGCGGTTCGCCGCCGGAAACTTCTACGTCAACGACAAGCCGACCGGCGCCGTCGTCGGGCGCCAGCCATTCGGCGGTTCGCGCGGTTCGGGCACCAACGACAAGGCCGGATCGGTGTTGAACCTGTTGCGGTGGACATCGGCGCGCACCATCAAGGAGACGTTCGTCCCGGCGACCCAGCACGCCTATCCGCACATGGGGTCCGACTGATGGCCGGCGTATTCGCCCATACCGTGCGCCCGGCCATGCTGGCGGCCAGCCGGGCCGATAGGTTGCGCCGCACGGTCGAACGATCGCCCGTCACCCGCAGGGTGGTGCGCCGCTTCGTCCCGGGGGACACCCTGGACGGCGTGATGGGAGTCGTTGCCGCGCTTCGGGATTCCGGTCGCTACGTCAGCATCGACTACCTGGGCGAAAACGTCACCGACGCCGACGGCGCCGCGGCCACAGTCCGAGCGTACCTGCACCTGCTGGACGCGCTGGGCCGGCGGACCGATGCCGTGCGCGACGGCGTGCGACCGCTCGAGGTGTCGCTGAAGCTTTCCGCACTCGGGCAGGCGCTGGATCGCGACGGGGAGAAGATCGCGCTGGACAACGCGCGCACGATCTGCGAGCGGGCCGAGCGGCTGTTCGCTTGGGTCACGGTGGACGCCGAGGACCACACCACCACCGATTCGACGCTGTCGATCTCGCGCGACCTGCGGGTGGACTTTCCTTCGCTGGCCACGGTCGTGCAGGCCTACCTGCGGCGCACGGTCGGCGATTGCCAGGAGCTGGCCGCCGCCGGCGCGCGAGTCAGGCTGTGCAAGGGCGCCTACGACGAACCGCCGTCGGTGGCCCACCGTGCCGGTGCCGCCATCACCGACTCGTACCTGGCGTGCCTGCGGGTGTTGATGGCCGGGTCCGGCTATCCCATGGTGGCCTCCCATGACCCGGCGATCATCGATGCGGTTCCCCTCATTGCCCGCGAATCAGGCTGTGGCACAGCTGATTTCGAATACCAGATGCTGTATGGCGTCCGCGACGACGAGCAGCGCCGGCTGGCCGACGCCGGTAACCAGGTCCGGGTATACGTGCCGTTTGGTGCCCAGTGGTACGGCTACTTCATGCGGCGGCTGGCGGAGCGGCCGGCCAACCTGACGTTCTTCTTGCGGGCGCTGGCCGAGCGCGGTCACTGACCACGCCGAAGGGATCGAGTGTGCGCCAGCGGCATCGGGTGTGCGCTCAGGGCGCGAAAATCGGCCGAACGTCACCCTGGCGGCACACTCGAAGCCCTTGACGCGCACTCGAAAGGAGCCGTCATGTCCGTCTCGCATTGGCACAAGCTGTACACGGCCGATATCAACGCCTCGCCCGCGGTGCTGTTCGGCCTTGTCGCCGATTTGCCCAACTACGGTCGCTGGTTGCCCGGCTCCGCTTCGTACGGGAGCACCACCGATGTCGAACCATATCCGGTTCGGCTGGGCAGCCGTTACCACGACGGAAAACCCGGCCAAACCGGCAAAGACTGGTGGGGTGAGGTCACCGGTTTTCAGCCGCCGGGATCACTGGACTTCCATCACACGATCTATGCCCGGCAGGTGAAAGCGACCATTGACACGCACATCCACTACTCGTTTGAATCGGTCGGCACCGAGGCCCGGGTGACTCGTTGGCTGCTGTTGACCATCGCTATGCCGCTGGTCCTTCGTCCACTCCGCCCGCTGATCATCGGTGCCTTCGACAAAGAGAACGTGCGCACGATGGCCGCGCTCGCCGATTACGCCGAGGCACAAGTGGGTGAACCGACCGCCGAGTGACAACGCACGACGGCAGGCTCACTGAGCGCGCCGGGGCCGCGGGCGCTCGCTGGCGAAGCCACGCACCACGTGTGCACAGACGAACTCGGCCGCCACTTCGGGGTTGTCCAAATCCAGCGTTGATGACGGCGTGCTGAACAGTGAAAAGAGTATGCGCGCAAACCATTCGCCGGCGGCCTGCACGTCGAGGTCTTTGCGGACCTCGCCGGTGAGCTTGGCGGCGGACAGGTAAGGCGCAAAGAAGTCGACGCACTCGCGCAGCAGCACGGCGGCATCCTTGGTCAGCAGCAGGCTGATCGCGTCTTCGTCGAAGTACTTCTCGGAGGAGATGACCCGTCGCGCCTGGGTCACGAATACCGCTGCGCGGCTCAACTTGTCCTCAAGCGAGCTGCCCTGGTCCATCGCCTTGGACATCTCGCGATAGAAGCGCTCGGAGGCGTGTTCGGCGCAGGCCTCGATGATCGCGGCCTTGTCGCTGAAGTACTCGTAGATGGTGCTGCGTGAGACGCCGGCGGTCTTGGCGACATCGACAATCGTCACTTTTTGTAGGCCCTGCTTGCGGAAACAGGCGTACGCGGACTCCACGATCAGCTCGCGGGTATCGGTCGACTGCGTCAATGCGGAAGCCGGAGTAGTCATGGAACCAAGGCGCCTCTCGGCACCAGCCCGGCATCGGCTGACGTGAAGGCGGCGTTGACCTCGGCCAGGTGGAAGGGTTCGGGCATCAGTCTGCCGAACGGAAAACTGGTGTGCTGCAGGAATGACAAGCCGATCGCCAGCGTGACCGGGTCGTAGAGCATGACGCCACGCAAGGATTTGTTGCCATAGACGACAGCGCTGGGGTCGAGCTCGAAGGTTCGTCCCATTCCGATGTTGCCGACCTCGAGCAGCGTGCCGCCGTTGTTGAGGAAGCCGATCCCCTCGGGAATGACGCCGGGCACACCGACAACCTCGAGCACCCAGTCGGCGCCGATGCCGTCGGTGTGGCTCTGGACCTGCTCGGTGATCTCCGCGGTTGAGAGGCCATTCGCGTCGATGCAGTGGGTGGCGCCGAAGTCGGATGCGACATCCAGCCGTTCGGCGATTTTGTCGATGACGATAACCGCTGCGGCACCCGCGGTACGAGCCACGGCGGCGGCGTTGATGCCCAGCCCGCCCGCGCCCTGAATGACGACGGTGTCGCCGAGCCGCACATCGCGCAGCGCGAACAACACTTGGGCCAGTGCGCAATTCAGTGGTGCGACCGCCTGATCGGGCAGCTCCTCGGGAACCTTGTACAACGGTTGGCGGCGGGTGGTGTAGTAGTACTCGCCGTATGCGGCGACGAAGTGCGGCGCCTGGTCGTGGGTGCGGTATTCGCCGGCCATGAGGTTCTGGCACGCGTATGACCGACCGCGTGCGCAGGCATGGCATTGACCGCAGAACCAAAAGTAGGGAGTCACGACGCGGTCGCCAACGGCGAGCGGCTTCGCGGTCGCGTCGGTGGTCAGTCCTTCACCGAGTTCGGCGATCTCGCAGACCATCTCGTGGCCCATGGCGAACGGGCAGGGCAGCGGCAACTCGCCATGAAAGATGTGCAGGTCGGATCCGCAGATGCCGGCCATCCGCAGCTTCAACGCCGCGGTGCCCGGTGCCGGGGTGGACAGCGGAAATTCGGCCAGCTCGATGGGCCCACCGATCGCGGTGAGCAGTGCGAGCTTGGGCATGACGGTCCTTTCTCTCGTGCGCTCAGTCGGCCGGCGCCAGAATCAGGCCGCTGGTGGGCACCCCGGTGCCGGACGTGACCAGCACGTGCTCGACGTCGTCGACCTGGTTGTAGGAAGTTCCGCGAATTTGGCGCACGCCCTCGGTGATGCCGTTCATGCCGTGGATGTACGCCTCACCGAGCAGCCCGCCGTTGGTGTTGATCGGCAGTTCTCCGCCCAGCGACAGCCGTTCGACGGTGGCGAAGTCTTTCGCTTCGCCGCGCCCGCAGAAACCGAGTTCCTCGAGCTGAGTGAAGACGAACGGCGTGAAATGGTCGTAGATGAACGCGGTTTGGATGTCTTGTGGCTTGCACCCCGAATCACGCCACAGCCGCTGACCGACCACTCCCATCTCGGGGAGCCCGGTGATGTCGTTTCGGTAGTAGCTGGTCATCATCTCGCCGTTAGACGCCGCGCCCTGCGCGGCCGCGGTGATGATCGCCGGCGGTTGCCTGAGGTCGCGGGCGCGTTCGGCACCGGTCACCACCAGCGCGACACCGCCGTCGCTTTCCTGACAGCAGTCCAGCAGTCGCAGTACCGGTTCGATGATCCAGCGGGAATTCTGGTGGTCTTCCAAGGTGATCGGGCGCTGGTAGAACCACGCGTCGGGGTTCTTGGCCGCATGTGCGCGGTCCACGACGGCGATCCGGCCGAAATCGGAGTTGGTGACCCCGTAGGTCGACATGTAGCGCTGGGCGTGCATCGCGACCCACGCTGCGGGAGTGATCAATCCGAATGGCGCGTAGTGCGCCATGAACAGCGGGGTCTCCGCACTGGTGCGTCCGCTGCCGCCGAACCGGAACCCCGAACGCTCGTTGAAGGCGCGCCAGCACACCACCACATCGGCGACGCCAGTCGCGACGGCCATCGCCGCGTGGACCACGGTGCCGGCGGCCGCACCGCCGCCGTGATGAACGCGGGAAAAGAAGCTCAGGTCGCCGATGCCCACATTTCGGGCGATGTCGATCTCGTCGCTGGAGTCCATGGTGAAGGTCACCATGCCGTCGACATCGCTGGGCGCCAGGCCGGCGTCGTCAAGTGCCGCGCTGACCGCCTCGCATGCCAATTGCAGTTCGCTGCGCCCGGATTCCTTGGAGAACTCGGTCTGGCCGATGCCGACGATGGCGCAGCGGCCCGGCAGCCCACCACTCATGCGCCGGCTCCGTCGAGCAAGCTGAGAATCGCGGTGCCCGAGACGTGATCGCCAAGGCTGTTGGAGCCCTTGAACGTCACTTCGACGAAGTTCTCGGGTGCCGGTGGCCCCCCTGAACCCCGAGTCTTTCCGGTCACGGTGCCGGTGAAGCGCAGCGGATCGTCCGGAAAGCACGGCACGCCAAGGCGAATCGACAGGTTCTTGACCATCGCCTCCGGGCCCGCCCAGTCGGTGAGGAACCGAACGCAATACCCGTTGGTGGTCAGAATGTTCATGAACAGGTTGGGCGAGCCCTGCTTGTTGGCGTAGTCGCGGTCGTGGTGTACCGGCATGAAGTCGCGCGAGGCGATCGCACCGGCGACGATCATCGTTGTGGTGATCGGGATCTCGAGTGCTGTCACCTCGTCACCGACTTCGATGTCGGCCCACTTCAACGTCATGGTGCGGGATTTCGCGGTCGTCATCGGTTTCCTTCCGAGTACGTGCTGCCGATACGGGCCAGCTGCGCAGAGGCGGGACCCAGGGTGAGCTCGTTGTGCTTGGCCCACAGGAAGTAGCGGTGCAGGGGATAGGTGGTGTCTATCCCGATCCCGCCGTGCACGTGTTGGGTGGTGGCGGCAACCCGAGCGCCGGCCTCGGCCGCCCAGAATTTCGCGATGCGGGCCGCCCGGTCGGCGGGCCGTCCCTCCGCGATGAGCCAGGCCGCATGCCAGGTGGTCCAGCGGATCGCCTCGACGTCGATGAAGGCGTCGGCCAGCCGTTGCTGCACAGCCTGAAAGCTGCCGATCGGGCGTCCGAACTGCTCCCGCCCGCTGGTGTAGCTGGCGGCGATTCGCAATGCCCGCTCGGAGACGCCGAGCTGAATTGCGCACAGCCCGACCAAGGCGCGGGTGTGCAGGGAACTGACAAGCCGCTCGCCGTCACCGGGGAGTCTGTCCTCGGCGGAAACGATTGCGCCGTCGAGGAATACGTCCGCGTGCGGTTCGCGGTTGGTGGTCGGCACCGGCCGCACCTCGACACCGTGGGTGCCCGTCGCGAGCAGGAACAGGCCCACATCACCGTCTTTACCGTCATCTATCGAGGCCGGAACCACCACGGTGTCGGCGAGTTGGGCGGCCGGCACCAGTTCTTTGGCTCCGTCCAGCCGCCAATTGGGGCCGTCGCGACGGGCGGTGGTGGCGGGGCTTAGCGGGTCGGAGCGGCCCGGCTCTTGCAGGCCCGCGCTCAGGATGCGGGTGCCCGCGACGACCCCGGGCAGAAACCGTTGCTGTTGCTCGGGGCTTCCGTGCCGGGCGATCGGGTCGGCGCCCAGCACCAGCGTGGCGTAGGCCGGCACCGGAGCGACACCGGATCCCACCTCGGCCAGCAGCACCCCGAGCTCCACAAAGCCGTCCCCTGAAACGCGCGAGCCGCCGACCGCTTCCGGCAGTGCGACCCCCAACAGGTCGACGGCCGCGAGTTCTTTCCACAGCGCGGCGTCGTAGCGGTTTTCGCCGGCTTCCAGTTCGGCCAGTCGCTCGGGGGTCGCACGGCGCTCGAAGAGTTCCCGGGCGAGCTTGGCGATCGTCTCTTGCTCTTCGCTGAACGTGAAATCCATCGCGCTACCTACCCGCGGGGCCGAAACTGGTGCAGTACAAGGTCCCCGGATTCACCGCCGCCGTCGAAGGCCTGGTAATAGACCTCGACCGGCATCCCGACCGTGACGTCGGCCGGGTCGATGTCGCACAGGTTCGACAGCACCCTTACCCCTTCGTCGAGCTCGACCAGCGCAACAATGTAGGGATAGTCGAAGAAGGGGAACCGGGGTTCTCGCGGCATCACATAGCTGTAGACGGTGCCGTGGCCCGACGACTCGATGGCCTCCCAGTCCAGGGAACGGCACTGGGGACACATGGGGCGGGGCGGGTGGCGCAGCGCTCCGCATTCGCGGCAGCGCTGGATGAGGAGCTTGTGCTCGCGCAGCCCGTTCCAGAAGAACTCGGTGTCCGGGCTGATCGCCGGCGCCAAACGCGACGCCATCAGCGTTCCGGCCTGAATCGCAGCACGCGGAATCGCTGTCGCCCCAGCACCTCACCGTGTTGGTCGACGTAGGTGGTCAGCCAGGTCAGGAAATAGCCCGTGCCCAGTGCTGTCTTCTTCTCGTCGGAGACGCTCTCGTACACCGCCGTCGCGCTGATGACATCGCCCAGCCGGGGATAGCGTTCGATCTCGAACTCGGAGTTGGTCGCTACTGTGCTGGTGTACCCGGCCTCATCAAGGAAGGCCGTTGGGTTGGTTGTGATCTCCATGGGTGCGCCTCCTCGATCTCCAATTCCCTCCAGTTTCGGCGATGGCATCGTCCAGGTTTGTAGCATGACCGGCGGCGACACGATGCCGCCGAACCGGGACGACGCCGCGAACACCGGGTCGAGGTAGACGGGATTCATGTCGTCGAGCGCGTGGGCCCAGTGCCGAATCATCGGTTGATTGACCGGGTCCGGTGCCACCGAAGGCTTTCCGCTGCCGCCGGTGGGCTGCCCGACGAGTGCCCTTAGCTTGCTGTGAAACTCGGTCTCTTGGTCGGTCACTAGCTCGATCCTCCTGACTGATCGGTGGCCCGAAGGTCGCGGGGCGCCCTCGGCATGCCCAATCCGGCCATGGCGATGATGTCGCGCTGAATTTCGTTGGCGCCGCCCCCGAACGTGTTGATCACCGCAAATCGGTAGGCCGTTTCCAGGGCCCCGCGCAGCGGTGCATCGGCGCCGCGCCGTAACCCGTTGTGGTCGAGCACTTCCAAAAGCTGACGGGAGACCTGCTGGGTCAGCTCGGTGCCGAACACCTTCGCGGCCGAGGCTTCCCCCATGGTGAGCACGCCCTTCGTCATCGCCGCGTTGACCCGCAGGTTGACCAGTTTATACGCGGCGACTTGCGCTTCGACCCGGGCGAGCGCGAGCTGCACCCAGGGTTGATCGATGACGCGGCCACCGTCGAGCTCGGTGCTGGTGGCCCAGTCCAGGGTTTTCTCGAACAGCGGCTCGAGCGCGCCAAGATTGCCCAGGGCCGCGCGCTCGAAGTTCAACTGGGTGGTGATCAGCTGCCATCCCTGGTTCTCGCCGCCCACCAGCGCACTCGCCGGGACCCGCACGTCGTCGTAGAAGGTGTAGAAGGTTGAGATGCCCGGCATGGTGTGCAGCGGCTGCCAGGAGAACCCGGGTGCCGCGGTGGGCACGATGAGAATGGAAATCCCTTTGTGTTTCTTGAGATTCGGATCGGTGCGCGCGGCCAGCCAAATGTAATCGGCGTACGCGGCGCCGCTGGTGAACATCTTCTGGCCATTGATCACGTAATCGTCGCCGTCGCGCACCGCGGTGGTGCGCAGCGACGCCAGGTCGCTTCCCGCGCCGGGCTCGGAATAGCCGATCGCGAACTCGACGCTGCCATCGAGAATCACGGGCAGAAACTTCTGTTTTTGTTCCTCGGTGCCGCACTGCATGAGGGTCGGTCCGACCGTGTTGAGCGTGACCAGCGGGATCGGCGCGTTGACCCGATGCGCCTCCTCGGAGAAGATGAACTGCTCGATCGCCGAAAATCCGCGTCCGCCATACTCTTTGGGCCAGCCGACGCCGAGCAGGTCGGCCGCGGCCAGGGCGCGTACGCACTCGCGCACTTCCGGGCCGCCCTCGATGCGATCGCCGATCGCCGCGATGCGCTCCGGTGTCATCACCCGTTCCAGCGTTTCGCGGATCTCGGCGCGCAGCTGCTCCTGCTCGGGTGTGTACTCAAGTTGCATCAATCAGGCTCCGAACCTGACCGGCATGCGCTTCACCCCGGGCACCATGGTGGCCCGCATCCGGTGCACCTCACCCGCCAGCTCGAGCCTGGGGAAGCGGCGGAGCAGCTCGTCGAACATGATAGAGGCCTCCAGGCGCGCCAATTGCGCACCGACGCAAGAATGTTCACCGCACCCGAAAGCGATGTGCGGGTTCGGGTGGCGCGTCACTTTGAACTCTTCCGAGTCGGCACCGAATATGTCTTCATCCCGGTTCGCCGACCCGTAGAGCATCACCACCACGTCGCCTTCGGCGATCAGTTGACCGCGAATCTTGACGTCGGCCGTCGCGGTGCGCGCCATGTGGACCACCGGGCTGTTCCAGCGCAACATCTCTTCGACGGCACCCGGAATCAGGGCGGGATCCTCGACCAGCAGGCGGCATTGGTCGGGGTGGGCGATCAGTGCCAGGGTGCCCAGCGCGATCAGATTGCGGGTGGTTTCGTTGCCGGCGACCAACAGCAGGAACGCGAAGTTGAGCAGGTCTTGGTCGGTGAGGCGATGCCCATCGATCTCGGCGCCGGCCAGAACCGACAGCAAGTCGTCGCGCGCATCGACGCGCCTGGCCGCGATCAGCTTTTGGAAGTATTCGAAAAGCTGCCCCATGGCCGCCAATGGGTCGAGCTCGATCTCCGGGTCGGCGGTACCCGTGGCCGCGTCCGACCACGCCCGGAATTGCTCCCAGTCGTCGGGCGGCGCACCGATGAGCTCGGCGATCATGCGGGTGGGCAGGGGCGCGGCGATCTCCTCGGCGAACTCGTGCACCGAACCCGGTTCGACGTCGTCGAGGATGCCCCGCACGATCTCGCGGATTTTCGGCTCGAGTACGGCTACCCGGCGCCGGGTGAATCCCGAGTTGATCAGCTTGCGCAGCTGCCGGTGTCGCGGCGGGTCGGTGAAGATGAGGCTGCCCTCCTGCACCGGGTTTCCCATCGCGGGCTCGGGGATGGTGACACCCTTGGCCGAGGAGAACATGGCGGGGTTGCTCGATACGAAGCGGATGTCTTCATACTTCAGCAGCGCCCAGAAGTTGGTGACGTCGTTCCGGCACACCGGCGATGTCGCGCGCAGCTCCCGGTAGGCGGGGTAGGGATCGCCGGCGTAGAAATCCGGGGAGTGCAGTGGGAACGTCGTGTGCACGGCAAGCCTTCCCTCATGTGATCCGGCAAGACCACCGATCCGACAGATCGACCAAATCTGTCCTACCGGATGTGTCTACTCCGGGCCGCCCATCGATGTCAATATCACTGCAACATATTGAAAGAGCCAGAAATTCACGTCATTGGTGATTGACGCCGGAGGACGACGGGTGAACACTAGGCTTGTATTTGACTGACGTTCGGGTGAGGAAGCAGATGGCCGAGCAAGCAACTCCGGGAACTCTTGTCGACACCTACCAGCTCTACATCGACGGTAGATGGGTCGAACCGCAGGACGGTCGCTACGACGACATCTCTCCGGCTACCGAGCAGAGCTTCGCCGCCGCACCCGATGCGAGCGTCGCCCAGGTCGACGAGGCGATCGCGGCGGCGCGGCGGGCTTTCGACGCGGGCCCGTGGGCGACGATGAGCCTTGCGGACCGGGCGGCCTGTCTCAATCAGCTCGGCGACGCGCTGGCCAAGCACGCCGACGCGTTCTTCGCGCTCTCCCAGGTGGAGTGGGGTTGCATCGCGAACGAGCGCATGATGCAAGTCGACGGCGCCGCATACATGTCCATGCACGCGGCCCAGCTCGCCGCGCAGTTGACCGACGAGCCGGTCACCGGAATCGGTGCCGGGACAACGTTGTTGCGGCACGAGCCGCTGGGCGTCGTATCGATTCTGACGCCGTGGAACTTCCCGCACTGTCTCAACGTCATGAAGGTCAACAACGCGCTGGCCGCGGGGAACACCGTGGTGCTCAAGCCCTCGCCGCTGACGCCGCTTGCCGGACTTGCGCTTGCCCGGATCATCGACGAGTACACCGACATCCCGCCGGGGGTGGTCAACGTCGTCACGCCGTCGGGCATCGGGGCCGCCAAGCTGCTCACCACCGACCCGCGCATCGACATGGTCAGCTTTACCGGAAGCTCGGCCGTGGGCTGCCAGGTCATGTCCGCCGCGGGCGCCACCATGAAGCGGATCCTGCTGGAATGTGGCGGGAAGTCGGCCAGCATCATCCTCGACGACACCACGGTGACCGACGAGATGCTGCGGCAGCTGCTGTTCGATTGCTGCTCACTGCACGCCGGACAAGCCTGCATCCTGCACAGCCGGCTCCTTCTTCCCGATTCGTTGCACGACGACGTCGTCGAACGGCTCGTCGCGCTGGCTCGCGACGTCAAGGTCGGCGACCCGGGGGACCCGGACGTGCAAATGGGTCCGCTGATCAGTTCGGACCAACGAAACCGCGTTGAGGCCCACGTCTCCCGGGCCCTCAGCGACGGAGCGAAACTGGCAACCGGCGGCGGTCGTCCGGCCGGCTTGGATGTCGGCTTCTACTTCGAACCGACGATTCTCACCGAGGTCGATCCGGATTCGGCGATCGCCCAGGAAGAAGTCTTCGGGCCCGTGTTGACGGTGTTGCGCTACCGCGACGACGACGACGCGGTCGCGATCGCGAACAACTCCCGGTACGGGCTGTCCGGTGCGGTGTGGGGTGCCGACGTCGACCGCGCCGTCGGTGTCGCCCGCCGCATCCGCACCGGCCAGGTCGCGGTCAACGGCGTCGGTGCCGGCGACGCGCCGTTCGGCGGCTTCAAGTTAAGCGGGTTTGGTCGCGAGGGCGGCGGAATAGGCGGCCTGCACCAGTACATGGAGCCGAAGGCCATCGGGACGCCGGCGTGACGGGACCCCTCGTCGGGCTGCACGTCGTGGAAATCGCCGACGAGATCTCAGGCCCTTACGCCACAAAGCTTTTCGCCGACCTGGGCGCTGAGGTCATCAAGATCGAGCCACCCGGCGGAGACCCGCTGCGGCGGTGGGGCCCGTTTCCCGGAGGGGTTTTCGACCCGCAGCGCAGTGGCCTGTTCGAGTACCTCAACGCCGGTAAGCGCGGCGCCACCCTCGACCTGGCCCAGCGCGACGACCTGGCGGCCGCCCGCGAGCTGATCGGGCAGGCGCACGTACTGGTCGAGGATTTCGCGGCCGGCACGCTGGAGGGCTGGGGCCTGGGCGCCGACGCCCTGGCGCGGCTCAACCCAAACCTGGTGCGGCTGAGCATTTCTGCGTTCGGACTTCTCGGACCGCTGCGGCATCGCCAGGTCACGCCGCTGACCGTGCAGGCGGCATCCGGCTGGATCAGCGCCAGGGATCCGGAACGACCACCGGTGCAGGTCGGCGCCCGCATCTCGGAGTACGTCGCGGGCGCCTATGGCACGCTGGGCGCGCTGACCGCGCTGCGGCTCTCGCCTGCCGGCCGCGTCAGAGAAGTGGACGTCTCGCAGGTCGAAGCGCTGGTGTCCACGCTGCCGTACCCGATGCTGATGGCCCAGCGGATGCGACGCCTCGGGCTGCCCGCCAACCTGCGGTCGGCCCCCATGCTGGGCGTCGTCCGGGCCGCCGACGGGTGGGTGGGAATCAACTGCCTGACGGGTCAGCACTGGCTCGACGTGTGCGCGATGCTCGGCCTGCCCGAATACGGCGAGCATCAGATCGCGATCATGCTGGGCGGTCCCGAGCGTGCCGAATTCTTCGCCAAGGCACAGCCCTTGCTCGCCGACCAAACCGTCGCCGAGATCGTCGAACTGGGCCAGGCGCTGCGTATTCCGGCCGCCCCGGTCAACGACGGCGCCACCGTGCTGGACTGCCCGCAATACGCCAAGCGAGGGTTCTTCATCGAGGGCGGGGGAGCCGGGTGGTCGTTTCAACGGCCCGGGCCTGCGTTCCGTTTCTCGAAAACACCTGTGGCACAGCTATATCCAGCGCCGTGCGCGGGAATGCGGCCGGTACCGTGGGACACTGCTTGCCGATCGCTTTCGACTACCGAAGGGTCACTGCCCTTTGCCGGACTGCGGGTGCTGGACCTGACGACGTTTTGGGCCGGGGCGTATCTCACCTGCTACCTCGGCGCATTCGGCGCCGATATCGTCAAGGTCGAGTCGATCCAGCGTCCCGACGGGCATCGTTACTCGGGAGCCTTTGCCTACGAGGGCGACGACTGGTACGAACGCAGCGCCATCTGGCAGGGCACCAACCTCAACAAGCGCGACCTCACGCTCGACCTGACCTCAACGCGGGGCCTCGACATCGCGCGGCGGCTGGCCACGCGGGCCGACGTCGTCGTGGAGAACTTCTCGCCACGAGTGGTGGAACAGTTCGGTCTGGACTACGACTCGCTCGTATCGCTGAATCCCGACGTGATCGTCGTCCGGATGCCGGGGTTCGGCCTGCAGGGCCCCTGGCGCGACTACGTCGGCTGGGCGCTCAACATCGAGCAGACCTCCGGGATGTCGGCGGTCACCGGCTACGCCGACGGGCCGCCATGCAACCCGCAGGGGCCCGCCGATCCCATCGTCGGTGTGCACGCCGGGGTCGCGTTGCTGGCCGCACTCGAGCACCGCAGCCGCACCGGCGTGGGCCAACTGATCGAGATCGCCCAGATCGAGGTCGCCGCATGTGTGACCGCCGAACCGGTGATCGCGTACTCGATGAACGGTGAAGTCCGATCGCGCGAAGGCAATCGCCGGCGCGGCTACCTGCAGGGCGTCTACCCAACGAGCGAGGACGATTCCTGGGTGGCGCTCTCCGTGCGCGACAACGCCGACTGGTCGCGGTTAGTCGCCGCGATGGGTCGCCCCGAACTACTCGGCGCGGCCCCCGATCACGACGTTTTCGATGAGATCGTCGCCGGCTGGACCCGAACACGGGCGCCGAGGGCGATCACCGAAATCCTTCAGGCGCATGACATTCCGGCAGAGCGGGTGATCACCGGCGACCAGATGTATGACAGTGAATTTCTCGGGGCCCAGCTCGACGCGCGCGCGTACTACCAGGAGTTGGAGCATCCGATCACCGGATCGCACCGCTATCCCGGCTGGCCGTTTCGCATCACCCCGGGACCGGTCGGCCAGCACCGCAGCTCCCCGCCGACACTTGGCCAGCACAATGACGAGATCCTGCGTTCGCTGGGCTTTTCCGAGGACGAGCTGGCCACCCTCCGTAAGGACCGGGTCATCGGCGAGCGCGTGCTGAACGCACAACCGCCCCCGTGAGGCTTTGGTAAACCGCGCGTCACATGCAAGGCTGCAGGAATGGTCCTTGAGATTGCCCGCCCCAAGCTGGAAGGCAACGTCGCCGTCGGCCAGGACCGCCAGATCAGCTTTGCCGAGTTTGGTGACCCGCAGGGGCGAGCGGTCTTCTGGCTGCACGGAACTCCCGGCGCCCGCCGGCAAATCCCGACCGAGGCCCGCATCTATGCCGAAGACCACAACATCCGCCTGATCGGCATCGACCGACCCGGTATCGGATCGTCGACACCCCACCTGTACGACGCGATATTCTCGTTCGCTGACGACCTGCGGATCATCGCGGACACGCTCGGTGTCGACAAGATGGCCGTCGTCGGCCTCTCCGGAGGCGGTCCGTACGCACTTGCCTGTGCGGCCGCGATGCCCGACCGGATCGTGGCCGCCGGTGTGCTCGGTGGCGTGGCGCCGACCCGCGGCCCCGATGCGATCCGTGGCGGTGCGATGGACCTCGGTGTGCGGGTGGCGCCCCTGCTGCGGCTGGGCGGTAGCCCGCTGCGGGTGGGCGCGAGCTTGCTGGTCCGGGCCGCCCGGCCGGTCGCGTCAACCGGGCTGGACGTGTACGCCCTGCTGTCGCCGCAGGCCGACCGGCACCTGCTCACCCGCCCCGAGTTCAAGGCGATGTTCCTCGACGACCTGCTCACCGGGAGCCGCAAGCAGCTGGCCGCGCCGTTCAACGACGTGATCCTGTTCGCCCGCGACTGGGGGTTCCGGCTTGCGGAGGTGCGGGTCCCGGTCCGCTGGTGGCACGGTGACCATGACCACATCATCCCGTTCGCCCACGGCGAGCACGTCATTTCCCGGCTGTCCGACGCCGAGCTGTTCCATTTGCCCCAGGAAAGTCACCTTGCCGGGCTGGGCCGCGGCGAGGAGATCCTGTCCATCCTGATGAAGACCTGGGATGAGCGCGGCTGACCACGAGTTTCCAGAAGCGGCCGGGTAGCCTGCTCACGTGCTGCTGGACTCGCTGAATCCTTCGCTGATTACCGCCACCGATATCGCCGACGCGGTGCGAATCGACGGTGCCGTGCTGAGTCGCAGCGACTTGCTCGGTGCCGCAACGTCGGTGGCGGAGCGGGTCGCCGGCGCGGATCGGGTCGCGGTGCTGGCCACGCCGACCGCGTCCACGGTGCTGGCGATCACCGGCTGCCTGATCGCCGGGGTGCCCTTCGTTCCGGTGCCCGCCGATGTCGGGGTGGCCGAACGCCGGCACATGGTCACCGACTCCGGCGTGCAGGCCTGGCTCGGCCCGGCGCCCGGCGAGGACTCGGAAGGGCTGCCGCACATCCCGGTTCGATTGCATGCCCGCTCCTGGCACCGTTACCCCGAGCCGTCACCCGATGCCACCGCGATGGTGATCTACACCTCCGGCACCACCGGGCTGCCCAAGGGCGTGGTGCTGAGCCGGCGAGCGATCGCCGCCGACCTGGACGCGCTGGCGGCGGCCTGGCAGTGGACGGCTGACGACGTGTTGGTGCACGGCTTGCCGCTGTTTCATGTGCATGGACTGGTGCTGGGTTTGCTCGGGTCGCTCCGCATCGGAAATCGCTTCGTGCACACCGGAAAACCGACGCCGGAGGGCTATGCGCAGGCCTGTTCGGAAGCCGGGGGCACGTTGTATTTCGCGGTCCCGACGGTGTGGTCGCGGGTGGCGGCCGACGAGGCGGCCGCGCGGGCGCTACGGCCGGCCCGGCTACTGGTGTCGGGGAGCGCAGGGCTGCCGGTGCCGGTGTTCGACCGGCTGACCGAGCTCACCGGACACCAGCCCATCGAACGCTACGGCGCCTCGGAATCGCTGATCACGATCTCGACGCGGGCCGACGGCGAGCGTCGCGCCGGCTGGGTGGGCCTGCCGCTCGCGGGCGTGCAGACCAGGTTGCTCGACGACGCCGGCCATCCGGTGCCGCACGACGGGGAAACCGTTGGGAGGCTTCAGGTTCGCGGTCCGACGGTGTTCGACGGCTACCTGAATCGCCCCGATGCCACCGCCGAGGCGTTCGACGCGGACGGCTGGTACCGCACCGGTGACGTCGCGGTCCTCGACGAAGGGGGGATGCATCGCATCGTGGGCCGCGAGTCGGTCGACTTGATCAAGTCCGGTGGATACCGCATCGGCGCCGGGGAGATCGAAACGGCGTTGCTCGGGCATCCGGGCGTGGATGAGGTGGCCGTGGTCGGGCTGCCCGACGAGGACCTCGGCCAGCGGATCGTCGCATTCGTCGTCGGCCCGGCCGGACTCTCCGCCGGCGAACTGATCAACTATGTCGCCCAAGAGCTTTCGGTACACAAGCGGCCACGCGAGGTGCGCTTCGTGGATTCGCTGCCACGCAACGCGATGGGCAAGGTCCTCAAGAAACAGTTGCTATCCGAGGGCTGAGTCGCGATCCAGCCCCGACACCGTCACCCGGCTCGTCTTACCATCCGGTTCGGCCCCAACGCCACGGCAGCGCTTCGAGGGCGACGGCAACGCGAATAGAGGTGTGGTCGAGGGGTTGCGGCAGCAGTCGCTGAGCGGACTCGAGTCTGCGCAACAAGGTATTGCGGTGAGTGTGTAGGCGTTTCGCGGCGCGGGAGGCGTTGCACTGTTCGTTGATGAATATCAGCACGCTCTCGTGCAGTTCCGGGCTGGCCGACTCGAAGTCCCCGAGCGTGTTCTTGATGAATTCGTTTGCAGCATGCGGGTTTTGGGTGATCAAAGCGACCATTTGAACGTCGTCGAAAAAGGCGGGATCAACCTTTCCTGAGATATGACCACCAAAGACTGGTGGCGATGCGGACTTACTACATCGAGCATCCGAAAAGCATCACCATGCGGCAGCAGTACGGTGCTGCTTTCGTGAGATTCCAGCAAAAGTCGGAAGAGGTGGTGGCCGAGTTCTCCAGGGCGGCGGCCGTCCACCGGCACACCGCCGGTGCCTACCCCGGACACCGCGGCGCTGACCTACCCAATAGCGGGGGGAACACCAGCCGTGTCGACGGGGTCAGGCCTCAAACCGGCGTCGTTTGGGGGCGGTGGCGCGCCGTCGATGCCATTGAAGTCACCGTTCTCCCCCGAATCGTCGTCACCATCCGTCGGGGCCGCCGCGGCGCGTGACGTCGCGGGCCTGGGCCGTGCGTTCCCGGGCGAAGCGATGGGTGGGGGTGGCATGGGCATGCCCCCGATGGGTGGCGGCCGCGGAGCCGGCCAGGGTGAAAACAAAGGCAAACGCGCGGGGAGCGACGACGAAACGCTGTACACCGAGGACCGGCCCTGGACCGAGGGAATTCTCGGTCACCGCCGACCATGCAAGGCCGGCTGACAACTAACGAACCCCGCCGCGACACGCAGGATGTTGCCAGCTTTTCCGTCGGGCGAGACGGCGAACCTTGACCTACCGTCGTAAAGGTGACAGACGCGGACGGACGGCGGGCGGTGAGGTTGGGTGAGCCGACTCACCCGGCCGGCTCAGGTGCCGCGGTCGCTGCGGGCCCCGGCGTCACACCGATGCGGCGGGTCGCGGCCGCGTGCCTGGTCGGCTCGGCAATCGAGTTCTACGACTTCCTGATCTACGGCACCGCGGCGGCGCTGGTGTTTCCCACTGTGTTCTTCCCGCACCTCGGTCCCGGGCTGGCCATGATCGCCTCGATGGGGACATTCGCGACGGCGTTTCTGTCGCGGCCGCTGGGCGCGGCCGTGTTCGGCTACTACGGGGACCGGCTGGGCCGCAAAAAGACACTGATCGCGACGCTGCTGATCATGGCGGTGTCCACCGTGAGCGTTGGCCTGGTTCCGAGCACGGCGACGATCGGTGCGGCGGCCCCACTGATCCTGGTCGGCCTGCGTCTGCTGCAGGGATTTGCCGTGGGCGGCGAGTGGGCGGGTTCGGCGTTGCTGAGCGCCGAGTACGCGCCCGCCGGCAAGCGCGGCCGCTATGGGATGTTCACCCTGCTCGGTGGCGGCACCGCGGCGGTGCTGAGCAGCCTGACCTTTCTCGGTGTGAATTTCACCATCGGTGACAAGAGCACCGCGTTCATGGAATGGGGATGGCGGATCCCGTTCCTGATCAGCGCGGCGCTGATCGCTATCGCGTTATACGTGCGGCTCAACATCGACGAGACGCCGGTGTTCGCCGAGGAGAAGGCCCGCAACTTGGTCCCCAAAACGCCGCTCGCCGAGGTTCTGCATTTGCAGCGCCGTGAGATCGCGCTGGCCGCCGGTAGCCTGCTGGGCGCCTTTAGCCTGGTCTATATGGGCAACACGTACCTCACCATGTATGCCCACGTACACCTGGGCTATTCGCGCAGCTTCATTTGGGCCGTCGGCGTCCTGGCCGGGTTCGCGAGCATCTCGTGCGTCGCGTTTTCGGCCATCCTGTCCGATCGAATCGGGCGCCGCCGCGTGATGCTGCTGGGGTGGGCGGCGTGTCTGCCCTGGTCGCTTGTGGTCATCCCGTTGATCGACACCCGCAACCCCGTGTTGTACGCGGTCGCCGTCGTCGGCATGTTCGCCGTCGCGGCCATCGGCTCCGGGCCCACGGGTGCCTTCATTCCGGAGCTGTTCGCCACCCGCTATCGCTACAGCGGATCGGCGCTGGCGCAGAACCTCGCCGGCGTGATTGGCGGCGCCGTGCCGCCGTTGATCGCCGGAACGCTGCTGGCGACCTACGGCGGCTGGGCCATCGGCCTCATGCTGGCCACCCTCGTATCGGTGAGCCTCGCGTGCACCTATCTACTCCCGGAAACCAACGGAATCGCGCTTCGATCCGGCGAAGATGCCGAATTCGACCACGCGCCTTCCGGGCTATCGCTGCCCGGCCATTGATCAGTTGGCGTGCAGGTCCTCGTTGAGGGCGATGCCCTGACCGGCGCGGGACACCACCTCGACGGCGCCGGTGAGCGAATTGCGGCGGAACAGCACGTTGCTGGCCCCGGAGAGCTCACGGGCCTTGACCGTTGTGCCGTCGGGCGTGACGACCTTGGTGCCCGCGGTCACATACAGGCCGGCCTCGACGACGCAATCGTCGCCCAGCGAGATGCCCAGCCCCGCGTTCGCGCCGAGCAGGCACCGCTTTCCCAGCGAAATGACCTGCGTGCCACCGCCGGACAGGGTGCCCATGATCGACGCCCCGCCGCCGACGTCCGACCCGTCGCCCACCACCACACCGGCTGAGATGCGGCCCTCCACCATCGACGCGCCCAGGGTGCCGGCGTTGTAGTTGACGAAGCCCTCGTGCATCACGGTGGTGCCCGGCGCCAGGTGGGCGCCCAGCCGCACCCGGTCGGCGTCGGCGATGCGCACCCCGGTGGGCACGACGTAGTCGACCATCCGCGGGAACTTGTCGACGCCGTAGACGGTCACCGGTCCGTGCCGGCGCAGCCGTGCCCGGACGGCCTCGAAACCGTCGATCGCACACGGCCCGTGGTTAGTCCAGACCACATTGGTCAATACCCCGAACAAGCCGCCGGCGTTCAGCCCGTGCGGCGCCACCAGCCGGTGCGACAACAGGTGCAGCCGCAGGTAGGCGTCGTAAGCGTCGGCGGCCACATCGTCGAGCGAACCGATCACGGTGCGCACCGCGATGGTCTCGGTGTTGCGGTCGTCGTCGCGGCCGATCAGCGGGGCCAGTTCCGAGGGAACGTCGGATACGGCGAGTCGCGACGTGGCGCTGGCGCCCGATTCGGTCAGGTCCGGTGAGGGAAACCAGGTGTCGAGAATCGATCCGTCGGAGGCCAGCGTCGCCAGCCCGATACCCGCAGCTCCAGTCACGGCGGTCAGGTTACTTCTTTTGCCGAGCAGACGCAGAATCGCATCCCGGAGCCGCCACGCGTGCGATTCTGCGTCTGCTCGGCCCACTACGCTGGGGGCGTGCTGGACTTGCGCGGGGACCCGATCGAGCTGACCGCGGCGCTGGTCGACATCCCCAGCGAATCGGGAAACGAAGCGCGCCTCGCCGACGAGGTGGAGACCGCGCTGCGCGCCCAGACGTCCGGCTTCGAGATCATCCGCAACGGCAACGCCGTGCTGGCGCGGACCCGGCGCCAGCGCCCGTCGCGGGTGCTGCTGGCCGGGCATCTGGACACGGTGCCGGTGGCCGAAAACCTGCCCAGCCGCCGGGAGGACGGTGTGCTGTACGGCTGCGGCACCGCGGACATGAAATCCGGTGACGCGGTCTTTCTGCATCTGGCCGCCACGGTGGCCGAACCGGCGCACGACCTGACGCTGGTTTTCTACGACTGCGAGGAAATCGAGGCTGCGGCAAACGGTTTGGGCCGCATCGAGCGTGAGCTGCCGGACTGGTTGGCCGCCGACGTGGCCATCCTCGGCGAGCCTACTGCCGGCTACATCGAGGCCGGCTGTCAGGGCACGCTGCGCGTGGTGATCAGCGCCACCGGAACCCGCGCCCATTCGGCGCGTTCGTGGTTGGGCGACAACGCGATTCACAAACTGGGCGCCGTCTTTGATCGGCTGGCCGGATACGACGCACGCAGCGTCGACATCGACGGCTGTACCTACCGCGAGGGCTTGTCGGCTGTACGCGTCGAGGGTGGTGTGGCCGGCAACGTGATTCCCGACGCGGCCTCGGTGACGGTCAACTTTCGCTTTGCCCCCGACCGGTCGGTGGCCGCGGCGGCCCACCACGTGCGCGAGGTGTTTGACGGACTCGACGTGCGCATCGAGCAGACCGACGCCGCGGCGGGCGCGCTGCCCGGGCTGTCCGCCCCCGCCGCCAAGGCCCTGGTCGAGGCCGCCGGCGGGCAGGTCCGCGCGAAATACGGCTGGACGGACGTGGCACGGTTCGCCGCCCTGGGCATCCCGGCGCTCAATTTCGGGCCCGGTGACCCCAACCTGGCGCACAAGCGCGACGAATCGGTGCCGGTCGGCAACATCACCGCCGCGACGGACATGCTGCGCACCTACCTGAGCGGCTGAGCGTCAACGTCGGCACCGCTGCGCCCGCGAAGCGGCGTCGACACCTTTGAAGACTAGAAGTTTGACAACTGTTTTTGGCCTCTGACGACAGCAGCTTCGTCGCTGGCGCCGAACCGAGCGTCGATGGCGGCATGGCCCAGGTCTAGCTGCCTACCGGGCTTGGCACCGCCGCGCCTGCTCGGCGGCGTCCGCGGCCGCGGCGCGCATTCCCAGCGCGGCCAGGTCGTCGGACACCATCCGCAGCGCCGCGGCGTCACCGGCCGCCAGGGCCCGCGCATGGGCGAGAGCGATCCGCCCTGCGGCGCAGTCGATTTCGCCGCACAGCCGGGCCAGCGGGTCCGCCGCCCGGGTGTCCCCGAGCCGGACGGCCTCGTGCCAAACGCGTAGCGCCACACCCGACTGCCCGCTGCGTTCGGCCATTCGGGCGGCGTCGCGGGCGGCGGCTATCGCGCCCTGCGAGTCGCGCGTCGAGGCAAGCCGCCACGCCCGCGCTACGCCGAGCTCCGGTGCGAACAGCGCGGACTTGGTTCCGTGTCGGGATTCGGCTCTGCTCAACGCTTTTGCCGCGGCGGCGGTGTCTCCCTGCTGGGCCAGCGCGGTTGCCAGCAGCATCAGCGACAGCGGGCCCCACGAGTAGCCGGTGCGTTCCAGGGCGGCCGCCGCCGGGCCGAGCAGCGCCGCCGCTTGGCCAAATTCGCCGCCGGCGATCAGCACGTGCGCCAACAGCACCTCTCCGATCGCGCGGCCCGGCTGTTGCAGTTCGGCGAAATCGGTGAACTCCCTAGCGAGTTCGGCGGCCACGTCGAGCCGACCGGCCATCAACAACGCGGTGACCTGGCCCAGCCCGATGGTGAAGCGCAGCAGCCCGGGATGCTCGGCGGCCAGGGCGCGCTGCGCCAGCGGCTCGACCTCGTCGAAGTGGCCCCGCCGCGCCGCACACAGCGCGGCCGCGCTGGCTGCCCAGGCCACCGCCTGATCGTCGGCCGACGATGACGCCAGCACCCCGTCGGCGATGTCGACGGCGCGACCGACGCTGCCCGCGTTCATCGCGAAGGTGGCGCTCAGCGCGTCCAGGGTGGTCCGCGGGCCGGCGTCGGTGATCCGATTGCGGATGGTCCGCAGGAACGCGGTGGCCCGCTCCGGCTCGCTCAGCATGAAGAACTGATTCGCCGCTCGCAGCAACGTCCAGGCCATCAGCTCGGGTTCGGACAACGCGGCGGGGTCCACCGCTGCCAGCAGCGCCTCCGCGTCGCGGCCCCGGCCCTGAAACGCCAGGGCATTGGCCAGTGGCAGCCGCCCCGCCACGTCATCGGAGCGCGCGAGTGCCGAGCTGGCCAGTCGTTCGCCGAGGCGCAGGTCGCCGAGCCGCAGCGCCTGCTGCGCGGCGTCGACGACGTCGGCTATCGGTTGTTGGGCATCGCTGTCCAGTGCCAGGGACGCCAACCGCAGCCGGTCGCTGAGGTGATCCGACGGATGCCGCGACAGCAACGTGACAAGCTCGGTGCGCCGTCGCCGGGCGCCGTCGCCGCCAAGCGCCGCAAGCGCTCGTTCGGCGAACAGCGGGTGCGCCGTGTAGACCACCGTGTCGGTCGCGGGTTCGCCGCGTACCCGGGTCTCCGCCGCGCCCCAATCCTGCGCCTGGGCGACCGCGCCCTCGCCGGCGAGGGCGGTCAGATCGGCGAGCGACAGCGGCTCCGCGACGGCGAGGTAATCCAGCACCGACCGCGCCGCCGCCGGCAACTCGGCGAGGAATTCGTCGACCTGCGCCGGGTTGGTTGCCGCGCCGCCCGGCGCTTCGATGTCGATCCGATCCAGCAGGCCGTCGGTCCATAGCGCGCCAATGGCCTCGGGCGCGGGCCCAGAACCCGGGTCGCGGGCGGTGACGATCATCCGGGCCGTCCCGGCCAGCGCGAGCTGGTACACCAGCGTGGCCGACAGAATGTCCAGGTGATGGGCGTCGTCGACGATGAGCAGCAGATCGCCCTGCCGATCGGCGGCGGCCAGCGATTCCCGCGCCGCCCGCAACAGCGCGGCCGGTTTCCCGATATCGGCGATCTCCACCAGGTGGCTGAACGCCCCGAACGGCACCGTGCGCTCGGTCGGGGTGCCGGTCACCCAGCGGACCAGCGTGCTCGGATGCTCGTTGGCGACGTGTTCGGCGGCCAATCGGGCCAACGTGGATTTGCCGATGCCGTCGGGTCCGAGCACGACGGCCCCGCGCGCAGCCGATGCCGACCGACCGCCGGTGCGCGCCTCGTCGCTCAGCGCGACGTCCAGCCGCTCCAGGGCGGCCGCGTGCACAGGGACGTTCCATCGAATCGGCATCGCCGGATTTTATTGCGCGCGAAAGCCCACTGGTTTTCGCCCAGGGTGATAGCCCCAAACGTGCGCGCCGCGCCGCGCCTGGTCTACGTTTCGGTGTATGCCCCGGGGACCCGTCTCATCGAGCGGATGGGCGGTGTGTGTGTATTGCGCGTCCGGACCGACGCATCCCGAATTGCTGGAACTGGCCGCCGAACTCGGCGAGGCGATCGCCGAGCGCGGCTGGACCCTGGTGTGGGGCGGCGGCCGCGTTTCGGCGATGGGTGCCGTGGCGAGCGCGGCCCGCGCCCGCGGTGGCCGGACCGTCGGCGTCATCCCCCGAAAGCTGATGCGCCGCGAGATCGCCGACAGCAACGCCGACGAGCTGATCGTCAGCGACAACATGCACGACCGGAAGCAGACGATGGAAGACCGCGCCGACGCGTTCATCGTGCTGCCGGGCGGGATTGGCACCCTGGACGAGCTGTTCGACGCCTGGACCACGAGCCATCTCGGGATGCACCGCAAACCCATCGTGATGCTGGACCCGTGGGGGCATTACGAAGGCCTGTGGGTCTGGCTGTGCGGATTGGTTGACAGCGGCTACATCGCGCAGGCGACGATGGACGTATTGGTGCTGGTCGACAAGGTGGATGCCGCCGTAAAGGCGTGCGCGCCCACCTGAGGCGGCCGGCAACCCCACGATCCCTACTAGGCTGGCCGCCGAGCCGGACTTTGCGTAGGGGAATCGAGGGGATGACGTGTTCGATCACGACGGCGGAAAGCGCTCGGCGGTCGGCCTGACCGATATTGCAGCGGCGGCGCCGGGCGTACTGGCGGACATGCCGGTGATCGTGCGCGGAGTGCTGACCGGGCTGCTGGTCCAGCCGAACTCCAAGAGGTCGATCGGCACGGTGTTCCAGCAGCGGGCCGCCCGCTTCGGTGACCGGGTCTTCCTGAGGTTCGGCGACCAGGAAATTACCTACCGCGACGCCAACGCGGCCGCCAATCGGTACGCGGCGGTGCTGGCCGCGCGTGGTGTCGGCAGGGGCGACGTCGTCGCGATCATGCTGCGCAACTCGCCCAGCACGGTGTTGGCGATGCTGGCCACGGTCAAGTGCGGTGCCATCGCCGGCATGCTCAACTACCACCAGCGCGGCGAGGTGCTCGCGCAGAGCCTGGGCCTGCTGGACGCCAAGGTGTTGATCGCCGAGACCGACCTGGTCAGCGCCGTGGCCGAAAGCGGCGCGGCGGGCGCCACGGAGACGCTCACCGTCGAAGACCTGGATCGATACGCCGTGAGCGCCCCGGCGACCAACCCGGCGTCGGCGTCGGCGGTGCAGGCCAGGGACACCGCGTTCTACATCTTCACCTCGGGCACCACCGGGTACCCCAAGGCCAGCGTGATGACGCACCTGCGGTGGCTGAAGGCGCTGGCCGCGTTCGGGGGGATGGGGTTGCGGCTGAAGAGCTCCGACACGCTGTACTGCTGCCTGCCGCTGTACCACAACAACGCGCTGACGGTCGCGGTGTCCTCGGTGATCAATTCCGGTGCGACCCTGGCGCTGGGTGCCTCATTTTCGGCGTCGCGGTTTTGGGACGAAGTGATTGCCAGCCGGGCCACGGCGTTCATCTACATCGGTGAGATCTGCCGGTATCTTCTCAACCAGCCGCCCAAGCCGACCGACCGAACGCACCGGGTGCGGCTGATCGCCGGCAACGGGCTACGCCCGGAGATCTGGGACGAGTTCACCGAACGGTTCGGCATCAAGCGGGTGTGTGAGTTCTACGCGTCCAGCGAAGGCAACGGCGCTTTCATCAACATCTTCAATGTGCCCAGGACCACCGGGATTTCGCCGATGCCGCTGGCCTACGTGGAGTACGACCCCGACACCGGTGAGCCGTTGCGTTACGAGGACGGACGGGTGCACCGGGTGGCCGCCGGCCAGCCCGGCCTGCTGTTGAGCCCGGTCAACCGCCTGCAACCCTTCGACGGCTACACCGACCGAGCGTCGAGCGAAAAGAAGTTGGTGCGCAACGTTTTTCGTGAGGGCGACGCTTGGTTCAACTCGGGCGACGTGATGAGCCCGCAGGGCATGGGTCACGCCGCCTTCGTCGACCGGCTCGGCGACACCTTCCGGTGGAAGGGCGAAAACGTCGCCACCACGCAAGTCGAAGCCGCGCTGGCGTCGGACCGGTCCGTCGAGGAATGCACGGTCTTCGGCGTCGAGATCCCGCGCACCGGCGGGCGCGCCGGGATGGCCGCGGTCAAGCTGCGCGAGGGTGCCGGCTTCGACGGCCAGGCGCTGGCCCGCGCGGTCTATCGCCGGTTGCCCACCTACGCACTGCCGCTGTTCGTGCGGGTGGTGAAGTCCATCGAGCAGACCTCGACGTTCAAGAGCCGCAAGGTGGAACTGCGTGAGCAGGGCTACGGCCCCGACATCGAGGACCCGCTCTACGTGCTGGCCGGCCGCAAGGAGGGGTATGTGCCGTACTACCCCGACTATCCCGACGAAGTAGCGGACG
Organism: uncultured Actinomycetota bacterium; assembly: GCA_963772875.1. Classification (GTDB taxonomy): domain Bacteria; phylum Actinomycetota; class Actinomycetes; order Mycobacteriales; family Mycobacteriaceae; genus Mycobacterium. Next base: position 267,942 of record CAVYZE010000014.1, read on the forward strand.
GCAAGCGACCGCAGGAGTAGAGATCCCTCGGGCTGTGCCCTCGCCGGCGACCAGGCAGGATGGGCGTGTGCAGTCAACGCTGTGCGGCCGCCCGGTCGCAGGGGATCGCCCGCTGATCATGGCGATCGTCAACCGCACCCCGGATTCGTTCTACGACCGGGGTGCGACCTTCAGCGACGGGGCCGCCCGGGAGGCCACGCACCGGGCGATCGCCGACGGCGCCGACGTCATCGACGTCGGCGGGGTCAAGGCCGGTCCCGGGGACAGCGTCGACGCAGACACCGAGATCGCCCGGCTGGTGCCGTTCATCGAATGGCTGCGTGGGGCGTACCCGGACCAGCTGATCAGCGTCGACACCTGGCGCTCGGGGGTGGCCAGGGTGGCCTGCGCCGCGGGAGCGGACCTGATCAACGACACCTGGGGCGGCATCGACCCCGCCCTGCCCGAGGTGGCCGCGGAGTTCGGCGCCGGCCTGGTGTGCTCGCACACCGGCGGTGCGCTGCCACGCACCCGTCCGTTCCGGGTGTCATACGGGACGACGACCCGCGGTGTGGTCGACGACGTGATCCGCCAGGTCACCGGGGCCGCCGAGCGGGCGGTGTCGGCCGGGGTGGCCCGTGACCGGGTGCTGATCGACCCGGCCCACGATTTCGGCAAGAACACCTTCCACGGGCTGGCGCTGTTGCGCCACACGGACGATCTTGTTAAGACCGGGTGGCCCGTGCTGATGGCTTTAAGCAACAAGGACTTCGTCGGGGAGACTCTGGGTGTGGAACTGACCGAACGGCTCGAGGGAACACTGGCGGCCACCGCGCTGGCGGCGGCCGCAGGGGCGCGGATGTTTCGGGTGCACCAGGTCGCGGCCACCCGCCGGGTGCTGGAGATGGTCGCCTCGATACGCGGAACGCGCCCGCCGACGCGCACGGTGAGGGGCCTCGCATGACCACATCGGACCTGGTTGCCGGCGCCCTCGCCAACGACGGGATCCCCGCCGCTCGTCCGGGAGACATCTGGCTGTCCGACCGCAGCTGGCGGCCCGGCCGGACCATCGACGAGCTGGAAGCCGCCAAGGCAGGGCGGACCGTCTCCGTGGTGCTGCCGGCCCTCAACGAGGAAGACACCGTCGAGTCGGTGGTCGACAGCATCTCACCGCTCGTCGATGGGCTGGTCGACGAGCTGATCGTGCTGGACTCCGGCTCAACCGACGAGACCGAGATCCGTGCCATCGCCGCCGGCGCCCGCGTCGTCAGCCGGGAACAGGCGCTGCCCGAGGTGCCGGCGCGGCCCGGCAAAGGCGAGGCGCTGTGGCGTGCGCTGGCGGCCACCAGCGGCGACATCGTCGTGTTCGTCGACTCCGACCTGATCAACCCGCACCCGATGTTCGTGCCGTGGCTGCTGGCCCCGCTGCTCGCCGGCGACGGCATCCACCTGGTCAAAAGCTTCTACCGACGGCCTTTAAAGGGCCGCGACACTTCCGATGTGGGTGGTGGCGCGGGTACCACCGGTGGCGGGAGGGTCACCGAGCTGGTGGCTCGGCCGTTGCTGGCGGCGCTGCGGCCGGAGCTGGGCTGCATCCTGCAACCGCTCGGCGGCGAGTACGCGGCCAGCCGGGAACTACTGACCTCGCTGCCGTTCGCCCCGGGCTACGGCGTGGAGATCGGCCTGCTGGTGGACACCTTCGACCAGTTGGGTCTGGAGGCGATCGCCCAGGTCAACCTAGGCGTGCGGGCGCACCGCAATCGGCCGCTAGCCGAGCTGGGCGCGATGAGCCGCCAGGTCATCGCGACCCTGCTCTCGCGCTGTGGAATCCCCGACTCCGGGGTCGGGTTGACCCAGTTCCTCGCCGATGGGTCCGACGATTACGGCTACACCCAGCACACCTCAACGGTGTCGCTGGTGGACCGGCCGCCGATGAAGCGGCTCAGGCCTTTCTGAAGGCCCCACCGGGGCCTTTCTGGAGGCCCCTTTGCGGCCACGCTGATGGCCGGGGTGTCGGCGCGATAGGGCAATATCGTTCACGTGGCGTTGGTGTTGCTGTACCTGGTGGTGCTGGTGCTGGTGGCGATCGTGCTGTTCGGCGCGGCCAGCCTGCTGTTCGGCCGTGGTGAGCAGCTGCCGCCCCTACCGCGGGGGATGACGGCGACGATACTGCCCGCGTACGGCGTGACCGGCGCCGATGTCGACGCCGTCAAGTTCACCCAGGCGCTGCGCGGATACAAGACCAGCGAGGTGGACTGGGTGTTGGAGCGGCTCGCCCGTGAGCTCGAGGCGCTGCGCGGCGAGCTGGCGGCGGTGCACGCCTCCTCGGCCGCCTCCTCAGCCGCCCGAGCCGAAGCCGAGGGCGAGGGCGATCCGGTGGAACCCGACGACGGCGAGGATCGTCAGGACATGATGTGAGCGACGACGGGTTGGTTCGGTGCGGCTGGGCGTCGGGCCGGCCGGGACCGGACTTCGAGCTGTACCGCGACTACCACGACCGGGAGTGGGGACGCCCGCTGCATGGCGGGGTGGCGTTGTTCGAGCGAATGAGCCTGGAGGCCTTCCAGAGCGGCCTATCGTGGCTGATCATCTTGCGCAAACGGGAGAATTTCCGGCGCGCCTTCGCCGACTTCGAGATCGACAAGGTCGCCGGCTACGCCGACGCCGATGTGCAGCGGCTGATGGCGGATGCCGGAATCGTCCGCAACCGGGCCAAGATCGACGCGACGATTGCCAACGCCCGCGCCGCCGCAGAACTGGGCACTCCGGAGGACCTTTCCGAGCTGCTCTGGTCGTTCGCGCCGCCGCCGCGCCCCCGGCCGGCCGACGGAGCCGAAATACCGTCGGCCACTGACGAATCCAAGGCCATGGCGCGCGAACTGAAACGGCGCGGATTCCGCTTCGTCGGGCCGACCACCGCCTATGCATTGATGCAGGCGACCGGGATGGTCGACGACCACATACGCGCGTGCTGGGTGCCTTCAACAGACCGCTGACAGATCGATGACAGACCGATAAGGCCGGAGAACCGGGTCTTTGTGCAATTGGTGACCTGCATAAGGAACAATGGGGGGGTGGTTTGGCAGTTCGATGTCGGGTATGGCTGGAAAACTACTGGCGGGGCGTGCTCGGCGCCGACCAGGTCCGCGAGGGCGGGCCAGCGCGAATTTGGAAGGGAGCACTCGATGGCGGCGATGAAGCCCCGGACCGGAGACGGTCCTCTGGAAGCAACCAAGGAGGGGCGCGGCATCGTGATGCGGGTACCACTTGAGGGAGGCGGCCGGTTGGTCGTCGAGCTGACGCCCGACGAAGCCGCCGCACTCGGTGATGAGCTCAAGGGCGTTACCAGCTAGGACCCAGCCCGGTCCGCCGACTGGCCGGGGCCCCAAAAGGCTACGCACACACCTTCCGATAGATGTCCAGCGTCTGCTCGGCGACGTTGGCCCAGGAGAATTCCTCGATGCAGCGCTGGCGTCCCGCCTTCCCATAGCGCTCCGCTTTTTCGGGGTCGGCTATTAACTCATTGACCGCTTCGGCCAACCCGGCCTGGTAACCGCGCGGGTCTTCGGCGTCGTAGTGCACCAGCGACCCCGTGACCCCGTCGGCGACCACCTCGGGTATCCCACCGACGGCGGACGCCACCACCGCGGTCGCGCAGGCCATCGCCTCCAGGTTCACGATGCCCAACGGCTCATACACCGATGAGCACACGAAAACCGTTGCCGCCGAGAGTATTTCACGTAGTTCGCCGATAGGAAGCATTTCCCGGATCCAGTACACCCCACTGCGATTTCGGGCCAGCGCGGCCACCGCGGCCCGGACCTCCTCGCCTATCTCCGGGGTGTCGGGAGCGCCGGCGCACAGCACCAACTGCACGTCCGGGCTGAAGTGGTGCGCGGCGGCCACCAAGTGGTCGACACCCTTCTGCCGGGTGATCCTTCCGACGAACGCCACGATGGGCCGGCTTGGATCGACCCCGAGCTCGGCCAGCACCGACCCGGTGCTCACCGGCCCAGCCGGATACCACACGTCGGTGTCGACCCCGTTGCGGATGACGTGCACCCGGCTCGGATCCAGCGCCGGGTATACCCGCAGCACGTCGTCGCGCATGCCGGCGCTGACGGCGATGACGGCATCGGCCGCCAGCACGGCGGTGCGCTCCACCCACGTCGACACCCGGTAGCCGCCGCCGAGCTGCTCGGCCTTCCACGGCCGCAGCGGTTCGAGCGAATGCGCGGTCAGCACGTGGGGGACGTCGTAGAGCAATGCGGCCAGATGCCCAGCCAGGCCGGTGTACCAGGTGTGTGAATGCACGACCGTCGCCGCCGACGCCGCATTGGCCATCACCAGGTCGGCCGACAGCGTCGAGAGCGCCGCGTTGGCACCGTGGATTCGCGGGTCGGGTTCGTGGGCGATGGCGCCCGGACGGGGTGCGCCCATGCAATGCACGTCGACATCGCATAGTCGGCGCAGCTGGGCGACCAGTTCGGTGACGTGTACCCCGGCTCCGCCGTAGACGTCTGGTGGGTACTCCCGAGTCATCATCGCCACCCGCATACCCGCACCGTAGTTTGGCGACGGTGCGGCCCGCGAGTCGGGTCGGACCGTCGTTACGGGGCCTGCGTTGGCCGTGCCGAGCCAAATACCTTGACGGACAGCCCGTCAACGGCGGCCAAATAGGGTGGTCCCTCTGGCAGCGGCCCACGTCGGCCGATAGGTTTGAGCCATGAGGGAAGCGCCACACGTGCTGGGAATTGTCCTGGCCGGCGGTGAGGGGAAGCGGCTGTATCCCCTGACGGCGGACCGGGCCAAACCCGCGGTTCCCTTTGGCGGTGCCTATCGGCTGATCGATTTCGTGTTGTCCAACCTCGTGAATGCGCGCTATCTGAGGATCTGTGTTCTCACGCAATACAAGTCGCATTCACTGGACCGCCACATTTCGCAGAACTGGCGGTTGTCCGGTTTGGCCGGCGAGTACATCACCCCGGTCCCGGCGCAGCAGCGCCTCGGCCCGCGCTGGTACACCGGCTCCGCCGACGCGATCTATCAATCGCTCAACCTGATCTACGACGAAGATCCGGACTACATAGTGGTTTTCGGCGCGGATCACGTCTACCGGATGGACCCCGAGCAGATGGTCCGGTTCCATGTCGACAGCGGGGCCGGCGCAACCGTTGCCGGCATTCGGGTTCCGCGCAGCGAGGCCACCGCGTTCGGGTGCATCGATGCCGCCGAATCCGGTCGTATCCGCGGTTTCGCGGAGAAGCCACTGGATCCGCCGGGAACGCCCGATGACCCCGAAACGTCGTTCGTCTCGATGGGCAACTACATCTTCACCACCAAGGTGCTCATCGACGCGATTCGCGCCGACGCCGATGACGACCACTCGGATCACGACATGGGCGGTGACATCATCCCGCACCTGGTGGACGACGGGATGGCCGCGGTCTACGACTTTTCCGACAACGAGGTGCCCGGCGCCACCGACCGCGACCGGGCGTACTGGCGCGACGTGGGGACGCTGGACGCGTTCTACGACGCGCACATGGACCTGGTGTCGGTGCATCCAATTTTCAACCTGTACAACAAGCGCTGGCCGATCCTTGGCGCATCGGAGAACCTGGCGCCGGCGAAGTTTGTCAACGGCGGCTCCGCGCAGGAGTCGGTGGTGGGAGCGGGCAGCATCATCTCGGCGGCCTCGGTGCGCAACTCGGTGCTGTCGTCGAACGTCGTCGTCGACGACGGCGCGATCGTGGAGGGCAGCGTGATCATGCCGGGCGCGCGGGTCGGCCGTGGCGCGGTGGTGCGCCACGCGATCCTGGATAAGAACGTCGTCGTCGGCCCGGGCGAGATGGTCGGGGTGGATCTGGAAAGGGATCGGGAGCGCTTCGCGATCAGCGCCGGCGGCGTTGTCGCGGTGGGCAAAGGCGTCTGGATCTAGCTCGGCGACCCAGCTGCCCAAGGGGTTTCGAGCCCGTGGGTCGCGTCGGCCACTACCACATGTAGGGCACCAAGCGATACCGCACTTTCTGCGTGTATTCGCGGTATCCGGCCAACTCCTGGGTCAGCAACTTTTCTTCGTCGAGGATGCGGTAGACGAGCACCAGCGTGCCCGGGATGATCAGCAGAAGTCCCCAGTACGAGCCGAGTGCCAGGGGTATGCCCGCCAGCATGATCACGTTTCCGACGTACATCGGATGCCGCACGAACCGATAGACACCGCTGGCCACGACCGGCTGTCCCTCCTCTACCCGGACGCTGGAAGCCGCATAACTGTTCTGGATGACCACGAGCAGGGTGATCGCGATTCCGATCGCGACCAGGACATCGCCGACCACGCAGACTGCCGCCGGCACTTGCGACCAGCCCAAGCGATGGTCCAGCGCGCTGAACACCATCGCCGCGAAGACTGACAGCCATAGGCCCATGATGATGATCTTTTGAGCTGTTCTGCTTTCCGCGATGGGTCCCGAACTCACCCGCCGCTGCAGAGCCGCGGGGTTTGTCAGAGCCCAGTAGACGATGGAGATGGTGTGCGAGGCGGCGAGTACTCCGATAAAAACCCATGCCTGTCAATAATTGATCGTGCCCGCCAGCACGAACAGTAGGACCAACAGCAAGCCGGACAGTACAAGTCCGAAAAGTGCAGACACCACCGTTCGAAAATCGGTTTTCATGATCACGTTCTAGGCATGGCTCGGCTAAATCGCGTGTTCGGGAGGATGCCGCCCGCAAGCGGTCAGCCTAGCAGCGCACGTCGCGCCGCCGGAAAGCCGCGACGCCCAGCGCCACCAGCGCCGCGTCGAGCGCCAGCAGCCACAGCACCGGCACGGCGGTGAAGTCGCCGCCGACGCGCGGAATGTGGGCGAAAGGCTCGAGATCGAGCAACCACTGCGGGAATCCGGCCAACGAACCGATCAGATACACGGCGATGAATCCGACCAGCACGCCCCAGGCCACCGGCGTGAACCGCGGTGCGAGACCGAATAAGACGACCGTCACGGCGGACAACAGCCATACGGCGGGCAGCTGCACCGCGGCACTCGCGACGACGAGGGCCACCTTGCCGCCGACGTCGCCGGCCGCGACGCCGTAGACGAGTCCGCCCGCCAATCCGCTGAGCAGCATCGCCACCGCGGGCCCGACCACCGCGGCCACCAGATGGCTTGCCAGCCAACGAGTGCGCGAAACCGCGCCGGCCAGCGTCGTTTCGGCTCGCTGACCGGACTCTTCCTGGTGCAGCCGCAACGCCAGCGAGATGGCGAATGCGGCGGCCGCCATGCCCAGCATGGTGAACGCCACCGCGATGAAGGCCTCCTCCAACGCGCTGGTGCCGCCCATCCGCGCGATGATGTCGCGCGCCACGGTGCTGTCGCCCAGCTCGTCGCCGATGCCGTGCACCACACTGCCCATCAGCAGGCCATACAGGCCCAGGCCGACGGTCCAGAGCAGCAGGGCGCCGCGGTCCAGCCGCCAAACGAGCCCGAAGACGTTGCCCAGCGCCGGTGCGGCGGTGGGCGGACCGGCGCGTTCGGCGAAGAGTCCGGCACCGACGTCGCGGCCCGCGAGCAGTCGGTACGCCACCAGGGTGAGCACGGCCGTCGTCGCCAGGTGCAGCAGCAGCACCCACCAGCGATCGCCCGCGTAGGGCCGTACCTGCAGCGACCATCCCAGCGGGGAGAACCACGACAGCGCGCCATTACCGGCATCGCCGATGGCGCGCAGGGTGAACGCGGCCCCCAGCACGGCAAACGCGGCACCGCGGGCGACGCGAGCGCTCGGCGACAGCTGCGCGGCCACCGCGGCGACGGCGGTGAACACCAGGCCGGAGCCGGCCAGCGCCGCCCCGAAGGCCAGCGACCCGCCGGGTGCGACGTTGGTGGTGAGCAATCCCGCCGCGCCGATCACGCCGGTGGCGATCGAGGCCCCGAACGACAACGTCAGCGCCGCGGTGAGGCTGGCGTACCGGCCCACCGCGGTCGAGTCGATGAGCTCGGTGCGGCCGGTCTCCTCGTCGGCGCGGGTGTGCCGGATCACCGTGAGGATGACCGCCACCGCGATCAACAGGTGGAACATCCCGGCTTTCCAAATGCCGACCGCCCCAAGGCTGTCGTTGTAGATCTGCCCGTAGAGCGCGCGCTGGGCGGGGCTTGCCATGATGGAGGCCGCGAATCCGGCGCGCGCGGCCTGGGTGGGATAGACCTTTTCGATGCTGCCGACGTACACCGTGGCCAATGGGACGGACAGCAGCAGTACCCATAGCGGCAGCGAGATCCGGTCGCGGCGCAGATAGAGCCGCAGCATCCCCAGCGTTCCGGCGAAGTTCGAACTACGTTGCGGCCCAGCATGTTCCGGACGGTGTGGCCGATCCAGTGTGGAAGTGCTCATCTCGCTGAAACCTTCTTCTCGCCCGTGTTGTAGTGGCGCAGGAAGAGTTCCTCAAGGGTAGGCGGCTTGCTGACGAGGCTGCGCACGCCGGCGTCGCCGAGCACCCGGATGAGTTCCCCGAGGCTTTCGCTGTCGACTTGAGCGCGCAACGTGTTGCCTTCGATGCTGAGGTCCTCGACCCCCTTGATTCGGGTGAGGTCGCCCGGATCACCCGTCATCTCGGCCTTGATCGAGGTGCGGCTGAGGTGCCGCATGGAGTCCAGCGAACCGCTCTCGATGGTCTTGCCGGCCCGGATGATGGTCACCCGTTCGCACAGCGCTTCCGTTTCGGCCAGGATGTGACTGGACAGCAAGACCGTCACACCGCGGTCGCGCGCCTCTGCCACGCACTGCTGAAAGACGTTCTCCATCAGCGGGTCCAGGCCGCTGCTCGGCTCGTCCAGGAGAAGCAGTCCGGCCCGCGAGGAGAACGCCGAAATCAGCGAGACCTTCTGGCGGTTGCCCTTCGAATACGTTCGCGCCTTCTTGTGCGGGTCGAGGTCGAAGCGCTCGATCAGCTCCGCCCGACGCGTGTCGTCGATGCCGCCGCGCATGCGGGCCAGCAGGTCGATGGTCTCGCCGCCGGTAAGCGAGGGCCACAACGTGACGTCGCCTGGCACATAAGCGATTTGGCGGTGCAAGTCGACGGCATCGGCCCATGGGTCGCCGCCCAGCAGCCGCACGCTTCCGCTGTCGGCCCGGACCAGGCCCAGCAGGACGCGAATGGTGGTGGACTTTCCCGCGCCATTGGGCCCGAGGAATCCGTGCACTTCCCCGGCGCGCACCGTGAGGTCGAGGCCGTCCAGCGCTCGCACCGCACCGAAGTTCTTGCGCAGATCCCGGATTTCGATGGGCGCGACATTGTCAACTAACATGGGATTCTCCTTGATCGTCGGCGGCCAGGAATGCGTCGTACATGGTGCGGTCGGCCATCAGGCCTTCGGTGTAGAGCTCGAGGGCGGGCAGCACCATGTCGCGGGCATAGTCACGTAAGACGGCCCGTAAATCTGTTGGCGTTTCGTGCATTTGGATGTACAGCAGAAACGCTCCGCCCCCGGCGAGAGCCAGGTACTTGGCGCGGGCGTGCGGATCACGGCTGGGCTTGATAGTGCCGGCTCGCACACCTTCGTCCATGTATTGCTCGGCATTGTCAATCATCCTGTGCCACAAGATCTTTGCCAGATCGCCGCCGGCCTGCATACTGCGCACCAGATACGCCATCATGGGTGCGTAGGCCTCGATCTCGGCCATCTGCGCCAACCAGCTGGCCGGGTCGTTGGATTGCATCGCTTCGGACTTGCTGCTGCGGATCTCTTCGGCGACGTAGTCGTCGCAGGCTTTGCGCAGGCCTTCCTTGGAGCCGAAGTGGTGGATGACCAGCGCGGCGCTCACCCCCGCCGCTTCGGCGATCGCGCGTAGCCCAACGCCGAACCCGCGCTCGCCGAACTGCTCGATGGCCGCATCGCGGATCCGGGCCACGGCCGTCAGGTCGGCTGAACGCATGTTCAGTAGATTAAACGTGCGTTCAGCCCACGGTCAAGGACCTAGCGCGTAAGGAATGCGTAAAGGGTTCGGCGAGCCCAGGGACTAGTCGCGGACCGCGGCCAGAATGCCGTCCCCGAGCGGCACCAGCGCCGGGGTGAGCCGCTCGTCCTCGGCGATCAGCCGGGCCGCCTCGCGGACCGCAACCACCTCGGCGTCGCGCGCCGCGGGATCACCGGCCCGCCCACCCAACGCCGCCCCGTGCACGACGATGACACCGCCGGATCGCAACAACCGCACGCCCTCGACGACGTAATCCGGCTGGTCGATGGGGTCGGCGTCGATGAACACCAGGTCATAAGAGTCGTCGGCGAGCCGGGTGAGCACCTCTTGGGCGCGCCCGCTGATCAGCCTGGTGCGGGAGGGTCCGACGCCGGCGTCGGAGAACGCCCGTTTGGCCATCCGCTGGTACTCGGGCTCGATATCGATCGTGGTCAGGACGCCGTCGTCGCTCATGCCCGACAACAACCAGAGCCCGCTGACCCCGGCGCCGGTACCGACCTCGGCGACGGCCTTGCCGCCGCTGAGCTTGGTCAGCAGGCTCAGCAGCGCACCGACCGCGGGTGTCACCGCCCCGGCGCCGATGTCCACGGCGCGCTCGCGGGCGCCCGCCAGGATCGCGTCTTCCGATATCGACTCCTCGGCGTGCGCAAAGAGTGATTCGGCTCGACTGGGGGCCGCCTGGCCGGGACTGGGGGCCGCCTGGCCAGGAGTGACCGAAGTGTCGTCGGCGCCATCCATGCCCGCAGCGTAAGTCCAATTCGCGGCGTCGTAGGTCAGGCGCGCCTGGCCGGTCTGTGCCGACACGCCCGGCGCCCGTGGGTTAGCAAGGTCACGACCAGGTCAATACGCCCTGCTTAACCCAGGTAACGATAAGATTTCTCAGGCAAACCTCAGTTTGCTCCTATGTCCCGCATACGCCGGTACGCGACCGTTTCGGTATGGAACGCGGAGGGTACTGGACCGGGAATAGAGAATCGCGGCTGCGCGTTGCGGATCGTGACGAATTGTCAGATCTTGATGGCAAGGGATTTCCGGAGGATGCAATCAACACCACGCTTTTGAGCCCGACCAGCATGCCGCACCGCCAGGAGTGCCGCGACGACGAGTGGGTGGAACCCACGGAGGCGTTGCAGGGCACCGCCGTGTTCGATGCGACCGGGGACATCGCCACGATGCCGTCGTGGGATGAGCTGGTGCGCCAGCACGCCGACCGGGTGTACCGGCTGGCATATCGGCTCTCCGGGAACCAGCACGACGCCGAGGACCTGACCCAGGAGACCTTCATCCGGGTTTTCCGGTCGGTCCAGAACTACCAGCCCGGAACCTTTGAAGGCTGGCTGCACCGCATCACCACCAACCTGTTCCTCGACATGGTGCGCCGCCGCGCCCGCATCCGGATGGAAGCCTTGCCCGAGGATTACGACCGGGTGCCCGCCGACGATCCCAATCCCGAGCAGATCTACCACGATTCGCGGCTCGGGCCGGACTTGCAGGCCGCTCTGGATTCGTTGCCGCCGGAGTTTCGCGCCGCGGTGGTCTTGTGTGACATCGAAGGCCTGTCCTACGAGGAGATCGGCGCCACCCTCGGCGTGAAGCTGGGTACGGTGCGCAGCCGCATCCACCGCGGACGTCAGGCGTTGCGCGACTACCTGGCCGCGCACTCCGAATCCGGCAGCCACGCGCTGCACGCCAAGTCGGCCTAGCAGCCAAGCGTCGACAGCCAGCCCTATCCGGTCTGCCTCACCGGGCCCATAAACCAGCGGTTTTGCGGGCCGTAGCCGGGATAATGGCTACCAGCTCGCGCTACATTCGACAGTAGGCTGCGAAAGGAGCTGGTTATGGCCGACCGAGGACAAGTGTTCCGTCGCGCGTTCTCCTGGCTCCCCGCACAGTTCGCCTCCCAGAGTGATGCTCCGGTCGGCGCCCCGCGCCAGTTCGGGTCCACCGAGCATCTGTCGGTCGAGGCGATCGCGGCGTTTGTCGACGGTGAGCTGCGGATGAACGCTCACCTACGGGCCGCGCATCACCTCTCGCTCTGCCCGCAATGCGCGGCGGAGGTCGACGATCAGAGCCGGGCGCGGGCGGCGTTGCGCGATTCGCACCCGATCCGTATCCCCAGCGAGTTGCTCGGGCTGCTGTCCGATATTCCGCACTATTCCGCCGACGACACGGCGTCGCACATGCCCGATCGTCTCGCCGAGCGCGATGCGCGCGACCAGCGCAAGCGTCGGTAGCGTCGCGCCGCTGGCCTGGCTCGTGCCGACCAACACCGAACCGTGGATACTAGGGTGGACCATGCTCGCCGCGTGAGTGGCCTGTCTCGAGCGCTCAAGAAGAGGATCCAAAAGGGATAACGTGACCTCCGACCACGGCAACGACAGCGGCAACAACAGCGCCCACCGCCTCGCGCCGCGCCCCATCTCCCGACCACCGGTCGACCCCGCCTCGCGTCAGGCGTTCGGTCGCCCCGATGGGCAGCAGGGCTCTTTCGTGGCGGAGCGCGTGCGACCCCCGAAGTACCGTGACCAATCCGAGTTCAGGCCCAACGATCACACGGCCGATCCCGTCCTGCAGGAGGCCTTCAGCCGGCCGGCCGGGATTTCCGACACGCTGCAGCGCCATCCCATCGACGGCGGCGCGCTGGCCGCCGAAAAAGACGGCGCCGGGACGGACGAGCCCGCCGATCCGTGGCGGGACCCCGCGGCCGCGGCCGCCCTGGGGACCCCGGCGGTTGCCCCCGCGATTCCGCGGTCCGCGCTGGGCTTCGGCGGCAAGCTCGGCGTCCGCGACGTGCTGTTCGGCGGCAAGGTGTCCTACCTGGCGCTGGCCGTCCTGGTGCTCATCGCGCTGGTGATCGGCGCGCTCGGCGGCGTGATCGGGCGTAAGACGGCCGAGGTCGTCGAGGCGTTCACCACCTCGAAGGTGACGCTGGCCACCAACAACAATTCCGAAATGCCGCCGGGCCGGTTCGCCAAGGTGGCGGCCACGACCGCCGACGCCGTGGTGACCATCGAGTCGAAGAGCGACCAGGAGGGCATGCAGGGCTCCGGCGTCGTCATCGACGGCCGCGGCTACATCGTCACCAACAACCACGTGATTTCCGAGGCGGCGAACAATCCCAGCCAGTTCAAGACCACCGTGGTGTTCAACAACGGCAAAGAAGTGCCCGCCAACCTGGTGGGGCGCGACCCCAAGACCGACCTGGCGGTGCTCAAGGTCGACAACGTCGACAACCTGACCGTGGCGCGCCTCGGGGATTCCGACAAGGTGCGCGTCGGCGACGAGGTCCTCGCCGCGGGCGCGCCCCTGGGGCTGCGCAGCACCGTGACCCACGGCATCATCAGCGCCCTGCACCGCCCCGTCCCGCTCTCGGGGGAGGGCTCTGACACCGACACCGTCATCGACGCCGTGCAGACCGACGCCTCGATCAACCACGGCAACTCCGGCGGCCCGCTGATCGACATGGATTCCCAGGTCATCGGCATCAACACCGCGGGTAAGTCGCTGTCCGACAGCGCCAGCGGGCTGGGCTTCGCGATCCCCATCAACGAGGCGAAGCAGGTCGCGCAGACCCTGATCAAAGACGGCAAGATCGTGCACCCGACGCTGGGCATCAGTACCCGATCGGTGAGCAACGCGATCGCCTCGGGCGCCCAGGTCGCCAACGTCAAGGCCGGGAGTCCCGCCCAGAAGGGCGGAATCCTGGAAAACGATGTGATTGTCAAAATCGGCACCCGCAGCGTGGCCGACTCCGACGAGCTCGTCGTCGCCGTGCGGCAGCTGAACATCGGCCAGGATGCACCGGTAGAGGTGGTCCGCGATGGTCGGCATGTCACGCTGACGGTGAAACCAGACCCCGATACCAGCTAGATGTTCGCCAACGTCGGCTGGGGGGAAATGCTCGTACTCGTCGTGGTCGGGCTGGTGATCCTCGGCCCGGAGCGGCTCCCGGGTGCCATCCGCTGGACCGCGACCGCGCTGCGGCAGGCCCGGGATTACCTCAGCGGGGTGACCACCCAGCTGCGCGAGGACATCGGACCCGAGTTCGACGACCTGCGCGGCCCGATCAGCGAGCTGCACAAACTGCGTGGCATGTCGCCGCGCGCGGCGCTGACCAAGCACCTGCTGGACGGTGATGACTCGTTCCTCACCGGAAACTTCGACAGGCCCCTCAATGGGACTCCGGCGAAGCCGGTGGAGCCGTCGGGCCCGCCCGAGGCCGCGACCGGGGGGCCGCCGCCCGCCGCGGGACAGCACGCCTTCGACCGCACTCCGTTCGACACCGACGCGACGTAGCCCGCGCGACCGCGTCAGCGCCGGGTCGGGTCGAGCCCCAGGGACACCCCCGCCAGCCCGCGCCGTCGCGAGGACAGGACGTCGGCGACGCCGCGCAATTCCTTGCCCACCGGCGAATCGGGCGCGCTCAGCACGATCGGGGTGCCCGCATCCCCGGCGGCCACCAGCGCCGGGTCCAGCGGGATCTGACCCAGCAGCGGCACGTCGGCACCGACCGCCCGCGACAGCCGCTCGGCCACCTGCCGGCCGCCGCCCTCGCCGAATACCTGCAATGTCGATCCGTCCGGCAGCGTCAGCCCCGACATGTTCTCCACAACGCCGACGATGCGCTGTCGGGTTTGCAGCGCGATGCTCCCGGCCCGCTCGGCGACCTCGGCCGCGGCCAGTTGGGGCGTGGTCACCACCACAATCTCGGCGTTCGGAACCAGCTGAGCAACCGAAATGGCGATGTCCCCGGTTCCCGGCGGCAGGTCGAGCAGCAGCACGTCCAAGTCGCCCCAGTAGACGTCGGCGAGGAACTGCTGCAGCGCCCGATGCAGCATCGGCCCCCGCCACGCCACCGGGGCGTTGCCGTCGGTGAACTGGGCGATCGAGATGACCTTCACCTCGTGCGCGATGGGAGGCAGGATCATCGACTCGACCTGGGTGGGCCGGTCGGTGCTGCCCATCATCCGCGGGATGGAATGGCCGTGGATATCGGCGTCGAGCACCCCGACCGACAGGCCGCGGATGGCCATCGCCACGGCCAGATTGACCGTTACGGTGGACTTTCCGACCCCGCCCTTGCCCGATGCGACCGCGTATACCCGGGTCAGCGAGCTGGGTTGGGCGAACGGGATGACGGGCTCGCGGGCATCGCCACGCAGCTGCTTGCGCAGCTCGGTGCGCTGTTCGTCGTTCATCACGTCGAGGCTGACCTGCACCGCCCCGGTCCCGGGAACGTCGGCGACGGCCTGGGTGACGCGTTCGCTGATTTCGGACTTCTTCGGGCAGCTGGCGATGGTCAGATAAATCCCTACGTGCGTGGCGCCATCGGGGGCGACGTCGATGCTCTTGACCATCCCAAGTTCGGTAATGGGACGCCGCAATTCGGGGTCGATCACCTTGCCGAGCGCCGTGCGGATGGCTGCGCTCAGGTCGGCAGTGTTCGGACCGGACATCACCGCCGAGTGTAGGCGGCCCGGGCACCGGCTGGCCGGCCGGTCGAATTGTCAGCCGGCCGGAACGGCCGCCGGCGCGTTGGTCGCCGCCGTCGGTGCTGGGCCGGCCGGCTTGGGCGAGGGTGAGGCTTTGGGCGGTCCCGCGGCCGGAGTTGTCGCCGGCGGGACGGCGGCGGGCTGCGGTGGCCACGGCGGGGCGGCCGGTGGCGGTGGCGGGCTCATCCACGGCGGGGCAGCGGGCTGCGGCGGGGTTTGTGGGCCGAGGCAGATCAGCGTGCAGCCGGGCAGTTGCGTCTGGACCTGCGACGGGGTGGTGGGTGTCATCCACGGGAACATCGGCTGCTGGCTGGGCAGCCCTTGTGGGCTGAGGTCGATCAGCGGCATCCGCGAGATCGGGTCGTCCATCGACAGGCCGTTGATGTTCATCGGCAGGCCAGGCCCGAGTCCCTCCGGACGCTCATCGTGCGCGTCGCCGAGTGGGGGCGGCGCCCCGATGATCGGTGGCAGGTCAACCGGGACCACGCCGGTGGCGTACGCAGCGGCCCAACCCAGCACGTTCTGCGCATACGACATCGAGTTGTTGTAACGCAGGATCGCGGCCATGACCTGCCCCGGGTCGCGCAGGTTGAGCCCACCGGTGCACAGGTACCGGGCGGCGGCCAGCGTCGAGTCGAACAGGTTTTGCGGGTCGGCTACCCCGTCGCCTTTGCCGTCGGCGGCGTATCGGGCCCAGGTGCCGGGCAGGAACTGCATGGGCCCCATCGCCCGGGCGTAAGTCAGCCGATTGCCGACGCTGCTGGAGATGATGACCTCGTTGCCGGGCAGCGTGCCATCCAACGCGGGGCCGTAGATCGGGACGATCGCGGTGCCGCGCGCATCGACGGCGCCCCCGCTGGCGTGACCCGACTCGATGCGCCCGATCCCGGCCAGCAAGTTCCAGCTGATGCCGCAGCCCGGGGCGGCGACGGCCATCTTCTGTTCCGCGTTGCGGTAGGCGGCCAGCGCGACGCTCGGAATGCCCAGGGTGCCAGGCGCACTCACGATCATCGGCGGCGGCGGCGCCGATGATGCGGCCTGGGCGACGTGGAAGGCGCTCGGCGCACGGTCGATCGCGACGACGAGCGGGTCGGAGGCATCGCGGCCGGTGGGGGAAACCGCGGCCACCGGGGTGACGGCGGCGTGCACCGACGGAGCCTCTCCGCGAAACGCGGGAGCCGAGCCCGCGACCGCTCCGAAAAGCACCAAAGGAGCGATGACGACTATGCCGAATGCCGGCGACCGCGTGAAACCCCGTACGCGCGCCCACGCCGTTGCGACGGCCGGGCGGATGTCCCAACGTCCCCCAATGCGCACTCGACCGTCCTAAGGATGTGAGCTGGCCGGTAAACTAACTCTCTTAGTTTCGTGAACTAGATCACCATACATAACTCTTGTGACACGAGTGGCGCAATGGTGGATTGGGATTTAGCCAGGTTTGGGTGCGGCGCTATCGAGGCCGTGACCGGCCCGCGAAGGCCCGGCCTGCGGGCTCTCCGGCAGCAGGTCGGCCAGCAAGGTGCGCATCTCTTCCAGCTCGTGGCGTAGGTATTCACGCGTCACGACCTCGCCGACGGCCAGCCGCAACGCAGCGAGTTCGCGGGCCAGGTACTCGGTGTCGGCCTTGGTCTGTGCGGCGCGACGGCGATCCTCTTCGAGCCCGACCCGGTCCCGGTTTTCCTGACGGTTCTGGGCCAGCAGAATCAGCGGCGCCGCGTAGGCGGCCTGGGTGGAAAAGGCCAGGTTGAGCAGGATGAACGGGTAGGGATCCCAGCGCCAATGGAACGCGCCCAGGTTGAGCGCGATCCACACCAGCACGAGGATCGTCTGCAGCAGCAGGTAGCGGCCGGTGCCGAAGAAACGGGCGATGGACTCGGTGACCTGACCGACGGCCTCGGGGTCCGGGCGCAGCGATAATCTGCGCGATTTCCGCGGGGTGTACAACCGCCGCGTTGCGGGGGAGTTGCTCACGCGGATCCCCCCGGTTCGTCAACCCGGCCGGCGGCGTCCAGGGGTTGCATATCCACGCGCCAGTCGTGCGGCAGCAAGTGGTCGAGCAGGTCGTCCACGGTCACCGCTCCCAACAGGTGGTTCTGGTCGTCGACCACCGGCCCGCACATCAGGTTGTACGCGGCGAAGTAGCGGGTCACCGAGGCAAGCGGGGTCTCCGGCGCGAGGTTGAGCAGGTCACTGTCGACGATCCCACCGACCAGTTCTGCCGGCGCTTCGCGGAGCAGTCGCTGCAGCGGTACGCAGCCCAGGTAGCGCCCGGTGGGGGTGCCCGTCGGCGGCCGCGCGACGAACACCATCGATGACAGCGCGGGGGTGAGGTCGGGATCGCGAACCCGGGCCAGCGCCTCTGCGACCGCCGTGTCCGGGGCCAGCACCACCGGATCGGAGGTCATCAAGCCGCCCGCGGTGTCGGGGGAATGTTTTAGTAGCCGCCGCACCGCGCCGGAGTCCGCGGGTTCCATCCGGGTCAGCAGTAGTTCGGCATCGGTCGGATTGAGCACGCCGAGCAGGTCGGCCGCGTCATCGGGGTCCATCTCCTCGAGCACGTCGGCGGATCGGTCGGTGCCCAGTCGCGACAGCACCTCGGCCTGATCCAGCTCGGGCAGTTCCTGCAGAATGTCGGCCAGCCGCTCGTCGTCGAGCGCCTTGAGCACCTCGTAGCGGCGCTTGGGCGGCAGTCCCCGGATGGCGTCCGCCACGTCGACCGCCTTGCGCCCCTCGAACTGGGCCAGCAGCTGGGCCACCCCCTGGCCCGGCATGGCCAACGCCGACGGCGTCAGGCCCTGCACGTTGTGCCAGTCCACCACGTGCACCGGGCCGCGGCGTCGCAGCCGTCGTTGGGTGCGAACCGCGATCCTGGTCACCATCCAGTCCCGCGTTCGGGTTTGTTCGATACCCAGGTCGGTGATCACGACGTCGACGCCGGCCAGCTCCGGTATTGCGGGGTCGTTGACCGTGACCGAGGTGTCGAGCACCTGACCCATGACCAGCACCTCGCCCGGCCGCTGCTCGAAGTGGCGCAGCGAGACGTTGCCGGTATTGAGCGTCACGGCGCCGGGCTCGATCGAGGTGACCCGCAGCATCGGAATGAAGATGCTGCGGCGGGTCACCAGATCGACGATCAGTCCCAGGACGCGCGGTTGCTGTCGGACGATGCTGATGCTGACGACCACATCGCGGATGCGCCCGAAGGATTCGCCGAGTGGGCCCAGCACCAGCATCCGCGAGAGCCGCGCGACGTACACCCTATTGACCGACATGAAAGTAGAGCCTAGGCAGCCGCTGGCGGGATGGCAGATGGCGGCGGTGTTGGCCCCGCCGACACCGAATGCCGTTAACGCCAATGCAGTGCGAAAATCCCGATGATCAAGCTGACGATCAGGCTCGCGATGCCGATGACTATGCCGGCGACGGCCAAGGCGTAGCCGTCCTGGCGAGTCCGCTTGATCTGGTCGAGCGCGACAAGGCCCAGCACGATGCCCACGATCCCGCCGACGCAGCACAAAAAGCCGGTCAACGACGCGACCAGCGAGCCGATTGCCAGCCCGTTCATCCCGGGCTGCGACGGCCCGTAACTCCCCAGGTAGTCCGGGGCCGGGTAATACCCGCCCGGATAGGACGGCGGCCCGTATCCGGGCGGCGGTCCGCCGAATTGTGGGGGCGGCAGCGGGTATGGCGGACCGCCGTAGCCCGGCGGCTGCTGGTATCCGGCCGGGGGCGGCATGGGCGGCAGGTACTGCTCCGGATAGCCGGCCGGGTATTCGGGGGGGTAGTCGGCCGGATAGCCGGGAAGCGGATATGCCGGGGGCCGATAGTCGGCCGTTGGCGACGACGCCGGCGCATCCCAGGGCGCTTCCCAAGCCGGCTGCTGCAGGGTCCGGTCGTCGACCGGGGGCTGGTTAGCCTCGTCGTTGTGCGCACTCTCGCCGAAGCCGCCGCCGGGAGCTGTCATGGTGTTCAACCTAACCCATGACCTGGTAGCGGTCTTGCGGCCGCAAATCCTAGAGCCCCGCGGCGCCCGGCCAGCTTGGGCCCGCTTGTTGCTCCCGAGTTCCGTAGCGGTCGCCTCGATAGGGTGAGAGGGCCGAAGATGAAACGAGGGACCCGGCGGAGGAGAATGAGCACCAAATGACTAGTCCTTTCCAGCCTGGACAGGTTCCCGGCCCGACGCCGACGGGCGCGGGTGCCGGTCGGCGTGGTGCGCCCGGATTACCGACACCGCCCAAGGGCTGGCCGGTCGGGTCTTATCCCACCTACGCCGAGGCGCAGCGCGCCGTTGACTACCTATCCGACAAGGAGTTCCCGGTCGAGCAGGTGACCATCGTCGGCGTCGACCTCATGCAGGTTGAACGGGTCACCGGCCGCCTGACCTGGCCCAAAGTGCTCGGCGGCGGCGTGCTCAGCGGCGCGTGGCTTGGCCTGTTCATCGGGTTGTTGCTCAGCTTGTTCACCCATACATTCGATGTGCTGGCCACCGGCTTGATCGCCGGGGTGTTCTTCGGATTGATCACCTCCGCGGTTCCGTACGCGATGGCCCGTGGTACCAGGGATTTCAGCTCGACCATGCAACTGGTGGCCGGCCGCTACGACGTACTCTGCGATCCGCAAAACGCCGAAAAGGCGCGGGATCTGCTGGCGCGCCTGGCGATCTGACGCTCCGGACACGATGCCCGAAACACAAACGGCTCATGGCCGCGGGCGCGCACGCCGGCTGGGCGCAATCGCGCTGGCGGCGGCGACGATCGCATCGGCGGTGCCGGCCTGCGGCTCCGGCGACGACAAGCTGGTGATCAGCTTCTACACGCCGGCCGCCGACGGGGAGACATTTACCGCGGTCGCTCACGATTGCACGAGGCAACTCGGTGGCCGGTTCGCGATTCAGCAGATAGGTCTGCCCAGAGCCCCCGGCGAGCAGCGCTTGCAGCTGGCCCGGCGGCTGGCCGGGCACGACCGCACCCTGGACGTGATGGCGCTGGACGTGGTCTGGACCGCCGAGTTCGCCGAGGCGGGTTGGGCATTGCCGCTTTCCGACGATCCGGCGGCACAGGCCGAACCCGACGCCACGGTTGACACCTTGCCGGGGCCGCTTGAGACGGCCCGGTGGAAGCACAAGCTGTACGGCGCGCCGGTCACCACCAATACCCAATTGCTTTGGTACCGACCAGATTTGGTAAAGCAACCGCCGCAGGACTGGAGTGAGATGGTGGCCGAGGCGGCCAAATTGCAGGCCGCCGGCCAGCCCAGCTGGATCGCCGTACAGGCCAATGAGAGCGAGGGTGTGGTGGTGTGGTTCAACACGCTGCTGGTAAGCGGGGGCGGTCAAGTGCTCTCCGAGGACGGCAGCCGCGTCACCCTGACCGACACGCCCGCGCACCGGGCCGCCACCGTCAACGCACTGCGCATCCTCAAGTCGGTGGCCACCGCGCCGGGAGCCGATCCGTCCATCAACAGGACCGATGCGAGCACCGCCCGGCTGGCGGTCGAGCAGGGTAAGGCCGCGCTAGAGGTCAATTGGCCTTATGTGCTGGCGTCCATGCTGCAGAATGCGGTGCAGGGTGGCGTGAGCTTCCTGCCGCTCGACCGGAACCCCGCATTGGCTGGCAGCGTCAACCAATTCGGCGGTTTCGTGCCCAACGACGAGCAATTTCGCATCGCCTACGACGCCAGCCAGAGCGTCTTCGGTTTCGCGCCCTACCCGGGTGTGGCGCCCGGCCGGCCGGCCAGGGTGACGATCGGTGGGTTGAACCTGGCGGTGGCGAGCACCAGCCGTCACCGCTCGGAGGCGTTCGAAGCCGTGCGCTGCCTGCGAAGCCTGCAGAGTCAGAAGTACGTTTCGATCAACGGCGGCCTGCCCCCGGTACGCACCTCGCTGTACTCCGACCCGCAATTCCAGGCCAAGTATCCGATGTACACCGTCATTCGCCAGCAGCTCACCGAAGCCGCCGTGCGTCCGGCGACGCCGGCCTACCAGGCGGTGGCCATCCGACTCGCCGCAACGCTGACCCCGATCGGCGAGATCGACCCGGAGCGGACGGCCGACGAGCTCACCGCGCAGGTGCAGAAGGCCATCGACGGGAAGGGGCTGCTTCCGTGACCCGCCCCCCCGAGCAGCGACTGGCCTTTGCGCTGGTCGCCCCGGCGGTGATCCTGATGCTGGCAGTGATGGCCTATCCGATCGGCTACGCCGTGTGGCTGAGCCTGCAGCGCAACAACCTTGCCACGCCCAATGACACAGCATTCGTCGGCCTGAGCAATTACCAAACGATCCTGAGCGACAGGTATTGGTGGACGGCGTTGGCGGTGACGATCGCGATCACGGCGGTTTCGGTGTCGATCGAATTCGTCCTGGGCCTGTCGCTGGCGCTGGTGATGCACCATACGCTCGTCGGCAGGGCAGTGGTGCGCACCGCGGTGCTCATCCCCTACGGCATCGTGACGGTGGTCGCGGCGTACAGCTGGTATTACGCCTGGACGCCGGGGACGGGCTATCTGGCCAACCTGCTGCCGCACAGCAGTGCGCCGCTGACCGCGCAGATCCCGTCGCTCGGCGTCGTCGTGATCGCCGAGGTCTGGAAAACCACGCCGTTCTTGTCGCTGCTGTTGCTAGCCGGGTTGGCGCTGGTCCCCGAGGATTTGCTGAAAGCCGCGCAAGTCGATGGCGCCGGCGCGTGGCGGCGGCTGACGAGGATCATCTTGCCGATCATCAAGCCGGCGGTCGTGGTTGCGTTGCTCTTCCGAACGCTGGACGCCTTCCGGATTTTCGACAACATCTACGTGCTGACCGAAGGCCAAAACAACACCGCTTCCGTATCGATCCTGGGCTACGACAACCTGTTCAAAGGATTCAACGTCGGACTCGGCTCGGCGATCAGCGTGCTGATCTTTGTCTGCGTGGGGTTCATCGCGCTCATCTTCATCAAGGTGTTCGGCGCGGCGGCGCCGGGCGGTGACGCCGATGGCCGCTGAAAGGGTGGGCGCGCGGCGCGTCACGATCTGGGCCGTCATCGACACAGTGGTCGTGGTGTATACGGGTCTTCCGGTGCTGTGGATTCTGAGCCTGTCACTCAAACCCACGTCAACAGTCAAGGACGGCAAGCTGATTCCGTCGTCGGTGACGTTGGACAACTACCGCGGCATCTTCCGGGGCGACTTGTTCAGCTCGGCGCTGATCAACTCGATCGGGATCGGGTTGATCACCACGGCGATCGCGGTCGTGTTCGGCGCGATGGCGGCGTACGCGATCGCCCGGCTGGATTTTCCGGGCAAGCGGCTGCTCATCGGTGCCACCCTGCTGATCACGATGTTCCCGGCGATCTCGCTCGTCACGCCGTTGTTCAACATCGAACGCTTCATCGGCCTCTTCGACACCTGGCCGGGGTTGATCCTGCCGTACATCACCTTCGCGTTGCCGCTTTCCATCTACACGTTGTCGGCGTTTTTCCGGGAGGTTCCGTGGGATCTGGAGAAGGCGGCCAAAATGGACGGGGCCACGCCGAGCCAGGCTTTCCGCAAAGTGATCGTCCCGCTTGCGGCGCCCGGACTGGTGACCACGGCGATCCTGGTCTTCATATTCGCCTGGAACGACCTGCTGCTTGCGCTGACGCTGACCGCCACCAAGGCGGCGATCACCGCGCCGGTGGCGATCGCGAACTTTTCCGGCAGTTCGCAGTTTGAGGAACCAACCGGATCGATCGCGGCCGGCGCCATCGTGATTACGGTCCCGATAATCGTCTTTGTTTTAATCTTTCAACGACGAATTGTCGCCGGGCTGACCTCGGGCGCTGTGAAGGGATAACTCGATGGCCGAGATCGTGTTGGAGCACGTCAATAAGTGCTACCCCGATGGCGCGACGGCGGTGCAAGACCTGAACATCACCATCGCCGACGGCGAATTCCTGATCCTGGTTGGGCCTTCCGGCTGCGGTAAGACCACCACACTGAATATGATTGCCGGACTTGAGGATATCTCGTCAGGAGAGCTGCGCATCGGTGGCGAACGGATGAACGAGAGGGCGCCCAAGGACCGCGATATCGCGATGGTGTTCCAGTCGTATGCTCTTTACCCGCACATGACGGTGCGGCAGAACATCGCGTTTCCGCTGACCCTGGCAAAGATGAAGAAGTCCGATATCAGGCAGAAGGTGGAGGAGACCGCCAAAATCCTTGACCTGACCGAACTTCTGGACCGCAAGCCCTCGCAGCTGTCGGGTGGGCAGCGGCAGCGGGTCGCGATGGGCCGGGCGATCGTGCGCCATCCCAAAGCGTTCCTGATGGACGAGCCGCTGTCCAACCTGGATGCCAAACTGCGGGTGCAGATGCGCGGCGAGATCGCCCGGCTGCAGCACAGGCTGGGCACCACCACCGTCTACGTCACCCACGATCAGACCGAGGCCATGACGCTCGGAGACCGCGTGGTGGTGATGCACGGTGGGATTACCCAGCAAATCGGCACCCCCGACGAGCTCTACGAGCGTCCCACCAACCTCTTCGTCGCGGGGTTCATCGGCTCGCCGGCGATGAACTTCTTCCCCGCCACCCTGAATTCCATCGGACTCAAGCTGCCCTTCGGCGAAGTGACGCTCGCGCCCGAGGTGCAGGAGGTGATCGCGCAGCACCCGCAACCGGACAACATCATCGTCGGGGTGCGGCCGGAGCACCTGGCCGACGCCGCGTTGATCGACGGCTACCAGCGCATCAGGGCGCTGTCCTTCGAGGTGAAGGTCGAGCTTGTCGAATCGCTGGGTGCGGACAAATACGTGTACTTCACCACCGCGGGTTGCACTGTGCACGCGGTTCAGTTGGACGAACTGGCCGCGGATTCGGACTGGCATGAAAACCAGTTTGTCGCAAGGGTTCCCGCCGAGTCGAAGGCGCACATCGGGCAGTCGATCGAGTTGGCCTTCGACACCACCAAACTCGCGGTTTTCGACGCGGACTCCGGGTTGAACCTGACCATCGCGCCGCCTGACGGGCAGTGACACAGACCCTGGACCAGGTGCGCGCACACCTGCTCAGGCACTTCGCTGAGGCGGGTATCTCGGCGGAGCCCGACTCTGCCAGCGTGACGTTCCTGGGTGCTGAACCCAGTGAGGTACTGCGATTTCGTTGCGGGACAGATGGATTGGTGTATTACGCGTCGCTGGGGTGCTCGCGGCATCCGATGACCGATCCGACGCAGATCGTCGCCGACCGGCTGCGCGGCCCGCGCGCCGAAGTCACGCTTTGTCTGCGAGATCCCGGGCCGGCGACCGGGATTGCCCGCAGCATGGCAATACTGGCGGCCGCGCCGGCCGTCGACGGTGTGGTGCTGGCCGCCGACGCGCTGATCGACCTCGGCTCGCCGCTGTGGGCACGGCCGTCGGGGCGGGTGCCATTCACGGCGATGTTGTTGGGCCGCAGCGACATCCCTGATCTGCCGCTGGAGCACCCGCGCGACCCGGTGAAGTTCCTATCGGCGACCCCGATCACCGCGACCGAGGCGGCCTGGGTGCGACTCAAGGGTGCCGAGGCGATGCGACAGGCATGGCGCAACGACGGGGTCGACGTGCTGGATCCGAATCGCCGGGCGGTACAACCCGACTCGTTGCGCTAATGTCATCGACTGTGCGCAGGGGGCGTTGACCGTGCGCGTAGGGCGGCCGACTCGCGACATTTCCGCCGCTACCGCACGCTCGACGCCGCTACCGCATGCTCGACGCCGCTACCGCACACTCGCCGGGCGGCACAACCCGACTCGTTGCGCTAAAGCCAATTGTTGCGTCGGAATTGGAAGTACAGCAGCAGGCAGAACATCGACATCAGGGCCATGATCCCCGGATAACCCCACGTCCAGTCCAGCTCGGGCATGAAATGGAAGTTCATCCCGTAGATGGCGGCGACCATGGTGGGCACCGCCAAGATGCCGGCCCAGGCCGCCATCTTGCGCATGTCGTTGTTCTGCTGCATGCCGACGCGGGCCAACGCGGCCTGGATCAGCGAGTTGAGCATGTCGTCGTAGCCGGCGATCTGGTCGGCGGCCTCGCTTTGGTGGTCGGCGACGTCGCGCAGGTAGCGCCGCACCTCTTTGGAGATCAGGTCCTTGTTGTCCATCTGCATTCGCTGGAATGCGCCGGACAACGGGTCCACGCACCGACGCAGTTCGACGACTTCGCGTTTGAGCAGGTAAACAGGCTCGACATCGAGCTTGCGGCCGGGGCCGAATGCCACTTCCTGAATGGTGTCGATGTCGTGCTCCATCAGACGGGCCACCGCGAGATAGTGGTCCACCACCTCGTCGGCGATGGCATGCATGACCGCGTACGGACCCAGCCGCAACTGCTCGGGGTTTGCCTCCATCCGCTTGCGCACGTCGGACAGTCCGCCATGCTCCCCATGGCGGACCGTGACGACGAAATCCTTGCCGACGAAGATCATGACCTCGCCGCTTTGGACGATCTCGCGGGCCAGCACCACCGAGTCGTGCGGGACGTAGTTGACGGTCTTCAGGACAAGAAAGACCATGTCGTCGTAGCGCTCCAGCTTGGGCCGTTGATGCGCGTGCACCGCATCCTCAACGGTCAGTGAGTGCAGCCCGAAAACGTCCGCGACATCCTGCATCTGGGTCGCGTCGGGCTCGTGCAAGCCCACCCAGACGTACGCCTCGTGCCCGAGCAGTTCGACCTGTCGCACCTTGTTCAGCGCGGTGGCGCAGGAGTACTCGCCGGGCAGGCGGTGGCCTTCGGCATAGACGGCACAGTCGACCAAACACGGGTGCTGCGGGGGGTCGACGGGGTGTTCGTGCGGGTCGTGTGCGAGCGGTCGAAGCGCTTCGGGCAATGCGTCAAATCCTTGGTACACATCCACCTCCGTCACAGCGCAGGTCTTGCCGTTTGCTGCTCAAATGCTACGCGTCGCGGTTTGCCGGCGCGATCACCCGGGTGCGCGGAAAGCCCCGGCATTGGACCGGGGGTTCGGGGTTGAGGAAGGTGCGCTAGTTTCGAGCCGAAACCCAAATCCGCACGACCTTCTCCACAAGGAGTAAACCGACGTGAGCGCAAGTCCTCTCAAGGTTGCCGTGACCGGCGCGGCCGGTCAGATCGGCTACAGCCTATTGTTCCGCCTGGCCAGTGGCTCGCTATTTGGGCCGGATCGCGCGATCGAGCTGCGCCTGCTCGAGATCGAGCCCGCGCTCAAGGCGCTCGAAGGTGTCGTCATGGAACTCGACGACTGCGCGTTCCCGCTGCTCGCGGGCGTCGAAATCGGCGCGGACCCGAACAAGATCTTCGACGGCGTCAACCTGGCCCTGCTCGTCGGCGCCCGGCCGCGCGGCCCCGGCATGGAGCGCGGCGATCTGCTGGAGGCCAACGGCGCGATCTTCACCGCGCAGGGCAAGGCCCTCAACTCGGTCGCCGCGGACGACATCCGCATCGGTGTGACCGGCAACCCGGCCAACACCAACGCCCTGATCGCGATGACCAACGCACCCGACATCCCCAAAGAGCGGTTCTCCGCGCTGACCCGCCTGGACCACAACCGGGCGATCACGCAGTTGGCCAAGAAGGCCGGCGCCGAGGTCACCGACGTCAAGAAGATGACGATCTGGGGCAACCACTCGGCCACCCAGTACCCCGACGTGTTCCACGCCGAGGTCCGCGGCAAGAACGCCGCCGAGGTCGTCAACGACCAGGCGTGGATCGAGAACGACTTCATCCCGACCGTCGCCAAGCGCGGCGCGGCGATCATCGATGCGCGCGGCGCATCGTCGGCGGCATCGGCCGCGTCGGCGACCGTCGACGCCGCTCGTGACTGGCTGCTGGGCAGCCCCGAAGGCAACTGGGTCTCGATGGCGGTCGTCTCCGACGGTTCCTACGGCGTGCCGGAGGGCCTGATCTCCTCGTTCCCGGTGACCACCAAAAACGGCAACTGGACGATCGTCAGCGGCCTGGAGATCGACGACTTCTCCCGCGCCCGCATCGACAAGACGACGGGGGAGCTGGCTGACGAGCGCAAAGCGGTCACCGAGCTGGGTCTGATCTAGCGTGGCGATCGCAAGCGCGGCGAGGCCGGGCGTAGCGGGTCGCCACTGAATCCCACGTGGCGATCGCAAGCGCGGCGAGGCCGGGCGTAGCGGGTCGCCACTGAATCCCACGTGGTGATCGCAAGCGCGGCGAGGCCGGGCGTAGCGGGTCGCCACTAAATCTCACGTGGCGATCGCGAATTAGCCCTACTAACGAGTAGTTAAGTACCCTGAAGCACGTGTCCGAATTGCTTGAATCGATCCAGACTAGCGCCAAGCAGGGTGCGATCACTGACGCGGAGATTTTCGAGGCACATCTAGGCGGCAAGCTCTCCGTAGGGCTGACGGCGCCGGTGGATACTCAGCGCTCATTGTCGATCGCCTACACGCCGGGTGTGGCTCAGGTCAGCCGCGCGATCGCCGCCGATCACACGCTCGCCACGCGCTACACGTGGGCGAACCGGCTGGTTGCCGTCGTCAGCGACGGCAGCGCCGTACTCGGGCTCGGCGACATCGGACCCGCGGCATCGCTGCCGGTGATGGAAGGCAAATGCGCGCTGTTCAAGGAGTTCGGTGGGCTGGATGCGATCCCGATCGTGCTGGACACCAAGGATCCCGACGAGATCGTGGAAACCCTGGTGCGGCTGCGGCCGACGTTCGGCGCGGTGAACCTCGAGGATATCTCGGCGCCGCGCTGCTTCGAGATAGAACGCCGTGTCATCGAAGCGCTGGACTGCCCGGTGATGCACGACGACCAGCACGGCACAGCAGTCGTGGTGCTTTCGGCGCTGATGGGCGCCAGCAAGGTACTCGGCCGTGACATGACATCGCTGAAGGTGGTCGTGTCAGGAGCGGGGGCCGCCGGCGTCGCATGCTCGAATCTCCTTCTCGCAATGGGTGTTTCAGATATCACCGTGCTCGATTCGCGTGGAATTCTGCACATCGGGCGCGACGGCATGAACCCCGTCAAAGCCGATTTGGCGCAGCGCACCAATCCCCGCGGTCTCAGCGGCGGCATGGTAGAAGCGCTCGATGGGGCCGACGTGTTCCTCGGGGTGTCGGCGGGCGTGGTTCCCGAAGAGCTGATCGCCAGAATGGCACCCAACGGGGTCGTGTTCGCGCTGTCCAACCCCGATCCGGAGATCCATCCTCACGTCGCCGCCAAGTACGCCGCGGTGGTGGCCACCGGCCGCAGCGACTTCCCCAACCAGATCAACAACGTGCTGGCATTCCCCGGGGTGTTCCGCGGTGCGCTGGACGCGGGGGCGCGCCGGATCACCGAAAAAATGATGGTCGCCGCGGCCGAGGCGATCTTCTCCGTCGTCAGTAGGGACCTCGCTCCCGACCGAATCGTCCCCAGCGCCCTGGACCTGCGCGTCGGGGAAGCGGTTGCCAAGGCGGTCGCCCTGGCCGCGGAAGTCTCCGACACCGCGGGGTGAGAACCGGCAGGCTGGCGGCACCGCTGCTCGCCGCCATGCTCGCCGTGGCCGGCTTGGCCGGTTGCGCGACCGGCACCGGCGACCAGCGGGCCCGCCCGGAATTGGTGGTCGGGTCACGGCCCGACCCCGAATCCGCGTTGCTCGCCGGCATTTACGTTGCGGCGCTGCGGTCCTACGGTTTCGGCGCGCGAGCCGACACCGCCGTCGACCCGATGGCGCAACTGGACTCGGGCGCGTTCACCGTCGTCCCCGCGTTCACCGGCCGCACGTTGCAGACCTTGCAGCCCGACGCGGTGGCGCTGTCCGACACCCAGGTCTACCGCGCCATGGTGTCCGCGCTGCCCGAGGGCGTCGCCGCCGGCGACTACACGACGGCCGCCGAAGACAAACCCGTGCTGCTGGTGACCCCATCCACCGCCAAGGCCTTCAGCGGCAGTGACGTCAGCGCCGACCTGAGCGCGTTGCCCAAACACTGCGACGGGCTGGTCGTCGGGGCCGTCCCCGGGCCCCATGCACCCGAGACGGTCGGCACGTGCCGGCTTTGGGCTCCGCGCGAATTCCCGGACGACGCCACAATGTTCGCAGCGCTATCGGCAGGACAGCTGACGGCGGCGTGGACCACCACCGCCGACCCCGGCATTCCCGCCGACCTGGTCGCGCTGGCCGACGGCAAACCCGCCCTGGTACGGGCCGAGAACGTGGTGCCGCTCTATCGGCGCAACGCGCTCAGCGATCGCCAGCTGCTGGCGATCAACGAGGTGGCCGGCGTGCTGGACACCGCGGCCCTGGCCGACATGCGCCGCCAAGTGGCCGGCGGCGCCGACCCGCAGGCCGTCGCCAGCGGATGGTTGGGGGAACACCCGTTGGGCCGCTGAGGATCAGTGTTTGGGAGGCATCAGGCGGCCCAGGACCATCGGGAACAGCCGCTGATATCCCGAACCCGTCAGCCGAACCAAGATGTCCAAGGCCTTGGCGTCCGGGCCGACCAGCACCCGAGCCCTGTTCTTGCGCACCGCGTCCAGGATGATCCGGGCGGCGCGTTCCGGACTGGTACGTGCCATCCGCTTGTCGAAGAGTTTGGCCAGCTCGGCCTGGTCGAGCCCCTCGGCTACGCCCGCGTTGCGGGCGATCGCGGTCTTGATGCCGCCGGGGTGCACGGTCGTCACGCCCACCGGGTGACCGGACACGATCATTTCCTGGCGCAGCGCCTCCGTGAAGCCGCGGACGGCGAACTTGGCCGAGTTGTAGGCCGCCTGCCCAGGCACCGAGAACAACCCGAACACGCTTGAGACATTGATGACATGGCCGTCGCCGGAGGCGATCAGGTGCGGAAGGAAGGCCTTGGTGCCGTTGACCACACCCCAGAAATCGACGTCCATCACCCGTTCGATGTCCTTGAACTGGGTGACCTCGACGTCGCCGGAGAAGGCGATGCCGGCGTTGTTGTAGATCTGATTGACCTTGCCGAAGTGGTCGTTGACCGCATCGGCGTAGACCAGGAAGGCCTCGCGCTCGGTCACGTCGAGCCGGTCAACCTTGACCGGTGTACCGATCGCCTTCAACCGCTCCTCGGTTTGCGCGAGTCCTTCGATGTCAACGTCGCTTATCGCAAGCTTGGCGCCCGAGCGCGCCAGCTCGATCGCCAAGCCCTGGCCGATACCCGAACCGGCGCCCGTAACCACGGCGACCTTCCCGGCGAACCCCTCCATGCGCCACCCCTCACTGTCGGTTGGTTTGCATCGAGGCTAACCGGTACCGGCGGTCCCCGATACCGGCGGGCTAGCCGAAGGCGGTGTCGAGGATCTCCTGCTGTTCGACGGCGTGCACCTTCGACGAACCCGACGACGGGGCCGACATCGCCCGGCGGGAAATGCGCTTGATCCCGGTCAGCTTGTCGGGCAGCAGCTCGGGCAGCTCCAGGCCGAATCGGGGCCACGCGCCCTGGTTGGCCGGCTCCTCCTGCACCCAGAAGAACTCGCTGGCATTCGCGTAGCGGTCCAGCGTCTCGTCCAGCCGGTGTTTCGGTAGCGGCGCGAGCTGTTCGATGCGCACGATCGCCACGTCGTCGCGGTCGTCCTTGGCCTTGCGGGCCACCAGCTCGTAATAGACTTTGCCGCTCGTCAGCAGCATCCTCCTGACCTTGCTGCGATCGCCGATCCCGTCCTCATAGGTCGGTTCCTCGAGCACCGAGCGGAACTTGGTCTCGGTGAAGTCCTTGATGTCGCTCACCGCAGCCTTGTTGCGCAGCATCGACTTTGGCGTGAACACGATCAGCGGGCGCTGAACGCCGTCGAGGGCGTGGCGGCGCAACAGGTGGAAGTAGTTGGACGGGGTCGACGGCACCGCGATGGTCATCGAACCCTCCGCCCACAGCTGCAGGAAGCGTTCGATGCGGCCGGAGGTGTGGTCGGGACCCTGGCCCTCATGCCCGTGCGGCAGCAACAGCACCACGCTGGACAGCTGACCCCACTTGGCCTCACCGGAGCTGATGAATTCGTCGATGATCGACTGCGCGCCGTTGACGAAGTCGCCGAACTGGCCCTCCCACAACACAAGTGCATCCGGGTTGCCCACGGTGTAGCCGTATTCGAAACCGACGGCGGCGTACTCCGACAGCGGTGAGTCATAGACCAGGAATTTGCCGCCGGTCGGGGTGCCGTCGGGGTTGGTCGCCAGCAGCTGCAGCGGCGTGAACTCCGCGCAGGTGTTGCGGTCGATGATCACCGAATGGCGTTGGGAAAAGGTGCCGCGCCGGGTGTCTTGCCCGGATAGCCGCACCAGTTTGCCCTCGGCCACCAGCGAACCCAGCGCCAGCAGCTCGCCGAAGGCCCAGTCGATCTTGCCTTCGTAGGCCATCTCCCGACGCTTTTCCAGCACTGGCTGTACGCGCGGGTGGGTGGTGAAACCCTCTGGTACCGCCAGGAATGCATCGCCGATGCGGGCCAACAGCGCCTTGTCGACCCCGGTGAACAATCCCCCGGGAACGAGCTGGTCGGACTCCACCGATGAGCTCGGCTGAGCGCC
Organism: uncultured Actinomycetota bacterium; assembly: GCA_963772875.1. Lineage (GTDB taxonomy): Bacteria > Actinomycetota > Actinomycetes > Mycobacteriales > Mycobacteriaceae > Mycobacterium. The sequence goes on from CAVYZE010000014.1 coordinate 299,855, forward strand.
GTGCTTCTCCAGGTCGCGGACCTCGTTGAACACCCGTTCCAGCTGGCCCTGGTAGTCGCGCAGCGCGTCCTCGGCTTCCTTGATCGAGATGTCGCCGCGGCCGATCAGGGCTTCGGTGTAGCTCTTGCGGGCCCCGCGCTTGGTATCGACAACGTCGTACATGTAGGGGTTCGTCATCGACGGGTCGTCGCCCTCGTTGTGCCCTCGCCGCCGGTAGCACAGCATGTCGATGACGACGTCCTTCTCGAACCGCTGCCGGAAGTCCACGGCCAGCCGCGCCACCCATTCGCACGCCTCCGGATCGTCGCCGTTGACGTGGAAGATCAGCGCGCCAATCATTTTCGCGACGTCGGTGCAGTACTCGCTGGACCGGGAGAACTCGGGCGCGGTGGTGAAGCCGATCTGGTTGTTGACGATGATGTGGATGGTGCCGCCGACGCGGTAACCGGGCAGGTTCGCCAGGTTCAGCGTCTCGGCGACCACACCTTGGCCGGCGAAGGCGGCGTCACCGTGCATCATCATCGGCACCACCGAGAAGCGCTTTCCGCCCCCTTCGTCACTGCCCTCCAGCAGATCCTGCTTGGCGCGCACCAGGCCCTCCAGCACCGGGTCGACGGCCTCCAGGTGAGACGGGTTTGCGGTCAGTGATACCTGAATATCGTTGTCGCCGAACATCTGCAGGTACACGCCGGTGGCGCCGAGGTGGTACTTGACGTCGCCGGAGCCGTGCGCCTGCGACGGGTTCAGGTTGCCCTCGAACTCGGAAAAGATCTGCGAGTACGGCTTGCCCACGATGTTGGCCAGCACGTTGAGCCGGCCGCGGTGCGGCATCCCGATGACCACCTCGTCCAAGCCGTGCTCGGCGCATTGGTCGATCGCCGAGTCCATCATAGGGATCACGCTTTCCGCGCCTTCCAGCGAGAACCGCTTCTGCCCGACGTACTTGGTCTGCAGGAAGGTTTCAAAGGCCTCGGCGGCGTTCAGCTTACTCAGGATGTATTTCTGTTGGGCCACAGTCGGTTTGACGTGCCTGGTCTCGACCCGTTCCTGCAGCCACTCGAGTTGTTCGGGTTCGAGGATGTGGGTGTACTCCACGCCGATGTGGCGGCAGTACGCGTCGCGCAGCAGGCCCAGGACGTCGCGCAGCTTCTTGTATTCGCAACCCGCAAAGCCGTTGACCTTGAACACCCGATCGAGGTCCCACAGCGTCAGGCCGTGATTGAGTATTTCGAGATCGGGATGGCTGCGGAACCGGCTTGTATCCAAACGCAGCGGATCGATGTCGGCCATCAGGTGGCCGCGGTTGCGGTACGCCGCAATCAATTCCATGACCCGGGCGTTCTTGTCGACGATCGAGTCCGGGTTGTCGGTGCTCCAGCGCACGGGCAGATACGGGTTGCCCAGCTCGCGGAAGACTTCGTCCCAGAAATCGTCCGAGAGCAGCATCTCGTGAATGGTGCGCAAGAAGTCGCCGGATTCCGCGCCCTGGATGATGCGGTGGTCATAGGTCGAGGTCAGGGTGATCAGCTTGCCGATACCCAGCTCGGCGATGCGCTCCTCGCTGGCGCCCTGGAACTCGGCGGGGTATTCCATGGCGCCGACGCCGATGATGGCGCCTTGGCCGGCCATCAGCCTGGGCACCGAGTGCACCGTGCCGATGGTGCCGGGGTTGGTCAGCGAAATCGTCACGCCGGCAAAGTCTTCGGCGGTCAGCTTGCCGTCGCGGGCCCGACGCACGATGTCTTCGTAGGCCGTGACGAACTGCGCGAACCGCATGGTCTCGCAGCCCTTGATGCCCGCCACCACCAGCGAGCGCTTGCCGTCTTTGCCCTGCAGGTCGATCGCCAGCCCGAGGTTGGTGTGGGCCGGGGTGACCGCGGTGGGCTTGCCGTCGACCTCGGCGAAGTGCCGGTTCATGTTCGGGAACTTCTTGATCGCCTGCACCAGCGCGTAGCCCAGCAGGTGGGTGAAGGAGACCTTGCCGCCGCGGGTGCGCTTGAGCTGGTTGTTGATGACGATCCGGTTGTCGATCAGCAGTTTCGCCGGAACAGCCCGGACGCTGGTCGCGGTCGGCACGTCCAGCGACGCGGACATGTTCTTGACGACGGCCGCGGCGGCGCCGCGCAGCACCTGCACCTCGTCGCCTTCGGCCGGCGCGGGGGTGGCGGCCTTGGCGGCCGGCGGGGGAGTGGCGGCTTGGGCGGCCGGTGCGGTGGAGGCGCCGTTGCCGGTCGCGGGCTTAGCGGGCTCAGCGGTTGCGGCGGACGGCTCGGCCACCGCGACGGCCGTGGCTTGCGGGGCGGCCGCAGCGGGTTGGGCGTCAGCGTTGCTCGGCGCGAAGGTTGATTCAGTCGTTGGCTCGGGGTTGTAGTCGACCAGGAACTCGTGCCAGCTCGGATCGACCGACGAGGGGTCATCGCGGAACTTGCGGTGCATCTCCTCGACCAGCCATTCGTTTTGCCCGAATGGTGAACTAATGTTGCTCACGGCCGCTGTTCGCCTCAATTCTCTCTAGTTCCAAGTCCTGCAACGCTATTGCCCGGCGCCTGCGACTTTCGCCCCGGTCGGCGGGGCGGCTCACATTCGCGGCGGACCTCGGCGTTCCCGCCCCATAAAGGCTAACCCTTCGCCCGCGATTCGCGAGTGGGACCGGAAAAGCGGTGCAGGTCGGTTCTAGCCGGCTCCGTGGATCGTGGGCAACACGCGCAGGGCGCTCGGCCAGCGCGTGGGCGGGGGGCCGAATGCCTGGCGGGCGTTGCGGACGATCTTCTTGCCCACTAACCGGTTGCCGGTGCCGCCGATCACGGCACCGATGCCGACCGGCAGCATCTTGCCGAACATCAGGGCGCCGCGTCGCACCGTGTACCGCTTGACGAAGTACTTGAGCATCCGCGTGTTGAACCGCGCCAGCGTCGGCAAGGGTAGTGAGGCCATGCCCTCGGCCACCCAACCGCCGTTGGTGCGGGCCGGGCCGATCAGTTCGCCGATGGCACGTCTGCTGTCGTCTCCGACCAGGACGGAGAGCACCAAGGCGCGCCGCCGTTCCCGGTGGTCGGCCGGGATGTTGTACACCACGGCCTTGGCCAGCACGAACACGGCGGTGGCCTCGACGAAGAAGATGGTCTCCCCGGCGCCCGCCGACATCGCCGTCAGCGTCCCGATCCCGGGAAATGTCGCCGCCGAACCCACCGCGGCGCCGCTGGCTGTGAGCGCGGCCAGGTAGTGCCTTTCCAGCTTGGCGTCGATCTCGGCGGGGCTGGCGCTGGGGTGCGTCCGTCGCAGTCGGGCCACGTAGGCCGCTGCGGCCGGGGCCTGCATCCGTGAGCTGCGCTCAATGACCTGGGCCAATGCCCGCGTGGACGCCTTGGGGCGGCCGGCCGTGGGCTCGGATTCCGGCTGCGACATATTCGAATACCTGTTCGAAGGCCTGTTCTGAGACCTGTTCTGTCGGACGCGCATAGTGCCTCTCTTGCGAACGGCGTCCCTTCAGGCTAGCTTGCCCGCGTGAAAACGCGGGCCGAGCAGGTTATCCACGCCGCATCGGATCCGGGGCTACGCAGCCGAGGGCCCGGCGCGGAATAATGCACGCTGGAAGAGATCGGTGACGATCCGGGGTTCCTAGGGGTGGGCACTTTCCAGCGCGCGCTGTATCGCCTGTGGGGGTGGGCCGGTCGAGACCGGATAGGGCACTACATCAGCGTCGGGAGCTGAAACGAGGTGGGTAGATGATCATGGTGACGCCCCGGTCGCCCGGGGAACACCGGAGCACGGGGCTGAGTCGTGTCGAGGTCACCAAGCACTGGCGGTTCGGCGGCGGATCGAACGGGTCGGTCCCGCAGAGCCCGTGGAACGCGCTCTGGGCGATGATGATCGGCTTCTTCATGATCATGGTCGACGCGACCATCGTCCCCATCGCCAACCCGACCATCATGGCCGACCTGGGCATCGGCTACGCCGCCGTGGTTTGGGTGACCAGCGCCTATCTGCTGGGGTTTGCGGTGGTGTTGCCGGTGTCCGGGCGGCTTGGTGACCGGTTCGGCCCCAAGAATCTCTACCTGATCGGCCTGGTGGTGTTCACCCTCGCCTCGATGTGGTGTGGGCTGTCGGGCAGCGCCGGCATGCTCATTGCCGCTCGAGTTGTGCAGGGTGTGGGCGCCGGCCTGCTCACCCCGCAGACCCTGTCGATACTCACCCGGATGCTTCCGGCGCAGCGGCGCGGAGTTGCGGTCAGCGTGTGGGGTGCCACCGCGGGCGTCGGCAGCCTGGTGGGGCCATTGGCCGGCGGCGCGCTGGCCGGCGGGCCGGGTTGGCAGTGGATTTTCTTCGTCAACGTGCCCGTCGGCATCCTCGGGCTGGCGCTGGCGGCGTGGTTGGTTCCGGTGCTGCCCACCCAGGCGCACCGGTTTGACCTGCTCGGCGTCGGGTTGTCCGGGGTGGGCATCTTTTTGATCGTCTTCGGCCTGCAACAGGGCGAGGCCGCCCGCTGGCAGCCCTGGATCTGGGCGACGATCGTCGCTGGCGCCGGGTTCATCTCGGTGTTCGTCTATTGGCAGTCGATCAACACCCGCGAGCCGCTGATTCCGCTGGTCATTTTCCGCAATCGGGAGTTCAGCCTGTGCGCCATCGGGGTCGCCATCATCGGCTTCGCGACGACGACGATGTTTCTGCCGCTGACGTTCTACGCGCAGACGGTGTGCGGGCTGTCACCCACGCGCTCGGCCCTCCTGATTGCGCCGATGGCGATCGCCAACGGTGTGTTCGCGCCCTTTGTCGGCAGGATCGTCGACATCTACCATCCGCGGCCGGTCCTGGGCTTCGGATTTTCCGTGCTGGCGATCGCGCTGACCTGGCTGTCGTTCGAGATGGTCCCGGGCGCGCCGATCTGGCGGCTCGTGCTGCCGTTCTTTTTCGTCGGTGTGGGAAGCCCGTTCGTCTGGTCGACGCTGACCGCCACCGCGACTCGCAACCTGCCCTCGCACCTGGCCGGCGCGAGCTCTGGGGTTTACAACGTGACCCTGCAGCTCGGGTCGGTGCTCGGCAGCGCCAGCATGGCCGCATTCATGACGTGGCGGATCGGTGCCGAGATGCCGCTGGAAGCGCCCGTCCCGAAGGCCACCACCACCGCCTTGCAACTGCCCGAATTCCTCCGCGAGCCGTTCTCGGCCGCCATGTCGCAGTCGATGCTCTTGCCCGCGTTCATCGCGTTGTTCGGAATCGTCGCCGCGCTGTTCCTGGGCGGCTTCAGGTTTTCGGCGATCACCCACATTGGCAGGGGCGGCGACCTGCCCGACCACGGCGATGTCAGTGCCGACGACTATGACGACGACGACGATTACGTCGAGCTGATACTGCGTCGTGAACCGGGCGTCGACCCCCAGCCCCGGGTCGAGACCAACACGGCGTACGAAGAGGAGGGCGACACCGAGCCCTTGGGGCAGCGGTTCGGCATCCCAGGCCCGGCACCGGCCGACGCATGGCCAAGCGGCCCGCTCGATGACCCGACTCCGCAGGCCCAACCAATCGGTTTCGCCCACAACGGCTTCCATGTCGAGGGCGAACGGCGCTTCCGTCCGCTCGCCGAGCTGACGACTCCTACGCCCAAGTCCGGGCCACCCGGCGATCGGTTTGCACCGCCGCCGGAAAAGCGCCGCAACGGTTCCGCGCATCATCGGCTCGCCGAGGGTGACGCGCCGCGGGGCCAGCATTACCGTGCCGATCACGACGACAACCCCACCGGACGAGGTCGGCACTCGTCCGGCAACTAGCCGGCTTTAGCCGCGCGTGTCTGAAGTGGGCTCCGTCAGCGCCAAGAACGCGCCCAGGTCGATCAGCCCCGCGGGCGTGGCCGGCAGGTAGTCGGTCAGCGACTGCGAGCGCACGATCACCGCTGCATACTGCGCCCGGCTGACGGCGACGTTGAGCCGATTCCTGTTGAGCAGGAAGGAAATTCCTCGTGGCACCACGTCAACGGACGAAGCCGTCATCGAGATGAAGACCACTGGCGCCTGACCGCCCTGGAATTTGTCGACGGTTCCCACCCGGACCCCGCCGAGCCCGGCGGAGGTCAATCGCTGACGCAGCAGCGCCACCTGGGCGTTATAGGGCGCCAGCACCAGCACATCGGCGGCGGCCAACGGACGGCTGCCATGCTCGTCGGTCCACGACGCGCCGAGCAGCCGCCCGATCTCGGCGACAATCGCGTCGGCCTCCTGTGTGCTCTCGGTCGAGTTGCCTTGGTGTGCAACGGAAAGCACATGCAGGCCGGGCCGATACCCGTCGAGGCGACGCGCGCCCGTGCACTCGTCGTGGCAACGCAGCCTGCCCTCGTAGGACAGGGTGGAGACCGCGGCGCAGACGGCCGGGTGCATCCGGTACGAGCGGTCCAGGAAGTAGCCGCGCTCGTCGGGCAGCGTGCTCTGACCGTCCACCAGCCAATCCAGCGCGGAGGTGTCCACCGGCTCGGGATGCGTGCCCTGACTGACCTGCGGCAACTGCTGGGGGTCCCCGAGCAGCAAGAGATTCGCGGCGGCCGGCGCGACGGCGATGGTGTTGGCCAGACAGAACTGGCCGGCCTCGTCGATCACCAGCAGATCCAGGCTGCGTGGGAGAACCCGGTTGGCGTTGGCGAAATCCCATGCGGTACCACCGATCACGCATCCTTGCGGGCCGGCGATGAATGCGGCGTAATCGCCGCCGTCGATCTCCTGCCACCGCGGAGCGCTGTGGTCGTAGCGCTTCTTCGCCACCCGTCCGGGGTCCAGCCCGGCGTCGATCACACAATCCAACAGGTTCTCCACCGTGGCGTGCGATTGCGCGACGACACCGATGCGCCAGCCATGTTCGGTCACCAGGTGCCCGATCACCCTTGCGGCGGTGTGCGTCTTGCCGGTCCCCGGCGGCCCGTGCACCGCCAGGTACGACGAATCCAAATCCAGTGCCGCGGCGGTGATGTCGGCGACGGTGTCGGTGCCGCGCGGTAGCGGGGCGCCGCTGCGGGTCCGGGGCGCGCGGCGCAGCAGGATATCGACCACGGCGGTGCGGGGGAGCTGTGGCAACCCGGCGGCCACGACGGCGGCGGTCGATTCGATCGACTCCCGCAGTGCCGTTGTCGGAACGGGCGGCCCGGGGGTAATCGCGAACGGCAGCTGGTGAAACGTTGTGCCGTTGCTGCCAACTCGCTCCACGATGACCACCTCGGTGGGGACCGTCTGATCGTCGGATTCGGCAACCACGGCCCGCCCGGCCGCCCGCCGATCGGGATTGTCGCTCATGCCCGGCGGGGCGGGCGGCTCGTAGAGGGCGAACACGTTCGTCATCAGGTCGCCGCGCGCCAGCTCACCGCGCAGCTGCACCCGTCGCTGGGCTTTACGCGCGCGCGCAGGCGTGTGCCAGTCGACGCTCACCGCCGCGTGCTCGGCGATGAAAACGTCGGTGCTGTCAGCCCATTCGTCGACGGGGAAGTTCAGCCGGTCGAAGTGCGCCCACCAGAACGGTTTGTCCTCGCGCCGGTGGTAGCCGCGCGCGGCGGCCACCAGCGCCACCGCCGTCTGCTCGGGTGTGCGGTCGGCCACCGCGGCATCGCCGGTGAACGTCGACAACGTGACCGCCAGCTGGTCACGGTCGTCGACGGCGTTTCCCTCGGGAACCGGTTGAGCGCCAATCGGTACGACGCCGGATTCGTAGGCGCGCAGCATCAGCCAGTTGCGCAGTTCGCGAGTCGACCGGCAGTCGTAATGGTTGTAGTCCTCGATCTCTTTGAGCACGCTCGCGGCCTCCTCCTGGCGTCCCTTAGCCAGCAGCTCGCAGTACCGCGCGTAGGAGGTGATCGAATCGGTGGCCGTCGTGACGTCACCGACGCGCAGCTGTGCCCCCATGTAGAGCGGTTCCAGGGCCTTCAGGCTGAACGACTCCGCTCCCACTCGAATGCTCTTGCGCACCAACGGGTACAGGTCGACCAGGGTCCCGCTGCGCAGTAGCTCGTCGACCTCGTCCTCGCCGACTCCGTAGCGTCCGGCGAGCCGCAACAAGGCGGTCTTCTCGTAGGGCGCGTAATGGTAGATGTGCATGTGGGGGCGGCGCTTGCGGCGCTTTGCGACCATTGCCAAAAAATCGGTCAGCGCCTTGCGCTCGTCCACCCGGTTGTGCGCCCACAGCGGGCGAAAGTTCCCGGCCGGCCCGGATTCCAAGATGCCGAACAGGTATTCCAGACCCCAGTCGTGCCCGTTGGCGGTCCACAGCGGGTCGCCTTCGAAGTCGAAGAACAGGTCACCGGGATCCGGCTCGGGTAACAACGTCAGCGGCTGCGGGTCGACGATCTCGAAGTGTGGGACGCCGGTATCGCGTTGGCGGACTTGCAATTTGGCCTGCGCCGTCAATGTGCCGACGGTGCCGGACCCCAGCTCGGGCACCGGTCCCGCGTGGTCGGCGAGGCCGGCGATCGTGGTGATTCCGGCGTCAATGAGCTTGTCTCGCTGGCTCACTCGCATGCCGGCGACCAACAGCAGATCGTCAGTCGCACGCAACTGCTCGGTGCACAGCGGGCAATGAAAACATGCACTCACGCCCTCGTCCTCCCAGCGCACCGCGGTGCCCCCGGCATGGTGTTCGTCGAGGAGCCCCTGCAATTGCGCCCGCTGGGCGCGATAAACCGGGATGAGGTCGCAGACGCGATACCGCACAACGGTTCCATCGCCGAGGCGCAGCTCGGCCTCCGGCGCCACCGGGACGCCCGAGGCGGCCAGCGCGTCGGCGTAGGCCGCTAACTGCAGCAACGCCCTGACCTTAGGGGAGCGGGCCAGCTTGGTGTCGACGACGCGATATCGGTCGTCCTCGCGCACCAGGAAGTCGGCGAAACCGACGAAGCGGCCGTCGAACAGGGCGGCCTGATACACCGCGGGAGCGCCGTTGTCGATGGCGTGCCGGGTTGCCTCGGCAGCGGCCGACAGCCCCGCGAGCGTGGGCGCGGGGCGGCCGATGACCGCGACCGCACCCCCGAACTCGTCGCGCAATCGTTGCAGTTCCCGCCGCTCATGGTCGTCACCGAGGGCGGCGGTTCGCGCGAGCAGTTCGTCGGGGGCGGACTCCGGGGTGGTGACGGTGGGACCCCGGCCGAGCTTTGCGTCGAAGTCCCGCAACAGGGCGTACTGGCACTCGGCGGCGGCGGCAAGATCCGACGCGCTGTACACGATGCGGTCGCCGGTGACGAACACAGCAGCAACTGTAGGTGAGCGGTCTGACAGTCGGGCGGTTCTCTATGGCGCCCGCGCGTCAGCGGCCGGTGGTGTTACCGATCAGCTCGACCCCGTTGCCGTTCCAATGGAACCTCACCGAGGTGTTCAGGCCGTTGAGACCGCTGGGGTACGTCAGCGCCACCGTGTCGCCGGTGGACTGCGATGCGTCGATGCCGTTGAACCCGTAGGTGTCGGGCACCCCCTGGGGGATGAACTGGCCGAGATGGAACAGCACCGCCCGGGTAGTGGGACTGACGGCGTTCGTGTTGGCCTTGATGATCACCGCCGAGAGCTGAGCGCACTGGTTGTAGTTACCTGCCAGCGGCTCCGGGCTCCAGGGCTGCGCGCTGCGGGGATCGCGAGGCAGCTCGGAGACCACTTTGGCGATCGTGGGCGAGGCGAGGTCGACCGCGCACGGATCGGCCGGAGGTGCGCTGCTGGGCGGGGTGGCGCCCGCGGTTGCGGCGCCCGGTGTGGCCGGGGCGGTGATCGAAGCGGTCGCGCTGGTCGTCGCCTGAGGCGTCTTGGCGACCGTGGAATCCCCGGAACCGCAGCCGCTCAGCGGCGCGGCGATCAACACGACAGCCGCCAGGCCGGTCAATGGCTCGGCATGGCACGGTAGCGACCACACATCGCGCACCGTACCGTCATCGGGCTCGCGGATGCGACAGGCGTGCCGCGTGCCGCCGCGCCCAGCTCTCACCATGCCCAGCCGTCCCGCCCAGCTCCGCTGCGCTTGCGATCACCACTGGGCCTGATGGTGGTGACCCGCGGCGCCCAGCTCCGCTGCGCTTGCGATCACCACTGGGCCTGATGGTGGTGACCCGCGGCGCCCAGCTCCGCTGCGCTTGCGATCACCACTAAACTCCGTGGGCAATGACCCTCCCGGACCATTCGCCTGAGGCGGCCTCGACCACGTTCGCCGACCTGCAGATTCATCCCCTCGTCTTGCAGGCGATCGCCGACGTCGGCTACGAGTCGCCGACGGCCATCCAGGCGGCGACGATTCCGGCGCTGATGGCGGGGTCCGACGTGGTGGGACTGGCGCAGACCGGCACCGGCAAGACGGCGGCGTTCGCGATCCCGATCCTGTCCAAGATCGACTTCACCAGCAAAGCCACTCAGGCCCTGGTGCTGGCGCCGACCCGCGAGCTGGCCCTGCAGGTGGCCGAGGCGTTCAGCAGTTACGGTGCTCATCTGCCCCAGATCAACATCCTGCCGATCTACGGCGGATCGTCGTACGGCGTGCAACTGGCCGGGCTGCGGCGCGGAGCGCACGTCGTCGTCGGAACCCCCGGGCGGGTCATCGATCACCTCGAACGCGGAACGCTGGACCTGTCGCGGGTCGATTACCTGGTGCTCGACGAGGCCGACGAGATGCTCGCCATGGGCTTCGCCGAGGACGTCGAGCGCATCCTGTCCGAAACCCCGGAATACAAACAGGTGGCCCTGTTCTCGGCGACCATGCCGCCGGCCATCCGCAAGCTCACCACCAAGTATTTGCACGATCCGTTCGAAGTCACCACCAAAGCGAAAACCGCCACGGCCGATAACATTTCGCAGCGCTACATCCAGGTCGGGGGTCCGCGCAAGATGGACGCGCTGACCCGGGTCCTCGAAGTCGAGTCGTTCGAGGCGATGATCGTCTTCGTCCGCACCAAACAGGCCACCGAAGAAGTCGCCGAAAAGCTGCGTGCCCGAGGGTTTTCCGCGGCGGCCATCAACGGCGACATGCCGCAGGCGCAGCGGGAGCGGACCATCGCCGCGCTGCGGGACGGCGGCGCCAAAGGCATCGACATCCTGGTCGCCACCGATGTGGCGGCCCGCGGGCTGGACGTGGAGCGGATATCGCACGTGGTCAACTACGACATCCCGCATGACACCGAGTCCTACGTGCATCGCATCGGGCGCACCGGCAGGGCCGGGCGTTCCGGGACCGCGCTGTTGTTCGTGTCCCCACGGGAACGCCACCTGCTCAAGGCGATCGAGAAGGCGACGCGGCAAACGCTCACCGAGGCCGAATTGCCCACCGTCGAGGACGTCAACGCGCAGCGGGTGGCAAAATTCGCCGATTCCATCACCGACGCGCTCGGTACCCCGGCGATCGAGCTGTTCCGCAGGCTGGTCGAGGACTACGAACGCGAACACGATGTTCCGATGGCCGACATCGCCGCGGCGTTGGCGGTGCAGTCCCGCGACGGCGAGGCGTTCTTGATGTCACCCGAACCGCCGCCCGAACGGCGTGAAAGGCGTACTGAAGAACGTCGAGAGCACCACGAAAGACCAAGTCAAACAAGGCCGTTCAGCACCTACCGGATCTCGGTGGGCAAACGTCACAAGATCGGTCCCGGCGCGATCGTCGGCGCCATCGCCAACGAGGGGGGTCTGCATCGCAGCGATTTCGGCCACATCGCGATCGGGCCGGACTTCTCCCTGGTGGAACTGCCGGCCAAACTGCCTCGCGCGACGCTCAAGAAGCTTGAGAACACCCGTATCTCGGGCGTCCTGATCGACCTCCGGCCGGACCGTTCCTCCGGTGCGAGCCCCAAAAAAGCCCCCCAGAAGGCCCGTCGCGAAAATGGCAAGCCTCGAAGGAAACAACCCGGATGACCCTGTCGGAGGAAAGAGACGCCCAGGGCGGCCTCGAGCAGGTCTCACATGTCGACCGGGTCGCTTCGCTGACCGGTGTCCGTGCAGTCGCCGCCGTGCTCGTGGTCGGCACCCACGCGGCTTACACCACCGGCAAGTACACCCACGGCTACTGGGGCCTGGTCGGCGCCCGGATGGAAATCGGCGTTCCCATCTTCTTCGTGCTCTCGGGGTTTCTGCTTTTCCGCCCGTGGGTGAAATCGGCCGCCACCGGCGGTCCGCCGCCTTCGCTGATTCGCTATGCGCGGCACCGGTTTCGGCGCATCATGCCCGCCTACCTCGTCACCGTGCTGTTCGCTTACGTTCTGTATCACTTCCGCGCGGCCGGACCCAACCCCGGGCACAGTTGGCTGGGACTGGTCCGCAACCTCACGTTGACGCAGATCTACACCGACGGCTACCTCGGTAAGTACCTGCATCAGGGCCTGACCCAAATGTGGAGCCTGGCGGTGGAGGCGGCCTTCTACGTCACACTGCCGTTTTTGGCGTACCTGTTGCTGGTGCTGCTTTGTCGGCGGAGGTGGCAGCCGAGGTTGCTGGTGGGCGCTCTGCTGGCACTGACCTTGATCAGCCCGGCATGGCTGGTGCTGGTGCACACCGATCACTGGTTTGCCGATGGCGCTCGGCTGTGGCTGCCGACCTACCTATGTTGGTTCCTCGGTGGCATGTTGCTGGCCGCGCTGCAGGCGATGGGCGCGCATTGCTATGCGTTCGTGGCCATTCCGCTAGCGGTCATCAGCTATTTCATCGTCTCCACCCCGATCGGGGGCGCACCCACGACGTCGCCGTCAGCGGTGAGCGAGGCGCTGGTCAAGACCATGTTCTATTGCGTGATCGCCACGCTTGCGGTGGCGCCGCTGGCTCTGGGTGACGCCCCGGGTATGCAGGGGTGGTACTGGCGGCTGCTGGCATCCCGGCCGATGGTGTGGCTCGGCGAGATCTCCTACGAGATCTTCCTGATCCATCTCATAACGATGGAATTTACAATGGTTTACGTGGTGCGGGATCACGTGTACACCGGCTCGATGCTCAACCTGTTCGTCGCGACACTGGTGCTGACGATTCCGTTGGCCTGGCTGCTACACCGCTTCACTCGGGTGCCCGCTTAGGCGCGCCGGTGTCAGGATCGGGACGAGGAACTCCTCGATCATCGCCCGCTCGTCGGCTTCGTCGTGGCCCGGGTACATCAGCAGCGAGGTGAGCACCCGCACCACCCAACGGGCCCGGCGGTCGACGACGGCGTGGTCTTCGGGACCGAGCGAGTTGACGAAGGCGGCGGCCAGGGCGGTGATCACCTCGGACTGTCCGGCCACTTCGCCGCCGATTGGCGGACGGTTGATGGCGAACCACGATGCCAACGCGGGATTGTCGCGAACCATCCGCAATGCGGCGGTGATGCTCGCGATCAATCGTTCGCGCGGATCCTCGATGCCGTCGATCTCCGCCCTGATCGCGCGGCTGAGCCGGCGGGCCTCGCGGTGCACGTAAGCGGTCTGCAGCGCCTCGCGGTTCTCGAAGTACCGGTATAGCGTCGCGCGGGAACACCCTGCGGCCCTGGCGATTTCGTTCATGCCGATCGACGCCTGGTCCCGCGCGGTGTAGAGTTCCTCGGCCGCGTCCAGTATCCGGTCCGCCGCCACTTCGGTGCGGCGCGCGCCCAGCCAGTCTTTGCTCTCCCGGGGCGCCGGCATCAGGACTTCACTCGAATCGGCACCGACAGCGGGCGCCGCACATAGCTGCCGCCCGACCACACGACGGCGGACTCGTCGACCTCGAAGTCCGGGCAACGGGCCAGCAGCTCGGTCAGGGCGACGCGGGATTGCATCCGGGCCGCGGCCGCGCCCAGGCAGTGGTGTGCGCCGTGGCTGAACGTCATGATGTTTCGCGGGCATCGGGTCACATCGAGTTCGCCTGCGTCCGAACCATATTGGCGTTCGTCTCGGTTGGCCGACCCGTACAGCAGGAGTACCCTGCGACCGGCCGGGATGGTGGTGTCGCCAATGGTTACGTCGCGGGTGACCGTGCGTGCCAAGCCCTGCACCGGCGACGTCAGCCGCAGCAATTCGTCGACCGCATCCCGGATCAGTCTCGGATCGTCAACCAGGAGCCGCCGCTGATCGGGGCGCTGGTGCAGCAATGGCATTGACCCGCCCAGCATTCCGGTGGTGGTGTCGTTGCCGCCGGTGACCATCGTGAACGTGAACGCCAGGACCGATAGCGTGCCGGCAATGTCGCCGTTGGCGCCGACCCCGGCGGTGACCAGGTGCGAGATGGTGTCGTCCTCGGGTTCGGTTCGACGCCGATCGATCAGCCCGGTGAAGTAGGCCATCATCGACCCGACCGCATCGCCGACAGTCTCCAGTGCGCCGGCGACGCCGCCCTCGGCGGTGTTGGCCGCGACGATCACATCCGTCCAGCCGTCGAATTGCGCGCGATCTTCCTCGGGCACGCCGAGATAGTGCGCGACCACCATCGACGGCAGGGGCTTGAACAACTCGGCGACGATGTCGCCGCCGCCTTTGGCGCGCAGCTCCTCGATGCGTTCGACGACGAAGTCGCGCACCTTGGGTTCCACCGCCTCGACCTGTCGCGGTGTGAAACCGCGCGACACCAGCTTGCGAAACTCGGTGTGTACCGGGGGATCCTGCATGACAAACGGCGGATTGTCTTGCAGTCCAATCATTTCCAGGTCGCCGTAGCTGACGGTCAGACCCTGTGCGGAGGAGAACGTCTCATGGTCGCGGGCCGCCGCCCAGACGTCGGCGTGCCGGGACAGTACGTAGTAGTCGTTCTCAGGGCGTTTCGGCGGGACAACGTGGTGCACCGGGTCGTGGTCGCGCAGCGCGCGGTACATGGGCCAGGGGTTGGGCCAGGTGTCGGCGGTGGCGAGCTGGAACGTCACCGGAGAGCGGTGAGACAATGCCGCAGTCATGTCTCATTCGTACGACAATCGAGCGATGGTGTCAATAGGGCGGCGCGCGCCTTCCGCCGAGTGTGCATCCTCCACCTGTAGGTTCTCATCCAACATGGCGGAATTCTCATCTTCGTGACGTCGAAATGGCGGATCCGCATAAAGATGAGAATCAGGTTAGTGGGTCTAAGCGTTAGCGGCACTTTGTTGGTACCCACCCGCTTTCGTCCGTAGGATTGTTGGAATCGCGAAGTGCGTTGTACACCAACGATATTGGTGATGCCGTCAAGCGCGAACAACATAGCGACACGTCACGGCGGCGTAGCGCATGGATATCAGCGGTTATCCATGATTAACCACGCCGTTTTCATCCGATGGATCGCCACCAATCGGCGCGCTGTAGCACGCCGGACTTACCCCGAATGTCATTCTGGGCTTAATGTGCGGCCCGTAGCAATGACAGCATCGGCCGCGATCGAATCAGCTATGCAGGGCTAGGAGAGCCCCGTACAACGTCTCCTAGAACGACCGCCACTTGTCGGCATACCAGCACGGCCGCTGTATGCCGTTCTTGGTGGTCTGCGCGACGGCGTTGACGTACTTGCTGAGGGCTTTTACGCGTCTGGTTGAGTCGTGCTGTTGGTTCCGCGCTGAGGCCACATCGGCGTCGATCCGTTAGGCCATGGCATTGAGCCCGTTGCTTGGCGGTGATCGACTGGGGTCTATCCGTGTGGCTCTCGCCACACGGGTAGACCCCGCCGTTCGAATCGTGGTCAATGCCGTCGTTGTCATGGGATCAGCAGGGTGCGACCTCGCAGTGCGCCGTCCTCACTTTGTTGGTGCACCTGCGCGGTGTCGGCCAGGGGACGCCGCGCGCTGATGTCGAGCTGGAGCTGTCCGCTGTCGACGAGGTCGACGATCTGGGTCAGCTGGGTCGTGTCGCTGCGCACGCTGAAAAACACGACCCGCTGGGCACGTTCGGGAAATTCCCCACCTGGTGGGGTCGCCGACACCAGGGTTCCGCCTGGCGCAATGACGTTGAGCAGGTCTGCGGTGTCGTCGCCGGTGCCGGCGACGAGATTGATCGCGAGATCGACTGGCGCGGCAGTGCGTCGGCGATCTTGGCTGCGGTGTAGTCGATGATGTGGTCGGCTCCTGCCGCGCGTACGGCGTCGACACTGCGGGGGCTTGCGGTGGCGATCACTTCGGCGCCGGCCTGTTTTGCGAGTTGGACGACGAATCCGCCGACACCGCCGCCTGCTCCGTTGACGAGCACGCGCTGCCCGGCGACGAGGTTGCCGTGCTCGAACAGTGCCTGCCAGGCGGTGAGCGCGGGTACCGGAATCGCGGCGGCGTCGATCAGTGCGATGGTGGCGGGGGCGCGCACGAGCAACTCGGCAGGTGCGTTGACGTATTCGGCGGCGGCCCCCGGCCCGGTCATGGGAAGGAATCCGATGACCTCGGCCCCGATGGCCGGATCGTCGACGCCGGGGCCGTGGTCGACGACTGTTCCGGCCAGGTCGAGGCCCAACGTGTGAGGAAAGCGCACGGGGAAGATCTGGTCGATGGCTCCTGCCCGGAACCAAGTGTCCACCGGGTTGAACGCCGTCGCCGCGACCGCAACGAGCACTTCTCCGCGGCCGGGCCTTGGTGTCGGGGTCTCTTCGTAGCGTAAGACGTTGATGTCGCCGTACTCGTGAAAACGGATGGCCTTCATAGAATTTTCTCCTAGAGATGGAAAGGTCGGAGGGTCAGCTGGCGAGGCGGTCACCCATGAGAACGTGGGCGCTGGGCTGGGCCAACAAGGCCGTGGCGTTGGCGATACCGCTGGTGGCTCCGGTGACCAGCGGGACGGATCCTGTGAGATTCGTGGTCACGGTGTTGGTGCTGCTTCGCCGGAAGGGATAGTGCGACGGTTTCGCTCGGGGTTTGATCGACCCGACACCGTCGATGAGTGCGGTGCTCAGCGTGGGGGTGTTTCATCGTCGACGTCCCGGATCTGCCCGGTTGTGTCACTGCCGAGTCGGGCAATCAGCGCGGCAGCGGATTGTTCGGGGCTGATCAACATCCCCGACTCACGGAACTTGATGAACTGGCTTCGCAGTCCCTCGCCGATCCGCTCCGCTGGTTGACTCCTGACCCAGTCGTGAATGGCGGTGTCGACGATCCCTGGCCGGAAGGCGTTGACGGTGACTCCCGTATCGGCGAGTTCGGTGGCCAGGTTCAGCGTGTGCGCTTCGAGCGCCGCCTTGGAGCTGGTGTAGGCGTTACCGCCGATGAGTTGCGACGGCGTCCGCCGCCGATTTGGCCGTCACGTTCACGATCCGGCCCCACTTTCGCCTGAGCATGTCGGGCAATAGTCCCAGCGTCAGAGTGACTGGGCTCACGAGGTTGACCGTGATCGCCGCTGCCCACTCGTCCACGTCCACGTCAACGGTTGGTCCCATCGGCTGCACTACTGCGGCGTTGTTGATGAGAATGTCGATCACTCCACATTCGTTCTGGACGTGCTGAATTGCGGCCGCCAGAGCTGACTGGTCAGCGAGGTCGGTGGGTACGACGACTACCCGGGCGCCTAGTGCTCTGCTGTGCTCTGCGACCTCGTCGAGGTCGGGCTGTGATCGGGCAAGCAGTGCCAGATCAGCGCCCGCGGAGGCGAGGCCTAACGCCACGGCTCTTCCGATGCCGCGGCTAGCCCCGGTCACCAGCGCGGTCTTGTCGGAGAAAGTCTTATCGCCCATGTCGGCCGCCGCTCATCGATGCGTGCGACTCAAATGTGCGGGTCCGTGATGACAAAGTCGTTGGCCACCAGGGTGATTCCTTGGACGTTGGCGGCGCTCATGCTGGTGTCTCCTCGGTCTTGCGCGCGGCTGCCAAGGTAATGAGCATCAGCGTGCAGTTCGATGTCGACCGATTGTGCCAGCGGTGGAACGTCCCGTTGTTGGTGAGGAAATCCCCGGCCTTGATCGTGATCTCGTACACGTTGCCGTCCTCGCCGGGGTAGGCGACGTTGGTCTCGCCTTCGAGGACCACGACGAGGTCGATGGTGTCGGTGCGGTGCATGCCGGCCCCGTCCTTGCCCGGCGTCATCCCGCCACCGGTGCCGAGGTTGAGCCTTCCCACTGTCTCTGAGAGGTCCGGCGGTTCGTCTCCGATGACCGGGGGAATGATCTGAATGTCAACGCGGATTCCGCCACGGGGACCGAAGAGGCCCAGTTGCTTGTACTCACCGAGCACGTGCTCGGGCCGTAGCGGCAGTTCGGGGACCTCGTCGAATCCCCAGATGTCGAAAGCGTAGGTGGCGTCCTTAACGGTCGAGGAGTCGAAAACCTCGTCGGTCTGCGTCACGACGCCCAAGGGAGCTTCAGCCGTGGTGAATCGCCTGATCTTCATTCTGATTCTTCTCCTAAACCAGTCGGCGGGCAGCCCAGCAGAGGGCTGGCCCGGCAGTCGGAGCCGGTCATCCGGCTTCGTCCTGCGTGTATCCGATGCTTCATTAGCGTATCCGATATTTGAATCGTCTGCTACATAATCACGCTTAATGGACCAAGTCAACCAGTTGGCCTCATCCGGCGTTGATGGCCGTTTATACGTTAACTCTGCTGTAGCAGAGCATCTTTCGAAGGTCATCCACAGAGACAACGCGCACCGCGACGGAAGCAACGTCGTAGCGGCGGCAGCTGATGTTTCATCAGTTTATGTAGTGAGTACTTCACATTCAGGTCGCGTCGGAGCTACACTGACCGAAGCGGCGATGACCACCCGGACATCGGCGAACAGCTGCTGGCGACCCTGCCTGCAGGCAGGTGAAGGAGGACAAATGGCGATGAACATCCCGACTACCTACGCGGCGACGGTGGCAGTGCCGCTGCCCGACGATGACGTCGTCAAGGCGGTCATCGAAACCTACTTCGGTGGCACCTATCAGCCCGACGCGACGCTGAACGTCGTCAAGATGTTCGCCGGAACGGGAGATCACTTCCCGGGCGTGATCGATGTGGTCAAGGCGATCTTCGGCCCTGATGGCATCAACCCCAAGCACCGGCAGATGTGCATGATGCGGGTCGCCAAGGCTCTCGACGCACCCTACGAGTGGCAGATCCACGCGGCGATCGGCCGCAACGTGGGACTCAGCGACGACGAGATCGCCGCCATCGCCTCCGACGGGCCCGTCACCGGCATCGACTCGGACTACGTTCTGCTTGGCCGGGCGGCCGACGAGCTCGCCAGCGCAAAGACGCTGAGCGACAAGACGCTCAGCGAACTCCTGGCCACCTTCGGTGAGGACTCGACACGCAAGTACATTCTGTCGATCTCCTTCTTCATCTTCATGGGCCTGTGGCTCAACGGCTGCCGTGTCCCGCTGGAGACCACCGACAAGGTCGGCGGAAGGGACACCAACCCGGCCGGGACATCTGTGAAGGACCGTCTTCAGCAGTTTCCTAGCCAAGACCAAGCCACCGGCGGCGGTCTTCCCGGCTAGTGCGCACGAACAGGATCAGACGAATTCGGAAAGGGGGATCAGGTCAGCGGGGCCCGCAGCGACGGACCTCGCCAGACCTGGCCAAAGTGATGGCAGCGAACGAATCGGTCACCGAGCCGCACCGGCTCACCCCCAAGGGGCGGGCCACGCGGGATCGGATCGTGGCGACAGCAGCGCAACTGATGTACGACCACAGTGTCGCCGGCACGACTCTCGGCGACGTCCAGAAGGCGGCAGGCGTTGGCCCCTCGCAGGTGTATCACTACTTCGGGGACAAGGAATCCCTGATCAGGGCCGTCATCGCCCACCGCATCCACGCTCTCCTGGCAACACTCGGCGGGCTGGACACCATGGAGGGGTTGCGAGCCTGGAGAGACTTCGTCGTCGACACGTATCGCCAACAGAACTGCGAAGGCGGCTGCCCGCTCGGGTCCCTGGTTGGGGAACTGGCCGAACCCTTCCCGGAATGTCGAGCCGACCTCGCCGGGGGATTCGACCAGTGGGAAGCAGAGATCCGCAAGGGATTACAGGCCATGAGCGACCGGGGCGATCTGCGCCGCAAGGCCAACCCCGACCGCTTGGCGACCGCGCTGCTGGCCGCGGTCGAAGGCGGCATCATGCTCGCGCAGGTTCGCCGCGACCCCGCCCCTCTCGAAACGGCACTCGATGAGGTCCTCGACCGCATCGAGGACCTCAGACCCCGACGCGCGCAAGCCCATCAGTAAGCCGGCAACACTGCCCCTCCCGTCACGCCAGCTGCCTCGTTGAATACCTCGGCGACCGCGTCGGTCGTGTGACAGACGCACGATAGCCCGGCCCTGCGCCCAACGAAGAAGGAAACACAATGTCTTTATTGAAAAACAAAATCGCCGTTGTCACTGGAGGAAGTAGCGGAATTGGTCTCGCGACCGCCAAGAGGTTCGTTGGCGAGGGCGCTTATGTGTTCATCGCCGGTCGCCGCCAGGCCGAGCTCGACAAGGCCGTCGCGGAAATCGGCGAGAACGTGACCGCCATTGAGGCGGATGTCTCAAAGCTCGATGATCTCGATCGTCTCTACAAGACGGTGGCTGAGCAAAAAGGAAGATCGATGTGGTGTTCGCTTGTCCCTGTTACGTTGAGCGGGTACTCACAAAGGACGTCACGCCAGAACATTTTGAGCTTACATTTGATACCACGGCCCGTGGAACCTATTTTGCTGTCCAGAAGGCATTGCCAATAATGAATGACGGCGGATCGATCATTCTTATTGGATCGATGGGAACGGTGAAAGGGTTTCCAACCCGCAGTACCTATAATGGTGCGAAAGCGACGCTCGGTGCATTTGTACGGACGTGGACGAATGAACTTAAAGGCCGTAAAATCCGAGCCAATGTTCTCAGCGCCGGCGCAATTCAAACGTCGCTCCTCGATAGTCAGTGGTCGTTCCAAGGAAGTCGCTGAGCAAACAAAGAATTACCTTTTATCTATAACCCCGCTTGGGCGCCTTGGACGTCCAGAGGAAATCGCGGCGGCCGCGCTGTTCCTCGCCTCAGATGAAAGCAGTTTCGTTACTGGAGTGGGCTTATACGTCGATGGCGGGATAGCCGTGTCATGAACACGCCTCCACTCCGAGATTGAACACAGGTCGTTATTCTTGTCAGCGCAAGAACGCTCATCCCTAGGAGGTCGGAAATGCCAGCAAAGAACGTTCCCATCATGGTGTTCGATGGAGTGACACAACTCCCTCCCGAAGCGAACGGCGCCGTCGTCGTCGGCGGTTCGAATGCCGCGATTCCGGCGGCGTACTTCTCGGCCAAGGCGGGCGTTCGCGCTGCAATTCATCATGACTGCGGGATCGGTCGAGACGAAGCGGGAGTCAGCGGTCTGCTTTGGGCCGATCGACATGGCATGGCCATGGCGGCCGTAGCGACGAACAGCGCCCGCGTCGGCGACAGTGCAGATATGCTCCAACGCGGAATCATCAGTCGCGCCAACGGGCTTGCGGCCACGTGTGGCGTAGAGACCGGTCACGCCGTCGTACACGCAGCGGAGCTGCTGAAATCCGCGCCCTGGCCCCACGCAGCCGCAGAAGCGCCGGTCGACAGACGCACCATCATTGACGGCGTCCTCTGCATAGACTCCATCTCATTCGGTAAACCAGAAGATGCAGGCCTGGTCGTGGCGACCGGTAGCCACGGCGGCGCAATCGCAGCTGGTATGACGCGTTCATTTAGGCCACGCCTCGCCTTCTTCAACGATGCCGGCTTCGGCGCCGATGATGCCGGCGCTGCCAGCCTTCCCATTCTCGATTCTGACGGTATCGCCGCCGCCACGGTCGCCGCGGATTCAGCGTGCATCGGTGACGGCCAATCGACACTGAAACAGGGCATCATCTCGGCCGTCAACGAAACCGCATACCGACTCGGCGCCAGGGTCGGAGAGACGGCCCTCAAAGTGGCGCGCACCGTAGCGGAGAGCGCCTGAATAGACCACGCAGAACAAGCTGGGGCAAGACAAAGGTCCTCGACCTCTCGAGAACGTCAGTCGCACGTTTGCCGACGAAGCGGGCTTCACTGGCGAATCGATGGGCCTCTCGTCTCGCCCCCCTCATTGGTCGCCGTAGACCCGGTCAGGACGGATGAGCACCGCTGCCCGGCGCTGCTCGGCCATCACCCGGTCGTACTCGTCCCAGTCGTCGTGTTCACCGCCGGCTGCGGTGAAAATCGCTCGGAGCAGCAGCCGAAGCCCTTCGGCGTCCAGCCAGGGTTGGGGGTCGTCGGGTCCGGCGAGCTCGGCGCACCCTTCGACCGCCGCCCACTGCCATCCGTTGCGGAAGGTGGCCGTGACCTGGGGTCGAGCCCGCAGGTTCGCCAGCTTGACAGGGCCCACCGCGACCAAGGCCAAGATGGTCTCACCGGTGACGGGATGGGCGAGGACGCCGGCGTTGACCAGCGACGACTGGATGGTGCCGTTGGCCCGCAACGTCGAAACCACCACCAGGCCGCGCTCATCGCTGGACAGCGATGCTGCCTCTTGAAGGGTCGTCACTGAATGTCCTCCTCGTTGTCTCGGTTCATGCTCGTCGTCTATGGCTCAACCGCCGCCGAAGCGCGGGTGACTCTCGGCCTTGGTGGGGTGGCGTTTCGGGGTCAGGCCGATCGAGGTGACCGCACCAGCCGCTCTGGCGGCCGCTGTTGATCACCTCGCGCCGACCCGCTGATCATTCATCGTCTGCTCCTTGTCGTGGTGTCTGAAGGTGGCGTGTTCGTCGGGTGGGGGCGAGTGGGGGTGTGGCCGCGACGGCCGCGTGAGACTCAGTTTTAGGGGGTGGCCCAGGTCCGGGTGTGCCGGAGCTCGGTGGTGCCGGTGTCGGTGCCGGGAATCAGCAGGAACGCCACCGACATGGTCGGGGTGTGGGGTGCGGATTGCTCCCAGCACAGCCGCGTCGGCACGGTGAGGTCGGTGACCCGGCAGCGCGCGGTCTCGCCGCGGCCGCGGCGGTAACGGGTGAGGTGAAACGAGGAACCGACCCGCAGTCGAGGGTCGGCGGTGTCGTTCTCCACGGTGTCCCAGGTGTCGTACCACTCGCAGACGGTGTCGACGGTGGTGATCAGTTCCCAGACCGTCTCGGGTGGGGCGGTGATGCGAATCGACCCGGTCTGGGTGTGGAGGCCGCCGCGGCGCAGGTGGGTCATGGTTCCTCCGGTGGGGTGAGGTCGTCGACGGGGTGGTGGGCCTTGGTCTCAGGTGGCGGTGGCGGTGGCCTGGATGAGCCACTTCCTCATCTCCGTGCGCAGTTGAGCGGATCGTGAGGCGCGTGGCCTAGGTGGTTCCCGTCGTGGCGAAGGAGGCGATGTGATCGATGGTGGTGTTCAGTGCGGTTCGTAGGGGCTCGGCGTCGCGCAAGGTCTTGGCCACAAGCAGGCCGCCCTGCAGGGCAGTCAGCAGTGCCATGGCGAATTGGTCGACGTCGGCGCCGTCGACGAGTGCGCCGCGGGCCTTCATCGCGAACAGGCCGTCACGGATGGCGCCCTGCCATCGCCGGTAGCCGGCCACGACGTCGTCTCGAGCGGCATCGTCGCGATCGGCGAGCTCGCTAGCCAACGAACCCAACGGGCAGCCGCCCCGAAAGTCGTTGGCCCGCGCCGCTTCCACGATGACCTCGGCCCAGCTACGCAATGCGTCGATGTCGTCGAGGCGCGCGAGCAGGGGTTCGTGAAACCCGAGGATCGTGTCGCTCCAATGCCCGATGACGGCGCACGTGAGGGAGTGCTTGTCGTCGAAGTAGTGGTAGATCTGCGACGCGCTGACGCCGGCGGCGGCCTGGAGGTCCTCGGTACTGGTGCCAGCCACACCCTGCTGATACATCAGGGCCGCGGCGGCGGCCACGATGCGGTCGCGAGTCGCCTGGCCCTTGCGCGTGATCATCATTCGATGGTAGCCGATTTTGGTGTTGACATTCCAGACCCACTGAGGTTCGGTGGAATGACCAATCCAAACGAGCAGAGGGCGATCACTTGACGACGCAACCCGCCATCGCGAAGCGGGCGGAGGTGGCAGGGACATCACCGCAGGTGGATGCCTACGTCGCGCTGCAAGCCGACATGCGGTCTTGGGTGGCTTGGCCCTTGCGCGTGGTCATCGCTTGAGGGTAGCCGATTTTGGTGTTGACATTCCAGACCCGCTGAGGTTCGGTGGAGTGACCAATCCAAAATCTCGAAAGGCGGTCGCATGACGACGCAGACATCCATCGCGAAGCAAGAGGAGGGGGCAGGGCATCACCGGAGTTCGCCGATGCCTACATCGCGCTGCAAGCGGCCACCACGCGGCAACCGGCATTCGTCACCGGTGACGTCGAGGCGATCCCGGGCCGACCGGCGACACCATTCGCGCACCGGGTGGACGCCCACCGCGACCTCTTCGACACCAACTAGCCAACGTCAACCGAGAAGGAACAACCGATGAAATTCAACGGCAAGAACGTCCTCGTCACCGGCGCCACGTCCGGTGTCGGTAGAGAAGCCGCGAAACTGTTCGCCCAGCACGGCGCCGCGGTGATCGTCACCGGCCGCGACGAAACTCGCGGCCACGCCGTCGTCGAGGAGTTCGCCACCGCAAGCGCACCCGCCCGCTTCATCGCCGCCGACCTGAACGTTTCCGACGACGTGCGAGGACTGATTCAGGAGGCTGGGGACGTCGACATTCTGGTCAACAATGCCGGCTTCTGGGAATTGGCCCCGACCGCGGACGCCACCGAAGCTGGTTTCGACGCCATGTTCGCGGTCAACGTCAAGGCACCGTTCCTGCTGACCGCAGCCTATGCCCCCGTGATGGCGGGAAACGGCGGCGGCGCGATCGTGAACGTGTCCACGATGGTCGCCGACCGCGGCCAGGCCGGCATGGCCGGCTACGGCGCCTCCAAGGCAGCCCTGGAATCGCTGACCCGCTCCTGGGCCGCGGAATACGGACCCCAGGGCGTGCGCGTCAACGCCGTCGCGCTGGGACCCACCCTCACCCCGGCAATGGATCCGATGGCACACATGCTGCCCACCTTCGTCGCCGCCATTCCGCTGGGCCGTGCCGCCCAGCCCATTGAGATCGCCCACGCCATCGCTTACCTGTGCAGCGAGGAGGCGAGCTTCATCACCGGTGCCGTCATCCCGGTCGACGGTGGCCGCCAATCCGTGCTGTGAACGGCTACCCCCTCGCAACGTGGCCCACGGCGTACAACGTTCTGTGCCCGGACCGGCAGACCGACACGGCTCACCGACATCGCGGTCTAGAGCCACCGTAGGGACGACACGACATCACCTGCATTGATCTCGGGCGGAACGCCCCCATCTCACGCCAAAACCTCACAATTAGGAGACTTCAATGAGCAAGCATCCCTCCCCAAGCGCCCGGATGCGGGGCCAGACCGTCCTGGTCACCGGCACCACCAAGGGTGGCATCGGGTACGAGACCGCCCGCCTTCTCGGTGACGAGGGAGCCACCGTCCTGACACACGGCCGTACCCAGGAAGCGGCGGGCGTCACCGTCGAAAACCTCGCGGCTGACGGCAGCGGAGCTGGCCGCTTCATCCCGGTCGCCGCCGATCTGAGCTCGATCGCCGGCGCGCGACAGCTAGTAGACGCCGTCCGAGCTGCAGCCCCGCAGGGCCTCCACGGTCTAATCAACAACGCCGGCGCCGGGTTCACCCAGCGGCGGCTGTCCCCAGATGGCATCGAGATGACCATGGCCATCAACCACGTCGCGGTAGCCGCCCTGACAGACGGACTCCTCGACCTGCTGCACGCGGGTGCGGACTCCTTGGGAAGACCTTCGCGGGTAGCCAACATGACCGCGTTGATAGAGGGACTCGGGAAAGTCGAGACCGACTGGTCCTATCCGGGCAAATACACCCAGACTCAGGCCTACTTCAACGCCAAGTTGACCAACCTGCTCTACACCTATGCCCTGGCTCGCCGACTCGACGGCGGCGGGGTCACCGTCAACGCGGTCAGCCCCGGCACGGTGAAATCGGGTTTCGGCGACAAGGCCGGCGGAACCTTCGGGCTGATGGCACGGCTCGGCGCACCGTTATACGGCGAGCCCGCTCGAGGCTCCCGCGGATGCGTGCGGATCATGGCCGACCCAGACCTGGCCACGGCCACCGGCGGCTACTACGCGGCCGCCAAACTCAAGAAATCCTCCAAGAAGTCCCGCACACAGCACCTGCAGGAGCAGGTCTACCTCCAGACCGAACGCACCCTGCGTGCCCACCCCGACAACCACCCCAGGGGCGCAGTAGATGACCGCGTTCGCCGCACGCCGGAGCGTTTCGAGTAGCTAGTCACCGCGGCGGCGGATCGGGTGCGATACCAGCCGACGGTGATCATGCCGTGGCGCTACTAGGACGTCGACCCTGAACTGGCCGCTACGCCTCGGCGCAGGGGCGTAGCGGCCAGTTCCCAATCAGCCGCAGACCGGCCGGCCATGCGGCAGCGAAGGACGCGTGCAACGACCAGTTCGTCGCCAGGACCAAGCCGCCGGCGGCGGTCTTCCCGGCGAGCACGCCCGACAGGATCAGAGGAATCGGAAGGGGGATCAGGGCAGCGAGGACCGCAGCGACGGATCTCGCGCACCTGGCTACTGATGGCAGCGAACGAATCGGTCACCGAGCCGCAACGGCTCACCCCCAAGGGGCGGGCCACGCGGGAGCGGATCGTGGCAACAGCAGCGCAACTGATGTACGACCACGGTGTCGCCGGCACGAGTCCGGCGACATCCAGAAGGTCCGCGGGCGTTGGCCCTTCGCAGGTGTATCACTACTTCCAGGACAAGGAATCCACGATCAGGGCCGTCATCGCCCACCGCCTGCACGCTCTCCTCACGACGCTCGAGGGGCTGGACAGCATGGAGGGGTTGCGAGCCTGGCGAGACTTCGTCGTCGACACCCAACGCCAGCGGAACTGCGAAGGCGGCTGCCCGATCGGGTCGCTGGTCGGGGAACTCGCCGAGCCCTTCCCGCAATGTCGAGCTGACCTCGCCGGGGGATTCGACCAATGGGAAGCGGCGATCCGCAAGGGTTTACAGGCCATGTGCGATCGTGGCGATCTGCGCCGCAAGGCCAACCCCGACCGCCTGGCGACCGCGCTGTTGGCCGCGGTCGAAGGCGGCATCCTGCTCGCGCAGGTTCGCCGCGACCCCGCTGCTCTCGCGACGGCACTCGATGAGGTCCTCGATCGCATCGAGGACCTCAGGCCCCGACGCGCGCCGGGCCCGTCAGTAAGCCAGGCAACACAGCCTCACTCGTCGCGTCGGCTGCCTTGGTGAATACCTATGCGCCACAAAGGAATTGACCAAACAGCGAAGGTCTGCGATCGCCGGTGCGCTACGGCGGCCGCCGATCGGTATGTAAACGTTCGCTAACGGAAGGTGATTCGGTGAGCGTGGCTCCCCGGCTCCACTCCGGGAGATGGACCAACGCGACGTGACCTTCTTTGACCGGATTCGATAGTCTCACAACGCATCTGAAGGGCTTTTGGGACTGCTCGCAATGGGGCGCATCAGTCCCAAACGGATCGCCACGGTGCCCAACTGGATGGATGATCCGGACATGCTGCGATCCGTTGGTCAAGCCGGTGCTCGTCGCGCCACGCATCACGGTCGACGGGCGGAGCCGATGGGCGAACCCGACTCGGCGATCCGGTCGGTAATGGCCTGGGCCGCTCTGCCGAGCCTGATCAGGTCGGCCTTCGTCAACGGCTCCACCACCAGTTCGCGCACCTTCGCGACGTGCAAGGGGGCCGCGGCGGAGACCCGCCGCAATCCCGCCTTCGTGAGCTCGACCACGCTCACCCTGGCGTCCTCGGCACAGACGTGCTTCACCACCAACCCGTTGCCTGCGAGGCGCCTTACCACGTGCGACAACCGCGACAACGAGGAGTTCGCACTGGAGGCGAGCTCCGACATCCGCAGCGTCCGCTCGTCGGCTTCCGAGAGATTCGCCAGCACGAGGTACTCGAACGTCGTCAGTCCGGTGGTGCGCTGCAGATCGCTTTCCAGGGCCGCCGGAAGCTCCATAATCATCGATAGGAGCTGACGCCACGCACGCTGCTGATCGTCGTCGAGCCACACCGTTTCGGGTCGACGACGCTCACGCTTGGGCCGCGTCACCGCGACGACCCGATGGTTTCCAATCGCCCAGCTGTCATCCGGACCTCCTGCATCTGAAGGATAGTTCGACCGTCAACTGTTAGACGTCAGCCGCCGAGCGGCGACGGCTCCGTCGTGGCAACCCCGCGGCACCGGCGACGGCGTCCGGTCGTTGTCGAGGCGTCAAGGTCTGCATCACCGCGGGAATGAGTCCGATGGAGCCGATTTAGTTGACGCTTCACATTAACACCCGTAGAGTAATTGATGCATCAACTAATGACTCGTCCGCGTGAATGCGAGATTCGCAGGTGCGACCGGTCGGGCCGTTGCCCGTGTTCGCACACACACGTCTTCGAGGAGCCCACGTGAACATCGCGGTATGGATCGCGTCCGGATTACTCGCCGCCGCATATCTTTTTGCTGGTGGCACGAAACTGTTGACGCCGAAGGAGCGCCTGGCGAAGAACCCCTCCATGGCTGCTGCCGCCGAAGCGTTGTCGGCGACGTCGCTCAAACTCATCGGCGGCGTCGAGGTCGCCGGGGCTCTCGGTCTGATCCTCCCGTGGCTCACCGGCATCGCGCCCATTCTGACGCCGGCCGCAGCCGTGGGCCTCGCGGTGCTGCAGGTGGGCGCGGCGGTGTTCCACGGTCGACGCGCGGAGTACAAGCAGTGGCCGGTGAACGCCGTGTTCCTGGCGCTGGCGGTCTTCATCGCGGCCGCTCGGACCTCGGAGGTCGTGCGATGACCAGCGCTGTGCAGTACGCCGTCGTAGGCACCGGCAGCATCGGCTCGGTTCTGGCGCAACGGTTCTCCGACCACGACGTCCCGGCACTCTTCGCCAACACGCGAGGTCCGGAGACGATCGACGTCACCGAACTGTCCGCCTCGATCACGCCGGTCACCCTCGACACAGCCCTGGATGCGGACCTGATCATCCTGGCCATACCGTTCTTGCAGGTCCGCAAGGTGGGTCGGCGCCGCGCAGACTGGTCCGGCAAGATCGTCGTCGACACAGCGAACGCGTTTCTGGTGCCCAACTCCGAGGAAATCCTCGGCGGCCGCCTGTCGACTGATTTCAACGCCGAGGCCTTCCCCGGCGCCGCGGTGGTTAAGTCGTTCAACCAAACCGCCGCCCGGCAGCTCGCCGAGAAGCGCCCGCTCGAGTTCGGGAGACGCGTAGTCTTCGTGTCCAGCAACGACTCCGCGGCGAGCGCGGTAGTTGCCGGGCTGTGCACCGATCTCGGCTTCGCCCCGATCGAACTCGGACGTATCGACGAGGGTGGCGTACTCATCCAAGCCCGCAACGCCCTGGTCTTGCGCAATCTCTACGAACTAACGTCGGAGCTCGAAAAGAGCACTCAGGTGGACTCGACTGTTGGGCGGGATCTCACCCCCGGTACGTGGACGATCGACCCCGTCCACTCTTCCATCACGTTCTCGGTCCGCCACCTGGTGATCGGTAGGGTACGTGGGCGATTCGAGCGAGTTCTCCGGTGCGATCACGGTGCCCGAGAACGGAACTCCGAGCGTTGCGGTCACGGTAGCGGTCGGGTCGGTGAGCTCCGGTAACCCGAACCGCGACCACCACCTACGGGAACCCGACATCTTCGGAGCCGACGAGTTCCCCACCGCCACCCTCGTCTCGACCGGTATGCACCCCGTCGGACAGCACGACTGGGTGCTCGAGGCCGATTTCACCCTGCGCGGAACCACCAAACGCGTACCACTGGCGTTCTCGTTTCTCGGCGTGAGCCCCGGCATGGGTCACGGTGAGGTGGCCGGGTTCGAAGGTGTGATCAAGCTGAAGCGTAGTGATTTCGGCGTCCTGACCGAGACTCCCGTGCTGTCCGGAGGCGGCCCGATGGTCGGGGACACCGTCGAGATCACCGTTTGCATAGAGGCGGTCAAGACACCCGCCGCGCCGACGGGATGAGGTGGCGAAGCCACCGGGCGGCGAACGTCGTCGCGACTGGATTCGAAACCCCTTAACAGTCCTCTACTGCGGAGCTGTCGCCATGCCCCACAATGAAGACCCTTCTGGGAAAACGACGTCCTCCACAGGACCGATGGCAGTCAGGAAGGACCGCGCACCGATCTGGGAGCCCGATCCCGACTCAGTCGCCGATGCTGCGATCGCCCGGTTCATCGGCATGGTCACCGCGACTTCGGGCCGCCGATTCGATGGTTATCACCGCGATGATGAGCGCTAGCCAGTAGCCGCGTGGGACCGCGTCAAACTCATCTGGGCACGGCGCGGCGGTCACCCGTCGCGCCGTGACGACTAGCGCCTCAGTCGAACTGCGGCGCGCGCCTCAATCCGCGTGTCCCAGAAGTGCGGGTACGACGCGAACGTCACCGACGCGTCTCGGGCTTCAGCGTTACTGCACATCGGTGCGCAGTTCCCAGGGCTGCATGCCGAGTGCATCCGCAAGGTTTCGCTGCAGCGCGACGCCGGACGGCAGTGGGCGCCAAAATATGGTCACCTCGGCGATCTTGCCGTCCGCGTCGAGCAGGATGTAGTCCATTCCGTTGACCACAGTGTCTTCGATCTGCAGCCGGAAGTACGCGGCGTGGTGCGTCTCGCCGCTGAGGACCTCCTTATATGTGAGGTCGGCCGCCACCGCGCCGACGCTCTGTATGCCTTCC
Organism: uncultured Actinomycetota bacterium; assembly: GCA_963772875.1. GTDB lineage: Bacteria > Actinomycetota > Actinomycetes > Mycobacteriales > Mycobacteriaceae > Mycobacterium. The sequence continues at coordinate 330,391 of CAVYZE010000014.1, forward strand.
AGGACTGCCTCGCGGCCAGTGGCTGGCTCATCGCCGAGCGGGCTGTACATCACCACGTCCTCGGCGAGGATGTCGGAAAGAGCGTCTGTGTCTGCGCCGCCGTGCATGCAGTCGACGAAGAATTCCACGGTGTCGCGGTGCGGGGCGAAGGTGGTCATGGCTACTCCTTGTGTGCTTCTTGCTTGTTGTGTGTGAACCGGTCTGCCGCGGTGGCCGCGGTCCGGGGCGACGACGTCTTTGTCGGCGTACATCCCGGTGTCTTTTACTCAGATCACTGTGGTGCCGCCGTCGACGACCAGCTCCATGCCGTTGACATAGCTCGAGTCGTCGGAGGCGAGGAACAACGCGGCGGACGCGATCTCTTCAGCGCGGCCCATCTCTCGCCGCGGGTATCACGGACTCGAACTGTGCCTTCGCCTCCTCGTCCATCACCTCTTCCAGCATCGGTGAGGCGACCTGGCCGGGGGTAAGCACGTTGACCCGGATCTTCCTGTCCCTCAGCTCGGCCACCCACACCCGTGCGTAGGCGGGCAGTACGGCCTTGCTTCCGGCGTACACGCTCCAATTGGGGTAGCCCCGCAGCGATGCGTTCGACCCGGTCATGAAGATCGAGCCGCCATCGTTGAACAGCGGCAGTGCCTTCTGGACCGTGAACAGCGTGCCGCGCGCGTTCAGCCAGAAGGCGTCATGGAAGTCCTCCTCGGTGATCTCGCCGAGCTTGTTCTGCTTGCCTACCCCGGCGCTTGCCCACAACACGTCGATCGCGCCCTTTTCCTGCTTGACCGCATCGAACAAGCGGTCCAGATCGTCGAGGTTGGCCGAGTCGCCTTGCACGCCGGTTACGTTCCGCCCGATCTGTTCGACGGCTTGGTCCAGCGCGTCCTTCCGTCGGCCCGTGATAAAGACGTGAGCTCCTTCGTCAACGAATAACTTGGCACCGGCCAGCGCCATACCGCTTGTCGCCCCGGTGATCACCGCGACCTTGCCATCGAGTTTTCCCACGATCACTCCAATCATTCGATAGTGCCGATGTTATATACACCGATCTGTGTGCTTAACGTATCGAACGGTTATGTGGAATGCAAGCTATGCACACCGATCGGTACCCAACTGGGCTACGCTGGGCGCATGACGGAGTTGGAGAAGGGGCCGCGAGGCCTGCGCCGCGGCAGGGGCGCACGAGAGCGCATCCTCGGCGCTTCACAACAACTGTTCCGCGATCAAGGCATCAACGGCACCGGCCTGGACCAGCTCTGCGCGGTGGCCCAGGTGTCCAAGCGCACCTTCTACCAGCACTTCACCGGCAAGGATGAGCTAATCGCCGAACACCTACGCCGATTCGATCCCGACATCCTGCCCGAGGTGTTCGACCGCACCGACCTCACACCCCGCGAACGGCTCCTGGCCGCCTTCGACATTCACGCGCCTCTGTGCCCGTTCATCGCGGCGGCCGTCGAAATCCACGACCCGGGCCACCCGGCACGCCTACGCGCCCGCGACTACAAGACGGCTTTTGCCGCGCGGCTCACCGACACCGCGCGCGAGGCCGGCGCCACCGACCCCGAACAGCTCGGCGAACAACTGGCGCTGCTCTTGGATGGCGCTTCGGCCCGCAACCGAGTCCTCAACACCGACACCTTCGCCACCGCCGCCACCATCGCAGCCGTCCTCATCGACAACGCCATCCCCACGGCAGCCGTACCGCCCGGCGCAGGCGGGAACCTATCAACCGGGACGGGGCGGCGTACCGGATCCGGCGGCGAGCTCAGCTGAATTTGACGCCAAGGGAGAAGTTGAAGTCGTCTCGTTAGCGCGCGATCCGGCGTGTTCCTAACTTCGAGTGAGCCGAAGATCGGTGCCGCTAACGGATTGGTCGACTCGAAAAACCAGAGGTGGCGACCGGGCCGGGGGTTGATTGCTCAGCGACCGGATGTGACGCGGTTGTATCGAGCTCTTACGACCGCACCTGCGGTCTACAGCCCCTACATGAGCCGATTCTGCACGACCGTTACGGTTCTAGGATCCGCCACGAAGATGAGAAAAACGCGTCCGCCATGTTGGTGAGAATCCTGGAACGTCGCAGATAGATGAATCGCCATCCGCCAGGCACTTTGAGAACCTACACCACCGCATGAAACCCCCCGGAATCGCGCCCTCAGCGCACACTCGGCGAGGGACGAGCTTCAGATACCCGCGCCCGGGTTCAGGATGCCGTCCGGGTCCAGCGCCTGCTTGATGCGCCGGTTGAGGTCCATCACCTCGGGCCCGAGATAACCGCCCAGCCACGGCCGCTTGAGCCGGCCGACGCCGTGCTCGCCGGTGATCGTGCCGCCCAGGCCGACGGCCAGGTCCATGATTTCGCCGAACGCGAGTTGGGCGCGCCCCGCCATCGCGTCATCGGCGGGGTCGTACACGATCAGCGGGTGGGTGTTGCCGTCGCCGGCGTGCGCGATCACCGAGATCATCAGGTCGCGCTCGGCGGCGATGCGCGCGATCCCGGTGACCAGCTCGCCCAGCGCCGGAAGCGGCACCCCGACGTCTTCGAGCAACAGCGCTCCCTTGGTTTCCACCGCCGGGATGCAGAACCGGCGCGCGGCGACGAACGCCTCGCCCTCGTCGGGGTCGTTGGTCGAAAACACCTCGGTCGCGCCGTTTTCCGCGAACACCGCCGCCATCAGTTCGGCGTCCTCGCGCCCGGCCTGCCCACGTTCATCGGAGGCGGCCACCAGCATGGCGGCCGCGCCGCGGTCCAGGTCCATGCGCAGCGTGTCCTCGACGGCGTTGATCGCCACCGAATCCATGAACTCCAGCATCGCGGGCCGCAGCCGCGCCACCACCCCCAGTACCGCATCGACCGCCGACTCGACCGAGGCGAAGGTGGCCACCACCACGCTCGACGCGTTTTGCGCGGGCAGCAGCCGCAGCGTCACCTCGGTGATGACGCCCAGCGTGCCCTCGCTACCGACGAACAGCTTGGTGAGCGAGAGCCCCGCGACGTCCTTGAGCCGCGGACCGCCCAGCCGGACCGCGGTGCCGTCGGCCAGCACCACCTGCATGCCCAGCACGTAGTCGGTGGTGACGCCGTACTTCACGCAGCACAGCCCGCCGGCGTTGGTGGCGATGTTGCCGCCGATGCTGCAGATCTCGAACGATGACGGATCGGGCGGATACCATAGGCCATGCTCGGCGGCGGCCTTCTTCACCTCCGCGTTGAACAGGCCGGGCTGGCATACCGCGGTGCGGGTAATGGGGTCGACGGTGATGTCGCGCATCTTCTCCGTGGACAGCACGATTCCGTTGTCCAGCGCGGTCGCCCCGCCCGACAGCCCGCTGCCGGCTCCCCGAGGCACCACCGGCACCCGGTTGGCGGTGGCCCAGCGCAGCACGGTCTGCACCTCTTCGGTGCGTTTCGGCCGGACCACCGCCAGGGGTTTGCCGGCCGACGGGTCGAGCGCGCGGTCTTGCCGGTAGCCCTCGGTCACGGCGGGGTCGGTGACCACCATCCCGTCGGGCAGTTCGGCGATCAGGCTGGTCAGCGCGTCTGTTTTCACGGCTGGCTCACGCCCCGATCCTACGGACCGGGATCGTCAATAAGTTCGGGCGCGTTATCCAGTTCGTGCAGCGACGGCAGCCTGGTGGCGACCAGGCCGATCACCACGATGGGCACCGCCAACACCAGGAAGGTGACCTTCAGTCCGGCGGCATCGGCCAGCGGGCCTGCCACCACCAAGCCCAGCGGGCCGGCGGCGTAGGTCAGGCCCGCCATCACCCCGACCACTCGACCGCGCAGATGATCCGGCGCCCGGGTCTGCATCACGTAGTTGTAGATCGGCATGATCGGGCCGTACACAAGCCCGGTTATCGCGCAGAGCACCAGGATCACCGGCAATGGCGGCAGGAACGCGATGCCGGCCGTCGCCACACCGAAGGTGAGGGTCGCCGTCAGCAGGGCCGTACGCCGACGCATGTACTTGACCAGCAAGGCATAGCCGAGCGCGCCCGTCATGCCGCCGAGCGCGAGCGCCATCAGTGCCCAGCCCAACTGCGCGGGTTGGTGCCGGTCGGCGAAGTATTTCGGGAACAACACGCTTTCCATCGGCACGTATAGCGCGCCGATGGCCAGGTCGATCAGCCCGAGCGTGCGCAGCACCCGCAGGTTCCAGACAAACCGGAGCCCTTCGGCGACACCCGACACCAACCCCTCGGGTCGGGCGGTGTGGTGCGGCTTGCCTGCACCCTCGAGCCGCAGCGCGATCATCGCAAGGACCGACAAGCCGAACATCCCCGCGGTGATCCACATCGTGGTGATGCCGCCAACCGTGGCGATCATCAAACCGGCGATGCCCGGGCCCAGGAGGAACGCCAGGTTGAGCACCGCCTCGTAAATGCCGTTGGTGCGGTCCAGCGACCAGCCCGCGCGCGCGGCGGCCTCAGGCAGCATCGATTGGCGCGCCGTCATGCCGGCCGGGTCGAAACCTGCCGCGAAGAAGGCCAGCACGGCCAGGACCGGAATGTTGATCGCGTCCGCACCGAACCACGAGGCGATCAGCGGGACGCCGGCCACCGCGCTACCGGACAGCGAGTCGGCGATCAGCGACACGCGGCGTCGGCCGAAAAAGTCGACCGCGGTACCGGCGACCAGCGTGGCGAAAATCAGTGGCACCGTCGTGGCACCGGCGACGATCGCCGCGTCGCGCGCGCTGTCGTCGTACTGGAGGGCCAGCCACGGAAAGGCGACTATCGAGATGCCGGTACCCGCGGTCGCCACCAGCGTGGCGAACAGGATCAGGTATGCCGGACCACGGCTCGTATGTGTCATGGATATCGCGGCTGAATCTAACGCCAAACGATGGCGGGGGCCACCGAATTTCGCGGTCTGCGCCGCTGAATGCAGGATGTTATTGTGCTCGTCCACCCAAATACCGGCCAGGCGTTCGGGTCTCCGGTTAGCCCCGGTACCGGCTGGCCCGGCGATCCGGCCACGCCCCAGACCGCGGTGGCCGCCCGCGCCGCTCAGGTCGCTGCGCTGGCGGCTCAAGCCGGCTCGATACCGGAACTCGACGCCCTGGTCAGTGTGTGCCGGGCCTGCCCGCGGCTGGTCAGCTGGCGCGAGGACGTCGCCGTCGTCAAACGCCGCGCCTTCGCCGACCAGCCTTATTGGGGACGCCCCGTGCCGGGGTGGGGATCAGAGCGGCCCCAGCTGTTGATCGTCGGGTTAGCGCCCGCCGCGCACGGCGCCAACCGGACCGGACGGATGTTCACCGGCGACCGGTCCGGGGATCAGCTCTACGCGGCGCTGTACCGGGCCGGTCTGGTCAATTCGCCGACCAGCGTCGACGCCGCGGATGGGTTACGGACCAACCAGATTCGGATCGTCGCGCCCGTGCGGTGCGCGCCTCCGGCCAACGCCCCGACCCCGGCCGAGCGGGACACCTGCTGGCCCTGGCTGGACGCAGAATGGCGATTGGTGTCCGATCGCGTTCGCGCGGTCGTTGCCCTGGGCGGGTTCGCCTGGCAGGTCGCGCTGCGGCTGCCGGGCGCTTCCACGACGCGAAAACCACGGTTCGGCCACGGCGTCGTTGCGCAGCTCGCGCCCGGTGTGCGATTGCTCGGCTGCTACCACCCGAGCCAGCAAAACATGTTTACCGGTAGGTTGACACCAGCAATGCTCGACGACGTTTTCCGCGACGCAAAGACGATGGCAGGGTTAAGTGACTGACGTTCTGATTTCCGGCGCGAGCGTGGCCGGTACGGCGGCGGCCTACTGGTTTGGACGGCATGGCTATTCGGTCACCGTGGTAGAGCGCCACAACGGACCGCGGCCGGGCGGTCAGGCGGTCGACGTTCGCGGGCCGGCGCTGACAGTGCTGGAACGCATGGGGCTGTTGGCCGCCGCCCAGAAGCGGAAGACCCAAATTCGCGGCGCTTCCGTCGTCGACCGCGACGGCAATGAAGTGTCCCAGGACACCGAATCGACGCCGACCGGCGGGCCGATCGATAGTCCCAACATTGAGCTTTTGCGCGACGACTTGGTCGAATTGCTTTACGGCGCAAGCCAATGGACAGCCGAGTACATATTCGAGGACAGCATTGCCGCGTTGCAGGACGACGGTGCCTCGGTCAGCGTGACCTTCGAGCGTGCGGGCCGCCACACCGCCCCGCGCAGCTTCGACCTCGTCATCGGCGCCGACGGATTGCACTCCAACGTGCGCCGATTGGTTTTCGGCGCGGAAGAGCAATTCATTGAGAGGCTGGGCACGCACGCGGCGATCTTCACGGTGCCCAACTTCCTGGAATTGGACTACTGGCAGAAATGGCATTACGGGGACTCCACCATGGCCGGTGTCTACAGCGCACGCAACAACACCGAGGCCCGGGCCATGTTGGGTTTCATGGACCCCGACCTGCGGATCGACTACCGCGACACCGAGGCCCAATTGGCCGAGGTGGAACGGCGGATGGCCGACGACGGCTGGGTTCGCCCGCAACTGCTCGAATACCTGCGGACCGCACCGGATTTCTATTTCGACGAAATGTCGCAGATCAAAATGGATCGCTGGTCGCGGGGCAGGATGGCGCTGGTCGGCGACGCCGGTTATTGCTGCTCGCCGTTGTCGGGCCAGGGGACCAGTATCGCGCTGCTGGGCGCCTACATCCTGGCCGGCGAACTCGCGGCGGCCGGTGACGACTATGAACTCGGCTTCGCCAACTACCAGGCCGAGTTCCAGGACTATGTCAAGCGCAACCAATGGCTGGTCGTCGACAACATCCCGGGCGGTGCACCGATACCGCAGGAGGTGTTCGACCGGATCGTGGCTTCGATCACCCTCAAGGACTACTGACCCGCCCGGGCGCGGGAACGTTTGCAGCGCCGGACGCGTTGAGGCGATCGTGCGTCTTTCCGTCCTCGATCTCGTCCCGGTGCGCACCGACCAGACGACCAGCGACGCGCTTGCGGCCACCGTGCAGCTGGCGCAGACCGCGGACCGGCTCGGTTTCACTCGATACTGGGTCGCCGAACACCACAACATGCCGTCCGTGGGCGCCACCAGCCCGCCGGTCGTGCTCGCCTACCTGGCCGCGCAGACCACGCAGCTGCGGCTCGGCTCGGGTGGTGTGATGCTGCCCAACCACGCGCCACTGGCGGTGGCCGAGCAGTTCGCCCTGCTGGAAGCCGCGGCCCCGGGCCGCATCGATCTGGGCATCGGCCGTGCTCCCGGCTCCGACCCGGTGACGTCGTATGCCCTGCGCGGCAGCCGCGACGATCGCGACATCGAAAACTTCCCCGAATACCTCGACGACGTGGCGGCGCTGATGAGCGCGCGCGGCGTGGTGGTGCCCCTGCGCTCCGGGAACTACCGCCTCAAGGCCACACCGGCCGCCGCCAGCGAGCCACGACTTTGGCTGCTCGGCTCGTCGATGTACTCGGCGCACCTGGCCGCCGCCAAGGGACTGCCGTACGTGTTCGCCCATCACTTCTCGGGCAAAGGAACCGAAGAGGCGCTCGAGCTCTACCGGTCCCGCTTCGTGCCCAGCACGCTCGCCGCCGAGCCGGTGACTTTCTTGACGGTCAACGCGGCCGTGGCCGAAACACGTGACGAGGCAACGGCATTGATGTTAGCCAACCTGCAGATGATGGCCAAGCTGCGGACCGGGCAGCCGCTGGGCCCGGTGCCGCTCGTCGAAGAGGCTGCGGTCGCGGAGCTGACACCGCAGCAGCAGCACATCGTGGACAGCGGATTGCAACGTGCCGTCCTCGGGACACCCGCGGAGGCCGCCGAACAACTGCGGGCACTTGCCGAGAGGTTTGGCGTCGACGAGGTGATGGTGAATCCGGTCGCGTCGGCCCGCCGGGGCACCGACCCCGCCACCGCGCCGGCGCGGGTGGCGACGTGCGAGTTGCTGGCCAAGGAGCTCTTCTAGTCGGTCACTCTCGCCCGCTGAGATTGCCTTGAAGCGGGATCAGGCGCATGGTTGGTGATCCAACGCCGCATGTCATCCGCGGGCAGCGGCGGACTGTGCACGAAGCCCTGTGTGATCGCGCAGCCGTACCGGCGCAGTGCGCTCAACGTGATCTCGTCTTCGACTCCCTCGGCGACGAGGTCCGCCCCAAGGCTTTGCGCCAATGCCACCGTGGACCGCACGATGGCAACCGATCGCGGGTCTTGGGCGAGTCGTGCCACGAATACCTTGTCGAGTTTCAGCTCGTCGACCGAGACGTCCTGCAGGCGTGCCAGCGACGACCATCCTGTGCCGTAGTCATCGAGTGAGATGCGGACGCCGAGGCGCTGCAGCGCGGCGGCGGTATTACGGGACCGCACCGAGTCGACGAGGGCACTCTCGGTGATCTCGATGATGAGAGCCTCGGCAGGCAAGCCGTGGGTGCGCAGCAGGCGCTCGATGGTGCCCACAAGGTCAAGGTCAAGCAGATTCGTGGTCGAGAGGTTTACCCCGACGGCCGTGGCGATGCCTTGCTTACGCCAGGATTGGATCTGTTCGAGGGCGACGTTGAGTACGCGGTTGGCCACCACGCGCGTCAGCCCGGCGCGTTCGGCGACGGGCAGGAATTCCTCCGGCAGCAGCAAGCCACGGCTGGGATGGTGCCAGCGCAGCAGCGCCTCGACGCTATGCACACTTTCGTCACTCGCGATGATCTTGGGCTGGTAATACAAAGTCAGTTCGTCGCCATCAAACAGCGCGATCCGCAGTTCGTCGATGAGCTTGGGGTCGTTCTCGCGACACAACTCAAACGCCGAGTGGTACACCGCGATCTTGCTTGTGGCGGATTCGGAGTGAGGCATCGCCGTCTCGGCACGAATGAGCAGCTCCTGCGGATGGTCACAGTGGTCCGGACACAGCGCAATGGCGATGCAGGCATCGACTCGCACCGTGATCGGATCCAGCGCGAACGGTTCGCTCAAGGCCTCGAACAACCGACCCGCTTGCGCCCGTGCGGCATTGAGGTCGGCCCCTTCGGCCATCAGGATTGCAAATTCGTCATCACCTATGCGCGCAAGCAGATCCTCACGACGCACGCTGTTCGACAGTCGATTCGCGACGTGGCGCAACAGCTCATCGCCAAAGCGACGACCGACCGAGTCGTTGATCTCTTGGAATTCACAGAGATTCAACAACAGCAGCGCGCGACGTGACGGCGCCCTGGTAGCCATCGGCGGACCCGACGACGAGCCGGACGCCACGGTCAGGGCCGTGGCCAGTGAGCGCCGATTGGGCAGCGCCGTCAGCTCGTCGGTCATGTCGTGCGTGTGGCTCTGGGCCAACATGCTGACGTCTCGGAAGGTCACCGAAAGTCGCCCAGCTACCGCGATCAGGCTCAACGCGGCGAGAGTCGTCGCGAGTAGTGAGTCGTGACCCAGGATGGCCACTGCCAGCGCCACGACAGTGCACGCCACAGGCTTGAAGTAGGGGCCGAGTCCGCGTCTCGGTACGGATACCACCGACGACGAAGACGCCCAGCTGGCCAGTGCCACCAATAATGACGACGCGGGCCAGCAGGCATCGAGCAAGCTGCCAACCCGGTATGAGCCAGCAGAGGTCCCGAAGAGATATGCAGTGTCCGCGACCGCAAAAAGAACAAATCCGACGACCAGAAGGATCCAGCGAAACTCGTTGCGCCAATTGCGGGTTGGTATCATACCGGCGACCAACGCCAGCAGGACCAGATCGCCCCACGGGTAGAGCACGCCCACCAGCACGGTTGCCGGTGTGCGGCTCGCCGCCGCATGGATGGGCCCTGCCGTCAGCGCCGCGGCCACCGCGGCCATGGTCAACGCGCAGACCATGGAATCGAGCCGGATCGGTACGGGAACCCCTTTCAGGCGCGCCCGCATGAGCAGCAGCAGCCCGGCGTAGACGAGCGGATAAAACGCCAGGTACCACGGATCAGCCGCCGATGGCGACTGACCGTCCGGCACCCACAGGGCGTAGACAACGTCTCCCATCGCCGAGCATGCCATGCCGGCGGCGATCAGAATCCAAGCCAAACGGCCAGCCGTGACGCGGTAAGCGCGAACGGCAATCAGCGCAGCCGCCAACAAGTTCAGTGCCGGATATAAGAAATCGGCGAGGAATATGTTGTGACCGGCATTCGGGTTGAGGATGCTGGACGCGGTGAAAGCGATCACACCGATTGCCAACACCGCCAGGGCAATTCGGATTGCCAAGGGGGGCCATCGAATGGCGTTGGGCGCTTCGTTCGATTTGTCTGGTGTTGAGGTCGCGACTTCAGAGCTCGGCCGCAGCGTTCGTGCCACCGTCTGGTCGCCGGCGGTGCCGGTGGGCAATGAATTGACGGCCGATGTCGCCGAACCGTTGAACTCCGGGAATGCATAGGCGAAGGGCAGATCGGGTACAAAACTGCGGATACGTTTGCCGCCTTCGCGCTTGGCGGCATACATAGCCAAGTCGGCGTGCCGGAGGAGCTGGTCGACGGTGCAACTGGATGCGGCGGTGGCCATTGTGAACCCAATGCTCGGGCGCACCTCTACCGGAACGCCGTCGATTACGATCGCTGGGCTGAATGACTCGAGGACTCGATGCGCTACCGCTTGTGATTGCTCGACGGAACCTTCGATGAGCACCGCGAACTCGTCACCACCGAGGCGCGCAACAAGGCCTTTGCCCTCCATAGAAGCAGTGAGCCGCCCAGCGACCCGGATGAGGAGCTCGTCGCCGGCGGGATGGCCCAAGTCGTCGTTGACCGACTTGAAGTTGTCGAGATCGAGGCACAACACGGCGATCGGTGCGGTATCGCTATGTCGGCGGGCGACGGCCAGCTCCAATCGTTGGACGAACTGAGCCCGATTGGCCAGACCGGTCAGACTGTCCCGAAAAGCCTCGTGCGCCACTTCAGACAACAGGCGCTGGTTTTCGACGAGCATGAGGAGCTGCCGGACGAGCACCGCGGCCACCAGGGTTCCCAGCGCGACGGGCAGCGGTCCTTGCTCCATCTGGCTTAGCGGGTGGCCCAACCCGGCCGCGGTGGCCAGCACCAGCGGCAGGTACGGTAACCACAGCCGGACACGGGACGTAATCTCACCTTGCGTCGGCGCTGTGGGGGACTCGCGGACACTGGACAGCGCAGCCAGCGCCACCATTCCCAACCCGGCCACTCGGGTCACGTCGACCAGATCGCCGGTGTGATAGCTGCCGACTCCGGTCTGGAACACGATCACGATGTCGGCGACACCGATTGTCGCGATTCCGCCGGCGAACAGATTCAGGCTCGGCCGGCGGCCAGGACGAGCCCGCGACAACATCACGATCGCCGTCGTGATGACGATGACGTCGGCGAAAATGTGCGCGAACGTCGCGAGCTGCGAGCTACCGCCCTCGCGTATCAGTTTGTCGAGCACGAATACCCACGAGGTCACGAACAGCGAACTCGCCACGATGGCGCCGTCCAGCACCAGGTGCCGAAAGCGGTGAATGTGATCGGCTAGCAGCGTCAAAGACGCCATCACGCCGACTGGATACAAGACGAGCACAATTTCGGCCGCCGCCGGGTGAACGGCGTGCTCGAGTGCCGGGCGCACGTCGTAGACCGCCCAGATGACCTCCCCGACCGCCCAGCCCAAGAGGCCCGTCGCCAGCGCCAACCAGCCGAATTTGCGGCGCCCGACCGCGAAGCGGGCCGCATAGCCGGCACATCCCGCCGCGAACACCAGACACAGCACCGACACGATTTCGTCGATCGGCCGAGTCGCGCAGGCGCCATGCCATCCCCAGACCGACGATGCTATGACCAGCAACCCCGCGACGGCGTATACCGCGACGACGAGCCAACCAATGCGCGCGGGCAGCCCGAAACACTGCCACACGTTTCCCGTCCAGCGTTTCATAGCCGCTCCACCCGATCCCCCGCCTTGCTGTGTACTAACGGAGAAAGCCGCCGCGCTAGAGGAGAATAGACCGCCGAACTGCCCTCCGGCTTTACTATCGGGCATTGCTGTGCAGCTCGCTTGAATTAAGCCGGGGTCAACACCACGACCGGGATGGGCCGTGACGTCTTCTTCTGGTAAGCGGCGTAGCGGTCGCCGTTGTTCTTGTTGACGATCTGCCACATCCGCGAGTAGTCCGGATCGTCCGGGAGCACCGGGCGGGCCGTTACGGCGAAACGCCTTGGCCCGACGTTGATTTCCACGTTCGGGTTCTTCCGCAGGTTGTGATACCAGCCGGGTGCGTGCGGGTCGCCCGACTTGGAGGCGACGACCAGGTAGGTATCGCCGTCGCGGGCATAGGACAGCGACGCGGTTCGGGCCTGGCCGGTCTTGGCGCCGACGGTGTGCAGGAGCAGGCTAGGTATCCCCAGCGTGCGATGTCCAATCCAGCCGTTCGTCTTCTGATAAACGGCGTCGTGTGCCCGCAATATCCGTGGCAGTAGGCCCTGCTCAAGCCAGGAGGGGAATGCCATCCATCCAGTATTACTGACTGGCGTCGATGCGGGCCAGGGCGTCCCGCAGTATCTGGCCGGTGGCTTCCCGGTCGGGATCGCGCCGCAGCACCATCCCCTTGGCCACCGACAGCTTGTCGCCGTTGCGCCGCGGCAGCACGTGCAGATGAATGTGGAACACCGTCTGGAAGGCGGCGGGTCCGTCGTTGATCACGATGTTTGTCGCGTCCGCCAATTCCGTGCTGCGGGCCGCTTGGGCGATCCGTTGGCCGATGGCGATCATCTCGCCCAACGTCTCCGGCGGGGTGTCGGTGAGATCCACGGTGTGCCGCTTGGGCAGCACCAGGGTGTGGCCGCGGGTGAATGGGCGGATGTCGAGGATCGCCACGTAGTCGTCGTCTTCGTAGATCCGGATGGCCGGGGCCTCCCCGGCGACAATCGCGCAGAACACACAGGCCATGTCGACACGGTACTGGTTGGCTCAATAGCTTGATCGAGGACCGCGCGGGTCGCGTGGCGGGCCCGATATGCTGCCGCGATGGACGCTAGCGATCTCGCCTTCGCCGGCGCGGCCGCGCAGGCGCGACTGCTGGCCGACGGCGAAGTCACCGCGCCGGACCTGCTCGAGGTCTACCTGGAGCGGATTGCGCGCCTGGACAGCGAGCTGCGCTGTTATCGCGTCGTGCTGTCCGACACCGCGCGTGATGAGGCCGCCGTGGCGCAGGACCGTCTCGACGCCGGTGAGCGGCTGCCGCTGCTGGGTGTGCCGATCGCGATCAAAGACGACGTCGACGTCGCCGGCGAGGTCACGGCCTGCGGCAGCGGCGGGCACCGGCCCGCGGTGACGTCCGACGCGGAGGCGGTGCGCCGGCTGCGTGCGGCCGGCGCGGTGATCATCGGCAAAACCAATGTGCCCGAGCTGATGATGTTTCCCTACACCGAGTCGCTGACTTTCGGGGCCACCCGCAACCCGTGGAACCCCAAGCGCACTCCGGGCGGCAGCAGCGGCGGTAGTGCCGCCGCGGTAGCCGCCGGGCTGGCCGCGATGGCGCTGGGATCCGACGGCGGCGGCTCGATTCGGATCCCGTCGAGCTGGTGCGGGCTGTTCGGCCTGAAACCGCAACGCGATCGGGTCTCGTTGGAGCCGCACGACAACGCCTGGTACGGACTGAGCGTCAATGGCCCGATCGCGCGATCGGTGATCGACGCGGCGCTGTTCCTCGACGCCACGGCCACGGTGTCCGGGGTCCCCGGTCCCGAAGGCGAGTTCGTGGCCGCGGCAACACGCGACCCCGGCAAGCTGCGAATTGCCTTGAGCACCAAGGTTCCAATGCTGCCGCTTAGGGTTGGAACCGAAGAGCTGGCGGCCGTCGACCAGGCCGGGGCATTGCTTCGCGAGCTCGGCCACGACGTCGTGATCCGTGACCCCGAGTACCCGCGGCCGTCGATCTACGCGAACTTTGTGCCCCGCTACCTTCGCGGCATATGCGACGAGGCGGACGCGCAGGCACACCCCGAACGTCTGGAAGCGCGCACCCGCAACATGGCGCGCATGGGTTCATTCTTCTCGGACCGGCGCATGGTGGCGGTGCGCGCCGCCGAGGAGCGGGTGAGCACTCGGATCCAGTCGATCTTCGACGATGTCGACGTGGTCATCACGCCCGGCACCGGGAACGGCCCGACCCGCATCGGCGCCTATCAACACCGGGGCGCGCTGTTAACGCTGGCGCTGGTAGGGCGGTCGGTTCCGTATTACCCGGTCTGGAATCTGACCGGCCAGCCCGCCGCGAGCGTCCCGTGGGACTTCGACGGCGACGGCCTGCCGGTGTCGGTGCAGCTCGTCGGGCGGCCGTACGACGAAGCGACCCTGTTGTCGCTCAGCGCGCAGATCGAAACAGCCCGACCGTGGGCCCAACGGCGACCGCCGCTGTCATAGCTGGGCTGACCGCCGCCAAGCGGCCAGCTTGGCCTCCGGCCGGATGGCATGAGCCGGGCTGGTGGACGGCAGCCGCGCGAAAGCCACCCGCTCGTCGGCGTGGCCCAGCCGGCGGTAGATCTGCGCGGCCTTGGCGCCGTTGAAGTACACCCGCCTGATGGTCGGGTAGTCGGCGAACAGCGCGGCAAAGTCGTTGACCACCAAGCTTTTCGGCTCGATCGCGGAGTCCGCGCTGCCGACGCGGCGGCACCGGTGCACCACGTCCCAGAGGGCGACGCCAGCGGATCGCAATGCGGCCAGCCGCGCCTCATACGGCGCGGTTGCGTCGAACCCGAACAGCTGAGCGGCGATGGGCCAGAACGCATTTCGCGGATTCGCGTAGTACTGGCTCGCGGCCAGCGATAGGGCGCTCGGAAACGAGCCCAGGATCAGCACCCTGGCATCGTCGCCGACGACCGGCGGGAGTCCCTGCAGAAGCGGTGAGGTCATTACTGCCTTGCGCCCGAGCGCGCGCCTTCCGGGCGAATTGGTCATGAACGCGACCGGGCTAATCATAGGAGATTCCCCGCATCCCATCAGGTCGCGCCGTCGTTGTACGTTGACCAGGTGGACGACGGGGTCGACCCGAACATCGACGATCTGCTCGACGGACTCGAAGGCACCGCACGCGCGGAGCGGGCCGAGCTCGTGGAGTGGCTCCTGGGGCAGGGCATCACCCCCGAGGAGATCCGGACGACCAACCCCCCGCTGCTGCTGGCCACCCGCCACCTCATCGGCGACGACGGTACCTACGTGTCCGCCCGGGAGATCAGCGAGGGCCGCGGGGTCGACCTGACGCTGCTGCAGCGGGTGCAGCGCGCCATCGGTTTGGCCAGAGTGGACGACCCCGATGCGGTCGTGCACATGCGTGCCGACGGTGAGGCCGCCGCGTACGCGCAGCGCTTCGTCGAGCTGGGGCTCGACCCCGACCAGGTGGTGCTCGTCGTGCGGGTACTCGCCGAAGGGCTGTCCCATGCCGCCGAAGTCATGCGGTACACCGCGCTGGCGGCCATCATGCGCCCGGGCGTAACCGAGGTCGAAATCGCCAAGGCGTCAAAGGCATTGGTTGGCCAAATCGCGCCGATGCTCGGCCCGATGATTCAGGACATGCTGTTCATGCAGTTGCGGCACATGATGGAGACCGAAGCGGTCAATGCCGCCGAGCGAGCGGCCGGCAAGCCGCTACCGGGAGCCCGCCAGGTCACCGTCGCCTTCGCCGATTTGGTCGGCTTCACTCGCCTCGGCGAGGCCATCTCGGCCGAGGAACTCGGCCACCTCGCCAACCGGTTGGCCCACCTCGCACGTGACGTGACTGCCCCGCCGGTGCGGTTCATCAAGTCGATCGGCGACGCCGTGATGTTCGTCTGCCCCGATCCGGCGCCGTTGCTCGATGTCGTCCTGAAACTCGTCGAAGTTGTCGATTCCGACAACGACTTTCCCCGGCTGCGAGCCGGAGCGGCCTCCGGGATGGCGGTCAGTCGGGCCGGTGACTGGTTCGGCAGCCCGGTGAACGTGGCGAGCAGGGTCACCGGGGCGGCGCGCCCGGGTACCGTGCTGGTCGCGGATTGGGTCTGGGAGGCCGTCGGAGGGACCGGCGAATTCGACGGATCCTTCGTGGGTGCACGCCGCCTCAAGGGCATCAAGAACGAGGTCAAACTTTTTCGGATCCGCCGAGGCGGTAGCGGCTAGCGGGGGGACGCGGCCCGGGCCGTGGAATCACTGCGGACATAGGCAGGCCCGGGCGACGCTTGGGGGCGTCTGACTCCGTCTTATGCGTGTCCGACGCGGCCGGCTTTTTACCCCATCCTCCGGCACTTCGAATTGGTCGCTTCCGGGCCTGCTCTGTGAACAAAAATACAACGTCGGGCGCTGCATATCAATCGTTTTCCCATGCCAGACCGACTTGTGAACATCCCGGCGGCCGCCAGACCCTGCCGCTCACCAACCCGGGCGTTCGCTGCCGGTGAACGCTGTTCCATTACCGCTGTAACAATGTAATTATGTAATCATGAAATCGCACCACACACATGGGCGGTACGGCCGCCCCGGGGGCTGGCAGCAAGCTCAGCAACCCGACGCCAGCGGCGCCGCGGAATGGTTCGCAGGACGCCTCCCCGAAGCCTGGTTCGACGGCGACCCCACGGTCATCGTCGACCGCGAAGAGATCACGGTCATCGGTAAGCTGCCCGAACCCGACGGCTCCGGAGAAGAAGAGAGCGAGGCTCGCGCGGAGGGCCGAGTCTCGCGGTTCCGCGAGGAAACCCGTTCCGAGCGGATGAACATCGCCGATGAAGCGCAGGATCGCTACGGGCGCAAGGTTTCCTGGGGCGTCGAGGTTGGCTCCAAAACGGGCACCGAGCGAATCCTGTTCACCCACATCGCCGTACCCGTGATGACCCGCTTGAAGCAACCGGAACGCCAAGTGCTCGACACCCTGGTCGACGCGGGAGTCGCCCGGTCGCGCGCCGATGCCCTCGCGTGGTCGGTCAAGCTGGTCGGTGAGCACACCGAGGAATGGCTGGCCAAGCTACGCGACGCCATGTCGGCGGTCGATGACCTGCGGGCCGAGGGGCCCGATCTTGCGCCTTAGGCCAATGTCACTGTGCCACTGCGGCATTGGCGCGCATTCGGCCGGGTAGCCTACTCGGTGTTGATTTTGTCGACGATTTTGTCGACGATCTGTTCACCCTGATTGCTGATGCGGTAGCCGCACGCGTCGATGTCGGCGACCACGTTGTTCGCCGCGGCCAGCGCGTGCTGGCACTGCCAGCCGTCCGCGGCCTCCTCGGTGTCGTGCACCGCGATCTTCGGTGGGCTGCCGTTGATTTGTGCCAACGTCCACCTAAACGTCTTGCCCCGGTTCGTGATCGTCACCGTCTTACCGGCGCAGCCTTTCCACTTCTCAGCCGAAGTCTCCAGGAACGACTTGGCCTTGTCGGCGGACGGAAAGAGCACCACGGCTTGGTGGACCCAATGGTCGTAGTTGTCCCCCGGTTCGCTGGACACCAGTCCGCTCACCGCGGTGTAGCCGGCTTCCGTGTACACCGGAGCCTGGCTGGTGTAGACCGCCCCCTGGCAGTCCGGCAATGACAGCGTCAACGGGGTGGTCTCCAACGTCATGAGGGGCTTGCCGGGCTGCATCGTCGAGGAGCCCATGACGGCGTTGATCTCCGCGGGGTTCAGCAGCAGGGCGCTGAGACGCTCGGACGATATCGGGTCGGCAGGAGGCCGCGGCGGCGGAGCCGAGGATCCGGCAACAAGCCAAATGCCCACTCCACCGACGACAACGATGAGCACAGCGGCGATGGCGGCGATGATGGGCCAGGGGCTGCGTTTGGGTTGTGGTGGGGGCTGGCCCTGGTTCCAGGGGGCTGGGCCGGGGAACGGTGGGGGCGTGTTGGCCGGTGGTCCGCCCCAGTTGGTGCTGCCGCCTGAGTAGTGCTGCGGGGCGGGGGCCGGCATCGGGCCGCTGCTCGGGGTCCAGCGGTGCGCGGTGGCGGAAGGTGTCGGACCCCCCGAAGCCGCCGGATAGGCCGTCGGTGAACCGTCCGCGGGCGCCGGGGGTGGGGTGTTGATCGTTGGCCCGAGCGGCGGGGGAGCTGCCAGTGCGGTGTCAGCCAGGTCGGATTCGCCCGCGGGTGTCGGGGCGACCGGCACGGTGGCTTCCTCGCTGCGCTGCAAGATGGTGTCGGCGCGGTCTTGATCGGGGTTGGACAGCGCTTCGTGCGCGGCGAGGGCCAGATCCCCGGCGCTGGGATAGCGGTCCTCGGGTTTTTTGGCCATGCCGCGCGCGATCACCGCGTCGAGGGACCTCGGGGTGCTCGAGCGCACCGCGGAAGGCCGCGGAATGTCTTCCATCAGGTGGGCGGTCACTAGCGTGGCGGCGCTGTCGGCGCGATAGGGCGGGGAACCGGTCAGGCACTCGTACAGCACACAGGCCAGGGCGTAGATGTCGGCGCGGTAGGTGACTTCGTCGTTGGAAAACCGTTCGGGGGCCATGTATTTCCAGGTGCCGACCGCGGTGCCGAGTTGGGTGAGTTTCTCGTCGGTGCTGGCGCTGGCGATGCCGAAGTCGACCAGGTAGGCGAAGTCGTCGCGGGTGAGAAGGATGTTGGGCGGTTTGACGTCGCGGTGCATCACACCGGCGGCGTGGGCGGCATCCAAGGCCGAGGCGATCTGGGTGATGATGGCCACCGCGCGCGGCGGGGTCAGCGGGCCGAAGCGTTTGAGCATGCTGTCCAGGTCGATACCGTCGATCAGGCGCATCTCCAAATATATTTGCCCGTCGATTTCGCCGTAGTCGTGGATGGGCACCACATGGGGTTCCGGCAAACGACCCGTGATGCGGGCTTCGCGCTTCATCCGCTCACGAAACACCGGGTCCTTGCTGAACTGCTCCGACATCACCTTGACCGCTACCGTCCACTCCTTGACGGTGTGTTCGGCCTCGTAGACCTCGCCCATCCCACCGCTGCCGAGCAGCCGTTTGAGGTGATAGGGGCCGAACATCGACCCCACCCGCGAGGCCCGAGCGTCGCTCATCGCTGATCCTCCAAACCAACCTCAGACCCGCCGACCATACCAACAATGTTCAGCTAGACCGGGCCAAAGCCGCCGGATCTAGCGGTCCCGACCGTGAGCCAAGACCGCCCCGAGCGAACCTCGCGCCTCGGACAGCCGCGGTTGGCTGTGCGCGGGAAGCGGCGAAAAGCCTTGTGGCGATTGGTCATGCCGCCGTCCGGTGCTAATCCTCGGCGAATTATTTTCTCTCACAAAACTATTAAGCCTCTGTGGAGCTATCTTTCTTGCGCCCGTCGGCGAGCAGGAATGTGAATTCGTGGTCGCAGATGCGGATGGTGTCGCCATTGTTCAGCGTGGCGGCCGAGCGGATCCGTTCGTACTGGACATGCACGCCGTTCGATGACTGCAGGTCGGTGATGATGTAGCTGGTGCCGGTGTCGACGATGACGGCATGATGTCGGCTGACCTTGGGGGCGTCGAGGACGATGTCGTTATCGTCAAGGCGCCCAATTCGGGTCGCCGCCTCTTTCAGTGGGTAGTGTCGCCCCGAGGTGTCGATGAGGAACGCGACGGCTTTCTGACCGGAGACCATGGTGCGCTGATCGAGCACTTTGACCGTGACGGCGGCTGTGGTTTTGGCGCTCTTCTTGACGTCCAGCGGCTCCTGCCGCAGGATCCGGTCATTGAGGGCTCGCAGGTTCTGGCCAGGGTCGATCCCGAGGTCGTCGGCGAGCGTTTTTTGCACCCGGCGGTAGGCGGCCAGCGCGTCGGATTGGCGGTCGGTGACGTAGTAGGCCGTGATCAATTGGGCCCACAACGACTCGCGGTAGGGGTGTTCCACGGTCAGGGCTTCGAGTTCGGTGATGACGGCAAAGGAGCGTCCGCAAGCGATTTCGGCCTCGGCCTTTGCCGCTTGGACGAGAATTTTCTCCTCGGTGAGGGACGTCGCGTAGGTGTCGACGAACTGCAAGTCACGCAGGTCGTCGAGCACCGGTCCGCGCCACTGTTCCAACGCGGCCGACAGGTGCCGGCTGGCGTCTTCGAATCTGCTGGAAGCGGCCGCGTGCACGCCCGCGGACTTCTCGACCATGAACCGCCCGATATCGCAGTTTTTGTCGGAGATGCTGAGCCGATAGCCCGGAGGCGCCGCGGCCAACACCGCTCGTGGGTCGATCCCGGCGGCGCCGAGGACCTTCCGCAGGTTGGATACGTAGGAGTGGATGTTGGCCCTTGCCCCCGACGGCGGCCATTCTTCCCAGAGAGCCGTGATAAGCCTGTCGACGCCAACCGGGCTGTTGCGGTTCATCAGCAGGATGGCCAGCACCGCCCGCTGTTTGGGGGTGCCCAGCGGCACCATGGCGCCATCAACGCTCATCTCCAATGGTCCAAGCAGACCTAGGTCGAGACGTTTGTCCACCATCGCGCTTACCAGCCCCTTCCCGTCTTTCGCGGTGCCGATGAGGTGTCGGTCTTTGTGATTGTGATACGAACTTGGCGGATTCGGTAAGAACCCGGAGGATTCTCGCGCTCTAGCGGGTCGCCGAGATGTCGGTCGGTGGCGCTGCGCGCCGTCCGGAAGGCCGAAATGCGCTCCCCGCCACCGTGGTCGTGGATGGCTCGCGCGAATCCGATTAGGGTTCCTCGGAACACATGCGGCGGGCAGCCGGCGCGGTGCGATTGCATCGGTGTGGCTGCCCGCCATCGTGCGGGAAATTCGGTTGTCGATTTAGCTGGTGACGACCATGAGGTCGTCGCTCGTGTCCCACGCTCGAATGAAGAGCCCCATGGGAATCTGCGCGTCGCGACCCTCCGAGGAGCCGCTGTCGTTGAGGTGAACGACCCGGTTGGCGGTGTCGACGCCGGTCACCACCACCGCGTGGTCAGACACCGGATTGCCGTTCTCGTCCTTCGCGTCGACGGGCTCGTGCCAGATGAGTTCGGCGTTGACGCTGACGATCACCTTACGGCCGCTGGCCAGCGCCTGCTTGAGTCCGGCCATGCCCGCGGGGATGCCGGTTTCCGTGGCGTCGTTCTTGTCGGTGAGGACGGCCTTGACCTTGTACTGAGCGAGCAGCGTCGGGACGTCCGACATGCTCGTGCCCATGCCCGAATTCGGGTCTTTGGTGTTAACCGGCTTGGTGTAAATCGAGCCCGGGTGGTCCGTGCTGGGGGTCGACTGGGCCTTGGCGATGATGGCGTCCTCCGAGGGCGCAACACCGGTTACCTCACCGATGACGTCGGCGCTGGCCATGAGGACGCAGTCGTCGTACTGCTGGGGCTGCCAGTACTTGGCGGCCGCGATCGGGTCGCCGTACATGGTGTCCGAAGACGCGTTAGCCGGGCCGGCCAAACCCAGCACGACGGAACAGGCGACTACCGCGAAGGTGGCGAACCTGATGGTCTTCATGACTTTCCCTTTCTCGTTCCGCCTATGGCGTGGTGGCTGAGAAAAGGTTCCAATGCCGGCCTTGGCGTTATCTCAACGAATTCTTGGAACGACCTCGCCCGGCGCTCGACCCAGCTTTGAATGCTCCGCAGCCGAATTCGGCTGTTTGCGAAGTCGTTTCAACCGGTGCACTTCAGCGCCCGATGGGGGACCCGGTTACCGGGATCCTCCCAGCTGCGCGTGGGCTGACTAGTTGTTGAGCTGAGCGGAGAACTGCGGGCAGTAACTCTGGGTCGCGGTAAACGCGAAGTAGGACGCGCGCTTGGGAGACAGATTTGTCTGGCTCCGCAGCTTGGCCAAGACGAACTGCCCGCTTTCGCCCGCGGCCAGCTCGGTGCACACCAGGTGGCCCCGGCTCACGGCCTCCTGAGGCGTGCTGAAGGCGATGCCCCGGCCGTTGATCTGATCCAGGAAGGTGTCGTCGGGGGTGCCGATCCCGGCCCCAGCGGTGCCGGCGGCCGCGACCGCGGCGAGCCCGATGGTGGCGGCGCCGATAGTGGCCTTGGCGATGTGGGTGATGCGGCGTGCGAACATGGCTGCCATCCCCTTTCACGTGTGCGGTTAGGACATGGGTCAGCATCCGGACCCCACCTTGAGGGATTCTCAATGAATTCTTGGTAAGTCCTTGGTGCCCTGGGCAACGACGCTGCTGGAGCGCCGGAGGGGGGATCCCGGTTACCGGGATCCCCCCTCCTCGCCTGCGTCAACTCTTAGTTGAGCTGAGCGGAGAACTGCGGGCAGTAGGTCTGGGTCGCGACAGCCACGAAGTAGGACGCCCGATGGGCGTTGAAGTCCGCGGGTGCCTGGCTGAACATCTTGGTCGCGACGTAGGACCCGGTCTGACCCGTGGCCAGCTCCGCGCAAACCCGGTGGGCTTGGGTGGCCGCCGCCTCGGGTGAGGCGAACTGGATGCCCGCGCTCTTTACCTGGGCGAAGAACATTTCGTTGACGCTTCCGACCGCGGCTCCTGCGGTGCCGGCGGCGGCGAGCGCGGCGAGCCCGATGGCGGCGGCGCCGATGGCGGTGGTTGCGAGGTGGGTGATGTGCCGTGTGAACATGATTCCCATCCCTTCACGTGTGCCGGTGATGACGTACTCAGCATCCGAGCCCCACCTGGAGGGAGTCTCAACGAATTCTTGATAAGTCCTTGGCGCGTGGGTAACGACCTAGGCCTGGGTCATCGCGTAGTAGGCGCCCCGGCGGGCCAGTAGTTCGGCGTGAGTGCCTTGCTCAACGATGCGGCCGTCCTCGACCACGAGAATGCGATCGGCATCGCGGATGGTCGAAAGGCGGTGCGCGATAATGAAACACGTCCGTTCCCGGCGCAGCTCGCGCATCGCACGCGCAATGAGGGCCTCGGTACGGGTATCGACCGAGCTGGTCGCCTCGTCCAGGATCAACAGCTGCGGGCGGGCGAGAAATGCACGCGCGATGGTGATGAGTTGCTTTTCGCCGGCGCTGATGTTGCTGCCGTCGCCGCTGACCCGTGTCTGGTAGCCGGCCGGCAGCGTGTGCACAAACCGGTCGACGTAGGCCGCCTTGGCGGCTTCGGCAATCTCTTCTTCGCTGGCCCCCGGTCGCCCGTAGGCGACGTTCTCTTCGATCGTCCCGTCGAAGAGCCAGGTGTCCTGCAGCACCATGCCGATTCGTGAGCGCAGCGATTGCCTACTCACCGTGGTGATTTCGACCCCGTCGACGAAGATGGCGCCGGAATCGACGTCGTAGAACCGCATCAGCAGGTTCACCAGGGTGGTTTTGCCCGCTCCGGTCGGCCCGACGATCGCCACCGTGCTCCCCGGTTCGGCCACCATCGACAGGTCTTTGATCACCGCGGTGCCCGGGCGGTACGCAAAGCTGACGTGCTGAAATTCGACGCGCCCACGTCGCTGCGGGCTCTGGCCGTTGGGCCGCGGCACTACCCGTTCCGGCGCCGGCTCGGCGTCCGCCGATGCCTCGTACTCATTGGCCTCATCGGGCTCGTCGAGCAGGTCGAACACCCGCTCGGCGCTGGCCACCCCGGATTGCAGGGTGTTGTACATCCCGGCCACCTGGCTGACCGGCGTATTGAATTGCCGGACGTATTGAATGAAAGCCTGGATATTGCCGAGGGTGATCTGTCCGGTGGCCACCTGCAGGCCCCCCAGCACGGCGACCGCAACGTAGCCGAGATTGCCAATGAACGCCGTCGCCGGTGCGACCAGGCCGGAGAAAAACTGCGCGCCGAAACTGGCCTGGTACAGGTCGTCGTTCAAGCCGCGGAACTGCTCGCGCGCCGCGGCCTGGTGACCGAAAGTCTTGACCACCGTGAACCCGCTGTACGTCTCCTCGATATGGGCGTTGAGGCGCCCGGTGCTGGTCCACTGGGCCACGAACAGGCGCTGCGAACGTCGCGCGATCGCTCGCGTCGCCAGTAGCGAAATCGGCACGGTCAGCACCGTGATCAGGGCCAGCGGCGGCGAGATCGACACCATCATCGCCAGCACCGTCACCACGGTCAGCAACGCCGTCAGGAGCTGGCTGATCGTCATCGACAGTGACGATTGGACGTTGTCGAGGTCGTTGGTGACCCGGCTCAGCAGCTCACCGCGCTGCCGGCCATCGAAGTAGGACAGCGGCAGCCGGTGTACCTTGTCCTCGACATCGGAACGCAGCGCAACCATGGTGCGCTGCACGGTGACGTTGAGCAGTCGGACTTGCGCCCAAATCAGCAGGGCAGCAATCAGATACAGGCCCAACGCCAGCGAGAGCGTTCTTGCCACCGCGCCGAAGTCCACACCGCGGCCTGGCATCACATTCATCCCTGACAGCAGGTCGGCGAAGGCGTTGTCGCCGCGGGCCCGTGCCTGCGCGATGGCCTGTGCCTTCGTGATCCCCGCCGGCAGCCTCCGCCCGATCACGCCGTTGAACAGCAGATCGGTGGCGTGGCCAAGGATCCGCGGAACGATGACGCCGATCGCGGTGCCGGTGAGGCCCAGCGTGACCACCGCGATGGCCAGACGTCGTTGTGGCGCAAGCCGTTTCAGTAACCGGACCGCCGAAGCCCAGAAGTCGCGGGAGCGCGCGGCAGTGGCGGTGGCCGCCCCGCGGGTCGCGGTGTTGAGTGCCGCGGTCACGGTGTGCCCCCGACTCCGGCGCTCAGCGACTG
>CAVYZE010000015.1:0-17175 GCA_963772875.1 uncultured Actinomycetota bacterium
TGGGGTTTTTCGTCAACACCTTGGTGCTGCGGGTGGACGTGGCCGGTGATCCCACCGTCGCTGAGGTGCTGGCCCAGGTGCGGGGACGCAGCCTGGCCGCCTACGAGCACCAAGACGTGCCCTTTGAGGTGCTGGTGGAGCGGCTCAACCCCTCCCGGAACTTGGCCCACCACCCCTCGTCCAGGTGGCGTTGGCCTGGCAGAACAATGAGCCCGCCGAGCTGAGTTTGGGTGACCTGCAGGCCACCGCGCTGCCGGTGGATACCCACACCGCCCGCATGGACCTGGTGTTTTCGTTGGCCGAACGCTGGACCCAGGATGGTGAGCCCGCCGGGATCGGCGGGGAAGTGGAGTTTCGCACCGATGTGTTCGACGCGGCCAGCATCGAAGCGCTCATCGAACGGTTGCGGCGGGTGGTGGTGGCAATGACCGCCGATCCGACACGGCGGTTATCGTCGATGGATCTGCTTGATGAGGGTGAGCTAGCCCGGTTGGATGGGTGGGGTAATCGGGCGGTGTTGACCCAGCCGGCAGCTCCTGCGGTGTCGATTCCGGTGGTGTTTGCCGCGCAGGTGGCGCGCGCGCCGGAGGCGGTGGCGCTGAGCTTTGAGGGCCGTTCTATGACGTACCGCGAGCTGGAGGAGGCCGCGAACCGGTTGGCGCACCTGTTGGCCGCACATGGTGCGGGTCCGGGGCGGTGTGTGGCGTTGTTGTTGTCGCGGTCGGTGCAGGCGGTCGTGTCGATGTTGGCGGTGCTTAAAGACCGGGGCGGCGTATCTGCCGATCGACCCGGTGGTGCCGGGGGCCCGGATCGGGTTCGTGGTTGCTGATGCCGCGCCGATCGCCGCGCTCACCACGCCGGGGCTGGCCGGGCGGCTAGACGGGTGCGATGTGCTGGTCATCGATGTCGACGATCCGGGCATCCAGAGCTATCCGTGTACGGGTTTGGCGGGGCCGGACGCCCGGGGATATCGCTTACCTGATCTACACCTCGGGCACCACCGGGGTGCCCAAGGGGGTGGCGATTACCCACCGCAACGTGACCCAACTGTTGGAGTCGTTGGATGCGGGCCTGCCGTCGGCGGGGGTGTGGCCGCTGTGTCATTCGTTGGCCTTTGACGTTTCGGTGTGGGAGATCTTCGGTGCGCTGTTGCGTGGTGGGCGGTTGGTGGTGGTGCCCGAAGTCGGTGGCGGGCTCACCGGACGACTTCCACGACGTGCTGTTTGGCTGAGCGGGTCAGCGTGTTGACCCAAACTCCTTCTGCGGTGGGGATGTTGTCGCCGCAGGGTTGGAGTCGGTGGCGTTGGTGGTGGCCGGTGAGGCTTGTCCGGCCGAGGTGGTGGATCGGTGGGCGCCTGGGCGGGTGATGGTCAACGCCTACGGCCCCACCGAGACGACGATGTGTGTGGCGATCAGTGCGCCGTTGATATCGGGGTCGGGTGTGGTGCCGATTGGGTCGCCGGTGGCGGGGGCGGCGTTGTTTGTGCTGGATGGGTCGTTGCGGCCGGTGCCCGCCGGTGTGGTCGGGGAGTTGTATGTGGCCGGTAGTGGTGTCGGCGTGTGGGTATGTGGGCCGGGCGGGGTTGACCGGGTCGCGGTTTGTGGCGTGTCCGTTCGCGGGGCGGGGGTCCCGGAACGCGGATGTATCGCACCGGGGATCGGGTGCGTTGGGGTGCTGATGGGCAGCTGCACTATGTGGGGCGCGCTGATGAGCAGGTCAAGATCCGCGGGTATCCGCATCGAGCTGGGTGAAGTGCAGGCCGCGCTGGCCGGCGTGGACGGGGTGGGGCAGGCGGTGGTGATCGCCCGCGAAGACCGGCCCGGTGATAAACGCCTGGTCGGGCTATGTGACCGGAACAGCACACGCGGTCGAGATACGCGACGCGCTGGCCGAGCGGCTCCCGGCCTACATGGTGCCGGCCGCGGTGGTGGTGATCGACGGCGCTGCCGCTGACACCCAACGGCAAACTCGACACCCGCGCCTTGCCGGCTCCGGAGTATCAGGATGGCGATCATTTGCGCGCCCCGGCCGACCCGGTTGAGGAGATCGTGGCCGGTATTTATGCCCAGGTGCTGGGGTTGGAGCGGGTCGGGGTCGATGCAGTCGTTCTTTCGATTTGGGTGGGGATTCGTTGTCGGCGATGCGGGTAATCGCCGCGATCAACACGTCCTGGATACCGGCCTTTCGGTACGTAGCGTGTTCGAGGCGCCCACGGTGGCCCAGTTGGCGCCCCGTATCGGTGCCGAGGGGGATCGGGCTGAGCCGTTGGTGGCCGGTGCGCGGCCGGCGGTGGTGCCGTTGTCGTTTGCCCAGTCCCGGTTGTGGTTTTTAGATCAGTTGCAGGGGCCCTCCCCGATCTACAACATGGCGGTGGCGTTGCGGCTGGGCGGGTGCCTTGATGCCGACGCGTTGGGGGCGGCGTTGGCCGATGTGGTGGACCGTCATGAGAGCCTGCGCACCCTGTTCCTGGCACCCGAGGGGATCCCGCAGCAGCTGGTTATCCCGATGGAGCGGGCCGATTTCGGCTGGGATGTCGTGGATGCGAGCGGCTGGCCGGAAGGCCGACTGGAGTGATGCCATCGAGGAGGCGGCGCGTCACCGTTTGACCTGGCCACCCAGATCCCGTTGCGGGCGCGGCTTTTCCGTGTCGCCGAGGACGAGCACGTGCTGGTGGCGGTGGTGCACCATATCGCCGCCGACGGCGTGTCGGTGACCCCGCTGGTGGGTGATCTGGGGGTGGCCTATGCCAGCCGGTGCGCGGGGCAGGCCCCGGGGTGGGCGCCGTTGGCGGTGCAGTATGTGGATTACACGCTGTGGCAGCGCGCCCAGCTGGGTGATCTGAGCGATCCCGACAGTCGCATCGCCGCGCAGCTGGCCTACTGGCAGGACGCGTTGGCCGGGATGCCCGAGCGCCTGAGTTCCGACCGATCGGCCGTATCCGCCGGTGGCTGATCAGCGCGGCGCCAGGGTGGTCGTGGACTGGCCGGTCGAGTTGCAGCAGCGGGTTACCCGGGTGGCCCGCGAGCACAGCGCGACCAGCTTTATGGTGATGCAGGCCGCGTTGGCGGTGTTGTTGTCCAAGCTCAGCGCCAGCATCGATGTGGCCGTCGGGTTCCCGATCGCCGGGCGCCGTGATCCCGCACTGGATGAGTTGGTGGGGTTTTTCGTCAACACGTTGGTGCTGCGGGTGGAGCTGGACGGCGATCCCACCGTTGCTGAGGTGCTGGCCCAGGTGCGGGCGCGCAGCCTGGCCGCCTACGAGCACCAAGACGTGCCCTTTGAGGCGCTGGTGGAGCGGCTCAACCCGACCCGATCGCTGACCCATCACCCGCTGGTCCAGGTGATGTTGGCCTGGCAGAACAATGCCGGGCACGACAACGGGCCCGCAGCCGGGATGGCTTGGGTGAGCTGCAGGTCATCCCGCTGCCGGTGGATACCCGCACCGCCCGGATGGATCTGACGTTTTCGTTGGCCGAACGCTGGACCCAGGCCGGTGAGCCCGCCGGGATCGGCGGGGAGGTGGAATTTCGCACCGATGTGTTCGACGCGGCAAGCATCGAGGCGCTCATCGAGCGGTTGCAGCGGGTGTTGGTGGCATGACCGCCGACCCGACACAGGCGGTTGTCGTCGATGGATCTGCTGGATGCGGGTGAGCAGGCCCGGCTGGATGCATCGGGTAACCGGGCGGTGTTGACCCAGCCCGCAGCCCGCGTCGGTGTCGATTCCGGCGGTGTTTGTCACGCAAGTCGCGCGCGATCCCGGAGGCGGTGGCGCTGACGTTCGAGGGACGTCGATGACGTACCGCGAGCTGGAGGAGGCGTCGAACCGGTTGGCGCACCTGTTGGCCGGGCATGGTGCGGGCCCGGGGCAACGGGTCGCGCTGTTGTTGTCGCCGTTGCGCTGAGGCGATCATCGCGATGCTGGCGGTGCTGAAGACCGGGGCGGCGTATCTGCCGATCGACCCGGCGCACCCGGCGGTCGCGGGTCGAGTTCATGCTCGACGATGCCGCGCCGATCGCCGCGCTCACCACCGCTGGGTTGCGGACGCGGCTGGACGGGTGTGACCTGGCTGGTCATCGATGTCAACGACGCCGACTGTGCACACCAAGCCGCGTGCCGGGCTTACCGGCGCCGGCAGCCGATGACATTGCCTACATCATCTTCACCTCGGGCACCACCGGTGACCCCGAAAGGGGTGGCGATTACGCACCACAACGTCACCCAGCTGGTCGATGGACTCGATGACGCGGGCTTGCCACCGGGACCCGAGCGGGTGTGGTCGCAGTGGCATTCCTACAGCTTCGACATTTCGGGCTGGGAGATTTTCGGTGCGCTGCTGCGCGGTGGGCGGCTGGTGGTGGTGCCCGAGTCGGTGGCGACCTCGCCGGAGGACTTCCACGCCTTACTGGTGGAAGAACGGGTCAATGTGTTAAGCCAAACCCCCTCGGCGGTCGGGGCGTTGTCGCCGGAGGGTTTGGAGTTCAGTGGCCTTGCTGGTGGGCGGTGAGGCCTGCCCGGCCGAGGTGGTGGATCGGTGGGCGCCCGGGCGGGTGATGATCAACGAATACGGCCCCACCGAGACGACGATGTGGGTGGCGTTCGAGCGCGCCGTTGACGGCGGGGTCGGGTGTGGTGCCGATCGGTTCGCCGTTGGCGGGGGCGGCGTTGTTTGTGCTCGATGGGTGGTTGCGGCCGGTGCCGGCCGGTGTGGTCGGCGAGTTGTATGTGGCCGGTGCCGGGTTGGGGTGCGGGTATTGGCGGCGGGCGGGGTTGACCGCGTCGCGGTTTGTGGCGTGCCCGTTCGGCGGGGCGGGGGGCCCGGAACGATGTATCGCACCGGGGATCTGGTGTGCTGGGGCACCGATGGGCAGCTCCGGTATCTGGGACGCGCTGATGAGCAGGTCAAGATCCGCGGGTACCGCATCGAACTCGGTGAAGTCCAGGCCGCACTGGCCGGCGTGGATGGGGTGGAGCAGGCGGTGGTGATCGCCCGCGAGGACCGCCCCGGCGACAAGCGCCTGGTGGGCTATGTCACCGGGACCGCCGACCCGGCCACGGCGCGCACGAAGCTGGCCGACCGGCTCCCGGCCTACATGGTGCCGACCGCGGTGATGGTGATCGACGCCCTGCCGCTGACGGTCAACGGCAAACTCGACAAACGGGCCCTGCCGGCACCCGAATACCAGGAGGTCGATCATTACCGCGCCCCGGCCAGCCCCACCGAGGAGACCCTGGCCGGCATCTACGCCCAGGTGCTCGGTATCGACCGCGTCGGGGTCGACGACTCGTTTTTCCACCTCGGTGGGGATTCGCTTTCCGCAATGCGGGTGATCGCCAAGATCAACACAGCCTTTGGTACCCACCTTTCGGTGCGCGTCTTATTCGATACGCCGTCGGTATGCAGCTTGAGCCAGCAGTTGGGCAGACATACCAGCACGGACAGCTTTGCGTCCGTGCACGGCCGCGACACCACCAAGGTGCACGCCGGCGACCTCACGCTGGACAAGTTCCTCGACGCCGCGACGCTCACCGCCGCCCCGACGCTGCCCGGCCCGAGCGCCGAGGTGCGGACGGTCCTGCTCACCGGAGCAACCGGTTTCGTGGGGCGCTACCTGGCGCTGGAATGGCTGGCGCGGATGGAGCTGGTCGACGGCACGCTGATCTGCTTGGTGCGAGGCGACTCCGACGAGGATGCCCGGCGCCGCCTCGACAAGACCTTCGACAGCGGCGACCCGGAGCTGCTGTGGCACTTCCAGGAACTGGCCGCCGATCATCTGGAGGTCATCGCCGGTGACAAGGGCGAAGCCAACCTGGGTCTGGACCAGCAGACCTGGCAGCGGCTCGCCGACTCGGTCGATCTGATCGTCGATTCCGCGGCCCTGGTCACCGCCGTCTTGCCCTACAGCGAGCTGTTTGAGCCCAACGTTGTGGGCACCGCCGAGCTGATCCGGTTGGCGCTGGCCACCAAGCTCAAGCCCTACGCTTACGTCTCGACTGCCAACGTGGGTGACCAGATCGAGCCGTCGGCGTTCACCGAGGACGCCGACATCCGGGTCATCAGCCCCACCCGCACAATCGACGGCAGCTACGCCAATGGCTACGGGACCAGTAAGTGGGCCGGCGAAGTGCTGCTGCGCGAGGCTAACGACCTGTGTGGACTGCCGGTGGCGGTGTTTCGCTGCGACATGATCCTGGCCGACACCACCTATGCGGGTCAGCTCAACGTGTCGGACTTGTTCTCCCGGATGGTGCTGAGCCTAGTGGCCACCGGTATCGCGCCGGGATCGCTTTACCGGCTCGACCCCGACGGCAACCGGCAACGCGCGCACTTTGACGGGCTGCCCGTCGGATTCGTCGCCGAGGCCATCGCCACCCTGGGTGCCCAGGTGGTCGACGGGTTTGAGACCTATCACGTGATGAACCCGCACGACGACGGCATCGGATTCGATGAGTACGTCGACTGGCTGATTGAGGCCGGTTACCCGATCCAGCGCATCGATGACTTTGAGCAATGGTTGCAGCGCTTCGAGACCGCCCTGCGTACCCTGCCGGATCGACAGCGCCAGCACTCGGTGCTGGAGGTGTTGCGGTTGCTGTTGCACAATTCCCAGCGTGTGGAGGCCGCAGAGCCGGTCTGTGGGTCTCTCGCGCCGACCGACCGATTCCGTGCTGCGGTGCAAGAAGCGAAGATTGGACCGGACAACGACATCCCGCACGTCTCGGCGCCGATCATCATCAAATACGTCACCGAGTTGCAATTGCTCGGACTGCTCTAGCCCGCTTGAGGAACTCCAACCCGCACAGCCGCAAGTTCGTCGGCCTGCTTCAGCATGTCGTGCATGCTGGCACGCCGCGGTGGCCGGCACGTCCACTGTGACATGTCTGCAGGGGAACGTTGCCGCCGCCCAGATCGCGCTCACCGACGACGAGTTCGAGACCTTGGTGGCCATCGGTGAGCAGAACGCGTGATTTAGGCTGTGGCGTGTCTTATACGGTGCGAGTCAGAGGGTCCGCGAGCAGTCGGGCGAACTTTGCCGGGTCCTAGGATGCGCCACATTTGGCAAGAAGGGCTGTGCCGTCCGATGATTCGGCGGTTTCGGTGAGCATAGAATCGTCGCCGCGGTTCTTGCGGGCCTGTTGGAGGCCGGTGACGAGCGGATGCTTCGGGTTGAGTTCGAGAATCCGTTTCCTGACCGGAATGTCCTGTCCTGACCCGCTTTCATTTCGCAGAACGCACGACAAGTGAACGCCTGGGATCCGCGATGAAATTTGTGCTGGCGAGTTATGGAACTTCGCGGCGATGTCGAGCCCTCCGTGCACGGCCGCGACACCACCGAGGTGCACGGCCGCGATCTCACGCTGGACGAGTTCATCGACGCCGTGACGCTGACCGCCGCCCGACCTAGCGCTGGCTCTGCTGGACCGGAGCGATCGGTTTCCCCCGAGCGTTACCCGGCCAGGGAATGGCTGGGCGGATTGAGTTGGTCGACGGTGCGGTAATCTGCCTGCACCCCGGCCGGTTCGGCTACCAGCTGCGGCGCACCTCGAGCTGGCTGGCGTTCTCACGAGCCGAAAGTCCGCGGATTCAGGTGCCGCTCGTGCTGCTGTTACCAGATATGTGGCACCACGCGGTAGCGAACCTTCCCCGCGTACTCGCGGTATCCGTCCAACTCTTCCTGCAGGAGCTTTTCTTCGTCGCGGATGCGTGAGGCGAGCGCGATCAGGCCAGGTATGACGAAGACAAGTCCCCAGTAGGAACCGAGCGCAAGGGGGATGCCGACCATCAGGATCACATTGCCGGTGTACATGGGGTGCCGCACCAGCCCATACAGACCGGTGGTGGCGAGCTTCTGGCCTGCCTCGACCCGGACAGTTGCGGCCGCGTAGCTGTTCTGAATGACCACCAGCATCGCCGTACCCAGTCCAACAGCTACCAGAACATCACCAACCAAGCAGACTGCCGTTGGTACCGGCGACCAGCCAAAGCGATGGTCAAGGGCGCTGATCACGACCAATGCGGCCAGCGAGAACCATACGCCACCCATAACGACCTTCTGCACGATCCGGGTCTCCGCTGTCGGTCCCCCATGCCTCCGCCGCTGAAGCGCAACGGGATTCGTACGCAGCAAGTAGATGCTGGGGATCCACGTCGAAAGGCCGAGCACCGCCAGAAAACTCCATGCTTGCCAGTAATTGAACGTGAACGCTGGCAAAAACAGCATCAAGCCGAACACGACAAACTCAACAAGCCCGGGTATCAACATTTTAGGATTGGTTTTCAGGGATCCTCCTTAACGTCGGGCCGGGAGCACTCCACTATCGTGTTGCCGCTCCATTGGGCGAGCAGGTTTTGCGATGGGCCGTGGCAGGAGATCAAGAGAAGGGTGAAGCCGAGACGCAGCGGATCGAGCCCCGCCAGAAGCGCCAACACCAGCACTGAGCTCCATACAGCCGAAACATTACCGTGTTGGCCGTTGTCTGTTCGCTCTTTTGAAGCTTGCCTGGTGGCGGCCATTCACCGCGACACGTCGCTGTCAGGCGGCTTCTGGCGCCAGCTTTTTGCACAGCAGCCCCGCCAAACCGCGAATGGTGCCAACGTTGGCGAGCTCGGCGGGAGTGATGCGTATTCCCGTTTCGGCCTGAATACGGGTACAAAGTTCCATGACGCCCAGCGAGTCAACGCCGCACTCGGTGAGCGGCCGGTCGGGATCGATGCTGCGATGCAGGAGCAGGCTGACCTGATCAGAGATCAGACGCCGAAGCCGAGTGGGCCACTCGTCCGGGGGCAGCTCGTTGAGTTCGGCACGCAGTTTGCTTGTGCCCGTGGGGTTTTGCCCGGTGAAGCGGAACGCTTCGGCGAATGGGCTGCGTTGGGCGAAGGCGGTCAACCACGGGGTTCCCATGATCGGCGCATACCCGGTGTAGGCGCGGTCGTGGCGCAGCAGCGCCTCAAACGCGTAAGCGCCCTCGTCGGGAGCGATAGCAACGTCGGCGCCTTCGGCCACGGCGGTGGCGCGCCCGATCTGGGCCCAGGCACCCCAGGCGATCGCGGTCGCCGGCAGGCCCTGAGCCCGGCGCCACAGGGTGAAGGCGTCCAGCCAGCTGTTGGCCGCGGCGTAGGCACCCTGCCCGGGGGAACCCACCAGCGCGGCCGCCGAGGAGAACGAGCAAAACCAGTCCAACGGCTGCTCGGCGGTGGCAGTGTGCAAGTTCCACGCACCGTAAACCTTTGGCGCCCAGTCACGCTCGATGAGCTCGTCGGTGATATTGGTCAGTGTGGCATCCTCGACGACCGCGGCCCCATGCAGCACCCCGCGCACCGGAAGCCCGGTGGCGGTCGCTGCGGCCACCAACCGCTGCGCGGTGTTGGGTTGGGCGATGTCGCCGCGCTCCACCACGACGTCCGCACCCATCGCGCGGATACACTCGATCGTCTCCAGCGCCGCGGGAATTGGTCGCGAGCGCGAGGACACCACGATACGTCCGCAGCCGGCCGCTGCCATCTTCTCGGCCAAAAACAGCCCCAGGCCCCCCAGCCCGCCGGTGATGATGTAGGCGCCGTCCCGGCGGAAGGCCCGTGCGTCTGTCGGCGGCACCATCACGCGGCTGCGCCCGGTGTGTGAGACATCGAGCACGAGTTTGCCGGTGTGCTGGGCGCCGCTCATCACCCGAATGGCGGTAGCGGCGGCGGCCAGCGGGTAGTGGGTACTCTCCGGCATCGGCAGCGCACCGTCTGCGGTGAGCTGGTAGACCGTGGTCAACAAGTCTTGGAGCCGGTCCGGGTGGCTGTAGGACAGCAACCCTAGGTCGACACCGTAGAACGCGAGGTTGCGCCGGAACGGGAAAAGGCCCAACCGGGTGTCGCCGTAGATGTCGCGTTTGCCGATCTCGACGAATCGTCCACCCATCGCTAGCAATTCGATCCCCGCGCGCTGGGCGGCGCCGGTGAGCGAGTTGAGCACGATGTCGACGCCGTACCCCTTGGTGTCGTGGCGTATCTGGTCGGCGAACTCGATGCTTCGCGAGTCGTAAACGTGCTCAACACCCATGTCGCGCAACAGTTGTCGACGCTGCTGGCTACCGGCGGTGGCGAAGATCTCGGCTCCCGCGGCGCGGGCGATGGCGATCGCCGCCTGCCCCACGCCCCCGGTTCCGGAATGGATCAACACCTTGTCGCGACTGTTGATGTGGGCCAGCTCGTGTAGGCCGTAGTGGGCGGTGGCGTACGCGGTGGTCACCGCGGCCGCCTGCTCGTCGGTCAAGCCGGCCGGCAGGTTGACGGCCAGGCGCGCGTCGCAAGTGAGGAATGTGCCCCAGGAGCCGTTGTGGCACAGGCCACCGACATGATCGCCCACCTTGTGGTCGGTCACGTCCGGCCCAACCGCGGTCACCACCCCGGCGAAGTCGGTCCCCAGCTGCGGTGGCCGCCCCTCGAATTCGGGGTAGTAGAAGCGGCCGAACGCGAAGAGGACATCGGCGAAGTTGACGCTGGATGCGCTGACCGCGACCTCGATCTGGCCCGGTCCCGGCGGAACCCGGTCGCAGGCAACGAGTTCGAGGGTTTCCAGATCACCGGGTGTGCGGATCTGCAGGCGCACCCCGTCGTCCTCAAGGTCCACCAGGGTGGTTTGCCGCTCTTCGGGGCGCAGCGGACTGGGGGACAACCGCGCCGTGTACCACGCGCCGTCACGCCATGCGGTCTCGTCTTCCTCTGACCCGCCGAGCAGTTGTCGTGCCAGCTGCTCGGCATCGGTGGCTTCGTCCACATCGATCTGGGTGGTGCGCAAGTGTGGAAGCTCGATGCCGATCGCTCGTATCAAACCCCGCAGCCCAGCCTGCTCCAGATTGACCACGTCACCGGCCAGCACGGTCTGGGCACTCCGGGTCACCACGTAGACGTGAGGCAGCTCGTGACGGATCTCTGGCAGTTCGCGGGTGATACGCACCAGGTGTTGCACATACTCGCGGCCCACCAGCGGGGATTGGTCTTCGGCGTCGCCGTTTTTTGGTCCCGTGAGGATCACTACGCCGGTGAATTCACCGGCACGCAGATGATTTCTGAGCTGTTCCGTGTTCGAGGTGTGGTCGGCGCGTAGGGGCCAGCACATGGTGGTGCATCGCGCGCCAAGGTTTTTCAGAGCGTCGGTCAACGTGGCGGCCACCACATCGGCGGGGGCGGTGGTGCTGATCAGTAGCCAGGTTCCGGCGTCGGCGTGTTCCACCTCGGGCAATTCTCGTTGCCGCCATTCGATGGTCAGCAGCCGCTCGCTGAGCAGCCGATCTTTGTGGGCGTTCTCCGAGACGCCGGTACCCAATCGCAGCCCCTGCACGCTTAGCAGGACTGCGCCGTGCCGGTCGAGCACGTCGAGGTCGGCCTCGATCCCGGTGGTGTCGGTGCTGGTGACCCGCGCGTAGCAGTAATGGGCGTTGCGGGCAGAACCGTAGGAACGGAGTCGACGGATACCCAACGGCAACGCCAGCATGTCGCCCAGGGCCCGGACGTGCGGATGAGCCTCAACGGACTGAAAACAGGCGTCCAGCAGTGCGGGGTGCACGCCGTAAGCACTTTGTTGCGTGCGGATTTGGCTGGGTAGCGCGACCTCGGCCAGCACGGTGGCCGCTGCCTCCCCGCCGGTATGCACCGCCCCAAGACCGCTGAACGCCGGACCATACTGAACACCACGCTGGTCTAGGCGCTTGCGCACCTCGGCGCCGTCCTCGCGACGCGGATGCGCACCAAGTAGCGCCGGCGTGTCGTAGGCAGGTGGCTGCTCATCTTCTGCGGCATGCAGGACTGCGGTCGCTTGCCGCGCTTGTTGGCCCCCCTGATGGGTCTCCACGATGAAGTCAACGACACCCGGCGAGGACACCGATGCCGAGGCGCCGAGCAAGGTCTGCTCGTCGAGCAGCAGCGCCTGCTCGAAACGGATGTCGCGGACCTCAGAAGCCTCGCCCAGCACAGTGCGCGCGGCCTCCAGCGCCATTTCGCTGTAAGCCGCCCCCGGAAGCACCGCCACATTGCGGATCTGGTGATCGCCCAGCCAGGGCTGGGCGGCGGTGCCGACCTCGGCCTGCCAGACGTGGCGCTCCGGTTCTTCCTGCAAGCGCACATGCGGGCCCAGCAGCGGATGTACCGAAACGGTGTGACCACCATGTGTTGGGGCTTCCTGACCGTCGCGGCTCAACCACAGCTGGCGGTGCGTCCAGGTCGGCAGCGGCGCGTCCACCAGCCGCCCATCCGGGTAGAGCACGGAGAAGTTGACCCCGGCGCCCGCGTTGTGCAGATCCACCACAAAGCCGCGCAGCCCATAGGGCAGTTCCTGTTCGCGGCGCATACCGGCCAGGGTGGCCACCGGCATGTCGAGACTGCGGGCGGTCTGATCGACAGCGTGGGTAAGCAGCGGGTGTGGTGCCAGTTCGGCGAAGACCCGATAGCCGTCCTCCAAAGCGGCTCGCACCGCCGCGGAGAACCGCACCATGTTGCGCAGATTGTCCACCCAGTACCCGGCATCGCACACCGGCTGCTCGCGCGGATCAAACATGGTCGCCGAGTAGAACGGAACCTCCGGTGTCATCGGGTTGAGCTCTGCGAGTACCTCGGTTAGCTCGTCGATGATCGGATCGACCTGGGGGGAGTGTGAGGCGACATCGACGGCGACCTCGCGGGCCATCACCTCGCGCTGCTCCCAGACCGCGACCAAATCGCGAACCGTCTGGGTGGCACCGCCAATCACCGTGGACTGCGGCGAGGCCACCACCGCCACCACAACGTCGCTGATCCCGCGGCCCATCAACTCCGTAAGCACTTGCTGGGCAGGCAATTCCACCGATGCCATGGCACCGGCACCGGCGATGCGAGACATCAGCCGCGAGCGGCGGCAGATCAGACGCACCCCGTCTTCGAGCGACAGCGCACCCGCGACGACAGCTGCCGCGGCCTCACCGAGGGAATGCCCGATGACCGCGCCCGGGCGCACCCCGTATGCCTTCATGGTGGCGGCCAGGGCGACCTGCATGGTGAACAGCGTCGGCTGGATCCGGTCAATACCGGTCACGACCTGCGGTGCTGACATCGCGTTGGTCACCGAGAACCCAGATTCTCGGGCGATCAGCGGCTCGGCTTGCGCGACAGTGGCGGCAAAAACCGGTTCGGTTGCCAACAGCTCGGCACCCATCTGAGCCCACTGCGAACCCTGCCCGGAAAACAGCCACACCGGACCCCAATCATCGCGGCCGACCGCGGCCTGATACGGACTATCGCCATCGGCGACCTCGCGCAAAGCCTCGATGACCTCCGGCCGGCTGCCGGCAACGACGGCGCTGCGTACCGGGCGGTGCACCCGCCGGCGCGCCAGCGTGTAGGCCAGATCCGGCAACGCGACGCCGTCATGTGCCTGTACCCAGTCGGCCAGCCGACCGGCGGTGCGGCGCAGTTCGTCGGCCGAGGTAGACGACAGCGGGAACAGCAGCGGGGCCGCCGTCGACGATTCGGCCGAGATGACCCCACGGGCGTCGGCTTGGGGAACCTGTTCTGGTGCCTGTTCCACGATGGCGTGGACGTTGGTTCCCGACAGCCCATACGATGACACCGCCGCCCGTCGGGGATGGTGGTCGTTGGTGGGCCACGGGGAGATCTCCCGTGGCACAAAGAGTTTCGTGCGGATTCGGGCCAGCTCAACAGGCAGCCGGGTGAAATGCAGATTCTGGGGAACCACACCATGCTGCAGCGCAAGGATCGTCTTCATCAGCCCGAGAGCTCCGGAGGCCGACTGGGCATGCCCGAAATTGGTCTTCACCGAGGCCAGGGCGCAGGGGCCGTCGATCCCATAGACCTTGGCAAGGCTCGCGTATTCGATCGGATCACCCACGGGGGTACCGGGGCCGTGCGCCTCCACCATGCCGACGCTTCGGGCGTCCACGCCCGCAGCGGCCAACGCCGCCCGGTACACCGCGGTCTGCGCTGTCACCGATGGTGTGGCGATGTTGACGGTGTGGCCGTCTTGGTTCGCGGCCGTGCCGCGTACCACCGCCAGGATGCGGTCGCCATCGCGGAGCGCATCCGGTAAGCGCTTGAGCAACACCATTGCACAAGCCTCGGCAGACACGTATCCGTCGGCCGCGGCGTCGAAGGAGTGGCAGCGGCCGGTGGGAGACAGCATGTTCTGCGCCGACCCTGCGGCGAACTTCCGCGGTTCAAGCATCACGAACGCGCCGCCGGCCAGGGCCAGGTCGCTTTCGCCGTCGTTCAGGCTGCGACAGGCCAGGTGCACAGCGAGCAGGCTAGAGGAACATGCGGAATCCACTGTGAGCGCGGGACCGTGGACCCCCAGCGCGTAAGCGACCCGCCCGGACGCCATGCTGAAAGTGTTGCCCTGGAACCAGTACGGCCCCTCCACGGCGGGCGATTCGGCGGTCACCAGTTGGTAGTCGAAATGGGTCAGTCCCACGAACACGCCAGTCAGCGCCTCGGTCATTGTCTCCGGCGTGAGACCGGCATGCTCCATGGCCTCCCAGGAGGTTTCCAGCAACAACCGGTGCTGCGGGTCTAGCGCGACCGCCTCCCTCTCATTGATCCCGAAAAATTCAGCATCGAAGCCGGCGACGTCATCGAGGAATGAGCCCCACTTACACACCGACCGACCAGGCACGCCGGCCTCGGGATCGTAGTACTCGTCGACGTCCCACCGGTCAGGCGGAATTTCGGTGACCAGGTCATCGCCGCGCAGCAACGCTTCCCATAGCTGTTCGGGTGAGTCGATGCCCCCGGGAAGCCGGCACGCCATGCCCACAACGGCAACCGGGGTCACAGGTGTGGTGCCCGAGGTGGGCGAAGGATAGGCTGAGGCTGCCCCACGCGCACCATCAGAAACCATTTCGTCTCCTCATAGGAACAATCAAGTAGCCTTCTCCCGCTGGCTTGGCGCAGGGCGTGGCACCCCTTCGATTACCCAAGGTGCCTACGTCTGCTCAAGTGCTGCCCT
This sequence comes from uncultured Actinomycetota bacterium, assembly GCA_963772875.1. GTDB lineage: Bacteria > Actinomycetota > Actinomycetes > Mycobacteriales > Mycobacteriaceae > Mycobacterium. The sequence goes on from CAVYZE010000015.1 coordinate 14,983, forward strand.
CCCGTCGTGTTTGTACTGTAGGCGATCGGTACTCAACGGGTGGTCGGTTCTACCCGAGGAGCTGTCCGCGGGGTTGCTTCGCGTCTGATGCGTCGCTGGATGACCCGCCTTTTACCCCGTTCGTGCCGTTCTTCGCTCCGTAGGTGGGGCGGGTCATCGATGGAGACCTGCCATTCCACCGCTGTCCGGGTCAGCGACGATGCCACTGACCCGCTATCTTTTCTGTCTGGACGGCAGGTGAAGGGTTCGCGGCTACCTAATACCTGTTCTATTTGACTTAACTGTGCTATTCGGCGCTGCGGCGGCGACGGCGACGGTAATCTGATCGCGTGGTTGAGACTTCCGTTCCGGCTGTGCTGCGCGAACGCGCTAGCCTGCAGCCCGACGACACGGCGTTCACGTTCATTGATTACGAGCACGACTGGAACGGGGTTGCCGAAAGCCTGACGTGGTCGCAGCTATATCGGCGAACATTGAACGTCGCACGGCAGCTTAACCATTGCGGGTCGACGGGTGACCGCGCTGTCATATTGGCACCGCAAGGGCTTGACTACGTCGTGGCGTTTCTCGGCGCAATGCAGGCGGGACAGATCGCGGTCCCGCTTTCGGTTCCGCTAGGTGGCGTCAGCGATGAGCGCGTCAGCTCGGTACTGCACGACGCGTCGCCGAGTGTCGTTCTCACAACGTCCCCTTTCGCAGGCACCGTCGCCGAGTATGTTAAGTCGCAGTCCGGCGCATCCCTTCCACCGCTCATCGAGGTTGACCTGCTCGATCTTGACGCCCCGGCAAGACCCGGCGCCCGGCGCGAGAATCACCCGGATACGGCGTATTTGCAATACACGTCCGGGTCGACCCGTCAGCCGGCCGGAGTCATGATCACGCATCGGAACCTGCTGGCCAATTTCGAACAGATCATGTCCGACTATTTTGCGGAGTGGGGAAGCGTTGCCCCGCCGGACATGACTATCACGTCCTGGCTGCCGTTCTACCACGATATGGGTCTTGTCCTGGGAGTGTGCGCACCGGTTCTGGGCGGATTCCGCACCGCGCTGACGAGTCCGGCGTCGTTCCTGCAGCGACCGGCCCGGTGGGTGCAAATGCTGGCAAGCAATAGTCACGCATTTTCGGCAGCGCCGAACTTCGCTTTCGAATTGGCGGCACGAAAGACCTCAGACGAGGACTTGGACGGACTGGACCTCGGCGACGTGCTGGTCATCAGCAGTGGCAGTGAACGGGTGCACCCTCCGACGCTGCGGCGCTTCACCCAGCGGTTCGCCCGCTTCAATCTGCGCGATGCGGTGATACGGCCGTCATATGGGCTGGCAGAAGCCACGGTATACGCGGCGACCCGCACACCGGCTCAACCACCCGAAATCGTCCACTTCGAATCCGAGAAGCTGGCTGCCGGCCACGCCGAGCGCCGCGAAAGTGGGAACGGGACACCGCTGGTCAGCTACGGCGTGCCGCGGTCACCAATGATCCGCATCGTTGATCCCGACACCAACATCGAGTGTCTGCCGGGAGCGACCGGCGAGATTTGGGTGCACGGCGGCAATGTCGCGATGGGGTATTGGGGGAAACCTCAAGAGACCGAGCAAACGTTCGGTGCGAAGCTTGTCGCTCCGTCGGCGGGCACCCCCGAAGAGCCGTGGCTGCGAACCGGAGATTTGGGTTCTTGTCTGACGGCGAGTTGTTCATCATCGGCCGCATCAAGGATCTTTTGATCGTCTACGGGCGTAACCACTCACCCGATGACATCGAGGCGACGATACAAGAGATCACGCGGGGTCGGTGCGCGGCGATAGCAGTTTCGGATGATCACACGGAGCAGCTCGTCGCCATCATCGAAGTCAAGAACCGCGGCGACGCTCAGGCGGATGCGACGGATAAGCACGTCGCCGTCAAACGTAAAGTTACCTCGGCGATATACAATTCGCACAGTCTGGGCGTCGCGGATCTCGTTATGGTGCAGCCCGGTTCGATTCCCATCACCACAAGCGGCAAGGTGAGACGAGCTGCCTGTGTCGAGCACTACCGGCACGGCCGGTTCGCCCGCCTGGACGCATAGGCATTACCGCGAGCGAGGGTTCGCGGCCTTCCACGAGCGCGTGATCGGCCGGTTTCGCGATTGAATCATCAGTCGGCAACTTCGTGGTGTGCCGGTATGTCGGACGGTGCGGTGTTGGAGGCGCG
>CAVYZE010000016.1:0-2231708 GCA_963772875.1 uncultured Actinomycetota bacterium
ATCGTGGGTGCCACGTGGGGCATCGCCGCCGCGATGACCCGCGGAGACATCACGGTGACCGGCGTTGACCCCGCACACCTTCAGGTGGTGCTGCACAAGCTGCACGACACCGGCGCCACCGTCACCCAAACGGACCACAGCTTCCGGGTGACCCAGTACGAGCGCCCGAAGGCCGTCAACGTTGCGACCTTGCCGTTTCCCGGGTTTCCGACCGATTTGCAGCCGATGGCGATCGCCATGGCGTCGATCGCCGACGGCACGTCGATGATCACCGAGAACGTGTTCGAGGCGCGCTTTCGGTTCGTCGAAGAGATGATCCGGCTCGGTGCCGATGCCCGCACCGACGGGCATCACGCCGTGGTGCGGGGTCTGCCGCAACTCTCGAGCGCGCCGGTGTGGTGTTCGGACATTCGGGCCGGTGCCGGCCTGGTGTTGGCGGGGCTTGTCGCCGACGGCGACACCGAGGTCCACGACGTCTTCCACATCGACCGCGGCTACCCGTTGTTCGTGGAGAACCTGGGGGTTTTGGGAGCTGAGATCGAGCGGGTAGAGTAGCGCGGAGGTAACGCCCAACAGGCGCGGCCACCACGAAGATGGCCGAAACCGGGGCTTGACTCCCCTGCCAGATGCGTATTAAGCTGGTAGGGTTGCCCCAAAGCGGGCGAAAACAAGCAAGAGTGTTGTTTGAGAACTCAATAGTGTGTTTGGTGTTTTTGTTTGTTGTTGTTTTTTTGACCACACCGTAAACACTCCCCGTGTGATGGGTGTGGTCGTTTTATTTTGATGCCAGTTTTTGGTGTCTTTTTGTTAGGTCAGATTTTCTCTGATTGTAAATTCACCTCGTTTATCGAGGGGTTTTTGTTTGGAGAGTTTGATCCTGGCTCAGGACGAACGCTGGCGGCGTGCTTAACACATGCAAGTCGAACGGAAAGGCCTCTTCGGAGGTACTCGAGTGGCGAACGGGTGAGTAACACGTGGGCAATCTGCCCTGCACTTCGGGATAAGCCTGGGAAACTGGGTCTAATACCGGATATGACCACGAGGCGCATGCCTTGTGGTGGAAAGCTTTTGCGGTGTGGGATGGGCCCGCGGCCTATCAGCTTGTTGGTGGGGTGACGGCCTACCAAGGCGACGACGGGTAGCCGGCCTGAGAGGGTGTCCGGCCACACTGGGACTGAGATACGGCCCAGACTCCTACGGGAGGCAGCAGTGGGGAATATTGCACAATGGGCGCAAGCCTGATGCAGCGACGCCGCGTGGGGGATGACGGCCTTCGGGTTGTAAACCTCTTTCAGCAGGGACGAAGCGCAAGTGACGGTACCTGCAGAAGAAGCACCGGCCAACTACGTGCCAGCAGCCGCGGTAATACGTAGGGTGCGAGCGTTGTCCGGAATTACTGGGCGTAAAGAGCTCGTAGGTGGTTTGTCGCGTTGTTCGTGAAAACCGGGGGCTTAACCCTCGGCGTGCGGGCGATACGGGCAGACTGGAGTACTGCAGGGGAGACTGGAATTCCTGGTGTAGCGGTGGAATGCGCAGATATCAGGAGGAACACCGGTGGCGAAGGCGGGTCTCTGGGCAGTAACTGACGCTGAGGAGCGAAAGCGTGGGGAGCGAACAGGATTAGATACCCTGGTAGTCCACGCCGTAAACGGTGGGTACTAGGTGTGGGTTTCCTTCCTTGGGATCCGTGCCGTAGCTAACGCATTAAGTACCCCGCCTGGGGAGTACGGCCGCAAGGCTAAAACTCAAAGGAATTGACGGGGGCCCGCACAAGCGGCGGAGCATGTGGATTAATTCGATGCAACGCGAAGAACCTTACCTGGGTTTGACATGCACAGGACGCGTCTAGAGATAGGCGTTCCCTTGTGGCCTGTGTGCAGGTGGTGCATGGCTGTCGTCAGCTCGTGTCGTGAGATGTTGGGTTAAGTCCCGCAACGAGCGCAACCCTTATCTCATGTTGCCAGCGGGTAATGCCGGGGACTCGTGAGAGACTGCCGGGGTCAACTCGGAGGAAGGTGGGGATGACGTCAAGTCATCATGCCCCTTATGTCCAGGGCTTCACACATGCTACAATGGCCGGTACAAAGGGCTGCGATGCCGCAAGGTGGAGCGAATCCTTTTAAAGCCGGTCTCAGTTCGGATCGGGGTCTGCAACTCGACCCCGTGAAGTCGGAGTCGCTAGTAATCGCAGATCAGCAACGCTGCGGTGAATACGTTCCCGGGCCTTGTACACACCGCCCGTCACGTCATGAAAGTCGGTAACACCCGAAGCCAGTGGCCTAACCTTTTGGAGGGAGCTGTCGAAGGTGGGATCGGCGATTGGGACGAAGTCGTAACAAGGTAGCCGTACCGGAAGGTGCGGCTGGATCACCTCCTTTCTAAGGAGCACCACGAAAAACACTCCAATTGGTGGGGTGTGAGCCGTGAGGGGTTCTCGTCTGTAGTGGACAAGAGCCGGGTGCACGACAGCAAATGAATCGCCAGACACACTATTGGGCCCTGAGACAACACTCGGTCCAGCTCGGTATTCATCGAGTTCGAGTGGAGTCCCTCCATTTTGGTGGTGGGGTGTGGTGTTTGAGAACTGGATAGTGGTTGCGAGCATCTAAATGGATGCGTTGCCCGAGCGGTAGCGTGTCCATATTAAATGTGTAATTTTTCTTTGGTTTTTGTGTGTAGTAAGTGTCTAAGGGCGCATGGTGGATGCCTTGGCATCGAGAGCCGATGAAGGACGTGGGAGGCTGCGATATGCCTCGGGGAGCTGTCAACCTAGCATTGATCCGAGGATTTCCGAATGGGGAAACCCAGCACGAGTTATGTCGTGTTACCCGTATCTGAATATATAGGGTGCGGGAGGGAACGCGGGGAAGTGAAACATCTCAGTACCCGTAGGAGAAGAAAACAATTGTGATTCCGCTAGTAGTGGCGAGCGAACGCGGAACATGGCTAAACCGCACGCATGGGTAACCGGGTAGGGGTTGTGTGTGCGGGGTTGTGGGATTGATATGTCTCAGCTCTACCTGGCTGAGGGGTAGTCAGAAAGTGTCGTCGTTAGCAGAAATGGCCTGGGATGGCCTGCCGTAGACGGTGAGAGCCCGGTACGCGAAAACCCGACACCTACCTTGTATCAATTCCCGAGTAGCAGCGGGCCCGTGAAATCTGCTGTGAATCTGCCGGGACCACCCGGTAAGCCTAAATACTTCTCGATGACCGATAGCGGACTAGTACCGTGAGGGAATGGTGAAAAGTACCCCGGGAGGGGAGTGAAAGAGTACCTGAAACCATGTGCCTACAATCCGTCAGAGCCTCCTTGTGGGGTGATGGCGTGCCTTTTGAAGAATGAGCCTGCGAGTCAGGGACATGTCGCAAGGTTAACCCGTGTGGGGTAGCCGCAGCGAAAGCGAGTCTGAATAGGGCGATTCAGTGGCGTGTTCTGGACCCGAAGCGGAGTGATCTACCCATGGCCAGGGTGAAGCGCGGGTAAGACCGCGTGGAGGCCCGAACCCACTTAGGTTGAAGACTGAGGGGATGAGTTGTGGGTAGGGGTGAAAGGCCAATCAAACTCCGTGATAGCTGGTTCTCCCCGAAATGCATTTAGGTGCAGCGTTACGTGATTCACCACGGAGGTAGAGCTACTGGATGGCCGATGGGCCCTACTAGGTTACTGACGTCAGCCAAACTCCGAATGCCGTGGTGTACAGCGTGGCAGTGAGACGGCGGGGGATAAGCTCCGTACGTCGAAAGGGAAACAGCCCAGATCGCCGGCTAAGGCCCCTAAGCGTGTGCTAAGTGGGAAAGGATGTGCAGTCGCAAAGACAACCAGGAGGTTGGCTTAGAAGCAGCCACCCTTGAAAGAGTGCGTAATAGCTCACTGGTCAAGTGATTGTGCGCCGATAATGTAGCGGGGCTCAAGCACACCGCCGAAGCCGCGGCAACCGCAAGGTTGGGTAGGGGAGCGTCCCTCATGCAGCGAAGCTGCCGGGTAACCGGTTGTGGAGTGTGGGGGAGTGAGAATGCAGGCATGAGTAGCGATAAGGCAAGTGAGAACCTTGCCCGCCGAAAGACCAAGGGTTCCTGGGCCAGGCCAGTCCGCCCAGGGTGAGTCGGGACCTAAGGCGAGGCCGACAGGCGTAGTCGATGGACAACGGGTTGATATTCCCGTACCCGTGTGTGGGCGCCCGTGATGAATCAGCGGTACTAACCACCCAAAACCGGATCGACCATTCCCCTTCGGGGGCATGGAGTTTCGGGGCTGCGTGGGACCTCCGCTGGTAGTAGTCAAGCGATGGGGTGACGCAGGAAGGTAGCTGTACCAGTCAATGGTAATACTGGGGCAAGCCTGTAGGGAGAGCGATAGGCAAATCCGTCGCTCATTATCCTGAGAGGTGATGCATAGCCGATTGAGGCGAATTCAGTGATCCTCTGCTGCCAAGAAAAGCCTCTAGCGAGCACACACATGGCCCGTACCCCAAACCAACACAGGTGGTCAGGTAGAGAATACCAAGGCGTACGAGATAACTATGGTTAAGGAACTCGGCAAAATGCCCCCGTAACTTCGGGAGAAGGGGGGCCGGCATACCGTGAACAGCCTTGCGCTGGGAGCGGGAACCGGTCGCAGAAACCAGTGAGAAGCGACTGTTTACTAAAAACACAGGTCCGTGCGAAGTCGCAAGACGATGTATACGGACTGACGCCTGCCCGGTGCTGGAAGGTTAAGAGGACCCGTTAACTCGTAAGGGTGAAGCGGAGAATTTAAGCCCCAGTAAACGGCGGTGGTAACTATAACCATCCTAAGGTAGCGAAATTCCTTGTCGGGTAAGTTCCGACCTGCACGAATGGCGTAACGACTTCTCAACTGTCTCAACCATAGACTCGGCGAAATTGCACTACGAGTAAAGATGCTCGTTACGCGCGGCAGGACGAAAAGACCCCGGGACCTTCACTACAACTTGGTATTGGTGTTCGGTACTGTTTGTGTAGGATAGGTGGGAGACTGTGAAACTCCAACGCCAGTTGGAGCGGAGTCGTTGTTGAAATACCACTCTGACCGTATTGGACACCTAACTTCGAACCCTAATCGGGTTCAGGGACAGTGCCTGGCGGGTAGTTTAACTGGGGCGGTTGCCTCCTAAAATGTAACGGAGGCGCCCAAAGGTTCCCTCAACCTGGACGGCAATCAGGTGTTGAGTGTAAGTGCACAAGGGAGCTTGACTGCGAGACCTACAAGTCAAGCAGGGACGAAAGTCGGGACTAGTGATCCGGCACCTCTGAGTGGAAGGGGTGTCGCTCAACGGATAAAAGGTACCCCGGGGATAACAGGCTGATCTTCCCCAAGAGTCCATATCGACGGGATGGTTTGGCACCTCGATGTCGGCTCGTCGCATCCTGGGGCTGGAGCAGGTCCCAAGGGTTGGGCTGTTCGCCCATTAAAGCGGCACGCGAGCTGGGTTTAGAACGTCGTGAGACAGTTCGGTCTCTATCCGCCGCGCGCGTCAGAAACTTGAGGAAACCTGTCCCTAGTACGAGAGGACCGGGACGGACGAACCTCTAGTGCACCAGTTGTCCCACCAGGGGCACCGCTGGATAGCTACGTTCGGACAGGATAACCGCTGAAAGCATCTAAGCGGGAAACCTTCTCCAAGATCAGGTTTCTCACCCTTTTAGAGGGATAAGGCCCCCCGCAGACCACGGGATCGATAGGTCAGACCTAGAAGCTCAGCAATGAGTGCAGGGAACTGGCACTAACCGGCCGAAAACTTACAACACACAATCGCAACCACAATCCAGACACACGACATTTATTGTCGTGGGAACATCACACCCCCCACCAGAACAACCAACAAAATAGTGTTACCGTAATAGAGTTACGGCGGCCACAGCGACAGGGAAACGCCCGGTCCCATTCCGAACCCGGAAGCTAAGCCTGTCAGCGCCGATGATACTGCCCAATCCGGGTGGAAAAGTAGGACACCGCCGAACATACACAAAAACACCCCCTGTCTCAGGGGGTGTTTTTGTGTCTATGTATTTGCGCGCCCAGTATTACAGCCGAAGATCGCTGTCATTGTTGTTGGTGGTGTCGGTTCGGAACAATTCGCCAAAGTGTCTATGAGCGGCTGGGGCCGGCCTTTCCGGACGACAGCTGGCAGGGATCGGCGTCGCAAGCCTATGCCAAGCAGAACATAGACCTCCAGGATCTCGCGAAAAAGATGCAGGAGCTGGACGGCAAGCTGGCAGCCATCGCGAAAAATCAGGCCGAGTGGGTCACCCATGCGCGCTTGGGCTTTGGGATATTGAAGGATTTACTTATCGCGGCATTCATCATTGAGGTGATTATGAGGGCGACGGTTGTTGGGGAGGCGCCGGCGGAAGTTTTCGCAGTGACGGTTTCCACGCCTGGGATCGCTGTTGCCGTAGCGATGATTAGCACCCTGCTGACCCGCTCGATACAAAACACACAAAGGGTGAACGGTGTGGCCCACTAATACGGCTCTTCGATTTTGACCGGGCAATCAGCTTGAAGTCTGGGTTGCGGCCCGCTGTTTGCGGGTGCAGTGGAATCGTATCCGGCGTGCCGAGTTGTCTCGATTCCGGAATCCGCATCCGACCCGCTTGACCTGTTTGAGTAGCCGGTTGTAGCCCTCGGTGCGGGCGTTGGTGATTCCGGTGGTCACGAAGGCGTTGATCTCGGGCCACCAGTGGTCGACGGTGGCAGCGAGGGTGAGCAGTTCGGGGATCTGTGAGTCGATGCACCAGGTGAGGAACTGGTGCAGGCGATGGCGGGTCAGGTGCGCGTCGCCGCCGACCCGCACGGTGGATAGCAGTGTGCGCAGTTCCTCTTTCGCGATCCAGGCCGACAGGATCTGGGCGCTGGGGTCCTCGTCCTGGATTCGGTTCCACATCTTGACGAAAGTGTTGGGCGACAAGCGTTCCCGCGCGCGCAGCAGTCGGCGCCGGTTGGCCCATTCCGGGTCGATCCGCCGGCCGCGACGATCCCGCAGGTCCCAGGTGACGCGGCGGCGCACCTTGGTGAGCGCGTCGTTGGCTAACTTCACCAGGTGGAAGTGGTCGACCACGATCGTGGCGTTGGGCAATAGCCCCGGGGTGCGGATCGCCGAGGCGTAGACCGCGGCGGGGTCGATCGCCACGAACTGCACCCCGACCCGGAACTCGTCGCTGCGCTTAGACAGCCAGTCGATCACCGCGGCACTGGTGCGGCCCTCGCGTTGCCCGAGTAGCCCCTGCTGGCCGGCCAGGTCGACGAACCCGGTGTCCCATGGGTCGACCCGCACCCACCGCCCGGTGTCGGTGCAGCGCTGCCACCGGGGTTTTCCACGGCGGGTCTCATCGATGCCGAGCAGCGGGGTGGGTTGCGGCTCGACCAACAGCGCCTCGGCGTGGGCGATGAAGGCGCGGTGCGCGGTCGGCCACGACACCCCGTGGGCATCAGCGACTTCACTGACCGAGCGGGCCGCATCCCCGATCGCGGCTCCCATAGCCGTACGCAACCGCACTGTCGTGCGCGACCGGGCCGGGACCTGCACGATCGCCTCGGCAAACGAACCGCGCTCACAGTAGTGCTCCCGGCATCGCCACCGGGTCTTATGCCAGCGCACCAGGATCCGGCCCAGCCCGTAGGGGATGTCCTTCGGCGAGGTGATCACCCGGGCCTTCACCGACGTCGACAGCACCCCGCACGACGGGCACGCCGCCGCCGTCTCCTCGGTCGTCACCACATGCACCACCCGCGTTCCATCGGCACGGCGCTCGACACGCTCGACCCGTACTCCTGGCAGCCCAAACAACAATGTCGTACTGTCAGACACAGCCCTTGGTTCCTTCCTTCGCCTGAATGCTTCGCAACACTCAGACTTCAGAAGGCCAAGGGCCTCCTACTTCAACGACACGCCCATGAGAGCGAAATCACAACTGCCCGTTTAAATTTCAAGAGCCACTAATACGGTGAGGTGGCCGCGGAGGCGAAGAAGCGATCGGGTTGGCCAGCGTGGCAAGCGATTCGGGGCATGAACGCCCTCTCCTGAGCGCTTTCAGCGGTGGGGGTGAAACTCGCGGGGATGGCTCGTCTGAGATATCGGAGACGCCGTCCACGCCGGGGTTCACCATCCCCACCCTGGCCCAAGTGACTGCAATGTCGGGGCAAGCCGCAAAGCTCTCCGGGCAGCTGTCCCTGCACGCGAACCTTGTCACCCAGGCGATGGGACAGATCCAGCAGCTCGCGTCAATGGCCCAGCAGGGCAAGGGGGTTGCGGTGCCCGCCAAGGAGCCTGCCCCCAAAGAGGCCGCCCCCAAGGAGGCCGCGCTCGCCGGGGCCGCCCCCGCCGAGGCTGCGGAGCGTGCACCAATCGAGGCCGCGGCGGTCGGCGCTGAAGAGGCGACGGGCGGCCCCGGCCTGTCATGTGAAGCCGCTAGTGCAGACAAAACCGTAGCGAGCCAAAGCCATAGCGAGTAGAACATCCCGCCATTGCCGGCCGCGCGGGCCTCGTCGGGTGTCGTCGGCGTGGAGGTGACCATTCACGGCACGTTGGTGATCACCGACCGGTTGAACTACGTGCGGGCGGCCGGGCGGCGCCGAAATCGAGGAATCGTTCCAAAGCGGCAAGGGCCTGGCCGGACTTGACCAGCATCGGGTCCGCACCTGGACCTCCTGGCACCGCTGGGTCTCCCTGGTCATGCTCGCCCACGCCTTCCTCGTCGTCACCGCCGCGCGCCGACGCATCAACCATTGCGCAAAGAACGCTAATCACGTTGACCGTCGACGAATTCCGACGACTCATGGTCGCCTTCTTGTACAGCCACTGCGCACGCTCGCAGACATTCTGGCCTGGTCACAACGGCGCCGAAAACACCAAACCCGAGTCCGCGACTGCCACTACCGAAACACCAGAACAGCAATGACAGCGATCTTCGGCTGTAGTACCAGGCGAGCTAGTCGAATAATGTCAGATTCGCCGATGCCCGGCGTTTCTCCAATTCGAGCAGGGTTCGCTTGCGGTCGAGGCCGCCGCCGTAGCCGGTGAGGCTTCCGCTGGCACCAATGACGCGATGGCACGGAACGACGATCGCAATGGGATTGTGCCCGTTGGCCAATCCCACCGCGCGCGCCGCGCCGGGGGCGCCGACTTGTTCGGCGATCTCGCCGTACGACCGGGTTTCGCCGTAGGGGATGGTCAGCAGCGCCTTCCACACCCGCCGCTGAAATTCGGTGCCCCGCAAATCGAGCTCGATATCGAAGTCGGCGAGCTCGCCGGCGAAGTAGGCGTCGAGTTGCTCGACGACGTCGGTGAATGCGGCCGGATCGGGCGACCAGCCGGCGCGGTTCGGCTCGTAGGTCTGGTCGACCATCCGCAGATTCGTCAACGTCGAGCCGCGCCCGGCCAGCGTCAGTAGTCCGATCGGGCTATCGATCGTGCGGTACTGGATCATGCGACCTCCTTTGGTGGCCAATGGTTTACGGGATGCTCGAGGGTGGTCCACAGATGTTGGGTGGCGTAGGAGCGCCATGGACGCCACCGGGCGCTGCGCTCGATGAGCGCCCGTTGTTGGGTGGGCAAGCCCAGCTGTTCGGCGGCCAGCTGCAGGCCCAGGTCACTGGCGGGGAAGGCGTCCGGATCGCCGAGCCCGCGCATCGCGATCACCTCCGCGGTCCAGGGGCCGATCCCCGGCAAGGCCAGCAACTGTGTGCGTGCGGCTTCCCAGTCGGATCCGGCGTCCAGGACGAGGCTTCCGTCGGCGAGCCCGGCGACCAGCGCGCTCAAAGTTCGTTGCCGGGCCTTGGGGACGGCTAGGTGGATGGGATCGATCTCGGCGAGCTCTTCGACGGACGGGAAGGCGTGCGTCAGCGCGCCCTGGGCATCGTGGACCGGTTGACCGTAGGCCGCGACCAGCCTGGCCGCGTGCGTGCGCGCGGCCTTGGTCGACACCTGCTGGCCCAGCACCGCGCGCACGGCGAGTTCGGCCTCGTCGACGGTGCGGGGAATGCGCTGCCCGGGCGCTTTGGCCACCACCGGCGCCAGCTCGGGGTCGCGGCTGAGCGCGTCGATCACCGCCTCGGGGTCGGCATCGAGGTCCAGGAGGCGCCGGCACCGGGCGATGGCGGTCGTGAGGTCGCGAAAGTCGTCGAGCACGAGCAGGCAGCGGACGTGATCGGGTGCCGGTGTCAGGCTGACCACGCCGTCACCGGAGGGAAGCCTCAGGCTGCGTCGGTACGCGCCCTCGCGGATCTCCTCGCAACCGGGTACCGTGCCCGCGGCCAGATGACCGAACACTCCCTCGTGGGCGAAGGGGGTGCGTGCCGGAAGCCGCAGGGACACCGTCCCCGGTGACGTGGATTCGGGCCCGAACCGCACCGCTGCGCGCTTACGTAGCGCCGTCGGCGTGTTTTCGAACACCGCGCGCACGGTGTCGTTGAACTGACGGATGCTGGAAAACCCGGCGGCGAATGCGACGTCGCCGAATGACAGGTCCGTGGTCTCGATCAGCACCCGGGCGGTCTGCGCCCGCTGCGCGCGGGCGAGCGCGAGCGGGCCGGCGCCGAGCTCGGCCCGCAAAAGCCGCTCCAGCTGGCGGGTGGTGTAGCCGAGGTGGGCGGCGAGGCCGCTGACGCCTTCGCGGTCCACGGTGCCGTCGGCGATGAGCCGCATGGCCCGCGCGACGACGTCACCGCGCACATTCCATTCGGGAGAGCCTGGAGATGCGTCGGGACGGCACCGCTTGCACGCACGGAACCCGGCCCGTTGAGCGGCCGCCGCGGTCGGGTAAAAGCGCACGTTACGTGCGAACGGAGGCCGCACCGGGCAGCTTGGGCGGCAGTAGATCCGGGTCGTCACCACCGCGGTGACGAACCAGCCGTCGAACCGGGCGTCCTTGGACTGGACGGCCCGGTAGCAGCGCTCGAAATCTTCGTGCACGCTTCCACAGTTACACCCGTCCACCGACAAAACTGGCGGAAAAGCGACACGGTAGTGGCCGTGACGGCGCCGGATTATCGGCCAGGCTCGGCGGCGCACGCGGGCGAGGCGAGTCGCGTGGGTTGCGCGTACCCGCGCAGTGTCACGGTCTCACCCAAAGTCCAACGGGCACGCTCCTTTTCGGTCGCACCCTGTACCGTGTCCGCCGTCGTCAGCAACCGGCCCGGATATGACTTGGCGAGCTCGCACAGCCGCGCCGCCTCGTTGACCGGGCCGCCGATCACGGTGTACTCGAACCGTTCCTTGGCCCCGACATTGCCGGCGACGACCTGGCCCGCCGCCACGCCGATGCCGGCCTGACACTCGGGCATTTCGCCGGCCAGCCGGTCGGCGATGCCCCGCGCGGCGGCCAGCGCCTCGTCTTCGGGGCTGTCGAGGCGATTCGGGGCCCCGAATATGGCCAGCGACGCGTCCCCCTCGAACTTGTTGACCAGCCCGCGATGGCGGTCCACCTCCTCGACGACGATCGCGAAAAACCGATTGAGCACCGCGACCACTTCGGCCGGCGGTCGACTGGTCACCAGCTGCGTGGAGCCGACGATATCGATGAACACGACGGCGACGTGACGTTCCTCCCCGCCCAGTTTCGGTCGTTCGCGTTCCGCGGCCAGGGCGACTTCGCGCCCGACGTGCCGGCCGAACAGATCGCGCACGCGTTCACGCTCGCGCAGGCCGTCGACCATCGCGTTGAAACCGCGTTGCAGCTCACCGAGTTCGGTGCCGTCGAACACCACCAGGTCGCCCTGTAGATCGCCCTGCTCGACGCGCTTGAGTGCCGCGCGGACGACCCGGACCGGTGTGGCAGTCAACCAGGACAGGATCCACATCAGGACGAACCCGAAGATCAGTGTCGCGGTTGACAAAATCAGCACCGCCACGCCGAATTGGGTCTCGGTCAGATTCCGCAGGATTAACACGAAGAACGCCGTCAGCGCGATGCCGAGCACCGGCACCCCGGAGCTGAGCGCCCAGACCGTCAGGGTCCGGCCCATGATGCCGGGTGCCAACCGGCGTGGCGCGCGTCCCGCCTCAAGCGCTTGTGCGGCCACCGGGCGCAACGCGAACTCGGTCAACAGGTAGCACGCGGTGGCCACCAGAATCCCGCAGATGCCCACGCAGAAAAGCACTATCGGGATGAACGTGTGGTTGGCCAGCCCGTAGAGCGTCGTGAATAACGCCGTCGCAAGCCCCCACAGGGCGAGCACGCCGATCGCCACCCAGAACGGTGCCAGGAACGTGGCGCGTTCATCGGCGGGGGTGGGCTTGCGTTCCTCGATCGCCCACCGCAGTGCGGTGACCGTCTGGCGGGTGATCCAAATCGTTCCGAGCGCCAGCGCGACGGCGATGTATGCGGGCGCCGCGGCGTATGCGATCCATGGCGGAGCGTCGCTGAAGACGCTGGGAGAGGGAAAGGCGATGGTCAGCAACAGCAGCGCGACGCCGATCCCGATCAGATTCGTGGCGAGGATAAAGACGGTCATGATGAGCTGAATGCGTACCCGGCGGCGGCTTTGGCTTTCCGACACCCGCCCGAGTAGCCAGGAGCCATACGCAGGGGTATCCCCGAGCCGACCGCTCTGACGGGTCACCGTCTCGAGCACGCGGCCCAAGCGTTGCGCCAAGGTCCTGTTGGCCGACGTCCTCGTTTTGGCCGACATGGTGGCGTCAGCCTAATTTGTCGGTCACGCTCTAAGGTGAGTCGGGTGCGTCTAGTGATCGCCCAGTGCACCGTCGACTACGTGGGCAGGCTCACCGCGCATCTGCCGTCCGCGCGCAGACTGTTGCTGTTCAAGGCCGACGGGTCGGTCAGCGTGCACGCCGACGACCGCGCCTACAAGCCGTTGAACTGGATGAGTCCGCCGTGCTGGTTGAGCGAAGACGTCACCGGCCAGGCGCCGGTGTGGGTGGTGGAGAACAAAGCCGGCGAACAGCTGCGCATCACCGTCGAGGAGATCGAGCACGACTCCAGCCACGATCTTGGCGTCGACCCAGGCTTGGTCAAGGACGGCGTCGAGGCCCACCTGCAGGCGCTGCTTGCCGAGCACGTCCAACTGCTGGGTGAGGGATACACGTTGGTTCGCCGCGAGTACATGACCGCGATCGGGCCCGTCGATCTGCTGTGCCGTGACGAACTGGGCGGCTCCGTCGCGGTGGAGATCAAGCGGCGTGGCGAGATTGACGGCGTGGAGCAGCTCACCCGCTACCTCGAGTTGCTCAATCGCGACAGCGTACTGGCGCCGGTAAAGGGAGTGTTTGCCGCCCAGCAGATCAAGCCACAAGCGCGCACTCTGGCCACCGATCGCGGAATCCGTTGCATCACATTGGATTACGAAAGGATGCGCGGCATGGATAGCGACGAGTACCGGTTGTTCTGAGGTGCCGGATTAGACTGGCGGCATGGCTCGGCGTCGCACACCGCCACGGGGAAAGCGGCCGCCGTCGCTGTCGCCGGTCTTGCGTCGGGTCGAAACGGGGCCCGACGGCTACGACTACGAGGTGCGCCAAGTCGCCGCGCCGCGCGCCGTCAAGACCTACCGTTGTCCCGGCTGCGATCACGAAATCCGTTCCGGCACTGCACATGTCGTGGTGTGGCCCGCAGACTTAACGCGGGCGGGAGTTGACGACCGCCGACACTGGCACACCCCATGCTGGGCCAACCGGGCCACGCGTGGTCCGACGCGCAAGTGGTCTTGATTGCCCGGCTTTAGGAAGCCGGTTCCACCAACTCGATCAGAACGCCGCCGGCGTCTTTGGGATGGACGAAGTTGATTCGCGAGTTTGCCGTGCCGCGCCGGGGCGCGTCGTAGGTCAGCCGGATACCGCGCGAGCGCATTCCCTCGCAGATGCTCTCGAGATCGGTGACCCGAACCGCCAGCTGCTGGATGCCGGGTCCGCGCTTGTCCAGGAACTTCGCGATCGCAGAGGAATCGTCGATCGGGGCCATCAACTGGATTTGCGCCGTGCCGCTCGGGGCACCGGGCACCGCGATCATCGCTTCGCGGATTCCCTGGTCGTCGTTGACTTCCTCGTGCACCAGGATCATGCCGAGGTTGTCGTGGTACCAGGCGATTGCCGCGTCCAGGTCGGCGACAGCGATGCCGACGTGATCGATCGCCGTGACCAGCGTGCTGGACAGAAACTGACGGGCGTCAACTTGATCGGTCGTCATCACATAAAGGTAACCTGGCGGCAAAGATTGCGCTTCGCGGGGATGCCGAATCGGCCGCCCAGGGCGCGCTAGTAGGCCTTAGGAGATAGTGATGACAACGTCGGTGATCGTTGCTGGAGCGCGGACCCCTATTGGCAAGTTGATGGGTTCGCTGAAAGATTTTTCGGGCAGTGATCTGGGTGCCATCGCGATTGCCGGCGCGCTGGAGAAGGCCAACGTTGCGCCCGCGCTGGTCGAGTACGTGATCATGGGCCAGGTTTTGACCGCCGGGGCGGGCCAGATGCCCGCCCGGCAGGCGGCGGTGGCGGCCGGCATCGGCTGGGATGTCCCGGCGCTGACGATCAACAAGATGTGCCTGTCTGGTATCGATGCCATCGCCCTTGCTGACCAGCTCATTCGCGCCGGAGAGTTCGACGTGGTGGTGGCCGGTGGTCAGGAGTCGATGACGAAGGCGCCCCACCTGCTGATGGACAGCCGCGCGGGCTACAAGTACGGCGATGTCACGGTCTTGGACCACATGGCCTACGACGGCCTGCACGACGTGTTCACCGACCAGCCGATGGGTGCCCTCACCGAGCAGCGCAACGACGTCGACAAGTTCACGCGGGCCGAACAGGACGAGTTCGCTGCGCGGTCTCACCAAAAGGCCGCCGCGGCGTGGAAGGACGGCGTATTCACCGACGAGGTAGTGCCGGTGAACATCCCGCAGCGCAAGGGTGATCCGCTGCAGTTCGCAGAGGACGAGGGGATCCGCGCAAACACCACCGCCGAATCGTTGGCCGGCCTCAAACCGGCGTTCCGAAAGGACGGCACCATCACCGCGGGCTCGGCGTCGCAGATTTCCGATGGGGCGGCCGCGGTAGTGGTGATCAACAAGGACAAAGCGCAGGCTCTGGGGCTGACATGGTTGGCCGAGATAGGCGCGCACGGCGTGGTGGCCGGCCCGGATTCGACGCTGCAGTCGCAGCCGGCCAACGCGATCAAGAAAGCACTCGGTCGCGAGGGCATCTCCGTTGACCAACTCGACGTGGTGGAGATCAACGAGGCGTTCGCGGCGGTGGCGCTGGCGTCGACGCGCGAACTCGGCCTAAACCCAGAGATCGTCAACGTCAACGGGGGCGCGATCGCGGTCGGGCATCCGATCGGCATGTCCGGAGCCAGGATCACGCTCCACGCGGCCCTCGAGCTGGCGCGCCGGGGCTCCGGTTATGGGGTTGCCGCCCTCTGCGGGGCCGGCGGCCAGGGCGATGCGCTGATTCTGCGGGCCGGTGAGTGACGCCCGGACGGCGTTGCTGGCACGCGGCGTGCCGGTGTGTTTGTGATTTCGATCATATGGGCCGATCAGGGGGCCGATCGAGCCCGGGTTTCGGGCAGTTTTTCGGCTCAGCTGAGCGTCGGTGCCACCGGGTAGATCGGTAGCCGGCGCGCGTGACAGACTTGACGGCGTGACTCGTCCGCGATCCTCGATCGGGCCCGCGATGGCCGGTGCGGTCGATTTGTCAGGTCTCAAGCAACGAGCGCAGCAGAACGCTTCGGCGGGTGGCCCCGGTGGCGCGTCGGCGGCCGCAGAGGGCGCCGCTGAGGTTACCGCGATCACCGAGGCCAATTTCGAAGAGCAAGTGTTGCTGCGGTCCGACGAAGTGCCGGTCGTGGTCGTGTTGTGGTCACCCCGCAGTGACGCCTGTGTCCAGCTGGTGGAAACGCTGTCCGGCCTGGCCGCCGAGGACGAGGGCACGTGGTCGCTGGCGACGGTCAACGTCGACGTGTCACCCAGGGTGGCCCAGATCTTCGGTGTCGACGCGGTTCCGACCGTCGTGGCTTTGGCCGCCGGGCAGCCGATGTCCAGTTTCCAAGGCGTGCAGCCCGCCGACCAATTGCGTCGCTGGCTGGACTCGCTGGTTTCGGCGACGGCCGGAAAGCTCAAGGGCGCAATCGGTTCCGAGGAACCCGACGAAGTCGATCCGGTGCTCGCCTCGGCCCGCCAACATCTCGAAGCCGGCGACTTCGAGGCCGCCAAGGTGTCGTATCAGGCGATACTGGATGGCGATCCGGGCAGCGTCGAGGCCAAGGGCGCCATTCGGCAAATCGACTTCCTCACGCGCGCAACCGCACAACGTCCGGACGCCGTCGCGGTCGCCGATGCGGCCCCGGCCGACATCGAAGCCGCCTTCGCGGCCGCCGACGTGCAAATCCTCAACCAGGATGTAACTGCCGCCTTCGAACGCCTGACCGCGTTGGTGCGCAGCACATCTGGGGACGAGCGCACCGCGGTGCGCACCCGGCTGCTCCAGCTGTTCGAGCTATTCGATCCCGCCGACCCCGAGGTCGTCGTGGGTCGGCGCAACCTCGCCAACGCGCTCTACTGACCCCACGACGATTATGGAACCGCTAGGCGGGTTCCAACCAGATGGCCGCTGTGGGCGGCAGCACCAGCACCGCCGACGCGGGCCGGCCATGCCACGGGTCCCCGGTGGCGTCGACCCCGCCGAGGTTGCCGATCCCGGAGCCGTTGTAAACCGTGGCGTCGGTGTTGAGCACCTCGCGCCAGCGTCCGGCGCACGGCAGGCCCAGCCGGTAGCCGCTGTGCTCGGCACCCGCGAAATTGAACACGCAGGCCATCACCGAGCCGTCATTGCCGTAGCGCAGGAAGCTCAAGACATTGTTGGCCGAATCGTTGGCGTCGATCCAGGAATAGCCTTCGGGGATGGTGTCTTGACTCCACAGCGCCGGGTGGCTGCGGTAGATGCCGTTGATGTCGCGAACGAGCCGTAAAACGCCGTTGGAGAAACCTTGCTCGTCGAGCTGCCACCAATCCAAGCCGTTTTGCTCGGACCACTCGGCGCGCTGGGCGAATTCCTGCCCCATGAACAACAATTGCTTGCCCGGGTGCGCCCACTGGTAGGCGAGCAGGCTGCGCAACCCGGCGGCCTTGACGTGGTTGTTGCCCGGCATCCGCCCCCACAGCGTGCCCTTGCCGTGCACCACCTCGTCGTGGCTGATCGGCAGCACGTAATTCTCGCTGAACGCGTACAGCATCGAGAACGTCATCTCGTGATGGTGGAAGCTGCGGTATATCGGATCGCGGCCGATGTAGTCGAGCGTGTCGTGCATCCAGCCCATGTTCCACTTCATCGAAAAACCCAGGCCGCCAAGGGTGGTCGGCCGCGTCACGCCGGGCCACGACGTCGACTCCTCGGCGATGGTGACGATGCCCGGCGCAGCCTTGTGCGCCGTGGCGTTCATCTCCTGCAGGAACTGCACCGCCTCGAGATTCTCCCGCCCGCCGTAGGCGTTCGGCGTCCAGCCGCCCTCGGGGCGCGAGTAGTCCAGGTACAGCATGGAGGCAACCGCGTCCACCCGTAAGCCGTCAACGTGGAACTCTTCGAGCCAGTACAGCGCGTTGGCCACCAGGAAGTTGCGCACTTCCGAACGGCCGAAGTTAAATATATAAGTGCCCCAGTCGAGTTGCTCGCCGCGCATGGGGTCGGAATGCTCGTAGAGCGCGGTGCCGTCAAATCGGCCCAGCGCCCAGGCGTCCTTCGGGAAGTGCGCCGGCACCCAGTCCACGATGACGCCGATACCAGCCTCGTGCAGGGCGTCGACCAACGCCCGGAAATCGTCTGGGGTGCCGAATCGCGAGGTCGGCGCGTAGTACGAGGTGACCTGGTATCCCCACGACCCGGCGAAGGGGTGCTCGGCCACCGGCAGCAGCTCGACATGGGTAAACCCATGTTCCACAACATAATCCGTCAACTCACTCGCGAGCTGGCGATAGCTGAGTCCGGGGCGCCACGAGCCGAGGTGGACCTCGTAGGTGCTCATCGGCTCGAACACCGGGTTGCGCTGGGCGCGCCGCTGCATCCAGTCGTCGTCGGTCCAGCGGTAGTTGCTCACCGTGACCCGTGACGCGGTGTGCGGCGGCACCTCGGTGCCGAAGGCGAACGGGTCGGCGCGCTCGGTGACGACGCCGTCGGCGCCGTGCACGCGGAATTTGTACAGACCGTCCACGGGGAACTCGGGCCAGAACAACTCC
Organism: uncultured Actinomycetota bacterium; assembly: GCA_963772875.1. Lineage (GTDB taxonomy): Bacteria > Actinomycetota > Actinomycetes > Mycobacteriales > Mycobacteriaceae > Mycobacterium. Next base: position 18,191 of record CAVYZE010000016.1, read on the forward strand.
CATACCCCCGAGGAGCCCAGCACCCGCATCGGCGCGTCGCTGCCGGTCCAGCCGTTGAATTCGCCGATCAGACTGACGCCCTTGGCGTTGGGCGCCCACACGGCGAACGACACTCCGTTGACCACGCCGTCGGGCGTGGTGAACGAGCGGGGATGGGCGCCAAGGACTTCCCACAGTCGCTCGTGGCGGCCTTCGCCGAACAGGTGCAGGTCGACTTCGCCGAGGGTGGGCAGGAAGCGGTAGGCGTCGGCGACGGTGTACTGATCGGCACCCTCATAGCGCACCTGTAGCCGGTAGTCGATCAGGTTGACGAAGGGCACCGCCACAGCGAACAGGCCGGATTCGATGTGCTGCAACGGGAATCGGTCGTCGCCGACGAGCGCGACGACCTCGACCGCGTGCGGACGAAAGACCCGGATGACGGTGTGGTCCCCGTACTCGTGGGCGCCGAGCACGCCGTGCGGGTTATGGTGTGCACCGGCCACCAGGCGCGCCAGGTCGGATGGGTCGGGCGCCAGGTGCGTGCTAGCGAGTTGTTCCGTTCGACTCATGGCGCGTCCCTCCTGCGCAGCAACATAATTCGGGATTCCTCCGATATGACTGGCATGTTGATGATGTGGGCGACGGCCTGGCCGGGGTCGAGTCGAACGTAATTCGCCTGCCCCCACTGGAATTCTTGACCGGTCACCTCATCGCGCACCCAGAACCGTTCGTGGGGCTCCATACCCAACGCCGCCATATCCAGCCACACCGTCGCCTCCTCGGGCCCGAACGCATTGAGCGTCACCACCACTAACACGCAGTCGCCGGTGGCCGGGTCGAACTTGCTGTAAGCCAGCATCGAGTCGTTGTCCACGCCATGGAAATAGATCGTGCGCAACTGCTGCAATGCGGGATGCAGCCGGCGAATTGCGTTGAGCTGCGTGATGAACGGCTCGAGTGATCGGCCTTCGGCGAGCGCGGCCGCGTAGTCGCGGGGACGCAATTCGTACTTCTCCGAATCCAGGTATTCCTCGCTGCCCTCGCGCACCGCGCGGTGCTCGAACAGCTCGTAGCCCGAATAGACGCCCCAGGCCGGACTCATGGTCGCCGCCAGCACCGCACGGATGGCGAACATGCCGGGGCCGTGGTGCTGCAGCAGGGCGTGCAGGATATCGGGGGTGTTGACGAACAGGTTCGGCCGTCGGTAGTCGGCGAGTCTGGCGATGTCGTTGCCGAATTCGGTGAGATCCCACTTGGCCGTCCGCCAGGTGAAATAGCTGTAGGACTGCGTGAAGCCGATTTTGGCCAGCCCGTACTGGCGGGCCGGTGGCGTGAAGGCCTCGGACAAAAAGAGCACGTCGGGGTCGAAGTCCTTGACCTGGCCGATCAGCCAGGCCCAGAAGTCCGGCGGTTTGGTGTGGGGATTGTCTACCCGAAAGAACTTGACGCCGTGGTCGATCCAGTGCCGGACCACGCGCAGCACTTCGTCGTAGAGGCCTGCCGGGTCGTTATCGAAGTTGAGCGGATAGATGTCCTGATATTTCTTCGGTGGGTTCTCCGCGTAGGCGATAGTCCCGTCCGGCAATTCGGTAAACCACCGCCGGTGGTCGCGCGCCCATGGATGATCCGGTGCGCATTGCAGCGCCAGGTCCAGCGCCACCTCCATGCCCAGATCGCGTGCCGCGGAAACGAAGTCGTCGAAATCGTCGATGGTACCCAGGCGTGGGTGGATCGCGTCGTGGCCGCCCTCGTCGCTGCCAATCGCCCACGGTGACCCCACATCCCCGGGGGCGGCGGTGGGGGAGTTGTTGCGGCCCTTGCGGTGTACCTTGCCGATCGGATGGATCGGCGGCAGGTACACGACGTCGAACCCCATCTGCGCGATCCGCGGAAGATCCGTGGCCGCCGTGGCGAAGGTGCCGTGCACCGGTTTGCCGTCGGCGTCAAAGCCTCCGGTGGAGCGCGGAAACATCTCGTACCACGAGCCGAAGCGGGCCAGCGGCCGGTCAACCCAGACCCCGTATTGTTCGCCGCGAGTCAGCAGATCGCGCAGCGGATAGGTCGTCAGCAGCTCGTCGATGTCGGGCGCCAGGGCCAGCGCCGTGCGGGTCACCGGATCCCCGGGTTTGCGCAATTCCGCTGCGGCCGACAGCAGCGGTGTGCGCTGCTGTCGTGGCACACCGGTCGCGGCGCGCTCGAACAGCGCGGCGCCGACCAACAGATCGTTCGACAGTTCCGCCTCGCCCTGGCCGGCGTCCAGCTTGGCAATCAATCCATGCCGCCAGGTGTGGATCGGGTCACCCCACCCGTCGACCCGGAACATCCATAGCCCGACACGGTCGGGGACGAACTGGCCGTGAAACACATAGGGTTCCTCGCCCATCGTCATCGGAAGCTGCAGCGGCTTGACGCGCTGTTGGTTGGCGACCCCGGTGGCATACCCGTAGGGCTTTTCGGGGGCCTGCACCCCCCTGACCTGGCGTACCTCCGTGGCCTGCGGGTAGCGGGGGCCGAGGTAACGCACGACCAACGTCGCCGCGACGGCGTCGTGGCCTTCTCGCCACACCGCGGCGCGGACCGGCACGACCTCGCCGACCACGGCCTTGGCGGGGTAGGCGCCGCAGGAAATGACGGGCTGGACGTTATCGACGTCGACACGACCGGGCACCACGACTCCGTTCCGATTGTGTGGCAAACCGCGGCGTGCTTCGCCGCGCAATGCCTCTCGGCGGGAAACCTCATTCTCGTGGGGAACTTCCCCTTGTTGGGATGCATCTTTGCGGCCCAATAGCTACCCGATACCCACCCTAGTGTCCGGTCACACCCCCGGACGTAAACGGTCGGTTAGCAGCCCTGCGCGCACCGGAATTCTCAGTAAGGTGGTGATACGTGAAAGCCCTCCGCCGCTTTACCGTCCGTGCCCATCTCCCCGAGCGCCTCACCGCGCTCGAACAACTGTCCACCAACCTGCGGTGGTCGTGGGACAAACCGACCCAGGATCTGTTTGCCACCATCGACCCGACGCTGTGGACGCATTGCAACCGGGATCCGGTCGCGCTGCTGGGCGCGGTGAACCCGGCACGGCTCGACGAGTTGGCGCTCGACGAAGGGTTCCTGGGCTGGCTCGACGAGCTGGCCGCCGACTTGAACGACTACCTGAGCCGTCCACTGTGGTACCAGCAGCGCCAGGACGCCGGCCAGGCGATGCCGGCCGCCATCGCGTATTTCTCGATGGAGTTCGGCGTGGCCGAGGTGCTGCCCAATTACTCGGGCGGGTTGGGGATCCTCGCCGGTGACCACCTGAAGTCCGCGTCCGATCTGGGAGTTCCGCTTGTCGCGGTGGGCCTCTACTACCGCTCCGGGTACTTTCGGCAGTCGCTGACGGCGGACGGCTGGCAAAACGAGACCTATCCGTCGCTGGACCCGCAGGGGCTCCCGTTGCGGCTGCTCACCGACAGCACCGGAGATCCCGCGCTGGTCGAGCTGAGCCTGCCCGCCGCGGAGCAGCTGCGGGCGAGGGTCTGGGTCGCGCAGGTGGGGCGTGTTCCGCTGCTCTTGCTGGATTCCGACGTTCCCGAGAACGAGCACGACCTGCGCGGTGTCACCGACCGCCTCTACGGTGGCGACCAGGAACATCGCATCAAGCAGGAGATTCTGGCCGGCATCGGCGGGGTGCGGGCGATCCGCGCGTTCACCGCCATCGAGGGGCTGCCGGCCCCGGAGGTCTTCCACATGAACGAGGGCCACGCCGGTTTCCTCGGAGCGGAGCGCATCCGCGAGCTGGTCACCGATTCGAGACTGGACTTCGACACGGCGTTGACGGTCGTTCGGTCCAGCACGGTGTTCACCACCCACACGCCGGTGCCCGCCGGTATCGACCGGTTCCCGATCGAGATGGTGCAGCGCTACTTCGATGACCACCTGGACGACGATCCCGACGAGAAGTCCGCCGGAAACAGCGGGCCCGCGTTGCTGCCGGGCCTGCCGACCGCCCGGATCCTCGCGCTCGGCGCCGAGGACGACCCGACCAAGTTCAACATGGCCCACATGGGTCTGCGCCTGGCCCAACGCGCCAACGGGGTCTCCTTGCTGCATGGCCGGGTCAGCCGGAACATGTTCAACGAGCTGTGGCCCGGATTCGACCCGGACGAGGTGCCGATCGGGTCGATCACCAACGGCGTGCACGCCCCGACGTGGGCGGCGCCCCAGTGGCTGGAGCTGGGTCGCGAGCTGGCCGGGTCGGACTCGTTCAGCGAGCCCGAAGTCTGGCAGCGGTTGCAGCAGGTCGATCCCGGCCATCTGTGGTGGATCCGCTCGCAATTGCGAGCACTGCTGGTCGAGGATGTCCGGGCGCGGCTGCGCCGATCGTGGCTGGAGCGTGGCGCCTCCGACGCCGAACTGGCCTGGATTCCGAAGGCATTCGATCCCGACGTGCTGACCGTCGGGTTCGCCCGGCGGGTGCCGACGTACAAGCGGCTGACCCTGATGCTGCGCGATCCGGAGCGCCTGGAACGGCTGCTGCTCAACAAGGAAAGGCCGATCCAGCTGATCGTCGCCGGGAAGTCACACCCCGCCGACGACGGCGGCAAGGCGCTGATCCAGCAGGTGGTGCGTTTCGCCGACCGGCCGCAGGTGCGCCACCGCATCGCCTTCCTGCCCGACTACGACATGTCGATGGCCCGGCTGCTGTATTGGGGATGCGACGTCTGGCTGAACAACCCGCTGCGGCCGCTGGAAGCGTGTGGCACGTCGGGAATGAAGAGCGCCCTGAACGGCGGGTTGAATCTCTCCATCCGCGACGGATGGTGGGACGAATGGTACGACGGCGAAAACGGTTGGGAGATACCGTCTGCCGACGGCGTGACCGACCAGGCCCGTCGCGACGATCTGGAGTCCACCGCGCTCTACAACCTGCTGGAACAAGCGGTGGCGCCCAAGTTCTATGAGCGTGATGAACACGGGACGCCGCCGCGGTGGATCGAAATGGTTCGGCACACCCTGCAGACGCTTGGGCCCAAGGTGCTGGCTTCGCGGATGGTGCGGGATTACGTCGAGCGGTATTACCTGCCGGCCGCGCAGTCGCTGCGCAAAACCATCGCGGCGCCGGAAGACGCCGAAGGTGCCGGCGAGTTCGGCGCCGCCCGCGAGCTGGCCGCCTACCGTCGCCGCGTCGAAGCGGCGTGGCCGAAGATCCAGATCACCGACGTCGACAGCACCGGGCTGCCGGATACGCCGGTGCTGGGGTCGAAGCTGACCCTGACCGCGACCGTGCAACTGGCCGGGCTGGCCCCCGACGAGGTCACGGTCCAGGCGGTGCTGGGCAGGGTGGACACCAGCGATGCGCTGCTGGACCCGGTCACCGTCGAAATGTCCTACACGGGCAGCGCCGAAGGCGGCAACCAGGTCTTCTCGACCACCACACCGCTGCCGGTCGCGGGCCCGGTCGGCTACACGGTGCGCGTGCTGCCGCAGCATCCCATGCTCGCCGCCAGCAGCGAGCTCGGTCGGGTCGCCCTGGCCGGATAATCCGGCCAGGGCCCGAAGAGGGCCGGGAGACGGCTGTACCTCAGGCCGACAGCCCGTCCGGCGTGGCGCGCAGCCGCTCGAGAGCCCCGCGCACCTGTGCGGCGTTGGTCGTCTGCCAAAACGGCGGCAGCGACGCGCGCAGATAGCCGCCGTAGCCGGCGGTGGCCATCCGGGAGTCGAGCACCGCGACCACCCCGCGGTCGGTGACGCGGCGCAGCAGCCGTCCCGAGCCCTGGGCCAGCAGCAGCGCCGCATGGCTGGCCGCGACGGCCATGAAGCCGTTGCCGCCGCGGGCGGCCACCGCGCGCTGCCGGGCACCCAGCAGCGGGTCGTCCGGCCGCGGGAACGGGATGCGGTCGATCAGCACCAGCGACAGCGACGGGCCCGGCACGTCGACGCCCTGCCACAGCGACAGGGTGCCGAACAGCGAGGTCTGGACGTCGGCGCTGAATTGGTCGACCAGCGCGGAGGTGCTGTCGTCGCCCTGACACAACACCGGCGTCGACAGCCGTTCGCGCATGGCCTCGGCCGTGGCCCGGGCGGCCCGCATGGACGAGAACAGCCCCAGGGTGCGGCCGCCGGCGGCGGTGATGAGCTCGGCGATCTCGGTGAGCTGTTCGGCCGAGCCGACGCCGTCGCGGCCCGGCGGCGGCAGATGGGCTGCGACGTAGAGGATTCCTGCCTTCGCGTGCTCAAACGGCGATCCCACGTCGAGGCCCCGCCAGGGCGGAGGATCGGCGCTGTTGTCCGCGCCGGTCAGACCCCACGCCCCGGCCATCGCGTCGAAGGACCCGCCGACCGTCAGCGTCGCCGACGTCAGCACGGTGGTCGAGCGGGACAGAACGTGGTTGCGCAGCAAGCCGGCCACCGACAGCGGCGCCACCCGCAGCACCGGGCGCGGCGAGCCCCGATTGTCCTCATGATCGAGCCAGACCACGTCGGTGCGATCGGGGATCGCCGGCGTGAACGATGCCAGGATTCGCGACGCGGTATCGGCGATCTCATTCAGTGCCGCGACCGCCTCGGCGCGCGCCGAGGCCGCCTTGGCGTCGCTGGTGGTGTCGATCGCCGACCGCGCCGCGGTCGCCGCGTCGCGCAGCGCGGTCAGATACGTCGCCATCTCCTCCTCGAGGTGATCGATGCGGCCCGGCCTGCCGTCATGGATTGCCGCCGCGAAGTTGGCCGACGCCGCCTCCAGCCGCTGGTTCAGTTCGGTGTTCACCAATCGGGTGATCCGCCGCGAGGCGACACCGAGGGCGGCCGAGGTCAGCTCCGCGGTGGCCACCGATGTCACCCGGTCGACCAGCTCGTGCGCCTCGTCGACCACCAGCAGCGCGTGTTCGGGCAGCACCGCCGATTCCGACACGGCATCGATGGCCAGCAGCGCGTGATTGGTGACGACGATGTCGGCTCGGCCGGCGACACCACGCGCCCGTTCGGAGAAACACTTCGAGCCGTACGGGCAGCGGGCCACGCCGAGGCATTCCCGCGCCGAAACGCTGACCTGGGACCACGAGCGGTCCGCGACGCCGGGCTTGAGGTCGTCGCGGTCGCCGGACTCGGTCGTCGACGCCCACGCGGTGAGCCGTTGCACGTCGCGGCCCAGGGCGCTCGCCGCCATCGGGTTGAACAGTTCTTCCTGTGGCCGTTCCTCATCGGCGCCCGGCTCACCCTCGCCATCGGAGACATCGCCGTGGATCTTGTTCAGGCACAAGTAGTTCCGCCGACCCTTGAGCAGCGCGAACTGCGGCCTGCGCGGCAGTGCGCCGGCGAGTGAATCGGCCAGCCGGGGCAGGTCACGGTCGACGAGCTGACGTTGCAAGGCGATGGTGGCCGTCGACACGACGACGGGCGAGTCGTCGCTGACCGCGCGGACGATCGCGGGGACCAGGTATGCGAGCGACTTGCCGGTCCCGGTGCCGGCCTGCACGACGAGGTGTTCGCCGGCTTCGAAGGCTTGCGCCACCGCGGCGGCCATCTGTTGCTGGCCGCCGCGTTCGCTGCCGCCGAGCGCGGCCACGGCGATCGCCAGCAGCTCGGGCACGGACACGGACACGTCGGGCGTGATTACTCCCTTGGTTGGGCGCTGATTTCACCTACGTCGACCGTAGCGGGAGTGCGGCGATCAGACCTGGATCTGGCGCGTCGGGATCGCCGGGTCGCCGTGCGCCAACTTCAGTCCCTCCCACGGCAGGCTGTGCAGCCCGGACGCCACCAGCTTGCGCGCGGCCGCCAGAGCGCCGTTACCAGTGTCGGCGACCACCTGCCCGCCGCGGACCAGCGGGGTGGTCAACACCCGGAACGGTTCGCCTGTGTCGGGCGGACGGCCCGCCGGATGCACGACCTCCTCGGTGACGGTGCCGGTCGGGCGTGACAGGCGCAGCGCCTCTTTGCGGCCACCGTGGGATTCCTTATGGCTGCTGCGCTTTTCCACCGGCATGCCGTCGACTTCGACCAGTTTGTAGACCATCTTCGCGGTCGGGGCGCCCGACCCGGTGACCAGCGACGTGCCGACGCCGTAGCTGTCCACCGGCTCGGCCCGCAACGCGGCGATGGAGAACTCGTCGAGATCGCCGGACACCACGATGTGGGTCCCGGTGGCGCCCAGCTCGTCGAGCTGGTCACGCGCCTGGCGGGCCAGCACCCCCAGCTCGCCGGAGTCGATGCGCACCGCACCCAGCGTCGTCCCGCCGGCGGCGACGGCGTTGGCCACGCCGGTCGTCACGTCGTAGGTGTCCACCAGCAGCGTGGTGTCGGCGCCCAACGTGTCGACCTGGGCGCGAAACGCGGCCAGTTCGCCCATGGCAGGGGAGTAGTCCCGGCGGGAGTGCAGCATGGTGAAGGCGTGCGCCGCGGTGCCCTCGGTGGGGATCCCGTATCGCCGCTGGGCCTCGAGGTTGGATGACGCGGCGAACCCGGCGATATAGGCGGCGCGGGCCGCGGCGACGGCGGCCTGCTCGTGGGTCCGTCGCGATCCCATCTCGACCAGCGGCCGCGAGCCGGCGGCGCTGACCATTCGCGCCGCCGCGGATGCGATTGCGCTGTCGTGATTGAAGATCGACAGCGCCAGCGTTTCGAGCACCACGCATTCGGCGAAGCTGCCGGTCACCGACAGCACTGGGGAACCGGGGAAGTAGAGCTCACCTTCGGCGTAGCCGTCGATATCGCCGCCGAACTGGAAGTCGCGCAGGTAGCGCAGCGTGTCGCGGTCCAGGAATTGTGCCAGCAACTGGCACGCTTGGTCGTCGAACCTGAACTGCGGCAACGTTTCCAGCAGCCGCCCGGTTCCGGCGACCACGCCGTAACGGCGACCGTCGGGCAGTCGGCGGGCAAACAGTTCGAAGGTGGTCCGGCGCAGGCCGGCGCCGTCGCGCAGCGCCGCCGCCAGCATGGTCAATTCGTATTTGTCAGTCAGCAGCCCAGCTGGGACCGGCTTCTCCATTCCGTTACGGTATCGGCTGGTATCGGTGGGTCGGTATCGGCACCCGTGGCTCGGTATCGTATAGGCCATGGTTGTTGCGTCAGCGCCCACTAAGCCGGGCACTACCGGGCAACGCGAGTCCGCTCCGGTAGGCGTCACGGCCAGTCCGTGGGTCACCATCGTGTGGGACGACCCCGTCAACCTGATGACCTATGTGACATATGTGTTCCAGAAGTTGTTCGGCTACAGCGAGCCCCAGGCCACCAAGCTGATGCTGCAGGTGCACAACGAAGGCAAGGCAGTGGTCTCGGCGGGCAGCCGGGAGTCCATGGAAGTCGACGTGTCCAAGCTGCACGCCGCCGGTTTGTGGGCCACGCTGCAGCAGGATCGGTAAGGCTCGAGGGCACCCGGGATCCCTGTGCGCAAATGGAAGCGCGTCGAGACCGCCAACGGTCCCCGTTTTCGGTCCGTTTTGGCCCCGCATGAGGCGGCCCTGCTCAAGAACCTCGTGAGCGCGATGATGGGCTTGCTCGATGAGCGCGAATCGGCTTCGCCCGCAGACGAACTCGAGGAGATCACCGGGATAAGGACCGGAAATGCAGAGCCGCCGGCGGACCCGACGCTGCGTCGGCTGTTGCCGGACTTCTACAAAGCCGATGATCACGATCGGTCGCCCGAGACCGTCGAGAGCCTCAACGCCGCACTGCGCAGCCTGCACGAACCGGAGATCATCGACGCCAAACGTGTTGCGGCGCAACAGTTATTGGAGACAGTGCCGGACAATGGCGGCAAATTAGAGTTGACCGAGGAAGACGCCAACGCCTGGATTGCGGCGGTCAACGACATACGGCTGACGCTGGGGGTGATGCTCGAGGTCGGGCCACATGGTCCCGATCAACTGCCGGCTGACCATCCCCTGGCCGCCCACTTCGACGTCTACCAGTGGCTGACCGTCTTGCAGGAGTACCTGGTCCTGGTGCTGATGGGGCCTCGGCGATCTTGATGGCAGCCGGATGAACTCCATCGCCGACGTGGCGGGTATCCGCGTTGGCCATCACCACAGGCTGGACCCCGACGCGTCCCTGGGCGCCGGTTGGGCCTCCGGCGTCACCGTCGTGCTGACGCCGCCCGGGACCGTCGGCGCGGTCGATTGTCGCGGTGGTGCGCCCGGCACCCGGGAGACCGACCTGCTGGACCCGGCCAACTCCGTGCGGTTTGTCGACGCCGTGCTGCTCGCCGGCGGCAGCGCCTTCGGTCTGGCGGCCGCCGACGGCGTGATGCGCTGGCTGGAGGAACACGAGCGCGGCGTGGCGCTGAAGGGCGGCCTGGTGCCGATCGTGCCGGGCGCGGTGATTTTCGACCTGCCGGTCGGCGGCTGGGACTGCCGGCCGACGGCCGAATTCGGCTACCTGGCCTGTGCGGCCGCGGCCGACGCCGCCGCTGGCGAGGGCGAGCTGATAGCCGTCGGGACCGTCGGCGCGGGGGTGGGGGCGCGGGCCGGCGTACTCAAGGGCGGCATCGGGACGGCGTCCACGGTTCTGCCGTCGGGCGTGACGGTCGGCGCGATCGTCGCGGTGAACTCCGCGGGCGAAGTCGTCGACCGCGCCACCGGTCTGCCGTGGATGGCGGAGTTGATCGACGAGTTTGCGCTGACGTCACCGCCGCCCGAGCAGATCGACGCGCTCGCGCAGCTGCCCTCTCCACTCGACACCCCCCTGAACACGACGATCGCCGTGGTCGCCACCGACGCCGCGCTCAGCAAGGCCGGGTGCCGGCGCGTCGCCATCGCCGCCCACGACGGCCTGGCCCGCACGATCCGGCCGGCGCACACCCCCCTGGACGGCGACACGGTGTTCGCGCTGGCCACCGGGGCGGTCGAGGTGCCACCGCCGGTTGACGCGCCCGCCGCGATGTCTCCGGAGACGGCCTTGGTCACCGCCGTGGGCGCGGCCGCGGCCGATTGCCTGGCGCGTGCGGTGCTGGTCGGTGTGCTGGCAGCCGAGTCGGTCGCCGGAATACCGACCTACCGCGACATGTTGCCCGGGGCATTCTGGTCGGGATAACCGTCGGGAGAGGAACACGTGCCGTGCTGGTGATTCGCGCCGACCTGGTGGAGGCGATGATTGCCCATGCCCGCCGCGATCATCCCGACGAGGCGTGCGGGGTATTGGCCGGCCCGGAGGACTCCGATCGTCCCGAGCGGCACATCCCGATGGTCAATGCGGAGCGCTCGCCGACCTTCTACCGCTTCGACTCCACCGAGCAGCTCAACGTGTGGCGAGCCTTGGAGAGCGCGGGCGATGCCGCCGTCGTCATCTATCACTCACACACCGCGACCGAGGCCTACCCGAGCCGCACGGACGTGAACCTGGCCGCCGAACCGGACGCGCACTACGTCCTGGTGTCCACTCGCGACCCGGACCGCGACGAGTTGCGCAGCTATCGCATCGTCGGCGGCGCCGTCACCGAAGAACCTGTCAAGATCGTCGAGCAGTACTGACACGTCCAAGAAAGGTCCACATGAGCATCACCGTGACGATCCCGACCATCCTGCGGCCGCACACCGGCGGCGAAAAGCGGGTCTCCGCGAGTGGTGACACGCTGGGCGCGGTCATCAGTGACCTGGAGGCCCACTACTCCGGCATCTCCGAGCGCCTGATCGACGCGTCTTCTCCAGGCAAGCTGCACCGCTTCGTCAACATCTACGTCAACGACGAGGACGTGCGCTTCTCCGGCGGTCTGGACACCGCGATCGCGGACGGCGACTCGGTCACCATCCTGCCCGCCGTGGCGGGTGGGTAAGCGGGGCGCATGACGCGCTACGACTCGCTGTTGGGTGCCCTGGCAACACGCCGCTGGTCGGTCTGCCACGGCTTTCGCCACGCTGGGACCCCCCGCCTGGGGAGCCCGAGGCCCTGCACGTGCGGCTGTGGGCCAAACTCGAGGACCGCAACCCGACCGGGTCGATCAAGGACCGGCCGGCGCTGCGGATGATCGAGCAGGCCGAGCGGGACGGACTATTGGCGCCCGGGGCAACGATCCTGGAACCCACTAGCGGCAATACCGGCATCTCGCGGGCGATGGCGGCCCGGCTGAAGGGCTACCGGCTGATCTGCGTCATGCCCGAGAACACCTCGGTGGAGTGGCGTCAGCTGTTGGAGCTCTACGGCGCGCAGATCGTTTTCTCGCCGGCGGAGGGCGGATCCAACACCGCGGTGGCCACCGCCAAAGAGCTGGCGAAGGTCAACCCGTCGTGGGTGATGTTGTATCAGTACGGCAACCCGGCCAACACCGACTCGCACTACCGCGGCACCGGCCCCGAGCTGCTCGCCGACCTGCCCGAGATCACCCATTTCGTCGCGGGCCTGGGCACCACCGGCACCCTGATGGGCACCGGGCGGTTCCTGCGTGAGCACGTGCCGGACGTCAAGATCGTGGCCGCCGAGCCCCGCTACGGCGAAGACGTGTACGCGCTTCGCAACATCGACGAGGGATTCGTTCCCGAACTGTACGATCCGCAGCTGCTGACCACCCGTTACTCGGTCGGCGGGGCCGACGCGGTGCGCCGCACCCGCGAGCTGGTGGACCGCGAGGGAATCTTCGCCGGCATCTCGACAGGCGCCGTGCTGCATGCCTGTCTCGGGGTCGCGGCGGCGGCCCTGCGGGCGGGCGAGCGCGCCGACATCGCCTTCGTGGTCGCCGACGCCGGCTGGAAGTATCTGTCCACCGGCGCCTACGCCGGTAGCCTGGATGATGCGGAGAACGCTCTGGAAGGGCAGCTATGGGCATGACAGCGCCGGCGACGATGCAGAGCCGAGGCGATGAGGAGGAGCGGCGCCGATGACTGCGCCGGCGACGATGCAGAGCCGAGGCGATGAGGAGGAGCGGCGCCGATGACTGTGCCGGCGACGATGCAGAGCCGAGGCGATGAGGAGGAGCGGCGCCGATGACTGCGCCGGCGACGATGCAGAGCCGAGGCGATGAGGAGGAGCGGCGCCGATGACTGTGCCGGCGACGATGCAGAGCCGAGGCGATGAGGAGGAGCGGCGCCGATGACTGTGCCGGCGACGATGCAGAGCCGAGGCGATGAGGAGGAGCGGCGCCGATGACAGCGCTGACCCGCAGCGATGAGGAGGAGCGGCGCCGATGAGCCAGTCCGACGGGCGCCAGTCGTCACGGACGAAGAATCGGCCCGGCTGGATGGTGGGTGGGGCCACGATCCTCACGTTCCTGGCGCTGCTCTACCTCATCGAGCTGATCGACCAGCTGACGCGGCATTCCCTGGACGCCAACGGCATCAGGCCGCTGGAAACCGACGGCCTGTGGGGGATCATCTTCGCGCCGGTCCTCCACGCCAACTGGCAGCATCTGATGGCCAATACGATCCCGCTGCTGGTGCTGGGGTTTTTGATGACGCTGGCCGGATTGTCGCGGTTCGTCTGGGCCACTGCGATCGTGTGGATCCTGGGCGGCTTCGGCACCTGGCTGATCGGCAACATCGGCAGCAACTGCGGCCAGACCGACCACATCGGGGCCTCCGGCCTGATTTTCGGCTGGCTGGCCTTCCTGCTGGTGTTCGGGATATTCGTGCGCAGGTTTACCGACATCATCATCGGGCTGGTGGTGCTGTTCATCTACGGCGGCATCCTGCTCGGCGCCATGCCGGTGCTGGGCACCTGTGGCGGCGTCTCATGGCAGGGGCATCTCTGCGGTGCCATAGCCGGCGTCGTGGCCGCGTATCTGTTGTCCGCGCCCGAACGCAAGGCCCGCGCATCGAGAAAAGCCGGCACCGGCTCGCGGCGCTCCAGGACATGAGCTCGCCACTGGCACCCGTCGGGGTCTTCGACTCCGGCGTCGGGGGACTGACCGTCGCCCGGGCCATCATCGACCAACTGCCCGACGAGGACATCGTCTACGTCGGCGACACCGCCAATGGACCCTACGGTCCGCTCGCCATCTCCGACGTCCGCGCGCACGCGTTGGCCATCGGTGACGACCTCGTCGGACGCGGCGTCAAGGCGCTGGTGATCGCGTGCAACACGGCGTCCGCGGCGTGCTTGCGGGATGCTCGCGAGCGGTACGACGTGCCCGTCATCGAGGTGATCCTGCCGGCGGTGCGCCGAGCGGTCGCCACCACCCGCAACGGACGTATCGGGGTCATCGGAACGAACGCGACCATCACCTCGCACGCCTACCAGGACGCCTTCGCCGCCGCCCGCGACACCGAGATCACCGCGGTGGCCTGCCCGCGCTTCGTCGACTTCGTCGAGCGCGGCGTCACCAGCGGACGCCAGGTGCTCGGACTGGCCGAGGGCTATCTCGAGCCGCTGCAGCGTGCCCAGGTCGACACGCTGGTGCTGGGCTGCACGCACTATCCACTGCTGTCCGGCCTGATCCAACTGGCGATGGGCGACAACGTGACCCTGGTGTCGAGTGCGGAGGAAACCGCCAAGGATGTGCTGCGGGTGCTCACCGAGCGCGAACTGCTGCGGCCGCATGACGCGTCGCCCGCCACACGGGTGTTCGAAGCCACCGGCGACCCCGAGGAATTCACCAAACTGGCGGCGCGATTCCTGGGTCCCGCGGTGACCGGCATCCACCCGGTTCGGCACGCTCGCATCGACTAGCGCGCGACGAGATTCTCATCACATCAATGCGGCGATGTTTTCCTCACGGACGTATCGGGCATGGCAAAGTAGTGTCCGTGCGAATAACCGTGCTCGGCTGCTCGGGCAGCGTGGTAGGTCCGGATTCGCCTGCGTCCGGTTATTTGCTTCGGGCACCAGACACTCCGCCGCTGGTCCTCGACTTCGGCGGGGGCGTCCTCGGGTCTCTGCAACGGTACGCAGATCCGGGCTCCGTGCACGTGCTGTTGTCTCATCTGCACGCCGACCACTGCCTGGACATGCCGGGACTGTTCGTGTGGCGTCGCTACCACCCGTCGCGCCCCGTCGGTAAGGCGTTGTTGTACGGGCCCAGCGACACCTGGTCCCGGTTGGGGGCAGCGTCGTCACCGTACGGCGGGGAGATCGACGACTGCTCGGACATCTTCGATGTTCATCATTGGGTCGACGGTGAGCCGGTGGCCATCGGAGCGCTCACGGTGACGCCGCGAGTGGTAGCCCACCCCACCGAGTCCTACGGTCTGCGGGTCACCGATCCCAGCGGCGCCTCCCTTGTCTACAGCGGCGACACCGGGGTCTGCGACCAGCTTGTCGAGCTGGCTCGCGACGCCGATGTCTTCCTCTGCGAGGCCTCCTGGGCGCACTCGCCGGACAATCCGCCCGCCCTGCATCTGTCGGGCACCGAAGCCGGGCGGGCCGCGAAAGAGGCCGGGGTTCGTGAGTTGTTGCTGACCCACATCCCGCCGTGGACCTCGCGCGAAGACGTGATCAGCGAGGCCAAGGCCGAGTTCGACGGTCCCGTGCACGCGGTGGTGTGCGGTGAAACGTTCGATGTCCACCACTCTGAGCGAGTCTGAACGCGCCTTACCCCTGCCCGAGTTCACACCCCGGCGGGCTAGGGTGGCGTCGTGTCCAAACGAGAAGACGGTCGCCTTGACGACGAGCTTCGCCCCGTGCTCATCACGCGCGGGTTCACCGACCACCCGGCGGGTTCGGTATTGATCGAATTCGGTCACACCAAGGTCATGTGCTCGGCCAGTGTGATCGACGGGGTACCGCGCTGGCGCAAGGGATCAGGCCTGGGGTGGCTGACAGCGGAGTACGCGATGCTGCCGTCGGCGACCCACACTCGCTCCGACCGCGAATCGGTCAGGGGCAGGCTCAGCGGGCGCACCCAGGAGATCAGCCGGCTGATCGGCCGGTCGCTGCGGGCGTGCATCGACCTGGCAGCGCTGGGGGAGAACACGATTGCCGTCGACTGCGACGTGTTGCAGGCCGACGGCGGCACTCGCACCGCCGCCATCACGGGCGCCTATGTGGCGTTGGCCGACGCGGTGACCTACCTGTCGGCGGCGGGCAAACTCTCGGATCCTCGGCCGTTGTCGTGTGCGATCGCGGCCGTAAGCGTCGGCGTGGTCGACGGGAGGATTCGGGTGGACCTGCCCTACGAGGAAGATTCGCGCGCCGAGGTCGACATGAACGTCGTCGCCACCGACACCGGGACCCTGGTGGAGGTTCAAGGCACCGGCGAGGGCGCGACATTCCCGCGTTCGACGCTGGACAAGTTGCTGGACGCGGCGCTGGGCGCCTGCGACACGTTGTTCGCCGCACAACGCGAGGCGCTGGAGCTGCCGTACCCGGGTGTGCTGCCCGAGGGAGCCGCGCAGGCGAAGGCGTTCGGGAGCTGACCCGGCTGCTGGTCGCCAGCCGCAACCGCAAGAAGCTGGCCGAACTGCGCCGGGTGCTGGACGGTGCCGGGCTGTCGGGGTTGACGCTGGTGTCGCTGGACGATGTGCCGACGTTCGACGAAGCTCCGGAAACCGCTGCGACCTTCGAAGACAATGCGTTGGCCAAGGCGCGGGACGCGTTCGCGGCGACCGGCCTGGCGAGTGTGGCCGACGACTCCGGCCTCGAGGTGGCCGCGCTGCGCGGCATGCCCGGCGTGCTGTCGGCGCGCTGGTCGGGTCAGCACGGCGACGACGCCGCCAACACCGCGCTGCTGCTGGGCCAGTTGCGTGAAGTGCCCGACGAGCGACGCGGTGCGGCGTTCGTGTCGGCCTGCGCGTTGGTCTCGGCGTCCGGCGAGGTCGTCGTGCGCGGCGAGTGGCCGGGCACGATCGCCCGGGAACCGCGAGGCGACGGCGGGTTCGGCTATGACCCGGTCTTCATTCCCGACGGCCCCGATCTTGGTGACCGAACCGCCGCGCAGCTCAGCCCGTCGGAAAAGGACGCGCTCTCGCATCGTGGGCGTGCCCTGGCCCTGTTGCTGCCGGCGCTGCGGGCCCTGGCCTGATCAAGTCACACCAGCCACAGGGGTATCGGCGACGAGGGGAGCCACGGCGGGCAACCCGGCATGCCAGGAGGCGACGTTGTCGCTCGAAGGCGGGCACACAGTGCCGCCTCCCGCAGCGACGCGTGCGGCGGATGCGACTCGTCCCGGCCTTAAAGCCCGAAGCGCGCCTTGATGTCCCTGGTCTGGAAGTGCTCGACGATGATGCCCAGCAGCGGGATGGTACCGGCAAGCAGCACACCGATGGTTTTGCCGATCGACCATCTGACCTTGATCGCGAGGTTGAAGGCGGTCAGCACGTAGGCGAAATACACCCAGCCGTGCACCACCTCGATCCACTGGATCTCGTGGTGGAAGACGAGGTGCGAGACGATTTCGTAGCACAGCGCGATGAGCCAGATACCCGTCGTCCACGCCATGATCCGGTAGCCGAGGAGCGCGGTGCGCAGCTTGTCGGCCGGGATCGCGGGCGCCGGTGCTTCGGGTGTCTCGGGTGAGGTCATGCGGTGGTCCTGTTCTGTTCTTCGGAGTCTTTGCTGGCGAGCTCGGTCAGGTAGGCGTTGTACTCCCGCAGCGCGGGATCGTCCGCAGGCCGCTCGGCGGGCTTGGGCCGCTCGGGCAGCAGTCCGGCCGGTATCTCGGTTATGGCGCCGTCCGTCCGCGGCTCCGGAGGCGCCTCTTCATAGCGAACGAATTTGCGGTACGCGTACACGCAGAACCACGCGAACAGCGGCCACTGCAGCGCGTACCCGAGGTTCTGGAAGCTACCCGAGACTGACTGAAACCTGGTCCACTGCCACCAGCCCAGGGCCAGGCAGCCGCAGGCCGCGACGATCACCAAAGCGATCAGCGCGGGCCTGCGACGACGTGTAGTGGACACCCCATGACGGTACCGCGCGGATGATGTGCGGGACGCTCACCCGCGAGTGGCGGATTCATGACTTCGGTTCATCCATACCGGTTGCGACGAGGTGCTGTACGGCTTCGAACTCCTCCGCCGATCGCATCTGTGCGCCCCACTCGCCGGCTGTGATGAGACCAAAGTAGAAGGAAACGCCGACAGATTCGTCGGCGAGCTAAGCGGTACGATCGGCACGCTGCGGGCGTGATGGAATGGCAGACATGCCGGCTTTAGGTGCCGGTGCTCGAGAGAGCGTGAGGGTTCGACTCCCTCCGCCCGCACTGATGCGGTGAAGGTGTATGCGCTGCTAGCTAGCGGTTTTCATGTTTGCTAGCTAACCCTGTGGCCGGCCCGTGGCCGGTTTTTGGCCGAAACTTGCGGGTAACTTAGGGGAGTCACAGTTACTTTGCGTTGAGTACCGCGCGTGCAGGCTGACCGCCACGGCGTCGAGGTCGTCATCGAACAAGTCGGCATAAGTGTCGAGTGTGATCTTGGCGGACTTGTGGCCGAGCATGCGTTGCAACGCAAGCACATTCACCCCGGCGGACACCGCCAGTGACGCGCTGGTGTGCCGCAGATCATGTGGAGTGACCTTCTGGACCTTCGCCCGCTTGACCGCCGCCTGAAACCATCCAGTCTCCGACTTCGGCCGCGGTAGGTAGCCACCATCGCGGCCGGGGAATACCAAATCGCTTGGCGCCTTCCCGCGGCACTGAAGCGACAGCTCATCGAGCACGAACTCGGGCACCGGCACTGAGCGCGCGTGGCGCCCCTTGGTCGCGCCGACAGCGTGCCACACGCCAAGCTGCACCGCGTTCTCGGAAACGGTCAGCCTGCGCCGCAGGAACTCCACATCGGCCACCCGCAGGCCGATCGCTTCACCCCACCGCAACCCGCAGTACGCGAGCACCAACAGCAGCGCCCGATGCTCGCCCGACTCATCGGCAAGCCGCCGAACGTCGTCGGCCGACAGGTAAACATGCCGGCGCGCTACCTTGCGCGGCAAGTTCTCCACTCCCTTGCATGGATTGGCAGCGAGGCGCTTCCCCTTCACCGCATCAGCGAGGATGCCTGACAAGACACCCTGAGCCCGCAGCACCGTCGTTGCGCCGCTACCGTCGCGACTCATCGCCGCGACCCACGCCTCAACACCGAGTAGGTCAACATCGGCGACGCTGACCGACCCCCACCGCGGCCGCACATGCACGCGCCACGCCGATTCCAGCGTTCGGTAGTGGACCCACGCGTGTTTCTACATAGGCGTGCGAAGACGACCAGCGAAGTCATTGACGCCCGTCATTGACGGTCGCCAATGAACTAGATACTGTGCTTCCATGGGGCCACAAAACGCCATCACGGAAGCTGGATTACCAGTCGGAGGCGTTCGCGAGGTCCGACGGTTGGAAACGCGGGCACGGCTATTCGACGCCGCACTGGCTGAGATTGGCCGCTGCGGACTGGCCGGTGCCGACGTGAGTTCAATCGCCAGCGCAGCAGGGGTGGTGCGAGGCACGTTCTACTTTCACTTCTCGACCAAGGAACATGTCTTGGTCGAGTTGGAAAGGAACGAAGAGGCCAGGATCGTCACCGAACTCAATCTCGCGCAGACCGAGACCGATGACTT
Organism: uncultured Actinomycetota bacterium; assembly: GCA_963772875.1. Taxonomy (GTDB): domain Bacteria; phylum Actinomycetota; class Actinomycetes; order Mycobacteriales; family Mycobacteriaceae; genus Mycobacterium. The sequence goes on from CAVYZE010000016.1 coordinate 37,559, forward strand.
GGCGTCGGTGTTATCTCAGTTGGTTCGACATGTAGTCGCCGCCGAACGTCGGCTGGGGCCGGTGGTCTTTCGAGACATGTTGGGGCTGCACTTCTCCGCAACTCGACCGGCTCAGGACGAACTGTCAGAGCATCCCCTGGCCGAGTTCGTGATTGCCGCGATCACCGATGCTCAGAACGCGGGCCGAGTCCCGTCAGAGGCAGACGCCAGTGAACTCGGAGTGTTCTTTATGACCGGACTCTTCGCGCTGCTAGCTACTGGCGCTCAAGATTCCACGACAGCCGACGCCGTCATGGATCGGTATGTAGTGACGATTGTCAAGGGAATGGAAACACGATGAGCAACACAGGGATCGACGGCTACCGAGACTTCTTGAAGAGGCGCGACGGGGAGGCCGATCTGTTGAATCGACGCTTGGCAAATCGCGAAGACTTCTTCATTACCGTTGAGACGAACGATGTCCGATCAGCCCGCCCGGCCGACCGCCCGACCTTCCTACGGAACCTACGGCGCAGACGACCAGAGGCGGGGTTGGACAGGAAGATGCTGTTTCTGTTGGCCACGGCCAAGCTCAATCAGGCAGAACGATTCGGGGTCGGGCTCGGGGAAACCTACGGCGTCAACAGCGACGAGAACCTGCCACCAGAGCGGGTGTACCTCGAACTTGAAGAGCACTACCACACCCGGCTGCTGGCATACGTGCTGGACATATTCGACCTCACATTCCAAGTGGTGCCCCCACCGTTCGTCATGCGCCAGTTCGTCAAGACTGGGGTATTCATCCCGGAGCGACTTGGATTCGTGTTTGTAGGAGCAGCAGAGATGGCAGGCTGCGTGATGTTCGACGAACTGCGCCGCGTCGGGATTGAACTGTTCGCCGACGAACCCGATGTCTCCGAACGGATTGCACTGCTCTACAGCGAAATCCTCACCGACGAGGTTGGCCACGTCGGCTACTGCGCATCACGATGTACTAACGCAGAGCGGGCAGTGATGCGTTGGCTCTACCCACGCATCGGAAGGCTGTTTGCCCGCCAAACCGCTGAAATCAGCCTCCTCATCGACCCCACAAAGCTCCGCGCCCGCCTCGACCGCCCCTTCGACGTTGAGGAACTGACCGCCGGGCTGAGCAACGAGACCTATCTAGTCACCCATCCGTGACGGTGCCAGGTTGCGGCAGAAGCACATTCGATTCAAGCGGGCTTACTCGTCGTGTCGAACCCCTTCTGTAGTTCGGCCGTTCCCCGGGGCCGTGACAGCGGCCGCCGGGGTCCTACTTTTTACTGGCTCCGATGGGGTAGATCAGACCTACCCCATCACTTCCGATTAAAAATTCCTCTGACCAGCCTTTTTGCTGAGGTCAGTAAAAAGGACACCCCTCCCACCAGCCTTTTTACGGTCAACCGTGAAAAGTGTGCGGCGCGTACTCGCCATACACACCGCGGTCATCCCCGGCGAGTACCCACGCGTGCTGCTGGTCAGCCCGGGCCACCAGCTCGGCGTGTTGGCGGCGCTTCCGTTCATCCGCGGCGTCCATCTTCGTGCAGGCCCACCACCCCGCACAGGCAGCGGCCACGACGACCAACGCCAGCAAGATCGCCCACCAGAACTTCGCCAGCAAGCCGACGAGCAGCAAGACGCGGAATAGCCCTCCCATAGCACCCTCCCAATGCGGTGGAGTAGATCAGAAGAGAGTGACAAGTTGTGACTCTCCTCAAGCTCAGAAGCCGCTGCCGTAGAGTGACCAGGCCAGCTCCGGCATGTCGCCAGAAAGCTCCGGAACGACACTGGTCTCGGCGTCGCCAGCGCCGTGCGTCGTCCCGGCGATGGTCTCATCCGACGACTCGGCCCGGGCCTCCGCGGACCGCACCGCGAAGTCCGCCAACACAACCTCGCCGTCGATCTCCATCTCAGGGGTGCCCACGCGACGCTTAGGCATAGACGCAGAGTCTATGGCGCTGGTCACTTCAGCGTCCCTTTTTCTCCGGGGGCCCGTTCTGGTCAAATGACCGCGGCGGCGCTCCACGCCCGACCCCACGATTGGCGCAGGGGCTCGGTCTCGGGTTCCTCTCGTGACCAAGCGTGCTCAGGGGCTGCCTGTGTCGCCGGTGGCACGATCTCGGTCTCGTCGCTCGGACCCTTGCTTCGGAGGTCACAGCGACGGCATTTACTGCGGCGGTGGCGGTGGTACGGCCCCGCCACAGCCGCCCGGCGGTGCCGGCTCCGGCACGGCTTGTGGTGAGCTCGATCCGAACGTCGACCCCGAGATCGCGTTGGATCTCATCTTCGGGGCGGCGATGTACCGGAGGGCGACCGGGCACGCAGGATTGACGCAGGCCGACGCCGACGCCATCGTGGCCACAGCCATGCGGGCACTGGCCAGCACCGGAGGATAGTCGCTGTACACGCTGAGTTCGTCGTCGCCGGCCAGCACCGCGGCGGTGCTGCCGATCCGCCCCGGGTTGACGCCCCCGGCGAAGGTAAGGCTGGGAGTGAAGCGGCCCGAACTTCCGGCCTAGACAAGTCCGGGTAATGGGCTTTTCTAGATCTGCGACTTCAGTGGCATTGCGGTCGCGTGGCGGCGATCATCTCCTGCGCTTTCCGGCCTAGTGCCGGAAAGCCGGAATGCGTTAGCCCGTCTTGGACATAGCCGGGCAGAGGGCCAGGATCTCAGGATTGTTCCACTTTGAAATTGCGGCGGGCCTGGGCAAGAATGTTTCCCTTGAAGGTGCCAGGCTGGAACCTCCGGTCGTCAAAGTTCTCTGGGGTATTTTCGTCACCCTGGATCCGCCCCCAGTCGACAAGGAACTGGCTCCCGGGTTTCTTGGTCGTGCCCATGACTATTCCGGTACCCGGCGGGCCGACAATGGCCAGATTGTGTTGGGCCCGAATCCATTCCAGACTGGCCAGGTAGTCAACCGTGGCTTGCGGGATGGACGAGGCGGCCACGTCGAAACCCTCGAGCGTCTTGATGACCGGGAACGCGGCAGCTTTGAGCCGGTTGGCGGTGTTGGAGGCATCGCGGGCGGCGATCTCGGCCTCGACGAGGGTGCGCAGCACCTCTTCGGGAGTCCAGCGCTGCGTCTTGGCGGTCAACAGCACTTCGGGTGCGGTGCGGCGCACCGTCGCGAGCTTGAGCCGGCGCAACCCCGCATCCAGATCCGCAGGCAGATCTGGGACTGCCTTGGGAGCAACGGTTTTCGTTCCAGTGTTGGTGGTCATGCGCCGCTCCGGTCACGGGTGATCTTGTAGGCGTCCAGGGAGCGGGTCGGTGCGGTGGGCAGGTCCAGCACCAGCGCATCCCCGGCCGGGCGGGGCTGCGGCGCGGCGGTGCCGGCGGCCAGGATGGAGCGCACATCGGCGGCGCGGAACCGCCCGAACGCCACCGCCCGCCGCAGCGCCGCGGTCAGTGCGGCCTCGCCGTGGGCGGCGCCGAGCCCCAGCAGGATCTCCAACTCGGCACGCAGGCGGGTGTTGCCGATCGCGGCGGCACCGACCAGAAACGCTTCGGCATCCTCACCTAAAGCGCAGAACTGGTGCTCCACTGTGGTTTTCGGGCGCGGCCCACGGTTGGGTGCACGCCGGGGACCGTCGTAGTGCTCGTCGAGGATCGACATCTCCCCGGGTGCGATGAGTTCGTGTTCGGCCACGATCGCCCCCGTGGCCGGCTCCACCACGACCAGCGCCCCGTGATCGATCACGACGTTCACGCTGGCGCCGATCAGCCGGGTGGGCACCGAGTAGCGGGCCGAGCCATACCGGATACAGGAGAGCCGGTCGACCTTGCGGGTGACCGAGGGCGCTCCGATCTCGGGTCGCAGAGAGGGCAGCGGCGCCAACAGCTCGCGCTCGGTCCCGAGGCGTTCGTCGGGGACTGCACAGATCTCCGAGTGCACCGCGGCGTTGACCTCCGCGCACCACGCCACGGCGGCCGTGTTGGCCCCCGACACGCTCAGCGGCTGGCCGGTGATCTTCGCTTCAGTCAAGAGCGGCACGAGCAGGTCGGACTGCGAGTAACCGCACAGGTGCTCCACGATGCCCTTCGAGGCCGGATCGTTAGCGTGGCACCAATCCGGGCGGAAACCGTAATGGGTGGCGAACCGGACATAGTCAGCGGTGGGCACTACCACGTTGGCGACCACCCCGCCCTTCAAACAGCCCATCCGATCAGCGAGCACCTTGGCCGGCACACCGCCGATCGCGGCCAGCGCCTCGGCGATCATCGCCATCGTGGTAGAGGCTTTCTGATCGGCGGCGAACCGCACGAACCGCCACCGCGAGAACGCCAGCACCGCGCAAAACAGCAACAACCCCGGCGCGGCCTCGGCCCAGTCGATCACCAGATACTCACCCGCTCCGACACTCGCTCTGCTGCAGGGGCCAACAACTCGTCTTTCCCAAGGACAATCACTCCAGCTCGGAAGCCAAACGGGTGAGGAGCACCCAAGACGCGCTCCGCCATATCGTCGAACTCCTTCTTACGGCCGAGCAGCCTGTTCAGGTACCCCAAGCCATCTATGACTGTGCCCCTGAGCAAGATGTAGAACTCGTCACCTCCCTCGCTGCGCCGGAAAGCCTTCGGCTCATCCGTAGGCGTCGCGGAACCCTTCATCGGCCGTCGCAGCTTATAGATGAACTCGCTCCGGCGACTTTCGCTCAAGATCATCGACGAGAAGGTGCGCAGGTATTCATCTCCCTTCCAGTGGTGGTGCTTGTCGTTAACGCTTTTGAATTTCTGCAAGTCGAGGAGAATCAGGCAGCGGCTGTCGTGCGGGCTTGAGAGTTCGCGATCGAGCGCGTTGGTGTTGGGAAGCCCTGTGATGGGGTCGTGGTAGGCGAGGTATTCGAGGTTGGAAACGATGTCGCGAAGATTCAGGGCCTCGCTGCGCCAATACGATCGGTCGTCCAAGTACCGCCTGATCACGAAGTACATGAACATGACGCCGAAGGCCGCGGCACCAATCAGAGCGACAAAAACGATGACGACCCAAAGCGGCAGACGGACCTGCCGCGTTGCACCACTGAACTTGATGGCCGCCAGACCGCCAAGCAAGACCACAATCGCGCTCACGACGGCCCAAGCACGCACGAAAAACGCCCCGGCCCTTGCGAGAGCATCAGAAGGGTCCGCGTCCTCCTTAACCACTCGGGTGAGCATAGTGCTACTGGCTTGTTAAACGCCCGGCTGTCTCAAATGACTGTCTCGGGTACACCGCGGCAGCGGATTAACGGAACTGCGGGCAGCACCCGACGCGACGTGTGCATGTATTCAGCCAAAGTGTTGCCTTTGCGGTCGCGAGGACTCAAGCAGAGTCGGACTCGTTCGGTCCCTCGGGGAATTAGTCTTTCGCTGCTCCTGTGACCGCGAGGATGGTCTGCGCTACGAGGCCAGGGTCATCGAGCATGGGGACGTGTCCGACCCCGGCCAGCACCTTGAATGTGGCCTGGGGCATGCGCTGGGAGAGTGCGCGGGCGTACTCGGCCATTGGTAGCACCTCGTCGTGCTCTGACCATGCGACGGTGAGTGGGCACGGCAACGGGTCCAGCGGCGCGATGTGCCATTCGTCTGCTGAAAGGTCATCCAAGACTGCGCCGTCGAGTGAGTCGTTAATGATTTCGACGGCCTGGGCGGGGGTCAGTCGATCCCCATGGACGGCCCAGAGGCGGAGAAAGGATCTGCGCACGGAGGCCGCTCTGAACATCAGCGGGAAAGTCGGTCGCATTAGGCGGACCAACTCTATGCCCTTCGTGTCTAGGGAACGAGCTTGTAAACCATCTCCTGGGGACCACAGGCCGGGAGGAGACAAGGCACACACCGTTGCCGCTCGTCCGCGCCGGGCCAACTCAATGGCCATAAAGGCCCCCATGGAGTTGCCCGCGAGATGCGGTCGATCAAGGCCGTGCTCGTCGAGGTATTGCTCCGCCGTATCAACGACATCGCTCATTGTGACGGGGCGTCGCTGCACAGGAGGCCCACCGCGATGTCCTAGCGCGCCAGGTACGTGAATCTGGTGATGGTCGGCGAGAAGTGGAACCACGTCTCGCCAAGCAGTTTCGCTAGACATCGTGAGACCGTGTAGCAAAACGAGGGCCGACGTACCGGATGTCATCCGAGAAGGTTCTCACATCGCCCGCACGCAGAAGGCACGTTCACAATTCGGCTAGTTTGCTGTCCTTGTGGTGACGTGGACATTCGCCGACTTGGCGGCGCGCACCTGTCGGCCAAGCGGCGCGAACGCCAGCGGCGCATTCGATGGCCGCCGACGCTGAGCTGCGACGTCTTATCCGCGAGGGATTCGAGGAAGGCATCTGAGGCGAGAAGCTCGCAGAAGCGGCCGGGCTGTCCATGTCGCGCGTCTACCAGATCCGCGACGGCCGAAGGTAGCCCGGGCCGCATGCCCATGGGGGTTGCCCCGTGGGCACATTCTGGGCACACTTGGGCACAAATCGGCGGAATCCCAACGAATTACAGCCAATGTTATTTCGCAGGTCGCAGCCGTTTCGATGCTCTGACCTTGGGCATGCCGAGGGTTCGACTCCCTCCGCCCGCACATCACCTTCTCTCCTATTTGCGCTAGCAGAAGCGATTTCGATGTTTGCTAGCTATCGTCTGTATGCTCTGGTGCCCACATTTTGCCCACACTTGAGCGCGAATAGCGACTGTGTAATGTGACCGCCACGGCGTCCAGATCGTCGTCGAACAGGTCGCTGTAGGTGTCCAATGTCATTGCTGCGCTGGTGTGCCCGAGCATCCTCTGCAACGCCGGCACGTTCACCCCGGCGCTAACCGCCAGTGACGCACAGGTGTGGCGCAGCACCTGGGGGCAGGGCTGCGACGGCGCGTACAGCATCCGACGCCCGCTGAACCGGCTTCGACGCCACGGTCTCGCCCCCGGTACCGACGCGCCCGGCTTCGAGGCCAGTTATCGCGGCGCGGTCCGCAACGCCAGGACCAAGTACTGGCCGGGGATCGACCGCTCGCATCGCTACCCGCGAACCACGATGCCTCCAAGCGGCGTTACCTATTATGCGCCGTCGTCGCTCTGTTCAGCTATCTGCGTGCGAATGGTCGACGCGATGACCTTCCTCGATCTTGTTCGAGATCAATCGCTTCCAGGTAGTCATCAATCTCGTCGCAGGCCTCGGCTATGACGGCGCCCGCCTCTTCGAGGTTCTCTATCAACGAACCAAGGCCGCCGCGCCGTCTGCCCAAAAGGAAGGCGCGTACCTTCGAATACGCTGCGACATCTTCGGCCGTGAGTTCTTCTTCTTCTACATCTTCACCTTTCGGTAAACGCTCCATAAGAAGTTCTTGGACTTGGAGCAGAAGCCTCGAAATGTCTTCATTAGCAGCTTCCGTCGCTTCTGCAACGCTCGATTTTTTGCCGGCTTCGGGTTTCTTCTCAGTTGATTCGGATCTCTTACTGGCTGGCTCCGAACCACGCTGCTCCGACACGGTCACCGTCACTGCCTCCTTGTTGTGGGAACCTCAGTTTGTGGTAGCTAAAAACGCTCCGCCCAAAAATAGTGAGGGGCTATTCAAAATCTGCGAGAGCACTTGCTGCGCAGTCACTTTCATCCCGACCCCGCCAGCGAGCGAAATCAAACCCCTCGCCAGCGGAAGTCAGGAGAAAGTGCTCGACCGAGTCGAGCGATCTGTCGTACTAGAGGGGAAGACGGTCAGCGGGCTCGTATTGCCTGCACGGCCCGTGCCCGTCCGACGCGCCGTACGGCAGTGCGCCGCCGCCGCCTACGCAGGGCCCGCCCGACCAGCGCAGCGCGCGCAACCCGCGCCGCCCGGGGCCGTTCGAAGCCTTCGCCCTCGTCGTCGATGTCGTCGAGCGCATCGTCGATCTGTTCGAGCGCGTCCTCTAAAACTGCCTGCAACTCTTCGAGGGCCTCTACAACATCCTCTGGATCCATCCCTAACCTCCTGAAGGTTGGTTGGTAGGCCCGAAGCCCGTTGCCGCGGGTCCAAGGCGACTCTTGCACCGCTACGTGAACAGCAACCTAAATCGGTCAAAAATCAAAGGCTGTGAATCGCTTGAAATCGCCACCAAAAATGCAGTCCTGCAAACACATTCGCGTAAAACTTTTGACTCCCTCCCATCGGTCCCCACTGGTCGGTCGGCGTGGACACAGGTACCGGTCTACGGCAGCTCGTTGACAGGCACCGGAGGGGGTATCCGAGGTCCGACTGCAGCACGACGTCGACTCCCTCGTCTCAAACATGGGGAAGCGAATTTAGCCGCGCTCAACTCCGCGTTGTTGTCGGGACCGACTCGACCTTGGCCATAAGACGGGCTGGCGATTCACTGCCAGGCGAGTCGCTGCAGGGTGACGGCGAGTAGCACGGCCAGCAGCTCGCGCTGGCGGTCGACGTTCTTGAGCTCAGCCGCCAGCAGCATCATGGCGATGTCTTCGACAGTGATCAGCCGTCCGCTGGCCGCGATGCGGCGCAGCTCGTCGACGACTCGGTTTACCTGGACATTGGCTACATCGAGCAGTCCGGTCGGGACGTCATTTTCCACCTCAGAAACCCTTTCCAAGGACGGATCGGACAGGCAGACGGCGATGTCATCGACCGATGCTGCGGCGGGGTGATCGGGTGAATGAATGGTAAACCCTCTGCTTATGGTCCGCGGCGCACCGTGGTCGGTGTTTTGCTGTCTCGATTACTTGGGACCTTCTGCTCACGTCAGCGTCATTTGTAGTATTGCGTCTCTACCCGAAAAGACCCCTCCCAGGGTGCTCGTCGTCGAGGGGCCGACAGTGCCTGCAGCCACCTTCTGCAGCCCGGCCGGATGCTCGTCTGAGTCGATGCCCTCCCCAGGGTCCGCGAAGCGGCGGCCTGGTAATTCACCCGCGGCCTCGGCGCTGGTGCAAAAGGCATTCAATCGGCACATCGCGCCGATTTTGCGACCCGAGAACGACCGCCGTGCCGTCATTGTCACCGCAAAACCGGGGTATTTGCGCGCACGTGCTCCTGAGAGCAGACTTCGTACTGAGGTGCATCGCCATAGGGGGGACAAGGCGAGACCTTGGAAGGATTATCAGAAATGCAGATTAGTTGCACCCATCTCAAGGCGACACTCGCAGCGGCCCCGGCCGGGGCAGCGGCGATTCTTGTCGCCGCCATAATGGCCAGTCCGGGGAATGCCCAGGTCAACTCGAACGCTCCCCTTCCGGAAGCTCCAGGCCGCCCCAACATTCCCGGACCCAACATTCCCGGACCCAACATTCCCGGCAACGTCAATGTTCCCAACGTCAATGTTCCCAACGTCAATGTCCCCAATGTGAATGTCCCCAACGTCAATGTTCCGGACATCAACGTCGACCTCCCGGATGTCAACGTCCCGGACCTCCACGTTCCGGACGACATCACGGACATCGTCCCGAACTTCAACCCGCCGAACATCAACCCGCCGAATATCGGCCGCGGTGGCGGTGGCGGTCGGCGATAGCGTGAGCGTTGGGTATTGACGCCCGGAGCCGCCGGGGAGACGCGTTCGAAGCTAAGCATCGTGAGCCGCTTCCGGGTCGAGGCGGCAATGGCTGCGACCGGTTCGTCCTCGGCGTCCGGTTCTGCTGGGCGGACGCCACCTGCCTATTGTGATGCAGGTTTCGATGATCTCGGACACTATGTCGGCACGAACGTCAGCGCGTGGTCGTCGAAAACTAGCTACCGCTGCCCACGGAATGCATACCCACACTGTGTCTGCAGGTTTGGCTGATGGAGGGAGGAACTGTGGTGCGGGCGAGCTGGGCCGTGGGCCTGTCGTTCATCGTGCTGACGGTCGCGTTCCACACGACCGGGGTGGTGATGATGGCGTTCGCCGGGAGGGGGGTTCGGGACACGGTTGAGAAGCAGAAGCTTCATCTCTTGCGGGTAATTCCGATCCTGATCGGCGTCATCGGCACGGTCGCGTTGATTCTGGCCGTGCTGCACGGGCTGGAGGCCATGCTGTGGGCGGCGGCATATGCGTGGCTTGGTGCGTTCGGCTCTTATATTGATGCGCTGCTCTATTCCTTGGGCACAATGACGTCGGCCAGCACAGCGGAAGTGGCATCCCAGTGGCATATGATGAGCGCGCTGGAGGCGATGGACGGCGCGCTACTGTTCGGCATTAGCACGGCGTTCATTTTCTCGGTGATGCAGGACTACTGGCCTATGCTCTCCCGCGGACGCCCCGAGACGCCCTGACTGCGATCCGGCCCACGCCGTGTGCGACGCGCCCGAGGGATTTCCTGACCTGCATTTTCGGCGATTTTCGCGCCACGCATTTAGCCGAAACGCAAAGAAAGTATGCACCGATTCTCTTTTGCTGTTTTTGTCGCTAAACTGCTGGTAAACGGTCTCTGCACACCTATTTAAGGAGTCCGACTATGTTGCTTAACACCCGTCTGGCCTGTCGCGTTGTCGTCGGCGCAGTCGCCGGCGCGACGTTGTTCGCCGCGGCCCCGTCAGCGCTGGCCGATCCCCCTCCGAACTGCACCGCCGCGGACCTGGCAGGCGTGGCAGCCGGAGTGTCGGCGGGAACATCGTCGTACCTATTCACCCACCCGGACGTGAACGAATTCTTCACCGACCTCCAAGGCATCCCGCGTGACACCCAGCGCAAGCGGGTGAATGACTACCTTGACGCCAACCCGCAAGCTAAGGCCGATCTCCAGGACATCCGGCAGCCGCTGGTCGACATGCGCAGCCGCTGCGGCAACGACAACGCCCCCTCCCCGCAGTAAGCCGCGGTACGGCCCCGGACAAATCGCGGTCTTCGCACGCCTCGATGGTGCACACCGCGTTTTATCGTCATCTAGGCCTGCGCGCCGCAACTTCATGCGCGCAGCGCAGCCCGCAGGTACTTCAGCTTGTCGATGTGCGTACTGGGCTATGGCGAGTCGAAGTTCGTTGTGGAATTGCGCGGCCGGGGCGCGGTCCGGTGGGACGATGACGTGATGGCAAATTCATCTCAGCCCAGCCCCCGCCATCTGACAACGCCCCGTGCTGCCGCGTTGGCCGGTGTAATCTTCGCGCTGCTGTTTGGCGCCGTGCTGATCCTGGTTCGCACCCAAATGCCTGAGGGCACCGCAGATTCGTCCGAATGGCTGAACAGTCGCGGCAGCGGGATCGCGATCGCGAAGACGCTGATGCCGTTCGCGGGGATCAGTTTTTTGTGGTTTATCGGGGTGGTCCGCGACGGGTTGGGGCGCTACGAAGACAAGTTCTTCTCGTCGGTCTTCATCTGCAGCGGCGTGCTGTTCTTGGCCATGATGTTCGTCTCGACCGCCGCGGCCGCCGGCCTGGTGGCCAGTAACAGCGGGGTCACCGATCCGTCGGCGCATGTGGCGACGATCCAGTTCGGGAAGACGATGATGCTGGCGGGCACTCAGACTTATGCGGTCCGGATGGCTGCGGTGTTCATGATGTCGCTGGCCACGATATGGCTTCGGACGGGCTTGATGCCACGCTGGCTGGTGGGCCTGAGCTATCTGGCTGCCGTTGGCTTGCTGTTGGCCAGCGACATCAGCATGTGGATCACGATGGCGTTCCCCGTCTGGGTGTTGATGGTCAGCGGCTTGCTGTTGGTCCGCGCAGGGCTGTTCGAGGAACTGAGAACTGGCGGGGATGGACCCACGGAGCCTGCCCGATGAACACCGATGCAACGGTGGTCGCCTGGTACCCTTCCGGTCGAACGGATGGTGCCGGGCGAACGCATCCCCCTGTGTAGCGTGGCCAGGTACGCCGAAGCGTACCAACGACTTCCAGAAGCTGATCATGATGCTGACCCAGCTCCTGGGCGACAACGCCGTCGTCGAAGAATCGATGATGCTTACTGACCTGGTGTCGGGCGAGCACGTGAAGTCGACATTTACGCCGAGGGGACCTCGGCCGGTCATACCATGAGGATCGGCATCGAATGCCGGGACTTGTGGATCCTCGTGTCGTCGAGCGGGTTTGCGACTCTGCAGTCGCCAAGGCTGATAGCTATGGCATCAAGACCATCACGCCCATCGATTCCACGAACTTCACCACGCTTTTCGGCGGCACCGGCAGCCTCAAGAATTTTTGGCACAACCTCGCCACCATGAAATGATGGTCCGGCGGTTTCGCCGCCGGTAACCGGCCTGACCCCACCGGCTCCGAATTAAAACGCCGATCGCAACGTGACCGTGAGGTCGATGCCCAGGATTACCGAGCGAGAGGAAGGTGGCGATCACAATGCCCGGTATGGCAGCGATGGCCATGGGTGCAGCTCCCGTCGTCGGCGGTGCGCTGCTCGGCGCCGCGGTGGGGCAACTCAGGGGTCCCGACTTGCGCGAGGGGATCAAAAAAGACCTGGAGCTGCTCGAGCAGATGCCTGCAACGGAGGCGGCCCGGCGGGAGGCGCTCCGGCGCAGCATTGACGACCGCATCGATGAATTGATCGTGGCGGAGGACAAGGCCGGCCGGCTGCGCGCCGCCGCCAGGTCCTACGAAGGTAGCTGGCGTGACATCGTTCTCTTTCTCTGCACGGTGCTCTTCTCGATTGTCTGGTGGTCTGTCGACCACAAGCGGGACAGCTGGCTGCCCGTGTTCATCATCATGATTGTGGCCTCGGTCGTGTCGGGCGGCTACGCAGTTCGGGGTCTGCGCCGAAGCGTGCGCAGGACGCGTCGTCGCGCCGATCGTAGTCAGCGGTCGTAAGGGCGTCGGCTCGGTCGCACGCGTGGCGTGTTTTGCTGGCTGAGCCCACAGGTCCTGATATTCACTCAGCGAACGAGTGTTTAGTGAAAGCGGCGGATGGGAAGCCGACTAGGAGCCGTGTCTCAATCGACTCGCGGCAACTTCGATTCACACGTCTGGAACGAAAAAATGGGTCCTACGCTTCGCAGCCTCACGAGATGGAGCACGGCGCCCGCAAAAGGCGTCCAGACGGCCAAGTCCTGGGTCAATGTGCCCCGCGGGTTGGCCGCCCGCGCGACCACCCCGCTGCTGCCCGATGACTACCTCAAGATCCTCAACCCGCTGTGGTCGGCGCGCGAGCTGCGCGGCCTCATCGTCGACGTGCACCCCGAAACCGCCGATTCGGCGACCGTGACGATCAAACCGGGCTGGGGCTTCTCCGGGAGATACAAGCCGGGACAGTACGTCGGCATCGGATTACGGATCGATGGCCGGTGGCACTGGCGCTCGTATTCGCTGACGTCAATACCGCGGCGTGACAACAAGAACATCACCATCACCGTCAAGGCCACCCCCGAAGGGTTCCTCTCGACGCATCTGGTCAACGGCGTCAAACCGGGCACCATCGTGCGGCTGGCGGCTCCCAAGGGAGAGTTCGCGCTGCCCGACCCGGCGCCGGCCAAGGTCCTGTTCATCACCGCGGGCAGCGGAATCACGCCGGTGATGGCGATGCTGCGCACTCTCAATTCCCGCGGACAAGACGCCGACGTCGTGCACATTCATTCGGCGCCCAGCGCGGAGGACGTCATCTTCCACGACGAGTTGCGCCAGCTCGAACGCAGCAAGCCCGGCTATCGACTTCACTTGCAGCTCACCGAAACTCAGGGCCACGTCGATTTCGACGAGCTGGCCGACATCGTCACCGACTGGCGGGACCGCCCGGCGTGGGCGTGTGGCCCGGCCACCCTGCTGGACACCGTCGAGGGAGTCTGGAAGGACGCGGGACTCGGCGACCTGCTCCACACGGAGCGCTTCACCATCTCCGCCACCGACAAGGGCGGCGAGGGCGGCACGGTCACCTTCGCGATATCCGACAAGAGCATCGAAATCGACGGCGCCACATCACTTATGGAGGCTGGCGAAAAAGTCGGCATTCAGATGCCATTCGGCTGCCGGATGGGCATCTGCCAGACCTGCGTGCTTCCGCTGGAATCGGGACACGTACGCGATGTCAGATCGGGAACTGAACACCGCGAAGGCGACCGCATCCAAACGTGCATCTCCACCGCATCCGGAGACTGCACTCTGAAAATTTGAGGGGGACTGATGGCAATCACCGATATCAAGGAATATGCCCACCTGACTACCGAGGATGTCGAGCAGCTCGCGCAGGAGCTGGACGCGATCCGCGCCGACATCGAGGAGTCTCGGGGCGAGCGCGACGCGCGCTATATTCGCCGTTCGATTCTGTTGCAGCGCGCATTGGCCGTCGGAGGACGTGTCGCGCTGTTCGCCAGCCATAACAAGCTGGCGTGGGCCGGCGGCACCGGAATGCTCGCGATGGCCAAAATCATCGAGAACATGGAGCTGGGGCACAACATCACCCACGGCCAATGGGACTGGATGAACGACCCGGAGATCCATTCCACGGAGTGGGAGTGGGACACCACCTGTCCCAGCGTGCAATGGAAGCACTCCCACAACTTCGTCCACCACAAGTACACCAACATCGTCGGCCTTGACGGCGACGTCGGCTACGGGATCATGCGCGTCACCCGCGACGAACCGTGGGAGCGTTGGATGCTGGGCAACCCGATCTACAACCTGTTGCTAGGCACGTTCTTCGAGTATGGCGTCGCGTTGCACCACGTCGAGACGGCCAAGATCCGCAAAAAGGAAAAGACCTGGGCCGAAGCGCGTAAGGATCTGCGGGTTATCGGCAAGAAGGTCGCCAAGCAGGCCGGCAAGGACTATCTGGTGTTTCCCGCGCTGACTGGGCGCAACTGGAAGCGCACCCTCAAGGCCAACGCGGTCGCCAACGTGATCCGCAACTACTGGGCCTACGCGGTGATCTTCTGCGGCCACTTCCCCGACGGCGCAGAGAAATTCACCGTCGAGGAGTTCGAGAACGAGACGCGGGGGGAGTGGTATCTGCGCCAGATGCTCGGATCGGCGAACTTCAACGCCGGGCCGGTGATGGCGTTCGTCAGCGGCAATCTGTGTTATCAGATTGAGCACCACCTCTTCCCGGATCTACCCAGCAACCGCTATGCGGAGATCGGCGTGCGGGTGCGTGCCCTGTGTGAGAAATACGACCTGCCCTACACCACGGGATCCCTTGGGCGCCAATACATGCAGACCTTCTGGACGATCCTGAAACTGGCCTTGCCCGACAAGCTCCTTACGGCGACGTCAGACGATGCGCGAGAGACGCGGTCCGAGTTGAAGTTCCGTATCCGCGAGGGATTGCGAGAGAGCTTCGTAGATCCAGACACTGGCAAACGGCGCGGCTTGCGCTCGGCCCTGCGTGAACTGCAAAGGGGTTGACAGCCGGCAGCGGCGTCTCCGGGCGAGTAGCCGCGGCGCGCGCGGGCATCTCCGTCGGCACCTGGAAGCGACGAGCCAGGGCGTGCGCCAGCGCCAAGCACAATGCGGCACCGATCAAACCGACAGCCACGACGTAGTAGGTCATACGACGTAACGGTAGGGATGTTTGCTGGCGCGGAACTCCTCCGATCGGTCCTGAAAGCGGACGAAAATTGGTCCCCCGATCGGGGGACAGCGCAGCCCAGCTTGACCCGCGGTAAGGTAACCCTTAGTTTGTGGGGGTAACTTACCGAGTCGGAATGTGGTGGTAGATGCAGACCGTTGCGCCTCGCCAGGGCGGGCGGCCTCCGCTGATCGCGCTGGATGATGTCGTCCGGGTGGGCCGCGAGCTCGGCATGCGGCGGCTCAGCGTCAACGCGGTCGCCGCCCAGCTCGGGGTTTCGGCGACCGCCCTTTATCGCCATGTCGAAGGCAGGTGGGAGCTCGAGCGCCTGGTGGGCGAAAGCCTGCTCGCCGAGCTCGAGCTGCGCGATGACCCGGATGCGGATACCGAACGGCACCTGCTGTCCTTCGCGATCCAGCTGCGAGATTTCACCACTGAGCGCCCGGGGCTCGCGTCGTATCTGCAGGTGCTCTTTCCGCGCGGCGATTCCGGCGCCCGGTTGTTGGCCGCCGAGGTCGAGGCGCTGAGCCGGCGCGGGTATGCCGCGGATGCCGCCATGGCGCTGAGCAGCGCCGTGGCCACCGTGGCGATCGGCTTGGCCGCCGGCGAAGAGAGCAACGCCACCGCGACCGGGGCAAAGGGGTTCGCCGCGGAACGCGACGCCGTGGCCGACCGGCTGGCCGGTGACCCGCGGCTGGGGGCCGCCCATACCGGGCTGCCTCAGGTGTCGAGTTCGGAGTTCCTGCGGCTGGTGTTGGCCGCATCGATCCGGGGTCTGGTCACGGCGATTCCGCCGGGCCGTTCGATAGGCGAGGTGATGGCGGAACTCATCCCCGCAAGAGAGGACCGCTGATGGCACGCGGATTCCAGGGCGCGATGTTGCGAGGCTTCGGCGCGCGCGACCATACGGCGACGGTCATCGAAACCGTCTGGATCGCACCGCATTTCGTACGGGTCCGCATGGTGTCACCCACGTTGTTCGAGGACGCCGAGGCCGAGCCCGCGGCGTGGCTGCGGTTCTGGTTCCCCGACCCGGACGGATCCAACACCGAGTTCCAGCGCGCCTACACGATCTCCGAGGCCGACGCAGCCACCGGCCATTTCGCGGTCGACGTTGTGTTGCATGACCCGGCCGGCCCGGCGTCACGGTGGGCGCGCACCGTCGAGCCCGGCACAACGATCGCGGTCATGTCGCTGATGGGCTCGTCGCGCTTCGACGTGCCCGACGAGCAGCCGGCCGGTTATTTGCTGATCGGGGACTCGGCATCGATCCCCGGGATCAACGGGATCATCGGAACCGTCCCCGACGATGTCCCGATCGAGACATACCTCGAGCAACACGACGACCATGACCTGTCGATCCCGCTCGCCCAGCATCCGCGATTGCGGGTGCATTGGGTTGCGCGCCGCGACGAGAAATCGCTGGCCGAGGCGATCGAGAACCGGGACTGGTCGGACTGGTACGCGTGGGCGACACCCGAGGCCACGACGCTCAAGCACGTCCGCTCGCGGCTGCGCGAGGATTTCGGTTTCCCCAAGTCCGAAATACACGCCCAGGCCTACTGGAGCGCCGGGCGCGCGATGGGCACCCGCCGCGGTGACGAGCCGGCCAAGCCCGAGGCCTCCGGCTCCACCGCGCCGGCGCCTGACAAAAGCCGGCCGGAAAACCCGGAAGATGTTGCTGTGCAACAGGAATCGGTGGCGCCAGCGTCCGACAAGGCGACCGGGTCCGGCAGAGCGCCCGCATCGGCATCCCGGGGCAGTTGGCGCGCCCAGGCCGCGGGCCGGCTGCTCGTGCCGCTGCGGTCCGCGCTGATCCTCTCCGGCGTGCTGCAGGCCGTGATCACGCTGTTGCAGCTGGCGCCGTTCGTCCTGCTGGTCGAGCTGGCCCGGCTCCTGCTGTCCGGTGCCGAGGCTTCCCGACTGTGGCAGGTCGGAATCGCGGCCGTCGCGCTGCTGGGCGCGGGCACCGTCCTCGGCGCCGGGCTGACGCTGTGGCTGCACGTCGTCGACGCGCGATTCGCCGGCGACTTGCGGTCGCGGCTGCTGCGCAAGCTGTCCCGGCTGCCGCTGGGCTGGTTCACCGCGCGCGGCTCGGGCTCGATCAAGCAACTGCTGGCCGATGACACGTTGTCGTTGCATTATCTGGTCACCCATGCCATTCCGGATGCGGTCGGCGCGGTCGTCGCGCCGGTGGCGGTGTTGGTCTATCTGTTCGTCGTCGACTGGCGGGTGGCGCTGGTCTTGTTCGTGCCCGTGCTGGTCTATCTGGTGCTGATGTCGTCCATGACGATTCAGTCCGGCCCGCGCATCCCGCAATCGCAGCGCTGGGCCGAGACGATGAACGGCGAGGCCGGCGCCTATCTGGAGGGTCAGCCGGTGATTCGCGTCTTCGGCGGTGCCGCGGCGTCCAGCTTCCGGCGCCGCCTGGAGGAGTACATCGGATTCCTGGTGGCCTGGCAGCGTCCGCTTGCCGGAAAGAAGACCCTGATGGATCTGGTTACCCGTCCCGCAACGTTCCTCTGGCTGATCGCGGTTACCGGCACCTTGCTGGTGGTCTCGGGCCGGATGGATCCGGTGAACCTGTTGCCGTTTATGTTGCTGGGCACGACATTTGGTGCGCGACTGCTGGGCATCGGCTATGGGCTCGGCGGCATCCGCGCCGGGCTGCTGGCCGCCCGGCGGCTGCAGATCACCCTCGACGAGCCCGAACTCGCGGTGGCAGAGCAGGAAGCACCCGCGGACGACTCGTCGGCGACGGTGGTGTTCGACCAGGTCAGCTTCGGCTATCGTCCCGGCGTTCCGGTGATCCGGGACGTGTCGCTGACGCTGCGGCCCGGCACGGTGACCGCGCTCGTCGGCCCGTCCGGATCCGGGAAGTCGACCCTGGCCGCGCTGCTGGCCCGATTCCACGACGTGGAGCAGGGCGCCATACGGGTTGGCGGGCAAGACATTCGGACGCTGACCGCCGACGAACTCTACACGCGAGTCGGTTTCGTGCTGCAGGAGACGCAGCTCGTGCACGGCACCGTCGCGCAGAACATCGCGCTGGCCGTCCCCGATGCCACCGCCGCTCAAGTCCAGGCCGCGGCGCGCGAGGCGCAGATCCACGACCTGATACTGCGATTGCCGGAAGGCTATGACACCGTGCTGGGCGCCGGCACCGCACTCTCGGGCGGGGAACGCCAACGGCTCACCATCGCGCGCGCGATCCTGGCCGACACCCCGGTTCTGATCCTGGACGAGGCGACGGCGTTCGCCGATCCGGAATCGGAATACCTTGTGCAGCAAGCACTTAACCGACTAACACGGGAGCGCACCGTGCTGGTGATCGCCCATCGTCTGCACACCATCACCAGGGCCGACCAGATCGTCGTGCTCGACCACGGCCGGATCGTCGAACGCGGTACGCACGACGAATTGCTCGGCGCCCAGCGACGCTACCGCCGGCTGTGGGAAACCGGTCAGGGAAATGCCGCGGCCGTCAGCGCGATCCAGGAGGGTGCGCGATGATCCGCACCTGGATAGGGCTCGTCCCGAAAGATCGCCGCGCCAAGGTGCTCACCTACGCCGCGCTGGCCCTGGTCTCGGTGGTGGTCCGGGCGGCGGCCACCGTGCTGCTCGTCCCGCTGGTGGGTGCCCTGTTCAGCGACGCACCGCACCGCGCGCTGGCGTGGCTGGGCTGGCTCACCGCCGCGACCGTGATCGGGTGGGTGGTCGACACCGCGACCGCGCGCATCGGCTTCGACCTGGGTTTCGCGGTGCTCGACCACAGCCAGCACGACGTGGCGGACCGGCTGTCGGATATCCGGATGGATTGGTTCACCGCCGACAACACCGCCACGGCACGTCAGGCGATCGCCTCAACCGGGCCAGAACTCGTCGGCCTCGTGGTCAACCTGCTGACGCCACTGCTCAGCGCGATCCTGCTGCCGGCGGCCATCGCGCTGGCCCTGTTGCCGGTCTCCGCCCAGCTCGGCGTCGCCGCCCTGGGCGGCGTGCCATTGCTGCTGGGCGCCTTGTGGGCTTCCGTGCGACTGAGCCGACGTGCCGATGCCACCGCCGCCGAGGCCAACGCGGCGCTCACCGAGCGGATCATCGAGTTCGCCCGAACCCAGCAGGCATTGCGGGCCGCGCGGCGCGTCGAGCCGGCACGAAGCCTGGTCGGCGATGCGCTGGCCGCACAGCGCGGCGCGACGATGCGGTTGCTGGCCATGCAGGTCCCGGGTCAACTTCTGTTCAGCCTCGCCAGCCAGCTGGCCCTCATCCTGCTGGCGGGGGCGACCACGGCGTTGACGCTGAACGGAACGCTCACGGTGCCCGAGTCCATCGCGTTGATCGTCGTGATCGCCCGCTACCTGGAGCCCTTCACCACGATCAGCGAGCTGGCACCGGCCCTCGAGAGCACCCGCGCGACCCTCGACCGCATTCGCGCCGCGCTCACCGCGCCGATCATGACCGCCGGAGTCGCCACGCTGCCCGGCGGCGCCGCCCCGCGTATCGAGTTCGACGACGTCACCTTCAGCTACGACGGCTCGAGTCGACCGGTGCTCTCTGGTGTGAGTTTCTCGTTGTCGCCGGAAAGCACCACGGCGATCGTCGGCCCCTCCGGCTCGGGCAAAAGCACCATCCTGGCGCTGATCGCCGGCCTGCACGAACCGACTCGTGGGCGGGTATTGATCGACGGCGCCGACGCCGCGACGCTCAATGCCGAAGCCCGGCGCGCGGCAAGCAGCGTCGTGTTCCAGCAGCCCTACCTGTTCCACGGGACGATCCGCGACAACGTGTTCGCCGGAGACCCCGGCGCCGGCGACGAGCGATTCGCCAGGGCCGTGGCGCTGGCGCGGGTCGACGAACTCAACGCCAGGCTGCCCGACGGTGTCGACACGATCGTCGGCGAAGCCGGATCGGCACTGTCGGGCGGCGAACGCCAACGCGTCAGCATCGCGCGCGCGTTGCTCAAACCCGCCCCGATCCTGCTGGTCGACGAGGCGACCAGCGCCCTGGACACCGAGAACGAGGCCGCGGTCGTGGACGCGCTGACGGCCGACCCGCAATCGCGCACCCACGTAATCGTTGCCCATCGACTGGCCAGCATTCGACACGCCGACCGGGTCCTGTTTCTCGACGACGGTCGGGTGGTCGAGGACGGAACGGTCGACGAGCTGCTCACCGCCGGTGGGCGTTTCGAGGAATTCTGGCGACAGCAGCGCGATGCCGCCCAATGGCGCATCCTCGCCGACTAGCTCACCGCCCATTTGACCGCAACGCTTGCGGTATGGCTTACAGTTTGTCAGTCGGATGTGGCGTGGCAGAACTGGAGGCAGCGAGTGGGCGTCGGATGTGAGGTGCGATGAGCGCGGTGGTGTCCATTCCGCGATACCCGGGCGACGTGACGCCCGAATGGCTATCGGCCGCGCTGAGCGAGCGCGGGACTCCCGTCGGGGTGGCCGAAGTCGACGTGACGGCCATCGGCACCGGGCAGACCGGGGCGACCTACCGGGTGACGGCCAGGTACGCGACGGATCCGGGTGACTTGCCGCAAACGTTCGTGATCAAACTGCCCGCCCAGGACGACACCGTGCGCGACCGCGTCGCCATCGGCTATCGCAGCGAGTGTGCCTTCTATGCCGCGGCGGCCGACCGGGTGCAGGTGCCGACGCCGCAGTGCTTCTACTGTGAGATCAGCGAGGACGCCTTCGACTATGCGCTGCTGCTCGCCGACCAGGCGCCCGCGGTGCAGGGGGATCAGATCGCCGGCTGCGGCGAACGGGAGGCGCGGCTCGCGGTCGTGGCATTGGCCGGATTGCACGGGCCGAGCTGGCGCGATCCGGTGTGGCTCGATTTTCCCGGCATCGCGTTCGCCCGCCCGGACGAGGCGTCCGCGCAGGGTCTCGGTGAGGTGGCGAAGATGAGCGCCGACATCACCCTCGAGAAGCTCGGCGATCGGCTCAGCGCCGAGGACCGCGAGACCTTCACGACGACAATGGGTTTGGTGACGCCTTGGCTGCTCGCCGAATACGACCGGTTCGCCCTGCTGCACGGTGACTATCGGCTCGACAACATGCTCTTCGATCCCGACCGGAGCCGGGTGAGTGTGGTCGACTGGCAGACGCTGGGCGTTGGCCTCCCGGCACGGGACCTGGCCTACTTCACGGCGACCAGCCTGGATTCGCAACTGCGCCTGACGATCGAGAAAGACCTCGTCGAGGAGTATCACAGGGCGCTATTGGGCTACGGTGTCACCGACTATGACCGCGAAACCTGTTGGCGTGATTACCGTCTCGGGGTGCCACAGGCGCTTTTGATATCGGCGCTGGCATTTGCCTTCGCCGCCGCCACCGAGCGCGGCGACGATATGGGGCTGACCATGCTGCGGCGAGGTTGCCAGGCGGTTCGTGATCTGGGGACGCTGGAACTGATCGGTTGAGCTAACGGTTATCGGCTGAACCGGCCGGCGAGATAGTCGGTTCGGCAGGCATGGTGGGCGAGTTTGCCGCTGGTGGTGCGGGGAATGGTGCCGGCGGCGACGAGCCGGACGTCGGCGACCCGGACGTGATGCTCGCGCGAGACCGCGGCCCGCACGGCCGCCACAATCAGCTCCGGGTCGGCGCGCCCGACGCCCGCGGCGCGTTCGGCGACGATGACAAGCTGCTCACCCGAGTTGTCGTCCGGTGTGTCGAGGGTACCGGCCGGAACCGAAAACGCCGTCACGTAGCCGGCGCGGATGGCGGGCGACGCCTGGCTGACGGTGGTCTCGATGTCGTGCGGGTAGTGATTGCGACCGTCGATGATGATGAGGTCTTTGATTCGCCCGGTCAGGTACAGCTCGCCGTCAAGGTAGACACCGAGATCGCCGGTAGCCAGCCAGCAGCCGTTATCCGGTGCACCTTCGGCGCGGCTGTCGCGCTCGAGCCGGGACTGCAGCTTGTTACCGAACGTGCGTTGCGTTTCACCCTCGCGTCCGAAGTAGCCGCGGCCGATGTTGTTGCCGTGCAACCAGATTTGCCCCACGGTACCGTCCGGCACCTCGGCACCGTCTGAGGTGACGATCACCGCCCACAGTTCCCGGATGGGCTGGCCGCACGAGACATAGGCGACCGCACCTTCGGTTTCCGGCGCGACGACCACCGCGCGCCCGGCGGCGAGCTGAACACGGTCGAGGAATACGGCGCTGGCCGCCGCATCCTTGGCAATGGAGGCGACCGCCAGCGTCGCCTCGGCCATCCCGTAGGACGGCTTGATCGCCGTCGCGGGCAGACCGTATGGAGCGAATGCGTTGGTGAATTTCTCGATGGCCGACATCGTCACCGGCTCAGAGCCGTTGAGCAGGCCGACAACGTTGCTCAGGTCAATGGTGACGCCCTGCGGAGGTAGTCCCCGCTCTGCCGCTAACTCGAAGGCGAAGTTCGGCGCGGCCGCAAGCGTCCGGCCGTTGGTCGCTTGGGCGCTCAGCTCTTTGATCCATCGGAAAGGTCGACGAACGAATGCCATGGGATCCAGGAGCGTGAGGTATCCACCACCGCACAACATCGGGAACATGATCATGATCAATCCCATGTCGTGATACAGCGGCAACCAACTCACACTGCGGATTCCCCGGTCCAGCCCGCCGGCCAGGATCATCTGCACCACGTTGGTGCAGGCGGCACGATGGGTGATCTCCACCCCGGCCGGGGTGCGCGTTGAACCCGACGTGTACTGCAGATAGGCGACATCATCGACTGCGACTGTTGGCTCGACAAACGTCGAAGCGAGCGTTGCCGGGATTGCGTCGACCGCGATCACTCGTGGCCGCCTGGCGGCCGGATGTGCCCGCAGAGATGCCCGCACCGACTCGGCGGCCGCGGAGGTGGTCAACACCACGGCGGGCAGTGCATCGCCCAGCACCGCCGTCAACCGTTCGGCATGCCCGGACAGAGTTGGCGCGAACAGCGGGACCGCGATATTGCCCGCATGGACGGTGGCGAAGAAAGCCGCCACATAGTCAAGGCCGTGTGGCGCCAGGATCGCCACCCGGTCCTTTGGCTTGGCGACCTGCTGGAGACGCGCTCCGATCGCACGGACCCGCGACCACAGCTCGTTCCAGCTGAGCTCAACGACGCGCCCGTCGAGGTCTTTCGCGTGGTCGATGAACCGGTACGCCGGACAGTCACCGAGCGCGTTGCGGTTCTGCTCGAGGAACGAGGTGAGTGAACCGTCGTCAGGCAAGACGATGGTGCCATCCGCACGCACGTAGTCACTTATGTCAGCCACGCCTGGCTGAGCAGCATTGACCGACAGAGGGGCCCGACCCATGCACACGAGAATAGAACCGTTGCTAAGTGTTCTCTTGCCCCGGGTGGTGTGTCGCCCATCACTATCCGATAACGTGCGATTCAGATCGCGCCAGGCGCCCAGGATCGGCGCGTCAGTACTGCGTCGAACCCTGATCCACCGGGATCCGGGCGGCCGTGACATATCGCGATTCGTCGCTGGCCAGCCAGCACACGGCGTCGGCGATGTCCTCCGGTTCGGCAACCCAATTGGGCAGAAACGGTGTGAGCACGTTGGACAACTGCGGATTCGTTTCCATCGCGCGGCCGACCGCCGCGACCATATCGCCGGATCCCATGGCGGTATTCACCGGACCCGGGTGAACACTGTTGACGCGGATCGAATACTTGCCGAGTTCGGCGGCCAATGCGCGGGCCATTCCGGTCAAGGCATGCTTGCTGGTCGTGTAGTGCACCATGAACGGCTGAAATTTCATCCCGGCCGCCGAACTGATCAGAATGATCGACCCGCCGCGACCCCCTTCGATGATCTTGTCCGCGCCGGCCATCACCGTGTTCCAGGTGCCGGTCACGTTGATGTCCATGACTTCGCGGAAGGTTTCGGGCGTTATCTCGTTCCACGCCTGCGGAGCCGCGATCCCGGCGTTCGCCACGATGATGTCGAGGCGTCCCAGAGCGGAGACACCATCGTGGACGGCCTTGCGAAGGCCCTCGAAGTCGCGGGTGTCGACGGCCGAGGCAACTATCCGGCGGTCGGTTTGTTCAACAAGGTGCACCGTTTCGGCGAGGTCGTCGGGAGTGGCCGAATCGTAGGGAACGCAGGATGGAAGCTTGCCGGCAATGTCGACGGCGATGATGTCGGCGCCCTCGGTGGCCATGCGAATGGCATGGGCACGGCCCTGGCCGCGCGCCGCTCCGGTGATCAAAGCCACCCGCCCCTCAAGCCGGCCCACTGGTCGTCCGCTCATGGGGTGCTCCTCGTGGTTGTGCGCCGCGACTGTGGCCGCGCGGCGGTCGTCATCGCTGCGCCGCCCGGACTAGGTTCGATCCGATGATCAGGCGCTGAATCTCGCTGGTGCCCTCGTACAGCCGCAACAATCGCACGTCGCGGTAGATGCGTTCCACGGGCACCCCACGCATGTAGCCGCTGCCGCCGTGAATCTGCACCGCGAGGTCCGCAACCCTGCCGGCCATTTCGGTGCAGAAGAGCTTGGCCGCCGACGGCGCGACCCGGCGATCGGAGTTGGTGACCCACAGCCGTGCGGCGTCACGGACAAGTGCGCGCCCGGCCAGCACCTCCGTCTGCTGGTCCGCGAGCATCGCCTGCACCAACTGAAAGCTGCCGATCGGCGCCCCGCCCTGCGTCGCGGTGGCGGCGTACGACACGGATTCGTCGAGCGCGCGTTGCGCGGCGCCCACCGCGAGCGCGGCGATGTGGACGCGGCCGCGCGCCAACGAGGTCATCGCCGCGCGATAACCGATGTCTTCGCTGCCACCGATTAGCGCGTCGCCGCCGACCCGGACGTCGTTCAAGCTGACATCGGCGGTCCACGCGCCTTCCTGGCCCATCTTGGCGTCCTTGGCGCCCACCTCGACGCCCGCGGCATCCGCGGGAACCAGGAAGACGGCGATCCCCGGGCCCTCGTCGTCGGCCGGCCGCGTGCGCGCGAACACCACAAACAGATTGGCGACGGGCGCGTTGGTGATGAATCGCTTCTGCCCGGAGATCACCCAATCACCGTTATCTCCAACGGCTTTGGTCCGCAGGCCCGCCGGGTTCGATCCGGCGCCCGGCTCGGTCAACGCAAAGGAGGCGACGACCTCGCCGGTCGCCATCGGCTCCAGCCAGCGGCTCTTCTGTCGGTCGGTGCCAAAGCCGACGAGGACCTGCCCGGCGATGCCGTTGTTGGTGCCGAACATCGACCGCAGCGCCAGCGAGGTGTAGCCCAATTCCATTGCCAGCTCGACATCTTGGACGAGGTTCAGGCCAAGCCCGCCCCACTCCTGGGGAATCGCGTAGCCGAATAGGCCCATCTTCTTGGCCTGCTCGCGAAGGTCGTCGGGTACCCGATCGTCGGCGAGGATCTCCTGCTCGCGCGGGACCACGGTGGTGCGGACGAAATGACGGGTCTGGGCAAGGATCTCTTGGAAGTCGTCGTCGGCGACTTCAGGGACTTCGGCGTTGGTCATTGGCAGACGCTCCATCTTTGGCAGGTCTCGTCACCGGGCGTCCGGGTAGGCATCCCCCGTTCCGGCAAGATCCTATATGAAATACGATATTCGAACGACGGGGGTCCGCGCGGGAGCCTTGACAGTAAGGAATGGGTGATTTCAGGTGACGTTGCTGAGCGGTCAGACTGCAGTGATCACGGGCGGAGCACAAGGACTGGGCTTCGCCATCGCGGAGAGGTTCATCGCCGAGGGCGCGCGGGTTGTCATCGGTGACGTGAACCTTGAGGCGACCCAGGTCGCGGCCAAGCAACTGGGTGGCGACGACGTTGCGCTGGCGGTGAAGTGCGATGTGACTCAAGCCGCGGACGTCGAGACCCTGATCCAGACCGCGGTCGAGCGTTTCGGCGGCCTGGACATCATGGTCAACAACGCGGGGATCACCCGCGACGCGACGATGCGCAAGATGACCGAAGAGCAGTTCGATCAGGTCATCGACGTGCATCTCAAGGGGACCTGGAACGGCACCCGGCTGGCCGCGGCAATCATGCGGGAAAACAAGCGGGGCGCGATCATCAACATGTCCTCGGTGTCGGGCAAGGTCGGCATGGTTGGCCAGACCAACTACTCGGCGGCCAAGGCCGGCATCGTCGGCATGACCAAGGCCGCAGCCAAGGAGCTTGCTCACCTCGGCGTGCGGGTGAACGCAATCGCACCCGGTTTGATCCGCTCGGCCATGACAGAGGCTATGCCGCAACGCATCTGGGATTCAAAGGTCGCCGAGGTACCGATGGGCCGGGCTGGCGAGCCCGCCGAAGTCGCCAGCGTGGCGCTGTTCCTGGCTTCCGACCTGTCGTCGTACATGACCGGCACCGTCATGGAAATCACCGGCGGCCGGCATCTCTGAGATGGGTAAGACAATGCGTGAGACCGTCATCTGTGAGCCCGTCCGGACGCCGATCGGCCGCTATGGCGGAATGTTCAAGTCCCGCAGCGCCGTCGACCTCGGCGTCGCCGCGCTGAAGGGGCTACTGGAGCGAACCGCGCTTGCGCCCGAGGCGGTGCAAGACGTCATCCTCGGGCATTGCTATCCCTCCAGCGAGGCGCCCGCGATCGGGCGCGTGGTGGCACTGGATTCGGGCCTGCCGGTGACGGTTCCCGGCATGCAGGTCGACCGGCGTTGTGGGTCGGGCCTGCAGGCGGTCATCCAAGCGTGTCTGCAGGTGGGCAACGGCGATCATGACCTCGTCGTCGCCGGCGGCTGCGAGAGCATGAGCAACGTCGCCTTCTATTCCACCGATATGCGTTGGGGGGCTTCACGCGAGGGTGTCCGGGTGCACGATGGGCTGGCACGGGGACGCAGCACAGCCGGCGGCCGGGACTACCCGGCCCCGGGCGGGATGTTGGAGACCGCCGAGAACCTGCGCCGCCGGTACGGCATTTCGCGTCTCGAGCAGGACGAGCTCGCGGTGCGCTCGCACCAGCGCGCGGTGGCCGCGCAGAAGGACGGTGTCCTGGCCGAGGAGATCATTGCGGTCGCGCTGGCGACCCGCCACGGCGAGGAACTGGTCGACGCCGACGAGCACCCGCGCGCCGACACCTCGGTGGAATCGCTGAGCAAGCTCAAACCCGTTCTGCTGAAAGATGATCCGGAGGCGACCGTCACGGCCGGCAACGCCAGCGGGCAGAACGATGCGGCCTCCATGTGCGTGGTGACCACGCGGCAGAAGGCCGACGAACACGGCCTGACGCCGATGGTCCGCATGGTGTCGTGGGGCCTGGCGGCGGTGGCGCCCGACATCATGGGCATCGGTCCGGTGCCCGCGACCGAGGTCGCGCTCGCCAAGGCCGGCCTGCAACTGTCCGACATCGACCTCATCGAACTCAACGAAGCCTTTGCCGCGCAAGCGCTTGCGGTGATGCGGGAATGGAATTTCGGCGCCGCCGACTTCGACCGGACCAACGTCCACGGCTCGGGAATCTCATTGGGTCATCCCGTCGGTGCGACCGGCGGCAGGATGCTGGCCACCTTGGCGCGCGAGCTTCGTCGCCGAGAGGCCCGTTACGGGTTGGAGACCATGTGCATCGGCGGCGGCCAGGGGCTTGCCGCGATCTTCGAACGGGTCGCTTAGGCCATGGACGATCCCGGGTTGCCCCTGAGCGGCCTCACCGTGGTGGAGGTGTCCAGTTTCGTCGCCGCACCGCTGTGCGGCATGACGCTGGGACAGCTTGGCGCGCAGGTGATTCGCGTCGACCCGATCGGCGGTGCCTCCGACGCGCAGCGATGGCCGCTGGCCGCGGACGGCACATCGATCTACTGGACCGGCCTGAACAAGGGAAAGCGTTCGGCCACCATCGATCTGCGTTCCCCTGAGGGCCAGGAGCTGGTCCAGAGGCTGATCGTCGAGGGCGACGGCATCGTCGTGACCAACGCCGCCGGCCTGAACTGGCTGAGCCATGATCTCCTGTCCGCCAAGCGTTCCGACGTCATCCACGTGCAGCTGCTCGGCCGCGGCGACGGCTCCACCGGGGTGGACTACACGGTCAATGCGAGTATCGGATTCCCACTCGTCACCGGGCCGGCCGACCACGCGGGCCCCATCAATCACGTGTTGCCGGCCTGGGATGTGTGCTGCGGCCTGTATGCCGCGCTGGCCGTCATCACCGCCGTGCGCCGCCGTGAGCAATCGGGGGCCGGCGCGCGGATCAGCCTGGCCCTTGAGGATGTCGCGCTTGCCACGGCGGGGAATCTGGGCCTTTTGACCGAGCCTCAGGTGCGGGGGACGCAGCGTCAGCGTCTGGGTAACGCGATCTACGGCCAGTACGGCCAGGATTTCAGCAGTCGTGACGGGGTCCGGTTCATGGTTGTCGCGTTGACCGGCCGGCACTTTCGCGACCTGGTCGAGGTGACGGGCACCGGGGTTGCGGTGTCGGCCCTGGCGGAGGCCCTGGGTGTGGACTTCGGCGCCGAGGGCGACCGCTACCGGTACCGCGATGTGCTGTCCGGCCTCTTCGCCACCTGGTTCGCCGATCGCGCGGCCCAAGAGATCACTGCCGCGCTGTCGGGCACCACCGTGCTGTTTGAGCGTTACCGCACCTTCGCAGAGGTCGCGGCCGACCCGAAAGTGACTGCTAATCCGTTATTTTCGTGGCTGCACCAACCGGGTGTCGGAGACCATTTCGCCCCCGGGCTGCCGATGGCGATCGACGGCACACATCCCGCCAGCGCGCCCGCACCGGCCCTGGGACAAGACACCGCAGGCGTCCTGTCGCAGTACTTGGGCCTGACGACCGCCGACATCGAGCGCCTCACGGCCGCCAAAACGATCGCCGGTCGAGACGGCGAAGCGAAGGGATAGACAGCGCATGACCAAACTCGCCCAGACCCTCGGGCTGACCGAATTTCAGACCGAGATCATCTCTACGGTAAGGCAATTCGTAGACAAGGAGATCATTCCCAAGGCACCGCAATTCGAACGCGCCGACGCCTATCCGCAAGATATCGTCGACCAGATGCGCGACATGGGCCTCTTCGCGCTGATGATCCCGCAGGAGTACGGCGGCGCTGGGGGAGTCGCTGCTGACCTATGCGCTCTGCGTCGAGGAGCTGGCGCGCGGCTGGATGAGTATCTCGGGGGTGCTCAACACCCACTTCATCGTGGCGTACATGCTGCGCCAGCACGGCACGGATGCGCAGAAGCGGCGCTTCCTGCCGCGGATGGCCACCGGCGAGTCCCGCGGCGCGTTTTCGATGTCGGAGCCCGAGCTGGGCTCCGATGTCGCCGCGATCCGAACCCGGGCCACGCGCAATCCGGATGGCAACTACACCATCGACGGTCAGAAGATGTGGGTGACCAACGGCGGCAGTTCCACGCTGGTGGCCGTGCTGGTGCGCACCGACGAAGGCGCCGACAAGCCGCATCGCAACCTGACCGCGTTCCTCATCGAAAAGCCAACCGGGTTCGGCGAAGTCGCGCCGGGCCTGCTGATACCCGGCAAGATCGACAAGCTCGGCTACAAGGGCATCGATACCACCGAACTCATCTTCGACGGCTACCAGGCAGCCGCCGACGACATTCTCGGTGAAACCCCGGGCCAGGGCTTCTTCCAGATGATGGACGGCATCGAAGTCGGCCGCGTCAACGTCTCTGCGCGCGCGTGCGGTGTCGGGATTCGCGCCTTCGAGCTCGCGGTGCGCTACGCCCAGCAACGCCACACCTTCGGCAAGCCGATCGCCGAACACCAAGCCATCGCGTTCCAGCTGGCCGAGATGGCGACCAAAGTCGAAGCGGCGCATCTGATGATGGTCAACGCGGCGCGGCTGAAAGATTCGGGGGAGCGCAATGACGTCGCCGCCGGCATGGCCAAATACCTTGCCAGCGAATTCTGTTCCGAGGTGACCCAGCAGGCCTTCCGGATCCACGGCGGCTATGGCTACTCCAAGGAATATGAGATCGAGCGGCTGATGCGCGATGCGCCGTTCCTGCTCATCGGTGAAGGAACCAGCGAAATCCAGAAATCCATCATCAGCAAACGGCTGCTCGCCGAGTATCAGGTGTGAGGCGATGACCGCTCCGGATTTCGCCGCCCGCCCGCAACTGTCCGACGACGTCGCGCGCTTCGTCCGCAGGAGGATCTTCGATGGCAGCTACGTCGCGGGGTCCTACATTCGGCTGGACCAATTGGCCGCGGAGCTGGGGATCAGCGTCACCCCGGTGCGCGAAGCGTTGTTCGCCCTGCGCGCGGAGGGTTTGATCGCCCAGCAGCCCCGCCGCGGGTTCATGGTGTTGCCGGTCACCGGGCGAGACGTCAGCGACGTCGCGAACGTGCAGGCGCACGTCGGCGGCGAGCTCGCGGCGCGGGCCGCGGTCAACATCACCGATGACCAACTGCATGAGCTCAAGGAGATCCAGGCCCAGCTGGAGCAGGCCTACGCCGGCGACGACCATGAGCGCACGGTTCGGCTGAACCACGAGTTCCATCGGGCGATCAACGTCGCCGCGGACTCGCCTAAGCTCGCCCAGCTGATGTTGCAGATCACCCGCTACGCACCGGAATCGGTGTTCCCGGCGATCGAGGGCTGGCCGGGCCAGTCGGTCAAGGACCATCGGCGGATCTTGTCCGCGCTCGAGATACACGACGACAAGCTCGCCCGCGCGGCGATGTCGGAACATCTTGCCGCCGGTGCGGTTCCGTTGATCGATCACCTCGTTGCGCGTGGCGTGGTTGTGGATGATGGCCGTCCGACACCTCGGCAGCGGCGGCGCGGCGCTGCTAGTTGACGGTTAGCTGTTGTTGCCCGGCCACGCCCGGACATACGCTGCCATTGGGGTGGGCAGAAATATGGAGAAGACCAGATGCCCCCAGCACTTCGCGCATCGGCGGTGTTCGTTGCGGGCGTGGTGGCGATCGCGCTCGCGACACCCGCCGTTGCCGATCCGGGCGACCCAATTCCCGGGAACGGTGTTTTTCGGGTGGGACCTGACATCGCACCGGGCGTCTACCAGACGGCCGGGCCCTCGGGTCCCTATGTCCGGATTCTCGGTCAGGTGACTCCGGAGTCGATGTGCACCTGGTTTACCTACCGCACACCCGATGCGAACAAGGACCATGTCATCAGTACAAGTACCTCTCTCGGTCCGACGTACGTGAATATTCCGGCGACGGTTGGGGCCTTCGAGACGATGTACTGCCGACCCTGGACCCGGGTCCCCTAGGGAACCGTATGTGTGCGCACACCTGCTCGCCCGCGCCGCGATGTCGGAACACCTTGCCGCGGGCGCCGTTCCGTCGATCGAGCGCCCCGTCTCGCGCGGCGTGGTCGCGGACGCGCGGGGTCCGGCAGCCCGCTGGCCGGCTCGGCTCCGCGCCGATTGCCGTATCGGAGGCCCGGGCATACGCTGCCAGCTAGCGGGGCAAACAGACCGGGAGGGCAGATGCCGCTAGCGCTCGTGCCTCGTGCAACGGCCATGTTCGTTGCCTGTGGGGTCGTGGTCGCGTTGGCGCCGCCGGCCGTCGCCGATCCGATGGACCCGATCCCCGGGAACGGCGTCTTTCGCGTCGGGCCTGATATTGCGCCGGGCCTGTACCACACGACCGGGACGGCTTCGACCTGGGGCGTTTGGATAAACAATGTGCCGACCCAGGACTCGATGTGCGCATGGTTTACCTACAGCACGCCTGATGCGAACAAGGACCATGTGGTCCAGACGAATATGTCTGTCGGTCCGATGTACGCGAATGTCAACACAACGATCAAGGCCTTCGAGTCGCAGAACTGTCAACCCTGGACGCGGGTCCCCTAAGGCTGGCCCGCGTCGATCAGCATGTCCCGCAGCCGGCGGATGTCGACCTTGCCGGTGCCGCCCCGCGGGACCTCGTCGTCGGACTCAAGCACCAGCCACACTGTCGGAACCTTGAAGGCGCTCAGCAGTTTGCGGGCGGACCCACGTAACGGCTCGACGGTGACGGCGCCGTTGCACACCACCGCCGCACCCACGCGTTCGCCCGCTGCACCCGGAACGTTGGTCACGAACGCGTTCTCGACGCCGTCGATGGTGCGCAACGCCCGCTCGACCTCGCTGGGGTAGACACTCGCCCCGCTGACTTTGAACATGTCGTCGGATCGGCCGTGGTAGAACAGAAACCCATCGCCATCCAGGTGGCCGAGGTCGCCGGTGGGGTAGAAGCCGTCGGCGGTGAACACGTCCTCCCGGCCGCGCCGGCAGATGCCGCGCAACGTGTGCGGTCCCCGAAGCTGGATCACGCCAGGGGTTCCCGCCGGAACGCGTTGGCCGGTGTCGGGGTCGACGATGCGAACCTCCATGCCGGGGAACGGCTTTCCGCAGCTGCCCCACGCCGTTCGCGGCATGTCGGTGTCGGCGGCGTAGCCACAGTAGGGCCCGAACGCCTCGGTCATGCCGAACAGGGTGGCCCGGGCTCCGGGCTGTGCCCGAAGTTCCGGCGGCAGCAGCGCCTCCAGGCTGCCGGGGCGCAGCGCCGAGAGGTCAGCGCCGACCTCGACCGCGTGCCGCGCCAGCGCTTCGGCCTGGTCGGGCCAGCCGCGAAAGAGCGTGACCCCTTCACTTTCCAGCAGCCGCAGGGTGGTCTCGGGCCTTGGTACTTCCTCGGTCACCAGGGTGGCACCGGCCAGCAATGCCGACAGTATTCCGCTGCCAAACCCGCCCACCCAGAAAAACGGCATCGGCAGGTACAGGCGGGTGTCGGACGTGATGCAGCGCGCCGCCAGGCCCGACTGCACGGCGCCCAACGCGTTGCCATGGGAATGCACGACCCCCTTGGGTGCTCCGCTGCTGCCCGACGTGAACATGATGACCAGCGGATCGGCGGCGCTGACCGTGCCGGTCATCGCGTCGACGATTTGACGGGCCCGCTTACTCGCGGTGGCATTCGCAAGCCGGTCGGCCGTCCAAACCTGGCGTAGGGCAGGAAGTTCGGTTCGCTGCATCGATCGAATGTCAGCCAGGTAGTGGTGGCCGCGGAACTCCTCGACGCTCAGCAGGAATTGCACCGAGGCCGCGCGCAGCTGGGCCGCCAGTTCGCCGGCCTGTAGCAAGGTGCTCAACGGAACCAGCACCGCCCCGATGCGCGTCAGCGCGACCGCCACCTGCACCCAGCGCGCGCTGTTGGGCATGATCAGACCGACCCGGGTGCCCTTGCCCACCCCGGCTTCGACGAAAGCTGCCGCCAAATCGCTTGTAGTCGACTCGAGTTCGCGGTAGCTGATTCGGGACGCGGGGTCGATCACCATTGGCTTGGCGCCGTGCTGCGCTGCGCGAGACCGCACCAGTCGGTCGATGGTGTCTGCGGGTGGGTCAGGCATCGAAGAGCTTCCGCAGTTGCCGCGTGTCGACCTTGCCGCTGGACAGCAGCGGGATCTCGGCGGGGGGCAGGGCGAGAAATCGTCTGGGGATCTTGTACGTCGACAATTCGGCCTTGAGCCGCTCGCGCAGCGCCGCCTCATCGAAGGCGGCGGAACCGTCGGGCGCGACGATGACCGCGGCCACCAGCTGCCCGCGCTGGGCATCGGGAACGCCCACAACGTGGGCCGCCGCGCCGCCGGTGACCTTTGCGATGGCCTTTGCGACCTCGTCCGCCGAGACATTGGCGCCCGCCGTTTTGATCATCGCGCTGCGCCGACCGACGAAGTAGAAGAATCCGTCGTCGTCGGCGCGCACCAGATCACCGGTGTGAAACCAACCGTCGGCGTCGAAACACTCTTCGCGACTGCGTTTGTAGTACCGCTGCATCACGTAGGGCCCGCGAATGCACAGTTCGCCGACCTCGCCGATGCCGACCCGTGCGTTGGTGTCGGGATCGATGATCATGGCCTGAAATCCGGGCGCCGGCTTGCCAAACGACCCACGCCGCTCTTCGGGTTGGTCGGATTCGTCGTCGCTGATGAGCACGACACTGCCGGCTTCGGTCATCCCCAACATGTTGTGCCGCAGTTCGGCGTCGGCCGGCCGGGCACCGGGCGCCATGATGGGGTAGAGGTTACCTCGTCGCATTGACGAAAGGTCGCGTCCGGCAAAGCTCGGGTGGTCGACCAGATGGGCTATGCCGGCGACAAAACCATTGGTCATGGTTGGCTTTTCGGATTCCAGCAAGTCGAGCGTCCGGCCGGGGTCGGTGGCGTTGGAGCACACCAGTGTCGACCCGGCGACCAACGTGGCGAGCAGACCGAACGCGAACCCACCGATCCAAAAGAACGGCGAATTGCAGAACAGCTTGTCCGCGGGCGTCAGGGCGCGGATGGCGTTGAGGTTCTGCTGTTGTCCGAGCAGCGCGCCGTGCGTGTGCACGACTCCCTTGGGGGCGCTGGCCGACCCCGACGTGTAGACGATGGCCAACGGATCGCAGCCGTCGACATCGTCCTGCATCGCCTCGAGCAGCGTGGGGTCGATGGTGCCGGCCAGCCCGCGAAACCGTTCGATGTCACGGAAGCGCGGCGCCATATCGGCGGGGTAGCTGATCCCGACCTCACGCAACTGCGGGACGGCGCTGGCGAATAGCCGCCGCTCGGTTTCGAAGTCCGGGTCCGAGACCGCCTCGCTCAGCCGGTGCACATAATCGTGCGAGCGGAACGATGCTGTGCTCAACAGGATCTCGACATCGCTGTCGACCAGCTGCTCATGCATCTCGCGAGCGGTCGCGAAGGTGGAAAACGGGATCACCACGGCGCCGATTCGCGCGGCCGCGAGCATCGCGACGACGAACTCGGGTCCGTTCGGGTAGAGCAGTCCGACGTGGGTTCCCTTGCGGGCGCCGAGGGCGATCAGTCCCCGGGCGAGCTCCGCCGAACGGCGATCGGCCTCGGCGTAGCCGATGCGGTCACCGTCGCAGACAACGAGCGGGTGCTCTGGCCGCGAGCGGGCTTGGTGTCGCAACACCTCGCCGGCCGTGAGCGAATCACCGGACATGGTCGTGCTGCGGGGCGGCTTCATTGAAGAAGTGCTGGATCGCCCTCAGATCGGCTTTGCCCGATGGCGTCCGCGGGATGGCGCCGACGATGGCGATATCGGTCGGAATTTCGTAGCGGGCCAACCGCGTTCGCAGATACTCCACCAGCGCGTCGGCATCCGCGGATCCGGGCTCGCGCAGCTCGACCATCGCGACGGGCGTCTCCCCGAGCCGCGTGTCGGGTCGCCCGACCACGGCGGCACCGGCCACCGCGGGGTGGCTCTCCAGCGCGGCGCGTACGTCGTCGGGCATCACTTTGAACCCACCGCGGATGATCGCCTGATCGGCCCGTCCGACGATCCAGACGAAGCCGTCGGAGTCGATGCGCGCCATGTCCGTGGTCCGCATCCAGTGCGCCGATGGCCCCAGCTGTCCCGGCTTGACCTCCAGCAGGCCGACCTGGTCGCACCCGAGCGTCGCGCCATCCTCGGCGACCACCCGCAGCTGCGCGCCCGGGTTGGCCCGGCCGACGCTGCCGCGTTTGTCGCGCCAGTACTTCTGGTGATCGGCCAGGGTCCAGCCTGCCACGCCGCCACCGAATTCGGTTGCGGCATAAGAGGTGAGGACCGGAATGCCGTACTTCTCGGCGAACGCGTCGGCATCGTCGGCCGACAGCGGGGCAGTGCCGCAGGTTACGGCGCGAATGCTTTCCAGGTCGGCTCGCGGCAGGTCGGAATGCAATACCGTCCGCAGCGCGGCCGGCACCAGCGACACCGCGCGGGGCCGGTGGTTGCGCACCGCCTCGGCCCATGCGTTGAGTTCGAATCGTTCCAGTAAGACAAAGGATCTCGCCTCGGCGATGCATTGCAGCACCCGGAATACACCGCCGATGTGGACCACCGGCGAGTTGACGATTGCGACGCCGCGCCGCAACTCGGTGGGCGCCGGTGCGAGGTCGGGCTCGGGACCCAGCACGCTGCGCGCCAGCATGTCGTAGCTGAGGTCGACGCGTTTGGGCGGACCGGTCGTTCCGCTGGTCAACATCCGCACCGCCACGCCGGGCCGCGGATCGGAGACGGTGCCGGGTCGCTCGGACCGTTGTAGTCGCGGTCCATCGGGATCGTCCAAGCGACCCGAAATCGATGCTGTCGTCGTGCCGGGCACCGGCGTGACCAGTGTGGTCAGATCGTCGTTTTCACCAATGATCAGTGGCAGCCCCAATGCGGCGATGTCGGCCTTGGTGCGATCGTCGCCGCGGGAAGGGTTGATGACGACCACCGTTCCGCCGGCCAGCAGCACCCCGAGGAAGGCCGCCACCTGGCCGGGCCGGTTGCGCAGCAGCATCCCGATCCCGTCACTGTGCTCGCTGGCCACGGCGGCGACGCTGCGTGCCATGTCGCCGACCTGCCGCCACGTGATCCATTGGCCGCCATACTCGATGGCGCGAGCGTCCGGCCGCAGATCGAGTACATCGGCGATGCGTCGACGCAGCGGGTCGGGCGACACTAGCGGATCTTTGGTTGACGTGTGCCGCCGGAATCGTTCTGGGCCGCCAGTTCGGCCGTTCCCAGCGGGTTGCCCAGCCGGGTGTAGATGAGGCCCTGCTCGAGGGCGGCGCGGTAGGGCTTGTCGAGCGATTCCCAGATCGCTTTCACGGTGCCCTGGGTCGCCGATGGTGGCTTGGCGGCGATCGCCGCCGCGATTTCGTGGGCACGGGTCCACAGCTGGTCGGCGGAGACCACCTCCGAGACCAATCCGATCCGCAGTGCCGTGTCGGCGCTGACCCGTTCGTCGTTGCCCATCAATGCCATGCGTAACGTCTCGCCCAGCCCGATGCGGCGCATCAGACCGATCGGCTCCAACGCGCAGACCAGGCCGGCCGATACGTGCGAGTCGAAAAACGTTGCGTCTTGCGAGCAGATGACCACATCCGACTCGTTGATGAAGTAGAACGCGCCCGCGGTGCACATGCCCTGAACCGCGCACACCACGGGCTTCCACATCTTCTGCCACTTGGGGCTGAGCGATTCGCCGGGATCTTCGTGATTCCAGATGTTTTCGGGTTGGCCATACGGGGACTTGATGTCCAGCCCGGCGCTGAACGCCCGGTCCCCGGCCGCCCGCAGCACCACCGCATGCGCCGAGTCGTCGAGTTTGACCGTGCGCCACGCGTGAGCCATCTCGTCACACATGGTGCGGTTGAACGCGTTGAGCTGCTCCGGCCGATTCAGCGTGATGGTGGCGACATGGTCGGTCGCGTCCACGTCGAGCAGGATCGTTTCGAAACTCATCTGCACTGCCAATCCGGGGGTCGCTTTTCGACGAAAGCCTTGGGGCCTTCGGCCGCATCCTCCGTCCGCAACACGCGCTCGCGAAACGTTTCGGCCATGATCTCGGCTTCGTGCAGCGGCACATTGAGGCCCTTGAGAATGGCCAGCCGGGTTCCCCGAACCGCCAGTGGCGCATTGGAGTTCACGATGCCGGCGATCTCATGCGCCCGCTCCAGAAGGCGGTCGTGCTCGACGACTTCGCTGATCAACCCGAGTTCGTAGGCGCGCTGCGCGCTCATCCGCTCGTGCTTGCCCATCAACGCCATCCGCAGCGCGACCGACCGGGGCAGCACCCGCGATATCCGCACCATTTCGCGTCCGGCCACCAGCCCGATGCTGACGTGCGGATCGAAGAACGTCGCCTGCTCCGACGCGATGACGATGTCCGACGTGGTGACCCAATCCATGCCCGCGCCGCAGCACAATCCGTTGACAGCCGTGACCACCGGCTTGGCCGCCGTGCGAAACGGGGGCGTGCCCTCCTGCGGCGCCTCCCACTGGTCATAGGTCGACAGGTACGGCCGCTCGTAGATCACCTTGCCGTCCTCGGGAATGGCCTTGACGTCGGCCCCCGTGCAGAACGCGCGACCGGTGCCGGTGACGAGCAGCAGCCACACCTTGTCGTCGTTCTCCGCCTCGTCGTACGCGGCCCGCAGCTCGGTGATCATGTGCGGGCTGAGCGCATTGAGGGCTTCCGGGCGGTTCAGCGTGATGGTGGCGGTATGCCCGTCGACCTGGTAGGTGATGGTGTCGGACGGGTCAGTAGGCATCCGTGTTCCCTTCGTCTAGCGTCCGGTGCGACCGCCGAGTGTGGGGCCTACGGACGGATTCAAGACGGTTTCCATACCTAGGGCCCACACTCGACGCCTCGGGGCTAAAGCCTATCGGGTCAACGGCCACGAAAATCCGGGTCCCGCCGCTGCCGGAAGGCTTCCAGCCCCTCTTTAAAATCGCTTGTCCGACAGGATAATTCCAGATTGAAAAGCTCCTGTGTCATGGACTGGCTCAGCGTCGCGTGTTGGCCGAAAGCCAGCGCTTGTTTGGCCAGCCCGATCGCCACCGTTGGTCCGCAGGCGAGCCGTTGCACCAGCTCCTCGGCGGCATCGTCGAGTTCCGAGCGGCCGATCGCCTGGTGAATCAGTCCCCAGTCGGCCGCGTCCGTCGCACTGACCTTTTCGCCGAGCAGCAGCATTCGCCGGGCCCGCGCGAGGCCGACCAGTCGGGGCAACAGCCAGGTGGAACCCGAATCCGGGCTGAAGCCACGGTCCACGAACGGCTCCCAGAACACGGCGTCGGTGGCCGCCAGCGTGAAGTCGGCGGCCAGCGCCAGGTTGCACCCGAACCCCACGGCCCAACCCCGCACGCTGCAGACCACCGGCAGCTGGATGCTTGCGACGAGCTCGATGACGCGGTGGGCGGCGTGCGGAATGCGGCGCACCAGGTCACCGGTGCGGGGACGCTCCCGATTGTTGGCGGCCACCCAATCGGCTCCGGCGCAGAAGTCCTCTCCGGCGCCTTGGATGTGAATCGCGCGCAGCGAATCATCGGCCGCCGCGCCGGTCAGCGTGTCGACCAATGTCGCGATCATCAACTGGGTCAACGAATTACGCCGAGACGGGCGATCGAGCGTGACTCGCAAAACCGCGCCGTCCCGGCGGGCTGTCACCGAACCCTCGGCATCGGCCGCGTCGGCCCCGTCACTCACCGTCGCAATCCGGCCTTTCTCCGCCGATATGGTTACCCATACAGTAGGGAATACGATTGATACGCTGTATAAGTTAGCAAGGAAACACTGCCGACGGAAATAGCCGGGCGAGACCCCGCGAAAAGAGGAAAGCATGGCGCGTCCCGGTGACGCCAGATTTGGCGAGGCGCCGCTTGCCCAGACCGTGGCCGCCGCCGGCGCCATGCGGCGTCTCAGCTCGCTGCTGGTCAGCCTCGAGCACCCACACCCGACGGTGGACGACATGCTGGCGCGCTTCGCCGAGTGGGAGAGCGAACTGGCCGCCGCGGCCCCGCCGGACAACGCGCCGCGAATCGGCGTGCAAGACGTTGACCCCCAAGATCCGCGGCGAGTGTATCTCAACCACGCCACCGACATCGGCGCCTACAACCCGTGCTTTCCGGAATACCGGTTCGATCACCTCGACGCCGACAAGGCCGGCGGCAGCGTTTCGTTCCCGCTGGTCTACGAAGGGCCGCCGGGACTGGTGCACGGCGGGTTTCTCGGCGTCTTTTTCGACAGCGTCATCCAGCATCACAATTGCGAGACGGGCCTTTCCGGCAAGACCCGATCGCTGGTCGTGACCTTTCGCCGCCCGACGCCGATATTGACCGAGCTTCAATTCGACATCGTTCGGTCGCCGCTCGAACGGGGCATCGCGTCGACGGCGCGGCTGCTGGGTGGTTACGAGGTGCTCTGCACGGGTGAAGTCAACACGTTGGCGTCCGTCCCGGAGAAATTGGCCGCATTCAAATTCGGCAGGCGGCGAAAGGAGTCGCAGACATGACCGACTCGAGCGGGGCGGACGACCGAGTGCTTTTCGACGTGGATCGCGACCAGCGGATCGCCACGATCACATTGAACAACCCCGGGCAGCGCAACTCCTACGATGCCGCCATGCGCGACGCCGTGGCCCGGTCTCTGGATGTCGTGGCCGAAGACGACGACCTCACCGTGGTGCTGCTGCGCGGAGCCGGCGGGGTCTTTTCCACCGGAGCCGACATGAACAACGCGTACGGCTGGTACGGCGCGTCCGGCGCGCGGGGCCAAACCGGCGGCGACGATCCGGCGGCCAAGCGCCGTCCCAGCCAGCGTCGGCGACTTACCGTGGACCGCAAGTCATTTGGCTTTTATCACAACTTCATGGGCTTTCCGAAGGTGACGGTGGGGGAGATCGCCGGGTTTGCCCTCGGCGGCGGCTTCGAGATGGCGCTGATGACCGACATCTCCGTCATTGCCCGCGATACCCGGATCGGCATGCCGGCGACGCGCTTCCTCGGGCCTGCGCTCGGCAGCCTGCACATGTTCTTCCACCGGCTGGGACCGGTGCTGGCGCGGCGGATGTTGTTGACCGGCGACATCATCGAAGCCGGAGAGATCGAAGGGCTCGGAATCTTCACCGACACATGCGATCCCGGCTCGGTCACGGCGCGCGCACGGTACTGGGCCGAGAAGGCCGCCAAGATGCCGGCCGACGGGATCGTCATCGCGAAGGAGGCGTTTCGCCTCGTCGAGCAGACCCAGGCCTACCACGGCGAAGAGGTCGCGAGCTATCTGTTCCACGCCTTCGGCACCAACCTGCAATTCGGGCCGGGTGAGTTCAACTTCGTCAAAACCCGCGCACAGCACGGCACGAAGGAGGCGTTCCGGCTGCGCGACGAACACTTCCACGTGCCGGAACCGGAAGCGTAAGCACCGAAAAGGCCTGCGGTTGCCTGCCCTTCAAAAGCGCCTGCGCTTCTACCGCGCCGCGGTCGCCTTGGTTCGCCCTGCCGATGCCTTGGCGCCCCTGCGCTGGCGGGAGGTCGCCGACTTGGCGGCCCCAGCGGCCTCCTCGATCAAACGGCTGGCATGGTCGAGGATGCAATTGAGGCCATATTCGAAATTGGTTTCATCGGGTGCCCCGATGCGGTGTCCCTGACCGGTCACTTGGGCGAGCAGCGGAGTAGTTCCCGGCTCGATGGCTACGGCGTCCTCGATGGCGCGTGGCCCGCTGTCCGGGGACTGGTTCTTTTCGTAGAGCCGATGCAGCACCACCGATCCGCGGACATGAACCGAAACCGCGGAGTAGGTGTCGAAGGCGTCCTCCGGCGATAGGCCGGCCTCAACAAGATTGGCGATCGCCCGCTCCATTTCCTGAGCGCCCAGCCGCGCCGCCTTGGGGCTGAGAGCGGCGCGAATCAGAATCAGGTCGCACAGAATTGGGTTGCCCAGGAACGTTTTACGCATCAACCGCGCATGGTTACGCAACGTCTCGCGCCAATCGCTGGCTTCGACGTAGGGGGTGGCGAACACGTACTTGCCCAGGGCGCGGTCGGTCATCGCGTTAAGCAGATCGTCCTTCTTGCGGAAGTACCAGTAGATGCTGGTGACACCCACGCCGAGGTGTTTGCCGAGTAGCGGCATGCTCAAGTTGTCGATCGACACTTGCTCTGCGAGTTCGAATGCGCCGCTGATGATGTCGTCGGGGTTGATGGACCCGCGTTCACGCCGTTGACGCTTGTCAGGGGTTGCCTGCTTCGCCACTACGGGCACCTCCATCGAGATCTAAGGCTTTCGTGCGGGTTTTCGTCTTGCTACTGTAATACCTATCGTAGGCTTTTTGGTAAACGAAGCTGGACGGGCGAAGATGACCGGACGCACGGCGTTGGTCGAGTCATGGATCTAGGGTTCGCGAATGCCACGGCGGTCGTCGTCGGTGGTAGCCGGGGCATGGGATTGGCGACGGCCCGTTGCCTTGCCGAGGACGGTGCCCGGGTGGCCGTGGTCGGCCGCACCCGCGACGCTGTCGACAGTGTGGTGGCGGATTTGAGCGGTCGCGGCAGCCCGGATGCCCTCGGCCTCGTCGCCGACATCGGTGACGGCGCTGCCGTCGACCAGGTGTTCGCCGAGGTTGCCCAGCGATGGAACGGCGAACTCAACGTGCTTATCAACACCGTCGGGCCGGGGGCGGCGGGCGGCTTCGAAGATTTGACCGACGACCAGTGGCGCCAGTCCGTCGAGGACGGCGTGCTGGGGATGGTGCGCTGCGTCCGTTCGGCACTTGCGCTGCTGCGCAAGGCGGAATGGGCACGGATAGTCAACTTTTCGGCGCACTCGACCCAGCGACAAAGCGTCATCCTGCCCGCCTACACCGCGGCCAAGTCGATGCTGACGAGCGTGTCGAAGAACCTGTCGTTGCTGCTGGCCAAGGATGAGATCCTGGTCAACGTCGTCTCACCGGGCAGCATCGCGTCCGAGTCGCTGGTGGGTTGGGCGAAGTCGGTCGGTGTCGACGGCGACGACCCCTACCGTCTGATGGACGCCATCGCCAAGCATTTCGGCCATCCGGCGCAAATGCCCCGAGCCGGCCTGCCCGAGGAAATCGGGCCGGTCGTGGCGTTTCTCGCGTCGCGGCGCAACTCCTACATGACCGGAGCCAACATCAACGTCGACGGCGGTTCGGACTTCACCTGACGGCGCGCACTGCCCATCGGTGCGTATCCCGCCGCCTAGCCGGTTCACCGAAATTGCTGCGGTACAAGATGATTGTGTGGCCGTCCCAACAGAAGGCAAAAGGCCCGGCCACCAACAGTGACCGGGCCTTCCGTCGTGCGGCGGCCGGCTAGTTTTGCTCGGCCCGCTCGCGTGCCTCGTGCACCTTGGCCTCAGCGCGGGCCTTCTCGGCCTGGGTTTCTTTTTTGGCGGCGTTGCGCTGCGCCTCCGCCTTGTCCTGCTGAGCCTCGCCCTCTTTGATCACGTCGTTGCGACCAAGAGCGATCCCGACGACTTCCTTGGCCTTGCCGATGACGCCTTCCACGATGCCCCTGACGGCCTCGATCGGTCCGCTGATGTTGCTAACCATTGCGTTTCCCTCCTGCCCCCTAGCGGGTGCTTTCCGTCGTTTTCCCGGTTCCGGCATCGGGGAAAACGTG
Organism: uncultured Actinomycetota bacterium; assembly: GCA_963772875.1. Taxonomy (GTDB): domain Bacteria; phylum Actinomycetota; class Actinomycetes; order Mycobacteriales; family Mycobacteriaceae; genus Mycobacterium. The sequence goes on from CAVYZE010000016.1 coordinate 80,768, forward strand.
TTCGCGATGTGGCGCTCGCCACAGCCTTGGTCCAACCGTGCCGGCGCGGGCAGCGTTAGCCGCAGGCGGGCACGGGCCAGTTCCGTGTCAACTTCACCACCCCGCCGATGGCGCTCGGACTTGTGGTTCAGCGAGCCGAAATTCGCTGTTTGGCCGGGGTTCGCGGCGCCGCCGCGGCAGTTGTGGAATGCAGTACCGATAGGTATACAGTATGCGTACAAAGTAGGCTGGATCGCAGTGCTCAAGGCGTGAGGAGGTGCCGCGGGAAGATGTCCGGCAGCGACGGTGCTTCGGATGCCGAAGACGCGGTGCTCTACGAGGCCACGGCGAGCGGGGTCGCCATCGTCACCTTCAATCGACCGGAGCGGCTCAACGCCTGGGGACCCGACATTGCCGCCGGCTTTTACGCGGGGATCGACCGCGCCGAACAGGACCCGGCCATCCGGGCGATCGTGCTGACCGGCCGGGGCAGGGGATTCTGCGCCGGCGCCTATTTGGGGCCGCCGAGGTCGGCGGACAAGGTCGGCGAAACCATGGAGAAGGCGGGTCAGACCGATCTCGCCGCATTGGTCGGCGAACGTCCGCCCCATTTTGTGACCACGCTGCGTAAGCCCGTCGTCGCGGCCATCAACGGTTCCTGCGTCGGCATCGGTCTGACCCAGGCGCTGATGTGCGATGTCCGTTTCGCGGCCGCGGGGGCCAAGTTCGCCGCCGTGTTCGCGCGCCGCGGACTGATCGCCGAGTTCGGCATCTCCTGGATACTTCCGCGCTTGACCAGCTGGGGCGTCGCCCTCGACCTGCTGTTGAGTGGGCGCACCTTCCTCGCCGAGGAGGCGGCCGAGCTGGGCCTCGTCAAAGAGGTCGTCGCGCCCGAAAACCTGATGAAGCGCGCGTTGGACTACGCGGAGGACATCGCCGCAAATTGCTCGCCGGCTTCGATGGCGGTGATCAAACGGCAGATCTACGGTGACGCCACTCGTGACATCGCCGACGCCACCTCCCGTGCCGAGGTCCTGCTGCACGAGGCCATGCCCCGGCCCGACGTCATCGAAGGGATCACTAGCTTCCTGGAGAAGCGGCCGCCCCAGTTCCCTTCGCTCACTTCAACGGACGCTTAGTGTTTGCCGGTGGTACCGGAAAGGATGATCATGGGTAACTTGAGCTACAAGGCAATTGACGTCGACAACCATTACTACGAGCCGCTGGATGCCTTTACCCGCCACCTGGACAAGGCGTTCAAGCGCCGCGGCGTGCAGATGGTCACCCAAGGCAAGCGCACCTGGGCCGTGATCGGGGACCGCGTCAACCACTTCGTCCCCAACCCCACCTTCGACCCGATCATCGTGCCGGGCTGCCTGGACGTGTTGTTCCGCGGTGAGATTCCCGAAAGCGTCGATCCCGCGTCGCTGATGAAGGTCGAACGGATGGCCGAACATCCCGAGTACCAGAACCGCGATGCCCGCATCACGGTGATGGACACCCAGGACATCGAGACTGCCTTCATGCTGCCGACATTCGCCTGTGGGGTCGAGGAGGGGCTCAAGCACGACATCGACGCGACGATGGCGTCGGTGCACGCTTTTAACCTGTGGCTGGATGAGGACTGGGGTTTCGACCGGCCCGACCACCGGATCATCGGCGCGCCGATCATCTCGCTGGCCGATCCGGCCAAGGCGCTCGAAGAGGTGGAGTTCGTGTTGGCGCGGGGCGCCAAGCTGGTGTTGGTGCGGCCGGCGCCGGTGCCCGGCCTGGTCAAGCCGCGGTCGCTGGGCGATCGCAGCCACGACCCGGTCTGGGCCCGACTGGCCGAGGCGGGGGTGCCGGTGGGGTTCCACCTCAGCGACAGCGGCTATCTACTCATCTCGGCGGCGTGGGGCGGCAAGGCGACGTTCGAGGGCTTCGGCGCCAAGGATCCGTTGGATACCGTTCTCCTCGACGACCGCGCCATTCACGACACCATGGCCTCGATGATCGTGCACGGTGTCTTCACCCGTCATCCGAAGCTCAAGGCGGTCAGCATCGAAAACGGCTCATACTTCGTCCACCGGTTGGTCAAGCGCCTGAAGAAGGTCGCCAACATGCAGCCCCATGATTTCCCCGAGGACCCGGTGCAGCAGTTGCGCAACAACGTGTGGATCGCCCCCTACTACGAGGACGATCTGCCGGAGCTGGCCGAGGTCATCGGCGTCGACAAGATCCTGTTCGGCTCCGACTGGCCGCACGGGGAAGGCCTCGAGTCGCCGCTGTCGTTCACCGAGGAACTCACGGATTTCAGCGAGTCCGACATTCGGAAGATCATGCGCGACAACGCTTTAGATCTCCTCGGCGTCAAAGCCGCAGTGGCAGCCTAGGCGGCCCGACCCGTGAGTGAATGGACCGTCGGTGCCGTGCTCGACGCCGTCGCCGACGTCGTTCCCGACCGACTGATGACCGTCTGCGGTAGCCGCCGGAGCACATTCGCCGAATCGGCGCGCCGAACCAACAGGCTGGCAAGCTACCTGAGCGACAAGGGGTTCGGGGTCCACGCCGCGCGCGAGACACTCGAGCGCTGGGAATGCGGTCAGGACCGCGTCGCGCTCATCATGTACAACGACCTGTACCCCGACATGGTGATCGGATGCCTCAAGGCGCGCACCGTTCCGGTCAACGTGAACCACCACTACTCGCCGCGTGAGATCGCCGACCTGCTCGATTACGTCGCACCCCGCGCGATCATCTATCACCGCTCACTGGGGGCTCGGTTCGCGGACGTGTTGCCCCCCAACGGCACCGAGCTACTGATATCCGTCGACGACGGGAGCGCGGTTCCCCAACTGCCCGGCGCCGTCTCGCTCGACGATGCCCTGGCCGCCGGCGACCCGGACTACGACGCGACGGGCTCGCCGGACGACTTGATCATGATGTGTACCGGCGGAACGACGGGACGCCCCAAAGGAGTCCTGTGGCGACAGAGCGACATGTACGTGTCGTCGATGGTGGGGGCCGACCACGCGAGCGTCACCGAGATCCACGACAAGGTTCGCCATGGCGGTCAGGCGTGGTTCGCGGTTTCGCCGCTGATGCACGCGGCCGGCATGTGGACCGCGTTCTCCGGACTCTGCGCCGGCCTGCCGGTCGTGCTGTACGACGACCGCCACAAGCTCGACGTGCGGTCGGTGTGGGAAACCGCCGAGCGCGAAAAGGTGGGCATGATGACGATGGTCGGCGATGCTTACGCCGGGCCACTGGTCACCGAATTGCGCGCACACCCGTACGACCTGTCCGCACTGAAAGCGATCGGCACCGGCGGCGCGGCGACCAACGCCAAATACAAACGGGCGCTGATGGAATGCCTGCCGCACCTCACCATCATCGAAGGCTACGGGTCGTCGGAGACCGGCAATATGGCTTTCGGGCACAGCCGCGACGGGAAGGCCAGCGAAACCTTTGAACCCAGGGTCGGCGCCTGGGTCGTTTCCGCCGATCGCACCCGGTTCCTAGAGCCCGGAGATCAGGAAATCGGCTGGGCCGCACGGACCGGCCGGATTCCGCTCGGGTACTTCAACGACGCCGAAGCCACCCGACGGACCTTCCCGGAGATCGAGGGCCAGCGTGTGGTGATACCCGGCGACCGAGCGTCGATTGAGGAGGACGGCACCATTCGACTTTTCGGTCGCGATTCCCTGGTGGTGAACACCGGTGGCGAAAAGGTGTTCGTCGAAGAGGTCGAAGAAATACTGCGCGCACATCCGGCCATCGCCGACGCCCTCGTGGTGGGCCGGCCGAGCGAGCGGTGGGGCCAAGAAGTCGTCGCACTCATCGCGCCACAACAGGGCGCCGACCTCAGCGGAGACGAACGGGCCCTTTATACCTTCTGCATAGCGCAAATGGCGCATTTCAAGGCACCGAAGGAATTCATCATCGTCGACCAGATCCAGCGCCTGGGCAACGGCAAACCGAACTACCGCTGGGCCAGAGAGCAAGCCGCAGAACAGGTTCCGGCTGCCGCGTTGGTCCCTACCGATGCCGAAGGAAGTCATGAATAACAAGGCGATCGACTGCCTGATCAACGTGCACTTCGGCGAGGCCGACTCGCAGCCCACGTGGATGCTCAAGGTCCGCGACGACTACTTCAAGGGCCCGGAGTCGATGTTCGCGCCGGTCGATCTGTCCGAGCTGCTCGAGGAGATGGACACCCACGGCGTGCACAAGGCGATCCTGATGGACTCGCTCGCCAACCCCTCGACAACCGCCCGAAAGTTCGTCGAGGCCAAGCCGGACCGATTCGCGCTGGCCATGGGCGGAGTCAACCTGCTGCGTCCGGTGGGGTCGCTGCGCGAACTGACCGCCATCGTGGGCGACCTGCCGGTCGCCTATGCCGTAGTGGGACCCAGCTTTTGGGGTGACGGACAGTATCCGCCCAGCGACGCCGTTTACTATCCGCTCTACGCCAAATGCGCGGAACTCGACCTCCCGCTGTGCGTCAACACCGGTATCCCCGGGCCGCCGATACCGGGGGACGTGCAGCACCCCATGCACCTCGACCGGGTGTGCGTGCGGTTTCCCGAACTCAAGCTCTGCATGATCCACGGTGCCGATCCCTGGTGGGACGTCGCCATTCGGTTGCTGCTCAAGTACGCCAACCTGCGCCTGATGACATCGGCCTGGTCGCCCAAGCGACTGCCGGAAAGCCTGCTGCACTACATGCGAACGCGTGGTCCCAACAAGGTGATCTACGCCTCCGACTGGCCGGTACTGCGGCTGCGGCGGGTGCTACCCGAAGCCCGTGCGCTGGATCTGCCCGCCGAGGTGCTAGACAACTACCTCTACAACAACGCGCAGGAATTCTTCTTCGGACAGGAGCATTGACCATGGACCGCTTCGAACTGCGCAGACTGGACTACAGCCTTTCCGGCGACCACGTCGATGTGCAGAATGCATACAAGCAATTTTTCAAGACCCACTGCTCGATCGAAACGGTGCGCGCCGCGGAACCCTCCGGCTTCGACAAGAACCTGTGGGAGCGGTTGTGCGCGATGGGCGCGACCACGATGGCGCTACCGGAGTCCTGTGGCGGCGACGGGGCGACGCTGGTCGACCTCACCCTGGTGGCCGAAGAGATCGGCCGGTCGCTGGCGCCGGTTCCGTGGATCGACCACGTCTGCGCCGCCCGCCTTTTGGCACGCCTGGGCGCGCTGGACGCCGACAGCGCCGGCGTAACCCATGGCGAACAGCTCGCCGCGCTCGATGCACACATCGACGGTGCGCGGGGCGCCCGGCTGATTCCCACGGGCTCGATTGCCGACTACATCATCGTCCGCGACGGCGAGGAGATCGTGCGCCTGACGTTTTCCACCCGGCCGGTGAAGGTCGACAACATCGGCCGGTTGCCGATGGCGTGGGTGGATCCGGCCGCCGCCGACACCCGCACGGTCGTGGCTCGCGGGCCCGATGCGCTCGCGAATTACCAACGCGCGCTCGATGAGTGGCGGTTGCTGACCGCGTCGGCACTGGTGGGTCTGGTCGAGGAGACGATGACCATCGCCGCGGAGTTCGCCAAGACCCGCTACACGCTGGGGGTACCGATCTCCACGCTGCAGGGCATTTCGCATCCGCTGGCGAACATGGCCATCACCGTTGCGGGCGGACGCAACCTCGCCCGGCGCGCCGCCTGGTTCCTGGACAACGAACCCGACGAACGACCCGAGTTGGCGCCTTCCGCGTTTGTGTTCATGGCCGATGAGGCCGCCAAGGCCGCGACGATGGCGGTCCACATCCAAGGCGGCCTTGGGGTTTCGTCCGAGGCCGCGGCGACGGCGTATCTGGTCCGCGCCCGGGGATGGCCGCTGGCGGCGGGCGACCCGGGCGCCACCGCCCAACGGGTGGCCGAGATCGTCGCCGCCCGCGAGAGTGCCCCACAACCGGCCCCGAAACCGGCTTAGACAGGAGCGAACCGATGGATTTCTCCCGGGTCGGGCTGTCCGACGAGGACAAGGCCTTTCGCGACGAGGCACGAAGTTTTCTGAAAACGCATATGACCGAAGAGGTCCGGCGCCGGGACCGCGAGACCGGAGACAATTTCGACGAGGGCGTGCATCTGGCCTTCGGCGCCGCGGGCTATCTGGCGTTGGAATGGAAGCCGGAACCGGACGGCGGGTTCACCCGGGTGCGCAGGCGCATCTGGGAGCTCGAGAAGCGCCGGGCACACGTGCCGTGGGTGACGTGGGGGACCACCTCTATGATCGCGCGTTCGGTGGCGAAGTTCGCGTCACCGGAACTGCGTGAAGAGGTGATGCCGAAGGTCTTCAGCGGCGAGGCCCGGCTGTGCCTCGGCTACACCGAGCCCGAAGGCGGCTCGGACGTCGCCACCTGCAAGACTCGCGCGGTGCGCGACGGTGATGCGTGGATTATCAACGGCTCCAAGATGTTCACCACCGGAGCCCACAACTGCCAGTACGTATTTCTGATCACCAACACCGACCCGGACGCGCCGAAGCACAAGAGCCTGACCATGTTCCTGGTTCCGCTGGATTTGCCCGGCATCGAAATCCAGGGTATCCGCACCGTGGACGGTGACCGGACCAACATCGTGTACTACAGCGACGTCCGCGTCGACGACAGGTACCGGTTGGGCGACGTCAACGCGGGCTGGACCGTGGTGCGCGAGCCGCTCAACATCGAACACGGCGCGGTGGCGGCAGCACCCGACGGGCTGCAAGACACCGCAATCATGATGCACCAGGCCGGGTTTATGGCCGAGGCGGTGGACAAGGCCGCGGCGCGGGTGACCCGGCCCGACCCCGACGGACGCCGGCTTGTGGATGATAAGTCGGTCGCGTATCGGCTCGGCCGCTGCGTGGCCCGCTTGGAGGTGGCGCTGTCGAGCCCGAGCATCTTCGGCCGGGTCGCCATCGCACAGACGATGCGGGACATCTCCCCGGACTTGATGGACATTCTCGGCGCCGCATCGACGCTGCCGTTCGGAACCGATGGTGCGGCCGACGACGGCAGCGCCGAATACGCCTACCGCTTCGCCCCGCTGGTGGGAATCTACGGTGGCACGCTAGAGGTGTTCCGGAACATGATCGCGCAGCACGTACTTGGCCTGGGCAAGCCCAATTACTCACCGCCGCTGCAGAAAACGTCTTGACCCGGACGCGATCCGCCGCACCGCCCGGGCCGGGTTGTACTGAGTCCTAGCCCGGGCCCTCGCTGGCGGCGGCGAGCAGCGGCCCTTACGCTGCGAGGAACGTGCCCGCGTGCATCGTCATGCCGAAGCCGTCGGCGAAGGTGCCGTATTCGTAGACCACCTGGCCGCCGACTATGGTCGCGGCGACGGCCAGGTCGTTGCGATTGACCATCCGGGACAGCTCGGTGCCGGGCATCGGTGCTTCGGCGTATTTGCTACTGCTGCCGTCGAATCCGACGGGGTCGATAACGGCGATGTCCGCGCGTTGCCCGGGTGCCAGGCGCCCGGCGTCGAGGCCGTACCAGTCGGCCAGCTCACCAGTCACCCGGTGCACCGCCGCCTCGATCGGCATGAATCCGCACTGATGCACCCGCTCCAAATACCGCAGGTTGCAGTTGTAGAACGCCATGTTGCGCAGATGTGCACCCGAGTCGGCGAAACCGACCTGGACGACCGATGATTGCTGCAGCCGATCCAGCACGTCGTCGCGGTCGTTGGCGATGGTGGTGCGCCAGCGCAACCTCGATCCGTGCTCGATGACCAGGTCGAGCAGGGCGTCGGCGGGCTCGATGCCCCGTTGTTCGCCGACCTCGCCGAACGACTTCCCGATCACCTCGGTGTCGGGGCAGGCCACGATCTCGGCGTCGTAAAGGTCGCGATGCCATATCCGCATACCGAACCGCTTGGCGATGTCCTTGCGGAACCAACGCCGGTATTCCTCGTTGGCCAGCAGCCTGCCGCGCGCTATTTCGTCGCGCAGGTTCAATGCCGCTGCCCCGGAACCGAACTCCTCGAAGATGACCAGATCGATGCCGTCGGCGTACACCTCGAACGGCACCGGCAGGTGTTGCCAGCGGAAGTCGGCGCCCCCGAGCTTGTTGGCGAGGTGCGCGGCCGCGGTGGCCGCGCGCACCACGTTGCGATCGGCCTTGATGTCCGCGGCCGAGATCAACGTCGTCTTCAGCGCACGCCTGCCGAACACCCGGCCCGCGCTTTGCGCGAAAAACAGCCCAACCTCGGCACGCGACGTGAGGTTTGGGGTGCTCTGATGCACCCGATTGCGCCGCCGCAGAACCGAATTCAATTTCCGATACTCTCCCCAGGTGGCATACGTCGACGGCAGCAGCTTGGCCGGATACCGCACGCCTTCCAGTTTCGAGAACGAGCTGCGGATGGTCGAGAGCCCCACGAAGCCGGCGTCGAGCGCGTCCTCCAGCATCCGCGACATCCGATCGAGCTCGCTCGGTGTGGGGCGCTCGCCGGCATCCACCGCCCGGCGCAAACCCATGGCCGCAACCCGAATGTCCGAATGTCCAATGAACGCAGCGACATTGACACCCAACGGCCGCGACGCGATGGCTTCGACGTAGGACTTCGGATCCGACCAGTCCTTGTGTTCCTTGACGGCGCTATGCACCACGTCCCACGGCAGCGCCTCGACCCGCGCGAACATGTCGGCGCAGTCCTCGGGGTCGGCGTAGACCGTGGACAGCGAGCAGTTGCCCATCACGATCGAGGTCACCCCGTGGCGGGCGGATTCGCCCAGACCCGGGTTGCCGAGCACTTCGGCGTCATAGTGCGTGTGCACGTCGATCATCCCCGGAATAACCCATTTGCCGGTCGCGTCGATGGTGCGCCGTGCCTCCGGGAGCCCGGCCGGATCCACGGCGACGACCTTGCCGTCGCGGATCCCGACATCGGCCACGATCGGCTTCGCGCCCGTCCCGTCGTACACATCCCCACCACGGATCACGGTCTCCAGATCAGTCATTATTCGCGCCTCATTTCGATACTGACGAGTATTGAATACTAGCGAGTATGCTGCTCACCATGGCCCACGTCAACCCGCCCAGGCGCCGAACCCCGCGCAGCGAAGTGCGCGAACGGATACTTAGCGCCGCGATGACGACGTTTGCGTCCGAGGGGTTCGCCGGGGCAACCATCGACATGATCGCCGAGGCCGCCGGGTTCACCAAAGGTGCGGTCTACTCGAACTTCGGCTCCAAGGACGACCTGTTCTTCGCGCTGCTGGACGCTCAGGTCACGGCCCGCGCGGCACTCATCGAGCAGGTCGGCGCGAGCGAAGATCAGGAGTCGGCCCCCGCGGCGGTCGGAAAGGCACTGATGCAGGCGATCCACGAGAACACCGACTATCAGCTGCTGTTCATCGAGTACTGGTTACGCGCGGCCCGCGATCCGCAGATCCGTGAGCGCTTCGCCAAACATCGACGTGAGCTCATCGACCGAACGATGAAGGCGATCGACCCGGCCGTTCTCGCCTGGACTGCTCTGTCGCCCGAAGCCCTGGGCACGCTGCTCTTCGCACTGAGCAACGGCCTCGCCATCGAGGAGATCGTCGCGCCCGGGACCGTGCCGCCGGAGCTACCCGGCGCCGTCCTGGACTCGTTAATCAACCGCCGCCACTAAAACGCGGGTTGCCCATCGGTTGCGGACGGCGATGCGGCGATCTGAGCCGGTATGAGTGGCACGACCAACGCGGACGGTGTGGCCCCGCCGGTGTGGACGGTGTGGGTTCCGCGGTTGACGACTGCCTTGTGGCGGAGCACGGGGTAGCGGTCGGCGTCGTGCCCGACGATTTCGACGACAAGTTCCGAACCGGCCTCGAAATGCGTGCCGCTGGGCCAGATCTCGACGGTCATCTCGGTGGGCTCACCGGGGTCGATCGGTTCGATGATGCGGTGGGCGTGGAACGGTCGCTCGGGCCGGCTGCGTGTCTCGTCGAGTTGGCGGTGGGAACCGCGAAGCCATCCCTTTGCCACACCGTCGTTGATGTAGCCGTTGTAGCCGTAGAACGGCACCACCGCACCCGCGGGATCACGCTTGCGGACCACCACGAACACGTCCAGGTCGGTTCCCTGATCGGTGCTGATCCAGAGCGTCAGGGCCATGCTGCCGGTGATCTCGGTGTCTTCGGTGAACCTGTGGGTGAATCTGACCCGATCCGGGTGTCGTCGCCGTGGCACAGCGGAGTAAGAAGCCGTGTGGGCCAAGCTGTTTGGTTGTGGGGCCAGGGTCATTGACGCGGCGTCCAGGTGCAGCGTCCGTAGCCTCGCGTGCGGGAGCGGCCAGTGTGCCGAGCTGCGAACCGTGTACCGGGTGCGGGTATGCCGGAGCTCGTAGCGGACCGCTGGCTCGTCGGCCCAGCCGACCGGTGCGCCCTTGAGAAAGTGGTCGAGGAAGCGGCGCTGTAGCTCGAGCGCATCAGCCGAGTAGTAGGTTTCCCATTTGCGGCGTCCGTGCACGACCAGCCATTTGGGGCCGCGGAGTTGCTCGTAGGCCAGCAGTGTCCCGCGGGTGTGTAGCCCCTGATCGGACCAGCTTGCGCCCACCAGCGCGGGCACGTCGATGGCGCTCACGTCGGGTCGCTTGGCGGCCCAATAGGCGTCGTCGAGTGGGTGGCGCCGGCTCTCGGCGAGGAAGTCTTCGCCCATGGTGGCTCCGCGGTGGCTGCCGCGCAGCATCCGAAATTTCCACCAGATCGGCAGGAACCCGGTTTCGGGGATGCCGCCGTGATAGGCGAACTCGCGCAACAGATCCGAGACGCCTTCCCAGGCCACGATGGCGGCCAGGCCGCGGGGACGCAACGCGGCGACGCGCCACTGCGACATACACAGGTAGGACACTCCGTTCAAGCCGACGGCGCCGGTCGACCACGGCTGGTCGGCGGCCCACTCGATGACTTCGGCATAGTCGCGGGCGTCTTGGTCGGTGAGAAAACCCGCGATCCCCTCGGACGCGTGCATTCCGCGCGCGTCGCCCTGAACGACCGCGTAGCCGTGGCGCACCCAGAACAGCGGATCGGGAGATTCGAATCCCGTCAATGGCGAGCAGTTCAGCCGGCCGAATCTGACCCCGCTCACTCGCATCGCCAGCATCCCGATGCGGTCGGGCGTCTTGTCCTTCCCATAGGGCGTCATCGACATCACCACGGGCGCCGCATGGTCGGGCCGAAAGATGTTGACCCGCAAGGTGGTACCGTCTGACGTCGGCACAGCGACATTCTTGTCGACGATCATGCCCGCCGGGGCGGTAGAGCGCATCATCGCCCCTCGATCCCGAACGCCGCGACGTTGGCCACCGCCCACGCCGCATAGGGTGTTCTTTCCTTGCCGAGCGGCACATCGGGGCAGTCGGCGATCGATCGCGGCGCCGCGGCCCTCATCGCCACCTTCTGGCGCGCTATGGGGGCGGGCAGCCGCTGGGCCAGCAATGTGCGATGCTCCTCGGTCGAGACCTCCACGATCGTGATCGGTCGTTGCAGCACCTCGGTGAGCACGGCCACTCGGTCCCGCGCGCTGAGCCACTCCGGCCCCAAAAGCCGGTGCGTTGGGTGGGGCCCATGTCCGTGCGCGGTAAGCGCGGCTACCGCGGCGGCCGCGATGTCGACGGGCGCGATGGGCACTTCCAGGGCGTCGGGGACGGAGGTGAATACCTTTCCGTCGTCGCGGATCGACGCTGACCATTCGGAGGCGTCGTTGCTCATGAACATCCCCGGTCGCAACACCGCCAGCGACTCGCCGAGGACCGCGCCCAGCACCGTCTCCTCGCGCTGGTGGCTGGCGGCCATGACCGAATCGGGACACTCCCTCACCAAATCCGAGGACAGCAGCACTGTGATCGGGATCCCCGCCTCGGTGATGTCGGCGCCGACGCGCGCCAAATCCTGTTCCTGCAGCGTCGGCGGCAGATTCACGAAGATTCCGCCGGCCCCGGGCAACACCGACCGGAACGCCGCGGCGTCGCGCACGTCGGCCGCGCACACGGTGACGCCGGGTGGCCCGGACCCGGGACGGCGCGATACGGCCCGGACCCGCCGGCCCGCGCGGACCAAACCGTCCACGACGTGACGGCCCAGCAAGCCGGTGGCGCCGACAACCACGATCTCTCCGACATATGCATTGGGTAACACAAAAATTAGGGTAACCATAAAATTCTGGCTATGCTAGGGGCGTGGTCGACGGATTACGGGAACGCAAGAAACGCGCTATCCGGCGCGCGATCAGCGACACGGCCACCAAGCTGTTCATGACGAAGGGTTTCGACAACACGTCGGTGGCCGAGATCGCCGACGTCGTCGGGGTGTCTCCACAGACCGTGCTGAACTACTTCCCCGCGAAGACCGACCTGTTTTTCGACGAAAACGACTGGTACGCCGGACCACCGCGGGCGGTGCGAGACGGGTCTCCCCACATGGCGCCCGCAACGGCCGTTCGCGATTGGTACCTCGCCGACCTTCAGCGCAGACACGGCGAAGGGCATTTGGATGGTTTGGCGGTCTACGTGCAAACGATCGCCGACAGCGAGACGCTGCGGCGGCGTCGTCTCGACGACCTGGCCGCCCTCACCGCCGCGCTGCGCGCCGCCCTCGAGGACGCATCAGCCCGCGGATCTGCGTGGGACGGGCAGCTTTCCGCGGCGATTCTCACCAGCGCGATCATGGTCGCCGAATCGGAAACGGCACGCCTCTCGGGCACCCTCGCCGGTGCGGACCTGCTGGCGGCGGCCCAAGCGGCGGCCACTTCCATATTCGAGCGAGCGGACCGCGGGTGGAGTCCACGCTCTGGATGAAACGAAAGGATGTGTGCATGAAAGGATTTCGCGTCGGCGTCGGTACTCAAGCCCTCAATACTCGGCGTTCTCCAACCACGATGGTCCGAGCCGTTTACCTAGCTGCCGTCGCTGGCGGGGTTGACTCCTTCTGGGTGGCTGATCACCTCAATTCGCTGGTCTCGCAGGCAATCGCAACACCGCGATATTTCGGCGGCGCGAGGCTGGTACCGAAGATCGATGCCCAGCTGGAGCCGTGGACCATGCTCGGACGTCTTGCCGCCAGCAACCGCATCGGGCGGCTGCGGCTGGGTGTGGGTGTCACCGATTCTGGTCGGCGCAATCCGGCGGTCACGGCACAGGCCGCCGCGACACTGCACCTGCTCACGAGGGGTCGCGCGATCCTCGGCATTGGTGTTGGGGAGCGCGAGGGCAATGAACCATACGGCGTTGAGTGGACCAAACCCGTTGCCCGGTTCGAAGAAGCGGTGGCCACCATCCGCGCGCTCTGGGACTCCGACGGTGAGCTTGTCTCGCGCGAGACACCCCATTCCCGTTGCACAACGCCGTACTTGACCTTCCGCCCTACCGCGGCAAGTGGCCCGAAATCTGGATCGCCGCCCACGGGCCACGCATGCTGCGAGCGACGGGACGCTATGCCGACGCCTGGTACCCCCAAGCCGCATTACGACCCCAAGACTATGCCCGCGGCCTGGAAGCGGTGCGCACGGCGGCATCCGACGCCGGGAGAGACCCGATGGCCATCACCCCCGCAGCCGGGCTGTTCCTGATCACCGGGCGCAGCCACGACCAGGTCGACGACGCCCTGAATTCAGACATCGCCAAGGCGTTCGCGCTCAACATTCCCGCCCAGATGTGGGCGGCCCACGGCGTGCAGCATCCGCTCGGACCCGACTTCGCCGGCGCACAAGACCTCCTACCGCAAACCCTCGACGAGCGGGCGGTGCTGTCATACACAGCTCAGGTTCCGGCGTCGTTGATGAAGGAGTTCTTTCTCACCGGCACACCGCAGGAGGTTGTCGATCAAGCCGCACAATGGCGCGATCACGGACTGCGCTATCTGGTCGTCATGAACCTCAGCATCCTGCAGCCCAGCCTGCGCAACGGTCTGGCGGCCAACGCACCCTTCTTACGGATCCTCCGCGCGCTCAAGAAGCTGTAAAGCGTTGTGCGCGAAGGGCTCGATTGACGACTTGGCGCGTGATGTCCAGCTGTGACTGGAAACCAATGAGGCGGATATCGCAGAATTCCGCAGAACCCAACCCTTCCTGACATTCGCCGGACGCTCCGTTCGCATCCGCCGCATACCCCCCGGGCTATTATGGACATCATCACGAGCGAAGGGGACCACGATGGTTGGTGACGAAGAAAGCATTGCCGCAGTGTTGAATCGGCTGCGGCGCGCGCAGGGCCAACTTGCCGGCGTGATCTCGATGATTGAGCAGGGCCGCGACTGTAAGGACGTGGTGACCCAGCTCGCCGCGGTCTCGCGGGCGCTTGACCGGGCCGGATTCAAGATCGTTGCCACCGGATTGCGCGAATGCACAACCGGAAAAGCTGCACGGGGAAAGAAGCCGCTGACGGAGGATGAGCTAGAGAAGCTCTTCCTCGCGCTGGCCTGACACGCCAGGTTTGTCCTATCCACAAAGGTCGGGTGCCCGTACGGGTATTGGCTGCCGTCCGCGGGATCGGATGGCAGCGGTAGCTGCGTAATACGCACTACTTCGCAACGGTCGATCGTTTGTGCGGTATACTATACCCGGTAGGGTATAGGAAATAGGCTTTAGTCTGAGCCATCAAGCCAGATGAGGAGGCCGTCGTGTCAGCCGCCTGGGAAGTCCGCACAGTTTCGATGCGGATTCATGACAGGTCCGCCGCGTCCGGCAAGTCCCCGAGCAATCGCGTCCGGTGCACCCAAAAAGCCATCGAAATGGGGGCCCAATGGCCTTGTTCGGTACACCGGCGCCGGCGTGAGGCTAACCAGGCGGGGCCCCGATGCCGAGAATGAAACCGAGGACACCTTAGATGCTCACCATTCTCAAGCGGGTCTGGGTACCGCTCGTCGTCGTGGTGGCGGTTGTCCTCGGGGGCGTCGCCGTCAGCCGGCTTCGCGGCGTTTTCGGCTCCGACGAAATCTTTACTGCGACGGGCAGCAGCGCCGAACCACTCGAGCCTTCCCATCCCAAGCGGGTGACATACGAGGTTTACGGGCCCAGCGACACAGCAGGAAGCGTGAGCTACTTGGACATGAACGCCCAGCCGGAACAGGCGAACTTCACCAGCCTGCCCTGGACCCTCACGATCACGACGACGGTGCCGGCGGTGATCGCCAACGTGGTGGCACAGGGCGATAGCGACAACATTGCGTGCCGCATCACGGTCAACGGTGCGGTCAAGGACGAGCAATCCTCGGCCGGGCACCACGCCCAAACCTCCTGCCTGGTGAAGGCCGCATGAACACCGACCACGAGGCCCGTCCGAAATTCATGCGGTTCGTCCGCAGGTTCGCGGTGCCGATCCTGGTGGCATGGCTGCTGCTGACCGTCGCCGTGAACGTGCTTGTGCCACCGATCGAGTCGGTCGCGCGGAACCACGCGGTGACAATGTCGCCGCAAGATGCGCCGGCGATGATCGCCGCCAAACGCATCGGCGAAAAATTCCACGAGTCGGACTCCGACAGCATCGCGATGATCGTCCTGGAGAACGATAAACAGCTCGGCGACGACGCGCATCGTTATTACGACGGCTTGGTGACAAAGCTGGAGGCCGACCCCAAGCACGTGCAGCATGTCCAGAACGTGTGGGGAGATCCACTCACTGCCGCCGGTGTCCAGAGCCGGGACGGCAAAGCCGCTTATGTCCAACTCAATTTGGCCGGCAACCAGGGCAGCACCCTGGGAAACGAGTCCGTCAACGCGGTACGGGAGATCGTCGACAAGTCAGCGCCGCCCAAAGGGCTCATGGTCTACGTCACCGGTCCGGCAGCGCTGACAACAGACATGAATGAAGCTGCCGACAAGAGCATGCTCAAAATGATGGGCGTGACGGGTGTGGTCATCATGATCATGCTCTTCATTGCCTATCGTTCCATCAGCACGGTGCTTCTGGTCCTTGCCATGGTTGGTTTTGAGATGGGCACGGCCAGAGGGGTTGTCGCGATTCTCGGGAACTACGATCTGTTGGGGTTTTCGACGTTCGTCGTCGCCATGCTGTCATCCCTGGCCATCGCTGCGGGAACGGATTACGCAATATTTCTGATAGGCCGTTATCAAGAGGCACGGCAAGCTGGTCAGGATCGAGAAACGGCCTATTACACGATGTTTCGCGGGACCTTTCACATCATCTTGGCCTCGGGGTTGACGATCGCTGGGGCTACTTTCTGCCTCCACTTGGCGCGACTGTCGTATTTCAAGGCCCTGGGCATTCCATCAGCTTTAGGGCTGGTCATCGTTGTCGCGGGCGCGCTGACCGCGGCGCCGGCCGTTGTCGCGGTGGCCACTCGGTTTGGTTTGCTCGACCCGAAACGGATGATCAAGACGCGTGGGTGGCGGCGCATCGGCACCGCTACGGTGCGCTGGCCCGGTCCGGTGTTTGCGGCCTCGCTGGTCATCGCCCTGATCGGCATCCTCATCATGCCGAGCATGAAGCTCAGCTACAACGATCGCTTCTACATACCCAGCAATCTGCCCTCGAATGTCGGATATGCAGCCGCAGAGCGCCATTTCAGCGCCGCCACGATGAATCCCGATATCCTCATGATCGAGAGTGATCACGATATGCGGAATAGCGGCGACATGATCATTCTGGACAGGCTTGCCAAAGACGTCTTTCGGTCACCGGGAATCGCGATGGTGCAAAGCATCACCCGGCCGTTGGGCGGCCCGATCGAGCACACGTCAATACCTTTCCAGATCAGTGCCCAATCCATTCCGATCCAGGAGAACCTTCAATTCATGAAGGACCGGATGGCCGACATGCTCAAGATGAGCGACGATCTGGGCGCCATGATCGGCTCGATGCAGCGGATGCAGGGCTTGCTGGGCCGGATGAGCAACACGACTCACCACGTGGTCGGCGATATGGGCGATATGCAATCCACGCTGGACGAAATGAGAGACCACCTGGCGGACTTCGACGATTTCGCGAGACCGCTCCGCGGCTACTTGTACTGGGAGCAACACTGTTTCGATATCCCGGTCTGCTGGGCGACTAGGTCGGTGTTCGAGGCGATCGACGGTGTGGACAAGTTCAGCGAAAACATGAGCACGCTGATCAAGGACATGAACAACATCGACGCGATAATGCCCCAGATGCTCGCCCAGTTCCCGCCGATCATCGCGGTTGCGATGTCCATGCGGGGGACGCTGCTCACAATCCACAGCAGCTTCTCGGGTCTCGTCACGCAAATGGCCCAGATGACCGATACGGCGAGCGCGATGGGTCAGGCCTTCGACGCATCCAGGAGTGGCGACTACTTCTACCTGCCGCCGGAAGCGTTCAATAATCCCGACTTTCAGCGCGGTCTGAAACTTTTCCTGTCGCCGGACGGCAAGGCCGCGCGTCTCATCATCACCCACGCCGCGGACCCGGCAACTCCGGCAGGCATTTCGGCGGTCAAGCCGGAACTGGACGCGGCGCATCAAGCGGTGAAGGGGACGGCCCTGACCGACGCCAGGTTCTACCTCGCCGGGACGGCGGCCATATACCGCGATATTCAGTCGGGCTCTCGGTATGACCTGCTAATCGTCGGAATCGCAGCGCTGACGCTGATTTTCGTTGTCATGGTGATCATTACACGGGCACTCGTTGCATCCCTGGTGATCGTGGGCACGGTACTGCTCTCGCTGGGCGCTGCCTTCGGGCTATCGGTGATGGTGTGGCAGCATCTCTTCGGCCTGGATTTGAATTGGATCGCACCGGTGTTCGGGTTGATCATCCTGCTGGCCGTCGGCTCCGACTACAACCTGCTGCTGGTGTCGCGGTTCCAGGAGGAGATCGGCGCCGGCTTGAAGACCGGCATCATTCGCTCCATGGGGGAAACCGGCGGTGTCGTGACCGCGGCGGGCCTGGTCTTCGCGTTCACCATGATGTCCATGGCCGCCAGTGATCTGCGTTCCATCGGCCAAGCCGGCAGCACCATCGGCCTCGGCCTGCTGTTCGACACGCTGATCGTGCGTTCACTCATGACGCCGTCGATCGCCGCGCTGCTCGGGCGCTGGTTCTGGTGGCCGCAACGAGTGCGGCCGCGCCCCGCCAGTTATATGTTGCGTCCTTACGGGCCGCGTCGGCTGGTTCGTTCGCTCCTGCTCGGCGAGGACGCCGATGCGGCGACAGTCAAGCACCAGGTGCCGGCGGTGAGCCACCCGGATCAATCGAGGATGGCTTCAGCGACTCCGCCGCGGGTTATTCTGTCCGAGCGGTTTGGCCCAGTGCGCTGATCGCGGCTTGCAGTTTTGCGGAAGCTTCATCGGAGATTGCCTTTAGCGCTCCCGCCTGGCCCGTGACCTGGATCATGAGTTGCGGGTCCATTGCCTCAACCAGGACCGTGTCACCCCGACCGTCCGGATCGGTTCGCACCACGACGTTGCACGGCAACAACTGGCCGATCTGCCGGTCCACCTCCAGAGCGCGGTGTGCCAGCGTCGGATTGCAGGCACCCAGGATCAGGTAGTCCTCCATGTCCGTGCCAAGCTTCCGTTTCAGTGTGGCCTTGACATCGATTGTGGTCAGCACGCCAAAGCCCTGGTCGGCCAGGGCTCGCGTTGTCCGCTCAACCGCTTCCTCGAACGTGCTCTTCAGCTTCGTGCTCAGACCCATGGTCACTGCTACTCCTAATTTTTTCCGCTGTACCGATATTCCGTTGTGGGCCCTCGTTTTTAGGTTGGGGCTCGCCGTGCGATCCGGGATAGGATCCCATCCTGCCTTCCAGGCTATTCGTACGGGTATATCCCACGTCGGTGGTCGGCAAGCCGTCGCAACTTTCCCCCACCAAGCTGGAAATACCCGTACGGGTATAGGTATTGTAATGGGTATGAGCGAAGAAAACCACTATCACGACGTACTCAACGACCTCAACCCGCAGCACCGCGCCTTGCGCAAAATGATCCCCGAGGTGTACCGGGGATTCGCCGAGATGAGCAATGGCGCACTGACCTCCGGGGCATTGGACAAAAAGGTCAAGGAACTGATCGCTATGGCCATCGGGGTCGTAGCCGGGTGCGACGGCTGCATCGCCTCACACGCGCAGGCGGCGGTTCGCGCCGGTGCCTCTAAAGAGGAAGCGGCCGAAGCCATTGGCGTAAGCATTCTCATGCATGGTGGACCGGCCACCATCTACGGTGCACGCGCTTACGACGCCTTTCGTGAATTCGCCGATGCGAGCGCCGGCACCACGGAAGCGCCCCAATGACCGCAATGATCCCGATGACCACAATGATTACGACAAAGTCCCGCCGATGCACGGCCACTCAGGCCGGTGACCCCGGGTGGTTATACGAACTTCAACCGCAGGGTGGGTCGTTGGCGTTTCGCGAGGGGATCCTGGTATACAGCCAGCCCGGGGCAAGTCTCGGTGTGTCGCGCGATTTTGCGTCGGCTCACCGAGGTTAGGTCGTCAAGATCGTGGCGGCGGCGGTGCCGGGCGCGCCGTAAACCTGCGCGAATCCGGCTCGCGGGGATCCGGGGACCTGACGGTCACCGGCCTCGCCCCGCAACTGGCGCACCAGCTCGTGCACCTGGCGCAGCCCGGACGCCCCGATCGGCTCGCCGTTGGCGATCAGCCCGCCATCGGTGTTGACGGGCATCGCACCGGTGATCTCGGTGGCCCCGTCGGCCAACAGTTTTTCTTGGTCGCCGTCGGCGCAAAACCCGGCCTCGGCCATGTGGATCAGCTCCGCGCCCGCATCGGTGTCCTGCAGCTGTATGACGTCCACGTCTTCCGGTGACACGCCGGCCTTTTCGAACGCGGCCTTGGCGGCATAGACGGTCGGCGACGCGTCCTCGTCGACCGGGGCGTACGTGGTGTTGACCTCGTAGGCGCCGTAGCGGCGGGTGCGGACCTCGACCGCGCGAACGTAGACGGGTTTGGCGGTGAACCGCTTTGCGATGTCGGCGCGGCACATCACAACCGCAGCGGCGCCTTCGTCGGGGGTGCAGAACATGTACTGGGTCAGCGGGTAGTTCAGTATTGGCGAGTTGAGGATGTCTTCTTCGGACATCGGTTTGCGGCGAAAGGCGTTGGGGTTCAACGCCCCATTGCGGAAGTTCTTGGCCGCGACCTTGGCCAGCGCGCCGGTTGAGATGCCGTGGTCGTGCAGGTAACGGTTGGCCTTCATGCCGAAGAACTTGGTGGTGAGGTACTGGCCGTTCTGCGCGTACCAGCTCGGCATCCCGACCAGCGCCGGGTCCTCGGTGAAGGCGCCGCGCGGGTGCTTGTCCATGCCGACGGCGATGCCGATGTCGTAGTCGCCCAACCGGATACCGTCGGCGCATGCTTTGGTCGCGCTGGCCGCCGTCGCGCAGGCGTTGAACACATCGGTGAACGGAATACCGGTGAGCCCCACCATCCCGACGATCGCGTCCGGGTTGGCCACGGTCCAGCTGCCGCCGACCGCGAACTGGACGTCCTTCCACTCCACGCCCGCGTCGGCGAGCGCAAGCTGAATGGCGTCGGCGCCCATCTGCATCGCCGACTTGCCCTCGAAGCGGCCGAACGGGTGTAGGCCGACTCCGATGATGGCGACGTCATTCATGGCGCCGCTCCTCCTCATCGCTTCGCTCTGCATCGTCGCCGGCGCGATTCATGGCGCCGCTCCTCCTCATCGCTTCGCTCTGCATCGTCGCCGGCGCGATTCATGGCGCCGCTCCTCCTCATCGCTTCGCTCTGCATCGTCGCCGGCGCGATTCATGGCGCCGCTCCTCCTCATCGCTTCGCTCTGCATCGTCGCCGGCGCGATTCATGGCGCCGCTCCTCCTCATCGCTTCGCTCTGCATCGTCGCCGGCGCGGTTCACGCTATGGCTCCCGCTTCCTTGAGTTCTTCGATGCGGTCCCAGTCCATGCCGATCTCCATCAGCACCAGCTCGGTGTGCTCCGACGCCTGCGGCGCCCTGGTGGTCACCAGCGGCTCGTGGTTGAACTGGACGGGGCCGCGCACGACGCGGAATGGCTTTCCGCCGCTGGCGAGCTCGACTTCGCTGATCATGTCGTTGGCAATCGCCTGCTCGTCGTCGGCCAGGTCGATGAGGCTCTGGAACGGCGCCCATTGACCCTTCATCGTTTTCAGGTGCTGCCGCCAGTAGTCAAAAGGCTTGCCGGCGAACGCCTTCGTGATCAGTTCTGCGGCCGCGTTGGCGTTTTGGATCAGCGGGAGAACGTCGGAGAAGCGGGGATCGTCGGCCGCTTCGGGGATGCCGAGGTGCTCGAACGTGTCGCGGATCAGGCCGGTCGGGCTGATGATGCACAGGTTGATCGTGCCGCCGTCGGAGGTCAGGTAGTTGCCCATGAAGGGGTTCACCGACATCGCGGTGGCCGAGCCCGGCATGGGCGTGCGCATGACTTCTCCGGTCTCCATGCCCTGCGTCATGCTCGCGCCCGCCGCCCACCATGCCGTGCTCAGCAGCGACACGTCGAGCTCGAGGGCTTCGCCGGTGCGCTCGCGGTGCAGCAACGCGGCCGAGATGCCCCCGGCGATGAACATGCCGCCGATGGAATCGCCGAACGCGGGAATGCCCTGTCCCAGTGCGCCGCCCAACTCCTCGGGCGTCAGCGCGTACCCCACGCCGCTGCGCGTCCAGAACGCCGTCCCGTCGTAGCCGCCGACGTCACGCTCGGCGCCCTTGTCGCCGTAGGCCGAACCGCGGGCATAGATGATGTTCGGGTTCACCGCGCGAATGTGCTCGACGTCGAACTTGTGCTTCTGCCGTTGCGCGGGCATGTAGTTGGTGAGGAACACATCGGAGGTTTTGGCCAGTTCGTAGATCACTTCCTGGCCGCCCGGCGTGGAGACGTCTACCCCGACGCTGCGCTTGCCGCGGTTGGGATGCTCCATCAGCGGGTGCCGGTCCGGGTTGACCTGGATGCCACCCATGTTGAGGAAGCCGCGTTGAGTGTCGCCGCGGAGCGGGTGCTCGATCTTGAGGACGTCCGCACCCCAGTCCGCGAGGATGGCTCCCGCCGCCGGGACGAACGTGAACTGCGCCAGCTCTAGGACTCGAAAGCCCTCCATTACCTTGACCATTTCGGGGACCCTACTTGGCGTCGAACGTCACGGGAAGCGCTATCGGCGAACGGAACGGCTGTCCATGGATGTGCGGGTCCTCGTCGGTCAGCAGCGTGACGTTGGTCAGCCGATCCAGCAGGCATTCGAGTGCGACGCGGGTTTCCAGCCGAGCCAGGTGAAGGCCCAAACACGTGTGCTCCCCGGCGGCAAAGGAGATGTGCGGAATGTGTTTGCGGAAGATGTCGAATTCTTCCGAACGCTCCCAGCGCTTCTCGTCCCGATTCGCCGAACCGATGCAGACGCCGACCACCGAGCGTGCCGGGATTTCGACCCCTTCGAGCTCGGTGTGTTCGGTCGTGAACCGCTGCACCGTGGTCAGCGGTGTCTCGACGCGCAGGCCCTCCTCGATCGCCGGGCCGACCAGCTCGCGGTCGGCCTGCACTGCGGCGAACTGGTCCGGATGGGCGAGCAGCAGATACAGCAGGTTTCCCGAGGACCGGTAGGTGGTTTCCAGGCCGGCCGGCAACAGCAAACGCAGAAACGAATAGATGGCTTCGTCGCTGAGCTTCTCGCCGTCGATGTCGGCGGTGACCAGATCGCCGATGATGTCCTCGGTGGGCGTGGACTTGCGCTTCTCGATCTGCTCGACGAAGTAATCCTTGAGCGCCGCCGACGCCTCGAAGGCGCGTTCGTAGTTGACGGCGTAGCTGATCAGCTGCACCGCGCGCTTGCGGAACATCGGCAGATCTTCGTCCGGCAGCCCCAGCAGCCGGGCGATGACGCGGGTGGGGAATTCGAAGGTGAAATTGCGGACCAGGTCCGCGCGGCCGGTGTCGATGAATTCGTCGATCAACGCGTTGCAGATCGGCCGCACGATCGTCGGCTCCCATCGGGCCAGCGCTTTGGATTTGAACGCCGCCGATACCAGGTTGCGATGCTCGCGATGCTGCTTTCCCTCCATCGCCAGGATCGTCGGACCCATGAACAGGCCGATCGTCTTGTCGTACGGCTTGGAACTGAACACCCGGCCGTCGCGAAACACCGTGTTGACCGCGTCGAAGGACACCGCGGAGTACTCGCGTTTGGGCAGCAGGGACGCAGGCGTCTTGGAATAGTCCATGACGGTGCCCTGGAAGACACCGCCCGCGCGACGCTTCTGGGCAAAGAATGGATAGGGGTCGCGCAGGTTAACGGCTTGATCGCCGGTGCCGGCGGCAGTGTGGACGTGGGTCGTCACCTGGTCTCCAGGATCTTGATCTCAACGCGAACGGGCGGTCTTGCGTAAGATCCTACTGTAATTCTTACAGTAGACAATATGGGCGCAGTATCAGTTCTATGCTCAAAGACCCCGGTCGCAAAAGAGGCTCCGGCCGGAGAGGGGTAAGTCATGAGCACAGTCGAGGAGCGCGCCCACAGCGCGGTGGAACGGCAGCGGGCGGCACTGGGCGCGATCCTGGACCGACAGCGCCAAGCCTTCGTGGACGACGGGCCGCCCTCTGTCGCTGTCCGGCGCAACCGCATCGACCGGTTGATGGCGCTCGTTGTGGACAACACCGATGCGTTTGTCGACGCCATGGCCGCCGATTTCGGCACTCGGTCCAAGGCGGCGACGTTGTTCACCGAGGTCATCGGCATGATGTCGGTCATCGAGCACACGAGATCCCATGTTGCCCAATGGATGCGGGCGACTAAGCTGATGCGCGCGGCGCGGCTGTGCGGCCTGCGCGCCGAGGTCCAGCCCTGCCCGCTCGGCGTGGTCGGGATCATCGGCCCGTGGAACTTTCCGCTCAATCTCGTGGTGCTGCCCGCCGCGACCGCCTTCGCCGCGGGCAACCGGGTGATGATCAAGATGTCGGAGATCACCGCCCACACCGCTGACCTGATGAAGGCGACCGCGCCGAAATACTTCGACCAGGCCGAACTCGACGTCGTCACCGGCGGCCCGGACGTCGCCGCCGTCTTCGCGGCGCTGCCCTTCGATCATCTGTTCTTCACCGGTTCGCCGTCGGTGGGCGCGCTGGTCCAGCAGGCGGCCGCGCAGAACCTGGTCCCGGTGACGCTGGAACTCGGCGGCAAGAATCCCGTCGTCGTGGCGCCCGGCGCGAATATCCGTCGATCGGCGGCCCGGATCGCGCAGGGCCGCATGGTCAACGGGGGACAGGTGTGCGTGTGCCCCGAGTACGTCTTCGTGCCCCACGATCGGATGGACGCTTTCGTCGACGTCGCGCGAGACACCTTGCGCGACATGTTCGCAAGCATCGTTTCCAATGACGACTACTGCTCGAGTGTCAATCAGGCCAATTTCGACCGGGTTGTCGGCCTGATCGAAGACGCGCGGGCCAACGGGGCCACCGTGGAAACCGTTGCGCCGCAAGGGGAGCTGTTACCCGACCCGGTCACCCGCAAGATCGCGCCCACCATCGTCCGCGATATCGACGACCGGATGAAGATCGCCGCCGAAGAGATCTTCGGCCCCGTGCTCGTCGTGAAGGGATATTCGCAGCTGACCGAGGCCATCGACTACATCAACCAGCGGCCGGCACCGCTGGTGGCCTACTGGTATGGACCCGACGACGCCGACTTCCGCACTTTCGTGCGCAACACCCGCAGCGGCGGGGTGGCCCGCAACGACTTTGCCGCACAAATGATTCCGTCGGCGGCGCCGTTCGGCGGTGTGGGCCGCAGTGGCATGGGCGCCTACCACGGCAAGGTCGGCTTCGACACGTTCAGCCATCACCGGTCGGTGGTGGGAAGCGATCTGCCGTTCAGCATCACCGCAACCGCGGCCCCGCCGTTCGGGAAATCGTTGCGGCTGGGCGCCGACGTCATGATGCGCATGACGCGGGCCCGCACCCGTCGCCGGCTCAAGGGCAGCGGCCGGGATTAGCGGGCCGGCGATGTCAGTCTAGCGGCGCGGGCCAACAGCCCGACGTATCCCGCACCTAGGAAGCGGGGCATCGCCGCCATGGCCCGCCCGTCGGGCCCGATCAGGATTCTGGCGCGGTTTTTGTCTGCTCCCCGCAGAATGATCCGGGCGGCCTTCGCGCTAGAGGTAAGTGCCAGGCGCTGAAAGAGTTTCGCGGCGACGTCGGGGTCTTCGGATTCCGCGGTGCGCATGTTCGTTCCAAAGTTGGTGCGTACGACGCCGGGGTGCACGCAATGCACGGTCACGGGGTGGCGTTCGATGATCATCTCCTGGCGAAGCGCCTCCGTGAAGCCGCGCACCGCGAACTTCGACGTGCTGTAGGCGCCTTGGTAGGGAACCGCGATGAGACCGAAGGCGCTGGACAGGTTGACCAACCGCGCGGGCCGCTGCGGCGAACCCGACTCGATGAGCTGCGGCAGGAAGGCCTTGGTCCCGTTGACGACGCCGCCGATGTTGATGCCGATCAGCCAGTCAAAGTCTGTCCAGGACATGTCCGCCACGCTGGCAAAAAGATCGACCCCCGCGTTGTTGAACACCATTGAGGCGGGCCCGAGTTCGCGGCGCACGCCATCGGCGTACGCGGCCACCGCGTCGCGGTCAGCGACATCGACCCGGTACGTCGTGACTCGACCCGGGGGGCAAGCGGCTTGAGTTTGGGCCAGACCGTTTTGGTCGATGTCGGATGCGGCGACGTGCGCCCCGTCCTGAGCAAGCGCGGATGTCAATGCGCGGCCGATGCCCGAGCCGGCACCGGTGACTACGGCGACGCGGTCTTGATACTTCATTCGGTTACCTCGGCTTCGACGATCCCGCGGATGCGATCCACCGAGACTTGCAGGTTCTGCCGCAGGTCTGTCCGGCGGTCCCAAACGAACAGGAAGAATCGTTCGAAGATCACGGCGCCGAGCGGCAGCCGCACGCACATGTGAAACGCCTCGGTAAGACGCGTTGCGCCCTCAACGGGTTCGATGAGGTAGGTCCACCGCGTCCAGTCGCCACCCATGGCCTGGACGACGAACGAAAAACGCCGTCCCGGTTCGGCTTCGACGACCCGCGCGGTGGTCCGCCAGCGTCCCAGCCGTCGTCGATTCCATGCTCGAAAACAATCCGGCGTCAGCCATTCAACGCGCGTTGTCTCCGGGCTCCACTCAGGGATTCGGGTGACATCGGAGATGACTGCGTAGATCTGGTCGGGCGAGGCGCGCACCTCGGTCGACGCGTTCAGTGTCTCGTCTTTCTGCAGCACCGACATCGTTCAGCCATTGACCGCTTGCTCGCGTGCCCATCGGTAGTCGGCCTTTCCCGACGGGCTGCGCTCGATCACCGCCCGGAAGGCGATCGCCTTCGGAAGTTTGTAGCGCGCCAGGGATTGCGCGGCGTGTGCGACCAGCTCGTCGGCGGTGGCATGCGCGCCGTCGGCCAGCGCCACGACGGCGACGACCTCCTGGCCCCAGCGCTCGCTCGGCCGCCCGGAAACCACCACGTCGGCCACCGCGGGATGCGAGGCGATCGCGGTCTCGACCTCTTCGACGAAGATCTTCTCGCCGCCGGAGTTGATCGTCACCGAATCGCGGCCAAGCAACTCGATGCTGCCGTCGGCGCGGTGGCGCGCCCGGTCGCCGGGGACCGCATAGCGCACGCCGTCGATCACCGGGAACGTCGCGGCGGTCTTGGCCGCGTCTCCGTTGTAGCCGAGTGGGATGTAACCGCGTTGTGCCAGCCAGCCGATGCCGTCGATGACCGGGTGGCAGGATCGTGGCGAGGTCTTCGGCCGCAACGAAGGCGTCCGGTCCGGCGTTGAAGGTACCGGTCGACACCGCCCCCGACATCGACATGTGGTGCATCTGCGCCCCGGTTTCCGAGGATCCGACGCCATCGACGACGACCGCGTTGGGCAGGACATCGATCAAGCGCTGCTTGACGAACGGCGTCAGCAGGGCGCCGCCGTTGGCAATCACGGCCAACGACGACACGTCCGCGATGCCCTTCTCGATCGCGGCGACCAAGGGCCGCGCCATCGCATCGCCGACCACCGTCACCACCGCCACCCGCTCCCGTTCGACGGTGCGGACGACGTCGTCGGCGTCCAAATGACCGACGACCGAAGGGAATACGACGGATTGCCCGGTCGTGATCGCCGTCATCACGGTCCACTGGGCGGCGCCGTGCATCAGCGGTGGCAAGATCATCAACTTGGTGCCGGGGCCGGCGGCCGCCCCTGCCACGATCTCGTCGAGGGACTTCGCGGGCTCGCCGGTCATCAGATTGCGACCGCCAAAGGACGTCATGAAGATGTCGTGCTGGCGCCACAGCACGCCCTTGGGCATCCCGGTGGTGCCACCCGTGTACAGGACATACAAGTCATCGGGTGAATGTTGCGGTTCTGGCGGTGGCCGCCGCGCACCCAACGCGACGGCGGCCTCGTAATCGATTGCGCCATGGACCAAGTCGTTGCCGGAGCCGTCGGCGATCTGAATCAGCACGCGTAATCGCGGAAGGTCGGGCAGCACCTCGGCCACTCGCGGCGCGAACGCGGCATGGTAGACCAGCGCGGTCGCCCCAGAATCCGCCAGCAGGTAGTGCAGCTCACTTTTGACGTAGCGGAAGTTGACGTTGAACGGGGCGACCCGGGCCTCGAACGTGCCGAGCAGCGCCTCCACGTACTCGTTGCCGTTGTAGGCGTAGACGCCAAGTAGGTCCTGGCCCGCCTCATGGCCCGCAAGTGCGGAGCGCTCGGTGTGACATCCCAGCCCCCGCGAGTGCAGATACGCGGCCAGGTGGTTTGATCGCTCGAGCACCTGTCGATAGCTGTAACGCCGTTCGCCCTGGATCAGCAGGTCGCGATCGGGAATCGCGGCGGTCACGGCCTTCGCGACCGCGGGCACCGTGAATTGCGTTGTGGTGGTCACTATTTCCTTTCTGCCGAACAGACACAGAATCGCACTCGCGGGGCGCCCGCGGCGCGATTCTGCGTCTGCTCGCGAAACAGGGTTGCGTTGTCACGGCTGGTGGGGGAGCAGTCGGACCATCAGGCCGTTGGCCTCCGTGAGCAGCGTGCCATCACCGGCCGTCATCGTAGCGGAGATGAAAATCTTCCTGCCATCGATGTCGGCGATGCGGCCCTGGGCCCTCAACGGCTCGTCGATGGGCGTGATGCTGCGGTAGTCGACGTGCAGGTACGCCGTGCGGGTCGGGCGGATGCCCCCGGTGGACACCACCATCCCGAACAGCCAGTCGTAGAGCAGCGGGATCATGCCGCCATGCACGGCGTTGTTTCCACCCACGTGGGCTCGGGTGAAGTGCCCTGCCATGGTGACGCCGTCCGGTCCGGATTCGGTGAGGGTCCACGGTGGCAGCAGGGGATGGCCCAGCCCTTGCAGTTCGATGACTCGCCCGGCCGGTGCCCGGCCTTCGGGCACCTGGTGGCCGTCCAGCAGCGCGCAGGCATTTTCGACATTCTCGGCCGCGGTGGTCCACCTCGACCCATCCGGGTCGGTGGAGACCGTAAGGTCCTGCAGGCGCCGCATCGCGGCAACGAACCGGCCCAGCCCAGCGGGTGCGTGTTCGGCCGGCTTGATCTCGGGGAATCCGCCGCGAATCTCGGGCGCGGTGTCGGTCATGACCGCTTCCACACCCCTAGCAGATCGTCGGTCGTGGTGATGGTCGCCAGCAGCGACAGCGTGTTAGCGATCACCGCGGCACCGTAGTCGGTGGGGATGCCCGCCACGGCGTCGCGCGGGACGATGACGCGGTAGGCGGCGTTGACCGCGTCCATCACGACGTTGGGAATCGCGATATTGAGCGAAACACCCACCACGACAATCGTGGACACCCCGAGGTTGCGCAGCACCGCGTCGAGGTCGGTGCCCCCCATCGGTCCGACGCCATGCCAGCGGCTCAGCACCAGATCGGTTGGCTCAGGCCCCAATTCGGGCAGCAGTGCCGCTCCGGGAGTGCCGGGCGTGATGTCCACGTCGCCGCGTCCCATGGCGAAGATCTTGGCGTTGTGGTTGGCGCCGAGCCCGTCGGGTCGTCGCTGCACCAGACAGTGCACGACGCGCACGCCGGCCGCGCGGGCCGCCGGCAACAGTCGCACGATGTTGGGCAGTGCAACGCGACGCGCCTCCTCGGCGAGCAGCGCGAGCCCGGCGTGCGGGCCGATGACCGCGCCCTGACACTCCTGGGTGACGATCGCGGTGTGCCCGGGCGCCGCGATCTCGGCCAATTTCATGGTCATGCGGATCCGGAAACCATTGTCACTTCCGCCGGGACATCATAGAACTGGGCGGCCCATTTCCGCAGTGCCATATACCCTTTCGCGTCGACCTTGGACAGTGACGGGCGTTCCACGTACTTCTGGTAGCGCCAGATTTCCAGGTCGTCAAAAACGGTGGACAGGAACTGCTTTTCGATCAGCTCGCGCAGGTCGCCGTGTGGCACGTCGGCCGTGTCGCCGGGGATTCGTGGCCACCAGATCGAGTAGAACAGGTCCGAACACTCGTCGTCGACCGGCGTGCAGGTGAAGATCAGCCGATGATTCTGCGCACCCTCGAAGACGCTGATCGCTCCGCCGAGGCCGAACAGGTGGCTGTGGAACCGCAACGCGAGATCCTCGGGGTTGTCGCTACGCGCGTCCGGCCAACCCGCGATGAATTGCCATTCCTGGTCGACGATCCGCCAGTCCAGCATCCTGGGCGTCACCGTGGCGTGGTGCACGTATTCGAAGTGGGCACTGTCGGGGGCGTTCTCCGCCACGATCTGCGGGTGCACCGGTTCGCGCTCCGCACGCCGGGAGAACTCGGGATACGCCCGGTAGTAGGCCGCCGGGTCCGTCTCGAACTGGGGGAACTTGGCGAAGATGTCCGGCATTTCCCACTGCGGCTCCTCGCCGTGCGGGTGATGCCAGATGAACACGCAGTCGTACTGCTCGCGCACCGGATACACCCGTAGCCGCAGCCCGCGGTTGGGTCGGTCCGGTTGATAGGGAATGTATCGATTGGTGCCGTCCGGACCCCAGCGCCAGCCGTGAAACGGGCACTGGACACAGTCACCCACCACCTTGCCGCCGTGGCCGATGTGCGCGCCGAGGTGCTTGCAGTGCGCTTCCAAAACATGCAGCTCACCGGACTCGTCGCGGTAGGCGACCAGGTCCTCGCCGAAGTACTTCAGCGGCCGCACCTCGCCTGCGGGAAATTCGGGGGACCACCCGACCATGAACCACCCGGTGACCTTCCAGGTGAAGGGAACTTTCACACCGAAGCCTCCGTCTGCCTGATACTAAGTCCGTTACAGTATAGATTTCAGCAGTTCGTTCTCCATGCGGCAAGGGAGCTTTATGAGCGGAGCGGATGCTCGAGCGGCTGACGAGCTCGAAGCGCTTCGGCAGCTGAAGGCGCGCTACTGCCGCTTTCTGGACACCAAAGATGTCGAGTCCTGGCGCGACGTGTTCACCACCGACGTGGTGGTCACCCTGGACATGGCGGTATCCACCGCGGGCGCCGATCCCCAGACCGCGCCCCCGATCGAGGGCGTCGACAGCTTCGTTCCCATGGTGATGGGCGGCCTCGAGAGCGTGGCCACCAAACACCCCGCTAGCCAAGAAAGCCACACCCCGGAGATCGCCCTCACCTCGGCCACCACCGCGACTGGCATCTGGGCGATGGAGGACCTGCTGGTCTTCGAGGACGGCCGCGAGTTGCACGGCGCCGGCCACTACCACGAGACCTATGACAAGCGCGACGGCAGCTGGCGGATCAAGAGCCGGCACCTGACCCGAACGATCCTGAGGATGAGTGGCAATGCCTGAAGCCGACGCACACTTCGACGCCGTCGTTATCGGCGCCGGATTCTCCGGGCTGTACATGCTGCACCGGCTGCGCCAGCTCGGAATACGGACCAGGGTGCTGGAGATGGCCGAAAACGTCGGCGGCACCTGGCTGTTCAACCGATACCCGGGCGCCCGGTGTGACATCGAGAGCATCGAGTACTCCTACAGCTTTTCCGAAGAGATTCAGCAGGAATGGGTGTGGACGGAGTCGATGCCGGCCCAGGCCGAGATCGAGGCCTACCTCAACTTCGTGGCCGACCGGCTGGATCTGCGCCGCGACATCCAGTTCCACACCAAGGTCGTCGCGATGGCCTTCGACGAGGAAGCCGCCGCATGGGTGGTGCGCACCGAAGGCGGCGAGTCGTTTGTCGCCCCGTTCGTGGTTGCCGCGTCGGGCATCCTGTCGGCGCCGCTCGACCCCGACATCCCGGGCATGGCCAGCTTCACCGGAACGTCGTTGTACACCAGCCGCTGGCCGAAGGAGGGCTTCGACCTGACCGGAAAGCGGGTCGGCGTCATCGGCACCGGCTCGACAGGCATTCAGCTCATCCCGGTGGTGGCCCAAGAGGCCTTGCAGCTGTTCGTCTTTCAGCGGTCGCCGGCATACACCTTGCCGTGGCGGGTGCACCGGTTCGAGGCCGGCGAGTTGGACGAGATGAAAGCCCGCTACGACGAAATCCGGGCCGCGCAACGGGCCCATCCCATCGGGGCGGCGCGGCTGAGCGCTTTCTCGGTGCTGCTGGAAATGCTCAGCATGCCGCCGCTGAAGTCGGCGACGCGCGAAGAGCAATTGCGCGCCATCGAGGAGAACGGCGTGATGGGCGCGCTCAGCTGGAGCGACATCTTCTTCGACATCGAGGCCAACCGGATGGCCGCCCGGCTGTACGGCGAGGCGCTGGCCCGCATCGTCAAGGACCCGGACACCGCGGCCTCCCTGGTGCCCGTGCATCCCTTCGCCTGCAAACGACCGATCATCGACCAGGGCTACTACGAGACATTCAACCGGGACAACGTGACACTCGTCGACCTGCGCAAGGCGCCGATCCGCGAAGTGACGGCCACCGGCATCCGCACCGAGGACGATTCCTACGAACTCGACGTCATCGTCTACGCCACCGGGTTCGACGCGATGACCGGCGCGCTCAGCCGGATCGACATTCGGGGTCGCGACGAGATGTCGCTCGGCGCGTTCTGGGCCAGCGAGGGTGCGCTGTCCTATCTTGGGCTGGCGGTCGCAGGCTTCCCGAATCTGTTTACGGTCCAGGGCCCGGGCAGCCCGAGCGCCGCCACGAACTTCGTCGCCGCGTGCGAGCAACATGTGGAGTGGATCAGTGAGTGCATCGTGTACCTGCGCGCCAACGGAATTCGCACCATCGAGGCGCTGGCCACCGCCCAGCAGGAATGGATCGACCACACCACCGCGCTCGTCGCCCCGACCGTGCTGGTGCACCCGTCCTGCAACTCCTGGTACAACGGCGGCAATGTGCCGGGCAAGAAACGGATGTACATGGGCTATACCGGCGGAATCCCCGAATACCGGCGCCGCTGCGATGAAATCGCGGCGGACGGATACACCGGTTTCAAGCTGGCCTAGCGATCCAAGGTGAACGGCGTGTCTAAGACATTGAGCGGCCTGGGCCGCGCCAAAGACGCGGCCCGCGAACTGGGCATGGTGCTGCCGCGCACGGTGGCCGGCCTCAACGAATCGACCGGCTGGGCCCCGGCGTCGCCGCGCGGCGTGCGCCAGTTCGGCGAGGTCATGCTGGACGAGCTTGTCCTCAGCGGCTTTTCGCTGCTGGGCGGGAATCTTGCTGAGCGGGTGCGTCCGCTGAGTGAGTGCGAACCGGCGGCCGAAGAATTGTCGGCGCTGGGCATCGACGGTGCGCATGCCGCCCCAAACCCATTGCGGCCGACCGCGATACGACAGCGGCGGATCGCCGGACTGACCTATGAGAGGATCATCTTCGAGCACGATCCGGCGCTGCCGAAGACGCTGGAGGCCGACGGCCTGGGTGGCCCGGCCAGGGCGGTCGTGCACGTGTGCCGGCACCGCGACCGGCCGCGGCCGTGGCTCATCTGGGTGCACGGCGCCGGCCAGGGCGGCACGGAAGACCTGTTGCTGACCAGAATCGGCCGCATACACCACAAGCTGGGGTACAACGTCGCGATGCCGGTGCAGCCCGGCCACGGTTGCCGACGCCGGGAATGGCCGGCGTATCCGGACATGGATCCGCTGGGCAACGTCGCGGGCATGATGCGTGCGGTGTCGGAGGTGCGCGCCGTGCTGCGATGGGCGCAGCCGCAGGCCACCGCCATTGTGGTAGCGGGCATTTCGATGGGCACCCCGGTGGCCGCGCTGGTTTCCCATCTCGAGAGGCAGATCGACGCGGCTGCGCTGTACACCCCGATTCTCGGGCTCAACGCGATGATCGCGCGACACCTGGCGCGCTGGGGGTCGTCCCGGGACGGATTCCGCGAGCTGCTCGGATCGCCCGAGGTCTCGAAGCTGACCTCGGTGATCGATCCCCTGGCCGTCGACCCGGCACCGCCGCCGCATCGGCGGCTGATCGTCGGGGCGTGGCACGACCGGATGGCGATGCGCGAGCCGGCAGTCGCGTTGCAGGAGCGCTGGGGTGGCCAGCTGTACTGGTACGACGGCAGCCACGTCGGCCACGTCTTCTCCCGGCGCGTGCAGGCCGTCACCGCGCGGTTCCTGCGCGAGGTGGCCGGCGACGTGGCCGGGAAATCGGTGCTGGGCTGATGGGTGTCACGTGGACGGCGCGTGAAGTCGTCGAACTGTACAACCTCGTCGTCTGGAACGAGTGCAACATCGAGATGGCCGAGGAGCTGTTCGCCGACACCGTCGTCCGGCACGAGGTCGGCGAGGCGCACACCCTGACCCGCGAACAGGCCGTCAACCGGGTCAAGGACACGTGGAAGATGTTGGACAGGTTGCACTTCGAACTGAACATCGTGATCGCCGGCGACGACGGTGAGCACGTCGCGATCGTCTACGACTCGACAATCACCGCCAAGGACGGTAGCGAAACCAACGTCGCCAGCATCGAGGTGTTCCGGGTCGTCGACGGCAAAATCACCGAGGTGTGGAACCAAGGAGTGTGGAATTGAGCGATCGCACGCTCGACGAATTGGGCTACTACCTGTTGGCCGGGGCCGGTGGTGAGGGACCCGCAACCCTGATGGACGAGGCCCGCCGCGGCGAGGAGTTGGGCTTGGGCACCGCGTTCATCTCCGAGCGCTGGAACGTCAAGGAGGCGTCGTCCCTTGTCGGGGCCGCGTGCGCGGTGACCACCCGAATGCAGATCGCCACCGCCGCAACCAATCACAACACCCGCCATCCGCTGATCACCGGATCGTGGGCGACCACCATGCACCGGCTCTCCGGAGGCCGGTTCACGTTGGGCATCGGCCGCGGCATCGGCGCGATCTACGGCGCCTTCGGCATACCGGCGGTCACGACCGCGCAGATGGAGGATTGGGCCCAGGTGATGCGCCGGCTCTGGCACGGCGAGGTGATCCTCAATCACGACGGCCCGATGGGTAAATATCCGGTCCTTTTCCTCGACCCGGACTTCAACGAAGATATTCGCCTGGCGCTGGTGGCTTTCGGGCCCAACACGCTCGCGCTCGGCGGCCGGGCGTTCGACGACGTCATCCTGCACACCTACTTCACCCCGGAGACGTTGCAGCGCTGCGTCAAAACCGTCAAATCCGCCGCGGAAAAGGCCGGACGCGACCCCGACAGCGTGCGGGTGTGGTCGTGCTTCGCCACCGTCGGCGACCATCTTCCCGAGCAGTTGCGGCTGAAGAAGACCGTCGCGCGCCTGGCCACGTATCTGCAGGGGTACGGCGATCTGCTGGTGCAGACCAACAAGTGGGATCCGGCTGTGCTGCAGCGCTTTCGGGAAGACCAGGTGGTGACGTCGATCGCGGGCGGCATCGATCACAAGGCCACGCCCGAGCAGACCGAGCACATCGCGACGCTGATTCCCGACGAATGGCTGCAGCCGTCGGCCACCGGGTCGGCCCAGCAATGTGTGGATCGCATCCGCAAGGAATTCGACTATGGCGCAGACGCCGTGATCATGCACGGCGCCACGCCCGATGAGCTCGAGCCGGTGGTTTCGGCGTATCGGGCCGGCTAGGGCAGGATGACGGTCCGGCTCACCGGTTCGGCGGCGGTCTGACGGCTGCGGCAACCTTGATGGACGAGGCTCGCCGCGGCGAGGAGTTGGGCTTCGGTACCGCATTCATTTCCGAGCGCTGGAACGTCAAGGAAACGTCGTCCCTCGTGGGCACCGCGTGCGCGGTGACCAACCGGATGCAGATCGCCACCGCCGCAACCAATCACAACACACGCCATCCGCTGATAACCGCGTCGTGTGCGACCATCATGCACCGGCTCTTCGGAGGCCGGTTCACGTTGGGCATGGCCGCGGCATCGCGGCTATCTACGCCGCGTTCGGCATACCAGCGGTCACGACTGCACAGATGGAGGATTGAGGCCCGGGCCATGTGCCGCCTGTGCACGATGGGTGATCTTCAACCACGACGGTCCGATGGTAATACCCCAATCTTGTTTCTCGGCCGGATTTCAACGAAGATATTCGCTTGGCGCTGGTGGCATTCGGGCTCAACACGCTCGCGCTCGGGGGCCGGGTGTTCGACGAAGTCATACTGCACACCTACTTCACCCCGGAGACGTTGCAGCGCTGGGTCAAGACTGTCAAGTCGGCCGCGGAAAAAGCGGGCCCCGACCCCGACAGTGTGCGGGCTCGATCAGCACAAGGGGCTACGGCCATGACCGCGCTGGCACCCACGGTCGAGGCGTTCTTTACCCAGCGTCTGGCGGTCCAGCGTGACGCCAGCCCGCACACGGTCGCCGCCACCAAATCACCCCGAGAGCCGTAACTCTCCCAATCATTTTCCGACCAGGTCGACGGGCGCCGCCGCGCTCGGGTACAACCGCTCGCCGCACCTTGACCCTGCCGCAATGCTCACCGTGGCCTCCGCGCGTCGAGCAGTCAACGCCGCTGGCCTACCGATTGTGCACTGCCCCGGTCGGTGCGCTGTTAAACTCAATTAACCGTACTCAGCACCTGAGCTAGCCTGCACAGGATGAGTCCACAAAATCAGCGAACATGAAGGAAACACCGTGGTGGATTGGGGCAAAATTGTCGGTTTCGCTGCCGGTGTTCATGATCTGGCATACTGCTTCCAGAGGGGTGCTGATGTCCTCGGCGCTATCTACGTGGGGAATCCGCTTGACGCTGCTGCGAATGCAGGCGCGGCGGTGGGGAAATTTGTGTGGTATGGGAGAGATAAGCTCCCATACCTTAAAGAAGCGCTAAAAAATTACACAAACCTCGCCCTCGACGACAACAACAAGATGCTCCCGACTCCGACGTTTATTATCGATATTACGATGGTACTAATCGTACAGGTGGACTTGTTTAATGGATTTTGGTTCCCTGGGGAGGTAGCAGAGGATTTCGTCCTCGGTATATCGGCTTTCGATAACCACCGTCAAGCGCTACAGCGATCCGAACCGGACCCAGACGAATGGGACGGTGACTCGGCGGCCGCGTATGCCGCCGCGAACGAGGAATTAATCTTGCTGTCGGAAAAGATGAAGGAACTGGAC
Organism: uncultured Actinomycetota bacterium; assembly: GCA_963772875.1. Taxonomy (GTDB): domain Bacteria; phylum Actinomycetota; class Actinomycetes; order Mycobacteriales; family Mycobacteriaceae; genus Mycobacterium. The sequence goes on from CAVYZE010000016.1 coordinate 117,162, forward strand.
GCGAAGATGCAAGACCTCGTGGAAAAACAGGCCGACGCGGTCCAGCTGGCGCACGACGTTATCGCACTAACGGCGATGGGGCTTGTCTTTGCTCAGGGTGTTGCCCTATTGCTTTACCTGAAGCCCCCTCCGGTCGGCCCGCAATTATCGTATTGGTTCCAAATAGTGGTTGCCGGGGCGGCATTGGATACCGTCATCATCTATGAAATGATCACGGCGGAAGAATCGAAGACAAACGCACAAGAGGCGAACATACTGGCCCCGGATTACGACGGCGTGACCCAGGCTCTGCAGCCATCGGGTACGTCCGCTGTTATTGAGGTGCCCCGAGCGGTGGAGTCCACCGTTTCGCGCTTCAAGGCCGTTACCGACCGCATGTCCGGTGTGTCGGCGATGCCCGACCTGGCCAGCATGGCCAGCTTGGCCGGCGAGGGCGCTTCGGCGGAAGTACGGGCCCTGTTCAGCACTTTCATCGGTGGTGGTGAAACTCCCGGGGGCACGCCAGCGTTCACGCTGCCGACCCTGAGTCAACTCATTCAAGCCGCACAGGTCTCAGGGCACCTCTCCGAGCACATGAACCTTGTCAACCAGACGACCGGACAGCGACCGCAGCGCGCCTCGATGGCCGCCCAGGGCCAGGGGGCTCCCGCCCCCGCCGAAGAGGCCGCCCTCGAGGGGGAGGTCGACGGCGCCGGGGCGGGCGTGGCCTCGGCCACAGAGCGTGCACCGATCGAGGTCGCCACCGTTGGCGCCCAACAGGGGCAGGAGCCGAGCCCGCTGGAGCGCATCGTGTCAAGCGGCTAACACGGTCAAAACCGTATCAAGCCGAAGCCGTAGCGAGTAGAATGTCCACGTCAAGCAGCCTGATCCGTGGCAGATTTGACAGTTACGCAAGAATAACTCGGGGAACTGACCTACCGTAAAATGCGCGCACTGGCCCCGGTGCGCTGTTAAATTAAATGTAGCTAGCACAGAACTCAACCAAGTGTGCACAGGGCCAGCGGACAAAATCAGCAGGAGTGAAAGGGAAACACCATTGTGAGCATTTTTGAACCAGGGGATGTGACGCGGTGGGAAGCGGCAGGCCTTACGCACGAGGAATACCTGGAAGAAGTGAAACGGTACAGCAACTCCACCGCTTCCACGAGGTCGAGGTCCCCATCCGTGGGATCCGATGCATCGGGAGCCTTGGACACGGGATGGTTGCAAGAAACGCGTAGAGAAAAGTTCGCGCGTAAGGCGAAGCAACTGGCGATTGAAACGAAGGTTCTCGATGCTGCGATCGCATTAATCGGAGCGCTTGAGCTTTTTAATGGATTCGGGAACCCCGACAGTGGATTCGATTTCACCAGCGGTAAAATGAAATTTGAAGAATACTCTGAGGCGCTAGTGCGGGCCAATCGGGACTCAGCATACTGGGGGGACGGCGAATCGGCGGAGGCTTATGACGCGGCGAACCAGAAATTATTCGACCAGTCGGGGGAGATGCAGCGGCTGGACGCGGAGATGCAAGCCCTCGTGGAAAAACAGGGCCAAGAGGTCTACGAGGTGCGCCTAATCATCGCATACACGCTGGTCGGGCTTACCGGGTGTCTCCCTGTTGCCGTACTCATTTACCGCAGCGGGCCGTGGGGCCCGCCCTTATCGTATATATTCCAAACAGCGGCTGCGCTGGCGGCGATCGGGGTTGCCGTCGCCTATGAGACCAAGACGGCGGGCGAATCGAAGGCAAACGCAATTGAGGCGGACACACTGGCCGCGCAGTACGACACCGTGACCCAGGCTGTGCAGCCATCGGGTACGCTCGCTGCGATTGAGGTCCCTGAAGCGCTGAAGTCCACTGTTTCTAACTTCGAGGCCGGCTCCGACAGCACATCCGGTATGTCCGCCGTGGCCGACACTGCCGGCTTGGCCGGCCGGGGCGCTCGGGCAGACGCGCGCGCTCTTCAGACCGGTGATGGTGACACTTCCGGCGATGACGCGCCAGCGGAGACGCCGGCGTTCACGCTGCCCAGCATGAGTCAAATCACTGAAGCCTCAGGGCAAGTCGCAGAGATCTCGGGGCACGTCGCCCAGCACATGAACCTGGTCAACCAGATGATGGGATCGGCCCAGCAGCTCGCCTCAATGGCCCAGCAGGGCCAGGGGGCTGTGGCCCCTGCCGAGGAGGCCGGCGCCGAGGAGGCCGCGCTCGCTGGGGCAGCTCCCGAAGAGGCCACGCTCGCGGGCGCCGCCGCCGTGGAGGCCGCCCTCGAGGGGGACGTCGAAGGCGCCGGGGCTGGCGCGGCCTCGGCCACAGAGGGTGCAGAGCGTGCACCGATCGAGGTCGCCACCGTTGGCCCCCAACAGGGGCAGGAGCCGAGCCACGTGGAGCGCAGCGTGTGAAGCCGCTAGCACGGTCAAAACCGTAACAAGCCAAAGCCACAGCGGGTAGAAAATTAACTTAAGGAGACTCATGGCAGATTTAACCGTCGATACAGATTACCTCGAGGACCTGGCAGCGACGCAGAACGAAGCGGCGGGCTACGCCGCACAAGCGGCTCAGGCGACCTCCGAGATCGGCCACAAGCTCAATTGGACCCACGGTGTGATCAGCACCGCTTCCAATGGTGCGTTTGCCAGCGCGGAGGTGTCGCGCCGCAACGCGGGCTTAGCCCTTCAACAGGCCTCCGAGGACCTCGCCGAAAAGCTGCTCGCCGGCGGCGTGATGTTTAAGGGCGTCGACGAGGACTTGAGCATCAACCTCGACAGACAAATGCTTGATCGCTGATTATGGCCGGTGCGCTCACTGCCGGTCGCGCGGGCCGCGTCGGCGATGTCGTCGGCGTGGAGGTGCCCATCCACGCCGTGTCGGTGATCGCCGATCGGTTGCACCTGGTTGATTTTCCGCTTGCACTGGAGATCCGGCCGAACATCCCCTACCAGGGCCTGCGCAACCTCGTCTGGGACCAGGTGCGCCCGCGACCTCACCTCGCAGCGGGCGCATGCTTCGATCACACCGAAGCCGCCGAAGCCTCCTACCGAGGCTGACTTCTGCCGCTACCAATTTCAGAAAGAAGGACGCCATGCCGCAGCACCTGCCCGGGGACGACCACGATGATCTGGCCGCCATGGATTTCTCCGTCGCCGACGACGACCGCGGCGAAAAGTCAGCCGCTGATATGTTGGGCAAGTACGTGCCGGCCCAGCCGGAAAACACCGGAACCGCGATGGATGCCATGCGTTCGCAGACCCAGGCTACCGGAGAAGAGGAAGAAAAAGAGGACGAGGATGCCGTCGAGCTGTTCACGGTGACCAACCCACCCAGGACGGTGAGGGTGTCGGCGCTCATGGATGGCAGGATCCAGCAGATCGATCTGTCGGCGAAACTGACGAGCATCAGCGAATCCGACCTCGCAGACGAGATACTCGTCCTTGCGGACCTGGCCCGGCAAAAAGGGCTGGCCGGCCTGCACACTTACTTGCTGGAAAGCGAATCCGAATTGGGCTTAGACGGCACCGGAGCCCTACCTGACTTCGTGAAGACCGCCGGCCTGGATTTGCCGACGGCGGAGCAGGTCGCCGCGGCACAAGCCGAAGTGTTCGCGACCCGATACCCGACCGATAAATAACTGATCACCCGGCCGGCCTGTTCGAAAGTGCGGTCGGCATGCCACCCGTTTCGGAGCCACCGTCGCTGGATCTGTTCACCGAGACCACGAGTTACGACGAGTCCGCCTGCGACGCATGGATCGGACGTATTCGCTGCGGGACACCGACCGGGTGACGCTGTTTCGGGCCTGGTATTCGCGCACACACCTCGGACAGCTGGCGGGATCCGCCCAAATCTCGATGAACACCCTGGGCGCCAGGATTGCGATCGGCGGCCTGTACGGCGACATCACCTACCCGGTCAACTCGCCACTGGCGATCACCCTGGGTTTCGTCGTGAATGAGGCATCGCACGGTAATTCTGCGGACGCCATGGAGGCCCTGGAGGGCAGTCCGACCACCGGCGCCGAGCACTTGCTGTCGTGGGTCCAGGCCGTGATCTAGGACGAGGCCCAACGCTGGACCGATGTGATCGATGAAGTCAGGGGCGCCGGGAGGTGGCCGGACACGTTCCTGGCCGCCGCGGCCGGCGTCGCGCACGGGGTGGCCGCGGCAAACCTTGGGCTTGTTCACCGAAGCCGAACGTCGACTGACCGAGGCGAACGCCTCGCCGGCGGGTGAGGCATGCGCCGCGGCCAGGGGACGAGGAAGCGGCGGTGGCACTGCTGGAATGGCTGCAGACCACCCATCCAGAGCCGAAAATTGCTGCGGCGCTTAAAGATTTGTCCTATCGTCTGGTGACGACTAGCGCCGAACAGATCGCCGCCCGCACCGACCCCTGGGATGCGACCACAGCTGTGGCCGACACCTCCGGCCGGGAGAAGCTACTCGCCGAGGCCGAAGCTGAGCTGCAGCGCCAGATTGGGCTCACCCGGGTCAAAGATCAGGTCGAGCGCTACCGCGCCGCAACCCCAGATGGCGAGGGTTCGCGCTGCCCGCGGGATGAAGGTCGCCCAGCCGAGCAAGCATATGATCTTCACCGGGCCACCCGGTACCGGCAAGACCACGATCGCGCGGGTGGTGGCCAATGTCCTGGCCGGGTTGGGCGTCATCGGCGAGCCCAAACTCGTCGAGACGTCGCGCAAGGATTTCGTCGCCGAATACGAGGGGCAATCGGCGGTCAAGACCACCAAGGCGATCGATCGCGCCATCGGGGGTGTGCTGTTCATCGATGAGGCCAATGCGCTGGTCCAGGAACGGGACGGACGGACCGACCCGTTCAGAATCGCGAAAGTCATTGCAGCTAGTAATGACTCGGCGTTGCGTTTGGAGGCTACCGAGAATCAGTTGCAGGCGGCCAAGCTGCTGAGTCAGCGGACGGTGCGCGGCAAAGCCGCACTCGACATCGCCGGCAACGGTCGCTATGCGCCAACTGATGGAGGCCGGCGAACAGGACCGTGACATCCGCCTGACCCGGGCCGTGGACTTCGAAAGCTCGACGCCTTAATACGCGTCGGCCAGGGCGGCGTCGAGTAGGCCGGTGAGGTGTTTCCAGTACAACCAGTCGGCGATAGCGGAGCGCTGAGCGCCCGGGTCGACCGCGGTGTGCGCCTCCTTGAGGACGGCTTCTTGGGTGTGGGCAGCGTAAGTGTGGAACGCCTGCAGGTGTGCGGCCTGACGGCCGGTGGCCCCGCTGGTCATGGGTTTTATCACCCGGAACCACAACCTGGAGCGCTGATCAGCCGGCGGACTGGTATCCGCTGGCGCTGGCGGCAACAGGCTGATCAAGCGCAGATCGGTGGTCGCTGCCAGCCGGGCCGCCGCCGCTGGTTTCACCACCTCCAGCCGGGATCGGCCGACCATATCGCCGCTGGCCGGGATGTCGTCCGGTTTCAGCACAACCTTGGCTGCGCCGGGATCGGAATTGGCCAACTGCTCCTCGGTGGCGATCACTGCCCGCAGCTTGGTGTTGTGATGGTCGGCCCAGCCCTGCACCGCCAGCACCGGGTAGGTGGCCCAGCGCGCCCGCTCGGTGGCTGGGATGGTCTCGTCGGCGCTGGCCAGGTAGACCTTTTCCGGTAGCTGCACCCGGTCGGGGATGTAGGCCAGCCCATAGCTGTTGGCCAGCACAATCGCGCCGTTGGTGGTCACCGCGGTCACCCAGAAGAACCCGAAATCATCCTGGCCGCCGCTGCCGGGCGCGTTCAACGCCGCCGCGATGCGCCGTGCCAACCGCAGCGGGTCAGTCCCGCGGCGTCGCGCCGCGTCAGCGGCGGAGGCCTCCGCGATGGCATCGCGTTCGGCCCGGGCCGGCGAAACCGGGATCGGCGCCATCGCAGCGGCATGCGCTGACTCGGTGCGATCGGACGACTCCGGGCGCGCAACAGGTCGGGTCCGCGCCACAGACCGGGTGGTGGCTGCTGCCGGTCGTGTGCTGGTCTGCTTATCCGACGGCTTCTGCCCGACCGGAGCCCCCGACCTAGCGCCCGACCCCGCGCCCGGACCAGCGCCCCCCCCCGCGCCCGGAACAGCGCCGGCACCGCCCGGTGCAGTCGGCGCCATCGGCATGGACAGTAGGGGCGATGATGAGTCCTGCGCCGACGCCGGGGCCACTCCCTTGCCACGCCCATCCGCACTCGAGGGCCGCGCCGTCGACGCCGCCGGACTCGCCGGAGCCGCCGGCTCGTGCCCTGGGGCGCCCGGCACCGACGGACTGGGCGTATGAGGAGAATCCTCGGGCGATACAGGCTGCGGCCCGGGCGATGGAGGTGTGACTGGGGTCGGCGTGACCGGAGATGGCGTGACCGGGGTTGGCGTGACCGGAGTCGGTGTCACGGGGGTTGGCGTGACCGGAGTCGGTGTCACGGGGGTTGGCGTGACCGGGGTTGGTTCCACTACGGGCTCGGGGGCCCAGGCCTGGGTTGCCAAAATCTGCTCGCCGGTGTCGACGACCACGCTGACATTCGCCTCGTGCGTCGCCCTGACCACCCTTTTGATCGCGGTGGTTCGCTTGGCAGCGCCCAGGCTGGAGTCATTCTTAAGGGCGTTGATCTGCTTGTAAGCGCCCTCCACATTGTCGCTGATGTGGCACTTGGCTTGCACGATCAACCCAGCGATATGGTTGTGCCAGTCAATTACGGTGGCGAGACCGTTGCGCAGCGTTCTCAACCGATCGATGTCGGTGCCGAGCTCGTCGCCGGCGGCATCGGCGGCATCGCCCAACCAGATACCGCCCTCGAAGATCTCATAGTGCTGGTACTGGCAGGTCTCCAACACCTCGGTGACCTGCCGCAAAATCAGGGCGAACTCCTGTGCGCGGTCATAGAAGATGTTCTCATCGATCTCTGGCCACCCGCCCGGATCCAGCATCCGCTCGACGGACCTACCGGTCGGCCTCACTATGCCCATGCCTATGACCCTCGCGACGTTTGACACGGCGCATCGAGCACAGCTCTCCGGTATGTGGCAGCGCCTGGCAGATAGTTGTCGCTGGGGGGCTGGCTCCCCAACATGTTGCCGGTATCCGCAGTGGCGTGCTGGGTTCCGGTGTTGTCTCGCTTCTGCCGGCCGGACGCCGAGGGCAAAGGCCATTTCGGCGGCCGTCCAATGCTGCAGGACATCATGGTTGACAAGCTTAATCGACGTTGCGGCAGCCAAAGACCAGCGATCAGGGCGGCCAGCTAGGCCGTAATACCCCGGCGCGTGACCGCCGCCACCGGGGCCAGCTGGCCGCCAGTCATCAACCGCGACACCATCGCCAGCCGTCGCCGGATGTCACTGCCGCCCTCGTTGCGAGCAGCTACCCATGAATCGGCCCGTGCCGCGCAACCCTGCAAATCACCGGGCCCGTCCATGCAATGCCCGAAATGCAATCGCCAATCGGCCGTGGCCAACACCCGCAAGTGTTACCTGCGGAACCGAAATCGTTGCCGTCACAGCAGGCTTGTCAGGACAACCCCTGCCCTTTTTGGACCTCACCGACGATGTCGACAAGCGACGCGACGAGCCGCTCCTGCTCGGCTGTGACAGCGCTGGTCGCCGCGGCCTCAGCGTTGCGCAGTGCCTCGTTGAGGCGCTGCGCAACCGTCTTAGGGCCCAGCCGCATCAGGCCGTCTTGGATAAACACACCGGTGAGCCAATGTTTTCCGTTGAGGGTCACTTCGACGGTCTTGGCTTCGTCTGTGGCCGTGAAGGATTCGGTGTCCGTCCGGCGCTGCTGTTCCTGGAGGGCCGAGGCAAACCGCCGCATCTGCCGCAACACCTCATCCACCTGCGGGTCGATCTGCGCGGTCATTAAAATTCCTCGTCGTCGATGTCTTTGCGCCCGAGATTACCGATGTAGGCCTCGGTCCACGGTCGCTCCTCAGTGTAGAGCGACTCGTCGTCCTGCTGCACGCGTTTGGCGTTCGCCTGATTCTGACCCTGACCGCCCTGGCCGCCCGGGCCCATCGGCGCCATGCCCATGCCACCCCCGCCCATCGCGCCGCCCGCGCCCAGCGTCGCACGACCCGGACCCGCGAGCTCACGCGCAAGAGCCACCGATCCAGCGTCCAGCGGGGGCAGCAACGGCATCGAAGGTACCCCGCCGCCCCCTACCGACGCCGGTTTAACCCCCGACCCCCCCCTCAAGGCGTCGACCGCCGGCCCCCCCGGTAAGGCCTCGGGCATCGGCACATCGGTCGGTGTCGATGACGCGCCGACACTGGGCATGCCGGTCGGGTCCGGAAGGTCTGAACCAGGCGTGGGCCAGGACCCAGGCCCGGATCCGGAGGGCGGGTAGTACGTGTAGCCACGCGGAGCCGGCGAAGGATTCACGATTGATAGCGGCATGCCTGCCTGCGTTGGGTATTGGGCCAGCACCTCATCCGACAGGGTCTGCAAGTCCGCCAATTTCTGCGAGTATTTCTTACGCTTGGGACGGTGCGGAACAATTCTGTCATCTAGCGCTGCGTAGTCATGCTCGATCTCTTCCACTTCGATCCGCTGATGCAACTCATGGCCGTCGTAGAGGATATGCGTATCGAGAAGCCAGGACTGCGCCGTCGAGAGCTGTTCGGCCCACAAAGCCATCTGGTCGCAGTTATCCTTCATACCGAGCGACCACTGCCTCTGTTCTTCCAAGCTCTGATTGGCAGCCTCAGCCGCCTCGCCCTCCCAGGAATCAGAAGGAAAAGGCACGAAACAGCGGAGGGTGGCGTCGAACAGTTGTCCCCCATAGGCACGCCATGCTTCCGCAAAATCGTCGCACGATCTGCCACCGTCACCTGCCTCGACGAGCCCGCATAGGTCTGAAAGATCCTGGTACGTGTCATTGAGAAGGGCCACCGGCGCCGGGCCCTGCGGCGTCTGGGTGTCCGGGATATCGTCGCTGGGGAGGTCAAGTGCCGGCCCTGCCTCATGCGGCCCTCCCGCATCCGCGGGCCCGAGCGTCGCCGGCGACACGGACCCACTGAGGGTGCTCAGGGCCCGCGCAGCATCCTCGTCAACCTCCTCATAGGATTGGGCCGCGGTCCTGAGGGACTCCGCCAGATGTCCCCACTCCTCATAGCCGGTTTTCATGTAGGTCCGCACACTGTCGGCGGACCGCTTAAGTTGTTTGACCGCATCCTTGGCTTCTTGAAGGTTGCACGGCGGATCGGGGTCTGTGTATTCGGGGGGTTCTGCCTCGGTCAGTTCCTCGATCATTTTCTCCAGGGCGTCGGCTCTGTCGTACAGTGCCTGCGTGTCCACGTCCACCGACGGTTCTGTCATCGCGAATCATCTCCTTGGTGCTACAGCGCCATTACGAAAGAGTGGCGGGCAATTATGGTTGTCGAAGTCCATCGCGGACATCCGCAGCAACCGTCGAACCCTCGGTGCGGTGGTCGCGGGTGTCGCGGCACTCGCCGTCGAGATCGCTTCTTGGATCGACGTCCATACTGCTGGAAGTCGTCGGTTAGCGTGTTGCGTCCCTTCGGCTGGCGCGGCGGTGGGGACCCGGGCCATCTCGTCGGCCGTTGGATGGTGCCGGAAACCATGATCGGAAATTCTAATCGACGTTGAGCCCGGCTGCCTTTGAGTTTCCCCGTCTTCCCGGAGACTTTATCGACCTGGGGACGACGCCCTCGGGTTGTAAGAGGGTAGCCGCTGGGGACGACTCTGCCGGTGCCAGGCAGCCTCGTACGCGTCGGGTGAGAGCCCACTGAGTCCGGCTTGGATGCGGGCGTGGGTGGTACCAGCCGTCGACGTAGCGGAACACTGCCGCGCGTGCTCCCGCTCTGGTCGCGAAAGTGGTGGTCGGCCGGTAGATCAGCTCGAGCTTGATGGTCGACCACAGGTTTTCGGCGAGGGCGTTGTCGAACGAATCGCCCACACCTCCGGTCGAGGGGGCGATGCCGGCGTCGAGCAGCCCTTGGGTGAACCCGACCGAGGTGTATTGCGCCGGCTCACGGCAGGATGACGGTCCGGTTCACGGGCTCGGCGGCGGCCTGACGGCTGGATAGTCCCCGAAGCAGGGAAGCCAGCAGCGCGTCGCGCGTCTCGCGGGGATCGATGAGTTCGTCGAATCCCATGTGCTCGGCGGAGCGATACGAGGCTTGCAACTCGGCGTTGCGCAGTTTCTCGGTGAGGTCCTCACCGGCGTGCGATGCCCTGCTCAGCGCCGCCGCGCTCATGGCGCCCATGGTCGCGCCCGGGTAGGCGAAGGTCGCGACCTGATGGTCGAAGCCCAGCAGCGACATCACCATCGAACCGAATCCGTAGGCCTTGCGCATCGTCACGTGCAGCTTGAGCGTGGTGGCCGCCGTCTGCGCGGCGAACATCCGCGCCCCGGCGCGCAGCACGCCGCTGCGCTCGGACCGGCTGCCGGGCAGCATGCCGGGGTTGTCGGCGAGGAAGACGATCGGCAGGTGGAACGAGTCGGCCACCATGATGAAGTGTGCCGCCTTGTCGGCGGCGTCGGCGTCGATCGAACCGGCGAGCACCTGGGGCTGGTTCGCCACGACCGCGACCGGGTGGCCACCGAGATGGGCCAGCGCGCAGATGATCGCCGTGCCGAAGCGCGGTTGGACCTCGAACCAGTCCGGCCGGTCGAAGATCACGTCGAGCACCGCGCGCATGTCGTAGACGCGGCGGTTGTCGCGGGAGACGATGTCGAGCAGCTCCGGCGTCTGCCGGGGCTCGCTGTCTTCGTCGGCGGGCAGCGGCGACGGGTACGACCACGCGCTGGGCGGGAAGTACGACAGGTAGCGACGGAGGTCGGCGAGCACCGCTTCGTCGTCCTCGGCGACGTTGTGGATCGACTCCGCTGGGCAACGCGACGTCGGGTCCGCCGAGGTCCTCTTTCGAGATCTCTTCTCCGGTGGACTCTTTGACGACCGGGGGTCCGGCGGTGAAGATCGCGCCCTGTCGGCTCATAATTCGGAAGTCGCACACCGGCGCCACCAGCGCGCCGTGCCCGGCCGAGGGGCCGAGCACGGCGGCGACGGTCGGCACCCGGCCCGAGCACTGCGCCTGGGCGAGCAGGTCGGTCGGGGTGCGCCCGTAGTGCCCGCCGGTGGGGCGAAAGCCGGCGCCTTCCAGCAGCATCACCAGCGGAATCTTGTCGCGCAGCGCCAGCTCGGCGATGCGGTAGCGCTTGGAGTTACCGCCGGGTCCGATGCTGCCGGCCAGCGTGGTGAAGTCCTCGGCACCCAACATCACCGGTGAGCCGTTGATCGAACCGGAACCGACGACGAGCCCGTCGGCCGCGATCTCGCCGCCGACGAGCGTGCCGATCTCGCGGAAGCTGCCCGGGTCGAGGAGCCGGTCGACCCGTGCGCGGGCGTCGAGCTTGCCCTTCCCGCGGTGCTTCTCGAGCCGCTCCGGGCCGCCCATACCGCGCGCGTGCTGCCGGCGACGGTCGAGATCCTCGAGCGTCTCCTCCCAATCCGGGGGTTTCGTCATGCGTCTGTCCTACCTCGTACGGATGCGATCGCGCGCGCCTAGATGAGCAGGGTCACATACTGGATTGCTTACTGTAAAGTTACCCGGATGGTTAACGTCGACCGCATCAAGATCGACGGTGGCATCCCCAATCGACTCGAACAGGTGGCCGAGGCGGCCGGGGCTCTGGAACAACAGGGCTACGACGGCGGCTGGTCATTCGAAACCAGTCATGACCCCTTTCTGCCGTTGCTGTTGGCCGCCGAGCACACCTCGCGACTCGAACTCGGCACCAACATCGCGGTGGCGTTCGCGCGCAATCCGATGACCGTCGCCAACGTCGGCTGGGACTTGCAGGCGTTTTCCAAGGGCCGGTTCATCCTTGGCCTGGGCACCCAGATCCAGCCCCATATCGAGAAACGATTCAGCATGCCGTGGAGTCACCCGGCGCGCCGGATGCGCGAGTTCGTTTCCGCGTTGCACGCGATCTGGTCGGCGTGGAAGGACGGCACCAAGCTTCGTTTCGAGGGCGATTTCTACACCCACAAGATCATGACCCCGATGTTCACGCCGGAGCCCCAGCCCTATCCCGCGCCGAAGGTCTTCCTGGCCGCGGTGGGTGAAGCGATGACCGAGATGTGCGGCGAGGTCGCCGACGGCCACCTCGGCCATCCGATGGTTTCGCAGCGCTACCTCAACGAGGTGACGATGCCGGCGCTGCTGCGCGGCATGCAGCGGTGCGGCCGCGATCGCGGCGACTTCGAGGTATCGGGCGAGGTGATGGTGGCGACCGGTGAGAACGACGCCGACCTGACGGCGGCCATGACGGCCACACGCAAGCAGATCGCCTTTTACGGATCGACCCCGGCCTACCGCCCGGTGCTAGAGCTGCACGGCTGGGGCGACCTGCACGCAGAACTGAACCGCCTGTCCAAACAGGGCGAGTGGGACGCCATGGGCTCGCTCATCGACGACGAGATGCTGGCCGCCTTCGCCGTCGTCGGCCCGGTCGACCAGGTTGGCGCCGCATTGCGACGTCGTTGCGAGGGCGAGATCGACCGCGTCCTGCCGATCTTTTACGGGGCTTCCCAGGACTGTATTACCGCCGCACTGAAGGAGTTTCGCCAGTGAGCACAACGACGATGGACGAGGCCGCCAAGTTACTGGCAGATCCGTTGGCGTACACCGACGAGCGGTCGCTGCACGCGGCGCTGGCTCACCTGCGCGCCAACGCACCCGTTTCGTGGGTCGAGGTGCCGAATTACCGGCCGTTCTGGGCGATCACCAAACACACCGACATCATGGACATCGAGCGCGACAACATGCTGTTCACCAACTGGCCGCGGCCGGTACTGACCACCGCCGAGGGCGACGAACAAGCGGCTGCGGTGGGCGTGCGCACGCTGATTCACCTGGACGACCCGCAGCACCGGGTGATTCGTGCGATCGGCTCCGACTGGTTTCGTCCAAAGGCGATGCGGGCGCTGAAGGTTCGTGTCGATGAGCTGGCCAAGAACTATGTGGACAAGATGATGGCCGTGGGCCCGGAGTGCGACTTCGTGCAGCAGGTCGCGGTCAATTACCCGCTCTACGTGATCATGTCCCTGCTGGGCATCCCGGAAGCCGACTTCGCTCGCATGCTCAAGCTGACCCAGGAGTTGTTCGGGAGCGACGACTCCGAGTTCAAGCGGGGCGATAACAGCGAAGAACAGTTACCCGCGCTGCTCGACATGTTCCAGTACTTCAACGGGGTGACGGCATCGCGCCGTGACAGCCCGACCGAGGACCTCGCGTCGGCGATCGCCAACGCCCGGGTCGACGGCGAGCCGCTGTCCGATATCGACACCGTGTCGTACTACCTTATCGTGGCCACCGCGGGTCACGACACCACCAGCGCGACGATCTCCGGTGGTCTGCAGGCGCTGATCGAAAATCCGGACCAGCTCGAGCGCCTGCGGGACAACCTCGACTTGATGCCCCTGGCCACCGAGGAGATGATCCGCTGGGTCAGCCCGGTCAAGGAGTTCATGCGCACCGCCGCCAAAGACACCGTCGTGCGCGGGGTACCGGTCGCGGCGGGCGAATCCCTGCTGCTGTCGTACGTATCGGGCAACCGCGACGAGGATGTCTTCGACGACCCGTTCCGCTTCGACGTCGGACGAGATCCCAACAAACATCTGGCCTTTGGCTACGGCGTGCACTTCTGCATGGGTGCGGCCCTGGCCCGCATGGAGGTCAACAGCTTCTTCTCCGAGTTGCTGCCCAGACTCAAATCCATTGAGCTGACCGGTGATCCGGAACTGGTCGCCACCACCTTCGTCGGCGGACTCAAACACCTGCCGGTTCGCTACTCGTTGGCGTGAGCCGGGGCTGGGACGATGGTTATCACCGGTGCCAGTGATGGCATCGGTGCCGCCGCGGCTTGATCAGGTGAGCGGGTAATGCGCGGCGAAGTCGTTGTCATCGGCAGCGGACCCATTGGCGCCGTCATCGCGCGCCGGTTCGCCGAAGCCGGCAGTAGAGTGACGATGCTCGAAGCGGGCCCGGCGATCTCGGATCCGCCGGGCAGCCATGTGCGCAACCAGGCCCGGTTCCAGCAACACCCCGATTCCTTCCTGGCCGGGATCACCGACAGGTTGACGTATTTCGATGAACAGGCACCGCCGCCGGCCCTGCCGGGCGCGTGCACGACGGCCGCTGTCGGCGGGCAAGGCGTCCTGTGGACCAACAACTGCCCGAGACCATCGGCGTTCGAGCGGTGGGCCACGATGACGGCGCCCGAGTGGGACCACTACCTGAGCGAAGCCGAACGCTATCTGGATGTCCACGACGACACGTTCGCCGCGTCCGTGCGTCAACAGCGAATCGCCGAGCGGCTGGACGCACCACTGGCCAACGCCGGTCGCGAGATTCGGGAACAGCCGATGGCGGGCCGTCTGCTGGATCCCGCGACCGCAACGATCCACTATGTCGGCACCCACGATGTCCTCGTTGACACCGGCGTGGCCGTGCAGGCCGGCGACGTGCGCCGCGTGGTCCTCGAAGGGCCACGCGCCTGCGCGGTCGAGCTGTCTGACGGCCGGCGAATCGACGCTTCGGTCGTGGTGGTGGCCGCGGGCGCCTTCGGCACACCAATTCTGCTGCACCGCTCGCGACTCCGGGCGCCGGCGCTCGGAAGATACCTTACCTATCACCCGGTCTTGTTCTCCCAGCTCGTGATTGACGCCGGGCTGTGTGGCGGCGACGGTCACGACCTACCACCGCGCCTGTGGATCCCGCCGAGTGCCACCGCACCCTGGAACACGATGGTGTTGCGGGACACCAGCCCCGCGCCCGCGGCACCGCCCGATGTTGACGTGGCGCCAAACCGGCTCGTCGAGATGCAGTCCTTCTGCCCGGTAGACAACCACCCCGATAACACCATGACGATCGGAGACGACGGGACGGTGCGCTTCGACGTTCCGCTACGCGACGCCGACCGCGAACGCATGGACGCGGTCGTCGCCGACCAACACGCCCTGGCTGCCCACCTCGGTCGCTTCCGGGCTGGTGTGGAGCCGCAATGGATGGCGCTCGGCTTCGCTCATGTGATGGGCACGTGTCGCATGGGCGATGCCGACGACGGTACCTGTGTCGCCGATGGGTTCGGACGCGTCTGGGGGACCGAGAACCTCTACCTCGCCACGGTCGGACTTGTTCCGACCCCGCTCGCCGTGAACCCCACATTGACGGGTGCGGCGCTCGCGATCCGAACCGCCGATCACGTGCTGGCCAACTGACCGGCCGCCACACACGCCGAGCAAACCTGAAGAAGTCGCAGCCCGGCTAAGACGCCAGTCCGAGGTGTCCATTGGCGTCTCTGGTTGGGACCAAGGACCCTAGGAACGCGCCACACGAGTCCATAAACTGTCAAATGACACTGTCCGGCAGCATGATTCGAAAGATGTAGCGCATGTACCATAACAGTCGCTCGAATTCCTCTACCCGTCCAACCGTCACGCTAGCGATCGACGAGCACCGCGGACGGACATTTGCGAAGGTTGAGTTACAATGGGGGAGTTCACATTTAGCGGGACTGGGCGTCGCTTATCAGCATCCGGCCGACCATTTGGTCGGCGAAACCGGTCAGGAGCTGGCGACGGCACGGGCCTTGTCGGACTTGGCCGATCAGGTTACTGCGTTACGCCGCGTCAGGAATTGAGGCGCGTCCCGGAAACCCATCGCAGGCCGCCCGCTAGGGCGTGAGCACAACCGACCCGACGGTCTTGCGGCCCTGAAGGTCGCGGTGGGCTTGGGCCGCGTCCCCGAGCGGGTAGCGGGCGCTGACGGTCACCGTGATGGTGCCGGCGGCGATCTCGTCGAATAGCTGGCCTGTGCGCCAGCTGAATTCGTCGCGTGTGCGCGTGAAATGCGGCCGCGATGGGCGGCTCAGATATACCGAGCCAGCGGCGTTGAGCCGTTGCGGGTCCACCGGGGGTACCGGCCCGCTGGCGGCGCCGAACAGCACAAGCGTGCCCCGGACTGCCAGGCTGACGAGGCTGGCGTCGAAGGTGGACTTACCCACGCCGTCGTAGACGGCGGCGACGCCGTCGCCGTCGGTGAGCTGGCGCACCCTGGCCCCGAACTGCTGGGGGTCGTCGGGATAGTCGAGCACCTCCACCGCGCCGGCGCCGCGCGACAGCTGCGCCTTGTGCGCGGTGGAGGCGGTCGTAATGATCCGTGCCCCAAGGCCGGTCGCCCACTGTGTCAGGATCAAACCCACCCCGCCCGCCCCGGCGTGCAGCAGCACCGTGTCGCCGGGCTGCACGGAATACACCGACTTGATAAGCAAGTGTGCGGTCATCCCCTTGAGGATGGCTGCCGCGGCGACGTCGGAGCTCACGGCATCCGGCACCGACGCGACGACATCGGCTGCTGCCACGCAGTATTCGGCGTAGGAGCCGACGGCGTCGGCGGTCGCGACCCGTTGCCCCGCACGCAGCGCCGTCACACCCTCGCCCACCTCGGCGACGGTGCCCGCGACTTCGGCGCCGAGAACGAACGGCAATTCGTGCGGATACAGCCCCGACCGGAAATAGGTGTCAACGAAATTCACGCCGATCGCCTCGGCCTTGATCAACACCTCACCGGGCCCCGGGGAGGGCCGGGCCTTCTCGACGTAAGAAAGGACCTCCGGACCACCGGTGTGTTCGACCTCAATCGC
Source organism: uncultured Actinomycetota bacterium (assembly GCA_963772875.1). GTDB lineage: Bacteria > Actinomycetota > Actinomycetes > Mycobacteriales > Mycobacteriaceae > Mycobacterium. The sequence goes on from CAVYZE010000016.1 coordinate 133,798, forward strand.
GTACATGGTCAAGCATTCCAGCACGACATGTGATCGGCGTCGATGGACCCACTGACAACGCGTGCTGCGTCGCATGGTGGCGGCGTACCCAGCGCTGCCGGCGGCCATTGTGATCGTCCACAGCGACCGGTGGGCGCGGTTGTTGGCCAAAACATCGACAACGTCACCAGCTGCGACAAGGCTAATGCCAGAGCGCGGTGGCCCGCGTTGTGAAGGTTGGACAACCACGGAAGGACCGGCAGGGCGATGACACAGGCGAAAACCATTCACGAGGTGACCTACGACCTGCTGCGTGAGCTGGGGCTGACGACGGTGTTCGGTAACCCGGGTTCTACCGAGGAGACGTTCTTGAAGAACTTCCCCGACGACTTCACCTATGTCCTGGGATTGCAGGAGGCGTCGGTGGTGGCCATGGCCGACGGATTCGCCCAGTCCACCGGCAAGCCCGCCTTGGTCAATGTGCACACCGCCGCGGGCATGGGAAACGCGATGGGCAACGTGGTGGCGGCGGCTAAGGGCAACACTCCGCTGATCGTCACGGCCGGTCAGCAGACCCGCGAAATGGTGTTGTGTGAGCCGTATCTGACCAACAAGGACGAAACTGTGTTTCCGCAGCCGTGGGTGAAGTGGGCGTATGAGCCCAAGCGCGCCGAGGACGTGCCGGCGGCGATCATGCGCGCCTACGCCGTAGCGCTGCAGCCACCGGCGGGCCCGGTTTTTTTGTCGATCCCGCTGGACGACTGGGACAAGCCGGCGCTGGGTCCGGCGGTGGTACGGACGGTGAGCCACCGGGTCAGCCCGGATGCCGAGCGGCTGCGCGGATTCGCCGAGCGGATCAACGGTGCGCAGCGGCCCCTGCTGGTGTTCGGGCCGGAGGTCGATCGCGCCGGGGCCTGGGATGCCGGTGTGGCGTTTGCGGAGAAGGTCGGGGCGCCGGTGTACGCCGGCCCGCTGCCCGACCGGGCGTCGTTCCCCGAGGATCACCGTCTGTATCAGGGACAGCTGCCGATGACCATTGCGGGTGTCACCGAGGTGCTGCGCGGCCATGACCTGGTGGTGGTGATCGGGGCGCAGGTCTTCCGGTACTACCCCTACGTGGCGGGGGAGTATCTGCCCGAGGGCACCGAATTGCTGCAGATCACCGCAGATCCGGGACTGACTGGTGCGGCGCCGGTCGGTGACAGCATCATTGGGGACACGCTGCTGGCGTTGGAGCAGCTCGTGGGCATGGTCGATGATCACAGCGACCGGACGGTGCCAGCTAGGCAGGTGTCCACCTCCGCGGTCGACGTGACCGGGTCGGCACCACTGGAGCCGGATGCGGTGTGGTCCACCTTGAGAACCGTGACGCCCGCCGACTCGCCGCTGGTCACCGAATCGACGTCGACGATAGCCCAACAACTGCGATTCCTGCCCAGCACCCGCCCGGGGTCGTTTTTCGCCACTGCCAGCGGCGGTATCGGCTGGGGGTTGCCCGCCGCGGTGGGCGTCGCCCTGGGAGACCGCGCCCGTGGCGTCAAGCGCCACGTGCTTGCCACCATCGGCGACGGGTCGTTCCAATACTCGGTGCAGGCCCTCTACACCGCCGCCCAACACCGGCTACCGATCGTGTTCGTCGCGATGCGAAATGGCGAATACTCAGTCCTGAAGTCGTTCGCGGTATTGGAGAAAACACCCGGCGTCCCCGGGCTAGACCTGCCCGGCCTCGATATCGCCTCCCTCGCAACGGGTTTCGGATGCCGCGCGGTCGACGTGGACAACTGCGAAAAGCTCGCCCACGAATTCGAAGCCGCACTGAATGCCGACGGACCCACCGTCATCGTGGTGCCTACCAAAACGCAGGACGCGCATCTGGGCTAGATGTCATGACCGATCTCAACCCCAGTGGGAACAGAAATGCCCATCTATACCTGCACCACAACAGAATCGACGTTGCCCGCTCAGACCAAGAAAGCGCTGGCGGGAGAGATTGGGAAGATTCACTCCGAGATCAACCACGTGCCGAGTACCTACGTCAACGTGGTATCCCACGAATTGCCCGCCGACTGCGTCTACACCGACGGTGCACCGGCCAGTCCAGTCCTCGTGAGCGGCTGGATACGTGCGGGCCACCCCAAAGCCGAGGTCACGCGCCTTGCCATCGAAATCGCCGCCGCCGTAAGCCGGATAACGGGCGTTCCCGCCGAGCGGGTACTCGTCGTCTTCGAGAGCAGCCCGGGTAGTTTCGCCGTGGAACGCGGGCGGGTCCTACCCGAGCCAGGTGAGGAAGCGGCCTGGATCGCTGGCAGTTGAGGTCCCCGGACAAACATCAGCAGAGCAGCCAAGGGGCGTCAACATGCGGCAACACCCAGTAACCCGCTCGCTCCGGTGATTAGCACCTTGTTTGGCATGAAGACCTCCAATTGTGTTGCAGCAAACCGCTGTTAGCCAGCGATCGCCACCTGTCCGCCGGTCGCTTTCAGGATCGCACCGTTGATGTAGCTGGCGGCCGGGGAAGCCAGAAAGGTTATCGCGTTGGCGATCTCGTCGGCCTTGGCGGCCCTGCCGATTGCGGTGAAGGCCGCAAAGCTTTCGGCGAGGCCGGGCGTGGCCGCGGTTCCAGGCGTTTCGGTGGGCCCGGCTTGCACCGCATTTACCCGCACGCCAGACCGACCGAACTCGTCGGCCCAGACGCGCGTCAGCAGTTCGAGACCGGCCTTGGTGGCACCGTATATCCCACCCGTCCGTGCCGGAATATCAGCCGCGACCGTGCTGAGGCTCACCACGGCGCCTTTGCCCCTTTCGGCCATGCCAGGCACCAGCTGCTGCACCAGGATGTAGGGGGCGCGCAGGTTGATGTTGACGTGCTCGTCGAAAAACGCATCGTCGGTGTCGGCGGTTGCGCCGAACCTATAGACGCCGGCGTTGTTGATCAAGATGTCGACCGGGCCCGCCTCGGCGGCCAGCCGGCGCACATCGTCTGCATCGGCGAGATTGGCAGCGATGAAACGTGCCTTCCCCCCGGAGTTTTCGATCTCCCGCACCACGTCGGCGCCGCGTTCGGCACTGCGCCCGTGAACAACGACCTCAGCGCCGAGCTGACCGAGCTGCAGTGCGACCGCGCGACCAATCCCGGAGGTGGCCCCGGTTACCAATGCGGTCGAGCCTTCAAGGGTTGTTGTTGTCATCGGACCTGCTCCTTCGTGGAATACGGTGGACGATGTGCGCAATAGCGCGGCCCCGAGTCCGTTTAATCCATCCCCCCGACGACCTTATGCGTCTGGCTTATCGGACCTATTAGCGCGGCTGAGGGCCGGCCGCGGCTATAGGCTAGGCCGATAGCTCATCGGCGTCGGCATGGGGCACCACCAACGGTTATGGAGTTACGGGAACTCAGCGCTTACGTGGCAGTCGTGGAGGAAGGTGGCATGTCCGCCGCCTCTCGTCGCCTACATGTGAGCCAGTCGGCGTTATCGCAGACGGTGAGCGCTCTGGAACGTGAACTTCGGGTCACGCTGCTTGAGCGGACCAGCACCGGCGTACGGCCCACCGAAGCGGGCACGACGTTGTTTGTTGAGGCGCGTGCAGTACTGGCCCGCTACCACCAGGCCGTGCGGACGATGAGCGGCTACACGACCGAATCCGGCGGCGTCATCAGGCTGGGCATCCCACTGGAGTTGGCGCCTGACGTGCTTCCCGCAGCGCTTGCCAAATTCGCGGCGAACTCCCCGCATACGCGCGTCGTTCCTCAGCATCTTTCGACGGCGGCGCAATTCACCGCCTTGCGCAGCGATCAACTCGACATCGGTTTGGTGCGCGAACGCCCCTCGGGATCGGAATTCGACGCGATGCTCGTCGCCCAAGAACCCCTCGGCGTACTCATCTCCTCGAAGCTCGTTGCTCGACTGGGCGGCTCCGGCGGCGTTCAGCTCGACCAACTAACTGAGCTGCAGTGGGTCGGCTTCCCCCGGTCGGGCAGCCCCGCCTGGTACGACGAACTGACGGGGATCCTGGGTAGCCACGGCATCGATATCGGACCGCCGGCTCCGGACGATCAGGCATTGATCGCCGCTGTTAAGTTCGCGGCCGTAAGCAGCGGACAAGCATTCGCGCTCGGACCCGCCAACGGGCTGCAACCGCTGCCCGACAACGTGTCGTGGTTACCGCTGGCCGGCAACCCGATAGTGCGCCGTACCTGGGCGGTGTGGCCGGCGGAGTCTCGGCGCCGCGACATCGGACGTCTCATTGCGTCGCTTGCGGCGCCCGACGCGGAATAGAACCGGACCATAGTCCGGTTGGTAGGCGTGAAGGCGTCGGGCAGGCCGGCGCCCCCAACCAGAAAGACGCACAAACATGACTGCATCCGCAACCACTCAGCTCGCCGCCGGCACGTGGGCAATCGACCCGGTGCACTCGTCGATCAACTTCTGGGTACGTCACCTTATGGTCAGCAAGGTCCGCGGCAAATTCGACAACTTCAGAGGCGCGATCGTGGTTGGCGAGGACGGTAGGCCGTCGGTGTACGCCGAGATCGCGGTGGATTCCGTCAACACCGGCAATGGCCAGCGCGACGCCCACGTTAAGTCGGCCGACTTCTTCAACGTCGAGAAGTATCCCGTCGCGACCTTTACTTCCAGCGCAGTGGAGCCGAACGGCGACAACTACGTGCTCCGCGGTGAGCTCACCCTCAAAGGCGTCACCAAGCCCGTCCCCCTCGACCTGGACTTCTACGGCGTCAATCCGGGCATGGGTCACGGCGAGGTCGCCGGCTTCGAGGCATCGGTGGTGTTGAACCGCAAGGACTTCGGTATCGACATCGACCTGCCGCTGGAAGCCGGTGGTGTGGTCGTCGGCGACAAGGTGACGGTCACCCTCGAGATCGAGGCGGTCAAGCAGGCCTGACGCCGCATGAGTTTGACGCCGGGCCGGGGATTCGACGCTGGATGCCCGGCCCGGCCCGTCATTGTTCGCAGTGACAACGATGACGCGCGCCTGGCGATCGCCAACGGTGCCGATGTGCTGTATTGCACTAATCACGGTGGCCGTCAAGCGAATTCAGCGGCCCTATGCCTACGCCCTGTCGTACGGCGGCGCGGAAAGCCTGACCCACTACCTGCGGTCTTTCCTCGCTGAACTCGATCTGTGTTTGGCGGTCTGCGGATTCAAGGACATCGCGACCCTCCAAGAGGCCGGTGTCGAAGAGGTCATCAGTGCTCGATCGAGTCAAGGGGAGCAACGCACGGGCCGAACATTGTCTCGCCCAAGGGATATAGCCGAATTGTGCTGGCATTCGAGGTGCGGCGGCGCCTCACCCAGACCGGTTATCGGCGAGCTAGACTGACGCGATGGCCGTCATCATCGCACCGGGCGGGGCGCCGTTATGAGCGCGGTAGTGACCGGAGGCGCATCCGGGATCGGGCGTGAAGTCGCTGGGCGGCTGCGCGACGCGGGCCACGACGTGGTGGTGTGGGATCTGTCCGGCGCTGACATCGCCTGCGATGTCAGCGATCCCGGCGCGGTGTCGGCCGCGATGGAAGAGACCGTTCGCGGCCACGGCGTGCCCACCCGGATAGTGTCCTGCGCCGGAATCGGGGCGTCGGGCACGCTGCTGAAACAATCGCTCGCGGAATGGGAACGGGTGCTGTCGGTCAACCTCACCGGCACCTGGCTGACCATCCGCGCTGGAGCGCGAGCCATGGTCGACGCCGGGGTGGGCGGTTCGATCGTCGCCGTCTCCAGCATCAGCGGCATTGTCGCCGACCGCGATATGGGCGCGTACTGCGTGTCCAAGGCGGGGGTGAACATGCTGGTGAAGGTCGCCGCCGTGGAGTGGGGCAGTTATGGCATCCGGGTCAACGCCGTGGGACCCGGGGTCACCCGAACACCAATGCTGGAGAACCCGGAAGCGCTGCCCGGCTGGGTGGAGGGGATGACCGAACGGACGGCGCTGGGCGGACTGGGCGAAGCCACCGACGTGGCCGGGGCCATCGTGGGTGTTCTCGAGTTGCCTTGGGTGACAGGCCAAATCGTGCACGCCGACGGCGGCCTGGCGCTGCACAGCCCGATCGACGCGTACGGCCAACTGCAGCGGGTGCTGGCTGCGAGCAAGGTGCACAGGGATGCCGACGGGTAGCCAGCATGCCTGGGATTTACTCGATCCCGAAATCGATTATGCCCCTGATGATTTGGCCGTTGCGGAGGTCGTCGTAAGCCTCGTTGATGTCGTCGAGGCGATAGCGCCTGGTGATCATCTCGTCGAGCTGGAGCTGCCCGGTCTGGTAGAGCCGGGCCAGCCGGACGATGTCCGCCTTCGGGTTGCACGAGCCGAAGACGGTGCCCGCGAGCGACTTGTTCATCAGGATGAAGTCCTGCAGGTCGACCTTGACTGACCGGGTCAGTTGCGAGGTCATGCCGGTGAGCACACAGGTTCCGCCCTTGCGGGTGAGCTTGAGCGCGTCGTGGACATCGTCGGCGGTGATCAGGGAAGGCGAAACCACTACGGCGTCGGCCATGACGCCATAGGTCAGTTCACGCACCAGCTCCAAGGCCTCGGTCGCCGTGGCGGCGCTGTGCGTAGCACCGAACTGCAACGCCGATTTCTGTTTGAAGTCAACCGGATCGACGGCCACGATGTGCGCGGCGCCGTTGATCCGGGCGCCCTGGATCGCGCCCGTTCCGATTCCGCCCGCACCGATGACCACGACGGTATCGCCCGCGCGCATGTTGGAGCGGTTGGCGACCGAACCGTAGCCGGTCGGTATGGCGCACGACAGCAGCGCGCTCGGCGCCAGCGGCAGGTGCGGCTCGATCTTGACCAGTGAATTCGTCGCCACCACAGTGTGTTTGGCGAAGGCGCCTACCTTTGCCAAATGGCCCAGTGGCTTGCCGTCGCCGGTGTGATGACGAAATGTGCCGTCGGTCGGCATTCCCGGGGTCAGCGTGAAGGCGCCGGCGTCACAGATGTACTCCATTCCGCTTGCGCACCAGCGGCATTGGCCGCACACGGCGACGAACGACATAACCACGTGGTCACCCGGCGCGAAATCGGTGACACCGTCCCCGACTTCACGAACGATCCCCGAACCCTCGTGACCGCCGATCGTCGGGAACATGGTTGGCAGCCCCAGGGAACGCATCACGTCGTTGGGCGCCGACATGTCCCCTTTCAGGATGTGGTCGTCGGAGTGGCACAACCCGGCGGCGACCATCTCGACGAGGACTTCACCGGCGTGCGGCGGATCCAGCTCGAAATCCTCGACGGACCACGGCCCGCCCACATCGTGCAGGACCGCCGCCCGGCTTCTCATGCGGCCGGGGTGAACGTGACCGGAAGTTTGTTGGGCGAGCGGAAGGTGAGGCCGACGATTTTCGATTCCTCACCCGTCGCGTCGTCGTAAACGAAGGCCAGATCCCTGACGCGGTCGAGCAGGCTGTTCAACATGACCCGGGTTTCCAGCCGCGCCAGGTGCATGCCGAGGCACATGTGGATGCCGCCGGCGAACGCGATGTGGGAGTGGCGCGGCCGTTGGACGTCGAACGTATTGGGGCCGGGCCAACGGCTTTCGTCGCGGTTTGCCGAGCCTATGCACATGTCGATCTGTGTCTCGGCCGGGATTGTCTTGCCGCCGATTTCGACTTCCTCGGTGGTGGTCCGCATGACCATAGTCAGTGGCGTTTCCACCCTGAGGCCCTCTTCGATGGCGGCCGGAATCAGTGACCGGTCCCGCTGGACCATCGCCAACTGCTCGGGGTGGGTCAGCAGCAGGTACAGCAGGTTGCCCGACGAGCGGTAGGTGGTCTCCAGCCCGGCGGGCAGCAGCAGGCGCAAGAAGGCGATGATGGCCTCGTCGGTCAGCTTCTCGCCGTCAATCTCGGCGGCGACCAGGTCGCCGATGATGTCGTTGGTGAGTTTGCGGCGCCGCTGCTCGACCTGCTCGAGGAAGTAACCGTGCAATTCCGCGGCCGCGGTCAACCCCGCCGTGATGTCGGTCGGGATCGAGATCAAGTCAAGCGATAGCCGCCGGAACAGGTCGAGATCCTCGGGCGGGAGTCCGAGCAGCACGGAGATGATCCTGGTCGGAAACTCAAACGTCAACGCCGTCACCAGATCGGCATGACCGTCGTTCTTGATTTCGTCGATCAGCTGATCGCACACCGGCCCAATGACCGAGGGCTCCCAGCGTTCCAGCGCGGTGGCCCGGAAGGCCTTGGCCACCAGGCTGCGGTGGTCGTGGTGTTCTTTGCCGCCCATCGCCAGGATGGTGTGGCCCATCACCAATCCGATCGTCTTGTCGTAGGTGGCCGAGGTGAAGATCCGGTCGTCGCGGAAAGCCTGGAACACGCCGGCGTAGCCGAACAGCGCCCACTCGTCCTTGGGCCGCAGTTCCTCCGGCAGCTGCGAATTGTCCCCGAGGGTTCCGTGCCACACCGGCTCGGTGCGCCTCATGTGTTCGAAGAACGGATAGGGACTGGTCTCGCCGGTGAGGTCGAGTGTGACCGGCTGGCGGTCGGGGTCGGTGCGCAACGCCATTAACGCTCCTCCTGAACACGCGGTTAGGCGGGTTTGTGCTGAGGGAATTTCGCTATCATAGTATAAATAGCAACGAAGCCCAATGGGTTGTCGGGGCTACCGTAACGGGCACAGTATTAGGTACTGCGCTGTCAAGGAGGCGGTGATTCTCAGGTGCCCAACCGGCGATTCGTGTGCTCCCTCGATGAGCTGCCGCCCGGCGGAATGAAACTGGTCGACGTGGGGAAGTTCGGCGTCGGCGTGTACAACGTGCGCGGCGCGCTCTACGCGATCGTCAATTACTGCTCCCACGAGGGCGCCCCGCTGTGTCTGGGCTTGATCGGCGGCACCAACGAATCGGCTCCCGGCGAGCCCGACCGGCTACGCCGGGTGCGCGACGGGCAGATCGTTCGATGTCCTTGGCACAATTGGGAATTCGATGTCACGACGGGTCAAAACGTCGCCGATCCGGCACGCCGCGTCCGTACCTACCAAGTCGACGTCACCGACGGGGAGGTGTACCTGACGGCATGAACCCGATTATTGACGCAAGCGTACAACCGCACTTTCGCTACAACGCCGAGATCCGCCGCTATCTCCCCGAGGCCCACCAGCTGCGGGCGATCCCCGACGTCGAGCAGCAGTGGTATCAGGCGCCCGGGGGCGACTACCGCGAAGACCTTTACGGCGATCACTACCCGGGCTCGGATCCCGAGACAGTCGGCCGGCACCTCTTTGACGACCCGCCGGGTGGCATGGGAGTTGCCTACGCGATCCTGAACCCGCTGACCCGCGGCAACATCGCCGATTACCTGCTCAACAGCCGGATCTGCGCTGCGGTCAACGACTGGCTGCTCGATCGCTGGCTCGAGCCCGACGCCACCGGCCGCTTCCGGGGCACCATCCGCGTCAACCCCGAAGACCCGAAGGGCGCGGTCGCCGAGATCGAGCGCCTCGCAGATCACCCGAAGCTGGTGCAGGTCGGTGTTCCCATGCAGTCGCGCGAACCGTACGGCAAGCCGATGTTCGAGCCCATCTGGGAGGCCGCCTCGGCCCACGGGCTGCCGGTCGCGGTGCACATCAACGGCGGCAACGGCGTCGACCATCCGCCCACGTTCGCCGGGCACGCGCACACCTATCCCGGATACGCGGCGTTCATGCCGCTGAACTACTTCGTGCATTTGGCCACGCTCATCATCGAGGGCGTGTTCGGCCGGCTCCCGGGCCTGAGGTTTGTTTTCGCCGACGGCGGCTACGACATCCTCACCCCGCTGATGTGGCGGCTGGACACGTTCTGGCTGTCGATGCGCGACCAGACACCCTGGGTCGACCGCTATCCCAGCGAATACCTGCCCGGCCACGTCCGGTTTTGCACCTCGGCATTCGATGGGCCGATCGAGGCCGGCGCGATGCAGCGCTGGATGGACTTCACGGGCAAGTCCGAGCTGCTGATGTATGGATCGAGCTACCCGCATTGGTCCACGTCGTCTCCCGCGGAGATCGGCGAGGGCCTCGACGACGCGCAACGCGAGAAGGTGTTGTGGCGCAACGCCAGTGAACTGTATGGGCTTACGGTGCCGAGCGGGGCTCGGCCCGGATAGGAGAGAATGTCATGACCACCATCGAACGGATCGAATCGCCGACAGGTCAGGACGACGAAATAGCGGTCACCATCGTCGACACCGATGTGCACCCGTTGCCCGTCTCGGCCGACGTGCTGAAGTCCTACGCGCCCGCCGAATGGGTGGACAAGATCTGGCCGACCGGAAATGCGGTCACCCCGGTGCCGCATTTCTACGACACCCCCGATTCGTACAAGACGATGTCGCTGCGTCTGGACGCCGCTCCGCCCACTGGCGGAGTCGCCGGCAGCGACCCGGATTTTGCCGCCAAGCAGTTGCTCCTCGATGCCGGCGTCAGCATCGCGACCCTCGAGCCGATGTGTGACGCGCAGCTGCCGCAGGCCGAGCACGTGCTGAAGTCGACCTACAACGACTGGCTCGCCGACGTCTGGCTGGACACCTACAACAAGCACGGCCGCTGGCGCGGGTCGATCAGCGTCAGCGCGCAGACACCGGAACAGGCCGCGCGGGAAGTCGAGAGGTGGGCGGGACATCCCTACATGGCCCAGGTGCTGATGACACCGCAGACGCGTGGAATCCCTTTCGGCAACCCGCATTTCGATCCGCTCTACGAGGCCGCTTCGCGCAACGGATTCCCGGTGGCCACGCATCTGATGGGTCAGACGCCGTTCGAATTGGTCCCGCTGTACCCGGTCGGGAACCCGGCGCATTGGCATGACTTCTTCGCGTCGTGGCCGCTGCTGTACGTCTCGCACCTGATGAGCCTGGTGTTTGACGGCGCCTTCGATCGGCATCCCGACCTTCGGGTGGTCTTCGTCGAAGGCGGCTTCACCTGGGCGATGCCGGTGATGTCGCGGATGGACCGGATCTGGGAAGGCCGCCGCGGCGACCTGCCGCAGGTGCGTCGCCGTCCCTCGGAGTACGTGCGCGAACATGTCCGGTTCACCACCCAGCCTCTCGAGGACGCCGACACCGTGGGATTCCGCGAGTACCTCGAGATGATGGACCTGGGAGACAACCTCATGTTCTCGACGGACTATCCGCACTGGAGTTACGACTCACCGACATACGCGATCAACCGGTTCCCGGCCGACCAGCGTGAGCGGATCATGCGCGGCAACGCGACGGCTCTGTACGGGCTACCGGCGACTGTCAAGGCCCTCCCCGGAGAACGGCAGGGCCCCGGTGCCCCTTGACGAGCGGGCAGGCTGACTCGACCGAGCCCGGGCTTGCCGCCCGGCTCATGCCGCTGATCAGCCAATACGACGAGAAATGGTGCGCGCTGGACGTCGTCGGCATGGCCGAGATGTGGGAGCGTGACACCCCGCAGCCGGTGTACATCGGCGACGAGTACGCGATGCCGCTTGTCGGCGCCGAGCAGTTGAACCGGCATTGGGCCCGGATCGGTGGCCGCCTGAAGCGCGCGTCGGTGTCATCGCAACTGTGGTCCGCCGACGCGCTTGCCGGCGGGATGGCTCGTTGCGTCCTGCTGAGCCGATGGAGCTTCACCGGACGAGAGTCCGACCCAGAAAATGGCCAAGCGCACAGCGGCGCCAGCTGGATCACCTGGCTGTTAGCGGCCCGAGGCGTGGGCGAAGAGAAGAGGTACCTCATCTTTCACCACATGGAATCGCAGGTCTACCTTGGAGATGGTTTCCGACCAGGCCCCCCGGCCGGCCCACACGATGAGCCGCGCGATCAGCCCGGAAGATGAGAGGGTATGACACAAACGAATCTGTCACGGCCACAAGGCCTTAACCGCGTTGACCCGGTGCTGCGGGAGGCTGCGGCTGAGTTAGGCGTCGTCGAATTCCGGGCCGACACCCTCTCCGCCGAGCGGGAACAAGCCAACTTGCGGGCCGCGCGTCGTGCCGCAGCGGTCGACACCGACGGCGTTTCGATCGAATCGCGATCGGTAGCCGGTCCAGACGGCCGGCCGCTGAGCCTTCGCCTGTATCGCGGCCTGCACGGATCCCCGGCGCCGCTGGTGGTGTACGCCCACGGCGGTGGTTTCGTGACGGGAAACCTGGACACCGATCACGCGCAGTGCGTCCAGCTGGCCCGCGCCGGAGGCGCTCTGCTGGTCTCGGTCGACTACCGGCTCGCGCCCGAGGATCCCTGTCCGGCCGCACTGCACGATGTCGAAGCGGGCCTGAGCTACGCCATCGAGAACTGCGCCGAGTTAGACGTCGATCCCGGCCGTATCGCGGTGATGGGTAGGGATGCGGGTGCCGCGCTCGTTGCGGGCCTGGCCGAGCGCATGTTCGACGACGAGGGTCCGCAGATTCTCATGCAGATCCTGCACCAGCCGATGCTCGATTGCGATGCCACGCCCTCGCGGCGTGAGTTCCAGCGCACGCCAGGACTCAACGGTCCCGCCGTGAGCCGCGCGTGGGGCCACTACCTCGGCCCGGCCAGCGCGAACGGTCAGCACGTCCCCGCGCACCGCGCGAACCTCGAGGGGCTGCCGCCCACGTTCATCAGCTGCTCCGAGATCGACCCGTGCCGCGACGAAGCCATCGACTACGCCAATCGGCTGCTGCATGCCTTTGTCCACACCGAACTGCACGTCATCGCAGCGACATTCAACGGCTTCGATTCGGTCGTGCCGGATTGGGTTGTCTCTCAAGAGAACCTGGCGCTGCATGCGCTCTCGCTGCGCCGCGTGTTCGCCATGTAGCCGGTGATCGAATGGGCTCCGGTATCTCTTACCGTATTGCCCGTTGCTAACATCGAAGGCGCCAGCGCCGTGGAAGATTTCGCAGCGGCGATTCATTGCTAAGGAAGGTCCTGCCGGCATCATGACCGCTGTCGACTCTCCCGAATTAGCGCTCTTCACCTCCACCACCCAAGCCTTTCTGCAAAAGGAAGCGCCACTGCGCCACGTCCGCGAACTGCATGCCGCCGGCGTGTCGTTTGATGCGGCCTGGTGGCAGCGCGCCGCTGAGCTCGGGTGGACCAGTCTGCTCGTGCCGGAGGAATTGGGCGGCGGCAGCGTCTCAGGTAACGGCGTCGCGGACCTGGCCATGGTCGCCGAGCAACTCGGCAAGACGGTGGCACCCGGGCCGCTGTATCCCGTCAGCATCGTGCTCGCGGCGTTGGTCGACTGCGCCGAACACCATGCGCACCTTGCCACCATCGAGTCGCTGATGTCGGGTGAAGCGGTGGCGTCGTGGGCGGTTTCTGAGCCCGGCCGGGGCTGGGCGCCGAAGGATCCGTCGGTGACGGCCACCCGGACCGATTCCGGCTACCGCATCGACGGCACCAAAGACCGTGTCGAGGCCGGCGCCCAGAGCACGCTGCTGCTCGTGGTGGCGCGCTGCGGCCCCAGTGACTCTGACGTTCGCCAGTTCCTGGTCCCGACGGACGCGCCGGGCGTCCGCGTCGTGCCGCAGCAGTCGGTAGACCTGGTCAAGCAGTACGCGCGGGTGCATTTCGACGGCGTCGTCGTGGAGCCGTCCGCGGCCGTCGGCAGCGCCGCCGAGACCGCCGCGCTGATCGACCGGCAGAGCCAGATCGCCGAGGTGCTGCAGTGCGCCGAGGTGGTCGGTGTCCTGCAAACCGTGTTCGACTTCACCGTGCAGTGGGCGCTGGACCGGCACACGTTCGGCCGTCCGCTGGCGTCGTACCAAGCGCTCAAACACCGGTTCGCCGACATGAAGCTGTGGCTGGAAGCCTGCCGCGCCACCACGGAAGCCGCGGTCGCCGACGTTGCCGCCCGCTCACCCGCGGCGGGCCTGTCGGCCAGCATCGCGAAGTCCTATGTCGGCGAGATGGCCGGCCAAGTCGTTCAGGCTTGTGTGCAAATGCATGGCGGCATCGGCGTCACCTGGGAGCACGACCTCCACCTATACCTTCGGCGGGTTACGTTGTACCGCTCCATGTTCGGCACGCCCGAGGAACATAACCTGCGCGTGTATGAGGCGGAGAAGGCGGGCCGTTCCGCGAAATGACTGAATCGGTTGCGGAGTTCGCCGCCCGGGCCCGAGAGTGGTTGGCGGACAACATGCCCGCCATCAACCCCGACTCGCCGCCGGCCGCTCCGCGCGACGAAGAACGGTCCTGGCAACGGGCCAAAGAGCTGCAAAAGCGGCTGTACGAAGGCGGATTCGCCGGCATTTGTTTTCCCCGCGAGTACGGTGGCCTGGGTCTGGACTATAAGTACCAGCAGGCGTTCGACGAGGAATCCCTCAATTACGAGATGCCGCTGATCCTCAACACGCCGACGTTCACCATCTGCTGCGCCACGCTGCTCGACACCGGCACCGAAGACCAGAAGAAACAACGCATCGCCGCGGCCCTGCGCGGCGACGAGGTGTTGGTGCAACTGCTGAGTGAACCCAGCGGTGGATCGGATCTGGCCGGCGTGCTCACCCGGGCCGAACGCCAGGGCGATCGTTGGGTGATCAACGGCGCCAAGACGTGGAGCACCAGCGCGTTCGCGGCCGACTACGGCCTGTGCCTGGCCCGCACCGACTGGGAGGTGCCCAAGCACGAAGGCCTGACGATGTTCCTGGTGCCCATCGCTCATCCGGGAATCACGTTGCGGCGCATCACTATGCTCAGCGGTTCCACCGAGTTCTGCGAGGAGTTCCTCGACGGGGTGGACGTCGGCGACGACGCGGTGGTCGGGGAGGTGAACGGTGGCTGGGCGGTGGCGTCGCGGCAGATGTATCACGAACGCCGGGCGGTCGGGCAGGGATCGGAATTTGCCAGCGGCAGCGGCAGCGAGGGCGGCAGCACGAATCCGGTTGACTACGTTGGCCTTGCGGAGAAGACGGGCCAAGCCGACAACGAGCGCGTGCGCGAGATGGCGGGCCGGGCATTGGTGCATCGCGCGGTGGCCGAGCAGCTGATCGATCACGTGTATCGCAATGTCAGGGACGGGGTGCTGCCGCCGGCCGCCGGGACGCTTATCAGGCTCTTTCACTCAGAGGCCGTGACGGTGGACATGGACACCGCGATGGCGATCGCCGGAGCCGCCGGTGTGGTCGGGGAGCCCGGTGCGGGCCTGGAGGCCGGACTGCGATACCTGTCTCGGCAAAACGTCGCCATCGGGGGCGGCACAACCGAAATGGCCCGCAACGTCATCGGTGAGCGGGTGCTGGGCTTTCCGCGGGAATACGCCGCCGATCGTGGGGTGCCGTTCAACCAGGTGCGGCACGGTCAGGCGCGCTGACCGCCGTCGCATCCCTACCCTTCGGTGACGACGTTCTCGACGAGGCTGCTGACAACGGGGATCTGGACAAGCGACAACACGTGGTGCGCCGGGCTGCCGGGCGGGGCCACCAGCACGCATTCGGTGCCCTGCCTGCGCGATCGGTTGCGGGCGGCGACCAGCGCGCTGACGCCCGCCGATCCGAGGTGGGTGACCGCGCTGAGATCGATCGTCAAAGAGGCTATGCCGGAACGGCTTTCGACCGCGATCTGGCGATCCAAGGTGGATGCGGAGTTGGAGTCGATGTCACCGCTGACGACGATCCGGCCGGCCTCGCTGACCACGGAGGCAAACTCGGCGTTTGTTGCCTGCTGGTAGGTTGCCCGATTGATCAGTGCGTCGGTGACGAAGTTTGCAGGTCGTGACAGGCGGTGCGTCAGACTGGCGGTCGTCCCACCTGGTCCGTGCGTGATCCGCGCCCGCGATACCAGGGCTTCGGCCATCGCAAGCCCGCGGCCGCGGCCCTTCTCGCCTTCGCGGTAATCCTTCCACTGCCCGTGGTCGATGACCGAGGCGTGCAAGTTGCCCTCACCCGCAAGCGATGCCTTGACGACAATTCCGTCGGAAACCTCAGTGGCGTAGCCGTGTTCGACCGCGTTCTCGACGAACTCCGAGATTGCGTGCACGACGTCGGAGATGTCGTCGGGGTCGGCGCCAATCTCGGCTAGCCACTCACGAAGCCGGGCGCGAACCGCGCGCGCGGCGTGGATGGTCGCATCCAGCGTCAAATGCAGGGGCGGCGGCGGCGTGCGGCGCTGCGCCGCAAGCAGGGTGACGTCGTCTTTGTAACCGGTCGACCGGAGCAGCAATTCGAGTGTTTCCGAACAGATTCGGTCGATGGGCCGGACCGTGGCTTCAAGGACAAACCCGCCACGGCCGCCGGCGATAGTGGCCGCCAAGTCGGCGAATTCGGCGGTGCTGGCTCCCAATGGCCGGCCGGGGCGTTCGATCAGCCCGTCGGTGTAGAGCAGGATCGTGTCGCCCACTTCGAGGACCTCGGTGTGTACCGGAAATCCGGTGTCGCTGCCGAGCGGACCCGCACCGGACGGTTCTAAGTACCGTGCCGTCGCGGCGGCGCTCACCAGCAACGGCGGCGGGTGTCCGGCGGTGCAGTACTGGAACTCGCCCGTGGCGAAGTCGAGCGAACCTACACATACGGTGGCCGATCTCGATCCGGGCACGTGTTCGTGGAATCCGTCCAGCGTCTCGAGCGCTTCGGCGATCGTTTGCCCCGCCAAGATCTGCATCCGCAGTGCGGTACGCAATTGCGACATCACCGCCGCGGCCTGGACGCCGTGGCCGACCACGTCGCCAACGACAAGAACCATCCGATCCCCGAGGGGGATCGCATCGAACCAGTCGCCACCGGCCCCGGTGTCTTCCGCCGCGACGAGGTACTCCGCGGTGACATCGGCGCCGGGAACGACGGGCACCGACGGGGCCAGCAACGCCTGCTGCATCACGGTGGCCGAATCGCGCACGTTGCGGTACCGCTCCGACAGCTCCTCCATGCGCGCCTCGGCGGCCAGCCGTGCGTGTACCCGCCTGGTGACGTCGCGAAAAACGAGCTGGACACCCTCGATCGTTCCGTCTTGGTGGCGGCGCGGTGTGACAAGAAAGTCGAAGAACAGTTCCCCGACCCCCGAACCGTCGAAGTCGGCCTGCAGCCGCCACTCCGTCCCGGATTGACGCTCACCGGTCTGATACACGCGATCCAACATCTGGTAAATCTGCTGGCTCTCCAGCTCGGGGTAGACCTCCCGCGCGGGCAGCCCGATGGGGTGGACATTCGGACTCAATGCGCGGGCAGCCGCGTTGGCCGCGACGAACCGATGGTCTGGCCCCTCCAGACCAATCATCATCGCCGGGACGTTCTCGAAGATGCGACGCACGTCATCTGCCGTACCCACGATTTTGTCCCAGTCCTTTTCGGCCACCATCTGGCCGTCCCTCCTACGGAATCCTCCCTGCCGCCCTGCCTCCGGATCGAGCCGGAATCAGGCTACAAACGGCGACTATTCGTCACACGTCAGTAAGCAGACTATCAACGCATCTCTGCCGCACAACGCAACGGTTTCCTCACAGTCGCTTGGCGCCCAGGTAGTTTTGCCATCAGATCGGTCTTTCACGTCGCTCGGCGACGTTGGCATTGGGCGTCATTGGCCCGCCGGGTGCAAAGAACTCCGAACGCCTCCAAGCCAATCCCAGCGCTGATCGAGGTCGGGGTCGGCGATGAGCGGAGCCTCTTCGTCACGCCATCGCGGTTCACTATCGAATTCGGGAAACAATGGCTGTGAGCCCATTGCCCACGGATAGGCGATGATTTCAGCGCCACGAAGTGCGTATGTCGCGGCGCTTCAGGAAACCATTCGTCCCCGCATGTCGGCAGCCCTCGCGGTAACCATCGGAGTCGGGATGTGCATTTAGCGCACGCGCGCGACAGGCTCACCTGCGCGAGCGGCTAAATAGCCGTGTTGTAACAAGTCCAATTCTTCGCTAACGCCGGCCGGCGATCAGGCGGAGACCGGTTTCTTGGCGGGCTTGGAAACCTTCATCAGTTCCATCAGGTTTCCGCCCATGATCTTCGCGACGTCCTCCTGGCCGAAGTCCTTGAGCTCGTCGACGAAGGAGATGGGGTCCTTGAGGCCTTCGGGGTGCGGCCAGTCGGATCCGAACATCACCCGGTCGGTGCCGACCATCTTGACGATCTCGGTGAACCGGTCCTCCCAGAACGGGGTGATGTAGACGCAGCGCTTGAACGCCTCGATGGGGTCCTCGCTGAAAGACTGCGGCATCTTCTTGTAGACGCCCTTGAGGCCCTTGAACAGGTCCGGCACCCAGTCGGCGCCGTTCTCGATCGACAGGATCCGCAGCTCGGGGTTGCGGGACAGCGCGCCGTGGCACACCAGCGCACCCATTGCGTCCAAGATCGGCCGATGGCCCATCGCGAAGCTGCGGAAGGCGGTCGGCTTGAACGGCAGGAACTCGTCGCCGGGTTCCCACACGTTCGCGAACTCCGAGTAGCCGCTGTCCGAGGCGTGCATCGAGACCGGAATCTCGGCCTTGATGCAGGCCTGCCAGAACGGGTCGAACTCCTCGAGGCCGAACGACCGGCTGCCGCGGTAGCCGGGCACCGGCGCCGGGCGGACCAGCACGGTGCGTGCGCCGCGCTCCAGGCACCACTGCAGTTCTTCGAGCGCGCGCTCGACGATGGGCAGGGTGATCACCGGCGTGGCGAAGATGCGGTCTCGATAGTTGAACGTCCACTGCTCGTGCATCCACTCGTTGAGCGCGTGGATGACGTCGTGGGTGATCTCCGGGTCGTCCTTCATCCGCTCCTCGACCAGGCTGGCCAGGGTCGGGAACATCAACGCGTAGTCGATGCCGAGCTCGTCCATGACCTCCAACCGCGCGCCCGGTTCGCGGAAGGCGGGGATGGCCTTCATCGGCTCGCCCAGGATCTCGCGGTAGGTCTTGCCCTGCGCGCCGTTACGGAAGTAGTCCTCCTGGGCGCCCGGCTTGGCGACCTTCTCGAACGTCGGGTTGGGGATGTACTCGCTGATGTGGCCGCGCACCACGATCTTGGTGCGACCGCGCACCTGCACGTAGTCGATGACGTTCTTGCGCTTCTCGGGGAGGTACTTCGTCAGTGCTTCCTGCGGCTCGTACATGTGGTTGTCGGCGTCGAACACGGGGAAGGAAAGTTCGCGGGAGGGCATGGCGATCTCCTTGGGGAAGGTTCAGGTTCTCTGTGGGTGGTAATGACGTTACCACCTCCGCGCGGCGAGGTGTACCGGGGATGCGGCCCGCCCCGCACCGCTCAAGCGTCCGGCCACCTCGGAAGCTTCGGTGTCGTTCCGTTGATGATCGCGAAGTTCACCGTCGCCGTCGCGACGAGTTCGTCTCCATCGTCTTGGCCGTCGCCGTAGATGTCGATCTGCATGACCATCGCCCGCCGCCCGGCCCGCAGCATCCGGGGCACGGCGACCGCCGAGCCCTGCCGGATTGGCCGCAGGTAGCGGACGACGAGGTCGGCGGTCGTCATGGTGGTGCCCGGCTGCAGATAACCCAGGCCGAACTGTCCCCCCGCCACGTCGACGAGCGTGGCGATCAAGCCGCCCTGCAGGGCGCCGGATGTGTTGACCACCTGCGGGCTGACCGGCATCGTCATGGCGAATTCGCCATTGCGGGTGCCCGGCCGCACGCCGATCTGGGCGAATAGCTCAGCCAGCGACGGCGCGGCCGACTCCTCGTCGACGTCCCCAATGCCCAGGGCGCGGCTGCAGAAGTCATACAGCTGGCCGGTGTCGATAGGTGTGCCGTTCAATTCGGTTCCCAGCCAATGCAATCGCTGGGCGCCCACGATGGTCTGCATGACGATGGCGGCCGCGGCGCCGACATCGAGTCCCGGGTTGAAGACCCCCTCGGTGATGCCTTGCCCGACGATGTCGCGAATCAGTTGATGCAAGGGGGAGAGCACGCGGGCGTATTCGCGGGGACGCGTCTCGGCCAGGTGCTGGTTGTACAGGCTCAGCGCCCGATTGATGCTGTCCTGGGTGCTCGATTCCGGCTGCTGGCTGACGCGGTCGAGCACGAGCTTCAGCGCGGAGGTGCTGTCCAGCCCGGTGATCTCGGCGCGCCAGGCCTCCGCCGACCGCGCGATGGTCCGGTCGAACAGCGCGAGCAGCAGTTCGTCCTTGCTGCCGAAATGCTGGTAGAAGGCCCGCAACGAGGTCTTGGACCGGGCGACGACCTCCTGAACGGTGAAGTCGGTGCGCCCGGTTTCGCCCAGTATCGCCACGGCTGTCTTGATGAAGCGGTCGCCGCGCGTTACCTCGGCTTCATCGCTGGGGCCCGTCATCAGCGCCATGTCCCCTTCCGTTGCGCAGTGCTTGCGCTTCGAGAATGAGGTTACCGCGCTATGGGAGATCTTCGCGAAGCCAGAACGGTCGTGGCTCGCGCCGGGTGGTGCGGTAGCCACACGGAGCCGGCTCACAGTGACAGGCTAGGCTGCTAGCCTTGCAGGCTTATTGAAAATGATTATCATTAAGAGTGCCAGCACCGCGATCAAGCGTCGAGCAAAGGGAAGCATCCATCAGATCCCCAGATTTGCGGGTGCCTCCAACACAGGTAGGGACTACTTGATGGACTGCGCCACAACCGCAGAGCGGCTGACAGCCCTGCTGTCACTTCGCAACCCGCCGATCGCGCTTACTTTCGTTGACCAGCCGCCGGAAGACATCATGCAGGTGAGCAAACCCGTTCCGTCAGCCTGCACATTCTGGCGGGAGGCCGAGCTAGGCACCTTCTACGCCTCCGCTGAACAGCACTACAACTGCCCGATCGGATCGATGGTGATGGGCTTCGACCTCCCGCCGACTGTGAGCGAGCAGCTCGGCGGGCTGGTGCAGTCGATGTGCGACGCACGCTATCTGAGCATGGACGAGGCCGCCAGGATCCCCAACGTAGGTCGGAACAGCGTAGGCATAGTTTACGGCCCCTTGTACGAATTCCCGCTGGACCCGGACCTGGTGGTGATCTGGGTGAACGTGGCCCAGGCCATGCTCTACAGCGAGGCCGCTGGGCGTGCCTCCTGGACGGGCGCTCACATGGACGTAACGGGTCGTCCGGGCTGTGCGGCCCTCCCGCGGGCGCTACAGAGCAACCAGCCACGCATGTCGCTGGGCTGCGCAGGCATGCGCACCTTCACGGAGATCAGTGATGACATGAACCTGGCGGTGATTCCCGGTAGTGCTCTGGCCGGATTTGTCGATGCGCTAGAGGGGACGGTGGATTCGAACGCCGCGATCCGTTCGTACTACTCAGCGCGCAAAGCCGCCATTGGCTAACTGAATTACCCCCGGTTTTCGGGAGACCTTCGGGGTCCGGGAACAAAGAAT
The DNA here is from genome assembly GCA_963772875.1 of uncultured Actinomycetota bacterium. GTDB lineage: Bacteria > Actinomycetota > Actinomycetes > Mycobacteriales > Mycobacteriaceae > Mycobacterium. The sequence continues at coordinate 154,987 of CAVYZE010000016.1, forward strand.
GCTGGGCGGCCCGGCCGAAGGGGGTCGGCCGAGAGAAGGTGGAACGGGTGAGAAAATCACTGGTCGCCGCGGCGACGATGGTGGTGGCGGGGGCGCGGCCGCAATCATCGTTGCGCCGCAGGCTTTCGCGCCGTTGGCCGGCGCGGATGACAATTACGTGGGTTTCCTGTCCCCGTCGCGCAACATCAGCTGCGAGCTCAACTACCGGCGCGGCGGCATCCCCGACGAAACCTACTGCCAAACCGACTCGCCGCCGGCGTCGGTGCGCATGGACCCCAGCGGGGTGATCTCGATCTGCAGGGGCGAAACGTGTCTGGGCAACGCGGGGACGGGCACCCCGACCCTCGCCTACGGCCAGACGATGGGGACCGGCCCCTTCACGTGTCGCTCGGAGGCCGGTGGGGTGACGTGCACCGTCGTCTCGGGTCGCGGCTTCACGATATCCAGCTCGGGAATCGCATCGGTCGGCTGACTCTTGCGGCCTTCGGGGCCTTTACCCGCCCCGGGCCGCGATCATCGCCGACCGATTGACCTTGGTTGCCGCGGTGCGGGGAATCGCGTCGACGAACTCGACGGTCTTGGGCGCCTTGTAGGGGGCAAGCCGGCTCTTCGCGTACTCGATCACCTGTTGTTCGGTCAGCGGGTCCTGGCCGTCGGTGAGTTGCACCACCGCGTGCACCCGGCGTCCCCACTGGGGATCCGACAGTCCGATGACCACGACGTCGGCGATCCCGGGATGACCCGCGAGCGCGGACTCGACCTCGGCCGGAAAGACGTTGGCGCCGCCGCTGACGATCATGTCGACGCGGCGGTCGACGATGTAGAGGAAGCCGTCCTCGTCCAGGTAGCCGATGTCGCCGGCGGAACGAAACCCGTCCGCGGTCGACGGCAACGGCGGCGCCCCACCCAGATAGCGGTATCCCGCGCTCATCGGCGCGCGCAGGTAGACGTCGCCGTGTTCGCCGGGGCCCAGCGGTTTCTGCTCGGCGTCCAGTATCCGGATCTCGGTGTCCCGGAAGCCGCGCCCGACACTGCCCCGGTGGGCAAGCCACTCGTCGCCGCGCAGCGCGGTGAGTCCCAGGTTCTCGGTCATGCCGTACGCCGTCACGATCTGCTCGGGGCTCAGCAGCTCGAACCAGGTGTGCAGCAGCGCCGGTGGCATCACGGCGGCACCCTGCAGGATGAAGACGACGCTGGACAAGTCCCGCTGCCGGACGTCGGGCCGGGCCGCGATGCGCGCCAGCATCGTGGGCGTGGCCGTGAAGTTGGTGATCCGATAGCGTTCGATCACGTCCAAAAACAGTGCCGCGTCGAACTTTTCCAGCACCACCAGATGGTCACCGCTCAACAGCATGAGGAAGGTCGCAAAGCCGTTGGTGTGGTACATCGGCGCGGGCACCAGGATGGTCTGCGGCTGTGGCCACCGCTGTCCAGTTCGCCAGGAACGGTTCGCCATGCTGGGGCGTCCACAACGATGGCGCCAAGTTGAGGATCACTTTGGGCACGCCGGTCGAACCGCTGCTGCAGATTCCGTTCGCGGTGGGGGAAACCGCTGTGGGCAGCGGGCTTTCGGACTCGCCGGCCGCGCGCGCCTCCAATTCCCACCGGCTCTTTTCGTCGACAAATACGGCGGGGTCGATCACCGCGCGCACCCGGTCTCGCTCCCATTCCGGCAGGTCCCAGTGCATGGGAATGGGAACCGCGCCGATCTTCCAGCACCCCAGGGTGGCCAGCACCAGATGCTGTGAATTCGGGATTGCAAGTGCGACAAGGGAACCCGTTTCCGCTCCATTGGCCGCCAGCGCCCGCCCCCACCGGTTGGCCCGGGCGTCGAGTTCACCGAAGGTGAGCGAGTGCGCGGTGCCGTCGAGCGCGACGTTGGTCAGGGCCGGGTCACCGCGTCGTTCTTCGGCGAGCTCGGCCAGCCTGGACCCGAACGGGATCCCATCTTCCAGCGGGTTGGCGGTCACCTCGGATGCGACGGGTTCGGTGCTCATACGGGCGCGCTGAACAGCGTCTCGAGGGAGCCGTCGGCGACGCTGGGTATCAGGCGTAGGGCGAGCGCCTCGGCGCCCAGCGGCAGCCGGATCAGCGGTTGGGTGTGCCGGTCGAGCACGCTGATGTCGGACTCGTCGCAGAAACCCAGGGCGCCGAGCAACTGGTGGGAGGTGCGCAGGACCTGCCGAGCGGTGTCGGCGGCCTTGAACCGAAGCACTAGCGCATCGGCCGAATGTACTTGCTTTGGCAGCGATTCCGGTCTACATACGGTGTACTTGGCGAGTTCGTCAAGTCCGCGCACCGCGACGGAGGCATCGGCCACGGCGAACCTGACGGCCTGGAAGTCCGCCAACGGCTTGCCGAACTGAATTCGGGCGCGTACATGTTCGGTCACGATCCGCAGCGCCTGCTGCATCGCCCCGAGAATCCGCCATGATCCCAGCACGAGATGAAGGTTAACGTCGGCGGCCGGGACGGTTCCATCAGGTGCGCCTAACGAAGCCGGCACCAGAAAGGGCCCCAATTTCGCGTTCGTCCGCGACGCCGGTTGCGGGTGGTACCGGGTGCCATCGAGGTCGGCGGCGATCCAGTCACCCGGCAGATCGCCATGGTCGATGCGCGCAGCCTCGGGATTGACCAGCGCCAGCCGGGCGCCGTCGATCGCCAGCAACTCTTCGACGAGGGGATAGGGCAGGGCGTTGGCGCCGGCGGCCTGGCAGAGCACCGCGGCGGCCAGCAAGTCTTCGGCTGCCGAGCGGACGTCGAGCTCGAAGGCGCCGACGTCGCCCAGCGCCGCCCGCGCCGCGTCCCGGATCCCGTCGTCGGCCTCGGCGCGCAGCGCGGCCGGTGGCCCGCCCAACCGGGCGAGGCGCTTGGCGGCGACGGCAGCGAAGTCGCTAATATCTTGTGGCAGTGCGGTTTTCACCGATGTTCTCCCAGGACGTCTCGTGCCACCAGTATCCGTTGCACTTCGATAGTGCCCGATGCGACGGTGGCCGCTTGTGCGTAGCGCCAATGGTCTTCGATGGCTCCGTGCAGCGGTGCGGAGACGCCGCTGTCCAGCGCGTTCGGGCCGAGCACATCGAAGAGCATCTCGGCGACCAGCTGATCGCAGGTCGTGGTGGCGATGCGGGCGGCGCTGGCCGCCGCCCCCGCCGCCGGGTCGTCCTGCAGCGAGACGGCGCGATAGGCCAGCAGTCTGGCGACCCGCAGGTCGACCAGCGCGCGCACCCAGCGGCTGCGAATCGATTCCGGCAGCCGGTCCCAGTCGTCGCCGAGCTGGGTGCGCATCCGGTCGAGCAGCGATTCGCATCGCGCGTACCGCGCAATGCCTACGCGCTCGAACGCGAGCGCTTCGCGCATCACTCGCCAGCCATCCCCGAGCTCGCCGAGGACGTCGCCTGGGAACGCCTGCACGTCGTCGAGGAACATCTCGTTGAGGTGATGGGGGCCCAGCATTGACGAGATGGGTCGGACGGTGAAACCCGACCGGTCCATCGGGATCAGAAAGAGCGTGATCCGCTTGGACTTTGGAGCGTCAGGGTGTGTGCACGCGGCCAGCACGCACCAGGATGCCATCTGCGCGTACGACGTCCACACCTTCTGGCCGGTGATGCGCCAACCGTCACCATCCGGCACCGCGCGGGTGCGCAACGACGCGAGGTCGGTTCCGGCCTCCGGCTCGGAAAATCCTTGGCACCAGATGACGTCGCCGGATGCGATGGCCGCCAGGTGCTTGGCCTTCTGTTCGGCGGTGCCGTAACGCATCAGTGCCGGACCGACCCAGTTGATGCCCATGTACTGCGGACCGCGGGGCTCGTGTTGGGCCCACATTTCCTCGCGCAGGACCGTCTGCTGCCACACCGAACCGCCGCCGCCGCCATGCTCTTTGGGCCAGGCCAGTGCCAGCAGCCCCTCGACGGCCAGCAGTTTACAGAACGTCTCGGTGGTGGCTAGGTCTTGCGGATCGTCGGTGCACGCACCGAGGAAGTCGGCGGGGATGTGATCCGATATCAGCTCCCGCAAGTGGTTTCGCAGTTGTTGGGCGTCGTCGCCGAGGTCGTAATCCATCGTCGTCATCCCTTCGGCAGCCCGAGCAGTCGCTCGGCAATGATATTGCGCTGGACCTCCGACGTGCCCCCGTAGATGGTCGCGGCCAACGCGTCCTGGCGTTCAAAGAGCAGGTCCGGGTCGGCGGTTGAGCCTGGGCCCGCAGCGGCGGCACTTAGTTCCCAAACCCGTTGCAAGGTAACCGATCCGAGCAGTTTCGAGATGTCGGCTTCGGGGCTGGGACGTCCGGCCAGTTCGTTGCCCAGGGCGCGGTAACCCGTGGCCCGCAGCGCCTCGGCGTCGGCGAGCAGCGACCCCACCTCGGTGCAGATGTCGTCGTCCAGGGTGCCCCGCACCGAGTCGAGTCCGCGCTCGATTTCGACCCAGTTCATGATCCAGATCATCTGGCGTTCATGGTGCAGCGAAGACAGGGCGACGTTCCACCCGCCGTTGAGTGGCCCCAGCAGGTTTTCCGCCGGCACCTCGACGTCCTCGAGGAAGACCTCGCAGAACGCTTCGTCGGAGATCGACGCCATCCGGATGGGCTCGATCCGCACCCCGGGTGCCTGCAGGTCGAGGATGAGGCAAGAAATGCCACGGTGTTTCGGCGCCGCCGGATCGGTCCGCGCGTACAGGGTGCACCACCGCGATTCGTGGGCCTGTGTGGTCCAGATCTTGTGACCGTTGACCCGGAAGACGTCTGCGTCGCGCTCGGCCCGCGTGCGCAGGCCCGCGAAATCCGATCCGGCTTCCGGCTCGGACATGCCCAGCGCCCACCATTCGTCACCGCGCAGCAGGGGAACCAGCAGCCGATCGATCTGAGCGGGCGTGCCGAACTGACGGATACCGGGTGCGGCGACGTTGGGGCCGGCGATGTTGGGCAGCTTGGGCGCCGACCGCATTGCGGCCTCGAGCCGGACCTCCATCGCGTCGCGCAGGCCCAGGGATCGGCCGCCGTGCTCGCGGGGCCAGGTCGGCTGTATCCATCCGGCTTCGAAGGCGGCCCGCTGGTAGTCACGCCGCAGTGCCAGGTCCCAGCGGTACTGGCGATACTTGTCGTGGTAGTCGTCCGGCAGAAAATCTGTCAACCACGCGCCGAATTCGGAGACTATTGACGTCATTTCGCGCCTCGCACGAAACGGCGGCCCACCTCGTGGTAGAGCGCGCGACTGTCTCCCAGCATCGCCGCACCCTGCCAGGCATGGCGAACGTAGAGGTGGGCGTCGTGCTCCCAGGTCTGCCCGAGCGCGCCGTGCACCTGCACCGCGGTGCGCGCACAGTTGGCCGCGGCGTCGCCGGCCGCCGCTTTGGCCAGCGCCGCGGTGGTCCAGGCGTCCGCGGGCGAAGTGTTCGGGTCGGCCAGCCGGGCGGCCGCGGCGTAGGTGAGACTGCGCGCGCGCTCCACGCTGACATAGTTGTCGGCCAGCGCGTGCTTGATCCCCTGGAATGCGCCGATCGGCGTGCCGAACTGGCGCCGTGACTTCGCGTGCGCGACGGAGCGGTGCAGGGCGGCGCTCGCCACGCCGACCAGATCGGCGGCGGCGGCCAGCAGCGGTGTCGCCATCACGGCTTCGATGCTCTCGATCTCATGGGCGGCGACGGGCTCGGCGTCGATCGCGACGTCGGCCACCGGCTGTGCGGGATCGGTGGACTCGGCGGCGGTCACGGTCACCCCGTCGCCACAGCGTGCGACCGCCACGAGCAGTTTCCCGTCGCAGGTGGCCAGCGTCACGATCAGTTCGGCGCGCGCCACGTTGGGAACCGCGACCGCCCGCCCCCGCAGACGTCCGCGCTGCAGTGTCATGGGCGCCCCGGGCAGGCGGGATCCGCTGGCGTGGACCGCCAGGGTGGCGACCGTGCCACCGGCAATCTCGGTGAGCACCGAGTCGAGGCCGCTGGTGCGTAACGCCCCGGCGGCCAAACCGACGCTGCTCAGCAACGGGATTGGCGCGATGGCCGCGCCGCATTCCTCGAGCACCACCGCCAGCTCGACGGGCCCGTAGTCGTCGGAGTCGGGAGCCGCAAGCTCCGTCCAGCCGAGGTCGACCACGGTCTTCCACAGCGTGCGCCAGCGCTCGGGGTCGGTCCCTGAATCGTCCAGGGCTTGGCGGGCGGCCTGGGGTGGGGATTCGGTACGTAGGATGTCACGCACGGCGTCGCGCAGCGACAGCTGCTCCGCATTCAATCCCACATCCATAAGACCCCTAACATAATAAAGATAGTAAACTAGCGACCCTGTCGCAATCGACGCCGAGGTGGCTGCATGGTCGAGTGGTATCTGTTCCTTCCGCAGGTGCGGTTGTCGGCCGCCGATATCGCGGAGCGGGCGCGCCACGCCGAGGCGAGCGGCTTCGACGGAATGGCGTTCATCGACCACCTCGAGGCGCCCGGGCTGTCCGACGAAAACATCTGGGAGGCAATGGGCATTGCGACTTGGGTGGCGGCCAAGACGGAGCGGCTGAAGATCGGTCACCTGGTTCTTTGCGACGCCTTTAGGCACCCGGCCGTGCTCGCCAAACAGGCCGTCACCCTCTCCGACGCGTCGGAGGGCAGATTCGAACTCGGGCTGGGCGCGGGATCGTGGCCCGCCGAGTTCGCCAGATTCGATGTCGGCCAGCACGATCCGGTAGCCAGGGTCTTGCAGCTCGAGCGCCACCTCGACCTGATCAGGCAGTACTGGGGCGATCCGGCGGGGGAGGCCGGGCAAACCGACGTAGCTCCCCAGGCTCCGCGTAGGTCGTATCCGATACCGCTGGTACTGGGCGGCACCGGTCGCCGGATGATGGAACTCGTTCGTAAGTATGCGGATTGGTGGAATCTGCCGGCAAACCACCTCGACAAGTTGCCCAGGCTGGCCCCGGCGGCGGGAAAGGCGGGGCTGTCGGTCCAGCAGATGGTGGGCTTCGTCCGGTCAGGTAGTGATCCGGACAAAGTGCGCGACGTGAGCACCCGACGATTCGGCAACCTGGGGTCGGGCCTGGTCTGCGGCGACGCCGACGAGCTGATCGAGCACTTCGCCGGCCTGGCCGCCCAGGGGGTCGAGCGGTTCTATGTGTGGTTCGCCGATTTCGCCGTTCCGGAATCCCTGCACGAGTTCGGCGAAACTGTGATCAAGGCCTTCCCGGGGCCGTAGCGGTCAGCCTCGCCGGGCGGCGCGCCGGCGCGCTTCCGTGGGCACGATCGGCGGGCGGGCGAAGGGTCCCCGCGCCACGGCGGCCAGCCGGATCTCCGGCAGGTCGACCGACGGGTCGACGGTGTCCAGCCAGGCGACGGCCTCGGCGACGTCGGACACCTGAATCGCGTACATCTCGAAGGGAACGTCGGCCAGCATCTCGGTTTCCACCGGCCCGGGCGTGACGATGTGGACGCTGATGCCGTCACGATCGACCTCGAGCGCCAGGGCCCGGGCGAACGCGTTCATGCCGGCCTTCGACGCGGAGTAGGCCGTCCGGGCCGGCATCGGCTCGTGCGCCGCCGACGACGAGATGAACACTAGCCGCGAGCCCGCGCGCATCCGTGGCAGCACGGCGGCGGTCACCACGAAGCACGAATCCAGGTTGGCCGACATGATGTCGCGCCACTGCTCGAATGTCTGTTTGCGCGCGTAGGTTCCCCCCAGCGTGCCGGCCGCGTGAACGACCAGGTCGATCGTCTCCAATGTCATTATCGCAGCGGAAAATCCGTCCGGATCGGATGCGTCCGCCACGATGTGGCGCGCACCGATCTCCTCCGCGGCCGCACGCAACGGGGCCTCGCGTCGCGCCGCCAGCACCACGTCATAGCCCAGCTCACACAGCTTGCGACCGCATCCCTTTGCCGATCCCGCCGCTGCCGCCGGTGACCAATGCGGTTCGCATCGACGCCGAAGGCCTCAAGAGCGCCGCGGGCGCGACAACGCCTGCGGCGAAAGCGCATAGATGCGTTGATGGGGCCGCCCGGCCAGCACGTAGGTCTGCGTGTCGGCGAGGTGACGACCCGCGATGCGGCGGGCCCGGTCGACGTCACCCTCGGCGATGGTCTCGGCCAGCTTGACGTGCGTGCTGAGCACGGCGCGGCGCTTGGCCAACGAGGGGTAGGTGCCCCGCGCCGCACTCTCGTCGGCCCACTGCCGCTCGTGGCTGGTCCACAGCGTCTCCAGGCTGCCGACGACCGCGATGATGGTGTGATTCCCGCAGCCGCGGACGATGAGATCGTGGAACTGGCGGCCGATTTCGGTGAACAGCCGCCCGTCCTCGAGATGCTCGGCCATCGAATCGTTGACCTGCTTGAGTTCCGGCACCAAGGTGTCGGCTCGGTCCGGCCGCTGGGCCGCCAGCGCGGCGCAGGCGGGTTCGAGTTCCTGCAACGCCATGCCCAGGTCGGCGATCTCAACGTGCTCGCTCTGCAGGAGCAGACCGAGCATGTAGGCCGCGCTGGTCTTCGCCGGAGCGTGCACGACGGCGCCGCCACGGTTGCCCCGCCGGACCGAAACCAGCCCCTCGGTTTCCAAGATCCGCAGCGCTTCCCGCAGCGAGACCAAACTCACATTGAACTGTTCGACGAGCACCTCTTGGCGCGGCAGGAGATCGCCGTCGGCGAGCTCGCCGTCGATGATCTGACGACGCAACTCCTCGGCTACGATTTCGGCGATCCGCGGCGCCGACAACCGGCGACGGGCGGCCGGGCCGATTCCCAACACGGTCATCCGATCCTCGCGACTAAGCTGCTTGACTGGCTTAGCTATTTTAGCAGTAATGGTATAAATAGCGCTCTGATCGCGTGCCGATCGGGAGGGCGGGTGCATGTGAGCGAGGGGTCCAACAGCCGGCCGACACCGCTGCACGAGTTGCGTGTCGTCGAGATCAGCGATCGGATAGCCGGCAGCTACTGCGGGAAGCTGCTGGTCGATGCCGGGGCGCAGGTGCGTAAAATCGAACCTCCGCAAGGGGATTCGCTGCGGCAATACTCCGCCACCTGTTCGCCGGTACCGGCGGGCGGCAACTCCCCGTTGTACAGCTACCTCAACGCGGGTAAGCGCAGCATGACCATCGCCGGCGATTCGGCGCGCTATCGTGCCGAACTGGCCGGGGCCGACGTCGTGGTCGTCACCGCCGGCCCGTCGCGGGCCGCGGCGCTGGGCATCGATCCGCAGCGGCTGCTGGCCGAATTCCCGGCAATGGTCGTCGTCACCATCTCCGACTTCGGTTGGGCCGGCCCGTACGCCGACCGAGCCGCCACCGAGTTCACGCTGCAAGCGTGGGCGGGCTCGCCCGGCTTCCGTGGCGATCCCGCCGGCCCTCCCATCGCCATCGGCGGCGACCTGGGGGAGTACATGGGCGGTGTGTACGCGGCATTCGGCGCGCTGGCCGTGCGCCGCCGCGTCGAGCGGGGCGGCCCCGGCGAGCATCTCGACCTGTCCATGCTCGAGGCGATGACGGCGATGCAGAGCAGCGAATGGCTGCATTCGCAGCTGCTGCGGGTTCCGCCGATCCGGCGCACCACCGAGGTGCCGTCGATCGAACCGGCCAAGGACGGCTACGTCGGGATCACCATGGTCACCGGTCAGCAGTGGCTCGATTTTGTCGCGATGGTCGAGTGTCCGCAGCTGGAGGAGATCGAGCAGCTGCGTTTTCAGATCGGCCGATGGCAATACCGCGACTTGATCCGCGAACAGATCGGCCCGTGGCTGACCGAGCGGACGGTCGAGGAGATCGTCGGGCTCGGGCAACTGTTCCGGCTGCCGATCGCGGCGTTGGGCAACGGCGCCACGATCCGGGATACGGAATACGTCAAGCAGCGCAACGTGTTTGTCCACAACCCCGCCGGCTTTCACCAGCCCCGCCCGCCGTGGCTGATGTCGGCGTGCGCGACCGCGCCACCGCAGACCACCGCCGCTGTGGGTGCCGATAACGACGAGTCGCCCTGGGCTACAAGCGAACCCAAATCCGTGCAGGCGCAGTCGGGGTTGCCGCTGGAGGGTGTTCGCATCGTCGATCTGACCGCGTTCTGGGCCGGGCCCGCCGCTACCCACCTGCTGGCCGCGTTCGGCGCCGACGTCGTCAAGGTGGAGTCGATACAACGACCCGACGGCATTCGATACTCGGGCGGGATGCGCAAAGACGTGGACGACTGGTGGGAGTACGGCTGGGTATTCCACGCGATGAACACCAATAAGCGTTCGGTCACACTGGATTTGGGCTCCGAAGAGGGGCGCAGGCTGTTCACGAAGCTGGCGTCTGGCGCCGACGTCGTAATCGAGAACTTCTCGCCGCGGGTGATGGACCAGTTCGGGCTCACCGCCGACGTGCTGCTGAAAATCAACCCCAAGCTGGTGGTCGCCCGCATGCCCGCGTTCGGGTTGGACGGTCCGTGGCGTGACCGGGTCGGATTCGCCCCGACCATGGAGCAGATCGCCGGCCTGGCCTGGGTGACCGGACTGCCGGAGGCAGCGCCGGTCACGCCGCGCGGAGCCTGTGATCCGCTGGCCGGCGTGCACGCCGCCTTCGCCGTGCTGGCCGCGCTGAGCTTCGCCGAACGCACGGGATCTGGCCAGCTGGTCGAGCTGCCGATGCTGGAAACGGTGCTCAACGCCACCGCGATACAGGCGATCGAATCGGAGGTTTTCGGGATCACGTTGAGCCGGCGGGGCAACCGCGGGCACGGCGAGTCGATCCAGAACACCTACCGGTGCGCCGGGGACGACGAGTGGATCGCCGTCACCGTGCGCGACGACCAGCAGTGGCGCGCGCTGGTCGACCTGATGGACCGACCGGCCTGGTGTGACGAGGGGCTGGCGGGCGTGGCCGGGCGACGAGAGCGAGCCGACGAGATCGATCGCCGGCTGCAAGAGTGGTTCGCCGGGCAGCAGCGTGACTCGGCGGTGGAACGGCTGGCCGGCGCGGGCGTTCCCGCCGCGCCGGTGGTGTCGCCGTCGCTGGTGACCGAGAACCCGCAACTGCGCGAGCGGGGATTCTTCGAGACGCTGGAACATCCGAGCATCGGTGCCGCCCTGTATCCGTGCCCGCCGTTCGCCTCGCTCGCCTGCCAGGGGCGATGGCTGCTGCGCCCGCCGCCGAGGCTGGGCGAGCACAATGGGGAGGTGCTGCGCGATCGGTGCGGCCTGACCGACGAAGAGCTGGCGGACCTTGCGCGAGGCGGGGTGATCGGGACCCGTCCCAAGGGCGCTTGAGAATAAGGGAGTAGCTGATGCGCGTGACGGTCGACGAAAGTCTGTGTGAGGCCAACGGCTTCTGCGAATCGCTGGCCCCGGAGGTGTTCGAGCTGGGCGACGCCGACGTGGTGCAGATCGCCGACGGCCCGGTGCCGGAGCGCCTGGAGATCGACGTGCGCGCCGCGGTGGACCAGTGTCCCAAGGCCGCGCTGCGGCTGCACGACTGATTCACCGCCGGTCGATGACGTTGCGAGACATGGCGAAGTACGCCGCGATGCGGCCCTTCTTCGACGTTGTCGCCGAAGGCCTCAAGGGTTTGGTGGACGGCACCGATTTCTTTGACATCCATGCCGAGGACGTGGTGGTCGAATACATCGTCACGGTCCCGGATTACCCGCGCAGAATCGTCGGGCGCGAAGCGCTGGCCGAGCTGTACGCCGATTATGGGGAATCGATCGTCCAGAGTGGCAGCAGTGACGTGCACCGCTATTACGACCCCGAGAAGTCCGTGGTGGTTCTCGAGTACACCATGCACGGCACCGTGGTGAAAACCGGTGCACCGTACGTCAACCGATTCATTTCGGTAGTCACGGTCGAGGACCGCAAGATCGTGCACTGGCGCGACTACCTGGACCCGTTGGCGGTGTTCGCCGCATTCGGAGACACCGGAGCGCCGGGCGTGTCCTGACCCGGCGTGTCGTAGGCCGGTTACCGCCGCTCGGTCACCGAGATCGCCATCTCGTCATAGATCGACATGTTGGTGGTCAGGTTCGGGTAGGCCACCTTGGCGGGGCCGAGGACGATGTCGTCGCCGCGCAGCAGCAGCTCGTCGAGCACCGCGCGAAGTTCCGCGCGCGCGAGCATCGCGCCCAGGCAGTGGTGCGGTCCGCCGCCGCCGAAAGCCACGTGCGGGTTGGGTTGCCGGCCGATGTCGAAGGTGAACGGCGAGTCGAAGACTTCCTCGTCGCGGTTGGCCGAACGCAGCATCGACACCACGCGGTCGCCCTGCGGAATGTGCAGGCCGTCCATCTCGACGTCGACCTTGGTGGTGCGCGTCCAGTACGCCACCGGTGACGCCCAGCGCAACACTTCCTCAACGGCGCCGGGGCGCACCGCTTCCTCCGCGCGGTATCGCTCGATCTGCAAGGGATTTTCCACGAACGCCTGCAGCCCAATGGCCAGCGCGTTCTTGGTGGTGTCGCTGCCGGCAAACGCCAGCACGAAGAAGAAGAACTCGAGTTCGTTGGTGGCCAGGCTGAACTCCTCACCGTCCTCACCGGTGATCACCGCGGAGGCAAGCGTGCTCCAGATGTCGTCGGCGGGATTGCGCCGCTTTTCCGCGGTGAGCTCCATCGCGTAGCCGAAGATCGTGGCGTAGAGGTCGATTTCCTCCTGGCGGCTCAGCCGCGTCTCGCCCGAACGGGCCTTCAGGATGCGGTCGAAGACGTCAAAGATCCGCGGCCGGTCGGATTCCGGAATGCCGATGATGTCGCCGATGACCGTCATCGGAAGCGCGTCGGCGACGTCCTCGATCCAGTCCCCGCCGCTCGCCGCGAGCAGGCGGTCGATCATCCGGGCCGCACGCGCCCGGATGCCGTCCTCGAGTTTGGCGATCGCTCGCGGGTTGAAGGCGCCTGCGATGAGCTTGCGACGCTTGTTCAGGCCCGGCGGGTCCATGTTGATGATCGTCGGGTATGACGAAAACAGGTCGGTCGGCTGGATGAGCGGGCCGTCGACCGCCGTGAACGAATCGGTATCACGGTGGAGCCGGACCGCGTGCCGGTGCTTGGTGGTCACCCAGAACTCGCGCTGGACGGTCCCGGAGAACAGCTTCGCGACACCGGGGGTGACGTCGTGCCGGAAGAGCGGCCTGCTGCGCCGTAGCTCGGCGAACAGCTCTTCGGGAAAACCATTGTGCCACAGGGTGAAATCGGAAAGATCCACCGCGACTGCTGTCATTGCAAACCTCACTCGACCCATCCGTCTTCGCGTCCGCGTTGACGTTCAATGTCTAAAATAGTAAAAATAGATGTAATCGTCGAACCCGGTGAGTAAGGAGCGGCCCAGTTGTCCTCGGCCGCGCGGGATACGGAGTACTCGTGACGCATATCATTTCGGACTCGGCTGCAGAATCGGATCCCTCGGAACGGGAGTTCGGTCAAGCCGGCATCGCGCTGTCGACCTACCGGTTCCCGACGGGCTGGTTCATCGTCGCCTTCGCGTCCGACCTGGCCGCCGGTCAGGTCAAGCGCGCGCACTATTTCGGTGAGGAACTGGTGCTGTTTCGCACCGAGTCCGGCCAGGTGCACGTGATGGACGCCTATTGTCAGCACCTCGGCGCCAACCTCGGCGTCGGCGGCACCGTGGAAGGCGAGAACATCGTCTGTCCCTGGCACGGCTGGCGCTGGCGCGGCGACGGCACCAATGCGCTCATCCCGTACAGCAAGATCGGCTGCAAAAACAACGTCCGTATCCGCTCCTATCCGACCGTGGAGTGGTACGGCTTCGTCCTCGTCTGGCATGAGCGGCATGGCCGCGCGCCGTACTGGCAGCCGCCGGTGCTCCCCGAGCTGGAGACCAACGAGTACTACCCGCTGCATCCGCACACCCAGATGCTCAACCGGGTCAAGGTGCACCCGCAGATGATCATCGAAAACGCCGCCGACCCGTATCACGTTCAATACGTGCACAAGGCCGCCAACCCCGCCACCACCGCGTCGTTCGAGGTTTCCGGATACCACTTGCACGCCACGGTCAACGCGCACTTCGGCGGCGGCCGCAAGCAGACGTGGTTGACCCCGAACGGACCGGTCGACGCCAAGATCATCTACGACAACTACTCGCTGGGACTGGGGATCGTTCGGTTTCCCAGCGAGCTGGTGGCCACCGTCCAGGTCACCGGGCAGACACCGGTCGACGAGGATTACACCGACTACTTCTACACGCAGGCTTCCGTCCGTGAGCCCGGCGACACCGGCGACGTGCCGACCGGTCGCGCGTCGAGATTCCTGGCGCTGCAGCAAGAGGTCATCAAACAGGACTTCTTCACCTGGGAGAACATGAAATACCTGGAGAAGCCGAACTTGGCTCCCGAAGAGGCACACGACTACGCCGCCCTGCGTCGCTGGGCGCATCGCTTCTACCCCGGCCCGCAGTCTTCGCCCACCGACTTCGGCTACACCGCCGAGGGTGAGCCCGACCCGGCGGCCTCCAAGGCATGATCGGAGCCCTGATGCGCCCCGGCCGGACTACGCCGCTGGGGCCTTCCGATTTCGGCGTCGATCGGTTCACCGTGCCGGCCGTGCTCGATCGCCGTGCGCAGCAGCACCCCGACGGGGTCATGATGTCGATCGCGGGTACCGACGTGACCTTCGAGCAGATGCGGCAGCGATCCTGCGCCGCGGCGAACGTGCTCGCCGATCTGGGTATCGGCCGGGGCGACTGCGTGGCGTTGTTCACCGCCACCTGCCCGGAATGGGTGTACTTCTGGCTGGGCGCGGCACGCATCGGGGCGGTGAGCGCCGCGGTCAACGGCGCGAACAAGGGCGACTTCCTGCTGCACACCCTTCGGTTGTCGCGGGCCAAGGTGATCCTCACCGACGCCGAGCGACGTCCCCGCGTCGACGAGGTCGCCGACCGGTTGAACGCGTTGACTCACATTGTGATGCAAGGCGATTCGCTGAGCGGGGTGCCGACAACCGACCGCACGCCGGACCACGTCGCCGAGATCGGGGACGTCGGCTGCCTGTTCTTCACGTCGGGCACCACCGGACCGTCGAAGGCGGTTGCCACGACATGGCACTACTTGTTCTCGGTGGCCGCGACCGCCGCATCGGCGTGGGAATTTTGCGCGGGGGAGGTGCTCTGGACGGCAATGCCGTTGTTCCACTTGAGCGCGGCGCCCAGCGTGCTGGCCCCCATGCTGGTCGGTGGAACGACCGTGCTCGCGGCGGCCTTCCATCCCGGCCGGGTGTGGGACGACGTGCGCGCCCACGGGGCGGTCGGCTTCGCCGGCGCCGGCGCGATGGTATCGATGCTGCAGAACCAGCCCGCCGATCGGCGTGACGCGCAACTGCCGCTGCGCTTCATCTCGGCAGCACCCATCGACGCGAACTTCTACCGCGACATCGAAAAGCGGTACGGCTGTCGCATCGTCACGATGTACGGGATGACCGAAGCTTTCCCGATCGCCGTCAAGGGCGTCGCCGACGAAGGGGTACCGGGAACATCGGGCCGGCCGAACCCCAACTTCGACGTGCGCATCGTCGACGCGGCCGGCAACCCGTTGCCCGCCGGAACGGTCGGGGAGATCACCTGCCGGCCACGGTACCCGCACGTGATGAGCGAAGGCTACGTCGCGGCGGGCGAAAAGACCGGCATCCCAATAGATTTGCACGCGGATTGGTTCCGCACCGGCGATCTCGGCCGGCTCGACACCGATCAGAACCTGACCTATGTGGACCGCATCAAAGATTCGTTGCGCAGGCGCGGCGAAAACGTGTCCTCGGTCGAAGTGGAGACCGTCGTCATGCGCCATCCCGCGGTGGCCGAGGCCGCGGCGGTCGGAGTGCCCAGCGAGTTGGGCGAAGACGACATCTTGTTGATCGTGACCTTGCGCCCCGCCGCCGCACTGGACTGCGCGGAGTTGCTCGACTTCTGCGCCGCCCGGATGCCGTACTTCTGCGTGCCGCGATTCGTCGAGACGGTCGACGAGCTCCCGAAGAACGTCATCGGACGGGTGCGAAAAGACTTGTTGCGCGCCCGCGGCGTGAATCGCGACACATGGGACCGCGAAAGCCACGGTTACACCCTTCGCCATTAAATTACGGTAATGTTACTAAAGCGCCGCCAAGTAACGTTACTGTTACATCAGTGCCGTATTGGCTGCACTTCCCGAGAGAGGCTGGAGAGCACAAAAATGACCATGAGTTACCAAGAACAACAAATGCTCCAGGCCGCGACGGGCCGCGCTGCGATCCTGAACCTGAACGCGCGGCACAACCGGGCCTACTCCGACGGCGATCGCGAGCGCTGGATCGCCACGTTCCGCCACACCGGTGCGAGCTACACCCGCGACGGCGAGCACTTCAACGATCTGCGCGCCGCCTTCGACGGGGGCGACGGACAGCGCCTGGTGTCGCTCGATCACGAGATCCACATCGACGGGATCAACGCCACGCAGCGCTGTGTCACCGTGCTTTTCGCCTCCATGTACGGCGACTCCACGCTGCGGGCCACCGGGACATGCCGCGATGAACTGATTTACGAGCGCGGCGCCTGGTACTACACGTCCCGCGAACTCGCCTGGGATTCGGTGCCAAGCCGCCACCCGCTCGTCATGTAAGCGGCACCGATACGTGGATTCCGACCTGGGCTACCAACTCGCCTTCGGTACCTACGAGGACGCGCTGCGGATGGTCGGCGCGGCGAGCGAACCGCGAACGGCGGCAACACCGGTCAGCGGCGCGCGCATCCAACTCTTTGCCGCGATGGTCCACGACGGCAATCGTTCGTACTGGGACGCCGAATTCGCCCGGCAGAAATGGGGAGGCCTGCCGGCCCCGCCGGCCCTGTTGATGGGCTGGCTGATACCTCCACCCTGGGAACCGGGGGGCCGGCCGCCGGCTGCCTCGATCGTGCTGCGGGTCCCATTGCCGGGCACCACATTCATCAACGCGGCCAATGACTGTGAGTTTCTGCAGCCCATCGTCGAGGGCGATCTGCTCACCGCCGTCGAGGAACTCGTGTCGGTGTCGCCGGAAAAGCGGACCCGGCTCGGTGTCGGTCACTTCGTCGAGACGCTGGAGACGTATCGCCGCCAGGACGGGACCGTGGTTGCCACCTGCCGGAATACCTTGTTCCGGTTCACCCCTGGGGAGTCTGCGTGACCGGCGCGGACCTGGACTGGAACGAGATCACCCTTCCGGTCGACTTGCCGGAGGTGGTGGACCAGATCAGCTACCAGCGGGTGGTGGAGAACGCCGGAGCCA
Organism: uncultured Actinomycetota bacterium; assembly: GCA_963772875.1. Classification (GTDB taxonomy): domain Bacteria; phylum Actinomycetota; class Actinomycetes; order Mycobacteriales; family Mycobacteriaceae; genus Mycobacterium. The sequence continues at coordinate 172,174 of CAVYZE010000016.1, forward strand.
CCTGGGACTATTTCCCCGGCCATTTCGATCCCAACTACGCCCAAAGCCAGGGCAACCCAACGATTTACGTCAACACCATGCACCTTGCCGGATTTGCCGACCGCGTCGCGACCGACTGGGCCGGGCCGAGCAGCCGCGTGGTTCGCCGCTCCCTGCGGCTGGCCGGCTCGATCTATGCCGGCGACACCATGGTCGGCCGCGGCCGGGCGGTGGCCAAGCGGGAGGACACCTCGGTGCGGCCGCCACGCCGTCTCGTCGACATCGAGATCGAAGTGAGCAATCAGCACGGCGTGCTGTGCTGCCCGGTCAAGCTCACGCTGCAGATGCCCGAATCCCCTTGATAGCCAGCGCCTCAGGTGGCGAGCGGAGGCATCTTCCCCTTGGCGATCACCGCTTGCAGCTCGACATACTCGTCGAGGCCCTCCGGACCGAACTCGCGGCCGATGCCCGATTGCTTGAAGCCGCCGAACGGGATGCCGATGTCGAGGGTGTACATGTTGATGCCGTAGGTGCCGGTGCGCACGCCGGCGGCGACCTGAAGGCCGTGGGCGATGTCCGCGGTCCACACCGAACCGCCCAGGCCGTAGTCGGTCTCGTTGGCGATCCGCAGCGCGTCGGCTTCGTCGCGGTAGCGCAGCACCGTGAGCACCGGGCCGAAAATCTCCTCGCGGGCGATACGCATGTCGTTGGTGGCGTCGGTGAACAGCGTGGGCCGCACGTACCAACCCCGCTCGGCCGCACTGTTCTCACCGCCGAGCACGATGCGGGCGCCTTCGCTCTGGCCGGACCGAATGTAGTCTTCGACCCGACGCTGTTGCCGTTGGGCGACAAGGGGTCCGATGTCGGTTGCTTCGTCGGCGGGATCCCCGACGTTCAGGGCCGACATCATGTCGGCCAGCGCGTCGACGACCTCGTCGTGACGTCGTTCGCTGACCAGGATCCGGGTCTGGGCGACGCAGGCCTGCCCGTTGTTCATCAGGGCGGCGGTCTTCAGCCCGGCCATCGTCTTGTCGATGTCGGCGTCGTCGAGAATGATCGCCGCCGACTTGCCGCCGAGTTCCAGGCTGACCCGCTTCAGCTGCTCTCCGCACAGGGTGGCGATCCGGCGTCCGACGGCGCTGGAACCGGTGAACGCGATCTTGTCCACGCCGGGATGGCGCACCAGGGCCTCGCCGACGTCGGTGCCGCCCGGAAGCACGGACACCACCCCCTCGGGGAGGTTCAGCTGCTCGATCATTTCGGCCAACCACAAAGCGTCCAAAGGTGTTTCGGGTGCGGGCTTCACGATCACCGTGCAGCCCGCGATCAGCGCCGGGATCAGCTTGGGCATGATCAGGAATTGCGGCACGTTCCACGGCACGATCGCCCCGACCACCCCGACCGGGGCCCTGTTCAGGTGCACTTCCCCGAGCACGCCCTGGCGGCGTTCCGTCCAGGGAAACTCGCGGGCCGCGGCCAGCGTGAGGTGCATGATGGTCACCGCTGCCGCCGCCTGGCCCAGCCGGCTGAAACTGCGCGGAGACCCCATCTCGTCGGTGATCAGATCGGCCATCTCGTCGATGTGGGCGCCGTAGATCGCGGCCAGCTGCTCCACCTTGGCCATCCGATCGGCATGCGCCATTCGTGGCCACGGGCCGTGGTCGAAAGCCTGTCGCGCGGCGGCGACGGCGGCGTCGACATCTTCGGGGCCGGCCGCTTGGACGTGGCCGATCGGCTCCTCGGAATGCGGGGAGATCACGACGAGTTGCTGCGGGTTGGCGGGCTTGCGCCACTGCCCTCCGATGAACAGCTCGTCATAGGAACGGTGGTCGGAATTTTCTGTCATCGGGGCACTTCCTGCGAGCAGGGGTGAGAATGTGACCTTAACCTCGCTATTGACGCTAACATAGCGAAGAAAGCACGATTGCGTCGTGGCAAGGAAGCCCAGACCGTGAGCGACGAACTTCTAGGAGCGGCCGCGACCACCGAGCACGCCTTCGCCAAACGCATCGCCCAACCGGTCGTCGCCGAAAAGGATTGACGTGGATAACGATTGGCGCAGTTACCCGTTTCAGCTGGTGCCCGGCGATTCCCAGCTGGACTTTCCCGCCGCCGAAGGCGAACACCCCGACCAGGAGTCGGACACCTGGTTCGTCGCCGGCCAGCTTGACGCCGCCGATAGCGACCGGTCATTTGCCTTCCTGACCATCTTCAACAAGAACCGGCCCGGAGCAACGGTGGTCGCGGATTTCTACACGCTGGCGCTGTTCGATCTGGATAACGGTGACTACGGCACCTACACGGACTACGACATGCCGCCGGCCAACCTGAAACCGGGCGCGCAGCGCAAGCTCGCCATGGCCTCGGGCCATCTCGACATCAGCTATGCCAGCCGCGCCGGGACCGCGTCCTGGACCACCAGCCGCGACGGCGACGGAGGGTTGCTGCCCTACACCTACCGGGTCAGCCTCGTCGGCGAGGATCACTCCGGTCGGCGCATGCGGCTGGACCTGGCCGTAACACCAACGCGCGCACCGACACCGGTGGGTGCGTCGACCTACAACGGGAAGATCGTCTGCTTCGGCCAAAGCGACACGTACTCCTACTTCCAGACCGGAATGGCCATGACCGGCACCCTGCGCTGGGGCGACGTGGTCGAGCAGGTCTCCGGCAACGGCGGCCACGTCGACCGGCAGTGGTTCCCGAAGTATGCCGGCGGCGGCGGAACCGGGGGAGATCCACGGGCCAGGTCGCACGAATGGCGAACCATCAATTTCGACAATGGCGTCGACTTGAGCATCTGGCGCCAGTTCGACCGCACGAACGGCAATGCGCTGCAGCCGTTTACCGGCGTGACCACGAGTCATCCCGACCCGGCCATACCGCCGGAGTGCGCCGAGGACGTCGAGGTCACAATCAGTGGCTACGTCCGCTGGCCGGAAACGGTGCGGCCGCTGGTACGTCCGCTGGCTCCGGCGCGGTACATGCCCGACCGACACCGGATCACCTGCGCCACACTGCAACTGGACATCACCGGAGAGCCGCTGGTGGCGGCACCGGCGCACGGCCTGCCGATCGAATACATGGAAGGCCCGTACCGCTACCACGGAACGCTGTGGGGCAAACCGGTGAGCGGCTTCGCGTTCAACGAGCGCTCACTGGCGCTGTATCGGGATTGGGAGCTGGTCGAGGTGCTGGCCACGACCGTCGCCAACGTCGAACCACCCGCACCGGAGCTGCAGACGATGGTCGATCAGCTGGTGCCGTTGGTGGCCGCCAGCCGCCGCAGCGCGGCGGTGGAGCTGCTGACCAGGGTGCTCCCCGCCCAAAACGACACGCTCGCAACCCTTCTCGAGGATCTGATCGCCGCGCTGTCGGCGGAGTCAGCCGACAGCTGACCCCGCAATCGCCTGCTCCCAGCTCATGTGGCGATGCTGCAGTCCCGGTTCGTTGCGCCCGAACGACAGGTGATCGCGAGCGCCCGATTCAAGGTTGGCTTGCAGGCCCTCGACCAGCCGGTAGTCCTCGTCGCGAACCGTGGCGTGGGCGTATTCGAAGACGGCTTGAGCCCCGGCGGCCACGGATTCGTCGGAAAGGTCCAGCGGTGTCGAGTTCTGGTGGACCGTGATCGACCTACCCGGCGTATCGCCCGGGTAGATCCGGAACAGCTCGCCGTTGGCGATCGTCACGGACAGCACGATGTTGGGGAACAGCGCGTAGATGACGACCATGTTGTGGAACGGGTCCCACTGTTCTTCCGGAACGTTCTCCAGTTCGAGGATCGTGTTCAGCGGGAAGATCAGCCGGTGATGGGGCCCGTACGAGTCGAAGACCGTGCAATTGCTGCGGGCGATGGTGGCAAAGGTCTGCCGGTGCACGGTGGCGAAGTGGTAGTTCTCCGCGAAGGTGTCGACCGCCAGTTTCCAATTGATCGGGCAGTCCAGCACCTTCTCACCCAGCGGAGACCACCGTCCGATGCCCCACGAGTCGAGCTCGTCGGCCAGCGGTCCCAGGTGCGCGGCGACATCCAGCGTCGCCCCGGGATCGAGCGCCACCCACAGGAACCCGGCGAACTCGGCGGCGGGAAGCTCGGTCAAACTGTCGGACCGCACCGTCATGTCCGGGAAGCCCTCGCGGCCGGGGAGACCGACCAGCTTCCCGGTGTTGTCGTATGTCCAGGCGTGGTAGGGACAGGCGAACCGCTTCGCGGTGCCGCACCCCGACACCACCTGCGACTGGCGGTGCAGGCACACGTTGTCGAACGCCTTGACCGAACCGTCGGCTGTTCTGGTCAGCAGGATGGATCGCCCCAGCAGCGTCTTGGTGCAGTACGCGCCGGGGTCGGCTAGCTCCGAGACGTAGCCGACGAGTTGGGGGCTGGCCCGCAGCATGGCTCTGTCGCGGTCGTGTCGCTCGGCGGAGGTGTACTCCCGCGCGTCGACGCGGTGCTGAGCCGGCGCGAGGTCGGTCGTCTTGTCGCGGGCCAACTTCAACGCGCGCCGGGTCAGGTCGATGAGCTGGTCTTGGTCCATCGGGCCCCCTTGCGCCGGTGTCGTCGCTACCAGTACAGACCTCGCGCCGACGATGCGTCAACGTGATACACATGTGACCAATGCGATTGGTGTGTCAGATGTTGTTTGTGTCGTACCCTGTGCGATGTGGTCTCGCGGCGTGACGTGCTGAAATTCGCGGTCGCGACCCCGGGGCTGGTGGGTCTCGGTGTCGCGGCCGCCTCGTTGCGCGCCGCGCCGGCGTCGGCGTCACTGGGCACCCTGTTGGACTACGCGGCCGGCGTCATCCCGGCCAGCCAGATCAGGGCCGCCGGCGCCGTGGGGTCGATCAGGTACGTGTCGGACCGGCGGCCCGGTGGCAACTGGATGCTGGGCAAGCCGATTCAGGTCGGCGAGGCGCGCGACCTGAGCAGCAACGGGCTCAAGATTGTGTCCTGCTACCAGTACGGCAAGGGCAGCACGTCTGACTGGCTGGGCGGTGCCAGCGCCGGCCTGCAGCACGCCCAGCGCGGAATGCAGCTGCACTCCGCCGCCGGCGGTCCGGCCAACGCCCCCATCTACGCCTCGATCGACGACAGCCCGTCCTACGACCAGTACAAACAGCAGATAGTTCCGTATCTGCGGTCCTGGGAGTCGGTGATCGGACACCAGCGCACCGGCGTGTACGCGAATTCGAAGACGATCGACTGGGCGCTGCACGACGGATTGGGGTCGTATTTCTGGCAGCACAACTGGGGCTCGCCCCAGGGGTACACCCATCCGGCCGCACATCTGCATCAGGTCGAAATCGACAAGCGCAACGTCGGCGGGGTTGGGGTGGACATCAACGAAATCCTCAAGCCGCAATTCGGCCAGTGGGCCTAGCGCGGCGGCCAAGAATCCAGCAAACACTCGTTCGCTCATTGTGCGTCGCGGGCCCCGCCGGGCGGTCGCATGACGACACGTCGCGCGCTATGCCGCGGACAGGGAAATTTTTACATAACGATTACATAACAATACTGCTTTGATCAGCGCAGTTATAGCTACTCGACCGTAACCACCTGCATGCAGGAGGTTTGTTCGCCGCGCCCGCGAGCGGGGTTTAACGGGGTGTTACCCACGACACGGTTACCCGTGCGTAGAACTCACCAGTAACCAATCGCCACACAGGGAGAGCACCGATCCTTATGACACGCTTAGTGAAGCCGATGCAGTCCACAGCGCCACCCGACCCAAAGGGCGGCCCACCGACAAACACCGGTCAGCCGTTTTTCGGCTGCGATTCGACGCGGAATCGATGACGTCCCGCACGCCGGTCCAGCACCGGCCGAAACGAACCGATACGTGAAGACGCATACAGGGAGATACGAAACGTGACGATCCACGAGCAAGACCGGGTGTCGGCTGACCGCGACGGAAATGGCCCACACAGCGCCCACGCTCTGGTCGACCGTCTGACGGCCGGCGAGCCCTACGCAGTGGCGTTCGGCGGCCAGGGCAGCGCCTGGCTGGAGACGCTCGAGGAGCTGGTGTCCTCCGCGGGAATCGAAAGCGAGTTGGCGACGCTGGTCGGCGAGGTCGAGCTGCTACTCGAGCCGGTGGCCAAAGAGCTGGTCGTGGTGCGTCCGATCGGCTTCGAGCCGCTGCAGTGGGTACGCGCGCTGGCCGCCGAGGACCAGATACCCGCCGACAAGCACCTGACTTCGGCCGCGGTGTCGGTGCCCGGGGTGCTGCTCACCCAGATCGCGGCCATGCACGCCCTGGCACGCCAGGGCATGGACCTGATGGCCACCCCGCCGGTGGCCGTGGCCGGGCATTCGCAAGGCGTGCTCGCCGTCCAGGCATTGAAGGCCGGGGGTGCTCGCGACGTCGAGCTGCTGGCCATGGCGCAGCTGGTCGGAGCCGCGGGAACGCTGGTGGCCCGCCGCCGCGGCATCTCCGTGCTGGGTGACCGCCCGCCGATGGTGTCGGTCACCAACGCCGACCCCGAGCGCATTGGCCAGCTGCTCGACGAGTTCGCCCAGGATGTTCGCACCGTGCTGCCCCCGGTGCTGTCCATCCGCAATGGCCGCCGTTCGGTCGTCATCACCGGCACGCCGGAGCAGCTATCACGCTTCGAGCTCTATTGCCGGCAGATCTCCGAGAAGGAGGAGGCCGACCGCAAGAACAAGATCCGCGGCGGCGACGTCTTCGCGCCGGTCTTCGACCCGGTGCAGGTGGAGGTCGGTTTCCACACGCCGCGACTGGCCGACGGCATCGACATCGTCGGCGGCTGGGCCGAGAAGGCCGGGCTCGACGTGGCGTTGGCCCGGGAGATGACCGACGCCATTCTGGTGCGTCGAGTCGACTGGGTGGATGAGATCACACGCGTTCACCGGGCCGGAGCGCGCTGGATTCTCGACCTGGGTCCCGGCGACATCCTGACCCGGCTGACCGCGCCGGTGATCCGCGGCCTGGGTGTGGGCATCGTGCCCGCGGCAACCCGCGGCGGTCAGCGCAACCTCTTTACCGTCGGGGCCGTCCCCGAGGTGGCCCGGCCGTGGTCCAGCTACGCCCCGACCGTGGTCAGCCTGCCCGACGGCCGGGTCAAGCTCTCGACGAAGTTCACCCGGCTGACCGGACGGTCGCCGATCCTGCTGGCGGGCATGACCCCCACCACCGTGGACGCCAAGATCGTTGCGGCCGCCGCCAACGCCGGCCACTGGGCCGAACTGGCCGGCGGCGGCCAGGTCACCGAGGAAATCTTTGCCAACCGCGTCAAGGAGCTGTCCGGACTGCTCGAGCCCGGCCGCACCTACGAGTTCAACGCGCTCTTCCTCGACCCCTACCTGTGGAAGCTCCAGGTGGGTGGCAAGCGGCTGGTGCAGAAGGCCCGCCAATCCGGCGCGGCGATCGACGGCCTGGTGATCAGCGCGGGTATCCCGGATCTCGAAGAAGCCGTCGAGCTCATCGACGAGCTCAACGAGGTCGGCATCAGCCACGTCGTGTTCAAGCCGGGCACCATCGAGCAGATCCGCTCGGTCATCCGCATCGCGACCGAGGTGCCCACCAAGCCGGTCATCATGCACGTCGAGGGCGGGCGCGCCGGCGGCCACCACTCCTGGGAGGACCTCGACGACTTGTTGCTGGCGACCTACTCGGAGTTGCGGTCGCGTCCCAACATCACCGTCTGCGTCGGCGGCGGCATCGGCACGCCCGAGCGGGCGGCCGAATACCTGTCCGGGCGCTGGGCCCAGTCCTACGGCTTCCCGCTGATGCCGATCGACGGCATCCTGGTCGGCACCGCGGCGATGGCGACGCTCGAGTCGACCACGTCGCCGTCGGTCAAGCGGATGCTGGTCGAAACCCAAGGCACCGATCAGTGGATCAGCGCCGGAAAAGCCCAGGGCGGCATGGCGTCCAGCCGCAGCCAGCTCGGTGCCGATATCCACGAGATCGACAACGCCGCCTCGCGGTGCGGCCAGCTGCTCGATGAGGTCGCCGGCGACGCGGACGCGGTTGCCGAGCGCCGCGACGAGATCATCGCGGCGATGGCCACCACCGCCAAGCCGTACTTCGGCGACGTCGCCGAGATGACCTACCTGCAGTGGTTGCGCCGCTACATCGAGCTGACCATCGGCGCGGGCAACTCGACCGCCGACACCGCCGCACCGGGCAGTCCGTGGCTGGCCGACACCTGGCGGGATCGGTTCGAGCAGATGCTGCAGCGCATCGAGGCGCGGCTGAACGCGCAGGACTACGGCCCGATCGAGACGCTGTTTAGAGATGCCGCGCTGCTGGAGAATCCCGACGAGGCCATCGCCGTGCTGCTCGAGCGCTACCCCGACGCCGAGACCGTGCAACTGCATCCGGCCGACGTGCCGTTCTTCGTCACGCTGTGCAAGACGCTGGGCAAGCCGGTCAACTTCGTGCCGGTCATCGACAAGGATGTGCGGCGCTGGTGGCGCAGCGACTCGCTGTGGCAGGCGCACGACGCCCGCTACGACGCCGATCAGGTGTGCATCATCCCCGGCACCGCGGCGGTGGCAGGCATCACCCGGATGGACGAACCGGTCGGTGAGTTGCTGGACCGCTTCGAGCAGGCCGCCATCGACGAGGTGCTCGGCGCCGGTGCCGAGCCCAAAGCCGTCACGTCGCGCCGGTTGGGCCGCAGCGACGTGACCGGACCGCTGGCCACCGTCCTCGACGCGCCGGATGTGCTGTGGGCCGGCCGCATCGTCACCAACCCGGTTCATCGCATCGCCGAGCCGGGCGACTGGCTGGTGCACGATGGACCGGAAAGTCTGCGCGCGACACACTCATCCACCGGTGCCCGACTGCAGGTGAACGGGGCGGACGGCGTCGTGCTCAGTGTGCCGGTGTCCGGTGTCTGGGTCGACATTCCATTTGGCTTGCCCGCCAACGCCGTTGACGGCGGTGCGCCGGTGGTCTGCCCTGAAGATGCGACCACCGCCATGCGCGCGGTGCTGGCGATCGCCGCCGGCGTTGACGGGCCGGAGTTCCTGCCCGCGGTCACCGACGGGACGGCCACCCTGACGGTGGACTGGGATCCGGAGCGGGTTGCCGATCACACCGGGGTCACGGCCACCTTCGGTGAGCCGCTGGCGCCCAGCCTCACCACCGTTCCCGACGCACTCGTCGGTCCTTGCTGGCCAGCGGTTTTCGCGGCGATCGGTGCCGCGGTGACCGACGCCGGTGTCCCGGTGGTGGAGGGCCTGCTAAGCCTGGTGCACCTGGACCACGCCGCCCGCGTGGTCAGCAAGCTGCCGGTGGTTCCGGCCCAATTGACAGTCACGGCAACGGCTTCGGCGGCCACCGACACGGACATGGGCCGTGTCGTCCCGGTCTCGGTGACCGTAAGAGACTCCGCCGGCGCCCCGATCATCGCCTTCGATGAGCGTTTCGCGATCCTGGGACGCATCGGGGCCGCCGAGCTCACCGACCCGGCCCGGGCCGGTGGCGCGGTATCGAAGAACGCGACCGACACTCCGCGCCGTCGCCGTCGGGACGTCACGCTGACCGCACCGGTCGACATGCGCCCGTTCGCGATGGTGTCCGGTGACCACAACCCCATCCACACCGACCGCGCGGCCGCTCTGCTGGCCGGTCTGGAAAAGCCCATCGTGCACGGCATGTGGTTGTCGGCCGCCGCGCAGCACGCGGTGACCGCCACCGACGGTCAGGCCCGCCCGCCGGCCCGGCTGGTCGGCTGGACCTCGCGATTCCTGGGCATGGTTCGTCCGGGCGACGAGGTCGACTTCCGGGTCGACCGTGTCGGAATCGACCAGGGCGCAGAGGTTTTGGAGGTCGCCGCGCGCATCGGGTCGGACCTGGTGATGTCGGCGACCGCGCGTCTGGCCGCGCCCAAGACGGTCTACGCGTTCCCCGGCCAGGGCATCCAGCACAAGGGCATGGGCATGGATGTCCGGGCCCGTTCCAAGGCGGCCCGCAAGGTGTGGGACTCCGCGGACAAGTTCACCCGTAACACGCTGGGTTTCTCGGTGCTGCACGTGGTTCGCGACAACCCGACCAGCATCATCGCCAGCGGCGTGCACTACCACCACCCCGATGGGGTGCTGTTCCTGACGCAGTTCACCCAGGTCGCGATGGCGACGGTGGCCGCCGCGCAGGTCGCCGAGATGCGCGAGCAGGGCGCCTTCGTCGAAGACGCCATCGCCTGCGGTCACTCGGTCGGCGAGTACACCGCGCTGGCCTGCGTGACGGGCATCTACGAACTGGAAGCCCTGCTGGAGACGGTGTTTCACCGCGGCTCGAAGATGCACGACATCGTGCCCCGCGACGAGCTGGGCCGGTCCAACTACCGGCTGGCAGCGATCCGGCCGTCGCAGATCGACCTGCCCGGACGACGAGGTTCCCGCGTTCGTCGCCGAGATCGCGGAGCGCACCGGTGAGTTTCTAGAGATCGTGAACTTCAACCTGCGTGGCTCGCAGTATGCGATCGCCGGCACGGTCCGCGGTCTGGAGGAGCTGGAGGCCGAGGTGGAGCGGCGTCGCGAGCTCACCGGCGGCCGGCGCTCGTTCATCCTGGTGCCGGGCATCGACGTGCCGTTCCACTCGCGGGTGTTGCGGGTCGGCGTGGCGGAGTTCCGCCGCTCACTGGATCGGGTCATGCCGCGGGACAGAACCCCGATGCGATCGTCGGACGCTACATCCCCAACCTGGTGCCGCGGCCATTCACCCTGGATCGCGACTTCATCCAGGAGATCCGGGATCTGGTGCCCGCCGAGCCGCTCGACGAGATCCTCGCCGACTACGACACCTGGCTCAACGAGCGGCCGGCCGAGCATGGCGCGCATCGTCTTCATCGAACTGCTGGCCTGGCAGTTCGCCAGCCCGGTGCGCTGGATCGAAACCCAGGATCTGCTGTTCACCGAGGAGGCCGCGGGGGGCCTGGGTGTGGAGCGGTTCGTCGAGATCGGCGTGAAGTCGGCGCCGACCGTCGCGGGACTGGCCACCAACACCCTCAAATTGCCCGAATATGCCCACAGCACAGTGGAAGTGCTCAACGCCGAGCGCGACGCGGCGGTGCTGTTCGCCAACGACACCGACCCCGAGCCGGAATCGGACGACGCACGGCGGAGCCGGCCGCCGAGGCCGCCCCGGCCGACGGGGCGACGGCGGCGCAAGTGCCCGCGGCCGCCCCCGCGCCCTCGGCGCCCTCGGGTGCGGCCCGTCCGGACGACATCGTGTTCGACGCCGCCGACGCGACCCTGGCGCTGATCGCGCTGTCAGCCAAGATGCGCATCGACCAGATCGAGCAGCTGGACTCCATCGAGTCCATCACCGACGGCGCGTCGTCGCGGCGCAACCAGCTGCTGGTGGACCTGGGTTCGGAGCTGAACCTGGGCGCCATCGACGGTGCCGCCGAGGCCGACCTGGCCGGGCTGCGCACGCAGGTGACCAAGCTGGCGCGTACCTACAAGCCTTACGGCCCAGTGCTTTCCGACGCGATCAATGATCAGCTGCGCACGGTGTTCGGGCCGTCGGGCAAGCGCCCCGGCCGCCATCGCCGAGCGGGTCAAGAAGACCTGGGAGCTCGGCGAGGGTTGGGTCAAGCACGTCACGGTCGAAGTGGCGCTGGGAACCCGCGAGGGCACCAGTGTTCGTGGCGGCGCCATGGGCCACCTGCACGAGGGTGCGTTGGCCGACGTCGGCGCTGTGGACAAGGTCATCGACGCCGCGGTCACCTCGGTCGCGGGGCGGCGGGGCGTTTCGGTGGCGTTGCCGTCGGCGGGCGGTGGTGGCGGTGCGACCATCGACGCGGCCGCGCTGAGCGAATTCACCGACCAGATCACCGGTCGCGACGGCGTGCTCGCCTCGGCGGCCCGCCTGGTGCTGGGCCAGCTGGGGCATGACATCCGGTCAGCGCGTTGCCGGTGGCCACCGACGCCGAACTCATCGACTTGGTCACCGCCGAATTGGGTGCGGACTGGCCACGTTTGGTGGCGCCGGTGTTCGACGCCAAGAAGGCCGTCGTGTTCGACGACCGCTGGGCCAGCGCCCGCGAGGACCTGGTCAAGCTGTGGCTGGCCGACGAGGGCGACATCGACGCCGACTGGCAGCGGTTGTCGGAACGGTTCGAGGGCGCCGGCCACGTCGTCGCGACTCAGGCCACCTGGTGGCAGGGCAGGGCGCTGGCCGCGGGCCGCGAGATCCACGCGTCGCTGTACGGCCGGATCGCCGCCGGCGCCGAAAACCCGGATCCAGGTCCCTACTGCAACGAAATCGCAGTGGTGACAGGCGCTTCCAATGGTTCGATCGCGGCGTCGGTGGTCGCGCGGCTGCTCGACGGCGGCGCCACCGTGATCGCGACGACCTCCAAGCTCGACGAAGAGCGGCTGGCGTTTTACCGCCGGCTGTATCGCGACCACGCCCGGTACGGCGGGGCGCTGTGGGTGGTCGCGGCCAACATGGCGTCCTACTCCGACATCGACGCGCTGGTCGAATGGGTCGGTAACGAGCAGTCCGAAAGCCTTGGGCCGCAATCTATTCACATCAAGGATGCGCAGACCCCGACGCTGCTGTTCCCGTTCGCGGCGCCCCGCGTGGTCGGCGACCTGTCGGAGGCCGGTTCGCGCTCCGAGATGGAGATGAAGGTGCTGCTGTGGGCCGTGCAGCGGCTGATCGGCGGGCTGTCGAAGATCGGTGCCGAGCGTGACATCGCCTCGCGGCTGCATGTGGTGCTGCCGGGGTCGCCCAACCGCGGCATGTTCGGCGGCGACGGCGCGTACGGCGAAGCCAAGTCCGCGCTGGACGCGGTGGTGTCCCGCTGGAACGCCGAATCGTCGTGGGCGCAACGGGTCAGCCTGGCGCACGCGCTGATCGGCTGGACCCGCGGCACCGGGCTGATGGGCCACAACGACGCCATCGTCGACGCCGTCGAGGAGGCCGGTGTCACCACCTACTCCACCGACGAGATGGCGGCGATGCTGCTGGGTCTGTGCGACGTGGAGTCCAAGGTGGCCGCGGCCAACGCGCCGATCAAGGTGGACCTGACGGGCGGGCTTGCCGACGCGGAGCTGGACATGGCCGAGCTGGCCGCCAAGGCGCGCGAGCAGGCGACGTCCGGCGAGGATGCCGAAATCGCCGAGGTCGCCGGCACCATTGCCGCGCTGCCGTCCCCGCCACGCGGATTCAGCCCGGCACCACCTCCGGAGTGGGCCGACCTCGACGTCGATCCGGCCGATCTGGTGGTGATCGTCGGGGGCGCGGAACTCGGCCCGTATGGTTCGTCGCGCACCCGGTTCGAGATGGAGGTCGACAACGAACTGTCGGCGGCCGGCGTCTTGGAGCTGGCCTGGACCACCGGGCTGATTCGCTGGGAGGACGACCCCCAACCGGGTTGGTACGACACGGAATCCGGCGATTTGGTCGACGAGGCCGAGCTGGTCGAGCGCTATCACGACACGGTGGTGGAGCGCTGCGGGATTCGTGAGTTTGTCGACGACGGCGCGATCGACCCCGATCATGCCTCCCCGCTGCTGGTGTCGGTGTTCCTGGATAAGGACTTCGCGTTCGTGGTGTCGTCTGAGGCCGACGCCCGTGCTTTCGTGGAGTTCGACCCGGAGCACACCGTCATCCGGCCGCTGCCCGACTCGAGCGACTGGCAGGTCATCCGCAAGGCCGGCACCGAGGTCCGGGTGCCGCGAAAGACCAAGCTGTCCCGTGTCGTTGGCGGCCAGGTCCCGACCGGGTTCGACCCGATGGTGTGGGGCATCAGCCCGGACATGGCGAGTTCGGTTGACCGCCTGGCGGTGTGGAACATCGTGGCGACGGTCGACGCGTTCCTGACCGCCGGTTTCAGCCCGACCGAGGTGATGCGCTATGTGCACCCGGGTTTGGTCGCCAACACCATGGGTACCGGCATGGGTGGCGGCCACTCGATGCAGACGATGTATCACGGAAACCTGTTGGGCCGTAACAAGCCGAACGATATCTTCCAGGAAGTGTTGCCGAATATCGTTGCCGCGCATGTGGTTCAGTCCTACATCGGCAGCTACGGCGCGATGATCCACCCGGTCGCCGCGTGCGCGACCGCCGCGGTATCGGTCGAGGAGGGCGTCGACAAGATCCGGCTGGGCAAGGCCGAAATGGTGGTGGCCGGCGGCATCGACGACTTGACGCTGGAGGGCATCATCGGCTTCGGTGACATGGCGGCCACCGCCGACACCGCGATGATGCGCGGCCGCGGTATCCACGACTCGAAGTTCTCCCGGCCCAACGACCGGCGCCGGCTGGGCTTCGTCGAGGCGCAGGGCGGCGGCACGATCCTGCTGGCGCGCGGCGACCTGGCGCTCAAGATGGGTCTGCCGGTGCTCGCGGTCGTGGGCTTCGCGCAGTCTTTCGGCGACGGTGTGCACACCTCGATCCCGGCCCCGGGTCTGGGCGCTTTGGGCGCCGGGCGCGGCGGCAAGGACTCGCCGCTGGCGCGGGCGCTGGCCAAGCTGGGGGTGGGCGCCGACGATGTCGCGGTGATCTCCAAGCACGACACCTCGACGTTGGCCAACGATCCCAACGAGACCGAGCTGCACGAGCGGTTGGCCGACTCACTGGGCCGATCCGAGGGCGCCCCGCTGTTCATCGTGTCGCAGAAGAACCTGACCGGGCACGCCAAGGGCGGCGCGGCGGTCTTCCAGATGATGGGCCTGTGCCAGATGCTGCGCGACGGGGTGATTCCGCCGAACCGCAGCCTGGATTGCGTCGACGACGAGCTGGCCGGCTCCGCGCACTTCGTCTGGGTGCGCGAGACGCTGCGCCTCGGTGGCAAGTTCCCGCTCAAGGCCGGGATGCTGACCAGCCTAGGGTTCGGCCACGTCTCGGGCCTGGTGGCACTGGTACACCCGCAGGCGTTCATCGCCTCGCTGGACCCGGATCAGCGCGTGGACTACCAGCGGCGCGCGGATGCCCGACTGCTGGCCGGCCAGCGCAGACTGGCGTCGGCCATCGCCGGTGGTGCGCCGATGTATCAGCGGCCACCCGACCGTCGCTTCGACCACGACGCGCCCGAGAAGCGCCAGGAGGCGGCCATGCTGCTGAATCCGGCGGCTCGGCTGGGGGGCGACGAAATCTATGAGGCTAACGAGGTCTCTGCCGAATGACTTTGGCCATCCGTTAGCCTGGCGATCCATGGGCATTGTCGGAGTGGGGATCGACCTCGTCTCCATTCCTGATTTCGCCGAGCAGGTCGACCAACCGGGCACGGTGTTCGCGGAGACCTTCACGCCGGGCGAGCGGCGTGACGCGTCGGACAAGAGTTCCTCGGCGGCCCGTCATCTGGCGGCCCGCTGGGCCGCGAAGGAGGCGGTGATCAAGGCCTGGTCCGGATCGCGGTTCGCCCAGCGGCCCATGTTGCGGGAGGACATCCACCGCGATATCGAGGTGGTCACCGACATGTGGGGACGACCGCGGGTGCGTCTGACTGGAGCCATCGCCAAGCATCTGGCCGACGTGACGATTCACGTGTCGCTGACCCACGAAGGGGATACCGCGGCCGCGGTGGCCATCCTCGAGTCTCCCGAAGCGTGAGCTGGGTCCCCGTTCGCTAGCCTCGAGATCGTGAGTGATCTGGTTGAGCGCGTTCGTGATGTGTTGCCGTCGGTGCGTAGCGATCTTGAAGACCTAGTGCGGATCGAATCGGTGTGGGCCGACCCGAGCCGCCGGCCCGAGGTACACCGCAGCGCGCAAGCGGTAGCAGATCTGTTGTCGCGGGCGGGTTTTAGCGATGTGCGAATCGTCAGCGAGGGCGGCGCGCCGGCGGTCATCGCGCGGCATCCGGCGCCCCCGGGCGCGCCCACCGTATTGCTCTACGCCCACCACGACGTGCAGCCGGAAGGCGAGCGCAGCCAGTGGGTGTCGCCGCCTTTCGAGCCCACCGAACGCGACGGGCGGCTCTACGGCCGCGGCAGCGCCGACGACAAGGCCGGTATCGCAACACATTTGGCGGCATTCAGGGCACATGGCGGCCGGCCGCCGGTGGGCGTGACGGTCTTCGTCGAAGGTGAAGAGGAATCCGGATCGCCATCGCTGGGCGCGTTGCTTGCCGCCCACCGCGACGCGCTTGCCGCCGACGTCATCGTCATCGCCGACTCGGACAACTGGAGCGCCGACACCCCGTCCCTGACCGTATCGCTGCGCGGCTTGGTCGATTGCGAGGTCGAGGTCGCCACACTCGACCACGGGCTGCACTCCGGTCTGTGGGGCGGGGTGGTTCCCGACGCGCTGAGTGTGCTGGTGCGGCTGCTGGCCAGCCTGCACGACGACGACGGCAATGTCGCCGTAGCCGGCCTGCACGAAACCAACGTCGCGGGCCTGAATTACCCCGACTATCCGCCCGAGCGGGTCCGCACCGATTCCGGTCTGCTGGATGGGGTCTCCGAGATCGGCTCGGGCTCGGTGCTGCAGCGGTTGTGGGCCAAACCGGCGATCACCGTGATCGGCATCGACACCACATCCCTGGCGGCGGCATCGAACACGTTGATTCCGCGGGCCCTGGCCAAGATCAGCATGCGGGTCGCGCCCGGCGGCGACGCTGCGGCGCACCTGGACGCGTTGACCGCTCATCTGCAACAGCACGCCCCGTGGGGCGCCCGGGTCAGTGTCATGCGCGGCGAGATCGGTGAGCCCTACGCCATCGAGGCCAGTGGCGCAGTCTATGAATCCGCGCGGTCGGCCGTCCGGCAAGCGTGGGGTGCTGACCCGATCGATGCGGGGATGGGCGGGTCGATCCCGTTCATCGCCGAGTTCGCGGCCATGTTCCCGAACGCGAAGATCCTCGTCACCGGGGTCGAGGACCCCGCGTCACAGGCGCACAGCATCAACGAGAGCCTGCATCTGGGGGTCCTCGAGCGCGCGGCGATCGCCGAGGCGCTGCTACTGGCCAACCTGGGCTGATTGCGCTTCGATGGCCTTGACGCTGTGGACGAACGCCTTTCGCAAGACGCCCTTGCCGACCGTCCCGACCACAAGCCCCAGGAGCCGTCCCTTGAGGGTCTTGCCGTCGCGAGTGATAACGACGTCAACGTCGGTCATTCCGTTGGGCTGCCGCCCGAACGTGTAGGTGAAGCCCGAGGCGCCGCCCCACGTGTTGGAGTCGGTGGTCGTGAGCGTGACGCGGTTGGGATCGGACCAGTCGTAGTGCAGACGCTCCCAGATGCCGTTCGAGCCCTCGGTGACGTCGGCCTCGTTGCGGCCCTGGTAATGCACTTTCAGGTCCGCATCCGCGCTGTTCGGGAAGAGCTTCGAGCGACCCGGTCCAAAGTCGGTGAGCCCGGCGATGAATTGTTCAGGGGTCGAGGTTGTCGTTTGGTGGAAGTGGATTGTCGACATGGCGTGCTCCTTGGTTTAGGGGTGAATCGCTAACTGCGACCAACAGAGCGCACCGCACGCGCTGTGAATTCCTGCTCGCGGATCCCTGGGCTGGCCCGGTTGATCCTGGTAGTGCGGGGGACAGGCTAACGGCGACCCCTCGCGCAATATCTGCGTGGGCGCCCGAGCGGGGCTCAGACCGACAAGTCGCGCCGAAGCTTGGCGACGTGGCCGGTGGCCTTGACGTTGTACTAGGCAGGGGACAATTTCGGATTGAGAAAGACATACAGCTCAGCGATCTTGCTCTCACGAATAATGACAACATCGAGCCCGGTGTACTCGGGCGGCTCGCCTTTAGGGCCCGAGCCCCAAGCAAGAATCCCCCCGTTGTGTAGGGCCTGGGCCTGTCCATGCGGTGTATAGGCAAAATGCGGATGGGTCGCACGTAGTTCCCCGGCGAATTTGTCCAGTGCGGCGTGTCCAACGAGGGCGCCGTCCGGAACGTGGAGCACGCAGTCGTCTGTGTAGAACTCTTCGATGGCAGCGCGCCGGCGGGCCGCATCCCCCTCCCCGAAGACCTCCTGAAGGTTTCGACAGAGAAGTTCAATAATTCGCTCATTCGCAGTCATATTCGCGTCGTCCTTCTTCGAGGTGTCGGCTTGTCCGACGCCTTCGCTAATGCTAAGCGGACTGCGGTCCGATTCGATTCCCCGCTCCGGCTCGAATCAGCTCGACAGCCAGCGCGGCGGCTCGAGCGGGGCTCAGAGCGACAAGTCGCGCCGAAGCTTGGCGACGTGGCCGGTGGCCTTGACGTTGTACTGCGCGACGGCGATTTTGCCCTTTTCGTCGACCACAAAGGTGGAGCGGATCACGCCTTGCACGGTTTTCCCGTACATCTGCTTCTCGCCATAGGCGCCCCAGGCCGTCAGCACCTTGCGGTCGGGGTCGGACAGTAGCGGGAACGTGAGCTTCTCGGCGTCACGGAACTTGGCGAGCTTCTCCGGCTTATCGGGGGAGATCCCGATGACGTCGATGCCTGCCTCGTTGAGTTCGGCCAGGTTGTCGCGGAAATCGCAGGCCTGTTTGGTGCAGCCCGGCGTTGCCGCAGCCGGATAGAAGTACACGACGACGCGGCGGCCCTTGTAGTCGGACAGCGACACCTTCTTGCCGTCCGCGTCGGGGAGGGTGAAGGCGGGCGCCTTATCGCCCGGCGCCAGCCGCGTGGTCTCGGTCAACTGAGCCCCTTTCTCGGTCCCTTTCCGTTCACCGGCGCGTTGGGATCGACGCCAGCTGATCTAGGGTAGTGCGGGCAGGTGCATGAGCCGGACAGTGGGCGACTTGGAGGACAGAGACGTGGCGGACCGGGACCCCGACACCATCAAGCAGGAGATCGACGTCGCCCGCGACCAGCTGGCGGCGACCGTCGATTCGCTTGCCGAGCGCGCCAATCCTCGCCGCCTCGCCGACGACCTCAAGACCCGGGTGATCGGGTTCGTCAAAAAGCCCGCGGTGATCGTCTCGCTGGTGGGGATCTCCTCGGTCGTCGCCGTCGTGGTGATCCGCAGGATCAGGGATCGCTGACCCGCGACGCCGACGCAGGCCCGGCCACGCCGCATGCTGCGAAACCCTTTGCAGCCCATGGAATTACGAAGACAGCGAGTCGGTCGTCATCTGACGGGGTGCGACGTCCCCGCAGGGAACACGACGAAACTTGCCGCACCCTCGTGCCTGAGTTGCCCGTGAACGGGGTCCCGCTAGTCAACGAACTCGTGCACAGCTCAGTAGGCTTGACCCCTATGCCGCATGCCGACGACGCCGGTGACTGGCGCGACTTAGCCGACCAATTGACGCCCGAACAGGTCGCAGAATTGGAGCGCACGGAGCAGTCATGGGAGCGGATGGCTCAGTCACGGTCGCCCTACTTACGCAATGCGTCTACCTCCGGGGACGATCGGCGGCACGAGCTGCTGTCGATGGCTCGCCTTAGGGTAAAAGAGAACGGGGTGGCGGCAAAGCTAGACAGGCTCGCCCCCATCGCCGCCCCGCCGGACACATACGCGGTGCAACCGTGGGACGAGCGGCATCAGGACGACAACGGCGTTTGGTTCCGCGACTTCAAAGTCGCCGCGTGGCCGGTCGAATGGGTAGAGATCCTTATCGAAGGCTACCAATATGAGGACGGCCGCTGCGAGTACGCAATCCGCCTAAAGTCAAATATCCCGTATCTGGATCTTCACTATCCGGGGTGGTGGCGGGAAGGGGGGCCTTCGTTGGATAACTCTCCTCTGACGCAAGCGGAGACCAGCAGGCTGGCGGACGCGCTGCGCAAGGCCGCCGGACGAGTGGAGGAACACTCGCACGTCGGTGTGCCTTCCGCGGCGACGCAGGCGGTGCGGAGGCGCTGGCGAACTGGTGAATGGCAATCGGTCGTCGGTGCACGCATTTTGATCGAGCCCTGGCAGGATCCCGCAGGTCGCTATGCGCTGCGAATTTGGGTTAATCCTGGCACTGGACCCGGATGGACGTCCGAACAGGCCCGGGAGCTGGCCACCGCCCTGGACGAGGCCGCCGGGACGAATGCCGCACCGGCAGCTGAAGCCGCCCCACCGGTACGAGAGCCACCCCAGGCCGCACCGGTGTCCTCGTCGAGCGGCCCGGCCTCGCCTTCGAACGCGATGACGTCGCGGCCACCCAGCGCGGCCTGGTACCCCGATCCTGCTGGCAGCGGCTCATCTCAGCAACAGCCAGGGGTGCCGTCTTCACCGCCCGGCCAGTTCTCACCTCAGCCGCCAGCGGCAGCGCCGCGTTCGCCGTCGACGGGAGTGATTGCGCAACTGCGGCGAGGCTCGGTGTGGTGGCGAGCCCTTTCGATAGCCCTTGCACTCACCGTAGCTACTCAATTTGGGTTGCTGTGGCAAGAAGTGTCGCGGTGGAATAGTGGCGTCGCCGCGTGGGGTTTCATAGCCGTCGCGTTCGGCGGTTTTGGAGTCTTGTTCGTGGGAGAACGTCGGCCCACTCGGGTGCTTAGCGTCTGGGGTCTCATAATTCTGTTCGGCGGCGCGATTCTCGATCTGGTCCTCACATGGGTGTCCCCGAAGTAGCGGAACGCAGGCCCGCCGGGCGCACTCGGTGCGCGGCAGGGTCGGTCGCCCGCCGTGAAGAAGAAGGCTCTGACGTCAACATTGCGGTCCACCCGCAACCCTTCGCCGCGACGCCGAGTCGTTCCACGAGGGAGGGATCGGTAGGGTTCGGCGGAATTTGTACCGCCGGGGCGGTCCCCGGGCCGGGCTAGCCTTAACTCTCGGTAGGAGAGGAGCCGTTGATGACCCAGGCGCCGGCAGGATGGTATCCAGACCCGTCGGGGGCGCCGGGGCAGCGCTATTTCGATGGCACGACTTGGACGCAGTGGACCTATGCAGCAGACCCTGGCTCGGCACCGCACCTGGTTTCCGATCACCAACGCGGCATCGGTGCACTACGTCGTGGCGAGGCCGGCGATGTCGCCGGCGCGATCAGCGACTTGGAAAGCCTTCTGGCAGAACAGCTTCAGACTCTGGGCCCCGACCACCCCGATACGTTGGACACCCGCACATACTTGGCCAAAACTCGATGGCGAGCCGGCGATCTGGCCGGCGCGATCAGCGACTTGGAAAGCCTTCTGGCAGAGCAGGTCCGGATTCTGGGCCGTGATCACCCCAAAACCGTGGACACGCGAACATACCTAGCCGCATTTCGCTCCGATACGGCTAATCGCCTGCCGGAGTCCACTTCGCCCGACGGCCGCTACACAGTGCGCCTTCATCATTTCAGGGCGTCCGACGACAACCCTCGCGGGGACATTATTTTTTACGACGACTACAGGCCCGAACTGTACGACTCGGCCGTCGGCCAAGCATTGCCCTTGGGGACTTGGGGGAGCCCGGGTTCCGCGCGCTGGCGAAGTGACTCCGTCGTTGTCATGAGCGTGCGAATCGGCAACCATCTGCCCGGTCTTGTGGTCGAGGTTGTCATCGACTGCCAGCGGCGCATGGCCAGTGTGCACGGAGCCGAGCCGGGGCCACTCGGCCAAGTCGAGGTGCTGCTAAAGAATATAAGGAGCATGTCGCCCGACCGGCGCTACATCGTGCGCGTCCATCCTTTTGAGGCCCCCGACTCTGATTGGGTCGCCACGCCCGAACTGTTCGACATCGCCGCCGGCCAAATAGTGCTCGCCTTGAAGGATCGCTATTGGCACCTCGATTCCGCGAACTGGCCAAGCGAGTCTGTCGTAGTCATGAGTTTGCGTAACTATCGCCTGGGCGTGCGCACCGATTTCCGGAAATTACCCCTTCGGTCCAGCACTTTCGAAGTCATCATCGACTGCCGGCGGCTCACGGCCAGTGTGAACGGAACTGAGCCGGGCCCACTCGACCAACTCGACGACGCGCTGGAATCGTCGCTACATCGGCCGGTGCTTCCCAAGCCGGACATCGGGCTGGGCCTCGCCGCCGGTGCCAAGCGGCCGCGGCCGAAGACTGCGGCACCGGCACAGGTAGGGACGGACCAGTCCTCGTCTCAACAGCCCCCGGTGATAAAGGCCGCTAAGCCGGTGGTGGGGCTTGGACTTGCGACCCGTGCCAAGCGGCCGGGGGGCAAGAATGCCGCACCGGCTGCTGAAGCGGCGCCGTCCGTGGCGGCCTCGGAGGGAACCCAGGCCGCTCCGGTGTCCTCGTCGACCGACCCGTCCTCGTCTTCGAACACTATGGCGTGACATAGGTATCGGTCGGAGAATTCGACTTTCATTGTGGTCCAGCATGATTCGATGCACTGGCCCGCGTGGGCGGGCAACGAAACGTGGAAAACGCCCGACCCTATTGCGGGCCGACCGGGCGGCGGTCAGCGTCCGAGTCGGCGGCGCCAGTCCCTGGCGTTGAGGAGCCTGATCATCCCCATCATTATCCGACCCTTCCGGCGGGTGTACGGGTACCAGTTCAGTTCTTTCTTCATCGCGACGCGGTCGCCGACGATGCTCTTCGTCCGGCAGTACTTGCGGATACCCACTGCCCCACCTTGCCGAGAACCGAGTCCCGACTCACCCCATCCCGCCATCGGCACCGGCGCCTGCGCGACTCCCATCAGCACGTTGTTGATGTTCACCGTGCCGGTGTTCATCCGTTTGGCCACGGCCATGGCCTTGTCCTTATCCCGGGTGAATACGGTGCCCGCCAGGCCGAACCGGGAGTCGTTGGCGAGTCGGATCGCTTCGTCCACATCGCCTACCTTCATCACCGGTAGCGTCGGGCCGAAAGTCTCCTCCCGCATGCAGTCCATGCCGTGGTCCACATCGACCAGCACCGTCGGCCGGTAGAAGTAGCCCCGCGTCGTGTCCGCTTCCCCGCCCACGAGAACTTTGGCGCCCCTGCTCACCGCATCGTCGACGTGACGGGCCACGATCTTCAATTGTTGTTCGTTGGCCATCGCGCCGACGTCCACCGAGTAGTCGTGCTCTGTATCGATACCCTGACGCAACCGCTTCGTCCCGGCGACCAGCTTCTGCACGAACTCGTCGTAGACCGGCGCTTCGACGTACACCCGCTCGACCGATATGCAGATCTGGCCGGAGTTGAAGTAGCCGCCCCACAACGCGCCGTCGACGGCCCGGTCGATATCGGCATCGGCGCAGACGATCATCGCGTCCTTACCACCCAGTTCGAGACTGCACGGGATCAGCCGCTGCGCGGCGGCGACCGCGACCCGCCGGCCAGTGTTAACCGATCCGGTGAACATCACGAAGTCGACGAGATCGATGACCGCAGAGCCGGTTTCACCGTAGCCGTAAACCGCGTCGAGGACGTCCGGCGCCCCGATCTCCCGCCAGCCGGCGATCATCAGTTGCCAACAGAGCGGAGTGAATTCGGACGGTTTGGACAACACGGCGCAACCTGCCATCAAGGCGGGCGCGATATCCAGCAGCGGCACCGACAGCGGACCATTCCACGGGGTGATCACCCCGACGAGTCGGTACGGCTCATAGGCGACGGTTAGCTTCTTCGATGCGTTGGCAGCGCCGACCGGCCGAACATTCTCGTCGGCCAGGAACTCCGCCGCGTTGTCTGTCCAGTAGTTGATGAGCTGCGGCACCAGCGCCTCGCTACCCGCCGTATCGCCCCACGACTTCCCGGTCTCACGCTGGACCATGCTGAGCAGTTCGTCGGTGCGGTCGATTATCCAGTCCCGCCACTTACCGAGCCACTCGGCGCGCCCCTCGACGCCCATGGCCTGCCACGCGGGCTGGGCCGCGCGCAGCCGGGCCGCAACCGCCTCCACCCCCGGGGCGGGTGTCACCGCCACCCTGCCGACCACCTCACCGGTGGCGGGGCACTTGACCACGATGTCGGTGCGAATATCGCTTGTTGCCGTTTGCATTCCCCGACGTTACTGCGTGTTTTGGCCGCGAGCCAGGCTATTTGGCGAGCTCCCAGAAATTGCAGCCAGAACACCGTGAGCGTTATGACGCACCACACGACCACCGGACCCGACTCGCCGAACACTCGATACCCGGCTCGCCTGAGATGCCCCGTGCCGCGTCTTGGCCGAAAGACTGCTGAAGGCGATTGAGAACATGCTGCGCCGCTCCCGCGCTGGACACGCGACTCGCGCCGTTCAGCTGGGACGTTCGAGTCCTGTTCGGGCCTGGTCGATTTGGTCGTAGGCGTAGGTCGCCATGGCGGCGGTGGTCATCGTCTCACCCTTGCGGGCGAGCGATTCGTAGGTCTGGTCGCCGAGGACATCGCGCAGGTGGGCGATCGCGGTGGTGATTTCGGGGACCCCCGCCGCGGCGATGGGACTGAGCGCGAACCCGGCGATGGTGGCCGCCGGTTCGTAGCGTCCGAGCCGGTCGAAAAGAACGGCGAGGACGGCCAGCGGGACGCGGATCGTGGTGGTGTTGCCCGCATTGTGGAAGTTGCGGATCGCCAAAGTGAGGTGATCGAACGCGGACACCGGGTCGCCGTGTTCGGCCTCAAGTCGTGCCAGAAGCGGCGCCAGGGCTGACGCGCGGGAGCGGTTGCCGCTGTCTTGAGCGATCACCAGACCCCGGCCGAGGGCGTTAAGCGCCCCGACGGGATCCGCGTCACGGAAAGCCACACCGTAGGCAGCGAGCGCCCACGCGAGCAAGAACGGGTTGCCTGTTGCCTCCGCAGCCTCGATGAGGCCATCCGCGGAATCCATCGCCTCCCCACCGCAACCGGCCACTGAAAGGGCGACAACCAGCCATGCCCGGATGTGGACGTGGGTGTCGCGGCGGCGTGCGAGCTGGGCGCGGCACAACTCGGCCATCCGCTCGGGCTGCCCGATGGCTAGGTATACAGCTCCAAGCACGGCTTCGATGCCGCACGGCAGCGCATCGCGGCTCCTGCCGAGAACGATCTGGCCGGCGTCGCTGTAGCCGACAGCCGCCTCGATCCGTCCGGTCGCGTAGCACAGCGACGCAATCACGTACAGGAACGCCAGCCGCGGGTGGTCGACCGCGCGGGCGGGCTCGATCAGCTCTTCAGCCCAGGCGATCGGCTCAAAGGTTTGGACCCAAGCGCCGAGCAACCCCACATAGGTGGCGATGGGGGCGGCGACATCAAGATCGCCGTGGTCGGCGGCCCACCGAAACGCGGTGCGCAGATTGGCCAGCTCGATGGTGAACCAGTCGTAGGCCTCACGCTGGCGGGGGCTGTCCCACAGGGCCAGGATGTCGGCTTCGCGTCCGGCGAAGTAGCGCGAGTGGGCGGCCCGAATCTCGGATGCTTCGCCGCGGGCGACGAGTTGTTCCTCGGCGAACTGGCGGATCGTCTCCAGCATCGAAAACCGGGTCCGCCCCGAGGACCGGTCGGCGACCAGCAGCGACTTGCGCACCAGCGCATCGAGCAGATCCAGGGTGGCGAAGTCATCCATCGGAACCCGATGACGGCGCAGGCGCTTTGGAGGTCGAATCCCCCGGCGAACACCGAACACCGCTCCAGCAGCGCCTTTTCCGCGTCGTCGAGCAGGTCGTAGGACCACGCGACGGCGTGGCGCAGGGTGTGGTGGCGTTCCAGGCCGCGCCGCGAGCCGACCAGCAGCCGGAACCGCTGATCGAGACGATCACGCACCTCGCTGGCGGTCATCGACGCCATCCGCGAGGCCGCCAGCTCGATGGCCAGCGGGATCCCGTCGAGGCGGCGGCAGATCTCCACCACCGCGGCCGCCTCGCCAGCGTCGCCGACCGAGAAGCGCGGCGAAACGTGCTGCGCCCGTTCGACGAACAAGGCCACCGCGGCCGAGTCGATGCCTGCGCCGACGTCCAGCGAGGGCACCGGCCACAGCCGCTCGTCGGCGATTCCGAGTCCTTCGCGGCTGGTGGCCACAATCTTGGTCGTCGCCGAGGCCGCGAGGATGGCCTCGATCAGATCGGCGGCGGCATCGAGCACGTGTTCGCAGTTGTCGAACACCAGCAGCCGCACCCTGCCCTCCAAGGCGGCGGCCACGCTCTCGGCTACGCTCTTGCCGGGTTGTTGGGTGATGCCCAGCACCGCGGCCACCGCGTCGGGCACCGCCGCCGGATCGGTGACCGCGGCCAGTTCGAAAAACCAGACGCCGTCGGGAAATTCATCGCCAGCCGCGCCGCGACTTCGAGCGCCAGCCGGGTCTTGCCGACCCCGCCCACCCCGGTCAGCGTGACCAACCGATGAGCCTTCACCGCGGCTTGCACCTCGGCGACCTCGGACTCGCGCCCGATGAAGCTGGTGGCCGCAGCCCGCAGGTTCCCCGGACTCGCATCCAGCGCCCGCAACGGCGGAAAGTCCGTGCGCAGGCCCGCCGCTCGGACCTGGAACACCCCGACCGGGGTCGGCAGATCCCGCAACCGCCGCGGCCCCAGATCGACGAGATCAACGCCGCTGAGCAGACCCGCCGTCGACTCGGCCAACAGGATCTGACCGCCATGCCCGGCGGCCATCACCCGCGCGGCACGATTGAGCACCGCTCCGAAATAGTCGCCCTCACGCAGCTCGGCTTCGCCGGTCGCCAGCCCCATCCGCACCGGCAACTCCAGCGCCCGCTGCGCGGCCACCGCGGCATCCACCGCCGACCTCGGTGAGGCGAACGCGGCGCAC
The DNA here is from genome assembly GCA_963772875.1 of uncultured Actinomycetota bacterium. Lineage (GTDB taxonomy): Bacteria > Actinomycetota > Actinomycetes > Mycobacteriales > Mycobacteriaceae > Mycobacterium. Next base: position 198,590 of record CAVYZE010000016.1, read on the forward strand.
ACACCGTCACCGGTGTGCTTGAACAGACCAGCCGCCATGCGCCTCGATCGCCGAGCGCAACACCTCGTCATGGGCGGCCAGCGCCACCCGCATGCCGTCCGCGTCGGCCTCCCACCGACGGGTCGAACCCTCCACGTCGGTGAACAGGAACGTCACCACTCCCGAAGGAGCAGCCGCCGGAGCCGCGGACACCCCCGCAGAATCTCACAACAGGCGCGCCCATACCGTCGCACATGGCCGGAATCCGGCCCCACGGGCGACCTCAGTTCCGACGCAGCCGCCTGAAGATTTTTCGCGTTATCATTTCGGTGGGCCGACACTGACAGAGTTGAATCCCCTGTGCTCCTGGCCGATTCGGTGATCCACCCACGCCGTTGCGTGCGTCTCAGCTACTCAGGCGCATCATGAACGGCCCTCGCTCGGCGCCTCAGGCCACGTAACACTGGACGTAGGGGGCGTCACCCCCGCTGGGCGGCGTGCTGGACTTTGCATCCTTAACCGTTCCATTGACGCTGATCTGGCATGACGCAGGCTGGCCTTTCGTACTAGCGGTTATTGACAGGAGCTGAGAGGCGTTCTTGACCGTGAATGTGAGGGACCACGGAGCGGTCTGATCAGTCAGTGTCGTTGACTGGCCCGTTGCTGCGTCGTCGTACAGCACCTTCGCGAGCGGGCCGTCCGAGGTCACTGTGTATGTGACGGTATCGCCAACAGCGGCCCCGGCACCCGGCGCGGTTGCCAGCGAAGCTCCCGCTAATAGCGCAGCGGCTACAGCAAATTGTATTTTCATGGGCTGATCATAGTTACAGGCGCTCGCGCCACGAAGGCAGTCGGTAGTGGCAAATTGCGACGAATGTCGTGCGACACGCCCGGCATGGCCGCGCCGTTTGGCAAGTGATCTGATTAGCGAGGGCCACAATGCTTTTCGGTGCCATGATGCTGCCTAGTACTGCAGCCGTAGATCGTGGTTGGTGTGGTTTGGGCGTGTCTGCGCTGGTCAGGGCGGTGACCGCGGCATTGTTCGGAGTTTGTGAATACACCTGAATTGGCCGCGGTCGCCGCGGTTCATAGCGTAGACCTGGATCGGTGGTTGTCTGAGTTCTCGGCGGTGATCGATCAAATCGCCCCGCGTTTCGCTCGATACGAGCCGCTGCGGCATGCCGCTGAGCTGATGGCCGGGATGGTCTCTGGCTTGGACCGCAAGAATTGCTGGACCATCGCCGAACACCGCAGTGCTGCCACCCCCGATGGGCTGCAGCACCTACTGGGACGGGCCAGCTGGGATGCCGACGCCGTGCGCGATGATCTGCGTGATTACGTGATCGACGCGTTCGGTGATCCCGGTGCGATCCTGGTCGTCGACGAGACCGGCGACATCAAGAAAGGCACCCATTCGGTCGGGGTGCAGCGCCAATACAGCGGTACCGCGGGCCGGGTTGAGAACTCCCAGGTGGCGGTGTATCTGACCTACGCAGCCCCACGCGGGCACGCCCTGATCGACCGAGCACTGTACCTACCACGGTCCTGGGCTGATGATCATGACCGCTGCGCAGCAGCGGGAATCCCCCACGCCCAGCAGGCTTTTGCGACCAAACCCACACTGGCTGCCACACTGATCGACCGCGCGGTTGCCGCGAAGGTCCCCGCCGCATGGGTCGCCGGGGATGAAGTCTATGGCGCCGACCCGCACCTGCGGGCGGTGATCCGCGGCCACGGCCTGGGGTATGTGATGGCCATTGCGGCCAACCGGCGCATACCCACCCACGCCGGCCCGATCCGCGTCGATGCCCTCCCCGCGCTGATCCCCGCCCACGCCTGGCAGAAACACTCCGCAGGCGCGGGGGCACACGGACCACGGCTGTACTCTTGGGCCTGGTTTCGCCTGCTGGCCGAAGACGACACCGACTCCGGCGTCCACCATTTGCTGATCCGGCGCAACGACGCCAGCGGCGAGCACGCCTACCTGCGCTGCTACAGCCCCAGGCCCGTCCCGTTGCGCACCCTGGTAACCGTGGCCGGGCAACGCTGGCGCATCGAGGAATCCTTCCAAGCAGCCAAAGGCCTCGTTGGGCTTGATCAGCACCAGGTCCGACGCTGGCGCTCCTGGCACCGCTGGACCACCCTGGCCATGCTCGCGCACGCCTTCCTGGCCGTGGCCACCGCCACCGAACGCGACACCACACCCACACCGACCGGACTGATCACGTTGACCGTCAACGAATTCCGCCGACTCTTCGACGCCCTACTACTGGCGACAAACCGCACCATCACCAGCCTGCTGGCCTGGTCACGCTGGCGACGACAACACCAATACCGAGCCCGCCAATCCCACTACCGACGACGAGAAACCCAATGATCACGATCTACGGCTGCAGTACTAGATGGCATTTGGGCAGGGGCGGTAAAACCGCTCCCAGATACGACGAACCCCACCCTGCGTCAACACGTCCAGGGTGGGGTTCGGCGCTGCGCGCGTGGCGGCGGGCACTCTCAATTGTGATCGACGACAGGGGACTATCGGCGCGCGGTCGCCGAGCTGCTCGACGATGCAATGAGCGGCTCCTCGGAGCCGGTACGTCCCCGAAATTAGGATTTGAAGTGCGCCGTCAGGGTTTCGAACCCCGGACCCGCTGATTAAGAGTCAGCTGCTCTACCAACTGAGCTAACGGCGCTTGGTCGGCCGAGACCGCGTTTGCGACAATAACAGGCATTCCGTCACAGAACGAAATCCCTGGGCTTCCCAGAATACCGCAAGGATGGCGGCTGACCTTAAATCGTGGCGGAGCCCGCGATGTTGGCTTAAGGTCACCCACTTGTGCCCAAAATCGCCGAACCGTGTCGTCACGGGGGAGACGCGGACCTATTAAAATGCTTGAATCTTCGAGGGTCAGTGGTGACCGAAGTATGCGGGATGATGTGGAAGGTCACTCGATGACGCCTTTGCGCCGACGCGGATCGTGGCTGGTTGCTGCGATCCTCACGTTTGCTGTATTCGGCGCATCATGCAGCAGCAGCCACGGGGCCGCGCCGGTGAAGGTCATCGGCGACAAGGGCACACCGTTCGCCGACCTGCTGGTCCCCAAGCTCACCGCATCGGTGACTGACGGTGCCGTCGGTGTCACCGTGGACGCGCCGGTGACGGTGAGCGTTGCCGACGGCGTGCTCGCGTCGGTCACCATGGTCAACGAGAACGGCAAGTCCATCGGCGGGCAACTCAGCCCCGATGGATTGCGCTGGTCGAACACCGAGCAGCTCGGCTACAACAGGCGCTACACGCTGAACGCGAAGGCGCTGGGGCTGGGTGGTGCGGCGAACCGCCAGATGACCTTCCAGACCAGTTCACCCGCACACCTGACCATGCCCTACGTCAATCCGGGCGACGGCGAGGTCGTGGGCATCGGCGAGCCGGTCGCGATCCGGTTCGACGAGAACATCGCCAATCGCGCCGCGGCTCAGAAGGCCATCACCATCACCACCAACCCGCCCGTCGAGGGCGCGTTCTACTGGTTGAATAACCGCGAAGTGCGTTGGCGCCCAGAGCATTTCTGGAAACCGGGCACGGCCATTGACGTGGCGATTAACACCTACGGCGTCGATTTGGGCGACGGGATGTTCGGCGAGGACAACGTCAAGACGCACTTCACCACCGGCGATGAGGTCATCGCGACCGCCGACGACAGCACCAAGGTGGTGACCGTGCGGGTCAACGGTGAAGTCGTCAGGACCATGCCGACGTCGATGGGCAAGGACAGCACCCCGACGGCCAACGGCGTCTACATCGTCGGTGCGCGGTTCAAGCACATCATCATGGACTCCTCGACCTACGGAGTGCCCGTCAACTCACCCAACGGGTATCGCACCGACGTCGACTGGGCCACGCAGATTTCCTACAGCGGCGTCTTCGTGCACTCCGCGCCGTGGTCGGTCGGCGCCCAAGGCCACACCAACACCAGCCATGGCTGTCTGAACGTGAGCCCCAGCAACGCCGAGTGGTTCTACGACCACATCAAGCGCGGCGACATCGTCGAGATCATCAACACCGTGGGGCCGACGCTTTCGGGCACCGAGGGGCTGGGCGACTGGAACATCCCTTGGCCGCAGTGGAACGCCGGCAACGCCAACACCTGACCCGCTGGCGCGGGCGCGGAGGGGCCTTTCATCGCCGACTAACCAAGGCCGGCATCGATGAGCAGCCGCGGCAATCCGTGTTCGGCGCATAGGGTGGAGACGACCGCGATGTCGTTTCCCGCGTCGGCGGCTCGCCCGGCGGCGGTGAGTGTTTCGACGAGCTGCAGACGGGCCTGAAGGGCTGTCAGAGGTCGAGCGATCGGGTCGATTCCGGCAAGCAGAGCCTCGGCACGCCGGCACGCCTGTTCGTGGTCATCGCTTCGCGCGAGCAGGCGGATTCCGGAGGCCTCGTCCAGCTCGGCGGTGATGGTGGCGATGCCATCACCCGCGTGCGGAATGGTGCGCTCGGCGCGCAACCGAGCGGCTTCCGACGCCGTGATCGGCAGACGCAACCTGACCCGCTCATGATTGATGGCGGCGGCAAGGCGCGGCAACCGCAACTTCTCGGCCACGGCCATGCCTTCGTCAAGGCGGCTGGCCGCGGCACCGGGATCCCCCTGCGCGGCTTTGATTTTGGCACCGGCGCCGTATCGCGCCGCCAGGTACTCGACTGTGCCGGCTTCGGGTCCGAGCAGATAGCTTTGATCGACAAGATCCGCTGCCTCAGTCAATTCGCCTGTCTCATAAAGTAATTCGCCAAGAAGCGCGCCGGCGAGCCGCACTGCGTACGAGTGCGGCCCCATCACCGCGGCGATCTCGAAAGCCTCCCGGAAACTGCGCAGCGCGCGCGGAATGTCGAGTTGCTGCCTGGCGGCGAGGCCGGCCCAGCAGTGGGCGTAGACGGTGCCGACCGCGCCGACATGCTCGCGGTAGGGTTCCGCCCATTCCAGCAGCCGGTGTGCGGCCTGGAAGTCGAAGCGATAGATTGCCTCGATCGCCAGGACGAGTGCGGCCGCGTGCGGCAGCGACGGACGCAGGGCGTCCGGTCTCGACATCGCCTCGGCGACCAGATCGGCCAGGGCTTCGAACCGGTCGGCATGGGTTTCGGCCACTGCTCGTAGCACGTCAGCCTCCACGGTCAGGTTTGCCCGCCGCACCTCGGGTAGGTCTGTTTTGGACATGGCGGCGGTGAAGCGATCGAGCGCGGCTTCGGTGGCCGCGTGGCGCCACAGCAAAAGATTGGCCCACGCAATGGAAAGTTGCACCTGTGGCCGCGAGGTCGCCAGCTGCGGGGGTAGCTTCTCGAGGGCGCCGAGAAAGGTTGTCATCTGCGATTGATTGGTCAGTCTTCCGGCCGACACCTGCTCGGCGAAGGCGATCGCCAGGGTGGCATCCCCTGCGGCCAGGGCGTGGTCGACCGCCTCGCTGAAGTAGTCGTGATCGCCGAACCACAGCGACGCGGCGCGGTGGAGGCGTTTGAGGAGGTCGGGGTTGTCGCGCTCGAGTCGGCGCCGCAGAAATCCGGCGGCCATCTGGTGGTAGTGAAACCACTGCGGGTCGTCATCGATGCGCTGCAGGAACAGACCGCGTCGCTCGACGTCCTCGAGCATGGTCTGCCCATCGCTGACCCCGGCAACCGCCGATGCCAGCTCCCCACAGGTCCGCTCGGTGATCGACGTCGCCAACATGAACTCGACCAATTCGGGCTCCAGGGTGTCGAGAACATTTTCGGCCAGAAATTCGCTGATCTCTTCGTCGTCGCCTGACATGCGGCTCAGCAGGCTGCCGGCATCGCCACCGCCACGCAGGGAAAGCGTCGCCAGCTGCAGGGCGGCCGCCCACCCATCCGTCGATGCGGTCAGGGCCGCTAACTCGTCACCCGCCAGCTCCAATCCGGCTATGTCGTTGAACAGGGATTGCGTTTCTCCAGCATCGAAACGCAGCTTCTCACAGTCGATTTCGACCAATTCGTCACGAACTCGCAACCTGCCCAACGGCAGTTGGGCACGCGACCAGCTGGTCACGATGATCTGCAGGTGCTCGCCCCCATGGTCAATCAAAAAACGCAGAGCATCAGTCGTCTGGGTATCCGACACCCGCTGCCAATCGTCGATTACCAGCGTGAGTGGGTCGCCGCTCTCGTCGATCTCGTCGATCAGCGACGTCAACACATAACGCGCCGCCTCCTCCCCGCGCGCTTCAAGCACCTCCCCTAACGAGGCAGCCAGGGTGGGACGGATCCGTCGGATCGCCTCGAGCACATGGGCGAGGAACCACACCGCGTTGTTGTCGTCGCTATCGACCGTCAACCAGCCCACTGCGACACCGGCGCTGGTCAGTTCTGCTCGCCATTGCGCCACGAGGGTGGTCTTGCCATACCCCGAGGGCGCGTAAATGAGGATCAGCCGTCGACGCCCGGCCTCACGCAGAATCGCCATCAACCGCTCGCGAGCGACCAGCGACCGGACCGCGGCGGGGGGACGGTATTTCGTCGCTGGTTTCCGCGGGATTGTCGACGCGGTCGACGCCGACCGAACGGGTTTGGGGTCTGCGGCGAACCGTGACGTTGACGTCGTTTGCACTGGGCGCGGCAGATGCTGCGCGAGAGCCTGCTTGACCAGAACAGCAAGTTCTTGGGGAGTGCGAAATTGTTTTCGGGTCACCTCGCGTTCGACCCGTTCTTTGAACTTTTGCAGCTGGTCTCGGGACTCCCATTCGATCTCTTGTGGTGGCCAGGGCGCTTCAGGATCCACGAAGAATGCGAGCACCGGAATGCCCGCGTCGCGGGCGGCTAGGTATTCGAGCTCTGTAATGCTGCACCGTTCGCCGTCTGGAATCGTGCCGTAGCGATGAGCCAATAAGAGGATGAGCGCGTCGGACTCTTTGACACGGTCGACTGAGTGCACGGCCCCGCGGCTGTCGTCGGAGGCCCACAACTCGATGCCATTGTCCTGGCCAAGGCCGTTGATCGCCCCACGGACCGCCCGCCGGTATTCCAGCAGGTCCCCGGGAGTAGACGAAATAAAGATGCGACGAATTCGCATACCGGAGATTGTGGCACGCCGCTACCGCGGAGAAGTTGCTATTACAGCCCCGGCAAGCAGAGGCCTGGGATGCACCCGAGATTCGGCGGTGGATGATCGCCCTCGTAAACGAAATGGCCGCGATTGGCCTGGAACCCGTAGTCGACCCAGTACCACGTGTGGCAGACGTTCATGTCCCAAACGATGTCGGTCTCGGGCAACCGTTGCCCCGGGCACCACTGATATGGCCCCCTTGTGTTGGCCTGGGCGGTACCGGGGACCAGCCCGCATCCGGCCACTGCGAGGCCGCCTGAGAGCAGCATTCCGGCAATGATCCGCCTCAGCATGCGCGTGGTGGTCATGGCTATGTGTCCTTTGTTTGGGCGCCCCCTCGCGCGACGCCGTCGCGGCAAGTACACAGAATCGTGTTCGCTACCGGTCCCAACAATATGGTTCTGAACTGTGGATGACTGACGGGACTCGAACCCGCGACAGATGCGCTCGCGGCGATCCGCTCTGGAACGGCAACAATCGATTTAACATCCCGGACCCAGCGCCGACACGACGCAAGGCAACATTGTCGGTAGAAATTCCTGCCCTGAACGGCCTACTGAGCAAGGTTTTTCCAGGTGGTTGAGCTGCGGCTTTATGAAAAAATCCTTTCCTAGCGTTGTCACCGGCAAAGGCGGTGGATAACGCGTTATCCACCGAATTTTCGGTTGGATAGTCCTGCACATAGCCCCGATCAGGTGGGCGGTTTCCGCCCACCATTCAAGAGCTGGTGTGTACCAGTCCGCGCCAACTGCGCTAAAATCGACTTCGGGAAACCCCGAAGTCGACCCACGATGTTAAAAGTCTGCAGGGCCATAGTCGTGCATATCACGACTAGTCGTGCATAGCACATTTGTTGTGGCGCTGTAGGATTTCGCGCTGTTAGGGTGCCCGCCATGAACGACACCACCTATTTTGATATTCCGCTACCACCCGGTGCCCGACTCCTCGAGGAGCCCCCAGGTTGGGGCCAGGGCGCTCCCGGCGCATACTCGCGCTCACTGCTCTGGGCACGCTACGGCCACGTCGACATCGACGGCACCCAGCACAGCGACGGCAGCGTCACCCGCCAGATCAGCCTCTGGGCCGGTGACGGGCAACGGCTGACCAGCGCCCAAGCCCGCCAGCTGGCCGCCGCGCTGCTGGCTGCCGCCGATGAGTGCGACGCAATGAGCTAGGGCACCGGCCAATAGGTGTGCCCGCTGACCAGTACACCCGCGGACGCCTTGCGCACCACGTCATCCCACAAGAACATCCGGTTGATGCCGGGGGCGGCGGCGTCATCACGCCAGTACAACCGGGTCGCGGTGTCGACCCGCTCGGCGGCGATGACTGCGTCATAGATTCCGCCGAGAACGTCGACGGCATTATGGCGCAACGGTATCCGCTCGACCGGGTCCAGATAGGCCCATTCCCAGCCGATTTCGTTGCGCAGTACACCACCGGTGGGTGCGTAGCCGTAGCTGCGGAATCCGACGATCGCGGCGGCACCCCGGCGCGTGCACCCCTCGGAGCCAAGGATGTTCCAGCGGTGCCGCCCGCGCTCATAGCGCAGAAACGGGCATCTCAAGGCGACATAGGCGGCGCAGCTCGCGTGCATCGGCCCGGGGTTTGAAGACAGCGCAATCCCGGGGGCGAAACGCCACATCCGCGACGGGCCGTTAATCTCCTGAGGTTGGATGCTGTAGACGGTGCGCCCCAGCGCACACCCGCAGATCGAGCAGCGCCGACACAGCCCCAATTCGAGACTGCGACCCATGTGTTTGGCAACTCTGCTGGCGCAAAAGTGGGCCGCCACCGGGATCTCCCCGTACACGGGTAAGTCCCCGAAGCGGGCTCTCTCGGGGGTCACCTTGGATACCCGCGGCAGCTCGACCGTCCACGGGGGTTCTGCCACCAGGTCCCGGACTGACATTTACGGCACCGGCCAATAGGTGTGGGCGCCGATGGTCACACTCGAGGCGGCCGAACACACCAGCGACACCATCTCGGCCATGCGTGAGCGGGTGGGGGCGGTGTCGTCGTCTAACCAGTACAGCCTGCTCGCGGTGTTGACGTGGCGCGCGTCGGCGGCGATCACCGCGTCATAGATCGGGCCGACGACGTGGGCGGCGTTGTGCGGCAGCCCTATCCGCTCGGCGGGGTCGAAATAGGCCCAGGCCCAGCGACAAAAGTTGTTCCGCGGATTGAAGGTGCCGGTCCCCTTGGGTGCGTAGCCGTAGGAGGCGAACCCGACAATCGCCGCCGCACCGCGGCGTGTGGAACCATCGGTGTGCTCGGTGTTGAAGCGATGCCAGCCACGCTCATAGCGCAGAAACGGGCACATCAAGGCGAGATACGCCGCGCAGCTCGCGTGCATCGGCCCGGGTGGTGCGCCGATGGCAACCCCGGGTCCGTATTGCCACATCTTCCACGGGCTGCCGGTCTCCTGCGTTTGCACGTTGTACACCACGCGCCCCAGGCCGCACCCGCACAGCGAGCAGCGCCGCCGCAGCCCCAGCTCAAGAGCACGGCCCATGTCGGTGCCGATTTGCCCGGCGTAACAGGTGGCCGCCACCGGTATCCCCCGATACCGGGACAGTCCCCGCAGCGGGCATTCCGGGGTCACTGTGGATACCCGCGGCAGCTGCACCGTCCACGGGGGTTCTGCTACCAGGTCCCGAACCGACATCGGCTAGGCCCGGATCTGCCGGTATCGCTTGCCCGCGTGGCCGACAGCCACGATCCTTACGTCGCCAAAAATGTTGCCGCCGTTGCCTTTTATGTCGCCCAGGGTGGGGAATTTTATCTGCCGGACAAGCGGGCCGCCCATGGCGGTGACCGGGCGACCCATGATGGCGACGCCCAGGCCGCCGTCAACTCTGACACGTTCGGTCATCGCTGGCGCCCACCCATCGGTCTGCCCGGCCTGGCTGGCTGGCTAGCCCCGTCGGGTGCCTGCTCTAGCTTGTACACGCTGCGCTCCTGCGACCCCACCTTGTGCACCCCGGTTTTCACCGCGAGGACTTTCGGTGTCTGCTTGCCCATCATCTTCTCCCTTCTCAGCCCATTTATGGGTAACCCAGTGTTGGGCTACCTGTTCGGGCACCTCGGCTATTTCGCCGGTGTAGACGCGGCCCTCGTGGACCACGCGAATACCTTTGCGCACTCTGACTTTTACCATCACGCCGCTACCAACCCGGTAATGACGTTGATCGCGGTTGGCCTGATAACCCCGGTGGCGATGCGTTCCTCGGCGCGCCAGGTAATCGCGTTCGTCTCGAAATCCGTTTCACCGTAAGGGTTTATCATCATCTCCATTGCCATGCGAGTCCACGCCTTGACCGCAATCGTGGTATCGAACGCAATCGCCGTGCCGTTCGGCACGAAGGTGTTGGTGACCACTCGCACACCGAACACGTTGTCAATGGCGGCAACATCCTCCGCGTTGATGTTGAGCAAATATCTGCCTTGGCTGTCGGTCTGCGTCTTGACATACGTCCAGGTATCGGGATGCATCGCCACCAGATCCGCTGTGCCGTAGGAACTTCCGACGCGGATGTCGTTGAACCCTTTGACCAGTGCGTTGATCGGCGTGTCAGTGCCGATAGCCCTGGTAAGAGTTCCCGAGGTCGCCAAAATACCCAGCATATTCGGCGCGGTTCCGTTGCCATTAATTATGGAATCGGTCTCGGAATCTATTACGGCCCGATACATTTCGCGAGGGACGAAGCTATAGAAGTCTTGGAAGTCATCCAGCAGGAACCGCGAGAACGTCGCCATGGCGGCAATCGTGGTGAACGACACCGTTTTCGCCTCGACCAGCATCCCCAAATCTGGCTTGGTGGCCAGTTCCGCGACCGGAGCGGCGGGATTTGAATTTCCGCTGTGCTGCAAATAGCTAACACTTTGGGACTCGGCTTCCAGGCCGGGGAAGTGCTGAAATATCCTGTCGGGCTCGTAGAGCAGCGGGAACGCCTGCGGGTAGAGCACGGGCGGCAGCAAACTGCCTGGCGCGCCCTCGGCGGTAGGTGCTTTGGTGGTCAGGCCCATGTATTCCTTGGTCTTGATGTCGGCGCCGACCTGGGCACGGTACGGGGTGCCCGCGCGGGCCGCCAGAAACAGCGACTGCCACTGCTCCTGTGACGCGTCCAGCGGGCTTGGCGGCGCCCACTTCTTGGTGTGCACCCTACTGGGCGGCCCACCCATCCCCAGCCGCGACGGACTGCCGGACTCGTGGCGTCCGCTGCCCATTGCAGCGCCGAAGCCGAGCGACTGGCGGTAGGCCGCCAGGGCCTCGGCCACCTCGTCATCGTCTCGCCGGATCTTTTTCATCTTGGTGTTGAATTCGGCCGTGGTGATTTCGTCGGACTCGCATTGCCGGATGGCTTCCAGCGCCGCGTTTTTGATTTCGGTTGCTCGCTGTTTGAGGGTCAGTGCATTAGGCATTTGTTTTGCCTCCTCGAATGAAAGATGTTGTCGCGCAATCGGTTGCGCGAATAACTAACTCCGCGAACCACTGTCGCGGGCAAGTATGCAGGTCAGCCGCTTGGTTGGTCAGCCGCTATTCGCGGGTGCCTGGCGGGTGCCGGTTTGTCTGGCCAGCCCGGTCAGCCGGTGAAATTGGTCAGCCCCTTTGTTGGCGGGTGCCTAGTCGGGTGCCGGTGCAAACCATTGCACGCCGATCCTAGCTCACGGACGCGCCAGGCTAGGCAAAGACACCAGGGGCGGCGTTTCGTGCGTCCTGGTGGCTCTCAAGCCCCTCGGCAATGTCACTCGGAAGCGGATGCCCCGAGCAGCCATCCACATGAAGTGCCCGAGGTCGGGGTCAGCGGCCACCATGGCAGCCGCTGGCGGCGAGTCAATCGGTAACTCCTCGAAATTCCTTTCGGGTGCTGGCGGGCCATCATCGTGGGTGCCGTCGACGTCGCCGCGAAACGATTCGAGCAGATTCGGTGTCACAGCACCAGGTGCGTCATTTGACGCACCTGGGCCGGGACCTAGCAAGTCCGCCACCTGCGCCCGCGCGGCGAGCCAGCGGCGGCCCATGATCCGCCGATTCGATTCGGTTGCGCCGGAAGTCTGGAATGCCGCGATGACACACGTCCACTCCCGCGCCAGGGTGCGCACCGTGCCGAGCGCAGTGTCAGCCGGTGAACGCAACACAGAAACCAGGTAATGGGCCTTACCCGTCAGATAATCCCACTCATACTCCTGATCGGGGCGGCACGGCACCCCATCGTCGTCCAGCTCGACCAGTGACACTGCCGTCACGAACCGCTGCACTTTATCCCGCAGCTCCGGGTCAAGCTCATCTAATGTTGTTGCGCTGCTGGTCATACCGCCAGAGAGTATACGAACAACGCCCCGAATTCCAGCACGACACACCCCGAAACATGCTGCACTGCAATGCCTTTCAGCAAACGTAGCGAATACCGTTGGCGCCATATTCGCGTTTGCTGAAAATGGCGGAAAATCTGGTTTGCGAAGTTTTCGACTGCCACAGGGCGACCCTCCGAAAAGTGTCTGTAACTCCAACTCCCCCGCTGCTGGTCAGGGGGCTGTTTATCTGTTACCGACCTACCGGATCTGCGTTGATGCTGTCGTTGCTGGTCAGAGGATTGTATTGTCTATCTATGGATTGTTTGCTGTGGTTGGATGCGATGCGGTTGTGATCGGTTGGAGCTAACTTGTTGTGAATATGAATCATTCGGGGATTGTTGTGACTGCTGATCTGTTGTTGTGTTGCAATGACATTCGAATCTGTTGATACACGATGATATTCGTTGAATCGTTGCGATGTTGTTGGGGATCTGGTGCTGGTAGGGAACTGGTGTTGCTTGCGATCACTCGAACTCATGCACTGAATTTATTTCGATACTGTTGGTTCACAATGGGATTGAATCTATGAACTGGCCGAAATCGGCCAGTTGAGAATCTTGATGGAATCGGGATCACGAGGGGACCTCCCCCAGTCTGGGTGTTGTCACCTTGCTAGGCATTGGCGGATTTGCGCCAATGCTCTTGATGTCCGAGCGCACCGGAATAGGCCTACGGACTCATACGGTGTTGCAACGTCAGCTGGGACGGAAACCGTCGCGCTGGACCAAGGTTTGAGTCGCCGTGGCTCAGTTGATTTGCGGGGCTGTGTACCGCTGGGGGGCATTGGCTATCCAGACTGGTTGCGAACGTGGCTCAGAATCGATCTGAGGGCCAATACGGCTACGGCTAGGCCAGCTTCCGGGGCCTCCCAGCAGGGTTATTGGTCCTGCCCGTTCTGTCGTGACGCCACAGCCGTGACTCGATGAATTGACCGGCGACGACGCCTTCCGGCCGCTGCGACGGTTCCAGGCTGGCCAGCCATGCTCTGCAGTCGGCTAGCGCTGGGCATCGGCGCAGGCAGGTGGCTTTGGCCCAGTCGTGCAGGTCGTTACGGTTCGGTGTTCTCGGTGGTCTGGCGTCGAATTTTCGGTGCCGTCCTTTGCAGGCCGCGCCGTCCAGTTTGGGGATGTCGCCGAGCAGCATTGTCAGGTTGGTTCCGTAGGGCATTGCTTTGCCTCCCATCGTGTTGTGTCGTCGGTTGCGCATTCTGCGCCTTGGGACCGTGACTGTCAGCCGGGTCTGTGCGTGTCTGTGACTGTGTCTTATGTAAAGACACACAGTCACGCAGTCACGCCCACTCTGACCTGCGTGACTGTGAATCCCGCAGTCACACCTACAGTCACGCCTCAGACACGCAGTCACGCTGACGGGTTTTCGTCGTCGTCAACGTCTGGTTTGTACGGCCGGACCAATGTGTGAGGTGTCTTTTCTGACAGGTATCCCTCGACGCGGAGCAAGCTAAAGGCGAGCCTCGCTGTCTTGGTGTCACCGCCGACGATGCTCAACGCTTCGCGCTGGGCCATCGGTTTGTTGTACTGCTCGTAGACCTTGCTGATTTTGGCCATGACTATGGTTGGCCGGAAGTCGCCCTGGCGCGCTACGGCTGGCTTGATCTCGAATTCCGCATAGGTGTCATCGTGTGAATCCAGCACGAATTCGGCGAAGTCGAACAGTCCGTCTTTGCGTCGCAGCGCATATTTGCGTAACTGGCCGGGGCGGTCCTTGGCTATCAGGATTGTCGAACGGCCTGTGATGCCGACGCCGAACGGGTCGCGCTGCTCCAAAATGTATGCCGCCCCGTCCAACCCGTTGAGCTTGTGCACTCCGCCCAATGCGTACCGGCCACGTGAATCACCGTTTTTTACCACGTGGTCAAGACATACTGTCGCGGGTCCACTTCGCGCGATCTTGCGCGGAAGCATCTCGCCGAACAGTGCAATGTCTCTGTTGTCGTTGGGATTTAAGCCATGCGTGGTCATGGCTTCGGTGATCCCGTCGATCACTGCCAGGGTCGGGCGGCATCCCTCGATCACGTCCATCAGGTCAGCCAGGTTGACCTCCGTATTGATCGATTGTGTTGGCCTGATGTAGTGGAAGTGCTCTTTGATCACGCCCGGCGGTAGCCCAAAAGTCAGTAGCCGCCCGACGATTCCCTCTTCGGTATCCTCGAAATCGGCATATACAACGTGTTTTTCGGCTTTCATTTCGTCGAAGGCGGCAGCCAGTACCACCCACGTTTTGCCTGCCTCCGATTCGCTGGCCAGGGTGTGAACCTTGGACGGGTAGAACAGGCCAACGCCATCGCTGCGTTGTCCGACAACGGGTTTCGGTGGCTTGTACTCGCCGGAGAGAATCGACCCGAGATCTATTGTGCGCCAACTGCGTTCTACGCCATTGGTTTGCGCGTCGCCGGTTTCACTCGCGACAAATTTAGCCATCGTTGTCCAGCCTGTCCCAGTCGAAGGGCTCACCGAATTTGCTTAGGGCGCGGTCGATGTCGGCCTCAACTTGCCCGCGGCCCTTGTTGTCTGGGATATGCCCATTGCGCTGGGATGCGTCGAAAATGGCGTCGGCCAACTCTTCGCGTGTCAGGTCGCCTTCGTTGACCAGCGGCGCCAGGTAGCGCAGTGCTGCGTTGGTCTCGATGTCTCGCGTCCCTACACCGATTTGCGTCAGGGCCTGGGTGCGTGAACCGCCGACAAAGCAGCGCCAGTGCAGCAGGCCCAGCGCGCGTTTGCGTTTGTCGGCGTCATCGGGTGAGCCCCGGCCACGGCGTTGGGACGCTTCCCATTGGCTCAGCACCTCGGCGTTGGCACGCCGCTGTGCCAAGGTGGGCAGGAATCGGTAGAAGTAGACCTCGGTCACCGGTGCCCGCTCAAACAGCTTGAGCACTTTGACATAGGAGTCAACTGAGGAGAATTCCTCACTTGGTGGCAGCAGGTGGGCGTTGCGCATGTAGGGCTGGTTGCGGTGCAGTAGTGCATATTCGCGGATGGCAGCGTTGAGGCGCCTGACGTTGTCGATAAAGTCATCGGGGGTCATATCGACGTCGAGCTCGTCGCGCCGAGGCCAGGGCACGTCGTCGGGAAACCCCCACGCGGCACGTCTTTCCGCCATCCAGCGGGTGTGTCGCTGGCCCATGTCGACTGTGTTATCGTTCATTTCGGTTCTTCTTTTCGGTCTGCCACTGGATGAAAGCCCACAACGATTGCCCCGGTCCACTCCTGAAGCCGGGGCTTTCGTGCGTCTTAGGCCGCGCTGCCCTTGCGGGCGCGGTTGGCTTTCATTTCGGCTGCGGCGCGATCCTGCTGGGCGCGACGAGCCGCACGCGTCGCCATGCTCTTTCTGGTGAGCTGCTTCATGTGCAGCTTAAGCAAAGTGGCTGCGTGCCTGCGGATTTGGGCGTCAGTGAAACTGGGGTGCGCGGCGCGGGCCTCGCGTTCGAATTTGGCGATCAGACCGTTTTGACCGTGGCGTCCGCGGGCGGCTCGATCCACGGTGTTGGCCCAGCCGGTGAGCCCGGCGATGGATGCGTACAGTTGCCTTTCGGCAGGGGTGCTCGCCATTGTTTGTTCTCGTTTCGGTTCGTCCGGTTCAGCTTCCGGCACTCGGTTTCGTAGTCGTCGTATTCGTTTGTGGTGTTCAATTGGTTGTTCAGTTGTATTCGCGGAGGGTACGCCGCTATTTGCGAATGGTCAACAATGGCGCGCCGACGATTTTTTGCTGCCCGATAAACAGATTGGGATTAAGCGATTCCGTAGGCGGCAACTGCAAGACAAGTCAGCTTTGTACGCCGTGACAAGCTCAGTCGCGTTTGCGATTTCTTGCTGCTGTTTTTGCTGGTCGGACGTGGATTCAGTCGCATTTGCGATTTTACGATCCTTGCCTATCGTGGCAAAAGGTCAGGTGCGGCATTTGCCGCACCTGACCTTGATAAGGCAAAGCATTGGCACAAATGTGCCACCTGATCTTGAAAACCGTTGCCACGCTGGCTACAATGCAGGCATGTCGAACCGCGCCATCGGGCAATCATTGGGCATTAGCAAAAGTCAAGTACACAGGGATAAGCAGACAGTTGTCCCAAATGGGACACCTGATCTTGAAAACCGTTGCCACACTAGCTAATGCAGGCATGTCGAATCGTGCCATCGGGCAGTCGCTGGGGATTAGCAGGGAAACAGTGCGACAGGATAGGCAAAGCATTGGCAAAAATTTGCCAATGCCTGACCGGGTCACCACGACAGACGGCAGGAGCTATCCCGCCCGACGTGAGCCAAAGCAGCGTAATCCGTTGTTCGATGCGGCACCTGATCGTAAATCGATCACCTGATTTCAACTGAGCCAAATGACTCAGTTCACAGCTCGCCCAGCCGCAGCCGCTTAGCCTCATCGGCGGCGCGCTCGGAAGCCGTTGCGGCGGTGTAGCGGTCGATCATGTCCCGGCTCGACCAACCGGCCATCGCCATCAGTCCACCCTCGGAACCGCCAGCGGCAAGCCAGCGCGTCGCAGCGGTGTGCCGCAGCCGGTGCGGGTGCATGTCCTCGATACCGGCCAGCCGCGCCCGGTAGGCGATGGTCCGCCATAAAGCTATGTAGCTGAACGTGTTCGACCGATCCCCAAGCCAAAACGGCGCCGTGTCAGCGAGTTTGTGACCGCTGCGTATCCGCTTGTAGCGGTCGAGCGCGGCGGCGGTGGACGATCCGAAAGCCACGATGCGGCCCTTGGCGCCTTTGCCCCGGCGCACCACGGCCTTACCGTGCAACAGGTCGATATCGTCGGTGCCCAGCGCGACGCATTCCCCGGCCCGCATCCCCGTCTCGGCCATCAGTCGGATGATGGCTTCGTCGCGGCGCTCCCGGAAGGTTTTACCGGCGCAGCACTTGATCAGGTCGCGCAGCTCGGCCTCAGACAGCGGATTGGTGATCTTGGTGTCGACCGCCGGGGGCGCCATGTCGGCCAGCGGGTCGGATTCTATTTCGCCCTCTTTGGCCAGCCATCCCGAGAAGCGGCGCACGGCGGCGTATCTGGCTCGCACGGTGCTGGCTTGCGAGCCGCGCTCGAAGAGTCCGGCGATGAACTTCTGTACCTGTTGTTTGGTCAATTCCGGTGGGGTGCCGGTCGTTTCGCACCAGCGTAGCCAGGTCTGCACCCCTGAGAGGTAGTACTCGATGGTGTTGGGGCTCTTGTGTTCGGCGCGCAGTTGAAGTTTCCAACTGTCGAGCAGCTCAGCAAACTTTTTAGGTGCCTGTGTCACACCCGACAATCTTACACAGCATCGGCCTACAGTATGGTATTTTGGCTAGTGGCCGGTAAACGCGCTGGTCAGACACGAAAAGGCGAGTTAGCTCTAGGCAACATTGTCGGTAGCAATGTCTGCCGCGAGTGCCGGCAGGGCCTCAGCATGAGGGAGTACCGAGAGTGACCATCGACAATCCCTTTTGGGAGGCGGTGAAGGATTGCGTTGAGATCGACAGTTTCCATGGCAACCCGGTGGTCGGCGAGTTTCGTTTGGAGCGATCCGTCGAAGAGAACATGGCCCGCTTCCCGAATAGGCAAAGGCTCGTCAGGAAGTACTGCTGGTCCATTCCCGACCCCGATACCGTGACGTTCGTCGCCACGCACTCTCAAGGCGGGCTGGTCGATCCGATTGCCGGCACGGGCTATTGGGCCTACCTGCTTGCGCAGGTGCGGGTCGATGTCGTCTGCTACGACCTGAACCCGGGTGCGGAGCTGGTCACCAATGGCTGGCACGGCGAGGACCTATGCCGAGGTCGGCGCGAAGGACTGCGCCGAAGCGGTGGCACTGCATCCGGACCGGACGCTATTCCTTTCGTGGCCGCCCCATGGCCAGGATGTCGGCGCCCGCATATTGATGGCCTACAAAGGCGAACGCGTCATCTACGTCGGCGACGGCCGCGGTGGTGCCACTGGCGACGATCGGATCCACCTGATACTCGAAAGGGATTGGACCGAAGCCGATTCCCGCCAGCCGGTTCAATGGTGGGGTCAACACGATTGGGTGACGGTGTATGAGCGTGGCTGAGATCCAGTACGCCAAAGGCCTCGGGGCCGAGTTGGTTGCGGCGGCCGAGGAACTCGAAAGCCTCGGATCAAGGGAAGGCGACGAATGACCGGCAAGGGATTACTCACCATGGACCTGATGTGCCCCGAGGGACACGTTGTTGGCCAGCTGAGCAAGAACGTTGAGGACCAGGCCATCGGGATCCAGGTGCCCGACAAGGCACGCGAGGAATGGCCGCGGGGTGGTGACAAGATGTACACGCACCTGACTTGCCACGGCTGCAATCGCCGGGTGTATGGATCGACGGACGCGATCCAGGAGAGGGCCACTTGGCTATCTGAGATTGAGTCCGGGTCGCAGGACAAATATTCGCTGCGCTACCTGGAGGACGGCCTAGCGTAACGTCGCGCCCCCGCCCTCAAGATTGACGCACGGTCGATCCGAATCAGGCGCGGCCCAACGCCATACGCAGTCAGGCGGCCTTGCGCTCGACCAGGACGGTCGCGGAGACCACCCAACCACCCAGGAACTATGGCAGCGGTGTCGGGGGCAGCACATGCGCCTCGGGGATCGAGGGCATCACGTTTGGTGCCACGTGCGCCTCGGCGACGGGGACGCCATTGACCTCGTGAAGGTTGGCGTGCTACGGCCGTTGCGGTTCCTCTCCTCCAAAGAAAAAGGTCAGAGGGGCTAGTACCACCTCTGACCCTGTGGGGTGAGTGACGGGACTCGAACCCGCGACATTCAGGATCACGACCTGAGAGCAAGAAACTCATGTTCACGCAGCTCAGCAGCTATTTCCTGTCAGCAAACCTTGGGGACATTAGCGGACAAAACCCCTGATTGTGATAGGCGAGAGCGACGCGCCTTAGTTTCGCCCAATGGGCGGACATCATAAAGACGCCCAACTCCATCGCGGCATGCGCCATCTCCCTCGCAAGCCTGACATCCTCGTCGCTCGATGGGGGTGTTGCATCGAGGAAGGCGTTGGCGGCAAGGAGTAGCTGAGTATGGTCGACCGATTGCGCGTCGTCGAGGACCTGCATGGTGAGCCGCGCGAATCGGCGGCCGATTTCGTTAGTCACTTTGGTGGTCCTAATTGTTCCTTTTGGATATCGGCAGACAGTTGTATCGTCAGTTACATGAGCAGGTTGGCACGGGCCGCAATGGCCGTCCTGGTGACCGCCGGCTTAGGGCTGGCTGGCGTGACTACTACCGCCGGCCCTGCGCACGCCACCGGTGTGGGGTGTACGGGTTGTCACCACACGCCCCATCGCAAGTAGGCCGGTTTACCAGCCCTCGGCCGCCGTCGGCACCCCGGCCAGATGGTCGAAGCGTTTCTGCATATCGGCGATAGCCTCATCGCGGAGATCGTCGGGGCGACCATTGATCACGGCCGTGTACTTGCCTTCCGTGAATACGCGCAGCACCGATTCCAGGCGCGCCATCTCAGACTCCCCGCTGCGCTTGCAGCCCTCGCAACACCAACGTGTCGGGCGCCCGCCGCGGGGGTTCTTCACCAGCTCCGTGCCGCACTTGGGGCAGTGGGTCGGCATATACTTCAATGTCGTGGGTTCTCTCGTTTCGTCGTGTGCTGCAACAGGTTTCGGCGTGCAGTTCCCTTTTGTGGCGCAAAGGATTTCGGCTACTCAGCAAACGGACCAAAGCCGTTCAAGTCGGGGGTTACGATTTGGCGTGTATGCACCTGTTTGCGCAGGTCAGAGCCCTGATTTGAGGTTTAATCCCATTGCGGCACTTGGCATTACGCGCTTCGCTCGCTCAAACATCGGCACGGTCGAACTGGTGTTCGATCGCTAGAGGTTGGAGGTCACCCCCTGGGGGGTAGGGTACGGTACCGGTGGCCGGCACGGTATGTGGTGACCAATCCCCTTGCGGCCCAATCGAAATCGTGGTTCTTTCCTGACCATGGTGACAGCCAGGTGGCAGTGGTACAGACCATGATGCTCACCCGGTATCTGAACGACGAAAATGTCGAGCCGATAGAGGTCCACCCGCTGAACTACGACGAAATGTCGTAACACTCGACCGTGACAGCGTTCGGTCAGCGTGCCACGCAGCGCTCCTGCAGCGCAGTACGGTTCGACCTATGTCTACAACGAATGACGACGATGCTTGGCTCAACTACACCGATACCGACCGAGCACGGCACAACAAACTTTTTAGCCAAATCCGCGGCATCAAGCCTGAAGACCAGGGTCGGCTTCACCTTGAGCTATTTATCACGGAACACCGGCTGCGCGCCGAGCGGCTCGCCAACCAACGGTTGGTTGGAGCAACCAACGCGCTCGAGGACGCCACAAAGAACCTCGCAGACGCGGCCGAGACGTCCTCGGCGAAGCTGAACCGGTCTACGGGGGTGCTGGCGGGAGCGACCATTGGGCTCTTCGTTGCCACGGTTGTGCTCGTGATCGTGACGATAGCCGTGGCCCATCACACTGAAGGGAACGCGCCCGCTGGCCCGTCGTCGCCGACTACCTCAACTATCTCACCGAGCACCACGCTGCCCGCTGCGCCGAGTGACAATCAGCCTGCGGCCCCGAGTTCCGCGGCGCCGAGCGCCACCGCACCTGAAAGCAATGCGCCCAGTGTCGGCCGTTGACGGGAGGCCAGGGAAAGTCAGGCACCGCGACTAATGCGCACTGCGCGTAGCCGTCGACCGCGCGAGGCGTGTAGCGGTTCTCTTAAAAACTCGTACCAGTGCATCTATCCAAGTAGGGGTTATTCGCCCGGTAAGGGCGATTCTGGGGCGCCAGCGGTCACAATGAGGGGACTGTGCCGGCCGCGCGTAATGACGCGCCGTCGTCGCGCTTGTCAACCTTTAGTTCGACCCTGAACTTGTCGTTGATCACCAGGGAGTCTGTCATCTAGCCAAATTGGCCCTGGTGGGTCGCCCGTTCCGGGTTGAAAATTGTGTGGTGGTCGCCTTGCGACGCCGTAGTTCTATGGTTCTTCGAGACCGTCGTCTAGCCGGGCGCTGGAGTCGCGTCGTGGGCCCTTCATTGTTGCCGCCGTTGGTATTTCGGTCGAGCACGCGGATTAGATTCAGTTCTTGCTGTGTGGCTCCACAGGCGATCACGTCTTAGGGAATCTGTACGGGAGAGGTGTTGAGGTCCCACGATGTTCGCCCAGTCCCATGACGAGGAACAGATCATCGCCAGGGTCGCTGCCCTGGATATCGGTAAGGCCGAATTGGTGTGCTGTGTGCGGGTACCCGCCGACGGCAACGCCGGCAAACGATTACAGGAGGTGTCGACGCATTCCACGATGACCAGGTCGTTGACTGAGCTGGCCAATCACCTCGTCGAGCTGGGGGTCGAGCGGGTGGTGATGGAAGCCACCTCGGACTATTGGAAACCGGTGTTCTACCTGTTGGAGGCACACGGGCTGGATCCGTGGCTGGTCAACGCCCGCGATGTCAAACACCTGCCGGGCCGGCCGAAGACCGATGTGCTGGATGCGGTGTGGTTGTGCAAGGTCGCCGAACGCCAGATGCTGCGACCCAGTTTCGTGCCGCCACGCCCGATCCGGCGGCTACGGGATCTGACCCGCTACCGCATCGACCTGGTCGGTGTGCGCACCGCGGAGAAGAACCGGGTCGAAAAGCTCCTCGAAGACGCCTGCATCAAGCTCTCCGTGGTGGCATCGGACATTTTCGGGGTATCCGGGCGGGCCATGATGGCCGCGTTGATCGCCGGTGAACGCGACCCCAAGGTGCTCGCGCAGCTCGCGCGGTCGCGGATGCGGACCAAGATCGGCCGCCTCGAAGAGGCGTTCAACGGGCACTTCGACGATCATCACCGGTTTCTGTTGGCCCGGATGCTGGACCGCATCGACGGTATCGACGCCGACATCGCCGCCGTCGATGCCCAGATCGAGGCGCATCTGGCCCCTTTCGCAGCGGCGGCGGCGCGCCTGGATGAGATCCCCGGCATCGGACCGGTCGCCGCCGCGATCATCATCGCCGAGATCGGGGTGGACATGTCCCGGTTCCCGACCGCGGGGCATCTATGTTCGTGGGCGAAGTTTTCCCCCGGCATCAGTTCCTCGGCCGGCAAGACCAAAGGCAACGGCTCGACCGGGCACGGTAACCGCTACCTGGCCCGGGTCCTCGGCGAGGCCGCCGTCGTAGCCGGGCACACCGACACCTTCCTCGGCGAACGCTACCGCCGCATCGCCCGACGACGCGGCCGCAAACGCGCGATCGTCGCCATCGGGCGCTCCATCCTCGTCATCGCCTGGCACCTACTCGCCGACGACGACACCCGCTTCACCGACCTTGGATCAGACCACTACACCAGGCACATCAACCCGGACGTGAAGAAACGCAACCACATTCGCCAACTCGAAGCGCTCGGCTACGCCGTCACCCTCACCCCCGCCGCCTAAACCAACACGTCCCCGCCCCAGCGACCGGCCCCCGGCCGCACACACCCGCACACACACCGCAATCAACTCACCATCATTTTCGGATTAGTAGAAGTCTTTCTATTGGCGGCGCTCGGCCTTTTCTTGCCGGTGCCGACTGCGGCCGGGGATCCCGAATTCTTGTTCGCGGATCGCGCCTAGTGCTTGTGTGTAGTTGGTGAGTGGTCCCGGCAGCTGCTGGAACAGGGCGATGATTTGGCGGAGAATGTCTTTTTCCTCGGCGGTGCACTGATCTAGGCGCACAGGTGTCCCCACTCTTTTGTTGCTGGCGCCCCGGCGCCCTTGCCGCGTCCGCGCCTGACCTTGATCAGGTAGCCGCGGTCGGTCAGCCACTTCAGGTGGTCGCGCACTGTACGTTCAGCCATGCCTGTGTCGTCCGCGAGTCTCGCCTCGCCGGGATGTGCGTTCTCGCCTTCCGCATCGGTGTAGTTGAAAACGGCGACGAGCACACGATAGGCACCGTTGGGCATCTTGTGCCCGCGTAAGTCTTTCAGGTATTTCAGCTTGAATCCTTTTACGCTCATGACACCCTGTCCCGCCACCGTGTCGACAGCTGAGACATGTCCACACCGGGGGGCGGCCCACCCTTGAAGGAAAAGTAGAGCCGGTCGGTCGCCCACGCCCGCGCCGTCAGGAACCACATCTCGCCGGTTTGCGTGGTCGCAAGGATTTGGATGTCGACCGGCTTGCCTTGTGCGCGTGTGATTGTCGCGACGGTTTCCCGGTCGAGGTCGAGTCCGTCTGCGCTGATTGTGTTCAATGGCATTTGGTTCCCCTCGTTTACATCGATACTCACTTACGCCGCACCGCCCTCGTGCGACACCCCGTGCTGCGCCCATCCGCCGGTGTTCCGCGGGTTGACGATCGGCGTGGAACCGTCCTCGGTGACCAGGTGCCCATCGCCGGTAAGGACGGCCGGCTTCATCTGCGCCATGTACCGGCTGTGGCGCTCGTCGATGTCCTCGATGTGGACCGGCCATTCGCCTGCCGATGACAGCCCCCAGCCGCCGATACCGCGTGCCGCGTCCATCATCTCGTAGGCCTCGTCGCTGCCGCATCGGCCGCAGATCGGGATGGATCGGCACTGCGTAATCCGCGACCCCGCGGGGAACTCGGGCATGGTCGGCAGCGGACCCCAGCACCGCGGGCAGCGCCCGGCCTCGATGTCCTCGATGATCTGATCGGCAGTCCCCTGCTCGTCGGCGTTGGTATCAATGAGTACGGTCGGGTGGAATGCATGGGTACCGGAGAAGCTGCGGATCGGTCATTACGCCGCACCGCCGATCGGGCTCGCCAGCTTCAAGATCGACTCGCGATCAACCCGAATCAGGCGCGGGCCAACGCGATACGCGGTCAGCCGGCCGTGTGCGATCCAGCGGCGGACGGTCTTCTCGTCTACGCCGAAGTAGTTGGCGGTGTGCTTGATTGTGGGCTGGGGCGGTAGTGCCCCTGTCGCCTGGTTCTGCATGCGGGGATTATGACCCCTAGTGGCCGACATGATCCTTTTGTGAGTGGTCATGCTCTGGCATTACACCACAGACCTCTGACAAGACCGCGGCGCGTTTCCGCAGCTTGTGGGAATCGTTAGGCGATGTTCGCGTTGTATAACACCAGCTCCGAGAAGACGATGTTCGCGCCAGCTCCGAGAGCCTGTCTGCCATCGCCAGCATCCCGCTCCCGGCTCAGGCAGTCGCACGCTAATCGCACGACGTCCCTGCAAAGAAAAAGGTCAGAGGGGCTAAATATCCCCTCTGACCTGTGGGGTGAGTGACGGGACTCGAACCCGCGACATTCAGGATCACAACCTGACGCTCTACCAGCTGAACTACACCCACCATGGCCGCTTGCTGGCCTAGGGCCTACACGAGCCGCGACTGTCGATACTAGCCGCTCGGGGGCTCGGCGGCCGAATCGATTGCTCCCGGTGCGTCTTTTCCGTCCGCAAGTTCGGCGACCACCGCGTCGATTTCGCTGGTGGACGGCCCCGGCGGGGGCACGAATGCGGTCCGCCGGTAGAACTGCAGTTCGCGGATGGATTCGTGGATGTCGGCCAGTGCCCGGTGGGCGAGGCCCTTGGTGGGCTGGCCGAAGTAGAGGCGGGGGTACCAGCGCCGGCAGAGTTCCTTGATCGAGCTGACGTCGACCATCCGGTAGTGCAGAAACGTGTCCAGTCTCGGCATGTCGCGGGCGATGAATGAGCGGTCGGTGGCGATCGAGTTGCCCGCCAGGGGCGCCGTCTTGGGGTGCTTGATGTGCTTGCCGATGTAGTCCAGCACCATCGCCTCGGCGGTCGCGAGGTCAACGGTGGATGCCTTCACCTCGTCCACCAGCCCCGAGCGGGAATGCATTTCGGCGACCACGTCGATCATCGACGAGAGCGCGGCGTCGTCGGCGTGGATGACCACGTCGACTCCGTCGCCGAGAATATTCAAATCGGCGTCGGTGACCAGGGCTGCGATCTCGATCAACTTGTCCGCGCCCAGATCCAGGCCCGTCATCTCGCAGTCGATCCACACCAATTCGTCCCGCACAGCGCTCAGACTAGGCCCACGTGAGCCCTGCCCGCGTCTCCACCTGCCAAGTAGTCTGAGCCTTGCCGAACTGCAGGGGGACCGACTGGGGAAGAGGGTGCAGCAGGATGAGCACCGAATCGGCCGCGACGCCCGCGCAACGGATCGCCAACGGCTATGCAGTCGAAGGCCAGGCACTGGAACTGGGCACGGTCGTCGTCGACGGCGCGGCCGACCCGACCGCGCAGATTCGCATCCCGCTGGCCACCATCAACAGGCACGGCTTGGTGGCCGGGGCAACCGGAACCGGCAAGACCAAGACGCTGCAGCTGATAGCCGAACAGCTCAGCGCCGCGGGGGTGGCGGTGCTGATGGCCGACGTGAAGGGCGACCTGTCCGGTCTGGCCCGGCCGGGGGAGGCCAGCGACAAGACCGCCGCCCGCGCCAAAGACACCGGGGACAACTGGGCGGCGACGGGATTCCCGGTGGAGTTCTTGTCGCTGGGCACCGGGGGAGTGGGCGTTCCGGTACGCGCGACCGTTGCCAGCTTCGGTCCGGTGTTGTTGTCAAAAGTGTTGGGGCTCAATGCTACTCAAGAGTCGACGCTCGGGCTGATATTCCACTGGGCGCAGGGTAAACGTCAGCTGGTCACTCTGAACGATCTGCGCCGCGCTATCACCCACCTGACCAGCGACGAGGGCAAGGGCGATCTCAAAGACCTGGGCGGGGTGTCGTCGACGACGGCGGGCGTCATTCTGCGGGCGCTGGTGAACCTCGAGGGCGAAGGCGGCGACACGTTCTTCGGCGAGCCGAAGCTCGACCCCCAGGATCTGCTTCGCGTCAATGATCAAGGCCAGGGGATCATCTCGCTGCTGGAGTTCAGCGGTCAGTCGTTGCGCCCGGTCATCTTCTCCACCTTCCTCATGTGGGTGCTGGCCGATCTGTTCACCGTCCTGCCCGAGGTGGGCGACGTGGACAAGCCGAAGCTGGTCTTCTTCTTCGACGAGGCGCACCTGTTGTTCACCGACGCCTCGAAAGCGTTCCTCGACCAAGTTGAGCAGACCGTTAAGCTGATTCGCTCCAAGGGCGTTGGGGTGTTCTTCTGTACCCAGTTGCCGACGGATCTGCCCAACGACGTGCTCTCCCAGCTGGGCGCCCGAGTCCAGCATGCGCTGCGGGCCTTCACTCCCGACGACCAGAAGGCACTGTCCAAGACCGTGCGCACCTATCCGAAAACCGATGTCTACGACCTGGAGTCGGCGTTGACATCGCTGGGGATCGGCGAGGCCGTCGTCACGGTGCTGTCCGAGAAGGGCGCGCCGACTCCGGTCGCGTGGACCCGCATGCGAGTGCCCCGTTCGCTGATGGCCTCAATAGGCACCGACGCGATCTCCGCCGCGGCCAAATCCGGCTCGCTGCAGGCGAAGTACGGCCAGACGATTGAGCAACCACCGGAACCCCAAGTGGTCCAACCACAGGAGGGACAACCCCAAGAGGCCCCGCCGCCCCGGGAGGCCCCGCCGCCGCGGGGACAATACGATCGCGTGCCTTATCCGGACCCAAACGACATACCGCCCATGCCCGCGCCCGCAGAGCCGAAGGGTCCCGGCATGTTGGACCAGGTGTTGAACAACCCGACGGTGAAAAGCGGCATTAACACGGCGATACGCGAAGTGGTGAAAGGCTTCTTCGGCACCGGCCGGGGCCGCCGGAAGTAGCGACTACCCGCCGCCGAGCTTCTTGTAGAAAGCGCCCACGATCGGCGCGACGATGGCGCGAGGGGCGTATCCGCTCCCGACCGACATGGCCTTTGACGTTAGGCCCGGCACGACGCGCATCTTATTGCGCGCCAACGCATCCAGCGAGAGCTGGGCGGTGTGCTCCGTCGAGATCCACAGAAAGTCCGGCACTAGCCGTTCCACCAGCGACCGTTCGGCGTCGTCGGGCAGATCGGTGCGCACCGGGCCGGGTGCCAGCAGCGTGACATGGACCCCCGTGCCGCGCAGTTCACCCCGCAGCGATTCGCTGAAGGTGTTCGCGAACGCCTTGGTGGCCGCATAGGTGGCGTTATAGGGGATCGGCGAATTGCCCGCCGCCGAACCGGAAATCAAGATGCCGCCGGCCCTACGTTCGATCATGCCCGGCAGCACCGCCAACGTAAGATCATGCACCGCAACGGCATTCAGCTGCACCTGAGCTTTTTCGGCCGCCGGGTCGAGGGCGGCGACCGGACCGAAGGTGGCGGTGCCCGCGTTGGCGCACAGGATCGAGATGGGGCGGGTGGCCAGTTCGTCGCACAGTTTGGCGCGTTCGGCCGGGTCGGCCAGGTCGGCGGGTCGCACTTCGACGGCGACGTTGTACTTGTCGGCCAGCCGGGTGGCCAGGGCGGTGAGCACGTCCTCGCGTCGCGCCGTCACGATCAGGCTGTGTCCCCGCGCGGAGAGTTCGGTGGCCAGCGCTGCGCCGATGTTTTGCGAAGCCCCGGTAACCACGGCACGTGCGTCGGGACTGGGAGCTGGTATCGGCATGTGCCAATCGTAGACAGAACCCATCGCAGCGATCGCGAGCGCGGCGTAGCCGGGCGCGGCGGGTCGTCTGCCAAACAAATCGCAGCGATCGCGAGCGCGGCGTAGCCGGGCGCGGCGGGTCGTCTGCCAAACAAATCGCAGCGATCGCGAGCGCGGCGTAGCCGGGCGCGGCGGGTCGTCTGCCAAACAAATCGCAGCGATCGCGAGCGCGGCGTAGCCGGGCGCGGCGGGTCGTCTGCCAAACAAATAGGCTGCCGGACATGAGCCAACCGGGATCGGTTACGCCCGTGCGATCTCAGGTGGTGGCGTGGGCGCTGTGGGACTGCGGGTCTACCGGCATGAACGCGATCGTGGCGACCTTCGTCTTCTCGGTCTACCTGACCAGCAGCGTGGGGGTGGGCATCTCCGGTGCCACGACGCCGGCGAGTTGGCTGGGTCGTGCGGGTGCGATCGCCGGGTTGACCGTGGCCCTGCTGGCGCCGCTCGTCGGCGTGTGGGTGGAGTCGGCGCAGCGCAGGCGAGTGGCCCTGAGCGTGTTGACCGGGCTGGCGGTGGCACTGACCTGCGCGATGTTCCTTATCCGCGATCGTCCCGCCTATCTGTGGGCCGGGCTGGCGCTGCTGGGGGCGACGGCGGTCTGCGGTGACCTGGCCAGCGTCCCGTATAACGCCATGCTGCGCCAGCTTTCGACGCCGCAGACGGCCGGCCGGATTTCCGGCCTGGGCTGGGCATCGGGTTACTTGGGCAGCGTCGTGCTCCTGCTGCTGATCTATGCGGGATTCATTTCCGGATCCGGCTCCGGCCCGGGCGCGGTGCGTGGGCTGCTGCGGGTGCCGCTTCACGACGGGCTCTACGTCCGGGAGGCGATGCTGGCGGCCGCGGCGTGGCTGGCGGTGTTGGCCCTGCCATTGCTCTTGGTCGCACACCGGCTACCCGGGCCGAGCGAGGCGTATCAACCGACGAGCATGCTTGGTGCCTACCGCAAGCTGTGGACCGAGGTCTCCGCGGAATGGCGGCGTGACCGCAACGTGGTCTACTTCCTGGGCGCCAGCGCGCTCTTCCGGGACGGCCTTTCGGCGGTATTCGCCTTCGGCGCGGTGCTGGGAGTCAACGTCTACGGCATCTCGCAAGCCAACGTGCTGATATTCGGCGTGGCGGCCAGCGTGGTGGCCGCGGTCGGGGCGGTGCTCGGTGGATTCGTCGACCACCGGATCGGACCCAAGCCGGTCATCGTCGGGTCGCTGGTGGCGATCATCGCCATGGCACTCACCTTGTTGGTGCTCTCCGGATCGGTGGCCTTCTGGGTGTGCGGGTTGCTGCTGTGCCTGTTCATCGGCCCGTCGCAGTCCTCGGCGCGCACCCTGCTGCTGCACATGGCCAAGAACGGCAGGGAAGGAGTGGCGTTCGGCCTGTACACGATGACGGGTCGAGCGGTGGCGTTCGTCGGACCGTGGCTGTTCTCGGTCTTTGTCGACGCGTTCGGCGCCGTCCGCGCCGGGCTGGGCGGCATCACGCTGGTGCTGATCGCCGGACTGCTGGGGATGCTCGCGGTCCGGGTGCCCCCGCGCGGCGTCGCCGCGGCCGAGTCGACCTAGCCCCTGGCGTCGCAGATCGTCAGCCCCGCCCCGGTCCGCTGGCTCATCTGAACCCCGCCGACGCTGAGCGAACACGTGACGGTGTGACCGATGTTGACGATTGTGACGTTTGCCGGATGGATCGCCGACTTCGACAGCGTGACCTGCTTGCTCCACGGCAGCGTGACGTTGAACTCGGTCTGGATGAGGTCGCCGGTGTCGATGTACATGATGCTGATCGCGCGACCTTCGCCGGTGACGTTGTAGACGACGTCTTGCATGGCGGCCGGGGGTGTCGGCTCGGTGGGCGCCGGAACGCCGGTGGTCGGCGGCAACGGCGCCGGGAGGGGTAAGCGCGGCTTGCGGGTCGACGGGGCGGGGATCGGGGTTTCGGAACTGGGCTCGCTGATGGGCGGCAACGGCGGGACGGCGGTCTGGGTTTTGATCGCGTTGTTGACGAGTACCAGCGCGATCACCAAGGCGACGACCAGCAGCACCGCCACGCCCGCGGCGACCCATAACCAGCGCGGCGGCTTCGGGCCTCGGGGCGGCGGGGGAGGCGTCCCCCCGGGCGGCAATCCGCCCGGCGGCGGCTGGTCTTGCTGCCAGAAGGGCGGTATCCGCGTCGTCGGGTTGGTTTCGCTCAGGCTCGGCGCCCATTGTTGAATGTGCCCGGCGTACGTGGGCGCATAGGGCGCTTGGTCCGCGTAGGCGGGGTCAGCGGGCGGCGGATACCAAGGACCCGGCGGCCCGGTCGGTTGCGACCCCAGTAGAGGGGGACTCATCCGCTCGGGTCGACGTGGATCGTTCATGTCCACCTCATGGTTTGCAGGGTACCTGGGCCGGGCGCCCGAGCGGTGAATCCACCGTGCGGCAGCTCAGGGGCACTGATTTCCGGCCCGGAGCGCGGCGACGGTCATTGCTCGCATGACGGCGCGTGACCTCGCCGCACGGCCGGGCTTGCTGCGCGCATTGTCCGGGGACTTCATGCTGTGCGGTGTCGAGTTCAGCAGGCCGAACACCGCGTGGGCCGACAGCCGTGCGTTAGCCTCAGCCAGTTGTGGGTTCAGCTCGCGCAGCACGCCCACCCAGACTTCGACGTATTGGCGTTGGGCTTTGCGTACTTGCCTCTCGGCCGCGTCCGGCAGGTAGGCAAGGTCGCGGTCCTGGATGCGGATCAGGTCGGGTTCGCCCAGGGCAAAGTCGAGGTGAAAGTCGATGAGGCCGTCCAGCGCCGCTTCCGCGTCGGCGCTACGGGCACGCACGTCGCGGGCGCCAGCGAGCAGTCGTGCGCTGATCCCCACCAGCAACTCGACCAGCAGTGACTCCTTGTTGGGGAAGTGCCGGTAGATGGCCGGACCGCTGACCCCGGCCGCGGCGCCTATGTCTTCCAGTCGCACGGCGAGGAATCCGCGCTCGGCGAACAGCCGTTCGGCGGCCGACAGCAGCTGCAGTCGCCGGTCGGATTTCAACTGGCTGCGGCGATTCGGGGCGTCGGGAGAACCGGACTGGTCGTCAGGGGCGCACGTTGTCATGACGGACCTCCGTCAGTCGGTTAATCGTCACTAACGTAGCACGAGTTATTCGCTATTAACCGAGATCGGCGCGCCCTGGACGCAACGGTATGGGCAATGGTATTGTGCTCTCGGTTAATGAGCATTAACTGAAAGTCTTCTTTGGTCGGCTTCGGCAGTCGACAGCCGGGAGGCACTCGTGAGCTCGTCGGTGACAAACCTTGTGCAGGCGCCGTCGTTTGCCGATGAGCACCGTCGGCTCGTTGCGGAATTGAACGCCAGGCTCGCGGCGGCGGCTTTGGGCGGCAACGAACGCGCGCGGGAACGTCACGTCAGCCGCGGCAAGCTGTTGCCCCGCGAGCGGGTGGATCGGCTGCTCGATCCGGGCAGCCCGTTTTTGGAGCTGTCCCCGTTGGCGGCCGACGGCCTGTACGGCGATGAGTCCCCGGGGGCCGGAATCATCACCGGCATCGGCCGGGTGTCGGGACGCGAGTGCGTGATCGTGGCCAACGACGCGACGGTCAAGGGCGGCACCTACTACCCGATGACGGTCAAAAAGCACCTGCGCGCCCAGGAGGTCGCGCTGCAGAATCTGCTGCCGTGCATTTACCTGGTCGACTCCGGCGGGGCCTTCCTGCCGCGCCAAGACGAGGTGTTTCCCGACCGCGAGCATTTCGGGCGGATCTTTTTCAACCAGGCGACCATGAGCGCCAAGGAAATTCCGCAGGTGGCCGCGGTGCTGGGGTCGTGCACGGCGGGCGGGGCCTATGTGCCGGCCATGAGCGACGAGGCCGTCATCGTTCGCGAGCAGGGCACGATCTTTCTCGGCGGTCCGCCACTGGTCAAGGCCGCCACCGGAGAGATCGTCTCGGCCGAGGACCTGGGCGGCGGCGACCTGCATTCGCGGGTCTCCGGTGTTACCGACCACCTCGCCGACGACGACGAGCACGCGCTGCGGATCGTGCGGGCGATCGCGGCCACCTTCGGCCCGCGCGAGCCGAGTCAGTGGGAGGTGCGACCCGCGGTCGAGCCCACGCACGCGCAGACGGAGCTCTACGACGTGGTGCCGCCGGATCCGCGGGTGCCCTACGACGTCCACGAAGTGATCCTGCGGCTGGTGGACGGCGGCGAATTCGGCGAATTCAAGGCCAACTACGGCAAGACGCTGGTGACCGCCTTCGCCCACATCCACGGCCACCCGGTAGGGATCATCGCCAACAACGGCGTGTTATTCAGCGAATCCGCTTTGAAGGGTGCGCATTTCATCGAGCTGTGCGACAAGCGCAAGATCCCGCTGCTGTTCCTGCAGAACATCGCCGGCTTCATGGTCGGCCGCGACTACGAGGCTGGCGGCATCGCCAAACACGGCGCCAAGATGGTCACCGCCGTCGCGTGTGCCCGGGTGCCCAAGCTGACCGTCGTGATCGGCGGATCCTACGGCGCGGGCAACTATTCGATGTGCGGCCGGGCGTATTCGCCGCGGTTTCTGTGGATGTGGCCCAATGCGCGGATCTCGGTGATGGGCGGCGAGCAGGCCGCATCCGTGCTGGCCACCGTGCGCGGTGAACAGCTCACCGCCGCGGGCACACCATGGTCTCCCGACGAGGAGGAGGCGTTCAAGGCGCCCATCCGCGAACAATACGAGGACCAGGGCAACCCCTACTACTCGACGGCCCGCCTGTGGGACGACGGCATCATCGACCCGGCTGACACCAGAATGGTTGTTGGGCTTGCCCTTTCAGCCTGCGCCCACGCGCCGCTGGAACCGGTCTCCTACGGCGTCTTCCGGATGTGATGACGATGTTTGACACCGTATTAGTGGCCAACCG
The DNA here is from genome assembly GCA_963772875.1 of uncultured Actinomycetota bacterium. Taxonomy (GTDB): domain Bacteria; phylum Actinomycetota; class Actinomycetes; order Mycobacteriales; family Mycobacteriaceae; genus Mycobacterium. Next base: position 231,457 of record CAVYZE010000016.1, read on the forward strand.
CGGCGAGATCGCGGTGCGGGTGATGCGGACCCTGCGCCGGCTGGGCATCCGGTCGGTCGCCGTCTACAGCGATCCCGACGCCGGCGCGCGGCATGTGCTCGAGGCCGACGAAGCCGTGCGGCTGGGACCGGCCGCGGCGCGCGAGAGCTACCTCGATATCGTCAAGGTGCTCGACGCGGCGGCGCGGACCGGCGCTCAGGCGATCCATCCGGGCTACGGGTTTCTTTCCGAGAACGCGGATTTCGCCGCGGCCTGCGAACGGGCCGGTGTGGTGTTCCTGGGCCCGACGGCACGCGCGATCGAGGTGATGGGCGACAAGATCACCGCCAAGAACTCGGTCGCCGCCTTCGACGTGCCGGTGGTACCCGGGGTGGCCAAGCCGGGACTGACCGACGACGACCTTGCGGCCGCGGCCGACGAGATCGGTTACCCGGTGCTCATCAAGCCGTCGGCGGGCGGTGGGGGCAAGGGCATGCACCTGGTGGAGGAGCCGGCGCGGCTGCGTGAGGCGCTAATGCGCGCGCGGCGGGAGGCCACGTCCTCGTTCGGCGACGACACGCTATTCCTCGAGCGGTTTGTGTTGCGGCCCAGGCACATCGAGGTGCAGGTGCTCGCCGACACCCACGGCAACGTGGTCCACCTCGGCGAGCGTGAGTGCAGCCTGCAGCGGCGCCACCAGAAGGTCATCGAGGAGGCGCCGTCGGCGCTGCTTGACCCCCCGACGCGCGCGCGGATCGGCGCGGCGGCCTGCAACACCGCTCGCAGCGTCGATTACATCGGTGCGGGCACGGTCGAGTTCATCGTCTCCGCCGAGCGTCCGGACGAATTCTTCTTCATGGAGATGAACACCCGGCTGCAGGTGGAACATCCGGTCACCGAAGCGGTCACCGGCCTGGACCTCGTCGAGTGGCAGCTACGGGTGGCCGCCGGCGAGAAGCTGGCGTTCGCGCGGGACGACATCGAGCTGCGCGGTCACGCCATCGAGGCCCGGGTGTACGCGGAGGACCCGGCGCGGGGATTCCTGCCCACCGGAGGTCGGGTGCTGCAGGTGCTCGAGCCTTCCGGTTCCGGTGTGCGGGTGGACTCGTCGCTGCTGCCGGGCACCGTGGTCGGCAGCGACTACGACCCGATGCTGAGCAAGGTGATCGCGTACGGCAGCGACCGCGATGAGGCGCTCGCGAAACTCGACCATGCGCTGGCGCAGACCGCGGTCCTGGGCGTGCAGACCAACATCGAGTTCCTTCGCTTCCTGCTCGCCGACGAGCGGGTGCGCGCCGGTGATTTGGACACCGCGCTGCTGGACGAGCGGCTGGCCGACTTCGCGCCGCTGGCCGCACCCGACGATGTGCTCGCCGCCGGCGGCCTCTACCGTCAGTGGGCCCTGGCCTTCCGGGCTAGCCGGGACGCGGGCAACCCGTGGGCGGTACCGACTGGATGGCGCGTCGGCGGTGGCGCGGCGCCCGTGCGCACCGCGATGGCTACCCCGATGCGCGCCGAGACGGTGTCGGTATGGGGTCCGCCCGACGCCGCCAAGGTGCAGGTCGGCGATGGTGATATTCATTCTGCAGCAATCCAACTCGACGATTCAGAGATGAGCGTGACGCTGGACGGGCTGCGCCGCCAATACCGGTGGGCCGAGGCCGACCGGCACCTGTGGATCGCCGACGAGCGCGGAACATGGCACCTGCGCGAGGCCGAGGAGCAAAAGATTCACCGCGCGGCGGGGGCGCGGCAGGCCGAGATCGCCAGTCCCATGCCCGGCAGCGTGATCGCCGTTCAGGTTGGTTCCGGCGACAAGGTATCCGAGGGTGACGTGGTGGTGGTCGTGGAGGCGATGAAGATGGAACACTCTCTCGCCGCACCGGTTTCGGGGGAGGTCGAGGTACTGGTCTCCCTCGGCGATCAGGTGACGGTAGACCAGGTGCTGGCCCGGCTGATCCCCGACGAATCCGACACAGACGCAGACAGCAACGAGAGCAAGGATTGATGATGACGATATCCATTACGGCAGGGACGCTACCCAAGGAATACGAGGATCTGCGCGCCACGGTGGCCGACTTCGCACGCACCGTGGTCGCTCCGGTATCGGCCAAACACGATGAGGAACACAGCTTTCCGTACGAAGTCGTCGCCAAGATGGGCGAGATGGGACTGTTCGGCCTGCCGTTCCCGGAGGAGTACGGCGGCATGGGCGGTGACTATTTCGCGCTGTCGCTGGCGATCGAGGAGCTTGGCAAGGTCGACCAGTCGGTGGCGATCACGCTCGAGGCCGGCGCCAGCCTGGGCGCGATGCCGATCTACCGGTTCGGCACCGAGGAGCAGAAGCGCAGGTGGCTGCCGGACCTGACGGCCGGCCGGGCGCTGGCCGGTTTCGGGCTCACCGAGCCGGGGGCCGGTTCGGACGCCGGTGGCACCCGCACCACCGCCCGGCTCGAGGACGGCGAGTGGGTGATCAACGGCACCAAACAATTCATCACCAACTCGGGCACCGACATCACCTCGATGGTCACCGTGACGGCGGTGACCGGAACCACTGGATCCACGCGGGCGGCAAGAAAGAGATCTCGACGATCGTCGTACCCAGCGGCACACCGGGATTCACCGTCGAACCGGTCTACAACAAGGTCGGCTGGAATGCGTCGGACACACACCCGCTGACCTTCGCCGACGCCCGCGTCCCGGAGGGGAACCTGCTGGGCGCCCGCGGCACCGGCTACTCAAACATCTTGTCGATTCTGGACGAGGGCCGAATCGCCATCGCCGCGCTGTCGACGGGTGCGGCACAGGGCTGCGTCGACGAGAGCGTCAAGTACGCCAAGGAGCGCCAATCGTTCGGCCAGCCGATCGGTTCCTATCAGGCGATCAGCTTTAAGATCGCGCGGATGGAGGCGCGCGCACACGTCGCCCGCACGACGTACTACGAGGCGGCGGCAAAGATGTTGGCCGGCAAGCCATTCAAGAAGGAGGCGGCGATCGCCAAGTTGATCGCGTCGGAGGCGGCGATGGACAACGCCCGCGACGCCACCCAGATCCACGGCGGCTACGGCTTCATGAACGAGTATCCGGTGGCGCGTCATTACCGTGACAGTAAGATCCTCGAGATCGGTGAGGGCACCACCGAGGTGCAACTGATGCTCATCGCGCGATCGCTGGGGCTGTCATGACCCCCGCTGACGCCGGCAAGTCGGTTGTCCAGCGCGGCTTGTGGTTTGAGGAGTTCGAGATCGGCACGACGTATCTGCACCGGCCCGGCCGCACGGTCACCGAGGCCGACAACGTGTTGTTCACGACGCTGACGATGAACACCCAGTCCTTGCACCTCGATGCGGCGTGGGCCGCCGAGCAGCCGGGGTTTGGCGGCGAGCGGCTGGTGAACTCCATGTTCACGCTCTCGACGCTGGTCGGACTCTCGGTTACGCAGCTGACCCTGGGCACCATCGTGGCCAACCTCGGCTTCTCCGAGGTGGCGTTCCCCAAGCCGGTCTTTCACGGCGACACCCTGTACGCGGAGACCGTGTGTACCGGCAAGCGTGAGTCGAAGAGCCGACCTGGGGAGGGCATCGTTACCCTCGAGCACACCGGGCGCAACCAACACGGCGACGTCGTTGCGCGCGCCGTCCGCACGACTCTCGTCCAGAAACGACCGGCTGACAAGGAGGCTTGATGGACCTGCGCGCCGCCGGTCCGGGATGGCTGTTTTGTCCGGCCGACCGTCCCGAACGATTCGCTAAGGCCGCCGCCGCCGCCGATGTGGTGATTCTCGACCTCGAGGATGGCGTCGCCGAAGCCGATAAGCCCGCCGCCCGCAAGGCGCTGCGGGAGGCGCCGCTGGACCCCGAACGCACGGTGGTGCGGATCAACGCCGCCGAAACCGACGAGCATGCGCGCGACCTGGATGCCTTGGCCGATACCGCTTACATGACGGTGATGCTCGCGAAGACCGAATCGGCCGCGCAGGTGATCGCGCTCGCGCCGCGCGAGGTCATCGCGCTGATCGAGACCCCGCGCGGTGCGGTGTTCGCCGCCGAAATCGCCGCGGCCGAGGGCACCGTCGCAATGATGTGGGGCGCCGAGGACCTCGTCGCCACCCTCGGCGGCAGCTCCAGCCGGCTGGCCGACGGCACCTACCGTGACGTTGCCCGCCATGTGCGGTCCACGGTGCTGCTGGCCGCCTCCACGTTCGGCCGGGTCGCGCTCGACGCCGTGTATCTGGACATCCGCGACCTCGAGGGCTTGCAGGTGGAAGCCGACGACGCCGTCGCGGTGGGTTTCCACGGCTCCGTCTGCATCCACCCGACCCAGGTCCCGGTGGTGCGCAAGGCCTTTCGTCCCAGCGAAGAGAAGCTGGACTGGGCGCGCAGGGTATTGGTGGCGGCGCGGACCGAGCGCGGGGTGTTCGCGTTCGAAGGACAGATGGTCGACTCGCCGGTGCTCAAGCACGCGGAAATGATGCTGCGGCGGGCCGGGGAGACGAAGTAGTCGCGCGGTTGACGCGCCGCCGAGCCCCAGGTCCTGCCATCCGGTGGCCGCGTCGCCAAGGGCTAGCCAAAATGCCAATCTTTTCCTTTACTATTTTAGTTGGACTCTATGAAGGATTTGCCGTGACAATTTTTCATCTATGGGAATCGGCGCCTCAACATCAAGTGTTAATTGCGCTACGGGGGGGCATTTCAGGTGGTGCACTTAGTCAAATAAAGCAACTAGGGATAGCGGGCGCCGACAAAAATGCCGCCGAAACCGACGACCATGTGCACGACCTGGATGTCTTGGCCGATATCGCTTACACAGGGCGGGATCCTCGGTGACGTCGCAGCCCCGCCTACGCCACGACGCGGCAGTGCGCAAATAGTCGCCGAGAGTAGGCCGTTCCGATTATGTTGGATCGTGTCGCGCCGCTCGTCCCGCTGGACTTCCTACATCTGGTTAGTGCCGTTGTGGGGATATGTGGCACTAATGGCAATATTGTTAATCGGCATGGTTCTTACCTTGGGAACAATGCTGCTGTCGGGCGACGTTGGAGCATGGCTCGCCGTTCTTGTGGTGATTCTCACTTTCGCAGCTATTTTCGTAGGAACCAGAATTTCGAGCAAGAGGGACGCGCGTCGACCCGCGTTAACGACAAGTGGTCGCCTCACCCTGGAGGATGTCCACAACATGGCTTTCTCCAAGCCTTCCCGTGGAAAACTCGGTTACAACGAAGGTGAGGTTGACGAGTTTCTCGACCGCGTTGAGGCAGCGTTGCAATAATCCTGGTGATTTCCGGCAGGGTCGGCTGCTCCGTTTTACTTCGCGCAACTCCGCGGCTAGCGAGCGCCGACACGCCGCGTCCAGACGCCGATGCACACCACTATCGAGATTCGATCACCAACACCGTGCTGTCCTGGGTGGTGACGTAGACGGTGTGGGTGCCCGGGTCCACCGCCACCGGGCCCGGGCTCTTGCCGGCGGCGGGCACGGTGGCGGCGACGGTTCGCGTCGAGCCGTCGATCACCAACACCGTGTTGTCATCGGCGGTGGTGACGTAGGCGGTGTGGGTGCCCGGGTCCACCGCCACCCCAAACGGGTTCTTGACGGGCACGGTGGCGGTGACGGTGCGCGTCGAGCCGTCGATCACCGACACCGTGTTGTCGTGGGTGGTGGCGTAGGCGGTGTGGGTGCCCGGGTCCACCGCCACCCCGATCGGGTCGAAGCCGACGCGCACGGCGCCGGTGACGGTGCGCGTCGAGCCGTCGATCACCGACACCTCGTCGGGGTCGTTGACGACGTAGACGTTGTGGGTGTCCGGATCCACCGCCACCCCGCTCGGGGCCCTGGCGACGGGGCCGCCCTTCGGAAGGGCCACGGTGGCGGTGACGGTGTGCGTCGAGCCGTCGATCACCGACACCGCGGTGTCGCCGTTGTTGGTGACGTAGGCGGTGTGGGTGCCCGGGTCCACCGCCACGCCATATGGATTGTTGCCAACGGGCACGGTGGCGGTGACGGTGCGCGTCGAGGCGTCGATCACCGACACCGTGTTGTCGCCGTTGTTGGCGACGTAGACGGTGTGGGTGCCCGGGTCCACCGCCACACCATACGGATGGTTGCCGACGGTCACGGTGGCGGTGACGGTGCGCGTCGAGGCGTCGATCACCGACACGATGTTGTCGTTGACGTGGGTGACGTAGACGGTGTGGGTGCCCGGATCCACCGCCACCCACCCCGGGCTCTCGCCGACGGGCACGGTGGCGGTAACCGTGTAAGTCGCACCTTGCTGAGTGGGACTTGGCCCGCCAGTCGACGGCGCAGCCGAGTGGGAACTCGCCGTCGGACCCTGACCTCCGGACGGACCCCGACATCCAGAGAGCAACACAGCCAACACGACGGCACCGATGACCGCGAGCACGCCGGCGACCACCGGTAAGGGCACGGGCCGCTTTCGGGTTGGTTGATCATCGCCGCTGGCGGTCATATGCGATCTCCTGGTCACTTTTGTAGTGTGCGCCTTGCGCCACCGGCGGTATGCGAGTTCGTCAGGTTGCCCGAGCATGTCGAGCCGCCGCGGCCCTGCCGACACCACGACGTGGCAATGCGCACACCACCTATGGGTTGTCCTCGTCGTCGTCTTCGTCGGTGCGGAGGAGTTTTTCGGGGGATCCATTCGGTGTCGCCGTGGGTGTTTTGCGGGTGCTCCAGCCGCCGGGTTGCACGATGCGGTGTTGGGTGCCGCAGCCAAGGGTGAGGTCGTTGACGTCGGTGGTGTGGCAGGTGGCGTCGTCGGTGACGTGGTGGACTTCGCAGTAGTAGCCGGGCACGGTGCAGCCAGGCGCGGTGCAGCCACGGTCTTTGGCGTAACTGTTTAGGTGATGCACCCATCTTGTTCGGTGATGTTGCCTCGCAGACGCCGACCGCTGCCTTTTCCTACGCCTCGGCTGCGCATGAGATCGACCTCGTGAACGAAATCCCAATGAGCCTGAGAGGCATTGAAACCCCCGGGAGCGCCGAACTGCCCGATGTGATCATGGTGCAGTGTTCCCGGCCAGGAGTGCGCTGCGTCGGCGACCGTGATGAGTCGGACCGCAGCGAAGCCTATGGTGTCGATGTAGCGAACTTCGCGAACCTCTTCGGAAACGGTGCGGTACTGCGGCGTGGGTTCGCAACCGGACGCGACGGCCCATTGGTAAACCACCGATTCCACCGATTCAGACCACCGCGGTCCGCTGCCTCCCTCGTAGGGGTTGAGTGCATCGAGGCCGCCATGGATTGCCAGCAACGGGGGCAGTTGGCCCGGTGACGGTTCAACGAATCGGACGCCGCTGACGCAACACGCCGACGCCAGTCGATTGGGCATCGAGGCCATCAGATGTGAAGCTAATCGTGCACCACCGGAGAATCCCCGCACATGAATTCGGCGAAGGTCGACACCGTGCTGATCGATCAGACGCGTAATGAGCGCCTCTATGAAAGCCATGTCGTCGGGCTCGTCCCGGGCGACTGATTCACCGTGCAGTGGGCTGCCGGGCACGTTCCATGCCCACCCCGCCGGCCACCCCAACAGCAGACGAAACGGAATACCCGCTTGGGCAACGACCACGACCGCTCCCACCGCAGCGAACGCTCGCCCAGCCGTAACCGCCACATGCTCCTTCGGCCAAGAGCCGCTGCCGTGCAAATCAATGATGGTCGGAACTGTGGCGGGGTCTATCCCGCGGGGGCGAATCACCACATAGCGGCGAACGGAGCCCAACACTTCAATCTCATATGCCCCGGAGGTGACACCTTCAGTTTGCATTTGCGAGCCTCAATCGGTCGGAGATACCTAATCTTCGAGCATGGGCGACGTCGACCGAGATGAGAGATGATCGAGCGGTGGCCTCGGCAGTACACCGACGTGCGATAGACCAGTCGATGCACTCTCGTCCTGGGCCGTTACCCGACATCGACATCGATGAACCCATGCCTGCCTGTGCGCGAATACTCGCGCGAGTTCGCCGCGCAGCGCGGTGCCGCCGGACTCAAGGCGATCCCGTTGCGCAAAGCTTCGGCATTCCAACATCTCGCGGATGCGGGCGGCGGGTATCGCTGCCGACGTAGTCGCCGCCTGGCACGGCCATACCGAGCGGATTCAACGCACCGAGGATCAGGTAGTCCTTCATCTCCACGCCGAGCTTGGCCTTCATTGTCGCTTTGACGCCGATGACAAAAAACCCCGCTCAGAGACCACTGAAACACAAGTGGCACAAGTGATTTGCAAACCAACGCTGCAAGCTACCGGCGTTGTGTCTTCTTAATTGCCGAGGCCAATCTGCTTGCAAATTCCGGTGATTGGATGGAATACACCTGCGGCCCTAGCTCTGTGCGCATGGCGAACTCATGCTGCTCGTTGTCCAACGATCCAGGGCTGGCGGTGGCGCGCATCGTGGCCTTGGTCGCCAAGACCACCTCGCGGGGAGCGGCCGCCGGCCCGGCGGCCAACTCCAGCGCCGCGGCGACCGGATCGTCGGCGACGCTGAGCGCCAAGCCATGGCGCACAGCGGCTTCGGCGTCGAAGCGCATGCCGAACAGCAGGGCCGCGCGGGCGACCTGTGGGCCCACCGCCCGCTGTAGCATCCAGGTGGCGCCCCCGCCGGGATGCAACCCCAGCTGCTGGAAGCGGGCGTCGAACAACGCCGCGGGCCCGGCGATGCGCACGTCGGCGGCCAGCGCCAGATTCAGGCCCGCGCCGACCGCCGCGCCGTTGACTGCGGCGATGGTGGGCAGCCGGCAGTTGCCGACGGCCATGAAGCCGTCGTAGATCCGCTGTAGACCCGTCTCGGCCGGTCCGGCACCCGCAGCTCCCAGAGCGCTGAGATCGGCACCGGCGCAAAAGGCCTTGCCCGCCCCGGTGACCACCATGGCGTGCACGTCGGGATCGGCTTCGGCCTGTTCCACGGCGGCCCGCAAGCGCGCCGACATCTCGTCGGTGAATGCGTTTCGGCGATCGGGGTCGTTGACGGTGATCACTGCGACGTGGTTCTCGACGCTGAACAGGACGACGTTCATCGGGCACCTCCGCGGTTTCGGCGTTGCGTCGTCAGACTACGTCGCGCGCAACGGCCGGCGAGAGTCCCGCCCGGCAGGCATCAAAAGTTCAGGCCCGAGAACATGATTCGGTTCGGGTCATACTTCTGCCGCACGGCGGTGAGCCGGGACAGATTCCCGCCGAAGTACCGCGCCGCCGGCTGGTTTGCCTCCACGTAGTTCACATAGCCGCCAACCGAATACGGTCGCACCGCTTGGTGTGCCGTGTTGAGCCAGTTGGTCGCCGCCGCCTGGTCACCGGTTTCCACGTACCACTGCACCAGCGCGGACTGCTGACGCCACGGAAATGCCGTGGCCGACGGTGCCACGCTGGCGAGCGCCCCGTCGAGCGCATGCATGATCGCCAACATCCGGCCCGCGCCACGAGGAAAGGCGTCGACCGCCGCGGCGATGCCCTGAGCCGCGCCCGCGTTGATGGTCGGGAAAACATCGGAACCGCCGACGTATCCGAGCGGCGACGGGTTGAGGTTATTCACCGCCAGATACCCCACCAGGTCCAAATAGTTGAACGTGTGGCTGTCGGTCCCGGCCGGCTGCATTCCGACGGCCGCAGTGACGGCGTTCGCCACGCTGGCACCCGACCCGGCGGGGCAGGTCGCCATGATGCGGCAGTGCGTGCCCGTCGCGTCGGTGGTGCTGTCCGCCAGTGCCCAGCTGTTTCGGTCGGCGGTGCGCAGCCAGTTCTGCCAACCGACGAGGACCTGCGCGAACGCCTGCGGAGGGTAATTGAGGTTGACGACGTCGACGTCGTGGGTGGGAAACGTCGCAAAGGTCAGCGAGGTCGTCACACCGAAGTTGCCACCACCGCCGCCCCGCAAGCCCCAATACAAGTCGGGGTTGCTGTTGGGAGACGCGGTGACCGCCTGGCCGCCGGGCAGCACCACCGTCGCCGACGTCAACTGGTCACAGAGCAGGCCCGCGTGCCGGGATTGGGCACCCAGCCCGCCTCCCAGGGCGTGCCCCGAGGCGCCGACCGACGGGCAGGTACCCGTCGGGATGCCCCGGCCGGCCGCGGCGAGTGCCTGGTGGATCGCATACAAACTGGTCGCGGGCGTCACCGTGACCTGCCCGGTGGCGGCGTCGTAATTGATTCCCCCGGGCAGCTGACGCAGGTCGATAACCATGGTTCCGTTCGCCGTGGACGCCCCGATGTAGGAGTGCCCACCGCTACGCGGGGCGACCTTGAGGTTGTGGGCGGCCGCGAACGCCAGCGCCTTTTGCACGTCCGCCGCCGATGTCGGGGTGACGATCGCCGCCGGCGTCGAGCCGTTGTAGTTGGTGTTGAAAATCGACTTGGCCGCCCCGAACCCTCCGCTGTCTGGCGTGAGCACCTGCCCGCTGATGGCGCCCTGCAGACCGGTCCAGCCCGAGGTACTCGGATCGGCGCTGACCCGGCCCGATCCGAAAACCGCGCCCGCGGCTAACGCTCCGGCGGCAGCCCTGAGAAACGCCTGCCGCGAGATCTCGCGCGGTACCGTCATGCCCGCAGTGTGGGCCACGTGGCGTCAAAGACCGCCCCGTCGCACGCGGTGTTGCCGGACTGTTAGCAAATCGAAGCGGGGCGGACCATCTCGGGCACGCCAAGGTTGGACCGCATCGTGTGAGAGTCTTGCGGCTGTGCGCAGGACCATCGACTGGGACGGCGACGCGGTCACGATCATCGACCAGACCGCGCTGCCAGCCGAGTACCGCGTGCTCACGCTACGCACCGTCGACGAGCTGATCGACGCGATCCGGCGCCTGGCCGTGCGTGGCGCCCCGGCACTGGGCGCGGCCGGCGCGCTCGGCGTCGTGCTCGCCGCCCGTGCGGGTGGCGATGTCCGGGCCTCGGCCGAGCGAGTCGCTTCGGCACGCCCGACCGCGGTCAACCTCAGCTGGGGTGTCGCGCGTGCGCTCGAGAAGCTCGACGAAGGCGTCCAAGCCGTGCTCGCCGAAGCCCTGGACATCCTCGATGAAGATGAGCGCCTCAATCGCGCTGCGTCAGCTCACGCCGCGGAGATTGTCCTCGCGCTGTGCGAACGCCGTCCGCTCCGCTTCCTGAGTCATTGCAACGCCGGACATCTCGCGACCGTGGCATGGGGCAGCGCGCTCGGCGTCGTCTGGCACCTGCATGAGCGCGGGCTGGTCGAGTCAGTGCTCGTCGACGAGACGCGACCTCTCCTGCAGGGCGCGCGGCTGACGGCGTGGGAGCTGGAGCAGGCGGGTGTGCCCTACCGCGTGCAGCCGGACGGCGCCGCCGCGGCGGCGATGGCGCGCGGCCTGGTCGACTGCGTGCTGGTCGGTGCGGACCGGATCGCGGCAAATGGCGACGTTGCCAACAAGATCGGTACCTATGGCCTGGCCATCGCGGCGCATCACCACGGCGTGCCGTTCGTCGTGGTCGCGCCCTCGTCGACGGTCGACACATCGCTTGCCACCGGTGCTCAAATCGCGATCGAGGAGCGGTCGCCCGACGAACTCAGAAAGTTCACCGGGACCACGATCACACCGCGGGACGCGGGCGTCTTCAACCCGGCCTTCGATGTCACCCCGGCCGAGCTGATCACCGCCGTCGTCACCGAGGACGGTCGCTACCGACCACCCCTAGTTGGTTAGCCACTGCTTGACGCCGCCATGGCTCGAACACGTCCCCGAATGGTGTGTGCTGTACGAGTAATCGCCGTGGTGAGCGATATCGCGGGGTGGATGCGCGGCTCTTGAACGAGCGTCGCTTGCCGAACACGGCTCCCGTGAAATGTCTAAGAAAATTCCAAGGATTTCGCGATGCTTTCGTTAGTCACGCGTCGTATGTTCTGTCTATGAAACGCGTTGTGATGGCCGTCCTGGCGGTCGCGGCAGGCCTGGGGCTGCTGGGCCAGGCGACCCCAGCGCACGTCGGGGTGGTCGCGGAATCGCCGCACGACTGCTGGGTCTGCTTCCACCGTGGCAGGTAAGAAGCGTATCGATCACGCGGCGCTGATGCTGCCGCCGTGCGCGCGACGCCGATCAGCTCATGACCACTGGCGGCGAGGCGGTCTGCGACCGCACGGCCGATACCCTTCGACGCCCCTGTGATAAGAACTCGCCGTTTCACTTGTTGTCCAGGACAATCATCGATCGACGCCTCCGCCGTCACCTAGTTGCCTGAGTTCGAAGTCAGCCGCTAAAGGCCGCACTGTTGGCCGCGACAAACTCCTCAACGGTCATCGGCTTTTTGCCGCCGACCCGTTCGACGATGTCGTTGGTGCCCGCGAAGATTCCGTTCTGATAGTCAACGGCCACGTGGCTGAGGTGTTGGGCGAGGAAGGGCGGGAAGCCCCGAGCCTGAATGTCTTTCACCCAGCTGTCGATGTCGGCGGGTTCGTAGCGGACCGGACGCCCCAGCGCCCGGGAGATGGCTTCGGCAATCTGATAGTGGTTCATCTCGACCGCGCCGAACAGTGGATAGATCTGCCCGGCATGTTCGTCAGGGTGTTCCAAGATCGCGGCGATTACCCGGCCTTGGTCTTCCGCGGTGATCGGGGCGTGGCGTCCGTCGCCGAAAGGCAACCTCAGCAAGCCCTCGTCGCGGATCGACCATCCGAAGATGGTGAACCACTCGGCGAAATACGTCGGCCGCAAATGGGTGACCGCGAGCGGTGACCAATCCAGTACCCGTTCAGCCAGCCAGTGAATTCGTGCAGCGTCGCTTTCGGCGTCGCGCCGTGCCGAAATCTGCGACATGTTGACCGCCGCGGTCACTCCGGCCTCATCCGCGGCTTGCGCGAAAGTGCTTGTCGCCTCAAGCAGTCCGGGGGTGATCGGATACACGAAATAGGCTGCGCGGGTACCTTCCGCAGCTTGCCGGACATCGTCAATGCGGTTCAAGTCACCGACGATCACTTCGGCGCCGCTGTCGCGCAGCTGGGCGGCGCGGTCGTCGAAACGATGCACCAGGGCGCGCACGCGATGGCCACGCTCAAGCAGTAGGCGGGCGGCGTAGTTCCCCGTTTTCCCGGCGGCGCCGGTGATCAGCAATGCGGAGTTGTCGGTCTGCTCTGTTGGCGCGGGTCGTGTAGTCATCGTCGCTCTCCTGTGCCGTTGCTTCAACGATGTTCGCGACTCAACCCTACATCTGGCTAAATAAAAGTCAAGTCAACTAATCGCGGTCGTCAGGGGCGGATCACCTCTATTGCCGCCTCGTTACGGGCCATACGCAGATTGTGCGCATTGCGTAGCGGTGGGTTGACGACGCAATAGTCAGCGCCTATGTGGGTTCCCCAGGGAAGAGGGCGGATCCAGAATGCCGTGGTGGCGCTCGGCGCTACGATGGTCGGCGAGGCTAGACCAGGTCTAAGTCTGACTATACCTAAGTGTTGTCAGGGGGTATTCTGGTGACATGGATACAGGCGCTGACGCGATGATGCTGACGGGTCGTCTCGCCGACGGCGACAGAACGGGCCCTCTCGGGTTCTGCCCGATTGAACGTGCATTGGAAACTATCGGAACGCGTTCGGCCCTGGTGCTTCTTCGCGAGGCATTTTGGGGAACACGGCGATTCGAGGATTTTGCGCGCCGGGCCGGCATCACGGAACAAATAGCGGCCACGCGTCTCAAACAGCTCGTTGACGCGGGAGTCCTGTCCAAGCAACCGTATAAGACACCCGGACAGCGCACTCGTTACGAGTACGTGCTCACCGGACAAGGTCGCCAACTTTATCCAGTGCTGGTCAGCCTGATTGAGTTCGGATTGCATTTGCAAGGAGACGCCCGGCAACTTGACCTTGTGCACGGCGAGGACTGCGGCGCGGCGATCACCACCCATGTGCAGTGCGCCGAAGGACACACCGTTCCATTGGCGCGAACACAGGCACGAATGCGCCCGAGGAGAAAGCGCCGAACCGCCGACTGAGGGCCAAGCCCCTCTCGGCGCGGAGGCGCTTTTCAAGCAAGGCTTACAGACCGACGGCGCGACGGAGGCCAACCTTGGAGCGGTGGTCGGCGAAATCGCGCCGAGCTTGCAATGAAGGCAACCACCCGCGTGCGTTAGAGATGGTTCGCTGCGAAAGTCGCGGCCTGACTGGGCATCCCGGACTGCATATAGGACAGGTGCACCGGCGAGAACAGCTCGTCATGCGAAGGCAGTGCCAGGGCGCCGCCCGGAGTGCAAACCGGATCGCCGGGCGCACACAAGTCGATGGCCTTCGCTCCGTACCACGGGCTGACCTCGCTGATCGGCCCCCCCAGATACCGGTCCGACGGATTTCCAAAGGTGGCGACCACGGCAACGTGATCAGCCTCGTCCGCCGTTAGCGTGTCGGGGGTCAAGCCCACAACCGGTGCCCGGGCGATGGTGGCCAGATCGATCACCATCGCGCCCAGGGAATATCCACCGAGCACGATCCGGGTGCTGGGACAGTTCGCAACCACGGACCGAACGTGAGCGTGCGCATCGGTGGCGCCGGCGGATGCCGACGGTGCGAAGTCGTCGCCTGCGGGGTAGTTGACCGGATACACCCCGACGGACCGACCCCCAACCTGTGAGCGCAGTGAATCGATAAACGCCTGTCCGACCCCACCAACACCCGGTGGCTCGTCGGTGCCGCGGGCGAACGTCACCTCGACGTCGGGGCAGGGTGCCGCGGACGCGGAGGTGGCGAGGATCGGTGCGCTCAGCAGCGCCGCCCCGGTTGTCACCGCTGCGGCACCCAGCAAACGGGCGAATTGGCGTGCGTTCACGTCCCAATGCTGACATATCGCGACGGACGCGTGCAGTTGTCCTCTCGTGTCCGCTGCTTAGAACCGGTCGCAGTGCCGGTGGGGGCAGCGTTAGCGCACTGTCCAGGGTGTCCCGCGAGGTCGCCGAATGCGACAGCCGGTTAGCCCAGATGCCCTGGTTCGTCGGGCAGCACCGTGTCGGGTCGCACCGGGTAGGTTTCGTCGCTGACCAGGCGCTCATTGATCATGTATCCGCCCGAACAGCTGGTGTAAGACGAGGAGGAGTGGCCGCCGATGCAAATCGGCATCGAATAATGGGCGGGAACCCAGATGGTGCGTTCCCGGCTCCAGCTGCCGTCGCTGGATATCGGGCCGTCGCACAGGGTGCGGCGCTGGGAGCCGAGGAAGCCGAACGGTTCGGTCTTGCAGTTGGCGCCCGTGTGCGCGAAGCCGCCAAAGTTAGGGGCCGGCGCGTCGTCGGCGTAGCTCGTCGCAGCGAGACCGACGGCGGTCGCGGTGAACGCCGTGGCCAGCAGAGCACCGGCCATGCTGCGGCGCAGGAATCCGATTCCCGTGGCGCGCGCGGTGCGTGTCGTGGTGTCGTGGGTCTGGTTGGTGTTTGTTGAAGTGCTCATGGCATTGATCGTTCATCCGGCGACGGCGTCGCAGTAGCCGTCGTGTCCTTGCAGGGATACAAGTGCGCCTTGTAACGCCCGGAGACGCGAGCGGGCTGCTGCCCACGCCTTAGCCTGGCGTTTTGACCCGGCTTCGTGCAATCTGGGTGCCGTGTGGCGCTACGATCAGGCGTGGCGTTAAGCGCGCGGATGCCAGAACTTTCCGCGCTTGAGCTGTTGTCGGCGGTCGCCAAGACGGGCAGTTTGAGCGCGGCCAGCCGCGAGGTGGGAACCAGTCAACAGGCCGTTTCGTCGCGGCTGACCGCGATCGAGTCCCAGATCGGCGTGCGCCTGGTGACGCGCACGACGCGGGGCACCCAACTGACCCCGGCGGGCGAGGTCGTCGCCGAATGGGCGGACCAGGTACTCGATGTCGCGCAGCGGGTCGACACCGGACTGGCGTCGTTGCGCGCCGAGCGTCGCAGCCGGCTCAAGGTGGCCGCCAGCCTGACGGTGGCCGAGCAATTGCTGCCACGCTGGCTGGTGTCGCTGCAGGCTGCGGCCGTGCGGCACGGCGCCATCGCGCCGGAGGTCAGCTTCATCGCAACCGACAGCGAGGGAGCAATCGCCGCTGTGCGCGAGGGGGAGGCAGAACTTGGCTTCATCGAGGTTCGCGGCGAACTTCATGGGTTGCGCAGCCGCACTATCGGGCGCGATGAGCTGATCGTCGTCGTGCCGCCCGATCACAAGTGGGTGCGGCGATCGGCTCCGATCACTCTCGCGGAGCTTCGCCAAACGCCGTTGGTTTCACGCGAGTCGGGGTGGC
The DNA here is from genome assembly GCA_963772875.1 of uncultured Actinomycetota bacterium. GTDB lineage: Bacteria > Actinomycetota > Actinomycetes > Mycobacteriales > Mycobacteriaceae > Mycobacterium. The sequence goes on from CAVYZE010000016.1 coordinate 247,630, forward strand.
GCCTCTTGCTAGGCGCCGGGGAGCCCGGCGTCGACGCCGACCAACCAGAGCCCGCCGCTCATCCACTCGAACTCGCTTCTGCGGCATCGGTTCGCGCTGCCGTTCTGGCCGGCGCCGGTCCGGCGGTGATGAGCCGGCTGGCCGTCAGCGATGACCTGGCTCATGGTCGCCTGCGCGCCGTTCCGGTCGCGGATCTGGACTTGCGACGCGATCTGCGTGCGATCTGGATGGGCACCCGCACCCCGCCCGCGGGGGCGGCAAGGGACTTGCTCAACCACATCGCGACGAGTCGGTGACTGCGGCCTGCCAGCGTCTACTGGATACAAGGCGCATTTGTATCCCTGCAACGACACGGCCGCTACTGCGACGCCATCGCCGGATGAACGATCAACGCCATGGGCACTTCAACAGACACCGCGCGCCAGGGGGATCGCATGACTCAGCACCGCACACCAACGACGGCCCAAAGCGAGGGTGCCCGCGCGTTGTCGCCTGGCCAGACGGTGTTCATGGTGACCGCATTGGCGGTGTCGGTCGCCGCGTTCATGCTCAACGCGACCATGCTCTCGCCGGCGATCCGAGACATCAACGCCCACCTCGGGCCTCAGGGGTACGCGTCGACGTCGGCATATTTCTATCTCTGCGGCGCGATCTGCAACGTCGTGCTGATCCGGTGGAGCGATTACATCGGCCGCAAGCGGGTCTTACTCGGCATCCTGGTCGTGCTGTGTATCGGGACGCTGTTGTGCGTCGTAGGAACGTCGCTGCCGGTCGTGGTGCTGGGCCGGGTCCTGCAGGGCGGCTCCAATATCACCTTCGGTCTGACCTTCCTGATCATGCGCGAACGCCTCAGCGCGCCGGCGTTCGGCGTCTGCTGTGGCGTAATTTCGGCGGTTAACGCCGGAGTGGGAGGGTTCGACGCGCTGCTCGGCGGTTTCATGGTCGATCGTTTCGGATACCGCTCCATCTTCATCTTGACCCTGGTGGTCGGGGTCGCAGCCCTCGCGCTCGCCTGGAAGGCCGTGCCCGCCGGCAAACCCGCCGACGCGGCCTCAGGCCGGATGGACTGGGTGGGAGCCGCCCTGATCGGGTTCGGGGTCGCCGGGGTCAATCTGTTCCTCGCCAACGGTGACCGCGCGGGCTGGTTTTCGCCGGTGATCCTCGGGCTTATCGCGGCAGCCATCGTGGCCTTGGTGGCGTTCGTTGCGGTTGAGCGGCGAGTGACGCATCCACTGGTCCGCATCGATCAGATGCGCTCGCGCTACGCCTGGCCGGTGGTCGCCGTGACCATCCTGTGCTTTGCGTCGTTCATGATCGCGTTCGGCTACATCATCCCGTCCATCGCCCAGGACGACCACATCGGCTTCGGCGCCAGCGGGCAGACGACGGCGCTGCTGTTCATCACCCCCGCCGCCGTGGCTCAACTCATCGCGTCGCCCCTGATCGGACGGCTCGCAGCGAGGATCGGCTTCGTGACTGTCTTGCGGGCGGGGCTGATCGGTGCCGTAGCCGTCACCGCGCTGTTCGCGATCTTTGCCTTCAACCGGAGCATGGTCGTACTGCTCATGCCCGTATTCGGCATCGTCATGGCTGCGTCACTTACCCCGATCGCTGCGCTGGGCGTCATACAGGCACCTAAGGACGAGCCCGGATCGCTGCCCGGGATAGCCAACGCTTCCTTTGGCATCGGCGGGTCACTCGGATTCGCCTGGGCCGGAACGATTGTCGCGCAGGGAACCAAGGCGGGGTTCGAGACCGCGCTGTGGATCTGCGTCGCCATCGGTGTCGCCGCCCTGGCGACGAGCATCATCCTGAAGCCCAGGCCGCTCGTCACGCCGGAGCGCCGCCCGCGACAAGCTTCCGATGCCTGATGTGACGTCGCACAGCTTCCGCGAGACCGGCCCAATGCCAGCGTGGATACGCGCCCCGACGAGGTTCGACTACGCCCCGCTCCGTCAACCGGCGAAGCCCGGCGTCGTCGAGCTCGGTTTTACAGCGGGATCCAGACCCCGAAGAAATTGATGCCCCACTGGTTGAACCCTTGATTCCACATGGGCGTCTGTTGGTAGCCAAAGTAGTTGACTGGGCCATCCGTCCACTGACCCCCAGGTGGAGGCAGCGGTCGGTTCCACGCCGGCGGCGGCGGCGCGCCCTGCCCCCACGGTGCTGGTCCGTCGCCCCACGGGGCCTCATGGAAGTAACCACGCTGGGGATCCCCCTGCCATCCGCCGGGACCACCTCGGGGAGGACCGCCTGGGTGACCGGGTCCGCCGGGAGGCATGTCAGCGGGACCGGCTAGGCCGTGTTCCCCGGGACCACCAGGACCCCAGGGGCCGTGCTCTTCGGGACCGCCAGGCATCCCGGGGCCGTGTTCGCCGGGACCCGCAGGGCCGAATCCGCCCGGGTGCGGACCCGGGTTACGGACAGGCTCCTAGGTCGCACGTTCGACTCCTGACTCGAACACCCGACCTAGGGATGAGAAGGCGCTGTTACCTGGGCTTTTGCTACAAACGGCAATGTTGGGCTGCTAACGGTAAATGTTGATAATGCGTTCGAGCGCAACGTTTTTGAGTGTTGGTTGGCTATGGTCAACAACGGGTGCTGACGGGTGTCCTGCGGACTGTGTGCGGACTGGAAAGAACAGGGCGTACAGGTAGGGCGAAGGTTGGGTTATCCGGTGACGACCGTCGCGTTCGTTGGGTTCGCTTGGTTCGTCGTTTAGTAATAAGTCTTCCCTGTTCACGCGCAAAGGAGGAAAACTTACGAACAGTGGGCTAGCAACGGCTGTGTTGTTGGGATCGGTAGCGGACTGGCCCCCGTGTACTTCCACCACGGCGCCGCGCGAGAGGCGCGGCGGGCGAACACAAGGGGAGACACCACCATGAACGCCAATCGCAACCTGAAACGGATCATCGTCGGGGCGCTGGTGTCGGGCGGCGTCGCGGTCGCTGGCTTGGGTCTGGCCGCACCCGCCCAGGCTGGCCCGTCCTATTGGCACTACTGCCCAGGGCATTGGCAGTACACGGTTCCGGTTCCGCCGGGAACGGACTTGAGCGTATGCCACTGGTTCGCCGTTACCGTTGATCGCGGCCCGTCGGGCCCGGTGTATAACTTTGTCGAAGTTGATCAGTCCCAAGTGCCCCCGCCGTCGCCCGGCTTCCCGTGGCCATGAAAAGCCCCACCCGCCGCGCGCGTCTCAGTAAGTCTTTTCAACCACAAGCCTCGGTCGGCACGCCGGCCAAGTGGTCGTAGCGCTTCTGCATATCGGCGATAGCCTCATCGCGGAGATCCTCGGGGCGACCATTGATCACGGCCGTGTACTTGCCTTCCGTGAATAGGCGCTGCTCTGCCACGCTCAACTCCCTCATCTGGGGAGTGTCAAGGATCAACCGAAGTAACTGTCAAGCATCAGCCGAAACACTGTCAGGCATCACCCGAAGACGAAACGTCAAGCATCAGCCGAGGTCATACAGCTGACCGGTGCCCCCGGGGTGACTCGAACACCCGACCTAGGGATTAGAAGGCCCTTGCTCTATCCACCTGAGCTACGGAGGCAATGTGCAGGTCAGTCTAGCCAACGGCGGGCCGCGGATAAGTCCGTCAACACGACGCGCGCCAAAAGCCTTCCGCCGCCGCGATTATCAGTTATGGTAATGAGTCTCGACACACGTACAACACCGGCTGGACACCAGCCGTTAACCGCAACGAAGCGTGTGCATATCGTCGGGGGTGGCGTTGCTATGAGCGTCTTGAACGTGACATCGCGGTGCTCGTGGGCTGGTGCCCAGGCGCTGCGACTGGCGGCCGATGCCAGAGATACGTATCGAGCCAGCACGCTGCTGCTGCGCGGCTCGCCGTTCGCGGTCGGCTGGTTCGCCGGCTGGCTATCCACGGAATTTCCCCCGCACGTCGTGACCGGGCACGCGTTGTCCCGGGTGTCGCCCCCCTCCGTCGGCCGGGTTGCCGCCACCTGGGCGGCGCAGCGAGCCGATCAAGCCCTCACCGCCGCGCTGCACGAGTCTTTCGGCCCGGACTACTCCGACCAGGTGTGCCATCCGCCCTGCGATCAGTCCGAGTGCACCCCCCGCGGTGGCCTGTTGCACAGGCCCGGGCCGCACCACCGGTACGCGGCTCAGACCTCCGACATTTCCTACGGCCCGGGTGGCACCGAACACCTCCTCGACATCTGGCGGCGTCCGGAGGTGGCGCCCGGCTGCCGCGCACCGGTGCTGATCCAGGTCCCCGGAGGCGCGTGGGCCGTCAACGGCAAGCGCGGGCAGGCCTACACGCTGATGAGCAGGATGGTCGAACTCGGCTGGATCTGCATTTCGATCAACTACAGCAAGAGCCCGCGCAGCGCCTTTCCGGCCCACATCATCGACGTGAAGAGGGCGATCGCGTGGGTTCGCGAAAACATCGCCGACTACGGCGGTGACCCCGATTTCATCGCGATCACCGGGGGATCTGCGGGTGGGCACTTGGCTTCCCTGGCCGCGCTGACCCGCAACGACCCAAGGTTTCAACCCGGATTCGAGCACGCCGACACGACGGTTCAGGCAGCGGCGCCGTATTACGGCGTCTATGACTTCACCACCGCCGAGAACATGCACCAAATGATGCTGCCGTTCCTCGAACATTTCGTCATGAAAGCCCGCTACACCGAGGCGCCCGAACAGTTCAAGGCGGCCTCGCCGATTTCGTATGTCCACAGCGAAGCTCCGCCGTTCTTCGTGCTGCACGGCGAGAAGGACGAACTGGTTCCGTGCCGCCAGGCTCGGGCCTTCTGCGCGGCGCTGCGCGACGCCGGCGCCCCCACCGTTGCCTACGCCGAGCTTGCCAACGCGCACCACGCCTTCGACATCACCCCGACGGTCCGATCACAGCTGGCCGCCAACGCCGTCGCCGACTTCTTGGGCGTCGTCTACGGTCGGCGCGCGAGCTACCTCATGGATCCGTTGCCGCTGGCGGCCCCGGCCAGCTAAACCGGGCCCAGCTCCCGTCCCTGATCGCGGGACCGGATCGCGCCTTTCACCAGCGCGTCAACGCGACTAGCGTTGTGTTGGCAATTGGGTGGTCCGAGGCAGGAGGCTTGGTCGACGGTGACACGGTTGGCGCGTCGAGTTGATGGTCATGGCTGAGTCCGTCGAGGCCGCTGCAGTGTCCGACGTGCTTGGACCGGTCGATTATTTGATGCACAGGGGTGAAGCGAATCCCCGGACCCGGTCGGGGATCATGGCGCTGGAACTCCTTGACACCACACCGGACTGGGAGCGGTTCCGGACCCGTTTCGAAAATGCCTCCCGACGGGTGCTGCGGCTGCGGCAAAAGGTCGTCGTGCCGACTTTGCCGACGGCGTCGCCGCGATGGGTGGTGGATCCCGACTTCAACCTGGACTTCCATGTTCGCCGGGTCCGCGTGTCCGAACCCGGGACGCTGCGCGAGGTATTCGACCTCGCCGAACTGATCCTGCAGTCACCCATGGACATCTCGCGGCCGCTGTGGACGACCACCCTGGTCGAGGGTTTGGCCGGCGGCGGGGCCGCGACGCTGCTGCACGTCAGCCACGCGGTCACCGATGGCGTCGGCAGTGTCGAGATGTTCGCCGAAATCTATGACCTGGAGCGCGATCCGCCGCCCAAACCGACTCCACCGCTGCCCATTCCGCACGATCTGACCGCCAACGACTTGATGCGGCAGGGCTTCAACCACCTTCCCATGGCGGTAATCGGCGGCGCCTTGGGCGCGCTGTCTGGGGCGGTATCGGTGGCCGGGCGGATCATCCTGGAGCCCGCGTCCACGGTTTCGGGCATCGTGAACTACGCCCTGTCGGGTGTGCGCGTGATGAACCGGCCCGCCGAGCCGTCGCCCCTGCTGCGCCGACGCAGCCTGGCCACTCGCAGCGAAGCGATCGACATCCCGCTCTCCGACCTGCACAAGGCCGCAAAAGCTGGCGGCGGATCGATCAATGACGCCTACCTCGCCGGCGTGTGTGGCGCCCTGCGCCGCTACCACGAGGCCCTTGGCGTGCCGATCAGCACGCTGCCGATGGCGGTGCCGGTGAACCTGCGGGCCGAAGCCGATACGGCGGGGGGCAATCAGTTCACCGGAGTCAATCTGGCGGCGCCGGTGGGTACCACCGATCCGGTTTCGCGGATGAAGAAGATCCGCGCGCAAATGACGCAACGCCGCGACGAGCCCGCGATGAACATCATCGGTTCCATGGCCCCGGTGCTCAGCATTTTGCCGACGCCCGTGCTGGAGGGGATCACCGGTTCGGTGATCGGCTCCGACGTGCAGGCCAGCAACGTTCCGGTCTACCCGGGAGACACCTACATAGGCGGTGCAAAGATATTGCGGCAGTACGGAATTGGCCCGCTGCCCGGTGTGGCGATGATGGTGGTGTTGATTTCGAGGGGTGGGTGGTGCACCATCACCGCGCGCTACGACAGGGCGTCGATTCGAAACGAGGCGTTGTTCGCCCAGTGCCTGCTCGAGGGTTTCGACGAGATCCTGGCGCTGGCCGGTGTTCCGGCACCCCATGCGGTGCCCGCGTCGTTTGCCGCCGAGCCGGCCGGTTCGGCGTCTCGATCGGTGTCGAGCTCATGAGCGGCGTCAAAGAGCAGGGGGGCGAGCGCCCGCCGACGGATCTGCGGTTGCCCGGCTCGGTCGCCGAGATCCTCGCCAGCCCGCCCGGGCCCAAGATCGGCGCATTCTTCGACCTGGACGGCACGTTGGTCGCCGGCTTCACCGCGGTCATCCTCACCCAGGAGCGTCTCCGCCGCCGCGACATGGGTGTGGGCGAGCTGCTCAGCATGGTCCAGGCCGGTCTGAACCACAGACTCGGGCGCCTCGAGTTCGAAGACCTGATCGGTAAGGCCTCCGCGGCGCTGCGCGGGCGGCTGTTGACCGACTTGGACGAGATCGGCGAGCGGCTGTTTGCCCAGCGGATCGAGTCCCGGATCTATCCGGAGATGCGTGAGCTGGTCCGCGCGCACGTGGCGCGCGGTCACACCGTGGTGCTCAGCTCGTCGGCGCTGACCATCCAGGTCGATCCGGTGGCGCGCTTCCTCGGGATCGTCAACACGCTGACCAATAAGTTCGAGACCAACGAAGACGGGTTGCTCACCGGCGAAGTGGTGCCGCCGATCTTGTGGGGGCCGGGTAAAGCCGGTGCGGTACAACGGTTTGCCGACGAGCGCGACATCGACCTCAAGGACAGCTACTTCTACGCCGACGGTGACGAGGACGTCGCGCTGATGTACTTGGTCGGCAATCCACGGCCCACCAACCCCGAAGGCAAGATGGCCGCGGTCGCCAAGCGCCGCGGCTGGCCGGTCCTGAAATTCAGCAGCCGGGGCAGCGTCGGCATCCAGCGGCAGTTGCGCACGTTTGCCGGACTTGGCTCGATCGTCCCCGTCGGGGCCGGCGCGGTCGCGATGGGTGTGCTGACCGGTAGCCGGCGGCGTGGCGCCAATTTCTTTACCTCCAACTTCTCCCAGACGGTGCTCGCGACCACTGGCGTGCACCTCAATGTCGTCGGGAAAGAGAATCTGACCGCGCAGCGTCCGGCCGTCTTTATCTACAACCACCGCAACCAGGTTGACCCGGTCATCGCGGGTTCGCTGGTGAACGACAACTGGGTTGCCGTGGCCAAGAAGGAACTTCAAAAGAACCCGATCATGGCCCTCCTCGGCTGGGCGTTGGACGGTGTGTTCATCGACCGCGACGATGCGGCCGCCGCGCTGGACACGATGCGCGTTGTCGAAGAGCGGGCCAAGAACGGACTCTCCATTCTGATGGCCCCCGAAGGCACCCGGTTAGACACCACCGAAGTGGGGCCGTTCAAGAAGGGCCCATTCCGTCTCGCGATGGCCGCGGGGATTCCGATCGTCCCGATCGTGATCCGCAACGCGGAGCTCGTCGCCGCTCGAAACTCCGCCACGATCAACCCCGGAACGGTCGACGTCGCGGTGTTTCCGCCGATTCCGGTGGGAGACTGGACGATTGAGAAGCTACCGGAGCACATCGCCGAGGTGCGTCAGCTGTACTTGGACACGCTGGCCAACTGGCCCATCGACGAGCTGCCCCAGGTCGATCTGTACGCCGAGAAAAAGGCGGCGAGAAAAGCCGGCGCTCGGGCTTCCAAGACCACCGCAAAAAAGGCCGCCCCCAAGCCCGCGGCAAAGAAGACCGCGGCCAGGTCGGTGGCGAAGAAGACCGCGACCAAGGCGACCAAGGCGAATCCGAATGCGGCCAAGGCCGCGCTCAAAGATGGTCAGGCACAACAGCCCAGGGCAGACGAGACGGTCAACGGCGAGGCGCCGGGAACCCGGCCCGAAGGACGGACGTGACCGAAACGGCCCGGGATACCAGCCCGGTCCTCACCGCGCATGACTCACTGGTCCTGGCGTCCATGGACTCGCCGGTCGAGATGCAGCTGATCATGGCGTGGGCCGACCAGCAGCGTGCGCTCAATCCCCAGACGAGATTCGACGTATTAAAGCTGCCGCAACGCGATGCGCCGCCGACGGCGCTGACGGCGTTGGTGGGGCAGCTCGAGTCCGGCGACGACCGCACGATCGTTCCGGTGCGGGTGTTCTGGCTGCCGCCCCCGGATCGCGGCAGACTCGCCAAGGTGGCCGGGCTGCTCCCGGGCGCTGACCCCTACCACCCCAACCCGCGCCAGCAGCGACGCATCCTGCGCAACGCTCCCCGCCGCGCGCGGGTGGTCGCCGGCGAGCCGGCCAAGGTGTCCGAGCTGCGCCAGCAGTGGCGCGACAACACCGGCGGAGAAGACGAGCGCGACTTCGCCCAGTTCGTCACTCGCCGCGCCATCTTGGCGATGGAACGCGCCGAGTACCGAATCCTGGGGCCCCAGTACAAGTCTCCGCGGCTGTTGAAGCCGGAGATCATGGCGTCCGCGCGTTTTCGGGCCGGCCTGCAAAAGATCCCGGGCGCAACCGTCGAAGAAGCCGGCAAGATGCTCGACGAGCTCGCCACCGGATGGAGCAGGGCGTCCGTCGATCTGGTTGCCGTCCTCGGCAGGTTGATCAGCCGCGGATTCGAGCCCGAAATCGATTACGACGAGTATCAAATCGCGACGATGCGAGCCGGGCTGGAAGCTCATCCGGCGGTGCTGCTGTTTTCGCACCGGTCCTACATCGACGGCGCGGTGGTGCCCGTGGCGATGCAGGAGAACCGGCTGCCGCCGGTGCATGTCTTCGCGGGCATCAACCTGTCGTTCGGGTTGATGGGGCCGCTGTTGCGCCGCTCCGGCGTTATCTTCATCCGCCGCAACGTCGCCGACGATCCGCTCTACAAATACGTCCTGCGCGAATACGTCGGCTACATCGTCGAGAAGCGGTTCAACCTGAGCTGGTCCATCGAAGGCACCCGCTCGCGCACCGGAAAAATGCTGCCGCCCAAGCTCGGTCTGATGGCGTTTGTGGCCGACGCTTACCTGGACGGGCGCAGCGAAGACATTCTGCTGCAGCCGGTTTCGATCAGCTTCGATCAGTTGCACGAGACGGCCGAGTACGCCGAATACGCCCGCGGCGGCGAAAAAACACCCGAGGGCATCGGCTGGCTCTACAACTTCATCAAGGCGCAGGGCGAACGCAACTACGGCAAGATCTACGTCCGTTTCCCCGAAGCGGTCTCGATGCGGCACTACCTGGGCGCACCGCACGGTCCGCTCGCCCAGGATCGCGACGCCAAACGGCTTGCGCTACAAAAGATGTCGTTCGAAGTGGCGTGGCGGATCCTTCGGGCGACACCGGTGACGGCGACGGGGTTGGTGTGTGCGTTGCTGCTCACCACTCGCGGTGCGGCGCTGACACTCGATCAGCTGCACCACACGTTGCAGGACTCGCTGGACTACCTCGAACGCAAGCAAACCCCGATGTCAACTTCTGCGCTACGGCTGCGTTCGCGCGAGGGTGTGCGCGCGGCGGCCGACGCGCTGTCCAACGGTAATCCGATCACCCGGGTCGACGGTGGCCGAGAGCCGGTGTGGCAGATCGCGCCTGACAAAGAACACGCCGCGGCGTTCTACCGGAACTCGGTGATACACGCCTTCCTGGAGACCTCGATCGTCGAACTCGCGCTGGCGTACGCCAAGCGCGCGGAGCACGCTCAAGGCGACCGCCTGTCGGCGTTCTGGGACCAGGCGATGCGCCTTCGCGATTTACTGAAGTTCGATTTCTACTTCGCCGAATCGACGGCGTTCCGGGAAAACATCGCCGAAGAGCTGGCGTGGCACGACAATTGGGAGGCACACGTTGCCGCCGGGGGCGAACAGATCGACGCGTTGCTGTTCGCCAAGCGCCCATTGATGTCGGACGCCATGTTGCGGGTGTTCTTCGAAGCTTACGAGATCGTCGCCGACGTGTTGCGTGATGCGCCGGCGGATATCGGCCAGAAGGAACTGACGGAGTTGGCGCTCGGGGTCGGGCGACAATACGTGGCCCAGGCCCGGGTCCGTAGCAGCGAATCGGTGTCGACGCTGCTCTTCGCAACCGCACGCCAGGTTGTCGTCGATCAGAATCTGATAGGACCCTCAGAAGACCTCGCCGAAAGACGAATCGCTTTCCGGAAAGAGTTGCGGGGCATTCTGCGCGATTTCGATTACGTCGAACAGATCGCGCGCGATCAGTTCGTCGCGCGCGAGATCAAGGCGCGTCAGGGGCGTTTGGACAGCCAGCCTCGATAGTTGGCCCATAACCTGGCTACATGACGGTTGCACTGCCCGCCGGCGAGGCCCCCAGTCCGACCTCGACGGCCGGACTGGCCAAGCGCCGTGCGCTGGTATGGCCGCTGCTGACCGGCGTCGCGGTGCTGGCGGGCTGCACGGCGGCCGGGATCGGCGCGCTGTCGCTGGCGGATGCGTTGACCCTCACCGGTTTGCCCGATCCGGGCCCGGCAACCACGCTGGGGCTGCCGTTCGTCCGGGCGGCGGGCGAGATCGCCGCGGTGCTGGCCGTCGGTTCGTTCCTTTTCGCCGCGTTCCTGGTGCCCCCGCAACGCAGCGGCGTGCTCGACGCCGGCGGATACCGTGCGGTTCGGCTGGGCACGGTGGCGTCGGGGGCGTGGGCGGTGTGCGCCGCGCTGCTGGTCCCGCTGACCATTTCCGACGTGTCCGGCCAACCCTTGGTCGATCACCTCAACCCGGTGACGATCTGGTCGGTGGCCGACCTGATCACCACCGCCTCCGCGTGGCGCTGGACCGCGATGCTGGCCGCGGCGGTGATGCTGGCAAGCCTGGCGGTGCTGCGCTGGTCATGGACGCCGCTGCTATTCGTCGGGTCGTTGCTGACGCTGCTTCCGCTCGCGCTGACCGGTCACTCGTCGGCCGGCGGTTCGCACGACCTGGCCACCAACAGCCTGCTGATCCACCTGGTCGCGGCCAGCCTGTGGGCCGGTGGTCTGCTCGCCCTGCTGGCCCACGCGCTGCGGGGCGGTGAGCACACCGGCCTGGCGGCGCGGCGTTTCTCGGCGATCGCCCTGTGCTGCTGGGTGGCGATGGCCCTCAGCGGTGTAGTGAACGCCCTGGTGCGGGTCCCGCCCTCCGACCTGTTGACCACCACGTACGGGCGGCTGGTGGCCGCCAAGTTCGTCGCCCTGTGCGTGCTGGGCATCGTCGGCTGGCGTCAGCGACGCGCCGGAGTTGTTGCGCTGCAAGCAGATTCGAGTTCGTCACAAGCGCGCGGTCCCCTGATCCGGCTGGCGCTGATCGAGGCCGCGCTTTTCGGCCTCACCTTCGGCATCGCCGTCGGGCTGGGCCGCACACCGCCGCCACCACCCCCGATCCGGCTACCGTCGATCCCCGAAGCCGAGATCGGCTACGACTTCGACGGGCCGCCGACCCCGGCGCGCATCCTGTTCGACTGGCGCTTCGACCTGATCTTCGGCACGGCCGCGATCGTCTTCGCCGGGCTGTATGTGGCGGCGGTGCTGCGGCTGCGCCGGCGCGGCGACCGCTGGCCGCCCGGCCGGACGGTGTCCTGGCTGCTCGGCTGCCTGGCCTTGCTGTTCGTGACGTCGTCGGGGATAGGTCGCTACATGCCGGCGATGTTCAGCATGCACATGGCGGCCCACATGGGCCTGTCGATGCTGGTCCCGATCCTGCTGGTGCTCGGCGCTCCGGTCAGCCTGGCGTTGCGGGCGCTGCCGGCGGCCGGCCGCGACGACCCGCCGGGCCTGCGGGAATGGCTGTTGGCCGCACTGCACAGCCGCGTGTCGCGGCTGCTCACCAATCCGGTGGTCGCGACCGTGCTGTTCGTCGCCGGGTTCTACGGGCTGTACCTGTCGAACCTTTTCGACACCACGGTGAGCAGTCACGCCGGGCATTTGGCGATGAATATGCACTTTCTGGTCAGCGGCTACCTGTTCTATTGGGTCGTCATCGGGGTGGACCCCATGCCGCGTCCGATCCCGCCGCTGGCCAAGGTGGGCGTGGTGTTCGCGTCGTTGCCCCTGCATGCATTCTTCGGGGTGGTGCTGATGGGCACCCGAAAGGTGCTCGGTGCCGACTATTACCGATCGTTGGGTTTCAGCTGGCACACCGATCTGCTGGGCGATCAGCGATTGGGTGGCGGAATCGCCTGGGCGGCAGGGGAAATACCCCTGGTGATCGTCATGGTTGCGCTGCTGGTGCAATGGGCACGCAGCGACGCGCGCACCGCCAGGAGGTTGGACCGGGCGGCCGACCGCGACGATGGCGCCGACCTGGCCGCCTACAACGCGATGCTGGCCGAACTGGCCCGGCGCGAGACGCCGGGACCATCGCAGTAACCAGCGGACTGATCCACAGTCACGGTTTTTTCCACAGAGATACCGAGCGGGACCCGTTTCGCGCCCGTTTCGCCGTGCGGCCCGTCGGTGGCGCCGGGCTCAATGGCGGACGGAAACGGGTGGTGACTGGTTCGCTGAATTAGTCACCAAGCCGGAGAAAACAACTGAGAAAGGGATCAGAAAATGTTCGAAACCCCGCTTACCGTTGTCGGTCACATCGTCAACGACCTTCAGCGCCGCCAGGTCGGCGAGCAGGAGGTCCTCAAATTTCGGGTAGCCAGCAATTCGCGCCGGCGTACCGCCGACGGCAGCTGGGAGCCGGGCAACTCGCTCTTCATCACCGTCAACTGCTGGGGAAAGTTGGTCGCCGGGGTGGGTGCCGCGTTGGGCAAGGGCGCACCCGTGATCGTGGTGGGCCAGGTATACACCAGCGAGTACGAGGACCGGGACGGCAATCGCCGTTCGTCGCTGGAGATGCGGGCGACCTCGGTCGGTCCCGACCTGTCGCGCGTCTTCGTGCGCATCGAGAAGCCCGCTTACACCGGTGTCGGCCCGGACTCGGGCCCGGCGGCCGTCGCCGCCGCAGCAACCGATGAGGTCGCCGCCGGTAACGACCCGGCGCAGCCTGACGATGCCGTCACCGGTACCAACACGATGCCACTGTCGGCTTAGCCACCGGCTCCGAGTGGTCGGTCGGTGCCTAGGATGGTCCGCGAGATCATTCTCAAGGACCAGAAAGGCGAGACCGCGGCATGGCTGAGTTCATCTACACGATGAAGAAGGTCCGCAAGGCGCACGGCGACAAGGTGATCCTGGACGACGTCACGTTGAGTTTCTTCCCGGGCGCCAAGATCGGTGTCGTCGGCCCCAACGGCGCCGGCAAGTCCAGCGTCTTGCGGATCATGGCCGGTCTGGACAAGGCCAACAACGGCGAGGCCTTCCTGGCCACCGGTGCCAGCGTCGGAATCCTGCAACAGGAGCCGCCGCTGAACGAGGCCAAGACCGTCCGCGGAAACGTGGAAGAAGGCCTGGGCGACATCAAAGTCAAGCTCGACCGCTTCAACGAAGTCGCCGAATTGATGGCCACCGACTACTCCGATGAGTTGATGGAAGAAATGGGCCGGCTGCAAGAGGACCTCGACCACGCCGACGCATGGGACCTCGATTCACAGCTGGAGCAGGCGATGGACGCGCTGCGCTGCCCGCCGCCGGACGAGCCGGTGACGAACCTGTCCGGTGGTGAGCGGCGCCGCGTGGCGCTGTGCAAGCTGCTGCTGTCCAAACCCGACCTGCTGCTGCTCGACGAGCCGACCAACCACCTCGACGCCGAAAGCGTGCAGTGGCTCGAACAGCACCTGGCCAGCTATGCGGGTGCGATCCTGGCGGTCACCCACGACCGCTACTTCCTGGACAACGTCGCCGAATGGATCCTGGAGCTCGACCGGGGTCGCGCGTATCCGTACGAGGGCAACTACTCGACCTACCTGGAGAAAAAGGCCGAGCGCCTGGCGGTGCAGGGCCGCAAGGACGCCAAGCTGCACAAGCGGCTGACCGAAGAGCTGGCGTGGGTCCGCTCAGGCGCCAAAGCCCGCCAGGCGAAAAGCAAGGCGCGCCTGCAGCGCTACGAGGAGATGGCCACCGAGGCGGAGAAGACGCGCAAGCTCGACTTCGAGGAGATCCAGATTCCCGTCGGGCCGCGGCTGGGCAATGTGGTCGTCGAGGTCGAACACCTCGACAAGGGCTACGACGGACGCACCCTGATCAAGGACCTGTCCTTCACCCTGCCCCGCAACGGCATCGTCGGCGTCATCGGCCCCAACGGGGTCGGCAAGACCACGCTGTTCAAAACCATCGTGGGGCTCGAGCAGCCGGACAGCGGCATCGTCAAGGTCGGCGAGACCGTCAAGCTGAGCTACGTGGACCAGACCCGCGCGGGTATCGATCCGAAGAAGAACGTGTGGGAAGTCGTTTCGGACGGGCTGGACCACATCCAGGTCGGGCAGACCGAGGTGCCGTCGCGCGCCTATGTGTCGGCGTTCGGGTTCAAGGGCCCCGACCAGCAGAAGCCGGCGGGGGTGCTGTCCGGTGGCGAGCGCAACAGGCTCAACCTCGCGCTGACGCTCAAGCAGGGTGGCAACCTCATCCTGCTCGACGAGCCGACCAACGACCTCGACGTCGAGACCCTGGGCTCACTGGAGAACGCGCTCGAGCAGTTCCCCGGCTGTGCCGTGGTGATTTCGCACGATCGCTGGTTCCTCGACCGGACGTGCACGCACATCCTGTCCTGGGAAGGCGACGAGGACAACGAGGCCAAGTGGTTCTGGTTCGAGGGCAATTTCGGGGCATACGAAGAGAACAAGATTGAACGGCTCGGTGCGGAAGCCGCCAGGCCGCACAGAGTGACCCACCGCAAGTTGACGCGCAACTAATGCCGGCGACGCCAGCGGTGGCATCCGTCGTGAGTTGGGAGCAATCGGCATGACGATCGATCCCGGGGCTAAGCAGGATCTCCAGCCGTGGACCGCGTTCACCCACGGCGAGGACATTCCGGACTGGATCTCGACTGCGTACATCGAGAGCTACAGCGGTCCGCACAGCGCCGAACCGGGAGCCGTAGAAAGTCGGCCGGTCGACCCGAGCGTTCCCGCCGCGATCGTGACCCCTGCCGTACTCGGCGCACACTATCGGCTCGGCCAGCGCCGTCCGCCGGGCGAAAGCTGTGTCGCCGTCTACCCGGCGGACGATCCCGCCGGATTCGGGCCCGCGCTGCAGGTCGTCACCGATCACGGCGGCATGTTGATAGACTCCGTCACCCTGCTGTTGCACCGGCTCGGTGTCGACTACACGGCCCTGATGACCCCGGTGTTCGAGGTGCATCGCAGCCCGACGGGGGACCTGCTCAGCGTCGAACCGAAGCCGCCCGGCGCATCCCCATACGTGGGTGAGGCGTGGATCCACCTGCAGCTCTCACCCACGGTCGACAGCAAGACGCTCACCGAAGTCGAGCAGCTGTTGCCCAAGGTCCTGGGCGACGTCCAACTGGTGGCCAGCGACGCATCGGAGTTGATCGCCACCTTGAGCGGCGTGGCCGCGGACGTCGAAGCCAACGTCGACGGACACTTCACGGCGCCCGACCGCGACGAAGTCGCGGAGTTGCTGCGCTGGCTGGGTAATGGGAATTTCCTGCTGCTGGGCTACCAACGTTGCCCGGTCCATGGCGCTTTTGTCTCCCCCGACGGCGCGACCGGCCTCGGCGTGCAGCGCATCCGCACGGGTGCACGCCCCCGGTTGACCGATGACGACAAATTGCTGGTTTTGGCCCAATCCGTCGTCGGCAGCTACCTGCGCTACGGCGCCTACCCGTATGCCATCGCCGTTCGCGAATACGTCGACGAGGGCGAGGTAAAGGTAGTAGAACACCGCTTCGTCGGGCTTTTCACGGTCGCAGCGATGAACGCCGATGTTCTTGAAATCCCGACGGTTTCGCACCAGGTCCGCGAAGCGCTGGCGATGGCCGATAGCGACCCCGTCCATCCGGGCCAGCTCCTGCTCGATGTCATCCAGACCATCCCGCGCTCGGAGCTGTTCGCGCTGAGCGCCGAACGCCTTTTGGCGATGTCCAAGGCGGTCGTGGATCTGGGGTCCCACCGGCGCGCGTTGTTGTTCCTGCGTGCCGATCGGCTTCAGTACTTCGTCTCATGCCTGGTCTATGTGAGCCGCGACCGCTACACCACGCCCGTGCGGTTGCAGATGGAGGACATCCTCGTCCGCGAATTCGGCGGGACGCGGCTGGAATTCACCGCTCGTGTCAGTGAATCGCCTTGGGCGCTCATGCATTTCATGGTCCGGCTGCCCGAAGGCCCCCGCCGGGCCTTGGTCGATGTCTCCGAAGACAACCGGGTCCGAATCCAGGGCCTGCTGAGCGAGGCCGCGCAAACATGGGGCGACCGTCTGATCGGCGCCGCGACAGACCGTCCCGAAGGCACCGTCTCGCACGCCGACGTCGAGCATTACGCGGCCACCTTCCGCGAGGCCTACAAGCAGGCCGTCACCCCGGCCGAAGCTATTGACCAGATCGCGATCATCAACGAGCTCTCCGACGATTCCGTCAAGTTGGTGTTCTCCGACCGCGGCGAGGGGGGCAGCGCCCAGCTGACCTGGTTCCTCGGCGGGCACGCCGCCTCGTTGAGCCAGCTGCTCCCGATGCTGCAGAGCATGGGCGTCGTCGTTCTCGAGGAGCGGCCGTTCACGGTCACCCGGCCGGACGGGCTGCCGGTGTGGATCTATCAGTTCAAGATCTCGCCGCACCCGACCGTCCGGCTGGCATCGACACAAGCAGAGCGCGACGCGATGGCGGAGCGATTCGCCGATGCGGTCACCGCGATCTGGCACGGCCGCGTCGAGATCGACCGGTTCAACGAGCTGGTGATGCGTGCCGGGCTGACCTGGCAGCAGGTCGTGCTATTGCGCACCTATGCGAAATACCTGCGGCAGGCGAACTTCCCCTACAGCCAGTCCCACATCGAATCGGTGCTCAACGAACACCCCTCCACCGCTCGATCACTGGTCGTATTGTTCGAGGCACTTTTCGATCCCAGGGACTCGGGATCGCCGACGAGCCGCGACGCGCAAGCGGCCGCGGCCGCTGTTGCGGCCGACATCGATGCGTTGGTGAGCCTGGACACCGACCGCATTCTGCGTGCGTTCGCATCGCTGGTGCAGGCCACCCTGCGGACGAATTACTTTGTGACGCGCGAGAGTTCGGCCCGAGCCCGTAATGTGTTGGCGATCAAGCTGGACGCCCAGCTGGTCGACGAGCTGCCACTGCCGCGCCCCAAGTACGAGATCTTCGTGTACTCGTGCCGCTTCGAAGGCGTCCACCTGAGATTTGGCCCGGTGGCGCGTGGCGGCCTGCGCTGGTCGGACCGCCGCGACGACTTCCGCACCGAGATCCTGGGTCTGGTCAAGGCGCAGGCGGTGAAGAACGCCGTCATCGTCCCGGTGGGGGCCAAGGGTGGCTTCGTCCTCAAACGCCCGCCACTGCCCACCGGTGACCCCGCCGTCGACCGCGATGCCACCCGGGCCGAAGGCGTCGCCTGCTATCAGCTCTTCATCTCGGGGTTGCTGGACGTCACCGACAACGTCGACCACCACACCGGAAAGGTCAGCCCGCCACCTCAGGTGCTACGCCGCGACGGCGACGACGCCTACCTGGTGGTGGCCGCGGATAAGGGCACCGCGACGTTCTCCGACATCGCCAACGACGTCGCCAAGTCCTACGGATTCTGGTTGGGCGACGCCTTCGCGTCCGGCGGGTCGGTCGGATACGACCACAAGGCCATGGCCATCACCGCCAAGGGCGCATGGGAGGCCGTCAAACGCCACTTCCGCGAGATGGGAGTCGACACCCAAACCGAGGACTTCACCGTCGTCGGTATCGGCGACATGAGCGGCGACGTGTTCGGCAACGGGATGCTGCTGAGCAAGCACATCAGGCTGATCGCCGCCTTCGACCACCGGCACGTCTTCCTCGACCCGGAACCCGACGCCGCGGCTTCCTGGCAGGAACGCCAACGGATGTTCGGCCTGGCGCGGTCCAGCTGGGACGACTACGACAGGTCATCGATCAGCGAGGGCGGCGGGGTGTACGGCCGCGAGCAAAAGGCCATCCCGGTCAGCCCGCAGGTGCGTCTCGCGCTGGGCATCGACGATGAGGTCGACGAAATGACCCCGCCCAGCCTGATCAAGGCGATCCTGCTCGCACCGGTGGATCTGCTCTTCAACGGTGGCATCGGCACCTACGTCAAAGCGGAATCGGAGTCCGATGCCGATGTCGGCGATCGCGCCAACGATCCGGTACGCGTCAATGGAAACCAGTTGCGCGCCAAGGTCGTTGGCGAGGGCGGCAATCTTGGGGTGACGGCGTTGGGCCGGGTCGAGTTCGATCTGGCGGGCGGGCGGATCAATACCGACGCGATGGACAACTCCGCGGGGGTGGACTGTTCCGACCACGAGGTCAACATCAAGATCCTGATCGACTCGCTGGTCACCGCCGGCAAGGTCAAGGTCGACGAGCGCAAACAACTGCTCGAGTCGATGACCGACGAGGTCGCCCAACTGGTGCTGACCGACAACGAAGACCAAAATGACCTGATCGGCACCAGCCGCACCAACGCGCCCAGCCTGCTCACGGTGCACGCGATGCAGATCAGGTACCTCGAACAACGCGGACTCAACCGCGAATTGGAAGCGCTGCCCACCGACAAGGAGATTCACCGGCGCCTCGACATCGGCGTTGGGCTCACCTCTCCCGAGCTCTCGACCTTGATGGCGCACGTCAAGCTGACGCTCAAGGAAGACATGGTGGCCACCGAACTGCCCGAACAGGATGTGTTCGCCTCGAGGCTGCCACGCTACTTCCCGACCCCGCTGCGCGAACGGTTCACCCCGGAGATCCGCAAGCACCAGCTGCGCCGCGAGATCGTCACGACGATGCTGATCAACGACCTGGTGGACACCGCCGGCATCAGCTACGCCTTCCGGATCACCGAAGACGTCGGTGTGGGACCGATCGATGCGATACGCACCTATGTCGCCACCGACGCCATCTTTGAGGTGGGTGACGTGTGGCGGCGGATTCGCGCGGCGGATATCCCGGTCGCGCTATCGGACCGGATGACGCTGGACACCCGACGGCTGATCGACCGCGGCGGACGCTGGCTGCTCAACTACCGTCCGCAGCCGTTGGCCGTTGGCGCCGAGATCAACCGATTCGCCGCCAAGGTCAAAGCGCTGACACCGCGAATGTCGGAGTGGCTGCGCGGCGACGACAAGGCCATCGTCGAAGAGGAAGCCGCGGACTTCGCCTCACAGGGCACGCCCCAAGACCTGGCCTACATCATTGCGGCCGGCCTGTATCGCTTCAGCCTGCTCGACATCATCGACATCGGCGATATCACCGAGATCGAAACCGCCGACGTCGCGGATACCTATTTCGCCCTGATGGACCGGCTGGGTACCGACGCTCTGTTGACCGCGATATCCCAGCTGCCCCGAAATGACCGGTGGCATTCGTTGGCGCGCTTGGCGATTCGTGACGACATCTACGCATCGGTGCGGTCGCTGTGTTTCGATGTGCTTGCTGTCGGTGAGCCCGATGAAAGTGGCGAAGAGAAGATCGCCGAGTGGGAACAGATCAGCGCATCCCGGGTGGAGCGGGCCCGACGGACGCTCCGCGAGATCCAGGAAAGCGGAGAAAAGGATCTCGCGACGCTGTCGGTGGCCGCGCGGCAGATCCGCCGCATGACCCGCACCAGCGGAAGAGGCTCCTCGAGTTGAGTCCCGGGTTTGTCGCGCCGGTGCCGGTGCGATGGTCGGACATCGACATGTACCAGCACGTCAACCACGCCACCATGGTGACGATTCTCGAAGAGGCGCGTGTCCCATTTCTGCGGGACGCTTTCGGTGCCGATATCACTTCCACCGGCCTGCTGATCGCCGACGTGCGGGTCACCTACAAGGGTCAGTTGCGGCTGGTCGATTCGCCTTTGCAGGTGACCATCTGGGTGAAGCGGTTGCGGGCGGTGGACTTCACGCTCGGATACGAAGTGCGATCGGTCAACGCGGATCCGGAGTCCAAGCCCGCCGTCATCGCCGAGTCGCAGCTGGCCGCGTTCCACATCGAGGAGCAGAGGCTGGTGCGGCTCGCACCACACCATCGACAGTATTTACAACAGTGGCTCCGGGATTAGCGGCCGAGCGCGGTTTGTGGCTGGGGCCGGAAGGCAGCGCCGCCCACCGCGCGGACCTGGCCGCGTTCGTCGATCACGCGATGCGGCTCGACGACGCGGCGGTGATCCGGCTGCGCGCTCGATCTGCCGGACTGCTGACCGCTTGGGTGGCAACGGGTTTCGATGTCCTGGCCAGCCGTGTGGTGGTCGGTAAGGTGCGGCCCGAGGATCTGTCGGTCGCCGCGGACGGGTTGGCGCGCGGCCTGTCCGCGATGGACGCCGCGGGCTACGTCGATCCGGGCTTCTCGATGGACTCGGCGTGGCGAGGTGCGTTGCCCCCGGAATCCGGCTTCACCCACCTCGATGACGTGCCGGCCCGCGTCATGCTGGATCTGGCGCAGCGCGGCGCGCGACTTGCCAAGGAGCACAGCAGTTCCCATGGTCCGCCGGTCTCGCTGCTCGACCAGGAGGTGATTCGGGTCAGCTCCGCCGATGTCGACGTGGGGTTGCCCATGCGGTGCGTGTTCGCTTTGACCGCAATGGGTTTCCTGCCGCAGCGACCGGATGAGATCGCGGCTGACGAGATGATCCGGGTCCGGATCCTGCCGACCTGGCTGCGCGTCGATGCCCGGTTCGGCTCGGTGTATCGACGTCGCGGCCATCCGGCGCTGGTACTGCGGTGATCGGTCTTGCGCCGAATCGAATCAAGCTTATTTTATGGCGGCCGGGTGGCCGTGATGGCGATTGTCGACGAGACGCGTTCGCCGTGCGAAATCGGAGCGACCTGGGCAGGTTCCGTACACCATCCACAGTGGCAGAAACAACCCGGGTATTGCTTGGCACCGCACGCCACTTTTGGCCGAAGTCTCCTGCCGCAAAAGCGGGATCAATCCAAGCGATGCTTTCAGGCGCTATTCCATGATCCAAAAGCCTTCCCACCGCGGCAATTCCCGCGGGACCCGCTCCGATTACCGCCCATGCGAAGGATGCCATAAACACATGTATAGAACAGCGGGAAAGCCGGCGCGACTTCGCAGATCGCTACACCAGCCAGGCCGCGGCGTCGGGTGGCAATGCGCCGTCCACCAAGGGCGAGCTGGCGAAGATGACTTCCCCCGGCGGCAGCGCGATCGGGCGCTTGCCGGCGTTAAGAGCGCACACCAGACCGCCGCCGCGGCGGAAAATCAGGGCATCGCGGGGCGCGGCCAGCCACTCGAGCCCGCTGCCATCGAATTCGCCGCAGGACCTTCGCAATTCGATCGCCCGCTGGAAAAACGACAGTGTCGAATCGGCGTCCGCGCTTTGCTTTTCGGCGGTCAGCGGCGCCCATTCCGCCGGCATCGGTAACCAGGTGTCGGCGGAGGTGGAGAACCCGAACGGGGGATCCTCGCCCGACCACGGGATCGGAACCCGGCACTTGTCGCGGCCACGTTCGGTGTGCCCGGAGCGTTCCCACGTCGGGTCCTGCAGCGCCTCCTCGGGCAGGTCCAACACGTCGGGCAGCCCGAGTTCCTCGCCGTTGTAAATGAATACGGTGCCGGGCAGTGCGAGCATCACCATCGTCATCGCGTGCGCCCGGCGCAGCCCGATCACGCCGCCGCCGTAACGGGTAACCTCGCGGCCCACATCGTGATTGGACAGTGTCCAGGTCGGAACGGCATTTTCGATCGCGATGGCCTCCAGTGAATTCTGGATAGCATCGTGGATTTCGCCGGCGTCGAAGTCGATCTTGGTCAGCCGGAAATTGAAGCCGAGATGCAGTTCGTCGGGCCGCAGATACTCCGCCCAAAGGAGGTTGTCCATGACCCAGACCTCGCCGATGGTCACCGCCTCCGAATACTCGTCGACGATCTTGCGGATCCCGCGGTGAATCTCGTGCACGCTCGGGTGGTTGAAGCGCGGATCGTCGTCGCTGTGGGATAACACCTTGACGTCGTCCTTCGCGTCCGGCAGGCCGGGCGGCTTGGCCATCCCATGTGCCACATCGATGCGGAAGCCATCCACGCCGCGTTCCAGCCAGAAGCGCAGCGTCTTCTCGAAGTCGTCGAAGACTTCTGGGTTATCCCAGTTCAGGTCCGGCTGCTCGGTGTCGAAGAGGTGCAAGTAGTACTGGCCGGGGTTGCCGTCCGGCTCGATCACCCGGGTCCAGGCGGACCCGCCGAACACCGACGTCCAATTGTTCGGCGGCAGCGCCCCGTCGGGGCCGCGACCGTCGCGAAAGATGTAGCGTTCCCGCGCGTCGGTGCCCGGGCCGGCGGCCAGCGCCGCCTGGAACCACTGGTGCGCCGAGCTGGTGTGGTTGGGGACCACGTCCATGGTGATCTTGATGCCCCGCTCGTGCGCCGCCGCGATCAGCCGTTCGATCGCGCCCATCCCGCCGAACAGCGGGTCGATGTCACGGGGATCGGCGACGTCGTAGCCGTGGTCGGCCATCGGCGAGACGGTGACCGGGCTGAGCCAAATCGCGTCAATTCCCAGCCGCTCGAGGTGATCAAGATGGGCGACCAACCCGTCTATGTCACCGACGCCGTCGCCGTTGCTGTCGGCGAACGACCGTGGATAGACCTGGTAGAAAACCGCGTTCGACCACCATGCTGCGGGGCTCATACTGCTCCGTTCGGTTTGCTCGGCGTTTAGGGGCTAAAGATTAAATAGGGGCATTGACGAGTGAGTGTGCGGCCATTTCCAAATAGTCCAGCAACTCGCGACGGTGCTCGTCGTCGAGGGTCCGCGAATCGATGGAGGCGACGGCGGTCTGCATGCAGCGCAGCCAGGCGTCGCGCTCGATCGGGGTGATCCGGAATGGGGCGTGACGCATCCGCAGCCGGGGATGACCGCGCTGGTCAGAGTAGGTGCGCGGCCCACCCCAGTACTGTTCGAGGAACATCCGCAATCGCTCCTCGGCGCCGGCCAGGTCGTCCGCGGGATACAGCTCACGCAGTATCTCGTCGTCGGGGACCTGCGCATAAAAGCGGGACACGATCGCGTTGAAAGTCTCGGCACCGCCGACAGCGTCGTAGAAGGACTGTTGTACCTGATCCATCTCGTCCATTGTGGTGCATCGCCGAAGTCGCATGGCCAGGCGGGGGCCAGCCTTTCGAGTGCCTCTTTCCTGCTGTTCACCGGAAAGACACGGCACGCACCGGCAATAGGGGTGCGATTGGAGGCGAATCATGGTGGACTATTCCGCGGAGGATCTATGGCGCAGGGCAAGAGACGCCGCAGCCACCGCAATTCCGGTGTCGCGGCGGGGTTAACCGGACCCGCAACCGCGTCGTGCCTGCACAGTGTTGATACCCATCCACCCACCCGCCAAGAGACGGCATCGATCTGGAGTCGCCGGCGGGTGCTCCTGCTGAATTCCACCTATGAGCCGCTGACCGCGCTGCCAATGCGGCGGGCCATCGTGATGGTGATCTGCGGCAAGGCCGACGTTGTGCACGACGACCCGGCCGGACCGGTCATCCACTCGGCGACCGAATCGATCGTGGTGCCCTCGGTGATCCAGCTGCGGTCGTACGTCCGGGTTCCCTACCGGGCACGCGTCCCGATGACCCGCGCCGCGCTCATGCACCGCGACCGCTTCTGCTGTGCCTATTGCGGCGCGAAGGCCGACACCGTCGACCATGTGGTGCCACGCAGCCGCGGTGGCGATCACTCCTGGGAGAACTGCGTCGCATGCTGCTCGACCTGCAACCACCGCAAGGGCGACAAGCTCCTCACCGAACTCGGCTGGGCACTGCGCCGAGCGCCGCTGCCGCCGACGGGCCAGCACTGGCGGCTGCTCTCGACGGTCAAGGAGCTGGACCCGGCCTGGGCCAGGTACCTCGGTGAAGGCGCCGCGTAGTTGGATCCCCTTCTTGCGTCCAAGCGCGGCGCTCGGCATCCCGGTGGGATACGGTTTGCGTCGTGAGCATGATGGAGATCCACCTCGTGGTTCGTCGGAATCCCGCTGTTGCTGGTGCTCGTGCTGTCGGTGCTGATCTGGTCCCGCAAGGGGCCGCACCCCGCGACCTACACGATGTCGGAGCCGTGGACGCATCCGCCGATCCTGTGGGCCGCGACCGACGAGGCCGTCGGCAGCGCGCACGGCGGGCATGGGACATCGGAGTTCTCGGTTGGAGGTGGCGCCAGTGGCACGTGGTGAAGTAGCGACGATCGAGCCCGCCGGGCTGCCGAACGGCTTGGTGATCACCACCAGCGGACGGGTCTCGGGGGTCACCGAGCCCGGAGAGCTGTCGGTGCACTACCCGTTCCCGATCAGCGACCTGGTCGCCATCGACGACGCGCTCAAGTACGGCTCGCGGGCGTCTAAGGCGCGGTTCGCCATCTACCTCGGCGACCTGGGTAGCGACACCGCCGCGCGGGCCCGCGAGATTCTGGCCAAGGTGCCGACGCCGGACGATGCGGTGCTGCTCGCCGTCTCGCCCGACCAGCACGTCATCGAGGTGGTCTACGGCTCGCACGTCCGGGGTCGCGGCGCCGAGTCGGCCGCACCCCTGGGGGTGGCCGCGGCCTAGTCGGCATTCGAGCAGGGCCAGCTGGTCGACGGACTGGTCAGCGCGGTCCGCGTGCTCAGCGCGGGGATCTCGCCGGCTTAAGTTTTGGCCTGGCGTGAACGGTATCCTATCGCGGGCTGCGGCCACGGGACGCGCAGCCGTCCGGTGGTGACCTTCGTCGTCTCTGACCGCACTCACCGGCGGCGCAAGCGTGACGCTTGTGGCGCCGGCCGTCGCCGACGCCGGGATGTACGGTGATCCGCCCAAGGCCGCCCAGTACTGGGGCCGTGCAGTCATTCGGCAACAACTGCGTGCTGATGTCGGTGGCCGGGGTGGTTGGCCAGGTCACCGGCCAGATGCCCAGCGAGCAGCAGATCATCACCCTGGCCCAGAACACGCCGAGTGCCGCCGAAGACGGCACGACGGTCTACACCGACGCCAACGGCGACGGCGTCGATACCCAAGACATTGCGGTGCTGTTGGCGCACTACGGCATCCACGCCACCACCTCCGAAGACGCCAAAGGTCAGGCCGCGCTCGACGCCCTGGAGAAGGCGCTCGGCTCGCGGCACGCGGTGATGGTCCCGGTCAGCAGCGAAACCATCTGGGAAGGGCACCGGCCCAAAGGCAGCGACCATGAAGTGGTCGTGATCGGCGTGGACGCCACCAACGGCGTCGCCCACCTCAACGACAGCGGCGCCGACGACGGCCGCGACGAGCAGGTGCCCATCGCCATGTTCATGTCGGCCTGGGCGGCGGCGATTTCGAGATGACGGTCACCCGGGAGACCGTGCGATAAGGCAGCGGTGTCAATTCTGCTCGTCGGCGTCGAACCGACGCGCCCGCAACGAACGCTTCACTCCGGCCTGGCCCTCCAGCACGAGGCGCCGCAGCGGCGGCGGCACCTCGGACTCCGGGGCGGTCAGGAACGCATCGGCGGCGGCGATGCCGGCCTCGCTGATGTCCCAGCGCGGATACAGCCCGATCACCACGGACTGGGCGACTTCGCTGGATCGACGCGCCCAGACACCGGAAATCGCCTCGAAGTAGCGCGCGGTGAACGGCTCGAGCAGCTCCCCTTGCCCCGGCGCGCCGATGCCCGCGATGATGGCGCGGGCCGTGATGACGGCCAGCGTGTCGTCCTCGACCACCGTCGTCCAGGCCTCCTGCTTGACCGGCAGTTGAGGCCGTGCCGCCGCCGCCTGGGCGCCGTTTCGTTTGCCCGCGGCGGTCGGGTCGCGCTGCACTTCGGCGTCGATAAAGGGCGTCGCGGGCCCGTCGGCGTCGATATCGCCGGCGGTGGCGAGCGCGGTCACGATGCGCCAGCGCAGGTCGGTGTCGATCTCCAGGCCCGCCAACCCGAAGTCGGCGGGGTCGTGATCGAGCAGGTCGGCCAGCGTCACGACATGCCGGGTCGACAGCACCGACGAGCACAGCGTGTTGACGAAGGTGAGCTGGTGATCCGACCCGGGCTGCGCGGCGCGCGCCAACTCCAGCACCCGGTCGGCGAACTGTGGCCAGCCATGTTCACGGGACCAGGTCGGCTCGGCGTAGCACGCCAGCGCCGTCTGCGCCTGCAGCAGCAGCCGCTGTGCCACCCCGACCTCGGTTTCGGCGTGAGCGCCCGCCAAGACCAGCGAAACGAAGTCGCGGGCACGCAGTTCGGCCTCGCGGGTCATCTCCCACGCCGCCGACCACACCAGCGTGCGGGGAGCGGCTCGACGATGTCGGCGATGCGCGTCAGCGCCGTCTGCAGTGACCGGTCGTCGAGCCGCAGTGAACAATAAGTCAGGTCGTCGTCGTTGACGAGAATCAGATCGCCTCGCGAAACGCCAACCAGTGCAGGGACTTTCGTCTCCGGACCCTCGACGTCGAGTTCCTCGCGGTGGATTCGCACCAGCTTGCCGGTTGGGTCTTCGTCGTAGATTCCGACCGCCAGCCGGTGCACCCGGGTCTCACCCGCGCCCGGCGCGGCGCCGCTCTGGGTCACCGCGAAGCGGGTGAATTTGCCGTCTGCGTCGACGTCGAACTCCGGCCGCAGCGTGTTCAGCCCGGTGGTTTTCAGCCACTGCTGGCCCCAATTGGACAAATCCCGCCCGGACGCTTTCTCCAGCGCGGCGAGCAGATCGTCGAACGTCGCATTGCCGAATGCGTGGATGCGGAAGTAATCGCGCAGTCCGGCCAGGAAGTGCTCCAGGCCGACGTAGGCAACGAGCTGCTTGAGCACCGAAGCGCCTTTGGCGTACGTGATTCCGTCGAAGTTCACCTCGACGGCGGCCAGGTCGGGGATTTCGGCGGCGATCGGGTGCGTCGACGGAAGTTGGTCCTGGCGGTACGCCCACGACTTGTCGGCGTTCGCGAACGTCGTCCAGGCCTCCGTGAACTCGGTGGCCTCGCTTTGGCACAAAACCGACGCGAACGTCGCGAACGACTCGTTCAGCCACAGGTCGTCCCACCACGTCATGGTCACCAGGTCGCCGAACCACATGTGCGCCATCTCGTGCAGCACCGTCTCGGCGCGCCGCTCGTAGGAAGCGCGCGTGACCTTGCTGCGAAAGACGTAGTCCTCGAGGTACGTCACCGCGCCGGCGTTTTCCATTGCGCCGGCGTTGAACTCGGGGACGAACAGCTGGTCGTACTTGCCGAATGCATAGGGTAGGCCAAAGTTGCGGTGGTAGAAGCCAAATCCCTGTTTGGTCTGGGTGAACAACCGCTCGGCGTCCATGTGGTCGGCCAGCGAGGCCCGGCAGTAGATGCCCAGCGCGATCTCGCCGTGCTCGTCGCGGTAGGTGTCCTTCCAGCGCGCGTAGGGCCCGGCGATCAGGGCCACCAGATAGGTGCTCATCCGCGGAGTCGTGGCGAAGGTGTGCACACTGTTCTTCTCCGACTCCGCCACCGACTCGGTGGCGCCGTTGGAGATCACCTTCCAGTGCTTCGGCGCGGCCACGCGCAGGTCGAACGTCGCCTTGAGGTCGGGTTGGTCGAAGCAGGCGAACATGCGCTTGGCGTCGGCGGTTTCGAATTGCGAGTACAGGTAGACCTCGTCGTCCACCGGGTCGACGAAGCGATGCAAGCCTTCGCCGGTGTTGGAGTAGCGGCAATCGGCCTCGACGACGACGACGTTGCGGTCGGCCAGCCCGGGTAGCGGGATCCCGGTCGATTCGTCGTAGGAGGAGACGTCGAGGTCGCGACCGTTGAGGGTGGCGCTGCGAACGGTTTCGGCGGCGATGTCGATGACCGTGTCGGCGCCGGCGAGCGCGTCGAACACCACGGTAGTAATGGAGCGGAAGGTTCGTTCGCCGGGCCCGCCGTTACCGTCGGTGATGTTGAGGTTGATCTGGTAGCTGTCGACGGTGATCAGGGCTGCGCGCTCGACGGCCTGGTCTCGGGTGAGGTTAGGAAGGGCCACGCGTCCAACTTAGAGCGTGCCGGACTGGGCTTGCAGAACGGGAACAGCGCGGAGGCGATTACGGTTGTGTGAGGCGGTGCTTTGATCGTCCCCGAATGACTCTAGGAGAGGACTGCGTGATGCCCGAGAAGGCCCCCGCGAAAAACGAAGCCGATTTCTGGTTCGATCCGCTGTGCCCGTGGGCATGGATTTCGTCGCGCTGGATCCTCGAGGTGGAGAAGGTGCGCGACATCGAGGTGAACTTCCACGTCATGAGCCTGGCGATCCTCAACGAAAACCGCGAGGACCTGCCCGAGAAATATCGCGAGAACATGAAGCGGGCCTGGGGACCGGTGCGGGTGGCGATCGCCGCCGAGCAGGCCCACGGTGCCGGCGTGCTGGCCCCGCTGTACGCCGCGATGGGTACCCGCATTCACAACGAAGACAACAAGAACCTCGAAGAGGTCATCAAGCTGTCGCTCGCCGACGCCGGCCTGCCGGCAGAGCTTGCCGCGGCCGCCGACAGTGACGCCTACGACGACGCGCTGCGCAAGAGCCACCACGCCGGTATGGATGCGGTCGGCGACGATGTCGGCACGCCGACGATCCACGTCAACGGTGTGGCGTTCTTCGGGCCGGTGCTCTCGAAGATCCCGCGCGGCGAGGAGGCGGGCAAGCTCTGGGACGCCTCGGTGACGTTCGCGTCCTACCCGCACTTTTTTGAGCTCAAGCGCAGCCGCCACGAGCGGCCCGAGTTCGACTGACCGCTGTGCGTTCAGCGACGCGTCATTTTGGGCGCGTTGCGTCGCCGCGCCCTGACGAGTAAGGATGGCGGGCATGCGCGTCTACCTGGGTTCTGACCACGCCGGATTCGACCTCAAGCAGCAGATCGTCGAGCACCTGAAGAAGTCCGGGCACGAGACGATCGATTGCGGTGCCTTTGCCTACGAAGCCGACGACGACTACCCGGCGTTTTGTATCGCCGCCGCGACGCGCACGGTCGCCGACCCCGGCAGCCTGGGTATCGTGCTGGGCGGATCGGGCAATGGCGAGCAGATCGCCGCCAACAAGGTCCCGGGGGCCCGCTGCGCGCTGGCGTGGAGCGTCGAGACCGCGACGCTGGCGCGGGAGCACAACGACGCGCAGTTGATCGGCATCGGCGGCCGCATGCATACCGTTGCCCAGGCGCTGGAAATCGTGGACGCCTTCGTGAGCACGCCGTTTTCGAAAGCCGAACGCCACCAACGGCGTATCGACATTCTCACCGAGTACGAGCGCACTCACCAAGCGCCGCCGGTGCCCGCCGCTCGGCCTTGAGGGACGCCACGGCCCGCACGGCGCCGGGGGACGCCGACTGTGGGGCCTCTGCACCGAAATCGGTGAAATTTCGTACATAGGCCCCACAGTCGGGCGTTTGTGTGTGAACATTTGCTGCGTGGCACTGGCCCGCGTGGCGCGCAATTGGCGCGCTGGCACTGACCTTGATGTTGGCGACCGGATGTGGGCATCCGAATTCGTCGAGCGGCGCAGGGTCGCCGGGAGCACCAACGACCGTGGCTCACCCGCCGGCGAAATTTGTGTCGGGGCCTTGCCCGGCAACCCCTCAGCCGGTGCCGGAACTACAGGGTGCCCACTGCGGGACCCTGGCGGTGCCGGAGGATCGCACCAAGCCCGGCGGTCGAATGCTTCAACTGGCCGTAGCGGTTGTTCCGTCGCAAACCCAGCCACCGGCGGCGGATCCGATCGTCGTGCTGATGGGCGGCCCGGGTGGGGACGCGATCGTTAGCCCGCCGATTCCGACGAATGTCACCCTCAACCACAACAGGGATCTGATCCTGATGTCGCAACGGGGCACCCGCTCGTCACAACCGGCGCTGACATGCCCCGAGATCGACAAGTTCTTCGCGGCCCGTGTCGGGCTGGTGTGGGACGCAGACTCCACCGGCGATCAATATGTGCAGGCGGCCAAGGCATGTCACGACCGGCTGGCGCCCAACGCCGACTTCGCGGCATTCAACTCGACCGAAAGCGGCTACGACCTCGCCGATTTGCGCGCCGCGTTGGGAATTGAGCAGTGGGACGTCGATGGCCACTCCTACGGCACCGAACTGGCGTTGATCTAAATGCGTCAGGATCCCCAAGGGATACATTCCGTGGTCCTCGACGGGGTCGCGCCTCCCTCGGTAGACACCCCGGGGTGGACGTGGAGCAACGTCCGGGAGGTCTTCGACAACATGACGAGCGTCTGCACGGCGCAACCAGACTGTCAGGCGCGATATCCCAATCTGGTCGACACGTTCGTGAGACAGGTCAATCAACTCGAGGCGCATCCCGCCACCACCACGGTCCATGTGGACGGCGTCGGCGACACCAAGGTGGTGCTTGACGGTGGCACACTGCTGAATTGGTTCACCACCGTGGCGTCGCACTTTCCGGTCGAATTTCCCGCGGACATCGACGCGCTGGTACACGGCAATCCTCAACCGATCGCCGTGCGCTACGCGCAGAGCTTTTCCGACCCCAGCGGTTTCGGAAACATGGCGTGGGGTCTGACGCTGAGCGTGTGGTGCAGCGAGTGGGTTCCGTTCGAGTCGGCCGATGACCAACTGCGCGCCGCGCGACAGGTCTTCGCCGCGTTACCCGACTCCGTACGTGCCCAGGCGCCTCAACTGCCTTTCTTGCGCCGTGTGTGCGACGCGTGGAACGTGCCCAAGGCGCCCGACTCCGTGCGTGCCGTCACCGATAGCACCATCCCGACGCTCGTGCTGTCGGGCAGCTACGACGCGCAGACCGCGCCGCAATGGGGAAGCTATGTGGCTTCCCATCTTGCGCATGCCACCGTGGTGACGGTCCCGGGCGCCGGACACGGGATCTACGCCGATCCGTGTGGAGCAAAGGTGATTGCCGCGTATTTCGATAACATGCAACAGCCCGACATCAGCTGCGTGGGTGCCACGCCCGCGCCGACATATACCATCGACCCGTCGCCGTGACGCCGGCCAGTCCGGTGCCCTGCGCTGGGGCGGTGTCGCGGCGTACCGTGTTGGGCGGCGCGGTGGCCGGAGCGGGGGTGCTGGCGTTGTCGTCGTGCTCATCCAAGCCCCCACCAGCGGCCAACCCCACCACGAGCAGCACCGGCGTGGCCGCGGCGTTCGGCGATCTCGACGCCAAGATCCAGGACGGCATGAAGTCCCATGCGATACCGGGGGTGGCGGTCGCCGTGCTCGCCGGTGGGCAGGAGTATGTCAAGGGGTACGGGGTCACCAATGTCGACCATCCACTACCGGTCGACGGGGATACCATGTTCCGGATCGGTTCGACGACAAAGACTTTCACAGGTACCGCGATGATGCGGCTGGTCGAACAGGGCAAGGTGAATCTCGATGCGCCGGTGCGGCGGTACCTACCGGACTTCGCCGTGGCCGACGCGGGGGTAAGCGCGGCGGCAACCGTGCGCCAGTTGCTCAATCACACCTCGGGCTGGTTGGGCGATGACTTACAGGATTTCGGCCGCGGCGACGACGCACTGACCCACTACGTCGCGTCGATGACCCGGCTGCCGCAGCTCACACCACCCGGCGCGGTGTTCGCCTACAACAACTCCGGGTTGGTGGTGGCCGGGCGCATCATCGAGGTTGTCGCCGGATCGACCTACGAGGCGGCGGTGCGGAATCTGGTGCTCGATCCACTCGAGTTGGCCCATACCACATACTTTTCCGACGAGATTGTCGGCTTTAACGTGGCGGCACCCCACAACGTGGTTGAGGGCAAACCCGTTGTCGATAACGAGTTTTGGCGGATGCCCCGCAGCTGCAATCCCACCGGGGCGCTGATATCCACCGCGCGTGATCAGTTGCGGTACGCGCGTTTTCACCTCGGTGACGGCTCGGCGCCCAACGGCGCCCGGCTGCTGAGCCGCGAAGGTCTGCTGGCGATGCGGTCGGATCCCGGTGCCGGGGGCACCCTGCAGGTCGAGCTGACCGGCATGGGCGTGACCTGGATGCTGCGCCCGTCGGCCGAGAACATCACCGTCGTTCAGCACGGTGGCACCTGGCAGGGTCAGCGGTCGGGATTTGTCATGGTGCCCGAGCGAAACTTCTTCATGACCATGCTGACCAACTCCGAGGGCACGGTGGCGCTGCTCAACGAGGTGTTCGCCGACGACTGGTCGCTACGCCGTTTTGCCGGGCTCAGCAACCTGCCGGCCGCACCGCAGAACCTCAGTGCCGCCGACCTGGCGCCCTATGAAGGGCGATGGGTGGCACAGCAAATCGGTGCCAACGGCAGTCTGTCGTCCACCGTCGTCAGCCTTCATGCCGCCAATGGTCAACTCGGTGGCACCATGGGCGATGGCAACGACAGCTCCGATCCGCAGGCCGAAGCCACCAGCACACAGGTCGGCTTCGCCTTCTACCGGCCCGACTACGTGCTGGACCTCGGACCCGATGGCAAACCCACCGGCGCCCGATCCGACTTCGTGCGGGGACCGGATGGGAACGTCGCGTGGTTCCGCAACCACGGACGCCTGTACGCGCGGCAGTAGTTCTGCAGGGCCGAAATGTGATGGGGGCCATCCCAATAGCCGCTAAGCCGCAGGTCGTCGGCGAAATGCTCGGTTTGCCAGGCAACTCCCAGGAGGAAACGCGGCCCGGGCTCGTTTTCGCCGTCGCTTTGCCGGGTATATGTGAGCCCCGTGAAACCTCTTCCACGTTTAGCTGCAATAACTTTCGCGATTTTCATCGGTTTGGGCCTGGCGGGACTCGGCGCCGCAACGGACGCCCAGGCACAGCCCGGCCCCTTCCCGCAATGGTGTCCGGGAGACCCTTGGGACGGAGGCTGGGGCGATAACTGGGACCAATGGCACTGCCACGACAACTGGCGCGGCCCCGGACCCAACCCGCACCCGGAGCCCTACCGCGGTGGGCCCGGTTACGGACCCGGGCCGGGTTACGGACCCCCGCCCCCTCCAGGTTGGGGACGCTGACCCCGACGCGGTCGATCTGAATAACTGCTCAACCGCACCCCGTCGACAACGTGTTCGGCGGGGTGCGGTTATGTCTGGACCGCGCCAGCGCAGGCGACTCCCAGTGCCGCGTAGATCTCGTTGCTGAGGGCGAGGCTGCGCGGGTCGGCATTGGCCTTGGTGGCGTCGAACCGATTCGCGACGTATGCGTAGCCGATCCGGTGTTCCAGGTCGACGAAGTCGAATGAGCCACCGAGGCCGCCGTGCCCGAAGATCCGCGGGTTGGGTCCGTTGACGCGGCGCTTGTTCAGCATGTAGCCCAGACCCCAGCCGTGGTCGGCGACCCGCCGCCCGAGCACCAGATCAGTCTCCGAGCCGCCCTGGCATTCCCGGACCAGGTCCATGTGCTCGCCAGCTTCTCCTGAGCTGGCGCGTTGTAAAACGTCGCCAACCCAAGCGCGGAAACCTGCCCGTTGGTGCCCGGGAACTCGAGCTCACGCCACAGCTGCAGGTCATACGAGCTGATCTCGTCGTCAGGGGCGCGGTGCCTGGCCCACCATGGTTCGGCGGCGACCAGCTGCTCGCAGACAAAGTCCCAGTCGGTGACCTGTTGCCAGGTCATCGGGGTCCGCGGTCCGATGACGCCGGACCGGTGGCTCAAATACCATGGCCAGGGTGATGGCTTCCTTGCCCGCCTGCCCGAACTCGGGCCAGTACCGGGCCCCGCAGGTGGACGTCAGGCCCTTGGTGCCGGATAACACGGTGGTGAGGGTGTTTTGCTGCCACGGCCGGGTGCGGGCGGCGTCGGCCCAGCCGCCCCAGAGGTTGACCACCAGATCACCGTCGACCCAGGCGACGACGGCCGCGCCAACTTCGTTGCGCAGCGCAAAGTTGCGCTCGAACGCGTCGCGAACGCCACCGAAGTCCGGCGCATGACCCATGGATTGCCGCGGCCGCTTCTAGGTCGCTCATGGCGCCTTATCTTTCGAGCAGATACTTAGCCCGAGCGGGCGACGGGAATCGAACCCGCGTAGCTAGTTTGGAAGACTAGGGCTCTACCATTGAGCTACGCCCGCGTGTATTAGTCGAGCGAAACTGTATCTGGCGGCGAACAT
Source organism: uncultured Actinomycetota bacterium (assembly GCA_963772875.1). Classification (GTDB taxonomy): domain Bacteria; phylum Actinomycetota; class Actinomycetes; order Mycobacteriales; family Mycobacteriaceae; genus Mycobacterium. The sequence continues at coordinate 282,117 of CAVYZE010000016.1, forward strand.
CAAATCTAATCGACGCGGTTTTGTAACCGCCGCGTGAGGTCTCTGAGGCGAGTGCGAAGCCGGTGGCCAACTTGGCTATGAGGGGCCGTAGGATCGCCTGGTCAGCGCGGGGTGTAGCGCAGCTTGGTAGCGCATCCGCTTTGGGAGCGGAAGGCCGCAGGTTCAAATCCTGTCACCCCGACCAGCGCGAAGGCCCCCGTGCCGCAACTGGACCCGCGCTAGGTCCCACCGACCATCGAGGAGCACACCCATGAAGAGCAGCGTCGAGCAGTTGACCCCCACCCGGGTGCGCATCAACGTGGAGGTCCCTTTCACCGAACTCGAGCCCGATTTCGAGCGGGCCTACAAGGAACTGGCCAAACAGGTGCGGCTCCCGGGGTTCCGGCCGGGTAAGGCGCCCGCGCGGTTGCTGGAGGCCCGTATCGGCCGGGAGGCGATGCTCGACCAGGTGGTCGACGAGGCGCTGCGCACCCGGTATGGGCAGGCGGTCGTGGAATCCGAAGTCCACCCGATCGGTCAGCCTGACATCGAGGTCACCAAAAAGGAGTACGGCCAGGACCTCGCCTTCACCGCCGAGGTCGACGTGCGTCCCAAGATCGCCCTTCCGGACTTGAGCACGCTGACGGTCACGGTGGATGCGATCGAGGTCGGCGACGACGACGTGGACGCCGAACTGCAGTCGTTGCGGGCCCGGTTCGGCACCCTGGTCGGGGTGCAGCGGCCGGTGGCCGTGGGTGACTTCGTCTCGATCGACCTGTCCGCCACGATCGACGGCAAGGACGTACCCAACGCCGCGGCCGAGGGGCTTTCCCACGAGGTCGGTTCCGGCCGGCTCATTGAAGGTCTCGACGACGCGCTGGTCGGCTTGTCCGTCGACGAGTCCCGGGAGTTCACCGCGAAGCTGGTGACCGGCGAACACGCCGGGCAGGAGGCGCAGGTCACCGTCACCGTCCGATCGGCCAAGGAACGCGAACTGCCGGAACCCGACGACGAGTTCGCCCAGTTGGCCAGCGAATTCGACACCATCGACGAGCTGAGGTCCAACCTGGGCGACCAGGTGCGCCGCTCCAAGCGCGCCCAGCAGGCCGAGCAGGTCCGCAACGCCGCTCTGGAGGCTCTGCTCGAGCAGGTCGACGTGCCGGTGCCGGAGACGGTCGTGCAGACACAGGTCGAGAACGTCATGCGCAACGCGCTGGGCAATCTGCAGCTCGAAGACGGCAAGTTCGACGAAGTGCTCGCCGAGCAGGGTTCGTCGCGGGAGCAATTCGACGCCGAATCGCGCACGGCCGCCGAGAAGGACGTAAGAACGCAGCTGGTGCTGGATGCGCTGGCCGATGAGCTCAAGATCCAGGTCGGCCAGAGCGACCTCACCGAACGGCTGCTGATGACGTCTCGGCAGTACGGCGTCGAGCCGCAGCAGCTGTTGGCCTACCTGCAGGAAAACAATCAGCTGCCGGTCATGTTCGCCGATGTGCGGCGTGGGCTGGCCGCCGCCGCGCTGGTCGAGGGGGCGACGGTCACCGATACCGACGGAAACACCGTCGACACCAGCGATTTCTTCGGCAAGCGCGACCAGGCCGCCACCGCTGACGAGGCTGACGAGGCCGAAGCGCCGGTTGACGAGGCTGACGAGGCCGAAACGGCTGGCGAGGCTGACGAGGCGGAAGCGCCGGCTCCCTCCGACGACGCGGCGAAATGACTCCGGTCATGACGCTGTGAGCGAACGCGCCTATTTCAAGGGGTGCGCGACCGGCACAGAGCGGGCCCGGTTGGTTAGGGTCGGTGAAGACAGATCTCGAGAAAGCAGGTAACCCAGTCGTGACTGACATGCGTTCGAACTCGCAGGGTCTCACCCTCACGGACTCGGTCTATGAGCGCTTGCTCTCCGAGCGCATCATCTTCCTTGGTTCGGAGGTGAACGACGACATCGCCAACCGGCTGTGCGCACAGATTCTGCTGCTCGCCGCCGAGGACTCCGCCAAGGACATCAACCTCTACATCAACTCGCCCGGCGGATCGATCAGCGCCGGGATGGCGATCTACGACACCATGGTGTTGGCGCCGTGCGACGTCGCCACCTACGCGATGGGCATGGCCGCCTCGATGGGCGAGTTCCTGTTGGCCGCAGGCACCAAGGGCAAGCGCTACGCGTTGCCGCACGCTCGCATCCTCATGCACCAGCCGCTGGGCGGGGTGACCGGCAGCGCGGCCGACATCGCGATCCAGGCCGAGCAGTTCGCCGTCATCAAGAAAGAGATGTTCCGGCTCAACGCCGAGTTCACCGGCCAGCCAATCGAGCGCATCGAGGCGGATTCCGATCGCGACCGGTGGTTCACCGCCCCGGAAGCCCTGGAATACGGTTTCGTCGACCACATCATCACCCGCGCCGCCCACATCACCAACGGAGAAGCCCAGTGAACGCCCAGAACCCGCAGACCCAGCCGCAGGCGCGCTACATCCTTCCGTCGTTCATCGAGCACTCCAGCTTCGGCGTCAAGGAGTCCAACCCGTACAACAAGCTGTTCGAGGAGCGCATCATCTTCCTCGGCGTGCAGGTCGACGACGCCTCGGCGAACGACATCATGGCGCAGCTGCTGGTCTTGGAATCGCTTGATCCGGACCGGGATATCACCATGTACATCAACTCGCCGGGTGGTGGATTCACCTCGCTGATGGCGATTTACGACACCATGCAATACGTGCGCGCCGACATTCAGACGGTGTGCCTGGGGCAGGCCGCGTCGGCGGCGGCGGTGCTGCTGGCCGCCGGAACACCGGGCAAGCGGATGGCGCTGCCGAACGCGCGTATTCTGATCCATCAGCCGTCACTGTCCGGCGTGATCCAGGGCCAGTTCTCCGATCTGGAGATCCAGGCCGCCGAGATCGAGCGGATGCGCACACTGATGGAGACCACCTTGGCGCGCCACACCGGCAAGGACGCCGCGGTGATCCGCAAGGACACCGACCGGGACAAGATACTGACCGCAGAAGACGCCAAGGACTACGGGATCATCGACACCGTGCTGGAGTACCGGAAGCTTTCCGCGCAAACGGCCTAGCGTTTCCGCCGAGCGTGCACTCACCGCGATTTTTGGACCGATTTTTCGCGCTGGTTACACGCTCGGCGTAAGCACCTCTGCCAGTTTCGCGATATCGCTCGGCCCCACCCGGCAACATCCGCCGACGATGCGCGCCCCGGCCGCAATCCACTGTGCGGCCAGGCCGGGAGAAAACCGCGACGGGCCGAGCCACGCACGTCGCGTTCCGTCCCAACGCTCACCGCTGTTCGGGTAGACGATCACCGGCTTGCCTTGAGAGGCGAGGCCCGCGATTCCGATAGCGGGCAGCACGTCGTCGGGCGCGCAGCAGTTGACGCCGACGGCGACGATCTCGTCGACGCCGGCCGCGACCGCGAACGCCTCGGCGAGGGGTTGGCCGGCGCGGGTCCGGGTCCCGTCGATGCTGTAGCTCAGCCAGGCCGGCACGCCGACCGAAGCCACCAGATTGACCAGCGCTTCGGCCTCGTCGACGTCGGGCACGGTTTCCAGGGCCAGCACGTCCGCGCCGGCGGCGGCCAGGATCTCCAGCCGGGGCCGGTGCCACCGCATCAGACTCGCGACGGACAGGCCGTAGCGTCCGCGATACTCGGACCCGTCGGCCAGCGCCGCGCCGTAGGGACCGACCGAGGCGGCGACGGATAGGCCACCAATGCCGGCCTCGTCACGCGCGGTCCTGGCGAGTTCGACGCTTCGACGCAGCAGCCCGGCGGCTTCGTCCGGGCCGATTCCGCGCGCCGCGAAGCCGTCGAACGATGCCTGGTAGCTCGCGGTCGTCGCGAACTTGGCGCCGGCGCGAAAGTAGGCGGCGTGCACCGCAACGATGTCCTGCGGGGCGTCCGCCAAAAGCCTTGCCGACCACAACGGGTCGGAAAGGTCATGACCGCGCGCTTCCAGCTCGGTGGCCAGGCCGCCGTCGAGCAGCGCGGATTCGCCGGGGGGAGCCAATCCCACACGGCCACTGTAGGGTGGTGGCCTGGCGGCCTGCCCTCGACCAGTCCATTGGGTTGCGAGCCTCGGGTGGGTAACGACCACGACACGCCAAAGACACGGAATGCGCGTCTCGGCGACTGACGGGCCGTCGGGCTATATGTTCATTCAGTCAGACGGACAAGCATGAATACCACCGACGCGATTCGGCGCTAATGGTCGCGGCGGGCCCGAACAAGCGGGTAGCGTCGTGGGAACACATGCGGCACGGCAAGACGTACGGCGAATAGGAAGTAGGCCCTCAGCACCATGGCGCGCATCGGAGACGGCGGTGACCTGCTTAAGTGTTCGTTCTGCGGGAAGAGCCAGAAGCAAGTCAAGAAACTCATTGCCGGCCCCGGTGTGTACATCTGCGACGAGTGCATCGATCTGTGCAACGAGATCATCGAAGAGGAACTGGCCGACGCCGATGACGTGAAGCTCGACGAGCTCCCGAAGCCGGCCGAGATCCGCGAGTTCCTCGAGGGCTACGTCGTCGGGCAGGACACCGCCAAGCGGACGTTGGCGGTCGCGGTTTACAACCATTACAAGCGGATCCAGGCCGGCGAGAAGGGCCGTGACTCCCGGTCCGAGCCGGTTGAGCTGACCAAGTCCAACATCTTGATGCTCGGGCCCACCGGCTGCGGCAAGACCTACCTGGCCCAGACGCTGGCCAAAATGCTCAACGTGCCGTTCGCCATCGCCGACGCCACCGCGCTGACCGAGGCCGGTTACGTCGGCGAGGACGTCGAGAACATTCTGCTCAAGCTGATCCAGGCCGCCGACTACGACGTCAAGCGCGCCGAGACCGGCATCATCTATATCGACGAGGTCGACAAGATCGCCCGCAAGAGCGAGAACCCGTCGATTACCCGGGACGTTTCCGGTGAGGGCGTTCAGCAGGCCCTGCTGAAGATCCTGGAGGGCACGCAGGCCTCGGTTCCCCCGCAGGGCGGCCGCAAGCACCCGCACCAGGAGTTCATCCAGATCGACACCACCAACGTCCTGTTCATCGTCGCGGGTGCGTTCGCCGGGTTGGAAAAGATCATCTACGAGCGCGTCGGCAAGCGTGGCTTGGGCTTTGGCGCCGAGGTTCGCTCCAAGACCGAAATCGACACCACCGACCAATTCGCCGACGTGATGCCCGAGGATCTGATCAAGTTCGGCCTGATCCCCGAATTCATCGGCCGGCTGCCGGTCGTCGCCTCGGTCACCAATTTGGACATGGAGTCGTTGGTCAAGATCCTGTCCGAGCCCAAGAACGCGTTGGTCAAGCAATACACGCGGCTCTTCGAGATGGACGGTGTCGAGCTCGAGTTCACCGAAGATGCGCTGGAAGCCATCGCCGACCAAGCGATTCACCGCGGCACCGGCGCCCGTGGCCTGCGTGCCATCATGGAAGAAGTCCTGCTCCCGGTGATGTATGACATCCCGAGCCGCGACGACGTCGCCAAAGTGGTGGTCACCAAGGAGACCGTGCAGGACAACGTGCTGCCGACGATCGTGCCGCGCAAGCCATCTCGCAGTGAGCGCCGCGACAAGTCCGCCTAGCCCGCGAACGAAGGGCCGCCCGCGAAGCGGCGCAGTTGTGAACGCGCGTGCCCAGCGCCCCTGACCGTCCCGACGCGGTTCCGCGACCACTGGCGCGTGCGCTCGTCGGCGGCGCGTTGACGATCTACCGGCGGAATCCGGCGCGAAAATTGGGGCCCGCGGAACCGGTTTGCGCACGTCCGCGCCAAAGAAGTGACCAATACCACAATTTCACTGGTCCGCGCCGCCATCCCAACGCTGACTTCGGCTTTTCGCTGTAAACCGGCCGCGTGTAAAGGGTCCGAGACGGCCCTGTGCCGCAAAAAGCAGTGCCATAATTGATACCGACAGTGACATAAAAGTGTGAGTGGCGGGGGAGTCGCTCCGACTGCGCGTAACCTAAGGCTTCGGCGCAGTGCCTGTCCGGTTAACAAATGGGAGGCGAAGACGTGGATCCGAACGGCAGCGGAGCCGGGTCAGATTCCCATAGCGGGACCTCTCACGCTGGCTCGCGGCGGCAGCGCCTGGAGCAAGTCGTTATCCGCTTCGCCGGCGACTCCGGGGATGGCATGCAGCTGACCGGGGACCGGTTCACGACGGAGGCAGCACTTTTCGGCAATGACTTGGCGACCCAGCCGAACTACCCCGCCGAGATTCGGGCCCCCGCAGGCACGCTGCCCGGGGTCTCGTCCTTCCAAATCCAAATTGCGGATTACGACATCTTGACCGCCGGCGACCGGCCCGACGTCCTCGTAGCCATGAACCCGGCGGCGCTCAAGGCCAATATCGGCGACTTGCCGCGCGGTGGAATGGTGATCGCGAATTCCGACGAGTTCACCAAACGCAATCTGACGAAAGTCGGCTACATAGCAAACCCGCTGGAGTCCGACGAGTTGTCCGACTACGTCGTGCACTCGGTCGCGATGACCACGCTGACGCTCGGCGCCGTCGAGGCGATCGCCGCGTCTAAGAAAGACGGCCAGCGCGCCAAAAACATGTTCGCGCTGGGTCTTTTGTCGTGGATGTACGGGCGGCCGATCGAGCAGAGCGAGAGCTTCATCAAGGAGAAGTTCGCCCGCAAGCCCGACATCGCCGAGGCCAACGTGCTCGCGCTGAAGGCGGGTTGGAATTACGGCGAAACCACGGAGGCCTTCGGGACCACCTACGAGGTTTCGCGGGCGACCTTGCCGGTCGGCGAATACCGGCAGATCTCGGGCAACACCGCACTGGCCTACGGCATTGTGACGGCCGGTCGGCTGGCCGACATCCAAGTCGTGCTCGGCAGTTACCCGATCACCCCGGCGTCAGACATCCTGCACGAGCTGTCCAAGCACAAGAACTTCAACGTGATCACCTTCCAGGCCGAAGACGAGATCGGCGGCATCTGCGCTGCCATCGGTGCCTCCTACGGTGGCGCGCTGGGAGTCACCAGCACGTCGGGCCCGGGCATTTCGCTGAAGTCCGAAGCGCTCGGGCTCGCCGTGATGACCGAACTGCCGTTGCTGGTCATCGACGTGCAGCGGGGCGGACCCTCAACCGGGCTACCCACCAAAACCGAGCAGGCCGACCTGCTGCAGGCGCTCTACGGCCGCAACGGGGAGTCACCGGTGGCGGTGCTGGCGCCGCGGTCTCCCTCCGACTGTTTTGAGGTCGCCATCGAGGCGGTGCGCATCGCGGTGTCGTATCACACTCCAGTGATCGTGTTGTCCGATGGCGCCATCGCCAACGGCTCGGAGCCGTGGCGAATCCCGGACGTCGGTTCGTTGCAGCCGATCAACCACACCTTCGCCCAATCCGGCGAACCATTCCAGCCTTATGCTCGCGACCCGGAAACGCTGGCCCGCCAGTTCGCCGTCCCTGGCACTCCGGGCCTCGAACACCGCATCGGGGGCCTGGAAGCGGCAAACGGCTCGGGCAACATCTCCTACGAGCCGGTCAACCACGACCTCATGGTCCGGTTACGCCAGGCCAAGATCGACGGCATCTCCGTTCCCGACCTGGAAGTCGACGATCCGACCGGAGACGCAGAGCTGCTGCTGATCGGTTGGGGCAGCTCGTACGGCCCGATCGGGGAAGCCTGCCGGCGTGCGCGGCGCAAGGGCACCAAGGTTGCGCACGCCCACCTGCGCTATCTCAGCCCATTCCCCGCCAACCTGGGCGACGTGCTGCGACGCTATCCGCAGGTGGTGGCGCCGGAGATGAATTTGGGGCAGCTGGCGCTGCTGCTGCGTGGTAAATACTTGGTGGACGTGCAATCGGTCACCAAAGTTCAGGGTGTCGCGTTCCTGGCCGACGAGGTGGGGCGCGTCATCCGCGCCGCGCTGGCCGGGACGCTGGCCGAAATCGAGCAAGACAAGGCGATGGTCGCCAGAATGGCGGCAGCAACAGTTGGAGCGGGAGCTGAGGCGTGACTTGCGCGGCGACGATGCGGAGCGAAGCGATGAGAAGGAGCGGCGCTCGTGACTAACGTGATCGGCGGCGATGTGGCGGGCAAAGACCTCGGGTTGACCCCGAGGTTGAAGAAAAACGACGGGGTGCCCACCACGGACGAGCCACAAAAGGGCAAGGACTTCACGAGCGACCAAGAGGTCCGCTGGTGCCCGGGCTGCGGTGACTACGTCATCCTCAACACCATCCGCAACTTCCTGCCCGAGCTCGGCCTGCGCCGGGAGAACATCGTGTTCGTCAGCGGCATCGGCTGCTCCAGCCGGTTCCCCTACTACCTGGAGACCTACGGATTCCACTCGATCCACGGCCGTGCGCCGGCTATCGCGACCGGCCTGGCGCTGGCCCGCGAGGATTTGTCGGTATGGGTGGTCACCGGCGACGGCGACGCCCTGTCGATCGGCGGCAACCACCTGATCCACGCGCTGCGCCGCAACGTCAACATCACGATCCTGCTGTTCAACAACCGGATCTACGGGCTCACCAAGGGGCAGTACTCGCCGACGTCTGAGGTCGGCAAGGTCACCAAATCGACGCCGATGGGTTCGCTGGATCACCCGTTCAACCCGGTCTCGTTGGCGCTGGGCGCCGAGGCGACCTTCGTCGGTCGCGCGCTGGACTCCGACCGCAACGGGCTGACCGAGGTGTTGCGGGCCGCCGCCGAGCATCGTGGCGCCGCGGTGGTCGAAATCCTGCAAGACTGCCCCATTTTCAACGACGGCTCGTTCGACGCGCTGCGCAAAGAGGGAGCCGAAGACCGAGTGATCAATGTCCGTCACGGCGAGCCGATTACCTTCGGGGCCAACGGCGAGTACTGCGTGGTGAAGTCGGGCTTCAGCCTCGAAGCAGCCAAGACCGCCGACGTGGCGGTCGAAGAGATCGTGGTGCACAACGCGCACGCCGACGACTCGGCCTATGCATATGCGCTGTCACGGCTGTCCGACCAGAACCTCGACCACACCGTGCTGGGAATCTTCCGGGACATCAGCCGGCCCACGTACGACGACGCGGCCCGCTCTCAGGTCCAGGCCGCCCAGAGTTCCAAACCATTCGACGCCGCTGCGCTGCAATCGCTGTTGCGCGGGCGCGACACTTGGACCGTCGACTAAAGTGCCCGACGCGGTGTCACTGGCCGGAGTAGTGCTCGCGGGCGGCGAATCACGGCGCATGGGACGCGACAAAGCCACCCTGCCGGCGCCTGGAGGCGCCGGCACACTCTCCGAATATGTCGTCGGCGTCGTCGCGCAGCGCTGCGAGCCGGTTTTCGTCATGGCCGCCCCGGGGCAACCGGTTCCCGCGCTGGCGGCTCGTGTCATGCGCGACGAGGTGCGCGGGCTGGGACCGCTGCCGGCAACCGGGCGGGGATTGCGGGCAGCCGCGGAGGCCGGTGCGCGATATGCCTTCGTGTGCGCCGTCGACATGCCGCTTCTGACAGTCGAACTCATCGACGATCTTGTCCACCTCGCCACCGAGACCAACGCCGAAGTCGTGTTGCCGTGGGACGGCCGCAGCCACTACCTGGCCTCTGTGTACCGCACCGATCTGGCCGACCGGATCGACGCGCTGGTCGCCGCCGGCGAGCGCAAGATGAGCGCCCTGATCGATGCCTCCGACTCCCAGCAGATCGTGCTGCCGGACTCGCGCGCGCTGACCAACGTGAACACGGACTCCGACTTGCGCGCGCTGGTGCTACCCGGAGCCTGAGCGGCCGTCAAAGAGTTTCGCACTTTTTGAATTAGTTGTTCTGCCAATTTCTCCGCGTTGCTTTTGATTGAGTATTGGTAGTTAAGCGATTATTCATTTACGAAATAATTAATAGTGTCCGTCCTGCCAAATGGCCGTTGGTTAGTTCGAGCAGAAATTCGCCGCGCCGACGTGCCGTAGATCAGTATTGTGTTAGTGCGCAAGCAATTTCGGATGTCAAACGATGTTCGCACCGGGTTTCGTATGGGATAGCGCCGCCAAGTCTGTCCGGAGTTGAGGTCGCGTGTATTTCTTGCCAGCAAATTGTCTTAATGCACAATGCCGGCGTTCCTATGTCCGGGCTGGAGAGTTTGGCGCGGGGTTGCGTCGTGTGGGCATCAGTGGCCGCTCTAGGATCCGCCCATTCGCCTAAAGCCATTGGGGCGGTGCGTAACTCGGCGGAAACTATTGGCTAGTCGCGCTTACACGACGCTAACCTGGCTCCCCGCAGGCACTCTCGGGCGCGGCTTGTCCGGCTCAGTGAATGACCTTGTGGTGAAGTGAGATTGAGTCTCGGTGATCGGCCCCGCCAGGGCCAGGCAAATCGCGGATGTCACCGGTGCGTGAGCCCGTGTTGGGCCGTTTGCTGACCGCTGCGGGGGTAATGACGATGCAACTCGAGGGGGTAGATCCCCTCCTCTAGCAAATACGTGTCTAAACTCACAAATATTGTGTGATTTGGATCACTATTATGCGGCGATTGCGATGGATGCCGGCCACAAAAAATGCCCGGCTGACCTGCAAGAATATTCCTACGGTCGCACTGTGATCGGTTCGTTATTGAACCGAAATATCGGCGTGTCGAAGATGACGAATGCGATCGGGTCTCGTACGGTGCCTTTTAGCCCGAGAACGGGTGACGCAAAAGTAAACAAAAAAATTGAATCTACGAACACGCGTGTGAGCGGCGCTGCAGACGGCGATGGCCGTCTAGCGGCTGGCGGCTGTTAGCCCGCTGGGCAGATCATGCCCGCCGCTGTCGTGCCCGAAAGAGACGGCACGTCCCAGAGCACCTATTCCACATCAACACAGCATCTCGACCCACACCCCCGTGGGTCTGCTTTGGCGCGCGCGCAGCGAAAGGAAAACTTTGAACAACGTCCGTTTGAATAACGTCCGCAAAACGCTCATCGTCGCTGCCATCACGGGAACGCTCGTAACTCTGCCATCCGGCTCGGCCTACGCGGATCCGATGGACCCGAACGTCCCGCCCGCCGGGCCCGCGTCGGACGCACCCCCGCCGCCGGCTCCCGACGCTCCCCTGGCCGCGCCTGCGGGCTTTGCTCCGGACGCCCCACCGCCTCCGGCCCCCGACGCTCCGCCGCCCCCGGCTCCGGACGCTCCGCCGCCTCCGGGTCCGGACGCGCCGCCGGCCGACGCCCCGGCACCGATCAGGGCGTACAGCGTGAACTGGGACGCCATCGCGCAGTGCGAGTCGGGCGGAAACTGGGGGATCAGCACCGGTAACGGTTACTCGGGCGGTCTGCAGTTCACCCCGAGCACATGGCACTCCAACGGTGGCGCAGGATCGCCGAACGGCGCCAGCCGGGAGGAGCAGATCCGGGTGGCCGAGAACGTGCTGCACTCGCAGGGCATTGGCGCCTGGCCGGTCTGCGGTCGTCGGGGCTGATTCACGGCCACGACTGACGGCCGCGCGGTCGCACAGATGAAGAAATGCCGGGCTTCCTGCCCGGCATTTCCTAATTAAACGTGCAGCTCATAGCATCTAAACGCATCGCTTAATTGCTACGTCAAGACTCCCGTCAAGACTTGCGTATAGGCTCCTGGTTCCATGGCGTCCATACGCGTCCGCACAGCTTAGGCCCGAAATCGTGCAGATCCAGTCCCTAACAAGGGCTTCCGCGTTAAGTCTTGATGACCGCGGCGGTGATATGGTCGCCTCGTCGCTGATCACGACATAATCGATAGCCGGCCCACCCCCGGCCGGCTAGGTCCCCATACCCCGACAGCAGGCAAGCTAAACATTTACCGAGCCGTCGACGATGAACGATTTTCCGCGGGCGTCGCCAGAGGTCTGTGGTCGTCACCGAACAGCGCACGGAACCTCGGCCCGTTGGCCACACCAGCCAGTCAGGACCGCCGACAGTTGGTTGGCGGTCGGTGGCTGGCGTGTGGCCCATGCGACATATCCGTCGGTGCCGCCAACCAGCGCCGCGAAAGTGGCATTTGGTGGCGCGCTACCTAGACATTCACGCGGGAGTCAGCAGGAATCCCAGTCCAAGCAAAACCTGACTACAAGATTAGGTACGGACGCTGGGAGGCATTTTGGCCTTGCTTCGGCGAGCAGACCGCTACCGGCCCCGGGAGTTCGGCATACACGAGTCGGACGGCTCTCCTGACTAAAAGGAGGGCCGTCCGAAGCACCAATACCTGGTTACCAAGCGTGCATGATGGCGCCGTGAAATGTGGCCTCGGCGTCAGGAGAGAGTATCCCGCCTAACGCAAGCCCACCGCGCTGTGCCCAGTTGATGGGCCTTGCTTCGCGTGGGTGCCTAGCGTTCGTGCTGGGCGCCACAGCCGAGAGGAGGAATCTTTTCTTCCGGTCCGACCTTGGTCTGCCGTGGATCCGTTCTTTCAGTCTACGCCTGTCCAGGTAAGCAACAGGAGTTGGGTCGAGCGTTCGACGGGCATCTCGCCGACCATCACCAATTCCTCTGCGCGCAACCGACATCGACGAGCAGATCGAGGCGCGGCTGGGCCCTTTCATCTGGAAGACGATCCTGGACACCAGGGTCCTCGTCGCCGAAGACCTGGGCGCAGCGCCGACACCCCTGGTGCTCGCGCAGATGCAGTGCTAAACCAGAAGGAGCGCAGCCAGCCGACACCCGTCGCAATGGCGCGGTGCGGCAACCGGCATGTAGGAGGTGGTTGCTGTGCTTCATCCCGATCCATTTCGTGACATCGACAGACTCGCCGCGCAGCTGCTCGGTACATCGCCCGGATCCGCCCGAGTCCCACTGGCCATGCCGATGGACCTCTACCGCTCCGGCGATCACTACGTGCTTCACGCCGACCTCCCGGGGGTAGACCCCGCTTCGGTGGACGTCAGCGTTGACGGCGGCATTCTCAGCGTGACGGCACAACGCAGCGAACGCACCGAACACGACGTGCAGTGGCTAAGCTCCGAGCGCTTCACCGGCAGTTACCTGCGTCGCCTGTCGCTCGGTCAGGACATCGACGCCGACCACATCGCCGCCACCTATCAGAACGGGGTGCTGACGGTAACCCTCCCCGTGGCGGCAAGGGCCAAGCCGCGCCGCATCGAGATCAGCCACGGGGCAAGTGAGGAAACAAAGATCGTCGAGCCCAGCGACTCATCCGACCAGCACACCACGACCTAACCTCTCTTCACCGGCCGGGGTCCAGGCGGGTCATGCCGGGCCCCAACACTCCGTGATTTGTCATGTCTAGAAATAGACGTTGCGCTCAACCGGTCAGTGCATCGGTTGGATCAGGTTAGCCGCTCGTTAGCCGGGCTGCAGACCCAGCTTGTCCAGCGCCAGGTCGATCTTGGCGATCTGGGCCTCTTCCAACGTCATGTCCTCGCGCTCGAAGTAGGCGCAGCTGTAGGTCTGAGTGGGGTCGAGGAAGAGGCGGAAGAAGTCGTCGGATAGGTCGTAGTGCGCCTGCACGTCGGCGAAGCGCGGTGTTAGTTCGTAGGCCATAAACTTGTGATGCCTTACGGTTCGGCTCGGGCATGCCGGAGTGGGTCGAATTCTTGTGGTTTTTATGAATTTCGTTGTCCAGGAACGGAAGACGGGATGACGTGGCGCCGCGGATATTGGTCGCGCGCACCACGCCATCCCACTCACCGAGGTGCCGCTACCTGGCTGGCGGCATCATCAGGGTGTCGATCATGTACACCGTCGCGTTCGCGGTGCGCACGCCGCCGCAGATCACCGACGCACCGTTGACCTTGAGGGTATTGCCCGAGCCGGTCACCGTCAGCGGTGCGCCTTGCACCGTCGGGTGAGTGCCGGCGACGTTGTTGGGGCTTAACTGCCCGGGCACCACGTGGTAGGTGAGGATGCTCGTCAACGTCGGCGCATCGGTTTTCAACGAGTCGATCGTGGCCGGGGGGACCTTCGCGAAAGCGGAGTCGACCGGGGCGAACACCGTGAACTGGCCGCCGTCGAGGGTGTCGACCAAGTTCACGTTCGGGTTCAGTTTGCCCGACAGGGCCGCGGTCAACGTGGTCAGCAGCGGGTTGTTCGAGGCTGCCACCGCGACGGGGTCTTGGGCCATCCCGGTCACCGACCCCGGCCCGGTGGGCACCTGCTGCGCATAGCCCGGGCAGCCGGGGCCGACCAGACCCATCGTCGGGTCGGCACTGGCGGTGCCTGCCGAACCCGCCAGCATTGCCGTGACCCCGATCGCGGCCATCGCCGCAGCCGTCACTGCCGTCGTCTTAATTCGTTTCATGGACCGTCACTTCCTTGTGTCACCGACGGCCCAGCGCCGTCGTCGTTAGCTCTGACATCGGCTATTCGGAACCGAGCCCGGTCCGGATGGGAAGCAATCGACTACGCGAATGGTGTTGGCGCCCATCTGCGGCCGCTGCGGCTACGAATGCGGGTTATGTTGACCCTCGCTGTAATCGGATTTCTGGGCGGCCTGATCACCGGCATCTCGCCATGCATCCTTCCCGTGCTGCCGGTGATCTTCTTTTCGGGCGCGCAGAGTGCGCGCGAGGTTGCGCACACCGCTGCCGAGGCCGGCGGCGTCGCCACCAAGGTCGAACCGAAACGCCTAAGTGCAGAATCGCTGCGCCCGTACCGGGTGATCGCCGGCCTGGTCGTCAGCTTCAGCGCGGTGACCCTGGCGGGGTCCGCATTACTGTCGGCGCTGCACCTGCCCCAGGACGCGATCCGGTGGGCGGGGCTGATCGCTCTGACCCTCATCGGTGTGGGGTTGATCTTCCCGCGCGTGGAGGAGCTCCTAGAAAAGCCGTTCAGCCGGATTCCGCAACTCCAGATCGCCACCGGCAAAAGCGGATTCGGCCTGGGCCTGGCCGTGGGCGTGTTGTATGTGCCGTGCGCGGGGCCGGTGCTGGCCGCGATCGTGGTGGCCGGTGCCACCGGACACGTCGGCCTGCCAACCGTCGCACTGACGATGGCGTTCGCCCTAGGTGCCGCACTGCCGCTGCTGGTCTTCGCCCTGGCCGGGCGCCGGGTCGCCGAGCGCATCGGCGCGTTTCGGCGCCGCCAACGCCAGATTCGCGTCGCCGGCGGGATCGTGATGATCATCTTCGCCGTCGCGCTCGCGTTCGACCTGCCAGCGGCGATCCAGCGGGCCATCCCCGACTACACCAGCTCGCTGCAGGACAAGGTCGCCGCACCGAACCAAATCCGGGACAAACTCAACCTCGGGGGCATCGTCAACGACCAGAACAAGCAGCTGTCGAACTGCACCAACGGCGCCGCGAAGCTCGAAAACTGCGGTCCGGCACCAGATATCACCGGCATCACCGAATGGCTCAACACCCCCGGTGGTGCCCCGGTTGAGCTGAAATCGTTGCGCGGCAAGGTCGTTCTTATCGACTTCTGGGCCTACTCGTGCATCAACTGCCAACGCGCCATTCCGCACGTCGTCGACTGGTACCACACCTACCAAGCCTCCGGTTTCGAGGTCATCGGGGTACACACGCCCGAGTACGCGTTCGAACGCGTCGCAAGCAATGTCGCCGGCGGAGCCGCCGCGCTGGGCATCACTTATCCGATCGCGCTGGACCCCAGCTACTCAACCTGGACGAATTACCGCAACCGGTACTGGCCGGCCGAATACCTGATCGACGCCAGCGGGACGGTTCGGCACATCAAATTCGGCGAGGGCGCCTACAACGGCACCCAGAATCTGATCCGGCAGCTGCTCACCGACGCCCACCCCGGCGTCGCGCTGCCCGCACCGACCAAAGGCGCCGACCCCACCCTTGCCGCCGGCCTCACCCCCGAGACCTATCTCGGCGTCGGCAAAGTCGTCAACTACGGTGGCAGCGGAACCTACGACCAGGGCCCCGCGTCGTTCGGCTACCCGGCCAGCTTGGCGCAGGACAGTTTCGCCTATCGCGGCCCCTGGACGCTGGATTATCAGGGCGCCACCGCCAACAGCGAGGACTCCAGCATCGAACTGAACTACCACGCCAAAAACGTCTACCTGGTGGTCGGCGGCACCGGCACCCTGACCGTCGCCCGGGACGGGAAAATCACCGCCATCCCCATCGGTGGGTCACCGACGCTCCACCAAATCGTCGCCGACGACGCGGCTCAACCCGGACACCTCGAGGTGCGCCTCACCCGAGGGCTGCAGGCCTTCTCCTTTACCTACGGCTGACATGCCCCGCGAGGCTGAAACCGCAGGTAACTAGCGGGACTGAAGCGGAGCGAGCTCCTCGGGTAGCGTCGGGCGGGTGACCGCAACGCCGCGTGAGTTCGACATCGTGTTGTACGGGGCGACCGGCTTCGTGGGGAAGCTGACCGCCGAATACCTGGCGCGGGCCGGGGGGGATGCGCGGATCGCGTTGGCCGGCAGGTCGACAGACCGCTTGCTAGCGCTGCGTGAGACCCTCGCAGAATCCGCGCGGTCCTGGCCCATTCTGGCCGCCGACGCGACAGCACCGTCGACGCTGGATGAGATGGCGGCCCGCACCCAGGTCGTCGTCACCACGGTTGGGCCCTACACCCGCTATGGATTGCCGTTGGTGGCCGCCTGCGCCGCGGCGGGCACCGACTACGCCGACCTGACCGGGGAGGCGATGTTCGTCCGCGAGAGCATCGACTTGTATCACAAGCAGGCCGCGGATACCGGCGCCCGCATTGTGCATGCCTGTGGATTCGATTCCATCCCTTCGGATCTGAGCGTGTACGCGCTGCACCGGACGGCTCAAAACGAGGGCGCCGGCGAGCTCGTCGACACCGACCTCGTCCTTCGTGCCTTCTCCGGCGGGTTTTCCGGGGGAACGATAGCGTCGATGATGGAAGTGTTGGACGCCGCCTCCAGGGATCCCGAGGTACGCCGCCAGCTCGCCGACCCGTACACGCTGAGCAGCGACCGCGGCGCCGAACCTGAAGTCGGTCCCCAGCCCGATCTGCCCTGGCGTCGTGGTCATCGGATCGCGCCGGAACTGACCGGTTCGTGGACGGCGGGCTTCGTGATGGGGCCCTACAACACCCGAATCGTGCGGCGTAGCAACGCATTGCTGGACTGGGCATACGGCCGCCGGTTGCGCTACAGCGAAAGCATGAGCCTGGGGTCGTCGCCTCTTGCGCCATTGGCATCGGCTGCCGTTGGTGGGGTCGGCGCTGCGACCTTTGGATTGGGCAGCCGCTATTTCCGGCTGCTGCCGCGTCGGCTGCTGGAGCGCATTGCCCCCAAACCCGGCACTGGACCCAGTGCGGCGGCTCGGGAACGCGGTTACTACCGGATCGAGACCTACACCACGACCAGCACCGGCGCCCGGTATGTGGCAAGGATGGAGCAGCAGGGGGACCCGGGCTACCAGGCCACCTCGGTGTTGCTGGGCGAGTGCGCTCTCGCATTGGCAACCGATCGCGACAGGCTCTCCGACTTGCATGGCGTCCTCACTCCCGCGACGGCAATGGGTGACGTGTTGCTGGCCCGATTCCCGGCCGCCGGCGTGTTGTTGGGCACGGAGCGGCTGAACTGAGATCGGCTGCGACTTCGGGCACTTACACGCGGGTAAAAGGCGCTTCCTAGAATCGATTGGGTGACCGCCAGCCGCAGCCCTGCCACCGACCTGCCCAAGTCGTGGGATCCCGCTGCGTTCGAGAGCGCGATCTACCAGAAATGGGTGGACGCGGGCTACTTCACGGCGGACCCGGCCAGCACCAAACCCGCGTACTCGATCGTGCTGCCGCCGCCGAACGTGACCGGCAGCCTGCACATGGGCCACGCGCTGGAGCACACCATGATGGACGCCCTGACCCGCCGCAAGCGGATGCAGGGTTACGAGGTGCTGTGGCAGCCGGGCGCGGACCATGCGGGTATCGCGACCCAAAGCGTGGTGGAACAGCAGCTCGCGGTCGACGGCAAGACCAAGGAGGACTTCGGCCGGGAGCTGTTCATCGAGAAGGTGTGGGATTGGAAGCGTGAGTCTGGCGGCGCCATCGGCGGCCAGATGCGCCGGCTCGGCGACGGGGTGGATTGGAGCCGCGACCGGTTCACCATGGACGAGGGCCTGTCGCGGGCGGTGCGGACCATTTTCAAGAGGCTCTACGACGCCGGGCTGATCTACCGGGCCGAGCGGCTGGTCAACTGGTCGCCGGTGCTTCAGACGGCGATCTCGGACCTCGAGGTCAACTACGTTGACGTCGAGGGCGAACTGGTGTCGTTCCGCTACGGCTCGCTGGACGACTCGCAACCCCACATCGTGGTGGCCACCACCCGGGTCGAGACGATGCTCGGCGATACCGCGATCGCGGTCCATCCCGACGACGAACGCTACCGCCACCTGGTCGATACCCTCCTGCCGCACCCTTTTGTGGACCGGCAGCTCGTCGTCGTCGCCGACGAGCACGTGGACCCCGAATTCGGCACCGGCGCAGTCAAAGTCACGCCCGCTCACGACCCGAACGACTTCGAGATCGGGCTGCGCCACCAATTGCCGATGATCTCGATCTTGGACACCAAGGGCCGAATCATCGACACCGGAACGCAATTCGACGGCATGGACCGTTTCGAGGCTCGTGTCGCGGTGCGCGAGGCTCTGGCGGCGCAGGGCCGGATCGTCGCGGAAAAACGCCCCTATCTACACAGCGTCGGTCATTCGGAACGCAGCGGCGAACCGATCGAGCCGCGGCTGTCGCTGCAGTGGTGGGTCCGGGTGGAATCGCTGGCCAAGGCCGCCGGGGACGCGGTGCGCAACGGGCACACCGCGATTCACCCGGCCAGCCTGGAACCGCGCTGGTTCGCCTGGGTCGACGACATGCACGACTGGTGTATCTCGCGCCAACTGTGGTGGGGCCATCGCATCCCGATCTGGTACGGGCCGGGCGGCGAACAGGTGTGCGCCGGTCCGGACGAAACGCCCCCGGAGGGCTGGGAGCAAGATCCCGACGTGCTCGATACCTGGTTCTCGTCTGCGCTGTGGCCGTTCTCCACGTTGGGCTGGCCATCGCTAACTCCGGAACTGGAAAAGTTTTATCCGACAAGCGTTCTGGTGACCGGCTACGACATCTTGTTCTTCTGGGTGGCCCGGATGATGATGTTCGGCACCTTCGTCGGCGACGACGACGTCATCACGCTCGGCGGCCGACGTGGGCCGCAGGTGCCGTTCACCGATGTGTTTCTGCACGGTCTGATCCGTGACGAATCCGGCCGCAAGATGAGTAAGTCCAAGGGCAACGTCATCGACCCGCTGGAGTGGGTGGAGGTGTTCGGGGCGGACGCGCTGCGGTTTACGCTGGCCCGCGGCGCCAGTCCGGGTAGCGACCTTTCCGTCGGGGAGGATCACGTCCGGGCGTCGCGCAGTTTCGTTACCAAGTTGTTCAATGCCACCCGGTTCGCGTTACTCAACGGTGCGAGCCCGGCGCCGCTTCCCGATCTTGCCGACCTGACCGACGAGGACCGCTGGATCCTGGGGCGGCTGGAGGAGGTTCGCGCCGAGGTCGATTCGGCACTCGACGGTTACGAGTTCGGCCGGGCCTGCGAGGCGCTCTATCACTTCACGTGGGATGAATTTTGCGACTGGTACGTCGAATTGGCCAAGACCCAGCTGACCGAGGGGATCGCGCATACCACCGCCGTGCTGGCCGCGGTACTCGATACGCTGCTGCGGTTGCTGCACCCCGTGATCCCATTTGTCACCGAGGCGCTGTGGCAAGCACTGACCGGCGGAGAGTCGCTGGCAATCGCCGACTGGCCCAAGCCGTCGGGCATCGCGTTGGATCCGGTTGCCTTACAACGGGTCAGCGAGATGCAGAAGCTGGTAACCGAGGTTCGCCGGTTCCGCAGCGATCAGGGGCTGGCCGATCGGCAGAAGGTGCCGGCCCGTTTGGCCGGTGCTGGGCAGCTGAGTGCACAGGTGATGGCCCTGACCTCGCTGACCACACCGGGTCCCGAGTTCAGTCCCTCGGCGTCACTGGAAGTCCGGCTCGGTGCTGACACCGACGTCGTCGAACTGGACACCTCGGGGACAATCGATGTCGCCGCCGAGCGCCGCCGCCTCGAAAAGGACCTGGCCGCAGCGCAAAAGGAGCTCGCATCGACCGTCGCGAAATTGGCAAACGGGGACTTTCTGGCCAAGGCTCCCGAAAACGTCGTCGGCAAGATCCGCGACCGTCAGCGCGTGGCGCAGGAGGAAACCGGGCGGATCACCGCGAGGCTGGCCGGGTTGCAATGAGCGTCTCATGACCGAGCCGCCCGAGTGGAGCGAGCAGCTCGAGCGTGAGGGGGTCACTAGCTCGGTTCCCACCCCGGACGAGATCGCGTCGCTCTGGCAGGTCGAGCATCTGCTGGATCAGCGCTGGCCGGAGACCAAAATTGAGCCGAGCCTGACCCGGATCAGCGCGCTGCTGGACCTGCTCGGCTCACCGCAGCTCAGCTACCCGTCGATCCACATCGCGGGCACCAACGGCAAGACCTCGGTGGCGCGGATGGTCGACGCCCTGCTGGGCGCGCTGCAGCGGCGCACCGGCCGGACCACCAGCCCGCACCTGCAGTCGGCGGTGGAGCGCATCGCGATCGACGGACGGCCGATCAGCCCGGCGCAGTACGTGGCGACCTACCGGGAGATCGAGCCGTTCGTGCAGATGATCGACGCGCAGTCGCAGTCCGGGGGCGGCCCGGCGATGAGCAAGTTCGAGGTCCTCACCGCGATGGCGTTCGCCGCGTTCGCGGATGCCCCGGTCGAGGTCGCGGTGGTCGAGGTGGGCCTGGGCGGTCGTTGGGATGCCACCAACGTGATCAATGCGCCGGTGGCCGTCGTCACCCCGATCGGCATCGATCACATCGAGTATCTCGGTGACGACATCGCCGGGATCGCCGGGGAGAAGGCGGGCATCATCACTCGAGCTCCTTCAGATGCGCCGGATACCGTCGCGGTCATCGCCCGTCAGGTGCCCGAGGCGATGGAAGTGCTGGTGGCCCAAACCGTGCGCGCCGACGCCCAAGTCGCCAGGGAGGGTTCGGAGTTCGCGGTCTTGGGACGCCGGGTCGCGATCGGTGGGCAGGTCGTGGCGCTGCAGGGTCTGGGCGGGGTGTATCCGGACGTCTTTCTGCCGCTTCATGGCGAACACCAGGCGCACAACGCGGTGGTGGCGCTTGCGGCCGTCGAAGCGTTTTTCGGCGCCGGTGCCCAGCGTCAGCTCGACATCGATGCAGTCCGGGCCGGTTTCGCCGCCACCACCAGCCCCGGCCGGCTAGAGCGCATGCGCACCGCACCCACGGTGTTCATCGACGCCGCGCACAACCCGGCCGGTGCGGCCGCGCTGGCAGCGACGCTGGCGGGCGAATTCGACTTCCGATTCCTGGTCGGCGTCCTCAGCGTGCTGGCCGACAAGGACGTCGGCGGCATCCTCGCCGCGCTCGAGCCGGTGTTCGATCTCGTCGTCGTGACCCACAACGGGTCGCCGCGGGCGCTGGATGTCGAGTCGCTGGCGCTGGCGGCGAGTGAGCGGTTCGGACCCGACCGGGTGACGACCGCCGAGAACCTGCGCGACGCCATCGACGTCGCGACCGCGCTGGTCGACGACGCCGCCGCGGCCGATAAGGCCGAAGCGTTCGCCGGCACCGGGATCGTCATCACCGGCTCGGTCGTCACCGCCGGGGCCGCGCGGACCTTGTTCGGTCGTGATCCGGAATGACCGAGCAACCCGAGATCCCCGACGGCCCTGCAGACGAGCCGCCCGCGCCACCGGCCGACCCGTGGAAGGGTTTGAGCGCCGTGATGGCCGCGACGCTGCTGCTGGAGGCGATCGTGGTGCTGCTGGCGATACCGGTCGTGGGCGCGGTTGGCGGCGGGCTGACCGCGGTGTCGCTGGGCTACCTGATTGGGCTGGCGACGCTATTGGTCCTGCTTGCCGGGGTGCAGCGCCGGCCCTGGGCGATCTGGGCGAACTTGGGCGTACAGGCGGTCCTGCTGGCCGGCTTCTTCGTCTACCCGGGTGTGGGATTCATCGGGGTGATGTTCACCGGGGTGTGGGCCCTGATCGCCTACTTCCGCGCCGAGGTCCGCAAGCGGCAGGAGCAGGGTGTGCCGCCGCCCCAGCGGCCGCCGGGCTGATCGTCGATCGGTTCGGTACGCTCTGCGAAGTGACTGAACGGACGCTGGTACTGATCAAGCCCGACGCCGTCGAGCGGCAGTTGATCGGCGAGATCATCAACCGCATCGAGCGCAAAGGGCTCACCATCGCCGCGCTCGAGCTCAGAGGCGTCAGCCAGGAGCTGGCCCGCCAGCATTACGCCGAACACGACGGCAAGCCTTTCTTTGCGTCGTTGCTGGAATTCATCACCTCGGGACCGGTGGTGGTCGCGATCGTGGAGGGGCCGCGGGCGGTGGCGGCATTTCGGCAGCTCGCCGGGGGCACCGACCCGGTGGAGAAAGCCGTGCCCGGCACAATCCGGGGTGATTTCGGCCTGGAAACGCAGTTCAACTTGGTGCACGGGTCGGATTCGACGGATTCGGCGAAGCGCGAGGTCGCGCTCTGGTTTCCCTCGTTTTGAGCGGGCCTAGCGGGGTTGGAGAAAGAAGCGGGAAACATCGGAGGAGGTTGGGTGGGCCCCGCGATGTGGGATACTGACAACGGGTGAACGTCGCCGGACCGGCTTCGGACACCCGAATGAAGACTTAGACGAGCGCGACAATCGCCATCGGGCGGTGTGGCGCGGCATGTCAGGCCGTCATTCAGCACGGCGCCGAGTGGGTTCGTGATGGGCCGCTCGGGGCGAGACCCTTACAAGCCCGGCAGAAGTAACCCGGGCACATAGTGAAGCCCTCGCGTGGCCGCGTCGATACGACGCGCCCGGGGGCTTGAGGAGAATACGTGGTAGACGGTGCCCCAACTTCAGACACATCACAAGAGCCGAGCCAGCGCGAGGAACTCCCGGACCGCCTGAGGGTCCATTCGCTGGCGCGAGCGCTGGGAACCACCAGCAAGCGGGTGCTGGACGCACTCAGCGCACTCGATGGACGAATCCGCAGCGCGCATTCCAGCGTCGACCGCGATGACGCCGTCCGGGTGCGTGAGCTGCTGGCCACCGTGCCGGAGACGGCCGTGCCAGCCGGTGCGCTCGACGCTCCCGCCGGATCGGATGACCCCATCGCGCCGATCGGGGCCGTCGCGGCCGACGAACCCGAGTCCCGGCTGATGCTGGAGACCACGATCGAGCGGCCGCACTACATGCCGCTGTTTGTCGCGCCACAGCTGCTAGAAACCGAGGACGACAGCGCTGACGACTCCGATTCCGACTCCGACGCCGACGCCGACGGCGACGGCGACGAGGAGCAGGGGGATCGGCCGGCCAACCGGCGGCGGCGCCGGGGCCGTCGGGGGCGTGGCCGGGGGCGCGGTGACCAGGCCGGATCCGACGGCCAGGGTGACGACGACGATGACGATCAGCGGACCCGAAACGCCGCCGACTCGTCTGAATCGGAGGACGTCGACGATTCGGACGACTCCGACGACGCTGAGGCCGGTGACGACGAGAACGGGTCGTCGGAGGGCGGCAATCGTCGCCGCCGTCGGCGCCGGCGCCGTAAGTCGGGATCGGGCGACGACAACGACGAGAGTCCGTCGCCCGACGATCCCCCGAACACGGTGGTGCACGAGCGCGCGCCTCGCTCCGGCAAAAACGGCGCGTCCGACGATGCCGGCAGCGGGTCGGCCAACACCGAGATCAAGGGCATCGACGGTTCGACTCGACTGGAAGCCAAGCGGCAGCGCCGCCGGGACGGACGCGACGCCGGACGGCGCCGCCCCCCGGTCCTGACCGAGGCCGAGTTCCTGGCGCGTCGCGAGGCCGTCGACCGGATGATGGTGGTGCGCGACAGGGTCCGCACCGAGCCACCGCACCCGGGCGCGCGATACACCCAGATCGCGGTGCTCGAAGACGGCATCGTCGTCGAGCATTTCGTGACCTCCGCGGCCTCCGCGTCGCTGGTGGGCAACATCTATCTCGGGATCGTGCAGAACGTGCTGCCGTCGATGGAGGCGGCCTTCGTCGACATCGGTCGCGGACGCAACGGTGTGCTGTACGCCGGGGAAGTCAACTGGGAAGCCGCGGGGCTCGGCGGGTCGGACCGCAAGATCGAACAGGCCCTCAAACCCGGCGATTATGTGGTGGTCCAGGTCAGCAAGGATCCGGTTGGGCACAAGGGTGCGCGGCTCACCACGCAGGTGTCCTTGGCGGGTCGCTACCTGGTTTATGTGCCCGGCGCGTCGTCGACCGGGATCAGCCGCAAGCTGCCCGACACCGAACGCCAGCGGCTCAAGGAGATCCTGCGCGAGGTGGTGCCGTCGGACGCCGGGGTGATCATCCGCACCGCCTCCGAGGGCGTCAAAGAGGACGACATCCGCAAGGACGTCACGCGCCTGCAGGGTCGCTGGGAACAGATCGCGGCCAAGGCGACCGAGGTCAAGGAGAAGGCTGCCGGCGCCGCGGTAGCCCTCTACGAAGAGCCCGACGTGTTGGTCAAGGTCATCCGCGACCTGTTCAACGAGGACTTCGCGGGACTCATCGTCTCCGGCGACGAGGCGTGGAACACCATCAACGAATACGTCAATTCGGTTGCTCCTGAACTGGTTTCGAAGTTGACGAAGTACGAACCCGCGACCGAGGGTGGGCCGGACGTGTTCGCGGTGCACCGCATCGAGGAACAACTTGCCAAGGCGTTGGATCGCAAGGTGTGGCTGCCGTCGGGCGGCACGCTGGTGATCGACCGGACCGAGGCGATGACGGTGGTCGACGTCAACACCGGCAAGTTCACCGGGTCCGGAGGCAACCTCGAGCAGACGGTCACCAAGAACAACCTGGAGGCGGCCGAAGAGATCGTCCGTCAGCTGCGGCTGCGCGACATCGGCGGCATCGTCGTCATCGACTTCATCGACATGGTGCTGGAGTCCAACCGCGATCTGGTGATGCGCCGGCTGACCGAGGCGCTGGCTCGCGACCGCACCCGCCACCAGGTGTCCGAGGTGACCTCGCTGGGGCTGGTGCAACTGACCCGCAAACGGCTGGGGACCGGACTGATCGAGGCGTTCTCGACATCGTGCCCCAACTGCGGCGGTCGCGGGATCCTGCTGCACGCCGACCCGGTCGACTCGGCGCCCACGAACGGGCGCAAGTCCGAAACCGGCGGTCGGCGAGGCAGGCGATCGAAGAAGAACCGATCCGAGGAGTCCTCCGACCAGCCCGCCCTGGCCAAGGTTCCCGCTCACGCTCCCGGTGAGCATCCCATGTTCAAGGCGATGGCGGCGGGGTCGTCCTCGCCGGCCGCCCACGATGACGGGGAATCCGGCGAGCCCGGTGAGGAGCTCAACGGCGAGATCGAAGAACAAACCGATGAGCGCGGACCCGCCGACCTGGAAGAGGTCGACCGGGATGCACCCGAAGAGACCGACGACGACGCCGACGACGACACCGACGATGACGAAGACGACGATGACGACGAGCTCGACGACGAGGATCTCGATGACGATGACGAGGACCTCGACGATGACGAGGACATCGACGACGACGATGAGGAGGACATCGACGACGATGATTCTGACTCCGACGAAGACGCCGACGACAGCGACGACGCAGGGGGTCTGGACGGCTCGGCTGGCGGCGGCGACACGTCGTTGCTTGCCGGTCGTCAGCGCCGGCGCCGCGCCGCGGGCAGGCCGGCCGGCCCGCCCGTCCACCTGGACTGACCCGCTGCCCTGTGGAGCACCGGCTAAGCAGATACCCAGGTGGTGGACGATCGCCGTGCATGCCCTGGAATGACCGAGACCTGCCAACCCGACACGGCCGCGACCTACACCTGTGGGCGTCAGGCCCGCGCCACTGAAATCGTTGCCGCTACACCGGTTTCGTCTCGATCAAGCCCAACATTTCTTTGAAGGAATCTGGGATGTCGGGGACCGACTCGAGGAGCTGCTGCTCGGCTTCGTTGGCTGCGGTCACGGCGGCGTGCGCATTCTGTATCGCCTCGTTGATGCGTTGGGCCACCGTTTCGGTGCCCAGCCGCAGCAGGCCATATTCGATATACAGGCGGGTGAGCCGCTGTCGTGCATCCAGGGTCACGCTGACGGTCTTGGCTTCGTCAGTGCCCTGAAATGATTCTGTGTTCAACTGGTGCATGTGCTCGTCCAGGAGCGACTGCGCCCGCTGCTGCGCTTGTTGCAGCGCCTCAGCCAGCTGCGGGTATATCATCTCGGGGCTCATGTGGCGTCCTTACTGTCGGGGGTGTTCTTGCGCCGTTGACCGATGACGGCCTCGTTCCACCGCGCATGCGAACTCACGGGCCAGCCGCTCAGCCCTCATCGTTGGCGTATCGGGTGGCGAACACTTCTGCCTCTGCCTCGGCGGCCTGTTTCGGCGACGGCAAGTTCATCATGCGAGGTGCCAGAAGATCAGGAAGGATCCCACGGTCGTCTACTCCTGCCGCTTTGACGTTTTCGGTCAGCATGGTATGCAAAACGGATGCGGCCTTCTGGCTGGCCAGGTCCGCGATGACGAGTATCTCGTCTGCGAGCTCCGGCTCTGTCATCCTCCCCGCATCTGCTGACAGCTCGACGCGATGGACGCCGCCGCCCATGAGTGCGGTCACCGTCACGGTCTCGGGAGGGTTGGTCACCGTGGCCATCCCCGGGGAGGGCTCGTCGGCCGCGGCAGCGATGTCCGCGCTATCACCGCTGTCTTCGGGCAGCGCGTCGATGGCGCTCAGCTCGGTTCCGGTCTCCGCGGGCTCGGCCGGTTCGTCGATGTCCAACACGTCAACGAACGACCGCTCGCCGCTGTCGTAGCTGGATTCCTCGTCGAAATTCGGGACGGATTCCTCGCCGAAATTCGGAATGGATTCCTCGCCGAAATTCGGGACGGATTCGTCGCCGAAATGCGGGACGGACTCCTCGCCGAAATCAAAGGCGGCGAAGTCGTTGTTGCCTGGGTACCGTGTGGTGTCCACGATGGCATTCCTTCTCTTTCTGATCTTCTAACGGTTAGACGTCGGCCTCAGGATCGGCGGCTTCGACGTGATCGAACCACCCGTCGACTGGAATCACTCGGGAAGCATCTGCTGGTCGAGGACCTCAGCATTCTGTGCGTCGGCGGCGCCATAAACCTGACTTGCCGCGAGCAAATTTTCGGCGAGGGCGTCGGAGACCAGTTTCATTGTCCCGGCGGCTTGCCTGCGTACTCTCTCGAGATCTCCTACGGCCGTTACGGTTTGTCCACAGATTGGGCCATGGGCAAACCACAGGTCCATGACGATGCCTTGGGTCGCATCTTTCGCGGATTCGATCTTCGCTGCGGCGTCGTCTTGATCCTGCGCCTTACCTTCCAGGTATGAGGGATCTACACTCAACTCTGTCATGGATTTCCTTTCCTCAGCACTCAACTTTGATGCGCGGGCCGCATCACACAGTGCGCCCCGTTGGACGCTGCACCTGCTCGGCGCCGCCCGCTCCGACATCGATAGGCGCACGCTTTGCATCCTCGGGGCCCGCGGCCGCCCCTTCGACGTCCTCTGCGTGGAGGCCTTCCACGAATGCCGCCGACTCGGCGCGGGCTTGATCGGAAACAACCTCCGCGGGCCCGGCTGATCCCGACCGGGCCATTGAGCCCTTTGCGGCTTGGGTGGACGCTTGCGCCCGACCCATCTCCTGACCCATCGTGGGGGTCGTGTAGGCCGGTGTGAACTCGGACTTCGGCGCCTTGCCTTTGTGTTCCGAACGCGCCGCTGCTAAATCCTCCCCGAGACTTCCACCGTCACCGGTGCCTGGGAACGAGGGAGCAAATCGTTTGTCCGCACTGCCGGACACCCTCGCTGGGGTGGGCATGTCAGGCGCCATGGTGGTCGCAGCGTCTAACCCCGCAACGTTGGTGAGTTTGTCGAACTCGCCCACGAAGGACTTCCGCCCAGTGGCCACGTTAACCTCACCGGTGGCGCCGGTAAGCTGCGCCAGCGATGCTGCCGCACCGTCGGCCAAGGCTTGGTAATCAGCAATCCGCGTTTTTATCTCCGTTGAATTTTTCGCCGAGTCATTGATCATCCACAGGGCGATGGCGGTACCTGATGCATAGGCAAGCGTCGCAACGGATTTCTGAATATTGAGTGAAGCGACCGGATGACCGCTCGCGTTAAGAGTCATGCATATTACGATGAAGGATTGAACAATCGTCCTTATCTCGGCGAGACTCTGATAGTGCCTATCGACCTGGTCGGACTCCGTCGCCAAGATCGCCGCAATCTCTGTATCAAGAGAAGACATCTGCTGCACCCGAGCCCGTTGCTGGTCATTTTGGTCGTTATAGGCGTCGGCAGCGTTTCCCGTCCAGCTCGAGGTCACGCTTGCATTCGATAGTGCATAATCGGCATCATCAAATCGCTCCGCCGCTGTGCCGTATTGCGAACCGCAACTAGAAGCTCCGATGAATAACAACTGCAGGCTTTCGATGTAAACAAAGGCCCACCAAAGAATTTTCAGTTCGTGACCCCAGGCCTCTTTGACCTGCCCGCGGGTATGATATCTGCCCGCAGCATACATGGCGAAAGTGAGGCCACTTAATGACTGCTGCCCCATTTTTTCCCATTCGCCCTGGATCCCACTCTCGACAGCGCTAACAAAATCGAAGGGCCCTTTAGAGTAATCTGTTGTCTGAGGCATGGCTATTCACTCCTACGCCGCTGATATTCTTAACTGGTAATTTGGGTCGAGCCTAACACCGCCGGCTTGGTCGCGCGCCCAATCTTCTTGTACGCCACTGGGTTTAACTGCTCGACACCTGCACGCCACTGTGCCAGTGCGGCACGATCGCCTTTTGTTCGTGTTCGTTTTTCGCCGTGGTTGGGTTGCTCGGGACTCGCCAGTGTGACTTCCGTAAAATCCCTGTCGGCGCTCGCGGACACCGCTTGGGTCTGGCTGAGTGTCCCCGTTTGGTAGCGGGGCCCGCAGCTCGTCGGCTCGGGCCATCGGCTCCCCGTACTCCACGCTCAGTGTCTGCGGATGCGGCATGGCGGATCACCTCCCTCGGTGCACGTGTCGATCTGCAGTCGATCGACTACAGCGCGTACTCAAGTAGTGTAGCCATATGACTACGGATAGTGCAAGCCTTAATCGGGTAGAAAATGCCATTCCCACGGGGCGCGACGAGGTGATCGCGGCGATCCTCGACAGCGCGCGGCAGATGTTCGCCGGGCGCGGACTGGCGGCCGCCTCGATTCGCGATATCGAGACTCGGCCTGGGTCAACCACGGTATCGCCTTTCGGCACTTCGGCACCAAAGAGCAACTCGTGCCTGCCGTGCTCGATCATCTGGCCGACCACCTGACCAAGCTGATCGACGACAAAGCGACGGAGGCCGAGATCGAGGCCAGCGCCCTCCAGTTGCGGGTGATCGCGCGGGCACTGCTCGACGGGTTTGCGGTGCCAAAAGCTCGTCTTTTTCTACTTGCAGCGCGTGCGGTTGCGTGACGGCAAATCTCCTTGCCGCGCAGGTTGCGGTACTCGACGGCGAGCTCGCGCCGGCCAACTGAGCATGAGAAAGCGGGCCTTCTTCGAGTTGCTGGCACGTCTACAGCCTGCAATCGAAGAAGGCCCGCCTTTGTCGCGCCCACGCGGGGGATTTCGATGAGCGTCGATGGGCAAGTTCAGCCAGCCCAATCACCTGGATACGATGTGGACGGGCTTGGAGGCCTCGCCGTCGGGGGCGTCGCTGCGGCGGCGATTACCGATCACGGACGACGTCCACGGCCGATCCTCGATGTAGAGCGACTCCTCGTCGGACTGCACTCGTTTGCCCTTGCCGGCACCTTGGCCTTGAGCGCCGGGGGCGCCGCCCATCGGCCCCATGCCCGCGCCACCGCCGCCTAGCGCGGCGTACCCGGCCGGGATCCCGCGGCCCGCGCCCGCGGGCGCCATGCCGCCGGGCCGCGACGCCGATCCGGAATCCACCGGAGGCTGCAACGGGATCGACGGTATGCCGCCACCAAATCCGCCGCCCCCCAACGACGCCGGTTTGACCCCAGACCCTGTCGACAGGCCCGGCGCTGTTGTCAAGGCGCCGGTCGGCGTGGACGGCATCTCCGATGTGTCGGCGGACGACGTATCCGACGTGTCGGCGGAAGGCTTCCCCGGCATGCCCAGTGCGTCGGGCATGCCGGTCGAGTCGGAAAGACCCTGGTCGGCGGCCGAATTGGCGGCGGCCGCATCGGCATACAAGTCGGCTATCGTTTCGGCGTCGATGCCAGCGTTAGACGCGTTGGGCGCGTCGATGCTGTACGCGGTGGGGGGCTTCGGCGGAGTGATCGCCGGCAAAGGCAAAGCCGCCCTCTGCTCGTATTCGGCCAGAACCTCCTCCGACTTTTGCTGGAAATACGCGTACTCGGCCGTAAGTTGGGGTTCCATCCGTCGCCAGAGATCCGGATCCTGCGAATAAGTAATCCACAAATCGTTGAGATCCCATATCTGCAGTTCTGTGGGATGTTCTGGGAGAGCCCAGCGTTGCGCCGAAGCGACATCTTGGGCCTGGGTAGCCATCGTGGCGCAGTTGTCCGCCATTTGGTATAGCCACGACCTTTGTTCATCGAAGTTTGCTTCGACGGCAGTAGCCGAAGCACCTTCCCAGTATGTAAAGGGCCGAAACCGCATGGTGGCCTGAAGTAAGGCGTCCTGGTATGCAATCCACATATCGGCGAAGTGGTCGAACGCGACGCCCTGATCAGGTTGGCAGATGTCATGCGCTGCGTCTTCCACCGGGTAGTAAGGGACTTCGCCCGTCAGCGGCGGCAACGTCTCGGTCTCGGTGAGCGCTTGCTCGTCCTCAACCCAGGAATCGACGGTCACCCCCGACACGGGTGTCTCGTTGTCGATAGCCTCCGCGGCGCCCTCGTCCGTCTCCTCGTAGGCTTTGGCCGCGTTGCGCAGCGATTGTGCTAGATCTCGCCACTCCCGATCGATGCCCACGGTCAGGTAGTTCTGCATGTTGGCAGCGGACAACGCAAGCTGTGTGGTCGCTCTGGTGATCATGGGTAGCTCGCTCGGTGCGCGGGGGTCCAGGGATATTTGGGCTGGGATCGCGGCTTCCAACTCGTCGGCTCGGGCCATCAGCTCGTCATATTCCACATTCATCGTCGACGTTGGTTGTGTCATGGCGGCTGGTCTCCTCGGGATTATGTCGAAGCGTAGTCAGGCGACTACCGCGGCGTGGGTAGTGTAGACGGATGACTACACGTAGTGCAAGCCCTGGGCGGGCTCAAGAACTCGTCCGACGGATCGCGACGAGGTGATCGCCGCGATCCTCGACAGCGCGGGGCAGATGTTCGCCGAACGCGGACCGGCGGCCGCGTCGATTCGAAATATCACGGCGCAGGCGCGCGTGAATCACGGCCTCGTCTTTAGGCATTTCGGCGCCAAAAAGCAGCTAGTGGCTGCCGTGCTCGATCCTCTGGCCGCCCGCGTGACAAAGCGTGATCGATGCCGGAGCGCCGGCAGCTGAGATTGAAGCCGCCGCCACCCGACATCGGCAAAAGCCGTCTGGTGCGTGGCCCGGCCGCTCGCGAGCGAGCGCGCTCTCGGGTGCTGGATGCAGACCCAGGACTTGCTGCTCTTCGATGACCTTTTTGGGGTGCCAAGAAACTGTATGACCTCCGGTTTGACCCTGTAGCCCCTGGTCAAGTACCCTTGGACAGTTGTCGCCAGGCCAGCTCAGACGATGAGAGCCCGACGACAGCGGGACCGCCGGGCGATCGGCGCGGACCCGCACCCCAGACCCACGACGCACACCGCTGGTAGCACGCGCGCGAGCACCGAGCGGCTGAAGAGACAGAAACAGGAGCAACGATGGCGACCTACGCAATCGTCAAGACCGGCGGCAAGCAGTACAAGGTCGCCGTCGGGGACGTGGTCAAGGTCGAGAAGCTCGAGTCCGAGCCCGGAGCCACGGTGTCGCTGCCGGTCGCGCTGGTCGTCGACGGCGCCACCGTGACCACCGACGCCCAGGCCCTGGCAAAGGTCGCGGTGACCGGCGAGGTCCTCGAGCACACCAAGGGACCCAAGATCCGTATCCACAAGTTCAAGAACAAGACCGGCTACCACAAGCGTCAGGGGCACCGTCAGCGCCTGACGGTCCTCAAGGTCACCGGAATCAAGTAGCGGAGGCGACAGACATGGCACACAAGAAGGGCGCTTCCAGCTCGCGCAACGGGCGCGATTCGAATGCGCAGCGGTTGGGCGTCAAGCGGTTCGGCGGCCAGCTGGTCAAGGCCGGCGAGATCCTGGTCCGGCAGCGCGGCACCAAATTCCACCCCGGCACGAACGTTGGGCGCGGCGGCGACGACACATTGTTCGCCAAGGAAACCGGAGCCGTTGAATTCGGGGTCAAGCGCGGACGCAAGACCATCAGCATCGTCGCGGCCGGGCAAACCTCCGACTAAGCGTCGCCAGTGGGCCGGCCGTGACTGTCGGTTCGCACTGGACGGGTGAGAGGACCCCCGATGCCTCGGTTTGTCGATCGCGTCGTCATCCACGCGCGGGCGGGTTCCGGCGGTAACGGCTGCGCGTCGGTCCATCGCGAGAAGTTCAAGCCGCTGGGCGGCCCCGATGGGGGAAACGGCGGCCACGGCGGCAGCATCATCTTCGTCGTCGACCCGCAGGTCCACACCTTGTTGGACTTCCATTTCCGTCCGCACGTCACCGCACCGTCGGGCAAGCAGGGGATGGGCAACAACCGCGACGGCGCCGCTGGCGAGGACCTGGAAATCAAGGTCCCCGACGGCACCGTCGTGCTGGACGAAAACGGCCGGCTGCTGGCCGACCTGGTGGGGGTGGGCACCCGCTTTGAAGCCGCCGCCGGCGGCCGCGGTGGCCTGGGCAACGCCGCACTCGCCTCGCGCGCCCGCAAGGCCCCCGGCTTCGCGTTGCTCGGCGAGCCTGGCCAGTCCCGCGATCTGACCCTTGAGCTCAAGACCGTCGCCGACGCCGGCCTGGTCGGGTTCCCGTCCGCCGGAAAGTCCTCGCTGGTTTCGGTGATTTCGGCGGCCAAACCGAAGATCGCCGACTACCCGTTCACCACACTGGCCCCCAATCTGGGTGTGGTCTCGGCCGGCGAGCAGTCATTTACCGTCGCCGACGTTCCCGGTCTTATCCCGGGCGCGTCGGCGGGCCGCGGCCTGGGCCTGGATTTCCTGCGGCACATCGAGCGGTGCGCCGTGCTGGTGCATGTCGTCGACTGCGCCACCGCGGAACCCGGCCGCGACCCGATCTCCGATATCGACGCGCTGGAAGCAGAACTCGCCGCGTATACACCGACGCTGCAAGGGGATGCGGCTTTGGTCGACCTCGCCGAACGGCCCAGAGCGGTGGTGCTCAACAAGATCGACGTACCGGAGGCTCGCGAGCTGGCCGAATTCGTCCGCGACGAGATAGCCGAACGCGGCTGGCCGGTGTTCTGCGTGTCAACGGTCACCCGAGAAGGACTGCAGCCGTTGGTCTTCGGGCTGTGGCAGATGATTTCGCATTACAATTCGACACGGCCGAAAACCGCGCCGCGGCGACCGGTGATTCGTCCGGTGCCCGTGGACGACAGCGGCTTCACCGTCGAGCCCGACGAACAGGGCGGCTTCGTCGTCCGCGGCGCTCGCCCGCAGCGATGGATCGGGCAAACCAACTTCGACAACGACGAAGCCGTGGGCTATCTCGCCGACCGCCTGGCGCGTCTCGGAGTCGAAGACGAACTACTGCGGCTGGGCGCGCAACCAGGGTGCGCAGTGACCATCGGCGACATGACATTCGACTGGGAGCCGCAAACGCCCACGGGAAATCAGGTCACGCTGTCGGGCCGGGGCACCGACGCGCGTCTCGAGCGCAGCGAGCGCGTCGGTGCCGCCGAGCGCAAGGCGGCCCGGCGCCGGCGCCGCGAACAAGGGGAAGGCTCGTGAGCGAGCAGCGCGAAGCCATCCGCACGGCGCGCAGTGTCGTGGTCAAGGTCGGGACCAGCGCGCTGACCACGCGAAAGGGCGTGTTCGACGCCGGGCGGCTGGCCGGATTGGCCGATGCCATCGAGGCGCGAATGAAGGCGGGCACCGACGTCGTCATCGTGTCTTCGGGCGCCATCGCCGCCGGCATCGATCCGCTCGGATTATCGCGTCGCCCAAAGGATCTGGCGACCAAACAGGCCGCGGCCAGCGTCGGGCAGGTCGCGCTGGTGAGCTCATGGAGTGCGGCGTTCGCCAGGTACGACCGCACGGTGGGGCAGGTGTTGCTGACCGCGCACGATATCTCCCTGCGCGCCCAGCACACCAACGCCCAGCGCACCCTGGACCGGCTGCGGGCGTTGCATGCGGTGGCGATCGTCAACGAGAACGACACGGTGGCCACCAACGAGATCCGGTTCGGCGATAACGATCGCCTGTCGGCGCTGGTGGCCTACTTGGTCGGCGCCGAGGCTCTCGTGCTGCTCTCCGACATCGACGGCCTCTACGACTCCGATCCGCGAAAGACCAAGGGGGCGAGGTTTATTCCAGAGGTGTCCGGCGCGGCGGACCTCGACGGTGTGGTCGCCGGCCCGGGCAGCAACTTGGGCACCGGCGGAATGGTGTCGAAGATGTCGTCGGCGCTGCTGGCCGCCGACGCCGGGGTCCCGGTGCTGCTGGCCGCGGCGGCCGACGCCGCGACGGCGCTCACCGACGCCTCAACGGGCACGGTGTTTGGCGCGCGGTCGCATCGGATGTCGTCCCGGCGGTTCTGGGTGCGCTATGCCGCCGAGGCCGCCGGCTCGCTCACCCTCGACGAGGGCGCGGTGCGCGCGGTGGTCACCCAGCGGCGCTCGCTGCTGGCCGCGGGCATTACCGCCGTGTCGGGCCGGTTTTATGGCGGAGACGTCGTCGAATTGCGCGGCCCGGACGCCACCGTGGTGGCCCGTGGTGTGGTTGCTTACGACGCGGCCGAGCTCACCACGATCATGGGCCGGTCGACCTCCAAGCTGCCCGGAGAGCTGCGCCGACCCGCGGTGCACGCGGACGACCTGGTCGCGGTTGGCGACGTCAAGGCAGCTAAGGAGTAGACGCCGCTTTGAGATACAGTGCGCCCCAGATGATTTCGGTCAGGGTGACGGCCAGCTCCGCATCGTAGTCGGGTGAGCGTGCCGGAAGGTTCTGCTGGCAGGCCCGTTCCACCATCCATGTCAGGGCGCTGGCGGTGGTGGCCGCGGGAATGGGACGGATCGAGCCGTCGGCCTGGCCGTCCTCGATGATGGCGATCAATCGCGCTGAGATGGCGTCGAGCAGCTCCCGGTAGGTCTGCGCGGTCAACGGGTCATAGGCGGCCATCTCGCTGAGCGCGACAAGCACCGGTTGATGACGTCGGTAGGTTTCGATGATGGCGCCCATCGCGGCGCGGAGGTCACCCTGATCACGCCGCCAGGCCACACTCCACCATCGGTTGCCGCCGCCGGCGAGATCGGCGAAAACTTCGCCGGCGAGGCGGCGAAGTAGCTGGCCTTTGTCCTCGAAGTAGATGTAGAAACTCGCGCGGGAAATGCCGGCTTCGGTCGAGAGTCGATCGACGCTGAGCTCGGTGAAGCTGGTGCCGTCGCGCATCAGCCGTTCGGTGGCGTCCAGCAGCCGCCGTTCCATCTGCTCGCGCCGCTGCTGGCGCGTCACCTGCGGCTTCCTGGTCACCGACGGCATTCGCCGAGCATAGCCCACCGCACAACGTATTGACTAGACAATCTGTCTAGGCATATTGTCGTTTCATTCGGGCGAGGATCAAGACGGAGGATCGCGATGACGTTGACGACAGGGACGCCTAGCAGTGCCCGCGCCTACGACACGATCGATCTGTCCTCGCGCGCGTTCTGGTCCACGACCGCCGCCGAACGGGAACGCTCGTTTGCCGTGCTGCGTGCCGAACGCCCGGTGAGCTGGCATCCTCCGGTCGAAGACGCCCTGATGCACGATCCCGACGACCCCGGATTCTGGGCGGTCACCCGGCGCTCGGACGTCCTCACGGTCAGCCGCAACAACGATCTGTTCGTGTCCGGCCAGGGGGTGATGTTCGAGAACGTCCCTGTGGAGTTACTCGAAGCGTCGCAGTCCTTTCTGGCGATGGACCCGCCACGGCACACCAAGCTCCGCAAGCTCGTGAGCGCCGCGTTCACCCCCAGGCAGGTCCGCCGCATCGACGACGCGATCCACACCAACGCCAAGACCATCGTGCACGAACTCCGGATGGCCGGCAGCGGTGTCGACTTCGTCGACTACTGCGCCAAGCAACTTCCCATCCGCACGCTGTCGGACATGGTGGGCATTCCCGCGTCCGAGCGTGAGCGGGTGGCGCATGCCGCCGATGCGTTGGTGTCGTGGGCCGATCCCGTTTACCTCGACGGGCGCAACCCGCTGGAGGTCTTGGTCGAAAATCAGATGTACCTGCACCAGGTCGCCGGTGCACTGGCCGCGGAGCGCCGCGAACACCCCGGCGACGACCTGTTCAGCAGCCTGGTGAATGCCGAAGTGGATGGCGAGTGGCTCACCGACGCGGACGTGGCCGCGTTCTTCGTGTTGTTGACCGTGGCCGCCAACGACACCACCCGTCAGACCACCAGCCACGCGCTGAAGGCGCTCACCGATTTTCCCGGTGAGAGGGCTTGGCTGCTGGCGGCTTTCGAGAGCCGCATCGGCACTGCAGTCGAGGAGTTCATCCGATGGGCCTCGCCGGTCATGACCTTCCGTCGCACGGCCACAAGGGATGTCGAGCTGGGCGGTGAGAGGATCCTGGCGGGGGAGAAGGTGGTGATGTTCTATCCGTCGGCCAACTTCGATACCGAGGTGTTCGACCACCCCGAGCGTTTAGACCTCGGCCGGACCCCCAACCTCCACGTCGGTTTCGGTGGCGGCGGATTGCACTTCTGCCTGGGGGCTCATGTGGCACGGGCGCAACTGCGTGCCATCTTCGGCGAGCTGCTGCGCCAGCTGCCGGAAATCCAGGCGGGCGAGCCGGCCTACTTGTCGGGCAACTTCATTCACGCGATCCGCAGTATGCCCTGCTACTTCTAACGGACCGGTAGTGCGCCCGCTAGTTCGGAAGCCAGCAGCGTCAGCAATTCGGAGCATCCGCCGTCGACCTTGACGGTGGCCAGGCCGTCTCCGCGGGTGCGGCCGCGGTTGACGATGGCGATCGGGATGGAAAGCGCGGCGGCATGTCGGACGAACCGGTAGCCGGAGAAAACGGTCAGCGACGAGCCCGCGACGAGCAGCGCCTCGGCTCGATCGACCAGTGAATAAGCTTGGTTCACAATCTCTTTGGGCACACTTTCGCCGAAGTAGACGATATCGGGCTTCAGCATTCCGGCGCAGCGCGGACAGTCGAGATAGCGAAAGGACGTGGTGTCGGCGACGACGGCGTCGGCGTCGGGAGCCACGGCCAGCCCGCCCACGGCCGCTGCGCGCTCGATGAATCCCGGGTTGAGTGCCTCGAGCCGTTCGGCCAGCGCGACGCGGCTCATGGTGTAGCCGCAGCCCAGGCAGATCACCTGCGCGTAGGTGCCGTGCAGATTGACCACGTGTGCGCTGCCGGCCTTGGTGTGCAGCAGGTCGACGTTCTGGGTGATGACACCGGCCACGACCCCGGCATGCTCGAGCGCGGCCAGCGCCCGGTGCCCGGCGTTGGGCGCGGTCTCGTCCATGTGCCGCCAGCCGACATGGTTGCGCGCCCAGTACCGTTGCCGGAGCACCGGATCCGACGTGAACTGGCGGATGGTCATGGGATTGCTCGGCGGCGAATCGGGGCCACGGTAGTCGGGAATGCCCGAGTCGGTGGAAATCCCGGCGCCCGTCAGCACGGCGACCCGGCGACCGGCGAGCAGGGCAACCAGCTCCGGCGATTCTGGGCGGCGGGCGGTCACGCCTTCGAGGGTACGTGGCCCTTACCGCGCCCGGGTGGCGAACCTTTTGTCCATCTCGGCCGCGAGCACCCCGCCAAGAAACAGTTCGGGTTGGTAAAACTCGTAGGTGCGCGCGGCGACCTCGACGGCGGAGATGTCGAACTGTGGGATGCCCGACCCGCGGATGGCCGCAATAGAACTCGCCCACACCACCCGCGGAATCCCGGCGCAAGCCACCGCGCCACAACACATCGCGCAGGGCTCGCCCGTCGAATAGAGGGTTACGCGGTCCCACCCCACGTCCCCGTGGCGGGCCACGAAGTCGTTGATCGCCACAACCTCGCCGTGGAACGTCGGGTTTTCGGTGCTTCGGTTCACTCCTCGGCCGAGCACCTCACCGGTCTGATGGTCCACGATCACCGCGCCGAACGGGTAAGACGGATTGCCGGTGGACGCATCGATCGCCAGGCGCATGAACTGCTCGTGTCTGTGCAGATCCTCGACGCTGGGGGCGGCAGCCGACAACCGGCGCGCGATCTCCTGGGCCCGGGGATCGTCGTCGAACAGGTAGGGCAGCTCGATCGATTCGGCGTCGTCCGAACCCGTTGGACAAGAAGGGTTCGCGCCGTGCTTGCCACCGGAGCAGGCCGCGACACCCGCTCCCGCCGCCGCGACGCCCGCCAGTCGCAGAACGTGTCGTCGTGAAGGTATCCGAGGCGTGGTCATTTCAACACTTCTCATGGATCGCAGGATCGCGTGCCATTCGATCATGGCAGAGGTGACACCCGGCGAATGCTTGTTGACACTGGTCGGGCGACAATGGAAGGACGATGGACTTCTACAACAGCTACGGCCAGGGTTTTGTCCGCGTCGCGGCGTGCACGCACCACACGACGATCGGAGATCCCGCGGCCAATGCCGCCTCGGTCCTGCGGCTGGCCCGCGAGTGCCACGACGACGGCGTCGCGGTGGCCGTCTTCCCGGAGCTGACGCTGTCCGGGTATTCCATCGAGGACATCGTGCTGCAAGACCTCTTGCTCGACGATGTCGAAGACGCCGTTCTCGAGATCGTCGCGTCCTCGACCGATCTGCTACCGGTCCTGGTCGTCGGTGCCCCGCTGCGCTACCGCCAGCGCATCTACAACACCGCGGTGGTCATCCACCGCGGCGCGGTGCTCGGTGTGGCGCCCAAGTCGTACCTGCCCACCTACCGCGAGTTCTACGAGCGCCGCCAAATCGCCCCCGGCGACGACGAGCGCGGCATCATCGGCATTCGCGACATCCAGGCCCCATTCGGCCCCGATCTGCTGTTCGCCGCATCCGACCTACCCGATTTCGTGCTGCACGCCGAAATCTGCGAGGACATGTTCGTGCCGATCCCACCCAGCGCCCAAGCGGCATTGGCGGGTGCGACGGTGCTGGCGAACCTGTCGGGTAGCCCGATCACGATCGGCCGCGCCGAGGACCGTCGCCTGCTCGCCCGCTCGGCATCGTCGCGCTGCCTGGCCGCCTACGTCTATGCGGCTGCGGGGGTGGGCGAATCGACCACCGACTTGGCTTGGGACGGCCAAACCATGATCTGGGAGAACGGCGTGCTGCTCGCCGAATCCGAGCGTTTTCCCAAGGGCGAGCAACGCTCGGTGGCCGACGTTGATACCGGGCTGCTTCGCTCCGAGCGGCTACGGATGGGCACCTTCGACGACAACCGGCGTCACCACCGGGAGTTGACGGAGTCGTTCCGGCGCATCGAGTTTCGGCTGAACCCGCCGCCCGGCGACATCGGACTGCGGCGGCAAGTGGAGCGCTTTCCGTTCGTCCCCGCCGACCCGCTTCGGCTGCAACAGGATTGCTATGAGGCCTACAACATCCAGGTGTCCGGGCTCGAGCAGCGGCTGCGTGCGCTGAATTACCCAAAGGTGGTCATCGGGGTTTCCGGTGGGCTGGACTCGACACACGCGCTGATCGTGGCCGCACGCGCGATGGACCGCGAAGACCGGCCGCGCAGTGACATTCTCGCGTTCACGCTGCCCGGGTTCGCGACGGGAGATCGCACCAAGAGCAATGCGGCCGAACTCTGCCGCGCGCTCGGTGTGACCTTCTCCGAAATCGACATCCGCGACACCGCACAGCTGATGCTCAAGGAGATGGATCATCCGTTCGCCCGCGGCGAGAAGGTCTACGACGTCACCTTCGAGAACGTCCAAGCCGGCCTGCGCACCGACTACCTGTTCCGGCTGGCCAATCAGCGCGGTGGCATCGTTTTGGGCACCGGCGATCTCTCCGAGCTCGGGCTGGGCTGGTCGACATACGGTGTCGGCGACCAGATGTCGCACTACAACGTCAACGCCGGCGTGCCCAAGACGCTGATCCAGCACCTGATCCGCTGGGTCATCGCATCGCACCAATTCGGATCGGAAGTGGGCAAGGTGCTGCAGTCGGTGCTGGATACCGAGATCACCCCGGAACTCATTCCGACCGGTGAGGAAGAAGAGCTGCAGAGCAGCGAGGCGAAGATCGGGCCGTTCGCCCTGCAGGATTTTTCGCTGTTCCACGTGCTGCGCTACGGGTTTCGGCCGTCGAAGATCGCGTTTTTGGCCTGGCATGCGTGGAGTGACCCCGAGCACGGTAACTGGCCGCCGGGATTCCCCGAGGGCAAACGGCCGTCCTACTCGCTCAAGGAGATTCGGCACTGGCTGCAGATCTTCGTGCAGCGGTTCTACTCGTTCAGCCAGTTCAAACGCTCGGCATTGCCCAACGGGCCCAAGGTATCCCACGGCGGTGCGTTGTCACCCCGCGGGGATTGGCGCGCCCCGTCGGATATGTCCGCACGCATCTGGCTCGACGAGATCGAACGCGAGGTGCCCGAGGAGTAGGCGGCCCTAGCGCTCGTAGGTGCCGGTCAGCACGCCGCGGGCCAGCACATGCCCGCTCATCGCGGCCAGCAAGGACTTGGCCGAGGTGATGGTCGTCGTCGATGGGGTCGTCGATCGCGAACACGTGAAATCGGTATCGGTGCGGCCCGTGGCCGGGAATCGGGCGTGGGCCGGCATAGCCGCGGTGACCCAAATCCGCTCGGATGAATCGCATTCCCGCGGCCTCCGGCTGCAACGAGCCCGCGGCGACGCTGTCAACCGTAGGATCGATCACCGCCACGGTGTGCAGCAGCGGGCGGGGCAGCGGAACGTCGACGTCATCGATGATCAAAACCACCTGCCGGGTCTCGGGTGGCAATCCGTCCCACCGCAACGGCGGTGATGTGTTGTCCCCGACACCCTTTCCCGCGCACGATGGTGGCATCGGACCGCCGTCGGCGAACGCTGAGCTGGTGACAGTAATCGATCCGGGTGCGCCGAAACCGCTGCCGGCCAACGGGCCGCGATGCTCGCCGGCGCGAGCGCGGCGCAAAAGCTTGCCCAGTAACGCCATCATGCTCCGCTTCCGGCGCCGCGAATCACCGCGGCGGGCGACCGCAGCACCTCACCCAGTTCGCCGGGCAGATAGCCCTGCTCCACCAGCCGTGGCAGTACGCCGCCGCTTTCGATGATGTCGAGGATGAGATCGGGCAGTCGAGGGACGCTACCGGCGGCTCCCGTGGTGTCGTTGCGCCAACTGCCGTCGGTGAGATTGAAGGTTCCGGTGTCGCCTTCGTGAAACACGCTGGTGGCGTTGGGAATGGTCATCGCCGGTAGTCCGGCGTTGACCGCATTGCGGAAGAACAGCGAATTGAATTCCTCGGCGACGAGCCCGGCGACGCCGAGCTCGGTGAACAAAGCCGCGACCGGCCGCGACGACCCGAGTCCGAAGTTCTTGCCGGCCAGCACGATATCACCCGGTGACACCTGATCGGTCCAGCCGGGACGGACCTCATAGAAGATGTGCTTGGCCGCCTCGGGCGGATCCATCTTCATCGCGAAGGCCGGGTACATGGCGTCGGTGTTGAGGTCGTCGCCGAACACCCACACCTTGCCTCGAAATGTCAGTGAGGCGATGGTCATGCCGTCACGCTCCTCGGGTCGGTGATGTATCCGGTGATCGCGGACGCGGCAACGGTCGCCGGTGAGGCCATGAAAATCTGCGCGTCGGTGCTGCCCATGCGTCCGGTGAAGTTGCGGGTGCTCGAGGTGATGCACACCTCCCCGGGTCCGAGAACGCCCATGTGGTAGCCGAAGCACGCCCCGCACGTCGAGTTGGTGATGACGGCACCCGCGTCCGCGAGGTCCTGAAGATAGCCCAGTCGCATGGCGTCGCGGTACACCGCCTGCGAGGCCGGTGTGACCAGCAGCCGGACGCCCGGGGCAACGGTCTTGCCGCGCAACACTTCCGCGGCGATCCGCAGATCCTCGAGTTGGCCGTTCGCGCAGGACCCGATGAACGCCTGGTCCACTTTCTGGCTGCCGAGCTGTGACACGGGCAGCCCGTTGCGGCTGACGCTGCCCGGCAGCGCCACATACGGCTCCAGCGTCGCCACATCGATACGCCGAACCTCGTGGTAGGCGGCGTCGGGATCCGCTGCGGCGGCGTCGTATCCGGTGACTCCGCGCTCGTGGAGAAACGACGTCAACACGTCGTCGGGCTCGAACGTGGCGAAGTCCGCGGAGACCTCGGCGCACTGGGTGGCGATGGTCCGGCGATCGTGCATGGCGATGCCGGCCAGGCCGGGGCCGCCGAACTCCAGGTTCATGTTCGTGGCATCGCCGTATTCGTTGGCGATGTGCAGGAAGATGTCCTTGCCGCTGACCGTGTCCGGTTTGGCGCCAAGGAGTTCATAGCGGATGGTCGGCGCGACCTGAAACCAGGTGGTGCCGGTGCACATGATCGAATACACCTCGGCGGGTCCCAGGCCGCGGGCCGCGGTGTTGTAGGCGCCGGCGGCGCAGGTGTGAGAGTCGGTGCAGGCCAGTATTTCTCCCGGTCTGGCCAGGCCGTTCTCGGCGATGACCTGGTGGCAGATGCCGTGGCGGCCCACGTCATAAAAGCGGCTAACGCCGAAGTCGGCGACGAACTTGCGGGCGTGCGGGCCGCCGGCGGCGTCCTTGATCGTCGGCGCCGGCACGGCGTGGTCCATGACGACGGCTAGCTTGTCGGGGTCGTGAATGCGGTTCGGCTCGATCCACATCGTGGCGAACTGCAGGTCGATCAGGACGGTCATGTCAACGTCGACCACAACGGTGTCCCCGGGCGACACCGAATCCAGACCGGCTTTGCGGGCGAAGATCTTCTCGATGATGGTCATGCCCATGAGGGGTCCTTTCGGGCGTAGCGGGCGTCGAGTTGCAGCCACTCGGCCATCCCGACCAGATTGAAGAAGTCGCCTGGGCTGGTGGGCAGATGGGCGGCCACGTCGGAACCGTTGAGTTCGCACAGGCTCTGCAGCATGCCGAAGGTCGCGTGCATCAACAGGTTGCTGGGATGGATGGCGATCGCGTAACCCAATTCCTGCAGCCGCGAAGCCGATTGAAGCGGTGTCATGCCGCCGAGCACC
Source organism: uncultured Actinomycetota bacterium (assembly GCA_963772875.1). GTDB lineage: Bacteria > Actinomycetota > Actinomycetes > Mycobacteriales > Mycobacteriaceae > Mycobacterium. The sequence continues at coordinate 325,401 of CAVYZE010000016.1, forward strand.
AGATTGATCAGCAGGGGAGCGTTCACTTCGCTTGCGATGCGCTCGATTTCGCCGGTGTCCTGCGGCGCCTCGACGAAGATGACGTCCGCGCCCGCTTCGGCATACCGGTTGGCGCGCTCGATTGCCGCGTCAAGTCCCAGCGGGGCGCGTGCGTCGGTACGCGCCACCACCAGTAGGTTCTCGTCGGACCTGGCGTCCAGCGCGGCGGCCAGCGTCTGTTCGAACACCGCGGCATCGACGACCTGTTTGTCCGGCAGGTGCCCGCAGCGCTTGGGAAACACTTGGTCTTCCAGCTGGATCGCGGCCACCCCCGCCGCGTCGTAGGAGCGGACGGTGCGCACCACGTTCATGGGTGCGCCGTAGCCGGTGTCGGCGTCGGCGATCAGCGGAATATCACCCAGCGCGTCGGCGATCATCCGGACTCGGTCGGCCATCTCGGTGGCCGTGACGAGCCCGATGTCGGGCAGCCCGAAGCCCGAGGCCGCCACGCCGGCACCGGTCAGGTACGCGGCGGCGTGGCCGGTGCGTTTGGTCAGCTGCGCGGAGATACCGTCGAAAACCCCTGGTGCGACGATGAGTTCGCGCTTGTCCAGCAGGTCTTTCAGCCGCTGGCGGGCCGGTGTGGTTGCCATAAGAGTCCTTTCAGTCCAGTGCGCCGGAGACGGGCGCGGCGAGTAGATCGATCAGGTAGTCGACGTCGTCAAGGTCCTCGAGACCGACCACCGCCCGCGCGATCGCGTCGGCGCGCCCGCGGTCGGTCACCCGGTCGGCCAGGGCATGGAACTTGGTGACCAGTTCGTCGTTGGTGACCGGGTCGGTGGGCGCGCCATGCGGTGCCACGACGCGGACGTGGTGCACGTCGCCGTCACGTGTAGTCACCGAAACGTCGGTGCAGAAGCGCTCGGTGATGTCGGCCTGGGCCAGCGATTCGTCGAGGTGCACCGTCGTCGCCGCGATCAGCGACCAGATGTCGTCGGAATCGAGGCGCTCGGGGGTGAACTGTTCGGGCAGCACGTTGCCGTCCAGCAGCGCCGCGGCCGTGGCGTATCCGATGTTCATCTGGGCGCCCATCGGGGTGAGCGGCCGCTCAGGTGCCCACCAACCGTGCTTGTAGATGGTCTCGCCGACGATGATGTCGACCTTCGAGATATCCTCGGGCGCAATGGATTCCCGTAGCTGCCTTGCCGCGTCGATCGCGCCGTGCAAGCCGCCCATCGCCGCGTAGGACTTGACCATGATCAACGTGGTTTCCCAGCGCTGGCCGAGTTGGGCGGTCAGCAGCGACGCGTCGGGATCGTGGCCCTCACCGAAAACGCTGAGAAATCCGCCGTATTCACGCTCGAACACCCGCTTGATGCCGGTATAGCCCGCCGCCGCAAGCCCCGCGGCGTAGAAGCCGTTGCGGGCCGCCAAACCGTGGTGCATCCGCTTGCTCATCGCCTCGTACTGCGCGGCCATCAGTCCCGAAGACTGGGTGCCGGCCAGGCCGAGGGCGTCCTCCAACTGCGCCGGCGCCAGCCCGCGCAGCTTGCCCGAAGCCATTGCCGCCGAATGAGTGCCAAACACCGATCCCGAATGCCAGCCACGGTCCAGCATCTGAGTGCCGTGCAGCGTGTAGCCGACCCGTGGGCCCACTTCGAACCCGGCGATTGCCGCGAGCAGGAGCTCGGCGCCGGTGGTCGTTTCCGGCCGCACGGACGCCGTCGACAGCAGTGCCGGAATGAGCAGCGAACAGCTGTGCAACGGCGCGAGGGGATGGAAGTCGTCGAGTTCGAAGCCCTGAACGAACGTGCCGTTGAGGATTGCGGCCGCTGCAGCGCCGGTGGTGTGTCCGGTACCAATCACGACGGCGTCGCCCTGGCTTTCCAGGCCAAGCACGGCGTCGGTGGCGACTCGCGACCACGGCAGCTGGGCCCCGACCAGGGCGCACCCCAAGCCATCCAGGAGCAGGTGTTTTGCTCGCTCGACGACATCGTGCGGGACCTGGTCGAGCGTGAGGTCGGCGACCCAGCCGGCCAGTCGCCCGGTCGGTCCGTTCGGATCGGTGGCGGCTTGCTGGTGCACTGCGGTCATGGGAGCTCCCCGATTGCGCTTACTTGGCTTGTTGTTATATACATATAACAACTGAGTGAAGGATGCAAGAGGGGCGGTGTGGAAACATTGACCAGCGTGCAAAAGACCAGCGGTAAGGCCGCAGCGGTTTCGGCCGATGCCGGGGTGCCGTTGCACCGCCAGCTCTACCTGGTGCTGCACGATGAGATCGACCGCGGCGTGATCGCTCCCGGTGACCCGCTGCCCACAGAGCAGACGCTGTGCGATCAGTTCGGCGTTTCTCGGATCACCGTGCGCCGAGCCCTGGCAGACCTTGCTGAGCAGGGATATATCGAGCGCCGTCAGGGCGTCGGTTCCTTTGTGCGCCAGCACGGTCCTACCGATGTGTCATCGGCGGGACGTTCCTACCTGGAAGGGCTGCGACAGACCCAGTTCGAAACCGAGGTCGACGTTGTTGAACTCGAAGTGCGAACGCCTCCGCGAGGTATCTCCGAGGCGTTGCAGACCTCGGGGGAGTTGCTGCACGTGGTCCGGGTGCGTCGGCAACGCAGGACGAGGGAGCCGTTGCTGGTCACCGATGTCTGGCTGCCGGCGGTGCTGGCGGACACGTTGACCCAGCCGGCATTGCGAGCGGCACCGCTGTACGACTTGCTGTCCGAGGCCGGGCTCACGGTGGATCGGGTGCGCCACGAAATCACCGCCGAAATCGCCGGTCCGCGTAACGCGCGCCTGCTCGATACGACGATCGGTGCCGCACTGTTGCGCGTCAACCGCCTGGTGTTTGTGGCCGGCGCGCCGCATCACTATCTCTCCGCTCTGCTGTCGCCCAACCGCAGCCGGGTGCTGCTCAACCAGACGGCCGACGAACTGGAGGTGGCCGACGGCCTGACGATCGCCCATGACGTGGCTAGGAGCCTGAGTCGGTAAAGCGGAAGTGGCTCGGGCCTGGGCCCAAAGTTGTTGAGATACAGTCATTCCCGCGCGTGTACATCGGTCGGCGCAATGCCCGAAGCGGTGCGGCCGACCATGAACAGCGCGGCCACGATGCCGACCAGAGCAACAACCGCGGGCAGCAGCATCGCCTGTGACATCGCGACCGAGAGCGGCGCACGCAACGAATCAGGCAGTTGCGGGGCGCCGCTTGGGCCGCCCCGGTCGGCAGCCGGGTGCACAGGGCCAGCCATGGGCGGCAGCAGGTAAGTGATTCGAGATGCCATGAACGCGGCCATCCCGGCGCTGCCCGCCACGGCGCCGAGCAGCCGGGTCGCGTTGTATACACCCGAGCTCGCGCCGGCCAGCTGCGCCGGCAGGTTCCGGGTCGCGGTCGCGGCTAGCGGCGGCCACAGGAACGCCATCGCGACGCCCAGCGCGGTGATCGGCAGCACCAGCCGCCATATCGGTGTCGCCGGGGCCATCTCGATGGAGAGCCAGGTCAGCGCGAACGCCAGTACCGAGAAGCCGAAACCGACCACAGACCGCGGACGGGACCTGTCGACGACCTTGCCGACAATCGGGGCCAACAGAAGGGTCGCGATCGCCATCGGCGCCATCAGCAGGGCCGAGCCGGTCGGCGAGAGACCACGCACCGCCTGGGCGTAGAACATGGCCGTCAGCACCATCGCCATCGTCGCGAACGAGGCGGCCGCCACCCCGACGTTGGACAGAGCGAAGTCCCGGTCGCTGAAGATCTTCAGCGGGATCAGCGGCTCTCGGGCATTGATCGACTGCGAGTAGACGAACACCGACATGAAACCGGCGCCGCCGACGATCATTGCCCAGATCCACGGGGCCCAACCGGTGGACTGCCCCTGTTGAAGCGCGAAGACGATGAGAAATACGCCTAGACCGGACAGCCCCACGCCGATGAGGTCGAACCGGTGCGGGTGGGTGGGTAGCGCCGGGATCAACCGGACGGCAAGCGCCAGTCCGACGATGCCGATCGGGACATTGACGAAGAAGATCCACTCCCACCCCAGCGCGTCGACCAGCACACCGCCGGCCAACGGCCCGACCAGGGTGGCAACGCCACTGGTGGCACCCCAAATACTCAAGGCAACCCCGCGACGCTCCGGCGGGAAAATCCGGGTGATGAGCGACAAGGTCTGCGGGGTCAGCAAAGCGGCGCCGATCCCTTGGATCACTCGAGCCGCGATCAGCATCTCGATACTGCCGGACAGGCCGCACCACAACGAGGCGGCGGTAAACACCGCGAGACCAATCAGATACAGGTTCTTCAGGCCGAACCGGTCACCTAGCCGGCCCGCCATCAGCAACGGCACTGCGTACGCCAGGAGGTAGGCGCTGGTCAGCCAGATCACCATGTCGTAGTTGGTGCCCAGCCTGGTCATGATCGTCGGGTTGGCGACGGCGACGACACTGGCGTCGACCGGAATCATGAAGTAGCCGACCATTAGCGCCCACAGCGCGTTCAAGGGGTTCGCAGAGTCGGTGCGAGTCACGCGATTCCTCCCGAAACGTCAGCGACTCCTCGTCTGGAACCGGTAACAGAATGACCGTATCCGACGAGTCCGGCTGCGAGACGCCACCGCGGGCCTCTGGTGCTGCGCTATGGCGCGCGGACCTCGGCTGACAAACAAATGGTGGTCGCCCGCGTCGGGCGACCACCATTAGAGCGATCGACTAGAAGCCGTAGCTCAGGGCCACGCTCTCCCGACCCACGAGGGTAAGGTCGTCCTCGGACAACTGCTCGAAGTAGTTCTTGTTGTTCTCCATTGCGGTTTCCCTTCTGCTTTCGGCTCTGCTTTCGGAATATGATGCCGCGTCGATGTGGGGCGGGCATCCACTGATCGGCTGAAACAGACGACGACACCGATGTCCCCCGTTTGGGGGACATCGACATCCGTGTCGCCGCCGAGGACGAAGAATTGCCCAGGACCCGCGCTAACGAATGAGTCCTACACCCGGGAGGAACCGGCCCACGCTGGCGGCGTAGGCGCGATAGGCGTCGCCGTGTGTCCTGAGCAGGTACGGCTCCTCGACACGGCGGACCTGGAGCTCGATCGCGGCGACGAGCAGGAGAAAGCCCGCGCAGGCAACGAGATTCGGTGTCACCAGGGCGATCCCGAGGCCAAACGTCAACATGGAGGTGTAGATCGGGTTGCGTACCCGGCCGAATACCCCGGTGTGCACCAGCGTGGTGCTCTCCTGTTCGTCCACGCCCACTCGCCATGAATCGCCCATCTCGAGTTGCGCATACACCGTCGCCGCGATGCCGGCCGTCGCGACAACGATACCGGCGGCCTGGATCCAGACCGCGCCGAGAATAGGGATAGGTCCAATAATGTTGGACCACTGCAGGATTGGTGCACTTAGGGCCACTATCAGCGCGACGACGAAGCCCACCCCGGCGATCCATTCCGTGCAGCCGCCGCTGATGCCACGAAAGCCGGTAGACCCGGTCCGCCGGTACTGCAGCCAACTGCGCCAACCGAATCCGAGCACACCGAACACCACGAAGAACACCAGCGCGATCTCGGCGGCGGCTCTCGCCGGCATCAGAAGCCGCCACGCTGCAGCGCCGCGTCGATCGCGTCGGCGTGCGGCGCGCAGTCACCGGCGCCGGGCGCCAGCGTTGCCAGCGCCCCCGCGGCACACGCACGCTGCAGCGCCCGCAGCCGCTCCGCCTTTAACGCTGGAGTGGCATCCGGGTCGCGCGGCCAGTTCGCGGCGAGCACCCCGGCGAACACGTCGCCGGCTCCGGCGGTGTCCACCGCCCCCACCGCAGGGGAGGGTACCCCGAACTCGCCATCGACACCGACGTATCGGGCGCCGCGCGCTCCCAGGGTGACCACGAAGTGGTCTGGCCGCCAAGGCCATTCGTTGGCTTCGGCTTCGTTCGCGATCACCACGTCTGCGACGGCCGCCAGTTCGGCCAGGGCATCGGGATCCTGGCCCGCCGGCGAGGCGTTGGCAATGACGACCGCTCCGGCTGAGCGGGCCTCGCGCGCCGCGGCCACCGCCGTCGTCACCGGAATCTCCAACTGGGTCAACAACACATCGCAGTCCGCAACCACCGCGCACACGGCCGCGGCGCCCAGCCTGAGCTGCCCGTTCGCGCCCGGCGCCACCACGATGGTGTTCTCGGCATCGGCGTCGACCACGATGATCGCCGTGCCGCTGGGCCCGGGCATTGCGACGGTCCCGTCCAGCCCAACGTCGTTGGCCAGCAGGTGCGCCCGCAACTGTTCGGCGGTGGCGTCGTCGCCGACCGCGCCGACGAACTGCACCCGCGCGCCCGCACGCGCCGCGGCCACGGCCTGATTGCCGCCCTTGCCTCCGGGGGCGGAGGTCAACGACGACGCCAGCACCGTCTCGCCCGGACGCGGAAGCGCACCGACGTCTAACGTGAGATCCATGTTCACGCTGCCCACCACGCAGACCCGTCCCATGATCCCGACGTTAGTCGGGGCCGGATTTCATCGCGCACGAGGGCGGTTTTGGGATTTCGGGTGAACATCCGGCATCGCGCCGGCATTCTGATGCCAAAGCGCTTTGCGGCAAACGCCGATATCTTCAGGTCCGCGCGTTAGTCTGCTGCGTTAGCGATGCTGTGCGTCCGAGAAATGGGGAAGGCGATTGACATCGAGCGAGCTAACTGACGCCGAACCGGCTTCCGAATCCGTTTCGGCATCCGCCCCGGCCCAGGAAGCGGCGACCCCGGCGAGCGAGGTTCAGAAAAGCCCGAAGGGTTGGCGTCGCCGTCCCCGGTTTTTCCGGGTGAGCATCCAGTCCAAACTGTTGGTGACGCTGTTGGTGTGCAGCATCGCGTCGGTGGCGGTGGTTGGCCTCATCGGGGCGTTAACCGGCCGCAGCGCCTTGAAGCAAGTCGAGTCCGAGCGGTTGATCGAGTTGCGCGAGTCGCAGAAGCGGCAGGTCGAGGCGCTGTTTCGGGAGGTGACGAATTCGCTGCTCGTCTACAGCGGCGGATTCAGCATCGTCGAGGCGGCGAACGCACTTTCCGCGGACTTCGCCCAATTGGCCAACGCGACGATCACGCCGGCCCAACAGCAGGCGCTGGTCAACTACTACACCAACGACATGATCAAACCGATCCAGCGAATCACCGGTGACGAACTCGACGTCAATGCGGTCCTGCCCACGTCCAACGCGCAGAAATATATTCAGGCGTACTACACCGCGCCGTTCGCGACCGCAGACGAGGCGCGACGTGTTGAGGACGCCGGCGATGGCAGCCCATGGTCGGCAGCCAATGCCCGCTACGGCTCTTACATGCGCGCCATCGTTACCCGCTTCCTCTATCCGGATGCGCTGCTGCTGGACATGAACGGCAACGTCGTCTACTCGGTGAATAAGGGCCCCGACCTCGGAACCAATGTCTTGACCGGCCCATATCGCGAAACCAATTTGCGTGATGCCTACCTAAAAGCTTTGCGCTCCAACGATATAGACTTCATCTGGATCACCGACTTCCAGCCGTATCAGCCGCAACTCGATGCCCCTACGGCGTGGGTGGTATCGCCGGTGGGGATGAACGGCAAGATCGACGGCGTTATGGCCCTGCCGCTGCCGATCTCGAAGATCAACAAGATCATGACCGCCGATAAACAGTGGGATGCCGCCGGCATGGGTCCGGCAACCGAAACATATCTCGCGGGGCCGGACAATTTGATGCGTTCCGATTCCCGGCTCTTCCTGGAAAACCCGGAAGAATATCGGCGCGAGGCGATAGCCGCCGGCACCCCGCCCGATGTCGTGGACAGAGCGATTCGGTCGGGTGGCACGACGCTGGTGCAGCCGGTTCCGAGCGCGGGGCTGCTCGACGCCAAACGCGGACAGACCGGGGTCGTCGCCGGCGTCGATTACACGGGCAATAAGGAGTTGGAAGCCTACGCTCCGCTGAACATTCCGAATTCCGATTTGCACTGGGCGATTCTTGCGACGCGAGACGACTCCGACGCCTATGCGCGGCTGTCCAGTTTCAGCAAGACGCTTGTGGTGACGGTCGCGGCGATGGTCTTCACCATCTGCGTGGCTTCGATGCTGCTTGCCCAGTTGATGTTGCGGCCAATCCGCCGGCTGCAGTCCGGAACGCAGAAAATCAGCTCCGGCAACTACGAGGTCAGCATCCCGGTCACCACGCGCGACGAAATCGGCGATCTCACTGTGGCTTTCAATGAGATGAGCCGGAATCTGGCGATCAAGGAAGAGCTGCTCAACGAGCAGCGCAGGGAAAACGACCGCCTCTTGCTGGCGCTGATGCCCGAGTCGGTTGTGCAGCGGTATCGCGCTGGCCTGGAGACCACCATCGCCCAGGAGCACCAGGACGTCGCGATCATCTTTGCCGACATCGTTGGGCTCGATGATGTTTCGAGCGATCTGTCGGGCGACGAATTGGTCGGGATCATCGACGAAGTCTTCCGGCAGTTTGATGCGGCGGCCGAAGCCCTTGGCGTCGAACGCATTCGCACCTTCCACAACGGCTATCTCGCCAGTTGTGGGGTGGTTACCCCGCGATTGGACAGCATCCACCGAAGCGTTGACTTCGCCCTCGAAATGCGCCGCGTCATCGAGCGGTTCAACAACCAAACGGGCCAAGAGCTACGTCTTCGGGTTGGCATCAACACCGGCAAAGTCATCAGCGGATTGGTGGGTCGTTCGGGCCTCGTCTATGACATGTGGGGTGCCGCGGTAAGCCTGGCCTACCGGATGCAGAGCGACTCAACGCAGCCCGGCATCTACGTCGCCTCGCCGGTATACGAGACGATGCGGGACGTGCGGCAGTTCACGCCCGCCGGCACGATTTCGGTCGACGGATCCGATCAGGCGATCTACCGGTTGTCGGAGCGCTGATGAACCTGTTCGAGTCGTCGTGGTTCTACTGGGCGATCGGTGTCACGGTCGGATTTCCGGTCGCTCTGATCATTCTCACCGAGCTACACCGCGCACTTCTCCGCAGGAACAGCCACCTGGCTGGGCAGGTAAGCCTGCTGCGCAACTTCTTGCTGCCACTCGGCGCGCTTTTGCTACTGCTTATCAAGGCCTCGCAGGTCTCGCCCGGAGACGGGCTGGTACGAATCCTCGCCACGGTGTTCGGCTTCCTGGTGCTGGTGCTGTTGCTGTCCGGGCTCAACGCCACCGTGTTTGCGGGCGCGCCGGAAGGAAGCTGGCGCAAACGATTGCCCACGATTTTCCTCGACGTCACCCGTTTCGCGCTGATCGGCATCGGGCTGACCCTGATCTTGTCCTATGTCTGGGGGGTCCGGGTCGGCGGCTTGTTCACCGCGCTGGGCGTCTCGTCGGTCGTTCTCGGCTTGATGTTGCAGAACTCCGTCGGCCAGATCGCGTCGGGCTTGTTCATGCTGTTCGAGCAGCCCTTCCGGCTCGGCGACTGGCTGGACGCCGCGGCGGGGCAGGGCCGCGTCATCGAGGTGAACTGGCGGGCCGTGCACCTCGACACCGGCAGCGGGATGCGGATCATGCCGAACTCGGTGCTGGCCGGCACCTCGTTCACCAACCTCAGCCGCCCCGGCGGCGCCTACAACTGTGTGATCACGACCAGTTTTTCCGCCGCCGACTCTCCGGACAAGGTGTGCGCGATGCTGACGCGCGTCGCCAGCGAGCTGCCGCACATCAAGCCCGGAATGATGCCCACCACGGTGGCGGTCGGCGCCGCCGAGTATCGCACCACGGTGGGACTGACCTCGCCCGCCGACGCCGAAGCCACCGAAGCGACATTCCTGCGCTGGGTCTGGTACGCCGCACGGCGGGCGCGGCTTCACCTCGACGGCGCCGACGACGAGTTCTCGACGACGCAACGGGTGCAGGATGCGTTGCGAACGGTGGTCGCGCCGGCGTTGCGGCTGAGCCACACCGATCAACAGTCGCTTGTTCCATACGCGAGGCTCGTCCGCTACGGCGCCGACGAGATCATGGAGTACGCCGGGCAGGTTTCCGGCCGGATGACCTTCGTGGTCGCCGGACGGGTACGGCTGACCGCGACGGCTGAAGACGGGTCGCTGATACCGGTCAGCACCCTCGACGAGGGCTCATTCCTCGGGCTGACCGCGCTGACCCGTCAACCCAACCTGGCCGGCGCCTACGCGCTGGAAGAGGTGACAGCGCTGCAGATCGATCGCAAACACCTCGAGCACCTCGTGATGCGTAAGCCGTTGCTGCTCCAGGAGTTGGGTCGCCTGATCGACGAGCGGCAAACCAAGGCACGGGCTATTCGGGGCGACCGGGTGGGTCACGTCGCCGTCAACAGCGGGCCGCCTCACTCGGTCAGCTAACGACCGATACCCTGTCTTGATGAGTCTGCGAGCACCATCGCGTCCCGACTTGCGCCAGGACGTCCACCGCGCCGCGCGCCGCGCCCGGGGCGCTGCCCGCGCCCTCGCGTTGTTGCCGACGGTCGCCAAGGACGCGGCGCTGCAGTCCGCGGCGGTGGCGCTGGTCGCCCACACCGAATCGATCCTGGCGGCCAACGCCGAAGACCTGAAGGTCGCCCGGGCCGCGGGGACACCGCCCGCGATGATGGACCGGTTGGCACTGGACTCCAAGCGTGTCGAGGGAATCGCCGCCGGTCTGCGGCAGGTCGCGGGTTTGCCCGACCCGGTCGGCGAGGTGCTACGCGGCTACACCTTGCCCAACGGGCTGCAACTGCGCCAGCAACGGGTTCCGCTCGGCGTGATCGGCATTATCTATGAGGGCCGGCCCAACGTCACGGTCGACGCTTTCGGTCTGGCGCTCAAGTCCGGCAATGCCGTGCTGCTGCGCGGGAGTTCGTCGGCGGCGCACTCCAACCAGGCACTCGTCGACGTCCTGCGTGCCTCGCTGATCAGCGAGGACTTGCCCGCCGACGCGGTTCAGCTGATTTCGGCCGCCGATCGGTCCACGGTCACCCACCTGATCCAGGCCCGCGGCCTGGTCGACGTGGTGATCCCCCGCGGGGGAGCCAGCCTGATCGACGCGGTGGTCAGCGACGCGCAGGTGCCCACCATCGAGACCGGCGTCGGCAATTGTCACGTGTACGTGCACGAAGGCGCGGATTTGGCTGTGGCAGAACGGGTCCTGCTGAACTCCAAGACCCGGCGGCCCAGTGTGTGTAACGCCGCCGAGACGCTGCTGGTCGACGCCGCGATCGCCGGACAGGCCATGCCCAGGCTGGTGACCGCCCTGGAAGACGCCGGCGTGACGGTGCACCTCGATCCGGGCGAGGACGACCTGCGCCGCGAATATCTGTCGATGGACATCGCGGTGGCGGTGGTCGACGGCGTGGACGCCGCGATCGCCCACATCAACGAATACGGCACCGGACATACCGAGGCCATCGTGACCAGCAATATGGCTGCCGCCCAACGGTTTACGGACGCAGTCGATGCTGCCGCGGTGATGGTCAACGCGTCGACGGCGTTCACCGACGGCGAGCAGTTCGGTTTCGGCGCCGAGATCGGCATCTCCACCCAGAAACTGCATGCCCGCGGCCCGATGGGATTGCCGGAATTGACCTCGACCAAGTGGATCGCCTGGGGGGACGGCCAGATCCGCCCGGCCTGACCCCCCTCGATCAAAAGTGCTCTAGGAGAACTGAGATTGTGAGCCTGCCCGCCCGGCCCACCCCGCTGTTCGCCGACATCGACGACGTGTCGCGCCGGTTGGCCGAAACCGGCTACCTGCCGGACACCGCCACGGCGACCGCGGTGTTTTTGGCCGACCGGCTCGGCAAGCCGCTACTGGTGGAAGGCCCCGCCGGCGTCGGCAAGACCGAGCTTGCCCGCGCCGTCGCCCAAGCCACCGGCTCCGGCCTGGTCCGGCTGCAGTGCTACGAGGGCGTCGACGAGGCTCGCGCGCTGTACGAGTGGAACCACGCCAAGCAGATCCTGCGCATCCAGGCCGGCTCCGGGGACTGGGAGGCGACCAAGACCGATGTGTTCAGCGAGGAGTTTCTGTTATCCCGTCCGCTGCTGACCGCCATCCGGCGCACCGAGCCGACGGTGCTGTTGATCGATGAGACCGACAAGGCCGACATCGAGATCGAAGGCCTGCTTTTGGAGGTGCTGTCCGATTTCGCGGTGACCGTCCCCGAACTGGGCACGCTCACCGCAACGCGGGCGCCGTTCGTCCTGCTGACCTCCAACGCCACCCGCGAACTGTCCGAGGCGCTCAAGCGTCGGTGCCTGTTCTTGCACATCGACTTCCCCAGCCCCGACCTGGAACGCCGCATCCTGTTGTCCCGAGTCCCCGAGCTGCCCGCGCACCTCGCCGAGGAGTTGGTGCGCATCATCGGCGTGCTGCGCGGGATGCAGCTCAAGAAGGTGCCGTCCATCGCCGAAACCATCGACTGGGGCCGCACGCTGCTCGCGCTGGGACTGGACACCATTGACGACGCGGTTGTTGCCCAGACGCTTGGCGTGGTCCTCAAACATCAATCCGACCAGCAACGCGCGGCCGGGGAACTCAGGCTTAATTAACGAAGGGGCTCACTCTGATGGCAACCCGTCGCATCCGACCTACCCGGCCGTTGGCCCCGCACGGGCTGCCCGGCCACTTGGTGGGGTTCGTGGAAGCCCTTCGCGGGGCGGGGATTTCGGTGGGTCCGTCCGAGACGGTGGACGCCGGACGGGTGATGGCCGCCCTTGGTCTGAGCGATCGTGAGGTGCTGCGCGAGGGCATCGCCTGTGCGGTGCTGCGCCAGCCCGATCACCGCGAGACCTATGACGCGATGTTCGACCTGTGGTTTCCGGCGGCATTGGGCGCGCGGGCGGTGGTCTCAGGCGATGGGTCCGATGAGGCGCAAGACGACGCCTCCTTGCCGCCCGACGACGTCGACGCGATGCGCCAGATGCTGCTGGATCTGCTCACCGACAACCCCGACCTCGCCGACATGGACCAGCGCCTGGTGGCGATGATCGCGCGGATCGTGGAGGCCTATGGCAAATACAGCTCCAGTCGCGGGCCGTCGTTCTCGTCGTATCAGGCGCTCAAGGCGATGGCGCTGGATGAGCTGGAAGGCAAACTGCTGGCTGGGCTGCTCGCCCCATACGGTGACGAGCCCACGCCCACGCAGGAACAGATTGCCAAAGCCCTTGCTGCGCAGAGGATTACACAGCTTCGCAAGATGGTCGACACCGAGACCAAGCGGCGCACCGCCGAACAGCTCGGCCGCGATCACGTCCAGATGTACGGTATCCCACAGCTTTCCGAGAACGTCGAATTCCTGCGCGCCTCCGGTGAGCAACTGCGCCAGATGCGCCGAGTGGTGGCACCGCTGGCGCGCACCCTGGCGACCCGGCTGGCGGCCCGTCGGCGCCGCACCCGCGCCGGGTCGATCGATCTGCGTAAGACGCTGCGCAAGTCGATGTCCACCGGCGGTGTGCCGATCGACGTGGTGCTGGCCAGACCCCGCCCGGCGCGCCCGGAACTGGTCGTGCTGTGCGACGTGTCGGGTTCGGTCGCCGGGTTCAGCCACTTCACGCTGCTGCTGGTACACGCTCTGCGCCAACAATTCTCGCGCGTTCGTGTGTTCGCGTTCATCGATACCACCGACGAGGTGACCCACATGTTCGGGCCCGACGCCGATCTGGCCGTGGCGATCCAGCGGATCACCCGGGAGGCCGGCGTCTTCAGCCGCGACGGCCATTCCGACTACGGCAACGCGTTCGTCTCGTTCATGCAGGCGTTTCCGAATGTGCTGTCGCCGCGCAGCTCGCTGCTGGTGCTCGGGGACGGGCGCACCAACTACCGCGACCCGGCGATCGACCTGCTGGACGACATGGTCACCGCCAGCCGGCACGCGCACTGGCTCAACCCCGAACCCAAACACCTGTGGGGCAGCGGCGACTCGGCGGTGCCGCGCTATCAAGAGGTGATCACCATGCACGAATGCCGGTCCGCCAAACAGCTTGCCGGCGTGATCGACCAACTGCTGCCGGTGTGATGCTCTGCCCTCAACTCGTCTTCTGGTAGACGAGCCAGCGCATCTCGATAGGGCTCATCTGGCGGCCGACCGGAAAGGGATTGAGGCCACAGACCCAGTCGGCGTACCAGTCCGTGGGGGGCCAGGCGCCTTCGGGCAAGTGCGCTTTCTCGTAGTCGTATACCGAGTCATCGGCAACGAGCTCGAGGGGCAGTTCGGCTGCCGCGGCTTCCATCTCGTCCCGCGTGAAGAAGCTCGTGTGAAAGTACTGGCCGAACTGACGCGCGACCTCGTCAAGTGTGTTGCCGCGGCGCACCAGAAAGGCGTTGAACACCAAGCGTGCACCGGGAGCCAGGCAATGGACAGCAAGTTCGAACAGACCGCGCAACTGCTGCGTCGTCCGGAAATCAGATACCACACCGGAGAGCAGAAGCAGCTGATAGTCCCGCCGTAGGTCATCGAAGCTCGAGAAGACGTCACCCACGATGACGCGCACGTCGAGGGATTCCCGTTCGGCGTCGGAGCGAATCACGTCGGCGAATTTCGTGGTCAATTCCACCGCGTCGACCGGGTGTCCACGTCGCGCCAAGGACAGGCCGTTGCGCCCAGTTCCTGCCCCAATATCGAGTACCCGATGCGTCGTGGGATCGGCCGCCTCGTTGGCCAGCGCCCAGACGCGAGCATCCGGTTCGGGACCGAACAGCGGCCCCTTGCGGATGGTCAGCCATTGCGCATAGTCGCGGTCCATCTTCCCCCGGTGGATCATGACTTGGTACTGCATTGGGTGGTCGGCGGCGGCCATAAACACGAGGTTGAGGGTCGAACGCGAGGAGGCCGAGTAGGCCTCTGCCAACCGGCGCTTGAGCTGGGTTCTGAGACGAGCACGGTCTTCGTCGGGAAAATCCCTGCCCGCATTCGCAGCGATTCTGGCACATATCGTCAGGTATTCGTCGATCATGCCCGGGACTGCCGGCAGCGAGATGGAGCCGCTGACGCTCGAGTGGTTAAGCAGCCGCCGGGTCATGGACTCTTTGAGCAGCTGCGTCGCTTCGACTGATCCGACCGACAAATTATCCATAGAGCCCTTCTACACGACCGACCGCGCCGTTGGCGCGGCGTCGAACCAAAAGGGTTCTTACCTCGTGTCGTGCGAGTCCTTGCCAGCGTCACGCTGGCGTGCGCCCGGTGAGCGCGTGAAGCCGACAGGTCGCCGCACGATCTGAGCTGCGCATGCTGCTCAAGTAAGCTGGCACATCGTGCAAAAGCGCCGCCGCAGACTGGGAGTAATGGGTGGGACGTTCGACCCCATCCATTACGGGCACCTGGTCGCCGCCAGTGAGGTGGCCGACCTTTTCGACCTCGACGAAGTGGTGTTCGTGCCCAGCGGGCAGCCATGGCAGAAAGGCCGGCACGTTTCCGCCGCCGAGGACCGGTATCTGATGACGGTGATCGCCACCGCGTCCAATCCCCGCTTCTCGGTGAGCCGGGTCGACATCGACCGGAGCGGCCCCACCTACACCAAGGACACGTTGCGGGATTTGCACGCCCTCAACCCGGATTCCGAGCTGTTTTTCATCACCGGCGCCGACGCGCTCTCCTCGATCTTGTCGTGGCAGGGCTGGGAGGTGCTGTTCGAGTTGGCGCGCTTCGTCGGGGTCAGCCGGCCGGGCTACGAGCTGCGCCACGAACACATCACCGAGGCCGTGGGCGAGCTGGCCAAGGACGCGCTGACGCTCGTCGAGATCCCGGCCCTGTCCATCTCGTCGACCGACTGCCGTCAGCGCGCCGAGCAGCGCCGGCCGCTGTGGTACCTGATGCCCGACGGCGTCGTTCAATACGTCTCCAAGCGCCGGCTTTACCGCCAACCGCGGGAGGGAGAGCCAGCCGGGACGATAAGCCCGGCGCAGTCCAGCATCCCGACCGGCAACAACACATGAGCGCCACCCAGGAAGCCATCGATATGGCGACGGTGGCCGCCGGTGCGGCCGCCGCCAAGCTGGCCGAGGATGTTGTCGTCATCGACGTCTCCGGCCAGCTCGTCATCACGGACTGCTTCGTGATCGCCTCGGCGTCCAACGAGCGTCAGGTCAACGCCATCGTCGACGAGGTCGAGGAGAAAATGCGCAAGGCGGGCTACCGGCCGGCGCGCCGCGAGGGTGCCCGCGAGGGCCGCTGGACGCTGCTGGATTACCGCGACATCGTCGTGCACATTCAGCATCAGGATGACCGCAACTTCTACGCGCTGGACCGGCTGTGGGGTGACTGCCCGGTGGTGCCGGTGGACCTGGACGAGCGCCGCGAAGACTCCGACGACTCGGCGAGCGCGAAATGAGGATCCGTCGTCTGGTCATGTTGCGGCACGGGCAAACCGACTACAACGCCGGTAGCCGGATGCAGGGTCAACTGGACTCGGCGCTCACGGAACTGGGGCGCGCCCAGGCGGTCGCCGCGGCGGAGGTGCTGGGAAAGCTGCAGCCGTTGCTGATCGTTTCCTCGGATCTGCATCGCGCCTACGACACGGCGATCAAGCTGGGGGAGCGGACCGGGCTGCGTGTCCGGGTGGACGAGCGGCTGCGGGAGACCCACCTCGGCGACTGGCAGGGCTTGACGCACACCGAGGTCGACGCGCAGGCCCCGGGCGCCCGGCTGACGTGGCGCGAAGACGCGACGTGGGCACCCCATGGCGGGGAGAGCAGAGTCGACGTTGCCGCCCGCAGTGTGCCGCTGGTCGCCGAGTTGGTGTCGGGCGAACAGGAATGGGGCTTGAAATGGGGCGGGACGGACGAGCCGGATCGTCCGGTGGTGCTGGTGGCCCACGGCGGCCTGATCGCCGCCCTGTCTGCGGCGCTGCTGAAGCTTCCGGTCGTCAACTGGCCGATCTTGGGCGGCATGGGCAATGCGAGCTGGGTGCAGCTGTCTGGTCATTCCGCCGACGAGGGCACTGACTTTGACGGCATCCGCTGGCGCCTCGATGTGTGGAACGCTTCGGCGCAGGTCTCCAACGATGTCCTCTGAGCCGCCCGCATCAAGGCCCGCGCTGCTGGTCTTCGCCGACTCGCTCGCTTACTACGGGCCCACCGGGGGATTGCCCGCCGACGATCCGCGTATATGGCCCAATATTGTTGCCTCGCAATTGGGTTGGGATTTGGAACTGATTGGCCGGATCGGCTGGACCTGCCGGGACATTTGGTGGGCGGCAACCCAGGACCCACGCGCCTGGGCAGCGCTGCCCCGGGCGGGCGCGGTGATCTTCGCGACCGGTGGGATGGATTCGCTGCCGTCGGTGTTGCCGACCGCGCTGCGCGAGCTGATCCGCTATGTGCGGCCGCCGTGGCTGCGACGCTGGGTCCGCGTCGGCTACGCCTGGGTGCAGCCGAGGCTATCGCCGGTGGCCAGGCCCGCGTTGCCGCCGCACTTGAGTGCCGAATATCTTGAACAGACCCGTGGCGCAATCGATTTCAATCGACCCGGCATCCCGGTGGTGGCCTCGCTGCCGTCGGTGCACATCGCTGAGACCTACGGCAAGGCTCATCACGGTCGCGCGGGGACCGTCGCGGCGATCACCGAATGGGCGCAGGACCACGATATTCCTTTGGTGGACCTCAAAGCCGCTGTGGCCGAACACGTTATGAGTGGACGCGGGAATCCGGACGGGATTCACTGGAATTTCGAAGCGCACCAGGCGGTCGCGGAGCTGATGCTCAAGGCGCTCTCCGAAGCCGGCGTGGCGACGATGCAGAGCGCGCAGCGCGATGAGGAGAAGCCGCGCAATCAAGCCGGGGTGCCGAACGAGAAACCGCGCGCCTGAACGATGCTCCGCGACGACGACGATGCAGTGGGGGCACGCCCCCACACGTGGGAGGTACCCCCAGCCGCTTGCGGGAGACGAAGCGATGGGGAGGAGCGGCGCCCGTGACCGTCGTGGTGGTGACCGATGCGTCGTCGCGCCTGCCGGCCGATCTGCTCGAGAAGTGGGCGATCCGCGTGGTGCCGCTGCACATCTTGCTCGACGGGGTCGATCTGCGCGACGGAGTGGACGAAATCCCCGACGACCTGCACAACCGCCACGCCACCACCGCGGCGGCTACCCCGGCCGAACTCGGCGCCGCCTATCGGCAGGCGTTGGCCCAAAGCGGCGGCGACGGAGTTGTGGCAGTGCACATTTCGTCGGGGCTATCGGGCACCTATGGTGCGGCCGAGCGGATCGCCACCGAGCTCGGGCCGACCGTGCGGGTGATCGACTCGAGGTCGGCCGCGATGGGGACCGGTTTTGTCGTGCTGGCCGCCGCGCGGGCCGCGGCCGCCGGCGGCGACCTGGACGCCGTCGCGGGAGCCGCGAATTCGGCCGTGCCCCGCAGCCATGCGTTCATGGTGGTCCACCGGCTGGACAACCTGCGCCGGAGCGGGCGGATCGGCGGGGCCAAGGCGTGGTTGGGCACCGCGCTGGCGCTCAAGCCGCTGTTGCACATCGAGGACGGCAAACTTGTTCTGGCTCAACGGGTACGCACCGTCAACCACGCGACGCGGGCGATGATCGACCGGGTCTGCGAATTGGTGGGCGAGGGCTCCGCGGCCTTGGCGGTGCATCACGTCGCCAACCCGGACGGCGCGAAAGAGGTGGCGGCGGCACTGGCGCAGCGGCTCCCCGCGTGCGAACCCGCGATCGTCACCCCGATGGGCCCCGTGCTCGCGGTGCACGTCGGCGCCGGAGCCGTCGCGGTCTGTCTGGAACTGGCAGCGACGTAAAGCAGCGGCTCGTCGAGCCCTCATCGGTGATGTCTTTGGCGCAGGGAACTTTTGGGGTGGTGCCGGGTCGGCGGCGTGTCAGCGGTTCTTCACCGAGCTGGCCCGCAATTTCCCGGGTGTTTGTATGCGGCGCAGGCCTTTAAGACTGCGAGTTTGATAAAAGGTGAACAATCAGGTTGCTAGTGCTGTGTCCTGGATTTAGCTGACTCTTTCAAGGGCGATGCGTCCGCGTGCGACTTTGGCGAGGATGGATTCGGCGGTCGCTGTCCACAGGTAGGCCGCGGGGCCTCATTGTGTGAGTCGATGTATTCCTGGATCGAGGCGATCAGGTTGGCAACGGAATGAAATGCCCCGCGCCGCAACGACTTATCGGTCAGCTCGCGAAACCAGCGTTCCACCAGGTTCAACCAGGATGAGGATGTCGGGGTGAAATGCAGGTGGAACCGCGGATGTTTGTCTAGCCACGTGCGGACGTCTTGGTGTTTGTGGGTGGCATAGTTGTCGCAGATCAGGTGGATCGCCAGTTCTTTGGGTACCTCGCGGTCAATGGTTTTGAGGAACTTCAGCCACTCCTGATGCCGGTGGTGCGGCATGCATTGTCCGATCACCATGCCGGTTAATACGTCCAGTGCAGCGAACAAGGTGGTGGT
Organism: uncultured Actinomycetota bacterium; assembly: GCA_963772875.1. Classification (GTDB taxonomy): domain Bacteria; phylum Actinomycetota; class Actinomycetes; order Mycobacteriales; family Mycobacteriaceae; genus Mycobacterium. The sequence goes on from CAVYZE010000016.1 coordinate 344,745, forward strand.
GCCGTGCCGCTTGTAGTCGTGGGTCATCGTCTCGGCGCGCCCTTTGACGATCGGCAGCGACGCCTGCGTGCGGTCCAATGCCTGCACCGAGGACTTCTCGTCGGCGCACAAAACGATCGCCTTCTCGGGCGGGTTCATGTACAGCCCGACGACGTCGACTAGTTTCTCCTCGAAACGCGGGTCGTTGGACAGTTTGAACGTCTTCACCCGATGCGGTTTGAGCCCTCGCGCGTGCCAGACCAGCTGCACCGTCGACTTCGACACCCCCGCCGCAGCAGCCATTGTCCGACAGCTCCAATGGGTTTCACCTTTCGGGCGGTAGTTCTGTGTCAGATCGAGGATCTCGTCGATCTTGGATTGCGGGATCGACGGTTTGCGGCCACGACCCTTGCGGACCTGTCCCAGCTTCGCCAAACCCTCCTCGGTGAACCGCTCACGCCAGCTCTTCACCGACGCCGGTGACACTGACAACGACCCGGCGATCGCAGTGTTGGCCATACCATCGGCCGCCATCAGCAGCGCCTTGGCCCGCACCACTTCCCGATGCGCACCCGACTGCGACCGAGCCAACGACTCAAGCACCTCACGTTGTCCTGCAGAAATCTCCAACGCAGGTACGGGTTGTCTCATGCCGAAATCATAGCGACCTCATAGCCACTTTATTGCAGGACACACCACTAGTATGCAAACACCAGCGGGAGCGGCGGCGTTGCGTTCATGACCAATTCGTTCGACCAGAGCACGGCCACCGCAACCAACTCGGGCTTCGAGGGCTTTGCGGCGGTTACTAACTCGAGCGACAGTTCGGCCACCGCCAGCATGAACGGCGATGCCGCTGCTGTGTCCTCGAGCGAGAGCTCGGCCACCGCCGGCAACTTCGGCAGCGCAGAGGTTTTGTCCTCATTCGACCACAGCGCGGCCACCGCCACCGGCACGTCCAATGCCACCGTTGCCAACGCGAGCGACAGCACCCTCATCGTCAATGACGCCAAGGGGGGCGGGATGGACTACTGGGTCAACGGGGTCAACGAGGTGCACGTGACGGACACGACGCAGGGTCCAAACCCCTTCCCGTCCGATGCCCCGACCACCGCCATCGCGCCGCACGCGGCCATGCTGCCCATCGAGCCACACGTGCCCATGCTGCCGTTGCCGTAGTTCCTGGACGGCTGGGTGGTGCCAGCTACCAGACCCGTCGCGGCACCACCCAGCCCAAGAGCAGGCATCTCAGCAGCTGTTGAGCGGCCGAGGCCACCTAGGCGGGCGACGATGCAGCCGGCGCAGCCGGCGAAGGGCGGCGGAGGGCGTTGTCACCGCGAGGGTGGACGACCTGCGGCCACCAGAACCAGCGTCCGAGCAGGGTGGCGATCGACGGCATCAATAGCGTGCGCACGATCAGCGTGTCGAGCAGCAGGCCGATGCAGACGGTGGACCCAAACTGGCCAAGCACCAGCAACTCGCTGCCGAGCATCGATGCCATGGTGAAGGCGAACACCAGACCCGCTGCCGTCACCACCCCGCCGGTGCCCGCCATCGATCGGATGATCCCGGTCTTGAGTCCGGCGTGGATCTCTTCCCTGAACCGGGAGACCAGCAGCAGGTTGTAATCGGATCCGACGGCCAACAGGATGATGACCGACAGCGCCATGACGATCCAGTGGACCTTGATGCCGAACAGATCCTGCCAAATGAGCACGGACAGACCGAATGACGCGGCGATCGAGCTGGCCGCGGTGCCGACGATCACCAGTGCGGCCACCACGCTTCGGGTCAGCAACAGCATGATCATGAAGATCAGCGTGAGCGCCGAGACCACCGCGATCATGAGGTCATACTTCTCGCCGTCGGCCATGTCCCTGAAGGTCGCGGCGGTTCCGCCGAGATACACCCTGGCGTCGGACAGCGAGGACTGCTTCAACCCCTCCTGCGCCGCGGTGCGTTCGGCATTGACCCGAGCAATGCCTTCCGGGCTCATCGGGTCGCCCTGATGGGTGATGAAGAACCGCGCCGACTTACCGTCCGGCGACAAGAACATCCGAAGCCCGGTCTGGAAGTCCGGGTTGTCGAAGGCCTCCGGCGGCAGGTAGAAAAAGTCGTCGTTCTTCGACTGATCGAAGCTTTGTCCCATCACGATCGCGGTGTTGCTCATCGCCTCCATCTGGTCGATCATCGCCTTGAACGTCTGGTACAGCGTCAGCGTGATGCCCCTGGTGGTCTTCAGCGTCGTGATCAGGGTGGGAAACAGCTCAGTCAGGTCGCGTGACGCTTTGGCGGTGCGCTGGATGTCTGCGGTGAGCTCGTGGAATTTATCGGCGAGCTCGTCGATCCCGTCCAGGGAGTCCCAGATGGACCTCAGCGAAAAGCAGATGGGGATGTCGTAGCAGTGCTTCTCCCAGTAGAAATAACTGCGAATCGGCCGCCACATGTCCTCGAAATCCGAGAAGTGGTTTCGCAATTCGTCGGTGATCTGCGATGTTTCCGCCGTGGTCTTCGCGCTGTCTTCGGCGGCATCGGCCAGGTCTTTCGACACCTCGTACTGGCGCTGCGTGGTGTCGATCTGGGTCTGCAGGTCGTTGGCCAACCTGAGGATGTCGGCGATGCGCTCCTTGAGGAAGGCCATGTTCTGCATGGTCGTCTGGCTTTGGATGCTGTTCTGGAACGGTATCGAGCTGTGTTGAATCGGAATGCCCAGTGGCCTGGTGATGTCCTGCACCATCGCGATGCCGAGCGTGCGCATCTCGTTTTTGGCCACCCGATCCAACACGAGCATGTCGGCCGTGTTTCGCATGTCATGGTCGGATTCGACCATCAGCAGGTCGGGATTCATCCGTGCCTCGGAGAAGTGCCGGTTCGCGGCCTCCTGCCCTTGATTGGATGGGGCTGACAACGGCAGGTAATGGCGGTCGTTGTAGCTCGTCACGTAGCTTGGCAGGGCGACCATGCCGATCAGCACGACCGCGGAACTCACGGCCAAAACCGGTAGGGGCCAACGCACTACCGCGGTGCCCACCCGCCGCCATAGCCGGCCCCCCTTGGCCGCCCGCTTGGACTCAAAGAGCCCAAATCGACTGCCGACGAAGACAACCGCGGGACCCAGCGTCAGCCCGGCCAGCACCACGACCAGCATGCCGATCGCCACGGGTGCGCCCATGGTGTTGAACCAGGGCAGTCGCGAGAAACTCAGGCAGTAGGTCGCCCCGGCAATAGTCAGGCCCGACCCCAGCACGACCGGCGCGACTCCCTTAAATGTGGTGTAGTACGCGGTTTCTCGATCCTCGCCGGCACGCAAGGCCTCTTGATAGCGGCCGATGAGGAAGATGCCGTAGTCCGTTCCGGCGGCGATCGCCAGCATGGTGAGGATGTTGGCGGCGAACGTGGTGAGCCCAAATGCGTTGTGATACGCCAGAACCGCGACGACTCCCCGCGCGCAGGCCAGCGCCACAAAGGTCATGAACAGCTGGACCAGCGTGGTGACGATGGACCGGTAGACCAGCAGCAACATGATCGCGATGGCACCCAGGGTGAACAGCGTGATCTTGGCCAGGCTGGCGTTGCCGATGATGTGCATGTCGTCGGAGAGCGCGGCGGGACCGGTGACGTAGGCCTTCACGCCGGGTGGTGCCTGGTTCTCGTCGATGACCTTGCGGACGGCGTCTACGGACTCATTCGCCAGCGTGGTGCCCTGGTTGCCGGCGAGGTTCACCTGCACATAGGCGCTCTTGGCGTCGGCGCTTTGGGCTCCGGCGGCGGTGAGCCGGTCTCCCCAGAAGTCCTGGATGTGCTGGATGTGCTTGGGATCCTGGCGGAGTTGCCGAATCAGCTTGTCGTAGTACTGGTGCGCGTCGGCGCCCAGTGGTTGCTGGCCCTCCAGCACGATCATCACGGTGCTGTTGGAATCGAATTCGTGGAAGTTGTGACCCAGGCGCATCATCGCCTTCATCGACGGCGCGTCCAGGGGTGTCATCGGCGCCGAGTGCGCCTCGCCGACGACTTCCAAGGTGGGGACGATGACGTTCACCAGTACCGTGATGAACACCCAGACCAGAATGATCGGTATCGCGAAGATGCGGATCGCATGGGGCAGGTAGGGCCGGTGGCCGCGGTCGGCCATGCTGGGGCTCTTGGCCTTGATCGGGCCGGTGTCCGCCGCACTCAGGTCGCGGTCGGTCTCGTTGTTGATGTCGGTCATGCGGACTTCACCAGGCAGAAGGTCTGGGCGTTATGGCCGTCGGAGTTCTGTTGGTCGCGGACAACACCGTCGACGGTGATCTTGCAGTTGATGCGGCTGCCGTCGCTTTGCGCCATGATGTTGGCGCTCACCGACGGCAGGGTGGTGGAGATGGTGGTCGACCATGGCAGGGGAGCGTTGTTGATTTGGTGGGTGTTGGCGTCCGCGTCCCAGTAGTTGATGTTCGCGGTTGCCCCCGGCGGGCCGGAGATGTCGTAGACGACGACCTTCGGGTTGAACTGCACGATCTCGATCCCCTTGCCGGCATTCGCATTGAGGTCCTGCGAGCCGAAGATCTTGTGCAGCCGCGACACCACCAGTGTGGATACGGCGAGAACGACGATCAACAGCAGGGGCATCCACGCCTTTTTGCCCAGGCGGATTATGGGACCCGATATTGGATTAGCCCTCACCTGACTGCCTTCCGCTCACCGCCGTCGCCGACAACACCGTCAACAGTTCGCTCAGCTAAGCATCTTAAACCTTAGTGCACGGAGCCGTTCCTCGGCCCCTTCGATCGTCCCGACCGCGCGGGTTCTAGCGCGCCATCCGGCCGGTGACCGGCGGCAAATCGGCGAGCGTGACGATTCCGGGCTCGGCGGCCACCACTGCCGGGACCGCATTGGTGACCGGCATCGCGGTGTAGATCATGCCCAACCCCATGAACCCGGGCTCCGTCCAATCCTTCGGCGGCAGGCAGTGCAAGACGGTGCGCATGTTGGGCAACCCGAAGACCTGAATGACGTGGCCGTGTTCGAGCGGCTTGGGCGGGACGACGTGGGAGCCCATGGTCCAGTTGAACCCGACGCTGACCACGTTGCGGTCGCCCGCCCAGCCACGGTGGTAGCCGTAGACGCCGCCGACCGTTCCCGCGGGGATCTTCATGAAACCCAGATCCGAGTCGCCGGTGGCCGCGGTGAAGGTGACGTCGAAGGTCATCTTGTCCAGCTTCGCCCCGATCGCGTCGGCCATCATCGCGGCCGACTCCGCGAAGACCTCGCTCTCGCGTCGCACGTTCTCCGCCAGCCCCGGGGTGTCGGGATCCTGGGAGAACCCCATCGCCGTCTGGGTTTCCGCGGACTCGTAGGTCGAGCAGTCCACCGACTCGGTGATCCGGATCTCGTCGACGCGCTCGCAGGACGCGGTGAGCACCATGCCGACCATGTTGGTCATCCCGGGATGGGCGCCGCTGCCGAAGATCGTCGAGCCGCCGCGCGCACACGCGTCCTCGATGCGCTGCCGGTCCTGCGGGGTCTGCTTGCCGCCGGTGATCCAGGCCGCGCTGGAGCACACGTTGACGCCCGACTCCAGGAGGCGCACCAGCTCGTCGACGCTGGGCCACAGCGGGTTGTAGCAACAGGCGTCGGGGCCGAGCGCGATCAGCGCGTCGACGTCGTTGGTCGCCCGCACCCCGGTCGGCTCCGGCCAGCCCGCCAATTCGGCGGCGTCGACACCGACCTTGTCCGCCCCGTGCGCGTAAACCCCGACCAGCTCCAGGTCGGGTCTGCCGATGATGGCGTGCAGCGATCGCCGCCCTATGTTGCCGGTCGTCCACTGGATCACACGCAGCGGGCGCTCTGTGGTGGCTGTGCTCATCGGGGGCTCCTTTGCCGGTGGGGTTCGATTCATTATGCGAAGCGGCGCGCGCGCCCCGGGACCGGTGTCGGTGCACGGCAAATATTCGGGTGCGATCGGCCGCCGGGTGTGCCACAGTCGCATCTCGTGGCTGCGATTACCGATGGGATGCCGGCGTCGTTGACGGTGCGAACGACGACCGAGGACGACTGGCCGGCGATGTATTTTCTGGGCGGCGCCAGTTTTCCCAACTTCATCGGCGCCGAGGCGGCGACCCTATGGCGAACGCTGATGCCCGCCGACAGCGCGGTGGTGGTCTGCGACGGTGCCGACGTCGTTGGGATGGCGTTGTATCTGGACCTGCGCATGACGGTGCCCGGAGGAGCGGTGCTTCCGATGGCGGGCCTGAGCTTTGTCGCCGTAGCACCCACGCACCGGCGTCGGGGATCATTGCGCGCGATGTGCGCCGAATTGCACCGGCGCATGGCCGACTCCGGCTACCCGCTGGCCGCGTTGTACGCCAGCGAGGGCGGCATCTACGGCCGGTTCGGCTACGGGCCCGCCACCATCGCGCATGAGCTGACCGTCGATCGCCGCTTCGCCCGTTTCCATGCTGTGGACGCTCCCGACGGCGGCGCGGTCCGATTGGTCCGGCCCGCCGATCATCGCGGCGAGTTGGCGGCGATCCACGACCGCTGGCGGCAGCGGGTGTCGGGAGGACTGCTGCGTCCACCGGTGCTCTGGGACGAGCTGCTGGCCGACAAGGACTCGCTTCGCAGCGGCCGTGACCTGTTTGCGTTCCTGCATCCGGACGGCTACGCGCTGTATCGGATGGACGAGGCGGATCCGAAGGTGGTGCGCGTCGTCGAGTTCAGGGCCCTCACCACCGAGGCGCACCGTGCGTTGTGGCGCGTACTACTCGGGCTCGACGTGAAGGAGACGGTCGTCATCACCACGCACGGCGACGACCCATTGCCCTACCTGCTGACCGATCCCCGGGTGGCCCGAACGACCGGGCGCGGGGACGCGCTGTGGCTGCGCATCATGGACGTCGCGGCCGCACTCTCGGCGCGCGCCTACCAGGCGGAGCTTTCCACTGTGTTGGGCGTGTCCAACGTCGGGCGTTTCGCGCTGGAGATCCGTGACGGCCGCGCGCGATGCATCCCGACCGACGCTGCGGCCGAGATCGAGATGGGCCTTGACGTGCTGGGCAGCCTGTACCTGGGCGCGCACCGAGCGTCGACGCTGGCCGCAGCTAACCGGTTGCGCTGCAAGGACTCTCGTTTGGTGCGTGGCCTCGAGGCCGCGTTTGCCAGCGACGTCCCCATCGAGGCCGGAGTGGAGTTCTGAGGTTCAGTCGCTGATGTCGAATCCCGCGATGACCTCGATCTATTAGAGCCTCGCCAAGTCGTAGTCGCCGATGTGGTCGATGAGCCGCTGCAGATGGTCGCCCGAGGTGCCCAGCGTGTTTTCGATCGCGGTGAGCCGGGCGGCGTAGTGGGCGACCGGATACTCCGCGGTCACCCCGATTCCGCCGTGCATCTGGATCGACTCCTGCGCGATGTGCCGGCCCGACCGGCCCACTTGAAGCTTGGCACGCGCGGCGATCAGCGGGTCGAGGTTGCCGTCGGCGATCGACATCGCGGCGTAGAGGCTCATGCTGCGGGCCAACTCCAGCGACACGTACATGTCGGCGGCGCGCTGGGTGAGGGCCTGGAACTTGTTGAGCGTGACACCAAACTGCTTGCGGGTCTTGAGGTAATCGGTGGTCAGGCGAAGCGCTTCCTCCATCGCGCCGACGGCTTCGGCGCACAACGCCGACTGGATCCTGATGATGGCGTCGCGGATAGCCGGCGATGCGTCTCGGGCCTCGTCGCCAAGGGGTTCAGCGGGCGCGGAGTCGAGGTCGATCTGGGCGCCGCGCTGACCGTCGAACGTCGGGTAGGCGTGGCGCGCCACCGCTGTGTTGTCCGGGGCGTCGACCAGGAACAAGCCGGTGCCGCCATCCGGCAGGGCGGCGCTGACCACCAGCGTGTCGGCGCAATCACCGGCCAGCACCGGATTCTTTCGCCCGCTGAGCGTCCATGAATTGCCTTGCCGGACAGCCCGAGTGGTGATCTGGGCGGTCGGCTTGCGGAGGCCGGGCTCAAGGTGGGCGAAGGCCAGCAGCCGCTGACCGGCCGCGACCTCGTCGAGCAGTTGTTTTTGCGAATCGCTGCCGTGTTGGGCGATCAGCGCGCCGGGCGCCAGCGCGGCGTGCAGTATCGGTTCGGGGGCCAATCGTCGCCCGACTTCGGTGAGCACCACCATGATCTCGATTTGGCCCGACTCGTCCGGGTCGAAGCCCAGGCCGAGAATCCCGGTGTCGGCGAGCTGGCTGTAGACCTCGCGGCTCCAGCCGAGATCGGAGCCGATGATCTTGTTGCGGCTCTCCGGGTCGTAGGTGCGGGAGAGCAGGTCGCGGGTGGTGTCGCGCAGCAGGGCCTGCTCGTCGCTCAACTGAAAGTCCATGGCTGCCTCACAATCCGAGAATGGTGGACGCGATGATGTTGCGCTGCACTTCGCTGCTGCCGCCGTAGATCGATGCCTTGCGCCAGTTGAGGTAGCGCGGGGCGCTGGACTGCGCCCAGTGCGGAGACGCGATGTCATCGCCGTCGGCGGGCAGCGCGTCCGGCCCGGCCACCTCGACGAGCAGTTCGGTGGCCACCTGCTGCAACTGGCTGCCGCGCAGCTTGAGCACCGACGACGCCGGGTTGGGTTCGCCGCCCGAGGAGTCCGAGACCACCCGCGCCTGCGTGAGTTCCAATGCCAGCAGCTCGTTTTCGGCCTCGGCCAGCCGGGACGCGAACAGCGGATTGTCGAGCACCCCGGTTTCGGCGGCGTATTTCTTCACCTCGGCGAGGCGCACTTTCGTTCGCCCCACCCCGGCGATGCCGGTGCGTTCGTTGCCCAGCAGGAATTTCGCGTAGGTCCAGCCCTGATTCTCTTGTCCGACAAGCTGATTGGCGGGCACGCGAACGTCGGAGAAGAACAACTCGTTGATCTCCTGGCCACCGTCGATCGTCTTGATGGGCCGCAGTGTGATGCCCGGCGTCTTCATGTCGAAGAGCAGGAACGAGATCCCGGCCTGGCGTTTGGGCGCCTGCGGGTCGGTGCGCACCAGGCAGAAGATCCAATCCGCGTACTGGCCCAGCGTCGTCCAGGTCTTCTGACCGTTGACGACGTAACTGTCGCCGTCTTTGACCGCGGTGGTGCGCAGCGACGCCAGGTCGGAGCCGGCCTCCGGCTCGGAGAATCCCTGGCACCACCAGATGTCGAGGCTGGCCGTCGGCGGCAGGAAGCGCTGTTTGATCTCCTCCGAGCCGAATTCGGCGATCACCGGGCCGACCATCTTGGTGTTGAAGTTCAGCGGTTCGGGCACGCACGCCAGCTGCATCTCGTCGGCCCAGATCTGGTGCTGGGTGGGTGTCCAGTCCTTGCCGCCCCATTCGACCGGCCAATTCGGTACCGCCAGCCCGTGCTCGTGCAGGATCTTGTGGCTGGTGACGAAGTGGTCGCGGGACAGCGAGGAGCCCTGACGCACGAGCTCGCGCAGTTCTTCGGGAATCTTCGTGGTGTACACGGTGCGAAGTTCGTCGCGGAATGCGGCTTCCTCCGCCGTCAGCGCCAGTTGCACGGCAGCCTCCTCCTTTGGGGTGAACGCGGCGACGCGGTCGAAGACACCGGGTGTCCGTTCGTTCAGGTTCCATCTTGACCCATCCGGCGTGGTGGTCGTGCACAGCCTCGGGTTAATCCACAGGCGGGCGTCGCGACGCCGGTGCGCGGGCCGTTGTGGCGGTCGGGGCACCTACGGTCGGCGCATGCGAACAGAACTCCCCGCCGAGCGGCTGCATCGCCGCCTGCAAGCCGACCCGGATACCGATTCGCGCGCCGACCCCGGCGGCGCGGACGAGGACGCGGACTCGGAGCCCAGCGAGGATCCGAACTCGCTGCTGCCGCGGTGGCTTCCGGAGCCGTCCGAGGGCCGGGGCTGGTGGGCCAGGGTGCGCGCCGACCCGGGCCGCGCCGGCGCCATCGCGTTGGCGGTGGTGGCCGCCCTCGCAGTACTGGTCACGGTGTTCACCATGCTGGGGGACCGACCCGCACCGGTGATGTCGGCCAAACTTCCGCCGGTGGAGAAGGCTGCCACGGCAAGCCCCCGATCCTCGGCTAGTCCGGGTGCCGGCCAGCCGGCCAATCCCGACCGACCGGTGGTGGTCAGCGTGGTCGGCCTGGTGCACACCCCGGGGCTGGTCACCCTGGCGCCCGGCGCGCGCGTCGCCGATGCGCTGCAGGCCGCCGGCGGCGCGGTCGCGGGCGCCGACACCATCGGATTGAACATGGCCCGTCCACTCGGCGACGGCGAGCAGATCGTGGTCGGGCTCGCACCCGCTCCAGGGCAGCCGAAGGCCCTCGGCAGCGCGGTCGCCTCCGGCCCGATGCCGACGTCGAGGACAGCCGCACCGGGACCGGGATCGTCCAAGGCGAAGCCGGGTGAGGTGCTCGACCTCAATACCGCGACCGCCGAGCAGCTGGACGCGTTGCCCGGGGTCGGACCGGTCACCGCCGCGGCGATCGTGGCGTGGCGGCAGTCGAACGGCAAATTCACCAGCGTCGACCAGCTCGCCGACGTCGACGGGATCGGCCCGGCGCGGCTGGACAAGCTGCGTGCCCTGGTCCGTGTCTGAGATCGGTGCGCCAGCCCGGCTTCCCCAGCTTCGACGAATCGGCGCAGGCCCGCGTCGATGTCCGCCTGGTACCGGCCGCGCTCACCTGCTGGGTCGTGACCGCCGCCGGGATCTGGTGGCCGGTGGGCCGGCTGCTGGCGTTATGCGGCGTCGCGCTCGTCGCCGCCTCCGGCGCGCTGGCATGCCATGCGGGGCGCCGCGGTCGAACCGCGCGGCTGCGGGCGATCAGCGTGGGCCTGGCGGCCATCGGTGTGGTGGGCGCCGGATTCGGGTTCGCGATCGCGCTGCGCGCCGAGGCGGCAGGTCGCCACCCGATCACCGCGGCGTTCGGGACGGCCGTTCCGGTGACGGTCACCCCCACCGAGAGCCCAACGTCGTTGGGGAGCGGGCGGCTGATGTTTCGGGCCACCCTGCAGCGAATGCGCGCCGACGAGATGTCGGGCCGGGTCGTCGTTTTCGCGCGGGCGTCCGACTTCGGCGACCTCATGGTGGGCCAGCCGGTGCGGTTCACCGCGCGCATCAACCGCCCGGCCCGCCGGGACCTCACGGTCGCGGTGCTCAATGCGTCGGGACCGCCAACCACGGGCACCGCCAACGCGATGCAGCGGGCCGCTCACACCGTGCGCAGGCGGTTCGCCGCCGCCGTCCGCGACGCCTTGCCCGCCGACCAGGCCGTGATGCTGCCCGCCCTAGTGCTCGGCGACACTTCCGGCGTCACGGCCGAGACCGGGCGCGACTTCCGCGCGGCGGGGATGACGCACCTGATGGCGGTATCGGGGGCCAACGTCACGATCGTGTGTGCGGCGGTGCTGTTCTCAGCCCGGTTGCTCGGGCCGCGCGCAGCCGTCGCGCTTGCCGCGGTGGCGCTGGTGGCGTTCGTCATCGTCGTACAGCCGACGGCGAGCGTGTTGCGGGCGGCCGTGATGGGCGCCATCGCGTTGGCGGGGGTGCTGTCGTCACGTCGCCGACAAGCGATTCCCGCGCTGTCGGCCACGGTGCTGGTGTTGATGGTCCTGGCTCCCCAGCTGGCCGTCGATGTCGGCTTCGCGCTGTCGGTGGTGGCGACGGCCGCGTTGGTCGTCGTCGCGCCGGTCTGGTCGAGGCGCCTGGTCGCGAGGGGCTGGCCCAAGCCGCTGGCGGACGCCCTCGCGGTGGCGTGGGCCGCGCACGTGGTGACCGCCCCGCTGGTGGCCGGCATCTCGGGCCGCGTCAGCCTGGTGGCCGCGGCCGCCAACCTCGCGGTGGCGCCCGTGATCGCACCGATCACCGTGCTGGGCAGCGCGGCGGCCGCGTTATGCCTGCCGTGGCCGGCCGGTGCGCAGCTGTTGGTCCGTTTCACCGGGCCCGAGTTGTGGTGGGTTGGGCATGTGGCGCGCTGGGCGGCCGCCGCGCCCGCGGCCACCGTGCCCGTTCCGGCCGGCGTGCCCGGTGTGGTTCTGGTCGGCAGTGCCACGGTGTTGATCCTTCTGCTTGCCCGGGTGCTGTGGCGGTGGCGCTGGTTTCGCGGGGCGGTCGGATTGGGCGTCGCGCTGGTTGTCATGTGCCTGCTGGCCTGGTCGCTCGCCGCGTCGTTCCGATCCACGAACGGAGTCGTCAGCCGGGCGTGACACCATCGTGGGGTGAGCGAGCTTTCGCCCCTGCACCTGGTCCTAGGCGACGAGGAACTGCTGGTCGAGCGGGCGGTGGCCGACCTGCTGCGGGCCGCCCGCCAGCGTGCGGGCACCGACTCCGGAACCGACGCCGTGCCGGTCAACCGGATGCGGGCCGGCGACGTCAGCACCTACGAGCTCGCCGAACTGCTGAGCCCGTCGCTGTTCACCGACGAGCGCATCGTCGTACTGGAGGCCGCCGCCGACGCGGGCAAGGACGCGGCCGCGGTGATCGCCTCGGCCGCCGCCGACATCCCGCCGGGCACGGTGCTGGTGGTGGTGCACTCGGGCGGCGGGAGAGCCAAAGCGCTGGCCAACGACCTGCGGGCGCTGGGCGCCGTGGTGCATCCGTGCGCGCGGATCACCAAGGCGAGCGAACGCACCGACTTCATCCGCAACGAATTTCGTGCGCTGCGGGTCAAGGTCGACGAGGAGACGGTGACCGCTCTGCTGGACGCCGTCGGCTCCGACGCACGTGAGCTGGCTTCGGCCTGCTCCCAGTTGGTCGCCGACACCGGCGGTGAGGTCGATGCCGCCGCCGTGCGGCGCTATCACAGCGGCAAAGCCGAAGTGAAGGGCTTCGACATCGCCGACAAGGCCGTGGCCGGCGACGTCGCGGGAGCCACGGAGGCGCTTCGGTGGGCGATGATGCACGGCGAGCCGCTGGTGGTGCTGGCCGACGCGCTGGCCGAAGCCGTGCACACCATCGGCCTGGTGGGCCCGCTCTCCGGCGACCCTTACCGGCTGGCCTCGCAGCTCGGGATGCCCGCGTGGCGGGTGCAGAAAGCCCAGAAACAGGCCCGGCGGTGGTCGCATGAGAAGGTGGCGACCGCGATGAAAGTGGTGGCGGTGCTCAACGCCAACGTCAAGGGGGCCGCCGCGGACGCGGACTACGCGCTGGAATCCGCGGTCAGGCAGGTGGCGGAGCTGGTGGCAGATCGGAGCCGGTGAGTCGCGAGCCTGGCGGGTCTCAGAGCTTGTTGAGCATCTCCGCCAGCGCCGACTTCTTGTTGGCCGCCTGGTTCTTGTGGATCACGCCCTTGCTCGCCGCCTGGTCCAGTTGGCGGTTGGTCGACGCCAGCAGCTCGGTGGCCTTCTCCTTGTCGCCGGCGTCGGCGGCCTCGCGGAATCCGCGCACGGCGGTGCGCAGCGAGGACTTCACCGACTTATTGCGCAGTCGGGCGCTCTCGTTGGTACGGTTGCGCTTCTGCTGCGACTTGATGTTGGCCACGCGTTGTTTCCCTCTTCGATTCGGTGTTTGCTTGACTCACCGGACGCACTCCACGGCGACTGCCCAGGTTATCAGTCGGTTACGTTTTTTCCCAAAAGGGGAACCCGTTGGCTGCCCCAACGTCAATTTGAGGCAGCATCTGAAAAGTGAGCCTTACGAACGAGCTTGAGGAGGCCAGGCGTCGGTCGCGTGGCGCTGCGGGTCGGAACGTGCGTTCCGAACGCATCTTCGGCGGGTACAACACGACGGACAGCTATTCGCTGGCTTTTGATGAGATGTTCGATGCCCAGAGCGTGGTCCGCGGCCCGTATCGGGGCATCTATGCCGAACTCGCGCCGTCGGACGCCTCCGAGCTCAAGGCCCGGGCCGAAGCGCTGGCCCGCGCGTTCATCGACCAAGGCATCACGTTTTCGTTGTCCGGCCAGGAACGGCCATTCCCGCTGGACCTGGTGCCGCGGGTGATCTCGGCCGCCGAATGGAGCCGGTTGGAGCGGGGCATCACGCAGCGCGTGAAGGCCCTCGAGATGTATCTCGACGACGTCTATGGCGATCAGGAAATCCTGAACGACGGCGTCATCCCGCGCCGCTTGATCACCTCCTGCGAGCACTTTCACCGCCAGGCCGTGGGGATCGTCCCGCCCAACGGCGTGCGCATCCACGTCGCCGGCATCGACTTGATTCGCGACGAGAAGGGCGATTTCCGCGTTCTCGAGGACAACCTGCGCTCGCCCTCGGGCGTGTCGTATGTGATGGAGAACCGGCGCACGATGGCGCGCGTCTTCCCGAATTTGTTCGCCACCCACCGGGTGCGTGCCGTCGACGACTACTCCGCGCACCTGCTGCGGGCACTACGCAATTCCGCGGCCACCAACGAGGCCGACCCGACGGTGGTGGTTCTTACCCCGGGGGTGTACAACTCGGCATACTTCGAGCATTCGCTGCTGGCCCGGCAGATGGGCGTCGAGCTGGTCGAGGGCCGCGACCTGTTCTGCCGCGACAACCAGGTGTACATGCGCACCACCGAGGGGGAGCGCCAGGTCGACGTCATCTATCGGCGCATCGATGACGTCTTCCTGGACCCGCTGCAGTTCCGCGCCGACTCGGTGCTGGGAGTCGCGGGTCTGGTCAACGCCGCCCGCGCCGGCAACGTCGTGATCTCGAGCGCGATCGGCAACGGCGTCGGCGACGACAAGCTCGTCTACACGTACGTGCCGACCATGATCGAGTACTACCTAGGTGAGAAGCCGCTGCTGGCCAACGTGGAGACCTTCCGGTGCTGGCTGGATGACGAACGCGAAGAGGTGCTGGACCGGATCGACGAGTTGGTCCTCAAACCGGTCGAGGGGTCCGGCGGGTACGGCATCGTGTTCGGCCCGGAGGCCTCCAGCAAGGAACTGTCTACCGTCGCCAAGAAGATTCGCGACGATCCGCGCAGCTGGATCGCGCAGCCGATGATGGAGCTGTCGACCGTGCCGACCCAGGTCGGGAGCACGCTGGCTCCCCGCTACGTCGACCTGCGGCCGTTCGCGGTCAACGATGGCCACGACGTGTGGGTGTTGCCGGGCGGGTTGACCCGGGTGGCCCTGGTCGAGGGCTCGCGGGTGGTCAATTCCAGCCAGGGCGGCGGCTCCAAGGACACCTGGGTGCTGGCATCGCGCGCGTCGACCGCCGACCGTGAGCTGGGCGCCGCCGAGGTCGTGCGGTCGCTGCCGAAGTCCATGTCGGACCCGGCGCTCGACGGCTCGCCGCGGCGGACGAAAAAGAAGGCGTCGCGGGCTGAACAGACGCAAGGCGAACAACCCCAGCAACAGCAACCGCAGCGGGCGATCAGCTGATGTTGGCACGCAACGCGGAGGCGCTGTATTGGATCGGCCGCTACGTCGAAAGGGCCGACGACACCGCGCGGATTCTCGATGTCGCACTGCACCAACTGCTCGAGGATTCCAGCGTCGATCCCGACCAGGCGTCCCGGCTGTTGCTGCGGGTGCTCGGTATCGAGCCCCCGGATCACGAGTTGGACGTCTGGTCGTTGACCGACCTGGTGGCCTATAGGACCGACAACGAGGGCGGCTGCTCGATCGTCGACGCGATCACCGCGGCGCGAGAAAACGCGAAGTCGGCGCGCGAAGTGACGTCCAGCGAGATCTGGGAGTGTCTCAACACCACATACCATGCCCTCGCCGAGCGCGAGCGTGCCGCCAAACGCCTTGGGCCACACGAGTTTCTGTCGTTCATCGAAGGCCGGGCGGCAATGTTTGCCGGCCTGGCCGACTCGACGCTCTCGCGTGACGACGGATACCGCTTCATGTTGCTGGGCCGGGCGATCGAGCGCGTCGACATGACAGTGCGGCTGTTGCTGTCGCGGGTCGGGGACAGCGCTTCCTCACCGGCGTGGGTGACGCTGTTGCGTTCGGCGGGTGCCCATGACACCTACCTGCGCACCTACCGTGGTGTGCTGGACGCGAGCCGGGTGGTTGAGTTCATGATGCTCGACCGGCTGTTTCCGCGTTCGGTGTACTACTCGCTGAGACTGGCCGAACACAACCTCGACGAGCTGCTGCACAATCCGCAGAGTCGCATCGGGGCGACCGCTGAGGCGCAGCGGTTGCTCGGGCAGGCCCGCAGCGAATTGGAGTTCGTGCAACCCGGTGTGCTGCTGGAGTCGCTGGATCGTCGCTTGGCGGGCTTACAGCAGACCTGTTCCGATGTCGGAGAAGCGTTGGCGCTGCAGTACTTCCACGTCACGCCGTGGGTAGCGTGGTCGGATGCCGGCCATAATGACCGGCATGTAACCAGGCAGGGGGAACCCTGATGTGGCGGATGCGCGTGGTGCACACCACCGGTTACGCCTACCAGTCGCCGGTGACCGCCTCCTACAACGAAGCCCGGCTGACCCCGCGGTCGAACAGCAGGCAAAACGTCATCCTCAACCGTGTTGAGACCATTCCGGCGACCCGGTCTTACCGCTACATCGACTACTGGGGTACCGCGGTGACGGCGTTCGACCTGCACGCGCCGCACACCGATCTCACGGTCACGTCCTCCTCGGTCGTAGAGACCGAGCGGCTGGAGCCGCCGGTACCCGAAATGGGCTGGGGCGAATTGCAATCCGAGGCCGTGATCGATCGGTTCGACGAATTGCTCCGCCCGACCGGGCACACCCCGTCGAACAAGCGTGTTGCGTCCGTGGGGAAGAAGATCGCCAAAACCTACGAGCCGGCCGAAGCGGTTGTCGCCGTAGCCAAGTGGGTGCGCGACGAACTGGACTATCTGCCCGGGACCACCGGCGTGCATTCGTCCGGGCTGGACGCCCTGAACGAGGGCAAGGGTGTCTGCCAGGACTTCGTGCACCTGTCGCTAATAGTATTGCGCAGCATGGGAATCCCCGCGCGTTACGTGTCGGGTTACCTACATCCCAAACGTAACGCCGTCGTCGGGGATACCGTCGACGGGCGAAGCCACGCCTGGATTGAGGCGTGGACGGGCGCGTGGTGGAGTTACGACCCCACCAATGACAGCGAGATCAGCGAGCAGTACATCGGCGTGGGCGCCGGCCGCGACTACACCGACGTTTCCCCGCTGAAAGGCATTTACTCCGGGAAAGGGGCAACCGACCTCGACGTCATCGTGGAGATCACCCGGCTGGCTTAGCGGGCGGCAGTTCAGGCAAGCGTGCGGTAGCCGGGGTGGACACGCGGAGTCAGGCCCTGCTGGTGCGCCACCGTGGCAAGCAGGCCCCGCAGAGCGCCGTATTGCTCAGGGTCGAGCGCGGCGGTGAGCCGGGCCTCGTGCCGGCGAGCGAGCTCGGAAAGCTTGCGCAGCAGCCTTTTTCCGGAAGTGGTGAGGTACAGAGCGTGCAGCCGGCGATCGTCGGGATTGCGGCGACGCTCGACATAGCCCCGGTCCTCGAGCTCGTCGACGTATACGACGACGCGGCTGGGCAGCATGCCCAATTGAGCACTGAGGGCCTGTTGGCTGCGACCCGGCTCGGCGGCGATGGCCCGCAGCATTCCCGCGTGCGGGGGGCTCAACCCGACAGTGGCGACCTGTTCGGCGAATAGGGTCGCGGCGTGATGGCCCAATTGCGCCAACAGGAAGGCAACGCCATCGGGGTGGTCGCTAGGTGGGTCTGCTGACACCGTCACAGCATAATCTTTGCGAATCATTCCGCGGGTGAACCCTTCGGGAGACTTGTGGCCCTAGCTTCCCGGGCATATCGTTCATGATATGAACGATTCATCGGCAGATAGAACTGAGACATTCCCCGAGCGCCGCCGGCAAGGGGGACCGCCGTTGGTATTGCTTTCCCTGATCTGTCTCGGGCTGCTGTTGGGTGGACTCGCCCTCGGGGTCGTCCTCGGCGGCGTGCCGCCGTTGCCGTACGGGCCCGTGTCGGCGGTTCAGGCTTACGTCCGCGGACAACCCGTCGCGGTCCAAGTCATCGCTACCGCGGCGTTCGCGTCCTCGGTGCCGTTGGCGATTTACGCGGCGACGGCCAGTACCCGCTTGAGGCAGCTCGGAGTGACAGCGCCGGGGGCCACGATCGCGCTAACGGGCGGTACCTTGGCAGCCGGCGCGCTGGGTCTGGCCGGATTGTTGGCCTGGACGCTGTCCCGACCGGAAGTCAGCGCGGACACCGCGTTGGTTCGGGCCGTTTACTTCCTGGTGTTTCTGGTCGGCGGCCCGGGGCACATCGTGGCCCTGGGGCTGCTGGTCGCCGGTATGGCAGTGCCCAGCCTCATCCTGGGTTTGACGCCAAGACTCCTGGCCTGGATCGGCCTGGCCACCGCCGCGCTTGCCGAATCGACGACGTTGGTGTTGGTGTGGCCGGAACTGGGGGTGATCTTGCCGGTCGCACGGATCTTGGCGTTGACCTGGCTGGTCCTGGCCGGCGCGGCTATTGCCATTGCGGCGTAGCGATATTCGGCATGCACACCAGCGATCGCGCCACCCGGCCGGCGCCGCGACCAGCGGATGACGGCTACGGCCGGGCGTGGACCTCGACCCGGTGCAGGTCGTCGCCGAGCTCGATCCGCCCGGCGAACTCGCCGGCCGCCAAGGCGCGCCACTGTCCTTCTTGGCCGGGCACCAACGCCGGCACGTAGTGCGTCATGACCAGGGTGTCCACCCCCGCGCGGGCGGCCGTTGCGGCCGCCTGCTCGACCGACGAGTGGTAATCGCAGATGTCCCTGAGCCGCTGTTGCGGGATTTGCGTGACGATGTCCTTGCGGATCACGGTGTGTACCAATGCGTTCGCGCCGGTCGCCAGCTCGTCCAGGGTCGCACAGGGCACGGTGTCCCCGGCCAGCACCACCGACGCTCCCCCGGATTCGATCCGGAACCCGATGGTCGGCGCCACCGGCCGGTGATCGGTGGGGGCCACCCGGATCGATACGCCGTCGCGGTCCCACACCGGGCCTTCGGTGTATTCGTGCACCTCGACTGACGGTGGCGCGGTCAGATCGGCGTGATGGGCGAGCCGGTAACCGATGTCGTCGCCGAACGCCGTCAGAATCGCGTCCACCGTCTGCGCGGTGCCGGGCGGCCCAATGATGGGCAGCGGCGCCGGATGAGGGGCGAAGGTAGTGATCCAGCGGGTGATCAGGAGGTCGCCGAGGTCGCCGATGTGGTCGCTGTGCAGGTGGGTGAGCAGCAGCGCCGACAACCCTGCGGCGCCCACGCCGACCGCCGCGGCGCGCTGCAGCACCCCTCGCCCGCAGTCCACCAGAAACGCCTGCCCGCCGGCCCGCACCAGGGTCGACGGCCCTGCGCGGTTCGGGTCGGGGATGGGGCTTCCGGTTCCCAGCAACGTGATCTCGATCATGGCCCCATCCTCGCAAGCCCCAATGTCGCCCAGTGGGGCAATCGACGGATTTAACGGAGCACGCGGGCCGGCGTTCGCATCTGCGGCGGCGCCCCGGCAGGTGCGTGTCGGCCGTCGCCCTGCGGGGCCCGGATCTGGGGGTACGCACGCCGAGGGTCGCCGGTTCTCGTGTTGTCTTTCACACGGCGCGAGTTAGCCGTAGCCTGGTGTGAAGCAGATCACTATCGGCTGGAGGGCTTGATGCGCATTGCGGACGTCTTGCGAAACAAGGGTGCGGCGGTGGTGACGATCAACCCGGAAGCCACGGTCCGGGAACTGCTCGCCGGCCTCGCCGAGCAGAACATCGGCGCCATGGTGGTGGTTGGCGTCGAGGGCGTCGTCGGCATCGTGTCCGAGCGCGATGTCGTGCGGCAACTGCACACGCATGGCCCCAGCGTGTTGACCCGCCCGATCTCCAAGATCATGACGGCCGCGGTCACCACGTGCACGAAGGCCGACACGGTCGACACCGTCAGCGTGCTGATGACCAAGAATCGCGTGCGCCATGTGCCGGTGCTCGACGGCAAGAAGCTGATCGGCATCGTCAGCATCGGTGACGTGGTCAAGACCCGCATGGAAGAGCTCGAGGCCGAGCAGCAGCAACTGCACTCCTACATCACGCAGGGCTGATTGCCCCGCTCCTCCTCAGGCCGCTGCACGGCCTGCATCGTCGCCGGGCGGGGCTGATTGCCCGGCTCGCCCCCTCGCCGCTGCGCGGCTGGGGGTGCCCCCACCTCAGGCCGCTGCACGGCCTGCATCGTCGCCGGGCGGGGCTGATAGCCCGGCTCGGCGGGGCTAGCGCCAGGAGTAGTCCGCCCGCAGCCTCGCGGCGATGACATCGAAGACGGCGCGTTCCAGGATCGCACCCTCGCGGCGAATGCCCTCCTCGGGCACGTCGAGCACCCGGTCCAGCCGGACCCAGCTCTCTTTTCCCTCGTAATCCCAGCTGCCAGAACCGATTCCGACCCAATCCTTGTCGGCGGCACGGCGCTCCTGGCTGGACATCACCAACCCCAGCAGGACGCCGCGATCACGACCCACGACGAGGACGGGTCGGTCTTTGCCGCGGGAGGGATCGTCCTCGTAGACCACCCACGTCCACACGATCTCCCCGGGATCGGCTCGGCCGTCGAGGTCCGGGGCGTAGACCAGCCTGCGGGCCCGCTGCGCGGTGGGGAAGCTGGTGCTGGTCACCGGCCGGCCGGCGGTGATCGCGGCGGGCGGTTGCGGGGTGGCCGCGGCGATGACGTTTGCGGTGATCTTCACGGCCTGCTGGAGTTCTCGCAGCACGATCTGCGAGTTCTGCATGTGCCGGGCCAGCCGCGGAGCCCCGTTGACGACCAGGTTCTCCGCGAACCGCTGGAACGTCCTCCACTGCGACTTCCGGGCAGACGCCATATTCGCAGCATAGACGTGAGGGGCGGGGACCGATCGCGTCCAAGTGTGTCCCGGCCACCCCACCTCGATACCCTGGATAGGCCCGCGAGCACCGCTCGTCGCGGCCTCGCAGCACCGTCGAAGATCGGCAGACCAGGAGATTCCCATCAGCAGTTTCGCGGACAAGACGTTCACCGCGCCGGCGCAGATTCGGAATTTCTGCATCATCGCTCACATCGATCACGGCAAGTCCACGCTGGCGGACCGGATGCTTCAGCTCACCGGCGTCGTCGATGAGCGGTCGATGCGCGCCCAGTACCTGGACCGGATGGACATCGAGCGGGAACGCGGGATCACCATCAAGGCGCAGAACGTGCGGCTGCCCTGGAAAGTCGGCGACCAAGAACACGTGTTGCACCTGATCGACACCCCCGGTCACGTCGACTTCACCTACGAGGTGTCACGCGCGCTGGAGGCTTGCGAAGGCGCGGTGCTGCTGGTAGACGCCGCGCAGGGCATCGAGGCGCAGACCCTGGCGAATCTCTACCTGGCGCTGGACCGCGACCTGCACGTCATCCCGGTGCTCAACAAGATCGACCTGCCCGCCGCCGATCCGGATCGCTACGCCGGCGAGATCGCCCACATCATCGGCTGCGAACCCGGCGACGTGCTGCGCGTGTCCGGCAAGACGGGGGAGGGTGTGGCCGACCTGCTCGACCACGTGGTACGCGAGGTGCCGCCGCCACAAGGCGACGCCGACGCGCCCACCCGCGCGATGATTTTCGACTCCGTCTACGACATCTACCGCGGCGTGGTGACCTACGTGCGGGTGATGGACGGCAAGATCGTCCCTCGCGAGCGCATCTTGATGATGTCCACCGGCACGATCCACGAGCTGCTCGAGGTCGGCATCGTCTCGCCCGACCCGAAGCCCAGCGTGGGCCTGGGTGTGGGGGAGGTGGGCTACCTGATCACCGGGGTGAAGGACGTCCGCCAGTCGAAGGTCGGCGACACCGTGACGACGGCCCGCCACGGCGCCAAGGAAGCGCTGACGGGCTACCGCGAACCCAAGCCGATGGTCTATTCGGGGCTGTATCCCGTCGACGGTTCGGATTACCCGAATCTGCGCGACGCCCTGGACAGGCTGCAACTCAACGACGCGGCCCTGACCTACGTGCCGGAAACGTCGGTGGCGCTGGGCTTCGGCTTCCGCTGCGGTTTCCTGGGCCTGCTGCACATGGAGATCACCCGCGAACGCCTGGAGCGCGAGTTCGACCTGGACCTGATCTCGACGTCACCGAACGTCGTGTACCGGGTGCTCAAAGAGGACAACACCGAGATCGTGGTGACCAACCCGTCGGACTGGCCGGAAGGCAAAATCCGGGCGGTCTATGAGCCCGTGGTGAAGACCACCATCATCGCGCCGAGCGAGTTCATCGGCACCATCATGGAACTGTGCCAGTCGCGACGCGGCGAGCTGGGTGGCATGGACTACCTGTCGCCCGAGCGGGTGGAGCTGCGCTACACGATGCCGCTCGGGGAGATCATCTTCGACTTCTTCGACTCACTGAAGTCGCGCACCCGCGGCTACGCCAGCCTCGACTACGAGGAGGCCGGCGAGCAGGAGGCGCAGCTGGTCAAGGTCGACATCCTGCTGCAGGGCGAGACCGTGGACGCGTTCTCCGCGATCGTCCACAAAGATGGGGCTGCGGCGTACGGAAACAAGATGACCACCAAGCTCAAGGAACTGATCCCGCGCCAGCAGTTCGAGGTGCCGGTGCAGGCGGCCATCGGGTCGAAAATCATTGCCCGCGAGAATATCCGCGCGATCCGCAAGGACGTGCTGTCCAAGTGCTACGGCGGAGACATCACCCGCAAACGCAAACTTCTCGAGAAGCAGAAGGAAGGCAAGAAGCGGATGAAGACCATCGGCCGGGTGGAAGTGCCGCAGGAGGCGTTTGTCGCGGCGCTGACCAGCGACGCCGCAGCCGACAAGGGCAAGAAGTAGCCGTGAACGCATGAGAAGCCGCCGGTCGTTGGTCGCGCCGCTCGTCGCCGTGATGGTGTGCGCGGGCTGCGGCTCCGTCGTCGCGGGCAGCGGGCGACCCGCGCCGGGGCTGAAGCCGCGGCCGCTCACCGGCCAGACCGTCACGCAGGTGCTCCTCAACGGCGACGCGCTGTCGAAGCTGCTCGGCCAAACCTTCATCGCCAAGTCCGAATTGCCACCGCGGTTCGGCGGCGCCGAGAAGCTACAGCCGGCCCTGGGAGTGATCTCGCCCCTCAACTGCGCGGGCGTCACGACGATGCTGGAGGAAAGCGCCTATGGATCGGGCCCGGTCGAAAATGTGGCGCGGGAGACGTGGTGGAACTTCCTCGAGCCGGTGAGAGTGATCAGTGTGGCCGAGGGCGTGGTCGCTTTGCCCACGGCCGCCGAGGCCACCGCGCTCTTTGAGAAGTTCTCGCAGCAATGGGCGAGCTGCGACGGCACGGTCGTGACCATTGAGCGCGCCAGCATCATCGTCGACCGCCCCAAGACCACGTTCTCGGACACGATCTCCGACGTACGTGCGGGCGATTCGGTGCTTGCGGCAACCGTGATGGTCGATACCCAGCTGGCCGGCTCGCCGCCGAGCGGACCCAGGCCGGAGGCGCGGGCCATTGGGGTCCGCGGGAACTGCCTTGTCGAGGCGGAGGTCGCGTTCTTCAGGACGCAAAGCCCATCCGATCAGGGATCGGCCGATGTCAAAACCAGCGCGATCGACGTCGCGCACGCCATGATGGGCAAAGTCAGCGCCCTGAGCTGACGCGGGGCCGGCCCGAGCGCGCGGCTACACCTGCTTGTTGGCTACCAGGTCCCCGGATACCGCGTTGATCGTGACGTTGTGTTCGACAATTTCCAAGTCCCAGGCGACGGCTTGCCACACGGTGCTGCCGTTGCTGTCGGCGAGGCTCAGCTCGGTGATGGAGCCGTCGTGTACGACGGCGAGAACCTTGTCCACCGCCGCGCGGTAGTCCAGCCGCGCGGCCTGCACCCGCGCACGGGTTTGGGCCTTGTCGGCGTCGCTCTCGTTCTTCTGCGTCGGCCCGACCATCACCGTGAGACCGTCGGTCGACACGTCCATGGATTGCTCGGTGCCGTCCGGGGTGGCCACCAGAACCCGGTAGCTTCCGTTCTCGTCGGAGTTTCTGATGAAGGTCAGCGTGCCGCTCGGCACCGCCGCGACGGCAGAAGCCCCGGCGAGCAACAACGTCCGCGGGTCGGGCGGAGCGGACGGGCGTGACCATGAGGACCGCGGCTTGGAGGTCGTGGTCGACGTCGCTGCGGGCTTGCCGCTGTGACCGCAGCCGGCCAGCGCCATGATCGCCAGCAAAATGAACACGGTCCGAACCCAGTGTCGACGTGTCGCGGCGGCCACCTGCGCATAGTACCGCGACGCCCGTGCCCGGGTTCGGTCTTCGTATCGCCCGGTTGGTGCCGCTCGCGCGAATTGCCTTGATAGGAACGGTTTTAGCGGCGCTCACATGGGAGCGTTGGCGGGCTGGAACATCCCGGAGCCGTCGGCTTCCTCCTCGGCGCGGATGACGTGGACCACCGCATTGATCAGCGCCAGGTGGGTGAAAGCCTGTGGGAAGTTGCCCAGGTGCCGGCCGCTTCGCGGCTCGATCTCTTCGGCGTAGAGGTACAGCGGGCTGGCGTAGGACAGCAGCCGCTCGCACAGCCGCTTGGCGCGGGCCACCTCACCGATCTCGACCAGCGCGGACACCAGCCAGAACGAGCAAATCGTGAAGGTGCCCTCCTCGCCGGCCAGCCCGTCGTCGGTCTCCTCGACGCGGTACCGCAGCACCAGGCCGTTCACGGTGAGCTCGTCGGCGATGGCCAGCACGGTGTTGCGCACCCGCGGGTCGTCCGGCGGCAGGAACCGGGTCAGCACCACCAGCAGCAGCGACGCATCCAGGGCGGGACTGCCGTAACGCTGGGTGAACACGCCGCGCGAGTCGACCCCGTGTTGCAGAATGTCGGCCTTGATCTCCTCGGCGATGTCGCGCCACTGCTGGGCGTAGCTCTTCTCACCCTGCCGATCGGCAAGCTTGGACCCGCGGTCAAGCGCCACCCAGCACATCACCTTCGACGAGGTGAAATGCTGCGGTTCCCCGCGCACCTCCCAGATTCCGCGGTCGCGGTCCCGCCAGTGCTCGATCGCCTCCTCCACCTGCTTCTTCAGGACCGGCCACAGGTTCTCCGGGATCTGCTCGCGCGATTTGGCGTGCAGGTAGAACGAGTCGAGAATCGAGCCCCAGATGTCGTGCTGCTTCTGGTTGTAGGCGCCATTGCCGATCCGCACCGGGCGTGCGTGGTCGTAACCGGTGAGGTGGTTCAGCTCCTCCTCGACCAGGCTCCGCTCGCCGCCGACGCCGTACATCACCTGCAGCGGATGGCGCTCGTTGCTGTTGGTGCCCGAGACGTCGGCGATGAACGCGAAGAAGTCGTCGGCCTCGCGGTCCAGTCCCAGCGTGTAGAGCCCCCACAAGGCGAACGTCGAGTCGCGCACCCAAGCGTAGCGGTAGTCCCAGTTGCGTTCGCCCCGTGGGCATTCCGGAAGCGACGTGGTGCTCGCGGCCAGCAGCGCGCCGGTGGGCGAATACGTCAAACCCTTCAGCGTCAGCGCGCTGCGCTGTAGGTATTCCCGCCACGGGTGGTCGGGGAAATCGCCGATGTTGATCCACTGCCGCCAGCACTCGGTGGTTTTCCACATCCTGTCGGCGGCCTCTTCAAACGTCTGCGGCGCCGGGTGCTTCGTCCAGCTCAACGCGACGAAGACGTCGTCACCCTCGGTCATCCGGGTGCGGGCCCGCGCTTCACGGCCCTCCAGCCCGATCCGCAGATTGGTGGTCAGCTGCAGCGTCGGGTGCGCGTCGGGTTGCCTGCCGGCGCGGGCGATGGCCTCGCCGTACGCCTGTGCCGAGTATTCCCAGGTGGTCCCGACGCGGTGGTAGTCGAACGCGGGCTCGCAGCTCATCATCAGCTCGACGGTCCCGCTCACGCAGCGCACCGTGCGCAGCAGTATGTGCTCGGCGTCCCAGTCCATCGGAGTGCGGCGATGCGTCCGCGATCGGCGCTCGACGTCGTGCCAGGGGCCCATCACCAGCGCGTCACGCACGATCAGCCACCCGGTGTGGGTCTGCCACGTGGTCTCCATGATCAGGCTGCCGGGAAGGTAGCGGCGCGCCGAGGGCACCGAGACGCCGTAGGGGCCCAGCCTGAAATGGCCGGCGCTGCGGTCCAGGATCGCCCCGAACACGCTCGGGGAGTCCGGCCGGGGCACGCACAGCCATTCCACCGCCCCGGCCGGGGAGATCAGGCAGGTAGTCTCCCAGTCCGATAGAAACGCGTAATCGGCGATGGGTGGGAACGGATTGCGCAGCGCGCTGCTGGACGCAAAGGGCGCGGGCCCATTGAAATCGAGGGAACAAGCCAGGGATGTTGCGGGCGCCGATTCGTTCGTCCCGTTTCCGGCGGCGTCGGCGGGCTGGTCGTCGGGCTGGGCGTCGGGCTGGGCGTGCAGGACCATCTCGACATCATCAACTCTCGACAGGTCCGACGTCCATGATTTCGCCGACCTGGCGCGTTGGGCGATTACCCGCGGCGCCTGGCGTACTTCGGCGCGTGCTCGGGCAGTGGGCCGATGGCCACCAGGTAGCCGATCAGTCGCCGCAACGCCGCGGATCGGTTCGCCCGCTTGACGCCTCGCGGCGCGCTCTGGTCGCTTCCGGTGACCGCGATCGCGACCACGTTGGCGTGGATCATCCGTTGTGCCCCCTGCAGAATCGCCGTTGGCACCCAGCGGCGCGCCTGCACCCGGGCCAGCTGCCGCGGGGTTACCCGCCCGGCGCGCAGCGAGCCGGCCAGAATCCGGGCGGCCGCGACGGCGTCGGCCACCGCCAGGTTGATCCCGACGCCGCCGACCGGCGACATCGCGTGCGCCGCGTCACCGATGCACAGCACACCGTCGGCATACCAACGCCTGAGCCGATTGAGTTGCACGTCAAGCAGTTTGACGTCGTCGAACGAACTCACCGTGGCAATGCGGTCGGCGATCCAGGGCACGATGTCCACCAGCTCGCGGTGCAAGGCCTCGATGCCCTGCGACCGCATCTCGGAATCGGTTCCCTTGGGAATGATGTAGGCGATCTGGTAGTAATCACCGCGGTCGATCATGATCGCCCCATGTCCGGCTTTGAACGTGCCGGCAAGCCCGCTCGGATCGTCGGGCCGTCGCGGCAACCGGAACCACCACACGTCCATCGGAGCGCCGAAGGTCTGCGGTAGCAGGCCGACCGCCGAGCGGACGGTCGACGAGCGGCCATCGCAGGCCACCGTCAGCTCGGCATGCATCTGCTTGGTTCCCCTCTGGTCGCGGTACGTCACGCCGACGATTCGGTCGCGGCTGCGAATGACCCCGGTCACCTCGGTGCTGCGCAGCAAGCGGAAGCTGGGTTCCTCCTCGGCGGCGGTGGCCAGCAGTTCCAGCAGATCCCACTGGGGTACCAACGCGATGTGCTGATGGGCGCCGGGCAGCCGGCTGAAATCGATATCGATCGCCTCGTCTTGCACCTTCATCCGGGCGGTCTCGATGAGACGATGCGGAATCTGGGTGAACCGCGACCCCAAACCGAGCTCGTCGAGCAGCCGCAAGGTACTCGCGTGGACCGTGTCCCCGCGAAAGTCACGCAGGAAGTCCGCGTGCTTTTCCATCACCGTGACCTTTATGCCGGCGCGGGCCAAGAGCAGGCCAAGCATCATGCCCGCCGGTCCGCCGCCGGCAATGAGGCAGGTCGTTGCGTCGGATTCTTCAGGCATTCGCCGATCTTGGCACATTGGTTTCGGTCGCCGACACGAATAGTGTGAGCCCGATGAGCGCGTTCCTGAATTGGTGGGACGGCATTGAGCTCTGGCTTTCGGGGCTCGCTTTCGTGCTGCAGGCAACGGTGGTGATGCCCGTCGTGCTGGGGTTGGCCTACATCACCGCCGCGATATTGGACGGACTGCTCGGCAAGGGGATCGCGTCGATTCGGCGCGCCCGCCACGCCGACGCGGACGCGGCGCCGGGGTAAGGCGGATGCCGCGGTCACACGTGACGTTGATCCTGGTCACGCTCGTGGTGCTGGTGATCGTCGCCTGGCTGCTCACACACTGAAGGCGCGCTCGGACCCATGGTCGCTGACCCACTTCCGGATGCCGCTCGGCTCGCGGGCCAGCGAATTTTTGTTAGGCTTCGCGCCATGCGCGCGGCATTCGTAATTTCGGAGTGCGACGTCTTCGTGCACTGTTGTTGCTGACTCCAAAACCCGCGCGCGGTCTGGTATGGAGTCGCGACTTCCCGGAGAAGTTTTAGGCGCCTTTCCGCAGAACGGGACCGATATCCATAGTCCCGCACTGGAAGGCCATCAATGCTCAACGACATCGGCGGTGCCTTGCGGTGCCGGCCCGCCCGGTTGGCAGGGGCCCTCGCGCTGATTGCCGGTGTCGTCGCGGCGTGCGCGGGTGGTCCCAGCGACGTCGTGGGCGGCGGCGGGCCGGCGAACGCGCATACGAGCATCACCCTGGTCGCCTACTCCGCCCCGGAACCCGGCTGGAGCAAGGTGATTCCCGCGTTCAACTCCTCCGAGGAGGGCAAGGGCGTGCAGGTGATTACCTCGTACGGGGCCTCCGGCGATCAGTCACGAGGTGTCGTCGACGGTAAGCCCGCCGACATCGTGAACTTCTCGGTCGAACCGGACATCACTCGATTGGTCAAGGCGGGCAAGGTTTCCAAGGACTGGAACACCGACGCCACCAAGGGCATCCCGTTCGGGTCGGTGGTGACGTTGGTGGTGCGCGCCGGTAATCCCAAGAACATCAAGGATTGGGACGACCTCTTGCGGCCCGGCGTGGAAGTCATCACGCCCAGTCCATTGAGTTCGGGCTCGGCCAAATGGAATCTGCTCGCGCCGTACGCCACCAAGAGCGCCGGCGGCCAGGACACCCAGGCGGGCATCGATTTCGTCGGCAAGCTGGTGCGTGATCACGTCAGATTGCGGCCCGGATCGGGACGGGAAGCCACCGACGTATTCGTCCAGGGCAGCGGTGACGTGTTGATCAGTTACGAGAACGAGGCCATCGCCACGGAACGGGCGGGCAAACACGTCCAACACATCAACCCGCCGCAAACGTTCAAGATCGAAAACCCGCTGGCGGTGGTGAGCACCAGCCCACACCTGGATGCGGCGGTCGCGTTCAAGAACTTCCAGTACACCGCCGCGGGGCAGACGGCGTGGGCGCAGGCCGGTTTCCGGCCGGTCGATCCGGCGGTGGGCGCCGATTTCCGGGATCAATATCCCATGCCGGCCAAGTTGTGGACGATCGCCGACCTCGGTGGGTGGGGCACGGTGGATCCGGAGCTGTTCGACAAGAACACCGGCAGCATCACCAAGATCTACATGCAGGCCACGGGATGACGACCGCGGTCAACCGGAACCCGGAGGCGATCCGGCCGGAGCTCAATGACCCCGGCGATGACGCTCCGCCCCCGCCGTCGTACCCACGCTTTTCGCCCGGCTCCACCTCACTTCGGGTCGGTGTCGCGGTGGTGTGGCTTTCCGTGATCGTGCTGCTGCCGCTGGCCGCCATCGCGTGGCAGGCCGTCGGCGGAGGCTGGCAGGCCTTCTGGCTGGCCGCCACGTCGAACGCCGCGCTGGACTCGTTCCGGGTGACGCTGACCATCTCCATTGGGGTCACGGTGCTCAACCTGGTGTTCGGTCTGCTGATCGGGTGGGTTTTGGTGCGCGACGACTTCGTCGGCAAACGGCTCGTCGACGCGATCATCGATCTGCCGTTCGCGCTGCCGACCATCGTCGCGAGCCTGGTGATGCTGGCCCTTTACGGGCACAACAGCCCGGTGGGTCTGCACCTGCAGCACACGGCGTGGGGCGTCGCGGTGGCGCTGGCCTTCGTTACGCTCCCGTTCGTGGTGCGCGCGGTTCAGCCGGTGCTGATGGAAATCGATCGCGAGGCCGAGGAAGCGGCCGCGTCGCTGGGCGCCACCGGCCCGAAGATCTTCACCTCGGTGGTGCTGCCGTCACTGATGCCGGCGTTGTTATCCGGTGCGGGGCTGGCGTTTTCGCGTGCAATCGGCGAGTTCGGTTCCGTGGTGCTGATCGGTGGCGCGGTGCCGGGGGAGACCGAAGTGTCATCGCAGTGGATACGGACCTTGATCGAGAACGACGACCGCACCGCCGCCGCCGCGGTATCCATTGTGCTGCTGTCGATTTCGTTTGTGGTGCTTCTCCTGTTGCGCGTCGTCGGTGCGCGGGCGGCCAAACGCGAGGAGTTGGCCCCATGACGCCGTCTCCGCTGGTTCGCTATCTCACCCGGTATGCCGCGCTGGCATACATCTTTGTGCTACTCGTGGTTCCGGTGACGGTGATCCTGTGGCGCACCTTCCAACCCGGATTCGGCCAGTTCTACGACTGGATCAGCACACCGGCGGCGATATCGGCGCTGAACTTGTCGCTGCTGGTGGTGGCCATCGTGGTGCCGCTGAATGTGATCTTCGGCATTCCGACGGCGTTGGTGCTCGCGCGCAACCGATTTCGCGGGAAGGGTGTGCTGCAGGCGATCATCGATCTGCCGTTCGCGGTCTCGCCCGTCATCGTGGGCGTGGCGTTGATCGTGCTGTGGGGATCGGCCGGTGCGCTGGGCTTCGTCGAAAAAGACCTCGGCTTCAAGATCATCTTCGGCCTGCCCGGCATCGTGCTCGCCAGCGTCTTCGTCACCATGCCGTTCGTGGTGCGCGAGGTCGAACCGGTATTGCACGAATTGGGAACCGACCAGGAACAGGCGGCGGCAACACTGGGTTCTGGTTGGTGGCAAACGTTTTGGCGGATCACGCTGCCCTCCATCCGGTGGGGCTTGACCTACGGCATCGTGCTGACCATCGCACGTACCCTCGGTGAATACGGCGCCGTGATCATCGTGTCGTCGAACCTGCCCGGGAAGTCGCAAACACTGACGCTGCTGGTCTCCGACCGCTACAACCGCGGGGCCGAGTACGGAGCCTATGCGCTGTCGACGCTGCTGATGGGCGTTGCCGTGCTGGCCCTGATCTTCCAGATGGTTCTCGACGCGCGCCGGGCACGAGCGGCCGGATAGGCCTGCGAGGAGAGTGTGAAATGACGAGCGACAACGAAACCCAGCAGGGCGACCTCGCGATCATCGTGCGCGACGCCTGCAAGCGCTATGGCGACTTCGTGGCGCTGGACCACGTGGACTTCGTCGTGCCGTCCGGTTCGCTGACGGCGTTGCTGGGACCCAGCGGTTCGGGCAAGTCGACGTTGTTGCGCACCATCGCCGGCCTGGACCAGCCCGATACGGGGACGATCACCATCAACGGTCGTGACGTGACCCGGGTGCCACCCCAGCGGCGCGGCATCGGATTCGTGTTCCAGCACTACGCGGCGTTCAAGCACATGACCGTTCGGGACAACGTGGCGTACGGGCTGAAGATCCGCAAGCGGCCCAAGGCCGAGATCAAAGAGAAAGTCGACCACCTGCTGGAAGTGGTGGGGCTGAGCGGATTTCACGGCCGCTATCCCAATCAGCTGTCCGGTGGTCAGCGTCAGCGGATGGCGTTGGCCCGGGCGCTGGCCGTCGACCCGCAGGTGCTGCTGCTCGATGAGCCGTTCGGTGCGCTGGACGCGAAGGTCCGCGAGGATCTGCGGGCCTGGTTGCGGCGCCTGCACGACGAGGTGCATGTGACCACGGTGCTGGTCACCCACGATCAGGCCGAAGCGCTGGATGTGGCCGATCGGATCGCCGTACTCAACCGCGGCCGGATCGAGCAGGTCGGATCCCCGACGGATGTCTACGACGCCCCGGCGAACGCGTTCGTGATGTCGTTCCTGGGAGCCGTTTCCGCGCTGAACGGCGCCTTGGTCCGACCGCACGACATCCGGGTCGGCCGCAACCCCGAGATGGCGATCGCGGGCGGTGATGGTACCGCGGAGTCCGTCGGAGTCGTGCGCGCCACCATCGACCGGGTGGTGGCGCTGGGCTTCGAGGTGCGTGTGGAGATGACCAACGCGGCGACGGGCGGCCCTTTCATCGCCCAGATCACTCGGGGTGATTCCGAGGCGCTGGCCTTGAAAGAGGGCGACACCGTCTACGTGCGGGCCACCCGAGTGCCGCCGACAACGGTTCACGGGGGCGCCCCCGCGGGCGACGCCGACGAAGATCAAACCACGCTGACGTCGGCGTGACTCAAGGGGTCGAGGTCGTTACGAGGCGTGCAGCCCGCATTCGATCTTGGCAATGCCCTGCCAGCGACCACTGCGCGGGTCGGCGCCGTCGGCTGGCCGAGCCGTGCACGGAGCGCAGCCGATCGACGGATAGCCTTCGTAGGCAAGCGGATTGACCAGCACGTCGTGCTCGGCGATGTAGTCCTCGATGTCCTCGTCCGTCCAGGCCGCCAGGGGGCTGACCTTGACGAGCTTGAACGCCTCGTCGAAGCCGACCATCGGGGCGTTGGCCCGGGTGGGTGCATCCGCCCGGCGCAGCCCCGTCACCCACGCCGAATAGCCACGAAGCGTCTTACCCAACGGGGCGACCTTGCGCAGCCGGCAGCACTCGCCGGGGTCACGGGCGAACAGGTCCTTACCGAGCAGCTCGTCCTGCTGGGCCACCGTGTGCTCCGGAGTGACGTTGAGCACGTGCACGTCGTAGACGGATTCGACCGCATCGCGCGTGCCGATGGTTTCGACGAAGTGATAGCCGGTGTCCAGAAAGATCACCGGCACACCCGGCCGCGCCCTGGCGGCCAGGTCCACCAGCACGGCGTCGGCCATGCTGGAGGCCACGACGTAGTTGCACGTCGCCCAGCCGCGCGGACCGCGGACACCGCCGAAGGTCTCCTCGGTCCAGCGCAGCACCTCGGCGGCGCTGGCGCCCTCGAGTTCCGCCGCCCCGCGCGCCGCCACCTCACGCAACTCGGCTTCGGACAGCCTCGTCGCCCTGCCAGCCTGAGAGGGAGGGGCTGTGGTCATTCGGGCGGTCTCCCTTCGAAAAGGTCGCAGGCATGGATACGCAGCTCACCGGGTTTGGCTCGGCGGCGCAGATCCGGGGCCAGCCGTACGTACAGGTGGGCGGGTCTACGACATCAACGCAGACAACAACAGCTGCAGACGCGCTTGAGATCGATGTGCCGCCGCGCCACCAGCGCTATGCGCAAGCTGGGCTGGGTGACGGTCACGAACCCATTCTGCCACGGCCCGCGATCGGGCCCCGCCACCAGGTCAAATTTCCTTTGTGACCCCCAACACCGGGCGCCCGAGCGGGATTGACGGCCCCGGCGCGGCCCGCCCGTCGTGCGATGATTTGGCATGACCCTTCGCGAGGAGTCGGTTGACCTGCCGGGCCTTCAGCCGAGCCCTGGACAGCCGTTTGGGATATATGTGCATGTCCCGTTCTGCATAACCCGGTGCGGCTATTGCGACTTCAACACCTACACCCCGGCCGAGTTGGGTGGTGTCAATCCCGATGCCTGGCTGCTGGCGCTTCGGACGGAACTCGAGTTGGCGGCCGCGCGGCTGGACGCACCGACGGTGAACACCGTGTTCGTCGGCGGCGGGACGCCGTCGCTGCTGGGCGGTGAGCGCTTGTCCACGCTGCTGGACATGGTGCGCGAGCACTTCGCCCTGGCGCCGGACGCCGAGGTCAGCACCGAGGCCAACCCGGAGTCGACGTGGCCGGAGTTCTTCGCGGCCATTCGCGCGGCCGGCTACACGCGGGTGTCACTCGGCATGCAGTCGGTGGTGCCGCACGTGCTGGGCACCCTCGACCGTGTGCATTCGCCGGGCCGGGCGGTGACCGCGGCGCGCGAGGCGATGGATGCCGGCTTCGAACACGTCAACCTTGACCTCATCTACGGAACCCCAGGCGAATCCGATGACGACCTGCTGCGCTCGGTCGACGCCGCGGTCGACGCCGGCGTCGACCATGTGTCGGCGTACGCCCTGCTCGTCGAGGAGGGCACCGCGCTGGCTCGGCGCGTTCGCCGTGGTGAGCTGGCCGCTCCCGACGACGACGTGCTGGCGCGCCGCTACGAGTTGGTCGACGCCCGGCTGTCCGGGTCGGGGATGACCTGGTACGAGGTGTCCAACTGGTCGCGGCCGGGCGGTGAGTGCCGGCACAATCTCGGCTACTGGGACGGTGGTCAGTGGTGGGGCGCGGGGCCCGGGGCACACGGATTCGTCGGTGCCACGCGCTGGTGGAATGTCAAGCACCCCAACGCCTACGCCGAGATGCTGGCCGGTGCCGCGCTGCCCGTGGCGGGCTTCGAGCAGCTCGGTGCGGACGCCCTGCACACCGAAGACGTGCTGTTGAAAACCCGGCTGCGCCAAGGGCTTCCGCTAGAACGGCTGGGTGTCGCCGAACGCGGTCGCGCCGAGGCCGTGGTCGCCGACGGATTGCTGGTCTCCGACGGCGACAGACTGGTCCTCACCCCACGCGGACGCCTGCTCGCCGACGCGGTGGTGCGAACGTTGCTGGGATAGCTGGCTAGCCGGTGCCCGGGAACCAGTGCCCGACGATGTGGCCGATCTCGATGTAGAGCGGAATCCCGATGGTGACGTTGTAGGAAAATGTCAGAGCCAGCGATGCGGCCAACGGCAGGGTTGGGCTGGCCTCGGGGAT
Source organism: uncultured Actinomycetota bacterium (assembly GCA_963772875.1). Taxonomy (GTDB): domain Bacteria; phylum Actinomycetota; class Actinomycetes; order Mycobacteriales; family Mycobacteriaceae; genus Mycobacterium. The sequence goes on from CAVYZE010000016.1 coordinate 379,121, forward strand.
GGCCAGCCGCTGGACCGCCGGGACGGCGATGTAGGACGCCGCACCGCACAGCACCGCGAACAGCACGTAGGTTCCCGGCTGGAACTCGGTGTGGGTCAGGTAGGCGTAGGTGTGGGCGACGACGATCCCAAGCGGCGCGAAGATATTCGGCGCCAGCAGACCGAAGAAGACGAATCCGCGGCCGGCGGACCTCAGGTCCTTCAGTTTGCGGGAGGCCGTCATGCCCATCTCGAGCAGGAACAGGCAGAGCGCACCTTGGAATGGCACGACGAAGAAATTGTCGTCGTCTTGAACGACCTTCTGCCCCTGCAGCCCACTGATGAGGCCGATGATGATGCCGCCAATGAGCAGCACGAGTCCGGGGTTGAGGAAGACTTCCAGGAAGAGCTCACGGGAGAACAGCGACGGCTTTTTGCCCTGCTTGGGGGCTTCGGCGTGGTCCAGATCGTCGGCAAGCGCTGAGCTTTCCAGCAAGAACTCCGTCTCTTGGCTCACGCCGCGTACGTGCTCGGTCTCCGGGCTCCGGCCATCGGCGCGCCGCGTGGGCGCGCCGGGGCCGACCGCGGCCGTGACCGGTGGGCGGTAGCCGGGCTCATCGGGCATGTACCCCGCCGAGTCCATCCCCCGGTGCCGCAGCCGCGCTACCAGGAACAGCGCCACCAGGCAGCCAGGAATCTCCATCACGGCCAGCATGACCGGCATGTAGGCGTTGAAGGCGATGCCAGCGGCGGCCAGCACGGCCACGCAGGTGGCAAACGTCCCGGCCGAGTCTGACCCGTAATAGCCGGCGACCGTCGCCTTGTCGACTCGCCGCATGGGGCTCAAGAGATTTAGCAGCAGGTAGGCCAAACCTCCGATCAGGAAGTTCAGCGCGAAGCCCAACAGCATGAATCCGGCGATGACCCAGATGCTGGTCTCGATCTTGGCGAGCTCTTCACCTCCGTGCCAGCCGATGGCCAGCAGCAGGTACATGGTCAGGCCCTGGTAGATCACATACGGGAATTCGAATTGCACCCGCAGGATCGGAATCAGGAACCCGAAGTAGAAGAACAGCAGGAGTGGCTTGAACAGGTTGTGGGTGAAGTTAAGCCAGAACGCTTGCAGCATTGACGCCTCCCTTGATCGGTGCGGTGATCAGGGAAGCGGCGTCCGCAAGCGGGCACCCACGAACATCCCGACGATCGTGGAGAACTTAGCCCGTCGCGGTAAACGGCCGCATGTGCAGGCGCGAGGAGACAGCACCGCGCCGGGCCGGGCAGAATGGCTAATGTGGCAAAAGTCGGTGCTCAGAGCCGTACCGGTCGCACCGACACGACATTTATCGGCGTGAGTTCGGGGTGAGTCGCTGTGATCCCGGTGGGATCAACACGGTCTCAACGTGCCGAAGAAATCAGCGAGGGCCTGACCCCAGCCCCCCGTTTGCGATGTGTCACCGACATCCACGCCGATGGCGAGTAATGCGTGGTGATTTCCTCGAAGCCGTCGACGCGGTGAACCGAAAGGACGCCGGTCTCTTGGTTGATTTCGAGCTCGTCGCCTTCGGCGGCGTGGACCTCTTCGCCGTTGCAAAGCCGGATCACGAACATGATCGTTCCTCTCCATTGACTGGTGGTGAGCGGCGGTCGGGCGTTCGCTCAGCGGGCTACACCGACCGCACTAAACCCATAGTTTTTACGATTTTCTCGCGCTCGCCCCGCGGGGCCTAGGACACGACTCCCACGGTAGCTCCGGGGCATTCGCAGCGCTCCTGGGAGCCGTCTTCGGCGTGGAGTTCACGAGCCGCTCCTTTCAACATGCCGACCGAGCCGTCAGGGGCCTCCGCACGGCGCGCCTCGCCACTCAACAACGGGCTCGCGCGTTAGGTGTCATGTTAAAAGACTTCGCGTGATGGCAGCCGCTCGTTGTGCGGCCGGTTGGTAAACGGAGAGGAAACGTTGGGGGTTGTCGTCGTCACGGTGTAACCGGAGCGTCCGGCGCACGAGCCGGATTTAACCTTGTGGCCTGGTGAAGGGCGCGAAGCGGACCCGGTCGGCGCGCCGCCGTAACCCGCTGGCGCGACGTTGCCGCCGGGCCGGCTAGGGGTTTGACTCCGGGCGAGATTTAACTCGCCGGCGGGCCGGCGCGACTGACTCACGGGAGGGGTAGCGCGTATTTTCATAGGTTAGGCTACATTTACTACCCGTGACCGACGTCCGCTCCGAGACGAGTTCGATCGGCACTATGTCACCGCCGATTCCGCTCCCCGCCCACATCGACCCGGCCGACCTGGCCGCTGAGCTGGCCGCAGTTCTGCCCGAGCGAGTCGGCGAGGAGTACCTGCTCTACGAGCACGGCGGTCAATGGGTGCTGGCCAGCGGTGTGCGAGCGATGGTCGAGCTGGACAGCGACGAACTGCGGGTGATTCGCGACGGCGTGACTCAGCGGCAACAGTGGTCAGGGCGGCCAGGAGCCGTCCTGGGTGAGGCCATCGACCGGCTGCTGCTCGAGACCGATCAGGTTTTCGGCTGGGTCGCGTTCGAATTCGGCGTCTACCGCTACGGGCTGCAGCAGCGGCTTGCGCCGCGAACGCCGCTGGCCCGGGTGTTCTGGCCGCGCACCCGAATCGTGGTGACCCAGGAAGCGGTTCGTCTTATCGGCGCACCGGCCGGCCACCGCGACGTGGTACTCGGGTTACTCGGCGACGGTGTGTCCAAGCTGCGCGAAGGCTGCACGGTCGACGTGAGTGTCGACCCGTCCGGCTACCGCGACCGGGTGGCGTCGGCCGTCAAGGAGATCGCCACCGGCCGCTACCGCAAGGTGATCCTATCCCGCTGTCTCGAAGTGCCTTTCGCGCTCGACTTCCCGTCCACCTACCGGCTCGGTCGTCGGCACAACACTCCGGTGCGATCGTTCTTGCTGCGGCTGGCCGGGTGTCGCGCCGTCGGATACAGCCCGGAACTGGTCGCGGCCGTCTACCAGAACGGCGCGGTGATCACCGAGCCGTTGGCCGGAACCCGCGCGTTCGGTCGGGGTCTGGTACCTGACCGTGAGGCCCGCGACGACCTGGAATCGAGCTCTAAAGAGATTGTGGAGCATGCCATTTCGGTGCGCAGCTCGCTACAGGAGATCACCGAGATCGCCGAACCGGGCACCGCGTCCGTCACCGATTTCATGACGGTGCGGGAGCGGGGGAGCGTCCAGCACCTCGGATCCACGATCATCGCGCGTCTGGACTCGTCCAGCGACCGGATGGACGCGCTCGAAGCGCTCTTTCCGGCGGTCACCGTGTCGGGCATCCCGAAGGCAGCGGGCGTCGAGGCCATCCTGCGCCTTGACGAAGGCCCACGCGGGCTGTATTCCGGTGCGGTCGTGATGATCTCAGCCGACGGCGGGCTGGACGCCGCGCTGACGCTGCGAGCGGCCTACGAATGCGACGGAAAGACGTGGCTGCGGGCCGGTGCAGGCATCATCGTAGAGTCAGACCCCGAGCGCGAATTCGAGGAGACCTGCGAAAAGCTGTCCACGCTTGCGCCGTATCTGATTGCCCGGCAGCAGGATTCGCGGTATTAGGGCTGCGCCGCCGAAACCTGGCTGGCTATCGCTTTCTTGTCGATCTTGCCGATCGGGGTGGTCGGCAGTGCCGCCATCTCGACCAGCAGGTCGGGCCGGGCGTGCGCGGCGACACCGCGCTGGTCAAGGTAGGCATTCAGCTCCGCAAGACATACCGGTGGACCGGTGAAAACAACCGCAGCGCAGATCTTTTCGCCCAGATAGGGATCGGGCAGCGGAACTGCCGCGGCCGAAAAGATCGCCGAGTGGCTCAACATCTGCTCTTCCAGGTCTGCCGCCGCGATGGTTTCACCGCCGCGGCAGATGACGTCTTTGACCCGGCCGGTGACCACCAGATAGCCGTCCGGTCTGCGGCGGACGAGGTCGCCGCTGCGGAAGAAGCCGTCGGGGTCAAAGCAGCGCTGATTGTCACGCTCGGCGCAAAAGTAACCGTTAAGCGTGTACGGGCCGCGCACCAACAGCTCGCCTTCCTCGCCGGGCGCCACGACAGCGCCGGCGCTGTCGACGATGCGCAGTTCGTCGCCCGCACACAGCGGCCGCCCCTGAGTGTGGTCGAGGAGTTCCGGCGGATCGTCGAGGCGGGTGTAGTTCAGGAGCCCCTCCGCCATCCCGAACACCTGTTGCAGGCCCGGCGTCAGTGCGCCGCGTAGCAGACGAGCGTCCTCTGGCTCCAGCCTGGCTCCGCCAACCTGCAAGAGCCGCAACGACTTCGGTGTCACAGGTTCCCAGTCACAGGCTTGCGCCCACAGCTTGGCCAGGGCCGGCACCAGGGCGGTGACCGTGACGCCGTGGCGCGCGATGGCAGCGAAGGCGGCCTCGGGGCTGGAGTCGGTGCCAAACACCGTGGTGGCGCCCACCGTCATCGCGCCGAGCAGGCCCGGACAGGCCAGCGGGAAGTTGTGCGCTGCGGGCAGCGCCGCCAGGTAAACGTCGTCGGAGGTGAGCCGGCAGACCTCGGCGCTCGCCGTCGCGTTGAACACGTAGTCGTCGTGGGTGCGGGGGATGAGTTTGGGGGTGCCGGTGGTGCCACCGGAGACCAACAGCAAGGCGGGCGATCCCGGATCGGCCGACGGCGCCTGCGGCCGGTCAGGGGCGTGATCGCACAGTTGCGTCCACGAGGTGAATGGCCCCGGGTCGCCGTCGACGATGACCTGCGTCAGGGTGGGGTGCTCCTCGACGAGGCCGCGCGCCATCCCCGGATAGTCGAAACCGCCTGCCGCATCGGCGATCAGCAGCGCGGTCGCCTGGCTGACCGCCGCGAAATGCCCCAATTCGGCGGCCCGATGGCCGGGTAAACACATCACCGGAATCGCCCGCGCTCGCAGCAGCGCGAACAACGCCACCGCGAACTGGCAACCGTTCGGCAGCTGCAGCAGGACCCGGTCGTCCGGCGCGAAGCCCAGACCGCGCAGTCCCGCCGCAGCACGGTTGGCCCGGGCGTCGAGTTCGGCATAACTCAATCCGCCACCGCGGGCGTCGAGCACAGCGATGCGGTCGGGCCAGCGCCGCGCGGCCTCGGTCAGGATCGTGTCCAGGGTTCGCCCGGTCCAATAGCCGGCCGCCCGGTAGGCGGCGGCCCGATCGGCGGGGAATGGCACGAATCCCGTTAACCCTCCGGCTCGGGGCTGCGTGGGTTTCGGGGCCATCTGGGTTCCTTAAGCGGGGGCTTAGTAGCGGGGATACCGGGGTCGAGGATAGGGTAAACCAAAAAATTAGGGCAGCCTTTGCTAACTGAGGGAGGATTCGTGGTGCGTGCCCCGGCCCGCTCGGAGGACATCCGAGCGGAGGTGGCCGAATTGCTCGGCGTCGGGTCCGACGCCGTGCAGCCGGAGAGCAACCTCATCGGCCAGGGACTGGACTCGATCAGGATGATGGCGCTGGCCGGTCGCTGGCGCCGCCAGGGCATCGCCGTGGATTTTGCCGCGCTGGCCGCGGAGCCGACGATCGAGGCCTGGTCTGACCTGGTCACCGCCGGGTCGCCAACCGGCGCCGATCAGGGGGCCGACCAACCCGCCCCGCCCGCCGACGCCGAATCGCTCGAGGACGGCGAGGACGGCGCGCCATTTGCGCTCGCCCCGATGCAGCATGCGATGTGGGTCGGCCGCCAGGACAACCAGCAGTTCGGCGGCGTGGCGGGACACCTCTACGTCGAGTTCGACGGCGGCCCGATCGACCCCGACCGGCTGCGCGCGGCGGCCAGCGCGCTCGCGCTGCGGCACCCGATGCTGCGCGTTGAGTTCCTGCCCGACGGCACCCAGCGCGTGCAGCCGGCGTCCGACTCCCAGCAGTTCCCCGTCGCCGTGGCGGACCTGCGCGGTGACGGGGCGGACGCCGTCGAGCGGAGGCTGGCGGCCATCCGCGAGGCCAAATCGCACCAGCAGCTCGACGGCGCGGTGTTCGAACTCGCGTTGACGCTGCTGCCGGGCCGGCGTTCGCGGCTGCACGTCGATCTGGACATGCAGGCCGCCGACGCGATGAGCTACCGCACCCTGATGTCGGACCTGGCGACCCTATATCTCGGTCGCGACCTGCCCGAATTGCGTTATTCCTACCGCGAATACCGCCAGGCCATCGGGGCGGAAGAGGGGCGGCCGCAGCCGGCGCGCGACGCCGACCGGGACTGGTGGGCGCAGCGCATCCCGCAGCTGCCGGACCCGCCGATACCGCCGTCAATCGGCGGGTCCGACTCACACCAGAGCACCCGGCGCTGGCACTGGCTGGACCCCGCGACCCGTGACGCGCTGTTCTCCCGCGGCCGAGCGCGCGGTATCACCCCGGCGATGACGCTGGCCGCGGCGTTCGCCAGTGCCCTGGGGCGCTGGTCGGCCACCTCCCGGTTTCTGCTCAACGTCCCGCTGTTCGGGCGCCAGCCCCTGCACCCCGACGTCGACCTGCTGGTCGGTGACTTCACCTCCTCGCTGCTGCTCGACGTCGATCTGACCGGCGCGGGTAGCCCGGCGGAGCGGGCGCAGGCTGTGCAGGAGTCCATGCGCACCGCCGCCGCCCATTCCGCGTACCCCGGGCTGGCGGTATTGCGCGATCTCAGCCGCCACCGGGGCACCCAGGTGCTGGCGCCGATCGTCTTCACCAGCGCGCTGGGGCTCGGCGAACTGTTCAGTCCCGACGTCACCGAGCAATTCGGCGCACCCGGATGGATCATTTCCCAAGGCCCCCAGGTGCTGCTGGACGCACAGGTCACCGAGTTCGGCGGTGGAGTGCTGGTGAACTGGGACGTGCGCGACGGCGTCTTCGCTCCGGGCCTCATCGACGCCATGTTCGCCTACCACGTCGACGAACTGCTCCGGTTGGCCTCGGGCGACGACGCTTGGGACGCGGCGGGCCAATCGGCGCTGCCGGCCGATCAGCGCGCGGTGCGCGACGACGCCAACGGCCGCACCGCCGAGCCCAGCGGTGAGGCGCTGCACGACGGGTTCTTCCGCCGGGCCGCACACCAGCCCGACGCGCCTGCGGTGTTCGCCAGTTCCGGTGATCTCAGCTATGCGCAGCTAAGCGATCAGGCGTTGGCGGTGGCCGCGGCGTTGCGTGCGGCCGGGATCGGCGCCGGCGACACCGTCGCGGTGATGGGCCCGAAGACCGCCGAACAGGTGCCGGCGCTGTTAGGGATCCTGGCCGCCGGTGGCGGTTTATCTGCCGATCGGCGTCGACCAGCCACGCGACCGCGCCGAGCGCATCTTGCACACCGGTGGGGTGAAGCTCGCCCTTGTCGGCGGCGGGCAGCAGCTGTCGTTGCCGGTGCCTTCTTTGGTCATCGCGGACGTGCTCCGCGGCGCGCCTGCCGCCGGGACTGACTTCCGGCCCGTGAGAACCGATCCCGCCGAACTCGCCTATGTGTTGTTCACCTCGGGCTCGACCGGGGAGCCCAAGGGTGTCGAGATGGCGCACGACGGCGCGATGAACACGGTGGAGTTCCTGACCCGCCACTTCGATATCGGCGCCGCCGATCGCTGTCTGGCCCTCTCGACGCTGGAATGCGACATGTCGGTGTTGGATTTCTTCGCGACCTTGCGTGCCGGCGGGGCGATCGTGGTGGTCGACGAGGCGCAGCGACGGGATCCCGACGCGTGGGCCCGGCTCATCGACACCCACCAAGTGACGGTGCTGAACTTCCTGCCGGGCTGGCTGGAGATGCTGGTCGAGGTGGGCGACGCACGATTCGAAGGGCGACTGTCCTCGCTGCGGGTGGTGCCCACCGGCGGTGACTGGGTGCGTCCCGGACTGGCCCGCCGGCTGAAGGCCCGGGCACCGAACATGCGCTTCGCCGGGCTGGGCGGCGCCACCGAAACCGCCGTCCACGCAACGATTTTCGAAGTCGACTTCGATACCGGCGGGGCCGCCGAGCTGCCGGCCGAACAGACCGCGGTGCCCTACGGTAGGCCGTTCCCGAACATCGCCTGCCGGGTCGTCGACGACACCGGCGCCGATTGTCCCGACTGGGTGGCCGGTGAGCTGTGGGTATCCGGGCGCGGCATCGCCCGGGGCTACCGCGGCCGCCGCGAACTGACCGCGGCGCGTTTCGTTCAGCATGACGGCCGGATCTGGTACCGCACCGGCGATCTGGCCCGCTATTGGCCGGACGGCACGTGCGAGTTCGTCGGTCGCGCCGATCACCGGATCAAGGTCAGTGGGTATCGCGTCGAGCTCGGTGAGATCGAGGTCGCGCTGCGGCGGGTGCCCGGCGTGCGCGCGGCGGTGGTCGCCTTGCTACCGGGGTCCGGTGGCCCCGATGTGCTTGCCGCCCAGGTCTGCCTCGATGACCCCGGGGTGACCGCCCAGCGGATTCGCGAGGTCCTCGTCGATCTCGTTCCCGCACACATGATTCCGCACCACGTATCGCTGGTAGAGCGCATCCCCTTCACCGATGGCGGCAAGATCGACCGGCGTGCCGTCGCCGGCGAGCTGGCCGCCGCGGTGGCCGAGCGGTCCGTCGACACGTCAGCGCTCTACGAGGCGCCGCGAACGCAGCTGGAGCGGGCGCTCTGCCACATCGTTGCGGACCTCCTCAAACGTGACGTCGACACCGTGGGCGTACACGACGACTTCTTCTCCCTCGGTGGCGATTCCGTGCTTGCCACGCAGGCCGTCGCGGGGATCCGGCAGTGGCTCGATTCGCCGAGTCTGATGCTCGCCGACGTCTTTGCCGCCAGGACCGTGGCCGCGATGGCCCAATTGCTCATCGGCCGGGAGACCGACCCTGGCCGCAAACAAGACCGACTCGAGCAGGTGGCCGACGTGTACCTGGAAATCGCGGATATGTCGCGTGTCGATGTGCTGTCCGCACTTGATGAAACGCTCGATGCCGCGCTTGACGTAAAGGCCGGCGAACAAACAACGACCGAGCCGGCGCAGCGGGAATTCAAGCCCTGGGTGAAGCGGTTTACCAGTGCCACTGCGCGCGGCTCGGTGGTCGTGTTCCCACACGCCGGCGGTGCAGCCGCTGCTTACCGGAAGCTGGCTAAAGTATTGTCGGCCAACGATGTTGACGCATTCGTGGTGCAGTACCCGCAGCGCGCCGACCGGCGGAATCACCCAGCGGCAGTCAGCATCGGTGCGCTGGCGCTCGAGTTATTCGAGGCGGGTGACTGGGGTGCAGCGGCCCCACTGAGCCTGTTCGGCCATTGCATGGGGGCGGTGGTGGCCTTCGAGTTCGCTCGCATCGCCGAACGCAATGGGGTGCCGGTGCGCGTGCTGTGGGCTTCGGCCGGGCAGGCTCCGTCGACGGTCGCCGCGTCCGGACCGCTGCCGACCAGTGCTGGTGGCGTGCTGGCAGACATGGTCGATCTCGGTGGCACCGATCCCGTGCTGTTGCAGGACGAGGAGTTCGTCGAGCTCCTGGTGAAGGCGGTGCAGGCCGACTACCACGCTTTGAACGCCTATTCATGTCGGCCAGACGTACGCATCAGCGCCGACATCCATGCGGTCGGTGGCAACCACGACCACCGGATCAGCCGGGAAATGTTGTCCGCGTGGGAAGCTCACACATCCGGACGATTTACGCTGTCGGATTTCGAGGGCGCTCACTTCTACCTTAACGATCACCTCGACACAGTGGCCCAGCTGGTGAGCGCCGATGTCCGATAACGATCCGGTCGTCATCGTCGGGTTGGCGGTCGAAGCACCTGGCGGGGTCGAAACCGCCGACGACTTCTGGACGTTGCTGTCCGAACAGCGGGAGGGACTTGGCCCGTTCCCCACCGATCGAGGCTGGGCACTTGGCGAGCTGTTTGACGGGTCGCGACGGGACGGATTCAAGCCTATCCACAACCTGGGTGGATTCCTCTCTAGCGCAACGACATTCGATCCGGAGTTCTTTCGCATCTCGCCGCGCGAAGCGATGGCCATGGACCCCCAGCAGCGAGTCGCGTTGCGACTGGCATGGCGCAGCTTGGAGAACAGCGGGATCCACCCTGATGATTTGGCCGGCCACGATGTGGGCTGTTATGTCGGGGCATCTGCGCTCGAATATGGTCCCGGTCTTTCCGAGTTCTCGCACCACAGTGGGCATCTGATCAGCGGGACGTCGCTGGGTGTCATCTCGGGGCGCATTGCCTACACGCTGGACCTGGCGGGGCCGGCGCTGACGGTAGACACCTCGTGCTCGTCGGCGCTGGCGGCGTTTCACACCGCGGTCCAGGCGATTCGGGCCGGCGACTGCGACCTCGCGCTTGCCGGCGGCGTATGCGTGATGGGTACCCCAGGCTATTTCGTCGAGTTCTCCCGGCAGCATGCGCTGTCCGATGACGGCCACTGCCGACCGTACAGCGCGCATGCCAGCGGAACCGTCTGGGCGGAGGGGGCGGCCATGTTCGTACTTCAGCGCCGGTCCAGGGCAGTGGCCGACGGGCGTCGCATCCTCGCCGAGGTGCGTGCCAGCTGCCTGAACTCCGATGGGCGCAGCAACGGGCTGACGGCGCCCAGCGGCGACGCGCAGCTGCGACTGTTCCGGCGGGCCATCGCGCAGGCCGAGGTTGAGCCCGTCGATGTCGGGATGGTCGAAGGGCACGGCACCGGGACCCGGGTCGGTGACCGGACTGAACTGCTGTCACTGGCGGCCAGTTACGGCACTGCACCGGCCGGACGCGGGCCGCTCTTGGGGTCGGTCAAGTCCAACATCGGGCATGCGCAGGCCGCGGCGGGCGCGCTTGGTCTCGCTAAGGTCATCCTGTCCGCTGAACACGCCGCGATACCTCCGACTCTGCACGTCGACGAACCAAGCCGCGAAATAGACTGGGAGAGACAAGGTTTACGGTTGGCCGACAAGCTGACTCCGTGGCAGGCCGTCGATGGATGGCGAACCGCGGCGGTATCCGCGTTCGGGATGAGCGGCACCAACACTCATCTGATCGTCTCGATGCCGGACACCGTGAAAACCTCCGGGCGCAAGGTCGCCTGATGGCCCTTAAACGACTGCCCGACGGGCGGATCCCCGTGGTGCTCAGCGCCCACGCCGACGAACTGGTCTCCACGGATGCCCGGTCGATCGCCGACTACCTCGAGCGCTTTCCGGGAACGACTGTGGCCCAGGTGGCCCGGCAGCTGTACCGGACCCGACGGGTCCGCAGGCACCGCGCGGTGCTCCGCGCCGCGGGCCGGCTCGAGCTGATCGACGGGTTGCGTGCGCTTGCCGCCGGGCGCGAGCATCCGCTGGTCGCCAGGTCGGCGCTGGGTGCGGCCCCCCGACAGGCATTCGTGTTTCCCGGTCAGGGCCGTCATTGGCCGGGCATGGGCAGCGTTGCCTACCAGGCGCTCCCGGGCTATCGGACTGCGACCGATCGCTGCGCCGCAGCATTCGAGGCCGCTGGCATCGAGTCGCCGCTGCGCTACCTGACAGCTGCGGACGATGTGCGGACCTTTTCCGAAGTCGAGATCCAAGGCGCACAATTCGTGCACGCCGTCGCCCTGGCGGAGGTTTGGCGCGCTTGCGGTGTGCTTCCCGACCTCACCATCGGTCAGAGTCTCGGCGAGATCGCCGCGGCTTTCATCGCCGGGAGCATCACGTTGTCGGACGCCGTCGCCGTGGTCGCGGCCCGTGCCCGTGTGGTCGACCGCCTTCCGGGTCGCTACGCGATGGCAACGCTGGGTATCAGCGCCCAGGACGCGGGGGCGCTGATCGCGGCCGCCGACGGCTGGGCGGAGCTGGCGGTGGTCTACTCCGCCTCGACCGTCGCAGTGTCGGGTGATCGCGACGCGGTGCTGGCCATCGTCGACGGGGTTCGCTCCACTGGTCAGTTCGCCCGCGAGATCAGCGCGGGCTTCCCCGGACACACCAGCTTGCTCGAGGCGCTCCGCGATGAATTGCGAGCGCAGCTGCCCGCCTCGGAATTCGCCGAGGCCCCGGTGCAATTCATCGGCGGAACCACCGGCGATGTGGTGGCGCTGGACACGCCCTTCGGCGACTACTGGTATGCGAACCTGCGTAACACGGTGCGATTGGACCGCGCATTCGCGTCGGCTATCCGTTGTGGTGCGGGGTCGTTCATCGAGCTGTCGGCCCATCCAGCGCTGTTGTTCTCGATCGATCAGATCTTCGAAGCAGACCTGCCGGAAGGCCCGGCGGTCCTGGTCGGCTCGGCTCGCCGCGACGAACCGTTGGCCGACGCGCTGTCGGCGAACATTGTCACCGCGGCGGTGGCTGACCCTGGCTACGCCTGGGGTAGTCACCTCGACGGTGTGGCCGGCCCCGCTCGTTTGCCAGACGTTGGTTTGCATGGATTCCCGAACGCGCCGATGCGGGCAATCCCGATGTGGGCGCACCCAGAGCCGCTGCCTCCGATGCCCGCGACAACCTCCGGACTCAACCCCGCGCTAACTCTTTCCCTCGAGCACTGGGAGCAGACGGCACCGTCCACACCGATCGTAGGACCGCCCGTGCATTTCGCGGTGGTCGATCTCGGCGGCCCCGAGGTTAAGGGCGCGCTGGCGCGACCGCTGTGCGCGGCGATCGAGTCCCACCCCGCGGCCAAGCTCAGTACACGGTGGGATGCGGAGGTCGTCGTGGCGATCGCGCCGGTCCTCGGCGGCGCCGCTGACCGCGCCGCCGTGACCCTCACCGGACTGATCGGGGCCGGTCTGCTCGACTATGCAAACACGCTCGGTCCCCGGTGCCACACAGTCTGTCTGGTCACCGTGGGCGCTGAGCGGGTAGCCCATCAAGACGCGCTGCCTTCAGCCGGCCACGCGGCGCTGGCCGCGATGCACCGCAGCATCGGATTCGATTATCCCGAACAGACTTTCACCCACTTGGACCTGTCGTCGTGCGAGTTGGCGCCGACTGCCGGTTTCGCCGTCGTGGAAGCATTGCTATCCGGTTCTGGTGAAACCGCGCTGCGCAACTCCGCAAGCGGGTACGCGTTGTTCGAGCGCTCATTCCGCGATGCGCGCGCTGGTTCGCAACTGCCGTTGGGCCCCGGCGTGTTCGACGACGTCGTGATCACCGGCGGTGGCGGCGCCATCGGTCTGCACTACGCCCGCTATCTCGCCGAGCATGGGGCGCGGCGCATCGTCCTGCTGAGCCGCCGCCCCGCGGATCCCGAAGTGCGCAAGCGCGTGGCGACCGAATACGGCACCGAGCTGGTGTCAGCATCGTGCGACATCACCGACCCGGCCCAATTATCGCTCGTTGCAGCAGAATACGGCGCCGCCGGTGCCTCGTTGATCGTGCACGCGGCGGGCAGCGCCACCTTCGGCACCTTTAAAGGGCTGCGCGGGATGACTGGGTTTACGAAGGCCGCCATCGCCGACACTTTTGCCGCCAAGGTCAGCGGACTTGCTCACCTTGCTGAGCTGTGGCCGGTCCGGTCTGATGCGCGAATGCTGTTGTGTTCGTCGGTATCCGGGGTGTGGGGCGGACGGGGACACGCCGTGTATTCGGCGGCTAACCGCCTTCTGGACGTGATGGCCGCCGAACTCCGCGCCGGGGGCAGACACTGCGTTGCGGTGAAATGGGGACTGTGGCAGACGTCGATCGATGGCGAATCGGGGCGGGGCATCGTGGATGCGGCCGACATCGCAGACATCGAGCGTTCCGGACTACGCCAAATGGTGCCGCGAGACGCGATCGAGGCGAGCCTGCACGAGTGGCACGACGACCCGCTGGTGTTCTCGGCCGACGCGGCCCGGCTGCGGGTCTTCCTCAACAGCAGGCGGTCTGAGCCGCCCGGCACGCATGGCCGGGCGACGGAAGTCGCCGCGCACAATCCTGCCGACACCACCGTGTCGGTCGTCGACGCGGTGCGCAGCCAATTGGCCGCCGTGCTCGGAATTGCGCAGGCCGGCGAACTGAACCTCACCGAATCGCTGTTCGATCTGGGCGTCGATTCAATGCTGGCACTGGACCTGCGCAAACGCCTTAAACGGATGATCGGCCGGACGGTGTCCCTGGCGACGCTGATGGGCGAAATCACTGGCGACGAACTTGTCGAAAAACTTCAGGGCGCCGACGAGCGCTCCGGCAGTGCACAGAAGGTGGACATTTCGCGTGACTGATATCGCCGACACCGGCGCCCGGCTCGATGCGGCTCGACTGGAGCTGCTGCGTCGCAGGCTCGCCGAACGTGGTCTCTCGTCTGACACCGAGGAACCCGGGCCCGGCGCCGACGACCAGCTCTCCGACGGCCAGGCCCGGATGTGGTTCGTGCAGATGGCCGACCCCAGTGGCGCGCTGCTCAACGTCTGTGTCTCCTACCGGATCACCGGCGATATCGATCTCGCCCGGCTGCACGATGCCGTCAACGACGTCTCGCGCCGCCATCGGGTACTGCGCACCACCTACACCGTCAGCGACGAAGGCGACCCCCGGCCGACGGTGCACAAGGATCTCCGCCCCCGGTGGGCACAACACGACTTGACCGACCTGTCAGAACACGCACGCCGGCTTCGCCTCGAAGTGCTGGCTCAGCGCGAATTCTTCGCGCCCTTCGACCTTTCCACCGACGCACCGTTGCGGATCACCGTCGTGCGCACGGCCGCCGAAGAACACGTGCTGCTGTTGGTGGCCCACCACATCGCGTGGGATGACGGCTCGTGGCGGGTGTTCTTCGCCGATCTCACCAAAGCCTACGGGGGCGCCGATCTGGGGCCGGAATGCTACTTGTCGGCCCCGTCCGGACCGGACACCACCGAGGCCGATCTCGACTACTGGCGGGCCGTTATGGCCAATCCGCCGGAGCCACTGGAGCTCCCCGGCCCAGCCGGGACGAGTATGCCGACGAGCTGGCGCGCCGCTCGCAGCACGCTGCGGCTGTCCGGCGACACCGCCCAACGGGTGATCGCGGTGGCGCGAGACACCGGCTGCACCCCTTACATGGTGCTAGTGGCCGCTTTCGGCGTCTTGGTGCATCGCTATACCCACACCGGCGACTTTCTCGTGGCCGCACCGGTGCTCAATCGCGGCGCCGGAACCGAGGACACCATCGGATATTTCGGCAACACGGTGGTGATGCGGCTGCGCCCGCAGCCGGCGATGAGCTTTCGCGAGTTGCTGAAAGCAACGCGCGACATCGCCACCGGGGCATTCGCACACCAACGGGTCAGTCTCGACCGCGCGGTGCGCGAATTGAATCCTGATCGCCGACACGGTTCCGAACGGATGACCCGGGTCAGCTTCGGATTCCGCGAGCCCGATGGTGGCGGATTCCGCCCGCCCGGCGTCGAGTGCGAGCGCTACGAGCTGCGCAGCAATCTCACCCAGCTACCACTGGGTTTCATGGTCGAATTCGACAACACCGGTGCGCTGGTTGAGGCAGAACACTTGCTGGAGATTCTTGAACCCGCCCTGGTGCGCCAGATGCTGGATCACTTCGCCGTGCTGCTCGACGACGCCCTCGCCGGACCGGACAAGCCGTTGGCCGGGCTGGCGCTGATGGACGAGGCCGACGCCGGGTGGCTGCGTGAGGTGTCGCGGGGCGAGTCGTTCGATACCGCCCCCAGAACCCTCGCCGACCTGGTGTCCGAACAGGCCGCGCGGACTCCAGATGCAATCGCCGTCATCTATGAGGGCCGCGCGTTCAGCTATCGCAACATCAACGAGGCTGCAAATCGGTTGGCGCACTGGCTGATTGATCAGGGAATAGGCAGCGAGGACCGGGTCGCTGTGCTGCTCGACAAGTCACCGGATCTGGTCGTCACCGCACTGGCTGTTGCCAAGTCCGGTGCAGTGTATGTGCCCGTGGACCCCACCTACCCGCAGGACCGACTGGAATTCATCCTCGACGACTGCCAAGCGAAGCTGGTGCTGCGCGAGCCGGTAGCCGATCTGGCCGCATACCGCGGTGACGACCCGACGGACGCTGATCGGATCCGGCCACTGCGGCCGGAAAACACCGCGTATTTGATTTACACGTCGGGGACCACCGGACTGCCCAAAGGCGTTGCGGTGCCCCACCGCCCCGTCGCGGAGTACTTCGTCTGGTTCAAGGGCGAGTACGGTGCCGACCACACCGACCGACTGCTGCAGGTCGCCTCACCAAGCTTCGATGTGTCGATAGCCGAGATCTTCGGCACGCTGGCCTGTGGCGCGCGGATGGTGATCCCGCGCCCCGGGGGACTCAGCGACATCGGTTATCTCACTGCACTGTTGCGCGACGAGGGAATCACGGCAATGCATTTTGTGCCGTCCCTACTCGGCTTGTTCCTATCGCTACCGGGCGTCAACCAGTGGCGGACGTTGCAGCGGGTGCCCATCGGCGGCGAGCCGCTACCCGGCGAGGTGGCCGACAAGTTCCACGCCACATTCGACGCGCTGCTACACAACTTCTACGGTCCGACCGAAACCGTGATCAATGCCAGCCGGTACAAGGTCCAGGGCCCACAAGGCACTCGTATCGTGCCCATCGGCCGGCCCAAGATCAACACCACGATGTACCTGCTCGACGGTTCCTTGCACCCCGTACCGGTTGGGGTAATCGGCGAAATCTATCTTGGCGGAACGCATCTGGCGTATGGATACCATCGCCGCACCCAACTGACCGCCGAGCGATTTGTCGCCGACCCGTTTAATCCCGGTGCCCGGATGTACCGATCCGGAGATCTCGCGCGCCGCAACGCGCACGGCGATGTCGAGTTTGTGGGTCGTGCCGACGAACAGGTCAAGATCCGCGGCTTCCGAATCGAACTGGGTGACGTCGCGGCGGCCATCTTGGTCGATCCCACGGTCGGACAGGCCGTTGTGGTGGTCAGCGAGCTGCCACGGCTGGGCAAGAGCCTGGTGGGCTACGTGACGCCCGCAGTGGGCGACGACGGACCGGCCGCTGAGGTCGACCTCGACCGTATCCGTGCCCGGGTGGCCGCAGCACTACCCGAATACATGGTGCCGGCGGCGTACGTTGTGCTCGACGAGATTCCGATCACCGCGCACGGCAAGATCGACCGCGCTGCACTGCCGGATCCCGAGGTCGGTTCCGGCGCCGAGTTCCGCGAACCGGAGACGGCTACCGAGCGGCGCGTTGCCACACTGTTCGCCGAGCTGCTCGGCCGGGACCAGGTCGGCGCCGACGACTCGTTCTTCGACCTCGGCGGGCACTCGCTACTTGCGACTAAATTCGTTGCAGCGGTGCGTAATACGTTCGGGGTCGATATCGGTGTGCGGGAGATCTTCGAACTGGCAACGGTAGCGCGGATCGCCGGACACATAGAAGTGCTAGACACGTTGGATCCGGGCTCGGCGCGGCCGCGGCTGACGCCGGTAAAGCATGACGGGCCGGCGCGACCGTCGTCATCGCAGCTGCGTAGCTGGGTCACCTATCGTTTCGACGGACCCAACACCGTCAACAACATTCCGTTCGCCGCGGCACTGCGTGGTCCCTGCGACACCGATGCACTGGCGGCGGCCATCACCGACGTCGTGGCGCGGCACGAGATCTTGCGCACCACCTACCGCGAAATCGACGGTGTGCCACACCAGATCATCCACCCGCCCGCCGAGGTGCCGGTGCGTCGTGCCGACGGGCCCGACGGGGACTGGCTGCAAGCCGAACTGGATAACGAGCGACGTTACGTCTTCGATCTGGAGACCGACTGGCCGATCCGGGCAGCGTTGCTGAGCATGCCGGATCAGAACGTATTGTCGTTGGTGGTGCACCACATCGCCGGCGACCATTGGTCCGCGGGGGTGCTGTTCACCGATCTGCTGACCGCCTACCGGGCCCGCAAAAGCGGGCAACAGCCGTCCTGGGAGCCGCTGCCGGTGCAGTACGCGGATTACGGCGTGTGGCAGGCGGCGCTGCTGGACGACAGTGCGGGCATCGTCGGTGCACAGCGCGATTATTGGATCGGCCAACTCGAGGGGTTGGCAGGCGAAAACGTTCTGCGCCTGGACTTCCCGCGCCCGGCGTTGCCCAGCAGTGCCGGTGATGTTGTCGAGTTCGGTTGCGGGTCGGCGACCCGCGAGAAGCTGACCGCCCTGAGCCGCGATCTCGGCATCACCGAGTTCATGCTCCTGCAGGCCGCCGTCGCCGTGCTACTGCACAAGGCCGGCGGCGGCCCGGACATCCCCATCGGGACCCCAGTGGCCGGTCGCAATGAATCCGACCTGGATCGGCTGATCGGGTTCTTCATCAACATCGTGGTGCTGCGTAACGACTTGCGCGGAAATCCGACGCTGCGTGAGGTGCTGCAGCGCACCAGGGAGATGGCGCTGGGGGCCTACGCGCACCAGGACCTGCCGTTCGACCAGGTGGTGGACGCGGTCCGCCCCGCGCGGTCGCTGTCGCGCAATCCGCTGTTCGACGTGGTGGTGCACGTTCGCGAACAGTTGCCGCAAGACCGCGTCATCGACAGCGGGCCTGACGGTGACACCACGTTCAGCGCGCTGGAGCCGACATTCGACGTCGCACACGCGGACCTGTCGGTGAACTTCTTCGCGTCCGACGACGGCTACCGCGGTCACGTCATTTACCGACCCGAACTCTACAAGCGCAGCAGCGCGCAACGGTTCGCCGAGTGGCTGGTCCGTGTCGTTGAGGCGTTCGCGGACCGTCCCGATCAACGGCTGCACGAGGTTGAGATTGGCAGCGCGCAAGAAAGACAACGCATTCTGGACCGGTCCAACGCGGGCGACGGTCTGGCGCGGGTATACCTGCTGGAAGCGTCGCTGAACCCCGTCCCGGTCGGTGTGGTGGGCGACGTCTATTACGGTGGCGGTCCGGCCCTCAGCGCCCGGTTGGCGGGGCCGTCGCTGACCGCCACCCGCTTTGTTGCCGATCCGTTTGCCGCGCGACCGGGTTCGCGGCTCTACCGCAACGGCGAGCGCGGCGTGTGGCGTGAGGATGGCCAACTGGAGCTGCTGGTCGGCTTGCAGCCCCCCGCGCGGGCGCAGGCAACACCGGTCACCGGGCCGGCCGAACCGCCCAACACTGCCACCGAGCGCACGCTGGCGGCCGTCCTCACCGACGTGCTCGATGCGGGGGAGGTCGGGCGCTACGACGAATTCTTCAATCTCGGCGGGGACAGCATTCTCGCGGTCCGGGTGGCCGCGCGGGCGCGCGACGCCGGATTGCCGCTGACCCCGCGGCTGGTTTTTGAACACCCTGTGCTGCACGAGCTCGCCGCCGCGCTCGACGCCAGGTCGCAAGCCGAAACCGACCCCCAGGACGGGCAAGACACGCATTACGCGCCGATGAGCACGTCAGGGCTTTCTCCCGAAGAACTGGCGGCCCTGACCTCGTCATGGGGTCATCAGCCGTGACGCGAGCCGACGAGCGAACGGCCGTCGAGGATGTGATGGCGCTCAGCCCCTTGCAGCAGGGGCTGTTCTCGATGGCGGCGCTGACCTCTGAAGCAGGATCAACCGGATCCGATGACGCCGACCCGTACGTCATCGCGATGGCCGCCGACGTAGTGGGCCCACTCGACGTCTCCCTGCTGCGCGAGTGCGCCGCGACGATGTTGACCCGGCACCCGAATCTGCGGGCAAGCTTCGTACACGGCAACCTGAGCCGCCCCGTGCAGGTGATTCCCAGCAGCGTCGAATTGCCCTGGCGTTGTGTGCGCGCCCTACCCGATGAGGTAGGGACGCTGGAAGCCGACGAGCGCCGGCGCCGTTTCGACGTGGGCCGCGGGCCGCTGATCCGATTCCTGCTCATCGAATTGCCGGACCAACATTGGCATCTGGCCGTCGTCGCGCACCACATCGTCATCGACGGGTGGTCGTTGCCAATTTTCGTCTCCGAAATGCTTGCCCTGTATCGGGCCGCCGGCGACACCGCGGCGCTGCCGCCACCGCCGCGGCCGTATCGTGACTACATTGGCTGGCTGGCCGGCCGGGACCAGACGGCCAGCCAGGCACTGTGGGCCGAGCACCTGAAGGCCCTGGACGGCCCGACCCTGTTGTCGCCGGCCCTGACCGACACCCGGCCACAGGCGGGCATTCCGCGTCAGACCACGCTGCGGCTGGACCACGATGCCACCACTGCGTTGGCCGAGGCGGCCCGTACACAAGGGGTTACACTCAACACGCTTGTCCAAATGGCATGGGCAACAATGCTTTCGGCTTTGACCGGCCGCGGCGATGTGACGTTCGGGGTGACGGTGTCCGGCAGGCCCGGCGAATTGCCGGGCGTGGAGACGATGGTCGGCATGTTCATCAATACCGTTCCGTCGCGCGTACGGCTGGATCCCCGCAACACGGTTGGGACGCAATGCCTTGCCCTGCAACGTGAATCCGCCGCATTGCGGGACCACAGCTACCTGGGGCACGCCGAATTGCGTTCCATCGCCGGTGTCGGTGAGATGTTCGACACCCTGCTGGTGTACGAGAATTTCCCTCCCGGCGAGGTGGTGGGAGCCACTGAGTTCGTCGCAAACGGGGCGACCTTCCGTCCGGTGGCGCTAGAGAGTGTGTCGCATTTCCCGGTGACCATCGCAGCTCACCTGAGCGCGGGGGAGCTCACGGTGTTGGTGGAGGTGCTCGACGGTGCGCTCGGCACGATGGCGCCCGCAGACCTCGGCGGGCGGCTGCTGGCGGTGGTGCAGCGTTTGGTGGACGAGTGGGACCGGCCATTGCGCGAGGTGGACATCCTGCTCGGTGGCGAGCACGACCCGACCGTCCACGACCTGCCGGATGTGAGCGCACCCGCGGTCGCGGTGCACACCCGGGTCGCTGAAGTCGCTGCGGCGCAGCCTGATTCGCTGGCGATCAGCTGGGCCGGCGGTCAGCTGACCTATCGCGAGCTCGACGCACTCGCCGGCCGGCTGGCGGCTGCCCTGAGCCGGGCGGGCGTGGGTAGCGAGACTCCGGTGGCGATCATGCTGTCCCGGGGCCCGAGCTACGTGGTCGCGATGCTGGCAATCCTCAAAGCCGGCGGCATGATCGTGCCGCTGGATCCGGCGATGCCGGACGAGCGAGTCGCCGAGATCCTCCGCCAGACGTCGGCTCAGATCGTCGTCGACGAGCAATCGTTCACGGCTTGGACCAACACCTTTGCCGCGCCTGCCGATTACCGGGCGGTCACGGTGCCACCGGAGCATGCGGCCTACGCGGTCTTCACCTCGGGCACCACCGGCGCACCAAAGGGCGTCATCGGCACCCACCGAGCGCTTTCGGCGTACGTCGACGACCACATTGAGCGTGTTCTTCGGCCGGCCGCCGGGCGGATCGGGCGACCGCTGCGCATTGCGCATGCCTGGTCTTTCACCTTCGACGCGGCGTGGCAGCCGTTGGCGGCGTTGCTCGACGGCCACTCGGTGCACATTGTCGACGATGACCGCCAGCGTGACGCCGAGGCGCTGGTCGAAGTGATCGACCGGTTCGGTCTGGACATGATCGACACCACGCCGTCGATGTTCGCCCAGCTGCACAACGTAGGACTGCTGCACCGGGTGCCACTGGCAGTCCTCGCGCTCGGCGGCGAAGCCCTGGGCATCACCGCGTGGCAAGCGATCCAAAAGGAATGCGCCCGAACGGGTATGGCCGCCTTCAACTGCTACGGGCCCACCGAGACCACGGTCGAGGCGGTTGTCGCCGCGGTCAACGAGCACGCGCGGCCGGCCATAGGGCGTCCGACCCGGACCACCCGCGCCTACGTCATGGATTCCTGGCTGCGGCCGGTGCCGCGGGGTGCCGCGGGCGAGTTGTACCTGGCGGGCGATCAGCTGACCCGCGGCTACCTTCGGCGCGCGGCCGAAACCGCCGAAAGGTTCGTCGCCGACCCCAACGGCCGCGGCGGCCGGATGTACCGCACCGGAGATGTGGTGCGCCGGATGCCCGACGGCGGTCTGGAGTTCCTCGGCCGCAGTGACGACCAGCTGAAGATACGCGGTTTCCGTGTCGAGCCGGGTGAGATCGCCGCGGCGCTCAACGGTCACGACGGAGTGCGCGGCGCCTACGTGACGACGCGCAGCCATGCCAATGGTCCCCGACTGGCGGCGTATGTGGCGGGTGGAGTGAACCCGCCGGCCGTAGCGGAACTGCGTTCGATGCTGATCGATCGGCTGCCTCGCTACCTGGTTCCCCATTACATCGTCGTCCTTGACGAGCTGCCGTTGACTCCACACGGCAAGATCGACGAAAACGCCTTGGCCGCAAACGATGTCGCCGAAGGTCCGGCAACCCCGCCTGAGACGCCGACCGAGATGGCGCTGGCCGAGGCGTTCACCGACGTTTTGGGAACTGCGGACGTCGACGTCACGGCCAGCTTTCTGCAAATGGGCCTGGACAGCATCGTGGCCCTGTCGGTCGTGCAGGCCGCCCGCCGTCGTGGCATCGCGCTGCGGGCCAGGTTGATGGTGGAGTGCGACACCGTACGTGAACTCGCCGCGGCCATCGACTCCGATGCCGCGCATGCCACGCCCTTGAACGGCGAAGCGCAGGCCGGCGAACCAATCCCGGTGTTGGCAGGCGTTCATTGGCTCTACGAGTACGGCCAAGCGCGGCGGCTCGCGCAGACCGAAGTCATCAGGCTGCCCGACACGATCACCCGCGAAGGTCTGGATGCGCTGCTGGGTGCCGTCATTGACGGACACGAGGCGTTGCGATGCCGGCTGGACCGCGATGCGATGAAGCTTGTCGCGCAACCGAAAGCGGACATCCTCAGCGAAGTGTGGACCAGCGGTGAACTGGTCAACGATGTCGCCAAGCAGACCCTCGCCGCAACGGAGAGCCTCGACCCACAGGCCGGTCGACTGTTGTCGGCGGTGTGGCTGCGCGAGCACGATGGGCCCGGTGTGCTCGTGCTGACGGCCCATGTGCTGGCGATGGACCTGGCCTCGTGGCGCATCGTGCTCGGTGAACTCGACGCCGGCCTGCACGCCCTGGCCGCGGGACGTAAACCCGCGCCGGCGCGCGAGCACACCAGCTACCGGCAATGGTCGCGGCTGCTGGCCGAGCGGGCCCGGGCGCTGGATACCGAAGACTTCTGGGCCGCCGAACTCCAGGGCGCCGATCCGCCACTGGGCGCCCGCCGGCTGCGGCCGGAGACCGACCGGGTCGGCGATGTGGCGATCACCATCTCGACCTGCGGGACCGACCTGACCGCCCGGCTGCTTGCCAAGGTTTCAGCGGCGCAACCGATGAACGAACTGCTCGTTACTGCGGCCGCGCGGACAGTGACCGCGTGGCGGCGGCGACGCGGCCAGGACACACCGGCACCTTTACTGGCGCTGGAGACGCATGGCCGCGCGGACGTCGACGTCGACGAGACCACCGACACCAGCGACACGGTCGGACTGCTCAGCGCAATCTACCCATTGCGCATCCACTCCGACGGCGTCACCGACATGGCCCGCATTCCCGGCAGTCGCATCGATTACAGCCTGCTGCGGTATCTGCGGTCGGATACCCGACTGCGCGAACACCCCGAACCCCAGCTGCTGCTGAACTACCTCGGTAGCCTCCACGTCGGCGTCGGCGACCTGGAACTCGACCGCGAAGTGATGGCCGAGGTGGGGCGAGCGCCAGAACCCGAACAGGCGGTGCGCCACGAACTGACGGTGGTGGCAGGGATCCTCGGGACTGACGATGCTCGCGTGCTGGCCACGCAATGGCGGGCGCTGCCCGACATTTTCGACGATGCGGATATCGCTGCGCTGCAAGGGCTTTGGTCCGATGCGCTACAGGAGATGGTGACATGAGCACACTTGCGGTCCTGGGGGCCGGAGCCAAGGCGGTGGCCGTCGCGGCCAAGGCGCGCGTGTTGCGCGACATGGGCGTCGAGGTTCCCGAAGTGATCGCGGTCGAACGCACCGGCGTCGGGGCCAACTGGCAGGCCAGCGGTGGCTGGACGGACGGGGCGCACCGGCTGGGCACCAGCCCGGAAAAAGACGTGGGGTTTCCCTACCGGTCCGCGCTGGTGCCACGCCGCAACGCCGAACTCGACGAGCGGATGACCTGCTATAGCTGGCAGTCCTACCTGATCGCCACCGCGTCGTTCGCCGAGTGGATCGACCGCGGCAGACCGGCGCCCACCCACCGCCGCTGGAGCCAGTATCTGGGTTGGGTGGCCGGGCACGTCGGACTACAGGTGGTGCGCGGCGAGGTCGACGGGCTCTCCGTCACCGGCGACCGCTGGGCGCTGCGCACCCATGAGACCACGGTGGAGGCCGACGGCTTGATGATCACCGGGCCGGGCCAGGCCGAAAAGTCGCTGCTGCCCGGCAATCCGCGGATGCTGTCGATTGCCCAGTTCTGGGACCGCGCCGCGGGCCACGACCGGATCAGCGCCGAGCGGGTAGCGGTCATCGGCGGCGGCGAGACGGCCGCAACAATGCTCAATGAGTTGTTCCGGCACCGGGTTTCGATGATCACCGTCATCTCACCGCAGGTCACCCTGTTCACCCGCGGCGAGGGCTTCTTCGAGAACTCGCTGTTCTCCGACCCCACCGACTGGACCGCGCTGACGCTGGACGAACGACGCGACGCGCTGGCCCGCACCGACCGCGGCGTGTTCTCGTCGAACGTGCAGGAGGCGCTGCTCGCCGATGACCGCATTCACCACCTGCGCGGCCGGGTCGCCCACGCGGTGGGACGGGATGGGCAGATCCGGTTGACGCTGTCCACCGACCGGGGCAGCGAGAACTTCGAGACGGTGCATGGTTTCGATCTCGTCATCGACGGCTCCGGCGCTGACCCGTTGTGGTTCAGCTCGTTGTTCAGCCAGTACGCCCTCGACTTGCTCGAACTCGGGTTGGAAGGACCGCTGACAGCGGACAGCCTGCAGGAAGCGATCGGCTACGACCTGGCCGTCACCGGCGTCTCGCCCAAGTTGTTCCTGCCGACCCTGTCCGGGCTCACCCAGGGACCCGGGTTTCCCAACCTGAGCTGCCTCGGATTGCTGTCGGACCGGGTGCTGGGCGGAATGGCAGGCGCGGCGGGTTCGGCCGGTTTGTCGCGAAAAACGACTAGCCAGCGAAGCCAAAATTCTGGGCTGCTACACAGCTTGCGCACAGATTAACTAATTGCGATCCCGTGTACCATCTGTCACAGTGCGCACAATCACACCATCTACACCACGGCACACATGATGGGGGCGACCGACAGTCGCTCACGTCTACGCACATCCAGGGGGAACCATGAAATCCGTGCAAGCCTTGAAAGCTATAGCCACCGGTGTGGCGGCGCTGGGCGCCATCGGCGCCGCAGCCCTCGGCGTAACCGCTCTCGCGCCTGTTCCTGCTGGTAGCGGGGCACAGGTGCAGCTGGCCGCGGTCGGTGCCCCTGATGGACCAGGACTGCCCCAGGATCCACCGCCGGCGCCCGCTCCGCCGGCGTCCGACGCCAACATTCCGAACACGGCCCAGTTGACCGGGTTGCTCAACAGCCTGGCCGATCCGAGCGTTTCCTTCACGAACAAGAGCTATCTGGTCGAAGGCGGCATCAGCGGGACCGAGGCGCTCATCGCTGACCATGAGCTGAAGAAGGCAGCAAAGAACGGCGACCTGCCGTTGACCTTCAACATCGGCAACATTCAACCGGGCACCGGGGGTTCAGCAACGGCGGATGTGGCGGTCTCCGGCCCCAAGCTGCCGAATCCGGTGACCCAGACCGTCACGTTCGTCAACCAGGGCAGTTGGATGCTGTCGCGCGCGTCGGCGATGCAGTTGCTGCAGGCTGCGGGACACTGATTGGCGCCCGTGAAGTCCATGGGCATTGAAGGGGGATTCATGAGATCTGTAGTGACAGGCGTGGCAGCGCTGGCCATCGTCGGCGGCGCGGCCGCGGGCATCGCGTCCGTCGCGGCGCCGAGCGCGCCGCCTCAGGTGCAGTTGGCCGCGGTCGGCGCGCCTTATGGACCAGCGCTGCCGCAGGACCCGCCGCCAGCGCCAGGGCTGCCGGCCCCCGACCAGTTGTCCGGCCTCTGCACCCAGGTCACTGATCCTGGCGTGTCGTACACGACCAAGAACAATCTCGTCGAAAACGGCATCACTCCCGACGAGGGCCATGTCGCCGATCACGACCTGAGGAAGGCGTATCGGAACGGCAACTTTCCGGAGCAGTTCGCCGTGACGAATATCCAGCCGGCCGGCCCAAATGTGGTCAGCGCCGAGGTCGCCATCTCGGGTCCCAAGTTCGCCGGGCCGGTCACCAAGCAACTCGCGTTCGTCAACCAGGGTGGCAACTGGATGTTGCAGCACGACGCCGCGATCGCGCTTGTCCAGGCGGCGTCGGCGACCGGCTAGCCGGTCACCGCGCTCACGTCGATCCGCGCTAGCCGCGCCGGGTCGGCCAGCACGTCGATCGCGGCGACGCGCCCGTCGCGAACCACGAATCCCATGATCGCCACCGGGTGGCCGGCGACGAAGATGACCGCACCGGCGGCGCCGTTGACGACGGCGGCGCGCACCTCGCGCTCGGGTCCGGCGTAGCCGCGGGCCAGCTTGGCCACCGAGGACGCACCCTCGGCGCGGAACCCGGCGGTGCCGGGGCCGAAGTCGCCGCGCAACACCACGTCGGGATGCAGCACCGACACCAGCCGGTCGAAGTCGCCGGTGCGCCCCGCCGCAAAGAACGCGTCGACGGCCTCGCGTTGCGCGGCGAGGTCGCCGTCGGGAGCCGGGTCGGCCCGTTCGATGCGCCGGCGCGCCCGGCTGGCCAGCTTGCGGGTGGCCTCCGCCGTCCTGTCGACGATGGGTGCGATCTGGTCGAACGGGACGGCGAAGACGTCGTGCAGCACGAACGCCAGCCGCTCGGCCGCCGGCAACGTGTCCAGCACCACGAACAGCGCCAGGCCGACGGCGTCGGCCAGCATCGCCCGGTGTTCGGGATCGAATTCGCCGTGCGCGTCCACGATCGGGTCCGGCAGCTGCGCGACCAGTTCCTCCCGGCCACGGGCATGCCGGTCGCGCAGCATGTTCAGGCAGATGCGGGCCACCACGGTGGTCAGCCAGGCGTCGAGATTGGCGATACTCTCCGTGGAGCTGCCGCTGAGCCGCAGCCATGCTTCCTGCACGGCGTCCTGGGCGTCGTCGATCGAGCCGAGCATGCGGTACGCGATGGCGCCCAGCCGCGGGCGGGCCGCCTCGAAACCCGCCGTCAGTGACGTTTCCGACGCCTCCACGCCTCACGCACCGCCGGCGTTCGAGCCCGTCTCGGGCAGGGCGCACACCCGGTCGCCGGAAAAGCCGGACGACCCGATGTCCAGCGCGATATTGAAGCGGGCACGCAGGTTGCCCAGCGTGATGACGTGGGTGAGCCCGACGAGCTGGGCGGTGTCGAAGTGCGCGCGCAGCGCGTCGAAAAGCCGGTCGCTCACCTCGACCGGGGTGCGGCTGATCGCGGTGGCGTACTCCAGGATCAGCTTGTCGACGTCGGAAAAGCACGCGGCGTTCTGGTAGTCGGCCTTGGAACCGGAGAGGGCGAGCAGCTCCTCGTCGGTGATGCCCCATTGGCGGGCGATCTGGGAACCGAGGTCGATGCAGTACTCGCAGCGCACCGTCGTCGCCGACTTCAGCTCGGCCAGCGCGCGGTGGCGGGGGCTGAGAATGTCCAGCTTGGACTCGGCCTGTTCCAACCTGCCGTAGGCGTTGAGCAGCCGGGGGATGTGCGCGTACATCCGCAGCGGTTCGAGCATCCCCGGGGTCGCCCCGGTGTTCAAGCCGGTCATCTGCGCCAGCTTCCGTCGTGGTGAAGAAGAAGGCGATCTTGGCGCCCAGGCCAGCGTCGCGGTCGGAGACTCCTGTAAGCCGTGCCATGGCGATCCTCCTGAAAGGGGCTCTGGTGCGAACCTGGTCGTCACGATGTCGCCTCACTACGTCGACCCCATGGGGACGCACAAACGTGACCGGAACGGCTTAGCGCAAGTCCATGTCGAACACCCGGGCATGCAGCACGGTGCGGTTGCGCAACGCGGCGCGCACCGCGCGGTGCAGGCCATCCTCGAGATAGGTGATGCCCTTCCACCGCACGGCGTGCGGGAAAAGGTCGCCATAGAAGGTGGAGTCCTCCGAGAGCAGGCGGTCCAGCGCGAGCACGGTCGTCGTGGTGACCAATTCGTCGAGGCGGATTTGCCGCGGCGGTATCTGGGACCAGTCCTTATAGGACAACCCATGCTCGGGATAGGGCTTGCCGTCCCGTACGCCCTTGAAAATCATTGACGGATCCTCGGTGACATTTCGGGTGGCGCCCGGCCGATGCATGCTGGAAAGGCTAGTCGGAAAATCCGCGGTCGCCGCTCCAAGGCACCCGCTAGTGGCAGTGAGCCGCTCGTGCGACCCGTAAAATGGACGCTTCAAGGAGGTGGGAGCCGATGGGAAGCGCCGACGACCGACGCTTTGAGGTGCTGCGCGCCATCGTCGCCGACTTCGTCTCCACAAAAGAACCGATCGGTTCGAAGTCCCTGGTGGAGCGGCACAACCTTGGGGTGTCGCCGCGCCACCGTCCGCAACGACATGGCGGTGCTCGAGGCCGAGGGCTACATCACCCAGCCGCATACCAGCTCCGGACGGGTTCCCACCGAGAAGGGCTACCGCGAGTTCGTCGACCGGCTCGACGACGTCAAGCCGCTGTCGACGGCCGAGCGGCGCGCGATCCAGGGCTTCCTGGAGTCCGGCGTCGACCTCGACGACGTGCTGCGCCGTGCGGTGCGGCTGCTGGCGCAGCTGACCCGTCAGGTGGCCGTCGTCCAGTACCCGAGGTTGTCGACGTCGACCGTTCGCCATCTCGAAGTGATCGCGCTGACACCGGCGCGGCTGCTGATGGTGGTCATCACCGACTCCGGCCGGGTGGACCAGCGCATCGTCGAGCTCGGCGACGTCATCGACGATCACCAGCTTTCCCAGCTGCGCGAGATACTCGGCCAGGCGCTGGAAGGCAAGAAGATGGCGGCGGCCTCGGTCGCGGTGGCCGACCTCGTCGCGCAGCTGGCCGGCACCGGCGCCCTGGGCGACGCGGTCGGCCGCTCGGCGACGGTGTTGCTGGAGTCGTTGGTGGAGCACACCGAGGAACGCCTGCTGATGGGCGGAACCGCCAATCTGACCCGCAACGCCGCGGATTTCGGCGGTTCGCTGCGGTCGATCCTGGAGGCGCTCGAGGAGCAGGTGGTGGTGCTGCGGTTGCTGGCGGCCCAACAGGAAGCCGGCAAGGTGACGGTGCGCATCGGTCACGAGACGGAGGCCGAGCAGATAGTGGGCACCTCGATGGTGTCCACCGCCTACGGCAACCTCAACACCGTCTACGGCGGCATGGGTGTGCTGGGGCCCACCCGGATGGACTATCCGGGAACTATCGCCAGCGTCGCCGCGGTTGCTCTCTATATCGGCGAAGTCCTGGGTGCTCGATGATCGCGCATCCGCAGAATCTGTTTACCGCCGCGTAGGGTGCGGCGAGAAACCCCTTTGTAGGAGAGGCAGGCGTGGCACGCGATTATTACGGGCTGCTCGGAGTGAGCAGAAACGCCAGCGATGCGGACATCAAACGCGCGTACCGCAAGTTGGCGCGCGAATTGCATCCCGACGTCAATCCCGATGACGCCGCGCAGGCGAAATTCAAGGAAATCAGCGCCGCTTACGAGGTGCTGAGCGATCCGGAGAAGCGCCGCATCGTCGACTTGGGCGGCGATCCGCTGGAAAGCGCCGCGGCGTCGGCCGGCGGTTTCGGCGGCTTCGGCGGGCTGGGCGACGTGTTCGAGGCCTTCTTCGGCGGTGGCTTCAGTGGCGGCGGGACCTCGCGTGGTCCGATCGGCCGGGTGCGGCCGGGCTCGGACTCGCTGCTGCGGATGCGGCTGGATCTCGAAGAGTGCGCAACCGGGGTGACCAAGCAGGTCACCGTCGACACCGCGGTGTTGTGCGACCGGTGCCAGGGCAAGGGGACCAACGGCGACTCGGCGCCCATCCCGTGCGACACCTGCGGTGGTCGCGGGGAGGTGCAGACGGTTCAGCGTTCGCTGCTGGGTCAGATGGTGACGTCGCGGCCGTGTCCCACCTGCCGCGGTGTCGGCGTGGTCATCCCCGACCCGTGTCACCAATGCATGGGCGACGGACGGGTGCGGGCCCGCCGGGAGATCAGCGTCAAGATTCCCGCCGGTGTCGGCGACGGCATGCGGGTCCGGCTCGCCGCCCAGGGTGAGGTCGGGCCCGGGGGAGGGCCGGCCGGTGACCTGTACGTCGAGGTCCACGAGCAGGCCCACGACATCTTCGTCCGCGACGGCGACGATCTGCACTGCACGGTTTCGGTGCCGATGGTCGACGCGGCGCTCGGTGCCACGGTCACCGTCGACGCCATCATGGACGGTATCAGCGAGATCACCATTCCGCCTGGGACACAGCCGGGTTCGGTCATCACGCTGCGTGGCCATGGGATGCCGCAGTTGCGCTCGAGCACCCGGGGCAACCTGCACGTCCACGTCGAGGTGGTGGTTCCGACCCGCTTGGACCACCAGGACAGCGAGCTGTTGCGCGAGCTGAAGGGCCGCCGCAGCCGCGATGTGGTCGAGGTCCGCTCCACGCACGCCGGCGGGGGACTGTTCAGTCGGCTGCGCGAAACCTTCAGCGGCCGCTAGCCCCTGAGGGTCGCGCACATGGTGGCGACGCTGTTCTACGTCGACGCACTGCCCGATACCGGCGCGCTCGCCGTCGTCGACGGCGACGAAGGCTTTCACGCCGCCACGCGTGCGCCGCATCCGTCCCGGTGAGCAGCTGGTGCTCGGCGACGGCGCCGGTGGCCTGGCCCGCTGCGAGGTCGAGCACGCCGGGCGCGACGGGCTTCAGGCCCGGGTGCTGGGGCGCTGGAGCGTCGCGCCCGGGCGGCCGAGGGTCACGGTGGTGCAAGCCCTGCCCAAGTCCGAGCGCTCGGAGTTGGCGATCGAATTGGCCACCGAAGCCGGCGCCGACGCGTTCCTGGCCTGGCAGGCGGCCCGCTGCGTGGCCAGCTGGGAAGGCGCCCGGGTCGACAAGGGTCTGCGCCGGTGGCGTGCCGTCGCCCGTGCGGCGGCCCGGCAGTCGCGGCGGGCCCATATCCCGCCGGTCGAGGGCGTGCTGTCTACTGCGGCGCTGACGCAGCGAATCCGCGACGAAGTGACCGCCGGCGCCGCGGTGCTGGCTCTGCACGAGTCGGCGACCGATCGGCTCGCGGATGTAGCTGTGGCACAAGCGAATTCGGTGTTACTTCTGGTCGGGCCCGAAGGTGGTATCGCGCCGGAAGAGATCGCCGCGTTGACGGGCGCGGGCGCCGTGGTCGTCCGGTTGGGGCCGCAGGTGCTGCGGACGTCGACCGCGGCCGCGGTCGCGTTGGGCGCGCTGGGTGTGCTTACCCCGCGATGGGATCTTCCTTCGGGCCTGTGATTACCTCTGGCGGCGTGTGACCCTGGTGCCTCGCCGCGCCGATCACGCGGGTTGGTGGACCGCTGACCAGCACGCGACGGAGGGGCACAAAGAGCACGGCCCCGATGAGGCCGACGGCCAGCGTGGTGAGCGCGACCACGGCATGCCCGCCATGGTCGAGGCTGTATGCGGCCAACATCGGCGCCACGATCGCGGCGACCGCGAGGGCCGCGCCCCAAATCCCGTGGTAACGGCCACGTCCGGTGGGCGGGGCGATGCGGTGCACGATGTCGTTGGTCGCGATGAACCAGGCGATCACACCGGGGGCCGCCGCCGCCACGGCCACGGCGAACTGGACCGTGGTGGTTGCGAAGGCGGCAACCCCCATCCAGGCCACCGCCCAGGCCGCCGCCCCGGCGACGATGTCGAGCCTCGGACGAACCGCCAATCTCCGGCTTAGCCACGGCGACATCAGCGGGGTCAGGGCCATTATCGCGACGGCGTCGGCCAACTGCGTGATGCCGTAGGCGCTCGCCGACAAGCCATGGTCGCTCATGATCATCGGCACCGCCGAGTACAGGCCGACCACCGCGGTGAGGGTCGCCACGCTCGCCAAGAACACCACCAGCATGCGAGGGTCGGCGAAGGCCTGCGTGTAGCTCATGGTCGTCGCCCCTGCCGTCCGGCGCGGCTTGTCCGGCGGCAAGCAGTACAGCGCCACCAGCGCAAAACCCGCGCAGGCAATCGCGTTGACCCAGTACAGCGTCGAGAGGCCGATCCAATCGGCCAGCAGCACTCCCACGGAGCCGGCGATGGCGGCGCCTCCGTTGACGACGAGCCCGAACCGCCAGGCGTCCAGCTTCGCGCGCCGGGCGGGGTCGGGGATCAGGTCCGTGACCTTGGCGCCGAGCACCACTCGCGGTGTGTCGTAAGCCATCCCGACGACGGCGGCCCCGATGAGCAGCGTGGAAAAGTCGTGAGCTTCGGCAACCAGCGCCATCGCCGCGGCGGCGAGCGTCATCGTGGCGAGCAGCGTGTGGCGTCCGCCGATGCGGTCAACCATCCAGCCGCCCGCCAGCTGACCCACTACCCAACCCGCTCCGAAGGCCGCCAGCACCATCCCGACGGCCTGCGCGCCGTGGCCGCGTCCGTCGACGTGGTAGGCCAGGAATGGATAGGCGAATCCCAGGGCGCGCACCAACAGGGTCCCGCCGAACAGCACCCAGATGACGGACATGTGGCCCGAGCCCGCGGACTGTTGATCGCTCGGGCGGGGACGATTGTGCAGCTCAACGGGGGGCGCCGGGGTAATTGTGGACACCTGCGCAACCCTAGGGTGTACAACGGCCCGGCGGATCCGCCGATCGGTCCTCGCAACGGTTGACGCCGTGTCCCCCAATCGGGGGAGCGATAGGTCGGATACATCTGTGCGCGTCACGGGCTGCGCCTCCTCGGCCTGGTCGATGGGCTATCAGCGATAGGAGAACCAGCCGGCCACGGTGCGATTCACCTGGGCGCAGATGCGGTCCAGTTCCTCGGCCGTGTCGGCCGCGACGAATGCACTCCCGATGTCAAAGGAATCGATGAGCGTCCGCGTCGCCGGGTACTCGCGTCCGTGCGTCGCCGCTATCGTGGCGTCCACCAACCCGTCGATGCCGCGCAGCTCGCCTTCGGCGTCGCCGGCGATGAAGGTGCCCGCGCGCTCGATGTTGAAGCAGATCACGGCCCCGTGCTTGTCCAGGCGGTACTCGCCAGGTCCGGTGTAGGAGTGCTGCGCGCTGCTGTCACAGATGGACTTCACGTAGGCAGCTTCGGTGTGAATCTGGGAGTCCCCGGTCAGATGGAAGGTCAGCTTCGGGATGCCCGCGCCGGCGGCCCGTGCGCCGAAGTCGATCAGCCGCGGCCCCTTGGATCCCATCATGATCTCGATGTGTGACGAGCCGTTCTCTACGCCCAGCGCGTCCAGGGCACGGTAGCTGTAGTCGACCAACGCCGAGAAGTTCTCGTGGTCGGGCCCGATCCAGACCGCCCTTTCGTAGACGAAGGCTCCGCCGCGCAGCACCTTTTGGTACACGCAGGTCGAGATGACGTCGTGGTTGCCCCGGTGCGAGAACGTGTCGACGATGTATTCGTCGCCGGCATAGTATTCCTGGACCAATGCCGCCACCTCGTCGCCGAAAAAGCCGGGGCGAGCCAGCATTTGCGCGACGGCGTCCCGTGCGGCGTCGACGCTGTCCACCAGCTGCACGTCCACAGACCCAGCTCCGCGGGAGGGCTTGACGATCATCTTCGACAGCTTGGCGAACACATCGGCCTGGTTGTCGAAGTCGTCCATGTCGAACAGCCGCGCCGTGTGCAGGTGCGGAACCCCGGCGTCGGCGAGGGCGTTCATCATGTCGAACTTGTCCCAGCGCCGCGACGGCTGCTCGAGAGAGTTTTGCGGACAGCGCGGCAACAGGCTCCGCAGCTGTTCGCACACCTCGATCGACGACTCGCATCCGGCGAGGACGTAGCCCACGTCCTGTTGCAGGCAGTAGTCGCGCAGCCGGAACACGTCACAGGAGAAGTCGCGCGCGAAATCGAGCGACTCGAGTTCGACCGAGCGGGGGTATCCGCCCGCGAGTGCGCTCGGCGTGTCCAACAGAATGGTTCGCAATCCCAACTGCTCCAAGACCGGCACGAAATACTTTCCCGAACTGACCGGATCGACCAGGAGCACGCTGCGGGTTTTCACTTGCGGCATGTCGTCGGCGAGACGCTCCGCGTCCAAGGGAGAGAGCAGGCCTGTTCGTCCGTACGGCTGGGTCATTCTTGTTCCTCTGCTGGGCTTGTGACGGGGAGATGAACACCGAATGGCGGATCGCTGTCGACCACTAGGGCGCGGCGGTTTCTGCCATGCGTCGAACCCTAAAGTGCCGCCATCCGAACAGGTATCGGGCGATTGGGGGGTCAGCGGGTGGACATTCGTCGTCCCCCGATCGGCTAGGCACATTTGGTGCCCAACCGTCGCGGTGCTCGGGCCGGCCGGGTCTGGCCGGGCTCGTCGGGGTGCTCGGCCCGCAGGTAGCGACCGCTACGCGACCATTTTCTGGCCGAGCCCGTCGATTCGAATCCTGTTGTCGTGACCGGCTTTTGGCACCTCCCTGGTGATGCCGATCGCCTCTTCGAACGACTCCTTGTTGGTGAGCAGGCGGTTGGACGGGGCCTGCTCGGCGAGCGCCGCGCTCGCGTGCTTACGCACCGCGCCGCGATGCACCTCGTGAAATCGACGGTATTGCCGGATGACGTGGTCCACCAGCTCATCGACGTCGGGGTGCTCACCGCGCAGCCCAGGGAGCGGCGTGACCTCACCGGCGACGATGGCATCAATCCACGGACGCGCATCCGGGTCGAATACCGGGCGATTCTCCGGATCTGTCAGGCGGTCGAGCAGGCGCCCGGTCAGCAGGTAGCCCGCCAGCATCGTCCAGACGGAAAATGAGCCGGTAGCGTGTCCGTGGGTCTCGCCGTTGGGGGTTAGGAACCGATTGAGCTTGTCGAATTCTCCGACGTCACGGACTCGCGACAGGTGAATCATGCTGGCCACCACGGCGTCGAGGAGTTCGCCTATCGATCGGGCGCTCTGCTCGGTCATGTGGGTGCGGGGCCACTCGACGACGATCTGACGGAACGCCCGCTCGATTCCACTTTGGATCCGGTACAGAAGGATCTCCTGGTCTCGGCCGCGGCCCGGCGACGAGAAGGTCCTCGGATCCCAGACGGGGTGACCGACGGCGATGTCGGTCCACTGGAGAAACAGGGACCGCTGCTGGGACTTCGCTAACCGAACCCCGACGTGGAACCACATGGCTTTCGCCCGGCGCGCCCGATACTCCTGAGTTGGTCCGCCATGAGCCACGCAGAGGAAGCGTTCGGCGAACGCGATGTCGAGGCATGCAACCCGGGCGGCGGTGCTCATCGGGTCCGCGATGAGCCGGTCGACGGTGCCGGCATCAAGCGTGCGCGCCACGCTGTCGAGGTCGTCGAACAGTTCCGCGGCCGTCATTGAACCGTCCAGCACGGCGTCGTAGCGCACCGGCATGATCGAGCACACGTAATCGCTGAATTCCCCGAGCGGCCGTTCCGGCACGATCGGCAGCAGTGGCTCGTCGCGGCTGGCCTGAAACTGGCTCAACAGCCGCAGCTCATCGCAGGTTGTGGTCGGAAGGCGCCAGGCGCGCGAATTCGCAGCGGCGCCAACGTTGCCCGACTGCGATCGCCCGGATAGCTCGTTCATTTTGATTCCTCTGTGCGTGGGGTGATGCCGACGTGGATGAACTACAGATGGCGGATCGCGATCAACTACAGCGGTGAAACGTTTCTGCCGTGCGTCGAAACCTAAATCGCCGCCGGCCGAAGAGGTATCGGGCAATCGGATGGTCATCGGGAGGAGACGTTGTCCCCCGTACGGACGATGGCGATTCCACCGTTTTTTCGTCTCGCACGTTCGGAATTCGACATCTATGCTCACGCTATGAAAGCGTCAGCGACGTCGGTCATTGCCCTATCCATGCTGCTCGGTTTCGCGCCGGCTGCCCGCGCTGACGCTGCGGCGGACTACCTGGCCGATCTCGACAAGGAAAAGGTCACTTACGGCGACGCGACGAACATCGTCAATATCGGCAACACTTTTTGCCGGCAATTGCGCAGCAACGGCGACCCCGCAGCGGCCCTCAATGGGGTTATGCAGACGGGCTACACGTCGTTCCAAACGGGGCAAGTCGCCCGCGCCGCAGTAGATGCATTCTGCCCCGATATGGGGCCGCTAATGGAGAAATTTTTCTCCAGTCCTTAGTGCCGGACCTCGGCCGGGCCGCACATCGCCGCGCCGCTGCACGCGATTCACACTGACCCACTGCCCGCGCCCGGTGGGACATCGGGGACGTTGGGCCAGGCGTCCACCCGGCGGTAAGATGGGCCACTAGAAATTGCCGCAACGGCGAGAACGCAAAGGTAGGCATCAGAAACCACGTGACGCCACGCGAGACTAGCGCTGCCGACGCAGCACGGGCCCTGAAGCCCGACGCTCAGGTTGGCAGCATCATCGAAGTTCCGCCCGATCTCGTCGTGGGCCTACTGGGTTCGGCAGACGAGAATCTGCGCGCCCTCGAACGCACACTGGACGCCGACCTGCACGTGCGGGGCAATGCCGTCACCCTCTCCGGTGAGCCGGCCGACGTCGCGCTCGCCGAAAGGGTCATCTCCGAACTGGTCACCATCGTGGCAAGCGGCCAGCCGTTGACACCGGAGGTGGTCCGCCACAGCGTCGCCATGCTGGTCGGCACCGGCGACGAGTCACCGGCCGAGGTGCTCACCCTGGACATCTTGTCGCGCCGCGGTAAGACGATCCGGCCCAAGACGCTCAATCAGAAGCGCTACGTCGACGCCATCGACGCCCACACCATCGTCTTCGGGGTCGGGCCGGCCGGCACCGGGAAGACGTACCTGGCCATGGCCAAGGCCGTCCACGCCCTGCAGACCAAGCAGGTAACCCGCATCATCTTGACCCGGCCGGCGGTGGAAGCCGGTGAGCGCCTTGGGTTTTTGCCGGGCACGCTGAGTGAGAAGATCGACCCGTACCTGCGGCCGCTCTACGACGCGCTGTACGACATGATGGACTCCGAGCTGATCCCGAAGCTGATGTCCGCCGGGGTCATCGAGGTGGCGCCCTTGGGCTACATGCGCGGGCGAACCCTCAACGATGCCTTCATCGTCCTCGACGAGGCGCAGAACACCACCGCCGAGCAGATGAAGATGTTCCTCACCCGCCTGGGCTTCGGGTCGAAGATCGTCGTCACCGGCGACATCACCCAGGTCGACCTTCCGGGCGGCGCCAAGTCCGGTCTGCGATCGGCGATCGACATCCTCGACAACGTCGACGACATCCATATCTCACTGCTGACCAGTGCGGATGTCGTGCGCCACCGGCTGGTCTCGGAGATCGTCGACGCCTACGCCCGATACGAAGAGCCCGGCTCGGGGATGAACCGGGCGGCTCGGCGGGCCTCCGGCGCACGCAGTCGCCGATGATGAGGGCCGTGAGCATCCGATGAGCATCGAGGTATCCAACGAGTCGGGCATCGACGTCTCCGTGGGGGAACTGGTCAGCGTCGCGCGGTTCGTCATCGCCAAAATGGACGTCAACCCCAGCGCCGAGCTCTCGATGGTGCTGTTGGACACCGCGGCGATGGCCGACCTGCACATGCGCTGGATGGACCTACCCGGGCCGACCGACGTGATGAGCTTTCCGATGGACGAGCTCGAGCCCGGTGGCCGGCCCGACGCCCCCGAGCCGGGGCCGTCGATGCTGGGCGACATCGTGCTGTGCCCGGAGTTCGCCGCCGAGCAGGCGGCCGCGGCGGGCCACACTCTCGGCCACGAGTTGGCACTGCTGACGATCCACGGTGTGCTGCACCTGCTCGGCTACGACCACGGCGAGCAGGACGAGGAAAAGGAGATGTTCGCCCTTCAGGATCGGCTACTCGAAGAGTGGGTCGCCGAACAGGTCGAGGCCTACCACAACGACCGTCAGGACGAGAAAGACCGCCTATTGTTGGATAAGTCAAGGTATTTCGACCTTTGACAGGCCTGCCTCAGCT
This sequence comes from uncultured Actinomycetota bacterium, assembly GCA_963772875.1. GTDB lineage: Bacteria > Actinomycetota > Actinomycetes > Mycobacteriales > Mycobacteriaceae > Mycobacterium. The sequence goes on from CAVYZE010000016.1 coordinate 417,010, forward strand.
GTTCTGCGCGATCGCGTTGATCGCCCTGGGCGGACTGTTTGCGGCGATCGACGCCGCCATCAGCACGGTGTCGCTGGCCCGGGTCCACGAACTGGTGCGCGACGAGCGGCCCGGTGCGGTGGCGCTGTCCAAGGTGATGGCCGAACGGCCGCGCTACATCAACTTGATGGTGCTACTGCGGATCGCCTGCGAGATCACCGCCACCGTCCTGCTGGTGGTGTTCCTCTATGACAACTTCGGCTTGACCTGGGCGCTGTTCGGCGCCGCGACCATCATGGTGGTGACCAGCTTCGTCGTCATCGGTGTGGGTCCGCGCACCATCGGCCGCCAGAACGCCTATCCCATCTCGTTGGCGACGGCGCTTCCGCTGCAGGTGATCTCGTGGTTGTTGATGCCGATCAGCCGGTTGCTGGTGGTCCTGGGTAACGCGCTCACCCCGGGCCGCGGCCTGCGAAACGGGCCGTTCGCGTCCGAGATCGAGCTGCGCGAGGTTGTCGACCTTGCCCAGCAGCGCGGTGTGGTCGCCGCCGACGAACGCCGGATGATCCAGTCGGTCTTCGAACTCGGCGACACCCCGGCCCGCGAGGTGATGGTGCCGCGCACCGAGATGATCTGGATCGAAAGCGACAAACTCGCCAGCCAGGCGATGACTTTGGCGGTACGCAGCGGACACTCGCGTCTCCCGGTGATCGGCGAGAACGTCGACGACATCGTCGGCGTCGTGTATCTGAAAGACCTTGTCCAGCAGACGTTCTTGTCCGACAACGGCGGCCAGAACATTACCGTCTCACAGGTAATGCGCCCCGCGGTGTTCGTGCCGGACTCCAAGCCGCTGGACGCGCTGCTGCGGGAAATGCAGCGCGACCGCAACCACATGGCTCTGCTCGTCGACGAGTACGGTGCGATTGCCGGCCTGGTCAGTATCGAAGACGTGCTGGAAGAAATCGTCGGCGAGATCGCCGACGAGTACGACCAGGCGGAGACGGCCCCGATAGAAGACTTGGGCGACAAACGGTTCCGGGTCTCCGCGCGGCTGCCGATCGAAGACGTCGGCGAACTGTACGGCGTGGAATTCGACGACGATCTCGACGTCGACACCGTGGGCGGCCTGCTGGCCCTGGAATTGGGCCGGGTTCCGCTGCCGGGTGCGGAGGTGGTATCGCATGGCCTGCGGCTGCACGCCGAGGGCGACACCGATCACCGCGGCCGGATACGGATCGGCACCGTTCTGCTGAGCCCGGCCGAATCCGACGATTCCGACGGGTCGAACGGCCAGGAGCCCGATCATCATGACTGAGCAGCTCAACGCCGAGGACGCCAAACTGGTGGTGCTGGCCCGGGCCGCGATGGCGCGCGCCGAGGCCGGAAGCGCCGCCGCGGTGCGCGATGTCGACGGCCGCACGTATGCGGCCGCGCCGGTGAACTTGTCGAGCCTCGCGCTGACCGGTCTGCAGGCCGCGGTGGCCGCGGCCGCGTCCAGCGGGGCGACCGGGTTGGAGGCCGCCGTGTTGGTGGCGGCCTCGGCCGACGATCCCGGCATCGCCGCGGTTCGCGAGCTCTCGCCGACGGCAATGGTGATCGTGACGGATAGCGCCGGGAACCTGTTGTGACGCCGAACGTGCACTCACGGCGAAAAATCATGCGAAAATTCGCACTGTATGCACGTTCGACGACATGACTGAATTCCGTTCGGGCTTCGTGTGTTTGGTTGGCCGGCCGAACACGGGCAAGTCGACGTTGACCAATGCGCTGGTCGGCGCGAAAGTCGCGATCACCTCGACGAGGCCACAAACCACCCGGCACACCATTCGCGGGATCGTGCACCGGGACGACTTCCAGATCATCTTGGTCGACACCCCGGGCCTGCACCGTCCGCGCACCCTGCTGGGCAAGCGGCTCAACGACGTGGTCCGCGACACCTATACCGAGGTTGACGTCATCGGGCTGTGCATCCCGGCCGACGAGGCGATCGGCCCGGGGGACCGCTGGATCGTCGACCAGATCCGTTCTGTCGCACCCAAAACCACCCTCGTCGTCATCGTCACCAAGATCGACAAAGTGCCCAGAGACCGGGTGGCCGCACAGCTGGTCGCGGCCAGTGAGCTCGTCGGTGGTTCGGCCGAGATCGTCCCGGTGTCGGCGGTCAGCGGCGAACAGGTCGACGTGCTGATCGGTGTGCTGGCCGCGGCCCTGCCGCCCGGCCCGGCCTACTATCCCGACGGTGAGCTGACCGATGAGCCGGAGGAGGTCTTGATGGCCGAACTCATCCGCGAAGCCGCCCTGGAGGGAGTGCGCGACGAACTGCCGCATTCGCTCGCGGTGGTGATCGACGAAGCCGGCCCGCGAGAGGGCCGTGACGATTTGATCGACGTGCACGCTGTCCTCTACGTCGAGAGGTCCAGCCAGAAGGGGATCGTCATCGGCAAGGGCGGGGCCCGGCTACGGGAAGTGGGTACCGCGGCCCGCATTCAGATCGAGAAGCTGCTGGGCACAAAGGTTTACCTCGACTTGCGCGTCAAGATCGCCAAGAACTGGCAGAGCGACCCCAAGCAGCTTGGCCGACTGGGGTTCTAAGGAATTACAGCAGGTTGTTGCCTAGTGCGTCGATCGGCCGAACGTCTTGGGCCGTAAAGCCGCCCGTATCCTGCTCGTACGCTTCACCTTGTCGGTGCCGGCGCGCTGGCCGAGGGGGGAGTCTCGGTGCCGGCGTTCCACCACACATTCGGTTGCTTGGTCGACCAGCCGCAGACGGCCTCCAACTCGGCGGCCAGCGAGATCAGCATGCCCTCGCTGTTGGCCGGCCCCATCAGTTGCACCCCGATCGGCAGGCCGTCGGTGGTGAACCCCGCCGGCACATTGATGGACGGCCAACCCAGCACGTTCCACGGCCATGTCACCGGACAAGCGGCGATCATGGCGCGGTCGAGGCCGAAGCTGCCCAGCCTGTCGAAGGAGTGCACCAACGGGGGTGGTTGTGCGGTCGTCGGGGCCAGCACCACATCGACGATGTCGAAGATCGAGCCCACCCGACGCTGGTTGGCGGATTCGTGGCGGCGCGCGCCGCGCAGGGTGGCCTGCCCGAGCACATGACCCAGGTGCAGGTTGGACACGGTGCGCGGGTCCAGGGTGATGCCGTCGCCCAGCCGCTCTTCCCAATCGCGCAGGCCCGAGGTGGACCGGACCAGAAAGTCCCACGACAACCGCAGACCGTAGTCCGGGTTGCCGGGCACCACGGTGTGGCCGAGCAGTTCGAGTTGCTTGCCCACGGTTCGCGTCGCGGCCAGGATCTCGGGGTGCAATTTGGCCCGAAAACCGGTGTACGGGAACCGGGTTGACAATGCGATGTTCAGCGGACCGGGCGCGATGCCCACGTAGTCGGATGCCTTCACCGGGGGAGGCTTGTGCCGGTCGCCTTCGACATTGCCGGACGCGGCGTCGAGTACCAACGCCGCGTCGGCCACCGTGCGGGCCAGCACGCCGTTGACCGTGATGCCGTTGAACGCCTCCGGCAACGGCCAGGTGGAGATGCGGCCGCGCTGCGGCTTGATGCCCACCAGATGCGTCCACGCGGCCGGAATGCGGACGCTGCCGGCGCCATCGGAGCCGATCGCCGCGGTAACCAGTCCCGCCGCCACCGCCGCCGCGCTACCGCCCGACGATCCGCCCGGGGTGTGCCGGCGCGACCAGGGATTGTGGGTGTGTCCGAATCCGGGCCCGCTAGTGAACGGCCATTGGCCCAGTTCGCAGGTGTTCGTCTTGCCGACGATCACCGCACCGGCCGCCTTCAGCCGGCGAACCACCTCGGCATCCTGGCTAGCGGGCCGGACATACCCGTCGGTACCGAAGGCGGTGGGCACTCCGGCAACGTCGACATCGTCTTTGACGGCGATCGGGATGCCCAGCAACGGTGCCGTGTCACCGGCGGAGCGCCGCCGATCGGCCTGGGCCGCGTCGGCCAGCGCGGACTCGGTGAGCACCACCCGGAACGCGTTCAACGTGGAGTGACTGAGGTGGATGGCGTGCAGGGATCGCCGGACCAGCGCGCTGGAAGTCACTGAGCGGCTGGCGAGCTGATAGAGCAGGTCAGTCAGCGTTGGCAGGCGCGGGCCGCCGGATCCGGAAGCGGACCCAGAAGCGGACCCAGAAGCGCCAACCACGGGGTACGAGACTATCGGCGCGGATACCCACGATGTCGCGCCGGGGTGCAAAACTGTTGTGATGCGCCTGTATCGAGACCGGGCGGTGGTACTGCGCCAGCACAAGCTTGGCGAAGCCGACCGGATCGTCACCCTGCTGACCCGCGACCACGGGCTGGTCCGTGCGGTGGCCAAAGGTGTGCGCCGCACTCGCAGCAAATTCGGCGCGCGCCTAGAACCGTTCGCGCATATCGACGCGCAACTGCACCCCGGACGCAATCTGGACATCGTCACCCAGGTTGTCTCGATCGACGCGTTCGCCACCGACATCGTCAGCGACTACGGCCGGTACACCTGCGGGTGCGCGATGCTGGAAACCGCCGAACACCTCGCCGGTGAGGAGCGGGCACCCGTCCCGGCTCTGCACCGGCTCACGGTGGGCGCGCTGCGGGCGGTGGCCGACGGGCGCCGCCCCCGTGACCTGCTGTTGGACGCCTACCTGCTGCGTGCGATGGGCATCGCCGGATGGGCGCCGGCACTGACCGAGTGCGCCCGCTGCGCCACACCCGGCCCGCATCGGGCGTTTCACGTCGCCGCCGGGGGCAGCGTCTGCACGCACTGCCGCCCGGCCGGTTCGACCACACCGCCGCCGGGTGTGCTGGATCTGATGTCCGCGCTGCGCGACGGCGATTGGGTGGCCGCCGAAGAGGCGCCGCAATCGCAGCGCGGCTACGTCAGCGGACTGGTGGCCGCCCACCTGCAATGGCATCTGGAACGACAGCTCAAGACGTTGCCGCTGGTGGAGCGGACGTATCGGGTCGACCGCACCATCGCCGAGCGGCGCGCCGCGCTGATCAAGCAGGATATGGCCTGTGGCTAAGGTCCGGGTCGGCTCTGGTCGCAAGGCCGAGCATGCGCCGAAGTCCACCGACTTCCCGCAACTGCCTCCCGCACCCGACGACTACCCCGTCTTTCCCGACAAGTCGACCTGGCCGGTCGTTTTCCCCCAACTGCCGCCGTCCTCCGACGGCGGCCCGTCTCGCCCGCCGCAGCACATTTCGAAGGCGGTGGCGCCGCGTATCCCGGCCGACCGGTTGCCCAATCATGTCGCCATCGTGATGGACGGCAATGGTCGCTGGGCCACCCAACGCGGGCTGACGCGGGTCGAAGGCCACAAGATGGGCGAGGCGGTAGTGATTGACATCGTTTGCGGTGCAATAGAACTCGGGATCAGGTGGCTCAGCCTGTACGCCTTCTCCACCGAGAATTGGAAGCGTTCCCCTGAGGAGGTCCGCTTCCTGATGGGGTTCAACCGCGACGTGGTGCGACGGCGCCGCGAGAACCTCAAGGAGATTGGCGTCAACATCCGGTGGGTGGGGTCACGCCCGCGCCTGTGGCGCAGCGTCATCAACGAACTGGCGATCGCGGAGGCCATGACGCGGGACAACGACGTCATCACCGTCAACTACTGTGTGAACTACGGCGGCCGCGCCGAAATCGCCGAAGCCGCAAGGGATATCGCCCGTTTGGCCGCGGCGGGCCGGCTAGACCCGGAGCGAGTCAGCGAATCCACGGTCGCCCGCCACCTGCAGCGCCCCGACATCCCCGATGTGGATCTTTTCCTGCGGACCTCGGGAGAGCAGCGGTCCAGCAATTTCATGTTGTGGCAGGCGGCCTACGCTGAACACATCTTCCAGGACAAGTTGTGGCCCGACTACGACCGCCGGGATTTGTGGGCGGCCTGCGAGGAATACGCCTCGCGCAACCGACGGTTCGGGAGCGCCTAGTGGGGACCGGAAGCGCGGCGGAGCCGGGCGCAGCGGGTCCCCACCCGACGAATCCAGTGGGGACCGGAAGCGCGGCGGAGCCGGGCGCAGCGGGTCCCCACCCGACGAATCTAGTGCCGTCCCTGCAGGAGCGGCTGGCATCGGTCTTCCGCGACGTGCTGCCCGTTGTGGAGGAATCCGACGGTGCGCTCACGATTCGCCATGATGAGACGTTCGCGTCCTTGCGGGTGGTCAACATCGCCGAGGACCTCGACCTGGTCTCACTCACCCAGATATTGGCGTGGGATCTGCCGCTGACCAAGAAACTCAGCGACCAGGTGGCCAAGCAGGCGCACGACAGCAACTTCGGCAGTGTGACGCTGGTCGAGAAGGCCGTGCAGCGGAACTCCGGCAAAAGCGCGTCCAAAACCGCCGACGCGATGCTGCGATACAACTTTCCCGGCGCCGGCCTGACCGACGAGGCCCTGCGCACCCTGATCCTGCTCGTGCTGGACAGTGGCGCTCAGATACGTCGCGCGCTGATTGGTTGACTTCGGCATCGAGATCGACGCCAGCGCGGAAAAGCTCGAGAGAACATGTCGGTACCGTCGATTTCGGCGCCGGGCTGCCCTCAGTCAGGACTGGCAGTCTGAGCAGGTACCGAAGATCTCGATCGTGTGGCTGACCTCGGAGAAGCCATGTTTGGCGGCCACGTCCGCCGCCCACTCCTCGACCTCGTGGCCGCCTACCTCGACGGTGCAGCCACAGTTGCGGCAGACCAGGTGGTGGTGGTGATGCTCCGAGCATCGGCGGTAGACCGATTCGCCGGTATCGGTGCGCAGCGTGTCGACCATCCCCGCCGCTGCCATTGACTGCAGCGTCCGATAGACGGTGGTCAGTCCGATATTTTTGCCGCCGCGGCGCAGCTCGTCGTGCAGTTCCTGGGCTGAGCGGAATTCGTCAAGGGTCTCCAACAGCGTGAAAATGGCTGCTCGCTGACGGGTGGACCGGACGCTAGCTCCTGTCATCTGCGCCGCTCCTGCTCATCGCTTCGCTCTGCATCGTCGCCGGCGCGTGTCATCTGCGCCGCTCCTCCTCATCGCTGTCCTGCCCGGCGTGGGCCCCCGCATCCTCCCCGGCGTGGGCCACGGCATCGACGACGATGTGCGCCAGATGGTGGTCAGCGAGCCGGTACAGCACTTCGCGGCCGGACCGCTCCCCGGTGACCACGCCCGCGGCCTTGAGGATCTTCAGATGCTGGCTGACCAGCGGCTGTGGCACGCCCAGCGCGTCGACCAGCTCGTGCACGCAGCGTTGGGATTCGCGCAGTTGCAGCACGATGGCGATCCGCACGGGTGCGGCCAGGGCGCGAAGCAGCTCACCGGCGGCGTCGAGGATCTCCCGCGGCGGCGGCACCGGGTATTCGGGGAATGCGGAGTGTTCGCCGGGCCTGGCTACACCATGCTCGTGGGCGTCCAACCCCAGGTCCGATCCGATGTCGCCGTCGGTGGTGGTCGGCGTCGAGGAGGACATCACCATGGGATAGTCATCACCTCGAGAAGTGCCGGGTATCGGGATTGCACGCCGCCATCACAGCGATCGGCCTCTTTCCACTGTCACATGCATGATGACGCATGTCAAAGAGCCCGACGCCGATCGATACCATGACTGATGTTTTGCGCGCAGCGGTACGCTGCCGCACCTGTATCGCCCCGATCCGGAAAGGGAGTGACACCCCCCGTGGCGTCCGTCATCGACACCGTAGTCAACCTGGCCAAACGGCGGGGCTTCGTCTATCCCTCGGGTGAGATCTATGGCGGCACGAGATCCGCGTGGGATTACGGTCCGCTGGGCGTGGAACTCAAAGAGAACATCAAGCGGCAGTGGTGGCACTCGGTGGTCACCGGCCGCGACGACGTCGTGGGAATCGATTCATCGATCATCCTGCCCCGCCAGGTGTGGGTGGCCTCCGGCCATGTCGAGGTCTTCCACGACCCGCTGGTCGAGTCGCTGATCACGCACAAGCGCTACCGCGCCGACCATCTCATCGAGGCCTACGAAGCCAAACACGGGCACCCGCCGCCCAACGGGCTGGCCGACATTCGCGACCCCGACACCGGCGAGCCCGGCCAATGGACCGAGCCGCGCGAGTTCAACATGATGCTCAAGACCTACCTCGGCCCGATCGAGACCGAGGAGGGGCTGCACTATCTGCGGCCGGAGACCGCGCAGGGCATTTTCGTCAACTTTGCCAACGTGGTGACGACCGCCCGCCGCAAGCCACCGTTCGGTATCGGGCAGATCGGCAAGAGTTTCCGCAACGAGATCACCCCGGGCAACTTCATCTTCCGCACCCGCGAGTTCGAGCAGATGGAGATGGAGTTCTTCGTCGAGCCGGACACCGCGAAGGAGTGGCACCAGTATTGGATCGACACCCGGCTGCAGTGGTACATCGACCTCGGCATCGATCCGGAGAACCTGCGGTTGTTCGAACACCCCGCCGAGAAGTTGTCCCATTACTCCGACCGCACCGTCGACATCGAATACAAATTCGGATTCCAAGGCAACCCATGGGGCGAGCTGGAGGGCGTCGCCAACCGAACCGATTTCGACTTATCCACGCACGCAAAACATTCCGGCGTCGATCTGTCCTTCTACGACCAGGTCGCCGACACCCGCTACACGCCGTATGCCATCGAACCGGCAGCCGGCCTGACCCGGTCGTTCATGGCGTTCTTGATCGACGCCTACGCCGAGGACGAAGCCCCCAACGCCAAGGGCGGAGTGGACAAGCGCACGGTGCTGCGGCTGGACCCGCGGCTGGCGCCGGTCAAGGCCGCGGTGCTCCCGCTGTCCCGGCATGCCGACTTGAGCCCCAAGGCCCGTGACGTGGCCGCTGAATTGCGTAGACATTGGAACGTCGATTTCGATGACGCCGGTGCCATCGGGCGCCGGTACCGGCGCCAGGACGAGGTGGGGACGCCCTTCTGCGTGACGGTGGATTTCGACTCCCTCGAGGACGACGCCGTCACGGTGCGCGCGCGCGACGATATGACGCAGGAGCGGGTCGCAATGAACGCCGTTGTTGATTACCTGGCGGTGCGGCTCAAGGGCTGATAGGGGCTTCGCTGTGGATAACGTCGGGCGGCAAAATCAAGATTCGCAGCAGATTTTCAGCAGTTTGGTGCCTTCAAGGCATAAGGCTTGTGCTATGGCGATTAGTTACCGGTTCGAAATGGTGTCAACGCGCGTGGGGCAGATAATTGCCTCGACACGCTCTCATCGGTCAACCTAATCCCGTTGTTGTGCAAGGTAATTGATCCCAGCCGTAGAGCCGGCGCGGTGGTTCCACGAGCGCTCCGGGAAGTGGCTTTGTCGCCCGCCCCGCCGCAATAAATTCAAATGCGTGGCGGTCTACACCGAGCTTACGTTCGCGATAATTTTGGCCCTGGCTGCGGTCCGGCCGAATTTTTACGCACGTGCTCAAAAAAACAAATTGCTTAAATACCGATATTTTCCCGGGAATCGACTTACGATTCGTCAGTACTAAGCGGGATTAGTTCGCCGCCGAGTTCGAGCGCCAGATCGCCTCTGGAAGGGGGCAACGTGTTATTACCTACGTCTCCGCCCTTGCCAGACGATGCGGTGTCGGTGGTTCGGGGTGTGTCGGTGCCCCTGGGCTGCCTATCGGTTCCGCCCGGTTGGGGCGTGGCCACTTCGCGGGACGACCATGAGCAGTGGCTCCCGGAGCCCACGACGGCGCCGATGCCGGAGCCGAAGAGGGCGGCGCCGATGTCGGTGATCAGGCGGCCCGCCGGCTGAATGCCGCGCTTCCGTCGACGAAAGCTATTGCGCCAGGCGGATTTTCGTCGGTGCCGAGCTGCCGTCAGGCGCTCAGAATCGCCCGCCGCCACCCATGAAGTCGCCACCGGATGAACCCCCGGACGGGCTCGACGAGCCGCCGAACGACGTCGGGTTCCAGCTACCAAAGCCGTGAGCACAGGTCAATCTCGCCCGAGGAGGGGCGGGCCGAGCACCCGAGGAGGAGGCAGGCCGAGCGCCCGAGGAGGGGGCGGGCCGAGGGCCCGAGGAGGAGGCAGGCCTCGCACGGCGTTGCCTGGCAGACTGTGCGTCGGTGGCCACGAACCAGCACGACCCCTACGACGACTTCGACCGTGAGCGACGGGTACCCGAAGCGCCGAAGACTGCGGGGCTGCCGGGCACGGAAGGCCAGCACCGCACCGACTTCGCCCGGGACCGGGCCCGCGTACTGCACAGCGCCGCGCTGCGCCGGCTTGCCGACAAGACGCAGGTCGGTCGGACCCCGGGAAGGTGACACCCCGCGCACCCGGCTGACGCACTCGCTGGAAGTGGCTCAGATCGGCAAGGGAATGGCGATCGGGCTGGGCTGCGACCCCGACCTCATCGAGCTGGCCGGTCTGGCCCATGACATTGGGCACCCGCCCTACGGGCACAACGGCGAGCGCGCGCTCAATGAGCTCGCCGCCAGCCACGGCGGCTTCGAGGGCAATGCCCAGAATTTTCGGATCCTGACCAAACTTGAGCCTAAAGTCCTTGATGCGCAAGGCTATAGCGCGGGACTGAACCTGACCCGGGCATCCCTGGACGCGGTCACCAAATATCCGTGGACGCGCGGCCGGGGGGACCGCAAGTTCGGCTTTTACGACGAGGACGCCGAGCAGGCGGCCTGGGTTCGCGCAGGAGCGCCGGTGGATCGGGCGTGCCTGGAAGCGCAGGTAATGGACTGGGCCGACGATGTCGCATATTCGGTGCACGACGTCGAGGACGGCGTCGTTTCCCAGCGCATCGACCTGCGCGTGCTCGCCGATGACGACGAGGCGGCCGCACTGGCCAAACTGGGGGAGAGCGAATTCTCCCGGGTCAGTGCCGACGACTTCATGGCGGCCGCGCGACGGCTGTCGGGTCTGCCGGTGGTCGCCTCGGTCGGCAAGTATGACGCGACGCTGGCGGCGTCGGTCGCGCTCAAGCGGCTGACCAGTGAATTGGTCGGTAGGTTCGCCTCGGCCGCCATCGCGACCACGCGCGCGGCGGCCGGTCCCGGGCCGCTGGTGCGTTACCGGGCCGACCTGCAGGTGCCCGACCTGGTGCGTGGGGAGGTCGCCTTGCTGAAAATCCTGGCGCTGCAGTTCATCATGTCCGACCCGCGGCATTTGGAAACCCAGGCCCGGCAGCGCGAACGCATCCACCGTGTGGCGAACTGGTTGTCCTCGGGGGCACCCGGAACGCTCGATCCGGTGTTTGCCGCGGAGTTCATCACCGCGGCCGACGAACGCGCCCGGCTACGGGTCATCGTCGATCAGATCGCTTCCTATACCGAGGGGCGGCTGGAGCGCATCGACGCCCGTCAGGCCGGTCCTTAGCGCGTGGGCGGCGCGGTCGACAACGGACCAGGCGTCTTTCGAAAGCGGCGTCGCCGTCGGGGGATAGGCTGCCCACCATGATGAAATTCAGCGGCATATCCGCCCTGCTATCGCTTCCCGTCGTGGCCATGACCGCCTGCAGTTCGCCTCAGCAGCCGAGCACCCAGCCGGGCACCACCCCTCCGGTCAAGAGCGCCGCACCGACGTCCTCGGCGGCCTCGGCCAGCCCGTCGCCCGGTAGCGAACCCCTTACCGCCCAACTGAATACGCCCGACGGCCGGTCGGTGGCCACGGCGACCTTCGAGTTCACCGGCGGCTACGTCACCGTGACCGTGAAAACGGTCGCCGCCGGCATCCTGACGCCCGGTTTCCACGGCATGCACGTGCACCAAATCGGCAAGTGTGAGCCCAACTCGGTCGCCCCGAACGGCGGGCCGCCCGGCAACTTCTTGTCCGCCGGCGGTCACTACCAGAAGCCCGGACATACCGGGAAGCCCGAAAGCGGGGACCTGACGTCGCTCGAGGTGCGCTCGGACGGTTCCGCGCTCCTGGTGACCACCACCGACGCATTCACCAGGGACGATCTGCTGGCAGGAAACAAGACCGCCTTGATGATCCACGGCGCCGAAGACGCCAGCATGGGTGGCGGCATGGCAATGGAGCGGATGGCATGCGGCATCATCGGCACCGGCTAGCCGAACGGGTCGGCCCGGATTCGGCCGACCCGCCGAACGCGCCGCTCTAGACTGGGCCGATGTCAACTCCGGCGGGTGCGAGGGACACGGGCCGCCCGGGGGGCCGGGCCCGGATTCCCGATCGCGACATCGCCGCCATCCGCGAGCGGGTCCGCATCGAGGAAGTCGTCGGCGACTACGTCCAATTGCGGCACGCCGGCGCCGATTCGCTCAAAGGCCTGTGCCCGTTCCACGACGAGAAGTCACCGTCGTTTCACGTTCGCCCCAACCACGGTCACTTCCACTGCTTTGGCTGCGGGGAGGGCGGCGACGTGTACGCGTTCATCCAGAAGATTGAACACGTCAGCTTCGTCGAGGCCGTGGAACTGCTCGCCGACCGGGTCGGTCACACGATCAGCTACACCGGCCCGGCCACCAGCGTGCAGCGCGATCGCGGCAGCCGCAGCAGACTCGTCGCGGCCAACGCGGCCGCGGCGGAGTTCTATGCGGCGGCGCTGGACTCCGACGAGGCGGCACCGGCCCGCCAGTATCTGACGGAGCGTCACTTCGACCTCGACGCGGCCCGTCATTTCGGCTGCGGATTCGCGCCGTCCGGCTGGGAATTGTTGACAAAGCACTTGCAGCGCAAGGGTTTCGAGTTCAAAGAACTCGAAGCCGCGGGGCTGTCCCGGGAGGGGCGCCGCGGCCCGATGGACCGCTTCCACCGGCGGCTGCTGTGGCCCATCCGCACCTCGGCCGGCGAGGTGATCGGATTCGGGGCCCGCCGGCTCTTCGATGACGATCCCATGGAAGCGAAGTACATCAATACCCCGGAGACGCTGCTGTATAAGAAGTCGTCGGTGATGTTCGGCATCGATTTGGCCAAACGCGATATCGCCAAGGGGCATCAGGCGGTGGTCGTCGAGGGCTACACCGACGTGATGGCGATGCACCTGGCCGGGGTTACCACCGCCGTCGCGTCGTGCGGCACCGCGTTCGGCGACGAGCATCTGGCGATGCTGCGCCGACTGATGATGGACGACAGCTTCTTTCGCGGCGAGCTGATCTATGTTTTCGATGGCGATGAGGCCGGCCGCGCCGCCGCGCTGAAGGCCTTCGACGGCGAGCAGAACCTGGCGGGGCAGTCCTTTGTCGCGGTAGCCCCGGACGGCATGGATCCCTGCGACCTGCGGCTGAAGTCCGGCGACGGCGCGCTGCGCGACCTGGTGGCACGGCGGACCCCGTTGTTCGAGTTCGCGATTCGCACCGCGATTGCCGAGATGGACCTGGACAACGCCGAGGGCAGGGTCGCCGCGCTACGCCGCTGCGTACCCATGGTGGGCCAGATCAAGGACCCGACGCTGCGCGACGAGTACGCTCGCCAGCTCGCCGGCTGGGTCGGCTGGGACGACGTGGCGCAGGTCATCGGCCGGGTGCGGGGTGAGGCCAAGAAGCCCAAGTCCCCGGTCCGGGTCTCCAGTAATCTCCGCGGAGCGGGGCAGGTCTCTGCCGACGCGGCCCGGGCCCGCGCCGAGGCCGTCGCCGCCCGTCCCGACCCGCGCGACCCGACCCTGTGGCCACAGCGCGCGGCACTCAAATCGGCGTTGCAGTACCCGGCGTTGGCCGGCCCGGTGTTCGACACGCTGACCGTCGAGAGCTTCACCCACCCCGGCTACGCGGCCGTCCGCACGGCCATCGACGCGGCGGGCGGTACGTCGGCCGGTATCACCGGCGCGCAGTGGATCGACGCGGTGCGCCAGCAGACCACGTCGGCGCTGACGACAGGGCTGATCAGCGAGTTGGGGGTGGAGGCCATCGCCGTCGATGAGGAGAAGCTGCCGCGCTATATCGCCGGGATCCTGGCCCGCCTGCAGGAAGTGTGGATGGGCCGGCAGATCGCCGAGGTGAAGTCCAAATTGCAGCGTATGTCACCCATCGAACACGGCGACGAGTATCACGCACTATTCGGCGACCTGGTCGCCATGGAGGCGTACCGGCGCAGCCTGTTGGAGCAGGCTAGCGGCGACGATCTGACGGTGTGAGTTCCCCTTCGGGCGGCCGCTCGACGACGGCCGTCTGGTCGTCGATCTCGGCCAGGGTCACAAACCCCGCATCGGGTGAGATGCGATTCGCGACCTTGCGACGCCCACCTTCGATGATCGACTTGGCCACAGGACTGCTGGTCAGCGCGCGATAGGTGCCGACGATCTGCTCGTAGCGACGGCGTCCGGCTTTCGAGCCCAGCACGTAGCCCAGTCCAAGCACGACGACATATCGGATCAAAGCGTTCCTCCCGACGATCGATGGCTCCATCCTGCCTCACCCGGCCGGGTGCGTGCGCGCGCTATCGGTCTACGCCCCCGAGCCGGGTCCTCGATTGGCTGGTCACCCTGGTTGGGCGTGGGCATGCCAGTACGCTAGAGTCGTCCAGCGATCCGCGCCAAGGGTGCGCGTGGACGGGTTAATCCCCTGTAGCTCAATTGGCAGAGCGTTCGGCTGTTAACCGAAGGGTTCCTGGTTCGAGTCCAGGCGGGGGAGCAGGTCGTAATGCATGTTCAGGCCGGCTTCCAAACGCCACGACAGGGCCGCAGAAGCCGCGCGGGGCACACATCTCAAGGCGGCTGCAGGACGTCATGCCGTAACGGTCGCAGCCCAGACGCCTGCAACCTCAGCCCAAGGAGGACGCATGGAATTCCTGGTCACTATGACCACTCACGTTCCGGAGGGAACGCCCACGGAAGCCGTCGACGAGGTCCGGGCCCGGGAGGCCGAGCGTTCCCGCGAGCTGGCCAGGCAGGGACACCTGCTGCGCTTGTGGCGGCCGCCACTGAAACCAGGCGAATGGCGCACCCTGGGCCTGTTCGCCGCCGACGACGAGCACCAGCTCGAGGAGGTGCTCGCCTCGATGCCACTGCGGGTATGGCGTACCGATGAGGTGACGCCCTTGACCGCGCACCCCAATGACCCGGCAGTCCCCTAGTCGTACTTCGGTGTCCACATGGTGTCGAGGATGACCTGCCCGACGTCGTCATGCGTGCGGGTGGCCACCTCGTCAGCGACGGCCGAGTGGTAGACGGCCTCGGCGACCGCGATGGAGATGGTGCGCAGGTTCTGCACATCAGGCAGCAGCGAGTCTCCGGGATCTGTCGGAGTCGCTTGCTGGACAAGGGCTTTCGCCGCCACTTGCAACATGCCCTGGGTGAGCGACCGGGCGCCGGCCACGATGATGCCCAGCCCGAGCCCGGGAAACACCAACACGTTGTTGGACTGGCCGATGGTATAGGTGACCCCGTCGTATTCGACGGCGGCCGCCGGGCTGCCGGTGGTGATCAGCGCCTTGCCCTTCGACCATGCCAGCACGTCCGTGGGTATGGCCTCCATGCGCGAGGTCGGGTTGGACAGCGGGAAAATCATCGGGCGTTCGCACGAGGCCGCCATCGCCTCGACGACCTCCTGGGTGAACGCGCCGAACACCGTCGACGACCCAAGCAGGATAGTGGGCGACGCCAGCTTGATCGCGTCGACCAGCCCCACCCGCTCCCCGGCGGCCACGCCCAGCTCCTGGCGGTTTTTTGCGTACGGCACCTGGAAATCGCGCAGGTCGTCCATGTCGTCGAAGAGCAGGCCCTGCCGATCGATCGGCCAGATCCCGGACGTGGCCTGCTCGACGGTGGCGCCGTCGGCGACCATCGCGTCACGGATATGGTCGGCGACGCCCATCCCGGCCGTCCCGGCCCCGAAGACGATCGTTTTCTGCTCGCGCATCGGGATTCCGGTGACGTGGCATCCGCCATACAGGGCCGCGACGACCACCGCGCCGGTTCCCTGGATGTCATCGTTGAAAACGCAGTAGTCGTCTCCGTAGGTCTGCAGGATCTTGCGTGCGTTGATTGGCCCGAAATCCTCGAAGTGCAGAATCGCGTGCGGGAACAACCGGTTTGCGGTCTCGATGTAGCGCTTGACGAACTCGTCGTATTCGTCGCCGCGGCGCCGGGCATGGCGATTGCCCAAATAGAACGGGTCATGAAGCAACTGTTCGTTGTCGGTGCCGACATCGAGTGACACCGCGAGGCAGCGGCGGGGATCGATGCCGCCACCCGCGGTGTAGAGCGCCAGCTTGCCCACGGCGATTTGGATGCCGCCCACGCCCCAGTCGCCGATACCCAGGATCGCCTCGGCGTCGGTGCACACGATCAGGTCCACGTCGTCGGGTCCCAGGCCGAAAGTTTCGAACGCGTCGGCGATCTCGTCGGGCTCGTCGATGCTCAGAAACAGCCCGCGCTGTCCGCGGTATTCATCGGAGAAGCGTTGAATAGCCTCACCGACGGTGGGGGTGTAGACCACCGGCATCAGTTCGGGCAGATGGTCTTCCAACACCTTGTAGTAGAGCAGTTCGTGGCGGTAATGCAATTGTTCGAGAAGCAGATTGCGGCCCAAATCTGTTGCGAGGCTTTGCAACTGATGCCAAACCCGGTCGGCCTGTTGGTCGAGCGTGAGCACGGCCGACGGAAGCCGGCCAATCAACCCCAACCGTCGCCGCTGCTCGTGTGTGAAGCCGACTCCACGATTCAGGCTCGGCGCTGACATCGCCTGGGGGATCCGCGGCGTGCAGGGATCACTCATCTACAACCTCCGTCGGTGATTCGGTGCGTCAGGTTACGGTAACGCCGATCGAGGTGAACGCACCTTGAAGAGCATTCGACGCGACGCCCAACAAGGTCCTGGCGTTTTTCGACCTGGCAATCGCTAGCGCGGGACCTTGCCGCGCGGCGGCTCCTGGCGCCGCGCCGGACCGATCAGCGCCCCGTCAACGCGTGAAATTCGTTCGGTCGCTTGATGATTCGACGGTTAGGCCGCGGGTGCGCGGCGAAACCGGGCGACCAACGGGTACATCTGGCAGCCAAGGCAGATGCCGAAGGCGGCGTTGAGGAAAGCGGCGAACAGCGCGAACGCGGTCGCGATCACGCCGAGCAGCGGAATCCCCGCGGCGAAGCCGATGGTCCCGGGGACCGCGAAAGCAAGCCCGACCACCTGGGCGAACTTCAGCGGTGCCACGGGCTCGCGCTCGGTCACCGGTCCCAGCCGCGGCGCGACGAACGTGCGGAAAAGCGCCCCATAGGGACCGCTGCGCGGGCCGCGCAGCGCGGTGATCGCGAAGATGACGCCCTGGGCGCCCAGGATCGCCGCGGCGGCGTATTGGCTGAACGCCGACACGAGCAACGTGACCACCAGAACGGTGGTGGTGATCCACGCGCCGAATCGCGGACCCCGCGCGTCTACTTGACTGGTATCGGTCGACATCACCTAGCTCCTCAGGATCGATTTAGCAGACAACACCAAAACAAAGGCCCCGATTCCGGCGCGCCGACGAATGAACATGTTTCCTAGCCTCACCTATTCGATGGCTGCTCACGCCAGCAGCGGTTGTAGTACCTTGCGCAAGTCGGCGGCTTTGGGTACCCCCGCGCTGCGGTATCGCTGCTGGCCGCCGGTGTCGAAGATGAAGGTGGTCGGCAGCGACAACACCGAAAGCTGTTTCGCCGCTGCCGGATTGGCGTCAATGTCGATCTCCACGTGTGCCACGCGTACATCGGCGCACACTTGGTCGACCACGCGACGCACCGACTCGCAGGGGCCGCACCACGTGGCGCTGAAGTGCACGATCGTCGGCCCCGTCCCCGGCAAGCCGAGGGCAGAGGTGTCCTGATCGGGCTCGGAGCTGGTTTCCCGCAAGACGCCCGACCGCCGATTGACCACCACGCCGACCACGGTCGCGGCCGCCAGCGCCGCGGCTATGGCCGTGGCGATCACAAGAATGCTCATCCGATGGGTCCGCTCAGATCGAGAAGTCCTCGCCGTACCACACCCCGGCCTCCGGCGGCCGGATCACGCGGCCGGACTGCTGGTGGCCGTCGCTCTGGGCTTCCAACTTGGCCACCCTGGTCAGCAACTGTTGCAGGCTCACGCCCACGAGATCGGGCAAGTCGTCGGGGCTGTTCGGCCCGGTGCGGCTGCGGCCGATGATTTGCCCCGGCACCCCGACGACCACGGCGCTCGACGGCACCTCCTTGACCACGACGGCGTTGGCGCCGATCCGGCTGTCGTCGCCGATTTTGATCGGGCCGAGGATTTTGGCTCCGGCGCCGACGATTACTCGATCACCGATGGTGGGGTGACGTTTGCCGAGGTCCCTACCGGTGCCGCCGAGAGTGACGCCGTGGAAGATCGTGACGTCGTCGCCCACCTCGGCGGTTTCCCCGATCACCACACCGGTCGCATGGTCGATGAACAGGCGGGAGCCGAGGATCGCGCCGGGGTGGATCTCGACACCGGTCAGGATGCGGGTGAGTTCGCCGGACGCCCGCGCGGCCACCCTGGCGCCGCGGTTCCACAGCCAGTGGCTGATCCGGTGCCCCCAAATGGCGTGCACCCCCGGGTAGGCGACGATGACCTGCAGCGTGGTGGGGTTGGCCGGATCGCGCTCCTTGGCCGCCTCTATGTCTTGCCGTATGGCCGCGAGCATGGCTACTCCGCCGCGTCGGCGAAGAGCGGCGTGCTCAGATACCGCTCGCCGAAGTCGGGGAGGATAACGACGACGAGCTTGCCGGCGTTCTCAGGCCGGCGAGCCACCTGCAGGGCGGCCACCACGGCCGCGCCCGAGGAGATGCCCACCAGCAGCCCCTCTTCCTGGGCCAGCCGCCGGGCCAAGGTGATCGAGTCGTCGTTGCCGACGGTGATGATCTCGTCGACCAGATCGAGGTCGAGCACCGGCGGGACGAAGCCGGCGCCGATGCCCTGGATCGGGTGCGGTCCCTTCTTTCCGCCGGACAGCACCGGTGAGGCCGCGGGCTCGACGGCGACGAATTGCACCGAGGGCTTGCGTTCCTTGATGACCTGGGCGACGCCGGTGATGGTGCCGCCGGTGCCGACTCCGGAGACAAAGATGTCGATTTTGCCGTCGGTGTCGCGCCACACTTCCTCGGCGGTGGTTTTGCGGTGAATCGCCGGGTTAGCCGGATTCTCGAATTGCTGTGGCACGAAATATCTTTGGTCGGTTTTGGCCAGTTCCTCGGCCTTGGCGATGGCGCCGGGCATGCCTTCGGCGCCCGGGGTCAGGATGAGTTCGGCGCCGTAGGCGAGCAGCAGCTTGCGCCGCTCGACGCTCATCGTCTCGGGCATCGTCAGCACGATCCGGTAGCCGCGTGCCGCGGCCACCATCGCCAGTGCGATGCCGGTGTTCCCGCTCGTCGGCTCGACGATGATCGTGTCCGACTTGATCAGACCCGCCTCCTCGGCGGCGTCGATCAGGGCCACTCCCAGACGGTCCTTGACGCTGTTCGCCGGGTTGAAGGATTCCAGCTTGGCGACGACATCGGCGACGGCGCCGTCGGTGACCCGGTTCAGCCGGACCAGCGGCGTGCGGCCGATCAGCTGGGTGATGTCCTCGGCGATGCTCATGAACCTCCCTTAGGCGATGTCGGTGCGGGACTCGTCGGCCTGCCAGGTGATGTCGAATTCGACGGCCACGTCCGCGGGCACGGTCAGGGCGACCGGTGTGAATCGCTGTGGCGCACCGTCCCACGCTACTCCGGTCAGGACTCGCCCGGTGAGGTTGTGCGATGTGGTTGCGGTCATGGTTGTTTCCGATGCGCCCGGTGCGGGACGTAGGTAGAAGTCCATTCCAGGCGCAACCAGGTCGACGATGTTCTCCCCGTCGGCGTCGACGAGTGTGTGTCCCTCGGTGACGCTGAGCCTCAACGGGATTGGCACTTGGAATGGTCCTATGAGTTCCGATTCGGCGGTTGCTTGCGTGTCGACCAGGTGGGGTTCATCGGTATCGGATAAGGCTTTGCATGACCCGGTTAGTAGGTAATTGTAGAGGTGTACGACTCGATCGGCATTGCGGTAGTGGCGAGTACCGGTCAGCCAGAAGCGGACATGGTCGATTGTCGGGTTGGCAGCGTCCGTCGTCGAGACCAACCGGTAGTAGCGGTAGCCGCGCCCGCCGCCGCTGTGGCTGCTGGCCGACAGCGTGCTGCCGACGCCCAGCGTACGTTGGTGTTGGCCCATACCGGCGGCCGCGGTCAGTTGCGAGCCCGAAACATCTTGCCAGACAACGCTATCGGTAGACTTCTGCAGCTTCATGGTGACGGCCGCGTCGGAGGCCGTCCATACCGAGTAGCCGCCCAGCTGTGGTTCGCCGTCGAATTCGAATGTGAGCGCCCGTCCGGGTGCCCGGTGTACCGCGACGGGCACGTTCAGCGGCCGGGTGTCGAGAGCCAAGCCGTTGGTGAAGTACCAGATCGCGGCCTGGGTTGCCGCAATCGCTTCGGGTTCGCTGATATTGGCCGGTCCCAGCGGATACCCGGCCTGGCGCACCTGCCGGCTCAATTCGGCCGTCGAGCGCACCGGATAGGAATGGCGCAGGATCCAGTCCACCTCGGCTTCGCAGCCGCGTGCGCGCAGGTGCGGCAGCGCAGACCAGGTGACGAGGCGATAGCGCGACGGGTTATTGGGTGCGATGCCCGCGAAGTCCAGGGAGTAGGCGTGCACGTTGGGATTGAGCCTGATCAGATCGGTGCGCGCCGAGCTGCCGTCGGCGAACACGATCCTGTCGATGGTGTGGGAGTAGGTGCCGCCCCGGTAGCGCGTCATGTGGGTCAGCTGGGTGGCCGGGCGGACCAATACCCGCCGGCGGGTCGCCACTCGCGCCAGGGCGCGGCTGGGCATGGGCAATACGGTCATGGATTGCTGTTCTTCCTCAAAGAGTTGTCGGTTGCGCGCGTATTTGTGCCGCCCCTGCGGGACGGTGATCCGTCCCACCTGCGGGCAAAAGCGCGGGGATTTCTACGGCGTCGAGGGCGTCAGAAAATCAACAGCAACAGCGACAACAACAGCAACAACAACAGTCCGCGGCCGGGCAGCGCGAAGGAACGAAGCGCACCTGAAAGGACTGTTGCATAGCCCCACTATAAAGCATCGCCAGCAATGGCAATTGCCAGTTTGGATCACGCCCGCTGTAATCCTGTTGGCCGGGTCGTACACTTGCCTAGGCTCAGCGCGCGGACGCGCACAAGGTGGGCGATCATGGGCGTGCCCAGTCCCGTTGCCTTATTCGACCAAGCACGGAAGGACCACGATGACGTCGGCTCAAAACGAGTCTCAGGCACTTGGCGATCTTGCTGCCAGGCAGCTCGCGAACGCGACGAAGACCGTCCCCCAGCTCTCGACCATCACGCCGCGCTGGTTGCTGCATTTGCTCAGCTGGGTGCCGGTGGAAGCGGGTCTCTACCGGGTGAACCGCGTGATCAACCCCGAGCAGGTCGCGATCAAGGCCGAAGAGGGTGCCGGCACCGAAGAGCCGCTGCCGGAGACCTACGTCGACTACGAGACCAGTCCGCGCGAGTACACGCTGCGCACGATTTCGACACTGCTCGACATCCACACCCGCGTCTCCGACCTGTACTCGAGCCCGCACGACCAGGTCGCCCAGCAGCTGCGGCTGACCATCGAGACCATTAAGGAGCGTCAGGAATTCGAGCTGGTCAACAGCCCCGAGTACGGGTTGCTTGCCCAGGTGACGCCGGAGCAGACGATCCAAACGCTCGGCGGTGCTCCGACGCCCGACGACCTGGACGCGTTGATCACCAAGGTCTGGAAGACGCCGAGCTTCATCCTGACCCATCCGCTGGGCATCGCCGCCTTCGGCCGCGAGGCCACCTACCGCGGTGTCCCGCCCGTGGTGGTCAGCCTGTTCGGGGCGCAGTTCATCACCTGGCGGGGCATCCCGCTGATTCCCTCGGACAAGGTTCCCGTTGAGGACGGCACGACCAAGTTCATCCTGGTGCGCACGGGCGAGGAACGCCAGGGAGTGGTGGGCCTGTTCCAGCCGGGCCTCGTCGGTGAGCAGGCGCCGGGGCTGTCGGTGCGGTTCACCGGCATCAACCAGTCGGCGATCGCCACCTACCTAGTTACCCTGTACACGTCCTTGGCTGTCCTCACTGACGACGCACTCGCCGTGCTCGACGACGTCGCTGTGGACCAGTTCCATGAGTACAAGTGAGTACCGGTCGGTAGACGCCGAAAGCGACCTGCCCATCAGCGCCGGGGAACTCGCCGCGCTGGCCACCCAGCTGTATGCGGCCAGCATCCGGCCGGGCCCCGACAGCCCTCCCCAGGCGGCGCCCGTCGCCCCGCGCGGCACCGTGCCGGACACCACGGCCGCGGCGTCGGTCGGGCAGTCGGTCGCCGGAACGGCTGATCCGCTGCCGACCCCGATCCCGTTGGTCGGCGTCACCGACATCTATGTCCCCGCCCCGACGTCCCCCGAGCCCGAAGGTGTGCCGCAGACGGCGCCCGTCGCTCCGCGCGGCAGTGTGCCCGATTCGACGGCGGCACCGTCGGCCGCCTGGACTGGCGCCGGTGTGGCCGACCCCTATCTGCCACCCGGCGTCGGGGACCTTTCCGCGTTCGCGGTGCCGACCGAAGGCATCGTCCCCACGGTGCCCGGTGTGCTGGCCGGCACGCCGGCCGCTGCGGTGGCCCCGCGGGGTTCGGCGCCGTATGCCGGGCTGGACTGGCTGCCTTCAGCGCCGTCGGTCCCCGACTTGGGCTGGTCCGACGCGCCACCGGATGTTCCGGTCGGCAACGAGGGCGACTACCACTTCCTGACCAAGGCCGATCCGGTACCGCAATTGCCGGACGAGCACGAGGTGTTCGACGTCAACGCGATCCGGGCGGACTTCCCGATCCTGAAGGAGACCGTCAACGGAAAGCCGCTGATCTGGTTCGACAACGCGGCGACCACTCAGAAGCCCCAGGTGGTGATCGACCGGCTGTCGTATTTCTACGCCCACGAGAACTCCAACATTCACCGAGCGGCACACGAATTGGCGGCCCGGGCGACCGATGCCTACGAAGAGGCCCGCGAGACCGTGCGGCGATTCATCGGCGCTGAGAAGGCCGAACAGAATATCTTCGTGCGCGGCACCACCGAGGCCATCAACTTGGTGGCTTACGCGTGGGGTGGCAAGCATCTGCTGGCCGGTGACGAGATCGTGATCACTCATTTGGAGCATCACGCCAATATCGTTCCGTGGCAATTGCTTTCGCAGCAAACCGGGGCGGTCCTCAAGGTCGCTCCCGTTGATGACGCGGGCAACCTGCTGATGTCGGAATTCGAGGATCTGCTTGGGCCCAAGACCAAGCTCGTGGCCGCCACGCAGGTGTCGAACGCGCTGGGCACGGTGACCCCGGTCGAGCAGATCGTCCAGTTGGGTCACCGCTACGGGGCGCGGGTGCTGATCGACGGTGCGCAGTCGATTCCACATCTGCCCATCGACGTCGCCGAACTCGGCGTCGACTTCTTTGCGTTCTCCGGCCATAAGATCTACGGCCCCACTGGGATTGGTGTGTTGTACGGCTCCGAGGAGGCGCTGGCCGAGACACCGCCGTGGCAGGGTGGCGGCAACATGATCGCCGATGTCACCCTGGAACGCTCGCTGTATCAAGGGCTGCCCAACAAGTTCGAGGCCGGCACCGGCAACATCGCCGATGCCGTCGGGCTGGGGGAGGCGCTGCGCTACGTCGAGCGGGTAGGCATCGAGCGCATCGCGTCGTACGAACATGCGCTGCTTGACTATGCGACCCCGCGCCTGGCCGACATCCCCGGTGTTCGCCTGGTGGGAACCGCGGACGAGAAGGCCAGCGTGTTGTCGTTTGTGCTGGCCGGCCACGAGCCGCTCGAGGTGGGCAAGGCGCTCAACGCCGAGGGGATTGCGGTGCGGGCGGGTCATCACTGCGCACAGCCGATTCTGCGTCGATACGGCCTGGAAGCGACGGTTCGTCCGTCGTTCGCGTTCTACAACACGTTCGAGGAGATCGACGTTTTCCTCAACGCGGTGCGTCGTATCGCCGAAGGCGGCACGAACGTCGGCTGAACGCCCTGAAGGTCCTGTCGCCCAAGGGGTTTAGGTGCTAGATGGGTAGCCCGTCCCGCTCGGCGTCGGCACGGTAGCGAATCACCCACTCGTCGGAGCGCTGGTCGGCCTGACGCTCCAGTACGGGCGCGGGCGCCAGCAGCGGGTCGAGCCCCAACGAATCGAGGATACTGCCCACCACCTGAGTCAGGTTGCGCCACAACACCGGATACGGAATCTCCATCGGTTTGACGTCTTCTTCGGCAAACCAATTGCGCCAGCCCTCCTCCTGGGCGCGCAGCATGGTGATGACGTGGGCGATCGCTCCTGCGTGATAGGTGGCGCGCGCATCGCGCACCGGATCGGGCCGGCCCCGCCAGACCCGTGTCTGCACCGCCCGCCAGAACGACACCGCCTGCGACACCACATCGGGCCGGTAGACGTAAATCAGCAGCGGCTCCTCGCCGACGACATCGCGAAGCGCGGCCAGCAGGCCGTCGCCGCTTCGATTCGGCAGATTTTTCGCGCGCTTGAGCAGCAGCGACGTTTGGTTCCACATCAGCTTGCCGCCCCACACCCCGTTGGGTGTTCGCCCGACCGTGCGGATGTAGTTGCGCCAGATCTCGGCCGGCGCCAGGTCGGGCGTCCCGACGTCCAGCGGATCAAGCAGCCGCTGGATCGACTCGTCCTCGACGTCGGCGAACCACTCCCGCGGCTGCGGAGCCTGGCTCGTCGCGGGCAAGTACTGGAAGAACTCCTGGGGCTCGCCGGCCACGCCGGTCGCGCGCAGCGATTCGACCAGCAACGTGCTGCCGCTGCGCTGGGATGCGAGCACTAAATATGACGACGGACTTTCTGCCACCCGGAAAGCCTAACGGCAAAGAAACAGCGTTGCGAACACTCGCATTGCGTTCACACTGAATGAAACTCTTGTTCAAAACCTCATTTGCCCCAACTGTGACGTTCGGCGGCGATAGCCGAACGGGACGGTGGCCGTGAAGGTGCAAGTGGGTTTCGGCATGGTGGACACAGCGCCGGCTAGCGGTGCGTTTCGACGGAATGACGCCGGGCCTGGCGACGTGGCGTGCGCCGGGCTTTTCCCTGGTTTCGGCGGCACTTATCCCCTGAGCTCACAGCTGGGCGCGCCGTGACGGCCATGGTGTCTGCGGCCCGGGGCACCCCCTGTGCGCGCCGGTCCGGTTGGTGTCGGGCCCCGCCCTGGGTAGCGGTTTTTTGTTTGGACGCGGCGGCTGCGGCCCGCCAGCATACTCGGGGCCAGATTTCCTTCTGGCTGATTGCAACCCTGACAGCGGGCATCGCCTTGCCCGTAAATTCCTCACGTGGTCTATGTGCGTAATCAGACATCGCGGTCGGCGTGTAAACAGCGCGAATCCCTCGTGGCCAGCTAATTACCGAAAAGTTACTTTTGTTACGAAAATGGGGGACCGGATGAGCGATCTCGACAGCACACAGGCTGGGCGGATCTTATGAACGGTTCCGTCATGGCAAGGCCTATGGGCGCGCTGGGCGAGTTCTTCGTGCTCAGCGCCGAAACATTGGTGACGATCGTGCGGCGGCCGTGGGCCTGGCGCGAGATTCTTGAGCAGATTTGGTTCGTCGCTCGAGTGTCGATTTTCCCGACCATCATGCTGTCGATTCCATACACCGTGCTCATCGTGTTCGTCCTCAACATCCTGCTCGTCGAGATCGGCGCCGGGGACCTCTCGGGTGCGGGAGCGGCGCTGGCGTCGGTGACCCAGGTTGGGCCCGTCGTCACGGCGATGGCCGTCGCCGGTGCCGGCTCGACCGCCATGTGCGCCGACCTGGGTGCCCGGACCATCCGCGAGGAAATCGACGCTATGAAGGTGATTGGCGTCAATCCGATCCAGGCCCTGGTGGCTCCGCGAGTCATCGCCGCCACCTTCGTCGCGCTGCTGCTCTACTCGGTGGTCGCCGTCACCGGATTGACCGGCAGCTACATCTTCGTGGTCTTCGTTCAGCACGTCACACCGGGCGCCTTCATCGCCGGGATGACCCTGCTCACCGGGCTGCCGCAGGTAGTGATCTCACTCATCAAGGCAACCCTGTTCGGTCTGTCCGCCGGCCTCATCGCCTGCTACAAGGGCCTATCGGTGGGCGGTGGCCCCACTGGTGTCGGCAACGCGGTGAACGAGACCGTGGTCTTCTCGTTCATGGCGTTGTTCTTCATCAACATCGTGATCACGGCGCTCGGAGTAAAGGTGACCGCCAAATGAGCGATGCGGCAAGAGAACCCACCTGGTTCGCTGTTGGCCCCAAGGTGGTGGCTGCCACCCGAAAGCTGGGCGAACAGACCGAGTTCTACGGGAAATCGTTGGTCAGCACCCCCGATGCGGTACGGCGCTACCCCGGCGAACTGCTGCGGATTATCGCCGAGATGGGTATGGGTACGGGTGCGCTTGCGGTAATCGGGGGCACCGTGGGCATCATTGGCTTCCTCACCCTGACCACCGGCGCCCTGGTCGCGGTGCAGGGTTATGACACCTTGTCTAACATCGGAGTCGAGGCGCTGACCGGCTTTCTGTCGGCATTCTTCAACGTCCGGATGATCGCACCGTGCACGGCCGGGGTGGCATTGGCCGCCACGATCGGTGCCGGCACGACGGCACAGCTGGGCGCGATGCGCATCAACGAGGAGATCGACGCGCTCGAGGTGATGGGTATCCGTTCGATCACCTATCTAGCGTCGACACGGGTTATCGCCGGCGTCTTGGTCGTCATCCCGCTATACGCCGTCGCCGTGCTGATGTCGTTCTTCGCGTCCAAGTTCGGCACGTTGTACATCTACGGCCAGTCACGTGGCGTATACGAGCACTACTTCTCCACGTTTTTGCGTCCCACCGACTTGTTGTGGTCTTTCGCCGCGGTGCTGGCGATGGCCACGGGCGTGATGGTTGTGCACACCTACTATGGTTTCACCGCGACGGGTGGTCCCGCCGGCGTGGGGGAGGCTGTCGGCCGGTCAGTGCGGTCATCGATGATCGTCACGGCCTTTGTGGCCCTGATGATTTCGCTGTCCGTCTACGGACAGTCCGGCAACTTCAACCTGTCCGGTTAACCGCATGAGCAACCACAGCAGCGGCGGACCCGGCAGGAGAAATAGAGTCCGCACGAGCAAGATCGACCCGATTTGGTGGGCGCCGACGTTGTTCATCCTGGTCGGTAGTTTGATCGCACTGACCGCGGGGGCGTTCTCCGGCAAATTCATCTCATTCATCCCGCTCACGCTGGTATCGGACAGGGCGGGACTGGTGATGGAACCCGGCGCCAAGGTCAAGTTGCGCGGTGTCCAGGTCGGCGAGGTCGGTTCGATTGGCACCGACGTGAAAGCGGCTCAGCTGCAGCTGAAGATGTACCCAGACCCGTTCAAATATCTGCCGGCCAACCTCGAGGCCGAGATCAAATCGACCACCGCGTTCGGGTCCAAATACGTCGACCTGATCGTGCCCGAGCACCCCAGCCCCACAGCGCTGAAGCCCGGCGCGGTACTGCGCTCCCGCAACGTCACCGTCGAAGTCAACACGGTTTTCGAGAATCTGCAGTCGGTGGTCCAGGCCCTTGACCCGGCCAAGCTGAACGCGATCCTATCGGCCTTCGCACAATCGGTGCGCGGCAAGGGCGATCGAATTGGACAGGCGATCACCGATGCGAACAATGTGCTGCTGACCGTCAACCCCCGGATGAAAACGATTGGCAGGGATTGGCGGTTATTCGGCAAAACCACGGCCGCCTATTCCGATGCGGCGCAGGATATCCTGTCGATCCTTGACTCGGCGGCGACCACCAGCAAGACCCTCACCGAAAACGAGCGGTCGCTCGACGAGCTGCTGTTGTCGACGGCGGGCTTCAGCCAGACCGGCATCAACTTGATCGGCCCCAACGAATCCAACATCGTGCGGTCCTTCAATTTGCTAGATCCGACCACCGCGCTGCTGAACAAATACTCGCCGACCTTCACCTGCCTGTTCCAGGGTGCGCAATGGTACGTGGATCATGGCGGCCGAGATGCATTGGGCGGCAACGGCTATTCGGTGATTCTTGACGCCTCCCTGCTTTTCGGCGACGACCCGTACCGATTCCCGAAGCACCTTCCCAAGGTCAATGCCACAGGCGGTCCAGGGGGCAGGCCCAGCTGTGGTTCGCTGCCGGACCCGAGTGCGAACTTCCCGGTGCGGGCGCTGGTCACCGACACCGGGTGGGGCGCCGCTCCCGACGAGATCCGGACCACTCCGTGGGTCGGTAATCCATGGTGGGCCAACTACTTCCCGACCACCAAGAATCCCCCCGAAGCGCCGCGCTACAACTACCGCGGGGGAGTGCCGCCGTCATGAGAAGGAAACTTTCGGCCATCATCTTCCGTGTCGGGATATTTACCGGCGTCTGCTTGCTATTCACGTTTGCGCTGATCGCGGTCTTCGGGCAGTTGCGCTTCGACGACCGAACCGGCTACCAGGCGGTTTTCACGAACATATCCGGTCTGAAGTCCGGGAACTTTGTCCGCATCGCCGGGGTGGAGGTCGGCAAGGTCGGCGACCTCACGCTGCATCGCGACGGCACAGTCACCGTCGGCTTCGCCGTGGACAAGGGCGTGCGGCTCACTGAGGGCACCAAAGCCGCTGTGCGCTATGAAAACTTGATCGGTGACCGCTACCTCGCGCTCGAAGAGGGCCCCGGGCCCCCGCAGCGGCTGCCGCAGGGCGCGACGATTCCGCTGGCTCGAACGTCGCCGGCCTTGGACGTCGATGCGCTGATCGGGGGCTTCCGCCCGTTGTTCCGCGCGCTGGACCCCGATCAGGTCAACGCCTTGTCCGGTGAATTGTTGCGGATTTTCCAGGGACAAGGCGGCACCACCGCCTCGGTGCTGGCACAGACGTCGATGCTGACCTCGACCCTGGCCGGGCGCAGCGAGCTGATCGGTGAGCTGATCAGCAACTTGAACACCGTGCTGCACACCTTCGGCACGCGCGACCGCGAGTTCTCCGATGGCTTGGACAAGCTATCGGCGCTCGTGGACGGCTTGGCTCAGCGCAAGAATGACATCTCCACCGGGCTGGCCTACGTCAACGCGGCCGCCGGGTCGGTCACCGATCTGCTTGTCCAGGCGCGCCAGCCGATCAAAGACGTTGTGCACGAGTCCGATCGCATGTCCGGCCAGGTACTGTCGGACCGCGACTATCTCGACGGGCTGCTCAAAGACCTTCCCGACATCTATCAGGTCCTGGCCCGGCAGGGCCTGAATGGCGACTACTTCGGCTTCTACTTCTGCGAAGTGCTGCTCAAGCTCAACGGCAAAGGGGGTAACCCGATCTTCGTCAAACTGTTGGGCCAGCCGAGTGGGCGGTGCACCCCGAAGTGAAGCTCCCCAAGATCAAACCGCTCGGCCAACGCAGCCCCGTCTTGATAGGCGTGATGGGCACCGTGGTCGTGACGTGCGTAGTGATAGCCGCCTTCGAGTACGACAAGCTGCCATTCATCAAGAACACCAACGACTATTCGGCCTACTTTGCCGAAGCCGGTGGCATCAAAAGCGGCAGTTCGGTTCGGGTTTCGGGGATGGGTGTCGGCAGGGTCTCAGACATCCGCCTGGAAGGCACCAAGGTCCGGGTTGGGTTCACCGTCCGCAAGAACATCGAACTGGGCGACCGCACGGAAGCGGCGATCAAGACAGAAACGATACTGGGCAGCAAGATGCTTGAGCTGACCTCACGTGGCCAAGGAAAGCTGGCGGGCACCATTCCGCTGGAACGTACCACCTCGCCGTATGACCTTCCCGACGCGCTGGGGGATCTGACGACCACGATCAGCGGCTTGGATACCACCCAACTCTCCTCGGCGCTAACGACTTTGGCTGACACCTTGAAGGAAACACCGCCGGATCTCAGACCCGCGCTGCAGGGAGTGGCCCGGTTCTCGGAGACACTCAACAACCGCGATGCGCAGCTGCGCAGCCTGTTGGGGAATGCCAACAAGGTCTCGGGGGTACTGGGTCGGCGCAGCCAGCAGATCGCCGGCCTGGTGGGGGACTCCAACGCGCTGCTGGCGGCCCTGCTGGATGAACGAGATTCACTCGACCTGCTGATGAACAACCTCACCGCGGTTTCGCACCAGATTTCGGGGTTGGTCGATGACAACCGGACTCAACTCAAGCCGGCCCTCGACAAGCTCAACGGGGTGCTTGAGATCCTCGACAACCACCGACAAGATCTGCAGAGCAGCTTCACCAAATTCAGGCGATATGCAATGTCGTTTGGCGAATGCCTGGGCTCTGGGCCCTTTTTCAAGGCCTACGTGGCCAACCTGATTCCCGGCCAGATCGGTGGCCCGGTCCTCGACGCGGATATGTATGACCGCTTCTTGGACCCCAACCAGAAGTTGCCATCCGAGTCGGTGGACCCGCCAACGGGGTCTCCGCCGGTCCCGCCGGAGAACGCACCGGTCCCGCTGTGGTCCCAACCGCCCTCACCGCCGCCCTCGACGCCACCTATCCGGACCATTCCGCCGCCGTCGCCGCACGACTACGACGGGCCGTGAACATGGGTCGGCGCAACCTTCAAATCTTGACCGCCATCAGCCTCGCAGTGACGCTGGTCGTCGCTTCGTTTCTCGTTGGCAAGAAGCTATGGAAAGACGTCGAAAAGAACACGTACTCGGCGTATTTCACAGAGGCCAATGGCCTGTTCATAGGCGACGAAATCAGGATCCTCGGCGTCGCGGTCGGCGTCGTGGACAAGATCGAACCGCAGCCCACCAGCTCCAAGGTGACCTTCTCCGTCGACAAGCAGTACCCGATCCCGGCCGATGCTCGCGCCGCAATTCTGTCACCGTCGCTGGTGACCTCTCGGGCAATCCAACTGGTCCCGGCCTACTCCGGCGGGCCGAAATTGGGCCCCGGCGCCTCGATCCCGCTGAACCGCACCGCGGTGCCCGTCGAGTGGGACGACTTCCGCAAGCAGCTGGAGAAGCTGACCGATGCGTTGCAGCCCACGACTCCGGGTGGCGTGAACTCGGTCGGCGAATTCATCAACTCGGCCGCGGACAACCTGCGTGGGCAGGGAGACACCGCTCGCGATACCATAATCAAGCTATCCCAGGCGATTTCAGCAATCGGTGATCACGCCGACGACATCTTCAGCACGGTGCGTAATCTGCAGCTGCTGGTGTCAGCGTTGTACTCCAGCAGCGATCTGCTGGCCTCGTTTAACCAGAACCTGGCCAGCGTGACGACGCTGCTGTCGAACACACCCGACGAAGTCGCCCACGCGGTGCAGGGCCTCGACCAGGCGCTGGCCGACGTGCGCCAGTTCCTCGCGGATAACCGGGAAGCAATGGGTGTCACGGTCGACCGGCTGAGTTCGATCACGACCGCGCTCAACGACAGCCGCGCTGACATCAAACAAGTCTTGCATACCGTCCCGACGGTGTTCCAGAACTTCCTGAACATCTATCAACCGGCGCAGAGTGCGATGACCGGCATCATCGCGTTGAACAACTTCGCCGACATCCCGCAGTTCATCTGCAGCTCGATCGAGGCGGCCTCCCGGGCGCGCTTGGCCCGAGTGTCCAAGCTGTGCCTGCAGTACATCAACCCGATCATCAAAAACCGCATCTACAACTACATTCCGGCGGGAATCAACCCGTTTGTCGGGACTCAGGCGCGACCAAACGAGATCACCTACAGCGAGAACTGGCTTCGGCCCGGCTACCCGCCCCCACCTGACGCGAACCCGCCACCGGATGCGGCGCCGTCCCCGCCTGGGGCCCAGCCGCCGCCTGCGCTTGCGGCCCAGCCGCCGTCACCCGCCGAGTCGCCGCCACCGGGCACGATCGACTCGACCCAGGTACTACAGAATCTGATGCTTCCGACGGGCCCACCGTGAGGCGCGCGATGGCCGCGGTGCTCGGCGTTGCGTGCATTGCAGCGCTTCCGGCGTGCGGATGGCGCGGCTTGAATTCGTTCACCCTGCCCGGTACCGCCGGCGGGGGGCCGGGCTCCTACACGATCCAGGCGCAAATGCCCGACGTCGTCACCATTCAGGAAAACACCCGCGTTCGGGTCGACGACGTCAACGTCGGCAACGTCACCAAGATCGAGCTCCAGGGCTGGCACGCCCTCGTCACTATGCGCATCAACGGCGATGTCCACCTGCCGGCCAATTCGACCGCCAAGCTCGGGCAGACCAGCCTGCTGGGCTCGATGCACATCGAACTCGCGGCACCCAAGGATGAGGCGCCGGCCGGCCAACTCCACAACGGGTCGGTCATTCCGTTGCCGCACGCGAGCATGTATCCGACCACCGAGCAGACTCTGGCCTCGGTGTCAATCCTGCTCAACGGCGGCGGAATTGCGCAGTTGCAGGAAATCAATCAGGCGATCGCCAAGGCATTCGCCGGCCGCGAAAACGACATGCGCAGTCTGCTCGACCAGCTCGACGAGTTCGTTCGCGGCACCAACGACCAGACCGACGACATCATTGCCGCCGCCGAGAGTCTCAATGGCCTGGCCGGCCAGTTCGCCGATAAGGATCCCGTCGTCGACAAGGCGTTGACGACCCTGCCCAAAGCGCTGGCGGTATTAGCTGAAGAGCGCACCAAGATCGCCGATGCGATCGATCAGGTCGGCAAGTTCAGCGCGATCGCGGCCGATACCATTCACCAGAGCAAGGAATCGTTGGTGAACAACCTGCGCAACATCGCGCCGGTGCTGCGGTCACTGGCCGACGCCGGGCCGTCGCTCACCAGGGGCCTGGACGGCTTGGTGACCTACCCCTGGCCGGCCTCCACCGCCAGGAATTGGTTCCGTGGCGACTACGCCAACCTCACCCTGATCGTCGATTTGACGTTGAGCCGCATAGACACCGGGATATTCACCGGCTCACGATGGGAGGGTAACCTCACCACACTCGAATTGCTGTGGGGACGCACAATCGGCATGCAGCCGAGCCCGTCCACGGCGGGCAACCCACTGACCTATCCCTACCACTTCGGGGGATACTAAATGCTGCGCTTGGGCCGCCGGACGTGGATCCAGTTGTCGATCTTGGCTCTGGTGACGGTATTGTCCTGTGGCGCAATGGCGTTCAACTTCATGAAGCTTCCCCAGACGCTGTTCGGAATCGGGGAGTACAACGTCACGGTTGACCTGCCCGCGTCGGGCGGGCTCTACAGGACCTCGGTCGTCACCTATCGCGGCACCGACGTGGGTCAGGTCCAGTCGGTCGACGTCACCGCCACCGGCGTGCGTGCGGTGCTCGCCATGAGATCCGGCGTCAAGGTGCCCTCCGGCGTCCAGGCGTCGGTGCACAGCCGCTCGGCGATCGGCGAGCAATACATCGAACTTACCCCGCTGCCTGGGAAAGACGGAGAACATTCGCGGCCGCTGGGCGCCGGCGACGTCATTCCCGCGGGCCGTGTCGATGTGCCCGTCGACATCGGACACCTGCTCGACATGACCAACCGTGCGCTGCAGGCGATTCCGCGTGACAACTTGCACACGGTGGTCGACGAAGCCGACCGGGCGGTCAGTGGCCTTGGGCCCGAGATGTCCCGGATCGTCGACGGGTCTACTGCATTGGCCATCGCGGGCGGCCGGACCGTCGACCCGCTTGCCACCCTGATCGACCAGTCGCCCGCGGTGCTCAACTCCCAGGTGCAGACGTCCGATGCGATTGCCACGTGGGCCAATCGAACCGCGGCCATCATGGCACAGTTCAAGGCGCAGGATGCGGCGCTGCGAGATCTGCTGACGCAGGGCAGTTCCGGTCTCGAAGAAGGTCGTGCGCTATTCGATCGAGTGGCGCCCGCGCTCCCGGTGCTGTTCGCCAACCTCGTGAGCCTCGGTGACATCGCAGTCGTCTACCGCCACGACATCGAGCAACTTCTGGTGCTGTTACCGCAAGGCATCGCGGGCATGGCGGCGATCGTCGTGCCGAGCTCCAACACCAAACAGGAGTACCGGGGCGCCCAGTTGGACTTCAATCTCAACATCAACCTGCCGCCGCCCTGCTCGACCGGGTATCTGCCGCCGACTCAGCGCCGCTCGCCGGCCAGCGTCGACGCGCCGGACCGCCCGGCGGCAGAGCTGTATTGCCGAGTGCCGCAAGATTCGGTGTTCAATGTCCGTGGCGTGCGCAATATTCCGTGCGAGACCAAGCCGTGGAAGCGTGCCCCCACGGTCGAGCTGTGTGAAAGCGACGAGGAGTACGTGCCGCTCAACGAGGGCTACAACTGGAAGGGCGACCCCAACGCCACCGCCACCGGTCAGGGCGTACCGGAGTATCCGCCGGGACAAGATCCGCGACTTCCACCGCCGCGGGGCACCGCGCCACCCCCACAGCAGGCACCGTTTGCCGTCGCGACCTATGACCCCGCCAGCGGCGACTACATAGGGCCCGATGGGCACCGCTACACCGAGTCCGACTTGGCGCACCCGCGCGCCAAAAACTGGCAGTCGCTGCTGGTGCCCCCACGGTAGGAGTGAAGGAGCAATATGGCCGACGAGCCCGAAACCCCTGACGGCGACGAAAAAGTCAGCGAGTCAACGCTGCCCGACGTCGAAGACGTCGAAGACGTCGAAGACGTCGATGTCGACGAGATCGACGAGACCCCAAGCCAATCCAAGGACCGGCTCGCCGGCTGGCGGCGTCGGCTTTCGCGTGCCGGATCGGCGTTGGTCGCCAGCGCCGTAATCGTGGCCACGCTGGCCGGATTGGCCGGGTGGCTCGGCTACCGCGCCTACCAAAAGCATGAGGCCCAGGCCCAGCGTGAGCTTTTCGTTCAGGTTGCTCGCCAGGGCGCGGTAAACCTCACCACGATCAACTACACCCAGGTCGATGCGGACGTGCAGCGGATCCTCGATCAAGCCACCGGGTCCTTCCGGGAGGATTTTGAGCAGCGGGCGAAGCCGTTCATCGAGGTTGTCAAGGCGGCGCAATCGAAATCGGAAGGCACGGTCACCGATGCCGGGCTGGAATCGGAGCGGGGCGACTCGGCTCAGGTGCTGGTGGCGGTCGCGGTGAAGTCGCGGACCGCGGGCGGCGAGGAGGCGCCACGGGAGTGGCGCATGCGAATCGAGGTTCGGTCGGTCGGCGACGACGCCAAGGTATCCAACGTGGTGTTCGTGGCATGACGACGCTCAGGGATAACACCGCGGACACGATCAACGCCGACGAGGAAGTTTCGGCGGAGGCGCTGCCGGAAGATACCGGGGCGACAGCCCAAGACGCGCAAGAGGAATCGCCGGCCGCCGAGGCCGACGGGGCGTTCGAAGATGCGCCCGACACCGCGGGGGAGAAGCGGCGGATCGCGTGGTCGCGCGTGCTCGCTCGTGGTGTATTGCCCGGCTTCGCGTTGCTGCTCGCGTTGGCGGCGGGCTACTTCAGGTGGTCGGATGGGTCGGCCGACGAACTTGCGACGGCCCGCAGCGAATCGGTGCGTGTCGCCAGCGAAGACGCGGTCGCCTTGCTGTCGTACCAGGCGGATTCGGTGGACAAGGATCTTGGTGCGGCGCGCGAACGTCTGACCGGCGAGTTCAAGGACGCCTACACCACGCTGACCCGCGAGGTGGTCATTCCGGGTGCGAAAGAAAAACACGTCACGGCCGTAGCCAAAGTGCATGCGGCGGCGCCGGTTTCGGCGACCGCCAACCATGCCGTGGTCCTATTGTTCGTCGACCAAACCGTGGCCATCGGCGCAGGCGCCCCCACCGATACCCAGCCCGTGATCCGGGTGACGCTGGACAAGGTCAACGGCCGATGGCTGGTATCGCATTTCGACCCGTCGTGATCGGAGGCCATATGTTGGCATGGATAGGCCGCGGCGCCCGCGCGCTGCCCGTTGCCGTGCTTGTTTCGGGACCGGTGGTGTTGGCCGCCCCTGTCGCACATGCCGACAACAAGCGGCTCAACAGCGCCGTTGTGTCCGCCGTCTACACGCTTCAGCACCAGGCGGGCTGCACGAATGACATCGTCAGGGACAACGCGCTCACACTGGCCGCCGAATGGCACGCGGAGGACATGATCAATAACCGAAACATCAACGACGACATCGGATCCGACGGATCAACGCCGCAGGACCGCGCCAACGCCGCCGGGTTCCACGGCAAGGCCGCCGAGACGGTGGCGATCAACCCGGCCATCGCCATCAGCAGCCTGGAACTGGTCAACCAGTGGTACTCCAACGCCGACGTCATGGCGATCATCCGCGACTGCGCCAACACCGCCATGGGGGTGTGGTCGGACAACAGCCTGGACCGCACGGTCGTGGTGGCCATGTATGGGCAGCCGTCGCCGCGTAGCCGATAGACGCGAAAGGGAAAGCCGATGATATTCACACAGCACTACCTGGGCTGTCTGTCGCAGGCGTCCTATCTCATCGGGGACGAGACCACGGGCCGCGCCGTCGTGGTCGACCCGCGCCGCGATGTCGACGACTATCTCGGCCAGGCGGCCGAGCTTGGACTGGACATCGAACGCGTCATCGAGACGCACATCCACGCTGACTTCCTCAGCGGTCACTTGGAATTGGCGGCCGCCACCGGGGCGCTGATCTCCTTCGGCGAAGGCGCCGAGGTCGAGTTCCCGATCGAGCCGTTGCGGGACGGGCAGCGGATCTCGCTGGGAGAGGTGACATTAGAGATCCTGGCGACACCTGGCCACACTCCCGAGTCGATCTGCATCGTGGTCTACGAGCACGCTGACGACGAAATTCCGTACGGCGTGCTCACCGGCGACACCCTGTTCGTCGGGGACGTCGGGCGCCCAGACCTTTGCGCGACCTCGGGCTTGTCGGCCGATGCGCAGGCCGCGACGCTGTATGGGTCGCTACACGGCAAGCTCCTGACGCTGCCCGATACCACGCGGGTGTTTCCCGCGCACGGCGCCGGATCGGCATGCGGTAAGCAACTATCCAGCGAGACCAGTTCGACGATGGGTGAGCAGCGCCAGACCAACCATGCGCTACGGACGCTCGACGTGAACCAGTTTGTCGCCACGGTCACCGCGGGGCAGCCGTTGCGGCCCCGCTACTTCGAGTTCGCCGCGCACCGCAATCGCGAGCTGCGCCCTTTGCTGAACGAAAATCCGCTGCCCTTGCTCGATGTCGACGACGTGCGCATGCTGGCCCATGCGGGGGCCATTTTCCTGGACAGCAGGGAGCCGGCCGATTATGCACGCCGGCACCTGCGCGGCGCGGTTAATGTCGGCCTGAAGGGACGCTTCGCCGAATGGGCCGGCAATGTCATATCACCGGACCGCGACATCGTGCTGGTCGGCGACGTGGAGTTGGCGCGCGAATCAAAGATCCGCCTGTCCCGGGTGGGCTTCGACCGGGTCGTTGGTCAATTGCGAAACCTTGCAGACGTTTTCGCGCATCGACCAGAGCTCGTCGAGGCATCGTCCAGGTTGACTATCGAGCGGCTCGCCGAGTTGCGCGCTTCGCAGCCCCGCCTGCAACTCGTGGATGTCCGAAGCCCGCAGGAGGCCGCCGAGGGCACCATTCCAGGCGCGCGTGAAATCCCGCTGCCCGCCCTGCGAGATTCGTTGGCCGGCCTGGACCGGGCGGCCCCGGTGGTCGTTTACTGCGCCAGCGGTTACCGGTCGATGGTGGCCGCCAGCGCCCTTCGCGAGTCGGACTTCGACGACGTGTCGGACGTGCTTGGCGGGTTCGGTGCCTGGCAGGCCGCCGGCCTGCCCACGTCGCGCGGGAACGAAGCGGCCGAGTCGCGCTAGGGGTGTTTAGCGCAGATCGGCGCTGAGCCGCTCAACGTGCGCCTGGCCCGCGTCGGGGTCGAGGCACTCACGTTCGGCCGCGGCATCGCAAACGCACACGTGCGCGGCGCCCCCCCATCGCCCCAGCTGGGCCCCGCGCCTGCGCACCAGATGCTGCGCGTAGACCTTGTCGCGCTGCTCCCGCGAGAACGCCAAGTCGAGGTTGATGGGTAGCCCCGCCCAGTCGACTCGACCGGCCAGCGAGGCCTGCCCGCCGAAGCGGTCGTCAGGGGCGCCGCCACGCCGCAGCCAGCACTGCAGTGGGCAGATGGTCTTCATGGCCGTATCCGGCCCATCCCACTGCCGAGCCACGCCCACGTCACTCCTTCAGGTGTGCTACCGAATGAGTGAATCGTGCGACAGAGATATTTCAGCTGCGGGTGCGCTACGTTTCCGTCGCATTACGGGTTTCTTGGAGGCGCAGGTGGCCGCTCGCCCCATCTCTCAGAACGGGGCCTCCGACCAAACCGGTGGGACATTCACAGTCTTCGCTAAGCTCTGCGGGTGCCTCGCCGGCTGGCGCTAATCCTGCTGATTCTGCTGGCCTCTGCTTGCGGCGGGAAGTCGCCGGCACCGCCGCCCGCGAAGCCGGATACCTGTAAGGATTCCGACGGCCCGACGGCGGATACGGTGCGGCAGGCCATCGCCGCGGTTCCGATCACCATCCCGGACACGACCTGGGTCGAGATCGCTCGGGGACACGCCAGGAAATGCCGCTTGTATTGGGTGCAGATCATCCCGACCATTGCCAGCGAGTCGACGCCCCAGCAACTGCTGTTCTTTGATCACAACACGCCGCTGGGCTCACCGACGCCGAAGCCCAAGCCGTACATCACCGTGCTGGCGCCGTCGGATGACACGGTCACGGTTCAATATCAATGGCAGGTCGGCAAGGATCAGCCGTGCTGTCCCACCGGCATTGGCACGGTGAAGTTTCAGATCGGGTCAGACGGCAAGCTGCGGGCGCTCGGCAAGATCCCGAATCAATAACCGTCCGCTGCACCCAGCTTCCTGGCGTGCGACATCGTCGCCGCGGTCCTGACCCGGGTGAGGTACATCCGGCCGCAGCACGCGGCCGTCCAGGCGTCGATGGAGCCGAGCTGGGCGGCGATTGCCGAGGAGCCGGTCAGGGCGTTACCGCGTCCGACAGATTCTCCGGGTGCAGCATCTCGGCGTAGCGCAGCGGCTCCGGGATGCCGAAACCGTCGACGAGCGTCTGCGCATAGGGCCGCAGCGCGCGGCATCGATCGTTGATACCCCGGGTGACCGCCTTGGCTCGCCCGGTGGACAGGTATCCGTGTTCGATGTACCACGCCCTGTCATCCTCGATCACCGACAACGCGTAGAGGTCGCAGACGAGCTCGAGCACCTCGCGGGCCTCCTCCTCTTCGCATGCATCGATGCCGGCGATGAATGCCTCGAGCACCACTCGGTCGATGTGCGCGCTCGCCGCGTGCAGCACGTGATCCTGCACGGCGTTGAACGCGTCGAAAGCCGACATCTCCTTGGACTTGCCCTGCAGCCGGCGCGCGACCGAAGACAGCAGATAGTCCTCGCGCTCCTCGAACATGGTGACCTGGGTGCCCCGGTTGAACAGGCTGCCCTCCTCTTCGCTGTCTTGGCGGGTGTCGATGATCGTCTGCATAATCGCTTCGGCCGCAGTGCGTTTCATCACCCGTTCACCAACGGCGTTGGCGGCGAACCTAACCCATTCGACCGGGCTCATGCTGCGGATGTCGTCGGCGTAGGCGGTCAGCAGCTCCTTGGCCACGAGTTGGGTCAGCACATGGTTGTCGCCCTCGAAGGTGGTGAACACGTCGGTGTCGCCCCGCAGCGCGATCAGCCGGTTCTCGGCCATGTAGCCGGCGCCGCCACACGCTTCCCGAGCCTCCTGGATGGCCCGGCTGGCATGCCAGGTGTTGGCCGCCTTCAGCCCGGCGGCACGCGCTTCCAGCTCGCGCTGCTCCTCGGCGTCGGCGACGTCCGAGGTCTGCAGGTCGTGGCACTTGGACACCAGCTCGTTCTGCGCGAACTGCAGCGCATATGACTTGGCTATCAAGGGAAACAGTCGCCGCTGGTGCACCAAGTAGTCCATGATCAGCACTTCACCCTCGTCGTCGGGTGCGCTGAATTGCCTGCGCTGCAGCGCGTATCGGGTGGCGATGTCGAGTGCGACGCGGGCGGCGTTGCCGGCGCTGCCGCCCACCGTGACCCGGCCACGGATCAATGTGCCGATCATGGTGAAGAACCGGCGGTTCGGGTTGTCGATCGGCGAACTATAGGTGCCGTCCGGCGCGACGTCGCCGTACTTGTTCAGCAGGTTCTCGCGTGGAACGCGAACGTGGTCGAACATAATGCGGCCGTTGTCGACGCCGGGCAGCCCGCCCTTGTAGTGGCAGTCCGATGTCGTCACACCGGGTAGGTCATTGCCGTCGGCGTCGCGGATCGGCACCAACATGCAGTGCACCCCATGGTTGGCCGGCTGGCCGTCTTCGGTGGTGATCAGCTGCGCGAAAACCGCAGCGACGGTAGCGGTCTCGGCGGCCCCGCCGATGTAGTCTTTGCGAGCGCTCGGGGTTTCGGAGTGCAGGACGAACTCTTCGGTCGCGGCATCATAGGTCGCGGTCGTCTCCAGCGACTGCACGTCGCTGCCGTGCCCCGTCTCGGTCATCGCAAAGCAGCCGAGCAGTTCGAGGCTGATGATCTTCTCCACGTACCGCTCATGGTGGCGTTCGGTGCCCAGGTTCTCGACCGCACCGCCGAACAGGCCCCACTGCACCCCGGCCTTAACCATCAACGACAGATCCGACATTGCCAGCATCTCGATCATCGTTACCGCCGCGCCGACGTCGCCCGTGCCGCCGTGCTCCTTGCGGAACCCCTCGTCGGAGATGCCCGCGGCGGCGATGAGCTTCATTTGCTCCGCGACTTTCGCGCGGGCCAGGACCGTGCTCGGCGTGTAGTGCGGACGGAACTGCTCCTTGCTCAGCCATTCCCGGGTCTCGTTCTTCACGTCGCGCCAACGCCCGTCCAGGGCGTTGCGCAGATGTTCGGCAGTGCTTGTCATCTCAGGCGCCATACCCTGAAGGTAGCCCGCCGCGCGCCTCCGAAACAGGTCAGGCGATGTCACTCGGAGTTGGCGTCGAGGACGCAGTGTTGAATCCGACCCGCCCGTGCGTCAATATGACGATGGATGTGACGCTGCGCACTTCCTGACTGAACGGGACTGCGATGCCCCAATACCTGGCCGCTCTGATGATTGTGCTGCTATTAGGGACGGTGCTGGGCAGGGTCCTGCTGCTGCGCCGAACCGGTACTCGGGCAATGCATTTCGGGGATCTCGACAAGACGGACTTCCTGATACCGCCGCTGGCACTGTTCTACTTCTATACGATTTTCGCCGCCGCCTTCGATTGGCCCCTGGTCAGCAGCCATAAGTTCTTCCGGTCCACGGCGGTCGCCTGGCTCGGAGTGGGGCTCTGTCTGGGCGGTGTGCTGGTTTTGGTGCTCAGCATCGTGTCATTCGGAAACAGCTTCCGGGTCGGCATCGATGTCGACCAACCCGGTCGGCTGGTGACGACGGGCATATTCGCGGTGAGCCGTAATCCGATCTATGTCGGCTTTTTTCTCTTCCTGGTCGGTGAGCTGTTGGTGTTCCCTAACTGGGTTCTGCTCGCCTACCTGGCTGGCGGCACCTGGCTGTTCCACCGGCAAGTATTGCGGGAGGAAGAATTCATGCGGCAGCGGTACGGCCAGGAATACGTCGAGTACTGCGGCCGCGTCAGACGGTATGTCTGAGACACCAATTTCTCATCCGTGCAGGTCACTCAGTTCCTGCTGGTGTGGGATTCGGTGACCGGTGACCGATCGCGCGCTCGGGCGACCGCAGCCAATACCGGGTCAGCCCGGCCCACACCGCGCCGAAGAGCGCGAGGATGACCATGTCGAAGATCCACCAGCCTGAATAGTGGGTCCACATCAAAGCGTTGGCGGCGAGCTCGTCGACCCTGCGCAAATCAACGGCGGACGCCGATGCCGCGAAGCCCCACTGCGCCGGGACGAACCAGGAGATCTGCTGGAAGCCCCACTTTTCCGCGAGCTGAACCAGGCTTCCATCAAATAGCAGCGAGGCCAGGATCACCGGCACCAGCAGTGCCAGGGCCTCGAGCAGCGACCTGCCCAGCGCGGACAGCGCCAGCCCGACGATCGCCGAGACCATCGCCGTAACGGCCACGCTCACGTAGAGCTCGACATCGGGATTGCCCAGCAGGACTGCGCCGTGCACGGGCCCGCCCATGCGGGTGACGACGATGGCGGTCACGACGGCCGCCAAAGCGGCCGCGGCGAGGCAGAAGACGACGAGTTTGCCGGCCAGGTAGGCCGACGGCGACAGCCCGACGGACTGCTCGCGCCGATAGACGCGACGCTCGCCAACCAGGTCGCCGATGGTCAGCGCGCTGCCGATGATGACCGCCGCGACGTTGAGCGCGGCCAGGATCTCGATGGCTTCATGCGGGTTGGGGTTGGCCGAGTTGGGCCGGCCCAGACCGGAATGGCCGGGAATCAGCAGGGTGAGCGCCGCCAACGCGAACGGCAGCAGCGCCAAGAACGCGAAGTAGACGCGGTTGCCGATGAGCAGGCGAAGCTGGCGACGGATCACCAACCCGATTTGCCGTTGCAGGCTGAGGTCGGTGGGGGGAGGCCACGGAGCGGCGACTTCCGGCGGCGTCGGAGGCGACGTTTTTTGCCGCGCCGAAAACGCGCGGTGGGCGCCCTCGGGATCGGCGCCCACCTGCGCGAGAACTTTCGACCAATCGGCGGTGCCCATCGCGGACTCGATCTGCAGGGGCGTTCCGGCGTAAGCCATGGTGCCGGCGGAGGTGAGCACCACTACCTGGTCGCACATATTGAGGTGGGTCAGCGACGTCTGCGATGTCATGGCCACGACCACGGCGCAGCCGATGTCGGCCTGGCGCCGCAGGGTCGCCATGATGTGGTTCTCCTGCGTCTCATCGAGCCCGACGCTCGGCCCGTCCACCACGAGCAGCGTCGGCCTGGTGATGAGCTCGATCGCGATCGACGCGCATCGGCGCACTTCGGGCGAGAGTTTGCGAATCGGGGTCGCGCGGTGGGATGTCAGCGCGAGTTCTTCGAGAACCTCGTCCACCACACGATGGCGATGCTCGGGCGCGATGTCCGGCGGCAACCGCAGTTCGGCGGCATATCCCAAGGCCCGCTCGACGGTGAGCTGCCGGTGGACGCGGTCGTCGCGCGGCACGGTCCCGATGCGGGTGCGCATCGACTCGGGCTCGGCATGCACGTCATGGCCGTCCACGGTGACGACCCCAGCGCTTAGCTCCCTGGTGCCGGCGAGCAGCTCGAGCAGCGCGGAGCCGCGCGCGGACGACGGTCCGATCACCGCGGTCAATGTGCCCGGACGGGCCGTGAAGGAGACATCGGAGAGCACGTTGTGCCCGTCGACGTCAAGACCCAGCTGGTATGCGGCCACCCCGCCGGTGCGCGCCCCGGGCTTCAGCGGCAACCGATAGGTGGGGAGCGCTTCATCGGAGCGGAAGGAGGGACGCTGGGTGCGCAGCTTTCGCGTCGCTTCGCCGATCCGCTTGACCAGCCACCGGCCCGATAGCCGGTCATCCCCGGTGACGGGTGGCGCCGGTGGCGGAAGCGGCGGCTCCGGGAGGGGCGCCGCTGGCGGAAGCGGCGGTGGCGGAAGTGGTGCTGGCGGTGGCGGAAGCGGCGGCGGAAGTGGTGCTGGCGGCGGGGCGGGCGGCTTCGGCGCCCCACTGACGGGTGGCGGAAGTGGCGGCGCCGGCGGGGGAGCCGGCGGCTTCGGCGGCGCTGGCGGCGGGGCCGGTGGTCCTGACTGGGCGGGTGGGACAGGTCGCTCGAGCCCGGCCGATCGGTTTGGAGCTATCTCCATTCGCTGGGTGGCCTGCTGCGTTGGAACCTGCAGGCGGGGGTCATTGGGCTGCGGCGCGACCGGCCGCGGCGAGGACTGGGGTGGCTTGGGCCACGGGCGAGCCGGGGGTGGGGGCGGACCGGTCGGTCGTCGGGGCGGGTGGGCCGGGGGGCCGACTGGGGCCGGGGGGCCGACCTGGAAAACCAGCCGCGGGCCCCGCTGCGGATCACCGATCGTGATCGCCTGCCCGTCGTGAATGTTGACCGTCTGCACCCGGGCGCCGTTGACGAAGATGCCATAGCGGCTCCTATCGATGGCCACCCACTGGGTACCGGCGAACCGCAGCACAACGTCCGTGCGAGGTGCCGGCGGTGGTGAGGCAGCGTTCCCGAGGCGCTCCAGCGGTATGTCGCAGCCCCTGCCGTAGCCCACACTCACGTCGCGGCCCGGGGCAAAGACGTACCTCATCGATCCGACCCATACGGTCAACGGGGAGGCTGGGAAGGCCGGAGCCTCGGGCCGCATCGCCGCCACCTTTCGTCACGTCAGACCGAATTGATCCCAGTGTCCACCCGCTGGCGCTGGTCTATCTAGGGGTTC
This sequence comes from uncultured Actinomycetota bacterium, assembly GCA_963772875.1. Lineage (GTDB taxonomy): Bacteria > Actinomycetota > Actinomycetes > Mycobacteriales > Mycobacteriaceae > Mycobacterium. The sequence continues at coordinate 461,225 of CAVYZE010000016.1, forward strand.
GCGCTGATCACAGCGTGCTGCGGCGCGCTGCGCTGGACGCATTGTCGAGGAGCCGGCGTAACACCTCGACCGCGTCCGCCAGCACCCGGCGATCCGCCGGCCCGAGCAGGGCCAATTGTGGTTCGATCGCGGCCGCGCGGTCAGCCCGGACCGCGTTGAGCGTCCGTCTCCCGTCGGCCGTGATGCGGATTCGGACCGCCCGCGCGTCTCCGGGGTCGCTCGTCCGGGTCACCAGGCCGGCCTCCTCGAGCCGTCGCACCTGCGTGGTCATCGTCGGTTGCGAACAGTGGTCGACGGCGGCCAGGTCACCGATTCGGGCTTCGCCGTGGCCTTCGATGGTGGCCAGCAACCTGGCCTGCGCCGCGGGCAACGGCATCTGGATGCGCTGGGTGGCCAGCCGGTTGAGCCGCGCGACCACGGCGAGCAGGTCTGCTCCCAGGCCCGACTGCGACTCATCGTTTGCGGCGTCAACGACTGCGCTGTGGTTGGCGGCGGATGCATTCATGATTCCATCGTTGCATAGCTTTGCTATGCGACACCAATGGGCGACATGTGCGAGCAAATAACCAGGTGGCGCCATGTTGTGCGGACACTCGGGCTTTGCGCCTGGCACAATCGGTGAAGTGAATGCGACCCGCCCTCGGTCCCGTCGGGATGGATCGCTGCGGCCGGTCGAACTGGCGCACGCCTCGGTCATGGGGGCACTGTGCGCGGTGATCGCGATCATCTCCGTCGTCGTCCCGTTCGCGGCGGGCCTGGCGTTGCTGGGCACCGTGCCCACGGGGTTGCTGGCGTACCGCTACCGGCTGCGCGTGCTGCTCGCCGCCACGGTTGCCGCCGGGATGATCGCCTTCCTGATCGCCGGGCTGGGCAGTTTGATGGCGGTCGTGCATTGCGCCTACATCGGCGGGCTGACGGGATTCGTCAAGCGCAAAGGCAGAGGCGCACTGACTTTGACGGTCTCGTCCCTGATCGCCGGGCTCGTGTTCGGTGCCCTCATCGTCGGCGAGCTGGCCGTGATGGCCCGGCTGCGGCACCTGATCTTCGATGTCATAACGGCAAACGTGGACGGACTCGCCGCGTTCATGGGCCGGATGCATTTGCAGGGGGCCGCGGCCGCCCTCAAGCAATACGTCGCCGAGGCCCTGCACTACTGGCCGTGGGCACTGCTGGGCTATTACGCGTTCGCGATCATGATGGTCTCGCTGATCGGCTGGTGGGCCCTGTCTCGTCTGTTGCAGCGAATGCGCGGACTCCCCGATGTGCACAAACTGGACGCGTGGGACGGCAGTAGAGGGCGAGGATGCCCCGGTCGGCCCGGTCCCGGTGCGGTTGGACAAGGTGCGCTTCCGCTACCCCCGGGCCAGCCAAGACGCGCTGCGCGAGGTCAGCCTGGAGCTGCGGGTTGGCGAACACGTGGCGATCACTGGAGAGAACGGCTCCGGGAAGACCACGTTGATGCTGATCCTGGCCGGCCGGGCACCGACGTCGGGCACCGTGGAGCGCCCGGGCTCGGTGGGTTTGGGCAAGCCAGGGGGAACGGCCGTCGTCCTTCAGCATGCGGAAAGCCAGGTGCTGGGCACCCGGGTCGCCGACGATGTGGTGTGGGGTCTGCCACCCGGAACCGAGATCGATGTGAATCGTCTGCTGTCCGAGGTCGGTCTGGAGGCGTTCGCCGAACGTGACACCGGAAGCCTGTCCGGGGGTGAACTGCAGCGCCTCGCGCTCGCCGCGGCGCTGGCCCGCGAGCCGGCATTGCTCATTGCCGACGAGGTCACCACCATGGTTGACCAGCGGGGCCGGGATGCCTTGCTGGGCGTGCTATCCGGTCTCACCAAGCGACACCGGACCGCCCTGGTGCACATCACGCACTACGACAACGAGGCCGCGTCCGCGGACCGCACGATCAGACTCAGCGATACGCCGGATAACGCCGACATCGTCGAGACCGCGACCGCGCCGGTGCCGATCGCCGCGGTGGATCACAGCTCGTCCACGCCGGCGATCGAGCTGGTGGGCGTCGGCCACGAATACGGCAGCGGCACACCGTGGGCCAAGACGGCGCTGCGCGACGTCAGCTTCGTGGTGGAGCAGGGAGACGGGGTGCTGATCCAGGGCGGCAACGGCTCGGGCAAGTCGACGCTGGCGTGGATCATGGCCGGGCTGACGGTTCCGACGAGCGGTGCCTGCCTCGTCGACGGTCGGCCCACCCATGAGCACGTCGGCGCGGTGGCGCTGTCGTTCCAGGCGGCCAGGCTGCAGTTGATGCGCAGCCGCGTCGACCTGGAAGTTGCCTCCGCCGCAGGCTTTTCGCACCGCGACGAAGACCGCGTCGCCGCGGCGCTGGCCCTCGTCGGGCTCGATCCCACCCTGGCCAAACGCCGCATCGACCAACTCAGCGGTGGTCAGATGCGCCGCGTGGTGCTGGCCGGACTGCTGGCATGCTCACCGCGGGCGTTGGTCCTCGACGAGCCGCTGGCGGGGTTGGACGCCGCCAGCCAGCGTGGGCTGCTGCGACTGCTGATCGACCTGCGCCGTGAGCGGGGCCTGACCGTGGTGGTCATTTCGCATGATCTCATCGAGCTTGAGGGCCTTTGCCCACGCACCCTGCATCTGCGCCACGGCATGCTGGAATCGATGTCGACCGCGGCGGGAGGTGTGGCGTGACCACAACCTCGGCCCCGGCGGAAGCGGACGAAGCGGCGTAACTCTCGCCCGATGGTGCTGCTGGTTCCCGTGCCCGGAACGTCGACCATCCACGATCTGTGGCCGGGCACCAAACTGTTGGTGGTTTTCGGTGTTTCGGTGCTGCTGACGTTCTACCCGGGGTGGGTGACGATCGGTTTTGTCGCGGCACTGGTGCTTTCGGCGGTCTGGATCGCGCGCATTCCGCGTGGCGCGGTGCCGTCGATTCCGCGGTGGCTGTGGGTCATCCTCGCGTTGGGCGCCTTCACGGCCGCGCTGGCCGGCGGTAGCCCGGTGGTTTCCATCGGCGGGCTCGAAGTCGGACTGGGTGGGGCGCTGAACTTCCTGCGGGCACTGGCGCTGTCGATCGTGCTACTCGGGCTGGGGGCGATGGTGTCCTGGACCACCAATGTCGCCGACATCGGGCCCGCCATGGCAACTTTGGGCCGCCCGTTTAGGCTGTTGCGGATCCCGGTCGACGAATGGGCGGTGGCGCTTGCTCTCGCGTTGCGCGCGTTCCCCATGTTGATCGACGAATTCCAGGTGCTCTACGCCGCCCGTCGGCTCCGTCCCAAACAGATACTGCGAAGCCGCAAGGCCCGGCGCCGTCAGCACGCCCGGGAGCTGATCGACCTGCTGGCCGCCGCCGTCGTCGTCACCCTGCGGCGCGCCGACGAGATGGGTGACGCCATCACCGCGCGTGGCGGCACCGGTCAGCTTTCTGCCGCTCCGGCGCGGCCGAAACCGGCGGACTGGGTGACGCTCGCGATCGTGACCGCGGCCAGCGGTGCCGCGATAGCGATCGAGACGGCGTTGCATATCACCCGTTAGGCTCATTAGGTCCATTTGCCTTAGGCGCCGACCACTTTTCGCGTAGCGTGAGCGCGTGGCCGACATCCACCGCACCCGCGTCATCGCGGCCAGTGCGGACGAAATCTGGGACGTGCTGGCGGACTTCGGCTCACTCGGTTCGTGGGCCGACAACGTCGATCACTCGTGCATCCTGCTTCCCGGTCCTGACGGGGGACCCATCGGCACCAGCCGGCGAGTTCAGGTCAAACGCGACACCCTCGTCGAGCGCATCACGGAGTTCCATCCGCCGCACGCGTTGGCCTACGACATCGAAGGGCTGCCCCGCCGCGTGGGCAGGGTGGCCAACCGCTGGACGCTCACGGCGGCCCGCGGCGATCCCGCCGGTTCGGCGCTGGTGAAGCTGACCAGCACGGTCGATATCGGGCCGCACCCGCCCCAGAAGCTGGCCGAACGCATCGTGTGTGGCTTTCTCGCGCGACAATCCGACGTGATGCTCGCCGGGCTCGCGAACCGATTGGAGAATGCGCGTGTCTGAACGCCCCGGCCTCCGCCCCGATGTCATCGTCATTATGACCGACGAGGAGCGCGCGGTGCCGCCGTACGAGGCTCCCGACGTGGTGGCGTGGCGTAAGCGAATACTGAACGGTCGCAAGTGGTTCGACGATCATGGCGTGAGTTTCGCCCGGCACTACACCGGCTCGCTGGCCTGCGTGCCTAGCCGCCCAACGATTTTCACCGGCCACTACCCGGACCTGCACGGGGTCACCCAGACCGACGGCATCGGCAAGACGGCTGACGATTCCCGCATGCGGTGGCTGCGCCAGGGCGAGGTGCCCACGCTGGGCAACTGGTTCCGCGCGGCGGGATATGACACGCACTACGACGGCAAGTGGCACATCTCGCACGCCGACCTCACCGACCCGGCCACCGGTAGCCCGCTGGCGACCAACGACGACGACGGTGTCATCGATCCCGCCGCGGTGCGGCGCTACCTCGACGCCGATCCGTTGGGGCCGTTCGGCTTTTCGGGATGGGTCGGCCCGGAGCCGCACGGCGCGCTGCTGGCCAACGCCGGCGTTCGCCGCGACCCGCTGATCGCCGACCGCGTAGTCGCCTGGCTCAACGACCGCTACGCCCGCCGTCGCGCCGGCGACCCCGACGCGGTGCGCCCGTTCCTGTTGGTCGCCAGCTTCGTGAACCCGCACGACGTCGTGCTTTTCCCGCTCTGGGCGCGCCGAAGCCCGCTGCGGCCGTCGCCGCTGGATCCACCGCCGGTACCCCCGGCGCCCACCGCCGACGAGGACCTGTCGACCAAGCCGGCGGCGCAAATCGCATTCCGGGAAGCCTATTACTCCGGCTATGGTCCCGCGCCCGCGATCAACTGGACCTACGACCGCAACGCGCAGCGCTACCGCGACCTCTACTACCGCCTGCATGCCGAGGTTGACGGGCCGGTCGACCGCGTCAGACGAGCCGTCACCGATCGGGGGTCGGGCAACGCGGTATTGGTGCGGACGTCCGATCACGGCGATCTGCTGGGCGCACACGGTGGGCTGCACCAGAAGTGGTTCAACCTCTACGACGAGGCCACCCGCGTTCCCTTCGTGATCGCCCGTATCGGCGAACGCTCGACGGGGTCCCGGGTGGTCGCCGCCCCGACCTCGCATGTCGACCTGGTCCCCACCCTCCTGTCCGCCGCCGGCGTCGATGTCGCGGCGGCCGCCGCGACGCTGGCCGAGTCGTTCTCCGAAGTGCACGACCTGCCCGGACGCGACCTCATGCCGATCGTCGATGGCGCATCGGCCGACGAGACACGGGCCGTGTACCTGATGACCCGCGACAACATGCTCGAAGGGGACAGCGGCGCCTCGGGGTTGGCGCGTCGCCTGAAGCAGACGGTCAATCCGCCTGCGCCACTGCGTATTCGGGTCCCCGCGCACACCGCGTCCAATTTCGAGGGGCTGGTTGTTCGCGTCGACGATGCCACCGCGCCCGCAGCGGCGGGACACCTGTGGAAGCTGGTTCGCACGTTCGACGACCCGGGTACCTGGACCGAGCCCGGCGTGCGTCACCTGGCGGCCAACGGGCTGGGTGGGGAGGCCTACCGGACGTCTCCGCTCGACGACCAGTGGGAGCTGTACGACCTGACCGCCGACCCCGTCGAGGTCGACAACCGCTGGACGGATGAGGATCTCCATGAGCTACGCGAGCACCTGCGCACGCAGCTCAAACACGCCCGGGCCGGTTCCGTTCCCGAACGAAATCATCCGTGGCCCTATGTATCTCGACGGCCACCAAGTTCGTCGTCGAGGCTGGCGCGTTGGTTCGCCGGACGCTGACGCCGCGCTGACCGCCAGTTAGGGCCGCATGCGATCGATGAGGTCCGACAGCACGACGATGCTTTCGCTGCGCTCGATGTCGGCGCTGGACCGGATGCGCTCCAGCGCCGTCTCCAGATGTCTCATGTCGCGCGCCAGCACATGCAGAATCGCGTCGGATGTACCGGTTACCGTTGCGGCGCTGACGATCTCGGGGATATCCGCCCAAGCCGCTCGGAGCTCGTCGGGCGCAATCCTGCCGTGGCAGTACACCTGCACGTAGGCTTCCGTGTTCCAGCCGAGCGCGTTGCGGTCGACGACGGTGGTGAAGCCTTTGATCACCCCGTTGTCGAGCATCCGGTCGACGCGCCGCTTTACCGCCGGGGCCGACAGGTTCACCTTCTGCCCGATCTCGGCGAAGGTGGCCCGCGCATCCTCGCTCAGCTCGGCGAGGATGCGTTCGTCGGTGTCGTCCAGGCGGTCCATAGCCCTCCTCAGCCGCGCTCCCGATGGCGCGCAACAAATCGCTGCTAAAGCCACCTTAGCGCAATAAATCGTTCATGGACACGCAAGAATCGGCGTTTGATTGTTTAACAAAGCGCCAATATCGTTGATTTGTGACGGATTACTATGTTGCCGAGCCGGCGCCCGCCGCCGCACCCGCCCATGCGCCCCGGCACGACGCCGAGGCGCCGACGCGCATCCGCGCGCCCCGGCTTCGCCGGTACGCCATGACCCCGCCGGCGTACTTCGCCGTCGAATATGCGATCAACCCCTGGATGGATACCAGCACACCCGTCGACGTCGCTGTCGCACAGGCGCAGTGGGAGGCCCTCTACCGGACCTACCTGCGGTTGGGTCATCACGTGGACGTTATTGAGCCCGTGCCCGGGCTGCCGGACATGGTCTATGCGGCCAATGGCGGGCTCATCGCGCGCGACATCGCGATCGTCGCCAAATTCCGATTCGCCGAGCGGGCAGGTGAGTCGCGGGCCTACGCCGATTGGATGTCGTCGCTGGGCTATCGGCCCGTGTCCACTCGTTACGTCAACGAGGGACAGGGCGACTTGCTGATGGTCGGCGAAATGGTGTTGGCCGGCTACGGCTTTCGCACCGACCGGCGCGCGCACGCCGAAATCTCCGCGGCGCTGGCGGTGCCGGTCGTCTCGCTAGAGCTGGTGGACCCCCGCTTCTATCATCTCGACACCGCGCTGGCCGTGCTTGATGACCACACGATTGCCTACTACCCACCCGCGTTCAGCCCGGCCGCGCAGGACCAGCTGCACGCGTTGTTCCCCGACGCCGTCGTGGCGGGAAGCGCCGACGCGTTCGTGCTGGGGCTCAACGTCGTCTCCGACGGCCTGCACGTCGTGCTGCCCTCTGCCGCAATGGGTTTCGCTGCCCAGCTGCGTGAAGCCGGCTTCGAGCCGGTCGGCGTTGACCTCTCCGAGCTGCTCAAGGGTGGCGGTTCCGTCAAGTGCTGCACATTGGAGGTATTTCCATGACGATCCTCGACGCCCCGATCGAAGGGGTCGCCGTAAACCGCACCGAGCCGGCGATCGCATTGGTCGAAAGGTATGCGGCGCACAACTATTCGCCGCTGCCCGTGGTGGCGGCGAGCGCCGAGGGCGCCTGGATCACCGACGTGGACGGCCGGCGCTATTTGGATTGTCTGGCCGCCTATTCCGCGGTCAACTTCGGCCATCGCAACCCCGAGATCACCGCGACGGCGCACGCGCAGCTTGACACGGTCACGCTGGTGAGCCGCGCATTCCATTCCGATAATCTCGGACCGTTCTGCGCCGCGCTTGCCCAGTTGTGCGGCAAGGACATGGTGCTGCCGATGAACTCGGGTGCCGAAGCCGTGGAGAGCGGCCTCAAGGTCGCCCGCAAGTGGGGCGCCGACGTCAAGGGTGTTCCCGCGGGCGAGGCCAAAATCATCGTGGCCGACAACAACTTCCATGGCCGTACGATCAGCATCGTCAGCTTCTCCTCGGATCCGACGGCGCGCGGTGGCTTCGGGCCGTTCACACCGGGATTCCGCTCGGTTCCCTTCGGTGACGCCGCGGCACTGGCCCAGGCCATCGACGACGACACGGTGGCGGTGCTGCTGGAGCCGATCCAGGGTGAGGCGGGCATCATCGTCCCGCCCGACGACTATCTGCCGACCGTCCGCGCGTTGTGTAGCGAGCACAACGTGCTGATGATTGCCGACGAGATCCAGTCCGGGCTGGCGCGCACGGGCTACACGTTCGCCTGCGAGCGGTGGGGCGTGGTACCAGATGTCTACCTGCTCGGAAAGGCGCTGGGCGGCGGTGTGGTTCCGCTGTCGGCGGTGGTCGCGGACCGCGGCATCCTCGGCGTGCTGCATCCCGGCGAACACGGCTCGACCTTCGGCGGCAACCCGCTGGCCGCGGCGATCGGGACCACGGTGGTTTCCATGCTGGCGCGGGGGGAATTCCAGGCCCGCTCCGCGGAATTGGGGGCGCATCTGCACGGGCGCCTGCGGGAACTGATCGGCGACGGTGTGGTGGCGGTGCGCGGATTCGGATTGTGGGCCGGCGTGGACATCGAACCGACACTGGCCACCGGAAAGGAGATCAGCCTGCGATTGGCCAACCGCGGCGTGCTGGTGAAGGACACTCACGGCTCGACCCTGCGGTTCGCGCCGCCGCTGGTGATTACCGAGCGCGAGATCGACTGGGCAGTTCGGCAGTTCGCTGCAGCGTTGCGGGAGGTTGCTGGCTCATAATCAGCTGACCCACCACAGGAGGCGCAATGCCAGCCACGGTCAGCTTGACTGAGCAGCTGCTGCGCCGGCGCCCAGTGACCGGCGCCCCGGTCGCGTACGGGGCCGCCGACCACCTCAAGCGGAGTATCGGTACCTTCCAGCTGACCATGTTCGGCGTTGGCTCGACGGTCGGCACCGGCATCTTCTTCGTGCTGTCCCAAGCGGTGCCGGAAGCCGGTCCCGGCGTGATCGTCTCGTTCATCATCGCCGGCATCGCGGCCGGGCTCGCCGCCATCTGCTACGCCGAATTGGCGTCCGCCGTGCCGGTTTCGGGTTCGTCGTACTCGTATGCCTACAGCACGCTGGGTGAGGGCGTCGCCATGGGCGTGGCGGCCTGCCTGCTGCTGGAATACGGAGTGGCCACCGCCGCGGTCGCGGTGGGCTGGAGCGGCTACGTCAACAAGCTGCTGAACAACTTGTTCGGATTCCAGATGCCGCAGGCTTTGTCGGCGGCGCCCTGGGATGCCGAACCTGGCTACCTGAACCTGCCGGCGGTCGTCTTGATCGGAATGTGCGCGCTGTTGCTGATTCGGGGCGCCAGCGAATCGGCGAAGGTCAACGCGATCATGGTGCTGATCAAGCTCTGTGTGCTGGCCATGTTCGTGATCATCGCGTTGACCGCCTTCGACGCCAACCAGCTCAAGGACTTCGCGCCGTTCGGCGTTGCGGGCATCGGCTCGGCGGCGGGCACGATCTTCTTCTCGTACATCGGGTTGGACGCGGTGTCGACCGCGGGCGACGAGGTCAAGGACCCGCAGAAAACCATGCCGCGCGCACTGATCGCGGCGCTGCTTGTCGTCACCGGCGTCTATGTGCTCGTTGCGTTCGCCGCGCTGGGCACCCAGCCCTGGCAGGACTTCGCCGCGCAGCAAAACGCCGGGCTGGCCACGATCCTGGACAAGGTCACGCATGGCATGTGGGCCAGCACGATTCTGTGCGCGGGCGCGGTGATCTCGATCTTCACGGTCACGCTGGTCACCCTCTACGGCCAGACCCGCATCCTGTTCGCCATGGGACGCGACGGCCTGCTGCCGGCGCGGTTCGCGATGGTGAGCCCGCGCACGATGACCCCGGTGACCAACACGGTGATCGTCGCGATCGCGACGGGGATCCTGGCCGCCTTGATACCCCTGCAGAAGCTGGCCGACATGGTGTCCATCGGCACGCTCACCGCGTTCATCGTCGTATCCGTCGGGGTGATCATCCTGCGAGTGCGCGAACCCGCCCTGCCACGGGCGTTCAAAGTGCCCGGTTATCCCGTGACGCCTGTCCTTTCGGTGCTGGCGTGCGGGTATATCCTCGCCAGCTTGCACTGGTATACCTGGATCGCGTTCACCGGATGGGTCTCGCTGGCGCTGCTCTTCTACTTTGTGTGGGGTCGCCACCACAGCGCGCTGAACGAACGCGGTGACGACCCCGTCCCGACCGCGGGACCTCAGGTGGACGACGCGCTCAACCGGCCGCCGAGGGAAATGCTATGACCGTCGTCGTCGGCTACCGGGCCGGCAAGGTCGGTCTGTCGGGGTTGCACCTGGCCGTCCGCGTGGCGCGAACGCTCGATACCCCGCTGACGGTGGCGACCATCGTCCCCAAGCCGTGGCTGACACCATCGCTCGCCCGGGTCGACGCCGAGTACGAGCACTGGGCGGACGATTTGGCCGCGGACTCGGCGAAGGAGGCCGCGCGTTATCTCCACAACGTGGCCGACGGGATCGAGATCACCTACGTTTACCGCGCGCACCGGTCGGTGGCGGGCGGATTGATCGAGGTGGTCGAGGAGGTCGGCGGCGATTTCCTGATGCTGGGGTCGTTGCCCAGCGGCGGGCGCGGGCAGGTGGTGATCGGCACCACCGCCGATTGGCTGCTGCACGCGTCGCCGGTACCGGTGGCGATCAGCCCCCGCGAATACCGTTCGTACACAGGCAAATTGACCCGGCTCACCTGCGCCTACTCGGCCACCCCGGACTCGGTTGACGTGGTGAGGCGGTGCTTTGAATCCGCCCAGCGATTCGGGGTGCCGATGCGGGTGCTCACCTTGGCGGTCCGCGGCAAGACCATGTATCCACCGGAGGTGGGGCTGGACGTCGAGGATTCGATCCTGGACGCGTGGGTGTCGCAGGCGCGAGAGATCCTGGAAAATCTGAAGACCGAGGGAGTGGTCAGCGAAGACGTCGTGCTCGAAGTGGTTGCCGGCCACAGCTGGAAAGAGGCGCTCGACAAGGCCTCCTGGGCGGACGGCGAAATACTTGCGGTGGGCACGGCGCCGCGTGGCGACATCCGCAGCGTATTCCTGGGATCCCGCAGCGCCAAGATCATCCGCAGCAGCACGGTACCGGTGCTGGTCTTGCCCGGCTGACGGCTCAGGCGTGACCGCGGTACCCGATCTCGTCGAGTTCTTGCTGGTTGTACCTGACCCAGACCGCTTCTTCACCGAGAGCAGGCGCCATCAAGCCGGATTCCATGATGGAGGCCGGATCGATCTGCTCGACATACACCAGGGTCCGCCGAATGTCCTGGCCGGTGATCCTCGACCAGGACTGCGCTAGCCGCTTGACGAGTTCACCTCGCGTGAGGCCGTCGAATCCCGCGCGGATGGTCGCAACGATCACCGACACCGTGCTGGGCTGCCCGGCGGTGTAAAAGGTGGTCGGCTCGTATTCCGTGAACACGACGCTGACAAAGAGGCGTGCCGCGGTGATGACGGAGCAGTGAATGGTGGTGATCTCTTCGGCCAACGCGGCCCGCGTGTCAGCGTCGAGAGATCCGGCTGGGACGAGGCATCGATAGAGCGGCATGGGTCTCCTCCGAGGCAACAAGAACAATATGGCACAGGATGCGGCGCAGGGCTAGCGTTGGGCGGCGGCGTTGGCCGCGGCCTGAGCCTGTTTGAGGGTTGTCGCGACATCGCCTCGGCCCAGGAACATTTCGTCGAAATAGCCCTGCAGGGCCGCATTCCCGGCGGCGAAGCCGGCGCCGCCTGGTGCTGCAATCCGTGGACCGTCGAGCACGGAGAAGAAGGGTGTGACGTCGACGCCCTGGGCGGCCCAGTAGTCGAAATACGTCGACTGCGCTGACAGCACGGCGGGGATCGCCGCGCCGCGGCGGCCGAGGTACGCGTTGCCCTGTGTGCTGCCCATCCAGGCCAACACCTGACGCACCGCGTCGGGATGCCGGGACGCCGAATTGCCGGCCGCCGCAATGCCGTTGGTGACGCTCACTCGGCCCACCGGACCGATCGGCAGCATCGCGACGCCCCAATGGAAGTGGGCGTCGCGGGCCACCTGGGACAGGCTGTAGGTGCCTGACTGGAAGAGCGCCATCCTGCCGGCGAGAAACTGGTTGCGGGAGAAGTCGCCGTTGTCGTTGGTGTCGGAGGCCGGCGGCGCGACGTGATCGTCGTTGATCAGACCGATCAGGTAACGGAAGGCTTGGATTGCGCCGGGGTTGTCGAAGGCGAACTCGTCGCCGCGCTGGAACACGCCGCCGGCCGAGCCGATGTAGTTGAGGTAGATGGCCTGCGGGTCGTTGGCCGCGTTGTAGCCCCACTGGCGGACGCGGTCGCCATTGAACGCCGTTGTGCCCGCGGCGTTTCCGGCGGCGTCGAAAGTGAGCCGGGCCAGTAGGGGACGCAAGGTGTCTTCGCCGTTGGGATTCCACCGCACGTCGCTGAGCTGGCCGGGATCGATGCCGGCGGCGGCGAGTAGGTCCGCGTTGTAGTACAGCGCGATGCCGCCGTCGGTCAACTGCGGTACACCCCACAGCACACCGCCGCGGGTGAACTGGTCGACGACCGCCGGCTCCCAGTCCGAGGCCGCGCTCGGGCTAAGAGTTTTGCCGATGTTCATCAACCGGCCACTGTCGGCATAACCGGCGAGGTAGGCGTTGGACAGCCAGAAGATGTCGTCGGCGCTGCCGCTGGCCACGTCGGTGCGCAGGGTGTCGAAGTAGGTCGGGTAGGCCACCATGTTGGTGCGCACCTCGATGTTGGGATGGGTGCGGTTGAACGCCGCGAACGAGTCCCGATAGGCCGCGGCGATCGGGTTGGCCCAGAACCGCACCGTCACGACGGTTTTCCCGCCGTGGGGCTCGCCGGAGTAGTCCAGTAGCGCGGCCATCGCGGCCAGCACCACCGCGACGAGCACAAGCGCTCCAGCGACCAGCGTGGAAGAGCGGGGCCGGGTCATCGGTTGCGCCCGTCGTGAAGCCAGCTCACTTGAGCCCCGAGACGACGATCGAAGCGACGATGTGGCGTTGGAAAATAACGAAAAGCGCGATCAGCGGGACGATCGCGACCGTCGTCGCCGCCATCACCAACGTCCACTGGGAGTTGTACCGCGTCTGCAGGTCGGCCGTCGCCACCGTGAGCACCCGCCATTTGTTGCCGCTGGTGATCACCAACGGCCACATGAAGTTGTTCCATTGCGAGACCACGGTGATCAAAGTCAACGCGGCCAATACCGGCCGGCTGGACGGAATCACCACATGGACGATCACGTCCAAAGTGTTGGCCCCGTCCAGGTGTGCGGCGTTGATCAAGTCGTTCGGGATGATGCGAAAGTGCTCGCGCAACAAGAAAATCGCATACGGGGAGCCGAACATAAACGGCAGCACCAACGCCCAGAACGTGTCACGCAAGCCCAGCTGGGCCATCATCAGGTACATCGGCACCACCGTCACCGTTCCCGGCACCATCAAGGTAGCGACATAGACCCAAAACAACGCATCGCGTCCGGGAAAGTCCAAGCGCGCGAACGCGTATGCGGCCAGCACCGAAAAGGTCAGCTGGCCCACCAGAATGATCGCCGTCATCAATGCGGTCACCGCCGCCGCGCGGCCGAACCCGGCGCCGGCGAGGTCGGAGTAATTGGCCAGTGTGAGTGGCCGGGGCAACTGCAGCGGACTACCCGTCATGAACTGGTGCGACGACGTGAACGAGGTCAGCAATCCAAGTGCGAACGGTACCAACGTGATCAGCGCACCGAGCGCCAGCCCGGCATAGATCATGGTGTGGGTCGCCGATGATGGCCCGAGTCGCCCCCGTGAACGAGGACTAGCTGAGGTCATAGGTGATCCTCCGCCGGAAATACGAGTGCTGAACCAGGGTGACACCGATCAGGATGACGAACAGCACCACCGCCATGACCGAGGCCCGCCCGAGGGCCGCCGAGCCGAACGCTTCGGCGTAGATGCGATGGGCCACCAGGTCGGTACGGTCGCCCGGCCCGCCGCCGGTCAGCGCGTAGACCGTGTCGAAAACCTGTGCGGTGCTGACGATCCCGGTCACCAGCACGAAGAAGGTCGTGGGGCGCAGCATGGGCAGGGTGATGCGCCAGAATCGCTGCCACGCGTTGGCGCCATCGGTGCGCGCGGCATTGTGGATGTCCTCGGGGATGGCCAGCAGTCCCGCCAGGAACGACAGCGAGACGTAGCCGACGTTGGTCCAGACGATGACCGCCGAAACGAGTGGCAGCGCCAGGCCGGGATCGGAGAGCCATTCGATCTGATGCCCCAGTACCGTGGCGACGGCGCCGTCGGTGGGGGCCAGGATCCAGCGCCACAGCACCGCGATCGCCAGTGGGGCGCAGATCCAGGGCAGCACGAAGACGGTGCGAAATACGCCGGTGCCCGGAAGCTGGCGCGCCAGCATCGATGCGGCCACCAGTCCCAGCATCGTCTGCGCTGGCACCACGATCGCCACGAAGATGGCCGTCACAATCAGCGAGTTGCCGAAACCGGAGTCGGTCAGCACCGATCGCCAGTTGGCCAGGCCCACATAGCGCAGCGGACCCAGCAGGTCCCACCGGTACAGGCTGAGCCAGAGCACGACGAGGATGGGCAGCAGCAAAAAGGCCACCACACCGAACAGGCTGGGCGCCAGCAAGGCGTAGCCCAGCGTGGTTGATCGAGGTTGTTTCCTCGGTGCGGCGCCGGCCATGAAGGTAATTAAAGCGGGCATCGGCGCGGTTTGTACTGAGCAGTCGTTACGGTGGAACCGTGACGTTGAACCGGGAGATCGATGCCGACTTCCTGAACCTGCCACGCCACGAACTGGCTGAAGCAGCATTGTCGGCGGCCACGACGGCCGGGGCCAGCCACGCCGACCTGCGGGTTCACCGCATCAGCACCGAGATCATTCAGCTGCGCGATGGCGAGCTGGAGACCGCCGTCGTCAGCCGCGAGGTCGGCTTGGCGGTGCGGGTGATCGTCAATGGCACCTGGGGATTCGCCTCGCACGCGGACTTGGCGCCATCGGTTGCGGCCGAGACCGCGCGCCGCGCGGTGCACGTGGCCGCCACGCTGGCGGCGCTGAACAGCGAGCGCGTCGAGCTGGCGCCCGAACCGGTGTACGCCGACGCCACCTGGGTGTCGAGCTACCGGATCGACCCGTTCGACATCCCCGCGACCGACAAGATCGACGTGCTGGAGGAGTACTCCGGGCGGTTGCTGGCCGCCGACGGCATCGACCACGTCGCGGCCGGCCTGACGGCCGTCAAGGAGCAGACCTTCTACGCCGACACCTTCGGATCCTCGATCACCCAGCAGCGGGTCCGGGTGCTGCCGCGGCTGGAGGCCGTGACCGTCGACGCGGCGGCGGGCAGCTTTGACTCGATGCGCACGGTGGTGCCGCCGATGGGGCGGGGCTGGGAGGTGCTGGCCGGCGACGAGGTCTGGAACTGGACCGATGAGCTGGCCCAGCTACCGGCGCTGCTGGCCGAGAAGGTCAAGGCGCCCGGCGTGACTCCCGGTCCGAAGGATCTGGTGATCGACCCGACCAACCTGTGGCTGACCATTCACGAATCCGTCGGCCACGCAACCGAATACGACCGTGCCATCGGCTATGAAGCCGCCTACGCCGGGACCTCGTTCGCCACCCCGGACAAACTCGGGACGATGCGCTACGGCTCGCCCGTGATGAATGTGACCGCCGACCGAACCACCGAATTCGGTTTGGCCAGTATCGGTTACGACGACGAGGGTGTGGCCGCGCAAAGGTGGGATCTGGTGCGTGACGGGATATTCGTCGGCTATCAACTGGATAGGGTGTTCGCCCCGCGGCTGGGCCAGCCGCGGTCCAACGGGTGCTCGTATGCCGATTCTCCGCATCACGTGCCGATCCAGCGGATGCCCAACGTGTCGCTGCAGCCCGCCCCCGAAGAGGTCAGCACCGCCGACCTGATCGCCCGGGTCGAAGACGGCATCTACATCGTCGGCGACAAATCCTGGTCGATTGACATGCAGCGATATAACTTTCAGTTCACCGGTCAGCGGTTCTTCCGGATTCGTGACGGCCGCCTGGACGGTCAGCTGCGCGATGTGGCCTACCAGGCCACCACCATCGATTTCTGGAATTCCATGGAAGCCGTGGGCGGCCCGTCGACCTGGCGGCTGGGCGGCGCGTTCAACTGCGGTAAGGCGCAGCCCGGACAGGTCGCCGCGGTCAGCCATGGTTGTCCGTCGGCGTTGTTCCGGGGCGTCAACGTGCTCAACACCCGTACCGAGGGCGGCCGATGATCCGCGCCGGCGACAATGCAGAGCGAAGCGATGCTGAGGAGCGGCGCCGATGATCCGCGCCGGCGACAATGCAGAGCGAAGCGATGCTGAGGAGCGGCGCCGATGATCCGCGCCGGCGACAATGCAGAGCGAAGCGATGCTGAGGAGCGGCGCCGATGATCACTGCGCAGCACGTCGTCAACATCGTGTTGGATGAGGCGGCGAAACTTGGCCACGCCGACGAAACCATGGTGCTGGTCACCGACAAGGTCGAGGCGACGTTGCGCTGGGCGGGCAATTCCATGACCACCAACGGTGTATCCGTCAGCCGCAGCATCACCGTCATTTCGGTTGTGCGCCAAGATGATAGCGCTTTCATCGGCACGATGGTATCGGCTGAGGTGGACCCGCGCGCGATTCCCGCGCTGGTGGCCGCGTCGCAGGAAGCGGCCCGAACCGCGCCGGAGGCCGGGGATGCCGCGCCGCTGCTGGCCGATGCCGGGGTGCCCGTGGATTGGGATGCCCCGGTGTCGGGCACCGGTGCCGAGGTGTTCGCCGACGTTGCCGGCTCGTTGAGCCGGGCCTTCCGGGGCGCGGACCGGTTGTATGGCTTTGCGCACCATGGCGTCTCGACGACGTTTTTGGCGTCGTCGACGGGCCTGCGGCGCCGCTACACTCAGCCCTCCGGTGCGGTCGAGATCAACGTCAAACGCGGCGACGCCAGCGCCTGGGCGGGTATCGGCACGGCCGACTTCGTCGATGTGCCAACCGATTCACTGCTCGAACAGCTCTCGACCAGACTAGGGTGGGCGCAACGCAGCGTCGAGCTGCCCGCGGGACGCTACGAGACGATCATGCCGCCCTCGACGGTGGCCGACATGATGATCTATCTGGGATGGTCGATGTCTGGCCGGGGCGCGCAGGAGGGCCGGACGGCGTTGTCGGCGCCGGGCGGTGGGACCCGGGTGGGGGAGCGGCTCACCGAGCTGCCGTTGACGCTGTTCTCCGATCCGATGGCGCCGGGCCTGGCATGCACGCCGTTTGTCGCGGCGAGCAACTCCTCGGAGACGGTGTCGGTTTTCGACAACGGCATGGAGATCAGCCAGGTGGATTGGATCCGGGACGGGGTGATCAACGCGCTGGCGTATCCGCGGGCCACGGCCGCCAAGTTCGACGCCAAGGCCGCAGTTGCAGCCGACAACCTGGTGATGACGGGCGGGTCGGCCGATCTGGCCGACATGATCGCGGCCACCGAGCGCGGCCTGCTGTTGACCACGTTCTGGTATCTCCGCGAGGTCGACCCCACCACGCTGCTGCTCACCGGGCTGACCCGTGACGGCGTCTACCTCGTCGAAGACGGCGAGGTGACCGCGGCGGTCAACAACTTCCGGTTCAACGAGAGCCCGCTGGACCTGCTGCGCCGTGCCACCCAGGCCGGTGCCAGCGAGAAGACCCTGCCGCGGGAGTGGGGGAATTGGGTCACCCGGGCGGCGATGCCGTCGCTGCGGATACCGGACTTTCACATGTCGTCGGTGAGCCAGGCGCAATAGCCGATTGCCCTGGGGCTACGTGCGTTCTACCGTGTGACAAATGGCGGCTCCGGTTTCGGTTCGAGAAGATCAGCTAACGCGTTTGGTGGCCCTGTCTCCGGGTTCCCCGGGCGACGCTCGTGTCGCGGGGCTGGTGCGGCGGCTGTGCGCGCTGGCGATGGCGCTGCCGCCGTTGCCCGCCGAGGTTGCGGTGACCGAACCCGAGTCGGAGGCCGAGGCCGTCGTCGCTGAGTTCGCCGAGCAGTTCAGCGTCGACGTCTCCACGATCACCGACGAACAGCGATCCCGATTGTGGAAACACCTGGGGGACAGCACCTTTGGCGCTGTGGTTTCGATGTATATCGCCGACTTTGTGCCGCGGGTGCGGGCGGGGCTGGAGGCGCTGGGTGTCGGCGAGCAGTATCTGAGCTGGGTCCGTGCGCCGATCTCGTGGGACCACGCCACCGACCCCTCCGATGTGGTGTTCAACGAGTTTTTGCCCGCTGTGGCACGGATGCGCGCGCTCGACCCGGTCACCTCCGAGTTGGTGCGGCTGCGGGGCGCGACTCAACACAACTGCCGGCTGTGTAAATCGCTGCGTGAGAGCACCGCACTCGATGCTGGGGGTTCTGAGGCGCTGTACGACCACATCGAACGCTTTGAGAGTTCGGCGTTACTCGACGCTCGCGCAAAAGCAGCGCTGCGCTATGCGGATGCATTAATTTGGACCCCGGCGCACCTCGTCGCCGATGATGTCGCCGAGGTGCGCGTCTGGTTCTCGGACGAAGAGGCCGTCGAACTCACGTTTGACATCATGCGCAATGCCAGCAACAAAGTCGCCGTCGCGCTGGGTGCCGACGCCCCGCGGGTGGAACACGGCACCGAGCGTTACCTGCTCGACGCCGATGGTCAGACGGTGTTCAGCTGACTTTGCGTGTGCCGATTTCGCGGCGGTCGGTTCCGAAGGTGCGCAGGAGCCCCAGCTCAGGCGAGGGGGCCAACTTGTGAGCTGATGACCCGGAGCCCCTGACGCATGTCCTTCTGCTTGATCGCCAGGTCTTCTACGGCCAGGGCAAGCGCGTAGAGGCCTTGGGTGATCTTGATTGTGACTTCGTCGTGGGCAGCGTTTCCGGCTAGACGGAAATACTCCCTGGCTGCTCTCGCCCGTGACTCGGCGTCGCTCATTGCGCTCGCTTCCTCAAGATCCGTGTGGGCCACGCACTGCACGTGGTCGTCTATCAATAGTGACCGAGACGGCTGGTGCGCGCCGACCAGCCGTAACGCTTTGCCTGCCTGTGACGTCAGGGACTGCCCTACGGCGACGTCGGCGCGTGCGAACGTGAAGGTCGTGCGACGTATGCTTGGGCACGCGACAGCCGCAATGCTCCCAAAGGGAGTTGCCGAAAGCAGCGGACTAGCTGTCAAAGCGCCTGGGGCGGTAGCTCAGTTGGTTAGAGCCGCGGACTCATAATCCGTTGGTCGCGGGTTCGAGCCCCGCCCGCCCCACTTCAGAGCGTATTTTTCGCGATCACAGCGGCGGAGTCATCGTTTATTCATCGTTTATGCGGACTGTGCGGTCCAACATGTCCGCTACCTGGGTGTGGATGCGTCCCCGTGTCATGTAGCGGTCCTGGGTCATGCTGACGTGGGTGTGGCCAAGGTGATCGGCGCCGATCCGAGCGGAGAGTCCTTCGTCGTCGATGAGCGTGGCGACGGTCTTGCGGAAGCTGTGGGTGGTTGTTTCGGCGACCCCCAATTCTTGACGGGCCGTGCGCCACTCCTTCCCGAAGTTGTTCGGATCCCGGAGCGTTCCTGACGTGGACGGGAAAATCACCGGTTGCTCGCCGACGTAGGGCAGTTGGCGCCGCTTCTCGAGCATGTCGATGGCGAACCTCGGAAGCGGAATTGTGCGGCGGCCGGCTGGCGACTTCGTCTCGTCGATGCGCAATAGGCCCTGGCCCGGCACGCGGATGACCTTGCCAGTGACAGTGAGCACGCCTGCCTTTGCGTCGTAGTCGATCCAGCGGAGCCCGAGCAGCTCGGAGCGACGCAGACCCGTCGCGATCAACAGCGTGACCGGATCGGCAAGGTCATGCTTCTCGCAGAACGGGGACGCTCGAAGTTTGATCAGGAGGTCACGCAGCTGGTCGGCCGTGAGTGAGACCGCGCCCGTAGGTTGTCGGTTAGACCGCACCGGCTGAACGTCGCGTACGGGATTGCTCCCCAGCACGCTGGCCATCACCGCGAGCTGAAGGGCGCCCCGCAGGATCGACTTGGACTGGCGGGCCATCGTAGAACCGTGGGCGGAGCGCATGGACCGAAGTGCCGCGTCGATGCGCGCAGGCGAGGCTTCGCCAACTCGGAGCCCGCCGATGAACTTGGTCAGCTTGCTGGCGCTGAACCTGTATGTCGACATGGTGACGGGCGAGCGGCCGTCTTCGGCGAGCCGGTCTAGGTGTTGCTCTACAAGGGTTGTCACCTTTGTTTCTAAGCCAATTTCGCCGTACGTGACAGCTTGTCTGCGTTCGGCCAAAGCCCCGACCAGTGCATCCTCGGCGAGTTTGCCGTGCTGGTCATATTCGTCAGCAGGGCCGAGCCGCTGGATAACGCGAGTCACCCCGTCGCTGTCTCGGTAACGGCAACGAGCCAGCCAAACGCCACCACCCAGATAGACGCGCTTGATCTTCCCGTGGGCGCCGATCCGAAGTCTTGGCCTGCCCGCCATGCGACTACGACTTCTCGTCCTCGGCAGCCGTTCGGGTGGACAGCGCGACCTTTTCGGCAGTCATGCGTTGATAATAGTCAGACAATTTCGCGTCAATTGCTCTCTTTCCCAGCCGATTACATCCCTCGGCAAAGAGTGCGCCGGCCATCTCTGGATGTTGCGGCATCATTGGTCGATCTCGGGCGTATCTACGCCGAGTCGCGCCGATAGGAGAGTTGCTGTGTCTCCCAGGCCACGACATCGCTGAGCCGGTACCTAACGTGTCGACCGAACTTGGCATAGGGTGGTCCAGTTCCCTTCGATGCCCATTCGGCGGGTGTTTTGATCGGCACGCCATATCGGTCAGCCAGCTCTCGACGGCTGATCCATCTGTCGTCAGAGTTTTCATCCATACTGGTGTCTTCCCTTGAGGCCCTGCTCGTCGAGGGCCATAGGACCATCATGGAGTTCGGTTGGCGCTACCGCGACGGTGAAGGCGAAATAATCTGGTCAATTTCGTCAAAGGCGTGAGTGGGTTCGAGGACCACGCGGTCGCGCATGTACCGCACCGGTGGCCGGAATGCCGAATGCCACACGGTTTCGGCCCTTTTCACGATGATTCTGAGCTGATCGCGATTCGCCGTGAAGACTCCATACCGCTTCATCACCGAAAAAGGCTGCAATTCAGTACTTCCCGTCGCTTCCGACTTAGGCTGCCTCCTGAGGGACCTCGTCTACTCGGATGAGATGTGACGATCGGGTAAATGACGCCTTGCCGTCGCAAGGTTATGCGCGTTATCTCTGCCCGGACCACATGGGAGAGCCTGAAAAGGCTCACGTGGCAACCAAGCCGCCATCGGTATCGCCTCCCCGCCACGTCACCGCCGCCTACCTGGCGGACTGACCGTGGAGGGCGCCAACGTCCGCCGCGCCACCACCATCGGCTGCCGAGATCCCCCACTAGGCGGGCCGCGTGGGTATGGGCCAGCACGGTGCCGCCGACATGCGCCGCCACAGTCAACTCGCGCCGCGCGGCCCCCTGGGCGGATGGATAGCCGCGTCTTGTTGTGTGCGAACGCAACGGTTCTGGCACGCGTTTTCCGCACATGCGCTCAAGGAACTTGGCTCTTGACCGCACCATTACCAATGTCGTGAGCGCGGGCGCCGTCTACTGCTCGTGTCGTTTCGATTCCCACACGATTCTTCTGGGGGTTGGGCGCGCAATAGTTCGCGCGGAAGCGATGCCGACTAGTAGCGGCGCTGGCCGGGCATTAGGACTTTGGCGAGCTCCAGGGCTGCGACCCGGACGTTTCTGTCTAGTGTTTTTTTGCGCGCTTGGCCGGTGAGGGATTGCAGAACGTAGTCCAAAGCGGTCGGACTAGCCAACACGCACTCAGCAGCTGTGGCTGGGGTGGGGTCAGCGGCTGGGCTGGGGGTATAGACGAGGCGTGTGTACACCTGCGGCCGGATAATCGGCAGGGCAGCGCGGGGGACTTCTACGACGCGGATGGGTTGTTCGGTGCGTGCCGCCGCAGCCCGTTCAGCATGAGCATCGCGGCGGCAACGATCTGAGCACCAGATACGCCGGCGGCCGCGCCGGGGTCCGAAATCCGGAGGCAGTGATACACCGCAACGCGGGCATGCGGTAGAGCCACTGGGGTTGGCCATGATCCGATTCTAGTATTTCGTCCGGACGAAAAGTTATGGTTTCGAGTCCTAAGTGCAAGAGGTGTGATGTTGGGCTGAGGGGGTAAGTTAGGCGGCCTAAGTGTCGACGAGTTGGGGCGGCGACCGGCGTGAAGTGAGCCGATGGTGAGGGGCGAAGTCCATGCGCAATGGGCACGGGTGCGCTGGCCTGAGGCGGCGGCGGCCCCATGGCGGCACAGATCAAGGGCTGATTGCGGCACGGGTACTGCGCCCCGAAGTTTGGGTGTGCGGTCATTATGGGCGGCCAGGTCCGGCGGATCGGCGGCGCGCAGTGGCGCTGGGAGGTGTTCGGGCCGCTGGCGCTGCGGCGTCGACCGTGTAGAGCCCGCGGCGTTGAGCAAGAGGCGGATCGTCGTCGCGGCGAGGCCGCGCCGCGTAGCGGCGCTGCGTGTGTTGTGCCGGGGGCGGCGGCGTCGATCGGCAGAGCTGGCGGCCGATATCAGAAGGCGGATCGTCGGTGCAGCGAGGCCGCGGCGCGCAGCGTCGTGGGGCTAGCTGCGGTCGGGGCTGAGTCGGTGCCGGCCCACGCGTTCGCCCGGCCGCCTGTTCCGATGCGGCGGCGGGCTGGCGAGCGAGTGGCGCAGGGTGGCGCCGCTGGCAGGCCTCGCCCAGGGCGGGCACCTCGATGACCGCACAAACGGGAATAGGTCGGCACCAAACGGTCAGCAGCGGCCGCTGACGCTCCCGTCCGCCGCCACTAGCTAAGCTACACACGGCGGGCCGGCATGATCGCGGCGACATGACTCCGACCTCAGTACTGTGGGGCGATTCCTGCCCCGACAATGACCGCAGCATTCCTCGTCGCCGCAACCACTCTTCCGCCGATGCCGAGGATGTCGCCACCGTCACGGTGGTGTGCCCGCGGGGCGCGATCGGTGAGGATTTTCATTACTGATAATCAAGGCAAGCGTTCCGCCGACCATCGTCACCCCGGTGACGGTGACGAATGTCGCATGCCCGGCGAGGCTTCGACGCCGGCCGCCGGCAACTTAACCGGATACGGGCGTGTTAGGTCCGATTGCCGACGATGTTCCGGCTTGTCGCCGTGATTCCTCGTCGCCAGGTCTACGGCAGCACGCGCGGCCGTTACCTTCATTACCCGGTTGGGCGGGTCCGAGCCCGTGCCGTGGTTGCTACCGTGGTACTGCCCCAGTAGCGTCACGGGATGAAGCTCAGCGCAAGTCTGTCGGACGAAGATATCGCTGTGTTGGACGCGTACCCCGAGAGAACCGGGTTGCCGTGGCGGTCAGATGCGGCCCGAGTGCCACCACCGGCATCGAATTGAGAGAGGTCGCAGGCGTCCCCCGGCCACGCGCACTCGACGCGCTGATCGGCACGCGCTGATGGACCAGGCGAACACCGCGCGACCGGTCCGTGATCTGGCGGTGGACTTCTACCGCGTGGCGGGTGTGGTCCTCGTTGTGCTGGGGCATTGGCTGGTCGCATGCGTGACCTATCACGATGGACATTTCGGTTTGCAGAACCCGTTCGTCGACCAGCCCTGGACACAGTGGCTGACCTGGATTTTCGAGGTGGTCCCGGTGTTCTTCCTGGTGGCCGGTTACGCCGGCGCTGTGTCTTGGACGCATCGGTGCGACGGCGGCGGTATGTCGCGGCAGGCCTGGCTTGGGCATCGACTGGCCCGAGTGCTCGGACCGACAGCGGTCTACGTCGGGCTGGTGTCGGTAGTTGTGGTGGTTCTAGAGGTCTGCGGCGTGGCCGGTTCCGTGCTGGCATACGGGGGTTGGGCGGTGGCGATGCACCTGTGGTTCCTCGCCGTCTACCTGCTGGTGGTGTCGCTGACGCCCATTGCGATTGCCGCACACCGCCGTTGGGGGCTTATGGTGCCGGGGCTGCTCGCCGTGGGGGTCGCGGTGCTAGACGCCGTCTCGGTCGGTGGCCACGTGCCCTACCTGGGCTGGCTGAACTATCTGCTGTGCTGGGGGGCGCTCTACCAGCTCGGAATCGCGTGGCACGGCGGGCTGTTAGCCGGCCGCAGGCCCGTGCTGCTCGCCGCCGGGTCGGCGGTCGCGCTGGCACTGCTGATCTGGTCGGGACTCTATCCGGTCAGCATGATCGGCGTTCCCGGCCAAACCGTGCAGAACGATGAGCCCCCCTCTGTGGCGATGCTGGCGTTCGCGTGCGTGCAGGCCGGAGTGGTGGTGGCGGTTGCGCCCCTGCTCAACCGCGCGCTGCGTCCCGGCCTGGTGCGGCGCGTGCTGTTCACCGCCAATAGCAATGTGATGACCCTTTACCTGTGGCACATGATTCCCGTCATCATCGTGGCCCCGGTCGCCTACCCGGCCGGACTGTTGCCGCAACCGATCGAGGGAACCGCGGCGTGGTGGCTGGCCCGGCTGGAGTGGTTGGTCATGGTCGGCCTCGTGACAGCGGTCGAGATGGCCCTGTTGTGGTGGCGGCGGCGGTTTTTCGCGGCCCCGCTGCCCATGCTCGGTGTGCCGCTCACAAATCGCTGGGCCGAACCAGTCATGCTGGCCGGTGCCGCAATGGGGGCGTATGGCCTGTGGTTCTTCTCCTATGAAGGCTTTGCTCCGGCGGGCCGCTTTCCGTGGGTCACCGCGCTGGTATTCGCCGTGGGGGTGGTCCTGGTGGCGTTTCGACCCGCAGAGGTCACCGGCGATCGATTCTCGGATCACGCGCTCCGGATGGAATAGCTTGTGGGCGGTCTATGCGGCAGTACCCGTGCTGCTGCTGTGCTCACGTTGCGGCTCGCTGCGATACCGCCACAGGTGACCGTCGATCTTGCAGATCCGCCACATCAACCGGGCCAGTGGGTTCATCAATCCGACGTCGTAGCACTGCATGCGAACGTCGCCGAACATGTCACGCAGGAACTTCCGTGATTCCGGGAGTTAAAGAACAGCTCTCGATGCACCGGAAGCGTCCCGGGGTGTGGTGTAAGTAGTGGCGGCGTGTCGGCGCTGATGTAGAGGGCCATCGCGTGAGTCTCTGTGGTGAAACGACCAAGGATCACTACCGAGAGGAACATCGCGATGGCCCTAGATCAGTCTGCCTTGTTGGAGGTGCTGGACGCACTGCGCAATGCCGATGCCGCTGATCGGATCACGCAGGCCGCCGAAACGATTTATCAGGCGCTCATCGACTGCGGTGATCGGCGCGGCACCGCATGAACGGACGGATTCACGGACGAACCAGCGCAACGGATCTCGACCGCGAACGCTGTCCACGATCGCCGGGGATCTCGAGCTGCGGATCCCCAAGCTGCGGTCCGGTTCGTTTTTCCCGGCGCTGTTGGAGCGGCGCCGCCGGGTCGATCAGTGCCTGTTCGCGGTGGTGATGGAGGCCTATCTGCACGGCACCTCCACCCGCAAGGTTGATGATCTGGTCGAAGCGTTGGGCGCCGATTCGGCGATCTCCAAAAACGAGGTCTCCCGTATCTGCGCTGACCTGGACACCGAGGTGGGCGCCTTCCGGGACCGGCCGCTGGCCGATCAGCGGTTCCCCTATGTGTTCCTCGACGCGACCTACTGCAAGGCCCGGGTCAATCATCGGGTGGTGTCCCAAGCGGTGGTGATCGCCACCGGGGTAGCCGCTGACGGACGTCGCGAAGTGCTCGGCTTCGACGTCGGCGACTCCGAGAACGGAGCGTTTTGGACGGCGTTTCTGCGGTCGCTGAAATCGCGCGGCCTGTCGGGTGTGCAGCTGGTGATCTCCGATGCCCACACCGGGCTACGTCACGCGATCGAGGCCATCCTGATCGGGGCGAGCTGGCAACGATGTCGCACCCATTTTCCGCGCAATGTGCTGGCCCAGGTGCCCAAGGATCGGCGGAGATGGTGGCCGCGGCGATCCGCACCATCTTCGCCCAGCCCGACGCCGCCCACGTGCGCGAGCAACTCGACACCATCGCGGGCATGCTGGGCCGCCAGCTGCCCAAGGTCGAATCCATGCTGCGGGACGCCGGCCCTGACATCATCGTCTTCGCGGATTTCCCTGTCGCGCATTGGAAGAAGATCTGGAGCACCAATCCGCTGGAGAGGCTCAATAAGGAAATCAAGCGCCGAACCGACGTGGTCGGTGTCTTCCCGAATCCGGCGGCGCTGCTGCGCCTGGCCAGCTCGGTGCTCGTCGAGGCCCACGACGAATGGCAGGTCGCCGACAAACGGTACCTATCCGAAACCACACTGGCGCTGCTCAATTCCGGCGACAAACCGGCGGAGACCATTGCACCGTCAGCCGCTCTCACGGCATAGTGAAGCCCACAGAGCCTCAGGAGAAACGCCTGCTCCTCTTACAACCACCCCACGGGGCGCGACCGGAGGGCACGACAGTCACCGATCTTGGCATCCAAAGCAGCGGAGGTACTTTCGTTAACGGCTTTGTTCGTTTGTTGGACGCACAGGGCCAGCCGATTGCTCACGACGTGCAAGAAGAATCGCTGCCGGGGTTCAGCCGCACGAGAAGAGCATGGCTGCAGACCACGCTCTCCTGGCCCACATTCAACAAGTTGGGGGTCAAGTGGTCGCAGGTTCGAATCCTGCCGGGGGCACAAGTGTGCGACTGACGGTCATCGATTACGGCCGGGTCTGCGTTTTCTGGCGTAGTCGTTCGTAGGGCGTCTGGCCGCCGAGGCCGCCGTGGGGGCGATGGTAGTTGTAATAGTCCTCCCACTCTCTGAGTTTGTTGTTGAAGACTTTGGCGTCGTCGATGACGACGCCGTCGAGCAGGGCGTAGAACTCTTCGGCGTCGATGCGGTGGGAGCGCTCCACCTTTCCGTTGAGGCGTGGCGTGCGGGGCTTGATGTAGCGGTGGCCAACCCCTTTGTCGAGAACGTGGTAGTGGAAGGCGGACTGGAATTCGGCGCCGTTGTCGGTCTGGAGGACCTGCACCGAGAAGGGCAGCCGCTCGAGCACGTAGTCAACGAACTGGATCGCGGTTTTCTGGTCGCAGCGTGGATAGATGCGCAGTACCCGTAGCCGGGTGCAGTCGTCGATGGCAGTGAATTGGTAGTACTTGGTGCGTCGGCCGGCGCCGGGCCGGGCCGCGGTCTTCAGTGGCTCAACGAATTTGACGTCGATTTGGACCTGGTGGCCGGGGAGCTGCTTTTCGTAGCGTTGCCATCTTTTGTCCAGCCGTTTGTAGCGCGGTGAGGCCGGCAGGCGGTTGAGGTCCAGGCGCTTGAGGATGCGCCAGACACCGGACTGGGATACCTCGACGTCGTGGTAGCGCTTGAGGTACATCGCGATCTTGCCCGGCCCGAAATGATAGTTCTGGCGCAGATAGAGGATCTTGCCGACGACGTCGACATGGGTGGCGTTGGGGCTATGGCGCGGTCGCCGGGACAGATCTCGCAACCCATCGATGCCCAGCTCGCGGTAGCGCCGCGACCAGGTGTAGTAGGTCGGCCGACTAATCCCGTAGTAGCGGCACGTCATCGCGACGTTGCCGGTGATTTCCTCGGCGTGCTGAATGATCGCCAACCGGCGACGGACTTCACGGGGCAGCAGCGGTTCGCTCATGCAGGTCTCCTAATGATCGGAGACCCGGACTGTCAACGATGTCCGTCAGTTTTAGACTGTCGGCCCGACCACAAAAAGGCCATTTGACTTGGTCTTATCCATTTCGCGTCGATAGCACGCATGTTCGACGGCACCCGAAATTGTCACAGATTGTCACAGGATTTCTAACTGTGTCACGAACACACGAGCGAGTGCGTCAACCCCGAGAGTTGGAAGCCGGCGACGGGAAGCTCCGCGCAGCGATGGCGAGCGCATCGGGCTGAGCGTGCACATAGGTAGTGTCAGGAGTCCTGATGGGTCACATCAGTAACTTTGTCGAAACCCCGTACCGACCCTGTTGACCTCCAGTATGGTGTGTTCCACTCAGGTCGACGAGACGGTCTGGAAACTGGTGAGCATCAATCCGTTCGATGACGACAATGGCAGCTTTTTCGTCTAGGTCAACGACGAGGAGCAACACAGCCTATGGCCGGCCTTCGCCGATGTTCCAGCTGGCTGGCGGGTGGTGTACGGCGAAGCCGACCGCGCTGCGTGTCTGGACTATATCGAACAGAACTGGACCGATATCCGGCCGAAGAGTCTGCGCGAGAGGCTGGCAGCGGGCGGGGGTTTTGATATGTAAACCGTGTGGGTTGAGGGACTCGGATGGAACTTGATGACCGGGCACTCCCGCTGACGCGCCGACAGCTAGACATCTGGCTTGCGCAGCAAACGGGTCGCTCCGGTACGGGGTGGCAGCTGGGCCTCTTCGTGAAAATCGAGGGCACGGTAGAACGTGATGCCCTTGAGCGGGCGATCCGCCAAGCGGTGCGAGAGGCCGAACCAGTCAGGGCCGCTTTCTTTGAGGTGGATGGCCAGGTTTTCCAAAGGGCGATCGACTACCCGGATGCTGAGCTGGCCTTCTATGACCTGAGCTGCTCGCGCCATCCCGTGCAGGAAGCCCGTGGTATAGCATCATCGATCCAACGCACGCCAATGCCGCTTAGTGGCCCGCTTTTCAAATTTGTGTTATTCCGGACGCGGCCCGATGAATTCTACTGGTTCATATGCTACCACCACATAATCATAGATGGATTGGGCATTGCGCTGGTAGGCCGTCGGATTGCAAGTATCTACTCTGCCATTATTTTTGGCACGCCCATCTCTCCTGCCTACTTTGGCTCGTTGCAGGACTTGGTTGGCTGCGAGTTAGAATACGAAGCGTCCACCGATTATCTCGAAGATCAGGCCTATTGGAGCAGGAACCTTCCACCGGAAAGCGGACCGGGTTATCGGTTGCCCCAAGCCGCGAGCGAGCGTGATCCGTGGCCTTCTGCGCCGGTTCAATTGGACCCGTCCGTCGTCGGCCGAATCAAAGAGTTATCCAAAGTGTTGGGCATCCGTCGATATTCGGTCATCACCGCGGCGTGCGCGCTTTTGGTGCGTGGGTGGTGCGCTGAGGGCTCAGAGGTGGCGCTCGACTTCCCCGTCAGCAGGCGAGTACCTCCGGAGTCAAAGACGCTTCCCGGGATGCTTGTCGGGGTTGTACCGCTGGTGTTGAAGGCGTCGCCGGAATCTACGGTTGCCGGTTTTTGTGCACATGTTGACACACGAATACGAGAACTGCTGCAACATCAGCGGTTTCCGGTGCACGTTCTTGAGGGCGAAGGTGGCCTTCGCGGCCCAAGGCAGGCGGCAAATCGGGTAGCTGTTAATTTCATCCCGTCCAGACTTACCCTGAGCCTCGCTGGTGCTCTAGGAACAGCGACATATACCGATCATGGCCCCGTGGGTCACTTTGGGCTGTTCTTCCTTGGAGCCGGTGATCAGCTTTTTCTCAGCACGGCGGGCGCTGGGCAGCCATTTTCGAATTTTGACGTCTCCGATTTAGCGGAGCGGTTGGGGCGGGTGTTGGTGGCGATGACCGCCGACCCGGCGCGGCGGTTGTCGTCAGTGGATGTGCTCGATGCCGGTGAGCAGGCCGGGCTGGATGGGTGGGGCAATCGGGCGGTGTTGACCCGGCCGGGGATCACGCCGGTGTCGATTCCGGTGGTGTTCGCCGCCCAGGTGCAGCGTTCCCCGGCCGCGCTGGCGCTGGTGTGTGGTGGCTGCTCGTTGACCTACCGCGAGCTTGATGAGGCCGCTAACCGGTTGGCGCATCTTTTGGCCGGCCATGGTGTGGGCCCGGGGGAGTGTGTGGCGCTGCTGTTTTCCCGTTCGGCTGAGGCGATCGTGGCGATTTTGGCGGTGCTCAAAACCGGGGCGGCGTATCTGCCGATCGACCCGGCGCTGCCGGCGGCCCGGATCGGGTTCATGATCGAGGACGGCGCGCCGATGGCCGCTCTCACCACTACCGGGCTGGCCGACCGGCTGGACGGGTGTGAGCTGCTGGTCATCGATGTCGAAGACCCCCGCATTCCCAGCTATCCGTGTACGGGTTTGCCGGCGCCGGCCCCCGATGATATCGCCTACATCATCTACACCTCGGGCACCACCGGTGTCCCCAAGGGTGTGGCGGTCGCCCACCGCAACGTGACCCAGCTGCTGGAGTCCCTGGATGCCGGCCTGGAGCTGGCGCCGGGACAGGTGTGGTCGCAGTGTCATTCTTTGGCCTTCGACTTCTCGGTGTGGGAGATCTGGGGTGCGCTTTTGCGTGGTGGGCGGCTGGTGGTGGTGCCCGAGTCGGTGGCCCGCTCACCGGAAGCCTTCCACGCCTTACTGGTCGCTGAACAGGTCAGCGTGTTAAGCCAGACCCCGTCGGCGTTTTATGCGCTGCAAACCGCCGACGCGCTAGCACCCGAGCTGGGGCATCAGCTGAAGCTTCAGATTGTGGTGTTCGGCGGTGAAGCGCTGGAACCCCAGCGTCTCGGGGCTTGGTTGCACAACCACCCGGGACTACCGCGCCTGATCAACATGTATGGCATCACCGAGACGACGGTGCATGCCTCGGTGCGGGAGATCGTCAACGGCGACGCCGACAGCCACGCCAGCCCCATTGGGGTGCCGTTGGCCCATGTTGGCTTTTTTGTGCTGGATGGGTGGTTGCGGGCGGTGCCGGCGGGGGTGGTGGGGGAGTTGTATCTGGCCGGTGCCGGGCTGGCTTATGGGTATGTGCGGCGGGCCGGGTTGACCGGGTCGCGGTTTGTGGCTTGCCCGTTTGGGGGGGCTGGGGCGCGGATGTATCGCACCGGGGATTTGGTGTGTTGGGGTGCTGATGGGCAGCTGCAGTATGTGGGGCGTGCTGATGAGCAGGTCAAGATCCGCGGGTATCGCATCGAGCTCGGTGAAGTCCAGGCCGCGCTGGCTGGGCTGGATGGGGTGGCGGCGGCGGTGGTGATCGCCCGCGAGGACCGTCCCGGCGATAAGCGTCTGGTGGGTTATGTCACCGGGACAGTAGACCCGGCCGGGGTGCGGATCGCGCTGGCCGACCGGCTACCTGAGTACATGATTCCGGCGGCGGTGGTGATGGTGCCGGCGCTGCCGCTGACGGTCAACGGCAAACTCGACAAGCGCGCCCTGCCGGCACCCGAGTACACCGCTGCTGGGTATCGGGCCCCGGCCAACGCGGTCGAGGAGATGCTGGCCGGCATCTACGCCCAGGTGCTCGGGCGCGAGCGTGTTGGGGTCGACGACTCGTTTTTCGACCTGGGCGGGGATTCGCTGTCGGCGATGCGGGTGATCGCCGCGATCAACACCGGCCTGGATGGTGGCCTTGCGGTGCGCGCCTTGTTCGACGCACCCACGGTTGCCCAGTTGGCGCCCCGTATCGGTGGGGATGCGGGTCGGCTGGAGCCGTTGGTGGCGGGTGAGCGGCCCGCGGTGGTTCCGTTGTCGTTTGCGCAGAGCCGGTTGTGGTTCCTCGATCAATTCGAGGGGCCCTCACCGATTTACAACACCCCGCTGGCGTTGCGGTTGTGTGGGCAGTTGGATGTCGAGGCGTTGGGGGCGGCGTTGGCCGATGTGGTGGGCCGCCATGAGAGCCTGCGCACGGTGTTCCCGGCGCTCGAGGGGGTACCCCAACAGCTGGTGATCCCGGCTGAGCGGGCGCAGTGGGGGTGGGAGGTCGTCGATGCTACCGGGTGGTCGGCGAGCCGGCTGCGTGCGGGCGTCGACGAGGCGGTCCGCTACAGCTTCGATTTGGCGACCGAGATCCCGTTGCAGGCACAGCTTTTGAGAGTCGCCGACGACGAACACGTGCTGGTGGTCACGGTGCACCATATCGCCGCCGACGGCTGGTCGATCACCCCGCTGGCGCGTGATCTGGGGGTGGCCTATGCCAGCCGGTGTGCGGGGCGCGCGCCGGGCTGGGCGCCGTTGGCGGTGCAGTATGTCGATTACACGCTGTGGCAACGCGCCCAGTTTGGT
Source organism: uncultured Actinomycetota bacterium (assembly GCA_963772875.1). Classification (GTDB taxonomy): domain Bacteria; phylum Actinomycetota; class Actinomycetes; order Mycobacteriales; family Mycobacteriaceae; genus Mycobacterium. The sequence goes on from CAVYZE010000016.1 coordinate 493,108, forward strand.
GAGCTGACCGATAGCGACAGCCCCATCGCCGCGCAGCTGACGTTTTGGGAGCAGGCCCTGGCTGGGATGCCCGAGCGCTTGCAGCTTCCCACCGATCGGCCCTATCCGCCGGTCGCTGATTACCGCGGCGCCAGTGTGGCGGTGGACTGGCCAGCCGCGCTGCAACAGCGGGTGCGCGAGGTGGCCGGCGAGCACAACGCGACCAGCTTCATGGTGATTCAGGCTGCCCTGGCGGTGCTGCTGTCTCAGGTCAGCGCCACCAGCGAGGTGGCGGTGGGGGTCCCGATCGCCGGGCGCCGCGACCCCACGCTGGATGAGCTGGTGGGTTTTTTCGTCAACACCTTGGTGCTGCGGGTCGAGGCGGCCGGTGATCCCACCGTTGCCGAGCTGCTGGCCCAGGTGCGGGCGCGCAGCCTGGCCGCCTATGAGCACCAGGACGTGCCTTTTGAGGTGCTGGTGGATCGGCTCAACCCCGCCAGATCGCTGACCCATCACCCGCTGGTCCAGGTGGTGTTGGCCTGGCAGAACTTCCCCTGGCAGCATAACGGCCCCGTCGCCGGGTTGGCCTTGGGTGATCTGCAGGTCACGCCGGTGTCGGTGGACACCCAGGTCGCCCGCATGGATCTGGTGTTTTCCCTGGCCGAACGCTGGACCGAGGCCGGTGAGCCCGCCGGGATCGGCGGGACGGTGGAATTTCGCACCGACGTGTTCGACGCGGCCAGCATCGAGGCGCTGATCGAGCGATTGCAGCGGGTGTTGGTGGCGGTCACCGCCGACCCGACACGGCGGCTCTCGTCGATGGATCTGCTGGATGCCTGTGAGCACGCCGGGCTGGATGGGTGGGGTAACCGCGCGGTGTTGACCCGGCCAGTGGGCACCGGGATGTCGATTCCGGTGCTGTTTGCTGCCCAGGTGGCGCGCACCCCGGAGGCGGTAGCGGTGACTTGCGGGGGCCGGTCTTTGACGTATCGGGAGCTTGATGAGGCGGCCACCGGGTTGGCGCATCTGTTGGCCGGTCATGGTGTGGGCCCGGGTCAGTGTGTGGGGCTGCTGTTGTCCCGGTCGGCTGAGGCGATCGTGGCGATTCTGGCGGTGCTCAAGACCGGGGCGGCCTATCTGCCGATCGATCCGGGGCTGCCGGCGGCCAGGATCGGGTTCATGGTTGCTGATGCCGCGCCGGTGGCCGCGATCACCACTACTGGGCTGGCCGGCCGGCTGGACGGCTGTGACCTGGTGGTTATCGATGTCGAAGACCCCCGCATCCCCAGCTATCCGGGCACGGGTTTGCCGGCGCCGGGCGCCGATGACATCGCCTACCTGATCTACACCTCGGGGACCACCGGTGTGCCCAAGGGGGTGGTCGTCACCCACCACAACGTCACCCAACTGTTGGAGGCCGTGGGCGCGGACGTGCCGCTGGCGGGGGTGTGGAGCCAGTGTCATTCCTATGCGTTCGATTTCTCGGTGTGGGAGATCTTCGGTGCGCTTTTACACGGCGGGCGCTTGGTGGTGGTGTCGGAGTCGGTGGTGCGCTCGCCGCCGGACTTTCACCGTTTGCTGGTCAGTGAACAGGTCAGCGTGTTAAGTCAGACGCCTTCGGCGTTTTATGCGTTGCAAACCGCTGATGCGGCACGGCCCGAGCTGGGACGGCAGCTGCAGCTGCAGACGGTGGTGTTTGGTGGGGAGGCGCTGGAACCCCACCGTGTTAGGACGTGGTTGCACAACCATCCGGGACCACCGCGGATGGTCAACATGTATGGCATCACCGAGACCACGGTGCATGCCTCAGTGCGGGAGATCGTCGCAGCTGACACCGACACCGTTGCTAGTCCCATCGGGGTGCCGCTGGCGCATTTGGCCTTTTTTGTGCTGGATGGGTGGTTGCGGGCGGCGCCGGCCGGTGTGGTGGGTGAGTTGTATGTGGCCGGTGCCGGGCTGGGCTGTGGGTATTGGCGACGGGCGGGGTTGACCGGGTCGCGGTTTGTGGCGTGTCCGTTTGGGGGGTCTGGGGCGCGCATGTATCGCACCGGGGATCTGGTGTGTTGGGGCGTTGATGGGCAGCTGCGCTATGTGGGGCGCGCTGATGAGCAGGTCAAGATCCGCGGGTATCGCATCGAGCTCGGTGAGATCGAGGCGGTGCTGGCGGCCCATCCGCGGGTGGCGCAGGCGGTGGTCAGCGCCCACACCGCCACGTCCACCACCAATGCCGCCCAGGGGGTTACTGACAAGCAATTGGTGGGCTATGTCGTGCTGGATCAGCAGATGATGCTGGTCCGGGAGCCGGAGCGAGAAGCGCAGCTCGTTGAGCAGTGGCAGGGGGTGTATGACGGCCTGTATTCGGGGTTGATGTTCACCGCGGGCGCCCCGGCGGTGTTGGGGGAGGATTTCGGGGGCTGGAACAGCAGTTATACCGGGGCACCGATCCCGCTTGAGCAGATGCGGGAATGGCGGGCGGCTGCGGTGGATCGGATCCGCGGGTTGGGTCTCGGGCGGGTGTTGGAGATGGGGGTGGGTTCGGGGCTGCTGCTTGCGCAGTTGGCCCCGGACTGTGTCGAGTATTGGGGCACGGACCTGTCCGCGCCGACGATCCAGACACTGCAGGCGGCGGTGGCTGGGCAGTCGTGGGGTGATCGGGTGCGGTTGCGGGTGCAGCCAGCCGATGTGGCCGACGGGTTGCCCGAGGGGCATTTCGATGTGGTGGTGCTCAACTCGGTGATCCAGTGCTTCCCCAGCGCGGGGTATCTGCTTGATGTGCTGGCGGTGGCGATGCGATCACTGGCACCGGGCGGGGCGGTGTTTATCGGCGACGTGCGCAACCTGTCGCTGTTGCGGGCGTTTACCACCGGGCTGTTGTGCGCCGAGACCACCGGTGGTGCAGACACGGCCGCGGTGGTGCGTGAGCGGGTGCGCCGGGAAATGCTGCCGAGCAGGAACTGCTGTTCGCGCCGGAGTTTTTTGCGGCGTTGCCGCAGCACCTTCCCGACATCGCCGCGGTGGAGGTCCAGCTCAAACGGATGGGTGCGGTCAACGAACTTAGCGGTTACCGATATGAGGTGGTGCTGCGGAAGGCGCCGGTGCCGGTGCGGTCTGTTGCGCACCTACCGTCTGAGCCGTGGCAGCGGTTCGGAAGCCTGGCCCGGCTGGGCGACTATCTGCGGTCGCAGCAGCCACCGGAGTTGCGTGTCACCGGGGTGCCTCATGGCGGGATATGGCCCGATGTGGCGCTGGCCCGGGCGCTGGCCCAGGCCGGGGATCGGGTGCCGGTCAGCGAGTTGCGGGCGGGTATATCTGCCCCCGATGCGGTGCTGCCGCACCAGTGTCGTCTGCTGGGGCAGCAATTGGGATATGCCACCGCGGTGACCTGGTCGCCGACGGCTGGCCTGGTGGACCTCATCTACACCCACGCCAGCGAATCCTCTGATGGCGACCGGCTGTTGGCGTTGTCGGATCTTTACCTGCCCCCCACCCGGGCCGGTTCCCTGGCCGGGTGCGTCAACGACCCGTCCGCGATCGAACGCGTGGCTGAGTTGCGCGGCTTTGTGGCCGGCCGGTTGCCGGAGTTCATGGTGCCGGCGGCGGTCATGGTGGTGGAGTCGCTGCCGTTGACGGTCAACGGCAAACTGGATCGGCGGGCGTTGCCGGCCCCGGAGTTTATCAGTGCGGTGGCCTATCGGGCGCCGCGTGATCGGCGGGAACGGGTGTTGGCCGCACTGTTCGGCGAGGTTCTCGGGGTGACCCGGGTCGGGCTCGATGACGGGTTTTTCGACCTGGGTGGGCATTCACTGTCTGCCACACGGCTGGTGGCGCGGGTCGGGGCTGAACTGGGTGTCGAGGTCCCGATCCGGGCGTTGTTCGACGCGCCCACCGTGGCCGGATTGGCCGAATGGATCAGGGCCCATGCCGGGGACCGGGCGGGGGCGGCGTTAACGGCGCAACACCGGCCTGCGGTGGTGCCGTTGTCGTTTGCCCAGACCCGATTGTGGTTCCTGGACCAGTTGCAGGGGCCCTCACCGGTGTACAACATCGCGGTGGCGTTGCGGCTGTGTGGGCAGTTGGATGTCGAGGCGTTGGGTGCGGCGCTGGCCGATGTGGTGGACCGCCATGAGAGCCTGCGCACGCTGTTCCCAGCACCCGAGGGGGTACCCCAACAGCTGGTGATCCCGGCTGAGCGGGCGCAGTTGGGGTGGGAGGTCGTCGATGCCACCCGTTGGTCGGCGAGCCAGCTGCGTGCGGGCGTCGAGGAGGCGGCCCGCTACAGCTTCGATTTGGCGACCCAGATCCCGCTGCGGGCACAGCTTTTCAGAGTCGCCGACGACGAACACGTGCTGGTGGCCACCGTGCACCATATCGCCGCCGACGGCTGGTCGCTGAGCGTGTTGGCCGCCGATGTGGGTGTGGCGTATGGCGCCCGGTGTGCGGGGCGGGCACCGGGCTGGGCCGATTTGGCAGTGCAGTATGTCGATTACACGCTGTGGCAGCGTGAGCAGCTCGGTGAGCTGGCGGATCCCGACAGCCCGATCGCCGCGCAGCTGAGGTTTTGGCAGCAGGCCCTGGCTGGGATGCCCGAGCACCTGGTGCTTCCCACCGATCGGCCCTACCCGCCGGTCGCCGATTACCGCGGCGCCAGTATGGCGGTGGACTGGCCGGCGCAGCTGCAACAGGGGGTGCGCGATGTGGCCGGCGAGCACAATGCGACCAGCTTCATGGTGATGCAGGCCGCCCTGGCGGTGCTGCTGTCCAAGCTCAGCGCCAGCCTCGATGTGGCCATCGGGTTCCCGATCGCCGGGCGCCGCGACTCCGCACTCGATGAGCTGGTGGGGTTTTTCGTCAACACTTTGGTGTTGCGGGTCGAGGTGGCCGGGGATCCCACCTTTGCCCAGCTGCTGGCCCAGGTGCGGGCGCGCAGCCTGGCCGCCTACGAACACCAAGACGTGCCCTTTGAGGTGCTGGTGGAACGGCTCAACCCCACCAGATCACTGACCCATCACCCGCTGATTCAGGTGATGTTGGCCTGGCAGAACAATGAGCCCGCGAAGCTGAGTTCGGGTGATCTGCAGGTCACGCCGGTGCCGGTGGACACCCAGACCGCCCGCATGGACCTGACATTTTCGCTGGCCGAACGCTGGACCGAGGCCGGTGAGCCCGCCGGGATTTGCGGGACGGTGGAGTTTCGCACCGACGTGTTCGACGCGGACAACATCCAGGCGCTGATCGAGCGGTTGGGGCGGGTGTTGGTGGCGGCCACCGCCGATCCGGGGCGGCGGTTGTCATCGATGGATCTGCTCGACGGGGGTGAGCACGCCGGGCTGGATGGGTGGGGCAACCGGGCGGTGTTGACCCAGCCGGCGACCACGCCGGTGTCGATTCCGGTGTTGTTCGCTGCGCAGGTGGCGCGCGCCCCGGATGCGGTGGCGCTGGTGTGCGGGGAGTGTTCGTGGACATACCGCGAGGTTGAGGAGGCCGCTAACCGGTTGGCGCACCTTTTGGCCGGCCACGGTGTGGGCCCGGGTGAGTGTGTGGCGCTGCTGTTTTCCCGGTCCGCTGAGGCGATCGTGGCGATTCTGGCGGTGCTCAAAGCCGGGGCGGCCTACCTACCGATCGACCCGGCGCTGCCGGCGACCCGGATCGGGTTCATGGTTGCCGATGCCGCGCCGATCGGCGCGATCACCACCGCAGGCCTGCGGTCGCGACTGGACGGGCATGATCTGCTGGTCATCGATGTCGAAGACCCGCAAATCCAGACCTACCCGTGTACGGGCTTGCCGGCGCCGGGTCCGGACAATATCGCTTACCTCATCTACACCTCGGGCACCACCGGTGTCCCCAAGGGGGTGGCCATCACCCACCACAACGTCACCCAGCTGCTGGAGGCACTGGACGCCGGCCTGCCGCGCGCAGGTGTGTGGACGCAGTGGCATTCCTATGCGTTCGACGTCTCGGTGTGGGAGATCTGGGGTGCGCTGCTGGGTGGGGGGCGGCTGGTGGTGGTGCCCGAGTCGGTGGCGGGCTCACCGGACGACTTCCACGCCTTGCTGGTTGCTGAACAGGTCAGCGTGTTAAGTCAGACCCCGTCTGCGGTGGGGGTGTTGTCAGCTGAGGGTTTGGGATCGGCGGCGTTGCTGGTGGCCGGTGAGGCCTGCCCGACCGAGCTGGTGGATCGGTGGGCGCCCGGGCGGGTGATGGTCAACGCTTACGGCCCGACCGAGACCACGGTGTATGCGTCGATGAGTGCGCCGCTGACACCGGGTGCGGGGGTGGCGCCGATCGGTGCGCCGGTGGTGGGGGCGGCGTTGTTTGTGCTGGATGGCTGGTTGCGTCCGGTGCCGGTGGGGGTGGTGGGTGAGTTGTATGTGGCCGGTGCCGGGGTGGGCTGTGGGTATTGGCGGCGGGCCGCTTTGACGGGGTCGCGGTTTGTGGCCTGCCCGTTCGGCGGGGCGGGAGCGCCGGGGACACGCATGTATCGCACCGGGGATTTGGTGTGTTGGGGCGCTGATGGGCAGCTGCGGTATCTGGGGCGTGCTGATGAGCAGGTCAAGATCCGCGGGTATCGCATCGAGCTGGGCGAGGTGCGCGCGGTGTTGGCTGGGCTGGAGGGGGTGGAGGCGGCGGTGGTGATCGCCCGCGAGGACCGCCCCGGTGATAAGCGCCTGGTCGGTTATGTCACCGGGACGGCAGAGCCGGCCACGGTGCGGGCCGCGCTGGGCGAGCGGCTACCGGCCTACATGGTTCCGGCCGCAGTGGTGGTGGTGGCGGCGCTGCCGCTGACGGTCAACGGCAAACTCGACAAACGGGCCCTGCCAGCACCGGAGTACCAGGATGGCGATCGTTACCGCGCCCCGGCCACTCTCACCGAGGAGATCCTGGCCGGCATCTACGCCCGGGTGCTGGGTGTCGAGCGGGTCGGGGTCGACGACTCGTTTTTCGACCTGGGTGGGGATTCGCTGTCCGCGATGCGCCTGATCGCCGCGATCAACACCGGCCTGGATGCCGGCCTTGCGGTGCGCGCCGTGTTCGACGCGCCCACGATTCGCCGGTTGGCGCCGCGTATCGGTGGGGATGCGGGTCGGCTTGAGCCGTTGGTGGCTGGTGAGCGACCCGCGGTGGTTCCGTTGTCGTTTGCGCAGAGCCGGTTGTGGTTTCTTGACCAGTTGCACGGGCCCTCACCGGTCTACAACCTGGCGGTGGCGTTGCGGCTGGGCGGGCGGCTGGATGTCGACGCGCTGGGGGCGGCGCTGGCCGATGTGGTGGGCCGCCATGAGAGCCTGCGCACCCTGTTCGCGGCCCCCGACGGGATCCCCCAGCAGGTGGTGGTGCCGGTTGAGCGGGCCGACTTCGGCTGGGATGTGGTGGATGCCAGCCGGTGGCCGGCGGGCCGGCTCGGTGAGGCCATCGCCACGGTGGCGGGGCACCGGTTTGATCTAGCCACCCAGATTCCGTTGCGGGCACGGCTTTTCCGTGTTGGCGATGACGAGCATGTGTTGGGAGCGGTGGCCCACCATATCGCCGCTGATGGTTGGTCGATCACCGCGTTGGTGGGTGATCTGGGGGTGGCCTATGCCAGCCGGTGTGGGGGGCGGGCCCCCGGCTGGGCGGCGTTGGCGGTGCAGTATGTCGATTACACGCTGTGGCAGCGCGCGCAGTTTGGTGATCTGGCCGATCCCGACAGTCCTATTGCCGCGCAGCTGGCCTACTGGCAGGATGCCCTGGCCGGGATGCCTGAGCGGCTTCAGCTTCCCACCGATCGGCCTTGTCCGCCGGTGGCTGATTACCGCGGGGCGCGTGTGGTGGTGGAGTGGCCGGCGGGGTTGCAGCAGCGGGTTGCTCGGGTGGCCGGTGAGCATAACGCGACCAGTTTTATGGTGATCCAGGCCGCTCTGGCGGTGCTACTGGCCAAGCTGTGTGCCAGCAGCGAGGTGGCGGTGGGGTTCCCGATCGCTGGGCGCCGTGACCCCGCACTCGATGAGGTAGTGGGGTTTTTCGTCAACACCCTGGTGTTGCGGGTCGATGTGGGCGGTGATCCCAGCGTTGCTGAGCTGTTGGCGCAGGTGCGTCGGCGCAGCCTGGCCGCTTATGAGCATCAAGATGTGCCCTTTGAGGTGCTGGTGGAGCGGCTCAACCCGACCCGATCTTTGACTCATCACCCGCTGGTGCAGGTGATGTTGGCTTGGCAGAACGTGCCCGGGCACGACAATGACCCCGCCGCAGGGCCGGCCTTGGGTGATCTGCAGGTCACGCCGCTGCCGGTGGACACCCAGACCGCCCGCATGGATCTGGTGTTTTCCCTGGGGGAACGCTGGACCGAGGTCGGGGAGCCCGCCGGGATCGGCGGGAAGGTGGAATTTCGCACCGACGTGTTCGACGCGGCCAGCATCGAGGCGCTGATCGAGCGGTTGGGGCGGGTGTTGGTGGCGGTCACCGCCGACCCGACACGGCGGCTGTCGTCGATGGATGTGCTGGATGCCGGTGAGCACGCCGGGCTGGATGGGTGGGGTAATCGGGCGGTGTTGACCCAGCCGGGGATCACGCCGGTGTCGATTCCGGTGTTGTTCGCCGCGCAGGTGGCCCGCACGCCCGACGCGGTGGCGGTGGTCTGCGAGGGTCTGTCGATGACGTACCGGGAGCTTGAGGAGGCGGCTAATCGGTTGGCGCATCTGTTGGCCGGCCAGGGGGTGGGCCCGGGGGCGTGTGTGGCGCTGTTGTTTTCCCGGTCGGCCGAGGCGATCGTGGCGATCCTGGCGGTGCTCAAGGCCGGGGCGGCTTATCTGCCGATCGACCCGGCGCTGCCGGCGGCCCGGATCGAGTTCATGATCGAGGACGCCGCGCCGATGGCCGCGATCACCACGGCAGGCCTGCGGTCGCGGCTGGACGGGTGTGACCTGCTGGTCCTCGATGTCAACGACCCCGCTGTGGACACCCAGACCGAGCACCGCACCACCGGGGCCGGACCCCACGGATATCGCCTACCTGATCTACACCTCGGGCACTACCGGTGTCCCCAAGGGGGTGGCCGTCACCCACCACAACGTCACCCAGCTGATCGAATCGCTCGACGCGCACCTGGAGCCGGCAGGTGTGTGGTCGCAGTGGCACTCCTATGGCCTTCGACGTCTCGGTGTGGGAGATCTTCGGTGCGCTGCTGGGTGGGGGGCGGCTGGTGGTGGTGCCCGAGTCGGTGGCCCGTTCACCGGACGACTTCCACGCCTTACTGATCACGGAACAGGTCAGCGTGTTAAGCCAAACCCCGTCGGCGTTTTATGCGCTGCAAACCGCTGACGCGCTAGCAGCCCGAGTTGGGGCATCGTTGACGCTTCAGACTGTGGTGTTTGGCGGTGAAGCGCTGGAACCCCAGGGTCTTGAGATTGGTTGGGCACCATCCGGGATTACCGCGCGCTGATCAACATGTATGGCATCACCGAGACGACGGTGCATGCCTCGGTGCGGGAGATCGTCGCCGCTGACACCGACAGCGTTGCCAGCCCCGATCGGGGTGCCGTTGGCGCATCTTGGCGTTTTTTGTGCTGGATGGGTGGTTGCGTCCGGTGCCGGTGGGGGTGGTGGGGGAGTTGTATGTGGCCGGTGCCGGGGTGGGGTGTGGGTATTGGCGGCGGGCCGGGTTGACGGGGTCGCGGTTTGTGGCGTGCCCGTTCGGGGGGCCGGGGGCGCCGGGGATACGGATGTATCGCAGCGGGGATTTGGTGTGTTGGGGTGCTGATGGGCAGCTGCGCTATGTGGGGCGTGCTGATGAGCAGGTCAAGATCCGCGGGTATCGCATCGAGCTCGGTGAGGTTCGGGCGGCGCTGGCTGGAGTGGAGGGGGTGGGGCAGGCGGTGGTGATCGCCCGCGAGGACCGCCCCGGTGATAAGCGCCTGGTGGGTTATGTGACCGGCACCGCCGACCCGGCCCAGATACGCGCACAGCTGGCGCAGCGGTTGCCGGCCTATATGGTGCCGGCGGCGGTGGTGGTGGTGGCGGCGCTGCCGTTGACGGTCAACGGCAAACTGGATACCCGGGCCCTGCCGGCACCCGAATACACCGCTGCTGGGTATCGCGCCCCGGCCAGTGCGGTTGAGGAGGTCTTGGCCGGTATTTATGCCCAGGTGCTGGGGCTGGACCGGGTCGGGGTCGACGACTCGTTCTTCGATTTGGGTGGGGACAGCATTTTGTCGATGCAGGTGGTGGCGCGGGCCCGTGCCGCGGGTCTGGTGTGTCGGCCGCGCGATGTTTTCGTGGAGCAGACCGTGGCCGGGTTGGCCCGGGTGGCCGGTGTGGCCGGCGGTGCGGCCGGTGTGGTTGATGAGGGCATCGGGCCGGTGGTGGCCACCCCGATCATGTGCTGGCTGGCAAGTGTGGAGGGCCCGGTTGAGCAGTTCAATCAGACGGTGGTGGTGCAGGCTCCGGTGGGGGTGACCGAGGCCGATGTGGTGGTCATGTTGCAGGCGTTGGTGGATCGGCATGCCATGTTGCGGCTGCGTGTGGACGACGACGGGGCCGGGGGTTGGTCGTTGTGGGTGTCCGAGGTGGGGTCGGTGGATGCGCGCGGGTGTCTGCAGGCGGTGGAGGTGTTGTCGGATGCGGCGTTGGTGGGGGCGCGGTCGCGGTTGAATCCGGCCACCGGGGTGATGCTGAGCGCGTTGTGGGTGGCCTCCACGAATCAGTTGGTGTTGATCATTCACCATCTGGCCGTTGATGGGGTGTCGTGGCGGATTGTGTTGGAGGACCTCAATATCGCCTGGGCCCAGCATCGCGGTGGGCAGCCGGTGGTGTTGCCGGCGCCGGTGACGTCGTTTGGGCGGTGGTCGTTGCTGCTGGCTGAGCATGCGCGCTGTCCGGAAGTCGTAGGCCAGGCGGAGGTGTGGCGGCAGGTGGCGGCGGTCCCGGCCGCGCTGCCGGCGGTGCAACCGGCGGTGGATACCTATGTGAGCGCCGGGCAGTTGTCGGTGTCGCTGGAGGTGGAGACCACCCGGCTGCTGTTGGGTGAGGTGCCCGCGGCGTTTCATGCCGGGATCCAGGACATTTTGTTGATCGGGTTCGGGTTGGCGTGGTCGCAGTTTTTGGGCACCGGCACCGCGCCGATCGGCATCGACGTCGAGGGCCACGGCCGGGCCGAGGACTTGGCCTCCGATGTGGACCTGACGCGCACGGTGGGGTGGTTTACCACCAAGTACCCGGTGGCCTTGGCGGTCGGGGGGCTGGGCTGGGGCCAGGTGGTGGCCGGTGAGGCGGGGTTGGGGGCGCTGATCAAGGACGCCAAAGAGCAGCTGCGGGCCCTGCCGGACCCCCTGACCTATGGTGTGTTGCGCTATCTGAACAGCGATGTTGACCTGGCCGGGTCTGACCCGGTGATCGGGTTTAACTATCTGGGACGTTTGGGCGGCACGGCGGCCGAGGTGTCCGGTGATGGGTGGCGGATCTGCCAGGACGGCGTGTCGGTCACCGGTGCGGCCACGGCGGTGCCGATGCCGCTGGCGCACACCGTGGAGCTCAACGCGGGCACCGTGGACACCGACACCGGCCCGCAGCTGCACGCCAACTGGACGTGGGCGTCCTCGGCAGTTGATCGCGCGCAGGTCAGCCGGTTGAGTCGGTTGTGGTTTGAGGCCCTGGCCGGTATCTGCGCGCATGTGCGCGGTGGTGGGGGCGGGTTGACGCCGTCGGATATCGCCCCGGCCCGTCTTAGCCAGCAGCAGCTCGATGAGCTGCAGCGGCAATATGAGATCGCTGATGTGTTGCCGCTGACGCCTTTGCAGCAGGGGCTGTTCTTTCACGCGGGCACCGCGCAGGGTAGCGGCGATGATGTGTATGCGGTGCAGCTGGATATCACCGTGGCCGGCCCGCTTGACCCGCATCGGCTGCGTGATGCGGTGCATGCGGTGGTTAACCGGCATCCGCACCTGGTGGCCCGATTCTGTGACCAGTTCGACGAGCCGGTGCAGCTCATCCCGGCTGATCCGGTGGTGGCGTGGCGCTATGTCGAGCTGGACGCCGAAGACCTCGATGTTGATGAGCGGATCGGGTGGGTGTGTGCGGCCGAGCGCGCCGCGGTTTGCGAGCTGGCCGACCAGCCGGCCTTTCGAGCGGCTTTGATCCGCACCGCAGCAGATCGGCACCGGTTTGTGCTCACTAATCACCACATCGTGCTCGATGGCTGGTCGATGCCGATCCTGCTGCGGGAAATATTCGCCGGCTATTACGGGCAGCGGCTGGCTGCGGCCGGGTCGTATCGCAGCTTTGTGACCTGGCTGGCCGGTCGGGATCGCGAGGCTGCCCACGCGGCCTGGCGTGAGGTGTTGGCCGGTTTTGACACCCCGACACTGGTGGGTCCGCCGGCCCGGTTAGGGCTGGGGCGGCGAGGCGTTGCATCGTTTCGGGTGCCTGAGCAGACCACGCGGGCCCTTAGCGAGCTGGCGCGCTTGCACCACACCACCGTGAGCACTGTGTTGCAGGGCGCCTTTGCGCAGCTGCTGACCTCGCTGACCGGCCGCCATGATGTCGCCTTCGGCGTCGTGGTCTCGGGGCGGCCAGCCGAGGTGGCCGGCGCGGAATCGATGGTGGGGTTGTTGATTAACACGGTGCCGGTGCGGGCGACCATCACGGCGGCGACCACCACCGCCGACCTGCTCGAGCAGCTGCAACGCGCCCACAACGACACGCTCGAGCACCAGCACCTGGCGCTTAGCGAGATTCACCGGATCACCGGCCACGAAAGACTATTCGACACCCTTTTCGCCTACGAGAACTACCCGATCGACACCGCCGTGCCGGTGGGTGTCGATGGGTTGGCCATCACCGAGATCACCAGCCGCGAATCCACCCACTACCCGTTGACGGTGGCGGCCGCGCCGGGCAGCGAGCTGGGCCTTCGCGTCGAATTCGACACCGACGTATTCGACGCGGCCAGCATCGAGGCGCTGATCGAGCGGTTGGGGCGGGTGTTGGTGGCGGTCACCGCCGACCCGACACGGCGGCTGTCGTCGATCGATGTGCTGGATGCTGGTGAGCACGCCGGGCTGGATGGGTGGGGTAATCGGGCGGTGTTGACCCAGCCGGGGATCACGCCGGTGTCGATTCCGGTGTTGTTCGCCGCGCAGGTGGCCCGCACGCCCGGAGGCGGTGGCGCTGGTGTGCGGGGGCCGCTCGATGACGTATCGGGAACTTGAGGAGGCGGCTAATCGGTTGGCGCACCTGTTGGCCGGCCAGGGGGTGGGCCCGGGGGCGTGTGTGGCGCTGTTGTTTTCCCGGTCGGCCGAGGCGATCGTGGCGATCCTGGCGGTGCTCAAGGCCGGGGCGGCCTATCTGCCGATCGACCCGGGGCTGCCGGCGGCCCGGATCGAGTTCATGATCGAGGACGCCGCGCCGATGGCCGCGATCACCACCGCGGGGCTGGCCGGCCGGCTGGACGGGTTTGATGTGCTGGTCCTCGATGTCAACGACCCCGCTGTGGACACCCAACCCAGCACCGCACCACCGGGGCCGGACCCCACGGATATCGCCTACCTGATCTACACCTCGGGCACTACCGGTGTCCCCAAGGGGGTGGCCATCACCCACCACAACGTCACCCAACTGATCCAATCGCTCGACGCGCACCTGGAGCCGGCAGGTGTGTGGTCGCAGTGTCACTCCTATAGCTTCGACTTCTCGGTGTGGGAGATCTTCGGTGCGCTGCTGGGTGGGGGGCGGCTGGTGGTGGTGCCCGAGTCGGTGGCCCGCTCACCGGACGACTTCCACGCCTTACTGATCACGGAACAGGTCAGCGTGTTAAGCCAAACCCCGTCGGCGTTTTATGCGCTGCAAACCGCCGACGCGCTAGCACCCGAGTTGGGGCATCAGCTGACGCTTCAGACTGTGGTGTTTGGCGGGGAAGCGCTGGAACCCCAGGGTCTTGAGACTTGGTTGGGCCACCATCCGGGATTACCGCGCCTGATCAACATGTATGGCACCACCGAGACGACGGTGCATGCCTCGGTGCGGGAGATCGTCGCAGCCGACACCGACACCGTTGCCAGCCCCATCGGGGTGCCGTTGGCGCGGCTTGGCTTTTTTGTGCTGGATGGGTGGTTGCGTCCGGTGCCGGTGGGGGTGGTGGGGGAGTTGTATGTGGCCGGTGCCGGGGTGGGGTGTGGGTATTGGCGGCGGGCCGCGTTGACGGGGTCGCGGTTTGTGGCGTGCCCGTTCGGGGGGCCGGGGGCGCCGGGGATACGGATGTATCGCAGCGGGGATTTGGTGTGTTGGGGTGCTGATGGGCAGCTGCGGTATGTGGGGCGTGCTGATGGGCAGGTCAAGATCCGCGGGTATCGCATCGAGCTCGGTGAGGTTCGGGCGGCGCTGGCTGGGGTGGAGGGGGTGGAGGCAGGCGGTGGTGATCGCCCGCGAGGACCGCCCCGGTGATAAGCGCCTGGTGGGTTATGTGACCGGCACCGCAGACCCGGCCCAGATACGCGCCGCGCTGGGCGAGCGGCTACCGCCGTATATGGTTCCGGCGGCGGTGGTGGTGGTGGCGGCGCTGCCGTTGACGGTCAACGGCAAACTGGATACCCGGGCCCTGCCGGCACCCGAATACACCGCTGCTGGGTATCGCGCCCCGGCCAACGCGGTTGAGGAGATCCTGGCCGGCATCTACGCCCGGGTGCTGGGGCTGGAGCGAGTCGGGGTCGACGACTCGTTTTTCGATTTGGGTGGGGATTCACTTGTCGGCGATGCGGGTGATCGCCGCGATCAACACCGGCCTGGATGTCCGGCCTTGCGGTGCGCGCCGTGTTCGAGGCGCCCACGATTCGCCGGTTGGCGCCGCGTATCGGTGGAGGGTGGGGGTGGGCTGGAGCCGTTGGTGGCCGGTGAGCGGCCCGCGGTGGTGCCGTTGTCGTTTGCGCAGAGCCGGTTGTGGTTCCTTGACCAGTTGCAGGGGCCTTCACCGGTGTACAACGTTCCGCTGGCGTTGCGGTTGTGTGGACGGTTGGATGTCGACGCGTTGGGTGCCGCACTGGCCGATGTGGTCGGCCGCCAGGAGAGCCTGCGCACACTGTTCCCGGCACCCGGGGGGATACCCCAGCAGCTGGTGGTGCCCGCCGAGCGGGCCGACTTCGGCTGGCAGATCGTTGATGCCACCGGCTGGCCGGCGAGCCAGCTGCGTGCCAGCATCGAAGAAGCGGTTCGCTATAACTTCGATTTGGCGACCGAGATCCCTTTGCGGGCACAGCTTTTCCGCATCGGCGAGAACGAGCATGTGCTGGTGGCCGTGGTCCACCATATCGCTGCTGATGGCTGGTCGCTGAGTGCGTTGGCCGCCGATGTGGGTGTGGCGTATGGCGCCCGGTGTGTGGGGCGGGCGCCGGGCTGGGCGCCGTTGGCGGTGCAGTATGTCGATTACACGCTGTGGCAGCGCGCCCAGTTTGGTGATCTTGACGATCCGCACAGTCCCATCGCCGCGCAGCTGGGGTTTTGGCAGGATGCCCTGGCCGGGATGCCCGAGCGCTTGGTGCTGCCCACCGATCGGCCCTATCCGCTGGTGGCTGATTACCGCGGCGCCAGTGTGGCGGTGGACTGGCCGGCTGCGCTGCAGCAGCAGGTTGCTCGGGTGGCCGGTGAGCACAACGCGACCAGTTTCATGGTGATCCAGGCCGCCCTGGCGGTGCTGCTGGCCAAGCTCAGCGCCAGCCCCGAGGTGGCCGTCGGGTTCCCGATCGCCGGGCGCCGCGACCCTGCACTCGATGAGCTGGTGGGTTTTTTCGTTAATACCTTGGTGTTACGGGTCGATGTGGCCGGTGATCCCACCGTTGCCGAGTTGCTGGCCCAGGTGCGGGCGCGCAGCCTGGCCGCCTATGAGCATCAGGATGTGCCCTTTGAGGTGCTGGTGGAGCGGCTTAACCCGACCCGAAGCCTGACCCATCACCCGCTGGTGCAGGTGATGTTGGCCTGGCAGAACTTCCCCGGGCGCGACCCCGCCGCCGGGTCGGCGTTGGGTGATCTGCAGGTCACCCCGCTGCCGGTGGACACTCATACCGCCCGCATGGACCTGGTGTTTTCGTTGGCCGAACGCTGGAGCGAGGCCGGGGAGCCCGCCGGGATCGGCGGGGAGGTGGAGTTTCGCACCGATGTGTTCGATGCGGCCAGTATCGAGGCGCTGATTGAGCGGTTGGGGCGGGTGTTGGTGGCGGTCACCGCCGACCCGACACGGCGGCTGTCGTCGGTGGATGTGCTGGATGCTGGTGAGCACGCCGGGCTGGATGGGTGGGGTAATCGGGCGGTGTTGACCCAGCCGGGGATCACGCCGGTGTCGATTCCGGTGTTGTTCGCCGCGCAGGTGGCCCGTGCCCCGGAGGCGGTGGCGCTGGTGTGCGGGGGCCGCTCGATGACGTATCGGGAACTTGAGGAGGCGGCTAATCGGTTGGCGCATCTGTTGGCCGGCCAGGGGGTGGGCCCGGGGGCGTGTGTGGCGCTGTTGTTTTCCCGGTCGGTCGAGGCGATCGTGGCGATACTGGCGGTGCTCAAGGCCGGGGCGGCTTATTTGCCGATCGACCCGGTGCTGCCGGCGGCCCGGATCGGGTTCATGATCGAGGACGCCGCGCCGATGGCCGCGATCACCACCGCAGGGCTGGCCGGCGCGGCTGGACGGGTGTGATGTGCTGGTCCTCGATGTCAACGACCCCGCTGTGGACACCCAACCCAGCACCGCACCACCGGGGCCGGACCCCACGGATATCGCCTACCTGATCTACACCTCGGGCACTACCGGTGTCCCCAAGGGGGTGGCCGTCACCCACCACAACGTCACCCAGCTGATCCAATCACTCGACGCCGGCCTGGAGCTGGCGGGACAGGTGTGGGCGCAGTGTCACTCCTATAGCCTTCGACGTCTCGGTGTGGGAGATCTTCGGTGCGCTGCTCGGTGGGGGGCGCCTGGTGGTGGTGCCCGAGTCGGTGGCCCGTTCACCGGAAGACTTCCATGCGTTGTTGGTTGCTGAACACGTCAGCGTGTTAAGCCAAACCCCGTCTGCGGTGGGGGTGCTATCGCCTGAGGGCTTGGGATCGATGGCGTTGGTGACCGGCGGTGAGGCCTGCCCGGTCGAGGTGGTGGATCGGTGGGCGCCCGGGCGGGTGATGATCAACGCCTACGGCCCAACCGAGACAGTGGTACACGTCGATGAGTGCGCCGTTGGCACCGGGGTCGGGTGCGCCGCCGATTGGTTCGCCGGTGTCGGGGGCGGCGTTGTTTGTGCTGGATGGGTGGTTGCGTCCGGTGCCGGTGGGGGTGGTGGGGGAGTTGTATGTGGCCGGTGCCGGGGTGGGGTGTGGGTATTGGCGGCGGGCCGGGTTGACCGGGTCGCGGTTTGTGGCGTGCCCGTTCAGCGGCGCGGGAGCGCCGGGGATACGTATGTATCGCACCGGGGATTTGGTGTGTTGGGGCCCTGATGGGCAGCTGCGGCATGTGGGGCGCGCCGATGAGCAGGTCAAGATCCGCGGGTATCGCATCGAGCTCGGTGAGGTTCGGGCGGCGCTGGCTGGGGTGGAGGGGGTGGGGCAGGCGGTGGTGATCGCCCGCGAGGACCGCCCCGGTGATAAGCGCCTGGTGGGTTATGTGACCGGCACCGCAGACCCGGCCCAGATACGCGCCCAGCTGGGCGAGCGGCTCCCTGCCTACATGGTGCCGACCGCAGTGGTCGTCCTTGATGTGTTGCCGCTGACGGTCAACGGCAAACTCGACACCCGGGCCCTGCCGGCACCCGAGTACTCCGCTGGTGGGTATCGCGCCCCGGCCAACGCGGTCGAGGAGATACTGGCCGGCATCTACGCGCGGGTGCTGGGTCTCGAGCGGGTCGGGGTGGAGGACTCGTTTTTCGACCTGGGCGGGAATTCGCTGCTGGCGATGCGGGTGATCGCCGCGATCAACACCAGCCTGGATGCCCACGTTGCGGTGCGCACCTTGTTCTACGCGCCGTCCGTGAGAAGCTTGAGCCAGCAGTTGGGCAGACATGACAGCGCGGTGGAAGTGGTCCCTGTTGAGGTCCTCAAGGAGGGTACCGGCGTTCCGCTGTGCTGTATTCATGACGGTCTCGGGCTCAGCTGGTCATATCGGGCTCTGGGCAATTATTTGGATTGCCCGATTATCGGAATTAACCAAATCCCGCAAAATGACGAAGCTGAACCCGGATCAATTCGTGACATCGCGAAAAACTATGCGGATCGACTCCAAGCGGTTTATCCCACCGGGCCCTACAAGCTTCTCGGCTGGTCTTTTGGAGGCGTCGTAGCCCATGAGCTCGCCATTGAGCTTCGCCGACGCGGATGTGTAGTCCAACGCCTTGTACTGCTAGACGCTTACATTTTCGATCAGGCTGCATTCAGCGCTAACAGGGTCATCGCAAGAAATCAAGCTTTAGACGAGAGTCAAGTCCTGGAACACATCTTGCGAACCAATCGTAGAGAACTTCTGATACAGTCGGGGCCGCTTACCGACCGGCTGGCAGAGGATTTAATTCACCAGCGAGAAGCAGTGGAGTTTGCTCGTCCGCCCAAACAGCTGTTGGAATTCATGGTTCAAAGTGTTAATGCTGACCAGTTGTATCTCCTGGAACACGTGCCTGATCTATTTGATGGCGATATGGTCATATTCTCCGCCGCACGAAGTGAGAGCGAGCGGGATTCATCCTTGCTACAAAGTTGGCGCCCTTATGTCGCTGGCGACATTACAGCGTACTCGGTCGACTGCACTCATCATGAGATGTTGACCACCGAATCGCTCAGTGTATATGGCAAACGACTCAAATTTTTATTAGAAACTTAAGGAAATTTAAATTGGCGATTCTTAATAAGAAGCTCATCAGCAAGGTGCGCGAGACTCGCGGTGCCACAGCTGGTGTGCCATCACAGCAGTCGCCTACGTGCGGCCAGCGCGGGTGTAAGTAGGTGGTCGGTTGCTGAGGATTTCAGAGTGGAAGCTGTCGTCGATCAACTACTCACAACGACACTGGCAACGCCGCCGGGCAAGCCAAGGACCGGTGGTGGTGACAACTGACAACGTCGACTACATGACCCACCAAACGCGACCCCCATGGGACACCGCATGCGACATAGCCTCGGCGGGCTGGTGTGTCCGACGTCTCGCATCACAACGAAGTAATCCGCCATCCAACGAAGGAGCGCTAACGATGACCACGCTCACCTCCTCGCTTCGCGCAAACGAGGTGCGAATGAAGCTAATCGACCACTGGTTTTTTTCCCATCGCACGCTCTATGGACTCTCTAGGGACGAGGTAGCTACGGTAGTGGGTCAGTGGTGGCACCCGCTGGCCAACTTTCCATGTTATCTATCAAGGCTCATCGCCGTGATACCGGATTTCGGCACCCAGACCGCCATCTCGCGCATCCTGTTTGAGGAACTCGGCGAAGGGGACCCCAAGCGGGCACATCCCCTCGTCTACATCGACACGATGACCGACGCGGGGTTCACTAAAGAGGAAATCATTGGTGCACCTCCTCTGCCGGCGACCGCGGCTTTGATTGACGGGTACGACGAATCTACCGCCGACGTGTTATCGGGGCTCGGGTATTTGTACGGCACCGAAACGGCTGATCTGGCGATGGTTTCGGGAATCGGTAAGGCGGTTTACCACATCAGCCAGCGTGAGCACTTACCCTGGGTCGATATCCATGTCCAACAGGAACCCGGACATGTCGACGCAGCCGATGAGGCAATCGAGCCGCGCTTTAGCCCGGATGAGGAAGCTGCGATCGTACGAGCTGCCGAGAAAATGTGGTCGTTGTGGATCAACTTCTTTTCACAGTTCGACCTCGCTTTGACCCCCTCTACCTAAGAAGTATTCGGGATCCGCGGAGCTTAGCGATCATGTCAGCACCAGGGGTTATTGACCTCCGCGGCAACGCGCTGACGAAGCCAACCGCCGAGGTCCGCGCCGCGATGGCGTACCCGGCCACCGGCGATACCGCGCTGGGCGAGGTGTTCACGTGACGCACCCACGGCACCTATCGGCACGGCCCCTCGCGTATATCGGCCGCCAAACGCTTCGCCACCTCGCGGATCGGGAGCTGTTGGCGTTACCCTACAACGACCGTTATCGCGACTTCACGTTCGGGACGTGGCGCAACTGTGTGTTGTGGAACGAGACGGGCGATTCGGCAGACTCCGCATTTCGCAGCTATGACGGTGCTGGGGCGCCGACGGAGCTGCTACGCGGGCTGCCCGCGCTGGCGGATTTCGTTGCCGAAGCCTTTGATGCCCGCCATCTGCGCTGGATGCGGCTGTTTTTGCTCACCCGCGGATGGTTGTTACCCCATCGGGATTTCTTAGACACGGGCGGAGCGTCAACTCGAATTCATCTGCCTTTGATGGCTGATGCGTCATGCCTGCACTCGGAAAATAACTTCGTATATCGGATGGCTCCTGGGCAGTTGTGGTGGATCGACGCTAGCCAGGTTCATTCGGCGTGCGCCACCTCCCAGGTCAGCCGGGTGACGCTGTGTCTGGACTTTTCTCCGGAAATTCCATTCGATCGGCTCGTTCGCTTACCAGCCGAAGTTCCCCAGCGGCCGGCGCCGATTGAACGGCCGCCGCTGCCGGAAGTTGTCAAATGCCGATTCTCCCACAAACTGCGAAGTTGCGCCGGCGACGACGAGTTTTCAGCCGTCGTCCGAGACCTTTCGTGTCTGCATTTTGGCTACGCGCTACACGCAGCGGAGATGTACGACTGGCTTATGGACTTCACTGTTGATAACCCTGCGTTACACGAGCGGTCAATCGCTCTGGCCAGACAGGCGCTGGGTACGGAGCGATTGGTTCGGCAAACGACCGAACTTTGTAATCGGCGATCCATTCTGACCGCGAAAGGATGCACGGAAGCAAAGCGGCAATAACCGGCGAGCATGGAGCGACCTTCGACGTGGTTGGCTTGGGCGTCGGCGCGATGGGTGAGCGCAGGCTGATGCGGGCGTTGTGGTGAAGAAATTCCCGGGGCCTGTCAGGATCTCTGGTGATTTGGCGGCTCTTCCGGTTTAGAGTGCATTGATTAGTTGGGTGAGGTTTGCGGCAGTGCAGTAGGGATCGGATTCGGTAGTGGGTGAGGCGGCATCGGATTCGACGAGTACCTCGACTGGCTGATCGATCGGGAATGCTCCGCCGCAGTCGCAATGTCAACTTGAAGTGGCACGGGCACCCGACGAGAACGATCAAGCACCGAAAACTTCATCGGAGGAGCAGCCTTTGCCATGCGAGGACCACACCAACGACGACACGCTCGCCTTCCCGGTGGAATTACTTGAACGCCGATGATCACCTAGAGTTCGTCGTGGACCGTTACCGAAGTTCCACGAACTCGGGACATGCTCGGTTAGTGCTGACCAGCGTCCGCGCCGGAAAGGAAAAGTGTTGATGGCGCCAGCCAAGAGCCCCGTAGCCGCCGAACATCGCGCTATGCTCACTCTGCTTCGCGCCCATTGGGTTTCGATGATGGTGAGCGTGTTTCTGCTCGGCCTTGCGACCGTGCTTACCCTGTTGCAGCCGCTACTGGCTGGCCGCCTCGTCGACCTTGCAGCGGCGGGCTCATCGATTCTCACGTTGGCCATCTTGCTGCTGATCATGCTTGTCGGACAGCTGCTGCTGGAGTGGTTAGGGCATTTTCAGCTGGAACGGATTGGCGAGCAAATCGTGTTGCGGTTGCGAGCTGTCTTCACCAATCATGTGGTGCGCCTGCCCATCGGACTGTTGGACCGGGGTCGCACCGGAGACCTGCTGGCCCGCGGAACAAGCGATGCCAGTCTGGTGCGTGACATGCCACGCGCCGTCGTCGACATCGTGTTTGGGATGCTGACCTTCGTCGGTGTGAGTGTCTTCATGCTCACAATTGATCCGGTCACCGTGGGTGTCGTGGTAGCCGTCATGGCGGTGGCGTTCGTTGCCGGCGGTCCGTTTCTGTCGCGGATCCAACGCGCCGCATTGAATCGCCAAGTCGCGCTGGGTGATTACACGGCCGCGTTGGACCGCGCTCTGGGCGCTGCGCGCACCGTAAAGCTGTATGGCGCCGAAGACCGCGAAGTGACGTCCATCAGCTCTAGCGCGCACGCCGCCTGTAAGTCTGGCGTCCGCATCGCGTTTTCCATCGCCATCTTCGAATCCATTATGCGTTTGGGCACCACCGGCTCATTTCTGGCGATCATGATCATCGATGGGAGCCGCGTCGCAAACGGTGGCCTAACCGTTGGCCAGTTCGTCAGCCTGTTCGCCTTCGCCGTATACGCGGTTTATCCCGTCACCGGTGGCTTTATCGCACTCACCAAACTGCACACCGCGGCCGGCACGTATCAACACCTCATCGCCACTCTGCGGGATCTACCGGAAGGCGACCCGCCGTCACTCGCCGTTGCGGACGGGGTCACCACGCCGTGCGCTCCGCAGGCAGACCAGAACACCGCGCCGCTGGTCGAGTTCGACCACGTTTCCTTTTCCTACGGCGAGAACCCCGTCCTGGACGACGTTTGCTTCACGCTCGGCCGAGATCAGATCACCGCGCTGATCGGGCCATCTGGCGCCGGAAAGTCAACCATTCTGGCGCTGCTGTGCCGCTTCCACAACCCAGGCGCCGGGACGGTGCGCTGGGAAGGCCACGACTTCCGCAGCATCCCTCTCAGAGATCTCCGGGGCCGACTCGGGCTTCTGGAGCAGGACGCACCTGTGCTCCATGGCACCATCCGCGACAACCTGCTCATCGCCGATCCGGACGCTGGTGACGCCGACTTATGGCTCGTCCTCGAACAGGCGAACATCGCCGACGAAATCGCCCGTCTTCCTGAACGACTCGACACCACCGTACTCGAACGCGGGCGCAGCCTTTCCGGTGGCCAACGCCAGCGACTAGCCCTGGCTCGCGCATTTCTGTCGCGATCGCAGCTCATCCTCATGGACGAACCAACCGCCCATCTCGACCGCGCAAACGAATACGACGTCATGACCAACCTGCTGCAGGCGCGCGGCCATCGCAGTCTCCTCGTGGTTGCCCACCGACTCTCCACCGTCACCAACGCCGACCAAATCCTGGTTCTTCAGCACGGCCGGATCCAAGCAACCGGCATCCACACTGAACTATTACGCATGCCCATCTACCGCGAACTCATAGAGCACGAACTCGCCCCCCACTAGCGACTTGAGGATTCCCGATCGACAATTCGTTGTCGATGTTTCGCAGCTTCCTAAGAAGCCTCTTGCGCGACATCTTCACCCAGCTCATCGGCGTCGTCGTCGACGTCGGCGTCGGCGATGTCAGCGGCATCTTCTTCTTCGCCGGCGTGGCCACGTTTGCCGAAGAATTCAGTGGTGTCGATTCGAGACGACGTCACCGAGGGCCACCGGGCGGTCGACTCCGGTCAGGGTGCCGAACTGGGCACGCAAGGACTGCAGTTCGGCGTCGACGTCCTCGTCGCTGACTTGGATCGGGTCGACTGTGATCTTCAGCGCACTCAGGTCGGGCGGCCTGATTTCAGGTCGTACGTCGACCTCGGCGGTGAAAACGAGCTCCTGGCCGTACTCCTTCGGGCGGGCCGGCGGTCACCGTTTATTCACCGCCAATGACCCGGAACCGACCGGAATTGCCCGGTTGCTATGGGGGGTTCGAGATAGTCAATCCGGTTGTCGCACAATAAGGAACAGGCAATAACAGGGACTGTCAGGATCTAAGGATTGCTAATCCGTTGGTCGCGGGTTCGAGTCCCGCCCGCCCCACCGAGTTAGGCCTGGTCAGAGCCGGTTAGAGCGAGGTGGCCAGCCTCTCGGGCGCGTTCATCGCGGCGTCGGCGCGGCGCGCGGCGGGGTGACAGCGGGGGTGACGACGAATGGGGCGGCGCGTAGCTAAGCTAACTCGCGCAGTGAGACCGGGGTGGGCCGGTTCGCGCCGCCGATGACGTACACGGTGTTGCTTACCGCGGCGACCACCTCGGCGTGACGTCGGGTTGGCAACGGCGCCAGTTTGATCCACTTCTTTTGGGCGATGTCGTACATCTCGGCCGCGCCCAGCACCTGGGTCGGATCCTCGCCACCGACCGCCACGATCCGGCCGCCGATGTAGGTGGTGCCGTAGCTTTCCCGCGGGGTCGGCATGTCCACCGGTGTCTCCGATTCCGGATCGAACCGGTCGAATGCGGCGGAGTTCTTGTCCGCGGACGTTAACGGCCCCCCGAGAGGCAACGGGGACGAGATGCGTCGGGTCAGCCGTCGTGCGCCGCTCAGGGGCTATTGATGGGCGACGCATGCACCAGCGGGCCGCAACGAATATCGAACCGTTCGCGCACGGTGTCCAGGGTGCGGCGCAGGTGCTCCCGTTCGCGGCGGTGGGTGAGCATGAACCGTGCCGTGCCCACCAGGCGGCGTGGCAACGGGTACCAGCGATCGAAGTCGAGTCCGCAGTCGAGCAGCACCCTGGTCGGGACACTGTCGGAGATGAGGCTGAGGTTGTGCTGGGCGAGCCCCAAGAGCGTATACGGGAATGCCGCACCTGACTTGCGCCGCAGATCCTGCCCATCGAGTTCATACAGCGGGAGGTCCCTTAGCTTGCCCAAGAACAGCAGGTGCGTAAGGAAGTAAGCCATGAATGACGGCAGATGGAGTGTGGCAGACCGCAGCTGGATCGAGACCACCGCCCCACTGGCGGAAACGTAGGGTTCGTACGGGTAATCGTGTTGTATGACGTATCCGGTGCAGTTCACTATCCAGCTGCCCGGTTGGATCGCCTCGGTGGCTCCGCTGCGGAACACCAGGTCGGTCGAGCCGTCGCGGTCGACAACATCCAGGAGGTGGTCCATGATCACATCGTTCAGGCCGGCGGCGATCGTCTTGTTCTCCGATTCGGACAGGATTCCCAGGAAGAAGTTGCCAGTGTCGGGGGTTAACCACGTGCCGTATGTCGCGCGAAGCCAGTTCCCGACGTCTGTCTCGTTGGTCCCGTCGAAACGACGGGCCGTTTCCATGGCGGCACTGCTGAAGAGCTTGCCGCGCCACCAGCGTCGGGCCCCGGCAGGGAAGAATCGGTCGCGGCTTGAGAAGAATGTTCCCGAACCTGCTACCAGGTTCACCTCACGGCCGGGGTATTCCGTGATCAGCGTGTGCGCGGTATCCATCGCGGTTTTACCGCCACCGATGATCCACACCGGAGTGTCGCTGTCTCGCATTCCGTCCGTTCGGACGTCGCAGAAGTCAGGAGACACTGACTGCACACGCTGGCTTGAGACCTCGAGCGGGGCAAGGGGCATTACTCGGAACCCATAGGCCTTGATCAGTCGCTTCGCCTCGATGACCAGAACTTGACCATCCGCGGATCGGCACATGATCCGCACGATTCCGTCGGTCTGTTCATCGGACTCCATGGCCCAGCCAAAGAGCTCATCGACCTGTACCCGCTGCTTGATGACGTTGAGGCAGTGTTCAAAGTGGTCGAGCACCTCGCCCTTCGTCGCCAAGTAGGAGCGATCCTGGCCGCGGGTCCACTTGATGTTTCCGGCAGTGAACATCGGATGTGGCTGGTGCAGTCGCACATACGAGTACGTGTCGACCCACATGCCGCC
This sequence comes from uncultured Actinomycetota bacterium, assembly GCA_963772875.1. Classification (GTDB taxonomy): domain Bacteria; phylum Actinomycetota; class Actinomycetes; order Mycobacteriales; family Mycobacteriaceae; genus Mycobacterium. The sequence continues at coordinate 518,668 of CAVYZE010000016.1, forward strand.
GACGCGTTCCCGGCGGTCGACCAGGATGACCTTCTGTTCGCGGGACAGGTATCGGCTGGCGACGAACAGGGCGTTGAGTCCGGCGAGGCCGGCTCCCACGATGCAGACGTCGCAGCTCTCTACCGCGACGTCCCGCGGTGTGACAGCGGAGGGTTGGGGTCCGGTCATCGTTGCCACCTTTCGTCGCAGCGCCGCGTACGTGGGCGCAGGAGCTTATTGACTGGGGGTGGCGCGCCGCGGCGTTGAGTACGTGACTACTCCACATCCTCCCTTTTGCTGGCATCGGAGGCCACCTCAAAGCCGTCGAGAAAAATGGCTCTCAATAGGGATGCGGCATCTGAACCGAGGTGAGCCGGACCGGGCGCTGGAGGCCTTCACCAAGGCGATCCACCTCGACCAGGAATTTCGCGCCCGGATACTTCCAGCGCGCGCAGATCCACCAAGTGCACGGGCAGCTGGCCGAGGCGATCTCCGACTTGTCGAGAGCGATCGAGCTGGCCCGACAACTTGACGTTCTGCGTAGCATTCATGCGGGCTGCCCAGACGGCCGATGGGATGGCTTCAGCTATAAGGCTGTCGCTATTGCACTGCAGAGCCGTCGCCTGGTCGAGGTGTCCAAGCACGGCGGAACCTGGAGCGCGACGCTACTTCCAGCTGGCGTGCATTACCTCGCCAATGGTGACTACCCGCCCGGGCACTGGCAGAGCAGACGCGGGCGCGCTTCAACGGGTGACGAACGTGCGGTCGGTCCGACGGGTTCTAAAGCGCTGGGGCTGCCGACACCACTCTTTTCGGATCCACCGAAACCAGGCCGTCCGCCGACGTCGCCCTCGCCGGACGGCCTCACCCCAACGCGAAAGCTGTTGAAGGACATCATTGATGCGGGCGGCATCCTGGAACGCAACACCAAAGACGACAAACGAACTACCGCAGCCTCGTGGGAATACCACGCCACCCTCCGAAACCGTTGCAGCCGCACGCGAGTCGATGAACGTCCGGGCGATCGGATACTCCATCATGTACCCGTAGCCGCCGAACAACTGCACACATCGGTCAATGAGGCTTTCGCCATCGACGCCGTCGTCGCGTCCAGCTCACCGCGCAGGTGTGCAATGGTGTGCGGTGGCACACTAAACGCATGGCAGCGGTTGCGCCGACCGCGCGGACGTATGAACTTATCGCCGCAATCGCGGATCGACTCGCCCTCGAGATCGACGAGATCGTCGCGGCGATGGACGCCGCAGTGATCGAGGTCGTCCCAGAGTTCGGCGCCGACGCCGCGATTGCGGCCGAGCTCACCGCGACCAACCGCGGCAACTGGCAGCGATTCCTGTCGGTGGCGCGCCAGGCGCAATCCCCGCTATCGGATGCGGTCCCACCCGAGGCACTTGACGCCGCCCGGACCGTCGTGCGCCGCGGCATCGACCTGGACGGAATCTACGAGGGTTATCGGCGCGGCCAGCAGGTTGGACTTGAACGCTGGCTGGCCCGCGCATATGAGATCGTCGAGCCGGGGCCCGAGCTGATCGGTGTTACCGAGCTGTCGCTGTCACTCGCCTTCCGCTATATCGACCAGACACTCGGTCGCGTGCTGGCGGAAGCCCAGCGCGAACGCGAAGAGGTCATCGGCGGCGCGCTCGCGCGTCGCACCGAGACCATCCGATTGATCCTCGACGGCGCCCCGATCGACCCCAGCGCCGCGAGCCGCCGCCTCGGCTACGAGCTGGACCGCCGGCATACCGCCGTCGTGGTGTGGGCGGAGTCGGCCGTCGCGCCCCACGGCGCGCTCGAGTCGGCTGCGGTGCTCCTCGCCCAGGCGGCGGGATCCCAACGGCCGCTGACCCTTCCGGCGGGAACGACGACGCTGTGGGCGTGGCTCGGCACCGCCGGCGAGCCGGCTATCGAGGATCTTCGCTCGGCGGTGGGACGATCACCCGACGATGTACGCGCCGCCATCGGTCCGACCCGCCGGGGTATCGAAGGATTTCGCGCCACCCACGAGGCCGCGCTGACCGTGCATCGGCTGCTGCGGGGCAACCCTGCAAGCGGTCGTTTCGGCTCCTATCGGGAACTTGAGGTCACGGCACTCGCGGCACACGATCCGCGCGCGGCGAGCGAGTTCATCGCGGCGACTCTCGGCCCGCTTGCCGAGGACAGCCCCGCCACGGCCCGACTGCGAGAAACGCTGCGTGTCTACCTTGAGGAGGCCGACAACGCACCGCGCGCTGCAGCCCGGCTGTACACCCACCGCAACACGGTCCTCAAGCGGATTGCGCGCGCGACGGAGCTGCTCGGCTACCCGCCTGGCGAGCGGCGGCTCGCCGTCGAGTTGGCCCTGGAGCTACGGCGGCACCTCCCGCCGCCCGGCTAACAGCCCCGCGCCCATCTCGTCGCGGCGTCAACGCGGCGTCCGCGGGCGATTCTCAGCCGTCCCGGGGGCGTACCGCGACCGTACCGGGCAACGGCCAAATATGGTGTCGCGCAGGAGATTCGATGGGTCAGCGCGAACTGTTTCGCCTGGTCGTCCGCGCACCAAAAAGGGTCTCATAATCCGTTGGTCGCGGGTTCGAGCCCCGCCCGCCCCACCGCATATTGGCTGGTCAGAGGGATTTGGGGATGCGCGGGAGGCGCAGTTAAGGCGCTCGTCCCGGCGTCTGGGCGAAGTGCGGCCGGTGGGCGGGCGCCCCAGCTAACTTGCGCGCACGCCTCCGGCGCACTAAGCGATTCTGGGAGGAGCAATTCTTGCGCAATTGCTGCCATCTCATATTGGCGCTCAGCGGGGTGGCGGACAGGTCTACCGATAAGAGGCGAACGGTGATGTTGCCGACCCCCGGGCTCGGGCACCGGTGGAGGCTCCGCGAAGATGAGGGCGACTCGATCGAGCCCATACCGGGTTGCGTAGGCGACCGCTTGGTAAACATCGCCGGGCGACACTTTGTCTGTCGATGGTCGTTTGTACTTGATGTCTGCACGGCTGCGACCGAGCCGGATGTGTCACGCACGACGATGTCTGGCTGGATATCGACGTGGCGGTGGTAGTCCAGGTGGTCCGTGTGCTGCAGGAGAACTCGCAAACCAGTCCTCTCTAGGGCTTCATGTAGTCCAAGGCCGACAATGACTCGCGCAGCTCGCGGGAAGGTCCAGTGGTCGGACGCTCTCTTCGCCGCCTGGCGGTCGACATTGGCTTCCCTGACAACTCCGGCCGAATCCCGGGATCACGGTGGCGGCGTATCACATTGGTGTCCCCAGCATGTACATCTGTTCTGCCGCCACACCGCCCGGCCCCGGCGCACACGGTATGTGCGGCGCCCACGCCGGACAAGTCGCACTCAAAGAGCCCGGCACAAAAGGGCAAGCCTCATAACCACAAAAGGGCAAGCCCCATAACAGTGCATACGCGCGCCTGCCCGTCGGTCACCCATTGTCTGCGGTACGGCGGTCGGAACGCCCGTGTCCCGTCCAGCGCAGCACCTGCAGCGCCGCGGCGACCTGAACCGGGTTCTCTGAGAGCGGTCGCGGCAACAGTGTTCCTGCTCGTGCGACCCGACGCACGACCGTGTTGCGATGTGTGTATTGCCTTGCCGCGACCCGATTTACGCTGCCGTGTTCCTCCACATATCCGAGGACCGTGTCACGAACGTCCCGAGGGGCGTACGCGAGGTCACCGAGGATCTGCCTGACGAACCGATCCGCGCCCTCCGCGTCGCTGGTCATCAGGGCAACGAGTTGGACCTCGTCGAAAAACACGACGCGCTGGGCCGACTCCAACCGCGCCACCATGCGCTGTGCGGCGGTCGCATCGGCATGGCTTCGCCGAAATCCGTCCACACCCTCCGCCCGCCCGCCTGCCGCCACGCGTACGGATCCGGTCGGATCGACGGCACTGCGCAGTTGCTCCCGATTGATGTCTTCGGGCCCGGGAAGCCACACCCACTTGGTGGACGCGCCGGGCCTGATGATGAGCGGGCGACTCTTCCACGGTCTCGCGAGCGTTTCGACGACATCGTCGATGCTGCGGACGTCGACGGGTTCCGCGCTCCACACGACGACCGCGGTGTGTGCCTGACTGAGCCGGTAGGCGAGCCTGGATTCGGCCCGCTGTTGTGTTATCGGCGCTCCGTCCAGCAGTAGGGCGACCGTCTCACGCAGTTCGGGTTGGCTGCCTCGCAATATCTCTGCTCGCTCACTGCTCATCATCTCGGTGACGCGGGTGACTGTGCTCTCGACGAACTCGCTGATCGACCAGGTGACCGTGTCGAGGAGCTCCCTGAGCAGAATTGGGTCGTCAGTGAACTCGAATGCCTTACTGACGAAGTATCGAAGGGCATGCGACTGTCCCACCCGGTAGGCGGTTGTGGCCGTCTCCTCGAGACCGCGCCTGATGAGATCGCGCGCGATATACACGACCTCATCGCCGAGTCCGGGCCCAACGCTGGCGCCCGGATGTCGCAGGTTCTGTGTGGCCCAATGGAGAAAGCTGGCCCGAAACGCGCGCTCGGACGATGCTCGCAGAACCGGGTCCGCCGCGGCGGCTTCCATCCCGGCTGCTTTCAGCGATTCGGCCGTCAGGTCGTCCAACCACGCGTCTTGGTTCTGCACGAGGGACTGGGCGATCGTGCGCAGTAGCTCACGAGCCTGCGCGCTCGGGTGCGGCGCGGTCACCGGCACAGCCTATCCGTCGGTGTGTGCGCGGTGCACCACTGATGAGTGAACATGGTGCGCCCATACCCTCGCGCTTGGACTGCCGCCAGGCGACGATGGTCACATGACGACCTCTTCCGCATCGCGTTCGGGCGCTGTCTCGGACGGCCGTCTGCGTCTCGCCCGGATATGGCGGCGGGCGATGGGCGGCGCGAAGACGCCGGGCGGCGTGCCGGTGTACCGCGCCGATCTGTACTCCCCAGCCGCTATTCGCGATCCCTACCCCCACTACGCCGCGATGCGGGCCCTGGGTCCCGTCGTCTGGCTTCCGAAACAGAAGCTGTACGCGGTTCCGCGATTCGCTGAGGTGAAGGGGGTGCTCCGCGACGCCGATACGTTCCGTTCCGCCGGCGGCGTGGCGCTGAACAGCATCTCACGTGCCGTCGGCAGGCGCAGCTTTCTGATGCTGGACGGCGCCGAGCACGACCGCGTCCGAAAGCTCTCGGCCCATCGGCTCATACCGCGAGCATTGCGTCCGCTGCAAACCCAGATAGACGACTTGGCCGAGGAGACGGTGCGTGCGGCTGTGGCGAATGGCAGGGTCGACGGCGTCGCCGATATCGCGTTGAGGCTTCCGCTGTCGGTAGTTCCCGACCTTGTCGGGTGGCCCGAAGGCGACCGCGAGCACCTGGTCGAGTGGGCCGGCGCCACCTTCGATTTGCTTGGGCCTTTCAACAGTTTGGCCGCGCGGTCGTCTGGCAACGTCTTGTCGATGCTGGCGTTCGTGCATCGGCTTGCCCGTCGGCGCAACGTGATTCCGGGCAGTATGGCGCACGAGGTGGTGCAGGCGATCGAAGGAGGCGCGATGAAGCAGTCGCAACTTCCTTCGGTCTTCATCGATTATCTGGCGCCCTCCATCGACACGACGGCAAGTGCGATCGCCGCGGCACTGTGGCTGTTCGCTACCAACCCGGATCAATGGCAGCTACTGCGGCACGACCCTGCCCGGATACCCAATGCGGTAAACGAAGTCGTCCGGATGGAATCCGCGGTCAGGGCGTTCGGACGCCGCGCCCAGCGTGATACCGAGATCGCGGGGACGCGAATTCCGGCAGGCTCACGGGTGCTGGTCATGTTCGCGTCGGCGAACCGCGATGACCGTGTCTGGAGCGACCCTGACCGCTTCGACATCACGCGCGACGCTTCCCGCCAGCTCGGCTTCGGGCATGGAGTTCACGCGTGCGCGGGTCAAGGTCTGGCACGGATGGAGATAGAAGCGATGCTGCGCTCATTGCTTCGACATGTTGAACGCATTCACCTCGACGGCACGCCAGAATTGGCCCGCAACAACGTGATTCGCCGCTTCGAAACCCTGCCGTTGCACCTCGTCCCCAAGGGTTGACGGTAGTCCAGTGTTAGGCGCAGTTGACGTGCCTTGCCCGTTGCCCACCGCGATACACCAACAGCTGAGGTCAGTGCCGTCACATACCTTCTCAGGCTTGGATTCGACGCTGGTGGCAGCCGCACCGCCTAGCTAACAACCCCGCCCACCATCTCACCCCGGCGTCACCCCGGCGTCTGGGGGCGATTTGTAGGCGTGCCGAGGCGTACCGCAACCGTACCGCCAACGTCCATATTTATTGTCTCGCAAGCAGTTTGAGCGGATTTAGGTAACCGTTTTCCCTGGTCGCGCGGGCGCTGACTAAGGACTCATAATCCGTTGGTCGCGGGTTCGAGCCCCGCCCGCCCCACTCATAAGCGCTGGTAGGAGGGGTGCGCGCACTAGCGGCCGCTCCCCGGGGAAGTCTCAGTGTCACTGACTGTCACAACTCGACCGAAACTGCTCGCAGCGACCTTCAGCGCTTCGTCCTGCGAGTGCGCATATGTGGCCATCGTGAAGGCAGCACTCGCATGCCCTAGCCACGCCGCGATGACCGCAATCGGCGTACCTCGAAAGTGCATAAGGTTGCGCAAGAGTGCCGCGCGTCGTGCAGCCTAACGTAGGCGATGTCCATGTCGCGTAGAAGCTTCTGCCAGCGCGAGGTGATCGCGTCGGGATGTAGCGGGCTGCCCATCTCGTCCGAGCACACGTACTCGCCGCCCCCATAACCTTCGCCTGACTTCAACCGCTCTTCCCGCTGCCGCTGGCGAGCAGCCTTGAGCGCCTGGACCGCATCGTCGGGCAAAGGAAGGGTTCGGCGGGACGCCTTGCTCTTAGGGGTGCCTGATTCGACGCGTTGCTTGCCGAGGACGACCCGGTTCTCAACGATGCGGACCGACTTAGGCGGCAGTTGGTCGTCACCCTGGCCGACAGAAGGCCAACGTCGCGATTCAGCACTCAATGCTGATCGCCATCTGGCACATGGGAACCAACGGCTGCCTCTACGACGATCCCGGCGCCGACTACTTCAACCGACTCCACCCCGAACGAGCAGAAAAGCGGGCCATCACTCAACTCGAGGCCATGGGATATCACGTCACGCTTACCCGCGCCGGTTGATCACTGACGCTGCGGAAATCTTCGCGTCAGCGAGATCCGCGGTTTCTGAAACTGTCTGCCGCGCCACAAGCACCCGCTCGAGGTGGCCGCTGGCCGGCACTCGAAGGTACCCTCGGCATCAACCAAGATGCCTGCCCGGAGAGGGTCAATCGTGACATTCACCTCCAGCTTCCTGCCTCAGCGAGCGGCTTCGGCCGGCAAAATGATCGAGGACACGTGCCAGAAGGCGGTCGGGGTCGCGGCGAGACCGGTTCGAGTCGCCGTTGGCACCGCCACCGTGCCGATCGAAGTCGCGAGGACCACGTTCAACATCCTTCGGCTCACCGAAGAGCTGCTTGAGGAGATGGTCTTCCTGCTGCGATCGATGCGGCCAGTCGTCGCAGCGGTCAGCACCGCACAGCAGACAGATAATTTCGATACGATCTTCCGGACGCTTGAACAGATCCTGAACACGCCGCGTACCCCGACCGGTGTCGCGCGGAGCGTCCTCGCAACGGTCCGACCTTCCCGAGGGGGAAGCCCACCCGTGATCGAGCCCGAGCCCGTGCAGACCCCGGCCGTCCTCCGGATTGCGTCCATCACCGTGACCATGCCCACCATCACGGTCGACAAGCCGAGCCGCTCGCTACCCCTGCCCGACTGAGTACCAGCGGCTTGTGAACACCGCCGCTGTCGATCGGCGATTATCAGGAGACACATGCCTCTGCTGCGTGTCGAGTGCGTTGACAAGCCGATACCGCAGCACTTACAGACCCGTCCAGCTCCGGCCGACGCGACGAGCTCCATCGACACAGCTAGAAGCGGTACACGCCGAACGCACCAACGCTAGCCGACGCAGCAAACGCCCATGCACACCGATTATGAGTCCGTGCCGACGTTGGCATCAACGAGGCGCGAAGAAGGGGCGTAGACGGGGACGCCCGGGGGAGCGTGTTGTGAACGGATTTGTGAACGAAACGTGGCGCAACTGACGAGATCGCATGGTAGCCAGCGGCACTGATTGGACCAGTCACGGCCCCCGACCTGTACGTTTGAGACGCGGGAGACTCCAGGAAACCGGGAATGGCTAGCTCATAACCCAGCGACCATGGTTCGACGGGCGCCAGCACCGTTACGTCGCGTAACACAGCAACGCATATCCGCAGGACACCGGCATGTCGCGTAACACCGCTACCGAACATCCACCGCAGCTCACGAGCTATTTCTGCAGCATCTCTACGGGGTTCGAGTCCCCTTAGCTCCACAAGTAGGAACGGTGTTGTCCGCTGCTGGACGCTGTTGGTTGGCGGTCAAGGCGGTGACCAAGAAGCTGTTCGCCGACGGCTACGCCAGGCACGCTGACGTGTGCGCCGGGCTGGGTCTATCCGACAACGGCGGTCATCTAGTACTGCAGCCGTAGATCGTGGTTGGTGTGGTTTGGGCGTGTCTGCGCTGGTCAGGGCGGTGACCGCGGCATTGTTCGGAGTTTGTGAATACACCTGAATTGGCCGCGGTCGCCGCGGTTCATAGCGTAGACCTGGATCGGTGGTTGTCTGAGTTCTCGGCGGTGATCGATCAAATCGCCCCGCGTTTCGCTCGATACGAGCCGCTGCGGCATGCCGCTGAGCTGATGGCCGGGATGGTCTCTGGCTTGGACCGCAAGAATTGCTGGACCATCGCCGAACACCGCAGTGCTGCCACCCCCGATGGGCTGCAGCACCTACTGGGACGGGCCAGCTGGGATGCCGACGCCGTGCGCGATGATCTGCGTGATTACGTGATCGACGCGTTCGGTGATCCCGGTGCGATCCTGGTCGTCGACGAGACCGGCGACATCAAGAAAGGCACCCATTCGGTCGGGGTGCAGCGCCAATACAGCGGTACCGCGGGCCGGGTTGAGAACTCCCAGGTGGCGGTGTATCTGACCTACGCAGCCCCACGCGGGCACGCCCTGATCGACCGAGCACTGTACCTACCACGGTCCTGGGCTGATGATCATGACCGCTGCGCAGCAGCGGGAATCCCCCACGCCCAGCAGGCTTTTGCGACCAAACCCACACTGGCTGCCACACTGATCGACCGCGCGGTTGCCGCGAAGGTCCCCGCCGCATGGGTCGCCGGGGATGAAGTCTATGGCGCCGACCCGCACCTGCGGGCGGTGATCCGCGGCCACGGCCTGGGGTATGTGATGGCCATTGCGGCCAACCGGCGCATACCCACCCACGCCGGCCCGATCCGCGTCGATGCCCTCCCCGCGCTGATCCCCGCCCACGCCTGGCAGAAACACTCCGCAGGCGCGGGGGCACACGGACCACGGCTGTACTCTTGGGCCTGGTTTCGCCTGCTGGCCGAAGACGACACCGACTCCGGCGTCCACCATTTGCTGATCCGGCGCAACGACGCCAGCGGCGAGCACGCCTACCTGCGCTGCTACAGCCCCAGGCCCGTCCCGTTGCGCACCCTGGTAACCGTGGCCGGGCAACGCTGGCGCATCGAGGAATCCTTCCAAGCAGCCAAAGGCCTCGTTGGGCTTGATCAGCACCAGGTCCGACGCTGGCGCTCCTGGCACCGCTGGACCACCCTGGCCATGCTCGCGCACGCCTTCCTGGCCGTGGCCACCGCCACCGAACGCGACACCACACCCACACCGACCGGACTGATCACGTTGACCGTCAACGAATTCCGCCGACTCTTCGACGCCCTACTACTGGCGACAAACCGCACCATCACCAGCCTGCTGGCCTGGTCACGCTGGCGACGACAACACCAATACCGAGCCCGCCAATCCCACTACCGACGACGAGAAACCCAATGATCACGATCTACGGCTGCAGTACTAGGGTCGGGCCGCGCGCCGGGCACGTTCACGTGACACGTGCTGCGCTGTAGGCACGGCATTTCAACTCGCACGATGAATGTGAAAGGCCATCGCAGCTCAATCTAGAACCAGACGTGCGAGCGCCCGCCCCCACTCATTGAACCGCGGGCGTCCAACCGACAGGCAGTCGCTTGATGCCGTGGATGAACGCCGAGCGCAGGATGGCCGGTTCCTCGACGGCGACGATATCGGGGATGCGGTTGTGCAACTCCTCGAACAGCACCCGGATCTCCCGCCGCGCCAGGTTGGCGCCCAGACAGAAGTGGGCTCCACCTGCGCCGTATCCAAAGTGCGGGTTGGGATTTCGGGTGACGTCGAACAGCCACGGGTTGTCGAATTTGGTTTCGTCGCGGTTGGCCGAGTTGTACCACATCGAAACCTTGTCGCCGGCCTTCATCGTCACACCGCCGAGTTCGACGTCCTCGTTGAGATTGCGTCGCATGTAGATCACCGGAGTGGCCCAGCGCACGATCTCCTCGACCGCGGTAGCGGCGACGCCGTCGAAATCGGCCCACCATTTGTCCCGCGCATCGGGGTAACGGCTCAACGCCACCATGCCGTGACTGATGGCGTTGCGGGTGGTCTCGTTGCCTGCACCGGACAACAGGATGAAGAACGAGGCGATCTCCGCAGACGACAGCCGCTCACCGTCGACCTCTGCCCGCACCAGGTTCGAGGTCAGGTCGTCGGCGGGTTCGGCCCGGCGGGACTCGGCCAACTGGGCGCCGTACGCGGCGAGGTCGAGTACCGCCTGAATCGCCTCGTCGTGGCCGCTGGCCACCTCCTCGTCACCGGCTCCCAAGATGACCGACGTCCAGTGGAAGACCTTGTGCTCGTCCGCTTCGGGGATGCCCATCATGTCGCAGATGATCTGCAGCGGAAGCGGACCCGAGAGGGACTCGACGAAGTCCGCCTCCCCGTCGGGATGGTTGGCCAGCATGTCGCTCACCAGTTGCTGCGCCCGGGTACGTACGCTTTCCTCGATGCGGGCCACCATCTTGGGGGTGAACGCGCGGTTGACGATCGATCGCAGCCGCAGGTGGCGCGGGTCGTCGAGGTTGATCATCGATCCGCTGAACTCCGCGATCGCCGGGTCGATCTCGAGCAACGACACGCTGGTCGGGATCGAACTGAACACTTCCGGGTGCCGGCTCGCATGGTGCACATGGTCGAACGACGTCAGTGCCCAATGCCCGGGGCCCGATTCGAATCCGGGTATGCGGGGAGGGTCGAAGAACGCTATCGGCGCTTCGCGGCGCAGCGTGACGAACGCCCCGTCGCGGCGGTCGTCGTCCCAACTCCAGAACTCGAGTGAGCCCAGGTCGATATCGCTCAACGGCACCTCAGGTGGCGGTGTGCCGTTTGCGCCGTGCGTGATACCCGAGGCAATCGTTGTCATGGCGACCTCCCGGTCCGACCCTGAGTGTGACACCCCGTCACGTCGGTGGTCCAGAGAACTCGCTGTGGCGCGTTTTCTCGTTAGGCTGTGCTCGTAACCTTAATTTCTCGCTGTTTGGCGGAGCGCGCCTGCGTAGTCGCCTACCCGTTTTCGATCTCGTCGTACCTGCAAATCGCCCAACGTGCTGCCCTAAACGACTGCCGTAGGGAAGTGGTACACCCAAGGACCCCGTTTTGGGGGACCACACACATGCCGCCCTATAAGGGTCATTTCATAGGGCCAAGATGGGGCCAACGCATCAGACGGGCTGATCTAACAGGTCTGATTGCAGACTGCGCGTCTAGCCTGACCAGCGCAAACAACTTTGGTGCGACCTTAAGTCCGCCTGAAAAGCGGAAGTTCGCGCGGTCGCACTCCGGCATCATTGCTTGAGGGCCCCCGGGGTCTGTCCCTGGCCGACCGGACCCAGCTGGTGTTCAGCTAAGTCGTCGACGGCGGTGTACCGCGCCGAGCGGGCGCGCTAGGTTTGGCCGAGTGACCGATGCCGACAACGGGACAGCGACAACCAGTTACACGACGTCGTTCGGTCAAGAGTTTGACCGCCGGAACGCCCACCTCGACGCTCTACCCGGCAGGATCTACCGTGACTGGTTCGACTCGCTGAATCGGGCCTCCAAGGTTTTCAGCGGCAACAGCGGCGAACTCGAACAACACCTCACGCGGTTTGTCGGCACACCGAAATTCGTCAGTGAACTACCCGACGAGTTCGCGGAAACAGCTGCCCGCTTGCTGCACAACTACCTGACTGCGCTGTCGACGCTGCGTGATGTCCAGCGCGGCATTCACCGCAAGATATGGCCTGAGCGATTCGCTCCCGACAACCCCGATGACAAGCGGACCAAGTGGGAGGTCGACGTTTGGACTCCGAAGGTCGATAAACTGTTCAGTGACCCGCCCGTCGTGTTCCTGGTCGATCTGCGCAACTACTCGCTCCACTATGCAATCCCGATGATGTCGACGGCAACGAGCTTCCAGGCCCTCCGTGGAGCCGGCGGCCCAATGGTCTGGAACAACACGGTGTCCGTCGATCGCAATGACCTGCTCAGATGGGACGGCTGGCGGTCGAAGGGGCGCCAGTACATCAAATCGCACGACGGCGACAACATCGAAATCCTTCCGTTGATAGCGACCCTACTCGACGCGGGTGCGGGCGTTTTTCAAATGGTTCTGGGAACAAATCGAGGGTTCGAATTACCGGGATATCCGTGAATACCGCTGCAAGTCACAGGAGTTCGCGTACTACCTGAAGGTGGAAGGCACACTTACCCAGTACGGCCCGGACGGCAGAAGCGCGCTGAAACGGCAATGGCCGCCGCGCGACTGGAACGGGCCGCGTTTGGGACCAGCGGGTGGCGCGTCATCACCCGGGATGAGAACGGCGAGTGGGTGGTGGGGGAGAGGGAAGCTGACTGGCCGCCCCTGCCTCCTGGCCCCAGGTGAGCATGGCGCCCTCCGCTCATTTCAGCGCGTGAGGGTGTTGGCCGTCGAGCAGCGCGGCGATCCGCTCCGCATCCGCCACGCCGTTTGGGTTGTGTGCTTCGAACCCTCAAGATTGGTCCAATTCGTCCGGTTGACCAGCGCAAACGTCTCGCTTCTGACTTCGCGTCAGCTTCATACGCGGAAGGTTGATCCGGCACGCCAAGGTGCGCTAGGCAGTCGGTTCGCCAGTTCGCACACAGTCCGCAGTAGTCTCGACCACCCTCTTCAATCCTCGGCACGTTTCGGCTGCGTATTCCGTTGTGCCCGTTCGGGATACCACCGTTTGACAGCACACTTCATAAAATGCCGTCAAATCCCGTCTCCCCAGGTGGGACGCTCTCATAATCCGTTGGTCGCGGGTTCGAGCCCCGCCCGCCCCACCTGAACGGCCCCACCGGAATTGCCAGCTCAACGGCACCTGCGGAGCAGTACGCACCCAAGCCGTCGCCGTGGTAGACCCAGGGAAGCGATCATCAGGAGTCGGTGCCGTGCTGGGCCGCAGGCCGTTAGCGCGGCGACGGCGAAATGGGCGCTACCGGAAAACCCGATAATCAGCCAGGATGAACGGCGCCGCCGACGCGGTCGGCGACCGGGTTGTCGAGCGAAATGTCCTTGGTTTCGCGCATCACCAACAACGCGAGGAAGGTCAGGATCGCCGCCGCAATCAGGTACCCCCCGACCCACGCCACTCCGTGCTTGGTGGCCAGCCAGGTCGCGATGAACGGCGCCACGGCGGCGCCCAGGATGCTTGCCACGTTGTAGGAGATCCCAGAGCCGGTGTAGCGCACGTTGGTTGGGAACAGTTCGGGCAGCACTGCGCTCATCGGGCCGAATGACAATCCCGTCAGCGTCATTCCGATGACCAGGAAGAGCAGCGTGGAGCCCTTCGTCGCGCTGTCGGGCGCCAGCATGAGATCGAATGACGCACCGTAAAGAATGATTACCGCGGTAATGACTAACAACGTTCGGCGTCGGCCGAATCGGTCGGCGAGCGCGCCCGCTATGGGCACCATTGCCGCAAGGAACAACACTGCGATCAACTGAAGGTGCAGGAAGTCCACATAGCCGAAGCCCAGCCCGGTCCCGCCCGGTGGTCGCTTGGAGGTGCCGTAGCTTAGTGCCCACGTGGTGACGATGTAGAAGAGGGTGTACGTCGCAAGCAGGACGAACGTGCCGATGATCAGTTCGCGCCGACTGGTGCGAAACACCGCGGTCAGCGGGGTACGGACTCGCTCGCCGCGCTCGAGTGCCCTGGCGAACACCGGCGTCTCTGTCAGTCGCAGCCGTACGTAGAGCCCGATCGCCACCATGACCGCACTCAAGAGGAACGGGATCCGCCATCCCCAGCTCAGGAACGGGCCCGCCAGGTCGGCTTCGGCGGTGCTGTGGCCCAGCCAGCTGATCAGTATCAGGAACAGCCCGTTGGCCAGCAGGAAACCGAATGGGGCGCCCAGTTGCGGCCACATCGCGGCCCGCGCCCGTTTGTCGGGTTCGGCGGTCTCGGTGACGAGCAGCGCCGCTCCGCTCCACTCGCCGCCCAACGCGAGGCCCTGGCTGAACCGCATGATCGCCAGCAGCACCGGCGCCGCGACGCCCACCTGCTGGTAGGTCGGCAGCAGTCCGATGACGAAAGTGGCGATCCCCATGGTCAACAGCGAGCCGATGAGCGTGGCCTTTCGACCGACACGATCGCCGAAGTGCCCGAACAGGATTGATCCCACCGGGCGCGCCACGAACGCCAGGCCGAATGTCGCCAGCGAGGCCAGCAGCGCGGTGGTGGGGTTGCCCTTGGGGAAGAACAGGTGCGGGAAGATGGAAATCGCGGCCGTGGCATAGATGTAGAAGTCGTAGAACTCGATCGTGGTGCCCACCATCGAGGCGATGACGATCCGGCGTCGCGGGATGCCGTCGACCATCTTGGTGTCTATGGTGCTCATGGGCTCGCCTCCTGATAGGGGCAGGGATGCGACATCATCGCACCCGACATCATCGCATCCGCCCGGGTCGGTCGCCTTGGATGAACCACCCGAGGGGACTCCTTCTACGGGGTTCCGCTAGTTGTGGGGCCAGCATCCGCGGCCTCCTGCCTCTACGTTTCCGCCAAGATCGCGCCCCACCCGCCACGTCTGAATAATCTCCCACTCGGTCCGACAGGGCCGGCGTAATCGCCCTCGGCGTAGCTAACACGCCTCGCCCGATCTCGTTGCGGCGTCAACGCAGCGTCCGGGGGCAATTCTCAGCCGTACCGGGGGCGTACCGCCACGGTACCGCCAACGCTCAAAATTGATTCTGGACAGGCGATTTGAGCGGAATAAGCTGACCGTATGGCCTGGTCGCGACCACGTCGAATGGGGACTCATAATCCGTCGGTCGCGGGTTCGAGCCCCGCCCGCCCCACAACGAAAAACCGCAGGTGAGATCTAGTTTCGAGATTTGCTGGCAGCCGATTCGATCATCGAAAACGGATCCGTGGGCAGCATTTCGGCAGCCATACGGTGGTACAGCCATTGATACAAACCAGCACTGGCAAACCTTCGAGTGTGTCGGATTGGTAAGGTGCCGGAAATTTGACAATTTCGGCGTGAATCATCCGCCAAGCCACTACCCTGGCGATGAATCAAGCTGCGTCATCCAGCAACGAGGTTGGGCGCATGGAATTTCGATCCGCCTTGGCACCTGCCGCGGGATCTGGCCGCGGGGCAGTCGGTGCTGGGCGGGATGCTACGCAAGGACGCCATCGCCGATGTCCTGGAACGGTTGCGGCCACGTTGTGAGTCAAAGCTACGAACAATATGCCGAACTTATGGCCATTTTAGATTGACACGAAGAGAGACCGTCGATGACGTCAGATGACACGTATAGCACCGGATTCAATTGGGATCAATTGGTAAAGATGCCCACCGCTGGCGAAGAATGGCACAAAGGGCGCCAGGTTCTTAACTTTTACCCGTTCGACAAGGATTACCGAGATTCGTCGGCGGCGCGGGCGATGGTGACGAATTACTTTGACAATGCAAAGGCTCTAAACACAGACGCGGCAGTGCTCAAATTCGGCTCTGACCACGTTACTCTGCGGGGCGCATTTTTGGAGATGGGCGCGTGTACCGGAAAAACCATCAATTTTATTGCCGCACTCAATCCAGAGCAACATATCTGGGGATTCGATTCCTTTGACGGGCTTCCTGAACAATGGACTCGCACCGATATTACCGTCCCTAAAGGTACTTTTCGGGTTAACGTCGAGGGGTGGATGCCACCGGTTCTTCACAATGTAACCCTGGTAAAAGGCATGTTCCATGAGACCCTTCCACAATTCAATAAACAAGTTCTGAAATCTACTCCCATCGCTTTCTTGCATATCGATTGCGATATTTATGCATCCGCGAAAGATATCTTCGACCAGTTGGCCGATAACATCGTGTCAGGCACTGTGATCGTATTTGACGAATTTTATAATTACCCGGGAGCCGAGGAACATGAATTCAAGGCATTCCAGGAGTTCCTGGACTGGACCGGGAAAAAACCTGTCTACCTTGCCTATAATCAGTATTTTGAACAAGCGGTTGTCCAGATAGCCTGACCTCGATTTTTCACGGCGTTTGGGTAAGCAGCCTTGATCTTTGTCTGCGGCGGAGTCGAGAGTGATTTGTATGACCTCGGCTGATGCTTGACACTCCCTGGATGAGGGAGTTGACCGGGTTCATATCTGAGTCGAGCCCACCCGTCGCGGCCACGATGACGTAACCGGCTGGTACATAGTGCGATTCGATAAGCCAGGCGTCGCCGTAGCTGCCGTGTACCTGTAGGCCGCTGAAGTCGGCGGGCGGAATCGCGTCGGACGAGATGCTCCGTGGTGAAGCTATGCAGCTGGATAACCGGGCGGTTGCGCCTATCTGGGCGTTCGTGTACGCGGCTTGTAGGAGGGGGTGGAAGCTGGCGCAGCGTAACCAAACGGGCGGCGAGGGCCGGACGATAAGCTGAGGCGAGGAACGGAAAGGCGACCCGAATGACCGACGCTGCAGCTGGCGGAAACGTAATCGAGGACAATAATGGCTGGCGCATCGGACATGATGCGTAACGCCAGCAACAAGGTGGCAGTGTCGCTGGGCGCGGTTGCGCCATGATGAAGCCAGGTTCGTTCTACGAAGACCCGACGCGCGCCAACGATGCCGATCGCGCCGATGTGTGCGCGATTCTCGACAATGCCTATGCAAATGGCGAACTCGATGGCGATGAACATCGAGAGCGATGTTCATCGGCAATGTCGGCCAAGACGCGCAGTCAACTGCTCGACTTGATCTCCGACCTCGAGGCCCGCCCGCCCGTGTTTATGCAGCAGCCGACGATCGCGGTCAAGGTCAACCCGAATCGGAAGTGGATCGTTGGGGCTATCGCCGGCGCCGGCCTCGCCGCCGTCGTCGCTATTCTCGGCTTCATCGCCACGTGGCACAGCGGTTCGAGCCCATCGCCGACCGCTCCGGTTCCGGCCCGGAACGAGACCGTCAGTCCCGAAACCATCGGGACTTTGCTTCCCCTTGCCGACGTGATAGCCACGGTTTCCGGCGACTTCCAAGACCAAATCGGCCACCCGCCCGAACAGGTCAATTGTCCTGGCGATCTGGCTGGCCACGTGGGCGCATTCGAGCGATGCTCGATTGCTGATAACGGCAAGCGCTACACCGCGGACGTGACCGTCACGGCTGTCAACGGCAACCGGATTACCACTCGCGATTCGATTGATGAGGTGGGATCGCCGCCGCCGAGCCGACCGTGACACCAGGCGACCGAATGACCGGCGGCTAGTTGTCAATTCCTCATAGCATCAACAGCATTCGGGTGTTCTCCAGAATGTTGGCCTCCCGTAGGACAGGTCCAGAAATAAGGGCCATCGAAAACCCAAGACTGTTGTGGGCCATAGTTCCATCCTGGACACCCTCGTTCTGCCGAAGTGGGGGAGGTGTCAATGAACAGATTGAGTACCAGGTGTGTCTCTAGCAGGCGATTTGGAACGAATCACCTAGCTGACGATTCCGTGATGTGGTCTCGGGTGGTCTGCAACGGGTGCCCCCGAGGCTGCACGCCGTCTCGCCATCGGTTACGTTCCCATTGACCTGATGAGTCGCCGCACCGGGTTGGCGCTACCTTGAGAACCGAAAGGGCCACGATGCTGCGGCAAGTCGAACGTCTGCGAGACGCCATCAACAGTCATGACGCTGCCCGCGTCGCAGATTGCTTCACCGAGAACTACCAATGCGATATGCCGACGCATCCGGCACGCGGCTTCACCGGACGAGCACGTGTTCTAGAGAACTACCAGGCCCTCTTCGCGCGTGTGCCAGATCTGCGCGCAACTGTGCTCAGATCCTGTGAGGACGAATCGGCGGTGTGGTCTGAATGGGAGATGTCCGGCACCTCCGACGGGGGCATCCCGAGCGCGAGCACAGGCGTCGTGATCATCCTTTCGGTGGTAGATGAGCGCATCGCGCACACCCGGTTCTATCTCGATGCGGTCTCCTGAAAGTTTCCGATCTGAAAGAGACCGCTGCCTACCGCCGCACGCAGTCATCTTCTCGAGGCCCATCTCGTCGCGGCGTCAACGCGGCGTCCGCGGGCGATTCTCAGCCGTCCCGGGGGCGTACCGCGACCGTACCGGGCAACGGCCAAATATGGTGTCGCGCAGGAGATTCAAAGCGTCAGCGCGAACTGTTACGCCTGGTCGTCCGCGCTCCGAAAAGGGACTCATAATTAAGGGCGTGATGCTCGACGTCGTCGGGCGGCGCTTGGAGCAGCTCCCGCCTGATCGCGTCGCTGACATCGTCGGTCGTTGGCCGCGCGAAGGCTCGGGCGACCTGTTGATCACAGACACCAAGCGCCAGGCCCAGCAGCGACCCCACTCCCGAGCCGCCCTGCTGCACAAGCTCGGCTTCACCGAGCTGGTATCTGCGAACCCTCTCGATCGCACCTGATGGCAGCGGGCAAGACTGTCGATTCTGTCCCGTCGGTGCTCGATCGAAATATCGCGCGCGCCGCGCGATCTACTTGTGGAGCCTAAACTGCGTCTGCAGGGCGACTCGCCGTAACTGACGTCTCACCGAGGCTAGCTCCAGCGTCAACCAGGGCCTGGGCGAGCACCGGCGAAACATAGAGGATGCGAAGCTCGTAATGTTAGCTCCTTGCCCTTGGACTCAAATCGCCGAGTGAACCTTGTCGACGAGGTTCTCCCGGAGCGCCCACGGGCGAGGCGTGCGGGGTCACGTCAGAGCGTCAATCACCCTGTGGCACAATGGAAGACCGGAAACAGCCGGAACTGTACGGACACTGCCACCACACGGATCAGCGCCACGACGAGCAAGGGGTAACAATGGAGTCGCCGAGACCTCGTCGACGTTTTCTCATACCAGCCTTGGCCCTGGGAACCGGAGTGGCGGTTGTTTGCCACGGTGACGTGCTGCGGACAGCCTGGTAGCTCGCCGGCGGACCCGGGCGCCGGCCAGAGCACAGCAGCGTTCACCATCCCGTTTCCGGGCCTGTCATCGAGGGCGATGACATCGTGTCCGATCAGTTGCTGTTGTGGATCGCCGGCGTCGTTAGTTGGCAGGTCAGTCATCAGCCGGCCCCGGCGCGATCTAGGGGTGTGCCGCCGTGCCGCGGCTCACCCGGCAAATTGGTCTCTTGGGTAGACCGTGTGCCTCCGTGCGCGCCCAGCCACGAAAGAAGCGCACGCGATCGTGGGCGTGCGGCTCCACGACCTACGCCACACCTTCGCAACGCTCAAACTGTCGGCGGGCGTTCATTTCATGCAGGTCTCGAAGTGGCTGGGGCACAGCACCTTTACGTTGACGCTGGACGTGTACGGGGACTACTCCCAGAAGAGGACGGCGGCGCGGTCAACAACCTGCCGGAGCCACCCACCCGGCGAAGCATGCCGACCTACCGAACAACGTTGTGAAATTGTCTGGGAGGAAGGCGAATTAGTAAAAAGTGGACCGTTTGTGGTTCTTCAAGCGGCTCGCCCTTCTCGGTCCAACGCACATTCACCCTAGTCTGACGGGGTGACTGCATGGCCGCGTCTGGCCGTCATAGATGGCATAGAGCGCGAGGCGATCCGCGCCGAAGGTCCAGACCCCAACAACCCCGCCGCGGTGGCAGCATTAGAGGCTAGTAGGACTGCATTTGGGCCGCGCTGATCCGAATCTTGGCCGTCAAAGGGCGGGGCCGGCGCTATACGCACCGAAGCGCTGTGAGATGTGGATCCGATTGAAGGAGGGCCAGGAAGATGACAACCATGCGGTCTCTCGTCGCCGACGCGGTAGGCGAACCGTCCGAGGTTCTGCACCTGCAGACCCGCCCGATCCCGGAGCCCGGTCCCGGCCAGGTCCGGATCCGGGTGTCAGCTGCACCAGTCGAGGCCAGCGATCTACATACCATCCGCGGCAGATACGGATTCACCCCGGAGTTCCCCACCGTACCCGGAATCGAATCCGTCGGCGTGATCGACGAACTCGGTAGCGGCGCAGACGGTCTGAGCGTCGGGCAACGCGTCATCACGATCGGAGTCATAGGCACGTGGCAGGAGTACGTCGTTGCCGATGCCGAGCGGGTCTTGCCTGTTCCCGCCGGCATGAGCAATTCCACGGCAGCCCAGATTCTCAGCAATCCGCTCACCGCCGTGATCATGACCGGTGATGAACTCGATGTCCGACCGGGTGAATGGCTCCTGCAGACGGCGGCCGGTTCAATCGTGGGCCAGTCGGTCATCCAACTCGGAGCGCACGTCGGCTTCAAGACCCTCAACGTGGTCCGCCGTCGATCCGCGGTCGAGGAGATCCTCGCGCTGGGGGGCACCGCGACGATCTGCACGGAGGATGAGGACCTGCGCGAGCGGGTGGCCGACATAGCAGGCCACGACGGTGTGTCCAAGGCGATCGACTGTGTCAGCGGTCAGGTGGGTGCGGACGTGTCGCGTGCGCTGGCACCGGGCGGTGAGCTGCTTGTCTTCGGTGCGCTGTCCACGCACCGCCAAACAGATCCCGACAAGCTCACCATCCCCATCTTCGCGCGCTCACTGATCTATGAAACCAAGACCGTTCGGGGATTCTGGCTGTTCCGTTGGTTCACCGAGACCCCGAAGGATCGGATGGCCGCAACGATCGACCGGACACTTCAGCTCGCCCACAGCGGCGCGCTGCGCGTGCCCGAGGGCCAGCCGATCCCCGTTGAAAAGTTCGGCGAAGCCGTCTATTTGGCCGAAGCCCCCGCACACGGGGGCAAACCGCTGCTGGTGTTCGAACCGTAGCTAGACGCCGCCCGTCGACAAGCAAGCGCGGTCCGCCCTCACGGGCGGGGGCAATGGGTGTCGGTGAATTGCGTTGTTGGGATCGGTAGCTCAAGCGCGACGCAAGAACTCCGCAAGTGGCCGGCGCCAACATACACTCGTCAGGTACGACAGGACCAAGGTGAAGCCAATGTTGCAAGCAACGTGTATTCCCAGTAATCGGGAGGGCCGCCGAGGCCCAATCGTCGTGCGGTTGGCAACCGCTCTGCTGCTGTCTGGCGGTTTGGGTTGGGCCGGTTTGGGGCTGGCCGCGGGTACCGCGCATGCCGGCGCCTACCACTGGTGTCCGGGGGACCCCCCGCCGCAGGCCCCTGTAATTGCGCCGAATGGCCACACGATAACTGTTGCCATCCACCCAGATTGGGACACGAATGTCTGCCACGACTACGTGTTCAGTGGCGGGCACGTGGAGGAAGGAACTCCCTGTATTCTCCCCACTTTTCAGCAATTCATGTGTCCGCCCGGCACAACCCCTCAGCAGCAAATGAGGCCCACCCCGAATGTTGGTGAAGGTAGATCGGCTGTGTGAGGGCGCACCCCACCCATTCGTCAGCGCGCTCTGAATTATGAAGAGCCACCTCTCCGAGCTTTCGCTATTGTTCTATGCGTGCTGCTGAGCACCCGCGCGCTACTGGCGGCCTCGCTAGAAGGGAAGCGAATCAAATGCCCTCACCTCGCTGGCTGGCCAGACTCACCATCCCCATGATGGCTGGCGCTGCCCTGGTTGGTAGCGCTGCGATTGCGGCGGCCAATCCCGCTGATGACGCGTACCTCGCACAACTGCGCGCCGTCGGCCTCACTTGGCCGCCCAACACGGACGAGGCCATGATCGGAATGGCGCACCTCATCTGCTACGACCTCACTTGGGGTTGGCAGCCGCAACAGATTGCCGACGACATCCACGCCCACCTGGACGCGAAGGGCGTCACGTTGTTAGACGTCGGAACCATGGTCAACGCCGCACACTCGATCTATTGCCCCGGCAATGTGTGCGACGCCCCCACCCTTTGCACGTGACGGCGCATAGGGGACCGGCCCACGGCACGTGTGCATGACCTCGGTTGGCGGCGGGCTAGATTACCCGCATGCGCATCGTTCGCCTGTTCGGTGTAGTCCTGACCATCCTCACAGCCGGGTTGCTGCTGGTAACCCCCGCCGCCGCGCAACCGCCGTCCAAGCTCACGGATCACATCACTGACGGTGCCGGGGTGTTGACGGATTCCGATCGGGCGACGATCAGCTCGGCAATCGACCGGCTGTACCACGATCGGCACATTCAACTGTGGGTGGTCTACGTCGACAACTTCTCCCGGTTCAAACCGGAAAACTGGGCCGACCGAACCCGCAGCGAAAGCGGGATGGGCGACAACGACGTGCTGTTGGCCGTGGCCACGAACACCAAGTTGTACGCATTCTCCGTGCCGCCGAAGGTGCAAGCCCTCACAGAAGCCGAGCCAAACAGCCTGCGGAGCAACAAAATTGAACCGGCGGTGGGCGCTAAAGATTGGAGTGGCGCCGCGGTCGCTGCGGCGGACGGGTTGAACACATCGGCAAGCTCGTCAAAGCGGATCTGGCTGCCGATCGCGATCGGCGTCATCGTCGTCGTGGTCGTCGTCGTGGTGGTGGTTCTGCTGCTCCTTCGCGCGCGCCGCAGGCGTGCCGCGCGGCGGCCCGGCCCTAGCGATGGGCAGGCGAACAGTGGAGGGCGCGTTGATTCCTTGGGGCCGGCGTTGTCCACGGCGGACGCCCGGTTGCGCCAAATCTCCGACTACGTGGCCAAGCATCGCGCGAGCATCGGCGCCGAGGCCCGGGCCCGGCTCGAAGAGGCGAAACGGTATGTGGCAGCGGCGCATAGCGAGGAAGCAACAAACGCCGCCGATGCGATTGCCGATGCCAACCGGGCATCGACGCTGGCCGCTCAGGCACAAACGCTGGCAAACGCCGACGTGCTAGCAGCGCACCGCACGCCACGAGGTCGAGGCACCGCATCTACGCGATGATGGGTGCGCCGGCCTGAGATGGTCTACGCCTTCTATCGCGGCAGCACGGCTTCGATGGCACCGACGACCTCGGGCGCGTCCGGTTCCGTGCGAGGCCGAAACCGATTGACCACCTCACCGTCGGGCGCGACGAGGAATTTCTCGAAGTTCCACTGAATGTCGCCTGCCTGGCCATCGGAATCGACGGCCTTGGTCAGCTCGGTGTACAGCGGGTGGCGGTCGTCGCCGTTGACGTCGGTCTTCGCCAGGAGCGGGAACGTCACCGCGTACGTCGTCGAGCAGAACTCCTGGATCTCGTCGGCCGTGCCCGGTTCCTGGCCCATGAACTGGTTACACGGGACGCCGACGACCGTCAGCCCCCGCTCGCCGTAGTCCTTGGCCAGCTTCTCCAATGCCGTGTACTGCGGAGTAAGCCCGCACTTGGAGGCTACGTTCACGACAAGCGTTGCGCCGCCGGATAATTCGGCTAGCGTGGTCGGCTTGCCGTCGAGGGTGGTCAGGGCGATGTCTTTGAGGGTCACGCCGATGACGCTAGCACTCTGCCATTGTCCCGGCGTTCGCTGTACAGTCGCGAAATGGCCAACGGTCGTCTCGCTGATCCGGATTGTTGTCTTCGAACCGACCCTCGCGCAGACCCGCGAATGGTCGAAGCTCTTGCACAGGTGGGTCTCGACAGCAATGCGCCAACGGTGCCGCTGACCATCGATGCGCCGCTAGCGGAACGGCTCGCGTATGCCGCGATGTGCGAGGAGGGGTCGGGCGCGGTTCTCGGTCTCTTCTCGGCGGGCGTTCCGGACGCGAACGGTGTGACGACTACGACGACGACGATCACCGGCGAAGACGGTAACGACGTGACGCTGTACGTCAGCCGCCCCGATGTCGATGGTCCGTTGCCGGCCGTTGTGCATCTGCACGGTGGCGGCATGGCCATCGCCAGTGCCGCCGAAGCGGCGTACGCGCGGCTGCGCGAGTGCGTGGCAGGCACCGGTCTTGTCGTCGTCGGCGTGGAGTTCCGTAATTCCGGAGGAAAGCTTGGTCCGCACCCGTTTCCCGCCGGATTGAACGACTGCGCGGCCGGCGTTCGTTGGGTTGCGGCGAATCGCGCAGAACTTGGCGTCAGCCATCTGATCGTTGCCGGGGAGTCCGGTGGAGGCAATCTCACTCTGACCCTGGGGCACAAAGCGAAACGCGAAGGTTGGCTGGACGACATCGCGGGCTTCTACGCGCAGTGCCCGTACATCTCCAACCGGTGGCACGAAGCTCCCGATGAGTTGCCTTCACTGCGGGAATGTGATGGCTACTTCATCAGCCTCCAGCAGGCGGAGCTATTGGGTTCGATCTATGACCCCGAAAATCAGAACTCGAACGATCCCACCTGTTTTGCCGGCGTCGCGACCGACGAGGATCTGAATGGCTTACCGCCGCACGTGATCTCGGTGAACGAACTCGACCCGATGCGCGACGAGGGGCTGGATTACTACCGTCGTCTGGTGCGTGCGGGTGTACCCGCTGTGGGCAGGTTGGTCGCGGGCACCTGTCATGGGGGCGATCTGCTACTCGCAGGCGCGATGCCCGACGTTTTCGCGGCCAGCGTGCGCGATCTCAGCGGCTTCGCCAAGAGCCTCGGCTAGTGGGCCGGTTGGCGTCAGGGTGCCGCGCCGGTGAGCTCGGTGGCGAACGCAATCAGCTTTTCGTCCAGGTCGCGCACTGCGGCATCGACCTCGGCATTGCCGAACCGGCTCATGAGGCTCGACGGCAGGTCGTAGCCCATGGTCGTTGACTGTCATCGGCGACTTCCTTTGTGTCGGTTCTGTTCTCGTAGGGCAACTAAGCCGCACTCTGCGACGACGCGATCGCAAGCAGTTCATCGACCGACCAGTGGTCGTTGGCGTGGCGGCCGTACTTGGCCGACAGCACCGGAATGTCTTCGTCCAGCCTCTACCGCACGTTCGGGACGAAGGCACAGACGTTCGAAGCAGTACTGCACCGCTATTTGGAGCTGAGCGAGGCCATGCTCGGGCCGCTGGAGCAGGGCACCGCTGGCGTTGCTGATCTGCGCGCCATGCTGGACCGGATCGCCGGGTTACTGGGCTCGCCCGCTGGCGGGCGGGGCTGCATGGTGGTGGCGACCACCCAAGATCCGGTCAACCGGGACCCGCAAGTGTCGGCCCTCACCCGTCGCCACCTCGCGCGAATCCGAGCCGCCGTGCGGGCTGCCGCCACCCGGGCAGTCAATGCCGGCGAGGCGCTGCCCATTGCGCTGGAACGGTTCGTCGACGTGTTCTACGCATCCATAGTTGGGATGCTGGTCAGCGCTCGCGCCGGAGACCAGGACGCCAGCCTAGCCATGGTCGATGGGTTACGCGCCCTGTTGCCCGAAAGTCAATGACGAGCAGACCGCCCGCGGAGCTGTCGCTGTAAACCGTTGGCGCAGAATCGGATTCGTAAGGGCGACCCGATCAGTGGCTGATGTAGACCGCCTTGGTGTTGAAGTAGGCTTCGATGCCCTTCCGGCCGCGCTCGCCGCCCCAACCCGATTGCTTGTGGCCGCAGATCGGCATCGACGGGTCGGCCCCGAGCGCGCAGTTCACCCAGACCTGGCCGGCGCGAAGCTCGTTCGCGACGCGATGGGCGCGACCGAGGTTCTCGGTCCAGATGGCGCCGGCCAGCCCGTACTCCGTGTCGTTCGCGGCAGCGAGCGCCTCTTCTTCCTCGTCGAATGGGATCACGCAGCCGACCGGCCCGAAGATCTCCTCGCGGATGAGCCGCATGTCGGGCGTGGTGTTGGTGACGATCGTCGCCTCGTAGAAGTAGCCGCGACGGTCCATCGGCTTGCCGCCGGTAATCACCTGCGCGCCGCGCGCGACGCCCTCGGCCACGATGCCTTCCACGCGCTGCCGCTGCTTCTCGCTGATCAGCGGCCCGAGCACAGAGTCGGGATCGTCACTGCCGCCCATTGGCAGCATCTTGGCGAAAGCGGCGAGGCCGTCCACGACCTGGTCGTAGATGCCGCGCTGGACGTAGATACGCGAGGTGCAGGAGCAGTTCTGCCCCGACCCTGCGAGCAGGCCCAGGCCCGCGTTCATGATCGCCTTGTCGAGATTGGCGTCGTCGAACATGATCAGCGGTGACTTGCCGCCGAGCTCGAGCGTCAGGCGTTTGAGGTTGCCCGCGGCCGCCTTGACGATCAGCCGTCCCACCTCGGTCGACCCGGTGAACGCGATCTTGTCGACGTCCGGATGCGCGGCAAGCGCGGCACCCGCCGTCTCGCCGTAGCCGGTGATGACATTGAAGACGCCGTCGGGCACCCCTGCCTCGCGGAAGATTCCCTCCAGCTTCAGCGCGGTGAGCGGCGTCTCCTCGGCGGGCTTGAGGACGCAGCTGCAGCCCGCCGCGAGCGCAGGTGCAGCCTTGAGCATCGCGACGAAGAACGGCCCGTTCCAGGGGATGATGAGGCCGGCGACGCCGACCGGTTCGAGCTGGGTGAAGTTGTGGTAGTTCTCGTAGTGGCCGAGCAAGCCGTCGGACACGACATTGCTGGACTCACCGTGGATCTTGCCGACCCAGCCGGCGTAGTACAGCAGCATGTCCATCGACACCTTGATGATCTGCTGCGCAGCCACCGGGTTCATGCCGTTGTCCTTGGATTCGAGTCCGGCGAGCTCGTCGGTGCGTTCCTTGACGATGGCCGCGGCGCGGAAGAGCACCTCCGCGCGGCGCGCTGCCGGCAGCTTGCGCCACACACCCGACTCGAAGGTTTCGCGTGCCCGGGCCACCGCCGCGTCGACGGCCGCCTGGTCAGCATCGACGACCTGTGCGATCTGCTCCTCGGTGGACGGGTTGAAGACCGGGATGATCCCCGAGCTTCGGCTTTCAACCGCAGGATCGATGTCGATGGCGTTACTCAATGTCCTTCATCCTTTCGTCGAGCCGCTCCGACATGGAGAAGCGCGATGTGTTCAATCGTCGGGAAGTAATGCGGCGGTGCTTGGTGGCGCAGCCGAAAACGCCGGCCTGGATCTCGACGCCGGACGGATCGAAGTATGCGAATTGTGTTGTGCTGCAGGACATCCCGGGTAGTCATTCACTCCGTGAGAACAGTCGCTGTACGCGCGGTTACGCGCTTATCCTGAGTCAGGTTACGCGCTTAACCAACGGGACGTCCAGTAGGTGTTCGGCGTTGGTCGCCGCAGGCGTCTGTCAGGCTCTTGACGTGGACGAACTCCCCGGGCCGTCGTGTCCCTGCGGCAGTGGCGATAGCTATCGCGCTTGTTGCGGGCCGTTTCACCGTGGCGAGCTGCAGGCCCGATCGGCCGAGGAATTGATGCGTTCGAGGTATTCGGCATACGCCTACGGTGACGCTGACTATCTATTCCGCACGTGGCACCCGCGAACGCGGCCGGTCGACGTGGCCGTTGACCCGCGCATCACCTGGACCGGTCTAAAGGTGATCGACACCGCTGCGGGTGGCCCAGACGACGATCGCGGTGAGGTGGAGTTCAGGGCCCTGTTCGAGTCCGCGGGCGGCGCCGGCAGCCTGCATGAGCGCAGTCGCTTCGAGCGTCGCGCAGGCCGATGGTTCTACCTCGACCCGGTGACGGAAGGTCTGTAGCTGCCCTGTCCTGACCTCTTGCGGCGCTCCACCTCGTCTAGAACACGGAGCGAGTGACGGGATTCGAACCCGTGTGTACGGCTTTGCAGGCCGCTGCCTAGCCGCTCAGCCACACCCGCATGAACCGCTACCATGCCAGCGCAGGCCGCTGCAGCCCAGTGTTTTTCTCGGCCCGATCATTTCGGTCTAGCGGCGCTGCGGCAACAGCCCCCGTGCGTGGCCAGCGGCACGCGAGTCAGCGTTTGCGGCGTTGAAATAACAAAGTCAAATTGCGTCGCCGATTAGTGAATCCGCGCTCGAAGGTGAACCCGTCAGTGCGATGAAAGAGGTGTCCTTCAAACAAGACCGCTCGGTTGCCACGATAGGGGATGGCCGTCGATTCAGCGTGTTGATCCTGCAGGAACTGCCTCACGCGGTCCCCGCCCGAGTTGTAGTCGTCGAAGCTCCAACCCTTCGGTGGCCTCTGGTTCCAAATAACGATGCCGCCCGTACTCGTGTCAAGGTTCGCGGAATCGGGGGTGATCCATAAATTCAAAGTGACGTCGGCGTCATCAGCGTGAATGTCAGTTCCCGGCAGCTTGGCGTCATACGCGAATCCCCACCACTGGGACAATCGATGCTCACTAAGCGCTTCACCTAGCGCGCTTTGGAGCTCTTCTGCTATAGCGAAAAGCGAGATACTGGCGAATCCGTCTTCGGGAAAAGCGCCTACGTAGCCGAATTTGTATGAGTGCCGCCAGACCGTCGACTCCAGGCAGAACCTCTGCACTTGATCCAACGCGTCTGGGGATAGGAAATCATCGATGACCTGTATCTTCTGCCCGCCGGTCAAGAACGCTTCTTGTATGTGACTGTAATCGACATCCGTGTTCAAGTATTTTGGCAGCTTCTGCTCGGAAACACGCACGTACGGAAGGTCCGCGAGAACCCGACCGTTGCTCCCCTGGACGGACACCATCGGTGCTTTGGCATTTGCTCCGTCGATAATGTCTGTGAGGTGGCGGCGGAGGCCATGAATTTCTTCAGTCGAAATGTCGGGGAACGCCGCTTGGACATCGTCAGAGCCGTTGGCAAGGATGTGGTCGAGTTGTTCGATGTTGTGCAGGGCGAAGTGTGCTGGAATTGAATACTGATCCGGCGGATGCTCTTGGCGACGTAGCTTGGCCAACGCGACGAAATCTGACAGCGCGGCGGGGTAGCGCCCCAATGCCACATTCACCCTCGCAAGTACGCTTCTGGCCGGCGCAGAGAATGGGTCATGTTCTATCGCGAGTGAGGCGTAACGAAGTGCGCTGTCATACTCTTCGAGTTCGAGGTGCGAAGAGGCAAGCAGGCATACTGCTTGAAGAGTAGGCGCCTGTTCAACGACCTTCTGGAGTACTTCCACTGCTGACTCATAGCTGCCGGAGCCCATCAAACGCTCGGCTTCGCCAACGGCGAGCATTGCCCACGAGACAGATTCCGGCATGTGCCTTCCTATTCGTGCCCGCAGCTAGAGATTCGCCCACTCCCGGTCCGCCCTGACGGGGTCACACGAGTTACTCAGCATCGATTGCCGAGGCCCCGCGCGCGACCCGGAGGCGAGCCGGTCCATCGTCGGCATGTCGATGCGCCCGCCCTAGGGTGATCAGGCCGTTAGGGTGCGCCTTGGGGCGGCCGGTCGGCGGTGAACGCGCCCCAGTCGGGTACCGAATCCCGAGTGTCGAGACTGACAAAGCCGCCGGGCAGTCGCCTCTCACCTCGCCGGGTACGCGGTCATGCCAACGAACAGTGTTACCGCGCAAATAAATTCGATCCACCCCGGGAGCGCTTCAATGTCGGCAACCTGCCGTTCAAGGCTCTCCTCGCGCTTGGGTTCGAGTGGGGAATCGGTTTGCAGACCGTGGATTTGGAAAAGCTTTTGAAGCCGGGCCCGGACCGCGACACCATCCTCGAGCGCACGCGTGAGTTCTCAACCAAGGCCGGGAGGCAGGTGTTCAAGGACTACGTCGCATTCCCGGCGCTTACCTCGCTGTCGCCGGCTGCGACCTACAAATCGACGCTCAAGGCCAACGCGGTGGCCAACGTGATCCGCAACATCTGGGCCAACGCGGTGATCTTCTGCGGGCATTTCCCCGATGGCGCAGAGAAATTCACCGAGACGGACATGATCGGCGAAACGAAGGGCCAGTGGTATCTGCGCCAGATGCTGGGCAGCGCCAACTTCGAGGCCGGGCCGGTGCTGCGGTTCATGAGCGGCAACCTGTGCCACCAGATCGAACATCACCTGTACCCCGACCTGCCGAGCAACCGGCTGCACGAGGTCTCGGTGCGGGTGCGCGCGTTGTACGACAAGTACGACTTGCCTTACACCACAGGCTCATTCCCCGTACAGTACGCGAAAACATGGCGCACCATCGCCAAACTGTCGCTGCCGGACCGCTTCTTGCGCGACACCGCCGACGACGCGCCGGAAACCCGCAGCGAGCGGATGTTCGCTGAAATCGAGGCTGGCTTCGCCAAGACCGACCGAGTAACAGGGCGTCGTCGCGGGCTCAAGACAGCGATAACGGCTGTCCACCAATGGCGTCGGGGCAAAGGGAACTCATAGGGCCTATACATCGGCTGCATAGCACGCGGCGGAAGGATGTAGGGATCAGTTTGTATGAGGGGTGTCGCTTGCCCGCCACCCCCGGGCGGGGGGTACAAGAAATTGAGCCACCAGACCGCCGCGGACACGCGGCCCGAATCTCGCCAGCCAATCGCCGTTGCTGAAGATTTCAGCGAGGTGCTTATCAACGGTGTTCCCAAGCCACGATTGCGCGGATGGATCCACCAGTACTGCACCGTTGTGGCTGTCATCGCGGGTACCGCACTGGTAGCTGTCTCCTGGGCGGAGGCATCCAAGCGGGCCGGGCACTCGACGCTGACGTACGCCTTGGCGGTCGTGGCGTTGTTCGCTGTCAGCGCTGTCTATCACCGCGTCGACTGGAAGTCGGTGACCGCCAGGAGCTGGATGCGGCGGCTCGACCACTCGATGATCTTCGTGCTCATTGCCGGCAGTTATACGCCGTTCGCCAGGCTGGCCATGCCGCGCCCGACGGGGTATGTGGTGATGGAGATTGTATGGGGCGCCGCGGTGGCCGGCATCGCGCTGACGTTGTTCTGGCCGAGTGCGCCGCGCTGGGTGGGCGTGCCGCTGTATCTGCTGCTGGGCTGGGTGGCGGTCTGCTTCGCCAACACGATCGTGCACGACGCTGGCTGGGTCGCGACGATACTGCTTGCTGTCGGCGGCGTGCTCTACAGCATTGGGGCGATGTGCTATGGACTACGCTGGCCGGACCCGTGGCCGAGGACCTTCGGTTATCACGAGGTTTTCCACGCCTGCACGGCGGTCGCGGCAATCTGTCACTACATCGCGATTTGGTTCGTCGTCTTTTAGAGCTCCGGCCGGCAGGAACCCCAAATTGATTGAGCACTAGCCGCAGTGAGATTACGCTGCTCGCAAACGCGCTAGATCTAGCTTCTACGCGGGGATGCCGTTTCGGATTGAACGGCGGCCACCGGATCCCACTCACTCAACGAGACCGGAAGATCACCACCTGATGACCGATGCGACGAAACAGGCGTTGACCAAGGTGCCGGCGGTCACGCTCGGCTTTTGGGTCATCAAGGTCTTGGCGACAACGCTGGGCGAGACGGGTGGCGACACCATAACGATGACCCTGAATTGGGGCTACATGGCCGGCGTCGTGCTTTTCGGCGTCGCGCTGGTAGCGCTGGTCGTTGCGCAGATATTCGCCAAGCGTTTCCATGCGGCTCTGTACTGGGCAACGATCGTGGCCTCGACGACGTTCGGCACAGTGTTGGCTGATTTCGCTGATCGATCGCTGGGGATTGGTTACACCCGCGGATCGCTACTGCTGCTTTGTTGCCTGCTGGCCACCCTGGGGCTCTGGCGTTGGTCGCAGGGTTCGGTCTCGGTGAATACTGTTTCGACACCGAAAGTGGAGGCGTTCTATTGGGCCACCATCACGTTTTCCCAGACGCTCGGCACTGCGCTCGGGGATTGGCTCGCTGACACGGGTGGATTTGGTTACGAGCGAGGCGCATTGGTATTCGCCGGGGGTCTGCTTGCCGTCGTTGTCTTGTATTACTGGACCGGCGTGTCGCGCGTCGCCCTGTTTTGGGTGGCATTTATCCTGACGCGGCCATTAGGCGCAACCGTGGGGGACTTCGTTGATAAGCCGGTCGCCGACGGCGGCCTCGCCCTGAGCCGCCCCCTGGCTTCGGCAGTCATCGCGGCAGTAATCGTCGCGTTGCTGATTGTGTTGCCGCAACGTCCAGGACGCCACCCCGGCCAGGCGGATGAGCGCACGACGGCGGGGCCACACTCAGCTGACTTCGAAGACCGGCAATCATCCTCCGGCAGCGGCACTCAAAACCCATGACTTTCATCGCATCTTCGCGCGTCGGGCGTACCTACATGAGGGTTGTGCTCGGCGAGTGCGAGCCACGGTTGTCGGTGACTCACCTCCGGGCCGCTGACGCCACGCAGGTGGTGTCGGTATGCGTGCACCACAACCGCCCCCAGCGTTAGACAGTTTGTTATACTATCTAAGTATCGCTTGTGATGTCGAAATTGGAGAATAACCGCATGCCACGCACAGACAACGACACCTGGAATCTGGCCACCAGTGTGGGCGCGACGGCCACGATGGTGGCAGCTGCCCGCGCGATCGCCACCAAGGCCGACAACCCGTTGATCGAGGATCGTTTTGCCGAGCCGCTGGTCCGTGCCGTCGGCGTGGACTTCTTCACCCGGTGGGCCGACGGCGAGATTGATGCCGCGGACGTCGACAACCACGAGTCCAGCTGGAAGCTCGGGCACATGCCAGATGCGATGGCCGCTCGGACTCGTTTCTTTGACATGTTCTTTCGCGATGCAACCCAGGCCGGAATTCGTCAGGCCGTGATCTTGGCGTCCGGTCTCGACGCGCGCGCCTACCGACTGGCGTGGCCCGACGAGATGACGGTGTTCGAGATCGACCAGCCTGAGGTGATCGAGTTCAAGACCACCACCCTGGCCGGGCTGGGCGCCGCTCCGAAAGCCGACCTGCGCACGGTCGCCATCGATCTGCGGCAGGACTGGCCGAAGGCTCTGCTCGAGGCCGGTCTGGACAAGAGCCGGCCCACCGCGTGGATCGCCGAGGGGCTCTTCGGTTATCTGCCGCCGGCGGCCCAAGATGCCTTGCTGGACAACATCACCGCGCTCAGTGCTGGGGGCAGCCGGTTGGCCTGCGAAGCCACGCCGGACAGGCCGCAGATCGACAAAGAACGAGCGCGGGAGCTGATGCGCAAGGCCAGTGCTACGTGGCGTGAGCATGGCCTGGAGCTGGACTTTGCCGACCTTGGCTTCGAGGGCGAGCGCAGCGACGTCGCGTCTCATCTGGAGAATTTGGGATGGCGGTCAGTCGGTACCCCGATGCGCCAGCTGTTGGCCGACAACGGTCTTACGGCGATCCCGCAGAACGACAACTCGGTGTCCGTGGCCGACACCGTCTACCACAGCGCCGTATTGGCGAAATGACCGCAGGCACGGCAGCGTCCTGTTAGACCTTGGTGGCACCCATGTCGACGGTCAGCTGTGTCCCTTATCGAAGTGACCAAGGAAGTCGTCGCAATGTATTCACACGGACCAGCGCAGACTGATTTTCACGTCTTTGCGGGACGTGGACACTCGCTCACCATTGACAACGGATGGAAAGATGTGGCGGATGTGGCCCTGCAGTGGCTGGCCATTAACGGCTTTTAGGTAGAACGAAATTCGACGAGAGGATGGGCGCAGTGACCACTATCCGAGCAGCGGCGGTCCAACTGCGCCCCGAGCTTTACAGCCGTGAGGGGACCGTCGAGCGTGTTGTCGCGAAGATCGACGAATTAGCAACGTGTGGAGTGCAATTCGCGACTTTCCCGGAGACCGTTGTTCCCTATTATCCGTACTTTTCGTTTGTGCAACGCCCGTTTGAGATGCTCGCTGAGCAAGTGCGGCTGCTGGGACAGGCGGTCACCGTGCCGTCGGCGGCGACGCAGGCGATCGGCGACGCCGCTGGCCGCGGGCGAATGGTGGTCTCGATCGGGGTGAACGAACGTGACGGCGGCTCAGTGTTTAACACCCAACTGCTCTTCGATGCCGACGGAACGTTGATCCAGCGTCGCCGTAAGATCACCCCCACCTATCACGAACGCATCGTTTGGGGCCAGGGCGATGGCAGCGGACTTCGAGCCGTGGACAGCGCGGTGGGTCGCGTCGGCCAGTTGGCCTGTTGGGAGCACTACAACCCACTGGCCCGATACGCGATGATCGCCGACGGCGAGCAGATCCATTCGGCGATGTTCCCGGGATCCATTTTCGGTGACTTGTTCGCTCAACAGACCGAGATTCAGGTGCGCAATCACGCGCTCGAGTCAGGCGTCTTCGTGGTTGCCGCGACCGCCTGGCTCGATCCCGATCAGCAGGGGCAGATCATGGCGGACACCGGCTGCCCGTTGGGACCGATCTCGGGTGGCTGCTTTACCGCGATCATCACACCGCAAGGTGAACTGCTCGGTGAGCCCCTGCGTTCCGGTGAGGGCGAGGTGATCGGTGATCTGGACTTCGCGCTGATTGACAAACGCAAGGCGTTCATGGACTCCAGCGGACACTACAGTCGGCCCGAATTGCTAAGCCTGCTCATCGATCACACGCCCAGCGCCCATGTCCATGACCGGCTTGCGGGTTCGCCGATCGTCGCCGACGTTGGCGGGAGCGCAATGGCATTCACCAATCCGCGGGAAACCTCATTCGACGGAGGCGCGCCATGACGTACATGGGAAAGCCCTACTACCCGTTGTGGTTGGACAACCTGGCCGCCGACGTCACCCTGGAGGCCGCGGCGATGGACGGCACCGCGCGCGGCGCCGAAGACGTCCGCTTCATCTTGGCCAAGGCCCGCGAACAGTATGAGCACCAGGAGTTCAATTACGCCGGCCCGTGCGGCGAGAACGGCTTTATCGAGGACTACTCCAGCTCGGTTCGCGGCATGCCCACCTACGTTGTCGTGCTGGTCACCTTCAACGCCGACGGGCAGACCCAGCATGTCGTGGTGAATCACCGGCCCCGCAGCGCGATGCTGCAGTTTTCCCGAGTGATGCTGGAGACCTTCTCCGGGACCCCGCATGCGAAGCACTGGGAAGGCACCCCGTAAGGGGCAACAGGAGGCGCGACATGGCATCGACATATATGGGAAAGCCCTACTACCCGGCGTGGCTGGACAACCTGGCCGACGACGTGACAGGGGAGGGGCCGGCGTGGGACGGCGCCATCCAAGGCGCGGCGGCCGTCCATGAAGTCGTGGTCGCCGCAAAAGAGATATACGAGTTTCAAGAGTTCCACTACGCCGGCCCCTGCGCGGAAAACAGTTTCCTCGAGGACTACACCTCATCGGTGCGCGGCGTGCCCCTCTACGTCATCGTTCTGGTCGTCTTCAACGCCGAGGGGAAGGCCCAGCGCCTGGTGGTGAATCACCGGCCGCGCAGCTCCGTGTTGGTGCTGTCCCGCGCGATGCTCGAAAGATTCGCCGGCACACCCCTTGCCAAGCACTGGGAAGGCGCACCGTAACAAGCATGAACGATCTGCTCGAGGTCGCCGTCGCGGCCCACGGTGGCCTGGACCGGTGGAACAGCGTCACATCGATCGATGTCGCCGCGTCGATCACCGGGGCGACCTGGTTCGTCAAAGGCAAGGGTGATGTGCTCAAGAACGTCCGCTTCGAGGTTGACACCACCCGCGAGCTGCTGACGATGGACTTCGTCGGTCAGGATAAGCGTTCGATCTTCGAGCCCTCCCGCGTCGTGATGCAACGTGGTGACGGCGCGGTCATCGAGTCGCGCGATGACCCGGAGAGGTCGTTTGACGGTCACGTGTTCGAGACCCCGTGGGACGACATTCACGTCGCCTACTTCAGCGGGGAAGCGCTGTGGACGTATCTGACTATGCCATTCCTCTTCACCTGGCCCGGATTTGTCACCGAAGAGATCACCCCGATCCAGGTCGGCGGGGAAACGTGGCGGCGGCTGAAGGTGACGTTTCCCGATCACATCAAAAGCCATACCCGCGAACAGATCTCGTGCTTTGGCCCCGACGGGCTGCTGCGCCGCCAGGACTACACCGTCGATATCCTGGGCGGCGCACACGGATTGAACTATGCCGGCGACTATCGCGATGTAGACGGGATCATCATCCCCACCACGCGGCGGATCTACCCCTGGGAGGGTGACTATCAGCTCGTCCAGGAGCCGCTGCTGATTGCCATCGACATGGGCGAGATCACCATCCGATGACCGGGCCCACAAGCAACGTTTGAGAGGAGCGCACCATGGCCGATATTGGCGCATCTGGGAGCTACAGCAACAGCGCGATTACGAGCTTGCATGCCGGACAACCCCTTCCGGCCTCCAAGGACGAACAGATACTGGCCGCCAAAATATCGCGCGCGATGTCCTCAGGGCCTTTGCACATCACCCGGGACGCCACGGTTGCGGACATGGATGCGCAAGGCAATCTCGTCGTGCTGCGTCAGGGCACCAACCAGTGGGTGTGCTTCCCAGGTGATGAGAACGAAATCGGCAACGTGCCCATGTGTGCGGATCCCATGGGGCTGCAGTGGATGAAAGATGCCATGGCCGGCAAGCCGGCTCCGACGAATACGGCCCCCGGGATCATCTACATGCTTTGCGGTGCAACGCAACACAGCAACACCGATCCGTCCGACAAGTCAAGTCCCGCCATTCCCATCGGCCCGCACTGGATGATCCTCTGGCCATACGACGCGGCGCGTGACGGCCTCCCGAGCACGGTACGAGATGCCGGTGCGTGGGTGATGTTCGATGGGACGCCCTACGCGTATTTGCATATCTGCGGCACGCCCTGGGCGGGTAATGAGTATGTACCCGGCCAGGTACCCATTTGGACAATGCGATACGGCGCACCTGCAGAACCCGAATAGGGTCCGTCGCACGATCGCCGGGACTGGTGGTGCCCCGGAGTTCTGCCCCGAGCAGCTGGCCGATCATGTGACGGCGTGGCAGGACGCAGGTGCCGTCGACGGGTTCACG
Organism: uncultured Actinomycetota bacterium; assembly: GCA_963772875.1. GTDB lineage: Bacteria > Actinomycetota > Actinomycetes > Mycobacteriales > Mycobacteriaceae > Mycobacterium. Next base: position 555,686 of record CAVYZE010000016.1, read on the forward strand.
ATGATGGGACCGACACTGCCGCACAATCTTACGATGTTCGGCGAACATGTCGTACCGATTCTGCAGCGCGATGGTCGATTCCGCTCCGAGTACACCGGGGCCACATTGCGCGATCATCTTGGGCTTGAGCGGCCCGCAAAATAGACAGCCTCACCGCACAGACCTCAGCCGGTGTGGAGGGCGACGAGGCGGTCGAGCATCTGCGCGGTCTGGTCTAAGGGATCGGTGGATTGCGCGGCCAGGCAGAGGATGACTGCGCCCTCGACGGCGGCCACGATGGTGGTCGCCATCGATTCGGCGTCGTCGATGTCGGCTCCCTCGGCACTCAGGCGTCCGGCGATCATCGTCTGCCATGCGCCGAAGACGTCACCTGCCGCGTCTGCGGCCGAGGACGACTCCGTACGCCCGAGGGCGGCCGCCACTACCGGGCATCCGGCTGTGTAGTCGCTGGAGCGCAGCGCGTCCTTCCATGACTCGACGAACGCGGCCAATGATTGGCGCCCACCAAGGTCCGGCGCAGTGCCTGCCAGCGTCGGATCCATGAGTTGGCCCGCGACCCGGGTGGCCTCGGTGATCAGTTCCGATTTCCCGCCCGGGAAATTGACGTAGACCGATCGGCGGGCGGTGCCGCTGTGTTCGAGCAACTCGGCCAAGCCGGTACCGGCCACCCCGTTGCGGCGCACCAGTTCGATGGCGCTACTAATCAGCCGCTCGCGCGCGGTCATCGTCGCGTCCTCCCAGGCTGATGCTCCCTGCCCACGAACAGATCAGCCAGTTGCAGTATACCGATTGGTCTACTAACGTCGGATAGACCGATCGGTATAACCGGGCAAGGTGCCGTCTATGACATCCACATCGGCCGTCGCGCTGACTATTCGGAGGTAGCAATGACCAACACTAACGATCACAAGACGCTGCGGAAGTTCCGCAGGGAACGCGCAGTTGGACATTATCTGTTCAACCCGGCAGTGAAAGGGCTGAGCAGACTCGGGCTGCGCAGTGCGATGGCCACTGAACTCGAGACCGTCGGCCGCAAAACTGGTCAACTGCGCCGTGTTCCCGTGTCGGCGCAATTCGATGACAAGGGTGCGTGGGTCATCAGTCAGCACGGCACCCGCTCCGGATGGGGCCGAAACATCGTCGACAACCCCAAAGTTCGGGTACGACAGGGGAAACAGTGGCGCGCAGGAGTCGCGACATTCAGGCCGGATGACGATGTCGTCGCACGAGGTCGCAAGTTCGGGCGACTCAGCGCCAAGGTCGTCAAGGCACTGGAAACGACACCGGTATCTGTGCGGATCGACTTCGCCGAGTAACAGGACTGCAGCACCTGAAGCCAGCATTCCTCTTCGAACTGTGCTGCTGCCACGTAGCGTCGGACCCAGCCAAGCTTCCAGGAGCCGATGTGACCCGTCGATGACCGCATATATCGTGGTGCTGCCCGGCGGCGGTTATTGGACCCATGCCGACCACGAGGCCGAGCCGGTCGCCGACTGGCTCGAAACGCTGGGATACAGCGCCGGCGTGTTGCGATACCCGTTGCAGACACGGCACCCTGGGCCGCTCGACGCACTCCGGCGCGAGATCGCCGACCGTCGACACATCGGCCACACTCGCGTCGGTGTCCTGGGGTTTTCGGCGGGAGGCCATCTGGCGGGACAGGGGGCGCTGGCGCCTGACTCGACGCCCGAGCAGCGCCCGGACTTCGCCGTGCTCTGCTACGCCATCACCTCGATGGAACTGGCCACATATCGTGCAGCCCAAGACATCCTGCTGGGCAATTCCCCGACCGAACAGGCCCGCTGGGAGACCAGCCTCGACCGTCTGGTCACGCCCAGCGCGCCACCGATGTTCCTCTGGCACACCGCCGAAGATGCCTACGTCGCGCCCGAACACGCCTACCGTCTGGCGGCGGCCCTATCGGCGGCCGGACGCCCGCATGCACTGCACGTGTTCACCCACGGACCGCACAGCCTAGGGCTGGCCAAGGGCTCGGGCCAGGCCGAACAGTGGACTGCCCTGGCCGCGGCCTGGTTAGCGGAGGTCACGGCCTGACGTTCCGTTCGTCGACAACGGGAATCTACAATCCAAGCTGTGGCCAAACTGGTGCAGCGCGCCCTGGACCGGATCCGTGCCGAGCATGTCAGCGTGACTGACGGCGCCCTGGCGTGCTACATCCCCGAACTGACCCTCGTCGACCCCAGCCGGTTTGGTGTGTCGCTGTCGTCGTCAGACGGCTTCGTGTACGAATCCGGCGACACCGGAGTCGAATTCACTATCCAGTCGGTCTCCAAGCCGTTTACCTACGCGTTGGCGCTCGACCGAATCGGCCAGGATGCTGTCGACGCCAAGCTCGGTGTGGAACCCTCGGGCGAGGCGTTCAACGAGATCAGCGTCGATAAGACCACCAAGATGCCGAAGAACCCGATGATCAACGCCGGAGCGATCACCGCGGTATCACTCATCCCGGCGGGCAGCCCCGACGAACGATTCGCGCAGATTCAGGAGTTCTACTCCGAGTGCGCGGGTCGACGCCTCGAACTCGACCACGACGTGTACGTCTCGGAGAAGGCGACCGGCAGCCGCAACCGTGCCATCGCCTACATGCTGCAAAGTTTCGGCACGCTCGACGACGACCCCGACGATGTGCTCGACGTCTACTTCCGGCAGTGCTCCTTCAAGGTGACGGCGACCGACCTAGCGCGGATGGCTGCGACCCTCGCCCGAGGTGGCGTGAACCCGGTGACGGGTCGCCGGGTCACCGACGCCGCCGTGGTGAAGCGCACGCTGGCGGTGATGGTGACCTGCGGCATGTACGACGCCGCTGGCGACTGGGTCAGTGCGGTCGGCTTGCCCGCCAAGAGCGGTGTTGGCGGCGGCATCGTCGCGGTACTACCCGGACAGCTCGGAATCGGTGTCTACTCGCCGCTGCTGGACGCCAAGGGCAACAGCATCCGCGGAGTTCGGTTGTGCCGCAGCCTCTCCGAACAGTTTGGCCTGCACTTCCTTAGCGTGGCTCGCGACTCCCACGCCGCGCTTCGTGCGGTGTCCGAGCCGTGCGCCGACGTCCGCGTCTACGAGGCCCACGGTGACCTGTTGTTCAGCGGTGCGGAGCGAGTGATCCGCACGGTGGACCGCGATCAGGACAAGTACGACGTCGCCGTCTTGGATGTCTCCGCCGTCGACGAAATCGACGACGCTGCGCGCACTCTCCTGGCCGGCATGGTCATCTCGTTGCACACCGAGGGCAAGGGCGGCTACCTTGTCGACCCCGACGGCATTGTGGTTCGTAACGAACCCGAGCTGGAGGCGATCCGTTTTGCCAGCCTCAACGATGCTGTTCTCGCAGCCAGAGCGTCCCTGCGGCAGGGACTCTCGGGCTACACCATGGAGCGCCAATCCACGTCCTAACGGAAACGGTCGCTAGGACAGCTCTACCGTATTTTTCAGCGCAGTCGTGATTTCGGTAAGCGAGGCGATTAGCTGCTCCCGCTGGGCCCCGCAGGAACCGTGTCGGTGTCGGCGCTTATAGACGGCAGGATCCAGCAGATCGTGCTGTCGACGCCGGTGACGGACATGAGGGAAGCCGATCTCACCGACGAGGTCCTCGTCCTTGCGGAGCTGGCTCGGCAAAAGGCGCTGGCCCAGCAGCACACCGTCCTATTCGAAGGCATGAGCGGAATGGGGGTCGACGACAGCGAGGCCCTGCGCGAATTCTTGGAGATCGGCATGGATTTGTCGACGCCCGAGCAGGCCGCCGCGGCACAGGCGGAAGTGTTCGCCGCCCGATACACGACCGACGAATGAGGTCATTCGGGGCTTTCGGCGTGCAGCAGTGAGCGTGTGACACGAGCACGCTCGAAACGGAATTCGTGCGCGGGACGCCGCAGAGGCTCGATGGCGCCATCCGCGTGCATGATGACCCCGCCACCGGAGGGGATTCCGAGCCCGATGGCCGTCCCCTCCAGCGACTGAATCGTGCGCGACAGCCGCGCCCACTCGGCTCGCTCGTCGTGCGTGTCGATGACCAGGGGGACGAGGTTGAACACATCGAGCAGCTCGGTTGCGGGGGATTGCGGCATATCGACGATTGCATGGCGTCCGAGCTGTATAGCGCCGGCCGAAATGCCCACAAGGACGGCCCCGTCGGCGTGCCGGTCCAGGATCACATCCTTCATGCCGGTTTTCACGAACGTGTTCCAGCCGAGACGCACGTCGCCGCCCGCGAGGACGATCATCGCGGAACGCTCCAGGAAGGCGCGGTCGTCTGCGCCGAACGACGAATCGATCATGCGACGGTCGGTGATTCCAATCCCATCCATCGCCGCCTCGAAGATTTCGTAGAACTCCGGACGATCCTCATTTGAGGCACCGATGTAGGCCGCGCTTTGCGGCGTCTCCCGGGCCAATCCATCGAGGGCTGCCTCGAGGATCAGTCGGTCCTGCCGCTTCCAGAACAGCAGCTGACTGTCCGCCAGCAGATAGAGCGGTTGGGGTCGTGGCGGCGTCTGGGTCACCGCACCACAGTCGCACGGCTTGCAGAGCCGGGCGTTGGCGGTCGGTCGTCGATGGCCCGAGTTTGCTAAGGGCCCACGCGTGCCCTCCTGCAAATCGGTGGGCCAGCACCCGCTCGATGTCCAGTACGTCCGTCGCCTGGGCCAGCACATGGCGTGGGCCGGCGTAGCCCGCGTCGCAGTCAATCGACGCAGGCTATTGACGAAGCACTGCGAACGATCGTTATCATGTAAGTCTCTCGATGCGACGGAGGTCACACCAGAGTTGGACCGAATAATTAGGAGTCGCCATGGCCCGACATCCGAATGAACTGACGATGCCGCGAACGCTTGGTCTACGTGGAAGCCCGGTCGCCCGCTGATGGTGGCTTCATCGGCACTGTTCCAGCGATGACTGCCGCGGTGGTGCATGCCGCCGTGCGGACGCGCCCAGCGGAGCCGGCGTGGGAAGCGACGAGATTCGCCGGGCGCCGCATTGCGCTAGGGCAGCATCGCGGTGGACGCAGGCATCTGAACGTGGCGCCGCAACGGGCGCCGATTGAGACACAACCTTAGCGATCGAAAGGAAATCTATGTCCGAGGGTCGAAGCCGGTTCTCCGAACGGAGCCAGCGCGCCATCTTGTGGTGGGGCATCGCCCTCGCCATCGTCTATTTCATTGCGTTCGCATTCCTGCTGCAGCAGGTTCCCCTGAAGAATCCCGCGTGGAGCGCCCAGCAGGTTTCGGACTGGTACGTGCACAACCAGGGCAAGATCAAGTTGGGTGCCGTCCTGACCAGCTGGACCGGCGCGTTCATGATGCCGATCCTGGCCGTGGTCGCTATTCAGATGGCCCGGGTCGAGACTGGCGGATGGAAGATATGGAGTGCGCTATCGCTGGTCAGCGGTGCAATGATGTCGTTGTTTTTGATGCTCCCGCCGATGTTCTGGGGTGTGGCGGCCTACACGGCGCCCCGCAAGGATCCCGAGGTCACCACGCTGATGCACGAATTGGCGTCGTTGACGATGACCACGACCGACCAGTTCTACATCTTCCTGTGGATCGCCGTCACGGTTATCGCGCTGCGTCCGGCCACCCAACTGGTCAAGAACAACCCATTTCCGCGATGGTGGGGCTACACCTCGCTGTGGATAACCATCATGTTCGAGGCAGGCGCGATCGCGTTCATACCCCGTAGCGGCCCGTTTGCCTGGAACGGGCTACTGGTGTTCTGGTCGCCGCTGATTTTGTTCTCGGTATGGATCACGATCCAGTCTTGGCTGATTTTCCGCGCGCTGCGTGCCCAAAAAGCTGAATCCGAACCTGAGCCCGCACCGGCGCCAGAGAACGCCACGGTTTTCTGACGGCGAATGGCGACATTAACTCCTTCCCAACTGGTTACGGGTGCGTTCGTCGAAGCCGGTGGGTCGGGTGAGGTCCCCCGGGCGAGCGCCGTGAGTATCACGACATTGTCGAGGAACTGCCGACATTCGAGCCTCGGTTAGCGGCCGTCGACATGCCAAAATGAGGGGTGCCCAGTAAGTCAAAGGCCGACGGCCAGCGCGTAGCGCGCGGCGAGGGGAGGCGTTTGCTCCTGGAATCGGCTCGCGCCTTATTCGCGGAGCGCGGCTACGCAGGCACGAGTACGCGGGAAATCGCACGAGCTGCCTCGGTGACTGAGCCGATGATCTTCCGGCATTTCGGATCTAAGGCGAAGCTCTTCGAAGAGGCCGTGTTGGCTCCGTTCAACACCTTCATATCCGAATACATAGCGGACTGGGCCGCCCGTCCTCGCGGGGTGAAAAGCCCCTATACGGAGGCGTACGAATTTTATCGTGGGGTCTACGACGTACTCGCGGCCAACCGGCGACTGATCCACGAGATGATCGGGGCCCGGGCTGTAGGTGGGTCACTGACCGCCGAAACCGCGTCGGCGCCGAGGCTGGGTGCGCTCCTCGAGCGGTTCGAGGAAATCGTCGAGCGTGAGCGTGACGATGGCGCATTGCGCCCGTTCAACCCCGCGGTCATGACGCGGCTGATGTTCGGGCTTGTCTTTTCTATCGCGATACACGGGGATTGGATGTTTGAGGGCGCAACCCGCCCCCGGCCAAGCGTCGAGGCATTCATCGACGAAATGGCCCGTCTCACCATCTACGGCGCCTACCCGGAGGGCGCCGGGCCAGCCGCAGTCCCGTGACCGGCGTCTAGCCGCCGGGGGAGCGTTGAATCGCGCTGTTTCCAGACACTCTGCAACAGAAGATATTTCCCGATCGGTGGATACACCTCGCTCAGCGGTGGCACTCAAAGGGACAGCTCGTCGAGACGCACACGATCGCGTGCCCGCCACGCCTCGATCAACCCCGCGTTCTGCCCGGGCGTGCTGCCGTAGGTGGCGATCTCGTCTGCCCCGGCATCGCGGAAGCGCTGCAACTGAGTGACGCATTGGTCGACCGAACCGAGAGCGCAGGACTGCTCCATCCATGCTTCAGGTATCAGCCGCGCCGGCTCCATCAATTGGGTCCGATGGTAGGTCAAATCGGCCATCTCCTTATTGCCCTGAAACTGGCTGTGTGCACGCAGCTTTTCGACCGGTGCGGTATCCCAATCGTTGGCACGGACGAGCGCGTCACCGTACTCGGGTGCCTGTAGGTAAGTGACCGCTCGCGCGTGGGCAAGTGCGCGAGTTTCGTTATCGGACAGGCCGGGCGCGGTTATCACGCACTGGCAGATCCGCACGGTCGCCGGGTCGCGGTCGATACGCTCACACGCCTGCCGGATTCGCGTCACCGCCGCCGCGGTCGCGGTTGGGGTGAGAACCGGCGGCAGCAGAACGCCGTCGAAGGAGCGGGCGATCGCCGCGGCAGCCTTGGGTAGGGCGAACGTGCCATACCAGACCTTTGGTTGCTCGCCCTCGTACACGTCCCCGAGTTTGATGCCGTCGTATCGGCCTGCCGGACCTTCATAGGTCACCGTCTCGCCGGCCCAGAGTCGGCGAACAATGTTTACGTAATCGCATAGTCCATTGAACCCCTGTGTTCGCAGACCTTCGCTACGCAAGTAGCTATGGTCGCCGCGACCCAGGCCCAGCACGAATCGGGGGCCGAAGCAGGCATGCATGGTGGCGCCAAAGGCGGCCATGTGCAGGACATTACGGCGCGCCGGTGAGACCAAACCAGTGGCCAACTCGATACGGGGTGCGCGCGCAGCCACCGCGGCGAGTAACACCGCGACCTCCTTGAGGTTCCACCGCTCTGAGATGAATATGCGACGAAAACCCAAGTGTTCAGTGGTTACTCCGTCTTCGATGCCGTCGACGGGTGTGCGCGCGCCGGTCTCGTCACCGGCGTCGACAGGGCGTCGTGAAACGACCCTGCCCGAGATCAGGAACGCGCTCAGGTCGTTGACGACAGCTGCGCTATCTGTCATGTGTTTTCGGCCTTCTTCAGGCGGGCGCAGATATCGATGTTGCGCGCGAGGCCTGCCTGCGCGTCGAGGGGGTCGAGGACCAGTGGCAAAATGTCGCAGACGCTGACCCAGGTGGCGCCCGCATCGACGTACTGTGCCACCTGCGCCGCAACGGATTCGGGCGTGCCGTACACAAACGATTTCCCGGCCATCTCATGCGTGGTGCGGCTGAGCAGGCCTTGGATTTCCGAGTCGGTCCAGGTCACCGGAAGTAGCTTCACCGCGTAGTGCCAATCGCGCGGCAAGGGCGGTTCGATGCCTTCGGCGTCCCAGGCGTTTTGATCCAGCCGGCCAAAAACGCCTGCCATCCACCGCATCAACGGGTTGTCGAGGGCACGCTCCAGGAGATCGGTATCCTCGTGCACCAACGACATGAACCAGATCCCAAATTCGAACTGTTGCGGGTCGCGCCCTTTCCGTTCCAGCTCGGCCTTCATCGTGTTGACCGTGTGCGCCCAAGACTCCGGCGTCGGTGCCACGCACGGCACGATGGCCGAGATGCCGTCGGCATAGGTGGTGGCCAGATCGAACAGCTTCGGCCCACCCCCCAACGCCCAGACGCTCGGGCGATAAGTGCGTGACTGTCCCAGCCAAGCCTGCTTGAAGGTCCAGTGATTACCCTGCAGATCGACCGGCTCGGTACTGGTCCACAATTCGTTGAAGCCCTGCAGCTGATCTTTGAGGCGCGCCAATCCTTCGGATCTCTTCCACCCGTAGGGCGTGACTTGTTTGGCTTCCCCGGCACCGATCATCACCTTTGCCCTGCCTCCGGTCATGTTGGCCAGCGTCATCATGGTCTGGGTGAGTTCGGCAGGCCCCCGACGGATCGCGTCGGTGCTGATCGTCAAGCCGATTTCCGGCACCGATGCGGCCAGGTAGGCGCTCATCGCAAATGCGTCGGAATAGGAGTCCAGATCCGGGACGATCATTGCCATCGGGCTGTTTTCCCGGTTCCAGAGTTGACGGGGCCAAAAGTTCGTCATCTGGTCCCAGATCAGCAGTTCGTCGACAACGCCGCTCTGCGCCGCTGCGGCGGCCGCCGTGGCGAAATTCGTTGGTGGCGTATGGTGGTCACAGGAAAACGCCAGGGCGGTGGTGACGGATTTGCTCATCTCAGCAGCTCCAATGACTCGAGATCACGGGCTTGTTGGGCATACGAGCGAACCATGCCGGCAAACAGTGCGTCACCCCGCTCGGTCCGTTCTAACTGGACGGAGAACGGCACGCTGAGCATCAGCCCGTAGAAGACGCACCAGCGGTAGCTTTCCCACACGTCGTTGAAGGAGAATCCCGTGAGCCCGCGTGACATCAGGCCATCGTGGTAGCGCCTTAGCAGTTCTCGCTCGTGGCAACGTCGATCCTCCAACGACAGGCAGCCGCCGAGATACACGCCGACGTCGACCAGCGGCGGTCCTAAACGCGCCGCCTGCCAGTCGAACACCGCCACCGGAGCGGCGGGGTCGTGCGGGAAAAGGATGTTATCCATGCGGTAGTCGCCGTGCAACACCACGGTGGGGCCGACGGTCATTTGCGCGGCCCATGCGTTCGCGTGCGGCACGACCCACTCCACGAACTCCACGTCTTCGGAATCGAGACGATCGCCGAAGCGCTCGAGAAACAATGGCAGGGCGGGCTCCACCGCGGCGAAGAAGTTCTGGTTGCGGCTCGGATGGGCCAGCCAATCCCTGTCGCGCAAAGCCGGATCCGACCAGCGCGGCGCCTGCAGATCTACGAGAGCGTCCAACGCCCGGGCAGCTTGATCGGGCGTACCGCCGGCGATCATGTCACCGGGAGTGCCAGCCGCGCTCATGTCCTCGAGAAGAAGTGTGAACCGGCCGGTTGAAGATTCGATGTCTGCCCAATGCAGCCGCGGCACCCGGATGCCGACCGTCGGCGCGATCTCTTGGTAGAAGCGCACTTCGCTCTCGTAGATACCGAGTGCTACACCCACTGCCCGGCTGCCGGCGTCCTTGGACGGCAACTTGACCATGGCGGTCGGCGGGACGTCCGGTCCAGCATCCGCATAGCTGATGGTCAACCGGGCGACAAGTCCTAGTTGGCCGACACTCATCAGTTCGCTTCCGAACGACACCACCCGGCCCCAGTCGAGACAACCCGCTTGCTGCAGTGCGTCGGTCAGCCAAGCCGCCGTGATGTCGTCAATCGAATTGACGATCCTTGCGATAGGCGGGCGCAGGGTTCCGGTGTGTCGCTCGGACTCCGTCACCGGGCCGCCTCCTTATTGAATATATATTCGATTAGATTTGTGACCGGCATGAGAACCTCGTTCTCCTCGACGATCTCTACCCCGCCCGCCGGGGCACACGCGTGTCAATGGCATCGATCACTAGCTGTAGGCCGTCGCAGAAGCTTTGCCCGGCGTCGCCGGTTACCAGTGGGCCGAAGAGCGAGACCACGTTGGGGAACTCCGCCGCAGGTAAGAAGGCCACGCTTGGTCGTGCGGCCGAGTCCATCGCTGCGAGTTCACGTTGCACAGATCCGACCGTGAAGGACGTGAGCGTAGCGAAGGACGTGATCACGTCACGATCGGACATCCCCGTCGCTCGCAAGGCAGCACACACCGCCTCGGCGCCGCGGTAGGCGGACCGGCAGTCGAGGCGTTGGTTGGCGATGATCGGCACGAGTGTCGGATGCTTCAGCATCACCTCGCGCACCGAGCAATACAACGTGACCAGTTGGTCCTGCCAATGCATGGCGGGGTCCGGCAGGTCGATCTCGGCTAGGTAGCGGTCGGCCAGCACGGCCAACAACTCCTCCTTGGTGCGGACGTATCCATAGATCGTCATCACCCCGACACCGCAGCGCTCGGCGAGACGACGCATGGTCACCGCATCGATGCCGTCGGCGCTGGCGATGTTGGCCGCGGCCTCGACCAGCGCCTCGAGGTTCACCCTAGGGGCGGCCACATCGGTCTCGCCGGGGACGCGGGTGGGTGCACATCGCTCGCCAGCGTACATGTACGGTAACAACACGGAAAGGGTGTTCATGGGGTTTTCCGGTTGACCCGGGCCCCGTCGTCGCCGCGTGTGGCGACCTCGTACGGCAGGTTGGCAGCGGCCGCGATCGACACCGCCGCCCCGACGCGAAATGCCGAGTTCAGTTCGGCACTACGGTCAATGACCCTGTGCGAGAAGCAGATTAAGCTGCTAGGAGCTGTTGCATCTGGCCAATGTCGGCCTGCCGCGCCTTGGCGATCTGCTTGGCGAGGGCGGTGGTGTCTACGTTCTTTCCGTTGGCGAGTTCGGCGTTGGCCAGCTCGATCGCCCCCTGGTCAAGACTGATCATTGAGTTCAGCCATAGCCTGTCGAATTCGGAGCCACGCAATGAGTCAAGTTTGGCGATGGTGGCGTCATCGATCGTGCCCCCGGTTGTGACATCGGGTCCACCGCCGCCCGTTGGCTTGTCCCCGCTTTCCTTCCACTGCGCCCGCAGAGCCTTCAAGACCTGGGTGTCTATCTGTAGGGTCGCGGCGGTCTTGGCGGCGAACGTGACGATCTCGGAGTTGTTGGACCGATCCGGTACGAGCCGCGAGATACTGATCCCTTGCTCCTCGCGTGCAGTCATCTCGTTCGCAAAAGTGACATCGGCAGTGTTGTAGGCGGCGGGTTCGCCAGATATGACGGGCTTATCGTCGCTACCCGTCGAATGAGCATGGTCGGCAGAATGCGAACTGCTGCAGGACGATAGGAGTAACGCGATACAGCAGGACGCCAGAGCGGCTGCGATTCGGGCAGTGAGCGACAACACGACGCCAGCGTAGTGGACAACCCAACATCCCCTTCCTGGGTATTGCGGAAAGCGTGCGTGGGTTGACCCCGTTTGGCGGACATGGGGTCAGGTGGCCTGTGCCGTCCGAGAGCCCGATTTTCGTTGTGGTCCAAAATGATCCGGTCGCGGCTTTTCCCTCCGACGCACCGCCGCGGACGAGCTGCTTGAGCTGCGCCGGGGTGTACTGGGCAGCCGCAGTCAGCATGCAGGATGACGTTATCGGCGCCGCGCATTGCCATCCTCATTGGGGGATGCGCTCGTTGTCGCTGAGCGATCACCGGCGTGAGTAGCCTCACCCACGGTGCACCCCGATGTCGGCTACAACGTGTGTCACCGGTCGACGCGTCCGTCAATTACCGGGAGCTGGTAGCAAAACTCCGGGATGTACTTCTTCTGTTGGCCGACACACGGACATTTCTTTCCTCGGGACCACAGGTTCGACTAGGCAGGTGTCCAGCATCAGCGGGCCACGCCAGAGCGCGCGGCTGTGAGATAGCGCGCGTCTTGTGCGCGGCGAGATCGCTTTGCCGACACGGTCTCTGACGGTATAGCGGCGCTAAACTCCATCACCGAAAGCTGATTCGGTCGACCGCGGCGCCCAGCTCGGACATGTGGGCCCGGTCGAAATTACAGGGCTGGATAGCCTCGGAGTGCTCGGTGACCAGCCATTTCCCTGTCTAAAATTTTCATAAAGCGTATTTAATCTTGATAAAATACGCTATCCTTGTCGGGCGAGTTGCCTCGCTGCGATGTCCCGACGATCTCACCAAAGATCAAGCATGCCAGACGAAATCGGTTAACGTGCCGAAGCGGCTGAGCCCCACGGTACCTGTTTTGAGACAGCTAGGACAGAAAACCCTTGACTTGAGACTGGTTGCTGCATACTGTGGTCCCGCACACATCAGATCCAGAGTGTGTGGTCCCGCACTCGTCAGCTCAGCGCTGGACCCGTCGGATGAGCGAGATGGATACGGATGGGGGAGATGGATATAGGGCTAGGAGCGCATTTACATCTAACCGCTCTGCGGCAGGCATGCGCGGTGAGCAAGCCAGGACAGCCCCCGTTTCCACCCCGCCTCTTTGGGCTTGGGGAAGCCATTCTAACCGGCATCGAGCAAACTAATAGGGGCTGTTAGTGGTCTCGAGCGCCCCTCTGGCTGGGCTAGCCAAGCCGCTGCGAACGCCGCTGCGCGAGCTCGGCGGGTTCATTTCGCTCGCGCTGGACACCTTTGTGCAAGCCCTGCGCCCGCCGTTCTTCTGGCGTGAGTCCATCGAGCAGTGCTGGTTCATCGCTCGGGTCGCGACCCTACCCGCCATCGCGCAATCAATAGCTTTCAACGGAATGGTTGTGTTCCTCTTCGGTGTCGCGGCGGTCTCATTCGGTGCGGGCGACATCAACGGCGCAGCCTCAGGATTGGCCACGGTATCGCAGATCGGGCCGATTACCACGGTGTTTGTCCTTAGCGGTGCCGCCGCCACGGCGATGTGTGCCGACTTGGGTGCGCGCACCATCCGGGAGGAGATCGACGCCATGAGGGTGTTGGGCATCGACCCGATTCACCGATTGGTGGTGCCCAGGGTGGCCGCGCTCCTCGTCACCGCGAACCTGATAAACGCCGTGGTGATCATCGCCGGATTATGCGCCGACTACACCTTTACTATCTACGCTTTGAACGGCAATCCCGGCGCCTTCGCTGCGAGCGTGACGCTGCTCACCAACTTTCCTACGGTGGTGGTTAGTTTTGTCAAAGCCTCGGTTTTTGGAGTGCTCGCCGGCTTGATCGCCTGTTACAAGGGCCTCACCGCGGGCGGCGGTCCGCAGGGGGTTGGTAACGCGGTCAACGAGACTGTGGTGTACACATTTATGGCCCTCCTGATCGTGAATATCGTGGTAAGCGTCATAACTGCGACAACGACGTTGGCGACATGACCGGCGACGTAAGGACGGTGGTCAGCGCCCGGTATCCGCGGCTGACGCGCACCGCGCGGGCCTGGGCGGGCGAATGGAATCGCCTCGGCGAGCAAACGGCGTTTTATGTCAAGGCCCTGGTCTCCATTCGTGAGGCTGTCATTAAATACAAGGCGGAAATACTGCGCGTCCTCGCCGACATGAGCTTGGGCGTCGGCGCGCTTGCCTTGATCGGCGGCGAAGTGGTGGTCCTGGGCGTCTTGACGGCGAGCGCCGCCGCGATCGTCGGCATTTTCGGCTACGTCCAGGCGAGCAGCCTCGGCGTTGGCGCGATCGCTGGGTTTTTCTCCGCCTATGCCAACGTGCGTCTACAGCTTCCGCTCATCGTTGCAAACGGCCTGGCGGCCACCATCGGCGCCGGCGCCACCGCACAAATCGGCGCGATGCGAATCAGCGAGGAGATCGACGCGCTGGAGGTCATCGGCATCCGCTCTATCCCCTACCTTGTGTCGACCAGGGTGCTGGGCGGCCTACTGGTGGTGCCCCCCCTATACTGCGTGACTTTTGTCGGATCGGTACTCACGACTCGGACCGTTGTCATCCTCGCCTACCATCAGGGGTCGGGTGGCTTCGACCACTGGTTCAACACTTTCCTGCTGCCACGGGATGTGCTGGTGTCAGGGCTCGAGTGCACCGTACAGGCAGTCATCGTCATGCTGATCCACACCTATTACGGCTACACCGCCTCGGGCGGGCCCGCCGGCGTTGGTGAGGCGGTCGGGCGTGCGGTGCGCGCCTCCATCGTGGTGTCCATAACCCTTACGTTCGTGCTCTCACTGGTCCTCTACGGGAAGTCGGGCGACTTCCACCTGTCGGGATAGCGACGATGAAACAAAAACGGACGCTGCACCCAGCATGGTGGGCACTGATCCTGGTCGTCTCGATCATCGGGTCAATCCCCGTCATCATTATTGCCTTCAAAAGAGACTTCACTTCGTATGCCACGGTGACCCTCGTGTCAGATCGGGCTGGTCTGGTGATGGACGCCAACTCGATCGTGAAGTACCGCGGCGTGGAGGTCGGCCGGGTTGCGTCGATTGCGCCGAAAAATGGAGCGACTCTTCAGCTAGAGCTGGATCCCGGCCAGCTGCAATACATTCCGGCCAATGTCGAAGCCCAGATCAGCGCGCCCACCGTGTTCGGCGCCAAATATGTCGATCTGCGCGACCCCAGCGAGCCGACTCGCAAGCGGTTGGCGTCGGGGGCGGTGTTGAGCACGAGCAAAGTGAGCATCGAAGCGAACACGGTCCTCAAGGACCTGGTCGGTGTGCTGAACCAGATCGACCCAGCCAAAATCAACGCGGTGATCGCCGCATTGGCCGAAGGGTTTCGCGGGAAGGGCGTAGCCATCGGCCAGGCCATCACCGACTTCAACCAGGTGCTGATGGAGGTCAATCCGCGTAGCGAGCTGATCCGGGCTGACTGGCGCGCGTTCAAGGGATTCAACGACGCCTACAGCGCCGCGGCGCAGAACCTGTTGACCGTGCTGGACGCCGGGAGCACGGACAGTTCCGTGATCACCAAGCATGCGAAGGATCTCGATTTCGCCCTGGTCGCCCTTGCCGGCCTATCCAAGAGCGGTGAGCAACTGGTCGGCCCGAACAAGGGCAACATTATCCATTTGCTCAATGCGCTCGAGCCGACGACGCGGTTGCTGATGAAATACAACCCGGAATACACGTGCACGTTCCTCGGCGCCAAGCTCATTCTCGACAGGGGCTACTCCGATGCCTTCACATTCAATGGACGATCGTTCATCGCCGACGCCGGATTACTGTTCGGGGACGACACGTACCGGTATCCGGACAACTTGCCCAAGCTCGACATCAAGGGCGGTCCCGGCGGGACGCCTAGCTGCGGTTCGCTGCCCGACGTGGAAAAGAACTTCCCGCAGAGGTATCTAGTCACCGACTCCGGATTTGGCAATGGCATGGACGTGCGGCCCAACCCCGGCGTCGGCTTCCCCGGTTATGCCCTTTATTCCCCCTCCACCCGTGGGACACCCCTACCGCCGACCCTGAAAGACGAGGGAGGCCCGGCGCCAGGCCCGGTGCCCTACCCGGGCGCGCCACCCTACGGTGCACAGCGATACGCGCCGGACGGAACGCCACTGTTTCCGTTCTTGCCGCCGGCGCCTCCGCCCGGCCGGCCAAAAGACCCCGGCATGGGCAATCCGCCGGCGGGTTCTGAGCCGTTCGATCCTCCCTACCCGGGGACGCCAGTCAAGCCCCGCTAGCGCAACCCAACCCAATTCAGAAAGGCAGACATTGCGCGAGAACTTCCGACGCACAGCGTTGCGCTTTGCGATCTATGCCGCCGTGTGTTTGTTGGGTATCGTTCTGCTGTTCGCCGTGTTCTCCCAATTTCGCTACGAGAAGACGAACACCTACACCGCCGTCTTCGCCAACGTGTCCGGGCTGCGGGAAAATAACTTCGTACGCATCGCGGGCGTCGAGGTCGGCAAAGTCAAAAAAATTGCTGTCCAGCCCGATTCCACAGTGCGCGTGGAGTTCTCGGCGGATGATTCGGTGGTGCTCACCGAGGGCAGCAGGGCAGTCGTTCGCTACGACGACCTCTTCGGCGGTAGATTCATGACGCTGGAGGAAGGTGCGGGGGGAGTCAAGAGGCTCGATCCGGGGGCGACCATCCCGTTGAGCCGGACCCAGCCGGCGTTAGACCTGGATGCGTTGATCGGGGGCTTGCGACCGGTGTTTCGCTCGCTGAACCCCGATCAGATCAACGCGCTGAGTGGCCAGCTGATCGAGGCGCTACAGGGCCAGGGCCCGACGGTCGGGTCGGTGTTGACCCAGGCCGCGGCGGTGACCAACTCCCTGGCTGATCGGGACCGGTTGTTCGGTGAGCTCATCACCAACCTGAACACCGTGCTCGGTTCGCTCGGCGACCAGAGTGGTCAGGTTGCCCAGGCGGTCGACTCGCTGTCGACACTCATGACCACTCTGCAAGCCCGCAGGGATGACATCGCGGCCGGTTTCAAGGGCGCTGACAGAATCTTCGCGGTGGGCGCCGAGGTGCTGAGGAGGGCCCGCTCGCCGCTCAAGAAGGTCGTCGACCAGACCGATCGCGTCGCCGGAACCGTGTTGGCCGACAAAGACTTTGTCGACAACCTCATCAACACGCTGCCCGACGATTATCGAATCATCGGCAGGGAGGGCTTATACGGAGACTTCTTCACCTTCTATCTATGCGACCTGATTCTGAAGGTGAACGGAAAGACCGGGCAACCGACGTACATCACGTTGGCCAGCCAGCGTTCGGGGAGGTGCACCCCGAAATGAGACGCCTGTACAGACGCCTTTTCGAAATGAGGCAGTTCTCCGAACGCAACCCGTACGTCATCGGCGGGATCGGTATCGCTGTGCTGGTTGTGGTATTACTCGCCGCGACCAATTACGACAAGCTGACGTTTCTCACCGGCGACAAGGAGTACTCGGCGTACTTCGCTGAGGCGGGCGGTCTGGAAACCAATAGCGTCGTGGAGGTTTCGGGTGCCCGGGTCGGGCGGGTGTCCAGCGTCAGCCTGGATGGGCCGCGGGTGTTGGTCAAGTTCCGCATTCCCGGCGATATCCGGCTCGGCGACCGCACCGAGGCCGCGGTCAAGTTGAAGAACCTCCTGGGTAGCAAGGTCGTCGAGCTCACGCCGCGCGGAGAGGGTCGGCTCACCGGGCCGATACCGCTGGAGCGGACCACGCCAGCCTATCAGCTACCCGATGTGCTGGGTGATCTTTCGACAACCGTCGCCAAATTGAATACCGACCAGCTGTCTAACGCGCTTTCGGTGGTGGCCGGCGAGTTCAGTGGTACTCCACCGCAGGTGAAGGCCGCGGTGGAGGGTGTGGCGCGGTTCTCGCAGATATTGGATGAACGCGACAAAGAGCTGCGGAACCTGCTGAGCAACGCCAGCAAGGTCACCGACGTGTTAGCGAAGCGTAGTGACGAGATCCTCAACCTCGTCGGCGACACCAACAGACTACTGGCTGCGCTGAAAGACGAAAGCCGTTGGCTGGACAAGGTTTTGGTCGACAACGCCAACATCGTCAATGCGGCGGCGTCGATCATGGACGACAACCACGCAACGCTGGGGCCCGCGGTGGACAAGCTCAACGGGGTGGTGGCGCTTCTCAACAATCGCAAGGGACGCATACAGGAGGCAATCAAGGGGCTCAACAGCTTTGCGCTCGCGCTGGGCGAAGCGGTTGCCTCGGGTCCGTTCTTCAAGGCCTACCTCGTCAACCTGCTACCAGGACAGTTCATCCAGCCGTTCATCGACTCCGCCTTCTCCGACCTCGGAATCGATCCCGCGACCCTACTGCCCTCGCAGCTCACCGACCCGCTGACGGGCCAGCCGGGCACACCGCCATTGCCGCTGCCGTACCCGCGGACCGGCCAGGGCGGCGATCCGCGCCTGAGCATTCCGGACGCCATCAGCGGGAACCCTGGTGACCGGCCGTGCAGTGCGCCGGGCAGGCCGGGAGCCCCTGGCTGCTATCCCCTCAGACCGCAACCCCCGGCGCCGCCTCCAGGCGGGCCGCCGCCAGGGCCGCCGGCACAAGGTCCCGGGCCAGGCAACGCTTCGGTGGGGCCGGTCCAGGAGCCGGCGCCCGGGCAAATACCACCGGGCCAATCACCCGTGCTCGCGCCGAGTGAGTCATTCGGTCCGCGGCCGGGCCCGCCGCTACCGGCGCCAGGGGGTTTACGGTGAATTCCCGTAGGACAAGGATCGCGGTCGCTGCGGTGCTGGTGCTGGCGCTGATCGGTGGGGTGGGCACACTGATGCGATCGTCGGGTGGCCGCACACATGTCGTCGGATACTTCGACAACGCCAACGGCATTTTCCCCGGCGACGCCGTGGTGATCCTTGGCGTGGCTGTCGGCAAGATCGACAAGATCGAACCGCAGCCCGACCGCGTCAAGATCTCGTTCTGGTATGACGACAAATATAAGGTGCCTGCGGACGCCAAAGCGGTGGTCCTGTCGCCGTCGCTGGTGACGGTCCGGGAACTTCAGCTGACCCCCGCCTACACCGGCGGGCCGGCGCTGGCCAACGGCGCGGTGCTCCCGCTGGCACGCACAGCGGTCCCGGTGGAGTGGGATGACCTTCGTGGGCAGCTGGAGAAGCTCACCGAGATACTGCAGCCAACGCTACCGGGCGGCGTCAGCACGCTGGGGGCGTTCGTCAATACCGCGGCCTCCAACTTGCGCGGCCAAGGCGCAGATATCCGGGACTCCGTCGTCAAGCTGTCGCAGGCGGTCTCTGCGCTCGCTGACCATAGCGGCGACCTCTACGGCACGTTCAAAAACCTGGCAGCTCTGGTTTCGGCGCTGCATGACAGCGGCGCCCTGCTGCGCCAGCTGAACCAGAACCTGGCCGCGGTCTCGGGGGTGTTGGCCAATGACCCCAACGAGGTCGGAGACTGGGCCACTGCGCTCAACGAGCCACTCGCCAAGCTCACTAACTTTCTGGACGAGCATCGCGAGAGGCTGGGCGTTACTTCGGACAAGCTGGCGGAGCTGACCACCGCGGTGGTCCAAAGCCTCGACGACGTCAAGCAAGCCCTGCACGTGGGTCCCAACGTGTTCCAGAACGTGTTGAACATCTATCAACCCTCCCAGGGCGCATTCACTGGCGCGCTGGCGCTGCAAAACTTCGGTAATACGATTCAGTTCTTGTGTTCGGGGGTGCAGGCGGCCTCGAGGTTGGGCGCCGAACAATCGGCCAAGCTGTGTGTGCAGTACCTGGCTCCGATCATCAAGAACCGTCAGGTCAACTTCTTGCCGCTCGGATTGAACCCGTTCGCTGGGCAATCGGCGCGTCCAAACGAAGTGACGTACAGCGAGGACTGGCTGCGGCCGGACTACATCCCGCCGTCCGGGCCACCGCCCACCGAAGCGTTCCGTAAAGTGCCACCTCCTGAAGGGCCGCTGCCACCGGCGAATGAGATTTTCAACTTCTTCGGGAACGGCATGATCAACACGAACACGCCATACGTGCCGGCCAAACCGGCGAATCCGCTGCCGGTCGATCCGGCGAGCGGCCTGCGTTCAATGATGTTGCCGAGCGACGTAGAAAACATGGGAGACGTAGGAGGTGGGCATTGAGTCGGTGCAGCTACCGGCGCCGCTGCGGCGCGGTGCTTCTGATCGCGCTGGCCGTGACCGCGGTTTCCGGCTGTGGGGCCCTTCGCGGCTTCCGGGGTGCAAATTCTATTCCGCTGCCGGGCAGAGTCGGTGTTGGCCCGGGGTCCTACAAAATCCAGGCGCAGATGCCGGATGTCCAGAACCTCAAAGAGAATTCCCGGGTCCAGTTCAACGATGTGCTCATCGGTAACGTGGCCAAGGTCGAACGCCAAGGCTGGCATGCGCTGGTCACCATGACGATCGAACCCAACGTCGCCCTGCCGGCCAACGCGACGGCCAGCGTCGGTCAGACCAGCCTGCTGGGAACCTTGCATGTCGAACTGGCTACGCCCCCCGGCGTCGCGCCAAAGGGAAAGCTGCACGACGGGTCAGTGATCCCGCTGTCGTCGGCGAGTGCCTACCCGTCCACCGAACAGACGCTGGGCGCGCTGTCGCTGGTGCTCAATGGTGGCGGTCTGGGTCAGCTGCAAGACATCACCCAGACGTTGAGCACCGCCTTTTCCGGTCGCGAACAAGATCTGAGAAGCCTGATCGGGCAGCTGGATAAGTTCACCGCCTACCTCAACGACCAAAAAGACGACATCATCGCCGCGTTGGACAGCTTCAACAACTTGGTAGGTCAAGTTGCCGAGCAGAAGCCGGTCCTCGACAAGGCGCTGAAAACCATCCCGGGTGCGATAACCGTCCTCAAGGATGAACGGCAAAAACTCGCCGACGCCCTTGGTCTGTTCGGCCCTAAATTCGCCGAAGATACGACTGAAGTGCTCGAGCAAACTCAGGACAATCTCATCAAAGAGCTCGGCGATGTGGGTCCGGTGGAGCAATCGCTGGCCAACTCCGGGCTGGCGCTGACCCGTGGTCTGGACTACCTCACTGTCCCGCTGTTCTCCAAGCCGCCGGTGGCCAAATGGATCCGGGGCGACTACGGGAACTTGACCGGTGTATTCGACTTGACTTTGAGCCGGCTTGATTCGTCATTTTTCACCGGCACCCGGTGGGAGGGCAATCTGACCGAACTCGAGATGCAGTGGGGCCGCACCCTCGGGGTGATGCCCAGCCCCTACACCGCGCGCAACCCGATAGTTGCTCCCTATCAATTCAACCAGGGGCCGTGAGATGCGCTTAAATCGGCGAACCATCATCACGCTCGCGGTCTTCGGGATGATCTCCATCCTCTCAGCGGGGCTTGTTGGTCTGTACTACGCGCATCTGCCGGCTGTGTATTTGGGGATTGGTCGGTACACGGTGAAAATGGAGCTGGACCGGGCTGGCGAGCTGTACCGCGCCGGGAACGTCACCTACCGGGGCGTCGAGGTCGGCAAGGTGTCGAAGGTGCATCTGACGAATACCGGTGTTGAGGCGGTGCTTTCGCTGAATTCGGGTGTCGATATCCCCGCCGATCTCACCGCGCACGTGCACAGCGCGTCGGCGATCGGCGAGCAATATGTCGATCTGGTCCCGCGCAGCGGGAAAGGACCGCTGCTAAAGAACGGCGACGTGATCCCGCAGGACCGCACTTCTGTTCCGCCGAACATCAACTCGCTGCTGGCAGCGGCGACTCGCGGCCTGAACGCGATCCCGCGCGATGATCTCAAGACGGTGGTCGACGAGTCGTATATCGCCGTCGGCGGGCTCGGCCCCGAGCTGTCCCGGCTGTTTGGCGGGGGCGCCAAACTGGCGACCGATGCGCGCAAGAACCTGGATTCGATCATCACCTTGATCGATCAGCCCAAGCCGATACTCGATAGCCAGATCGAGTCATCGGACTCGATTCAGGCCTGGGCCGCCCATCTGGCGAACGTCACCAAGCAGCTGCAGACCGTCGAACAAAACAACTCCGATTTCACCGGCGCGCTTCGTAATATAGGGCCATTCTTCGACTCCCTGCGCCAGGTAACCGATCGACTCGAGCCGACGCTGCCGGATGTGGTGTCCAACTTGGTCCCCGTCGGCGATGTCGCGCTCACCTACCGCGACAACCTCGAGGCGCTGTTGGTGCAGCTACCGATGATCGTCGGCGACTCGCAGGCGATACAGCTGGCCGACAAGGACCTCAAAGGCCCCTATCGGGGTCTTGGCCTGAGCTTTAACCTGAACCTCAACTGGCCGCCCCCGTGCACCACCGGGTTCTTCCCGGTCCAGCAGCAGCGGTCAGCTGTGTTTGAAGACACCCCGGCGCGGCCGCCGGGCCTCGTTTACTGCCGGATACCGCAGGATTCGCATTTTAATGCCATCCGTGGCGCGCGTAACTATCCGTGCGAGACTCGGCCGGGCAAGCGGGCGGCGACGGTGAAACAGTGCGAAAGTAATGAGCCCTATATTCCGCTCAACGACGGCTTCAATTGGAAGGGTGACCCGAATGCGACGTTGACCGGACAGGGTGTACCACAGTTTGACCCGGGGGAGCAGATACCCGCGGGGTTCCCTGGGGGGCCGCCGGCCTCACCGGGGCAGGCGCCATCGGCGGCGCCGCCGCCCATTGCGGCAGCCGAATATGATCCCGCCACCGGGGAGTATGTTGGACCGGACGGGCAGAGGTACAAGCAGCCCACGCTGGCTGGCGGTGCCGGCAAGGAGCGAACATGGCAGCAGATGCTGACGCCCCCGACGGGGAATTGAACGAGACAGCGGCGCAAGCACCGTCACAGGCATCGCCGGACGACACCGCCGACGGTTCGGCCGCATCCCCGGAGGAAAGCGAGCCGACGGCGGCCGCGGAGCCCGAGGCAGCCGATGGCGACGCCGACGAGGCCGAGGACTACGACGCCGCAGTGGATGACGAGGCCGACAATGCCTCCGAAGACGCGGCGCCGGTTACGCGGCCGACGTCGCATGTGCGGCTGGCAGCGATGGTCGGGTCGGCCGTGATCGTCGCCTTGGCAGCCACCGTCGGATGGCTGGGGTTCCGGGAGTATCAGTCGCATCAGGACGAAACGCAACGGCAGCTGTTTCTTCGAGTCGGGCGGCAGTGCGCGTTGAATCTCACGACGATTGACTGGCAGCACGCCGATGACGACGTTCAGCGTGTTCTGGACTCGGCGACGGGTCAGTTCTACGACCAGTTCTCCAAGCGCAAGCAACCTTTCATCGATGTGGTCAAAAAGGCGCAGTCGAAGTCGGTGGGAACAATCACCGAAGCGGGGGTGGAATCCGAGTCGGGCGACAAAGCACAGGTGCTTGTCGCCGTGTCCATCAAGACCTCCAATCTCGGAGCTCCCGAGGAGGCGCCCCGGGAGTGGCGAATGCGAATCTCGGTGGAAAAGTCCGGCCACGAAGCCAAGATTTCCAACGTCTCTTTTGTGCCATGACCAAGCCTCGTTCCGACGACACCGGCACGAAATCCGGTAAACCAGAAGGGGAATCAGCTGCTGTGGGAGTGCGAGCCGATGCTGCGAGCGAGCGGGACACCGCAAAGGCCGAGACGAACGAGCCGGTCGAGGGCGAAGGAAACGAGCCCGAGGATAGCCAGAACACGGTGGGCGCCGACCACACGGACGAGGCCGATGCCGCTGTCTCCGACGATGCGGAAGTCGAGAAGGCGCGAGGTGTCAAGCAGCGCAAGGCCATACACCGGACCGGGCGGCGGCGGGTGCGCTCGCACAGCGTCAATGGCACACGAGAAGGCCATGGATCCGAGCAACGGGATGAAGAATCACTCGAGGGCGAAGCGAAAGAGCCTTCGGATGCGACACATCCGGCGGATGCCGAGGACGACGGCGAGGCCGAGGCCGCGCTAACCGACGATGCTGAAGCCGAAGAGACGGTCGAAGGGGGCGAGCCGGCCAAGGCCAAACGCCGGGTCAGCTGGTCTCGGGTGCTCGTCTACGGGGTGTTGCCTGGTCTGGCGCTGTTACTGGCGGCGGGCGCGGGCTTTTTGAAGTGGCAGGACGCCTCTGCACGCGAGTCCCAGCATGCGCGCATCGAATCGGTTGCGGCGGCAAAGGATTCCACGATCGCTTTGCTGACGTACAAACCCGAGACAGTGGAAAAGGATCTAGAAGCCGCCAAAAGTCGGATGACGGGCACTTTTAAGGACTCCTACACGCAACTGATCAACGATGTGGTGATCCCCGGTGCGAAGCGGGAACACATCTCCGCGACAGCCACCGTGCCCGCCGCGGCCGCGGTTTCGGCGACGCCCAACCACGCGGTGACCCTGCTCTTCGTCAACCAGACCGTCGTACTCGACAAGAACCCGCCCACCGATACCACGTCCAGTGTGCGGGTGACGCTAGACAAGATCGGCGGTCGCTGGCTGATTTCCGGCTTCGACCCGGTGTAGATCGACTTCAGCCGGATGGAAATGTGTCGCGCTACAGCGTGACGCGCGTCGGCGCGATGTCTTGGCAAATCGTCGTGGGCGAGGCCGGACTATTGCTGCCCTGCATTACGTCCGCACATCCGTGGCCCTTGACGATATACGTCGCGCCCGGTCGGTAGGGGGAGTAGACCACCGCCGGTAGGGGGTCGTTTCCCCACCCGCACTCTCCGGCCGAATCGCTTCCCTCGATGGACAGGCACACCGTCGACTCGGTGTGGGCGTTCAGCGTGCATGATCCGGTATGTACGGTTGCCGTCACATAGTTCACACCCGAAATATTCACCACTTTCGGCGGATCGAGTACAAACGAACAATGTCCGTTCTCACTCGGCGGCGACGCAGCCGAGGGGCCCGCGTTGCAGAGTCCGACGGAACAAATCGCCAGGAAGGCCGAAAAAGCACCGAACAATCGGATCATCAGGTTAGCGTAGCGCAGAGCCAATTTTTTAACGACTGTGAGAATCGAAGTCAAGCAACGGCTTCCTCGGCTCCGTTTTGTGAAGGTCCTACGCTGGCCTGGCCGCTGTGGCGCAACATGATCGCCCCACTCCGCGTAGCCGCATTGGCGCACGCGTCGGTCAGCAGAACAACGAAACATCCTGCTGTATAGCCAAGTCCCGTGGCGCCTAGGCCGGTTGGCCGTAGACCGCCACCGTCACGGTGCGGTCTAGGCTATTCGACGACGTCCGCACTCCGATTTGGGTATTAGCGCAGTTGGACATGATCGCGTAGTAGTCAGGGCGGTAATACCAATTTCCCAGAATGTCAATACCGTTGATCGTATTCGCCGGCAGGATGGCCACCGTCTCGGCCACCGTGCCGTTGTAACCCGCGGCTCGGGCGCGGTCGTGTACCGACGCTCCGTCGGAGCCGGTGTCACCGTCGAGGTTTCGGTTGTTGAGTACGTCGTCGGCATGCCGTTGCGCCGCTAGATCCAGCGCCGGGAAGATCTTCAAGTCGGTCGTGCAGCCGGCCTGGCGTTTAATGGCATAGACACTTTCGGCGACGCCATGATTGAGCCGATTGTTGTCGGCGTTTGCTATTGGCGCGGCGGTGACCGCGCACAGCACGATCCCGGCACTGAACGCGGCCAGAGTCGGGAGCTTCGCTGTGCGTCTAGCGATATCGCTGACTCTCATAACTTGTGATCTTTTCACAGTTGTCGCGGCAAATCCATGAGTTGAGGTCGTCTTAGCCGCCAGCCTCGAATCTCATTCCGCCACGGATCTACTCAGCCGCGTCGGGGTAGTCCCGGATCACCTTGCGGGGCGGATTTGAGCCAATTCGTACGTGGCCGAAAAAATTCTGAACCTTGGCGTCCTAAAATGCTTGCGCTCAGGTGCCTGGGTGCCGATAGACTTCACACACGATCCGTGAACAGGAGGATTGCCGTGCGGAACAGGGTCGCGTACATCGCTGTGGCCGCACTGATCATCGGCGCTAGCGCCGCCTGCTCATCGGGGAACCCGTCGGCGAAGCCAGAGCCCGGGACGTTGCCTCCCGGCGCCGCGCAGCTCACTGTCGACGGCAAAGACCTCCCCACCACCCGTGCGGTGGAGTGCGCGCCACCAGAGGAATACTTGACCACGATCACTACCGGCGACGACGCTGCGGGCGCGACGCTGATGGTGTCCAACGCCGGGAAACTCGCCGTTGAATTTGTCCGGATCCGTAACCTCAACGGCTTTAGCGGCGACTACAACCGTGGCCTGGGAGGCGGCGACGCC
Source organism: uncultured Actinomycetota bacterium (assembly GCA_963772875.1). GTDB lineage: Bacteria > Actinomycetota > Actinomycetes > Mycobacteriales > Mycobacteriaceae > Mycobacterium. The sequence goes on from CAVYZE010000016.1 coordinate 581,606, forward strand.
ACCGTCGCTCTGACCGCGAGCACCTACCAGATTGCCGGTGCCGCATTCGGTTACGGCCCGAATTCGCCCGAGCCCACGACGGTGCCGTTCACGATCAAGGTGTCGTGCTGACGCACCGGCGCATCGCTTAACGTCACCAGAGCTGCCACACGATGCACGCTGGCGCCTGGCCGGCAGCTATCTAATGTTTGAGGCCAGGTCGCCCGACATCGCGCCCAGCTGCTGGCTCCAGGTCCCCCAGTCGTTACCGCCGCCGGCCCCCAAATCGAAGTGGCCGTTGTGACCGCCGACTGCGCGGTAGGCCGCATAGAAATCCCGGCAGGTGCTCTGCCAGATGTCCGCGAAACCGCCCACCGCGCCGCCGTCGCTCGGACTCCCGGCCGCCGGGCTGTACACCCAGAGTCGGGTGTTCTGGTCCACCAGCAGCACCACGTGCGTATTCGGGGAATGCCACTGCCACCGGCCAAACTGGGGAGCCCCCCACATGTTCACGGGGTCCACGCCGCCGTCATTTTTCAGAACGGCGGTGATAGCACCGTTGACCCCGGTGCGTTCCGGGGCGAGGACCCCCGACAGCGATCCTGCGTAGCGAAACCGGTCGGGATGAAAAGTGGCGAGCGCCGCGGCGGCGTAACCGCCTTGCGCGGCACCGACGACACCGTGTCCGCCCGGCGCCAACCCTTTGTTCGCCGCCAACCAGTTCGGGAGTTCGTTCGACAGGAATGTATCCCACTGCTTGCTGCCGTCCTGGTCCCAGTCGGCGTACATGCTGTAGGCGCCGTCCGCGGGCGCGACCACCGAGATGCCTTTACCCGCAAGCGTATTCATCGCATTGCCTGCCGTTACCCAGTTGCTAACGCCCGGCGCGGCGTTGAACGCGTCCAGCAGGTACACGGCATGCGGACCACCGCTCATGAAAGCCACCGGAATGTCGCGGCCCATCGCCGCCGACGGCACCATCAGGGACTCGACGCCCCCCGCCGCGTAGGCCATGACGGTGCGACCGGCCGTCGCAATGACGTTCCACAACACGACGGCGAGCATGACGGCGCAAAGAATCCGCAGCCGCATCGACAGACCTTTCACTTCAACCTCGTTCGTCTATCGCTACAAAATTTATCGAACATTTAATTCTCGAACAGTGAACCACTCCTCGGGGCCGCGCGGCAAGGTCGGACAAAGTTCGCCTACCGGTGACAACCCGGGAATGTCGCGACGGCAAGCCCCGCTCTGTCGCCGTCGAACGCGACTTCGGAAAGACCAGCATGTTGCGTTTCCAGACGGCAGCCGTGTGTTGCTTGCAGTCCGACGCGCCGCTCGGTTCTGCGAACGACCTTTCGCTCAAGACGATCTACGACGTAGACTCGAGCGGGTTGGTTTGAGGCGTTGTCGATGAGGAAGGTGGCCACATGGATCAATACCCCGACTACGACGCGAGTGATGAGTTGGAATACGGCGTGGCAGCGTTCGCATGGCTCCTCAGAGGCAACTATCCCCCGCCCTATTACGGTTCGAATTAACGGGGGTTCTGGGCGCGGCGGTCACCGGCTGCCGCATCTGTCCGCAGAAACCGCCGTTTGACCAGCTAAGATCTCCTGCGGTCGTTCCACCCCGGCCAGAGGGGCGCAGGTCGGGTGTGCGCCAACACCGAAGTTGCTCCGGATGTCGTGGAAGTTTGAGTCAGTCCTTCCCGCCTGTAGCCGCCCGACGGGCGCTCACTGTCTGGTGGAATGCGACAACATCGACCCGAAAAAGCGACGTCTGTGTGCTCCGCAACTCCGCGGGCCGCTACCTCCTCCGCCGGCACCCCCAGCCCTGAGGCGGCACGTCCTCAGTGCCGCCTGGGCGCAGAGGGTACGGATTTTCGCGCCGATTAGATATGGTGAGAGTGCGAACGATCGTTCGTGCAGCAATTGAACAATGGGGTCGATCCCAGGAGCGTAACCATGACGCTATTCGCCCAGACGCGCATCGGCGTGTCGCTGCCGATGCTCAACCAGCCCTACGAGCGCTATGCCGAGTTCGCCGCCCTCGCCGAAGACGCGGGCTTCGATTCGGTTTGGGACTACGAGTTCTACCGAAATCCGTTTATCACTCACGCGTTGAACGCGCGGGCGACCTCCCGGATTCAGCTGGGCACCGGCATCGCGACCGCTGCACCCCGCACCCCCTACGAGATGGCCAATGCCGCCGCCGATGTCGACGAGCTCTCCAACGGACGAACCCTGCTGGGTCTCAGCACCGGCGGGGCGGGCTGGATGGATTGCTTCAACGGCACCGACATCGATCGTCCCCTCACACGCATGCGTGAATACATCCACGTGGTGCGTCAGCTCTGGAGACATTTCGAGACGGATGAGCCATTCGACTTTCAGGGCAAGATCTACCGTGCATCCAGCCCGCCCCTTAACCCGTGGGGCACGCGCAGCCTGGTGAGGCCCCAGATACCCATCTATCTCGCGGGATTGAAGGAGGGGATGCTTCGGCTGGCCGGCGAGGTGGCCGATGGTGTGTTCGGCTTCTTGCCCACACCCACCTTCATCGAACAGCACGTTATTCCCAACGTGGCCGCCGGCGCCGCGAAGGCCGGCCGAGACCCGTCGGACATCGAGGTCACCGCGTTGGTGATCTGCAGCGTGTCGCGCGATCGAGACGAAGCGCTGCGACGTGCCCGGATCAACGTTGGCAACTATGTCGCCTACCCGGTGAGCTCCACGGTGATCGAATTCATGGGGCTACAAGAGGATCGCGACCACGTGTTGCGGCGGCTCCTCACCGAGGGGCCCGCGGCGCTGGCCACCGCCGCATCGGATGAGTTGGTGCGGACATTTTCGGTCGCTGGTACCCCCGATGAAGTGGCCGACCAACTCGCCGCTTACGACGGTGTGCTGCCACACATCGTGTTGCACACGCCGTATGTGCCACCGATCGATCAAGCGTCGAGCGAGGACGCATTCCGGTCGATGGTGCAGGCGTTCGCCCGGGCCAATGCGTGATCACGGCATGAGAACGCTTGTTCACTATCCGCGATGGACGTGATGGAAGGAAAGAGCGATGAACCGTAGCGTCCACAAGTTCTGCGCCTGGAGTGGCGTTTACCTCCTAATCATCATGGCGATCGGCTTCGTCCTGCTGGCCGGGTACATCCCCACTCGGTCTCCGAGTCAAAGTGCTTCCGAGACCGCTCAGTTCATTCTCGACAACCGAGACCGGATCAGGTGGGGAATGATCCTGACGATGTTTTCGGCGGCGCTGCTTCAGCCGTTTTACACCGAAATCGCTCTGCAGATGCGTCGTATTGAGGGCCGCTATCCTGCGTTGGCCCTCATCCAGTTCGGACTGGGCACGCTGCTGGTCCTTGAGTTCATCTATCTGATCTTCTTCTGGCAGACCGCAACCTACCGCGTCGAACGTTCTCCCGAACTCATCCAGCTCCTCAATGACATGGCTTGGATTCCGTTCGTGGGGTTGAGCTCCACCGTCGTAATGGGGGTCGCCGTCTTCGGCATCGCAATTCTGCTCGACCGACGTCCCCAACCGGTTTTCCCGCGCTGGCTAGGCTACTTCAACCTCTGGTGCGCGCTGATGTTCACGCCAGGCACGTTCAACGTCTTCTTTCACAACGGGCCGTTGGCGTGGAACGGCATTATCGCGTGGTACCTCCCTGTCGGGGTGTTCGCGATTTGGCTGATCGTTGTCTCGATCTACCTATCCAAGGCTGTCGACACCATGGAGGACGACGAGCCCGTGGCGGCCAACGTCGTTGGCGCGGCGATGAATGGGCGGGAGCTCACCCGGCTGCGTGCCGACGTCGATCAGCTGCTCGCCCGGGCCGCGCGGTAGCCGGCATGGGAGCTCGCCTGACACGGGCCGCGCTAACCAGTCGGATCGCATACCACGTCGGCAAAGAACGAATCACCAATCCGCGCCCGCACACGTTGGGAGAGGTTCCTCCGACACCCGAGCATCTCACCGACGAATGGCTGACACTGGCCCTGTGCCGCGGAATACCTGGCGCGAAAGTTCTTGGCCACGAACTCGGTCCACGCAGCGATGGAACATCGTCGCGACGACCGTTGCGGGTGGAGTTCGACGACGGCGGCCGCGAAGCGGGGCTCACCGAATGGCTCTTCACGAAGTCCGGGCCCGGATTTATGACGCGGCTGGTGTCGGCCGCGGTAGGGCTGGGCGCGATCGAGTCGGCGTTCTATGCGCAGGTGCGCTCGGAATTGGTGATCGAGGCGCCGACCACACAGTACTCGGCCTACGATCCCGCAACCAAGCGCCAGCTGCTGATTATCGACGATGTGTCGCGCACCCGGGCAGCGCATTTCGGCAATATCCTCACGCGACAGCTTGAGCGTGAACAGGCCGAGCAGGTGATCGACACGCTCGCGGCCTTGCACATCAAATTCTGGAATACGTTACCGCGCAATCGGTTCGGCGACTGGCTGCTCGACTCGTATGAGTGGATGGCGCGGTTGAACACCACCATCAACGCGCCCAAGCGGATCCTGGTGGGTTTTGGGCGCGCTCGCGAGGTGGTACCACCTGGGCTCTACCGCCGGAGCAAGGAAGTGCCGGCAGCGCTGATGCGGTCATTGCAGATCAATATCGCAGGCTCGCAGACGTTGCTGCACGGCGATGTCCATCCCGGCAACTGGTATGTGACCGGCGACAATCGCATGGGCCTGTACGACTGGCAGTGCGTGGTGCGCGGGGGATGGGCCCGCGACATCGCCTACGCGCTATCCACGCACCTGAGCGTCGAGCACCGCCGAGCCTGGGAGCGAGACTTGGTGGCAGGGTATTGCAACCGGCTGGCCGAGGCCGGCTGCCAGGTCCCGAACGCGGAGGAGGCGTTTCTGGCGTACCGGCAACAGATGCTCCACGCAATGTTTATGTGGCTGGTCACCATCGGACGCTACTCGTTGCAGCCCGAGATGCAGCCCAAGGACGTCACGCTCGAAAGCGTGCGCCGAACCTGCCAGGCGGCAGAGGATCTGGACTCATTGGAGGCGGTCACGGGACACCATCGCGATCGGGTTTTGTTGGGCGGATGAAGAAAAAGCGTTTCCGACGAGAGTCTTCGAAAGGATCTAAGCATGTCCAGGAGTGTTGAAGTCGGTGTGAATCACTGGCCGAGCCGCTACCTGCTGCCGCAGGCCGGTGCCGAGTTCGCCAGACAACTGGAAGCCACCGGTGTCGTCGATTGGTTCCAGACCTGGGACCAGCTGGTGAGCTTTCTGCCGCAGGCGCTGTGGCGTCCAGACGTCACACCGATGGCCCGGCTGAGCCGCGATTGCGATTCGTACTACAACGCCGCCATGGTGGCGATGCTGGCCGCGAACGCAACCACAAAGCTGAACATCACCACCACGCTGGATGCGGTTCGCAACGGTCCGGCCGAGCTGCTTCAGCAAATGCTGACGTTGGCTGCGTCGACGCCTGCCGACGTGGCGCTCCAGTTTGCGGCCGGTGAGCTCAAGCAGTGTAAGCCGTTCGGTTGGAAGCGGTCCCAAGGCTTGGCGCGCATGGAGGACATCTTCGTGATCGTGCGCAAGCTGCTTGCGTCCGACGGCCTGGTCAGCCACGAGGGCAAACATTGGACCTACGAAGGTGCCTGGATCGGCGGCCATTTCCCGAAGGTTCCCAAACTCTGGGCGCTTGGTGGTGGCCCACAGCTGATCGACATCGCTACCTCCCACGCCGACGGATTCATCAGCATGGTCCCCAGCGCCTTCGTCAGCCCCGATCAATGGGGAGCGCAAGTGAGCGAAATACGCGCGCAGCTCGAACGCAAGGGCCGCGATCCACAGGCCTTCACCTGTGGCTTCTGGCCGTTCGTGCTCCTCTACCGCAACGACGAGCAGCGCGAGCGACTCCTCACCAACCCGATCACCAAGTGGATGACCGCTGCCTTCGGACGACTGCACCACGGCGCGTGGAAAGCCGAGGGAGTAGATCTCATCTTTCCCGAGGACTGGCACTACGCACTGAGGATGCTGCCGCATCAAATGAGCCGGGCCGAGGTTGACGACGTGGTCGCCCGGGTGACACCGAAGATGATCGAAAAGTCCTGGTTGATGGGAACGCCAGAAGAAGTTGCCGCGCAGTTGCAGCCCTGGGTGGAAGCCGGCGCGGACTACATCGCGCCGAGCGATCTGGCTCCGTCGATCATGGAGCCCGAAGAACAGCCGGAGGTCCTCGAAACCATGATCGAGCTTTGCGCCCAGTTGCGCACCAGCAGCAACGCGGCGGTCGGCACGTAGTCAACGATTATTTGCGGCGCGCCGCGGCCAGCCGCTCCGCGAAGGCCGGCGCCTGGATCGACGTGGCCTGCGGGCTTAACTCGGCGCGAACGGCGTCCGCGTGCAGTTCGGTGTCGACGCTGCCCGGGCTGCTGGTGGCCCGCATGGTGGATTTCGTCGCGATCACGACTTCGCGCGGCGCCGATGCTGGACCGGCAGCGAGCCGCCGAGCGGCCGCCACCGGATCATCGGCGACCTCGAGCGCCAGGCCGTGACTGACCGCGGCATCGGCATCAAAGCGCATCCCGAACAGCAACGCGGCGCGCGCCACCTGCGGTCCGACGGCGCGCTGCAGCATCCACGTCATGCCCCCGCCGGGGTGGATGCCGAGCTTTTGGAAGCGCGCGTCGAAGACGGCCGCGGGCCCCGCGATCCGTACATCGCAGGCCAGAGCCAGGTTGAGCCCCGCGCCGACGGCCGGCCCATTGACGGCGGCGATCGTCGGCAGCGTGCAGTCGGCCACAGCGAGGAAGCCGTCATAGAGGCGGCGTAGCCCGTCCTCGGCGGCGGCGCCGAGGGCGCTCAGATCGGCGCCGGCGCAGAATGCCTTGCCGGCACCGGTCACGACCACGGCGTGCACGGTCGGATCGCTTTGCGCGTCGGCAACCGCGCGGCGCAATGCGGCGGAAATTTCGTCGGTTACCGCATTGCGTCGGTCGGGGTCGTTGACGGTGATCAGCGCGACACCACTGTCGACCTCGAGCAGGATGCGATCCACTCCAATCCGCCTCTCTGAGTACGGTCGCGGCAGCGCGATGCGGAGCGCGCGGACAACGTGGGTTTTTCCAGATGCGCGACGCCGCGGATGTCGCGATGACGATACTGGGCGTCACGCTACGAGATAGAGTGCAAGGAAATCAATTCGACGTGAGCGGTCGTTCATGGTGGCGAGGTTCGTTGACGAACCGACTGATCGTTGCCTAGTATTGAGACGCATTATCTCAAAGATATGGCGTATGACACATGTGGCAAAGGGCCTGTATATGACCGATGTGATCGGGTTGGCGCATTCCGCCGACGATGCCGACCGTGACGCGTCACCCACCCTCCAGCGTCATGTGCCCGGTGAGCCCGGGATTTGGGTGTTGCTATTCGGCGACATGCTGGTGTTCACCGTCTTGTTCACGGTGTACCTGCATCAGCGCGGTGCCCGCCCGGAGCTGTTCGCAGCGTCCCAGGGCGCGCTCAATCGGGCGCTCGGGGCGACGAACACACTCGTTCTGCTCACAAGCTCGATTCTCGTGGTCTTTGCGACACGCGCTTTGCGTCGTCCCGAACTGCGTTACCTCGCCCGGCCTTTGACCCTGGCTGGCGTGGCGGTGGGTGCGTGCTTTGTTGCGATCAAGGCTTTTGAGTACCACGAAAAGGTCGCGGCCGGAATCACCCCTAGCACGAACGAGTTCTTCATGTACTACTTCGTGCTCACCGGGCTGCATCTCGCCCATGTGATCATTGGGCTGATCGTGCTGACGGTCCTCTCGACCTTGGCCCGCAAGCCGGAGCCGACCAAAACACATATGGCCTTCTTTGAGGGCGGCGCGTGTTTTTGGCACATGGTCGATCTGCTCTGGATCGTCATCTTCCCCTTGATCTTCCTGGTGAGGTGAACATGAGAACGGTGGTACGAACAAACGCCTCGCTGATCTGGCTCCTGCTGTGCGCGCTGACTATTGTGTCGTGGGCATTGGGCACCAACCACGGACTCGGCGGGGATCACCATTTGCCGGCCAGCCTGGTGATCTTCGCCGTCGCGATCTTCAAGGTCCGCCTGGTCGGCCTGTACTTCATGGAGCTGAAAATGGCCCCGCGCGTGTTGCGCGGCCTTTTCGAGGGTTATTGCGTGGCGCTGTTCGGCCTGCTAACGGCCATGTTCGTGTTCGCCTGATGTTCCGCGGGCTCAGTTCGCGGCATTGTGCGACATGTAGCCTCTAAACTGGGCACGAGCGTAAGGAGCCCAGTGTCGAAAAATGAGAGCGCTAGGACCAACGGCCGCCCTCGTGGCCGGCCGCGCCTGACAATCGACCGGAATGCGGTCGCTGACGCAGTTGCGGAGTTATTCCACGCGGGTGGCTACGAGGCGGTTTCCATCGTTGACACCGCCGAGAAGTTGTCCGTTTCGCGTGCGACGCTGTATCGGACGGTCCCGAGCAAGCAGGATCTCCTCGGCATACTCTTCGAACGCAGTACGCGCGAGATCACCGAGCAAGTCGAGACGGCGATCCGCGACATTGCCGATCCCGCCGAGCGGCTGAAAGAGATGGTTCGACTGCAGTCCGAAGCGGCCGTGCAAATGCGCAGCTACATGCCCGTCTTCTTCGACGGCGGTGATCTACCCAACGATGTCGTCCAGCGTTGGCACAAGTGGAGCCGGCAATTCGAAAAGTTGTGGGTTTCGGTGGTCGCCGACAATATGGAGGCCGGCTATATCGAAAAGGGCGATCTGGTCATCACCACACGGCTGATCCTGGGGATGATCCTGTGGGTATCGCGGTGGTACCGGACCAAGGAAAAGATCACATCGGCGCAGATCGCAGACGACGCCATCCGGCTGCTGCGGTTGGGGTACGTACCCCCCGAGAGTGGGGATGGCGAGTCCGGTGCGCCGCAGCGGCGTCGGCGCAATTCGAGCCGCTAATTGTCCGTGACGGACCGCCGGTGCGTGCACGATCGTTAGCCATACGCTGTGTCTTTATTGCAGTAGCCAAGTCAACCTGCAAAACCGGCGCTATCAGCAATGATGGCGCCGCGGCGAACGAGCTCCCGCGTATCATTCGGCGACAAAATGTTGCGCTGACCGCGACACCTGTCTTATATTGAGACGAGATAGTTCAAAAAACGAGGTTGGCGACACGCCGCCAGGAAGTTCGTCGTCCGGCGCGGGCCGCGGCGTGTCGTGACCCAAAGGTCGGAGGCGGAACGTTTATGACCACTGCCGCGTCGGCGCCGTGGGAGCGGATTCCCAATTGGTTTGAGAGCCTTCAGGTGGCGCTTGAAGATGCCAACATGCCGACGTTGCTCCTCGTTCTGCAGCATCTCACTGGCGATAGCAAATGGACCAGTCCGCCATGCCGGCCCGCGCGCGGAAAGCCATTGGACGACAACGACTCTGGCGGTCTTTCACCCGAACTTCAGGCTGAGGTACGGGTGGCGGCGCTAGAGGCGATCGTCGCGTTCTATGAGGGGCAACTCCAACCGGTCACTCCTTCCCCGGACGAGGTGGCCCGCATGCTCGGCTGCGCGATGGTGGAAGAAGTACCGGTCGAGTACGGCGAACTGCTGTCAGAGGAAATGGGTTTCATCTCACGAGACGTCGAGATACCCGCCGAGTCAATCCCTCGCGACTTTCGTGTCGCCATCATCGGAGCCGGCCTGTCCGGGCTCTGCATGGCAACGAAACTCGCGGCCGCCGGTGTCGACTTCGTTGTGCTCGAAAAAGACGATGATCTGGGTGGCACTTGGCTAGAAAACATCTATCCGGGCTGCGGCGTGGACACGCCCGGTCATCTCTACGCTTTCTCGTTTGCGCCAAATCCGGAGATCACCACCTACTTTGCCAAGCGTAACGAGGTCGAGGACTATATCCAGCGGGTCGCGTCCGAATCCGATGTCAAGCGGCACATCCGATTCGGCACCGAGGTGGTGCGTGCACGATACGAAACCATCAATGCGGCATGGCAAATCGATATCGGAGACTCCAACGGCGACGCAAAGTCGCTCACGGTCGACATCTTGATCAGCGCCGTGGGCATGGTGAACCGGCCATCGGTTCCGCCAATCCCAGGGCTCGACGAATTCCCCGGACCGGTCATGCACACCGCGGCGTGGGACAAATCGGTCGACCTGACCGACAAACGCGTCGCTGTCATCGGGACTGGCGCCAGCGCAATGCAAGTGGTGCCATCCATCGTCGATACCGCCAGTCACGTGAACGTCTTCCAACGATCGAAGCAATGGGCGCTGCCGCATCCCAACTACCATCGCGCGGTTAAAGAAACCGTCCGCTTCTTGATGAAAGAGGTTCCCTTCTATATTCAGTGGTATCGGCTGCGGTCGTTCTGGAACTTCAGCGACCGGCTGCACTCTGCACTGCAGATCGATCCGAACTGGCCCCACCCGGAGCGTGCTGTCAACGAGGCCAATGATCGCCACCGGGTGTTTCTCACCAAGTACATCACGCAGCAGCTTGGCGACAGGACCGATTTGCTGGACGCTTGTCTGCCGGACTATCCGCCCTACGGTAAGCGTCCGTTAATCGATAACCGTTGGTACCAGACGATGTGCCGTGACGATGTCACCCTGCTCACCGAAGCGGTAGCGCGGGTCAGCGGCGAGAACGTCGTGACCCGCTCGGGAGTCGAAGTGCCGTCCGATGTGATCGTGTTGGCCACCGGCTTTAAGGTTCTGCAGTTCCTCTGGCCGATGGACATCATCGGGAAATCCGGCATGACGCTGCGTGAGCAGTGGGGTGCCAACGATGCCCGGGCATACCTTGGGGTGACCGTCCCGGACTTTCCGAACTTCTTCATCGTCAACGGGCCGAACACCAATGCCGGTCACGGCGGAAGTGCGATCCACGCCACCGAATTTCAGGTCCGCTACATCATGCAGGCGATCCGTCATCTGGTGGTCAACGAGACCGCCGCGGTCGAGGTGGACCGTGGCGCGTTCGAACGCTACAACGAAGAGCTCGATGAAGCCCTGGCGCACTGCATCTGGTCGCACAAGGGGATGACGACCTATTACCGCAATGATGCCGGACGCATCGTTGTGAGCAGTCCGTGGAAGTACGTCGACTACTGGGAACGGCTTCGCGAGTTCGACCCGGGTGACTATCACGGCGTGACAGCCTCATCGCAGGCTGCGGAGTTGTACGCCTAGATCCATGGGTGACAACCCCGGCCCCATGTGTGCGACCGGTCATGAGGAACAAGCGATTCGCGATGCGGTCGGCAACATCGTTGGCTCGTTTGGGCCCGACTACTACCAACAACAGGTCGACCACGGCGCGAATTGCGCGGAACTCTGGGATGCGCTGGGCACCAAGGGTTATCTCGGTGTGCATCTGCCCGAGCAATACGGTGGTGGGGGACTGGGGCTGCGCGAGCTGGCGATTGTCGTCCAGGAAACTGCTATTGGCGGGTGCCCGTTACAGGCGATGCTGTTCTCGGCGGGAGTCACCGGCACCGTTCTGAGTCACGGCGCCAGTGAAGAGCAGAAGTCCAGGTGGCTGCCGGGGGTGGCCACCGGCGAGACACGTTTGTCGTTCGCAATTACCGAGCCCGATGCCGGGTCGAACGCCCACCGGATCTCCACGGTGGCTATCCGCAAGGGTGAGCGCTACATCATCAACGGCCAGAAGGTGTTCATCACAGGTATGGAGTCGGCACACTGGGTGATGGTCGTCGCACGCACCAGCGTCGACGAACGTACCGGGCGCGGACGCCTGTCGGTCTTCATGGTCAAGACCGATACGCCCGGCCTGTCGTGGACGCCGATCCGAACGGTAATGAATCAGCCGGACAAGAGCCATCAGGTCTTCTTCGATAATGTCGAAGTCCCGGCCGCGAACTTGGTTGGTCCGCAGGACAAAGGGCTCGCGGTGGCTTTCACCGGACTCAACACCGAGCGAATCTTGACCAGTTCAATTTGCACCGGGGTCGGACACTATGCCATGCGGAAAGCGGTTGCTTACGCCAAGCAGCGGCGGGTATGGGACCAGCCGATCGGCGCACATCAGGCGATCGCTCATCCGTTGGCCGCGGCGCACATCCATCTGGAAGCCGCCCAGTTGGTGACGGACCGCGCCTGTGAACTCTACGACTCTGGAGCTGAGGTCGGCGAGCTGGCCAACATGGCCAAATATCTTGGCGCCGCGGCAGGTCTGGAGGCGCTTGACGCGGCCGTTTCCATTCATGGTGGCAATGGCGTCACCTACGAGTACCAGCTTGCGCCCTACTTCTGGCTGGTGCGGATGCTCAACATGGGGCCGGTCTCGAAAGAGATGATTCTCAACTTCGTGGCTGAGCATTCTCTCGGGTTGCCCCGCTCTTACTGAGCGCCGGGAATTCCAAGGGCCGCTATCGAAAGTGCCACTTCTGTTCTAAGCTAGTAGCACTCATTAGCGAGCCTGTTTTAGCGCTTCGATCTGGTCTATGGTCCGGCCCGAGTCAAGGAGGACTCGAAGGATATGACGGAGGCACACCTGCTAGTCACGCAGCCGGAGTCACCTCATACCGGATGGCTTGCGTCTTTCCGTATTGACCCGGTGTTGATGCGGCTGTTTGTCTGGTCCGGTTTGGTTCTGGTCCTGATGACCGTGATTGGCTTCGGTTGGTTGATGCACATGGTTCCGCCGCCGTCACCGAGTAATACCAAACAGGAGACGCTCAAGTTGGTGAGCGGGCATCAGACGTCGATACTCATTGGTGCGGCGTTGGTGACCTTCTTCTGGTCCTTCTGGGTGACATGGGCGGCGCCGATTATTCTTTATATCCGGCGTATGGAGCGGGTACCGCTGCTCACCTTCGCAGCGCTGGCTAACGTCGGGGGTGGCGCCGCCGTGATTACGACTATCGCTGTGGCGTGGACCGTAATGGCGTTCCGCGCCGAGGATCCGGCGATTGTCCAAGCGTTCAACGACCTCGGTTTCTTCCTGTTTCTGTACACCTGGCCGCCGTTCGGCATTCTGATGGTCATCGTCGCTCTCGCGATTTTTCGCGATGTGAACCCGGAGCCGACGTTTCCCCGCTGGGTGGCGTACTACAACATCTATGCGGCGATAGGCATGGCGCCAGCCAGCTTGATGGGTCTGTTCAAGACGGGTCCGCTTGCCTACAACGGCATCTTGGCGTTTTGGGTTGTGGCGGTCGACTTCTTCGTATGGATGGTGGTGATGTCGGTGGTGCTGATAAAACTCATCGCCAAAGACGAGCGCAGACTACTGAAGCTCTCTGGCGCAGAGTAATTGGGGAGGCAGCACCCATGTCGGCATCGAACAACGTTCGGCCCGAAAACTACAAGTTGTGGCTGGCCAAGCGCGCCGTCGCGATTGGCGCGAGCATGATCGGCGAACGTCTTCGGCCACCGGAGCTACGCTCGCGTGCGGACGTCCCACGTAATGGCACCGAACTCAACGAGCGGTGGTTGACCGACGTGCTTTGCCAAGGGCACCCGGATGCACGTGTCGTATCCTTTTCGACTCCGGGGGGCAGCGTCGGCACGTCCACCAGAACCGCACTGCGCGTGACCTACAACGCGGCCGGGCAGGCTGCTGGTTTGCCGACAGTGCTCTTCACCAAGACAACCGCACAGTTCAGCCAGCGCCTTACGTTGGGTGCCGCCGACGTGCTGCACGGCGAGACCCATTTCTTTCTGAAATTTCGCCCAGCGGTCGAGATGGAGGCCCCCAAGGGATATTGGGGTGGCGTCGACGAGTCCTCTTGGCGCAGCATGATTCTCATGGAGGACGTCGCTTGCACCAAGGGGGCCGAGTTCATCCGGCCGACCACTCCGCTGACCCGCGGTCAGGTCGAGGATGTTCTGCTCAACATGGCCGCTTACCACGGCACGTGGTGGGGGTCGCCCGAGTTGAAGATTCTGAAGAACCCCACCGACCACTTGAACAACGTCGCACAATTCATTGCCTTTGAACCCCGTTGTGCCGTCGGCATGGAGCGCGCGAAGAGCGTCATCCCTGGCCGGTTGTACGGTCAAGCAGACCGATTGTGGAAAGGCACCGAGAAAAGCCTCAAGATCGCGACGGAGGTCATGCCGCGAACGCTACTGCACGGCGACAGTCACGCCGGCCAGACGTACATTACCGCCGATGGCCGGATGGGCCTCGCCGACTGGCAGGCGACGATGCAGGGCGGCTGGGCCTACGACTTTGCGTATTTCGTTGGGTCGGCATGCGAGCCTGACGATCGTCGCAAGTGGGAAAGGGAGCTGCTCGAACTCTACCTTGAGGGACTAGACACGGCGGGCGGAAAGGCACCCGGCATCGACGAGGCGTGGCTCCGGTATCGACAGAACCTCTTTTACCCCTACTCCGCGTGGGCGTTTACTATCGGCCGCGCGTTCTACCAGCCGAAGATGCAGCCCGTGGATATCTGTCTCAGCATCATCAAGAGGCTCGCCACCGCAATCGATGATCTCGATAGCTTCGACGCGCTCGACATCTGATTTACCGGCGGTGCGCGCGGGCCCCTGCCATGGAATCTACAGCACCATGGCACGCGAAATAGACTGGTGCATAGGAACTTTAAGGCAAGCGGGGAATTAGCTCTTCGGGCTCAAGCCTAGCCGGCGACGCCAGTCATGCATTTCGAGCAGCCGAAGCACAGCGCCGGTAATCCGAGCCTTACGCGGTGAGTATGGGTACCAATGTGTTTCGGTGGGCAGGCTCAGCTTCTCAGTGACCACCGCCTGTGCCCGACAGTATTTCCGGATTCCGTCGGGTCCGCCCATCCGGTGACCAAGACCGGATTCCTTCCAGCCGCCCATCGGCAGCGGAAACTGAAACACGTGCATCATCGCGTTGTTGATGTTGACGCCGCCGGCTTCGATCCGCCGGCCGACCCGCTCGCCGCGCTCTTTGCTCGCCGTCCAGACGCTGGCGCCCAGTCCGTAGCTAGTGTCATTGGCCAAGGCGATGGCTTCGTCTTCGTTCGACACCTTCATGATCGGCAGCAGTGGCCCGAACGTCTCCTCGCGCATACAAGCCATCGTGTGGTCGACATCCACCAGCACGGTTGGCGGATAGAACAAGCCACGCTCGGCTCGCTTTCCACCCGTGAGGATGCGTGCCCCGCGAGCCACCGCGTCGCTGACCTGGCGCTCGACGATCGCCATCTGGGCTTCGTTTGCCAGCGCTCCGATTTCGGTGGAGAAGCTGCCCGGTGCATCATGGCCCTGGCGAAGCTTGTTGACCTCTTCGATGAGACCCGACGTGAACTCGTCATATATCGAGTCCTCGACGTAGATCCGTTCGACGGCGACGCAGGACTGGCCCGAGTTGAACAAGTCCGGCCCAGATCGCTCCGCGAATGGTCCGCTGGAGCGGTGCATCGGACAGCACGATCATCGCGTCTTTACCGCCCAATTCGAGACTGACCGGGATCAGTCGTTCGGCGCAACGGATACCGACCTGGCGGCCGGTTTTGGTGGATCCCGTGAACTGCACCATGTCGACGACGTCCAGGACCGCCCTGCCGGTATCGCCGCGGCCCGTTACACAACCCAGCACAGGTGGCGCGCCGATCTCGTTCCAGCCCCGCGCGACCTCGGCCCAGCCCAGCGGTGTTTCCTCTGACGGCTTGGTGAGCACGGCCGCCCCGGCCATCAACGCCTGCGGCACGTCGAGCATCGGCATCCCCAGCGGATAATTCCACGGGGTGATCACGCCGACGAGTTCGTAAGGGCGGTAGCGGATTCGGAGCCCCTTGGTTGCCGACGCCGGTCCGTGTGGGCGGCGGGTTTCGTCGGCCAGGAACTCTGCTCCGTGCTTGGTGTAGTAGTTGATAACCTCCATGCACACCAGCAGCTCGATCTGCGCGTCCCCCCAAGACTTTCCGGCCTCGCGATGCACCAGGCCAAGGATGCGATCTTGGTTGTCGACAATCCAGTCCAGCCACCGCCGCAGATAAACCGCCCGTCCTTCCGGCCCCAATGCCTCCCAGGCCGGCTGAGCCGAGCGGAGCTCGCCGGCCAGCTGCGACACTTGGTCGGCCGGCACGTCCGGAACCACTCCGACCAACGAACCGTCCGCCGGGTTGTGCACCTCGACAACCGAAGCGCCGGAAGACTTGTCGCCCTTGGTGGATGTAGTTTTGCTCGCAGTAGTCAACGTCAGTCCTCGATCCGGATCGCAGCCACCGGACACATCATTGCAGCTTCCTCAACCGCCGACCGCAGATGCTCACCGGGTTGAGCATCCAGCACGGTTACCCAGTCTTTGTCGTCTTCGATAGCGAACACGTCGGGTGCGGCCATCACGCACTCCCCGTGCAGTTCGCAGCGGTCGTTGTCAACGATGACTTTCATTGCTTGTCAATCCCGTCTTCGTTAGGCGGGGGTGATGGTGACGGGCAGCTCGTATACGCCCCGCGAATAGGCGTCGCGGATGTAACTGATGTCGCCGGCGGGGGTGATGTCTTTGGTGCGTTGCAGCAGTTCCTCGAGCAGGATTTTCATTTCCAATCCCGCAACGTGTTTGCCCAGGCACTGATGCGGGCCGCGGCCGAAGCTGACGTGCGGATTTTTCTCGCGGGCCAAATCAAAGGTGTCGGGGTTGTCGAGCGCGCGCTCGTCGAAGTTGCCCGCGGCGAACAGCATCAACACGACATCGCCTTCTTTGATCTGTTGTCCCTGCAACTCGTGATCGGCGGTGGCGGTGCGCACCAGATGCGTGAACGGGGTGGCGATGCGCACGATTTCCTGGATCGCGGTGTTGGGAATGTCGGCGGCGTGCTCGCGCAGCCAGGCCATCTGCTCCGGGTTGCGCATCAGCTCGTGCATGCCGTGGCTCAGCGCGGTGCGGGTGCTCTCGGCGGCGCCGGACGCCAGCAACGCCACGTTGCCCATCAATTCGTCCTCTGAAATAACCTCCGCGCCGGCCTGGACCAGCTGGGTGATCACGTCCTCGCCGGGCTCGCGGCGCTTGAGCTCGCCCAACTCCACCGCATAGCCAAGCAGGGCGAAGATGGCCCGCATGACGTATTCGAACGAGGGGGTGATCCGGGTGTCGAATGGGGCGGCGAACGTGTCGACCCAGGCAAAGAATTTCTCCCGGTCGCCAGCGGGAACGCCTAACACGTCGCCGAGGGCCTCCATGGGCATCGCGTGCCCGATGTCGGTGACGAAGTTGAACGTGCCCTTCTCCAGCGCCGCGTCGACGATGTTGACGGCGTACTCACGGAACTTGTCCTCGAGCTTGCGGACCATGCCCGGGGTGAACGCCTTGCTCATCACGCCGCGCTGGGTGCGGTGCTTGGCCCCATCCATCGTCAGCATCGCCGGCTTGCCGCCGACCTTGGGGTCCAGCGGGGTTACCTTCCACATGTTCACGCCCCCGCGGTCGGCGGCGTACAGCTCGGAATTTCGGTCGACGGCCCAGATATCGGCGTTGCGGCTCACGATCCAGGCGCGGTCGATAAGCATCGGGTCATCGAACTCGTGCAGGTAGCAGGGCGCCTCATCACGCAAATACGCGTACTGCTCCAACGGCAGCCCGAACGTCGTTGGGTCGCCGTTGGCGTATGTGTCGGCGTCCAGAACGCGGATGTCAGGCTTTGCCGTCGTCATCTATGACTCCTAACCAGGAAATACGAGGCTCAGGACCCATGAGCCTATCCGCCCCCTGCGGATTATGAGCTAAGCAGTCTCAATTATGGTTCGTCGGGGCAGAAAGTGTCAAGCGTCATACGGGGGCCGCGAGGTGTCAAGCGCCATAATTAGCCATAATTACTCGGCCAGCGTCAGCGCGCAGGGCGCAGGCCGAATGTGGACGAGATGATGTCGCGCTGGATTTCGTTGGTTCCCGCATAAATTGTGGGAGCAATGCTTAGTCGCAGGTGTCGTTGCATGTCGAATTCCGTGCTGTAGCCGTAGCCGCCCATCATTTGGACGCCTTCTAGCGCAACCCTTTTCGCTGTCTCGGTTACCTTGACCTTGGACATCGACGTCGCACGCACCCATTCCTCGGGTGTGCCGATCTGATGCTCGATGTGGTGCACGGTGGCGTAGGTGAGCGCCCGTGCGGCTTCGATCTCAATGGCCAGGTCGGCGATGCGGTGCCGGAGCGCCTGGAACGACCCGATCGGCGCGCCGAACTGTTCCCGCTCGGTGACGTAGGCCAGCAGGTCGTCGAAGGCGCGCTGCGCCATGCCCAGGCCCTGCGCCGCGCAGACCATGCGTTCGCCGTTGAGCCCGGCCATCACGTGCTTCCACGCGTTGCCCTCGGCGCCCACCATGGCCGATTCGGGAACGAAGACATCGGTGAAGAACAGGTCGTTGACCTCGCTGCCGCCCATCGTTGAGATCGGGTGGATTCGGAGGCCCTCCGCGTCGGCGGGCACTTCCAGCAGCGTCAGACCGTCATGGGGCCGGACGCCACGTGAGGTACGCACGACCACCAGAATCGTGGTCGCGAATTGCGCGTCGGAGCACCACGTTTTCTGTCCGCGCACGCGCCAGCCGCCGTCGACCTTCTCGGCTTTGCAGCTGACCGCTGCCGCGTCTGAGCCGGCGCCGGGTTCGGAGATGCTGATCGACATCACCTTGCCCGAGCAGATCGAGCCCAGTGCGGCCTTCTTCTGCTCCTCGGTGGCGAACCGCTTGTAGATGCCGGCGACGGTATGGGAGCTGCCGGCTCCGTGGACCGGCGCCAGCCCTCGCCAGAGTTGCTCAAACAGGATGACCTGCTCGGTGAGTCCGCCGCCGCTGCCGCCGTACTCTTCGGGAATTGAGACGCCGAGATAGCCGACGTCTGCTAGCTTCTGGTACAGGCCAGCGTGGTGTTGCTCGGCGCCATTGTCGGTCAACGCATCGCGCTGCTCACGGGTGCCGCATTCCTTGCGACAAAACTCGCGGACAGCAACGGCAAAGTCCCGTTGCTCCTCAGTGAGTCCCACCGCGTCCATCTCAGCTCCTAGCAGAACGACCGCTCGCATAGGCCCAGGCCGGTACCCGCGAAACTTGTCATCATCATGAGTCGATTCGACTCGAATGGTAGGCGGGGGCTTCTACCTGGTCAACATCGCCACTAGCAGGCATTGATCGCACGGGGTCGTGACGCGCTTGGCCGACATCGCCAGCGATGGCTGAGCCCGCGGGCGAGCGATGAAGATAACGAACGTTTACGATGATTGAGCCGCTGCTGATAAGGTCGGTTCAGGCTTGAAAAGGAGCGTTATGGGATATCCGCTGCCGCGAGAGACGGCGCTTCGAGGTGCGTTCACGCCGATGCGATTCGAGGCAACTGTCGAAGAATGCATCGTCAGCCAGGGCGAGATCCCCAAAGATCTCGCAGGTGGCTACTACCGCGTGGGGCCGACCTGGAAGCGCCCGACCAAACAGGGCACCAACCCGCTGCTGAGTATGGACGGCATGATCCAGGCGATCACGTTCGAAAACGGGCGCGCAGACTTCCGGAATCGCTGGGTGCGGACGCCGAAGTATCTGCTGGAGGAGAAACACCAGCGCGGCATGTTCGCCTGGACCGACGGTGGCTTCCATGACTGGCGAGACTTCGCGTACGGGGACGTGGAACGGGACCGGCACAATCGGTACACCCCGCAGGGTGTGAACAACATCAACGTGTTCCCGTTCGCGGGCCACATGGTGGTATCCGGAGAGCAGGGCGGCGCGCCGATCGCCATAGACCCGATCACATTGGAGACCAAGGGCATCGTGGACTGGTCGCCGGCGTTGTCGCCGGGCCTGCACGAGCCGGTGGTGTTCGGCGACTGCTCCTTTTCCGCGCACCCGAAATGGGATCACGACACCGGCGTGCTCTACGGCTGGACGTACCGGGACACCGCGCCGTTCGTCACCTTGCACACCGTCCACCCTGATGGTCGAGTCGACTCCCGTGAGTTGTGGGATGCGCCGTATAACACTGTGGCTCACGACATTTGGCTCACCCCGGAATGGATGGTGATGCCGTTTCAGCCCTTCACGGTGAGCAAGGAGCGGATTGCCAAGGGGCTCGGCATCTGGGGCTGGGAAACCGACCTGCCGATAGTGCTGGCCCTGATTCCGCGCGACGACATGGAAGCCGACATCCGCTGGATCACGACCGAGCTGCCCGTGCAGTACGTGATGCACACGATGCAGGCCAATGTCCGCGACGGCAAGCTGCTCCTCGACGCACCGATCTTCAACCGGCCGCCGTTTCCGTTCGAGCAGGACTTCGCGGAAGGGGATGACGTCGCGTTGTTCTTCTCGATCTCCTCGAGCACGCTGGGCCGCTGGACGATCGACCTCACCACCGGCGACGCTACGAGCGAACAGCTATCGGACCGGCCCAGTGAACTTCCGAAGGTCGACGAGCGGTTTTTCGGCAAGGGTTACCGATGGGGCTATCAAGTTGGCGGCGTGGTCAAGCGCAACGGTATGTCGATGAACAGCCTGGTGGTCAACGACATGGAGAACTTGTCCGAGCAGGTGTACCAGATCCGCGCCGGCGAGCCGGCAGCGGTGCTGGAGGCCAGCTTCGCGCCACGCCACAAAGA
The DNA here is from genome assembly GCA_963772875.1 of uncultured Actinomycetota bacterium. Classification (GTDB taxonomy): domain Bacteria; phylum Actinomycetota; class Actinomycetes; order Mycobacteriales; family Mycobacteriaceae; genus Mycobacterium. Next base: position 602,148 of record CAVYZE010000016.1, read on the forward strand.
TTCGCCGGAGGGTGACGGCTATGTCATCGTCCCGGTGTCCTGGTGGGGCGAGAAACGCGGCGAGTATCTGATTTTCGACACCGATGACGTCACTAAGGGGCCGATCTGCACCATCGAGTTGCCGTTTGCGTTCGGCTGGACCCCGCACGGTCACTGGATGGACTTCCGATAAGTGAAGATCGCGCAGACCCGGTCGGTTTTCACCCAGGAGCAGGAGCAGTTCCGTGGTGCGGTACGCCGGTTCCTCAACGAGCAGGTGGTACCGGAATATTCGACTTGGCTGGCCGAGGGGAAGCCGTCGCGACATTTTTGGCGAGCCGCGGCCGACATTGGCATTCTAGGGATTGGTGTGCCTGAGCAGTTCGGCGGCATGCCCGGTTCGGACTATCGACACAGTGTTGTTGTCACCGAAGAGATTCAGGCGCTGGGCCTGGCCATCGGCGGTTTGCGCGTACAGACCGATATCTGTTTGCCCTACCTGCTGCACCACGGCTCCGAAGAACAACGCGCCGCTTGGCTGCCGCGGATGACTTCTGGTGATGTCGTTGTCGCGCTCGGGCTGTCCGAGCCGGGCGCCGGTTCAGACCTCAAGGCGATGTCGACGCGCGCTCGCCGGTGCGGTGATCACTACGTGGTCAACGGCGCCAAGACATTCATCTCCAATGGTGCCGCTGCTGATTTGGTGATCCTGGCGGTCAAGACCGACCCGGACGCGGGTCGGCGTGGCATCAGCCTGCTGCTGGTGGACACCTCGACACCCGGCTTCACGCGCGGGCGCAAGCTGGACAAGCTCGGCCTTGGCGCGCAGGACCTGGCCGAGATCTCGTTCACTGACATGAGGATCCCCGTCGAAAACCTCCTCGGCGTGGAGAACGAGGGGTTCACCTATCTGACGTCGAATCTCGCTCAGGAGCGCTTGTCGATTGCGGTGAATTCGCAGGCCGCAGCCGCCGCAGCGCTTTCTTGGGCGGTCGACGATCACCAACAAGGCGGCGACGCGGGCCAGGAGGTCAAGTTCACGCTGGCGCAGTGCGCGGCCGAGGTGGCGGCCGGTCAGGCACTCATCGACCAGGCGTTATCGCGTCACGTCGAGGGGCGGCTCAGCGGCGGCGACGCGGCAATCACCAAGCTGTACTGCACCGAGCTGCAGGGCCGGGTGGTGGACCGATGTCTGGCCCTTTCGCCCCCGTCGACCGCGCTGCGGGGCGACTCCCGGCTGGGCAACGCCTACCTCGACGGCCGGGTGAGCCGGATCTACGGCGGATCCAGCGAAATCATGAAGGTCCTCATCGGACAGAGCCTCGGCCTATGAGAGGCTGCTAACGTGACGCGCGACGAAAAGATCCTGGCTGCTGCCGAGAAGCTGTTCTTCGAGCGCAGCTTCGACGGTGTCGGCGTCGACGAGATCGGCAAAGTCGCCGGCACCACCGGGTCGGCCATCTATCGCCACTTTCCGAGCAAGGACGCGATCTTGGCGGCCCTGTTCGACAAGACCCTCGACACCATTCTGGTGCGTCTTGGCGAGCCGGACGAAGATCCCACCACTGAGCTGAACAAACTGGTGCGCGCGTTTGTTGGTCTGGCCAAGACGCACGAGCGGTTGGTGTCGATTTGGCTGCGCGAGCAACGTTCACTTGCCGAACGCTATCGCCGGGAACACGACCGTCGGCAACGCCGCATCAATCAACGCTGGATCGATTGTCTCAAGCGGTGCTACGCCGACCGTTCGACCGACGAGATCATCACGGCCACACGGGGTGTCCAATTATTGTTGCTGTCCGAAGCGTTGCGCCCGCCGGCGGGCCGGCATGCCAAGCAAGCTGAGGAACTGCTGACCCAGATGGCATTGGCATCGGTTGGAGCCCTGGAACCGGAGCCGGCCGCTAAGCGGTAACGAATTTGAGCAGCGCGGATTCGAAAGCATCCGCTGCCTCCAGCATCGGATAGTGTCCGCAATCGGCGAGTTCCACCAGGGTGGCGTCGTGCAGTTGTTGCTGTAACCAACGGGCCCCCTTTGCCGAGTGCACCGGGTCGTTGGTACCGATGATCTGCAGCACGGGTTGGACGACGCGGGGGATATCGGCGAGCAGATCGGACGTCAGCAGCGACCGATAACAGGCCACCGCGGCCCAGGACGGCATCCGAAGCGAGCAGCGAACCAGCCAATCGACCGTTCTCGGATCCGGCTCGTGTGCGAACGCCGACGCGATGGTGCGATACCGGGCTCCGACCCGGTTGGCGTGCTCGTCGGCCACCATCCCCTGAAGCATTGGCCCGGGCGGCCCACCGAAGGGAAAGCTTTCGCTGCGGCTGGCGCGAACGCCGTTGGACCCGACCAGCACCAGGCCGGTGACCAATTCGGGCGCAGTCGCGGCGGCGTGAAAGGCCACCTGCCCACCGAACGAGTGGCCAACCACCGTCGCGCTAGCAATTCCGAGCCGGTTGAGCGCGGTGACGAGATCGGCAGCGAGACGGTCGATGTCGTAGCCATGTAGGGGGTTATCGGAGAATCCGTGGCCGCGTTGGTCCACGCAGAGGACGCGAAGCCCGCGCTCGGTGAGCACACGCGCCTGCCGATCCCACAGCTCGTGGTCGAGGCCGAAGCCCGAAATCAGCACCACGGCGGGCCCTTCGCCGAGATCCTGCACGTGGATCCGCACGCCATCATCGACATCGACAATTGCCACTTTAGGTATCACCTTCGATCAGGTAGATTTACGCGCAGATTTATGAGCTGGTGAATCTTAATAATACGGGGGAAAACCTCATGAGCACCACTCCCGAAGCGTTATCCGTAAGCTCCGGCAGCGACGGCGTCTGCGAGATAACGCTCGTTCGTCCAAAGCTGTTGAATCGGTTCGACAATCGGTTGCAGATCGAACTGGCATCGGCACTCGAAGAGCTCGCCAAAGACGATGACGTCCGCGTGATCGTGCTGGGCTCCACCGGAAAAGCGTTCTCCGCTGGTGGGGACTTTGCGTTGATGCAGGCCGCCCACGATGACGTCGATTCGCGACGCGAAACCGTAGAAGCCGGCTTCAGGCTGCTGCGTTCGTTCGTCGACCTGCCCCAGCCCATCGTTGCGGCGGTGCAAGGCGCGGCGATCGGCCTGGGCGCAACGGTGGCGCTGATGTGCGATGTTGTGGTTGCGGCGCGGGGCGCGAAGCTGGCCGACACGCACGTGAAGGTCGGTCTCGTTGCCGGCGACGGCGGTTGTCTGGTGTGGCCGCAGGCGGCCGGCATGCTGCGGGCGCGACGTCACTTGCTTACCGGAGATCCCCTCGACGCGACCACCGCCTACCAGCTCGGCATCGTGACGGACATCGTCGATGAGCCGGACGATGTACTGCCGTGCGCTCGCGAAATCGCAAAGCGCATTGCGGCTCTGGCGCCGCTTGCCGTCCAGGGCACCAAACGCGCACTGAACCATGTGACTTCGCTGAGGGCCGCAGAAGTAGTCCAGTTAGCCTTCGACCTCGAAGAGCGCACCTTAACCAGTGACGACCTCCTCGAGGGTATCGCCGCTTTCAAGGAAGGCCGTGCGGCCAACTTCGCCGGTCGATGAGGCTCTCATGACGACCACCAACTTGTTGCGGCGCAACCACATACTGCGCCGCCGCTGCTGGGTACAACGGGTCAGATTGAGAACCTTGAGGAGGGCGAATGCTTCTGGGCATCAAGGCGGGCGGACTGCCAGTAGCTCGGCAGCAGCGGTAAACGATCGTAAACATGCGAAGGGCGGCAATCGTGGTCTTGACAATTCCTCGGGAATTTGTTGGTCTCTTAAATCTGGACCCGTTTCGACCGGTTCTTTACGCCAAGGGAAAACACATGAGTTCGCACATTGACTCCAAAGCCCGCCACGAGCGCGAGGAGGGCCCGGCGCGGTCTCGCGGACGTCGCACGCCGGTCGTTGCCCTACTTGTGGCCGCCATCGCCCTCGGCACAGCCGCGGTGACGCTAGCACCTCGTGCGCACGCCAAGCCTGCGCCCGAAGTGGAGTACATGTACAACGTGGCGGTGCGGCGGCACTACAACTTTCCGAACAATGACGCGATCGGCTACGGGTACGGGATCTGCAACAAGGTCACCGGGGGCGAGGGCTACCCCCAACTGATGGGTGATGTGAAGAACGACGTCACTCCCAACGACGAGTTCGCGACGGATTTCCTCGTCTCGTATGCCGTCGACATTTTGTGCCCGGCCCAGATCTGGCAACTGCGAAACTCTGCGCAGGGCTACCGGCCGCCGCCGGGTCAGGAGTACTTCGGCAGCCCCGGCGCCGAATGAGAGCCCCGAGGCCCCGCGGACGGGCTCGGTCTACGGCATCGTGTAGCCACCGCTGACCGAGATGAGCTGGCCGGTCACCTGCCGAGCCGCCGTCGGCGAAGAGAACCACACCGTGGCTCGGCCGATGTCCTCGGCCGTGGTCAAGCGGCGCAGTGGGGTTCCCTTGACCATGTAGTCGATCTGGTCCTGGTTGAACACATTGTCCAGGCCGACGGCCCAAAGACTCGATTCACCGACCGCTTCCGGACTCTCGGGGATCACCAGGCCGGGGCAGACGACGTTGGATCTGATGCCGTGCCGGCCGTGTTCGCGCGCAACGGTGCGGGCCAGCGCTACTACCGCGGCCTTCGAGGCACCGTAGACGCCTTGACGGATCTGTCCGAATGCCGCGTCGCTGGCGATGAACGCGATCGCGCCGCCGCCGGCCTCTTTCATCGGGCCGATCGCGGCCTGGGTGGCGGCCACGGCGGTAAAGAGATTGATTTCGATGGTGCGCTGCCATTTGTCGCGGTCGGTGTCGGTGGCGATGAATCCGGGCACGCTCCACCCGGCATTGTTGACCAGCACGTCGATGCCGCCCCAGTGTTCCAGGGCAGTTCCGATCGCGGTGTCGGCTCCGCCGGCAACGGTCAAATCGGCGATCGCGAGTTCCACGCTTGTCGCGCCCTTGGCCCGGGCTTCGTCGCGAACCCGTTCCGCCTGCGGCTTGTCGATGTCACTGATCACGATGCGGGCACCTTCGGCCGCAAACTCGTGGACGATGCCGCGCCCGATGTTCGAGGCGCCTCCGGTGACCACCACTCGTGCGCCAGCCAATCCAAGGTCCATGCTTTGCTCCCTGCGTGGGCGGTTGTTGTGACCACCGCAATGGTAGTTTAACGTGGATTAGAAATAATGATCACAGGTCCGCTTGAGGAGGGGTGGTTCATGGCTGGCTCGCTGCTCGACCAGCGTGTCGCCGTCGTCACCGGCGCAGGTCAGGGGGCCGATCGCCCGGTCGCCCGATCGCTGACCGGAGCCGCCGCCCGGGTTGTACTCCCTGAACTTGTCGACACGGCGGCCACCGCGGTCGACGGGGGGCGAAACGCATGACGGCGCTTGTACTGCGCGACGTCGAGGACGGTATCGGGGCGATCACGCTCAATCGGCCCGAGCAGATGAACTCGCTTGCGGTCGCGCTGAGCGGTGAACTCGAACAAGCCATCGTCGAGCTGGGCGGCAATCCCGAGGTGAACGTTGTCGTCATCCGGGGCGCGGGCGGAAACTTTTGTGCGGGAGGCGATTTCAATGAGGTGGAAACGCTGCGGGCCAATGGTCCAGAGGCGCTGCGCTCACTGTTCACCGCGTTTCGCCGCGCCTGCGAAGCCATTTCCCGCGTCGAAGTCCCCGTGATCGCGGCGGTGGAGGGTGTCGCCATGGCCGGCGGCTTTGAGCTGATGCAGGCGAGCGACATCGTGCTGGTCAGCGATGACGCTAAGATTGCCGACAACCACATCAAATTCGGGATGGTCCCGGGTGGGGGCAGCACCCAGCGGTTGAGCCGGTTAGTGGGCCGCCAGGAGGCGCTGGGTCTGCTGCTGTCCGGCGACCGTATGTCCGGGGTGGACGCCGTGCGCCGGGGTCTGGCGTATCGGAGCTTTCCGCCGGCGGAGTTCAGGCGGGGCGTCGACGAGTTCGTCGCGAAGCTGGCCGGGCGGCGCCGGGAGGCCGTGATCTCCATCAAGCGGCTTGTCTACAGCGGCATCGAGGCTGAGCTACCGACCGGGTTGGAGCACGAAATCGATTGCGTGGTCGACCACATTTGCGGGCATGCCGGGCAGAATGGTGTGAACGCCTTTCGGCAGCGAGGAGCCAGCTGATGAGTGTTGCAGAAACCAGCGCACCCGTCGCGCTTGATGTCGCGGACGGCGTCGCCCGACTCCGGTTGAACCGGCCCGAGGCGTCCAACGGGATGAACGTCGAGTTCCTCAAGGCGTTACATGAGGCGGCATTGGCGTGCCATGCGGATCCCGCGGTGCGGGTCGTGCTGCTCACCGGTGAAGGCCGAAACTTCTGCGCCGGCGGCGATATCCATACCTTCGAGTCGAAGGGGGCGGATCTTCCCGATTACTTGCGGGAGGCCACGGCATGGTTGCAGTTGGCCACCGCCGCGTTGATTCAGCTCCGCGCACCGGTGGTGACCGCGGTGCAGGGCTTTGCAGCCGGCGGCGGCGGGTTGGGATTGGTGTGTGCATCCGACATCGTCGTCGCCGCTCGGTCGGCAAAGTTCTTCTCGGGGGCGGTTCGAGTCGGCATGGCACCCGACGGCGGCTCCTCGGTCACGCTGACCCAACTCGTCGGTCTGCGTCAGGCGTTGCGGATCCTGCTGACCAATCCGACGCTGAGCGCCGCTGAGGCGCTGCAGATCGGGCTGGTCACTGAGGTCGTCGATGACGCCGAACTATTCGGCCGCGCAGAACAAGTCGCGACCGAATTGGCGACGATGCCGGCCCGAGCGTTGTCGGCCACCAAGCGGCTGGTCTGGAGCGGGTTGGGGGCGTCGGTCGAACAACGCCTGGCCGAGGAGGCGCGCACCGTCTCCGAGCTGTCCGGAACCGCCGACGCACTCGAGGGCCTGAGGGCTGTCATCGAACGGCGCAAACCGAACTTCACGGGACAATGAGCACCGGTTCTGTCCTAGTCGAGGATCGCGGGGGGGTGCGGATCGTCACGCTGAACCGTCCCGACAAGCGCAACGCGATCGACATTCCGGTCCGCCTCGAGCTTGCCAATGAGATCGAGAGTGCCGCCACGGACGACTCGATCCGGGCGATCGTACTTACCGGCGCCGGCTCCGCGTTCTGCTCGGGCGGGGACATCACCTCGATGGAGCGAATGTCGCCCGATCGAGCGATGGAACGAACACAGTTGGCGCAAAGAGTGATTCGTGCGATCTGGAACGCGGCCAAGCCCGTCGTCGCCGCGGTGGAGGGCAGCGCCTACGGTGCGGGCGTCGCGCTGGCCGCCGCGTGCGATCGCGTTGTCGCCGCGAGTGACGCGCGTTTCGCGACAACATTCACCAATGTCGGATTGGCCGGCGACATGGGCACATTCGCATCGCTGCCGGCCAGGGTCGGCATCGCCCGCGCGCGCCAGATGTTGATGATGCCGACCCCCATTGACGCGCCCACGGCTTTGGAGATGGGACTTGTCGATGCGCTCGCCGAGCCCGGTACCGCGTTGGCGTGCGCGCTGGTCGACGCCGAGCGGCTCGCCGCCGGCCCCACGCAGGCCTACGCGGTGATCAAGACGTTGTTGGCCGCCGGAACGGCGCTGAGTCCGTTGGAACTGCTGGAGCTCGAGGCTAAACACCAGGCCCAACTCTTCGACTCCGACGACTTCGCCGAGGGCATCGCGGCCTTCCGCGCCAAGCGACGACCACAGTTCGGAGCGGTACCGACATGACCGCGACGTTGCATGCGCGCCTTGACCGGTCGTATCTGAGCGCCGATACCAGCATCGAGCTGGTGGATTACACCGTCGGTGGCTTGCTGGCCGAGCGGGTCCGCACGCACGGCGACATCACAGCCCTGGTGGGCCCGGCTCACGACGACGGCGCGGAGGTGCGCTTAACCTACCGGGAGCTGTTCGACGAAGCCTGCCGGGTCGCCACCGCGCTGGCACACCTCACCCAACCCGGCGACTACGTCGCGCTGTGGGCACCGAACGTGGTGGAGTGGCCGGTGATTCAGTACGGCGCGGCACTTGCCGGCGTCGTTCTTGTCGCGTTGAACCCGGCGCTCCGTCCCGCTGAGCTCGCGTACGCACTGCAGCATTCCCGGCCCAAGGTGCTGATCCATGCCGACCGGACTCACAACTATGACACCGCCGCCGCAGTCGGCGAGATCGACACGCACCTTCTCGGGGTACGCACGATCAGCCTGTCATCGCGCGCCGAATGGCGAAGCGACGATATCGATGCCGCCGTGATCCTCCGCGCACCCGCCGACCCGGAACAAGCGGTGATGCTGCAATACACCTCGGGAACCACCGCCACACCCAAAGGGGTGCTGTTGCGCCACCGTTCGCTGGTCAACGTCGCCAAACTGACCCTGGAGACCGCCGGCATCCCGCCCGGCGCGGTGACCCTGAACCCACTGCCGATGTTCCACACGGCCGCCTGCGTCGTCGGCACCCTGGGCCCGCTGTGGATCGGCGGCACCGAGGTGTTGATGGGTCGGTTTGAGCCGACCACAGTGCTCGATACCATGCGCCGCGAGCACGTGAACGTCCTGTTCTTCGTGCCCACCATGCTGAAGGCTCTCGTCGCGGCGCAGCGCGACACCGCCCAGCCGGCGCCGCGACTATCCACCTGCCTGGGCGGTGCGTCCACCGTTCCCGCCGAGCTGATCGAAACCACGGAACGCACATTCGGGGCGACGGTGGTCAACGTGTTCGGTCAGACCGAACTCGCGCCCGTGCTCACCGCGACCCGACCCGACGACGACCGTGACGACCAACTCGCCACGGTGGGCCGGCCGCTTCCCCAGGTTGATTGCAAGGTCGTCGACCCGACGACCGGCGCGGTGGTGCCGGTGGGGCAGCCAGGGGAGATCTGCGCGCGTGGCTATCAGCAGATGATCGGCTATCTTCACGACCCCGCTGCCACCGCGGCGGCGGTGGATGCTGACGGGTTCGTGCACACCGGGGATCTCGGTGTGATGGACGAGCGCGGATACCTGACGCACACAGGGCGGCTCAAGGAGCTGATCATTCGCGGTGGCGAGAACATTGCCCCCGCCGAGGTCGAGGAATGCCTGGCCAGGCATGCGGCGGTCACCGAGGCGTGCGCTTTTGGGCTCCCGGATGACCGGCTCGGCGAGGTCGTTGCCGTCGTCATCGTGGCCGGCGGGCCACTACCGGCGGACATCGCCGACCAGTTGTGCGCGCATGCGGCCAAACATTTGACACCACATAAGGTTCCGCAGCGCTGGTACGTCGCCGGCGATCTGCCCAAGACACCGACCGGCAAGGTGCGCAGGTTCGCTCTACCCGACCTGATCGCGCAGGGCAGCGTGCGCGAATTACTTCGAAAGGAGCCATAGCAGTGACCTCACTCATCGAGTCGGCCGACGCTACCGGCAGCCGCTATGACCAATTGATCAAGCGCGACAAGGTTCACGGGTCGCTGTACACCGATCCGGCTATCTTCGCCGAAGAACTGCGCAGGATCTGGTACCGCACATGGGTTTTCGTCGGCCACGAAAGCGAAGTGTCGCAGCCCGGCGATTACGTGCGTAAGCGGCTCGGGCTGCAAGACTTGATCATGACCCGCGACCGTGACGGAGTGCTGCACCTGCTGCTCAACCGCTGCGCACATCGGGGCAACCAAGTCTGCGATGACGCCCAAGGCAATTCGTCGACATTTCGCTGCCCGTACCACGGCTGGACGTATCGCAACAACGGTGAGCTCGTCGGATTCCCGTTCTTCAAGGGCTATGGCCAGCGCAAGTTAGACCTGAGTCTGGGACGGGTTCCCCGAATGGACACCTACCGTGGATTCGTGTTCGGCAGCTTCGCCACGGACGGCCCCGGACTGGTCGACCATCTCGGAGCGGCAGCGGGTGAGATCGACCGGCTGGTCCAACTGTCCCCGGAAGGCGCGGTCGAGCTCACCGCGGGATGGTTGCAGCACCGGACGCGCGCGAACTGGAAACTGTTGGCAGAGAACGAAACCGATGGGTATCACCCGCAGTTTGTGCACGGCTCGATTTTCGGCGTCACGGGCAGCCCCATCGGCGCCCTCTACAGCGATACCTCGACCGCCGTCACGCGCGACCTCGGCCAGGGGCACAGCGAAAACGATCTGCGCCCGGAATTCCGGAAGTTCGCCGAGCCGATGCGCTGGTTCGGGACCACTGAGGCCCGGGTGCCCGATTATGTCGCGGCGATGCGCAAACGCTACGGCGAGGAAGCCGAGAAGATCATGATCGAAGGCGGCCCGCACGTGATGATTTTCCCGAACCTGTTCATCGCCGAAATACAGGTCTTCAACATCCAACCGGTCGCCGTCGGCGAGTGCGTACAGTACTCCACGGCGGTGCAGATGGCAGGTGCGGCGGAACTCAACCAGCGGATGGTGTCTCAGTGCATGGGCTCGGTGGGACCGGCCGGCATGCTGTTGGCCGACGACACCGAGATGTACGAGCGCAATCAACTCGGCCTCGAGTGCCTGACACCGGAATGGCTGGATGTACGTCGCGGGCTGAACCGAGAACATGTCGATGAGAACGGTTTCACCGTCGGTGGAGCCACTGACGAGACCGGGATGCGGGGTTTCTGGTCGCAGTACAAGATGCTCATGGAGGAGCGGCGCTGATGAGCACTGCGCTGGACGACGACGCCACTCTTGGGCCGGTACCCGACGGCTTCGACCGTTGGGAGGTCGAGCAGTTCCTCTACCGCGAAGCCCGGTATGCCGACGAGGCCGACTACGACGCCTGGGAAGCGTTGTGGACCGAGGACGCGCTGTACTGGGTTCCGGTGGCCGCGACCGACGATCCGTCACGCACGATGTCGGTGATCTATGACAACCGCAGTCGCATTGCCACCCGGCTCAAGCAGGTTCGCACCGGCAAGCGCTACGCCCAGGCGCCGCCTTCAAACCTGAGGCGACTGCTGTCCAACATTGAATTCCTGGGCGGCCGAGGCAATTCCGGCGGCGGCATAGACCTGGAGGTGGGCGCGAACTTCCTGGTGCTGGAGTCTCGCGCGCGTGGCAACCACCTATGGGGCGGTCGGACCATCTACCGGCTGCGCCGCCACGACGGCGAGCTGCGGCTGGCGTACAAGAAGGTCGTGTTGGTGGACAATGGCCAGCCGCTTCCGACACTGGGCTTTCTCATCTGAGCCAATATGACGATTGAATTCGGTGATAGCGATTCCGTGGAAGTGCCCGGGGTGGGTCCGGTGATCGGCAGTGAATTTGCCCAAGTTTCGATTAATTTCGACACGTCCGGTAATTCTCCACGCCTGCGGTTGGAGGATCTTCAGTCAGGTCGTGTCCGCTACCTCGACGCGCTGGAATTGGAGACGATCATCTGGCTGTCAGACGAGCGGTTGACCGCTCTGCTCGACCCTTCCGCCGGACGCTGGCGAGGCGATACGTGAGACGCGCTGCGATAGTCTGCCCGGTTCGAACCGCCGTCGGGACCTTCGGCGGGAGTCTGCGACCGCTGCGGGCTGAAGACCTTGCCGCCCAGGTGATTGCGGCGGTCGTCGAGCGCAGTAGCGTGGACCCGGGGGCCATCGAAGATGTGGTATTCGCGCAGTCTTATGCCAACTCCGAGGCGCCGTGCATCGGACGTTGGGCCGCGCTGCACGCCAATCTTCCGATCAGCGTGCCCGGATTGCAGATCGACCGCCGCTGCGGCGGCGGCCTGCAGGCTGTCGTCACCGCGGCGATGACGGTGCAGACTGGAGCCGCCGACCTCGTGCTTGCGGGTGGCGTCGAATCGATGAGCAACATCGAGCACTACGCCACCACCGCGCGGTGGGGTTCGCGCTCCGGCAACCAGATGCTGTACGACCGGCTCGACCGTGGCCGCGAAATGTCGCAGCCGATCTGGCGATTCGGCCCAATCAGCGGCATGATCGAGACCGCCGAAAACCTCGCCGTTGATTACGGGATCGACCGGGAGTCCGCCGATAGCTTCGCGGCGCGCAGCCACCGCCGCGCCGCCGCGGCTCAGCGTGCCGGCCGCTTCGACGACGAGATCGTCGCCGTGCAGGTGCCGCAGCGCAAGGGCGAACCGGTGCAATTCGAACGCGACGAAGGCATCCGCCCCGACACGACCCCCGAAACGCTGAGCCGACTGCGCCCCTTGATGCATGACGGCACCGTCACGGCCGGCAACTCGAGTCAGCAGAATGACGCCGCCGCGGCATGCTTGGTAGTGGCCGAAGACCGGCTCGACGACCTCGGCCTGGAGCCACTTGGTTTCTTCGAGGGCTGGACGGCGGTCGGTTGCGAGCCGTCGCGGATGGGCATCGGACCCGTTGATGCGGTCGAAAAGCTTTTCCGCCGAACGGGGTTGGGGTTCGACGACCTGGACCTGATTGAGATCAATGAGGCATTTGCCGTGCAGGTGCTCGCGGTGCTCGCGGGCTTGGACATCAAGCTCGACGACGTCGAGGACAGGCTCAATGTCAACGGGTCGGGCATCTCGCTGGGACATCCCATCGGAGCGACCGGCGTGCGGATCCTGGTCACGATGCTGCACGAGCTGCGCCGACGAGGTGGCGGCCTCGCGCTGGAGACGATGTGCATTGGGGGCGGGCAGGGGATGGCCGCGATCTTCCGTGGGGCCTCTTGATGAAGGGGCTGGTTGGCTACGCCGCGTACCTTCCTCGTTACCGGTTGGCCGGCGGCTGATATCGGTGTCCGCCGGGGTGATCGGGTCGTTGCCGCGTTCGACGAGGACAGCACCACCATGGCGGTTGCGGCCGCAGCAGATATACCTCAGTCGCGTTCGGCTACGGCTTTGTATTTCGCGACCAGCACACCGGCCTATGCGGACAAGACTAACGCCACTGCGATCCACGCCGCGCTCGGTCTGCCACTCGACGCCCTCGCCGTGGACATGTGCGGTTCGGGACGTAGCGGTTTTGCCGCGATCCTCGCCGCGGCGAGCACCGGCGGGATCGCGGCGAGCGCCGATGTCCGAGTGGGCCGGCCAGGATCGGCCGACGAGAAACTCGGCGGGGACGGCGCCGCGGCCCTTGTGTTCGGAGACGACGAGCCTGCCATCGCCGAGGTGCTCGCGACGGTGTCGCTGACAGCGGAGTTCATGGACCGTTGGCGGGCAACGACTTCGGTGACCGGTGAACAGTGGGAGGAACGGTTCGGCGCCGAGCGTTACACGGCGCTGATCCGGGCCGCGGTCGAGCGGGTGCTGGAAACCGCTGGACTAGCCGGGGTCGACCATGTCGTGCTTACTTGTCCGAACAGCGGGATCGTCAAACGTGCGGCGACGTTGGTGAAGGGGGAGAAGTCGGTTGTCACCTCGCCGATCGGATTCTCGGGTGCCTGCGATGCCGCGCTGACTCTCTGCAGTGTCCTGGACACCGCCGAAGCCGGAGAAACCGTGCTGATGCTATCGGCGGTCGACGGTTGTGATGCGATGCTGCTGCGGACCACCGGTGTGCTGCCCCAAGCGCGCCAACCACATCCGGTCAGTGCCCAACGGGCGGGCGGCGTGACGGTCGCGTATCTGACCTACCTGTCGTGGCGCGGGCTGGTCGAACTGGAACCGCCGCGCCGTCCGGAGCCCGACCGGCCGTCGGGGCCTGCCGCGGGCCGTTCCGCATCCTGGAAATTCGGTCTTCGCGGATCACGGTGTGAAGCATGCGATTTCATTCACCTGCCGCCAGCGCGGGTTTGCAAGCACTGTGGTGCAACCGATCCGATGGCCGACGTGCCCGTGGCGGGCCTGCGAGGTGTCGTCGCCACCTACACCGTCGATCACCTGGCGTACTCCCCGTCGCCGCCCGTCGTACAGGCCGTCATCGACGTGGCCGGCGGTGGGCGATTCACCTGCGAGGTTGCCGACGCCGAGCCGGAGCGATTACAGGTTGGCTCGGCCGTGGAATTCAGCTTCCGCCGGCTGTTCACCGCGGGCGATGTGCACAACTATTTCTGGAAGGCCCGAGTGGACGGGAGAGCCCATGGCTAGCAGGGGAATAGCCGGCAAGGTGGCGGTCGTGGCAATGGGCTGTTCGCATTTCGGCGAGCGCTGGAACAGCTCCGTCGACGACTTGCTGCTGGAGGCGGTCGCCGAGTGTATGACCTCGGCTCCCAAGTTGGACAGGGAGGATATCGACGCCTATTGGCTCGGCACGCTCAGCTCGGGTATGTCTGGTTTGACGTTGAGCCGGCCATTAGGCATCGGAGACAAGCCGGTCACTCGGGTCGAAAACATGTGTGCCAGTGGTTCGGAAGCGTTTCGTAATGCGTGCTATGCGGTCGCCGCCGGTGCGTATGACGTGGCGATGGCAGTCGGGGTGGAGAAGCTCAAAGATTCAGGCTTCTCGGGGCTATTGCGCCAGGACCCGCCCGGCGACGGCACTGCACCCGAACTGTCGATGACCGCACCCGCGGCATTCTCGTTGCTCGACCCGGCCTACTGCGCGAAGTACGGTGTCCCCGCCGAAGAGATGCGTGACGCGATGACGCACGTGGCGTGGAAAAACCACGCCAACGGCGCCCGTAATCCCAAGGCGCAGTTCCGGTCTCCCGTCGCCAAGGAGACGATTGACAACGCGCAGAAGGTGGCCGGGCGCCTCGGTGTGTTCGACTGTTCCGGGGTCTCCGATGGCGCTGCATGCGCCATCGTCGTACCTGCCGAGCATGCGCTGCGCTACACCGATACCCCGATGTACGTGCGGGCACTTTCGCTGGTCGCCGGCTCGGGATTGGGTGCGACAGATCCCGACTACGACTACACGAGCTTTCCCGAAGTCGTGCGCTCCGCGCGCGATGCCTACCAACAGGCCGGCATTGACGACCCGCGGACCGCGTTCTCGTTGGCCGAGGTGCACGATTGTTTCACCCCGACGGAGATCGTGCTGATGGAGGACCTCGGCTTCGCCGATCCCGGCCAGTCTTGGAAAGATGTGCTGGCGGGCGATTTCGACGCCGATGGACGATTACCGATCAATCCCGACGGGGGTTTGAAATCGTTCGGACACCCCGTGGGCGCCAGTGGGCTGCGGATGCTTTACGAAGCCTGGCTGCAGTTCCGCGGCGAGGCCGGTCAACGACAACTGTCCGACCCGCACACCGCGCTTACCCACAACCTGGGTGGGCGGCCGGGCAGCTGTGTCTCGTTCGTTTCGGTGGTAAGTCGCGAGGCCGGTCACTAGGGCAACGGTCGCCGGCTCGGGCCGTGGCTCGGTGAACCCGGACTAGACCACATGAGCTATCCCGTCGTTGTGCGCTCTACCCGGGATGGCTACTAGCGGACCGGTATCGACGATCCGCGTAGGGCGTTCACCCGCATCCCGGGCGGGCGCCCGGGCCCGCCGCGGCATCGCTGAGCGAGGTTTTCGCTGATGCGCAACCTGCTACCGACACTCTGTTGCCAGATTCGGAAAGACCACTCGAAGCTGCGCGAGAAGCCTATTATCGAAACATGTCTAAGGTGCCATTTCTTGCTAAGGCAAATGTTGAAAACAACGACACGGAGTCCCAACGGACCCGGATCCTTGATGCTGCTGCCCATGTACTCAGCATCAAAGGCTTCGCCGGGGCACGGCTGACCGATATTGCCGAGTCCACCGAAATTCCGCTATCAGCGATCTACGACCACTTCACGACCCGCGATGATCTCATCGAAGAGGTCATGTACCGCGGGATCAGCGACATGCGCCAGCGCCTTCAGCAGACGCTGGACGCGCTGCCAGCCGACACGGCGCCGATAGATAGGATCATGGCCGCCGTCGAAGCGCACCTCCGGAACGAGCTGGAGCTCTCCGATTACTGCACCGCCTCGATCCGGAACTCGGGCCAGCTTCCCGAGAAGCTGAGCAAACGACAAAAGAAGGAGGAGGCCGCCTACGGGCGGATCTGGCAGAGTCTGTTCTTCGATGCAGCGGCCGCCGGGGAGATGGATCCCGAATTGGATGTCCCGTTATCGCTATTGCTGGCGCTCGGAGCTTTGAACTGGGTCGCCGAATGGTGGGATCCTCGCCGCGGATCAGTCGATGACATCGTGGCCAAGGCACAACTGATACTCCGAAGGGGCCTGACATCCTCCAGCAGCTCGACCGCATCGCCCCGGGAGGGCACCGCCAAATCGGACCCCCGCCGGCAACTATTCGGCCGGGCCCGAGAATCGCTGCCGGCGCGGCGCCGGTCGTGATAGGTCGTCGAATTCGTCGATGCGCCATTTACTGGCGCGTCGAGCATGAGTCACTGGCTCGTCGTTAGCCTAGGCGAATGATCTCGCGAATCGCGAACTCAATCGCGCGGAACGGAGCCGAACCGCCCGGCGTCGAGTGCATCCAGCATCTGGCCGACGATCCACTCCAATGCCGCCTTGTCAGGAGGCAAGGTCGCCTGCTCGTAGCCGACGAGTAGGTAGACCGCCCAGTCGGCGAACAGCTGCGCCTGCCGCTCGTCGTGCACGATCTCGAGCGCGGACTCGCGCAGGATCCCGTGACGTTCGTTGTCAACATCTACTTGCACCGCGTACACATCGGGGTCCGCGCTACTCCACGACCGGATCGCGGCTTCGGCGCCGTGGGGCAGATTCAAGCCAATGTCGATGATGCGGTCGAGACGGCGTCGCGGATCGGGCTCCGTGCGAATCCACTCCACCAGCCGGACTGTGCTGGCCAGCCTCCAGTGCTCCAAGAGTTCTCGCGTGTAGGTCGGCCAGTTGTCGAAATAGTGGTAGAAGGACCCCGTGGTAACTCCGAGCCGATTGCACACCTCGGCCAATTTCAGCCCGCCGTAGCCCAAATCGGACAGCACCTCAAGGCCCGTTTCGAGGTAGGCCACCCTCGAGACGCCGCTCACCATGTCTGGGACTCTAGCGGGTAGTCGAGCACCGTAGCCCTCGCTCCGCGGGGCGGGATGAAATCGCCCGTTCGGTAGCCGCCTCGATGTCTACGCCCGTGGCCGGCATATCCGCCTGGAATGAGATGAAACTAATCGATAGTAAATCGGCATCCTGCCCCGCTAGATCCAATGCCGCGACGGGGACTCGGCCCGGGGTGGGCTAAAATTTGAAACCAGCTTCAATAATGTCGTTCGCCCAGTGCTCGCAGGAGGATCCAAGGTGCCCGGAGTCCAGGACAAAGTGGTAATCGTGACCGGAGCCGGCGGGGGATTGGGACGGTCTTACGCACGGTTCCTCGCCGACAACGGTGCGCTGGTTGTGGTTAACGATCTCGGTGGGGCTCGGGACGGCTCCGGATCGGGCACCAGCATGGCCGATGGCGTCGTTGAGGAAATCCGAAGTCACGGTGGCCGGGCGGTCGCCGACTACTCGAGCGTGGCAACCAGGGAGGGTGCGGAGGCTATCGTCGCAACCGCCATCGAGCACTTCGGCGCCGTGCACGGTGTGGTCAGCAACGCGGGAATCCTCCGTGACGGAGCCTTCCACAAGATGACCGACGAGAACTGGGACGCCGTAATCCAAGTGCATCTTTACGGTGGCTATCACGTAACCCGCGCGGCGTGGCCGTACCTGCGTGAGCAGAAGTTCGGGCGCATTGTCATGGCGACCTCGACCAGCGGGATATACGGCAATTTCGGTCAGGCCAATTACGGCGCCGCCAAACTTGGGCTGGTCGGCCTGATCAATACCCTGGCCATCGAGGGCGCCAAGTATGGGATTACCGCGAATGCGGTCGCTCCGATGGCGGCCACCCGGATGACGGCCGACATCGCCCCGCAGGAGGTACTAGACCAACTGGGTCCGGACCACGTCGCACCGCCTGTCGGCTACCTGCTCTCCGAAGAGAATCAGGACTCCGGCTCGGTGTTCGTTGTCGGCGGTGGGCTGGTGCAGCGGGTGGCGCAGTTCCAGAATGACGGTGTCACATTCGGCCAATCGCCGAGCCTGGAGGAGATCACCAAGCGATGGGCGGAGATCAGCGATATGTCTGTCGCTAAGCTCGGCAGCAATCCGGTGGGATAGCAACGGGGCCAACGTGGTTCGAGCTGTCAGTTGACCACGAACATCGAGACGCGGCGGGATTCGCTGCGCCGCCGCTTCCGGGTATGGCAACCGTTCACACTCGCGGAATGGCTTGACACTTGCGCCGACCGGTACGGGGACCGCCGCTTGGTGCTGACCGACGACGTCTCGCTGAGCTACGCCGACGTGAGTGCCGAATCTCGGCAACTGGCCGACGGTCTCGCTGCGCTCGGTGTTCGCCCCGGCGATCGGGTGGGCATGATCATGGCGAATTACCCACAGTTCGTCGCGGTGAAGTTCGCGATCGCTCGGGTGGGAGCGATCGCGGTTCCCTTCAATTTCCTCTACCGGCAGGACGAATTGCGTTTCGTCCTCCACGATTCTGGATGCCGGGTGGTCGTCACCATGACGGGTTTCCGCGGCCTCGACTACCAATCGATGCTGGATGCGATCGCACCGGGCTGGGACTCGGCAACGCACGACATGCCGTGGACCGTGGTGCTGCTCGATACCGATGGCCGGGCGCGGCCGGACTGTTTCACGGTGGCCGGCCTGGCCGCTCTTGGAGACGAGAACCAGGGCGCCAGTGCATCTTTCATCGTCGCCCCGAACGATGCCGGCGACATGCTCTACACCTCCGGCACCACTGGCTCGCCCAAGGGGGTGCTGGTCACCCATGACGCGGTGTTGCGAACGGCGTACGCCTCGGCCCTGACGCGAGCCTACGAGGACGCCAGACGCATACTGTTTTCGCTGCCCTGCTATCACATGTTCGGCTATATCGAAGGACTGCTGTCGGTGATGTTTGTCGGCGGCGCGATCATCCCGCGGACCACGTTCAGCGCCGAGAGCTATTTCGCCGGTATTGAGCGTCACCGGGCCAGCGATGTTCTGTGCGTTCCCACCATGGCTGTCGCGCTTGCCGAAAGCACGGTCCGCGACCAGTACGACCTCAGCTCCCTGAGCGCGATGCTGTGCGGATCGGCACCGGCGCCGGTGTGGCTGTGGCGGCGAATCGAGGACGACTTTGGTGTCAGCGAGATCGTTACCGGCTATGGAATGACGGAGACCGGCGGCGCGATGACGCTGACGCGGCCCGAAGACCCGCTACATCTCACTTCCGAAACCGTGGGAAAGCCGAAGATGGCTGGTGCAGCGTCGGTCCCGGGCACTGACGCACTCGTCGCCTACAAAACGGTGTGTCCAGATACAGCGGAGGATCTGCCTGTCGGCGGGGAGGGTGAGTTGGTGTCGTCGGGTCCAACGGCGATGCTCGGGTACTGGAACCGACCCGAGGAGACCGCGTCGACCCTACGGGACGGCTGGCTGTTCTCCGGCGATATCGGTCGGGTTCGCGCCGATGGTTACCTGCTGGTGACTGGTCGGCGCAAGGAACTGTACAAGAGCGGCGGTGAACTGGTGATGCCCAAGGAGATTGAGGATCTGCTGGCGGCGCATGACGAGATCAGCCAGGTGTTCGCCGTCGGATTGGTGGACGACCGCTGGGGTGAGATCGGTTGTGTCGTCCTGGTTCCGGTACCGGAATCGAATCTCACCGAAGAGCATGTGCTCGATATGTGCCGCGCGAAGCTCGCCCGTTTCAAAGTGCCCAAGCGGGTGGTATTTTACCGAGCGGAAGATCTTCCGACAACGCCGACCGGCAAGGTTCAAAAGTACAGGCTCGTCGAGCAGCTCAGCTCGACGAGTCGCTGACGACACGAATTGCGTGGTCACCACACCGCGGTGATCATCGCAATGTTCTGCAGCACCATGGCAAGTCCGAAGCCGACGAGGATTGGAATGGTGTGACGATCGATGGCGTCGAGAATCGCCTGGACTTCGTACATGTCAAGCATGGTAGCGATTGCCCGGAGCCGGATGGACCCTTGACCATAAGTCGACTTATGCTACTGTTGCTGTGACGGGGGTCATAGGTGGCCAGCAAGATTGTTCCGAGCAACAGCACCCGTCTAGAGGTCTGAATCTAATTAAAAGTAAATTAGTTAGGGAGAACGATGGGGTTCAAGGACTCGGCCGAGGTCAGGAAGTATATCGGCGGCATCTTCGAAACTGCCTTCGATGATGAGGAGATCGGTCCCAAGCTGGTCGGTACCGGACTCGTGGTGGCGTTCGACTTCACCGATCCCGAGGCTGTCGTCGTCATCGACATGGCAAACAAGTCGGTACGCGAAGGCCTAGACGGCGGACCCGCGCCGACGGCGACGATGTTGATGACGGCCGACACCGGCAACGGGTACTGGCAGGGCAAGGTCAACCTGCCGCTGGCTATGGCCAAGAAGAAGATCAAGGTCGAAGGCAACGTGGCCAGCCTGCTCAAGCTGGCTCCGCTCGGCAAGAAGCTTTACCCGAGCTATATCGAGCGACTCAAGAACGACGGTCGCGACGACCTGCTCGTCCAATAGTATGTTTCCGGGCACCCATGCGGCGTCTGCGCCCGAGCGACCGGCCGTGATCATGGCCGAATCGGGCCGGGCACTAACCTACGCAGAACTCGACGACAATTCGGCTCGGCTGGCGTCGGCGCTGCACGCTATGGGCTTGCGCAAGGGCGACGTCATCGCCATGCTCTCGGACAACGCCGCCGAAGCATTCGAGATATATTGGGCCGCACTACGTTCCGGGCTGTACATCACCGCTGTGAACTGGCATCTGACGGCAGACGAGGCGGCCTACATCCTGCGGGACAGCGGCGCCCGGGTAGTCATAGCCTCCTTCGGTGTGCGGGAACTGGCCGAGCGACTGCTCGACCTGGTTCCCGAGGTGCAGCGCCGGTATTCGTTCGGTGGCGCGATCGCCGGTTACCTGCCGTACCACGAGCTCCTGGCCACGGCGGGACCACGATTGACCGATCAGCCGCGCGGCTCGGAGATGCTGTACTCCTCCGGTACCACCGGGCGGCCCAAGGGCATCAAGCCGCATCTGCTGCCGATTCAGGTCGACGAAGCCGGGGACCCGCTTATCGGGCTGTTGGCGCATGTCTTCAAGATCTCCCACGATGACGTCTATCTGTCGCCGGCGCCGATTTACCACACCGCCCCGCTGAAGTGGTGCGGCGGCATTCAGGCGTTGGGCGGCACGGTGGTTTTAATGGAGCGCTTCGACGCGGAGAAGGCGCTGGCTGCTATCCAGAGGTACCGGGTGACCGTCACTCAGATGGTGCCGACGATGTTCGTCCGGATGCTCCAATTGCCAGACGCAATCCGCACGGCCTATGACGTCTCTTCGTTGCGAATGGCGGTGCATGCCGCGGCCCCCTGTCCGCCCGATGTCAAAGACGCGATGATCAACTGGTGGGGCCCGATTCTCGTCGAATACTACGGTGCGACAGAGCAACACGGCAGCACCGTGATCACCGCCGGTGAGTGGAAAGACAAACGTGGGTCGGTTGGCAAAGCCGCGCTCGGTGTCCTGCGGATCTGCGACGACGATGGCAGCGAGCTACCCGCGGGCACGATCGGCACGGTCTACTTCGAACGTGACGTCGTGCCCTTCGAGTATCACAATGATCCCGAAAAGACCGCTTCCTCAAGGCATCCGGCTACATCAGAATTGGTCTACCGTCGGCGACATCGGTTATATCGACGAGGATGGCTACCTGTTCCTGACCGATCGCAAGGCATTCGTGATCATCTCCGGTGGGGTGAACATCTACCCGCAGGAAGTAGAGAATGTCCTGACACTGCACCCGTTGGTCTTCGACGTCGCGGTGATCGGCGTGCCCGATCCGGAAATGGGCGAACAGGTCAAAGCGGTCGTTCAATTGCGGCCTGGGACAACACCATCCGCCGAACTGGCCGACGAGATCATCGACTACGTCCGGGACCGAATCGCGCACTACAAAGCGCCGCGCACCGTCGACTTCGTCGACGAGCTGCCCCGCACAGCCACCGGGAAGCTCGTGAAGAGAAGTCTCAAAGCCCGCTATACGGAGGCAAACGCATGACTACGGAGACAGCCCCGAAGATCGACCGCCCGCCCTTCGATCCGGTAAACATCTCGTCGCAGGACTTCTGGGCGCAGAGCTTCGACGAGCGTGAGAAGGCATTCAAGATACTTCGCGACGAGCGCCCCGTCAGCTGGCACCGCCCGATCGAGGGCTCGATGATGGAGCCCGAGATCGACGGAGTTTGGGTGGTCACGCGCCACGAAGACGTCTGCTACGTCAGTAAGACCCCGGAGCTCTTCTGCTCTGGGCAAGGCATCACGTTCGAGGCCGTTCCCGAAGAGATGCTCGATGCCACTCAGTCCTTCCTGGGCATGGACGGTGCGAAGCACTCGAGCCTGCGAAGGCTCGTCAGCTCGGTCTTCACGCCGCGGCAGGTCGCCAAGATCAAGGATCAGATTGAGCACCAGGCGAAGTCGATCGTCGACGACCTGCTCAAGACGAAAGACGGTGACTTCGTCCAGCAGGTGGCCAAGCGCCTGCCGATGTGGACCATTTACGAGATGCTTGGCCTGCCCGAGGAAGAGCGCGATGAGGCGGCCCACTTGGCTGAGGGCATGGTGGCCTGGGCCGACCCCGATGTCGCGGCCGGTCGTGAACCCGGCGAAGTGCTGACCGAATCCCTAGTCGGACTGCTCGATATCGGAATCAGTTTGGCCGAGAAGCGGCGCGCACATCCGGAGAACGACCTGATGACCTCGCTGGTCCAGGCCGAGGTCGACGGGCGGCGGCTCACCGACGACGAGCTCGGGCCGTACTTCGTCCTGCTGTCGGTGGCGGGTAACGACACCACCCGCACCACCACCACCTTCACCACGATTGCGTTGCAGCAGTTCCCCGAGCAGAAAGCCTTGCTGGAGCGGGATTTCGACGGGCTCATCAAGGTCGCGATCGAGGAGTTCGTCCGCTGGTCGACCCCGGTGATGACGTTCAGGCGTACCGCCACTGCGGACACCGAGCTGCACGGCCAGCACATCCGCAAGGATGACTGGGTGACGATGGTTTACTCCTCGGCCAACCGCGATCAGCGGGTGTTCGCCAACCCCTACGAGTTCGACATCACCCGATCGCCCAACCCTCACGTCGCGTTCGGCGGTGGTGGCCCGCACTTCTGCATGGGCGCTTTCATGGGGAAGATGCAGCTGGAATCGATCTTTCGCGAGCTGATCTTCCGGGCGCCGAACCTGCGGGTCGGTGAGGCCGAGTATCTGACCGGAAACTTCATCACCGCAGTCAAATCCCTGCCCTACACCCTCGACTAGGAGAGCTATGGCCGACTTTTCCGGCAAGCGTTACGTCGTCACCGGCGCGGCATCAGGCATCGGCCATGCGGTCGCCGAGAGGTTGCTCGCCGCCGGCGCGGAAGTCTACTGCCTGGACCGCAACCAACCGACCGCCAAGGTGACCCAACACATTGAGGTCGACCTGGCGAACCCGCACAGCATGGACACCGCCGTGGAGCAACTTGACGGCGAGTTCGACGGTCTGATGAACATTGCCGGCATTCCCGGCACCGCGCCCGCCGAGTTGGTGCTGGCCGTCAACGCCCTCGCGGTCCGGCACTTGACCGAGTCGTTCTTCGAGCGCCTGAAGCCGGGCGGCTCGGTCACCATCGTGTCGTCGACAGCCGGGTTCGGCTGGCCGCTGCGGCTCGACACGATCCGTGATCTGCTGGCCACCGATACCTTCGAGGAGGGCGCGGCCTGGTTCAAGGCCAACCCGCAGCAGGGTAATGCGTATAACTTCTCCAAGGAAGTCTCGACCGTCTACACCTTGTCGATGGGTTTGGCGTTGGGCGAGATGGGATTCCGCATCAACGCGGTGCTACCCGGGCCGGTTGAGACACCGATCTTGGTTGACTTCGAGGAGTCGATGGGCAAGGACACCCTAGATGGATTGAAGAACCTGTTGGGCCGGCACGCCGACCCGGACGACATCGCCGATGTGGTGCTGTTCTTGGCCTCCGACGATGCCCGGTGGGTCAACGGCCAGGCGCTTGCGGTCGACGGTGGCATCAGCGGGGCGGTCGCGAGTGGCGTAGTGCCGGCCCCCGAAATCTGAAGTAGCCGGGGAGTATTCGTGACTATTCATGCGATGCAGACGACCGGCAGCGCCGGCGTGCTTGCCGACCTCCGTCAGGTCTTCGCTACCGGCCGTACCCGCGCGTTGGAATGGCGACTGGAACAACTGCGCGGGATCCAGCTATTCGTCGAGGAGCGAGAGCCAGAGATCGCCGCGGCGCTAGCCGAAGACCTGGGTCGCTCACCGGTGGAGGCGTGGCTGGGTGACATCGCTTCGACCAAGGGCGAAGCCGTTTACGCACTCAAGCATGTGAGGAAGTGGATGCGCAGGCGGCGTGAGTCATTACCCTTGGCGCAGCTGCCGGGTCGCGCGTGGGTGCAATACGACCCGCTGGGTGCCGTGCTGGTTATCGGGCCGTGGAATTATCCGCTGTATCTGAGCCTCGCACCGCTCGTCGCCGCGGTGGCGGCCGGCAATTGTGCGGTGATCAAGCCCTCCGAGCTGGCGCCCGCCACGTCGGCGCTGTTGGCGCGTTGGGTTCCCGCAGTACATCGATCCAGAGGCCGTGCGGGTCGTTGAGGGCGATGCCGCCATCACGCAGGAATTGCTGGCGGCGGGATTCGATCATGTCTTGTTCACCGGCGGCACCGAGGTCGGCAAGAAGATCATGGCCGCCGCGGCGCCGACCCTAACCCCGGTCACGCTGGAACTGGGCGGCAAGAGCCCGGCGATCGTCGCAGCCGACGCCGACATCGATGTCGCGGCGCGGCGCATCGCGTGGGTGAAAATGTTGAACTCCGGTCAGACCTGCATCGCCCCGGACTACGTGCTGGCCGATCATAGGATCGCCGATCGAATTGGTCGGCAAGATTGTCGCCAACGTCCGCGATTTCCGGGCGGGGGAGGCGGATCCGGCGTTGCGGATCGTCAACCAACGCCAGTTCGACCGATTAGTTTCGCTGATCAAGACCACCGACGGCAAGGTCGTCGCCGGCGGAGGGTGGGACGCCTCCACCCTGCGGATCGAACCGACCGTGATCTTCGAGCCATCGCCTTCTGATCCGGTGATGACCGAGGAGATCTTTGGCCCGCTACTGCCCGTCCTGACGGTCGAATCGCCGGACCGCGCAGTCGATTTCGTCAACAGTCGTCCGAAGCCGTTGGCGCTGTACGTTTTTGCTTCTGGCCAGCTTGGTCGCGACCTAATTGACCGCATCCCGTCCGGCGGCGCGGTAATCAACCATGTCGCCATGCATTGCCTGGTTCCTTCGCTGCCGTTCGGTGGCGTCGGCGCCAGCGGCATGGGCGCTTATCACGGTAAATGGGGCTTCGAGACGCTCAGCCACCGCCGGGCGGTGCTCTCCAAGCCGGCAAAACCCGATCCCCGTCTCATCTATCCGCCGTACAGCCAGCGGGCCCTGAACATCATGCGAAGGCTGTTCTGATGAAGGTGCGGGTCGATACCGCCAAGTGTTCGGGAATCGGACTGTGCGAAGTGGCAGCACCAGCGGTGTTCGAGGTGGGTGACGACGGCCAGTCGCATGCAATCAATCCCGAGCCGCCAGACGACGAACGTGCCGCAGTCGAACAGGCTGTCAACGACTGCCCCACCGGTGCGCTTTCGATCCTGGACTAGGAAGCAACGGCTTTCGTGATCAGTCTCAATTAAAGCTCAGCCGGGAAAGGGTCGTTCTGGCCGCTCGAGTACGGGTCGGCTCCGGCCTTCTCGCGGGCCTGCTTGCGTCGCGTCCCCAGCTCCTTGAGCACGCCCAGTCGGCCACCCTTGTCCTCGAGATGGAAGTGTTTGAGCATGACGCGTGCCGCGTTCTGGCCGGGCATACCGCTGATGCCGGCGACCGGGTGGGTGCCCGACCCGGTGAGGTAGAGGCCGTCGACCGGAGTCTTGTACCCGGCAAAGCCGGCCACCGGCTTGTTCGGGCCGAACCGGGTGATGGTCGGGTCCACGTGATACACCGAGCCGTCGATCGCCCAGAACCGCTCCTCGATGTCGGGCAGCACCAACGGGCGGACGGCCACCTGCATGTCCTCGACGCCCTTGTAGTACAACTCAGCGTCTTTGATGACGCTGTCGGTGATCTTCTTGCGGGCAACGTCCCAGCCGTCCTCGGGGTAGGACGGGGTCAGGCCGGTCCAGAACCACCACAGGTCCTTGCCGGGAGGCGACATCGACGGGTCGAACGAGTTGGTCACCTGAGCCAGGCCGGGGATGGCGTCGGGCACCTTCCCGCGCACGCACGAGCGCGCAGCCTCCAGCGCCTGCTCGTAGGTGTGGTAACAGTTGCATGCCTGCCGCATGTCGATGCCGTCGCCCCGCCACTTCTCGTGTTTGGACATGTCGACGCGGCCCGAAAGGGCGACGTTGACCTTAGCGTCGGCGATACCTCGCTTGCGGGTCGGAATGTGGTCGGCGGCGTTCTGCTTTTTGGGCTCCAGCACGCCGCGTGGCAGCAGCCGGGTCAACGTGGTCTTCGGGCTGCACGCGGTGAGAACCGCACGGCGGGCACGGATTTCGGCACCGCCCTTGATGCGCACGCCGGTGCAGCGGTTGTTGGTGATGATCAGCTCCTCGACGGGCGAGCTGGTGATCACGTCGCCGTGGTTGTCCTTGATAACGGCGATCAGCGCTTTGGGCAGGGACCCAGTGCCGCCGTGGAACATCGCCACGCCGTACTTGCTCAACACGCCCAGGTAGATCAGCGACCAGCCGGACATATCGGCGTCGAACGGCATGAATGGCAAACTCGACAGGAGCGGTGCGCGGATCATGTCGTGCTCGAAGCTCTCTTCGACTGCCTCGGCCTGCGAACTCGACATCCAGCGGCCGAGGGCGGCCAGCTGCTTGCGGTTCTTCACCACCGCGCGTGCCGAGCTCAAAATGTTCTTGATCTCTGGCTCGCTCACGCTGGTCTGCATCATCGGCAGGCCGATCTCGACGGCGGCGTCGATTACTCCGTAGAGTTCGAGCAGCGCGCGGGCGTCCTTCTTCGAGAAGTACTCCAGCTCCGCGGCGGTCTTGCGGGGGTTGCGCCACAAGCCCAGCGACGCGCCGTCGGCGGAGAGTTGGAAGTGCGCGGGATCAATGACAGTCTGGCGCAGCCCGTAGTTGCGCGACAATCCCAAGTCTCGGTCGATGGTGGTGGTGCGAAACAGCGACGCCTGGATCGAGGCCTCGTTGATCGTGTACTCCGGCGCCTCGGGCGCAAAGGGATTCGTCGACGTCATACCGCCGGCCGTGGGGGAGGCCTCGACGACGAGAACGTCGAGGCCGGCCTTGGCCAGATATGCGGCCGCGACCAGCCCGTTGTGTCCGGATCCGACGACGACAACGTCGGCCTCACGCGGTGGGGAAACGGTGTTCATGACCAGTCCTTCGATTGCCGGGAGCGAGCGCGACCCGCTCTCACTTGAATCTAACTGTAATTAAAATAGTATCGGAAGGGATTCGCCGAGTCGATGAAGCCCTCCCCTCGCCCTCGAAGCAAACCAGCGTTGTTTATCGTGTGTTGAAAGTCCTGCGGATGGCGCCGCCTTGCGGCCTAGTTAGGCAGAAGGAGCGAACGAATGTTCTTGACCAGACGCTCATGAGCACTATTCTCGTTGCAGCAAACGGTATACCACCCAGATGCATGTCAGGTCATCTGTAAGTGTTCGTTAACGGTGTGGAAAGGAGCTTTGTCGCCATGGTTGAAATTCGCGACTTTCGTGTTGAAATTTCCGAGGCCGACATCGCCGATCTGCGCGCACGGCTGGAGCGGACGCGGTGGCCTGATGCCGAAACCGTGTCCGACTGGTCGCAGGGCATCCCGTCGGCCTATGTTCGCGAGCTGGCCGGGTACTGGGCCAGCGACTACGACATGCACCGGGTCGCCAACCGGATCAATGCGTATCCGCAATTCCACGCGACGATCGGTGACCTGGGTATCCACTTTCTGCATGTACGCTCGCCGCATCCTGACGCCCGGCCGCTGATCTTGACCCATGGTTGGCCAGGCTCGGTGGTCGAGTTTCTCGACGTGATCGGTGCCCTGACCGAGCCGGAGCGTTTCGGTGGGCACGCCCGCGATGCCTTTCATGTGGTCATTCCA
This sequence comes from uncultured Actinomycetota bacterium, assembly GCA_963772875.1. GTDB lineage: Bacteria > Actinomycetota > Actinomycetes > Mycobacteriales > Mycobacteriaceae > Mycobacterium. The sequence goes on from CAVYZE010000016.1 coordinate 630,215, forward strand.
TCGCTGCCCGGATACGGGTTCAGCGACAAGCCAACGACTACCGGGGTGGGCATCGAGCGAATCGCCGAGGCGTGGAACGAACTCATGGTCGCGCTGGACTACCGCCACTACTACGCGCAGGGCGGTGATTGGGGTGCGTTCGTGACCACGGCGTTGGGCACCAAGCCCCCCGCCGGGCTGCGCGGGATCCACGTCAACATGGCGCTGGCCTCACCGGAGGCGCTGGCCGGGCTCGGTGAACTGACGCCCGACGAGCAGGCCGTCGGGGGGCTGCCGGCCTACATGGAGCAAGAGGGCGCCTACGCCGTGCAGCAGGCAACCCGGCCGCAGACGCTGGGCCATGGGCTCGCCGACTCGCCCGTCGGTCAACTTGCCTGGATCACCGAGAAGTTCTACGCCTGGACCGATTGTCATGGGCATCCGGAGAATGCTGTTGCGCGGGACGTCATCCTGGACAACGTGATGGTGTACTGGTTGACCAACACCGCCGCCTCCTCGGCGCGCTTGTACTGGGAGAGCTTCTCGATGATCAGCTCATTCGAGGAGGTGGCCGTGCCCTCGGCGTACACCCGGTTCCCGAAGGAAATCGTCAACATCAGCGAACGATGGCTTCGCACCCGGTTCACCGACCTTCGCTACTACCACGGGGTCGACAAGGGCGGCCACTTCGCCGCGTTGGAACAGCCAGAGATTTTTGTCGACGAGGTCCGCGCCGGGATCGGCGCGCTCGCCTGACGGCAGCGGTGCGTCGGCTACTGCCGCCGGGAGCCGTCGACCTCCTCGCGCAGCGAGCGCATCATCATCTCCAGGCCCAGGTCGAAGGAATCCGGGGGTGCGCTGCGGTTCGGCTGTTGCGGACGCAGTCGGTCGAGCAGTGTGTAGCCCAGGATGTAGCTGGTCAGCGAGCGCAGCATGTCGGCGCTGCGGCCCCGGGAGAGCCCCGCCTTTTGCAACGTGGCGATCAAGCTCTGGCGGAACTCGTCGAGTCGCAGGGTGTCGGACTCGGCGATGACGAGTTCGACGACGCCCGGGTGGCGCGTGAGGGTCTTGTGCAGATCCCGCATCGCGGCGTCGATTTGCTTGTCCCAGAGCAGGTTTGGATCCAGGTCGTTGGCCAGCGGAGCCATCGCATACCCCACCATCGCGGCAAGTAGGTCCGCCTTGTCATCGAAGTAGTGGTACGGGGTCATCGCACTGATGCCCATCCGGGCGGCGAGTTTGCGCAGATTCAAGGCGCCCAGACCCTCGCTGTCGATGAGGTCGAGCGCGGCCTCGATCACCACCTCGCGGTTCAGCACTGGCTTGGGTCCGCGGCGGCGTCCTTCGCGAGTGACCATCAAAGCGTTTCCTTTACAAGCGTAAGAACCAACCCTAGACTTCTTACAAGTGTAAGGACAAGAGCCCGGCTGGTGGGCGTGAAATCGAACGGCGGATCGGATGACCGAAGGTGCGCTGGGCGATGTCGTTGAGTATCTGAGCGCGTACGTCATCTCGGGCGCGGTGAGTGCGGTCCAGAGCGACGTCGAATACGAGTCCGACCAACGGACCCCGGCGCAGGGCATTCAGGACGCCGTCGACGCCGAGCGCCTCGGGTTCCGGGCGGTGTTCCTGTCCGAACGATGGGACATCAAGCAGGCCGACGTCATCCTCTCCGGTGCGGCGGCCCGCACGTCGCGGGTCGAGTTGGGGACCGCGATGGTGTGCCCGCCGACGCGCCAACCGTGGCTGATGGCGGCGCTGGCGGCAACGATGCAGGCCTGCTACGGCCCGAGGTTCACCCTCGGGCTGGGCCGCGGCACCGACGCAATCTGGCGTGATATGGGCCTGCGGATGCCGACCTACACCGAGATGGCCGACTACGTCGACATCCTGCGCCGGCTGTGGCGCGGAGAGACGGTTTCCTACGACGGGCCGGTGGGCCGGTTTCCCGCGTTGGCGTTCTCCGAGACCGTGCCCGGGCCTTCGCCGCCCGTCTGGTTCGGTACATTCGCGCGACCCAAGGGTGCCGAGCTGCTCGCCTCGTCGTTCGACGGGGTCCTGCTGCCGCCGGTGCTCACTCCAGAGGCAACCGTCAGTGCGGTCGAACGCATCCGGGTGGCCTGCGAGCGCATTGGCAGGGATCCCAAGGAGATTCGCATCTGTCAGGCGGTCATCACGGCGCCGGGTCTCGACGACATCGAGACTCGCTCGCTGGCGCACGGTCGGGCGGTCGGCTACCTGCAGTACCCCGGCTACGGCGAGGTGCTGGTCGAGGAGAACGGCTGGGACATGTCGGTGGTGCACGAGCTGCGAGCCCATCGCCAGCTGGCCGCCAACGAGAAGGTGGCCGACCGGCTTTACCATCGCCACCAGCTGCTGGAGCCGGCCAAGATCATTCCCGACGACTGGATGATCGATACCTGCGCCATAGGATCGGTTGACGAGTGCGTCTCCTCGCTGCAGCGGTTCCGCGATGCGGGTGCTGACGAAATAGCCACGTATGGGAGCACTCCCTCGCAGAACGCCAAGTTGATCGAGGCCTGGAGGAACCGGAGCGCCGCATGACCACTGCCGAACACGACTACGGTTTCAATCCGCTTGATCCGGAGCTGGCCGTCGATCCTTTTCCGATCCTGGCCCGGCTGCGGGCCATCGACCCGGTCTTTCGCGCCGAGGCGCTCGGGTCGTACATCGTGACGGGGCACGACCCGGCGTGGGAGGTGTTGGCGCGCAAGGACGGCGATCTCAGGTGGGAGCAGTTCCAGCGGATGCGTCATGGCGATGGCGTCGTCAACGAGCCGTACTTCACCTTGATGGCTGACAGCGTTTTGATGAAGGCGGGGGCCGACCATCGCCGGGTGCGTCAAACTTTCCAGCGAAACTTCCGACCCGGTCTGGTCGAAACGCTGCGTCCCGAGATCGTCGATCGCGCGCACGAACTGATCGACGCGTTCGTCGACCCCGCAGGCGGGCCTGGGCAGGTCGAATTGATGACCGCCTTCGCTTCGCCGCTGCCGCTCTCGGCGATCAGCCAGCTGTTGCGGGTGCCCCGCGAAGACGAGGCCCGCATCCACCAGTGGATGCACGGTTTCAAACTGGCCATCCAGATGCTGCCGCTGGACGCCAAGCAGCTCAAGGTCGCCAACGACTCGATGTCTGCACTCGACGCGTATTTCCGCGAGCTCGTTGCGCGGCGGCGCGCCGAACCAGAGGACGACCTGGTCAACAAGATGATCGCCGACACCGACGACGGCACGCTCACCGAGGACGAGCTGATCGCCAACCTGTGGAGCATTTACGTCGGCGGGCACGACACCAGTGCGCTGTCGATCTGCAATGCGATGGTGACGCTGTTGCGCCATCCCGACCAGTTGTCCGCACTGCAGGGCGATATGTCGTTGCTGCCCAACGCTGTCCAGGAAATTCTGCGCCACATCGGGACCGTTCACGGCACGCACCGATTGTTGAGCGAGGACATCGACCTGGGCGGTCACCACATCCCCGCCGACACCGCGATCATGGTGTATCTCTCGGCGGCAAATCACGACGAGAGCTGGTGCCCCCACGCCGAGAAGTTCGACATCACCCGCGATGTGCCCCCAGATCATCTAGCGTTCGGTCACGGCCCGCACAAGTGCCCGGGCCAGCACATGGCTCGCGCCGTTATCGGCATCGGTGCGCAAGCGCTGCTCACCCGGCTCAGGGGCCTGCGTATCGACGAGCTGGAATGGGATAAGGACGCGCTGCTGTTCCGCGGCCCGGCGAAGCTGGTCTTGGCCTGGGACGAGAGCGGGCCACGGTTATGACCAGCGTCGCGGCGCCGGAAGGTCTCAGCCCGGAATCGGAGTTCCCGGTCCAGAGCTATCCCGATATCCCGCTGTGGACCGAGAATTACTGTTTCGTCGCTTACGACCCGGCCACCCAGATCGGACTGTGGACGCACCTGGGCCGCGCTCCGTTCGACCCGACGCTATGGCGGGAACTTTCGTTCGTCTATCTTCCCGGCGACGAGCGCCTGGTCAACAAGGCCTACGGTCGCACAGAGACTCCGCGCGGGCCGGGCGGTGCCACCATGGCCTTCCAGTGCGTCGAGCCGTTCCGGTCGTGGCGGGTGAGCCGCGACGGCGGGTCGATCCGCACCACCGTGGAGCGGCTGTACAACGGCACGGCCTACGACCAGCGCCACGAACGTGTCGGCTTCGACCTGACGCTGAACTGCCATGGTGCGGTGTGGGACTGGGGGGAGGTGGAGGATGCCCACAAATGGGGCAAGCTGCATTACGAACAGCTCGTCGGCGTGCGTGGCACCATCACGATCGGTCCTGAGACGATCCCGTTCGACGGTCAGGGTCTGCGTGATCACACCAGCGGTGCAAGGGATTTCACGGTCTTTTCCAGCCACATCTGGTCGTGGGCGAATTTCCCGAGCGGTCGCGGTTTCATTCTGTTGGACCTGGTGGTTGAGGGAAATCACCTGACCCGCGCGGTCGTCCAGCAGGACGGTGCGTTAACCCAGGCGGAACTGCACAACTCGCCGATGCTGACCAACCGCTCCCAGCACGCCGATCCCTATGTACTCGAACTCGGGGAGCACCGCATCAGCGCGGAGATCCTGCATCCGTTCCCGAACGGGTTCGACGGCCCGAACGACATCTGTATCGGTTACGACCCGGCGGTCACCGCGACGGCGAATTTCGAGAGCCTGTCGCGTTTCGAATGGGACGGCGAGATCGGCTACGGCCACACGGAACGATCGATCAGGCAGAGATGACGAATCTCGTCACCGACGCCTGGGATCCGCTGCACCTGCCGGGTAGGCCCGAGTCCCACTGGTCCACGGTCAACGTCGGAGAGGCGCTCCCCGGCGTCGCGACTCCGCTGGGCTGGTCGATCTGGTCAGACATCGGCGACCAGATGTGTCGCGACTTGTCCTACGCGATAGGGGTTTTCGACGCCGAGGAGCGCCGGCAACCACTGCCGGGCCCGGACCGGATCATCACCCCCTTCTTCGGCCGTATCGCGATGCGAACCGAGTGGCTGGCGGCCGTGGGCGACCGAATGCCCGGTACCACAGGAGAAGTCGCGATCGTCGGCATGCTCGGGGAGGCTCCCGCGACGATGGAATTCACACCCACCAAGCGTCGCTATCCGATCATCGCCTACCGGTTACCGCGCGCCGCGCTTCGCACGCCCCGCACAGTGCGCCTGCTGGCGCCCCAGATCGACGCCTGGTGGCGCAGCGAGATTCCGCGGCTGGCCGGCGCGGATCTGGCGAGTGCGGTGGCGATCTTCGACAATGCCGCCCGCCGCTTCTCCGAGGCGATGACCGCGCACGGTATCGCACTGCTCGCCACGATCACCCCGCTGATCAACGCGCTGACTTCGCTCGTCAAACGCACCGGGGTGGGCGACGTGGGTGTGTTATCCGGTACCGGCGGCGCGGAAATGCGCATGGTCGAAGACATCTGGAAAGCCTCCCGCGGTGAACTGACCCTCGACCAGGTGGTCGCCAGCCAGGGCTTCCATGGCCCGCGAGAGGGGGAGATCTCCAGCCGGGTGTGGCGAGAGGATCCGGCTCCGCTGGCCGCGGTGATCGAACGCTATGGCCGCACCGACGAGGGCGCCAGCCCGCTCACGCGAGAGCGGGCCGCGGCCGAACGGCTACCGAAGATGCAAGCCGAGCTGCTGGCGGCACTGCCCCTGCCGGTACGCCCCGCGGCACGACTGCTTCTGCACCACGCCGCACGCACCATCCCGCTGCGCGGCGTCGGCAAGGCATCATTCCTGCAGGCGCTCGATGTTGCGCGAGCCGCTGCCCGACGGGTGGGTGAACACCTTGTCGATGCCGGCGTCCTGGACGAGCCGGAGGACGTGTTCTACCTGACCGTTGACGAGATCGTCGACGAGTTGCCTGACGGTGCATGTGATCTGGTGGCGCGCCGCAGAAAGCGGCGCGCGGAGTATCAGCGGCTGGAACTGCCGACGTGGTGGCGCGGTACGCCCGAGCCGGCGATTGTCTCCGAAAATGAGTTCGACACCACCGGCGACGCGCTGCTGACCGGGATCGGTGCCGGCAGTGGGATTGTCGAAGGCCCGGTGCGCGTCGTGCACGATCCCGCGGTCGTCGAGGTCGAACCCGGTGAGGTCCTGGTTGCGCCGACCACCGATCCCAGTTGGGCGTCGATCATGTTCGTCTCGTCGGCACTCGTCGTCGACATCGGCAGCGTACTCAGCCACGCCGCGGTGGTGGCGCGCGAGCTGGGCCTGCCGTGCGTGGTCAACACCGGCAACGGGACCCGAGTGCTGCGCGACGGAGACCTGGTTCGGGTGGACGGATCTGCCGGTACCGTGCAATTGATCAAACGGGCGGAGACGTACCACCGTAGCGAGGAGGTCTCATGATGAGCACCACGGCACAGCGGTTGTGTGCGTGGAGCGGAATCGTTTGCATCGTAATGTTTCTCGTCGGCTTCGGCGTGATCGCGGGTTTCATCCCGCCGCCGGCTCCGACGCTCGCCGGTCAACAGCTGGCGCAGCTGTTCACCCAGGACGCCATCCGCATCCGGATCGGCATGATCGTGTCGGTGTTCGCTGCGGCGCTGCTGGCCTCGTGGAGCGCGGTTATCACCGTGCAGATGAAACGCATGCGGCGGCGTGTCGCGGCGCTGGCCTACACCAACCTTGCCGTCGGCGCATTGTTCGTGCTGGAGTTCATTATCTCGCTGATCATCTGGCAATCCATGACCTTTCGCGCCCGGGACCCACAGGTCTTGCTGGCGATGAACGACACCGCGTGGCTGTTGTTTGTTGCGATCACGTCGACCCCGGTTCTGCAGACCCTTGCCATCGGGACCGCAATCTTTCTCGACACCGCGGACGGTCGGTCAAATCCGGTGTTCCCGCGCTGGGCGGCCTACCTGAATTACTGGGTGGCGTTGCTGTTTCTGCCCGGGACGGTGACGGTGTTCTTCCACACCGGGCCCTTTGCCTGGAACGGGATACTCACCTGGTATCTGCCGCTGAGCGTCTTCGCGATCTGGATGGTCACCATGACAGTACTGCTGTTGCAGGCCATCAGCGCAGAAGACGGCGAGCCGCAATCTGTATCCGCCGACACCGATCTGGCTGGGCAGCTACGCGAGTTGCGCGCTGAGGTTGCCCGGTTGGCCGCCGGCAAGGATGTGATGCGATGAACTATCGCAACCAGGTGGTCTGCGCCTGGTGCGGCCCACTGATGACGCTGCTGTTCTTCATCGGGCTACTTCCGATCGGTCACTTCATCTGGCCACCGGCACCGTCGCTCAGCGCCGAGCAGATCGCCGCCTGGTTCGCCCACGACACCGTCGACAAGCGTCTCGGTCTGTTCATTGCGATGATCGGAACTGGCTTGCTCGCACCGTTTTACGCGGTGATCTCCGCCCAGATGCGGCGTATCGAGGGCGCACCCCGCACCCTGGTGTACGCCCAGCTCGCCGCTGCGGCGTGCACGGTGCTGGAGATCATCCTGCCGCTGATGCTCTGGCAGGGCGTCGCCTACCGACCCGAACGTGACGCGGTGGTAACCCAGGCGCTCAACGACGTCGCATGGCTGACGTTCATCGGGACGACCACGACGGTGCTGCTGCAGAACGCGATCATCGGCGTGATCGTGCTGCAGGATGGCAACGCGGTGCCGGTTTATCCGCGCTGGTATGCCTACCTGAACTTCTTCGCGGTGATGGGGGTGTTCCCGGCCGGCCTGGTGGTGTTCTTCAAGGAGGGGCCGCTGGCCTGGAATGGGATCATCGTCTGGGGAGTCGGCGTCGCGATCTTCTTCATCTGGATCTGCGTCACTGCCTTCCTTGTGATCGCGGCCGCAGGCCGGGAGCGCGATGAGCGCGCAGTCACCGACGCGGTGCCGGCTTAACACCGCTGACCGGGGGAGGCTGGTCGCCGGGTTTTCTCCGGCATGGTGTAGTTGGATTTGTGCGGCGTCGTCGGTCACATCGAGCAGAGTGAAGGTCGAGATCACCAATGAACCCCGTCGGCTAGAATCTAATTTCATGTCAAAAACAACGGGTGAATCGCGTCCGTCGGTCGTCACGTTGGACGGTCGCGGCTGCCTGCCCCGTGAGGTTTTGGGCAACAAGGGTTACGGCATCGATGCAATGCGACGGCAAGGCTTACCGGTGCCGCCGGCGTTCTGCATCACCACTGAGGTTTGTGCGAAGTTCTTCGCCAACCCGGGACGTTGTCTTGACGACATCTGGAACGACGTGTGCGACAAGGTGGGATGGCTCGAGGCCGAGACGTCCCGCACGTTCGGGCGCGGTCCGCGGCCGCTGCTGGTCAGCGTGCGCAGCGGGGCCGCGCAATCGATGCCCGGGATGATGGACACGGTGCTCGACCTGGGCATCGACGACGCGGTCGAAGACGCACTCGCGGGTGCTGGGTCCGCGGAGTTCGCACGCGACACCCGCAACCGCTTCACCGACATGTACCGGCGCATCGTGCTGGGTGGTGAGGCGGACGTCCAGGTGCCCACCGATCCCTGGGCGCAGCTGCGCGGGGCGATCGAGGCTGTTTTCGCGTCGTGGAACAGCCCACGGGCGATCAGCTATCGGGCACATCACGGCTTGGACGACGAAGCCGGCACCGCGGTCATCGTGCAAGCCATGGTCTTCGGCAATCTCGCGCGGGACTCGGGCACCGGCGTCCTCTTCTCCCGCAATCCGATCACCGGAGCCAACGAGCCGTTCGGTGAATGGCTGGCGAATGGCCAGGGCGAGGATGTCGTATCGGGCAGTGTGGACGTCGCACCCATCGCAGCGCTGCGTGATGAGCAACCGGTCGTCTATGAGCAGCTCATGACCGCGGCGCGGTCGCTGGAGCGCCTGGGCGCCGACGTGCAGGACATCGAATTCACCGTTGAAGAGGGCAAATTGTGGCTGCTGCAGACGCGGACAGCCAAACGGTCAGCTCAGGCCGCGGTACGCCTGGCATTGCAGTTGCGTCGCGACGGATTGGTCGACGACGCGGAGGCGCTGCACAGAGTGACTCCGACGCACATCGAGACGCTGCTCGAGCCGTCGCTGCAACCGGAAATACGGCTCGCGGCAACGCTTTTAGCGAAAGGCCTGCCGGCGTGTCCGGGCGTGGTATCCGGTAAGGCCTACGCCGACGTCGACGAAGCCCTTGACGCTGCCGAAGAAGGAGAAGACGTCATCTTGGTCCGCGCGGCGACGAGTCCCGACGACGTGCAGGGAATGGTGGCCGCCCGGGGCATTGTCACCGAGACCGGGGGAGCGACATCGCATGCCGCAGTGGTGAGCCGCGAGATGGGCCGGCCGGCCGTGGTGGGGTGCGGCGCCGGGGTGGTCGCAGCCCTGGCCGGCAGGATGATCACCGTCGACGGCTACGAAGGCGAAGTGCGCGAGGGTGTCCTCGAACGCACGGCCTGGTCCGAAACGGACTCACCGGATTTGGCGGAGCTTGCCGAGATCGCCCGGGGTATCAGCCCGATCCGTGCCCACACTCGCGGCGACTACGCCGTGCTTGGCGATACGTCTGTGGCCGCGGTCGCCGGCGCGCTCGCCGCTGGCCATACCGACGTCATTTCACCTCATCCGTTGATTACCATGCTGATCGCGCTCCGACTGAACGAGGACAAGAAGGGACTGGCGAATGTCTGAGTTGACTGTATTGCAGGCCGTACGGCTCAAAGGCCGGACAAACGAAGCGGATCTGGTTGCCACTCTCGGCGAAGGCCCCGCCGGCGTCGCAGCGATGTTAGAGCAATTGACGGCAGCCGGTCTGCTGGTCCAAGGCAAGACGCTCCGGCTCAGCCCGGAGGGACGCGAGCGACTCAACACCCTACTGGCAGAAGAGCGTTCGGGCGTCGACCAGAGCGTTCTGGCCAAAGCGTACGACGATTTCCGCCTCGTCAACAATGAGTTCAAAGCGCTGGTGTCAGACTGGCAGCTCAAGGACGGTCAACCCAACTCGCACGACGATCCCGAGTATGACGCTGGGGTGCTGAACCGCCTCGACGGCGTCCATCAGCAGGTGTTGCCCATCATCGCCACGCTCGTCACCCTGTTGCCCCGGCTGAACACATACGCTACGAAACTGAGTTCGGCTTTGGCCAAGGTAAAGGCCGGTGAGACGACCTGGCTGGCCCGGCCGATCATCGACTCCTACCACACCGTCTGGTTCGAACTGCATGAAGAGTTAATTGCCGCCTCGGGCCTCACTCGCGAAGACGAAGCCAGAGCCGGGCACGCGACATAGCGAACACCGAAAGGCCGGATGCCCCAGCCAGGTGTTTAATCTAGAATAGAATTTTCTGGTTGAGGGGTGATGGGTGTGAGCTCTGTTTTGATCGATGAAGAGGCCCTGCTGGTCGAGACGGTCCGGGCATTCATCGACCGTGACGTCAAACCGACGGTACGGGACGTCGAACACGCCAACGAGTATCCCGAAAAGTGGATCGATCAAATGAAGCAGATCGGGATTTACGGTCTGGCTATCCCGGAAGAGTACGGCGGCTCCCCGGTCTCCATGCCGTGCTACGTGCTGGTTACCCAGGAGTTGGCGCGTGGATGGATGAGCCTGGCCGGCGCCATGGGCGGGCACACCGTGGTTGCCAAATTGCTCACGCTGTTTGGCACCGACGAGCAGAAGAACACCTATCTTCCGGCAATGGCTACCGGTGAGGTCCGCGCGACGATGGCGCTCACCGAACCCGGGGGCGGCTCAGACCTGCAGAACCTGACGACCACCGCGGTTCGCGATGGTCAGGACCTGGTGATCACCGGCACCAAAACCTGGATCTCCAACGCGCGTCGTTCGGGCCTGATTGCGCTACTCTGCAAGACCGATCCGAAGGCGACACCGAGGCACGCCGGCATCTCCATCGTCCTGGTGAAACACGGTCCCGGGCTTACGGTTTCGCGGGATCTCCCCAAACTGGGCTACAAGGGCGTGGAGAGCTGCGAGCTGTCCTTCGATGGCTACCGCATCGGCGAATCGGCAATCCTCGGCGGCGTGCCCGGCAAAGGGTTTGCGCAGATGATGAAAGGTCTGGAGACCGGCCGCATCCAGGTGGCCTCCCGTGCGCTGGGCGTGGCGACCGCGGCCCTCGAGGACGCGCTTGCCTATTCGCAGCAACGGGAGAGCTTCGGCAAGCCGATCTGGAAACACCAATCGGTGGGCAACTATTTGGCGGACATGGCAACAAAACTCACCGCCGCCCGACAGCTCACCTTGTATGCCGCCGAGCGTTACGACAGCGGCGAGCGCTGCGACATGGAGGCCGGTATGGCCAAGCTCTTCGCCTCGGAGGTGGCGATGGAGATCGCACTGGATGCGGTACGGATCCACGGCGGTTACGGCTATTCCACGGAGTACGACGTCGAACGGTACTTCCGTGACGCGCCGCTGATGATTGTTGGCGAAGGCACCAATGAGATCCAGCGCAATGTGATTGCCAGCCAACTCGTCGCCCGTGGCGGCATCTGACATCTGGAGCCGCTTCGACGGCAGCCTACTTCTCGCGCGACCGCCAGCCCTCTTCAGCAGCGGCACGTGGTCAAGGCGGGCCAGCCCACTGCGCGCGGTCGAACCACCTGCTCAGTGGGCGATGCTGTGGCGTTTCGCGGTGAGGGTCTACGTCGCCGGGTGTCAGCCCGCACCGCCCATCAGCCGGCCGACCAGCGGCAACCAAAGCCGGCGCGGGGCATGGCCGCCGAACCAGGCGAAGGCCCGGACGGCTCGGCGCGGCATGACGATCCGTTTGCCCTGCGCAAGCCCCTGCAACCCGGCTTCGGCAATCTCGGTGGGGCCGGCCATGAACGCTTTCGGGGTGCGGCGCTCGGTGCCGAGCATGCCCGCGACCTCGGAGAACTCCGTGCGCACGCCACCGGGACACAGCGCCGTCACCGTCACCCCGTAGTGGGCGAGCTCCCAGTGCAGCGACTCGGCGAGCGAGGTCACCGCCGCCTTGGTCGCGGCGTAGGCCGCGAAGTTTGGCATCGGCTGGTTGCCGGCCATTGACGAGACGAGCAGGATCGCCCCGCTGCGCCGCGCCGCCATCTCGGCGGCGAGCGCGCGAGTGAGCAGGAATGTTCCCTCGACGTTGGTGCGGATCAGCTGCTGGATCCGCTCGGGGTCGGCCTCGATGAATGCGTCACCCATCCCGAACCCGGCGCACGCCACGAACACGTCGACTTCGAGCCCGCACTGTCGGAGCTCCGTCATCAGCCCGGCACGGCCATCGGGGTCGCTGACATCGGCGGCTATTACCTCGATGCGCCTTCGGCCGCTGCTGCCCAGCTCGCGGGCGAGCGCCGTGAGCCGTTCGTGACGGCGCGCCACCAGAATGGCGTGGTGACCGCGGGCGACGAGAGCGCGGGCGAGTTCGGCGCCGATGCCCGACGAAGCGCCGGTGATGAGGGCAGCGGCGCCGGGCCGTGGAGGGGGGATGGCCATCGGCGGTGGTCAGTCAAGCAGCGCGTCAGCGCCGGTATCGGCGACGATCGAAGCCGAGTTGGTGAACATCTGGGCCCACATCTGGTCACCCCGCTCCGTCTGCTGGAGCGTCATCGACATGGCGATCGTCAGCAGGAACGGATACAGCGAGCTGACGCGATAGCTGTGCCGGCACTGCGTGAACGAGAAGTCGTTGACGCCGGCGGCGCGCAGACCGTCATGGTAGAGGTGCAGCAGGCGATCCTCTTGCGAACGGCGTTCGTCGATGCTCAGGCATGACCCGAGATAGATCGCTACGTCGAGCAGGGGCGGCCCGAGTCGCGCTGCCTGCCAATCGATTACCGTGATCGGGGGCGCGCCGTCGCGCCGGCCGTACATCATGTTGTCGAGACGGTAGTCGCCGTGGGCGATCACGAACGGCGCACTCCACAGCCGCTGCGCGCTGCCCGCCGCGCTGGGGGCAAGCCGCTTGGCCAGCTCGAGATGGGCGGGGTCTACCCGGTTTTCGAATCGCGCGACGAACGCGTCGATCGACGGCTCTACGGCACCAAACAGCATTTCGGTCCGTTCGACGCCGGCCCACGGCAGCTTGACCAGGACCGGATCATTCCAGATCGGCGCCTGCAGCGTGGCCAGCGCCCCGATGGCCAGCTCGGCTTGGTCCAGCGTGCCGCCCGCGACCATGTCGCCGACGTCGGAGGTCACCTGGAGATCCTCGAGCACCAGGGTGAAGCGGCCGCTGTCAGGTTCGACCTCGCCCCAGTGCATCGCGGGGACCGTGCCACCGAGCCGGGGTGCAATCTCCTGGTAGAAGCGAACCTCGGATTCGTATATCCCCATCGCGGCGCCTGTCCGACGCGAGTCAGCGTCGGCCGAGGGCAGTTTGACGATCAGCGTTGCCGGACCGGCGCCCTCGCCGGCGTAACCTAGTTGCGCGCGCGCGACAAACCCGACCTGCCCTGTGCCGATTACCGTGGCGTCGACCGAGACGGCCGCATCCTGCGCGCCGAGTGTGCCGTTGTCGCGCAACACCTGTGTGAACCATTGCGGGGTCAGCTGGTCGGTTGTATCCACGATGAGTGTCATGCCCACTCCTCCCCGTCAGAGCTTGCGCTTGCCCACAGGGGTTGCACCGCATCGGGTTCGCAGCGCTCTTCGACGATCCACTTCACCATCCGGCGCATCGGCTCCATCCCATCCTGGGGCAGCGAGACATTTGGGTGCGCGGCGTAGCCCAGAGACACCAGCCGCTGTGCGCCGTGCAACGGAAGCTGTTCCCGCAGATATAATTTCAGGGTCTCGGGATAGATCCCGACGGTCTGGGTGTAGGCGTTGATCCCTCGGATCGCATCGGCCGGATCGTCGATCGGGACGATGTTGGCGACCCGGCCGGACAGCCGCCGCGAGAACTCGACCGGCTCGTCGAGCTGCGAGACGATCACCGCTCCCTCGCCGTCGCGACCGCCGTAGACGCGGTACCACTCGGGGCTAGAGCGCAGCGCGTCGATGTCGGCGATGAGCTCTGGATCCGACCATTTCGCGCGGGTGCTCAGGTGCTGGGGCAACCGCTGCAGTTCGGCGTAGATGGCGTCACCCAGCCGGTTGGCCCGCTCGAGTCCGTTGGGGCCGGTGCCGCTCGCCACATAGACCACGCGAGCGTTGACGCACCCGAGCTGGTTGAGCGCACCGATATCGGTGGCCGTCCGCAGCGCCACGTCGGCGAACGTCTCGTCAGAGGAGAAGGCCTGGGGCCCGATGATCGTTGCGCTGCGCTTGGGATCGAGCGAGATCAGCTCCAGGCCCGGCTGGACGTAGCGCAGCACATGGGTGACCGAGGCGAGCCCGCCCCAGGCGATGATCTTCTCGACGCCGGAGGGTTGAAGCAGCCGTTGCTCGAACGCGGTGTCACCGCCCTTCCAGTAGGCGACGGATAGGTGGCGGGTGATCGGGTGCGCCGCGTCGAGCTCGCCCATCGTGCGAGCGATCGCAAGCGCCGTCAGCGGATCGTTCGACGGGGTCTTGATGATCGCGTCGGAACGCGCGACCGCGTTGCGGATGATGCTCAGCGCGGCGATCAGCGGGCTGTTGCCGGCGATGATGTGCACCGTACGCGCGCCGAAGGCCCGGATCGACGCGGTCCGACCGTCCGCCATCACCCGCGGGACCCAGCCTTGCAGGTAGGGGATCCCGATCGTCGCGTCGGCCAGTTCGCGCACCGCCGCCGGGGTGAACAGCGCGGGCAGTTGCTCGAAGGACGAGCGGACCAGCGGAGGCGTCATGTCGGAGAACTGCGCGGAGAGCTCCAGCGCCTCCTGCAGATGGGGGTTTCGCCCCAGCACCAGCGCCTCACCGAGCGCCGCCAGGTAGGCGACAATCTCGTCGAACGGCATGTCCTGAACCTCTTGCAGCAGGCTGGGGTCCGACAGCGGCAGCGCACCGAGCAGCCGGTGCGGGTCGGGCGCTCGGAACATCGCCGCACCGCCTCGACCGCCGAATCCAACCAGCTCCTCGGTGATCAGCCGGCCGCGAATGAAGGCGGGGGCGGTGAGCCCAGTCAACGTCTCGTTCATCTTCGGCCGCTCAGACCAGTTCGCCGGTGAGGAATTCGAGCGCCGCCCGGTGGGCGTCGTCGGCAGCGACGCAGGTGATCTTGTCGTCGCCGTTCTGCTTATCGCTGTAGCGCTCGATCGTCCGCGCGGCGTGGGCGGTGGCGCGGCCGCACGCGCATGGTTCGAAGCTCAGCGTGACCTCGTCGCCGCTGACGAAACCGCCCCAGTAGGTGGCGGCGACGAGATCGAACACCGCCATGCGTCCGGTGTGCTCGCCCGCGCGGGGGAACGGCGCTCCGTCGGCGGGATCGAGCACAAACGGGATGATCCACGGTTCGAAGTGGTAGCGCCCGTGGTCGCACATCTTGTTGAGCGCGGTGATCTCCGACATCACGTAGCAGTGCTGGACGTGGTCCACACCGATGAACCGCTGGACCCTCTCCTCCCAGTCGTCGGGGACGACCTGGCCCTTGGCGCCACCGCCGGTAGTGACCAGCGAGTCGGCGGCGAACACCTGCTCCAATCCGGCGTCGAGTCCGGCCTTGGAGATGTTGTAGAGCACGTTCCAGGTTGCCAGCATCCAGATCCGGCGGCCTTTCAGCTGCTCGATCGTCTCGTTGATGAACCGCGGCATCGACTCGGCCATCTCGCGCTGCTCGCGTTCGAACTCGTCCCTCCTGGCCCGCAGCGCCGGGCTGATCTCGAGCTTGTCGAGCTCGCCGCGCGCGGCGGCGGCACGTACCCGTCCGGCGAAATAGGCCGCGTCCGAGCTCATGCGTCCCGGCCGCAGCGCGTGCAGCCGATCCTCGGAACCGAGCAGGTGAGGCATGGCCATGTCGGGGCAACGGGTGATCGCACTGCGGCCTGAGCGCCACAGCGGCCAGATCAGCTCAAACCATTCGCCGTCGTGCCGGCCGCCGGAACCGAGCGGATCCGAATACTGGAACATCCCGCAGCGAAATGCCCCGAACATCTTTTCCCACTCATGTGCCGAGCGGGGCAGAAACGACATCGTGCCCGTCGTGCCCGAGGAGTGCGCCACTCGCAGCTGCGTCGTCGCCTCGAGCGTGTCGAGCCAAGAGTCGATCGTCTCGCAGCCGGAGACGTCGACCTCGGTGAGGTCGATGGTGGTCAGCCGGTCAAGCCAGCGGCTGAGTTCGCTGAAGCGACCCCGCGCGAGCAGCGCGGACGGATAAGACTTGTACACCGAGTGCTGAAACAGCAGCGGCACCACTTCGTTGAGATGGTCGAACGAGTCGATTCCCGCCTCGTCGACAAGCCGGGTCAGCACCGGGAGCGTGTCGCGTAGTTCGCTGAACCGCCGCCGCAGCGCGGCCAGTTGAAGGGCGGCAAGCTCGACGGCCGGCACGTGCTGCATCGCGTGCCACGAGCGGCCGAAGTACTCGGCCGGGTCGTCGGCGAACCGCCCGGCGTCCGCGACGATGCTCACGACGCGCCGGCTCCAAGGCTCTGCCGTCCGGGCGTTGCCGCCTGCGGGCGGTCGCGCCAGGCCTCGATCAGCGCGGCGTTCTGGCGCGGGGTGGAGCCGTAAGTGGTGACCTCGTCGGCGCCCGCGTCCAGGAAGCGCTGCAGCGAGGCCACGCATTCGGCCACGGTGCCGACCGCGCTGCAGTCGGTGATCCAGCTCCACGGAATCACCGACGCCGGGCCCAACATCTGGTGGCGGTGGAACGTCAGATCCGCCGCGCGGGCGAGGCCCTGGAACTGCTCGTGGTTGCGCATGCGGTTGACGGTCTCGAGATCCCAATTGTTCGCGCCGGCGAGGACGTCGCCGTACAGCGGGTACTGCAGATAGGTGACCAGCCTTCCGGCCGAAATCGACGCAGTCTCGACCTCGCCCATGTCCGGGGCGGTCACCACCGGGGCGACGATGCGGACCTCGGCGGGGTCGCGATCGACCCGCTCACAAGCGGCCCGGATCCGTTGGACGGCGGCTGCGACTGCATCGGGGGTCAGCATCGGCGGCAGGATCACCCCGTCGAACGCTTCGGCCGCTGCGGCTGCGCCGCGCTCGTGACAGAAGCCGGCGATCCAGATCGGCGGCTGGGGTCCGTGATACGTCTCGGCGAAGGCCAGCGCGCTGAACGAGCCGAGCTGCCCTGTGTAGGAAACAGACTCGCCCGCCCACAACCGCCGGGTGATCTGGGCGCTCTCGACCATCGCCTTGGTCGTGGTCATCGGGATCCCCATCCCACGGAAGGCGCCCGCGTCACCTCGGCCGAGGCCCAGCACGAACCGCGGACCGAAGCACGCGTGCATCGTCGCCCCGAGCGCGGCCGGCATCCACGGGTGGCGAGTGGTCGGAACGATGATCCCGGTGGCGAGCTCGAGGCGGGTCGTTGAGGCGCCGATCCCGGCGAGGATGACGTCGGCTTCCTTCAGATCCCAGCGCTCGGAGAGGAAGACACGGCGAAAGCCGAGCCGCTCGGCGTCGACGCCGTCCTGGATTCCTTGGGCGGGGGTGCGGCCCTCGGTCTCACGCTCGAACTTACTGGCGTCGGAGCTGACCGCGCCGGCGATGATGAAGGCGCTGAAGTCGTCTGCGACGGGTGCGAGTTCGGCGCTCGCGGCCGGCCCGCCGGCTGCGGTGAAAATCATCGGTGTCCACTCCTTGCTGCAAGTCCGGCACGGCTTTCACCGTATTCCGTACGGTGTTTGGTTGATGTTGACCGTATTGTGTACGGTATTTCCGTGTCAATGGATCCGGCGAAATTGGGGGCCAGGCGGGGTCCTCGCCCCCGGTTCACCCGTGACGAAGTGTTGGCGGCGGCGCTGCGGGTGATCGACGCCGTCCCACCCGACGCGTTCACCATGCGCCGGGTGGCGGACGAACTCGGCATGGGTGTCATGACGCTCTACGGCTACGTGCGCAACAAGGAAGAGATCCTGGAGGGCCTCGTCGGACTGCTCATGTCCGACTCCCACCGCGCCGTGATGGGCACCGCGACTTGGGACGAGCGCCTCCGCGCCGAGGTGCGCGATCTGCACGGCGTCGGCCGCCGGCACCCAAACTTGGTGACGCTCGTGCTCGCCCAGAAGTCGCCGACGCCGGGCATGTTCAACATGCGCGAGCGGATGATGACCGCCCTGCTCGATGTGGGCTTCACCGACACCACCGCCCTGCACGCCCTCGGAGTGCTCTGCAATTACGCGCTCGGCTTCGCCGCAGCGCAGGCGTTAGCCGCGCCGATCGACCTGCCCGAGCGGATCGCCGAACTGCCCAACGAGGAATTCCCCAGCCTGTCCAGGCTGGCCGAGATTTACAGCATCCACCTCAGCGACGAGGCGTTCACGTTTGGCCTCGACTTGCTTATCGCCGGTCTGCAAGCCGAGATGTGTTGAGCGACATCAAGCTCAAGCCCGGCCTGTTCGCTGTCAGCTACACAATCGGCTTCGCCGCTGCGGGAAGCCTCCGCGCTAAGCGCGCTTCCCGGCGAAGTCGACTGGGCCGAGTTTGCCAGCCTGGCGCACGCAACCGGCAGCTATCCCGCGCATCTCATCGGCTGAGTTCGGCGACGTAGAGCGCGATCCCAAAGGGAAGGTTCGGGAGCGCTAGCTCGTCCAAAGTTGTTGCATTTTAAGTAAAGCGGACTTCGGGCACAGCCGTGGTGGGGGCGGCCCAATCACCGGCGGTGACGCCGTATCCCGTACGACGCTTAATGCGTAACGGACACACCGTAGGCCGGCGGTACGGTCATGGGTTGCGGGGACGTTTTCGGCAGCCGTTTGACCGCGATCAGCACGCCGATGCCACCAATGGTGCAGACGGCCCACAATGCGAGGTACCAGAACGAGCGGAATTGCGGTCCGTAGAAGGCTGCGAGGGCCGTGAACCAGCAAGTGATCATGCCAAGGTAGCCCCACCACACCACGGGGGCGGTTCCGGCGCTGCTGCGCCGCCGCATCAGGATGCCGATGTACATCAACGGCAGGGCGGTGTTTGCGACGGAGAAGTAGGCGATCGCAAGGGGGTCACCCATCGAGTTGTCGAGGAGATTCCAGACGATGACCGCCGCGGCGGCGCCGGCAACGATCAGCGCGGCGAACTGGCGCGGGGTCGACGACGGCAGCAGCTCCTTTCTGCCGTACCGAACCGCTTGCACGATGTAGGCGACCTCGAACGTGACGGTGAACAGCAGTGCGCCCCAAAATAGTTCGACGTACCAGTGGTGGTAGGTGTGGAACCACGTGTTGTATCGAGCGACGAACGTCGCATCGCCGGCGAACCAGAACAAGGTGCAAAAGATCGGAACTGAGTACACCTTCTCGCGCCAAGCGATCACGTAGGCGGCGAAGAACCAAATGTAGTTGAAGACCATGGCCAGCGCGCACAACGCCAAGATCCCGACCTTGTGGTTGTCAATGACGGCGAGCATCTGTGGTCCGTTGTACATCAGCTGTTGTTCGTCGTACATCAGCGGGAACCTAAACGAGCCGGGCCGGTATGTAAACGATCACTCACAACCGCCTCAGGCGGCGATGCTTCGATCGGTCGCGCCCATGGCTTGCGCACGCCAAGGGAGACGACGTAGGCGAGGAGGACAGCAAATGAAGCGCTTCCGATCGCGCCGATGGCGATATAGGCGGTGTTTGTGGTTCCACTGTGGTTTGCGACCGCAAGTGGCAACGACGTCATCGCGTGGGACCCGGCCATGACCATGGGGATCGCAGGGACGATCAGCCACTGCTGGCCCCGGGGCAGCAGGCGTTCCAGCGCGCAGAAGGCGCCGGCGATTGCCACCATGAACGACACGTAGGTGAACGGCGTCAGAACCGGAACATCCCCAACCATGAAGGCCTGCGGGCCGTAGTAGATCCAGGTGGGTCCGCCGACGTTGGTGACGAGCATTTCGAAGAAGATCGCGAAGCTCAGGAACCCAGACCATTCGAGCCAAAACCGGCGCGTCGACACGCCCGAGCGGGCGCGGCGGATCAGCAGGTAGCCGAAGATCGGCAAATACCAGAAGTACAGGATTCCGATGAAGGCCGGGATGCTGTGCCCGAAGGTGGTGACCCAGCCGATTTGGCCACGCTCGGTGTAGTAGACGTGCACCAGGTTGTCGCCCAGCGCTTCGTAGGGAATGGCCAGGCCGGCGCCGAGGAACAACCAGATGTGCGCCAGGTCGCGACGCCGGATGGACGCATAGATCGCGTAACCGAGGCTGACCAAAGCCATCACGGTCATTGCGACGATCAACACGGTCTGCGCCGCCGGGGGCATCGGCACGTCGGATGGAACTGGGATGTCGGAGTCCATAGTGATAGCTTCGTATGTCGTTAGAGAGTGAACGCTCACTACGGTAACATGGCAGAATGCCGATCGACAAGGCTTCGCCCGTACCCACGACGCGGCGCCCGCGGCGAAGTTCCGCCGAGGTGCGCAGCCGGATCCTGTCCGCGGCCACCGCGTTGTTCGCCGAGCGGGGTTACGGGGATGCCACCACCCGCGAGATCGCGCGCCGGGCCGAAGTGGCCGAGCCGGTGATCTTTCGCATCTACCCCAGTAAGCAGGCGTTGTTCGACGCCGCGGTACTCGAACCCTTCAACGAGTTCCTCTCCGAATACACGGAGCGTTGGCTGGCGGCCCCCACGCCGGGCGGCCGCCCCGAAGAGGTGTTGCAACAGTTTGTCGAAGAACTCCACGATCTGGTCCGCGAGAACCGCCAGCTCGTCGCGGCGCTGGCCTCGTCGGGATCGTTGACAGCTCGTACCCAGCCGGCGCTGACAAGGCTGCAGGGGATGGGCACCGTCATCGCCGAAACGTATGGACTGCCGTTCGACCCGGAACTGTCGGTACGCATCGCCGCGGTGATGGTGGTGGCGGTGACGATGGTGGAAGATCAGCTATTCAACGGCGCCAAGGACCGCCTTGTCGCCGAGATGGTCCGGATGCTGGTCGGCGCGGCGCGCTATGTCCCCAACTCGGGCCGTACCGCCTAGCGCCGTGTCAATCGGGCGCCCGATGTAGGCGGTACCAGACGAGATATGTTGGAAAGCAATGGAATTAAACGGTGCCCACCATTGTCCGGTGACACAACTGGAAGGCACCAGCGATTCGCCGAGCGCGGGCATACCCCCCACACAGGTCGGTGCCTTCAAGCACTACGGGCGCGGCTTCTCGGCAGCCGGCAGAGACTAAAGCCTAGTGCCGCGCACCCTTCACTACGTCGTCACTGACGGTGCACACGAACGCCAGCAACCACCGGTGTCACACCCACAGCCACATCTGTAACCTCGAATGACGATCACGTCGTTTCAGTCCTTCATCGAAGAAAGAACGGTCAGCGGCCATCTCCCATGACCGTCGGGGACTTGACGGAAATCATAACTAAATTTTAATCTGAGTAAGAAAAGTCACCTTCCCACTACACACTGGCGACGTGATCTGCATCGACGGCGTCGCCGGCACCATCGAGATCCTGCAATGAATGGGAGTAACGAGCCGATGACCGTCACCGATATCGCCGGCACTTGGGGACCCTTGGCCGAGCCCATCCACTCGGACGCTGCGGGACCGGCCGACCCGGTGTGGAAAGACAATGCCTACCTGTCATTCTGGGACACCGCCAACGAGGTGTTCGGCAGCTTCCACGTCTCGACATCGCCGAACGGCACCGGCGCCCGGCGGGCCCGGTGCAGTGTCTCGGTCCGGGGCAACGTCTTGGAGATCATCGAGGACCTGTCGCCGGGCAGCTTCGCCAGCGCGTCGATCGACTTTGGGCTCAACGGCGTGATAACGGTGCGGCATCCACGGTTACGGGGCGATTTGGTCAACGCCCCGCTGTTCGTCGCCGCTGACTACGCGGTGGGCGGGGTGGTCCCCGAGCTAGTTCCGGGCAAACCGCTGCAGCATTTCCAGCAGGCTTGTGAGATGATCGGCACGCTCGTACTTGACGGCGCCGAATCGCCGGTGCAGGCCCGTGGGATGCGGGATCGCACCTGGGGTTTCCGTGACGAATCCGCGCAATGGATCGAATACGCGGGTCTGGTCGCGGTCATCGGAGACACCTTCATCACGGTCATGAAGTTTTTGGGTGCCGACGGCACGCTGCGATCCGACGGATTTCTCATCGACGCGGACCGATCACGCACGATTGCCGACGTTACCTTTGGGCGCGACGCCGCCGGCCAGTTCCGGCTCGCGCGGCTGCGCGACGCCGAGGGCGGCGCCCGGCTGGTCACGGTCTCGTCGCGGCTGCCTGGATTTTTCGTGCCGATGGGCGCGGACTCCGAGGGGCCGACGTTTGGCACCTATGACGACTTCATGACGCTCGATAGCGAAGGTAGCGCCGGTGCGGGCCTTTTCGAGCAGGGCATCCTGCATCGAGTGTTCTGATCGCCTACCCGATGAGTAGCCGACAAGTCGTTGCGCAGCAGCTAGACAATCCCGAGATCGATCCGACCCTGACCTGGACGACGGGCAACGTCGCCGAGGCGTTCCCCGGCGTATTCACCACCTTCGGCTACACCTTGATCGAAGAGCCGATGGAGATGGCGTTCCGAAAGATGTTTGTCCGGTTGGGGGTGTACAAGGCTCGCGAGATATACCTGCCCGACCGCGGTGACGACATGTGCTGGACATTGTTCGACGGCCGAGCCGCTGCCAATATCAACAAGTTTCGTGACGTTGCCGATGTGATGCCCGGAACCTCAGCCTCGGCGATTGAACAGCAGCTGTTCGGTTACGTGCGTCCCGACACCGTCGATGACAATTCGCGGCACCGTTACCCGGCGATCGCCGCCACGGCGCCGCTGCTGGTGGCCACCCTGCCCCGGGACCACGACAGAATGGTCGCCGCCCTGCGTTCCTGGCGGCTCGGGGCGCTGGCGGGCGTCGACGGACTTGACCGCAGAGGATGTCTGGCATTGCTCGCCGAAGCGCGACTGCGCTTCGAGAAGATCATGATCTTGCATTTGGTGGTGGCGCTGGTCAGCTCCGGGCTAGCCGAGCGGGTCTCGGCGATATTGGCCACGCTCGGTCTGTCCGAGCTGGAAACCTCGGTGCTCTCCGGTGTCGGTGCCGACGAGAATCAGGTTGCGGCCGATCTTTGGGCGCTGGCGCACGGCCGGATTACATTGCGCGGCTTCACCGATCGGCACGGCTACCACGGACGCGATGAGGGCCAGCTTGCCGGCGTGTCGTGGCGCGAGGACCCGTCACCGATCTTGGCGCGGCTGGACGACTACCGATCGATCTACCCCGACGATCCGCGGGCGCCGCACCGGCGCAGCGCCCAACAGCTGGCGGCACGGCAGCGGGCGATGGCGCGGGTGAGGGCCGCCGCACCCGCGCTGCGTCGACCCTTGCTGGACAAGACGATCCGGGCGGCGGCGCGTTTCCTGGCGCTGCGCGAGCAGGGTAAGGCCGGCTACCTGATGACGTTTGACGTGGCCCGCAGCTGTGCACGACGGCTAGGTGCGGACCTGGTCGCAGCGGGATCACTCGAGCAACCCGATGACGTCTTTCACCTCAGCTATGAGGGCCTGCGCAGCGGACGCCTGAGCGACGAACTTGGCGAGATCCCCAATCGGCGCAGGCAATTCGCAGAGCGCCAGTCGCGCCGACTGCCGCAGGCGTGGGCTGGTCAGCCGCAAATCGTTTCTGTGGTGCAGGACCTTGCTCCCGATGCAGGTGCCGGCCCGCTGACGGGTGTCGCCGCGAGTCCCGGTGTGGTGACCGGGCGAGCGCGGGTGGTCCGCGACCCGGCGACCACCGAACTCGACGAGGGCGACATTCTGATATGTGAGACCACCGACCCCAGCTGGGTCGCCTTGTTCCTGGTGGCCGGGGCCGTAGTGACCGATTACGGTGGATTGCTGAGTCATGGTCCGATCGTGGCTCGCGCACTGCCGTTGCCGGCGCGACAGTGGGCGAGAACATCAGGGCGCGTATAGCGTGCCCCGCCACATGGTTACCAACGCGTCGACCGCGGCCTCCTCGTCGGCGAGAGTCGGTTCGACTCCCAGCCCAGCGATGTAGAGCACCCGTTCCGTGCCCCAGAACAGGATTGCGGCCAGCGTCCTGCTCGGCACCTGCGAGGTGACTATCCCCGCCGCGCGTTCGCGGTCGATCTCGGCAGCGCCAGCCGCGATGAAGCGTTCCGTGATTGCCAACCACAGACTGCGCAACTCCGGCTCGGCGTGCCAGTGATGATTCGCCGCTTGTAACACCGGACGGTGACGATGCCAGGCCTGGGTCACGGCCCGAATGCTGCGCTGCAGGGCGACGGTCGGCGAGTCCTCGGGGGATCGGGCCAGGAACGGTTGCACGGTCTCGAAGATGTCGTTCATCGCGCGCTCCAGCAAGCCGCTGAGCACCGAGAACTTAGAGGAGAAATAGAAGTAGAAGGTCGCCCTCGAGACTTTCGCCTCGACAAGAATCTGCGCAACGCTGATGTCGCTGAACGATTGCCGTGCTAACAAACGCGCGGTCGCCGAGAAGATGCATTCGGCTGCGGATGCTTCGGTGTCCGCCACTCGTCGTCGACCGACCGCTCGCCGCGTCATATCGGTCATCGCCGAAACCTTACCTGCGATCTGCGCATCTCATCGTGCCCCACAAGAAGAATGTAAGCGTTTTTCAAGCACAGGTATACACGTTGTCTGAACAGCGTGTTAGTGTGAGCTAGTCCACACCTGCCGAGGGGGCTGCTGCGGTTCTGGCACAAGAAATCCGCACTTCAACGCCGGTGTAAGGGAAAGACAGGCAGAAAGGTCCGATATCGATGAGTTCGATGCTGAGTCAGGGTTGGTGGCCGCTCGTTGGTGAGGAGGGCTGGCCCCCCAACATCAAGCCGAGCCCGGGGGATTTCATCGCCGGCGCACCGGCTCAGATCACCTTCTTCTTCATCGCTGGCGCGGCTGCGGTGATTTTCGCGCTGCCGTGGGCAATCAGGGCCGCAGTGCGGAGCAAGAACTACACCCCTTTGTTGGTCATTTTCAGCGGTCTGCTGTGTAGTCAGGTGGAGCCCATGCTCGACATGCTGGGTCACTTGCACTGGGCCAAGAACTTGGTGCCCGCGTTCACCAACTTCGGTATCACCGTGCCGGCGCTAATCCCGTTGTGCTACGTGGCGTTTCTGGGGCTGGAGGCGTACTTCTGCTACTTCGTCATCCGCAACGGTGCACACGCCCGGCACTTCATCATGCTGCTGGGGCTGGGGATCGTCACCGATGCGGTGATGGAGACGATCGGCATCAACCTGAGGGTCTACGAATATTACGGCGTTCAGCCGTACAAGTTCTTTGGCTTCCCTTACTGGTGGGGCTTCATCAATGGCGGCTCATTCGTCACCATCGGCGCAATCTTGGCCTTCGCGGTGCCGCGCCTGAAGGGGGCCAACAAACTGTGGCTGCTGCTCGCGGCGCCTACGGGGATGATGATGAACTACTTCGGGGTGGGCTGGGTGCATCTTCTCGCGCACAACTCGACGCTGCCGGTCGCGGCGCGCTGGGTGGCCACGACAATCATGATGGCGATGATGGTCGGCTGGATGTTCGTGCTGCATCGTCTCGTCGGGCGACCTCAATCGCTGCCGGCCCCGAATTGGACTGTGTGGCGGATCTTCGCCTACGGAAAGGTCACGCCGAGCCGTGCGGTTCGGATGGCCATGTGGCGGAAGATGTGCGAGGAAGGCTGTGTAGGCCCCGGCGACGGGATTGCCAGCAATCCCGAGGATCCGTCTCAGGCACTGATGGTCGGCCCAACCGTCGTTTTCGCAGACGGCGCAAGCCCGAAACCGCGCCGACGCGAAGCCTCGGTCTGAGCCATTGCCGTCGTGGGTCGTTCAGGTACGCCTGGACGACCCACGACGATCGAGATGTGCCGGCAGCTAAGGTTTGTGCTTTGAGACTTCGGAGCTAAGGGAATTCTGCAATGACACAAGGTATTCAGAAGACGATGGCGATCAGCGGCGTCTTGTTTGTGCTGCTGTTGTTCCCGGCGATGCTCATGATCGGTTTGCTGCCGCCGATATCACCGATGCGCGATGCCAATGAAGTCGCTCAATTCTGGTCGACGAATACCGGCCTGAAACGGCTGGGGCTTGTCTTGATGTTGGCCGCTTGCGGTCTACAGGCGCCGTTCGGTGCGCTCATCGCGATCCGGCTCAGGCAGATGGGAGGCGGACGGTATTCCCCGCTTGCCTACACCGAACTTATTGGGACCGGCTTAGCGGTGGTTGCCATCCTGATGCCGACCTTTGCCTTCGCCGCGGCGTCCTACCGTCCCGAGCGTGATCCACCGATCACTCAGGCGCTCAACGACCTCGGATGGCTCCCGTTCATCATGAACTGGCCGCCCGCCGTGATCCAGGCCCTGGCAATCGGTTTCGCCATCCTCGGTGCGACACATCAGGTTTGGCCCCGGTGGCTGGGCTACTTCAACATCTGGTGTGGGTTCATCTTCCTTGCCGGCGGCTTGGCGGTGTTGTTCAAGAACGGCGTGTTCGCGTGGAATGGCCTGCTGGCGTTCTGGCTGGCGGCGGTGGTTTTCGGAACCTGGTTCCTGGTCATGGCGTGGCAGCTGTGGGTGAGCGTGTCGGCCCCAGCAGGGAACACTGTCGACTCCGCGGTGCCTGAGAATGACCTGCGGCGGAGTCAGCTGCAGCAATGACCTTAGTGCGGCAACCGGGCGCGCAGGACGCGACCGCCGATCGCGCCCGGAGAGTTCCCGGCGAAGAAGGAATCTGGGTTTTCGTACTGGGCGACATGACGGTGTTCGCTTTGTTCTTCGCGACCTTCATGTACTCCCGCGGCAAGAATCCCTACAGTGTTTGCACGCGACCACGCCACGCTGCACGTCGCGCTGGGTACCCTCAATACCGTTCTGCTGCTGTCTAGTTCGCTGGTCGTGGTGCTGGCGGTCCAGCGGGTCCTCGGCGGGCGGCGCGTGGGCGCGTGGCGGCTGATCGCGGTCGCGTTACGCTGCGGAGCCGGTTTCGTCGCCGTGAAGGCCGTCGAATGGACCCAGCTGTTCACCGCTCGCAAAGGCGTCGGCAGCGGCGAATTCTTCTCCTACTACTTCATGTTCACCGGCATCCACCTACTGCACGTGCTCATCGGCCTCGCCGTCTTGAGCCGGCTGATCGTGGTTGTCCGGCAACCGGAGTTCTCTGCCAAGCAGGCGCGGCTGTGTGAGACCGGCGGAATCTTCTGGCACATGGTCGACCTGCTGTGGGTGGTCCTGTTCGCACTGTTTTATCTGGTGAGGTGACGATGAGCGCAACCCGGCGGGTGACCCTGGTGTGGGTGCTGTTGCTGGCGTTGACCTTCGGGTCGTTTCTGGTCGGCGTTGAACAGGGGGCGGGGTTCGCGTCGGTCGGCGCCGTGATCATCGTGGGGATCGCGATGTTTAAGGTGCGGCTGATCGGCATTCACTTCATGGATCTGCGGGTTGCCCCGCGCGCCCTGCGGGCATTGTTCGAGGGCTACGTGCTGACCGTCTTCGTGGTTCTGGTCAGCACTCGACATCTTCGTCAAACCCTAGCCGCGATGATCGGACCCTCACGATCCGCGGCGAACCGCGCGAAAGGATGAGCGAGATGACGGGTCAGGTCACCCATGCGATCAACATCGACGCCGCCGACGAGCGCTTCCATGCCCGCAGCGACCACCCGCACTGGAACGAGAGCGCCTGGTTCGGCGTCGTCCTGCCGGAGCGCCGGACCACGATCTACGTCTACTTCTTCCACCGGCCGAACATGAATCTCTCCTCCGGCGGCGTGAAGGTCTGGGATCCCTCCGGGAGCAGCGAGTACAACTGCCTCGGCTACGATTACAACCGTCATCTCGCGCTGCCCGCGGGCGCGGACATGTTCGACTTCACGCTCGAAAACGGACTATCGGTGACGATGCTAGAGCCCTTCGGCCACTTCCGAATTCGCCACCGCGGCGCGCTGGACCTCGATCTCGAGTGGCGCAACCTCACCGACCCATACGCGTTCGGCCAGAACCAGGGCCTTGACGGCTGGACGACGGAGTCGGAGGGCTTCACCAACGGCCACTATCAGCAGTACGGCCGGATGACCGGCACGGTGACCGTCGGCGGCGAGACGATCACGGTCGATCACCCGGCGATCCGCGACCGGTCGTGGGGTCCGCGCGACGCGGTCGCCGCGCGCCGGATGGAGCTGATGTGGTGTTGCGCTTCGGAGCGGAACTACTTCTCGGTACTTTCGGTGAGTAAATCCCAGCCCGCGCAGGATCCGGTCCTCGGCGTAGACGACGCCGTCGCCTTCGGCTTCTACTGCCGCGACGGCGTGAACGGACTCATCACCGGCGGGACGTGCCGTGTCCCCGAGCGTGGATCCGACCTGAGTGCCCAACGCGCGGAGTTGCACGCCATAGATGACCAGGGCCGCGCGCTCGATGCCACCGGGACAAACCTGAACACGCTCGTGTGGCCGGTCTACGACCGCACGTACCAGGTGTGCGCGGGCATGGAGTGGACGTTCGACGGCGTCACCGCGGGAGGCGAGGACTGGTCCTGCCTGCCGACCGAGCAGGCCCGCGCCGTGTTCAGGGGCACGCGCCCTGATTCAGTGGCCGCTCAGCGACTTCAGTAGGAACGTCTCGATCAGCATCCGCTCGTAGGGGGGATCGGGGGTAGGCCGCAGAATCACCGATGTCAGCACGGTCTGCAACCAGTCGTAGAGATCGTCGTCGGTGACGTCCCCACGGATCAGCCCGGCGCGTCGGGCTTCGCGCAGCCATGGGCGCCAATCGGTGAGCCCGCGCAGCCGCACCGACGGTTGCCACAACGCCTCATGCAGGGTGAGCGGCGACCCTTCGCCGAGCAACACGCCAAGCTCGTGATCGTCGCGGATGGACTGTACGATCGCCGCGGTGCGGGCGACAAACGCCTCAACCAGCGTCATCGTGCTCCAGTCACGGGCGAGGATGTCGTCGGCGAGTTCGCCGATCCGCGCGGCGATCGCGGCTTCGATCAGTTCGCGCCGTCCGGAGAAGTATTTATAGACCGTTTGGCGCGATGTCTGCGCCGCGCGGGCAATGTCCTCCATTGTGTTGGCGCGCAACCCCTTCCGAAGGAAGCGCCGGCGCGCCGCATCCAGAACCTGACTGCGCGCGACGTCGCGTGCGGTGGGCGGTGAAATCTTGGCGCTCGCCATAGCAGCAGGGTAGCTGTTGACATTGTCGAAGTCACGGATCTACGTTTATTGCTAAACGTACTTACAAACATACAGATTTGTAACCATAGCAATCTCGCAGGTGGGAGCAACCATGACCGAAGTCCGTGCCGGCATTGGCATTTGGGCCTCCAGGTACCTTGATCCCAAGATCGCTGGGCCTTATACGGCCGCACTACAGGCCACCGGGCAGATCGACTATGCCGTGATTTGGGATCAGCTCACTAGCTGGTGGCCCAACAAGCTGTTCACCCCCGAGAACACACCGCTGGCCGCGGAATTCCCCGATATCGACTCCCTGCAGGATCCCTTCGCGACGATGGCGTTCGCGCTCAGTGCTGTCGATCAGTTGGGCTTTGCGATATGTACCGACGCGCTGCGGCGCGACGCGCCGGAATTGGCGCAAACCATGCTGACCTTGGCCTCGTCGACGGCAGGCTCCGCATTGCTGTCTCTGGGTGCCGGCGAATGCGCAACATCGGGCCCTTCGGCCGCAAGCGTTCGCTGGGTCTCAAGAGGCTCAACGAGACATTGCAGGTACTCAGGTTGTTGTGGACGGCTCGAGAGCCCGTCAATTTCGACGGCGAGATCTTCAAACTCGAGAACGCGTTCATCGGCAACGCCGGTAAGGATCGCCGGCCCGAGGTCATCGCGATGGGTGGCGGCCCGCGACTGACGGAGATGGCGCTGAAATACGCCGACGGTTTTGGCACCGGCGCCCCGTTCGTGTACGCCGACCCCACACGCTTCGGAGAATTGGTGCGGGGGCACCGGCAGACTTTGAAGGAATTGGGCCGCGCGGACGACACCTTCCATTTCGCGCTGCATCACATTGCCTTCATTACCAAGGGCAAGGACGACTTCGAGCAGTACGTCGACAACCCATTGGTGAAGTGGTATGCGGCGACGGGTGGACGGATCAACCAGCGGGACTGGGAGCCCGAAGGAATCGAGCCGGTGATGCCGCTGGATTGGCATTACGCCTTCCACATGAAACCCAATTCGATGACGCTCGCCGAAATCAAGGCCGTCACCGACCAGGTGACGCCAGAGATGGTGCGCAAGACGTTTTTCTACGGCACCCCGGACGATATCGCCAAGGAAATAAGGCCTTTCGTCGAGGCGGGATCCACCATCAACCTGGTCGCCGATTTCGGGCCCATCCTGGTCCCGGTGGAGCCCGAGGCCACTATCGAGGCCTCAGCGGAGATTTGCCGACTGATCAAACAGGGTGGATCGAAGGATTAGGTGCCGTGCGTCCGCGGGATCGAAGTGGCCCGCTGTTACCTGAATTTAATCGCAATTATAATCTACCCGACATGCCTTTCTCTGACCATCGTCCGTCAGTGCTCCCGTCGACAGAGGAGCGCTGAAGTGCCGCCGACCCAGCCGCAACCCGCGACTGATCTCACTCCCGAAGAGCTGGCGGCCAGCCCGGTACATCATCCCGGAGCCAAGCTGCGCTGGACGACGGCCAATGTCGATGAGGGTCTGCCCGGAACCGTCACGCCGTTGACCTGGTCCATGTACTTCCCACCGACGGAATCCACCATGCGAGGCTGTTGGGTGGATCTCGGGGTGCTGCCGAATTCGCAGCGTCCGATTCCCGACGATGTCGACGGTCGTTTTCTCTCAGTGGCCTACGGTCGCGCCATCGCCAACCTTGACCAGATGGGACGGATGGCCGCGCGCGTGCCGGGCGGCTCGGCCGCACTGATGGAGGCGCAGCTTTTCGGCGCGGTACAGGGCGGCGGGGATCCGGAGGCTACCGGCCTGCGCAAGATGCGCCGCTATCCGTTCGTCGTGGCGAAATTTCCCCGCGCGCTGCGACGCGCGATGCGCAACCTCGAGCCGTGCGCTGAAGAGACCACACGATGGTGGCGGGCCACGGTCTTCGAATCCGAAAGATTAACAGGCGATTTGGCCGTCGCCGCATTGGTCGAGGCGCGCCGCCGGTTTGAGACCATTCTGGTCATACACATGGTGCTGTCCATGGCGTGCCAGGGTGTGATGGGCCGGGTCGAAACCATGGCAACCAACGCCGGGCTCGAAGGCCTGCAGCACGAGCTCATCAAGAGCGACGAGGGGACAGCCGAGTTCGATCTGGTGCGCGACCTGTGGCAGCTGTCGGCCGACGAGATTACCGTCGAGGATTTTCTGCGCCGGCACGGCTACCACGGACCGCGCGAGGGTTTGGTGGAATCGACAGTGTGGCGGGAGGATTCGAGACCCGTTGTCGAGCTGGCGGCCACCTACCGTTCGCGGCAGCGCACCGAGGATGTGAATCAGCTTGTACTGCGGCGGCGCCGCGAACATGCCGCTGCCGTCCGGCGCCTGGAGCAGGTGCTCGGTCCGATCCGGTCGATCCCGGCGCGGGCTCTCGTCCGCTTTGCTGCGCACGCGCCGACGTGGCGCGAGACCGGCCGTGCCACCATGTTGCGGGCTGTCGACGTCGCGCGCGCGGCGTCCCGCATTGTCGGCCGCGATCTCGCCGACGCCGGGGTGGTCGGCGATCCCACCGACATCCGGTTCCTGACGATCGACGAAATCGCCCGCAACGACCGCGATCGCTGGCCTGAACTCGTCAGCCGGCGCCGTGCTCATCATGCGGTGTTCGACCGGATTGCGCTTCCACACGTCTGGCGCGGCCGCCCTGACATTGAGATCACCGCCCCCACCGCCGACGGGGTGGGGACCGACAGCTGGCCTGACGTGGTGGAGGGCCTGGGAGTCAGCGCCGGCACCGCTGAGGGAATCGTGCGCGTCGTTCGCGATCTCGATGACGCCGACATCGACGAGGGCACCATATTAGTATGCCGGGCAACCGATCCCAGCTGGGCTTCGTTGTTCCCACTGGCCGAGGCGGTGGTCACCGATGTAGGTAGCGCGATGAGCCACGCGGCCATCGTGTGCCGCGAATTGGGACTTCCTTGCGTTGCCGGCACCCGCAACGGGACCACCGTGCTGCGTGACGGCATGCGGGTACGCGTCGACGGCACGTCCGGACGGGTGGAGATCGTCAAGGACGCGCCGACAACCTAGCGCGCTCCCCACTCGTCAATAAACCTGCCGGATTTGGCCGTACTCGGAAAGGCCGAAGGCCACCTCGCCGTTGGGTCCGGTCCAGTCGACGATTTCGTCGTAGGCGCTGAAGGCGGGCCCATTTCGCTCGGGAAGACCGATCGGACACCACCCGCCCCATACCCGCTCGCCGCGATGCAATGTCACTTCTGCGCCGTCGGCCAGGTCGACGACGACACGCTGGGCGAAACCCGCGCGGTTCTTCGGGAGGTGCGCATCGACGATGGTGTGCACCACACCGTCACGGACCAAACCGCCGCCCGTTCTCTGGCTTCCGTCCGGGTGCAGCTGCTTGATGAATCCCACCGCAAAATCCTCGTAGGTCGCCCAGAGGAAGAAATACTCGGCGAACTGCTGCGAGTCGTCCCGGTAACCCCATGTCCGAGTGCGGAATCCGACCGCATCGATGTCGTAGTCTTGTCCGTCCAGGTTAAGCCGCCCGGTGAGGGTAAGGCCGTGCTCGAAATGCTGAAGAGGCTCGTTGTCGCCCAGGGAAGGCAAGGAGCCGCCCGGGCCGAAGTCGATGATGGTGAATCGGGGGGCCATGGTGAGCGTCCCGGTCAGCCGTTCGTGGTGATAGGTGATTTGACTCTTCAGATCGAATTCGGCTGATTCACTGCTGAAATGATCCGTCTGCGGGAGCAGCGGCTCAATGATGTCGATCTGGTGTCCGCGCAACGAGATGTTGGCCTGGACCTTGGTCGTGTCGTGGTTGGGCGATGAATTCCAATGCAAGAATCCGTAAGCTTCGTTGGCCGGATCCCAGAACGCGATGTAGATGTGGTCCTTCCACGGCGGCGAACCCGCCGCGATGCTGTCGAGTGCGGGATGGCTCATGGCGCCCCAAATCGGATCGCGCTCATACTCGGTGTTTTGGATGACGCTCGTCGTGTCGTTGATGGTCATGTGGCGTGCTCCTCGGTCCGCGGTGTTGGTGGTGCGTGAGGATCGACTGTCGGTGGCGGGGAAACGCCGGCCCGCTCAAGTATTTCGATGGTGCCGCGTGCGCCGTTGACGCGAATCAAATCGCCGGTCCGCAACGCCTTGCTGGCGAGTTTGGTGTTGACGACGCAGGGCAAGCCGAGCTCCCTGGCGACGATCGCGGTATGCGACATGACACCGCCGATGTCGGCGACCAGGCCCGATGAGAGAAACATCAGCGATGCCCAACTGGGGTCGGTGTTGTGGGCGACCAAGATCTCGCCTTCGGCAATGTGCGCGTCGTCCGGGGAAGTCACGACTCGTGCGCGTCCCTCGAACAATTCCGGGACTCGCGGCGCTGCCGACGATCATGTTGTCGTCAGCGATCGGGACGCTCTCGATCGGCGCGGCGTCGCCGACCCAGACCGTGGGGAGCTCGAGCGTTGCGTAGCTCGCGCGCTCGCGCTTGCGCTCGACGATCAGGGCGCGCACATCGGCCGGCAACTGCGCTCTTAGTTCGGGCAACGTGAGATAGAAGATGTCCTCACGACTGGTGAGCGCGCCACGATCCCGCAGCAGAGCGCCAAGACGTCGTGCCGCCGCGCGCACTACGTCCAGCGACTGAACAAATGAGCCTTTGGCGATTCCCCGAAGCGGCACGTAAGAGCGGGCAAGCCGAAGTAGAAGCCAGCCGAACTGTTTTCGCGTGTGAGGAAGGGCGGCGAGGAGATTCGACTCGAGCTTCTCGCGAGTCGCCATGCGCTGTAGCTCGGCGATTGCGGGGTCTGCGTCGTCGCCGCGTCCGCGGTAACTCTCGATCAGGCTTAATACGGGGGTCGGGTCTTCCCGCCAGCTTCGGGCCGAGAGTTCACCTTCTTGCCAGGCATGGAATCCGTGCTTGGCAAGAAACGTGTCTAGGTCTAACTTCCCGCGCGAACACAACCACATGTCGGTGACGGCGGCCGTTTCATCGTGTCCGCCATAACCCGCCATCAGCTCCGCTCCAGAGAACCCAGCATTGGCCGCGACTCGAAGTAACGCGTCGGTGATGGGCTGACAAACCGCCATTGTTAGCAGGGTCTGCGTGGAGAGACAGCGCTGATGCATCCTTAGTGCGTCCTCGAGAAGCCGACGAGTGGTCTGCTCATCGGAATCCGGAAGCAGTCGAAGGGCTTTCGCGCGGAACGCTTCGGCATCGCGACGGTCACCCAGGACCATCCGCTTCACCCGGAAGAGGGGCGCCCCGGCCTTGAGCGCGACGCGCGGGTAATACCGCCATTGTCTGCGCGCCACGTAGCCCTCCGGACGTGCCGAGAAAATCTGCTCGGCCATGGTCACCGGGTCGGTGCCCGGTACCCGCTCGGCCCAGTCGCACAGCAAGCTGACACTCAATGACGCGTGCCCGAGAAAGATCCCGAGCAAGCGGTCCCGTGGGTCCGCTGGTATCTCGAGTTCCCTGGGCGACAGCGCACCGATCGCGTGGAATGCCGAGCGCATCGCGATTTCTCCGGCCACCGACCACATCGACCACCCGAGTGGTGTGGGAATGCCGGGGACGGATTCGCCGACATTGGTGGTGGTCCAGGTGGAGTCGGGCCGGGAAGGGCCGTGCAGGGCTGGCTGCTGGTCGGGTGACTGCGTCGATCGGTGTGCCCATACCGTCTCAGGACGAGATTGCAGCAGCCAGATCCTGCGAGCTCCCGTCTGATCGAGATCGATCGCCCATTCGAGATCCTGTGGGCAGCCCTGCTTTTGCTCCATCCGAACCGCGATGCGGGCGAGCTCGGTTGCTTCTGAGCGCAGCAGCGCAGGCTTATCGCGAAGCTCTGCGGGCAGTGGCTGTCGGTGCACGGCGCCGTCGGCGCCGTATCGGTAGGCTTCGGTTTGATGCGCCGACTCCACGCGGGCGACGACAGGCCCGCTCTTGTCGACCCAGATGCTGTCTGATGCGATGTCGCCGACCACCACGCCCTCGCCGAGGCCGTGCGCCGCCGAAATGAATACCGTTGAGCGATCACCGGTGACGGGATCAAGCGACATCATCACGCCCGCCGCTGCGGCGTCCACCATTGTTTGCACTACAACCGCCATGGCCAGATCGTCGACGGCAACATCGAACCGCCGTCGGTAGCCGATCGCGTGTGGGGTGAAGAGGCTTCCCCAGCACCGCGCGATATGCGCGATGACTGAGTCAATGCCGCGCACACCCAAGTAGGTGTCCTGTTGACCGGCAAACGACGCGTCGGCGAGGTCTTCGGCAGTGGCGCTGGAGCGAACCGCGACCGGTGCCTCTCCGGAGGGATCGAGGGCCAGGTAAGCCTTGCGTACCTGCGCGGTAACTCGCTCGGGCAGCGCCAAACTTGGGAAAAGAGCCCGCAATTGAACTGAAGCCGCACCGTCGCTGATCGCGGTGCGCGTCGCGATCGCATCGAGCTCGTCGCGAATCGCCTCGACCGACTCTCGGTATGCCGATGTGGTGACCGCAAAGCCAGCGGGCACCGGCATGCCGGCCGCGACCAAAGCGCCGAGTCCGACCGCTTTGCCGCCGACAGCCGCCGCCTGCTCAGCGGAGCACTCCGCCAAGCCGATGACATACCGGGACATGCTCACTCCTGGTGGATCCGAGTTCCCGAAACTGCAATGACGTACGAGCGTACGCTTTACGTACGGCCGTACGGACGCTACGCTGTGACGAAATCCATGTCAAGGGAGGTGAGGTCGATAACCGCAGTCAGAGCAACCTCGGTACGCCGCCGGCGACGTGTCATCTCAAAAGAGGAGATTTTCGACGCGGCCATCGCGATAGTCGATACCGAGGGGTTGGCGGCGTTGAGCATGCGCCGGCTCGCTGACGCCGCGGACGTCGGCGTCATGACGTTGTACGGCTATTTCGCGAGCAAAGACGAGTTGGTGTCCCAATTGGGCACGCACGCACTGGGTTCCATTGCGCCGGCGCCGGACCCGAACCTTAGTTGGCGGGACCAGTTGAGAAACGAGCTAGGGAAACTACGGACATCGCTGCAGGAGCATCCGGGTCTGATCGAACTTTTGGGCTTTCAGGAAGATGGCGCCCCCAGTGCCGACAAGCAGCGTGATGGCCTATTGGCCATCTTGCGCACCGCGGGGATCGACAACCGTACGGCCGTCGATGGCCTTGGCAGTCTGGTGGCCCTCACGCTCGGTTTCGCTGTGGGTGCCCGGGCCCGGAATATCGGACTGAACGATCATGCGTACGAACGGCTGGACAAACTCTCACCTGACGACTATCCGCACCTGGCCGCAATGGCCACCGAGTATGCCCAGCACTGGTCGGAACGCGCATTTGAGTATGGCGTCAGCGCAGTTCTCGACACCATGGAAGCCACACGTTCGCAGCGGCTGGGCCCACCTAGAGGTTCGCCACGCCGTAACGCGCGCTAGCCGAGCTTTTCGAGGCCTGGTTTTGTGACACATCGGCGGCCCGCCGCGCTGCGGATCTTCGGATAGCCCAGTTAGGTTGCATCCCCACCTCGGCGCGTCAGCAATGCGAGCGGGTGGCTGGATTCCGACTGTCCCGCCTCAGTTGCGATGCGCCACCAATATTCGGCGGCATCCGGGTCCGGCGAACCCAGCGGCCTGTGCCTGGAATCACATACGTAAACGATCGTTTTCAGTTTACATTGACTTCGCTTTATCTGCCTGTATTCTGGTTCAGATCGCTTGTAAACGATCGGCATCAAGCCAGGTGATGGGCGGGGAACCGTGATGGGGCGGAGTTCAAAATACCGGGGCCTGCGTTCGAGAAGATGCCGCCCGACGGGCACAGACATTTCGGAATGGGCCCGAGCCGACCGTGATTGGGCGGAAATCGACTGGGCGCAACACGTACGTGACGCTGTCGTGCGTGAACGACGCGTGCGTTACGTAGACATTGGCAGCGGTCGTCCGGTTGTTCTCGTGCATGGCCAGGGCGGGGCGTGGCAATGGTGGCTGCGCGTCCTGCCCGCTATCGCACGCGACACGCGGGTGATAGCGCTCGACCTCGCCGGCTTCGGGGCCTCAGAGCCCGTTGCGGTGGGTGACGTCTTCGAGGAGCAGGTCGCAACGGTAGTCGGACTGCTGGATGAACTTCGCCTTGCGAAGGCCACAATCGTGGGGCATTCGATGGGTGGCCTCGTATCACTGAAGGTCGCGTGTGATCACCCCGGCCGGGTCGACGGTTTGGTGTTGGTCGACTCCGGGAGCAACGCGATCGGGCCGCTGCGATTGCGGGCGATCTTGGTGGGCTTTCGATTGTTCGACAAGGTGTTCGGTCTGTCGTTTGTGCCGCGCATCATCGCGCGACGGAGGTACTTGCGGGCCGCATTTTTTGCACTCGCGGTGGCTGACGCGCGTTGCGTTACGCGGCCGCTGGCCAACGAGTTGGTGCCGCGGATGGCGGCGCCCGGATTCATTGCCGGTATGCAAGCTGCCGGAAAGGCGGTGTCGCAGGCCACGCCTCAGGCTGTTTGCGCACCCGCGTTGGTGCTGTGGGGCAGTCGCGACCGTATTGTTCCGCTTTCCTCGGGTCGCCAGCTGGCCAAGGATATCCCGCATGCGCGGCTGGTGGTTCTCGACGGAGTTGCACACTGCGCGATGCTCGAAAAGCCGTCCGAGACCGCGGATCTGATAGCCCAGTTTGCCCTGAATCCGATGGCGGAGCACCGCCCGGGTGAATCCGCATCGGACGCGCTCGGCAGAAGCATTGGTCAACCCGGTCTCCCAACCTCGAGATGGGGACCAGCTTCCGGAGGGGTGGAGTCAGGATGAAGAGGGAGGAACTGTGGTCTGACTTGGAGAACTGGGGGCAGGACCCCACATTGTCCGAGTTGGATGCGCTGATGTGGCGCACGGATCGGCACCCGGCGGGTGCGTGGTCTGGGGTTGTGGTTCAGCTGCTTGATTCGGTGCCCGACTGGGAGCGGCTACGGGCCGCCCATGAGTGGTTCGTTGAGATCGTTCCCCGGTTCGCACAGCGAGTGGTCGATCCGATACTTCCAGTGGGCCCACCGATGTGGGAGGACGATCCGTCCTTTGACCTCGACTTCCATCTGCGGCGTGTTTCACTGCCCGCGCCCGGAGCGCGTAGTCAATTGCTCGAACTTGCCCAAACGATTGGGCTGACTCCGCTGGATCGGTCGCGGCCCCCCTGGGAGGGCTATCTTGTGGAGGGGTTCGAGGGGGATCGCGCGGCCTATGTCATGCACGCCCACCACGTCTTCATGGATGGGCTAGCGCTGGCGCGGCTGCATGAGCGTGTCTTGAACCAAGGCCGTGAGCATCAACCCGACAAACCCACGCCGGTGCGTAAGCCCGTGCGGCGTAGTCCTATCGGTGTTGCCGCTCAGCAGCTGAGCCGACAGATTGCCGGCACCCCGAGTGCGCTTTTCGAAGGCGCCCGCATCGTCACCAAAGCCGTCGCTAACCCTCGCTCGACGGCTGATTACGCGTCGTCATTGGCCCGGGTGGCGGGGCCGCCGCCGAAGAACCCGTCGAAGATTTTGCGCGGCGGGTCACGAAGAATGTGGCGCTTCGGCACGATGGAATGTGAATTTCAGGATCTCCGACGTGCGACGAAGGCGGTCGGCGGCACGCTGAATGACGCGTTCGTCAGTGCGCTCCTGGGAGGGCTGCGGCGGTACTGCCATGCCAAAGGCGAGGATCTGGGTGACGTACCGATCTCGATGCCCGTAGCCATGCGCTCTGCGGATAAAGCGATGGGCGGCAACGAATTTGCTGCAGCATACTTTTTGGTTCCGTCCAGTGTGGACGACCCCGCCGAACGAATCCGGATAATGCACGAGCGGGTGGATCACGTGCGATCCGAACCCGCACTGGGCTTCCTCGGCGCCATCACTCCCATTCTCAACCGCACTCCCTCGGGCGCGGCCGCGGCAATCCTCGCGTCTGTCGGCGGGGCGGTGCTCACCACGAGCTCATGGCCGGGCATCACCGAGGACCGTTACATGGCTGGCGCACGCTTCGAGCGGATGTTCGTTTTTGCGCCTTTGCCGGGTACCGTGCTGACCTCGGCAATGTGCACTCACTGCGGCGTGTGCTGTATCGCGATGAACGCCGACGGGGAGGTGTTCGAAGACCTGGATCTGCTCTGGAGTTCAATGCAGGAGGGGCTCGACGAGATCCTTGCACTGGGATCCGGTGCAGGAGATCGTTGAGATACGTTTCATCCCAACTATTCCGGCGTGTCCGACCCTGTCCGACCCAAGATCTCTACGGCGTCCGTGTCACCGTTAACCCGGAGCTCGTCGCCGGTTCGGATGAGCTTCGTGCCGTTCTGCGTGTTGACAACGCACGGCAGGCCAGTTCACGCGCGACAACTGCCGCGTGACTGAGCGGACCACCGATGTCGACAACCAGTGCGGCTGAAATGAACATCACCCACGCCCACCCCGGATCGGTAAATGTTGCGACCAGGATCTCGCCTGGTTCGACGTCGTCGAAATCGGGGCTGGTCAGGACCCGGGCGGTGCCGACCTTCACGCCGGGGCTGACGCCAATTCCCTCGACGATCTGGGCGTCTACTGGCGGGTCGGCGTCGTCAATTTCTGGTGGGGACCCCGTCCAATGCGACGGTGGGGCGGAATACCGTTGGTAAAGAACCCTTTTGGCCCGACGATCGGCTCTCATGTCCCGAGCATTCGATGGGATGTCTCCGAGCAACTCGTCGGCGGTGAGAAAGAAAACGTCGTCGGGCGACTCGATGTCGCCACGCTCGACGAGGCAATAAGCGGCACCGCGGGCGGCAGCTCGTGCGAAGACGTCCGGAGAAGGGCACGTGTCAACTCGCGGCGACGACGAAGGTTCGCGACGAGTTCAACGTGGAGAAGGCCGCCCGGTGGCTGGTGTTCCTGCAGTTCAGCTACCTCGCCCTACGAGATGGCGCCCTCCCCTGCGGATCTCGAAGCTGAGCTGCGAGCGTTCGTGTTACCAGCCCTTCTCGCGGAGCCGCGTTCAGGCAGCTGACAGAGCAAGTCGGCTCCGATGGCAGGCACACTCGCGACGCGTCAGCACGACGCGCCAAATCGGCAGTACAGCAACCGATTTGCGCCTATTCGGAAGGGGCGGAACGCGACTTCGCCAGGCGGCTGGCACGCTAGAGACGTCGCATTGGGGTCAGTTCTGGGTTTGGGCGCGGTTGCGCCAGAGATCGATGAGCTGGCTGTTGTCGGTGGGGTTGCTGCCGTAGATGACGATTTCGTCGGCACCGGCGTCGCGGAAGCGCTGCAGACTGGTCACGCATTCGGCCGAGGTGCCAATGGCGCAGCTGTCGTGCATCCATTCCATGGGCACGTGTTTTGCGGCTTCGACGAGCTGGTGGCGGTGATATGCGAGGTCCGCGGTCTTGGTCTTCTGCGCCTTGAACAGTTCGTGCTCGGTGAGTTTGTGCAGCAAGTCGGCATCCCAGCCGTTGACCTTCGAGTAGGTCTCGACGACCGACGGCATTCCGACGATGTAGGTGAGTAACCGGGCGGCGGTTTGGTTAAGCACGCCGATGTCGTCGAAGTCCGGGGTGGTGATGACGCCGATGGCCAGCGTGAACGCGGCGGGGTCGAGACCGGCGCGTTCACGTTCGGTCCTGATGATCCGGGCGGTCTGAGCAACGGCGTCCGGGGTGATCAGGTCAAGCATGATGGCGCCGTCGGCGACGGCCGCGGCGAGTTTCGCGGCTTTCGGTCCGCCCATCAGTCCCCACCAGATAGGCGGCGGCGCGCACTGCGGCGGGTCGGCCATGAAGATGCCCTCGTAGCGTCCGGCCGGCCCGTCATAGTCGATAGTTTCACCGCGCCACAGCCTGCGGATGATGTCGATGTAGTCGACGAACGCGGACAGCGAGTACATCTTGCCCAGTGCGCCAGGTTGATTCGCCAGCCCAAGGGTTTCCATCCACGTGGTGTGGCCGCGGCCGAGCCCGAGCACGGTCCGCTCGCCGTAGGCGGCCTGCATCGTCGCACCGAGCGCAGCGGTCAGCACTGGGTGGCGGGCGCCCGCAGCCAGCACACCGGTGCCCAGCGATAGTCGTGAGGTAACCGCGCCGACACCGCCGAGCAGCGGGCCGGTGACTTTGATGTCGTATCGCTCGGAAAGGAACCCTCGGCGCAGGCCGAGCCGCTCCGCGATGACGGCTTCCTCGAGGATGACGCCGGGACTGCGCTGGCGGCCCGCGGTGAGAAAGATGCTGAGGTCCTCGAGGACTGGGGCCGGGGCATCGATCTCGTCAACTGTGGTTGAGCTCGACATTGGCGTAGTTTACAAAGAGTGCGTACTGACTGTCAATTGGCGTGGTGCCGTAATTTAGTCGTGGTGAACAGCCCACCTTCGGCCCAAGAAGCGCTGACGGCACGTCTGCGCGCGGCAGTGGAATCGCTTCTCGAGCAGGAGGCCAGCAGCTACACCGAGCTGACCGTGTCCGCAATCTGTACGGCCGCGGGCATTTCGCGGCCGACGTTTTATGCCTACTTCGATGACAAGGTCGTGCTGGTGCGCGCCATCGCCGCCGACACCATCGGCGAGCTGGTCAGCGTGTCGGCCTTGTGGCTTGACGCGCCGAAGTCCACCCGCGCCGAGCTGAACCAGGCCATGACGCAGCTGTTCGAGGCGTACGCACCACACCGCAAAGCGATGGCCGCGGCGGCGGAGGTCGCGTCCTATGACGCCGAACTGCATGACACGTTCATCTCGTCGATGGAGGCCGCGGCGCGCCGCGTGGCCGAACACATCACCGAGGGCCAGCGCGCGGGCCTGGTCCGGGCCGGCCTGCTCCCGACGGCCACCGCGCGATGGCTGGCGTGGATGACTGAGCTCGGTCTGCGACGGGCGTTCGCGGGGCGCTCGACCGCATCGCCGGAGGCGGTTTCCGCGATGACCGATATCCACTGGTTCACCCTGTACGAGGCGGTCTAGGCGTGGCACAACACGGCAGACGCGGTGACTCGAGGGCGCAGCGACGCTCAGAGGTGGAGCGGACCTTGGTCGCGACGCTCGAGCAGCTGATCGCCGACGAACCGCGTTTCGTCGAGTTGACGTTGGAGCGTCTGGTGAGCGCGGCGGGCATCTCGCGTACCAGCTTCTACAAATACTTCGATGGCAAGGTCGACGTGCTCAGCAGTTGGCTCGGCGAACTGGTCGAGTTGCTCAAGCGGGCGCCGCAAACGTGGTCCGGAATCGCCGCACCGACTCGCGCCGAGTTGGCCGAAGGACTACGCAATATCGCGGCTGTCTACCGGCCGCGGCTGCCTTTGATTGCGGCCGTATATCAGACCACCGCCGCCGACGCCGAACTG
This sequence comes from uncultured Actinomycetota bacterium, assembly GCA_963772875.1. Lineage (GTDB taxonomy): Bacteria > Actinomycetota > Actinomycetes > Mycobacteriales > Mycobacteriaceae > Mycobacterium. The sequence continues at coordinate 672,701 of CAVYZE010000016.1, forward strand.
CGCGCGCAATTGGGTTCGGCGCTCAAGTCGATCGAAAGCGCGCTACGTCGCCATATTGCGCGGGGCCAGCAGGAGGGGTGGGTCAACGCCGCCATAGGCGATGCGGAAACGGCACGGTGGCTGATGTATCTGACCGAGAACGGCCTGCGACACATCATCGGTCCCGCATCGGAGCCATCGGTCGAAGAGCTGATCGAGGCGTGGGTCGATACGGTGTGGTTCACGCTGTACCAACCGGCCAACGACGCCTAGCGATTCCCTACGTAGTACGCGGATTCGCCTTTAGGCGTGGGGATCCCGAGAATATCGGCGAGTACGCGAGTGCCCGGATTGTTAACCGCCATGGGGTTGTCAGGAGGCAGTAGTCCGCCGGCGATCATCAGAGACGCGCCTCGCGCCACGATGCAACAGAACCGCACCCCGTTGAGGATCTCCCAGAACTCGACGTCACGCAGGGTTCGGCCGCTGATCGTCTCGAAGCGACCGGACACCTCCTCGTCCGGCGGAAAGCCGGGTGGCAGAGGCAATCCCATGCCGTCGGAGTGATGGCGCATCGCAAAGCGCCACCAACCCAGGTCGTATTCGGGGACGGCGATGGTCGCGGCCTCCCAGTCCAGCACCGCGGCCACCGACAGGTCGTCGGCAAACATCACGTTGCCGAATCTGCCATCGCCCCAACACAAACACGGCCGAGCCGGCTCTGCGGGCTGGTTGGCCCGCAGCCATGCCAAGCCCGCATCAATCACCGGGATAGAGGCGCCCCCGCAGGCCCAATCCACCATCGAGGCCACATAGCCGACATGCTGAGTCACCAGCGTGTCCCCGAGGTCGGGCCTGTCGAATGCGGACCGCAGGCCGGTAGCGTCGACATCGATCGCATGAACCGCGGCCATGGCGGCCAGGCTGTTGTCGTACATCGCCGCCTGTTCTGGGGGAGTCAGGTCGAGCACCCAACCCTCGGCGGTGAAGGGCGGGTCGTCCCGGGGCACTCGGCCGGCGATCTGGCTCATCACCAAGAACTCGGCACCGAGTACCGAGGTGTCGCCCTCCGACCAAAGCACCGCGGGGACGGGTACGGTCGAATGCTCGGACACCGCGCGTAGCACCTGTGCCTCGCGCAACACGTCGTAATCCATGTAGATGCCGGGTCCGGTTGGCGCCACCCTGGCCACCAGCGGCCGCGCAGTGCGGGTGCCGCGTCGCGTCCACTCGGCATCGAACATCACCGTCTCGGCCGAGAGCCCACTCTCCTTTGGCACCCGTAGGTTGGTGATCACCGGGTCGGCGCCCGCAGGGAGGCGACCGGCGAGCCAACCAGTGAGCTTTTCGGTGGCCGAGGCTGAATCGATGTTGCTCACGAGCGCCATTCGCTAACCTTACAAAGAGTACGCACTTAATGTCAATTGAAGCTTACGTAGGGTGCGTACATGCTGTAAGAAGTTTCTATGGCATCTCGACACCGACGCGGCCTGCCCGCCCCGCGACCCATAGCCACCGCGTTGATCACCGGCGCCTCCTCCGGCATAGGCGACAAATTCGCCCGCGAATTGTCGGCCCGGGGCCACCACGTCACCTTGGTCGCGAGACGCGAGGAACGATTGGTCGGCCTGGCCGGCGAGCTCGGCGATGCGCTGCCGGTGCGATGCGACGTCGCCGATCCGCAATCACGCCAGCAAATGCTGCATACGATCGCTGAGGCGGGCTTGGAGGTCGACGTGTTGGTCAATTGTGCCGGCTTCGGCGGCGGCGGACCGGTGCGCGAGTACGACCCGGACCGTGCGGTGGAGATGCTGCGCACCAACGTCGAGGCGGTATTCGCACTTTGCGGGGCACTGACCCCGGCGATGGCCGCGCGCCGGTCAGGCGCTGTCGTGATCGTCTCATCTCTGGCTGGAATCCTTTGTCCACCAGTAAATTTCGCAGCATACGGAGCCAGCAAGGGAGCCTCGCTGCGCTACGCGCACGCGCTGCACCACGAGATGGCAAAGGTTGGCGTGTCGGTGACCGCGCTGTGCCCCGGTCCGATCGACACCGAGTTCGGGCTCAGCTCCGGCCTGGAAGAGACGATGTCCGCCATGCCCGCCTTCGCCAAAGCGACCCCCGCGGACTGTGTGGCCGCCACCCTCGCGGCGCTGGAGCGGGGCAGCCCTGAGGCCATCCCCAACGTCGTCGTCCGCGCTGCCGCGGCCGTGGCTCGCAGGACGCCGGCCATCATCGCCTCACGGGTCCTGCCCGCCTTCTTCCGTGTCTGAGCGCTTCGCGGGGGCTACCCGGCGTGTGTGCTGTCCAGGAACAGGGTGCCCAGCGGGTGCGACGCCGGGGTGAGCCGTTCATCGGTCACCCACCTCGCGAGCCGGTGTAGTGGCTCGAGAGCGTCTTGTGGCCCCGCGAAAGTCGGAACGCACGAGTAGCCGAGCGACACGATGCGCTGAGCGCCACACAAACCCGCAACGTCGCGCAGCTGCTCTTTGAGGGCCTCCGGATACACACCGACCGTCTGCGTGTAGCTGTCGAAGCGTTGTGTCGCTTCACTGACTGTCTCGACGGGCACCAGGTTGGCCACGCGATCGTCGAGGGCGGTGGCGAAGTCGACTGGCTCGGGCAGCCGGGACACAATGATTGCGCCCTCGTCGTGGCGGCCACCGATGACGGTGAACCAGTCCTCGTCGAAGCGTGCGGCGTCCAGCGCCGCCCGCAACGCGGGCGCGATTCCGCGCTTGGGCCGGGTGCTGATGTACTCGGGTAGCGCGATCAGTTCCCGATAGACGCGTTCGCCGAATTCAGCGAGCCGCTCGAGGCCCCGGTCGTCGGTACCGCATTCCACGAACACCGTTCTTGCGTTGGCGCACGCGGCCTGGTTCAGGTGGCCGATGTCAACCGCTAGCCGGCTGGCGGCCTCGCCGAACACTGCCTCGTCGGCGAACGCGGCGGCGCCGATCACGCTCGCGCTGCGCTTCGGGTCGAAGCTCACCAGCTCGAGGCCGGGCTGCAGATAGCGGGTCAGGTGTTTGATCGACGCGAACCCGCCCCACGCCACCACTTTGTCGAGATGAGTGGGCTGGTAGAGCACTCGTTCCACCCGCTCGTCCCCGCCGCGCCAATACGCGGCGCTGAGGTGCCGGGTGACGGGATGATCGGGGGCCATCTCGCACATCGTGATCGCGATCGCCGTCGCTGTCAGCGGATCGTTGGACGGGCTCTTGATGATCGCGTCTCCGCGGGTGAGTGCATTGCGAATCACGCTGAGCGCGGACAGCATTGGCGAGTTGCCTGCCGTGATGTGCACACACCGGCTGCCGAACGCGCGGACGCTAAGCGTTCGCCCGTCCGTGAGCTCCGTGGGAACCCAGCCGTCGAGGTAGGCACGACCTATACCGACCTCGATCATGTCGTCGAGCGCGGAGCGTGCGAAAAGGACGGGCATCAATCGGTATTGCTCATCGACAATCGGCTGGGTGGTCGGCGCCGCCGCGTAGGACAGCTCACGCGCCAACGCGAGATGCTCGTTGCTGCCGCAATCCAGCAGGCCGCCGAGTTCGACGAGGTAGTCCACGATCTCCGAGACCGGCAACGAGTGCACATCGCCGAGTGCGGTCGGGTCGGCGAGCGGCAGCGAAGCGGCTCGCCGTGAGACATCGGGTGATAGGAACACCCCGCTGTCTGAGCGCGCACCGAACTCCTGAAGGTTGTCAGTGATCACCTGGCCACGTATCACCAGCGGCACAACCGGTTTCGACGTGCTCATATCGATGACAGGAATTCGATGGTCTCGCGGTGGGCCGCGTCGGTGGCCGCGCAGGTGATCTTGTCCTCGCCGTCGTGCGCCGCCCCGAACCGCTCGATACCGCGCTCGCATCCGGGTGTGGTTTGCCCGCACGGACACGGTTCGTAGTGGACGGTGACTTTATCGCCGGTGATGAAACCGCCCCAACGGGTCTTCAGCGAGAGATCGAAGAACGCAGCGCGTCCGGTCGCGGAGCCAATGCGGGGCAGCGGAGTGCCGGACTTGGACTCCAAAACGAGTGGTATCAACCACGGGTTGAAGTGGTAAAGCCCGTGCTCGCATTCGCGTGCAGCCAAGGTGATCTCGGACATGCCGTAGCCGGACCGGATCCGCGGCGCGCCGAAGAACTCCACCACATCGTCCTCCCAGCCGTCGGGTTGAACCATGCCCTTGGCGCCACCACCCAACGCGAGCACTGAGTCGGGTGCGAACACCCCGCGCCGGCCCGCGGCCAGGCCCGCGAGCGCCAGGTTGTGCACGGTGTGCCAGACCGCGACGGTGAAGATGCGGCGCCCAGCCAATTCGGAGCTGATTCGGTCGAGGAACTCTTCGAGGAGTTGCGGCATCGTGGCCAGTAGGGTGTCGAACTCCTCCTTACGGGCAAGCAGTTCCGGATCCGGATTCAGTTGGCGCACTGTTCCTTTGGCCGCCGCGTCACGCAGGCGCCCGGCGAGGAACATCACGTCGGAGCTCAACCGAGTCGGTAGTGCGGCGTGAAAGTTTTGCTCGCCCTTCGCGACATGTGTCGCGATGGCGTCATTGAGCCGAGCGATCATTGCGCTTCCGCGGCGGAAGTAGGGGAACACGACCTCGATCGGCGGGGCCTGTCGGCAGTCCTCATCGGTGCCGAAGTCCTGGATGAACGTGGCGGCGAAGGCCGCGCCGAGGGTGTCGAATTCTGCACGTGTCCACGGGACGAGCGAGAACGAACCGGAAGTGCCCGAGGAGTGACACACCCGAAGTGGAGTTTCGGCGTCCATGAGCATGAACCAGTCATCAAGAGAACGACATTCGCTGGTGTCGAGGTCCGTTAGGTCGACCGTGGTCAGGCGCGACAGCCAACGGGTGAGGTCGGCGAAGCGCTTCCGGTCTATCAGCGACGCTGGGTACGACTTGTAGAACGCGTGGTCGAACAGCAACGGGACGACGTCGTCCACCGTGTCGACGCGCTGCACACCCAGTTCGTCAGCCACCCGACGCAGGAGCGGGATCTCGTTGCGCTGCTCGGTAAACCGCGCGCGGAGAGCATCCCGTTGCAGTTCCTCGAGCGCACTGGGGTCGATGCCGTTCATCCGGGTGAGCGAGCCCGCAAACGCGTCGATCGGGTCGTCAAGGAATCGGCGGAGCGTCAGCGAGTCCGTTTGGTTCTTTACAGTGAGTACGTCCACAGTGTAAAACTGTAACGACAGTCACGCGCCAGCGTCAAGGAGTCGACGGGCTCGGAAGAGGTGCCGAAATGACAACGTTCGTCCTCGTCCACGGGGCGATGCATGGGTCGTGGTGCTGGGACGGGGTGGCGAAGCCGTTGCGCGACAAGGGGCATCACGTCGACGCAGTGGACATGCCGGGGCGTCCGGGTGGTCCCCAATTGGCGGGCCCAGACCTGGCTTCCTATGCGGCGACGGTGATCGCAGCGATCGACCGCTGCGAGGAGCCGGTGGTATTGGTCGCGCACAGCTTGGGCGGCCTTGCCGCGACGCTTGCCGCCGAGGTACGCGCGGGGGCTTTGGCCCGAATCGTCTTCGTCAACTCACTGATCCTGCGCGATGGAGAGGGCGCGCTGCAGACCATCCTGGCGCCCGCATCGGAGAGCTTCTTCACGCGTGAAGGCGCCCTGACCATACCGAGCGACGGCGCCAGCATCTTCGTGAGTTCCGCTGAGGCAGCCGTCGAAGGGTTCTATCACCGCTGCGCCCCCGCGGACGCGACGAACGCCGCATCACGACTGGTACCCGAGCCCCTGCCACCCGTCCTCGAAATCGTGAGAGTGACGGGATCGGGATTCGGGTCGGTGCCTAAGACCTACATCGGGTCAAGAGATGATCGGGCGGTGCCCTGGCAGCTGCAACTGGATATGAGCGACCGGGCGGGCGCCGATTTCATTGAACTTGACGCCGATCACTCGCCGTTTATGTCAGCTGCAAACGACCTGATAGCCACGCTCGCAGGGCTCTGAGGCCGCACGGCGGGTCATGTCTGCTGCGCTTCGGCGACGGCAAATGCATTGCGCGAGATCGCATCCAGGATGCTCTGGCGTTCTTAGGTATTCGCTACTGCGACATAACACCCAACGCGCTCGTCGATGCCAGCGTTTCGCGGGGATCGGAAAAGGCCGAGGCCACCACCTGAAGGAAGCGCGCATCGGCGAAGGCGTGGGAGATCGGGTATTCGCGCATGTATCCATATCCACCATGCAGCTGCAGGGACTGGTCGACCGCCTGACCACACACCCTGCTGGCGGTGAGGCGAGCAGCCGCCGCGTCGGCGACATCGAGCGCACCGACACCGCGCTCCTGCACGCAGGAGTCGACGAACACCGTCAGCCCTGCCAGCTCGGCCCGTAGCTCGGCCAACCGGAAGCGGGTGTTCTCGAATTCAGCCAGGGGCCGGCCGAAGACCTTTCGGGCGTGGACATAATCGAGCGCCAACGTCATCGCGGCGCGCGCGCTCGCGAGCGCCAACACGGCAAACCACAGGTCGAGGTCGCGATGCAGCGCGGTCGTGGCCGCGAGGTCGACACGCGTACCGACGTCGCCGAGGGTCACGTCGGCGAGCCCGGCGTCTCGTCCGGCCAGGTTCTGGTCGATCGGGGTAACGGTGACTCCCGGCTGGTCGAGTGGAACCAGGGCGATGCCGTCGCCGTCCTTGTGCACCAGCAACGCGTCGGCGATGCGGGCTGCTGCAACACTGGACAACGTCGCAGGTGCGGGCACCGCAATCAGTTGACCGCTGCCGAGCCCGGGTAGCCATCGCTGTTTATCCGCCGCGGAGGCGTGCTCGAGCAGCAACGGGATGGTGACACCGGCCTGCAGCGCCCATAGCAACGCCAGGCCGGTCGCCCCGGCTGCGATTGTCTCCTCGATCAGCACGACCAGGAAGCCGAGATCGTCGGTGCCGCCGCCGCCGAACTCCTCGGGTACTGCAGTGCTGAGGAATCCCGCCTCGCCCGCGGCGCAGACGATACTGCGCGGGGCGCCATTGGCGCCGCGCCATTGGTCGAGGTTCGGTGCGACTTCAGTCGCGATGAATCTCTTGACGCTCTCTCGGAAGGCTTCGTGGTCGTCGCCGTAGATACGCCGACGGCTCGAAATCACCTGGGTGCCATCCGGATTGCGCCGTCGAGTCGGATCGTCTCGCCGTTAAGCATGCCGTTGTCGATGATGGACAGCGCCAGCCGGGCGAACTCGTCGGGCAGGCCCAGTCGGCTCGGGTGCGGCACGGTCTTCGCGAGCGATGCCCGCACCTCGTCGGACACCTTCGCCAACAGCGGCGTGTCGAAGGTGCCGGGCGCAATGGTGCACACGCGGATCGCCTTGGACGCCAGATCCCGTGCGGCGACAATGGTCATCCCGACGATGCCGGCCTTGGACGACGCGTACGGAATCTGACCGATCTGGCCCTCGAATGCGGCCACCGACGCGGTCAGGATCACCACCCCGCGATCGCCGTCAAGCGGCTCGTTGGTGGCCATCTGCGCCGCGGCCAGCCGCAGCACGTTGAACGATCCGATCAGGTTGATGCCGATGACCTCGGAGTAGGTCTCCAGCGAGCCGGGCGAGCCGTCCTTGTTGACCACACGGACTGGACCGCCGCGTCCGGCGCAGTGCACCACCGCCCGAAGCGGCCCTGACTCGGTGGCGGCGTTAATCGCCGCGGTGACGTCCTCCGGGCTGCGAACGTCGGTAGCGACGAACTGCACGGTGTCGCCGAGTTCCTTGGCGACCGTCTCGCCGTCGGAGGACGGCAGGTCGGCGATGATCACCTTGGCGGCGCCGGCTCCGACAAGGCGTTCGACGCTCGCGCGCCCCAGCCCGGAGGCGCCCCCGGTAACGACCGCGGTGATTCCCTCAATCTGCATGCGCTGCTTACCCTTTCGCGACTTTCATAACCGTTCGATGATGGTGGCGTTGGCCATTCCGCCGGCTTCGCACATGGTCTGCAGCCCGAAGCGACCACCGGTGGCCTCCAGCGCGTGCAGCATCGTGGTGAGGAGCCGGGCGCCCGAGGCTCCGAGCGGATGGCCCAGTGCGATGGCCCCGCCGCGGGGGTTGAGTTTGGCCGGGTCGGCCCCGAAATGCTGCGCCCAGGCCAGCGGCACGGGCGCGAAGGCCTCGTTGACTTCGTAGTGGTCGATGTCGGCCAGCGAAAGCTGCGACCGCCGAAGCACTCGTTCGGTGGCCGGGATCGGGCCGGTCAGCATGGTGATCGGGTCGTCGGCGGCCAGACCGAACGCGTGAAAACGCGCCCGTGGGGTCAGGCCCAGCTCCTCGGCGACGTCGTCGCCCATGATCAGCACCGCGGCCGCGCCGTCGGCAAGCTGGGACGAATTACCTGCGGTGATGTGCCAGTCGGTGATCTCCGGGAACCGCGCCGCCATTTCGGGGGAGTAGAACGCCGACTTGAGCGCCGCCAGCCCCTCGACCGTGGTCGACGGCCGGACGGTCTCGTCGGTGTCGATGACCCGAACGTCCGGTGTGGTGATCGAAACGATCTCTTCGGTGAAGTCGGTGCCGGCCGCGTTCGCATGTGATGCGGCGGAGAACTCGTCGATGGACTCGCGGTCCAGTTTCCAGCGGGCGGCCACCAGTTCGGCCGAGACGCCCTGCGGCACCAGCCCGGGCGCGTACCGTTCGTGCACCGACGGCCCGTAGGGGTCCTGGCCGATCCGCGCGGTGAACATCGGGATGCGGCTCATCGATTCGACACCGGCGGCCACGACGATGTCGCACGCACCGGAGATGACCGCCTGCGCGGCGAAGTCGGCGGCCTGCTGGCTGGATCCGCAGGCACGATGCACGGCCACCGACGGCACGCTTTCCGGCAGCCCCGCCGAGAGCCACGCCCAGCGCCCAACCGGGCCGGACTGTTCACCGACCTGACTCACGCAGCCGGCGATCACGTCGTCCACGCGAGCGGGGTCAACGTCGTTGCGGCTCATCAGCTGGCCGATCACCTGACCCAGCAACTCGACCGGGTGCACGCCACTCAAGGCACCGCCGGGACGCCCGTCCTTGGGTGGCTTGCCTTTGGCCATCGGCGATCGAACGGCGTCGACAATGACTGCGCTGCGCGACATTTGATTTCTCCCTGCGGTCTTGCGTCTTAGGCGTGCTGCGGCTGGCTGATTGCTGCGGTGTCCCAGTAAAACGCCCGGATTTCGTGCACGACCCCGTCGGCGAACGACCACACCTCCAGCGCGGAGTTGGGAACCGCGTCGTCGGAGCCGGGGTTCTTCCACTCGAAGGTGATCCACGCGACCACGTGGTCGTCGTCGCCGATGGTCCGCACCAGCTTGAGGTTCGTGGCGCCGGCCTGATTACCGGCCTTGGCGATCCCGGTGAACAGGCCACGTAGCCGCCGTTTGCTCTCCACGCGGCCGCCATGCGGCAGCGAGGGCGGCCACTCGATCGCGACGTCCTCAGCAAAATGGTCGTCGATGGCCGCCGCTACCGCGTTGGCGTCGGCGCCACTGAGCGCGGCGTAGAAATTGGCGACGATCTGGGCGTTCGGGGGCTGCGGCATCGGGAACCTCACTGTCCGTGGCAGGGGAGTATTTTAGAACCTTATCGTCTCATTAAGAGGTCGGCAACGGTGGTCCCCCCGAGCCGCCGGCGATCATCGTGCCCTGGCTGGTGGCGCAGCGGTTGCCCTTGCGGTCCTCCACCACCACCTCGACGAACTTGGTTCGCCGGCCGCCACCCAGCGCGGTCGCGCGAAAAGTTAACGGTGCCCAAGCCGGTGAGTGGAATTGGATGTGTAGAGAGCCGGTCGCGGGCAGGAGTCCCTCGTCGCTCATCCTCATGGTGACCGCGCCCATGATCTGGTCGGCCGCCGCGGTCACGGTGCCGCCGTTCACCGCCCCGTTGGGGTTGGGGGTCAGCGTCGAACATTCCATGCGAAAGGTCGCCGACCCCTCGTTCAACTCCAGACATTCGAGTCCGAGGTTCCGGCAGTACGGCAGTGCGTTTGCCCATGCCAACCAATCCACCGTTTCGCCAGGTGCTGGGTGCCACCACGCCACGTCGGGCGCGGTACCGTCGTGGGTCATCGTCAGCTCCAAATGCAGCGGTTTTTCTTTGAAATGTAAACGATCGTTTCTACAACGATGAGTGCCGCCGCACGGGCATGTGACCATTGACACAAATGCGCCGATCGGCAATTATGAGACGTTGAACCTTAAAAACGTGACCCGTCGGCAGAACGTCCGTTCGGGAGGGACTGAAGACAAGGACAGTTACGTATATGGGACTCGCCGACAACAAGGTCGCCTTCGTTTCCGGGGTGGCGCGGGGGCAGGGCCGTTCGCACGCGGTGCGGCTCGCGGAGGAAGGCGCCGACATCATCGGCTTCGACATCTGCGCCAACGACGATGCGGTGGAATACCCACTTGCCACCCGCGACGATCTCGACGAGACGGCCAAGCTGATCGAGAAGTTTGGCCGCAAGGCACTGCTGTCGCGTCGCCGACGTTCGTGACCACGAGGCGGTCAAGAGGATCGTCGACGACGGCGTCGCCGAGCTCGGGCGGTTGGACATCGTCTTGGCGAACGCCGGGGTCATGGCCATCACCGGGCAGCAGCGACTGCGGCGCGAGTCCTTCCTGGCCGGCATCGACATCATGCTCACCGGTGTGTTCAACACGGTGATGCCCGCGATCCCGCACCTGCGGGCCGGCGGCCGCGGAGGGTCGATCGTGATCACCAGCTCCACAGCCGGATTGGTCGGCGGGCTTGGGGACGGCTCACCGGGCGTGCTGGGTTATACCGCCTCCAAGCACGGCGTCGTCGGCCTGATGCGTGCGTGGGCCAATGTGCTTGCACCAGAGAACATTCGGGTGAACACAATCCATCCGACCGGGGTCAACTCCCCGATGATCGCCAATGAAGCCTTCGGGCGCTACGTGCAGGAGTTCCCGACGATCGCGCAGAACCTGCAAAATCCGCTGCCGGTACCGAACGGATTACTCGAGCCGCAAGACGTGACGGACTCGATCATGCACCTGGTTTCGGATGCGGGCCGCTACATTACCGGCACCACGTTCGTGATGGATGCCGGGTTCACCAACAACCGCTGACCTTCGGAGTCGCTCCTGAAAAGCCGAAAGGGGCCAAGGATGACCCAGATGGCTGAAAGGCTGGACGATCCGGGGCGGGCGCACGCGTCTCGAGCAGTCGATGCGGCGCCCCGCACGTCGGCGCCGGTGAAGTGGTGGGCGGCCGTCGGCGCTGCCTACCTGGTGTTCATGGTGGCCGTGTTGACGAACTGGGTGCTGGGCCCGCTGTTCAAGACCGTGCCGGTGGGCCCGACGCCGGTGCCGACCTTTATGAAGGTCGCAATCGTGTTCTTCGAGGTCATCTCGATTCCGGCAATATTGGCCTGCTTCTATTTCATGGTCGTCAAGCCTCTGGCGACGCGACGGCAAACTCAGCGTGGACGGGGCGCTGACGATCGCGTTTGCGCACGGTGTGGTTCCAGGACCCGTTGTCCGCCTACAGCGGCACATGGTTTACCTACAACGCCTGGGCGCTCAACTACGGCTCCTGGGTAAATAGCGTTCCCTTTGCGACCGGCAAAGCCGCACCTGGAGCGATGATCGTCGAGCCGATCCTGATCGTCCCCGGGGCATACGTGTACTGCTTCGTGGTGGCGATGTTCGCCGGGATCCTGGGTAATGCGCACCGCACGCAAGCGCTGGCCGCAGCTGAGCGCGGTCAAGCTCGGTGCAATCTGCGTCGTCGCAATGTGCGAGCTTCGACGTCATCTTGGAAGGCGTCATGTTCATGCCGTTGGGCATCTGGGAGTACCCGGGCGGCCACTTCAACATCTTCCCGAACACTTACCACAAGTTCCCGTTGACCGAGATGATCACGGCCGGTTCGGCATTCGCGTCCGTTGCCATCTTGCGCTTCTTCAAAAATGACCGTGGCGAAACGCTCGCCGACCGGGGTCTCGAGTCGCTGAAGGTTTCGGACCGTCGCAAGAGTGCCCTGCGAGGGCTGGCGATGATCGGTTTCGTCAACATGTTGTTCTTCGTCCTCTACAACGTGCTCAACACGTGGACCGCGACGCGGATGGCCGACTGGCCGGCGGACCTACAGCAGCGGTCGTATTTGACCAATGGCCTGTGCGGTGAGGGAACCGACCAGATGTGCCCGGGGCCCGCCGTTCCTCAGTTCCGCAACAACAACGGCGACCCCAACGGGGGATCGGCGCACCTAGACCCCAACGGCAACCTGGTCGTGCCCCCTAACACCACGCTGCCGAGCATGGTGCCCTTCGACCGCGGGAAGTAGTGCGAGGCACGACATTTCATCAATCACCAGATTCGCTGTCCTGGCATCAGCGATCGCGTCACGGCCGCTGACCGTCGAAGCAACGGACACCGAACCTACCCATACGGACGGGCGCACGGTATTCGTTGCTGCGCGGCTGGATTCGGCGGATGTGTGCGACGCGGTCGCAGTGCAGGCCGCACTGCTGGCCGGGGGCGCGCTGCGCAAAGACCTGATGGTGCGGCTTGCGCGGCATCGCCCCGCCGTGGCGCAGCGCTACCTCGCCCTTGAACTGGGCCGTGTTGCTGAGCAACTGGATCATGTGCTACCGGCTCGAACCATTCGCCGAATCAAATCGACCGCGTCGCAGCCGGTCTCGAGCTGCAGCGAAGAGTCGCTCGATCGTGCGCAGGGCCGCGAACGCATCCCGTCGCTGCCGGCATGGATCGGCGTGCTGCGGCCGTCCCGACTGCGGCGCGCGAGCGAGGAGGACCTGCGGACCTCGGCCAGCGATAGTGACCTGAAGCGCCTCGGCCGGCTCGAAGAGGAAGATCCGACACAGGACGATGGAGCCGCCGACGAGACTGACGAAAGCAAGATCGTCAATCTGCTGTCGGCACCGGGAATACCCAATCCGCTCGGGGACGCGATTCAGAAGCTCCTCGGGATGGGCCGCAGTGGCCGGGACAAGAACGAGGGGTCCGCCGAAATCCCGGTGGCCAAACAGCGGTTCGGGCCCGTCGGGCGAAACGCCAGGAGGGGTTCGCTGGGCCGGCTGCTGACGGCGGTACTCGAACCCGCTCCGGTCGGCGGCACGCGCTATCCGGAGTGGGACTGCCACAAGGGCGCCTATCGTCCCGATTGGTGTTCGGTCGTCGAATACGATCCGGCCAATGTCGAGTCGGCACAAGACAAGGACGCCGCACGACCTTTCCTGCAGCGCCCTCTCGCTCGAGTGGGAATCGAGCCGCAACGCCACCGACGTCAGGCAGAAGGCGATTCGCTGGATCTGTCGGCGCTGCTGGACTACGAAACCGACCGCCGACACGGCGACAACCCGGATCCGTACATCTACGAGAGCAGTCGGCTGACCAAGCGAGACCTTTCGGTTCTGGTTCTGCTGGACTGTTCGGGCTCGACCGCCGAAGACTCCGGCGGCCGAGTGGTGTTCGAGGAGGAACGCCGACTTGCCGGCGACCTCACCGTGGCGCTGGAAAAGCTGGGCGACCGGGTCGGGACATATGGGTTCTACTCACGCGGCAAGGACGCGGTGCGGTTTCTGAGGGTCAAGGGTTTCAACGCACGGTTCGACACGGCCGCCAAGCGCCGCCTGCAGTCGGTTCAACCGTCCGGATTCACTCGCATCGGCGCCGCGATCCGGCACGCCACGCATGTCCTGGAAACGCAGGCGCTCGCGAAGAATATGGTGCTGCTGGTAATCGGCGACGGACTGCCCTACGACGACGGCTACGAGGATCGCTATGCGCGCGCCGACGCGCGGCAGGCGATTAAGGAAGCGGTGCTGCAGGGGATCGGCGTGGCCGGAATTGGCATCCGGTCGTCCACCGAACCAGAGGTTCTCGAGGACGTGTGGTCGGACGCATCGTTTAGGGTGATCGGACAATGCGGCGATATCCAGCGACACCTGCGCGGCCTGCTGCTCAATGCGCTGAGCGTGACACGCAGCAACGGGCGGCGGCGCGAGTTGCTGTCCGAAGAGCACCACGGATACCTACGGTCGCTGCACGCGGCCAGGCGAAGCGCCATGAACACATATGTCTGAACCTGCGAGGTGGGGATGAGCGAATTGACAATGGATCAGCGGGATCTGATGCGTGACATTGACCAGAACAAACGCGGCTACATCCCCGTCGGTGATGAAGTCGAGGTGTTCGCCGCGGCCTGGCACTCGGGTCTTCCGGTTATGTTGAAGGGGCCGACGGGTTGCGGTAAGACTCGGCTCGTCGAGCACATGGCGGAACAGTTCGGGGTGCCGCTGTTCACCGTCTGTTGTCACGAGGACATGACGTCGTCGGATCTGTTGGGCCGCTTCGTGCTACGCGATTCGCACACCGAGTGGGTGGACGGTCCCCTGACGCAGGCGGTGCGCCAGGGGGGCATCTGCTACCTCGACGAAGTCGTCGAAGCCCGCCAAGACGCGATCGTCGCGGTGCACTCGCTCGCCGATCACCGCCGCGAATTGAACATCGAGCGGCTGGGCGGGCTCAAGTTGCAAGCGGCAGAAGGCTTTCAGCTCGTCGTGTCCTACAATCCGGGCTACCAGAGCGTTCTCAAGGATCTCAAGATGTCGACGCGCCAGCGCCTGGTGGGCATCGATCTCGGATTCCCACCGCCGGATGTCGAGAAGAAAGTCTTAGTGCAGGAAAGCGGGCTGGACTCAGAGGTTCTCGACGACATCGTCCGGCTGGGTCAGGCAATCCGTCGCCTTGACGATGTGGCGTTGCGCGAGACCGCCTCCACCCGTGCGCTGGTTGCGACAGCCACTCTCGTCCGGGCCGGCCTTCGCCCGCGCGCGGCGGCGGTGTCGGCGATCGCCAGTCCGCTGACCGACGACCTGGAGACCCGCGAGCGGCTGACTGTGCTGATCGAGTCATATCTCTAACCGCGACATTCAGGTAGCGGTGCTTGCCGCGCGGACATACCGAGTAGCGCGTCGCGGCGGCACGCCGGCCATTCGCAGCAGCACTTCAGCGCACGCCAGATCGGCTCGGTCGCCGAGTCGCCCGTCGACGATGCCGCGGATCACTTCGAACGCCGCCGCCATAGACATCGTCACGGTGGTTTCCAGGTCATCGATGGCGAAAACACCCTCCGCCACGCCGCGCTCAAGCAGTGCTCCCGCCTGAGGGCGAATGATGCGCTCAAAGCGCGCTTCGGCCTGGCTCAAGTTCACCAGCAGTCGCGCCAGATCGGGTTCTTTATAGGCGATTTGGATGATGGCCAGCGTCGACGCAACGTGCGCCTCCGCCGGGTCGGCGAATGCGGGGGAGTCGGCGATCGAGTTCGCCAACCCGACGAGCGTCTCCGCGACGACGGCCTCGACGATGTCGTCTTTGGTCTTGAACTGGTTGTAGAAGGTGCCGAACGCGACATCCGCACGTTCGGTCACGTCGCTGACCCGCAGGCCTTCGAGCCCACGCTCGGCGATGATCTCGCGCGCGGCCCTGATCAGGTCCACCCTCGTCTTGGCCTGCCTGCGCGCCGTGCGGGACATTTCGGGCGCCGTTTCGGTCGTCACGCCTCGAGTCTAGTTCTGATTGGAAAATCATTCTTGATCATTAGATCAAAACTCGGTACGGTCGAACGGTGACCTACGAGGGACGGACCGCGGTCGTGGGTGCGGGCATCGCCGGCCTGGGCGCCGCGCGACGAATCCAGCAGTCGGGTGGCACGCCGGTGATTTTCGAGGCTGAGAACCGAGTTGGCGGACGTATCAAGACCATTCGCCGTCACAGTTTCGTCTTCGACGTCGGAGCGTTCATCTACCTCGGCAGCTACGCCGAGTCGGCGCAGGAAA
This sequence comes from uncultured Actinomycetota bacterium, assembly GCA_963772875.1. Taxonomy (GTDB): domain Bacteria; phylum Actinomycetota; class Actinomycetes; order Mycobacteriales; family Mycobacteriaceae; genus Mycobacterium. The sequence continues at coordinate 688,515 of CAVYZE010000016.1, forward strand.
TGCGCGACGTGGGGCTCGGTCCGCAAATGCACAAGTTCGGCGCATTCGGGGCAATGCCTCGCGGCGGAGAGCTGAACTTTCTCGACCTGAGCAAGCCGCTGAGCCTGCTGGGTACCCGTTACCTGTCCGGCCGCGCCAAGCTGAAACTCGCCAAGCTGTTGTTCTTTCTCGCCAGGCACTGGAAGGACCTCAACTACACCGACGCGTCCGGCGTGGCGGCGATCGACACCGACACGGTCACCTCCTACAGCCGGCGCGAGCTGTCGGAGGAGCTCCTCGATTATGTTGCGGCCGTGGTGGTCCGGGGGCCGTGGCTGTCGGACCCGTCATACGCATCGGTCGGCCAGCTGTTGTGGACGCTGAAAAACTTCTTCAAGCCCTACTTCTACGGCCTCGACGACGGCATGGACGCGCTGCCGCGAGCGATGGCGGCACAGTTGACCGACATACGGTTGGGGACGCCCGTCACCAATGTCACCGAATACGGCGACCGAGTCGAAGTCACGTTCGTCGAAAGCGGCCGGGAGCGGACCGAGGAATTCGCCAACGCGGTCATCACCACCACCGCCGGGACCGCGCTGCGCATCTACCCGCAAATCTCGGGGTTCGCGCGGGAGTATTACCAAAACACCGACTACATCTGCAGCGTCAATTGCCACATCGCGCTGTCACAGCGGCCGTCGAACCCTGCGACTTACATCATGTGTTCGCCGCGTGAGCAGCCCGACCTGTGCGGTGTGATCGTCGACCATCTCAAGGCCGGCAACCGCTGCCCACCGGACCATGGCCTGCTGACGACGTTTTGTCGCCACGAGTGGTGCCTGGACAACCTGGACGCCGCCGACGACAAGATCATCGACAGCGTGCTGGGCTTTATCGCGCCGTACTACGGCGACTTGGGTTCGCAGATCGTCGATTACGAGATCGGCCGCTGGCGCGATGTCGTGCCGATTATGCGTCAGGGACGCTTTCGTGCCGTCGACCGCTTCATGCGCGAGAACGACCCCACGGCGCGCGTCCAACTCGCCGGCGACCTCGGGCCGATCCCAGGCGTCAACGGGGCGTTGGTATCCGGTCAAGCCGCCGGTGACCGGATCATCGACCAGCTGGCCGCGACCAGAGGCGTGCGAGTATGAGTGCCTTCGCGGCCAGCCAGGCCACGCACACCCACGCGCATCCCGCCGCGGATGACGCGGTGCGGCGTTCCTGGCGCCCCGTGCTCGCGTGGGCGGTCGCCGGGGCCGTGCTGCTCACCTTCGAAACGGTGGTGTTGGCGCGATGGGTGTTCGGGCCCAACTTCAAATCCACCCCGCCCGGTCCCGATCAGATCCCGTCGGGCCAGCAGGTCCTGTTCACCGTCCTTCAGATCGCGGTGCCGCTCGCTGCGGTGCTGGCCTTGTACTTTTGGGTCGTCCGGCCTTGGCGGCGCGAAGGACACCTGACCACAGACGGCATGCTCACCGTGAGCGCCGGCATGGTCTTCTTCTGGGACATGTCGATGAACTACACGTCGGTGTCGCTGCTGTACAACTCCCATCTCGTCAACCGCGGGGCCTGGGCGAATGGATCGTGGCCGGGTTGGATGAGCCCGAACGGGAACTATCTGCCGGAATCGCTGTTCATCACCATCCCCGGGTATGTCGCTTTGGTGTTCTCGCAAGTCGTCCTCGTGTTGTGGATGCTCCGCAGGATTAAGGCGCGCAGGCCGCAGCTCGGCACCACCGCATCCGTGGTATTCATTTTCGTCGGCCTGGTCGTCGTGGACACGATCATCGAGACCGTCCTGTTGCGCAGCGGAATATATGCCTACCCCGGCGCGATTCGGTCCATCACGCTGTTCGCCGGCCACACCTATCAGGTGCCCTTATCGGAGACCGTGCTGTTCGGCGGTGTCGCGCTCGGCGCCATCGCCTGCCTGAGCCACTTCCGCGACGACAGAGGCCACACCGTCGTGGAGCGGGGACTTGACAAGATCCGCGTCGGTGCGAAATCCAAACAGCTGGTCAAGTTTCTTGCCATTTTCGGCGCCGTGCACCTGGCCTTTTTGGTGCTGTATATGGTCCCGCAGCAATGGTTTGCGCTGCATTCCGGTCCGTTCCCATCCGGATACAAGTCCTACATGATCAATAACATGTGCGCCTCGGGCAGCGACGGAAAAACCTGCCCGGGACCCGGCGTGCCCATGCCCAGGGCGACATGGCAACCCTAGACCGCAATCCGTCGGTCGATCGCCAAGTCGCCCAACGCAACACGGCGACCCTGTGGGTGATCCATGGCGGTCTGTGGTTCGGATTGATCTGCTATTGCTGGACGGCCTGGGTCGTGAGCGGCGACTTCAAGACGAACACGCTGGGACGGGGTCAGGAGCCCGGCTGGTACGTGGCATTGATGCGCGGCTGGGAGGTCTTCGCGCTCGTCGTCACCGTTGCCATCTTGTGGGCCTTCGTGATTCGGCCGAAGCTTCGCGATGGCCGACTGTCGTTTGACGGGTTGTTCGTCCTGGCTTGCGGGTTGATGTTCTTCCAAGAGCCCTGGATCAATTGGACGAGCTATCAGTTCCTCTACAGCACCACCTCTGTCAACTTCGGCAGCTGGCTGGGACACATCCCGGGCTGGAGCTCGCCGAACGCCGCGTTGATCCCGGTCTCTGCGTGGGCGGGCACCGCTTACTTTTGGCTGGTTGCGATTCCCGCGATGGCCGGCTCGCGATTCATGGGCTGGTTGACTCGCCGCACTCCGGGTATCAGCAAGCTCCGACTAATTGCGTTGACTTACTTGGCGTTCTGCGCCTTCGATCTGGTGCTGGAAACCTTCATCACCAGAACGAATCTGTTCAGCTACGGAAGCGTCATCCCGCAGTTGAGTCTTTTCGCCGGAACCGATCACCAGTTTCCGATCTACGAGACGATCAGCTGGGCGGGGACGTATGTATTCCTGTCCAGCGTCCACTTCTTCCGTGACGACCATGGCCGTTCGCTGCCTGAACGGGGAATCGACGCCTTTCGGGCCGGTGGTGACCGGCTGAAGACCTTCTTTCGTTTCCTGGCGATTGTTGGCATGTGCCAGTTGTCGATTCTGCTGACTTACAACATCCCGTACCAGTTGTATGCACTCCACTCGGAAATGTCGAGCGTGTACCTGAACCAACCGTGGCGGCTCGCGGGCGTGTGCGGCCCGAACACCAAATTCGATTGCCCGGGGCCGGGTGTCCCGATCCCTCGTAGCGACAGCAGGACTAACCGAGTCGAACAGAGCCCTACCGGGTTTGGCCCGAGGAGATGAAACGGTGCTTACGCCCCAACCCCCGCTCGACATGACCGTGGACAAAACCGCGGAGCTGGGCATCACGATTGCCCTGGCCGGGTTCGTGGCCGTCGCCCTGGTCGTGTCGCTCATCGACTGGTCTCGAACCGGTCGGCCACTCGTTCTGCTCCTGATGGTTTCCGGCGGCGCCATCATGGTCTTCGAGCCGATGGTCGATACCGTGGGCGGCTGTTGGTTCCCGTTGAATTCCTGGACGGCCTTTACCGCCTGGGGCAGACCCTTGCCGGTTTGGTTGTGCCTGGCCTACTTCTTCTATTTCGGCATCGCCACCTCTGCGATCTGGAAGGCTTTACGCGCAGGCTTGACCCGGCGCCAGATCTGGCTGGTGTTCTGCGCTGCGATGCTGGGGGACCTCATCTTCGAGACGGTCCTGCTGACCATGAATCCCTATGTCTATTACGGATATCAGCCTCTGCTGCTCGGTAAGTTTCCGCTGTGGTGGATGGCGGTCAATGCCGCTATCCCGCTGGTGCTCGCGGCGTTGATCTTCCGGTTCGATTCCTACTTCCTCGGCTGGCGAACCTTGGCGGTCATCCCGTTGGCCCTGACGACCAGCGCGGCGGTGAACGCCGCGCTGGGTTGGCCGTCCTGGCTAGTCATCAACACAGACGTGGGCTCGGTACTGACTCAGGCGGGCGGGCTGGCCACCTTCGCGGTGGCGTGCGCCATCGTCAAGCTACTGGCCGCTGCGGTCGCCAAGCCGCACACGGGCGGTGAACCGTTGCCGCACCTGACCCGAGCAAGTGCGAGCATGAGCGTCACCGCTGCGGCGGGTGGCCCGTCCCGGCCCACGATTGCCCCCGATCGCGTGATCGCCCCGGTCAAGTGGTGGGCGGCGCTTGGCACGGCGATCCTCGCGTTTCAGGCGTTCGTCTTGCTCCGGTGGCTGATCGGGCCGTACTTCCAGCACGTCGACCCAGGGCCGACACAGCTTCCCATCTGGATGAAGGTAGCCCTCACGTTCTGCCAGATCGCCTTGCCCATCGCCGGAACCGCGGCACTGTACTGGTTTGTCGTGCGGCCATGGCGACGCGAGCGGCGCATCGGGCTTGACGGGCTGATGGCGATCGCGTTCCTGACGGTGTCGTTTCACGACCCGCTCAGCGCCTACGTCGGGCAGTGGTACACCTACAACGCCTGGCAGGTAAACATGGGTTCGTGGCTGCAGAGCGTGCCCGGCGCCCTGTCGCCCGGCACCCCGGATCACCAGGTCGCCTATCCGCTGCTCATCGTTCCCGGCGCTTATGTCGTGATCTTCCTGTTGGTGACGAACCTCGGCGCCGCGATCATGCGTCGGGCGAATGCAAGCTGGCCCGCGATGCCACGAATCGGGTTGGCGGCCATCTGCTTTGCGGTCATGGTGCCCTTCGATGTGATCTTCGAGGGCATTATCTTCATGCCGATGGGCTCCTGGGAGTACCCAGGCGGACACGTCAAGATCTTCGCCGAAACCTTCCACGCATACCCGCTCAACGAAGCACTCACGACCGGCGCGATCTTCACGATGTTCGCCTGCATCAAGTACTTCACCAACGACCGCGGGCACTCGCTGGCCGAGCGGGGCGCCGAACAGGTCGGTGGCGGCCCGGTGCGCGTCACCGCGTTCAGGGCGCTAGCCGTGATCGGACTGGTCACGCTGGCGATGACAGTCGGCTACACGATCCCCAACACCTGGTTCGGCGCTCACTCCACAGCCTGGAACAGGGACATCCAAACCCGGTCGTATCTCACCTACACCTGTGGCGAAGGGCCGGGTATTGCCTGCCCGGCACCCGATATCCCGTTGCTGCGCAATGACAACGGCGAGAAGGGCATCAACGGCCGTGATTTCGGGCGAAAATATCCGCCGCAATTCCCGTACAACCGCGGATAGCGAACGCGGTTCGACGATGCCCCGATTCGACGACGTCAGTCGGGCCTACCTGTAATGCCGTGGGTGATCATCATGGTGATCTCTTGGATCATCCTGGCGTGACTGGGCCGGCGGACGCCGCTGGGCACGATCCAATCCTCGAGGATGACCGAGCCGATGACCATCGCGGCCACCGAGGCGATGGTGGCAGGCGGATCCAGGTGAGCCAGGTGGCGCTCGTCGGCGATCTCGAGCCCGACGTCCTGAACAGCGCGCAGGCCTTCACGGATGCGGGTGCTGATGGCGGCGGCAGATTTGTGCAGATCGTTGTTGGGGTCGGCGCGAGCCTCCATGAGCTCCTGGAACAGTCTGCGGTCCTGGCGCACGAGGGTGAATAGCCCGCTGACCAGGCTTTCGGCCAGATCGTGCACCGAGGCGTCAGCGGAGAAGTCGCGCCATGACTGGATCCATCCGTCGATGAACTGGGTGAACGGCTCCAGGATGGTCGTCTCGAAAAGCTCGGCCTTGGAGCCGAAGTTGCGGAACAACGTCGGCTCCGCGACCCCGGCCAAAAGGCAGATCTCTTTGGTTGTCGTGGCCCGGTAGCCATTCTCGGTGAAGAGCTGGTGGGCGGCAGCGAGAGTCCGGGCTCGCACGCCGTTACGCGAAGTCGGCCGGGCTCGAGGATCTGGCTGCACAGCAAGGGATTCTACGTCAATCCTGCCCGAGCGTCGGAGCTGGAATCTGCTGCGGCGCGTGCAAGTGCCACTTGCATATCCGAAACGTCGGGCTCATAATGCAAGTGCCGCTTTCATTGGTGACGACGGCTCGGGGCGCCGGCGACGAAGGGACACGACGTGGCGACGATCCAGCGTGGTCGGGTCCACTCGGGCGGGTTCCTTCACGATCAGCAGGCCCACCCGCCGCGTCCGGTGTTGTGGTGGGCGGGTGCCGGCGTTGTGCTGCTTGTCTTTCAAGTCGTCGTGCTCGCCCGGTGGGTGTTCGGGTCGAACTTCAAGCCCACCGACCCCGGGCCCGACGAGCTCCCGGCGTGGCAGTCGGTGGTGTTCACCGTCCTGCAGATCGGTATCCCGGTCGCGGCGGTGGCGTTGGTGTACGTGTGGGTGATCCGGCCGTGGCGCCGGCACGGGTTTTTGACCACGGACGCGATGATCGCGCTGGCGGCATCGACGGTGTTTTTCTGGGACATGGTCATGAACTACACGTCGGTGACCCTGTTCTACAACTCGCACCTGATCAACCGGGGCGCCTGGGCGAACGGTGCGTGGCCGACCTGGACCAGTCCCCATGCCAACAACCTGCCCGAACCCCTGCTCATTGTTCCGCCGGCGTACACGGCGCTGGTCTTTTCGCAGGTGATCGTGATTCTGTGGCTACTGCGCAAGGTCAAGGCGCGCTGGCCCGGTGTGGGCATTGTGGGCGTCATCGCGACCATCGTCGTCGGTCTGACGCTCACCGACACCCTCGTTGAGGGTCTGGTGTTGCGCACGGGTGTGTACGCCTATCCGGCTGGCATCCGCGGAATTACGTTATTCGCGGGCCAGACTTACCAGATCCCGTTGTCGGAAACCGTGCTGTTCGGCGGCTTCGCCCTTGGCGCCATCGCGTGCCTGAGCTATTTCCGCGACGACCGGGGCCAGACCGTCGTCGAACGCGGGATCAACACTCTGAAGCTGAGCTTCAAGGGCAAGCAGGCGGTCAAATTCTTTGCGATTTACGGCGCTATCCATTTGGGGTTCGTCGTGCTGTACATGGTTCCGCAGCAGTGGTTTGGCACGCATTCAGATCCGTTTCCGGCGGGTTATCCGTCCTACATGGTCAACCACATGTGCGCCGCGGGTGCCGATGGCCAGACGTGTCCGGGACCGGGGGTGCCGATGCCGAGGCCGCCGCAGAACCCCTGACGGCTTACCGTGCCCGCCGAACCACCACCATCTCAGATTGGAGAGCTGCATGCGCACTGACGGTTTTCAACCGCGGATCCTGAAGTTCTGCGCCTACACCGGGTTCGCGTTCGCGTTCTTGTGGCCCTTTGCCGCGAACGTCGTGGCCCACGGCCAGTACATCCTGCCGCCGTCGGCGGCAGATTCGGCCAGTAGAGTCGTGTCGGAATACCTTGCGCACCTCACGGGCATCCGGATAGCGACGGTTATCTTCATCTTCTCGAGCATCCTCTATACGACCTGGAGTGCGAGCATCATTCAGATGGTGCGGCTGCGGGAACGCCGGTGGCCGATCCTGTTCAACATCATGCTGATCTCGGTGGCCTGCGAGGTCGTCGTGGTGATGTTCATCGGATTCTTCTTCGGCGCGGCGTCTTGGCGGCCGGGAGAGACCAGTCCCGAAGTGACACAGGCGCTCAACGACCTGGGCTGGCTTGGGGTGTTGTTCACCGGTGCTCCGTTCGCGCTGTTCCAGATCGCGCTTGCGGTGAGCATTCTGATGGATCACAGTGCGCGGCCGGCGTTCCCGCGGTGGTCGGCATACTTCAATCTGTTCTCCAGCTTTTTCATGTGTGAGGCGAGCCTGCTGTTGTTCTTCAAGACCGGCCCGTTCTCCCAGAACGGGCTCCTGGTGTTTTACATCCCGATGATCGTGTTCTTCACCTGGATCGTTATGTTCACGGTGCTGACGATCCGGGCCATCAACGCTGAGGCCGCCGCCGGTCAGCCGGTCGCGCGGACACCTGAACGCGACACCGCCAGCCTCGCCGCCCGTTGATGGCGTCAGCGCGGCGGCTCGCGCCCGGCAGCGGGCTCGACCGGATTCGTTAGTTCACCGCAACCGCACTCGGGTGAACTTCGTTCTCCTGCAACCCGATAGCCCTGAACATCAGCACCGCCATCACGACGATCCATGCGAAGAACGTGACCACCGGGGTCCAGAACGCCAACAAGCCATTCCCTGCAAAAGGACCCGAACGAGTCAGGAAGGACACCGCACCCGCCTCGAACATCAGCGCCGTCCACGCAGTGCAGTACCCGAACCACCGTGGAAACGGTGTGTACACAACGGTGTTGGGGATGAGGGCGACGGCGGCGATCGCAACCCACATAAAGATGTAGTACTGATCGGTCGTAACGAAGGTCAACATCGCGAGTTCGTGCATGATCGCGGTGATCTCGGCGGCCCGCGTCGGGGTGAACGCCGCGACACCCCAGAAAATCGGCGGAAGCACAAGCGGGATTGACATCAATGTGCCGCCAGCGAATGCGAGAGCCGCCCATACCGGGAAACCCTTTTCGTGTCGCGCGATTTGAGCCGCCACCGCCACCGCGATGGGGACCATGAAACCGCTGGTCCACCCACAGATGGTGGCGCCGATCTTGATCTCGGAACCGTTGTGGAGGTAGAACCGGGCGATCTCGTCGGCGGACCACTTCGCGGTGGGCGGAGGCATCATGTGAAACAGCCGCCACCACGCCAGCCCATAGATCACCGTGAAGATGAGCCCCCACCACAGCAGAATTCGTTGGGCTCGTGTGCTCATGGCGATGCGCCGGCTGTCGTTGGGGCCGCCGCCGTTCCCGTACCCGACCCTGTGGTGAGCGCACGCTCTTGCTCATTGATCGCACGCAACAGCATCGCCGTGATAAGGCACAGCCACACCGTGAACACCACGACCGGGATCCAGAACGCCAGCAGGCCGTTCCACGCCAGCGGGCCTGTCTTGAAGTACGGAATCAACACGCCGGGTAGGTAAATGATCTGGGCCCATAGGTTGAACCAGCCCAGCCAGCGCGGCAGCACGGGCCGCTCGGACTTGTCGCTCAGGATGGCGATGGTGATGGCCATGCCCTGGACGAAGATTGTGCACACGGGTCCGATGAAAAGCATCCAGGCCATGTCGTTGAAGCGGTGGGTGATCTCGATGTTTTCCATCGGACGGAAAGCCGCGGCCTGCCACATCATCACCGGCACGATGAAGATGAGCACGAAAACGGAGCCCATACCGAGCTGGGTATAGGTCATGGGTGAGAACCGACCTTCAATGCGCTTGAGCTGCACGCTGATCGCTGCTGCCCACGGGCAGTAGATCGCACCGCCGAATCCCACGATGATCAGACCGGCGCGGATCCGGTTCCCATGCTCGGCAAACATCGTGGCGATCTGATGGGCGTCCATGCTGGGCGACGGTGGTGGGATGAATCCTGCGAGAAAGAAGAAGCCGATCACCCAGGTGACGGCGCACACGGGCCCGGCCCACGCGCAAATGCGTTGACTGCGAGCATTCATCGCTGACTCCTTCGCGGCTGTGGCTACAGTACGAAAAAATGCGACGTCGCGTCAATAGAGCAGGCGTGTCAGTATCGGGGAACGGGAGGGCTCGCTGTCCGGAGCCGGTTCACCCGCGTCGCGCGGGCCGCAGCGCGGCTGGCAGGCCGGCCTCGAGCATGCCGAACGCCGTGTCGGCCAGATTGGGTATGTCGTTGCCCGTTTCGATTGCCGCGTGCAGCACGGCGCGCAGCACCGACACCATCGCTGACGCAAGCAGCTGGGTGCGCAGGTGGGTTGTCGGATTATCGGGCAGGCCGGCGGCGAAGTAGCCTTTCAGGATTTCTTCCCATTCATAGGCGATTTCGAGGTACCGCCGGCGCGGCGCGGGTTCGGTGAACCATAGCCGCATGATCGTCACACGCAGGTCGGGCTCGAAATTCTCGAAGAATTGGCCCAGTTGCGCGGTGACCGCTTCGCGGGCGATCGCCCATCGATCGCCTGTGCTCGGCACGCCGTCCAGCGCGCGTCGCAATCCTTCGACGACTTCGGGGACCGCGGGGAACAGCACGTCCTCTTTGGTGCCGAAATACCGGTTCAGCGTGCTGCGTGAACACATCGATGCGGAGGCGATTTCCTCCATACCGACCGAGTCGTAGCCGCGCTGCACGAACAGGTCGACCGCCGAGCGCACAATCGTGGCGCGTAGCGCCGCTTTCTTTCGCTCCCGTAACGCGCTCATCAGGAGTCAGCATAAGCGCATAACACGGAGTCAGCGGCGCGGCGCTTTTGAAACGGTGCGTGCAGAATGCCGTGCCGGCAGTATCGGCGGCCCCGGAAGTGATGGCTGTGGTAGCTTGATCTCCGATAACGATCGTTTACACGATGGATTATGCGGACCGGGCGGAGTTGTGCCATGAAATCTGCTGGGGAGCCAATCGAGCGCCAGGCCGGTCGACCGTGACCTCGGTCGTCGTTGTCGGCGCTGGGCTGTCCGGGCTGGCTGCCGCTTTCCGCTTACAGCGGGGCGGCGCCACAGTCACCGTGCTGGAATCGGCGAGCGGGCCGGGTGGCCGCGTGCAAACGGAGCGTCACGGGAGCTACATCGTCGACACCGGTCCCGATGCTCTCACCGCGGGCTACGCCAGTTATCTGAAGTTGGTGGAGGACCTCGAACTTGGGGACCGCCTGGTGGATACCAGCGCAGTCATCGGTCTGGTCCGAGGCGGACGGTTGATCGACCTCGATCCGGCCGAGTTGCTGAAGCTGCCGTTTACCCGTGCGTTGTCAATGCCGGCCAAACTGCGCTTGGCCGTCGGGTTTATCCGGTTGCGGAAGGCGATCAAAGACGTCGACTCCTACGACATGGGCCTATCGGCGGCACTCGACGATCCGGATGTGTCCGCGCACGACTTCGCCGTACGTTACTTCGGGCGCGAGGTGGCCGAGTACCTCATCGATCCGATGATGCGGCTGACCACGGGCACCGGCGCCCGAGACGCGTCCAGCGTGAACGTGCTTGGCGCACTGAGCGCTTGGTCCGGTGGCCTGCGCAGCCTGCGCGGTGGGTTGGCGACTGTCACCAACGAACTCGCGTCGCGAATCGACGTGCGTTACGGCGCGACGGTCACCCGCGTCGATGAATCCGAATCCGGCGTGACCGTGTCATACACCGACGGCAGCGGCGCCCACGATGTCAGCGCGGGCGCGTGTGTCATCAGCGCCATGTACCACCGCGCCGTCGAAATGTGGCCACCCTTGCTGACGGCATCTCCGGCGTTCGGCGACAAGCTGCGCAACGTCAAGTTGATCAGTGTCTCGCTGGGCTACCGGGTTCCGACCACCAGCAGGGCTTACACGGTCCTGGTCCCCACCGCCGAGCAACCCGAGTGCCTGTTGATCTTTTTGCAGCACAACAAGTCCGCCGATCGGGCGCCGCGCGGACATAGCCTCGTCACCATTTACACCGACACCGCGGTCACTGACAGGTTTCTCGATTGCACCGACGGTCAATTGGAAACGTGGGCCGCCGGCGTTGTCGAAGGGCTCTGTCCCGAACTTGCCGGACACCGGGAGTTGTCGGTGGTGACACGCTGGCCATACGCGGGATACCTCGCGGACCCGGGCTTCTGGCGTCGCAACAGTACCCTGCGTGATTCGCTGCCTGCCCGGGGGCAAGTACAGGTTGCCGGTGACCTGTTCGGCGCGGGTTCCATGGAGTCCGCTGCACGTTGGGGCGAGGACGCCGCGCGTCGCATCCTCGAGGGCCGCTGAGCGCCGATCATGTTGCCGGCTGCTTGCATCTGCGTCGTGGTTCGGCCATTCTGATGAGTGCGTTAACGAGCGCTCACACCGAATTGTTGCGATTTCGGTGATTGGAGGTCGATGGCTGCTCGTCCGGCAGAAAAATATCGGTGCCGTAGCCAGTATCCGGCGCTCGGTGTCGCCTGCGCGCTCACCGACAGCCAGACGAACCAACCGATGAAGCCGCATTGATGAGTAGACCCGAGCAACACACCGACGAGGTGAGCTGGCCCGATCCGCTGCATGAGCAGAGCGGTCCGACGACATTCTGGAGTACGGCTAACCTCGCGGAAGCGATACCGGGTGTGCCCACCCCGATGTCCTGGTCGATCTTCTCGATGGGCAACGAGGTGTCGGTCCCTTACGCCTATTACCGGCTTGGGGTGCTGCCGCGGCGTTTGACTGGGCGGGCCGACAGCGTCGACAAACGATTCGCTGCGATTTTCTACGGCCGTGCCGCAATGAATGTCACACACCTGCGGCAGATCGCTGATCTAACGCCGGGAACGTCCGGGGATGCAATGGAAGAACAGCTCCTTGGTTCGGTGCGTGACGGAGTGCAAAGCGAGAACTCCTGGCGTCGCTTGCCGTTCGTGCTCGCGCGTTTTCCCGTAGAGACCGCTCTACTGCCATCCCGGTTGAAGCGGCTCTACCGGGATCAGCACCGATGGTGGACAGGCGCAACGGGGACCTCGCCGATTTCTAGCGTGCGCTTGTTGGCGCATGCGGTGGACAGGTTCGATGCCGCCATGCGCATTCACGTCATGGGGGTGGCCGTGACTCAGGCGTTTTTCGAACAGCTCACGCGTCTCGCGCGGGCGGCCGGCGACCCGGGCCTGGTAGCCCAGTTGGCTGCGGGCTATGGGGATTACGAGGAAGCTCGCATGGTCGCCGAGCTCTGGAACGTGTCTCGCGGACGACTCTCAGTCAATGCCTTTATCGCACGCTATGGTTTCCACGGCCCGGAGGAAGGCGAAATCTCCTCGACCTCGTGGCGTGAGGACCCTGGTCTGGTGACCTCAATTGCCGAACGGTATACGCATCATGGCGTCGAGGATCGCGGCACCGAACAGGCGGACCGTCGGGAAAGACGAATCTCCGCCGAGCAATCGTTATTGGCGAATCTGCCTGGACCCCAACAGATCAAGGCTCGAGCCATGCTGCGTCTCGCACAGCGGTATCTGCCTCTGCGGGAAGTGGGCAAGGCCACGTTCCTGATGGCGCTGGACGGCGCGCGGTTCGCTGCCCGGCGCCATGGTGCGGAATTGGTCGCCGAGGGGGTGCTGGCCCAGCCCGACGACATCTTCGCTTTCACGGTGCCCGAGGTGTTGCGCGGACTCGACGGAGCGCGAGGGGATGTGCGAGAGGTTGCTGCTCGACGCCAGGCCAAACGGGTGGAGTACCAAAAGCTGACCTTTCCGGACCGATGGGAGGGCATGCCCCAGCCGCGCGTCGGTCGACCTGGCGGCGCGGATGTACGGGCGGGGGACACCATCACCGGGGTGTCCGTCACGAGCGGTGTGGTCGAGGGGATTGCCCGAGTAGCCACCAGCCTGGACGTTGCCGAGGACCTCGAACCGGGCGAGATCCTGGTTTGCGAAGTCACCGACCCGAGCTGGTGTGCGCTGTTTCCACTGGTGGCCGGAATGGTCGTCGACATTGGCGGCCCGCTGAGCCATGCGGCAATCGTGGCCCGTGAGATGGGTATTCCCTGCGTGGTGAACACCGGGGAAGCGGTCACCCGGATTTCGACGGGGATGCGCATCAGGCTGGATGCCACCAACGGTGTTGTCGAGGTTCTGGACGCGCGCAGCGAACCGGCCGCACACCGCTAAAGACAGTCTCCGCATGACTTCGATGCGTGGGAGGTCTCCATGAGCATCATGACGCCAGTCCTACTGCGTGCCATCAAGGTTCCCGATGTGAGCGCACTAGATGGTCAAAGCGGGGGACGGGACCCGTTGCGCCGCATCGAATCCTTGGAGGTTGACCTCGCCGCGCTGCGTTCCGAATTGGAAACGGCTAGCGCAGACCGAGCGAACCGCTGATGATTTCGCGTTGAATCTCGTTGGTGCCGGCGTAGATCGGCAGAACCAGTGAGTGGCGCACGTGGCTTTCCATGTCGTATTCGGTCGCATAACCGTAGCCGCCCATCATCTGCATGCCCTCCAGCGCGATGCGTTTGGCGACTTCGGAGGTCTTGATTTTGGCCATCGACGTCATACGCGTGGTGACTGGGTCGGCGCCGCGTTCGAGTCGCCGTGCGACCTCATAGGTGAGCAGACGTGCGCACTCGAGGTCGGTGGCGAGATCGGCGATGCGATGGCGCAGCGCCTGAAACGTCCCGATTGGTCTGCCGAACTGCTTGCGCTCCTTGACGTATGCGATGGTGTCATCAAGTGCGCGTTGTCCGATGCCTAGGCCGACCGCCGCGCCGAGCAGTCGCTCGCCGTCGAGGCCGGCCATGATTTGTGGGAACCCTCGCCCGATCTCGCCAACGACATTCTCGGCCGGGACGAAGCAGTCCGTGAAGAATACGTCGTTGACCTCGCGACCTCCCAGCGTCGAAATACGACGAGTCTCAACACCGGTGGCATTGCCAGGCACTTCAAAGATGGTCAATCCCGCATGTGGTTTCTCGTCGCGGCTGGTTCGTGCGACCAATAAGATCCGCCCTGCCCGGTGGGCATACGAGCACCAGGTCTTCTGGCCGTTGAGCACATAACCATCCGCAACCGGTTCCGCCCGGCAGGTGATCGCGGCGACGTCTGATCCCGCACCGGGCTCGGAGATCGAAATCGACATGATCTCACCGGCCGCGATCGCGGACAGCGCGTCGTGCTTCTGCTGGTCCGATCCGAATCGCTTATAGCATCCGGCAACGGTCGTCGTCGGACCGAGCGCCTTGACGGGCGCAAGTCCACGCCAGAGTTCCTCGAACAGAAGCGTCTGGTCCACGTACGTGCCACCGGAGCCGCCGTATTCCTCGGGGATCGCGACACCCAGCCAACCGAGTTCGGCAAGCTTCTTGTAGAGGACCGAGGATTGATCCTCCTCGTCGGCGTCGAGCAACACCTCACGCTGTTCGCGCGTGGCGCATTCGCGCGCGCAGAAGTCGCGGACAGCCTCCTGAAAATCCTGCTGCTCTACGGTGAGGCTCACGCTTGCGGGAACCTCCGGTCGGGAAACAGCCCCGCGGCCACGCCGTTGCGCAGCACGGCCGGTGCGCCCCCGGCCACCACGTTGGTGACGCAGTCCCGATGAATGCGCTGGATGGCGAAGTCGGTCGTCACGCCGTAGCCGCCGTGCAGTTCCATTGCCTTGAGGGTGATCTGGGGACCGACTGTTGCGCCAAACAGCTTGGCTTGAGTGACCTCGGCGAGCTTCGGGAATCGGCCTTCAATCGCCGAGGCCGCGGCCCGGTAGGCGAGCAGCCGCAGCGCCTCGATCTGGACCCACATGTCGGCCAGCGAGTGGTAGACGGCCTGAAAGTCGATGATCTGTTTGCCGAACGCTTCGCGCTGCTGCGTGTACTTCGCGGCTTCGTCAAAGGCGGCTTGGCTGAAGCCCAGCCAGAAGCCGCAGTTGTGCAGGCGTTCGAGGTTGAACGCCGTCATCAACCGGGCGAACTGGCCCGGGCCGACGATGACATTCTCGGCGGGTACCCGGACGTCCCGCAGCACCATGTCGCCGTGATGGATTCCGCGATCGCCGATATAAACCGGGCCGCGCAGGACTTCCACGCCGGGCATTGAGCTCTCCACCACGATGGCGCCGATCCCTTTGGCACCTGGCACGTCGTCGAAGCGCACGAAAGTCGCGTTGAGGTCGTTGACGTTCGAACCGGTCAGAAAACTCTTGGTGCCGTTGAGGATATAAGCATCGCCATCGCGCACCGCGGTGGTGCTCAGATGCGTCAGGGCCGAGCCGGCTTGCGGTTCGGTGAGCGCGATGTTGCAGGCCCGACGGCCGGCGACGATATCGCGCAGGTACTTCTCCTGTACGGCGTTCCCGCCCAGCAGGAACATCGACGGCCCCGGACCGCTGGTACAGAACACCGGCTCGGGCGGCAGCCAGGACTGGGCATAACGGAACAGCGCCTCCACCACGATCAGGTACTCGACCGCGCCGCCGCCCTGACCGCCGTACTCCGTGGGCATTGCGACGCCGAAAAGGCCTTCTTCCCCAACACGATCGAAGATCTCGCGATAGGGGGCCTCGTCGGATTCATCCCATTCGCGGGCCTGCTCGGTGAACGACCGGCCGAGCTTCTCGGCGCGAGCCTGCAGATCCTGCTGCTTCGGCGTCAGGGTGAAGTCCATTTAACGGCGCTCCTGTTTGGCTACGGTCAGCTCCATCGCTTCGAAGTCCCATGTGTCCGTGCTGTTTCCAGCTTCACGCAACTTGTGCTTCAACACGCGGCCAACCCCGTTGCGGGGCAGCGCGTCGATGAAGTCGACATAGCGTGGGATCGCGAAGTACGGCAGGTGGTTCTTGAAAAAGTCGAACAGCTCCGCGGGTTCGATCGGCCCGCTGGCGACGATGCAGGCCTTGATGTCGTCCTCGCCCAGATTGGACGGCACGGCGATTGCTGCGGATTCGACGATGACCGGGTGAGCGTCGATGGCCTGTTCGAGTTCGAAGCTCGAGATGTTCTCGCCACGGCGGCGGAGACTGTCCCTTTTACGGTCGACGAACGCGAACGCCCCACTGGGCAGGCGCCGACCGTAGTCACCAGAGTGATACCACAGCCCTCGGAACGCTTCGAGTGTCGCGGTGGGGTTGTTGAAGTAGCCTTCGAACATTGCGTGCGGGGCCTGGGGGCGCAGGCAGATCTCGCCGATCGCCTCGCCGTGTAGCACGTTGCCTTCGTCGTCGAGCAGGGAGACATCGAGGTCGGGTGCACCGATCCCGCAGCCGTTCGGATCACGCCGGTCCGATGACAGGGACGTCAATGTGGTTGGCATGCATTCGGTTTGGCCGAAGATGTCGACCCATGGGTCGACACCGAAGCGGTCACGGAAGGTCGCCTGCATTTCGAGTGATAGCGGCGCACACATGATGCGGGTCACTTTGTGATCGCGGTCGGCCGGCGACGGCTCGGTCGCAAGAATCGCTGCGCCCATCGCACCGACGGCGATCATCAGCGTTGCGCCGACTTCCTTGGCGCGCGGGAAGTACGTGCGGGCGCTGAATGTCCCCTGCAGGTACGCCGGTATGCCGTATACCAGAGGCAGTGTCACGGTGACCAGCCGTGCGCCGGCGTGGAACAGTGGCAGGCCCGCGAACAGGATGTCGCCCTCGGTGACCTCGAGTGCGGCGCCGATAACCTCGCCGCTTCGACAGTAATAGCCGTGGCTGGCGACACACCCTTTTGGCAACCCTGTGGTGCCGGAGGTGTAGAGGATCGACATGGTGTCGGCGGCGGTCAGCTCCACTGGTGGCGGCACGTCGCCGTGATCGAACAAACTGGCATACGGAATTTCATCGCCTTCGGCCTCGTCGAGCATGATCACCGTGCGGAGGTCGGGCAGCTGGCTTCGCACGGGGGCCACTGCTTCGCGGCCGGCGGCATCGGTGACCAAAATGGTCGATCGGGACTGGCGCAGCTGATGCAGCAGAAACTCGCCCTTCAGATAGGCGTTCAACGGCACTTGGGCCGCCCCCGTCTTTGCCGCACCGTAGAAGATCTCGAGCAACTCGATACGGTTGGGAGCGAGCATCGCGATCTGCTCACCCCGTCCGGCGCCCAGCTGAGCCAACCCGGCCGCAAGTGCGTCCGACCGCTGATCCATCTCGGCATAGGTGAATACGTTCTCGTCCATGGCGCAGCAGACATGATCGGGCGCACTTGAGGCACGCGCGCGCAGGATGTTGCCGATAGCGTCACGAACCATTTCGAAAACCCAGCCTCGAAGGGGCAGCGATCGCGCAGGCGCGGGTCAGGTGTTGGTGCATGGCTTCCATTATTGGGGTGCGTTAACGCTGATTTACGCATTTCCTCGCGGCGTCGACCTGGTTTGGGTCGCTCGTGAACTGACCTACTGCCCTTGCCCGGCGGCCCAGGCGGGTACGATCCGCGATTATTTTGAGACAGTACGGCGCTAAATTGCGTCTGTCAACGGTGCCAAGGCGTCTGGGCGGCGAAGGCGTCTCCTCGCCGGACGGGCCCTGCAGCCGACCGCATGCTCATATTAATGTGACGCAGCTCACGCATGCGCTATTGGATCCATGTATGATATCCGAAGTATAGCGGCACTAGCCTGGGCTGAAATTTAACTCCAGTTAACGCTGGTCAACAGTCAAAGGAGCGACAATGAAGGTCGTCTGCCCCGCGCTACCTGCGCTGGAAACCCTGCCTTTTGCCCACGACCGCGAGGCGGCATGGCGCATGCTCTTGGCGCCGGGCAAAATCGCGGTGTCCCACGCCGGCGTGTATTTCCTCAGCGGCGCCGACGTTGTCGAGGAGGCGGCCACGCATCCCGGGCTGTTTTCCTCCGAGGGTGCGTTCGACCTGGTTGGAAGTCCGTTTCCGATGGTGCCGATCGCCTTCGATCCGCCAGAACACACCCGCTTTCGGCGGGTTCTGGACAAGTTCTTCGGCCCTCGCCGCATGGCCGAGCGGGCAGTCGAGTTGCGCAAGCAGGTGGGCGAGCTGATCGATCAGATCAGGGCGTCCGGCGATAGCTCCGAGGTGATGAGTGGACTCGCCATTCCGTTTCCCTCCCAGGTGTTTTTGACGCTTTTCGGCCTGCCGCTCGCCGACCGCGACCTTCTCATCGGCTGGAAGGACGCAATTTTAGAATTCTCCGCCGCCGAAGGCTCCGCAGCATCACCGGAAACCCTGAGACGCGGCGGCGAACTGGTGAACTATCTGAACGGGCACCTCGCCGACCGTCGCGGGAGCGACGGTGATGACCTGCTGAGCCAATTGCTCTCAGACTCAAGCGATGGCGCATTGACCGAGAAAGAGATCATCGGACTGTGCTTTTTGTTCCTCATCGCGGGACTGGATACCGTGACCGCCGCAACGGGATTCGCGCTTTACGAGCTGGCCCGCAATCCGGCGTTGCGGACCACGTTGATTGATGACGAAGAGGCGGTTGCGCACTTCATCGAAGAGGTCTTGCGAGTCGACCCGCCGATACCCTACGTCCCTCGGGTGACCACCGCCGAGGTCACTGTCGCCGGTGTGACGATCCCGGCAGGGTCTACGTGCTGGCTCGGGCTCGGGACCGCCAACCGCGATCCCGAACGATACCCCGATGCCGACGCCATCCACGAAAGACGAAACAATCACTTCGCATTCGGCCGAGGCCCACACCGTTGCCTCGGTTCGCACCTAGCCCGTCTGGAATTGCGCCTGATCGTCGAGGAATGGAACCGGCGGATCCCGACGTACTCCGTCTTGCGCGAGCCCACGGTCGGGTGGCCATCCGGGACGCTCCACTTCCGCGAGTTGCATCTGCAGATTGGCTGATTTTCCGGGGTGGCCGCGACGGGGTTCCGGTCGCCCGTCGCTGGCTCAGCGCGAACGTGCGCCGGCCAGGATTGGCTGGGCCCGCGGGGCGAGCACGGCGTTCACGATGCGGTTCGCGGCTTCCTGGCCGCTGACCAAGGCACCGTTGAGGCCGGAGATCCGATCCAAATCCGAGGCGAACTGGACTCGCGATGTCCAATCGAGACGCTTCTGAAATTCGGCGATCCGCGCAAATCGGCCCTTGTCCATCACCGGGACGGACTCGGGCCAGCGTGCGACGGCGTGTTCCTCGAGGGTGTCGACGACATTTCCGTAGTAGCGGCGGGCGCGATTTATCGCGTACTCCAATACCTGCTCGTCGGTGAGATCTAGTGTGCGCTCTAAGTATTCGTGTGACAACAGGACAGTCAGAAGGCCCTTGCCCTCGGGAGCCCGGCCGGGTGCCTTGGCGTGGTCGGCAATCACTGCGATGGTGTCGGGGTCCTCGTGCGGCGACACCATGTAGTAGGTCGCGGGATCGTTCGGGCGTTGCGATAGCCCAAGGCAGATGCTGCCGAGTCGCCGGTAGCGGGTTGTTTCGTATAACGCCCGGTGGTTTGCGTCCATCTGCGGGAACATCGCCAACGCATGCTGGGCTTGAGTGGCGATGACGCACGCGTCGAAGGACTCCATTTGTTGATTGCCGCCGCCTTCGGGCGTGTAGGTGACCTCCACGACCAGCCCGGTGTCTGCGACGTGGGCGACCGAATGCTGTAGCCGGACATCAAGCCGCCGGGCGAGTTCCTCGGGTAACCCACTGACTCCGGGCCGGAGGTTGTACATCGTGCTGACGAGCATGTTGCGTATCGTCCAGAGCAGCAACGCGATCGAGGTGTCGCCATCGTCAGCGACCCAAGTGCTGCTGACTAGAGGCCTCCCGGCCCACTGGAGCAGTTCTTCGTTGAGTTCGCGACGGAAATACTCCCGCACGGTGTCGGTATCCAACCGGGCCACCTGGTCGTAGGTGTGATAACCGAGGCTGCCTCTGGCCTTGATCATCGGGCGGACCAACTTCAAAGCCTTGAGCTTGCTGCGCGTTGACAACGCACGGGTGGTCAACCCGGTGCGCAGCAGCTTGCCATAGTCGAGCAGGTGCTTGTCACCCCGCTTCGGCATCACCCCCCACACCGGAACTTCGGTGAACAGCGGACCGAGGCCGACTTCACGGATCAGATCAATCGATTCGCGATAGGTGCCAAGGTAAAACGCGGCGCCCAGATCCATGATGTAGTCGCCCTTGCGGATCGTCCACACGCGACCGCCCACCCGGTCGCGGGTTTCGAACACCGTGACGTCGAAACCGCGTTGTTGGAGTCGATAGGCGGCGGTCAGTCCGGCCAGCCCGGCGCCGATGACCGCAACGGTTCCTCTGGATTCGCCAGGCACGTGGCCTCTTTCCCTGTGCTCTCGACGGTTACGGCGCGGTCAGCTCAGGTTCGGGCTCGCCAGTTCAGGTCTCGTTCCGGTGAGCCAGTCATTCGCGCTCGCTTGCGCCTGTGCACGCGCGTCCTCGCCAATTGCTCGCAGGAGCAGCACTACCATCACGACGAACCAGCAGAAGTACACGCACAGCGGGACCCACCAGGCGAATATTCCATTCCACGCCAGGGGGCCCGTTTTGAAGAAGGGGATGATTGCCGCTGGTACCCAGATCATCGCGACCCAGATGTTGAAATAGCCGGCCCAGCGCGGGAATACCGGTTTGGCGCCCTTGTCGAGCAGGATCGCGACGCCGAGGGAGGCGACCTGAATGCAGGCCGACGAGATGATCCCGAGGAACATCAGCCACGCCATGTCATTGAGCATTTGCACGATTTCGGGACTCCACTCGTGCAGGCGGTACAGCGCGGTCTGCCAGATCGCGAAGGGCACGAGGAACTCGACGCACAACAGGCCGCCCGAGACCAGCTGGGATTCGGCGAGAACCGACCGCACTCCTTCCATCCGGCGCATCTGGGCGGCGATGGCCGCGCAAAACGGCACCAGCAACGCGCAAGCGAAGAGGCTGATCACCAGGCCGAGCCGGATGAGGTTGGTGTGGTCGCTGAACTGAGCGACGAGGGCCGCGCGTGATTTGGCGGGGCTGGGTGGCGGGATGAAGTGGCAGAGGAATGCGAAGGCCGTCGCCCAGATGGCGATCATGACCGGACCGCACCATACGCACAGCCGTTGGGCCGTCACATTCATGTTCGGCACCGGTCGTCCTCCTCGTTCGGGTCGAATCGCCTTGTCAGATCTATTCGTTACGAAGTGCGTGCTGGGCGGCCAGCCGTCCCGGCCACCCGACCACTCCTCCGGTTGGATGCGTGCCGGCGCCGGTCTGGTAGAGCGCCTTGATGGGGGTGTCGTAACCACCGAGGCCGTGCGCTGGTCGGTTCTTACCCAGCCGGGTCACCAGCATGTCGACGTGGAAGTACGCGCCCGCCGGTGCGGCGAAGCGGTTCTCCAGGTCCTCCGGGGTCGACACGATCCGCCCGATCTCGGTCTCTAGACCGCCGAGGAAGCGCAGGCCCGATTTCCAGATCTGTTCGGTGTAGGCGTCTTTGTTGACGTTCCACCCGTTACTCGGATAACCGGGCACATTCGAGTGCAGGTAAAGCACGTCACCCTGGGCCGATGCGATCGATCGATCCGGCGCCGACAGGATGGCCATATAGACCGGCGGTGTATCTACGTTGAGTCCGCGCTTCATCGCGTACATCTGCTCGATGTGGTCTTCGAGGGTTCCGGTCATGAAGGTAGTGGTGCGGATGTCCTCGCCATCACGCTTGGCTCGGGCCGCTTCGGCCTTCGGGTAACCGACGCGGCCCGCCGTCGCAACGTCGATCTTGAACGCGGCGGCGTTAACCGAATTCGCCGGGATGAGCGCGACCCTGTTGCGGTCTTCGCGGCTCAGCTGCTCTTGTGGGACAAGCTTGCCCAGGGTGACCTGTGCTGCCGCGTTCGAGACGATTCCGCGTCGGCCGCGCAGCTCGGTGCCGTCATCGAGCAGGACGCCGGTCGCACGCCCGGCATCGACCAGGATTCGTTTGACGCCGTTGCCCAGCCGTACGACGCCGCCGTGGCTCTCGAGCTTGCCTTTGAACGCCTCGACCAAATTTGTCATGCCGCCGCGGGGGCGTTGGACCCCGAGGTGGCGGTGTACGCCGGCGAAACCCAGGAAGTAGGCGCCCGAGCCGATGGCGTCCGCGGGGCCCACCATCGAGGACCAGTAGGCCCATAGCCCACGCATGGCGTCGGACTCAAACGTTTCCGAGATGAGTTCGAAGACGTTCAGCGCCAGCATGCTGCCGATGAAGCGGCGCGTGGCCCGGTCGGGACGGTGTCGCAGTAGGTACTTGGCGAAATCAACCTTGCCCCACGCGGACGGGTCCTGGACCGTGAGGATGTCGATGAGATCCATGATCCAGTCGATCGGTCCGCGAAGCTGCTCGTAGGTGCGGGCGTCCTTCGGCGAGAAGTACCGGATGTCTTCGAGCGTGCGGGCGAAATCGCCCCACAGCAGCAGCGTGTCGCCGTCCTCGTTCATCCAACCGTACGGGTGCGCAAGGGGGACGGTGTCATAGCCGAAGTCAGCCAGTCGCATCTCTCGGGCGAGCGGCGTCTGGGCCATGAAAAGGTCATCCATCGCCCCGATGCTCAGCTTGTGCTCCGGCGCGTCCTCCAGGTAGGGGTAGCTTGCCGAA
Organism: uncultured Actinomycetota bacterium; assembly: GCA_963772875.1. Lineage (GTDB taxonomy): Bacteria > Actinomycetota > Actinomycetes > Mycobacteriales > Mycobacteriaceae > Mycobacterium. The sequence continues at coordinate 711,436 of CAVYZE010000016.1, forward strand.
AGACCGCCGAGCACCGGCAGCCGCTCGACGACACACACGGAGCGGCCTTGCTCAGCCAGGGTCGCTGCCGCACATAACCCGTTGTGGCCCGCACCTACCACGATGTAATCGAACGTTTCCATAACCAAGATCCTAGATCAGTTGGGACAAAGGCAGTAGAACATGAGACGAGGGGGGCTTTTTCCTGCGCCGTTGCTCGGCTCATCGCTGGCTCTCGAGGGATAATCCGCAGATCCAGCGTAACGATCGTTCCGCTTCAGCGGCCTAGGAATGCGAATACACATGCTTTCGGCTCTCGCTGGGCGGAGCGTCGGAGGTTTGCGGGGGCAGGAGGCGCCACTGGCCGGTTCCGATCCGGATGAGACCGTCGATCGCGATCAAACCGAGCGCCATGCTGAGCGCCGCCGCCGCCATCCGCACGCCGGAAGGCATGTCGGTGTTGGTGATCGCGAAGTACGGCATCGCCAGCACCCAGGACGCCATATAGGTCGCGAAAGGCACGAACACCAACAACAACTGCCGCGCGCCGGTGAAGAACCACGAAAGCCGGACGACCACCACGGCACCGAACAGCGATCCCAGGCTATTGATCACCAGCCAGCTGACCGGGAAGCCGCCGATCGTGAAGGGTTGATTCCCGTAATACAGATACAGCCCGGCGCCCAGCATCGGTATCTCCAGCAAGACGTTGAGCACGCCGAAAACCGCAATCCCGCACCACATCGCCCGGTGGCTGGCGCCGCGCTTGAACGCCAGCGCCATCAAGTAGGACAGCCCACCGAAGAACACGATGTAGGCGAGCACCACCCACACGGGCACGCCCCTGCCAAAGGCGGTATACGCGATCACCCCGTCAAGGGGAAAGAAGCAATGACCTAGCACGTCGACCGTCGCCTCGTTGAATGAGCAGAGGTAACCACCGACCAACATGAGGAGGAAGGCCGGCGACCCGGAGCGTCTCCAATGGGCCAGCGCGGCAACCAGAAAGGCCGCCACCACCGCCGCGAGGATCACGGTGATGATTGCTTGCGCGGTTCTTGGGGTGGTCATGTCCCATGGGGGCTGGGCTATCGCGACTATTGAGGTTGTCATGGCCAGAACTCCTGTTCTCCCGGACTATGCACTGACGGTGCTGCGGTCGAGGTCGGCTCCCGATGAATGCTCAGTTGTGTTCGGCACCAATGGAACCGAAGGAATCAGCCGCAATCGCCCGGTGCCGAGGCGGATCAGCGTGTCGATCCCGAGCAGGCCGAGTGACGCGCTCATGGCCGCGGCCAACATGCGCAGGCCATGGGTTGCATCCGTGCCGAGGGTCAAGAAAAGTGGCATGCCCACGGCCCACGACGACATGAACGTCACAAACGGAACCACGAGCAGCAGCAGCTGGCGCGGGCCGGTGAAGAGCCACGAGAGCCGGGTGATGACCACCGCACCGAGCAGCGACCCGAATGCGTTGAACACCAGCTGGCTGAGGGGGAAACCGCCCACCACGAACGGCTGATCGCCGTAGTACACGTACAGGTTCGACTGCAGCAATGGGATTTCCATCGCCAGATTGAGTGCCGCCCAGATTCCGATGCTGATCCACAGGGCACGACGGGTGACCCCGGTCTTGAAGGCCGCTGATAGCACATACCACGTAGGCCAAGATCACCCAGATCGGGATGGACCTGTTGAACACGGTGTGCCCAATCCAGCCGTCGGCCGGAAAGAAGCAATGGCAGAGGAAGTCGATCAGCGGCTCGTTGAACGAGCAGACGTACCCACCCACCAGCATCAGCAGGAAGGTGGGCCGTTTGGTGCGGTACCAACTGACCGACGCGGCGACGACGAAGCCCGCGACCGCGAGGCCGAGGACGGTCGTGATGATCGTTTGTGGCGTGGCGGGAGTCGTTATGTCCCAAGGGGGTTGGTCCCACGCGAGAGTCGCGCTGATCATCGTATGCTTACGTTCCCGCGGTACCGATAAGTCGCGACCGAGTAGCGCTGCCGGCTACCTTGTCGGCGAACACAGCCGAGACGCGGGCGGCCGCTTCCTTACCGCTGACCAACCCTCCGTTGAGGCCCGGGATTCGGTCCAGGTCGCTGGCGAACTGCACGCGCGAGCTGCGGTCGATCTTCTTGCGGAAGTCGGCAATTCGCTTGAATCGGCCCTTGTCGAGAACCGGAACGGACTCCGGCCAGCGGAACAGTGCATGCTGCTCGAGATCGCCGGGAAGCTTGCCGTAGTAATACTTGACCCGCTCCAGCGCGTGATCGATCAGGTAGTCGTCGTCGCGATCGTCGGTGCGGTTGAGGTAGGCGGGCGACAGCAGCACCGAGATGAGGCCCTTGCCTGCCGGTGCCCTACCCGGCGCCTTGTTGTGGTCGGCGATCACGGCGATGGTGTCGGGGTCGTCGTAGGGGGAGACCATCGAGAAGGTTCCCGGGTCGTCTGGTCGCGCAGAGAACCCGAGCGACACGTTGCCCAACCGGTGATACCGGGCGGTTTCGTAAAGGCCGCGGTGGTTTTCGTCCATCTGGGGGTACATGCGCAGCGCGGGTTGGGCTGTGGTCGCGATGATCGCGGCGTCGAAGGTTTGGGTCTGTTCGCCCGACGATGGCGTCGTGTAGGTGACTTCGACGGCCGAACCGTTGTGGGTGACGTTGGTGACGGTGTGCTCGAGCTTGGTGTCGACCAGTGTCGCCAACTTGACGGGGAGCCCGGCCACGCCGGAGGTCAGGTTGAACACCGACTTGACCAGCATGTTGCGCACCGTCCAGTGCAGCAGCGCCACCGAGGTGTCGTGATCCTCGTGCACCCAGGTGCCGCTGACCAATGGTGCGCCGATGTAGCGGGCAAGTTCCTCGTTGAGCACCCGGTGGCAGTAGTCGTAGACGGTTTCGTTGTCGATCTCGGCGAGCTCGTCATAGGTGTCGTAGCCGAGGCTTGCCCGGTGCTTGAACACATCCGCGAACAATCTGAGTGCTTTGATCTTGGCGGGCCAGGAAATCACCTGCGTGGCCAGGCTCGCCCGGATCGGCTTTGCCAGATCGAGGTAATGCTGCTTGCCTTGCCGCGGCATCCCGAAAATGACTGGGGTTTCGACGAATTCGTTGCTCAGGCCGACCTCGTGGATCATCGCGACCGCCTCGCGATAGGTTCCGAGGTAGACAGCGGTGCCCAGATCCATCAGGAAGTCGCCCTTGCGCACCGTCCAGATCCGCCCGCCCACCCGGTCGCGGGTCTCCAACACCGTCACCTGGAAACCGGCCTTCATCAGGTCGTAGGCGGCGGCCATTCCGGCGATCCCGCCCCCGATCACTGCCGCGGTGCTGTGCTTTGTCATCGATGCCTCTCCGGTAACAGCTCGGGTCGGTCCGGTGCTGATTGACGCGAGATCGGCAGCCTCGGATCGGGACAATTGAAGGCGGTCGTCGGGCCGCACACCCCGCCGTTACGCCATGCTCGTTCGATATGCGGCTTGGGCATGGGCCCGGAATGCAACGCGTAGAACCAGTACGGCATGTTGAAGGCGATCAATATCGCCAATTGCGCCGCGCCGGCGATCGCGCAGAACCTTGCGAAGGTCTTGGTGCCTTCGCGCTTGAACTTCAGTTTGTCGATTCCGCGCTCGGGCCAGGACCGGCCACGATCGTCGCGGAAGAAGTGCAGGCAACTCAAGATGATGAACGTCCCCGGCCAGCTCAGCGGCTCGTAGAGCGGGAACTGGTGATCGGTGCCGGCAAACAGCGTCAGCCACGGAATGGTCGACGAGTAGCTGATCAGCCCCGTCCTGGTCATGATCAGCTCGACGATGAAGTCGCCGGCGATCATCACGAGATAGGTCTGGACGATAAGTCGAAATACGCTGCGCGATGGGTCTTTCCGGCGTTGATAGCTCATGTAGCGGGATCCGGCATAACCGGCCATCGCGCACATCCACAGGTAGGCGGTGAAATACACCATGGGCACCGGAATCAACTGCCCGTTTCCCGAACTCCAACCCGGGATGTGCGGCAGCCAGCTCCCGAAGTTGACGAACGTTGTGGCGTACTGGAATTGGTAAGTTGTCCAATCGATCCAGGGTTCCTGGAAGAACATCAACCAGCCGGCGAGGAAGAACAGGCCGTCAAAGCTGAAGCGGCCGGTGCGTAGCTTCGGCCCGATCACAAAGTGCCACAGGATCCAGCCGGTGATGAAGATTCCGAAGATCACTTCGACGCAGCGGACGAGCACCACGTACCAGGTGGGCTCTTCACCGCGGCCGAGTGTGTTGGGCGTGAAGTCGCCGCTGACGACCCACATCGTCCAGCAGTAAGCGATCAACGCGAGCCACAGAAACCCGTGAACGATCCAGACCTTTGCCCACGTCCGCTCCGCTGCGACGGGATCCGGCCCCGCCGCGTCGACCCCCACCGGCTTCGTCGCCGTGAACGGGCGTTCAACGACCATGTGATCACGGTAACAGATCGATCTGTCGATGGACAGATATCTATCTGTTTGCCGACAGATGGTCTTACACTCAATGCCGTGACCAGTGCGACCAAGCGCCGGGCGAGGACCAATCAGGAGCGCGTCGAGGAGTCGACCGTTGCCTTGATCGCCTCGGCGATTCGGCTGTTCGCCCAACAGGGCTACGAACGCACGACCGCGGCCGAGATCGGCATCAACGCCGGGTTCAACCGCAACATGGTCCGTGACCGCTACGGTTCCAAAGAAGCTCTGCTGCAGTCGGTCTTCGAGACGTTCGCCGGTCTGCTGCTTCCCGCTGTGCGACGTGATCGCGGCGGCTCCGGCCTGGACAGGGTCGTGAGCCAGCTCGACGACTTGCTGCACGCGGTTGAGCGGGAGCCCGAGACGATGCGCGCCATGATCGTGCTCACCTTCGAGACGCCCGCCGCGTTGCAGAGCTTTGCCGGCTGGTTCGACCGTCTCATCGCCGACTACGAGGACGAACTCGCCGAGCACCTCGCCGCCGGCAAGGCGGACGGTTCGGTGCGAAGCGACATCGACCCAGGGCGCGAAGCCGAGGTTTTCGTTTCGTATGCGATCGGGCTGTGCTTCAGGTGGGCGCTGCGTCGCGGCAATTACGATTTCCCCGCCGAGATTAAAGCGTGGCGGGCCAGGCTCGTTGAGCGCTGCGCCGCCTAACGTCTTTTTGGATCACTCGTGGACCTGGTCTATTCGCAGCGTGGCGCTTAAGATAACGACCGTTCACACCGATGGAATACCCAGTGAAATCGGGAGTAACTGCCATGCATGGTCGGCCGACACCGCCAGAGCACCTCGTCATGCCGCACACCGCACAGATCGTCTACACGGGCATCTGGGCCACGGTGGTTTTGTGTTCGCCGGGTACGCGGCGTTCGTGATGGTGCGCCGGCGCGACCCCCTTCTCGCCGTACTGTTGGTCGGCGGCGCGGTCGCTTATTTCAACGAACCGATCGACGATCTGCTGGGGCTGGTTTGGCATCCGCGGCCGGGTCAGTGGGTCGCTATCGATACGTTCGGGCCCGCCCCGGTCTGGGGGGTTTTCGTTTATATGGCGCTGTTCGGCGGGATTCCCTATTTGGTGCTGCAAGCGTTCAACCGAGGTGTTACCGGGGCACAGATCTGGACGTGGATCGCGGTGTTCTGGGTTGCCGACATCGCGGTCGAAATCCCCGCTCTCGCATCGGGAATGTACCAATACTACGGTGACCCGCCGATGAAGGTTTTCGGCCTGCCGCTGTATTGGTTCGCGATCAATATCGGCGGACCACTCGAGACGGCGGTACTGCTCTGGGCGGCCGGCTCCTTCTTCGTCGGTTGGCGGATGTTGCTGCTCTTGGTGATTCCGATGGTTTTTGACGCCGCAGGAAGCGTTGGGATCGGATGGCCGATATTCTCCGCCTTGCACGCCGAATCCAACCCGTTCGTGAAGTACCTTGCCGCGTTTATGACCATCGCGATGGCGGTCGCGTTGCTGGGAATCACGATACGGTTCGCGGCTAACAAGTCCCGAGCTATGGCCGATCTGGGGCGTGACCTAACTCGGCGCCCGGAATTGGGCTCGACGGCGCTGCGATGACGCCGCGGCGTGCGATCTGGGCGACATCGTGGCCGCGAGCATCGCACACCGGCGCGGCAGGATCTCCGGGCTGAGTGCGGCGCTGTTTACGTTGGCCTCGCTGGGCTGCCTGGCGCTGAGCGTCAAGGCGTCTGCCGAAAGCTAAGGGATTTACGGCAAGCGCACCGGCGTAGCCGAAGTAGGTCGCAAGGCGCCGAAGGAATCCAGGTCGTCGATCATGGTCGTCATGCGCTCGAGGTTGGCCAGCGATACTTCGTCGGGTTGCATCGCCGGCTGCAGCCGCCCGGCGCCAATGGTGTACAGCCAGAACGCCAGACCGTGGAAGGCTTGTTGGCGGTACGCCAGCCAAGCTTCCTCAAAGGAGAGCGCGGGTCCACCCGCCGCATGCAGGCGGTCGATATACAACTCGATGAGCTCGCGCTCCCAGGCGCGCCGATCATCCACTGTTAGAGCTGAATTGAGCGCGTAGGCGATGTCGAGGGCCCATATGCCGCGACTGATCAGCTGCCAGTCGTACAGGCCCATGCCACCGTTTGAGGTCAAATACCAGTTGCGGGAATGGACATCGGAATGCAACAGCGTGTTGGGGGCCGAGCTGTGCATTGCCAGGGAGGTCATCAGTGCCGGGAAGACCTCGGCCCGGCGACGACGGAACCCGGCGGGGAAGACCGACTCCGCGCGGTCGAAGCCGATCAGGGTGCGACGCGGAAAGGCGATCGTCTCGTTGACGTCGATCTGCCACCGTTGGGCGTCCTTGACGAGGGCCAGATCGCCGGCGAATCGCGGGCTCTCCCATAGTGTTCCGTGGACGGTGGCCAACGTGGTAACGATCGCTTCGGCCCGGGTGCGGTCGATGTAGTGTTGGGTCGGATCACCGAAGGTTGCGTTCTTGCTGCTCGCCACGTCTTCCATCAAGAACATCGAGCGCCCGGATCGGTTGTCCACCGCCATGTAGTAGCCGCGGGGCGCTTCGATGTCGAGGGATGGGCGGATGCGGTCGTAGAACAGTGCCTCGCATGTCAATGCCGCGGACGGAACCGTCACCGCGCGCGAAGTGAACCTGGGCGTCGACTTGGTAAAAACCGATGTCGGCAAGCCGGCTTGGCGGCCGACATCGTTGTAATCGATGGTCAGTACCCGCCTGGTGGTAGATCCATCGCTGCCCGAGGCGGTCGACACCGCGGTCACCCATGCTCCTGGATGTCCCTGGCACAAGGCGGCGGTCAGCCACTCGGGTGTCAGTGCATCAACCGACGGTGGGATCTCGGCCAGAGTCGTGGGTCTGGGACGGCGTAGCCGCTCGTTGATGATGTGCGCGCCGATTCGCCCCAACTGACCGGCGACCCTGAGCTTCTGGTTAAGCGGCTCGGGCATGTACCGTTCTTCTTCCGCGCTGAGGAGACCGATCGTTTATTGATACTAGTTATATCAAAATAGTGATAGCGCGAGAAGGGTCTGCCCGCGGAGCGTCCGACGACATGCTGGCTAGTGCGATGCGGGTTCGTCAGCGGCGTTTGGGGGCGGTGTCAGCCACTGTGCGCCGCCACGGCCGGTGCGGCGGCGGGCGCCAGGATCGTCGCGCGCTCGCGCAGTATCGCCCGGCGCAGGACGACGAAGTTGACGATGAAAAAGCCGGCGAAGAAGGTGACCGGGATCCAGATGCCGAACAGCCCGTTCCACGCAAAGGGGCCCTTGTGGAAGAAGAACAGCAACTGGTCGGGCACGATACTGACCGCAAACCAACCGTTGGCATACCCGCACCAGCGCGGAAACGCCGGCTGCGCGCTCTTATCGCACAGCGACGCGACCATCACCGACAGTGGCATCGCCAGGTACATGGTGATGCCACCGAGGAGCTGCAACCATGCCAGGTCGTTCATCAGGTAGATCTCTTGATCGGGGCGGTCAGGGCGGAAGGCGGCGGTCAGCCACCAGATCGCGGGATAAAAGGTCAGCACCATATTGCCGGCCGAGCCCAACAGGAAGGTGTACGTCAAAACGCCGGCGGTGCCCTCGATGCGGGCGATGAACTGCGATGCCACCGCGGCGAATGGGATGAAGACCAACGCGGCGAGCATGACCACCAGCATGCCGATGCGGATTCGCGTGTAGTCGGTGTGGTAGAGCGCGGCAATCTGCGCGGCATTGGCCGAAGGGGACGTTGGCGGCAAGAATCCAGCTATCGCGCCCCAGCCGACGAACACGACGACCAGATAACCGATTGCGCACCAGACGCCGAACATTTGGACGCGGGATTTGGTCAAGGGGTCCATCGGCGTCTCCTTCAGGTTCGCCCGCGGCCGCGGCGATGAATGAGGGCTACCCGTACGAGCGCAGCTACTGCGCGAACGCTAGACCGCGCCCATCATGCTATCTCACAATCGAGCGGAGCTGTTAACGTTCGTTTACCTTCGCCAAACCGAGGCCGAAACCGGGGCGCGGCGGCGAGAAGGCGGGCGTCCCTTCGACGCTTTGCCTCAGGCGGAACGATCGGAGGTCTCGCTTGCCATGCCCAACCACTCCAAACCCTGCAGGGCCATCCCGGTCAGGATGTCAGCGAGCCCGGCGGTCCGCAGCGACTTTGCCGGCCACATGGAGGTCGAGTCGATCAATCCGTGTATCGCGTGGACGGCCGCGTTGAGCGCATCGCGCGGCTGGTCCGGGTAACAGGCGTGCAGGCAATCCACCCACCGATCGATGTAGCGCTTGATGCGGGCGCTCAACCTGGACCGGTATGCCATGGGAATCGAATTGCGTTCTCTGGTCCACACGCTCATGAGCTCGCGCTCCTCGAGGGCCCGCTGCACGTGGCCGCGCACCAAGTGCTCCAGCTCTTCGCGTGGATCGTCGAACTGGCCACCCGTAGACATCAGGACCCGGTCGATCGCCTCGTCCAGAAGTGTCATCAGGATTTCGTCCTTACCGCTGAAATAGCGATAGATCGCGGGTCCGGACACACCCGCCTTCTGGCCGATCAGATCCACGCCGACGCCGTCGAAGCCGCGCTCGTGGAATAGGTGCATCGCCGTGCGCAGGATCTGTTCTGAACGGTCGTTACGATTGGCCATTTCTCAACGGTAGCGCAGATGGACAGCTAAGCCCGGGCGCGGCGTTCGCCATTGGTGGCCCGGCACGTCACCTGTTCGGGTCTGGCGGCGTGCGTTCGGCCAGCCGTGGTGGCCGTTTCGCGGCGAATGCCTCTGTCGCTTCGGCGAAATCGGGTTGCTGCTGAAGCCAGCCCTGGGTCTCCGCCTCGTAGTTCAGCTGATCAGCGAATTCGGCTTCGAGAGCCCGATGGTGCGCTTGCTTGATCGTCGCCACGCTCACCGACAACTCGCTGAAACGCCGGGCCATTTCGACCGCATCGGTAAGCGCCTGACCGTCCTCAGACAGGCGGTTCACCAGGCCCCAGTCGCGTGCCTCGGCCGCCGACAGACGCCCTCCCAAAAGAGCTAGTTCGTTGGCGCGCCCCAGGCCGACCACGCGGGGAAGCAACCACGTCAGGCCCGCATCGGGCATCAGTCCAATCTTGGCGAACGACAACTCAAATCGCGCCGACGTGGCGGCAACACGAAGGTCACACGCCAGCGTCAGCGACACTCCCGCGCCGGCCGCCACACCGTTGATCGCCGCGATGATCGGTAGCTGCAGTGACCGCATCGTCGTCACCAGCGGGTTCCATGCCTCTAGCAGGACGTCGCGGGCGTTACCCACGTCGCCGGAAATGTCGGCGCCCGCACAGAATCCGCGCCCGGCGCCGGTGAGCACGGCAGCGCGGATCCGGCTGTCGGCCTCCAACTCGAGGAACGCCGACCGCAGCGTGTCGCCGGTCTCCGGGTTGACCGCATTGAGCCGCGCCGGCCGGTTGATCGTGATCACGCCCACGGAGCCGTCGCGCTCGATGAGCACATCCGCCGTGGGCTGTGTGCGGTCGGTGGTGGGGATCGAAGAGACCATCGGTACTACCGCCCTAAGAACTGTCGGACATAGTCATGCCACTGGACTTGTTGTAGATCGCCATAGCAGACCTGTCCTTCACACTCCCACCGTGCCAGGCAGACCCAGGTATCCATATTCGGCCACACGGCAATACGATTGGCTGCAATGACTTCGCCGCGGATGTCGTATTCGCGGCCAGTGGCATCGGTCATCAGCATCTCGGCTGTGGTCGGCACCAGGGTCGAAAAGGCGTGCTGGACACGTTTGCGGGTCGACACGACAGGAATCAACTCGCCCTGACGGTAGATCCAGCCGCCCTTTGTCGGATCGCCCCCGGGCACCTGCAGATGACCCTTCCAGTCGGGTTCGAGATCTGGATGGTCGTATGCGGTGCAACCGAACATGAAGTTGTCGCTGAAGACGCCGGTCATCCAGTCGATCGGCGGCGTCGGCGCATGCTGTTCGCTGCGAGGTTGCCCCCACGACCGATCGCGGACGTTGGTGCAGTCCACTTTGTACGTCTTGCCGCGCAACGTGAGTTCGCCGCGCGCGCGCACCGCCTGCTCGAAGTGCATCCCGGTCTGCAGCTGCATCGGCTCCATGAGGGCTTGCGTCTCGATGTCGAATGCATTGTCGCGGAGCTCGTCGGTGTAGCGCAGTCGATGCCTCTTGAGGGGTTCGATCGTCTGCACGTGATAGCCGTTGTCGAACTCGTACTCCCACAAGTCGTTTGCGAGGACATCCTCGTTCATGAAGGAGGTCCAGTTGAACAGCTCGGATTGCAGCAAGTGCTGCTTAACGCCCTGCCAGACCCAGGCGCCACCGCTCACGACGCCCAGGTTGGGGTGATGCCAGAGATAGGTCAGCGCGTGAATGTTTTCCTCGGGGACGCTGAAGCCGAAGTACTGTGTTTCGGTCAGGCTCGGCGAGGGGTTCGCGTCCTTGAACTGCCGATGCAGTAGGTCGTCCTCGGGTGTGGCGGTCCCGAACGAGAGATTCTTTTCTTCCCAGAACGCCTTGTCATGCGTTTCTTGCGTTTTGATGGACACCAGATTCCCCTTTCACGCTTCCACGAGCTGCCAACAGGGCTGCAACAGCGGAGCCTGGGCCTCCCGTTCGGCTTCCGTCATGTTCCGCTGCAACGCGCTGACCGCGACGATGATCATGTAGGCGGCGAACTTCTTGAAGTAGTCGAAGTCGCGCAGCGGACGGCCGCCGGCGTCGCGGTACATCGCCAGCCATTCCTCTTCGCTCGGTGGCTGCAACAGCCCGCTCTCGGGTGGCGCCGCGAAAATCTGGTTGCTGAGGCATTGCAGCGCGAGATCCGCTTCGGCGCGGCCGAGGGTCGACATCTCCCAATCCAGCACGGCGGCCAACCGCGTGCCGTCGAAAAAGTAGTTCTGCAGTGTCGAGTCGCCGTGCATCAGTTCAGGCTCGCCATCGGGCAGATGTTCGAGCAGCCAGCTGCGCACCGGGACCAATCGCTGGAACTCCGGTAGGTGCACCCAATCCCAGGTCTGCCAATACCAGTTGATGCAGCGTTCCAATGGAACGACGCCGGGCGCGTTCATCACGAAGTTCTCCAGACCTCGCGCCTTGATATCCGTGTGGTGGATGGCGACCAGCGCTGCCAGGACCTTGCCGAGCATCACTTCGCGATCCGCTGGCGAGGCCTCGGCGATCGGCCCCTGGATGAAGGCGGCCGGATGCTGACCCCTTCCGTGTGCGCGCGCCATCACATAGCCGGACGTGCCTAGCCAGCGGCCATCGGAATCGAGCCACAACGGTTCCGGCACCGGGACGTCGGTGCCGTACAGAGCCCGCTGTACCTCGAACTGTCGCGACAAGTCGTATTCAAAGAACAACCGCCTGTCGCTGACCGGCGCGTGACGCAGCACCAGTTCGCGGGTGACACGGCCTTGGCCGGCATCGAAGGTGGCGTCGAACAGCACTGTGCCACTTGACGCGCCGACTTCGCCGCCATCGCCGACCACCGTCACGTCGACTTCACCACCGATGCCGGGCTGGTTCTGGATGAAGCGGCGAATCTCGTCGGCACCGACCTTGTGAACGACGGTCTTGCCCGCGCCGATCACCGAGCTGAGCATCGATTGCACATCAGCCATGGGTGAGCTCCTCCTGTTTGGTGTGGGTGTAACCACCGTGGTGCTTATGCAAGTTCGCCGCCGCACGGTTGCCCCAGGCGACGGCCGTGTTCTGACCCGTCTGCGACAGATAGTCACCGGCGAACTGGATGCGAGACGTCGGATCGATATTCGAGGTGAACTCGGCGATCCGCTGATAGACGCCAACGCGCGTCTGCGGCAACGCCACTGGCCAGCGGCGCACGTAGGTGAAATCGACCGTGCCCTGCAACTCCGGGAACAGTCGCAGCACTGTTTGCAGCGCGCGCGCGACGAGTTCGTCATCCGAGCGCTGCGTCCACGCCGCGGCCGCCGACATCTCCCAGCACACCGAGAGCAGGCCGTGGCCCGCCGGTGCGCGATCGGGCGCCTTGTTGTTCTCGACGATGATCATGCAGATTTCGTGGTCCTCGGCGGCCGGCAGCTGGACCAGGAACGCCGGCGTGTTCGCCGGTCGTGTCGTTCCGATGGCGACGTTGATCGCCTGCGTGAAGCGCAGCGCGTCGTTGAGGGGGCCGAGCCGTGATCTGGCGGGCGCGCAAATGGTCGCCGCGACCGGTAACGGGGTGGCGACGACACAGGCGTCGGCCTCGACGGTCTTCGTCGCTCCGTCGGGACCGCGATGATCCAGACGCACGCCGTCGACGGTGTCGGTCAGCGCGAGCACGGGGGAGCGCAGGTGCACCGTGCGAACCCGTGACAGCAGTGCGTCGATGATCGCGCCCTGTCCTCCCGCCAGCGTGGACAGCCGGCCGGCAACCGCGTTGACCAGACCCGACATCAGTTCGACACGGCTGACCTTGTCCGAGTCGGCAAGCAACAGCGCACGCGTGATCGGTTCGCCGAAGTAGGCGTCGGCCTCGGCGCCGGCCAGCCTGCGCATGTATTCGCGGGCCGTCTCCGTGTCAAGCGGTGCGGCGGCGCGCAAGTCCTCGTACGACAGCATGCCCCGCAGGCTGGCTCGCGCGACGTCGAAGACCACTCTCGCGAGCCTGAGCTTGGTAGCCAACGTGAGCACGTCGGTTTTCAGCCCCGAGCGGATCAACCGGTCGAGCCGTAACAGTCGGATCCGGCCATCGCGGTACACGCCCAGATACGGCGCCGTATCGACGATGCGCAGGCCCAGCTCCTTGGCCAGCCGCGTGGCGACCGGGTAGCGCGCCGCGAACGCCGTGGCACCCGTATCGACGCAGTAGCCCCGTTGCCGGATCGTTTCGACTCGCCCACCTGCGCGGGGTTCCGCTTCGAAGACTTCTACCTCCCAGCCTGCTTGCTGCAGCCGGTACGCGGCGGTAAGGCCGGCGATTCCAGCGCCGGCGACGACCGCTCGCGGCGATTTCACAACTGATGGTCGGGGCACCCGGTGGCTTCTGCGACTCTCGTGGTGGAGGTTATTTTGAGACAGTAAGTTTATAAATGCCCGCTGTCAACCATCGTTTACCCGAAAGCTGGCCGACCTCGACATGCATACGGGAGCCAACGCCGTGCTCGCAAGGTAGTGTCTCAACACAAATAGTGTCAACGATCGTTAACGTGCTTCGATCCAAGTCGATTAAGGGGATCCCGAGCGACCAGAGAGGATGCGAAATGCTGTCGCCACAGGCAAATCTGAAACTCCTGCAACGCACTTCATGGAGTGGGTATGTCTACATCGCCTTCCTCATGGTCGGCATCTTGCCGCTCGCCCGGTTCTTCCCCTCCCAACCGCCGAGCTGGGACGCCAATCAGATCACCCACGTCTATCGCTCCAACGTCGCCGGGATCCGCGTCGGAATGGTGCTGGTGCTCGTCGGCTCGATGTTCTACGTGCCCTGGACAGCGATGCTTGCCAAACTCATCTCGGCGGTAGAGGGAAAGCCGGGAATACTCACGTTCTGTCAGATCATCGCCGGTTGCACCAACGTGCTACTCACCGCCTACCCCGCAGGCTGGTGGCTCACCGCGTCGTTTCGTCCGGACCGCGATCCGCGGCTCGTGCAGCTGCTCAACGACATCGCCTGGCTGCAGTTCCTCGGCGTGATCGCGCCGTTCTACTTCGTCGTCATCAGCATCATTTACGCCTCGCTGGCAGATGAGGACACCGATCCCATCATTCCGCGCTGGGTCGGGTGGTTCAACGTGTTCTTCATGCTCGACCTGATACCGCTGAGCATCATCTTCTTCTTCAAGACCGGGCCGTTCGCCTGGAACGGGTTGTTTGGTTTTTATCTGCCGTTCGCGACGTTCTGGGTCTGGTTCTTCGTGATGACGTACACGGTCCGCCACTCCTTGCACCGGCTCGACGACGTACCCACATCTTCGGTGGCCTCGGCCAAGGCGGCGTGAGTATGGCGCGCGCTGCGATCGTCGGAGCGGGCCTGTCCGGGCTGACGGCGGGCTATCGCTTGCAGACGGCCGGCTGGCAGGTCGATGTCTTCGAGGCCACCAACTCACCCGGCGGCCGCGTGCAGACCGTGCGCCGCGACGGCTACGCCATCGACACCGGCGCGTCGGCGCTGGGTTCGACGTACCACAGCTACCTGGCGCTGGCGCGCGAACTCGGCATCGAAATGCGCCACACAGCACCATATATCGGCATTCGCCGCGCTGGAGCAACGCATCTGCTCGACATGGGCAAGATGGTGCGTTCGGGTTTGACCACATCGCTGCTGTCGCTGGGCGCGAAGCTCCGAGTGCCCCGGCTGGCGGTCGACGTGGTGATGGCCAAGGCAAGTGGCCGGCTGGATTACGCCGACATGAGCAAGGCCGCACCGCTGGACACCGAAAGCGCCCGCGCCTACGCGAGGCGCGCACTATCCGCCGAACTCGACAGCTACCTGTGCGAGCCGATCGTGCGCACCATGCTGATCGCCGACACCGACAAGGTGTCCAAGGTGGAATTGCTTTCCGGGATCGGCAACATCTTCACCGCCAAGATCCTCGCCGCCGTCGGGGGACAGGGCCGGCTGCCCGAGGCGCTGGCCGAGCGACTCAAGGTTCACCTGCAGACGCCGGTCACCGAGGTGCGGCGGGCTGAAAACCAGGTCCGTGTCAGCCATTCCGGCACGACATCGGATTACGACGCCTGCGTCGTCACCTGCCCGCTGCCCGAGGCGACGGCCATCTGCGTCGATGATCGCAGCCTCCTCGGCTCGCTCGACAACAGTCTTGGCTACACCCAATGCATCAGCGTCGCCGTCGCCACTAGCAGGCCACCGGACTGCCCGGCGTTTCTCTTGATGTTCCCCTCGGTGGAGGATCCCGACATCGCCCTGATCTTCCTCGACCACAACAAGGCCCCGGATCGGGCGCCGGCCGGGCGCGGCTTGCTGAGTTGCCTGTGGGAGACCGGCGCGTCCGAACGGCTGATCGATGCGCCCGACGAGCAGCTGGTCGATCACACGTTGGCGACCGTGTTCAAGGTGTTCCCCGAACTGCGCAACACCGTCGAGTTCACCCACGTCACCCGGTGGCGGCGGGCATTGCCGTTCACGCGCATCGGCGCATACCAGGACATCGGGCGCCTCAACGCGTCGCTCGATCCGGCTTCGCGGGTGCAGTACGCGGCCGACTTCATGTCGGCGGCGGGGCAGAACACCGCGGTGGAGTTTGGAAATCGGGCCGCGCGCAATGTGATTGGCGCGCGGGCGACCTGAGCGCGGTTCGGTCTTAGGCAGAGGTTTCGTCGCGAGCGGCCTTGATGGGGCAGCTTGCCATCGTGGCTACTGCCGATGATGACGTCACTGTGTCTCGCCTGGCTTCGACATAGATCCGCGCGCCGCGGTGTGGCACCAGGATGACATGCTTCACTCTTTGTCGTTCGCCTTGGGCCGCAGTGGTTTTTAGCTCAAGACGGCGGAGAACCTCGCGCAAGACAACCCTCATCTCGGTCATGGCGAACGTCGCACCGAGACAGCGGCGATTGCCGCCGCCGAACGGCAGCCAGGTGGTGGGCCCGAGTGTGGCGCCGAGCATCCGGTCCGGGTCGAACCGTTCGGGGTCGGAATATTGTCGGGGGCTCGCGTGCACCAGACCGATGCCCGGAGCGACCATGACGCCGGCGGGCAGGCGGTAGCCCGCTAGCTCGACGGGCTGGGTCAGGACCCGCCCAACATCGAAGACCACCGGGCGGTTCCGCAGCGTTTCCTTTGCGATTGCGTCGAGGTACTCGTCGCCCGCCGGATCACCGGCCGCACTCGCGTCGGCGGACCGTACCGCCTTGCGCAGCTTGTCCGGATGCCTGATGAGCCGCTCCAGCGCCCACGACAGCGCCGTGGCGGTCGTATCGTGTCCAGCGGCCAGAAGTGTCATGAGTTGATCGCGCAATTCGGAGTCGGTCATCGTTCGACCGTCGTCGTGGCTGGCGCGCACGAGCATCGCCAGCACGTCGGTGCGTTTCGAGAGGTCGGGATCGGCACGACGATCGGCGATTTCGGCATACAACAGCCGGTCGGCTTCGTCGATATGGCGACGCACATATCGCCAGGGGCGGCGGCGCTGCAGGTCGGGATTGGCGATCGACAGTGACGCCCACGACCCCAGGTTGAGCAAGCGCGGCATCACCTCGCGCAGCGAGGCCAGGCGGGCCGGATCGGTGGCGCCGATGACGGTCCGCAAGATCACCTCAAGGGTGATCTCAGACATTCTGGGCGCAACCGGGAACTCCGTGCCCACCGGCCACTGGGCAATGTTGGCGGCGGCGATCTCCGAGATCACCGCTGCCTGGCGCGCGACGGCATCGCGTTGAAACGGTGCGATCATCAGATTGCGCCGATCACGATGCAGATCCTCGTCGATAACCAGCACCGAACTTTCGCCGACGAACCCCGCTAGCAGCGAATTCGCTTCGCCGGCATGATAAATGGTTGGGTCGCCGGCAAAAACTGTCTTGATGTCGGCGGGATCGTCGAGGTAGACGAGCGTTCCCAGTGAGGCGATTCGCAGCGTGAATATCTTGCCGTAGCGATGTCGGCACGCGGCCACGAAGCGGGGCCAGTAGCGCAGCATCAGCATGGCCTGCACCGACCGGGGAAACGGGGGCCCAGGCGGCATGGCGCTCGGCCTCGACTTGTTCATGATCGAAGCATACGAGCAACCTCGGCTGCGACTATAGCGATTTGAGGACGGTACGTGCCGTGGTCCTGCCCGCCCAGCCGTGCACGCCGCCCATCGGATGCGCGCCGGCGCCGGTGTGCCACAAACCCGCGACGGGTGTGCGATAGCCCGCCAGCGCCGCAGTCGGACGATTGGGGCCCATCTGGTTCAGCGACATGTCGGCGACCACGTAGCTACCCTCGTGCGTCATCTCCCGTAGCTCGGCAGGGCTTTTGACCCAGCTGCCGATGACGGCGTCGGCGAAACCAGGTGCCGCCTCGTCGACCTTCTGTATCGCCTGGGCCGCGAAGGGCTCGCGGTGTTGTGCCCATTCGCTACCGTCGGCGAAGGTCTGCGGAACTGCGGTGCAGAACAGGTACATGGTGTCGCCGGCACTGGCCGAAGGCACCTGCGAGCGATCGAATGCCGACGGCATCAGCGCCCACATCGGCGTCTCGGGTGGGATGCGGCCGTGCATCGCGGTGTCGAGCGCGCGATCCACATAGTCCTTGTCGTCTCCGAGAAGCATGTAGCTGCCCCACAGTTCTGGCCTGTCGCACAACAGCTTTGGTCGCCGCGACAACGCGACGTCGATCTTGGCGTTGTTGATGCCCCAGCCGTTGACGCGGATGTTGCGGACCTCGTCGAGCACTGTGTCACTGACATGGGCCGAATCAACCAGCTTGCACATCAGGGTGACCGGGTCGACCGCCGCGACGACCTGCGCGGCGTGCAACACTTCACCGTTGACCAGCCGCACGCCGACCGCCTGACCGCCGCGCACCAGGATCTCCTCGACGTCCGCATCGGTGCGGGCTTCGCCACCGTGAAAGCGCAGGCATGCGGCGAGCGCGTTGGTGAACTCTGCCATGCCGCCAACAGGGCGTTTGATGCCCCACCCGATGTGCAGCATGATCACACCCAGTACAGCGCCCGATCCCGGTTCCCGCAGCGGCGCTTCAGAACCCGAGGCGTAGATCGCCAGCAGCGACTTGACTTCTTCGGACTCGAACATCGTCTCGATGAGCTCATGCGGAGACGCCATCAGCATTCGCGCAACGGGTGCGAGATTGCGGCGCTTGCGCACGGCCCGCCAACCCAGTTCCGCAACCGTCTTGGCCCGCGGACGGGTCGGGTGGTCCATCAGGTACGGCGCTGCCACATACCAGAAGTCACACCACATTTCGCAGAGCTGGGCAAACTTGGCGGCGTCTCGTTTCGAATACCGCCGGATCTCTTCGACGGTGCGGTCGAGCGAACGCCACAGACCGATGGACTGGCCTTCTGGCCCGAGGTAGGCACCCCAGGGCTCGGGGCTGGCCTGGCGCAGGCCAAAGGATTCCAAGCGAAGTTCGCTGACGATGGACGGCTCCAAATTGGTGAACAGTAGATCCACCGCGCACGGATTCATCACGAATCCCGGTGCTTCAGAGACGGTTTCGCGCGAGTAGGTCATGCCGCCGAGCCATGGCTTTCGCTCGAGCACTACTACCCGTTTACCGGCCCGGGCGAGATAGGTCCCGCAGGTCAGGCCGTGGTGGCCGCCGCCGACGATGATGGCGTCATACATCTCAACCGGCATTTGCCTTGGCGCGCTGTTCGGCCAGGCGGGCCTGGTTGCGCGCGATGGCGTCGGGCGACAAGGGAAGCGGCAGGAATCGGCGGGTGCGGGCCATCAGCTCCTGATACTCCGGCCGTACGCCCATGTAGTTGTCCTGGAAGGCAGAGCCCAGCACCGAAGTCAGCATGATGGTGTTGAGTACGGGACCGGCGACTGTCCACCAGCAGGCGGGGTTGCCCGCGACGGCCACCAGCCACATGCCCCACCAGACCGTGGTGGTCCCGAAGTAGTTCGGGTGCCGGCTGTGTTTCCAGACGCCAGTGTTGAGATAGCGTGGGCGCTGATCCAGGGCCAGGAAGGCCTGCAGTTGCGCGTCTGCAACGGTCTCGAAGTACAGGCCGATCATGAACACCAGCAGGCCGGCGAATGCGAGCAGGCCGATGCCGCCGTTGGGCGTCCGGTTCTTCAAAATGCCTGCCACGGCGGGCATGCCGATCAGCACGATGATCACGGCCTGGGGTTCCATCACCTTGAAGAAGCTCTTCCACCAGTAGCCGGGCGACATTTCTTTAACGAAATTCAGATAGCGCGGGTCGCCGCCGTGCACCGGTACGTATCGACGCCAGCGCGCGGCCAGATACCACCCCAGCCGGCCGCCGTGCAGCATCACCATGAACAGCAGCAACGCCGCGGTAACCGATTGGGCGCCCACGATCAGGTACGCCAACAACGACGGCACCGCGAAGGCGAAGCCGTACCAGCCGTCCATCATCGAGTGATTGCCCTGCAGCAGCCCAACCACCCACAGGATCGTCACCACCGTGAAGGTGAAGATCGCGCAAAACAGGAAGACACTGAGATCGCTGGACGCGTTCACGCCCAAGCTACTGAGCAGACCGTTCACGCGCCTAGCCTAACAAATTTGAGAACGATCGGTCACAAGTCAAGCGGAATTTCGGCAGAAATCTGCGTAAATGGTCGCCAGTTTGGGTGTTTACGATCGTTCAGCAGGCGATCGCCAGGACTGGACTACTACCGCCGCCTAGTGCGCGCAGGAGTTGCAGCGATAGGCCGGGTGGTCGCTGGCACGTGTCGCACAGTGCCCGCAAATCTGATGCGCCCTAAACCGCCGTCTGCGCACTCGAATGCTGCTTGATCAGTGCCACTGTCTCGATCGATCGCTCGAAGGCGGCTGTCGCTTCGGCCGGGTCGAGCACCATCGGCAGGTAGTCCATGGGACAGATCCAGCTTGCGCCGGCGTCGACGTATTTGGTGATGGCGGCCGCGACTTCCGCCGGAGTTCCGCACACCCAGCCGGATTTCACGTGAGCGTCCGTGACGGTGCCAAGCACACCATCGATCAGCGAGTCGGAAGCCTTGTGCGGTAACAGATCGCTGTAGTAGCGCCAGCCCTCAGGAAATGGCGACTCTAAGCCGACCTTGTCCCAGTCGGTCGGTTCAATCCGACCGAACACCGCCGCCAGCCATTTGATCAGTGGGTTGGCGAACTTTTCCTCTAGTTGGTTTGCATCTCTGCCGATCAGGCACGGGAACCACACGGCGAATTCGAACTTCTCGGGATCCCGGCCTTTGGCAGCCACGGTCTTGAGGATCTGCTCGCGCGCTTGGCCGAACTCATCGGGACTGGCCCACACCGGCGGGCAGGTCGTCGCTAGCCCGTCCGCATAGGAGGTGGTGTGGTCAATGAGGATGGGACCGCCCCCCAAGCCCATTATTTTCGGGCGGTGGGGCACCGCGCCGCCGATCGAGGCGCCGGTGTAGTGCCAGCGCCTGCCCTCGAAGTCGATCGGTTCACCGCCGCTGTCCAACAGCGCGCCGAAGATCCGAAACAAGTCCTCCATCCGCGACATGCCCTGAGAGCGTTTGTAACCAAAAGGCGCGCACTGCTTAGCCTCACCGCCGCCGACCTGCAAAGTGACCTCGCCCTCGGTCATGTTGGCGAGAGTGAGCGCCGCCTGGAGAAGCTCACCCGGTCCGCGCCGCACCGAGTCCGTAGACACGGCGACGTCGAGTGTGGGCGCTGCCGCGAGCAGGTAGCCGGCCAGCGTGAACGGGTCGGAGTGTGAATCCGGATCCGGCAGCACCGCAGCAGTCGGAGCGATCTCCGGCCTCCACAGCTGCGGTGGGATGAAGTTCCCGAACTGATCGGCGATAAGCATGCCGTCCACACCCCCGGATTCCAGCGCGCGGGCCTGCTGGGCGATCACTGTGGCGGGAATGTGGCGATCGCCCCAGAGCGCGATAGCTGTTTTCACACCGGCCATGTTGTCTGTCCTCCAGGGTCCTTAGATGATTCCCGCCATGCCACCGCCAGTTCGGCGTTCTGGCTAGGGGTGCTGCCGTAAGTGACGATTTCGTCGGCACCCGCTGCGCGGAACCGTCGAAGTGTAGTGACACACTCGGCAACTGTCCCGATCGCGCAGGAGGCCAGCATCCAGTCGTCGGGCACCAGTGCGGCCGGGCCCAATAGCTCGCGACGGTGAAAGCTTAAGTCGCTCACCGTTGTAGGCATTGAATCGAACTGCTGGTGCTCACGCAGCGCGCGCACGGGGGCCATGTCCCAACCGTTCAGTTCGACCAGCATCTCACCGTAGCCCGGCGCGTCGAGATAGGTGACCGCTCTGGCGTGGGCAAGCGTGCGTGTTTCGATGTCGTCGAGATCGGGTGCGGTGATGACGGATTGGCAGATGCGCAGGCTTGCCGGGTCACGGCCGACCACAGCGCACTCGGCGCGCAACCTGGCGACGATGGTGTGCGTGGCATCCGGCGTGAAGACCGGCGGCAGGAGTACGCCGTCGAAGGACTTGGCGGCGGTGCGCGCCGCCACCGGCTGCCCCAGCGTGCCGAACCACACCGGCGGTGCCGCGAAGTCGTCGCTCACATCCTCGAGTTGGAGGTGGGGGTAGCGGCCGAGCGGGCCGTTGTAACTGACGGTTTCACCTCGCCAAAGTTGCCGCAGCACAGTGACGTAGTCTTCGAGGCCGCGATAGCCGACCATGTCCAAGCCGGCGCCACGTAGCCAGCCCGGGTTACCGCGGCCGAGACCCAGAATCAACCGTGGCCCAAATGCGGCCTGAAATGTGGCCGCCATACCGGCCATGTGCAAAGGGTGTCGTGCGGGCGTGGTGATGATGCCGGACGCGATATCGATGCGCTGTGTCCGTGCGGCGATGGCACCGAGGATGATGCCGGCTTCCTTGAGATTCCATCGTTCCGAGAGAAAGACCCGACGAAACCCGATCTGCTCGGCCTCGATCCCGTCGAGAATTCCCTGGGCTGGTGTCCGGCAATCCGACTCGTAGCCGCCGTCGTCGCAGGCCAGCGACACGCGTCCACCAATCACGTAGGCGCTGAGGTCGTCAAGGACCTCGGTTGGTTCCTTTGTCGTCGTGGCCATTACAGGGTTCCGAATGCGTCGAGCTCGTCTGCATGCACGAGTGTGCGGAGTACGAGCGCATCGGCGAGTCCGCGCTCGTCGGCGGCCAGCTGCATCTGGCCGAGCATCGCGATACCTGGTGCGATGGTGTAGAGCAGGCTCTGCCGATAGTCGCGCAGGCACTGCTCGAATGTGTAGCCCCGCACACCGCTGGAGACAAGCCCGGTGTGGTAGCGACTGAGCAGGTCCCGCCAGCTGTCGCGAAGCATGTCTTCGGTCATGCTGCCGGACAGCAGGTAGGAGACGTCCTGGGTGCCACGGGAGCGACCCGCGAGCTGCCAGTCGATCACGACCGGGCAGCCATCAGGGGCGAAGAAAACATTGTCTAGTCGAAAGTCGTTGTGCACAAACGTCTGTGGTCCCTCGGCGCATCGTGCCAGCACTTCGTGCCATTCGGGCGCGGCAGCAGCGACGGCGTCAAGGATATGTTCGCGGACCCGTCCGGAGTAGCGCTCGCGTAGATTGTCCAGTCCACTACACACAAGCGTTGTGAGCATCCCTGCGATCGCCGGGTCGGTCCAGCTGATCAGCCGGTCCGGGTCGCCACCTGGGGGCTCGGTATCCCAGTAGCGGGCGTGCAGGACGGCAAGGATGTCGATCAGGCGCGCCGCATCTGTCAGCGTTAGGCCCGCCACCTGATCACCGGCACGAAGGTGAGCGAGATCCTCGAGCACCAGCGGCTCAGGGCCGCCAACCTCACCGACGAAATAGCACCGCGGGACCGCGACGGGAATCGCTTCCGCGATCCGCGAATAGAAAAGTTGCTCGCGCGCCGACAGGCCCATCGCCGCCTCCATCAAGCGCTGGTTATCGCTGTCGCCGCGTCCCTTGAGGATCACGAATCGCGGACCGCTACCTGCTACCGCGTAGCTCAACTCGGCACGAGCCAGGGATCCCGCGGCACTCGCTACCGCGACCGGGGTCAATGACACTGCCTCGACGGCTGTGTCAAGACGCTCGGTGAACCAGTCCGTGCCCAACGCAGCCAGGCTCGGGGAAACTCGAACGCCTGTGGCCATGAACCTCACCCTCGATGCCGTAAGCCATCGAGGAGTCTAAGGGCGCTCGGATTACCTTGTCCGGACACTCCTTTGACTCATTCGGACAGGCGGAACGCTTGCATGCTCTCTCGTCCACGCTGCGGGTGTCTGGCCCGTCCAGCGGCGAAATGCGCGGGTGAAGCTCGCTACGCTGGCATAGCCGAGGCGCTGGGCCGCCTGGCGCACGGTGCCGCCCGGCGCCTCAAGCAATTCGATGGCGCGGCGCGTACACACCTCGTCGGCCAGCGCCTGGTACGACGTTGCCTCCTCGACCAGCCACCGGCGCAGCGTGCGGGCATCGATATGGAACTCGCGAGCCACCTGGTCGAGTCCCAGCAGCGGGGTCGCTGACCGCTGGAGAACTGCCCGTACCCGGTTGGCGACACTGTCGCGGCTGTGCAACGTCTCGACGAGTTCGTCGCAGTGCGCCAGACAGCGCCGATGGGTGTCGTCGTCTCCGCTGATCAGGGACTGGCGCAGCACCCAATCGGGCAGATTTATCGCATTGCGGACGCTCTGGGCCTCGATCTCGAAGCCGGGCAGCAACGCAGCAAGGGCAGCGGTGCGCTCGGCCGGTAGTCGGGCGCTCATATGCAGTGGCGTCGACGTTCCGACCAACGCCTGGACCGAGGTGACGTTATAGGTGAGATCTCGTTCGATCAGGAACTCGCGGATGTCCTCAGGGACTTCGTCATCCGCGTACACAAGCACCACCGCGTCCGCTTGGTATTCGATCGAAGGCCGCAGGAAGTTCTCCGACAGCTCATAGTAGCGGGGCCCCACCTGGATGACGTCCGCGATGGTCCGGCACGACGACAGCAAAACACCCCAAGCGCCAAGCGAGCTAAGCCTAAGGCGAACACCCACCGCGGCGCCCAGACCTGGCGGATCGCCGGTCGCCTCAGCGAGATTCCGGATGGCGCGAATTGCCTGTTCGGCTTCGATTAAAAGGTCTGTGCGATCGATATCGCTCGGTGACAGCCCGGTGCCGACAAGACACACACGCGCCGGAACGCCCCACTCGCCGCCGACCTCCAACAGCAGCCGCATGGGGCCGAGTCCACGCGGGAAATCCCAGTAAGGACGGCCTGCACCCACAATAGGAATATAGGAGACCGGGCGCTTGCATACAGGCTGGATCGCTAATGTCCCCGGGGGACGAGCACCCTCCATCGCGTTCCAACCGCCGTTTACCGCAACACACTGCGGCCGCGCATCATGTCACCGTCCGGAGCGGGCGCTCAAAAGCGGCTGGCCTCGCGAGCGTGATGTCAACGACCGTTCACAAGGGCGTGGGACACTGATATGCTGCCAGGCATGCTTTGGAGTCTAAAGTTGTACACGCTCGTTCAGGCCTGCGGCTAAGGGTAACCGATGCGCATCGGGCACGGACACTTCTTCCAGAACCTCGACGGGCGATCCGATCACGAAGTCTGGCGAACAGAGATGACGCTCGCCGAGCGCGCCGAGAATCTCGGCTTCGATTCGGTGTGGGCGGTCGAGCATCATTTCGCGGGCTACTCGATCTCGACGGACCCGCTGCAGTTTTTGACGTGGGTCGCGGCGCGGACGCAGCGCGTCCAGCTGGGCACGATGGTGTCGGTGTTGCCCTGGCACGACCCGATTCGGTTGGCCGAACACGCGTGCGTGCTCGACCACCTCTCGGGCGGACGGCTGATCCTGGGCATGGGCCGCGGTCTCGCACGACAGGAGTTCGACGGCTTCGGCGTCGAGATGGGGCGCTCCCGACAGCTTTTCGACCAGTACGCGGCCGAGCTGCTGGACGCGTTTGAAACCGGACGCCTGCGTGGCGTCGAGCTGCGGCCGGCCCCGTTGACGCCGCTGCGCGGGCGGGTGTTCGCTTCGTCGATCTCGCCGGAGTCTGCCGAGGTGATGGCTCGCCTGGGCGCCGGGATCATGATCTTTCTGCAAAAGCCGTGGGATCAAACGGTCGGTGACCTGCAGCGCTACGCCGAACACTACCGGCGATATCGGGGCGCCGAACCGCCGAAGCCGATGGTGGTGATCTTCAATGCCTGTCATGAGGACCCCGACGTCGCCGCCGAGCTGTTCGAGCAGGTCGTCGCCTACTACCGGTCGACGATCGACCACTACGGGTTCGCCGATGAGAGCATTGCCGCAATACCGGGCTATGAGTACTACGGCAACATCGCGCGCACGATCGCCAAACACGGCCACGAGCAGTTCGCGCACTTTCTTGCGGAGCTGCAACCGTGGGGGACGCCCGAAGAAGTCATCGAGAAGACGCGCGAGATTGTGCGGCGCACCGATGCCGGCGGCCTCATCGTTGTCTCGGCGTTCGGCAACCTGGCACCCGACGTCGCGGCGGCCAACCAGGAACGCTTCGCGCGGGTCGTGATGCCCGCGCTGTACGAAACAGTCGGCAGTTCAACCTGAAAGGGGTAGGGGTTTGAAGCTTGGAATCACGATGCCCAGTCGCACGGCGCCGCTATCGCGCATACCGGACTATGCGCGGATGGCCGATGAGGCCGGCTTCGATTCGGTGTGGACCTACGAGCTCTACCGAAATCCATTCGCGATGCTGTGCACCTCGGCGCTGGCCACCTCGAATGCGGAGCTGTGCACGGGGCTTGCGACAGCACTCAACCGCTCACCATTCGAGGCGGCAAACGCGGCGGCCGACGTCGACGAGTTATCGGGCGGGCGAATGAAACTCGGTCTCGGTACCGGGGTTCCAGAGTTTCTGCAGGCCTTCCACTCCACCGACTTCCAGAGGCCCATCAAGCGGCTCAGTGAATACGTCGAGGTGTTGCGCCTGTCCTGGGCATATCTCGCCGGCGAGGAAGTCAAGCCGTTCGACGGCACGTACTATCAGTTCTCCGCCCCGCCGATCAATCCGTGGGGACTGCGCGACATGGTGCGCCCGCAGATCCCCATCCTGATCGCCGGCATGCGCCCGCAGTTGCTGAAGTTGTGTGGGGCCAAGGCCGACGGCTGGATCGGATACCTCTGGACGCCGAAGTTTTTCGAGCAGATCGTGCTTCCCAACATCAACGAGGGTGCACGCTCTGCCGGCCGTGATCCGGATGCGCTGGATTTGGCATGCGAGGTCATCTGCTGCGTACACCCGGACCGCGACGTCGCGCTGGCGCGTGCCAGGAAACATGTCGGGTTCTACATCGCGCACCCGGTCTCTGATGTGGTCGCCGAGATCGAGGGCGTGCAGGATCTGGTCAACGAACTGCGCGTGTCGATGATGCAGAAGGGGCTGGCGGCATTCGAGGAAACCCCCGAAGAGCTAGTCGAGCTGTTCTCCATCACCGGGACACCGGAAGAGTGCCGCCAGAAACTGGACAACTACAAGGGATTACCGCATCTGGCCCTGCACACGTCCTACGTTCCTCCGTTTACCGCCGAGGAATCCGAGGACTGTTACCTGCAGATCATCGACGCATTCAAACGGTAGGGCTGAGATGCCGGATGACGTCATCGTCGTCGGTGGCGGACCCTCGGGATTGGCTGCGGCGCAACGATTATCCCGGACCGGTGTCCCGGTCCGGGTGCTGGAGGCCAACGACCGGGTGGGCGGAAAGATGCTCACGTCTCGCCGGGAAGGCTACGTCCTCGACGAGGGTGCGTTCTTTCTGCCGACCACGCACCGGACGCTGCTCGCGACCGCCGCTGAGATCGGAATGGCCGACGAGATCGTTCCCGGTGGGTTCATCCTGGGCATGGTGCGCGACGGGGTCATCCACGACCTGGATGGCAATCACCTGGTGTCCGCCCTGCTGCGCACCCGAGTGCTGTCCATCGGCGCGAAACTCGAGATGATCAAGGTCCTGCCCGAATTGATCCGCGCGCGCCGAGCCGGCTATGCGCGGATGCCTGAGGTGGGACGCTATGACACCGGGACTGTGTCGGCGTGGTCGCAATCGCGGTTGAGTCCCGAACTGCAGGAGTATCTCGCCGAGACCGTGCTGCGTGGCATCGCCGCCACCAGCGGCGACACGGCGTCGCGGGGAGACTTCTTGGCGATCCTGGCGCTGTTCGGCGGCGCCAAGCTGGTGAGTTTCCGCGACGGTATGGGTTCCTACACCGACCGGCTGGCTCGCGACGTGAAAACCGAAGTCGGCGCCGAGGTTACCTCGATTGAGGACACCGGAAGTGGTGTCGCCGTCACCTGGAGGGATCAGGGGGGCGTCGAACGCGTCGAAGAGGCGGCGGCTTGCGTGGTCGCGACTCCCGGGGAGACGACCGCACGGATCCTGCCCGGGCTGGACCGTTGGCGGCGGGGATTTCTCGAGCGGGTGCGCAACGGGAAGTTGATCCTGCTCAAGGTCGGGCTGTCCCGAAGCCCGCGGGATGTGAAGTCCACCTACCTTCTCGTCCCGCGCGCAAGCCATCCGTTCCTCACCGGAATAATGTTCGACCATCACAAGGCGCCCGGTCGCGCCCCCGCGGGCAAGGGGCTGCTCACCGTCGCGGCACTGGATTCGTGGAGCGAAGAGCACTGGGACGACGACGACGGCCAGATACGTGCGGCCCTGCTCGCCGCGCTGGATCAGATCTTGCCTGGCACAACCGATTACATCGAATTCGCCGATGTCTATCGGTGGCGTGAGGAGTACACCACGGTTGGCTTCTACCGGGACCTCGGACGGTTCCGGCAGTTATGCGATCACGATCGACGAATCCAGTTGGCCGGCGACTCCCAGGCATTCCAGAACCTGGAATCGGCGACGATCTCCGGTCAGCGGGCGGCCGAGCGGTTGCTCGCCAGCCACCTCCTGAGCTAACACTTATACGGGAAAGGCGGCGTCATGACCGAACGTCAGCAACGGCTATGCGTATGGGGCGGAATCACTTTCGCCCCGCTGTTCTTTGTAGGTTTCTGGCTGGTCGCAGGCTTCATACCTCCGCCATCCCCGGGCATGAGCGCCGACGCGGTAGCGCGGATGTTCGCCGAGGGGCGGGGTCGGATCCGTACCGGTCTCTGGATCGCCTGCGCGGCGGCGCCTTTCCTGGCGTTCTTCGTCGCGGCCCTGACGCATCAGATCAGGCGGATCGCCGGCAGCGATTCGCCGCTGGCAACGGCGCAATTGATCGCCGGGTCCTGCTTGATCCTTGAGTTTCTGTTCCCCCAACTGGTTTGGCAGACGGCGGCCTTCCGCAGCGAACGCAGCCCCGAGATTATTCAAATGCTCAACGATCTCGCGTGGTTACCGTATGTCGGAATCGTCGGAACGGCGATGGTGCAGATGGCAATTATCGCGATCGTCGTGTTTCAGGACCGTCGTCCGCAGCCGCTGCTGCCGCGCTGGTGTGCTTACCTCAACATCTGGACCGCGTTGGGCGTCGCGCCGGGCAGTTTCGTCGTGTTCGTGCACAACGGTCTCTTGACCTGGAACGGCATACTGGCCTGGTGGGTGCTCTGCGTATCGTTCTTCGTCTGGATGGTGGCGATGACGTGGCTGATGTTGCGCGCCAGTCGCATCGCTGAGCGCACCGAGGCGCAGAGCGAGGCGATACTGCAGCCCAGCGTCGGCTAGGGCGTTCGGCTGGCAGTAAACCTGCTGGTCGTAGGTTTATGCGGGGTTCCGCACGACGCTGTTGCTGCTTTTGAGCAGCTGATAGTCGATAATGTGACTATGCCTCGTCCCTCCAAGCCCCTAATCCGCCGTGACGCTGTGGTGGAGGCTTCGCTGCGCATCATCGACATGGAGGGCCTAGACGCGTTCAGCTTGCCCCGACTGGCACGGGAGCTCAATGTGCAGGCGCCGTCTTTGTATCACCACTTTGCGGACAAAGCCGAGATTTTGAAGTCGGTTGCGCGGGCGATCGTGGTCGAGACGCGGTTGCCCGACCCCACGTCGGTGCCCAACTGGATGGAGTGGCTTGTAGCGTTGAGTTTGGCGTTCCGTGATTCGATGTTGCGGCACCGCAATGCTGTGCCGCTGTTGCTGCAGTTCATGCCGCGCGATGTGCTCATCAGCAATTACAACAAGTCCGCGTTGTACCTGGTCGAGGTTGGTGTGCCGCTGGAACAAGTGGTGCTGATCCTCGACGGCCTGGACAAGTTGACGTTGGGCGCCGGTATCACCGAGGCGATGCACGGTGATGACGGCAGGGGGCGCCCATTCGCCAATGCGGACCCGGCCACCGAGCCTGTTCTGGTCGCAGCAGTTGCCGCCAATCAGCGATCCGCAACGGGAGCGTTCGCCGAAGCCATCCGGAGTTTCCTGCGCGGCGCAGCACCGAATGTGCCGGAGAGTGCGCCACCGCCGCGGCATTGGGGTGAGTTCGGTTCGACCGCAACCGAACTCGAGCAGCCGACGGCCTCCTAGGGTCGGACTGGCCTCGGCTCACCCGGCGGCTTGAGTGTCGTGCATCAGCTCGGGGTGAGCGTCCCGGATTTGGCGCCGCGCAATCTTGCCACTGGCCATCCGAGGCAAAGGTGTGTGTTGGACGATGACGTGGCGTGGCACTTTGTAGCCGGCAAGATGTTCCCGGCACTTCTCAATGACTGCCTCTGCTGTCAGGTTCTCTTCGGTGTAGATGATCGCAGCGGGCGCCTCACCGAATTTGGGGTCGAACGCCGACACCACGCACGCCTCGATCACGCCGGGCAACTCCGCGACCACTGCCTCGATCTCGGAAGGAGCGACATTGAAACCGCCGGTGATAATGATGTCCTTGAGCCGATCGACGACGCGAATCCCGTTGGCGTCCTTGATGCCGACGTCGCCACTGTGAAACCAGCCGTCGCGCGTGGCGGCAGCATAAGCGTGATCGTTTCGCCAATATCCCGGCGTGATACCCGGGCCGGACACGATGATTTCACCGGGCTCATCGGGATCGCAGTCGGTACCGTCGGGCCGCACGACGCGCAGCCGCGTGAAAACGGTTCCGGTGCCGATCAACTCGGGCCGCGCGACCGCCTTCTCCTTTGGGTTGATGCTGGAAAGCCCTCCCAGCTCGGTCATTCCGTAGGCCTGCTGAACGGTTACGCCCTTGTCGAGCCAAGCCCTCATCGTCGAAACGGGGGCCGACGCACCGGCGATCGTCGCCAGTTCCAGCGCGGACAGGTCGGCCGACGCGAAATCCGGGTGGGCCGCCATGCGTTCGTACAAAAGCGGTACACCAGAATGGATTTGGATCCGTTCGGTGGAGAGTCGGTGCAGTGTGGTAGCGGCATCGAAGCCACGCTCGTAGTAAATCGTCATGCCCCGGATCAACGGGTGCAGGATGTGCCACAGCAACCCCGGGGCGCCCGACATCGACAGCGTGTAGATGATGCGTGCGCCGGGGCGAAGTCCCGGTTCGGTGATGGCAAGGTCTGCGACAAGGTTGAAGGTGCTGCGATGGGTAAAGATGACACCCTTTGGGTGCGAGGTCGTTCCGCTGGTGTAGACGATTTGCGTGATGTCGTCCGGGTGCGCATCGTCTCGACGCGGCAGCGTCGAATGTTGCTCGTGACGCAACGCGGCAAAGTCTTCTAGACGCCACACGTGAATTGGGGTCCCGCCAACAGCCGTGGTGATGCGGTCACGATGGGCGTCATCGGCGAGGACGGCGCACGGCGTGGAGTCTTCGATCAGGTAGCGCAGCTCTTCCGGGGTGAACCGATTGTTCAGCGGGACAACGATAAGCCCGATCTTGAGCGCTCCAATCGCCGAAACGACCCATTCCAGGCTGTTGTCACCGATGATGCCGACCCGGTCTCCGGGCTGAAGCGCGGCAGCGGCCAGATGCAATGCGGCACAGTCGGTCCAGCGGTCCAACGTGTGGTAATCGATGGTGTCCGTACCGTCGAACACTATGGCGGCACGCTCGGGGCATTGCCGCGCCCAGTAACTCAGACCGTCGGTTACCAGTTCGGTCATCGCTCGCGCACTCCCTTGCGGATTAGATCACAGCGCGGCCAGCAGCGGGCTGGCTCACATATGCGGCCACGCGGAGAAAACCTTATTTCGGTAGGTAAGTGTGTGTCAACGATCACAACCGCTTTCTGGCGCGAACACGGGCACGATTTCGCCTTCCTCCTCGCCGTCACCGGAACGCAGGTACCGCACCCGAACCGGGTCGCCCGCGCGCAGGTGGGCCGGGTCGTCGACCAGCAGCCGCACCGTCAGCCAAGGGCCCTCGGTCAATTCGACGATTGCGCTGACATAGGGCACCGATGCGGCCAGCACGGGCAGCGGCGCGCGATGCACGACTGCCCAGCTGACCAGCGTCGCCTCGCCGGTGGCGACCCGGGGTTGCAAATCCGACGACCCGGTAGTCGGGTCGGTACGTGCCTCGGGGGCCAGCACCGTCCCCGAGGGACCGCACTTGACCAGTAACTCACCGCGGGCGGCAGCGTCGAAGAACGCCGCGCTGGCCTCGTCGCGCACGACGGCGGGGAGCGAACCGTTCATGCCGCCGCCCCGCTGCGTCGATGGGGGCTGAGCACCAGGGTGGAGTGGTGCTCGAGGATGCCACCATTGCCGCTGACCAGCACCACGTGATTGCGGGGAGCTTGGCGCGCACCGCCGTGCCCGCGCGCCTGGATGATCGCCTCCGATAACGGGGTCATGCCCCACATGTAGTAGGCCGACAGCTGCCCGCCGCCGGTATTGCAGGCAAGTTTGCCGCCCGGCGCCAGCCTGCCCCCCGAAACGAATTCGCCGCCTTCGCCTTTGGCGCAGAATCCGTAATCCTCGAGGGTGACCAGCACTGTGTAGGTGTAGCAGTCATACAGCTGCGCCACGTCCACGTCGTCGACACCGATACCGGCCATTCGCATGGCCCGCGGCCCCGACCGCCCCGCCGGGGTGACCAGTCCCCACTGCGAGCCCGCGTGCATACGCCGCGGGGCATGCGCCTGCCCGTAACCCCACACGTACACGGGTGGCCGGGCCAGGCTTGCTGCGCGGTCGGCGGCGGTGACGACCACGGCGATGGCGCCGTTGCTGACCAGGCAGCAATCCAGCAGGTGCAAGGGTTCGGCGATCCACCGCGATTCTTGGTGTTCGGCGAGGGTCAACGGTTGACGCAACTGGGCGGCGGGGTTATCGGCGGCCCAGGCGCGCTGGGCGACGGCGATTTCACCCAGTTGTTCTGAGGTTGTGCCGTAAGCCTGCATGTGTCGGCGTGCACACAGGGCGTAGAGGATGTTCGGGTTAACCGCACCGGAGGCCACCGACCAACCGGCCAACCCTCGCGCCGCGGCACTGGTGGCGCCGGACCTGCTGGGTGAGCGCCACGAGGCACCCGCCGAGCGCTCGGGCTTCAGTGGTGTGTCGGCGAAAACGCAGGCGATCGTCGTAGCAGTGCTGGCCGCGATGGCCTGTACGGCCTGGGCGACCATCACTCCCGCGGTGGCGCCGAAGGCGTTGACCTGAGCCAGCAGATTCAGCTCGGTCAGGCCCAGGACGGCGGCCAGCCCGACCCCCACATCTTGCTTGATCCCGGCGCTGACCAGCAGCCCGTCGAGGTCGTCGAGTGCGAGGCCCGCGTCGGCGACCGCGCGCTGAACGGCTTCGGCGGCCAACGCAGTCGACGAGCGCCCATACACCTTGCCCAGGTCGGTCGTGCCCAGACGGACGAGCGTTCCGGTCAACGTTGTTGCCCGACCGGCGGCCGGTACACGGACTTCAGCGCCACGTACGGCGCCAGGCCTTCGGGGCCCAGTTCGCGGCCGAGCCCGCTGGCTTTGACACCGCCAAACGGCCCGACGACGTCGAGGGCGTAGTGATTGATGCCGACTGACCCGGTGCGCATCCGGGCCGCGAGCGCCGCGCCCCGTTCGGGGTCGGCCGCCCACACCGTGCCCCCCAGCCCGTAGTCGGAGTCATTGGCGATGGCGATGGCCTCCTCGTCGTCGGCGTAGGGCAGCACGCACAGGACCGGTCCGAAGATCTCTTCGCGGGCGATCACCATCGAGTTGTCGACGTCGGCGAAGACGGTGGGTTCGACGAACCATCCCAGGGATTGATCCGCGGGCACGCCACCGCCGGTGGTCAGCCGCGCACCGCTGGCCCTGCCGCTTTCGATGTAGCCGAGTACGCGGGCCCGCTGCGTCGCGCTGACCAGCGGACCGATCTGGGTGGCTTTGTCCAGCGGGTCGCCGATGCGCAGCGCGCGGACCGTGTCGGTGACCGCGTTGACGATTTCGGCGTAACGCGAGGCCGGCGCGAGGATCCGGGTGGTGGCGTGGCAGGTCTGGCCGTTGTTGGGCAGACAGATGTCGGGCAGCGCGGCCACAAAAGCATCCAGTTCGGCGTCATCGCTGATGATCGCCGCGGACTTGCCGCCGAGCTCGAGCGTGACGGGCCGCAGCAGCCGCCCGCAGATCTCGCCGATCGCGCGTCCGGCGTTGGTCGAGCCGGTGAAGGCCACCTTGTCGACGCCGGGATGGGCGACCAACGCGGCGCCGGCCTCGCGCCCGCCGGGGATCACGTTGAGTACCCCGGCCGGCAAACCAGTCTGCAACGCGGCATCGGCCCAGGCGAAGGCGTCGAGGGCCGTTTCCGGCGGCGGTTTGAGCACGACGGTGCAGCCGGCGGCCAACGCCGGGGCGATCTTCATCGCGGCGAGGCTCACCGGGTAGTTCCACGGAACTACTGCCGCGACCACCCCGACGGGTTCGCGGCGGACACTGACCTGCGAAAGTGCGCCTGAACGTTCATCTTCGTCGTCGACGTGTTCGGCTAACCCGGCGTAGTAGTCCAGCGCGATGGACGGAAAGAAGCCGTTGGCGCCCAGTGAGAGCCGTCGGGGCATTCCGTTTTCGCGGCTGACCAGTGCGGTGGTGTCTTTTGCGCGCGCCTGCAGGTACGCGGCCATCGCACGCATCAGCTCGGCGCGCTGGGCCCCCGATGTGGCCCCCCACGGCCCGCTCAACGCCTCGCCCGCGGCGCTCACCGCGGCGTCGACGTCGGCGGTGCCGGCGAATGCGGCGCTGCCGAGGGTTTTGCCGGTGGCCGCTTCGAGCACCTCAGCGGTGCCTTCGGGTGCGGACGCGGGCAACCAGGTGCCGCCGACGAAGAATGCGTCCCTATCCAGGCTGATGTCCACGCGAGTCCTGTCCTTTCACTGAGTGGGCTGACTCCCGACGGGCTGATGCAGCTGCCCGTTCGCAGGATCACCCGTTCGGGCCGCCGCGGGATCCCCGGGTGGAGGCTGCAGCACCCCGGCCGCGACCAGGCGGTCGATCTCGTCGGTTTTCAAGCGCAGCAGCGAGACGGCTATTTCTCGGGTGTGCTCGCCGGACATGGGCGCGGGCCGCAGCGCCGGGTCGGGAATGGTGGAGAAGCGGGCCAGGCGCGCCGAGGTCGGGATGGGCCGAGACAGGGCGGGGTGATGCAGGGTATGGAAGGAATCCCGCGCGACCAGTTGTGGGTGGGTGAGTTCCTCGGGCAGGCGCACCATCGCGGCGGCTGGAACCCCGACGGCCTGCAGCTTCTCTTCGACGTAGGCCGGGTCGTGGCCGGCGGTCCAGGCGGCAAGCTGTTCCTCGATCTGCGCGCGCCGGGCGGCGCGCCCGGCGAAGTGGCGTAGGTCCGGATCGTCGGGCAGGCCGGTCACTGCGGCCAGCGCCCGCCAATCGTTGTCGTCGCGCACCTCGATCACGCACCACTCGTCGTCGCCGGCGCACGGGAACACGCCGGCCGGCGCACGCCCGCTGCGGCGGTTGCCTTCGGCGTCGACACCGCCCGGTCGACTGGAAGCGATGGCCAGGGTAGGACCCAGCGCATAGATCGCGACATCGGCCTGGGGTACCTCGATGGCCCGTCCGGCTCCGGTCGCTCCGCGTCCGATGACGGCCGCGAGCGCCGCGACTGCTGCGGCGTGTCCGGCGATGTGGTCCGGATAGACCGTCGAGCCGTCGCAAAATGCGCTGGGCTCGTCGGGATCGGAACCGGTGTCGCGCCACAGCGACGACAGGCCACAAGATGCCCGGACTAGGGGCCCGTAGCCCATCCGGCTTCGCCACGGGCCGCGGCTGCCGAACGCGCTGCTGTCGGTGACGACAATGCGGGGATTGATGCGGGCCAGCTCGGTATGACTGAACCCCAGCGATTCGAGTGTGCCGGGTTTGAAGTTCGCGGACACGATGTCGGTGTCGGCGACGAGCTCGCGAAACAGGCGCGCACCTTCGGGACTGCGCAAGTCGAGACCAAGGCCGCGCTTGTTGCGATTGCCCCACGCGAACGAGGCGTTCATCCCGCCGCCCTTGCGAGTCTGGCGCAGGCCGTCGGGGAACGCGGAGTTCTCCACTTTGATGACATCGGCACCCTGGTCGGCGAACAGCCGTCCGAGTTCGGCACCGAACACGATCACCCCAAGATCGAGCATCCGCAGACCAGTCAGCGGCGGTGCCCCGCTCGGCAAAGACGGCAGTCCGATGTCGTGATCGGGTCGCGTCGAGCGGGCGGTGGTCACCAGGTCGTTGTGCTCGCCGGGCGCCGGGGCGCGCAGACGAAGTCCGGCCCGCAGGCCGTCGACGAACACGTAACCGGACGGCACTGTTGCGCGCAGGTCATCCGCGATGTCGGCCGGCACCAGGGTGCCGGTGCTGCTGAAGTGGTCGCTGGCCAGCACCTCGTCGACGGTGAGCACACCGGCGATCGGGATTCCTCTAGCGGTGCCCTCGGTGACCAGCTGATCACGGTTGCGGTCTGCGCACAGCGCGGTGATGAGCGGGTTGAGCCGGTCGGAGGCGGCAAAGCGGGCCGGGATCGCGTCGTACCGTGGGTCGGCGAATTCGGCGGGCTCGCCAAGCCAGGAGAACATCGCACGCCACTGGCGGGTGGCCAGTAGACAGATCCGGACGTGGCCGTCGGCGCAGGGGAAGATCGGGTAGAAATTGGCGGCATCGGGTCGCCCGCGCGGAAAGTCTTCGGAGCGACCGGCGGCCGCCGAACCTTGCGAGCCGAAGCCGGGGTCGAACCCGTGTACCACCGCTTCCAACGCCGAGACGTCAACGTGCTCGCCCTCGCCGGTGCGCACCCGCTTCACGTACGCCACCAGGGCCGCCCACGCGGCGTGCACGCCGACGGTCAGTGACACCACCCCGCGGGGCGGGAGCAGCGGCGTGCCGCCGGGCAATCCCGACCGCGACAACACGCCGCCGGCGGCGGCGAGCACGTCCTCGGTTGTCACGCGATCGCGGTGTGGGCCGGTGCGCCCGAAATCGGTGACCGAGACGACCACCAGAGCGGGATTTGCCTGCGACAGCGCTGCGGGCGTCAACGAATGTGCCTGTGTCTGCGCGTGACTGAAGGATTCCAGCAGGATGTCGGCATCGGCCGCCATGCGTAACAACGCCGACCGGCCGGCTGAATCATCGAGGTCGACCACCACGCCGGCCTTGTTGGCGTTGCGCAGCGCGAAGCCAATCTGATCACGGCGCCCGGGGGATCCGCCCGGCGGCTCGATGCGGATGACTTCGGCCCCGAGGTCGGCCAGGATGCGGCCACACCATTCCGCGGCACCCTCGGTGAGATCCAGGACGCGCAGGGTGCTCAAGGGCAACCTCGACGTCCCCGCTGTGGATGTCAACGCGGTGCCTTCCTGTTGTGCCGGGCCCCGGACTGCAAGACGCGGCAGTCGGTAGCCCCAGGCCACCGCTTGCCGCTTCGGGGGTGCGGCGAGCCTGCGCGGCCGCCGATTTGCCTAATGGTAATAGGTTTAGATGCTCGAGGCACCGTAGTACGTCCTGTCGGAACGGGTTGGAATCAGAGGGTGTCGGCGCTGCCGAACAGGGCGGTGGACACGACCGGGTCGCCGGGGCCGCCGGTCATCAGCGACAGCGCGGCTCCAGGCACCTGATTGGGCGAGGTGCCGCGGATCTGCCGGACGGCTTCGTTGACCAGGCTCATGCCGTGGATGAAGCCCTCGGCGAGGTTGCCGCCGGAGGTGTTGATGGGCAGTGTGCCATTGGGAGCGATGAGGTTGTCGAACGTGATGAACTCGGCGGCGCTTTCCAGACTGCAAAAGCCGTGTTCGATCATCGCTGAAACGCCCATGCCGGTCATGTTCTCATATATTTGGGCGACGTCGACATCGACAGGGCGGCAACCGGTTTCGGCCCAGATCCTTTTCGCGACGCCCTGAAAACCCGCCGACCAGTACGGGTCGTGGTTCTCTTCGAGCATGCCCCACCCCCGTGCCGCGCCCATCGGGGCGCCCAGCAGATAGGCCGGCGGCTGACGCAGATTCGGGGCTTGCTCGGCGGAAACCATGATGACCGCCACTCCGGCGTCGTTTTCGCGCGAGCAGTCGAAAAGCCGGTAGGGCTCCGAGATCCACCGTGATGAACTGTACTTCGATTCGGTGAGGTCCATTCCGCGCCCAACCGCGGCGGGGTTGCGCTGCGCGTGATAGTACGACGCCAGCGCCATCTCGCGCAGGGTGCGCGCCGGAACACCTTCGGTCTCGATGAGCCGCATCGAGCGCATTGCGCACATTTGGGCAGGTCCGTCTAAACCGTTGACCAGTTGCTGGGCAGCGGTGTCATCCTGGGCGACGGCAACCCGCAAGCGTTGTCCGCCGGTTTCTGACATTGCCCGGTATACCGCGACCACATTGGCTTGGCCGGTCACGATCGCCGTCGCGGCGAGACCCAAAGCCCCCGGGATGCCGCCGCCGTGAGTCCATACCAGCGCGCCGAACCGTAGCTCTTTGGTGTTGAGCGCGGGCATCATTCGTTGCCCGTCATTACGTTCGGCGCCATAGGAGACGAATCCGTCGATATCTGCGGGATCGATCCCGGCGTCCTCGCAAGCCGACACGATGGCCTGCAGCGCCAGCCTCAGCGCGGGCTGTCCGGAGGTGCCGCGTTTGTAGAACGGTGTCTGGCCGATCCCAACCACCGCTGTGGTCCCGCGCAGCATCGTGTTGATTCCGGTGCTCATGGTGCGGACCTCACTTTTCGGCCAGTTCCCAACGAATCGTCGCGTATTCCTTGGTCTTTGCCGATGGCGCATCGATGTGACCCCGAACCGGGGCTCCAATGCGCAATAGCTCCTCGGCCCCGCGCAGCACACCGATGACACGGGCGCCGTCGGCGGCCGGAATCTCGGCTAGCACCACGACATACGGCACCTCGGGTACCCGTTCAATGGTGCGGTCGAATGTGTACCAGCACCGCGTCCACGCGTATACGGTGCCGACCGGCTCCACGGGTTGCCACAGCAGCTGCCAGCACCCGCACTGCCCACAGCGAAAGTGCGCCGGCCACACCCATCGTTTGCAGTCCGCGCAGCGAGGAAGCTCAAAATTGCCTTCCTCCAACGCTTCCCAATAGCGGTCGTCGGCGCCAATGCCGCCGGAGATCCGCTGCGTGTGAAAGCTGTACTGCACTGCCAGTCAGCTGAAAAGGGCCGCGGTAGGTGCGTCGAGGTTGATGGTCTTCAACTCGTAGTAGGCCTGCACGGCTTCTGGGCCGGTGTCACGGCCGACGCCCGAGTTCTTCACGCCGCCAAAAGGTGCTTCGCAGTTGTAGACAAAGGCATTGACGCTGAACGTGCCGGTGTGCACCCGGCGGGCGACCTCCGCAGCCCGGTGGGGGTCGGTGGTAAACACTCCACCGTGCAGCCCGTAGTCGGAGTCGTTGGCGATCGCGATGGCCTCATCGAGGGTGTCGTAGCGCAGCACCGACGCCACCGGCCCGAAGATCTCTTCACGGCAGATCCGCATCGAGTTGTCGGCGCCGGTGAATACGGTGGGCTGGACATAGAAGCCCTTGTCCAATCCCGAAGGAATCCCACCGCCGGTAGCGGCCACGGCGCCTTCCTCTTTACCTGCATCGAGGTAGGACAGCACCCGTTCGCGTTGACGCGCCGAAACCAGCGGGCCCATCGTCGTAGCGGGGTCGAACGGGTCGCCCACGACGAACGATTCGGCGGTGGCCACCAGGGCCGCGGTGAACTCGTCGTAGCGGATTGTCGGCAGGAGCACCCGACTGTAGGCCGCGCACACTTGGCCGGTATTGAAAAAGCACCCCATCGCCAACCCCGTCATGGTCGTTGCGATGTCGGCGTCGTCGAGGACGATTGCCGCTGACTTGCCGCCCAGCTCGAGCTGCAGCCGTTTGAAGTTGCCGCCGCACTGCCGGCCGATATCGCGGCCCGCAGCAGTGGATCCCGTGAAACTGACCTTGTCGATCCCGGGGTGAGCCACCAGCGTCGCACCGGTTTCCCGGCCGCCGGTGATCAGGTTGAAAACCCCGGCGGGAAGGCCCGCCTGAGTGAGTGCCTCGGCGATAAGAAAGGCATCGAGCGGGGTCTCTGGAGCGGGTTTGTAGACCACGCTGCAGCCGGTCACCAGGGCCGGAATGATCTTGGAAATCGCCAAATTGAACGGCCCGTTCCACGGCGCGATCGACGCGACCACACCCACCGGCTCCTTGACGACCGCGGCGGCGCACAGCTGGGTCTGTCTGACTTCGCTGACCGGGTCCGCCTGCGCGACCTGCAGAAAGTAGCGTCCGGTGTCGAGCGCACCGGGGAGCTGGACCCCGGCAATGCTGGTCGGGAGACCCATTTCCGAGGTCACGAGCGTACCGATCTCATCGATGCGCGTCCCGAGCAGCTGCAGAGCGCGCTCAAGCACCTCGGCCCGCTCAGACACGCTCATCGACCGCCACACTCCCTGGTCGAACGCACTGCGGGCGGCGCGCACCGCCAGGTCGACGTCCTCGGTACCGGCGTCGGGCACCTGCCCGATGATCTCTTCGGTGGACGGACACACAACATCAATCCGTGCCTTCGACGTGGGCTTGCGCCACTCGCCGGCCACGAACAACTCCTCGTGCACGTTCACAACGTCTCCTTCCGCCGGCAGCTACGCCGGATTACGCCGAATTCGCGGTGTCAGAACGGAATTGGATCGCACGGGCCCGGTTACGCCGTCGGCGCCTCAGGACTGAAGCGGGTATGCAATTCCAGCACCCCGCGCACCTGGGCCGTGTTCGATATCGACGGTCGGTCGGGATCCGGTTCGATATCGGGAACCCGACGCAGCAGCTCCTCGAAGGCAATTCGCAGCATCACGCGCGCCAGGTGAGACCCCAGGCACCGGTGCGGCCCGGTGCCAAACGACATGTGCCGGTTGGGTGTGCGGGTCACCTGCACGTCGTTGGGGTTGTCGAACTCCCGCCAGTCACGATTGGCGCCGGCCAGCACCACCAACATCTGATCGCCGGCCCGTAGCTTCACACCGCCCAGTTCGGTGTCCTGCACCACGCGACGACCCGCGGAGACGGCCGCCTCCACGCGCAGCACTTCTTCCACTGCGGCGGGAATCAAGCTCGGGTCTTCGACCAGCGCCGCCCGTTGCTCGGGGTGGGCCCCCAGGTGCATGATGCCCCACGCCAACGAACCCTGGGTGGTGTGCAAACCGGCGATGAGCAGCAGCATGAAGATGTTGCACAACTCCCTGTCGGTGAGTTGTCGGGGCTGCCCGTCAAACTCGACGTCGGTGTTGATGATCGATGCTGTGACGTCGGACGCGTCGGCCGGCCTGCTGCGCCGGTCGGCGACCACGGCGGCGAAATAGTTCATCATCCGGCCGGCCGCTTCGGCCCGGGCGGCGATGGACTCCTCCTCGGTGCCGCCTGGTACGCCATGCAGCGTGGTGTCGGTGGCCTCGGTGAACATCGGCGCGTCCTGCAGCGGCCAACCCATCAACGCCAGGAAAACCCGCGCCGGCAGCTCGTGGGCGAACTCGGAGATGAACTCCGCCGACCCGCGGGCTGCGAACCCGTCGATCAATTCGGTCACGATGGTCCGGATTTGAGGTTCCAGCTCATTCATCCGGTGCGGATTGAAAAGCGGTTGCAGCGCATGCCGGAAGGCAGTATGAATCGGCGGGTCGTACTCGAGCGGGATGAACTTGCCGAAGCCGTGCGGAATCAGGTTATTGGGGTAGCTGGAGAACCGAGCGGGGTCGCGCAGTACCTCAGCGACTTCGTTGTATCGAATGACGATCCAGTGCCCCCCATAGAGGGGGGAGTAGACCACCGGACTCACGGCGGCCAGCTTCGACACCTCCTCCTGGAACACGTCTTTCGGCGTGGCCAGTGCGGGATCGTAGACATCGAAGTCGACGATGAGGTCCGCGGGGACTGCGTCGTTGGTGGTGGTGGTCATAACCGAACTCGCTCCTGCCATTCCCATCGTGGTGCTGACCATCGGGCTGCACTAATGGCCGGCATAAATCGAATCGTCCGCGCTTGTCAGCGTGCTGCCGGCCGAGTGCCGTACAGCGGCCGGCAATGCAATTAACTTATGGACCTAGGTAAAATGTGTCAAGCGTCACCGTTGAGGCGACGAACGGCTTACGCCACATCGTGTTCGCCACCATCGGTGCCGCCCAAGCACAGGCCGTACCCAGGGCCGATTGGCGCGGAGTTGCTTCCGCCGCTCACACGAAATGGTGTAAACCTAGTGGTGGTAGGTATTGGGATCTGCACGCGTTGACGCGGCGGATCGCGAGGAGGACGCGGCGATGGCACAGGCTTTGACGGCGTCACACGGACGCATCGCGAAGGTGCTCGACCACCTGAAAAATGGCACCACCGATGAATATGACCAGGTGGTGACGGTACAGCCCGGCGAGTTCACCGATCCGGCGATCGCCGCGCGTGAACGCGAATTGGTATTCGGCAGGGTGCCTTCAATTGTGTGTCACGGCGCCGAGATAGCGCGTCCGGGTGACTTTCTTACCGTACAGATGCCGCGCAACAAGGTCATCGTGGTGCGGCAGCGGGACGGCAGCGTGAAGTCGTTCGTGAACCACTGCCGGCATCGCGGTGCGCTGCTCGAGGAGCGCGAGCGCGGCAGCTGCCGGCTGTTCTCCTGCGGATATCATCGCTGGTCATACAACCCGGATGGTTCGCTGCGCGCGGTGACGCGCGGCAATACGTTCGGCGACGTGGACCGCGCTCAGCACGGGCTCATCGAGCTGCCCACCCAGGAGCGCCACGGGCTGGTATGGATGGTCGACGAGGCTACCGCTTCCATCGACGTCGCGGATTGGCTGGGTAATGCGGTCGATGAGCTGTTGGCCGGCTACCGGATGGATCAGCTCATCACTTTCCGCAGTGCTGCTTACGACGAGCCGGTCAATTGGAAGATCATGCAGGACGCGTTCATCGACAACTATCACATCCAGTACGCGCATCCGAATTCAGCGGGAAAGCATGTGTATACCAATGTGCAGAGTGTCGAGGACTATGGCCGTCACGTCCGCATGACGACCCCACGCAAGTCGATCGATCGCGTGTTGGCAGACGAGCCGGCCTACGACCTGCTGGCCAAACACGTCATCGACGGGCATTTCCTTTTGCCTAACAGCACTTTGCTTCGCCAGACCACGCATTTCGAGTTGTTGACGTTTCGACCTCATCCCAGCGAAGCGGGCCGTTGCCGGATGGAGATGCGACTGCTGGTGCCGACCATTGAGGACACCGGAATGGATGAGGCGAAGTGGCAGCGGCTTTGGAAGAAGAACTGGGACATCCTGCAAGCGGTGCTCTACGACGAAGATTTTCCGCTGCTGCGAGCATCACAGACTGCGATGGAAAGCGCGAACGCGGGGCCGATGCTGTTGGGGCGAAATGAGTTGGTGAACCACATATATCGCCGAGAGTTGGGCAAGCTCACGTCGTGACTGCTGATCAGTCGCACGACCACCATGCCCC
Organism: uncultured Actinomycetota bacterium; assembly: GCA_963772875.1. Classification (GTDB taxonomy): domain Bacteria; phylum Actinomycetota; class Actinomycetes; order Mycobacteriales; family Mycobacteriaceae; genus Mycobacterium. The sequence goes on from CAVYZE010000016.1 coordinate 754,375, forward strand.
ATGGGGCAGCTACGATTTGAGCGGCACGACAGTGGTGGTCACCGGCGGCAACGCCGGTATCGGTGCCGCGCTGGCGCACGGTGTCGGGCGCGCCGGGGCCACGGTGGCGATCTGGGCGCGAAACGATGAGCGCAACCAGACCACGGTGGCCGCGTTGCGCGTCGAGGGCATCGAGGCGTGGTCGGTGGCCTGTGACGTCGCCGCCGAAGCCGACGTCGAACACGCGATGGACGCCACCCTGCAACGATTCGGCCGCGTCGACAGCCTGTTCGCCAACGCCGGCATCGCCGCGTTCGCCCCATATGTCGAAACTGATTTGGCGGATTGGCAACGCGTCCTGCGAACCAATCTGGACGGCAGCTTCCTCACCACGCGCGCGGCCGCGCGGCACATGATCGAGCGGGGGAGTGGATCCATCGTGGTGGTGTCGTCCACGGTGTCGCGCTACGGCGCTTCCCGCCTGGCGGCGTACGCCGTCACCAAGAGCGGCTTGGTCGGTCTGGGCCGCACACTCGCGGTGGAGCTGGCCCGCTATGGCATCCGAGTGAACATCCTGGTCCCGGGATGGACCACCACCGCGATGAATGAATTCCTGCGTGCCGACCCGAAGTTCATGAAGGCCGCGACCGCGCGAATTCCGCTGCGCCGCTGGGCGACCGACGAAGATTACCTCGACATTGCGCCGTTTCTTGCCCATAGCGGGCTGACGTACCACACCGGCAATGAAGTGGTTGTCGACGGCGGCTATAGCGTCTTCTAAGCGCCGAAAGCGCGGTGGCAACAGTGGAAGGTGGGGATTGGCGATGTCGACGGTCGATGGTGTGCTTGACCTGTTTCGCATCACGGGCTGCGTCGCAATCGTCACCGGTGCGGGGAGTGGCCTGGGCGCCGGTTTCGCTCGCGCGCTGGCCGAGGCCGGGGCTGACGTCGTGATCGCGGGTCGTCGGCCGGGACATTTGGAAGCCACCGCCAGCAGTGTTCGTGCAGTAGGGCGGGAATGCCTTGCGGTACCCACCGATGTCACACGTCCCGGAGACTGTGCGGCTCTGGTCGACGCAGCTGTCGATCAATTCGGTCGGGTCGACGTCCTGGTGAACAACGCCGGCGTTTCGCGAGTGATACCCGCATCGCGCGAACGACCCGAGGATTTCGCCTCGGTGGTGCAGGTGAACCTGTTCGGTGCCTACTGGGTTGCGCAGGCCTGCGCTCGGGAGATGGGTCACGGCTCGAGCATCGTCAACGTCTCCAGCATGCTCGGTCTGGTGAAATCCCACTTGCCGCAAGCCGCCTACGCGGCCAGTAAAGCCGGGCTGATCGGCTTGACGAGAGACTTGTCCAATCAGTGGGCGGCCCGAAAAGGCATTCGCGTCAATGCCATTGCCCCGGGATTCGTCGAGACCGACATGATCGGCGATATGTCGGAGGAAAACTTGGGCCGCTTCCTATCCGGGTGTTCGCTCGGGAGGGTCGCTACCCAGCGCGAGATCGACGCTGTGGTGGTGTTTTTGGCCAGCCCGGCGTCCAGCTATATCACCGGCTCCACCATCGCGGTCGACGGCGGTACTTGCGGTCACTGACGACGATGGCCGACGGTGGCCGCGCCGCTGCCGGAGCCTCAGCGGCTCAATTGCTTTTCTGCCGGTTGCATATCTTCACGGATTTGGCGAGAGAGCTTCTGATGGATGGTGATGGTCATCGACATCATCCAGATAACGAATGCCACCAGAGGGATATACAGCCCGACTACCCCGTTCCACGCGAACGGCCCGTGTTTGAAGAACAACACCATCCCGGCCGGGAGGATGAGCATCGCCACCCATAGGTTGAGATATCCGAGCCATCGGGGCAGCACGGGTTCGCTACGACGGTCGATCAAGATCGCAGCGGCAATCGCGATCAGCTGCACCCAGAGCGACCAGATGACAGTCACGAAGAGGATCCAGCCGACGTCGTGAAGCGCGCGGGTCACGTCGGGTGCTCGATCGTCGTAGCGAAAGCTGGCCGCCATCCAGACGCCGATCGGTGTGATGAACTCCAAGGACAGCAATGCGCATGAGGCCATCTGCACATCGGCGAGTGCCTTCGCGCCGTCGATGCGCTTGAGTTGACCCGAGATCGCCACTGCCCACGGAACCAGCAGGGCCGAACCCGCCATTGAAATGATCATCCCGAGCTTTATCGCGATGCTGTGGTCCGCATACAGCCGCACGATCTTGTCCGCGCTGGCGCTTGGATCCGAGGGAGGGATGAACCCCGCGATGAACAGGAACGCACCGAGCCACAGCGCGATCATGCCTGGTCCCGTCCAAATGAGAACTCGCTGGACTCTGGTTTCCATCTCTACTCCTTGAAAACGATTGTCGCGCACCGCGTTGGTGTCAGAGTTTAGGCGAAAATAAATACTCCAACGAGTAGTGCGCACACGATGAGGCAATACACCTCGAACAACCCGCGCAAGACATTTGGCGCCTCCCGCAACTCCATGAAGTACAGGCCGACGAGGCGGACCTTGATGAATGCGATCAGCAAGATGATCACGCTTGCCAGCTGGTGACCGTGCATGCCGTGCTGAGTTCCCAGCGCCCAGGACACACCGGTGGCGGTTACTAATATCACCCACACCGCCGTTGCGGGCGTACGAAGTAGGGCTGTCATTCGGATCACCTGACCAAGAAAATCAGCGGGAAGAGGACCAGCCACAGCAGGTCGACCATGTGCCAAAAGCATGCTCCGCCCTCGAAGAACGCCCACTGATGTTTGGATAGGTCCGGCTTGCGGGCCAAGAAGAACAGCGCGGTGAGGACAGCCAATCCGATGATCAGGTGGAAGAGGTGTAAGCCGGTCAACACGAAATACAGCAGGTAGAAACCATTGGTAGTCGGGATCTGGTGTGCTGCAATCCGTTCGGAGTACTCGAAAATCTTGACGATGATGAATGCCACGCCACACAAAAAGGCGCCAATGATCATGCGTTGCGCCAGTTGCCTTTCGGACACTCTCATCGCTCGAACGGCCAACACGACGAATAGCGAACTGATCAGCAGGAAAACCGTGTTGACTGCGCCAAAGTCCTTGTTCAGGTTGGCCTGAGACAGGTCGAACAGATCGACGTGTTTGCTGCGCTGGACCAAATAGTACGTGAAGAAGACGGCGAAAACGCAGATGTCGCCAAGAATGAAGATCCAGACGCCTTCTTCGCCGGGGATCTTTTTTGGCTTGGCCGCTACTGGTGCCGATGTCGGTTGTGTGATGGGTTGCACGGGACTGTGCGTCCTAGTCAAACTCGGGTTCGTTTGTCGCTTAGCAGATTTCGGGAGCGGGCGGGCCCGCTCCCGAAATCACGGTCGCCGCTCAGGCCGCAACCATCTCGCGCTGGCTCTCGGGCCGTCGTGCTTTTTGCCTGTTGATGGCTTGCAGGGTGAGCACCGACATGGCGATCATCCATCCGAAGAAGATTGCGAAGGGTATCCAGAAGGCGCCGACGCCGTTGTAGGCGAACAGGCCGTCGTGGAAGAACACAATCAGGCCGGCGGGGAAGATCAAGATGGCGCACCAGAAGTTCAGGTAGGCGACCCAGCGTGGATACAGCGTGGGAACGTTGTGGTCCTTGATGATTGCCAGGCCGATCACGGCCATCCATAGCGCGAACGGGGGCCAGGTGAACAGGAAGTCGAACCATACCCAGTCATTCATGATCTGCATTACCGACGGGTCGAGCGTCTCCGGCCTAAACGCGATGACCCCCCACGTCATCGGAATCAGGATGAAGAAGACGTAACCCCCACCCTGCAGCGCGATCGACGAGTACGTCAGGATCGGCCAGCCGCGTTCCATTTTGCGGATGAAGATGGTGATCGCCATGCACCACGTCGCCCAGAACGACCAGAAGATGCACTGGATCAAGCAACCCAGACGGATTTCGTCGCGTCGGTCGATGAACCTTTGGGCAAGCTCCTTTGCCGACAGCGCGGGCGACGGCGGCGGGATGAAATGCATCATGAAACCTTGCGCCAGGATCATCGCCACGATTAGCGCGATGCCCGACCAAACGGCGGCCTTGGCCAGCCCCGAGTCGAGCTCAACTTGCTTTGCCATGCAACATCCCTCCCTCGTATCCAAAGATGAGCGACACTATCTTATATCGTGAGTGGCACTTACGATAGAGGCTAAATTGCCGCGTGCTCAGCCTGCGGGCCGGCGTGCGCGGCCTGATCGTTCCAAAGCTGCACGCGACTCGGGTTAGAGTCAGGGAAAATGTCGTTCAGCAGGGAGGCCCAGGATGATTAGTTCGGCGTTAACAGCCGGATCTAACCGTTAGCGGATCCTGTGGCCGGTCCTCGAAACGGACGCCGCGGCGTCGATGAGATTAGGGATCTCGTCCTCCAAGCTGCGCATCGACTCTTTTCCGAACAGGGCTATCACGGCACCACGACCCGTCAGATCGCGGAGGCGGCCGGTGTCGGTGAGTCGGTTCTTTTCCGCAACTTCGGAAGCAAAGCCGAGCTGTTCGAGACGACGATCCTTGCTCCGTTTACCGACTTCGTGAACCACTGGGCCAAGACCTGGAACGTGAGTGTGACAGCGCAAACCGACCCGGCAGAGATCGCGCGTTCGTTCGTTAAGGGCTTCTACGGCCTGGCCGCCGAGCACAAGGAGTTATTTCGTACGCTCGTGGCCGCCCGGGTCAAAGGCGGTGAGCCGGTGCTCGCCGAGGTAGCTGCGCGGGTGAGTGGCAAGCTCGCGGACAACCTGCGCACCGTGCAGCTCGTGCTGCAGCAGCACGGTGCCGCGCGGCATTTCCGGGAACTTGATGCCCCGGTGACCGTCGCCGTGTCCGTCGGGTCAGTGCTGTCGCTCGTGCTACTCGACGACTGGCTTTTTCCGTCGGATCGGCGCCGTCCTGGTAAGAAGCGACAGATCGAGGAGGCGGTGCAGATGCTTCTCTACGGAGTGACCGGCCGCTGATCGGCGAACGCGGCGCGACACCTGGGCGTCTATTGCGCTGGCTCGGCTCCAGGCAAAAATGCGGGTAGCACAAACGTTTTCAACAAGATGCGGGTGCCCGCATCATCGGCGCCGGTAACATCGCGGCGCCCGACCAGGATGAACTGCACCAATGCCAGCCACTGGCCGACGGCCAACACGTCAAGGTCTGAACGGATTTGGCCGTGCTGGATTGCCCGCCGCAGCACCGGCTCCCACATCTCGGCGGTGAGTTCGGCGACGAGTGCGGATCCGTTGACGATCGGCGTCGTCACATCCAGGTATTCGGGACCAACCAGGATCCGTACGATCGGGTCCCTTCGACCGTGGTCGATGAGATACAACAGCCCCTCGACGAGTTGTTGGTCGAAAGACTCAAACCCAAAGATATAGTTACGGGCTTGATCGAACAGCATCCGCGCGCGCCGTTCGATCAACGCGCCCAACAGATTATCGCGGTCGCCGAAATAGCGGTACACGGTAGGACGGGAGACGCCGGCTTGCTTGCCGATGTCATCCATCGTGGTTTTCGAGACGCCATAGCGCGCAATGACATTCTCTGCCGCGGCCAAGATCTGCTGGCGCGCCTCGGTGGCGTCGCCACTCAGAACGCTGGTATTGGTGCGCCGCTTGGTCCTGCCGTGGCTGGCGAGCCTGAGAGACAATCCCGGCGAGGGTAACCCGCCTGCGCCGGGTCCGGCGTCATCTCGCGCGGGTAAATCGTTGGTCGATGTCATGGTATTCCTCCCGGACGGCCTGTTTGGCGATCTTGCCGCTGGGCAGTCGGGGCAGCGGTTCCGACCGCAGCACCACATACCGCGGCACCTTGTAGTCGGACAGAAGTTGTTCGCAATGCGCGACTACCGCGGTCTCGTTGAGGCCCTTCGCTTCCGGTGCCACCCTGATGATCGCGGCGGGCGTCTCGCCGAAGCGCGGGTCGGAGGCGGCGATCACGGCCACCTCGGCGACGCCGTCAAGACTTGCGATGGCCGCTTCCAGCTCCACCGGTGAGATGTTAATTCCGCCGGAGATGATCAAGTCTTTGATGCGGTCGACGAAAGTGATGCGCCCTTGTGCGTCGCTTGTTCCCAGATCACCGCTGTGCAGCCAGCCGTCACGAATCGCCGTAGACGTGGATTGCGGATCGTCCCAATATCCCGGTGTGACTCCGGGGCCGCGCACCACGATCTCGCCGTGTTGACCCGGTGCGGCCGGCGAGCCGTCGTCGGCCATCACCGCCACTTCGGTGAAGATCGAGCCCATGCCGCACGAGTCGGGATGGCCGAGTGCGTCGGCTTTTTGGGTCGCTGTCGCCACGCCGCCGGCCTCGGTCATTCCGTAGATCTGGCGCAGCAAAACCCCTTTGTCGGCCCACCGTTTCAGTAGGTCTGTCGGCACGGCTGCGCCACCGACAATCGCCGTTTGCAGCGAGCTCAGGTCGGCGCCGTCGAATTCTTCTGCACGAGAAAGGGACTCGAAGATCAGCGGGACGCCGAAAATCGCGCGCACCGAGTGTTGTTCGATCAGATTCACCGCGCGTGACGGATTGAGTTCTGGTTCGACGACCAGGGTTCCGCCCAGCACCGTCGTGATCAGCAGTCCGTACACCAGGCCCGGGGTGAACGCCAGCGGCAACACCAGCAATGTCACCGTGCCCGGTCGGAAGCCCTCTTCGGTCAGTGTGTTTTCTAGCACGATGGCCAGCAAGGTGTTGCTGGTCAGGATCACACCCTTGGACAGGCCCGTGGATCCGCTGGTGAAAATCACCGCGATCGGCTCCTCGCCGGCCGGGTCGACGCGGAAATCATCGGGAGCCCCGCTGCGTTCCGCGTCGATGATGTCGAACGGGAGCACTGCGAATTCGCGGCCTGCCTGACGTGCCTCGTGTGCAACGGCGGTTTGGGAGGGCGCGGCGATCAGCATACTGAGCCCGGCGTCGTCGGCGATTTTGCGGACCTCGGCAGGCCTGAGGCGGGCGTTGAACGGCACCAGCACCGCTCCGGCCTTCATGATTGCCAATGCCGCCACCGGCCATTGCAGCGCGTTGGGTGCCAGCAGTCCGACGCGGTCGCCGGGCTTGACGCCGTCGTCGGCCAGCCGCCGGGCCAACCGCCCGGACCAGTCGTGCAGTTGCCGGTAGCTGAGTTGGTCTTCGCCGAGGAGGATCGCGGGCTGGTCGCCCTTGGTTCTTGCCCACCAGTGCAGTGCGGAGCCGACGGTCGCGGTCATTTTTCTCCTCGATTCCCCGATGGGTCAGATCGTCGCAGCCGACCCGAACACCGTCGAGCTGACGAGTGGGGCCATCGGACCGCCGATCAGCAGCGAAACATCAGCGTCGGCAACAGGATTAGATGAACCACCACGGATCTGCCGCACCGCCTCGGCGACCAGGCCGATACCGTGGACGAAACCTTCGGCGATGTTTCCGCCGGCGGTGTTGATAGGCAGGCGGCCGCGCTGGACCGTCAGGTTATCGACGGTGAGGACCTCGCCGGCCGCCGGACCCGGCGGACACAGCCCGTGATCGATCATCGACGCTACCGCGGGTCCGGTGAAGTTCTCATACACCTGCGCCACATCGACATCGGCCGCGGTGACGTGCGCGCCGTCCCAAAGTCGCTTCACCAAAGCCGGATGAAATCCGGCACTGGTGTATGTGTTTTCGTTTTCGACTGATTCGGTCCAGCCGGCGGCGGCGCCTTGCACGCCGGACAGGATGTAGGCCGGCGTCCCGCGGTAGTCGCCCACGCGTTCGGCGTTGACGACTAAAATTGCTGTGGCGCCGTCATTTTCACGGGAGCAGTCAAAAAGTCGTAGCGGTTCGGAAATGAGCCGGGCGCCCTGGTAACGGTCGTGATCGAGCGGCTGACCGTAGGCGACCGCACACGGATTGTTTTGTGCGTGGTGGTAACCGGCCAATGCGACCGCCTCCAGGGTCGAAGCCGGCACACCGTCGATTTCGAGCATCCGCTGGGTACGCATCGCGCACACCTGGGCGGGGGCCAGCATGCCATGAGCGGCATAAAGGTGACCCATGTGTCCCTTGTTGTATGCCCCGCGCCCGTCGGTGGCCTCCGATAGGCCGCGGTAGACCGCTACGCAGTTGGCCTGCCCGCTGTGTACCGCGGCCGCAGCGCAGTTGACCGCCGCCGCTACCGCGCCGCCGCCACCACCCCAGACCTGGGTCGACCAGCGCACCTCATGGACACCGAGTGCCGCGCCGACGGCCAGACCCTCGCTGGAATCTCCTGCGTAGGAGACAAACCCGTCGACGGCGCGCGGGTCGGCGCCCGCATCGTCGCAAGCCCGCAGAATCGCCTGCAGCACCAGTTGCGCTGACGACAGCGGGCTGGTCCCGCGTTTGTAATAGTCGGTCGCTCCGACTCCCACCACCGCAGTCGAGCCGCGAAACCCGCTCATCGCGCCTCCCCGTCCGCACCATGATCCAGATGCCAGCGCACCAGGGGCCAGTACCTGTCGTCGGAAGGCCGGTCGATGACCCCACGCACTGCCGCACCGATGCGCGGGGTAAGCCCGTCGGCGTCGGCGAGCACGCCCAGGACCCGGCGGGTGCCGGCCGCGGGAAGTTCCACCAGGACCACGACATACGGCAGGTGGCCGGTGGCCTCCGGGCCGAACGGTTGCCAGGTTCGCGTCCACGAGTAGATGGTGCCTGCCGGGTCGACCGCCTCGAACTCCAGGTCGAAACTATGACACGCCGGGCAGATGGGGCGCGGCGACCAGACCCAGGTCGCACACTGGCAACACCGTTGCAGCAGAAGCCTTCCGGCGCGTAGCCCCTCCCAGTGCGCCGTGTCGAGGCCGTCGTCGGACGGGCCGGTGAGGCCCATCCACGGCGGTGTGTCAGGAATGTTGCGCACGCTGGCTACCCGCCAGCTACCGTCGGCGAATTGCACCCAGCGGCTGCGCAGTTCAAACCATTGGTCGTCGAGCTTGGTGTAGCGGATGATGACGTCGTAGCTTCCCGGCTCTGCTTCGCAGATGGTGCGCACCTGGGCACCCTTGAGCCGGGCGGGGACGTCGGCCGAGGCAATCAGTTGCCCTACGCGGTCGGGCAGAAAATCGGCCAGTACCGCCTTATTATCGCCCGCGGCAACGGCTTTGCCGTGGGCTTCGGCGGTGCTGGCCAGGTCGGCCGGGATTGTGTCGGTCATGACTGGCTGCCAATTTGATAGCGCACGTCGGTGCGGTCGTGTTGGAAACCGGCGAGTCGACAGGCATTGACCATGCCGGTGTCGTCAGAGTCGACATGGATGATCACGCCGGTCATCCCGGCCTCGTGGACGACGGCTGCCGCACCGTCAAGTAGCCGGCGGCGCTGCGGCGCATCGGCAGCCGGCGAGGCGATGGCAGCCACGATGCTGCCGCAGCGACCGAATCCCTCGGATGGCACGGCGCGTAGATCCAGTGCCGTCACCCCGACAATGCGGCCCGCCTCACGCAGCGCATAAGTGTGGTCGCTGCCGAGAGGAGCCGGCACCCAGCCCAGGTCGGCGAGCGCCTTATTATCGACAGGCTCTAAAACCGGTGCGGCGGTGGTGTCCTCGACGGCGTCGGCCGAACAGATGAGTTTCCAGATCCGTCGGGTGCGCGGGATCAAGAATCGGTTGGAAAGCCGGCCGGCCGCGGGATGGTTGCCTTGTGCCCACGCGGCCACCGTGTGGGCCCCGGTGTCCAGCCAGCCGCCGGGACGCGCGGTATCCAAGCCGAGCCGTTCCAGCAGTAGCGTCATGATCCCGATCGAACGCAGCTGGGGGTCGACCACGGCGCTGGCGTGTGCCGACCCGTCGGGTAAGCATCTCAGGCGGAGCAACCCGGCGATGCGTTCGGGTTGGTCGGGCTCTCCAATGGCGGTGGCGTGCGGCAGCATCCAAATCAGCAGGTGGAGCTGCGACGAATCGGATTGGGACATCGCACGATCGACGTCGGCGAAGTCGATCCGATTGTATTCGGGCGCGGCGTCGTAGCCGGTGGCACGCCCGAGCAGGTCGGATAGTTCAGCCGATTCGTCGGGACTGAGACTAGTTCGCCACTCGTATTTGATCATCGAAGGGTCACTATGTGGTGTGGCCTTCGGCGAGCAGTTTTTTGGTCTCCCGGTGGAACACCTGGTTGGCGGTCTCGTTGCGGCCCAACAGCATATCGCCGGCATCGGCACTGGCCATACCGCGCTGTGAGTTACGTAGCAGCGGGAAATCCTCGTTGTGCAAGACGGCCAACAGAATCTCCCAGTTCTTTTCCCACACACGATTCCAGTGCGCCTCGTCCATGCCCGAGTCTTCCTGCGTCGGGACCATCAGCCGTTGCTCCATCCGGGACTTCGTCGGATCGCTCGGATGGGGCCGGAAGGTCAGCAGCTGGAAGTGATCCGGCTGGCGCAGCAACGTGCTGTTAGGCAGCAGAAAGTGTGTCTCGGTGACATAGCGGTCCAGCTGGCGGTCGCCCGGGTCTTCTTCGAGCCAGCGGTCGATCGACTTGCGCGGTGCGATAAAACGGCAATGCCGACCGAAATCCTCGAATGCCATGACGTTGGTATGGATGATCTTGCCCGCGGTGTTCGGGTGAGCGTACTGAATGTGGTAACCGTCGAGGAACGCATCCTGCATGATCTTCCAGTTGGTCGGTTCGTCGAACCCCGCCGACCGGACGCACTGCAGCTTGTCCATGTGGTAGTCGGCCAGGATCGCATCCATGTCCGGGCCAAGCCAGGCCGCGACATCGATCGAGGCGTGAGCGTTGTCGACCACCCAGATGAAGCCGTGCCGCTCCTCGCACGGCACTTCCACAAGACCCTGCTTTTTGCGATCGATCTCGCCGAAGGTGGCATCACGAGTGACCATCCTTAGCGATCCGTCGGGATCGTAGGACCACCGATGATACGGGCACGAGAAGAACCGGCAGCGGCCCTTCTCGCTGTCCTCCAGCAGGGCGCCGCGATGCCGGCACAAATTCACGAATGTCTTGACACTCTTGTCTTTTTGGCGCACCACGATGATGTTGTTACGTGGCATTTGTACGGTCATGAAGTCCAGCGGGCGCGCGATCTCGGAGCCGTGGCAAACGATCGACGGGACGCGGCCGAAAATGAGATCGCGCTCCTGTTGCGCGAGTTCCGGATCGGTGAACTCGCGCGCGGAAAAACCGACGACGTCGTCGAACTTGTCAGTCGTTTCGTTTCGCAACAGCTCAAGCGCCCGACGGATACGGTCTTGGCGGGGAAGCGATGTGGTCATCTGGCTCACTTCTCTGGCGTAAAGATGATTGGCATTCGAAGGCAGCCACGCACCTGCGTCGAGTGGAAGACCGGGGGATCGGATTCCACCAGTTGGTAGTCAGGAATGCGACGGTGCAGTTCCTCGAGAGCAATCGTCAACTCGATGCGGCCGAGATGTGAGCCCAGGCAACGGTGCACCCCCGCGCCGAACGACAAGTGCCGGTTGGGGGAGCGGGTGATATCGAAGTCGCCGGGTTGGGCAAACGCATCCGGATCGCGGTTCGCCGAACACAGCATCAACAGCAACTGGTCACCCTCGGCAATGCTGACCCCGCCGAGTTCGACGTCCCGGGTCGCGCTGCGCCCAGCGGCGACGGCCGCCTCGATGCGCAGAATCTCCTCCACGGCCTTGGGGATCACGGCCGGGTCGGTGATGATGAGATCCCGTTGGGCGGGGTTGTTGACCAGATGGACGATCGCCCATGCCAGCGATCCCTGCACAGTATGAAGGCCACCCATCAACAACAGGTAGAACATCAAGATGAGTTCCTGGTCTTGGAGCACCCGGGTGCCGTCGGGCAGTTCCACCTCGGTAGTGATCAAGGTGGATGTCGCATCTCCTCGCGGGTTGTTCCGCCGATCCTCGATCACTTTCTGGAAATAAGCGGCGACGGTCAAACCGGCGGTGATCCGCGCCTGGTCGGACTCCTCCTGGGTACCGCCCGGCTTGCCGAACAGCACGATGTCGGTGGCCTCGGTGAACAGCGGGGCGTCTTCCAACGGCCAGTCCATCAAAGCCAAAAAGACCCTGGCGGGTAGTTCGTGGGCGAACTCAGAGATTAACTCGGCCTTACCCTTCGGTGCAAACCCGTCGATCAGCTCGTTGACCACTTCCCGGACATGGTCCGAAAGCTTCTTCATGCGTTGCGGACTGAACAGCGGCTGCAACACGTGGCGGTAGGCGGTGTGCTCCGGCGGGTCGAGTTCGAGTGGGATGAACTTGCCGAAATCCATTGGTGTGACCAGATTGTTCGGGTAGCTAGAAAATGTCTCAGGGTCGGTCAGGACCTGATGGATTTCCTTGTACCGGGTGACCAGCCAGTGCCCACCGTAAGCCGGCGAGTACACGACGGGACCTTTGGCGGCCAGATCGGCCACTCGCTGCTGAAACACGTCCACCGGGGTAGCCAGGCCCGGCTCGTAGACGTCGAAGTCCGTGACGAGGTTCGGCGGCACTCGATCCATTGCTGTGGTCATCTCTTTACGCTCCAATCATTCGCGAAGTCGCTTCGGGTCCAGGTCAATTCGCGTTGGGAACAGGTTCGGGGTTGAGGTCTTCTGGGAACCACATTCCGACGCGGGCCAGGGTGCCCCCGTCGGTGGCGCCGAGGGTGGCCCCGGAGATGTAGGCGGAGTCGTCAGAAACCAAGAACAGCGCCACTTTCGCGTTATCGAGCAGCGAGGGAGGGCGGGGCACCTTGAGGGGTATTGGTGAGACTGTCGGGTTCCATGGGCCGGCCACCTCTTCGTAGGATTGGCCAACCACCGGCGCACCCGGGGGCATCAAGAAGTTGGGTGACATGCCGTGGGTCGGCGCGATGGCATTGACTCGGATGCCATAACGGCCCAGATCCAAGCTCAGGGCGCGAACCAGGCCGTTGACGCCGGCCTTAGTTGCGCAGTACAAGGCGATCTTTGGGTAGGCGACCAACGACGCCGCCGAGGACGTGGCCAGAATGGTGCCACCGCCATTGGCCTTCAGGTGGGGAACCGCGGCCTGCGCGGTGTAGACAACGCCACTGAGGTTGACGCCCAACACGTGCTGCCAATCGGACTCGGTCATGTCCTCGAACTCGATGGCCTGCTCGGTACCGAGGGCCGCCGCGCCACCGCGAGACACGATCCCCGCGTTGGCCCACGCGATGTCGAGCTTGCCGAAGTGGTCGACGGTCGCGTTGACGGCGGCAGTGATCTGTTCTTTCTGAGCGACGTCGGCGGTGATTGCGATGGCGTCACCGCCCCGCTGCTCGACGAGCTTTGATGTCTGCTCGGCCCGATCCGCGTCGATGTCGACGATTGCGACCCTGGCGCCCTCTGCGCTGAACAGTTGCGCCGCCTGCCGGCCGAGGCCAGAGCCCGCTCCGGTGATCAAGGCAACCTTGCCTTCGAGTTTCATCGTTCTCCTTCGCTGTGCCCGCGGTCCGAAAAGTCTCACAACCGATGCCTTGATGTGGTTGACGAGCGAGGTCTTGCACCCGCGCGGCGCGTGTTCGAGCTCCGCGCCACTCCACTGGCATTAAACTTACGACACTAGGTATAAGACGTCAATCAAGAAATGTCAGCTGATTTGCCGTCGGGCGGTCCGGTCGTCCATCGCGGGGATCTGCAGTTTGTTCCAAAACGTGGCCTGAACATAGGCTTAAGTTCGGCTGGAGATGCTAATCTCACCGGAGCGGAGCCCAGGAGGCGGGACCGAGACCCACAACTCCTGGTCCTGCCACCTGCCTACGGCCTCCGGACCGTAATCTATGACAGCAAGGTTATCGGTTGCGGTGCGGAGGTTGTGATGGACAGCGACCTGTTCGATGAGGACCACGAACGGTTTCGCGCGTCGGTACGCGGATTCGTGGATACCCATGTGGTTCCGAATCTGTGCCAATGGGACGCCGATCGACTGATCGACCGCGAAACCTGGCTGGCGGCGGGTAAACAGGGCCTCCTCGGCCAGTCCGCGCCCAAAGAATTCGGCGGGACGGAGGAGCAAGACTACCGCTATCGGGTAGTGATCCAGCAGGAGATCGCCCGGGTCGGCGCCTCGGCTCTGCAGTCGGGCTTCTCCACCAACGACGACATCGTTTTGAACTATCTGCTGCGTCACGCCGATGAAGCACAGCGTGAGCGGTGGCTACCCGGATTTGTGACCGGTGAGACCATCGGCGCCATCGCGATGTCCGAGCCCGACGCGGGCAGTGACCTGCGCGCCATTCAGACCGCCGCCAGAAAAGACGCACGCGGTTGGGTCCTGACCGGTTCAAAGACTTTCATTACCAGCGGCGTCCTGTGCGACCTGGTGATCGTCTTCGCCAAGACCGACCCGAGCGCGGGCTCGCGGGGTTTCAGCTTGTTCGTGGTCGAGGACGGCACGCCTGGCTTCTGCCGCGGCCGCAAGCTGGACAAGGTTGGGCTCCATGCGCAGGACACCGCGGAGCTGATGTTCGACGATGTCGCTCTCGGACAAGACAACCTGCTCGGCGACGAGGGGGCGGGATTTGCCTACCTGATGCAGAGCCTGCCGCTGGAACGTCTCGGGATCGCGATTGCCGCCCAGGCTTCCGCTGAGGCGGTGTTCGAGTGGACGATGGCCTACGTCAGCCAGCAGTCTGGGTCTGGTGAACGAGTCGGTGATCTCCAGTCGCCGGGATTCGTTCTGGCCGAGGTGAAGACGGCCATCGAGGTGTCCCGGGCGTACCTGGATCGCTGCGTGCGCGCATACAATCGCGGCAAGCTGACGGCCGTTGACGCGGCCAAGGCCAAGTACTGGGCGACCGAATTGCAGGGCCGCGTGATCGACGCGGGCCTCCGACTACACGGCGACTACGGCTACGTACCGGAATACCGGTTCGCCAAGGCGCTCATCGACGCGCGCATTCAGCGAATCTATGGCGGCACGAATGAAATCATGAGAGAGATCATCCGCCGGGATCTCATCGCTTCTCGCTAAGCGTAAGCGTCCCGCGGGCCTCGTCGGCGCTTGCTAGTCCTCTTCGATGATCAGCGCAAGCTCGGGGCAGACGTTCACACCGTGGCGGGTGGCTTGCTCGTCGCCGGGGGCGACGGTGTGCTCCTGCAGGATCGAGTAACCGTCGTCGTCGATCGGGAACAAGTCCGGCTCGACCGAGAAGCACTGCGCGTGTCCAGAGCACTTGCCGCGTTCAAGATGCACCTTCATTAGTTATCGCCTCCGCTCGACAGCTTGACGCCAAAGGGGCTGACTGGTCATGCCTCTCACTGTGCGTGGGCTCGGTGCGGGATGACCTGGGCGTCGTCGTGCAAAACTATAGGCTTTAGTTGTCTATCAGTCCAGGTTAAGGCGGCGCGGTGGCGATCACGCGATGGACCACACCGCGCGTGACCAACTTGTGAGCGGCCTCGGTCCTGGCGAGGCTCGCGCTGCGGATCTTTGCGTTAGCGGTCGTTAACGTCGCTTGGGTTGTAGCATCGTTGAGGATTCCACGGATGCGCGAAGTAATCGCCGCCCTCCCCAGGAGCCCACGGCGCGCACTCGTGAGGCGCAAATACGTTGTTGGCGAAAGGATCTAGGATGCAAGATGAAAAAGAACCTTACGTCACGAACACCGGTACGAGTGGCCGCGAATCGCAGGTCGTGTGGGCAAACGGCCAGCGCATCCACGTCGTCACACAGGGGCAGGGCCCGCTAGTAGTCCTGGTCCACGGCTTCCCCGAATCCTGGTATTCCTGGCGCCACCAACTGACTCCGCTCGCCGAGGCCGGCTACCGGGTGGCCGCTCCGGACATGCGTGGTTATGGCCGAATCTCGAAACCGCTTGCCGTACATGATTATCGGATCACCGAGCTGGTCGCTGACCTGGTCGATCTTGTCCACGCGCTGGGGGAGCAGCAGGCCATCGTGGTGGGCCACGATTGGGGATCGCCGATCGCGTGGACGGCAGCGTGGACGCGGCCCGATGTCTTCCGCGCCGTCGCGGCGATGAGCGTCGCTTTCGGTGCCCGTGGGCTGATGGGGCTGCCCGGCGATCCGCTCGGTGAGCGCCGGCCCAGCGTCGTCGGCGCCGAGATAGCCGGTCCGGGCAAGCGCTTCTACCACGCCTACCTGTCGGATCCCACTGGCGGGCGGCCCGATATCGAGCGCGATCCGCGGGCATGGTTGCGCGGTGCCCTGTACAGCTTCTCGGGATCGGTTCCGCTGCCGCCAGAGGCCGCCGGAGTGGACTTTTTGTCACTGCCCCATGAGGCGATCGTGCCGTTTCTTCGCGAGGCGGGTGTGTGCATGGCACCCGGTGTCGCGATGGGCGATCTGATGATTGCGCCCGAGTCACTGCCCGAGTGGGTCGGCGAGGACGACCTCGACTTTTACGCAAATGAATTCGAGCGCACCGGGATCTGGGGCACCAACTACTACGCGTGCCTCGACCTGGACTGGGAGCTATTGGCCCCCTTCGCGGGCAAACCGGTGTCGGTGCCGGCGCTATTCATCTGCGGGGACCGCGATGTGGCGACGATCTGGGGCCGTGAAGCGATCGACCTCTATCCCAAGACGGTTCCCGAATTGCATCGCAACGTCGTGTTGAACGGCTGCGGGCACTGGACACAGCAGGAACGCCCCGCGGAGACCACCAGTGCGCTGCTTGACTTCTTCGGCGCGGTTGGCTGACCCGATGCCTCAGGCGGCGTGACGGGCGACCTATGCACTGGATAAGGCATCAGGTTCGCCGGACGAGCTGCGATCGCGATACGCAGGGTCCAGCCTGCGGACGGTGAAGATGAACGACAGTGCGATGAACAGCGCGATAATCCCGTAAACCGCCGCAGGGATGGCCATTTCGGCGTTGTTGAGCAGCTGTGGACTCAGCGCTATGCCCATTGCCAATACGCCGTTATGCATGCCGATCTCGAGGCTCATGGCGATGGCCTGCCGTGGAGCGAGGCGCATCAAGCGCGGTGCCAGATAGCCAACTGTCAAGCTGGTGACGCAGAAGGCCGCGACGGCACCGCTCAGCACGCCGAAGTAGTGCGAAAGCGTTCCCCAGGACCGGACGAGCGTCGCCGCGATGATGACCACCAACAGCACCGCCGCGGCTACTCGGACTGGAGTCTGGAGCCGGCGGGCGAGCTGAGGAAACCGGTGGCGGATCGCAACGCCGATCGCCGTAGGTACGAGCACAAGCCCGATCACTCCGAGGAACTTGTCCCATTGCAGCGGGAGAAATCGTCCGTCCCCGAGGAACCAGGTCATCGAAAATGCCAGGATCGCCGGCACTGCGACGATCGACAGCACCGCGTTGATCGCGGTCAGCGTGAGATTCAACGCCAGGTCCCCGTTGAACAGGTGACTGAGTATGTTCGCGGTCGTCCCGCCCGGGGTGGCGGCCATCAGCATTAGCCCGACAGCCAGATTCGGTTGAAGGTCAAAGGCTTCGGCGATTAACAGGCACAGAACAGGCAGCAGCAGGGCCTGACAGATCAGAGCGATCGCCAACGGGCGCCGCATAGAGGCGGCTCGCCGGAAGTCGGCGAGGGCGAGCGTCAGCCCAAGCGCGAGCATGACGACCACGACGACTACAGGAAAATACCGATTGTCCATAACACTCCGCGTTGGTGGTGCGATGAAGCCGCCAATCTCGACCTGCGGCCCGTAACCTCGTTCGACTCGACTCTCTCATCGGGTGCGGCCTTCGTCCAATGGCCAAAGCTCGGCGCGTTCTAATCACGTTGGAACGCTCGTTCACGCTGCGTCTCCGGGTTCCCCGGAGGGAAGCATTCGGCGGTTGACGAATGCGATCGATAGCCATTAGTGCTAGTTTCTAGCACCATCTTCTTGAACCTGCGCGGTAACTCGACTCCGTCGCCCGCCGCACTCGTTCCCCATGCGGCCTTGCGCTGCGAGGATCAATGCGGTCGTCGTTATGATTCACCGTTCACCCGCGGGTGCGCGGTTTCCGCACTCCCCACCGTGTCCATCGGGTCCGGTCCGACGGCCGTGACCCGGACGTTTGACATCGCAGGACGACTCAAGTCGCGCAGTGCTGGATCGTCTGGGCTTATTGTCGGCTTGCTTGGCTGAGCATCGCGCAGCGAACCGATTCAGAGCTGGGCAGCAACTTCTTGCATTGGCTCGGGTGATTCGACCGCTACCGGCTCGAGTCGCACCGGGATTCCGTCGAGCAGTGTCATCCCGGCGATCTTTTCGACGTCGCAGATCTCGGTGGACGCGAGAACATTGATGTTCGGTCCGCCGGCCTCGTTGGCCAGTCGCCATCCGGCCGCGCGGTGGCCCCAGCCGTGCGGCACGGCGATGGTGCCCTCGATGATTTCGTCGGTCACCATCACCTCGGTCTCAATCTCACCGGACGCCGAAACAATGCGTACCCGATCACCGGCCATCACCCCGGCGGATGCGGCGTCCTTCGGGTGCACCCGGGCGGTGTGCTTGCGGCGCGCGGTCATCAGCGAGGGCAGGTTGTGCATCCACTAGTTGTGGGAGTGCAGTTCGCGCAACGTGATCAACGACAGCGGCAGGTCCGGGTTGGCCTGGTGTCGCTCACCGAGTCGCCGCGATTCGGCAAGCACCGCAAGGGCATCCAGATGTACGAGCCCGTCCTTGTGCCGAATCCGTTTGCGTTGTTCGCCGGTGGGTTGGTGCTCGCCTAGCTGTATCCCGTTCTGCGCGGCCGCGAGTTTCTTCAGGCTCAAGCCGTCGCGGCGCAGGCCGAAGAAGTCGCCGTAGGGTCCCAGCCGGATGGCCATATCGACAAGGGTTCGCGGTTTCGGCCTGATCCCGAGTTTGGCGGCCGCTCGCAGCGCCGGCACGCTGTACGGGGCTACGCCGATGCGGCGAGCGATTTCATCGATGATCTGCCACTCGTCCTTGGACTCGCCGCGCGGCGCGATCACCGGCTCGGTCGACTCCGCGAACGGAACAATGTGATACGGCACGAATTGCAATGGCACGTCGTGCTTTTCGAGAAACGTGGTGCCGGGCAAGATGTAGTCGGCCAGCAGACCCGTCTCGGAGACGTACAGGTCGATCGAGACCACGAGGTCGAGGCCTTTGATGCCGCGGGTCAGTTCGTCGGGATTGGGGTTGGCCAGGACCGGGTTTCCGCCGACGGTGAAGAATACTCGCATCTGCCCGTCGCCTGCGGTGAGCATTTCCTTGCCCATCATCACCGACGGCAGCATGCCGAATGCGTCGGGGAAGCCGCCGATGCGGCCGAAATGCTTGCCGAATGTATCGGCGGCCTTGTTGAATGCCGGTGGGGTCAACGATTTGCCGAGCGGGGAGCCGCCGGGTCGGTCGAAATTGCCGGTGACGATGTTGAGTGCATCGAGCAGGAAGACGGTCAGGGTGCCGTGCCGGCCGCGGCAGGTGCCGATGCGCCCGTACACCGCTGCCGTGCGGGCGGTCGCGAGTTCGCGCGCGAGCTGGCGGATCTGCTCGGCGCCAAGGCCGGTGCGCCGCGCGGCCTCCTCGCAGGTAAAGGTCTCCCTGGCGACCATCTGGCGCAGCATCTCGATACCGCGCGAGGTCCTGGCGATGGCGACCTGGTCCTCGAGTCCCTCGTCGAAGATCACCCGCAGCATTGCGCCGAGCAGCCACGCATCCGAGTCGGGGCGCACCTGCAGATGCTCGAAAACCTTCGCCGTCTCGGTGCGTCGCGGGTCGACCACGACAACCCGGCCACCGCGCTTGGGGATCGCGCGCAGCGTCTCCTTGATGTGTGGTGCGGTCAGTAGACTGCCATGCGAGACAAAGGGATTGGCGCCCAGCATCAGGAAATCGGTGCGCTCGAGGTCCGGAATCGGGAAGGTCAGGGCCGAACCGTAGAGGAACGCGCTGGCCGCCGAGCGACTCGCCGTGTCCTGCGACCCGGGCGTGTAAAAATGCGGCGAGTGCAGAGCATCGAGAAATCCCTTGACCCACATCGGGGGCGAATAGGAAAAATAGAGGGGGTTGCCCAGATAGGCGCCTACGGCTCCGCCGCCATGAGTGTCGATAACGGCCCGGAGCTTCGACGCGATCTCGTCGAAGGCCTGCTCCCAGTTGACTCGCTCGAATTGTTCGAGGCCGCCCTGTCCGCGGGGCACACCGGCCCGGCGTCGCATCGGGTACAGCACCCGGTCCGGGTCGTTGACCAGTTCGGTCATCGCGACACCCTTCGGGCAGCCGAATCCGCGCGACATCGGATGATCCTTATTGGGCCGCATCTGGGTTAATACGCCGTCCTCTACCGTGGCGATGTATCCACACAGGGCCTCGCAAATGCGGCAGTAGGTGTGTGCGTGGCTAACGGTCATAGCCTGCCGCCGAGTCATCGATCAGTGCGAATTTGCCGCCGTTCACATCGCTTCCTCGGCCGCCGTTGCGTGCGGCGAGGAACCACAACGTCAAATCGTTGAACTGGTCCGGAAATTCGACCATCGGGCTATGCCCCGCGTTGGCGAAAACCGCGAGTTCGGAATCGGGCAGCCTGTCGTGCATTCGGTGGGCGCACCGAGGAGGCACGATAGCGTCGTGCTCGCCCCACACCAGCAAGACCGGGCAGGTGATCGACTCGGGCACTGTGGCGTTCACGGCGCGACCGGCGGCGGCGACGGCGTCCACCGAGCCCGGGCCGCCGAACAATGGCATGGTCTGCGCCGCCAGCTCCGGCGACATGGCACGGGGATCGCGGAAGGCCGCGCGAAGCGCCAGCCGCCGAACCCATGGCCTGGTCGCCAGAGCGCGGCGAACGAAGCGTTGTCGCAAGATACCGGTACAGATCCGCAGCCCGATGAGAATCACCGCCAGGCGTCGCTCCGACATGGGCACACCGCCGGCGTCGACCAGAATCAGGTTTCGCACGCGCCGCGGGTCGGCGACAAACATCTCGATTGCGACCAGTCCGCCCATGGAATGCCCTGAGACCGCCGCAGATTCGATGCCGAGCTGAGTTAACAGATCGAGTACCGTGCGCGCAAGAGCGGCCATCTCGGCCGGCGCCGCCAACGGCTCGGATTGGCCGAAGCCAGGCAAATCGACGGCGATGATTCGGTGATGCTGAGCCAGCGTCGGAATGTTCTCCAGCCACCATTGCCAGCTGGCAGACATCCCGTGCAACAAAACAACGGCCGGTCCCGAGCCGTGGTCGAGGTAGCGCACCTGCAGGTCGTTGATCAAACGATTCGCGATCGACGGAGTCCAGTCGATGTCAGTCCAGTGCGGAACGTGTGCTTCCTGACTGGGAAGTGACGACGTCACCGTCCCCGCCTTGATTGACGACGTCCACAAAACCTCATGGCGATAGGTTAGACCTGGAGGCCGTGGCGGTCCAGGTTTGTGGGTATCGGGTCAGTCGGCGGCGGGGTGGCGGCGGCGAACCACCTGGATGCCCACCATCGTCATCACCAGGACGCCATTTTGATCCGCCATCTCGTAGAGGCAGTGCACATCGGCCTTGCGCGAGCCCATCCTGACCTCGACGACCTGCAGCGATCCGGTGAGCACCGAGCCGGGACGAACGGGATGTGGCAGCCGCATCCGGTCGAACCCCTTACCCGCCACCAGCGCGAGCCGCGCCATGAACTTGGGCGACGAGATGCTCGCGAACAGCGATAGTGTGTGCATGCCGCTGGCGATTACGTCGCCGAACGGTGAGTCGGTTCCATCGACATGGATGGGTAGTGGGTCGAAACGCCTTGCGAAGTCGACGATTTCGTCTCTAGTCACTTCAACGGGGCCCAAGTTCATCCAGTCTCCGACGGCCAGATCCTCCGCGTACAGAATCTGATCGGACTTCACCAACGCAAGATCGCGGGCGTCGGGTCGCGGCAGGCTCATTCGGTCAGGCTAGAGGGTCGGCCAGGCAGGCCGCTCCGCTGGGTACCAAACACTGTTAGGCTAGCGACACCGCAATCCGCCGAAAGGACCGTCGATGACGACGCAGACCGAGTTGGGCGTTAGCGACTCATTTCACCGGTCGGGGTTAATCACCGTCCGCTGCCCCGCGGACGGACGGGTGGTCGGCACTGTGCCCGACATGACGCCGGGGCAGGTGCCCAAAGTCGCTCAGCAGCTGCGTGCCGCGCAGCCTGCGTGGGAAGACCTGGGCCCGCACGGCAGGGCCAAGCACGTCCTGCGGCTGCTGGACTGGGTGCTTGACAACGAGAAGCGGCTGATCGGCCTCATGCAGGAGGAGACCGGGAAGTCGTGGGGCGATGCGAGGATCGAGACCGCCGTGCTCGTCGACACGGTGAACTACTTCACCAAGCATGCCGCGGAATTCCTGGCCGATCGCACCGTGCAGCGTTCGGGGGCGGTCGCGCTGACCAAGAACCTGCGCGTCTTCCACCGGCCGCACCAGCTCGTGGGCATCATCACCCCGTGGAACGGTCCGCTGGCGACTTCGACCATCGATGGAATCCCGGCGCTGATGGCCGGTGCGGCGGTGATCTTCAAGCCGTCCGAGGTGACGCCGCTGACCTGGGCCGAGGTGACCCGCGGCTGGCTTGAGGAAGTCAAAGGACCGCCGGTGATGGCGTGTGTCACCGGCGGCGCCGCCGCCGGAGCCGCGGTGGTTGACGAGGTGGACATGATTCAGTTCACCGGGTCCACCGCCACCGGCCGAAAGATCGCCGCTCGGGCGGGGGAGCGGCTCATCCCGTGCGGCTTAGAGCTCGGCGGCAAGGACGCCATGATCGTGCTCGATGATGCCGATATCGACCGCGCGACGAGCGGCGCGGTCTGGGGCGGTCTGTGGAACTCCGGCCAGATCTGCGTTTCGGTCGAGCGAATTTATGTGCAGGACAAGGTCTACGACGAATTCGTGGCCAAGCTGACCGATAAAGTCGCGGCGCTGCGCCAGGGCATGGATCGCGACGGCAGCTTCGCGACCGAAATCGGGGCGATGGCCACCGAGACGCAGTTGAGCATCGTCGAACGCCACGTGACCGACGCGCTACAGGCCGGTGCCCGCGCCCTGACCGGTGGTAAGCGTGCCGACGTCGGGATGTTCTTCCAGCCAACGGTGCTCACCGGCGTCGACCATTCGATGGCGTGCATGCGGGAGGAAACGTTCGGTCCGACGCTGCCAGTGATGCGAGTCCGTGATGAGGACGAGGCCATCCGGCTGGCCAACGACTCGCCCTACGGGTTGGCGGCCAGCGTGTTCAGCGGGAACAAACAGCGGGCCGACCGGGTTGCCCGTCGGCTGGAAGCCGGCGCGGTCAACATCAACAGCGTGCTGACGGCGACCATGCTGGTCACCTTGCCGATGGGCGGCTGGAAGTCCTCGGGCGTCGGTGGTCGTAACGGCGGGGCAGCCGGACTTCTGAAATTCTGCCGGCAGCAGGCCGTCGTGACCGAGCGATTCCATCTGAGATCCGAACCGCACTGGTATCCGTACGTGCCGCGGATGAACCGACTGCAGGCACTGTTGGTGCGGCTCACCGGCGCGCACGACTGGCGGCGCCGGCTCGGTCGCAAGGGTAAGGGGTGAAATACGTTGTCTCGGGTGGCAATTGACCCAGCTAAATGCCAGGGGCACGGCCGGTGTGTGCTCATCGCGCCTACTTACTTCGATATGGACGACTCCGGTTTCGGAGTGGTGCGCCGTGACGGCGTCGACGAGGCGGATAAGGCCGATATCGACGAAGCGGTGCTGAGCTGTCCGGAGCACGCCATCGGGGTGGAGTGAGACGGTCGCAGTCTCACTCAGACGAAGCGACCGTCGCCTCCGCGATCAACGAACTGATTTCGTCGTCGCCGAAACCCGACTCGCGCAGTACATCTCGGGTATCGGCACCGGCGGCCCTCGGCGCTGGACCGATACGGCCCGGCGTGCGAGATAGCCGCGGTGCGGGGCTGGCGGTCACCGAGCCGTCCGGCTCCGTGACGAGCGTGGAGCGGGCCCGCAAATGGGGGTCGTCCGCGAGTTCATCGAGTTCGAGAACCGGTGCGCCGCAACCGTCGACATCGGCGAACACCGACGTCCAGTGGGCACGCGGCTTGGTTGCGAAGACGACTGCGATCCTCTCCCGCAATTCGGCCCAGCGCGCAGGGTTCAGCTGCTCAGCGGCATCGACGTCATCGATGCCCAGCGCGCCGAGGAAGTTGGTATAGAACCTCGGTTCGATTGCGCCGACGGCGAAGAATCGACCGTCGGCGCAGGCGTAGGGACCGTAGAACGGCGCCGTTCCGGACAGGATGTGCCTGCCGCGGCCCGCCCAGATCCCCGCGTTGAACTCGGCGAGGTTGGTGAGGTTGAGCAGCGCCGCGCCGTCGACGATCGCCGCGTCAATGACTTGGCCCCGGCCGGTGGCGGTGCGTTCGTAGAGCGCCATCACTATTCCGAGCGCGGTGAAGAGCGAGCCGCCCGCCAGGTCGCCGAGCATGGCCAAGGGCGGTACCGGCCGTTCGTCGCCGATCACGCCGAGTGTGCCCGCGATCGCGGCGTAGTTGATGTCGTGTCCGGCCCTGTCGCGGTAGGGCCCATCTTGGCCCCAGCCGGTCAGCCGCGTGTAGATCAGCCTCGGATTGCGTTCGCACAACACGTCCGGTCCCAGGCCGCGGCGTTCCATCGTGCCGGGGCGATTGCTCTCCAGCAGGACATCGGCGGTGTCGGCAAGTCGGGCGATAACCTCTGGGCCGCGCGGCGCGCGCATATCCACCACGGCCGAGCGTTTACCCCGTGCCAGCGACCTGGCCGGATCGAAGGGGTGCGGGATGGCCGGCCGCTCGACCGCCACCACATCGGCTCCAAAATCGGCGAGCAGCATCGAACAGAACGGGCCGGGGCCCAGCGCGCTCAGGTCCAGCACACGCACGCCGGTCAACGGCGGCACACCGGTTTGCTGGGCACCCGGAACCTCGACCACCCGGTCAAGATACCAAACAAAGTTTGTTTGCGATGCCGCCACCCGCCCGACGTCCTCCGGTCATCCAGGCTTGCACGAGTGGACGCAGGCACGCCGAGCAGCGTCTCCTGGGGCGTTGTTGCCTCAACTGGGCGACCGTTGACTAAACCAAATATTGATCGTCAAACGCTTGATGATGCCATATGCTGACGCCATGACCATGCGTACGTTGATCCAGCTCAGCAAGGGCAAGACCAGCAGACAGGCCCACCGCGATCTGCCCGGCGCTGGCACTAATGGCGAAATCCTCAAGGACGACGAACTCACGCGGCGGGGCTTCGACGGCCGCGAGGCCGTGTTGTACCGCTCCAACGACCCGACGGTCTTCCGCACCGAGGGCCGGTTCCGGTCGACGAGCGTGATGCTCGGTGACATCAAGCCGGACGACCTGACCGATCCGCGCGGAAACCCACAACGCTTGTACTACAACGCCGACGCCACCATCTGGTTGTCGCGGCGAGCCGAGCCGATGCCGTTCCACCGCCGCAACGTCGACGGCGACGAGTGCTGGTTCGTCCATCGCGGATCGGGAATCGTCGAGACGGAATTCGGCCCAATCAGTTACGGCCAAGGCGATTACGTCGTCATCCCCAAGGCAATCACCCATAGTTTTGTGGTCGACGGCGGCGAGACCATGTTGTTCGGCATCGAGACGGTCGGTGAGTTGCGGGCGCCCACCTATGTCGGACTGGGCCGCCACGCCCCGTTCGACCCCGACGTGATCCGCGTCCCCGAACCCGCCGCCGTGCGCTCCGATCGGGACGAATACGAGATCAGGGTCAAGTACGACAACGAGTACTCGTCGATCTACGTCGACAATCACCCGTGTGACGTCCAGGGGTGGAAGGGTGACTATTTTCCGTTCGCGTTCAACATCGCCGACTGGAACGTGATCATGTCCGACAGCCTGCACCTGCCGCCGTCGATGCATTGCTTCCTGGTCGCCGACGGCATCAACGTCATCAACCTGCTCCCGCGTCCGTTCGAGTCGGTTCAGGGCGTCGAGCGCATCCCGTGGTTTCACCGCAACGCCGACTACGACGAGATCGCCTTGATCCACGGGGGAAAGTCGCTGGGTCGTCCCCTGAAACCGGGTCTGGTCAGCCACGATCCGCAGGGCATCCACCATGGGTTCCCCGACCGTGCCCGCATCAAATCTCGTCGCGAATGGGACGAACACTCGCGAATCGAATGGGAAATCATCATGGTCGAGGCCGCTCGGCCGCTCAAGCTGGACCCCGTCGTGCAGGGCTGATGACGGACTGTACGAACCCTCCCCGCAGTTCGCCTCAGGTGTTGGACGTGATCCACTTCATATGGCATGCTGGCCAATTAAATACCGAACACTGTTTGTCTACCGCTGTCCGAGATTCGGAGCCGTCTCGATGACCTCTTCCGCCGTTGATCGCCACCTCGCCGCTTTGCTCCCCACTTTCGACCTGTTCGACCCCGAACACGAGAACTGGAAGTACGACGCCTTCGCCTACGCCCGCGAGCACTGCCCGGTCGTGCGCACCGAGACCGAACTGACCGGTCCGATGTGGATGGTTACCCGGTACGCCGATGTTCGCAACGTCCTCGAAGACCCGGAAACGTTTTCGTCCCAGGGGGGGTCACCCGCGCCCACTCCGATTGGCCTGGGCCCGCTGGACTCGGATCCACCGCTGCACACCGGGTTTCGCAAGTTGCTCAACCCGTACTTGTCCCGCAAGTACTCGCTGACGTTCGAGGACGAGATGCGCAGCATTGCGCGCGAGCTCATCGACGGGTTCGTCGACCGCGGGAAGGTCGAACTCCTCGGCGAGTTCGCCGGACCGTTCGTGTCCCGGGTCTTGGCGTCCGTGGTCTTCAAGGAGACCGACATCGCGAAGATGGAGCGGGCCAAAGAGGTCGTCTTCGCCGTGACCGAAGACGGCACCGAACAAGACTTCATGAATCTCGGGATCCTCGCCGCCGAATACCTGGCCGCGGCCACCGAGAATCCGCCGGAGGAAGAAGGCATCCTGCGGTCCCTGGTCACGGGCATCGTTGACGGCAAGCCGCTGGAACCGCAGCAGGCGCTCGGCGCCATCTGCGTGCTGTTTCTCGGCGGGCTGGACACCACGCGCTCCGCGATCGGCACCATCGCCATGAACATTGCCCTGCAGCCCGAACTTGAAGCCCGCGTGCGAGATCCGCGTTGGGTGCGCAACGACATGGACGAGTTCATCCGGCACGCATCACCGGTGGCCACATTCGGCAGAACGGTCACCCGCGACACCGAGGTGGGCGGCTGCCCGATGCGAAAGGGCGACCGGGTGTTGGTGCGTTTCGACTCGGCCAATCGCGACGAAGAGAAGTTCCCCGACGCCGATCAGTTGCAGTTCGACCCACCACGCGGCGGCAACGCCGGCTTCGGTCTCGGCATCCACCGCTGCGTGGGCATGCACCTGGCCCGAGTCGAGATCACCATCGCGTTCGAAGAGTTGCTGGCCCGCATCACGAACCTGAAATTCGACGGGGATCCCGCCGGCCTCAAGTGGGCGGCCGGCATCGCCAACTGCCCCGACCGCGTCCCTCTGACATTCGAAAAGGTTTAAGCATCAACTGCTTTCGTCCCCACTCGATTGGAGGCACACATGACTGGACGGGTAGCAGGCAAGGTTGCGTTGATCACCGGAGCGGCGCGCGGCCAGGGTCGCAGCCATGCGCTGCGGCTTGCCGCGGAGGGTGCCGACATCATCGCGCTCGACATCTGCCGTCAGATCGAGTCGGTCCCTTATCCGCTATCGACTCCCGAGGATCTCGAGGAGACCGCCCGTCAGGTCAAGGAACTCGGCCAGAACGTGGTGACCCGTGAGGTCGACGTCCGCGACGGTGAGGCACTCATGTCCGCGGTGAACGACGGAGTGGCCCAGCTTGGTCGACTCGACATCGTGATAGCCAACGCCGGAATTCTCTCCGTCGGTGCGTCTTTCGAGCTCTCCGAGCAGACCTGGTCGCAGGTGATCGACATAAATCTGTCCGGAGTGTGGCGCACCACGAAAGCGGCGGTACCGCACCTGATCGCCGGCGGCAACGGCGGCTCGATCGTGCTGACCAGCAGCATTGCCGGGCTCATCGGTCAGCCGGGAATCGGGCACTACGTCGCGGCCAAGCACGGGGTGGTTGGGTTGATGAAGACGCTGGCCCTCGAACTGGCGCCGCTGAGCATTCGCGTCAACAGTATCCACCCGACGAATGTCGACACCGGGATGATCATGAACGAGGCGACGTATCGGGTCTTCCTACCGGATGATCCGCACCCGACCAGGGAGAAGTTCGCAGTTCCCGCCGGCGAGATGAATGCGCTGCCGGTGCCGTGGATCCAACCCGGCGATGTGAGCAATGCGGTGTTGTTTCTGGCCAGCGACGAGGCCCGCTATATTACCGGGATCTCGCTGCCCATCGATGCGGGCGCGGTGATCAAGTGAACGCTGACGGCGCCGATGCGCTCGACTGCGCGAATCCTCTGGTGCTGAACACATCACGCGCGTGAGGGCCAGGGTGTCTCAAACCGGTGACGAAGTGTTCGACGCGTTGGTGATCGGTGCGGGCGCCGGTGGAATGGCTGCGGCGGCGCGCCTCAACCGCCTCGGATACCGGACATTGCTGGCGGAAAGCCGCGATCGCGTCGGGGGACGCGCCTCCACGGTTGAGATCGACGGATTTCTGGTGAACACCGGTGCGCTGATCATCGAGACCGGCGGCGAGAACGGCAAGCTTTTCAACGATCTGGGCGTATCGATGGGGACCAGATTGCCCGCGCGGCCGCTGGTGCTGCGCTTGGGCAAGCGAGACGTGCCGGTGATGAACGGGGTGACCGGCGCGATATTGAAAATGCTGGTGGCGCTGCTAGGTATCACCGCTCGGCGGCTGCCTCGGCTGCGGCCTCCGCCCGGGCGCACGCTAGCGGACGTGACAAGGCGCCGCGGACCGTTCCTGCGTGGCCTGCTGCGCAACTTGACCAGCGCGTTGTTCGCGGCCGAGCCCGCCGACGTACAAGCCGCATTGCTGTTCGACTACCTGACGAAACCCAAAGCTCTGGATACCTACGCCATGCATCCCGAGGGCAGCATTGGCCCATGGCGGGCGTTGGCCGACCAATTCCAGCGCACCGGCGGCGTGCTCTGGCTGAATAGCGAAATAATCCGGCTGACGTTCGACGACACCGGTCGCGTCGACGGTGCGATCGTGCGCCGCGACGGCCGGGATCTGGCGGTCCGGGTGGGCGTCGTGGTCAGTAACGCCGGCCCGGTAGCGACCGTGCGAATGTGCGGCGAGGAGAACCTACCCACCGGCTATGCCGACCGGATCCGGACAGACTCGGCTCCGAGCACCCTGATCACGGTGAACTTCGCCAGCAGTCGGCCGCTGACCACGGTGCCGGGAGTGGTGTTCTTCGGCCCGACCCGCCGGCTGGCCTATGCAGCCAATCTGACCGAGACGTGCCCCGAGATGGCGCCAGCGGGATGGCATCTGTACGCGGGCGCCAGTACGCCACATCCGGCTACTGGCGAATTCGATGAGCCCGCGGAGATCGACATGTTGAAAGCCGATCTGGCCGAGCACTTTCCGGGATTCGAAACAGCCAAGATCCTGTCGGTGCAAATCTGTGCGGGCGAGGAGTGGCCGGCCCAGCGCGCCATCGCAGGCCACGACCTTCCGCAGACGACCCCCATTCCGAACCTGTTCAACGTCGGTGACGGAGTGCGGGAATGGGCGACGGCCGGGCAGAGCGGTTGCGTGCAATCGGCCCGGCTGGTGATCGAACGCATTGTGGCGCAGTTCCCGGCGGTGGCAGGCACAAAACGGCCGATCGGGTCCGCTGGCTGAGCGCGTCCCCGATGTGGTTTGATGGCACAAGAACCAATTATTGTTTGGTTAATGGACGGCGAATGGTGAGGCGATGAAGACGCTGGTCATCGGGGGCAGCGGATCGACGGGTGTACCGGTGCTGGAGGGCCTGCTGCGCCGGGGGCACGACGTGACGATGCTGCATCGGGGCGTGCATGAGCCCGACGGCTTGCCGGATGTTCCACACATCCACGCCGACCCCCACTTCCCGGACACCCTGATCGAGGCAATCGGTGGCGCCCAGTACGACCTGGTGTTGGCGATGTACGGCCGGGTCGCCACGATCGCCGAGGTGTTCGCCGGCCGGTGCGGGCACCTGATCAGCATCGGTGGCGTGCCCGCCTACCGTGGCTGTCTGCAGGCGGCGAAGGTCCACCCCTACGGGATGGCGATCAACGCCCGCGAGGACGGGCCGCTGTCCGACGGCACCGAGCCGACGCCGAAGTTCGCCAAACTGATTCGGGCCGCCGAACGCGCCGTGCTGGACCGGGCCGAAGCGGGCGCTTACCGGGGCACGGTGATCCGTTACCCGGCGATCTACGGCCCGCGCAACCTGGTGCCCTGGGAGTGGTCGGTAATGCGCCGGGTGCGCGACGGCAGGCGGCGGATGGTTCTGCCGGACAACGGTTTGTGGATCATCTCGCGGTGTGCGGGCCGCAACGCTGCTGAGGTGGTGCTCGGCGCCGTCGACCATCCCGACGTCGCCAACGGGCAGGCCTACAACGCCGCCGACGACGACCAGTTCACCGTGCGGCAGTGGGCCGAGGCCGTCGTCGACATCATGGGCGCCGAAATGGAATTCGTTGGGATCCCTCGGGCGATGGCGCCGTCGGCGCTTATCGAGTTGTTGCCGCCGAGCGGCGATCCCCACATTCTGCTCGACAACAACAAGGCCAAGCGCGAACTCGGTTATCGACAGCTGGTTCCCGCGCATGTGGCAATGGTCGAGGCGGTCGAGTGGCTCACCGCCAATCCCGTGACGCCCGGCGATTATCCGCTGTACCCGGCGCGCTTTGACTACGACGCCGAAGACCGGCTCATCGACGCCTATCTCCGGGCGGTGGAGTGGGTGTGTGAGCAGGCTCCCGACGAAGCGCCCGATGTCCGGCACCCGATGCCGCATCCCAAGACCGTATCCGTCGGCCGCGATGAAGGCGGTCGGTGATCCTTGTGACCAGGAGGTCGTTGTGAGCCGTATGTGGCGTCGATTCCAGGATCTGATTGGTCTCGAGCACCCCGTCATGCAGGACGGCATGGGCCCCTCGCCCACGACGTACCTGGCCGCCGCGGTATCGGCGGCCGGCGGCCTGGGCACCGTGAGCTGCCCGAGCATCACCAACACCTCAGAAGAGTTCCTGCGCAAGGGGTTTCGCGAAGCAATCGAGCACGTCGCATCGAGCACCGACCGACCGTTTGCCGTCAACGTGCCGGTCGGTCGCACCCCTGACGGAGAGCTGCTGTTGGTGAGCCGGACCTGCATTGACGAGGCGATATCGGCCAAGCGCGACGGCGGCAAGACGGGTGAGCAGCTGAGCGCGATCGTGACGTCAGCCGGCTTTGCCGGCGAATTCGGGTCCGCCATCCGCGAATCCGGCCTGGTGCACATGGCCAAGGTGGGTTCGGTGCGACACGCCATGAAGGCTGCCGAGTACGGCGCGAATGTCATCATCGCCTCCGGCTACGAGATGGGCGGGCACACCCACGCCAAGGGTGTGCACACAATGGTGTTGGCACCGCAGGTGATTGGCGCCCTCGATATACCGGTAGTGGTCTCCGGTGGCATTTGTGACGGGCGCGGACTTGCCGCGGTGTTGGCGATGGGCGGTGCCGCTGTGGCGATGGGAACCCGCTTTATCGCCACCCAGGAGCACCAATGGCACCAGGCCTACAAACAGCGCATCGTAGACGCCAAAGAGTGGGAGGACGTCGTCTACGGCGGCATCTACGCGCCAATCCGGGGGCTGCGCAACGACGCGATCGCCGCACTGGACAAGGCACGAGAGACCCTGTCGCCCGAGGAGTTTCAGGCTTGGGAAGAGGAACAGATTCGTGTCGCCCAGCGCGATGGCGACGTTGAGGCCGGCCTCCTGGTCGCCGGACAGGTATCTGCGGCGATCCACGACATCCCCACCGTTGCCGAGCTGGTCGCGCGCATCGTCAACCAGGCGCGGGAGCTGCTGGCCGCGTCGGCGTCGGTGCTGAAAGAGCCGGCGTGTCCGTAACGGAGACGGTTCACGCCGACGGGGTCGCCGAGCTGGTGGTACACCACCCGCCCGCCAACTCCTACACCATCGCGGACCTGGCGCGGCTCACCGAGTTGCTGCGCACCTACGAGCGGCGCGACGAAGTGCGGGTCGTAGTGCTGCGTGCCGACGGCAAGGGGTTCTGCGCCGGCGGGGATCTCAAAGAGGTTCAGGGCCTGCCCGGGTTTGAGGGGATCCTGGGACAGGCCAGGGGTTCGCAGGATTCCAGCCTGGCGATAGCCGAGTGCGCCGTGCCGGTGATCGGTTGCGTACACGGCTATTGCGTAGGAGTCGGCGTGCTGCTGGCCGGGACCTGCGACGTTCTAGTCGGTTGCGCCGCAACAAAATTCGTCCTCGCCGAGGTCGACAACGGAGCCACTACGGGTGGAGTGCAAGCGCTCGGCCTGCTGCCGGAAAAGCGGATGCGTACGGCGATGTTCACCTGCGAACCGTTCGACATCGCCGAGCTGCACGCCTATGGCAGCGTCTACCGGGTGGAACCGACCGTGGAGGCAACGGTGGAGCGGGCCAGGCAGATCGCTGCGACGATCGCGGCCAAGACGCCGCGGGTGGTGCGTGCGATGAAACAGTCGCTGAACAACACCGCCGCCCGCGACCTACGCACGCTCTATCGACAGGAGCTCAGCTACACCTTCGAGCTCAACATGCTTGGCGACGCCTCCGCGGCAAGGCAAACGTTCCTCGATCGGACCCGCGGGGGTTACTTGGACGGCGGCCGATCGACGCCTTGATCAGCCCGCGGTGGCCGGTTCCAGCCGGACCGGTAGCGCGCTGGCGAATCCGGTCAGCACGCGCGAGCCTGGGGTGAACGTGGCCGGCATCGCGAGATAGCCGTTGACGAGCGGGATCGTCGGATACTGCTGGACCCGCTCGCGGTCGATGACGTAGTCGGGCATCCGCCGAAGTACCTCGCCGAGCAGCACGGTCAGCTCCATCGGCGCTAAGAACGCCCCGAGGCAACGATGCACACCGAACCCGAAAGACAAGTGCTTGCTGCTGTTCTCGCGGTCCAAGCGCACCTCGTCGGCGTGCGAAAAGACCGCGGGGTCCAGGTTGGCCCCACCGATCGCGCAATAGACGCGATCACCGGGCGTGAATCGGTGGCCCGCGATCTCGACGGGTTTGGCGACGGTGCGGGCAACCCCCGTGCCGGGAGGAAAGTACCGCAACATCTCATCGACGGCGGAGGGGATCAAGGCCGGGTCGGCGATCAGTGTCTCGCGGTCGCTCGGATGCTCGCCCAGGTAGCCGAACATGTGCGCGATCAGCGCGGTCGAGGTGTCGATACCGCCGTTGAGCAGCATGAACAACAGCTCGGTGACCATCTCGTCGTCGAGCGGCTCGCCGTCCACCTCGCCGGTCAGCAGCGCGTCGACAAGATCGCCGCGCTCTCCGGCCGTCGCGCGCCGCTCGACAACGGTGGACCGCACGTCGTCGACGAGCGCGAGCAGATCACGCGCCGAACCCTTCTCCCGGTACACGGCCTTGTGCAGCGTCGTGGCGTATTGCTCCCACTTGTCCAGCGACAGGCCAAAATAATCGAGCGATACCATCGCCGGTAGCGGGTTAGCGATCTCGTCGACGAAATCGATGCTCCCGCACTCGATTACGCGGTCGATCGTCCAGGACACAATCTCCTGCATCCGGGGGCGGTAGGCGTCGATCGCCTTGCGCGACAGCAGTGGTGCCAGTAGCTTGCGGTAGGCCTGGGATACCGGCGGGTCCATTTCCATCATGCCCATGCGAACCGGGTTGGTCGGCACCGTCGCACCGCCACGCACGACGTTGCCGTCGAACGACAATTCGCGGCCGCTGACGAACGTCTCGGGGTCGGCCAGCACCTTCTTGATGTCGTCGTAGCGGGTCAGAACCGAGAAGCCATCGTGGCGATCACTGTGTGCCACGGGGCAGCGCTGCCGCATGCGGGCATAAATGTCGCGCCAATGCTGGGCGAAGTCTTGCGAGTGATGGTCGAACTGGTCCACTAC
Source organism: uncultured Actinomycetota bacterium (assembly GCA_963772875.1). Classification (GTDB taxonomy): domain Bacteria; phylum Actinomycetota; class Actinomycetes; order Mycobacteriales; family Mycobacteriaceae; genus Mycobacterium. The sequence goes on from CAVYZE010000016.1 coordinate 788,373, forward strand.
GGCTTCTCCCGGGCTCTCCCGATCCGGATGGCGACGGTCGCCACCATACCAAACAACGTTTGGTATAACAAGGTCGCTGCCCGCCCCTCCGGGGTCGCCGGGCCCTTAATCCCGATTGAAAATTCCGTAGCCGTGCGAGGCTGGTATGGAATGCCCAACCAAACATCATATGGTTATGATGGGCGCGCCGATGTGATCGGACAACTCGGCTGAGGACCGTTGATACACGAGGACCGTTGGAGGGATCGGCGATGAGCATTCAGCACTATGCCACCGACGTCGTGAACTATCACTCGCACCGCCGGCCGGATGAGCCGGCGATCGAGGATGTCCGTTCCGGTGCGGTGCACACCTGGCGCGAGGTCGAGGACCGGGTCGCCGGCTTGGCGGGTGCACTCGCCGACGACCTCGGCGTTGGCCGCGGCAGCAGGGTCGCGGTGCTTGCCGCCAACCACCCGTGGGTATTGATGTTGCAGTTCGCGTGCATGCGGATCGGGGCGATATTGGTTCCGCTGAACTTCCGCCTCGCGCAACGTGAACTGGAGTTCTGCTGCACCGACTCCGAACCCGCCGTGCTGGTCCACGACGCGGCTTGGGCCGAGACGGCGGCGCGAGTAGGCGCCGCCGCGCGGGTGCCCGCGCTGGCGTCGTTCGATGTCGAGAATGCCGCGTATGACATCGCCGCCGCGGCGCAACGCGTGGCGCCCCGCAGCGCGATGCCGGTCCTCGAGGTCACGGATCCCGTCCAGTTGATCTACACCTCCGGGACCACTGGGCGTCCGAAGGCGGCGACCTGCACACACCGGATGCTGCACTACCAGATGCTGAACTCGCTCGACCCCTACGAACTGACCTCTCGCAGCCGCTATCTGGCAGTCCTGCCGTTCTTTCACGCCGCGGGTCTCAACAGCATGACTAACCCGATCCTGGCGCTCGGCGGCACGGTGGCGGTGGTGCCGGCATTCGACCCGGCCGAGGTGGTGGGGTTGCTCTCCGACCCGACGAAGGGATTCACCCACTTCTCCGGAGCGCCGGTGATGTATCAGGTGATGGCGCAGGTTCCGGCGTTTGCCGGGGCCGACTTCAGCCACATGCGCCACGGGCAGGTCGGTGGCGGCTTCTTGAACTACGAGGTAACCAAGGACTTCTACGACCGCGGTTGGCCGCTGAGCCCCGGGTACGGCGCCACCGAAATGGGCCCAATCGTCAGCGTGGTGAGACCATCGGACACGCTGAAGAAATTCGGCTCGTGCGGTGATCCTGTGCAGTACACCAACATTCGCATCGTTGACTCCGACGGCCATGACCTCGGGACAGGTGAAACGGGGGAGCTGTGGGCCAATGGACCGGCAGTGACGGTCGGCTACTGGCGCCGCGAGCGGGCTGACGACCCGTCGTTCGCCGGGAACTGGTTCCGCACCGGTGATGCGGTCAGGCGCGACGAGGACGGCTTCTTGACGATGGTCGATCGCTTCAAGGACATGTACAAGTCCGGCGGCGAAAACGTCTATCCGGCCGAGGTCGAGCGGGTGCTGCACGAGCATCCCGATGTCGCCGACGCTGCCGTCATCCCCATCGTCGACGAGCGCTGGGGTGAGGTTGGCCGGGCGCTGATCATGCTGAATCCCGGAATCGAGCTCGACCGTGACGCGCTCAGCGAGCACTGCCGCCAACGCCTGGCCGGCTACAAAGTGCCGGCAGAGTTCCTGGCGGTGGAGCCGTTCGAGCGCAACGTGACCGGCAAGCTGCCCAAGGCCGATCTGAAGAAGCGATACGGTTCGCCGGCCCCGACCGTCTCGGCGCAATGAGTGTCGTCCCGCTTAAGGGGCGGTGTTTGGTTAGCCTGGGACCACACATTTCTGGGAGGCGATCGGCATGGTACGGCCCAAGGTTGCGTTGATCTCGCGGCGCAAGGTACTCGAGACCGCGCTCACGATCATCGACCAGGACGGCCTGGCGGGCCTGAGCATCCGCCGGCTCGCCGACGCGCTCGGCGTCAACGGTGCGTCGCTGTACCATCACTTCGAAAACAAGGACGAAATCCTCGTTGGGGCAGCGGAATTGGCGCTCAGTAATGTCCGCACTCCCGACGAGTCCGAAGACAATTGGCGGCACTGGATGTCCCAGAACGCACGCAACCTGCGCAACGTGCTGCTCGAGCACCCGGGACTGGTACCCCTGGTCGTGTCCAAGCGTTCGTTAGGAATGGGTGTTCGCATGCTGGACACATCGGCGGAACGGTTGATGGCAGAAGGCGTGCCGAGTGCGGCGGTCATGCCCCTGCTCGACGCGCTCGAGTTGTTCGCCATCGGCAGCGCTTTGCATGACACACAAGGTTATTCACCCGAGGACCAGCACGATATCGACACCGACATGTACCCGGCGCTGGCCAAGGCGATGTCGGAGAGCGGCTTGTCCTCCGACGAGATCTTCGATCTTGTCACGTCGAGCATCCTGGATGCGATAGATGCCGCGGTGAAGGTGCGCCAGGCAAGGTGGCTGCCGGCGACCCAGGTCGATGGCGGGCCCGAAGCTAACGGCCGCGAAACACGGGCTTAGCGCCCGGTCCATGGGCGAGCAGCGTCTCGACGCCGATCGCTGCATCCTCGCTGCTGAGTACCGGTCCGGCCAGGTCGGGGGTTGCCGCGTCGGCGGCCGCGACGCCATGATCCCGGGTGAGCGTGATGATTTGCTTCGCGATTCCGGTGGCCACGGTAGGTCCCGCCGCGAGTTCGGCGACGAATTCGCGGGCGCTCGCCAGCAATTCCGGCTCCGCGAGAACCGTGTCAACGACACCCCAATCGTGCAGTAAAGGCGCCGGATAGGTTCGCCCGGTGATAACCATTTCGGTGGCGTGTGCCACCCCTGCACGCGCGACCAGACGCTGGGTGCCGCCGGCGGCGGGCGTGATGCCCACCCGCGCCTCGACGAGGCCCATGCTCGCCTCCGTTGCCGCCCAGATGAAGTCGCATGCCAACGTCAGTTCGAGGCCGATGGTGAGGTTCAACCCGTGAACGACGGCGACCGTGGGCAGTGGGAGCCGCTCGATCCGGTGAACAAGGCCCAGCAGGCGACGGCTGAACTCTGCGCCGGCCGCGGCGTCCATAGTGGTGAACTGCTGCGCCTGGACCCCGGCGCAGAAAACCTTGCCTTCGGCCCGCAGGATCAGCGCACGCACATCGTTTGGCAGATCATCCAAAACCGCGTCGTACGCGTCGGCGACCTCAGTGGTGAACAGGTTGAGCTTCGGCGCCGCCCACACGATCTCGGCCACGTCCCCGTCGCGTTCCAGCCGAAGATCGCCGTGCCGGATGGTCATGTGCGGAGCGTACTGACGTCGGACATGGTTAATCAAGCACCGTTTGTATAACCGGCTATCATCGGTCGAACGCCATGTACAGTCGTGCGAACATCGTGTTCGACCGGGTGAAGACGGGAAGCGGGTAGCAGGTGGCCGTAACCGGCAGTCCGGTACACGACCGATCCGGCGCGCGGACCGCGTGGTCGAGAGTCAACTTCTCCGAGGCGATTCAGGGCGTGCAGACCCCGCTGAGCTGGACCTTCTGGCAGTTCGCGATGGAGACCGCGGTGCGCCGCGGGTTCGGCGCACTCGGCGTGCTCACTCGCGCCGAAGTGCCGCCTCCGGCCAGCGCGGATCATCGCATCAGCGCCGCGTTCTACGGACTTCCGGCGGGAAACCTCAACACGTTTCACCGCATCGGCCAGCGGATGCCCGGAACTGACGGAGATACGGTCCTGCAACAGATGTTCGGGGAACCCCGCGGGGCCGTTGGTGTTAGGCAATCTGCGACATCGCGGCTACGCGTGAAGCTGCGGTATCCGGTAATCCTGGCAAGCACCGTCTCGAGCGCCTACTGGCACCGCAAGCACATCCGCCCGACCCGCGAGAGTATTCGCGCCTGGTGGCGGCGAAGCGCCATCGACTCCCCGCCCGCCACCATCGCCGGAGCCCAGCGGCTGCTGCGAGAGGCCGCCGAGAACTTCGTGACCATCGGCACGATGCACACCACCCTGTCTCTCGTGGGTCAGGCACTCGGTGAGCAGGTGGAGTTGCTCGCGTTGGCCGGTTTCGGCGGTCGCGAACGAGCGGCCGAGCTGATGACCGGATACGGGCGCGTCGATGAAACCGAAGTCATTGCCGACCTGTGGAACTTGGCAAACGGCGAATTGGCAATGACAGAATTCGTTGCGCAGCATGGCTATCACGGCCCAAACGAAGGCAATCTGCCCAGTCGCGTCTGGCGCGAGGACCATACACCGGTGTGGCTGCTGGCCAACCGCTATCGTTGTCGTGATGCGATGCATCCCGACCAGATGTGGCAACGTCAGGAGCGGATACGGCGCACAGCGGAGCGAGAGATCTTCGCAAACCTACATGGGGTCAACAAGATTCGTGCTCAGGTTGTGCTGCGGCTGGCGGCTGAATACATCCCGATCCGCGAAGTGGGCAAGGCGGGGTTCTTGCACTGCGTCGATGCGGCCCGCTGCGCGGCGCGCATCATCGGGAACCACTTGGCCGCCGCCGGCGAGCTCGCCGATCCCGAAGACGTCTTCTTCCTGACGTACGACGAACTGGTGAGCGATCCCCAGATCCGTCCGGCGGAGGGGCTGCGCGGGCTGGTGCTCGCCCGTAAGACCGATCACGATTACTTCCAAAGCCTCAATGTGCCGGACCGCTGGGTCGGTAATCCGGTGCCGGCGGAGGCGTCGGCGGCCGTCGATGAGGATCGGCGCACGATCGGCGTACTGACCGGAATCGGCGTCTGCGGTGGCGAGGTAACCGGCATCGCGCGGGTGGTGTTTGATCCAAACGACGCCGACCTGGAAGAAGGCGACATCCTGGTGTTCCCCACCACAGAACCGAGTTGGACGCCATTGTTCATGCTGGCCGAGGCGCTGGTGATCGATACCGGTGGAGTGATGAGCCACGGTGCGATCGTCGCCCGCGAACTCGGCGTCACCTGTGTGATCAACTCCAAACGCGGCACGCGGGATATTCCCGACGGCGTGCGGATCACAGTTGACGGCACTTCGGGCCGGGTGATCATCCACCAGCCGCTCGCGGCCTCGTAACGAAACGATCGTTGACGCACAAGGGGTTTGGGTACGCTGGCGCTGTTGGGCTCAGCGGGGGAATTGTCCGTCGTCGACTTTGACGATGGTTCCGGTCACGAATTCCGATGCCGGGGCGGCGAGGTAGAGCAGTGTGCTGTCTAGTTGGGCCGGGTCCCCGATTCGCTTGCGAGGCAGGTCGTTTGTGAAGTCGCCAACACGCGCGATCCGGCCTTCCATCATCTCGGTCATGAACGCCCCGGGGGCGATCGCGTTGACATTGATGCCGTAGCGGACCCACTCGACCGCGAGGGCTTCGGTCATCCGGTTGACGGCCGCTTTGGTCACCGAGTACAGGGCGGCTCCGTCGCCTTGGTAGTGATACGCGCCCATCGACGAGAGATTGATGATCCGACCCGGTAGTCCTGCGGCGATAAGCCGCCGGGCCACCTCGCACGTCAGCACGAATGGGCCTCGGAGATTTGTGTCGATGACCGCATCGATCAGCTCCAGCGACATCCGGTGAGCCCGTTGGGCATCCGGGATCGCGGCGTTGTTGACCAGAATCGTTATGGTTCCGAACGCCTGCTCGGCGCGGTCCAACACGTCGCCAAGCCCAGCGGGTCGTGATACATCCATCGCCACTGGTGCACAACGATCCCCGCCCTCGGTGATCTCGGCGGCGACCTGCTGGAGGCGTTCGAGCCGGCGGCCGGCAAGTACCACAGCCGCGCCGGCATGAGCGAGTACCGTGGCGAAGCGACGGCCCAGCCCGGCGGTGGCGCCCGTTACCAACGCCACTTGGCCACGTAGGTCGGTCGAGGCGTGCGGAAGCGGAAACGTCTTGGGCGAGTTCACCATGTGCACCATAACTGTTCTCTCGGAGCGCTCTTTGCCGCCGGCGCACAATAGCCTAGCGGCATTAGGTTGCGGCCATACTCAGAGGGGGCACGATGACTGATTTGAGACGTCAAGACTCAAAATGTTATGGTTGACGTCGTGCGCCACTCTGAGACGGGCCCGCGGGCATGACGGAGACGGTTGCTGCGACGGAGCGTGACTTGAGTGCCGACGCTGATGCGACGCAGCGGCTCGGTGCGCTGCGTCAACAGGTGCGCGAGCTGACCGGATCGTGGCTGGCCGCGGGCCGTTACACGCCGCGCAGCGACTGTTGGCTGCGCTCCTTCGATCTGGAGTTCTCCTGCGAGCTGGCGACTCGCGGCCTGATCGGTATCACCTGGCCGGTCGAGTTCGGGGGTGGCGGACTGGACGCCCGGTCACGCCTCGTTGTGACCGAAGAGTTGCTGCGTGCCGGGGCGCCGGTCGCGGCCCACTGGATCGCCGATCGTCAGATTGGTCCGGCTATTCTGCGGCACGGCAGCCATGAGCTGCAGAAGGAGTTGCTGCCGGGCATCATCAGTGCGGACTTCATCTTCTGCCTGGGCATGAGTGAGCCGGAAGCCGGGTCGGATCTGGCCGCCGTGCGCACGACCGCGAACAAAGTTGACGGGGGATGGTCGGTCACCGGCCGCAAGACGTGGACCAGTAATGCACATCGTGCGACGCACGCCTATCTTTTGGCGCGCACGGATTCAACTGGCCGAAAGCACGAAGGCCTGTCGGAGTTTGTCGTGGACATGTCGACGCCCGGGATTGACGTCTCGCCGATAACTGACATGGCGGGCGAGCACCATTTCAATGAGGTCACCTTCACCGATGTGTTCGTCCCGGAGCATCGGTTGCTCGGGGTGGAGGGAAACGGCTGGCGCCAGGTGATCGAGCAGCTGTCGTTCGAACGCGGTGGTCCTGAACGGGTGCTGAGCACCTATCCGCTCTTGGCCGAAACCCTCGACCATCTCCGCCGCTCCTCAGACGAGCGTCACGATGTCGAACTCGGTGCGCTGGTCGCCCGCTTGGCCACGCTGCGGCGACAGTGCTGGGAGATCGCCGATGCTCTCGATGCCGGTCGTGCGCCTGTCGTGGAGGCGGCGAGTCTGAAGTATCTCGGCACAGAGTTCGAGAATGACGTGATCGAGTTCGCTCGTCGAGTAGGGCTGCCGACGTCACGGAAAGACCCACTGGCAGAAGCACTTTTGGCCTCACCGGGGTTCACTATCAGGGGAGGCGCCTCGGATGTATTGCTTTCCATTGTCGTGAAGAGCGAGACCAGGCCGTGAGTGAATTTGTCCGCGAATTGACGGACCTTATCAGGAGTCTCGCAGAAGATGCCCGGGCAAAGGTCGATGACGACACGGTATGGGCTCACGTCTGCGATCTAGGCCTCGCCGGAATCGGCATGCCCGAAGAACAAGGTGGTTCGGGTGGGAGCCTGGCCGACCTGGTGGTCGTCGTCCGGGAGTTGGCGCGTGCAGGGCTGAGCACCCCGATCGTCGAGGCGTCGACGGCCGGGTACGCCGTTGGCGCCGCGCCCGGTGCGAATTTCGACACGATTGTCGTTGCGCCCGATTTGGATGTCTCATCGAACGCCATCACCGCGGGCTTCGCCCAAGTGCGGTTCGCCGATAAGGCCAGCGGGCTCGTCGTTGTGACAACCTCCTCGGTTGTGATCGTCCCGCTGGCGGGGGAGTCGGTCACCGTCGAGCCGGGCCACGACATTGCAGGCTTACCCTTCGGATGTGTGCGCCTTGACGACGCTGCGGTCGCGCACATAGCGGAGGGACCCGCCGCCCCTGAGGTCATCGATCGGCTGGCTCTGGCACGGTCGGCCGCGTTGCTCGGCACCGCCTGGGGGGCATACGAACTCACCCGCGGGTACGTGACGGAGCGCGAGCAATTCGGAGCGCCGCTGATAAAGATTCCCGCGGTGTCGACCGCTTTGGCGCAGATGGCGGTACGGATCAAGTTCGCCCAGTCGGCGTTGGACCGGGCGATAACGGCATGCGCGGATGTTGGCACACCTGCGCTGCGGCGGTTCGGTGCGGTGTCGGCGGCGCGCATCAGCACGGCCACTGCGGCGACCCTGGTGGCACGGACCTCCCACCAACTGCACGGCGCCGTGGGCATCACGGCCGAGTACGGGCTGCATCGTTATACCAGCACGTTGTGGGCGCTGCGAGACGCCGATGAGTCTGAATTCGCCTACAGCCGCCGGCTCGGGGCCCGGGTCAGATCAGAAGGTGAAATTGGGCTGTGGGAAAGCATCTCGGCTTAGCCGGAAGCTCTACTGGCAAAACCTCAGGAGGCAGATAGTGACTGACAGCGTCATCGTCGACACGGCGGACCGGGTCATGGTTATCACGATCAACCGACCACAAGCCAAGAACGCGGTCGACAGCTCGGTTGCCACCGGTATCGGCGCGGCGATCGACGACTTGGAGGCACGCGATGATCTCACCGCGGCCATCCTCACCGGCGCCGACGGAACATTCTGTGCCGGAATGGATCTCAAGGCGTTCCTGCGGGGCGAGTCGCCGTCCATCCCGGGCCGCGGCTTTGCCGGGCTCACCGAAAGTCCGCCGACCAAGCCGCTGATTGCGGCCGTGGAGGGCTGGGCACTCGCCGGTGGCTGTGAACTCGTCTTGAGTGCGGACATCGTGGTGGCGAGCACAGCCGCCAAATTTGGTTTGCCGGAAGTCAAGCGTGGACTGGTCGCCGCCGCGGGCGGGCTGCTGCGGCTGCCGAAGGCGCTGCCGTACTCGCTGGCAATGTTGGCTGCGTTGACGGGTGAACCCATTACCGCCGAAGACGCCGAACGCCATGGACTTGTCGCGATCCTCGCGCAACCAGGTCAGGCATTGGCGGTGGCGCGTGACGTGGCGGCCAAGATCGCCGCGAACGGGCCATTGGCGGTCAAGGCGACGAAGCAGATTCTCTCGCAGCAGAGCAATTGGACCGATCTTGCGGCGTTTGATTGGCAGCGCGAGATCACCGGCCGGGTAAGGGAATCGGCCGACGCGAAGGAAGGCGCGCTTGCTTTCGCAGAGAAACGCGCGCCCCAATGGCAGGGCCGATAGCCGCTAATTGCCGCCGAGGTCGGCAGCGGGTTGGTTGCCGGGGCCTGGTTGATTGGCGGGGCCCGGTTGATTGCTGCTGCTTTGCCCGCCCGTCAACCCGTCGGGATCTTGCGTGAGATCAACATCGTGGTCGAGGTCGGGCATCATGGGCACCATACGACAGATGAAGGCGATACTCGACTGACACGGGTCGAAGCCCGGATCTGCGCTGGCCGGTGCGGCCAGACAAAGACCGGTGGTCACTGCGCCGACGAAGATGGTGACGACCCTTCTCACCATCGGCATGACGGCCCCCTCTCGCGCCCGACGGCGTAAAAGACCCCGCCGTTTACTGCCCGGTTCGCTGATAAGCAGCCAGTATATTGAGACGCAAGATCTCACACAACCCCGGTGTCGGCCCTAAAACCTAGGGCGCGCTCGTTTGGTGACGTGCCAGCTCACGGTCCTGAACGGGACCGGAAGCAAGCGCCTCGGCGGCCTCGGCGTTAATGGCCTTGATGAGGTAGGTCGTGTTGACGATGAAGAGAGCGGTGAACGCCGTCGCTGGTATCCAGAAGACGAACAGGCCATTCCAGGCGAACGGTCCAGATTTGAAGAACGGCAGGATGATCGCCGGCGTGAACATCAACTCGGTCCAGATGTTGAAATAGGCCAACCAGCGCGGAAACAACGGCTGCGGCCCCGGGTCGGAGAGAATCGCAAAGGCGAATGCGAAGTACTGTGCCATGAACGGTATCCAGGGCATTACCAAAATGATCCAGCTCATGTCGTTGAGCAGCAGGGTCGCATCGGGCGAACGGTCGGGACGGAACGCAGTGACGGCGAACAGCAGCGCCGGCACCAAAAATGTCAGGCAACCGAAGGCCCCACCGGCCAGCTGTGCGTTGACCACGGTGGGATGCACGCCAGGAATGCGCCGCATCTGTCCGGAGATGACCGCGGTGAACCAGACGTAGAACCCCGAGCTGAGGAAGATCAGCCCGGCGCCCAACCGGATTCCCGCGGTATGGGTCTGGTAGTGCGCCGCGACTTGTGCCGCCGACATTCCCGGCGACATCGGTGGCAGAAAACCTGCGGCGACAAAGCCGCCGAAAAACAGCAGCACGCAAACGATGCCGCTGTACGCACAAATTCGCTGAAACGTCGCCTGGGCGTTCATGTCACTGGCCTCGATTCCCGATAAAGCTGGTAGTGATCCCGGTGGGCGCGGGCAGGCCAAGCAGCTTCGCGACGAGTTGGCTTGCCGGATTGCTTTGTGCCATAGGCGAATCCGCCGGCAGCAGCCCCGCGCCGATCATCATGTGTGCGGCGCGGACCATCAGGATGGAAAGTCGGGTGCCGGCCAGGATCTCGTAGTAGTCGAGGTCGCGCAGTTTGTGACCCGTCGTCCGTTCGTAATAGTCGATCGTTTCGCCGTGGTCGGGGATACCGTCCGGCAGCGGGAGGTCGACGCCCTCGGTGTGGTGGCGCATCAAGAACAGCCACCAACCCAGGTCTTGTTCTCGGCTGGCCAATACCACCATCTCCCAGTCGAGCACGCCCGCGGGGACAACGTCGTCGCGGAAGATGATGTTGCCCACCCGGGCATCGCCCCAATTGAGGACTTTGGGTTCGTCGTGCTGCGGCCGGTTCTCGTCCAGCCAACGCAGCGCCGCCTCCAGCGTCGGGTTCGGCTCGCCCTCGGCCGCCCAATCGAAGGTGCGTCGCCATTTGGCTAGACCCGCGTCCAGACCGCTGTGGTGCTCGGGTGTATCGAGGAAATCCAGCCCGACTGCACGCCAGTCGACGCTGTGGATCTGAGCGAGCACGTCGATGCTGTTGTGCCACATTTGACGTCGTTGATCCGGCGTCAGGTCGAGCACCCATCCGGTCGCGGTGAATGGCGGGTCGTCGGCGGGGATGCGCCCGTCGATTCGCTGCATCGCCAGAAACGGCGCACCAAAGACGGTTGGGTCTTCTTCGAAGAAGTACACCTGGGGCACCGGCACCGGCGATTGCTCGGCGAGCGCCCTGATCACGGTGGCTTCCTTATTCAGGTCGTAGTCGGGGAAGACGCCGGGGCGATCGGGTTGCACGCGGGCAGCCATGCCCCGAGTCTGCTCACCGTCAGCATCGCGCCAGTTCGCCGTGAACAGAACCGTCTCGTTGGAGAGTCCACCCGCACCGGGAACGTTCACGTCGGTCACCGCGATGTCTTGTGCGTCGGGCCATTTTGACGCCAGCCAATCAGCGAGCCGCTTGGCGGCCAACTCGGTGTCGATGCTGTTCTTCAGGGCCATCGTTTGCTCCTTCTGCGTCTTTCGTCCGTAATCGGCAATGTGCCTGTGAGACAGGGCGTTTAGTGCGAGGCCGCCAACGCCCGGCGTTTCATCATCCGCTGATAGTCGTCGAACCACAGTTCTTGGTACGTCGAATGCGTGGTCCGGCCCTGTTCATCGGTCCAGCGGTACACGCTGTCGTGAAACGAAGTGTTGGGCCAGGCCGGCAGCGGCGCGCACGCGATCGCCTCACCCTCGAACCGGTATAACTCGCCGGTTTCGTCCTCGGCGGTGATCTCCTGGTGGGTTGGCAGATGAATGCGTGGGTGATATTCGAAAACGTTGCGGCGCACCCACTTGATCGAGCGGGTCTCGTTGCCGCGCTGAATCCAAGCGAAATGATGAGATGGACGGTCCCCGACCTCATACAGCCCGGCCCAGGCGGGGTCGGTGTCCAGTGGCTCGAAGCTGATCTGGTTGAAGATCAGATCGGGACCGAAGTACATCGGCGACCAGCCGACGGGCGGGATCGGGACCGCGCCGCGGCGTTCCACCCGGACCTGACGCCAGGAGCGGTCGCGCGGGGCGTAACAATCAACCGGATAGGTTGTGCCGTGCAGCAACAACTCGCCGGTCATGTGCATGAACTGCTCGGTGCCGCCCGGCTCGCGAGCCAGGTCGTGGTGGTTCTCCTCGCCCGGCATGACATGTCCCCGCGCCAGTAGTGGGGTCACGGCCTCGGCGATGACGTCGATAGCGGTGCCCCCGTCACAGCTGCGGTAGGTGATCCGCGCGATCCGGCCCGGCTCGAGGAAATCGATGGTCAGCCCGTTATCGGTGGTGATCGTGTTGCCCTCGACCCGCGGCCAGGGCATGGTGATCTCGTAATCGAGGAAGGCCATGTCGGTGTATTCGACATTGTCGGTGCCCTGGAAGATGCAGACACCGCCCTGCGACAACGGGAACGCCGGCTGATAGCGCACGTAGAGGAACGCACCGATCGCCGCGTCTGGAACGCAGAAGCCGAAGTAGTGGGTGTGGATCAGGTGCGGATCCCACTGCTCCCCGGCCGCCGGCATCGGCAACAGCAGATCGGTGTCAGGCGAATGTGTGGCGAGTGCCATGCCCGCTCCTAAGCCTTAACGGGGTCGGGGACCGCCGACCGTGAGGGTGGCGCTGAGATTGCTTTGAGCTTCTGCCACAACGTCTCCGACTCCGGGTGCGCCAACTCGCCACGACCGACAACGGACAACCCAATGATCCACACCGAGAACAACGCCAGCCCGAGGGTGACGAAGGATGCCAGGTAAGTCCAGACGTAGGACACGTCGGATTGGTTGAGCGCCGCCCACATCGGCCAGGCAGTGGCGCCGTTGGCGATGCCGTCGGCCATTGGGATACACGCGATTACCGCGGGCAGCTTCCATGGCGCGTTGAGATGCGGGCGAATGTGGAAGATCAACGCGCCGGCCACCATTGGCATCACCGGGTTGACGAATCCCCACCACAGCGGAAATCCCCAGAGGTTGAACGGCTGATGGCCGTAGTAGAGATAGGTCCCCGCCAGGATGCCGGGACTTTCCAGTACTACATCGACCACAAAGTCGCTCGCCCACAACAGAAGTAGATCCCGCATCGTGACGCCCCGTTTGAACAGCTTGTAGGCCAGGTAGCCCAGCCCGCCGACATACCAGGGGTAGACGAAGCAGATGTAGAGCGGCATCGTGCGATCCAGGATCGTGAACGTGCCCAGCGCGCCCCGCTCCTTCAAGAACACCAAGCCGAGCACGTCGACGACCGGTTCGAAGCTGGCCGCCAGCGCCCCGCCGATAATGCAGTACAGCAGCAGCGGCCCCTGCCCCTTGGCCAGCTTGCGAAACGCCAGCGCCAACGCAATACCCAGCGGAATGAAGATGAAGACGTTGAAGATCGTCTCCGCCATCTTGGGCATCACGGCATCGACCGGCGGCTGCGGAATCGTTGCCAACACCATTGTCACCATCGCCGCCCCTCAGCTGTGAGCCAGTTCACGTCAGTAGGGCTAAGCTAACATCCGATGAATATGATTTCAAGGGTGAAAACTGATTCATCCGGTAAGAATCCGGATGTGACGTCCGAAACCGAAGGCAAGGCGACGACGCGCGTCGAGCGTCAGCGACTCCGCACCCGGCGCCTGCTGTTGGACGCCGGGCGAACACTCATCGCCGCCAAAGGCGTAGCCGGCCTGCGTATTCAGGAGATCACCGAAGAGGCCGACGTGGCGCTGGGCTCGTTTTACAACTACTTCGAGTCCAAGGAGGAGCTCCTCGAGGCGGTGATCACCGAGAGTCTGTCGGACCTGACGTCGGCCATCATCACCAACGTCGACGACGACACCGACCCGGCCGAGGTAGTGGCGCTGGCCAATCTTCGAGTCATCCGGCTCGCCTACGACGAGCCCGACTTCGCCCGCCTGATCGTCAACATCGGGCACTCCGAAGCGCTGTTCGGTGACGCCGTCCACCCGTACGCGCGCATCGCCGTGGAGCGCGGCATCGAAACCGGGCGCTTCGTTGTCGCCGACATCGAGGTGCTGCTCACCGCGGTCATCGGCGGAGCGTTCTCGCTGATCCGAGAAATCCTTGACGGTCGCCACGGCGCGAACGCTCACCAGGCTTTCGCCCGCCACGTGCTGGCGTCACTCGGGTTACCGGCGAAAGACGCCGAAGCGATCGTTCGCGCGGTGTCCGGTCGGGAGCAAGGAGCAAAGGACAACTAGGCCTTGCTGCGCCAGCGCACGGGTGGTGTCATCGCTTCTTCTGGTCGCGAATGGCCGTCTGGGCGGCGAGCTTGCCCGGCAGCGCACACACACCGCCGACGGGATGGGTGCCGGCGCCGCTGAGGTAGAGCCCCTTGACCGGCGTGCGATAGCCGGCCAGACCGGCCGCGGGCTTCAGCGGCCCGAACCGTGAGATCAGCGGGTCGACATGGTAGACATTGCCCGCCGGGGCATTGAATCTCGCTTCGAGATCGGGTCCACCGAGGACGGCGCGGTCGATCTCGAGTTTGTCGAGCCCTTCGTAATACTGTGCGGAATCACGCAATACGGCGTCGCCGACCTTGTCACGCACGTCGTCCCAGGGTTCCTCCGGCGTCACCGGGATGACGCCTGACCACAGCCACAGATTGTCGCGACCCTCAGGGGCTTGGGTGGGATCGACCGCGGTGGGAATGATGGCGCAGCTCACCGGAACCGGATCGGGCCACTGGCCGCGAACCAGGGCGTTCCAGCCGGCGTCTTGTTCTTCCAAGGTGTGCCAGGCAATGAGGTACTTGCGTAGGTCCAGGCCGTCGCCGCGCCAGTCCTCGTGCTTCTTCATTGTCACGCGGCCCTCGAGAGCGACGTTGATCTTGAGCGACGTGGCGTGCGTCTTGCGGATCGGAATGTCCTTGGCGCGCACCGACAATTTGCTGTTCAGCGTGCCCGACGGCAGCAGTTCATTGAGCGTCACGACGGGGTTGCAGGTGGTCAGGACAGCTTTGCGGGCTTTGATGAGTTGCCCGGATTCGAGCAGCGCCCCGGTCACGCGGTCGTTGGACACCACGAGCTGCTGCACTCGGCTGTTGGTGTGCACCGTGCCGCCCAGCGCGCTGAGACAGCGATGCAGTGCGGCTGGCAGCGCGCCGGTGCCGCCGATCGGCATCGCGTTCGAAACCTTCTGTACGACACCGAGATAGATCATTGCCCAGGCGGTTACGTCCAGCCGCATTTGCGAAAACGCGGCCATGGCCGCCAATGCACCCTTGGGTAATTCGGTCTCGAAGGTCTCCTCGAGGAATTCGGTGTGCGACGCGAACATCATATTCCGCAGGTTCCACACATCCTTGAGGTGACGGGTGGCGCCCAGCAGCGAGCTGGCCATCTCGCGGTTGAACGGCCGCAGCGGGTGCGACTTCATGTAGGCGACGACCACGTCCATGATCGGGTCCAGCGAATTGGCCAGATCCAGCCAGGCCCGAGCGTCCTTGGGCGAAAACCGCCGGAGTTCGTCGGCGGTGCGACTGGCGTCCTTCCAGATCGCCAGGGAGCTTCCGTCCGGAGCCAACTGGATGTGTGCGGGGTCCACCGAGATCTGCTGCAGCCCATATTTGTGCAGCTGGAGGTCCTCGGCGACCCCAGAGAGCCGGAAGATTCCGGTCAATTGGATGGCGCCCTCATTGAAGTAGTGGCCCGGCGCCTTCGACAGGGTGGCGTTGGTGGAGGTCATGCCGCCCACGGTCGGTGATGCCTCCAGGACGGCCACGCGGTGTCCGGCCCGGGCCAGATAACACGCGGCGGTCAATCCGTTGTGCCCGGCTCCGATGACTACGTAGTCGGCTTCGGTAGGAAGGGTCGTTTCCGTCATATCTATGATCCTCATCGAACTCGATTACAAAATCAAGATTGAGATACGGATCGAATGCGATACTGCTGTCGTGAACCTATCTACCGCCCCGATGGGACGGCGCGATCGCCGCAAGGCCGAAGCCCGGCAGCGGCTCCTGGCCGCGGCCCACCAACTGATCGGCGAGAACGGGGTGTCAGACCTTCGAATCGGCGACGTCACCGACCTCGCCGACCTCGGCTTCGGCACCTTTTACACGTATTTTGCGTCCAAGGAGGCGCTCATCGAGGCGGTCGTGGCCGATGTGCTTGCCGGCCTGGCCGCGACGATCGGAGCCGATGCGCTCGAGTTCACCGATCCCGCCGAGGCGGCATCGGTGTCGTATCGGCGTTTCCTCCGGTTCAGCCGGGACGAACCCGAACTCGCGCGGGTGCTCGTCGAACTCGACCGTGACAATGCGATTTTCGAGGACGCGGTCACACCCTGGGCCATGGAGACCCTGTCTCGCGGCCGGAAATCCGGTCGATTCGCGGTCGACGATCTAGACCTCGCCCTGACCTCGATCGTCGGTGCGGCGTTGGCCGCCATTCGGGCGATTTTGGCCGGCCGCGTCCCGTCGGGTCCGAAGACGGAGTCGCGCGGCGCGGAGATGATGCTGCGGAGCTTTGGCCTCGACGCGGCGTCTGCGAAAGAGATTGCCCGCCGGCCGCTACCGTAGATTTATTCGGGCGAAGCCCTGCAATATGCGAACGATCGTTAGTAAACTGCTGGTGATCTGCATTGCCTCGAGGCTTGATACAGGCCCGGTGCCATCACTGGCCGCGTTTACGGCAGCGCACGATCGTTCGCACTCAGCAACATCGAACGCTAGAGGAATGCCCGTGCCCTCCATCGCCGCCGTTGCCGAAATCGGGTCCGCGGTGGCCCGGACGTCGGCCGCCATCGTCTACGAGAAGATTGCCCGGCCGCGACCGACCACCCTGGACCAGGTGCCGCCGTCGCCGGCGGCGCTAACCACCGAATGGCTTACCGCCGCGTTGTGTTCGCGGATACCGGGTGCGCGGGTAGAGCGCTTCACCCTAGGGCCAAAAAACGACGGCACATCCGCCCGCCGAACCCTCGAGGTGACTTACAACGCGGCGGGTAGCGATGCCGGACTGCCCGTTCATCTGTTCACCAAGTCCTCGCCCACGCTGTTGACCCGGCTGGTCACGAGTACCGGCAATCTGCTGCCCGCCGAGCACGCGTTTTACAGCGAGATCCGGCGCGAGCTCGACATCGAGGCGCCGACCGGTTTCTACGCTGCCTGGGATCCCAAGTCCAACCGGTCACTGTTCATCATCGACGACGTGACACGGACCCGAGGCGCCAGGACCGACACAATCCTTACCCGCGACTTCAGCAGGGAGCAGGCCGAGGGTGCCGTCGATCTGCTCGCGACATTGCACGCCACTTATTGGGATCAGCCCGCCCTGACGCGCCGGTTCGGCTGGCTGATGGATCCGTACTCGTGGCAGCTTCGAATCAACAAGCTGATGATGATGGAGCGCAACACCGTGGTCGGATTCGACCGCTCCGAGCATGTGATGCCACACGAGATCGCTTCGCGCAAAGATGATTTCATCGAAGCACTGCTGCGCAGCAGACGCATCTCGGCCGACGGACCGCGCACCATCGTGCATAGCGATGTCCACGCCGGCAACTGGTATCTCACCGGCGAAGGGCGAGTCGGTCTGTTCGACTGGCAGTGCATGCTGCACGGCTTCGGCGCCCAGGACATCGCGTACGCGCTGATCGCTAACCTGACGATCCAGCACCGACGCGCCTGGGAACGCGAGCTCCTGGAACGGTACCGCCAGCGTCTTGGCGAACGCGGCGCCGCGAACGTGCCTGACCCCGAGACACTCTGGCTGCGCTACCGCCAGATGGTCCCGCACGCGATGTTCATGTGGCTGGGTACCATCGGCTCCAACAAGATGCAGCCGCAGATGCAGAAGCCGGAGATCAGCCTGGCCAATATCGAGCGATCCGCGCAGGCCTGCGCCGACCTCGACACGTTCGCTGCGTTGGACATGTGATCGTAGGTGCCCGGCGCGCATTGGTGACCTTCTGTGACTGCGGTCCATAGCGGTTCTTACACAAGGGATTCCGAGTTCACAACCATCGTTTACAGGGCTGCCGTTCTTGAGGCGATCGACCAGATGCTCGTCGTCGATCATGGCCAGTTCGATGGGGGGCCCGGGTCCTAATTGAATATATATTCACTATTGAAAGATCTTTCATCGTACGCTAGTTTGGCCAATACTCGGTGATCCGGGCGCCGGGCTCGGAAAGTGGGCGGTGTTGAGAACCATTCAGTGCCCGCGTGAGCGGCCCGGCCTGTCAGGCTGATCGTAGGGAGTGATCGTCATGGCACTGCAGCACAAGGTTGGCCGCGGGACTGACCCTGACGGCGGGACGACGGCGATATCCGTCGAGGCAGCTGATGCTTCGGGATCCTCGGCGATCAGGGTTCAGCGAACTTTCCAGCGGCTGTGCGCGCTTAGCGGCGTGGTGTGTCCCTTGTTGTTTTTCGGGGGCCTGCTGCCTTGTGGGTTCTTGCCGCCGCTGCGGCCCGGTGCGTCGGCGATCCAGATCGCTGCGCACTATCAGCAGCATGCGACCGGTATCCGGTTCGGTGCGGCGTTGATTCTTCTCGCGTCGATGTTCTACATCGCCTACTCGGGAGCGATTTACGGTCAGATGCGCCGCATCCCGGGGTCTGGACACACCGCTGCGGGGGTTGCGTTGGCCGGCGGTGCGGTGGCCGCGGTGACATTCATGATTCCGGCGATGCTGTGGGCGGTCACCGCGTTTCGTCCTGAGCGATCACCGGAGACCACCCAGACGCTCAACGACATCGCCTGGTTCATTGTGGTGATGCCGTGGGCGCCGTTTATGGCCCAGAACTTCGCGTTCGCCTTTGCGATCCTCACCGATTCCCGGCGCAGGCCCCTGTTTCCGCGTTGGCTCGGTTACCTCAATATCTGGGCGACGATTGTCTACACCCCGGCGATCGTGTTGCAGTTCTTCAAAGATGGGCCGTTCGCCTGGAATGGAGTCTTTGTGTTCTGGTTGCCTGCGGTGGTCTTCGGCATCCAGTTCGTCGCAAACACCGTCTGGCTGGTCAAAGCGGTGCAGTATCCGACCTCGCCGGAAAGCGATCGCCCCGACCGCGATATCACCTGAGAGCGCAAGCGGATTCGCAGCTGTGCGGTGCGGCGATTCGACGTCGTCGGAGGGGGAGCTACTTGCGGGATCAGGACAGGGCCAGGAGGTATGACGATGAACGACACGCGGCTGCTGAGGATTGGAATCTGGTGCGGGCCCGCCATGGCGATAATCACCTTGATCGGCGTTGTCTTCGTCGGACGATTCATTCCGCCTTTCATGAATCCGTCGAGTACCGCGGCGGTGATTGCGGCAAAGTATGCGCAACATGCGAACGGTGTCCGTATCGGCGCGATCATCTCGGCCATCGGCCTGGCCCTCATCGCACCGTTTGGTGGCGCGCTCGCAGCGCAGACGCGGCCCGCCGAAGGTGCCCGCCCTTTTCTCACCTATGTACAGGTCCTCTCGGTGGCGGTCGCTAGTGTGTTTGTCGTACTGGCGTGCACTATCTGGGCCATCACCGCGTTTCGTCCCGGCGACTACCCTCCCGAGATTGTGCGGTACAGCAACGACCTCGCGTACTTTCTCTTCATCTTCACGTGGCCGCCGTTCACGGTGTGGTTTGTCGCGATCGCGCTCGCTGCGTTCAAAGATGCTGAGCAGGCACCGTTTCCGCGGTGGTCCGGGTATTTGTGCATCTGGCTCGCGGTGCAAATCTCGGCGGGCGCGCTGATCGCCTTCTTCAAGACGGGGCCGTTCGCTTACAACGGTCTTTTCGCCCTTTACCTCCCAGTCGCACTCTTCTTCGTCTGGGTCATAGCGATGACCTTCGTGATGCTGCGGAACCTGAACGGCCCACGTCAGGCCACCGATTTGCGAACGTGAGCCTAGGTTGTGGTCTATTACGTCTGCACTCGTACCGAGCCCGCACTACCGTCGACGGTCACTCGGTCGCCCGTGCGCAACCTTCGACTGCCGTCCACTGTGTTTATGACACAGGGAATTCCGAGTTCACGGGCGACGATTGCGCCGTGGGACAGCGACCCGCCGATGTCGATAACGACGGCCGCGGCAACCGACAACAGCGGAGCCCACGACGGGTCGGTGATGCGGCAGACCAGGATATCGCCGGGTTCGAAATCATCGGCCTGGTCGCTGTCGGCGTCGTGGACGACCCGCACCGTGCCTTCGGCTATTCCGGGACTGACACCCATGCCTGAGACGATGTCGACGCGTTCACGGGGTACGTCGCCGCCGTCCAACGGCATCGGTGCGGGGTTGCCCTGCCAGGTGGGCGGCAGGTCCAAGCTCCGATAACGGGTATAGAGCGCTCGGCGCTCCGCGATAAGGCACCACGGTCGAGGCGGGGGTCGGCGAGCAATTCGTCGAGGGTCACGAAGAACACATCCTCAGCATTGCCAAGGACACCGTCGGCGGCCAATGCTGCGCCGATCGCTCGCGCACCGGCACGCATCCCATCCATGGCCAACAGGAACCCCGCCTTGCCGACTTCACGGCCCAGGACGAACCGGCGCGTCAGCGCTAGCGTCGGCGCTACCAGCGGCCGGCGCGACCACGGGAGGCGTACTCGCAGTTCCCGTTCGGCAGACTGGCGCGAAGTCCGGGCAGACGCTGCGTTGGCCAACGGATCGGCCCCGGACTTGCGGTACGACTCGGCTAAAACCCGGATCGGCGTGAGGTCCTCGCGCCAGGAGCGGCTCGATACGTCGCCCTCGGCGCGGCCGTGGTAGCCGTGTCGGCGTACGAACTCCTCCTCGGTGAGTCGTCGGTTGGCCAGCTCGCGCACGTCGGCGATCACCGCCGACTCCTCCATGCCGCCGTACCCACTGACCAACGCCCGTTCTTCGCCTTGCATCCCGGCGGCGTCACACAGCTTGGCGAGTTGGTCATAGAAGGCCTGGGCCAGCAGCGTGACGATACAGTGGGCACGCATCACCGGGACGTAGCGCCGGCTGCCTTCGGAAAGCACCGCAAGGCCTTCGGCCACTCCGGTGGGGGAACGGTCGCAAACCTGATCCGTCCACCACGTGTAGTTGTCTGCTCGGTAAGCGGCGACCTGGCGCGGCGTCTGTATCACATTCCATGGCATCTTCGCCGCTACGACCGGATACCGTTGGTGCACTGGATGATTGCGCTCCTGCGACATCTTGGCACCAAAGAACTGGATCTCCACCGCATCGCCCGAGGTGCCAGGCATCCGATCACCAAAGGCGCGAAAGGTGTTGACGTTGGCGGCGTATCGTCCGTAGAAGATGCAGCCGAACCGCCGGTTGACATCCGACACGTCAGGTGGGTGTGACCACGCACCAAGGGTGACGACGACCTCGGACAGCACCCGTTCGGTCAGGCCGCCCCAGATGCTCCAGCCCAGCGGCGTATGCACGCCGGGGGCTGCCTCCGCGACATTACCCGTCGAAAAGAAGGTGTTCGGCGAGCTGACCATGTGCAGAAGGTTCGGCTGCTCGAGGATCGGGGCGGTTTGGTTACTCATCGGGGTCAATATACGACTTGGAACGAAGTATGCCGATTGTTCCATGTGTTATGTTCCAATGATGGCCACCGGCGTCGATGCGGTTGTGACCGCGCGAGGCGCGGCCGCGGCGACCCTCAACCGTGCGCGGCCGTCCGGAAAGGTCTGGCTGTGGGCCGCTTTGGGCCTGGCACTGGTGGGGCTTGCGGTGAGCTGCTGGACCAGGTGGTTGCTCTCCCCGCAGGCCACACCGGTCGACCCCGGCCCCGATCCGTACTCGTTCGGCTGGGTCATCCGGCTGACCGAGGTAATCAGCCTTTCGGTGTTCGCGGTTCTGCTCTGGTTCACGCTCTTGCGCCCGGCGTACCGCGAGCGGACCGTCACGCTGGACGGAAAGCTATTTCTGGGCGCACTATTCGCATCGGTTCTCGACGTGCTGTGCCAGATGTTCAATCCCACCTGGGCGATGAACGCTCATTCGCTGAACTTGGGCACGTGGGCCCGGCAGTTCCCGGGGTTCGCCGCACCGCAAGCCGACCGATGGGCGTGGAGCCTGGGCTGGTGCATGCCTGCCTACATCTGGCTGGGGGTGGGCGCCGCCATGGTGGGATGTGCCTACCTGGACGTCTTGCGCAGGCGGTTCCCGCGACTGAGCATCGTCACCCTTTACGCCGTCGTGCTGGCGACTTTCATGGTGGCCTTCGGATGCCTGGCCACGGTATGGAACCGAACGGGCGTCTACACCTATGTGTCATCGCCGAACGCGCTGACTCTGTGGGCTGGCACCACGCACCGGCTGCCGTTGACCGAGCTGCTGTTCATCTCGTCGTATTGCTTGATGTTCACCTGGTTGCGCGAGGGACGCGACGCGAACGGTCGCTGCGCGGTGGACCGCGACGTCGACAGCCTGACCGTGAGCCCCGCGATCAAGACGATGCTGTCCACCCTGGCAGTGTGTGGCTGGGCGGGCTTCACCACGCTGGTGGCCTACCAGATACCCAACGACTGGGTGGCGATGACCGGTGGCGTGAACAGCATCCCGGTGCTGCCGTCCTATCAGCAGGGCAGTATCTACTGTGGCCAACCCGGAAAACCTCTGTGCCCCAACCAGTATCTGAACCAGCTCAAACATACCCAAAGCAACGGCGCGACCGGAGGCGGTTAGATGGTCGCTGTGCTTACCGAAAACGACGTACCTGCCCTCCCGGACCGGGTAATAGCTGCCGCCCGCCGCTGTTTCGCACGCTATGGCGTGGACCGGACCACGATGCAAGACATCGCTAAGGAGTCAGGTATCGGACGCACCGGTGTGTACCGGCTCGGCCTGACCCGCCGCGAGATCACCGAGGCCGCGATCGTGACCCGACTGCGCGAACTGGGGGAGGGCATCCGTCCCGTCGCCGACCGCGACGCACCGTTTGACGAGCTGCTGCTGGAGACCTCTATCGCCACGGTGGACGCGGCCCGCTCCGATCCGGAATTGCGCCATCTACTGGACACCACCGCAACCGTTTCACTGCACCGGTTGATCACCGGCCACGAATCCTCCATGCAAGGAATCGTTTTGGATGTCCTTGGGCCGATGCTGCGGCGTGCCCGCGAGCGCGGCGAGATCCGGCCAGAAGTCAGCGACGACCGCGCCGTCGAGTGGCTGCGCGGCGTCTACCTGATGTTGATTCTGCGCGAGGATCTCGACGCCGACGCCGAGAAGGCGCTCGTCACCGATTTCGTGCTGCCCTCCCTGGTCGCAAAACGCGGTATCCCGAGAAAGAGAGCAAAGAGATGAGAGCCAACGCCAATGATGGACTCGCCGATCGCGGACCGGTCTTCATCGTCGGTGCCGGGCCGTCCGGGCTTACTACGGCCTATCGACTGCGGGCTCAAGGGATTCCGGCTGTCATTCTGGAGAAGCGCGACCGTACTGGCGGCATGATCCACACCCACCGCGAACAGGGTTACCTCATGGAGGAGGGCGCCACCATTCTGCCGAGTGCCTATGAGCCGGTGGTCAAACTCGCCCACGAGATCGGTAGCGGCAGCGACCTGATCCCAGCGGGGTCGATCATCGGCTTTGCGCGCGATGACACCATCCACAACTTGCGCTCGGATCATTTGTTTCTCGACGTCCTCAAAACGCCGCTGGTGTCGCTGAAGTCCAAGGCGCTGATGGCACGCTTCGGCGTCGACGCGACCCGCGCGAGCAAGCTGCTCAACTACGAAGACCTTTCTCGCGCTTCAGCATTCGACACCATGACACCACGTGAATACTGCTCGTTGCACCTCGGCCTGTCCGGGGAGGTTTACGACTACGTGATCAATTCGACGGTGCGCGGAGTGCTGGGTGTGCGCGGCGATGCCATCTCGAACCTCGAGCTGTTCTTTATGCTCTACAACATCCTCGGCAGCAAGCTCTTCGCATTCCGCGAGGGATACTCCACGTACGTCGACCGCCTCTCCGAAGGCATGGACATCCGGCTGGGCACCACGGTCCACGAGATCAGAGAGGACCCCAACGGGGTGACCGTCACCTGGGCAGGCGCCGATGGCGTCACCCACACCGAATCCGGCTCAGGCGCGGTAGTTACCGCCCGCGGCGACACCATCCCCGACCTCGTACCCGGCCATTTCGACGCGGCATCGGAGGCGTTCCTGCGCGGCCTGCGTTACACCAAGTGCGTGGTGATGAACACCGGCGTCACCCGTAAACCCAAAGGCATCGTGGCGTCCGTGATCAACATTCCCGAACCAGTCGACCCCGATCTGATGGGCTTCACCTGCGAGCACAACAAGGCGCCGGGCCGCGCACCGGAGGGCCACGGCCTGCTTGACATCCTGACCATGACTGAATTCGCCGAACAGATCATCGACGAGGATGACGACACGATCCGAACGGAAATCCTGCGGAGGATGGAAAAGTTGATCCCCGGCGTCACCGACACCGTGGACTACACGCGAATCGCCCGATGGAATGAGGTGATCGTCTACAGCAGGCCCGGGCTGTACAAGCAACTTGGGCAGTTCCAGGCCCGGCAGGCGGCCATTACTTCTCGTATCCACTTGGCCGGGGTGTTCCGGTCATCGTCGAATATGTGCACCGCCACGGTGTCAGGCGAGCGCGCGGCCGCGGAGCTGGTGGCGCAGCTGCACGCGCCGCGGCGGCGCTTTGCCGCGGTGTAGCCGTTTCGCGTTCGCCGAAGCCAAATCGACCGCACCTTCTGGCAGTTTTCGGAGTCGTTGACCGCACCGCAGGGCGTCCTTATATTGATATGGCTGGGCTCAATAATGCGAACTGCGGCGAAGGGCACGTCATGCCGACCATAGGCGGAACGGCATTGTCTAATGCCAACCGGGTGGGCGAACGTGAGGCGATCGTCACCGCGGAGCGGCGGTGGACATGGCGAGCGCTGGAGACCGACATCGCCAATGCGGCCGCAGCGCTTGACGCGTTCGGGGTGCACAAGCAGGATCGGGTCGCCATCCTGTCGGCAAACTCTCCGGAATTCATCATCGCGTCGCACGGCGCATCGCGCCTCGGTGCGATCGTCGTGCCGTTGAATACCAGATTGGCCGCCCCGGAGGTCGCCCACATCCTGGACGATTCCGGCAGCACCGTATTGGTTTTCGGCGCCGCCGAAGCCCACCTGGCCGATGCCGCAAGTCGGCTGGCGGCGCCCATCGGGCTGCTCTCGTTGGGGCCGTCGACCAGCTATCCCGATCTGCTGTGCGGCGGACACGGCGATCCCGTGCATGAAGATCGCGCCGTCGAACAGGACGACGCGTTCATCCTGTACACCTCCGGTACTACCGGGAAGCCCAAGGGCGTGTTGCTGGATCACCACCGTGCCGTGTGGGCGGCGATGGCCCAGATTGTCTCGCTGGGCCTGCGCGACGGCGATCGCTACCTACACCTGGCGCCCATGTACCACTCGGGAGGAATGACCTTTCTGAATGCGACGACTCTGCTGGGTGGCACCCACATCGTCGTGCCAAAGTTTGATCCGAGGTCGGTGCTTGAGGTGATCGAAAGAGACAGGGCAACTTGGCTTTTCGCTGTCCCGACCATGTATCAGCAGATACTCCGGTGCCACGAGGCCAGCCGCTGCGACCTGGGTTCGTGGCGCGTCGGAATATTCGGTGCCGCTCCGATGCCGGCGGCGGCCATCGAGCGATTACTGGCCGCGTTTCCGCACGTCGCGTTCTTTCAGCAGTGCGGCCAGACCGAAGCCGGACCCACCGGGATCTACTCGACGATGGACCAGGTGCGGTCCCGACCGCTGTCGTCCGGCCATATTGCCCAGCCTTTTGTCGAGGCGCGAGTCGTCGACGTGCACGGCGACGACACGCCACCTGGCCAAGTGGGCGAACTTGTGTTCCGTGGCGAGGCCATCACCAAGGGCTACTGGAACAAACCCCAAGCCACCCAAGAGGTGATCCGCGACGGCTGGCTACACACCGGTGATTTGATGGAGGTCTACGACGACGGCGCCATGCATCTGGTGGACCGGTTGCGGGACGTGATCATCACCGGCGGGCGCAACGTGTACTCGGCCGAGGTCGAGCAAGCCATCGCCGACCACCCCGAGGTGGTCGACGTGGCAGTGATCGGTCGCCCCGACCCGGAATGGGGCGAGACGGTCGTGGCGTTCATCACCGCCGCCGATGAGTCTGACTTGACGCCCGCCTTGATACGGCAGCACTGCACCTCTCGGATCGCGGGCTACAAGATACCGCGTGAGTTCATTTTCGCAGCTATCCCGCGTAACGGCGCCGGAAAGGTCCAAAAGCACCTGCTGCGAAACGAATTGAGCGCGAATCGCTAATTCGGCTCTTCGAACTAATCGGCTTATTTCTTCTTAGGCCGGGGGACCGGCTTGGCAGGTGACTGGCGGCCGCTGAGATACACCACCCGCCAAACGATCTCGACGAGCGAATCGAGCTGACGCTCGACCTCCTCGTCATCGGCGGTACCGACCAGTTGATAGAGCCCGCGTTCGATCATCCAGATCAGCCACTGCGCGGTGCGTGCGGCATCCAGATGGGCATCGGCCACACCGGCTCGCTGCGCGTCGCCGATATAGGTTGTCAGCCCGGCCACCACTTGCCCGATCAGGTTCTGCTGCTGTTCTTGCGCCCGCGGGTCATAGGCCGCGGTCTCGGCTATGGTTCCCAGAATTGTGCCGTGCTTGCGATAGGTGTCGATCGGCACGCGCAAGGCCTTGCGCAGATCCTCCCGCGTCGCGTCGACGGGCAGCTCCCACCACGACGCGCCATCGGCGAGCAGGTCACCGATGACATCCTGCGCCATCGCGACAAGGAGATCGCCCTTGTCGTCGAAGTAGACGTAGAACGTGGACCGGGAAATGCCGCCCGCGGTGATAATCGCCTCGACGCTCAGGTCGGCGTACTTCACCCCGTTCTCCACCAGCTCTTCGACGATGCCTACGAAATGGCGGCTGAGCCTGCTGCGGCGCTGGGGCCTGGACAGTTGCAAAGGTCGAGGGGGAGCAGCAGCCACGCGACGAAGTATACGCACTGTGCACGCAATCATACACAATGTCTTTTTATCAAACTTGCTGTTTGATACAGTGCACGGCATGTCAGAGCTGTCGAAGGTTTACGTCGTTGGCGCAGGCCCATCAGGGCTCGCGGCGGCCTGGCGGCTGCAAGAAGCCGGTCGCGACGTGGTGGTGATGGAATCCCGGGATCGTGTTGGCGGACAACTACTGTCGATCAAACGCGACGGCTACCTGATGGAGGCCGGGACGACGATCCTGCCCGCTGCCTACGACAGCGTGATGCGCCTGGTCGACGACATCGGCATGACCCACGAGCTGATACCGGCGAACTCGTTGATGGGGTTCATGCGCGGCAACCAGCTGCATTACCTGCGGGCGAACCGGCTCGTCCTCGATGCGGCACGCACAAAACTGCTGTCGCTGCGCTCCAAGTTGAAGGTTGCCAGGCTCGCCGCAGACTCATTCAAGCTACGCAATCTGCTCAGCTACGAAGACTTGTCCATCGCCGGCGCGTTCGACACCGAGACGCCCGAACAGTACTGCAGGCGGCGCGGTCTCGACGGCGAGCTCTACGACTATCTGATTGAGCCCACCGTGCGCGGCGGAGCCGGCGTCCCGGCCAACGTGATCTCGGTGGTCGAGTTCTTTTTCCTGTGGCAGAAGGTGCTGGGCAGCAAGCTGTATGCGTTCCGCGACGGGTATTCCTCGTTCCCTGAGCGGCTGGCCGCTGCCATACCCGACGTGCGCCTCAACACCGAGGTACGAGAAGTCGTCGAAGACTCCGGTGGCGTGACGATCACCTGCACCGGGCCCGACGGCAAGCACTACACAGAACGCGGCGCCGGCGCCGTCGTCAGCTCCATGGGCAACAGAGTGCCCGACATCGTGCCGCAGCTGGATCCCGAACGCGCGAAGTTCCTGCGGGAGTTGAATTACACCTCGACGATGTCGATCAACCTGGCGCTGAACCGGACTCCGGACTGCCCAGCCTCGTTTATCGTCGTTCCCCGGCCAGTGTCCGAGGGGCTGTTCGCAATCATCCTGGAACACAACAAGGCACCGGGACGCGCGCCGGCAGGCAAAGGCCTGGTGTCTCTGTTCATGATGAACCAGTGGGCCGTTGACCACATGGACGCCACCGACGACGACATCCTGGCTGACGTGCTGCCCGACGCAGGGAAGGCGATCCCCGGGTTGGGTGATGCGATCGAGTTCGTGCGAGTCAACCGCTGGTACCCGGTGCTCGTCTACAGCCACCCCGGCCTGTACCGCGCCCTGGGCCGTTTCCATGCCGCCCGGAATAAGAAAAGCCGTATCCACCTCGCCGGCTCCTACAATTCGTCGGGCAACGTCAATACGGCCACCACCGCCGGCGAGCGGGCAGCACGTGAACTCCTGCAAGCACTTTCGCCAGCCGTCGCGTTGACCGCGTGATCACGATGATCTCCTTCACGGCCCAGTTCAACATCCCGACGCCGCCGCAGATGGTCTTCCCCCGGACACCCCAGACCATCGCCGAAATCGTCTTATGGACAGTGGTGGTCGCGTTTGTGGCTTTCGCGGTGCGCCAATGGCGGCGGACCGGATCGCCGCAGGGGTTGGTAATGCTGGCAGGCGGCGGGATCGCACTGTTCAACGAACCGCTCGACGACATTTTGGGCCTGGTGCACCATCCTCGGCCGGGCCAAGACGTGGTCTTCGAGACGATGGGCCCGATACCGCACTGGGGCCTGCCCACGTACATCATCTTCTTCGGCGGCATCGCCTATGTATTGCTGCTAGAACTGCGCAAGCTGACCTTCACCCCGCGTGCATTTTGGACCGGGATCACGATCACGTTCTTCGCCGATCTGCTCATCGAGTTGCCGCTGTTGTACTTTCGGCTCTATACGTACTTCGGCTACGGCCAAGTGCCTATGAGCATCGGTGGATTTCCGTTGTACTGGCTCTTCATCAACACCACGGGCCCGATCCTGTGCGCGGCCATCCTATTTGCCGCGCCGGGCTACTTCACCGGCTGGCGGACCGCATTGGTGCTGTTCTTGCCACTCGTCACCGACGCTGCCTGTAGCGCGGCGGTGGGTTTGCCCGTGTACAACGCGCTGCACGTGCCCGGCGCCCCGGCGTGGGTGACATGGGTCGGCGCAATCGCCTCCTGCGCAATCGGTTTGGCGATACTCGATGCGTCAGCGCGCTGGATCTACGCCCACACCCTGACGATGCGAAGAGCTGGC
Organism: uncultured Actinomycetota bacterium; assembly: GCA_963772875.1. GTDB lineage: Bacteria > Actinomycetota > Actinomycetes > Mycobacteriales > Mycobacteriaceae > Mycobacterium. Next base: position 817,433 of record CAVYZE010000016.1, read on the forward strand.
GAATTGGCAGATCAACTGCAGGAGCAGCGATGAACTGGCTCCGTGGACATTTCGATCTGCCAGTGACTCCCGACGGCACGCAGATGCCGCAAGCCGCTCAGCTCGTGGCGACCGTGGCCATGGCCGTGCTCGTGGCCGGCTTCACCGCCTACGGGGTGCGAGAGATCGTCCGATCGCGATCGGTCACGCTCGCACTGCTTCTCATCGGGGGAGCGATATCGTACTTCAACGAACCGATCGACGATGTGCTGGGATTGGTGTGGCATCCGGTTGTCGGTCAGTGGACCGCACTAGACACTTTTGCGCGTGTTCCGTTGTGGGGCTTGGGTATTTACGTTGTCTTTTTCGGCGGGATGCCGTATGTGATATTGCAGAGTCTGCGCCGCGGAGTGACACGTCGCCAGCTGTGGGGCTGGGTGGGTGTGCTGGCAGTGGTCGACGTCGCCGTCGAACTGCCCGTTTTGGCCAGCGGTATCTACCGGTACTACGGCGATGCGCCGTTGCAGATCGGCGGCTTCCCGGTGTACTGGATCGTCATCAACACGGTGGGACCGCTGGCCCTTGCCGTGTTGTTGTTAGCAGCCGGAGACACTTTCTCCGGCTGGCGTGCGCTGTATCTGCCGTTCTTGCCGATGATGTTCGATGCGGCGGGCAGTGTCGCGGTTGGTTGGCCGATTTTCAGTGCACTCAACGCCCATACTTCCACGCCGGTGCGATGGCTGGCTGCGGCACTGACCCTCGCGATCGGCCTCGCGACTCTGGACCTGCTGATCGCCTACGCCGCGAAGATGTCGGCGCAGGAGCGCACCACTGCTGTCAGCGCTGCCGGTGTTCCTCAGCTGTGAGGGGCCGGTGCGCGCCGCTGGAGTCCGAATGCTCGCGTATTGGGCCTGACCCCGTTTGGTGGACACAGGGGCAGACGGCTTTTGCCGTCTGATTGAGTCGGTCTTCGAAGTCGACCGGGCTGACCATACCGAGGGCAGAGTGGCCTCGGCGCCCGTTGTAGACCCGGTCGATCCAGTCGCCGACGGCGAGTTTGGCTGCTAACTTAGTCGGCCACAGGTACAGGTCATAGATTTTGGCTTTCATTGTGGTCCAAAATGATTCGGTTGCAGCATCATCCCAGCACACCGCGGCAGTTGCCAGGTCGGCCATCGTGGTCACCGGCGCCTCAGCAAGGCTGCATCGCCCCCGCGACCGTCCGCCCGTCTACTGTTACGCGCTAATACTGCAGCCGTAGATCGGGATCATTGGTTTTCACGGCGTCGGTAGTGGGATTGTCGGGCGCGGTATTGGTGTCGTCGTCGCCATCGTGACCAGGCCAGGAGCGTGGCTATTGTGTGGTTGGTGGCGAGCAAGAGCGCATCGAAGAGTCGGCGAAACTCGTTGACCGTCAACGCGATCAGGCCAACGGGACCGGGTGTGGCGTCACGTTCGACCGCAGTGGCCACGGCCAGGAAGGCATGAGCGAGCATGGCCAAAGTGGTCCATCGATACCAGGATCTCCAGCGCCGGACCTGGTGCTGATCGAGCCCGACCAGACCTTTGGCGGCTTGGAACGATTCCTCGATGCGCCACCGTTGGCCGGCGACGGCGACCAGGGCACGCAGCGGCACCGGCCGCGGTGAGTAGCAGCGCAGGTAGGCGTGCTCGCCGGTGACGTCGTTGCGGCGGATCAGCAAATGATGCACACCGGTGTCGGCGTCGCCTTCGGCCAGCAGCCGAAACCACGCCCACGAGTAGAGCCGCGGGCCGTGCGCTCCGGCACCAGCGGAGTGGCGCTGCCAGGCACGCGGCGGGATCAGGGCGGGCAGCACGTCGACGCGGATCGGGCCGGCGTGGGTGGGCACGCGACGGTTGGCCGAGACGGCCAGCACGTAGCCCAACCCATGATCGCGAACGGCTGCCCGCAACCGCGGGTCGGCGCCGTAGACTTCATCGCCGGCCACCCACGCGGCCGGTACGTTCGCCTCGACCGCGCGGTCGATCAACGCCGTGGCAAGCCCCGGCTTGGTGGCAAAGCCCCTGTCCTGCTGCGGGATTCCCGCTTGATTGCAGCGATCGGAATCCTCGGTCCACGACTTGGGCAGGTACAGGGCGCGGTCAATCAGGGCATGCCCACGTGGGGCGGCATAGGTCAAATAGACCGCGACTTGGGAGTTCTCGACGCGGCCCGCGGTGCCCGAGTATCTGACGCTGGACTCCCACACTGTGGGTGCCCTTCTTCACGTCGCCGGTCTCGTCGACCACCAGGATCGCTCCCGGGTCGCCAAACGCGTCGACGACGTAGTCGCGCAGGTCGTCGCGCACCGCGTCGGCATCCAGCTGGCCCGTCCCAGCAGATGCTGCAGACCATCTGGAGTGGCGCCGCCACGGTGTTCGGCGATGGTCCAGCAATTCTTGCGTTCCAGACCCGAGACCATCCCCAGGATCAGCTCGCCAGCATGCCGCAAGGGTTCGTAGCGGGCAAAGCGCGGCGCGATCCGGTCGATCATCGCCGAGTACTCGGTCCACCACCGATCAGGGTCTACGCTGTGAACCGCGGCGACCGCGGCCAATTCTATTGTCTTCACAAACATCGAACGATGCCGCGGTCACCGCTCTGACCAGCGCAGACACGCCAAGAACCACTATCCCCAATCTACGGCTGCAGTACTAACCAATCAGTGACTGCACGATGTTTGCTGGACAACGAAATTGCGCCGGCGGGCAATGCGAAATCAAGCCACCGGCGGTCCGACGCCGCCCGGAAAACGCGGAAGCACGGCTCGCGCTGTCCAGGGCACTCGGAGACGCCCTGAGGTCAGCGCTTTGCGCGGAACGTGAGATTGCGCCAGATGATCTCGGACATGGCGAGCGCGACGGTCTTTGCGCTGACGTCATCAGTGACGAGTTGATGGCAGGCGCGCTCCATCATCCAGGTGAACACGGCGGCCATGGCGTCAGGATCGCGGGGTCGGTCGGGGCTCTTTCGCCAGCGGATGCGGAACTGCTTGGCCGCCTCCTCGGCAATCTCGGTGACCGCGGCACGCCAGGGGTCGCGCATCGCGGGGTCGTACTCGGCGAGCTCGATGATCGCCGCGAGGACCGCTTGGTTGGCCTGCCAATGGCCGACGATCTCGAGCATGAGTTCGTCCATTCGCTGTTGCGTGAGGGCGGGGTCGGAGAGGACCTCGGCGTGAATGTCTACGCGCCAGGCGAGCGCTTCCCGGGCGAGCCGGCCGACGACGGCGTGCTTGTCCGCGAAGCAGATGTAGAAGGTCGCGCGCGAGACCCCCGCCTCGGCGACGATGCGGTCGACGCTGAGCTTCGCAACTGGCCCGCCTTCCGCGATTAGCCGTTGCGTCGCGGCAACGATCTCGTTCGTCGACGTCTCGCGCCGCTTGCGCCCGGAGGCCGCCTGGACGCTCTCAGGTTTGAGCGTGCGGGTATGGGAAGACGCGGTGGGACTCACAGTTGACAGACTACCGCGGGTCGGACAAACTGTCTGAGTTGGATGATCTGTCTGAGTCATACGATATGTCCGACTTTCGGTGGGTTTAACCGCGTCGCTATCCCGTGAGCTGTGTAGAGGAAGTCGTTGACATGAACAAGTACCTGCGAGCGGTATGCGCGTGGAGCGGGGCGATCACGCTGGTGTTCATGTTCGTCGGCATGCTCGTGGCCGGCTGGCTGCCCGTGCCGTCGCCGGACATGACCGCCGATCAGGTGGTCGTCATGTACAAGGACAAGCGCGACCAGATCCGCTTTTTCAGCATGATGAACCTGATCGCTGCCGGCTGGTCCTGTTTGTGGATCGCCGCCATCTCGTCCCAGCTGCGCCGCATCGAAAGCGGCCGCAGCCCGATGTGGACCTACCTGCAGCTCGCCGCCGGGACCTGCAGTTCGTTCCTCTTCTGCGTCCAGGCGCTGATGTGGACGGTCGCCGCCTATCGTCCCGAGCGCCACCCGGAGATCACCCAGGCCTTCAACGACAGCGCGTTCCTGTGGTTTCTCATGCCCTTCGTCTTCGCCACCGTCGGATGCTTGGCGATCGGCTGCTGCATCCTCGAGGACAGGAGCCGCCGACCCGTCTACCCCCGCTGGCTCGGCTATGCCAACCTCTACTTCGCCTTCGGGTTCCCGATGGCCATGTTCACGACGTACGCTCGCACCGGCCCGTTCGCCTGGAACGGGATCTTTCCGTGGTGGATCCCTGTCGTCGACTACACGATCTGGTCCGTCGTCATGTCGTGGGCGACTCACCGCGCCAGCAACCAGCAGCACGCCGAGGAAGGCGACACGATGGCCATCGACATGGCCTACGCGCTCAGGGAAGGATCGCCGCTGGGCCCGGAGTGAGATCCCTTCCCAGGCAGCGTGAGATGTATTGAAAGCTACGAGCTACCCGCCACCTCGCGTAACCGTGTCGTCCCAGCCGATGATTACCGGTTTGGGCTTACCGACGCCCTCCAAGCCCTGGCGCCCTATGTGGATCTCGGCTGAGTCCCACCAGTCAGGCGTCTACCATCAGGGGTCAACCCCAGAATTCCTAGCTTTGAGGCGTGGCTCGGATGGTCACCTAAACGGGTATTGCGCGGGCAGTTTGGTGTGCGGTGGTATGACGGCCTTGCCATCGGGTGTGATGTAGGCAGAGCCCTTGCCGGAGTCGCTGTTATCGTTGCGACTCAATGGGACTCCGGGGCCGGGGCACGCCCGATCGGTGCCCTGCCCGCACAATCCGTCGCTGAAGTACGAGCGGTCGATGAGATCGCGCTGCCATTCCTTGGAGTGGGTTCCGATCCAGTAGTTCGGCACGTTGTAAGTCAGGAACAATGCCACGTGCACACCGGCAATCACCGCGAGTGCGCGTACGAGCATTCTGAGAGCGGTCGGACATCCGGAGACGTTCGGAACCGCGTTCGACGAGCGTCTGGCCTCTGTCGTTACGGAAGTACCGCAGGCACGCGACGGCAGTGAATGTCGCCGAGACGGTGACGACTTCATTCAGGGGGAAGGCATGGTAGGTCCCACCGAAGATGGCGAAGCCGCGTCCGCCCGGATATTCCCAGATACCGAGCGGCATGAAGATCACGCCCTCGAGGATGATGTCGAAGCCGACCATTGTGGCAAAACACACACCGATCAATCCGACCGTGCCGATCTGTGGCCACTTGGCCTTGGCCCGCCGCATGGCCCAGCATCCGAGGAACATCGTGATGACGAAAACGTAGACGTACAACCCCGGCATGATCATGATCGGCTCGACCACCATCGCGCCCGGCTTCCCGTTGGACAGCCAACCCGGGACGGCGTGCACCCATGAGCCGTAGTTGATGGCCCACGAGTTGTAGGTGAACCAGTGCCCGCCGTATGCCGACAACGGATCCTGGAACCACAGCGTCGAGAAGGCAATGACCAGCATGCCGTCGAGCGTCAACCTGCGTTGCCGGATGATCGGGCGCACCACGAACCAACCGATGAGGCCGATGCCGATGGGAATCGACACCGCCTGGAAGAAGACCATCGCCACCTTCATGAACGTCGGTGGGTCCGTGGGACCGGTTGGCACCCGCTGGAAGAACGGACCAGATACCCACGTGATCAATACGTATGCGATGAAGGCCAGGATGACCGCACCCAGGCCAGCCCACCATTTCACGGGAACCACCCGGTGGGGTTCCTGTGCAACCGCGTTCAGGTTCGGGTCAGCACCGGCTGATCGTGGAGTTTTCGTAGCGGTGGCAGGAGTCGTTGCCATGGGATTAATAATGAAACTCGGTGTATCAAATTGTCAACGTTAAGGCGTCGCGGCACCTATCCGCTTTAGCGGAAGTCCATCCAGTGTCCGTGGGGCGTCCAGCCCATATGAAACGGAAGCTCGATCTTGCAGATGGGACCCGCGGTGATGTCGTCGGTGTCGAAGATTTGGAATTCACCGCGGCGGTCGGCCCACCACGAGACCGGCACGATGATGTAGCCGTCGCCCTCGGGAGCGTCCGTGGTGCGCGGCGCGAACGAGGCCTCGAGCACCGCGGCCAGCTCGCCCTGGCCGCGGATCTGGTACATCTGCTCGGTCACCTTGTCCACGTCGTTGCGGATGAGGCTGTCCATCCGCATGCCGTGTTTCTTGGGCTGGCCCCCGATCTGGAAGCCGTAGCGATGCCCTTTTCCGTAGAAGCGCTGGTCGACCTTGCATATCTCGGACGGCAGGTCCGATAGCTGCTCGGCCTTGGTGTCGCCCGTGGTGAGGTTGACGGTCCACCGCCCCAGGTAGCTGGCGGCGTTGCTGAAGAACAGCGCTGCCTGATCGCCCTCGTTGAAGTCCTGCTCCATCGGGAACGGCGGCTTGTTGAAAATCGGTGCGTCGAGGATGAGCTGGTCGCCCTTGACGTTGGCCGTCATCGTGTGCATGACATATTGCGCCGGCAACTCGGTACGGATCCAACGGATCTCGCCCTGTAGGTTATGCCGCGGAATGAGCGCGAGCGTGATCGGTAGTTCGGGCTCCCAGCCGAAGACGGCGAATCCCTTGCTATTTCGCTGCAGGTCGATGATGAATGGCTGAAACGGCATGACGACCCACTCCGGGGTGAGCCAAACGTCATGTGCCACCGTGTTATACGGGGCGTCCCACAGGTCGCGGGATTCCACCGTGCCCTCGGGATGCACGTACTTCATCGACACATAGGGTGCGGTGTCGCTGTATGACCAGCCGTAGAGGATGCCGGTGTCCTCATCCCACTTCGGGTGAGCGCAGAACGTGCCGTCGCCGAAGCACACCACTTCGTGCGGCCCTTTCGACAACGCCGGAGCCCATTCCACGATGCCCTTGGTTTCCAACGTGATGGGGTCGATGGTCTGCGGGGGAGCGCCCAATTCGCCAGACACCACCAGCTCGCCGGCGAACGGGAAGATGTTGATGCTGGCGGTGCCCTGTGGGGTGTGGGCGTTCTCCGCGGTCCGCACCACCTCGCCGTAACCGTAGTCGCGGTAGTCACCGAACCCGCCGTCGGAGTAGTCGAACATGGCGCGGCCGTACTTGTCTTCCAACACGTACTTCGGGGTGCGCACCCAGCGGTTGCGGAAGTCGGCGCGACCGTTCTCGAAGATCAGGCCCTGCACCATGCCGTCCATTGCCAGCAGCGGCGTGGAACCCTGCTTGGCCGGCCGCTTCCAGCACGGCCCGGTGCGGTAGATGCCACCGGCGAGGTCCCTGGGGATCTCCCCGTGGGTGACGATGCACTCCTCGACTGTGGCTTCGAACCGCATCGGCTGGAACGGCCCTTTGGTGGTGACCGTGTCGGGGACGGAGTAGCTCATGTTCTGCTCCCTAGTTCTTGTCTCTGTGCGGCAGCGCACCTACGTGAGGGCTGCGATACGGGAAATGCTAGTGCCGAAATGCGCCGTTGTAAACGATCACTAACATCGATATGCGCGCAGTAACCGTGATTTTACGCACATCAAGATCGCGACCGCGAATCGCTTGTCCCCATGAGTCACTTCGTGAAACTACCTGTAACTTCCCATAGACCCGCGCCACCGTAGGGGTACTGCCCTAGCGCTGGAAACGAGGAAAGTGAACGGCGGCTGTAGAATTATGTAAACGATCGTTAGAACCTTGTTTCGGGCAGCCTCGGCCGGGTATTGCGAGTTGCGGCTGCGTTACTGCCGTCGCGTCGGGGAGGCGGTTCATAATCGGGCATGGCCACCCAGCAATCGCCGGCTCGAACGATCACCGTCGAGGAGTATCGGGAACTATTGGCCCGCCGGCTGCGCGCAGAGCAGGTCGTTGGCCCGGATGTCGCCGAGCACGCCGAACTCGTGTTCAACCTGACCCGGCTACACCATCGGCTGTCCCGCGATTTCGAGGGCCTGCACCGTCGGCGCGGCTGGACGTGGGCCGGCTTTCGCATCATGAATGTGTTGTGGGCAGTCGGTGCGGCCGAACTGCGCGATGTCGCGCGCCTATCGGGAGCGTCGCGGGCCGCCGTCTTCCAGCGCGCTCAACACCCTGGAGCGTGACGGTCTGGTGCGCCGGACCCGCGACAGCGCCGACCGGCGACTGGTCCGGGCCGAACTGACCCAGCATGGGCGCAGCGCACTCCGCGAGGCGATGCGCGAGCAGGGAGACCGGGAGCGGGAGTGGCTCTCGGTGATCACCGACGCCGATCAGCGGCGCCTGACCGGTCTCCTCGCAGCCCTCGCCGATCGCAAGGTGCCGTCAAACGAACGGTGATCAACGTCGCGGGGGCGCGAGCGTTGCGCCGACGATCCGGCCGATCGCCCGCATCGTCCGTTCGGTCCGTTGCTCGTCGGAGTAGAAACCGATGTCCATGGCCAGGCCCCACAGCAGGTCCATGCAGACCTGGGTGGTGGCTTCGGTGTCCATCTCCGTGTCGATCTCACCCGCGTGCGCGGCGGCCGCGAGCAGGTCACCGACGTATTGGCGCACCGAGTCTATCGGCAGCAGCGCCTTGTCGCGAAGCTCCGGATGAGTGATCGCGTCGGCGGTGGAGATTACGAAGAATCGGACGAACGTCTCGTCGGTCTGGCTGAACGCGACGGCGCTTTCAAACACCGCCATGACGCGACGGTGGACAGAGCCGGCCACCTGTTTGGCGTCATCAAGAATTTGTCCGGCCACGACTTCGTGGACCGACGCCAGGGCGGCGCCGTAGAGCTCAATCTTGCTCGAGTAGTAGTTGGTGATCGCGTTGCGGGTGATGCCCGCCTCCTCGGCGATCTGTTTGAGGCTGGCCCGCTCATAACCAGTGGTGGCAAACACCTGCCGGGCGCCGTGCAGGATCTTGAGTCGCGTCTCGGCGCCGTCGGCTCCCAACGGCCGGCCCGGCCGGCGGCGGATGACGGGGGAGCTCACCGGAATGACTCTACGAGTCGCCCTCAGTGCAGGCCGTCGGTACCGATGGCAAGTAAGTGGGCGACCAGTTCGTCCGGCACTGAAAGAAACGGCGAGTGATCTCCGCCCAAGTCAAAGAGGCGTGCCCCGGCCGCGGTGCTCATCTTCTGCTGAAACCACCACGGCGTCACGCGATCGTGACGCCCACCCAAATAGGCTTTCGGCACCGATCCGAAGCCCTTGTCGCTGATGCGCAACGGCTCGGTTACCAGACCCAACGGCTCAGGACACAATTGGGCGGCGGCCCACCGGGCGTCCGCAGGTCGACAGCAGTTGTAAAAGCCCTCGATGACGAGTTCTGGCGCCACCGCGAACGTGCTGCCGTCTTCGGCGATGGTGAGCGCTCCGGGACGCTTGAATAACCAGTCGTCGCCGATGCTTTGCATCTTCGGCAGCGCGGCCTCGCCGTCCTCGAGAAGCAGTGCGTTGACCAAAACCAGTCCCGCGACAGCGTCGGCTCTGTGCTCCACGAACTGGCTGACGATCAGTCCGCCGAGGCTGTGACCGACCAGCACGACCGGCGGCTCGGCACGGTCGACGGCCGCTGCGACGGTGTCGAGGTAAGCCTCAAGTCCAGGCTCGCCGTCTCCGCCGCGCCCTGGCAGGTTGACGGCGTCGACCGCGTGGCTCTCGCTGAGCGGACCGATGATGCGCTTCCAGCACCATGCACCGTGAAACCCGCCGTGGACCAGGACGAATGTGGCCATCATCTTCCCTTCCCAACCAAACGCTGTTCGATTAGTGTAAGTGTGCGCTACGGCCGATTCGCATCGTCACCCTCCTGAGAGATCCGCCGGCCGGCACGCCGGCTGGCGCCACCCGTGAGAACGCGATCGAAACCGCTTACACGTACGACCCGCGATTCGTGTTCGCAGCGACGGTTGCCCAAGCGAAAGGCGCGATATGTCAAGCGGTTTGGACAAAGTGGATGCAACGCATCCCGGGGCATATGCGGTCCAAGGTGATGTCGTATCGATCCCGGCGCCCAAAACCCCATGGCGCTGGCAGCACTACTTCGCTGCGATCGCGGGTTTGTTTCTGTTCTGGGGCGCCTGGACGCTGGTGGCCTGGCTTGCCGCGGGACCCAGTCCCGTGACCCTGTATCGGGATCCCTCGTCGTCCGCCTACACCATCGCGACGGCATACGAAGTGGTTGCCGTGCTGTTAGTGCTCGGCGTCGGTGCCTACGTGGTTCGAGGATGCCTGCGGCAACGTCGCCTTACCTTCGATGCTCAGCTATGCATCGCGGGGCTGCTGGCGTACTGGCTTGATCCGTTCTACAACTTCTTCGTTCCCATGAATCTGTACAGCTCGAATTTCGTCAACGTGGGCAGCTGGTGCAGCTACGCGCCATTTGTCATCAACAAGGCGTGCAGCGGCTCACCCGAGCCAATCCTGGTCATCGGCACCATCTACGTGGTGGGGTTTCTCGTGTGCGCGATGCTGGGCGGGCAGATCCTGCGGATGGTCGTAGCGCGGGATCCGGGCGCTTCGATGGCAAAGAAGGTGATGGCCGTCGCGCTCTTCGCCATCATCGCCGATCTGCTGATCGACGGAATCTCAAACCAGCTGAACCTGTGGAGTCAGTTCATCCCTTCTGGCCTCAACATCGCCAGTGCCGCGCGCCCCTTCCCGGCGACCCTCCCGCTGTCGGCAATTCTGTTCTTCGGCGCTCCGACTTTCGCTCGGTACCTGCGCGACGACCGGGGGCGCACCATCTTCGAACGAGGGCTCGACCACCTGCGGCCACGCACCCGGAAAGCCTTGTCTTTTCTGTCGCTCGTGGGATACATGCAGCTGATGGTGGCCGTCACCATCCTGATCACGATCGCCCCGGTGGGGCTTTACGCCAACGATTCCCCGGCGTATCCGGAATACATCATCAACGGGCAATGCGATATTGGCTCGGTACATGGCAGCAGCTACGGGCCATGTCCGGGAACCCCGGGCTTCACCGCACCGCTGCGACATCTGCCACATCCCTAGCGCCGCAAGGTCGGCGCCCAGCGCGAACACGCGACGGTGACGCGGACCAAGGGTGGCGGCCCACTATCGTTTTTAATAATGGTTAGACAGAGCTGATGATCGGAGCGCAGATTGGTGTTTGCCGCAACTGACTGGGTGGCCTACCACGCGCAGCATCACGGCGAGTCCCTTGCCCTCGGATGCGCCGAGGACGGAAGGTGGACAACCTGGGCGCAACTGGAAGACCGAGTCGCCACTGCGGCCGCCACACTGCGCGATCTCGGCGTCGGACCCGGAGATCGGGTGGCGTTGATAAGCGAGAACGACCCACGCGTGTTCGAAGTGCAGTTTGCCTGCATGCGTCTGGGCGCGCTGTTCGTCCCGCTCAATTGGCGATTGCATGTGAGTGAGATCCAGGAGATCTGCCTCGACGCGCGACCCGGCGTGATCGTCCACGACGACCGATGGGCAGTAATTGCGGTCGCTGTCGCTGCGAAAGCCGATATCGCCCAGCGTCTCTCGTTCAACCGCGCGCAGGGCGAGACCGATTACGAGTCCGCTATCTCGGCGGCTGCCCCGTTGCGCGCAACGGGCCGGGTATCGATGGACCAGGCTACCCACATTCTGTACACCTCGGGGACCACCGGGCGGCCCAAGGGCGCCCTGTCGACCAATGCCACCTTGGTGTGGCAGGCCCTCAACACCGCGCACACCGCGGGGTATTCGCAGCCCGGATGTCACCAGCTCAATGCGATGCCGCTGTTCCACGCGGGCGGTCTGAACGTGATGGCCAATCCGATTCTGTACTTCGGCGGCGCGGTGACGACGATGCAGCGCTTCGATCCTGGGGACGTTCTTCGCCATCTGATTAGCCACGACCCGCCGATCACCCATTTCGCGGCCATCCCGTTGTTCTACCAACGCATGGCCGAGACATCCGGCTTCGCCACCGCGGATCTGTCGCACCTGCGGCACGGGATCATCGCCGGAGCAATCGCGTCGCCGGAACTCCTAGAGATCTGGGCCGACCGCGGATTTCCGCTGCAGCCACAGTACGGCGGAACCGAGATGGGGCCGATGGCAACGGCTCTGGACGACGAGGCGGCGAACCTCGACCATGCCAAGCGGGGGTCGACGGGTCGCGCCGCGCCGCACACGCAGATACGGCTGGTCGACGGCGACGGCCAAGAGGTGGCGGACGGCGTTACGGGTGAGATCTGGTTGCGCGGCCCGAGCATCACGGTCGGGTATTGGGATCGCGACAACGCCGACTACTTCACCGCGGACGGCTGGTTTCGAACGGGCGATTCCGCGTACCGGGACCCGAGCGGCTTCTATTATCCGGTTGGACGAGTCAAGGAGATGTTCAAGTCAGGCGGGGAGAATATCTACCCGGCCGAAGTCGAACAGGTGCTTTCGCTGCATCCGGGCGTGCGCGATGTCGGCGTCGTCGGTGTCGCCGACGGGGAATGGGGCGAGGTCGGGCTTGCGGTCGTGGTGCCCGAACCCGGAGTCACCATCACCCTCGACGAACTGAATAGCTTTGCGGCACAGCGGCTGGCGCGCTACAAGCTGCCCAAACGGCTGGCCCTGGTCTATGATCTTCCCCGTAACGTCACCGGCAAGTTGTCCCGCGAGCAACTCAGGTCGGACCATCAGGGCGTCTGATTCCGCGGCGCGACGAATACCATTTCTTGGGCAACGCTCGCCACGAGTTGTCCTGAACGGGAGCGCAATTCGCCACGGCAGAACGCCCGGTATCCGTGCGCGATGGGTGCGAACTGCTCGAGCAGCAGCCAGGTGTCAACACGTGCCGGACGGTGCAACCAGACCGAGTGATTCAGCGTGGCTCCCAGTAGGGCCGTGTGGCCGATCATCTCCCGCCAGGGTATTCCGGTGGGAAAGTAGACAGGTTCGAACATCGGCAGATCCGTGGCGAAGGCCAGCGCCGCGGCGTCGGCGCCGGCGATCTGACGCGGATAACCAATAGCCCTCAGCCAGATTCGGTTTCGTGGCGGGGCCACCGAATCGCTCCACGGCACGTGGTCGACGTACCGTAGATCGACCGGCCACCGTGGGCCGGCTTCACTGGGAATGTCGTCACCATATCGATCCGACAATGACGTTCGGCGCGGTGGCAGCGTGTCGGGATCCGGCAGCGGTTCAGCGCCGGCCGGTGGCCATTCGTGTTCGATCGAGGGCAGGCCTTCTCCGGATGGTGGCACGTGAAAGGACACGACGCTGGTGGCCAGCATTCGCCCGTCTTGCTGCGCGGCGACGAGACGGGTTGACATCGAACGGGAATCCCGCATCCGGTTGACCTCGTAGGTGACGGCACACGTGTCGTTGCCCGCGTGCAAAAACGACGTGTGCAACGAGTGCGGGACACGGTCGGATTCGACCGTCGCCGCCGCGGCCAGCAGGCTCTGCGCGGCAACCTGGCCGCCGTATAGACGCGGCAGACCGGAGCGTATGGGTTCGGTCTCAAAGGAACCCGCAGCGATCTCCCGCAGGGCGAAAATCTTTGGCCACCAGCCCGTGAACTCGGTGCTATCGGCGGGCTCAACCACTGAGGTGTCAGCGGGCGGTCGCGCCGGCATCGACAGGGATCGTCGCGCCGGTGATGTAGCGGGCCTCGTTAGAGACCAACCAGGCGATCGCGTTGGAGACGTCTTCAGCGTCGATGAGCTGGACGGGAAGGATATTGGTCATCGCTTCGAACAGCTCGGGGACCTGCGGCGCGGCGCCCAAAAACGATTCGTTGTTGACCATGGGAGTGTCCGCACCGGTGGGGTGAAGGGAGTTCACCCGAATGTTGTAGCTGCCCAGCGCATTTGCGTATGCCCGCATCAGCCCTACGACGCCGTGCTTTGCGGCGGTATAGCCCAGCATCCCGTACGTCTTTGACCGCAGGCTGCGTGTCGTCCCCTTCAGGCCGGCGGCCGAGCTGGTGAGGACGATCGCGCCGCCCTGGTTCTGTTCGACCAGGGTGGGGATGGCCGCCTCGATGGTGTAGACGACGCCGGTGAGCATGACGTCGATGCAGTCGTGCCACGCCTGAATCACCGTCGATGTGGGGCCCAACACCGGCATGATGCCGGCGTTGGCGATCACGATGTCCATTCGGCCGAACTCGGCGAGCCCTTCGTCGAAGACCTTGTTGACCGCTGCCTCGTCGCGCACGTCGGCTTTGGCCGCCACGATCCGGCGGCCGAGCGCTTCCACTTGCGCGACGGTCTGGGCAAGCTCGTCCTCGGTTCCCAGCGGGTAGGGAACCGAGTCGATCTGCTCGCAGATGTCGAACGTGACGATGTCTGCGCCGTCCTTGGCGAGCCGCACCGCGTGGGAGCGGCCCTGGCCTCGCGCCCCACCGCTGATGAAGGCGACCTTGCCGTCCAACGCTCCCATGCGGATCTCCCGTTCAGCGGCCTCGTGTGCCACGCGACTAACCGATCATTGTTGGATAACGTAGCTGGTGATGCGGCCCTTTGTACATCCCGAAACGTTGACTAACCAAACAACGATGGATTAGTGTCCCACATCATGGCCAAAGCGCAGGCCGACAGCTCGGCCGCGGCGATGCTGCCGCATTACAACATGTGGGATCCCGACCACGAGAAGGCCAAATGGGACGTCTTCTCGTACGCGCGGCGCAATTGTCCGGTCGCCCACACCGATGCCGACGGCGGCGGTCAGTACGTCGTGACCCGCTACGACGATGTCCGCCGGGTCCTCGAAGACCCGGAGACCTTCTCGTCGACCGGCGTTGCGCCCCGCCCCTCACCGGTGAAACTCAACCCGCTCGACGCCGATCCGCCCTACCAGGTAGAACTGCGCAAAATCCTCAATCCGCTGTTCACCCGCAACTTCCTGCTGCGGTTCGAGCCCGAACTGCGCAAAAATGCCACCGAGCTTATCGGGCGCTTCATCGACAACGGGCGCTTCGAATTCGTCCGGGAGTTCGCGGGTCCGTTCGTGGGCAACGCCTTGTCGAGGGTCGTCTTCAACGAAGACGACCCCGAGAAGATGGACCATGCGGCTGAGGTCGTGATCAAGGTGGCGGTCGAGGCCACCGATGAAGCCTTCTTCGAACTTGCCGTCCTCGCCGGGCAGTACATCGCCGGGCGCGAGACGAACCCAGTCGACCGAAACGATGTGCTGAACGTCATCGCCACCGGAACGGTGGGTGGCGGCAGGCCGCTGACCGACGAGGAACGACTCGGCGTCATCACCGTCCTCTTCCTGGGTGGTCTGGACACCACCCGCGGTGCCATGGGTTCGATCGCCTACCACCTGGCGAGCCGGCCCGAACTCGAACAACGGCTACGTGATCCCGCATGGATTCGTCAGGACATGGACGAGTTCATCCGGCTGGAGTCGCCCGTTGGATGTCTGGGCCGAACGGCCACCAGGGATGTCGAACTGGGCGGGGTGACGATCAGGCAGGGCGAGCAGTTGCTGATTCGCTTCGATTCCGCCAATCGCGACGAGACTCGCTTCGAGGATGCTTCGGGCTTGAGATTCGATGTGCGCCGCAGTAGCTCGGCCGGCTTCGGGTTGGGCATCCATCGTTGCCTGGGTTCGCACTTCGCCCGGATCCAGATTGCGATCGCTTTCGACGAGCTGTTCAAGCGGGTGACGAATCTGCGCTTCGCGGACCCCGACGCCGAAGTGCACTGGGCCCCCGGCATCGCCAACGGTCCAGAGGGGCTGGATCTCCTCTTCGATGTGATCGACTGACAAGACTGTGCCGGCAAGTCACTCTTCGGTACCGCGGGCCGCGCTGAACCAAACGGTGTATGGTTATACTCGTCGCGAGACCGGCGAGATCGAGACGAGGGCAACGTGAACTTCGTACCTGGAGACGACGCCGAGCAGCTGCGAGCGGTAGTGCGCGAATTTCTCGCCAAGCGCTCAGACGAGACCGCCGTCCGCGCGCAGATGGAGACCGAATTCGGCTACGACCCGACGGTGTGGCAGCAATCCGCTGAGGAACTGGGTCTGCCGGGCCTGGTCGTGCCCGAACGGTTCGGCGGCAGCGCGGCCGGCGCGGTTGAGCTCGGGGTCGTGTTCGAAGAGATGGGCGGGGCCCTGTTCTGCGGGCCGTTTCTGTCGACGGTGGGTCTGGCGGCAACCGCGCTTCTCGAGCTCGGCGACGAGGACGCCGCGGAACTCTATCTGCCTGGCATCGTCGCCGGAAACACCATTGCCACGCTGGCCTGGTCGGGATCCTCCCCGGCCGCGAGCGTACTGACCGCCCGTTACCAGGGGGACAGCTGGAGTGTCTCCGGGACCGCCGACATCGTCGTCGACGGTGGCGCCGCCGACCTACTGCTGGTGGCCGCCCGCAGTCCCGCGGGCTCGTGCCTGTTTGCGGTTGCCGGCGACGCGGCGGGGCTGGACCGCACGCCGCTGGTCGCGATGGATTCCACCCGCAGGCTCGCTACCGTCCACTTCGACGCCTGCCCGGCGCGTCTGTTGGGACCCGAGGGTGGCGCCGGCGACGCGTTGCGACGCACCATCGACCTGGCCGCGCTGTACCTCGCCGCCGAGCAACTCGGCGGTGCGGCCCGCGTGCTGGACATGGCGGTGCATCACGCCCGCACGAGATACCAATTCGGTAGGGCCATTGGGTCTTTCGGGCCCATCAAGCACCGTTGCGCGGACATGTTCGTCGACGTCGAATCGGCCCGATCGGTGGTGTATCACGGTCTGTGGTCCGCAATGCACGACCCGGACAATCTGGCCCTGTCGGCGAGCCTGGCGCGTGCGGTCTGCTCGGACGCGTACACCAGGCTGTCGGCGCACAACATTCAGATCCATGGCGGTATCGGGTTCACCTGGGAGCACCCCGCACACCTGTACCTCAAGCGAGCGAAAAGCTCCGCGTTGCTGCTCGGGTCCGCGACGGCTCATCGTGCGCGGCTGGCCGAAGTGGTGGTCACGCCGGGCCCGTCGTCGGCTACCACCGTGCGCACCGCCGACGAACAGCCCGAGCCGGCCCAGCCGATCGAAGGCGTGATCGATGAGTTCCTGCGCGATCACCCCGTCGGCCGGCCCGACGATGCCGTGGCCGACCGCGCGCTGCGGGAGGCGCGATTCGACGCCGGACTGGCTGTCGTGCACTTCGCCGAGGAATACGGCGGACGTGGGTTGGACGCCTCATTGCAGACATCCATCGAGCGCCGCTTCGCTGCCGCCGGATGTCCGGATCACATGGCAAGCAATGTGATTGGCCTGGGAATGGCCATGCCGACGATCCATGCCCACGGCACCAACGAGCAAAAGCGGCGCTACCTGCGGTCGTGTTTCTCCGGCGAAGACATCTGGTGTCAGCTCTTCTCCGAGCCGGGAGCCGGTTCCGACCTGGCCGCGCTGGCCACCCGCGCCGTTCGTGACGGCGACGAGTTCGTCGTCAACGGGCAGAAGATCTGGACGTCGCTAGCGCATGTCGCGCGGTTCGGCTTGTTGCTGGCGCGCACCGACCCCGACGTGCCCAAGCACAAGGGTCTGACCTACTTCGTCCTTGACATGGGTAGCCCCGGCGTCGAGGTGCGTCCGCTGCGCCAGCTCACCGGCGAGGCCGAGTTCAACGAGGTTTATCTCACCGACGTGCGAATCCCGATCGCCGATGTGCTCGGTGAGGTGGGGCAGGGCTGGGGGGTCGCGATGACCACGCTGGCCAACGAGCGGATATCGATCGGTGCCCGGCCGGCACAACGGGGCGAGGGCCCGATCGGCCGCGCCATGGAGATCTATTGCCAGGCGGCCGACGCCGGGCGCATCGACGCCGCGGTGACCGAACGGCTCATGCTGCTGTGGACACAGGCGGAGGCCGCACGGCTGACCAACACCCGGGCCGCACAGGCCGGCCGCCAGCCGGGGCCCGAGGGCTCCATCGCCAAGCTGCAGATGGCGGAGCTGAACAAGGCGATCTACGAGTTGTGTGTGGACATGTCGGGCCCGGCCGGCCTGCTCATCGACGGTTACGACGAGCACGCACCCGCGTCATCCTCCGCGTACGGCAGCGCCGACGTGCGTAAGTCGTATTTGCGGGCGCTGGCCAACTCGATCGAGGGAGGTACTTCGGAAGTGATGCGCAACATCCTCGGTGAGCGAGTGCTCGGGTTGCCGGGAGAGCCGCGGGTCGACCGGGACATCCCCTGGCGCGAGGTGCGCCGCTCATGACCCCGCCGGATGCCGGGCGTGTCAAGTACCGGCGGACCCCCTACCTGGTCGTGTCGCAGGAGCACTCGGTGCGCAAGGACGTCTACGGCACAGTTGCGGACCACGTGGTGCGCTACGCGCAGTTGCTACGTGGCGACCGTGACTCCGACACGGTGATCGTGGCATCTCATCCGATCGGTTCGCCGGCCTACCTGCCGCTGTTTTCCGAACTGGCGCGCGCCGGGTTGCACGTGATCGGTTACGCCAACCGGTACTCGGTCGGCGACTCCGCGCTGCAAATGGAAAACCATCTGATCGACCTCGGTGCCTGCGTGCGCGACGCGCGCGAACGGCTCGGTTACGAGCGTGTGGTGCTGGCCGGCTGGAGCGGCGGGGGATCACCGATGATGGGCTACCAGGCCGAAGCCGAGAAACCGACTATTACCCAGACCGCCGCCGGGGAGCCGTCATCGCTCGCCGAGACGGCGCTCCCGCCGGCCGACGCGGTGATGCAGCTGGCGGCTCCGCGCAGCCGTCACCGGCTGCTGACCGAGTTCCTCGACGCCTCGGTGACCAACGAGCTCGAGCCCGAGCGCGACCGGGACGCGGAGTTCGACCTGTACGACCCCGCGAACCCGAATCAGCCACCGTATTCGGCCGACTTCCTCGCCGCCTACCGCGAGCGACAACGCGCGCGTAACCGCCGGATCACCGCGTTCGCGCAACAGAAGCTGCAGGACTTCCGCAACGCTGGCAAGCCGCACGCTGAGCACTCGTTCGTCGTCCACGGGACGATGGCCGATCCGCGTTGGCTGGATCCCACCATCGAACCGAACGGACGCCGGCCGCGGTGGAGCTACCTGGGTGACCCCGAGGTGGCCAACACCAGCCCCGGGGCGCTGATGCGGTTCACCACCGCGCGCAGCTGGTTGTCGCAATGGGGCCTGGACACCGCCCAGGTGGACGCCGGGGATGCCGCGCCCAGGGTTTCGGTGCCGGTGCTCATGGTCGTCAACGGCTGCGATGACGCCGTGCCGACCAGCCATCAGGCGCAGGTGTTCGAGGCGATCGGCCACCAGGACAAAGAGCGGGTGGACCTGCCCGAAGCCAACCACTACTTCACTGGCGAAGACCAACGATCGCATCTGTCACAGGCGGCCGACCACGTCCATGACTGGCTGCGCCGTCACGGTTTTGACCTGAACTGACGACGGTGGAACGGAAACGGCGGACCCGCTCGGCGGATCGATAACCCAACAAAGATTGATATCCGGCACGGTAAGGAGCGACATGAAGTTGAGTCTGATGACCCTGGGTGACGTGGTGGCCGATCCAGTCACCGGGCTCACTCCCACCGCCGCCGAACGGCACCGAGCCATTGTCGAGGCGGCCGTCGTCGCCGACGAAGCGGGTTTCGAAGCCGTGCACATCGGCGAACATCACGGGATCGAATACACGACATCGGCGCCGCCGGTGATCCTGGCCGCGATCGGGGAACGCACGACCAGACTGCGGCTGTCTACCGCCGTGACGCTGGCCGCGAACCTAGACCCGATCCGGATGGCCGAGGACTACGCGACCGTCGACGCGCTGTCGGGTGGACGCTGCGAGGTCGTCGTGGGCCGGGGCAACTTCTTCGTGTCCACCTACACGCTCTTTGGGCAGCGGTTGGAGGACTCCCACGAGTTGTTCGCGCAGAACGTCGAACTGCTCACCCAGCTGTGGGCGGGTAAGGAGGTGAACTGGGCGGGATCGCGCCATCGCGCCCCGATCAGCGAGTTCGTGCTGCAGCCGGTGCCGGTCGGCGCGATGCCGCTCTGGGTCGGCGGCGGAGCCTCGGAATCCTCGCTCGAACTGGCGGCGCGCCTGGGCCTCGATTTGATGCTGCCCTCCGCGTTCGGCAACCCGCAGATGTTCCAGCCCGTGGTCGAGAAGTACCGGGAAAGATTCGCGTCCTTTGGGCATCCCCGCGAGCCGCGCGTCGGCGCTTGCTGGCACGTCAACGTCGCCAAGACCAGCCAGGCGGCCCGCGAGCGCTGGGAACCGCGTTACCGGGCCTACTTCGAGCTGATGAATACCGTGATCCCCCGGGTCAACCCGGACCCGCCGCCGTTCGTCACCAAGCCGTTCGACTTTGAATTTCTCACCACCAGGGGACCCGCCGTCGTCGGCAGCGCCGCGGAGGTGGCCGAACGGCTCAACGCCTGGTCGGAAGTGCTCACCAGCGATACGAACCTGATCTACATCGACATGGGCGGCCAGCCGGTCGACGAATACCGCGACATGGTCGAACTCATCGGCTCCGACGTTCTACCGCAACTGAACTGATCCCCAGTGGCCGCTCGGTGTGGCGCCCCAGGCCGTCATTGCCACCCTCGACAACCGCGGTGTTTAATCTTAATTCAAACTAAGTGAGGTGATTGTGGTGGTGTCCGAATCGACGCTCCGCCGAAGCGGCCCCCAGGGGGGTACGACGACCGCGGAACCGTCTCGCTCGGGCGGGGTCACGGTATGGGCCGCAATCGCTGTCGTATGGCTGGTGATTGCCGCTCAGGCGCTGGTGCGCTGGATGGCTTCCAGTGATTTCGGTCCTGCACCCCTGATCGGTTCGGACCGGATGCCGCTGTGGAACTTGGTGGCATTACGCATCTTTGAGGGACTCAGCACGGCCTTGCTGGTCTACCTCGTTTGGGCGTATGTGGTGGTGCCATGGCGGCGGACCGGCGCTTTGAGCCTCGACGGCAAGTTCGTCCTCGGCGGGATGGCGGCATTCATCGCAGACGCGTTCCTGAACAGCTACACCTACCTGTTCGCGTGGAACGCCCACAACATCAACCTCGGCGTCTGGACGGCGTATCTGCCGTTTCACAATCCAGCGGCCTCGACGCGCTACGCGGAGTCGTTGCTGTGGGGACCGCCGATGTACGTGTATTTCTGCGCTGGTGTGGCCATCGTTGGCTGCCCGGCCTATTTCGCGCTGCGATCCCGCTGGCCGCAGCTATCCAACGTGTCGTTGCTGGCGATCGTGTTCGTCGGTGAGTTCGTGTTCGACTTCGTGGTGGAGAATCTGGCAATCAGATTGACCCACGGCTACGCCTACGCCCAAACCTACGGGCCGCTGACGTTGTGGGCGGGAAGCCAATTCCAGTTCCCGCTCTACGAGTCGTTCCTGGTGGCCGCCCTGGGGCTGCTCTACACCTGGATGCGGCTACAGGCCGTTACCTCTGCCGACGGACTCTCGCCTGTCGAGCGCGGATTCGACCGGTGGAACCCGGCCCTTCAGTCGACGATACGCACCCTGGCGGCAACCGGATTCTGCTGCGCGGCAACGATATTGATATATCACCTGCCATTCAACTGGCTGGGCATCATCGGGGCGTCGAAGGCGAACCTGCCGACCTACATGTGGCCGGGCTGACTTCGGACGCTTCGTGGCATGGTGTAGCCGCCGCTGACCGAGGTCATCTGACCGCAAGGTGGCGATCGGTCTTTTGCCATCACCTCTTCGGCTGAATCAGAGTTTGCGCGCGATGGTTTGACGCGTCCGGGGTTAGACTGGCGCTTCGAAACGAAGCGACGAGGACTCAGTTATAGATGCCAACGGTGACGCGCAGAACAAAGCAGAGCCGGGCAGAGCGCCGAGAGGCGATCGGCAACCGGCTATTCGCGATCGTCGAACGCCTGCTTGCGGAAGGTTCGGTGTTTTCCGAGATCAGTGTTGAGCAGTTGATCACCGAGGCCGACATTGCCCGTTCGACTTTCTACGTTTATTTCGAGGACAAGGGCGCGCTCATGGTCGAGCTGATGGAGCGCGTCACGAAGGCGGTTGGTGATGCCGCGAACGATTGGTTTCATTTGCCGCCTACAGCTACTCGCGCCGATCTGCGGAACGCGCTCGCTCGTTTGGCCGCGGCGTATCGCCAACACGGTCGCATGATGTCAGCGGTGATTGAGGCCGCGGCCTATGATCCCCGGGTGCAGGAGGAGTACGCGGCGGTCATGGCACGCCGCTGCGAGGACATGAACCGAAGCTTCATTCCCCAACAACGCGACGGATCCATCCGTCGCGATATTGATCTGGCAGCTGTGACTCCGTGGCTGGCATGGATGTTTGAGAGAGGCCTCAACCAATTGGTGGGCCACGGCGGCATGACCGAATCCGCTCTCGATGGGGCCACGTCGGTGGTCTGGCAGACGTTGTATGAGGGCACTCGCTGAGGGTTGGCGCGCGCGACCGTCGAGGCGCCGGATGGCGGTGATCAGGCTACATTGCGTTGACCGCCCTGCGTTCCGCAGTCGGCAAACCAGGAATGAGGACCGCCCTGCGCGCCAAAATGATCATCAGGACAAACCATCCGGTGAAACTGGTCAACGGTATCCACCAGACGAGAAGCCCGTTCCAGGCGAATGGCCCGTTCTTGGCGAAGAACGCGATAACCGCCGGAATGAACGAGAGACTCACCCAGAACTGAAGGTAAGCCGCCCAGCGGGGGAAAGCGGGTCGGGGCCGCTTATCCGAGAGGATCGCGACGCCCAGGATGATGTATTGCATCATGAACGGGGCGATAGGTGTGATGAAGAGCAACCAGCCCAAGTCGCTTAGCGCCTGGGTGATCTCGGGATTCCTCTCCGGGCGGAAGGCGGCGGCGGCCCAAACGAATGCGGGCAACAAAAAAGTCATCATCGAGACGATGCCCGCCGCCAGTTGAGTTGCCGCCCAGAAGAACGATTTCCCCTCAATCTCCTTGATGAGTGAAGAGAGCGTGACCGTCCACGGCAGGTACAACACCGCCCCAAGGCTCATGAGCACCATACCGACGCGAATCGGCACGGATCTTTCGTGAAAAAGCTGGGCAACCTGCTGGGCGGTCAACGACGGGGACATCGGTGGCACCCATTGGGCGAACGCCATATATCCGGCTGCCCACATCAGAAAGAATGCCGCGGCGCTCCACACGCCGACGAGACGTGAATTGACAGTCATGTGGGCGCTGAACTCCTGTAAATCAGATCCGGTTGCTGCACTGTCAATCCCATTCGAATTGCAGGTGTTCGGGACGATGGAAAATCATGCCTTGCTGTACGCGGATCTCCTGGTCTAGTGCGAGGCGAAGGTTGGGTAGCCGCGTAATCGCGGTTTCGATGGCCACTCGCATGTCGAGCCGGGCTACCCACTGGCCGATGCAGTTGTGTGGTCCTAAACCGAAGTGGACACTCTTGCGCATTTCGGCGGCGTCGCGGTCGATGTTGAAAAGCGCAGGATCTTCGAACTGAGTGTCGTCATTGTTGGCCGACTGCACGAGCAGAAACAGGTTGGAGCCTTTCTGAATCTTGTGCCCGCGTATCTCGACATCCTCTTTGACTCGACGCACGATTCCCCGGGCCGGCGTGAGCCGACGCAGCGATTCCTCCACAACTTTGGGCACCAGAGTCAGGTCGGCTCGCACCCGAGCGATCAGATCGCGGTCCTCGCAAAGTTTGTAGAGCGAAAAGCCGATTCCGCCGGCACTTGTCTCGAATCCGGCGATGACGAGTTGGCCTACAACACCGAGGATTTCGCGGTCGGTCAAACTTTTTTCCCTATCCTCTTGGGCAAGGATCAGGCCGCTGATCAGATCGTCGCTCGGTGACGTGCGTCGCTGCGCAATCGCGTTCATCAGGTAGTCGTTGAAATCGACTTGCTCGCGTGCCAAATGCAGGCGCCGTTCCTCGGAGATCGACGGAACGAACAGTTCGGTGATGCCCAGCGTCCACTGATGGAATTGTTGATGGTCCTCGGCAGGCACACCGAGGATTCTGATGAGGACATGAACGGGCATAGGGGTGGCATAGCGGTCCATGAGGTCGCCACGTCTGTCGTGCTGGATGGCATCGATGAGGCTGTCGGCGGCTTCCCGGATCACACCCTCTCGGGCCCGCACGGCGGCTGGGGTCAGCGCTTTGGCTGCAAGCTTTCGGATGCGTGAGTGTTGCGGTGGATCGGTGTTGACCAGTGCCGGTTGCCAGGGTGCGTAGCCATGCGGCAGCACTTCCTTGAGCTCGTTGGGCACTTCACCAACTAGATCGTCAGGCATGCACCCGAAGCGGTCAACGTCACGGACGACGGGCAGGATGTCGTCGTATCGGCTGATGACCCAGGCATCGAGCTCGGGTACATGCATAACTGGCGCGTGCTCGCGTACTTGCGCGAAAAGCTCGCAGGTGTCCCATGTACTGCGAAACACGTCCATCATCGATGGTTGAACCTGGGCTGTCTCGGTCATGAAGTATTGCCTCTCTTCGGCTAGATCAGGCCAGCAGCCGCTGGCGCGTCGAGGTCGAGCGCCATTGCGGCGTAACGGCGGATTTGATCGACGATCAGCTGGTCGCCGCGTTCGGTTGACGCGACCTGCCCGGCCATGCCCACGAACAGCAGGACGCCATACATAGCGCCCTCCCGGTAGCTGTCCCAGCAGGCGTCGAAGCCGAAACCCGCCACGTCTCCGCTCAACAGTTTCTCGTGGTACTCGGCGATCAGATCGCGTTCGGCGCTGCGTCGATCCTCAGTTGGCAAGGCAGAACCGAGGTAGTAGGCCGCGTCCACCCCCGGGGGCCCGAGTCGAACCGTCTGGAAGTCGATCACCGCAATTCGCTGGTTACGTGGATTCGTTGAAAACATGATGTTGTCGCTGCGGAAGTCGCCGTGTTGCAACACTGTTGGGGCCGTCCAACTGCGCACCCACTCTCCCGCGTGCGGGATGACGTGTTCGAACAGCGTGATGTGGGCTGCGTCGAGCTGATCGCCGAATCGGGTGAGAAACGGCTGCAATCCGGCCGGCAGCGCGTCGAAGACCTGGATCGTTCGGGCCGGGTCGGCGATCCAGTAGAGGGTCGACACCTTGCTCGAGTTCCACAGCGGTGCTTGAATTTTAGCCAGTTCCCTGAGCGCGCGCGAGCACTCGTCGACGGTGCTCGGCCGCAGTACGTCCCCGGCTTGCAGCTCGCTGCTCAAGTCCTCCAGGACCAGGGTGAACTTCTTGGCATTATCCGAGAGTTCCGCTAGGTAACACCCCGGCAGCCCCATGTCAGGGAGAAGAGGGGCGATGTCTTGATAAAAGCGCGTTTCCAGTTCGTACATGCTCATCGCATGGGCGACAGCCAGGCTGCCCGCATCGTCTGTTGGGAACTTCACCAGCAGCGAATCCGGGGACGATGCCGGTCCCGTGTAGCTCAGCGTTGCGCGAACCATGTGGGCCATCAGGCCACCCGATACCGGCTCTAGGGTCACCTCCGACAGATCGGCCCCGGCGGGAACTCCCGCGCGGGCCAATACTCGCCTGAACCAATCCACAGTCAGCTCTTCGATATTGGCGACAGGCGGGATGACAGCGTCGGCGAGTGTTGCTCGGTAACGCGGCAGCGGGCCAGCGGTCATCCACGGTCTCCTCGTCTGGCGACAGAGACCACCTGCGTTCGTCGTGCCATCAGATCCGCAGAGGCCCAAAGTTGAAACGAACGCTTCATTCGAACATAATGTATGATCGCAATTACGGTGTCAATCACGCTGTGCGCCTGGTGGGAACGAGGTGTGGACGTGAACGAGGAGGAAGAACGTGGGCTGGACCGACGCAATCGACGTCTCTGACGAGCAGTTCCACCCTCGCAGCGACGACCCGTATTGGAGCGAGAACAGCCTGCTCGGCTTCAACGTGCCCGAGCGAAACCTGTCCGGCTTCATCTACTTCTACTGGCGACCGAACATGAATCTGGTGGTTGCCGGCCCGGCTATGTGGGACCACTCCGGAGAGGATGTCTATAACTGCTTGTACTACGGCTGGGATCAACACCTGGCGATCCCCGACGGGGCCGAGATGTTCAACTTCGAACTCTCAAACTCTTTGAACTGCCGCATGATCGAGCCGCAGCAGGAATACCGCTTCCGCTACGACCGCCATGGTGTGAAGTTCGATCTTACGTGGATGGCCATGTCGGCGCCGCATTACATGAAGCTGGCTAAAAGCGGCGATGAGGACCCTGGGATCAAGAACTGGGTAAAGAAAGACGGCGACCTCTCCGTTGGCCACTACGAGCAGTCCGGCTGGTTCACCGGAGATCTCGAGATCGACGGTGAACGAGTTCCGATCGACTGCGGGGCGCTGCGCGACCGCGGCTGGGGACCACGTCACGCCGATGTCGCCGACCCCCTGCGCGCCGGCTGGCCTTACGTCTTCGCGAGCGCCGACAGCGCGTGGCATCTCTACGATCCGCAGACCGTCCTGACGTTCGACGAGGACCCGATCGAAGGCACCACCGAGACTGTCACGACGGGCTTCTACATTCGTGACGGAATAAAGGCCCGAGTTTTGGGGGGCACTCGTCGTGCGGAACGTGGTCGAGACGGCCGTGTGCTCACCCAAGTAATCGACGCCGTTGATGAGCTCGGTCGAGAGCTGCACGCTGAAGGCCAGAGCCTCAATTGGCTCAAGTGGCCGATCAACAGCGACATCCTCAACTGGTGGTCGCTGGTGCAATGGCAATACGACGGCCAGACGGTCTACGGCAACGACCAGGACTTCATGTCCTTCCGGCACTACCGGCGCTATTGGCGGCGCCTACTTGCCGAGGACCCAGCGTTGCTGAATTGCTTTCCAGCGTCCGCCGACTATCCCCCGTGCGGCGAGCGATGAGCACCGACGACGCAGCGGCAATTTGAGGAAACAGGAGCTTGTCGATGAAGACGAGAAATCAACTGATCTGCTTGGGGACAGGTTACGGGTTCTTCGTCCTCTACCTGCTGGGACTGGTTGTGGTGGCCGGCTTCATTCCGCCACCGGCGCCCGGCTGGGGCGATGACGTCGTCGCGGCCTACTTTCATACCCGGCATGTCCGCATTTTGGCGGGTATGTCGATTTGTGCGTTCGCATCTGCCCTCTATGTGCCGTGGGGTGTGGCCATCGCAGGGCAGATGCTGCGTGTAGAGAAGGGCCGCTTCCCGGCCCTGAGTGCCGTGCAGGGTATTTCGGCAGGGGTCGGCGCGGCGTACTTTGCGATCTCGCCGTTTTTGTGGCTGACCATCGCCTACCGCGCTGGTCATTCCGGTGACGTCATGGTGGCGCTCAACGACTTCGCGTGGATCTCCTGGATAGTGAGCTGGCCGTTCTTCTTCATCCAAGCGGGCGCATTCGCACTCAGCCTGCTGATATACCCGACCATTATCATCCCCCGGTGGGTTGGGTATCTGAGCCTGTGGTTCGCATTCAGCATGTTCCCCGCGAGTGCGATCGTATTCTTCTACCACGGCCCGCTGGCCTGGAACGGTGTCTTCGCGCTGTATCTACCGCTCGCGTTGTTTGCCTTGTGGTACAACGTGACCGCGTTCTGGCTGCTCAGGGCGATCCGTCACGAAAGTCAATCCGCCGCCGCCGAAGACGGTGATTCGTTTGCGTGTCCATCGAATAGATCCGACTCGGTTCAGCATGCGGGTTCTCTGCTCTGATCGACCGCAGCAAAAGATGTCGCCCGGCGCGGATCGTCACTGCTTCAAAGTCGCGCAAGTCCGGCGAACCCGGAACGCGTTACTGTGTCGCTGATTCGTGAAATCCGAGCGAGGAGAGATTGCCGCGCATATCCCGTTCGTCGTATCCGGATGGCGATGAGCTGGACCCCGCACGGCGAGTTGCGTCAAGTTGTCGAGGGAACTTCGCCGTGGGCCGAATCCTCGTCTTCAATGCGACGCACCGCCCGGAAAGCGTATGGCGTCACGACGACGATGAGTACGAAGAACATGACGAACACCGCCCAAAAGTTCAGCAGGCCATGCCAGGCGAATGGGCCGGTTCGGACAAATGGCACCAGGCTAAGCGGAACATAGAGTGCCGCGGTCAGGAAGCACAGATAGCCGACCCACCGCGGAAAGAGCGGCTGTGCGCGACGGTCCAGCAGAATCGCGAAACCCAGTGCCACACTCTGTAACAGCGAGAACATAAAGGTGAGGTCGAAGAAGAGCCAGCCGAAGTCGTACAACGTCTGCACGGTTTCGGGTGATCGGGCCTCGGCTCGGAATGCTGCGGTCTGCCATACCACGGCGGGCACGGCGGTGACGACGGCCGTCATCAGCCCGCCCAGAAGCTCCGTTGTCGACAGGACACCCATCGGGCCTTCCATTCGGCCGATGATCTTGGAGATGGCAGCGCTCCACGTGTAGTAGCAGGGCGCGCCAACAACCATCAGCACCATCCCCACCTGGATGCTGCTGTGGTGAATTTGGAAGTACCGGGTTATGGCCGATGCGTCCATGTCTTGTCCCGGAGGTGGCCAGAAGCCGGCGAACACCGCGAAGCCCAGCAGGCCTAGGCCCGCGTACACGCAGACGGACCATACGCCGAGGCGAAGCGTCGTGTAGTCGGTGGCTGTTGTCTGGGCGTTCGCGACCGAGGTGCGCCGTGTTGTGGTTGTCATCGTGCCTCCCAGCGTCCGATCGTCAGTAATTTAACATGCACTAGAAAATTTTGCTAGTATGCGAACAAGTGGCGGTTTAGCTGGTTAGATGCATAACTAATTGATATTAAATAACTAGCTCTTCGCCGTTCATTCGAAAGGAAAGAGAGTGATTCGCGGTCATGGCGCCTGACGCGTCGCAGAGTTGGGATACCAAGGTCGCCGCCGCCCGGAGCCTGTACCGCGCGCTGGCCGCCGGTGACCGGGAGGCCCTCGGAAGGCTGCTGCATCCGGATTTCGTCGGACACGCCGCCGACGGGCTGCCGTTGGGAGCCGGGGGTGCGCATGTCGGCCCCGAGGCGATGCGCCGTGAGGTGTGGTGGCAACTCGGTCGCCATTACCGGGTGGAAGCCCATCCCGACGAATTTCACGCCCTCGACGACGGCCGGTTGTTGGTCACCGGCCACTACCGGGGCGAGGGACGGCGATCCGGTAAGAAGCTCGAAGCGGCGTTTCATCATGTCATCGGTTTCGCAGCAGACGGCCGCATGACGTCGCTGGATCAGCTGACGGACACCGCCGCATGGATCGAGGCGCTGGACGAGCCGCCTCCGCTGGAAACGATCGACTACCGGGTGGTCGACGGATTGGCGACCATCTGCCTGAATCGGCCCGGGGCCCGCAACGCAATCGACCCACGCATGGCGGTCGAATCGCTCGCGGTGGCCCGCCGAATCGCCGATGACCGGTCGGTCCGCGCCGTTCTGATCTGCGGCAACGGGCCGTCGTTGTCGGTTGGTGGTGACATCAACTCGTTTCCGTCGGACCCATCGACACCGTTTGGCGAACTGCTGGACCGGATGGCCACGTCGTTCCATGAAGCCTTTCGTGTGCTCAGCCGAATCGATGCGCCGATCGTCACGGCCGCCCATGGTGCCATTGCCGGCGGCGCGCTTGGTTACGTCTACGCGGCCGATCTGGTGTTGGCGGCCGAGGGCACCAAGTTCGTGACAGCGTTTGCAGCGCTTGGCCTTTCGGGAGATGGCGGTGGAACGTGGCACCTGCCGCGCCTGATCGGTGCGCGTCGGGCGGCCCAGGCTTACCTGCGGAATACGCCCATCGAGGCGACCGAGGCCCTCGAGTGGGGGCTGATCAACGAGATCGTGCCCGCCGACGAGTTGCGACCGCGGGCTGTCGCGCTGGCGACCGACCTGGCGCGCGGCCCGACGCGAGCTTTCGCCAGGATCCGGGCGCTATTGCGCGACTCGTGGCACAACGACCTGGCGACGCAGCTGGGGTTGGAGATCGAGGCGCTCAAGGCCACCGCTGACACCGCCGATGCCGCAGAAGGGCTTTCGGCGTTGAGGGCAAAACGTCCGCCCCGCTTCACTGGAAGGTAGGAGAATGGGACTGGTCAATGATTCGCCCGAACACCAGGCGATTCGCCACAGCGTCGCGGGGATCGCCAAGCGATACGGTCCCGCGTACTTCCTGGAGCGGGCACGCGCGGGTGGGGGGATCGAGGAGTTGTGGAGCGATCTCGGTGCCGCCGGCCTGCTCGGCCTGCACCTGCCCGAGGACTACGGCGGCGGCGGGGGAGGGATGACCGAAGCCGTCGTTGTCGTGGAAGAGCTTGCCGCGCAGGGGATGCCGCTGCTGATCTGGGTCATCTCGCCGGCCATCTGCGGCAGTATCCTGGCGTGTCATGCGTCGGAGGACATGAAGCGGCGCTGGCTGCCGTGGATCGCGGACGGAACGAAAAAGATGGCGTTCGGGCTGACCGAACCCGACGCCGGATCCAACAGCCACAACATCAAGACGACCGCGAAACGCAACGGTACCGGCTGGACGATCTCCGGGTCCAAGTACTACATCTCGGCGGTGGACCAATCCGACGCCATCCTGCTGGTCGCCCGGGACGCGGATCATTCGACCGCGGAGCATAATCGGCTGTCCTTGTTCGCGATTCCCACCGACAGCCCCGGGCTGACCTTTGCGCCCATCGCCACGTCGATCGTGTCACCCGACCGGCAGTTCACCGTGTACCTCGATGACGTCTCGGTGGGCGAAGACGCACTGATCGGGGTCGCCGGCGACGGTCTTCGGCAGGTTTTCGACGGCCTGAATCCCGAACGGATTCTGGTCGGCGCGCTGTCCAGCGGCATCGGGCGCTACGCGATCGGCAAGGCCGTGGACTACGCGCGACAGCGCAGCGTCTGGTCGACGCCGATCGGCGCCCATCAGGGCATCGCCCATCCGCTGGCCGAATGCCACATAGCGGTCGAACTGGGCCGGATGGCAACCCTGCGCAGCGCGGAGCTCTTCGATGCCGGTGAACCGGCCGGTGAAGCCGCGAACATCGCCAAATACGCTGCCTCCGAAGCCGCCTTGAAAGCACTCGATCAGGCGATTCAGACCCACGGGGGCAATGGCCTGTCCCACGAGTACGGGCTTTCCGAGCTGTGGTTCGTCACCAGGCTGATGCGCACCGCGCCGGTGAGCCGCGAAATGGTGCTCAACTTCGTAGCCCAGAAGTCGCTGGGACTACCCCGGTCCTACTAGGAAGGGAGACCCGAATGGGCTCAACGGATTTCGATGCGGTCGTCATCGGCGCGGGCGCGGGCGGTTTGTTCACCGCCGCCCGGCTTGCCCATCACGGTTATCGGATCCTCGTCGTAGAACGCCTCGACAAGGTCGGTGGGCGCGCCTCGACCGACGACATCGATGGCTTTAAGGTCAATACCGGTGCCATCGTGATCGAGCTCGGCGGCATTACCCAACAGACCTGTGCCGAGGTGGGCGCGCCGTTCGACATCCGCGAACCCAAACCGCCGCTGCTGTACCGGATCGGCGGCAAGGACGTCGACGTGACCGGCGGCGGCTGGGGTTTTCTGCTGAGCAAACTCACCCGTCAGGGCGCCAAACTGGTCGCCGGCATCGGCGCCGCGCGCAGTGACTCCGGCCTGCCGGAAGACCAGATCAGCACCGCCGAATGGGTGTCTCGTTACACCAAAAACGAACGCGTGCATGGCATATTCCGCAACATGTGCGCCTCGATCTTCGCGGTAGGCTCCGAAGACCTTCCGGCGCGGGTGTTCCTCACCTACTTCACCCGCAAGAGCGCGTTCAAGCGGTTCGGCTTTCACCCCGAGGGCACCATCGGGCTGTGGCGCGGCCTGGCCGACGTCGTCGAGTCGCATGGCGGCGAAGTGTGGCTTGCGACAACGGCCGCCAAGATCATCTCCGATGCCGACAGGGTGACGGGCGTGGAGCTAATCCGCGCCGGCGAGAAGGTAAGCGTCGCAACGTCGGTCGTGGTCAGCGACGTCGGACCCGCCGCCACCGTCAAGCTGCTCGGCGAGGAAAACGTGCCATCTGACTACCAGGACCTGGTCAAGAAGGGCGATCGCCCAACCGCAATGCTGTCGGTGAACTTCGCGAGCCGCGACCGCCTCGTCGACGCTCCCGGCATGCTCAGCTTCGCGACGACGCGCCGGCTGGCCTACATCGCTAATTTCACCGACACCTGCCCGGAGATGGCGCCGCAAGGATGGCATCTCTACGTCGGGACGTCGGTGCCCAAGCCCTCCATCGGTGAGTTCGACGAGGCCACCGAAACCGAGCTCCTGCTGGCCGATCTGCGCGACAATATCGACCAGTTCGATGAGCGGGCACGGATATTGAGCATTGCGGTCACCCGTGACGACTGGCCGCCGCAACGGGCAGTGGCGGGCTTCGATCTGCCGCACGATACGCCGTTTGCCGGCTTGTGGAATGTGGGTGATGGGGTCAAGGAATACGCGAACGGGGGCACGACGGCGTGCGCGGAGACGGCGCAGCTGGTGACGGAGAAAATCCTCGCCGGGCTAGCCGACGGTCGGCTCCGCTAGTCCATGCCGGACGAACGACTGCGCATTGGCGACCACGGTTTCTAACGAGCCGCGCCGCGGGTCCCACCACTCGACGGCCCAGTTCAGCGCACCCAGGACCAGCATCTGCGCCAGGTACAAGTCGAGATCGGCGCGCAGTTGACCCGACCGTGCCATGTCGTTGATCAGTCGTCGCCACACTTCGCCATAGTGCTGTTCCTCGAGGATCTGGCGCTTTCGAATCCCCGACGGCACTTGGCCGGCGTTGCGGATCGCCGCGGTCGTGTAGTCGGATATTTCGAGTTCGTGTCGCAGATGTGTGCCGACCGCGGCGAGCAGGCGATCCAGCGCGGAGGCGTCGGCGGGCAAACCGTCGAGCATCGCGACGACATGTTCGCGCATGTCGGCGATGCCGGCCCACATCACCTCTTCGACAAGGTCATCCCGCGACGGATAGTAGTAATAGATCGCCGGCGCCTGCAGGTCGGCTTGTGCCGCGACGTCATTGAGGCGCAAGCCGGCATATCCCTTGGCGCTCAAGATGTGGGCGGCCGCGTCCAAGATCCGCCGTCTCGTCTGGGCCGATTTGGACTGTGTGGTGTTGGCGGACGCCTGACCTGACAAGGAAGCCACGTCAGTCCGCCTAGTCATTGACCGATCCTAGTCTCCAAATACGGCACAACGCCGGCGTAAGGGGCCGACACCACCAGTTTCTGTTAAGTCATGCCGTGGCGGGGGACAAACACACCCCGCCACAGCAAGTTCGGGTTGCCGGCTAAGACACTCTCGCTCGTGAGGGTCGTGCCGGAGCATCTTTTGCGCTGCGGTGCGGTGCCTCGTCGTCGAGCATGCGCTGCCGCGCTGAGGGCAGGAAGGCAAGTAGCCGGTAGGTAAGGAGCTGTCCGAAATGCCAGTCGACGGCTTCCTCTTCCGGCACAGCGACGAAGTAGGCTATGCCGCGGATGTACAGAATGAAGCCGGCCATCATGATCGTGGTGGCCACCCATTTGGCCGCGGTGGGCAGGGTCGAATTGAGCGCCAGAATATGCACCCAGCCGATGCTGAAATAGGCGACCATCATTCCGATGGGGGGTAGCACCAGGAAAAGCGCTCGCCCCCAGTTCTTCAACCGGGGTTCCAGGTACCAGATGAAGAACCCGATTGTCATGAACGACGCCCCGTTGATGAACGCCCACCAGTAGGGGAATTTCAGGAACGTGTAGGGCTGCACGCCGTAGTACTGGTAGACGTGCATCAGCAGCCCTGGGGTCTCCATGATGGCGTCGGTCAGCCCCGCGATCAGGTAGACCAGCATCACCTGCTTGACGTTCAGTCCGCGCTTGAACAGCAGGTAGATGAAATAGGGCTCCAGGCCCAAAAAGGCCGCGTAACAGAATGGGATCAGCAGCGGTATCTGAATCCCGAAGTTGGTGAAGACATAGAACGGAAGGTCGTTGGCCCACCGGAGATGGCCGAGTAGGTCGAGCATCGGCTCCAAAAGCGAGCACAGGAAGCCGCCGAAGATCAGCATCGTCGGAAGCCAGTTCTGCTTCTTGAACCCCGTCCACAGTGCCCAGATGAGCGCGATGCTGACCACGAGCAGGCCCGCGTACAACGTGAAGAACCAGCCAGCGAAGTGCCCCGCGGAAAAGTCCGATGGGCTGGGCAGGATGTTCGGCGGCATGTGGGGCAACCTCTCCTCGCGACGTTTGCGGAAACCCGGCAGTCCCGATCCTGAACCACGCCCGAACTGGGAACGAATGGCACTATCTAATATATATTAGATTAACGATTCGGATCAATACTATTTCCGATTACTCTGGCTTGGGTTGACAATCTCGCGCCCGATGAGTTCTTTCATGATTTCCGTACTACCGCCGTAAATCGTTTGGGCGCGGGTGTCGAGATACGCTCGGGCGACTGGGTATTCGATCATGTACCCATAGCCTCCGTGCAGCTGAAGGCAGCGGTCGATGAGCCTGTGTTGAAGCTCGCTGACGTACCACTTACCCTTGGCGGCGTCGACTGCCGAGAGCTCACCCGCGTTGAATGCGTGAACCGATTTGTCAACGTATGCCTCGGCGACGTCGAGTTCGGTTTCCATCTCGGCGAACTCGAACCGGACGTGTTGCAGCGCGCTCAGTGGTTGGCCGAATGCATTGCGCGCTTGGCAGTATTCGACTGTCTGGTCGAAGATCGTGCGTGAGGTCGCGATGGCCTGGGCGGTGACTCCCAGCCGCTCGCGGGGTAAATGGCTCATCAGGTGCTGCAGTCCGCGCCCCTCTTCGCCGAGAAGGTTGTCGAGGGGGACCTCTGCGTCATCGAAGAACAATTCGGCCGTGTCTTGCGCGGGTAGCCCGATTTTTTCCAGCTGGCGTCCACGCCGAAACCCGGGAGTGTCGCGCTCCACGGCGAACAAGCTGAACCCTCGTGAACCGCCCTCGTGGTCGGTGCGCGCGGCAACCACGACCAGGTCGGCCATGATGCCACTGGAGATAAATGTCTTCTGGCCATTGAGGATCCAGCGATCGCCGTCGCGCCGAGCGCTGGTGCGAATCCCCCTGAGATCGCTGCCGGCACCCGGTTCGGTCATCGCCAGGGCGCCGATTACCTCGCCAGAGGCGAAGCCGGGCAGCCATCGTTGCTTCTGATCTTCTGTGGTCAGATCGAGTAGGTAGTGCAGCACCAGGTCGTCCTGCAGGCTGATGGTCAGGCCGAATGACAGGGCGTTGACCTTGGCGATTTCCTCGCACACCACCATCCGGTAGCGGTAGTCATGTTCACCGGCGCCACCGTAGCGCTCGGCGATCTCCAGTGCGTAGACACCCGCCTTAGCTGCGCTGGCGTACACGTCACGGTCGATCCGGTGGTTCTGCTCCCACTGATGGTGGCGCGGGACTACTTCGCGAGCCAGGAACTCCCGAATTGTTTCTCGGTATGCCTCGTGATCGGGGGTATACAGCGTCCGGCGCACTGGTCTAGAGCCTCTCGATGATCGTGACGTTGGCCTGTCCGCCGCCCTCGCACATGGTCTGCAGGGCGTAGCGGCCGCCGGTGCGTTCCAGTTCATGCAGCAGCGAGGTCATCAAGCGCGCACCGGTGCAGCCGATCGGGTGCCCCAGGGCGATTGCCCCGCCGTTGACGTTGACGCGGTCAGGGTCGGCGTCAAGCTCGGCCAGCCAGGCAAGCACGACGGGAGCAAATGCCTCATTGATTTCGACCAGGTCGATGTCGCCGATCGACAACCCCGTCCGCTTGAGTGCATGCCGGGTGGCCGCGATCGGGGCCGTCAGCATGATCACGGGATCAGCGCCGCGCACCGACATGTGGTGGATCCGCGCTCGCGGCGTCAACCCGAATCGATCGACCGCCTCCTGCGACGCGATCAGCAGCGCTGCGGCCCCGTCCGAGATTTGGCTGGCAACCGCTGCGGTCAATACTCCACCTTCGATCAGGGTCGGCAACTTGGCCATCTTCTCTAATGAGGTGCCGGGGCGCGGCCCCTCGTCCACGCTGACATCCGCGTACGGGACGATTTCGCGGATGAATCGACCTTCGGCGGTTGCGGCCACCGCGCGCTGGTGACTGGTCAATGCGAAGTTTTCGTTATCCTCCCGGGTGAGTTTCCACTGGTCGGCGATCATTTCCGCGCCGCGGAATTGAGAGATTTCCTGGGTGCCATACCGGGCCTCCCATCCGCGGCATCCAGTCCATGGATCGCTCGCGCCGAAGGGTTCACCCGCTGCGAAGGCGCTCAAGATCGGGTACTGACTCATTTTCTGAACGCCGCCCGCGACGATCAGGTCCGAAGTGCCGCTCATTACGGCCTGCGCGGCGAAATGTATTGCCTGTTGTGCCGATCCACACTGTCGATCGATCGTGACCCCCGGCACCGACTCGGGCAGCCCGGCCGCAAGCGCCGCCGTGCGCGCGATATCTCCGGCCTGGGAACCGATGTTGTCCAGGCAGCCGAGGATCACATCGTCGATTGCTCCGGGATCCAGGTCGTGTCGATCGACAACGGTACGAATGACGTAGGCGGCCATGTCGGCCGGGTGCTCGTGGGTGAATCCACCCCCGCGCTTGCCGACCGCCGTGCGAACCGCGTCGACGATATAAGCTTCAGTCACCCGAATAATTTAACATTGAATAAAAACTTAGGCCACCTCGCCCCGAGGTGGTGGTCATCTCAACGTTTGCGAGCGGGCGTTCGCGCTTTACGCGTGCCGCGGGCCCGGGATTCTTCACGCGGGCCCAGCGCATGGCGGACCAAGGATTGGGCGTTTGCGACGATGCTGTCGACGGAGTCGCGGCGTGGGTCGCGCCATTCGGCTGCCCAGTTCAGCGCCCCGAGGACGAGCAGCTGCGCGTAGCGGAGGTTGAGGTCGGCCCGGATCTGCCCCTCGGCGAGCGCATTGTCGAACAGTCGGCGCCACATCCGTCCATAGCTCATTTCCTCTTTGACCTGTCGGCTGCGCAGGTGCTGCGGGATCTGCCCGGAATTGCGGATCGAGGCGGTGGCGTAATCGGAAATCTCGAGTTCATGCCGGAGGTGGGCCTCGACGGCGGCCAGGATCCGATCCAGCGGCGAGGTTTCCGGCGGCAAATCGTTGAGGGCTCCTTGCACGTGTTTACGCAGTTCGGCTACGCCGCAGTACATCACCTCTTCGATGAGGTCTTCGCGGGACTCGAAGTAGTAGTAGATCGCCGGTGCCTGAAGGTCGGCGTGCTCGGCGACATCCGAGAGCCTCGTCCCGGCAAACCCTTTCGAGCTCAGGACATGCGCCGCCGCATCGAGGATGCGCGCACGGGTACGAGCGGACTTGGAATCGGCCTCAGAGGTCGCTTCCCCATTAGACGGCAGCGCAGGTTTTCTAGGCACGGCTAAAGGCTATCGCACACGGATTTGAAGCCGCAGTTCGGCGCGTTATACGGTGTCGGCGAACGGAACTCTTATTTCAATACCTCGAGTTCTTCGAGATCGGCATTCGGCCCGGAAGCTTTGAATCGCAAATCAACACGCACGTAGCGCGCGACGGGGTGGTTGGCTAGCTCGCCGGTGGCCGCGTCCGGAACGACCGGTATCCAGGTTTGGTCGTCCAGCGAGATTTGTGTGTTGGGTATTGCCTGTGCGGGGTCGGACCAACGTTCGATAATTCGAGAAATCGGCGTGGGTGTTTCGAGGTCAACCGTGATGGATCCGCCGTCGCTGTCCGGGGCCCAGGCGGTGGCGACGTCGCCGTCGACCGAGGCTGCGGCGTATCGGCCGGGCTCGTTCGACGTGGCGGTGACCGGTTTGCACCGGGCGACGTTCTGCGTGGGTGTCAAATCCGGCCGGCCGGTCGGGACGGTGAGTGGAGAGCCGATGCTCAGGCTGTAGGTGCGGGCGGCGGCTCGGACCGGAAGGGGCGGCCCCCGCGTCAAGCTCAGCGTGGTCTGTTGCGGACCGATTTCTGCTGTGAATTGCCTTCTCTGCCAATGAATCCCGCTTACCTTCACTCCGTCGTTGAGCTGGGGCGGCAGCGATGGGTCGACGTCGACTCCGTCGGTTCCCAGCCGGAGCCCCAGCAATCCGTTGATGATGGCTTGCAGAAATCCGCCCGCGGCCGTGATGAAGGTGAACGCCGGTGCGCCGGCAGCCGGATCTTGGGCGCCCGCTTTGTTGCCGCGTGCTTCCAGAAATTGGCCGAAGGAGTCGCGCACATACGGTCGGGCGGCACGCTCGAGGTAGGTGTAGGTTTCGCAGCCGGGCTCTGCGATTCGTGCCGAGTCGATCGATTCCATGGCGTCGGTCATGGCGGGGCCGTCCGGATCTGTTCGCGTGGAGTAATAGTCGAGTGTTCTGGACGACACGTCCGGCGCCATGGGCCAA
Source organism: uncultured Actinomycetota bacterium (assembly GCA_963772875.1). GTDB lineage: Bacteria > Actinomycetota > Actinomycetes > Mycobacteriales > Mycobacteriaceae > Mycobacterium. Next base: position 855,621 of record CAVYZE010000016.1, read on the forward strand.
TTCAGCGGATAGAGGAGCAGGACGGTGTCTGCCTGTTTGATCTCGCTGCCCGAGTACCCGTCGTACTGGGCGAAGACTTTGTGGTCCCGATCGAACGGCATGCGCAGATGATCTGCTATCTCCGTCCATTGGGCCGGGGTCGGCTCGCCGAGGACCCCCGCCGCCCGGATCGCATTGCGCAAAGCGAGGGCCGCTACCGCGTTGGTATATACGGCATCGTTCACACCGTTGCTGTACTCGTCGGGCCCGGCCACGTCGTCGATCGAGTAGCTGCCGTCGGGATTCGGCTTGACGCGCGATGCCCAGAATTCCGCCACGTTCATCATGACCGGCCATATCCGATTGCGCAGATATTCTTTGTCACCCGTGCCCAGGTAGTATTGCCACGCGGCCAACGACACATCGCCCTGCAGGTGAATTTGCGTCAGACAGTGTGGATGCGGCTCCCAACTATGACACTCGTCGATATCGCCGTGGCTTGCGCTGGTCCACGAATAGAAGGCACCGCGGTAACCAAGCCGAGCCGCGTTGGCCCGGGCGGCCGGCAATGTCTTGAAGCGGTACTCAACAATGGATCTGGCCAAATCGGGTGACAATTCCAGCAGCGCGGGAAACATCCAGATGTCGGCGTCCCAGAAGATCTGGCCGGCATAGTTGTCACTGGTCAGGCCGACGGGCGAGATGCTGTTGTCCTGCTGGGCGTTGGTGCTGGAATACAACGAATACAGCGCGCCCCGTGCCCACGACTGCATGTCGGGTCGATTCGGTATCTCGACATCCCCCTGCCACAACGTCCGCCACGCGGCGGCGGTTCGCGCTAACAGCGCCGGCCAACCGATCGCCGCCGCTCGCTGTGCGGCGCCGAAGGCCGCCTCTTCGGGGTTGGATGCCGTCAGCGAGGTGTCCACACCAACGTATTTGGTGATCTCATAGCGTTGTCCCGCACGCACCGCGAACGGAGCAGCGTTGCCGACGGTCAAGTCGTGGGTTGCCGAGGGTTCTTGCCGGGTCGGCACTTGCGTACGCAGCGTCGATGCGAGGGTGCCGTGGACATCCGTACCGTCCGTGCGGAAGTCCACGTGAATTCCCGTTGCGGTACGCCCGCCACCGGTCGGCGTGATCCGACGAGCGCCGGCGCCGTCGAGCAGATCGGTGACCGTGAGATCTCCGGTCCAGCGTGGCGCGAGAATGAGATGCACCGCACCGACATGTTGATCTGTCCGATCCGCGAGAACTTCGTAGACGATATCGATCGCCTTACCCGCGGCGGTGGTCCACGTCAGCGCCGTTCGCACCAGCCCACAACGATAGAAGAGTGTCTGCCGGAAGTTCGTGATCTCCGACGCCGGCGTATCGGAGGTGTACGTGGCATCGTCAACCCCGATGTTCAGTGCCGACCAGTTCGGTATCGCCGCCTCCGCTTCACGTCCGTCGGCCACGCCGACCGTCCGGCTGTAAAGTCCGGCAACGAAGGCTCCGTCGTAGCGCGGTGTGTATAGGGGCCAGCCCGTTTTTTCTCCGGTCGACACGTATCCCATGCCATGTGGGGGAACGCGCAGCCCGAGGTAACCATTGCCCACAAAGGGATGACTCTCGTAGGAAGCGTTCACATCGGTGTTTGATGGGGCCCAACCCTGACCCGACGTCGCATCGGCGGTCGGGCAATCCGCCACGCGGCCGAGCTGTGACCGGTCTCCTGCGATGACGACGATGAGCGTGATCACCAACGCCACCGTCGCAATAATCGCCAACCAGCCCTTGGGCGTACCCCCCCATTTGCGCGGCATGGACAACACCCTTCCACAGCTTCAGCGCTGGCGATGGCTGTAGCGATGGGTGGGGTGATCGGCACGCGGCGCCCGGCTGCCGGTGCACGTCCCTGAGGCCATGCTCGGGCCGAATCATTCTGGGCGACAATTAAAATCGAGCTCTGCTCCCGGTAACGTTCGGCCGACCAAGCGCCAAGGTCACCGTTTGTTCATCTCTGATGAATCGGGGAGTAACCGAAATCGGCGAGAGCCCGCGGGTCGGGTGCGGCAACGAAGTTCCTTGGCGCACAAGCACTACCGGCATAAAGGCCAGTCGAGGGGCTGGCGAACGTGGCGGAGCCCACCGTTCAGCGGATCATGTCCAGCCAGGCGCCCAAGTCGTCCTCGCGGTACGGCCGCGTTTGGCTGGCCGGATAATGCTGCGCCACTCCATTGGCAAGTTCGAGCACGGCCTTGCGCGTGCGCGGTTTGAGGGCGCTGAACTCGACGGCCAACCCTTCGGCCAGATGCTGGTCGTAGGGCACTCTGAAGACCCCCGACACATACTTGCTGATCTCGTTTTCGACGACCTTGAGGTCGATAAGCGGGTGACCGTCCCGGGTTGCGTTCAGGGCCACCACGGTCTGCGGCAGCAACCGTTCAAATCCATGCGCGTATAGCCAATTCAGGGTAGCCAACGCCCCCTCGACGCCGCGCACATCCTGAGATGCCACCACAACCAGACCGGTCACATCGTTGGCGACCGTGGTGAACAGGGGGTCGGTGATAGAGGTGCCGCAATCGAGCAGGATTATGTTGCAGTGAACGTCCAGGATCTTCATCGTGGCCGCGTAGTCCTCGGGCCCCAACGCGTAGGACGACTTCGGATCGTTTTGGGCGGCAAGCAGTTCTAGCCGATCGTTGTTGATCACGGTGTGCAGACGCACCGTGGAGTAGCGTTCGACGCTTTGCAGCGACGCCACTTGCTCGATGTTGGCCTGCGGGCCACCGCGCTCGCTGAATCTCGCCGAAAGGTCGCCCAGATCGGGGTCGACATCGACGGCGATCACCCGGTCGCCGCGCGCACGGGCGATGACGTTGCCCACCGTCACCGTCATCGTGCTCTTACCTACGCCGCCCTTGGCGCTGACGAACGCCACCTTGTGCACGCCGTCCAGCGAAGCGCGGATCCGCGCGATCAACTCGGCGGCGTGCCGCTGCTCGGCGCTCGGCCTCGGATTGATCCGCCCACCAGTGATGCTGGCGATCAGCTTGCGCCAGCCATGCGTGCCGGTGGGACGCCGACGAGCGGCGAGGAAGGTCCGCCCATCGTCCTCGTAGAACTGGTGAGATATCGGCCTGTGCTCTTCGGGCACGCCGTCGTCGGCGTGGGAAGGCTGGAGCCCGTCATGGCGGCCGCTGGTGGTTGGGCCCGCGCTAATCCGCCCGTCGTCCGGCCCCGCTTCGTGACCAAACGGATCAGTTGGAGTGGTCATACCTTTCTTGCGCTTTCCGCTCGCGAGGTTTCAATACGGTGGGCGTCTAGTCGGAACCACTCCTTAGAGCAGCCGGGCGATCAGGTTACAAAGTGTCAGCGCAACAGCGAACGGGTTGGCAGGCCTTAAGCATTGGCTGTCACCTTGTCCTGGGACAATACTGCGACGGCGCGGCCAAGGGAACCCAATCGCCCGATCAGGTCGATGCCCGCTGCAAACTGTATGGTCTCGGTGACGCTTGGCGGCAATGTTCACGGATAGCCCTGGACAACGAGAGCGATTACATTATCGTCGGTTCCACACGCCGCTACCGCATCACCAGAGTCGGAAGGAATTAAGCAATCGACGGAAGTCGACACCATGAGCCGTAACCGTGTGCTTGCCGCTCAGCTTGTGCTCGGCACGATCATGTTCGCCCTCGGCGCCTGTGCGCAGCCGCCAGCGCCATCACCACGGGCGCTGACTTCCTCGACCGCAACGCCTGCATCCGCCACGGCGTTCGCCTCACCCGCAACGATGTTGGCCGACTCGCCGAGGCTGCCCGCGGGCGCGCAGCCTCGGCTGGCGTCCGACCCCACGCAGCTGGCCGACGACCTTGTCGCCGACGAGCTTGCGCTGCGTAACGGGTCGACGGCGGAGGACGCGCTGGTGGCGGCGTCGCACCGCGAGCAGGCGGCCTACCGCGCCATCGGGCGTCACCCCGAATGGGACGCGATCACGCGACCGCGAATCCCGCCGTCGTTGCTCGACGCCTACGACCGCAATGTCGACGCCCGTCGACAGCTCACCGCGATGTCATTCGCGAAGGACACGTTGCCCGCGTGGCGCATCGAGCCTCCAGCTCCCTTCGACGAGCTGATGGGTTACTACCGCGCCGCGGAGTCGGAGTCCGGCGTCGGCTGGAACTACCTGGCCGCGATTAACCTGATCGAGACCCGCTTCGGCAGCATCGTCGGCCTGAGCACCGCTGGCGCGCAAGGCCCCATGCAGTTCTTGCCGTCGACGTTTGCCTCCTACGGCCAGGGCGGCGATGTCAACTCGCCCCGCGACAGCATCATGGCGGCGGGCCGCTTCCTCGCCGCCAGTGGCTTCGCCAACGATCGTGATCACGCGATCTACGTGTACAACCACGCGAACGAATACGTGCGGGCGGTCAATCAGTACGCGGCGGTGATCGCGGCCGATCCGGCCGCGTTCGCCAGCTATTACCGGTGGGACGTCTACTACTACACGACCGCGGGCGACGTATTGCTGCCCATCGGTTACGCCGCGACGTCGCCGATCCCGGCCGCAGACTATCTGGCGGCTCACCCGCAGTAATTCCCGCTGGCGCGCAGGCGCGCCGTAAGGAGCAACCATGAGTTCGCCGTTGTACCTGATCACCGGGGCGGGTGGTGGCACCGGTGGGGTGAGCCGGCAGGTAATCGAGCAATTGCGGATGCGCGGGTACCGCGTGCGCGCCCTGGTTCACCACGATGACGAGCGGGCCGCTCCGCTGCGCGAACTCGGTGCCGAAGTTGTCGTCGGCGACCTGACCGAACCGGGAGACGTGGTCAGTGCGATGACCGGCGCCGATCGGATGTTCTTTTCGATGGGCGTCTCCGCTGACTACCTACGGGCCACGGCCGTAATCTGCGACGCTGCATTGGAATACGACCACCTTGAGGTGATCGTGAACATGTCCCAGATGACCGTTTCCCAGATGACGCTGACCAGCGTGGGTGAGTCGCATCAACATCGGCTGCATTACCTCGCCGAGCACGTCATGAATTGGTCGGGTGTGCCGGTGGTGCACGTGCGGCCGACGGCGTTTCTGGACAACCCGATATTCACCTGGCTCGCGGCACCGTCGCTACGAGAGCGAAACCTGTTGGTGCTGCCGTTCGGAACAGGTCGGACCTCACCGATCGCCACCAGCGACGTGGCCCGCACGGTGACCGCAGTGCTCGTCGATCCCGTCCACCGCATCGGTGACATCTACGAATTGACCGGCCCTGCGCGCCTCGACATCGATGGATTGGCCGCCGAATACGCACTCGGACTCGGCCGGCCGATACGTGGCACCGACATTGCGCATGACGTCTGGGTTGAGGAGGTTCTCAAGCCGCTGGGCCTACCCGCACACGTCGAGCAACACCTAGCCACCATGGCACTGTTACACCGCGCAGGACGCTACGACCGCGCAACCGATGACGTCGAGAAGATCACTGGACAGCCGGCCACCACGGTGGGCCATTACGTTGCCGAACACCCCGAACTGTTCTCGTAGGTTGTCCAATTCCCTTGGTGTACAAGGGTATTACGTGATCGGCTCGCCTTCGAGTTCGCGAAGGTAGCGCTCGATCACCTCCACAATCTCGGCGTGCCCCGCAGAGATGCCAACGGCCTGCTCCATGAACAGCACCCCGGGCACACCGGTCATGAGGAAGGCAGCGGCCACGGGAGGCAATCGATCCGTGTCGACGCCGTAGCCCTGGAGGACTTTGGCGAAGGTCTCGGTCTGCGCGGCGCGGAACCGCTCGGCGTGGTAGGCCAGCTCAGCTCGCAGCTTCGCGCGGTGATTCGCCAGCGCGAACAGCTCCATGGTGAAGACGCTGAACGGGGGATTGTTGAAGATCCGCCACAGGGCCCACAGCGGTTGCGGCGATTTGAGGGCCTTGGCATGTCCCTTGAAGCCTTGCTCGGCTCGGCGGCGGAACACGGCCAACAGCAGGTCATCCATGGTGCGAAAGTAGTAGTGCACGAGCTGCGATCGCAGCCCGGCCTGCTCGGCGACCCTGCGGCTCGTCACGGCGGCCCAGCCCTCTTCGAGCATCAGCTGCTCGGCCGCGTCCAGCAAGAACGCGCGAGTCTTCGCGTCCGGTGCGGCGATCCTGCGCGGCGATGCCATCGATATCACTTTCGAGATTTGCGCTGCTTGGTGACCTGAACGATAGCGGTAGATGGCGCCACTCTTGACCCGTTCCGGCCAGCATGTTACGCATGTGCTCTACGGATTTAAGCAGGTGCTTAAAATCTGTTGACGCCCGCGATTGCGCCCACCGTTGCCTGGCTTTGACCGACTTCCGCAAAGGACGCCCAGACCATGACCGTCAGTGCATCCGAGGAGATCCATTTCGATCCCTACGACGTCGAGTTGGTCGTCGATCCGTACCCGATGTACAAGCGGATGCGCGAGGAGATGCCGCTCTATTACAACGAGCAGTACGACTTTTACGCGTTGAGCCGCTACGCGGATGTGGATGGCGCGCTGATGGATCACCAGACATTGAGTTCCGCGCGCGGCAACATGCTGGAGTTCATCAAGGCCAACATGGAGATCCCGCCGGGTCTGATCGTGATGGAGGATCCGCCCCTTCATGACATCCACCGCAAGCTGTTGTCGAGGATGTTCACGCCCCGCAAGATCAACGAGCTGGAACACAATATCCGCCAGTTCTGCGCGCGATGCCTCGATCCACTGGTCGGCACGGGACGATTCGACTTCGTCACCGACCTGGGCGCGCAGATGCCGATGCGGGTGATCGGCATGCTGCTGGGTCTTCCGGACGAAAGCCAGCAGGCGGCCCGCGACCGGGCCAACGCAGTCCTGAACACCGAGGCCGGCCAACCCATGGCGGCCGCGTCCGCCGGGTTCGACGACGGTCAGATGTTCGCGGACTACATCGACTGGCGTGCACAGCATCCGTCCGATGACATCGTGACCGAACTGCTCACCGTCGAGTTCGAGGATGACGTGGGTGCCATCCGCCGACTCACCCGCGCCGAGCTGCAGATGTATGTGACCCTGGTGAGCGCGGCGGGCAATGAGACAAGCACACGGCTGATCGGCTGGACGGGCAAGGTGCTCGCCGAACATTCCGAGCAGCGCCGCGAACTCGTGGCCGATCGATCGCTGGTTCCCAACGCCATCGAGGAATTGTTGCGCTTGGAGGCCCCGGCGCCGCACACGTCCCGATATGTCACCCGCGACCTGGAGTACTACGGGCATACCGTGCCCGAGGGCAGCATCATGACGCTGCTGCTCGGCGCCGCCAATCGCGATCACCGCCAATTCCCACCCGACGGTGACGCTTTCGACATCCACCGCCGCGCCCGCTCGCACTTGTCCTTCGGCGTAGGGGCCCACTACTGCCTGGGTGCCGCGCTGGCGCGCCTGGAGGGCCGCATCGCGCTTGAGGAGATCTTGGACCGGTTCCCGGAATGGCACGTCGATATGGCGAAGGCCCGGATGTCGACGACCTCCACCGTGCGCGGTTGGGAAACCATGCCGGCCTACGTGTCCTGATCCGGCCATGTCGACGACATCCAATCGGCAGCGCGCAGAACGGAAATCGGGCAGGCGCGCGGTTCGATCGCGTTGATCAGCTGGTTGCCACTCCGATCGCCCCGGACGCAACCTCCGCACTCGTCAGGACGGGCTTCCCGGGGGCGCGGGTAGCCGCGGCCAACGCGCCGAAGTTCAGCAGGAGCACGATCAACGCGGGCCAGACCGCAGTGACATCGGCGGCGATGGCCCCGAAAGCCACGCCGAGGCAGGAGGTGACCAGCGCGATCAGCGCCGCACCGAATCCCATCAGCATCGCCCGTTCTTGCTCGGCGGCAAACCGGTCGATCCAGGTGACCGCCGCCGCGTAGATCGCCTGATCGGCCATGACCGCCAGCAGCAGGACGGAGCCGTGCACCAATGGGTGGTGCCAAAGGCCAACGATATGAGTGTGCAAGCACAGTAGCGCCGCGATGACTGCCAGCAACGAGCTGACGATCAGCATTCCGCGGACCCCGAAGGCCCGATACACCGCACGCCACAGGAAACAACCGATCAGCATCCCGGCGCTGGAGAACATGACGAGAAGCTCCACTCGGTGGGGCTGGGCCCGTTGATTCGCGGCGTGCAAACTGTAGAACGTCGCGCCGAGGCTCACCGGAACAAACAGGAGCTGAATAATCACATATTGGCGAAACCAGAGCTGCGAGCGCGTCACGGCATATCCTTGCCGGAACATCTCGCTCAGCCGCGCCGGGCGGAAAGTCACGGTCGTTTGGACCGGGCCGACGTGCAGGGCCGCCGCCGCGGCGGCGAGCATTCCGACAGCTCCCACCCACAACACCGTCGCCCGGACATATGGATGATGACCCTCACATAGTTAGCAGCCCTACGTGAACGGTAGATATCGGATCCGTTGCCAACAGCACGCGTTCGGCGTCTCGGAACGCCGCGGCGGGCGAGGGGCCGCCTTATGTGGTCGGCCCCTCGCGTGCCGCTCGCCGGCGCTACACGCGCTGGATCTGTCGCGCGTTTTGTCGGGCGTGTTGCGCCAGCTGGTCGGCCTCGGTCGCCAGTTCAAACGCCCGGGTGGCTTGGTCTTCGGCCTGCTGCGCCTGCTGGTTTGCCTGGTCGGAGTTCTCCTGGCCCAGCTGTGCGCGCTGGTTGGCCTGGTTGGCCTCGTGCTGGGCCTGCTGCGCCTGCTGGTTGGCCTGGTTGGCCTGGTTGGCCGCTTGCTGTGCGCGCTGGTTGGCCTGGTTGGCCTCGATCTGCGCCTGCTGCGCCTGTTGCGCGGCCTGGGTTGCCTGGTTCTGGGCCTGCTGCGCCTGCTGATTGGCTTGGTTGGCCTGGCTTTGCGCTTGCCGCGCGGCGTTGTTCGCTTGCTGTGCCCGGCCCCTGGACTGCTGTGCCTGCTGGCGCGCACCCTGCGCCTCGTGCAGAGCCATCTCAACGCGGTCGCGAATCCGATCCACGTCCTGGCTGATGTTCTCCCGCGCGGCGAGCTCTCTCAACACGCGAGCGTCCTGCTCCCGCCTCCGCTGATCTTCTTCTTCGCGTCGCGACTCGACTGTGCCCTGTACATCCTGCGTTGGTGACATGTCGACCTTTCCCGCACTTGGTGTTTGCTGGATTCCGTTGAACCAGAGTCGATTCCGTTCGACCGCAACCGCCTCCGACAACCAAGCCTTGGCCGATCCGTGGCGCAAGTCAACGCACCTAGCCCAACCTTTGGAAATATTTCCGAAACTTTTGGAAATTTTGTCGAAACATTTAACTCACGTTCACGACGGTGGCCCAATCGCGTTGCGCGCCAACGGCACAGCGAGGGTAACTTTCCTTCATTGACAAGCACTTTGGGCGCTCTGCAGTGGCCGCCGTCGCAGCCTGGCACCCCTGCTTAGCCGTACTCGACTTCCTCGGGGATCGAGCGGCAAGGAACGGGCGTGACGCCCGGCCGACACCGACTCGCGTGTGCACCGGTTGTTAACCTGCTAGGTATCGTTATCAATCCGAGGTTGGAGAATAGGCGCATGCCACTGGGATGGCAGTCAGTCGGGACCCAGGTGAATCAGCTGTTGGTCGGCTACACCTCCGCGCCGAGCACATGACGGCGCCGCGACGCAGGGGGCTCAACAAGGCGGTCACAGGGACGTGGAGTTTCCTCGCCCCGGTCTACGACCTGTCTTTTCTGCAGCGGTGGGTTTACCGTCCACCGCACAACGAGGTGATCGCGCAGCTGCGGGCCCACCACTCCGGCAGAATCGCTGATATCGCTTGTGGCACAGGCATACTCAGCGATCGGATCGAGCGCGAACTGCATCCCGACGAAATCTACGGCGTCGACATGTCCGACGGCATGCTCGAACAGGCTCGCGCCAGATCCGACCGGGTGCAGTGGTTGCGCGGCCCGGCCGAGCAGCTGCCCTTTGACGACGGGGCGCTCGACGCCGTCGTCACGACCTCGGCGTTTCACTTCTTTGACCAGCCGGCGGCGTTGCGGGAATTCCATCGCGTACTGGCGTCCGGCGGACTGGTGGCCGTCTCGGCCCTGAGCACGCGGCGACCGTTGCTGCAGGCCCCCGCGGCCAGTAGGTGGAAACCGCAGCACAACGCGTCGCCCGCGGAGATGCGGAGTTTGTTCGAAGGAGCGGGGTTCGCCGTCACCGATCAGCACCGTATTCAGCGACCGGCCTGGATCCGGATTGTGCCCGACCTGATAACCGTCGGCACCAAGAGCTAAGCGTTGGGGACTCACGCGGCAGCGTTTAGGACAGGTTGCAGACCTTCGATGCTTCTCGCCCAGTCACACAAGCGTTTCCGATTCTTTTAAGTGATGGGTGGCAGCACGACGCCCGCCTCGCCAACAGGCGAAGCGGGACGTCGTGTGCCTGCTCTTTACAGCGGGATCCAGACTCCGAAGAACCAGAAGCCCCACGCGTTGAATCCGGGATCCCAAACGGGAGTTTCCTGGTAGCCCCAGTAATTGATCGGGCCATCCCTCCACGCCCCGCCGGGCGGCGGGAGTGGTCGGTCCCAGGCCGGCCGCGGCGGAGCGCCCGGTCCCCAGGGTCCGGGCCCATCGCCCCACGGGGCCCCGTGGAAGTAGCCGCGCTGCGGATCCCCGTGCCATGGACCGCCGGGGCCACCGGGCCCGCCCTGGTGGTCGGGTCCACCCGGTCCGCCCGGCCCATCGGGGTGACCGGGTCCGCCGGGTCCGCCCGGCCCATCGGGGTGACCGGGATCCGCCCGGGTCCGCCGGGCCCATCGGGGTGACCGGGTCCGCCGGGTCCGCCCGGGGGTGGGCCACCGGGCCCATCGGGGTGACCGGGTCCGCCGGGTCCGCCCGGGGGTGGGCCACCGGGCCCACCGGGTCCGCCCTGCCCACCTGGGCCGCCCGGATCATTCGGTCCGGTCGGTGGGTGGACGTTTCCGGGCGCCGGCCCGCCATGGTTACCGCCGGGACCGTCCGCGGGCGGCGCGCCGTGGCCGCCTGCCGGAGCCGGCGGTGGGCCTGGAGCGGCGTTTGCCAAACCGCTGCCCATACCCATCGCCGCGGCGCCAAGAGCGCCGGCGATGGTTGCCCCCGCAACCAGTTGTTTCAGTTTCATGGTCCTTCACCTGTCTACTAGTAAGTTTCTTAGGACAGTGCCCCCCGCCATTCACCGAAGCTAGATAGCCTATCTATGAATACGCTATGGCTCTCCTGTGTGGCGCCCGAGTGATGTCCGCGCAACCGCTACAGGAGGCGAAGGCCGTCCGCTTTGGCAAGGCTATCTTTGCTGGTCAGACGCGGCTTCGTTGTATATCGTTGCGTCCGTGCCGACTCCGTCACACCGGGCCGAGCCTCATGTGGGTTCGGTGGTTTCGAAGCTGAATTGGCTGCGCGCCGGGGTGCTCGGTGCCAACGATGGAATTGTCTCCACAGCGGGCATCGTCGTCGGTGTCGCGGCGGCGACGGTGGAACGCGGGCCGATACTGACCGCTGGAATCGCGGGGCTTACCGCCGGGGCGGTGTCGATGGCGCTGGGGGAATACGTCTCCGTCAGCACCCAGCGTGACACCGAACAGGCGGTGCTGACCAAGGAACGTCAAGAGTTGCATGACGACCCCGCCGCCGAATTGGACGAACTGGCCGCGCTCCTAGAAGGCAAGGGTCTGTCGCCAGCGACCGCGCGCACCGCGGCCGAGGAACTCACCGACCATGATTCTTTCGCCGCCCACGCCGACGTCGAACTGGGTATCGATCCTGTGCAGCTGACCAACCCGTGGCAAGCGGCGCTGTCCTCGTCGCTGTCGTTTACTGCGGGCGCTTTGTTGCCACTAATCGCGATCTTGGCACCGCCGACGGCGTGGAGAATCCCCGTGACCGCCATTGCGGTACTGCTGGCTTTGGTGGTCACCGGGGCGGTGTCGGCGGGATTGGGTGGAGCACCGCGGGGCCGGGCGGTGGTCCGCAATGTCATTGGTGGCGGTCTCGCGTTGGCAATCACCTTTGCGATCGGTCACTTGGTGGGCGCCGCAATCGCCTGACGCGACCCCGCGGGCCGGGGGGCCAAAGCCTTTGTGCGCGTGAGTATCCGATGATAGCGGAGATCGAGAATCGCGCGCCGGAAAGAGGAACTGTAACATCTACTGTTGCCGTCCCCAAGGAGGAATCCATGACACTATCGTTCACGTGGAGAGTCAAACGGTGACCGAGCCGAATATCGCGCCGGATCACGTTGACTTGACGGCGTCGACGCCCTACTTTGTGCGTGACGAAAGCCGTTACGTGCCAACCGCAATCGCGCGCGGAGGCTGGGGCCCGTCAATCAGCGGCCACGTGGTCGGCGGCCTCTTGGGCTATGCGCTCGAACGTGCAGTCGATGACGCAGCGCTCCACCCGGCGCGGCTGACCGTTGACCTTCCCGCACCGACTGCGCTGGAACCGCTCGAGGTTCACACCCAGGTGCAACACGACCGGCGGCGATTGCGGCTCGTCGAGGCTGTTGTCGTCCAGGGTGGCGAACCGGTGGCGCGGGCAAGTGCTCTGTTTCTGCGGCGGGGCTCCCAGCCCGACGGACACGTGTGGTCACAACCCGTGCAGATGCCGCCACTACCAACCGAGCTTGACGGCGCCAACCCGTCACTTTTCCTGCGGACCTATGGCTGGGGCGGCGGGATCCAGAATCCCGATCCCGATTGGGACACGAATGGACCGAAATACACGTGGTTACATGAAACGCGTTCGTTGATAGACGACGAACCGCTTACCGCCTTCACTCGCGCGGCGATGTGTGCTGACGTCACGGCCGCGATCGCCAACTGGGGCACGCAGGCGTTGCAGTTCATCAATGTCGACTACACGCTCGCCCTGAGCAGACTGCCCGAAGGGCCTCATATCGGGCTGGCCGCGCTTACCCACTACAGCGACGACGGGGTGGCCAACGGTTCAGCAATCGTCGTAGACCAAAAGGGTCCGGTAGGCAGCGCGGTGTCTGTCTCGATAGCGCACTCCGGATTTCGGCCACCCTCGACCTTGCCACCGGCCGGATGACGACCGGAAGGCAATTCACCTTCTGGACGTTGATCGCCGAGGCGGCACAGCGCGGATCGAACCGGCCCCTTCTCGCCGATGAGCATGGACGCAGCCTTACCGCACGTCAGCTTCACGATGCCGCCTGCGCGACCGCCGCCGCGTTCGCCGAACGTGGGATAGCCGCGGGAACGGTCGTATCGTGGCAGCTGCCCACCACGCTGGAGACCATGGTTGTCATGGCTGCGCTGGCTCGACTCGGCGCGGCGCAAAACCCGATAATCCCGGTGCTGCGGGAACACGAGGTGGACTTCATCACCGGGCAGCTGGCGACCGAATTCCTTGTGGTGCCTGAGTTTTGGCGTGGATTCGCTCACGGTGAGCTTGCCCGGGCGTTGTCGCGGGGGAGGGGCTTCGGGGTCATCACCGTCGACCTGGCGACCCCGCCGGTCGCCGGTGAGCTTCGGCTGCCGCGGGCCGGCAGCGGTGCGCTCGCGGCGCCACCACGACCCTCGAGCGAGACCCGATGGATCTACTACTCGTCGGGGACCACGTCAGCCCCCAAGGGGATCCGTCATACCGACGCGTCGGTGATCGCCGGCTCGTCAGGGGTCGTTGGCATGGTCGGCGCCACCAGCAGCGATGTGAATCCGATTGCCTTTCCGGTCGCGCACATCGGCGGGGCCGCGATGTTGGCGACCGCCCTGCTGACGGGCATGCGGTTAGCGTTGTTCGAGGCGTTCGATCCGGCCGCGACACCGCTTGCGATCGCGGCTCATAATCCGACATTTCTGGGCACTGCAACCCCATTTTTCGTGGCATTCCTCGAGGCGCAACGGGTCAACGGCCATCGGCCGCTTTTTCCGTCCCTGCGAGCCTGTCTGGCTGGAGGCGCACCCATCACCGCCGAGCTGGGACGGCAGGTGCGCGAAACATTCGGCGTAGCAGGCATCGCCAACTCCTGGGGCCTCACCGAGTTTCCGGTGGCGACCTCGCCGGCCTTCACCGCCGCGCCCGAGGTGCTCGACCATACGGTCGGCCCGCCCGTTCCCGGGGTAAGCGTCCGCGTGGTCGATAACCGAGAAATCGAACTGCCCGCTGGGCATGAAGGCGAGCTGCGGCTCAAGGGACCCCAATGCTTTCTCGGCTACGCGGACGCCGCACTCGATGCCGAGGCGTTCGACGCCGACGGCTGGCTGCGCAGTGGCGATCTCGGGCTGATCGATGCGCACGGCAATGTCCGGGTCACGGGTCGTATCAAGGACGCGATCATCCGCAACGCGGAGAATATTTCGGCCCTCGAGATCGAAAACGTGCTGGCCACCCATCCCGCGGTCGCCGATGTCGCGGTCATCGGAGTGCCCGATCGCAGCGCCGGTGAGCGGGTATGCGCGGTGGTGGTACCCGCTTCGGTCGACGGTGTGTCGTTGGAATCGCTTGTGCAGCATTGCCGTTCGCGTGGCCTGAGTCGCTACAAACACCCCGAGCGCCTCGTGATCGTCGCCGACCTGCCGCGCAACCAGTTCGGGAAAGTGATCAAGAAAGAGCTTCGCCAGGCGTTCGGCTGATCCCCCGGGGCGGCTACAGCCCTTTGGGCGCGTCGCAGACCGCCTGTACCGCCGACGCATCGCCCGTGAACTCGACTTGGGCTTGGCGCCCGACCGAGAACAGCAGCAGCTCCTCTGGCTCACCGGTCACCGTGACTGCTGGGCCACGCCCAGCGGTCAGGACCGTTTTGCCAGCTGAGGTGCGCAACGCGACCCGCCCGGGTGCCTTGCCAAGTGTCATCCGGGCCATCAGCGGCAGCGTCCGACGCAGGCTGCTGGCCAGGGCGGGTTCGAGCACGCGCGGCGCCCAACCCGGCTGCGCGCGGCGCACATCCTCGTGGTGGATGAACATCTCGCCAATATTGGCGACCGGGTCGAGCAGTTTCATCGGCGAGTAGCCTGGCGGACCGGACGCGACCTTGTCCAGCAGCTGGTCCCAATCGGTTTCGGCTACCTCGCTTTGCACCTTGGCGGTGTGATTGGCGAAGAACGGGATGAGGATGCCGGGGGCCGCGTCGGGGCGGTACTCGCGGATCACCAGGTGGGCGGCCAGGTCCCGCGTCGTCCAGCCTTCGCACAGGGTGGGCGCATCCGGCCCGAGGCCGCGCATGGTGTCGACCAGGGCGGCACGTTCGCGTTGGGCAACAGACACCTGATTTCCCTTCGCCGGTGGCGCTGACCTGTTCAGGGTAGAGCCCGACGTGGTTTGCGTGCGTGAACATCGTCTTCAGCCCAGGTCAGGCCGCGGATACCAGCCCCGCGACACGAACGATTCGGATCTCTGTAAATTTGGAACGTCATATCGTCGAACGGAGTCTCATGAACGCACGCGTCGAGCAGTTGGAGTTTCAGGCAGAGGCCAGGCAACTGCTGGATTTGATGGTCCACTCGGTCTACTCCAACAAGGATTCGTTTCTGCGGGAGTTGATCTCGAACGCCTCCGATGCACTGGACAAGCTGCGGCTTGAGGCGTTCCGCAACAAGGACCTGGACGTCGACACCTCCGATCTGCACGTCGAGGTCGAGGTGGACAAGGGCGCACGCACCCTGACCATTCGTGACAATGGAATCGGTATGACGCGCGAGGAGGTGGTGGATCTGATCGGCACCTTGGCCAAGTCGGGCACCGCCCAGCTGCGCGAGCAGTTGCGCGAGGCCAAGAACGAGGCGGCCTCGGAGGAACTGATCGGTCAGTTCGGCATCGGCTTTTACTCGAGTTTCATGGTCGCCGACAAGGTCGAGCTGCTGACGCGCAAGGCCGGCGAGAGCGAGGCCACCCGGTGGGAATCGGGGGGCGAGGGCACCTACACCATCGAATCCGTCGATGACGCCCCGCAGGGCACGTCGGTCACATTGCACCTCAAGCCCGAAGACACCGAGGACGCGCTGCACGACTACACCTCGGAGTGGAAGATCAAGAACCTGGTCAAGAAATACTCCGACTTCATCGCCTGGCCCATCCGGATGGAGGTCGAGCGACGCACCCCGGCCCCGCAAGAGGAAGGGGGCGAAGGCGGCGAAGAGACCGTCACCATCGAGACCGAGACCCTCAACTCGATGAAGGCGCTGTGGGCAAGGCCTAAAGACGAGGTCTCCGACGAGGAGTACAAGGAGTTCTACAAGCACATCGCGCACGCGTGGGACGACCCGCTCGAGGTCATCGCGATGAAGGCCGAGGGCACCTTCGAGTACCAGGCCCTGCTGTTCATCCCGTCACACGCCCCGTTCGACCTGTTCAACAGGGAGGCCAGCACCGGGGTTCAGCTCTACGTCAGGCGCGTGTTCATCATGGGCGACTGCGACGAGCTCATGCCCGAGTATCTGCGCTTCATCAAGGGCGTCGTCGACGCACAGGACATGTCGCTCAACGTGTCTCGCGAAATCCTGCAGCAGGACCGGCAGGTCAAGGCGATCCGTCGCCGCCTGACCAAAAAGGTCCTCTCCTCGATCAAGGATCTGCAATCCGAGCGCGCCGAGGACTACCGCACCTTCTGGACTCAGTTCGGCAGGGTCCTCAAAGAGGGCCTGATGTCGGACATCGACAACCAGGACACCCTGCTGCGCGTTTCGTCGTTCGCCTCGACCAATAGTGACGAGGAAGCCACCACCCTCGTCGAGTACGTCGAGCGCATGAAGGAGGGTCAGGAGCAGATCTTCTACGCCACCGGCGAGACGCGTCAGCAGATCCTGAAGTCACCCCACCTCGAGGCTTTCAAAGCCAAGGGTTACGAGGTCTTGTTGCTCACAGACCCGGTCGACGAGGTCTGGGTGGGATCCGTGACGGAGTTCGACGGCAAACCGCTGCAGTCGATCGCCAAGGGCGAGGTGGACCTCGACTCGGAAGAGGAAAAGAGCGAGACCGAGCGTGAGGAGCAGGAGAAAGAATTCGCCGACCTGCTGACTTGGTTGAAGGAGACGCTGAGTGAGTACGTCAAGGAAGTGCGGCTGTCCAACCGCCTGACCGAGTCGCCGGCCTGCCTGATCACCGATGCGTTCGGGATGACACCGGCGCTCGCCCGCATGTACCGGGCTTCCGGACAGCCGGTTCCAATCGGGAAACGAATTCTCGAACTCAACCCGAATCATCCGCTCGTCACCGGCTTGCGCCAGGCACGCAAGGACCACGGTGACGATCTTTCGTTGGCCGAGACCGCCGAACTGCTATATGGCACAGCCCTTCTCGCCGAGGGCGGCGCGCTAGAGGATCCGGCGCGGTTCGCCGGGCTGCTTGCCGACCGTTTGACGCGCACCGTGTAAGAACACCGGCTCGCATTCGTCGGCGGGCAAATTGTGATTGAAACCCGGCCGACAGGGATAATCACACCGCATGGTTGGGTTTCGGATTATCGACCCGCGTGGCGAGATCGTCGCGACGAAGGATTTTGCCGACGCCGAGGCCGCACACGCATGGTTTATCGAGGCCATTCCGGCGAATTCCGAGCTGGGTTGGCGCATGGAGGTCAACGACGAAGGGGCATGGGCGTTATTCGATGACACCCAGGGTTTCACCGTCCCGATGAGCCGCCAGCGCGGGAGGGGCTGATTCGCAGCAATTGCCGACACCGGAAGGCGACGCCGCCCCGGAACGGCGGTGCCTACTGCTTGTCGACTTTGCTGGCGATCTGACTGGCGACCTTGGTGGCCGCATCTCCAGGGTCAGTGCGGCACGCGCTGACATCGATCGCGATGTTGTTGCGCACGGTCAGGGCCCGCCCACACGCCCCGGTGACGGTGGTAGACCCCTTGGTCATGGTCAGGTTCATGGTGGTGGTCAAGGTGTTGTTGGCGGTGGAAGTCGCCCCGATTTTAATGGCGATTTCGGGGTTGTCCGCGTCGCCGGGCACGGTGAATTCGTGGTTGGCGCAGGCCGGCCAGTTCTTGGAGGACGTGGTGAAGAAAGCATTCGCGGCGTCGGCGGAGGGGAACAACACCACCACCTGGGTCACCTCGGGGTCGAGTTCATTTGATCCCGGTGGCAGGGTGGCGACGTCATCTTCACCGTTGGCCGCGGTGTAGCCGCTGCCGGCATAAACGGGGGCCTCGCCGGGGTCGAAGGCGTAAAGGCATTCGGCGGGCCACTTCCAACCCTGCGGCCACCCCTTGGCGCTGTCGTCCGGCAATTTGTCGGCCTTTTCCTTGGCCGCGGTTCCGGTGAGGCCCAGGATGCCGTCGATGTCGGCCGTGCTGAGCAACAGACCTGCCAGCGCGGGCTGCGCGACCGGCGGCCGCGCCGGGGTGGTGGTCGTTGTGGTTGTCGACGATGCAGGCCCGCTCTGGTTGCTACCACCGCACGCCGCCACCAATACCCCAATGGCGGCAAGGACGAGTGTGGTTGTTGACTGGCGCATGCGCTGATCACCCTTCTCGCTCGCGTTAAGCCCCCAAGCGTTCCGCGTGATCCGACGCATCTGCTCGTCAGAGCTGGGAGCCAACGGAGCATAACCCGCACGCCACACCGTCGCAGCCATCAGGTGGTAACGGCCGGCGTGAGCGCTCCGGCTAGCGCGGGCTCGAGTGCGCGCACGCTATCCGCGACGGCTAGCGGCTGATCTGGATCGCTTTGACCACCAGTAGCAGCGCGCCGATGATCAGGTAGCCGCGCAGGGCGATCATGCCGAGTCGGGTACCGGGCGACCAGGTGACCGGCTCCAGCAGGGTCAGGGGCGGCATCCGCCAGGTGGTGCGATCGACGGCGCGTGTCCAAGGCGGTGCGGCCGGCGGGGCAGGTTGGTTGCGGGCCATCCAGCGCAGCACTGGCACCGCGGCGGCGGTGAGGATGACCAGGGCCAGGGCCAGATAGCCGGCCACCGCCACGACGTTGATGTCGGGGAACAACGTGGTTGCCATCAGGATCCCCGACAGCAGCAGCAGGGTGCCGACGATCAGACCGGCAACCCAGTTGAGCCAGGGCCGATTGACCCAGGGCCCCAACACTTCCCGGTCGTTGCATAGCAGCAGCAGGAACACGCTGGCGCTGGGCAACAGCAGACCGGCGAGGGCCTGCACGGCGGTGGTGATCAACCCGAGCGGCGCGCCGGGGATCAGCACGATGGCCGCGGCCAACGCGACCATCGCGGCGTAGGACAGGTAAAACTGTCTGGCGTCGGCGAACCCACGGTGCAGCGAATGTTTCAGGCCGAACACGTCGCCGAAGGCGTAACTGGTGGCCAGCGTCACCGCGGCCGCGCCGATGATCGAAGCGTCCATCAGCACGATGGCGAACAGCGACCCGAGCAGCGAGTCGTGTTGGCCGAGCAGGTCGGCGATGTCGCCGGCGTCGGTGAATTTACCCGCGGAGTTGGTGGAACGCGCCGCCCAGTCGCCGGTCATGAGAAGCGCCGCGGCGCCCACCACCACGACGAAGGCGCCCAATACGGTGTCGACGCGTTCATAGCCCATGAAGCGTGGCGTGATGCGTTTGTCGACGACGTTGGACTGCTGGAAAAACAATTGCCAGGGTGCCACGGTGGTGCCGACGATGGCGATGATCAGCAGCACCGCATCCGAGCTCACGCCACCGGAAATGGTCGGCACCACAAAGGACTTCGCCGCGTGACCCCACTGCGGATGTGACATCAGCAGCATCGGGATCTGCAGCAGGGTTACGGCGATGAAGATGAACATGGCCCGCTCCCAACGCCGGAAGCTGCCGCTTGCCATGATCGCGACCAGTGCCACCGCAGATATCGGCACCACAATGTATTTGGACACGCCGATGTACTCGGCGGCCAGGGTGATGCCGATGAACTCGGTGACGATCGTCAGGAAGTTGAGTAGGAAAAGGTCGCCGACGGAGAACCAGCCCCAGCCGCGGCCGAAGCGCTCGTTGATCAGCCGGGCGTGCCCCACCCCGGTGACCGCGCCGAGCCGGACCACCATTTCCTGGTTGACGATGAGCACCGGTATGAGCAGCAACAGCACCCACAGCAGGGAGTAGCCGTAGTTTTGGCCGGCCTGCGCGTAGGTGGCCACCCCGCCGGCGTCGTTATCGCCGACCATCACGATGATCCCCGGACCGACGATGGCGAGCAGAGTCAGTAGCCGGGTCTTCAACGTGCGCGGGTTGTCGATCTCGCTGAGTTTGATGCGCCCGAACGCGCCCTCGATATCACCGAGGTGAGCGGTATCGAGCACCGCGGAGCGCCGCGGTCGCGCGAGCGCTTCGTCGTCGATCTCGACCGCGGGCCCCCCGGGGCCGGTGGTCGTGTCGTCACCCGATGTCACGGCGCCTCACCTCCTCCCACAGCGGCGTTGCGGTCATCGTCGGATTGGCTGATTTCGCGGACCGGACGCGATGCCGGTTCGCGGCGGCGCCAGTCCTCCGGGATGGTGGCCTCCAGCACGTCGTCGACGGTGACCACCCCGAGCACGCGGTCCTGCTCGTCGACGACGGGAATGGAGTAGAGGTTGTAGTCGGCCATCAACAGCGCGATGTCGGTCAGGTCGGCGTCGGCGCCGACACACACGGGGTCGGAATCCATCAGTGCCCCAACACTTTTGCTGGATTCGGCCTGCAACAGGTTGATCACTGACACCACGCCGACGAGGCGTTGGCCCTCGTCGAGAACGTGCACCTTGATCAGGGCCTCCGGCTGCAGGGTGCGGGCGGAGGCGATCAGCGCCAGCGCCGAGGCCGCGGTCGCGGTGGCGGCGCAAGACACGAAGTCAACGTTCATCAGCCCGCCGGCGGTTTCGGCGTTGAACCCCATCAGGGTGATCACCTTGGTGCGCTGTGGGGCGAGCATCAGGTCCAGCACGCGGCGGCGCCGCGATTGGCGCAGGTCCGCGATCGCGTCGGCGGCGTCGTCGGCGCGCATCCGGTTTAGCAGGGCGGCGACCTCGTCATCGGACATGCTATCGAGAAGCCGGCTGGCCTTCTCCGGGTCGAGTTCTTCGAAGACGTCGGCTTCCAATTCCGGGTCACTGTGCACTCGGTCGAGAATTTCGCCGCCCTCGGCCTTGTCCGCTTCCTCGAGAAGATCGGCGATCTCGGCGGCTCTGAATCCGCCAAATCGGTCCGACACACGCCGCACCGCATCGGAGCGGGCGTGGCCGATCAGCGGTTCGAACGACTTCCAGTCACGCGCCGCGTGCCCGCCCGAGTGCTTGATCAGGCCGAAAAACCTTGGCGGGCGGCGGGTATCCAGCCGCGAAACCACCCACCCGGCGCCAGTGTCCTCCAGCTCGACGTCATAGGCGCGCACCAGCTCCACTGCCGCCACATCGATCAACCGATGGCCCAACACATCGGCACGCAACAGCACCTCGCCGTCGCGGCGCTCGAAACCGCGAAGGTCAATCTTGTTCTTGGACATGATAATCCGATCGGGAGTGTACTCGTCGATGGATTTGCTGCCAATGAACACCTGCCGCCCGCCGACCTCGGCCACGATCCCGGTGACCGGCGGATAGTCCTCGGTGCCCTGCAGCCGCACGATGACGTCCTCGACCCGGCCCACCGCCTCGCCGGAGCGGGCCAACACCGGCGCGCGCAGCAGCTCTGAGAGATGAATTAGCGGCAGCCGGCCGCGAGGCTCAGGTGTCGTTTCCGGTGTGCTCACTTGTCCTCCTCAACGCTATGCAATAGACCCCGCGAGCGGGCCGTACGAGACCAGATGTCGCGACGCCCAGTGCGGGGACGGCTTACCGTCAGGTTCGGTGATGGCGCAAGTATCGTCGTTTGACCGGTTCGGCCGCCAGATGCTACGCCATGGTCGGCACGGCTAGCTACCGATGGGCGCGTTCGGATCCCACCGTTCACCGCACGGCAACCACGCCGCAATGTTCACCGGCGGGTCCCGCGCGAATCGGTCGAAGCCGCTGGCCCATCAGAAAATTCGTGCAGGTGACCCGTTGCGGCACATGGCGCCGTCGACGCGCTGCCTGCAGTCGTCACCTACGATGCTCGAATGCTTGCGGCGACAGCAGATTTGGGCATAGCTATCGCGTTACCGCGCCAGTGCTGCGGCCAAGTGCCCGCGCGTATTTCGTCACCATGACGTAAATCGGTGTCGGTCTGTGCAGTGGCCGCCGCACACCGATTACAGAGGGGTTGAGCCCCAATGCAGTTGCTAGGGCCTGGATGTTAGCTGTTGCGCCGGATTTTGAGGGCGGTGGTGATCATCGGAATCTGCAGCGGCAGCCGGGCCAGTGCGGCCACGCGCATCGGCCAGGGCTTGTTCCACCACAACCGGCACATGTTGATGTTCGCCGGAAAGACCCCGACGAACAGCAGGGCGGCCGCGAGCGCGGCCAATCGCCGGGTGCGTCGCGGCACCAGCAGCGCTCCGGTGGCTATCTCGGCGACCCCGGATGCGTAGGTGTAGAAGCGCGGAGTCCCGGGTAGCTCGGCGGGGACGATATCGTCGAACGGCTTGGGCGCCAAGAAGTGGACGGTGCCAATGCCCATCAGCATCGCCGCGACGCGGTACGCGGCCCTCTGGGTTGTGTCGCGCTCAGTTGTCATGGACCCATTGTGTCGCGTGCGGTAGGGCGAGCTCACTTCGCGTCGCGGAAGGGGAGCGACGGACGCTCCCCTTCCATGTCAGGCGTTGTCGCGACGATCAGCATTCTCCGACAGCGTGGGCGTCAAGTGGGTTGAGCCGGTTGACGATCAGCGGATCGGCTTTGGTAAACGGGAAGTTGGGCAGGCCGTCGATGTGGGTGTCAAACGTCGTCGCGAGCACTTCGCGCGAGTACGCGCTCGCCGACGTGCGATAGCCGATGTCACCCGGGGTGGGTTGGTCGAAGAAGATGCAGAAGTGAATCTCAGGGGCGTCGAAGACCTCGATGTGGTGAGGGTAGGCGCGGGGGATGAAGTACACATCGCCCTGACGTAAGTACCACGTGTCCAAGCTACCGTCCGGATCCATCACGGTCATGCGGGCCGTGCCACGATTGACGTAGCCCATCTCGGCCGTGACCGGATGCCAATGAGGTTCGCGCATACCATCCTCGCGGATACGCAACGAGTACATCGATAAGTCCTTGAGCGCGGGCCAGTACTGCAGGCGGGCGGTTCTGGCGGAGCCGACGGCGATGCTGACGGGCGGTGTCATCGCGTCGACCGAGAACTTGTGCGGGTCGTCGAAGTGAGCGGTCGCGGGAACGTCTGGGTCTCCGTCGCGGGCGGCCAGTGCGCGGTCCGCGGTGCTGCGGCGGATCGCCGCGAAATCCGAGGCCGGCAGGTCGTAGGTGTTGCCCAACACGGCGTCGGTCATCGCTCCGAAGGCAGCACCCAGTCCGAAGTCCTCGGGCCGTTCATTGCGGAACGTAATGATGAATTCGGCCGTGTCGGCGCCGATGTTCTCAATGTGGTGCAGGGAACCGGAGTCGATGTGGAACATGTCGCCGGCCCGCACCACGAGAGACGAGAACCGGCTGCCGGTGTCGAGTACCGAGACCAGGGCAGTACCTGAAACGCAGTAGGTCAACTCGTTGGCGTTGGCATGCCAGTGCGGTGTCCGCATGGCGCCCGGATTGATCAGGAGCTGCTTGATCGACATGCCCTTCAGGATCGGGAACGTGTCGGCTGTCAGGCGCCGGATTGAGCCGAGATCGGACTCTTCGACGATTTCGCCGGCGGTTAATGATGTCGCGTGTGTGCTTGTCTGCGTGAGCATTTCATCCTCCTGGGCAGTATCGATATTCGAGTGGATATCTGGGTTACTGCCTTTCACGATGCCGGTGTGGATGACGCCCGTCCAACACCTGTTTGCGATGTGCTGATTACCGTCATTTATCGACGCGGGCCAGTAGCGCGCGTGCCGTCTTCGCGCACCTGCGATGCAGACGCGCGCCGTGATCACGTGATCGAGAACTTAGGTGGGTCGTCGAAGTAGGCGGTAGGCGGTCGCGGGCACGTCTGAATCTCCGCCGCGGGCGGCCGGGGCGCGGTCGGTGGTGCCGTGGCGGATCGCCGCGAAATCCGAGGCCGGTAGGTCGCAGGTATTGCCCAACACCGTGTCGGTCATTGCTTCGAACGCCGCACCCAGCCCGAAATCCTCGGGCCGTTCATTGCCGAACGTGAGGATGAACTCGGCTGTGTCGGTGCCGATGTTCTCAATGTGGTGCAGCGAACCGGAGTCGATGTGGAACATGTCGCCGGCCCGCACCACAAAGGACGTTAACCGGCCGCTGGGGTCGAGGACCGATACCCGGGCGGTGCCCGAAACGCAGTGGGTGAATTCGTTGGCGTTGGCATGCCAGTGCGGTGTCCGCATGGCGCCCGGGCTGATCAGCAGCTGCTTGATCGACATGTGAGTATTTCACTCTCCTCGGGAGCTTGGGCGGAGATGCGCGTTGATGTCACGGTGTCTGCTTCTACGATGGCGCCGTCGGTCGCGCCCCGTCCAAGACCCGTTTTGGATGTCCTGATTACTTACGTCTATCAACCCGGGCTGGTGACGGCCCAGCTACCCGCGGTCGGCGTCGGTGAAGCGGATGACGCCGCGGATGTTGCGTCCCTCGAGCATGTCGCGATAGCCGTCGTTGATCTGCTCGAGCGAGTACTCGCGGGTCACCATGTCATCGAGGTTGATCTGACCCAGTTCGTAAAGCTTGAGAATCTCGGGGATGTCGTACTGCGGGTTTCCTCCACCAAACAAACTGCCCTGCAGGCTTTTCTGCAGCAGCGACAGCCCCGCGAGGTTGAGGGTGACGTCGGTGGCCAGCACGCTGCCCATGGAGGTAAGGACGCAGACCCCGCCCTTTGCCGTCAGCCCCATCCACGACTCGACCTCGCGGCCATCGGTGCGACCGATGGTGACGATCACCTTGTGACACATTAGGCCCGACGTGGCCTCGGCGATGCTGGCGGCAGCGCTGGCGACGTCTGGGAAAGCTTGTGTGGCACCGAACTTCAACGCCTGCTCGCGCTTCCACTCGATGGGATCGACGGCGAACAGCCGTCGGGCTCCAGCGATTCGGGCGCCCTGCAGCGCGGCGACTCCGACGCCGCCGACGCCAATAACCGCGACGTCCTCACCCGGCGCGACCGCCGCGCTGCGCACGGCCGAGCCGTATCCGGTGGTCACCCCGCAGCCCACTAGGCAAGCCACCTCGAAGGGGACCGCGGGGTCGACCTTGACCACCGAGGTGTGGTGCACCACGACGTATGGCGCAAAGGTCCCCAGCAGCGACATCGGCAGGACATTGTGGCCCTTGGACGTCACTCGAAACGACCCATCGGACACCGATTGGCCCGAGAGCAGGCCCATGCCGAGGTCGCACAGGTTGCGCAGCCCCGTTTGGCACGATTTGCACTTTCCGCAGGACGGGATGAACGACATGACCACGTGATCGCCGACGGCCAGATTTTCGACGCCCTCGCCGATCTCGGTGATGATCCCGGCACCCTCATGACCGCCCAGGACGGGAAAGCTCGGGATGGGAAAGTCGCCGGTCATCAAATGGTGGTCGGAGTGGCACAAACCGGCCGTCTCCAACTGCACGGTCACCTCGCCGCGGCGGGGATCGCCGATCTCGATCTCGTCGATCGACCACGGCTCGTTTAAGTCCCAGACCAGGGCGCCTTTGGTCTTCAACGGATGGCCTCCACCGTGTTCAAACCGCTTAATTGTTAGTGCCGTCACAGACCCCGGCGTACCGAACTTAGACCATTACTATTGTCAATACAGTATTTGATACGATTTGCGGCGTCTGACCGCCCACCGCAGCGAGGTTGAGAAAATGGGAACACCCGTAATCGTCGGAGCCGTCCGGACGGCGATCGGCCGCTCCTTCAAGGGGACGCTCGTCAACACGCCGCCCGAGACGCTGATCACCGCGGTGCTTCCGGAGGTGGTCCGCAGGTCCGGCGTCGACCCGTCAGCCATCGACGACATCATCTTCGCCGAATCACATTACGGCGGAGGGGATTTGGCCCGGTACGCGGCCACCGCGACCGGCATGGAAGACGTTCCGGGCCAATCGGTCAACCGGCACTGCGCGGGCAGCCTCACGGCCATCGGCAACGCCGCGGCCCAGATCGGTTCCGGAATGGAGCGCGTGCTCATCGCCGGCGGCGTGCAGTCGTTGTCGATGACCCCGCTGACCAACTGGCGGATTCCGGGCCCCGAGCTCAAGTTCGAAGAGCGTTGGATGCCGCCGACCCACGTCGAAACCCCGGACGCGCCCGCCAAGGACATGTCGATCA
The DNA here is from genome assembly GCA_963772875.1 of uncultured Actinomycetota bacterium. GTDB lineage: Bacteria > Actinomycetota > Actinomycetes > Mycobacteriales > Mycobacteriaceae > Mycobacterium. The sequence continues at coordinate 881,850 of CAVYZE010000016.1, forward strand.
CCGTCGGCTGGAACACCGCGCAGTCGGTCGGCATCACTCGCGAGGAAATGGACGCCTGGGCGGCCCGCTCACATCAGCGCGCCATCGCTGCCATCGACGCGGGGAAGTTCGCCGAAGAGATCCTGCCGCTGAAGATCACCCAGGTGGACGGTTCGGTGACCGAGTTCTTCGTGGACGAACACCCCCGCCGCGACACCACCGTCGAGAAACTCGCCGGCCTCAAGGTCCTGCACCCCGAAATCGAGGGATTCTCGATCACCGCGGGCAACAGCAGCGGCACTAACGACGCCGCCGCGGCGGTCGCGCTGGTCGACCGGGATTACGCCGCCGCCGAGAAGCTCAACGTGATGGGCACCGTCAAGGCGTGGGCCGCCGCGGGCGTGCGGCCCAGAGACTGCGGCCTGGGCGCCCTCAAGGTGATCGAAAAGGTGCTGCAGCGGGCCGGACTCTCGGTCGGCGATGTGGCGCTGTGGGAGATCAATGAGGCGTTCGCCTCCGTGCCGATCGCCGCGTGCCGGCAGTTCGGCATCGACGAGGAGAAGGTGAATTTCTCCGGTAGCGGTTGCAGCCTCGGCCATCCCATCGCGGCCTCGGGTGCCCGCATGGTCACCACGTTGACCTATGAGCTGGCCCGCCGCGGCGGCGGGATCGGCGTCGCGGCAATGTGCGCCGGCGGTGGCCAGGGCGGCGCCGTCGTCATCGAGGTCTAACCGGCGTCGGTTAATTGCAAAACGTGTAGCCGATGAATTCGGCGTCGCGACTGTTTGTGCCCGAGTAGTTGACGTAGTGCACCGCCGGCACCCCGTTGTACTGGGTGTCCATTTGCTGCGCGGTCGGTGGGGGGACGTCTTTGGGGAAGGCCAAGATCATGTCGGCAAAAATCTTGAGGCTGACCTGACAGATAGCGTCGGACCGTGGCGATTGCGGGTTCCACGCATGCACGACGACCGGCTCCTTGAGTTGGTAGCCGGCCGCACAGTTCGGATCGCACATCTTGAAAACGGCGGTACCGGTCCCATCGGCGCCCTGTGGTCCCCACGAGCTCCATGACATGTCTTGCAGCGCAACGGCTACGCTGGCGCAGCCCACGATGTTGAGCCTCTTGGGACGCTCGATCGGCGGGACCGATGGGTTGTAGCAGCCCGGAATGGCGAAGCTGGTGGGCGGCGCCTGTTGGGCGGCGGGCCGCGTCGCTGCGCTTCGGTGCTGCTGGATCAGCTTCACGCCGACGAACGCGATTGCACCGATCAGTGCAACAGCCAGCACAACAACAACGACGGTCAGGCGCCCCCGCGGAATGCGCCGCAACCGGGTCGAGGAAGAGAGATTGCCGTTGCCGCTCACTTTCACCAGATTCGCAGCCCGAGACGGAAATGTCACGCCCGGGTGGTCGCTTCCACAGTTTTGTGGCACGGTAAATTTGGTCAAAGAAACCAACAAAGATCTGGAGAGCCGGCGATGAATGACCACGAATTGGCCGCGCGGCTGGCCACCGAGGCGGGGCAGCTGCTGCTCGGCGTGCGTGAGGAATTCGCCCAAGCCGAGGCGAGTGAGCGGAAAGCGGCGGGGGACAAGCGATCCCACGACTTTCTGATGGAAGCGCTCACCAGCGAGCGGCCCGATGATGCGGTGCTGTCCGAGGAAGGCGTCGACAATCCGGTGCGATTGCGCGCGGAGCGGGTGTGGATAGTCGACCCGCTTGACGGGACCCGTGAATTCTCCGAGCTCGGGCGCGACGACTGGGCCGTGCACGTGGCGCTGTGGCAGGCCGGTGAGCTGGTGGCCGGTGCCGTAGCGCTGCCGGCACAGAAAATCACGTTGGCGACACCTCAGGTCGAGGAACCTCCGGCCGCGCCGGACAAGCCGCGCATTGTGGTGTCGCGCACCCGGCCACCCGCTATTGCGTTAGCCGTCCGCGACGCGCTGGACGGCATCCTGGTGGAAATGGGCTCGGCCGGGGCCAAGGTGGCGTCGATCGTTCAGGGTTTGTCCGATGTGTACGTCCACGCCGGCGGCCAGTTCGAGTGGGACTCGGCCGCCCCTGTGGCGGTGGCCCGCGCCGCCGGTCTGCATACTTCCCGCATCGACGGGTCAGGGTTGGTGTACAACCAGCCGGACCCAAAGCTGCCCGACCTGGTGGTCTGCCGTCCCGAACTCGCCCAAGCCGTGCTGGCCGTTACTGCCTGAGCGGCAACTTGTTTGCGTGGGGTGGAACTGCTTGAGCGCTCCGTCGGCGACGTGCGACTATGAGGGCAGCTGATGCCCGACTACGCCCGCCCCGTCATCAAAGCCCGGCAGTTCCGGGACGACTCCGGCGCCCTCATCCGCTACGGCACACGATGGGCGGGCTCCCCGCCCGACGACTCGTATTCGCGCGTCAGCAATCCAGAGCGCTTCGCGCCGCTGCAGACCGTTGCGGAGGCATTGATCGAGCACCTGCGAGCCGCGTACCGGGCCGATATCGCGGGGCTAACGGAGCCGTCGACGATATCGGGGTCACCGGCCACCACGAAGCTCCTGACCGTCACGCCCGAACAGGCTCATGCCGCGCCATTGGTGTTCGGGTTCACCAACTTTCCGGGCGTTGAGATACGCGCCGGAGTCCGCTACCGCGCGGCCTTCCCGCCTTGTGGATGCGACGCCTGCGACGAGAGGTGGGACGACGCGGCCGACGATATGGAGCGGCTGGTGTTTGCGGTGACCGACGGGACGTTCAGCGAGCGAATCGTCCTGTCGCCCGCATCCGTCGCGACCGCGACCGTGGAGTACACGATCGAGGGAGATGGCACAGTCCGGTCCGGCGCTGCCCACGGTGTGCACCCGGACGCCGCGTTACGTGATGACGCGGCATCACTCGACCGTCTGCCAGGTGGACGCTGGCGGCCGTGGACACGCAGATCGTCAGCCGCGTAACACGTTCCAGAGCCGTGTCACCCCCACCGACGGCGCCGGCGGCCGTTGGCTTCTTCGGTCCATTCCTTTTCGATCCGTCCGATCTCGAGCGAGAGCAGCATCAGGGTTGGATTATCGCAGTGGACTTCGTGAGCGTTGCGATACTTCGCCGCTTCGCCCTTGGTGGGCAGGTGCGGCCGCAAGCCCTCGAACCACGCGTCACCGTCATCATGTCCATTCGCCGATCGTTGCACTCGAAGGCGCGGGAGCACCAGCAAACGCCGCATTCGGCGTGAGGTCGGGCTGCGTTAGCATCGGGTCACGCTGCGAGCATCGCCGCCACGCGCCGGGGACGTAGTCTCGCCGGCGCGGGTCGCCGAGACCGCTGATAGCCGACAACGCAGGGGGCCGCGATGCCGCGGATCGATACTCACCACCACGCCATCCCGACTTTCTACCGAGACTTGTTACTAAAAGCGGGGATTGACGAAGCCGCTGGTCGCGCCCTGCCGGAATGGAGTCCGGACACTTCACTGGCGACAATGGATGAACTCGATGTCGCCACCGCGATTCTCTCCGTTTCCACGCCGGGCACCGCGTTCCTGCCGAGCCCGGCCGACGCTGCCGCGCTCGCCCGCGACATCAACGACTACCTCGCTGATCTTGTTGCGGCTCAACGTGATCGATTTGGATTCTTCGCGACCATTCCCATGCCGCATGTCAGAGAATCCGTCGATGAGATCATCAGGTCGCTCGACAAACTGAGTGCGGACGGAGTCGTGCTGCTCGCCAATAACTCAGGGACTTACCTTGGCCAGGACGGGCAAGGCGACCTGTTCGCCGCGCTCGATGCGCGTTCGGCGGTGGTATTCGTTCACCCGGCCGTCTTGCCCGGCCCCGCGGTCGACGGCGTTGCTCCGTTCGCTACCGACTTCTTGCTCGACACCACCCGCGCGGCGTATCTGCTTGTCCGTAACGGGATATGCAGCAAATACCCACACATCAAATTCATCCTCAGCCACGCGGGCGGATTCGTCCCTTACGCATCGCACCGGATGGCGGTCGCCATCCTGGGTGACACCGGCCGCAGCCTGACGGACACCCTGGACGACTTCGCGGGGTTCTACTTCGACACCGCCTTGTCCTCGAGCGCAGCGGCGTTGCCGAGTTTGCTCGCTTTCGCCAAACCCGGACACGTCACCTTCGGTTCCGACTGGCCTTTCGCGCCGCTCGCGGCCGGAAAGCTGTTCGCCGCCGGCCTCGAGACGTACCAGGGCTCGACGGGGAAGCCCGCACGGCCATCGACCGCACCAATGCGCTCGCGCTGTTCGGGCGCCTTGGGGCGGCTCTGCCGTTGGATTCCGGCTCGGCGCTCGATCGGGTACGTCACACCGTCAGCAGAGCCGTGATGCGAGGCGTCGTGCGGCTGATCAACACCCGATGACCCGCCCCTAGCGCACGGCCTGCTGCCAGGACACAATGCGTTTCGCCAGTTCGGGCCCGCTGTCCTCTTGGATGAAGTGGCTGGCATTGATGCGGGCGTGCGGCTGACCCGCCGCGCCCGGGATGTGCTTGATCAGGGGACGGTCCGCCCTGCCGAGAATGGGGTCGCGGGCTCCGAAGATGGCAAGAAACGGCTTCTCCCAGCGTCCCAGGGCGTCCCACGCCGCCCGGTTTGCCGGAATCGCCGGATCGCCGGGTGAGGTCGGCACCAACTGCGGGAACGCGCGGGCCCCGGCTTGATACGTCTTGTCGGGAAACGGCGCGTCGTAGCCGGCCCGCACCTTGGGGGGAACCCTGCGGACGGTTCCGACTGCGACCAGGCGACCGGCGGGCAGCACGGGGGAGTAACGCGCGAAGGCGCGCCACGCGTGGATTGCGGGCGGGGTGCGCTGCTGGGCCGTGGGAAGAAAACCGTTCGCGACCACCAGCCGCGCGATCCGGTCACCCTGTTCGGCGGCGATGCGCAAACCGATCAGCGATCCCCAGTCCTGCACGAACAGCGTGACGTCCTTCAGGTTGAGGCGCTCAAACCACGAGGTCACCCACTCGACGTGCCGCAAGTACGTGTAGTCCTCGATCCGGCTCGGCTTATCGGAGCGACCGAAGCCGATCAGGTCGGGCACGAGCACGCGGTTCCCGGACTCAGCCAGCGGCGGAACCATCGTGCGGTACAGGTAGCTCCAGGTGGGCTCGCCGTGCAGCAGGACGATCGGCGGGCCGTCGTCCGGACCCTCATCGAGGAAGTGCATCCGCAGCGGCTCGGTGTCGCTCGCCTCCACGTTGAGGTAGTTGCCTACGAACGGGTAGTCCTCCAGGTTTTCGAATCGGGAGTCTGGGGTTCGCAGCACATCCATATTCAGCTCCTCCGGTGGGCGACACCCCTGCAAGCCTCTCTCCGCGACGCGAATCCGTCCAGTCCAAGATTTCATTGAGGGGACACGGCCGGGTCACTACACTGGCGAATTCATGACCATCCGGCGCGCGGTTCTGCTCATTGCCGACATCGGCGGATACACGCACTACATGCAATGGAACCGGGCGCACCTGGCCCACGCACAATTGACGGTCGCGCAACTACTGGAGTCGGTCATCGACGCCGGTAAAGGCCTCAAGCTGGCAAAGCTGGAGGGCGACGCCGCGTTCTTCTGGTCGCCCGACGGTAACGCCAACGTGCTGGTGTGCGACCGGTTGTGGCGCATGCGCCAATCGTTCCTCACGCGTCGAGAGAGGATCAAAACGGACATTTCCTGCGAGTGCGCGAGCTGCGCGCAGCTGGACAAACTGTCGCTGAAGTTCGTCGCCCACGAGGGCGAGGTGGCAGAGCAACGGGTGAAGCGCAACGTCGAACTCGCCGGGGTCGACGTCATCCTCGTCCACCGAATGCTGAAAAACACGGTGCCAGTCCCGGAATACGTGCTGATGACCGACGCGATCGCGGCATGTCTCGACGAGCCGATGCGCGGGCTGTGCAAGCCGCTGACTCACGATTTCGAGGGCATCGGACAAACATCGACGCACTACATCGACCTCGCCACGTCGGAGGCGCCACCGGCGGTGCCGGGGCGCAGCTTCTTCGGGCGGCTGGGGACGACGGCGAAGTTCGAGTTCAGCTCGTTGCCGTTCTTGCTCGGCATCAAAAAACCCGCTCAGGGCTTCCGCAACCTGGACCGCGACACCGCCGACCAGCCCTAAGGTCGCGGCATCGGAGTCCTACGGGCCGGTGTGGCGATGGTGCTGCCTGGCTTCATCGGGCACCACGAATGTGGTCGAACTAAGATGCGAACGGAACGCACGACACGGTTCGCTTCCGCGTACGTGGAGCGCTTGATGTGAGGACATACTCGCAGTGGGAAATTTCGCTGATATTGACCAGCGCGGCGCGATGATCACCAACGTGTCGGGCGCGTGGAACTGCCGAGATGTCGCCCACGCCACCGGTATACGTCCCGGCCGGTTCTTCCGGTCGAGCGAACTGAGTGGGCTGGACGCGGACGGGTGCGTGGCGCTCGGGCGGCTCGGCGTTACGGATGTGGCCGACCTGCGGTCGGTCACCGAGGTCGAACGACACGGGGGCAGCGTCGTGCCCGACGGAGTCGTGGTGCATCGGCTGGCGTTCGACGGCGACCAGGTCGCACCACACGAACAGGCTTTCGAGCGGATGTTGACCGACAAGCCCGACGATGAAGACCCGCTGATAGCGGCACGCAGGTTCATGATCGAAGAGTACGAACGATTTTCGGCCCTGCCCGGTACCCGCACGGCGGTGGGGCAAGTCATGAGGATGATCGGCGAGGCGCGGTCGGTCCTGGTGAGCTGCTTCGCCGGCAAGGATCGCACCGGGCTGGCCGTCGCCATCGTGCTGGAAGCCGTCGGCGTTGACCAAGACCTGATCAAGGCCGATTTCCTGGCCAGCAACGACTCCGCTCCGGCGCTGCGCGAACGCATTCTGCAGGGGATCGAGACCCGCAGTGACGTCACGAGCCCCGAGCTTCTCGACTATGTGCGCAGCAGGCTGCCCGATCAGGTGCTCGGTGTGCGTGAGGAGTACCTCGACGCCGCTCGAAAGACGATCGACGATCAGTACGGCTCACTGCGTCAGTTCCTTGACGCAGCCGATGTCGATGACGACGCGGTGGTCCGCGCGCGGGCCGAGTTGCTGACCTAGCGGGGCCGCCAAAGGTGTTGTGCTGCACAGCGTAACGGGTGTGTGGCTATCGGTGGTCGAGCAGCGCCCGACCCATACGCGATAGGGCCTCGGCGAGAATGGCTCGCGAGGTAGCGAAGTTCAGCCGGACATGCCCGGTCCCGCCGGTTCCGAAGACGTGGCCGGAACTGAGCGCGACGCGGGCATGGTCGAGGAACCAGCGGGCCGGCCCGGACAGGTCCGCTACCACGGCCAGTCCCTCGGCGGCCTCGTCGTCGAAGCCGAGTTCTCGGCAATCGAGCCATGCGAGATAAGTGCCCTGTGGCCGTTGATATTTCACCCCGGGAAGGTGTTCGGCGACCAGATCGCCCAGCAATGTCCGGTTCTCCTCGAGGCCCCGCAGCAGCAAGTCGAGCCAGTCGAAGCCGGTCCGGAATGCCTCGGCGTGCGCGATGACGCCCAGGTGGCTAGGCCCGTGGCTGACCTCTTCGGGCATCCGGCGAAGGTCCGCGGCCGACTCCGAACCGGCGATGGCCAAGGCTGCTTTCAGCCCGGAAAGGTTCCACGCCTTCGAGCCGGAGATCAGGGCGAAGGCGTTCTCTGCGCCGGGGACGGTCAGATACGGGATGAAGCGTGACCCCGACAGGATGACCGGCGCGTGAATCTCGTCCGACACGACTCGGACGCCGAACCGGCGGGCGCGTTCGGCAACCCCGCGCAGTTCGTCGACGGTGTGCACCGAACCCGTCGGATTGTGCGGGTTGCACAACAGGTACGCGGCTTTCCCGCCCGAAGCGGTGGCGCGCGTGAAGGCTTCCTCCAAGGCGTCCAAGTCGATTCGGCCATTGGCAGCAAGCGGCGCCTCGATCACCGAGCGGCCGTCGTGTGAGACGAAAGCGTAGAACGGGGCGTATACCGGCGGATTGACGATGACGGCATCACCGCGCTCGGTGATCAGCCGCAGCATTTCAACGACACCGAGCATGACGTCCGGAACGATCGCGGTGCGGCCGACCTCCAGGTCGTGCCATTGCCAACGCCGCGAAGCGAATTCGCTGACCGCTTCGGCGAACGCGGTGCCGTAAGGGTATCCGGTGTCGCCGTTGTCGATGGCCGTGCGGAGGGCGTCGGCCACCGTCGGCGCGAGATTGACGTCCATCTCGGCGACCCACAACGGCAGCACATCGGCCGGGTGCGCACGCCATTTCATGCTCGTGCGGCCCCGCAGTTGCTCCAGCGTTAGTTCCTCGAGTGGATTAGGGGTCACTCCGGCAGATTCAGACGCCGAGGCAGTTCCGGCACTCACGACCACCTCCCACATCTGCGCCCGTCGCGCATTGCCTCGCTCGCGTCGCCAAGGTGTGACAACATTAGCTGAAGTGGCGTTGCGGGAACACTATTCAGCTGGCGCGTACGGCTTGTCTTGAGACGCTCGCCCGACCTTTGGCTCCAAATTCCTCACGCGCGCCCGCGTCTGACACGATGACCCGGTGTGCTCGCAAACCGTGCCCTCATCCGCATCGCGGCCGAGCCTGCATCAGTTGACGACGCTGCGAGCGGCGGCCCTGGCGGGGGTTGTGTCGGCCCTCCTCTTTGCGGCGGTACTGATCCTGATCCGTGCCAAGATGCTGCCGGGCCCTAGGCTTGGTTCGTGGCCTCGCTTTCCGACTCGTTGTGGCACCGCAACCGAGTCCTGGCCGAGGCGGCGCTGGAGCACACGTTCGTCCAGGGCATCGCGTCGGGAGAGTTGGCCCGCGCTACGTTCGCCTACTACGTGGGACAAGACGCCGCCTTCCTGGACGCGTTCTGCCGCGCCTACGCCTTGGCTCTGGCGAAGACCCCGGACCAAGACGGGCTGATCGCGTTCAGGGAGCTGCTCGACGCCGCCACCGACGAGCTCCGCCTTCACCAGGGCTACGCGGCCCGCTGGGACGTCGACCTTCACCAAGCGGCAGACCCCGCCACCGCGGCGTAAACCAACTTCTTGTTAGCGGTCGCTACGCTCGAGCCGGTTGGCCACATCGCGGCGGCGATGACGCCGTGCATGCGGCTCTACGCCTACCTCGGCCAGCAGCTGGCGACTCAGACAAAGCCCGAGAGTCCCTATCGCGAGTGGGTAATGACGTACTCAAGCGCGCAGTTCGAGGCCCAGGCACGACGTCTAGTGGTTCTACTCGACCGCTACGGAGGTGATCACGACCGCCTGGCCAGCCTGTATCACCAGGCGATGGAACTCGAATTGCGGTTCTTCGACGCTGCCGGCCGATGGGAGAGCTAGACAAGACGGGTTTGTCCGGTCATGGCCTTGCGTGTGCGGGTGCGTTCCACTCACCTCTGAATCGCCGAGAGCCGCAACATTATTGCCGCGCCATCGCGATGGTGAGCCTGTCCTCGGGTTTGATGAGGTGATCTTGGCTGTCGTCGTCGATGTCGATCTGCACCCAGTCGATCTGACCGGAGAACTTGTTGCCGGTCGGGCCGTAGTCCGGGGATGCGGGTGAGCCGGTGTCGGCGCTGGCCGATGCTGTTCAGCACCATGAAAAGCTAGCTGGCGCAATGGCTTTGAGCACCAACACATGACCGCCATCCGAGCGGTTTCTTTGCGAGCTCGTCTACGTGGGCCCGATACCTCACCCTAGGCCGTCTGACTCATAGACAACAGCCCGTTGATGACAACGTCCGGGGTTTCCGAAACGAAACCCGTCGCGCGCATTCAGATCTCGCTGTGAGCCGAACGCTCACACCACTGCCGGTTTCGAGGGGATCAACCTCGCGCGCGGGGTTGTCCTCGGGGTACCCGGCTTGACCGGGATTGCTTCCATCGCCCGCTCGGCCATCGCCGTGATCGTCAGGCTCGGATTCACACCGGGATTGGCCGGGATGACCGCACCATCGCAGATAAGGAGGTTCTGGTAGCCGAACACTCGATGCTCGCCATCGACAACTCCGTGCTCGGGGGTGTCGGCCGCTACCGCACCGCCGAGTATGTGCGCAGTGATCGGCATGTTGAACAGCGCTTCGGTCAGCCAACTCTGCGCTGTCCCACCGGTCCGGTCGGCGAGCCGCCGGGCGAAGTCGTTGGCCACCGGCAGGAAAGTGGGCGTCGGGTGGTCCGGATCCTGGCGCGTGGTGAGCCGCAGCCGCCGGCCGAGTATCCGCCGCTTGGGCACCAGCGACAGCGACGTGTCGGTGCTCTGCATGACGCCGGTGATGAGCGAGCGTTGTGACCAGCCGCGCGGATTGGTCACGCGGACAAATCGAATCGGGTGCCTCAGGATCTGGGCGAGCAGCTTCAGCGGCCGGGTGATTCTCGTGCCATCGCCTGTCAGCAGTGTGAACATCAGGCCCATCACGTTGCCGCCCGGCCCGTAGGTAACGGCTTCGACATGGCTGTCCCCGGTGGGGTGCACGCTCGAGGTGATCGAAACGCTGCGACCCCATCCTTGGTCGTCCGGTGTGGTCACCGCGGTCATCGCCTCGCTGTTGGTGCGGACCAACTGGCCGAGCCGGTCAGAGATTCGCGGCAGCGCGCCGTCCCTCTTACATTGGGCGAGCAGTTGGTTGGTTCCCAGGGCACCGGCGGCTACGACGACACCGCGTGCGGTCTGCGTGCGGCGGTCCTGGCGAATCCAGGAGCCAGTGCGTTCGCTGGTCACGGCGTACCCGTCTGAACCGTCCGCCGCCCCCAGCGGCCGGATCGAGGTGACCGTGCGTTCTGGATCGATCTGCACACCGAGGCGCTCGGCGAACCAGAGATAGTTCTTCGGCAGCGTGTTCTTGGCATTGTGGCGGCATCCCAACAGGCACAACCCGCATTCGATGCAACCCGACCGGGCCGGACCGGCGCCGCCGAAATACGGATCGGCGTATACCACGCCGGGCTCGCCGAAGTAGACGCCAACGGGGACTGGGCGGAAGGTGTCAGCTACACCTAGCTCGACGGAAATGGCCTCGATGGCTTCGTCGGCGGGCGTGCGCCGCGGCTGCGTCACGACGCCGAGCATGCCCTCGGCCAACTCGTAATACTTCGCCAGATCCGGGGCGTCTCCGCATACCTTGCGCCAATCATCGAAGAATCCATCCCCGGCTCGCCAGAGGGTCTGCGCGTAGACCAGGCTGCCACCGCCCACGCCACTTCCGCTGAGGATCATGACGTCTTTGAACGGTGTGATCCGCAGAATGCCTTTCAAACCCAGCTTCGGCGCAAAGATCATCCGGCGCAGCTGCGAGAGCCGCTCGGCGAAGTCGTGGTCCTCGAAACGACGCCCGGACTCCAAAACGGCTACCCGATAACCCTTCTCGGCCAAGCGCAGCGCCGATACGCTGCCGCCGAAGCCGGACCCGACAATCAGGTAGTCGTAGTCGTGTGCCCGACTCATCCTCGGCTCCTTCGCGCGTGGGAGTTTGCGGTTCTGACTGGTTTTGCAACTGTTGTTGTCTGGTACTCGCCGGAGAGCGGATCCAGCTGGTAGACGCCTGGGCCGGGCGCGGGTCGGCCGTCTTCGGCGAACGCGCTTGGCACCGGTCGATGCGAAGTGCTGGTTGGGATGCGCTCGACAACGCGCACGATATGCGGTCGACGATCCGGCGGCAGCTGGCCCAGTGCTGCGGAGAGGTCGGCGGCGTCGAGCGATCGCCCGGATCGCAGTGTGACGGCGGTGACCGCGAGGTCGTTGTCGTCCGCTCCGGTGACGGCGTATGTGACGCTCATGTCGATCGCGTCGAGGATGCCGAGTGCGTCTTCGACGGCGGACCCGCCGACCACCCCGTGGGCTGTAGTGACGAGCGAGTCGGCACTGCCGGCGAGCCAGAAGTCGCCGTCCTCATCGCGGTAGAACAGGTCTCCGGTCAGCAACCAGGCGTCTCCCGGAGCGAATAGCCCGCGAAGTGGACGCGTTGGGCGCGACATTCCCGGCTCCACGCGTGAGAGCAACATCCCGATTTCCCTGGACCGGCACTGCTCGGCGGAGCCGTCGGCGCGAAGGGCCAGCTGCCGGGTGGACTCGTCAATGCGGGCGATGCGCAGCTCGGGACTGCCCGGAAGCGGGGTGCCCATGCAACCGACCTTCGCGCCGGGCATGTTGACCAGGATCGCGTCGGTCTGCGCGGAGGCGTAGTACTCGACCACCCGGGCCGGGGCGAAGCGCTCAATGACCCTGTGCCACAGTCCGACCGGCATCCCCGAGCCGATGAATGTGCGGATCGTGTGGTGGTGCTCACCCGGGTGCGGTGGCGCCTCGACGAGGTCGCGGAGCTGTGTCCAGGTGTAGGACACCACGGTCACCCCGTAGCGGCGGGCTTCATTCCAGAACGCGTCGGGGTCGAAGCGGCTGGCCATCGAAAAGCGGGCGCCGCTGGCGACGGCACCGCCCAGGGACATCAACAGGCCCGACGGGTGGTGGATCGGGTTGACACTGAAGACCGTGTCGCGCGGTCCGAGTTCAGCCGACGTCGCGGTTCCGAACGCGGCCCGCGCCCAGCGGGCATTGGTGATCGTTCGCGCCCTCGTCGACGGACCGTCGCCGGTGAACAAGACAAAAGCAGTCTCGCGCGCCAGTCCAGGATTGGGTCGATACCAGGTCGGGAGCGTGACTGCATCTGGATCGATGCGCTCCAGGTCGATCACCCCGCTGACGCCGAGGTCACGAGGTGCTGCGCCACCGCCGAGCACGAACACCTCGGCGTCCGTTTGCCCGCGGACGGAGCCTACGTGTTCCGGGTCAGTCACGATGCGTCCTGCGCCACCCAGTTTGATCTCCTCGGTGAGCGACCCGTCGGGCCGCGACAACACGACCACCGCTCCGATCCGGTTGAGCGCGGCAACGGCGATAAGCATGCTGGGGCGGGTATCCATCAGGACGCCGACGGGTTCACCCTGACGCACGCCGACCGACAGCAGTCCCGCCACCACAGCGTCGATGCGCGTCTTCAGAGCCGCGTGAGTGTGGGCGCGATCCTCCCACAAGAACCCGACTGCGCCGGGGTGCGCTTCGGCGCGTTCGTCGAGGAGGCAGCCGAGAGACACCCGCGTCTCGGGGCGCACCAATTCCAGGCGCAGCAGCCGCGGCAGATTAGTGGCGGCGCCCGCCGTGAGTGCCCACGTCGCGTCGAGCGTCGCCGCGCCCAAGCGCCAGACGGCCTCCAACGCCTGGCCTACCGCCGCGATGAGCGGGTTGCGTCCGTTGCTGTCGGCGGAGATCTTCGACGGTGCGGTGGCCATCGGCTCGATGATCTCCGGCATATCCGTGCCGTTGTCGAGATGCGACGCCCAGGCGGCAACCGCCGGCCAGGTTCGGGTCGTTGCCGCTGAACCCACGACGATGCCGAGGTGTCCGACCGGCAGCGAGACCTCGTGGATGTCGGCACGCGGAGCCGCGCGGCGGATCGCCCGGACCGCCTCGGGCTGTCCGATCTGGTCGTTCTCGCCGACAAAGCACAGGACGGGCCGGTCGATGTCGGCGAGGGTCAGCGGTTGCCCGTCGATGACCATGCCGCCGGACAGCATCCGGTTCTGTGCGATGAACTGCCGCAGTGCGTCGGCGAGCGCCGGAGCCGGCCAGGCGATCCAGCCTTCAGACTCGATAAAGCGCCGCTGACGCTCGTTGGGCAGCAACGCTTCGCGATCGTGCAGTTGTCGCAGGAACTGCACTCGTGACCGCACATTCTTTACCGGGTCGAGCAGCCGAAAGCCTTCGCGGGTAGCCCATCCGGGCAGTCCCGTGCGGTCCAGTAACGCGGCGACCGCGTCTGCGGCGAATTCCATCACCGGTCCGGGCAACGAGAATATGCCCACCGACTTGGTGTCGACCGGGCTACCGAAGGAGATGACGCTCGCCAGTCCTGCACCCCGGCGGTAAGCGGCGACGGAGTAGGCAAAGACGCCACCCTGGCTGTAGCCGCCCAGGTGGATGTCTCTGCCGGTCAGGTCCCGGACCCGGTCGACGATCTCGCTAGTCGCAACGATGTGATCGGCGAGCGTCCGCTGCAGCCCACCTTCCTCATGTTCGGGTGCGCCGAAGTCGACCACCCACGGATCGATGCCGTGCTCATGCAGCACGCTCACCGCCGACGAAGTAGAGGACACGTCGTAGACGTCGGCCACGAACATCATCGGCGGTACGAGAACCACCGCCGGCCATCCGGTGCTGTCGCTATCCGGGAAATACCGGCGCAACCGGTACATCGGCTCCTTTGCAACCACCTCGAACGGCGGGCCGCTCTCGCCGGTCTCAAACCCACCGTGCATGAGCAGCTGCGCCGCGTTCATTGCCACCGCACCGAGTTGGTCGGTCCGTTTGGCCAATCCCACCCGTTCCATCAGGGCCGTTACTTGATTCGAGATGTCCACGTCGATCCGTTCCGTACAAAACCAGTCAGAGCTGACTGGATTATGTCTAGTCAAGCAGGGATCGCCGGGTCGGTCAATACCCCCGGGGGGTTGTAGCCGGGCAAAAAAAAAAAAAAAAAAAACTTGGTTATCGGACCATTGACCCGCCGCAGCGCGACCGCTAGCCTCCAAACCAGTCAAAACTGACTGGTTCAGGAGAATGTCGATCTGATGCACAGCACCAATCCGAGCGCGCGCGGATCCCTCACAGAGGCGACTCCTGCGACATTCGACGCCCTGGACGCGTCCTTCCAACGCGATCCGTTCCCGACGCTCTCTGCGCTCCGCGATCAGTGCGCCGCGTTTCGCGACGCCGTCCTGCCCGCTGTGCATGTCCTTCGCTACGCAGAATGTCAGGCAATCCTGCAAAACCCGGTCGGCTTCACCAACGACTTCGCATGGGCGATCCAGCCCTACCTCGAGAGCATGCCGGAGCTGGCCACGGAACTGCCCCCGTTGTTCCTCGCTACCGACGGGGCCGAACATCATCGGTTACGGTCATTGGCCAACCGGGCATTCTCCCAACGGTCGGTCGGCCAAATCGAGGGACACGTCCATCGGCTCACCGAGGCGCTGCTCACCGAAGCGATCGAGCAAGGTGACGTGGACTTTATCGAGGCTGTGGCGTACCGGCTCCCGGTGCAGGTCATCGCGGAAATGCTCGGCCTACCCGCCGCCGACCGCGAGTGGTTCAAAAACTGGGCGACCCGGTTCGCCGAGGGCTTCGGTAGTGCCGTCTTCGGTGTGCCTGAGCCGCACGTCATCGAGGCCCAGGTGGCTACCTTCCGCGAGATGCACACGTATCTGCGACCCCTCGTCGAGGAGCGCCGCGAATCACCACAAGAGGATCTGCTGTCGCGGCTTGTATTGGCCGAGGAACACGGCGACCGGCTGACGATGCCGGAACTGATGCAGATGGTAGCCGGGCTGCTCCCCGCCGGTCACGAGACCACCACCAACCTGATCGCCCATACTGTCGTCGAATTAGCCCACCACCCAACAGAACTCGCGCGGCTCCGCGAAAACCCCGAACTCATCCCGTCGGCCGTCGAAGAGGTCGCTCGACTGGGCGGACCGACCTTCGGACTACTACGCGTGGCGGCGGCTGAAACGGAGATCGCCGAAGTGGAGGTCGGGGAAGGCGAGCTCGTCATTCTCTGGGCGAGCGCCGCGCACCGCGACCCGGACGTTTTCGACCGGCCGGATACCTTCGATGCCGGAAGGGACCCGAACCCGCACTTCGCGTTCTCCCGTGGGCCCCACTTTTGTCTGGGCGCCCAGTTGGCCCGGATGGAAGCGCGGATCGTGCTCGCGCATCTTCTCAATTCGACATCCAGTTTCGATCTGCTCAGCGAGGAACTTCCCTTGCACCCCAGCCCGATCTTGCGCGGCTACACCGAACTTCCCGTGTGCCTGACGCCACGCAGCTGATGGTTTCCGCCCTGTGGCGTGACGCGTAGTCGACGCGGGGGTCATGGCCCGGCCGGTGAAGTCAGGCCGGCGCGTTGAGCAGGTCTTCCCGGTTCGCGTCGCAGAGGAGCTTCTCGTATACAGGGATCAGCCGTTCGCCCAGATTCTGCATGCGGAGAAGCTTGCGTGCCGATCCACGAACCCTGACTCGGCGGGTCGCGAGCAGCGTGGCCGGTGGGATGCGTCCGAGCCACACCGCGTGCGCAACATCGGCCTTCATGTCAAGCTCGAAAGCGGCGGCCACGCCGGTCCCGGCTTCGCCCAGGAACACCTTCTTTCCGGGAAAGTCGACGACGAGCACGCAATCGGGGTCCGTCAACCGGAGTCGGGCCACCAGGCCGGTGGCTGCAGCAACGTCGGCGAGCGTCTCGTCGGCGACAACGTATTCGAACAATCCCCCGAGGTGACGGTAGACCTCGTCGGCATCGCGGAATATGGACACCATTGACCTCACAATCCGAAGGATTGACCGTGGCCCGACGGTGCCAAGATTGGCCCGCCACCACAGAGCTCAGCTGCAAAGTAGTCGCAGCTGACGGTTTCTGCAAGTATGCTTCGGTGCCGCCCTCACCGGTACATCACTCCGGCGGCACACCCGTTGCCCGCACCTATCCATTCGAAGCCGGGCGCATCTGCGCTAAAAAGGGCGATCCGACCGTTGACCTGGGCCGGGTTTGCTGCTACTTTAAAACCAGTCAACATTGACTAGTTTATTTTACAGCCGCGACATCAGTCGCGACGGAAGGATCGGCAAGCAGTGGACATCGTTGATCGAGTTGCAGTCGTGACCGGCGCCGGGTCGGGTTTGGGCCGAGCCACCGCCCTTGCCCTGACGAAGGCGGGAGCGCGGGTGGCGGTTTTGGACCGCAACACCGAGGCGGCGCGTTCGGTCGTCGAACAGGCTGGCGTAACAACCATCGCGGTGACGGTCGATGTGGCCGACCGTGCATCGGTCACCGCGGCAATCGCCGAAGTTTCCGGGACACTTGGCCGGGTCGACATATGCATTAATGCCGCCGGAATTCCCAACCCCGGCAAGGTGTTTGGCAAGAGTGGGCCACTCGACATCGAGCAGTTCCAGCGTGTCATCGATGTGAATTTGGTGGGCGCCTTCGACGTCATGCGGCAGTGCGCCCAGCTGATGAGCCAAAACATGAACTCGGGCCTCGACGGTGAACGAGGGGTCATCATCAACGTCTCGTCCGGCGCCGCATTCGAGGGCCAGAAGGGCCAGGCGGCCTACAGCGCGAGCAAAGCCGGCCTGATCGGTTTGATGCTTCCCGCAGCTCGCGACCTCGCTCATTACGGCATTCGCGTGGTGACCATCGCGCCTGGTCTTTTCGACACCGGCATCTTCGCCGAAGTCGATCCCAAAGTGGTTCAAGCCCTCGGCGCAGCTGCGCTCAACCCGTCGCGACTGGGTGAACCCAGTGAGTTCGCGGCACTGGTCATGCACATCATCGAGAACCGATACCTCAACGCGACGACGCTGTCGATCGACGCCGGCGCCCGACTACCCAATGTCTAGCCGCGACCTCCACATCGAAGAGGAAACCATGACGGAACCACACAGCGGCATCTCGTACTCCGCGTTGATCGTTGAAGCATTGACCCGGCACCGCGATCGCACGGCGTTCATCCAGGGAGATTGCCGGGTGTCCTACGCCGAGGCGGCCGATACCACGAGTCGCATACGCAGGGTGCTGGAAGACAAGGGCAGCGCAAAAGGCAGCTGCGTGGGCGCGCTGAGCGCCAACTCCCCCGAGGTCTGGATGGTCCAGGCCGCGATCTGCCTCAGCGGCGCGATGTACACCGGGCTGCATCCGCTGGGGTCCGTCGACGACCATGTGCAGCTGTGCGACGACGCCGAGATCGACATCCTGGTCGTCCATCCCAAGTTCGCCGACATCGGCGCCCAGATCGTTGCCCGGGCCAGCACCGTCAAACACCTGCTCACGCTGGGGCCTGCGGACGTCGGCGAGGACCTGCTGGCGTTGTGCAGCCAGGTTGGACCGGAAACACTCAGCCGCGGTGACGCCGAGGAAGAAGACATTGCCTGGCTGCAGTACACCGGGGGCACCACCGGGCGGCCCAAGGCCGCCATGATCTCGCATCGCGCGATGGTTCAGCAGGCGTTTTCGTTGACCGCCTCCTTCCGACTGCCGCTGGACCCGCGGACCCTCATCGCAACTCCGATTACCCACGCCGGTGTCCTCCCGATCCTCCCCACGCTGCTGCGTGGCGGCACCGTCGTTCTGCAAGCGGGCTTCGACGCCGAGCAGTGGCTTGCAGCTGTGCAAGCCCATCGCATCAACTACGTGTTCACCATCCCCACCGTGCTGTACACACTCCTCGACCACGGTGGCCTCGACCAGTTCGACCTCAGCTCGCTGGAGACGGTCGTTTACGGTGCGTCGCCGATGTCGCCGTCGCGCATCGACGAGGCACAACAGGCGTTCGGCCCGACCCTGTTGCAGGGGTACGGCCAGACGGAGTGCGTCGGCATGGCCACCAGTCTGTTGCCCTCCGAACATGATCCGGCGAACCGGACCTCCTGTGGTCGCGCGGTCGCCGGAGCGCTCGTCGATGTCCTCGACGAGGACGGGCAGCCAGTGCCTACCGGAACGGTCGGCGAACTCTGCGTGCGGTCACGTGCCGTGATGTCGGGGTACTGGAAGCGGCCCGCAGAGACCGCCGAGGTGCTGCGCAACGGCTGGCTTCGAACCGGGGACATGGCATTTCGCAGCGATACCGGCTTCTTCCACATCGTGGACCGCAAGAAGGACATGGTGATCTCCGGCGGCTTCAACGTCTACCCCCGCGAGATTGAAGACGTTCTCGCCGACGATCCATCGGTATCGATGGTCGCGGTGATCGGCGTACCCGATCCGAAGTGGGGTGAGGCAGTCAAGGCCTTTGTGGTACCCCGGCCCGGCGCCATGCCGGACACCGCCGCGTTGATGGCGAGCGTCAAACAGCGAAAAGGTCCGCACCATGCTCCGAAGTCCATCGAGGTGGTCGACAAATTACCCCTCACAAAAGTCGGAAAGATCGACAAGAAGGTGCTTCGCGCCACCTATTGGGCGGGCCTCGACAGGGCGGTCAACTGATATGACCGACAACCAGAGCACCGTTACGGCCCTATCGCCCACCCTCGCCAAACACCGTGCGGGAGCCGCCGTTTGGCTACGGCTGCAACGTCCGGCCGCGATGAACGCTATCAGCACAGACCTGCTGGACGAACTGAACCTTGCGCTGGACGAGATAGAGGCCGACGAATCCGTCCGGGTGGTCGTGTTGACCGGTACCGGCCGGGCATTCTGCGCGGGCGCTGACCTGAAGGCCCTCGCCAATGCGGCTGGCGAGGTCGATCCGGGCCAGGTCGTCGAGTTCGTCGCCTACGCGGGTCGGACCATCGAGCGGCTTGCCGCGCTTGCCCAACCGGTGATCGCGGGTGTCAATGGGTTGGCGCTCGCCGGCGGACTCGAGCTGCTGCTCGCGAGCGACATTGTGGTGGCTTCGAGCGCAGCACGCATCGGTGATGCGCACGCGAACTACGGCCTGATTCCCGGCGCCGGAGGCTCGGTTCGGCTGGCGCGCGTCGTGGGTGCACACATGGCGAAATACCTGGCCTTCACCGGCAGTCACTTTCCGCCGTCGTCGCCGGTGCTCGCGGGACTGGTCAGCGAGATCGTCGACCCGGAAGAGCTCGAGACCCGGCTATCCGAACTCGCCGCCAGCCTGGCCGACAAGAGCCCGCTGGGGCTGCGTCGAATGAAGCGCCTGATCAACGACGCACCCGATCAATCTCTCCGGGACGCACTCGCCGCCGAGCAGCACGCCCTTGCCGAGCAGTGCGCCTCGGCAGACTTCGCCGAGGGCATCGCGGCGTTCGCCGCCCGACGCACCCCGATCTACCAAGGACGATAGGAGAGTTTCGACGGTGGACACCACAATGCCTTTCACCCTCGGCGAGGACCACCTCGCCTTCCGGCAGTCGGTCCGGACGCTGGCCCGCTCGCGCTACGCCGACTCGATGCTGGCCCGGTCGCAAAGCGAGAAGTTCCCGACCGCCGAGTTCGGTGAACTCGGCGACGCGGGGCTGCTCGGACTCCTGATCAGCGAATCGGCGGGCGGCCAGGGCGGTGACGTGCTTGCTGTCGGCATCGCTGTCGAGGAACTCGCCTACGCCGACCCCGCGATCGCCTACCTGGCGTTCGCGGCAAATGTCAGCAATGCGTTGCTCGCCGCACACGGCAGCGACGAAGTTCGCGAGCACTGGGTCACCCGCGGTATCGCCGGCGAGGCCGTCATCTGCCTCGCGCTGACCGAACCGGGCGCCGGATCCGACGCGGCGAATCTCACCACGCGAGCCACGCGGGTCGAGGGCGGCTGGCGGATCTCCGGCGAGAAGACCTCGATCACCCAGGCGGTACACGCCGATGTGGCGATCGTCATCGCGCAGACTAAACCCGGGTCGGGCGGCAAGGGCATCGGAATGTTCCTCGTCGACATGGACGATCCCGCGGTCACCACCCAGGCCATTCGTGATCCCGGCTTCAAACCACTGGGTCGCGGCTCTATCTTCCTTGACGATGTGTTCGTGCCGGACAGCCACGTACTCGGCGAAATCGGACGCGGATTCGCGATGGTGATGCACGAATTCGATTTGAGCCGAACACTGATCGCGCTGATGAACATCGGCACCGCACAACACGCGCTCGACATGGCGATCGAATACTCCAAACAGCGACAGACATTCGGCCGGCCGCTGGCGGCCAATCAGGGCGTCTCGTTCGTGATCGCCGAACACAGCACCTACGTTTCGGCGGTACGGGCGCTGGGCTATCACGCCCTCGGACTTCGGATGGCCGGGCAGCCGCACACGAGTGAAGCCGCGATGCTCAAGTGGTGGGGACCGCTGGTCGCGCACAACGCGATCCGCGACTGCATCGTGTTGCACGGCCAAGTCGGCTGGTCCGACGAGATGCCGCTGCAGGCAATGCTGCGAGATGTCTCGGGGTGCATGATCGGCGACGGCACCCCCCAAATTCAGAAGCTCGTGATAGCGCGCGAGCTCATCGGCAAGGAGGTGCTGGCGCGATGACCACCGCCCAAGCAACGCTCCGCACCGTCGTGGTGGCCGGGATCGGAATGACCGCGTTCGGCAAATTCCTCGACCGCAGCATCAAATCGCTTGTTGCCGAATCGGTTCAGGCCGCGATCAAGGATTCGGAGATGGGCGACTCTGACAAGGGCATCGACACGATCTATTACGCCAACACCGCGTCCGGGATTCTGCAGGGCCAGCACTCCGTGCGCGGACAGCACGCCATGCGCGAGGCAGGGCTCAACGGCATTCCCCTGATCAACATCGAAAACGCCTGCGCCTCAGGGTCGACGGCACTCAATCAGGCGTGGCTCGCGGTCGCGTCAGGCTATGTTGATGTCGCGCTGGCGGTTGGTGCCGAGAAGCTCTATCACCCCGACAAGCGGCTGACCTTCGCCGCGATGGGCAGCGCGCTGGACCAGGATCGGCTCACGGAGATCTTCGCCGAGATCGGTGCCAGCGGCGGGGATCAATCGGTGTTCATGGATGTCTACGCGAAAGCAGCCACCGACTACATGGACCGCACCGGTGCCACCCAGGAGGACTTCGCTCGCGTTGCGGTCAAGAACCACGACCACGGTGCGCTCAATCCCAAGGCGCAGTACCGGACCCGCTTCACCCTCGAGGAGGTGCTGGCTGCACGCAAGATCTCCGGTCCGCTGACCCTGCCGATGTGTTCGCCCATCGGCGACGGGTCTGCTGCCGTCATCGTGACCACGCCGGACATCGCGGCGCATTGGGGCGCCGAGCCGATCACGGTGCTCGCCACCATGACCGGCGCGTCGAAACCCGGCGTCGGCGGGGAGCTTGTTGCCGGTGTGGCGAAGCGTGCGTTCGACTGGGCCGGCATCGATCCGGCCGAGGTGAACGTGCTGGAATGCCACGACGCCACCTCGCCGGCCGAGTTGATCGTGCTCGAAGAACTCGGGCTGGCCAACCCCGGCGGGGCCGTGGACATGATTCGCAAGGGCGACAACAGGATTGGGGGCAGGCTGCCGGTCAACACCAGCGGTGGCTTGGAAAGCAAAGGACACCCGATCGCAGCCAGCGGCCTGGCGCAGATCGTCGAGCTCGTCGAGCAACTCCGCGGCCGTTGTGGCGAGCGTCAGGTCGACGGCGCACGAATCGCCTTGGCAGAAAACGCGGGAGGCTACATGGGACCCGACGCGGCAGTGGCCACCGTGACCATCCTCGGCTCAACGTCCAAATGAGCGGACACCAGGGAAGCATCGCCCTGCGCCTCGTCAACCCGGTCTTTCGTGGGCTGTGGCAGTCGGCGTTTCGGCGATTCCACGAAGACCTCGACGGGATGCGCAAATTCCTCGACCGTGCCGGTGCGGCGTCGGGCCTTCTCGCCCCGCCACCGGCTGGGTGCCGGATCGTGGATGGGCAGTTGGGTGGCCTGGCCACCCGTGAATTCCACCCCGCTCGCGCACAGCCCGGGCGAACCGTGCTGTACCTGCACGGTGGTGGATTCCTGATGTACGCGCGCAGCGGCTACACCGGATTCCTATCGCGGCTGGCGAATGATCTGCAGGTCCGGGTCGTCGTTCCGGCTTACCGGTTGGCTCCTGAGCACCCGTTTCCGGCGGCCATCGACGATTGTCTGCGCGCCTATGAGGCACTACTTGATGCCGGGCAGCAGCCGGGCCAGTTGATGATCGCGGGCGAGTCAGCCGGCGCCAACGCTGCCCTCGTCACGTTGCAGCGGGCCCGCGACGCCTCCCTCCCGATGCCGGCGGGCGCGATCATGCTCAGCGGGGGCTTCGATTTCTCCTGGGCCAGTCCGTCAATCAGCAACAACGCTCACTGCGATACCGCTGTGGGGGAGCGGGGGCTGGCATTCCTGCAGCGGTGGTACCGACCGGATGTCGATGTGACAGACCCCTTGATTTCCCCGGTGTTCGGTGACTTCGCGGGCCTGCCACCCCTGCTGTTCCAGACCGGGCACACCGAGGTGTTGCGTGACGATTCGGTGCGGGCGACCGAGCGCGCGCGAGCGGCCGGAGTCACGGTATGGCTCGAGGTCTTCCCGCTGGTTCCGCATGCCTGGCATCAGCTCGGGACGTGGCTGCCCGAGACGCGCGCCGCGCTGCGGCAAATCGGGGAGTTCGCCAACGCCATCCAACAATCGAGGAGCACCTCGTGAGTATCGATCAACTGTTGCCCCCGGGTATCGAGGTAGTCGACGTGCGCAACCCCGCGACGGGCGAGCTCGTCGGAAGTGTCGCCGTGCAATCCGCCGAGGCGGTCGCCGCGGTCGTGGATGAACTGCGCACACGTCAGCCGTGCTGGGAGGCGCTTGGGGCTGACGCCCGCGCCGTCTGGTTACGAAAGCTGCGGGACTGGTTGCTGGACAACGAATCCGGGCTCGTTGATGTCCTCGTTGCCGAGACCGGTAAGCCTCGAGTCGAGGCCGCGTTCGAAGTCATGGTCACCTGCGACGTGATCAACTACTACGCCGATCGGGCCCGGAAGTACCTCGCCGAAAAGAAGTTGCGGCCGCACGGTCCGCTCACCGCCACCAAGAAGCTCACTCGGGTGTACCGCCCGTACCCGGTCGTCGGAGTGATCACGCCGTGGAACTTCCCGTTACTCATCCCCGGTGTCGACGCCGTCGCGGCGCTGCTGGCCGGGGCGGCCGTCGCCGTCAAGCCCTCGGAGGTCACACCGCTGTCCGCCGGTGAACTCGCCCGCGGCTGGGAACAGATCGGTGCACCACCGGTTCTCGCGTGTGTCACCGGTCTGGGCGCAACGGGCGCAGCGGTGGTGGACTCGGTCGACATGGTGCAGTTCACCGGTTCCACCAGGACCGGGCGGGTCATCGCGGCGCGGGCGGGTGAACGATTGATTCCCTGCGGCGTCGAACTGGGCGGCAAGGACCCGGCCATCGTGCTCGCCGACGCCGATCTTTCGCGCGCCGCCAACGGCATCGCCTGGGCGGCCCTGTTCAACTCGGGTCAGGCCTGCATCTCGGTGGAACGGGTATACGTCGAGGCACCGGCCTATGACCGGTTTGTCGCACTGCTCACCGAGCGGGTGCGGTCGATCAGGCAGGGGGTCGACAACGGTTCGTACTCAACAGATGTCGGCGCTTTGGTCACCGGGCAGCAGGTCGAGATCGTGCGGAGCCACGTCCAGGATGCGGTCGCCCACGGGGCCACCATCGCGACCGGCGGAAAGACGACCGGCGGGTTCTTCGAGCCCACGATTCTTCTCGACGTCGATCATTCGATGGCCTGCATGCGCGACGAGACCTTCGGTCCGACGATCCCGGTGATGAAGGTCGCTGACGAAGAAGAGGCGATCCGGTTGGCAAACGACTCCCAGTACGGGCTGTCGGCCACGGTGTGGACCAAGGACGTCGGTCGCGGACGCGGCATCGCGCACCGGCTCGAGGTCGGCGCCGTGAACGTCAACGACGCCTACTCGAACCTGTTCTGCTTCCCCTTGCCGCAGGGCGGCTGGAAAAGCTCCGGTCTCGGGTCCCGGCTGGGCGGCGCGCAGGGTATCCGGAAGTACTGCCGTCAGCAGGCCATCACCACGCCACGCGTGCCCAGGATGGAGAATCAACTGCTGTGGTACCCCTACTCGCGCCGGCGAGGCCGCACCGTTGGCGCGTTGCTGCGTCTGTTCGTGGCCCGCGATGTCCGGCGGCGATTACGGCGTGGCGGCAGCCGAAACCACGGTCACGCGTCGCTGGTCTCCGGGGCGAAATAGAGATCGGGCAGCCGCCGCCACGCTTCCAGCAGTCGCTTCTCCTCCGTGCTGCCATGGCCTGGCTTGCTTGCCGCGGCGCCCAGCATCGAATTGATCACCACCATGCAGAATTCGGGGAATCGTTTGTGGCCGGCGCGCTTCTCGCCGAGCAGCGCCTTGCACAGGTCGAGGTTCGCGCGCGCAAACTCGCGTTCCAGCGGGTTGAGGTAGTCGCGCATGTCGGGATCGTGTCGGGCAGCAATGAGCAGCTCGAGGGAGGCTCCACCCAAGGGACCCGAGACAACTTGCCAGAGCAGCGAAGCCCAGTCCTCGCCGTCGAGTGGCTCAGTGGCACGCAGTCGCGCCTCGCCGACCTTCGTGGCATACAAGCGGCGTGCCGCCGCGCTGATGAGCTCGCCTCGGGAGCCGAAATAGTGCAACAGGACCCCGCGCGAGACGCCGGCTTGCTTTTGCACCTCGAGCGTGGTGGTTGCCGTGTAGCCGCGCTCGATCAGGATCGAAACCGTGGCGTCAAGCAGCTTCCGTTCCGCGGCCTGACGACGCTCGCGCTGACTGATCCGGACGGGCGGGGCAGCGGTCGAACTTCTTGCAGCCAAGGCGAACTCCTCAAGTTGTGCGGCAAATTGACACAGTACAGAAAATAGCGTCAACTTCAATTATAGTCAATGTTGACTACTATTGCAGCGCTGAGTGGAGGCGGAAATGTCAACTGGCCCGTTGTCTGGAGTGAAGGTTCTCGAGATAGCCGGGATCGGACCGGGGCCATTCTGCGGAATGCTGCTCGCGGATCTGGGTGCCGATGTGGTGCGTGTCGATCGCCCGGGTGGCGGGGGCATGCAACTCGTGCCGTGGGCCGACGACCTGCTCAACCGTGGGAAGCGCTCGATTGCCATCGATCTGGCGAAATCCGACGGCGCGGAAACGGTGCTGTGTTTGGTAGAACACGCCGACATCCTGTTCGAAGGATTCCGTCCCGGGGTGGCAGAACGTCTCGGGATCGGACCTGAACCATGCCTGCTGCGCCGACCCCAATTGATCTACGGACGCATGACCGGATGGGGTCAGGACGGCCCCATCGCGCATACCGCCGGCCATGACATCACCTACATCGCACCCACCGGCGCGCTGCACGCGATCGGGCAAGCCGGTGGGTCCCCGCAGATCCCGCTCAACCTCGTCGGCGACTTCGCCGGTGGCAGCATGTACCTGCTGGTGGGCATGCTCGCCGCACTGGACGAGGCCCGACGAAGCGGCCGCGGCCAAGTGGTCGACGCGGCGATCGTCGATGGCACCGCCCATCTAATGACCATGATCTACGGCTGTTATGCGGCGGGAGTCTGGTCCGATGAACGCGGCACCAACCTCGGCGATGGCGGTTCGCCGTTCTACGGCGTCTATCAGACTTCGGACGCAAAGTTCATGGCCGTCGGTGCGCTCGAACCGCAGTTCTATGCCGAGTTCCTGCGACTGCTCGAACTACCATCGGATCCCAATGCGCAATTTGACCGCGACGCCTGGCCGCAGTTGCGAGCTATGATCGGCGCCGCCTTCGCCGCCCGCCCCCAGCAGGACTGGGCAAAGATATTCAGCGATAGCGATGCCTGTGTGGCACCCGTACTCGGCATGTCCGATGCGCCGGGGCATCCGCAACTGGCAGGCCGCAATACCTTTTTCGTCGGCAATGGCATAACCCAGCCGTCCCCGGCCCCCCGTTTCTCGCGCACTCCGGCAGTCGTCGACAGCCCACCCTGCGTCCCCGGCCAGCACACCGACGAGGTGCTCGCTGACTGGCTGAACTGAGCATTAATCGGCAGTGGTTTTGCCGTCAAACTAAAACAGTCATCATTGACTATTTCCGGATCTGAGCATCTCAATGGGCATTTCCAAAGCCAGCATCAGGGTGCGCACGCCACTTCATGCTCGTGCGGAGCCGCAGTTGCTGCTGGGTGAGTTCCTCGAGTGGATTAAACGTCACTCAGGCAGATTAGCGGCGGTGACTCACCCGCCGACCAACGCGTGCTTGGGGATCGTCAACGGCAAGTCCACCGAACTCACCAGGCCGGGTTCCGCGGCAATGACATACGGTACGGCGTTCACGACGCGCATCGCGGTGGCCACCATCGCGCCCGCTCCGGAGGTCATTCCCGCGACTCCGGCCTTGCGGGGATCCTTCAGAGTCGCGGCCAGGGTGCAGTCGATGTCGGGATCGCCCGTGATCATGACGCGATAGGACAGATCCCCGATCCCGGTCGGCCAGTCGGGTGCGACGTCGTGCGGCCAGCCGGGTGACGTGCTCGATCACGATGGCTTCGCGGCCGTCGACCACGCCGATCGCTTTCATTCGAATCGCGCCGCACGTCCCGGCCTCGACGGTGCCCATCGCAACGTCGAGCGTCCGGTTGGTGGCCGCGCGGTCGAAATCCTCACGGACTTCTTGGAGTTCGACGCCGAGCGCGTCGGTGAGCAACCGGATCTGCCCCTGCCATTCGCCGGCGATCGCGCCGGGATAGCTGATCCACGGTTGGTAGTCGAGCGGCTGGCCGAAGCCCAACCCGTTGATCATGATGTCGGGAACCCCGTAGTCGTCGTACAGGCCGATCTCAAACGAGTGAATCTTCTCGACGTACGACGACTGGGTGGACAGCACCAAGGGCAGGTAGTCGGCGGCGAAGCCCGGCTCGATCCCCGATGCGTACAGCGACACCTGGCCCTGCTTGGCCGCGGCGACCAGTTGGTCGCGCCACTCCGCGGGTTCGTAGGCGTGCGGATTCACCAGGCGCGTGGTGCTCGTCGTGACGACGTTGATGCCGGCTTCGAGCAGTTTGACGTAATCCGGGATGGCCAGCGCGTCGCGTTCCGGGCCGCTGGCCGCGTAGATCACGCAGTCGGGTTTCAGGGCGATCAGCGCGTCGGCGTCATTGGTGGCGGCAAGCCCGATTGGCTCCCCGTTGGCGAGTTCGCCGGCATCCTTGCCGACCTTGTCGTCCGAGTGCACCCAGACACCGACCAGGTCCAGATTGGGGCGACGCTGGATGGCGCGGATGGCGATCGACCCGATGCCACCCGTCGCCCAGACCACCACGCGATGTGCTGTCATCTTGTTCCTCCTGGGTTGGGTGCGCCTCGCGAACACGATGAAAGCTGAAGCGGCCGTTGCCCGTCCGACGGGAGACAGCTGTTGAATGTTTAATCGCAAACTAACAGCCGAAAGCCCGCACGGTCAAGGGTTAAGAAAGCACATACTATCTTAACGAACAAATATTAGGTTAGTCTGCAGGGTATGGGCGTCGAGGCTTTGGAGGCAGTGCAAGGGTGCGCCGATGTTCACGCTTAGGTTCGACATGCGGGCTCCCGACTGGGCCGGGCCGGCCGCCGATCTCTACGCCGCGGCCATCGACATGTGCGAGTGGGCGGAAACTCGCGGCGCCGTGTTGGCGGTCCTCTCCGAGCACCACGGTGCCGACGACGGTCATTTGCCCGCACCGCTGATGTTGGCTTCGGCGATCGCGGCCAGGACACACGGTTTGGCGATACTGCTTGCGGCCGTTGTGATTCCGCTGTGGGATCCGGTTCGGCTCGCTGAGGAGATCGCGGTGCTGGACCTGATCAGCAAGGGACGGGTGTCTTACGTGTTCGGTGTCGGACATCGACGGCAGGAATACGACCACTTCGGCGTCGACATCGCGACGCGCGGGCGGGTGGCCGACGAAATCCTGGCCGTGCTTGGCCCGCTGGTGCGCGGTGAGTCCGTCGAATATCGCGGCCGCACGGTCCGCGTGACGCCGCCGTGCGGGTCGCCGGGCGGACCGATGGTGCTGATCGCCGGGGGCAGCAAGGCCGCCGCCCGGCGCGCCGGCGCCTTTGGCCTTGGCTTCATCTCCCAGACCGACCTGCCCGGCCTCAAGGAGTTCTACGAGGCACAGTGCCGCGCGCACGGACATGAGCCCGGAATCTTCCAGTTTCCTGTCCCGGGCACTCCGACAGCGGTTTTCGTCGCCGACGACGTCGACGCGGCATGGCATGCGCTCGGGCCATACCTCGTGCATGACGCGGTGACGGCGGCGTCCTACCGGCCCCATGACGATTCGGTGGGCAGCATTACCCGGGCCGACAGCGTGGCCGCGCTTCGGGCAGAGAGCGGCCCGTACCGCATCTTCACGCGCGACGAGGCGACCGAGTACGTGCGTGGCGGGCGCCCGCTGCCGTTGCACCCGCTCTGTGGTGGCGTGCCACCCGACGTGGCGTGGCCCTACCTAGAACATGCCGCGGCCGCCGCCGCGCGGGCCCACGAGTAAGGAGAGTGCCGGTGTCGATCGAAAGACCCGTGCGCACGGTGGTGTGGTCGACCGGGGGAGTCGGGGCAATCGCGATCGACGCGATCACGCGTCGACCGGATCTGGAACTCGTTGGGGTATGGGTGCATTCGCCCGACAAGGTCGGCAAGGACGCCGGCGAGCTGGCCGGTCGCGAGCCGGTCGGTGTTGCGGCCACCAATGACGCCGACGCGCTGATCGCCTTGGCGCCCGACGCCGTGGTGTATGCCGCGAGCGGGCCCGAGCGCGACGGGGCCGCCGTGCCCGACTACGTCCGGCTCTTGCGGGCCGGCATCAACGTCGTGTCGACGACGTCGACGAGCCTGGTGTATCCGCCGTCCTACTTTGCGCCGCACTGGCGCGACGAGCTGGACGCGGCGGCCAAGGTTGGCGACGCGTCCTTCTACGCCTCGGGCATCTTTCCGGGCTTCGCGTCCGATCAGCTCGCGCTGCTCATGACGACACAGTCGAAGAGCATCCGCCGGATCACGGCGAGCGAGGTCGCGCTCAACGACCACTACCCGGTGGCCGACGTGATGATGGACGGAATGGGCTTTGGCCGGCCGCTGGATTTCGAGCCGATGCTTAAGACGCCCGGGTTCATCGAAATGGCCTGGAAGGCACCGATATTCCTCATGGCAGCTGGCCTCGGGGCGGAGGTGGAGCAGGTGCGCGGTTCGCTCGATCGTCAGCTGACCGACCGGGACATCGAGGTCGCATTCGGCACCATCAAGGCGGGCACCTGCGGGGCGGTGCGCACCCGGGCCGCGGGGGTGGTCAACGGCCGGGAGGCCATCGTGATCGAGCACGTCATCCGGATGGCCCGCGATGTCGCACCCGATTGGCCGACCTCGGAGTTCGACGCGACCTATCGGGTCGACATCGAAGGCGATCCCGACATCCACTGCGTGTTGACGTTGGGGGAGGCCGAGGGCCACGCCGCGGGGCACGCGGCGATGGCATCGACGGCGATGCGGGTCGTCAATGCGATCCCGTACGTCGTCGACGCGGCCCCGGGCCTGCTCAGCTCGCTGGATATCCCGACCACCTTGCCGCGACATGTGTTTGATTGAGCGTTGACGCAGCTTGCGGGCCGCACGTACCGTACGTCAGACAAAGATTAGGTCAGCTAGGAGTCGCCATGTTCACACTGCGCTTCGATATGCGTGCCCCGGCGTGGGGTGCGCCGAGGGCCGCGCTGTATGCCGCGGTGCCCGAGATGTGCGCCTGGGCCGAACAGCACGGCGGCCTCGCCGCCGTGCTGTGTGAACACCATGGTTCCGAGGACGGGTACCTGCCGTCGCCGCTGATCCTGGCGCCGGCAATTGCGGCGCGCACCCAGCAGCTGCGGATGAATCTCATCCTGATTCTGCCGTTCTACGACCCCGTCCGGTTGGCCGAGGACATGGCGGTCCTCGACATCGTCAGCAACGGCCGGGCGTCGTACACGCTGGCCCTCGGGTATCGGCCCGAGGAGTTCGAGCACTTCGGCTTGGCAGTCAGGAATCGCGGCCGGCTCGCCGACGAGAAGCTCGGGCTGTTGCGCCGGCTGCTGGCCGGGGAAACCGTCGTCGAAGACGGACGCCGGATCGCGGTGACACCGCAGCCGCAGACCGCGGGCGGCCCGACGATGATGTGGGGAGGTGGATCGTTGGCGGCGGCCCGCCGGGCCGGCAGGTATGGCCTGGGCATGCTCGGCAACGCCAACGCTCCCGGCATTCAGGAGGCCTACGAGGCCGCGTGCCGCGAGCAAGGCCACAAGCCCGGGCCGACGATGTTCCCCAGCCGCGACACCCCCTCGGTCATTTTCGTCGCCGACGACGTGGACCAGGCGTGGAAGGAGCTTGGCGAGCATCTACTGCACGACGTGCGAACCTATGCCGCGTGGAATCCCGGGGACGAGACGACGGCGGGGTTCAGCCACGTGAACAGCGTCGACGAGCTGCGTGACGCGGGCGGCTCGCACGTGATTATCTCTGTCCCAGAAGCGGTTTCGCGTGTCCGCGCGGGCCAGGTGCTCAACCTGTCGCCGCTGTGTGGCGGGCTGCCGCCGGAAGTCGCATGGCCGTATCTCAAGCGCGTGGGTGAGGTCGTGCTGCCCGAGGCTCTTTCGAAGACGCAGGCATGACCGCTATTCCTCGCCGAAGCGGTCGACGAGATGGGAATTGACTCCGTCGGCATCGAGTCGACGTGCCACCAGATAACCCGCACCCATCCAGGCCCGGCGGGACCAATTACCGAATGACACTCGCGTTCCGGGAGCGCCGGATGCCGCCGGCAACATCTTGACCCGCTCGAGTGCCTCCTTCACGCCGCGCGGGCTTAGCGGGTGGGCGTCGGAAAGCGCCCGGAGCAATGTGCACGCGACATCCCTATTGACCACGGGCACACACCATTCCGGTCGTCGGCCATAGGCCTCGTTGTACTCGTCGAGGAATTTCTGTCCGACCGCGTTGCCCTCGTCGTACTGGTCGACCCCGGTCCAGCCCATGAAAGCGTCCCACATAATGGGGTTGAGCCAGGCGTTCTGGAAGGCGGTGCCGCAGAACCGGGGTGGATCCCACCCCAACGCCTCTAGCGCCCGATTGATGAACACCACCCCAAAGCCGAACCCACAGTGCACAATCGCCTGCGCCTTCGCGTCGTGCAGGGCGTTGACGGCGGCCGTCACGTCGCCGGCGATCTGTGGGATGGACGCCTCGGCCACGATGCGGATTCCCCTGCGCTTAACGGCGTCCCGGAAGTTCTTGAGATACGCCTCGCCCACCAGGGACTGCTCCATAAGCACGCCGACCTCGGTGTGTCCGCCCTTGGCCAGCAGGTCGGACCAGAAGATCGGCTCGTCGGTATGCGAGCCCATCGGAAACGAGAAGAACCACTCGCCGAGCGCAACGTCGGATCCCGTCACACTGATGCAGGGAACCTTGAAACGCTCCTCGATCGCTTCCCGGGTCGGAATCGCGTTGTCGCCGATGTTCGGACCGAAGACGGCCAGGCACCCTTCGTCGCACAGTTGGCCATACGCGTCGATGACCGCTTTGACCGACCCTTTCGGCAGCCCCTCCGCTTCGCGGTAGATGATCTCGATCGGCCGGTCGATCAGCCCTTGGTCGACGCCCTTTTTGAAGACGAGATCGAAAGGTTGTGTCAGGTCTTCGAAGTACGTCGTGGGAAAGCCCTCGGGTAGCAAAAAGTCCATCAGGTAACCGATTTTGATCGGCTCGGCATTGCTCTCGTAAGTCACTGGATCTCCCCGGTCAGGCGGTTACTTGGGTTGGTTCGGTACGCCCGGGTACAGCTGCTCGGTGGGGCCCGCGGTCACCCAGCCGCCCAGTTTCGTGGCGAGATGAGGCGCGAAAACGGCGCCGTAGAGCAGGTTCCCGATGACGATCACGGCCACGATGGACAGCACCGACGACTGCAGCCGACTTGTCGACCTTTTGTCGGCCCACATCTCGATGACATTTCGGCCCTCGGAATCGGTCCGTCCGAGCAGATAGGTGAAGACCATCATCTGGATGCCCATGGCGAGAGAGTCGTAGAGTGGGTACTGGTGCTTGGTCCCCTCGAAGATCGCGAGTCCCGGGATCACGTAGCCGTAGTAGAAGTTGCCGAGCTGGGCCCCCGTGATGGCGTTGAAAAAGAATGCCCAGCAGAATCCAACGGCGAGGCCGACCGTAAGGAGGGCGATCGGCCTGCGCCATCCGAACTTTGCGCTCAGCCAACGCCCGAGCGCGGCGCCGGTCAGGGCGGGAATCACGAAGTAGGAGACGTAGCCGATGGGCACCGACGAGGGCAACCCGCCCCACGTGACGTTCAACGGCCACCAGGACGGCATGCGGGGCAGAGCGGGTGGAAACTGGGCATACATCGCCCAGTCGTACGGTGACTCGATCCACGAGAACGAGATCGCCGAGATGCCGAGCAGCAGCAGTGGGTGGATACGTCGGCGGCGGTAGCTCAGATAGATCCCAATGACGAGGAACGCGGTACTGCTGACGTAAGCGAAGTACATAGCCCCTGCCATGAGGGGCGTCATTTCGGTGCTCACTGGCGGCCGTCTTCGCTCGGCGCGCGTCGCGCCTCGGGGTCGAAGCGCAGTACCAGCCCGAATATCAGGACGATCAGTCCGAACAGTGTGCCAAGCATGATGACGGCGCCCACGTCGGTGCCCCTCTCGATGTACACTCGACTTCTAGATAGTGGATACTATCCTAAAAAGGGTCAACCGCCGAGTGCGGTTCCAGGAGTGAAAACGGTGCCCCAGCGAACTTCGAAAACGCAGAGCGCGGCGCAGATGCCGGCCCCGGCGACGCGCCGGCCCCGTGGCGCCCCGCGCGCTCTGCTGCTCG
This sequence comes from uncultured Actinomycetota bacterium, assembly GCA_963772875.1. Classification (GTDB taxonomy): domain Bacteria; phylum Actinomycetota; class Actinomycetes; order Mycobacteriales; family Mycobacteriaceae; genus Mycobacterium. The sequence continues at coordinate 915,241 of CAVYZE010000016.1, forward strand.
ACACCGCCCGAGATCTGTTCGCCCGCCAGGACTATCGCAGCACGACGACACGCGAAATTGCCGAGGCCGCCGGCGTCACCGAACATCTGCTGTTCCGCCACTTCGGCTCGAAGGCGGCGTTGTTCCGTGAGGCCCTCGTTCTACCCTTTACCGGCTTCGTCGATGAATTCGGCCGGACGTGGCAGTCGGTCGTCCCCGAGGAGACCGACGAGAAGGAGCTAACCCGCCATTTCGTCGGGCAGCTCTACGACGTGTTCGTCGAACACCAGGGTCTCCTGCTGACGCTGATGGCGTCCGAGGCTCTTAGCGACGAGGAGAGCGCCGACGCCGGCATTGCCGAGATCAGGCGGGCACTGACGGTGCTCGGCCAAATCAGTGCCGAGGGCATGCACTTACGGGGGTTGCGGTCCGATCACCCCGACCTGCCGGCCCATTCAACGGTGGCCATGATCGCCGGCATGGCCGCATTGCGTTCGACCTACTTCGGGACCAAGCCGCCGCCGAGGGAGGTGATCGTTGAGGAACTCATCCAGGCAATCCTGCACGGCTTCCTACACCGGCAGGACTGAGCGGGCAGTGCTCGAAGCGAAGGGATAGATGGGAAATTGGACATGACAAGCCCCAGTGCCGTCGAATTGTATTACGACCCATTCGATGTCGACATCGACGACGATCCATACCCGGTGTGGAAACGCATGCGCGAAGAAGCGCCGTTGTACTACAACGAAAAGTACAACTTCTACGCGCTGAGTCGATACGAAGACGTGGTGCGCGAACTGCCGAACTGGGAGACCTACCGGTCCGGTCGTGGCACCACCGCCGACATCTTGTTCGCGAACATCGAAGTGCCACCGGGCATTCTGCTGTTCGAGGATCCGCCGCTGCACGATCTGCACCGCAAATTGCTGTCCCGCGTCTTTACACCCCGACGGATGCTGGCGGTCGAGGAGATGGTGCGTGGATTCTGTGTTCGCGAACTCGATCCGCTGACCGACGCGGGCGGCTTCGATTTCATCGCCGACCTTGGCGCGATGATGCCGATGCGGACCATCGGGTATCTCTTGGGGATCCCCGAAGCGGACCAAGAGAAGATCCGGGACCGCAGCGTCGCCAACATCGAAATGACCAAGGACAGCGACCCCGCTGAGGTCGATGCGAGTGTCTTTGCGAATACCATCGCGCTGTTCGCGGAATACATCGAATGGCGGGCGGATCATCCGTCCGATGACCTGATGACGGAGCTACTGCGGGCCGAGATTGAGGAGCCCGATGGCACCAAGCGCCCACTGTCGCGGACCGAGGTACTGTCTTACACCGCGATGATCGCCGGTGCCGGTAACGAGACCACTGCTCGCTTAATCGGTTTCATGGGTCAGCTGTTGTCGGATCACCCGGATCAACGACGCGAACTCGCGGCGGACCCGTCGTTGATCCCCGGCGCGATCGAGGAGACACTGCGTTACGAACCGCCGTCACCGGTGCAGGCGCGCTACGTCGCGCGCGACGCCGAGCATTACGGTCGCGCGGTTCCCGAGGGGTCGTTCATGCTGCTGCTGAACGCTTCCGCCAACCGCGACGAGAGTCACTTCCCCGATCCGGACCGCTTTGACATCCACCGTCAAGGCAGTCACCTCAGCTTCGGGCAGGGCCTGCATTTCTGCTTGGGCTCGGCGCTGGCCCGATTGGAAGCGCGGGTGGCCTTCGAAGAGGTCCTCAAACGCTGGCCCGACTGGGAAGTCGACTACGCCAACGCCCAGCGAGCGCACACCGCGAGCGTGCGCGGGTGGGCGCGCCTACCCGTCGTCACCCGATGAAGCGACTAGCGCGCTGGTATCCACCAGGACCGCGCCGTCGGGTTGGTTTCCGAGCGTCTGCAGCGCAATGTCGTCACCCTGGGCGGTGAGGCGAACGATCTGGGCCAACTGCGCCGGGGCATCGCACTGCAGATAGTGGTCGGCGTTCGGCACCACCCAGTAGCGGTTCCGGCCGGGCTTGTTCTTCAGATACGTCTGCCAGACATGGTTGGGGACCCGCAGCGGCGAGACATTGTCGTGCAGGCCCCACACCACCGTGGTGTTGACCGCGCTCCTGGAAAGCGCTTCAAGCCAACTGGTTTCATCCGCGGCACGCTCGTTCAGATACTGAATGGTATCGGGCAGCACGCGGATTCCGTCGTTGTGGGCAAAGCACCTCGCCAACGCCGCGATCTCCGGGTCTTCCAGCGTGCGCCGCGGCATGAAGGTACTCGCCCCCAGCCCGGCCGCCAGCATCTCCGGTGTGGCCGCCGCCGCGGTGCCCCGCCCCGTTGCGGGGTCGAGCAGCGCGGTTTGGAACACGGTCAGATTGGACAGCGGAAGATAAATGTTGGCGTTAGTCACGATGAGGTCGACGGGTACGGCCGGTGGATCCAGCGCCGCCAACATGCCCAGCGCGATCATGCCGACGCTGCTGCCGCGATCATGGGTGAGCATGCGGTATTCGGTCAGATTCCACACCGCAGTGATCGCGTAGACGAGCAGACGCGCATCGTCGTACAACGAATAGACATGCGGCGCAGGCGGTTTGTCCGACAAGCCGTAGCCCGGGAAGTCCAGCAGATAGATATCGAATTCGGAACCCAGTTCACCCGCAAGGGCGAAATAGTCGATGCTCGACGTCGGGAAGCCATGCACAAGCACCAGCGCGGGTGCCCCCGGTGTGCCGCAACGGCGGCTGAACACCGTGACCTCCGTGCCGTCGTTGGCAACCGTTGTCGACCGCCAACGAAGTTCCGTCCCGCCGCTCTGCCACTCCGCGAAGATGTCCAAGCTGCCAGCATCTCAGAGCTAATCGCGGTAGACAACCACCGCAGGGCACCGCTACGGGAAGGTGACGACGACCTTGTCCGCGGCGCCGGGCGTGCCGGCCAATTCGAGCGCTTCGCCGAGGTCGTCGAAGGGAATGGTATGGCTGACGATCAGCGCGTATGTCTCCCAATTGGCCACCAGATCCTGGGTGACTTGGAAAATCTCGTCGGGATATCCCATGCATCCGACGATGCTGATTTCGTTGCTCATCACGTTGATGAACTCGACGGGAACCGGCTCTTTGTGTACGCCGACGACGCCCAGGGTGGCGCCCTTCTTGGCGGCCGCCAGCGCGGTGTTGACGACGGCGGACGCACCGGCGGCGTCGAGGTAGATGTCGGTGCCCGCCTTGCCGGGGAACACGGACTCGCCCTCGCCATGCAGCTCTACGAGGCGCCGCACGACGTCCTCGTCGGCGGAGTTGATGGTGGCATCGGCGCCGATCCGCAATGCCTTGTCCAGGCGGGGGGCGACCAGATCCACGACCACCACATGGCTTACGCCGAGGGATTTGAAGGCCAGCGTCGCGCCCAGCCCGATCGGCCCCGCACCGAACACGACCACCTTGTCTGAAGGTTTGGGTTTGCAGCGGTTGACGCCGTGGCGCGCGACGGCCATCGGCTCGTTGAGCGCGGCGACTTCCCACGGGACGTGTGCAGGGATAACCTCCAAACTGGTTCCGCGGACGGCGTTCTCGATCAATAGATAGTCCGACAGAGCCCCGGCGGGTCCGCCGTTGCCGATGATGCCGCCGGGGGCGGCCATGGGGTTGATGACGACGTGATCACCGACCGTCACGCCGGACACCTCGGCGCCGACCTCGGCGACCTCGCCGGCGGGCTCGTGGCCGAGTGGCATGTGCCCCTGGCGGGGCGGGACGCCCCCGATGCTGATGTAGAACGCATCGGAACCGCAGACTCCGCAGGCGCGCATTCGGACGAGTACGTCACGCGGGCCGACCCGAGGGCGGTCGGCGTCGACGACCTCCGCCTTGCCCGGGCCGGTGACCATTGACACCTTCATGACTTACTCCCTGCGTTCACACTGTCGCACAAGGAGTTTAGTGCGACCGTCGAATTACGCTCAGGGGCAGGTCACGTGAATCCCGAACGTCACCTGGCGCGTGGTGCTTTCACCGGGTGTGGTCGCCTGGCCCGTCCCGGTCACCGTGTAACTCTTGCCATCCTTGGTCGCTTGGACCTGGGTCGGCGACAGCGACGGCTGATAGGGCAGCTGATATTGAGCAATTCCGATCTTGAGCGAAATCGCAAAGGCGTCGACGCTGGGGGGCTTTTCGTCCGACAACGCCAGCGTCACAGATGACGAATCGTCGTGAACGTGGATTCGCGTGGTCAGGTCGCCCGACTCCGTCGGTGTCGCATTCGGTTGCGCTGCCGAGTTCGTGCACTCGACTCCCGCGAGCATCGTGTGTTTGTTGCCGTCCACCATGACGGTTGTGCTCGGGGAAGCCGCACTCGAACTTGGCGCGGAAGCCGACTGGGCACCCTTGCTCGAACAGGCGGACAGGCTGGCCCCCAGCACGATCACGCCGAGCCCGGCGGCGGCGAGAACGAGCCGCCGCACCGGTCTTTCTAGCCGTCTGTGGTGAATGTTCGGATCCCTCATGTCAAGCCCCCTGCTGGACGATCACGAAAAACTATAGGTCTCGTTCCTTTCCGGAACCCTAGCGAGTGATGAAACTGCGGCGCCGCGGGCTCACGGCCAGGCTTCCCAGCCGATCATGGTGCGCAGCGGCCCGGGTAGGTGCAGCTCGGCGACGGTGCTCATCCCTGCATATATCCTCCGGCGTCGACAGGAATCGATTGCCCTGTGATGGTTCGGCTCTCGTCACCGGCCAGGAACAACGCCAGGTTGGCGACGTCGCGAGGAGAGGAAATATCCCGTAATGCAACGTCTTTGAGAGACTTCGCACGCAGGGTAGCAACGTCGACCCCCTCTTCATCGGTGGTGCGTGCGAGCCAGTTGCGAAACAGCTCGGTGTCGATGGCGCCGGGCACAATGCAATTGCACCGGATCCCGTGCGGTCCGACCTCCAGCGCGACGGTCTTGGTGAAAGCGCGAAGCGCCGCCTTGGCGGTGACGTAGTGGGTTTTCCGGACCATGCCGGCGTAGCCTGCCGTCGACGAGAAGTTCAGGATGACCCCGCGGCGGCGTTGCAGCATCGACTGGTTGAGCACCGCGCGGGTGCACAGCATCGCCGCGGTGACGTCGACGGCGATCGTGGCGTTCCAGTTGTCCAGGGTCTGCTCCCAGATCCAGCGGTCCTGCCCGGGCGCGGCGGCGTTGTTGCACAAGATGTCGACATGGCCGAACTCGTCGACCGCCCGCGACACCATGGCCGCGACATCGTTCTCGTCGGTCACGTCGGCGCGCATCGCGATAGCGCCGGGATCCGCCGCGCGAGCGGCATCGCGGACCAGCTCTTGACGTCGCGCGGCCAGCAACACCTTGGCGCCCTCTGAGACGAACAGCGCACCCATCACGGGGCCCAGGCCGGTGCTGGCGCCAGTGATGATCGCGACCTTGCCGTCAAGCCGGCCCGTCATGGGGACTCTTTCCAGGTCGTTGCGGTGTCCATGAGGCCTTTATTCGATCACCCCGACCATGAACCTGCTTTTACCGGGCCGCGGTTTGCGCGAAAATCGTGGTCGTGACATGCGAACAGCGCACGCTGGTCCTGTGCGCCTTTCCGGCCGAAACCGACGCGGTGTTGTCCCGCACCACCCTTGACCCCGATCCGGTGGCGGTGGCCGATCGCCGCCACTTCTATCTCGGCTCGATCGGCGGCAAGAAGGTGATTGTGGCGATGACCGGCATCGGCCTGGTGAACGCCACGGACACCGCCGAGACCGCGTTTGTCCATTTCGCTCGCGCGTCGTCGATCGCCGTTGGCGCAGTGGTGTTTTCGGGCGTCGCCGGAGGCGGCGGGCGCACCCGCATCGCCGATGTGGTGATACCGGCGCGATGGACCCTGGACAGCGGTGCAACGTTTCATCCGGTCGATCCCGGCATGCTGGCCACGGCACGGACACTTACGGTTGCCCTGGGAAGCGGGAATTATCTCGGCAATCCCGCCCGTTCGCGTCGGTACGTCCCCAACATCAAGCTGATCGATCTGCGACGCCGGCCGCGGGTGCTGGTCGGCGGTGACGGCTCCAGTTTCGATAACAACAACGGCCGGGCGTTCCCCTGCATCCCGAACGGCGGCGGCGTGTTTGGTTGCCAACCCTTTCTCGCACCGGATCGCTCCGTTCGCTACACCGGCAACTTCTTCCGGGCGGCGGGGCCGTGGCTGAGAAACGCTCTGATCAGCAACCTGAATGTCTCGCCGACGCCGGACCCGGCGTTCGACGCCGTCGACATGGAAACGGCTGCGGCGCAGGCGGTTGCCGATGCGCATGGGGTCCCGTTTCTGGGCCTCCGCGGCATTTCTGATGGGGCCGGAGACCCGCTGCACCTGCCGGGCTTCCCGTTCCAGTTCTTTTTCTACAAGGGGATCGCGGCGGACAACGCCGCTCGGGTAACCGCGGCCTTCCTGCGAGGCTGGGCCGGTCTGTGACTAGTCGGGACCGCGGGCGACGGGCCGGGTCGGATCCGAACTCCACTCAGACCATGCCCCCGGATACAGCGCCGCTTCGGAGCCCATCGCGGCGAACGCGGCGATCGTGACGGTCGCGGTGACGCCCGAGCCGCAGTAGACGCCCACGCCGCGGTCGCGATCGATGCCGTGGTCGGACAGCAATTGGGAGAGCGCGTAGTCGCCCAGAAAGGTGCCGTCGCCCGCCAGGACTGCGCCGCTCGGCAGGTTCTGTGCGCCTGGGATGTGACCGGCGACGGGGTCGAGGGGCTCGACGTCGCCCCGGAAGCGTTCGGGTGCGCGCGCATCGAGCAGTGTCAGCGCGCCCGCGCCAGATTCCTCCGCCGTCAACGTGGGTCGTGCTCCGGCATACAAATCGTGTTGTGGCACAGCCACATTCCCCGGCTGCGGGGTGACCTCACCGGTCTCGAGGCTGTGTCCGGCCGACCGCCACGCGGACAACCCGCCGTCCAGGATGCGTACGTTCTGAAGCCCGGCCGCGGTCAGCACCCACCACGCTCGCGCGGAGCCGGCTCGATTCCAGTCGTCGTACACGACGACCAACGCGTCCTGCCGGACTCCCCATTGGCGCGCGGCGGCCTGTAGGCTGCGCCCCGATGGCAGCGGGTGACGGCCACGGCCGGCGATCGTGTGGTCGCTGAGTTCGTCCTCGAGTGACACATAGACCGCGCCCGGTAGGTGGCCCTGCAGGTAGGCCGCACGCCCATCGGGCTGATCGACCCGCCAGCGCACATCCAGGATGGTCACCGGATCGCCGGCCTGGATAAGTCCGGTGAGTTCGGTGGCGGTGATCAGCACCCGGTCGCGTGCTTCCATCCGTTCACCTCCTTTGTCGTCTCCAGCGAGCCTAACCGCGCACTCGTCCGACCGTCGGTCTGCTATACCGACCAGTGGTCTGTACACTGGCTGGCGAGGATGGAGGCAAACCGATGAGCACATCAGAGCAGTCGAAGGCCCGCACCCGCATGTTCGCCCGCGTGTTGGGCCCGTTCTTCACGATCGTGCCGACCACGGTGGCGGTGCGCGGCTCGTACATGCAAACGCTGTTCACCGAATTCAAGGCAAATCCCATGTGGCCGTGGCTATTTGGCGCCATTCTGCTGATTTTCGGCACGGTCGTCATCGCGTTTCATCAGTACTGGCGCAGTCCTGCGGCCGTCATCGTGTCTGTGGCGGGCTGGTTTCTCGCGATACGCGGGGTGCTGCTGCTGACCGTCCCGAGGGCCTACGACGCCGTCGGCAACGACATCTACAGCTCGGGTGCCATCGCGGTGATATGGGTGCTGTTCCTCTGCTTGGCCTCGGCCGGGCTGTACCTGACCTATGTCGGCTGGAAGCCGGAACCCCACGCGCGAAAAGCGGAGGCAGCCCAGGACCGCCCGCATGCCGCGGGTAGTTAAGCATCCCGACATCCGCAGAGCCGAGCTGCTCGATCGTGCGGCGGGACTATTTCTGCGCCACGGCTATGACAATGTCAGCCTCAACGATCTGATCGCCGACGCGGGTGTCTCCAAAGGCGCTTTCTATCACTGGTTTGCGTCCAAAGACGCGTTGATCGCAGCCTTGGCCGAGCGCAGCGCGGGCGAAGCGTTCGCCGGCGTCGAGGACGCCGCCGCTGGATGCGAGGGAGACGCGCTGGCCCGGCTCAACGCGGTATTGGAGGCCGGTTTCGACGTCAACATGGAGATGGGCGGACCCGAGCAGCTGGCCGCGATGGTGTCGCTGCTGCGGCCGGACAATGCCCATTTGTACGGACGAATCCTCGCGGTCGAGCAGGCGCTGTTCTGCCCGTTGCTGACGGGGCTGATATCGGACGGGGTCGCGGACGGCGTCTTCGACACGTTCGACCCCGAGGGCGTCGCCGACATGATTTACGGTCTTGCCGCACGCACGAACTCGAACATCGTCGCCGTGTTTCAGGCCGCCGACGAGCCCGCCCGACACGAGGCGATCGACGTCCTGACGGCCCGATTCAAACTCCACGGGCTTGCCATCGATCGTGTCCTCGGACTGCCGGACGGCAGCATCACCACACCGACCCGCGCACAGGTCGAGGCGCTGGTCGCCGCACTGCCGCGAAACTACTGACGCCGGGCCTATGCGGTGTATTCGGAATCGCCGAGCGGGTCGTCGTGGCCCTTGAGGTCCGGGGTCTCCAACGACGCCAGCATGCCGGCCGCCGCCCGCTGCCAGGTGAAGCCCTCCGCGCGGCGCCTCGCACAGCTGCGGCGGTCGTGTTCGGGTCGGCTGACGATCGCGCTGATCGCCCTGGCGAAGGCGGAAGGGTCGTTATCGGCCAGCGCGCCGCTGTCCGGGGTGATGATCTCGGTCAGCGCCGACGTACGCGACACCACGGCCGGTGTGCCGCACGCCAGAGATTCCAGCGCGGCAAGCCCGAAGGTCTCATGCGGCCCGGGTGCCAGCGTGACATCGGCCGAGGCCAGCAACCCGGCAACGGTGTGCCGATCGGAGACGAATCCCGTGAAGTCGATCGGCAGTCGTGCCGCCTGTCGTTCCAGCTTGGCCCGCATCGGGCCCTCGCCCACAACGAGCAGCCGGGCGTCGACTCCGGCATGACACAACGCGCCGATCGCATCGATGCTGCGGTCGGCGCGCTTTTCCACCGATAGCCGGCCGCAGTGCACCAGCAGGATCTGCTGGGGTGAAGCCCAGCGCTGGCGCACCACCGCAGAGTGTCGGCGCGGGTGGAAAGTCTGCAGGTCCACCCCTAGCGGGACGGTGACGGTGTTCGTCGCGCCGATCCGTTCGAATTCTTCGCGCGCGAACCCGGTGGTGCAGACCACGGTGTCGTAGTCGGCGGCTGTGCGTTTGTTGGCAAAATCGGCGAACCTTCGCGCGGGTCGACGCGGAAGTATTTGGCCCACAAGGCGATCCAGGCGCTCGTGGGAGATCATTACCGTCCTGGCACCATGGTCACGGCCCCAGCGTCCCAGTGACCGCAGCGTGAGCCGGTCGGAGACCTCTAGAGCGTCGGGTCTGAGCGCTTTGAGCAGCGTTTTGACGGGTCCGGGCATCACCGCGCGGTAACCCCCGGTTAACGGAATCAATCTGGCGGGCAGAGTGATTCGCACCACGCCCGTGCCCAGTATGGTGCGCTCCGCGCGCGACCCGGGGACGATCAAGAACACTTCATGCCCGGTGGCGCAATATTCCGCGCCCAGCCGGTCCACTGCGGTGCGAAGGCCGCCGGAGCGAGGGCCGTAGAAGTTGGCGACCTGAACAACACGCATAACGTGAGAAGACGCGGCGCTCGTGTGCAGTCAACGATGTGGAATTGACGTGTGCCTGAACAATCTGTGAATTCCCGCTGCTTGCGCGGCGTGCGCCATACTGGTCGTCGTCGCGTGGTGGACTTAGGAGTGGGTCATGACGGAATCCCTGGATGGGCCCGCGGGCACGTCCAAGCTGGGCATTGCGTCGCTGGCGTTGGCGATTGTGGCCCTGGCGGCCTGGTGGCCATTGGTGCTCGCCCCTTTTATCGATGTGCGCCCGCCGGAGAGTGTCGTCTACATCGCGGCAGCGCTGGCCGGTGTCATTTTCGGTGCGGGCGCCGTGGTGACCGGAGTGATCGCGCGCCGGCGGGGCAGGCGTGGCGACGCCGGTAGGGGCGGCATCCCTCTCGCCGGCGTCGTGCTCGGGGTCGTGGCTGCCGTCCTGCCCGCGATCATGCTCTTGCTTGTGGGCTATCAGATATGGGCCGGCTACGGGGAATTCCAGGCATGCGTTAAAGGTGCGGGTTCGGAGTACCCAAACTATATGTGCCTCAAACAATGTCCGGAATTCTTAGACTCCTTGTGCCGCAGCGACATTGGCTGGCGACACTGATCGTCAGATCGCGCCGGGCACGCCGAAGATGTACTCGGCGCCTGGCCGTCTCTTGCACCGGCCAACCTTGACCATCCAGCCAGTGTGCGGTGTATGGTCTGGGTTGGATGTGGTGGACAGGAGGCAGGCGTGACGATCGAGGGCGTTCGACCGATTGAAATCAACGACGATTTGACGCGGCGGGCCTTGCGGCTGGTCCTCGACAAGAGCACGGACATGGCTCCGCAGCTGTTGAGGGTGCCCTTGCACTACTACCGCGACGCCAAGATCACCGATGTTGAGGAGTCGCAGATCCTGCGACGGACGCCGTTGGCGATCCTGCCCAGCGTGCAGGTTCCGAATCCGAACGATTTCGAAGTCCGGTCGGTGCTTGGCAGTTCGTTGCTGGTGACCCGGGACGGTTCGGGTGTCAGTCATGTGTTCCTGAATTACTGCCGCCACCGCGGCGCGATGCCGGCCTGCGAGGCCGGCAACGCCGCCCGATTCACCTGTCCCTACCACGCATGGACGTACAAAAACACTGGTGAATTGTTCAGCGTCCCCGGCAAATCCGGCTTTACCGGCATGGACGCCAAAGATTACGGACTGGTGGAGTTACCCAGCCAGGAGGCCTACGGCTTCATTTGGGCGGTGCTGAGCTCCGATGGTTCCATCGACATCGATGCGCATCTGGGCGCATTGGGCCCGCAACTGACCGAACTCGACTTCGGGACCTTCGGGTATCACACCCACCGCGAGTTCACTTCCGATGTGTCGTGGAAGGGAGCCCTGGAAGCCTTCGCCGAGGGTTATCACTTCCCGTTTGTGCACGGTCAGAGTCTGATTGGACAAAACGCGTTACCGAATGTCGCGATCTACGACGAGTACGGCAAGCATCACCGCCTCGGGTTTCCGTTCAACTGGATCACCAACCTCGACTCCGACCCCAGCGGTTCGTGGGACGTGCGCGACAACATGGGCCTGATCTACTGGATCTACCCGAATCTGATCCTGGCCAACAGCAATGTAGGTGTGGAGGTCATCGACATCCTTCCCGCCGGTGCCCCCACCCGCTGCACGGTTCGTCACAGCTGGCTGGCACGTATCCCTGCAACAAGCGAGGAACAGCGAAGCGCCTACGACATGATCTACGACGCGGTGCATGCGGCGGTGCGCGATGAGGACTTCGCGATGCTGCCCCAGTGCGGTGAAGGCGTACGCCACGGGCAACACGACCACATGGTCATCGGCCGCAACGAAATCGGGGTACAACACATGATCAGGGTGTTCGCCGAGGAGCTGGGCGTCGCACTGAACTAAGTTAGGTGTGCAAGCACACCTCAACGCAAAGGCACCTGGATGCGCAGACATGGCTGGTCTGGCGCGTTACCGTCGGGCGACGACGAAGCAATACGGCGAATCATCGCGGCGGCAAGCCGCGCTATCGACCAATCGGGCCCGGATATCCGGATCAGCGATATTGCGCGCGACCTCGGAGTCACCCGCCAAACCGTGTACCGGTATTTTCCCAGTCCCGATGCATTACTGGCCGCAACCGCACTGTCCGAAGTGGGCCCTTATCTCGACCGGATGGCCGCCCACCTCAACGCGATTCACGATCCCGCCGAAGCCGTGGTTGAGGGAATCGCACACACTCTCGAACAGCTTCCCCAAGACAAGTATCTGGGACTGCTGCTGACTTCCGACCGGGCTCCTTCGTATTCGGCGAGCGTGACCTCCGATGTTGCTGTTGCCCTGGGGCGTTCCATCATCGATCGGTTCAACGTGGACTGGAACAGCACCGGCATTACCGCTGACAGACGAGACGACCTCGTCGAATTCATGCTCCGGATCTTGCAGTCGTTCATCATCGACCCCGGACGCCCGCCGCGGTCCGGCGCCGACCTGCGTGACTACTTGCGCCAATGGGTTGCCCCCGCAATCGCCCACTACCGACCAATCACGCGAGTTGCTACACCACGAAGCGGTTAGCCGCTAGGACTCAGGTCCAAACCAGCGCTGCAGCGCGGCGCGCAAGCCCGCTTCCTCGGCGGCCCCGAATGTGTCTGCCGCCCACGCGACGTAGCCGTCGGGACGTATCAGCAGCACGGCCGCCGGCCGGTCCGCGATCGCCGCGTTGACGATGTCGACCCGATCGACCCACCCGCGCGCTGCGTGCGCGACGCCGCCGGCGAGGTCGAGCAGGACTGGGCGTGCGTCGTGGAACAGGTCGACGACCCGTCGACCGTCCTCGAGGGTCAGCTCGGGCACGACCCGGCCCGACAGCGGGTGGTCATGACCCACGTCGTACCGCACGTCGGAGCCGGCCAGCAACGCCCCCATGTGTTTCGCCACGTCCGGGATGGTGAACAGCTCGCCCATCAGCGTGCGCAACGCGTCGACTTCGGGGCCGGGCATCATGAGGGCCGTCTGCGACAGCGACTGCATCATGACGCGCTGGCCCACCGGGTGGCGCTCGGACTCATACGTGTCGAGCAATGAGTCGGGTGCCCACCCGTTGACCTGGGCGGCCAGCTTCCAGCCGAGGTTGAAGGTGTCCTGCATTCCGAGGTTCAGGCCCGGCCCGCCCATCGGGCTATGGACGTGGGCGGCGTCGCCCAGCAACAGGACCCGGCCGTCGCGATAATGTTCGGCGTGGCGGGTGTTCTGCCCGTTGATTCGTCGAAGGGCTTGTGGTTCAGGGCCTTTCGGTTCCTCAAAGGGGACGTCGACGCCGACCACGCGGCGCACGCTCTCACGCAGTTCGTCCAGGCTCATGGGTGTCTCGTCGACGGGAGGCCCGAATTCGATGGTGCCCAACATCGCCCGGCCCGGTTCAAACTCGGCGAAGATCAGTCCGCCGCGCTCCAATCGCGTGTGGCCAAAGGGCAGCCGGCCGAATCCCGGGATCTCGATGACGCCTTCGCCGCGGCGCAGTTGGTCGGGGATGTGCACGTGGCCGAGCCGGCTGACCGTGGGGGATGTGCTGCCGGGGAAGTCGATGCCCAGCGTCTTGCGGACCAGGCTGCGGCCGCCGTCGGCGCCGACCAGGTATCCGGCGGCAATGTCGTAATCGCGCTCCGGCGAAGACACGCTCACCCCAACGGATTCCGGTTCCTGCCGCAAGCCGGTGAGCTCGTGGCCCCAGCGCAGGTCCACCCCGAGATCACGCGCCCGTTTTTCCAGCAGCCGCACCAATCGGGGCTGCGGCATGCGCAATGCGTACATCGGCCCGTCGGCCACGTTGACGAAGTTCAACGGCATGGCCGCGAACATCCATCCGTAGGCGGGTTGAGGTGGCTCCTCGTCACCGGTGAACGCCCGATACAGGCCACGCATGTCCAGCATCCGAACCACTTGTCCGACAAGGCCGTTGGCCTTCGGCTCGGAGCTGGGACCGGGCAGTGCGTCCAGCACGACCGGCCTGATGCCGGCCAGGGCCAGCTCGCAGGCCAGCATCAGTCCGTTGGGTCCGGCGCCGGAGATGACGACTGGCGCCTGTTCGAAGTCCTTTTTCAAAGCCATTGCTTCACTTCCTTATCGCGGGTTCGGGCAGACCCGCGCTGACGGCGGCCAAGCCCGAGCGGATGAGGGTCGTGATCGCCACGGGCGGTTCCGCCCGCACGTAGGCCTCCGCGGCGGCGTCGCCGACGGCGCGCACGACGGCCATTAGCAGCCGCGGGTACATGTCGCGGTCCGGGTCGGTGCCGGTACGTTCGGCGATCACCTCGACAAACTCGTCGAAGAGCTGCTGTGGCACCGCGTTTCGGATCTGTGGGTGCATGAGCAGCTTTCTGATTTCGGCGAGTTCGTGACGGCTGGGCACTCGGTTCTCGTCGCCGTGGACATCGCCAAAATCGGCTTCGATGGGTTCCAGCACGGCGTGAGCGATCGCCGTCCACAGCGGCTCGTCGGCCGGGCGTTGGCGGAGCAGGGCGACGCTGCGACGCACGCGTTCTGCTTGCCGGTAGGCCAGCGCCTCGTATTTGCCGCTGAAGTAGTTGTTGAACGTGCGCAGCGACACCCCGGCCACGGCGGCGATGTCGTCACGGGTCACGTTGTCCAGCCCGTGTTCGAACGCCAGATTCAATGCGGCGTCGCTGAGCGCACGCCGGGTGTCGGCCTTCTTGCGCTCGCGCAGCCCGAGCAGTTGATCCGTCATGGACACCAACGTAGCAGAATTTTGCATGGCGGGCAGAATTGCCTACTGGGAAGGTTTTGCGAGGCCCGGCTCTAACGCTTGCCCCAGTCCCATCGCGGCGTCGTCAGCAGGTCCTGACCGATGACGCGCGTCTCGCCCCACTCCTTGTAAAGCTCGATCTCGACCGCTGCGTTGCCGGCGTTTGTTCCGCCCTGGGTGGCCTCCTGCACGGGCACGGTGTCGAGAAACTCCAGCAGCGAACGGGAGTGGGTCACCACCACAACCTGACTCTGTGCGGCGGCGGTGCGGATCAGCTCGGCGAGCGGCCGAACCAAGCTCGGGTGCAGCGAGGTCTCCGGCTCGTTGAGCACCATCAGCGAGGGCGCTTCCGGGCTCAACAGTGCGGCGGCCCACAGCAGAAACCGCAACGTGCCGTCGGACAACTCCGCCGCCCGCAAGGGGCGCAACATGCCGCGTTGCCGCAGCTGCAGGTCGAACAGCCCCTCATGGACGGCGACCGAGACAGTGGCACCGTCGAACGCGTCGGCGACGGCGCGGCTCAGATCGTCGAAGCCGGCTTCGATGATCGTCTGAATCGCGGCGGCCAGGTCGCTGCCGTCGTCGGAAAGCACCGGGGTGCGGGTGCCCACCTGCGGGTGCCGCGCGGGTGCCCCCGCGTCAACACGGAAGCCGTCGTAGAACCGCCAACTGCGCAGCCGCTCACGCACGGCCGCGAGTTCGGGAAGCGCATGCGGGTGGGCATATTCCGCCAGCACGCTGCGGTACGACGGCAATGATCGGCACAGCTCGTCGAAGCCGCGGCCCGAGTCGGCGCTGACCTCGGCGAAATCCCGCGTCCTGCGCACCAGCGTCGCGCTGGTCCGCAGCACCGGCCCGGCGAACAACGCTTCCCGCTTGATCTCCGGATCTCGGTCGAAGGCCGAGCCGGGGCCGGCGAATTGCGGAATGCCGAGGTCTACCAGATAGCCGAAATCATCTGCGGCGAAGCCTAATTCGAGCGACACCGGCCGGCTACGCACCGTGCCTTCGACCTTCCCGGTGCGTCGGGCGCCACCGAGTTGCTCGGGCCCCGCCCACAACACCGATTGCAGCCCGCCCTCACGGGCAAGCGAGCCGATCACCTCGCCGCGGCCGCAATCGGCCAGCAGCCGTAACGCCCGGTACAGCGACGACTTTCCGGCGCCGTTAGCCCCGGTGACGATGGACAGTCGGCCCAGCGGAAGGATCACCTCGCGCAGCGAGCGGTACCCGCGGATCGCAACCGTGAGCAACATGGAGCCGACTGTACGGCGAACGCCCGCGCGGTCAGTCGGCGTCGGCGGAGTCGAGGAGTTGGGCTTCCTCGAGATCCATCTCGGCCTGCAACTCGCGCAGCACGATGTCGTCGATGAGATTCTGGTTGCGCAGCGAGGTGATTTCGCGGCGCTTGCGCTCGAGCACGCCCAGACGCACCCGACGAAGCAGATCCTTGCGCTCGGCGAGATGACTGTCCGAACCGTCCTCGGTAGCCATGACGAGCGCGGCGTGTTCTTCGTATTCCTTACGAATGCGCACAAGCAGATCCTCGTCCACACCCACTTCGGCCGCGACCACCGGCAGGGCGTCCAGGGCGGCCTGGACGCCCCGGCAACGGGCCAGTTGCAATTCCTCTTCGTGAGCGACATCGTCGGGCATCCGGGCCCAGCGAACCACCGCGGGCAGCGTGCTGCCCTGGACCAGGACGGTCACCAGGATGACGAAGGTCACGACGAAGATGAGCAGGCTGCGATCCGGGAACGGCGCACCGCTGAACGTGGTCATCGGGACGGCCAGCGCCGCGGCGAGCGACACGGCGCCGCGGAATCCCGCCCAGGCGGTAACGAAGCGAATTCGCCAGTCGACGCGACGGTCGCGCTGCACCTCGCGGCGGTCGATCAACCGAATCAGCACGGTGGTGATTTCGCCCCAGAAAATCCGGGACACGATCACGACGCCGGTGACGGCCAGGGCGATAAAGGCGGCGTGCCGAATTCCGCCGTCGACGTGGGCGATACCGCGCAGCGCGCCCGGGATCTGGACGCCGACGAACACCCACAACGAGCCGTTGATCAGAAAGGTCGTGATGTCCCAGAATGCGAAGCTCTGCAGTCGGGAGCGAGCCCGGATCACCACCGGCCCGAAATAGGTGATGACGAGCGCGGACACCATGACTGCGACCACGCCGCTACAGTCGAACGCTTGGGCCAGCAAGAACGCCGCGAACGGCGTCAGCAAGCTCATCGCTCCTTCCTCGAGCGGCGCGTCGATTCCGCGGCGCAGCAGCATCACCAATCCGCCGACCAACAGCCCGGCCGCGATGCCGCCGAGGTACGAGCCGATAAACCGGGCAACCAAGTCGAATTGGCTGATGGCGGCCCCGCCCATCGCGACGTGCACGGTCACGGCGAAAAGGACCAGCGCGGTCCCGTCGTTGATGATGCTCTCGGCTTTCAGCACGGTCAGAGACCGGCGCGGCAGCCGCTTCGCGAGGCCGGCCACGGCGGCGGCGTCGGTGGGGGAGAGCACGGCACCGAGGACGGCCGCCGCGTGCGATTCCATGCCCAGCGCCCGCGCCGTCCACGACACCGCCACCGCGGTGGCAATCACCAAAGCGACGCTGAGAAACACGATGGTGCGCAGGTTTTTGCGAATCTCGCGGAAGCTCGTGTTCATGCTCTCCCAAAAAAGGATCGCGGGCAGGAACAGCAGCAGCACGATCTCCCCGTCGATCCGAACACCGCCGAAGCGAGGGATCAGGCCCAGCAAAGCGCCGAGCAGGATGAGCAGGACCGGGGGACCGACGCTATAGCGCCGGCCGAGCACCGTCCCCACGATGACGGTGGAAACGAGCGCGACGATGACGACGAGCCCAAACACCAGCCCATCCTGCCGGACCGGCTCAGTTTTCGCGCCGCCGCATCAGCTCACCGGCGCGGCTGGGCGAATCGAGAGGGCGGTGATGACCGGAGACACGCGGCTTAATTGCGTGGCCGCGTTGGACAGGGTTCCCTGCACCAGCAGCAGCCGGAAAGCTTGTGGCACACCGGCACACTAGCTGGTCTATGAGCAGTCGCAGCAGCAGTCGTCGCACTCGCAGCAGCAGTCGCAACCGTCGCAGCAACAGATGCAGTTGTTCCAGCGGTCGCTTCGCCGGCGGGCCTTGGGATCATCGGGTTCTGCGCCCTCACCCGGCGCTTGGTCACCAAAGTTGATGGGTTCCTGCTGGCCGTGCGGCGTTCCGCCTCCTGCGCTACAGCCGGGCCCGCCGAAGGTGCGTGAAACCGCTCGGCGCAGCTCGGTGGTCAACAACCGGTGGACCAGACGCCCGTCGGTGAACTCCACATCGGCCAGTGCCAGCTCGATGCCCAACACCGCGTCGTCGCACAGGGTACGAGCCTCTTGGATGGGAGTACCGTTGGCGGCGAGCGGATTCCACTTGCCCCGCGCCTGGTCGTCCCGGTAATCCTCGACCGCATCCAGCAGGTGTGCCAGCCGCCCGAACAGCAGGCCGACCTCACGCAGCGCCGCCCGGTTACCCGGGCGGCCGGCCAACGTCGCGGTGTGGGCGAACGCTTCGGCGACCGCCGTCTCGGTGGGCTCCGTCACCCGCAGCAGCGAGCTGCCCGGGCCCGTCGTCTCCTCGAGCTCTGCCTGCCGGTCCATCGCCGCGACGAGCACGCCGGTGTCAAATCCCAGGGTGTGACCGGCGTCGGTGCCCTGACGCACCCACCGCTCGGCGATGCGGCGTGCGGCCGGCCGCAGCCCGACCGCACCGGCCATGCCGTCGCGGTCGTCGACGTGATCGCGCACCCGCCCCGCGGCCAGGGCCAACGACACCACCGCGGCCAGCCGCACGCAGTCACCCATGGCCACGTCGGCGCGCCGCATTCCGCGCAACGGGCACCGCCCGGCGTTGCGTCGCGTCGGCTCCCCGGCCGACTGCGCCTCGACTAGCACGGACACCACCAACCCGTCGTGGTTTGTGGCGACCCGCGCTAGCTGGCCATAATCGTCACGAAGCGCCAGACACAATCCGCACAATTGGGCTGTCCAGACCGCCGCAAGCTCGCCGCCGAGTCGATGACGGCAGGGCCGGATGATGCCAAACATGCACAGAAGCTACCCGACCGTCAGCAAACACGTGCCGGAAACCCCGGCCTGGGGAATATTAGGCTCGGATCGGAATGGGGGAACAATTGTTCTTGGTGAAGATCAGGCTGTTGATGGCGGTCGCCGTGCTCGTCTCGGCGACCGTTGTGGGCTGTCAGTTCGAGTCCAGGAATCCGTCGCCAATCAAAACACTGCAGGTCTCCATGGACGAGGTGCTCTCACAGAACGCCATCACTCAAAGCGTCACGCTGGCTGTCGGTAACACGCTCAAGGTGACGCTGGGCTCGAATTACACCACCCCGTACCGGTGGACGGCCGACGCGAAGATCGCCGATCCGGACGTCATGCAGCAGACCGATCACCGGTACGTGAAACCGAGCACCGACATGTTGGGGGCGCCCGGCACCGAGGTCTGGACCTTCACGGCGTTGAAACCCGGGACCACGACGATCACCACCTCCTACGCCAGCTTCGTGGGCAAGGACACCAAACCGGCGTCCACGTATACCGCCAACGTGACGGTGCAATAAGAGGGGCGCTGGGCGATTGCCTGGCAAATTGCCGCGCGCGGGCGGCACCTCCAGTTACCGTCTGGCTGTGTTTGGCATTCTTCGTAACGTGTCCCAGCTCAGCAACGTGCCCGCCGAGCTTCGCGAGCAACTCGAGGCCGAGGGCCTGATATTCCTTGCCCACAAGGTCGGGGTGAGCCGCCGTTTCGGCGGCCATGTCCCTGGCGTCTATTCGGCCGCCGGCGTGTCCCGCTATCTGGGCGCGTTCGCTTTCAGCGCCGCGCGGATCGTGGCCACCTTCCCCGCGCGCGGGGACAGCAACCTGCGGTCCATCGATTGCTCCTGGGACACCAACCGCGGGCCGGCGGTAGCGACCATCACCGATAAGGGCCTGCAGATCGCGATCGACCTACACGGAGTCGACACCGCCTTCAGCGGAACGATGAAGCTCAACTACAAGAAGAAGATCCCGGACGAGGTGCTGGAAAAACTGCCCACGACGACGCTGCGCTTTCCGGTCGAGCCGGTTTTCGTGTACCGCGCCGCCGGCGTGCGTCCCAAGTCATAGCCGAGCGGCGCCTTCGGAGGTGTCGCGTTCGGCGGCCGTGACGAGTCGTCGGGCGAGGAACCAGACCACGCCCCGCAGGAAAACGCGCATCACCGGGCCCGTGCCGGGCAGCCCTTCGGTGAATGAGCCAGTCCAGCAAATGTCGGTGCCGCCCTGTGGATTAGGGGTCAGGATCATTTCGGCGCGGTAGTCCTTCGCCGGAAGGGGCGGCCCGATCTGGGCGTAGACGTGTCGGCGGTCCGGTTCGTAGGCGATCGTCTTTTCCCGCATGAGCATCGGCCACATCCCCACCTTGCGGACTGCGCCGACGCCGGCGGGCGATGGATCGCCCCGTTGCTCCCAACTCGACTGGACGATGAGTGGCTTCGCCCATTCGGACCAACGGGCACCGTCGGTTTCAAGGCGAAACAGTGTCGCGGTCGACGCGCGTGCGGCCCGGTTGATCTCGAATGAAAAGTTCTTGCCCGACATGGTTCTCACCGATTCGCGCGTGCCGTCGCCGCCGCGGGCGCCAGCATCCGTCCGCCGACAATTGCCGAGAGCCAGCCGGGTAGCAGTCGCGCGCCGGTCGACATCACCCGATGGCGCCACCCGGGAACGACCACGGCACGTCCCCGGTCCAGGCCGCGCAGCCCTTTGGCCACAACGGGTTCGGGGGCGGCCAGGTTTCGATAGATCGCCGTGTGCGAGACATCCGATCCGAGCGCATCGACGAAACCGGTGCGGGTCGCCCCCGGGCACAACGCCGTCACGGTGACACCCGTACCGCGGAGCTCCGCCCACAATGCTTGGCTGAGCGACAGCACAAAAGCCTTCGAGGCGCCATAGGTGGCCTGGTAGGGGCCAGGCTGAAAGGCGATGGTAGAGGCGACATTCAGAATGCCACCGCGATCGCGGGCCAACATCCCCGGCAGCACCGCGTGGGTCAGACGCACCAGCGCGTCAACGTTGACCGCGACCAGTTCCTGCTCGCGATCGGCGTCGAGCTCGGCGAACGGGCCGTAGGTGCCGAACCCGGCGTTGTTGACCAACACGTCGATCGCGCGACCCTCGAGACGGGCCACCAGGGCATCGAGACCGGCATCGGTGCCAAGGTCGCCGACGACCAGTTCAACATCGACATCCGGGGCGACCTGGCCAACCCGCTGCGCCACCGCGCCGAGCCGATCGTGATCCCGCCCGGCCAGCACCAACGACATACCCCGCCGAGCCAGCTGGTCGGCGAAGATTGCGCCCAGCCCGGAGCTGGCGCCCGTCACCACGGCCCACCCTGTTTGTTTCGACATCGCTCTACCTTTCAAAATTGTTATTTGCCAACAGTTTTCATGCCCGGCCGGATGGCCAAGGCGTGGCTGATAACGCCGATCGCTGCACCGAGGATCGGCCATATCGGCCAGAAGTAACTCGCGCCGGTCGTGACGGCGATCGCGGCCCAGACGGTGAGCACGACGACGGCCATCGCGAAGTAGGCGCCGAGGTGGATGCGCAGCCCGAGGCGAGCCGCGGCCATCCGGGCGGCGCGGTAGCCAGGGTCGGCGCGCCGGATCCGATCGAGCGGCAGATCGGCGAGGAGAGTGTGCAGTTCGCCGCTGGTATGCGTCTGGAACGCGGCTTTCACCCGCTCCTCATATTCCTCGATCTCCAGGTAGCCCTGCGCGAACGCCTGGCCCAGGCGCGCGGCCGTCTTCTGCCGGTCGCGGTCGCCAGCGCGGTCGCTTGTGGTGGTCGCAATGGCGGTCATGCGCCGCTCCTTCCAGTGATGTGAATAGCATTAACATAGGCCATAATGTTAATGTAGTCAACATGGCACGTAAGACGGCAACCCCGCGTCGGGACAGCTACCACCACGGCGATCTCAAGCGGGCGCTGACCAGCGCCGCGTTATCGCTGGTAGCCGAGAAGGGGCCGAAAGGATTCACCCTCACCGAGGCAGCCCGCCGCGCCGGCGTCAGCGCCGCGGCCCCGTACCGGCACTTCGCCGACAAGGCCGAGCTGCTGGCCACCGTCGCCGAACAGGGGTTCGTCGAATTGCACGCCGAGCTGGCCGCGGCCGCCGACAATGCATCCGAGCCGAAGGAACGGGTGATCGAACTCGGCCGTGTTTATGTGCGCTGGGCGATCGCCCACCCGGACCACTACCGCGTCATGTTTGGCGCCGAAACCGCTAAAACGGGCCACCCCACCCTGGCGGCCGCCGGAGACCGGGCGTTTGGCGACCTGCTCGACGCGATAAAGCAGTGCCAAGACGCGGGCATCCTCGACGGTCAAGACCCCCGCGAGATTGCGGCGCCGCTCTGGTCGCTGGTGCACGGTGTCGCTTCCCTTGCCATCGGCGGCGAACTCCGCGCTGTCGGCATCGGCCAAGACCCGGAGACCTTGCTGGCCGGCGTCGTGGCCCAACTGATTCCGGATCGCTGAGCGCCCGCGTTTTAGGTTGCCTGTGCCCGGCTCTCCAGGCTCTTGACCGCGGCGGGGTCGTTTTCGGTCAGGCCGACTTTCTGCGCGCCACCGGGTGAACCGAGCTCCGCGAAGAAGTCGGCGTTGATCTGGGTGTACTCGCTGTATTCGCCGGGGAGATCGTCTTCGTAGTAAATGGACTCGACCGGGCACACCGGCTCACAGGCGCCGCAGTCGACGCACTCGTCGGGGTGGATGTAGAGCATCCGGGCGCCCTCGTAGATGCAGTCGACGGGGCATTCCTCGATGCATGCCTTGTCTTTGATGTCGACGCAGGGTTCGGCGATCACGTAGGTCACAAACGGTTCCTTCCTTCGGACGGAGTGGGTCCCCATGCTTCTCGCCGCGCCGGGGCGTGAGTAGAGGTTTCAATGTTGTGGAGTCACAATCTATGGTTGTGTCCGTCATGTATTACCCGATTGCGGCTTGATCAACCATGCCGCTGAGCCCCCGCGTGCCCGAACTCGTCTCGTTCGAGGTCTTTTTGGCGATCGCCGAGACGGGGAGCCTCGGCCGCGCCGCCCGCGAACTCGGGTTGACCCAACAGGCCGTGTCACGGCGGCTCGCATCGATGGAGGCCCAGGTCGGGGTGACATTGGCGGTCCGGACGACACGTGGCTCCGAACTCACGCCCGCCGGCCGCATCGTCGCCGAGTGGGCGGCCCACTTGCTTGAGGTCGCCAGCGAGATCGATGCGGGCCTGGGTTCGCTGCGAAAGGAAGGCCGCGAAAAAATCCGGGTGGTGGCCAGCCAGACGATCGCCGAACACGTGATGCCGCGCTGGCTGCTTTCCCTGCACACGGCGACGCGGCGTGGCGGTACCGTCCCCCAAGTGATGCTGACCGCCACCAACAGCGATAACGCGATCGCCTCGGTTCGCGATGGCGCCGCCGATCTTGGATTCGTCGAAAACCCCGGTTCGCCAAAGGGATTGGGCAGCTGTGTGGTGGGACACGACGAGCTGGTGATCGTGGTGCCGCCCAGCCACAAATGGGCTCGTCGGTCGCGGGCCGTGATGGCTCGCGAACTCGCGGAAACACCCCTGGTCACCCGCGAACCCCATTCGGGAATCCGCGATTCGCTGACGGTGGCGCTGCGTGAGCTGCTCGGCGACGACATGCAGCAAGCGCCGCCCGTCCTCGAATTGGCGTCCGCGGGGGCGATGCGCGCCGCGGTCCTGGCTCGCGCGGGGCCGGCGGCCATGAGCCGGCTGGCGGTGGCCGATGACCTAGCGGTCGGGCGCCTGTGCGCGATCAGCATCCCGGAGTTGGACTTGCGGCGCCAGTTTCGCGCCATCTGGGTGGGCGGGCGCACCCCGCCCGCGGGCGCCATACGGGACTTGCTCAGCCACATCAATTCGCTTGCACCCAAATAGCGGGACTCAGGCCGCGACGTCGTCGGCCAGCGCCTCGTCGTAACGGTCGAGCACGGTCTCGGCCACCAGCCGGTGTGCACCCAGCGGCGCCGCCATCGCAATGCCGTTGTCGCGCGCGTACTTCGAGACCCGGTCGGTGATGAGTCCCGGAGCCAGGAACCACGGCGCGATGACGACCCGGCGGGCGCCGCGGCGCCGCAACCGGCGGACGGCTTGGGGGACCGAGGGTTCGGGTCGGGTGGCGAAAGCGATTGCGGCCCCGGCCCATCGCGTGCCGGCGGCCAGCTTGGCCGCCACCCGCGCCGTGCGCGCGTTCACCGCGTTATTCGATGAGCCGATCGCGACCACCACCACGCCCAGGTCACCGTCGAACGGGGAAACCTGGATTTGCGCGAGGCGTTCGTGCAATACCGACACCAGCCGATCGTCTCCACCGAGCACATCGGCCTGGCGGATGCCCGACGCGCCCGCGCGCGAGATCTGTTCGGGGATGTCCAGGCGCGCGTGGTAGGCGCTGGCGAGCAGCAGCGGGCCGACCACGGCGTGGCGGCTGTCCGGCAAGGCGGTGAGCACGTCGACGAAGTTCGGCGCGTTGAGCTCCAGGAACGCCTGCCGCACGTCGAGACCCGGCCGCATGCGCATCAGCCGGGCCGCCAGGGCATGGGCGTTGGCAGCCGAGCGTGGGTCCCTGCTGCCGTGCGCGGTCAGCACCAGCGTGCTCATCAGCTGTGCAGCCCGCATTCGATCTTGGACTTCCCCTGCCAGCGTCCGCTGCGCGGGTCAGCGCCCTCGGTCGGCTTAGCGGTGCACGGGGCGCACCCGATGGACGGGTAGCCCTCGTCGACCAGCGGGTTGACCAACACGCCGTTCCGGTCGATGTAGTCCTGAATCTCCTCGTCGGTCCAGGCGGCCAGCGGATTGATCTTCACCAGCTTGAACGCCTCATCGAAGCTGATCAGCGGGGCGTTGGCGCGGGTCGGGGCCTCCACGCGGCGAATCCCAGTCACCCAGGCGGCGTACCCGCTCAACGCCTTGGTCAGGGGGAGGACCTTGCGCAGCCGGCAGCACTCGTTGGGCTCGCGGGCGAACAGGTCCTTGCCCAGCCGTTCGTCCTGTTCGGCAACCGTGTGCTCGGGAGTGACATTGAGCACGTGCACGTCGTAGACGGATTCGACGGCGTCGCGGGTACCAATGGTTTCGGCGAAGTGGTAGCCGGTGTCCAAAAACAGCACCGGCACGCCGGGGTGCACCTTGGACGCCAGGTCGACCAGCACGGCGTCCTGCATGTTGGAGGCGACCACGTATTGGCAGGTGGCCCAGCCGCGGGGTCCATCGATGCCGCCGAAGTTCTGGTCGGTCCAGCACAGCAGGTCGGTGGCGCTGGCGCCGTCGAGCTCGGCCGCGCCGCGCTCGGCCAGCCCACGCAGCCGCTCCTCGGTGAAACTGCCCACCACTTCCGTCATCGAGTCGTCCTTAAAATCGGCGCCTGTTGGCTGTGCGGCGCGTTTTATCGCAAGTCGGCTTCCTCGGCCCGCAACGCCCAGTTGGCGAACCGCTCGCCCTTCTCGCGCTGCTTGACGAAGTTGCGGGTCACCCGGTCGATGTAGTTGCCGAGCTCGTCGCTGGTGACCTTGTGCTGGCGTAGCTTTCGGCCGAAACCGCTTTCCTCACCCAGGCCGCCGCCGAGATGGACCTGGAAACCCTCGACCGAATGGCCGTCGCCGTCGTCGATCCACTGGCCCTTGAAGCCGATGTCGGCGACCTGAATTCGGGCGCACGAGTTCGGGCACCCGTTGAGGTGGACGGTGATCGGCACGTCGAGCTCGGAGTTGATGTCGGCCAGGCGTTCTTCCAGTTCGGGCACCAGCGTCTGGGCCCGCACCCGGGTTTCGGCGAACGACAGCTTGCAGAACTCGATGCCGGTGCAGGCCATCATGTTCTTACGCCAGGAGGAGGGCCGCGACGGCAGGTCCAGCGCGTCCAGGCCGGCGACCAACTCGCCGACCTTGTCGTCGGGCACGTCGAGGATGACCAGCTTCTGGAACGGGGTGAACCGGGCTCGGTCCGAGCCGACCTTCTCCATCAGGTCGGCCACCGCCGACAGGATGGTGCCCGTGACGCGTCCGGTGACCGGGGCGACGCCGACGGCGTTGAGCCCGTTCTTGATCTTCTGCACGCCGACGTGGTCGACGGGGTGCTTGACCGGCTCGGGGGCGGGGCCGTCGATCAGCTTGCGCTTGAGGTACTCGGTCTCCATGACCTCACGGAATTTTTCGATGCCCCAGTCCTTGACCAGGAACTTCAGCCGCGCCTTGGCGCGCATCCGCCGGTAGCCGTAGTCGCGGAAGATCTGGGTGACGGCCTCCCAGACGTCGGGAACCTCGTCCAGCGGAACCCACGCGCCGACCCGCTGGGCCAACATCGGGTTGGTCGACAGGCCGCCGCCCACCCACAGGTCCATCCCGGGGCCGTGCTCGGGGTGATTGACGCCGACGAACGCGACGTCGTGGGTTTCGTGGGAGACGTCCTGCAGGCCCGAGATAGCGGTCTTGTACTTACGCGGCAGGTTGGCGTACTCGGGGTTGTTCATGAAGCGCCGGATGATCTCGTCGATCGCCGGGGTGGCGTCGAGCACCTCGTCGAGCGCGTCTCCGGCCAGCGGCGAGCCGTGGATGCCGCGGGGGCAGTCACCGCAGGCCTCGGTCGTCGTCAAGCCAACGGATTCCAGCCGACGCCAGATCTCGGGGACGTCCTCGATCTTGATCCAGTGGAATTGCACGTTTTCCCGGTCGCCGATGTCGGCGGTGTCGCGGGCGAACTCAGTGGAAACCTGTCCCAGCGTGCGCAGCACCGTGGGTGACATCGGCCTGCCGTCGGAGCGCACGCGCATCATGAAGTACTTGGCCTCGAGGGTGTCGATGTTCTCGTCACCGGTCCAGCCGCCGTCGTAACCCTGCTCGCGCTGCGTGTAGAGGCCCATCCAGCGGAAGCGGCCCCGCAGGTCGTTCTTGGCGATGCTGTCGAAGCCCTCTATCGCGTATTTGTTGAGGATGCGGTCGCGCACGTTCAGCGGCGCGTCGTCCTGCTTGAACTGCTCGGCGTCGTTGAGCGGCTCATGCTCTCCCAGCGCCCACTGGCCCTCACTGCGAGTCTTGGCCGGACGTGCTGTGGTCATGGCGTTCTCTCCTTCGCAAACATTGCCGGCCGGGGCTGCCGGAGCGCACCGCGGTCCGCATTAGGTGTTTCGCTCTGGGCTGGGCGACACCCGTCGGCGCGTGGCTAAAGGCAGGCTAGCGCGACATCAACGCTGATGTTTGGTCGGCAAGAGCTACCCACGGTACGTCATTGGACCTGCGGGTCATGACGTTCATGGTGCCCTGCACGCGTGCATCCCAGTAGAGGCCGTTATGTTGTGAGGTCACAACCGTTCGTTGTGGGGCGGCTGGTATTGCGGCCTCGACCAAATTCTGGACGAGGTTAAACGGTGATCGAATCCCAGTAGGCTTGCGTTTTCGATGCGGTCGCAGGCCCTGGTTGAAAGGTTCGTCTTCGTATGAGCGCCGACACTGTGCACGACGTGATCGTTATTGGTTCGGGTCCTGCGGGGTATACCGCGGCGCTGTATACGGCGCGGGCGCAGCTGGCGCCGCTGGTGTTTGAGGGGACGTCGTTTGGTGGGGCGTTGATGACCACGACCGAGGTGGAGAACTACCCGGGTTTCCGCGACGGGATCACGGGTCCGGAGTTGATGGATCAGATGCGTGAGCAGGCGCTGCGCTTTGGTGCCGATTTGCGGATGGAAGACGTCGAGTCGGTGTCGTTAGAGGGGCCGGTCAAGTCGGTGCTGACCGCCGAGGGGGAGACGTTTTGGGCCCGGTCGGTGATTTTGGCGATGGGGGCTGCGGCGCGGTATTTGCAGGTGCCCGGTGAGCAGGAGTTGCTGGGCCGGGGGGTGAGTTCGTGTGCGACCTGTGATGGGTTCTTTTTCCGGGATCAAGACATCGCGGTGATCGGTGGCGGGGATTCGGCGATGGAGGAGGCGACGTTTTTGACCCGGTTTGCCCGCAGCGTGACCGTGGTGCATCGTCGTGAGGAGTTTCGGGCCTCGCGGATCATGCTGGAGCGCGCCCGCGCCAACGACAAGATCACGTTCGTCACCAACCACACGGTCGAAGCGGTCGAGGGACAGGACACAGTAAGGGGATTGCGATTGCGCGACACGGCCACCGGTGCCGAGAAGACGCTGCCGGTGACCGGGGTGTTCGTGGCGATCGGGCACGACCCACGCTCGGCGCTGGTGCGCGATGTGCTCGACGTCGACCCCGACGGCTACGTGCTGGTGCAGGGCCACACCACAAGTACCTCGATCGACGGGGTGTTCGCCGCCGGCGACCTGGTGGACCGCACCTACCGGCAGGCGGTCACCGCCGCGGGCAGTGGCTGCGCGGCGGCCATCGACGCCGAACGTTGGCTGGCCGACCACGAGGAGTCCGGCGCGGCCGCGAATACCGTTGCCGCGGTGGAAGTTTCCGACGCAGTCTCCTAGCGGACGCCCTGCAGCGCCTCGGACAGGATCTCGGTGACGACTTCTGGCCGGCTGATCAGCGGCGCGTGGTCAACCTTGTGGGCATGGGTGCGGGCATTCATGCGTTCGGCCATGAACGTTTGGGTGTCGGGGTTGATCATCCGGTCCTCTTCGGCGATCAGGTACCAGGCGGGTAGCTCTTTCCATCCGGGTTTCGGTACCGGTTTCTGAATGCATGGCGCGGCGATGGGCCGCTGGACCGCGGCGAGCACCGCATGATCGTGGTCGGTCGCGTGTTGCGCGAAGGCGTTGGGAAAGGCGTTGGTGGGCAGCCAGATCCAGCCGTCCTTGTCGGGCTTGAGTTCGGGTGCCTGCGGGTGCGGGGCATTGCGGTAGAAAACGTCGGCGACGGTCTCGCCCTCGTCGGGAGCCAGGGCGGCGACGTAGACCAGGGCTTGGATGCGGGGGTGATTGGTCGCGCCGATGACGCCGCCAGCGTACGCGTGACCGGCCAGGACGACGGGTCCTTCGGTTCGGTCGATGGTCCGGATGACCGCGTTCACGTCATCGTCGAGCGTGGTCAGCGGGATGGGTGCGGCGATCACGGCGATGCCGGCTTGCTGCAGATCGGTGATGACTCGGTTCCAGCTCGACCCGTCGGCCCATGCTCCGTGGACAAGGACGACCGTGCTCGGGCTCTTTGGATTGGGATGCACAACCCAAAATTGTGGCATGTCGTGCCGCGCCGGTCAAACGCTGTCAGGCTTCGGCATCGCCACGCAAACGGCGGGCGACCTCGCCGTACCGCTCGATGCGCTCCTCATCACCCAGGGCGTTATACAGGACGATTCGCGTGGCGGTTCCGGCGTACTTCTCGGCCAGCGCGGGGGCCAGGCCGTCCCACGTCGACTCGGTGGCAAACACGGCCAGGTGCTCGTCGGTGATCTGGGCCGCCATGCCCTTGAAGTCGCCGGCCTTCTGCTTCTCACGGAGCCGGGCCGTCGTGCCCTCGAACCCGGCCTGGTCCCAGATGAACGCGTAGTTGGGGGTGCTGCCGTAGAAGGCCATGCTGGTTCGCACGACTTCTCGTTCCTTGTCGCGCTCTTTGTCGCTGTCGCCGACGATCGTCATCACCGGCACGATCACGGCGACGTCCGACTGTGAGCGCTTGGCTTTCGTCACGCCTTCGGCGAGGGTCGGCAGGACGTGGCGGTTCAGATAGCCGGGTTCCCCGAGCGGATGGACGTGCACCCCGTCGGCCACCTCACCGGCCATGCGCAGCATCCACGGATTCACCGCCGCGACGTCCACCTTGGGATCGGGCGCGTCGATGGGTCCCGGGCTCCACTGCGGAGTAAGGAAGTCGAGGTCGTAGAACTCGCCGTGGTGATCAAGCGTCCCCGTCCGAAACGCCGCGAAGCACGCCTTCACCGCCAGCACATACTCGCGCAGCCGCGGGCCGGGACGTTCGAAGGCCACGCCGTAGCGACGCACGACGTGCGTGCGGACCTGCGTTCCCAGGCCCAGCCGGAATTTCCCGCCGGTCGCTTCCTGCAACTCCCACGCCGTGGCCGCCGTCACGAAGGGGCTGCGGGGAAAGGCCACCGCGACGCCGGTGGACAACTCGAGTCCGGGAGCGGCCTGCGCGGCGACCGCGGCGTTGAGATAGGCCGTGCGGCCGGTCTCGGTAAACAACAGACCGGAGAACCCCGCCGCCTGAGTACGCCGGGCCAGGTCACCGGCCCGCGCCAGCGGTTGCGGAACCGTCATCGCATCGATGTGCACGGCGAAAGAGTATGCCTTACGCGTCGAAGAGAACCCCGGGGTTAAGGATGCCCGCCGGGTCGAAGCTCTGTTTGATTCGGCGCAAGAGCTCGATCTTGGCCGGGTCCTCGAGCTTGAGGAAGTAGGGGGTTTTGGCGCGGCCCAGGCCGTGTTCGCCGGAGATCGCGCCCCCCAATTCCATTGCGAGCGCGAAGATGTCGGTCATCAGTTGCTTCTTTTTCTCCGGGTCCTTGCAGATGACGGCCAGGTGCACGTTGCCGTCGCCGGCGTGCCCGCAGCCGGCCGCGGCGCCGCCCGCTGCCGCCGCCAGACCGCGCGCGGCGGCAAGGAACTTCGGCATCGCGGCGCGCGGCACGACGGTGTCGATGAGGTCGTCCGCGCCGATCGCCTTGAGCGTCCAAAAGACGTTCTCGCGCGCCTCGATCAGCCTGCGAGCCGAGCCGCCTTCAAGCACATAGGCGTCGACCGCACCAAGATCGGCGAGCAGCTCGCCGGCCCGCTCGACATCCTCATCCAGTCGCTCCGCAGTGCGATTCTCAAGCGCCACAACGAGATACGCCTCACAGCTGTCGCGTATCTTGTCTGGAATGCCCAACTCCAGGTTCTGGGTATGCATGAGTGCGGCCATCGTGAAGTTGTCGATGTACTCCAGGATGTAGGGCCCGAGCCCGCTGGCCAGGATCTTGGGCACCGCCGCCATCACCTGGTCGAAGTCGGCGAACGGGGCGAGCACGGCGGCGGTGTGGTCGAGGCGCGGATGCAGCTTGACGATCACTTCGGTCGCCAGGGCCAGGGTGCCTTCGGAGCCGACGATGAGCTGGGTCAGGTCGTAGCCGGTGGAGACTTTGGCGATCTTGCCGCCGGTTCGGATGATCTCGCCGGTCGGGAGCACCGCCTGCAACCCGAGCACGTTGTGGCGGGCTATCCCGTATTTGACCGCGCGCATGCCGCCGGCGTTGGTTCCGACGTTCCCGCCGACGCTGGAGGACAGCTCGCCCGGGTGAACCATGTAGCGCAAGCCGGTGCCGGCGGTCGCGGCGTCGAGCTCGGTCAGCGTGATCCCGGGTTGGACGACGGCGACCTGGTTGGTCGTGTCGACCTCCAGCACCGCGTTCATCCGCTCGAACGAGATCAGCAGCCCGCCCTCCACCGGCCGCGCCCCGCCCGACAGGCCGCTCCCGGAGCCGCGGGCCGTCACCGGCACGCCGTTTTCCGAAGCGGCGATCAGCAGCTGCGAAACCTCTTCTGCGGTAGCGGGTTTCGCGACATACGCCGGTCTCTGCGGCGGCTGGTTCAACTCTTCGTCGTGTGAATAGTCTTCGGGGATCGCGTCGCCCGTTAGCAGGTTGCGGTTCCCGACGATCTCGGCGAACCGTGCCGTCATGTCGCTCATCGAAGGCCTCACCCTCTAACGCCAGCTCAGCGGTTCACTTTATCGGAGTGAAACTTCACGAGAAAACGAGTCCCACGTTGTCCACGGCAACATCGACAGATCCGCGCACTCGTCGAAAGATTGAGTAACCCACACACAGCATTAACCGATCCGAGAAAGGGCTGACGAGATGACTGACGACGCGGCCTACTACCGTGCCGATGCGCGGGGCCTCAATCCCGGAGACGCGACGACCCGCACTCTGGACGTCATGGATGGCAAGGAATACACCTACGCGACAACCCGACTCGACGTTGCGCGTGGGATCGCCGCCAGGCACGCCGATTTCGCTGTGTATAGCGTGACGCTCAACGAGCCCATCGAAGCGGATCCCGACGCTGCCCAGGACAACCTTGGTGACGTTTTCGTCAGGGCTCCGTGGGGCGCGGTCGTGGATGTCGTTGATGAGAATGGAGACTGATTAGCGGCAGACCGTACGCGGTTGTGTAGCACATTATGTGCTACACTAGCTGACGTGGATAGCATCGGGATTCGTGAACTACGCCAGAATGCAAGCGTGTGGATCGCAAAAGCGAAGGCCGGATTGACTATCCAGATCACCGATCGCGGTCGGCCGGTAGCGCGGTTAGTGCCGATCACACCCGCAGAACAAGCGCGTGACCAGCTCATCGCCGACGGCGAGTTGATTCCCGCCGCCGCAGTACGAGTCCCACTAAACTTGGCCGACCTCATCGAAGGTCCATCGCTAACGTCCATACTGGACCAACAACGCTCCGACCGATGATCTACCTTGATACATCGGCCTCAGTGAAACTTGTTGCGGCTGAAGAAGAGTCGGCGGCTCTGATTGATTGGCTCAACGCACACCCTGATGAAAACCTTGTCAGCAGCGCCATCGGTCACATTGAGCTGATACGAGCGGCCGCACGAACAGGGCCCAGCGCTGTAGCGCTCGCACGAAATGTCGCGTCAACCATTGACACTCTCGTCTTGACCGACACCATCGCCTCAGCGGCGGCCACGATCCCGCCTGCCGAGCTGCGCACTCTCGACGCAATACACCTCGCCACGGCGTATATCCATCGAAAGGCTCTTACCGCCTTCTGTGCATACGATCATCGGCTGCTCGAGGCAGCCGAATCGCAGGGGCTGCCGGCCGTCTCCCCGCGAGGCGATGCGGACGTCCGTTAGCCAACCGTCCGGCACGTGCAGGTTGCTGCAGCCTGCGCCGTCATGTCGGCTGCTCTAACAACCGCAGCGGGTGCAAACCGTCGACCTGGCCAACAAACGGCGGATGGATGCTGTAGCCAAGCATGCGGCGAATGTCATCGGAGACTGTTTGAGCGACGTCGCGCGGTACCGAGAGGGTGAATGATTCCATCGGTCGCAGCCACGGTTCGCAGTACTGCGCGGTGACGGCAAGGCGCCCGTGGGCCGTCGTGTTGGCGCCACCACCATGCCACAAGGTGCCCACGAAGAAGAGGCACGAGCCGGCGGGCATGACGATAGGCAGCGCGGCATCGTCGGGCCCGGGCGGACGCCTGCCCCAGCGATGGCTGCCGGGCAGCACCACCGTGGCGCCGTTGTCGGCGGTGAAGTCGTCGATCGCCCAGATCGTCGCGGCGGCCAACGGCGCCCGCGGCCGCGGGATCGGGTAGAACCCGTCGTCATGGTGGGGCAGCTGTGGGGATTCTCCGGGCTGAATGTTGATGACCTGCAACGCCGAAAGCAGGTAGTTGGGCATCAGCAGCCGATCGAGCACCGCCAGCACCCGCGGATGATCGACAAGCCGGTCGCACACGCGTGTTCTGCTCAGCGTGCTGTAGATGCGCTGGGTGCGCCGTCCTTCAAAGGAGTTGCGCCCGGTATGCCCCAGCCAGGGGCCGACAACGTCGCGAATCTGCTGGCACTCGTCCGCGTCGAGCAGGTTCTGCCAGATGACGTAGCCGTCGCGGTCGAGGGCCGCCATGTCGGCGTCGACGATCGCGGGGTCGACTGAGCTGCCGCCGCTCGGTGTCCGCTTGTGCCGGCCCGCCAAATCGCCCTTGAGGTCGTCCAGCGTCGTGACGGGGTCGTCATCGATGCTCATGGACTCAACTTAGCCGCCGCGACTGAGTGGCATGCTCTTTGCATGGCGGCCGTCCCCGAAACCGTCTACGCGCGAGACGGCGATACGCATCTCGCGTATCAGGTCGCCGCCGACGGCGGGTCAGACCTGCTCTTCGTCCCCACCGCTACGTTTCCGATCGACTTGCTGTGGGATGAGCCCACAGTCGCCCGCCACCTCCGTCGGCTGGCGTCGTTCAGCCGTCTGATCATGACCGACCTGCTCGGGATGGGAAGCTCGGATGCGGTGCCGATTCAGGACCGTCCGGCGATGCAGGCTTGGACCGACGGGCTCGTCGCGGTGCTCGACGCCGTCGGCAGCGAGTGTGCGTCAGTCTTTGCGATGTCGGAGTCGACGCTTCCGGCCATGCTCTTGGCCGCGACCCATCCCCAGCGCGTGCGCTCCCTGGTGCTCTGGAGCCCATACGCGCGTTATCTCCGAGCCGACGACTATCCGTGCGGGATGCCCGAGCCGGCCTTCTCCCGGTATGTCGACGCCTTCGGTGACACTGTCGGGACCGGTGCTGTCGTGGATATCTTGGCTCCGAGTTGGGCCGGTGATGCCGGGAAGCGGCGATGGTGGGCTCGCGGCGAGCGCCTGGCCGGCGGCCCGGGGTACTTCAAAGCCATCTTTGACCTCTACCTGCGCAC
The DNA here is from genome assembly GCA_963772875.1 of uncultured Actinomycetota bacterium. Taxonomy (GTDB): domain Bacteria; phylum Actinomycetota; class Actinomycetes; order Mycobacteriales; family Mycobacteriaceae; genus Mycobacterium. The sequence continues at coordinate 949,190 of CAVYZE010000016.1, forward strand.
CGACGTCCGGCCCGCGCTCGATAGCATCCAGGCGCCGACGCTGCTGCTACACCGCCGCGGTGACCGTCATGTGACCGGCGGCCACCCCCGCTATCTCGCCGATCGCATCCCGAACGCACGATTGGTGGAGTTCGACGGGGACGACAACGTGTGGTTTGCCGGCGACTCCGACCGAATGCTCGACGAGATTGAATCGTTCGTCACCGGATCACGCGCCGCCCGGCCGACGAACCGCGTGCTGTCGACCGTGTTGTTCACCGACATCGTCGGATCGACCGAACACGCCGAGGCTCTCGGCGATGAGGCGTGGACGGCCGCCCTCGACGTGCACAACGAGGTCGTGGCGAGACATGTGGGCAGCGCGCGGGGCGACGTCATCAAGTTCACCGGCGACGGCGCCCTTGCGACCTTCGACGGTCCGGCCCGTGCGATCACCTGCGCGTGCGCGATCCGCGACGCGGTGCAAGACCTCGGCCTCGACATCCGCGCCGGCCTGCACACCGGCGAGGTGGAGATGGTCGATCGCGACGTGCACGGGATCGCGGTCCATATCGCGGCGCGCATTATGGCGCTCGCGGGCCCCGGCGAAGTGCTTGTGTCGGGCGCGATCCCACCGCTGGTGCTGGGATCGAGGATCGTTTTCGACGACCGTGGCAGCCACGAACTCAAGGGTGTGCACGGTCCGTGGCCGGTCCTGGCGGTGCGCTCGTAGTTAGAAGAGGTTGCCTAGCCTCGCATCGCCCTGGGCGTGCATGTTCGCCGAGGGCCCCAGCCCTGCAACTTCTTAAGAATGAAAATTAAAGCATAGGCACTTGACGGCTGCCGCCTTACCGCTGCATACTATTTATGCATGCAATTTCAAGCACAAGGAGCGAGATGGCGGGTCCAAGGCGAACAAAGCCCCGGCTCGACGGCTCTATGCCTGATATAGCACGCATAGGCCGCGCATTTGCAGAGCGACGCATCGCCCTCCGGCTTACCCAACAAACTGTGGCCGACCTGGCAGGCGTCTCTCGCTCCAGCCTCCAGGCGCTCGAGCGTGGCAGCGGTTCCATCAAGTTTGGCTCCGTCGTCGAGATTGCCGACATCTTGGGCGTACACATCGACGTGAGCACGATAGGCGAATGACAAAACCGGGCCGCCTCGACGTACGGAGTATCGCCGAAGCTGATGTGTACATCGGCGAAGATCTCGCCGCCTATCTGCGTCGAGAACAGGGAGACACGATCGCCTTCGACTACATTGCCGACGAACGCCCGACCGAGGCCCGTATCCGTGACCGATCCGTGTCATGGTCACTACTGCGGTCTGGCGAATATCCTGTTGTCACCACGGGTGGCGCCGTTCCGCCGTTCTTCGCTGGGCTACTTCCGGAAGGGGTCCGGCTCGGCGTGGTGACATCGTCGACGAAGACCTCGGCCGACGATCACCTCACTTTGTTGCTTGCGATCGGCGCGGACACCGTCGGCAATGTCCGGGTCGTCCCGGCGGGAGTCGAACCGGCTCAACCACTGCCGATGTTTGAGCCAGAGCGCGACACTGATTTTCGTGCGGTCTTTGCGAAGTTGACCGGCTCCGTCGATGCAGACCCCGTAGGGCTGGCGGGCGTGCAGCCCAAGGTAAGTGCCGCAATGCTATCGGCGCCGGCCCAGACCCGATCCGGGCCAGCGATACTCAAGCTCAGTCCCGTTCAGTACCCACGAATCGTCGAGAACGAGCACTTCTTCATGGCCATGGCAGCCGCATGTGGGTTGCGGGTCGCACCGACATTGCTGCTGCATGACGCCGAGGGGCTCAGCGCGTTGCTAGTGACCCGATTTGACCGGGCGGGGCCGAAGCGCATAGCACAAGAAGACGCGTGCCAAGTCGCCGGCATCTATCCGGCCTCCAAGTACCGCATTAAAGCCGATACAGCCATCACAGCACTTGCCGACGCATGCGCGCGAGGCGGCGGGTCCAAGCCGGCGGCAGTTCTAGAATTGCTCAAAACCGTTGTCTTCTCTTGGCTTATCGGCAACGGCGACCTGCACGGCAAAAACCTGTCCATCTACAACCCCGATGGCGTATGGCAACCCACTCCCGCCTACGACCTGCTTTGCACCCAGCCTTACACACGCTGGCGGGATCCCATGGCGCTAAACCTTTACGGCCGAGCCAACCGACTTACTCGCGCAGACTTCGTCAAGGCCGGCGAGCGTCTCGGTCTGCGGACACGCGCCATCACGAGGATGATCGACGCGATCGTCGTTGCTGCACAAGACTGGCCAGACAAATGCGGGGCGATCGGTTTCGATGACCGCCAAACCAAGCTCCTCGAGCAGATGCTGCGCACCAGAATCGATAGCTTGCGATAGCGCTCGCATGTCATTGGCCTAACCTGGCGGCTGCCTGCCCCACCCTGACTGCCGTGGAGGTAGGTCGCTGAGCCTGGGGTCAGCCGGTTCGGCGCCTTCCCCGTCGTCGTCGATCCAGCGGCGACCGTACTGGTCGGGAATCACGCCCCACCCCCAATATGGAAGTGGCGACCGGGGCACGATGCCCAATTCAGACTCCGGGTCGATCCGTTCTGGTGCCACCTCGCACAGATGCGTCCAACCGTCACCGAAATCGAACTCGTAGAAGAACCGCTCACCCAACGACAACGTCGACAAATTCGTCGCGCCACCGTCGAGGATTCCTAAGTCAAAGTCGTCAAACTCGGGCTGCCCGATTACCCGGCCGTCGGCCAGCTCGAACTTGTACAAGTGCGAGCGATCCCACCGGGCGAACGCCGTGTCGATCGCATCGGCGAGCTGACTGAACCGGTGAGACCGGGCCGCGGCAAAGACCCGGCCCGGCCGTGGCCAAAAATCTTCGCCGCGACCGGTGACCAGATCGACCCGAATCGACAACCACGTTCGCGCCATGACTAGCGATACTGCCCGGGTACGAAGGCGATCACCACGGGCATCGCATTTCCCGGCTTGCTCCCGGGGTGAAGGTGACCGGCAGCTTGCCCAGCCCGGTCATGCTCGGGTTGCCCAGGTATTGGTGAACGCCGTCGAGCTCGACCCGGTAGTCGGGGATGCGGTCGAGCACCGCCTTGACCATCACCTCGGACATCAGACGCGCCAGATGGGATCCGATGCAGCGATGCGGTCCGAGCCCAAAGGCGAGGTGGCGGTTGGGTGTTCGATCCAGAATGATTTCGTCGGGTCGCTCGAACTCGTGCTCGTCGTGGTTGGCGGACAGCCAGCTGATGACCAGCCGGTCGTTTTTTCGCAAGCGTTGGCCGTTTAGCTCGACGTCGCGCGTCACGGTGCGGCTCAGTTGCTGGTTGACCGAGAAGTAGCGCAGGAATTCGTCGGTGGCGGTGCGGTAGAGCTCCGGGTGGTCGATGAGTTGCTGGCGCAGCTCCGGATGGGTGCCCAGGTGCTTGAGTGTGAGCGCGGTTTGTGAGGTGGTGGTGTCGACGCCGCCGGCGATGAGATTCCAGAGGATGTTGAGCAGCTGGGCGTCGTCGAGGCGTTGGCCGTCGAATTCGAACTGAATGAGGAAGCTGGTCAGGTCGTCTTGCGGCTTGGCCCGCTTGGTGGCTGCGTACTCGAGAACCTCTTGCATCATGGCGGGGACTTTGGCGATGGCGCTGGTGTATTCGGGGCTGTCCTGCGGGATGGCCATGACGGAGTGGAAGAGGTTGGCGTACAGGCGCCAGTTGTCGTAGGGCAGGCCCATCAACTTCATGGTCAGGATGGCCGGAACCGGGCTGGCGTAGTCGAGCACCAGGTCCATCTGTCCGTCTGTTATCCGCTGGTCGAGGAACCAGTGCGACTGTTGTTCCATGAACGGCCGCATCTTTTGCACGCCCCCGGGTGAGAAGAACGGGGCCAGGGCATGCCTTAGAGCCAGGTGGTAGGGGCCGTCGACCTCGCCGATGCCCAGGGCCGGTTGGCCTTCGGGTCTTGGCACGCCCATCTCGCCCTGGTAGTTGACGCCGTCTTTGGCGTCCGGCTCGTATTTGTGCGAGAAGGTGTCGTCGTCGCGGGCGGTGTGGCTGACGGCGGCGTAGCTGCTGAGGAACCAGAAGCCGCCGTAGTTCTCGTTCCACGCCACCGGACATTTCTGGCGCAGGTCGGCGTTGTTGGCCAGTTCGTTGAGGTTGAACTCGTCGGAATGATGGTCGAAATCGACTGTGACATCAGGGCTGACGTCCGGACGTGTGGTCATCTGAAAAGTCCTCCACCGCAACGAGAGCTTGGCTTTCTGCACTATCTTTGCATTATTACGCTCTTGGGTTCTGTCGAGAAAGGCAGCGATGAGTAGTCACCGGACGACTTTCAACCATGTCGGATTGTGTGTCTCCGATCGTGCGCGGTCGCGGCGCTTCTATGAGTCTGTGCTGGGGTTTCAGTTCTGGTGGGAGCTTGATCCGCCCGACGGCCCCACCGCCAAGCTTGTCCAGCTTCCCGAGCCGCTCGGGGTGCATGCGACCTACTTGGTGCGCGACGGCTTTGTGCTCGAACTTATGGACTACTCGAAGCGTCAGGTTCACTCCGGGTCCGAACGCGTCATGGATCAGATTGGGCTGACACATATTTCGTTTTCGGTGTCCGATCTCGACGGCGCGCTGGAGAAGGTTGCGGAGTTCGGGGGAGCGGTGGTCGAGGGGACGGTGACGGAGGCGATGGCGATGATCCGCGATCCGGATGGGCAGCTGCTGGAACTACTTTCGGATGGGTGGCTTTCGATGCTGCCGCGTCGGCCTTAGCGCAGGTTGGCGCGCTGCGGTGGGCAGCGTCCGTTGCCCATGTCCCGTCGGCGGCTGACTAGGGACTCATAATTCGTTGGTCGCGGGTTCGAGCCCCGCCCGCCCCACCGACGAGGCCCCACTTGAACAGCCGAATCACGCCGCTACCTCGGACTCGACGTCCTCAGCAAATCCTGAGCCGACCATGACCCGCCAACAGAACAGGAGGCCACACCGGCGGCACTAACCGCCAACCACGAAGTCGAAGAATCACACCACGACGTCGTACACCACGCTCCTGGACTTGACCAGCCGGGCTGAAGGTTCGCGCATCGTCACCACCATGCGTGGGGCACGCGCGTCTAGCGAGTCTTGCGGTGCCCATGTGCAGAACGAGGGCACTGCCGTGACCTCAATCGGAATCCGAACACGCCACCAGTGATCGGTCCATACTAGAGGGGTGTCGACGTTTCATCGGCTGTAAGTCGCCCGCACTCGCCGAGAACTAATGGCAGGTCTTGCTCGGGCGGAAGTGGAGGAAATGATGATCATCCTTTACGCACTGGCCGCAGCATTCGGCCTTGGTGTGTTCTTGCTGGGCACGAACGTTCGGGTCGTCAAGCAATTCGAACGAGGCGTCGTCTTTCGTTTCGGACGCGTGCAAACCGGTGTCCGCGGACCGGGGCTCACGCTGCTTATTCCATTCGCCGATCGCCTCGAGAAGGTGAATATGCAGATCATCACGATGCCGGTGCCCGCCCAGGATGGCATCACCCGCGACAACGTGACCGTGCGTGTGGATGCTGTCATCTATTTCAATGTTGCGGATCCGGTGCGTGTGGTTGTCGACGTGCAGGACTATGTGTCCGCTATTGGCCAGGTCGCGCAGACATCGCTGCGTTCGATCATCGGCAAAAGCGACCTGGACGATCTACTCTGCAACCGCGAGGGCCTCAATCAGGGCCTGGAGTTGATGATCGACAGCCCCGCGGTGGGCTGGGGTGTTCACATCGACCGCGTCGAAATTAAGGATGTAGTACTGCCGGATTCGATGAAGCGGTCGATCGCACGCCAAGCCGAGGCGGAACGTGAACGGCGGGCTCGGATCATCACCGCCGACGGTGAACTGCAGGCGTCTGAAAAACTGGCCCAAGCGGCCGCGACGATGACCGTGCACCCTGCCGCGCTTCAATTGCGGCTCTTGGAAACCGTGGTTGAGGTCGCCGCGGAGAAGAACTCCACCCTGGTGCTTCCCTTCCCCGTCGAACTGCTCCGCTTCTTGGAACGAGCAACACCGTTGGAACAAGCAACACCGCAAGCATCCGGGAGCCGGGACAACGAAGCCGCTATGCCCTCGGCTTCGGCTTCGAAGAGCGAGATGTCGAAGCTGGACCCGTCACAGATCCCCGACGACACCAGTGGTCTGGAAGTCGACACACACATCGCGGGTCGGTATTCCGGCTGAACGGGTAGCGCTCGAAACGGTTGACGACAACCTTGGATCAGACCTGGATAAGACCTGGATCAGATAATTGTCGGAAGCGCCGCTCTACGTGCGCGCCGGAGGCACCGTCGTGCGCGAAGCGCCACCGAAACCGGGTGGGTTGGCGATTGGCCGATACACGCTGACTTTTATCGAATTACTGGCTGGCCCAGCAATTCTCACGGAACCCGGTGCGGCTATGTCGCGGCGTGGCCGGCCCGCGCAGCAGCGCGTCGTGCGGCCTCCGTGTGCTCGGCGGCGGTGACGACCACCGCGTCAGACCCCGGGTACACCGTCGCCTCGTTCCCGGTCACCAGCCAACGCACCACGTATGGGGGAGAGCCGTCTTGAGAACGCACCTCGACGATCTCGGCGTGTTGATCATGCCGTTCGGTGGTTGTGCCCTTCACCACGAGGTAGTCGCCGACATTCGCCTTCATCGCCTGCTCCCTTCTCGTCCTGCTGAGACCGCGGACCCCTCCATCGTGCGCGCGTTCATCACTTAACGGAAGCGTGAGGTCTCCGGCTGGTAAATCCCGACACCCTAGCTAACGGCTGTCAGCCCGTCTCGTCGCGGCGTGAAGGCGGCGTCCGGGCGTCCTGTGGGCCTCTGATGTGATGTCGGTCACAATGCAGCCGACGACGTTTAGCCTGACCTCTGAATGGCTGTCGGGACTGTAACCGCTGCTGGATTTCTCCCACCTCGACGCACAGCAGATGCGGTCGGGTCAGGCCGTGCACGAGGTATAGGGTTGTGTATTCACGGTCTGCATCTAGGTTCTGTTGTCGAGTAGCGACGCGTTTGCTCAGCGGAACTTTCGCGGCTTGGCCCTGACCCCGTGGCGAAGCGAGTCCGGTCGTCAGCCCCGACTGTTGAAGGAGCTACGTGAAGCTCACCCGATTGGGCGCGGCGCTGAGCCTGCTGATCGCGGGCGCACTGGTGTTATCGGCATGTGGCGGGAACAACAGCGCATCGTCTGGATCCAGCGCCACGTCGGGTTCGGCCGCGGCGTCGCGGGTGTCCTGCGGTGGCCAGAAAACATTGAAAGCCAGCGGCTCGACCGCGCAGGCCGGCGCGATGACCCGCTTCGTCAACGCCTTCGAGCAAGCCTGCCCGGGCCAGACCGTGAATTACGCCCCGAACAGTTCGGGCGAGGGGATAAGCGAGTTCGTGGGTAACCAAACCGATTTCGCCGGCTCGGACTCGCCGCTGAGCCCGGCCGGCGAGTACGACAAGGCGCAGCAGCGGTGCGGCTCGCCTGCCTGGAACCTGCCGGTGGTGTTCGGCCCGATCGCGATCACCTACAACCTCGGCGGCGTCAACGCGCTCAGTTTGGATGGGCCGACGACGGCGAAGATCTTCAACGGCGCCATCACCAAGTGGGATGACGCCGCCATCACGGCGCTCAACCCGCACTTCACCATGCCCTCAGCACCGATCCACGTCGTCTTTCGCAGCGATCAGTCCGGGACCACGGACAATTTCCAGCAGTACCTCGATGTCGCATCCAATGGTGGGTGGGGCAAGGGGGCCGGCAAGACGTTCAACGGCGGTGTCGGGGTGGGCGCCGCGGGTAATGACGGCACGTCGGCGGCGATCAAGAGCACCGACGGGTCGATCACCTACAACGAGTGGTCATTCGCCCAGGCACAGAACCTGAGCATGGCCAACGTCATTACCTCGGCCGGGCCGGATCCGGTGGCAATCAGCGCCGACTCGGTCGGCCAGACGATCGCCGGTGCCACGGTTAAGGGGCAGGGCAACGACCTGGTCCTGGACACGACGTCGTTCTACAAGCCGACGCAGCCCGGTTCCTACCCGATCGTGCTGGCGATCTATGAAATCGTCTGCTCGAAGTACCCCGACGCCCAGACCGGCACGGCCGTGAAAGCGTTCCTGCAGGTCACCATTGGCGACGGCCAGGACGGTTTGGCCGACAACGGATACATTCCGGTGCCCATCCAATTCCTGCCGAAACTGGCTGCCGCCGTGGACGCCATCACATGATTTTGAGATCCTTACGCGGTCGTCCCTGGGGTGGTAGACGACGAGTCGGGACCTTGTGGCAGGACGTGCACGAATTCTTGCGGCGTGACTGGGGCTGCATCAAAGGAGCATCTACTGACGGGGCTGGATGTCCGACGCATGTCGCGTGCTCGAACGAGTCACGCGTCGGTGTTGAACAGCTTGTTCGCCCGGGTCCCTTTGGGCCACCTCGGAGCGCTACAGTGAGCGAACCCCGGTTCCGGGGCAGCGCCCATGCACCCAGGTCGGAGTTGGTTATGGCGTCATCGAGGCTGGGTGCGCGCTTTGTCGCACTGGCTTTCGCCGTTGGATTGGGAGTCGCCGCGGTCACCGGGCCCGCCCTCGGTTCGGCTAATCCGCTGGCCCCGGCTAATCCGCTGGCCCCGGCTGGTCCAGGTGGACCGGCCAATGATTTTCCGCACCCACTGATGAAAAAGATCGATGATCTCGGGGTGGCCGCCACAACCGACTCAAACTCAGAGACAATTTCGGCGAAGAAGCTTGTGATCCTCAGTATCGCGCTGGCTAATGTGGCTAACGAGATATCTTCGACAAAGGTTGAGGACCTGCCCAACCCAGCTGACTATGTGCTGGCGACAGGAACAACGCCCAACTATTTCAAAAGCGCCTTCACGCCTACCCCTATTGAGGTAACGCCCAATACGACCAATTTCGGTCGCTTTGACTATAAAACAAAACCTGCAGGGCCATTCCAGCTTTGGCTCGATTTCGCCAGCCCGGAGCTGGGCGGCGGTGTGTTTACCGACGGGATGCTGCAAGAAGAAACCATGGCTCTGGAAACGCCAGAACTCGCGAATTTGGCCGCTCAAGTCCCACGCCCTAAAACCCGCGACGGCGTCGGAAGAGGCCCGATGGCGAGCAATCCCACACCCAAAATTATTCGACACGTTCGCCGCACGATCGATCTCGACCAAAAGAGCCTTAAGGAAGACAAGTGGAAGACGATTCCAATCAAGGGCTTCTTACCTGTCATCACGCCGCTTGCGGCCAACCAGGTATTCAACGTCTTGGCCGTCGCGGTGCCACACCTCACGACCGACAAAGATCAAAAGAAACAGGAGACGATCAACGACCTGTTCAACACGTTCGACGCCGCATATAGGATGAGCAGCAAATCCGGGGGGAAGAACACCACAATCAACACCGGCCCCATCGGCACCGGGAACTTCCTCCACGACCACAGAGTCATCTACGTGATGCAGCACCTGGCCGCCCAGGAAAACGGGGTCAACTTAATTTACTGGGGTTTGTCAGACGCCGATAAAAAGGCTTATGACAAAGTGGTAGGCGATATTATTGGGGAATACAATAAGGATAAAGGCACGGCGGGCAATGACACCATCAGCCACCTACTCGTGCTCGCACAAAAATACCTAAGTAAATAAAGAACATGTAGCTTAAAGACGCGTCCGGTATTGCTCCGGCCGGGCCGAAGCAGCCCCTCCGCCACCAGCTCCACCCGGGGCTCGGTTGCTGGTCGTGGACGATCGGGTAGTTGGTGGTCGAGTCGCACGGCTTGTCGATCTGGGCCCGGGATCGAAATCGAACCCGCGTATTCAGCTTGGGAAGCTATCTCCAGCGCCGAACGTCCGTTCTATACGAGCTGGTCAAGGACCTCTTAGCTAACCCAAATACCGAGGGCACCTGCGGTTTCGGTTCGTTCGGCACACGTTCACGGTTCGGTGCCGGTGCGGCTGTGGTTCGGTAGCGTTCGGGGTACGCACGGGGTACCCCGCGCCAATTCGGCCGAGCGCGGCAACCGCCGCGGTGTCGTGGCCTTGACTCTCATGGTGATGCACCTTCCGCTTGCGGCGTGATAGTCGCTCCTCGCCGTTTGACGACGACCCTATAACCGTTAGCCGGCTTTGCTGTGCTGCCAGCAACTCAGTGAATTGGAGTTCAGCGACAGAGGTCCAATGCTAAGACCGGCGGGATCGGTCCGGGTGCGTGAGCCTTGCGCTCAAAACGTCCAGCTTTTTTGTGGGTCGATGACGAAGCCGTGCCGCTCCGCAGTGCCGTCACCGTGATTCTGGCCAAATCCCCTGACCACCATGCACGCGATTAGTACGTCTTGCACACCGCACGTGATCTGGTCGCCGCCCATCAGGGTTCCTCCGGCGCCCAAGATCACCTTCTGGCCTGATGCCAAGGGCTTCCCGTTGAGCTTGTCGGCGGCGGGAGGCGTGCTCTGGTCGAAATATCCCTTATTGTTGTCCGCTGCGTAGACCTGGTTCGCTGGATGATTGAGGCCAGGGATCGCCCCGAAACAGTAAGCCGCGGTATCTCCAAGGCTGCTCCACATCGCGCACTGCAAACCGGCCGGGCCGGTAAACGTCGCCAACGGATAGATGCCCTGGTTGTCTCCCACATGACCCGCTGACACGTCAGCAAACCCGTCCAGGTTCGGGAAGCCGGGCGGTGGCGGACCCAGAGCCGAAGTCGGCCTAAGGGGTACCGGCTCGGACGTACCTACCGGAATCACGGCAGGTGCCCGACCCACAGCGGGATTCGCCACCACGCACGCGACGGCCACAACGGCGGCCACCGAGAGCGTCACCGCGGTCAAGACGAACATGACCCGCCCCCAGGAAACGGCACTCACCCGACCAGCCCCTCTCCGAACGACGACCGTGTTGCAACACGTTACGGCAAACCGGGTACCGCGGCCGGTGCTCCGAACTTCGATGTAATGAACCGCCCGAACATTAAGTAGACGCCGTCGACTGTCTGCTGATTTGGCATGTCTAGCTCGTACTGAAAGCGCGTCTCGCTCGACTACTTGTGTGGCAAGTCTCGGCAGAAATCCACTCATGACTGGTTCTCGAACCGCCATTATCGCAATCCCCAAAACCAGCACGGTGACCAACGCAGGGCACGTATGGTTGCGTGTGCTCCGCGTGATGGCTGAGGCTGCCCACCTAGGTAGTCGTCGGGAATGTGGACCGCAGAACTAGGTAGTTCAGCCCGGGGTCTGCCACGGCCTTGCTGGCGGAGCACCTACGGACACCGCCAGCACACGGATCAGCTCCACGACGAGCAAGGAGTAGCAATGAAGTCGCCGAGACCCCGTCGGCGTTTTCTTGTACCAGCCTTGGCCCGTGGATCGGGAGTGGCGGTGCTTGCCGCGGTGACGTGCTTCGGACCGCCTGGTTGCTCGCTGGCAGACCCGGACACCGGCCAGAACACACCAGCGTTCACCATCCTGTTTCCGAGCCCCCTCAAGGCCAAGATCGCAGAAATCGAGAAGGACGCAAAGAACGACAAATCAAAGGAGCAAAGACCCGCTAAAAAGGCCTGGCTCCTTAACGCTGCTTTGGCTGATTTATTGCCACAGCCTTTCACGAACGAAACAGCCTTGTACGGCCTGAAATATCCAGCAGACTATCAGTTCGACACTTCAAAACAGTTGTCTGACCCAGCGTATTTCCCGAAATATTTCTCTAATCCGTTCAAGAACAATACCGCTAACGTAATGGCCGAATCCCATGGCCACTATGACTACCGCAACGACGAACTTTGGGTCGATTTCGCCAACCATGATCTCGGCGGCGGTGTCTTTGGCAATGGGATGGTGCAAGAAGAAACCATGGCCCTGTCAATGCCCCAACTCGCGGATGCGGCCGCCATCGGGTACCACACCCGCTCTCAAGGCACAGCGGGCCCGTTGGGGAGCAATCCAATACCTTTAGTCCTTACGAAGGTTCAACGCACGATCGAGCTCGATCCATCACTTTATGGAAACGGGTGGGAGACGATGACGCTGGACCAGGTCAAGAAAAAGGTCACAATCCAAAATCCTAACCAGCATTTGAATGTCCTGGCGGTCGCGGTGGAAAAGCTCGACGGTTCACCGGCGCAGCAATTCGGACTCAACACCCTCGACGATCTGTTCAACACGTTCGTTGCCGCCTATACGGTGGCCAAGGCTGCTAAGCCCAACGCCATAATCAACACGGGCCCCATCGGTACCGGGGACTTCAAGAACGATCCGAAAGTCATCTACGTGATGCAGAACTTGGCTGCGCAGCAGGTCGGCGGAGTCACGTTGCGGTACTGGGGCTTGGATTCAAAGAAGCAGCAGCAAGACTTTGACCCAATGGTCACCCAGATCGTTGACAAATGGAAAAAAGATCCAGACAAGAAGATTCTTAACCTGATACTGATCGCACACGCGTGCCTCACAGGGACGTGAACCGCCCCGGCATAAGCGTCACTGCGCCAAGCGAATTACTGAAGGAATGCACATAAGGCCGGACGATCTGCGCGTCTCGGCTCAGCTTGACCCCGACTCCGATCCGCACGCTTCCATCATGCGCCACCTCGGCTAGCCTGACGGTGGGCTGCTACAAGTCCACGAGGGGCATCGATGAGCGGAACGGGCGAGACCACCATCCGGGTGACCGGATTGCACCCCGTCGGGCGCGGCGTGGATCGCCCGGAACACGTTGTGGTGGCTGGTGATGGCCGGGTGTTCGCCTCCGATAAGGCCTCAGCTGTCGCAGAACTCATCGATGAGAACACCGTTCGGCGTGTGGGGCAGGCGGGCGGTGAGCCGAATGGGATTGCGCTCGACTGCGACGGCCGCTTTCTGATCGCCAACTTCGGCTCGGGTGTGCTGCAGGATCTGGACCCGGTGACCGGCGCGATCACGACGGTGCTGGGCGGACAACTCGATGGACGCCCGCTGCGGTGGTTGAACTTCGTTCTGGTGGATTCCGTTGGGGCGCTGTGGTGTTCGGTAAGCACGACGGCAGACGATCTCGTCGATACCATCGCGCGAGGCACTGCTGACGGGTTCATCTTTCGGGTCACACCGGATCGCCGATCGGCGCAAGTGGTCGCCGACGCGGTGAGCTTCCCGAACTGCATGGCGCTCGATCGCAATGAGGACTATCTGTATGTGGTCCGCACGGTAGCCGCTGACGTGGTGCGGTTTCCGATCCGGGGTGAAACACTCGGCCCCGAAGAGCGATTCGGGCCGCCACTGGGTGGTCGGCGCGCCGACGAGTTCGGCCCGCAATATAGCCAGGCCCTGGCCGACCAGCAGCTGTCTCGCCGGTGGGGGTTTGCCGACGGCTGTGCGTTCGACGCCAATGGAAACCTTTGGGTCACTTTTGTTTTCCCCAACAAAATCGTGGCGATCAGCCCGGATGGCCGGGCGAGCGTGGTGGTCGAAGACCCCGACGGTGCGTTGGTGAGCGGTCCGACCAGCATCGCCTGGGGCGGGCAAGACATGTGCGATGTCTACATCGGTTCGATCCTGACCCCGTACGTGCTCAAGGGGAGAAGCTCGGTGCCAGGCCTCCCGATGGTGCATCAGCGCTAGCTGCCCGACCGACCGGGTTTCATGAAATCCGGCAATGCGTTGTCCGGGTTCGACGGGATCGATGATGCGGGCAGCCCCCACAGCTGCTGAATGCTTGCACCGCCGTCGACGACGAGTGTCTGACCGGTGATGCGGGCGGCCAGCTCAGAGGACAGGAACAACGCGGCGTTGGCGACGTCATGCGCGCGGGGCGCCGCCAGCGGATTAATTCCGTTGACGGCGTACTCATGGGGCGGCTGATCCTCGTTGCCGGAGCCCACATTGCCTGGCGCGACCGCGTTAGCGCGAATGCCGTACCGCCCCAGTTCGTCTGCGAAGGTCTTGACGAGCGAGATGACGCCGGCCTTGGCGGCGCCGTAGGCGGCATGGTAGGTCGCCGCCGCAATGCCGTCGACCGAGGTGAGCGCGACCAACGATCCACCGCTGCGCTGGGCGATCATGTACCTTGCCGCGGCTTGAAAAAGGTAGAACACCTGGGTCAGGTTGTAGTGGATCGCCGCGTCCCACAACTGGGTGGTGAAGTCCTCGACTTTCGACCAGGTCGCACCACCGATTATGTCCACGCAGACATCGACACCGCCCAGCGCTGCGACGGCATCGTCGATCGCGCGACCGACCTGCACGGGGTCGGTCATATCGGCGACGATCGGGACGGCATTGCCTCCCCTGCCAACAATCTCGCCGACGATGCGCTCCGCGCGCTCCTCGTCGATATCGATGCAGGCCACCGAGGCGCCGGCCTCAGCAAGGGCTAGCGACGTGAACCAGCCGTGGCCCGCGCGCTCCGGGATGTAGCCCGCGCCCGACACCACAGCACGCTTACCGGATAGTCCAAGATCGATCACTACCGACCTCCCTTGCGCCCCAACCAGTCAGGCTCGCGCCGGTAATGGGCGACGGCCGTATTGGTGGAGTATCGAGACAGTCTCGACGCCTGTCAATGACGCCTCAATGCGGTCCCGACCCCAGGAGCCAAACCTTATGCCAGAGCGAGCAATACGTGCGCGATGTCGACTGGGTCTCCGGTGAGCAGTCCGGCGTCGGTGCACCGCTTGATTCTGCTGACGAAGATCGACGTCCCCGACATCAACCCGACCACCCTCACGTCCGGCCGAGCGCGTCCCGCAGGTGTCCCCGCGCCCGGTCGAGCCGGACGGCGGCCTCGGCCACGTCGACGCCCGCGAGCAGCGCGACGATCGCGGTCTTGGCGTGACCGCCCGCGGCGGCGAGCGCGGCGGTCGCGGCCCCCCCGTCGACGCCGGCCGCATCACGGACGATGCGCACGGCGCGGCGGCGCAGCTTCGCGCTGGTCGCGCGCACGTCGACCATCCGCGGTCCGTAGGCCTTGCCGAGCGCGATCATCACGCTCGTCGAGAGCGCGTTGAGCACGACCTTCTGGGCCGTCCCCGCGGTCAGCCGCGTGGAGCCGGCGAGCACCTCGGGCCCGGTCAGTAGCTCGATCACCACGTCGGCTGACGCCTCGCTGTTCGGGTTGTTGACGATCGCGACGGTCAGGGCGCCCGCCGCGCGCGCGTGCTCGAGCGCCCCGAGCACATAGGGTGTGCGGCCCGACGCCGTGATACCGACGAGCGTGTCGGCGGCGGTCAGGTCGGCGAGATCGGCGGGGTCGAACGCGTCCTCCGCACCCTCGATCGCCTGGGTCAGCGCGGCCGGCCCGCCGGCGATCACGGCGCGCACGAGGTCGGTGCCGAACGTCGGGCCGCATTCGGCCGCGTCGAGAACGCCGAGCCGCCCAGGCGTCCCGGCGCCGGCGTAGATCAGGCGGCCGCCGCGCTCAAGCCGTGCCGCGATCGCCTCAGCCGCCGCCGCGATCCGCGGGACCGCCGCCGCCACCGCGGCGTGCGCCTCGCCCTCCGCGGCGACGAGCAGCGCGACGACCTCGCCGATGGGTCGGGTGTCGAGGTCGTCCAGGTCTGGCCGCACGGCCTCGGTGACGAGCGCGTCGAGCCCTTGCGGGACAACGGCATTCGCCTGTACGCGGATCACGTGCGGCTCGTGGATCGCGCCCAGCCGCAGCGCGCCGTCGAGCGCGTCGCCCGCGGCCGGGACGAGGTCGAGCTGCTCGCGCAGCACGTCGACCCCTGCCAAGACCCCCGCCAGGCCGCCGGTCATCGCCACCGGGCCATCCCCGGCCGCGCGGGCGGTCGCCGCGAGCGCCTCGGCGGCGTCGCTGACGATGGCCAGCGCCGCGGCGTCGCCCTCCGCCGTGAGGACGTCGGGCGCGAAGGACGCGAGGGCGGCGGCACCGGTGAGCTGCGCGGGCCAGGTCTGCGGCGCGCCGAAGCGCGCGCGGGCGGCGTCGAGCAGCGTAGTCGACGGGCCGCGGCCGTCATGGGCGCGCAGCGCCGCGCGCAACCCGGCGGCGCCGATCCACGCGCCGCCGCCCTCGTCGCCCAGCCACGGGCCCCAGCCGTCGGCGATCCGCAGCGCGCCGTCCGCGCCGATCGCGAGCGCCACGACGCCGGTGCCCGCGATCAGCACGACGCCCGGCTTCCCGTCCAGCGCGCCCGCGTGCGCGATCACGGCGTCGCTGGTCACCGCGACGCGCTGCGCCCGCAGCGAGGCCAGCAGCGCGTCGCCCAGCGCGCCCGCCGCGTCCGGCGCGGCCAGCGCCCCGGCGGCGCCCACGATCACCTCGTCTATCTCTTCGGCGGGGCCGAGCTCGCGCGCGACGGCCAGAATCGCCGCCTCCGCGGCCCGCACGCCGCCGGGTGCGGCGAGCCCCGGCGCGCCCGCCCCCTCGGCCCTCCGGGCGCCTGCCGCGACGCGGCAGGACGTCTTGCCCAGGTCGATGGCCAGGATCACCGCACCCATCCTTTCATGAGAGCGGCAAGTCTTAACCCATGTCTACTTCGCTACCGGCGGAGCCTTCAGCGCGCAAAGCCCCGCAGAATCCCGCTCACCCCGACCTCCCAGCGCCGGTTCACCGCCGCCTTGGACTTGCCCAGCCAGCGGCCTCCTTCCTGAACCGCCAAACCTTGTGCCAGAGCGAGCAATACGTGCGCGATGTCGACTGGGTCGCCGGTGAGCAGTCCGGCGTCGGTGCACCGCTTGATTCTGCCGACGAAGATCTCTCGCACCGAGGGCGACATCGCGAGTTCCTCGGGGCCGGGGTCGAAATCCTGGAAGGGTCGCGAGAACATCACCCGGGCCAGCGCCGGGTAGTCGAGGCAGAACCGGCGGAACACCGGAATCAGCCGCTGCACGTCGGTGACGACGTCGTCGGTCTCGGGTACGGCGAGCAGCTGGCGGGTAAGCATCCGGAATCCCTCGAAGAACACCGCCCGCACCAGCCCGGGCTTGTCGTCGAACAATTCGTACACCGCGGGCACGGAGGTGCCGGCCTGCTCGGCCACCCGCCGGGTGGTGAACCCGGAAAGGCCGTCCTGGTTCAATGTCGAGACCGCGACCTGCAGCACGCGATCGCGAAGCTCTGGGGTGCGCTGTTTGGGTCTCGGCATCCGGTTCTACTGGACGCCGAATTCGGTTGGTACTCCGTCTATTCCGGCGCGAAGCTCCTTGAGTGCAGCGGCGCGGGCGCGCAGCTTGCTGGCCGCATGTGCCCCCAGATCGAGCTTGGTGAATTCGAGGGCAGCCTCCTGGGCGCGACTGAGTACCGTCTCCGGTAGGTCGATCTCGTCGATAAATCCCGCGGCCAGGGCGGTCTCGCCGAAGAACACCTTGGACAGCCCGACCGACTGCTGATACGCCGACGGCGTCAGACGCAGCTTCATGATCGCCAAGGCCGCGTACGGTAGCACCATTCCGATGGCGACCTCATTGGCCTGAATGTTGTAGCCCGGGGCGGCGATTCGGTGATCGCCACTGCACAACAGGAATGCCCCCATCGCGATGGCCGGGCCGGTGCACGCCATGACCACCGGCTTCGGGTAGGACAGCAGCCGGTAGGACAGTTCGAATCCGCCCCTGAGCATGTCGATCGCCGGCTGCAGCTCGCCAGCTTTGAAGATCTTCAGGTCAAACCCACCGCTGAATACCCGGTGGTTGCCGGTGATGACCACCGCGCCGACGTCGTCGCGATCGGCGTTGTCGAGCGCCTCGTTGAGGGCCTGCTGCATGGTCGGCCCCAGCGCATTGACCTTTCCGTCGTCCATCGTGATCACCGCGATGGACTCGTCGCGACGATAGGTGACCGGTCCGCTCATGATGCTCCTTCGGCGGCAGCGCTTACTGATTCGTATCGACGTTACGGAACAAGGTTACAAAATACAAGAGACGTTCTCACGCGCGGCGGCACCGAACGGGCGGGACTGCCGGTCGCGCTAGCCCGCACCCTTGGTAGGTTCCGGATGTGCGTATCGGGTCGACAGGTTGGAGCACCTGATGCAGATCGGCGTCGGCCAACTCCTGGAACTACTTTCGGATGGGTGGCTTTCGGCGGTGCCGCGTCGGCCTTAGCGCAGGTTGGCGCGCTGCGGTGGGCAGCGTCCGTTGCCCATGACCCGCCGGCGGCTGCCTAGGGATTCACAATCCGTTGCTCGCGGGTTCGGGCCCCGCCCGCCCCACCATAAAAGCCCCCACGCAAGAAGACCTGTTTCGGCGGAATCGCCAGCGCACAGCGCCCTGCGGCAGCATCTTCGGCCGGTCAGCAGTTTCGTCGCCGAGATGCACGCTTAACCTACGGAATTTAGTATCTGAACATTCTATGTCCGTCAGGCGAACAGCAGGTCCTGGGCGCCCGGGTTGGCCGGGAGGCGTCAATTTTTGGCAAATACGTCGGCTACGTATCGGCCGACGACGCGATGTACGGATTTCTGTGCGGCATCGTTCGCGACCAACTGGGCGTGCACGAGCGGATACCGGCTTTTCGCGCGTTTCGGCTGCGGGGCAGCAACGAGGTCTATGCCTACGAGGAGAAGCACAGCCACGCACGCGTGATTTGCAAGTTTTACGGGCCCAGGTTCGGCTGGGACCGAGATCGCGCAGCACGGGCGGCCCACCGGGAGTTCGACACGCTGCATGGGCTGCGCGGCTACAACCTAGTGGGCTCGCCGCATCATGTGGTGCGGCCGCTCGGCGTGGACCGGGAACTCAACAGTGTGCTCGCGATGGAGTTCTATGCCGGTGAGCAGTTCAGTCAAGCCATCAAACGCTCGATCCGCCACCACTACGATGCGCACCTGTACTGGCGCCTGAAGGCGCTGGCGTATTTCCTTGCGACTCAACATAATCGGACTGCCAACGCCGGCGCGGTCGACTTCGACGCTGACTGCCGCTACTTTAGCGAATTGGTGTACAAGTTGAAGCAGCGCAACCGCATCGGCGCGTGGGACACTGACGAACTGCTGTGGCTACAGGGGCTGTGGCGGGAAAGGACGTCGATGTGGGCCGATCAGCAGGTCTGGTTGCACGGCGACGCGACGCCGGCCAACTTTCTGTTCGGTCACGGGTTGGACGTCGCCGCGATTGACCTCGAGCGGGCGAAATGGGGCGACCGAATGTTCGACGTGGGCCGGGTCGCGGGCGAGATTCAGCATGCGTTCATGTCGGCAACCGGCCACGCGGATCGAGCGGAGCCGTTCATCGGTCACTTCTTGTGGGAGTATTGCTGCCATTTCCCCGACCGAGACGCCGCGTTCCGATCGATCACAGCGCGACTGCCGTACTTCATGGCGATGAACCTGTTGCGCGTGGCCCGCAACGACTACATCTGCGACGACTACGGCGAGAAGCTGATCCGGCAATCGAAGCGCCTGTTGCGGGCGTGCTGACGTGACGATTGCCCTGACCGGAGTCGCCGCCGTCGCGTTCGATGTCAATGGCACGTTGGTGCACATCCGCACCGATGAAGGCCGCGAGGATATTTTCCGGAGCATCGGGCACTTCCTGACCTACCAGGGCATCGACATGCGCCGGGACCAGGTGCGTGACGAATACTTCAATCGCCTGAAGCGCCAGCAGCAGGAAAGCCCAGAAAAGTATCCGGAGTTCGATGCGGTGGCCATCTGGCGTTCGATCGTCGACGACTACGGCGGGGATTACACCCGGGCGTTGCCGCCCGAACGCCTCGCGCAGCTTCCGCTGACTCTCGCTGAGATCTTCCGCGGCGTGTCTCGCAAGAAGCTGAAACTGTATCCGCACGTGCGCACGATGCTTGACCAGCTGCGCCAGCGGTTCCCTCTGGCGATCGTCACCGATGCCCAAAGTGCCTATGCCCAAGGCGAACTGCACAAGGTCGGGCTGACGCAGTACTTCGACCCGATCATCGTCTCCGGTGATCACGGTTTCCGTAAGCCGGACCCGAGGCTTTTCGAGTACGCGCTGCAGCGGATGGGAGTGTCGGCGGCCCAGGCCGTCTATGTCGGAAACGACATGTTCCGCGACATCTACGGCGCGCGTCAAGTCGGCATGCGCACCATCATGTTCGACTCCGACCAGGGCACGAAAGAATACGAGGACTGCGCACCTGACTACCGCGTCACCGATTACCGGGAACTGCTCGAGATCATGGGGATCAGTCAATGATGCCGACCAATCGGCGATAGCGGATTCACCGCCGCCACCGCCTCCAAGTATCCGGTCGCGCAGTTGTCCATCGGTCCGCCTGGCGAGACACCGACGTCGGTGCACATACCGCACTGAGATGCCGGCTAGTTCACGGGAATGAACCAAAGTTCTACCTCTGCGGAAACACGGCGGTGTCAAACTTTCAGCTCTACCACCGGGAGCGTGACGAATCGAATGACCGATCTCGTGCAGAGGACCGACGGCGCTGCGGCCGGCGCCAGCAACCCGACCGGCGTGCGCACCGGAACGTCGGCTGCTGCGCTGCGCCAGGCCGTCAGTGACCATCTGGTGTACTCGATCGCCAGGCCGCCGGCAGTGCTCACGCCTGAGCACTACTACCGCGCGCTGTCGCTTGCTGTGCGCGATCGCATGCAGCAGCGCTGGATGGCCACTACTCAGAACTGGCTCCAACGGCCCGACAAGGTGACGTGCTACCTGTCGGCGGAGTTCCTAATGGGGCCGCAACTGGGCAACAACCTGCTCAACTTGGGCATCGAGGACGCGGCGCGGCAAGCGCTGGCGGAGCTGGGTCAGGACCTCAACACCATCATGTCCTGCGAAAAAGAGCCTGGCCTGGGCAATGGCGGCCTCGGTCGACTTGCCGCCTGCTATCTCGACTCGCTGGCCACGCTCGAGCGCCCGTCTATCGGCTACGGCATCCGCTACGAGTTCGGCATCTTCGAGCAGGAGATCCACGACGGTTGGCAGGTCGAAAAGACGGACAACTGGCTGGTTTACGGGAACCCTTGGGAAATCGACAAGCCCGACGCCAGCTACATCGTCAATTGGGGTGGCCATACCGAGCAATATCAGGACGGCGCGGGCCGCCCCCGAGTGCGCTGGGTTCCCCAGCGGGTACTCAAGGGCGTCTCCTACGACACCCCGATCCAGGGCTACGGCGTCAACACCTGCAACACCCTGACTCTATGGAGCGCACGGGCGGTCGAATCGTTTGCGCTGGAAGTCTTCAACACCGGTGATTTCTACCGGGCGGTCGACGAAGAGGTGGTCTCGGAGAGCGTCTCCAAGGTGCTTTACCCCAACGACGAGCCCGAAGCCGGCAAACGCCTGCGGTTGCTGCAGCAGTACTTCTTCGTCAGTTGCTCGCTGCAGGACATCCTGCGCATCCACCAGGAGCGGGCTGGACAGCCGCTCGGTGCGTTGCCGCAGAAGTGGGCGATCCAGCTCAACGACACCCACCCGTCGATCGCCGTCGCCGAACTGATGCGACTGCTGATCGACGAGTACAGCGTCGAGTGGGACCAGGCGTGGGAAATCACGGTGGCCACCTTCGGCTACACCAACCACACCCTGCTGCCCGAGGCGCTTGAAACCTGGCCGCTGTCGATCTTCGGTGAGGCGCTGCCGCGACACCTGCAGATCATTCTGCAAATCAACGAGGCCTTCCTCGACGAGGTGCGGGCGCGCTTCCCCGACGACGAGGATCGCGTGCGGCGAATGTCACTGATCGGTGAGGATGGCGGCAAGTGCGTGCGGATGGCGCACCTGGCCACCGTCGGCAGTCACGCGGTCAACGGTGTCGCGGCACTGCATTCGGAGCTGCTGAAAGCCAGTGTGCTCAAGGACTTCTACGAGATGTGGCCGCAGCGATTCGGCAACGTCACCAATGGCGTGACACCACGGCGGTTCCTGGCGCTAGCCAACCCGGGGCTGCGCAAGCTGCTCAACGAGACTATCGGCGATGGCTGGCTGGTGGATCTGGACCGGCTGCGTGGGCTGGAGGTCTACGTCGACGATCCCGCGTTCCGCGAGCAATGGCGAGAAGTCAAGCGCGCCAACAAGGCACGGCTCGCGGAATATCTACACGCGGTGACGGGTGTCGAGCTGGATCCGACCTGGCTGTTCGACGTCCAGGTCAAGCGGATCCACGAGTACAAGCGCCAGCACCTCAACGTGCTACACATCATTACCCTCTATAACCGGCTCAAACGGAATCCCGGCCTGGTAATCCCGCCGCGGGCGTTCATTTTCGGCGGCAAAGCCGCACCCGGATACTTCATGGCCAAGCGGATCATCAAATTGATCAATGCAGTCGGCCAGACCGTCAACGCTGACCCGGAAGTGAACCGGTCCCTGAGGGTGGTCTTTGTACCCAACTTCAACGTTCAGAACGCGCATCTGATCTACCCGGCCGCGAACCTGTCCGAGCAGATCTCCACAGCAGGCAAGGAAGCCTCGGGAACTGGGAACATGAAGTTCATGATCAACGGCGCGCTGACGATTGGCACGCTCGACGGCGCCAACGTTGAGATGCTCGAGGAGGCGGGCGCGGAGAACTTCTTCTTGTTCGGACTGCATGAGCACGAGGTGGAAGAGGTGAAGACCGGCGGCTACCGGCCCGGAACCTACGTCGAGCGCGACCCCGAAC
The DNA here is from genome assembly GCA_963772875.1 of uncultured Actinomycetota bacterium. Lineage (GTDB taxonomy): Bacteria > Actinomycetota > Actinomycetes > Mycobacteriales > Mycobacteriaceae > Mycobacterium. The sequence goes on from CAVYZE010000016.1 coordinate 971,710, forward strand.
TGGCCGACGTGCTGGAACTCATTGCCCAAGGACAGTTCACCAACGGCGACACCGAAACTTTGCGCCCGGTAGTCGACTCGCTGCGTTACCACGACCCGTTCCTGGTGTTGGCTGACTACCGGTCCTACGTGGACTGCCAGGCCCGGGTCAGTGCGGCCTGGCAGGACGCCGAAGCGTGGTCGCGCATGTCGATCCTCAACGCTGCGCGTAGCGGCAAGTTCTCCTCGGACCGGGCCATTGCCGAGTACTGCGATGACATTTGGAACGTAGGGCCGATGAGGGTTCAGGTATAACTGTCGAATTTCGGCCAGCGCCGACTCTCCGGAACGATCTTGCGCGACGGCCGTCATGGCAGCGCCTCAGCCCATGCGATATGCCCGTCGAGCCAAACGTTCTCGCCATGTCGCGGTAGCGATCTCGGAAGTGTGCATAAGCCGCGCGGTCACGCTCCGACTCTGTGTGGCGGTGCACAGCGCAACGCCGAGCGTCAATCGCGCCACGGGCGGCGGTTGAACCGAACGCCGTTACCCCGGCAGCAGTTTCACTACCCGGTTGTCGTACGAGTCGACGACGTACACGATGCCCGCCGCATTCACCGCCACGCCCTGGGGGTCTGTGAGGCCGGCAGATGGCATCCGTGTCTGGCTAGACGAGCTGGCCGCCAGCTTCACCACCCCCAAGTCCGCGCCGCCGGTGACGTACACATTGCCCGCGATGTCCACCGCCACACCATGGGGGGAGCTGAGGCCGGTGAACGGCAGCACGGTCGGAGTGCTGGCCCCGGCCGCCAGCTTCACCACCCGACTGTTGTGGTTGTCGGCGATGTACACCGCCCCGGCGGTGTCCACCGCCACACCCTCCGGAAAGTCGAGGCCGGTGAACGGCAGCCCGGTCTGGGTGCTCGACCCGGCCGCCAGCTTCAGCACTCGGTTGTTGCGGTCGGCGACGTAGACGCTGCCGGCGGTGTCCACCGCCACACCCGTGGGATAGCTGAGCCCGGTGAAGGGCAGCACGGTCGGGGGGTTCACCCCGGCCGCCAACTTCACCACGCGATGGTTGCCTTGGTCGGCGACGTAGACAGTGCCGGCGGTGTCCACCGCCACACCCGTGGGATAGCTGAGCCCGGTGAAGGGCAGCACGGTCGGGGGGTTCACCCCGGCCGCCAGCTTCAGCACCCGGTCGTTGTGCGAGTCGGTGACGTAGAGGGCCCCGGCGGTGTCCACCGCGACACCGTCCGGGCTGTTGAGGCCGGTGAAGGGCAGCACGACCTGGAATGCCGGGGCCGTCGGGGTTGTCGGGGCCGTCGGGGATGTTGGGGCTGTGGGGGATCTGTGCTGTCCGACGATGGCGGAAATCCCGACACCGGCGGCGACGAGTGCGACGACGACCGGGGCCGCGCCGGCGATGATCCACGGTGTGCGGCTGCGCCGCTCCGGTGGCTGCTGGGGCGGGGCCAGCGTCGCTTCGATAGGCAGGCAGACCGTTTTCATAACCATGTCGGCGATCGTCTGCCGTTTGGCGGTAAACAACGGCAGCAGGAAGCCGATGCAGTAGATCAGGTCCAGGACATGCGCGAGCCAGCGCACGACCGACAATCCGAAACCGATGGGCTGGCCGGTTCGTTCGCTCACCACCTTGAACTTCAACACCGACTTGCCGATGCTCGAGCCGGTCCTGCCTTGGCGGTAGAACAGGTTCCAGATCGGGAACGCCCACGCCGCCAGAAGAACGATCCAAAAGAGGACGGTGCCCGCCGCGGTGCACGTCTGCGAGCCGGTGACCGGGTCGGTTGTGCACGACTTGTTGGAGAGCATATTGAGGAACGCGTTGGGGCCGCGGGCAATCAGCCCGAACACAAATAGGTCGGCGATCGCGGCAACGACACGGCTGATCCATGGGGTATAGGCCTTCTTCGGCAGGGCATCGACCGACTCGGTCCATGTGGTGCCGTCCCAATATCGTTTCCCCACACCCCCCGACGGGTCCGGATGCCACCCCGCCACCGGCTGCGCCATCCACGGTTCCTCTCGTAGCGCTAGTGAGGCTACTGCTCATAGCTGCTACACATCGCTGTTATCAGCGTTTCGGTCGGCCCCGGAAGCCGTGCTCGAACAGATCGAAGGGTTCCTGATCGCTCACGTCATCAATTCTCGGGCATTGGTCGGAGCCCGGTCACCTGGTTTTCCCGCAGCCTGAGCGCGCCGGACAGCCTGTTCTTTCGAGTGCGACAACGAAGGCCGTTGGGGTCACAGGGATATCGACGCCATCCGGGCCAGTGATGCCGCGAGCGTACAACGTATGGCGCCGAAACGCCCCCAACGGCTCCAACGCAACTCGAAGGTCATCGTTTATTCACCGACAATGACCGAGAACCAGCCGGAATCGCCAAGCTCCGACGAGAGTGCTAGAAGGTTAAAGCCCTTGCCGCCCAAGCGAATTACGGAGTACTGGGAACCATTGGGACCCACGGTCTGCTAATCCGTTGGTTGCGGGTTCGAGGCCCGCCCGCCCCACTTCAGAGGGCGCTTTTCAAGATCATCCTGGTCGAGTCACCGCTTATTCACCGCTTTTAGCGACGGTTCGTCGAGAAGATCGGCTACCTGGGTATGGATCCGAACTCGAGTCGTGTATCGGTCCTGGGTCATCAGACATGGCTATGGCCCAGGTGGTCGGCCCCGATGCGGGCCGACAAGCCATCGTCATCGATCAGCGTCGCGACAGTCTTGCGGAAGCTGTGGGTGGTGATTACCGGGACACCCAGCTCCTCCCGAACGGTGCGCCACTCCTTGCCAAAGTTGTTCGGATCGCGCAGTGTGCCCGCAGTCGACGGGAAGATCACTGTTTGCTCGCCGAGATAGGGCAGCTGTCGACGGGCGGTCAACATCGTGACCGCGAATTGTTGATCAGATACTCGACCATTGCTCCCGAGTCGATCAGGACCGCCCGCACGTGATCCCTGTGTTTTCAAAAGATTGCTTTCCCATTTCTGCTCGCCAGAACCAGGGAATCACTCACTACTTGAGGCCACAGATTCTCGGAAGTATTAGGTTCTCGGTGCGGGCTCGCTCGCGGGTCGTCAACCCACGCACACGCCGACGGTGGCAGAGAGATGGGCAATCCCGGGTTATATACGTCTGTGCACTTCCCGCGACAAGTATCGAGCTAGGCGCCGGCCCGAAGCCGCTGTACCAACCCACTCGCCCGTAGCACTCGGCGCGCGATCGCGGCGCGCACGGACATCTCGGGGCCGATCAGCCGGATGTGTGACTTGGCTCGGGTCACCCCGGTGTACAAGAGCTCTCGCGAAAGCAGTCGCGAATCATCCGGTGGAAGCAGCACGGTGACCTCTTCAGCCTGGCTGCCTTGGCTCTTGTGGATCGTCATAGCGTGCATTGTGTCCACGTCCGATAGCCGACTCGTCGCGAACTGGAGCTGATGCGTCCCGGCGATCGCCGCGCGCAACACACCGTCGCGCACCAGTGTGACGCCAGTGTCGCCGTTGTACAGTCCTAACCCGTAGTCATTCGCCGTCACCAGCACCGGCCGCCCCGCGTACCACGACGACCAGATCGGCTCACCTGTGCTCTCTGCCAACCAACGCTCCACTTGCCAGTTCCAATATCGCACCCCGAAAGGGCCCCGCCGATGCGCGCACAGCAGCCGATGCTCATCCAGCGTCCTCAACGCCTCCTCGGGATTGTCCAGAATCGCCGCTTCTCGCAGCCGAAGCGCCTGTGGCAAAAGCACTTTGCGAAGAGCCCCGCTCGGCTCGTCCGTCTCAATCCATTCGATGTGGTCTCCGCCCGCTCGCAGCACTTCGATGACTTGGTCCGCATCGCCCATGCGGATCGCCGATGCCAATTTGCCGATCGACTCTCCGAATCGATGCGACGTCGTTAGCGCCGCGATCTTCGGACCGCTCAACCCGTCGACGAGATCCGCGAGCACCGCGCCCGCTTCCACCGATGCCAACTGGTCCGGATCACCCACCAGGATCAGCCGTGCATCGGGGCGCACCGCTTCCAGTAGTCGGGCCATCATCGTCAGCGACACCATCGACGTCTCGTCGACCACGATCACGTCATGCGGTAGCCGATTGCCTCGATTGTGTCGGAACCTTGCTGACGTGTCCGGCCGGCTGCCTAACAGCCGGTGCAGCGTCGTTGCCTGCAATCCCGACAGCGCCTCCCGATCAGTAGGCTCCAGCTTCTTGACTTCCAGCTGCACCGCGTCTTGCAGCCGCGCCGCGGCCTTCCCCGTTGGTGCCGCCAACGCGATCCGCAATCGCGTGCCCGCTGCGAGCAAGGCCAACAGTCTCGCCACCGTCGTGGTCTTGCCCGTCCCTGGCCCGCCCGTCAGCACCGTCAACCCCTGCGACAAGGCCACTTCCGCCGCCGCCCGCTGCTCTTCGAACCCGGCTGGAAACAGCCGGTCAATGTCAGGCGACGCCTGCCTTGGCCGAGCCGAGATCATCCTTGCCACGTCGTCGCACACCTGCTGTTCTTCACGCCAGTACCGATCGAGATAGAGCAGATCGCCATCGACGCGAAGAGCTGGCGGCGTCCCGGTGAGTGGACTCGCTCTCGTAGCCGCCAGCCACTCATCGACATCCGGCCACGGCAGTCCCTCGACACCGACCTGTTGTTCGAGGGACCGCAAGTCGACACACACCGACCCGTTCCTCAGCGCGCGCACCACCAATGCCACCGCAAGCGCCACGGTCTCGACCGGTTCGGAAGCAAGCGATGTAAGGCGCTGCGCCACATGCACGTCCGACGACTCGAGAACCCCCGCATCCGTGAACACCCGCAGCAGCCCCGTGGCCCCAAGCGCCTGCCGCCACTTCAGAGTTGTCATGCCGCCGCCTTGCCCGCATCGACCAGATCTGACAGGGCCGTGATCAGTGACGCCGGCAGCTGCCAACTGAACACCCCCGCCGGATGACCGTCGACTACCGGCGTCTGCGGTCCGCACATCCCGCGTAAGAAGAGGTACAGCACCCCACCGAGATGGTGCTCCGGCGCATACCCAGGCAGGCGCCACCGCAGAAACCTATGCAGCACAACGCTGTACAGCAGCGCCTGCAGCGGATAGTCGGAATGCAGCATCGCCTCGACCAACCGCGGCGGCGCATAGTCCGCGGCCGTCAACGGTTGCGCCGGATCACCCAGCCAGTTCGTCTTGTAGTCGACCACCAAGTACCGGCCGCCGATCCGCAGCACCGCATCTACAGAACCCGACAGATATCCCTTCAACGGCTGACGGCCCAGCGCCGCTCCGGTCAACCGGTCGGCATACGGCGCCAACGGATCATCCTTCGGCAGATGCACCCGCAACAATTCTCCGACATGCGTCAGCCGGATCTCGGGTGCCGCCACACGCAAATCGCCGCCTGCCAAATGGAATTCGAAGTCCATTTCCCGCATCCGGTCCTTCAACCCGATCTGCCGGAGCGTCAGGCCGTCCGCCAGCGGGCCTAGGGGAGTGTCGTGCATCGGCACCATCGCGGCCGCCAGGTCGGCAGTCGGCACGTCAACCGGCCACCACAGCGAATGCTCCTCGATCTGTGCCTCCAGCTCTCCGGCGAGGTCGGCGGCGAACGGGTCGGCGGTCTCCAACACCGCGTGCACCAGCGTGCCGAACTTCGCCCCCGTCGGCAGGTCCGCCATTGGCGACGGCACATCGGCACCGACCGCCGAAGTCACCAGCGGAATCTCGGTGACCTCGTCGTCCAGCTCGATAACCTCGGGCTCGCTGCTGACCGGCGTTGCCTCGGCCGAGCGAATCAGGCCCGAGTACGACGTTCGGCGCCACGACGTGTCGATCATCCGATGGAAGTGGCGCGCGTCGAGGTCGGGCGGCGTCGCGTCCCGCGGTAGCGCTGGCACCGGCCGCACCACCGACTCCTCGATCACCGGTCCGCCGGCGGTCTCCCACTCCTTGAATCGTGCCATCGCGTCGTCATCGGAAACCTTGTCCGGCGAACAGCGATCCGGTACCGACGACTCACCCGGCCGACGCCCCCGTAGCAAGCGCGATAAACCGCCGTTCGGCTCGTCGTACGACGGTGCCCACCAGGCCACCACCTGCGCCTGCGCCCGCGTCATGGCCACGTAGGTCAGCCGACTGTCGTCGCTGGCGTCCTCGGTGCGTCCCAGGCGTGAGACGGCGTTGTAGTCGGGACTGTCGCTGCCGCCGACGTGCAGGCACCGAGTGTCGCCCTCGTGGAACAGCACCAGTTCGCGGCTCTGGACGTTGCGATTGAACGCGAACGGCAGATAGACCACCGGGAATTGCGATCCCTTGGCAACCCACACAGTCATGATCTGCACCGCCGCAGCATCGTTGTCCAAGCGGCGCGCGCGTTCCATTGCACCGCTTTGCTCTTCGCGCTGTGCGCGCAGCCAGTCACGCAGCGCTGGCAGACTGAAATGTTCGCGATGCGCGGCGTGCTGCAGCAGCTGCGTCATGTGCGCGAGATCTGTCATCAGCCGCTCGCCGCTCTGCCATGACAGCACCCGGTCGGCCATGCCGTTCAGCTGCGCCGCCTCAAAGATCGCCGCGACACCACGCTCACGCGCGTGACCCGCCCACTCCCGCAACGTTTCCGCGATGTCATCGGTGAGGTTGTCGCCACCTTCGACGAGCGCCTCGGCGGACTTGCCGAAGAACATCGTCGCCGCTGCGGCCCGCACCATGCCGGAGCGGTGCGGCTGGTCAAATGCTTCCAGCAGGCATAGCCAATCCTCGGCAGCTTCGGAGTTGAAGATGTCGGAGCCGCCGGTGTACACCGCCGGGATGCCCACATCGCATAGCGAGCGGTAGCAGGCTCGGGCGTCTTTGTGGCTTTCGACGATCACCACGACGTCTCGTGCCTCCAGCGGTCTACCGTCGAAAGTGGCGCCACTGGTCAGTAGTTCACCGATGTCGGCGGCCAGGTCGCGGGGGATGTGGATACGCAGATCAGCGATAGTAAGCACGCGAGTCCCGCTGCGGCCTAACGTTTCTCGTCGCACCACCCGCAACCGGAACGGGTCGTCACACGGGGTGCCGGCCAGGCGCGAACCCGCATGATGGGCCTCAACCTCGTGAACGATGATCCGCGGGTCGCCGAGTTCGGCGCCGCCGAGCACCGCCTGCAGCCGATTCACCAATGCGCCGTCGCTGCGCCAGTTCTTGCCGAGTGTCTTTCGCACACCAGCTGTTTCGGCCGCCTTCAGGTATGTGACGATGTCCCCGCCGCGGAACGCGTAGATGGCCTGCTTCGGATCGCCGATCAGGATCAGCGTGGAGCGGCCGCTGAACGCCCGGTCGATCACCTTCCACTGCACCGGATCGGTGTCCTGAAATTCGTCGACCATCACGATCGGCCACCGCTGATGCATCCGCACTTGCGCCGGGGAGTCGTCGGCATCCAACGCGACGGCCAGCCGGCTTAGCAGGTCGTCGTAGCCGAGGATGCCGCGGCGTCGCTTCCGAATTTCCAGCTCTGCCAGCACCTCTTTCGCGAATGCGATGCGCACGGCGGCGTGGGAATTGGGCTTAGGGTCGTTCGGTCGCAGCTCCGTCGCGGGGTGCTTGACGACTTCGCGAGCTAGCCGCAGTGCATCGGCGTGGGTCAACAAGGGGTCGTCGCGCTCCTGGCCGAAGCGGCGTAGGTAGAGATCGTCGACAATCTCGGCGACCAGTTCGTCGAGGCTTTCCACTAACGTCACGCCGGCGTCGGTGTCACCGGCCACCCCGAGGGATCTAAGGACCATCTGACAGAACTGGTGGGTGGTGGCGATGGTCGCGGCATCAAAGGCCGCGAGCGCGTCGCGCAGTCGTTGATGACGGTCGAGAAGCTCCGCGGCCCTACCGGTCACCAGGTACTTGATTACTTGGTTGTCTCCTACCAGCGACGAATCGTCGAAAGCCGCTACCGCATCCACGATTTGGCGTCGCACGCGATCGCGTAGTTCCTGGGTGGCTGCACGTCCGAATGTGATCAACAGCATCTGATCCAGCGTCGCCACACCGTCGGCGAGATACCGCGTGACCAGACCGGCGAGTGCGAACGTCTTCCCGGTCCCGGCGCTTGCCTCCAGCACGGTCGTCGACCGTTCGGCGGGCAGCGGACCCAACAGATCGAAGCGGTCCATCACGCGCCCAGCGCTCGTAGCATCGGCAGCCATAATCGGCACGCATAGTCATCCAGGCCCTTGTCGACGAGGTCGGACAACCAGGCGCCCTTACCCCATGCCCGCTCGTGCGCCGGCTCTTGATCCTCGCCGGGGTAACGGTCGCTCCTCCAGCGGTACATCGCCGCCTGTTCGGGATCGCTACGGCTGTGTCGGGCTTCCGCCCACGCGAACGAGGTCTTGACCGGAAGTGGCAAGGGCTCACGCCGACCCGCGTCATACATCGCGACCAGATCCGACAGCAAATCGACCGCGGCATCCACTGAGCGACCCAGCTCTTCCTGCCGTGGAGTGGTTCCCCGCCAGGCTCGGCCAATGCAGGTCGCCGACCAATCGCGATGCGGAGCGTGAGCGAGCAACGCCAGCAACGGAATCCATGACTGAAGAAGATGACGCCCGTCGAGCTTCGAGTACGTGACCGAGACAAGCCGGTCGCCGAACACCGGAGAAACTGTGCCGGTCATCCTCCGTCCACCGAGGTCGATGTCGACGTCGACAGCGTCGGGAACTCCTTTCCGATAGGGTTGAGCGGCCTCCGCCAAAAGCCCGGCCTGATCGCGGATCTCGGTGGCCTTGCGCCACCCCAACCGGCCGGGCGGCAATGTGCCGCGGCGCCATTCGGCTTCGCGAGCCCGGTCGAGTTCCATGCCGTGCGCCATGTCGTGCAGCATCCGGTCGCCGACCGTCCACTCTTCGAGCGCGTCGATGTCGACGGGCATGGCGTCCTCGACTCCGTCGATCTCCCACGGCAGCGTGTAGTCGAGCGCGCGGAAGAATCCCTTCACCGGATCTCTGAAGAAGCCGATGAGGTCGGCGAGCATCACGTCGTCGGGTGGGGGAGTGGGCAGCGGCCCGGAGATGAACGGGGGCCGCTCAGCGCGGTCACCGGAGCGGGCGCGGGCGGCGCGCAGGACGGTGGTGTCGAATGTGAAGGGCTCACCGGGGATCAGCTGGCCGGGCACGACATTGCGAGTGTCGAAGGGTTGCAAGGGATGTTTGACGACGATTTGGTCGCGCACCTTCTCAGGCGTGGTGATGTCGAGGGTGTCGAGCAGCTCGGCCAGTGGCACCGCAGGCGGCCGTTCCTGGCCCGAGTATTCGTTGGCGCCGGTGTAGGTGATGACGAGCTTTTCGGTCGCGGCGCCGATCGCGTCGAGCAGCAATTGCCGGTCCTCGGAACGGATGTCGCGTTCGCCGGTCATCGGGTCGCGGGCCAGAACGTCGTCGCCATCGACGACACTCAGCCGCGGGAAGATGCCGTCGTCGAGGCCGACGAGGCACACCACGCGGTGCGGTACCGACCGCATCGGCACCATGGTGCAGACGGTCAGGGTGCCGGTGCAGAAGTTGGCACGGGTCGGCCGTCCCGCGAGGTGGCGTTCCAGCAGCGCACGGATGTCGGGCAGTCGCATCAACGTGTCGGCTCGCGGACCGGCCTTCTTCAGTATGCCGCCGAATTCGCGTTCCAGTTGGCTGATCTGCCAGAGATCATCGTCGTCGACGCGGGCGAGCAGGGTGATGCCGTCGGTGAGAGCGGTCAACCAATCACGTAATAGCATTGCGGCGGTGAGTGATTCGACGACGTGATGCAGGCGGTCGACGTATTCGGCGAGCTGGCCGGCGAGTTCGACGCGGTCGCTGCTGACGTCGTCGAGCGGCAGGGCGGTGTCGATCCAGGCGTGCGAGTCGTCGGACATGGCGACTCCAGTGAGAACGCGGTCGATGCCGAAACGCCAAGTGTTTTGGAAGAAATCAACGCCGTACGGTCGACGATGCTCGCGGTCGAAGCCCCAGCGGATGTTCGCTTGTCGCACCCAGCGGGTGATGTCCTCGAGATCGTCGTCGGTGAACCCGAAGCGAGCCCGTACCGGTGCGGCTTGCGCGAGGTTGAGGACTTCGGTGGAGGTCGCCCGCCCACCGGCGAGCGCGAGCAGTTGGGACACGACACCGAGCAACGGGTTGGTCTGGACCAGCGATCGGTCGGCTAGCCGCACGCGCAGCCGGTGCGCTGGGTGGACTCCCTTGATCATGTCGCCGAGCCCGAAGCCGGCGACGATCAGCGGCGCGTAAGTCTCGATGTCAGGGCACATGACGAGGATGTCCCGCGGTTCGAGCGTCTTGTCGTCAGCAAGGAGTCCCAGGAGCACCTCGCGGAGCACGTCAATTTGTCGTGCCGGCCCGTGGCAGCGGTGCACTTGGACGGAGCGGTCGTTGGGAGTGTGCACGCGGCCGTCGCGTCTTATCGCGTTGGCGGCGATGTCGGATTGGAGCCAGCCGAGCAGCGTGTTGGGTTTGGTTGCACCGCCAACGTATTCGTCGTGTGTGGCTTTCGGTAGTGCGCGCTGCAGCTCCCGAAGGTCACGACCGAGGGTCGCGAGCAGCGGGTGGCCGACGTTGCGATGGCTGGTGTCGTTGCGACGGGCGATCGGCCTGTGGAGGTTGGCGAGTGAATGCCAGAGGTCGTCGCTGGGATGTGGCAGCCAGAGGTGCAGGTCGTGGTGAGTGGCGAGCGCGCCCAGCAGTTCGATGTCGGTGTCCGCGAGGCGGGTGTGCCCGAAGAGTGAGATGCGCTCAGGCAAACCGGTTGGGGATTCTTGGAGTGTGGCAATGGTTTTGGCGTGGCGGACGTGTGGTGGGTCGGCGTCGACGCGGTTCAGAAGTGCTCGCCAGAGAGGTGGCTGCCAAAGGAGATCGGAAGCAATATCACCGCTGCTATCGGCTTCCCAATCAACAAGCAACTGTGGACGCTGTCGGGCGTATGACACGAACAGACCCGCCAGCCGACGCGCGACCGCGTAGCGCCGGCCCTGCCGCAGCTCCTTCTCTTCGGCGCCCTGCTCGAAGTGGCCGAGGTGGGTTGCGAGCGTGCGACACCACGGCTCGTCGAGGCTGCCATCGATGACCTCGAGCAGCGGCCAGACCATCGCATCGGGTGACCACGGGTCATCGTCAACTGTGCCGGTGATCTCGGCGATCAGCGAGTGTGGGTTCCGGAACGATACCCCTGCGCAGACGCCGTCGGCGCCATTGCCGCGGCCGAGGATGTGCGAGAGCCGCTGGCTCAGCCACCGCTCCACGCCCTTCGCCGGGACGATGACGAGCTCCTCGGCGAACGGATCGGGCAGCGGATCGGACAACAGCTCGCCGAGACCGTCAGCGAGGAGGTCCGTCCGCTCGGCACGGTGAAAATAGAGTGCCATCGACGCCAGGATATGCGACCCCGCAGACGCTGGGTGAGGCGCCCAGCGCGTCGTGGGACTAGTAGAGATCGGATTCGCCCCTGCGTATTCTTCCGCTAATGCAGGCCGAGACGAGGACCTTGACCCAGTTGTTCCAGCTGGACGTCCGGTATGTCGTCCCGCTGTATCAGCGGCCGTACGTATGGACCGAAGAACGACAGTGGGCCCCATTGTGGGAAGACATCGCGACAGTGGCAAATCACGTCGTGCTCGAGGGCGCCAGTGCGCAGTCACCTGTGCATTTTCTGGGTGCGATCGTCATCCAGCAGGAAGAGAATCCTCCTGGCGCCCCGCAGCGTTACCTCGTAATCGACGGGCAGCAGCGCCTGACAACTCTGCAGTTGCTCCTGGCTGCGGCGGCCCGTACCGCAGAGGCGCGGGGCTGTGCTGACGAAGGAAAGTTGCTGCGCCGGCTAACCGCGAACGATCCGCTCTTGGCTAAGGGTGAAGAGCGTTTCAAGGTTTGGCCCACTAACGCGAACCGGGCGGCATTCGTGACCGTCATGGAGCAGGATGGATCGTCGGATGACCCGAATAATGAAATTCAGCAAGCGTACGCATACTTCTGCCGCCAGATTCGGTCGTGGGTGACGGACGACGAAGATGACGGATCTGAATCATCTCCGGAGAAACAATTTTCAGCGCTTCGCGTGACCCTCAGCGATCTCTTGAAACTGGTCTCAATCCGGCTCGAGGATGGTGACAGCCCGCAGGTCATCTTCGAGACGCTCAACGGTCGTGGCACACCCCTTATCGCGTTGGATCTGCTTAAGAACGCAGTTTTTCTGGAGGCAGCTCGCGAGCAGGTTGACACCGACCACCTTTACAACGCCCATTGGGCGCCGGAGCTCGACCGCGACTACTGGCGCGAAGACCGCCGCGCTGGGCGGCTATTCACGAAGAACGGAGATATGTTCCTCCAGTACTGGCTTGTGGCCGAGCTTGCTGAGCCTGTGCCCTCCACCGAACTTTTCGATATCTTCCGTAAGCGGATTCTCCTGCCTGCGACGTGTCCGCCGATGGTCGAACTCATACCCACCCTCGCCCGTGACGCGGTCGCCCTTCGACACTTCCAGTCAGCCGAGGTCGGGAGTCCCGACCGGCGGTTCGTTGAGCTGCTCGAACAGCTCGACACCACGACCTTGATGCCAATAGCGCTGCTGCTACTGCGCTCAAATCAGATCTCTGCCGAGCGGCGCGCACAGGCCTTTGCGGTCCTTGAGAGCTTCCTCGTACGGAGGATGCTCTGCGGCTGGACAACCAAAAATTACAACCGGCTGGCGGCCGCTCTGGTCGGCGAGATCAAGAAGGACCTAGCCCACGCTGACACCCTCCTCCAGAACCGGCTAGCGTCCGAAACCGCCTCAGCGAACCGTTGGCCGCGCGATGACGACCTGCACGCGGCCTTGCACAACAAGGATATGTATGGGCAGCGCCGCCAAGACCGACTGGTAATGGTGCTCTGGCGACTCGAAGAGCACCTGCGGGCCGCGGACAACAAGGTCGAGCAAGGGCTCGCAGCCCCGAGCAAGCTCACACTTGAGCACCTCATTCCCCAGGCGTGGGAATCGCACTGGCCGCTCGACGAAAACCAGGACGACCCAACCGCATGGCGAAATAACCACCTCCATAAGTTCGGCAACCTGACCCTGACCACGGGACCTCTCAACTCGAGCCTCTCCAATTTGCCGTGGCACGCATCCCAGGAGTCGAAAGACAAGCGCCGCAGCCTCCTTCAGCACAGCTTGCTCAAGCTGAACACGTCCGTTGTGCACGATTACCCAGAGCGCTTCGACGAACATGCGGTCGATGAACGCGGGGCACGCCTCGCCGAGTTGGTCAACCAGCTGTGGCCTGGGCCGGAGGCCCACTCGCAAAGCAGGGTGGAGGACAAGTCCGCAGACAAGGGCAATAATGTGATCGCCCAGGAGACCGCCGATGAGGATCAACTCGGCATCGCACCGCCGGTCGCAATGGACCGCGGCGCGAGTACTGACCATCTCCAGCAGGGACACCCCGCAGCGGACATGCACCGTTGGGATGGCCGACCCGGGCAGTCATATCGGCTGTACGAGTCAGCTGGCTATCTGGGCTTACACCCAGCCTTCGCCCAATCACCGGATTTCGACGCACTGCGGCGTTGGGCAGTTGACCACAACAAGTGGAAAGGAGAGCAAACCGCCGCGGTGATCGTGTCCGACGAGGGTCGTGTCTGGTACGTGAGCCGAAGCGGTAACGCACGTGAGGCTAGTAACGTGCGCGGAAAAACAGGTGGGCCGTCGCAGGTGGAAAAGTTGATTGCCAGGCTAGAGGGCCGTGGGAGCGACGCCGGCGTCGCGCAGCTGGGTTATGAATTGCCACCGCCGGAGAGGTCGCAGCACAAGACAATTCACGTGACCGACACCAGATTCTTGGGCATGGAAATCGAAGAGCCGAACGACGGGGAAGAGCACGTCAAGGGTGCCATTGCCTCAGGCACGATGAGCGAGAAGTCAAAGCTCTACTGGGACTTCTGGGAGCAATTCCGCGCCCGAGTGGTCAGCGAGCACCCGGATTGGACAAAGCGAAATACATCGACGCGCGACTATTGGTATGACCTAGCCACGGGAATAAGCGGGGCCATCTTCACCACCGCCTTCGCCAGCAGCGGTCTCGCTATTCAGCTGGCCTTCAACGATGTCCGTCCGAATGTCAACCTTGCTCGCTTCGAAGCGTTGTACAGAAAGAAGGACCAGTTCGAAAGGGCGCTGGGCGAGGAGGTCGTCTGGGATGAGATGACCGGTAGGAAGGGCACCCGGGTCTACGTCACCTCGCCGTTCGACAATGTCGAAGACGTTGAACAATGGCCCGCAATGGTCGACTGGCTGCTGGATCACCATGCGCGGTTACGGCGAGCGATCCACGCGGTCGGAGGTCTGGGGTCTTGACTGAGCTAAAAGTGATGGCGACCAATCTGCTAGCAGCATTGACACCTGATGGGCACCGCGCAATACGGCACTTCCGGCACTCAGGAACGTTCTAACCTATAGCCGCAGCGCCGGCCGCACGTTTACGTAGCGTCGTCCCAGTCGGCCGAGATCGCGTCGTCCACGGCATCAGCGTCGCCATTGCGGCGAGATGAGTTACCGAATATTCGCCGCCAATGGATGGGAATCGATGGAAATGTTCGGGTTCCCGGTAGAGCCGATTGGTGGCGAATCATGTTGTGGTATAGGAATATATCGTAAATTTCTGGTTCGGTCGCGAAGTGGCTTTTGGGTAATCCGTTGGTTGCGGGTTCGACGCCCGTCCGCCAATTGACCGATGTGCCGCGCGGGGGCGGGCGAGGCTCGTGGGGCAGTGATAGGGCGCTGGCTGGATGCGGACAGACGTGTACCGGCCGTCCACGTCGGCTGCGCCGTCACCACTCGCTCATGTGAGAAATGGTTGCGCCTGCCGGTCGCGCTAGCTCGCACCCTTGGTAGGTTCCGGATGTGCGTATCGGGTCGACAGGTTGGAGCACCTGATGCAGATCGGCGTCGTATTTCCCCAAACCGAGCTCGGCGGTGACGTAGGTGCCGTGCGCGCCTACGCCCAGGGCGTCGAGCAGCTCGGTTTCGGCCACCTGCTCGCCTACGACCATGTGGTCGGTGCCGATCCGGCGGTCCACGAAGGGTGGGACGGCTACTACGACGTTCACACGACGTTCCACGAACCGTTCGTGATGTTCGGCTACATCGCCGCCATCACCACGATCGAGCTCGTGACCGGCGTCATCATCCTTCCGCAGCGCCAGACCGTACTGGTGGCCAAACAGGCGGCCGAGGTGGACTTGCTGACCAACGGCCGCTTCCGGCTCGGGGTCGGGCTGGGCTGGAACGCCGTCGAATACGAAGCGCTCGGAAAGGACTTCTCGAACCGCGGCGCGCGCAGCGAAGAGCAGGTCGCCCTGATGCGCCGCTTGTGGACAGAACAGACGGTCAGCCACGACGGGCCCAGCGAGCACGTGACCGGTGCGGGCTTGTCCCCGTTGCCGGTTCAGCGGCCCATCCCGATCTGGTTCGGCGTCGCGGCGCCACGGGCGTGCCGGCGCGCCGGTCGTCTCGGCGACGGATGGTTTCCGATGGTGGCGCCGGGTCCGAAGCTCGACGAGGCCAAGGCCATCGTCGACGCCGCGGCGATCGAAGCCGGACGCGATCCTGCCGCGATCGGGATGGAGGGCCGTGCCAACTGGGTCCCCGAGGGCCTGGACACGCTGCTCGACGAGGTCGAGTCGTGGAAGCGCGCCGGCGCGACCCATCTGTCCATCGACACGATGAGTGCGGGGCTGGCGTCAGTCGACGATCATCTCACTGCGTTGGCTGCTACCGCCGAAGCCGTTGGCCTCACGGCTTGACCTCGCGAGCTCGTGTTATCAGACCTCGTCAAGGCGGGGATAGAGAACTTCCTCGGTGAGTAACAGCAGCGCGGCGGCGATCGGAATTGCCACTAGCGCTCCGACAATCCCGAGCAGTGCGCCGCCGATGAGCACGGCGACAACGGTGATCAGGGCGGGCACCTTCACCACACGACCGATGATTCTCGGCACCAGTAGGTAATCCTCGAAGAGGCGAAAGACGACAAAGAACACGATCGTTGCGATGCAGACCGGAAGCGAGACCGTCAATGCGACGGCGGCCACGACGACGCCAGCGATGGTCGATCCGACGACCGGCACCAGATCGAGCAGAGCAACGAAAATGCCCAGCAACAACGGGTACGGGACATTGAACGCCATCAGCCAGATGAAGGTGGCCGCCCCGGCGATCACTGAGATCAACACGTTGCCCAGCACGTAGGCGCCGACCTTGGCGAACACTTCATCTCCGATGAGGATGGCGCGGGGTCGGCGACTGTGCGGCACCATCCGGTACAGGTTGGTGCGGATACGGGGCATGTCGACAAGGAAGTACACCGTCAAGACCACGACGATCAAGCAGTTGGCTACTGCGTCGAAGATCGCGCTTCCCGCACTGACCACATCGCTGACCACCGATCCGCCCGAGCCGTTGATGGTTTCGGTGATCCGCTGTTGCAGGTGGAAGCGGTCGTTGAGGCGGCCGATGACCGAGGAGTGGTCCTGGGCCTGCTGAAGGTAACGCGGCGCCTGGTTGATGAGCTCGTTCGCCTGCTGCACCAGCGGGGGAATGGCAGCGGCGATGAAAGCCGCCATCATCGCAAGGAAAAGAGCGAAGACGAGTGTCGTGGCTGCCCACCGCGGTAGTTTGCGTTTCACGAACCAAGAGGCGGCGGGTTCGAGCCCGAGCGCGAGGAAGAACGCGACACCGATCAGCACCAGCACCGATGACAGGGAACCGAGTACCCGGACCGCCTCGTAGGTCACCGCCACTCCGGCAGATGCAGTCAACCCGATGTAGAACGGGGATCGGCGATTGAATCGACGACCGAGTGACCCGAGGGGTTGCTCGTCGGAACTCATCTTCTCCG
The DNA here is from genome assembly GCA_963772875.1 of uncultured Actinomycetota bacterium. Taxonomy (GTDB): domain Bacteria; phylum Actinomycetota; class Actinomycetes; order Mycobacteriales; family Mycobacteriaceae; genus Mycobacterium. Next base: position 988,595 of record CAVYZE010000016.1, read on the forward strand.
CGAGTATCTGCGCTTCGGCGATCGGTCCCTCCTCATCAGAGTGAGGTTGGCCGACCAGATCGTGATGCCCCTCGGCGGCGCTGTTCTGCTCGGTCGTGCGGTTCTTGACTTCAGCCATCAGGCACCTCCGGGTTTTCGGTCGCGGGCGACGCCGGTGACTGCGCCCGCCGAGGTGAACACCATCTACGCCCGTACCGCAGCTGTGTGCTATCGAATGATGTTGGGGAACAGTGGATTCCAGCTGGCACAGTAAGCGTCGGCGGTGACTCCATGGCGTTCGACGGACCCTCGATGGCAACCTGTACATCCGCCGATGCGAAAGATTTTCCGCTAGTGGGGCGTCCTGCCAAACCGAAGCGAGATCGACCGTGGGACAGGCATTTCCGATAGGCGGCTACGCTCGGCGGACTAGCCGCAGCAGTCCGAGCAGGATGACCGCGCCCAGGATCGCGGTGAAGAGCGTGAACCACCAACCGCCGCTGGCGGTATCGACGACGAAGCTCAGCAGGAACCCGCCGATCAACGCGCCGGCAACACCGATCACGATGTCCAAAATCAGGCCCTCTTTGGTTTTCATGATCATGCCGGCGATCCAGCCTGCCAGCGCCCCGATGATGATGTAGCCGACCCACCCTACGCTGGTCAGCGTGGTTGAACGGGCGAGAATTTCGGTCGCCGCCACGATGTTCATCAACTTCTCCTCTCGGCCCCCCGAAATGCCTGGCGTGTTCGCCGAGCTGTGGGAGCGTACCCATTTCCGGCAGAGATAAGCGCCATCAGGTTTTTCCTCAGCAGCTCCACCGCGACAAGAACTGATTACGCGGATCGCGTCGGTTGCACCGGCTGACCTCGGCGAACAGACGCTGAATCGCGCGCGAAGCCCGCCGTAGTGCCGTCGCCAATCTTCTTGGATCGCAAGGCGTTCCGTGGGGGCCTACGCGGGAAATATCGGACGGCTACGCCTGTGCTACATTCGTAGCATGTCTGAGGTGGCGTCTCGCGAGCTGCGCAACGATACGGCGGGAGTGCTTCGGCGCGTGCGGGAAGGGGAGGAGGTCACCATCACTGTCAACGGCCGACCCGTCGCGGTTCTCACCGCGGTTCGCCCCCAGGGCCGGCGCTGGCTGAGCAAAACAGAGTTCCTGTCGCGGTTGCGCCGCGCTCAAGCCGACCCCGGGTTACGCGAGGACCTCGCGATGCTCGCGGGCGACACGACCGAGGATCTCGGGCCGATCCGATGAGCGCGACGGCCGGAGTGCTCGACACCTCGGTGTTCATCGCAACCGAAAGCGGCCGGCAGCTCGACGAAAGGCTGCTCCCCGAGGAGGTCGCCACCACTGTCGTCACCCTCGCCGAACTCCACGTCGGCGTGCTTGCCGCGACGACGTCCGAGATACGGGCGCAACGCCTCGCGACATTGGAATCCGTTGCCGATATGGAAGTGCTGCCGGCCGACGATGAAGCGGCCCGAATGTGGGCGCGGCTGCGGATCTATCTCGCGGAGACCGGCCGGCGGGTGCGGATCAACGATCTGTGGATTGCGGCTATCGCGGCCTCGCGAGCGTTGCCCGTCATCACCCAGGACGAGGACTTCGCCGCCCTCGATGGCGCCGCCAACCTGACGATCATTCGGGTCTGACAGTGGGCTGAACGCCAGCGGCAAACCAGCCGGCTCGGAACCCGGTGAATGGCCGTTCGGCGCAAATGCGTGGTCACGATGGATGTGACTGCTGCGCAAGGATATTGGATTGGAGAAGGGTGCGTTGGCCGCGCCGCCGGTTACCGGCGCTCCCGTCGAGGAGAGGGGTCAGTTCTCGGCCCCGGTGGACATGCGTAACCGAAATCGGTCAACTGCAGCCGAATATCGACCGGCTGTCGGTAATCGATCAACAACCAGCTTGGGCTTTATTGGTCGTTGTTGAGATCGGGCATTGCCGACGGGTTGGATCAGCCGAGCGCGTTGGCGGCTAGCAGCTCGCCGAGCTTCACCCACACGCGGGCCGCCATTGGTAAGCCGCCGAGGCTTGGGCATCCCCGCCGCATACTGCGCGGCGACTCGCAGGGGCGGCACATTCGTCGGTGCCGGCGCGCTGGGAACAAGGTGGTCGGGGTTGGTAGTGCGGATAACACGGCATTCGTGCCTTTCATTTGGGGCCGCGAGGCTGAATGTGTTGCTTGCCCCATCGACGAGATCGCCGGTCGGTACTACGAGGAGGCGCCAGCGCGGCTTCCACTGCGCCAAGCCGCCCGAGCGCCGCAGCGCGGCACGCATCAGCGCCGGGCGGTGATTCCAGCGCTCCAGCAAGAGGTCATAGCCCTCGAGGATCATTACCCCGTCGTCGTCCACCGACGCGGTTACCGGGATTACCGATCCCGGTTCCCGAACCGACAGTTTGTGTTGGATCCAGTGCACCCAATGGCCCGGGCCGTACAGGTCGCAACGCTTGTCGGTGCCGGATAGGTTCCACCAAATTTCGGACATGGAGACTCCCAGATGCCGAGCCTCCCCGCGGGAGGCGCTCTTGCCCGCACCGGTTGGTGCGCGGCCGCTTCGTCATCCGAGCCACCCACGAGCGTGGGGTTGGCGTGCCGTCCAGTCGGAGCTTGTCGACGGCATCTCGTAAAGCAGTTCCCAATCTACATAGGCTGACCGACAGGGGTGAGTACCTTCAACGTCGAGATGAGCCAGATCTCCTGGGCGGCAATGGCAGGCCGAACTTCCTCACGGCGACGGCGAGGAAGTAAAGCGGTCGCGCGATTTCCACGGCGGATCATCGTGGTGGGCTGTTCGGCTCGGTCAGCACCGCAATGACCCCCGGCGGGGGTAGCCGAGTGGTGCTTTACCCCCGCTGGGGGTTGTTTAGTGGTCCCCTACGTGAGCGAGTGTGGGAAATGCCAGCCTTCAGACGTCGACCTTGTGTTGCGACCGCTGTTCACGTCAGTCGGCGTGTGGGAGTTTTCGCGTTGGGACGCTGGGCTCGTGGACCCCAGGTCCAGCCCGGCAACTCCTCGAGCCGCACGGAGCGATCGGGATCGAGCATGCCCTGCGCGAAGCGGTTGCGTTGGTCTACGATCCACGCGCCGAGCCGGTCGCCCTCGGTGGTGGTGTAGGAGCGCGGAACCCGCGCGTCGCCGCGATGGCGGACGTAGTTCAGGAGTTCACTAAAATGGTCCTCCCACTGTTCGGCACGGACACGTGATTCGACGCGTTGCGACGCGCGACCAGTCTTGCCGGTCATCGAAGCCCCTCTGCGGTCCCGGTGCCCTTCACCGACGTCTTCTTTGAACCATCTGTCGTATGGGGGTTGGATCTCGTTGGGTCTGACGAGGATTCCTTCGCTGACCGCCCGCAGCAGTTGGCGTCGGGCTACGGCTGGCTGGTCGCGACAGTCAACCCGAGGTGGGCTGCTCGAGCGGCGAGTTTGTCGTCGAAGGTGGCGATCGCGGCGTTGTGCTGCTCCGCGCTGTAGAGCACGCAGCAGTCCGGCATCTTCAGCGTGGTAGTAGCGCGCAGCTCACCGAGGCGGCGGGCAGCGCCGGCCGGAAGGTCTAGGCTCTCGATCTGCAACTGTGCCAGCAGCCGGTGGAGCTGGTCGGCTTGCCCGGCCCGGGCGGCACCGACGTAGACCTCGGCGAGGGTGATAACGCTGGCGGCGAACGACTCTAACGCGTGCGCGCTTAGCAGAGCGGTCGCGTCAGTGTGGTGCGCGTCGGCCAACTCGAAATGCCCGATCAAAACGCTGGCGTCGAGGATGATCACTCGGGCCAGTCCTCACGCAGCTCCTTGAGGTAGTCGGTTCCGAAGACGCCGGCCAGTGCGCCACTGGTCTTTTCGACCGCTTGCTGGCGTTTGTGAGCGGCTGCAGCGTGATCGTGCGCGAGGGTGTTCCGGCCCACGAGGATGAGTTGACGTAACAGTGCGCCCGGCTTGTGGGCGAGGTCGGGCCACGCGCGGCGGGCGATCTCCAGCGCGTTGCTGATGTCGTCGGTCTCTGTGATGGCGTGGCGCTGGTGGTTGGTCGGCATCTCCACAGTGTAACACCGTCCATATCGGTGTAACACCGCCCGGGACGTCAGCGACTCCCGACAGTTTCACCCGCAGAGCGCACCGACCTGCTTGCCGACGGGCTCGGTGCCCTGCTCGACACCCTCGACCGGACCACGCCGCAACCGGTCCGCGACCGCATCAGGTCGATGTCGCATAAAGGACTGGATGCCCGGATTCGACGGCACCGCTGGATTCGTTCCCAGTCGCGATCCAACTCGTCGGCCGTTGGCGGACTTCGCGACTCGGCTAGCCGCGGCATAGGGTAGTCGCCGTGGCGGAAGCGTTCGACGCGATGCGGACCCTCGCGAGAATTCTGGCCGAACACGGCCCATTGCACGAGGATGACATCGCGCGACGACTGCGGGACAGCGGCGTGGTCGACCCGGACACCTTACTGGGGGAGGTTCTCGACGAAACCGAGTGTCCGGCAAGGCAGTTGGTTGACGACCGGTGGGTGTGGCTGCCGACGGTGCTAGCCGAGCGTGTGTTCACGCACCGGCTCGGCGCAGACGAGGCGGCCCACGACATACTCACCGTGACCCCGAACCTGGACCCGATCACCGCGCTCTGCGAGCACGAGCAGTATGGGCGATTCGCCGACGGGTCGGCTGCGCGGGTCGTGCTGGTCGGGTTCGACGATGAGCTGCTCGAGCAGCGGGGCATCCCGGCCGAAGTGGTCGACCCGCTCGGGGCGCTGCTCCTGATGCCAGGCACGCTGGGGACGTTGGGCGTGGCCGAGGGCGACTTGGTCGGGGTGCGGCTGACCGCGCGGGGACTCGTAGTCGAGCGGGTCACGGCGCCGTCGCTCGGTGCGCACGCCGCGGTGGGTGCGCGGCTGGCCGCGACGCTCGACTCCGACGAGCCGGTGTACTTCGACGCGGCGGTATGGACGGCGTGCGTCGAGGACCCGGCGGTGTTCACCAAGCCGCTGCCGCCCCTGTGCGAGATCGTCGACGACTACGGTCTGGCACATCGCGGCGAGTGGCTCGCACCCGACGGGTTCGATTTCGACGGTTGGCGTTTCGAGCGCGGGTGCGCAGCGCTGGCCGAGCGACATGACCTCGACCCCGACGACGCGTTCGCGCTGTACACGCTGGTCAAACTGTTCGACCAGATGTCGCTGCTGCTGATCGACGCCGTCGACGCGGACGAGCCGCCGGAGGATGCGTTGACCGCAGCTGCGGAGGGCGCGACGGGGCCCGACGGAGCCGAGCCCGAGGTCGACCGGTTCGCCGATCTCGTGGGTGAGCTCGGGGCTGCGCTTGCCGATCCGCTGCTGGCTGAGCTGCTGTTGGCCGAGACGGTCGGCACCGGTTGCGACGGTGCGTCCGCGCTGGGCATGTTCGCCGAGGTGCTGGAGCCGAAAGTGCCGCGCGCAGCGCGGGTGGCGTTTCGCTGGCTGCGCGCCGTGGCGCTGGAGCGGATCGGCGACATCGACGGTTCCGAACACGAGCTGCTGGCGGCCGAGTCGATGGATCCGGATTGGCCGTTGCCGTTGTTCGATCTGGCCCGCATCGCCTCCGATCGCGGCGACGCGCAGTGCGGGTTGGCGTTGCTGCGCCGCGCCGGCGCCGGGCCGGACCACCCACTTGTAGAGCTGCTGGAGCAGCACCGGGCCGAGCCGCGTCGCGACATCGGCCGAAACGAGCTGTGCTGGTGCGGATCTGGACGCAAGTACAAGAAATGCCATCTGGGGCGCGAGCAGCTGCCGCTGGCCGAGCGGGTCGGCTGGTTGTACATGAAGGCCGCCCAGCACGCGCTGCTGACCGGATGGAACGACCTGCTGGCCGAGGCGGGATACGAACGCTGCCGCTACGCCGACGATGATCCCGACGCGCTGGCCGCGGCGCTGGACGATCCGCTGGTGCTGGACGCGGTGCTGTTCGAGGGCGGCGCGTTCGCGGAGTTCCTCCAGATACGCGGGTCGCTGCTGCCCGACGACGAGCGGCTGCTGGCGGAGCAATGGCTGCTGGTGCACCGGTCGGTGTTCGAGGTCGAGCAGGTGCACCGCGGCCAGGGCGTCACCGTGCGCGACGTGCGCACCGGCGACACGCACGAGGTGCGTGAGCGGGCGGCCAGCCGCCAGCTGAAGCCAGGGCAGCTGGTGTGTACACGCGTGCTGCCCGCCGGGGACACCATGCAGTTCTTCGGCGGGCTGGAACCGGTCGCGCTGCACGAGCGCGACCCGCTGATCGACCTGCTCGACACGGGACCCGACGCGGTGACGCTGGTGGCGCAGCTGAGCCGCCGGTTTGCGCCCCCAGCGCTGGCCAACACCGAGGGCGATCAGCTCGCGATCTGCGAGGCCATCGTGCATGTCGGCGACCCGGGCGGGATCGAGGCCGCGCTCGACAACACCTATGACCGGGTCGACGGCGACGAGCCGCCGCGGTGGTTCGAGCACGTCACCACCCAGGGCATGCTGCGCATCCGCGCCGCCCTGGTTCTCGACGGCCACACGCTGCGGGTGGAAGCCAACAGCGAAAAGCGGATGGACCGCGTGCTGGCCACACTGGCACGCCTCGACCCTGCGATGAACGTGCTCGACGACTCCCGCCGCCCGCTGCGCGACGCCCGCGAGGCCGCCGAGCTGGCCAAGCAGCTGCCAATTGCCGGCGATGACGCGCTCGACCCCGACGACCCCGAGCTGGCCGCGTTGCTTGACGAGTTCGTCCGCGACTACGAGACCAAGTGGCTCGATGAACCCATCCCCGCGCTCGACGGCCACACGCCGCGGCAGGCCGCTGATGACCCCACCCGACGCGGCGACCTGATCAAACTCCTGGACACCTTTCCCGCTGGTGAAGCTGGCCGCGGCGGCATGGACGCCGACCGGCTGCGCGCCGCGCTCGGCTTGCGGTAGCCTCCGTCGAGCGGGCCGTGTTCAGGCCGGAGCCGCCGCGCCGATCTCGGCTGCGAAGTCGCGGAAGTGTTTGTGGCCGGGCAGCTTTCGCAGACATTGCGCGGTCAGGTCGCGGGCGGACCCTGGCGTAGTCCAGTGTTGCGGTCACCTGCAACGTCTCACGCGTGCGTACGCCGATGCTCCCACGCGGACTGCTGTCGTCACTTGGCACGGTATGCGTCCGCGCGGCTGAACACGCCTACGACGGTGACTTGCTGACGCTCGTCGTCGATCCTGTAGAGCACGCGGTAGGTGCCGCGGCGTGCGCTATAGCGGCCGTGCAACGGGGGGCGGAGCTGCTTGCCCACGCGGTGAGGATTGTCGAGCAGTGGACCGATGATGAACTCATGGGCAGCGAACGCCACCGATTCGGGAAGTTCTTCGGCCAGTTGTTTTCTCGCAGTCGGAGCGATTATCAGCTCCTATCGCCGGTCCGTCACTTCCTAGCTCGGCGTGCTTCCATAGCTGCGGCAAGACTGTCCTGGTTCTCCCCTTCGCCGCGGGCTAGCTCAGCATCGGCCTCGCCAAGGGCACGGAGCGCCGTCGCGTCGGACAGCGCTGCAATGGTTTCCTCGAGTGACTCCAGATCGTCGACGGCAAGAAGGACCGCCGCGGGGCGTCCGTGCACCGTTACCGTGATCCGTTCGTGCTGATCGGCGACACGGGCCACCAACTCCGACAGGTGCGCCTTCGCCTCGGCGAGTGAGCTGACTTCAATCATTAGTCATAAGTATGACCAATTGCTTCCTCTGCGTCCAGGGATGTCGTTTGCATGTGGATCAGGTGAGACAGGATCTGGTCGACGTCGGTTCTTCAGATTCGAGACTCCAGCCCGGCCAGGGAGTCGCGACCAGCTGCCAGGCGCGATGCTGCTAGTCAATCGGGCCGCCGCGACAGAACCTCGGACCGACAGGCTCATCCGGGCGGCTGCACCGTGCGTACCTGTCGGCTGGTTGGCCGGTGCGCAACCGTAATGCCGACCTCGGTGCACCCTTGGACACCATGAACCGGGTGCGGGTCAGTAGGCCACTTGTGTTCCCCCGCGGCGTCAAACAGAGCCGCCGCGTTGGGCGTCGCTCCGGTGCTGAACCGGGTTTGGTAGCGGATGCCCGAATGCTTGCCGGCGCCGAATAAGGCCGCCGCCCACGCCTGCGGAATGTCGTACGACGGGCACGTCCCGATTTCACGGGTCATGCCGAAGTTTGCCGCTGCCGGCGAGCAGGTGTTCGCAAGCCAGCGCCCCGACGGAACCCGCAGTGTCGACACGTGAGTTCGAGCCGCCGCCTGGAATGTGACCACGCCCTGGCGAACCAGGTCATGACCGAACCGCTCCCGTAGTGCGGTGGCGACATCCGTTGCGAGATAACAAGTCCCGTTGGGCTGGATCAGGTCGAAACGACCCGACAAGTCGAAGGAGAACCACCACGGCGACTTGCCGACAGTGTGCGCCCGGTGCAACGGCACGCTGGGCAGAAGTCGCGATCGAGGGAAACGTGATACGTCGGGCGGCGGCAGACCGAGTGCCGGGCGCTGTCGGGAATCGCTCATGCGGCCCAGCTCGACGCCACCTGGCGTGCCATCGCAATCACCCGTTGCGGGTCACGGCCCTTACGCAGCCATTCACTGGGATGTCCGCCGTCGAGGTTTTCGCTGGGCGCCCGCATCCACAGCGCGATCATCCACGCGTCGTCGGTACCCTCCGCCAGCGTCGCGAGCACCTCGGCCAACGACGGGATGGTCGCGCCGCTGTCGAGGAATTGCCATGTCGGGTAGACGACGCCGCCGCCATCAAGAGGACACGCCAGAATCGCATGCCGTGCCACCTTCTGGTGCAGGGCCTGACGAGAGATCCCCAGCCATCGGCTAAGCCCCGCTGTGTCGTAGAACGGCCCCGATATCTCGTCGAAGACGTGCCCCAAGGGAAGTGCCGCCACCATGGCGTCGGCGATCTGCTCCGGGTCGCCGAATGCTTCCGGACCGAGCTGCGCTTCGCTGGCCCTCCGGAGTCGGTCATGGACCCTCAGGCCGACCAATCGCATGATCTGGCGCTCGAATGAGGCAAGGTCCGTCATCGTCGCTTTCCTCCCATAGGTCGCAAGACCTCGTCAACACAGTCAACTACCTATTGTCAAGTACGTCAACCTGCCATCGTTAACTTTGTCAACCACACTGTTTGCCCAGTATTCGCACCCCGGGTATGGGATGTCGCTGCCCTTGCGTGTCTGGGTCGCGTGTTTCTCCGCCGCGTACCGCACGGCCTCGACGAACACCGGGGTGAGGTGTGGCGCTGCGGTCTGGCTGGTCATGGTCCTCCGCCCTCTCCATGGGCCGCTCACCCTCACTGTTGCACGGCGGTCCGACACATCGACTGAACCGGCCACCGCTGTCAGTGCGGCGATCTATGGTGGCCGAGATGGCGCTTCATCTCCACCGTGCCAAGCGCACCGACCTGCTTGCCGACGGGCTCGGCGCCTTGCTGGCCGACCCGCTGCCCGACCCGTTTGCCGAGGAACTGGTCCTGGTGCCAGCGCGCGGCGTAGAGCGCTGGCTCAGTCAGCGGCTCTCGCACGTCCTCGGCTGCGGTCGTGGCGGCGACGGGGTGTGCGCGGGGGTGGCGTTCCGGAGTCCGCATTCGTTGATCGCCGAGATCACCGGCACGACCGATGAGGATCCATGGTCGCCCGACGCTATGACGTGGCCCCTGCTGGAGGTAATCGACGGCTCGTTGGATAAGCCGTGGTGCCGCACGCTGGCAAAGCATCTGGGCCACTTCGACACCGACGAGGACGAAGCGGAGCTGCGCCGCGGCCGGCGGTATTCGGTGGCGCGTCGGCTGGCCGGGTTGTTCGCCTCGTACGCCAGGCAGCGGCCGCAGCTGCTGGTCGACTGGCTAGACGGGAACCTGAGCGACCTCGACGCCGACCTGGCGTGGCAGCCGCAGCTGTGGCGAGCACTGGTGGCCACCGTTCCCGCCGATCCCCCGCATATCCGTCACGAGAAGACGGTCGCCCGGCTGCGCGAGGGCCGGGCCGACCTGCCGGCGCGGCTGTCGCTGTTCGGGCATACAAGGCTGGCGTGCACTGAGGTGGAGCTGCTCGACGCGCTGGCCACCCACCACGACCTGCACCTGTGGCTGCCGCACCCCAGCGACGAGTTGTGGCGGTCGCTGAAGGACGCACATGGCACCATCCCCCGCGCTGACGACACCAGCCGCAGCTGCGCCCACCACCCGCTAGTGGAAACGCTGGGCCGCGACCTGCGCGAGCTGCAACGGGCGCTCCCACCCAGCCGTGCGACCGACGAATTCATCGGTGGCGCAACCAAACCCAACACCATGCTGGGCTGGCTGCAAGCCGACATCGCTACCAACACGGTCAGGCCCGACGGCCGGGTGCTGGCCGATGCCGACCGGTCGGTGCAGGTGCACAGCTGTCACGGCCAGGCGCGCCAGATCGACGTGCTACGCGAAGTGCTGCTCGGCCTCTTGGAAGATGACCAGACGCTGGAACCCCGCGACATCGTGGTGATGTGCCCCGACATCGAGACCTACGCGCCGTTGATCGTCGCCAGCTTCGGGCTCGGCGAGACCGCGGGCGACAGCCACCCCGCACACCAGCTGCGGGTAAGGCTGGCCGACCGCTCCCTGACGCAGACCAACCCGCTGCTCGCGGTGGCCGCGGAGCTGCTCGCCATCGCCAGGACCCGCGCCACCGCCAGCCAGGTGCTCAACCTCGCACATGCCGCGCCGGTGCGCGCCCGGTTCGGGTTCACCGACGACGACCTCGACGCCATCACCGACTGGGTACGCGCAGCCAACATCCGGTGGGGATTCGACAAAAAGCATCGCGCACCATACGGACTCGACCACATCATCCACAACACCTGGCGGTTCGGACTGGACCGCATCCTGACCGGGGTTGCGATGTCCGACGACTCGCAGGCCTGGCTGGGCACCGCGCTGCCGCTCGACGACGTCGGCAGCGACAAGGTGGAGCTGGCCGGGCGGCTGGCCGAATACGTCGACCGGCTGCACCATGTCGTCGAAAGGCTTAGCGGTGCAAAGCCGTTGACGGAGTGGCTGGAGGCGTTGACCGCAGGGATCGACCTGCTGACCTCCTCCGACGACGCCTGGCAGCACGCGCAGGTGCAGCGGGAGCTCGCCGACGTCGTGGCGCACGCGGGTTCTCGGACCTCGACGCTGCTGCGGCTGCCCGACGTGCGTGCGCTGCTGTCTGCTCACCTGGCGGGCCGCCCGACCCGGGCCAACTTCCGCACCGGCACGCTGACGGTGTGCACCATGGTGCCGATGCGTTCGGTGCCGCACCGGGTCGTGTGCCTGGTCGGGCTCGACGACGGGGCGTTCCCGCGGCTCAACGTCCCCGACGGCGACGACGTGCTGGCGCGCATACCGATGACCGGCGAGCGTGACATCCGTTCGGAGGACCGGCAATTGCTGCTCGACGCGATCGGCGCGGCCACCGAGACGCTGGTGATCAGCTACACCGGCGCCGACGAACGCACCGGTCACCCGTGCCCGCCCGCGGTGCCGCTGGCCGAGCTGCTCGACGCGCTGGACCAGACGACTCAAGCACCGGTGCGCGAGCACATCGTCACCAAGCACCCGTTGCAGCCGTTCGACCGCAAAAATGTCACACCCGGCGAACTCGGCGTGCCCGGCAAGCCGTTCACGTTCGACCCGACCGCACTGGCCGCGGCCGAAGCAGCCGTCGGAAAACGCTGCGCGCCAAAGCCATTCATCACCGATCCGCTGCCCGCCCCACCTGCCACCGACGTGACACTGGCCGACCTGCTCGACTTCTTCAAAGATCCGGTCAAAGGGTTCTTCCGGGCGCTCGACTGCACACTGCCGTGGGATGTCGACACGGTGGAGGACGCGATGCCGGTCGAGATCGACCCGCTGGAAGCGTGGACTGTCGGCGACCGGATGCTGCATGACATGTTGCGCGGCATGGACCTCGAGGTGACGATGAACGCCGAATGGCGTCGCGGCACGCTGCCGCCCCTGCGACTGGGCTGGCGCAAGGCCGACACCATCAGCCAAACGGCCGCCCAACTGGCGATCACCGCCCTGCGCCATCAACGGGTACACGCACAAGCGCACGACGTTGTCGTCGACCTTGGCGACGGCCGCCGCGTCACCGGCACCGTGAACCGGGTGTTCGACAACCGGACCGTCGAGGTGAGTTACTCGAAACTCGCTCCCATACACAAACTCCAAGCCTGGATCTCCCTGGTCGCGCTCACTGCCAGCAATCCGGACGGCGACTGGACTGCCATCTGCGTCGGCCGCGGCAGCAAAGACACCATTGAGGTGTGCTCGTTCCGCAGGCCGCCGGATGGCCCGGCCGTATTGCGTGATCTGGTCACGATTTTCGACGCTGGCCGTCGAGAACCGCTGCCGCTGCCGCTCAAGACGTCCTACGCCTGGGCGGAAAGGCGCTACCGCGGGAAAGGATCCGGTGAAGTACGCCCGCAGTAAGTGGGAAACCAACGACTTTCACAAGGGTGACAACGCGGAGCGTGCACACGCGCGGGTATGGGGACTCAAGGCTCCGTTTGACGTGCTACTCGGTCCGCCCGGCCCTGGCGACGAGATGCCTGGGGAGGACACTCGGCTGGGCGCACTTGCCGCCCGGCTGTGGCTGCCGGTGCTGGCCGCCGAAGGGAAGCCCGGCTGATGGATCGGTTCGACCTGTCGGGTCCGCTGCCGAAAGAGGGCTCCACCACCGTGCTGGAGGCCAGCGCAGGCACTGGCAAGACGTTCGCGCTGGCTGGGCTGGTCACCCGCTATCTCGCCGAGACCGGCGCGACGCTCGACGAGATGCTGTTGATCACGTTCAACCGCGCGGCCAGCCGGGAGCTGCGAGAACGAGTGCGCGACCAGATCTTTGAGGCGGTTTGCGCGCTGGGGGGTCGCATGTCGCCCGGGAGCGACCTGGTCGAGCATCTGATGCGCTGCAGCGACGAGGAACGCACGGCCAGGCGGGCACGGCTACGTGACGCGCTGGCGCACTTCGATGCGGCCACCATCGCCACCACCCACGAGTTTTGCGGATCGGTGTTGAGATCGCTTGGCGTGGCCGGCGATACCGCCGTCGACGTCAAACTCAAGGAAAGCCTCGACGACCTGGTCACCGAGATCGTCGACGACCTCTACCTCGCGCAGTTTGGGCGCCAAGAAAACGATCCGCTGCTGACATACAAGGAGGCGCTCACCCTCGCGCGCGAAGTCGTGGACGACCCGTGCGCGGAATGGCGGCCGCTTGATCCCGAGCCGGACAGCGAGGCCGGAGTCCGGCGGCGCTTCGCCACCGAAGTGGTGAAGGAACTCGAGCACCGCAAGCGTCGGCTGCGCATCCTGGGCTACGATGACCTCCTGACCCGGCTCGCGAAAGCCCTTGAGGCAGAGGACTCTCCGGCCCGCGACCGCATGCGGCGGCGCTGGCGGATCGTGCTGGTCGATGAGTTTCAGGACACCGACCCTATTCAGTGGCGGGTGCTCGAGTGCGCGTTCAGCGGCCGCTCGACGCTGATCCTGATCGGCGACCCGAAGCAGGCCATCTATGGTTTCCGCGGCGGTGACATCCACACCTACCTGAGGGCATCCCGCACGGCCGATGCCCGGTACACGCTGGGCGTCAACTGGCGAAGCGACCAGGTGCTGGTCGACAGCCTGCAGACCGTGCTGCGCGGCGCCGCTCTGGGCCACCCCGAGATCGTCGTGCACGACATCGACGCCCACCACGACGGGCACCGGCTGGCCGGAGCACCGCACAACGCGCCGTTTCGGCTGCGCGTCGGCCAACGGCCCACCGTCGGCCGCGACGACAGCGACGACATTCCGATCGACGTGCTGCGCCGCCACATTCCCGCCGATCTAGCTGCCGACATCGGGGCGCTGCTGGCCAGTGGCGCCACCTATGACGGCCGTCCGGTTTGCGCCGGAGACATCACGGTGATCGTCGAGCAGCACAAAGACGCGCGGGCTTGCCGGGATGCGTTGGCTTCGGCGGGTATCCCGGCGATCTACACCGGCGACACCGACGTGTTCGAGTCCCAGGCCGCCAAAGACTGGCTGTGCCTGCTGGAGGCGTTGGACGCGCCGCATCGCAGCGGGCTGGTCCGCGCCGCCGCCTGCACGTCGTTCTTCGGCGAAACCGCGAAAGCTCTTGCCGCCGAGGGTGATGCGCTGACCGACCGGGTGGCGAGCGTGCTGCGGGAGTGGGCCAACCACGCCCGCCAGCGTGGCATGGCGGCGGTGTTCGAGGCTGCGCAGCTGCGTGGCATGGGCCGGCGAGTACTCAGCCAGTGGGGCGGCGAGCGGCACATGACCGACCTGGTGCACATCGCGCAACTGCTGCACGAGACCGCACACCGGGAACGATGCCGCCTGCCGGCATTGCGCGATTGGTTGCGACGTCAGTGCGATGGCCGCACGGGTGCGGCCGAGCACAACCGCCGCCTGGACAGCGATGCCGCGGCGGTGCAGATCATGACGGTGTTCGTGGCGAAAGGCCTGCAGTTTCCGATCGTGTACCTGCCGTTCGCGTTCAATCGCTATGTCCGCACCGACGACATCCTGCTGTATCACGACGACGCTGAGACCCGCTGCCTGTACATCGGCGGCCAGGGGCGCAGCCCCGACCGTCGCCGCGTCGAGGAGCTGAACCGGCAGGAAGAAGCCCGCGACAACATCCGGCTGACGTATGTCGCGCTCACCCGTGCACAAGCGCAGGTGGTCGCGTGGTGGGCGCCGACCAGAGACGAAGTCAACGGTGGGCTGTCGCGGCTGTTGCGCGGTCGCGGCGTCGGTGAGGCCGAGGTGCCCGACCGGTGCCTGCCCGGCATCACGGACGAGGACGCGTGGGCGGTTTTCACGCGGTGGCAGGCTGCCGGCGGGCCGTCGGTGGAAGAGTCGGTGGTCGTCTCTCCCGCTGTGGTGGAAAAGCCTTCGCCGGGGGCCGGTTTCGAGGTGCGGCACTTCCATCGCGCCATCGACACCCGATGGCGACGGACCTCGTATTCGGCGCTGGTTCGTGGCGCGGAATCGGTCGGCGTGGCAAGCGAGCCCGAGGTAGGCGCGCCGCGAGGACGAGGTGGAGGGGGTCGTGGTCACCACACCCAGTCCCGCCAGCGGACCTAGCCTCGCCGATGGCGGCGATGCCGGCGGGTGCGACGTTCGGCTCGTTGGTGCACGCGGTGTTGGAGACGGCGGACCCTGCTGTTCCGGACTTCGTCGTCGAGCTCGAGGAGCAGGTGCGACGGCACTTAGCGTGGTGGCCGGTCGACGTCGCCGCCTCCGAGCTGGCGGCCGCGCTGGTGCCGATGCATGACACGTCGTTGGGACCGTTAGCCGGCGGGGTGACATTGCGGCAGATCGGTTTGCGGGATCGCCTGCGGGAACTGGACTTCGAAATCCCGCTGGCCGGAGGCGATGTGCGTGACTCTCCGCCGAATGTGTCGGTGTCCGATGTGGGCGAGCTGCTGCGATTGCACCTGCCCGCCGATGATCCGCTGGCGTCCTACGCCGACCGGCTAATGTCGGCGGGGTTGGGTGGCCAGTCGCTGCGCGGATACCTGGCGGGATCGATCGACGCGGTGCTGCGCCTACCCGGGCAGCGCTACCTGTTGGTGGATTACAAGACCAACCACCTCGGCGACACCGCGGCCGATTACAGCCGTGGGCGGTTAACGGAGGCCATGCTGCATTCGGACTATCCGCTGCAGGCGCTGTTGTACACCGTTGTGCTGCACCGCTTTCTGCGGTGGCGGCAACAAGGCTACGATCCTGCGGCGCATCTCGGCGGGGTGCTGTATCTGTTCGTGCGGGGCATGTGCGGCGTCGACACGCCGGTGGTCGACGGGCATCCGTGCGGGGTGTTCAGCTGGCAGCCGCCAGCCGAGTTGGTGGTGGCGCTCTCGGATCTGCTCGATGAGGGGAGGCGGGCGGCGTGACGGTCACCGACGTCGAGCTCGCCATCGGCGCCAGCGGCCTGCTGCAGAGCTTCAACAAGGCTGGGGTGCTGGACGTTTCGGATGTGCATGTGGCGAACCGGATCTGCGCGCTCGGCGAGGAGCCCGACGAGCGGGTGGCGCTGGCGGTCGCGCTGGTGGTGCGCGCCCTGCGGGGCGGATCGGTGTGCGTCGACCTAGCGACGATCGCGGCGAATATCGGCGCCGACGAAGTGCCGTGGCCAGAGCCCGTGGAGTGGCTGGCGGCGATGCGGGCCAGCACGCTGCTTAGTAAGCCGCCGGTGCTGCATCTCTATGACGACCGGCTGCTCTACCTGGACCGGTACTGGCGCGAGGAAAAGCAGGTGTGCGACGACCTGCTCGCGTTGCTTACTGCGCCTGTGCCGGCCGGGCTTCCGGATCTGGAGCGGCTGTTCCCGGCCGGGTTTGAAGAGCAGGGGGAGGCAGCCGAAATTGCGCTCTCGCAAGCGGTCACGGTGCTGACGGGCGGTCCCGGTACCGGGAAGACGACCACGGTCGCCAGACTGCTGGCGCTGGTGGCCGAGCAGGCACGGCTGCTGGGTTCGACGCGGCCGCGGATCGCGTTGGCAGCGCCTACGGGCAAGGCGGCGGCACGGCTGCAGGAGGCGGTGCAGCATGAGGTGGCCAAGCTCGACGCGGCCGATCGGGCGCGGCTGGGTGAGCTGCAGGCGATGACGCTGCATCGGCTGCTGGGCAGCCGGCCGGACACGTCGTCACGGTTTAAGCACGATCGCGGCAACCGGTTGCCGCACGACGTGATTGTGATCGACGAGACGTCGATGGTGTCCTTGACTTTGATGGCGCGGCTGCTGGAGGCGGTGCGCCCGGATGCCCGGCTGGTTCTGGTCGGCGACGCTGACCAGCTCGCGTCGGTGGAAGCCGGTGCCGTGCTGGCGGATCTGGTGGACGGGCTTTCGGCGCGCGGCGACGTGCGGGTGGCGGCGCTTCGGACGTCGCACCGGTTCGGGGAGTCGATTGGTGCGCTTGCAGACGCGATACGGCTAGGCGACGCGGATCGCGCTATTGGCGTTGCTGCGGTCGGGTGACGAGCACACCGAGTTCATCGAGGACGACGACGCGACGGATCAGTTGCGCTTGATCCTGATGCCGCACGCGCTTCGGCTGCGAGAGGCGGCGGTCTTAGGTGCCGCGGACGCCGCGTTGGCGACGCTGGACGAGCACCGGCTGCTGTGCGCGCACCGGCGGGGGCCTTTCGGTGTGCGGCACTGGAACCAGCAGATGGAAAAGTGGTTGAGCGAAGAGACGGGTCAGCCGCCGTGGTCGGAGTGGTACTCGGGGCGGCCAGTGCTGGTGACGGCGAACGACTACGGACTGCGGCGTCTACAACGGCGACACGGGCGTGGTGGTGGCCGGCCCCGACGGCCTGCGGGCCGTCATCGCAGGGGCGACCGGACCGCTGGACTTCGCGATCAGCCGGCTATCCGACGTGGAGACGATGCACGCGATGACGATCCACAAAAGCCAAGGCAGCCAAGCTGACGAGGTCACCGTGCTGTTGCCGTCCGAGGATTCACGGTTGTTGACGCGAGAGCTGTTCTATACCGCGGTGACGCGCGCCAAGGCCAAGGTTCGCGTGGTCGGTTCCGAGGCCGAAGTTCGCGCCGCGATCGGGCGTCGGGCGGTGCGGGCGACGGGGCTGAGGCGGAGGTTGCATTCATCTGCGGCAAGTCTGGGCCGGTGCGAGGCAAATCGATGAAGACACCAGAACTCCCGCTCTCATAATCCGTTGGTCGCGGGTTCGAGCCCCGCCCGCCCCACTTCAGAGGCTATTTTTCAAGATCGATGTCGCCGAGTCACCGTTTATTCACCGGTTATGTCGCAGAGGACCCAAATTTTCGGGCGTGGTGACGACACCGCACAAACCAGGCACAAGATCGCCCGGATGGGCGACCGGTTCGATCACTCAAACAAGCTCGCGGGGGTCAACCGCGTACACGAAATGCCAGTCGCCAGACTTCGATGTCCTCGTGGTGGGATCGCTGTTCATGTGGTTCCCGGTGTCGTGGTTTTCGCAGTGGGCCGCCCTGCTCGTGGGCCCCAGGTCCAGCCCGGCAACTCCTCGAGCCGCACCGAGCGATCGGGACCGAGCATGCCCTGCGCGAAGCGGTTGCGCTGGTCTACGACCCACGCGTCAGCTAGCTTGTCTGCCGTGAGTGCCTCTTACCTGAGCCGACAGGACCGAAATCTTTCATTCAGGATGGGTAGCTCGCGGGCTTTCTTTTCAGCTTCGGCTCTGCGCCTTGTCAAGTTGGTGTGGAACGCGTTGTGCTTGTTGTCTTGAAGGTTGAGCGGTAGGTCGAGGGTGTCGATCAGCGCCTTTTCCAGTAGCCACGGCTGGGGGTGAACCATCCAGGACACAAGCGCGTGGTTGGCCATCCAATCGGTGAGCAGAGCTTCGCCGGTTCTGCCGAAGGTACGTCGCCTACCGGAGCCGACACGACGCAATTCGATCCCAAGTTCGTTCGCCAGGAGGACTCCGAGCGTCTTGCGTAGAGTCGACCCTTCCGCGTTCCCGCGGTAGTGATACGTAATCCGCTGGCGAAGATTCTGACTGCTCGGCGGCTTCCCGTTGGCTGGTGGTCGCTTTGGGCTGATCCCGGCGTACAGCAGGGTTAGTCCGTCTCGCTGCACACAGCCTGAGATGTCGATATCAGCAGGCACGGTGCGAAACCACCAGCCATACACGCCCGGAGACTCGAGGACCGGACATGGCCGACTGAAGACCTGATCACGAGAGTAAAGGCCCGCGGCAAGATAGTCAGAACGGTACTTCTCAATTTGTCCCATCGAGAGCAGTCTCCTTCTCCATTGCACTAGATTGTGCGGAAACAGATACCGGAATTGGTTAGATCGGACCAAGTGACCACGACGCCCGACATTGACCCGCTCGAGCTGAGACCTCGCGTGGTTGAAATCCTGCAAACCGGCAGGCGGGTAGCGACCTACAAGTTGGCCACCCTATGGGCTCTTATCACTGCGTGGTGAACTACTTTCCGGATGATCCGGCGGCATCGCTGAACGTGCCGCTCGATGACCTAGCCGACCGGGTCATAGAGCTCTACTGGCGGCAGGCACTGCCGTTAACGGTTGAGGGTGTGGATGCCGATCGTGACCCGGCGACGGTAGCCATCGCGCTGAACATGCAACAGAAGCACTAGGCGAGTTGCCACAATGTCCAACATGGAGCGTGGGATCTACGAGGTTCTTCTTACCGAGGCGCTACAGACCGAACTTGGCTCACTTGCGAGGCGTTTCGACGAGAAGATTCGACCGCTGCATACCGCCGAGGCGGCAGACCGAATCGCGCTGCACCTCAGCCGACATATTCAGCAGTCTCTGGAGTCCGTCGGGGACAGCGAGCGAGTACGAGTGGGCATCGAGGTGGCACGCGACTTCATCGCCCGGCTCGCCCAGATCATCGAATCGGACACCTCCGAAGCACCGGTCGAGCCAGGCGCGATCCTGCACGCGATCCGTGAGCGGCGGCCGGACGGAACACCAGAGCCGATTGCTGAACCCCTGATCCCTCTGCTGGACACCACCCTGCTCACCAACGCGCCCGGAGAGCCCGGTCTACGCCACCAGCTCGATGCCGAGATCAAGTCGGCTGATGCGATCGACGTTGTCATGGCTTTCATCCGACGCAGCGGTATCAACCCACTTCTCTCATCGTTGCGTCGACACTGCGAACGCAGCCATCCTCTGCGCTTCCTCACAACCATCTATACCGGGTCTACAGAGCGGGATGCCCTCGAGCAGCTGAAAGACATTGGCGCCCAAGTCCGCATCTCATACGACGTCAGCACGACCCGTCTGCACGCCAAGGCATGGATTTTCCACCGCCGCTCCGGTTTCTCGACCGCATACGTAGGCTCGTCAAACCTCACCCACTCCGCTCAGCTCACTGGCCTTGAGTGGAATGTTCGGGCCTCTTCGGCCCGCAACCCCGACATTCTCGCTAAGTTTGAAGCGGTCTTTGAGAGTTACTGGCAGAGCGCTGACTTCGTCGATTATGACGCCGGCCAGTTTGACGCCGAGAGCCGGCGAGCCGGCCGCACTGACACCGGGCCCACGGTCATCCTCAGCCCCATCGAGCTTCGCCTTGAACCTTTCCAGGAGCGTCTCCTGGAACAACTCTCACTGTCACGCATCCGCGGTCACCACCGAAACCTGCTCGTCGCCGCCACCGGCACCGGCAAGACCGTGATGGCTGCCGTCGACTACGCCGGACTGCGCAACGATCTGCCGCGATCTCGGCTCCTGTTCGTCGCCCACCGCAACGAAATTCTCGACCAAAGCCTCGCCACGTTCCGCCACGCGTTGCGCGACGCTTCTTTTGCGGAGAAATGGATCAGCGGGTCGCGGCCGCAACGTTTCGACCACGTATTCGCTTCGATCCAAAGCCTCAATGCCGCCAACTTAGAAGACCTCGCGCCCGATCACTTCGACGTCGTCATTGTCGACGAGTTCCACCATGCGGCGGCACCTTCTTACCGCAAGCTCCTCGACCATGTGCAGCCGCGGGAACTACTCGGCCTAACCGGCACACCGGAACGCAGTGATGATCTCTCGATCCTGCATTGGTTCGATGATCGGATCGCCGCCGAGCTGAGATTGTGGGACGCAATCGACCAGCAGCGCCTCTGCCCCTTCATGTATTTCGGAATCCATGACGGGCTCGACCTCACCGATATCCCGTGGCGCCGTGGTCAGGGCTACGACGTGCAAGCCCTCAGCAATCTGTACACCAGCACTGACGCGTGGGCGCGCACCGTGTTGCAGGAAGTAGCGCGACTGGCAGACGATCCCACCATGATGCGAGCGCTCGGTTTCTGCGTCAGCATTGAGCACGCACAGTTCATGGCGGCACACTTCAACAAGCACTGTGTTCCTGCAGTCGCCGTCTGGGGGGACAGCTCACCGGCTGACCGCGCTTCAGCGCTGCGAGACCTCGCGGCCGGCAAGGTGAGAGTCGTCTTCTCGGTCGACCTCTTCAACGAAGGCATCGATGTTCCCACGGTGGACACCCTGCTCATGCTGCGGCCGACCGAGAGCCCGACGCTGTTTCTCCAGCAATTTGGGCGCGGCCTCCGCCGATCCAAGGACAAGAACTTCTGCACGGTCCTGGACTTCGTAGGCACCCATCGCCGAGAGTTCCGCTTCGACCGCCGCTACCGCGCCCTGCTTGGCGGCACCCGCCGCGACATCGAAAGGGCTGTGCAGCAGGACTTTCCATTCCTGCCTGCCGGGTGCTACATGCACCTGGATGTGAAGGCGTCCGAAATTGTGTTGCGAAGCCTTCGGGACGCGATTCCGTCGCGGTGGCCGTCCCGCGTGGAAGAACTGCGGGTCGTGCACGAGAAGTACCCGGACGTGACGCTCTCGCAGTACCTGGAGGAATCCGGACTCGATTTACCCGACGTGTATGACGATAAGAACCGTGGCTGGTCCGATCTGTGCGAGGCAGCGGGCGTGCCTACCGCGCCGCCAGGACAGCACGAGGTGCCGCTGCGCAAGGCGCTCGGCCGTCTGCTCCACATCGACGACGACGAACGGATCGCCACGTATCGCCGCCTCTTCGAGGCGTCAACCCCGGTGGACGTATCGACAATGTCGGAACGTGAACGGCGCCTGGTGCGGATGCTCATCGGCAGTTTGGGCGACCAAGTGCTCACTAAGGAGCGGTCGCTGCAGGACGGCGTCAATCTCCTGTGGTCGCATCCGCAAGTTTGTGCTGAACTCGCCCAGCTGCTCGTCGAGCTTGACGACAGGGTCGACCACCTACACGGCATGCTCGACCAGCATCCCGATGTGCCGCTGCAGGTGCACGCCCGCTACTCGCGCATCGAGATCATGGCCGCCTTCGGTATTGGTGATCGCGCGAAAGTTGCTCCTTGGCAGACGGGAGTCTACGAAGCCAGGGGCGCCAACGCTGAGTTATTGGCGTTCACACTCGACAAGAGCAGCGGCAGGTTCTCGCCGACCACCCGCTACCGCGACTACGCCATCAGTCGGTCGCTTATGCATTGGGAAAGCCAGTCGATAACCCGCGCCGACAGCGAAACCGGTCTGCGCTACCGCAATCATGAACGCGCCGGCCGCTCAATCATGCTGTTCACCCGACTGCGCGCCGATGACCGCGCCTTCTGGTTCCTCGGCCCAGCCACCTACCGTGGCCACGTCGGCGAGAAACCGATGGCCATCACCTGGCAGCTGCACACCCCACTGCCCGGCGACCTATATCAGTGGTTCGCGGCAGCAGTTGCCTAACCGGCTCGCATCCAATCCGGTGGAAACGCAATATCCAGCCGCACCGTCCTACGGTAACCACCCCACGTCGGCACCCCCGCTGGCTGTCCCCGATAGATGCCACTGGCCGCCGCCACAACCCGCGCGTGCTGTGTTGGCCACTGAATCTCGGAGGCGATCTGCTCCAGCCCCACCTCTCGTTTGCGGTCCATCAGCACGCGATCGACGATCGACACGGCAGGCAGGGCATTGCTTTTGTCACGGTTGCAACGCACGCAAGCGAGAACCAGATTGGCCAGGCCGTCGATACCGACCAGGGACCACGGGAGGACGTGATCGATGGGATTGTTCACCGGCAGGTGCGTGCCGCAGTAGAAGCAGTGCGGGGTAAATGCTTGCTTGAACGGCTCGCGGACGGCGTCGAGGTCGGTGCGCGCACGACCGAACAGATGGCCCGCGATGTCGGGCACATCGGCGTCGAGAAACTTGTTCATCCGCCGGACATCATCGACCCACATGATCTCTAACGCAGGCTTCAACAGGCCCGCTAGCCTCGCCAGGCCATGGGCGACACCGGGTTTCAACACGATTGCGTCTCCGCGGGCCCGAAGCGTCGACCGAGAGACATTCTCGCCCAGAAACGAGTCGTCGTACAAAAACGGATCGCTTACCGACGATCCGGGTAGCTTCTGCAGGCGGGGCAACGGTTGCTTGGCCAACGCGATCACGATCCTGTTGATCGTCTTCTGGTAAGCATCCGGCTTCCGCATGATCGCCACCTCCAGCGACAAACCGCAGTCGCCTACACCGCTTACTGCGCGAAGTTCATTGGTGGCGTCAATGATTCGTGATTTCGATCCGGTACGCCGTTGAGCCAAGTCATGCCCCTCGAACGGACGGACCTGTTGCCAGTAGATCGCCAGCACACGGTGCGCCAAGTCGGGAATTGCGACCCGCAACGGGTCGTCCGACCGCTCCGGCAGGTTCTCGATGCAGTGCTCGATCAGCGCCATCAGCGTGGCGAGCTTGTAGGTCGCATCACGCTGACCTGTCTCGAGGATCGCGACCACACGTTGTCCGAGGAGCAGCGGATCGGCCGCGTCATCGTCCACGGTGCACTCGCGATGTCAGCGCCAGGCGGTATAACTGCATCACCGCATTATCGCTGCGGGGAGGGACACCGTGGGAAAACTCGTAAGGGACAAGATCCCGGACATCATTCGAGCCTCGGGTCGCATACCGTTCGTGACGAAGCTGGCTACCGATGCGTACAGGACGGCGCTGACGGGCGAACTGCGCGAAGAGGTTGCCGAGCGCGTCGCGGCGAAGGACGCGCCCGCCGTGATCGAAGAAGCCGCCGACATCATCGAAGTCCTCGCCGCAATCGCGTCCGAGTACGGGGCCACCATCGATTGCGTCGTTGACGTCGCACGAAGGAAGCGCGCGAAACGGGGAGGATTCGACATGCGGCTCTGGCTGAACGGTGTCGACCCTGGCTAAGTGTCTCACCGACCCGGCTCGGAACGGTGGTCCCCGCAGTTCGGCTGACGACCGCGCCCTTCCACAGCGAGCCGATGACGACGAAAACCCTTACACCGGGCCGGTATAACCGTTATCCCGTGCCCAGCCGACAACCCCCGCCTTAGTGGCCGGGCACATGTTGTTCACCGCCGCCATCAGGATGATCGCCGACTTGGCCGGCGCGAATCCCGTTTTCTGTAGCTTGCCGAGCACCACCGGGGGCGCCACCCCGTTCCGCAGATCGTGGCAGAGCTCCTTGCCGATATCGATGATGTCGATCATCGACTGGTAGCTCACCCCCGAGTTGTCATCAAGCTGCGAGATGAAGTCGTACTGGTCGGCATGAGCCGGACCCGACAACGCCACCGCCCCGCGTGTGGCGAGCAACCCTGCAATAACCCCACGTCCGCGCATGATCTCTCCCTCGTATCGCGCTTGGGAGCAGACTGTACGACTGGACACCGACAAGAAATCGCGACACCGGTAAGGCCTCATGCTGTCGGCCCGACGTAGTTCAATCGTGGGATGGGGATAGCAGAGGAGCCGACAGCGGCCAGTGTCGACCAGGCAGAGCAGTCTGTCCACGACGTCATCCTGGAGATGCTCGAGGAGGATCCCGCGCTTGACGCCGCGGTCAAGGACGCTGTGCTCGATGCGCTCGCGGAGGTGGTCGGCCAAGCACAGGACAAGGTCGAGACACAGACGGCGCCAACGTTTCTCACGAGTATCTCGGTGATCGGTTTCCGTGGCATCGGTCGCCAAGCCCGGCTGGACTTGTACCCCGCGCCCGGCCTGATGGTGGTCAGCGGACGTAATGGGTCGGGAAAATCCAGCTTCGCCGAAGCGCTGGAACTTGCACTGACCGGCACCAGCTACCGCTGGCACAAGAAGGAGACGCTGTGGGCGGAATCATGGCAGAACCTGCACCACCCGGACCCGTGTGCCATCCGGGTTGGCTTCACCGCCGAGGGCACCGGTCCGTTCACCGTCGGCATGGACTGGGCGCCGGGGGCCGCGCTCACCGAGCGGGCGTCCTGGACGCAGGCTGGCTCAGAGAAACGGGTCGACGGCACCGACGACCTCGGCTGGGCGCGTCCGCTGGAACTGTGGCGCCCGGTCCTGTCCTACGACGAACTGGGTCGGGTCTTCGACGGCGGGCCGTCGGCTCTCTATGACGCGCTGGCCAAGCTGCTCGGCCTCGAAGTGCTGGCCGACGCCGAGAAATGGCTTGCCGCCCAACTGAAGTCGACCAAGGCCGCCCGTGAACGCGCCGATGACGAACGCAAACGCCTGCTCACGGTGCTGGCCGACTCCGCCGATGAGCGCGCCCAACGTGCCACTGCACTGCTTCGCAAGAAGGGTGCAGCCCTAGACGAGGTGCTGGCCCTGGCCACCGGCTCGGACGACTCGGGGCTGCAGGTTGCGCCCGGGCTGCGTGCCCTGACCCAGCTCGACAGCCCGACGCTCGACGAGATCGAGGCCGCGGCGACTCGGTTGCGTGCCGCGACCCAGGCCGTCGCCGCCATCACCGGCAACCTCGTCGACAGCACTCGCCAGCGGGTCGACCTGCTGCAGGCCGCCGTGCGCTTTCACGACCACGCCGGCGACAGCGAGTGCCCAGTGTGCGGCGACGGCAGGCTCGACAGTGAGTGGGCCGCACGAACCCGCGACACGATCGCCAGTACCGAGGAAGCCCTGGCCGAATACCGCTCCGCAGCAACCGAACTCACGCGTGCCAGATCCGCAGCCACTAACCTGCTCACCCGCGTCCACGCCGTCGACGAGGTGGCCGGTGTCGAGCTGCCGGCGCTCGCCGCGTACAACCAAACCGTCGCATCCGTTCAGCCGAGCCCGGACGACGACACCGAGCTGGCCGCCCATCTGGAGTCGGCGTTGATCGCGGCCGCCGATGCCGCCGACACGCTTCGCACCCAGGCCGGTGAGGCCCTGAAGCTGCGGGAAAGCACCTGGGCGCCGCTCGCGGCGCAGCTCGGCGGCTGGGTGCCGATGGAAGACGACGCCAGGGCGCTCGACGGCACACTTAAGACCATGACGGTCGCCAAGAAGTGGATGACCGACCACGCCGTTCCGTTCCGGAACCTGCGGCTGGAACCTATTGCCGCACAGGCGCGCAAGATCTGGGGCCAGCTGCGCCAGGAGAGCAACGTCGACCTTGGTGAGATCACCCTCGAGGGAACCGCGACACGACGTCGGGCGATTCTGGGCGGGTCGGTGGACGGCCAACCCACCAAAGCGCTGTCGGTGATGAGCCAGGGCGAACTGCACGCGCTGGCGCTCGCGCTGTTCCTGCCGCGGGCCACGGCCGCCGACAGCCCGTTCCGCTTCGTCGTCCTCGACGACCCGATCCAGGCGATGGACCCCGCCAAGATCGACGGGTTCGTGCAGGTGCTCTCCGAGATCGCCCAGACCCATCAGGTGATCGTGTTCTCCCACGATGACCGGCTGGCCTCTGTGATCAGGGAAACCGGTGTCGATGCCAGGCTTGTTGAAGTGGTGCGGGAGACCGGTTCGAAGGTGAGGATGCGCGACAGCATCAACCCGGCGCTGCGTCAGGTCAAAGACATCTTCGCGCTTATCGAAGACGACCGCCTAGCGGACGAGATCAGGGCGCGGGTGTTGCCCGGCCTGTTCCGCGTGGCGGTGGAATCGGCTGCCCAGCAGGCGTATTACACGAAGCAATCTTTGGCAGGCCGGCCGCGGGCGGAATCTGAGCAAGAGTGGATGTCGGTGAAGAAGACGGTCGCGCGGCTGGCGCTGGCGGTACACGGCGACCCCACCGCCGATCTCAAAGGCTGGCTCGACGCCAAACCGGAGCGTCGCCCGACCCTGCGCCTGTGCAATGCTGTGCACGGCGAAGCTACCGGGGTCTCCAAGCAGGAGGCGCGCGAACTCGAACGGACCGTCGAAGCCGTGCTGGCGCTGCGATGAGTGCGGTCGAGCTCCTCGGTCAGGCTCAGCAAATTCTGGCCACGCATGGCAGCGGCGGCCTGTCTTCGCGCATGGCAGCATTCCTGGCACGTCGGGCGCTGGAGGAGATCATCGACGAGCGTTGCGCCGACCTCAAAGCTCCAGCACCGTCGGCGACCACGCGCAGCAAGCTGCTGATCTTGCGTGCGCTCGACACCGCCGAGGCTGCCGCCCGTGCCGCGGTGGCCTGGAACCGGCTGAGCAACGCCTGCCACGTACATGCCTACGAGATGCAGCCCTCGACCGCGGAGGTCGAGCAGCTGTGCGGCGTTGTGGCAGGGCTGCTCCCGTGACCATCACTCCCGACGAAACCCCCCGCCTTGCCTACGCCGCCGAGCGCAGTGTCGGCTGTCAGCTGGCCAGCCGCACCGGCAACGCCTTGGGTCCACGAATCGATGGGGTGTTGAAGTACGACAAGGTGTCGGCCATGACGCTGTATTCCGGAAAACGGCGGAGCAGTTCTTCGAATGCAACCCTGGCTTCAAGGCGCGCGAGATTGGCGCCCATGCAGAAATGGATACCACTGCCAAAAGCGATGTGTTTTCGGCCCACGCGATGGATGTCGAAGCGGTCGGCGTCGTCGAAGACCCGGGGGTCGCGGTTGGCCGCGGCCAACAGGAGCATCACCTTCTCACCCGCGCTGATGGTGTGTCCCCGTAGTTCGACATCGGTCGTCGTCGTCCGCGTCAGCGTCGGGACGGGCCCCTCGAATCTCAGCACCTCTTCGATCGCATTGGGCAGCAACGACATGTCGGCGACGATCTCGGCGCGGGCGTCGGGGTGGGCGGCCAGCACGGTGGCAGCGTTGCCGAGCAGATTTGTCGTGGTCTCATTGCCGGCGATCAGTAGAAGAGCGCAGAACCCGAGGATGTCGTCGTCGGTGAGTTTGTGCCCGTCGACCTCGGCCTGCACAAGGTCGGTGACCAGGTCGTCGCGCGGGCTGGTGCGGCGAGCGGCGATGACCCCGCGGAAATAGTCGAAGATGTGGTCGTAGTTGCGGACCAGCGATTCGTAGTCGCCTGCCGTGGTCGCCATGATCCCGTTGGACCATTGCTTGAACAGGTCCCGATCGCACGGATCGACGCCCAGCATCTCGGCGATCACGATGATCGGGAACGGCCCCGTGAACGCCGACACCAGGTCGACTTCGTCTTCGCTGGCTATCGCGTCGAGCAGGGCTCGGGCGGTATGCCGGATCAGGTGTTCCTGTGCGCCTATTCGCTTGGCCGTGAACGCCTTCTGCAGCACTCTCCGCAACTCGGCCTGCCGGGGCGGATCCATCAGGATGATCATCGGCTTAATCCCGGAGAATCCATCTAAGGTGATGCCGCTCGCCGATGAAAAGACCGGCCATTGGCGCAATGCAGCCTCGACATCCTCGAAACGGCTGATCGCCCAGAATCGCGGGCGGTCGTTGAGGTGAACCGGACGCTCCTCGCGCAGCGCGGCGTAGACCGGGTGGGGGTTTCCGAGGTGCGAACGAGAATAGGGATTGAAATTCATGATCTCTCAAGGGTTTCGGTTCAGGCTGCATCGCCGGGGCGACCGACACCGCGCCAAAGTCCACCAGAACGCCGACCGCGAGTCAACCTTGTTATCCTAAGATAGCAATCTTATAAAGAAAGCAGCATACACCTCCGGACTGCCGCGACCGGGCGACCGTAGGGCGTTGTTCGGTTACGATGATGCGCCGCCGTCGGGATGAAGTCGTCGCAGCGCCTTACGGAGATCACGGATCGGGTGGGCGTACGGCAGTGCGGCACGCACGTCCTCGATTGCCTCGTCGACGTCGATGTGGCGTCGCCGTGCGCCGTAGAGCACCATCGCGACCTCAAGTTCGGGCCCGCGTGGGGGCTGGGACTCATAAGGCGCGCCCAGAGCGCCGCCTGCTGAGGTAGCCAGCAGGGTGGCCACCATCCCTACGACGACAAGGTGTGGATCGGCGGCGCCCAGGGATCGATCCGCTTTACGGACGCTCGGCCGGCTCGCCGTAGCGTTCCTGAGCGGCCTGGCGGCTGGTGCCGAGCATGGTTGCGATCTGAGTCCACGTGTGTCCGTGCACGCGGGCCTCGGCCACGGCATCGGCCAACTCCACCTGGCTTTTGGCAACAGCGCGTACGGCATCGCCGATGCGGCGCAACCGACTGGCATCGGCATCCGGCGAAGCAATAGCCGTCGGGTCGAGCGAGTCGAGCCACCGCTCGGCGGCGTCGGCGGCTTGCTGGAGCTGTTCGCGGGTTCGGGGCATGTCCATCACCTCTATAAGTGCTCGTAGAACTTGGGGCGGAGCGCCATGGCGTGGATCGCCACCGGCTGGCCGTCGTCGTCGAGAACGACGACCTCAAGGAGCCGGCCGATCCGGTCGGCACCGATGTAGAGATCACGGTCGCCCTGGCCCACTACGCGAATGGCGTTGCGGACTGCGTGTTCGATGTCCTCGTCGGCAACACCGTGCTTACGGGCATTGTCCGCGATCTCCACCTATGCAGGTTACCTTGCCCGCCCGTCCATTGTGCAAGTTACCTTGCACCTCCCTGGAAACCTGTGTGCGGACCGCAACCCACGTGAGGACAGGATCTGATCGACGTCGGTTCTTTTAGATTCGAGACTCCAGCCCGGCCAGGGAGTCGCAACCAGGTGCCAAAGCGGATGCTGCTAGTCAATCGAGCCGTGGCCCAACTCTTTCGGCCGCCATTGCTCAGTCATTGCTGGCCTTCCCCTTGGATCGCGTGCCGCCGTCGGCGTCCTCTGGTTCACTGGGTCGGGGGAGGACAGCGGCTCCAGCCCGGCGGCCTCGCGCAGCATGTTCAGCGCGGCCAGGGGGTCATCGGGCAGAACGTGATACTGCGCGCCTGAATCCTGATACTGCTCCTCGGGCATCAGTTTCTTCCTACTGTCCACGGCACCCAGGTCTGCATTGATGCTCCCTCAATACTTCGCGGATGCGACACTCGGCCTCTTGCCTCTCCTCCTCAGCCCTCTTCTTCGCAAGCGCAGTCAAGTGCCGCCACTTGAAGGCGGCGTGGTGCATCTCCTTGGCCACGCCGAGCGACATGTAAGGATCGCCGTGTTTGTCCCGATGATGAGCAAGAATCTCGTCGTCGGTCATTGCCGCCAACTCTTCTCGGGTCATCATTGTCGGTGGCCTCCTTTACGACCAGCCGCATACCGATCGGCTATCCGCATGGGGCGGCACATTCGTCGGAGAAGGGCCTCGTGGAATTAGGTGGTCGGGGTTGGTCATGTGGGGACGGTGCTTCAGATGCGCGAACTTCATTCGGATCTGTTCGATTGTCAGGATGCGCCAGATGTATCCGCAATCGCAGTCGCACCGCTCCGGGTTCTCGTCTGTCGGCGCAGGGTGCGGATGGTGCCCCTCAAGGCGATGACGTTCGGCCCAAGGCCTCAACGCTGTGTTTGCGTTGTTCTGCCGTAGGCTGCGGATCACCGATCCAGCCGCGCTTCAGCAGTCATTGAGGCTCGTGTTGCGTGGCCCGCCAAGTGCCCTCTTGGGCATAGCGTTTATGCGCTTCCTGCGCTTCCTTTGTCCAATAACGGTTGCACGCGCAGCGTATCGGCCCGAACTGCTTGTAGCGGGTGGCGTACCCGCAGACAGGACACGGACTGTGAAGACCGTGAATGCGATGGCCGTAGATGTCAACGCACATCTCGCCCTCCTAACAATCCATGGTGCCCCATCTTTTGCCATTTCAGCCCTTGGGGGTCGTGGGCGTTCATCCGGTCGAAGCGCTCGTTGTCGGCACGGAGCTTCTCGAGATGCTCGTCATCGGTGGTGGCCGGCCCATACCCCAACTCGGCGGTGGCGGCACGCAGCTTGGCGATGTCGAGTGTCCTCCGTTTCAAATGCTCCCAGCGATGCCGCTTGTAGCCGCCCGGGCCGTACTCGCGCAGGTAGGCCGCGTGGTTGGCGTCGGCCTCGGCGGACTGCCGACTGTGCCGTTCGATGTCGTCGGGGTCAGTGGTGGCGGGCCAGAATCCAAACTCGGCCGCCAACTCGCGCAGCAACGCCATGTCGAGCGGCGGTGACGTGCTTCCCGACGACGCTGTGCCTTCGGGTGCGCCCATGGCGGGTCCGCGCGGGTTCTTGGCGGCCTCGCGGTCGGAGGGCCGGTCGCGGTCGCCGTTCGCCTTGGTGGTGTCGGTCATTGCCCGTCCCTCATTCGGGCCTCCGCATGGGGAGGCGCTCTTGCCGGGCACCGGTTGGTGTCGGCCGCTTCGTCATCCGAGCCACCCACGAGCGTGGGGTTGGCGCGCCGTCTAGTCGGAGCTTGCCGACGGCGTCTCATGAAGCTGTCTCAGGATAGCGCAGCGGACCGACAAGTTTCGGAACCAGGCCGCGAGACCAGACCCGTTCCTCCGGAAGTAACCATGATCGAAGAGGGGTGGCGACCATAACGCCACTTCTTCGAAGAAGAGATGCGGCCAACGTTCGCACCGCAATACGACGCCGAGAGTCGACGCGTCAGGGTCCGGACAGACGCCGGGCTTAGTCGCTTGACTCCCAGGTCCGCATGCCGTCGCGGATCGCGGCCACTGCCGCGTTGTCGTCCTCGTTGTAGGACAGCAGCCAGACCTTCGCTGCGGCGACCTCTTGTGGGTCGGTGGAGGTGTGCACCTTGGACAGGTAGGTCTGGGAGACCGCTCCGCCCGGGTCATCGACTCGCCAGGTGAACCCGAAGAGCGGGCCCACTTTCTTGATGCTCGACCCGTGCAGCGACGTGAAATTGGCCTTGAACACCTTCTCCACGTCTACGAACACCCCGGTGTCGGGATTGGTGAGATCGCCAACTTCGGCAATCCCGAGGATGCTCTGCAACTTCGACCACTCCGGGTGCGACCAGTGGAAGACCCGCAGCGTTGTGCCGTCCGCGTCGGCTGCGGTGCGCTGCGCACGCAACCACGCGGCGAACCGCGCCGCCAACGCACGCTCACGTTGGTCGTCGAGCGGCTCCCAGTCGATGAAGTCGGCGATGTACTGCGCACTTGAGTCGTCGGTGCCCTGTCGGACGCGGGCACCCCACATGTACACCCGGTTGTCCAGGTGGTACTCGATGTCCACATCGATCTCGACGTCGCCGACCGGAACCCCGACAGGGCCGTCGCCGTCTCGCTTGAGATCCACGCCGTGGCAAATCATCTCGGCCCTTTCGATCGCCGCCGCTAGCCGGTTGCGCGCGGTCTCTGGGGTCAGGTGGCTGACCTCAGCGATGTACTCGTTGAAAAACCCCGGGTCGTCAGGATCCACCACCGACAACGCTGCCGTCGTAGTGACGCCCATGCGCCGCAGCGTCAGCCACTCACGGGTACCGAGCCGACCGATGGTGATCGCGGCCGAAGGGTCCTGCAAGCCCATCTGCTGCGCGCACCACTGCTGATAGGGACACCTGCCGCACTCGTTCTGCCCGATCGGTTCCACCAGCGGCCGTGGGTCGTCATCGAAACCGCGTTATGCGGCAGGCGTTCTCGGCCACCTTCACACGGAAGGCATGCTCGTGGTCATACCGCTCCAGGATCGACCGGCGCGCCTTGCCCCGGCTGCGGGAAAAGGTCTCGACCAACGGCTCGCTCAGGTCGTGCCATACAAACGCCAGCCCCGGACTGTCGGCGGACGTCACCACGACCTGGCTGGTGCCCAGCACCGCACCCCGAAGCATTTCCGGTCCGGGGTGGTGGCCGCATGCCTGCAGCATGCGTGTGTAGTGGGCCAGTTGAATTCCGTCCTCGTAACGGTGCGACGTCGCCGCCGTCCACCCTGGCACCTCGCACCATTTGTCGGGCGACGCAACGGCAGACATGACCGCCCTCGTGGTGTTCCCCGGCTTCACAGTGGAGTGGTGCTTGACGTCCGCCGGGAGATATCCGCCTTTGACTTTGACCAGCAGATCCGGACGGCCGGTGCGCCCCCCGGCGTCGTCGTCCGGGAGCCACCCGCCCAGCACCAGCGGTGCGCCGGACCCCATCGCGTGCACCGTTGCCCCGATCGCGTCGGCCTTGCGCAGTTGCTCCACCGCGACAGCGGTCGGATGAAGCGCGATCAGCTCCCCAAACACGCTGCCCTCGAACACAATTCCCGCGTCCAGGCGTGCCTGGTCCTCCGGCGAGGGAGCCCATCGCCGGGTCGGCACGAGCGGCGAGTAGTCGTTCTGCACACGCACCGGGCATTGTTTGGCTGCATACCCGCCAAGCAGGATCTGGTCACGGCCGACTGTCACGACTACATCATCAACCCAACGTCCGACGCCCCGCCGCTCTGCATAAGATCGACGACAGTCACATCCCGCCCCTGCGCATCGCCGAGCGGTATGGTGCCTTCCTTCGCCACGGTCAGTATCCGCCGAATGGGTAGGGCTACGCAGACGTTTGCCGGTGAAGCAATTCGCGCGCGCGGTGGACAGCCGGTCAGATTTCAGCTCGTTATCCGGTCGTCGAAGCAAAGGCGACCACGGGGTTCGGCAACCGCTGAGTCACCGTGTGCCCTCGCCCGGACGGCCAGACGCGACGCGCCCCAGCGTTGCCATCACCACGGCCGTTGTGCTGCTGGGGTTCGTCAAGGGCCGTTTGGTGATTCAGTACTTCATGGCGGTCAACACAGCTCCGCGGTGGCTCAAATTGTCCACGGATGCCTGGCTCTTCACGCTTTGGGCAGCGGTGCTGGCGATCTACCTGTATTGACTCTGGGCGTCATCCCGCGGTTATGAGCATGTCCTTCCACGTCTTCGGCTTCGATGACCGCGCAAGATCAGACTGCCGGAACATCTGACCATCGGGTGTGACGTAGCGACCGGTTGCCGGGTCGTAGCGGGCGGTGGCGGCCGACGGCGAAGCGCCGGAACCGTTGGGTGCAAACGAGCTTGGAGCTGTTGGCGGAACGTTGACCGAACGCGGCGCTGGCGGCCCTGGCGGCGTTCCAGCGGGCACCGCTCCCGGCGGCAAAGGCGTCCCGTCAACGGGACCAAAAATGTGGTCCTGCGCCGTCACCCGGTCATCGGGCGGCACACCCTGGGCTAACAGGTTCGGGTCCAGCGGATACGGACCCAACGCGTGCTGTCGCTGCGCTATAGGTTCATAGGGCTTGTCGCTGTCGCAAATTTCGACTGTCGGGGCCCGCTTTGCCGGGGTGGCCCATGCAGGGATTGTTACGAGCACCGCGTACGGCGATGGGGGAGTCTTGCGGAAGTTTGCAGTACAGATCGTCGGGGGTGTCGATCGTGGTGCCGTTTCGGCCGGTGAGCGCCACTCCGAGGGCGGCAGGAATCCCACCGTGCATGCCGGCGGGTCGGCGAGCGTCAGGGTGAATCCACCGACGGCCAGACCGGTCGGGTTGTTGGTGACGCCATAGGAGCTGTATGCCGCGACATCCGGCGGCAGCAACACCAACAGCTGCTCCAGCGACGGGCGGTAGGTCACGCCGATTTGACCGATGGTCGTCAGGTTGGCCAGCAATATCGGCAGGGTGGGTTTCAACTGGTTGAGCAGCCTGGAAACCTCTTGCGCGAAGCCGGGTCCGGTTTGCAGCAATTTGCGGAACTGCGGGTCATCGGTCACCAGCTGGTCGGTGACGCCGGCGAGGTTGTGCGCCCATCGCCGCGATCGCATCGGCGGTCTGGGTCTGCGATCCAGGAAGGGGACGGCGTCATCCACCAGGCCGCGTGTGTGGTCGGCGGTGTCACGACCGTCGTGCGACAGCTTGGCTGACGAATCGAGCAGAGACTGAAGGTCGTAGCCCGCCCCGTTGAAACCCGCGAACGACTCGTCGAGGAGTTGGGCGAGCTTGTCTTGCGGGAATGCTGTTGACCAACGCGCTGAGTCGGTCCAGCATCGGTCCCACCGTCTGCGGGATGGTCGTGTCACGCATCGCGATAACCGACCCGTCGCGCAGGTAGGGCGGGGACTCCGAGCGCGGGACCAAGTCGACATACTGTTCGCCCACCGCCGAAATGCTGCGCACCGCCGCATGCACGTCCGCCGGAATCTTCGGCGAAGTGTCAATCGACAGCGTGGCTTCTGGCGCCGGTCGCGGTCGGATCGACCGCGGTCACCTTGCCGATCTGCACGCCCCGGTAGGTGACATTGCTGAACCGGTAGAGGCCGCCGGTGTCCGGCAAGCTCCAACTTCACGGTGAGCCGGCCGATCCCGAGCAGCGTCGGCACCTGCATGTACTGGAAGAACATCGCCGCCGACCCGATGACCCCCGCGATCGATGAAGATCGGTCAGCTGAATACGGACGAAACGTGTCAGCATCAGCCGCCGCCCGGATGGTCGATCGGCGCAATGGGACTCATATCGGATCCCGCTAAGGCAGGCGCCGGGCGCCGACCCAGGTGCCTGCGGGCCAGCCCTGAAAGGCGGCCCGGATGCCGGTGGCGGTCCCGGCGTGATGCCAACTGTGAGCGGGTCCCTGGTATAGCTCAGGTACCAGGGATCGCCCGGGGCGGGCACCAGCGGTGCGTCGGCATCTCCCCAGCGGGTGCCGGCGCCCAGTGTTCGTCTTCAGCCTGGGAACGGTCATGTCGACGACGGCGAAGACATTGAAATAGTCGCCCCGCACCGCGCGGTCGATGAAGTTTTGGGTGAACGGGAATGTCGGCACGTAGCCCAGCAGAGTGCTGAGATCCGGTCCCACGTCGGCCAGCGCACGGACCGTCGGCTCGAGATTCTGCAGATTCTTGACCAGATCGGCCTGCGTGTCGTTGACCAGCCGGGTCGCGGTATTGCTGAAGACGCGAAGCTTGTCCAGTGCGGTGGTGATGCGCGGGCGTTCCCGAATCAGCACGTCCAGCGCCGGCGGTATTTTGCGCAGCGCCTGCGATGATCACCTCACGCTGGGACGCGAACGTGCCGGCGAGCCGGTTCAACGCTTCGATGGAGGCAACGATTTTTTCGCGCTGCTGATCCAGGACGCCGACGAATTCGTCGAGCCGTGTCAACAGTTCGCGGACGTCGTTCTCATGTCCCGACAACGCCGTGCTGAAGTTGTGGACGACGTCACCGATCTGGCCCAGGCCACCGGAATTGAGACGACCGACAGCGCCGACAGCGTCTGCTCCGTCGACGGATAAGACGACGACCGGTCCAACGGAATGGGGGTGCCCGGCTCGAGGCGGCCCTGTGGCCGTTGACCGAGCGGGGGATGCAGATCCACGTGCATCGAACCCAGCAAGCTGGTCTGGCCCGACGATGGCTACCGCGTTCGCGGGCACCACAGCATCGGGTTTGACCGAGACCTCGACGTCGGCGTGATCGCCCTTGACCCGCATTTTCCCGACGCTGCCCACCACGACGTCGCCCATCATCACCGGCGAATTCGATTCCAGCGTACCGATATTCGCGATCTCAATGTGATAGACGTTGGCGTGCGATCCCCGGCCCACCGCGCCTGGCAGCGGCAGCGAGTTGACGCCTTGGAATGCGCACCCGACCGACGGTTGCGGCACACGCCACGATGCACAATGTTCGCCGCCCGAGCCCGGGTATGGTCATGGCGGTGGCCCCCCTGCGCTGGGCTGTGGTTGCTGATCGCCCGGCACAGGCGGACTTTGGGTCGGCAGCAACATGTCTCCCACGGTCTTCGGCGCCGAGGTGGTCAGGCCCGTATACGCAGACACCGCCGGTGGCGTCTCCGGTGGCGTCGGAGAAGGCCCCTCACCGCCAGGGGCCAGCCGCGGTTCGGCGTAGATGATTTTTCCGGGAGTCGCGATTTGTTGCAGAATCAGGTTGGTCGGAATCGGTAGGTAATTGAAATTCGCGGTTCGCGCACCAGGGCCGAGGTACTCAGCACATAGCTTCCCCGTTTCCGTCGCGGTGACGTTCCCGACGGCCCCGATCGCGTCGCAGATGAAGTGCGTCGGGTTGGAGAAGTTGTTGATGATGAAGCTCCCCATGGCCCCGGGAGTGTTGGGGTTGTAGATGCTGTAGCTGTTGGCGAATGCGGTGGGGGCGGCGTGCAGGATGTTTTCCACATCCAGCCGACGGTCGACAAGCACCTGGGTGACGTTGGCCAGCCGCTGGACCTGCTCGGCGGTCTTGTCACGGGTTCCGGCAACGAATCGCTGCACCTCGCCAACCGCAATCGCCAGATTCGACAGCGCCGCATCGAGATCGGATCGGCTGTCGTTGATCACGCTGCTCAGTGTCGCCAGCCGGTTTTGGAACTGCACGATCTGTTGATTGCTGTCGCGCAGCGTGGTGACGAAGTTCTGCAGGTTCTTGATGATGTCGACGATGTTGCCGCTGCCGTTGGCCAGGACCCGACTGATCCCGGATAGCTGCGCGAGGGTCTGGCGGAGCTTTTCGCCGTTACCGTCCAGCGCGTTGGCGGCAGTTTCGATGAATCGGCTGACCGACGTCGATGACACGGCACCATTGGTGGGCCTAATTCCGTTGCCAGCCTGGTCAATTGCGCGGTGACCTCGTCCCACTCGACGGGCACCGCAGTTCGGTCGATCGTCGATGACGGCCCCGTCGGGCATCTTGGCGTCCGCTTTTGTGGTACGCGGGAGTCAGCTGGACGTAGCGGGCCGCCACCAGGTTCTGCGAGACGATCACCGCCTTGGCGTCGGCCGGGATCGGCACGTCGCGGTCGATGTGCAAGTATCAGTTTGGCCCGGTTCGGCTGTGGTTGGACGGACGATATGGTGCCGACTTTCACACCGGATACGCGAATGTCGTCACCGGGATAGATCCCGGTGGCGGAGCTGAAATAGGCGGTGATCCGTCTGCGGGCGAAAGAACGTTTCGCGAACGATGAACGCGGTCGCGGCCACGAGCAGCCCCGACCAGGAGCGCCGCCGTCGCGAGGCGTTTTCTGCCGGTCATCGGGATCCCCCCGGAATGCCGTTATGCGGCCAGGGGAACAGCGCCCGCGGCATGTTCGGGTCTCTACGGCGGAATCCGAAGTAATAGTCGAAGAAACGGCTGAATCAGTTCTGGTATAGCAAGATTCGGCACAAAGGCGTCGTAATAGTAGCCGTTGGAGACGGACTCACCCGAGGTGAACTCGAACTTCTTGAGACCGGGCAGCGCTTTGGCGATGTTGTCGCGGTTTTTTTCCAGCATCGCGGCAACGGAATTCAACTTGTCCAGTGTCGGCGCGAGCTTGCTTTCGTTGTCGGCAACCAGCCCGGACAGCTCTTTGGCGACCGCGGATACGTTGGCCAGCAGCTGGCTGATCGCGTTTCGTCGCTGGACCAGCACTTCGAGCAGGACGTTCCCGTTGAGGATCAGCGTGTTGACTTGCTGGCTGTGCGCCGAGAGGATGCCGGTGACATTGGCGGCGCTCTTGAGCAGCGCGTCGAGGGTTTCACCACGGCGTTGATTGCCCGCGACAGTCGGGTCAGCCCGTCGAACGTCGGGCCCAATTGTGGAGCGATCTGGTCGATCGTCGCCGACAGTGCGTCCAGCGATTGGTTGAGGGTATCGGTGCTCGTGGCGGCCACGTTCGTGGTCAGGTCCGAGACGGCCTCGCTCAGCGAATAGGGTGAGGATGTCCTTGACAGCGGTATGACATCAGACGAACGCATCCTGCCGGTGCCGGCCGGCTCCAAGGTCAACACCCGCGCGCCGAGCAGCGAACCGGTACGGATGTGTGCGGTGGTCTGTGAGCCGAGCCGTACCTTGCTGTTGGCGCCGAATGTGACTAGCGCGTCGCCCTCGTGCAGCGAGACATCGGAGACGGTGCCGACTTTGACTCCCGATACCAACACGTTGTTTCCCGCCGCGATGCCGCCGGCTTCGGAAAACAACGCCTGGTAGTGGATCGTTGTCGCCCAGGACGCCAGCCGCTCTGGTTTTAACCCGACGGCGATGATCAGCATGATCAGAACCAGGCCGATAAAGCCTGATCGAATATGTTTGGCGTCGCGGTATTTCAGCATCAGGGCTCCGCGCACCTTCCTTCTGTTTGCTTGAACCACGGATAGACCGCCGTCCGGCCTTGCAGATCGGTGACGCGGAATGCCAACCCGCAGATGTAATAGTTGACGAAGCTGCCGTAGGCGCCGGTGCGGGCGAGTTTGCGGAAGTTGTTGGGCGCCCGCTGCAAGGCATCGTCGAGGAGTCCCTTGCCCCCTTCGAGCAGGGGAGCCAAGCGATTCAGCTGATCGACCGTTCCGGCCAGCGGTGAGCGCGCCGCACCGAGCAGGTCGGCTATCGATGCGGTACCGGTGTCCAGCGCCTGGATGGCGTCGCCGATGGGGTCGCGGTCGTGCGAAAGATCGGTGACCAAACGCTGCAGGTGTTCAATCGCGCCGGAAAACTGGTCGCCTTGTTCGGCAAGGGTTCGCACCACGGTGTTGAGGTTGTCGATCAGCTGCTGGACGGCTTGATTCTTGTCGGCGACATCGTTGGAAAACGACGATGTTTTCGCCAGCAGCGACTGCAGTGTCTGACCCTGGCCCTGAAACACCTGCAGCAACGCTGCGGCCAGTGCGTTGACGTCACGCGGATTCAGGCCCCGGATAACGGGTTTCAACCCGCCGAGGAGCAGATCAAGATCCAGCGAGGGCATGGTGTGGTCGACTGGAATTTGGGACCCGGGCGCCAGCACGCTCATCGATCCCGGGCCGATGATCAGCTCGAGGTAGCGATCCCCGACCAGATTGAGATAGCGCACGGCCGCCTTGCTCCCGGTCGTGAGTGCGACGTCGTCGTCGGCGTCGAATTCCACCAGGACCGAGTTATCTGGCTGCAACGACACGGCGTTGACCGTGCCGATCCGAATTCCGGCTACCCGCACCGAGTCTCCCGCCTTCAGCTGCGAGGCATCGATGAAGCTGGCGGAGTATCCGTGGGTTGGGCCATTGCGGAACTGGCCGAAGATGAAAAAGAGGGAGGCGGACAGCATCAGCATCACGGCGGCAAAGATGCCGAATTTGAGCAGTGTCCCCGTTGGGCTGCGGCTCCACGCGCTCACCCCGGTTGTCCGATCTGCGCGGTATTGCGCGGCGGTCCGTCGATGGGTCCGTACAGGATCTGCTTGAGTAAGTCGGAGTTCAGCAGAATCCCCGGGTTGTCGTACTGCCACGGGTTGGCGCCGACATCGGCAACATCGAAGGGCGGGAAGGTGTTGTACGCAACGGGGATTTCGTGATCACACTGGGGACCGCCCCGGGCGGCTACTTTGGGCAGGTTCTTCGGGTACCGGTAACGCTCGGCGCCCAGGGCTATGCCACCCAGCACTTCAAGACCGGGGACCGGGTAGGAGGTTGCTTGGCCAACGGCAGCATTCCGCGGAGCGCACAGGTCAGCGCGAGATGGTATTCGTTAGTCAGGTCAGTGGTCGGTACCAGCAGATGCATGACGTTGGTGAGTGCC
Source organism: uncultured Actinomycetota bacterium (assembly GCA_963772875.1). Classification (GTDB taxonomy): domain Bacteria; phylum Actinomycetota; class Actinomycetes; order Mycobacteriales; family Mycobacteriaceae; genus Mycobacterium. The sequence goes on from CAVYZE010000016.1 coordinate 1,028,673, forward strand.
TGCCGGTTGGCGCCCACGACGTCGTTACCCAAATCGGCCAAGCCGATCGCGCTGATCAAGAAGGCGTCGAGGTTTCGCTGTTCTTCGACGATGGATTGGCTGACACTCGTCGTATTGTTAACGGTGGTGATCAGATCGGGTGCCGCGTCGGCGTAGGCGATGGAACGGCGGCGGTGGCCGAAACGATGTCGTGGCTCAGGTTCGGCAGACTCGGGTCGATCTTGCCGAGAAACCCATTCAGGTCACTGAATAGCGGCCGAGTCGTCCGCCTCGGCCGTTGAGAGAGGTTGAGATCGCACCGAGCGTCTCGTTGAGTTTGGCGGGGTCGATCTTCGCCAGCACCGAGGTGAGTTGCTCGAACACCGTGTTGATTTCGACGGTCACCCGGCCGGCATCGAGCACCTGGCCGGCGCGCAGGCGCTGCGGCGAGGGGTCTTCGGGGGGAATCAGCTGGATGAACTTTGCGCCGAACGCTGTCGTCGCAACGATGTCGACGAGGACATTGGCCGGGAGGAGGTGCAGCCGGGACGGGTCGATGGCCAAATGAATCGCCGCCTGCCCGTTGGGTGTGTCGTCGATGGACGCGACGGTGCCGACCAGTGCGCCGTGCAGTTTGACCTTGGCGCCGGGGTTCATCATCAGACCCGCACGATCGGAAATCACGGTCACCGGCACGGTCTCGGTGAAGCCGCCGCGGAACTGCGTCAGCGCAAGGGCGATGACCGCGACAATGACGACGACGGTGGCCAGACCCGCGAGTGGGCGCATGTAGGTGTTTCGACGGGGACCCCGATGACCGGCGGGCAACATGACTTGCGCTCGGCGCTGCGCCGGTCCGGCCGGAACACTCCGGGTCACCTACGCTCCTTCGCTGCAAGGGAGCCAGTCGTTACCGCCCGGAATGCCAAGCACCCCAACGGCTTACGTGCAGTCGAGCCGGCCACGAACCCGCATGACGCTGTCCCGATCCAGAGTCATTTCGAGCCACCGACCCGCGATGTGATACACATCTCATGTTGGTAGCGACCAGAACGATACAATCGCTCAGCTCAAAGTACAAGACTACTTTTAACGAGAGTGTCGTTCTACACTGGCCACTGCCGACACGCCAGCAGAGGAGCATCGTGACGGGTATCCGCGTCCGGAACGTCTCGCCAGAGTTGGCGCAACGCTACGCGGACAACGGCTGGTGGACTCCCGACACGCTCGGGGACCTGGTGGCTCGAGGCCTCGAAAGATGCCCCGCACGCCACGTTTCGCGTCCACTCCGCCCAGCGGCCCTACACGGGCACCTTCGCCGACGTCGAACTGCTTGCCCGCAGGCTGGCGGCCGGGTTGCGGGCCCGAGGTGTCGGACCGGGCGACGCGGTCGCCTTTCAGCTGCCGAACTGGGTGGAGGCGGCGGCAACCTTCTGGGCATCGGCGTTCCTGGGTGCGGTGGTTGTCCCGATCGTCCATTTCTATGGCCCCAGGGAAGTCGGGTTCATCCTGGACACCGTCGAACCGCGCGCCTTCATCACCGCCGAACGGTTCGGGCGCATGGCATTTGATCCCGGCGTCTGCGCCGGCGTGCCGATCGTCGCGACGGTGGGATCCAGTTTCGATGCGCTGGTCGACATCGAGCCCATGGAGGGCACGCTGGCGGCCGACCCCGCCGGCCCCACGCTGATCGCGTTCACTTCCGGGACCACCAGCCATCCCAAGGGCGTGATCCATACCCATCAGACGCTGGGTTTCGAGACACACCAACTGCTGGCGAACTACCCACCGGACCGGGGCAGGCAACTCACCGCGCTGCCCGTCGGTCATTTCATCGGCATGCTCGGCGCGTTTTTGATCCCGGTCATCGAGGGTGCGCCGATCGATCTGTGCGATGTCTGGGACCCCGGCCGGGCGATCGAGCTGATGGAGACCGACGGCGTGGCACTCGGTGGTGGGCCCCCCTACTTCGTCACCAGCTTGCTCGATCATCCTCGGTTCACCGACGAGCATCTGCGCTACATCAAGCACATCGGCCTTGGCGGAGCCACCGTTCCGGCGGCCGTCACCCGGCGTTTGGCCGATCACGGAATCGTCGTCACCCGCTCCTACGGCAGCAGCGAACACCCGTCCATCACCGGTTCGCATTTCACCGCACCGGAGGACAAGCGGCTCTTCACCGACGGCGAAGCCCGGCCGGGAGTCGAGATCCGGCTCGCCGACGACGGCGAAATCCTCAGTCGCGGACCGGATTTGTTCATCGGATATACCGATCCGGCCCTGACCGCCCAGGCCTTCGACGACGACGGGTGGTATCACACCGGCGACATCGGGGTCATGGATGACGACGGCTACGTCACCATCACCGACCGCAAGTCCGACATCATCATTCGCGGCGGCGAGAACATCAGCGCCCTGGAGGTCGAGGAGATCTTGCTCGCTCTGCCGGCGGTGACGGAGGCCGCGGTGGTGTCCGCGCCGGATTCCCGACTGGGCGAACACGTCGCCGCGGTGTTGCGCATCAAGCCCGGGCACGCGCATGCCCACACTGTCGGAGATCCGCGACCACTTCGAGCGCGCCGGTGTGGCCAGGCAGAAGTGGCCCGAGGAGTTGCACGAGGTGGACGATTATCCGCGCACTGCCAGCGGGAAAGTGCAGAAGTACCTGGTGCGCAAGCGTATTCGAGAACAAGCTGAGGAATCGAGGCAGTAGTGGCGAGACGGGTAGAGGGGAAAGTCGCGTTCATCACCGGTGCGGCGCGTGGTCAGGGGCGCAGCCACGCGGTCCGGCTGGCCCAAGAGGGCGCCGACATCATCGCCGTCGACATCTGCCGCGACGTCGTGGACTATTCACCGATCCCGGGCTCGACGCCCGAGGACCTCGCGGAGACCGCAGATCTGGTCAAGGGGCTCGATCGGCGCATCGTGACCGCTGAGGTCGACGTACGCGACTTCGACGCCCTCAAAGCGGCGGTCGACAGCGGTGTCGAGCAACTGGGCCGGCTCGACATCATCGTCGCCAACGCCGGCATCGGCACCCCCGGCGGGCCGCTGCACGAGATGGACGAAAAGCGTTGGGAGGACATGCAGGACGTCAACCTCGCCGGCGTTTGGAAGTCGGTGAAGGCCGGTGTCCCGCATCTGCTGGCAGGTGGCCGGGGTGGCTCGATCATCCTGACCAGCTCGGTGGGCGGGCTGAAGGCGTACCCGCGGGTCGGCCACTACGTGGCGGCAAAACACGGTGTGGTCGGTCTGATGCGCTCGTTCGCCGTGGAACTCGGCCAACACTCCATCCGGGTCAACTCGGTCCATCCCACCCACGTGAACTCGCCGATGTTGATGAATGAGTCTGCATACCATACGTTTCGGCCGGACCTGGAGAATCCGGGTCCAGACGACCTGGCGCCGATCTGCCAGTCGTTCCACGTGATGCCGGTTCCGTGGGTGCAGCCCGAAGACATCAGCAACGCGGTCCTGTTCCTCGCCTCGGACGAATCGCGCTACATCACGGGGGTCGCGCTGGCGGTGGATTGTGGTAGCTGCCTGAAATAGCTCGTCCGGACGAACGTGAGAGTTGAACTTTCGAGATGAGAAGAATATCGTTCTACTGCCACCTGATATTTAGCAGCGTTGGGAGTTCTTGGTGACTATCCTCGCGGAGCAACGCAGTTATGTCGCGGGCCGGTGGATCACCGGCGATGATGTGGTCAGCGTCGAGAACCCCGCTGACGAAAGCCACGTCGCGGATATCACCGCCACCCCGCTGGCCGAGGTGCAGCGCGCGATTGCCGAGGCACGCTGCAGCTTCGACGAAGGCGCGTGGGCCGAAACGCCGCCGAGTGAACGGGCGCGAGTGCTGCATGCCTTCATCGACCACGTCGAGGGTGCCCGCGATGCGCTGGTACCGACGCATGGTCGCCGAGGCGGGCCAGCCAATCTTCTTCGCCGAGATGACCCAGTTGCGGGCAGGGGCGGCCATCGGCCGTCAAACCATCGACCTGTTCTTGTCGATGTCACACGAGGAAGCCAGCCCCGTTCCCGTCGACGACCTGGTGCGTGGGCGGGTCGCGCTGAGCATTCGGCGCCACGAACCCGTCGGCGTGGTAGCCGCCATCACGCCCTACAACGCGGCGCTGATCATGGGTTTCCAGAAGCTGATTCCCGCGTTGATGGCAGGCAATTCGGTGATCCTGCGGCCCAGCCCGCTCACGCCGATCTCGTCGCTGATCTTCGGTGCGGCCGCCGATGCGGCGGGCCTGCCGCCGGGCGTGCTGAGCGTGGTCGTGGAGTCGGGCATCGCCGGTGCCGAGCTTCTCACCAGTGACCCGGCGGTCGACATGGTGTCGTTTACCGGGTCGACGGTGGCGGGACGCAGGATCCTCGCCCAGGCGGCGCCGACCGTCAAACGCGTGTCGCTGGAACTCGGCGGCAAGTCGGCGCAGATCTACTTGCCGGACGCGGTGCACCGCGCCGCCGGCGGCGCGATGATCGTCATCTTGAGCACGGCCGGCCAGGCATGCGTGGCCGCCACCAGAATGCTTGTCCCGCAAGACCGCAAGGACGAGGTGCTGCGAGCGGTTTCCGAGGCGTACAAGTCGATCAAGGTCGGTCCGCCCACCGACGAGTCGGCGATGATGGGTCCGGTCATCAGCGCCGCGCAGCGCGACAAGTGCGAGCAGTACGTGAAGCTGGCAGAAGAGCACGGCGGCAAGGTGTTCTACGGCGGCGGCCGGCCGGCGGGCCTGGACCGCGGCTACTACTTCGAGCCCACCGTGCTCGATTTGGCGAGCAACGCCAATCCCGCTGCGCAGGAGGAGATCTTCGGTCCCGTGATCGGCGTGCTCGGTTACCGCGATGTGGACGACGCGGTGGCGATCGCCAATGACAGCATCTACGGCCTTTCCGGTCAGGTGTATGGGGCCGACACGGCGGCCGCCGTCAGCGTGGCGCGCCGCCTGCGCACCGGTGCGGTCAACGTCAACACGAGCGTGTTTTCCGCGTACGCACCCAGCGGGGGCTACAAGCAGAGCGGTCTGGGCCGCGAACGAGGCCCGGACGGAATCCGCGAGTTTCAGGAGGTAAAGCACATGTCGATTGGGGAGCTGAAGTGAGCCCAGAAACCAACGGAAACAAGACATATAACTTGGACTGGTTGATCTCGGTTGACGACCACATCCTCGAGCCGCCGAATCTGTGGGTCGACCGCGTTGCCTCCAAGGACCGGGACCGTGCGCCGCACATGGAGCCCGACGAGAACGGCATGGACATGTGGGTCTACGACGGCAAGAGGTACCCGAATTCGGGTCTGAGCGCCGTCGTCGGAAAGACCAAAGAGGAGTTCAGCCCCGAGCCGCTGTCGTACTCAGAGATGCGGCCCGGGTGCTACGACGCCAAGGCGCGAGTCGAGGACATGGATCGCTCCGGCGTGCTGGCCTCGCTGTGCTTCCCCACGATCACGCGATTTTGCGGACAGTTGTTCATGGACGCCAGCGACCGCGAGTTCGGGTTCGAGTGCCTGCAGCACTACAACGACTGGCTCGTCGAGGAATGGTGTGGCGCCGCCCCGGGTCGCTACATCCCGCTGATGCTGATCCCCATGTGGGATCCGGCGCTGGCGGCCAAGGAGATGGAGCGCATGGCAGCCAAGGGCGTTACGTCATTCGCCTTCTCCGAGAATCCAGAACCGTTGGGACTACCCACGATTCACGACGTCGACCATTACTGGGAGCCCGTCATGGCTGCCGCGAACGACCTTGGTCTGGTGGCCAGCATGCACGTGGGCTCGTCGTCAACGCTGCCCAAGATCTGTAGCGACGCTCCGTTCATGGCCAACCTCACCTGGGGGGCCTCGCGCACCTCGGGGACGATGTTGTGCTGGCTCTTCAGCGGGCTGTTCCAGCGCTACCCGAACCTGAAGATCGCCTTGTCCGAGGGCGAATGCGGTTGGATGCCCTACTTCCTGGAACGCGCCGAGCAGGTGCTGGACAAGCAACGCTACTGGGTGAAGCGCGGGACGAAGTTCATGGGCCACGCCGGCAACGAGGCCGACCTCGACACGCTCGACATCCGTGAGACGTTCCGCAATCACGTCTACGGCTGCATCATCGAGGACCACCACGCAGTCAAGAGCCTGGCCGAGCTCGGCGAGGACAACATCATGTGCGAGACCGACTATCCGCACTCGGACTCGACATGGCCGAACTGCATCGAGGTCGCCCGCAACACGATGAAAGACCTCCCGCCGGAGGTCCAATACAAGCTGCTCCGCGGCAACGCCGAGCGTCTGTACCGCTTTACTCCCGCCGAGCCGCCCGTGCTGGCGAAGGCGTGACCGCAGTGACGGGTGTACTGGATGGCAAGAGCGCCATCGTCACGGGCGCCGGCTCCGGGGTGGGTCGGATTTCGGCACTGAGGTTCGCTAAGGAAGGCGCCCTGGTGGTCGCGGCCGACATCGACCTCGACCGTGCGAAAGAGACTGTGCGCCAGATTGAATCGGCCGGTGGTTCCGCCATCGCCGTCGGGGTCGACGTATCGGACGAGCAACAGGTCCAGGCAATGATCGCGGCGGCGGTCGACCAGTACGGTCGGCTCGACATCCTGTTCAACAACGTCGGCATACCGACCCCGCGACTCGGCATGACTTTCGAGGACCACTCGCTCGAAGACTTCAACCGCCTGGTCGCGGTCAACCTCGGCGGGGTGTTCCTCGGCTGCAAGTACGCCGTGTTGCGCTTCAAGGAGCAAGGTGACGGCGGCGTCATCCTCAACACCGCTTCGGTGGCAGGTCTGGTGGGGTGGGGCGGCACCGTGTACGGCGCCACCAAGGGTGGGGTCATCCAGCTCACCCGGGGAGTCGCGATCGAGGCGGCCCCCTTCGGGATTCGCGTCAACGCCATCTGCCCGGCCGCCATGCCGCTGACCGGTTTCATGGCGGCGGGCGGACTACAAGTCGACGCGGATCAGCAGGCAGAGATTGCCAAAGCGGTCGGTGGGCAGCACCCGCTCGGGCGCGCCATCACGGCTGAAGACTGCGCCGAGGCTGCCCTCTATCTGGTGTCGGACGCGTCACGCAACGTCACCGGTGTGGCGCTGCCGATCGATGGTGGGTTCGTGGCCCGATGACGACCCCGACGCTCGACCGCGACCGGTTGCGGGAGCTGTTCGACCTTCGCAGCTCCTTCAACGAGTTCGTCGGGGGTCGCTACAGCGACGATCCGTACCCGGTGTGGCACCGACTGCGCGAGCGAGGTCCGGTGTTACCCGGCACGTTACATGGGCTGACCGGCCTCAGTGGCGATCTGTACTGGCACGGATTGCCGCATCCGGATCGTTTGCATTTCACCACGTTCGACTACGAGACCGGCTTCACGGCGTACCGCAATTCCGAGGTGTTCGCTTCCTCGCCGGAGCCATTCGACATGTCCAGCGGTCCGCTCTCGATCACCAACAGCATGCTGTCGATGGACGGTGCCGAACACAAGCGGTACCGAAGTCTGGTGCAACCGTCGTTCCTCCCGTCCAACGGAAAGTGGTGGACCGAGAACTGGATCACCGAGACGGTTGACCTGCTCATCGACGGGTTCGCTCTCGACGGGCGGGCCGAGCTCAACGTCGACTTCTGCGCCGCCATTCCGATCTTGACCATTACGGGCAGCTTCGGAGTGCCGATCGAACAGGCACTCGACGTTCGGGCGGCGCTCGCAACCGACCCTCAGAAGGTCGTCGATGTGATCAGACCGATCGTTGCCGCTCGCCGTGACAGACCGCAAGATGACCTGATCAGCGTCCTGGTGCAAGCGGAACTCACCGACGACGACGGTGTCACAACCCATCTCACCGACCGCGAGATCGACTCCTTCGTACTCCTGCTACTCGGCGCGGGATCGGGAACGACCTGGAAACAGATGGGTACCACGCTGGCGGCGCTCCTGCAGCGGCCGGACATGCTCGAGGCCGTGCGCGACGATCGGCAGCTGCTGCGTCCGGCAATCGAGGAGTCGGTGCGATGGATGCCGACCGACCCGATGTTCTCCCGGTATGTCACCGCCGGCACCGAACTGGGCGATGTCGAGCTCCCGGCGGGATCGGTGGTGCATATCGGCATTGGTCCCGCCAACCGCGACCCCGCGCGCTGGGAGCGTCCCGATGAGTTTGACATCACCCGTAAGTTGAAGCCGTCGTTGGGATTCGGGCAGGGTGCTCACATCTGTCTCGGCATGCACGTGGCCCGCGCCGAGATGACCATTGCGATCTCGGCACTGCTGGACCGGTTGCCCAACCTGCGTCTCGATCCAGATGCTGAACCACCCCGCTTCGTCGGAATGTACGAGCGCGGGGCAACTGCGATACCCGTGATCTTCGGCAAGGCCTGAGGTGAATATGCCGGAGCAAAATTACACACGGCCCGACCTCGCTCTGCTTGGCGAGGAGCACATTCGCGCGTACCAAGAAACCGGCGGCGAGGTCGGCTACATCTGGAACGGCGTTCCCACGCTTTTGCTCACCTCGACCGGTCGCCGCACTGGCCAAAAACGCACCTCGGCGCTCATTTTCGGGCGCGAGGCCGATGACTATCTGGTGGTGGCTTCCATGGGCGGTGCGCCGAGCCACCCGCTGTGGTACCTGAATCTGCAGGCCAATCCCCAAGCCACGATCCAGGTGAAAGCCGAAACGCTCGCGGTTGTCGCGCGCACCGCGTCGGCCGCCGAAAAGCCGCGGCTGTGGAGGATCGTCACCGATGTCTGGCCCAATTACGACGCCTACCAATCACGCACCGACCGCGACATTCCCGTAGTGGTGCTCTCTCCGACATGACCCCCGCTAGCATGGCTTCGGTGTCACGTGCCGAAGAACGGGCCGCCCAGCGGTCGGCGGCTGTACAGCGGTCGCGCACCCGCATCGCCAACCAGGTGCGGTTGATGCTGGACGCGGCCCTGCGGCTCATTCGGGAAAAGGGCGACGCTTTCACCACACAGGAGCTGGTCAAAGAGGCCGGTGTTGCACTGCAGACGTTTTACCGATATTTCGCCAGCAAGGATGAGCTGCTGCTGGCGGTGATCGCCGACGCGATGACCGACGCGTGCGTGCGGTGGGCGGACGCCGCCCGGGAGCTGCCCGATCCCGTCGCGCGGTTGCGCTTCTACGTCACCGCGGTCATCGACGTCCTCGACAGCGAAAGCGGCGGCGGTGGCGCTGCCCGGTTCGTGGTGTCGACGCATTGGCGACTGCACCGCATCTTCCCCGAAGAACTCGCCGAGGCCGAAAAGCCGTTCGTCGATCTGCTGCTCGGTGAAATCAACGCCGCTGTCGACGCCGGGCTGCTGCGGCCCGCGGACCCGAAATGGGCTGCCTGGTTTATCGCCGAACTGGTTCGGTCGGTGTACCACTACTACGCCTACGTGCCGAGGCAGGCCGACGTCAAGGAACAGCTCTGGCAGTTCTGCCTCACTGCGCTCGGCGGCATGGAGCGATAACTATGCCGCACGCGAAACCGGATGAGCTACCCAGCGGCGGGGGAGGGCGATGGCCGGCGGCCGGTGATGGTTTCCGCTCTGTGCAGTGGGGGGACATGGAGGTTGGCTACACGACCACCGGGCCGCTGGATTGCACGCAGCTCTACCAAATTGGTGGGCTTCCCGGCGGGGTGTGTACCTGTCCGCACTACGGCTACATCTTCGAAGGGTCAATCCGCGCAACCTATCCCAACACCGACTGGCCAGCCGAGGTGGCCACCGCCGGTGAGGTCTATTTCTTTCCGGCCGGCCATATCCTGATCTACCCCGAACGGACCAGGGCGCTCGAGCTGAATCCGGCGTTCGCGCTGCAGCAATGCATGGATGCGATGCAAAGGGCCGGGGAAAGAGCGAGTCTCGCAGGCGACTTACAGTCGTGACAGCGTGAACGGATACGTGCGGGTGCCGCCGGGTGCGCCGTCGCAGCCTGCATCGAAGGAGGAGTCGAGCGAACCGGCCAGCGTGCTCGCATCCCAGGTGTAGACGTCGTGCGTGGGAATCGTTGGGCCGTAATAGATGTTGTCACACCTCAGGCCGTCTGGAACATCGACGGTCAAGGTGTACCGGCCGTTGACAAGCTGCGCGTCGCCCACGTAGTTGAACGCCTTGGCTACCGGCATGGCGGTAGCGTTCACATGGACGCATGTGCTGGTGCACCAACTGATCGACCACAGCCAGGTGTGAAAGTCGTACCTGCCGATTATCTGAAGGTTGTAGTTGCCGAGTGCCATATTGGCTCGGGCGACCGGCGCGAACGCCAAGGCAGCGAAGGTGAGAATGCCCGCGAACGTCAAAGTCGTGAGCTGCCGCAGAGAAACCATGACGCTCCTCATCTTTGGTGGCGTCCGGCGCTTGTTTGCTTGCGAAATTTCCGGAATGCTATATCCGTGTTAGGTAGATTATCACTCTCGTTAGGTCTAGAACGGGGCATCCGAATGGTGAGCGAATTCACCAGGAGTGACGTGACGCAGTTGCGGGAGATGCCCGCCGGCTCAGGGGTTCCCGAGACCAGCGCAACGAGGCCGCCGTCCGAATTCGACGACGCCCTGCCCGAGTTCTCCGGCGACTACACCGAGGTTGAGTACCTACTCTCAGGCACCGCGAAAACCTACACCGGGCCCGTCACAGGCCCGGCCGAGGTGGCTAGCCGTGGGCACCGCTACGTCACCCGGGTTTTGGCCCGCTATCCAAAACAGTTGGCTCGCTTCAGCGGCCGGGTCGTCATCGAGCCGTTCAACACCACGTACGGCGTCGACCGGGATGCGCTGTGGCTGCACATCGCCACCCTGTTGCAGGCGCAGGGCGACGCCTGGATCGGCATCAGTGTGCGCGCCTGGTCGTCAGAAGAACTCAAGCGCCGCGACCCGTTGCGCTACGCCGACGTCGACATCGGATCCAACGACCTGGTCTGGGACCTCCTGCGGACGGTCGGCACGCTGGTCAAGCAGGGCGACCAGCACAGCCCGTTGCGCGACCTGCCCGTCCAGCACGTTTATCTAGGTGGTTATTCGCAAAGCGCCCTTGACACAGCCACTTTCGCGGCGGCATTCGGTTCCGTCTACGACGGCTTCTTCCCGACCGCGCACGCGGCAAGCCTGACGTCGCTCGCGTTAGGAGAAGGCCTGCCGCGCTTCGAGTACGTCCCGATTCCACCGGCCGGTGTCCCGGTCATCGAAGTCCAACCGCAAAGCGACGTCGAGGGATTCAGCTTCGACGAGTTCGTCAACCCCGGCAGCGCCTCGGTGCGGCGGCCAGACAGCGACGCCGCCGGAGATCGCTTCCGGTTGTACGAAATCGCGGGGGCACCCCATGCGGCCAAGATCGTCGGCTGCGACGGCAATGGTTCGAGCTTCCCGATGGCGGCCTTTGTCCGTGCCGCGCTGCGCAACTTATTCCGCTGGGCCGAGGACGACATCACGCCGCCGACGGCGCCGCGCATCGTGCTGGAAATAGATGACGTGGTGGCCGAGGCGGCCGTCGACCGGTTCGGCAACGCCCGCGGGGGCGTGCCGTCACCATTCCTCGACGTGCCGATCGCCCGCTACGAGGCCCACTCGACACCGGGGCCGGTGTGTGCGCTCACCGGCCGCGAGGTGCCGCTGCCTTACGAGGTGCTCGCCGACCGGTATGGAGACCTGCAGACCTACCTCGCCGAATTCACCATCAGCCTCGACGAAATCATCCAGGCGGGCTTCCTGCTCGAAGACGACCGCGCCACAATCCTGGAAGCCCAGACCGCCAAAGCACAGGCGGCGTTCGCATGACGGTGACCACCGTGCCCGTGCCGGACAGTCTCGAACAGGCGCTGTCCCCGCGCTGGCTCACCGCGGCGCTGCAACCGCGATTCCCCGGCATCGAGGTATCCGCCGTCTTACCGGGGCCGATCGTCGACCGGATCTCCACCAACGCACGGTTTTCCATCGAGTGCGCCGGCGGTGTTCCCGAGGGGCTCTCGCCGGCCCTGTGCGTCAAGGGCTATTTCAACGAAATCGGACGCGCGGCCCGCTACATCGGCGCACCGGAAGCATGTTTCTACCGAGACCTCGCCGTGGCGACCGGGGTGCGCACACTGCGCAGCGTGTACGCCGGCGTGGATCCGGCCACCCGGCACGGCGTTGTCATCACCGAAGACGTTGTGGCGCAAGGAGGGGAGTTCCTGGACGGCAACAGCCCTTACACGCCCGGCCAAACCGCCCAGACGCTCGCCGAATTCGCTCGCCTGCACGCGGCAACGTGGGCGGACCCGCGCTATGCCCAGGAGTGGTTGGCGCCACGGCTCGGCCGCGTGCTGGAGGTGTGGGGCCTGCAGACCACCATCGACATCATCGGCCGCAACTTCGACGGCCCCAACGGTCAGGCCATCCCCGACGAGGTGCGCGCCGCACACCGGCTCGTCGACGCTTACCGCAGCCTCGCGGACCTGACCGCGGCAGAGGCGGCTTCCGGAGCGGGGTGCGTAATCCACGGTGATGCCCACGTGGGCAACCTCTTTCTCGACGCAGGCGGGACAGCGTCCCTGGTCGACTGGCAACTCGTCCAACGCGGCATGTGGTACTTCGATGTCGGCTACCACATCGCCTCGACGCTGACCGTCGAGGAGCGCCGACGCAGCGAGCGAGATCTGTTGCGGCACTATCTTGATGCCCTAGCGTCCTACGGTGTCACGCCGCCGTCGTGGGACGATGCCTGGAAGGCCATCGCTCGCGGCATGCTGCACGGATACTTTCTCTGGGGCATCACCACCAAGGTGGAACCGGCGATCATCGCGACGTTGCTGCACAGGCTTGGCACGGCCGTCGCGGATCATGATGCGCTGTAAGCACAGGAGGCATTAGATGGAGCCAAACGCGTCCCCCCTTTCCAAGGGCTGCGCGTCGTCGAGCTGGCGCAATGGGTGTTCGTCCCGGTGGCCGGGGCGCTGCTGGCCGACTGGGGCGCCGACGTCATCCGCATCGAGCGCCTCGAGGGCGACCCCTACCGGGGGCTGGCGACGCAGGGCATCGGCACCGACCGTGGCGGGGTCAATTTGTCTATGGCACTGGCTAATCGGGGCAAGCGGTCCGTCGCGTTGAATCTTCAGCACGAGGCCGGATTGGCCGTGCTGCACGAAATGCTCACCTCCGCGGACGTATTCCTCACCAGCCTGCGCCCCGGCGCGCTGGGCCGGCTGGGCCTCGACGCCGACACGTTGCGGGCGCGATATCCCAGCCTGATCTATGCGCGGGGCCATGGCTTCGGGGTGCGTGGCCCGGACGCCAACCAGCCCGGCTACGACAGCTCGGCGTTCTGGGCGCGCGGGGGAGTGGGCCACATCCTCACCCCGCCCGAGCGGGACTACCCGATCAGCCAGCGCGGCGCCATGGGCGACCGAAATGGCGCGATGGCCTTGGCTTTCGGCATCGCGACGGCGTTGCTCAAGCGAACCAAGACCGGTGCAGGTTCGGTGGTCGACGTGTCGCTGCTGGCCACCGCGATGTGGACGCTGTCGTCTGACCTGCTCGCGGTGCTCAACGGCGGCGAAGCCGCGCCGATGGGTGGCCGCGGGCCGGCGGTCAATCCGCTGGTCGGGAACTACCGCACCAAGGACGGCCGTCATATCCAGCTGATGTTTTTGCAGGGCGACCGCTACTGGCCGGAATTCTGCCGGGTCGTTGGCCGGGACGATCTCATTGACGATCCACGCTTCGCCGACCTCGCCGCGCGGCGCGCGAACGCCGAAGCCTTTGTGGCCGAACTGGATTCAATCTTCGCCCGCCACACTCTCGCGGAGTGGAAAGAACTGCTCGCCAAGCTGGATGCGCCGTGGGCGCCCGTGCAATCCGTACAAGAGGTGATCGAGGATCCACAGGTGGTCGCCAACGGTTATGTGGGGGAGGTCAGGCTCGACGAGGGTCAGGCTTATCGTCTGCCGGCGGTTCCGGTGCAGCTCGACGAGCGGGCGGCGCCGTTGCGCCGCGCGCCCGAGCACGGCGAGCACACCGAGGCGCTGCTGCTGGAACTCGGCTACGACTGGGATGGGATTTCAAAGCTGATGGAGCAGGGGGTCATTCCGTGACCGAACGTCCAGTGCCGGTCCCCGATGAGGCGTCGGCGCCGTTCTGGTCGGCCGCGGCCGAGCATCTTCTCACCGTGGCCCGCTGCGCGCAGTGCGGTCAGTTCACCATGCCGCCCGATGTGGTGTGCCCGCATTGCCGCACCAGCGATCCCCGCTTCGAGTTCACGCCGGTGAGCGGCCGCGGCACCGTGCGGTCGTGGACTGTGGTGCGCCAGGCCCTGTTGCCGGGTTTCGAGGACGAGCTGCCGTTCGTGCTTGTCGACGTCGAACTCGTCGAGCAGGCCGACTTGCGGCTGATCGGCCGGCTACTCGACGGCCCGGATGCTTTAGACGCGGACCTGCACATCGGTCACCCTGTTGTCGTCGGTTTCGAAGACCTCGCCCCAGGCGTGGCTGTTCCCGCGTTCGAGCTCAGCCGGTGAGCGGCAGATTCGCGGCAACCAACAAGGTCGCCATCGTCGGCTACGCGCACAGCCAGGTGCTCCGCCACGGCGATCGGACGCTGGGCGTGCAAGCCGTCGAAACCGCCCGCGCCGCAATCGCCGACGCCGGTCTAAGCCTCGAGCAGATCGACGGGTTCGTCAGCTCGAGTATGTTGCCGAGCGCAGGGGGCCAGGCCGCCGAGGACGGCGTCAGCACGGTGTCATCCGCCTGGCTCGCACAACATTTGGGCGCCGAGCCGCGCTACGTCGCCGGATTCGCGGGCATCGGCCAGATCACCGGCTCAGTCGCTATCGCGGTCAACGCGGTGGCCAGCGGCGCCGCCGACTATGTGGTGTTCCACCGCGCCCTGCACAACCCCGCCGGGCGCTACCACGCCAACCCCATGCGGCAGGCCCACGGATCGATGCAATGGACCGCCCCCCAAGGCTTTTTCGGGCCGTTGGCCATGATCGCGCTGCCCTACAACGAGTACCTGCAGCGCTTCGGCGCACGCCGGGAGTCAATGGCGGCCGTGGTGGTCGAGGCACGCAAGAACGGCGCGCGCATCCCGTGGTCTTTCTGGCATGACCGACCACTGAGTGCAGACGAATACCTGCAGGCACCAATGCTTTTCGATCCGGTCTGCCGCTACGACTGCGACATTCCCGTCGACGGCGTGGCCGCATTCGTATTCACCTCAGCCGAGCGCGCCAAAGACCTGCCGCACCCGCCGGTGTATGTCGCCGGCTACGCTGCCGGCGCGCCGGCGCACCGGCGCCTTCCGTTGCACTGGCCGCTGGACGACATCCTTGACGGGGGAGCGCAGACGGCTCGGCGGCTGTGGGTGAACGCGGGCATTCGGGCCGCGGAGGTGGATCTTCCGCAGGTGTACGACGGCTTCTCGCCGTTTGTGTGGTTGTGGCTGGAGGTGCTCGGGTTCTGCCCGCCGGGCGAGGCGCATCGCTTCGTCGAGTCCGGCGGCATCGACAGCGATCGCCCCGATGCCATACCAGCGCTCTCGGGTGGCGGCGCGCTCGGCAACGGGCGCATGCACGGAATACCGCAGATGCTCGAGTGTTACCTGCAGCTGGCGCGACGGGCCGGTGAGCGGCAGCGCGACCACGCGACCGTTGGGCTGGCTTGCCACTCCTCACCGCATTTCGGCGGCGCCGTCGTCTACAGCGCCGAGCCATTTTGAGAGTTGTGCTCTTAGATTTATCAGAATATCGTTCTACTGTTACTGGCCTTTAGGAGTCGCTGTGACGGTTCCGTCCGAGTCGTGGGTCGAGCGCGCCGTCGATCGGTCAGCGGCCGTGCAGCGGTCGCGCACCCGCATCGCCAACCAGGTGAGGTTGATGCTCGACGCCGCCCGGCGGCTCATTCGCGAGAAGGACGATTTCACCACCCAGGAGCTGGTCGCCGAGGCCGGTGTCGCGCTGCAGACCTTTTACCGCTACTTCACTTCCAAGGACGAGCTGCTGCTGGCGATGATCGGGGACGCGATGACCGAGGCCTGCGACCAATGGGCAGAGGCCGCCGCCGCGCTATCCGACCCCATCGATCGGTTGCAGTTTTACATCACCGCGCCGCTGGAGAGATTCCATGGCGATAGCCACACCGCCGCCGGCATGCGATTCATCGTCGCCACGCACTGGCACTTGCACCGCATCTTCCCGAAAGAGCTCGCCGAGGCCGAACAGCCCTTCGTCGACCTGATCGTGGCGGAGATCAACAGCGCCGCGGATGGCGGGTTACTGCAGCTCCGCAACCCCGAGTGGGACGCGTGGTTCGTCGTCGAACTACTGCGCTCTGTCAATCACTATTACGCCTACGCCGCCAAGACCGGCGACGACTTGGATGTCACGAAAGAAAACCTCTGGCAGTTCTGCCGGACTGCGCTTGGGGTTAGAGGTTGATCGAGAAAGGTTGCTCAATGGACGATTTCATCGATTTCAATGCCGTCGACTTCTTCACCGACCCGTCGCTCGTTCCCGATCCCCACCCTTATTTCGACTATCTGCGGAGCAAGGCTCAGGTGGTCCGCGAGCCGCATCACGGGGTCGTAGCGGTCACCGGCTACGACGAAGCCATGGCGTTGTACAAAGACATCGACTCGTTTTCCAGCTGCATCGCGGTCGGCGGCCCGTTTCCGCCACTGCCATTCGAACCGTCCGGTGACGACATCAGCGGCCTGGTCGAGCAGTACCGCACGAAAATGCCGCTGCACGAGCACATGGTGACGATGGACCCGCCGGACCACACCCGGGCTCGATCGGTGTTGAGCCGGCTGTTGACGCCCGCGCGCTTGAAGGAGAATCAGGAGTTCCTGTGGAACCTGGCCGACGAGCAACTCGACGAGTCCGTAGAGCGCGGCGAGTGTGAGTTCCTCGAAGCGTATTCCAAGCCTTACTCGCTGCTCGCCGTCGCCAACCTGCTTGGTGTGCCCGAAGCCGATCACGAGGAATTCCGTGCTGTGTTTGGGAATTCGCACACCGTGGGCAACCTGGAACACGATCCCGCCGCAATCAACCCGCTGGATTTCCTCGATGAGAAGTTCACGTTCTACATTCAAGACCGGCGGCGCGAGCCGCGCGGTGACGTGCTGAGTGACCTGGCGGCGGCGAAATATCCCGACGGCTCGACGCCGGAGGCCGTCGACGTCGTCCGTACGGCCACCTTCTTGTTCGGTGCCGGTCAAGAAACGACCGCCAAGCTGCTCGGCGCCGCATTGCAAATCCTTTGCGACCGGCCGGATCTGCAGCAGGCGCTGCGTGACGACCGAAGCCTCATCCCCGCGTTCATCGAGGAAACATTGCGGATGGAAAGCCCGGTCAAGACCACCTACCGGCTCGCGCGCAAGTCGACCTGCGTGGGTGGCGTCGACGTCCCCGCCGGCACCACAGTCATGGTTGCCCCGGGGGCGATCAACCGCGATCCCAACCGCTTCGAAGACCCGCACGAGTTCCGGCTCGACCGCCCCAATGTTCGTGAGCACATAGCGTTCGCGCGCGGCGTACACACCTGTCCCGGCGCGCCGCTCGCCCGGGTCGAGGGGCGGGTCTCGCTGGAGCGAATTTTGGACCGCATGACGGACATCCGGGTCAATGAAGACAAACACGGGGCGCTGGGTGACCGTCGCTACAGCTACGCGCCGTCCTACATCCTGCGAGGGCTCACCGAGCTCCACATTCAATTCACCCCGATCAGGTAGGTGGACAAGGATGCGCCGAATGACGGCCGTTGCGAGCGGGGCCTTGGTGCTGATCCTCGCCAGTGGGGTACCGAGGGCGGGCGCGTCCGGCGACGACGAGTGGGGACTCAACGGAACCTACGTGGCGACGTCGAACGGTCAGTGGGCCCAAACCAACGACATCTACCGCGACGAGGCCAGTGTCCGCAGCACCTGGACGATCGGCATGACATGTAGCACTCCGCTCGAATGCACTGGACGGGTCTCCAGTGATCTCGGGTGGAGCGCGGACGTGAGCATCCACGGCAGCGAGTACGTCGTGAAGCGTGACCTTCCCAATTGGGAGCCCTGCCCCGGCGGTACGGCCCGCACCGGACACCAGATCTACAGGTTCTATCCCGTGGACGAAAAAGGCTGGTTCTCTTTGGGTTCAACGGTTCTCGCCGGTTTCGACAAGACGGTCGGCGACAGCGGCGCTTGCGGCATCAACAAGGCGCTGGTGATCTCGATGCCGTTCCGGTTGGAAAAAGCCGGCTGAGCCCTACACATACCCGGCTCGAATCACCTGCGGACTTTTCCGAGAGATCGCTCGGCTCGTTGATCCCAGCTCTCGGGGTTCACGAAGACGCACGAGTGACGAATCCACCTCCTCACCGCAGCTGACGAGCTTATTCGCCCGTCTCCATCGCCAACTGTCACGTCGACTAGCCAAGTACCGCATATTCTGAGCATCGCGGCGACACGGAAGGACGGGCAGTGCCGCTCCGGGGCAATCGGGGGCCTCCAGGAAAGGGGTGCATGCGCGTTGTCGCGCGTTTTCTTGAGCCACTCCAGCAAGGACACCCGCCAGGCGGTTGCCCTCAAGGCCTGGCTGGCCGAGCGGCGCCCGGCGCTGCGCGAGGAGATCTTTATCGACGTCGACGCCCAGACCGGGTTGCGGCTGGGCGAGCAATGGAAGACCCAACTGTTTACCGGAAAGTCGCGCTGCGAATACGTCATCTGTTTGCTGTCGCAGAATTGGGCCAATTCCACCGAATGCAACGTCGAATACCGCACCGCCGAAGGACTCGGTAAACGGATCCTGGTCGCCCGGCTGGAGGATTTGGGCGACAACACCATCACCTCGGCCTGGCAGCACTGCGATTTGTTTGCCGACGGCGAGCACAGCGACATCGAGGTCCCCGACGGCCCGCCGGTGCGCTTCAATACCGCGGCCCTCACCCAGATCATGGATGCCGTCGACGGCAGCGAGACCGGTCCGCGCCAGTTCGGGTGGCCGCCGCGGACCGATCCCGATCGGGCGCCGTATCGCGGGTGGGAGCCGTTCGAAGAAATCGATGCCGGGGTGTTCTTCGGCCGCGATGCGGTGATCGCCCGCGGTGTAGATGTGTTGCGCAGCATGCGTTTTCTGCTGCTTGCCACGATGTCGGGACTCAAATCGCTGTTTGTGGTGCTGGGCCCGTCGGGCAGCGGCAAATCGTCATTCCTGCGCGCCGGGTTGATCCCGCGGCTGCGGCGCCAGGACCGCGAGTTCGCGGTGTTGGGGACCATGCGGCCACAGGGCAACGCGCTCACCGGCGATTCGGGTTTGGCCGCGGCCATCCACTCAGCCCGCGAATCGCTCAACCTGTCCAGTCCGTCGTTGGGACAGATCAAGAAAGCCTGCGGGGACCGGGACGTCGATCGGGTTTTGCGGATGCTGGAAGAAATCCGCACCGCCGCCGCCGAGCAGTTCACCCACCTCCCAGGACCGGGGAACAACGGCGGTCCCACGCCGCAAAGGGCGGCGCCGACGCTGGTGTTGCCGATCGATCAGGCCGAGGAGCTGTTTGCCGCCGATGCCGGCCCGCAAACCGAACAGTTCCTGACGATGCTGGCCGAGCTGATCCGCCGGATCAACGGCGCCGAGGTGGGATTGATTGTGGCGGTGACGATTCGCACCGACCGCTTCGAAGCGATGCAGAATCACCCCGCCCTGGACGGCATCGGCACGGCCGTGTTCGACGACCTCAAACCCATGCCGCGCGCGGACTTCAAAGACGTCATCGACGGCCCGGCCGACCGCGCCACCGAGGCGGGCAAGCGGCTGGACATCAAAGACGATCTGGTCACCCGGCTGCTCGAGGATGCCGGCGAGGGAGCCGACACGTTGCCGCTGCTCGCCCTGACCTTGTCTCGTCTGTACGCCGATTACGGCGGCACCGGGGAAATCGGCGTGGCCGATTACGAGGCCATGGGCGGCATGACCGATGTCGTCAACAACGAGATCGCGGAAATCCTGGACCAACACCCCGGCGGTCGCGCCGACGCGCTGGAACTGTTGCGCTCGGCGTTCGTTCCGTGGCTGGCGACCGTCAACTCGCTGAACGACCAACCGTTGCGCCGAGTTGCCTTCGACTATGACCTGCCCGAGGCAAGCCGGCCGTTGATCGACGCTTTCGTGGCGAGGCGACTGCTGGTCCGCGATGAGCGCGACGGACAGGTAGTCGTCGAGGTCGCGTTGGAAAGCCTGCTGCGCCAATGGGACGACCTGGTCGGCTGGTTGGCCGACGAACGCGTGAACCTCAAGATCGCCGACGACATCCAACGCACCGCGGCCGCGTGGGAAAACGCCGATCACGATCGCGCCTGGCTGTTCACCGGGTCCCGGCTCAACGATGCCGAAAAGCTCTCTGCTAGAACTGGATTCAGCATTCTGCTGGCCGACAGCCGGAAGTTTCTGGGGGCATGCCGCGAAGCGGAGAACGAGCGGCTACACGACGAAGAGGCGCAGCGTAACCAGCAACTGCACCACGCCGAAGAAGTCGCCCGGCACGCCGAAGAAGTGGCCCGCATGGCGCAGCAGAGCCAACAGGCCGCCGAGGGCCATGCGCGCGTGATGCGCCGGCGCTCCCAGATTTTGGCCGGCGTCGCGGTGATCGCGATCGTGGCCGCGGTCGCCGCGGCATACGGGCTGGTCACCGCCACCCAGGCCCGCCATCAGGCCGACGCGCGCGCTCGCGACGCGATCGCGGTGCGGTTGACGTCGGAGGCCCGGGCCATGCTCGCCGGCGGGCAGCAAGGCGGCGACATCCGGGCCTTTCAGGAGATACTCGCCGCGCCGCAGGTCTCCTCGACCGCGGACACCGGTGCGCTCTATGACGGCTTGGTGGCGCGAAGAAAGGCCCTCAAGATCATCGGAACCCCAAACCCGGTGCAGGACATATCGATAAGCCTCGACGGGCGCCGCATCGTCAGCGCTCAGTTCGACGGCTCGGTGCGGTTGTGGAACTCCGAGACCGGCCAGCCCATCGGGTCCCCACTCACCGGCCACCAGGGGGCTGTGGAGGTGGTCTACTTCAGTCCCGATGGGCACCGCATCGCCTCCGGCGGGGACGACAAGACGGTGCGGCTGTGGAATGCCGATACCGGCCAACCGATCGGGGGACCCCTTGTCGGCCATACCGACAAGGTGACCAGCCTGGCGTTCAGTCCCGATGGCCGTCGAATCGTGTCGGGCAGCGTCGATAAAACGTTGCGGTTGTGGAATGCCGATACCGGCCAACAGATCGGCGCGCCGCTTGTCGGCAATACCGAAGCCGTCGGCGAAGTAACGTTCAGCCCTAATGGGCATCAGATAGCCTCCGGCGGGGACGACAAGACGGTGCGGCTGTGGAACGCCGACACCGGCCAGCAAATCGGCGCACCCCTGATCGGCCACACCGATTGGGTGCAGGCCTTGGCGTACAGCCCCGACGGGCGTCGCCTCGTCTCGGCAAGCTACGACAAGACCCTGCGGATCTGGGACCCCGACACCGGCCAGCCCATCGGGCGTCCGCTTCTGGGTCACACGGGATCGGTTGCCTGCGTGGCCTACAGCCCCGACGGGCATCACATCATCTCGGGCGGCGAGGACGACGTGGTGCGGATTTGGGATGCCGATACCGGCGTGCCCGTCGGCAATCCCCTACGCGGGCATACGGGTTGGGTCACCGGGGTGACCTACACCCCCGACGGCCGCCGCATCGTCTCGAGCAGCAACGACGGCACGGTGCGGGTGTGGACCGCCGGCTTTGACCTGATCGCCGGCCACGCCGGAAACGTGCTCAGCGCACAGTTCAGCCCCGACGGGCATCGCATCGTCTCCGGCGGCCAGGACAAGACGGTGCGCCTGTGGGACACCGATACCGGTCTGCCCATCGGCGCGCCGATGATCGCCCACACCGATGAGGTGACGAGCGTGGCGTTCAGCCCCGATGGACACCGCATCGTCTCGGCGAGCAAGGACGACACCCTGCGACTGTGGGACGCCGATACGGGGCGCCCGGTCGGCGAGCCCCTGATTGGCCATGACAACTGGGTGACCAGCGCGGCGTTCAGCCCCGACGGGCGGCTCGTCGGGTCCGGCAGCAACGACAAGACGGTCAGGCTGTGGGACGCCCACACCGGCGCGCCCATCGGTGCGCCGCTGACGGGTCCGGCCGACGCGGTGTCGAGCGTGGTGTTCAGCCCGGACGGGCATCAGATCGCCGCGGGAAGCTATGACAACGCGATTCGTCTCTGGGATGTGGACACCGGTCACCCGGTCGGTCAGCCGTGGACGGGTCACACGGGTGCGGTGATGACGGTGACGTTCAGCCCGGACGGGCACCACGTGGTATCGGGGAGCCAAGACGACACCCTGCTGACGTGGGAGGTCGCCACGGGCAAGCCCATCGGGCACCCGATGAAAGGGCACACGGGAACGGTCACCGGCATCGTGGTCAGCCCCAATGGGCTGCGCATCGTGTCCAGTAGCGAAGACAAGACCCTGCGGTTGTGGGATGCCACGAGCGGCGACCCCATCGGGCAACCCATCGCAGGTCACACCGAGGCGGTGAACAGCGTCGCGTTCACCGAGTATGGACATCGGGTCGTGTCGGCCTCTGACGACGACACCCTGCGGATGTGGCCGGCCCCCCCGCGGGAGCAATGGGTAACGCTGTTGTGCGACAAGCTTTCCGCGAACATGACCCACGCCCAGTGGAGTGAATGGGTGTCCCCGAGCATCGCCTACGCCAAAGCCTGTCCCAATCTTGGCGACCCGGCCAGCTGACGCCCGCGAGCAGACGCGGAATCGCACGCGGGAGGCTCTCGTAGTGCGATTCCGCGTCTGCTCGCCACTAAGAGAGGAAGGGATATGTCGAGCGATCTGACCGAACAAACGATTACCGAGGCCGTGCAGCGGACCTTCGACACCTCCACCGACGAACGCTTCAAACAGTTGATGGTCAGCCTGGTGCAGCACATTCATGACTTCGCCCGAGAAGTCCGGCTGACCGGCGACGAGTGGTTCACCGCAATGGATTTCATCGAACGGTTGGGCAAGATCTCCAGCCCCACCCGTCAGGAAGTCGTGCTGGCATCCGACATCCTCGGCCTGTCCATGCTGCTGGACACCATGAACGAGCAGCCCGGCGGCTCGGCCACCGACTCGGCCCTCCTCGGCCCGTTCTACGTCGAAGGCCGTCCGAAGGCCAACAACGGCGACGACATCTCCAATGGTGTTGCGGGCACGCCGATGTTCGTCACCGGCCGAGTCGCTGACGAGCAGGGCCGGCCGATTGCCGGGGCCCATGTGGACACCTGGCACAGCGACGGAGAAGGGTTCTACGACGTACAGCAGACCGAGAAGCTGCACGACGAGTTCGCCATGCGGGCGCTGCTGACCACCGACGACGACGGCCGGTTCTGGTATCGGTCCATCAGCCCTCGGTACTACCCGGTGCCCACCGACGGCCCGTGCGGGGAGATCATGCGCGCGGCGAATCGATCCGTCATGCGGCCCCAGCATGTGCACTTCTGGTTCCATGCCGAGGGCTACCACTCGCTGATCACCCAGTTGTTCCTGCGCGACGACCCTTATATCGGCCGCGACGCGGTCTTTGCGGACCTTACCTCGCTGCAAGCCGACTTCGTGCGCCACGAGCCTGGGGTCGCCCCCGACGGAACGGCGGTCGAGGAGCCCTTCGTGACGCTGGACTGGACCTTCGTCCTGCACGCCGAGGCCGACGGACGGCAGTGAGGGGCCAGGACAATGTCACGAGTACCCCTCACCAACACCGAACAGCTACCCGAGCCGATCCGCGAGTTCGTGGTGCGTCGCGGCAATCTCAATGTGCTCCGACTGCTTGCCAACGCCCCCAATGTGTTTGGCGGGTGGGCGCAGATGGTCGACGAGTTGTTCGGCAGCCCGACTTTCAGCCCGCGCATGCGGGCGCTGATCATCCTGCGGGTGGCTCATCTGCAGGACTCACCCTATGAGCTCGGCCAGCACCTGGATCTCGCTCGCGCCGCGGGCCTGACCGAGCCGCAGATCGACGCCATTCTGGGCACCGGGGACGTCGACGCGGCCGGGTTCAGCGGCATCGAGCGCACCGCTTTGGACGTCGTCTCCGAGTTGTGCACGACCCACCGACTGCGGGACGAGTCCTTCGCGGCGGCCCACGCCGCCTTCGGCGACGAGACGCTCACCGAATTGCTGATGATCGTCAGCTGCTATTACGGGCTGGCGTTGGTTCTCAACGCCGTCGACCTCGAGGTCGACACCATGGCCAGGTTCCAACCCTGACAGGAGAAGGCAGATGACTCGAATCCCCTACCGGCGGCCCGAAGAAATGACCGAGCGGGCCCGCGAATTGACCGTGGAGCGCGGCAATCTCAACGTCTACCGCGCGCTGGCCAACGCCGAGAAGGTGTTCACCGGCTGGATGCAGGCCGGACGCGACGCACTGACCAGTCCGGTACTGCCCAGAAGGCTGCGCGAACTCATCGTCCTGCGCACCGCCTACCTGATGGACTGTCCCTACGAGCTCGGCCAACATAAAGACGTGGCGCTTACGGCCGGGGTCGACAGCGACGAGATCAAGGCCGTTACC
Organism: uncultured Actinomycetota bacterium; assembly: GCA_963772875.1. Taxonomy (GTDB): domain Bacteria; phylum Actinomycetota; class Actinomycetes; order Mycobacteriales; family Mycobacteriaceae; genus Mycobacterium. The sequence continues at coordinate 1,053,228 of CAVYZE010000016.1, forward strand.
TCCGAATCAGGTTGGCAGACTGGCAATTTCGGTCCCGTCGAACTCGCCGTCCTGCAACTGACGACCGAGCTGCTGACCACGCGCAACGTCGCGGGCCCGCTGTTCGATCAGGTGCACGAGGCCCTGGGCTCCGAAGCCACCGTGGAAGTGCTGATGGTCATCAGCCGGTACGCCGGCCTGGCGCTGATGCTCAACGCGCTCGACGTCGACCTCGACGAATCCGCCCGGCTACCGACCCTGTCTGCCGACGAGAAGCCCATCACGTGAACAGGTGGGGGTGCAAGGCGGCTATCAGTGGCCATCTGAAGCTCCCGGCGGTCGGCTCGTGGAAACGTAAGGGTAGCAGTCACTAGTATCACCCGGGCTAGCTTTTCCGGCCACGCGATCCGCTCCTGGCGTGATGTAGCCGGTCCACACGACGTCGGAGTTGGGCGGGCGGGCTGAGCGCGGACCACCGGGAGAGTCGGTCCCGCCCACCCGTAACCTTCACGGTGTGGCTGCGCGAAAGCTGCCGTCGACCCGCCTGTCAGTCGAGGACTGGCTACAGGTGGGCTACACCTTGCTCGCCGAGGAGGGGGTGCGCGCACTCAAGGTCGAACGCCTCTGCCAGCAGGCCGGCGTCACCCGCGGCAGCTTCTACTGGCACTTCGCGGACATCGACAGCTATCGGGCCGCGCTTGTCGAATCGTGGAATACGTTCCTGGAACGGGACCGCCGCTCGCTGGCCGAACTCGATGCGTTGCCGCCACGGGAACGCTTGTCCGCCATGATGATAACGGTGGTCAGCCCTCAGCACTGGATGCTCGAACGTGCGATGCGCGAATGGGCGCGCACGGACCCGGTCGCCGCCGCCACTATCCGCGCGGCCGACCGACGCCTGCTTCGCGTCGTCGCAAAGGCATACAGCGACTACGGTTTCAATCCCGCCGATGCCAAGCTGCGCGCGGAGTTGACCTTTGCGGCGGGAATCGGGCTACTGCATCTCACCGACTCGGCCGAGCAGGCGCAGTCGATGGCCCAACGCGAACGATTCCTGGGCCTCATGTTGGCCGATTCGAAATAGCGCGTTCAGATCATCGCGATCGGAGAAATCTTCGCGCCAATCGCTAACGCCCCGGCCAACTCTCGGCTCATGTCGTAGTCGAATACGACATGTCCTGACGCAATGTCCACGTCGCGCTTGGCGCGCTGCATGGGATTCGACAGGAAGTGTGCGCTGGCGCCGGAAGCCTCCATGAGATCGGCGATGATCTCCCGGCACTCGTGCACGGTGTACGCGGCCGCCAGCCGTGCGTCGGCCCGTATGGATCGGCCCACCCGTTCGCCGCCGGCGACGATTTGCTCGATACCTTCGGCGGTCGTGGTGATCAGCGCCCGCAATGCGCTCAGCCGCGCCCTGGCATCTCCCAGCCTGAGCTGGGCGGCGGGCTGATCCTTTTGCGCCACCCCGCTGTAGGCCAGGACGCGCTCGCCAAGCCTGTCCGCGAAGAGTGCGGTCACCCTTTCCGCGGTCCCCAGCACCGGCATCGTCGCCGTCAGCGCGAGTGCGGGAACCATTGGCCACCGGTACGTCGGCACCGCGTGCATACGTGCTCCCGGGGAGGTTCCGCCGTAGATGTCGGCCACGGCGACGATGCGGTGCTCGGGGACGAAGACGTCGGTGACGATGACGTCGTGGGACCCGGTGCCCCGCATGCCGGCGGTGTGCCACACGTCGTCGACCTCGACCTGGTCGGCGGGCACCACCACGAGCGCCGGATCAATCCCGCCCTGCCGCTCGATGAGTGCCCCGACGATCAGCCAATCGGCGTCCATCGCACCCGTCGCCCACGACCAGCGGCCGGTGAGGCGCACCCCGCCATCGGCCGGGCTGCCGCGCCCGGTGGGAGCCAGCGGCGCCGGCGCCAGCACCGGTCCCGACGCGAACACCTCGTCCTGAACCCGCGGGTCGAACAGCGACAGCAACCAGTTGTGCAGCGCATAGAAACCCAGCGTCCAAGCGCTCGACGCGCAGCCATGCGCCATTCGGGCAATCGGTTGCAGCAGTTCGGGAAACGACGCTTGCAGACCGCCGAACCGGGCCGGCAGCAACAGCCGAAACAGGTCCGTCTGCTTGAACTCGCTGACCGTTGCCGCGGGCAGGCGGCGCAGCCGCTCGGCCTCCCCGGCGCGCTCGGCCAGCCGCGCGACGAATTCGTCGGTGATCCCGTGCACCGGGCGGCTATCGACCGCGGACATGCCATTCACCCTAACATACTATTTAGTATGTGCAGGTGTCGCTGCTGAGCTGGGCCCGCTCCCGCCCAGGAGTGACGTAGGTAACTCGATGAACTAGGCATCGGTTGGATCCGTCTGCGTTTGTATCGCAGTGTTTTCCCGACGCTTGGAGGTTCGATGGTCTTGGAGGTTCGATGAGGGGGGACAGCCCGCACAATGAGTCAGCGACAACCCTGATTCGTCCCATTGGTGCCCTAGAACGGCTTTTCTACCGCTACAGCGAACGCAATCCGACGCACTTTCTCGTCGTGGCCGAGTTCGGCGAGGTGCTCACCGCGGCTCAGTTAAGGCCGGCGCTGGCCGCCGCTCAGCGACGCCATCCCTTACTGTCGGTCCACGTCGAAGACCGACCGGGCACCCGGCTGGGCTTTTATCGCGCGGCCCGCGTCGCACCGATGGAGCTGACCATCCGCCGCGGTGCGGAGTCGTCCTGGCAGGCCGCGGCGGCGGAGGAACTCAGCCGGCCGTTCGACCGGTCGCGTGGGCCGCTGATTCGTGCCTCGTTGGTGCAGGGGCCTGCCAGTAGCGCGTTGTTGCTGACCTTCGACCACACGATCGGCGACGGAATTTCCTCCATCATGGTTCTGCACGACGTGCTCGCCGCGCTCAATGGCGAGGATCTGCCGGATTTGCCGACGCCAGAGTCTCAGGAGGACTTGATTCCTCGCATGTTGGACGGGATCGAGCCGTTCGACCCCGCCGAACTGCCCGACGATCCGCGGATGCGCAAGCCCAGCACCATTCGTCCGTTCGACGGCGCCCTGACCAATGTGCACACGATGGAGATCGGGGACGTGGACACGGCGAGACTCGTCGCGCGTTGCCGCGCGCAAAACACCACGGTGCATACGGCGATCCTGACCGCGGCGTGCCGGGTGCGCGCCGCAGAGCGCGGCGAAGACTTTGTGCGCGTGCTCAACCCCATCAATATCCGGGCACTGATCGCAGTGGAGCGAGACTGCGGGCTCTACATCCAGTCGACGTGGACGGGATTGGCTCCGTGGGACGGAACACCCTTCTGGGAGCAGGCGCACGCCATGACGGCACACCTCGAAGTCGCCAGGTCGGCCCGCGGAATCCGCACGGCATCGGGTGCCACCCAGCAAGCGATGACCATCGACGCGCAAACTCGCGACGCCGAGGAACTCTTCAGCCGGGTGGCCCCGTGGGAAATGCTCGTCAGCAACCTGGGCGTGCAGAACCTCGATGGCATCGGCCCGTTGCGGCCCACGGCGGTGTGGGGCCCGGTGACCCAAAGCCAGACCGACGGCGAGTACGTCACCGGCATCACCACCTACGAGGGCACGCTAAGGATGGTGACCTGCGGCTATAGCGTGCCGACCACGTTCTTGAAGAGCGTCGGCGACGCCCTGGTGGCCGCCATCGAGGGGCCCTAGTTGGTCAGTGGCTCAGCTGCCAAAGCCCCCGCGCGGCCCGTTGGCCACGGACACCGGTCCCCGCGGACCTGGACCCGGAGCCGGACCTGTCTCGGGAGTTGTGTCAAGGTGACTGGCGGCAAATGCGGCCCCTTGGTCGACAAATCCGGCATCCGATGCGTAGGTGTCGTGCGCGGCGAAATTCATCCCGTCAGAGCAGACCGGGTCCTCGGGTACGCATACCTTGATGGTCTTGGCCTGATAGAGCGGTCCGATGACGACGGGCGGTTGGCCGAGGAAGTGCATGGCCCGCACGTTGGGCATCCCGAACAGCACGACCGAGGAGACGTGGTCAGCGACGTCGGGCTGCATCGGTTTGGGGACCGTCGTCGGATCCACCCCGTCCGGTATTGCGGCCGAGGTGACGAAGCCCATCACCGCCGCGCCCTGGGAGTAGCCGCCGAGCACCATCCTGGTCTTGGGACAGTCCTTTGCCATGGACTCCACGTGGAAGCCCGCGTCCCTGATGCCGTCGAGGCCGGTGTCCCACTTGTCGCTGGCGGGGTAGTTGACCGGATAGACGTCGACCGACTTTGGTCCGACGCGCGCGCGCAGGGCGTCGATGAACGCTTGCCCCGTCGGGCCGACGCCGGGATCCTCCCCGGTGCCCCGGGCGAACACCACCTGAACGTCGGGACAGTCGGCGGACGCGATGGGGATGACAGGGGCAACGACCGAAGCGCTGAACCCCGCCACCGCCACGACGGCCGGACCAAGAAGACGAGCGATGTGACGTGTAATCATGCCGAATTCTTCCCCATACAAACGCATCCCAAACCTAGGAGTTGCACCCGTTCACTACTATTGCCGCATACCTCGGGCGTATCCGCAAGCCAACGACGAAATTGGGTCTGTCCGGGCGCGTTTCGGCGCGGGGTCTGCACAGTCAAACATGTTGGCGGCCAAGACTTCACGGCGCAGTCTAAGAAAGGCCGTAGGCCGCCCCCGCGATGGGCTGTCCACGGTGGCCGGTGACGCGGCTCAACCCGCGCCGTTAACAGGACCGATTGCTACCATCGCCCGGTGAGTGATCCGGGTAGGCGCGGCTGGCCGCGAGCCGTCTCGAGGCGAGATCTATTGAAATATGCCGGTGTGGCGCCGGGGCTCGTCGGCGCCGCCGCAGCCGTTGGTGCCCCACCGGCGGCCGCCGGCATCGCCGGAATGGCCGTCTTCCTCGATCCGGGCCACAACGGCGTCGCCGACTCCTCGATAACCCGGCAGGTTCCCAACGGCCGGGGAGGCACCAAACAGTGCAACACCTCGGGCACCGCTACCGACGACGGCTATCCCGAGCATGCTTTCAATTGGGCCGTGGTCACGCTGATCAATCAGTCCCTTAACGAAAGGGGCGTTCGCACACAGCTGTCGCGGGATGGCGACAACGGTGTTGGACCCTGCGTCAACGAACGCGCGAATCTGGCCAACGCCATGCGCCCCGACGCGATCGTGAGCATCCACGCCGACGGCGGACCCGAGTCGGGTGCGGGGTTCCACGTGAACTACTCCAACCCGCCAGTGAACGACGTCCAGGCCGGCGCCGCCGTCCAGTTGGCCCACACCATGCGTGACGCCTTGACCCAAGCCGGTTTTCAGCCGTCCAACTACATCGGGACCGACGGCCTCTACGGCCGGGACGACCTCGCCGGCCTCAACTTTGCTGAGTACCCGGCGGTCCTGGTCGAACTGGGCAACATGAAAAACGCCGGCGACGCCGCGCGGATAGAAAGTGCGGACGGCCGAGCGAAGTACGCCGCCGCCGTCACCCAGGGGATCGTGACGTATCTGAGCGGCCGGGCGGGCTAGCCGGCCGCCAGAGTGTCGTCGAGCCAGTCATAGATGCGCCCGAGGGCCAGGCGCTGGGCGCCGGCATGGCAGTGCGCCCCAGCACCTTCGGCCGCGGTGAAGTCCAAGAGCGTTTTCGGGCACGTGAGGTGCTCGAAGAGCAGCCGGGGCTGACCTTCGAAGAAGATGTCCTCCGCCGCGTCGCAGACGAGGGTGGGACAGGTGATCTGCTCGGCGATCCCGTCGGCCAACGTGTAGTCGAGGTAGGCGGCGAAGAACGCGCGTGGGGTATCAACGCCCATGACATATTGCCCGTGGGTGGCCGCCCATCGAATATTCGGGTCGGACGCCATCACCTGCTCGATCATGGCGTCGGCGTCCGGTGCCGATGCGGCCCGGAGGACCGCCTCGGCCTCGGCGCGCGTCCCGGGCATGTTTCTGGTGACCGTAATGCCCAGGTCGTAGACGCCGTCCAGGGCGACGCAGGCGGCCAAGCGGTGTTCGAACGCGGCGGCCCGGGGAGCGAGCAGGCCACCCATCGACACGCCGACCAGTCCGACCCGGGTCGGGTCGACGCCGGGACGTGCGAGGACCCAGTCGAGCACCGGGGTCACGACGTTCTCCCAGTCGGGACGGAAGACCAGGCCGTCGAGGCGGCGTGCCGCGGGGTGCCCGGGCCCGTCGAACGTCAGGACGTGGTAGCCGCGTTCCTGTCCGGCGGCGGCGCCGAACCAGTGGATTTCTTCACACGTGCCGTCGAATCCGCTGTGCATGATCAGGGTCGGGCGCGGCGTGCCGGCGTCTCCGGCCGCCCGATAGAAGTAGCCGTGCAAAACGGTGCCCTCGTAGGGGATCTGCACCGGCTCTATCGGGGGATCGAAGAGGGCGGCCGCGGTGCGGAAGCATTCCCGGCCGCGGTCGTAGGCATGGTCGATGCGGGGGTCGTCGGGGTTGCCGTGCAGGTAGAACTCGGCGGTCCGGTAGTAATTGTTGGCCCGCATCAGCCCGTCACGGGCGCTGATGCGGTGCCCCTCGGCGAGCATCTTGTCGGCCTCGGCCGCAACCCGGTCGGCGGTGGCCAGCCACTCGTCGTACCAGCTGTCGTAGTCGCCGGCGGTGATGGCCTGGGCGGTGGTGAGGACTTCGCCGATGTCGGCGCCGCCGTAGGCGGTATGTCCCAGGGTCCGCAGGGTCTCGTACCAGAAGGAGGTGTCCTGGGGGAACAGGAGTGGGTTCATGTCGCGCTCCTAACGCATTTGTCGTTGCTTTAACAACGATATGGTGCCATCTCATCTAAAGCAAGGAAAATTGCGTTAATATTTGAGCCATGACCGATGCAGGGGAAGTGCGGCGACGTACGGGTGGCCGCAGCGCACGGGTGGTTGCGGCGATCCACGACGCGGTCAACGACCTTGTGGCGCACGAAAGCCCCCGGGGGATCACCGTGGCCGAGATCGCCGAACGGGCGGGGGTGAACCCGACGAGCATCTACCGGCGGTGGGGCACGCTGGAGGCGCTGGTCCTCGATGTCGAGGCGGCCCGTCTTCCGCCCGTTCCCGATACCGGAACCCTGCGCGGGGACCTACTCGCCTACGCTGCGACCGCGGCCAGGGAGGTCGCCCGGCCCGGGGGATTGGCGTTCTTGCAGGCCGTACTGGGTTTGACCGAGGTAAGCGAACGGCGGCGCAACGCGCCGCTTCGAGAGCGGGGTGCGCGAATTCAGGCGATGCTGGACCGCGCCCGGGATCGCGGCGAGACCGCCCTTGACCAGGCCGACGTCTACGACTGCATCCTGGCGCCGATCTATTTCCGGGCCATTTTCGGTGTCGGCGGGCTCACCAAGGCGCGACTGGCCGTCTTTGTCGACCGCGCGCTCGCGCGGTCGCCCGAGTCGCGGTGAGGGGCGAACACGCCCCGGGTAGCCCCGCCGCCGACCGGGTCGTCGGGATCTATGACCGTCACGCCGGCGCCTGGTCTCGTGACCGAGGCGATCACCTGCATGAAAAGGCTTGGCTCGATCGGTTTCTCGCGCCTGAAGCCGGCGAACCCGCCGTGCTTGACGTCGGCTGCGGAAGCGGCGTACCGATTGCCCGCTACCTGATCGGACACCGCTGCCGGGTAACCGGCGTGGACGCGTCGCGCGCAATGATCGCCATGTGCTTGCAGCAATTCCCCGAGCACGAATGGCGCGTCGCCGATATGCGAACTCTGGCGCTGGATCGCACATTCGACGCAATCCTGGCTTGGGACAGCTTTTTTCATTTACCCCCTGCCGATCAACGCCGGATGTTCCCGATTTTCGGTCGCCACGCCGCAGCGGGCGCCGCGCTGATGTTCACCAGCGGCCCGTCGGCCGGCGAGCAAATCGGCGCCTATCGGGGCGAGCCGCTTTACCACGCAAGCCTCGACAGCGGCGAGTATCGGAGCCTGCTGCACGACAACGGGTTCACCGTCGTGACGCACGTCGTCGAAGATGCCACGTGCGGCCAGCACACCGTTTGGCTTGCGCGATACGATGGACAAACGCCTAGCTACTTCGACCTAACCGCCCGGTGCGTGCTTCGTTGACGGGTTCAAGACCCATCAAATCGCTGCCGACCCCGGCAGATGCACCCTCGATCGCCCGGACTGCTGGCCCGACCCCATGTGGGCGCCCCGGAGGCCTACGACACCCGGGCCGTCCTCGGCTTCTCCTTCTCAGAATTTCGAGCGCGAGCGCCGCCGGCACTAGCGCTACAACTCGCCCACCAGTCAGTCGCCTGTGGTGGCGAACCCGTCGATACCGGCTTCCGGAGTCACGGCCGTCCGTTCGGCCGAGATCCCCAAGGATCCGTCGGGCGGCACATCCGTCGGCCAGTCGGCCAGCGTGTCCAGATACAGCTGACGCACCTCGGCGATACGGTCCGGCAACGTGTCGAGTGTCCACTCGTCGACCGGGATCGGCGGAAGCACCGCGACATCCACTGTGCCCGGATTGATTGCCAGCGACTTGCGGGAGGCGATAGTCTCCGCGTTGCGGATCACGATCGGCACGATCGGAATGCCCGCGGCCAAAGCGATCCGGAATGCCCCCTTTTTGAACGGCCCGACCCCAGTGGTGTCCAGCGCCGTGCCTTCGGGGGCGATCAGGACAGACAGGCCTTTTTTCGCCTGTTCTTCGACTTGGTGCAGGGTCTGCACCGCCGCGGCGGTGTTGTCTCGGTCGAGGAACACGGCGTCAGTCAACTTGAGGATCGTGCCGAAGATCGGGTCACGCGTCAGTTCCTTTTTGGCGACCGGGATCCAGTTGTCCCGCACCAGCGCGCCCGCGATGAACGGGTCGACCCGGTTGCGGTGGTTGTAGAGGAACACGGCCGGGCGTTGCGCAGTCAGGTTCTGCGCGCCGATGACGTCGTATCGTATTCCGTTGACTGCAAGCAGCAGCTGGGGCCAGGTGCAGGAGAAGAAGTTCACCCCACGGCGACGGCTGCGGGACAGCAGGCCAACCCCCAGCGCGCCCGCCCCGAGCGGGAGGGACAAGCCGAAGCCGGCGACAAGGTTTCCCTTCCTGCGGATGCCGGCGAGGCGACGGCTGCCGGACCCGCCGCCTCGTAGGACCACCGCCGTCTCATCCACGATCATCATCTCCAGTCTTTCGGAGCGGCACACAGCCTTGCGCCAATCCCGATACCCTCACTCGCGCCTCCCACGACGTCATGGACACTAACCGCACCTTATTGGAGGCCAGATCCAAGCCACACCACACGCTAGCCCGGTGGGCCATGCCAGGCGAGCGAACCGAAGAATCCATTCCGCGCAGCCACATCCACAGCGTGGTTGACGAAATACAATGGCCGGCCGCAAAATTGGGGCTTTTGGTTAAGGATCGTCTAACGGAGTGTAACTACTGTCTTAACAAGAGTGACCGCACCAATGGACGGGGTCCTACCGGCCGAAGTAATGCACTGGCGGGGCGGGACCGTACTTGCATTGGCCACCAGAACCAGCGTCCCAGCAGGGCGGCGATGGAAGGGGTCATGAACGAGCGCACCACCAAGGTGTCGAACAGCAGACCTAGTCCAACGGTGGTCCCCACCTGACCGAGCGCGCGCAGCTCGCTGACGGCCATGGAGGCCATCGTGAACGCGAACACCAGCCCCGCGTTCGTCACGACTTTGCCGGTACCGCCCATTGAGCGGATGATTCCCGTGTCGAGTCCGGCGCCGATCTCCTGTTTGAGGCGGGCGACTAACAGCAAATTGTAGTCAGATCCGACGGCCAAAAGAATGATTACCGAAATCGCGAGCACAAGCCAGTGCAATTCCAATCCAATAACATACTGCCAGAGCAGCACCGACAGCCCGAAGGAGGCGCCCAATGAAAGCGCCACCGTGCCCACGATGACCAGGGCTGCGACAAAGCTTCTGGTGATTATCAGCATGATGATGAAGATCAGGCAGAGCGAAGAAATACCCGCGATCGCAAGATCGTATTTCGCGCCGTCGGAGATGTCCTTGAATACCGCCGCGGTACCGCCGAGGTAGATCTTGGCGTTCTCCAAGGGGGTTGCCTTGAGCGACTCCGCGGCCGCATTTCTTATCGCGTCGACCCGCGAGATGCCCTCGGACGTCTGGGGATCGCCGCTATGCGAAATGAACAAGCGAGCGGCCTTCCCATCCGGTGACAGGAAAATTTTCAGGCCGCGCTTGAAATCCTGATTTTCGAAGACTGCCGGAGGCAGGTAGAAGGAGTCGTCGTTTTTGGCGGTGTCGAAAGCGTGCCCCATGGTTGTCGCATTGTCGCTTATCTGGTCCATCTGGCCGAGGATTCCGGACATGGTGCTGTGCATGGTCAGCAGCTGGGTCCGCATGCTCTGCATGGTTTCGATCATCTCAGGGAACTGAATGAGCAGCTGCGGCAGGATGATGTCTAGCTGATCGAGGTCTGTTACCAGATCGTGCAGCTTATCGGTGATCTCGTCAACGCCGTCGATTGAATCAAATATGGATCTCAGCGACCAGCAGATGGGAATGTCGTAGCAGTGCTTTTCCCAGTAGAAGTAACTGCGGATCGGCCTGAAGAAGTCCTCGAAATCCGAAATGTGGTCTCGCAGCTCTTTTGTGATCGCCTCGATGTCATGTGTTTTGCCGACCAGGTCATGAGTCGTGCTGACGAGCTGCTGCATCAGACCATATATGCGTTGCATGATGCTGATCATTTTCGCCAGCTCATCGGCCTGCGCGAGCAAGTCGCTCATGCGGTCTTTCAGAAAAGGCAAATTTTGCAGCTGGAAAGCATTCTGCATGCTGAGCAGATACGGTATCGACGTGTGCGCGATCGGTGCTCCTTCGGGCCGAGTTATGGCCTGCACCCTGGAAATTCCTGGAACGGTGAGGACGCCCTTGGCTAATCTGTCTAATACCAGCAAATCCGCCGGATTGCGCAGATCGTGGTCCGCCTCGATCAATAATATTTCGGGCTTCAGTCGGGCCTGAGTGAAATGGCGATCTGCCGCAGCATATCCGGCGTTGGCGGGGAGATCTCTGGGTACATATTTTCGGTCGTTGTAGTTGGTCTTATATCCGGGCAGGGCGAGCAGGCCGATAAGGGCGACACCCAACGTCGCCGTGAGAACGGGCGCGGGCCAGCGAACCACTGCAGTGCCAACACGTCGCCATCCACGAACCTTGATCATCCGCTTGGGCTCGAATAGGCGAAAACGACTGCCAACGGTAAGAATTGCCGGCCCCAACGTGAGCGCGACCGCAACCGCAACGAGCATGCCCACGGCGCAGGGGATACCAAGGGTTTGAAAATAGGGCAAGCGCGTAAAGCTGAGGCAATACATCGCCCCTGAGATCGTCAAACCAGAGGCCAATATAACGTGAGCGACGCCATGGTAGGTGGTGTAGTAGGCTGTTTCCCGGTCTTCGCCGGCCTGACGGGCCTCTTGGTACCGGCCGACGAGGAATATCCCATAGTCCGTTCCGGCGGCGAGCGCGAGCGATGTGAGCAGGTTGACGGCAAAAGTCGAAAGTCCAATAACTCCTGAATCTCCCAGAAATGCGACGAGTCCTCGGGCGGTCGCGAATTCGACTCCGACCATTAGCAGCAGCAGTATTACGGTGACGAAGGATCGGTAGACGACCAGTAACAAAAGAAATATCACCGCGACGGTCGTCACTGTGACCTTGATGAGGGACCTATCGCCAATGGAGTGCGCTTCCGCAACGAGCACCGATGGGCCCGCGAGATAGACCTTAAGCCCGTTCGGTGGAGGCGTACGCGCCACGATGTTTCGGACCGCTTCAATGGATTCGGTGGTCAGAGCCTCGCCTTGGTGACCGGCGAGGTCTAATTGCACATAAGTGGCCTTGCCATCGGGACTTTGCGCGCCTGCGGCCGTGAGTGGATCCCCCCAGAAGTCTTGGATGTGCTGGACGTGCTTACTATCATCTTTTAATTTATGAATCAAACCATCGTAGTATTTGTGAGCATCGTCACCGAGCGGTTGGTCCCCTTCCAAAACAATCATCGCCGCATTGTAAAAGGAATTTGATTCCTTGAAATCCTTGCCCATCCGGTTCATCGCCTTTATCGACGGCCCGTCTTCGGCTATCATCGATACCGAACGCTCTTGCCCAACCTTTTCTAGTGAGGGAACGCCAAGAGTAACGATGACGGTGATTGCCAGCCACCCAAAGATGATCGGCACCGAAAGTCGATGGATCGTGCGCGCAATGAATGGGTGTTCGGTGCTTTTGTCGAGCGTGCGTTTGTTAGTCACGCGGAATCACTCGGCAGTACCCGTGCCGCAATGCTTCCCATGACCGTCGGCGGGCTCGTAATCGATCCCCACCGACCACGGCAAGCGCACGCCGTCGGCTCGCTGCTGTTCGGAGCGGACGTCGAAATAAGTGACGTTCGCCATGATTCCTGACGGTCCGACGACCCTATAGGTGAGCTCTTTAACGGTCGAATGGCTTGGCATCATCGATACGACGCGGCAAACGCGGCAATGCCGGGCACCACCACGGTTGACCGGCCGGATCCAAAACGGCGTCAGCACCTTGAAAATCGGTATCCCCTTCACCCGTTGGCATTTGCCCTGTCCCCGGCTTGGAGGTGTGCGACGAAAGACGGCCTCCCGCACCGACCGCTCGGCGGTAGCGCATGTTACGTGTGTAAACGAACGCTACGGCGTTACGCGCCGGCTCGCAAACCATGGGACGTGCGTCACCCTCGCTCAATCAGCACTGCCTGACGACCACCGGGGCCGCGCCAGCTCTTACGCGCACGTTGAATATAAAACACGTGTTGAACAACGCCCCTGCTTGTGGTGAAGGTCTGGCAAAAAAGCGGCTGTAAGCCCAGCGGCTCGGCGGCGATTGCCATAGTGTCGGCTTGCATGGAGTGATGAATTACTTGCTGCCGGAAGGCAATTCAGCAATGGCGAGGTAGGATGCCGCCACCGAAACCCGATTCCGCATGCCCGAATCGCGAGAGGTTGGTCTGTAAGCCATGTCCCAACAACCTTCTGTCACAATCGTTATTCCTGCTTACAACGAGGAACGTTTCATTGGCAGATGCCTGGACGCGTGCATCGACCAATCCTCGGCGCCGGAAGAAATTATCGTTGTCAACAACAGGTCGACTGACAACACCGCATCGGTTGTGCGCCGGTATCAGGAAGAACACCCGCACATCGACATACGCCTGCTCGACCAAAATGAGTATCAGGGCCTCGCCCCGACGCGCAACTACGGGCTCGATCATGCGAAAAGCGATGTCGTCGGCAGGATTGACGCCGACAGCATAATTGCCAATGACTGGGTTGAGGCGCTTCGCCGACGCTTCCAGGACCCGGCCATCGACGCCGCGAGTGGTCCAGCCGCCTTTTACGACATGCCGCTGCGGGGGTTTCTTTTCTGGCTCGACTGCATCCTTCGCGAAAAGGTGCAGAGCAAGGCGAAGAATGAGCGGTTTCTCTTTGGCTCCAACATGGCAATCCGCGCCACGGCGTGGAAGGCAATCGGCCATCTTACACAGCTGGACCCGGAAGAACGGCTGCATGAAGATATCGACCTAGCGCTGACCCTGTTCGAAAACGATTTCCAGATCGCATATGATCCAGCCATGGTTGTCGGCATTTCTGGCCGACGGGTGGAATCTTCATTGCCCGATTTCTACCGGTATGTCACGCGCTATACCCGGACGACAGAGCTGCACGGTATCAAGAGCCCCGCGGCGCATACGTCGATAATCACCCTTCTGTTGCTGTATTACCCATTCCGTACGATGCGGTTCTTTTATGACGTGGAGAACCTTCAATTCACGTCGTCAAAGTTACGTGCCAAGGTTCGCAACCTACGCAGTACGCCGCGATATCGCCGCTCCCATGCCTTCGCGAAGCCCGAGCTGTTGAGTCGCGCGTGACCGCCGCCGCGATCGGCTAGGTGTCCGACCGGCCCAGCGGCGCCAAGGCGAACAGCGTTGGTGTCGTTGAGGAATCGCTGTCACCCTCGCGCCGCGAAAACTAAAGCAGCTGGGCGATGGTCGTCACCACGATGAGCATCAGCGAGGCCATCCCGATGACGTACACCTGGCGGCGGGGCGTGATCGGCGTCGGGATTGGCTGCCGCCGCAGCGTTCGCTGGCGGTGAAGGGCGATCAGGAAGGTGGCCAGCGCCACGGTGCCGGCCAAAATGGCCGGGATCCAACCCGCCGGGCCCGTCGAGCCGTGCAGGTTTCTGATCATCAGCAGCGCGCCGTTGGCCAGGAACGCGAAAGACGTTCGCGACCAGGACAGCATCGTCCGTTCGGCCTGACTCCCGCGATCCGGGGGATTGCCCGCCGCCAGTGCGTCGCTCAACCCATCATCGCCTTGGCGATCACCAACGCGGCGGCGATGAGCCCGACGAGGCAAAGACCCGCCGCGAGGTAGGTCGGTGAGGGGTGACGGGGCAATGGTTCGCCACGGCGCATGGCTCGGTCCGCCTGCTGCCAGCGCACCAGCCCCATTCCGCTGGTGAGGATCGCAAGCACCGCGAGCCCCACGCCCAGCACACGGCGCGCGCCCGGGACCGTCAGCTCCGGTACCAGCTGCACGAGGGCGACCGCGGCGGCGAGTAGCCCCAGCGCGGTGCGCTGCCAGGCCAGGAAGGTCCGTTCGTTGGCGAAGGTGAACCGGTAGTCGGGCTCCTGCTCTCCCGCACCGCCGGCGTCATGCTGTCCCGCTGGCGTAGCGGTGTTTTCGGCCATGAAGTACCTCGTGGGGCGTATCAGGGCAAGCGTCCGACGTGCCCGATCCTAACGAATGGCCCAACCCGCTACGCCGTGTGCTGGGGTCCCCTGCATCATGAGGCGTGTGGTAAAGGCGTTACTGTTCGACGTGCAGGGCTCACACTGGCCTGGCAGCGCCTGAGGCCGTGGCCGGATGTGGTGCCCGGGCTGACCCGGCTCAAGACGTCGTTCACGTTGGCCACCCTGTCGAATGCCGACTTTTTCGCGGTGGTCAACATCTCCAAGCGGGCGGGATTGCCCTGGGATGCCATCTTCGCCGCGGAGATGGCCGGGGTGTACAAGCCCGATCCCGCGATCTATCGCATGGCCGCGACCCAGGACAACTGGGGCTCTGACGGCGTCAGCGGTGCGCCGACCCGGTGAGAGGTTGACCGTTGGCGGCTTGCAGTAGACAGATGAGGGTGCTCGGAGCGGGATTGGCCACCGTCCGATCTTGGTTCGAGTCGATGAGGTAGGTGATCGAAAACGGGCCGCTACCAAGGGATTGACCGGTATAAGGAGCAAATCCCGCGGCGCAGTCGCGATTGGCTACGTTGGCGATGGCGGTGTCGACGGCCATCGGGGCCCGCAGATACACCTCGGCCAAATGCGCTGTGGCACAATCGAGGACGGTGACGGTTATCCGGCTCAGGTCGGCGGGCGGCAGGTCGGCAACGCATTCGCCGACCTGGAGGTCGATCCACTTTTCGTTCCGCGAGCCCTGCGGTGACGGGGCCGCGGTAACCATCTTGACGGACGGCGCCGTCGGTGGCGGCGCCGTCGTGCCGGCCTGGACGCCGTTCGGGGCGCAGGCCGCCAGCACCGTGCCTGCGGTCAGACCGCACAGCGCATGAAGGCTTCGCACGCTGTGCAGTTTAGGCATTACTGCTTCCCGGAGCGGCGGATCCGCAGAAGTCACCTCACTTTTCGCACGTTTACGCGCACGTGGGCGGCACGGTGTTGGTCAGTGCCGGATCCGGCTTTCCCGGCGACAGCGACAGCAGCCCGCGCACGAAGCGCGCGGCCAGCGGCCAGTTCGCCGGCTTCTTCATGTCCAGCCCGCCGAGGAGCTGTTTGACCATGGTCAGTGTGTCGAAGTAAATGCGTTCGCAGACAAGCGTTTCCGCCTCATCGAACACGAAGTACGCAGTCATGCGGACCCGGAACCGGCTGCCGGTGGGAGGAACCCGGCCCAGGTAACCGCGATGGGTACCCATCAGCCAGAACTCGACGATCACCGCGTCGGCGCTGTGTCGCAGCGCGATGATCTCGTGGTCCTGATCGGGAAATGCGCTGCGGGTGTAGGTGTAGTAGCCGCGCACCGCCTCGTCGCCGTCGTGGACGGCCATTTGCGGGATCAGCTCGTAGTGCGGGTGCGGGAAGGTCGACAGCACGTCGTCCCAGGCGTGGCGCACCTCGTCGTGGAAGTGGTCGAGCACGAGTTTTTCGCGGGCGGCCAGCACCTCGTGCGCGGGAAACGCGGGAATGGTCACGTTGGCCACAGTAAACCCAATCAACGGAGGGTGGCGCTCCCCGGATTTGATAGCAGCTGCGTTATCTCGCCGGTCCGCACCGATGTCTGTTGTGGGCCCGCGGTCGTCGGATGCGCACTCCTCAACCGCCAGACTTCCCGGCCCGCGATGAGCAACAGGTACAGCCCAAATATCGCCGACAGCAGGACAGGGGCAAGTGTGAGGCCGATCACCGCCCCGATCACGGTGCCTGGCACCGCGAATGCAGCCAGACCGAAGCCGATTTGCGGTGCGGCAGTGCCCTGCCGCAGATGGGCGAGCGACGCGATGATGGCATTGGGAATCATCACGAGCAGCGAGGTTCCCTCTGCCGTATGGATGCCGATTCCAAACAGGACGACCAACGCCGGCACGGTCAACAACCTGTAACCGGGTTGTGCGGTTACGCTGTCACGCGAAGGCGAAACCTGTCTAGACGGTTACGGGAATTTCTTCTCACTGTGAGCGTTCGCACATCGATATCGCGAGCGGGCTATTCGCGAATCGCCTCGACCGCCCACGCGGGCATGACGGGCGCTCGGGTGAGCCCATGGTCGGCTTGGCCCATGCTGCGCAGCAGCCACTGGACACGCAAAATGCAGCAGCCCATCCGCACCATGGCGAAGATCTCGTACCACCTCAACGCCTGCAGTGGGCGACCGATCATCTCTTCGTAGCGCCGGATGACCTTTTCTTGACTGTCGAATCCGGGCAGTTCGGGATCCGCGTCGAGGCCGTTGACCTCCATGGTCTGCCGGCGCGTCGCCAACCACCAGGAGAAGTCGGTCTCGGCCGGGCACAGGCACGCCTGTTCCCAGTCTAGGACGCCGACGATCTGCCCGGTGTCATCGAAGATGGCGTTGGACAGCCGGGCGTCGCCCCAGCAGACCGTGAGTTCGGGCGGCGGCGGTGGTTGGTGCCGGTAGAGCCAGTCGAACGCCTCGGTGATGAGCGCGGGGACTTGCTTGTCGGTGGCCCATTCGATGTATTCGCGCCACCAGGCGAGCTCGCCGTCGTTGCCGACCCCGTCCGGGCGCCGCAGCCACGGCGCCTTGTCGATCGGAACCCGTTGCAAGGCAACGAGTGTGTCGAGGAAGGAGTCATGCACTCGGCGCTGCACGTCGACGCCGGCGCCGTGCAGCCAGCCGCGCACCGCATACGAGGTGTCCGACGGCGTGTGCCCGACGATGCGCGGCATCACCAGAAAGCTCGATCCCAGCCATGAGCTATCCGGTTCGTAGTGGATGGGCGACGGGGTGGCGATTCCGTACTCGTGCAAGAGCTGCTGGGTCCGGGTTTGGCCGGCCAGGTCATACTCGGCGTAGATGCCACCGCCGGTCGGCGGGATCCGCACCACAAACTCTTTGGACGCCTCGATGCTGAACAGCAAGCTCTCGCTCGACCATCCCGCCGCCCGGTTGGCCGGGCGCATCTCGCCGACGTCGACCGCCTCGCCGAATTTGTGCTCGAACCACCGGCCGAGTTGTGCGCGGGTGGCGGTCAGGTCGCGTCGGCCAAGGGACAGTCCAGCCACGGACAAACCTTTACATGCGAAGTGTCAAATGTAAACAGGACGCGGTTTACGTCTAACCTGTTATATGTCAAGCCGAAGGAGATGCCCATGGCCGTCTATGTGCCGCTGACATTCGGGAACATCGCCGATACCACACGGCCGCTGGTCATTGCCCTGCACGGCTTCCCGGACACCCCGCGCACCTGGCGTCACCTGGGGCCGGTCCTCGCCGACCGCGGGTACCGGGTGGCGGCTCCGTGGCTGCCCGGCTACGACGGGCCGGCGTCGGGTCCGATCAGCGCCGGCACGTATGTGCGTCAGGTCCGTGCGGTGCGCCGTGCTCTCAAAGGCGACGCCCGCTCGGTGTTCATCGGCCACGATTGGGGCGCCCTCACCGGATACGGGGTGGTGGCCACCGACCCGGAGGCCTTCTGCCGGTTGGTCACGTTGGCCGTGCCGCCGACCCCGGCGCTGGGTACCACCATGTTCAGCTACGCCCAGCTCAAGCGGTCGTTTTACATCTGGTTCATTCAGCAGGTCGGGCTGGCCGAGGCGACGCTGCTCGAGCCCGGCTTCTGGGAGTCGCTATGGGGCGATTGGTCACCGGGATACGATGCCCACCAAGATATTTCGTGGCTACGCGAACACGTCACCGCCGAGACGATCGCCGGGGTCGTCGGCCCGTATCGCGCGATGTTCAACCCAGAGTTCGCGGATCCGGATGCCCAGGCGGAAGCGGCGGCGACGCTCTCCGTGCCGACGATACCCACCCTGTACCTGCACGGCGCCAACGACGGGGCGCTCGGCGCGGAACTTCTCGGCGGGGTCGCCGATCATCTGCCGGCGGAGGGATCGTCGTTCGAAATGATCGATGGCGTCGGGCACTTCCTTCACCTCGAACGGCCCGACGTGGTCGCGGACCGCATCTGCTCCTGGTTGGCCGGCTAGCTCGCGGTCGCCGACCGCGCCACGCGCGATGGAGTTATCCCTGCGGCGTAGCGCAGTTCGGCAAGGAATTGCCCACGATCGTCGCCGCCAACCAGGTAGTGGCACACCGCGACACGCACCACCGTCGCCGCGGCCAGCTCGGCGTTCTCGCCGGGGACCAGCCGGGCGATCCGCCCGTGCAGGATCGGCATCACCCGCTTCATCTGGGCGAGCACATGCTCGGGTTCGGTGTCGACCAGGAAACCCAGCGAGTAGGTGCGCTGGAAGTCGACGACGAATTGCAAAGCGGCATCGAGTCTTTCCGGACCACGCAGACCCGCCATGGCCGAGGAGATCCCGGCATCGAAGTTGTCCTGCTCGTAGAGGCCGAACGCGTCGAGCAACGCTTCCTTCGACGGAAAATACCGGTACAGCGTCGGCCGCGACACGTGGGCTTCGGCGGCGACCTCCGACAGCTGTAACCTCTTGCGCCCGCTGCGGGCGAGCACCACAAAAGTGGCGGCCAGGATTCGCCGCCGGGTCGATAATTCGGCGGTGGGGGGCACACGGGTAGGCACACCCGTACTTTACATCTCTGGCTATAAATGTCGCACTGCGAATTGTTACAAAGAGACCCTGAACGTCAAGGCGAGGCGGAGGCGATGACGGACCTGGTCGTCCGCAGGGTGGCATTCCAGTTCGATGCTTCGGTGTCCAAGGTGCCATTCATGTGGCAACCGGCCAATCCGCATTTCGCGATCTTCTGCAATGCGTTCACGTTCATCGCGGTGCCGTTCGAGAAGTACATCATCGCCGCGTTGCGCAAAGCGCAGGACCGGCTCGACGGTGACGCCGACGTCGCCGAGGAGGCCGAGGCGTTCCTGCGACAGGAGGCCCAGCACGCGGCGGCGCACCGCAAGCACATGATCGCGCTCATCGAGCAGTATCCGGGCCTCGAGCAGTGCTACGAACAAACGGTCGCGTCCTTCAACGACATTATCGACTCACATCCGGTGGAGTTTCACGCCGCCTACATCGCCAATCTGGAGGCCACCTTCACACCGATGTTCAAAGTCATTCTCGATCATCGGGATTCGCTGTTCGCCGACGGGGACGCTCGGGTGGCGTCGTTGATGATGTGGCATTTCGTCGAGGAGATCGAGCACCGCAGTTCGGGGCTGATGCTGTACCGGCACCTGATGCCCGATCCCTGGTACCGCGTCAAGCGGGTGCGCCAGACGTTTCGGCACGTCGGCACCGTCGCGACAACGGTAGCCAAGGCCTTCGACGAGCACGTTCCGTTCGACGAACGCGGCGCATCGGCCGAACGGGTGATGTCGTCGGCGCTGCGCAACGAGGTGACCTATCGGATGCACAGGCGGTCGGGTCCGCGGCCGGTGTTCCACGCGGTTCCCACTGCGCAGCTGCTCAGGATGTTATGGGGGCTAGCGTTATCGCAGACGCCCCATCACAATCCCGCCGACCAGCCACTACCCGACTGGGTCACGACGTGGATGCGTGAGTATGACCGTGGCACCGACATGACGAGGTTCTTTGGGAGAGGTTGAATTCGCTTGCTGTCAACCAATTACGGCGGTTTGGTGCCCGAAGATGAGCTCCTTACCCATCAGATCGTCGACACCTTTGCGACGGTCAGTCAGTCGGATCCGTCCTGGACGGAAAAGATCTGGACCACCGCTCATGCGCGCGACAATTCCTTGCAGGTCGTTCTCGGTGTAGGCAAGTACACGAACCGCGGCGTTTTCGACGGCGCGGCGGGCGTATGCCGGTCCACCGAGCAATGGACCGTACGCGCCGGGCGGCGGCTGTCGTCCGACCCGGCGAGCACCGACGTCGGACCCATCCACTACAGCGTGCTCGAGCCGCTGCGATCCATCCGCATCAGGCTGGACGAGACCGAGCATGCCCCGATCGGGTTCGATGTGGTGATGGCGGGCAGTTTCGCACCGGCGCTGGAAGATCCGTGGCCCGACCGCAGTCCCGACGGATACCGGGTGAGCCATAATGTGTTGCGCTACCACCAGATTGGCGTTGCGTCGGGCTGGGTGGAAGTCGAAGGCCAGCGCACCGACATAGACCCGAGCGAGTGGATTTCGATCCGCGATCACTCCTGGGGACTGCGGCCCGGCGTCGGTAAACCCATCCCCGGGCTGCCTCGCGGCGGGCGGCGCATCGACCAGATGTTCATGACATGGTGCCCGATGACGCTGACCCGACCGGACGGGTCACGCTACTCGCTGTTCGTTTTCTTCCAGCGGGAAAAGGGCGAGGGATTCGAATCGACCCGCTATCAAGCTGAACAGCAGAACGACGATGGCACCGCATTCCGTTTCGCGGCCGTCGAACAAGACCTGCACTTCGACGACGGTAACCGCCGCCTTGGCGGCGGGACCATCACGCTCACCGAGGCCGACGGCACGAAGCGGCCTTTGACGATCACCGCCGCCGGACCGACCGGCTTTCACCTCGGGACCGCGGGCTACTACGGCTGGAACGATTGGGTGCTCGGCCAATGGGTGGGGGAGCTCAAAGTCGAAGGCAATCACGTGACGAATTGCGACCACCCCGAAACCGCGCGCCAGCTGCACCAGTTGCGAGACTTGTTGGTGCGCATCGAAGATCCGATCGGCGGCGGTGTGGGGGTGGGCAACGCCGAGACCTTCGCGTTCGGCGCGGTTCCCGAGCTTGGCCTCAGCGCTGAGAATTCGTTTCTGTAGCAGCCTCGGTGGCCATGACTTCGGTAGCGGCCCGTTCGCCGGACCGAATCGCGCCGTCGATCCAGCCGCACATCTTCGTCGAGCTCTCGGTGCCGGCCCAGTGAATGCGGCCGCACGGTTCGCGCAGCGCATGGCCGAACTCGGTGAGCACCCCGGGCGGCGCGTGGCTGAGCATCCCACCGCCGGAGTAACGTTCGCGGGTCCAGTTCTGCTCGTGGTACTCGATCGGCTTGCCGGCCTTTGCGCCGAATCGCTCCGTCAGGGCGTCGAGAACCCCCTGACGGCGCTCACCCTCGTCGAGGCGCTCGTATCGGCGTGCGGTAGGGCCCTCGATGATGACGCACAGGATGCCCGGCGTGCCGGTGTCGGTGCAGGCGTCGATGGTGACCGTTGCCAGTGATCCCGGTGCGGCGGACTGGCCGCACAAACCGTCGGCTCGCCAGAACGGTTCGTCGTAGACGATCGAGATTTTGACAATCGAGCCGCTCGGCATCCGCTGGTGCAGAAGTGACCGATCGGTGGGAAGCATTGGCTCGTAAATTATTTGGCTGGCAATCGCCAGCGGAACCGCGACGATCGCCCGTCGCGCCCGGATGCCGTCACGTTCGGAGCGAACGGTTACTCCGTCGGCGTCCTGCGTGATGGATCGGACCGGCTGCGACAGCTGGATCGCGTCGCCCAGCTCGTGCGCCATCGGCCGGTAGATGGCGCCCATTCCGCCGACGACCCGGGCGTCCTGAGATCCGCCCTTGCCGCCCAGCACGAAGCCGGGGCCCCCGGCCGACCCCATCTGATAGAGCACGAACAGCATTGACACTTCGGAGGCGGCCGACGTATAGCAGCCGGCGACCGCCGTCTCGAGCAGATCGTGAGCCGCCTTGGACATAATGTTGTCGTCCAGCCATTGAGCCAACGTGATGCGATCCCATTTTTCGGCCTTCTTCGCCTCCCACGGCGCCTCCAGCGGCACCGATTGACACATGTGGTTGATTTCGAAGACGCCTGCGCCGAGGTTCACCGATGCCCACGGGCTCATGGTCCACGGGATCGTCCCCTGGTAGCGGTACTGCTTACCGTCGACAACCATCATGGCTTCGCCGGCGGTGTACTGCTTGAAGGTCTTGACGCCGAACTCGTCCATCAGCGCGTAGATCCGGTCCTGGGTCGGCCCGACCCACGCGCCCCCGCGGTCGATCCACGACCCGTCGTCGCGATCTTCGGTGAATGTCCGGCCGCCGACCCGGTCACGTGCCTCCAGCAGCGTCACGGAATGGCCGGCCTGTTTCAGTCGAAGCGCGGCGGTCAGACCCGCGAAACCAGCACCTACCACACAAAAATCGAAGTCAGCCATGCTGATTAGGCCTACCGGCAAACAGCAGAGCAGTCAACGCGGGGGAGTCCAGGCGACCGGCAGG
This sequence comes from uncultured Actinomycetota bacterium, assembly GCA_963772875.1. Lineage (GTDB taxonomy): Bacteria > Actinomycetota > Actinomycetes > Mycobacteriales > Mycobacteriaceae > Mycobacterium. The sequence continues at coordinate 1,076,088 of CAVYZE010000016.1, forward strand.
CTCTTGATCCCGTGGAGGAATTGCGACAGCAGCCGCGCGGGCTCCTTGATCGCGACGATGTCGGGTATCTCGCGGCGCAATTCATCGAATACGACTCTGATCTCGCGACGCGCCAGGTTGGCGCCCAAGCAGAAATGAGCACCTCCGCCACCGAAGCCCAGATGTGGATTGGGATTGCGTGCCACATCGAAGGTCCACGGATTGGCGAACTTTGACTCGTCACGGTTGGCCGAGTTGTACCACAGCGCGACCTTGTCGCCGGCCGCCATCTTGGTTCCGCTCAGCTCGAAGTCGTGGGTGAGGGTGCGTCGCATGTAAATCACCGGTGACGCCCAGCGCACGATCTCCTCGACCGCGGTGGGCGCCAGAGGATCGAAGTCAGACCACCACTTCTCCCGCTGCTCGGGATAGCGGGACAGGGCGAGCAGGCCGTGGCTGATCGCGTTGCGCGTCGTCTCGTTGCCGGCGACCACCAGCAGGATGAAAAACGACGCGATCTCCGACGACGACAGCCGATCGCCGTCGACCTCGGCTTCCACCAGGCTGGTGGTCAGATCGTCGTGGTGATTGACGCGGCGGTCCTCCGACAGCGCGCTGGCGTAGGCGCCCAAGTCCATCGAAAACTGGATGAACTCTTCGATATTGGTGGTCAGATCGGGGTCGCCGAACCCGAGGATCACGTTGGTCCAGTGGAAGACCCGCTGGTGGTCCTCCTCGGGGATCCCCATCATGTCGCAGATGACCTGCAGCGGCAGCGGTCCGGCGAGCTCGCTGACCAGATCGGCCTCGCCGTCGGGATGATCGGCGATCAGCGAGGCGACCAGCCGATGAGCCCGCTCGCGCACCGACGCCTCGATGCGGGCCACCACTTTCGGGGTGAACGCCCGGCTGACGATCGAGCGCAGCCGCTGGTGCCGCGGGTCGTCGAGCACGATCATCGAACCGAAGTACTCGGCTATCTCCGGCATCTGGTCGGCGATCGTGATGCCCGGGGCGGAGCTGAAAATGTCGGGATGGCGGCTGGCGTAGAAGACGTCGTCGAGTTTTGTCAGCGCCCAATACCCGTTGCCCGCGTCAAACCCCTCAAACTCGATCGCGGGCCAGAACGAGATGGGGGCCTCGCGGCGCAAGGTGGCGAAAACGCCGTCGCGGACGTCGTCGTCGAGCCCCCAGAAGTCAAGCGACTCGAGATGGATATCGGCACGGGGAATCTCCGGCGGTGGCGCCCCGTTGTTTCGCGTCGCGATCCCCGTCTCGAGGCTCACTTAGACCTTCTTTCGCCTTTGAAGAGGTAGCACTGTAGCGCCTGGGCCCTAGGTCAGTGGGAACAGACCGTTCTGCCTCCCGCCGACTGCGCGTCACTGACCACATTGCCTTCGATCAGAATCCTGCAGCGGATGTTGCCAACCCCCTGCGCGCTGAGGACGAACACTTCGCCGCCGAAGCTGGCGAACTCCGTCGACCATGGCAGCGGCGCATTGACCGCATGCAGCTGACCGGTGTCGGTTTGGTACGAGATGTACTGGGCGACGCCGGGGCCGCTCACCTCGTAGCGGATCAGGGGGTTTTCGTTCGATGCGTTCGCCACTCCGCACATGGTCGAGAACCCGATACCGATGGCGAACAGGATCGAGGATCCCCGCAGATGCCACGTCATGACTGTCATCGTGTCACCGCGCTCGGCGGTACGGAAGCCTTTGGTGCTAGGCGTTCGGCGCGTCGTGAACCGATTCCACCGTGTAGAGGTGCGGTTCGAAGCCGGTGGCGACGGCGGCGCAGACCTCCATGTGCGCACGCGCGTCTGGGTCTTCGAACATCGCCTGGTATGCCTGCGCGCTACGCCACTGCGCGTAGTTGACGACTCGGGTGCCGTCGGTGCTGACGTGGATGTTGGCCGAGACGAACCCCGCGACGAACCGCATCTTTTCCTCGGTGGCGACTCGAAGCAGTTCGGCCAGTTCCGATGCCCGCTCGGGGGGCACGGTGAAGACGTTGATCAGGGTGGCGAGCGGAGCGTGCTGCTGGATCGTGGTCATGATCAGACCCTTCACTATTGTCAGGAACATTACATATCTCACCGTAGCATGATGTAAGGTTCCTGTCATGAGTCGATCGCAGACCGAACGCGGCGCGGGCTATCTGGTGAAGCGGGTTCAGCAGGCGCTGCGCCGCCGGTGCGACGCCGCGCTGAAACCGACCGGGCTGTCGATGGCGCAGTACGCACTGCTGCGGGCACTGCACGATCATCCCGACGCGTCGGCGTCCGAATTGGCCCGGCTGTGCTTTGTCACCCGCCAGTCCCTGCGCGACGTGTTGGGCGGACTGCGCGCCGCGGGCCTGGTCGGCCTGTCGGATTCGCCGGGACGGGGTCGCGCCCGCGCGCTGCAATTGACCCCACTGGGTCTGCGGCACCTCAAGCAAAGTCATGCCGCGGTCGAAGGCGTCGAAGCCGAGATGTTGCAAGGGATTTCATCGTCGGCGCGCAAGGAACTCGCCACCGCGCTCATTCGCTGCGCCGAAAACCTCGAAGCCGTGCCCGACGACAGGTGAACCGGTACTAGCTGTGCCCGCGCGCCGCGCCTAGGGTGAAGCCGGGACCGGGGCTGTTAGATCGGAAGGTGTTCCAATTGGGCACGTCGGAACGCGACTCAAAACGTGTTGTGGTCTGGGGCACTGGCTTCGTCGGCAAGATGGTGATCGCCGAGATCGTCAAGCACCCGCTGTTCGAATTGGTGGGCGTCGGCGTCAGCAACCCGGACAAGGTCGGGCGCGACGTGGGTGACATCTGCGGGCTGCCCGAGCCGGTGGGCATCATCGCCACCGACGACGTCGAGGCCCTCATCGCGCTGAAGCCGGACGCGCTGGTGCACTACGGCCCGACGGCGATGCACGCCAAGGACAACATCTCGCTGATCACCCGCTTCCTGCGGGCCGGCATCGACGTGTGTTCCACGGCGATGACGCCGTGGGTCTGGCCGACGATGAGCCTCAACCCACCCAACTGGATCGAACCCATCACGCAAGCGTGCGAGCTGGGCGAGTCCTCCTGCTTCACCACCGGCATCGACCCCGGATTCGCCAACGACCTATTCCCCATGACGTTGATGGGTCTGTGTTCTGAGGTACGCCGGGTGCGCGCCTCGGAGCTGCTGGACTACACCAACTACGAGGGCGACTACGAAGTCGAGATGGGCATCGGCCGCGAGCCCGAATACAGCCCCATGCTGGAAAACCGCGACGTGTTGATCTTCGCGTGGGGCGCCACCGTCCCGATGATCGCCCACGCCGCCGGCATCATGCTCGACGAGATCACCACCACCTGGGACAAGTGGGTGACGCCCACCGAGCGCACCTCCGCCAGGGGCGTCATCAAACCGGGGCATGTCGCCGCCGTGCGGTTCACCATCAACGGGATCTACCAGGGCGAGACCCGAATCCAACTCGAGCACGTCAACCGCATCGGGCTCGACGCCGCCCCCGACTGGCCGTCCGGCCACGACAACGACGTCTACCGGGTCGACATCGAGGGGACCCCGAGCATCTTCCAGGAAACCGCGTTCCGGTTCACCGACGGCTCGGGGCGCGACGCGGCCGCCGCGGGGTGCCTGTCGACCGGGCTGCGGGCCCTCAACGCGGTCCCGGCGGTCAACGAATTGCGGCCGGGCTGGGTCACCCCGCTCGACCTTCCGTTGATCGCCGGTGCGGGCAACATCAGGTGACCAGGCGACACAGCTGTGGCCGTGTCTTTACCCAGCGCAACGCATAGCTGACGCAGAGATCGGATATGCGTTTTAGCCGCATAACTATCGTTGGGCGGGATGCGGGCGCGCGCCGCCGAACACGGGGATTGGACAGATGGCCGAAAGAGCGAGGCCCGCGCTGGGCTTGTCGATTGGTGCCACATACCTGGCGGCCGTGACCGCCGACCAGGCCGTGATCCGCAAGCCGGTGTTGACGCTGTATCGGCGTCGTCCGCCCGAGGTCGGCCTGCCGTCGGAGAACCCGAGGTTGGATCAGCCGGGCCTGGTCATCACCGACTTCGTGGACCGGGTGGGCGATCCGGTCGGGATCGTGGCGGCCGACGGCTCGGTACACCGCAGCGAGGAATTGGTCGCCGAGGCGTTGCGTGCGCTGGCCTACGCCGCCACCGGGGCGCACGCCCTGCCCGACGACGTCGCGATCACCTATCCCGCCCACTGGGGGTCCGCGTCGGTCGATGTGCTGGGCGCCGCGCTGAGCCGGGTGGCCGAATGGTGCGACCGTGCGCACCCGTTGACGCTGATTCCGGACGCCGCGGCGACGCTGTTTGCCGCGCGGGCCAACCCGGGCATCCCGGCGCGCGGGACCGTGGTGGTCTGCGATTTCGGCGGCAGCGGCACCAGCGTCACGTTGATGGACGCCGCCGGCACCTACCACCCCCTGGCCGCCACGGTGCGGCACCACGACTTCTCCGGCGACCTGATCGATCAGACGCTGCTGACCGCCGTCATGGCCAACACGCCGAGCACCGGTTCATTCGACCCGTCCGGTACCTCGGCGATCGGCGCGTTGAGCCGACTGCGGACCGCATGCCGCAGCGCCAAGGCGCAACTGTCGTCGAACACGGTGACCACGCTGACCGACGGCCCGCCGGGGACGAGCGGCGACGTCCGGATCACCAGGAACGAACTCGACGACACGATTCGCGAACCGCTGAACAACTTCGTTGGAGTCGTGGATGAAAGCTTGGCGCGCAACGGGATCCGTGATCTGGTCGCCGTGGTTTCGGTGGGCGGTGGGGCGAACATCCCGGCGGTGACGACCACGCTCTCGAGACATTTCCGGGTCCCTGTCGTCACGACGCCGCGACCGCAACTGACGGCGGCCATCGGGGCTGCGTTGCGCGCGGCGCGCGGTCCGGACGACACCAGTGCAACCGTGCTGACTCCGCCGATACCCCTTGTGCCCCTGCCCGAGCCGCCGCAACGGGCTTAGCGCACGGTCACCAGGAGATCGCGTAACGCGTCGGCCCTGGCAAAGATCGCTCAGCTCAGCGCTTTTCGCCCTTGTTGTGCATGCCTGCGGCTTTGATGAGTTCGGCGTTCAGGGCTTTGTCCTTCTCGATTTGCTCACGCTTGGCGTTGGCGTCCGAGCCTTCGTCGCCCCCGCCGAAGTCGCCCGGAACTTCGTTGCTGAACTTGGGGTTGCCATCCTCGTCCAGCCAGTCGTTGACGGCGGTCCCCGAAATGGCCCCACCGGAGCCGGGCAGCACCACGGTGGGCCGCTGGTCGTCGTAGGCCCGCATCATTTCGGCGGCCCGTTGCTTGGCGTCCTCGTCCGGTTCTGGTTTTTCAGCCGGCTGCCGATCGTCGTCTTGACCCGCTATTGCGTCGTCCTGCACGCTCATGCATCTTCCCCCTTGGAATCGCCGTAGACCCTGGCTACCCGCTGCGGTGGTGTGTCGAAACTCTCGTCGGGGAATCGTTGCGGGCTCCCTTGACAAAAGTCGTTGCCGCCGCGGGGTCAGTTCGGCTTCGGGTAACTGACACCCGTGAGCTGTTCGGAAAGCTCCCACAGACGCCGGCTGTCATCGTCGTTGCGGGCACGCGCGGGCACCTTGGCCAGCGTCACGCCGCCGCCGGCGGCCTCGTAAAAGCCGCGAGGTCCGTAGAACGCCCCGCCCTCGGCCTGCGGGGAGGCGGCCGCGTACAGCGCGGGCAGAATCCCGTCGTCGATCTGCTGCCACAGGAACGGCGCCCAACGCCATGACGTCGTGTACAAACGCTCCATCAGCGCCGGCTTTTCGCGGCCGTGCGAGGGCCCGCTGATCTGCAGGTTGGTCTTGGTCAATCCGGGGTGCGCGGCATTGGACGTGATGCCCCAGCCGCCCGCGCGGCCGCGCTTGTCCAGCTCGCGGGCGAACATCAACACCGCCAGCTTCGACTGACCGTAGGCCGACATTGCGGCGTAGGACTTCTCGAACTGCGGGTCGTCGAAGTGGATGCGGCCGCTTTGCCGAGCCGCGAGGCTGCTCAGCGAGACCACGCGTGCGCGCTCGGCAGCGCGCAACAGCGGCAACAGGTGTGCGGTCAGCGCGAAATGTCCGAGATGGTTACTGCCGAACTGCAATTCGAAGCCGTCGGCGGTGGTGTCGCGTTCCGGCGGCGTCATGACCCCGGCGTTGTTGATCAGAATGTCGATCGGGCGGCCCTCGGCGTTGAGTTGTTCGCCCAGCGCGGCGACGGATTCCAGCGACGACAGGTCGAGGGATTTGATGGTGAGCTTGGCGTCGGGAACGGTGGCGCGGATTTCTTTGATCGCCGCCTCACCCTTGGCGCGATTGCGGATTGCCATGACGACGTCAGCGCCGGCCGCCGACAGCCGCCGGGTGAGCCCGAACCCCAGACCGCTGTTGGCTCCGGTGACGATTACCAGCTTGCCCGACAGATCGGGCACGGTGGCGACGAGATCGTTGGCCATGTGTATCACTCCTCGGTTTGCGGACCCGTCCCAGTGTGCTCTTTGTGTCGCGGTCACCGAACCCGGGCGGCGTTCTGATCGACATGGCCCCGTCTGTCGACGGAGCATCTCGCTGGCACCGCGTGACCCGCGGTGACACACTGCGTCAATGAGCAGCAGAGGGCTCGCAAAGATTTCACTGACCGTCGCCGTCGTCGTGACGGTGGTGTCAGTGGGCGGCTTCATCGTCGCATTGGTGCTCAACTCCTTCTTTTTGGACAAGTACAACGCCTACGGCGAGGTGCCGATCCCGGGGACGGGCAGCGTGTCTCTGCCCGCCGGCGAAGTCACCATCAGCCTGCACACCGTGGTCATCGGCAGCCCCAACGGCGGCGGCCTGCCGGTGCCGCCGCTGCGGGTCACGATTACGGCGCCCGACGGTGTGGCGCAGCCGGTGCTGACCGAAAGCATCGGCGGCACAACGACGGTCAACAACGACGCGCATGTGCAGGTGTGGGTGGCTCAGGTTGCCGCAAAAGGCACCTACAACATCACGACGGACGGCCAGGTCAACGGGTTCATCGACCCGCGACTTGCGTTCGGCCACAAGAGTTCTTATGGCTATCTGGTGTGGGTGTTCGTTGCGACGTTCGTTGTGGGCCTGGTTGGTTCGGTCCTGTCCGGATTGTGGCTGGCCCGGACCCGGCGCAAGGTGGTGACGCCGGTGAACCCCTACTTCCAGGCGCCGGTCTTCTCGCCGGTGGCGCCCATGCCGCCGCCGGTACCACCCATGTCGCCGCCGGTCGCGGCGCCGCATCCCGGCGACGAGGGAGTCCGCCTCGAGCGGCTCAAAACGCTAGCGTCGCTGCGGGATTCCGGGGCGTTGACGGAGCAGGAGTTCGAGACCGAGAAGCGCCGGATCCTCGAGGGAGGGTAAGGCGTGTGGATCCCCTGGCGTCAGTGTCCCCGGGCCACCCACTGTTCGTAGTGGACGATCTCGTCGCCGACGGTGGTGCTGTCACCATGGCCGGTGTGCACGACGGTCTCGCCGGGCAGCTTGCCGAGCCGCTCGGAGATCGACTGCAGAATCGTCGGGAAGTCCGAGTACGAACGTCCGGTGGCGCCCGGTCCGCCGGAGAACAGGGTGTCGCCGCTGAACACCACACCCAGTTCGGGTGCGTGCCAGCAGACGGAGCCGGGGGAATGGCCCGGGGTGTGCAGGGCCTGCAGCCGGGTGCCGGCGACCGTCAGTGTGTCTGCCATCCGCGATGGTCCGAAAGTCCTTGTCGGGGTGAGTCATTCGCCACAGCACTTCGTCGCCGGGGTGCAGCAGCACCGGGGCGTCGAGGGCCACACCGAGCTCCGGAGCCACCGTGACGTGATCGTTGTGGCCGTGCGTGCACACCACCGCGACGACATTGCGCCCTCTGACCGCGTCCAGGATCGGTTGTGCGGAGTGGGCGGCGTCGAAGACCACCACCTCGGAATCGTCGCCGACCAACCAGATGTTGTTGTCGACTTCCCAACTGCCGCCGTCGAGTTCGAAAGTGCCGTGGGTGACAACCTGCTCGATAGCGGCCATTACAGGATCACCACCGAGCGCAGCACGTTGCCGCCGTGCATCTTGTGGAATGCCTCCTCGATGTCGCCGAGCCCGATGCGTTCGGAGACGAACTTCTCCAGCGGGAGCCTGCCCTGCAGGTAGAGGTCGATCAGGGTGGGGAAGTCGCGTTCGGGCAGGCAGTCGCCGTACCAGGACGACTTCAGCGACCCGCCGCGCGAGAAGAAGTCCACCAGCGGCATGTCCAGGCGCATATCGGGCGTCGGAACACCCACCAGTACAACGGTTCCCGCGAGGTCGCGGGCGTAGAAGGCCTGCTTCCAGGTTTCCGGCCGGCCGACCGCGTCGATCACCACGTCGACCCCGAAACCGTCGGTGAGGTCCTGGATGGTCTTGACGACGTCGAATTCGCGGGCGTTGACGGTGTGGGTGGCGCCGAACTTGCGCGCCCAGTCCAACTTTGTGTTGTCGGTGTCGACCGCGATGATCCGCCTGGCGCCGACCAGCGCGGCCCCCGCGATCGCGGCATCGCCGACGCCGCCGCAGCCGATCACCGCGACGGTGTCGTCACGGTCGACCGCGCCGGTGTTGATCGCGGCCCCCAGCCCCGCCATCACCCCGCAGCCCAGCAGTCCGGCGACCGCCGGGTCGGCCTCGGGATCGACCTTGGTGCACTGACCGGCCGCCACCAGCGTCTTGTCGGCGAACGCCCCGATGCCCAGCGCCGGGGTGAGCTCGGTGCCGTCGGTCAGCGTCATCTTCTGTTCGGCGTTGAAGGTGTCGAAGCAGTAGCTCGGCCTGCCGCGCTTGCAGGCCCGGCATTGGCCGCAGACCGCGCGCCAGTTCAGGATGACGAAGTCGCCCGGCGCGACCGCCGTCACACCCGGCCCGACCGCTTCCACGGTGCCGGCGGCCTCGTGGCCGAGCAGGAACGGGTACTCGTCGTTGATGCCGCCCTCCCGGTAGGTCAGGTCGGTATGGCACACCCCGCAGGCGATGACATCAACCAGGGCCTCTCCGGGCCCGGGGTCGGGAACGACGATGTCCACCAATTCGACGGGCTCGCCCTTCTTTCGTGAAATCACGCCGCGCACTGTCTGACTCATGACCTACAACCTACTGAGGGGTGCCATACACTTCGCAGCCGGCCGTTCACCCATGAACCTGTGTCAACCCATTGGCCACCAAACCGTTTTCGAGCCGGTGTAGCGTCGCTGAGCATGACGACACTCGACGGGAGCACGGTTGCCGGCGAGTCGGCCTGCGAGACGGCCTGCGAGACCACCGCAGAATTCACCGAGCGAATCGTCACGGCCATCGACGGCGCGAGCCTGGCGCTGCTGCTGAGCATCGGGCATCAGACCGGCCTGCTCGACGCGATGGCCGGGCTTCCGCCCTCCACCAGCGCGCAGATCGCCGAGGCCGCCGGCCTCAACGAGCGTTACGTGCGGGAGTGGCTGGGGGGCATGACCACCGGGCACGTCGTCGACTACGACGCCGGCACCGCCACCTACTCGTTGCCCGCCCACCGCGCGGGCGTGCTGACTCGTGCGGCCGGGCCGGACAATCTGGCGCTGGTGGCCCAGTTCGTTCCGCTGCTCAGTGAGGTCGAACAGAAAATCATCCCCTGCTTCCGAGCGGGTGGGGGGCTGCCATACAGCGAATATCCGCGCTTCCACACGCTGATGGCCGAGATGAGCGGCGCCGGGTACGACCTGGCGCTCGTCGACGTGGTGCTGCCGTTGGTCGACGGCCTCGTCGAACGCCTGCGGTCCGGCGCCGACGTCGCCGATTTCGGCTGCGGCAGCGGTCACGCGATCAACGTGATGGCACGGGCGTTTCCGGCCAGCCGATTCACCGGCATCGACTTCTCCGGTGATGCCATCGCGGCCGGCATCCGGGAGGCGGCCGACCTCGGCCTGGCGAACGCGACCTTCGAAAGCCACAATCTGGCGCAGCTGGACAAGGCGGCCAGCTACGACGTCATCGCCGTCTTCGACGCCATCCACGATCAGGCCCAGCCGGCGCGGGTGCTGGAAAACATCTACCGGGCGCTGCGGCCCGCCGGCGTGCTGCTGATGGCCGACGTCAAGGCATCGAGCCGGCTCGAGGACAACGTCGACGTCCCGATGAGCACCTACCTCTACACGACCTCGTTGATGCACTGCATGACGGTGTCGCTGGCGCTCGACGGCGCCGGGCTGGGCGCGGTCTGGGGAACCCAGCTGGCCACCTCGATGCTCGCCGACGCAGGCTTCGGCGACGTGCGGGTCGCCGAGGTCGAGTCGGACCCGATCAACAACTACTACATCGCCAGGAAGTGACGCGCCGGACGCGATGGCCGTTCTCGACGCTCTCGGCCTCCTTGCTGATTGGCCTGTGGCCAATGCCGCCGCGGCGGTGATTGGCCCCACCGGGGTGCTGGCCAGCCACGGCGACACCCACCGGGTGTTCGAGCTGGCGTCGGTGACCAAACCCCCGGTGGCCCGCGCGGTACAGGTCGCCATCGAAGAAGGGGTCGTCGACCTCGACACCCCGGCCGGCCCGCCCGGTTCGACGATCCGCCACCTGCTGGCCCACACGTCGGGCCTGGCGATGCTGTCCGATCAGGTGCTGGCCAAGCCCGGCATCCGGCGGATGTATTCCAATTACGGCTTTGCCGTGGCGGCCGAGACCGTGCAGAAAGCGTCGGGCATCGAGTTCGCCCGTTACCTCACCGAGGCGGTATGCGAACCGCTGGGCATGACGACCACCCGGCTGGACGGCGGCGCGCCAACCGCCGGGTACGGGGCGACCTCGACGGTCGCCGACCTGGCGGCGTTCGCCGGTGACCTGCTGCGCCCGTCCACGGTCTCGGCCGAGCTGCACCGCGAGGCGACCTCGGTGCAGTTTCCCGGCTTGGACGGCGTGCTGCCCGGATACGGCGTGCAGCGGCCCAACGATTGGGGGCTGGGCTTCGAGATCAGGGACTCCAAATCGCCGCATTGGACGGGTGCGCGCAACTCGGCGCGAACCTACGGCCATTTCGGCCAAGCGGGCGGTTTTATCTGGGCAGATCCCGACGCGGAGCTGGCGCTGGTAGTCCTCACGGACCGCGATTTCGGCGAGTGGGCGCTCGGGCTGTGGCCGGCGATCTCCGACGCGGTGATATCCGAGTACGCCTGATTGGAAATGCAGACTAGCGCAACAGGGGTATCAAGAGGCACAATAGACACGCACGACACAAAAACAACGTGAATATCAGCAAGTCGCCTGCTTGCGGGTCCACCAGGTCGTTGGGGAAGACGTCCCTCGTGGAACCGAAGGAGCAGGAGATGCGTGCGTCGAATCAATTCGCCGATGTGACGGCGGGCGTGGTGTACGTCCATGCCTCGCCCGCAGCGGTGTGCCCGCATGTCGAGTGGGCGCTGTCGTCGACCTTGGGAGCCAAGGCGAACCTCACGTGGACACCGCAGCCGGCGATGCCCGGACAGCTGCGCGCGGTCACCAACTGGGTGGGGCCCGTCGGCACCGGCGCCAGGTTGGCCAACGCGTTGCGCTCCTGGTCGGTGCTGCGGTTCGAGGTCACCGAGGATCCCAGCCCCGGAGTCGACGGTCACCGGTTCAGCCACACCCCGCAACTGGGCCTGTGGAGCGGGTCGATGAGCGCCAACGGCGACATCATGGTCGGGGAGATGCGGCTGCGCGCGATGATGGCGCAGGGCGCCGACACGTTGGCCGCGGAACTGGATTCGGTGCTGGGAACGGCCTGGGACGAGGCGCTCGAGGTGTATCGCGACGGCGGCGACGCCGGCGAGGTGACCTGGCTCAACCGGGGCGTCGGCTGAACAGGGCTATGCGGGGCCGGGCGCGCCGGGTAGGGGATGCGCCGGGGCCGCGGTCACCGGCATATCGACGTTGCCCTTGCACGCGCCGCTCGAGATGTCGGTGTGAAAGACGCCGGTAAGCACCCCATTCGGCCCGGGCGTATAGGCCGTGATGGATTTCGCGGGGTCGTATTCGATGGTGCCGTCGGGCAGTAGGCAGTCCCACTTCCAGCTCATCTCGCGCACCCACTGCGACCCATTCCAGGTGAATTCGATCGCCTGCGGCATGTACTGATTCTTGGGCGGCGGGGGGTTGTTCACCGTAGCGACGCAGACGCCGGACGAACAGCTCGAGCTAAAGGAGTAGATGGCCCGGTGGGCATATTCCGGTTGTTCGGCCGCCGTGCTGGTGCCGTTCTTCGCGTTTGCGGAGAGCGTGACGACGTACTGCCCGTTCCACAGGGGATCGCCCGCGAAGGCCGCGGGGGCAAGCCACAACGAGCCGCCCGCGGCCGCCACGACGGCAAGTGCGAGGTGTCGCGACATATTTTCCTCCCGGCAGGGCCCGTGACGCGGGTCTGCCAGGATGTCGCGTTCGCGGCGCCGGCCGTTACTTCGTCGTCAGTGGGCGGGACGAAGGACCCGCAGCGCGGCGGGCACCGCGGAGATCTCGGCGGGCAGCAGGCACGCGAAATCGCCGTCGGCGTAGACGTTGATTCCCGGACATTCGAGTTGAATCGATGTGGCGCGTGCCGTGCTCACCACGTCGAGCTCGACATGGGTCCCCTTGATCACGGTGGGGAACAGGCGGAGCAGCTTTGTCCGCGACGCCTCGTGCACCATGGTGATGTCGAGCAGGCCGTCGGTGTGATCGGCGTTGGGGCAGATCAGCATCCCGCCGCCATAGCTGCGGGTATTGCCGAACGCCGCAAGCGTGAGATCGGTGTCGATCTCGTCGGTTCCGTCGAGCACGATTCGGTAGGGCAGCAGCCGTAGCTGCGAGAGTTCGGCGAGCATCGCCAGGTAATACCGCAACCGCCCATGCGGCCACCTCATCCGGTTTGCGCGATCGGTTACCAGGGAATCGAATCCGGTGGCCGCCACCGTGCCGAACCATTTGTCCGACTTTTCGCGGCCCCCCCACTGGATCCGGCCCAGGTCAATGGTTTCCGTCCAGCCGTCGACGACGATGTCCGCGGCCGCCTCGGGATCCGTTGTGGGGATTCCGAATTCACGGGCGTGGTCGTTGCCGGTGCCCGCCGGAACGATTCCCAGCGGAATGTCGGTGCCCGCCAACACCTGCAGCGCGTTGGAGACGACGCCGTCACCGCCGGTGGCCATCAGGGCGTCGGCGCCCTTCTCAACGGCCGCGGCGGCGAGGAAGCGCGCGTCCTGCGCGTCGTCGCCGATGATTTCGACGACCTCCACACCCCGACGGTGCAACCGGGCGATCGCGAGCTGGGCCGCGCGGATCGCGGCGCCGTGTCCCGAGAGGGGATTGGTCAGTGCGACCACTTTGCCGATTTCACGGCGCTGTCGCCGGCCGGTGATCGCGCGATCCCTAGTCACGGAGGGTCACGGAATCAGCTTGCCGGGATTGAGGATTCCGGCCGGATCCAGTGTCGCCTTGACCGCGCGCAACACCTGCACACCCAGCTCACCCACCTCGTCGTGCATCCAGGGCCTGTGGTCGGCGCCGACCGCATGATGATGGGTGATGGTTCCGCCGGTGGCCACGATCGCTTCCGACGCGGCTTTTTTGGCGGCCTGCCACTGCTCGATCGGATTGCCCCGCTGCCCGGCGACGACGGTGAAGTACAGCGAAGCCCCGGTCGGGTACACGTGCGAAATGTGGCACATCACCAACGCCGGTGTACCCGTCGCGCCCAGCGCGTCGATAAGTGCTTGGGTGACAGCGGCTTTCAGCGATGGAACGCCTGCCCAGTCGGTGGCCGTCTCGAGCGTCTCGCAGAGCGCGCCGGCGGACAGCAGCGAGTCACGCAGGTACGGCGCGGCGAACCGGCCCCGCTCCCAGGCCTGCGCCGGCCCTTCGCCCAGCGACGTACCGCCCTGCGCCGCCAGCAGCGCGCCGGTCTCGGCGTGCCGGCTTTCGACGTGCTCCTTGGTGCCTTCGAATACGGTGATGCCCAGGCAGCCACCGGTGACCTGGGGATCGCCGATTGCCTCGGTGGTGGCGAGATTGACCCCGGTCTCAACCTCGTCGGAGAGCCGAATGACCGTGGGGCCGGTGGCATTTTGGGTGACGGCGCGCAGCGCCGCGGCCCCGGTCGCGAAATCGGGAAACGACCATGCCTCGTAACGGACGGCCTCCGGTATCCGGTGCACGCGCAGCCGCACTTGGGTGATGACCCCGAAGGTGCCCTCCGAGCCGATCAGCAGCTGGCGCAGGTCCGGGCCCGCGGCGGATTCGGGCGCGCGGCCCAGGTCCATCGTGCCGACCGGAGTGACCATGCGCAGCCCGCGAACCATGTCGTTGAACCGGCCGTAGCCGGCCGAGTCCTGCCCCGACGATCGGGTCGCCGCGAAGCCCCCGATCGTGGCGTATTCGAAGCTTTGCGGGAAATGCCCGAGTGAGAAGCCGTGTTCGCCGAGCAGGCGTTCGGCGTCCGGTCCGGTGACGCCGGCCCCGAAAACCGCCTGGCCGGACACCTCGTCGATCCAGATGAGCTGGTCGAAGCGGCGCAGATCAAGCGACACCACCGCGCCGAATGCGCCCCGGGTGGGAGTCAGCCCGCCGACGACGTTGGTGCCACCCCCAAACGGGATGACGGCAATGCGGTGCTCGGAGCAGTAGCGCAGGATCGCGGCAACGGCGTCTTCACCGTCGGGGCCGCCGGGCAGCAACACGGCGTCGGGCGCGTCCTGGATCCCGGGGTCCTTGCGCCGCAGCAAGTCGAGGGTGGATTTGCCCCCGGCGTGCAGCAATCGATCGCGGTCAGCGGTGCGGCAATACCCGGCGCCGACGATCCCGGCCAGCGCCGCCCGATCGGCCCCCGACAACGCCGACGGGCGCAGGTGCACCCGGTCGGGGTCGAGTTCGGCCGCGTCGGAACCGTCCAGGCCCACGACCTGCTTCAGCAACGACCGAATGCCATCGGACAGCGGTTTGGCCGCGGCGGGATCTCCCCAGGCGTTCCACTTCATCGGCGGCAGCAGACCCTCGGGAGACGTCATGCGTTACAGTATTACATATGCTGTCAATCAGTAACGATTCGTCGGATACCGGCGAGCGGATCCTCGCGGCGGCGGCCAGCTGTGTGGTCCATTTCGGCGTCGACCGGGTGACGCTTGCCGAGATCGCGCGGCGCGCGGGGGTCAGCCGGCCGACGGTGTACCGGCGCTGGCCGGATACCAGGTCGATCGTCGCGGCGCTGTTGACCCGGCATGTCACCGGCGTGATGCGCGATGCGCCGTTGCTCGGAGACGACCGGGAATCGTTGGTGCGGCAAATCGTTACGGTGGCCGGCCTGCTGCGTCGTGACGAGCTGGTCATGTCGGTGCTGCACTCGGAGCTCGCGCCCACCTACATCACCGAACGCCTCGGGGCCAGCCAGCAGATGTTGATCGACGCCCTCGCCGCCCGCCTGCGCGTGGCCCAGCGACACGGCAGCGTCCGCGCCGGCGACCCGCTCCAGATGGCGACCATGGTGTTGCTGATGGCCCAGTCGACCATCCAGTCCGCACAGATCGTTCGGCCGATCCTCGATACCGAGGCGCTCGCCACCGAGCTCGCCTGCGCGCTTAACGGATACCTGTCCTGATGCGGGCCGCTCTCAACGCCGCGCGGCGCACCGGGGACCTGACCGCGCTCGCCGACGGCGCGTCGCTGGACGTCGTGGTGGTCGGGGGCGGGATCACCGGCGCCGGCATCGCCCTGGACGCCGCCGCCCGGGGCCTGCGGGTGGCCCTGGTGGAAAAGCACGATCTGGCCTTCGGCACCAGCCGCTGGAGTTCCAAGCTTGTGCACGGCGGGCTGCGCTATCTGGCGACCGGCAATGTAGGCATCGCGCGCCGAAGCGCCATCGAACGCGGAATCCTGATGACGCGCAACGCCCCTCATCTGGTCCACGCGATGCCGCAGCTGATTCCGCTGCTGCCGACAATGAGTCGCGGCGAGCGCGCGTTGGTGCGCGCCGGATTTTTTGCCGGCGATGTCTTGCGCAGGATGGCCGGGACGCCATCGTCGATCCTGCCGCCCCCGCACCGGATCCCCGCGCAGCGCGTGATCGAGATGGCTCCCGCGGTCCGCCGCGACGGCCTCGACGGTGGCCTGCTCGCCTACGACGGGCAGCTGATCGACGACGCCCGACTGGTCACCGCGGTCGCGCGCACCGCCGCGCAGCACGGCGCCCGGATCCTCACCCGTGTGGCGGCATCCGGCGCGACCGGCACGTCGGTGCGGTTGACCGACCAGCGCACCGGCCAGTCGTTCGAGGTGTCGGCCGGCGCGGTCATTAACGCGGCCGGGGTGTGGGCGGGCGAGATCGACGGCTCGCTGAGGTTGCGGCCCAGTCGCGGAACCCATCTCGTGCTCGACGCGGCGGACTTCGGCAATCCGAGCGCCGCGCTGACGATACCGATTCCCGGTGAACTCAACCGCTTCGTGTTCGCCATGCCGGAACAGCTCGGCCGGGTCTACCTCGGCCTGACCGACGAAGCAGCCCCCGGCCCGATTCCCGATGTGCCACAACCGTCTTCGCGGGAGATCGCGTTCCTGCTGGACACGGCTAACACGGCGCTGGGAATCACGCTCGAGCCGGCCGATGTCATTGGCGCCTATGCCGGTCTGCGCCCGCTGATCGACACCGGTGAGGGCCGTACCGCCGACCTCAGCCGCGATCACGCGGTGGTGGAGTCGCCGTCGGGGGTCATCAGCGTCGTCGGCGGCAAGCTGACCGAGTATCGGCTCATGGCGCAGGACGTGCTCGATCGCGCCGTCGAATTGCGCCGCCTGACCGCCGGGAGATGCTCAACGCGCGATCTGCCGCTGGTCGGTGCGATGGCAAACCCCGGCTCGGACGTGCCGCTGACGACCGATCTGCCGCCGTCGCTGATCGCGCGCTACGGGGCCGAGGCGGCCAACGTCGTCGCCACCGCCACCTGCGAGCGACCCGCCGAGCCGGTCGCCGAAGGCATCGACGTGATCCGGGCGGAGTTCGAGTACGCGGTGACCCACGAGTGCGCGCTGGACGTCGGCGACATCGTCGATCGGCGAACCCGGATCGGTCTGGTGGAGTCCGATCGTGAGCGGGTCGTGGGCGTGGCCGAGGAGTTTCTGGCCCGCCTTCCCTAGGGCGCCACCCCGATGTCTTCGTGCCACAAGCCGGGGTGCTCCGCGATGAAGGCCGACATCGTCGCGACGCAGCGCCGGTCATCGAGCACCGTGACCCGGACCCCGTGTTCGGCCAGCCATCCGTGCCCGCCGGTGAAGGTTCGGGATTCGCCGACCAACAGCGAGCCGATGTTGAACTGGCGCACCAGGCCACTGCAGTACCAGCATGGCGACAGCGTCGTCACCATAACCGTGGATCGGTAGTCGAGCTTTCTGCCGGCGTCACGAAACGCGTCGATCTCGGCATGTAACGACGGATCCCCTTGCTGCACGCGGCGATTGCGGCCGCGCCCGAGCAGTATGCCGTCCGTGGTGAACAGCGCGGCGCCGATCGGGATACCGCCCTCGGCCAGTCCGGCCCGCGCCTCTTCGAACGCGACGTCCATCATCGCCGTCGCCGAGCGGGCCACTGTGTGATCACCGCCGCTGTCCACGCAGTCATCTTCCACCGCGCGACGGGCGGGCACCGCAACGCCGAGCGTGAGCGCTCAATCTTGTAGCCAATATTTAATGACATGTACTATCATTTCATAGCGACTATCGGATTGAGTCGGGGGAGGTGAGCGATGACTACCCATGTTCCTGTCCTCATCGTCGGTGCCGGCGCCGGCGGGCTGACCACGTCCGCATTGCTGGCCAAGCACGGGGTTTCCTCGCTGCTGATCGAAAAGCGGCGCGAGGTTTTCATCTATCCCAAGGCCCGCAATATCAGTTTCCGCAGCTTGGAAATCCTGCGTGGCCTGGGCCTGGGCGACGAGGTGCACGCGGTCGCCGAGCACGTTTCCAACATGGTCGTCAAGCCGACGCTGAATAGCGCAGACGTACAGCCGGCCATTGACATCGACGCGCTCTTCGCCGGTCTGGACACGCTGAGCCCCGAACCCGCGGTGCAGTACTGCCCGCAGAGCAGGCTCGAGCCGATCCTGCTCGCCGGAACGCGCCGGCACGGCAGTGAGGTGCGCTACGGGACGGAACTTTCCTCGCTCGATCTCGACGAAGCCGGTGTGACCGCGGTGGTGCGCGACCGGGACTCGGGTGATTCCGAGACCATCCGCGCCGACTATCTCGTCGGCGCCGACGGTGTGCACAGCCAGATCCGTAACTCGCTGGGCATCACCACATCTGGCTATGGCGCGCTGCCGATCTATGTCGTCTTCATGTACTTCCGGGCGCCGTGGCGAAACCTGGTCCCGAACTTGACCGATGGCGATGGCATACAAGTCAAAAACGCTGACGTGGACGGCATTTTCATCGTTGCCCAGGGCGATGTCGGCATGTTCATCACCACGTATTTGCCCACGAAAGGCGAGACGGCGGACCAGTTCACACCGCAACGCTGCCGCGAGGTGCTCACCAAGGCAATCGGCGAGCCGATCGACATCGACGTCATCGAGGTCGCCGCGTGGCAACCTTACGAACAGGTGGCCGACCAATTCCGTTCTGGGCGAGCATTTCTCGTCGGCGACTCGGCGCACACCATGCCGCCGTTCAAGGCCGGGGGGGCCAACACCGCCATCCAGAGTGCGCACAACCTGGCGTGGAAGCTGGCCGCCGTCCTCCGGGGAGCGGCCGGGCCGGACCTGCTTGCCACCTACCACACCGAACGTCACCCGGTGGGGCGATTTGCCGCCCGCCAATCCCTCACCGGCCCAACGGTTACGTTGCTCGCGCTGGGCGAGGACCGGCCACGGTTACCGGCCGACGAGGAGTGCTCGATGTTCGCCCTGTTGATCGGGTACCGGTACCGCTCGAAAGCCGTTGTGACCGGCGAGCCTTCGGTGGACCCGGATGCGGTGCAGCTCGTGGAGGAGTTGCATGCTCAACCCGGCACCCGCGTTCCGCATGTGTGGGTGCGTGACGGTGTTTCGACGCTGGACCTGGTCGGTCCCGGGTTCACGGTGCTGACCGGCGACGAACGATGGCGCGCAGCGGTCACGTCGGCGTCGGCGGCCCTGGACATCCCGATCACCATGCATTGTGTCGGCGACGACGCGTGGGCGGCGGCCACCGGACTCGCGCCCACCGGGGCGCTTCTGGTCCGACCGGACGATTTCGTCGGATGGCGTGTGGAAAATCTACCCGACGACCCTGAAGGCGAACTGCACCAAGCGCTTTCGGCTATTCTGGCCCGCTAGTCACCCTGGCCGCCGAGCAGACATAGAATCGCACCCCGGGGCCCTTGGCTGTGCGATTCTGTGTCTGCTCGCCCCGCATCAGCCAGCCATACGCGGGCGTTCCAGGTGGCTGGCGATGCGCTGCACTAGGCGGTCGGGTTCCCGCCTCACGTCATCGACGACTATCGGAATAATCGTCCACCCGAGCTCCTGGATCTTGCCCCACCTCGTTTTGTCTCGCAGCATCTCGTCACGGCCGACATGCCAGTCGATGCTTTCGTATTCAGCCGCTAGACGTGCTTCCGGCCAGGCGAAGTCGACGCGCCACAGCTCACCCTCTCGGCCACGGATCGGATATTGGAGCTCCGGAAGCGGTAGCCCGTGTTCGATCATCACCAGCCGAGCCTCGCTTTCCATGGCCGATTCCGCACGTTCGTCGGCGATAGACAGGAGTCCGCGGACTGGCACAATGCCTCGTCGCCCGCGCTGCTCGGCGACGGCGCTTTCAATCTCACCGCGTGTGCACCGCATGGAATGCAATACGGCGTCGAGTGTCGCCAGCGCTCGTGGCCGACGCAGCTGGCGTGCGATCTCAACTGCGGTCCATGCCGGTGCGGTCGCGAGACGCCCAGCGATGCGTTGCAGCGGGGCGCCGGTACGTTGGTGGACCATAAGTCCGATCGCTGGACGCATGCGTACCCCTGGATCAAGCACGTGAATGGCGGTGGTGTTTTCCGTGTCAAATCCGTGTAGCGCGGCGGATGTGCCCATGCACGCAACGGCGTGCCGGCCCATAAAGACATCCAGTGCCGCCAAGCGGCCCAACAGATTTGGCTGCTGGGCTGCATAGACCCCATACCAGACACGAACGAGGCCACCGCTTCTGACTTGAACGTCGAGCTGTTGACGAGTCATGACCGCCAGCAGTTGTGCGGTTGTAGCGAAACCCCCAGTCTGCTCGAGGAGCGTCATCGCGTCGATGTGCACCGCGAAAGCATGCAGAGGCTCGGGCGAATTCGCCAGCCACCCTGTGCTGCACCCTGGGATAACTCCGCCCAGCAGACGCAGAATCGCACGCGGACGGCCGTCCGCGTGCGATTCTGCGTCTGCTCGCGCTAGAAAATTACAGCGGAATGTTCTTATGGCGGCCGCGGCGGGTGGGCGTCTGAGCCAGCGCTTCGGTGATCTTGCTGCGGGTGTGCGCCGGGTCGATCTTCTCGTCCACCACGCCTATCTCGATGGCGCTGTCAACGCCGCCGGCGAGCCGCTCGTGCTCGGCGGCCAGTTCATCATGCAGCGCTTCACGTTCGTGTTCCGGCGCGGCGGCCAGCTTCTTCTTGTGCAAGATGCCGACGGCGGCCTTGGCGCCCATCACGGCGACCTCGGCATCCGGCCAGGCGAACACCTTGGTCGCGTTCAGGGAGCGGGAGTTCATCGCAATGTAGGCGCCGCCGTAGGTCTTTCGGGTGACCAGCGTGACGCGCGGCACGGTGCACTCGCCGAACGCGTGCAGCAGCTTGGCACCGCGGCGCACCACGCCGCCCCACTCCTGGTCGACGCCCGGCAAATAGCCGGGGACGTCGACAACCACCACCAGCGGGATCCCGAACGCGTCGCAGAGCCGCACGAAACGCGCTGCCTTTTCGGCACTTTCGGAGTTCAAGCAGCCGCCGAGGCGCAGCGGGTTGTTGGCCAGGACACCGACCGTGCGGCCGGACAGCCGGCCCAGTCCGACCACCATGGACGGCGCCCAATTGGCCTGGAACTCGTCGAACGGCGAGTCCGCGTCGAGGATCGCGGTCACGATCGGGTGCACGTCGTAGGCCCGCCGAGAAGATTCGGGCAGCAGTGCGTGGATATCGGTGTCGCCCGCCTCGGCCTTGCTGCGGTCGAAATGACCTTGCTGGCAGAACAATCCGACCAGCCGGCGGCCGCGCTCGTAGGCGTCGAGCTCGTTGTCGGCGACGATGTGGCACACGCCGGACTTCTTGTGGTGGGTCTCCGGGCCGCCGAGCGACGCCATGTCCACGTCCTCGCCGGTGACGCTGCGCACCACGTCGGGCCCGGTGACGAACACCCGGCTTTCCGGGGCCATCACGACGACGTCGGTCAGCGCCGGCCCGTACGCGGCGCCGCCGGCGGCGAAGCCGACGACCACCGAGATCTGCGGAATGTAGCCCGACGCGCGGATCATGGCCTCGAACACCGTCCCGACCGCGTGCAGCGCCCGCACCCCTTCGGCCAACCGGGCCCCACCGGAGTGCCAGATGCCCACGATCGGGCTCTGCTCCTCGATGGCGGTGTCGTAGGCGTTGACGATGTGCAAGCAGCCTTCGGTGCCCATGGCGCCGCCCATCACGGTCCCGTCCGTGCAGAACGCGACCGTGCGCATGCCGTTCACCGTGCCTGCCGCGGCGAGCACGCCGGAGCGGTCACGCTCGTGCAGCAGCTCCACGCTGCCGTCGTCGAAGAAATTGCTCAGACGCAGCAGCGGATCTCTGGGGTCGAGCGACTCGCCGACCGCCTCAGGGGCCATGATCGTCATCGAGATCTCCTGTTCCGGTGATGCTCGGCATGAGTCACGCCGAGTCAGTAACGCCCGAAGGCGATCGCTACGTTGTGGCCGCCAAATCCGAATGAGTTATTGACTGCGAACTGGTAATCACCAGGCCGCGGCTTCCCCGCCACCACATCCAGGTCAATCTCTGGATCGAGGTTCACTAGGTTCAGTGTCGGCGGGATAACTTGATCGCGCAATGCCAGCACCGTCAGGATCGACTCCACCGCGCCGACCGCACCCACCGAGTGACCGAGGGCGGATTTGGGTGCGTACACCGCCGGTTTGTTGCTGCCCAGGGCGTTATTGATGGCCTTGCCTTCGGCCAGGTCACCGACCTGGGTGCCGGTGGCATGGGCGTTGACGTGATCGATATCACTAGGGGACAGGCCCGCCAACTGGACCGCCCGCGTGATCGCATGCCCGGCGCGTTCCCCGTTGGGGTCCGGTGCCACCATGTGGAAGCCGTCCGAGGTGATGCTGGCCCCCATAATCCGGGCCAGGATGTTGGCGCCGCGGGCTTTGGCGGTCTCCTCGGTCTCGATCAGCATCAGCGCGCCGCCCTCGCCGAACACGAAGCCGTCGCGGTCCTTGTCGAACGGGCGACATGCGCCGGCGGGGTTGTCGTTGTTGGTGGACATGACGATGCGCATGTTGGAGAACCCGGCAATGGGCACTGCCTCAATGCGTGTTTCCACGCCACCGCAGATGGCGGCGTCGGCCTCACCGAGCACGATCTGCTGCCAGGCACGGGCGATGCCCTCCGAACCGGAGGCACACGCCGATATCGGAGTCATCACGCCGCTCTTGGCGTGCCGTTCCAGGCCGACGGCCGCGGCGGCGCCGTTGGGCATGTACTTCTGCACGGCCAACGGGGAGACCGCCCGGTAGCCGCGCGCGCGCATCTCGTCGTAGCTGAAGACCAGTTCCTCGGCCGAGCCCAGGCCGGTGCCGATGGAGACCATCAATCGGTTGCTGTCGATCTCGGGCGTGCCGGCGTTCTCCCACAGGCGTCGGCTCAGAATGGTGGACATCTTCTGCAGGTAGCCCATCCGCCGCAATTCGACGCGCGTGAGCTGGTGGTCGAACTCCTCCAGCAGATGCCCACCAATGCGGACGGGCAAGTTGAACTCCTCGACGAATGGGTCGTCGAGGGTACGGATCCCGCTATGGCCGTCGAGCAACAGCTTCCACGTCATTTCCGCGTCTGTTGCCAATGCGGTCGTCATGGCAACGCCGGTGACCACCACGTTGGGTAAGGCCTTACCCGTAACCAGCTCTGTCATCGGTTTGTTTATGTTCCTTCCGTGCTGCCTAGAAACGCCCGAAGGCGAGCGCCACATTGTGGCCGCCGAACCCGAACGAGTTGTTGATCGCGTACCGGTAGTCGCCGTAGCGGGGTTCGCCCGCGACGACATCCAGCGCGATCTCGGGATCCGGGGTCACGTAGTTGAGTGTCGGTGGGATGACACCGTCACGCAGGGTCAGCACCGTGAGCACCGACTCGAGAGCCCCGACCGCGCCGATGGAGTGGCCCAGCGCCGACTTCGGCGCATAGACCGCGGCGTGCTCGCAACCCGCGACCCGCAGCGCGTTGGCCTCGGCGGCGTCGCCGATCGGCGTTGCCGTTCCGTGCGCGTTGACGTGGTCGATGTCCTTGGGGGATAGGCCCGCCAGCTCTAGCGACCGCGTCATCGCCCTCCCGGCACGCAGGCCATTGGGGTCCGGCGCCACCATGTGGAAGGCGTCCGAGGTGATACCGGCACCCAGGAGCCGGGCCAGCGGCTTGGCACCGCGGGCGATGGCGTGCTCCTCGGTCTCGATGAGCATGAGCGCCCCGGCCTCACCGAAGACGAAGCCGTCGCGGTCCTTATCGAACGGTCGCGACGCCCCTTCGGGATCCTCGTTTCGGGTCGACATGGCCCGCATCATCGAGAACGCGGCGATGGGCAGCGCCTCGATGGGGCCCTCCACGCCGCCGGCGACGGCGACGTCGGCATCGCCCATGACGATCTGGCGCCACGCGTGGGCAATCGCCTCCGAGCCCGACGAGCACGCCGACACCGGGGTCATCACCCCGGCGCGGGCCCCCAGCAGCAGCCCGACGGTCGCGGCGGCGCCGTTGGGCATGATCATCTGAACGGCCAGCGGCGACACCTTGCGGGGGCCGCCCTCGTTCATCAGGTCGTAGCTCTCCACGATCCGTTCGGCGCCACCCAGCCCCGTGCCGACCACCACCGTGAAACGGTCGGGGTCGACCTCGGGGCTGCCCGCGGTTTCCCACAGCTGACCGCTGAGGAACTTGGCCATCCGCTGGACATAGGACATGCGTCGCATGTCCAGCCTGCCCATGTGGTTGTCGACGGGCTCCTTGAGGTGCCCCCCGATCTTCACGGGCAGGTCCCACTTGGTGATGAACTCGTCTTCGAGGACGTGGATGCCGCTTTCCCCGGCTAACAAACCCTTCCACGTGCTCTCGATGTCCGGCGCGATCGAGGTCGTCGCCGTGACGGCGGTTACCACAACGCTGGGGTAACCGCCATTAGCAGTGGAAGGCTTGGTCACTTGCTGTCCGCTTCCAGCCTCGCCTTGACGTTGGCAACCGCGTCCGGGTTCTCGGCCTCGAGCTTGGCGCGCAGCGCAGCGGCGGCCTCGGGGTCCTCTTCCTCGAGCTTCTGGATGTAGGAGACGACGTCACCGACGGTACGCAGACCGGCGAGGTCCTCGTCGGGGATCTTGACGCCGTACTTGTCCTCGGTCTGCACGGCGATCTCGACCATCGACAGCGAGTCGATGTCCAGGTCGTCGACGAACGACTTCTCCGGGGTGACCTCGGACGGCTCGATACCGGTAACCTCTTCGATGATCTCGGCAATACCGGCGATGATTTCTTCTTGACTGACGGCCACGGCCTATTTCCCTTCGTAATATGTTGTGTGCAAATCGGATTCGAAGTGCCTTTGTAGAACGGTGTGTTGTTGTACTGGGCGCAGCTGGCGTTAAAGGTCCGCCAACGCGTCCAGGTCTGCGGGTGACTTGACGGCGCGGGCCGTCACCCCCCGAAGTTCGCGCTTGGCAATCGCGGTGAGAGTGCCCGCGGGGGGAACTCCACGATCGCCTTGACATCGTGCTCGCGCAGCGTTTGGGTGCACAGGTCCCAGCGCACCGGCTGGATCAGCTGAGCGACCAGCGTGTCCATCGCCGCGCTCGCTGAGGCCAGCGCCTTGCCGTCGCGGTTCGACAGCAGCGTGGCGGTGGGCTCGGCGGTCTCGACCGCGGCCGCCGCGGCCGCATAGCCGTCCAGGGCGGAAGCCATGTACTTGGTGTGGAAAGCTCCGGCCACGCCAAGGGCGCGCACCCGGGCCTTGGCCGGTGGGTCTTCGGCGAGTTTGTCCAACGCGCTCAGCGCGCCGGCCGCGACGATCTGTCCGGCGGCGTTGCGGTTAGCGGGGATCAGGTCGAGCTGCTCGAGGCGGGTCAGCACGTCGTCCTCTTCACCGCCGAGCACCGCGGACATTCCGGTCGGTTCTACGGCGCACGCCTTGGCCATCTCGGCGCCGCGGGTGGCGGCGAGCGCGACGGCATCATCGGCACCCAGCACGCCGGCGATCACGTAAGCCGCGATTTCACCCACAGAGTGACCGGCCACCACGAGTTCGGCGTCGGTGAAAAGACCCCGCTTGGTCAGCTCCTGGTGCGCGAGCAGCGTGGCCGCGACGACCAAAGGCTGAGTGACGGCGGTATCGGTGATCTCTTCGGTCGACGCGGTGGTGCCCAGTCGGACCAGATCCAGGCCACTGGCCTTCGACCACAGGGTCAACTGGTCCGCGGCGCCGGGCAGTTCCAGCCACGCCGATAGCATTCCCTCGGTCTGGGAACCCTGTCCGGGCGCAAGCAATGCAATCACGTGTCTAAGAGAACACTGTGGAAACGGTTTTGGCGGGTGTAACAGATCATGAACCTCGTCTTAGGTTTTTGTATACAACCTACAAAACCGCTCGGTAAGCTACCCGTTTGAGACCGTCTCGCAATCTGTTGCCTGGATCACTTTCGCTCGGAAGCGGCCGCTAGACGTCTCTAGCACTCCCTTTGACCGGCAGCGGAACATGAGTCATGGTGTTGCCAACGCGTGAGGATGGAGGCGTGGGGTAGTTGAGCTGGCCCACCGTCGCCGCCACTCGCAGGACATACGCGTCTCGCGGCTGCGTGGGATCGCGCCCGGTGAAGTCGGTGATTCGCTTGAGCCGGTATCGCACGGTGTTTGGATGAACGAACAACTTCCTGGCACAGGCCTCGATGGCGCCGCCGCAATCCAGATACGCGTCGAGCGTCTCGATCAGCGTGGGCCCGGCGTCGGACAGCGGCCCCATGACGTCCGTATGCAACGCCACGATCGCCGACGCGTCGCCCATGAGGGCGCGTTCAGGCAGGAGTTCTCGTGCCAGCACCGGCCGTGGCGCCCCGCTCCAACCGGCGACGGCATTCATCCCCGATATCGCTTCGCTTGCGCTGTGGTAGGCCGCGGTCAGCATGGGCGCGGTGGGTCCGATCACCACCGGACCGTTGGAGAACGCCGCAGCCAGGTCGGCCAGGAATTTATCGGTCAGCGACAACTGGCCCGACACGATCGCCACCAACCAGGTGCCGTGCACGTCGGTGAGCGCCGCCCGGCCGTGGCGAGTGGCGATGTCGCGGACGTGCTGGCTGGCAAGCTGACTGTCGTTCTGGCCGTTTGAGCCGTCACGGCCGGGCGCCGGCGTCCCGACCACGACCGTCGCCGGCGCGGTGGTGTCCCAGTTGAGCGCGGCCGCGCGGGACAGCAGCTCGGGGCCGCTGTCGCCGCGGACCACTGCGTCAACGACGCTGGCCTCCATCCGGCTGTCCCAGGAGCCACGGGCTTCGGCCGCGTCGGCGTAGGCAGTGGCGAGGGTGAATGCCAGGTCGCGGCTGTACTTCAGAATGCCCACGGTGAGGGCGGCTAACTGCTCTTCATCGCGGGCCAGCAATGGCACCACTTGCTCGAAAAACTCCATCGTGACGCGGACCATGTCCACGCTGTTGCGCAATGCGATGCGGCGGTGCAGGTCCTGAGGCACCAGCTCGAATGCCTGGGCGGTGTAGCTCACGGTGCTGTGCGGGTCGTGCATCCACTCGACGAAGTTCACCACGGCCGTCTGCACCACCAGGGCCACGCTGGCACGCTGGGACGCTTCCAGGTCGGCGAAGAAGGGCAATCGCTCCTGCATGGTCGAGACCGCCTCGGTGGCCAGCCGGCCCGAGTACTGCTTCAGCCGTCGCAGCAGGGAATCGGGAACGGTGTCCAGCAGTTGCAGCGGCGATCTGGGGGGCGCCGCCTGATTGTCCTTCACTCCTAAAACCTACGCTTGATTTCTGGAACTATTCTCCAAAGCCGCCTCCGCGTCTTAGGGGTGCCTTAGGCTCCCGGTCCCGGATCGGACGTCTGCTCCGGCGCGGCCTGCACATCGTCGATCCGGTACTGACGCGCGGCCGCGACCGACACCGACGGATCGATTTCCCCATCGCGTGCCAGCGCCTCCAGAACGGCGACCACTTGCGATTCGGCGTCGGTGTTGAAGAAGCGCCGCGCCGCGGGCCGGGTGTCGGAGAAGCCGAACCCGTCGGTGCCCAGCGTGACGTAGGTGCCAGGTACCCAGGGCCGGATCTGCTCGGGGACCGCGCGCATCCAGTCCGATACGGCGACCACCGGCCCAGCGGCGCTGGCGAGGACCTGGGTGATGTACGGGACATCGGCCTGGCGGTCCGGGTGGCGCAGCTTCGCCCTTTCGACGGATACGCCATCGCGGTTCAATTCGCCCCAGCTGGTCACCGACCACACGTCGGCGGCGACGTCCCACTCGGCGGCCAGCATCTCCGCCGCCTTCAGTGCCGCGGGCATCGACACCCCAGAGGCCAGGATCTGTGCCTTGCTGCTGCGCCGTTCGGTGGCCGTGCGGTAGCGGTAGATGCCCCGCAGCAGTCCCTCGGGATCGAAGTTTTCCGGCTCGGGGGGTTGCACGTAGGGCTCGTTGTAGACGGTGATGTAGAAGAACACGTTCTCCGGGTTCGCCCCGACCATGCGGGCCAGCCCGCTTTCCACGATGTAGGCGATTTCGTAGGCGAATGCCGGGTCGTAGGACACCACAGCCGGATTGGTGGTCGCGAGCAATAACGAGTGACCGTCGGCGTGCTGCAGGCCCTCGCCGGTCAGCGTGGTGCGGCCCGCGGTGGCGCCGAGCAAGAAGCCACGTGTCATCTGGTCGGCGGCGGCCCACAGGCCGTCGCCGGTGCGCTGGAACCCGAACATCGAATAGAAGATGTAGATCGGGATCATCGGTTCGTCGTGGGTCGCATAGGACGTGCCGGCCGCGATGAAGGAGCCCACCGACCCCGCTTCGTTGATGCCCTCGTGCAGGATCTGCCCGATTTCGCTCTCCTTGTAGGCCAGCATCAGGTCGGCGTCGACGGCGGTGTACAGCTGGCCGTTGCGGTTGTAGATCTTCAGCGACGGGAACCACGAGTCCATGCCGAACGTGCGCGCCTCGTCGGGAATGATCGGCACGATCCGTGGGCCAATTTCCTTGTCCCGCAACACTTCTTTGAAGGTGCGCACCAGCGCCATGGTGGTGGCGACCGCCTGGTTGCCCGATCCCTTCTTCAGCGGGGCATAGATGTCGCGGCTGGGTGGCTTCAGCACCTTGGCTTTTGTCCGGCGCTCGGGCAGAAAGCCCCCCAGCGTGCGGCGCCGGTCCAGCATGTACCGGATCTCCGGGGCGTCGGGGCCGGGGTGGTAGTAGGGCGGCAGGTAGGGATCCTCATCCAGCTGAGCGTCGCTGATCGGAATCCGCATGGAGTCCCGGAAATGCTTAAGATCTTCCAGCGCAAGCTTTTTCATCTGATGGGTGGCGTTGCGGCCCTGGAAGTGGGCGCCCAGCGAGTAGCCCTTGATGGTCTTGGCCAGGATCACCGTCGGCTGGCCCTTGTGCTCGATCGCGGCGCGGTAGGCGGCGTACACCTTGCGGTAGTCGTGACCGCCGCGTTTGAGGTTCCAGATCTCCGAGTCGGACATGTCGGCCACCAGCGCCTTGGTGCGCGGGTCGCGGCCGAAGAAATGGTCGCGCACATAGGCACCGTCATTGGCCTTGTAGGTCTGGTAGTCGCCGTCGGGCGTGGTGTTCATCAGGTTCACCAGCGCGCCGTCGCGGTCGGCGTGCAGCAGCGCGTCCCACTCACGGCCCCAGACCACCTTGATGACGTTCCAGCCGGCCCCGCGGAAGTACGACTCCAGCTCCTGGATGATCTTGCCGTTGCCGCGCACCGGGCCGTCGAGGCGTTGCAGGTTGCAGTTGATCACGAAGGTCAGGTTGTCCAGGCCCTCGAGCGCACCGACATGCGCCAGCCCGCGGCTCTCGGGCTCGTCCATCTCGCCGTCGCCCAAAAAGCACCACACGTGCTGGTCGGAGGTGTCCTTGAGGCCCCGGTCATGCAGGTAGTGGTTGAACCGGGCCTGATAGATCGCGTTCAGCGGGCCCAGGCCCATCGACACGGTGGGGAATTCCCAGAAGTCGGGCATCAGCCGCGGGTGTGGATACGACGGCAACCCGCCGCCGGGATGGCTGTGCTCCTGGCGGAAGCCGTCGAGCCGTTCGGCGCTCAACCGGCCCTCCAGGAAGGCGCGGGCGTAGATCCCGGGGGAGGCGTGACCCTGGACGAACACCTGGTCCCCGCCGCCGGGGTGCGATTTGCCGCGGAAGAAGTGGTTGAAGCCGACCTCGTAGAGCGCCGCCGACGAGGCATAGGTCGAAATATGGCCGCCCACACCGATTCCCGGGCGCTGGGCGCGGTGCACCATGATGGCCGCGTTCCATCTGATCCAGGCTCGGTAGCGACGTTCGACGTCCTCGTCGCCGGGGAACCAGGGCTCCAGTTCGGTCGGGATGGTGTTGACGTAGTCGGTCGACGTCAACGCCGGAATGGACACCCGCTGCTCGCCGGCCCTTTCCAGGAGCCGCAACATCAGGTAGCGCGCACGCGACGGCCCCGACCGCTCCAGCAGATCGTCGAAGGACTCCAGCCATTCCGACGTCTCCTCGGGGTCGATGTCGGGAAGGTACGACGCCACACCTTCGCGGATCACCCGAACACGATCGGGTTCGCTTCCGTTGCTTGGAGTTTTGGCCAGATCGTGTCGCGCGAACTCGGTTGTCAACGCACTACTCCTGTAGTTGGCGGGTTTTCTGCTCGGGTGTTCGCCCCCTATCGTGCCGCACCGGCGCCCCGGGCGGGTAGCGGCAATCGGTTCGCTGGCAAGCGTTCACCCGGCGACACGAACTCGGTGCGTCGGGGGCGGCAGACGTCACACCCGGTAACGTCAGATGTCGTGCTCCTCCGATGGCGTGAGATCCCTCGCGCCAAGGCGCGACGGTTCCCCAGACGCGGCGCTCTGGCGCTCGGCTGTATCGCGGTGGCCCCGATGGGCTTGATCAACGTCGTGGCGGGGTGCACCACCGTCACCGACGGCGCGGCCACGCCCAATACGAATCTGGCCCCCGCCTACCGGCAGTCGGTGTCCGCGTCGGTGTCCGCCTCGTCGGCGACGTCCAGTATCCGGGAGTCCCAGCACCAACAGTCGCTGACGGCCAGGGCGGTTCGCAACTCGTGCGAATCGCTTGCTGAGACCGGCAAGGACGCCATCGACAGGGTGAATGACTTTGTCCGGGCCTTCAACACGGGCGGCAGCACCGGCCCGACCGAAGGCCCGGCCATCGACGCGCTGAACAACAGCGCCACGGCGGTCACCAACAGTTTCAGCGACGCGCTGTCACAGCAGCTGAAGGACGCATTCAACGGGTATGCCGACGCGGCGCGTGCGGTCGCGAACGCCATCGGGACTCATGCGTCGACCCCGGAGTTCAACAGGCGGGTCGATCAGCTCAACGACACGAAGACGAAGGCGCTGAAGCTGTGCCTGGCGTCCTTCTGAGGCGCCAGATGAGGCACGGGTACGGGCCGCGTTCTGGTTGTGCGACGATATCCCCATCGCACGGGCGCGCGGATGGTGTAAGGAGGCTCAACGGTGGTCGCGGCGGATCACGCCCCGAGCTACGCCCGCAAACTGGGCATCGAACGAGACCAGGTCGTCCAGGAGTGGGGCTGGGACGAAGACACCGACGACGACATCCGCGCTGCGGTCGAGGAAGCGTGCGGCGGCGAATTACTCGATGAAGACACCGACGAGGTGGTCGACGTCGTCATGCTGTGGTGGCGAGACGGCGATGGCGACCTGGTGGACACCCTGATGGACGCGATCAGCCCGCTGGCCGAAGACGGCGTGATCTGGGTGCTCACGCCCAAGACCGGTAGGCCCGGACACGTGCTGCCCGCCGATATCGCCGAGGCGGCTCCCACCGCCGGCCTGATGCCGACGTCGTCGGTCAACCTGGGTGACTGGAGCGCCAGCCGGTTGGTGCAGCCGAAGTCCCGGGCCGGGAAGCGTTGATGCTGCCGGTCGGGTCCACCGCCCCGGACTTCACCTTGCGCGACCAAAATCAGCAGCGTGTCACCCTGAGCGGTTATCACGGCGCCAAGAACGTCTTGTTGGTGTTCTTCCCGCTGGCTTTCACCGGGATCTGTCAGGGCGAGCTGGACCTGTTGCGTGATCACCTGCCCAATTTCGAGAATGACGACCGTGCGGTGTTGGCCATCTCGGTGGGCCCACCGCCCACACATAAGATTTGGGCCATCGAGAGCGGGTTCACGTTTCCGGTGTTGTCGGACTTCTGGCCGCACGGCGAGGTCAGTCAGGCCTATGGCGTGTTCAACGACGAGGCCGGCTACTCCAACCGGGGTACCTTCGTCGTCGACCGGTCGGGGATAATTCGGTTCGCCGAAATGAAACAGCCCGGCGAAGCCCGCGACCAACGGCTGTGGACCGATGCGCTGACGGCTTTACGGGCCTGACGTTTTGGGTGCTTGGCCTGGCGGCGTGTAGCCTGCGGCGGGCATGGGGCGCGTAGCTCAGTGGTAGAGCTCTGGTTTTACACACCAGCGGTCGGCGGTTCGATACCGTCCGCGCCCACCAATGTTGTTGCAGGTCAGCGTCATATCCTGACCCGGCTACGGGTGGTCGATAGCGCCCCGTGGCCACAATTTGGCCACAATTTCCCGGGAGCGGGCCGCATCCAGCGCCATTCCCAGACAGGTAGAACGCAAGACCTTTGAAGAAAAAGACATCGTCATCGCCGGATTCGCCGGCGCAAGTATCGTCGCCGCCGAGGCCGGGCCTCGCGGCGTGGTATCGGTCATGCCGACAGCGGCGTCGCTCTTGACGAGCGACTTCCGCGTGCGGCGTTCGCAATAGCACTAGTTGGCCGCATCCGCGGTCGGAGAACGTCATGAACAAAATCACCAACACCATCTCCGCGCTCACCCTGGGCGCCCTTGCCTTGGCGACTGCGGCCACGGCGCACGCCGACGTCAACACCGCAAACTACCTGCGGGCGATGCGCACCCTTGGGGTATTAGCCTTCGGCGGCACCGACCGGCCGATGCTGAAGACTGGGCAGTTCGCAATGCCAGGAACTCGCGGCAGGCGAAACTGTCGCCGACGTGGCCACCGAAGCGTTCAACCTGTCACGGCGCGCCTACACCGCCGGCCAGCTCGGGCCGGGACAGGTGCCTTTGACCTTTGCGCAAGCGGTCGGGCAGGTCAACCTTGCGCACACCTATCTGTGCCCGAACGTCAGTCAAATGCCCGCAGCCATGCCTACGCCGATCACCGAGACGGTCACCGTGACACCGACACCGGTCACCATCACACCTAGACCGGTCACCGTCACAGCGACAGCGACACCGGTCACCATCACGGCTACCGCGCAGCCGACGACGGCCACAGCACCGTTGACCGAAACCGTGACACGGCGGGTGCTCGAAGCGGTCGCGCCCATAGACCACGAATCCGACAACGGTGGCGTGTCGGCCCCGACGCTCGGTGTGGTGCTCGCCCTGGCCAGTTGCGCCACGCTCGGATTTGTGGGCGCAGCCCTGTGGCGGCTACGGCCCAAGCCCGAACACGCCATTGCTGGCGGTGGCCTCGACGACGCGCCGCCCACCTGGAGCTGGGTGCACGGGGAGGATTACGACGACCCCGCACAGTCAGAAACGGTGGCCGCCCCAGGTGCGGAAACCGTAATCCCTGAGTCATGACCATCCGGCGACCGTCTTCTCTTTTGAGACAAGGAACGTCCGTACCGTTGAACTCCAACGGCCGAATTTGTCCCGCCCATGGACTCCGTCGCCCGCCTGATCGGTCTAGGACCACGAGGCAAGGAGAACCGAATGGCTCGGAAAACGTACCCCCGTCTTGTGTTTGGTTGCCCCCGGGGAGGGTGACATCGAGATGACAGGCGCACACGACCCACATGATGGCCGCGCTGGCTCGCTGGTCGTGCAAGCACTCGGCGACGCGCTGGGCTTCCTCGTAGAAGGCCACGCGCCCGAAGTGTGCGCGGCTTACGCCAGCGAAGTATTCTCCAGCGACGATCCGCCACCATACCGGCGCGGCCCGTTCGACTTCGGGCAATACTCCGACGACACGCAGCTCGCGAGAGAACTGGCGTTGAGCCTCGGAGCGACGAAAAGCTTCGTGCCCGAAGAGTTTTCCGCGCGCGTCGCGGCGCTCTTCGAGAACGGAACGATCGTCGGGCGTGGCCGGGCGACCGAAGCAGCGGCGCGCCGGATCATCGCAGGCATCCCGTGGGACCACGCGGGCGAGCCGTCGCCAAGCGCCGGCAACGGGGCGGCTATGCGCGCGGGGCCCATCGGGTTCCTTACAGTCAGCCAGGACCAGATGATCTGCATCGCCGACGATTCAGCTCGCGTCACGCATCTCGATATGCGAGCTCGCGCCGCAGCGATCCTTGTCGCGCTCGTCGTGCGAGACGCCATCCGCCAGGGCCCGACCGCGTGCTCGCCCGCCTGGTTCGAGGCCCTCGCGCATGAGGTCAACCCGAAGGATCCGAAGCTCGCGAGTGGTATCCGAAAGATGCCCGAGTGGCTCAGCGGCGACCCCGTAACGGTCGGCAACGAAATCGCCCGATGGAGCGAGCCGCCGCTCGGGTCGTCGCATCAGTTCGAGCTGTGGGACGGCATCTCGCCCTTTGCGACGCCGTCGGTTCTCTACGCACTATTCGCCTACGTGCGCGCACCCGCCGATCCTGAGGAAGTGCTGCGCGTTGCAATAGCTGTCGGCGGTGACGTGGACACAGTCGCCGCCATGGCGGGTGCGATGGTCGGCGCAGCGGTCGGCCTGGGCGGATTGACGCCGCGACTCTCGCGGTGGGCACAGCTCCTAAACGACCAGGGCGCCTTCGGGCTAGAGGATCTCGTCACAATCGCGCGCGATGTCGAGTGACCGTGCAGGGCGTTGCCAATCAACGAAATGGGCTGCGGTGAGGCACCGTGGGACATGTCGCGTCTTGCGCAGCCTTCAGTAACCGCATCGGTGCGTCGTGCGACAATGTCCTCAGCGGAATGCCGCTTCCGACCAGCCATTGGCGGCCTGGACCTACGGCGACGCGAACGTAGCGCGAGGCGCATGCCAAAGGCTTGGGCGCGCCGGAGGCTATCGAAACACGAAGCGGCCCCGGAAGATTGCCCTCGCCCTCCGGGGCCGGTTAAGTTGCTATTCGGGTTCAGGTAGCATCGAAGATCGCCCCGCCGTCGTACCGGATCACCACTTGCCGCTCCTCGATCCCGGTTCCTGTTAAAGCGATTGTGCCGGTGGGCTTTTGAAGATCCTCGGCATAATTCATCGCGTCCTGCAGCGTGGTGAACTCCTGCGGCTCATTGCCTACAAAGTTCGCCTCGAAAGAGAACCACTCGTCGTCTTGGTGCGCGCTCATACGTGACATGAGGTTTCGATCAGGTCTGACTCTCCAGCTCGGCTTCCCGCTCGGCTTCCATCTCGCGGCATTGCGCTCCCAGCGCGACAAGGGCTTGCATGATCGGGTATTGGCCGCGCTCATCGACAGGGGTGTTGCACCAGCGCCACGCGTCCGAAAGATCCCATTGTTCAACGGCTTTCAGCGCCGCGATCACCTGATCGTTCAAACCGGACTCGGGCGGTATCCCTTCGGCGGTGATCACACCGGCCTCGATTGCGTCCAAGCAGTGATGGAACGACCGGATCAGTTGCCACGACGGCTCCCAAAACGAGTCCGGCTTACGGGGTTTCGGGTTGTCGATGTTCGCGATGACGGTGTCAACGTCGTCATCCCAGATCGGGTCCCAGTCGCCGGTCCATTTGACCTCGGACTCAACGCCGTTCGCGTCGACCCAGCCGTTGCGGGCTGTGTAGCGCTGCGCTTGGCCGTCGCCGATGCGGACCAGCTTGTGGGCGTATTCCGGTAGTGCGTCGGCGTAGTAAAACCAGTGCTCTTCGTTGCTCATCAGACCCTCCACTACGTGCAACGCTGTCCTGGCTGGTTTTTATTCCTCCCTCGCAGGTCAGAGCAGGTGTTTAGGCTGACGCCAGGCCGTCGCCGTCTTGGGGTGTGGGGTCCGGCAACGAGGCAGCATCCGGCGGGGTGCGCGAGCGCCCGGCGTCCAGGCCCCCGGTGGCGGCAGTTTCCGGCCCGGCTACCAGGATTGTCGGCATGACTGACAACACCATGGCCTTGGACAGGGAGTCGCCATCTGGCGAGAACGCCGTGCCGGGGCTTGGCTCGTCGGGGTGGGGATCGTTAAGCGGTGGTCCTGTGGTCGCCGGACTTACACCGTCACGCCCGACGACGTGATCACGCTGCGGTCGATGGGCGCGTTTTGACCGGTGAGCGACCAATCCAAATTTCGCACGCATGCGAAATTTCGACCGGCATACGCCCCGACGTTCACCGTCAAGCGCAAACCGCGCACACCAATCCGGCCGCCGTCATGGCATCGCCTCGGCCCAGGCGATATGCCCCTCGAAGCCAAGCGATCTCGCCATGTCGCGGTAGCGATCCCGCAAGTGCGCATAAGTCGCCGCATCGCCGTGAGCCCGCGCCAGGAGAGCCCGCAGCCGCAGCAGCCGGATGTCGCGCATCACGAGACCCTCATCGGCTGGCGCGGTCGCTAACCGCTCGATGGCGGCCTCGGCTTCGACCACGTCAGCGTCGGCCGCGCGATCAAGCAGTGTCTGCACCAGAACCCCCGTCGCGGGAGTGCCCCAGACCAGCAGCTGTCTCTCGCGGAACAGATGGTCGAGGGCGGCGCGCATGAGCGGTATGGCGTCGTCGCGGTCTCCCCGCCTGGCCATCTCACGCGCCAAGTACACGTTGACGATTGGTAACTCGGCCATGCATGGCATTGGCCAGCCAGTCTCGCGTGTAATACTCTCCCAGCGCCTTTCGCGTTGATGCGGAAATGACCGATTCGTACAGCACCTTTAGCACATCGTGCTCGACCGTTGACCAGTCGAATCTGGCCAGCCGACGGGCCAGCGTAGCTATGAATCCTTTTCCTCCAAGGACTTCCAGGACCCAATCGAAGAAGTCGTGATCCACAACACCCCGCTAGGGATTGGGATCACTCGAGGTCCCATTCAATTTCCTAAATGCGGCGGCGGAGTATGCGTCGATCCAGTCGGAGTATCGAGTAGTGAAGATGGTGGCGTTCTCGTCGGGTGCGAGGGTGTGATCGTCGATCACCGCACCGAAGTATGGCGCCTGGGCGTCAGTCACGACCCGACGTTGATCACCATTGGCGGCAAGGCCCGTGCGGACAAAGTCGTCCATCCCCATTGCTTCGGGTCCAGCGATCTCCATTACTCCGTTGATAGGGCGCCCGACAGCCGCGCGGGCCACGGCGGTGGCGACATCGTCGGCGGCGATAGGACGGAACAACGCGTGCGGCAATCTGACGATGTCTCCGTCTGTCGCGGAATCGGCCAAGCCAACCGCGAATTCGTAGAACGGAGTTGCTCGCACGATCGAATAAGGCCGGCCCGAATCCTTGATCAGGTTTTCCTGAGCTGCTTTCGCGGTGTTGTAGCCGCTATCTGGCATGATCTGCGCGCCCACGACGGACAACGCGACATGGTGTTTGACTCCCGCTTCCTGTTCAGCAGCGAGAAGATTCGTGGTCGCGGTTGTGAAGAAATGCATCACAGGTTCATCGTCGAACAATGGTGAATCGGCGACGTCGACCAGGACATCGGCACCGGCGACGGCGTCGGCGAGACCTTCACCGGTGAATGAATCGACACCTGATCGGCGTGAGGCGATGATCACGTCGTGTCCCAGCGCGCCGAGCTTGGTCGCTACTTTCGAGCCGATAAGCCCACGACCGCCAATGACAACGATCTTCATGATGAACCTTTCAGAGTTGCGTTTGACTGGTGTGCGGCGTCAGTGGTGCGTGGGGGCGATGTTGTGCCCAGTATCGCGTAGGCCGCGGCTGCGCTTGCTGCGGAGAAGACGCTGTAGCTAAGCGGTGATTCAAGGGTGATTCAATACCGAGGGATACGGCCATCGCGGTTCCAAATATTATGAGCACCAAGCAAGTCGCCGCGCCGACGAGCTTTGGCCGCCAGCCGGTCAGGAGCAAGACCCCCAATGCCGTTTCGGTGACGGTGGCAGTCCACACAATCACGGTCAAGAACCATCCGGAAGCAAGCGGAACAAGCTGGTGGGTATAGTCGGCGAAGCGACCCATACTGCCCCAGCTAGCCTGCCCGAACGGCTTCCACCCACCGAACCGGTCGGCAACAGCGGACAGAAAGCCTGCCGCCAGCGACAAACGCAGTGCGATCCGGACAACCCGGATCGGATAGGCGTGTACATGGACTGCTCCGGGGGCGCATGGATGATGTCTATTGTCGATCTCAAACGGCGCGAAAACTTTTCATCGTTGACCCGACGACTCATTTTTTGCGTTGTCGTCCGTGGTGAGCGGCCCGTCTCCGGTATCTAGTAGGAAGACTGCGAGCAATTCAGCGGGCTCGGTGGCACTGGCATTTTCACTGATCGTGTGGTGGGCGCCAGGGACTTCCCGCCATGTCTCGCCGGCATGGTAGACGCGTGCAGGCTCACCTTCGACTTGGCTACGGATCGCTCCGGAAATGACATAGGCCATGATGAATGCTGAATGTGCATGGTGGTGAGCTCCGCTCTTAGCTCCCGGCGGGTAGCTGACGGTCACTGCTTCAAGCGATTTGCCCGGGACATTGGTAGGTTGATTGAAAACTGGGCGGACAACTGGTTTTTGATCCGAACTCTCCGGCGCCGGCTCGGCGTGGATCGCAGGCGCGAGCATCACCGCAACTGCTCAGCACGGCGAGTGGTATCTTAGGGCCATTTTTTTGGCTGCCTGAGTAGCTGATGTGATCGCCTTTTTTTTTTTTTTTTTATTGGAGTTGCACTGCTGCCACTGACAGTTGCTGTTCCAGACCTTGATCATCGGCGACTGCCATGAGCAGATGAGCGGTTGCCTTGCCCCCCGGCGTAGTGACGGGAGTCGGAGGGGATGCGCGAGCTGTGTGTCGCGGAGCAGCCGAGCTCGGCCTCCGAGTCCTCTAGCGGTCGACGCGCGTGTACATCGCCTCCGAGCAGCGCACGAGGTAACGAGTGGAGGCCCGCGTACACGCCGTCCGATCATGGGAGTTCCTTTTTAGTCTTGGGCTACGCGCAGAATCGTCTTGCCAGTAATGCGCTTGCCGGGAGCGAATGCGGAGGCGGCTTCGGCGAGTGGCAGCACGGCACCCACCACGGCTTGAGGCGTCCATCCCGCACTCGCGCGGCGAGGCCGGCGAGCTGGGCCCGGTCGGCTTCGACAAGGAAGAAGATTGCCCGCCCGTCGTGCGGCTGAGTCTTCGGCGGCTCAGCGATGGTGACGAGCGTTCCGCCAGCCCGCACCAGAGCGGCCGATCGGGCGAGGACTTCTCCGCCGATCACGTCAAACACGACGTCGACTTCACCTGCATCCTCGAGCTTTTCGGTCTCCAGATCGAGGAAGGTGTGAACGCCCAACTCCTCCGCCCGGTCTCGATCTGCGGTCCGGCCAGTACCAATGACGCGCGCACCGACCTCGCGAGCGAGCTGCACCGCGATCGACCCAACCCCACCCGCGGCGCCGTGGATCAGAACCGTTTGTCCCGCGGCGAGACGGCCGTGGTCGAACAGGCCCTGCCAGGCGGCCAGTCCCGAGATCGGGAGCGCCGCGGCCACAGTGTGGTCGATGTCCATCGGCAGGGGTGCGAGATTACGGGCTTCCACAGCCGTGTACTCAGCCAGCGAGCCGTTGCGGGCCCAGTCGGCGAGCCCGAACACCCGCTGACCGATGGTCAAAAGGGTGGTGCCGTACCCCAACTCAACCACGACGCCCGACAGCTCGTGGCCGGGCACGCTCGGTGTCCGGTCATGACCCGCGCGGTCGATCCAAGTGTGCGGCCAGTCAAGCTCGCCGCGTGTGAAACCGGCGGCGTGTACCCGGACGACGACATCGTTGGCGGCGGCCTCGGGGTAGGGCAGGTCTGTCAGCGACAGCCCAGCGACACCGGCGTCACGATCTGAAACAGTGATGGCTTGCATTACAGGTCCTTCCTGATGTGGGTTGCTGTTGACTGGAACCGCCGTCGTTCGATTCGCGGTAGCTGAGGCTCTCATGAAGTTCGTTCGACGTCGCGGACTCGCTCTCATATCGATGGCTGCGCGACGTTCATCGAGCGAACCACATCGGTGAAGAGGACCGTGATCTGCTGCAACTCGGCCGGCGTCGGGGCAGTGCAACCGGTGCATGCACTGTGACAGAACTTCGAGTCGGCGGCAGCGCTAGTACCGCACGACAGGCAGACCACGGATCAGCATCGATATGTCACGCGGCAAGCCGACTGACGACGTCTCTATCGTGTCACTGCTGGTGAGCAGACGTAGATGTGAAGTCGCGGCTGCGATGGGCCAACGGCAGCGTGTAGACGCTGCGTGAGGGCGGTGTCTGGGCCGGATACCCGACGTGTGAGGTAGGAGCGTGTCTGGTGTGAGATCTCCGGGGGTGTCCGCTCTGCGGCGGCTCCTCTTCGGGGGTGGTGACGTTTCTGTTCACCGACGTGGAGGGTTCGACCCGTCGGTGGGAGGCCGACGCCGATGCGATGCGGGCGGCGCTGGCCGCCGATGACGAGGTGCTGCGCTCGGCGATTGAGGCGCACGGGGGCTGTTTGTTCAAGCACACCGGGACGGGGCGTGCGCCGCGTTTGCCTCGCCAAGGTCTGCGGTGGATGCGGCGGTGGCTGCGCAGCGGGCGCTGGAGTTGCCGGTACGGATGGGGCTGGCAACGGGCGAAGCCGAGCTGCGGGAGGGGATTACTTCGGTGCGGTGCTGAATCGCGCGGCGCGGGTGATGGCCGCCGGGCACGGCGGGCAGATCCTTCTAGCCGAGTCGACGGCGGGTCTGCTCAGCGGCGTCTGACCTGGTCGATCTGGGGCCGCGACGGTTGCGGGATGTACCGATGCCGGTCGGGGTGTTTCAGGTACGAGCGGCCGGCCTGCGTACGGAGTTTCCGCCGCTGCGGGCGCTCGATACGAGTCCTGGGAATTTGCGGCCTGCGACGACCAGCTTGATCGGGCGCGAGTCCGAGGTCGCCGAGATCGAAGCCGCGGTCAAGGCGCATGGGTTGGTGACGTTGACCGGGGTGGGCGGGGTCGGCAAGACCCGTCTGGCAACCGAAGTCGCCGTGCGGCTGGGCGATGAGTTTCCGGACGGTGTCTGGTTTTTCGAACTGGCTGCGGTCACTGATCCGGCGGCGATACCCGATGCGGTGGCGGCGGTGCTGGGCATCACCCAACAACTGGGTAAGACCGTAAGCGAGTCGGTGGCCGCTGCGTTGGAGGGTCGGGTCCGGCTGTTGGTGATCGATAACTGCGAGCACGTTCTCGACGCCGCTGCCGACCTGATCGAAGCATACTCGCGCACTCGGCGACTGTACGAATCCTCGCCACCAGCCGCGAAGGACTCGGAGTCCCCGACGAGCAGGTGTGGCCGGTGCGCTCGCTGGACGCGGCAGCGGGAATCGACTCGGCGGCGGTGAGCCTGTTCGTCGAACGCGCTCAAGGCATTGCACCGGGCTTCTCGATGGTCGACGGCGATGAAGCCGCCGCAGTCACTGAGATTTGTCAGCGCCTCGACGGGATTCCGTTGGCCATCGAATTGGCCGCCTCGCGGATGGCGTCGATGACCGCCAGTGAAATGCGTGATCGCCTTGATCACCGGTTCCGGCTGCTGGTCGGATCACGACGCGGACTGGAACGCCACCACACGCTGCGCCACGCGATGGCCTGGTCCTACGACCTTCTCGACGACACCGAAAAGACAGTGCTGGACCGCTGTTCGGTCTTCGCGGGCGGATTTGACCTCCAAAGCGCCTGCGCGGTAGCCGGATCAGATGACCTCGACGAGTACGCCATCCTCGAGGTACTCGACGCTCTTGTGCGCAAGTCGCTGCTGATCGCCGACCGATCTTCAGGGCGGACCCGGTTTTCGATGCTGGAGACGATCCGCCAGTTCGCCGAGGAACAACTCGTCGCCCGTGGCGAAGCATCCGCGATTCGGGCCGCCCACTCGCGGTACTTCGCCGGGCGCGAAGCCGACATCCTGGCCCTGTGGGACAGCCCCCGCCAACGCCAGGCGTACGACCTGGTTCAGCATCGAACTGGCCAATCTGCGCACCGCATTTCGGTGGGCCACCGACCAGGGCGATCTGGATGTCGCCGCCACCATCGCCAGCTATGCAGGGTGGCTCGGCGCTTGTGGTCGAAACCTATGAGCCATGGCCTGGGCTGAAGAGCTGATCGAGTCCGCCCGCGCCGTCGATCATCTCGGCTGGCGTTCCTGTATGTGATGGCGTCGCGGTGCTGGACGACTGGACGGATCGAGGCGGCTGTCGGCTACAGCGACGCTGGCCAGATCGTTCTCGGCAGGAGCCGCGATGCGCTGCCGTACGGCTTCGAAGCCTGGCTTGGAGCTGTCTACCTAGTCATCGGGCAGCCCGAGCGGTTGGCCGAGTGGTGCCGCGCCCAGCTCGCACGCCGCCACGACACCCCGGTCAACATCCGGGCATGGCTGGTTGCCGCCCTTGCATTGGCCGGTTCCGGTGGGGAGGCGATGGATTCCGCGGATGGCCTCATCGAGGCTGCGGAGGCGACCGGCAACCCGCTCTTGCTCGCGTTGGCGCTCGGTGCCTACGGTGCCGCTTTCCGTGACGCGGATCCCGTCGGGGCGCTTAACGCCGGCGGCCGGGGTCTGGTGATCGCTCAAGACAGCGGCAACCGCACCATCGC
Source organism: uncultured Actinomycetota bacterium (assembly GCA_963772875.1). Classification (GTDB taxonomy): domain Bacteria; phylum Actinomycetota; class Actinomycetes; order Mycobacteriales; family Mycobacteriaceae; genus Mycobacterium. The sequence continues at coordinate 1,118,243 of CAVYZE010000016.1, forward strand.
ATCAGTCACTCGCGAACGTTCTGGCACGACTTGAGGCCGAACAGGGCGGCACCGTGGCCGCATTCGATCACCTCACTCTGGCGATCCGCAACTTCCACAATGCGGGCGACGCCACCTCGATCCGCGTCCCGCTGGCCATCCTCGCCGCTCTTTTCGACGGCTCGGACGCTACGAACCGGCGGCCACCATCGCCGGGTTCGCGCTCAGTCCCTCTCTGCATCGGGGTCCCCGAAATCACCACCGCGATCACCCACCTCCGCGACGTCCTCGGCGAGGCGACCTACGAATCGCTCGCCCGCAAGGGTGAGACGATGACCACCGCCGCAATGGTGACGTACGCCTACGACCAAATCGACCAGGCCCGAACAGAACTCGAACAACCCAGTTGAAACGCGGCGCCGGGAATCGCTTCGCTCACGCGGCGGCCCTGCGGCTCGGGTCGATAGCGGCCGTTGCACGTACTTCTTTAGGTCAGGCGTGGCGGGCTGCTTCTTGGGCGAGCTGTACGCGGCTGGTGAGGCCGAGTTTGGTGTAGACGTGGGTGAGGTGGGTTTGCACGGTGCGCGGTGAGACGAACAGCCTTGTGGCGATGTCTTTGTTGCCGAGCCCCTCACTGACAAGCCTCACCACGTCACGCTCGGCCGGCGTGAGCGATGCCCACCCGCTGGTGGGTCGTTTGCGTTCGCCGTGGCCGCGCTGGGCGTAGGCGATCGCCTCCTCCGTCGACAGGGCCGCGCCCTCGGCCCACGCGGCGTCAAAGTCCTGCTCGCCCAAGGCGTCTCGCAGCGCCGTCACGAAGCTCGTAGCCGGCGTCCCAGACTTTGAAGCGCGCAGCGCCCATGCGCTGCCGGACCGCCGTGGGCCGCGCCGAACAGCCTGGCCGCTTCGCGGTGACTGCCGCCCTCCCCGGCCAGAACGGCGAGGCACTCCAGGATGTCGGGGATGAACAGGTACGCCTCAACGTCGGCGGCACACGCGAGCGCGTCGTGGGCGTGGCGCTCGGCCTGCTCTCGCTCACCTTGCGCGATCGCCACGCGGGCGCGCACTTTCAGCGCGTCCGACAGGAACGCGCCCGACGCTGTCGACACGGCGTCGTCGGCCCAGCGGCGTGCCGCGACCAGATCCCCGCCCGCCAGTGCGGCCTGCGCTTCCGACGTGCGCTCCACCGCGGCGATCGTGGGCAGGACTCGCACGTGCTCCTCGGCCGCCTCGCACGCGTCCCGGACCGTCGCAATATCGCCGGCGGCGAGGGCCACTCTAGCCAACGTCAAGTAGGCGACGCCCCCTCTAAGCGTGCCCAGCTCGAAGGCGGCCTCGATGGCCGCGTCGGCGGCGGCCCGGGACGCAGCCGTGTCACCCTGGTAGGCCAGCGCGACGCCCTGGTACGCGAGGCTTTGCGCCTCAAGGAGTCTCATCGTGAGCGGCTTCGGCCTCGGCGACCAGCTAGCGAATTGCGCGGCGGCACCGGTCAGATCACCCTGAAATACCTGTGCGACTCCAAGGCAGAGGCGGCACCGCCGCGCAGCCGAACCGGTCACCGATCGCGTCGGCGAGATCGCGTCCCTCTTCGGCGGCCGCGCGCATCGCGAGCGAGTCACCCGCGAGGACTGCAGCGGCTGCTTGCGAGGTTAGGATCTGGCTGAGCCTCAACCGATCACCCAACGCCCGGGCCAGGCCAATCGCCTCGGCCACGTACGCCCGGGCCGCGTCCGTGTCGAAGTAGCCGGCGATGAAGCCGCACGCAGTCAGCGCCCGCGTCAGCAGGGCCGGGTCCGCGACCTCGCGCGCGATCGCCAGGGCCTGCTGAGCCTGGTCCGGACTGTCGGCGGCGCCCACCCAGACGCCGAGCACGGCGCGGTCGGCGAGCGCGCGCGCGCGCACCGCGGGCGCCACCTCAGGATGCTGCGCGTTGTCGTCGTCCGCCAGGGCGGTGTCGAACCAGGCCCGCCCTTCCCTGAGGCGTCCCCGCGCATGCCACAGCGGCTGCAACGACGACGCCAGCGACTCAGGCCAGTTCGACGTCGGAGTTTTCGCGGCTCCACGCGAACGCGGCGCGAATGTTGTCGATCTCGGTTTCGGCCTGCTCGAGGCGCTGCTCATAATTGCTGCCCGCCGGGGCGTCGAGCAGAGCGGCGATCGCCGTGTAGTGGTCACGATGTCGTGAGCGCACGCTGTCGGCTTCGCCAGACTCGCCGAGCTTCTCCAGCGCGTATTGACGCAGCGTCTCCAGCAACCGGTAGCGGGTTCGGCCGCTGCTGCCCTCGGTGACCACCAACGACTTGTCCACCAGCAGGGTCAGCAGGTCGAGCACCTGGAAGCGCTCCACCAGGTCACTAGCCAGCGACGGCTTCGGCGGCGTCCAGATTGAAGCCCCCCAGAAACGACGCCAGCCGGGGAAACAAGATCCGCTCGGGCTCAGTCAGCAGCGCATGCGACCAGTCAACCGAGGCGCGCAGGGTCTGCTGCCGGCGCACCGCGGCGCGGGAACCCTCGGTCAGCAGCCGGAACCGGTCATGGAGGCTGTCGAGGATCTCGGCCACGCGACAAGGCCCGCGCCCGCGCGGCGGCCAGCTCGATCGCCAGGGGTATCCCGTCGAGGCGCCGGCAGATCTCGGCCACCGCGGCGGCGTTGTCGTCGGTGACGGTGAAACCGGCCCGGGTCAGCGCGCGCGGTCGGCGAACAACTCGATCGCTTCATCCGCCACCGACAGCGACGGCACCCGCCACATCGCCTCGCCACCCACCCCGATCGGCTCACGACTCGTGGCGAGCACGGTCAGCCCCGGCGCCCCACCCAACAGCGCTACAACCAGCTCGGCGCACGCGTCGAGCAGATGCTCACAGTTGTCCAGCACCACCAGCATCTGACGGTCGCCGAGCAAACCGCAGCAGCGTGTCCATCGTTGAGCGGCCGGGTTGGTCGGGCAGGCCCAGCGCCCGGGCCACCGCGACCGGCACCACATTGGGATCGGTGATCGGCGCCAGGTCCACATACCACGCCCCGTCGCAGAACTCAGCGCCATCTGGCCGGCGATCTGCACCGCCAGCCGGGTTTTGCCCACCCCGCCCGCACCGGTCAACGTCACCACCGGTTCCGCGCCAGCAGCTCGCGACAGCTGGGTCAGCTCTGCGTCTCGGCCGACAAAGCTGGTCAACTGCACCGGAAGGCGCTGGGAGACAACGGAAGTGGAGACCCGTAGCGGCGGGAACTCGTTGACCAGGTCGGGATGGCATAGCTGCACCACCCGCTCGGGGCGGGGCACACCGCGCAGCTCGTGACGGCCGAGGTCGGTCAGCCAGGCGTCAGCCGGAAGCAATCGGCGACCAGATCCTCAGTCGTGCCGGAGAGCACGGTCTGGCCACCGTGGGCCAGATCCCGGATGCCGCGCGGCGCGGTTGATGGTGGCACCGATGTAATTACCTTCGTCGCGCAGCTGCACCTCGCCGGTGTGCACACCGATCCGCAAGCTGATCGGGGCCAGCGGCGCGCGCTGCAGCTCCAGCGCACACGCCACCGCGTCACTGGCCCGCGCGAACGCCAGCACGAAGCTGTCGCCCTCGCCCTGCTCGACCGGGCGCACCCCGCCGTAGGCGGCGAGCAGATCCGTCAGCGCTGATCCAGGCGCGTGAACGCGGCCGTCATCTGCTGAGGCTGGGTCTCCCACAGCCGCGTCGAACCCTCGACGTCAGCCAACAGCAGCGTCACCGTGCCCGTGGGTAGAAGCCCGCTCACGCCCAACTCGCTCCAGTTCACCAGCGGTGTGTCCGCACGCGGATCAATCTCGCTCATGCTAACCAGCATGCGGCCACCACGTGCGGCGAAAACATCAGCGCAAACGCGTAGATTAACGCCGGCCGCACGCGCATCTACGACCCCCGAGCACGCAGATCCAGCCTGCCCAAGCACAACCAAAGCCAGGCGATCACCGACGAACAGCCTGGAGCCGATTCGAGCCGTCCAACCGCGGGCAACTTGCGCACCATCGCATCTCGCCCCACCCCATCAGCGCACCATGCGACCATCGCACCGGCACTGGGGGTGGGGTCCACCCCCTCCGGGGTGGGCTCGCGGCACATGGCCGAAACCGCTCATCCGCGTGGCTGCAATGCGGACGCATCGCCGCTGGTGGGGCTCGCACCGCCGCTGCCTAGCAAATCCGCCGTCGACGCGATGTCATCACCGCCGCGGTGCGTCGTTGCCACGGCCGGATCGAAAACGTGTGCGATCATGGTGGTGTGACCGTGAGCAGCGAAGACAGGCGATCGAGCGGATGCTCGCCGAGGACGGCTCGGTCACTCAGCAGCGCATCGCCGCGGTGTCGGGGTGTCCCAGAAGACGGTCAGCCGGGACCTTGAGGAGCTGGAGCAGCGCGGCGGTTTAGTCACGACTAATTCGTCTGGGCGTGGCCGGCCGCGTGGTTCTGTAACGAAGTTGCATGTCAATGGCGGTTCCAGCCCGGGTGAGGACTTAGTTCCCAAGATCCGCGCCGAGATGGCCGCCAAGGATTTGGAGCCGGACTCTCGGGAAGAGGGCTTGCTGGCGCAGATCCGCCAGGTGGCCGATGACATCGCCGAGCTACGTGAACGCATCGCCGCGGAGGGCTTGACGTTCAAGCCGGCCGCACCCGAAGGCCCACCCAGGATGCATCCGGCCGCGGCGGAGATACGCCAGAGTCGGGCGGCGCTGGCCCGGCTGCTGTCGCTGATCCAGTTGGAGGAGTCGACGAAGAATCCCGTCAAGGTTAAGGCCGCGAACACTCGCTGGAGGCAGCACCAGATGGCTAAGGCGCGTCACGGGCAGGGCGGCATCTGATGGCGAACAAGCGGGGCACCGCCGCCGGCACCACCACCGCCGAGGAAACCGGGGACCGCAGGCCGTATGTGGCCGGCCTCGACCGGGCGGTGTTGCACGCAGTGTGTTTGCGTGAGGTTTCCGATGCCCACGGCGGGCGGTCGGACGCCAGCGGTGACGACACCGCGATGGCCGAGTGGGAAGCGGCGCGCCGCGCCGAGGCCGCCGACCTGGCCATCGAGCGTTTCGCGGCGGGGACGCCGGTCGAAGCCTGGTGGTACGACCTGCCGAAGGGCCTGCCTGCGCCGTTGGACCAGCTGGGTCGCGATCCCGCCCCGCGGCATATGACGATCATTGCTGACGACCGGGTCGACGCCGGCGCGTGGTTCGGTAGGCTTCGCCGGCTTTACGAGAAGGCTAGGCATTACCCGAATTGTGATCACGCCTATTTCCGTGAGGCGTTCGCGCTGGCCGGCGAGTTCGGCGTCTAACGGTTTCAGGGGTCCGGGTTAGGCTGCGTGCCGGTGGGCTTTTCCAGTCCAAGCCATCGTGGCCTTGATGAACTGCTGCGGCTTGCGGCTGCCGAACACGGCCTCGAAAACTGGTGCGGCTTCGGTTATTTCGCGCCGTGGAACTCTTCGTACCGCGCCTGGATCTCTCCCTGCACCTTCTCAACCTGGGACGCGTCGATCATGAAGAACTCACCCAACCATAGGATGTCGCTCTGTGCGTCAGAGTACGGCAGCCAGCCGCGCTTCGGCCCCCACGCGTCAGCCGGTGCCGCTCGCCACTGGGCCATGTTGCAATCCTCCGGCGCATCAACCCGCAGCAGCTTGCGCGCCGGTCCTGGGCCACCGTCGCTGTAGTAGAGCACCCCTGCCTTCCTTCCCGTGAGACGCCTCACACCAGGTGTAACGCTGTGACCAAGTGAAATCTTTCCTGTCGACGGTGTACCCACGGGCCGAGGCGTTGTCGGCCGAATGATGTTGCGGAGCCGGCGTCGTTCTACGGCGGCAGGCTTGGCAACGGGTCGTTTGACCACATCGCAGTGCCCCAGCGGCGGCCGGTTGCCCACGGCAGGGCTGCTGGCCGCTGACGGCCCCGCGTTGGGGCTGTAGGGTCTAGGGCGCGTCAGAACGGGCCAGGCGGCGTTCCCCGATCGCTCGGCACGGCCGGCCTGACTCAGTACATTCCACTCATGACACTGCACCCCGATGCCCTGGTGGTCAGGGCTGGAAAGGTGCGAGACGTTGAAACGTTGAAGACAAAGGTCGAAGAGGCGATCGAGGACGGCGACGGCGCGGTGATCTCGGTCTTCTGTGATGTCAAGCGCACAGAAACAGAAGGGATGACCCTTTCGGCGCTGTGCGCTGAGAGCGAAGTTGTTCACACAAAAGTGCAGGTCACGACGGTTGCTCGGTTGCGGGCGCAAGGTTTCGAGCCGATACTGGACATATCGAATGGGCAGCGATTTACCCATCACCACGTCGCGTTGGCGGAGCCGGTGCAAGAATCCACGCTACAAGCGTTCATCGACTGCTTTGATGAACCGGTAGCCAACCGAACCGGCGGCAAGAGGAAGAGGTCGAAGTGAAGCGGGTAAAAGTCGATTCAGCGCGACGGTACAAGGCGGCTTGATCAGGGCAAATCTGGCGCGGGCAAGCGCTCCTGGACGAGGGCGACGAGGTTGTGGCCTTCGACCCTGCCGAGGACATGGAGTTTGTCGGCGTGGTCGATCACTGTCCAAGGATGGCCGGTTCGCGTTTCTGCGCATGGAGTGGGAGGACAACACGCCGGTCCTATGCAATGTGGCTGCTGGCTTGAATGTATCGGTCCCATCGTTATCAGGTCACGCGGTAACTGTTGAGTTTCCCACGCTCACTATCAAATTCGGAATTAAGACGTCTTCAGAGAAGGGTGAAGGCGCGTACGTGCCGCCACCTGAAACGTCTTTAGAGAAGGGTGAAGGCGCGTACGTGTCGGCACCGCAGGCAGGACCAGCGCGGCCACTAACTGCTGCGGCGCAACCAATGTCGGCGTGAAAATCACTGTGCTCCTGGCGGATTATGCGAAAGCCGACCAGCAGGGGAAGATCACCGCGGTGGGTTTGGGGTGGAAGACCTGCCCAACTCCGGTGCCGCCGCACGCAGTAGTGATTTACTCGATATCGGTTGGGATGAGACCAACCAACCTCACAAGTTGACGGCGGATCTTCTGACGGCAGACGGTGCGGGGGTGGCGGTTTCGGGGCCGCTCGGTGTTCAGCCGGTTCACATTGAGGCGAAAGTGGAAGCGGGTCGGCCACCGGGCGCAATTCACGGCACCGAAGCGCGTCTTGCTTTAGCCATCGGCATTCCTGCCGAGGTGCCCGTCCCTCGCGGTAGGTATGAGTGGCGAGTGGCTGTCGACGGTTTCCCGGACGCAACGGCTGTCGAGTCGTTCCTTGTGGTGCCAGGACTTGTGCAGCCCGGACCTGCGCAGCAAGGGCCGTCGCCGCAAGCGCCCGCCCCGCCCCTAAGCGAGTAGATAGCGGGACTACCCGCCTGCTTCCAGCACCCGCGCGGCCCGGTGCAGCGCCAGCCCGACCGCCATCCTTCGTCGCAGTCGCGTGTCCCGGTCGAGTTGCGCGGCGATCGCGCGGTCAGTGACAGCGTCTGCAGCGTCGGCCAGTACCCAGCCGGCGCGGATGGGCTCGAACGCGACGGTCTCGGCGGCCCGGTGGGCGTCTGCCGGCGACAGGTCGAAGACGTGGGCATCGGCCAGTACCGCGGCCAAGGCTTTCGAGCATGCCGGCGTGCATGGTGCTGGTGAGGCCGAGCAGCTCGAAGCAGCTCGACGACGAGGAAACGCACCGGGCGTGGCCACATTTTGGCCACACATCGACGACAAACACAGGTAACTGTGGTCAATCACAGTCATGTTTTTTAGCAGCTAGGGCCGTTTTCAGCCCGTTGACCAGGTAGCTGAAAAGGTTTTACACACCAGCGGTCGGCGGTTCGATACCGTCCGCGCCCACCATTCAAATCGCCAGTTACAGGCGGGTTTTCGGCTCCAGCTCTGACTCCCGCTGCCCCCGATGGGCCGGGAATGGGCCAACGGGATTACCCACTGCTCTGCGAAGGCAGCGGTCCCGCTTCGGGACGCCGGGGCCCACGAGTTCTCACCTTCGAAATCCAACGATCAAACCGATGAGCCCAGACCGTTGATTTACAGATGCGACAGTGGTGGCCTCAGCCGGTTGGATCCTGGTTGCCTCCCAGGTCGCCGATGGCCCCTTCGGCAACGTCTCTGGGTGCGGTCGTATCGAATGTCTCGCGTGCGATGACCGGATATACGGTCTTCGTGCCGCTTCGGCCTTTGATCTCGACGAGCTCGCTTTCGCCCCAAGTGAACTGGTCCGCAACGGCGCGCCGCACAGTGTTGGTCACCATTACCGCCGCTCGCCCATGGCGGCCGGCGATCCCAGCCAACCGAAACGCCACGTTGGGCGCATCGCCGATCACCGCGTCCGCCGATCTGGTCATGGCGGCCCGCGCGACATTGCCGTTGACCACACCCCAACCCATGCGGATCGGCGAACCGTCTGGGCTACGCAATGGCAGCTCGGCCCCGAACTGCTCGACAAGCCGATTCGCAGCGAGCGCGAAGTCGATCGCCAGTTCGGCGGCAGCCGGGAGCCTTTCCAGCTCCCAAACCGCAAACAGCGCATCGCCGGCGTAGTAACTGAGCGTGCCGTGATGGGCGCTCAGGACACCGCCTAGCCGCTGCCATAGCGTGTGCAGGCTGCGCGCCATGACTGCCTCGTCGGTCACCTGGGAGATCGTCGAGTAGTTGACGATGTCGCCGACCACCATCACCATGGCGGTCGTGTTGATCCGGGCCTGCGTGCGCAGCGGGGGGATTCCGGCCACGGTGGTGAACCGCTGCGAGCGAAAGGTGAGCGCCACATCGCCGATGCGGATCTCATCGCCAGGCCTGATCGGCAGCAATACCGCGCGTTCTAGCCGCACACAGTTGAGCAACGTGCCGTTGCTGCTGGTATCGATTACGAAAGCTTGATCGGCCGCGCCGTCCAGCCGGATTTCGAGGTGGGTACGCGACATCTCGGGATCGTCGATCACCAGCCGGCGTGACTCGGCGATTCCCGCGCATTCACGACCGATAAACAGCTGATCAAAAATCGGCACGCGGTGTTCGGCGCCGCCGTCGCCCATAACGAGGTAGGCCAGCGGCTCGGCGGGTTTCCCGCCGCCGGGCAACTTCAGGAAGGCCGCCGTCTTGGCCTCGCTGCCGCTAGCCATCGGTGCGCTCGTGCGGATGTGGACCACTGCGACCACACCGCGAAATATCGAATTCGTTGTGCGCCAATGCGTCTTCGCAGACGCGGCGTGGCTTTGGCTTCATGAGCGGGCCTCTTTACCTGGCACCTGGTGGCAGTTCGCTGAACGTGACCTGCGGTGGCATGAGTGTACGACGCTTTCGTTTGGCCGGACCCCTGCTGCCCTAACCCTGGGCGCTCCGGCCCGCGTGTCGGCATAGCTTAATGAAAATGATTATCATTAAGCTATGCAGACACCTACCCCTAGCCTCGTCCCCGTCACCGTGTTGTCCGGTTTCCTTGGGGCCGGCAAGACCACACTGCTCAACCACATTCTGGCCAATCGGGACGGGCGCAAAGTAGCGGTGATCGTCAACGACATGAGCGAGGTGAACATCGACGCCGCCCTGGTCGCCGGGCAGGGGCATCTCGATCGCACCCAGGAGAAGCTGGTCGAACTGACCAATGGGTGCATCTGCTGCACGCTGCGCGAGGATCTGGTCACAGCGGTGGCGGAGTTGGCGCGCCAGAACCGGTTCGATCTGATCGTGATCGAGTCAACGGGCATCTCCGAGCCGATGCCCGTCGCGGCGACGTTCAGTTGGGAGTTCGATAACGGTTTCAGCCTGAGCCGGGTCGCCAAACTCGACACGCTGGTGACGGTGGTCGACGCTTGCACTTTTCTTCCAGAGCTCGCGCGGGGCGAAGCTCTGGTAAATCGCAACTTGGCGGCCACCGACGACGATGCGCGCAGCATCTCCGACCTGCTGGTTGATCAGGTCGAGTTCGCTGATGTGTTGTTGCTCAACAAGATTGACTTGGTCAGTCCGAAGACGTGCGCGGCGGTGGAGACCGTGCTGCGCCGGCTCAATCCTTCGGCAAAGATCGTGCGGACCACCCGTGGCGTCGTGGACCTTGACAGCGTTTTGGCGACCGGGCTGTTCGATCCGGAGCTTGCCGCGGAGGCGCCCGGCTGGGACGAAGAGATCGCCAACGGGCACACCCCCGAAACCGAGGAGTACGGCATCAGCAGTATGACGTTTCGCGCGGACCGCCCGTTTCATCCCGAGCGCCTGCAACTAGTACTTGATCAACTCCGAGGACTGTTGCGCAGCAAGGGATTCTGCTGGATCGCCAGCCGTCCGACCATCGTGGCGATTTGGTCGCAAGCGGGGCCCAACCTAGTGATCGAACCCGCGCAGTACTGGTCGACGACCGAACTTGCACCTGGCCAGGAAATCGTGATGATCGGCGTGCGCCTCGACCGGCGCGGGATGAACGACCTGTTGGAATCGGCACTGCTCACCGACATCGAAATGGCTGCAGGGCAATCAGAGTGGGCGACTTACCCCGACCCGCTGCCGGCCTGGGTGGTTGCACACTCCCATCGCTGAGTGCCGGTCACCGCAAGAACTACCCGAGGAGAAACCGCATGTACCCCTGCCACCGAACCGACGACCACTCGACGCGCAGGCACATCGACCTCGCCATCGGAGTGCTGATCGGACTGCGTCACTGCTCTGAGCAACAGGCCTTCGCCGACATCGCAGCCGCCGTCCACGAAACCGGCGTCGGCCTGCGGGGTGTCTCCTACGCCCTGACCACGCTTGCCGGTGGAGGCGATGACGCAGCGGCCGATCCAGTAGCGCTCAGCCATTGGCGAACTGTCCTCGGCGAACGGGCGCACGCGGCCGCGTGACAGGGCGATTCAGCGCGTGCGGTCTTGACCCGGGTAGGCCAGCAGCGCCATTTCGCGGGCGTTTTTGATCGCCAGGGCGACCTGCCGTTGCTGTTGAACGGTTAGGCCGGTGACTTGCCGCGACCGGATCTTGCCGCGATCGGAAATGAAGACCCGCAGTGTCGCGGTGTCTTTGTAGTCGACCGCGGTCAGGCCCAGGCTGTCGAACAGGTTTTTCTTGGCGCGTTTGACGTCGGGCTTGGTGGCCCGCCGGGTGCGCGCGGCCTTGCCGGCCATCTACCAGCTCGCCTTTCGGATGCCGGGAAGGTGACCCTGGTGGGCCAGTTCCCGCACCCGTACCCGCGACAGCCCGAACTTGCGCAGATGCCCGCGGGGGCGACCGTCCACGGAGTCGCGGTTCCGTACCCGCGACGCGCTGGCGTCACGCGGCTGACGCGCCAACTCCGCCTGGGCGGCCAGGCGCTGATCCTGGGTGGTCGACCGCGAGCGGATGATCGCTTTCAGCTCGGCGCGGCGGTCGGCGTAGCGGGCCACGATCGCGCGGCGCTGTTCGTTCTTAACGATTTTCGACTTCTTGGCCATCGGGCTCAGCCTTCCTCGCGGAAGTCGACATGGCGGCGGATGACCACGTCATCGGGTTTGCGGCCGGTGACCTCGCAGTGGGCGGGCATCCCGGAGCCTCCTTCGGTTTGCGGCTTGATGAGAATCGCGCTGTGGACAAGCGCCACCCGAGACTACACTAATGAAAACGATTTTCAATAAGCCGACCGAGGCAGGAGCTGTCGGCTACCGCGCTGCGCCGCTCAGGCCTTGGATGTCGATCGCCACGAGGCCGCTATATAGAGCGGCGCCTTTCGGCGTAAACCGACGTCATCGGGGTGGATATGGCAATCTCGGGGACGTGGATGAGCCGCCGGATTTTCGGAGTGCCAGCGCGGGACATGCGGCGCCGCGCGTGGGGCCGCTGTCGCCTGACCAGCAGCCGGCAACCAAAGCCGATCTCTACGCTGCGGTGGATGCGCTGCGTGCCGATATCCGTGGACTGATGGACGAGGTTCGGACGTTGATCGCCGAAGCGGATCGCCGGGTGAGCGAGGCCGAGCGAACCCGCGGCCTCGGCCGCGATGCACAATGGTGATTCATGAAGCCGTTTCGCATCGACGTTTCCGACGACGTTCTTGAGGATCTGCGATCGCGTCTGGCGCGCACCCGTTGGCCGGAAGCCGAATGCGTGGACGACTGGAGCCAGGGCATCCCGCTGGGTTACACCCGCGAGCTCACCGATTACTGGGCCAACGACTACGACTGGCGGTCCCGCGAGGCCGCGCTCAACCGCTTCGACCAATTCATTACCGAAATCGATGGATTGGACATTCATTTCATCCACCAACGGTCCCGGCACGAGGACGCCTTCCCGCTGCTGATCACGCACGGCTGGCCGGGCTCAATTGTGGAATTTCACAAGGTGATCGAGCCGCTGACCAATCCGACGTCCGGACGCGCCGAAGACGCGTTCCACGTTGTCTGCCCGTCACTTCCGGGGTACGGCTTCTCCGGAAAGCCCACCCACACCGGGTGGGGCGTGGAAAGGATCGCCGAGGCGTGGGAGACGCTCATGCAGCGTCTCGGCTACGACCGCTACGGCGCCCAGGGCGGCGACTGGGGCGCCGCCGTCACCACCCAGATCGGAAGAAACGGCGGCCCCGCCGGCAACCACTGCGCGGCCATCCATCTCAACATGCCCATCGGCCGACCCACGCCCGAAGCGCTGGCCAATCCGACCGATGAGGAGAAACGGGCGCTGGCCGCGCTGGCCGAGCACCGGAAATCGGGCACCGGGTATTCCAAGCAACAGTCCACCCGGCCCCAAACGTTGGGCTACGGGCTGGTCGATTCGCCGGTGGGACAACTGGCGTGGATCGTCGAGAAGTTTTGGGCCTGGGCGGATTGCAATGGACACCCCGAGAACGTGGTCAGCCGAGACGAACTCCTCGACAACGTGATGGTCTACTGGGTGACCGGCACCGCCGCTTCCTCGGCCCGGTTGTACTGGCAGAGTTTCGGGGTCTGGGGGCAGCTGGACCGTGTCGAATTGCCTACTGGCATTGCGGCTTTCCCGGGGGAGGTGCTGGGCGCCCCGCGGTCGTGGTGCGAGCCGGTCTACAACGTCACGCACTGGACGACCATGCCGCGTGGCGGCCACTTCGCCGCGTTTGAGCAACCGGAGCTGTTCGTCGAGGACGTCCGCGCGTTTTTCGCAACGGTTCGGTGAGTGGTCACCCTGGCGGTGCGAAGAACTCCAAGGCAATGCCGTCGGGATCACGAAAGCTGAGTCCCGCGCCGTAGGGCGCGTCCACGACGCCGCCGTGATCGATGCCCAATTCATTGAGCCGAGCAAGCCAGTTTTCCAGCTCGGCGCGATTGGCACAGCCGAAGCCGACGTGATCGAGGCCGACGCGGAACTCGCTGAACTTTTCTTCCGGGGCGGCGTGATCATGCTGATGGATGCCGAACACCGTGCCGCCATCCAGGAACCACACGAGATGCCGGAATCCCGCGTCGGTGTGCTCGTCGAGCACGGGGTCGGCGCCGATCAGGTCGCGATACCAGGGGCCGCTGACTTCGATGTCGCGAACCGTGACCGCGACGTGGTTGAGCGTTGGGAAAGCCATGAGCCGAATGTAGCCCTAGACGATCCGCCAGCCGCGTCGGGACCGAAACCGCATGTCCCACAAGTAGAGCCGGTAGCCAAAGATCCAGGCCCGATGCGGGATCAGCCGGTCGGCCAGCCGCAGGGTCCACAGCAGCCATTCGAAGCGGCGCTGCTGGCGCTTCGACCAGTCCAGCAGCATCATCGCGCGGAACTCCGGGGCCAAAAACCCCGTCGTCGCGAACAGATTGAACGGGCCCGCCAGGGTTCGCAACGGCCACGGTAGAAACGCCATCGAGGCCACCCCGCGCAGATGTTCTCGGACCGGTGGGTCGATGTGCAGCTCGTCGAGCGAGCGCTTCCAGTACTCGTCGAACGCGTCGCGGTCGGGCGGCCACATGCGATCGGGCACCTGCAGCGTGGTACCCAACTGCTTGGCGTCGCGATAGACGGCGTCGGCGGCGGCGTCATCCAGCGGGCCGTGCAGGAATTCGTGCTGATCGACGAAGTAACGGTACAGACAAGATGCCACCCACAGCTGCAACTTGGGGTCAAAGGCGTTGTAGGACACCGGGCTTGACGCCGTCGACCGAACCTGTCGATGTGCGAGGTCCACGGCGCCGCGGATCAGCGCCCGGTCGGATTCGGTCCCGATGGTCGCGACCGCCAGGTAGGTGCCGGTGGTGCGGGCCCGCTTGAACGGATGCTTGTAGACGTTGCCGCTGTCCACCGGGCTTTCCAGCACGCCATAACCGACGCCCGGCAACGACAGCTGCATGATGACGTTCGCCGCCGGCAACAACACGGCCGCCGGGTTCAGCAGGTCGGCGACCCGGGTCACGGGCCGCTTCATCGCGGATATCCGCCGAAAGGCTGCATAGCTGCGAGTAGACCACGAATGACACGCCGCCGGACCGAGATGAACACGGTGGTGGGCGCTGGCCGGGTGCGTATGAGACGCTGCCGGGGTGTTTGCGCCACAGACCCGCACCGTCGGCGTGCTGGCCGGATACCTGGCCGACGTCGCGCTGGGCGACCCGAAACGGGGTCATCCGGTTGCGCTGTTCGGCCAACTGGCGGCCACGTTGGAGCGGGTCAGCTACCGCGACAACAGGGTGGCCGGCGCGGTGCACGTGGGCCTGTTGGTCGGCGCGGTGGGCTTGCTGGGCGTGGCCCTGCAGCGAGGCACCGGCCGTCGCGGCCGGCCTTGGTCGGTCGCGGCCACCGCGACGGCCACCTGGGCATCGCTGGGCGGAACGTCGTTGGCGCGCACCGGCCTGCAGATGGCGCAGCTGCTGGACTTTCCCGATAACTCGGGCGACATCGATGCTGCGCGACGCCTGCTGCCCTCGCTGTGCGGACGCGATCCGGCCACACTGGACCGTGCCGGCCTGACGCGTGCGGCGCTGGAATCGGTCGCGGAGAACACCTCCGACGCGCAGGTGGCGCCGCTGCTGTGGGCGGCGGCGGGTGGCATACCCGGGGTATTGGCCTATCGCGCCGTCAACACCCTGGACTCGATGATCGGCCACCGCTCGCCCCGTTACGTCCGATTCGGCTGGGCCGCAGCGAGATTGGATGACGCGGCGAACTACGTCGGCGCGCGGGCGACCGCGGCGCTGGTGGTGATCTGCGCGCCGTTCGTGAGTGGATCACCGTCGGGCGCGGTGCGCGCCTGGCGTCGGGACGCCGCCCGTCATCCCAGCCCCAACGCCGGCGTCGTCGAGGCGGCCTTCGCCGGGGCGCTGGGCGTGCGGCTCGGCGGGCCCACCCAGTACCACCATGAGCTGCAGATCCGGCCCACCCTCGGCGACGGCAGCCAACCCACGGTGGCCGACCTGCGCCGCGCGGTGGCGCTGTCGGCGGCGGTGCAAGCGGGGGCCGCGCTGTCGGTCGGGCTGATCCTCTACCGCCGGCGGCCGTAACGGTCGGCGAGTTTCGCCTCGACGGTCGGCGGAGTCGCCGGCGCTTCGGCGCCGGCGGGTGGCGCCTGCCGCTGCTTTTCCTGGCGGTGCGCACGGATTTCGGAGTAAACGAAGTAGCTCAATCCGATCGGCGCGAGGATGCCGAACAAAATCCACTGGATGCCGTAGGACAGAAACGGCCCCGCGTCCAGGTGGGGTACGCCGATCACGCCGAGTCCGCCGGGTTGGTTGTCGACCAATTGCAGATAGGAACCGGCCAGCGGGACTTTCGTCAACGTCGCGACCTGCTGCGGGTTGATCGAATACACCTGCTGGACACCGTCTCTGACGAACGACTCCTTGTCCTGCACAGTGGGCTCGGCGTCGCGCAGCCGCGCCGTGATGGTCACGGTCTCGGTCGGCGGGCGGGGGATCGGGGGGACATGGGATCCCTCCTCGGGCCGCACATAGCCGCGGTCGACCAGGACGGTCGGTCCGTCGTCGACCGCGAACGGTGCCAGCACCTCGAACGCCTGGTCTGCGTCGACCACCCGCAATCGGGCCAGCACCTGAACGTCGGGCAGATAATGCCCGGTCGCCGCCACCCTGCGCCACTGTGCGCTCGGGGCGGACGAATCCTGCTGTGGCAGAAATGTTTTCAGCGGAACGGGCGGGGTGTTGAGCGACTGGTCTATCTGGTGGTTCTCCCGCGACGTCCTGGTGTTCTTTCCCAGCTGCCACGGCGCGAGCACCATGAAGCACAGGTAGGTGAAGGCGATGACCACCAGCGCCAGCGCTATCCAGCCCGGTCGCAAAAGGAACAACAGGCGTGGCAGGAATCTCGGCATCAGCCCCGCCCGTTCCGCGTGAGTCGTTCGTCGACCCAGTCATGCAGGCCGGGCAGGGCGGCCTCGATGACGGTGAAAACTTCCTCGAAGTCTTCGTGGCCGCCGTAGTAAGGGTCGTCGACGTCGAGGGCATAGGCACCCGACCGCGGGTCGAATGAGCGCAGCATCCGTATCCGGTCGTCGTCGACGCCCAACTGTCGCAGCATCCGAAGGTGGTTACGGCCCAAGGCCACCACCAGATCGGCCGCCAAGTGATCGGTGTCGACCTGCGCGGCGCGGTGGTCGGTGGGGTAGCCGTGGCCGCGCAGCACCCGGGCCGCCCGCGCGTCGGCGGCGGCGCCGACATGCCAGTCGCCGGTGCCCGCACTGGTCACTCGCACCGCGTCACCGAGACCGCGTCGTCGCAGCTGGTCGGCGAACATCTTCTCGGCCATCGGCGAGCGGCAGATGTTGCCGGTACAGACGAACGTGACATGCAGCGGCCTCGGCTCAGACACCCAGCGCCCTCCGCAACTCGTCAATCGTCGTGGCGTGCGTCACGCCCACAGTGGGTGACGTGTCGGCAAAGTCGGCCTGCCCGTAGCCCCAGCCGACCACCAAGGTGTCGATACCATGTTCGGCCGCGCCCTCCACGTCGTGGCGGCGGTCACCGACCATGAGCACCCGCTCGGGCAGCGGCTGCAGCTGTGCCAGCGCGTGGGCCAGTACCTCGGACTTGGATTTGCGCGAGCCATCTGGGCACGCGCCGGCGACGACCTCAAAATGTTGCTCGAGGTCGAAGTGGGCGAGGACGCGCCTCGCTGTGGGCTCCAACTTCGAGGTCGCTACGGCCAGTCGAACACCGGCGGCGCGCAGATCGGACAACAGCGGCTCGATCCCGTCGAACAGGCTGTTCATCGCCCAGCCCCGGGAGCCGTACTCGGCCCGGAACGCTGTGAACGCCACGTCGGCATCCTCGCCAAGGCCCATGGCGTGGAACGTTTCGTCCATGGGTGGGCCGACGATCATGGCTGTCAGGTCGCCGTCGGGCACGTCGGCACCGACGTGGCTAAGCGCGTGCAGGAAGCAGGCGACGATCCCCTCCGCGGAATCGGTGAGGGTGCCGTCGAGATCGAAGATCACCAGCTGGGCCGCCGGGTCCGGTGACGGCGCAATCGCGTCTGCCATGACCTCATTGTCGCTGACGGCGTGGTTGGACTGCGCAATGACGGGTTCTCCAGGGTCCGGCGCTGCCCCCGATGTATCGCGTTCGAGTGATCGGCCGTGCGGCGGCACACTAGTGTTTCACGGATGGCGAGTCTGGACCCGAGCGTGCCAGCGGCGCGCTATCACGGTGATCAGGCCATCGCGCCCGGGATGCTGGATTTCGCCGTCAACGTCCGCCACGCCGAGCCGCCGGAGTGGTTGGTGCGCCGGCTGGCCGCGCGGCTGCCGGATCTGGGCCGCTATCCGAGCGCCGACGATGTCCACCGCGCGCAGGACGCGATCGCCCAGCGACATGGCCGGGGCCGTGATGAGGTGGTGCCGCTGGCCGGGGCCGCCGAGGGGTTCGCGTTGTTACCCAACCTGCGTCCCACCCGGGCGGCCATCATTGCGCCCTCGTTTACCGAGCCTGCCGTGACGTTGGGCGCGGCCGGGGTGCCGGTGCACCATGTGGTGCTCGACCCGCCCTTCGGTCTCGACGGTGCCTTGACCGCTGCCGCCGTGCCCGACGACGCAGACCTCGTGGTGGTCGGCAACCCGACCAACCCCACCTCGGTGTTGCACACCCGCGAGCAGCTCCTCGCGTTGCGCCGGCCCGGGCGGATTCTGGTGGTCGACGAGGCGTTCGCCGATTCGGTTCCCGGCGAGCCGGAGTCGCTGGCCGGCGACTCACTGCCCGATGTGCTGGTGTTGCGCAGTCTGACCAAGACGTGGGCGCTGGCCGGACTGCGCGTGGGCTACGCCCTTGGCGCGCCAGAGGTGTTGGCGCAATTGACCGCGCGGCGGGCGCACTGGCCATTGGGCACACTGCAACTGGCGGCCATCGCGGCCTGTTGTGACCCGCAGGCCATCGCCGACGCGGCGGCCGGTGCGGTGCGGTTGGCGGCGTTGCGCACCGAAATGGCGGCCGGCCTGCAAGCGGTGGGTGCCGACGTGGTCGCCGGTGCGGCCCCGTTCGTGCTGTTCCGCCGGCCGGAGGCCGCCGCGATACGAAAGAGCTTGCAGAACAAAGGGATTGCGATTCGCCGGTGTGATACGTTCGTCGGCCTGGACGAGCGGTATCTGCGGGCTGCGGTGCGCGGGGAGTGGCCGCTGCTGGTCGAGGCCATGTCGGAGGCGATCGTGTTGACCAATAGTGGAGGGCATCGGTGAGCGTGCGGCTGGCCGACGTCATCGAGGTGCTGGATGAGGCCTACCCGCCACGGCTTGCCCAGTCGTGGGATTCGGTCGGGCTCGTGTGCGGCGACCCCGACGATGCGCTGGGCTCGGTGACCGTCGCGGTCGACGCGACGCCCGCGGTCGTCGACGAGGTTCCCGAGGCCGGCCTGCTGCTGGCTCATCATCCGCTGCTGTTGCGCGGGGTCGATACGGTGGCGGCCAGCACGCCCAAGGGCGCGCTCGTGCACCGGCTGATCCGTTCCGGGCGTTCACTTTTCACCGCACACACGAATGCCGACTCGGCATCACCGGGGGTGTCCGACGCGCTGGCCCACGCTCTTGGTCTGACCGTCGAGGCCGCGCTCGAACCACTGACGAGCACGGGCGATCTCGACAAATGGGTTGTTTACGTGCCTCGTGAGAACGCAGAAGCGTTGCAAGCGGCCGTGTTTGAGGCCGGCGCGGGCCACATCGGCGACTATTCGCACTGCAGCTGGAGCGTCAGCGGCATCGGTCAGTTCCTGCCGCATGAGGGGGCGTCGCCGGCCATCGGCAGCGTCGGCACGGTCGAGCGGGTGGCCGAAGATCGATTCGAGGTCGTCGCCCCCGCGCGGGCCCGGGCCGCCGTATTGGCGGCGTTGCGCGCCGCCCATCCCTACGAAGAGCCCGCGTTCGATATCTTCGCCCTGGTCTCCCCGCCCGGCGGCGTCGGTTTGGGCCGCATCGGCACGCTGCCGCGACCCGAACCGTTGCGCACCTTCGTCTCCCGCGTCGAGTCGGCGTTGCCGCGGACATCCTGGGGTGTGCGCGCGGCGGGGGATCCCGACATCCCGGTGTCGCGGGTCGCCGTGTGTGGCGGCGCCGGGGACTCGCTGCTGGCCACCGCGGCGGGCGCGGGCGTGCAGGCCTACGTCACGGCCGATCTGCGGCACCATCCGGCCGACGAGCATCGGCGGGCCTCGGACGTGGCGCTGATCGACGTGGCGCATTGGGCAAGCGAATTCCCTTGGTGCGATCAGGCCGCCGACCTGTTGCGGTCCCGCTTCGAAGCCGCGCTGCCCGTGCGTGTGTGCAAAATCCGCACCGACCCGTGGAATATGCGGCAACTTGGCAATGAGAGCGAGAGAGATCAGCAATGAAAGCCGAAGTAGCACAGCAACGTTCGCTACTCGAGTTGTCGAAGCTGGATGCCGAGATGTCGCGGATCGCGCACCGGGCCACCCATCTTCCGCAGCAGCAGGACTACGAGCGGAAGCAGGTCGAGCACAGCGCGGTCAATGAGCGGGTGGGCGCGGTTCGAATCATGTTGGAAGACTTGGACGGCCAGGTTTCGAGATTCGAGTCGGAGATCGACGCGGTGCGGCAGCGCGAAGAACGTGACCGATCGTTGCTCAGGTCGGGTGCGACGGACGCCAAGCAACTGTCGGATCTACAGCACGAGCTGGAGACCCTGATACGCCGTCGGACCAGCCTGGAAAATTCCCTGCTGGATGTGATGGAACGCCGGGAGGAATTGCAGGCCCAGCTGGATGCCGAGTTGGCTGCGATCGATGCGCTGCAGGCCGAATTGAGCAGCACCCGGCAGGCTCTCGATGCCGCACTCGCCGAAATCGACCAGGCCCGCGAGCTTCATGCATCGCGACGCGACACGCTGACCGCGGGCCTGGACCCCGCCCTGTCCGCCCTTTACGAACGACAGCGCGCCGGGGGAGGCCCGGGCGCCGGACCGTTGCTCGGACATCGGTGTGGCGCCTGCCGGATCGAGATCGACCGCGGCGAACTGTCCCGCATCTCGGCGGCCGCCGACGACGAGTTGGTGAGATGTCCGGAGTGTGGTGCGATTCTGTTGCGGGTCAAAGGGTTTGATCAGTGAAGGTTGTCATTCAAGCCGACGGTGGGTCGCGTGGCAATCCCGGGCCGGCGGGATACGGTGCGGTGGTGTTCAACGAGGACCGCTCGACCGAGCTGGCCGAAAGCAAGCAGGCCATCGGCGTGGCGACCAACAATGTTGCCGAATACCGGGGTCTGATAGCCGGTTTGGATGCTGCCCTGAAACTGGGTGCCGACGAGGCTGCGGTCTTCCTGGATTCCAAACTGGTGGTGGAACAGATGTCGGGGCGGTGGAAGGTCAAGCACCCCGACCTCATCGAACTACACGCCGAGGCCCGCAAGCTGGCGTCGAGGTTCGATCGCATCAGCTACGGGTGGATTCCACGGGAGCGCAACTCGCACGCCGACCGGTTGGCCAACGAGGCCATGGACGCCGCCGCTGGCGTCGCCGATCCGGCGGAGGAATCCACGCCGCCAGCCGTCGCGTCCGCGAAACCCGTTGCAGCACAAGCCCTGAGCGCGCCCGGCTGGACTGGCGCACGCGGGACGCCGACCAGGCTGTTACTGCTGAGACACGGGCAGACCGAGTTGTCGGCCCAGCGCCGCTATTCCGGGCGCGGCAACCCGGCGCTCAACGAAGTAGGCCGCCGGCAGGCTGGCGGTGCGGCGCGATATCTGGCCCGGCGCGGCGGGATTGCCGCGGTGTTCTCCTCGCCGTTGCAGCGGGCCTATGACACCGCCGCGACGGCCGCCAAGGCGCTCGGCCTGGACGTGGCGATCGACGACGACTTGATCGAAACCGATTTTGGCGCCTGGGAGGGGTTGACGTTCGCCGAGGCCGCCGAACGCGATCCGGAGCTGCACAGTCGCTGGCTGCGTGACACGAGCACCGCGCCGCCGGGCGGGGAGAGCTTTGAGGCGGTGCTGGATCGGGTGCTGCGGGTGCGCGAAAGGGTCATCGCCGCACACCCGGGCGCGACGGTGCTGGTGGTTTCGCATGTGACGCCGATCAAGATGCTGCTGCGGCTGGCGCTGGATGGCGGGCCGGGCATCCTCTACCGGCTGCATCTCGACCTGGCGTCGTTGAGCATCGCCGAGTTCTATTCCGACGGAGGATCTTCGGTGCGGCTGGTGAACGAAACGGCGTATCTCTAGCAGGGAGTGAATTCGACCGGTATCGCCCTCGGCGAGCGGAACGCCACCCCCACGACATGCGGTGTCGGAGCGCTCGGGTCCAACCGCAGATCCGGCAGCCGGTCCAGTAGCGCATCGATCGCCACCGCCGCCTCCATCCGCGCCAGGTGCATGCCCAGGCACAGATGGGGGCCGCCGCCGAACGTGAGGTGCGCAATGTTCCTGCGGGTGGGATCGAAGCGGTCTGGGTTCGGGTAACGCGTCGGATCCCGGTTGGCGGCTGCGACACTGACGCTGACGTTCGTTCCCGCCGGAATCGCGACCCCGCCGAGCTCGCAGTCGCGGACCGCCACCCGCACCACCGTGGTGATCGGCGGCTCCCAGCGCAACGCCTCCTCGAAGGCGCCGCCGAGCAGGCTGCGATCCTCCCGCAGCGCCTCCAGCAGCGCCGGCTGGGTGAGCAGTGCGACCAGCAGATTGCCGGAGGCGCGGTAGGTCGTTTCGACTCCCGCGGGCAGGATCAGCAGCAAAAATGCGAAGATCTCGTCGTCGGTCAGGTGCGCGCCGTCTATCTCCGACTCCGCCAGCGTGCTGATCAGGTCATCCTGCGGGTTACGCCGCCGCTCGGCGAGGACCTCCTGGAAATAGGCCTTCAACGAGGCGGATGCGGCGATCCCGCAATCCCAGTCGTAGACCACATTGAGCAACTCGATCGACAGCCGCTGGAAGCGCACGTAGTCCTCCCGCGGCAGGCCCATGATCCGCGCGATGACCTGGACCGGGAATGCGAAGGTGAACTCGCGGGCCAGCTCGGCGCGTCCACGCGGCGCGAACCGGTCGATGAGCTCGTGGACCACCACCTCCACCAGCTCACCGCGCCACCGCTCGAGCAGCGCCGTGCGGAACGATGGCGACACCAGGGCCCGGCTGGCCCGATGCTTGCCGCCCTCGAGTTCGAGCACGGTGCGGCCCATCACCGGGCCCATGATCTGGTCGTAAATCGACGACGAGAAGGTGTCCGGATGAGTGAGCACCGTCTGGCATTCGTCGTATCCGAGCACCGTCACCCCGAGGTTGCCAACCTGCCCGGCGCTGATCTCGACGAAGGGATTTCCCCGCATCACCCGGTGCTGGGTTTGTGCCTCGCGCAGCCGCTCGTGCACGTTTTCGACCTGCATGAGCAGCCCGCCCTGCAACTCGGCCGGGTCGAATTCGTCGATCGCCGGGTTCACCGGTGGCGCCCGCCCGCCGGCACGGTTTCGGTGTCGCGTCCCGATCGCAGCACGGTGCCAGGCAGGGCGCCGGTGGCCACGCCGTCGCGACATACCTCGACACCACTGACCAGCACCGAGCTGATCCCGCGGGCGTCGGCGACCAGCCGGGGCGCACCCGCCGGCAGGTCATAGCGCGTGCACTCGGGCCCGTGGTCGATGGTCGCCGGGTCGAACAGCACCAGGTCGGCGTGCCAGCCGGGCGCGATCCGGCCGCGGTCGGTCAACCCGTAGAGCCGGGCCGGCACGTCGGTCAGCAGTCGGACAGCTTCCTCGAGCGTGACGACCTGGTGCTCGCGGACACCGTGGCCGAGCAGCGACGTCGTGTAGATCGCGCCGCACATCATGTCGAGATGGGCGCCGGCGTCAGAGCCGCCGATCACGGCACCCGGGTGGCGCCACACCTGCGCGCGCATCCGCCAGTCGGCCGCGTCGTCGCCGGTCAGCGGTGGGCTGAGCCCGGTGCGCAGCTCGTCGGCGATCACGATGTCCAGCAGCGTGTCGAACGGCTCGCCGCCGCGGGCGGCGGCGATCTCGCCGACGGCACGACCGGCCGCGTCGGCGTTCTCGGCGGCGAAGGTCTCGACGATGATCAGCCGGTCCCAGCGCGCCAGCCCACGCAGCATGCCCGCTTCCTTCGAAGAGGCGCCCTCGGCGAGGCGGCGACGCACCTGCGGGTCGGCGAGTGCGGCAAGCCGCTGCGGCACCGGCAGGTGCATCGTGTCCCGCCAGCCCGGCAACCCGTCGAGCACGAAGCCGGACAGGAACGAGAGCCGGATCTTCATGGCTTGCGGCAAGGTGAGCGCCACCACCCGGCCACCCCGTTCGGCGGCGACCTGAAAGGCGCGCAACTGCCGCTGGTGCCCATCGGGGTTCGCCGCCGAGACACCCAGCACGTTCCAGTTCAGCGGCCGGTCGGCCGCAACGGACATGTCGGTGAGCAGCCCGATGTCGTCGTCGGTGAAGCCCGATAAGCAGCCGGGGATGATCGCTTCCAGCGTGGTGCCCGGATGCTCGCGCAGGCCGGCCGCCAGCGCCACCAGTTCCTCCCGGGACGCGCTCCGCGACGGCACCGGCTGGCCGGCACCATCGTTGTGGGTCGGCGACTGCGAGGTCGACAGCCCGATCGCACCGGCGTCCAACGCCTCGTGCAGCACCCCGACCATCTTCTCTATCTGCGCATCCGTGGCCTCTCCGCCGACGGCATCGCTGCCCATTGCAGCCAGCCGGAGTGCCGAATGACCAACCAGGAACCCGGCATTGACGGCGATGCGGCCGTCGAGGCGGTCGAGCCAGTCGCCGAACGATGCCCATCCCCAGTCGAGGCCGGCCCGCAGCGCATCGAGCGGCATCCCTTCGACCCGCGCCAGCATCCGGGTGAGGTAGTCGTGTTGGTCGGATGCCACGGGTGCCAGCGTGAAGCCGCAGTTGCCGCCGAAGACGGTGGTGACGCCATGCTGCACCGACGGGCTCGCGGTCGGGTCCCAAAACAGCTGCGCGTCGTAATGGGTGTGCAGGTCGACGAAGCCCGGCGCCAGCGTCTGTCCCTGGGCGTCAACGGTTTTCGCCGCCGAGTCATCGACGTCACCGACCGCGACGATTCGCCCGTTACTGACGCCGACGTCGCCATGGCGGGAGGGGGCGCCGGTGCCGTCGACGATCTCGGCATCGCGGATCAAGAGGTCGAGCATGGAGCCTCCTGCACTGTGGCCGAGTTGGTCAGCCACCCGTCGTCGGGAAGCGGGTGGCGGAACAGTTCTGCGGCGTTGCGGTGGGTGATCCGGGCCGCGTCCTGGACCGACAGGCCGGCGACGTTGCGCGCCACGACCTGTTGCGTGTCGGGCCACGTCGAGTCGGCGTGCGGGTAGTCGCTCTCGACGAGGATGCGCTCGGCCCCGATGGCGTCCAGCGCGCCGAACGCCGACGGGTCGTCGATCGAGCAGAACCAGAAGTTGCGCCGCAGCACCTGGCTGGGCAGCAGGTCACCCTTCCACGACCCACCCTCGCGCCCACAAGCGGAGTGGGCCAGGACGTAATCGGCTCGGTCGGCGAGCATTGCCGCCCAGCCGAGGCCGCCCTCGGCCAGCGCGATGTTCAGCCGTGGGAAACGGACCGGGATGCCCGACCACAACATGTCCGCGCATGCCACCAGCGCGTTCGCCGGGAACAACGTGGTGATGGTCTCAAATGGGGTGTCCGGAGCGGGAATCGGCGCCCACTGCGCGGATCCGGTGTGCATGCACACGACGGTGTCCGTCTCCTCGCACGCGGCGAAGAACGGATCCCACACACCGCAGTGCAGGCTGCCGATTCCGCATTGGGCGGGCAACTCGGGGAAGCTCACCGCCTTGAAGCCGCGCGCGGCGTTACGACGAATTTCCTCGGGCGCGAGCTGCGGGTCGGCGAGCCACGGCAGCTGCAGCGGGATGATCCGCTCCGGGTAGCCGCCGGCCCAGGCCTCAAGGTGCCAGTCGTTCCATGCCCGCAGCGCGGCCAGCCCCAGCTCGGGCTCATCGCTCTTCCAGAACACCGTCCCCGCGAACCCGGCGATCAGCGACGGGAAGTTCAACGACGCCCAGATGCCGGCAAGATCCATGTCGTGGATTCGGGCGTCGATGTCCCAGCAGCCGCGCCGCATCTCGTCGAACCGGGCGGCTTCCATGCTCCATTCCTCGTGCGGCCGCCCGATCACCGCATTGAGCCCGATGTTCGGGTACTCCCGGTCCTCATACCGCCACACCTGGCGCCCGTCGTCGGTCTCGACGACCTTCGGCGCGCGGTCGGCCAACGCACTGGGAAGCCGGCCGGCGAACATGTCGGGTGGCTCGATGACGTGGTCGTCGACCGAAATCACGACGTGCTGTCGCTGCCGGGGATCGGGGTCTGGCAGCAGCGCCATACCTGATGACTATCGTCAGTTTTCGGCCGCTGTCAATGCTATCTATGCAATGAATGCAAAGATCGGCCGGGACGGGCCAGGGGATCGTGTGGTGTGCCCGCCTGCGAGCTATCACGACGGCTGGATGGCCTCGGCGCTCGGTCCGCGCCTCCCATGGATGCCGGGATTGCCACCCGGCATCCAAGACTGGACAACCGACAACGACCGTTGGGAGCTCTACCACCTCGACGAGGACTGGTCGCAGGCCCACGACCTGGCCGCCGACATGCCCGAGAAGCTGGCGCAGATGCGCGAACTATTCGCCATCGAGGCCGCGCGGAACTCGGTGCTCCCGATCGGCGCTGGGTTGTGGGTGCCGGTCTTTCACCCCGAATTGCGTATCACGCCGCGGTATCGGGAGTGGGAATTTCCAGGAGAGATCACCCGCATTCCCGAGTTCTGCGCGCCCAAACTAGGAAATAGCGCCAACGTTGTCACGATCGACGCCGACCTGCCCGCAGATGCCAACGGAGTCCTGTATGCCCTCGGCGGCGCGGCCGGCGGACTCGCCTGCTACCTCGACAACGGATTCCTGTATTACGAGTACAACTTATTCATCATCTCCCGCACCAAGATTCGCTCGACCGCCAAGCTGCCGGCCGGTCCCGCAACCATCACCGTGGAAACCACGTACTTCGAGCAGCGACCGGCCGGACCGCTCGACGTCGTCATGCGAGTCGGTTCAGAGGTGCTCGCGAAGGGCCGGGTGCCGGTCAGCGCGCCGCTGCTGTTCACCGCCAACGACTGCCTCGACATCGGCGTGTGCCTCGGCTCACCGGTGTCGCTGGACTACTACGACAAGGCTCCCTTCCCCGTGAACGGCCACATCGAGCGCGTCTACATCGCATACACCTAATTGCCAAGCCGCTCTAGTGTGTCGACTCGCAGGTCGGCCGCGCAACCGAGCGCGAATTGGTGACTCGGCTAGCGCGGGACGGGGTGTCGGACGAACGTCCGTGGCTGTGTGAATGCCCGGATTCCGTCGACGCCGAGCTCGCGACCAAGGCCGGACTGCCGGCAGCCGCCGAACGGCAGGCGCGGGTCCTGGGCGGCCATGCCGTGGCAGTTGACGCTGACCGTGCCTGCCACGAGCTGCCCGGCGATCCGGTCGGCGAGTGCGTCGTCGCCGGTCCAGACCGATGCGGTAAGGCCGAATTCGGTTGCATTCGCCGCGGTGACGGCGTCCTCGATGCTGTCGTAGCCGAAGATCGGCAGCACCGGGCCGAACTGCTCCTCGGTGGCCAGCGCCGAGTCCGGGGCCAGATCGGTGACCACGGTCGGCAGCGTGAAGTATCCGCCGGCGTCGGCGTCTGCCTCGCGGATCCGTCCCGCGGTCCGGACCGACGCGCCATCTGCCTCCGCGTCGCCGATCAGCGCGGCGACCCGGTTGCGCCCGGCCGCGGTGTGCAGCGGCCCCAGCGTCGTCTCCTCGGCAAGGCCGTCGCCGACCAGCTCCCGCTCGCAGCGTGCGAGCAGCGCCTCGGCCAGCTCGCCGACCCCTTCCGTCGGGGCATACAGCCGCTTGATTGCCATGCAGACCTGACCGCCGGTGGTATAGGTCGCTGTCACCAGACGTTCGACCAGCTCGTCGCTGACCGTGATGTCGGGTGCGATGATTGCGGCGTCGTTGCCGCCGAGCTCGAGCAGCACCGGGGTGAGCCGCGGTGCGGCTGCCGCCATGACGGCGCGCCCGGTGGCGACGCCGCCGGTCAGCGAGATGAGGTCGATGCCCGGGTGGGTGACCAGCGCCTGGGCGAGCTCGCTGCCCGGGCCAGCGAGCACGTTCACCACACCCGGCGGCAGCGCTGCAGCGAGTGCTCCGGCGAGCTCCAGCGCTGCAAGTGGACAGGTCGGGGGCACCTTGACGACGGTGGTGTTGCCCGCGGTCAGCGCCGACGCGAGCTTCGTCATCGTCAGCGCGAGCGGCCAGTTGAACGGGAGCACGACCGCGGCCACACCGAACGGCTCCCGATGTAGCCGTGGGTATTCCGACTGCTGGTCGACCTGCTCGGGCGCGAGCGCCGCCTCGGCCATCGACCCGATCAGTGCAGCCAGACCCGGTCCGGTGCTGATCTCGAAATTCGCCTCGGTGAGCACCTTGCCGTGCTCGCGGGTGTACAGCCGCGCGCCATCCCGTGCGGCTAGCTGTTCGGCGGCCGTAGCTGCGGCGGCCGCGACGGCGGCGACCCGCTCGGCGACGCCGAGCGCTCGCCATCCGGGCGCCGCCCGTCGAGCCGCCGACACCGCGGCGTCGAGCTGGGCGCCGTCGGCGGCGGGGGCGTCGCCGACGATCTCGCCCGGCCGGGCCGGGTTGTGTACGGGGTAGGTCCCGGCGGCGCCGGGTTGCGGCTCGCCGCCGATCGTCAGCACCGCCTGATCGCCAGCGGCCAGGGTTCCCCGCGACATCGTCGTCGATCCCGTCATAGCCGTCTCCTCACAGTCTCTCGCCGGGGCAACCTTGACCCGGCGCGGTTGTCCCGCCATCGTAAGTCGCTATGACGCCGATCACGTTTTCGGGCCCATGAGGGCCCCATGAGAGCCGTTGTGCTGCGCAAGGTCGGGCAGCCCACCGTGGTGGAGGAGCTCGCGCTACGGCCCGTCGGCCGCCACGAGGTGCGGGTGCAACTTCGCGCCAGCGGCGTGTGTCACAGCGACCTGTCGCTGCGCGACGGGTCCATACCGACGCTGCTGCCGTCCACGCTCGGCCATGAGGGCGCCGGGATCGTCGCCGAGGTGGGCGACGACGTCACCACCGTCAGCCCGGGCGAGCACGTCGTGCTGACGTGGAACGTGCCATGCCGCGTCCTGCCCGCATTGCCTGCGCGGCGAGGCCCAGCTGTGCCTGCACGGCTACGACCACGCTTACGGCGCTCCATACGCCGAGAGCGACGCCGGCCCGGTGTGGCCGGGAATGGGCGTCGGGTCGCTGGCCGAACAGACGCTGCTACCGGCCGCGGCGGTCGTGCCGGTCGACGAGTCGCTGCCGCTCGACCAGGCGGCGCTGCTGGGCTGCGGCGTCACCACCGGGGTCGGCGCGGTGATGCGTACGGCAGCCGTCCGCCCGGGTGAGAGCGTGCTGGTCATCGGTTGCGGCGGGGTGGGTTTGGCCGCGATCCAGGGGGCCCGACTGGCCGGCGCCGCGCGCATCATCGCCGCCGACCGGGTGGCTGGCCAGCTTCCCGCTGCCGTGGCCAACGGCGCGACCGACACCGTCGATGCGAGCGAGGTCGACCTCGCCACCGCGGTGCGCGACCTCACCGGCGGCGCCGGAGTCGATCACGGGATCGAGGTGGTCGGGAAGCCCGCCACGATCCGCGCGGCTTACGACGCCACCCGGCGCGGCGGCAAGGTCACACTGGTGGGCGCCGCCGGGATCGAGGAGGCGGTGACGTTTCCCGCGCTGTCGTTGATGGCCGACGGCAAGACGATCCAGGGCAGCGTCTACGGTGCCAGCGACCCGGCCCGCGATATCCCGGTGCTCGCCGAGCTTGCCCAACGCGGCCGGCTCGACCTTGAAGCGCTGGTGACGCGACGGATCGGTATCGACGACGTCGAGGCAGCGTTCACCGACATGACCGCCGGGCGCGGGGCGCGCAGCGTGGTGTGCTTCAGCGCGACAGCGTGATTGCTTCCTCCGGGCAGTTTTGCTCGCCCGTGGCGGCCTGCGTCTCGAGTTCGCCCGAGACGTCGGCGACGAGCACCACGCAGTGGCCGACCTCGTCGGCATCGAAGACGTCGGGCGCCAACGTGTAGCAGCGCCCGTGGCCCGTGCAGCGGTCGGCGTCGACGGCGACTCGGGTCATAGGCGCCGCTCCTTTCCCCCGCAAGCGGGAGGTGCCCCCACATCGCTCGCTTGCTTCGTCGCCGGCGCGGGTCATGACACGGGCGCCTGGGGTACCGGGAAGATCAGCGGCAGCGACTCCACCGACCGCAGCGCGGCGGTGTAGGTCAGCTGGGTACCGGGCTTGATCTCGTAATCCGGTATACGCCTGTGGAATTCGCGCAACGCCACCCGCAGCTCCATGCGGGCCAGGTGCGACCCGAGGCAGCGGTGCGGACCACCGCCAAAAGCGCGGTGCCGGTTGGGGTTTCGACAGAAGTCAACGAGCTCCGGATCGGTGAACTCGGCGGGGTCGGTGTTGGCCGCGCCGAGCAACGGGCTGACCCGCTCACCCTTGCTGATCGGGCAGCCGCCGACTTCGACGTCTTGCATGGCCACCCGAGCGACGCCGGGCACCGGTGTCTCCCAGCGCAACAACTCTTCGATGGCACTCGGCAGGATGTCGGGCTGCTCGACGAGCTGATGGCGGTGGTCGGGGTGTCGTGCCAGGTAGACGAAGAAGCAGTCGAGGGAGTCGGTGACCGTGTCCAGTCCCGCGATGAGGAACAGGAAGCAGATGTCGAGCAGCTCCTCGCGCGAGAGTGGTTGTCCGGCGACCTCAGCCGCGATCATCGCGGACAGCACGTCGTCGCGCGGGCTGGCGATATGGTCGTCGATCGCGCGCTCGAAATACTCGTAGATCTGTTGCGCCACGCCCGCCGAGCTCTCGTGGCGGCGGTTGAAGCCGGAGTCGCCCTCCGGGCGGATGACGCCGTCCTTCCACTCCAGGAATTTGTCGAGGTCTTCGGTCGGCAGGCCGAGCAATTGCAGGAAGACGGTGCACGGAAGGGGAACGGCGAAGTCGGCGTGGAAGTCGCATTCGCCCCGATCGGCGAACTTGTCGATCATCTCGTTGACCAGCTCGGTGACGCGTGGTTCGCGTCGGGCCATCTCCCGCGGAGTGAACAGCGGATCGAGGACGCGGCGGTACTTCGCATGCTCGGGCGGGTCTATTTGCAGCGGGATCAGCGGCCGCACGTTACCCAGATCGACCGCATCCATGTTCGACGAGAACAGCTCGGTGTGCTTGAGCGCCATCTCGATGTCGGCCAGGCGGCTGAGAACCACCGCCTGCGGCGACCGGAACACCGGGGCCGATTCTCGCAGCGCCTTATACATCGGCTGCGGCTCCGCGAGACCCATCACCGTTTGATCGATGAACTGTTCGGCTTCTGTCATCTCGTCAGCCTGACACCAACGTCGTTATTGGGCAATCATCGAATAGCGCGCGTCGGCCGCTGGCCAGCGGATTGTGCAGCGAGTACGGTGTTCGTGCGGACGAGTTGGCCGGGCGGCCGCGGCTCCTTCGAGTCGAGGAAAGTCCGGACTTCACAGAGCAGGGTGATTGCTAACGGCAATCCGAGGCGACTCGCGGGAAAGTGCCACAGAAAACAAACCGCCACCCTCGCGGTGGTAAGGGTGAAACGGTGCGGTAAGAGCGCACCAGCACTCCGGGTGACCGGGGTGGCTCGGCAAACCCCACCCGAAGCAAGGCCAAGAAGGCCGCACGCAGTGCGGTCGCGCAGGCGTTTGAGGGCTGCTCGCCCGAGCCTGCGGGTAGGCCGCTCGAGGCACCCGGCAACGGTGTGTCCAGATGGATGGTCGCCGCCGCGCCGCCGTTGCTTAAGCCGCGGCGGCGGGGAACAGAATCCGGCTTACAGGCCAACTCGCCCGCCTTACGTCTGCGACCTGCTAGTCCGAGCCGCCTCCCTCCGCAGTGCGTCCGCAGTAAATCCGAGCACCGAATCAATCGCGTCCCGCGTTCCTAAAACTTCCACACAGGCAGCTGGTCACGCCGGGGCCGTTCGCTGTGCGACCCCAGGTTTGTGCCTCGGTTAAGCAATGCGAACGCGGGGTATATGCGAGCACGCGTTTCATTTATGTCGCTGCGGCGGTCGGCATGGCCATCGCCGTCCTGCTCATCGCCCCGGTTGTGCTGACGGGGGCGTCGTCTGCTCACGCTGAGACTGGCATCAACGGTTACCTTCGTTGCATACAAAGCGCGGGGGTGCCGCCGAGGCAAAGTGCAGAAGATTGGTGGCCCACCATTCGAATTATTGACAACGATCTCACTTCTAGTGTGCCCCCTGCCGAAGTAGCTCAGAGATTAGCGACTATGGGAGTCAAGCCGAACGATGCCGTTGCGGAAGTGCAGTGTGTTCTGGCCAACACACCGTAGGAAAGTCGAAGCGAAACCGGGGTTTTCGGCTGACCATCGTAGGGGCGCCGCGGGCAATTGTGACCTGGGCGCGGCCATGTCCGCCGTCGCCGCGGCTGTGCCCGGCTCGCCTTAGCGCCGCACCTTGCGGACCGACTTGTCGAGCTGGCGCAGCGCGTCTTCGAGTTCGTCGCGGCGACTTTCGGCCAGGTCGGCCTCCTGCTGGTAAAGCAGGCCGTAGGTGAAGGTGTCCTCCCCGGCGGCGTGCGCGGCGTCGGCCTGCAAAAGCAGATGCTCGCGGCTGACCACGCTGTCTTGATGATCGCCGAGCAGCGTCTGGATCGCCTTGGCCCGCTCGGACACCTCCACCGCGCCCGTCGCGGCCCCGGTGTAGCGAAGCCGCTTGGCGCGCTTGCGGATCCGGTGCAGCGCCTCGTTGCGGTGCTCCTCGGGGGCCCGATCGGCGGCCTTTGCAGCCCTGCGGACCCCTTTGTAGGCGCCGTCGATCGTCACCTTGGCCGCTTCCTGGCCAGGTTCGGCCGCCGCGGGTTGGGCCACCGCGGCGTCGAGCGCGTCGAGCAGGCGGAAGTATCGCTGCGAGCGCATCGCGAGCAGGGACCGCCGCAGCCCCGTCTGGTAGCGGCGCCGGGCACCGTCGACGAGGCGTTCCCGCACGGGCCCGCGTACCAGCTCCGGCGGCAGCTCGTCGAGCGCCAGCTGGTAACGCTGGCCGAGCACCTCGGCGTCGCGGGCCGCGCCCAGCACATTGCCGAGCTCGCGCAGCTCGTCGAGGATCGACGCACTGTCCGACGAGCCCAACGCATCCTGGGATTCGACCAGCAGGCTGCGGAGCTTGCGGATGGTCACCCGCATCTGGTGCACGGCATCGTCGGCGTCTGCCCGTACGGCCCGATCCCACACCAGCAGTTCGCCTACCTGCTCGGCCACCGCGCGGTGCATCGGGTCCGTGGGCGGCTGCGCGGCTTCGGGCGCCTCGGTTGTGCCGAGCACCCGGGCCAACTTGGAGCCGTGACCGGCGGGTGCGGCGCCGGCATCGAGCAGCCGGTTGCACAACCGGTCCAACAGCTCGGCATCGGTGGTCCCGTTGCTGGCGACGAGTTCCAGTTCCCACTCGCGCCACTCCTGTTCGGCGCGGGAGGACTCGTCGGCAGCACCGGTCGACCACGCGGTGACGTGGTCATTGCTGAACTCCGCCAACGCTGTGCCGTCGACGCCGTAGAGCACCTGGTTTTGGCGTTCGGTGGCGATGCGCGCGACCGGTTCAAGCGGGCGGTCGCGAACGATCGCCAACACGACATCCCGCAATTCGTCGGGCACCCGGTGTTGATCCGCTGGCCCCGCTGTGTCCAGCGGTGCTCGGATCTCGGTGCGGGCGTCGGGTCCCGCCGGCAACTTCAGGTGCCACCCCGCGTCGGTGCCACCGGTGCGGCGCCGCAGGGTGATCTTGTTGCGCGCCAGATCCTGCGCCGGGGTGTCGAAGTACGTCGCGTCCAGCGATTGGGTCGGCGCCGTCTCGACGTGAGCCACCGCGGCGATGCCTTCGAAGGACGGTGACACTGCCGATTCGACCACGTCGAACTTGCGCTCCACCTCGAGATAACGCGAGGTTTTCGGCGCTTTTTCAGGCATTTTCGGCTCCGTTGAGGGCGCGTCGGCGTGGTCGTAGACGTCCTTGGACGTCATGCACGGTCGTGAATGTTAAGTCATAGCGTGCCACATCCCCGGTGAGGTGCTTGCCGGCGATCGTCGTCGCCGACCGGCGCCGGTCGGTGCGGACGCATTCCGTGCGGCGGCTTTCGGCATGTTTGCTTCATGCGCTGCAGCAAAACCGCTTATCGTTTGCCGTGTGGTTCACCGCTCGGCTTTCGGATATCTGCTGAAGGAGCGTCGCATGAGGTTTTTCGCCCGCGCCACATCCCACGTGGTTGCCGGCCCCATCGCGGTCGGCGCGATCACCGGCGCAATGCTTTTCGGTGCCGGTCCGGCGGGGGCGGACCCCGCGGACCCGCTGCCGCCGAACTGCACGGCGGCCGATCTGGCCCAGGTTTCGGCCGGCGTTGCCGCGGCGACGTCGGTCTACCTGTTCACCCATCCGGACGTCAACGCCTACTTCACCAGCCTGAAGGGCCAGCCCCGCAGCGACATCGGGGAGCAGCTCCAGCAGTACATGGATGCCAACCCGCAGGCGCACGCGGACCTCGAGGGCATTCGCCAGCCGTTGGTGGATTTCCGGAATCAATGTCAGTACAGGTAGCGCCACCGACAGCGCCGCCCTCACGGCGGGCCGAGGTGCATCGCCAGGTCGGTCAGCCTACGGATCGTTTGAATTTCGTTGTCCTGGAAGGGTCGTCCGTCCGGCCCTAGCAGGTCGTGAAACCACATTTCCGGCATCGTTGGGTACGGGTGGTCCCAGGAGTCCCAGGGGAAGTACGTCTGTGTTTTTCCGGCGACGAAGCCCCAGTTGATGGCACCGGTGTTGTGCCGCTTGGCAATTGGCATGATGCCTTCGATGGTGCTGCCCTGGGACCGCGCCATGTACTCGGTGCACAGGATCGGCCGACCCAGCGGGGAAAGTTCGGCGATGCGGCCCTCGAACGCGGCCGGCTCGGCATAGGAGTGAAAGGTGATGACGTCGGAGTTGTCGAGTTGGATGCCACTGATGGCGCTGCGGCGTCCGGGATCCGCCCACTCACCGTCCCACACGCCGCTCGTCAACGGTTGACGGGGATCGATCGCGCGCGCCCACCGGAAGACCTGGGGAAGCAGCTCGGCGACACGCTCTAGCTTGTCTTTGCGCTCGACATTGCGATACACGTCCGCGGGATTGTCGGGCTCATTCCACAGGTCCCAACCCAAAACCCGGTCGTCATTGCGGAATTGGCTCAGCACCCCGGTGACATATGCGCGCAGAGTGCGGACGTAGGCCTGGTCATCGAGGCGTTCGGCGCCCGGGCTTTGCACCCAGCCGGAGTTGTGGACTCCGGGCCTCGGTGCGCGCTGCCGACCCGCTTTGGGAAAAGGGTCCCAGCAGGAGTCGAACAAGACGAACAGTGGTTTGATGCCCTGGCGCGCCGCGATGGCGACGAACCGCGCGAGACGGCCCTGGAATCCTCGGTAAGCCTGGGCCCAGAGCTGATCGTGCAGGAAGACCCGCATCGTGTTGAGCCCCGCGGAGCGGGCCCAGCCCAGCTCGGTGTCGATGCGCTGGGGGTCGAAGGTGTCGGCCTGAAACATCTCCAGCTGATTGATGGCGTTTGACGTGATGTAGTTCGCGCCGACGAGCCAGCCCTGTGCCCGATACCAGCGATCGGCGCGGTCGGGTGACCACCGGCCTGAGCCCGGCGAGGACTGGGGAGGTTGCGCGGCGGCGCGGGGTGCTCCGACCAGTGCAGTGCCTCCTGCCACTAGCAGCGGCAACTCCAAGACCGTTCGGCGGCGCACGAAGTCACCACAGTTGTTTGTGGGGGTAATGGTAACCATCCTGTCACACAACGGGTTTCAGCGGATCCATCGGTGACAGTGTTGACGTTTCACGGTGAGCGGAAACGTCCGATCGCTCGCCGTGTCGTAAAGCCGCTTCGCGGCGCGCAGTATCAGGCGACTAAAGCCGTGGTGATTGCTGAGGGGGGCGCGTCAAACCGCGACGCAACCCGTCAGAAACTGTGCTCGTCGGCCGGGAAAAGCCCTTCGGCGACCTCTTGCGCGTACTGCATTGCACCTCGGCGTAATTCAGCCCCGACGCCGGCGAACTGCTTGACGAATCGGGCGGTCTTGCCGCCGCTCATCCCGGCCATGTCCTGCCACACCAGGACCTGGCCGTCGCAGTTGGGACCGGCTCCAATACCGATCGTGGGAATCGTGAGCTTCCCGGTGATCTGGGTGGCCAACTCGGCCGGCACCATCTCCATCACGACGGAAAACGCGCCGGCTTCGGCGACGGCGATCGCGTCCGCGACGGTCTGTTCGGCGGCGTCACCGCGGCCTTGCACCCGAAAGCCGCCCAGGCTGTTGACGCTTTGCGGCGTGAAGCCGATATGCGCCATCACCGGGATGCCCGCTGCGGTCAGACACGCGATCTGCTCGGCTACCCGCTCACCGCCCTCGAGCTTGACGGCGTGCGCGCCCCCCTCCTTCATGAACCGGGTGGCGGTGGCCAGCGCGGCGGCCGGACCGCCCTCGTAGCTGCCGAACGGCAGGTCGGCGACCACCAAGGCATGCTGCGCGCCCCGGGCAACGCCCCGCACCAGCGGGATCAGCTCGTCGACCGAGACCGGCACCGTGGTGTCATAGCCGTACACGACGTTGGCCGCGGAGTCACCGACCAGCAATACCGGGATGCCCGCCTCGTCGAAGATGCGGGCGGTCGAATAGTCGTAGGCCGTCAGCATGGCCCACTTGTGGCCTTCGGCCTTCATTTTCTGCAGGTGATGCGTGCGAATCTTGGTGAGCGGCTGGCTGTGACCGGACGAGCTTGCGCCGTAAACATTCTGCTCAGACATCATTGTCCCTAGTGGTGGTCGGGTCGATCCTCGTGGCCCTATGGGTCCCCGGGTCGTCTGACTTGAGCCATTCTGCCATCTCTTTTGCGCAGTTGCACCACCGCAGCGGTGTGAGACATACCATGCTCGGCATGCAGCGGCTCAGCGGACTCGACGCCAGCTTCTTGTATGTGGAGACGTCCGCGCAGCCCATGCACGTGTGCTCGATCATCGAGCTGGACACGTCGACGATGCCGGGGGGCTACACGTTCGACCGGCTGCGCGACGCGTTGTCGCTCCGTATCAAGGCGATGCCGGAGTTCCGCGAGAAGCTGGCCAACAGTCCGCTGAACCTCGACCATCCGGTCTGGGTGGACGACAACAAGTTCGATCTCGATCGCCATCTGCACCGGATCGGGTTGCCGGCACCGGGCGGGCGGGCGGAACTGTCGGAAATCTGCGGCCACATCGCGTCGCTGCCACTCGACCGCCGCCGGCCGCTATGGGAGATGTGGGTCATCGAAGGCGTAGCGGGTACCGATTGTCACCGCGACGGCCGCGTGGCGGTGATGACCAAAGTGCACCACGCCGGTGTGGACGGGATGACGGGCGCCAACCTGATGTCGCAGCTGTGCAGCACCGAACCCGACGCTCCCGCGCCGGACCCGGCAGCGGGCGTCGGCGGCGCCACCGGGTGGCAGATCGCCGCGGGCGGGCTCTTCAGGTTCGCTGCCCGGCCATTGCACCTGGCCAACGTGGTGCCC
The DNA here is from genome assembly GCA_963772875.1 of uncultured Actinomycetota bacterium. Lineage (GTDB taxonomy): Bacteria > Actinomycetota > Actinomycetes > Mycobacteriales > Mycobacteriaceae > Mycobacterium. The sequence goes on from CAVYZE010000016.1 coordinate 1,155,289, forward strand.
CAAACCGTGTCCTCGATGCTGGCGACGCTGCGGAAGGCCCGCGACGGCGAAACGATGGCGCGCCCGTTCGCCGCGCCCGCGACCGCTTTCAACGCCAGGATCAGCTGCCGCCGCAACATCGCTTATGCCGAGCTGGATCTCGACGACGTCAAGAAGGTGAAGCACCGCTTCGGAGTCAAAGTCAACGACGTGGTGATGGCGCTGGTATCCGGAGTGCTTCGGCAATACCTGGCTGAGCGCAACGACTTACCCGACGCGTCATTAGTGGCGATGGTGCCGGTTTCGGTGCGCGGCAAGTCCGACCGTCCCGGACGCAACCAGATTTCGGGCATGTTCTCTCACCTGCAAACCCAGCTCGATGACCCGGTCGAACGCCTGAAGGCCATCGCCCAAGCTAATTCAATTGCCAAGCAACATAATTCGGCTATCGCGGCGACCCTGCTGCAGGATTGGTCGCGGTTCGCGGCGCCGGCGGTTTTCGGGATCGCGATGCGGCTCTATGCCAGCAGCAGGTTCACCGAGCGCATGCCGGTGCACAACCTGGTGGTCTCCAACGTGCCGGGCCCGCAGGTCCCGCTGTATCTGCTGGGCTGTGAGGTCAAGGCGATGTATCCGTTGGGGCCGATCTTTCACGGCGCGGGTCTCAACATCACCGTGATGTCATTGCACGGCAATTTGGACGTCGGGCTGATCTCGTGCCCGGATCTACTGCCGGACTTGTGGGAGATGGCCGACGAGTTCGCGATCGGGATGGAAGAACTGCTGGCGGCCGCCAGGTAGCCGGCCCGCTACGCCCGCTCATCAAAATCTCAGGTTGTCTCTGGCAGCATATGGTGGCATGGGTTTGACTCGCCGCGACAAGATCGCGCGCACGCTGCTGATCTGGACGGCGCTTGTGGCCGTGGGCCTGCTTCTCGCGGGCTGCATACGCGTGGTCGGTGGACGCCCCGTCATGGCGGGACCGAAGCTGGGTCAGCCCATCGAGTGGACACCGTGTCGGACCGCCAGCGCCCAGGTCAAACTCCCCGCCGGCGCGCTTTGCGGCAAGCTGGCGGTGCCGGTCGACTACGACCATGTCGACGGCGACGTGGCCGCGCTGATGCTGATTCGCTTTCCCGCGACCGGGGACAAGATCGGCTCGCTGGTAATCAACCCCGGCGGCCCCGGCGAATCCGGTATCGACGCCGCTTTGGGTGTGGTGCAGACCTTGCCGAAACGGGTCCGCGAACGGTTCGACCTGGTCGGATTCGATCCCCGCGGGGTGGGCTCGTCGCGGCCGGCGGTCTGGTGCAACTCGGACGCCGACAACGACCGCCTGCGAACCGAGCCGAATGTCGATTACAGCCCGGCGGGCGTGGCCCACATCGAGGACGAGACCAAGCAGTTCGTCGGCCGCTGCGTCGACAAGATGGGCAAGGACTTTCTGGCGAATGTCGGGACGGTCAACGTCGCCAGGGACCTGGATGCCATTCGTGCGGCGCTGGGCGACGACAAGCTGACCTACCTCGGCTACTCGTACGGCACCCGGATCGGCTCTGCCTACGCGGAGGCCTTCCCCAAGAACGTGCGCGCGATGATCCTCGACGGCGCCGTCGATCCCAACGCCGATCCCATCGAGGCCGACCTGCGTCAGGCCAAGGGTTTCCAGGACGCGTTCAACGACTACGCGACCGACTGCGCGAAGCAACCGACCTGCCCGCTGGGCACCGACCCGGCCAAAGCCGTCGACGTCTATCACAGCCTGGTTGACCCGCTGGTCGACCCCAACAACCAGATGATCGGCAGGCCTGCGCACACGAACGACCCGCGCGGGTTGAGCTATAGCGACGCCGTCGTGGGCACCATCATGGCGCTGTACACGCCAACCCTGTGGCACCACCTGACCGACGGCTTCACCGAGTTGGTCAACGGCCACGGCGACACCCTGCTTGCCCTGGCCGATATGTACATGCGTCGTGACTCGCACGGCCACTACACCGACGCCACCGACGCGCGAGTGGCGATCAACTGTGTCGATCAGCCGCCGATTACCGACCGCGCCAAGGTTATTGACGAAGACCGCCGCTCACGGGAGATCGCCCCATTCATGAGCTACGGGAAGTTCACCGGTGACGCGCCGCTGGGAACCTGCGCTTTCTGGCCGGTGCCACCGACGAGCAAGCCGCATTCCGTCTCTGTGCCAGGCCTGGCGCCGACCGTCGTGGTGTCGACCACCCATGATCCGGCGACTCCGTATAAGGCCGGGGTCGATCTCGCCAACCAGTTGCGCAGCTCGCTGCTCACCTTCGACGGAACCCAGCACACGGTGGTCTTTCAGGGCGACAGCTGCATCGACGACTACGTGACGGCGTATCTGATCGGCGGTGCCACGCCGCCGAGCGGCGCGAAGTGCTAGGGCCCCCAACGATCTCGTCGAACGTGCACCCAGTGCGAGATTTTGGCCATTTTTTCGCCCTGACTGCACGTTCGGCGCGGGCGGGATACGAGACCAAGGCGTAACCGTTTCGCGCCGCCACGGGTACCCGCGGCTGAAACGATGTCAGCCATGTCGCGCCTGAGATCACTGAGCTCGGTGCTGCTCTCGTTCGGGCTCGTGCTTGCGGGGCAATCGGCGTTGGCGCTGTCGGTGGCCGGTGCAACTCCGGAACCCGGGGCCGGCCAGACCCCGAGCCCGGCGCCGCCGCGCGCCGCGGCTACGCCGACGAACTGGGGCAGTTGCAGCCAATTCCTGACCGACGCCAGCGATGTCCCCACGGGGGCCCAGTGCACAACCGTGTCGGTCCCGGTCGATTACGGCAATCCCGGCGGCGCGCAAGCCAAGCTGGCGGTGATCCGCGTGCCCGCGACCGGTCAGCGGATCGGATCGCTGCTCGTCAATCCGGGCGGACCCGGGGCGTCGGCCGTGGACATGGTGGCCGGGATGGCATCGGATCTGGGAAATACCGACATCGCCCGCCACTTCGACCTGGTGGGCTTCGACCCCCGAGGGGTGGGCCACTCGACCCCGGCGCTGCGGTGTCGCACCGACGCCGAGTTCGACGCTTTCCGGCGCGAACCGATGGTCGATTACAGCCCGGCCGGTGTGGCGCACATCGAGCAGCTCAATCGGCAGCTGGTCCAGCAATGCGTCAACAGGATGGGCACCGGCTTCTTGGCCAACGTCGGCACCGCGTCCGCCGCGCGCGACATGGACGTCGTCCGCCAGGCGCTGGGCGAGGATCAGATCAGCTACCTCGGCTACAGCTACGGCACCGAGCTGGGCACCGCCTACCTCGAGGGATTCGGCAACCACGTGCGGTCGATGGTGCTCGACGGCGCGATCGACCCGACCGTCGGCCCAGTCCAGGAAAACATCAGCCAAATGGCCGGATTCCAAACCGCTTTCAACGACTACGCCGCGGACTGCGCCCGCTCGAGGGCCTGCCCGCTGGGCACCGACCCCACCCAGTTCGTCAACCGCTACCACGCCCTGGTCGACCCGCTGGTCGCCAGGCCGGGGCGGACATCGGACCCGCGCGGCCTGAGCTACGCCGACGCCACCACCGCAACCATCAATGCGCTTTACACCCCGCAGCACTGGAAGTACTTGACCAGCGGTCTGCTCGGGCTACAACGCGGCACCGACGCCAGGCGACTTGCTCGCGCTGGCCGATGACTACGAGAGCCGCGACAAGAACGGGCACTACGGCAACGACCAGGACGCGTTCAACGCGATTCGCTGCGTCGACGCGCCTTCTCCGACGGATTCGGCGAGCTGGGTGGCCGCCGATCAGCAGATCCGCCAGGTCGCCCCATTCCTCAGCTACGGGCAGTTCACCGGGAACGCCCCCCGCGATGTGTGTGGGCTGTGGCCGGTGCCGGCGACGTCGCGACCGCATGCCGCGGCGCCGGCCGGGGCGGGCAAGGTCGTCGTGGTCTCCACCACCCACGACCCGGCCACTCCATATCAGGCCGGGGTCAGCCTGGCCCGCCAGCTGGGCGGGCCGCTGATCACTTACGACGGAACCCAGCACACCGCGGTGTTCAACGGTGACCAATGCGTGGACGGCGCGGTGATCCGCTACTTCGTCGCCGCGACGTTGCCACCGACGTCGTTGCAGTGCAAGTGAGGCGGCGCTGAGTGCCATGTCTGCACTTGGCAACGGTTCTGAACGGGCATCGGTAACATAAATTTAACAGCCATTGCCTACTGTGCGGGTTATGGATCGACAGAAGGAATTCGTCCTCCGAACGCTGGAGGAGCGGGACATCCGTTTCGTGCGGCTCTGGTTCACCGATGTGCTTGGTTTCCTCAAGTCGGTCGCCATCGCGCCGGCCGAACTCGAGGGCGCCTTCGAGGAAGGTATCGGGTTCGACGGTTCCTCGATCGAGGGCTTCGCGCGGGTGTCGGAATCCGACACCGTGGCAAACCCGGACCCCTCGACCTTCCAGGTGCTGCCCTGGGAGTCCGCTTCCGGCCATCACCATTCCGCGCGGATGTTCTGCGACATCACCATGCCGGACGGCTCCCCGTCGTGGGCGGACCCGCGGCACGTCTTGCGCCGTCAGCTGCAGAAGGCCAGCGATCTCGGCTTCTCCTGCTATGTGCATCCGGAGATTGAATTCTTCCTGTTGAAGCCCGGCCCGAACGATGGGTCGACACCCATTCCCGTCGACAACGCCGGCTATTTCGACCAAGCGGTGCACGACTCCGCGTCGAACTTCCGCCGGCAGGCCATCGAGGCCCTGGAATTCATGGGCATCTCGGTGGAGTTCAGCCATCACGAGGGAGCGCCCGGCCAGCAGGAAATCGACCTGCGCTTCGCCGACGCGCTGTCGATGGCCGACAACGTGATGACGTTCCGCTACGTCATCAAGGAAGTCGCGATCGAGAACGGCGCGCGGGCGTCATTCATGCCCAAGCCTTTCGGGGAGCATCCCGGCTCGGCCATGCACACCCACATGAGCCTGTTCGAGGGCGACGTCAACGCCTTCCACAGCGACGACGATCCGCTGCAGCTCTCCGATGTGGGCAAGTCGTTCATCGCCGGCATCCTCGAGCACGCCTCCGAGATCAGCGCGGTCACCAATCAATGGGTCAACTCCTACAAGCGGCTGGTGGTCGGCGGCGAGGCGCCCACCGCAGCGTCGTGGGGGGCGGCCAACCGGTCCGCCCTGGTGCGGGTGCCGATGTACACGCCGCACAAGACGTCGTCGCGGCGGATCGAGGTACGCAGCCCGGACTCGGCGTGCAACCCCTACCTGGCGTTCGCCGTGCTGCTGGCCACCGGATTGCGCGGCGTGGAAAAGGGCTATGTGCTGGGGCCGCAGGCCGAGGACAACGTGTGGGACCTGACGCCCGAGGAACGCCGGACGATGGGGTATCGCGAGCTGCCGACCAGCCTCGACGCCGCTCTTCGCTGCATGGAGGCCTCCGAGCTCGTCGCGGAGACCTTGGGGGAGCACGTTTTCGACTTCTTCTTGCGCAACAAGCGCGCGGAATGGGCCAACTACCGCGGTCACGTCACCCCGTACGAGCTGAGCACCTACCTGTCGCTGTAGCTCACATCCTTTCTTGTGGGTGTGCCGCACCCGTCTAGAGAGTGCGGCGGCTTGCGCTACGGTCGTGGTCGTGACCAAACCCGCGACGCAGCGCCCCAAGCTGCCCAGCGTCGGCCGGCTGGGGTTGGTCGACCCACCCGCGGGTGAGCGCCTGGAGCGGCTGGGCTGGTATGCCCGCGATGACCAGGCGCACATTGACCGGCTGTGGTCACTGTCGCGAGCACCGGATCCCGACGCTGCGCTGCGCGCCCTGGAGCGGCTGTCGCAGAACCCGGAAACCGGATGGGATGAGCTCAACGCCGCCCTGCTCACCGAACGCGGGCTGCGCGGGCGGCTGTTCGGCGTGCTGGGATCCTCGCTGGCCCTGGGTGATCACCTGGCCGCCCATCCGCGGTCCTGGAAGCTGCTGCGCGGCAAGATCACACTGCCCTCCCGCGACGAGCTGCGCGCGGCGTTCATCGAGTGCGTCGATGAAGCGTTGGCGGGGCCCGGTTCCGGGACCGCTTCCGCGGTGTTGCCATTGTGCACCCTGTACCGGGACCAGCTGCTGGTGCTGGCTGCACTCGATCTGGCCGCGACGGTTGAGGACGAGCCGGTGGTGCCGTTTGCCGTGGTGGCCGCCCAGCTTTCGGACATGGCGGACGCCGCGATGGCGGCCGCCCTGCGGATGGCCGAGGCGACTGTGTGCGGTGACCGCACGCCACCGCGGCTGGCGGTCATCGCGATGGGCAAATGCGGTGCACGCGAGTTGAACTACGTCAGCGACGTCGACGTCATCTTCGTCGCCGAACGCGCCGACACACAGTCCGCCCGTGTCGCCAGCGAGATGATGCGGCTGGCCTCCGAGGCGTTTTTCCAGGTGGATGCCGGGCTGCGGCCGGAGGGCCGCAACGGCGAGCTGGTCCGCACGGTCGAGTCGCACGTCGCCTACTACCAGCGCTGGGCGAAGACGTGGGAATTCCAGGCGCTGTTGAAAGCCCGTGTGGCGGTGGGCGATGCGGAACTCGGCGAGCGCTATCTGGCCGCGCTGACGCCCATGGTCTGGGTCGCGTGCGAGCGCGAGGATTTCGTCGTCGAAGTGCAGGCCATGCGCCGGCGAGTCGAGCAGCTGGTGCCCGCCGATGTCCGCGCCCGCGAGATCAAACTCGGCAGTGGCGGATTGCGGGATGTGGAGTTCGCCGTGCAGCTGCTGCAGCTGGTGCACGGCCGCCGCGACGAGTCGCTGCACGTGGCCTCCACGGTGGATGCGCTGGACGCGCTGGGCGCCGGCGGCTACATCGGGCGCGAGGACGCGGCGAACCTGACCGCCTCCTACGAGTTCCTGCGGTTGCTCGAGCACCGACTGCAGCTGCAGCGGCTCAAGCGCACCCATCTGTTGCCGGCGGCCGATGATGAAGAGGCGGTGCGCTGGCTGGCGCGCGCGGCGCACATCCGGCCGGACGGTCGCCACGATGCGGCGGGGGTGCTGCGCGAGGAACTCAAGCACCAGAACCTGCGGGTGTCGCAGCTGCACGCCAAACTCTTCTATCAGCCGTTGCTGGAGTCGATCGGCCCACCCGGCCTGGAGATCTCGCAGGGCATGACGTCGGAGGCCGCGGAGCGGCAGCTGGCCGCGCTCGGCTACGAGGGACCGCAGACCGCGTTGAAGCACATGTCGGCGCTGGTCAACCAGAGCGGCCGGCGCGGTCGGGTGCAGTCGGTGCTACTGCCCAGGCTGCTGAACTGGATGTCCTACGCGCCCGACCCCGACGGGGGGCTGTTGGCGTATCGGCGGCTCAGTGAGGCGCTGGCGGGGGAAACCTGGTACCTGTCCACGCTGCGGGACAAGCCGGCGGTGGCCAAGCGGCTCATGCATGTGCTCGGGACCTCCGCGTACGTGCCGGACCTGTTGATGCGCGCGCCCAGGGTCATTGAGAGCTACGGCGACAGCCCGGCGGGCCCGAAACTGCTCGAGACGGAGCCCGAGACGGTGGCCCGCGCGCTGGTCGCGTCCGCGGGCCGCCACCCGGACCCGGTGCGGGCCATCGCCGCCGCGCGCGCCCTGCGCCGCCGAGAGCTGGCCCGCATCGGCTCCGCGGACCTGCTCGGCATGCTCTATGTCACCGACGTGTGCAAGGCGCTCACGTCGGTGTGGGTTGCCGTGCTGCAGGCCGCCCTGGACGCGATGATCCGGGCCAACCTGCCCGACAATGGCAAGGCACCGGCGGCGATTGCGGTCATCGGCATGGGTCGCCTCGGCGGCGCCGAGCTGGGCTACGGATCCGATGCCGACGTGATGTATGTCTGCGAACCGGCCAGTGGTGTCGAGGACTCGGTGGCGCTGCGATGGTCGACGTCGATCGCCGAGCAGGTGCGGGCGCTGCTGGGCACTCCCAGTGTCGACCCGCCGCTGGAGGTCGATGCGAATCTGCGGCCCGAAGGCCGCAGCGGTGCGCTGGTTCGCACGCTGGGGGCGTATGCCAGCTACTACGAACAGTGGGCGCAGCCGTGGGAGATTCAGGCGCTGCTGCGCGCGCACGCGGTCGCCGGCGATGAGGACCTGGGCCAGCGGTTCATGCTGATGGCCGACGAGACGCGCTATCCCCCCGACGGCATTTCGGCGGAAACGGTGCGCGAGATTCGCCGGATGAAGGCCCGCGTCGAGTCCGAGCGGTTGCCGCGGGGCGCCGACCCCAACACCCACACCAAGCTGGGTCGCGGGGGGCTGGCCGACATCGAATGGACCGTGCAGCTGCTGCAACTGCGGCACGCGCACGAGATCGAAGCCCTGCACAACACCTCGACGCTGGAGTCCCTGGACGCGATCGCCGCGGCCAAGCTGGCTTCCGACGACGACGTGGAGCTGCTGCGCCACGCGTGGCTCACCGCCACCCGGGCCCGCAACGCGCTGGTGTTGGTCCGCGGTAAGCCCACCGACCAGTTGCCGGGACCCGGACGCCAGCTCAATGCCGTCGCGGTGGCGGCGGGCTGGCGAACCGACGATGGCAGCGAGTTCCTGGACAACTATCTGCGGGTCACGCGGCGCGCAAAAGCGGTCGTGCGCAAGGTGTTCGGGAGTTGAGGCGAAAGGCGAGTAGGCGTTGGAAGCTACCTTTGAGACGCTAGGCGAAGAGGAACTCGACCGGGTGACGGCGACGTATGTCCCGTTGACCGAGGCCGTCAGGGCGCTCATCGACGCCACTGTCCGCACTCGGGCTGACGACGACCTCATCGCGCAGGCGCGGACCGCGATCGAGGCGGTGACCCAGTCGTTGCTCGGCGGGCGGACCCGCTCATCGGGGGTGAGCTACCGCGTTGACGGCCGCCCGCTGCCGCTGGGTAACGCGGTGATCGGCCAGTGCAACCCGATCGCCCCGCCGGTGGTCGTCCACCATGACGCCGACGGCCGGTGCCGGAGCGAGTTCGTTCTGGGTGCGGCCTACGAGGGGCCGCCCGGCCTGGTGCACGGCGGTGTCAGCGCCCTGGTGCTTGACCACATGCTCGGCGAGGCGGCCAGCCAGGGCCTGACCCAACCGCTGTTCACCGGAACCATCACCATCAAATACCTGCGCGGCACTCCGCTGGGCCCGCTTCGCGCCGAGGCATTCGTCGAACGCAGTGAGGGCGTCAAAGCCTTTGCGCGCGGTCATCTTTCGGATGCCGCAGGGGTCACCGTGCAGGCGGAAGGGGTCTTCATCAAGCCGGCGTGGGCACGGGAAGCCGAATGAAGTTCTACGTCAGCAGCGCCTTCCTGAACACGGGCGAGATCGTCGAGATCGCCAAGGCCGCAGACGATCTCGGGTACGACGGCATCGCGATCCCGGACCACGTCGTCAACCTGGAGACGCTGGACACGCCGTACCCGTACACCAAAGACGGGCAGCGGCGGTGGCAGCCGTTCACCGACTGGCCCGACCCCTGGGTGCTGGTCGGCGCGCTGGCCCAGGTCACCACCCGGCTGCGGTTCGTCACCACCGTCTACATCCCCGCGATGCGCAACCCGTACTCGGCGGCGAAAGCCATTGGCACCGCAGCGGTGTTGGCGTCGGGTCGGGTGGAGCTCGGCATCGGTGTCGGCTGGTGCCGAGAGGAATTCGCGTTGATGGGCGAGCAGTTCAGCGCCCGCGGCAAACGGACCGACGAGATCATCGACCTGATGCGGGCGCTGTGGACGCCGGGCTGGACGGAGTTCGACGGCGAGTTCTATCCGACACCGCGGCTGGAGATGCAGCCAACCCCACCGCCGATACCGGTCTATGTCGGTGGGCTCAGCGAGGCTGCACTGCGCCGCGCCGCCCGCAACGACGGCTGGATCGGTGACCTGATCAAGACCGATCGCGCCATCGAGGCGATCGGCAGGCTGCGCGAACTGCGTCACGAAAATGACCTATCACTAGACGATTTCACCATCCTGACGCCACTCACCGACGCGTTTACCACCGCCGATTATCAGCGCGCCGCGGATGCCGGCATCACCGGGATCATCACAATGCCGTGGATGTTCTACGCCGGGCCGGACGCCACGTTGGCCGACAAGATCGACGGTATGCAGCGCTTTCGCAAGGACTTGGGGCTGGACGGCTAGCTGAGACACGCCGAGGTTTGCCTTGGTGGAAGTTCGGCGATGGTATTGGGCCACGCCGAGTCGGAACTGAGATGAGGATTGGAGCGAATATGAAACACCAAACCCGCCTGGCAGCCACGGCGATCGCCGTCGGTTTGGTCGCGGCAGCGTGCAGCGGTTCGCACAACTCGAGCACCGCGACGACCACGAGTGCGACCTCCGCGACGACCAGCGCCACGACAAGCACCGCCCCGGCTACGGCAACGTCGAGCGCAAGCGGCAACGCCGACCTGCAACGGCTGATACCCACACCGGCGAACACCCAGCAGACCGACGGCCCGGATCCCATGCGCGACAATGGCATCCACATGCACTTCTTCGTCAACGGAACGCCGACCGATGTCATGAACGCGTACAAGAGCTCGCTCGAGGGCATGAGCTGGTCGGTGACCGTCGAGAGTTCCGGGGGCAGCGGAGGCGGCGGCGGTGCGACCTACAACGGGACCAACGGCACCGCCTACGGCGTGTTCACCGGGGGAGGCTACGGCGCCACGACCGACGTCCACGCCTGCGTGTGGCCATCAAAGCCGACGGACACGGACTGCGGTCACCGCAGTCGATGACGATGGCCACGGGCGCCGCCCGGTACGCCGTCGCGTCGTCGGGTTCCTAGAAGCGGCGGCTTTAATGCAATTAACGGTCGCTCGGCCCTGGCGACATCCGGGCTAACGGAGAATTACCGGCGTCCGAAAAATCCGCCGCGTCGTTGACGGTACATCGTTGCGGTGGTTAGGTTTTGAGTCAGGCCACTGGTGTGTGGCCATTATCTAACGGCGAGCTCATCTACGGCTCAAAATCTGTGCAGAATTTGGCTGGGGGGCTGTTCAGACATTGTCCTAAACAGCAGACAGAAAAGGATCGCACATGAGTCAAAAGTTACGTCCCCGCGGTGCCCGCCTCGGATTGGCCGTTGCCTCCGCGCTCACGGCAGGCTTCCTCTCGGTGGCCATTGCACCTATCGCTCAGGCCGACAGCCATGCCCCGCTACCGCAGATGCCCGCCCCGCAACCGGTTCCGGTTCCGGTTCCGGTTCGTCCAGCTCCGGTAGTTGCGGCCCCGGCTCCGAAGGCTCCTGCTCCAGCTCCGAAGGCTCCAGCTCCGAAGGCTCCTGCTCCAGCTCCGAAGGCTCCTGCTCCAGCTCCGAAGGCTCCGGCTCCGGTGGGTAGGGCTCCGGAACCGGTCCGTGAGGCTCCAGCCCCGGTCCGCGAGGCTCCGGCTCCGGTCCGAGAGGCTCCCGTGGCTGAGGCTCCCGCTCCGCGCCCTGAGGCTCCGGCGGCTGAGGCCCGTGCTCCGGAAGGTGCCGCGCCAGCTCCGGTGCGTGAGGCCCCCAGGGAGCCTGTCGAAGCTCGGTAATTTAGGCAGACGCCCCGGGCGCGTGGTAGACAGCCGCGCCCGGGTTGTCTGCATTTAGCGAACATATGGCCGCGACGCGACGAAGGGGTAAGGTCCTCGGCCTCGGCGACCACGTAACCCTGCTCGATACGATGACCAGGTGACAACCCCAGACCGCTTGCGCCTGCTCTCCACGAGAGGTGTCGGCACCGATTTGCTCATCCACTTCACAAGCCACCCCGAACGTCCGCTGTTTCTCCACACAGCAAAACAAACCGAGCTAGAGAGAGGCAGCTACAAATACGAGACCTGGCATCCGGTCACCGAAGCATGGAGAGACCGCTTTGAGGGCAAAACAGTCATCAGGGTCAAGTTCGGCGACGGCACACCCGAAATAGCCATCAACCTCGGCGAAGCACTAACATTTGCAACCCTCGCCTAGAAGGGCCACGCCTACCCCCGCACCTAGTGAGCGGAGAAGGAATCGGGGAGCGGCAGCAACGGTCAGAGCGCTAACGGTTTAGACGTCGTAGTACAGCGCGAATTCGTACGGATGCGGCCGAATCTGGACCGGCAGAATCTCGTTTTCGCGCTTGAAGCTGATCCAGGTCTCGATCAGGTCAGGCGTGAAAACGCCTCCCTCGGTGAGGTATTCGTGGTCTTCTTCCAAACGGTCGATTACCGCGGACAGCTGGGTGGGCGCCTGCGGGATGTTCGAGGCCTCCTCGGGAGGCAGCTCGTAGAGGTCCTTGTCGACCGGCGCCTGCGGCTCGATCTTGTTCTTGATGCCGTCGAGGCCCGCCATCAGCATCGCGGCGAACGCCAGATACGGGTTGCCCGACGAGTCGGGGCACCGGAACTCCAGCCGCTTGGCCTTCGGGTTGCTGCCGGTGATCGGGATACGCACGCACGCCGAGCGGTTGCGCTGGCTGTAGACCAGGTTGATCGGGGCCTCAAAGCCGGGGACCAGGCGCTTGTACGAGTTCACCGTGGGGTTGGTGAAGGCCAGCAGCGACGGCGCGTGGTGCAGCAGGCCGCCGATGTAGTGGCGGGCGGTGTCGTCGTTGGGCCGGTAGATCGGTTTGATGCTGTGATAGTGGTCGGTTTATGGGTGCGTTGTGTAAATGTATTAATTGTTGTGTAAATGTATTGATTGTTGTTGTGTAGCGACGGTTACAATGCAATTACTCTCGCCCGGCCCAGTTGTTAAATCCGGGCTAACGGAGAATTACCAGAGGCCGAAAGGTCCTGCCGCGTCGTTGACGTGCGGCGTTGCGTCGGTTAGGTTTTGGATCGGGTCACATGTGGTGGCCACTATTTCGGGAAACGCACCTGCGGCTCAAAATAATAATCTGTGCAGGATGTTAACTGGGGGGCTGTTCAGACGTCGTCACAAACAGCAAACAGTTAGGGATAGCACATGAGTCACAATTTACGTCGCGTTGCTGCCGGCCTCGGGTTGGCTGCTAGCTCCGCATTGGCCGCAGGGTTAATCTCAGTGGCCGCAGCACCCGTCGCTCAGGCCGGTCCCGGCCCGCAGCCTGCTCCTCCGCGCCCTGCTCCGGTGCAGCCTCGGGCTGAGGCTCCTGCTCCGGCGAAGGCTGCGCCTCGGGCTGAAGCCCCTGCCGCCAAGGCGCCGGAGTTGGCACGGGCGCCTGAAGCAGCTCGGGCCCCTGGTGGTGGCGGCGAGCGCCGGTTGGGAGGTGGCTACGGGGGTGAGCCCGGTCGCGGCGGTGGTGGCTTTAGGGGTGGTGAGCCCGGTAGGGGTGAGCCCGGTAAGGGTGAGCCCGGTCGCGGCGACGGCGGAGGCTACGGCGGAGGCCACTTCGGAGGCGGCGGCGGTGGCGGGGGGCATGAGCCCGGTCACGGCGACGGCGGTTCCGGCGGAAGTAACCCGGCTCAGTCGAAGTAGTTATGGGCAGGCGCCGGCCGCGTGAGGGTAGTCGCGGCCGGGCCGTCTGCGTGAACATCGGGCCGCAGTATGTGCCTGGCGGGCATGGCGTGTGGACTAACTCAGGCGCAGTGCAACTGCCCCGAGGAGAAACCGTTGCCGTTGAGGCGTTTAGGCGTGGACCGCGTTGTTCTGAAGACTTGACTCTGCGCTACATCAACTGGGGCGACACCGGTAGTTCAGGTGCACCGTCGAATATACGAACGGTCGCACCTAGGCGGCGCCGTAATTGCGGCGGCCTCTCGGCTTTCTTCCGTTAAGAGGAGCACACGTCGTTCATGACAGCACGGGCAGAAATGCTGGCGTCCGCGGCCGGAGACCTGCCGGGGGTCGGCTCTGCAATGGTCGCCGGCAAAACGGCGGCGGCAGCGCCGACGACCGGGGTGATTCCCGCGGTTGTCGACGAGGTCTCGGCGCTGTCGGCGGTGCAGTTCGCCGCACGCGCCCAGATGCGCCAGACGATCGGCGCCCAAGCCTGGGCAATCCATGAACTTTGTGTGAAAGCCCTCGGGTCCTGCGCCGGTTCGTACGCGGTCTCCGAGGCCGCCAACGCCGCAGTGGCCCGCTGAGCGGGCAAGGGTTTCAGCATGGATTACGGGGCGTTATCGCCGGAGTTCAACTCGGGCCGGATGTATGCCGGTGTTGGGTCGGGGTCGATGCTGACCGCCTCGGCGGCATGGGCCAGCTTGGCCGCCGAATTGCGTTACGCGGCAGGCTCTTACGGGTCGGTGATCTCGGGACTGATTGGCGGGCCGTGGCTGGGTCCGTCGGCAACGGCGATGGCGGCCGCGGCCGCACCCTTTGTGGCGTGGCTGAGTATCATCGCCGGACAGGCTGAGCTAACGGCCACCCAGATCCAAGCGGCGGCGGCCGCGTTTGAGGCAGCGTTCGCGATGACGGTGCCGCCGTGGGTGATTGCGGCCAACCGCGCTCAGCGGATGATGTTGGTCGCGACGAACCTTTTCGGTCAAAACACACCGTTGATCGCGGCCCTTGATGCTCATTACGGCGAGATGTGGGGCCAGGACGCCGAGGCGATGTACAGCTATGCCGCGCAATCGGCGGCAATCACCGCGCAGGTGACGCCGACCGCGCCGGCGCCGCAGACCACCAACCTGTCCGGGTTAGCCGCGCAGGGCGCCAGCGGTGGCCAGGTTGTCGGTACGTCGACTGCCACGGGCGTGCAGTCAACGCTGTCACAGCTGGTCTCCACGGTTCCCACCACGCTCCAGAGCCTCGCATCGCCAGTTTCATCGACGTCGGCGACATCGGGACTTTCGGGAATTCTGAGTGGGCTTCTGGGTGGGTCTGCCTCCACGTCGTCCGGGGGAGGGGGGTTCCTAGGATCGTTGACATCCGGTGGCATCGTGTCCAGCCTGCTTGGGGGATACCTCGAAATGCCAGGATGGGCTGGCATGTTTATTGGGACCGGCGCGCTTGGGCCCGTTATGGGTACGCCGATAACCAATGCACTCACCGCCACAGCCGCACCCGTAGCCGGGGTAGAGGGTGCGGAGGCGGGGGCGGACGTCGCCGAGGGTGCGTTGGGGTCAGGATTCGCCGGGGGCGTCGACGGTTTCGCAGACGTGGGCGCATTGCCGGGCCTGGGTCAAGCTGCCTCACTCGGCCCCTTGTCGGTGCCGTCGAGCTGGGACTGGGCCGCGACAGCTCCGGGGTTGCTGGGATCGGCTCCGATGCTGGCTCCTGCGGCTGTGCCGTTGGCGGGCGCTGACGTTGGCGCCGGACTAGGTTTCCCATTCCTGTTCGGCGGGCTACCGCCGGCCGCGGCGCGCGCAGGCGGTGCGTCCGCTGCCGAGTACGGGTTGCCCGTCGCCGCCGCCGTGATGGCGCGCCCACCGGCCGCCGGATACCCGCAGGCCCCGGTACCCCCGCAAGCCCCGGCGCACTCGGTACCCGCCGGACTCTCGGCGCCGCCCGGATACAGGCCGGCCATCGTGTTCGTGCCGACCAACGGAACGCCTGCCGAAAGTACCGAACCGAAGCCCTGAGTTCACCATTGGCGGCCGCGTTCTTGCCGCAGCGTGGCGAACCGCGGATCGCGGTCGCTGACTCGCACCGCGGATTCAAATTCTTGCCCGAAGACGGCTGCGATGCCATCAACCCTCGCTCGGCCTCGCATCGAAGTCCGGGCTAACGAAGAATTACCAGAGGCCGAAAGGTCCCGCCGCCTCGTTGACGGTGCCGCGTTGCGCCGGTTAGGTTCCGGCTCGGGCCACAGGTGCGTGGCCAATGTGCAGGATTTCAACTGGGGGGCTGTTCAGACACCGCCAGAACAGCAGACAGTGAAGGATTGCACATGAGTCACAAGTCATGTCGTCGCGGTGTTGCTGCCGACCTTGGGTTGGCTGTTGGCTCCGCAGTGGCCGCAGGGTTCATCGCGGTGGCCGCATTACCCATCGCTCTGGCCGACCCGCAACCGGCTCCGGCCACTGCCCCGGCGGTTCCAGCTCCGGCGGCTCCGCCTGCTGCTCCGGAGTATGAGGCTCCCACTCGTCCGGAACCTGCGAGCCCTCCGGGAGACGCGACCCCTCCGGACCACAAGCCCGATGCGGGTCCCCGCGGGGAGGGTGGCCGCGGCCCTGCTGGTCGCTGACGAAAGGCGGGCGCCCGGCCGCGTGGTAGATGGCCAGGCCGTGTACATCCGTAAACAGAGTCGGGGAGAACCGGGCCTATACGTCGTAGTACAGCGCGACGCAGGGAGGACAATCACCACCATGAACTCCACAACCAACCACGAGGTTGGCCCACCCCGTCACCTACTGGACGGCCTGACCCGAGGAAGGTTCAGGTTTCCGACGACCACACCTACGACTTCGACCCGATGGTGGTCGACCGCGGCGACGTGGCCGAGACGATCGGACCATGGTTTGTCGACGCACCGGCCGAAGTCGAGCAGGCGATCCGCGATCTGCAACTCTCACTAGACATCGCACCCCGCGACACGCTGGGCACGGAATCACCCGAGCTGTCAATGTCCGCGCTATGCGCCTATCTCGGCATCACTTGACGGCTAGCCGATGTCGCGGATGCCGTCTATGGCGCCACGCCCGTGGGCGGTATCGAACTAACACAGGAAGAGATCGATAAGGCCAGTAAGCTCTGCCGGTCCGAAGGAGTGCCGATTACCTATGCGGAAAACGTGGCACGGATTCTGCGGGAGATAGGCCGCCAAACGGCCCGCCCACTAATTCCGCCCGCGCAGCGACCGACACCCGGCGGAGACCAAGCCTTCATGGCACTGGTCGCACAGATACCTCAACTGAAGATCGTCAACCCTGCCATCGCCGAAGCTGACGCCAGAAGGGTCTGCAGCTATCTTCAGGATGGGCACAGCCGCGCCGACGCCAACGCCAACGCCTCCGTGCTAGCCAAACGACCCTCACTTTTACGTCCGGGCAAGCCGCGGCCGTCGTGGGCGCGGACAGTCGCCGCCCACTGCCGGAATCTGCAATGGGGGAAGGGGAATAAAATCGGCCTCGGCAGCGTCTGAGGTGTCGATCGGGCCCGGCCGCCAACCCGCTAAATTCCACCCGCGGCAGGCCCGATTTCCAAATGCCAGTCGCCAGCATCAGAGCTGGTTGAGCCTTACGCCGACCACGCCGGAACCAGATCGCCCTAGTCTGGGTCTGCATAGTTGTTCGGGCCGCCCCTGATCTCCTCGGGGTCGGCCGGAGTTCATCATCAAGACAGGCCGGCGCCAATTCTCTGGGGGGCTCGACCGGATCTAAAGCGTACCGAGATGGCCAGTGCACCGCGACGCCGCAGGTCAGCGCGTTAGCCGGCCTATACGTCGTAGTACAGCGCGAATTCGTACGGATGCGGCCGAATCTGGACCGGCAGAATCTCGTTTTCGCGCTTGAAGCTGATCCAGGTCTCGATCAGGTCAGGCGTGAAAACGCCTCCCTCGGTGAGGTATTCGTGGTCTTCTTCCAAACGGTCGATTACCGCGGACAGCTGGGTGGGCGCCTGCGGGATGTTCGAGGCCTCCTCGGGAGGCAGCTCGTAGAGGTCCTTGTCGACCGGCGCCTGCGGCTCGATCTTGTTCTTGATGCCGTCGAGGCCCGCCATCAGCATCGCGGCGAACGCCAGATACGGGTTGCCCGACGAGTCGGGGCACCGGAACTCCAGCCGCTTGGCCTTCGGGTTGCTGCCGGTGATCGGGATACGCACGCACGCCGAGCGGTTGCGCTGGCTGTAGACCAGGTTGATCGGGGCCTCGAAGCCGGGGACCAGGCGCTTGTACGAGTTCACCGTGGGGTTGGTGAAGGCCAGCAGCGACGGCGCGTGGTGCAGCAGGCCGCCGATGTAGTGGCGGGCGGTGTCGGACAGGCCGGCGTACCCCTTCTCGTCGTACATGAGCGGGCTGCCGGCCTTCCACAGCGACTGGTGGCAGTGCATACCGGAGCCGTTGTCGCCGAACAGCGGCTTGGGCATGAACGTCACGGTCTTGCCGGCCTGCCACGCGGTTTGCTTGACGATGTACTTGTACAGCTGCATGTCGTCGGCCGCGTGCAGCAGCGTGTTGAACTTGTAGTTGATTTCGGCCTGGCCGCCGGTGCCGACCTCGTGGTGGCCCTTCTCCAGGCTGAAGCCCGCTTTGATCAGATTCGACAGCATCCTGTTGCGCAGATCGACGTAGTGGTCGGTGGGGGCGACGGGGAAGTAGCCGCCCTTGGGGCGGACCTTGTAGCCGAGGTTGGGGCTGCCGTCGCTCTCGGTCGGCTCGCCGGTATTCCACCACCCCGAGATGGAGTCCACCTCGTAGAACGAGCCGTTGGTGCGCGAGTCGAAGCTGACCGAGTCGAAGATGTAGAACTCGGCCTCGGCGCCGAAGTACGCCGTGTCGGCGACGCCGGTGCTGATCAAATAGTTTTCGGCCTTGCGGGCGATGTTGCGCGGGTCGCGCGAGTACGGCTCGAGGGTGAACGGGTCGTGCACGAAGAAGTTGAGGTTCAGCGTCTTGGCTTCATTGAACAGGTCGATCTGCGCGGTATTGGGATCGGGGAGGAGCAACATGTCGGACTCGTGGATCGATTGGAACCCGCGGATCGACGAGCCGTCGAAGGCCAAGCCGTCGTCGAACACGCTCTGGTCGAAGAACGAAATCGGAATCGTGAAGTGCTGCATGATGCCTGGCAGGTCACAGAACCGGACGTCGACAAACTCGACATTCTCGTCTTTGGCGAGTTTGAAGACATCGTCGGGCGTCGTCGAATCCGTCACAGAATGCTCCTTTTCGTTGTGATCGCGGCCTGACGCTATGGAGCCGATGTTGCGCGCGCATCAACCGTATGTTGCGCAGACGTTACGTGACCCCGCCTCCCGCAAAGCGGCCGGGTGTGCGCAGCGGCCTCTATTGTGGGGCCATGTACCGCGAGAGCGCATCTGCTCGGATGGGCTGGCGCGGCCTTCCGGGTGGGTCTCATGGCGGGCCGCCGAGCCGATGACGCCGCGACCACGATCCGCGTACCCCGGCGAGACGCTCGGCTTGCCGGCAAGCGGCCCGGGTTCATTGGCGCGCATGGGGCGCCGGCTGGTGGCAATACTCATCGACTGGCTCATCGCCGGCGGCTTGGCGCTGTTGGCGCTGCGCTTCGGTGCCATCCCGGGCCAGTGGCTACAGACGACGCAATTCTTCGTCTGGCTGGTGCTTGGCTTTATTGCGGTCCGGCTGTTTGGTTTCACACCAGGCCAGTTCGCGGTGGGTCTGCAGGTCGCGTCGGTGGACGGACGCGTGCCCGTCGGGATCGTCCGGCTAGCGGTGCGCGGGCTGCTTGTCGGAATGGTGATCCCGGCGCTCTTCACCGACTGGGACGGGCGCGGCCTGCATGATCGGGTGACCGGCACGGCGGTGGTGCGGCGCTAGCAGCCCGCCGGGCGAAAGCTCGCGCTATTTGCGGCGCACGGTGCGCTGCACACCGCGCATCTTGGCGGCGTTGGGCATCGGTCCCTTCGGCATGACGCCGGCCCCGGCCCGCGATCCCAGCGCGGCCAGCCGTGACTCCAGCGCGTCCATTTGCTTTACGGTGATGTTGGCCGGCAAGCGGGTGAGGTGGCGCTCCAGCTTGGCCAGCGGCACCTCATCCTCGCCGTTGCCGACGATGACGTCGTAGATCGGCACGTCGCCGACCAGCCGCGCGGTGCGCTTTTTCTCCTGGGCCAGCAAAGGTTTGACCCGGGCCGCCGATCCCTCACCGACAAAGATGACACCCGGCCGGCCGAGTACCCGATGCACGGCATCGAAGTGGCCCGTCGCCGCGACACCGGGGGTCACCCGCCACTTGCCGCGTAAGTTGTCGAGCACCCACGCCGCGGCGCCGGTCTGACCTTCGGCTTTGCTGTAAATCGATCGCTGGGCCCGGCGGCTGAAGATGATGAAGGTGACGAGACCGCCCAGCAGCACGCCGAACGGGATCACGGTGATCATGGTGAGCCCGCCGGCCCACACGGCGACCGCCACCGACACCCCCACGATCAGCACGAAGGCGCCAATCATGTACGGCAGCAGGCGCTTGTCTTCCTGGCGCTGAATGTTGAACGCCTGCCACAACTGGGCGCGGCGATCCTTGGCGGCGGCCTTGCGGGCGGCCTGCGCCTCGGCCCTGGCGGCCTTGCTCTCGGCGGCGGTGCGGGATTTAGCCATAATCACCAAGGATACGTACGAGCGGTCAGCGGGACGCCGAGGCACCCAGGGCGCGGCTGCGGGCGGCCTGCTCGTAGAGCCGACCCGCCCGGTACGACGAACGCACCAGCGGCCCGGCCAACACTCCCGAGAAGCCCAGCCCCTCTGCGTGCCGAGCGAACTCGTCGAACTCCTCGGGCTTCACCCAGCGCTCGACGGGGTGGTGGCGCGCGGACGGGCGCAGGTATTGGGTAATCGTGACGATGTCGCAGCCGGCATCACGCAGATCGGCCAGGGCGGTGTGCACCTCGTCCGGGGTTTCGCCCAGGCCGAGGATCAGGTTGCTCTTGGTGACCAGGCCGACGTCGCGCGCCGCGGTGAGCACGCCCAGGCTGCGCTGATAGCCGAAGGCGGGCCGGATCCGTTTGAAGATGCGGGGCACCGTCTCGACGTTGTGCGCCAACACTTCCGGGCGCGAGTCGAAGACGTCGGCGAGCCGCGAGGCTTCGCCGTTGAAGTCGGGGATCAAGAGCTCGACGCCGGTCGACGGGTTGAGGTCCTTGATGGTGCGCACCGTCGTGGCGTACAGCCAGGCCCCGCCGTCGGGCAGGTCATCGCGGGCGACGCCGGTGACGGTGGCATAGCGCAACCCCATCGTCTGCACGCTCTCGGCGACTCGCCGGGGCTCGTCGCGGTCCAGCGCGGCGGGCTTTCCGGTGTCGATCTGGCAGAAGTCGCAGCGGCGGGTGCACTGGTCACCGCCGATCAGGAAGGTGGCTTCCCGGTCCTCCCAGCATTCGAAGATATTGGGGCAGCCGGCCTCTTCGCAGACCGTGTGCAGACCCTCGCGGCGGACCAGGCTCTTCAGCTCGGTGTACTCGGGCCCCATCCGGGCCCGGGTCTTGATCCACGGTGGTTTGCGCTCGATCGGGGTCTGGGCGTTGCGCACTTCCAGCCGCAGCAGCTTGCGGCCCGGCGGAGGCGCGACGGTCACGACGTCGATGCTACGCGCGCCGGGGTGGGCTGCCAGCTAAGGCCAAGGCGGCCGTCCAGGGCGTCGCAGACGGCGTCGGCGACCGCGTTGCGGACATCGTCGACGGCCACCCTGCGCCCGAGTTCGGCGGACAACGACGTCACCCCGGCGTCGCTGATGCCGCAGGGCACGATCCTGGTGAACGCGTCCAGGTCACAGTCGCAGTTGAGCGCAAACCCGTGCAGCGTGGTCGCCCGCGACACCCGCACGCCGATGGCGGCGACCTTGCGCTCGGGCCGGCCGGCGCCGCCGGGCACCCACACCCCCGAGCGGCCCTCGACCCGACGGGTGTCCAGGCCCAAATCGCCGCACGCCTTGATCAGCGATTCCTCAAGGCGCCGAACGTAGTTGACCACATCGAGCGGTTCGGCCAACCCGATGATCGGATAGCCGACCAACTGGCCCGGACCATGCCAGGTGATCTTGCCGCCGCGGTCGGTCTCGACGACGGGAGTGCCTTCGATGAGCCGGTCGGGTCGTTCGCGTGGCTCGGTGCGCCGCCCGGCCGTGTACACCGGCGGGTGCTCCAGCAACAGCAGGGTGTCGCGGCCGCCGGCCTGCCTGGCGTCGGCCAGGTCGCGCTGCAGCAGCCAGGCGGCGCGGTATTCGATCGTCCCCAGCTGGCGTACGTCGATCGCGGTCGGTATCGACCGGATGGAATCGATCACGTTGGTTGACGGTACTCGCCCGGGTCTGACCGGCGACGCCGCTGTCGGTGCGATCGGTCTAGTCGTGTTCGCGCCGGGCGGTGGCGTAGCCGAGCGCCTCGCCGATCGTGTTGTGGTGGAATTCAAAACCGGCGCGCTCAAGCGCGGACGGGATCGCGCGCTGACCGATCAACAGCGCCTCCTCGGCGAGCTCTCCGAGCGCGGTCCGCACCGCGAAACCGGGCAGCACCAGCGGCGTCGGACGGTTGACCGCGCGGCCGAATGCGGTGGTGAACTCGGCGTTGGTGACGGGCGCCGGTCCGGTCATGTTGACCGGGCCGGACAATGCGGGATGTGCGATCGCGAACAGCAGCGCCCGCACCTCGTCTTCGAGGCTGATCCAGGACATGTACTGACGGCCGCTGCCCAGCCGGGCGCCGAGGCCGTACGAGAACAGCGGCCGCATCCGGCGCAGCACACGCCCCGCCGCGGCCAGCACCACCCCGGTGCGGGCCACGACAACACGCGCACCGCCGTATTGAGCCGGCAGCGTGGCGGCTTCCCAGTCCTGGCACAGCTGGGCCAGGAAACCGCTTCCCGCCCGGTCGTTTTCATCGACCACGCGGTCCCTGGTGTTTCCGTAATAGCCGACCGCGCTGGCGTTGATCAGGGTTTCGACACCGGCGTCGGCGACGGCCTTGGCCAGCACCTCGGTCGGGGTGATGCGGCTGTCCCGCAGACCCTGTTTGAACGCGCCCGACCAGCGCCGCTGATCGATGCCGATGCCACACAGGTTGACGACGGCGTCGACTTCGGTCAGGGCGTCGACATCGAACTCGCCGCTCTCGGGATTCCAGTGCAGCTCTTCGGGATTCGCCGGAGTGCGACGCACGATGCGCAGCACCCGGTGGTCGGCGGCGCGAAGGGCGGCGGCCAGGGCGGAACCGATCAGGCCGGACGATCCCGCTATCGCGATGACGGCCTTATGGCCAGCTCGAGCCACACTCTCACAGCCCTAGATCGGCCTCGAACGCTCCCTCTTCGAGCCGGTGTTTGATCGTGGTGAGGAAACGCCCGGCATCGGCGCCGTCGATCAGCCGATGGTCATAGGTCAGCGGGAGATAGCAGATCGAGCGGACGCCGATCGATTCGTTGCCGCCGTCGTCGACTACCACCCGCGGCCGCTTGACGATGGCCCCGGTGCCCAGCATGGCGGCCTGTGGCGGAACCAGGATCGGGGTGTCGAACAACGCGCCCTGGCTGCCGATGTTGGTGATGGTGAAGGTGCCACCGGACAGTTCGTCGGGTTTGAGGTTGCCCGACCGGGCGCGGTCGGCGATATCGGCAATCGCCCTGGCCAGCCCGGCCAGCGACAGGTCGCCGGCGTTGTGGACGACGGGGGAGAGCAGGCCCTGGTCGGTGTCGACGGCGAAGCCGAGGTGCTCGGCGTCGTAGTAGGTGATCTCCTTGGTGTCCTCGTTGTAGCTGGCGTTGACGTTGGGGTGGATTTTGAGTGCATCGATCACGGCCCGGGCGATGAACGGCAGGTAGGTCAGGTTCACCCCCTCGCGCTCGGCGAACGCGGCCTTGGCCCTGGCCCGCAACCCGACGATCCGGGTCATGTCCACCTCGTGGGTCTGGGTGAGCTGGGCCGTGGCCTGCAGGGATTCGCGAGTCTTTTTCGCGGTGATCTGGCGGATTCGGCTGGCCTTTTGCGTGGTGCCCCGCAGGTGGGCCAGCGCGGGTGCCGGTGTGGGCGCGGGGGCCTTTGCGGCCGGCGCGGCGGCGGGGGCTGGTGTGGGTGCGGCGGCCGTCTTGGCCTGTGCCTTTTGCTCGGCGGCGGCGAGCACGTCCTGCTTGCGGATGCGACCGCCCACCCCGGTGCCAGTGATCGCGGCGAGGTCGATGTTGTTTTCGGTGGCCAGTTTTCGCACCAGTGGGGTCACGTACGGCGCGCCTTGCGCACCCAAGCCTGCCGGCTCGGCCGCCGTCGTGGCCTGTGCCGGCTCGGCTTTCGGCGCCGGCGCCGGTTCGGGCTGGGGCTGCGGCGCGGGGGCGGGTGTGGCCGCGGGTGCGGGCCTCGAAACCGGCTGAGCCTCGGCCCTGGGTGCGGGCCTCGAAACCGGCTGAGTTTCGGGTTTGGGCGCAGGCGGGGGCTTGGGAGCGGACGGGGCGACGGCCTCGGAACCGATGCGCGCCAACTCACCGCCGACCGCCACGGTGGTGTCCTCCTCGGCGGTGATGCTGACCAGGACGCCGGCCACCGGTGAGGGGATCTCGGTGTCCACCTTGTCGGTGGACACCTCCACCAGCGCCTCGTCAACCTGAACCGGATCGCCGACCTTTTTCAGCCAGCGAGTCACGGTGCCCTCGGTCACCGACTCGCCGAGCTCGGGCATCAGCACCGGGGTCGCGGCGCCGTTACCGGATGCCGCCGGGGCGGGCTCCGCGGGCGCTGCGGGTTCAGGCTGGCGCTCGGGTTCCGGCTGGGCCGGCGCGGCGGGTTCGGGCGCGCGCTCGGGCTCCGGTTCGGCTGGTGCCTGGGTCTTGGGTTCCGGCTGGCTTGGGGCCTGCGCTGCGCCGTCCTCGGAGGCGTCGCCGATGACGGCCAGCTCGCCGCCAACCTCGACGATGTCATCCTCCTGGGCGGTGATCTTGGTCAGCACACCCGCGGCCGGCGACGGGATTTCGGTGTCGACCTTGTCGGTCGACACCTCGACCAGGGGCTCGTCGATTTCGACCGTGTCGCCTTCTTGCTTGAGCCAGCGTGTGACGGTCCCTTCGGTGACGCTCTCACCGAGTGCCGGCATCTGGACGGAGAAGGCCATGTCTTTTGACTCCTCGATCGCTCGTGGGTCGGCGCAGGTCGACATCTGGCTTACCACACCGTGGTGTGCCAGGTATGGAAGCCGAGCAGATGTCAAAACTATCCTGTCATTGCCCCTCGATCGGCACACATCCAGGGCGGGACCGCGCTTGGCTGCCGGCCGGCCGCGGCCCGCTTGCTACGGTGTGGCCAATCCTCGTCAGGGTTAGGCGCAGCACATCGCGGGTGGGTGGAGGTTCGATGGCGGCAGTCCAACAGGCAGCCCAGCAGTTCGTCGACAGTGCGGACGGCGTCCGCATCGCGGTCTACGACGAAGGCAACCCCGAAGGCCCCACGGTCGTGCTGGTGCACGGCTTTCCCGATTCGCACGTGTTGTGGGACGGTGTCGTTCCGCTGCTGGCCGAGCGGTTCCGGATCATCCGCTACGACAACCGCGGTGTCGGCCTGTCGTCGGTGCCCAAGCCGGTCTCGGCGTACACCATGGCTCGCTCCGCCGACGACTTCGAGGCGGTGACAAGCGAACTGAGCCCCGGCCAGCCGGTGCACGTGCTGGCCCACGACTGGGGCTCGGTGGGTATCTGGGAGTACCTGACACGGCCGGGCGCCAGCGACCGGATCGCCTCGTTCGCCTCGGTGTCCGGGCCGAGTCAGGAGCAACTGGTCGACTACATCTTCAGCGGCCTGCGCCGACCGTGGCGCCCGCAACGGTTTATGCGGTCGATCAGCCAGGCCCTGCGATTCACCTATATGGCGCTGTTCTCGGTCCCGGTGCTGGCACCGCTGTTCCTGCGGCTGACGCTGTCGATCCCCGCACTGCGGCGCAACGCGGTCGACAACATCCCCGGCCATCAAATCCATCACTCCGACAACCTGGCCAGGGACGCGGCGCGCTCGGTAAAAACCTATCCCGCCAACTACTTTCGGGCGTTTGCCAAGCGTGGCCGACCGGACATCGTGGACGTTCCGGTGCAGCTCATCGTCAACGCCCAAGACAAGTTCGTTCGGCCGTATGGCTACGACGACACCGCGCGCTGGGTGCCGCGGCTGTGGCGCCGCGACATCAAGGCCGGTCACTTCTCGCCGATGTCGCACCCCCAGGTGATGGCCGCCGCGGTGCACGATTTCGCGGACCTGGCCGAGGGCAGACAGCCAAGCCGCGCGCTGCAGCGCGCGCAGGTCGGGCGTCCCCGCGGAACCTTCGGCGACACCCTGGTGTCGGTCACCGGCGCCGGCAGCGGGATCGGCCGCGAGACGGCGTTTGCCTTCGCGCGCGAAGGCGCCGAGCTGGTCATCAGCGATATCGACGAGGCCGCGGTCAAGGACACCGCGGCCGAGATCGCCGCACGCGGCGGTACCGCGCACGCGTACGTGCTCGACGTGTCGGACGGCGCGGCGGTAGAGGCGTTCGCCGAGCGGGTCTGCGCCGAACACGGGCTGCCCGACATCGTGGTCAACAACGCCGGCATCGGCCAGGCGGGCGGCTTCCTGGACACGCCGGCCGAGCAGTTCGACCGCGTGCTGGACGTCAACCTCGGCGGCGTGCTGAACGGCTGCCGGTCATTCGGGCGGCGACTGGTCGAGCGGGGCACCGGCGGGCACATCGTCAACGTGTCGTCGATGGCCGCCTACGCCCCGCTGCAGTCGCTGAGCGCCTACTGCACCTCCAAGGCCGCGACCTACATGTTCTCCGATTGCCTGCGCGCCGAACTCGACGCGGCCGGGGTTGGGCTGACCACGATCTGCCCCGGCGTCATCCACACGAACATCATCAACGCCATCCGCTTCGACGCGCCGGCCGGAAAGCACGAGGAGCAGGTCGACGGCCGTCGGGGCCAGCTGGGCAAGATGTTCGCGCTGCGCCACTACGGGCCCGACAAGGTCGCCAACGCGATCCTGTCGGCGGTCACGAAGAACAAGCCGATTCGCCCGGTCGCGCCGGAAGCCTATGCGCTGTACGGAATTTCGCGGGTGGCGCCGCAGGCGCTGCGCAACGCCGCGCGAATGCGGGTGATCTAGCGCCGATCTACGACGCCGCCGCTCCCAGCGGCCGTCGCACCAGCAGGGCCCCGGCGATGGCGACGATGCCCACGGCCGTCAGCGGGATCGTCCAGGTGCGCCGGCTTCCCACCGACGACTGGCATTGCGCCACATAGTCGGTGTGCGGAACGACCTGGCTGAGGATGGGAATGTTGGCCACGCTCTTGTCATTTGCGCCGCGTGCCGCGGAGAGATCCGTGGCGATGGCGTTGCCGCAGCCGATGGAATTGCCGTTGCCGTCCGAGATCGAGACCGGCGTCAACAGCCCGATTACGCCGGCTAGCAACAGCACGGCGCCCACTATGAGAATTAACCGTCGCACCGTCATCATGAGCCTCCTGTCGAATACCAACTGGTGGGCAGGTTATCCCCGGGGTGGGCCGGCTAAACAACCGCAGTCCGGCGCGTTGGCTAGCCGTTCTCGGCTATGTCGGCCAGCACCGCAAACATGGTGCGGGTCGGCACCCCGGTGGCGCCCTTGGGCGTGTAGCCCCAGGGACCGCTCGTGTTGTACGCCGGGCCGGCCACGTCGATGTGCGCCCACGCCACGCCGTCGGCGACGAATTCCCGGAGAAAGACCCCGGCCACCAGCATGCCGGCGAAGCGCTGGCCGCTGATGTTGGACAGGTCGGCTACCTGGGACTTCAGGTCGTCCTTGAGGTCGTCGGGCAGCGGCATCGGCCAGCCGTTCTCGCCGGCGCGCTGCGAGATCGCGGCAACCCGGTCGCGGAACTCGTCGCTGCCCATCACCCCGGGGATGCGGGCGCCCAGCGCCACCGTCTGCGCACCGGTCAGGGTGGACGCCTCGATCAGATAGTCCGGGTTGTCCTCGCACGCCCGCACGATGGCGTCGGCCAGGATGAGGCGGCCCTCGGCGTCGGTGTTTTGCACCTCGACCGTGATTCCGCCGTACTGCGTCAGCACGTCGCCCGGGCGCTGCGCCGTGGCCGACGGCATGTTTTCGGCGATCGGCACGGTGGCGATCACGTCGATGGGCAGCTGCTGCTGCGCGGCGAGTGCGACGGTCGCGATGACGGCGGCGGCGCCGCCCATGTCCGAGGTCATGTGGTGCATGGATGCCGCCGGCTTGATCGAGATGCCGCCGGTGTCGAAGGTGACGCCCTTGCCGATCAGCGCCACTCGCTTTGCCTGCTTCGGTTTCTTGGCCAGCCGCGACCCCCGGTGGATCAGCCGCACCAGCCGCGGCGGGCGCGACGATCCCTGGCCGACGCCGATGACACCGCCGTATCCGGCCTTCTGCAACGCTTTCTCGTCAAGCACTTCCACTTCAAGGCCGACGGATTCCCCCAAAGCCTTTGCACGCTTGGCTAATTCGGCGGGAAACAGGTGACTCGGGGGAGTGTTGACCAAGTCGCGGGCGGTGCAGACCGCGGTCGCGACGGCCGCGCCGTGCGCGCTCTGTTTCCTGGCGTCCTTGGACGTGGCAAGAACGGTGATCTTGCGCAGTCCTTTGTCTTTCGGCGCGGTCTTGTCGGTGCGGAACGCGGTGAACCGGTAGCTGCCTAGGATCAGCCCCTCGACGGCGGCCGAGCAGACGTCCTCGCCGGAGTCGCCGGGCAGGTCTGTCAGCGTCGTGAGCACCGCTTCGGCACTGCCGAGCGACCGCGCCGCCACACCGGCGGCCCGCCGGATGGTGTCTGCCGGCCATTCGGATCGCGGCTTGCCCAGGCCGATGGTGAGCACGCTGGCCACCGGCAGCGACGGCACCACCAGCCGGTGTACCTGTTCACTGCCACCGGTGGCGCCCAGCGCCCGCAGGCTGGCTTCGATGTCGGCGACCGCTTCGGCGGGCAGAAAAGGCTCGGCCGCCGCGACGGCCGCGCCCGGCTTGTCTTCGTCGCCGGTCGAGACGACCGGCACGAGCAACACCGACGAACTCGCGGCACGTTTTGGCAGGGCTGCGGCGACGTTGACGGTGGGCGGGTGGTAGCCAGGTTCGATGCTCACGGGCAATTACCCTAGTCACAGGGGTGGGGCTCAGCGCGGCAGCGTGCCCGGATGCAAGTTGAAGGCGGTCACTGGGGCCTCAAAACCCTTGAGAGTCAATGGGCCGTGGGCGACCGCGGGCCAGTCCGGCAATTTCTCGTGCAGGGCCGGCGCGGCGAGTATCTGCCCCGGTTCGGCGGCCGCCACGAGTCGCGCGGCCAGGTTGACCGGGTTGCCGAAGTAGTCGCCGTTGATGGCCAGGACCGTCCCGTACCCAAGGCCGGCCCGGACCTGCAGGTTGGCATTGCGCGCCCGTGGATGGTCGACGAGATCGACCGCCGCCTCGGCGAGCTGCTCGGGCGTTCGGCTCACCCACATCACGGCGTCGCCGATGAACTTGACGATGCGACCGGCGTCGGCATGCACCACGTCGGCCACCGTGGCGCCGAACTCGGTGAGCAAGTGGGACAACTGAGCGGGCGTCAGCGCCTGCGTCAACGCGGTGAAGCCGGAGAGATCGGCAAAGCCGATGCCGCACGTCACGCTCGCCGACGAGTCTTCGACAATGCCTTCGAAGTAGGTTCGCGCGCTGATCAGGTGGTGGCGGTGAACGGTGTCGATCAGCGCCCCCATCCGGGGGATGAATTCGGCGGCCGTGCGATACGCCTGCGCCGTGGCGAGCTCATCGTGGGTGTGGTTCATCTGGATGTCCGGCATCCCGGCGCGGATCATCGACGATTCGGCCTCCGCGAGGCGGGCCATCGCGGAGCCGAGTACCCGCAGCACGCCGGACGCGCCGTCCTCGCCGACCACCGTCTTGATCGCCACCCACGTCGCCAGGGCGTCGACGTCGGCCTGGCTCAGGACGGCAACATCGGGGCCCGCGGCGGTCAGGCCCAGCCAGGCCCAGGCGCGCGTGACGTCGTCGGCCGGCACCCCGAGTGCCTCGGCCGCCGACTGCAGGGTGTAGATCGGGGGCCCCGACCATTGCAGGACATCTCCCGCGAGCCCGAACAGCCGGCCGCGCCGTTCGGCTTCGGCCATCTCCTCGACCGTGAAACCAAGCTCGTCCAGGTACTTGATCAGGTCGGCCCGCTCGCGCGCGTTGGCGATCCCGGCGGCCTCGAGCGCCTCGAAGTCCGGAGAATCGTGCACCTGCCCAAGTGTGCCAGCATGGGCCCTCATTAGGGTGGGACGGCGTGAGCGATGCCCCGCAACTGCTTAAGGGACCCCTGGAAGACCGCCACCGCGATTTGGGCGCAAGTTTCGCCGAGTTCAGCGGCTGGCTGATGCCGGTGTCGTATGCCGGCACGGTCAGCGAGCACAACGCCACCCGCAACGCCGTCGGCCTGTTCGACGTCAGCCACCTCGGCAAGGCGTTGGTCCGCGGACCGGGTGCGGCGGAATTCGTCAACTCCGCACTCACCAACGACCTGCGCCGCATCGGTCCGGGCAAGGCGCAATATACGTTGTGCTGCACCGAATCCGGCGGCGTCATCGACGATCTGATCGCCTACTACGTCGACGACGACGAGATGTTTTTGGTGCCCAACGCCGCCAACACCGCCGCGGTGGTCGAGGCCCTGCAGGCGGTCGCCCCGGCCGGCCTGACGATCACCAACCAGCATCGCTCCTACGCGGTGCTGGCCGTGCAGGGACCACGCTCGACGGAGGTGCTCGCCGGGCTGGGACTGCCGACCGACATGGATTACATGGGCTACGCCGATGCCGTGTATTCGGGAGTGCCGGTGCGCGTGTGCCGCAGCGGGTACACCGGCGAGCACGGCTATGAACTGCTACCGCCCTGGGAGTCCGCGGGTGTGGTGTTCGACGCGCTGATCGCGGCGGTCACCGCGGCCGGCGGCGAGCCCGCCGGCCTGGGCGCTCGCGACACGCTGCGCACCGAGATGGGCTATCCGCTGCATGGGCACGAACTTTCGCTGGACATCTCGCCGCTGCAGGCCCGATGCGGCTGGGCGATCGGGTGGAAAAAGGACGCGTTTTTCGGCCGCGACGCGCTGCTGGCCGAGAAGGCGGCGGGGCCGCGGCGGCTGCTGCGGGGGCTGCGCATGGTCGGCCGGGGGGTGTTGCGGCCCGGGCTGACGGTGCTCGCCGGGGACACCCCGGTGGGGGTCACCACATCGGGCACCTTCTCCCCGACGCTGCAGGTCGGGATCGCGCTGGCGTTGATCGACACCGACGCGGGCGTCGAGGACGGCCAGCACGTCAGCGTCGACGTCCGCGGCCGCGCCGCCGAATGCGAAGTCGTGCGACCGCCTTTCGTCGACCCAAAGACCCGTTAGCCGCCAGTGGTTCACGGGGGAGAGACCAAATCGGACGCACGGCTACAATCGGCCCCATGACCAGCGGCTCACTCGAGTTCACGGTTTCACCTTCGGCAAATCCGGCGACCGACGCCGAACGTGAATCAATCCTCGCTGAGCCGGGTTTCGGCAAATACTTCACCGATCACATGGTGTCGATCGACTACACCCACGACCGCGGCTGGCACGACGCGCGGGTCATTCCCTACGGCCCGATAGAACTGGATCCGTCGGCGATCGTGCTGCATTACGCCCAGGAAGTGTTCGAAGGGCTCAAGGCGTATCGCTGGGCGGACGGGTCGATCGTGTCGTTTCGCGCCGAGGCCAACGCCGCCAGGATGCGATCGTCGGCCCGGCGGCTGGCGATTCCCGAACTGCCCGACGAGCTGTTCATGGGTTCCCTGTGTCAGCTCGTCGCCGTCGACAAGGCCTGGGTGCCCGCCGCCGGCGGCGAAGAGGCGCTGTATCTGCGGCCGTTCGTCTTCGCCACCGAGTCCGGGCTGGGGGTGCGGCCGGCCAAACAGTACCGCTACCTGCTGATCGCCTCGCCGGCCGGCGTGTATTTCCGGGGCCCGGTCACCGTGTGGGTGTCGACGGATTACGTGCGGGCCTGCCCGGGCGGCACCGGTGCGGCCAAGTTCGGCGGCAACTACGCCGCCTCGCTGGTGGCCCAGGCCCAGGCCGCCGAAAATGGTTGCGACCAAGTGATCTGGCTGGACGCCGTCGAGCGCCGCTTCGTCGAAGAGATGGGCGGGATGAACATCTTCTTCGTGTTCGGCAGTGGTGGTTCGGCGCGGCTGGTCACCCCGGAGTTGTCCGGCTCGCTGCTGCCCGGTATCACGCGGGATTCGTTGCTGCAGTTGGCCATTGATGCCGGATTTTCCGTCGAGGAGCGCAAGGTCGATATCGACGAATGGCAGAAGAAAGCCGCCGCCGGCGAGATCACCGAGGTGTTCGCCTGTGGCACCGCCGCCGTCATCACCCCGGTCGCCCAGGTGAAGTACGGCGATGGCGAGTTCACCATCGCCGACGGCCAGCCGGGTGAGGTGACGATGGCGCTGCGCGACACGCTGACCGGCATCCAGCGGGGCACCTTCGCCGATACCCACGGCTGGATGGCCCGGTTGGGCTGATTTTCGACATTTCCACCGCATTGCCGCAACGGGGCGAGCTAACCTCACTTGATCGCCCCTGACTACTCCGAATGCGGGGCGGCTGCCTACACCGGAGATGCGGAAGCCGATGATGGTGACATCCCTGACGAGTAGTTCAACGCGGCCGCGAGCGTGGTCACGGAAGGCGTCCGCGGGCGCCGTTTTCGCCGTCGTGTTGGCGATCGTTTCGGCGCCGACCGCGAGAGCCCAAGCGCCACTCGCCGATTGGCTTACCCGGGCCGACCCCCACGTTCAGGACATCCACAAAGCGGAGAACGCGGTGTTCGCCGTCATCGAGGCCCCCGGGTCGATCGATGGCGACAAGCTGCGAGCCAGTTGCGCAGCGCTGCACGGCGCCAACGAGGCGTTGCGGGGCGTGATGCCCGCCCCGGACCCGAAGTTGACCGTCGAGGTTCAGCAGGCGATCGACAATTTCGACAGCGCATTGCAGTCGTGCAACGAGGCCTTTGACACCGGCCGTCTCTCCAAGGAGTTCGTGTTTTACCTGGAATCCGCGGAGCAACACTTCTCCGGCGCGGACACGATTTTGGTCGGACTGGCGCAGGCCGGGTGATCGGCCATGCGAATAAGGGGTATCGCAATGAACCGACTTCTGCGCGCCGCGGTCGTCACGGCGTGTGCGGTGCTCTTGGTCGCCGGTTGCAGCAAAGGCACGAACCCGCCTGGGGCCAAACCGATCCCGGCGCCTCCCGATCCGTCGCGGGTGGCCGGCGCACCCGTCACGAACGTACCGTCGGGGCTGCGGCCCGGCGCCCCCGGACCCACCCGGCAAGTGCAAGACACCGACGGCGGGGACATCGACCATCTGGGCGCCATGGCGGTCGCCGACATCGAGCAATTCTGGGCCGGCGCCTACGGCTCGCTGAAGGGCAAGTTCACCCCCGTCAACGCCATATTTTCCTGGGACTCCCGGTACAAGAACGGCATGTTCTGCGGGGAGGAAACCAACACGACCGTCAACGCGGCGTGGTGCGGCAGCACCGATCCCAGAGATAAAAACTGCCCCGACGACCGCCCCAGCCCGCCGGCCCCATGTACCCCGTCGGCTAACACCATCGGATGGGATCGAGGGGTGCTGATGCCCCAAGAGCGCAGCACCGGCGGCGACATGGGCCCCGTGGTGGTGCTCGCGCACGAGTACGGTCACGCCATCCAGCACATGGCCGGGCTGGTCGAGGTCAAGGACGTCGCCAGCGCAACCGTGGCCGAACAGCAGGCCGATTGCTTCGCCGGGGTGTTCATGCGGTGGGTGGCGGACGGCAAGTCCCCCCGCTTCACGCTGGGCACCGGCGATGGGTTGGCCAAGCTGCTGACGGTCATGATCGGAATTCGAGACCCGCTGCTATCGGCCGCTGATCCGGAAACGCGAAAGCTTGTGCACGGCTCGGCGTTCGAGCGCGTGACGGCGTTCCAGTTCGGATTCGAGGGCGGGGTGCCCACCTGCGCGGGCATCGACGAGGCGGAGATCGCCCAGCGCCGCGCCAATCTGCCCAAGGAGTTGCTGCAGACCGGCGCGACCGGTGAGATGCCCATCACCGACGCGTCGGTGAAGTCGGTGACCGAGGCGCTGAACAAGCTTTTCACGCTAGCCACGCCCCCACAGCTCAGCGTCGACCCGCAGCCCTGCCCGGATGCCCGCCCGAGCCCGCCGGCCTCGTACTGCCCATCGAGCAACACCATCGCCGTCGATATGCCCCGGCTCGTGTTGATGGGCACGAGTTTGGCCCGCGGTTCGCCCTTCGACATGATGGGGCCGCTGTTCGGCGACTACAGCGCCTTTTCGGTGTTGGCATCGCGCTTCATGCTGGCGGTGCAGAAGCAACACGGGGGACTGGCGCTGGACAACACCAACGCCGGGCTGCGGACCGCGTGCATGACTGGTGTGGCGACGGCGAAGCTGTCTAAGCCGGTGACCGTGTCGAACGGTGACACGATCGCCCTGATCGCCGGTGACGTCGACGAGGCCGTGTCCGGTCTGCTGACCAACGGCCAGGTCGCCGGCGACGTCAACGGCGTGTCGGCGCCATCGGTGTTCGCGCGCGTCGAGGCCTTCCGTGTCGGCGTACTCGGCGACCAAGACGGCTGCCTCAAACGCTGGCCCTGACTGAGGAAATGGGCAGCTGGTCAGCCCAGCCGCACCAGGCCCGCCAGCAGCACAGCGCCGACTGTCGTCGTCAACTCGATTGCGGCGCCCAGCACGTCACCGCTGATGCCGCCGAACCGCCGCACGCAGTGCGCGACCAGGGCGGCCCCGCAACACAACGCCGCCAGCATCGCCGCCGGGCCCTGCCATGGCAGGGGACCCGCCAGCAGCGAAATGCCAAGCAGCACCGCGACCCAGGCCGCCACCACCGGCGCGGGCTGACTGCCGGCGACCCCGGCACCCAGCGCGCTGCCGTCGGCTGCCGGCACCGAGCGGCGACAGGCCAGCACCGCGGTCACCCGTCCGGCGGTCACCGCCCCGGCGATGCCCAGGATCGTGTGCACCCAGTGGGTCCGCGCCGCGCCGAGCGCCGAGAAGGCGAACCCCTGCAACGTGATGGTCAGCACGACGGCGGCCACGCCGAACGGTCCGGTTGATCCGTCGCGCATCACCGTCAGCGCACGCTGGGCCGGCCCGTAGCAGCCCAGCCCGTCGGCCGTATCCGCGACGCCGTCGATGTGCAGGCCGCGGGTCGCCAGCAGCAGCGCGGCCACCGCGAGCAGCCCGGGCAACGGGCTCGACGGGCCGAACGCCAGGGCACCACCCCAGGTGACGGCCGCCGCCAACGCGCCGAGGGCGGCGCCGACGACCGGCAGCGCGGTCATGGCGCCGCGGCCCATCGGTGTGTTCCCGGCGCCCCAGCTCGGCAACACCGTCGCGAACGCGAAAGCCGTTGCCAGCGAACGCATCACGGTGAGGCAGCGGGGGGATGGGCGCCGTCGGCCGGGATGGCGATGCCCGCCACACCGGCCTGGATGAACGTCGCCATCGACGACAGCGCGGCCACCGCCGAGCGCAGCACCGGCAGCGCCGCCGTAGCGCCGGTTCCCTCGCCCAGCCGCATGCCCAGGTCCAGGATCGGGTCCAGCTCGAGGGCCGTCAGGGCCAGTCCTTGACCCGGTTCGGTGGACCGATGACCGGCTTGCCACCACTGCCGGGCGCCGGGTGCCAGGCGCTCGGCGACCAACGCGGCGGCCGTCACCGCCACGCCGTCGAGAAGCAGCGGGGTGCGCCGCACCGCGGCCTGGGCGCAAAAGCCCGCTATGGCCGCCAGATCCGCGCCGCCGCAGCAGCGCAGCAGCGCGACCGGATCGGGCAACACCTGCCGCGTCCGAAACAGGGCATCGCGGACCGCGGCCGTCTTGCGCGCCCATGCGGCGTCGTCGATCCCGGTCCCGAAGCCGACCACCGCGACCGGCTCGGCGTTCGTCAGTGCCGCGACCAACACGGCGGCCGGGGTGGTGTTTCCGATTCCCATGTCGCCGGCGATGAGCAGGTCGGCGCCGGCGTCGACCTCCTCGTCGGCGATGCGCTGGCCCGCGGCGATCGCGGCGACGGTCTCGTCGTGGGTCAATGCGTCCTCGCTGGTGATGTCGCCGCTGCCGCGGCGCACCTTGTGGGCACCGATCCGCTCGGAGGCCGCTTCGGCGTCCACCGCCAGGTCCGCCACCCGCACCGTCGCGCCGGCGATGCCGGCCAATACGTTGATCGCCGCCCCGCCGGCATCGATGTTGGCGACCATCTGCGCGGTCACTTCCGCGGGGTAGGCCGACACCCCGCAGCGGGCGACACCGTGGTCACCCGCGAACACCACCACCCGCGCGCGGTCGAACTGCCTTGGCGGGCACTGCCCCTGACACGACGCGACCCAGACCGCCAGATCCTCGAGGCGGCCCAGGGCGCCCCGCGGCTTCGTCAGGCTGTCCTGACGGACGCGGGCGGCCGCGGCGGCGCCGGCGTCCGGTGACTGCACTGGTGCGAATTCCATTAGCTTCCTGACGACTTGATCTCTACCGGCTGCCCGGCCACCACCAGCACCACCCGATCGCAGAGCCCGGCGACCCGTTGGTTGAGGCTGCCCAGTTCGTCGGCGAACCGGCGGCCCGACGCGGTAGCCGGCACCACCGTCAGCCCGACTTCGGGGCTGACCAGCAGCAGCGTGGAACCAAATCCGCTGACCGCGGCCAGCATGTCGTCGACCGGAACCGCCACCGATCCCCCGTCCCACGCGTTGTTGCGCTCCAGCGCGCCGGTCAGCCAGGCGCCGAGGTCGTCGACAAGCGTCGGGGTTTCCGGCGGCCGTCTCAATTGGGTTGTGATGTCATCGGTTTCGACCGTTTCCCAATGCGCGGGCCGGCGGTCGCGGTGCCGCTCGATCCGGCGCGCCCATTCCGCGTCGGCCCCGCCGGCCAGCCCCGAGGCCAGGTAACGGACCGGCGCGCCGGGCGGCAGCGACTCGGCAATGGCCTGCTCCGCCCACAGAGATTTGCCCGACCTGATCCCGCCGAGCACCAGGGTGCGCACTGAGCTCAGATGGCTTTCAGGTGAGGTTCAACCGACATCGCTGCCGCGCCCGACTTGTGGTCTGGGCGTCCGCATCCTGCGCATTTGGGTCGCCCGGCCGGCGGCGTAAAGGCCCAGCTTCCAACGGCTTTCGGTGTTGCTTGGGAACTTCGCGTCGACCAGCTTGCTCACCTTGCGGCCCAGGATGAGCCCGTCGATGCTCATCAGTGCCATCAGAATCAGCATCGCCGGAGACATCAACAGCTGCACCTGCGGGACCGAGAACATGGCCAACAGCAGAAACAGCGTCGCCGGCATGAACATGCCGAGTACGTTGACGCGCCGGGAGTCCACCACATCGCGCGCGTAGCGGCGAATCGGCCCCTGATCGCGCGGCAGCAGGTATGCCTCTTCGCCGGCCATCATCCGCTCCCGGCGGTCCGTTATCCGGGCGCGGCCGGCGACTTTTTCGGCCCTGCGCTCGTCGCGGCTGAGTTTGGGGCCGGCCAGCGATTTGCGCCGCGCGCGCGCCTCGGCAGCGGTCATGGGGGCCGGTGCGATCGGGCCCTTCTTCGCGGTTCCCCTGGCGTTGGCGCGCTTGGGCGTGGGCCGGCCTTTGGGTTCGGTCCTACGCGGCTCACGAGACGGCCCGCCCGGCGAATTGCCGGCATCCGATGCGCCCGGCTCCACTGCGCCGTCCTCGGCGCCTTCTCCTTGGCCCTTCTTGCGGCCCAGTAACTTCACAGTCGTCAGGTTACTTCGCGGCGGGCGTGGTCTGGAATTGGCCCGGAAAGCCTCGCTATTGGCCATCGCCAGCGCATCGGTTGGACCTAGGCTTGACTTTGATGAACGGCTGCCTGTGATGGACGACGGCTCGATGGCCTCGGAATATGGTGCCGCTGGTCTCGCGCCGGGCCGTCTGCAGTTGCCGGCCATGCGGGTGCTGGTGGCCCCGGATTGCTACGGCGGCAGCCTGTCGGCCGTGCAGGCCGCCGCCTCCATCGCGACCGGCTGGACCCGGTCACGTCCGGGCGACCGGTTCATCGTCGCCCCGCAGTCCGACGGCGGCCCGGGTTTCGTCGAGGTGCTGGCCGGCCGGCTGGGGGAGAAGCGGCGGCTGCAGGTGTCCGGGCCCCTGGACACCATGGTCGACGCCGAATGGGTGTTCGATCCCGGTTCGGCGACCGCGTACCTGGAGTGTGCGCAGGCGTGTGGTCTGGCGTTGCTGGGCGGTCCGCCCACCCCGGAGACCGCGATGGCGGCCCACAGCAGGGGAGTCGGGCAGCTCATCGCCGAGGCGCTGCGCGCCGGGGCGACCCGCATCGTCGTCGGGCTGGGAGGCAGCGCCTGCACCGACGGCGGGCAAGGCATGATTGCCGAGCTCGGCGGCCTGGACGTCGCCCGCGAGCAACTGGCTGACGTCGACCTGATCGCCGCCTCGGACACCGAATACCCGCTGACGGGGCCGTGGGGCGCGGCCCGGGTGTTCGGGCCGCAGAAGGGCGCGGACACGGCCGCCGTCGCGGCCCTGGAAGTCCGCCTGGAGGCGTGGGCGCTGGACCTGGAAGAGGTGGCCGGACGGGACGTCAGCTGCGAGCCGGGCGCGGCCGCCGCCGGTGGCATCGGTGCCGGACTATATGCGCTCGGCGGCCGATGCGAATCCGGCGCGGAAATTATCGCCGAGCACACTCTGTTGGCCGACGACCTGGAGGTTGCCGAGCTGATCGTCACCGGTGAAGGCCGGTTCGACGAGCAGTCGCTGCATGGAAAGGTGGTGGGATTTCTCGCAGACACGGCCCGTTCGCTCGGAATTCCGGTGATCGTGCTGGCCGGCCAGGTCTGCTTGGAGAATTCCGCAGTGCGCTCATCGGGCATCATGGCCGCCCTGTCCATCGCCGATCACGCCGGTTCGGTGCGGCTGGCGCAGGTCGACGCGGCCAATCAGCTCATGGGTTTGGCATCTGTCGTAGCGGGACGACTCGGGAATAGCGGTCCGGCGAGGTACCGTTGAGGCAGTGGGTTTCCGCCAGAGGATCGGGCCGCTAGCTTGTCGAGCCTAAAGCCCACCCAACGATCAGGCATGTAGGAGAAGCAATGACGGTGCAAAACGAGTCGACCACCAAGACGCACGGCGTGATCCTGACCGACGCCGCCGCCACCAAGGCGAAGTCCCTGTTGGACCAGGAGGGACGTGACGACCTGGCGCTGCGTATCGCCGTCCAGCCGGGTGGCTGCGCTGGGCTGCGCTACAACCTCTTCTTCGACGACCGGACGCTGGATGGTGACCTGACCGGCGACTTCGGTGGTGTCACCTTGACGGTGGACCGGATGAGCGCGCCCTACGTGGAGGGCGCTTCGATCGATTTCGTCGACACGATCGAGAAGCAGGGCTTCACCATCGACAACCCCAACGCCACGGGTTCGTGCGCGTGCGGGGATTCGTTCAACTGACGGGCTTGACGCCCAGCGCTAGTACGAGCCTCCGGTGCGCAGCACATACGAGCACACCATGATCTGGCCGCGCTGGAAGAGCAGCTGCGCGACGCCCTGCACCTGCCCGTGCATCGGGCCGCCGGTCGCCGGCGACACCTTCATGGTGAACAGCGCCTGGGCCTGATACTGCGACAGGTACACGATCTTGTCGATCGAGGTCACCTCGACCTGGGAGAATTGCTTGCGGAACGCGTCACTGCTCATCCTGGCCAGGGCCTGATCGGAGCGTTTGTCGCGCACGCCGTCGTACATGCCGCACAGTGCGTTGCGGACGATGCCGTCCATGTCGCGGTGCTCCAGCGCGTCCAGATACCCCTGAATCGCCGTTTTGGCCGCTCCCTCGGAGAACGTGGCGCCGGTATTGGCCCCGTTGGTGCGAACCCCGTACACGATCGCCACCGTCATCCCGGCCACCAGCGCCAGGGCCACCAGCAGGCCGATGATCAACGGCCGCTTGGACCGACGCTGCGGATACGGCGCCGGCGCCGGTGGCCCGGCATAATAGGCCGGAGGCGGACCCGCGGGGCTCGTTGACGTGGGAACGAAAGCCGGGTCGCCGGCCTTGGGTTCATGGGGGAACTCAAGGCGCTGGGACTCGGCAGGGGGCATCGGTCCGTCGCTGCCGACAGCGTGGTTCGGCGGATACGGACCGGCCATCGTGGCTCTCCTACGGTGGTAGACGGGATCACGAGCGGGCTTCCGCCCGGCATTGGTTCCCGGCGACTTGAGTGAGTTCCTACAGTTTCCTAGGCAGGCTAGCGCACGACTTTCCGCCGACCGCGGACGAACTACCGTCGATACGCGTGAGTAAGCTAGATAACCTTACTAACGAAGGGTGGAGGTTTCGTGACGATCGCGGTGACAGGTTCGATTGCGACCGACAATCTGATGCGGTTTCCCGGCCGATTTTCCGAGCACCTGCTGGCCGAGCATTTGCAGAAGGTGTCGTTGAGCTTTCTGGTTGACGACCTGGTGATTCATCGCGGGGGCGTGGCGGGCAACATCGCGTTCGCCATCGGCGTGCTGGGCGGTGACGTCGCGCTGGTCGGCGCGGCCGGTGACGACTTCGGCGAATACCGCGAATGGCTGCAGGGTCACGGTGTCAACTGCGACAACGTGCTGATCTCCAAGACCGCGCACACGGCGCGGTTTACCTGCACCACCGACGAGGACATGGCCCAGATCGCGTCGTTTTATCCCGGCGCCATGTCGGAGGCCCGCAACATCAAGCTCGCCGACGTCGTGTCGTCTGTGGGCAAGCCGGATCTGGTCATCATCGGGGCCAACGACCCCGACGCCATGGTGGTGCACACCGAGGAGTGCCGGAGGCTCGGCTTGCCTTTCGCCGCCGATCCATCCCAGCAGCTGCCCCGCTTGTCCGGGGAAGAGATCAACAAGCTCGTCGACGGTGCGACCTACCTGTTCACCAACGATTACGAGTGGGAGCTGTTGCTCAACAAGACCGGCTGGTCGGAGGCCGACGTCCTGGAAAAGGTCGACCTGCGGGTGACAACGCTCGGGGCCAAGGGCGTGGACATCGTGGATCGCGACGGCACCACCACCCACGTCGGTGTGGTGCCCGAAACCAGCCAGACCGACCCCACCGGCGTCGGCGACGCGTTCCGGGCCGGATTCCTCACGGGGCACAGCGCCGGGCTGAGCGTGGAGCGTTCCGCGCAGCTGGGCTCGCTGGTAGCCGTGCTGGTGCTGGAGTCCACCGGAACCCAGGAGTGGGAGTGGGACCGCGAGGTTGCCAAGACCCGGTTGGCGGGTGCGTATGGCGAGGACGCGGCCGACGAGATCGCCGCGGTGCTGGCCTAGCTGTACCTAACCTCTCAGGTCAGTACACCTAGCTCGCCGTCAGCCAGGTCGCGTCGGCGCCCCGAGTGTGAACTCACGGCGTCGGGTGTGAGCTGAGGGCGGCGACACGCCGAAAGTCTGCGCCCAGGGTTCACACTCGAAGCCCTAGCTCGCCGTCAGAGCTGCACCGGATAGTGCGGCTCACGGATCTGCGGGACCACGCTGTGCTCGACAAAGATCGCATGCCACAGCATGAAGATCAGCACCGTCCACAGGCGGCGGCTGTGATCGCTTGTGCCGCTCCGGTGTTCGTCGAGCATCCGCCGCACCGCGGCTAGGTCGATCAGGTGATCGGCCTGCGACGAGTCCACCGTCGCGTAGGCCCACTCCAGCAACTCGCCCGCGCGCAGCCAGTGCCGGATCGGCACTGGGAACCCGAGCTTGGGCCGGTGCAGAACGTGCGCCGGAACGATGGGTTCCAGCGCGCGCCGCAGCGCGTACTTGGTGGTGGTGCGGGTGATCTTCGCCTCCACGGGCAGCCGTGCGGCGACGGCGAAGACCTCGGGATCCAGGAACGGCACCCGTAGCTCGAGCGAGTTGGCCATCGTCATCTTGTCGGCCTTGACCAAGATGTCGCCGCGCAGCCAGGTGAACAGGTCGACGTGTTGCATGCGGGCCACCGGGTCCCAGCCGATCGATTCGGCGTAGAGCGGTGCGGTGACGTCGATGTGCGTCCAGTCCTCGCGGAACCCGGGCAGCACGTCGCGCAGTTGCGCATCGGAAAAACTGCGGGCATTGCCGTAGTAGCGCTCCTCGAGCGTCAGCGATCCGCGGTGCAGCAGGCTCTTGCCGCGCATACCCTGCGGCAGCGGCTTGGACACCTTGCTCATCGACCGCCGCAGCGGCCGCGGCAGATAGTCGAAGGGCTTGAGCGACAACGGTTCCCGGTAAATCGTATAGCCACCGAAGAGCTCGTCGGCGCCCTCGCCGGACAGCACCACCTTGACATGCTTGCGGGCCTCGCGGGCGACGAAGAACAGCGGCACCAGCGCGGGGTCGGCCACCGGCTCATCGAGGTACCACACGATCTCCGGCAGGGCGGCCACGAACTCCTCGGAGCTGACCACCTTGGCGATGTGGCGGGCGCCGATCGCCTCGGCCGAGGCCACCGCGACGTCGATCTCGGAGAAGCCCTCGCGCTCGAAACCGGTGGTGAACGTGATCAGCCTGGGGTTGTGCCGGATGGCCAGCGCCGCGATGGCGGTGGAGTCGATGCCTCCGGACAGAAACGCCCCGACGGTGACGTCGGCGCGCATGTGCTTGGCCACCGAGTCCTCGAGCACCGCGGTGATCTCGTCGTAGCGGGCCTGTTCGGTGTCGCGGGTGATCGGCGTGGCGGCAAAACGCGGCACGAAGTAGCGGGTGACCTCCGGATCGAGGTGCCCGGGACGTATCCAGGCGTAGCAGCCCGATTCGAGCCGGCGCACGCCGCGGTGCAGCGTCTCCGGTTCGGGCACGTACTGCAGGACCGTGTAGTGCTGCACCGCCCGGTCGTCGATCCGGGTATCGAACCCGATCAGCTCGGCCAGATCCAGCAGGCATTTCTTCTCGCTGGCCACCGCGGTGCCGCCGGTGCCGGTGGCCATGAACAGCGGCTTGATGCCGAAAGGGTCTCGGGCGCAAAATAATTCGCGGGTGACGGTGTCCCACAGCGCGAATGCGAACATGCCGCGCAGCCGCTTGAGCACGTCGGTGCCCCAGTAGTGGTAGCCGGCGACGATGGCCTCGCCGTCACCGTCGGTGGCGAAGACAGCGCCGTGCTGGGTGGCCAGTTCGTCACGCAGCTCGAGGTAGTTGTAGATCTCGCCGTTGAACACCAGCACGTAGCGGTCGGGCTCCTCGGGCGGCCCCCAGCGCAGCGGCTGATGCGAGTGCGCGATGTCGATGAAGGACAGCCGGTTGAAGCCGAACACCACGTCCCCGTCGGCGCCCGGGTCAAACAACCCGCCCGGCTCGTCGGGTCCACGGTGGCGCATCAGGCGCAACGCGTGGGCAATGGCGTCGTCGGTTCCGGTTGCGCCGGGGCCGGCCGTGGCCTCGTCCGAGCGGGCCGGGGCCGCGACGAATGCCAGCAGTCCACACACGGCGCCCCAGTATGCCGCACGTGGCGCCGCTTGTGGATCTGCCCGCCCGGCAGGTCGCGCTGGCCGTGCCGCCCCTGACCGGCCGGGGTTTCGTCGCCCTGGTGGGCGGCGTGGTCTACGCTGCGTAGTATTCGATGTCCAAGCAGGAGGCGCCAACGTGACACCTCGCGAGCAGATCGGTTCGCAACGTTTGTCGCAGGGCAGAATTCAGCGCCTTTCCCGAGGCGCACCGCGGGGATTGTCCCGTCGTCTTCGCCGGCTGGCGCTGGTCGGGGCGCTGGCGGGGCTGGCGATCACTCTGAGCGGATGCAGCTGGTCAGAAGCGCTGGGCATGGGCTGGCCGGAAGGCATCACCCCGGAGGCCCGCCTGAACCGGGAGCTGTGGGTCGGTGCGGTGATCGCCTCCCTGGTCGTCGGCGTCATGGTGTGGGGCCTGATCTTCTGGGCGTCGGCTTTCCACCGCAAGAAGAAAACCGACACCGAGTTGCCCCGCCAGTTCGGTTACAACATGCCGCTGGAGCTGGTGCTGACCGTGACGCCGTTCCTCATCATCTCGGTGCTCTTCTACTTCACCGTGGTCGTGCAGGAGAAGATGCTGCACCTGGCCAAGGATCCCGAGGTTGTGATCGACGTCACGGCCTTCCAGTGGAACTGGAAGTTCGGTTATCAACGCATCAATTTCAAGGACGGCACGCTGACCTACGACGGCGCGGACCCGGCCCGCAAAAAGGCCATGGTCTCCAAGCCGGAGGGCAAGGACTCCCATGGTGAGGAGCTCGTCGGTCCGGTCCGCGGGCTCAACAGCGAGGACCGGACCTACCTCAACTTCGACAAGGTCGAAACCCTGGGAACCAGTACCGAGATTCCGGTGTTGGTGCTGCCCGCCGGCAAGCGCATCGAGTTCCAACTGAATTCCGCCGATGTCATCCACGCATTCTGGGTGCCGGAATTCTTGTTCAAGCGCGACGTGATGCCCAACCCGGTGGCGAACAACTCGGTCAACCTCTACCAGGTCGAGGAGATCACCAAGACCGGGGCATTCGTCGGGCACTGCGCCGAGATGTGCGGCACCTATCACTCGATGATGAACTTCGAGGTTCGGGTGGTGCCGCCCAACGACTTCAAGGCCTACTTGCAGCAGCGGATCGACGGGAAGACGAACGCCCAGGCGTTGCAGGCGATCGCCCAGTCCCCGGTCGCGGTGACCACCCATCCGTTCGACACCCGCCG
This sequence comes from uncultured Actinomycetota bacterium, assembly GCA_963772875.1. GTDB lineage: Bacteria > Actinomycetota > Actinomycetes > Mycobacteriales > Mycobacteriaceae > Mycobacterium. The sequence goes on from CAVYZE010000016.1 coordinate 1,199,502, forward strand.
CGGTGAATTGACGACAAGCCAGGGGTAGGACGCTCAATGCATATCGAAGCGAGGCTGTTCGAGATCATCGCCGTGTTCTTTGTTGTCACGGCGGTGCTGTACGCGGTGCTGACGTCGATATTCGCCACCGGCGGCGTGGAGTGGGCGGGCACCACCGCGCTGGCATTGTCCGGGGGTATGGCGTTGATCGTGGCCACCTTTTTCTGGTTCGTCGCGCGTCGGTTGGATACCCGGCCCGAGGACTACGAAGGCGCTGAGATCAGTGACGGCGCAGGGGAATTGGGGTTCTACAGCCCGCACAGTTGGTGGCCTATTCTGGTCGCGTTGTCGGGCTCGGTGGAAGCGGTGGCCATTGCGCTGTGGCTGCCGTGGCTGATCGTTTCCGGGGTGGTGTTCATCCTCGTTTCGGTGGCCGGATTGGTCTTCGAGTACTACGTCGGCCCCGAAAAGCACTGATTTGCGCCGCGAAGGTAACAATCCGGGCATCAGTTGATCAGTGGCCCTATTGCCAAGACTTCTTAGCCCCACTCGGTTCGGTAGGGTTTGCCCAGGCACTATGAGAACTTGCCGAGCGCGAGCGCAACGATGTAGCCACGGGGCCCTGCGCGCCGGTGATGCAGTTGAACAGGGCAGGCAGACATGAGCGGGCCGAAACCCCCGGGATGGGAACCCGAAGAACCCGATTCCGCCAGCAAGCTCAGCGACGAAGCGGATTCGGGCAGCGAGCCCGGCGACGACGTGGAACCCCACGACGAACTCGATCCCGATGAGGAGTTGCAACCTTTCGATGATGACGACGACCTAGGGGCCAGGGATCACACTGGTCAGACGGACGCCTACTCGCGGGCCTACTCGGCTCCGGAATCCGAGCACTTCATCACCGGCCCGTACGTGCCCGCCGATCTTGCGCTCTACGACTACGACGCTTACGACGAGCCATCCGATCCGGACGATGAACACCGCGCCCCACGCTGGCCGTGGGTGGTCGGCGTCGCCGCCATCGTGGCCGCGATCGCGCTCGTGATTTCCGTATCGCTGCTCGTCGCGCGCACCGACACCACCAAACTCGCCAACCCCGGCACCACCACGACGTCCGCACCGCCGGTGCAGGACCAAATAACCACCACCAAGCCGTCCCCGCCGCCACCACCGCCCAGCGAGATCCCCACAGCAACGGAGACCCAGACAGTGACGGTGACGCCCTCTCCGCCACCGCCGCCCCCGCCGGCGAGCACCCCACCGCCGGCGCCCGCACCGCCGGCGGCCCCGGCGGCCCCGGCGACCCCACCGGCCGTTGCGCCGCCCCCGCCGACGACCACACCCCCGGCAGGTCCGCGGCAGGTCACGTACTCGGTGACGGGCACCAAGGCACCGGGGGACATCATCTCGGTGACCTACGTCGACGCCTCGGGCCGGCGACGCACGCAGCACAACGTGTACATCCCCTGGTCGATGACAGTCACACCGATCTCGCAATCCGATGTCGGCTCGGTCGAGGCGTCCAGCCTTTTCCGGCTGAGCAGGCTCAATTGCTCGATCACCACAAGCGACGGGACGGTGCTTTCGTCCAACAGCAACGACGCACCGCAGACGAACTGCTGATGGTCAGCAGATATTCCGCGTACCGGCGTGGCCCGGACACCGTTCCGCCCGACGTCGTCGACCGGATACTGATCGGCGCCTGCGCCGCCGTCTGGCTGGCGGTGTTAGGCGTGAGCGTGGCCGCCACCGTCGCGCTGGTGGACCTGGGCCGAGGCTTTCACAGGGTGGCCAGGAGCTCGCACACCACGTGGGTGCTGTATGTCGTCATCCTGGTTTCCGCGCTGATCATCGCCGGGGCGATCCCGGTGCTCTTGCGGGCTCGCCGCACGGCCCAGGCCGAGGCGAGCGGTCGGTCGGTGGGCGGGTCGGCGGGGGCCGCGGCCAAGCCTACGGTCCGGCTCATGTCTCCCGCCCCGCGCACTGCGGCGGAGCGCGCGCGGCTGCCGAGGGTGCAACCGGCGCAGCCGGCCGAGGAGTGGTCCGGCGCGGCGGTGGATCGGGTCTGGTTGCGCGGCACCGTCTTGCTGACGGGCACGATGGGCGCCGCGCTGATAGCGGTCGCGGCGGCGACGTACCTGATGGCCGTCGGTGACGACGGCCCGTCCTGGGTCGGCTACGGGCTGGCCGCGGCCGTCACCGCGGCGATGCCGGTGGTCGAGTTGCTACACGTTCGGCAGCTGCGGCGCCTGGTCGCCAAACAGTAGCGGCGGGTCCCCGACCGACTTGAACGAATCACGCACCCACGCAACTGGTCTGACGCGTCGGCGTTTTGTCGGGGGAGCGGCGCTGGCGGCGGCCTTCGCGGCAATGCCGCCCAATGTGCAACGGGCACTGGCAAACCCGGTGCCGCCCGCGCCGGTTGAACACGTCGTCCTGCTGATGCAGGAAAACCGCTCGTTCGACCACTACTTCGGCACCATGCCGGGCGTGCGCGGCTTCAGCGATCCGGACGCGGTGCGCTTGCCCAACGGCTCGTCGGTGTTCAAGCAGCCCGACCCGGAAAATCCGGACGGCTACACGCTGCCGTTTCATTTGGACACCTACACCAACGGCGTGCAGAAAATCCCGTCTACTTCGCACGCGTGGTCGGTGCAGCATGAAGCCCTGAACGGCGGTTTGATGGACCGCTGGCTGCCCGCACACCGCGCGGCGGACGGGGTCAACGGACCATACGTGATGGGCTATTACCGGCAGGCCGACATTCCCTTTCACTTCGCCCTCGCCGACGCCTTCACCGTGTGCGACGCCTACCACTGCTCGGTGCTTGGCCCGACATGGCCCAACCGCATGATGTGGATGACGGGCACCATCGATCCGCTGGGAGCCCATGGCGGGCCGATCACCGCCAACGAGAAGGCGCCGGGGGGCTACTCCTGGACCACCTATCCCGAACGGCTGCAAAACGCCGGGGTCAGCTGGAAGGTCTACGTCGAGATCGACGACTACGGGCTGAACGTACTCAAGCTGTTCCGCACGTATCAGCAGGAACCGACGGACTCTCCGCTGTACCGCAACGGCATTGCCACATCTTCGATCGGGCAGTTCGAGCAGGACGCGAGTGAAGGCCGACTGCCGGCCGTGTCCTGGATCCTGCCCAACGCCAGCGCCTGCGAACACCCCGACTACCGGCCCGCCGACGGCGCGAAGTTCATCGCCGACCGGATCAACGCCGTCGCCGCCAATCCGCAGCTATGGGCCAAGACCGTCTTCCTCATCGCCTATGACGAGAACGATGGCCTGTTCGACCACATTGTTCCTCCGCTACCGCCCGACGGCACACCCGACGAATTCGTGCGCGGCAAGCCGATCGGCGGCGGCTACCGGGTGCCGTGCATCATCGTCTCGCCGTGGACGGCCGGCGGCTGGGTGGCGACCGAACGCTTCGATCACACCTCCTGCCTGCGTTTGCTGGAATGGCTGACCGGTGTGCGCGAGCCCAACATCTCCGCGTGGCGCCGGCGTACGTTCGGCGATTTGACGTCCGCGTTGCGGTTGGGTCAGCCGCCGAGCACGCAGCCGGTGCGGTTTCCCGGCGTCGAGCAGGAGGTGGCTCGCGCCAACGTCACCGATCAGCTGCCCGAACCGGTGATCCCGGCCAACCCGCAAAGCCAGCCCGCGCAGGCCCCGGGAACCAAGCCGCGGGTCCCATAACGGGCGGCATCGTCGCCGGGCTGTGCTGGATTGCCCGGCTCCTCCTCGTGTCGCTACGCGGCCCGCATCGTCGCCGGGCTGTGCTGGATTGCCCGGCTCCTCCTCGTGTCGCTACGCGGCCCGCATCGTCGCCGGGCTAAAGCTCGCCGTGCTCGCCGTTCGGAGAGCCGACCGTGCTGTCTTGGTGCTCACGCAGCGCGGTCAGGGCACGTTGCTCGGCGGTGTGCGCCGCCTCGCGCAGGGCCACATCCTCGGACACGGGATCGGCGAACAGGAAGCTGCCGCTGCCCGGCGATCCGGCCGAGCCCAGCTTGTTCATCTTCACCGGCACGGCCGCGCCCTGGTACTCCAGCGGAATCGGGTGGCCGTGCTCGTCGACCGGGCCGAGCGGCTGGTGCAATTCGATGTAGGCGCCGTGCGGCAGCCGCTTGATGATGCCGGTCTCGATGCCATGCTCGAGCACCGCCCGGTCGCTGCGCTGCAGGCCGACGCACCACCGGTAGGTGATGAAGTAGACCACCGGCGGCAAGATCACCATGCCGATGCGCCCAATCCAGGTGGTCGCATTCAGCGAGATGTGGAACTTGAACGCGATGATGTCATTCATCGCGGCGAGGGTGAGCAGCATGTAGAACGCGATCGCCATCGCACCGATCGACGTGCGCACCGGGACGTCGCGCGGTCGCTGCAGCAGGTTGTGGTGCGCGTAGTCACCGCTGAACCGCTTCTCCAGGAATGGGTAGATGATCAGCAAGACGAAGATCAGACCCATGATCAGCGCGACCCAGACCGCCGCGGGAACGGTGTGATGCCAGAAGTAGAACTCCCACGGGGGCCAGATGCGGGCCAGGCCCTCGGTCCACATCATGTAAAAGTCCGGTTGCGAGCCGGCCGAGACGTGGGATGGCTTGTAGGGACCCAGGTTCCAGATCGGGTTGATCTGCAGCAGACCGCCCATCAACCCGAGCACGCCGGTGATCGCCGCGAAAAACGCGCCGGACTTGACCGCGAAGATCGGCATCACCCGCACCCCGACGACGTTGTGCTCGGTGCGGCCCGGGCCGGGGAATTGGGTGTGCTTCTGGAACCACACCATCCCCAGGTGCAGCCCGATCAGTGCCAGGATGATCCCGGGTAGCAGCAGGATGTGCAGGGCGTACATGCGCGGGATGATGTAGCCCGCCGCGATGCAGTTGTCTCCCGTACCGCCGCAGGGGAAGTCGCCGCCGAAAAGGGCCCAGTGCAGCCAGGTGCCGATCACCGGCATCCCCAGCGAGATCGACGAGAGCGCGGCCCGCAGACCGATACCCGACAGCAGGTCGTCGGGCAGCGAGTAGCCGAAGTAGCCCTCGAACATGGACAGGATCAGCAGCAGCGAACCGATGACCCAGTTAGCCTCGCGGGGCCGGCGGAACGCACCGGTGAAGAAGATGCGCGCCAGGTGCACCATGATCGACGCGGAGAACATCAGCGCGGCCCAGTGATGCACCTGTCGGACGAACAGGCCGCCGCGCACCTCGAAGGAGATGTCGAGCGACGATGCGTAGGCCTTCGACATCTCCACGCCGCGCAGCGGCTGGTAGGAGCCGTTGTAGGTGACGTCGATCATCGACGGGTCGAAGAACAGCGTCAGGTACACGCCGGTCAGCAGCAGCACGATGAAGCTGTACAGCGCGATCTCGCCGAGCAAGAACGACCAGTGGGTGGGGAAGACCTTGTTGAGCTGCCGGCGCACCGCCGCCGACGGGTGATACCGCGTGTCGATGTCCTCACCCTGGCGGGCCAGGACATCACCGATCTTCGGAGGACTGAGTTTCGGACTCATGTGGTGCGCTCCCAGAATGCCGGTCCGACGGGCTCGATGAAGTCGCCGTTGGCGACCAGATACCCGTTGGTGTCGATGGTGATGGGCAGTTGTGCCAACGCGCGGGCGGCCGGGCCGAATATCGGCGTGGCGTAATGCATTGCGTCGAACTGCGACTGGTGGCAAGGGCACAAGATTCGGTAGGACTGCTGTTCGTACAGCGACGACGGGCAACCCAAGTGTGAGCAGACCTTGGTGTACGCGAACAGCTCGCCGAAGTTAAAGCTTTCCTGGCCTTGGCGTTTGACCACGCGAGACATGTCGCTGGGCCGGATACGGATGAGCATCACCGGGTTGCGGACACCCATCAAGATCTCCTGCAGCTTCTCGCGCGATTCGACGGTGATGCCATCGCCGTCGGACTCCCGCCACGGGAACACGGTCTCCATGCCGCCCGCGTCGATGTCCGCGGGGCGCATCTTGATGAAGGGCGCCGATTCGCTGGCGCCGGTGGCCCGAGCCAGGAAGATGGTTTCGCCGTGATAGCGCGGGGTCCAGCCGGACGTCCAGAGCACGGCCTTCTTGCCGTCGGCGGTGGGCACCACCGGCTTCCACGGGTTCTTGATCAGACCACCGACAAACGCCACCAAGGTGCCCAGACCGAACGCGCCCAGGCCCACGCCCATCGACAGCCCGATCAGCTTGCGGCGTCCAATCGTCGACCCCTGGTAGGCGTCGGCCAGGTTGGCCACGACCGTTTTGCGGTCGACCTCGCGGGAGGCTCCGTCGTGCCGGTCCTGGATCGAAATCTCTTCCGGGATAAACCTTTTCTGGAACAGGATCGCGCCGACGGCGATCGCCAGTATGGACATCCCGAAGGTCAGCCCGTACAGCGGGGTGGTCAGCGTGTACAGCAGGCTGTCCGGGTCTTCCTTGGGTTTGTACTCCCACGGCCAAAACAGGAAGATCACCAGCAGCGCCAGCCCGAACACGCCGCCCAGCAAAAGCCACAGCGCCACCCCGCGCTCGGCGCGCTTTTCGGCCTTGGTGCCCTCGACCGGCCAGCGGGGTTCCTTGAAGACGATGTCGACGCCGTCGATCTTGCCGCCCAGCGCTAACAGTTCTTCGTGTGACATCGCGGCCAACGCCGCCTCGTCGGGCTCGGGGGCCGCCCCGGGGCCCTTAGCGTCGACGTCAGTCATGATCGAGCCCCAATCCACAGTGCCAGCCCGATGGCGGCGACCATCCCGATGATCCAGGCGGCCATGCCCTCGGGTGCGGGTCCGAACCCACCGAGGCCGTAGCCGCCCGGCGGGCGCTCCTCGGTGACGGTTTTCACGTAGGCGATGATGTCCTTCTTGGCTTCGAAGGACAGCTGGCGGTCGGAGAACTTCGGCATGTTCTGCGGACCGGTCAGCATCGCGTCGAGGATTTGCTGCTCATTCGCGGGCTCCAGGTCGGGCGCGAATTTGCCGGACGACAAGGCGCCGCCCTTTCCGGTGAAGTTGTGGCACGAGGAGCAGTTGAGCCGGAACAAGTCGCCACCGCGGCCCGGGTCGTTACCCCGCAGCGACTGCATGGCGATGCTGCCGTCGGGGTTGCGCGTGATCGTGGGCCCGCCGCCGTTGGCCTGGACGAAGGCGCCGATCGCCTCGGTCTGTGCCTCGTCGAAGATCGGGTCTTTACGCGGCGCCTGGGCCTCGCCGCGCATCGCGGGCATCCGGCCGGTGGATACCTGGAAGTAGACGGCCGCCTCGCCGACGCCGATCAGACTCGGCCCGTGGTCGACCACACCTTGCAGGTTGGCGCCGTGGCAGGACACGCACGAGGTGTCGAACAGCTGCTTGCCGGTGCGCAGCAGCGCCGAGGAGTTCTCGTCCGCGACGGCTACCTGCGGTGTGGGGGTGAGGACCGCGGCCAGTCCCCCCGAAATGGTCAGCGCTATCAGCAGCAGCAGGCCGCCCGACAAGCGGCGGCGAAGTCGCCGTCGCGAGCGATCGTTGCGCTGGCCTCGCGGCTTGCCGCGACCGGATCGGATAGACCCCAGTTTCTTCAACCGAGCACTCCTGTTCGTCTAGCGCCTGCTCATCGGATGAAATAGATCACGGCGAACAGCGCGATCCACACGATGTCGACGAAATGCCAGTAGTAGGAGACGACAATGCTGGCCGTCGCCTGGGCGGGGGTGAACTTGCTCATCGCGGTGCGGGCCAGCAGGAAGATGAAGGCGATCAGTCCGCCGGTGACGTGCAGGCCGTGGAAGCCGGTGGCCAGATAGAAGACGCTGCCGTAGGCGCTGCTGGGAATGGTGGTGCCGTGAGTCACCAGGTGGAAGTACTCGTAGCCCTGCCCCAGGACGAAGAACAGGCCCATCAGGAAGGTGATCACGTACCAGCGGCGCAGCCCGAAGACGTCGCCGCGTTCTGCCGCAAACACCCCCATCTGGCAGGTGAACGACGAGGCGATGAGCACCAGCGTGACGGGCACGGCCTGATAGAGATTCAGCTCGGTCGGCGGCGGCGGCCATTTCCCGCCGGCCTGAGCGCGCGCGGTGAAATACATGGCGAACAGGCCAGCAAAGAACATGAGCTCGCTGGAAAGCCACACTATGGTGCCAACACTGACCATGTTGGGCCGATTCAGCGAATGCACTCGCGACGTGATCGCAGTACCCGAGGTCCCCACAGCGCTGGTCACTCCGCAAGTATGACGCTTTGTAGTTGTCGAACTCTACCCGGGGCGCAAATTTGTTGTTCGCGTCGTTTCGGTCGCGCGCGTGACGACGGTTGGGAGGCGGTTGCTCCGCGTGGGACCATCGGCGCGTGGCCGCGTCATCAGAGGTTTCTTCCGCCGGGGATTCCGCCGGGGATTCCTCCAATGGGCCCCCGAAGGGCAAAGGCGGGGCGGCGCCGTCGTGGCCGCAGGTCCTGGCCCGCCTGACGGGCGGTCAGGCGCTGGAGCGGGGCCAGGCCGCCTGGGCCATGGACAACATCATCACCGGCACCGCGACGCCCGCCCAGATGGCCGCCTTCGGGGTGGCGATGACGATGAAGGTCCCCACCGCGGCCGAAGTCGGTGAGCTGGCCGACGTCATGCTGAGCCACGCGCTGCCGATGCCCGCCGACGCGACCGGCGGGGATACCGTCGACATCGTCGGGACCGGTGGTGACGGGGTCAACACGGTCAACCTGTCCACCATGGCCGCGATCGTGGTCGCGGCGGCCGGCGTGCCGGTGGTCAAGCACGGCAACAGGGCGTCCTCGTCGCGCTCCGGCGGCGCCGACACTCTCGAGGCGCTCGGGGTGCGCATCGACCTCGGGCCAGACCAGATCGCGCAGAGTCTCGCCCAAGTCGGGATTGGGTTCTGCTTCGCCCCGATATTTCATCCGTCGTATCGGCACACGTCGGCGGTGCGCCGCGAAATAGGGGTACCGACGGTCTTCAATCTTCTTGGGCCGCTGACAAACCCGGCTTCGCCGCGCGCCGGGCTGATCGGTTGCGCGTTCGCCGATCTCGCCGAGGTGATGGCGGGGGTCTTCGCCGCGCGCCGCTCCAGCGTGCTGGTTGTCCACGGCGACGACGGGCTCGACGAGTTGACTACCACCACGACGAGCACCATCTGGCGAGTGCAGGCCGGCACGGTGGACAAGCTGACATTTGATCCGGCCGGTTTCGGCTTCGCCCGCGCCGAGCTCGACGAGCTGGTGGGCGGTGACGCGGAAGTCAACGCGGCGGCGGTCCGTACGGTGCTGGCCGGCGCGAAGGGCCCGGTCCGGGACGCCGTCGTGCTCAACGCCGCCGGCGCGATCGTTGCCCATGCCGGCCTATCCAGCCGCGCCGAATGGTTGCCCGCGTGGGAGGACGGCTTGCGCCGGGCCGGCGCGGCCATCGACTCCGGCGCGGCCGAACAGCTGCTCGCGCGATGGGTGCGGTTCAGCCAGCAGGCCTGAGGCCCAGCTGTCCCGGCTGTTCATGGCCTGTTCGGCGGCCAGCCGCGCCGAACGCGCCGACGCCGCCCACGCCGCCCAGGTGCCGGCCGATCGCAGCGGCGAGGCCCACCCGTCCGGGGCCCGGACGATGCGCACCCCCGGCGCGGCCAGCCAGCGCTCAATGAGCGCGGTCTCCTCTACGAGCGCGCCGCCGAGCGGGGCCGGGGCCGGCAGGATCACCTGTGCGCCAGCATGAATGGCGTCGACCACCGGCATCGGCGGCACCCCACGTCGGGCGGTACCGGCCGCGGCGAGTTGGCCGTGCCGGATGACGGCCAGCTGGTAGCCACCTTGACCATCGGTGCCGTCCGGGGCGGCGGCGATCAGCTCCGGCAGCTCCGCCAGGGCGCGCAGCCGCTGACCGCGCCACAGGGTCTCGACGGCGGCGGCCGTGCGGTCACGCAGCCGCGCGGCGCTCTCATAACGTCGTTGCTCGGCGAGCGCGGCGACCTGCTGGACGGCCGCGGTCAGCGCGCCGTTGTCCAGGCCGTCGATCAAGGCCGCGGCGCGTCCCACCGCCGCCGCGTACTGCACCGCCGTCACGTCGCGCGCGGCGGGGCAGGGCGCCACCTCGACGTCGGCGCAGGTAGGCCCATGCAGCGCCGAACGTCCCAGCCGCGCGGTGCACGTTCGGATTCCGGTGAACCGCGCCAGCAGGGCCGCGGTGTCGGCGGCGTCGGCGCGGGACCGGAACGGGCCGATGGCGCGCTCGTGCCGCGGTGCACGCACCACCGCCAGGCGCGGAAACGCCTCGTCCGTCAGCGCCAGCCACCACCAACGCAGCGGGAACCGCGACCGGCGGTTGTACGGCGGGGCGTGCGCGGCCAACAGCCGCAGCTCACGCACGCCGGCCTCCAGGGCATGCGCGCACTCGACGTGGTCGACCGCGCCGGCCAGCGCGACCATCTCCTTCATCCGGCCGCGGGGGTCGGTGCCGTTGAAGTACTGGCTTACCCGGCGGCGCAAGTCGACGGCGGTACCGACGTAGAGCACCTCGCCCGACGGTCCGCGGAAGAGATAGACCCCCGGCCGGTGCGGCAGGCCGTCGGCGAGGGCCCGCTTGCGGCGCTGGGCCGGCGTCACGTCGGGCAGATACGAGCGCAGGTCGGCGTAGGTGTGCACACCCTGATTGCCCACTCGCTCGATGAGGGCATGCAACACGTCGACGGTGGCGCGGGCATCGTCGAGGGCGCGGTGGGTGGGCTGGGTCGTGACCTCGAACAGCCGCGCCAGGGTGGCCAGCCGCACGCTGGGGGCTTCCTCGCGGCTCAGCACCCGCCGGGCCAGCCGTACCGTGCACAACACGCGCGGCCGGGGCCAGGGGATTCCGCAGCCCTGCGCGGCGGCCCGCAGGAACCCGATGTCGAACCCGGCGTTATGGGCGACGAGCACCGAATCGCCGGCGAATTCCAAAAACATCGGCAGCACGGCGTCGATGGTCGGTGCGTCACACACCATCGCCGTGGTGATGCCGGTGAGCTGCACGATCTGCGGCGGGATGCTGCGCTGCGGGTCGAGGAGGGTGGCGAACTCCCCGAGCACCGCGCCGCCGCGTACCTTGACCGCCCCGATCTCGGTGATGGCGTCGGGAACGGTTCCGCCGGTGCTTTTGGTGCGCCCGCCGGTGGTCTCCAAGTCGACTACCACGAAGGTGGTTTCGCGCAGCGAGACTTCGTCGGCGGGGGCCCACGCGGCCGCTCGGGCGTGGTCCAGGTCGGCGAAACTCAGCTGAGTCGCACCACCGGTACCCATGGGTCCGACGTTAAGCGCCGGCACCGACACCCTCGGAGTTTGTCGGCCGGGGAAACATGTCGGTGCCGGAGGTTAGCGTTCGGATAGCCCGACTATCCAGACCGCCCGACCGTGAAGAACGAGAGGATCGACCCGATGGCACAGCGCAGCGCACCCGAGAACATAGGCGTCGCGGGACCCCGGCCGGCCGAACCGGTCGTTATCGACTGCGACGAGTGCGCGGTCCGCGGCCCGGGTTGCGGTGACTGCGTGGTCAGCGTGCTACTCGGGGCGCCGGAAACGTTATTGCAGGACGAACGTGCCGCTCTGGAGGTGCTCGCCGACGTCGGATTGGCGCCGAGATTGCGCCTGGTGCCGATTCGCCGCGATCGCGGGGCCGGCGTCGCTTAGTGGCATCGCGGGCCAAAACCGTGGGTCAGATCGGTGCGCGCACCCTCAATCTCAACGTAATGACAGAAATCTTTCCATTTTCTTAACGATCTGCTTTGGACAAATGCCGATATCGTTTCGTAACCTGTTTGAGACCTAAACCACCTCGACGAATATTTGTCGACGGCCGTTTGAGGAAACAAAAACTTGAGCCTTGACTGTCGGTACCGGATTTCGCGTGTCCTGACCCGGTTTGTCGTCGGTACGTTAGCCGGGCTCACGGTGTTCTCGGGCGTCCTTGCCGCCAACGCGGTCGCCGATCCGGCCGACGAAGCGGTGGCGAAACTCAGCGAGCTGTCCCGGCAGGCCGAGCAGACCACCGAGGCCATGCACAGCGCGCAGCTCGACCTGAACGATAAGTTGGCGGCCCAGCGCGCGGCCGAGAAGAAGCACGCCGATGACCAGGCCGCAGTGGACGCCGCGCGGACTCACTTGGCCACATTCCAGACCGCCGTCAACAAGCTCGCCGCCGCGGTGTACATGGGCGGCCGCGTCGACGGCATGGAAGCCATGCTCACCGCGGAATCACCGCAAGGGCTGATCGACAAGATCGCCATGCAGCGGGTGATGGCGACTCAAATGGCCAACCAGATGGCGAGTTACCGGCTCGCGAGCGGCCAGGCCGCCAAGGCCGAACAAGCATCCGCCAAGTCCGCCGCCGACGCCAAGAGCGCGGCCGAACAGGCCGCGGCGGTGCGCGCAAGCCTGCAGTCCAAGCAGAGTCAGCTGACGGTGCAGATCGCCGTCGTCAAGTCGACATACCTTGCCCTGTCGCCCCAGCAGCGAACCGCGCTCGCCGACCCCGGTGCCGTCCCGGCGGCGGCACCGTTGCCCGGTGCGCCGGCGCCGGACGCGATGCTGCCCGGTGCGCCTGCGCCGGCGCCGGATGCGTTGCCGCCCGGACCGCCGCAGCCCGGCGGCCCGGCACCAGGTGAGGCCCTGGTTCCCGGCGGCGGGGTCGGCGGCGGTGACCGCGCCACCGTCGTGCAGGCGGCGCTGACCCAGGTTGGCACGCCGTACGCATGGGGTGGCGCCGCGCCCGGTGGGTTTGACTGCTCAGGATTGGTGATGTGGGCGTTCCAGCAAGCCGGCGTCTCGCTGCCGCACTCCAGCCAGGCGATGGCCCACGGCGGTCAGCCGGTCGCGATGTCGGACCTGCAGCCCGGCGACGTGCTGACCTTCTATTCCGATGCTTCGCATGCCGGCCTCTACATCGGTGACGGCATGATGATCCATTCCTCCACCTACGGCGTGCCAGTGCGGGTGGTGCCGATGAACTCCTCCGGCCCGATCTACGACGCCCGGCGCTACTAAACGCCTCGGCGCGGGGCGGCCCGACCGGCGGCGCCGGTGGCTGACAAATCTGCTGGCCCTGGTTTTGGTGGGCGAGTTGGTCGCGGCCGTGGCCGTGTCGTTTCCTGCGGCCCGCGAAACCCCGGCCGCACCCGCCCGGGCGGCCGCACCCGCTGATGGCCACCCGAGCGCCCCTGCGACGCCCGTGGTCGTGGGCGACCGCACCGTCCGGCTGGTCGGTGGCGGCGGTCGCGCCAGCGACCGCCTGCTGTCCCGCGTCGCGTCGAACATCGGCGCCGCGGTCCACCAGGTGGAGGCCTTTTGGGGAGTCGATTGGCCGCGCGATATTCCGGTGGTGGCCGCCGGCTCCGACGAACAGTTTCGCGCTGCCGCCGGCGGGGGGCCGGCGGCGCAGTGGTCCGACATCGCGGCGGTGACGGTCGTCGACCGCGTCGATCCCGCACACCGGGTGGCGGTTGGCCAACGAATCCTGTTCGCGCCGGGTGCGGCCAACATGAGCGATTCCGCCCTACAAATTGTCTTGACCCATGAGCTTTTTCACTATGCGGCGCGCGCCGACACCACCCTGGATGCGCCTCGATGGCTGACCGAAGGGGTGGCCGATTTCGTTGCCCGGCCCGGCACCGGTGTGCCCGGCGCGGCCGCGTCCGTCCCAGCGGCGCTGCCGTCGGACACCGATCTGGACACGCCCGGGCCGCAGCGGTCATTGGCCTACGACCGCGCCTGGTGGTTCGCCCGCTTCGTCGCCGATACCTACGGGACGGCAACGCTGCGCGCGTTTTACCTCGACGTGTGCGGTGTGCGGCACGCCGACGTGCCCACCGCCGCCCGCGACGTGCTCGGCACCGACACGGCCGGGCTGCTCGCGCGCTGGAACCGGTGGCTGGCCGGCGGGACCTGAGCGCCCGAGTCGGGCCGCTCCGCGTCGTTTGTCGCCGTCACGTTAGCCTGACGCACTGTGAGCCGGGTCCTGCTGGTAACCAACGACTTTCCGCCCCGACGGGGCGGTATCCAGTCGTACCTGGGCGAGTTCGTGAGTCGGCTGGTGGACACCGGGGCGCACTCCGTGACGGTATACGCACCGCAATGGAAGGGCGCCGACGCTTTCGATGCCGGAGCCGCCGGCTATCGCGTGGTGCGCCACCCGGGCACGCTGATGCTGCCCGGCCCGGGGGTGGAGTCCCGGATGCGACGGCTGATCGCCGACCACGGCATCGACACCGTCTGGTTCGGCGCGGCCGCCCCGTTGGCCCTGCTGGCCCCCCGCGCGCGTGCGGCCGGTGCGACCCGGGTGCTGGCCAGCACCCACGGCCACGAAGTGGGCTGGTCGATGCTTCCGGTTGCGCGATCGGTGCTGCGCCACATCGGCGACCACACGGACGTCGTCACGTACGTCAGCCGCTACACGCGCTCCCGCTTCGCGTCGGCCTTCGGCCCCGCGGCCTCGCTGGAATACCTGCCGCCCGGGGTGAACACCGACCGTTTCCGGCCGGATCCGGGCGCCCGCGGCGAGCTGCGTGACCGCTACCGGCTGGGCGAACGACCCACCGTGGTGTGCCTGTCCCGGCTGGTGCCGCGCAAGGGTCAGGACATGTTGATCAAGGCATTGCCGTCCATCCGGCAACGCGTCGACGGGGCCGCCCTGGTCGTCGTCGGCGGCGGCCCCTATCTGGACGCATTGCGCAAGCTGGCCATGGACTGCGGGGTGGCCGACAACGTGACGTTCACGGGCGGCGTGCCGGCGGGCGAGCTGGCCGCGCACCACGCGCTGGCCGACGTGTTCGCGATGCCATGCCGCACCCGCGGCGCCGGCATAGACGTCGAGGGCTTGGGCATCGTATTCCTGGAGGCCTCGGCGACCGGCGTGCCGGTAATCGCCGGGGAATCGGGCGGAGCTCCAGAAGCCGTGCAGCACAACAAGACTGGGCTAGTGGTCGACGGCCGCTCGGTGAGCCAAGTCGCCGATGCCGTCACCGAGCTGCTGTCCGATCGCGACCGGGCCGCCGCAATGGGCGCGGCCGGCCGCAAGTGGGTGACGTCGCGCTGGCGCTGGGACACGTTGGCCGCCCGGCTTTCGGACCTCCTGCGCGACCGCGTCTAGTCCTTCTCATAAAGCGCGTCGATATCGGCGGCGAACTTCTCGGCCACCACCTTGCGTTTGACCTTCATCGTCGGCGTCAGTTCGCCGGTGTCCTCGGTGAAGTCGACCGGGAGGATACGGAACTTGCGGATCGACTCCGCATGCGACACCGAGAGGTTGGCCTGCTTGACGGCGGCGTCGACCTCGGCGGTGAGGTCGGGATCGCGGGCCAGGTCGCCCACCGACGCCCCGGCCGGCTTGCTGTTGCGCTCCTTCCAGCCCTCGAACGCCTCGGGGTCGATGGTGATCAGGGCGCCGACAAACGGCTTGGCGTCCCCGACGACCATCGCCTGGCTGATCAGCGGGTGCGCGCGCAGTTGGTCCTCCAGCACCGCGGGGGCGACGTTCTTACCGCCCGCGGTCACGATGATCTCCTTCTTGCGGCCGGTGATGGTCAAGAAGCCGTCGTCGTCGACCGCGCCCAGATCGCCGGTCCTGAACCAGCCGTCGGTGAACGCCTCGTCGGAGGCCTGTTCGTTGTGCCAGTAGCCGCTGAACACCACGCCGCCGCGCACCAGCAGCTCGCCGTCGTCGGCGATGCGCATGCTGTTGCCGGGCACCAGCTTTCCGACCGTCCCTATTTTCACGTCGCCGACCTGGTTGACCGTGATCGCCGAGCTGGTCTCGGTCAGGCCGTAGCCCTCATGGATGGTGACGCCCACACCGCGGTAGAAGTGGCCCAATCGCGCGCCCAGCGGTGCGCCACCCGAGACGGACGCGTGGCAGTCGCCGCCCAGCGCCGCGCGCAACTTGTGGTAGACCAGCCGGTCGAACACCGCGTGCTTGGCGCGCAGCAGCAGCCCGGGGCCGCCTTTGTCGTGAGCCTCGCTCCAGTCGACCGCGGTCTGCACCGCCGCCGCGAAGATCGGCCCCTTGCCGTCGTTGGCGGCGTTCTGCTCGGCGGTGTTGTACACCTTTTCGAAGACCCGCGGCACCGAGACCACCACCGTCGGTTTGAACACCGCGAACATCGGCAGCAGGTTCTTGAGGTCGCTGGTGAATCCGACGGTCACCTTGTTGGCGAACGCGGACAAGGTGAGCGACCGGGCCAGCACGTGGGCCAACGGCAGGAAAACCAACAGCCGCTGTCCCTTGGTGAGCAGCGTCGGAAGGCACTCCTGGGTGCCCCGCGTCTCGTAAATCAGGTTGGCATGGGTGAGTTGGCAACCCTTGGGGCGTCCGGTGGTGCCCGAGGTGTAGATGAGTGTCGCCGGGTCTTTCGAGCGCAGCGACTCGAGGCGGGCGGTCAGTTCGGCCGGGTCGACCGACACGCCGGCCTCGGCAAGCTGGTCGAGCGCTTTGGGACCCGCACCGTCGATGTGCAACACCCGACGCAGCGCGGGCAGCTCGCCGGTGAGCTCGGTGACCACCGCGGCGTGCGCGTCGGACTCGGCGAACGCCAGCACGGCCTCCGAGTCCTGCAGCACCCAACGCACCTGCTCGGCCGACGACGTCTCGTAGATCGGTACGGTGACCGCGCCCACCGACAGGATGGCGAGGTCGAGGATCGCCCACTCGTAGCGGGTGGCCGAAAAGATGGACACCCGGTCGCCCGGCCGCACCCCCAGGGAGATCAAACCCAGGGCCGCGGCACGGATCTGGCCGGCCGCCTCCGCGCAGGTGACATCGGTCCACACGCCGTCGATCTGGCGTTGGTAGATGACGAAGCTGGGATCATCGCGCTCGTGCTCGAAGACCATGGTCGCGATGTTGTCGTGCTCGCCGACGGAGAAGCGGGCAGGAACGCTGTACTCACGCACTCTTGTGACCTCGTTAGACGTAGTGACGTTTCTCGATGACGTTTCTTCGATGACGGCTTGCTGTCGTCCAGCCTAATCCCGGGATTCCCGCAGCACCGAGACGGCGGTTTTGGCCGCTACCCGGATTGCGGGGCGCCCCGGGGTGACGTCGGGCGGATGTGACGCGGATCGGTGTGTGAAGCTGGGGCGATGAACAGCATCCAGATCGCGGACGAGACGTTCGTCGCGGCCGTCGGCGCACGCGTCGGCGCCGCGATCTCCGAGGAGTCCAGCTGGCGCCGGTGGTGGCCCGACCTGCGGCTGCGGACCGTTGAGGAGCGTGGCGAAAAGGGGATCCGCTGGGCCGTGACCGGCGCGTTGACCGGCACCATGGAGATCTGGCTGGAACCCTCGCTGGACGGGGTGGTGCTGCATTACTTCCTGCACGCCGAACCGACCGGCCTGGCGGCCTGGCAGCTGGCTAAGCTGAACTTGGCGAAAATGACACACCGACGCCGGGTTGCGGGTAAGAAAATGGCCTTCGAGCTCAAGACGACACTGGAACGGTCACGTCAGGTCGGGGTTTCTCCGGTAGTTTAACCGGGTCAAGGTTCGGCACGGAGAGTACCGTTTCGGCCCGGAGGTCGGGTTAGTTCCGCGGATGGTGGTGGTTGACCCGCTTGCGGGAGAGAGGGCAGCAGCCAGGTGGCGGAGAAGACGACGCAGACCATTCACATCGAAGCGGACCCGGGCACGGTACTGCAGGTGATCGCCGACATCGATTCCTACCCGGAGTGGATCACGGAGTACAAAGAGGCCGAGGTGCAAGAGAGAGGCACCGACGGCTACCCGAAGGTCGTGCGATTCGTGATGGACGCGGGCATCATCAAAGACACCTTGGTCATGACCTACCAGTGGCCGGCGGACCGTCACTCGCTGAGCTGGACCCTGGTTTCCAGCTCGCTTCTGCGCGCGCTCGAAGGCTCATATCGCTTGACGCCCAAGGGGTCTGGCACCGATGTCACCTATGAGCTCTCGGTTGATCTTGCGCTCCCGATGATCGGGCTGCTCAAGCGCAAGGCCGAGCGAAGGCTGACCGACACCGCTTTGAAGGATCTGAAGAAACGAGTCGAGGCTGAGTGAGTCCACTGAATTCGGGGCGTCCACCCCGGCCCGTATCAGTCTGTTCGTAGGGAAGGGCGGGGTAGGGAAATCCACCCTGGCGTCCGCTACCGCGGTCGGTGATGCGAGCGAGGGGCAGCGGGTGCTGGTGGTGTCCACCGACCAGGCGCACTCGCTGGGCGACGTGCTGGGCATCCCGGTCCCGCCGAGCGGGCACGGCGAACCGGTTCGGGTGCTCGCCGATGACGCCGAGGCGGGCGGCGGCTTTCTCGACGCGCTGGCATTGGACACCCTGGCCCTGCTCGAGGCCCGGTGGCATGAGGTGGTCAACGCGTTGGATCGCCGCTTCCCCGAATCCGAGCTGAGCACCATTGCCCCCGAAGAACTCTCAGCCTTGCCGGGGGTCCAGGAAGTGCTCGGTCTGCACGCCGTCGGTCAGCTCGCGGCGTCCGGACGCTGGGATCGCATCGTCGTCGACTGCGCCTCCACCGCGGATGCGTTGCGAATGCTGACACTGCCCGCCACGTTCGGGCTCTACGTGGAGCGCGCGTGGCCGCGCCATCGCCGGCTGTCCATCACCGCCGACGACGCCCGGTCGGCCGCGGTGGTCGAACTGCTGGAGCGCATCAGCGTCAGCGTCGACCGGCTCAGCGCACTGCTGACCGACGGCGAGCTGGTCAGCGCGCACCTGGTGATGACCCCCGAGCGTGTGGTCGCGGCCGAGGCGGTGCGCACGCTGGGCTCCCTGGCGCTGATGGGTGTGCGCGTCGAGGAGCTGATCGTCAATCAGGTTCTGGTCGAAGACGAGTCCTACGAGTACCGCAACCTGCCCGAACACCCGGCGTTCTACTGGTACGGCGAGCGCATCTTGGAGCAACGCGCCGTGCTCGACGAACTCGACGCCACCATCGGCGACGTGGCGCTGGTGCTCACTCCGCACCTGTCCGGCGAGCCGATCGGCCCCAAGGCGCTGGGCGCGCTGCTCGACAGCGCCCGTCTTCGGCGTGGAGCGGCGCCGCCAGGTCCGCTGCGCCCTATTGTGGACCTCGAATCCGGGTCGGGACTTGGGTCGATTTACCGAATGCGGCTAGCGTTGCCCCAGCTCGATCCCGGGACGCTGACGCTGGGCCGGGTCGACGACGACCTGATCATCAGCGTCGGCGGGCTGCGGCGCCGGGTTCGGTTGGCGTCCGTCCTGCGGCGGTGCACGGTGGTCGACGCGCACCTGCGGGGCAGTGAGCTGACAGTTCGTTTTCGACCGGATCCGGAGGTCTGGCCCAAGTGAGTGGGGCTCATCCCGACATCGGTCCCGAACTACGCAAGCTCGCGCAGGCGATCCTGGACGGAATCGACCCGGCGGTGCGAACGGCGGCCGCGCTGACGGCGGGCAACGGACCCGGGACCGGCAAGTGCCAGCAGGTGTGGTGTCCGGTGTGCGCGCTGGCCGCGTTGGCAACCGGTGATCAGCACCCGTTGCTCACCGTCATCGCGGACCACAGCATCGCTCTGCTGGAGGTGATCCGCGCCATCGTCGACGACCTCGACCGCTCGGCGAAACCGCCACCGGACGGCCCGCCCGGCGGTGGCCGTGGCGCCGACGCGGATGCGGCGGGCGGGGATGCGGGGGCCGCCGCGAGGACCCGTTACCAACCCATCCCGGTCACCGTCGAGGACTGACCCTCCGGTTCCGAAGGTGGTCGCTTGCGCTGCGGGTAGGTACAGTTGGCGCAGAACACAGGCGGCGACGGCGAGAGGGAGGGCCATGTGGTACTGGCTATTCAAGTACATCTTGCTGGGCCCGCCGCTGATCATGCTCTATCGACCGAAAGTTGAAGGGCTGCAATATGTTCCGTCTTCCGGACCGGTGATCCTGGCCAGCAACCACCTCGCGGTCATAGACAGCTTCTTCCTCCCGTTGGTGGTGCGGCGCCGGATCACTTTCCTGGCGAAGGCCGAATATTTCACCGGCACCGGGTTCAAGGGCTGGTTGATGCGTTGGTTCTTCACCGCCGTCGGCCAGGTGCCGATCGACCGCGCCGATGCCGATTCCGCGCAGGCCGCACTGCAGATCGCCACGCGACTGCTGGATGAGGGCAAGATGCTGGGCATGTATCCCGAGGGCACCCGCTCGCCGGACGGCAGGCTCTACAAGGGCAAGACCGGGCTCGCCCGGCTGGCCCTCGAGACCGGGGTTCCCGTGGTTCCGGTGGCGATGACCGGTACCGACGTCATCAATCCGCCGGGCAGCACGATGTTGCGCTTCGGCCGGGTCGGCATCCGCTTCGGCAAGCCGATGGACTTCTCACGATTCGAAGGTATGGCCGGCAACCGCTTCATCGAGCGCGCCGTCACCGACGAAGTGATCTACGAGCTGATGGAGCTCTCCGGTCAGGAGTACGTCGACATCTACGCCGCCACCGTCAAGAACGGCAACGGCGCCGAGCCGACGAGCGCTCCCGCGCGCATCCCCGAGGCCGCGGTCAGCTAGTTCGCAACGTCGCCGATCAGCCGACGGCCGACACCGGCGTCAGCGCGTGCGTTGCCGCATCCCGCGAACTCACTCGCGCGGTGACGGTTAACCCGGCCGCGACGAGCGCTGCCAGCGCCCACCACACGTAGGACATCCCGGCGAGTTGGCGCCACCACGCCGCAGTCGTCTCGTGATACTTGGGCAGCAAGTTGATCGGCGTGAACCCCGTCAGCGCCACCCCGGCGACGCTGATGACGCCCAGGGCCGCGTTGTGGCGCTGCCAGGCCACTATGCCCGTCACCAGGACCGCCGGCAGCATCCACACCCAATGGTGCGACCAGGACACCGGCGACACCACCAACCCGAACAGGGCGACGCAGATGATCGCCAGCGTCGGCTCACCGGCCCGAAGCACCCGCTGCATCGCCCAAAGGGTGATCCCCAGAACGACCAGGCTCCCGGCCACCCACAGCACGAAGCGCGCGTGCTCGCCGAGGCCGATCCGGGCCAGGGCGCCCGCGATGTTCTGGTCGGTGTTCAATGCCGCGCCGCCGATCCGGTCGGTGTGGCGCACCGTGCGGGTCCAGTACTCCCACGAGTCGCTCCACGCCAGCACGAAACCGAGCAGCGTCGCACCAGCGAACGAGGCCAGTGCCGCCCACGCCGCGCGGTGGTCGCGGCGCAGCAGCAGGTAGAGCAGGAAGACCGCTGGAGTGAGTTTGAGCGCTATGCCGAGGCCCAGCAGCAGCCCGCGTGGCCATGGCGTGCGGCGCGGCACGCAGTCGGCAATGACCAGGGTCATCAACACGACGTTGATCTGGCCGAAGGCAAAGTTCGAGCTGATGGGCTCTAGCCCGAGCGCAGCTGGACCCACGATGACGACGGTAAGCCAGAACCGGCGCAACCAGGTCGGCCCGGGCAGCATTCGCGAGGTGGGCCACACGTCCAGGCGGGTCAGCACGATCGCCGTCGAGACGATCAGCAACACCAGCGTCAACGCCGTGATCGCGAGGCTGGCCGCCGGCATCTGCAGCCAGGCGAACGGGCTGAACACGACCGCCGCCAGCGGGGGATAGGTGAACGGCAGGTCGACGATGGGTGTGTGGAACAACACAGCGCCTTCATGGGGGCCGCTGTACAGCGGATGCCCGTCCAGCCAGGCCCGACCGCCCATCTGATAGACGTCGATATCGATGCGGTACGGGATGTGCCCGAACAAGTGCCAGGCCGCGCACCCCAGCGCCGCGGCGGCGAGCAGCCAGAGCACGCACCAGAGCGCCACCCGCCCGGATCGACTGCCCACGCCGGGCGCCTGCCATCTACTCATGTCGCAGAACAGCCTAATCGGTGCAGGTGTCCGGCACGCGGCCCAGCGCGGCTCACGCAGGGTGACCACCGAAAGGCGTAGGTTTCGAAGCGTGCTCCATTGGTTCGCGTCGAGTCTGGCCCACTGGTTCACGCATGACATCGTCGACCGTGGCCGACTGCCGTTGCTGAGCTGCCTGGTCGCCTTCATCCTGACGTTTTTCGTCACCCGGACCTTCGTGCGCTTCATCCGCCACCGCGCCGAAGCCGGCCACCCGGCCAGGTGGTGGCAGCCCCGCAATCTCCATTTCGGCGGGGTGCACATCCACCACGTGACGTTCGGGGTGATCCTGGTGATGCTCTCCGGGCTGACGTTGGTGACCTTGTCCGTCAACGGACAAGAACCCGAATTCACCTTGTCCGCAATACTTTTCGGTATCGGAGCGGCGTTGGTGCTCGACGAGTACGCGCTGATCCTGCACTTGTCCGACGTGTACTGGGAAGAAGACGGCCGCACTTCGGTGGACGCGGTATTCGCCGCGGTGGCGGTGGCCGGACTTTTGATCATGGGCCTGCACCCGCTGATGTTTTTCCTGCCGATCTGGCAGGGCGTCGAATCGGTGGCGCTGCGGGCCGTGGTGGCAAGCGCGCTGGTGTTGACGTTGCCGCTGGCCGTGGTGGTGGTGCTCAAGGGCAAGGTGTGGACCGGTCTGCTCGGCATGTTCATCGTCGTACTGCTGGTCATCGGGGCGATCCGGTTGTCGCGTCCGCATGCCCCATGGGCGCGGTGGCGATACACCACCCAGCCGGACAAGATGCGACGCGCGCTGCAGCGGGAACGGACGCTGCGCCGTCCCGTGGTTCGGGCCAAGCTGTGGCTACAGTGCGCGATCGCGGGCACCCCGCGCCTGCCCGACGAGCGCACGGTCGACGCCCAGCTCGACCACGACGTGCATCCCGCGCCGCCGCCCGAGGGAACCGAGCCCATCCAGATCGGCGGACACCCAGCCCCTAGTCTTTCTGGGTGCGGTACTTCTACGACACCGAGTTCATCGAGGACGGCCGCACGATCGAGCTGATCTCGATCGGGGTGGTCGCCGAGGACGGCCGGGAGTACTACGCCGTGTCCACGGAGTTCGACCCCGAGCGCGCCGGTAATTGGGTGCGCGCCAACGTGCTGCCCAAGCTGCCGCCCCCGGCCTCGAAGGTGTGGCGCTCGCGCAAGCAGATTCGCGAGGATCTCGAGGATTTCTTCCGTGTCTTCGGCGGCGGAGCCGCCGAGCCGATCGAGCTGTGGGCCTGGGTGGGCGCCTACGATCACGTGGCCTTGTGTCAGTTGTGGGGTCCCATGCCGGGCCTGCCGCAGGCGCTGCCCCGCTTCACCCGCGAGCTGCGGCAGTTGTGGGAAGACCGCGGCTCTCCCCGGATGCCGCCACGGCCGCGTGATGTTCATCACGCGCTCGTCGATGCACGCGATCAGCTGCGTCGATTCCGCCTGATCACCTCGGTCGACGATGCCGGGCGCGGAGCGGCGGGCTGAGCGGGCTTTGCGCGCGGCCGGAACCCGTTCGTCCTGATCAACCAGTGGCCGGCCCCGGTTACCATGGACCGATGAACTGGACCGTCGACATCCCGATCGACCAGCTGCCGCCGCTGCCGCCGCTGCCGTCCGACCTGCGGGCCCGGCTGGACGCCGCGCTGGCGAAGCCGGCCGCCCAGCAACCCACCTGGCCCGCCGAGCAGGCCGCCGCCATGCGAACGGTCCTGGAGAGCGTGCCGCCGGTGACGGTGCCGTCCGAGATCGTCCGGCTGCACGAGCAACTCGCCCAGGTCGCCAGGGGTGAGGCGTTCCTGCTGCAGGGCGGTGACTGCGCGGAGACGTTCACCGACAACACCGAACCCCACATCCGGGGCAACATCCGCACCCTGTTGCAGATGGCCGTGGTGCTGACCTACGGCTCCAGCCTGCCGGTGATCAAGGTCGCCCGCATTGCCGGCCAGTACGCCAAGCCCCGGTCGGCCGACACCGACGCGCTGGGCCTGAGGTCCTACCGCGGCGACATGATCAACGGCATCGCCCCCGACCCCGCCGCGCGCGAGCACGACCCGTCGCGACTGGTGCGTGCCTATGCCAACGCCAGTGCGGCGATGAACCTGGTGCGGGCGCTGACCTCATCCGGGCTGGCTTCGCTGTACTTGGTGCACGACTGGAACCGGGAGTTCGTCCGGACCTCGCCGGCCGGCGCGCGTTATGAAGCGCTGGCCGCCGAGATCGACCGCGCGCTGCGATTCATGACCGCCTGCGGGGTGGCCGACCCCAATCTGCAAACCGCCGAAATCTACGCCAGCCATGAGGCTTTGGTGCTCGATTACGAGCGGGCCATGCTGCGGCTGTCACAGAGCCCCGAAGAAGGCGGGGAGCCGCAGCTGTATGACCTTTCGGCGCATACCGTGTGGATCGGCGAGCGCACCCGCCAGCTCGACGGCGCACACGTCGCGTTCGCGGAGGTGATCGCCAACCCGATCGGCGTCAAGATCGGGCCGACGATGACCCCGGAACTGGCCGTCGAATACGTCGAGCGGCTCGATCCGCACAACAAGCCCGGCCGGCTGACGCTGGTGAGCCGGCTGGGCAACAGCAAGGTGCGCGACCTGCTGCCGCCGATCGTGGAGAAGGTCCAGGCCACCGGTCACCAGGTGATCTGGCAGTGCGACCCGATGCATGGCAACACCGAGTCGTCCAACGGTTACAAGACCCGGCATTTCGACCGCATCGTCGATGAGGTGCAGGGCTTTTTCGAGGTGCACCGCGCACTGGGGACTCACCCGGGTGGTATCCACGTCGAGATCACTGGCGAGGACGTCACCGAATGTCTCGGTGGGGCGCAAGACATTTCGGATATGGACCTGGTGGGCCGCTATGAGACGGCGTGCGACCCGCGGCTCAACACCCAGCAGTCGCTGGAGTTGGCGTTCCTGGTCGCCGAGATGCTGCGCGACTAAACTGCGACCTCGCGGCCGGCTACAGCAGTCCGCTCAGATTGCTCCCGATCGTCCATGCCGCGGTCGCGACCAACCCGGTGGCCGCCAACACGACCGCCATCCAGATCAACACCATGCGTCGGCCGTGCTGGCGGGACCAGACGAATTCGCTGAGCGCGATACCGGCGAATTCGCCCGAGGCTGGCTGGTATTCGTCGTCGTCGGGCTCGACCGGGTTGCGCGCGGTGGGCGAGTTCCCGGGCCCGCGGGGCAACTGGCGGGTGGGGCGATGAACCGGCGCATTGACGGGCGGCTGGATGGGCGTCCGGGTTTGCTGCGCGACGGGCGGGCGCTGGCTCATCCGGCTGCGGTGCACCGCAGCCGACCGGTGCTGAGCGGAGTTACGAGGCGCGGGCACCCGAAAGTCGGGCAGCGCGAGCTCTTCGCCGATCGCGTCCAGGTCGGCGGCCATGTCGATCGCGTCCGCGTACCGGTCGGCGGGGTCGAGGGCCGTCGCGCGCTGCACCAACTCGTCGAATTGCGGTGGCACACCCTCGATCGCCGCGCTGGGCGGCGGCACGGCGGTGTCCAGCCGCTGGTAGGCGATCGACAACGCCGAGTCGCCGGTAAACGGCGGGTTCCCGGTGAGCAGCTCGTAGGTGAGGATCCCGACGGAGTAGACGTCGCTGCGCGGACCGGCGTTTCCGTCGCGGACCTGCTCGGGCGACAGGTAGGCGGCGGTGCCCAGAATGACGCTGCTCGAGGTGATTCCGGCGGCCGCAACGGCACGCACCAACCCGAAGTCGGCGATCTTGACGTCGCCGTCGTCGGAGATCAGGACGTTCTCGGGTTTGACGTCACGATGCACCAGGCCGGCCCGGTGCGCGGCGGCCAGCCCGCCCAGCACCGGGCGGAGCACGGCCGCCACCGCATGGGGTGGCATCGGGCCGCGCTCGGCCAGCAGCTCGCGCAGGGTGCCGCCCTCGATCAGCTCCATCACCAAAAACGGGTGCCGGGCGTCCAGGCCCTGGTCGTAGACCGCGACCAGTCCGGGGTTCTTCAGCCGGGCGACCGTGCGGGCCTCGAGTTGGAAGCGGGTCAGGAATTGGTGGTCGCCGGCGTAGCGGGAGTCCATCACCTTCACCGCGACGGGGCGGTCGAGCCGGATGTCCATGCCGCGGTACACCGTCGAGGTGCCGCCGCTGGCGATCTTGGACTCGACGAGGTAGCGGCCGTCCAGCAACGTGCCATCCAACGGGTCCCCCGGCACAGCTCCGGCCACGGGGCCATCGTAGGTGTGGCGGTGGCATCTGATCGGAGAACATGGCCTCACCGCGCAATGGCAAGGCCTACACTTGCGCGGTGGGCAGTATTCCGGCCGGCGACGATGTTTTGGACCCTGACGAGCCAACATACGACCTGCGCGGGGTCGCCGAGTTGCTCGGCGTGCCGGTCAGCAAGGTGCAGCAGCAGCTGAGGGAAGGCCACCTGGTCGCGGTGCGGCGCGAGGGCTGTGTGGTGGTACCGCGGGTGTTCTTCACCCATTCCGGTGAGGTGGTCAAGAGCCTGCCGGGGCTGTTGACGATCCTGCACGACGGCGGTTATCGCGACACCGAGATCGTGCGGTGGTTGTTCACCCCGGACCCGTCGCTGACGGTCACTCGCGACGGCACCCGCGATGCCCTGTCCAACGCGCGTCCCGTCGACGCCCTGCACGCCCATCAGGCTCGTGAAGTCCTGCGCCGGGCACAGGCGATGGCTTACTAGGGGGCTTACTAGGCCGCCGCGGGAAGTTCGGCCGCGCCGGCCTGCGGTTCCCGGTGCCGGTACAGCGTGTACCAGGCAACCAGCGCGGCGGCGGTGGCCAGCGAAAAGTGCACCCATTGATACATGCCGTGCGATCCGTCGGGTTTGAAGATCACCATCACCCAAGTCGACAACCCGGCGATGATGGCGACCGCGCGTCGTGACTGGGCCAGCGGGGCGACCACTGCCAGCGGCCAGGAGTAGTACCACGGCAGGGCGGCGGGGACGAACAGCACCACGATCAGCATCGATGCGACGATGCCGGTCAGCGCGCCCCGGTCGTCGCGCCGGAACCGCCACCACAGCAGCGGCAGCGACACCGCGATGACCGCGATTCCCACCACGCGGGTGATCCGCAGCAGGGTGTAGAAGTCGATGGCGAAGAAGTGGCGGCCCACCGTGTAGATCAGGTTCGCCGCTCCGGTCGGCATGCTTAGCCAGTTGATGATCTTCACCGATCCGGCCAGCGCGGTCAGCCAGCCCAGGCCGACGCCGGCCACGGCGGACAAAATCAGGAATATCGTGGCGAAGATCAACACGGATATCGCCGTGGCCGCCAGGAATGCCGGGACTGGACGATAGCCGCGCCGGTCGCGCAGATGTCGCATCCACACCCAGACCATGAAAGGCAAGGAGATTGCGGCGGTGGCTTTGACCGCGCTGGCAACCGTGATCAAGATGATGCCCAGGACGTGTCGGCCACCGAGGGTCAGCGCGATACCCGCATCCATCAGACCCACCATCAGCATCTCGTTGTGCACCCCGCCCATCAGGTGGATGAGCACCAGCGGGTTGAGAACGCAGATCCACAGGGCGGTCGAGCCGTTGGTGCCCAGATGGCGGGCGATTCGGGGGGCGGCCCAGATCAGCAGCGCCAGTCCGGGCAGCATGCACGACCGCAGCAGCATCGTTCCGGCCACCACGTTGTTGCCGACGATGATCGTGATGAACTTCGCCACCAGAATGAACGCCGGACCATAGGGCGCCGTGGTGATCGTCCATATGGGGCTTACGTTGTCCAGCAAGGCATTTGGATTTGCGACGGGTCCAACTGCATAGGGATCAAGGCCGTCGCGCAGCAGCGCTCCCTGGGCCAGATACGAATAGGTGTCCCGGCTGAAGACGGGCACGGACACCAGCAACGGCACCAACCAGAAGCCGGTGGTGGCTTTCATTGTGAACTCGGTAGTTTCGCCTGCCAGCAGGCGGCGGCCCAGCCACAGCCAGGCGATCAGCATGAGCCCCACGCCCGTCCACAACAGAATCGACGACAGCACCAGTCCGTGGCCAAAGCGCAACCAGGACATGTGAATCGACTCCAGCAGCGGGTCGTGCTGGCGAGTGCTGCCCGCGCCCAGCCCGCCCGCGGTGATCAGCATCGAGCCCAAGAAGCCCAGCTTTGCCGGTCGCGCTTCTGGGGCGCGTGCGAACAAAAGTAGTCGTGAAAAATGTTGGGTGGCAGAGTGTTCCGCCGCTGGCGGTTCGGCGGCAGGGAGGTGCGTCGGCGTTGTCATCGGCTCAGGCGGATCGGTTGGTGGCCATCCGGGCCAGTTCGGACAGCCCCGCTTTGGCCGCCGCGTTGATGGGTGCGGCCGCCAGGGTGGCCAACGACCGCTGGGTGAGCTCGGCGATACGCTGCTCCGCCGCGGTCAGCGCGCCCACCGCCTCGATGACCTCGCGCAGTTCGCCCACTTGGGCGTCGGTTAGCTGCGCGCCGATCGACCTGCGCAACAGGTTGGCCGCCAAGGGATCTGACTTGTCGGCCAACTCCACCGCCTCGTCCAGCAGCACCGTCCGCTTGCCGGATCGCAAATCGTCACCGGACGGTTTGCCGGTCACCGTCGGGTCCCCGAACACGCCCAGTACGTCGTCACGCAGCTGAAACGCCACGCCGAGGTCCGTCCCGAACTGGCTGAAGACGGCTTGAACGTCAGGTCTATCAGCGGCGGCGGCCACCCCCAGCTGCAGCGGTCGCGACACCGTATAGCAAGCGGTTTTGAAGGTGGCGACGTTCATCGCCGACGTGATCGACTCGGCGGCGCTGGCCTCGGCGAGGATGTCGAGGTATTGCCCGCCCAGCACCTCGGTCCGGATTGCGGCCCACACCCGGTGCACGCGGCTGCGGGCCTCCGGCGCGAGATCGACCCCGTAAACGATGTCGTCGGCCCAGGCCAGCGCCAGGTCACCGAGCAGGATGGCCGCCGATACCCCGAACCGCTCCGGCGAGCCCCGCCATTTCCGGTCGCGGTGCAGCGCCGCGAACTGGATGTGAGTCGTCGGCCTGCCCCGGCGAGTCGACGAGTCATCGATCACATCGTCATGCACCAGCGCGAAGGCGTGCAGCAGCTCCAGCGCGGAAAACAGCAGCAGCACTTCGGGATCGGGATCTTTGGTTGCCACGGCGCGCCAGCCCCAGTAGGCGAAGGCAGGTCGCAGCCGCTTGCCGCCGGTGAGCACAAAATCCTCGAGGGCGGTGACGAGAACGCCGTAGTCCTCACCGATGTAGGCGGTCTCGGCGCGCCGGTCGTGCAAATACCGCCGAAGTTGGTCGGTAATGGCGCCGGTCAACTCGACGGTGGCCGCTGCTTCGACGCTCAGCGCGGCGCCCCTTTCTGCTCGCCTGACTTGGTAGTTGTTCTTGGCCCGACAGTGTATGTCGCCGTGCCGGTCCCGGTTGCTTCGACTGCCTCACTATTCCCCCGCAAGCGGGTGGTACCCCCACGCCTATGCTGACGAGGGGACTGGGCTTCGCGCGGCGCTGCGCGGCATGCAATGGCCAGTGCACCAGTTGTCCGATGGACCTGACGGAGAGGAGCCGCGTGACCCTGAACACCATCGCGCTCGAATTGGTGCCGCCGAACGTCGACGACGGTCGCGAGCGGGCACTCGAGGACGCGCGAAAAGTGGTCCGGTATGCCGCGGAATCCGGTCTCAACGGCCAGATTCGGCACGCGATGATTCCGGGGATCATCGCCGAGGACGACGATCGTCCGGTGCCGATGAAGCCGAAACTCGACGTGCTGGACTTCTGGACGACCATCAAACCGGAGTTGCCCGGGTTCAACGGCCTGTGCACGCAGGTGACCGCGTTCATGGACGAGCCGGCCCTGCGCGGCCGGCTCACCGATCTGAGCGCCGCCGGGATGAAAGGTGTGGTGTTCGTCGGCGTTCCGCGCACAATGAATGACGGCGAAGGCTCCGGCGTCGCACCGACCGACGCCCTGTCGATCTATCGCCAGTTGATAACCAACCGCGGCGTGATCCTGATCCCGACCCGCGACGGCGAGCACGGCCGGTTCAATTTCAAGTGCGATCAGGGCGCGACCTACGGCATGACCCAGCTGCTGTACTCCGATGCGATCGTGGATTTCCTGGCCGAGTTCGCCAAGACCACCGATCACCGGCCGGAAATCCTGCTGTCGTTCGGCTTCGTACCGACGCTCGAGAGCCGTATTGGGCTGATCACCTGGCTCATTCAGGACCCGGGCAATGCCGCGGTGGCCGGTGAGCAGGAATTCGTCAAGGAATTGGCCGGCAGCGAACCGGCTCGCAAGCGTCAGCTGACGGTCGACCTGTACAAGCGCGTGATCGACGGTGTCGTCGACCTCGGCTTCCCCCTGAGCATCCATCTCGAGGCCACGTACGGGATTTCGGGCCCGGCTTTCCAGACTTTCGCGGAGATGCTTGCCTACTGGTCACCTGGCCAGGGGGCTTAGCCCGCTCGCTGCTAGCTGGGCGGTTGGTCGCGCGGTGCGGTGATTCGCGGCGAGCGGTCCCGGCTGAGCCAGGCCAGCACCCCCACCACGGCGGCGGCCGCGAAGGATGCGATGCCCAGCCAGACGCCCGCCCCGGTGAAAGAGCGGGTGTTGGGATCGGTGTAGCGGGCTTGTGCGCTCATCGTGCTCACCACGCCCGGTTTCAGCTTCCACGACACCACGTCGGCCTCGACGCGGTCGCCGTTGGTGGAGGTGACTACCCCCGGGAAGGCCACGGTCAGTTCGACGTCGGCTTCGGGGTCGGTCACCGACGTCAGGTCCGCCCGGCCGTCCAGGATGACCAGATTGCCGTTGCGGCGCAGCGACAGGTTCACCCCGGCGGCGTTGGAGTTCATGGCGGCCAGCTGGGGCACTTCGGCGAAGGTCAGATCGGAGAACACCGCCTGCGACCCCACGTAGCCGTCGCTGTCGTAGTTCGACACCGCCACCTTCTGGCCGAACGGCAAGTTATTGCTGTCGAGCTGCGGGCCGGTATCTTTGGGGGTCTTGGGTTTAGCCGCGGCGATGATCTCCCCGGATACCAGGTCATCGGGCGAGATGGTGATCGAGGACCTGACCCGCAGGCATCCGGTGGCCAGCGGCACCAGAAGCAGCAGCATCGCGATGGCCAGCACGCGACGCCGTCGAGCGGTGAATCCTCGGGTTTGAAGCGGGGGAGAGCCGGCGCGCACCAGGTCATCGTGCCAGATCCGGTGTGCCGGGTCGTCGAGCCGTCCGATGCCCGGGTCGTTTCGGCGGGGGCGCTACAGGGGCAGCTTGCGGCCGAGAATCGCGAATGCCCGTGGGTCACCGGCGAAGTGGTAGCCGCGGATGATGTCGGTGAAGCCCAGCCGCCGGTACAGCCGCCACGCGCGGTTAGGCTCCCCGTTGGCTTCCGGCGTGGAGAGCAAGACGTTCCTTTCGGCGCGACCGGCGAGCAGCCGGCGGGCCAGGGCCTCGCCCAGGCCGCGGCCTTGGGCGCGGGGATGAATGTGCAGTTCGGTCAACTCGAAGTAGTCGTTCATCAGCCGGGCGATCTCCTGAGGTGGCGACCCGCCGCGTTCCAAGCCCAGCATGACCTGTTGCTGCCACCACTGCCCGGGGGCCCCGGGGTAGCCGTAGGCGACGCCGAGCAGCGGCGCATTGCTCAGCTCGGCAGCCGACGGCCCCGCGGCGTCGGGGCCTTCGGTCGCCTCGGCCTCCACGACGGCCGCCCCTTGCCAGCCGCGGCGCCGGATGTGCTCCAACCACATCGCGGAGCGCAGAGTCTCGGTGCCCCGCGGGTATCGCATCGCGTCGACGTACACGCCGAGGGCCTCGCTGAGGCGGCGCTTCATATCGCTTGGCGGCAGATCGATAAGGAATATCGCCAACTCGCGGTGTCCTCCTCATCCGGTGCGTCGGGTCTCATGCGGTGCTTCGGCGATGTCAGGGCTTGGAGCGCCGTGCCGCTATCGCCATTATCGGCTCCTTTCGCGGCCGATCGACGTGCGGTCGCCGCAACGGGCGGGCCAACCGCCCGGCTTCGGCAGCGGTTGTAGCGCACGCTGTTCCGGTCGACGCCCGCGCGGGAGTGCGGTCGCGATAGAATCGATGTCGAACTAGTGGTACGGCGCAGATTGAGCTCGTATCATCTGAGATAGTTGCCCCGGACCGGGCATCCACGTGCTATCGATAGTTACGCGCCAAACTGTCGGCAAGGAGGGACGAATGCCACTCTCCGATCATGAGCAGCGGATGCTCGATCAGATCGAGAGCGCTCTCTACGCCGAAGACCCCAAATTCGCATCGAGCGTCCGAGGCGGGGGATTCCGCGCACCGACCGCACGCCGGCGCCTGCAGGGCGCGGCGTTGTTCGTCATCGGTCTGGCGATGCTGGTTTCCGGCGTGGCGTTCAAGGCAACGATGATCGGAAGTTTCCCGATTCTCAGCGTCTTTGGATTCATCGTGATGTTCGGCGGTGTGGTGTTTGCCATCACCGGTCCGCGGTTGGCCGGCAGGCAGGACCACTCCGGATCCGCGCCCGGGTCGCCACGCCAGCGTCGCGCCAAGGGCGGCGGGGGCTCGTTCACCAGTCGTATGGAAGATCGGTTCCGTCGCCGCTTCGACGAGTAGCGGGAACGTCACCTAAGCCCATCGTCAGGGGTAGCCGTCTCGGCTGCCCCTTTCTCTTTGTGGTCGTGGCCAGTTTGAGGCCCAACTGAGCCCAAGCCGAGCCCCACTTCGCCCCACGGCGGTTCCCCACTTTGCCCCACCCACCGGCTTGGGCCTCTGAAATGGCTCTGAAATGCGGTTTCCTGACGCCGGGATTGGGTGGGAAACGGGCCTGGTGCGGGCTCCCGCCGGGCCCAGGTGGCGGATCGCCGGGAAAACACGGCGACGCCGCCCCATTTATGGGGAAAAGTGGGGGAGGGTGGGGTATGGTGGCGGAAGTGTTTGGGCGAGGCGGGAGTCGGTCTCGGCGGGAGGTGAGCTGGTGTTTCTCGGCACCTACACGCCCAAACTCGACGACAAGGGGCGACTGACGTTGCCCGCCAAGTTCCGCGACGCGCTGGCAGGGGGGTTGATGGTCACCAAGAGCCAAGATCACAGCCTGGCCGTCTACCCGCGGACCGAATTCGAGGAGCTGGCCCGCCGGGCGAGCAAGACGTCGCGAAGCAACCCCGAAGCCAGGGCGTTCCTGCGCAATCTCGCCGCCGGCACCGACGAGCAGCATCCCGACGCCCAGGGCCGCATCACCTTGTCGGCCGACCACCGCCGCTACGCCAACCTTTCCAAGGACTGCGTGGTGATCGGGGCGGTCGATTACCTCGAGATCTGGGATGCGCAGGCCTGGCACGACTACCAGCAGACTCACGAAGAGAACTTCTCCGCGGCCAGCGATGAAGCACTCGGCGACATCATCTAAGCCGCATGCCCGTGCATCGTGGCCTCTGCCCGAACCGGCCCTGGCGTACTTCCCCAACGCCAGGTTCGCGCCTTCGGACAGAGACCCGGGTGCAGGGGCGTATTCCCTTCGCGTCCGTCGGGCGCCCTGGGGAGCCGCCCCGGGGGCCGACGGGTGCCGCCAAACCCGGGAAGGCGTTGCGGTGGCTGACAGTTCAGACGATTTCGGGCATGTGCCCGTCCTGCTGCAACGCTGTGTCGAGCTGCTTACCCCCGCGTTGACCCGCCACGGCGCCGACGGGTCGGGGGCGATCCTCGTCGACGCCACCATGGGCGCGGGTGGGCACGCCGAGCGGTTGTTGACCGACTTGCCGGGTCTGCGGCTGATCGGGCTCGACCGCGATCCCAGCGCCCTGGATATCGCCCGGGACCGGCTGGCGCCCTTCGCCGACCGAGTCACGCTGGCGCACACGCGATATGACGGCCTGGCCGAGGCGCTGGCCGAATCGGGTTACGCCGCAATGGAATCGATCGACGGTGTGCTGTTCGACCTGGGTGTCTCCTCCATGCAGCTCGACCGCGCCGAGCGGGGTTTTGCCTATGCCCGGGACGCCCCGTTGGACATGCGGATGGACCCGTCCTCCCCGCTGACCGCGGCCGACATCGTCAACGCCTACGACGAGGCGACGCTGGCGGATATCCTGCACCGCTACGGCGAGGAGAGGTTCGCGCGCCGCATCGCCGCCCACATCGTCCGTCAGCGGGCCCAGGCTCCGCTGACGTCCACGGCGCAGTTGGTAGCCCTGTTGTACCAAGCGATTCCGGCCCCGGCCCGGCGGACCGGCGGGCATCCGGCCAAGCGCACGTTCCAGGCGCTGCGGATCGCGGTCAACGACGAGCTGGGCTCGCTGCGCAGCGCCATTCCCGCCGCCCTGGACGCGCTCACCGGCGGCGGGCGCATCGTGGTGCTGGCCTATCAGTCGCTGGAAGACCGGATCGTCAAACGTCTGTTCGCCGACGCGGCCGCGACGCGCACGCCGATGGACCTACCGATGGAGCTGCCCGGCCATGGGCCGCGATTCCGGTCGTTGACACGCGGCGCCGAGCGCGCGGATGCCGCCGAGATCGAACGCAATCCCCGCAGCGCCGCCGTGCGATTGCGGGCCCTGCAACGGCTGGAGCACGGGGTCCAATCACGCCAAACGACCGGGGAGGGCCACTGATGAAGACCAAGCGCGAGACGCCGAAACGCCGCGGCAGCAGCGACCGTCGGGGTGGACGCGACGGGTCCGCCCGCAACGGCACGCGTGCCGCGGCCGAGGCGGCGCCGTCGCGCCGTGCCCGCCCCGGGAAGGCCTCGGCGCCCACCCGTGAGCCCCGGGCCGCGAAGTCCGGACCGCAGACCAGCCCGATTGCCCGGCCGGTGCAGCGGTCGGCCCGGCCTAAGAGCGCGAGCCAGGCCAAGGCGCGGGCCAAGGCGCGGAAAGCTAAGGCGCCCAAGGTTGTCCGGCCTCGCCTCACCGAGCGTTTGGCCACCCGGCTCGCCGCGATAGACCTGCGGCCCCGGACACTGGCGAGCAAGGTTCCGTTCGTCGTGTTGGTCATCGGTGCGCTGGGTCTCGGGCTGGGCCTCACGCTGTGGTTGTCCACCGCCTCCGCCGAGCGTTCTTATCAGCTGAGCCACGCTCGCGAAAAGAACCGGCTGTTGCAGCAGGAAAAGGAGGCGCTGGAGCGCGACGTGCGGCAGGCGGAGTCCGCGCCGGCGCTGGCGGAGGCGGCGCGCAAGCAGGGCATGATCCCGACGCGGGACACCGCCCACCTCGTTCAGGACCCGTCCGGCAACTGGGTCGTCGTCGGCACGCCCAAGCCGGCCGACGGCGTTCCGCCGCCGCCGCTGAACAGCAAGATTCCCGACGCGGGTCCTCCGGGGCCCCCTAAGCCGCCGGCGCTGCCCCCGGAGGTCCCGGTTCGGGTGCAACCAGATCCCGCTGCTCCGCCGGTGCCGGCCAGGTCCGGGCCCGAGGCGCTGCTGCGCGCTCCGGACGGCTCGGCGACCCTGGGCGGTGGCCAGCACCTGCCCGCCCAGCCCGGCCCCCTGCCCGGTATGCCCGGCGGCCCGGCCACCGGGCCGGTCCCGGGCCTGCCGCCCCAAACACCGCTGCCGGGGTTGCCGGTTCCGGGCGGGGCGGTTTCCGCTCCGGCGCCCGCCGAAGTGCCGATCCCGGTGGGTGGGCTGCCCCTGCCGGTTCCGGGCCAGGCTCTGCCACCCGTTCCCCTTCCGGCTGAGGTGCCGGTTCCGCTGCAACCGGGAATGGCGGCTCCCCCGGCCGTGGCCCCCCCGGCCGGGGTCCCGGTCCTCCCCGGCGCGACGGCGCTCGCTCCGGTACCGCAACCCGCGGTGCCGCAACTGTGGCCGGCTAATGGCGACCAGTTCGGGCCCCGCATTTCTGCGACGACAGGCGCCCCCCGATGAGCCGCGGCGATTCCCGGCGCACGCGCCCGTCGCGGTCGGCGCGACCGACCCGCGGTCCCCGCAAACCGCAGGAGGCCAAGGAGACCCGGCAATCGAAGAAGCCCCGGAAGCCGCAGCAGGCCGGGCAAGCCCGGGAGCCGAGGATATTCCGAAAGGCTAAGGAAGCAAAGCAATCCCGCGCCGATGCAGCCCGCACTGCCGGCCGGACACTCGGCGCGAGAACGGCGCACCCGGCAGCTCGTGGAGGTGGGCACCCGCGGCGCGTCGTTCGTCTTCCGGCATCGAGCCGGCAATGCGGTCATCTTGGTGCTGATGCTGGTGGCGGCGGTGCAGTTGTTCACCCTGCAGGTGACGGATGCCCAGACGCTGCGGGCCCAGGCGGCCAGCCAACTCAAGGTCACCGACGTCGAAAAAGCGATCCGGGGCAGCATCGTCGACCGCAACAATGAACAACTCGCGTTCACCACCGAGTCGCGGGCGCTGACATTTCAGCCCAAGAAGATTCGCCAGCAACTCGAAGACGCCAAAAAGAAGAACCCGGCCGCCCCCGACCCGCAGCAGCGGCTGCAAGACATCGCCAAGGAGGTCTCGGCCCGCCTGAACAACAAGCCGGACTTCGCGACGGTGCTCAAGAAGCTGCAGAGCAACGAAACGTTCGTCTATCTGGCCCGTGCCGTCGATCCCGCCGTGACCAGCGCGATCTCCGAGAAGTATCCCGAGGTCGGTTCCGAACGTCAGGATCTGCGCCAGTATCCGGGCGGATCGCTGGCGGCCAACGTCGTCGGCGGCATCGACTGGGACGGTCACGGGCTGCTCGGACTGGAGGACTCCCTGGACGCCGTGCTGTCCGGGACCGACGGTTCGGTCACCTATGACCGCGGATCCGATGGCGTCGTCATCCCGGGCAGTTACCGCAACCGGCATCGGGCGGTCAACGGGTCGACCGTCCAGCTGACCATCGACGACGACATCCAGTTCTACGTGCAGCAGCAGGTCCAGCAGGCCAAGAACCTCTCCGGGGCGCACGACGTCTCGGCCGTGGTCCTCGACACCAAGACCGGCGAAGTGCTGGCCATGGCCAACGACAACACCTTCGACCCCTCCCAGGACATCGGGCGGCAGGGCGACAAGCAACTGGGCAACCTGGTGGTGTCTTCGCCCTTCGAACCGGGCTCGGTGAACAAGGTGATCACCGCGTCCTCGATCATCGAATACGGCCTGTCCAACCCCGATGAGGTGTTGCACGTGCCCGGCTCGCTGCAGATGGGCGGCGTGACGATCCACGACGCCTGGGACCACGGCGTGATGCCCTACACCACCACCGGCGTGTTCGGAAAGTCGTCGAACATCGGCACGCTGATGCTGGCGCAGCGGGTCGGCCCGGAACGCTTCTATGACATGGTCCGCAAATTCGGGCTGGGTCAGCGCACCAACGTCGGGCTGCCCGGTGAGAGCGCCGGCCTGGTGCCGCCGATCGACCAATGGTCGGGCAGCACGTTCTCGAACCTGCCTATCGGCCAAGGGCTTTCGATGACCCTGCTGCAGATGGCCGACATGTATCAGACCATCGCCAACGACGGACTTCGGATACCGCCGCGGATCATCAAGGCCACCGTCGCACCGGACGGCACCCGGACCGAGGAGCCGCGTCCCGAAGGTGTCCGGGTGGTGTCGCCGCAGACCGCGCAGACGGTGCGGCAGATGCTGCGCGCCGTCGTGCAGCGCGACCCGATGGGTTACCAGCAGGGCACCGGGGCCGCGGCCGCGGTGGCGGGCTATCAGATGGCCGGCAAGACCGGTACCGCCCAGCAGATCAACCCCGGCTGCGGCTGCTACTTCGACGACGTCTACTGGATCACCTTCGCCGGAATGGCCACCGTCGATAACCCCCGGTACGTCATCGGCATCATGATGGACAACCCCGAGCGCAACGCGGACGGTACGCCGGGCCACTCGGCGGCCCCGCTGTTCCACAACATCGCGGGCTGGCTGATGCAGCGCGAGAACGTCCCGCTGTCGCCCGACCCCGGGCCGCCGCTGACCTTGCAGGCCACCTAAGAGTTCACCCGCTATGGGTCATGCGGCGATGTACTACGCGATCGCGGCGGCCAGACATGCGAGCGAGGCCAGCGCCACACCGGTGCGAGCCAGGTGTAACCGGCGCCAGCGGATCCGTAGTTGCTCCGCACCTTCGGGGGCTTGGCCCTCGGGTAGTCGCCGAAACCGCGAATTCATCGGTTCCGCAATGGCAATCGAGGCGACCATGATCACCGCGATCAGTGCGACGCCGATCCAGGCCAGCGCCGCCGCGCGCCCGTCACTGTTGAGCGCGAACACCACCGCCCCCAGCGCGCTGATGTTGCCCATGATGGGCATGAGCGGGTCCATGCGGTACACCGACCGGCGGAAGTCGATGGCGTACTGATCGATGGGCATCCGCCGCCATACGTTGAGCCGTTCCACCGCGATGGTGAAGATGCCGCCGGTGAAAAGGCCGCCGGCCGCGATCATTAGCCAGGCGCTCAGGTAGGTGGTAGTCACGGTGATGTCCTCCTCTGACAGGTCGCATATGAGTCGCATGCCGACTCCGCCCCGGTTATGGCAACGTGAAGTTGCTATAAATGAGGATCGCACCGCTCCGCCATTAAAGCAACTATCTGAGGCGATTAATGCCGAATCGGCAGGTTGTTCAGGGTGTACGGACCGGCGGTCGTAGCGCGCGGGTCCGTGAGGCGATACTTGCTGCCGCCTTTAGTGAGCTGATCGACAGCGGGTACGCCGCGCTGAGCGTGGAGACGGTGGCCGCCCGCGCCGGCGTTAACAAGACCACCGTCTATCGACGGTGGCCGACGCTCGACGACCTCCTGGTAGATGCGCTCACGATGTGGAACACAACGTCATCCCGCTGCCGGACACCGGCAGCGTCGAAACGGACCTGCTCGCGCTCGGCAGGGAAGTGGCCGACCAACTGAACGGCGGCGTCGGGCGCCAGGTTGCTGCGGTCGTCCTTACAGCTGGCCTCCGGTCCGCTGCGCTCCGCGAAGCAACCCGACGCTTCTACGACCACCAGGCCGTACGCGCAATCCCGATTGTCAGCCGAGCGATCGATCGGGGTGAGCTCCCGGCAAACTCCGATGCCAACGCATTGCTCACCACCTTCCGGGCACCGCTCTTATATCGCTTGGTCACCACGGGCGACCTCATCGACGAGGATCTCCTCGCACAGGCGGCGCGCGTCGCGCTTACAGCAGCGCGCGCCGGATTGTTATCGAAGTGAGCGTGTGATCTCTCCAGGTCGTCGTCTCCGTCACGGGTGAAGGACGACCTTGATGTCTCCCGAGGCTGCGTTGCATACCTCGGACGCGGCCCCTCGGGCGCGCGGGATCACCCCTATGGCCGGGGCGGTCTAGGTAGGGTGTCATGGCCGGTCATGGGGATCACGCAGCGCTGGAGGGAGGTGTGACGGAGGTGGTGTCTTCGCCTCCAGGGCCCATGGGCCCTAGCTCCCGCCCCAGCGTCGCCGCGGGCGCGCGGTTACCCGCGTTGGCGGCCCAGGTCGGCGCGGTCTTGGCCGGCGGCCCGGACCTCGGCACGGCCGTCCCCGACGTGCCGGTCACCGGGGTGACGCTGCGCGCCCAGGACGTCCTGCCCGGTGACTTGTTCGCCGCCCTGCCCGGCGCGTCCACGCATGGCGCCCGGTATGCCGGCGACGCGATCACCCGCGGTGCCGTCGCAGTGTGTTCACGTGGCGGGCGCTATCCTCCGAAAATTCGCTTCGCTGCCCGGTAATCTGGCGAACCAATTGGCCAAGGAGAAGCCGGGTTGCAGCCAGACATCCCCGAGGTAGATGAGACCTCGATCGAGCCGCGCCACTGGAAGGAGGCGACGCTCTGGCTGCTGCTGATGGCGCCGATCTTCCTGCTCGCCTACAGCGCAGCCAACCGGTACACGGCTCAGCTGCCGCCAGCGCGGGTGCACGAGATCAGCATGGGCTGGGAGCGATTTATCCCGTTCCTGCCTTGGACGATCCTGCTGTACATGAGCATCTACCTGCTGTATATCGCTTTGCCGTTCCTATGCCGGACGCGGCGTGAGGTGCGCGCTCAAGTCGGCCGCTTCGCCATGGCTACCGCGATCTCGGTGATGTGCTTCGTACTGTCCCCGCTGCGCTTCGGACCGACGCGGCCGAAGGTCGAAGGGATTCCCGGCCTGCTGTTCGATCTGCTCGGCTTGGTCGACAATCAATACAACCAGGCGCCGTCCCTGCACATCAGCCTCTTGGTGATTCTGTGGTCGTGCTACCGACGCCATTGCCCGTCGCGCTGGACCTGGCTGCTGAACGTGGGCTTCGTCTGGATCGCGACGTCGGTGCTGACGACCTGGCAGCACCACTTCTTCGACATCCCCACCGGCGTCGCTGTGGGCGTCCTCGCGTGCCGGGTGATCCCGATCCACTCAAGCCCGCGCGTCGGAGTTGCTCAGCCGATCTTGCGGATCTGATGCGCCCCGCGGCTGGTCGCCACGATCGTCCGGCGCCGGTCCGGGTGTTCCGCCCGAGTCATCTGGGACCCACCCGTGCCGCCCCGGTCAGGCGCGGGAGCGCCTCGTGGCCCCGCGTGTCTAGGTAGGGTGTCAGGGCCGATCATGGCCGATCATGACGATCATCTAGCGTCGGAGGGAGGTGTGACAAAGGTGGTGCCCGTGCCCACAGGGTTGCGCCCCACGGCCAGTGCAGGTGTGCTGCTGTCTGCGCTGGCTGCTCAGGTGGGCGCGGTCGCAGCCGACGGTCCAGACCTCGGCGCGGCCGTCCCTGACGTGCCGGTCACCGGTGTGACGCTGCGTGCTCAGGACGTGCTGCCCGGCGACTTGTTCGCCGCCCTGGCCGGCTCGTCCACGCACGGCGCCCGGTATGCCGGCGACGCGATCGAACACGGCGCCGTCGCCGTGCTCACCGACGCCGCCGGGGTCGCCGAGATGGGCGCCCATACCCGCGCCGTGCCGACATTGGTGCACCCCTCACCCCGCAGCATCCTCGGTGGCCTGGCCGCCACGGTGTATGGAAACCCATCCGAGCGGGTGACCGTCGTCGGCATCACCGGAACATCGGGCAAGACGACCACCACCTATTTGGTCGAGTCCGGTCTGCGGGCCGGCGGGCACACGGCGGGGTTGATCGGCACCATCGGCATCCGTATCGACGGCGCCGATGTGCCCAGCACCCTGACCACTCCTGAGGCTCCCGCGCTGCAGGCGATGCTCGCCGCGATGGCCGAAAACGGGGTGGACACCGTCGTGATGGAGGTGTCCAGCCACGCGTTGACACTGGGCCGGGTGGACGGCACCCGCTTCGCGGTGGGCGGTTTCACCAATCTGTCCCGTGATCACCTCGACTTTCACCCGAGCATGGCCGACTATTTCGAAGCCAAGGCGTTGCTGTTCGACCCGGCCTCGCCGCTGCGTGCCCGCCGCGTCGTGGTGTGCATCGATGATGATGCGGGGCGCGCCATGGCCGCCCGGGCCGGTGACGCGATCACCGTCAGCGCCGCCGACCAACCCGCACACTGGCGCGCCATGGACGTGGCACAAACGGGCGCCGGGGGACAAGAATTCACCGTCGTGGATCCCGCCGGCGTGCGGCATCGGGTCGGCATCCGGTTGCCGGGCGCCTACAACATCGCCAATTGCCTTGTCGCAGTGGCGATTCTCGACGCCGTCGGGATCTCGCCGGAGCAGGCGGCGCAGGGACTGCTGGAAACCCGGGTGCCCGGTCGACTGGAAGAGATCGACCGCGGGCAGGATTTTCTCGCGCTGGTCGACTACGCCCACAAGCCGGGCGCGTTGCGGGCGGTGCTGACCGTGCTGCTGCGGCCGGGCCGCCGGCTGGCGGTGGTGTTCGGGGCCGGCGGCGACCGCGACCCGGGCAAGCGGGCGCCGATGGGCCGGATCGCCGCCGAGCTGGCCGACCTGGTCGTTGTCACCGACGACAACCCGCGCCGCGAGGATCCCGCGGCCATCCGCCGCGAAATCCTGGCCGGCGCGCGGCAAGCCGGCGGCGCGGCGCAGGTGGTCGAGATCGGCGACCGACGGGCGGCGATCGGGCACGCGGTCGCCTGGGCGGGCCCGGATGACGTGGTGCTGATCGCCGGCAAGGGCCACGAGACCGGGCAGCGCACCGGCGAGCAGACCCGCCCGTTCGACGACCGGGTCGAGCTGGCCCGGGCCCTGGAGACGCTCGGGCACCAAGAGGCACGCCGATGATCGACCTGACCGTTGCCCAGATCGCCGAGATCGTGGGTGGCACGCTGGCCGATGTCTCGCCCGAGGACGCCGCGGAACTTCACGTCACCGGCACCGTCGAATTCGACTCCCGGCTCGTCGGCCCCGGCGGGCTGTTCCTGGCGCTGCCCGGGGCGCGCGCCGACGGGCACGACCACGCGGCCTCGGCCGTCGCCGCCGGCGCGGTCGCCGTGCTGGCCGCCCGGCCGGTCGGGGTTCCCGCCGTCGTGGTTTCCCCGCTTCGCGCCGCCGAATCGCGGGCCGGAGTACTCGAGCACGACGCCGACGGGTCGGGCGCGGCGGTGCTGGCCGCGCTGGCCAAGCTCGCCACGGCGGTGGCCGCCGAGCTCGTGGCCGGCGGGCTGACCATTGTCGGGATTACCGGCTCGTCGGGAAAGACCTCGACCAAAGACCTGATCGCGGCCGTGCTGGAACCACTGGGTGAGGTGGTGGCCCCGCCGGGGTCGTTCAACAACGAGCTGGGTCATCCCTGGACGGTGTTGCGCGCGACGCGGCGCACCGACTACCTGGTGCTCGAGATGTCGGCACGCCATCCCGGCAACATCGCCGAGCTGGCGCGGATCGCCCCGCCCGCGATCGGAGTGGTCCTCAACGTCGGCACCGCGCACCTGGGTGAGTTCGGGTCCCGTGAAGCCATCGCCCAAACCAAAGCCGAACTGCCCCAATCTGTTCCATCATCCGGGGTGGTCATCCTCAACGTCGACGACCCGACGGTGGCGGCGATGGCCCGTGTCACCGAGGCCTGGGTGGTTCGGGTCAGCCGCAACGGCAGCACCGACTCCGGGCCCAGCGACGTGTGGGCCGACGGTGTGTCGCTGGACGAGCTGGCCAGGCCGCGCTTCACCCTGCACGCGACGAACGCACAAGGCGCCGTTCAGGCTGAGGTGCGGCTCGGTGTCTACGGCGACCATCAGGTGACGAACGCGTTGTGCGCCAGCGCCGTCGCGCTGCAATGCGGCGCCAGTGTCGAGCAGGTGGCCGCCGCGCTGGCCGGGGCGGGGCCGATGTCGCGGCACCGGATGCAGGTGACCACCCGCGCCGACGGGGTCACGGTGATCGACGATGCCTACAACGCCAACCCCGACTCGATGCGTGCCGGGCTGCAGGCGCTGGCCTGGATCGCCCACAGCGGCGGGGTCGGCCCCGCCGAAAAGCGCAGAAGCTGGGCGGTGCTGGGCGAGATGGCCGAGCTCGGCGACGACACGATAACCGAGCATGATCGCGTCGGCAGGCTCGCGGTGCGCTTAGATGTGTCTCGACTCGTTGTCGTGGGAATCGGGAGGTCAATGAGCGCCATGCACCACGGAGCGGTCATGGAGGGCTCGTGGGGCTCCGAAACTGACCCGGCGGCCGATCACGGGGCCGTGAACGTGGCCGACGGCGACGCCGCCCTGGCGTTGTTGCGGGCCGAAGTGCAACCCGGCGATGTCGTCCTGGTCAAGGCGTCGAACGCGGCCGGGCTGGGCGCGCTGGCCGACGCACTGGCCTCGGAGGTCTCAGACGGCGCGGACGCCTCGGGTGGCGGGGCTCGCCCATGAGGCAGATCCTCGTCGCCGTCGCGGTCGCCCTGGCCGTCTCAATCCTGTTGACCCCGGTGCTGATCCGGTTGTTCACCAGGCAGGGATTCGGCCATCAGATCCGCGAGGACGGCCCGCCCAGCCACCACACGAAACGCGGCACGCCGTCGATGGGCGGGGTGGCGATCCTGGCCGGCGTCTGGGCGGGCTACCTGGGTTCCCACCTCGCGGGCCTGGCTTTCGACGGGGAAGGGGTGTCCGCGTCGGGCCTGCTGGTGCTGGGCCTTGCCACCGCCCTGGGTGTCGTCGGCTTCCTCGATGATCTGATCAAAATCCGCAGGTCGCGCAACCTTGGGTTGAACAAGACCGCCAAGACCGCCGGGCAGATCACCGCGGCGGTGTTGTTCGCCGTGTTGGTGTTGCAGTTCCGCAATCCGGCCGGTCTGACGCCGGGCAGCTCGGATCTGTCCTATGTGCGCGAAATCGCCACGGTCGCACTGGCTCCGGCGATATTCGTGCTGTTCTGTGTGGTCATCGTCAGCGCCTGGTCCAACGCGGTCAACTTCACCGACGGCCTGGACGGATTGGCCGCCGGCTGCATGGCCATGGTCACCGGCGCCTACGTGTTGATCACCTTCTGGCAGTACCGCAACGCGTGCGTCACGGCGCCGGGCCTGGGCTGCTACAACGTGCGCGACCCGCTCGACCTGGCGCTGATCGCGGCCGCGACCGCCGGCGCCTGCATCGGCTTTCTGTGGTGGAATGCCGCGCCCGCCAAGATCTTCATGGGTGACACCGGGTCGCTGGCGCTGGGCGGCATCATCGCGGGGCTGTCCGTCACCAGCCGCACCGAGATCCTCGCGGTCGTGCTGGGTTCGCTGTTCGTGGCAGAGGTCACCTCCGTCGTGCTGCAGATTTTGGCCTTCCGCACCACCGGGCGCCGGGTGTTTCGGATGGCGCCGTTCCATCACCACTTCGAATTGGCCGGCTGGGCCGAAACCACGGTGATCATCCGCTTCTGGCTGCTTACGGCGATCACCTGCGGTCTGGGCGTGGCCCTGTTCTACGGTGAGTGGCTCGCCACGATCGGTGCGTGACATGAACGCGCACGCCGGGCTCGAGCCCCTGGTGCCGGGCGCATCCGTGCTGGTCGCCGGCGGCCGGGTCACCGGCAAGGCGATAGTGGCGGCGCTGACCCGCTTCGGCGCGACGCCGACGGTGTGTGACGACGATCCCGTCATGCTGCGCCCGTACGCCGAGGCCGGAGTGGCGACCGTGGCCCCGTCGGACGCGGTGCAGCGGATTGCCGGGCCGCAGCGCAGCTTTGCCCTCGTGGTCACCAGCCCCGGCTTCCAGCCGAGCACGCCGGTGCTGGCCGCCGCCGCGGCGGCGCGCGTGCCCATCTGGGGTGACGTGGAGCTGGCCTGGCGGCTGG
This sequence comes from uncultured Actinomycetota bacterium, assembly GCA_963772875.1. Classification (GTDB taxonomy): domain Bacteria; phylum Actinomycetota; class Actinomycetes; order Mycobacteriales; family Mycobacteriaceae; genus Mycobacterium. The sequence continues at coordinate 1,244,410 of CAVYZE010000016.1, forward strand.
ACGCCGCGGGCCACTACGGACCGCCGCGCCCCTGGCTCGTCGTGACCGGCACCAACGGCAAGACGACGACGACGTCGATGCTGCATGCCATGTTGACCACCGGTGGCCGTCGCAGCCTGTTGTGCGGCAACATCGGCAGCCCCGTGCTGGACGTCCTCAGCGAGCCCGCCGACCTGCTGGCCGTCGAGTTGTCCAGTTTTCAGCTGTTCTGGGCGCCTTCGGTGCGGCCCGAAGCCGGCGTGGTGCTCAACATCGCCGAGGACCATCTGGACTGGCATCCCACGATGGCCGAATACGCCGCGGCCAAGGCCCGGGCGCTGAATGGCCGGGTGGCCGTGGTCGGGCTGGACGACAGTCGGGCCGCCGCGTTGCTGGACACCGCGGCCGCGCCGGTGCGGGTCGGCTTCCGGCTCGGCGTACCGGCCGCGGGCGAGCTCGGCGTGCGCGACGGCCACCTGGTTGACCGCGCCTTTGCCGACGACCTGGCACTTTTGCCCGTCGAATCGATACCGGTGCCGGGCCCGGTCGGAGTGCTTGACGCGCTGGCCGCGGCGGCGCTGGCGCGCTGCGTCGACGTGCCCGCCAACGCGATAGCGCAGGCAATCGCGTCCTTTCGGCTGGGCCGACATCGCTCCGAAGTGGTTGCCGTCGCCGACGGGATCACCTACGTCGACGACTCCAAGGCCACCAATCCGCACGCCGCCGAGGCGTCCGTGCTGGCCTATCCGCGCGTGGTCTGGGTGGCCGGCGGTTTGCTGAAGGGCGCATCCATCGACGCCGAGGTCGCCAGAATCGCATCCCGGCTGGTCGGCGCGGTGCTCATCGGCCGTGACCGCGAAGAGGTTGCACAGGCGTTATCGCGACACGCGCCGGATGTCCCCGTCGTCCAGGTTGTGGCAGGCGAGGATGCTGGTATGCATGCGACTGCTGTGATTTCTGATGCAAATGTGACAGAAGTGAAATATTCGGACGGGGATCTCGGCATTCGTGTGATGACCGCGGCCGTGGCCGCGGCCCGGAAGTTGGCAAAGCCGGGCGACACGGTGCTGCTGGCGCCGGCCGGCGCGTCGTTCGACCAGTTCAAGGGCTACGACGATCGTGGCGACGCGTTCGCGGCGGCCGTGCGCGCGGCCAACCGGTAGGCGGGTGTGGGCATCGCGTTGACCCGGCTGCTGGGCCGGGGCAAAAAGACCAAAGCGGCCACCGTGACCAAAGCGGTGACCAAAGCGGTGACCGAGCCCGCCGCCGCGACCGAGCCGGACGCCACCGACTCGACGGACGCCCCCACGGATGCGTTGGAAACCGTGGGCACAAAGGCTCAAGCGGGCACAAAGGCCCAGGTCACGACCGAAGAGCGCGGTCCGCGTACCCGGTTCGGCGCCTGGCTTGGCCGGCCCATGACCTCTTTTCACCTGATCATCGCCGTGGCGGGGCTGCTGACGACGCTTGGCCTGATCATGGTGCTATCGGCCTCCGGCGTGCGGTCCTATGGCGCCGACGGGTCCGCGTGGGTGATTTTCGGCAAGCAGGTCTTGTGGACGGTCATCGGACTGTTCGCGGCCTACGTCTCGGCGCGGATGTCGGTGCGGTTCCTCCGACGCGTGGCCTTCGCCGGTTACGTCTTCACCATCATCTTGCTGGTGCTGGTGCTCGTTCCGGGCATCGGCAACCTGGCTAACGGCTCCCGTAAATGGTTTGTCATCGCGGGCTTTTCGATGCAGCCCTCTGAGCTGGCGAAAATCGCGTTCGCCATCTGGGGCGCGCACCTGCTCGCGGCCAGGCGCATGGAGCGAGCCTCGCTCCGGGAGATGCTGATCCCGCTGGTGCCGGCCGCGGTCATCGCGCTGGCGCTGATCGTCGCGCAGCCCGACCTCGGCCAGACGGTGTCGCTGGGCATCATCCTGTTGGCCCTGCTGTGGTATGCCGGGCTGCCGCTGCGCGTGTTCGTCACCTCGCTGGTGGCGGTGTTTGTCGCCGGCGCGGTCCTGGCGATGTCCGCGGGTTACCGCTCGGACCGGGTGCGGTCCTGGATCAACCCCGAAAACGACCCGCAGGACACCGGCTACCAGGCCCGGCAGGCGAAATTCGCGCTGGCCCACGGCGGCATCTTCGGCGACGGGCTCGGTCAGGGCGTGGCCAAGTGGAACTATCTGCCCAACGCGCACAACGACTTCATCTTCGCCATCATCGGCGAGGAGCTCGGCTTTGTCGGCGCGTTCGGGCTGCTGGCGCTGTTCGGGCTGTTCGCCTACACCGGGATGCGGATCGCCCGGCGATCGGCCGACCCGTTTCTGCGGTTGCTGACCGCCACCACGACGATGTGGGTGCTGGGCCAGGCGTTCATCAACATCGGCTACGTCATCGGGGTGTTGCCGGTCACCGGCCTGCAGCTGCCGCTCATCTCTGCCGGTGGAACATCAACGGCCGCAACGCTTTTCATGATAGGCATCATGACTAACGCGGCTCGTCACGAACCGGAGGCGGTGGCCGCGCTGCGGGCCGGGCGCGACGACAAGATGAACCGGCTGCTGCGGTTGCCGCTGCCGCAACCCTATGCGCCGACCCGCCTGGAGGCGTTCCGCGATCGCAAGCGCGTCCGCCCGCAGCCGGCAACGGCCGGCGCACCCCGAGGCGCCGCCCGCAACGCCTCCAAGCCGCCCGCCCGGAAAAACTCGCGCAACCCCGACTCCCCGCAGCGGGCCCGGCGGAAGGCGTTACCCGGAATAGCCGCCCGGCCGTCCGTCCGCGCAGGGCATCATGGATCTGGCCAGCGTCAGACACGGCGCGCTCGCGCATTGGAAGGTCAGCGTTACGGGTGAACGACACCGTCAGTAAGCCGGCCGGCGGGCTGGGGGCAAGCCCCCCGCCCGCCGGTGCCGCTTCGACGTCTTTTGAATCTTCGTCGTCTGTTAAGTCATTGTCGGTCGTACTGGCCGGCGGCGGTACCGCCGGCCATGTGGAGCCCGCGATGGCGGTCGCCGACGCGCTGTCCGCGCTGCACCCGGGGGTCCGGATTACCGCGTTGGGCACCCGGCGCGGACTGGAGACCCGGCTGGTGCCCGAGCGCGGCTACCACCTCGAGCTGATCACGCCGGTGCCACTGCCGCGCAAGCCCAGCGGCGACCTGGCCCGGCTGCCGGCGCGGGTGTGGCGCGCCGTCCGCGAGACCCGCGCGGTGCTCGACCGCGTCGACGCCGACGTGGTGGTCGGCTTCGGCGGGTATGTGGCATTGCCGGCGTACCTGGCCGCTCACGGCCTCCCCGGGTGGCGGCGCCGCGTCCCGGTGGTGATCCACGAAGCCAACGCCCGGGCCGGGCTGGCCAACCGCGTCGGCGCCCGCACCGCGGACCGGATCCTCTCGGCGGTGCCGGATTCCGGGCTACGGCGCGCCGAGGTGGTCGGAGTGCCGGTTCGGGCCGCCATCACCACGCTGGACCGCGCGGCGTTGCGTGCCGAAGCGCGGGCGCATTTCGGCTTCGCCGACGACGCGCGGGTGTTGCTGGTGTTCGGCGGTTCGCAGGGCGCGGTCTCGCTCAACCGGGCCGTCTCGGGAGCCGCCGCCGACCTGGCCGCCGCGGGTGTGGCCGTGCTGCACGCGCACGGGCCCAAGAACGCCCTCGAGCTGCGCGAACCGCGGCCCGGCGATCCGCCCTACGTGGCGGTGCCCTACCTGGACCGGATGGACCTGGCCTACGCCGCCGCCGACCTGGTGATCTGCCGGTCCGGGGCGATGACGGTCGCCGAAGTCTCGGCCGTCGGCCTCCCGGCCATCTACGTGCCGCTGCCGATCGGCAATGGCGAGCAGCGGCTCAACGCGCTGCCGGTGGTCAACGCCGGTGGCGGCGTCGTGGTCGCCGACCCCGCGCTGACGCCGGCCCTGGTCGCCGAGCGGGCGGCGGCCCTGCTCACCGATCCGCCGCGGTTGGCGGCGATGACCGCGGCCGCAGCGCGGGTCGGACACCGCGACGCGGCCCGCCAGGTGGCCCTCGCCGCTTTGCACATCGCCCGCGAAGCCCAGCGGGGGCGGGGTGGGCGATCCGTCCGAGGGGCAGCGGCGCGGGGACCACGGTGAACGCCGAACAGCTGCCACCCGAGCTGCAGCGGGTGCACATGGTGGGCATCGGGGGAGCCGGGATGTCGGGGATCGCCCGCATCCTGCTGGACCGGGGCGGTCTGGTCTCCGGGTCCGACGCCAAGGAGTCGCGCGGTGTGCACGCGCTGCGGGCCCGGGGCGCGCTGGTCCGCATCGGGCACGACGCCTCGTCGCTGGACCTGCTGCCCGGCGGACCCACGGCGGTCATCGCCACCTACGCCGCCATCCCGAAGACCAACCCCGAGCTGGTCGAGGCGCGGCGCCGCGGCATCCCCGTGGTTCTGCGACCGGCCGTGCTGGCCAGGCTGATGGACGGGCGCACCAAGCTGATGGTCACCGGCACCCACGGCAAGACCACGACGACGTCGATGCTGATCGTGGCCCTGCAGCACTGCGGACGCGACCCGTCCTTCGCGGTCGGCGGGGAGCTCGGCGAGGCCGGCACCAACGCCCACCACGGCAGCGGCGACTGCTTCGTCGCCGAGGCCGACGAAAGCGACGGCTCGCTGCTGGAGTACACGCCCAACGTCGCGGTGGTCACCAACATCGAGACGGATCACCTGGATTTCTACGGCAGCGCCGATGCCTACGTCGACGTGTTCGATTCCTTCGTGGAGCGGCTGGCGCCCGGGGGAGCGCTCGTGGTGTGCACCGACGATCCCGGGGCGGCCGCGCTGGCCCGACGCACGGCCGAGCTGGGAATTCGGGTGCTGCGGTACGGGTCGGAGCCCGGCAGGCCCGCCGAAGCCCCGGAAGCCTTGGCCGGAGCCCTGCTGTCGTGGGAACAGCAGGGCACCGAGGCGGTGGCAAACATCCGGCTGGCCGGCGAACCTCACCCGCGCGTGATGCGGCTGTCGGTTCCCGGACGGCATATGGCGCTCAATGCGCTGGGCGCGCTGCTGGCGGCGACCGAGATCGGTGCCCCGGCCGATGAGGTGCTCGACGGGCTGGCCGGCTTCGAGGGCGTGCGCCGCCGCTTCGAGCTGGTCGGGACCTCGGGAGAGGGCCAGGCCCCGAACGCACTGGTGCGGGTGTTCGACGACTACGCGCACCATCCGACCGAGATCAGCGCGACGCTGGCGGCGGTCCGCACTGTCGTGGAGCAAAGCGGTAGCGGGCGCATGCTCGTGGTGTTTCAGCCCCATTTATATTCGCGGACAAAGGCTTTCGCCGCGGAGTTCGGTCGCGCACTCGATGCCGCCGACGAGGTGTTCGTCCTTGACGTCTACGGCGCACGCGAGCAACCGCTCGCCGGCGTCAGCGGGGCCAGCGTCGCCGAACACGTCAGCGTGCCGGCGCGCTACCTGGCGGATTTTTCCGCGGTCGCCGAGCAGGTGGCCGCGGCCGCCGGCCCGGGCGATGTGATCGTCACGATGGGTGCGGGCGACGTGACCCTGCTGGGACCCGAGATCGTGACCGCGCTGCGGGTGCGGGCCAACCGCGCCGCTCCCGGCCGGCCGGGAGTGTTGCGATGACCCAGCCGGGCTCCGAGGCGGCCCAAGACACACCGACCGACGTGGTGGGCGAGGCGGCCCCGGGTGACGAGGTCACCGGCGCGATCACCGAACCGATCAGCACCGGAGCACCCGACGACCAGCTGCCGGCGGATCAGGCCGAATTCGAGGGGCCGCGCCGGCGGGCCCGTCGCGAGCGGGCCGAGCGCCGCGCGGCGCAGACCCGCGCCACGGCCATCGAGGAGGCGCGTCGGGAGGCCAAACGCCGGGCCAGCGGGCGCCTCGTCAACCAGCCCAAACCCGTTGGGCGCGGCGTCGTTCGAGGCTTGAAGATGCTGCTCGCATCGGTGGTGCTGGCCATCGTCGGGGTCGGGCTGGGGCTGATCCTGTATTTCACGCCGGCGATGTCGGCACGCTCGATCGTCGTCACCGGGACTGGGGCGGTGACCCGTGAGGAGGTCCTCGACGCGGCGCAGGTGCGGCCCGGGACGCCGCTGCTGCAGATCAACACCAACCAGGTCGCCGACCGGGTGGCGGCGATTCGGCGCGTGGCCAGCGCGCGGGTGCAGCGCCAGTACCCGTCGGCGCTGCGGATCACCATCGTCGAGCGGGTTCCTGTGGTGGTGAAGGATTTTCCGGACGGCCCGCACCTCTATGACCGCGACGGCGTGGACTTCGCGACCGGGCCACCACCACCGGCGTTGCCCTACATCGATGTCGCCGATCCCGGGCCGACGGACCCGTCGACCAGGGCCGCGCTGCAGGTGCTGACCGCGCTGCGCCCCGAGGTGGCGGGTCAGGTGAGCCGCATCGCGGCCCCGTCGGTGGCCTCGATCACCCTGACGCTCGGCGATGGCCGGGTGGTGATCTGGGGGACCACCGACCGCACCGAGGAAAAGGCCGAAAAACTGACCGCGCTCTTGACGCAACCCGGGCGGACCTACGACGTGTCCAGCCCCGATCTGCCGACCGTCAAGTAGCGACGGCCGGCGCCGGGGGCAGAAAAAACCGCGCCGCGCGTCGGCGCGCCTGCGGGGTTAGCGGGCGGAGTACCCATACCGTTCTGGTTGCGCGGAACTACCTGACATAACACTAACCCTATGGTTGAGGTTGAGAGTTTGCCAGAGGTTCCGCCACCATCCGGAATAGCCCACAGGTGAGAAAGTGCCCACCAGGGAGGAAGACGAATGATGACCCCCCCACACAACTACCTGGCCGTGATCAAGGTCGTTGGTATCGGTGGCGGCGGCGTCAACGCCGTCAACCGGATGATCGAACAGGGCCTCAAGGGCGTCGAGTTCATCGCGATCAACACCGACGCACAGGCGCTGTTGATGAGCGATGCCGACGTCAAGCTCGACGTGGGCCGCGATTCCACCCGCGGCCTGGGCGCCGGCGCTGACCCGGAGGTCGGGCGCAAGGCCGCCGAGGACGCCAAGGACGAGATCGAAGAGCTGCTGCGCGGGGCGGACATGGTGTTCGTCACCGCCGGTGAAGGCGGCGGGACCGGCACCGGCGGCGCTCCCGTCGTCGCCAGCATCGCCCGCAAACTGGGGGCGTTGACGGTCGGTGTCGTCACTCGGCCGTTCTCGTTCGAGGGCAAGCGGCGCAGTAACCAGGCCGAAAACGGCATCGGCTCGCTGCGCGAGAGCTGCGACACCCTGATCGTGATCCCCAACGACCGGCTGCTGCAGATGGGCGATGCCGCGGTATCGCTGATGGATGCGTTCCGCAGCGCCGACGAGGTGCTGCTCAACGGCGTGCAGGGCATCACCGACCTGATCACCACGCCTGGGCTGATCAATGTCGACTTCGCCGACGTCAAGGGCATCATGTCCGGCGCGGGCACCGCGCTGATGGGCATCGGCTCCGCGCGCGGTGAAGGCCGTTCGCTTAAAGCCGCCGAGATCGCGATCAACTCGCCGCTCCTGGAGGCGTCGATGGAGGGCGCGCAGGGCGTGCTGATGTCCATCGCCGGCGGTAGCGACCTGGGCCTGTTCGAGATCAACGAGGCCGCGTCGCTGGTGCAGGACGCGGCCCATCAAGACGCCAACATCATCTTCGGCACCGTCATCGACGACTCGCTGGGCGACGAGGTTCGGGTCACCGTCATCGCGGCGGGCTTTGACGCCGCCGGACCTGGCCGCAACCCCGTCGTGGGAGCTCTCGGCAGCGGTGCCGGGGAGAAGATCGGCGGGGCGCACCGAATCGAGTCGGCGAAGGCCGGCAAGCTCACCTCGACGTTGTTCGAGCCCGTCGACGCCGTCAGCGTGCCGCTGCACACCAATGGCGCGACGTTGAGCATTGGCGGCGACGACGACGACGTCGATGTGCCGCCGTTCATGCGCCGCTGAGGTCCGCCATGTGGGCGACACCCCCGACCACGGCCGGACGTCGGGGCCGCCTGGCCGATGCAGGGTTCTTCGATACCAGTTCCGATACTGGTGAGGTGAGCTTTCGCATCCGGCGGGTGACCACCACTCGCGCGGGCGGTGTCTCGGCACCGCCATTCGACACGTTCAACCTCGGCGACCATGTCGGCGACGACCCGGCGGCGGTGGCCGCCAACCGCGCTCGGCTGGCCGCGGCCATTGGCCTCGGCTCCGACCGGGTGGTCTGGATGAACCAGGTGCACGGCGATCGGGTCGCGGTCCTCGACGGGCCGCGTGACACCGCGGTCGAAAACACCGACGCGTTGGCGACCGGCACGCCCCGACTGGCGTTGGCCGTGGTGACGGCCGACTGCGTGCCGGTGTTGATGGCCGACGCGCGCGCGGGTGTGGTCGCGGCGGTCCATGCCGGTCGCGTCGGCGCCCTGTCAGGCGTCGTCGCCCGAACGGTGGACGCGATGCTGGGCCTGGGCGCGCACATCGGCGATATCTCGGCGCTGCTCGGCCCGGCGGTCAGCGGCAGGAACTACGAAGTGCCCGCGGCGATGGCCGACGAGGTGGAGGCGGCGCTGCCGGGCAGCCGCACCACCACCTCGGCCGGAACTCCCGGAGTCGACCTGCGGGCCGGAATCGCCTACCAGCTAAGGGATTTAGGTGTCACATCGATCGACATCGATCGGCGGTGCACCGTGGCCGACCCGGCGCTGTTCAGTCATCGCCGGGACGCGCCGACCGGGCGACTGGCGTCGCTGGTCTGGATCGAGTGACCGCGATGGCGGTTGAGACGCCGGCCCCCGGAAGCCGGGGAAACCATGGCGACCGCGAATCGGAACTGACGCATGCGCTGGCGGCGGTGCGATCGCGACTCGCGGCGGCCGCACAAGCGGCGGGCCGCAATGTCGCAGAAATAGAACTTTTACCCATTACCAAATTGTTTCCAGCAACCGATGTCGCGATTTTGTCCCGATTGGGCTGTCGGTCCGTTGGCGAATCCCGGGAGCAGGAAGCATCGGCGAAGGTGGCCGAACTCGCTCGGTTGGCCGATGCTTCGTCCAAAGCGTCTTCGGCGCGCGGATTGTCGGCAATGCAGTGGCACATGGTGGGTCACATTCAGCGGAACAAGGCGCGGGCGCTGACCGACTGGGCGCATACCGCCCACTCGGTCGACAGCTCACGGCTGGTGACCGCGCTTGACCGGGCGGTATCCGCGGCCCTGGCCGAGGGTCGCCGGCAGCACCCGCTACGGGTCTACGTCCAGGTCAGCCTCGACGGCGACGCATCGCGCGGCGGCGTCGACGTCCGGACACCCGCCACGGTCGACCAGGTCTGCGCGCAGGCGGCGGAGTCGAAGAACCTGGAATTCATCGGGTTGATGGCCGTCCCACCGCTGGACTGGGATCCCGAAGAGGCCTTCGACCAGCTGCGATCGGAGCACTCCCGGGTGCTCGAATCGCATCCCGACGCGACGGGTTTATCGGCCGGCATGTCCAACGACTTCGAAATTGCCGTCAAACATGGTTCGACGTGTGTGCGTGTCGGTACCGCGCTATTGGGCTCGCGACCGCTACCGTCACCGTGAATAGTCACTGTAGTCACACCTTCATCACAGACACCAATACTCCCAGGGGCTAGAAGGGTCAACTCAATGAGCACACTGCACAAGGTCAAGGCCTATTTCGGTATGGCCCCGATGGACGACTACGACGACGAGTATTACGACGACCGCGCACCTTCCCGCGGTTTCCCGCGTGCGCGATTCGACGACGGCTATGGGCGCTTGGAAGGCCGCTTGGAAGGCCGCTTGGAAGGCCGCTACGAGGGGCGCGACTATGAAGACCCGCGCGGCGAGCCGGCCGACTACGCGCCACCCGGGTACCGGGGCGGCGGTTATGGCGAGGAGTCCCGCTACAGTCCCGTCCACCCCCGCGAGTTCGACCGGCCCGAGATGAACAGGCCGCGCTTCGGGTCGTGGCTGCGCAATTCCACCCGTGGAGCGCTGGCGATGGACCCGCGCCGGATGGCGATGATGTTCGAAGAAGGCCATCCATTGTCGAAGATCACCACGCTGCGGCCCAAGGACTACAGCGAGGCGCGCACCATCGGCGAGCGGTTCCGGGACGGCACCCCGGTCATCATGGACCTGGTGTCGATGGACAACGCCGACGCAAAACGGCTGGTCGACTTCGCGGCCGGCCTGGCCTTCGCGTTGCGCGGCTCGTTCGACAAGGTCGCGACCAAGGTGTTTCTGCTGTCGCCCGCCGACGTCGATGTGTCACCGGAGGAGCGTCGCCGGATCGCCGAAACCGGCTTTTACGCCTACCAATAGCCGCATCCGCCCCGCCATACGGCGGGGCGGGCCGCTTGCCCCGCCTCACTATGGCGCCCAGTTATGTGCACATGAGATGTTGCCCGCGGTCTGAGTCGGTACGCTGGCGATGACCGCGCTCGTGTGCGGCGCTTGACATCTCATCAGTAAGGTCGGGGCTCCTCAGTTGGTGCTGTTCTTTCAGATCCTTGGGTTTGCACTGTTCATCTTCTGGCTGCTGCTCATCGCCCGGGTCGTGGTCGAGTTCATCCGCTCGTTCAGCCGTGACTGGCACCCGACGGGTATCACCGTGGTGCTCCTGGAGATCATCATGTCGATCACCGATCCGCCGGTGAAACTGCTGCGCCGGCTGATCCCGCAGCTCACCATCGGAGCCGTGCGCTTCGACCTGTCCATCATGGTGCTGCTGCTGGTCGCGTTCATCGGCATGCAATTGGCGTTCGGCGCCGCCGCCTGAGCCACGCTCCACCGGGAGACAGTTCGGCTACGTTTTAGCCTCGGTTTGGTGAGCGCGATTTAAAAACTCTAAGGATTGGGATTTTATTGGTCTCAATGTTTGAAATCCGTCCTTATTTATTGGCCTAATCGGCAACAGCCGGTTCTGGTGTGACAGGATGGACGGCAGTTGCGCGACGGCTACCACGGCGTTCTACACTTTTAAGAACGTTGGACAGTAACTTGAGGGGACGAAACAATGCCGCTTACACCAGCCGACGTCCACAATGTGGCGTTCAGTAAGCCACCCATCGGCAAGCGGGGCTACAACGAAGACGAGGTCGACGCCTTCCTCGACCTGGTTGAGGCCGAGCTGACGCGGCTCATCGAAGAGAATTCCGATCTGCGCCAACGGATCGAGGAGCTCGACCAAGAGATTGCCTCCGGTGGCGGTACCGGCGCCACGCCGACCGTCGCCGCCGCGCCCACTCAGGCGATTCCGGTCTCCGAGCCCGAACCCGAGGCGGCCCCGCCGGCGCCGGTGGTGGCCACGGGAACCAACGAGGAACAGGCCCTGAAGGCCGCGCGGGTTCTGACCTTGGCACAAGACACCGCCGACCGGCTCACCGGCACCGCCCAAGCCGAGTCGGACAAGATGTTGGCCGATGCCCGCGCCAACGCCGACCAGATCGTCAGCGAAGCCACGCAAACGGCCGAGACCACCGTCGCCGACGCCCGGCAACGCGCCGACGCGATGCTGGCCGACGCCCAAACCCGCTCCGAGACACAGTTGCGCCAGGCCCAGGAGAAGGCCGACGCCCTGCAGGCCGACGCGGAGCGCAAGCATTCCGAGATCATGGGAACCATCAACCAGCAGCGCACCGTGCTGGAAGGCCGCCTCGAGCAGCTACGCACGTTCGAACGCGAGTACCGCACCCGGCTCAAGACGTACCTGGAATCCCAGCTCGAGGAACTCGGCCAGCGCGGATCAGCGGCCCCCGTCGACTCGAGTGCGGACGCCGGCGGCTTCGATCAATTCAATCGGGGTAACTAGCCTCAGCAACGTGGCGAATTCCGCGCTTGGCACGCTAGACCCGACCGGACCTGGCGGTCCCGCTCGTCGGCTGGAGGATGACCGATGCTGATCATTGCGCTGGTATTAGCCCTCGTCGGGCTCGTCGCGTTGGTGTTTGCGGTCGTGACCAGCAACGAGCTGGTGGCCTGGGTGTGCGTTATCGCCAGCGCCGTGGGCGTCGTGCTGCTGATCATCGACGCATTGCGGGAACGCCAGCGACGGGACGCGGGCGGGGATGACGGTGACCTAGAGCCGGCCGACAACGACGAGGACGCCTACGACTACCCGGAGGAAGTCCCGGACGAACCCCAGCCCGACGTAGCGGAGATGGGCGGCGATGGGTCGTTGGAGGAAGCCGGCGTGGAGTCGGTGGTACCCGACCGCCGCGGCGAGGACCCGGCCAAGTAGTCGGTTTCAGCCGGTCGGCGTGCTGAGCAGTCCGCGCACCTCGTCGTCACTGACCTGGTGAAAGTCGGCGTAAACCTGTCCGACTGCCTCGAACGCGGGTGGCATGGTCGCGCACACCACGTCATCGGCTTCCTGCGCGAGCTCGCGGCAGGTCGCCTGCGGTCCGACCGGGACCGCGACGACGATCGATTGCGGGCCGCCGGCGCGCACGGCACGGACGGCCGCCAGCATGCTGGCACCGGTGGCGATGCCGTCATCGACCAGGATCACCGTCTTGCCGCGCGGGTCGGCCATCGGCCGCCCGCCACGATAGGCCTGCTCGCGCCGGATCAGCTCGGCCGTCTCGCTGTCGATCGCCTCGCGCACCTGTTCATCGGTGACGTGCAAGCTGGAAATCACGTTGTCGTTGATCACCAGGCCGCCGCCGCTGGCCAATGCGCCCATCGCCAGCTCCGACCAGCGCGGAACCCCTAGCTTGCGAACCAGGAATACGTCCAGTGGGGCGTGCAGCGCCGCGGCGACCTCCCAGGCGACGGGAACGCCGCCGCGTGCCAGCCCGAAGACGAGTACGCCGTCTTTGCCGCGGTAGGCGATCAGCTGCTCGGCCAGCACGCGACCCGCTTCGCGACGGTCACGAAACGTCTGCGTCGCTGCTCGCCGGAGGAAGCCGCTCAGTGGGTTCATTGGTCGCACTCCAAGCTACTGGCCCGTGTCCAGCTTACGTGCGGCGGCAAGCTCGACGGGCTGGTGCGTCGAACATCATCTTTAATAGCGTTGTGCTGCAACATAATTGGCGATAATGGCTCCTCGCGGAGGATTGCGGCTAATGCTCACACATACTAATATCCGCGGCACTGGCGCCGTCGCTACGTCGACGAGCCGGTGGCCTTGCTGAAAGACGCGTTCGGCTCTGTAGTTCGCTGCCGAATATCGCCCTGCAGGTCAGGCACGATCGGGAGGATCCGCGCAATGAGACGGCGTTACGGAACCTATACGAGTTACAGCATCGCTTGCGCGATCGTCTGGGCCGTCATCTTGGCCGGCGTCTTCGCGACGGCCGACACGGCCACCCGGCACACGTTCGTTTTGCTTTTCGGCGGCTGGTGGATCGGGTGGCTGTCGGCGACGATCGCCAGGGCCGTCTACCCGCCACCGAAACGGCAAATCGGGCCGTAATACGGGTGTCCGAGGGGGGACTTGAACCCCCACGCCCATTAGTAGGGCACTAGCACCTCAAGCTAGCGCGTCTGCCATTCCGCCACTCGGACAAGACCAACCGCACGGGTTGGCAGCTAAGGCTATCGGATTCGCCCCCGCGGACCCAAGCCAGCTCGCCATGCATCCAGCGGGCGCTGCGCGGCCCCCGAGCCCCGCGGCCTCGGCAATGGTAGGAAAGGTGGTTGTGACCCTTGAAAGCGAGGCGACGCCAACCAACCCAGCCGACGACGTCGTCGAGGTTGTCAGCACGTTGATTCGGTTTGATACCACCAACACCGGCGAACCCGAGACGACGCGCGGCGAGGCGGAATGCGCGCGGTGGGTCGCCGAGCAACTCGCGGAGGTGGGCTACCGGCCCGAATATCTCGAATCCGGTGCTCCCGGCCGGGGCAACGTGTTCGCGCGCCTCGCGGGCGCGGACAGCTCGCGCGGCGCGCTGCTGATCCACGGGCATCTCGACGTCGTGCCGGCCGAGCCGGCCGAATGGAGCGTGCACCCGTTCTCCGGCGCTATCGAAAACGGTTACGTCTGGGGCCGCGGCGCGGTCGACATGAAAGACATGGTCGGCATGATGATCGTGGTCGCCCGTCAGCTGAAGCGGGCGGGCATCGTGCCGCCACGCGACTTGGTGTTCGCGTTCGTCGCCGACGAAGAGCACGGCGGTCACTTCGGGTCGCAGTGGCTGGTCGACAATCGGCCCGATCTGTTCGACGGTGTCAGCGAGGCGATCGGTGAGGTGGGCGGGTTCTCCCTGACGGTGACGCGCCGTGACGGAAGTGAACGCCGGCTCTATCTGATCGATACGGCCGAGAAAGGCATCCAATGGATGCGGCTGACCGCCCGCGGCCAGGCCGGACACGGCTCGATGGTGAACGATCAGAACGCGGTCACCGCCCTCGCCGAGGCGGTCGCACGGGTGGGCCGGCACCAGTTTCCGCTTGTGGTGACCGACCCCGTCGTGGAGTTCTTGGCCGCCATCAGCGAGGAGACGGGCCTCAGCTTCGACACCGAGTCCGTCGATTTGGACGGCGTGATCGAAAAAATTGGCCCGATGGCTCGCATGCTGAAGGCGGTCCTGCGCGATACCGCGAACCCGACGATGCTCAAGGCCGGGTACAAGGCCAACGTCATCCCGGCCACGGCGGAAGCGGTCGTGGACTGCCGCGTGCTGCCCGGACGGCAGGCGGCGTTCGAGGCCGAAATCGACGAGCTGATCGGCCCCGACGTGACCCGGGAATGGATCAGGGACTTGCCGTCGTATCAGACCAGCTTCGACGGCGATCTGGTCGATGCGATGAATGCCGCGGTGCTGGCGCTTGATCCGGACGCCCGGACGGTGCCGTACATGCTCTCCGGCGGAACCGACGCGAAAGCGTTCGCGCGCTTGGGTATTCGCTGCTTCGGTTTCAGCCCGCTACGGTTGCCGCCGGATTTGGATTTCACCGCGCTGTTCCATGGCGTCGATGAGCGGGTACCCGTCGATGCATTGAGGTTCGGCATCGACGTGCTGGCACACTTTCTGACGCATTGCTAGTGAAGAATCAGTTCGATCAAACGAAAGGATCGCCCATGAGCTCGCCGGCCGACCCGTACGAGGCGCTGCCCAAGCTGCCGTCGTTCACCCTGACCTCGGAATCGATCACCGACGGCGAGCCGCTGGCCACGCCGCAGATCAGCGGGATCATGGGCGCTGGTGGCGAAGACGTCAGCCCGCAGCTGAGCTGGTCGGGATTCCCGGCGGAGACCCGCAGCTTCGCGGTCACCGTCTATGACCCCGACGCCCCGACGCTGTCCGGGTTCTGGCACTGGGCGGTGGCCAACCTGCCCGCCGACGTCACCGAGTTGCCGGAGGACGCGGGCGATGGCGGCGAGCTACCAGGCGGCGCGCTGACCCTGGTCAACGACGCCGGAATGCGCCGCTACGTCGGCGCCGCGCCGCCTCCCGGCCACGGCGTGCACCGCTACTACGTCGCGGTGCACGCGGTTGACGTCGACAAGCTCGACCTCAGCGAGGACGCCAGCCCGGCTTTTCTCGGATTCAATCTGTTCCAGCACGCGATTGCGCGGGCGTACCTATACGGCACGTACGAACAGGGGTAGGGCAGCCGGTCACCGGACTTCGGCATTGCGAACTTTTGTCGGGGCCGTGTTGCCTCATGTCAAGATGCGCGCGAGGGTGGATTCGTTGCCTCATGTGATTGTGCGCGCTTAGGGACTCGGGTCTGGTAGTGGCCCCGGACTTACTGGTGGTCATCTTGAGGAGTTGGGTGGTCAGGGCCTGGATCTGACGCTGGGTGGCGGCGGGGTTGATCAGGGCGTGGGTTCTGGCTAGAGCGGCTATGCGGTCAGCGGTGGTGTCGGGGTGATCAATTGCGCGGCGGAACGGGGTGGCCGCTTTGTCGTATTTCTTGGTCACCTTGGCGCCGTCACGGACTTTGGATATCAGTTTTTGCTGCGGGTAGAAATAGTTGGTCAGCTGGGACTGCAGCTGCCAAATCTCGTTGAGTAACAACAACTCTGGGGCAGTATCGTAGCGGTGGTAGCCGACCACGGTTCGGACGACCGCCCAGTTTTTCTGCTCGACGTGACAGCCGTCGTTCTTGTTCGTCGGCCGCGCCCGAGTGAAGGTGATCTCGCGGTTTCTACACCAAACAAACAGATAGACGTTGATGAATTCAGCTCCGTTGTCGGAGTCCACACCCAAGATCGGGACGGCATCTTGTTCGCGATGCCTTCGAAGGCGGCCAGGACGCATTTGGCCTCCTTGCTGGGCACTGAGCGGTTCTCCGTCCATCCAGTGGCGATGTCGGTGACCGTCAGCGTGAACGCGTACGGCCCGATGGGGTTGCCGCCGTCATGGGAGACTAGGTCAATCTCCACGAATCCGGGTTGGGCATCGTCCCAGTCTGCCCAGGTGCGTACCGGGATTTGGCTTCGCAGCAGCGACCCCGGTTTGGTGGCGCGACGCCCCTTGATCTGGTGTTTGGCTCGTTCACCCGCTAGGCGACGATCGATAGTGGCCGCCGACATCGACACCAACAGTTCTGCGGTCTCGTCATCGACGATCAGCTCGCCGAACTGCCGTAAGACCGCCACCAGTTCGTTCAACACCGGCGCCAGCCTCTTGCCGGCTGGCAACCCTAGTACTGTCCAGCAAACCGTAAGTGCAGCGATGACATTCGGCCCATATTTGGGTGGACGCGGACTTCGCCTGGGTGTCACCACCTTGGGCTGCAACGCCGCCTTGAGGGCCTTGCGGGCATGGTTACGGTGCCAACCCGTGTTGGCGCACAACTCGTCCAGAATCCTGCTCTTGACTCGCCTATCCGCCACCACGTAGCGGATCGCGGTCATCTCGGTCACTGCGCGTCGCTCGGCCAACGTCAACCCCATCATCGGGGCCTACCGAGACCATCGCTGATCCTCAGGTAGGCACGCCGCACGCGCGCATTCTCATTTGAGGCAACGAATAGCCACTTCGCGCGCATAAAAGGCGATTCAACGCGGGTGGCTTGCGATAGTATTCGAACATGCATTCGAGTAGTCGCGAGGAGGTTCAGGAGGACTTCGACGCGCTGCGCGCCGTGGTGTCCCGGGTTGTGGGGCACTCGTATGAGGCGTTGACCACTCCGGAGCGGCTGAACTTGTTGGAGCGGCTTGAGCAGGAGACTCGACGGTTACGGGTGCCAGGGCACCAGTTGATCAATCAGCTCGCCGAGCAGGCCCCACCAGAAGAATTGGGCGGCAAACTCTCCCACGTTTTGGCCGACCGGTTGCGCATCACCCGCGGTGAAGCCAACCGCCGGATCGGCGAGGCCGCCGATCTGGGGCCGCGCCGCGCGATCACCGGCCAACCGCTGCAGCCACGGTTGCCGGCCACCGCCGCGGGCCACCGGGAAGGCAAGATCGGCCCGGCCCACGTGGCGGTGATCCGGCAGTTCTTTCACCGGCTGCCGGAGTCGGTGGACCTCGACACGCGAGAATGCGCCGAGAAGCATCTGGCCAAGCTGGCCACCCAGTTTCGCCCCGACCACGCCGCCAAGTTGGCCGACCGGCTCGCCGACTGCCTCAATCCCGACGGCACCTACAGCGACGATGACCGGGCACGGCGGCGGGGTTTGACCCTGGGCAAGCAGGACATCGACGGCATGTCGCGGCTCAGCGGCTGGCTGACGCCCGAGGCCCGCGCCACTTTCGAGGCGGTGCTGGCGAAGTCGGCCACTCCCGGCATGTGTAACCCCGAGGATGACACGCCGGTCGTCGACGGTCCGCCCGGCGAAGACGCCGAACGGCGCGACGCCCGAAGCGCCGCCCAGCGCAACCACGATGGACTCAATGCGGCACTGCGGGCCCTGCTGGCCAGCGGAAAACTGGGGCAGCACAACGGGTTACCGGCCACCATCATCGTGTCCACCACGCTCAAAGACCTGGAAGCCGCTGCCGGCAAGGGACTCACCGGTGGGGGCGCCCTGCTGCCCATGAGCGACGTCATCCGCTTGGCCCGTCACGCTCACCACTACCTGGCGATCTTCGACGACGGTAAGGCGATCGGTCTGTATCACACCAAGCGGCTCGCATCTCCCGGTCAGCGAATTGTGCTCTACGCCGACAAAGCCGGGTGCGCCGCTCGGCCTGGCACGCCGTCGCGGTCAGCCCGGGCGGCAGTCCATCACCTCAACATTCATTCCGCGAATCGGCCCTGCGGCGCTGACCGCGATGTGGTCCGGCGGTGCCCGAGGCGGCGGGCGGCGACCCCGCGACGGCCATGACAGGGAATTTTGATCTGTACGGGTCTGGGAATTGTGCGGCGAAGCTACCGTAGCTAGGGCGGGGGTTTTCGGGGCTGACCAGAGACGAACTCGCCGCCCGGCTGGGGCGGATCGAAGTCGAACCCTGAGTATTCGAATTTAATTCCGCTATTCATGTTCCGCCCACCCGGATTGCCAATCGATGGCCCGAAGATCATTCCTGGCGTCAGAACGTAAGGCGTTGACACAGTAGCCATCTGTTTGAATTGTTCTTCAACGTTCGCAACTTGTTTCAACAGCTCTGCTTGGCGCTGTGGATCGGGGCGACGAAAAAGAGTGCCGATCGTATCCTTAGGTTGGTCCAAGATTACGCCCATAATGTCGTCACCGACGTATTCATTCAATGCGCTGGTCTCGGTGACGGCATCCATCAGAATTTCTCGTATGTCTTCGGGCGTGATCGGATTTATGGTTTCGATCCGGTGTTGCGCCTTCTCGATGGCCGGGGTGTATACCGAGCCAACAGCGTCGATACGAAACTGATTGGGTGGCAATCGATCTGGCGCCAATTCGGTAGCGCTTGAGTTTTTGCCTTGCACCGTGATCTTAAACATAACGCCATATACCCCGTTGTCTTGGCGTTGAAGGCCTGAAGCGAGCACACGCGTCGCATATCTGTTCGCAGTAGCATCGGGAAGCCGCGAGTATGCATCGGCAATCTTTCGCTCGACCTGGTCGCGAATCGCTCTATAGTGCGGGTAGACGGGGCGAAGCCACGGAGTGGATGGAGCGCCACCAGATAGGTCGTCATAGCCCGAGATTGCCTCGGCTATCAATTGATCTGTCGGCTTGCCGTCAAGATACGCAAGGCCGCTGTATCCCAGTACGACCCAACAGTCAGACCCGATGGCCACGACGGTCTTATTCGCGTGCAAGTCCCAATCTCCACCCGGATTCCCCGGGGTGGGCTGCACGCTCACGTAGCGGTCGCTTGCGTGGATCGCCCAGTTCCCTGTCGCCACGGTCACAATCAAGGTCATGCGTGGACGGTACCCCCACGCGCTGACGACGAAGATGCTGGTGGCGGATAGGTCTCGTTCCTATCTAGGGTGCATAACCGAAGCATTCAATCCAAGGATCGTGGCTGCAGCCATCCCGGCTGCGACGTGCCCGGGTATTGGTGCGAAGTGCACCACGTGGATGGCTGGGCCCGCACCGGCCGTACCGACGTCAATGAGCTCACCCTGACCTGCGTACCCAACCACAAGCTCGCCGAGACCGGCTGGACCACCCGAAAACGCAAAGACGGTGTCACCGAATGGATCCCGCCTGCACACCTCGATCACGGTCAGCCCCGTATCAACACGTTCCACCACCCGGAGAAACTCTTGGGAGACGAAGACGAAGACGAAGACGGGGCGGCCTAGCCCGGCGGTCTCCCCGGCGTGGGAGCCGCCGACCCGACCGCGTCGCGCAGTGCGGCGAAACCGCCGTCGCGCAGTCGGCGGGCAATGCCGTCGTGAATGTGCTTGGGCCACAAGCCTCCGCCGTAGACGAAACCGGTATAGCCCTGCAGCAGCGACGCGCCCGCCGTGATGCGTTGCCACGCGTCGTCGGCGGTCTCGATGCCCCCGACGCTGATCAACACCAACCGGTCGCCGACCCGGCCGTAGAGGCGGTGCAGCACCTCGACGGCGCGGTGCGCCACCGGCGGCCCCGAGATGCCGCCGTCACCCAGCTCGTCGACCCCCGGTGTCCTCAGGCCGTCGCGCGACACCGTGGTGTTGGTTGCGACGATGCCGGCCAGGCCCAGCTCGAGGGCCAGGTCCGCGATGTCGTCGATGTCGGAATCGGAGATGTCCGGTGCGATCTTCACCAGCACGGGCGCCGAGGCTTCCTTGAGGACGGCCGCAAGGATGGGGCGCAGCGACTCGATCGCCTGCAGATCGCGCAGCCCCGGCGTATTCGGCGAGCTGACATTGACCACCAGATACGACGCCAGCGGGCCGACCAGCCGGGCGCTGGCCCGGTAGTCAGCGACGGCCTCAGCGGCCGGGATTGCCTTGGTCTTGCCGATGTTGACACCGATCGGCACCTCGGGCCGGCGGCGGGCCAGCCGGATCGCCAGCTCCCCGGCGCCGTGGTTGTTGAACCCCATCCGGTTCAGCAGCGCGCGGTCGGCGGGCAGCCGGAACATGCGCGGGCCCGGGTTGCCGGGTTGCGGGTGCGCAGTGACGGTCCCGACCTCGGCGTAACCGAAGCCCATGGCACCCCAGGTCAACAGCCCCGCGCCGTCCTTGTCGAAGCCGGCGGCCAGCCCGAGCGGTCCCGGGAAACGCACCCCGAACACCGTGCTGGCCAGCACCGGATCGGTCGGGCCCAGCAGCCGGTGCAACACTCGTCGCGACAACGCGAGCGCGGTCACGGCGCGCAGCACGGCAAACACCAGCGTGTGGATGCGCTCGGGCGGGACCAAAAAGAACAGCCGGCGCACCAGGCCGTACACCCGATGACCGCGTTCGCGCCGGCCGGCCGCCGTCACAGTTCCGGCTGGTCGGGCCGTCGATTGTTCAGACGAGACTTCTTGCGGCGCAACAACACCCGCCTGCTGCCGTCGGTATAGAGCCGGACCCGCGTCAGCTCCCAGCCACGATATTCGGCCTCGATGGACAGCCGGGTGGACGCGCTGATCCGGGTCACTTCGGGGGGCAGGCGCAGCGGCACCCACTCGTATTCGTCAGACATCTCGGTGTCCCAGCCCGCGGGCAGCCGGGCCCGCCGCGGCGCGCTCAACGCCCACCCGCCGCGTGCCCGATGACCTGGACCCCCGCACCGGACCCCGACACCACGTACAAGGTGTCTGACGCTTCGTCAAAGGCCAGCGAGTTGGGTTGCTGCACGGTTGGGTATTGCACCTTTTCGACGGGAATTCCGGTGGAGAGATCGTAACCAATCACAATGTTCGACGCGGTTTGGGATACCCAGGCCAATTCGCGCGGAGCCCACCAGGCCGTATGGCGACAGCCGCACCGGGTAGGCCTGACGCAAGATCAGCGGGTTGACGCCGTACACCAGCAGTTGGCCGCCGCGGGTGTCGGCGACCAGTGCGCGGCCCAGCGGATCGGCGGCCAGGGTGGTCGCGCCCTCACCCGCCCGCAGCGCCTGCTCGGCATGACCGTCGGCGCCGACCGTCGTCACCGAGGTCTGTCCCCGGTCCAGGACTACCGTCGTATTCCCCTGTGTCACAAGGGCATCGACGTGCGCAAAGATCTTGCTCCGGCTGCCGACGGTCGCGGTGTCACCCGCGCCCGGGGTCTGGGAGGCAAGGATGTAGACGGCGCCGTCGGCGCTACCCAACACCAGCTTGCCGTCGGCCCGTTGCGCGATCGCGGTGAACTCGGTGCTCTGGGCCTCGGCGACATTGACTTGAGCGGTGTGGCCGGTAGCCACATCGACCACGAAGTAGCCGCCACGAGCGGCCAGGTAGGCCGTGCCGCGGCCGTCGCCGGTCAGCGCGGCCGCCGGCCCCGGCAGGACGATGACACGCGGGGGGACCTGCGGGTCACCGAACGCGGTGAGGTTGGCGGGTGCCGCCGGGTCGGGGCCGGGTGCCAGGACGACCAGTCGGCGGGTGCCGTCGTCGAAGAGCGCCGCCGTGGCGCGTCCTCCCAGCGGCCGCACCGCACCGGCCGGATTCTGTGATGCCGGGGGCGAGGCGGCCGGCTGCGCCGGTTGGATCGTGGGCGGGGCCGTTGTGAGCGGATTCGACGAACACCCCAGAACCGGCGCGGCCAGCGACAGCAAAAGCAGAAAGCCAAAGAAATGGCGTTGAAATGCTCGTTTATCAACTGACAGCAACGGTTAGCCCTCGGATCGGCGACATGAGATTCAAATTCTAAGGAACGGTTTCGCATCCAATATGGCCATGTCGACTACCTCCGACCGTACTGGAGAGGTATGGTCGCGACATGACCGTCATCGCTGACCGGCATACCGTAGAGAAAGACTTTGCTGTCGAAGACATTTCGACGGGAATCTTCGCTAGCGGGTACGGGCAAGTCGGCGATGGACGCAGTTTTTCTTTCCACATCGAGCACCGATCACTCGTGATCGAAATTTACCGGCCGCGCCTGGCTGGGCCAGTTCCGCAGGCCGAGGAGGTGGTCGCCACGGCGGTTCGCAGCCTGGTCGACATCGACCTCACCGACGAGCGCAGCCTGACCGCGGCCGTGCGCGATGCGGTCGCCGCGGCGGTGCCGGTCTCGCGCTAGTCACGTCCGCGAGGGGCCACCTGCACGGGGTACGGTCGTCGTCGTGACTGCGGTTTCGTCGATGGGGTGTCCGGTCTGGGTTGTGGTGGCCGCGACATGACCGTCATCTTGCTGCGACACGGCCGTTCCACCTCGAACACCGCCGGCGTGCTGGCCGGTCGTTCCGAGGGCGTCGACCTCGATGACAAGGGCCGGGAGCAGGCCGACGGGCTGATCGACCGGATCGGCGACCTGTCGATCCGTGCGGTGGTCTGTTCGCCGCTGCTGCGATGCCGGCGCACCGTCGAGCCGCTCGCCGAGGCGCTGTGCCTCGAGCCGCTGATCGAGGACCGGCTGGCCGAAGTGGACTACGGGGAATGGACGGGCCGCAAAATCGGGGACCTGGTGAGCGAGCCGTTGTGGAGGGTCGTTCAGGCCCATCCCAGCGCCGCGGTCTTCCCCGGCGGCGAGGGGTTGGCGCAGGTGCAGGCGCGCGCGGTTTCCGCCGTGCGCGAACACGACCGGCGGCTGGCCGAACTACACGAGGGCGATGCGCTGTGGGTGGCCTGCACCCACGGCGACGTCATCAAGGCGGTGATCGCCGACGCGTACGGCATGCATCTGGACGGCTTCCAGCGCGTCACCGCCGACCCCGGTTCGGTGAGCGTGATCCGCTACACCCAGTTGCGGCCGTTTGTGCTGCACGTCAACCACACTGGCGCGCGACTGTCCGCCGCGTTGCGGGCCGGGCCCCCGCCCAAGAGTGAGTCGGACGGCGATTCGGAGGGTAAGCAGCCCGGGGAGCCGCAGAAAGAGCCGGCCGGGGTGGTGTCGCCGAGCGACGCGGTGGTCGGCGGCTCCGCAGATTAATTTCCGCTGCCCGGCCATGTTCAAGCCCCAATCGGATCGCACGGTGACGGCAACTGCCGGTATTTTGGAGGTGCCATGGCCCGCGCAATTCATGTCTTCCGCACGCCCGACCGCTTCGTGGCCGGGACCGTCGGCCAGCCCGGAAATCGCACCTTCTACATTCAAGCCGCGCACGACGCCCGAGTGGTGTCGGTGGTATTGGAGAAACAACAGGTCGCGGTGCTTGCCGAACGCATTGGCGCCCTGCTGATCGAGGTGAATCGCAGATTCGGCACGCCGGTGCCCCCCGAGCCCGCCGAGATCGAGGACCTCAACCCGCTGATCACGCCCGTCGACGCGGAGTTTCGGGTCGGGACCATGGGCCTGGGCTGGGATTCGGAGGCCCAGACCGTGGTGGTCGAATTGCTGGCCGTGACAGACGCCGAGTTCGACGCCTCGGTGGTGCTCGACGACACCGAGGAGGGGCCCGACGCGGTGCGGGTGTTCCTGACGCCGGAATCGGCGCGGCAGTTCGCCAGCCGCTCCAACCGCGTCATCTCCGCGGGACGACCGCCGTGCCCCTTGTGCGACGAACCGCTGGACCCGGACGGCCACATCTGCGCGCGTACCAACGGATACAAGCGCAGCGCGCTGCTCGGGCCCAGCGATGACGTCGAAGAATGACGCCCGTGCGGCGTTGCGGGACGGCGAGCTGACGATCCTCGGGCGCATCCGCTCGGCCAGTAATGCCACCTTCCTGTGCGAGTCCACGCTCGGCGAGTACACCGTGCACTGCGTGTACAAGCCGGTCTCCGGTGAGGCGCCGTTGTGGGATTTTCCCGACGGGACATTGGCCGGCCGGGAACTCGGCGCGTACCTGGTGTCGACGCAGTTGGGTTGGAACATTGTGCCCTACACCATCATTCGTGACGGGCCGGCCGGCCCCGGCATGCTTCAGCTGTGGGTGCAGCAACCCGGCGACGCGGCCGACTCCGACCCCAGGCCAGGACCGGACCTCATCGACCTGTTCCCCGCCGGCAAGCTGCACCCGGGCTACCTGCCGGTGCTGCGCGCCTACGATTACGCCGGCGACGAGGTCATCTTGATGCACGCCGACGACATCCGGTTGCGACGGATGGCGGTGTTCGACGTGTTGATCAACAACGCTGACCGCAAGGGCGGTCACATCCTGTTCGGCCTCGACGGGCGGGTGTACGGGGTCGACCACGGCGTGTGCCTGCACGTCGAGAACAAACTGCGCACGGTGTTGTGGGGCTGGGCCGGCAAGCCGGTCGACGACGAGACGTTGGAAGCGGTGGCCGCGCTGGCCGAGGCGCTCTGCGGGCGGCTCGGCGATGAACTGGCCGGGCAGATCACCCGGGCCGAAATCGCAGCGCTGCGCAGGCGCGCGCACGGGCTGCTGGACAACCCGGTGATGCCCGGGCCGAACCGGCATCGTCCCATTCCGTGGCCCGCGTTCTAGGGCCGTCCGGGCGTGTGGGCGGCGACCGTGCGCCGTCGGCAATACTGAAGCGGTGAACCCGGCCTCCCCTGAACAAGAGGGATGACTTGTCAGACCTGACGGATGCCGCACTGGCCGCCGATCTCGCGGCGGACGCGGGGGAGTTATTGCTGAAAGTGCGTGAGGAGATCGGTTTCGGTCACCCATGGGCGCTCGGCGACGCGGGTGACAGCCTGGCGAATGCGCTACTGCTGCGGCGGCTGCACGCCGAGCGGCCGGGTGATGCGGTGCTCAGTGAGGAAGCCCACGACGACCTGAAGCGGCTGCGGCACGACCGGGTGTGGATCATCGACCCGTTGGACGGCACTCGTGAGTTCTCCACTCCCGGCCGCGACGACTGGGCGGTGCACATCGCGCTGTGGCAACGCCCGACCGACGGCCAACGCGAAATCACCGACGCCGCAGTGTCTTTGCCGGCCCGCGGCAACACGGTGTACCGCAGCGACACCGTGACCGCCGACGCCGCGCGCGTCGGCGTTCCCAGCACCATCCGGATAGCCGTCAGCGCCAGCCGGCCGCCGGCAGTCCTGCACTTCATGCGGCAGTCGTTGTCCATCCAACCCGTGGCGATCGGCTCGGCCGGGGCCAAGGCGATGGCCGTCATCGACGGCTACGTCGATGCCTACGTGCATGCGGGCGGCCAATGGGAATGGGATTCGGCGGCGCCGGCCGGGGTGGTGATGGCCGCCGGCATGCACGCGTCCCGGCTCGACGGCTCGCCGCTGCGCTATAACCAGCTCGACCCGTACCTGCCCGACTTCGTGATGTGCCGCGCCGAGCTGGCGCCGATCCTGCTCGGCGCCATCCGCGACGCCTGGCGCTAATCTCTCACGTTTAGAGTCAAGGCATGCAGTCGTGGTCGTCCCCGCCGGTTCCCGTGCTGCCGGGACGGGGCCCGGAGCTACGGCTGTATGACACCTCTGACCGGCAGGTGCGCCCGGTTGCGGCCGGCACTGCGCCTGGCTCAGCGGCCAGCATGTACATCTGCGGGATCACGCCCTACGACGCAACCCATCTGGGTCACGCGGCCACCTATCTGGCGTTCGACCTGGTACACCGCCAGTGGCTGGACCTCGGCCACGACGTGCACTACGTGCAGAACGTCACCGACGTCGACGATCCATTGCTCGAGCGCGCCGATCGCGACGGTGTCGACTGGCGTGAGCTCGGCGACCGCGAGGTCGCCCTTTTCCGCGAGGACATGGCGGCGCTGCGGGTGCTGCCGCCACGCGAGTACGTCGCGGCGACCGAGGCGATTCCCGAGGTGGTCGAACTCGTCGAGAAAATGCTGGCCTCGGGGGCTGCGTACGTCGTCGACCCGGAAATAGGGGAGTACCCCGACGTCTATTACCGGGCGGATGCCACGCCGCAGTTCGGCTACGAATCCGGCTATGACCGCGAAACCATGCTGAGGCTCTTCGAGCAGCGCGGCGGCGATCCGCGCCGGCCCGGCAAGACCGACGATCTCGACGCCCTGCTATGGCGGGCGGCGCGGCCGGGGGAGCCCAGTTGGCCCTCACCGTTCGGTGCCGGCCGGCCGGGATGGCACGTCGAATGCGCGGCGATCGCGCTCAGCCGCATCGGCAGCGGACTCGACATTCAGGGCGGGGGCAGCGACCTGATCTTCCCGCATCACGAATTCACCGCCGCCCACGCCGAATGCGTCAGGGGTGTAAGGCGATTCGCACGACACTACGTGCATGCCGGGATGATCGGCTGGGACGGCCACAAAATGTCCAAGAGCCGTGGCAACCTGGTGCTGGTGTCGGCGTTGCGCGCCCAGGGCGTTGATCCGTCGGCCATCCGGCTGGGTCTGCTGGCCGGGCACTACCGCGCGGATCGTTCGTGGAGCCAGCAACTGCTCGACGAGGCCGCAGCCCGGCTGCAGCGCTGGCGCACCGCGACCGCGTTGCCGGCCGGCCCGGACGCGACCGACGCCATCGCGCGGGTGCGGCAGTACCTGGCCGACGACCTTGATACTCCCAAAGCCATTGCCGCACTTGATGGTTGGACCACCGATGCGCTCGAGTACGGCGGTCACGACACCGAGTCGCCGAGATTGATGGCGACCGCGGTCGATGCGCTGCTCGGGGTGGACCTGTAATCGCCGCGCGGGTACCGGGGTATCTTGGCGGCCATGACATCGCTGCAAGGCAAAGTCGTCTTCATCACCGGAGGCGCCCGGGGAATCGGAGCCGAGATCGCCCGTCGGCTGAGCAACAGGGGCGCCAATCTCGTGCTGACCGATCTCACCAAAACCGAATTGGTCGAGCTGGCAGCTGAACTCGGCGAGGAACGGGTGCTGACCGCGGTCGCCGACGTGCGCGATCTGCCCGCCATGCAGGCGGTGGCCGCCCAGGCCGTCGAACGCTTCGGCGGTATCGACGTCGTGGTGGCCAACGCCGGCATCGCCAGCTATGGGTCAGTCCTGCAGGTCGATCCGGAAGCGTTCAAGCGGGTGCTGGATGTCAACGCGCTCGGCGTCTTTCACACCGTGCGGGCCACCTTGCCGTCGGTGATCGAGCGCCGCGGCTATGTGCTGATCGTGTCGTCGCTGGCGGCGTTCGCGGCGGCCCCGGGGATGGCGTCGTACGACCTGTCGAAGGCCGGCAACGAGCATCTCGCCAACGCGCTGCGGCTGGAAGTGGCCCACTACGGCGTCGGCGTCGGCTCGGCGCACATGTCCTGGATCGACACCGCCCTGGTGCGCGACAGCAAGGCCGACCTGCCGTCATTCGGCAAACTGCTCGCGGCGCTGCCCTGGCCGTTGAACAAGACGATCTCGGTGGACAAGTGCGCGACGGCCTTCGTGAAGGGCATCGAGGGCCGCAAGGATCGCATCTACTGCCCGCGCTGGGTGGGCCTGTTCCGCTGGATCAAGCCGGTGCTGTCCACCCCGATCGGCGAATTTCCCATGCGCAAGACCACGGCCGAGGTGATGCCCCAAATGGACGCCGAAGTCGCCGCGCTGGGTCGCTCCACCAGCGCCTACAACGAGGACATAGCGAAGCCCGGTGCGTAGTTGAGAATGTGATTGCGGTGCAACGCTTTTCGTACCAAGCAGCGCGTTATCAGCCTTGCGGGCGCACCGGCGGGTTGGCCACAACCGGAAACGGCCCGGTATAACCGACTCGCTCGCGCGCAAGGGCTTTCACGCGGTTGCGCACCCCGAACCACCCCACGATCAGCGCCGGAATGATCACCACCAGCATTGCGACGGTCCAGGTGCCGATCGGTTTGTCGAACGCCATCAGCACCAGGATGCCGACCAAGAACGCCAACGTGGGGTACCCGGAATACGGCGTCAACGGCATGCGGAACCGCTGTCGCGCACGCCCCTCGCCGTCAGCGCCCGAATCCAGGGCGGCGGCGACGCAGATAACGTTCGAAATCGGCGGCCAGCGCGTCGCCGTCGATCTTGCCCAGGGTCTCGTTCA
The DNA here is from genome assembly GCA_963772875.1 of uncultured Actinomycetota bacterium. Lineage (GTDB taxonomy): Bacteria > Actinomycetota > Actinomycetes > Mycobacteriales > Mycobacteriaceae > Mycobacterium. Next base: position 1,272,615 of record CAVYZE010000016.1, read on the forward strand.
TGTCGACCTCGGCGTCGCGTTGCTCCAGCGACACCACGTATTCGGCCAGGTCTTCGTCCTCGGCGGCCATCTCGGTGATCGCCTGCTCCCACTCCTCGGCATGCATCGGCAGGTCGGCCAGCGGAACCTCGATGTCGAGCACCTCCTCGACGCGGCGCAGCAACGCCACCGTCGCCTTCGGGTTCGGCGGCTGCGACACGTAGTGCGGCACCGCCGCCCAGAACGTCACCGCCGGAATTCCGGCCGCCACGCAGGCGTCTTGGAACACCCCGGCGATCCCGGTCGGACCCTCGTAGCGGGTTTCCTCCAGGCCGAAGCGTTTCGCCGACTCGGGGGAGTAGGCCGCACCCGAGACCGGGACCGGGCGGGTATGCGGGGTGTCGGCCAGCAGCGCCCCGAGGATCACGACGTTGTCGACGTTGAGCTTGTCGGCGATGGCCACCAACTCGGCGCAAAACGTCCGCCAGCGCATGTTCGGCTCCACCCCGTGCATCAACACGACGTCGCGGTCGCTGCCTGGCGGCCGGCAGTGTGTGATGCGCATCGCGGGCCACACCAGCTCTCGGGTAACCCCGTCGACCTGGCGGATGACCGGGCGATTCACCTGATAGTCGTAATACGCCTCGTCATCGATCTCGACGATCGGATCGGCTTCCCAGATGGTTTCCAGGTGGTCCAGCGCGTCGCTTGCCGCGTCGCCGGCGTCGTTCCAGCCCTCGAACGCCGCCACGACGACGGTGTTGTGCAATTCGGGCAGCCCGGCACTAGCCATCGGCCCCACCATCCCACGAAGTCACAGAATCAGGGTACGACCTCCGCCCGACCGCCTGGGCGGATGCCAGAAATGCTCCGAGGCAGCTGTCAGAGAGCTGTCAGCGACCGGGGCATTTGCATAGAGCCACTATCCTTGTTGGGGTGACCGCCGCCAACGAACACCGCTACGACACCGACATCCTCGACGCCTTGGCGCAGCGGGTGCTGGTCGGCGACGGCGCGATGGGCACCCAGCTGCAGGCCGCCGATCTCACGCTGGACGACTTCCTGGGCCTGGAAGGCTGCAACGAGATCCTCAACGAGACGCGCCCCGACGTGCTGGAGAAGATCCACCGCGACTACTTCGAGGCCGGCGCCGACGCCGTGGAGACCAACACCTTCGGCTGCAACATGTCCAACCTCGGTGACTACGACATCGCCGACAGGATCAGGGACCTGTCGCAGCGGGGCACCGCGATCGCGCGCCGGGTCGCCGACGAGCTGAGCACCCCGGACCGCAAGCGCTACGTGCTGGGGTCGATGGGGCCGGGCACCAAGCTGCCCACCCTGGGCCACACCGAGTACTACCTCATCCGCGACGCCTACGGCGAGGCCGCGCTCGGCATGCTCGAGGCGGGCGCCGACGCCATCCTGGTGGAAACCTGCCAGGACCTACTGCAGCTCAAGGCCGCGGTGCTGGGATCGCGGCGGGCCATGGCGCAGGCCGGCCGGCACATCCCGGTGTTCGCCCACGTCACCGTCGAGACCACCGGAACCATGCTGCTCGGCAGCGAGATCGGTGCGGCGCTGACGGCGGTCGAGCCGCTCGGCGTCGACATGATCGGCTTGAACTGTGCGACGGGCCCCGCCGAAATGAGCGAGCACCTGCGCTACCTATCCCGGCACGCCCGCATCCCGGTGTCGGTGATGCCCAACGCCGGGCTGCCCGTCCTGGGCGCCAACGGCGCCGAATACCCGCTGCAACCCGACGAATTGGCAGAAGCGCTGAGCGGTTTCATCGCCGAGTTCGGGCTCTCGCTGGTGGGTGGTTGCTGTGGCACCACCCCGGAACACATCCGCCGGGTCGCCGCGGCCGTCGCCCGTTTCAACGACGGCACCGCGCAGCCCGGCGAGCGGCACATCACCTTCGAGCCGGGGGTGTCGTCGCTGTACAGCGCCGTCCCGTTCGCGCAGGACGCCTCGGTGCTGGTGATCGGGGAGCGGACGAATGCCAACGGCTCCAAGGCTTTCCGCGATGCGATGATCGCCGAGGACTACCAGAAGTGCCTGGACATCGCCAAGGACCAGACCCGCGACGGCGCGCACCTGTTGGATCTGTGCATCGACTACGTGGGCCGCGACGGCGTGGCGGACATGACGGCCCTGGCCAGCCGGCTGGCGACGGCGTCGACGCTGCCGATCATGCTGGACTCCACCGAAACCCCGGTGCTGCAAGCGGGTTTGGAGCACCTGGGCGGCCGCTGCACCATCAACTCGGTCAACTACGAGGACGGCGACGGCCCGGAGTCGCGCTTCGTCAAAACCATGGAGCTCGTCGCCGAGCACGGCGCCGCGGTGGTGGCGCTGACCATCGACGAGGAGGGCCAGGCCCGCACCGTCGAGAAGAAGGTTGAGATCGCCGAGCGGCTGATCGCCGACATCACCGGCAACTGGGGCGTCGACGAATCCGCCATCCTCATCGACACTTTGACTTTCACCATTGCCACCGGGCAGGAGGAGTCGCGCAAGGACGGCATCGAGACCATCGGGGCGATCCGTGAGCTGAAGAAACGCCACCCCGACGTGCAAACCACGCTGGGGTTGTCCAACATCTCGTTCGGCCTCAATCCGGCTGCGCGCCAAGTGCTTAACTCGGTGTTCCTGCACGAATGCCAGGAAGCCGGCCTGGATTCGGCGATCGTGCACGCGTCGAAGATCCTGCCGATCAACCGGATACCTGAAGAACAGCGCAACGTCGCGCTGGATCTCGTCTACGACCGTCGCCGCCCGGAAGATGAGTACGACCCGCTGCAGGAACTGATGCGGTTGTTCGAAGGTGTGTCGGCGGCGTCATCCAAGGAATCCCGCGCCGCCGAACTGGCCAAACTGCCGTTGTTCGACCGGCTGGCGCGGCGCATCGTCGACGGCGAGCGCGACGGTCTGAACGTCGACCTGGACGAGGCGATGACGCAAAAGCCACCGCTGGCCATCATCAACGAGAACCTGCTGGCCGGCATGAAGACGGTCGGAGAGTTGTTCGGCTCGGGGCAGATGCAGCTGCCGTTCGTGCTGCAATCGGCCGAGGTGATGAAAGCCGCTGTGGCCCATCTGGAGCCGCACATGGAGAAGGCCGACGACGACTCCGGCAAGGGACGCATCGTGCTGGCGACCGTCAAAGGCGACGTGCACGACATCGGCAAGAACCTGGTCGACATCATCCTGAGCAACAACGGCTACGAAGTGGTCAACATCGGGATCAAGCAGCCGATCGCCAACATTCTCGAAGTGGCCGAAGACAAGAGCGCCGACGTGGTCGGAATGTCGGGCCTGCTGGTCAAATCCACCGTGGTGATGAAAGAAAACCTTCAGGAGATGAACACCCGCGGTGTGGCCGAGAAGTTCCCGGTGCTGCTCGGTGGTGCGGCATTGACCCGCGGCTATGTGGAGAACGACCTCGCCGACATCTACGAGGGCCAAGTGCATTACGCGCGGGACGCTTTCGAGGGCCTGAAGCTGATGGACACCATTATGAGCGCCAAGCGTGGCGAGGCGCCCGACACCGACAGCCCCGAGGCCATCAAGGCCCGCGAGAAGGAGGCCGAGCGCAAAGCCCGTCACGAGCGATCCAAGCGCATCGCAGAACAGCGCAAGGCGACCGAGGAGCCGGTCGTGGTGCCCGAACGTTCGGACGCCGCCGCCGATATCGAGGTGCCCACGCCGCCGTTCTGGGGCTCGCGCATCGTCAAGGGCCTGGCCGTGGCCGATTACACCGGACTGCTCGACGAGCGCGCATTGTTCTTGGGCCAGTGGGGTTTACGGGGTCAGCGCGGCGGCCCCAATGCTCAAGGGCCGTCGTACGAGGAGCTCGTCGAGACCGAAGGCCGCCCGCGGCTGAGGTACTGGCTGGACCGGTTGTCCACCGAAGGCATCCTGGCGCATGCCGCGGTGGTGTACGGCTACTTCCCCGCGGTGTCCGAGGGCGACGACGTCGTCGTGCTGACCGAGCCCAAGCCCGACGCCGAGGAACGCTACCGGTTCAGCTTCCCGCGCCAGCAACGCGACCGGTTCCTGTGCATCGCCGATTTCGTCCGGTCGCGGGATCTTGCTCGCGAGCGGGGCGAAGTTGACGTGTTCCCATTCCAGCTGGTGACGATGGGCCAACCCATCGCCGACTTCGCCAACGAGCTGTTCGCGTCGGACTCCTATCGTGACTACCTCGAAGTGCATGGTATCGGCGTGCAGCTCACCGAGGCGCTGGCCGAGTACTGGCACCGGCGCATCCGCGAGGAGCTCACGTTCTCCGGGGACCGCGCGATGGCTGCCGAGGACCCCGACGCCGTCGAAGACTATTTCAAGCTCGGCTATCGCGGCGCGCGTTTCGCCTTCGGGTACGGGGCGTGCCCTGACCTGGAGGACCGGGCGAAGATGATGGAGCTGCTGGAGCCCGAACGGATCGGCGTGACGCTGTCCGAGGAGCTACAACTGCACCCCGAGCAGTCCACCGACGCCTTCGTGCTGCACCACCCCGAGGCCAAGTACTTCAACGTCTAGCCAAATTGGCCCTGGTGGGTCGCCCGTTCCGGGTTGAAAATTGTGTGGTGGTCGCCTTGCGACGCCGTAGTTCTATGGTTCTTCGAGACCGTCGTCTAGCCGGGCGCTGGAGTCGCGTCGTGGGCCCTTCATTGTTGCCGCCGTTGGTATTTCGGTCGAGCACGCGGATTAGATTCAGTTCTTGCTGTGTGGCTCCACAGGCGATCACGTCTTAGGGAATCTGTACGGGAGAGGTGTTGAGGTCCCACGATGTTCGCCCAGTCCCATGACGAGGAACAGATCATCGCCAGGGTCGCTGCCCTGGATATCGGTAAGGCCGAATTGGTGTGCTGTGTGCGGGTACCCGCCGACGGCAACGCCGGCAAACGATTACAGGAGGTGTCGACGCATTCCACGATGACCAGGTCGTTGACTGAGCTGGCCAATCACCTCGTCGAGCTGGGGGTCGAGCGGGTGGTGATGGAAGCCACCTCGGACTATTGGAAACCGGTGTTCTACCTGTTGGAGGCACACGGGCTGGATCCGTGGCTGGTCAACGCCCGCGATGTCAAACACCTGCCGGGCCGGCCGAAGACCGATGTGCTGGATGCGGTGTGGTTGTGCAAGGTCGCCGAACGCCAGATGCTGCGACCCAGTTTCGTGCCGCCACGCCCGATCCGGCGGCTACGGGATCTGACCCGCTACCGCATCGACCTGGTCGGTGTGCGCACCGCGGAGAAGAACCGGGTCGAAAAGCTCCTCGAAGACGCCTGCATCAAGCTCTCCGTGGTGGCATCGGACATTTTCGGGGTATCCGGGCGGGCCATGATGGCCGCGTTGATCGCCGGTGAACGCGACCCCAAGGTGCTCGCGCAGCTCGCGCGGTCGCGGATGCGGACCAAGATCGGCCGCCTCGAAGAGGCGTTCAACGGGCACTTCGACGATCATCACCGGTTTCTGTTGGCCCGGATGCTGGACCGCATCGACGGTATCGACGCCGACATCGCCGCCGTCGATGCCCAGATCGAGGCGCATCTGGCCCCTTTCGCAGCGGCGGCGGCGCGCCTGGATGAGATCCCCGGCATCGGACCGGTCGCCGCCGCGATCATCATCGCCGAGATCGGGGTGGACATGTCCCGGTTCCCGACCGCGGGGCATCTATGTTCGTGGGCGAAGTTTTCCCCCGGCATCAGTTCCTCGGCCGGCAAGACCAAAGGCAACGGCTCGACCGGGCACGGTAACCGCTACCTGGCCCGGGTCCTCGGCGAGGCCGCCGTCGTAGCCGGGCACACCGACACCTTCCTCGGCGAACGCTACCGCCGCATCGCCCGACGACGCGGCCGCAAACGCGCGATCGTCGCCATCGGGCGCTCCATCCTCGTCATCGCCTGGCACCTACTCGCCGACGACGACACCCGCTTCACCGACCTTGGATCAGACCACTACACCAGGCACATCAACCCGGACGTGAAGAAACGCAACCACATTCGCCAACTCGAAGCGCTCGGCTACGCCGTCACCCTCACCCCCGCCGCCTAAACCAACACGTCCCCGCCCCAGCGACCGGCCCCCGGCCGCACACACCCGCACACACACCGCAATCAACTCACCATCATTTTCGGATTAGAAGCGGAAGACACCTGACGCACGGCCGTCCGGGCGAAACCGCCGTGACTTTGCTCGTTGCCTCGTGAAACAATCGCTGGCCGTGAAGACATTCGAGGATCTGTTCGCCGAACTCGGCGATCGTGCCCGCACCAGGCCGGCCGGCAGCGCCACGGTCGCCGCGCTCGACGGCGGGGTACATGGGCTGGGCAAGAAGATCCTGGAGGAGGCCGGCGAGGTGTGGCTGGCGGCCGAACACGAACCCAACGAGGCATTGGCCGAGGAGATCAGCCAGTTGCTGTACTGGACACAGGTGCTGATGATCGCGCGCGGACTGTCCCTCGACGACGTCTACCGGAAGCTGTGAGCATGTTGCGAGTCGCGGTTCCCAACAAGGGGACGCTGAGCGAGCCGGCCTCCGAGATCCTTTCGGAGGCCGGGTACCGGCGGCGCACCGATTCCAAAGACCTCACCGTCATCGACCCCATTAACCACGTCGAGTTCTTCTTTTTGCGGCCCAAAGACATTGCGATTTATGTCGGCTCGGGCGAGCTCGACTTCGGCATCACCGGACGTGACCTGGTACTCGATTCGGATGCGCCGGTGCGCGAATGCCTGGCATTGGGTTTCGGGTCGTCGAGCTTCCGCTATGCCGGACCCGCCGGGCGTGACTGGACGACGGCCGATCTGGCCGGTAAGCGCATCGCCACCGCCTACCCGAATCTGGTCCGAAAACATTTGGCAGAGAATGGAATTGAAGCCAACGTCATCAGACTCGACGGTGCCGTGGAGATTTCGGTGCAACTCGGGGTGGCCGACGCGATCGCCGACGTGGTGGGGTCGGGTCGCACGCTGAGCCTGCACGATTTGGTGGCCTTTGGTGAGCCGCTGTGTGATTCGGAGGCGGTGCTGATCGAGCGCACCAATCAGGATGGCCAGGGCGCAACGAAAGCTGCGCGCGATCAGTTGGTGGCACGCATTCAGGGTGTGGTGTTCGGGCAGCAATACCTGATGCTCGACTACGACTGCCCGCGCACGGTGCTGGACAAGGCCACGTCGATCACGCCGGGTTTGGAGTCACCGACCATCGCCCCGCTCGCCGACCCGGACTGGGTCGCGATCCGCGCACTGGTGCCGCGCCGGGGCGTCAACGAGATCATGGATGAGCTCGCCGCCATCGGCGCCAAAGCGATTCTGGCCTCAGACATCAGGTTCTGCCGTTTCTAGTGCGCGGCAGTGGGCTGTGTTAGCGTCCGCCTTAGCGGGATTGCCCGTGTGATGGGAGGGCCGTCCCCGTTATCGTCGCCGGGCTGTTCGTCCCCAGGAGGTCTTCGTGACACACGCACTCATTCTGCTGCTGGCATTACTTATCGGTGTCGTCGCCGGCTTGCGTTCGCTGACGGCTCCCGCCGTGGTCGCGTGGGCGGCTGCCTTCGACTGGATCGACCTCGACCACACCTGGGCATCCTGGGTGGACAACACCATCACGGTCGTGGTCCTGACGATTCTCGCGGTCGTCGAACTCGTCACCGACAAACTGCCCAAGACGCCGCCGCGGACCTCGCCGCCCGGGTTCGGCGCACGGCTGGTCATGGGCGGGTTTGCCGGCGCCGTGTTGGGTGCCTGGCCGCACTGGACCTTCACCGCGCTGGGCGCCGGTGTGATCGGCGCGGTGCTGGGGACGCTGGGTGGCTATCAGGCGCGCAAGCGGCTGGTGGCTGCGCGCGGCGGCCAGGACCTGCCCATCGCGCTGCTGGAGGACGCGGTCGCGATCTTGGGCGGGTTCGCCGTCGTCGCGATCACCGGCCACGTGCTGACCGGGTACCTGCTGACGGCGGTTAAGTGACCGAACATTTCGACGCGATCATCATCGGTGCCGGCCAGGCCGGCCCGTCGCTGGCCGGGCGGCTGACTGCCGCTGGGCAGCGCGTTGCGATCGTTGAGCGCAAACTCATCGGCGGCACCTGCGTCAACAACGGCTGCATCCCGACGAAAACGCTGGTGGCCAGCGCGCACGCGGCACAGCTGGCGCGCCGCGGCGTCGAATACGGCGTCGGGATCGGATCGATCAGCGTGGACATGGCGAAAGTCAAGGCGCGCAAAGACGGAATCATGCTCAGCGACCGCAAGGGCGTCGAGGACTGGCTGTACGGCATGGACGGCTGCACCGTCTTCCGCGGTCACGCCCGCTTCGAAGACCCCCACACCGTCAGAGTCGATGGCGACCTTTTGCACGCTGGCCGGATCTTCCTCAATGTCGGTGGCCGCGCGGTGGTGCCGGACGTCCCGGGGCTGTCCGATGTCGAGTTCCTCACCAACGTGTCGATCCTCGAAATCGACACGTTGCCATCCCATCTCGTCATCCTCGGCGGCAGCTACATCGCGCTGGAGTTCGCGCAGATGTACCGGCGCTTCGGGGCCCCGGTCACCGTCGTCGAGAGGGGCCCGCGGCTCGCGTCCCGCGAAGACGAGGATGTCTCGGCCGTCATCGAGGAAATCCTGGAGGCCGAGGGAATCGACATAGTTCTCGGTGCGGACGATGTGCGAATCAGCAAGAGCGGCAATGGATTTGAGCTCTCACCGCGCGCCGGTGCCGACCCCGTTGCCGGGAGCCATCTGCTGGTGGCGGTGGGGCGGAGACCCAACACCGACGATCTGGGTCTTGAGGCAGCCGGCGTGCAGACCGACGCCCGCGGCTATATCGCGGTCGACGACGAGCTCAAGACCAACGTCGATCACATCTGGGCGATGGGCGACTGCAACGGCAAGGGCGCATTCACCCATACCTCGTACAACGATTTCGAGATCGTCGCCGCCAATCTGCTCGACAACGACCCGCGGCGCGTGAGCGACCGCATCACCACCTACGCGCTCTATATCGACCCGCCGCTGGGGCGGGCCGGCATGACCATCGAACAGGTCCGCGCGTCGGGCCGCAAGGCGCTCGTCGGCAAGCGACCGATGACCCGAGTCGGCAGGGCGGTGGAAAAGGGTGAAACGCAGGGCTTTATGAAGGTGGCCGTGGACGCCGACACTCACGAGATCTTAGGTGCGGCCATCCTCGGGGTCGGCGGGGACGAGGCGATTCACTGCATTCTCGACATCATGTCCGCCAAGGCGCCCTACACCACGCTGTCGCGCACCGTGCACATCCATCCCACCGTCAGTGAGCTCATTCCCACGATGCTGGAGGAGATGTCGCCCCTCGACTAGTGGCGATCGCAAGCGCGGCGCAGCCGGGCGCAGCGGGTCGCCACCATCGGACTAGGGGCTGTTAGGCCGCCGGTTGGGTCGGGTGCGAAACGGTCTGCGGCGCCGCGCTTTCCGGCCAGCCGGGATAGGGCGGTGGTGTTCCGCCGTAGATCGGACAGTGCTGCTGGTGCGGGCACCACTCGCACAACCGCGACGGGCTGGGGCGGAAATCGCCTGTCGCACCGGCGGATTGGATGGCACGCCAGATCGCCATCAGCGTCTTCTCGAAGCGCAGCAGCTCGTCTTGATCCGGCGAGTAGTCCAATACCTGGCCGTCGGCCAGGTAGATGAGCCGCAGCCTGGTGGGCAGCACGCCGCGCGATCGGAGTAGCGCCACCGCGTAGAACTTCATCTGGAACATCGCCTTGAACTCGGCCAGTGCTCGCGCGGCCGACGGCGCCTTGCCGGTCTTGTAGTCGACCACCCGCAGCTCGCCGGTGGCGGCGACGTCGATCCGGTCGATAAAGCCGCGCAGCAGCGTGCCGTCCGCGAGTTCGACCTCCACGCGCTGTTCGCAGCATTGCGGGTCGAATCGGGTCGGGTCTTCGAGCCGGTAGTAGCCGGAGAGCAAGGCGCGGGCCTCCTCCAGCAGTTGGCTTCGCTGTTCGGGTTCCAGCTCGCCGGCCAGGTCGGGCTCCGCGGCGATCACTTGGTCCCATGCGGACTCGACCAGCGACCTCGCGGTGTCGGGCCCGCGCTGGGGGGCGGGCAGGCCGTACAGCTGCTCCAGCGCGGCATGCACGACCGACCCGCGCAGCTGCGCCGGCGACGGTGGCTCGGGCAACCGATCGATGGCCCGGAATCGGTACAACAACGGGCACTGCTTGAAGTCGGCCGCCCGCGACGGTGAGAGCGCCGGCCGTGACGCGCGTCCCTCCTGCTGGGACGCCTTCGGCTGGCCGATCATGTCCGCAGCCTAGGCCTGGGCACCGACAACCCCGAGCACCGGCCGCGGCGAGTCGGCTGGCACGCTAGACGCGTGTCCGCAACCGGCCCGTTTACCGCTGGTGAACGCGTCCAGCTCACCGACGCCAAGGGCCGCCACTACACGGTGTCGCTGACTCCCGGCGCCGAGTTCCACACGCACCGCGGTGCGATCTCCCACGACGCGCTGATCGGGCTGGAATCGGGCAGCGTCGTCAAATCCGGCAACGGCGCCCATTTCTTGGTGATGCGCCCGCTGCTGGTCGACTACGTGATGTCGATGCCGCGCGGGCCGCAGGTGATTTACCCCAAGGACGCCGCTCAGATCGTGCACGAGGGCGACATCTTTCCCGGCGCCCGCGTGTTGGAGGCCGGAGCCGGATCCGGTGCGCTGACCTGCTCGCTGCTGCGCGCGGTCGGGCCCGAAGGTCGGGTGGTCTCCTACGAACAGCGCGCCGACCATGCCGAGCACGCCCGTCGCAATGTGTCGGTCTATTTCGGTCAGGCACCCGACAACTGGCAGCTGATCGTCAGCGATGTCGCGGACTCCGATCTGCCCGACGGCTCCTTTGATCGGGCCGTGCTCGACATGCTCGCCCCGTGGGAGGTGCTGGACGCGGTTGGGCGGCTGGTGATCGCCGGGGGCGTGCTGATGATCTACGTTGCCACCGTCACCCAGCTGTCGAGGGCGGTGGAGGCCCTGCGGGCAGCGCAGTGCTGGATCGAACCGCGGGCGTGGGAGACGCTTCAGCGCGGCTGGAATGTCGTGGGCCTAGCCGTTCGGCCGCAGCATTCGATGCGCGGGCACACCGCGTTCCTGATATCGACGCGGCGGCTCGCTCCCGGCGCCGTCGCGCCGGCGCCATTGGGGCGCAAGCGCCCCGGGCGCGACGGCTAGACCAGATCCTCGCCGCGAAGCAGCGAGCGCCGCACCGACAGCAATTCGAACTCGGGATGCGCGGCGACCAGTCGTTCGGCCGCATCCAGGACGTCGACCGCGTGGCTCCGGTCGCCGGACACCACGGCCACACCGATGCCCGCCCGTCGGTAGAGGTCGTGCGAGCCCGTCTCAGCGGCGGACACACTGAACTTGCGCTGGAGCTCGGCGACAACGGGGCGAATCACCGATCGCTTCTGTTTGAGTGATCGCACGTCGCCCAGCAACACGTCGAATTCGAGCCAGCCGATCCACATTGCGCGGTCAGCCCGGTGGGGACGGGACCGGTGCCGGGGTGGTTTCTGGGGTCGGTGCCGGCGCGGGGGGCGTCGCGGCCGGGGCGGGGGGCGTCGCGGCCGGTGAGATGCCCAGAGCCAACAGCATCTCCGCGGTGCGCCGGGACAACTGCCAGCCCCCTTGGGAGGGCGTGAACTCCATCGGGAACGTGAAGTTGCCGTTGTTCTTTTGGCCGGTATTGACGCTGACGGTGGCCGTCACATTGGACGGATTCTTGTCCGACCAGTCGATGTTCTTTGCCGCAAAGGTCATGGGCAGGTAGCCGTTGTCGCGCAGTGCGCTGATGAACTTGTCCAGGGTCTGCGCACTCTCCGGGGTCGCGCCCTCGACGAACTTCACCTTGTCGGCGCCCGGAACGTTCGGGTCGGTGAGCCGATTCAGCACGTCGGTGAGCGCTTCCGGCGCGGGCAGAGCGGCGGTCGGGGGAGCGGCGAGCGGACTCGAGATTGCGGGCGGCGCCGAGGAGGTGGGCGACGACGCGACGCGAGGTTGGTCTGGCGAACATGCCGAGAGCGCGAACGCCGCCACGGCTGTGGCGGCGCTCAGCGCAACGGATAGGTGTCGGTGCATCCAGTGAGATCAGCGGGGCTATGTGCGCACGCCGGCGGCTGCTGAGTGAGGTGCAATGTAAGTCACACTGGCGGTTCCCGGCCCGATTCTGGCGACGCCGGCTCGGCGCGTGGCGAGGGATTTTGTGGTCACGCCTGCCCTTTCGATCTGCCGGACTCGAAAGCGACGTTACCAGCGAGATCACAATTTTAACTTTTGATCGGGGTTTGGTTCCGCACATCAACCGCCAATCGCCGGTAGCGTTGAAGTATCCGCAGCACCAATTCCTGGTGTGGGAAAGGAGCGCAACATGGGTGGCTCAGAGCGTTCTGAAGCATTCGATCCCTCCAGGGAATCTACCGTGTCCAGCGGCGATGCTGCCGAATTGGAACAACTACGCCGTGAGGCAGCCTTGTTGCGCGAGCAACTGGATCAAGCGATTGGATCGCACGGCACCGCCCGATCCGCGCGCGATGTGCATCAACTCGAGGCGCGCATCGACTCGCTTGCGTCCCGCAATTCCAAATTAATGGAAACTCTTAAAGAAGCCCGCCAGCAACTGCTGGCCCTGCGCGAGGAAGTCGACCGGCTCGGACAGCCGCCAAGCGGTTACGGCGTCCTGCTCTCCGCGCACGACGACGAAACGGTCGACGTGTTCACGTCGGGTCGCAAAATGCGGCTCACGTGCTCGCCGAACATCGAAGTCGCGTCGCTGCGGAAGGGCCAGACGGTTCGGCTCAACGAAGCCCTGACCGTCGTCGAGGCCGGCACGTTCGAATCCGTCGGCGAGATATCGACTTTGCGGGAGGTGCTCAACGATGGCCACCGGGCCCTCGTCGTCGGCCACGCCGACGAGGAGCGCATCGTCTGGTTGGCCGACCCGCTGGTGGCCGAGGACCTGCCAGAGGGTCACCCCGACGCCCTCAACGACGACACCCGGCCGCGCAAGCTGCGCCCCGGCGACTCGCTGTTGGTCGACACCAAGGCGGGCTACGCCTTTGAGCGCATCCCCAAGGCCGAGGTCGAAGACCTGGTGCTCGAAGAGGTCCCCGACGTCAGCTACCAGGACATCGGTGGTCTGACCCGCCAGATCGAGCAAATCCGCGACGCCGTGGAGCTGCCGTTCCTGCACAAGGACCTGTACCGGGAGTACGCGCTGCGCCCGCCGAAAGGCGTGTTGCTCTACGGCCCGCCCGGTTGCGGTAAGACGTTGATCGCCAAGGCGGTGGCGAATTCGTTGGCCAAGAAGATGGCCGAGGTGCGTGGCGATGACGCCCGCGAGGCTAAGTCCTACTTTTTGAACATCAAGGGCCCGGAGCTGCTGAACAAGTTCGTCGGCGAGACCGAGCGGCACATCCGGCTGATCTTCCAGCGCGCCCGCGAGAAGGCGTCGGAGGGAACGCCGGTGATCGTGTTCTTCGACGAGATGGATTCGATCTTCCGCACCCGCGGTACCGGCGTCTCGTCGGACGTCGAGACCACCGTGGTCCCGCAGCTGCTGAGCGAGATCGACGGCGTGGAGGGACTCGAGAACGTCATCGTGATCGGCGCCTCCAACCGCGAGGACATGATCGATCCCGCGATCCTGCGGCCCGGCCGCCTCGACGTGAAGATCAAGATCGAGCGGCCCGATGCCGAAGCGGCACAAGACATCTTCTCGAAGTACTTGGTCGAGACGCTGCCGGTGCATAGCGACGACATCGCCGAGTTCGACGGTGACCGTGGGGCGTGCATCAAGGCGATGATCGAAAAGGTCGTCGACCGGATGTACGCCGAGATCGACGACAACCGGTTCCTGGAGGTCACCTACGCCAACGGTGACAAGGAAGTCATGTACTTCAAGGACTTCAACTCCGGGGCGATGATCCAGAACGTCGTCGACCGCGCGAAGAAGAACGCGATCAAGTCGGTGCTGGAGACGGGCCAACGCGGGCTGCGCATTCAGCACCTGCTCGACTCGATCGTCGACGAGTTCGCCGAGAACGAGGACCTGCCCAACACCACCAACCCCGATGACTGGGCGCGGATCTCGGGCAAGAAGGGCGAGCGGATCGTCTACATCCGCACCCTGGTCACGGGCAAGTCGTCGAGCGCGTCGCGGGCCATCGACACCGAATCCAACCTGGGCCAGTACCTGTAAGGCTCAGGCGGACTCGAGCGAGTAGCTGTTGGTCAGGTCGTCCTGCGTGACGTCGGCGGGGCGGGTGGTGGTGTCCACCCGCAGCGTCTCGTCAAGCACACGCGTCTGGTAGGTCCATCCTTCGGGCAATTTCAGCCGGCTCGCGAGCCCGGGCAGGTCCGCTCGCGACAGGTTGGGATCTGCGACCTGGCTCCACGTCTGCATGACCCAGCGCCGTCCGTCGGGATCGATGAGTTCGTATATTTGTTCTCCGGCGTTGAAGACGAAGACCGTATTGCGGTTCACCTTGTTGAGGCTGTAGGGGGCGGGGTTCATCGAGGACATCTCGACGGTGGCCTGCTTGATCATCGCGATCCCGCCGAAGGTCTTCCTCTCCTGCGGGCCCTGCTGTTCCTTTTCGATGTCGTTCATCAGCCAGTAGCGCGGACCGTTGAGCAAGGCTGCGGCCGTACCGTTTTCGGCCGCGATGGCCTGCGGGTCGAGCGCGGACCACAATTCGGCGGGACAGTCGTTGAGCGGGAAGCTGTTGTAAACGGTGGCCCGTGGGCCGGACTCGCCGATTGCCACGAGAAGCACTTCGCCGTAACGCTTTCCAGACAAGTCGTTCACTAGTTCACGCACCTCGCATTGGATTCAGGGCGGACGACAGGGTGGAAGTTAATCACTGACATCGGCTGCGTCAACGTCAAGCGCGGCCGCCGCGATCGCGCCGCGGTACCGGTTGCGTGCGATCAGGGTGGTGTGCAGGTCCTCGATCAGCGGGTCCAGGAATGTGGAGCGGTATTCGCCGTCGCCGACCGCGCGGGCGCCGATGTACATGAAGGCCAGGGCGACAAGGAAAAGAGAGGTGTGGATAAGCGCCTGCGGCATCGGAAGTGTCATGCCCAGCAGCGTCCCGGTGGTGGAGCCTTTGTTGTGGGTCCATTCGGCGAGCAGGGGCTGAGTGAGCAGGATCAGCCCGAGAACAAAGAAGATCGCGGCGATGACCACCGCCACCACCATGATCTGCATCAACTGCGAGGTGGCCAGCACGAACACCACGTTGAGGCGTTCGGTCTTCGTCAGCCCGGGGCTGGTCGGCGGGTCCGGCATCGATGCAAACGGCGTGTCGGCCAGGCTTTCGGACTCCTTGGGCAGCACGGCGGCCGACCGCAGCATCGGCCTGACCCGTTCCAGGCTGCCCGATATGACAAACGCCGCCGCGATGGAGACGAGAAACAGCATCGCCAGCGCCAGCCGTCGCTGGCTGATCGTCGCCGCCATGAGCCAGACGTAGGGGTTGAAGAAGACCAATACGGTCAGCAACACGACGGGCAGGGCGCGAACCGTCATGGAGCCGACCTCCGCGAGGTGCGACAGCGTCATGCGCACCGCCCAGACGAGCACGGCCCCGACGCCACAGCCGGTGAGGATCAGCGCCGCTGCCACGACGATGGCCACCGTTGCCAGTTGGGACGGGCCGTCAATGATGACGGTGGTCGTGGTCGCGACGACCACCGCGACAGTCGCTGCGACCGCGCGTGTCCGGCTGGGCAACCGGGACACCAGCCAGCCGACGACCGCGGCCACCGGGACGGCGAGCGCGATGATCGCCAGCAATACCCATTCGAGGGTTGTCGGCTCCCCATCAATGTGGACCTCGCGTTTGCCGACAATGAGGTACAGCAGCAGCCCGCAGCCATTGATCGTCGCGTAGCCCGCCAGCATGGGGGCCGACCGCGGCCAGAGCCGTCGCCACCGGGCCCGCTTCGTCAGCACGAACGGCAAGCCGCGTTCCAGGAACCAACTTTCGGCCGCGGCCCGCGCCGACGTTCGGCGGTCCGCGGTGCGGCGGAGAGAAAGGTCCATGACGGCTCACCCTAGTGTCGCTTAAGCACGAGCGCTGGCCCTTGTCGCGCACGCCGGGATTTGTTCGACGCGGCCCTCGGACGGGGCGTCCCCCTCGCCGCTTCGCGGCTGGGCGGTTCCCCCAGCGCGGGCCGCATCGTCGCCGGGCTGGCCCGATTGCCCGGCTCCTTCTCGCCCCGCCGCGCGGGCCGCATCGTCGCCGGGCCTAGGCTGGTGGCCCCGCTCCTTCTCGCCCCGCCGCGCGGGCCGCATCGTCGCCGGGCCTAGGCTGGTGGCATGCAACGGATTATCGGGACGGAGGTTGAGTACGGCATCTCATCGCCGTCGGACCCGACCGCCAACCCGATCCTCACCTCGACGCAAGCGGTGCTGGCCTATGCCGCCGCCGCTGGCATCCAGCGCGCCAAACGCACCCGCTGGGACTACGAGGTTGAGTCGCCGTTGCGGGACGCCCGAGGCTTTGACCTCAGCCGCTCGACCGGCCCGCCCCCGGTGGTCGACGCCGACGAGGTCGGCGCGGCCAACATGATCTTGACCAACGGGGCGCGGCTCTACGTGGACCACGCGCACCCGGAGTACTCCGCACCCGAGTGCACCGACCCGCTGGACGCCGTGATCTGGGACAAGGCCGGCGAGCGGGTGATGGAGGCCGCCGCCCGGCACGTCGCCAGCGTGCCCGGAGCCGCGAAACTGCAGCTCTACAAGAACAACGTCGATGGCAAAGGCGCCTCGTACGGCTCCCACGAGAACTACCTGATGTCGCGCCAGACGCCGTTCTCGGCGATCATCGCCGGGCTGACCCCGTTCCTGGTGTCCCGGCAGGTCGTTACCGGCTCCGGCCGGGTGGGCATCGGGCCCTCTGGTGACGAGCCCGGCTTCCAGCTGTCCCAGCGCTCCGACTACATCGAGGTCGAGGTCGGGCTGGAGACCACGCTCAAGCGCGGCATCATCAACACCCGCGACGAACCGCACGCCGACGCCGACAGATACCGTCGGCTGCACGTCATCATCGGCGATGCCAACCTCGCCGAGACGTCGACCTACCTCAAGCTGGGCACCACTGCGCTGGTGCTCGATTTGATCGAAGAGGGCCCGGCCCACGGCATAGACCTGACCGATCTGACGCTGGCCCGGCCGGTGCACGCGGTCCATGCGATCAGCCGCGACGCAACCCTGCGGGCCACCGTCGCTCTGGTCGACGGCCGGGAACTGACCGGCCTTGCTCTGCAACGGATCTACCTCGATCGGGTGGCGAAGCTCGTTGATAGCCGCGACCCCGATCCGCGCGCGGCTGACGTCGTCCAGACCTGGGCACACGTTCTCGACCAGCTCGAGCGCGACCCGATGGATTGCGCCGAGCTGCTCGACTGGCCGGCCAAGCTGCGACTGCTCGAAGGTTTCCGGCAGCGGGAGAACCTGAGCTGGTCGGCGCCCCGGCTGCACCTCGTCGACCTGCAGTACTCCGATGTGCGGCTGGACAAGGGCCTGTACAACCGGCTGGTCGCCCGCGGCTCGATGAAGCGTCTGGTCAGCGAACACCAGGTGCTCAGTGCCGTCGACAATCCGCCGACGGACACTCGCGCGTATTTCCGCGGTGAATGTCTGCGCAGGTTCGGCGCCGACATCGCCGCGGCCAGCTGGGATTCGGTGATTTTCGACCTCGGCGGCGATTCGCTGGTTCGTATCCCGACGCTGGAACCGCTGCGGGGCAGTAAAGCGCACGTCGGAGCCCTGCTGGACTCGGTGAATAGCGCCGCCGAGCTGGTGGCGCAACTGACCAGCTAACCGCAGGACAATTCGGCTCCGGCGCCGGACAATCCTCTGTACAACAGGGAAACGTCGGGGTTGACCGGTAGGGTGGAGAGATACCCGCGGGCGACTGACGCGGCTGAAGACCAAGCAGGAGGCGGCGATGGCGCAGGAGCAGACCAAGCGTGGTGGTGGCGGCGGCGATGACGACGACTTCACCGACAGCGCGGCCGGTGGCCAAGAGCGCCGCGAAAAGCTAGCCGAGGAGACCGACGATCTGCTCGACGAGATTGACGACGTCCTTGAGGAAAACGCGGAGGACTTTGTCCGTGCGTATGTCCAAAAGGGCGGACAGTGACCTGGCAGTTCACCGATCGCCTGTCCACCAACCCGGCACTTTCCGAAGCTTCCGCTGCAAACCTGTCCTCATTCGCTGACTTTCTCCGCCGCCAGGCGCCGGAGTTACTGCCAGCAAACTTCGGTGGCGGCGGTTTGCCCGGCGGCGCCGGTGGCGCTAGTGCCCAGCTGCCGCACGGGACGACGATCGTCGCGCTGAAATACCCCGGCGGTGTCGTCATCGCCGGCGACCGGCGCTCCACACAGGGCAACATGATCGCCGGTCGGGACGTCAAGAAGGTGTACATCACCGACGACTACACCGCGACCGGGATTGCCGGCACCGCCGCTATCGCCGTCGAGTTCGCCCGCCTGTATGCGGTCGAACTCGAGCACTACGAGAAGCTCGAAGGCGTGCCGCTGACCTTCGCCGGCAAGGTCAACCGGCTCGCGATCATGGTGCGCGGTAACCTGGCGGCCGCGATGCAGGGATTGGTGGCGGTGCCGTTGCTGGCCGGCTACGACATCCATGCCTCCGACCCGGAAGGTGCCGGCCGCATCGTCTCGTTCGACGCCGCGGGCGGCTGGAACATCGAGGAAGAGGGTTACCAGTCGGTGGGGTCGGGGTCGATCTTTGCCAAGTCGTCGATCAAGAAGTTGTACTCGCAGGTCACCGACGCCGATTCCGCTCTGCGGGTCGCCGTGGAGGCGCTCTACGACGCCGCCGACGACGACTCCGCTACCGGCGGACCGGATCTGGTTCGCGGTATCTACCCCACGGCCGTCACGATCGGCGCCGAAGGGGCGGCCGACGTGCCGGAGAGGCGCATCGCCGAGCTGGCCCGTGAAGTGATCGAAAGCCGCTCGCGCACTGACACTTTCGGTCCCGACGGGGAGCGGCGGGATAGCAAGTGAGTTTCCCGTATTTCATCTCGCCTGAGCAGGCGATGCGTGAGCGCAGCGAGCTCGCGCGCAAGGGCATCGCACGGGGCAAGAGCGTGGTGGCGCTGGCCTACGCGGGTGGCGTGCTGTTCGTCGCGGAGAATCCGTCCCGGTCACTGCAGAAGATCAGCGAACTCTACGATCGCGTGGGGTTTGCTGCCGCGGGCAAGTTCAACGAATTCGACAACTTGCGCCGCGGCGGGATCCAGTTTGCGGACACCCGCGGCTACGCCTACGACCGCCGCGACGTCACCGGCCGGCAGCTGGCCAACGTCTACGCGCAGACGCTCGGCACGATCTTCACCGAGCAGGCCAAACCCTACGAAGTCGAGCTGTGCGTCGCCGAGGTCGCGCACTACGGCGAGACGAAACCGCCTGAGTTGTACCGGATCACCTACGACGGGTCCATCAACGACGAACCCCACTTCGTGGTCATGGGCGGCACCACCGAGCCGATCACCACCGCGCTCAAGGAGTCCTACGCCGAGAACGCCGACCTGACCGATGCTCTGGGGATCGCCGTGGAAGCGCTGCGGGCGGGCAGTGCGGACAATTCGAGCACCGATCAGCCCTCTCTCGGTGTCTCGAGCCTGGAGGCGGCCGTCCTGGACGTCAACCGGCCCCGGCGGGCGTTTCGGCGGCTTAACCGTTCTACTCTGGAAACCCTTCTGCAGGAGCTGGATTCGAAGGAATCGGAATCCGACGACGCACCGTCGGACTCTGACGGTGAGTCCTCGGACTAGCCGCGCCCGTATCGATCCGCGACCTCGGTTTCGCGGTCAGCAGAACTCCCGACGCCCGGGGAGTCGCCGTGTCATGGCGGCGCCTGGGGTGTGCCAGGGGCCCGAATGGCCACGGTGTTGGTGGGGCTGGTGGTGTCACTGATACTGGTGAGCTGCGGGGCGGGAAAGGTCTCGAAGGGGCTCGAAGGGGCTCCGGAACCCCAATTAGCATCCGTTGGCGCGGCACGCTAACCTTCGCGGTGAGACAACCAGTACGCTCGATTACGTGCAGCGGCGAATCATGGGCATCGAGACCGAGTTCGGTGTCACCTGCACATTTCACGGTCACAGACGACTCAGCCCGGACGAAGTGGCCCGCTACCTGTTCCGTCGGGTGGTGTCCTGGGGCCGCAGCTCCAACGTTTTCCTGCGTAACGGCGCGCGCCTGTACCTCGACGTGGGCAGCCACCCGGAGTACGCCACCGCCGAATGCGACGGCCTGGTGCAGCTGGTCACCCACGACCGGGCCGGTGAATGGGTGCTGGAAGACCTGCTGGTCGACGCCGAGCAGCGGCTGGCCGACGAGGGCATCGGCGGCGACATCTACCTGTTCAAGAACAACACCGACTCGGCGGGCAACTCCTACGGCTGCCACGAGAACTACCTGATCGTGCGGGCCGGCGAGTTCTCCCGGATCTCCGATGTGCTGCTGCCGTTCCTCGTTACGCGCCAGCTGATCTGCGGGGCCGGCAAGGTGCTGCAGACCCCCAAGGCCGCGACGTTCTGCCTGTCGCAGCGCGCCGAGCACATCTGGGAGGGCGTGTCCTCGGCCACCACCCGCAGCCGGCCGATCATCAACACGCGCGATGAGCCGCACGCCGACGCCGAAAAGTACCGGCGGCTGCACGTCATCGTCGGCGACTCCAACATGTGCGAGACCACCACCATGCTCAAGGTGGGAAGCGCGGCGCTCGTGCTGGAGATGATCGAAGCCGGGGTTCCGTTTCGCGACTTTTCGCTGGACAACCCCATCCGCGCCATCCGCGAGGTCAGCCACGACACCACCGGCCGACGGCCCGTCAGGCTCGCCGGCGGGCGCCAGGCCAGCGCGCTGGACATCCAGCGCGAGTACTACTCCCGCGCCGTCGAGCACCTGCAGACCCGCGAGCCCAACGCGCAGATCGAGCAGGTCGTCGACCTGTGGGGCCGGCAGCTCGACGCCGTGGAGAGCCAGGATTTCGCCAAGGTCGACACCGAGATCGACTGGGTGGTCAAGCGCAAGCTGTTCCAGCGCTATCAGGACCGCTACAACATGGAGCTGTCCGACGCGAAGATCGCCCAGCTGGATCTGGCCTATCACGACATCAAGCGCGGGCGCGGCGTCTTCGATCTGCTGCAGCGCAAGGGCCTCGCGGCGCGCGTGACCACCGACGAGGACATCGCGGAGGCCGTCGACAATCCGCCGCAGACCACCCGCGCCCGGCTGCGCGGTGAGTTCATCAGCGCCGCGCAGGCGGCGGGGCGTGACTTCACCGTCGACTGGGTGCACCTGAAACTCAACGACCAGGCGCAACGCACGGTGCTGTGCAAGGATCCCTTCCGATCGGTCGACGAGCGCGTCAAGCGGCTCATCGCCAGCATGTAAAGACCGCCCCTGCGTGCCGGAACACGCCGCGCAACCGACCGATCTAGGCTCGAGCAAATGGCGACCTCGAAAGTCGAACGGCTGGTAAACCTGGTCATTGCCCTGCTGTCCACCCGCGGTTTCATCACGGCCGAAAAGATCAGGTCCAGCGTGGCGGGCTATTCGGACAGCCCCAGCGTTGAGGCGTTCTCCCGGATGTTCGAGCGCGACAAGAACGAATTGCGTGACCTCGGCATCCCCCTCGAGGTCGGCAGGGTGTCGGCCTGGGACCCGACCGAGGGCTATCGGATCAACCGCGACGCCTACTCGCTGCCGTCGGTCGCGCTGACCCCGGATGAAGCTGCCGCCGTCGCCGTCGCCACGCGGCTGTGGGAGTCGCCCGAATTGATCACCGCGACGCAGGGCGCATTGCTCAAGCTGCGCGCCGCCGGAGTCGACGTCGACCCCGACGCCCCGGTCGCCATCGCGTCGCCGGAGGGTGTCCCGGGCCTGCGCGGGTCCGAGGATGTGCTCGGAATCCTCTTGTCGGCAATCGAATCCCGGCAGGCGGTGCAATTCCCGCACCGATCGTCGCGAGCGGAGCCCTACAGCACCCGCACCGTCGAACCGTGGGGAGTGGTCACCGACAAGGGCCGGTGGTATCTGGTTGGCCACGACCGGGACCGCGACGACACCCGCATTTTCCGGCTCTCGCGGATCGGCGCCGAGGTCACGCTGATCGGTCCGGCCGGCGCGGTCAGCGTGCCCGGCGGCGTGGACCTGCGCAAGATCGTGGCCGAGAAGGTCACCGAGGTGCCGACCGGCGGGCAGGCCCAGGTGTGGGTCGCCGATGGACGGGCCACCGCGCTGCGCCGCGCCGGACGCTCGATAGCCACGCGCCGGCTGG
The DNA here is from genome assembly GCA_963772875.1 of uncultured Actinomycetota bacterium. Classification (GTDB taxonomy): domain Bacteria; phylum Actinomycetota; class Actinomycetes; order Mycobacteriales; family Mycobacteriaceae; genus Mycobacterium. The sequence continues at coordinate 1,294,950 of CAVYZE010000016.1, forward strand.
GCGGTCGCGACGGCGAGGTGATCGAACTCGACATCGGGTCCACCGACCGGCTGGCGCGCGATATCACCGGCTACGGGGCGGACGCCGTCGTGCTAGAGCCGCAGTCCCTGCGCGACGACGTCCTAGCCCGGTTGCGCGGCCACGCGGGTCTGGAGGAGTGGCGCAGATGACCCGCGTCGGCGACGATGCAGAGCGAAGCGATGAGGAGGAGCGGCGCAGATGACCCGCGTCGGCGACGATGCAGAGCGAAGCGATGAGGAGGAGCGGCGGGCAGATGACCCCCGTGTCCACCCGGCTGGTCCGGCTGCTCAACATGGTGCCGTACTTCCAGGCCAACCCGCGGATCACCCGGGCCAAGGCCGCCGCGGACCTGGGGGTATCTGCCAAGCAGCTGGAAGAAGACCTCAACCAGCTGTGGATGTGCGGTCTGCCCGGCTACTACCCGGGTGATCTCATCGACTTCGAGTTCTCCGGCGACACCATCGAGGTGACGTTTTCGGCGGGTATCGACCGGCCGCTCAAGCTCACGTCGCCCGAGGCCACCGGCCTGCTGGTGGCGCTGCGGGCACTGGCCGATATCCCAGGCGTCGTCGATCCGGAAGCGGCGCGTAGCGCGATCGCCAAGATCGAGGCCGCCGCCGGCGCCATCGGGCACGACGCCACGGGTTCGGTGGCGGCCGTCGACGAGCCCGCGCCCGCCGAAAGCCGGGTCGCGGCCGTGGTGCGGACGGCGGTGCAGTACAAACACGCGCTGGCCATCGACTACTACGCCGCGTCACACGACACCCTGACCAGCCGGGTCGTCGACCCCATTCGGGTGCTGCTGATCGGCGGGCACAGCTACTTGGAGGCCTGGTCGCGCGAATCCGAAGGGGTCCGGTTGTTCCGCTTCGACCGGATCGTGGACGCCGCGGAGCTGGGCGAGCCGGCGGCTCCGCCCGGACCCGCGCTACAGGCCCCGCCGGACACGTCGCTGTTCGACGGGGATCCGTCGCTGCCGTCCGCCAAGCTGCGGGTGTCCCGGTCCGCGGCATGGATGTTCGACTACTACCCGATGCGGGAGGTGCACGAGTCGCCGGACGGATCGTGTGAGGCGGTGATGACCTACGCCTCCGAGGAGTGGATGACGCGCCTGGTGCTGGGCTTCGGCTCGGCCGTGCAGGTGCTGGCGCCGGAGTCGCTCGCCAAGCGGGTGCGCGACGGCGCGGCTGCGGCCCTGGAGTCCTACCAGGCCGCGACGCGGGGATGAGGCCGCGACGCGGGGATGAGGCGGCGGCGCGGGCACACCGACACTTCGCTTGGCTGAGGTAGCATCGAGTGAACGTCTGGAGGTAATTAACGTGGGCAGTCTTAGTCCCTGGCACTGGGCGATCCTCGCTGTCGTTGTGGTCTTGTTATTCGGTGCCAAGAAGCTCCCCGATGCGGCGCGCTCGTTGGGTAAGTCGATGCGCATCTTCAAGTCTGAGCTGCGTGAAATGCAGACCGAGAACAAAGCGGAAGCGTCGGCTTTGGAAACAAACGCCGCGACCCCTTCGGCCAACCCCTCGCCCGTACCGTCGCAGCGAGTCGACCCTGCCTCGGCCACCGAGCAGGGCCACACCGAAGCACGCCCGGCGTAGCTGGACATCATTGTCGCGGTGCCCGAGCACCGGTGACCGAGCGTCGTGAACGGTTCCAAGGTTTCAGCGCGCACCGCCGCCCTGCTTAAGCGGCTCAATCCTCGCCAGCGGCGCAGCCGCACCAATCCCGATGCGACCATGTCGCTGGTCGACCACCTCACCGAGCTGCGGACCCGGCTGCTGATCGCCATCGGTGCGATCCTGATCACCACGATTTTCGGGTTCGTCTGGTACTCGCATCCGATGTTCGGGCTGCCGAGCCTGGGGGAGTGGCTGCGCCATCCCTACTGTTCGCTGCCGCAGTCGGCCCGGGCGGACATCAGCGCCGACGGACAGTGCCGGCTGCTGGCCACCGCGCCGTTCGACCAATTCATGTTGAGGCTCAAGGTCGGGATGACGGCCGGCATCGTGCTGGCCTGCCCGGTATGGTTCTACCAGCTTTGGGCATTCATCACGCCCGGGCTTTACAAGAAGGAGCGCCGCTTTGCGGTCGCGTTCGTGATCCCCGCCGCGGTGTTGTTCGTCGGTGGCGCCGTGCTGGCCTACTTCGTCCTGTCCAAGGCGTTGGGCTTCTTGTTGACCGTCGGCAGCGACGTCCAGGTGACGGCGCTGTCCGGCGACCGATATTTCGGCTTCCTGATCAATCTGCTGGTCGTTTTCGGGGTCAGCTTCGAATTCCCGTTGCTGATCGTCATGCTCAACATGACGGGGTTGCTGACCTATCAGCGACTCAAGGCGTGGCGGCGCGGCCTGATCTTTGGGATGTTCGTGTTCGCCGCGGTTTTCACGCCCGGATCCGATCCTTTTTCGATGACGGCGCTCGGGGTGGCGCTGTCGGTGCTGCTCGAGTTCGCCATTCAGATCGCTCGGCTGCACGATCGGCGGAAAGCCAAGCGCGAAGCCCAGACTCAGATCCCCGACGACCAAGCGTCGGTCATCGAGCCGGCTTCGCCGGTGCCCGAGCCGGTACCGGAGCCGTCGTATACCGCGGGGCAGCATGACGATGTCACCTAGGCCTGCTCCTTCAAGGTGCCGCGCGGCGGCGGCGTGACCGAGCTGGCCGAGCTGGCCCGGTTCGCCGCGAAACTGCCCTTTCCGCTCGACGACTTTCAGCAGCGGGCCTGTGCGGCGCTGGAAAAAGGCCACGGCGTGCTGGTCTGCGCGCCGACCGGTGCCGGCAAAACCGTGGTCGGCGAATTCGCCGTGCACCTGGCGCTGGCGGCCGGCGGCAAGTGCTTTTACACCACGCCGCTCAAGGCGCTGAGCAACCAGAAGCACACCGACCTGACGGCGCGCTACGGGCGCGACCGAATCGGGCTGCTCACCGGCGACATGTCGGTGAACGCCGATGCACCCGTGGTGGTGATGACAACCGAGGTGCTGCGCAACATGCTGTACGCGGATTCGCCTGCGCTGCAAGGGCTTTCCCATGTGGTAATGGACGAGGTGCATTTCCTGGCCGACCGGATGCGGGGCCCGGTGTGGGAGGAGGTCATCCTGCATCTGCCCGACGAGGTGCGGGTGGTCAGCCTGTCGGCGACGGTGAGCAACGCCGAGGAATTCGGCGGCTGGATCCAGACGGTGCGGGGCGACACGACGGTGGTGGTGGACGAGCACCGGCCGGTTCCGCTGTGGCAACACGTCTTGGTGGGCAAGCGACTGTTCGACCTGTTCGACTACGCGCAGGATCAGCCGGGCAACAACCACGAGCCGCGCGTCAACCCAGGCCTGCTGCGTCACATCGCACATCGCCGCGAGGCCGATCGGCTCTCGGACTGGCAGCCCCGCCGGCAGGCGGGAAGAGGGGGTTCCGGACGGCAGGGCCGGCCGCGTTTCTACCGTCCGCCCCCACGGCCCGACGTGATCGCGACGCTGGACTCCGAAGGGCTATTGCCGGTGATCACCTTCGTGTTCTCCCGGGCCGGTTGCGACGCCGCGGTCCACCAATGCCTGCGTTCGCCGCTGCGGCTGACCACCGAAGAGGAGCGCACCCAGATCGCCGAGGTGATCGAACACCGCTGCGGCGATCTCGCGGACTCCGACCTGGAGGTGCTCGGCTACTACGAGTGGCGCGAGGGGTTGCTGCGCGGCCTGGCGGCACACCACGCCGGGATGTTGCCGGCGTTCCGGCATACGGTCGAGGAGCTGTTCACCGCGGGCCTGGTCAAGGCGGTGTTCGCCACCGAAACCTTGGCGCTCGGGATCAACATGCCCGCCCGCACCGTGGTGCTTGAGCGGCTGGTGAAGTTCAACGGCGAGCAGCATGTGCCCCTGACGCCGGGGGAGTACACGCAGCTGACCGGGCGCGCAGGCCGGCGCGGCATCGACGTCGAGGGTCACGCGGTGGTGCTCTGGCAACCCGGCGAAGAGACCACCGAACCGTCCGCGGTGGCCGGCCTCGCGTCCACCCGCACCTACCCGCTGCGCAGTTCGTTCGCCCCGTCGTACAACATGACGATCAATCTGGTGCATCGGATGGGCCCCGAGCAGGCGCACGAGCTGCTGGAGCAGTCGTTCGCGCAGTATCAGGCCGATCGATCCGTGGTCGGCCTGGTCCGCGGTATCGAGCGGGGCAAAAAGCTGCTCGACGAGATCGCGGCCGAGCTGCGCGGGCCGGAGGCGCCGATCCTCGAATACACCCGGCTGCGGGCGCGGATTTCGGAGTTGGAGCGCGCGCAGTCGCGCGCGTCCCGGCTGCAACGCCGGCAAGCGGCCAGCGACGCGCTGGCCGCGCTGCGTCGAGGCGACATCATCACCATCACCCACGGCCGGCGCGGCGGACTGGCGGTGGTGCTCGAGTCGGCCCCCGATGGCGAGGATCCTCGCCCCTTGGTGCTGACCGAAAACCGGTGGGCGGGACGAATTTCGTCGGCGGACTATTCGGGCGCAACGGCGCCCCTGGGTTCGATGTCCTTGCCCAAGCGCGTCGAACACCGTCAGCCCCGGGTCCGGCGCGATCTGGCTTCGGCGCTGCGCTCGGCCGCGGCCGGCCTGACCCTTCCGGCCCGGCGCCGCGGCGGCGCCGACCGGGATGGCGAGTTTCACGATCCGGAGCTGGCGTCGTTGCGCGACGAGTTACGTCGTCATCCCGCACACAATTCCGCCGCCGTCGAGCCCCAGATCCGGCAGGCCGAGCGTTACCTGCGCATCCAACGGGACAATGCGCAGCTGGAGAAGAAGGTGGCCGCCGCCACCAACTCGTTGGCCCGGACGTTCGACCGGATCGTCGGCCTGCTCACCGAGCGCGGCTTCATCGAGGGCTTGGCCAACGATCCGCACGTCACCGACGACGGCCGGTTGCTGGCCCGCATCTACAGCGAGAGCGACCTCCTGGTGGCCGAATGCCTGCGCACCGGCGCATGGGCGGATATGAAACCGGCCGAGCTGGCGGCGGTGGTCTCGGCGGTGCTCTACGAGGCTCGCGGCGGTGACGGACCCAGCAGCGCATACGCCGCCGAGGCTCCCACACCGCGATTACGGCAGGCGCTGCTGCAGACCGCCAGGCTGTCCACCGCACTGCGCGCCGACGAGCAGACGCACCGGATCGGTCAGAGTCGTGAACCCGACGACGGCTTCGTCAACGTCATCTACCACTGGGCCCGGACCGAGGACCTGGCCGCGGCGCTGGCCGCAGCCGACGTGGCGGGCACGGGTTCGCCATTGTTGGCGGGGGATTTCGTGCGTTGGTGCCGGCAGGTCCTCGACCTGTTGGACCAGGTTCGCAACGCCGCCCCCGACGCTGAGCTGCGGGCCACCGCCAAGCGCGCGATCAACGACGTTCGGCGCGGCGTCGTCGCAGTTGACGCCGGGTAGGCTAAGCCGGAGCTACGGTTGATCCAGGATTGAGTCAACGTCGTAAGTGATGGCCAGTTCGCGCCAAGACACAACGGACTGAGGAGAAACGATGAGCGGACCGCAGGGATCGGAGCCGGGGCACGAGTGGAGACCGCCCGGCCAAAGTGGCGATCAGTCCTCGGAACCGACCCAGGTGGGATCGCCCTGGCAGCAGCAGCCAACCCAGGAGGCGACCTGGCACGCCCCGGCATACACGCCGCCCGAATACCCCCAGTACCAACAGACGGCTGAGCAGGCCTACCCGCAGCAGTACCCCCAGCAGCCCGGCTACGGGCAACCCGAGCAGTACGGCGCGCAGCAGCCCACGCAATACGGTCAGCCCGGCCAATACGGCCAGCCGGGGCCGTACGGTCAGCCCGGCCAGTATGGTCAGCCGGCGCAGTACGGCCAGCCGGGTCAGCACGGTCAGTACGGCCAGCAGCCGGGGCAGTACCCGCAGCAATACGGTGAGGCGGCCCAGTACCCGCAGCAATACCCGCCGTACGCACAACAGCCGCAGAAGCGTTCGGTCGCCCTGATCGGCGGCGTGGCCGGTGTGATCGCCGTTCTGCTCATCGCGGTCGTGGGGGTGCTCGGCTTCTGGCAGCCCGGATTCTTCGTCACCACCAAACTGGACGTCAGCAAGGCTCAGGCCGGTGTGCAGCAAATCCTCTCCGACGAGACCAACGGCTATGGCGCCAAGAACGTCAAAGACGTGAAGTGCAACAACGGCAGCGACCCCACCGTCAAAAAGGGTGGCACTTTTGATTGCAGCGTCAGCATCGACGGGGCCCAGAAGCACGTGACGGTGACCTTCGAGGACAGCAAGGGCACCTACGAGGTCGGCCGGCCGCAGTAGTCAGGAGGGCAGCGCGTCGAGTGCCTTCTGCAGGCGGGCAATCGAGGACCCGACGCCCAGTTCGGTCGCCAGCTCGGCCGTGCGTTCCGGGTCGGCGGCCACCAGCGGCAGCGCGTCGGTGGGCGTCGACAGCGCGACGGGCGCGTCGGTGGCCACCCGCACCACCCGGCCGGCGGCCTCGATGTAGTCGGTCGCGGCGAGCAGTTTCGTCCGTAGACCCTTGGCCATCTTCGATGCCGGGTCGTGCGCGGCCGCCAGGATCTGTTCCAGCGAACCGTGCTGAGCAAGCAGGGTGGCTGCGGTCTTCTCCCCGACGCCGGGCACACCCGGCAGGCCGTCGGACGGATCGCCGCGCAACAGTGCGAATTCGGCGTAGGCGGGCCCCGCCCGATCCACCGGCATCCCGTAGTGGTCGACCACCTCGGCGGGCCCGAACAAGGTGGCTTTGGCCAGTCCGCGGCCCAGGTAGAGCACCCGAACGGGGACGGGATCGTCGGCTACCACCTGTAACAGGTCGCGGTCTCCGCTGACCACGACGACCGGGTCGCGGCGTTCCCGCGCGGCCAGCGTGCCCAGCACGTCGTCGGCCTCGAACCCCGGGGCGCCCGCCATCGGGATCCCGAAGGCGTCCAGCAGGTCGGCGATCATGTCGACCTGCGGCGTCAGGTCATCGGGCACTTCCTCGATGTCAGGCTCGTCGGCGGGCCCGCTGACCTCCTCAGCCACCCGATGCGCTTTGTACGACGGGATGAGGTCCACCCGGAACTGCGGCCGCCAATCCAGGTCGAGGCAGACCACCAGCCGGCTCGGTCGCTGCTGGGTGATTACTACGGCCATGGAGTCGATGAATCCGCGCACGGCGTTGACGGGCCGGCCGTCGGGAGCGGTGATTGACGACGGCACCCCGAAGTACGACCGGAACCACATGCTGGCGCCGTCGAGCAGCAACAGTGGCGTTCGCGGGTCGCCACTCGTTGAGCCTCGGGGCATGCCGGCTATGGTCTCATGCCGCTCAAGGCGGGCCGGGTTGTCGACCGTGTCGGCAAACCGCCTCCCAACGTTCATCGGCCGGCCACGTTAGCCTGGCGGCCATGGACTCTCACCGATTCGACACGGGCGTGTACGCCCGCCGGCTGGCTGCGGCGGCCGTCGCGACCACCGACGCCGGCCTGGCCGGCCTGGTGATCACCCCGGGCTACGACCTGCAATACCTCGTCGGCTCGCGAGCCCAGACGTTCGAGCGGCTCACCGCGCTGGTGTTGCCGGCTTCCGGTGACCCGACCATTGTGGTGCCACGCATGGAGCTGGCCTCGCTCAAGGCGTCGGCCATTGCGGAACTGGGCCTGGTGGTGCGGGATTGGGTCGACGGCGACGATCCGTACCAATTGGTGAGCGCCGCTTTAGGCGGCGGCCCCGTCGCGACCGCCGTCACCGATTCCATGCCGGCGCTGCACCTGCTGCCGCTGGCGGGTGCGCTCGGCGCTGTGCCGGCCCTGGCCAGTGGCGTGCTGCGCGGGCTGCGGATGGTCAAGGAGGAGTGCGAGATCGACGCGCTGCGCAAGGCCGGTGCGGCCATCGACCGCGTGCATGCCCGCGTGCCCGAGTTTCTCGTTCCGGGCCGCACCGAGGCCGAAGTCGCCGCAGATATCGCCGAAGCCATTGTGGCCGAAGGACATTCGGAGGTGGCGTTTATCATCGTCGGGTCCGGTCCGCACGGGGCGGACCCGCATCACCGGTATTCGGATCGCGAATTGCAGGTCGGTGACATCGTCGTCGTCGACATCGGGGGCACGTATGCGCCCGGCTACCACTCCGACTCGACCCGCACCTACAGCATGGGAGAGCCTAAACCAGAAGTGGCCCAACAGTATTCGACACTGCAACGAGCCCAACGCGCCGCCTTTGATGCGGTCCGTCCGGGGGTGACCGCCGAGCAGGTCGACGCCGCCGCCCGCGACGTGCTGGCCGAGGCCGGACTCGGCGAGTATTTCCTGCACCGCACCGGTCACGGCATCGGGCTATCGGTTCACGAAGAGCCCTACATTATCGCCGGCAATGACCTGACTTTGGTTGCGGGCATGGCATTTTCCATCGAGCCAGGCATCTACTTCCCAGGCCGATGGGGTGCCCGTGTCGAGGACATCGTCGTCATGACCGACGAGGGTGCCCTCTCGGTTAACAACCGGCCGCACGAGCTGGTTGTGGTGTTGCCCGCGGCTTAATGGCAATGACACCCTCGCCGCGTAGCTTGGCGTGATGTCGATCCTGGATCTCACCCGGTTTCCCATTCGAGTCGCACGTCATATCGCCGACGTAGTGGTGCATCCCATCGCGCCCGCACCAGCCCCGCCCGCCGAGCTCGTGGTGGTCGACGGGATGCCAGAGGGCGTGCCGCCGGCGGCGCGGCGGCCGGAGCCGCAGCTTCCCGTGCCGTCGGGGTGGCCTTTCGGTGAAGAGTTTCCCCGCACCTGCGGCGCGGGCCGGGTGGCCGGCGGTGCGCTGTTCTGGACCGACTTCCTCTACGACGACCATGGCGCGACGGGCGTTCCGGTCGGGGATTTGAAGATTCAGGCGCCGCCGCGCGGCACCTACGTCTATCCCGACGGGCCAGCGGCCCGCAACGGCGCCGACATCTTCCGTGTCGCCATCGGGCTCACCGAGACCCACACCTGGTGGCGCATCGACTGGAACACGCTGATGGACGCCACGGTGCCCGTGGCGCTGTTCACCTTTGACACCGGCCGTCACTGGGCTGGTTCGGACGTGTGGCCGGCCGGGGCCGGGGTGCGCTCGGAGGGCATTGACATGGCCCTGCTGGTGTCGGGGAGCAGCGCTGCGCTGATCGACCTGACGACGCAGGTCACGACGCCGGTCGAGCATAGCGTCGACCTGGGGGCGCGGTCGTTTGTGGCGCAGGTTCCGCGGTCGCTGGTGGAACCCGCCGGCAGCTGGACGGTCCGGCTGGCCGCGGGGCTGGCCAACGAGGCGGGGGATGGGTTCGCCGACGTGCCCGGCGAGCGTGGCGCGCTGCCCGGCCAACCCAACGTGTACAACGTCGCGTTCCGGACCAACGAGCAGGAACCACAGCACCTCAACTTCTGGTCCGATGAGGCTCAGGCCGCTGCGCTGACCAGCGGCGACGTGTCGGAGTTCGCGGTAGAGCTCGAGTGGGACGAGCTCGCGGCCCGCGAAACCGCTCCCGAACCGGTTATCACCGGCGCGTCGACGCGGTGGTACGTGTCCTCGGTCGAGCTGGGACAGGGCCTCGCGGCTGACGATGTGCTGAGCACCAAGCCGCAGTTTCTGGGGCGCGTCCAGCCGTATTCGGTGTGCCTGCCGTCCAGCTATGCACCTGGTCGTGCGCTGCCGTTGACCCTGTTGCTGCATTCGCTTGCGCTGGGGCAGAGCCAGTTCGCCGCGATCGACCCGCGACTGCTGCACGAAGTGTGTGAGGTCCGGGATTCGGTGGTGGTCACGCCGCTGGCCCGAGGCCCGTCGACCTGGTATTTCGACACCGGGGAACTCGACGTCTGGGAAGTGTGGGCGCGCGTGGCCGAGCAGCTCGGCACCGACCCCAACCGCACGGTGATATCGGGCTATTCGATGGGCGGCTATGCGGCCTACAAGCTGGGACTGACGTATCCGGCGGTGTTCGCGCAGGCCGTCGCGCTGGCGGGTCCGCCGGCATGCGGCGTGCGGCTGCTTCCCGACGTCGACCTTCCGGCCGACCTCGACCCGGACTCGCCCTGTGCCCGCGAGGGCGACACCTGGAAGTTGCTGGCGAACGCCCGCTGGCTTCCGTATGTCATCGCGCACGGGTTGATCGACGAGCTGGTGCCGTTCGCCTCGGTCGCCGAGCAGGTGCTTGAACTCGACCGGCTGGGTTACCGCTACCGGTTCACGGTTTACCCGGTCGAGGACCACATCGCCTGGCTGCTGCAGGACAAGTTCGAGGATCCGATCGAACACATGGGAACCGGCCTGCGCCAAGCGGATCCGGGGCACATCACGTTTGCGTGGTATCCGCAACTGGTGCGGGCCGACCTGGGCATCGGGCCGCATCAGGTGTGGTGGTTGTCCGAGCTGACCGCCGATCCCGAGGTGACGGCGCGGCGCGGGGCGATCGCGGAAGTCGACGCGCGTTCCTATGCCCGGCCGGATCCCACCCACACCGTTCGGCATCATCGCGGTTTTGTGCCGCACTTCGACCCGACGCCCGGGTTGTACAGCGAGCTGGACTGGCGGGTGGGGCCGTCCGTCGGGCCGTTGCCGTACCTGACGCTGCGCCTCGCCGGGGTCGCCAGCCTGAAGGTCGACGTCGAGCGTGCCGGGCTGACGTCGGTGCCGTCATCGACGATCACCGTTGCCACCGATACCGCCGCGCAGATTGCGCTGGGCGGGTTGCCCGACGGGGTTGAGGTGCAGCTCGACGATCAGTCGGCCGGGCCGACCGTTGCGGTGTCGCCCGGCCGGCATCGCATCACGCTTGTCGCGAAGGACTGAACCTCGTCGTACGAGGGCTTTTACCCCCAACGGGCGGTTGGCCCGCAAGGCTGTTGATGAATGAGTTGTGGCGCTCGCCGGCAGTGGCTAGCTTGGCGGAGCGATCCTTGGGTGAATAGCGCTGGTCGCCGTCCTCGGCCAGAATTCTGCCCGTGGTTCCGTTGGCGGTTGACCCTGAGGCGCTGTTTGCTGCGGGCAGCGCCGTGGTCGCCGCTGGGGATGGGGTGGCGGCAAACCTGACGGTGTTGACGGCCGGTTTTTCGGTTCACACCGGGCTGGATGCGGCCGGCACGGTTTTCGGGCTGGCGTATCAGTCCGCGGCCGAGTCGCTGTTGGCCGCGGCCGCGGCCGCGATCAACGCGTGCCGGCATAGCGGGGCCAAAATACAGATTGGGGCGTCGAACTATTCGAAGGCGGAGGCGGCGTCGACGCTGGGCGGCGGCGCCGGCGTGTTGTCGCCGCCCAGCGAGCCGGCCGACATTGCGCCACCCCGACCCCCGGGGACCTGGGGTGCGGGGGAACCCCCGCCACTGCTATGGGCAGCGGTGGAGTCATTCGTCGACGATGTGTGGCCCGACGGCGACGTGGCCGGGCTGCACGCGGCCGCCGCTCGATGGCGCAGTTTCGGCGCGGCGCTAAGCGGAATGCAGGGTGCGCTCGACGGGTCGAAGTCGCTGATTGGCGCGCAGCAGATCGCCGAAGGCGATCAGGTGAAAAGCGTCTTGTCGAAGATCGGCGAAAACGTCAATAGTATTGGCGCGCAATGCGGGAAACTGGCCGCCACCCTCGATGATTTCGCCGACGAGGTGAGTCATGCCCAGAACGCGATCCGGGATCTGTTGCACCGGCTGGGGTCACTGGCCGACATCGCGCATGATGTGGTGCTGATTTTCGAGGGCGACGCGATCGACGAGATCAAAAAGATCGCCAACGACATCAACGCCGTTTTGCACAACTTGGGCCGGGAAGGCCGGGCATTCGAGCAGTCAATGACCCTGGGGATGCAGGGTATCGACCACGCGGTTGTCGAGATGGAAAAGTTCATGCGCGGGGAGTTCACCCATTTTTTGGGTGATCAGGTCGGCAATGTGGTCGCGAATGATTTCGACACGTTTGTCAACGTGAGCGAGGGCTTCTTCAAGGGCGGTGTCGGGATGGTGCAAGGCATCGTCGCCCTCGACCCGCGGTGGTTCCTCGTTGATCCCAAGGGGGCGGCGGACACCTGGATGGGCATGACCAAGACGAGTTTGCTCAATCACATTCTTAATCCACAGGAGGCCGTCGAAGCCGACAAGCAGATGTTCAAATCGCTTCTGCACCTTGATGATTGGCGTTCCGATCGGCCGGGGCTGGGGCTCGGGGAAAACGTCTTCGACGTAGCGACGTTTTTTCTTCCTGGAGTTGGGGAGGCCGGTGCGGGCGCGAAAGGTGCTTCGGCGGCTGCGCGAGCCGCCGAAGAGGGCGCCGAGGCCGCGACTGCTGCCGGCACTGTGGGACGTGGCGGGGAAGCGGCCGGTGAGCTCGGCGAGCTCGGTGAGCTCGCGGGCGCCGGTAACGGATTGGGTGAGATCGGCAAAGTGGGCGGTGGTCTGACCAAGGACCTGCAAGGCCTCGGCGGCGATCTGCCCAAGATCGATCCGGTCAGCGGCAGCCCCGTGACGTTGCCGACGGACAGGTTGCCGGGGCCGCCGGTGGAAGCCGCGCCGCACCCGGTGGAAACCGTGCCGCCGGGTCCGCATGAGCCGCCGTCAGCGCCCGCGGGTGGTCCGGCGGGCGGTCCGCATGATCCGGTGTCGCCGCCGGCGGGTGGTCCGCCGCAGGTGGCCCGGCATGAGGTGGCCCGCTGCCGCGCCGGCGGGCGGGCCCGCACGAACCGCCGTTGCCGCCTGCAGGTGGTCCGCATGACCCGGCGTCGGCTCCCACTGCCGCGCCGGCGGGCGGCCCGCACGACCCGCCGTCAGCGCCTGCGGGTCGTCCGCATGAACCGGCATCGGCGCCCGAGGGTGGCCCGCGCGAACCGGCGTCGGTGCCCGCAGGTCGTCCGCACGATCCGGTAGCAGTACCGGCGGGCGCTCCGCGTGAGCCGACGTGGGCGCCCGTAACACCGGCTGAGCGCCTGCCGTCGACCAATCCGCAGCTGGCCGAACCCGCGCCGGCTCGGGTGCCGGCATCACCTAGTGGCTCTCCCGCTCAACCGGCGCCCGCCGCCGCGCACTCGCCGGAGCCGTCCTCATACCCAGCGTCTTCTTCGCCGCACTCGTCGTCTCCAAGTTCCACGCCCTCGAGCGGTCGCCCCGCAGAATTACCAGCACCGCACGAGGGTGGCCCTCATGAACATGGTCACGGTGGTAAGCCACACCGACCGCATGGCCATGGCGGTGGCCCGCACGGGGCTGGCGACGGCCATCCGCCAGGTGGTCGCGCACAAGGGCCACCATCTGACGATGGCGGCGCCCCGGGCGGGCGGCCACAAAAGCCGGGTGGCGATGACGGAGGGCATCCCGTTGGTGGTCCCCACAATCCAGCACACCATGCGGACGAGCCGGTGGCGGGCCGTGATTTCCCATTCTCGCCTGACCAGGCGCTCCAAGTCGTTGCGCATCCTGGGGCTGAGGTCGAGCGTCTGGCCGAGGGCGGAGTACCCGCACACATTCTGAAGGATTACGACCCATTGGCAGGCAGGACGCCCGCGGAATTTGAACATGACTTCACCATCTGTGGTGATCACGGCAACTTAAAGTGGGACTGGGAGACTCAGGCGCCCAATAATGGTTTCGCAGGTACTCCGGAAGCGAGCAACCATATTCCTACAAATGTCCACCTCGACCGCATCGGGCCAAACGGAGGAGCATTTATGTCCGCAGAGGGAGCACCCTTAACAGATCGAGCGACTCCACCGGGTTTGGCATCTCAATATCACACGATGTCTGGAAGCGGGCAGCCTGTCCCACACGGGTGGACGGTGCTGCACGGTCCTGCGAAGGCCGCGTTTGGACAGCCTGGCGGCGCAGAGCAATGGGTGGTTATCAATGAACTCGCGGAAAAAACCATCTCCGTCGAAATGTTGGATCTCGCCGGCATCATCACCGGCCTGACACGATAGGAGGTCCATATGGACGCTGGCGTTCATGGAGAAAGCAGTTCGGACGATACGGGCCTGCTAGAGGTGGCCGACCGTTACGAGACGTGGCGACGTCGCTGGGTTTCCGTAACCGGCAAGGAACCATCGCGGGATGCCCCTGAACTGTCTGACGGGCGCCTGTGGTTTCGCGATGGATACCCGCATCCCGACTGGACGGCGCGGATTATCGAATCGTCGAATGTCGGATACTTAGTCCTGAGTGTGACTACCGAGCGAAGAAACACTCCACGTGCAGCTGTCGAGGCAGTATTCTCGCATCTGGAGGACGCAGGAAAGTATGTGATCGCATTTATAGGTGACATGCTGCGGCTGGAATATAAGCTCGAGCCACTATATCGTCAGTGGCGAACATTTGGCGTAGACAGTGCTCTAGAAAAGGGCGCCGCGGACGACGAGATAGTTCAGTTCATTGCAGACTACAATGATGTTTCGCGCGACACGGTACAACGGCTTGTGTATAAGTACTCCGTTAAGGCGCAACCTGCACGTTATGCACACCTCGCTACCGCAGATGAGCCGACTAGCCGAGTACTCACTCTGTCATACGACGAACTTGACGCTATCTTGATTGACGGTCTCGGTGCAACGACATAAGCCGTTCGAGGGCTCAGGAATTTTGTTGTGTCCGGGAAGGGTTCACCATGAACGTGGAAGGTATAGCTGGCGTAGATATGCATATCGGAGACCCGAACACCGACGAATTGCTTAGGAGTTACGAAAAATGGCGTTGGATTTGTCATTATGCCGGCAAGGCGCCATGGGACGAAGGGGATTTGGCGCGACATCACAAAGTAGCCGCAGCGAAAGTTACTCGCCCCGGTCGAGTAGATCCGACGACCCAAGCACCCGCTCCACATGGACCTCGATGACCACCCGTCGCGGATTGGGCCGCGGGTTGCGGTAGCGCTGGGCGTAGCGCAGCTCGGCGTCGCGCACGGCGTCGGCGTCGCTGTTGACCTTGGACCGGCCTTCCAGCGACAGCCAGCGCGCACCGTCAACCTGGCTGAGCACGGCCACCCCGGCACGGTCTGCATTGATGGCCTTCTGGGAACCGCCGGTGGTGATGACCCGGGCGATATGGGTCTTGGGGTCGAAGGTGAAACCCACCGCGACCACATGAGGTGAGTTGTCGGGACGAAGCGTGGTAAGCATGGCCAGATGACGTTCGGAAAGAAACGCCAAAGCGTCGTCGGTGAGCCTGGTCGTGGTGTTCGTCATCACCGCCCACGCTAGCGCAGGGATAATCGCAGCCGTGGGCGACACGGGCGCAGATCCGATTCTGATTTTGGGAGGTCGCAGCGAGATCGGCGTTGAACTCGCGCGTCTCCTGGCTCCGGGGGCGACGGTGGTGCTGGCCGCACGAAATGCCAACCGGCTCGACGAGCAGGTGGCCGCGCTCAAAGAAGCCGGGGCCGCAGCGGTACACACCAGGGAGTTCGACGCCGACGATCTCGCCTCGCACGGCCCCTTCGTCGCCTCGGTCATCGCCGACCACGGCCCCATCGGCACCGCGGTGCTGGCCTTCGGGATCCTGGGCGCGCAGGCCCGCGCCGAGATCGACGCCGTGCACGCGGCGGCTATCGTGCACACCGACTATGTCGCACAGGTCAGCATGCTCACTCATTTAGCCGCAGCGATGCGGACGGCCGGCCGCGGATCGCTGGTGGTGTTCTCCTCGATTGCCGGGGCACGCGTGCGTCGCGCCAACTACGTCTATGGTTCGGCGAAGGCGGGCCTGGACGGCTTCGCCGGCGGCTTGGCCGACGCGCTGCACGGCACCGGGGTGCGGGTGCTGATCGCCCGCCCGGGGTTCGTCATCGGGCGCATGACGCAGGGCATGAAGCCGGCGCCACTGCCTAGCACGCCCGCGCAGGTGGCCGCCGCGACCGCGCGTGCGCTCGCGAAGGGCCGGCGCACGGTATGGATCCCGTGGGCGTTGGGGCCCGCGTCTGCCGTAATGCGGCTGCTGCCGCAGTCCGTCTGGCGCAGGATGCCGCGATGATCGTCGTTGTCGGCATCGGCGCCGATGGGATGCCGGGGCTTTCGGAGACATCGCGAGCCGAATTACACAGGGCGACAGTCATTTACGGCGGAATCAGGCAACTCGGTTTGCTCGACGACACCGTGGTCGCCGCGCGCCGCGAGTGGCCGTCACCGATGCTGCCAGCCTTGCAGTCACTGCCCGCTGGCGCCGATGAGGACATACACGTGGTGGCAAGCGGCGATCCGCTGCTGCACGGCATCGGCGGCACGCTGATCCGCCTCTTCGGGCCCGCCATGGTCAGAGTGCTGCCGCACGTGTCATCAGTGGCGTTGGCATGCGCGTGGATGGGCTGGAACGTCCACGACACCGAGGTCATCAGTCTGGTCACCGCGCAGCCACACACCGCGGTGCGCCGCGGCGGCCAGGCGATCGTGTTGTCGAGCAACCGGTCCACTCCGAAGGCGCTGGCGGTAATGCTCGACGCGTACGGCCGTGGCGATTCCGAGGTCAGCGTGCTCGAACAGCTCGGCGGCCCACGCGAACGTCGCCGTGACGGCACCGCGCGGGCCTGGGCCCACGACGCGCCCCTGGACGTGGACGATCTCAACCTGGTCGCCGTCCGCTACCTGCCCGACGAGCGCGTGTCGCCGTTGCCCGATGACGTGTTCGCCCACGATGGACAGATCACCAAACACGGGATTCGGGCCGTGACCTTGGCGGCGCTGGCACCGCGGCCGGGGGAGCTGCTATGGGACGTCGGCGCGGGTTCAGGCAGCATCGGTGTCGAGTGGTGCCTGAGCTGGCCGGGTTGCAGTGCGGTGGCGTTCGAACGCGACGAGCGGCGCCGCCTTAACGTCGGGGTCAACGCCGCGGCGTTCGGCGTCACCATCGACGTGCGCGGCGACGCGCCCGACAAGTTCGACGGCGCCGAGACGCCATCAGCCATCTTTATCGGCGGCGGCCTGACCCAGCCCGGTCTCCTCGACGCCTGCTTGGAGAACCTGTCCGCCGATGGACGCCTGGTAGCCAACGCGGTCACCGCGGAATCCGAAGCCATTCTGGCACAGGCATATTCAAGACTCGGCGGCCAGCTGCGGCGCTTCCAGCACTATCAGGCCGAGCCGTTGGGCGACTTCACCGGTTGGCGCCCCCAGTATCCGGTCACCCAGTGGACCGTCACACGGTGACGGTGTATTTCATCGGGGCGGGTCCCGGTGCCGTCGACCTGATCACCGTCCGAGGCCAACGCCTGCTTGAACGATGCCAGGTGTGCCTCTACCCCGGTTCGATCATGCCCGACGACCTGCTGGCGCTGTGCCCGCCTGACGCGAAGGTGATTGACACCGGCCCACTTACGCTAGAGCAGATCGTCGCCGAGCTCGCCGATGCCGACGCCGCCGGTCACGACGTGGCGCGGCTGCATTCCGGTGACCCGTCGCTCTACAGTGCCCTGGCCGAGCAGTGTCGTCGACTCGACGTCCTGGGCGTCGGCTACGAAATCGTGCCTGGCGTACCGGCTTTCGCGGCGGCAGCGGCCGCCCTCAAACGCGAGCTGACCGTCCCCGGGGTGGCGCAGACGGTCACGTTGACCCGGGTGGCGACGCTGTCGACCCCGATGCCGCCCGGCGAGGAGCTGGCCGCACTCGCGCAATCCGGGGCGACCCTGGTCCTACACCTGGCCGCCGCCCAGATCGACGCCATCGTCCCGCAGCTTCAGGCAGGCGGCTATCGACCCGAAACACCCGCTGCAGTAGTGGCTTTCGCGAGCTGGCCACAGCAGAGCGTGTTGCGCGGCACGCTCGCCGACATCGCCGGGCAAATGCGCGACGCCGGCATCAGCAAGACCGCCGTCATCATCGTCGGTGATGCGCTGGCCGCCGAGGGATTCACGGACAGCTACCTGTATTCGACCGGGCGAACGCGGGGGAGTCGGCACTGATGCGGGTGCTGCTACTCGGCGGCACCGCTGAGGCCCGGGCGCTCGCCAAAACCCTGCACCCGCGGGTGGACATCGTCAGCTCGTTGGCCGGCCGGGTGCCAGACCCCGCCCTGCCGGTCGGCCCGGTGCGCATCGGCGGGTTCGGCGGTGTCGACGGGCTACGGCGCTGGCTGCAAGAAGAATCCATCGACGCCGTCGTCGATGCCACGCATCCGTTCGCGACAACCATGACGGCGCACGCCGCGCAGGTGTGCGGTGAATTGCGGATACCCCATGTGGTGCTGGCCCGCCCGGCGTGGGATCCCGGCACCGCCATTGTGGTCGAGTCGGATGACAAAGCGGCGGACATTGTTGCCCAGCAACGCTATTCGCGGGTGTTTCTGACCACCGGGCGCTCGGGCGTGCCGGCCTTCGCCGACAGCGACGCGTGGTTTTTGATCCGCGCCGTCACCGAGCCGCACGGTGCCTCGTTGCCGCGCCACCACCAGCTGCTGCTGAACCGTGCCCCGTATCGCTACGACGACGAAGTGGCGCTGCTGCGTGAGCACCGCATTGACGCTCTGGTCACCAAAAACAGTGGCGGTGACATGACCCGAGCGAAGCTGGATGCTGCTGCCGCGCTGGATGTTTCAGTAGTGATGGTGGCGCGGCCGCCCCTCCCGGCGGGCGCGCCGCACGTCGGCACCGTCGAAGCGGCCGCCGATTGGGTTGCCGGGCTTCGTCTATAGGCGTCGACCCGCTGCGCCCGGCGTAAACGCCGCGCGGGCGATCGCCACCGGCTAACCGGTCAGGTCGTCGCGTTCGGCGTCGGCCAGCAGCGCATCGCGGGCGCGCGCGACCCGGGACCGGATGGTGCCCACCGGGCAGCCGCACACCGCCGCGGCGTCGGCGTAGGGCAATCCCAGCAGCTGAGTGAGCAATAGGGCTTCCCGCTGTTCGGGGGTGAGGCCGGCGATCATCGCCTTTACTTCGACGAGGTCTTCGAATCCGCGGGCGTGGCGGTCGCCGCGGACGAGGTCGTCGGGGTCGGCTCCGGGGGCGGTGCGGGGTCGCGACTGGGCGTGACGGATGTCGTCGGCGACGACACGGCGCGCAATGGCCAGCAGCCACGTTCGTGCGGTCGAGCGTCCGGAGAACCGTCCGATGGCTCCGATTGCCCGCAGGAAGGTCTCCTGAGCCAGATCGTCGGCCTTGCCCGCGTCCGACAGATACCGGACGAACCGCCACACGTCTTGCTGGGTCGCTTTGATAAACGCCTCGAGCGCTCGCGCATCTCCGCGTGCCGCCGCCAAGGCGAGTTCGGTAACGGCCTCGTCGTCGCATGAGGCGGTCATGGCCAACCACCTTAGTTGGCGGGGGTCGGTACGTCTACGACGGGTTGTAGTAACCCTGACGGTATCGGTTCTTCGGGGCGACGTGCACGCCCAAACCCGGGCCTACGATGTTTTCGTGAGCTGGATTCACGGATTAGGGCTGCTAGCGTCCATTAGCTCCGCTGTCGTTGCCGGTTGCCAAGCCGAGGGTCGCGCTTTCCTAACGTCGCAATGAATTCCGTAACTCCCCGAGAGAGGTGCTGGCGATGGCCGCTTACGATCTTGCCGCGTTGTGGGAGGCTCACTGTCGCTACGAGTTTGAAACGCGGGACGTGGACGCCACCATGTCCACTATGGTGGCGGAACCCTATGTCAACCACATCCCCACCATGACCGGTGGCGTCGGCTTCGAGAGCTTGCGACATTTCTACGCGCACCATTTCATCGGACTGAACCCTCCCGACTTCGAACTCCTGCCCGTCAGCCGCACGGTCGGGGCGAATTCCCTTGTCGACGAGTTCATCGTCCGCTTCACGCACACCACGCGGATGGAATGGATGCTGCCCGGCATTGAGCCCACCGGACGCGCAGTGGAGATTGCGACAGTGGCCATTGTGCAATTTCAGGGAGACAAACTCGTGCATGAGCACATCTACTGGGACCAAGCCAGCGTGCTCGTTCAACTCGGTCTGCTCGATCCCGACGGCCTTCCCATCGCTGGGGCCGAGACCGCGCGCAAAGTGCTGGACGGTTCCCTGCCCAGCAACACACTGATGACTCCGTCGCAGTAGGACGCCTGGCCCACGGTTACGAGTCTCGAAAGTCAGTCACGGTTTACCAGGTGGTAGTGGGCTTGGTGTGACATCCTTTGCGGGTGTCCGCAGGGGGCCCGCCTCCTGGGGTTGTGACGTTTCTGTTCACCGATGTTGAGGGTTCGACCCGTCGGTGGGAGGCAGACGCGGGTGGCGCTGGCCGCCCATGACGAGGTGTTGCGTTCCGCGATTGAGGCGCACGGCGGCTGGCTGTTCAAGCACACCGGTGACGGCGTGTGCGCCGCGTTCGCGTCACCCCGGTCTGCCGTCGATGCGGCGGTGGCCGCGCAGCGGGCGCTGGAGTTGCCGGTGCGGATGGGGCTGGCGACCGGGGAAGCCGAACTGCGAGAGGGGGACATTGTGAAACGAATCCTGGTCGCCCGGCGATAACAGAAATGTAACGGTTGATGGGCTGGTGCCTCGGCTGCGGGTGTCTGTCTGCTCGGACATACCGCCGTGACAAGGGAACCCCAGGCAGGGGAGGTAAATGAGGACCAAGGGAATCGTGGCCGCCGTCGCCGTGGCCAGCGCACTGTCGCTGGGAGCATCAATCCCTGCGGCACCGGCCAGCGCGGATGGGGCAGCGAGCTCGACGGTAGCCCGCACGACGGACCACAACCCACTTGGCGGCTACGAGGGCTACTGCACTTGGGGCGCCCAAGAACTGATACACGACCACACCGGCTACTACATCAAAGCGCTCACGGGAAATGCCGAAGACTGGGCTAATCAAGCCAAGGCGGCAGGCTGGACAGTAGTGGGGGACGCGCAGCCCCACTCAATCGCCGTCTTCAGCAGCTCGCTCGTCGGGGGCGTCGGGCATGTCGCCTGGGTCGACGCCGTCAACGGCAAGCGCATGACGATCACCGAAATGAACTACGGCCCCGGGGCCACCGCCGCCAACGGGTACCACACCGCAGGTTTCAACCAATTCGACACACGCACCGTCGAACGGCTCCCGGGGATGAGCTACATCCTGATCCGTTGAGATGTCACGCCGCGAGGACGGTGCCCCCGTCGCCGACGTGCGCGTGGTGCCCGTGGTGCCTCTGCCGTAGTTGCTGGGCGGGCTGGTCGAAGTTCGAAACACGTTTTACGCGACGAAACGGACCGATCACCCAAGAGAGCATCGCACCAGGATGTGCGGGTCAACTGGTCGAGGATACGCGGGCGGGGCCTCACCCCGCGTCGCTCGCTTTCCGGCAGATGACTAGGGCCTGGACGTAGTCCCAGCGATAGCGGTCGGGGGCCTCCGCGATGCGCTCCTCGAGCTCTCCGAGGAAGTCGGCGAGGAGACCGGCAGCGCGTGCCTCGCCCTCGCGCGCGAAGGCACGAAGGAGGAGCGGCCCTCCCCACGCGGTCACGCTCTGGACGTAGTCCCGCGCGAACACCGCGGGATTGTCGTGCCGGTAGGGGTTGTCGAGACGGAAAAGCTCGGTGCTCTCGAGCTCGAGGCCAGCAAAGCTCCCGCCGCCCGCCTCGAAGGGAGCCCGGAACTCGTCGAGTGTGCGCGGCCAGACCGGAACGACGGCCGCGGCGACGGTGGCGCCGCCGATGCGCCCCGCGCGGCCCCAGTCGGCGAGCAGCAGGTTCATGTCCCCGACGATCTCGACGTAGGACCCAAACCTGTCCGGGCATGGAGCGGGGGAGGCCGGGATGGCGGCGATAAACCACCCCCCCGGCGCAAGCTCTACTGCGCGTATCTCGAGCATTCGCTCCCACTGCCGCTCCGCGGCGACGCGCCAGGCGCGTCGCTCGTCCTCGTCCACGTGGCCGGGGTAGCCGGGGAAGACCGAGCCGCTCGAGACCAGGCCGGCGGCGTCGGCGACCCAGTGCATGGCCGTCCCGGTCACCGCGAGGTGCACTGTGCCTCGTGGAAAGGAGGGCGCCTGGTGGAGAGGGATTCCGGCCATGGAGACAACCGTGGCTGGAGGCGGGTCGCGATCGAGCGCTCGCCGACAGGCGTCACCGTGGGCCTCGGGCGAGGCGTAATGGGCGCCCGTGCCCGTGTCGACGACCCCGGGGCCGGACTCGGCCTGCGCAGGGACCACGACCATCACACCCTGGTCCTCCGCCGGGCCGAAGGCGTCCCGCAGGTGGGCGGCGGCGACCCGCCACGCGTTCGTCGGGAGATCAACGAGCGCGTAGATCAGCGACTGGCCGGCGCGCTGGGCCATTAGATCGCGGATGAGGCCGTGAGAGTTCACGCCGTCGGCGGCGCCCAGGTCCGCCACGCAGAGCACGGGCTCGCTCGCCAGCCGCTCCGCGGCGGCCATCACGGCCGAGTGGGTCACCTCGAACGCGGCGCGCTGCGAGAGGGCGTACCGCGCGTAGTCGTCCGCCATGCTCAAGAGCTCGGATCGACGTGACGGCGTGGTGCTCCCCTCTCTCGCTACGCCGCCGCGGTCCGGACAGCGTGACGTGGCCTATCGTCCCACAGGGCCGGCGTGCCGCCAAGTGTGACAACGGAGGCTCCGCCCGACGCGTCCGATGCCGCGATTAGCCTTGGTCCACTCCTCGATCTACCAGGTGCCGCCGGTCTTGAAACTTCGAGATATTCGTGGACGCCAAACGGTTACCTTACCCATGCCTGTGAGCGTCATTAGCGAACGACATCGCACAGCTCTCCGGGCGTAGCAGGATCACCTGCAGGGGCCCTCGCGTGACCGTGCGACGATTGCGGATCCGTAGCTCGGCGCTTATAGGTGGGTGACTCGGAGATCGGCCCATTCGGCTTGGAGATATTCAGCGACGAGGCGGCGATGGCAATGTTCAGCGGTCGCCTCGCTGCACAGGAGCGCCGTCGGCTGTTTGAAGGCGTCTCTTGCGAGAGTCGTCTCGATTTCTCGGCTTCTTAGGAGCCGGCGGAATCGCTGTTCGAAGAGCGTCCAGTCGGCGCCTACGCGCTTGGCTTGGGCGAGTATTTCGGATGTCGGCGCGAGCAGCGGCTCGTGGACATAGCTGGCCCCGGCGAGTTTTCGCAAGAAGTAGGGTAGATCCTTGGCTTTGGCAAATCCGGCGAGCTGCGATGAGTTGTTCAGGCGGATATCCATCACACGCTTCACGCCAGCATCTGCGATCCGTGTGAAGAACCGTTCTGCCGTGCTCTGGGTGAACCCGATCGTAAAGAGTTCCATCGGCAGTCAGTATCACGCTCCGGCGTTGGCGTAGCGTTGTCGCTGTCGGTCTTTATCTGCGTACCGACAACCGCGGTTTGACACCTGAACGGTGGGCACCGGCTTCGTTGAGGGGCGTCGCGAACTCCGCCAACGGTGCGCCAACGCGCGCGGGCTAGCGTGGCCGTCGTGAGCTATCAGGCAGCTGCGGCCTCTTTTCCAGCACCGACGGAGGGCATCGTCCTCACAAATTTCGTCGTCTCCGACGACGTGGCACGCTCGGTCGGCTTTTATGCCGGTGTACTCGGCGGCGAGATTGTGCGCGAGGGTGAGCCGTCGGCCGTGGCGCTTGCCAACGGATGGATCATCATCAACCGCGGAGGAGGGCCGACGGAGGACAAGCCTGCGGTCACACTTCTGACGCCGACGGACCGACACCGAGTCAGCAGCTTCTTGAACATCCGCGTCGCGGACATCTGGTCGGTGTATCGGCAGTGGAGCGAGCGGGGTGCCGAGTTCCTCACTGAGCCAATGGACAACCACGGGCTGGAGCTCCGCTGCTACCTGCGCGATCCGGATGGTCATCTAATCGAAGTGGGTCAGTCGACCGGGTTGCTGGTTCCCGGGTAGACCTCGCTATGGCACAGGACTATTCCACTACGGGCCTTGAGCAGATGCAGGCGATCGTCGAAGGGCGGGTGCTCGCAGCGCCAATCCAAGACCTACTCAGTTTCGATCTGGCAGAGGCGTCTCCGGGGCGTGCCGTGTTCGTATGTACACCATGGGATCCGTGCATGCGGTATCGCGATGACGTCGCTGGACTCGGCAGCAGGCGCGGCTGTCCACACGACACTGGCGGCCGCTGAGGGTTATGCGACGCTCGAGACGAAGGTCAATCTCGTTCGGACCATTACGGCCGGCACGGTCGTACATCGCGGCAAGCGTAACCTGTTCGCGCACACAACTTCTACCTGTCTGATTCCGCCAGCTTGAGTAGGCTCGCGTGCAGCGATTGCAGTTCGTGGCTGGGTATGGTTCCTAGCTCGTGGCGCAGAGTCGCTCGAAGCCCCTCGTAGGTAAGCAAGGCCTCGGCCGTGTTGCCCTGGGCTGCGAGAGCACGCATCAGCCACGCATACGCTGTCTCGTGAAACGGCGCGGTCGCGACCAGCCGACGAGATGCCCGCACAGCCGTATCCAGCTCGGGGCCACCCAGGCGCACCGAGCATGCTGCAAGCGCCTCGAGCGCATGCATCTGAATTCCGGCCAGTGCTGCACGCTGTTCGAGTACCCAGTTGGAGTCGTGGCCCGCCATGAAGGGCCGCGCGCTGACGTTCAGAGCGATGTGGGACGCGACCCAGGCTCTTACGTCCTGTTGTTGGGCTACGGCCGCCTGTGCGTCGTGCACGGCGCGGGCGGCGGCCTCCGTGTCGACCCAAGCGTCTGGCGGCAAGCGGATCTTGAGTAGGTCGCCGGGGGGCAGCGCGTTTTCGCCGACGTATGCGAGCACACGGCGCAGCTTTGAGACCAGCGCGCGCAACGCAGTCCCGGCCTCCGGTGGCGGCGTGTCGCCCCACAATGCCTCTGAGAGTTCGGCCCGCGTCGCGCCTCGATCGCGGTTGGTGGTGAGAAACGCGAGAGCGACGCGCCCTTGCGCGCCCGGGAGCGAGCGTGTGACGTCGCGGCCTGCGAGGCGAACTACAAGCGGTCCGCACAGCTGAATGCGTGTCGCCGGCACCTCGCTCATTGTGTGACAATACTGCCTGATAATGAGGGTCATAGTCTGCGAGTGCGGCACAATGGTGCGCGGCGACACCGAGCGGGAGTTGCTCGCGGAGGGCCGTCGTCACATGGCTGCAAACCATCCTCAGATCGCGGAGCAGGTAGCCGACGGCGACCTGCTCGCGCTGAGCCAGGAGGAGCCGGACTAGCAGCCGGCCGGCCGCTGAAGCGGCAGGTCCACGGCGCAGCGCAAATCGAGGCAACGGCAGCCGGTTTTCCCGCAGCGACCACGAGTAATCGCGAGACGTGACCGCTCTACGCCGACAACCTCCCAGGAGGCCACGATGGCCGCGCCGAAACCCAACTATTGATCGTCCTGTGGATGACGATCATGGCGTGGTTTCTTCAGTGAGGTTGCCGATCTGGGGGTCGGCGTCATCGCGGGGTTGATCGGGTTGGTGTGCACCGTCAGTGTGACGACGTACTGATGGGTGCGCGGCACCGCCTGAGTCTTGACGGGCTGGTCGGGCGCGGCGCTGTAGTGCGTGGTGGCACGGATGGTGACTGTAGAGGCTGACGTTGTCCACGTCGGGTCTCGGCTGGTGGCCGGCAGGATCGACTGTCCCACGAGTGGGGAGGGCGCGCTCGGTGGCTGGGGGTGTCGACCAGCAGATCGTCGTAGTCCGCTATCGCGACAAGAGCTACGGGAAGGCGTTCCAGCACACCATCTCCCGCCATACCTATCGCAAATCCCAGCCCAAAACTACCGAGCCCCAACCGCTTCGGCTGAACCGCCCCGGCATGTCCGGAGACTCCACTTCTGCCGATCATCACGAGCAGTTTCGCCGCGACGAACGCATCGGCCACCAGCCCTTGTCCATCGACGACGATCTGCACCCGCCTGTCAACTCGACAATCAGGGTGAGGAGGTGTCGTCAGTATCCAACGGCTGCAATCCCATTGGGGATTCACCCTGGCTTATGGCGCGGCGGCGGCCCTCAGCCACCTGGTGTGTGGACCAGCCTTCCCACCACACCGGGCGGGCACGCTTCCTCTCCGTTCGCTGCAGCCGACGGTTCGCGACAGTTGCGGCGTCCCCTTGAGCAGGCACGACCGAGGCGCATAGTCGTTGTCGGACTTACAAAAATCAGCCTTTGGCCTTGCTGCCGGCTATCACAGAAAAGTTCTCGATTTCCGGCTCAGACGTAAAGAACGGTGCCCCTTCGGTCATGATCAATTTTGCAGCCGGGCTGTCGAAGTGGGCTGAGCGTGCAGCCTCGTTCACGAACGCATGCGCCAACACGAACGTCGCAGGATCGCCTTCGGAACGGCCGACAAACCAGCTTACCGTCGTGGTGTCTTCGAGAATGTGCGGGAGCGCGCGCGCAAACACCGCGATGAGCTCGTCCCCGGAATCGGGTCTTGCGGTAAAGCGAAGTGTGTGGGCTGCCTGGGTCATCACTTGAGATCCTCCTGGTTTCGTACAGTCGCAGTGGCACGAGCCAACTGCCTAAACCGTTTCTACGAGATGAAATTGTTCCTGCTCGCTGTTGGCGGATCGTTGGCCGGCCGTTGGTGAAAAGCGAAGGGAAGTTATGGCTATCGCCGCCCGCTGGGGTTCACGGGTCCGCCCCAGGGATTTTGCCGGAGAGCGAGCGGGCGCTGTGCCGTTCGAGGCGGCTGCCGGTTGCCGAAGGGGTTACCCCCCACCCTCCGAGGACGGGTCAGGCCCGCTGTCCCTACCGCGCTCAGCGCCATGCATCGGCATTCGGCGACTGTCACAGCTGGGACCCCGTTGAGTGTCCGCGTCACCGCGGCACTGCTTGAGTCTTCCGCTGTCTCGAAATAGACGACATATGAGGGTCGCGAAAGTCGGTCACGATTGGCCACATTGCGGAGGGCCCTTTGTGACATCCTTTGGCGGTGGGCCCGCCTTCGGGGGTCGTGACGTTTCTGTTCACCGATATTGAGGGTTCGACCCGTCGGTGGGAGAAAGACGCGGACGGCATGCGGGGGGCGCTGGCCGCTCATGACGAAGTGTTGCGCTCGGCGATTGAGGCGCACGGCGGATTCATGTTCAAGCACACCGGCGACGGGGTGTGTGCGGCGTTTTCATCGCCAAGGTCAGCAGTGGATGCCGCTGTTGCCGGGCAGCGGGGGCTGGAGTTGCCGGTTCGGATGGGGCTGGCGACCGGCGAAGCAGAGCTGCGCGGGGCGGATTACTTCGGCACGGTGCTCAACCGGGCTGCGCGGGTGATGGCTGCCGGGCATGGCGGTCAGATTCTGGTGGCCGACTCGACGGCGGTACTGCTCACCGGGATTGATTTGGTGGATCTGGGGCCGCGACGGTTGCGGGACCTGCCCATCCCGATTCAGGTGTTCCAGGTCCAAGCAGCAGGGTTACGCACGGAGTTCCCGGCCCTGCGGGCGCTGGATGCGAGTCCGGGAAACCTGCGGGCTGCGACCACGAGCTTCATCGGGCGCGAGTCGCAGGTCGCCGAGCTGCAGGCCGCGGTGAAGGCTCATCGATTGGTCACGCTGACCGGGGTAGGCGGCGTCGGCAAGACCCGCCTCGCGTTGGAAGTCGCGGCGCAACTGGCTGATGAGTTCCCTGACGGGGTTTGGGTTTTCGAGCTGGCAGCGGTCACCGATCCGGATGCTGTACCGGATGCGGTGGCTTCGGTACTGGGCATCATCCAACAGCCCGGGAAGAGCGTGAGCGAGTCGGTGGCCGCCGCGTTGGAGGGCAGGGTCCGGTTGTTGGTGTTCGACAACTGCGAGCACGTGCTGAACAACGCGGCCGATCTCATCGACACCATCCTCGTGCACTCGGCGACCGTGAAGATCCTCGCGACCAGCCGCGAAGGAGTGGAGGTCGGCGACGAGCAACTGTGGCGGGTGCCGTCGCTGGACGTCGACGCGGGAATCGACTCTGCCGCAGTCAATCTGTTTGTCGAACGCGCCCGCAGTGTGGCTTCGAGCTTCTCGCTGGACAACGCTGACGAGACTGCGGCGGTGGTGGAACTCTGCCATCGTCTGGACGGAATCCCGTTGGCGATCGAGCTGGCAGCCTCGCGGATGGCGTCCATGACCGTCGACGAAGTGCGAGATCGTCTCGATCACCGACTCCGGCTGCTGGTGAGGTCACGGCGCGGCCTGGCACGCCACCAAACCCTGCGCCATTCAGTGGCGTGGTCTTACGACCTCCTCGACGACGCGGAAAAGGCGCTGTTGGAGCGGTGTTCGGTGTTCGCCGGTGGGTTCGATCTCCAGAGCGCCTGCGCCGTCGCCGGATCCGATGGCTCCGATGACTACGCCATTCTGGATCTGCTGGATGCGCTGGTGCGCAAGTCGCTGCTGGTCGCCGACCGGTCGGCGGGGCGGACCCGGTTTTCGATGCTGGAGACGATCCGCCAGTTCGCCGAGGAACAACTCGTCGCCCGCGGCGAAGCATCCGAGATTCGGGCCGCGCACTCGCGGTACTTCGCCGGACGGGAAGCCGACATCCTGGCCCTGTGGGACAGCCCCCGCCAGCGTGCGGCCTACGACTGGTTCGCCGTCGAGCTGGCCAATCTGCGCACCGCGTTTCGGTGGGCCGCCGACCAGGGCGATGTGGATGTCGCCGCCACCATCGCCAGCTATGCGGGGTGGCTCGGCGCGTGTGTCCAAACCTTTGAGCCGATGGCCTGGGCTGAAGAGCTGATCGAGCCCGCCGGTGCGGTCGACCACCCGCGGCTCGCAGCTCTGTACGTGATTGCGTCGCTGTGCTACACGACCGGACGGATCGAGGCGGCTGTCGGCTACAGCGACGCCGCCCAGATCGTTCTCGGCAGCAGCCGCGATGCGCTGCCGTACGGCGCCGAAGGCATGCTTGGAGCTGCATACCTAGCCATCGGGCAGCCCGAGCGGTTGGCCGAGTTGTGCCGCGCTCTGCTCGCACGCCGCCGCGACAGCCACGTCCACATCCGGTCATGGCTGGTAATCGCTCTTTCAGTGGCCGGTTCCGGTGGGGAGGCGATGGATTCCGCGGATGGCCTCATCGAGGCTGCGGAGGCAACAGGCAACGCGTCCGTGCTCGCGTGGGCGCTCTGGGCCTACGGTGCGGCTTTTCGTGACGCGGATCCCGTCGGGGCACTGGACGCCCTGCGCCGGGGTCTGGTGATCGCTCAAGACAGCGGCAACCGCACCATCGCGTCAATCCTGGCGAACGCTCTGGCCCTACTCGAAGCCGAACACGGCGACCTGGTGGCCGCGTTCGATCACCTCACGCTGGCGATCCGCAACTTCCACAATGGGGGCGACACCACGGCGATCCGCGTCCCGCTGGCCGTCCTCGCCGTTCTTTTCGACCGGCTCGGCCGCTACGAACCGGCGGCCACCATCGCCGGCTTCGCGCTCAGTCCCCTCGCCGCGGCGGGGGTCCCCGAAATCACCACCGCGATCACCCACCTGCGCGACGTCCTCCGCGACCAGACCTATGAATCGCTCGCCCGTAACGGTGAGACGATGACCACCGCCGAGCTGGCGACGTACGCATACGACCAAATCGACCGGGCCCTAGCGGCACTAGCCGACGTCTCGAAATAGACGACATATGAGGGTCGCGAAAGTCGGTCACGATTGGCCACATTGCGGAGGGCCCTGTGTGACATCCTTTGGCGGTGGGCCCGCCTTCGGGGGTCGTGACGTTTCTGTTCACCGATATTGAGGGTTCGACCCGTCGGTGGGAGAAAGACGCGGACGGCATGCGGGGGGCGCTGGCCGCTCATGACGAGGTGTTGCGCTCGGCGATTGAGGCGCACGGGGGCTGGTTGTTCAAGCACACCGGCGACGGGGTGTGCGCGGCGTTCGCGTCGCCGAGGTCGGCGGTTGATGCCGCTGTTGCCGGGCAGCGGGGGCTGGAGTTGCCGGTGCGGATAGGGCTGGCGACCGGCGAAGCCGAACTGCGTGAAGGCGACTATTTCGGAGCGGTTTTGAATCGGGCCGCGCGGGTGATGGCCGCCGGGCATGGCGGTCAGATCCTGTTGGCCGAGTCGACGGCGGGTCTGGTCAGTGGGGTTGATCTCATCGATCTGGGGCCGCGGCGGTTGCGGGATCTGCCGACCCCAATCGGGGTGTTCCAGGTACGAGCAGCGGGGTTACGCACGGAGTTCCCGGCCCTGCGGGCGCTGGATGCCAGTCCGGGAAACCTGCGGGCTGCGACCACGAGCTTCATCGGGCGCGAGTCCGAGGTCGCCGAGCTGCAGGCCGCGGTGAAGGCGCATCGGTTGGTCACGCTGACCGGGGTAGGCGGGGTCGGCAAGACCCGGCTGGCGCTGGAAGTCGCGGCGCGGCGGGCCGATGAGTTTCCCGACGGGGTGTGGTTTTTCGAGCTGGCCGCAGTCACCGACCCGGCGGCGGTACCCGACGCCGTTGCGGCGGTGTTGGGCATCACCCAGCAACCGGGCAAGACAGTGAGCGAGTCGGTGGCCGCCGCGCTGGAGGGCCGGTCGCGGCTGCTGGTGTTCGACAACTGCGAGCACGTGGTCGACAGTGTCGCGGATCTGGTCGAGGCGATCCTGGCTGCCTCGGCGACGGTGACGATTCTGGCGACCAGCCGCGAAGGAGTGGGGGTCAGCGACGAACAGTTGTGGCGTGTCCCATCGCTGGACGTCACCTTCGGAACCGAATCCGCCGCCGTGAACCTTTTCCTCGACCGTGCCCAAAGTGTCGTGTCGGACTTCTCGCTGGCCCAGCCCGGCGAGGCGGACGCTGTGGTGGAAATCTGCCGCAGACTCGACGGCATCCCATTGGCCATCGAGTTGGCGGCCTCGCGGATGGCGTCGATGACCGCCAGCGAGGTGCGTGATCGTCTGGATCAGCGGTTCCGGCTGCTGGTCGGCTCCCGGCGTGGCCTGGCACGCCACCAGACCCTGCGCCATGCGGTGGCGTGGTCCTACGACCACCTCGATGACGCGGAAAAGGCGCTGCTGGAGCGGTGTTCGGTGTTCGCCGGGGGATTCGACCTCCAAAGCGCCTGCGCCGTCATGGGTTCCGAGGATGACTTCGCCACCCTGGATCTGCTGGATACGCTGGTGCGCAAGTCGCTGCTGGTCGCCGACCGGTCTGCGGGGCGGACGCGTTTTGCGATGTTGGAGACGATCCGTCAGTTCGCCGAGGAACAACTCGTCGCCCGCGGTGAAGCATCCGAGATTCGGGCCGCCCACTCGCGCTACTTCGCCGGACGGGAAGCCGACATCCTGGCCCTGTGGGACAGCCCCCGACAACGCGACGCGTACGACTGGTTCACGATCGAACTGGCCAATCTGCGCACCGCGTTTCGGTGGGCCGCCGACCAGGGCGATCTTGATGTCGCCGCCGCCATCGCCAGCTATGCGGGGTGGCTCGGCACTGCGGTCCAAACCCTTGAGCCGATCGTCTGGGCCGAAGAGCTGATCGAGTCCGCCCGCGCGGTCGACCACCCGCGGCTGGCGTTCCTGTACGTGATTGCGTCGCTGTGCTACTCGACCGGACGGATCGAGGCGGCGGTCCGCTACAGCGACGCCGGGCAGATCGTTGTCGGCAGGAGCCGCGAGGCGCCGCCGTACGGCATCGAAGCCGTGCTTGGATCTGTATACCTAGTCATCGGGCAGCCCGAGCGGATGGCCGAGGTGTGCCGCGCCCAGCTCGCACGCCGCCGCGACACCCACGTCCACATCCGGGCATGGCTGGTTGCCGCCCTTGCAGTGGCCGGTTGTGGTGGGGAGGCGATGGATTGCGCGGGTGGCCTCATCGAGGCTGCGGAGACAACAGGCAACCCGTTGTTTCTCGCGTGGGCGCTCGGGGCCTACGGTCTCGCTTTCCGTGACGCGGATCGCGTCGGGGCGCTTAACGCCCACCGCCGGGGTCTGGTGATCGCTCAAGACAGCGGCAACCGCACCATCGCGTCAGTCCTGGCGAACGGTCTGGCACGACTTGAGGCCGAACACGGCGACACGCTGGCCGCGTTCGATCACCTCACTCTGGCGATCCGCGGATTCCACAATGCGGGCGACGCCACGACGATACGCGTCCCGCTGGCCATCCTCGCCGTTCTTTTCGACCGGCTTGGACGCTACGAACCGGCGGCCGCCATCGCCGGGTTCGCGCTCAGTCCTTTCTCTGCGTCGTCGGTCCCTGAAATTACCACCGCGATCGCCCACCTGCGCGATGTCCTCGGCGAGGCGACCTACGAATCGCTCGCCCGCAAGGGTGAGACGATGACCACCGCCGCCATGGCGACCTACGCCTACGACCAAATCGACCAGGCCCGAGCAGGACTTAACGCAGTCTCGGAATAGACGACATATGAGGGCCTCGAAAGTCGGTCACGATTGGCCACATTGAGGAGGGCCCTGTGTGACATCCTTTGGCGGTGGGCCCGCCTTCGGGGGTCGTGACGTTTCTGTTCACCGATATTGAGGGTTCGACCCGTCGGTGGGAGAAAGACGCGGACGGCATGCGGTTGGCGCTCGCCGCTCATGACGAGGTCCTGCGCTCCGCGACCGAGGCAAACGGCGGATTCATGTTCAAGCACACCGGCGACGGGGTGTGTGCGGCGTTTTCATCGCCAAGGTCCGCAGTCAATGCCGCTGTTGCCGGGCAGCGGGGGCTGGAGTTGCCGGTTCGGATGGGGCTGGCGACCGGCGAAGCCGAACTGCGTGAAGGCGACTATTTCGGAGCGGTTTTGAATCGGGCCGCGCGGGTGATGGCCGCCGGGCACGGCGGTCAGATCCTGTTGGCCGAGTCGACGGCGGGTCTGCTCAGCGGAGTCGATCTGGTGGATTTGGGGCCGCGGCGGTTGCGGGATCTGCCGACCGCGGTCGGGGTGTTCCAGGTCCGAGCGACGGGGTTACGCACGGAGTTCCCGGCCCTGCGGGCGCTGGATGCGAGTCCGGGGAACCTGCGGGCTGCGACCACGAGCTTCATCGGGCGTGAGCCTGAGGTCGTCGAGCTGGAAGCGGCGGTTCGGGCGCACCGGCTGGTGACATTGACCGGGGTGGGCGGGGTCGGCAACACCCGCCTCGCGTTGGAAGTCGCGGCGCAACTGGCTGATGAGTTCCCTGACGGGGTTTGGGTTTTCGAGCTGGCAGCGGTCACCGATCCGGATGCTGTACCGGATGCGGTGGCTTCGGTACTGGGCATCATCCAACAGCCCGGGAAGAGCGTGAGCGAGTCGGTGGCCGCCGCGTTGGAAGGCAGGGTCCGGTTGTTGGTGTTCGACAACTGCGAGCACGTGCTGAACAACGCGGCCGATCTCATCGACACCATCCTCGTGCACTCGGCGACCGTGAAGATCCTCGCGACCAGCCGCGAAGGAGTGGAGGTCGGCGACGAGCAACTGTGGCGGGTGCCGTCGCTGGACGTCGACGCGGGAATCGACTCTGCCGCAGTCAATCTGTTTGTCGAACGCGCCCGCAGCGTGGCTTCGAGCTTCTCGCTGGCCAACGCTGACGAGACTGCGGCGGTGGTGGAACTCTGCCATCGTCTGGACGGAATCCCGTTGGCGATCGAGCTGGCAGCCTCGCGGATGGCGTCCATGACCGTCGACGAAGTGCGAGATCGTCTCGATCACCGACTCCGGCTGCTGGTGAGGTCACGGCGCGGCCTGGCACGCCACCAAACCCTGCGCCATTCAGTGGCGTGGTCTTACGACCTCCTCGACGACGCGGAAAAGGCGCTGTTGGAGCGGTGTTCGGTGTTCGCCGGTGGGTTCGATCTCCAGAGCGCCTGCGCCGTCGCCGGATCCGATGGCTCCGATGACTACGCCATTCTGGATCTGCTGGATGCGCTGGTGCGCAAATCACTGCTGGTCGCCGACCGGTCAGCCGGCCGAACCAGATTCTCGATGCTGGAGACGATCCGCCAGTTCGCCGAGGAGCAACTCGTCGCTCATGGCGAGGCCGCTAAGGCGCGTGCCGCGCATGCGCGCCACTTCGCCGAACTGGAAGCCGACGTGCTAGCGCTTTGGGACAGCCCGCGCCAGCGTGAGGCCTTCGTCTGGCTGAGCACCGAGTTGGCCGACCTGCGTACCGCTTTTCGGTGGTCAGCCGCTCATGACGACCTCGACACGGCGTCCGCCATCGCCGTCTATGCCGGATTTCTCGGCGGATGGGTTGAGCAGCATGAGCCGTCGACATGGGCGGAGGAGCTGATCGACCGCGCTCGAGAAGTCGGTCATCGGCGCTTGGCTCAGCTCTATGTGATAGCCGCCGAGTGTTACCGGACCGGCAGGTTGACCGATGGTGTCGACTACGCCGACGCGGGTGCCGCGATCCTCGGCACCGGCCATTTCGATCGGATGCTGTACGACATCGAGCCGACGGCGCTGGGTGGCACATACATCACCATGGGCTTCAGCGACCGGTGGCTGGCGCTGTGCCGCAAGCGGCTCGCGCCCGGGGAGGGTATGAACGCCTTCAATCGCGGCTCCATGGTCATGGCTCTGACAACCGCGGGCGAGTTCGACGAGGCGAAGTCCGCCTCCGAGGACCTGCTCGACGCGGCCGATGCCACCGACAATCCTGGCGCTCAAGCCTTTTCATTTTTCGCGTACGGCTATGTTATGCGCGACGCCAATCCCGCTGCGGCATACGAAGCGCTCCGCCGGGGTTTGACGATCGCTCAGGGCAGCGGTAATCGGATGATCGAGTCCTACCTCGCGGCGGGCCTGCCCGCCTTCGCCTCCAACAGCGACCCGATGGACGCCCTTGACTTCTTGACCCTGGCAATCAAGAACTATTTCGACGCCGGTAGCTACTCTCAGATGGCCAGCCCACTGGCAGTTCTCGCAAGTCACTTCGATCGGATCGGACGGTATGAGGCGGCCGCGACCCTCGTTGGGTTCGCAGTTACCGCTTTCGCACTCGCCATTTTTCCCGAAATCGACGTAACGATCGCCCATCTACGCGAAGTGCTCAGCGACAACGTGTACCAGTCGCTGAGTAAGCGGGCGCGAAGATGACGAACGCGGGTGCCGCGCAGTACGCCCTCGACCAAATCGACCAGGCCCGAACAGAACTGGAAGCAGTCTCGAAATAGACGAGTTATGAGGGTCTCATATCTCCGTCTTGGTCGAATGGTCATCGTAGATCTGTACGGGTGTGGTAATCGGTCAAGGCGGGAAGCCGATGTCGGATTATCCGACATCGGGCGTCGACGGATTGTGGGGCTTCGCCCTCCGCAGTGTCGCAGAGGGCCAACTGTTGGCGCGCAAGCACTTTGCCCGTGAACGCGATAGGGGTCTCCGCGAGAAAGGCCGTCCCGGTAGAACGCGACGGACCGTTCGAGATCGCTCACTCCGAGGGTGATGGCGTTGATGTCGGGTTTCATGCGGTCCAGTCAACACCGCGCGCGGCCCGGGGCCGCCGCGGGCTCAGTGCCCGGCGGAGGTGAGCTGGTGATCCGCCTCGAGCAGCATCCACCCGCTCAGCTGTATCGAGAGATCGCGGCTCTGGTTCGCCGACGACGCGAGCGACGAGTCCGCGAGCTGGGGAAAGGTTTCCAGACCTGCCGGCGCGGTGACCGGGCGGGTCCAATCCGCACCGAACAGCGGCAGCCCGTCCACCTCGGCGCGGTTGCCCCAGGCCGCCCGCGCGGAGGCGTGCACGAGCTGGGCGGCGGTGGTGTCGCCCAGGGCCAGCGCGGTCTGAGCGAGATACCTGGCGAGGATGCCCATGAACAGCCCGGAGTCGTTCCCGGCGGCCCCGGCGATCACGCCCGCGTCGGCGAGCCTGTCGGCGGTACCGGCGACGAGCGCCGCCGCGCGGTCACGATGGCTCGAATCGTTTGTGCGCAGGGCCAATTCGGTCTCCAGCCCGATGGCCACGCCCTGACAGTAGGTCAGCAGGGAGTGGTCCACCAGCCCGCTGGGTTCGTGCACGCCGTCGAAGACGAGGCCGCTTTCGGTGTCGCGCAGCCGGGTGTTCAGGAAATCGGCGAGTCGTTCGGCGCGGGACAGCTTGCCCAGGCGCGCCATCGCGATGCCGGTCGGACCGATCGCGGAGGTGCTGTAGTAATCGTTGCCGATCTTCCAGGGCACCGCGCCGACGGCCGGGTTCCAGCCGTCGAGCAGGGCGGTCCGCAGCTTCGGAACGGCATCGTCGAACCGGACGCCGAGTAGCCTGTCGGCGCGTTCGAGCGCCAGCACCAGCCACGACATGTCATCGCAGTACCCGTTGGTCCAGCCGGTGAGATTGCGGGTGTGAATGCCGCGCGCGATGGCGCCGATCCGGTCGATGCGTTCGGGGGTGCGTGCGCGGTACGCGGCATCCACCGCGCAGTCCAGCAGGTGGGCCTGCCACCAGTAACACCAGCGCGCCAACAACAATTGGTCGAACAGGGACGACGGCCAGTGCAGCGTGCCCAGTTGCGTCCCCGACTGCCACCAGAGCGTGTGCACGTGCCGCTCCATGACCGCCCGCTCCGCCAGGGCCGCCCGCTCCCCGAGCCCCACCGGGCCGGGGGACGACTTCGCCGTAATCGCCACCGCCTGCGTCGGCTGGTTCACCGCGGTGAGTGCGATGGCGACCGCGACCGCTTTAAACACACCGCGCCGGCTGATCCCCTTGTTCGGGCGATCCATCCGCTCGAGCTCCCCTTTGCTGAACAACGATCGCCGGCCGGAAACCGTGCAGCTAGATTTTATTCCGACATCAACGAAATCCTGAAGAATCAGAAAACCGGGCGCGTCCTGCCGGACGTTGAGTCTGCGAACGACGGCTCAGAGAGAGGTCTGCCAACAGACGCCGAACCGGATGCCGAGGTGGATCCCGACTCAGACGAGTGATCGCTCCGATGTCTCAAATGTGACGACATATGAGAGTCTCAAAAGTCGGTCGCAGCTCAGTGCCACCAACCAGCGCCGCGAAAGCAGAGGGTGTGTGGCATTTGGTGGCGCGCTACCTAGACATTCACGCAGGGGGGCTGGACTCATCCAACCCGAACTGGCCTCTATCCCGCGACCATTCGCTAGGCTCCTCGATGTCAGGGTCACATCGCGAATCAGGAGCCCACTATGAAGATCGGTGCGAAGGGACATGGGCAAGACGCCCGTCGGCTACGCGAGTTCACCGCATTCGACAACTTCTCGGACGACGAGCTGGAGCGTCTCGTCCGAGCAGCACGCCACACCTCGGTGTCCGCGCCATGGCCGCTGATTCATGAGCAGACTCCGGCGGACGCCTGCTACATCCTGCTCAGCGGGGAGGCAGGGGTGTACGTCGGCCGGGACCGCGTTGCCGTGTTGGAGCCGGGTGAGGTGATCGGCGAATCTGTGCTCCGCCGCGGGAAACTGCGTACTGCGACCGTAACGACGACCGGGCCGGCTGAGGTGCTGCTTATCGATCGCGATGATCTCGCCAGGTTGCTCGACGAGATACCCGCACTGCGTGAAACCATGGACGCGACTGTCGCGCGACACGCGTCGGGAGCGGCAACAGTCGATCCGAATTAGCACGGAACCGGAACGGGAACACACGACCGCGGCGGCATTCCCCGAAATCACCACCGCGATCACCCACCTCCGCGAGGTCCTCGGCGACCAGACCTACGAATCGCTTGCCCGTGTGGGTGAAACGATGACCACCGCCGCCATGGTCGCCTACGCATACGACCAAATCGACCAGGCCTGAGCAAAACTGGAAGCGGTCTCGACATAGAGCCCCGTTCCTCCTGCCCGTTCCTCCTGTACGGCTGCGGCGGGCACTGAGCGCAGTGCCTGCTCCGCACGTCAACCTGGCGCAGGTCTGAGGCCGAGCCCCGGACCTTGGGGCAGACCGCCAACACAGCTGTCATCAGTTTCTTCATCGCAGCACCCCCTCAGCTGCGGAACCACAGGGGAAGCCAGCGGCGCTGTCAGCCCAGTGCCGAACCACCGGGATCAGGGACGGCCTGTAGGCGACCACTGCGGCGGCGATGATCACGCCCATGTCGTGCTGAGAAATCCGCTCCTCGCCGGTGCTGACTATCGAGCCCACACTGGCGTCGTTCTGTGGGGAGGCGCTCAGTCGGTCCACGAGGTCATGAGCGTAGGAGACCATCGCCTCGGGATTGGGGTAGGACACCCCGTTCTGGTCGAGCAACTGCAGATAGGTCACGTCGGCTTGGGTGGCGTGGGCCGCTGACGCCAGCGCCGAAGCACCGGCCATCAGGCCCAGTACCGCCATCGACAGCACTGCCGCCCATTTCAGAACCTTCATCATGTTCCTCCTTCACGTTCGCGGCACGACCTGGAGGACAACCCCGCCCCCATCGAGGCGATCAACCCAGAACAGCGCGTCAGGCCTGCGAAGTAAGGGCTGTTCTTGATACCACCGTGCCAACCTAGCGGGCCAACCGCCACCGCCACTTACATTCCCGAGGCAGAATCGCTCGCCCGCAAAGGCGAAACGATGACCACCGCCGCCATGGCGACCTACGCCTACGACCAAATCGACCGGGCCCGAACATGAACTGAACGCCGTCTCGAAATAGACCTTGCGCTCAACCGGTCAGTGCATCGGTTGGATCAGGTTAGCCGGTCGTTAGCCCCAGAAGATGGGGTCGGCTCGTTCGTCGAGGTAGTCGAGCAGGTCCTGGACTCGGGGGCTGGGGTCCAGGGGGTCGTAGCGGTGGTATTTCAGGTTCCGGTCGCGCCAATACAGCGTCCATAGTCTGGTGGTCTTGGTGTAATGCAGCCGGGCGATCGGGAATCGGGTCCAGTCGGGCCCAAAGTCCTCGCGCCAGGGCGGTCGGCATTCGCAAATGGTCAGATGTCTTGGGGCGACGTCGCATTCGACGCGGATCTCGTCGCGAACGTGCTCGGGGACCTGGCCGGCGCACCAGCGTTGCACGCGGGCGACGTCGAGCTCGGGAAGTCCGCCAGTGGCCACCAAGTCATGATCGCAGCCGAGAAACCGCACCGGCTAGGCAAGCGCACGCAGCATCGGTTTCGGTTCGGCAACGTCGAACGCCTCGGCCGGGGTGGCCCAGCCAAGTACCCGACGTGGGCGGTGGTTGAGTTTCGCAGCGACGGCGTTGAGCTCGTCCTGAGTGAACGTGGCCAGATCGGCGTTCCTGTGCAGGTATTGGCGCAGCAGTCGGTTCGTGTTCTCGTTGGTGCCGCGCTGCCATGGGTGGTGCGGGTCGCAGAAGAACACCGGCAGTGCCAGCGCCGCAGTGATGGCCGAATGCTGTGCCATCTCGCCGCCGCGGTCCCAGGTCAACGACCGCCGCAGATGTGGCGGCAGCTGGCCCACGTGGTCGATCAGCGCGCGGGCCACCGCGTCGGCCTTGTTGCCGTCGGGCAGCGCCACGACCATCGCGTAGCGGGTGGCGCGGTCAACGAGGGTGGCGACCGCCGATGGGCGCGCTCCGAACACGAGATCGCCCTCCCAATGGCCGGCCACCTGCCGGGTATCAGCCTCGGTCGGTCGCTGCCGGATGGAGACCATGTTCCGGAGCTGGCCGCGGCCGTCGGATCGAACGCTTGCTTCGTAGAAGATGGAACATGCTGGCGTCAAACACTTTCCGCGACGGCATATACAGGTCACGATAGATCGATTCGTGGGATATCCGCATCGCCGCGTCGCCGTGAAACTTCCGCCGTAGCCACTGGGCGATCTGCTGCGGTGACCAATCGTCGTCGAGCTTGGCGGCGACCACACCCCGCAGCCCCGGGTTGGCGGCAGCTTGCTCGATTTCGGGCGCCGGGCCCGCTCGAACGCGGCCGCGTCGGCGAGCAATGCCCGGTACGCATCGCGGCCACCATTGCGGGCAATCTCCCGCGACACCGTCGACGACGGTCGGTCGATGCGCTGAGCGATCGCTCGCGCCGACAGCCCAGCCGCGATCCCACGTGAGATCTCCTCACGCTCGTCCAAAGACAGATGACCGACTCTGCGCTTCCGCGGGATCGGCGGGATCCCACCGGATTCACGCAAGTACCGCCGGATCCGCGGTAACGTCTCACCTAGCGTGCGCTCCATCTCGGGAATCGCATCACCCCGCCGCCACATCGCCCAAATCAGCGCTTGCTGCTCGACGTCAAACCCAACCGGACCCACACCAACCTTCCATCGACACATCATCGGCCTGTAGTGATGCGCTGACCGGTTGAGCGCAAGACGAGTTACGAGAGTCTCAATACTTCGTCTCGGAGCTGTGCCAAATCCACCGGCGGCGTCTCCAACCGATGCACTGA
Source organism: uncultured Actinomycetota bacterium (assembly GCA_963772875.1). GTDB lineage: Bacteria > Actinomycetota > Actinomycetes > Mycobacteriales > Mycobacteriaceae > Mycobacterium. The sequence goes on from CAVYZE010000016.1 coordinate 1,334,989, forward strand.
CCGGTTGAGCGCAAGACCACATATGCGAGTCTCAGAAGTCGGTCGCAGATTCGTGGGCTGAAAGGCATGCGGATGATCTCTTAGTCCCTTGCCAGTGGTGACCAATTGCCGTGTCGGGCAGGGTTGACCGCTTCTACTGGATCCGGGCATTGCCGGGCTCATCGGCAGCTGCCCGAACGGTGGGAACGGCACATGACGCGGCCTAGCGATGTGGCGTCTCGTCGGGCCGGTGTTACCCCCGATCCACCCGCCGCAGCCATAACCGCTGACCGGAATCGGTCAGCCGCGGTAACTCATGGCCCCGACTATCGTCGAGCCGAGCAAGAGAGAAATCACGACACCTCGCCGAAGATTGTGATGTACTTTGCCGCGACGGTGATTCGGGATCACCGGCGATTCTGTGGGGATGTGTCTTGGTGGGAGTCTCATGTCGTTCTGATGGCGGTGCCAGAGGTGGAGCACCACGTGCGACGTACGCGGAGCATATCGGTTCCACACTGAGCGCCGCCAATGCGGGCCGCCGCGGCCTCGATGACAGGGATCCTGGCCGCCGCCGATGAAGTAACGGCAGCAATCGCGGCGGTGTTGTCCGATTGCGCTCAGGCCCATCAAGCGGTGAGCGCCCAGGCGGCATTTTTTCAGGAGACGATTGAACGGGCGCTGCCTCAATTTGCAGTGGGAGGAAGCTGTGTTACCAGTTAAACGGATAAGAATGATTCCTCTGGTAGGTCTTGGGGGCGGTCTGCCAGTCGGGAGCCCGCAACCCGCTTGCACAAGTTGTCGTCGTCGGTGAGGCGGATCGGATGAGGATTTTGCTAGCACCGTCCCGCTTAACGCGGATCCTTGGCGTCGTGGTTGCTACTTCTTTGCTCGGATCCAGTGCGGCATGTTCTGGATCAAACTCGGGCCTAGCGGGCCTCGGCAAGGCTGTTGGCCCCGGTGGAAAAACCTACGCCGTCGGCGATGAGGTGCATCTCGGTCCCAGCGTTACTGGTTACTTCTGCGAGACTATCGACAGCGGCGGAACACGGAACTATCCGAACACCCGTCATTATGCGATCGCTAGAATTGTTGGCGTTGAAGATAACACTAGTTGTGAGACCGCCGTGTCGGCCTTTCGGTCCTTTATCCCTGCCGCAGCTGATTTTAGCTTGGGTTACGGCGTAAATCAGTGGCAAGGGATGATTGTCACGCTGGAGTCGGGATACGCCGGGCAACTCGGCGGATACAAGATCAGTTCCGGTGGTTTGTCCACCAGCCCTGTGTACGGCAAAATGGCGGCGTTAGCGGCGGGGTTCTAGACGCTAACCCGACCATGCAGCCTTCGATGCGGCATTACCGTGTGCAGATCACGACATCGAGCGGTGTTCGGAAAATTGTCGCACACTAGACCCTAATAGTGGGTCACTGTCGTCGATCCGGAGCTTGATCAACAACGCCGCTGACTGGGCAACTTCAAGCTGAGCGCGACCGTGAGCGTCTCATTAGAGACCACATTCGAGACGTCTCAGAGCGGCATCCGGCGCATTGGGATCTCCCAGGTCGTCGGGTCTCAAAAATCCGTCTCAGATGAGGCTTGCGCGATATTGCGACACAACGCTCATGTGGCATGCGTTTGACAACGAATGAACGGCAGAAAAGCCGGGGCGCTCCGCCGGCGAAGACGCAAGGCGTGCCACGCAGCGAGGGCGCAGGCGCTAACCGGTCTCGCTCGACACGAAGACGGCGACGTAGCCGATGGGAATGCCCGTCCGGGCGGCGATGCATTTCCGCGCCGCCAACTCGACCGCGATCCGACGGCGAGCGTGGGCGGATTCACCGATCTCGGGGATCCAGATCGTCCACCCGTCCGTATCGCGAGTGACTGTCATGTCAAAACACTGACCGACCGTCGGGAACTTCACCCGACGAGCGACATGTGAGGTGTAGCCGCTGCGCAGCGATTGTGTGCGTCGCAGAGTGGGCTGAATAGGCATGCGATTTTTCCTGAGTCGAGATGGGCCGCGGGCAAGAGTAATCCACTTGGGGCCAGGGACCAAATTGCTGTGAGGTTGGTTTGGCCGTGGGTCGTGACCGTGACGGGTCCCGGTGGGCTTGCGCCGCGCGTAGTCATATGCCTACATTCGTGTAGTCACTTGACTGCACGCTATATCCAACAACCGAGAGGATGAGTCGCCTTGACGCAGCCGCAGCTGCTCAACGTTGAATACGAGGAACTGATGGCCCGCGCCGACGAACTGGAGGCCCCGATTCCGGGCCAACCGGTCGATAACCCCAAAGCGCCAAGCGCCCTTGCGCAGGCCGTCGCGACGGCCCAGCAACTGGGCTGTCCGCCGACAACATGCGCCTCTACGTTGGCGTGGGAGAGCGGGAGTGGGAACGTCTGGCGGAGTCGCTGCGCAATGCGGCGTCGGCCTACGAGGACGTTGACGAGAACGCTTCGACTGCCGTAGACACCGGCGCGTCGGTCTCGGCGGCGAGGGTCCGCCTCGCGAGGGGGGCGGCCAACCGAATTCACGTCGGATAGCGACGAGGCGTGAACACCCGGTCGCCCGAATCCATTGAGTACCACTGGGTTTGGGAGGACCCGACAATCAGCAGGCAACGCATGTCGACATCGGCGGGGTCGAGGTCGGCCAGGCGCACGACGCGGACGTCTTCGTCGGGTCCCGACACGTTGCGACCGATCACGACCGGCGTGCCGGGTTCGCGATGGGCGAGCAGAATGTCGCGCATCGCGCCGACCTGCCACGTCCGCGCCTTGGACGCCGGGTTGTAGATGGCCAGGGCCAGGTCGGCCGCGGCCGCGGCGGCCAGGCGCGCGGCGATCACCGTCCACGGTTTGAGGCGGTCGGACAACGAGATCACCGCGTAGTCGTGGCCCAGCGGAGCGCCGACCCGGCTGGCGACGGCCTGGGCGGCGGTCATCGCCGGAATCACCCGGATCGGCACTCCCGGCCACTGTTTGGCCTCTTCGAGTACGGCGGTGGCCATCGCGAACACGCCGGGATCGCCCGACGACACCACCGCCACGGCGTGCCCTTGTTCTGCCAGTGCGCAGGCCAGTCGGGCGCGAGCGGGTTCGTCGGTGTTGTCGCTGGGATGGCGGCGCTGGCCGTCCCGGACGGGCACGCGATCCAGGTAGCGACCGTAGCCGATCAGGTCGGTCGCGGCGGCCAGCTCACGTCGGCTCTGCGCGGTCATCCAGTCACTGTCGCCGGGCCCCAGGCCCACCACCGCGACGGCGCCCGATGCGGGCCGCCGCCGGCCGCCGGGCAGCATTGCCAGCGAAAAGTACGGCACGCTGGTCTCATCGACGTCGGCGGCGGGCAGGATGCGTTGTCCGGGGGTGCTGGCCCGTTCCACATAGAACGCGTCGTCAAGCTGTCCGGATGCCGAAAGTGCTTCCCGGACAGCATGATACGACCGGCCCAGCTTGAGCACCACGGCCGCGTCGGCGTCGGCGAGCCGGCGGGTCAGCTCGGCGACCGGCAGGGTGCCCGGCAGCACCGACAGCACCTCGTCGCCGGCCACCAGCGGTGTGGCGATGGCCGCCGAGGCGGCGCTCACCGACGTCACACCCGGCACGATGACGGCGTTGAACCGCTTCGTCAGCCGGGTGTGCAAATGCATGTACGAGCTGTAGAACAGCGGGTCGCCCTCGGCCAGCAGCGCCACGTTGCGGCCCGCGTCAAGGTGCGCGGCGATCCGCCCGGTGGTCTCGGTGTAGAAGTCCTCGATCGCGCCGGCGTAACCGCCGGGATGATCGGTGCCCTCGGTGGTCACCGGGTAGATCAGGTGCTCCTCGAGCTGACCCGGCCGCAGGTACGGTTCGGCGATTCCCCGGGCAATGCTGTGGCCGTGCCTGGCGCTGTGATAGGCCACCACGTCGGCCTCGCCGATCACCCGGGCGGCCTTGACGGTCACCAATTCCGGGTCGCCGGGCCCCAACCCGACACCCCACAAGATGCCCCGGTTGCTCATTCGCGCTCTCTCGCGATCGCGTTGACCGCGGCGGCGGCCATGGCACTGCCCCCGCGGCGGCCACGCACCACCAGATAGGACATCCCACGCGGACGGTCGATGAGCTCCTGCTTGGATTGTGCGGACCCGACGAATCCGACCGGCCCGCCCAGCACCGCGACCGGCGGCGAAATTCCCTCGTCGATCAGCTCGAGCAGCCGGAAAAGGGCGGTTGGCGCATTGCCGATCGCCACCACCGCGCCGGCCAGCCGGTGCGCCCACAGCTCCACGCCGGCCGCCGAGCGGGTGGTGTGCCGGCGTGCGGCCCGCTCGGCGGCGCGTGGATCGGCGACCAGTGACACGACCTCGTTGTCCGCGGGCAGCCGGGCTGTCGTGATCCCGGCGGCCACCATCGACGAATCGCACAGCACCGGGGCGCCATTTCGCAGGGCGGCGCGGGTCCGGGCGACGACGTCGTCGGTGAAGGCGACGTGCTCGGCGACGTCGACCTGTCCGCAGGTGTGGATCAGCCGGACCACGACCGGCGCCACATCGGCGGGGAAGCGGGTCAGGTCGGCCTCGGCGCGGATGGCCGCGAACGACTGCCGATAGATCTCTGCAGAGTCGCGGATGTAGTCGAGCACCCGCCCACCCTACGAGTTGGTCGGGTGGCGACCCGCTGCGCCCGGCTCCGCCGCGCTGGCGATCGGCTGGCCGTTCGGGTGGCGACCCGCTGCGCCCGGCTCCGCCGCGCTGGCGATCGGGTGGCCGTTCGGGTGGCGACCCGCTGCGCCCGGCTCCGCCGCGCTGGCGATCGGCTGGCCGTTCGGGTGGCGACCCGCTGCGCCCGGCTCCGCCGCGCTGGCGATCGGCTGGCCGTTCGGGTGGCGACCCGCTGCGCCCGGCTCCGCCGCGCTGGCGATCGCCACGGAGCTGGTCGGGCGCAGCAGGCGATATCCCTGCCCGGTGGCGACCAGCACCTGACCGGCCGTCGGGCTGCCGCATGCACGTTCGCAGCCAACGAAGTGACGATGCACCGCGGCGTCCGCCTCCAGCGAGAGCGCGGCGTCCGCCCGTACGTCGGCCAATGAGTGCACGCACCCGGGGCTGCCGGTGCAGGCGCTGACGGTCAGCCACGGAGATTTCTCGTCGAAAACCAGGCCCAGCGGCGCCAGCACCCGAAGCGAGACGTCCGCCACCTCTTCGGTCAGATCGCACACCAACACCGATCGCCACGGCGTGATCACCAGCGGCGCCCCGATCGCCGCGAGATACTCCGCGACGCGCGCACGCAGCACGCCGAGCGGGACCGCGGCGCCCAGTGTGACCCGGCCATCTTCCTGGCCTATCCATCCCACCCGCGCCTCGGCGACGGGGGCAAATGTTGTGGGACTCAGCCGGATACCGGGCAGCAGTCTAGATGCGTCGGCCAATTCGTTGACGCGCCAAGCCTTTCCGCGGATCTCGATGAACCGGACGGCGACCTCGACCAGTTTCTGCGCGAAGCTGTCGACGGACAGCCGGATGCCAGCGTCTCGACCTGACAACAGCAGCGCCAGGCCGTCGTCCATCGCGTGCACGCCGACATCGGCGCCCAGCCCGGACACGTCGGCGCGGCCGTCGTCGAGACTGAACCAGAACCGGCCGCCCAGCTCGGCCAGTCGGGGTTCGGCGCAGATCGCCGCGTCCAGCTCACCCACCCATGCGCGCACGTCGGCGCGTCCGCCGGATCGGCCGGACAGTGGTGAGGCGACGATATTGCGGACGCGCTCGTGCGTTGCCGACGGCAGCAGGCCCGCCTGGGCAACCGCCTCCGCAACCGCCGTCACGTCGGTGATCCCGCGCACCTGCACGTTGCCCCGGGCGGTCAGCTCCAGGGTTCCCGAGCCGAACTCGCTCGAGACGCCGGCCAGCGCCGCCAACTGGGCGGAGCTGATCATGCCGCCGGGCAGCCGCACCCGCACGAGTGCGCCGTCGGCGGCCTGATGCACCTGCAGCGCACCCGGGCAGGCGTCGGTGTCGCGGGCGCGGGGCATGCTTTACGGTACGACGTCGCGGCGCGGGCTCTGCTGCAAGCTGGTGATCAGGCCGTCACCCAAGCGGGCGTATACGGCCGCGTGTTCGGTGCCCGCCAGCGCTACGCACGCCCGCAGGTAGGCGCGGGGATAAGCGCGGGCGAGCAGATCGTGGTCCGAGCGGGCGAATGCCTGAGCGTAGGCCCTGCTGTTGGCCTTGGCGTTTGCGGGCGGAAAAAGTCGGGCGTTGGCGCCGGTGTTGAGTTCCGCGTAGTGCTCGCCGTATTTCCTTGCCCCCTCCGGTGCGTAGCCGTGCGACAGGGCGTAGGTATTGCCCGCGTTCGCCGCCACCGCGAATGCTGCCTCGTAGGGGTAGCTGTGCAGATAGATCGCATGCAACGCCGGCTCCAGGGCGCGACGCCACGCCTCCTCGGCAATATTGTCCGCACGCGCTGCGCGACCGTGCATCTCGCGCACTTCCTCGTGTTCCCGCGTGGAAAGCTCACGGCGCGAACAGCTTTCGATGATGAGGGGACTGACGGTATTCGCATGCCAATCGTGAAAGAGCCGGAACGGCAGCGAGTCCAGCCGCGCCAGTGTCTCGCGCAATTGCTCCGTCCCGCCATGGTCACAAATCAGTCCGGCAATCGGTAGCAGCCAGGCTGGCTCGTCGAGCCGATTCGAGATCATGCCATGCACGCCTTGGGCGGACCGCCGTTGATCGCGACCCGCCGGCCATAGCGAGTCAGCGGGTAATAGTCATAGATCGCGCGGTGTTGCACGCAGCGGTTGTCCCAGAAGACCAGCGTATTGGGCCGCCAGCGCACGCGGCAGCTCAGGATCGGATGGTTGGGTACCAGGGCGAACAGCAGATCCAGTAGCGCGCGGCTTTCGTCGTGGGAGAGCTGCGGAATGTGTGAGGTGTATCCGGGGTTGACGAACAACAGCTTTCGACCCGTCTCCGGGTGCTGCACGATCACGGGGTGTTCACTGACCGGGGGATCGTACGTCGCGGGCTTGGGGTAGTTGCGGAATTGCAGCGTGCCGTCGTGCACGGCCGTGAGTTGATCCAGCAGGCTGCGGATGAGCGGCGAGCAAAGTTCATACGCCACATGCATGTTCGCGAACAGGGTGTCGCCGCCGGCGCCGCCCTGCGGCACCTCGGTGATGTAAAGCATCGAGCCCAGCGACGGCTCGGCGTCGGCGGTACCGTCGGCGTGCCAACCGTCGCCGGCCGCGTACGCGGACTCGGCGGCGGTCTCGATGTCCAGGACGACCGGATCGCCGTGTTCGGGTGGCGGGTTGACGGGTCGTAGCTCCCCGAAGTGGGCGGCAAAGCGCTTCTGGTCGGCCGGCGTGATGATCTGGTCACGGAACACCAGCACATGGTGGTCCAGGAAAGCCCGCTTGATCTCGGTGAGCCGCTCCTCGGAAAGTGGCTCTGCCAGATCGACTCCCGAAATCTCCGCCCCGATGATCGGGGTGAGCGGGTCGACCTCCAGGGTGCGGTAGGTTCTCGGCGGCCTCGTGGCCAGCCGTTCGATGGCTTGCAGTTCGTCAGATTTCATCTCACAGCCCCTGATCGATCAATTCGGACAGCACGATGCGACCCCACGCCAAATTGCCGTGGATCTCGTCGTTTTCCTCACACAGTTCGCGACGCTGGAATCCGGTGGTGTCGCTGACGCGGTCGCGCAGGTCGACGATCTCGATGCCGATCTCCGCGACGCGCCGCCGGACGACGTGTTGGGCCGCCTTGAAAATAGCCGGGTCCGACTGCCTCGGGACCCGCTGCGGCGGCAGCACCGCGAGAACACGAAGATTGAACGCCCGCACGTGCCGGTAAAACCTCAACACGGGGGTGGCCATCGTCGCGACGATGTCCTCGAACAGCGGGCTCGACAGGAAATCCGTCGGATAGCCGGCCGTGTCGCGGTAGTAGCTCCAATTATGACGCGTCGCAATGAAATGCAAGGAAGAGCCGACGGTGCTGACGAGCGGGATGGCCAGCTCGCCCAGGCGGCCGACGTTCAGCTCGTCGAGGAACCCGCGAAAGTACCGTTCCATCTCCGGAACGTGAAACACGATGTCGTGCTCGTGGGCGGTGAAGAAGTCGTCGAAGAAATCCCGGCCCGCGCCGATCGGCCCGCCCTGGAACGGGATTCGGGCGGCCGTGGCGGCCCGGCCCAGGGGTCCGAGGTGCGAATCGCCGAGCATGAGAAATCTAGCGGGGGCTGTAGTAGTCGAGGATGGCATCGTCACACGGGTCACCCCCTTGATCCGGCGGCGGAGGCCCAGCAGGTCCGCGCACAGGGGAGGCCGGGGTGCTGCCCAGCGACGCCATGAAGTGCCGCATCACGAACGCGACGCCCTGTGGTGTCACGGTGCGCAGGTTGGGTTCGTAGAACTCGCTTCGGAACGGCTGGCCGGTGATCAACTCGTACGACGGAAAGTAATCGACGTGCTCACGTTCGGCGGCCAGCTGTCCGGCCGCGGCGCGCAGCACGGACTTGCTGTGGGTGCTGGCCACCAGCGCGTGGCCACCTGTCGCCGTCGCGGTCAGCGGGACCGGTGACACGGTGAGCAACACCCGCAGGTCGGGGTTGGCCTGGCGCAGCACCGCGATGGTCTGTGACAGGTCGCGATGCACCTCGACGAACGAATAGTTGTGGAACTCATGCAAGTTCGGGTCAAAGCGTCCCCGGACGGTGCCGGGACAAACAGGGTAGACCGTTTCGTCCACGCGGTGCAGCCATGCCTCCGTAAGTCCCAGGGTGAAAATGAAACAGCTTGCCGTGGTGACCGCGTCGCGGATCGCGGCGAGCGTCCGGGATCGGGCCCGCAGCATTTCCTCGCGTGAGTCATGCCCGTCCGGGTCGACCGACGGCCGGTATGGGTCGTAGTACCGCCCGGCGTCGACCCATCCGTCATCGTTGGGTTCCGACCGGTCGAAAGCCCACAAGACCCACTGCCTCAGCATCGCCGCTGTGTAGATGTTGCCTGTGCGGAAAGAGAACTCGCGGTAGTGTCGGGCTTTGTGCTCGTGGCGGGAGAGTCCCGGCGGGGGCGGTTCGGCGTCGTACCAGTTCATCCCGTGCTCGATGAGGTGTCTGCCGATCTCGGCGGCGAAACAGGAGCCCGCGGTGATCACCGGCGCGTCCTGGTCGATGACGAATTTGGGCCGCCACACGTCGCTGATCTCGTCCACGCCCGGCTCGGCGACGGCGACGCGCCAGAACGCGCGCGGCGGCAACTCCTGGTAGGGATTCATCGGACGAGCTCACCGATCGCCGCGGCGATCGTCTCCGCGATCACATCCACATGCGGCGACCGGACAATGTCGTAGTGGGTCGCGTCGAGCGTCCGCGGCTCACCTTGCAGGGGCAACCAAGACCGCCACAGCGCCATGGGTTCTGGTCCCGAAGAGGTATACGGCAGGTTTGTCACCGCTCGCCCCGCCACCCACAGCCAGCTGGGAGTGGAGCGCAGCCGAGGCAGGGCGTGGTCGACCATCCTGCGCATATTTGCCTCGCAACACGCGGCAAGGCGTCGGGAGTACTCCCGTGCGCTCGGACCGATGTGCTGCTCACCGTTGTGGCCGAGCTCGTGCCGAAAGACCGTTGCGAGTTCGTCGGGACCAAATTCTCGAATTGTGGTTCCGCCGTTGACGGGTGGTGGGTCGAGGAGGTAGAGCGCGTCGACCCGTTGATTGATGCTCTCGGCGTAGTGCGCCATCCCGATCGCCACCCAGGCCCCGAACGACCAACCCGCGAGCTGCAGGCGCCAGCGCTCGGGCGGGAATCGCTTCTGCAGGGCCGTGTGATAGGCGCGGGCGCGCTCGACCAGAGTCCACTGCGGGGGTTCGGGCCGTTTCAGCCCGGGATCGGCGATCAGGGCGACGGTGAGCTCCGGTGGGAGCGCCGAGACGAGAGTCCGGTAGATCGAGATGTCGCCGCCGACCGGGTGAATGAGGCACAGGACATCGAGGCCGGCGCCCTCCTGCCAGACCTCCACCGTCACGTCTTCGGCCCGGCCCGCGTCTTCTTCGATGCACGTGAGGATTTCGGCGAGGCTGACCCGGTGGCTCAGCTCGGCGAGATCGAGGCCAACCCCGGATACCTCCTTGATCCGGTCGATGAGCTCCAGGAGGGTAAGGGAATCGGCGCCCAGGTCGTACAAGCATTCGTCCGGATCGAGCGCATCGAGGGCCAGCGCGTCGCAGAGCTCCGCGGCGAGCAGGTCGGCGAGCTGCGGCTCGGCGGCTGCAGGGGAGCCTTCGGCCGACGGGGAAGACGGCGCCGGCCCGTAGAACATCCGGGCCGTGTCGAGATCCGTGGTGGAGACCCACAGCTGTGGCAACTGCAGGTGCAGGGCGCGCCCGAAGAGCCGTTTGCCCTCTTCGGTCGACATTCCGACCGCCAGGTGCGCCCGGTGCCGGGAGTCGGGGTTGGGCACCCGCGCGGCCATGCCGCCGTCGCGCCAGATGTCCCAGTTGATGCCGATGCGCAGCGTGGATTCCGTTGTGTGGGAGCGATAGTGGGCGAATCCGTCCAGCACCCCGTTGGCGGCCGCGTAATCCAGTTGCCCCACCCCGCCGAAGCGCGCCGCCATCGACGAGCAATACACCGCCAACTCCGGCCGTCGGCTCTCGATGAGTTGTTCCACCACCAGGGCGGCGCAGAGCTTCGCTGCGGTTGCGGCGTGCGCGGCACCTGGGTCGCGACGAGCGATGAGCCCACCTGCCGGCACCCCCACGGCATGAACCACGCTGGCGAGCCGGCCGGCGCGACGACCGACCGATGTGGCGACCTGCCGCGGGTCCGCAGTGGCCAGGTCGGCTTCGATGACCGACACGCGATCAGCCCACGGTGAAAGCGATTCGGGGATAAGAGAATTGCGCGCCACCAGCACGACGTCACCGGCGGTCTGTGCGAGCAGCCACGCCGCGATCGCGGCTCCGATCCCGCCGGTGCCGCCGAGCACCACGTGCGTACCGGAGAGCGAGAACCCATGCCCCACAGCTATTTTGGGGGATTCGTCCAGCAGTCGCACGGGCAGCGTGACCTGCTCCCACCAGTAGTCCTGCCGCAACGCGAGCTGGGTGGGTAACGTCGTCGACTCGTCGCCGAGCAGTCCCGCGAGCGTCGTGGCCCACGCCCCCCACTCGGCGTCGGGAAGATCGAGCCAGCAGCCGGGCGCGGCGCTCTCGAAGGGCGCCACCTCGGCGGCTCCGACCAGCAAGCCCAATTCGGGGCGCAGAACGGGGCCGTGCACCGGTCGGGCGTTCGCGGAGAGCCAGAACACTTTTGGCCGCAACGCCGCGACCCCGGCGACACCGAGCGCCTGCAGCAGGGCGGCCGGGGAGTCCAAACATGCCCACCGGGCCTGGTCCAGTGTGTTCGGTCCGATCGGTCCGGTGATTGACAGCGCAAGGCCGTGCAGCCAGTCGATGCCGGTGTGTTTGTCGCCCGCGAGTTCACCCAGCAGCTCGGCCACCGACGCCGGGTCGGCGGGGTCGACCTCGAAGCTGTCCGTGCCGCTTCGCGCGTACGTCGCCGCGGCCGAGACCCGGATGACCCGGGCGTAGGCGGTGCGGAACGTATCGATCACCGCCGGATCCAACGGCCCATCCGTCACGAGCACCACCGAACGAGACTTCTGCGCGTCCGCCCGCGTGGCGCGGTGCGACCGGGCCCAACCGGGCTGGTAGAGCCAGTCGCCTTCGGGTAGCCGTTGGGCGTCGTCGGCGCGCGGCGGGGTCGCCGCGTCCTGCCGCCGCTTGAATGTGTAACTCGCGCAGTCAAACGACGGCGCGGGAAAGTCCCACGGGGCCTGAGCGGACGGGGTGGCCGAGTCGATGGCGTCGCCGGCGAGCCAGCGGTCGGCGAGCTGGCCGGGCGTCAGCGCGCTCGTGCGGGCCGTCTTCCCCGACGGTTCGACGAAAACCGGTGCCGGTGCTTGCCGCAGCCAGGCGACGGCCTGCCCCGCGTCCGCACACTCTGCGGCGATCCTCCAGCGTCGCGCCGGCCGACCCGCTTGCAGGTGACGCAGTACCTCGGCGTAGGAGTCCGGATGTTCGTCGAGATAGTCGGCGACCCGGAGGGTATCGGCGCGCAAGGCGCTCTCGCTGGAGCTCGAGAGCACCAAGCACGGCAACAGATCTGGGCCGCCGGCGGCGAGCCCGTCGACGGCCTCGAGCACCACGTGCGCGTTGGTGCCTCCGATGCCAAAGCTGCTGACCCCGGCCACGCGTTCGTGATCGGCGGGCCAGGGGCACGCCGAGGTGGGCACGTAGAAAGGCTCCCAGTCGGAGCCGAACTCGGGGTTGGGTGCACGGAAGTCCAGGGTCGGGGGCAACACCTCGTGATGGATGCTCAGCGTGGCGCGGATGAGCCCGACGATTCCGGCCGCGGCGCCCAGATGGCCGAGCTGGCTCTTGACCGATGAGAGGGCGACCTGCCGTGGTTCGGCCGTCCGCAGGGCCTGCCGAAGTGCCCGCAGCTCAACGGGATCCCCCAGCCGGGTTCCCGTCCCGTGCGCTTCGATGTAGCCGACATCGCGACCGGATCGGCCGCTGCGCTCCAACGCCGTGCGGATGGCGTCGGATTGGCCGGCCGGTGACGGGGCGCTGTAGCTGAGCTTGGTCGAACCGTCGTTGTTGATCGCCGATCCGGTGATCACCGAGTACACCCGGTCGCCGTCGCGGCGCGCCGCGCTGAGCGGCTTGAGGACAATGGTTGCTACCCCGCTGGCGCCGAGGGTTCCGTTGGCATCGTCGCTGAACGGCCGGCAGTGGCCGTCCGGGGACGAGATGTGTTGCGCCACGTACCGGTAGCCGGGGGAGAGATCCGGATCGATCAGGGCCGCGCTGACGAGCATCACCTCGGCGTCGCGCTGCCGCAGCAGACCCGCCGCCAGGTGGACGGCCACCAACGAGCTCGCGCATGCCGCTTGGGCGGTGAACGCCGGGCCGGTCAGCCCCAACAGGTAGGCCGCCTTGGTGGCGAGGTAATCCTTGTCGTGGTGCAACTCCAGCTGGAACTTATCGGGCAGCTGGGCGGGGTCGGCCTCGCGGAGCATGGCCTGAAAGTAGGTATTCTCACCGCAGCTGGCCACCAATCCGACGTGTTCCGCAGTGGGATTAGAGATGCCGGCATGCGCCAGCGCCTCGACGCAGCTCATCAACACATGACGTTGCTGGGGGTCCATCACTGCGGCGTCACGCGCGCTGATCCCGAAATGCTGCGGGTCGAAATCGAACACGCCGTCCAGTTGGCTGCGCGCCCCGACCAGGCCTTCGCCGGCCGCGAAGTACTCGACGCCGGACCTTGCCGCGCACACCAAATCCCAGAAAGCGGCCAGGTCTGGGCATCCGGGCAGCCGGACCGACATCCCGATCACCGCGATCGGCTCGTCGACCGCGGCACTGCGAGCCGAAACGGGCTCTGCCGCAACACCTTGAAGATGACGGGCTAAGTCGGCGATGGTGACGTAGTCAAAGAGGTCGGCGACCGAGAACCGCAGATCCAGCTCCGAGGTGCACCGCAGATGGAAGCGCATCAGCCCGAGGCTTGAGGCGCCCGCGTCGAAGAACGTCTGGCCCGGTGTGATGGGCGATCCGATCACCGTTTCAAACACGCGAGCGAGCTGGAGTTCGAGGGACTTGAACGTGGATGTCTTCGACCATGTTTCGGCGCGGTGTACGAGTTCGAGCCCGGGGGCATCGAGCACCGAGCCGCGGTCCAGCTTCCCGCTCGGGGTAAGCGGGAAGGCCGTGAGTTCGCGAAACCGGTCAACGCGAACGTAGCTGGGCAGCAGCGTCGCGAGATGCGCCGTCAGCTCCTCGAAACTTGGTGTGCGGTCACAACATCTCAGCAGCGCCACAAGGTGGTCGCCGTCTTGCGCCACCACGGCCTGGGCGATGTCGCGATGTTCCAGCAGCGCCAGTTCCACCTGTTCGAGCTGCATCCGATATCCGCTGACTTTGACCTGCTGGTCCGCGCGGCCGACGAAATGCAGCAATCCGTCATTGTCGAAGTAAGCGCGGTCTCCGCTGCGGTAGTACAGTTCCGGCGATTCCACGAAACGGCCCGCGTTGAGGTCGGGGTCGTTCAGATAGCACCGCGCGACCATCAGACCGCCGATGAGCAGGTCGCCCGCCACCCCTGGGGTGACGGCCTGTCCGGATTCATCCACCACACGCAGCACGCTGTTGGCTACCGGCCCACCGATGGCGGGCCGTTCCGGCCAGTGGTTCGGATCACCATCGAGGCGTAGACCCGCCACGACGTGGGTTTCGGTGGGACCGTAGTGATTGAACAACTTTGCGCCCGGCAGACCGGCGAACCAGCGGCAGATGGCGGGCGTGCAGATGAGCTGCTCGCCGGCGGTGACCACCTCGCGCAGCCGGGAGGGGTACCGGCCCAGCCGCACGCCATAGTCGGCGAGCAGCTGCAAGGCGACGTAGGGCAGGAAAATCCGCTCGACACCCGCGGATTCCAGCTGGTCCAACAGGACCGGCATCTCATGGCGCCACTCGGGCTGGACCAATTGCAGGCGGCCGCCACTGCACAGGGTGCCGAAGATCTCTTGGAATGAGACGTCAAAGGACAGCATGGAGAATTGCTGAGTCGTGGCGGGGGCGGCGAGCCCGCCCGAACGTTGTTGCCATTGAACGAGATTGCACAGGACCCGATCGAATACCTCAACGCCCTTCGGCATTCCGGTGGAGCCCGAGGTAAACAACGTGTAGAGCGGCCGAGTACCGCGAGGGGCCGGCGTTCCGGCAAGGCCGACCGTGCTCGAAGGGAGCGACGGGGAAAGCGTCACCGGATCGGCGGTGACGTCGGAAACACCCAACTTTTCGAACTCGGCGCGGCGGCCCGGCCCGAGCAATACGCACAGCGGCGCCGCCTGCGCCACAACGTGGCGCAACAACGCCGGCGGGTAAGCCGGGTCCAGCGGAACGGCAGTGACATTCAGCCGGGCAAGAGCAAGCAGCGTCACCACGTGCTCGACCGAGGGGCGGAAGTACAGCGCGATGTGACACGGTCCTTCTTGCTCGATCTGGGGGTGGATTGCCCGCAGCCGCTCGGCGAGCTCAGCCGCATGGGCATCGAGCTCGGCGTAGCTCACCACGCCGGTCGCCGACTGCAGCGCCGGGGCGGTGGGTGTCAGCTGAACCTGACGGGCGAATCCCTCGGCGATCGTCTGATACGTCAGCGGCACGGTCTCGCCACGGCCTTGCTCGGAAAGGACGCGTCGATAAGGGGCTGCGAGTTCCTCGGGTGTGATGGCGTGTCCCTGGTCGAGCGCGTCGAGGCTGTGGACGAAGATGTCGGCTATTGCGGCCACCTCTTCGTCGGTGAAGTGGTCTTGGGCGTACTCGCACGACAACTCAAGGCTCTCGCCGTGTTCCACCACGCTGGTGGTCATCGGGCATTTGGGGTCCGTGGCGGTCGGCGGCCACACGGGCTGCACCGTGCACCCGGGAAGGGCGAATTGCGAGAAGTCGGTGTTCTCCAGAACGAACAAGTAATCGAACGGGCGATCCATCGTCGATCGGCTCGTCAGAACGTCGGCGAAGGCGACTTCCTCGTGATCCAGCACCGCGCGGGCCATTTCGCTGATGCGCGCGATCTGGCTGCGCAGGTCCTGGCCGGGAACGATTTCGAGCGGCAACAGCAAGGTATTGGCGAACATCCCGACGGTGTTCTCGAACTCCTGCAGCGCGCGATTGGTCACCGGAGCCGCTACCCGCGGTCGCGACTGCCCGGTGACGGCGTAAACGCTGCACGCCCAAATCGCGAGCAGAAGCTGGAAGCGCGTCAGTTGCATTGTGGCGCAGTGCCTCTCGAGGGTTGCCCGGTGCGTGGCGTCGAGCTGCCGACGCAGGAGTGCTGCCGGGGGAGTCGAGGGATGAGCGGCGCGCCACTGCTCGCGTTGCCGCGGGCGAAGAGCCTGATTGGGTTCCGCGCCGTCCAGGTAGGCGCGCAGTTGGTCGCGGTGGCCGAGATAGGCGGGGCGCCGGAACCATTCGGCCTGCCACGTGGCGTAATCCAACATCGTGAACGCCTCGGCCGGGGCTTGCCTGGACATGTCCGCGTAGGCGGCGGAAAGGTCCGCGAAGATCAGGTTTAGCGACCAGCCGTCCACGGCGATGTGATGCAACCGCAGCTTCAGCTGCCCGCCGCCCTGCCCGGCCACCCAGCGCGCCCGCAGCATTCGCGGCTGCGCCAGGTCGAACGGCTCGGCGAAGAACCGGTCGGCGTCGGCCTCGACCCACGGGTCGTAGGGAGCCGACACCACTTGGCGCAGCCCGTCGGGGGTCGCTTCGAATCGGGTACGCAGCGCCGGCCGGCGTTCCACGACAGTTCGCAGCGCCCGCCGCAAGGCGGCCGTGTCCAGGGGACCGTCGATCCGCAAGGCGAGGTCCACATCGTAGGCCCGCGACTGCGGGTTGCGTTGCTGCAGCAGCCAAAGGCGCTGTTGCTCACTGGTGGCCGACGCTGCCGAGCCGCCCATGGGCGCGCTTAGGGCCGGGTAGCCGGGGCGGTCGGTCGCCCGCGCGCCGACGATCGCTTCGGTGATTCGGGCGAAATCCGCTCGCAGCACAAGGGATTGCGAGAGCTCACACCCCCAGCGCTTGCGTACGGCGTAGCGGAACTGCAGGGCCTTGAGTGAATCCCCGCCGACCGCGACCCAGCCGTCGATGAGCCTGGGCCGCACGCCGAGCAGCTCCGACACGAGGTTCAGCACTTGCCGTCGGGGTGTCGACACCCCGACGTCGGCGCCGAATCGCTGCCACGGCTGGACGTCACTGCGCAGCAGCGCCGTGTCGTCGATCTTCCCGTTCGCCGTGAGCGGGAACTCATCGACCACATAAAGACGGTGTGGCCGCATGTAGGCCGGCAGTCTGCTCGCGAGGTGGCGGTCGATCTCCTCGAACGACAATCCCGGCTCGATGACCAGGTAGGCCAGCAGCTGGTTGGTGCCGCGCTCGTCGTCGCGGCTCGCGCACACCTGCACCTGCCGAACCGCCGGGTGGGCGACCATCTGGCGCTCGATCTCATCGAGTTCGACGCGAAAGCCACGCACCTTGACTTGGCGGTCCGCCCGCCCGACGAATGAGATCACCCCGTCGGAGTCGGTGCGCGCGAGGTCACCCGAGCGGTAGAAGCGCTCACGGCCGCCGTCGTACCAAGGCAGCCGGACGAACCTGCGCGCGGTTTCTTCGGGCAGGTTCTGGTAGCCGGCGGCCAGGCCGTCGCCGGCCAGCAGCAGCTCGCCCACCTCGCCGGGCGCCGCGACGCGGTCCGCCCCGGCCGCCACTAGCAGAGCCTTCGTCCGCGGCAGCGGCCGTCCGACGGGAACGATCTGGCCGGTGAATTCTCGCGGAATTGCCCAGCACGTCGCGAAGGTGGTCGACTCGGTGGGCCCGTAGACGTTGTAGAGCACCGTCGGGCTGTCCGCGTTCGTCGCATACCAACGGCGAATGGCGGCGGCGTCGAGCTGCTCCCCGCCGACCAACAGCTGACCGACTTCCGCGAAACACCCTGGAACCGCGTCGACTACCACGTTGAACAGTGCGGTGGTGATGAAAATCGTGTCGATGCGTTCGCGGCGAATCGCCGCTGCCAGCAGATGCGGGGTCTGGACCACTTCTTCGCCGAGAACCACGCAGCATCCGCCGGTCAGCAGCGGCGCCCACACCTCGAAGCTGGTCGCATCGAAGGCGGGATTGGACATCCACGAAAATCGCGCTCCCGCAAAGAAATCGATGTAGCCGGGCTGGGCAAGCCGCAGGATTCCGGCGTCCCGCACTTGGACACCTTTAGGCCGGCCGGTCGTTCCCGAGGTGTAGAACAGGAACGATGCGGGTGCCGGGGGATGGGGAGGGACCGGATCAGCTTGCGCCCCAAGGGCTTCGGGTCCGTGCGCCACGATTGTGGCCACCGGCATCACCGACACGGAATCCGGGGTCGAAGGTGTGGCCGAGGCGGGGTCGTCACAGATCAACACCGTGGCCGCGGAGTCGGTGAGGATGTGCCGGCATCTCTCGGCCGGGCTCTGGGTGTCCAGCGGAACGACTTGAGCGCCGCACCGCAGCACACCGAGCATGACGACGACGAGACGCCAGGAGCGTGGCAGGCTCACCGCGACCGCCTGCCCCGGAAGGACTCCGGCGCGGCGAAGCGCCAATGCCGCCGAATGCGCGAGCGCGTCTAGGGTGGCGTAGTCGAGTTGCACGTCGTGATCGACAAGGGCGACGGCATCCGGGGTTTTCCGCGACTGCGCGTAAATGCCCTGGGCGACGCGTTCGGTCGCCGGTTTGCGCCCCATCACGACACCACCTGTGCGGCAGCGAGATTCGTGATGCTAGTCAGCTCGTCGCCGATGATCTCGGCCACCCGCGCCAGGGCGGAACCCTCGAGCATGTCCCAGTGTCCCGCGTCGACCTGTTCGAGCCGCAGCTGCCCCGTGGAGCGGCGTTGCCACGCCGTCGCGATGTCGTCGGTGGAATCGGCGGCCTGCACGTAGACCATCCGGGCGTCCGATGGCTGCGCCAGGTAAGTCTTCAACGTCATTTTGTGGTGGTTGTACACGCTGAAGTACCGTTCCAGCGCCTCGTCGCTGATCTCGGGGTAGGCGCCGTTGAACCGCACCAGCTTGTCGCGGAATTCTTCTCGCCCAACGGGTTCCATCGCCGCACGCGCCGCGGCGCTCTCGCCGACGCGGGCGTCGAGCAGGACCGCGCTGAGCCGGGCGTGGCCTGCCGCCGCCAATTGTCGGGCCATTTCGTAGGCCACCACCCCGCCATAGGAAAGCCCACAGATCACCAGCGACTCGTCCGGGTGTGCCCGGACTTTCGCGAGGTACGCCCGCGCCATCTCCTCGACGGTCTCGGCCTGGGTTCCGCCGGCACTGACACCCGGCGACTGGACGCCCACCACGCCGACGTGTTCGGGAAGCAGCGAACTCAGCCGGAGATAACAGAATGCGGTGCCGCCGGCGGGATGGACGCATACGACGCGTTCCCGGCCGTCCCCGGCGCGGAATTCGATGACGGGTTCCTCGTCGGAAGACGCAGATTCGGACCGCAAGACCACGGCAAGCCGTTCGATCGTTGGGCGCAGCATCAGTTCGCGAATCGCCAACTCGCGGCCAAATTCTCGTTCGATCAAGGAGGCGAGTTTGACGGCAAGAACGGAGTTGCCGCCGATCTCGAAGAAGTTATCCGAGATGCCGACAGCCGGATGCCGCAGCACCTCGCTCCAGGTGCGGTAGAGGGCCATCTCGACGTGGTCGCGGGGGCTGTCGACGTTGACGACGGTTGTCTGACGTTCCGCCCGGGCCTGGGTCAGCAGGGCGTTGCGGTCCAGTTTCCCGTTGCGGTTCAACGGTAATCGAGGCAGCTGGACGAAAACCTCGGGAATCATGTAGTCCGGCAACAGATTCGACAATTCGGTCCGCCACGTCGCGGCCGGCTTGGCGCCCGTGTCCCCGGAGCCGATGCCGGCCACCAGCCGGTTGTCGCCGCCGGGCCCGCGATCGGCGAGTACCACCACCTCCGGTATCCCGGCGACCTTACGCAGCGCGGCCTCCACCTCGCCCAGCTCGATGCGGAAGCCCCTGAGCTTGACCTGGTCATCGTTGCGGCCGACGAATTCGGCATTGCCGTCGGGCCGGCGTCGCCCCAGGTCCCCGGTTCGGTACACGCGTGCGCCGGCCACGAATGGATCTGCCACGAACCGCTCGGCGGTCAGTTCCGGGCGATGCAGATAACCTGCGGCGAGGTTTGGCCCGGCGAGATAGATCTCCCCGACCACCCCGGCGGGCACCGGTCGCAGCCGTTGGTCGAGCACATACATTCGGGTGCCGGGCAGCGGCCGCCCAATGGGGCAGCGCCGGTCGACGGGCGAGAACTCCGCGTATGCGCTGGCGTACACGGTTGCTTCCGTCGGGCCGTAGGTGAAGAAGATCCGCAAGCCTGGAAGGGCTTCCTGGACGCGGAAAAGCGTCAACTCGGCCTGCGGCTCCACTCCGGTCATCACCCGTGTCAGCGCCAGACCCGATATCCGCCCGCGGGGGTCCTCGCCGATCCAGGTCATGTACGAGGGTGGAAGGTAGGCCTGGACGATGTGGCGTTCCCTCACCCAGCGCAGCAGCGCGCTGGGGTCGCCGCGCACATCTTCGGGCACGATGTGCAGCACGGCGCCGGTGATCAGGTCAAAGAGCAGCTCCAGCACGCAGACGTCGAACCCGATGCTGTACCAGGCCGACGTGGCTTCCCCGGGAATGGCGCCGGCGCGCTGCAACCAGTCGTCCAGCATGAACGACACGCTGCCGTGTGTCACGGCCACGC
The DNA here is from genome assembly GCA_963772875.1 of uncultured Actinomycetota bacterium. Lineage (GTDB taxonomy): Bacteria > Actinomycetota > Actinomycetes > Mycobacteriales > Mycobacteriaceae > Mycobacterium. Next base: position 1,355,332 of record CAVYZE010000016.1, read on the forward strand.
CTTTGGGCCGGCCGGTGGACCCCGAGGTGTAGATGACATACGCCAGGTCTGACGGGTGCACCGAGACGTGCGGCGGCGCCGGGCGGTCCGAGGCGATCTCGGCAAGCGGCACCGACTGCCAGCCGGGCGAGCAACCTTCGGCGCTGGTGAGGATCATCGCCGGTGCTGCCTCGTCGACCATGGCGGACAACCGCTCCACGGGTTGACCGGGATCGAGCGGTAGGTAGGCGGCACCGGATTTCAGGACACCGAGTATCCCCACCAGCAGCTGGGCGGACCGATCCGCGTAAATGCCGACCACCTGCCCGGGGCCCACGCCCCGGCTAGCGAGGGCATGCGCCACGCCGTTGGCGCGCCGGTCCAGCTCGAGGTAGGTCAGTTGCCCGTCGGCGCCGACGACCGCCGGCTGGTCTGGACGCTGCGCGACCTGCGCGTCGAACCGTTCGACGATTCCGCCCCGGTCGGGTGTCGCGCGGCCGCGCCCGTGGCTGCGGTCGATCAGCCGTTGCTGTTCGTCGGCGTCCAGGAGGCTGACGTCGACGACTGGGCGGTCCGGTTGCTCGGCGAACTGCCGGAGCACGTGTTCCAGATACTTTGCGTAGCGCCCTGCGGTCGCTTCGTCAAAGAGAGCGGTGGCGTAGTCGAGGTATCCGGCCACGGGGTCGCTGTTCTCGGCGATCCCCAGGGTGAGGTCGAACATCGCGAAGGTGTCGGGCAAGTCGACCGCGGTCACCTCGACGCCGGGCAGTTCCAGCAACCCGTCCCCGGAGACGAACTCGGCGACCATCGTCTGGAAGATCGGCGAGTGCGACAAGCTTCTGGGCGGGTTGAGCCGTTCCACCACCCGCTCGAAGGGCAACTCGGCGTGGGTCAGCGCCTCGCGCAGCGTGGCGTACGTTGCCTGGCACAGTTCCGCCACGCTGTGGGCGTCCGACACGTTCACACGCACCGCGATGCTGTTCACGAAATAGCCCACCACGTCGGCGCATCGGCTGTGCCGGCGATTGGCCGTGGGGACGCCGATCAACACATCGCGCTGCCCGGATAGCCGGGACAGCAGCACCGACCAGCCGCTGAGCAGCACCGCGTACGGCGTGACCCCGCGCTCGCGCGCGAACCCCTTCAGCGCCGCGGTCAGCGGTTCGTCCAGCGCGAAGGGGACGCGGCCACCGTCGTAGTCTCGCTCGACCGGACGCGGCCGGTCGGTGGGCAGCGGCAGCAGCGGCGCGACATCCGCTAGCTGCTCGGACCAGTAGGCGGCGTGCATTTCCGCCTCGTCGCCGGCCATCCATTCCCGCTGCCAGCGCACCTGGTCGGAAAATGTCCAACCGGGCGGCTGGGCCACAACGTCGCGGCCCACGACCAGGTCACGGTAGATTTCGCCGAGCTCGCGCACCAGGATGCGCTGCGACCAACCGTCGAAGACGATGTGGTGCGCGGTCAGGACCAGCAGGTGATGGCGCAACCCTAGGGTCAGCAGTCGACCCCGGATCAACGGATCCGTGCCGCTCAAGTCGAATGGGGTGCGACGTTCGTCGCGGATCGCGTCGGCGACCCGCTCGGCGCCGTGGTGGGAGCTAAGGCCGGTCAGATCTGTCGGGGTGAGCGAGAAGCAACCATCGGCCGGCAACACCCGCTGGTGGGTTTCGCCATGCACCGTAACGAAACTCGTGCGCAGGGCGTCGTGCCGATCGACCACGATGGCCAGCGCGCGCGACAACACGTCCGAGTCGAGTCGACCGTGTAGCTCGAACGCCATCGTGACGTTGTAGACGGCGCGGGCGTTTTCGACGCGCTCATAGACCCACAACCCTTGCTGTCCGGCGGACAGTGGCGCCAAAGCCGTTGACATGCCTCGAGAAACCCCGCTGTGTCTAGTTTGAACAGCCATGCGAGACAGCCAAATTCTCAGCGGTTCTGGCCAGACCGATGCTGCGTTCGCGTCTCACCACCCGGCGGCTAACGTCGGTGGTCAAAAAAATATAACACCGTGATCAGCGCGGACTTGGCACGAATTTTCGGCGCCAATACTCGCCCGCGCCGTTGGTGGGAAAGAACGTGCGGTACGAATGAGGGGTGGCTGAGCCGACCATCGTGCTTGCTGTCGACATCCGACACCGACCTGATCAGCGCTCGTTCCAGCGGGAAGAACTTTCGGTGGGCCAACCCGTCGCGGCTGTCCGAAGAGGAGCTGCCCGACCTGCTGACCGACGCTTCGATCGTGGTGGTGCGGATCCTCGGCGGCTATCGCGCCTGGCAGAGCGGCATCGACACGGTGATCGCCAGCGGCGTCCCGACGGTGCTGGTCAGCGGCGAGCAGGCCCCGGACGCCGAGTTGACCGGCCTGTCCACGGTTGCGGCCGGCATCGCCGTGCAGGCGCACATCTACCTGGCCCACGGCGGCGTGGACAACCTGCGCCACCTGCACGCCTTCTTGTCCGACACCGTGCTGATGACCGGCTTCGGGTTCGCACCGCCGGTGGTGACACCGACCTGGGGCGAGCTTCAGCGGCCTGGAAAGACCGGCGGTCCGACGATCGCGGTGCTCTACTACCGCGCGCAGCACCTGGCCGGCAATACCGCGTACGTCGAATCGCTGTGCGCTGCCATCGAGGACGCCGGCGCGCGCGCCCTGCCCGTCTACTGCGCGTCCCTGCGTACCGCCGAACCGGAACTGCTGCAACGGCTCGGCGAGGCCGACGCCATGGTGGTCACGGTGTTGGCCGCGGGGGGCCTGAAGCCGGCCGCGGTGTCCGCGGGTGGCGATGACGACAGCTGGAACGTCGAGCACCTTGCGGCACTCGATATCCCGATCTTGCAAGGCTTGTGCCTGACCAGCCCCCGACGACAGTGGCTGGACAACGACGACGGACTGTCCCCGCTCGACGTGGCCAGTCAGGTGGCGGTGCCGGAGTTCGACGGCCGCATCATCACGGTTCCCTTCTCGTTCAAGGAGATTGACGACGACGGGTTGATTTCCTATGTGGCCGACCCGGAACGCTGCGCGCGGGTGGCGGGCCTGGCGGTGCGGCACGCGCAGCTGCGTTATATCGCGCCCGCCGATAAGCGGGTGGCCCTGGTGTTCTCGGCCTATCCCACCAAGCACGCCCGCATCGGCAACGCCGTCGGGCTGGACACCCCGGCCAGCGCGGTCGCGCTGCTGCGGGCGATGCGCGAGCGCGGTTATCTCGTGGGCGATCTGCCCGGTGTCGACAACGCCGACGGTGACGCCCTGATCCACGCGCTGATCGAACGCGGCGGCCAAGACCCCGACTGGCTCACCGAGGGGCAGCTGACCGGCAACCCGATCCGGGTGTCCGCCAAGGATTATCGTGACTGGTTCGCGACGTTGCCCGCCGAGCTCACCGACGCCGTCCAGACGCACTGGGGCCCACCGCCGGGGAAGCTGTTCGTCGATCGCAGCAACGATCCGGACGGTGAAATCGTCATCGCCGCAATGCAAGCGGGCAACCTGGTGCTGCTGGTCCAGCCGCCGCGCGGGTTCGGCGAAAACCCGGTTGCCATCTACCACGATCCGGACCTGCCGCCCAGCCATCACTACCTGGCCGCCTACCACTGGCTGGACACGGGATTCGGGTCGCACGCCGTGGTGCATCTGGGCAAGCACGGCAACCTGGAGTGGCTGCCGGGGAAGACGCTAGGCATGTCGGCGGCCTGCGGATCCGATGCGGCGCTGGGCAACCTGCCGCTGATCTACCCGTTCCTGGTCAACGACCCCGGCGAGGGCACCCAGGCCAAGCGGCGGGCGCACGCGGTGCTCGTCGACCACCTGATCCCGCCGATGGCGCGTGCCGAAACCTACGGCGACATCGCGCGTTTGGAGCAGTTACTCGACGAGCACGCCAACGTCGCCGCGCTGGACCCGGGCAAGCTGCCCGCCATCCGGCAGCAGATCTGGACGCTGATCCGGGCCGCGAAGATGGACCACGACCTGGGATTGACCCAGCGGCCCGAAGAGGACTCGTTCGATGAGATGATCCTGCACGTCGACGGCTGGCTGTGCGAGATCAAGGACGTCCAGATCCGCGACGGCCTGCACATCCTGGGCAAAAAGCCAACGGGCGGAACAGAACTCGACCTCGTGCTGGCCATCCTGCGGGCCCGCCAACTGTTCGGGGGAGAGCAGGCCATGCCCGGCCTGCGGCAGGCACTCGGGCCTGGCCGAGGACGGCACCGACGAACGCTCCTCGGTCGACCGGGCCGAGGCCGCCGCCCGGGAGCTGGTGGCGGCGCTGCAGGCCACCGGCTGGGATCCCGGCGCCGTCGAACGGCTCACGGACAACGCGGACGTCGCGGCGGTGCTGCGATTCGCGGCGACCGAGGTGGTGCCCCGGCTGGCCGGCACCGCCGCCGAAATCGACCAGGTGCTACGGGCGCTGGACGGCCGGTTCATCCCCGCCGGGCCATCGGGGTCACCGCTGCGCGGGCTGGTCAACGTGCTGCCCACCGGGCGCAACTTCTACTCCGTCGACCCCAAGGCGGTGCCGTCGCGGCTGGCCTGGGAAGCCGGTGTGGCGCTGGCGGATTCACTGCTGGCCCGCTACCGCAGCGACCACGGGCAATGGCCGCAGTCGGTCGGGCTTTCGGTGTGGGGCACCTCGGCGATGCGCACCGCGGGTGACGACATCGCCGAAGTTCTTGCGCTGCTGGGTGTTCGGCCGGTCTGGGATGACGCGTCGCGACGGGTCGTCGGCCTGACGCCGATCCCGCTGGACGAGCTGGGCCGCCCACGCATCGACGTGACTGTGCGCATCTCCGGATTCTTCCGGGACGCCTTCCCGCACGTCGTGACGATGCTCGACGACGCGGTACGGTTGGTCGCCGATCTCGACGAGGCCGCCGACGCCAACTACGTGCGCGCGCACGCCCAGGCCGACCTGGCACAGCACGGCGACCAACGCCGATCCACGACAAGGATTTTCGGCTCAAAGCCGGGCACCTATGGCGCCGGGCTGCTGCAGTTGATCGACAGCCGCAACTGGCGTGACGACGCCGACCTCGCCGCGGTGTACACGGCCTGGGGCGGATTCGCCTACGGGCGCGACCTGGACGGCCGCGAGGCGATCGACGACATGAACCGGCAGTACCGGCGCATCGCGGTGGCCGCCAAGAACACCGACACCCGCGAGCACGACATCGCCGACTCCGACGATTACTTCCAGTACCACGGCGGCATGGTGGCGACGGTGCGCGCGCTCACCGGCCAAGCGCCGGCGGCCTACATCGGCGACAACACCAGGCCCGACGCTATCCGCACCCGCACGCTGTCGGAGGAGACCACGCGGGTATTTCGCGCCCGCGTTGTCAATCCCCGCTGGATGGCCGCGATGCGCCGGCACGGCTACAAGGGCGCATTCGAGATGGCCGCGACCGTCGACTACCTGTTCGGCTACGACGCCACCGCCGGGGTCATGGCCGACTGGATGTACGAACAACTGACCGAGCGCTACGTGCTGGATCAGGAGAACCGGAAGTTCATGACGGAGTCCAACCCATGGGCGCTACACGGGATGGCCGAGCGGCTGCTGGAAGCGGTCGGGCGTGGCATGTGGGCCGAGCCCCAACCCGAGACCCTCGACGGGCTGCGTCAGGCGCTACTGGAAACCGAGGGCGACCTCGAGGGCTAAGCTCGCCGGGTAGGTTGGAGGCCCAATCTCAGATAAAGTCCGATCCGCCATCCACATTCACGGTGGCGCCGGTGACATAGCCGTTGCGTCGGGACGCCAGGTAGGCGGTGAGGGAAGCGACCTCTTCGGGAAGGCCGGCGCGACCGAGGTCGCACGGCTGATGAAAGTTGTTGTCGATCCAGGTCATCACGTCGTGCGGGTCGGTGGCGTCGAGGCCATCGGCGGCGAGAATGTCTTTGAGTTGTTCGGTGAAGCTCGCGGTGACGATGGTCCCGGGACAGACGCAGTTCACCAGGATGCCGTCCTTGGCAAGGCTTTTGGACAGGTTCTTGGTGACGCTGGCCAATGCCGCCTTCGATGCCGTGTAGGCGACGATGCGCGGATTCTGTCGCTGAATGGAGTGCGCGGACAGGGTCACGACGCGGGCCCAATCCGCGCGGCGCAACATCGGCAACGAGGCGCGGATCGATCGCACGGCCGACATCGTGCCGAGCGCGAACGCGGCTTCCCATTGGGCATCGGTCATTTCCTCGAAATAGCCGTCGGCGGGGCCGATCGTGTGGACCAGGCTGTTGAGTCGGCCCCAGCGCTTCCAAACCGCGGCGAAGCCCTCGGCGATGGACTCGGGATCGGCCATGTCCACGCTGATTCCCACCGCGTCCGGAGCGCCGGCCTCGCGCAGCGATGTCACCGCGGCATCGAGTGCTGGTCGGTTTCTTGCCATCACCGCCACGCTGGCTCCTTCGGCCGCCAGGGTTTCGGCGATGGCCAGTCCCATGCCCTTGCTGCCACCCGTGACCACGGCGGTCGATCCGGCGAAACCCAAATCCATCAACATCTCCCTTGATCGGTTCTTAGAGCGTCACGCCCAGCCCACGCAGACAGAAATGCAGAATGCGTTCGCGGAGATCATCGCGGTCGCAATCGCCCGTTGCCCATTGCTGGTTGATGCCCGCCCACACCACGCCGTGGATGAACTGGGCGTCGGTCACCGGGTCGATGTGGTCGAACACCCCACCCCGCAGGCCGCGCTGAAGTGCATCGCTGAGCGGCTTGAGCATCTCTGCGTAAGCGGGCTGCACCAGACCGGGGGACTGGGATTGAGCCTCCAGCGACAGGCGGCGCAAATCGGAGCCAATGCTCTCGTCGAACGCCAGGTCGAGCCGGCCGTCGATCCACGCCGCCACGGCCTCGATCTCCGTGGCGGCACTGGTCATTCGGCGTCGTAGTCGCCGCTTCTCGACGCGCGCGGTCTCCAGGAAGACCGCGGCGACCAGTTCGTCCTTGGAGTCGAAATGCCGATAGAACGCGCGGGTGCTCAAATTTGCTCGTTCCAGGACCACGGCGACGCTGAGTCCTCGAACTCCCTGCTCGCGCAGGACTATTGACGCGGCGGCGAGGATCTCGCGGCGCACCGTGGGGTCCGGACCCAGCTTCTCGCGCCGCCGGGTGCGAGGAGCGCTCACCCCGTCAGGCGCTCGCATCGTAGCTGGCGAGGTAGTCCGCAAATCGCTCGCGAACGCCGTCGGGTGTCAGGCCGTAGTCGGCCAGGTCGTAATCGTGTACGCCGCGGGAGCCGGGCCGGTGTCCTTCGGCCCACTGCTTGACCGAACGCAGGCTGGCGTCGGTAAACCTCAGGCCCAGGGACTCGTAACTGGTTTGCAGGGTGCGCACGGGGTCGGTTTGCAAATCGGCGAAGGAGACGTCGGCGAATCGGTGGTCGCCCACTCGGTCGCGGAAATCCATTGCGCGCCGGACACCTTCGACCCAGCTGTCGACTTGTTCAGCGCCGAGCTCCTTGGCGTCGTGCCGGTCGCTGCTCCAGCTGCGCACGTACTGGATCAGGCTGCACACCGAAGCCATCACCTTAGCCGGATCGCGATGGCTCCAAAGGAATTTGGCGTTCGGGTATGCCTCGACGAGCGCATCGAGGGCGAACATGTGCACGGGGGTCTTGAGGTGCCACAGGACCGGCGGGCAATGCCATTGCAACAGCTTAAGCACGCGGCGGTGAAACGTGTACGTCTCGTGCATGTCGCAGCCCATCAACCACGCCAGATACCCGGGGGCGCGGACGGCGCCATCGAAGTGGAAGGTACGGAAACTCATGCCCATCAGGTCCTGGCATTCCGTCGCGCCCGTCGGCTCGGAGTTGTACATCGTCTTCATCAACGGGAACATGTCGTTGAGCATCTTCAGGCCGGACTCGGCCTGTGCGATCCGCGGATCGGTGTGTTCGGTGGCGGTTTCCGGCGGCGGGGTGGGTGCTTGGGATTCCCACATCCGCAGCGACCGGAATTGGGGATCGGCGGCCACCAGTTGGCTCAAGGCCGTGGTGCCCGTCCGGGGTAGCCCGATCACAAAGACGGGACCGCCGATCACCTCATCGTCGATCTCGGGGTGCCGGGCGTAGGTGTCCTCGATCCTGAGGCGCTGAATCAGGGCGTTGCTGATGGTCGCGTGCTGGATGACCCGGCCGATCTCGTTGAGGTCCGCTTCGGTGTTCAACGCGGCAACGATGCGTTCGAGTCCCTCCCGATAGTAGGACGAACCGAAGTCCTCGAGACCTGTTGCGGCGCAAGCGCCTTGTTCCAACTCGTCGGCGTCAAACGTCACTGTCCGAACCTTTCCCGCACGGCGCGGCGGCGCGCCGCGAGGACGGACGCGCGCTCTTCGGCGGTGACCGTCGTGGTGTCCGGAGGCAGCTCCGCTCGAATGTCGGCGAACGGCACGACCCGCGTCGTCGGTGTCGGCGCGGACTTGGTCCGCACGCAGCGCAGGATGATCGGACCGTTGCTGTGCCCGGCGGTGTCGAGCCAATTCGCCACCCCGGGGTCACGATCACACAGCACCACCCGCACCCGGCCGTCGGAATCCACGACGGCCTGACGGGCGTTCAGGCTGGACTGGTGGCGCCCGTAGTGAATGGTCTCCCACCACGGGTTGCCGACGGAAAAGCTCCAGTAGATGCCTTCGGGCGGTTCGACTTCCACGAGGAGCGCCTCGTCGTGGCGCAGCTCCCAGCGACCGATGACCGGCCTGTTCTCGGCGGCCGCGCCCATATCGGTGCGGTCGATCGGCGGCAAAAAGCCGTTCGGTGGCGCCGCGGCGCCGAACTGCAGAAAGAACGCGAGGTTGTCATGGACGAAGTCGCCGAGCGCGACCAGCTGCCGCGGCACCGCCACGACGGGATCGACCGAACCGCTTGTCGGTTCCGCCGCGCCGCCGAGCCGCTCGATGGTCAGCGAGGATGCCACCTCGGTGTCCCAGTCGTAGAAGAAGTGCCGCACCGTCAAGGTGGGATGCTCACCCTCGATTCGCATCCAATTTCCCGCTCGCTGATCTACGGCCAGCACCACCTCGAAGTTGCCGTCGGCGTCCACCTCGAGTTCGTCGACCAGCTCGTTGGCGGTTGCCGCGATGCCGTTCATCGTCTGCAGCCCGACGTAGCGTGCGGTCCCGCGATTGCCCCACAGCCGGTAACTGTGGCCGCCGCGCAGCACGGCGCGGGTGTAAATGCAGTCCGGGCATTCCATGCCCCAGGTCACGATGTCGTCGGTACTGGTGGGTGCCACGCTCAGCACCGGATCCGGATCGAACCGCAGCACCTCATCGATGCCCGCAGCGAGCAGCACCAGCAGATGCCGCATACCCGCGGCGAGATCGACTCGGTTTTGGCTCGCCGGGTCGGATCCCACCACATCCGCGGCCGCGCGGAGCCGGTCCAAGAGATACGACCACGCCTGCGCCAGGTCGACATCTTCTGACGGGGTCGCCAGGGCCGCCTCGGCGATCGAGAACGGCAACCACGCCAGCGGCTTCTCCGGATTGCTCACGTCGTCCTTAAATGAAAATAGTGTTTTCGTTTAGCGTGTGCTGACTATCGCAGCTGATGGCTGAGAATGTCAACGTTGAGCGTGGCGAGCAGACGCAGAATCGCGCGCAGAAGGTTCTTCGCGTGCGATTCTGCGTCTGCTCGCCGGGTAGCGCGCGGTAGGTTTGGCACCGTGACGCCAAGCTTCGCCGACCTCGCCAAGTCCCAATACATCCTGCTGACCACCTTCACGAAGGACGGCCGGCCCAAGCCGACTCCGATCTGGACGGCCTTGGACAAAGAGCGCGGGGACCGCCTGGTGGTGATCACCCAGGAAAAGTCCTGGAAAGTCAAGCGGATTCGCAATACCCCCAGGGTCACGCTCGCCACCTGCACCATGGGTGGTCGCCCGACCAGCGAGGCCGTTGAGGGCACCGCGGCCATCCTCGACAAGTCGCACACGGGCAGCGTCTACGACGCGATCGGCAAGCGGTACGGCATCGTCGGCAAGGTATTCAATTTCTTCAGTAAGGCGCGCGGGGGCATGGAAAACAACGTCGGTCTCGAGCTGAGAGTGGCCCAGAGCTAACGCGCTCGGCGGGTAACGATGAGTACCGTGCTGATCCCGATCCCGGACCGTGATTTCGACCCGACCGAGGTCGCGGTCAGCTGGCGCGTCCTGAGCGACAACGGTCACCGGGTGGTCTTCGCCACCGAAAGCGGCACGCCCGCCGCGGCCGACGACATCATGGTGACCGGCCGCGGATTGGACCTCTGGTCCGCGCTACCGGTGCTGGGCGCCATCCCGCTGCTCGGGCTGATGCTGCGGGCAAACAAGGACGGCCGCAGCGCATATCACGACATGGTGCGATCGGCCGACTACCAGAACCCGATCAGCTGGGCTCAGGCCGGCGTGGATGGCATCGACGCGCTGCTGTTGCCCGGCGGACACCGTGCCCGCGGAATGCGCAGCTACATCGATAGCGACATCCTGCACCGGCTCGTCGTGGCTGCCTTTGCGCGCGGGGTGATCGTGGCCGCGATCTGTCACGGCGTGCTGCTTGCCGCCCGCAGCGTCGATCCCGGCACCGGACGCTCGGTGCTCTACGGACGCAAGACCACGGCGCTGACCTGGGCGATGGAGCGCCTGGCGTGGCGGCTCACCCGGCTGACCCGGTTCTGGGATCCCGACTACTACCGGACGTACAGCGAGGAGCCCGGCCAGCCCGGCGGGTATATGTCGGTGCAATCGGAAGTCACCCGGGCGCTACGAGATCCGACGGATTTCTGTGACGTCGTCCGCGGCACGCCGAACTGGTTGGTCAAGTCCTCGGGAATGGCGCGGGACACCGCGACCGACTCGCGGCCGGCGTTCGTCGTCGACGACGGCGACTACGTATCGGCGCGTTGGCCGGGCGATACGCACACCTTCGCCACCGTGCTGTCGCGGAAGCTGAATTCAAAGAGCACAGATTGAACCGCAAGCCATTTACCTAATCATGGAAGTAGATACCCTGGAATGGGTTGGGAATGGGTTTTCGATCGGGGCCCACAATGCCGCAAAGTCGGTCAGAGATGGATGGTCATGAAGGATTTGCTCGATCTGTTCCATGAGTTGATTCGGTTCGAAACGGAGTTGTGGAACGCCATTGACGATCGGCTGCGCGCCGATTTTGACTTGCCGCTGAGCAGGTTGGAGCCCATGCAGGTCATCGCCCGGCGTCCATCGTGCCGGGTGTACGACATTGCCGAGGAGCTCTCGATCACCATCGGGGGCACGAGCAAGCTTGTCGACCGAATCGAAGCGGCCGGCTACTGCCTCCGCCGCGCCAATCCCGACGACCGCCGCTCCTCGATCATTGAGCTGACCACGGCGGGACGGCGCATTTTAGCCAAGGCCACCAAGGCATTTGACGAGGAGCTGCAGATCCGGATCGGATCGGCGGTGGCCGGGCGGTCACTGCAGCAGTTCCACGCCACCCTCGTCAAACTGCGCGCGGCCAACGCGGGCGCCGAAGAAGCGTCGAGCGCCTAAAGCCGTCCATCCGTACCCGATTCTTGGTGACGACCAGGCGGTTTCAGGCCCTACCCCGAGCACCGGACGAGTGGTATGTTTCCACGGAATGTATATTCGTGGACGCGGTTGCGTGCCGTTTCGCGGAGGTGGCTGACATGCTCGCGGCGTGGTATGACCGACAGGGCCCCGCGGCCGAGGTGCTGGAAGTCGGAGACCTGCCGGCCCCCGAACCCGGCGCGGATGAGGTGCGGGTCCGAGTCAGCCTCTCCGGCATCAATCCCGGCGACACCAAAAAGCGCGCTGGCTGGCAGGGAGCCCCGATGAGCTTCCCGCGGATCGTCCCGCACAGCGACGGCGCCGGTGTGATCGACGCCGTCGGCGACGGTGTGGACGGCAACCGGATCGGGCAACGGGTCTGGACCTACGGCGCCCAGTCCTACCGTCCGTTCGGCACAGCCGCGCAGCTTACCTGCGTGCCCGAGCGGCAGGCCGTTCCGCTTACCGATGAAGTCTCCGACGAGGTGGGCGCTTGCCTTGGCATTCCAGGCATTACGGCACACCGGGCGGTGTTCAGCGACGGGCCGGTCACCGGCAAAACGATCCTGGTGCACGGCGTGCTGGGTTCGGTGAGTTCGCTGGCTGCTCAGCTGGCGCACTGGGGCGGAGCGGTCGTCATCGGCACCGTCGTTCACAGCAGCGACATCGACAACGTGGATACCTCGGTGGTTTCGCATTGCGTCGCGCTCGACAACAGCGACGCCATAGCCGCCATCCGTGAACATGCCCCCGACGGGGTGGACCGCGTCGTGGAGGTGGGTTTTTCCGACAACGCCGACCTGGACGCCGCGGTGGTGGCCAACGACGCGGTTATCGCCGCATACGCGAGCCGAGCCGATCGACCCGAACTGCCGTTCTGGCCACTGTTGTTCGCCAACGTCACATTGCGGCTACTTGGCAGCGACGACTTCTCCGCTGAAGCCAAACGGCAGGCCGGAACCGACCTGACCGCGGCCGCCCGGGTCGGCGCGTTGAGGATTCCGATTGCGCCGCCCCACCCGCTCGCCGAGATCGCAGCGGCGCACGACCATGTCGACAAAGGGCCCCGCAACGGCCGCATCCTGGTTGCCATCCCGGGCTGAATTCGAAAAAGCCGGGGGCACAAGTGTTCTCGCAGGCAAAATACGGTATCTAGCCCTGCGAAGCAAGTCCGGTGTTATCCCGGTGTTATCTCGCCCACGGGGCCGTCTGTCGGGGTTCTCCGACCCGCCGCCCCAGTACTGCCAACCAGCTTGATTCCGCGGGTTGGTCTGGGCTGAGCAGCATTGTCTCCAAGCCCGCCCGTCATCCGGGTTCGGCCAGCTTGCCGGTGCGAGCGACACCGCGTTCGCGTGGTGGGATCGAGCGCACCTGTTTCAGTTCGAGTTCGCCGACAGCCGCGACGTGGCACATCCCTGTCCAAGAATGTTTCCAAGAACCGATTCACCATGCACCATATGTTTCGGCTTCAAGATGTTTGGTAATCCCGGTGCTGCGGGGAACTGCGATTGGTTGTGTCGGTGCTGTCATGAGGCGCCTTCGCCGAGGCAACCGCGACGTTGAGCGGCCAGCGCCGGCTCAGCCATTCGACGGCGTTGCAGTGATCCGGGTCGGCACCCAACAAAACGTCAGCTTTCCGACGGGCGGGATCGAGACGGAGCACCTCAGGACTCATGTATCGCCGCGGCAATGGCACAAACGTAATGCCGATGGAGCCGGGCAGGGTGCTCGGCGGCGGCCGCTACGAACTGCGGGGGTTTCTAGGCCGAGGTGGGATGGCCCAGGTGCACGACGGGTGGGATTCGAAGCTGAGCCGCCCAGTGGCGATCAAGCTGCTCCATCCCGGGGTCGCTGCCCGGCCTGAGAACCTTCTGCGGTTTGAGACGGAGGCGCGTGCGGCCGCGAGGCTGAACAGTCGGCACATCGTGGTTATCCACGATGTCGGCGAGCACGACGGGCTGCCATTCATCGTGATGGAGCGCCTACCGGGAGTGTCGCTGGCCGACCACATCGCTCGCGGGCCGCTACCACCGGCGTTCGTGCAGGCCGTCCTCGGCGACGTCCTGGCCGCTCTTGCCATCGCGCACGACGCCGGTATTCTGCACCGCGACATCAAGCCGGGCAACATATTGTTTACCGCTACGGGCGAAGCCAAGCTCGCCGATTTCGGCATCGCCAAGACAACGGGCGCCGCCTACACCATGACCGGCCAAATCGTCGGCACCATCGCGTACATGAGCCCCGACCGGTTGACTGGAAAGTCAGCCACGCCGGCCGACGACCTGTATGGCGTCGGCCTGGTGGGCTATGAGGCACTGACCGGGCGGCGGGCGTTCCCGCAGTGCGATTTGGGTGCGCTGGCACACGCGATTCTGCACGAGTCACCGCCGCGACTTGCCGCGCTGCGCTCAGATGTGCGACCGGGCCTTGCCACTGTGATCGAACGGGCAATGGCGCACGACCCAGCACAACGGTTCGACCGGGCCAGCGCGATGCGAGCCGCGCTGGCTGGCAACGGCCCCGCGATTCCCGTCCGCCCGGTCACACGGGTAATGGAAGCGCCGCTGCCTCCCCTGCCGATCTACACGTCGGCGGGCGTGCAACTGGCGCCGGCCAATCCCAGGCGCAAACTGTGGGCGGCGGCGCTCCTCGCCACATTCTTCCTGGCGATCATGCTGCTCGCGGCTGACCCCCCGTTCTCAGCGACGCCAACACCCGCCGGCACCAGCACACCGTCGCCGCCACCGACGACCAGAACCACCACAATCATCACGACAACCAGCAGCACCACGGCGCAGCCTCCGCCGCCACCGCCGCCAGCGAATCACCCGGGCAAGAAACACGGAGGCGACGAAGGCGACTGAGTTCTTGCATTGCCCCAATTTGCTTTAACAGGGCGGCCGCTCCCGCCCGAAGAGTCGCGTCTAGGCAAACTTCGGCGAGGAAAGGCGCATAAACTCTTTCAGAACGCATACCTGCTCAAAGAGCAACTACGCGAGGTGTTTCGGGTCAAAGGCCCTGCGCGTTCTGACGCGCCGCGCCGTCAGCGATCCCAGCCGTCACTTCGGGACTATGTCGACGTACCCGCCCCCAAATGCTCGCGGAAGAAGGAGAAGACCCGGCTCCACGCGTCCTCGGTCGCGGCCTGGTTGTAGCCGAAACCCGTGATGCGAAGCAGTGGCTGACCGGGCAGCTTATTCGCGAAGCCGTGCCCGGCGCCCGCATAGACCTTGATATCGGCGGGAATTCGCTTGGCCTCGGTCGTTTTTCGCAATCGGCCGGGCGCGCCGATTCCCATCGGGTCACGGCTGCCGAAGCTCGCCACGATCGGGCACGCCCCGTCCAGCGTCTCGCTGAGGTGTCGCGGCAACGGCGTGCCGTAAAACGGAGCGGAGGCCCCAAAACCTTTGGGCGACATGATAAGTGCGAATTGGCCACCCATACAGAAGCCCGCGATGCCAACCCGCCCGGAGCATTCGGGCATGGCCAGCAGGTGATCGCGGGCGGCCAGGATATCGGCGAGGGCGCGCCCCCGTTGGGTGAGCAGCTCCCGCATCACCCGGGTAATGCAGCGGACACGGCCGCCGCGGGCATACAAGTTCGGCGTGAGCGCCACATAGCCGGCACGGGCGACGTGGTCGTTGATCGATTGGACGTCCGGGCCGTAGCCGAGCGCATCGTGGATCACCACCACACCCGGTGCCGGGCTTTGCCCCGGGGGCAGGCTCAACAGCGCATCAATCGGTCCGTCGGGCGTGTCGATCTCAATCGTTGTCATAGCGTCATCTAACTGCAGCCGCGGCGCGGGCCACCAGGGAACTCTGGCCTGCCCCGGAGACGTTGGAGTGGCATGCTGTCTCGCCTGTTGCTCATCTACGCCGTCGTCGAGCTCGCGGTGCTCTTCGCGCTGGTGTCGACGATCGGGTGGGGCTGGACTCTGCTGGTGCTGCTGGCCACCTTCCTGCTTGGGTGGGGCCTGCTGGCGCCGATGGCCGGGTCGCAGCTCATTCGTCACGTCGGCCAGCTGCGATCGGGCCTGAAGGAACCGCGCAGCGCATTGAGCGACGGCGCGCTGGTCACGCTGGCCACGGCCCTGGTCCTCGTTCCCGGGTTGGTCACCACCGCGTTCGGCATATTGCTGCTGGTGCCGCCGATACGGGCGGTCGCGGGCCCCGGATTGGCCGCGATAACAATGCGCGGTTTGCAGCGGCGGGTACCGCTGATCACCGACGCGACCGTCTTTACCACCGCCGCCCGCCGCGACTATTCGGGCGACCGCCGCGACTACATCGACGGCGAGGTCATCGACGTCGTGGACGGCGAGCCGCTGACGCTGCCGAAGGTGGCCGGCGAGCCCCCATCGCGGGCCGCGTCGCCGCTCGAGTGAATCCGATTGCTGCCGGACGTAGTTTTGCGGTGTGACCGAGACTGATCGGGACGGGATCTCCACCAGGCTGCTGGTCAACGGCCGGGTGCATAGCCCGAGTCATCTCGACGCGACCGCGATGGCGGTGCGCGGCGATGCCGTCGTCTGGCTGGGCAGCGACGATGTCGGCCGCGTCCAGTTTCCGGGTGCCGACGTCGAGGACCTGGACGGCGACTTCGTGGCGCCGGCATTCGTCGATAGTCACGTCCACCTGAGCGCGACCGGCCTGACGCTCAGCGGCCTGGACCTGCGGCCTGCCGGATCGCGCGCGCACTGTCTTCAGCTGGTCGCCGACTATGCGGCCGCCCATCCCGGCCAGCCCGTCTGGGGGCATGGCTGGGATGAATCGGCATGGCCCGAGAACACACCGCCGAGCACCAGCGAACTCGACGCGGTGCTCGGCGATCGGCCCGCCTACCTTGCGCGCGTCGACGTCCACTCCGCGCTCGCCTCGACGGGGCTGCGACGGCTGGTGCCGGAACTGTCGGCGGCGGCCGGCTACGCCGCCGACCGGCCGCCGGCCGGCGATGCGCATCACCTGGTCCGGGCCGTCGCCCGTGACCTGCTGACCGCCGAGCAGTTGGCCGAAGCCCGGGGCACGGCGCTACGGGCCGCGGCCGCGGCCGGCATCGTCGCGGTGCACGAATGCGCGGGCCCCGAGATCGGCGGGCTCGACGACTGGCTGCGACTTCGCGCACTCAACCACGGCGTCGAGGTGATCGGCTACTGGGGCGAGGCGGTGACCACGCCCGCACAGGCCCGCGCGTTGATGGACGAGACGGGTGCCCGCGGGCTGGCCGGCGACCTCTTCGTCGACGGAGCGCTCGGGTCGCGCACCGCCTGGCTGCACGAGCCGTACACCGACGCCCCCGATCGCGTCGGCACCTGCTACCTCGACCCCGACGCCGTCGAAGCTCACGTTCGGGCCTGCACGGAGGCGCAGGTGACCGCCGGATTCCATGTCATCGGCGATGCCGCGGTCTCGGCGGTGGTCGCCGCCTTCGAGCGTGTCGTCACCGACCTCGGGGTGGTTGCCGTCGCCCGCTGCGGGCACCGCCTGGAGCACGTGGAGATGGTCACTGCCGACCAGGCCGACAAACTGGGCGTGTGGGGCGTCATCGCCAGCGTGCAGCCCAATTTTGATGCGCTGTGGGGCGGCCCGGACGGCATGTACGCCCAGCGACTGGGTGCAGATCGAGGCAGCCGGCTCAACCCGCTTGCGCTGTTAGCATCCAGAGGCGTGCCCCTCGCGCTAGGTTCCGACGCTCCCGTCACGGGCTTTGACCCGTGGGGGAGCGTGCGCGCGGCGGTCAATCATCACACCCCGGGCAGCGCGGTCTCGGCGCGGGCCGCGTTCGCCGCGGCGACCCGCGGCGGCTGGCGGGCGGGCGGTGTCCGCGACGACAACGCGGGGACCCTGGTGCCGGGTGCGCCCGCCTCCTATGCCGTCTGGGACGCCGGGGACCTGGACGGCCAGGCACCGCGCGACGCCGTTCGCCGCTGGTCCACCGACCCGCGTTCCCGGGTACCCGCTCTGCCTCGCTTGGGCCCGACCGACGCCTTGCCGCGCTGCCGGCGAACCGTGCATCGGGGCGCTGTGATCTATGGCCAGTGAATGGCCCGGGCGCAAGCCGCCGCCCGACGAGGCGGGCGAGGTCGATTCGGTGGATAACGAGCCTTTTCCCGAACGTCACGCCGAGCGGGAGCGGGGCGCGATCACCGACTTCATGAAGCCCGTACCGCCCGAAACCTGGCTCAGGAGGACGACGCCCAAAAAGAGCCTGTCCGATCGTCTGGGCGCCGCGGCGCGGCGGTCGCTGGCGGGGCTGGGTGCCGCGGCGCTCGCGCGGCGGCCCGCCGTCCGGGCCGCGATGCTGCCACGCCTGACCCGGTTGCTGCTCACGGTCGCGGCCGGGCTGCTGCTCTGGGCCAGCTTCCCGACGCTGAACTGGTGGTGGGGCGCCGTCGCCGCCGCGGCGCTGTTGGCCTGGGTGCTCAAGCACCCCGCGACGACACCGGCGGGCGGTCTGGGCTACGGATTCCTATTTGGGCTGGCGTTCTACGTGCCGCTGCTGCCCTGGATCAGCCTGCTGGTGGGCGCCATACCGTGGCTGGTGCTGGCGACGGTATGCGCGCTCTATCCGGGCCTCTTCGGCCTGTTTGCCGTCGTGGTGCGCCGGCTGCCCGGGTGGCCGCTCTGGTTCGCGTTGTTGTGGGCGGCCCAGGAGTGGTTGAAGTCGATCCTTCCGTTCGGGGGCTTTCCCTGGGGCGCGGTGGCCTTCGGCCAGACCCAAGGCCCGTTCTTGCCGTTGGTCCAGCTCGGCGGCGCCGCGTTGCTGTCGACGGCGATCATGCTGGTGGGATTCAGCGGAACCGCGATCGAGCTGGAGATCGTGAAGTGGTGGCAAAGCGGTAACCGGGCCCGCGATGGCTCGAGCGACGCGAAAGAGGCCGGGGGAGCCGATCCGCCCGCCGTGGTGCTGCCGGGTGCCTGCATATGCGTGGTGTTGCTCGCCGCCATCCTCGTCTGGCCGCAGGTGCGGCACGCCGGCAACGGATCGGGCGGCGAACCGGCCGTCACGGTCGCGGTCGTGCAGGGCAACGTGCCCCGGCTGGGTTTCGGCTTCAATGAGCAACGCCGAGCGGTGCTGGACAACCACGTCCAGGAGACGCTGCGGCTGGCCGACGACGTGCGGGCGGGGTCCGCGCCCCAACCGCAATTCGTGATCTGGCCGGAGGACTCGTCGGACATCGATCCACTCGTCAACGCCGACGCCGCCCAGCAGATCGCCGACGCCGCGACGGTGATCCGCGCGCCGATCATGTTCGGCACCGTGCTGGGCGTTGCGGGCCGTCCCCAAGATGCCCCCGAATACACCAACACGGTGCTGGTCTGGAATCCGGTCACCGGTCCGGCCGACCGCCACGACAAGGAAATCGTGCAGCCATTCGGCGAATACCTGCCGATGCCGTGGCTGTTCAAGCACCTCTCGGGGTATGCCGACCGGGCCGGCCATATGGTGCCCGGCAAGAGCACCGGCGTGGTGCACATCGCGGGCGTACCGGTCGGGGTGGCCACCTGCTGGGAAGTGATCTTTGACCGCGCGCCGCGAAAAGCCGTCCTTAACGGTGCCCAGTTGCTGGCGGTGCCCAGCAACAACGCCACCTTCAACAAGACCATGAGCGAACAACAGCTGGCGTTCGCCAAGGTTCGGGCCGTGGAGCACGACCGATACGTCGTGGTTGCCGGCACTACCGGGATCAGCGCGGTGATCGCACCAGACGGTGCCGAGTTGGCGCGGACGGACTTCTTCCAGCCCGCCTACCTGGACAGCCAGGTGCGCCTCATGACGAAGCTGACGCCAGCAACCCGCTGGGCCCCGATCCTGCAATGGATCTTGGTCGCAGCGGCCGGAGCGGTCATCTTGGTCGCGATACGGCACAATGGGTGGTTCCCGCGTCCGATTCGTCGCAGGCCCAGGCCGGTCGAATCTCACGACGACACCCCGCCCGACGAGGGCGGTTCGGGGATATCGCGAGGCACCCCGCCTGGCATGGGCGGTGACGACATGCCGCCCGGCACGGGCGGTGAGTACACTCCGCTCCACCGGGGCGGCCGACAACCCCGACCACAAACGCGTTATTCCGGGCGACACAGAGGAGCTAAATGACCACCGCCCAGCCGGCGTCCCATGTCCCGGGCAACCGTCCCAGCCATCGTGTCCTGGTGATCATCCCGACCTTCAACGAGCGCGAGAACCTGCCGTTGATCCACGGGCGGTTAAGGGAAGCCTGCCCCGGCGCGCACGTCCTCATCGTCGACGACAGCAGCCCCGACGGCACGGGCCAGCTGGCCGACGAGCTGGCGGCCGCGGACCGCGGTCGCACGCACGTGATGCATCGCACCGCCAAGGACGGCCTGGGCGCCGCCTACCTGGCGGGTTTCGCGTGGGGTTTGAGCCGGGACTACTCGGTGCTAGTCGAGATGGACGCGGACGGCAGCCACGCTCCCGAACAGCTGCACCGCCTGCTGGACGCCGTCGACGGCGGCGCGGACCTGGCGATAGGTTCCCGCTACGTCGACGGCGGGACTGTGCGGAACTGGCCGTGGCGGCGCCTGGCTCTGTCGAAGACGGCCAACACCTATTCGCGGGTGGCGCTCGGCATCGAGGTCAACGACATCACCGCCGGCTACCGCGCCTACCGCCGCGAAGTGCTGGAGGCGATCGACCTCGACGGTGTGGACTCGAAGGGATACTGCTTCCAGATCGACCTGACCTGGCGCACCGCCTGCAACGGGTTCGTCATCGTCGAGGTGCCGATCACCTTCACCGAGCGCGAACTCGGCGTGTCGAAAATGAGCGGGTCCAATATCCGCGAGGCGCTGGTCAAGGTCACTCGCTGGGGCGTCGAAGGGCGCATGACGCGCACTCGCGCGACGCGCGCTCATGACCGCGCGTAAGCCCCGGGGCGGTTAGCCGCGCCGGCGTGACCTGATCAGCTCGAGGCGCTCCTTGAGGAGCTCTTCGAGTTCTTCGACCGTGCGGCGCTCCAACAGCATGTCCCAGTGGGTGCGCGGTGGCTTCACCTTCTTCGGCTCGGGCAGGTCGCCCTCGATCAGGGTGCCCTCCATGCCGTTGCGGCACAGCCAGGCTCCGGGGATGTCCGCGTCGTCGGCGAAGGGAACTTCGAACTCCTCGCCGTTTTCGGTCCGGTACCGCGCTATCTGGCGCGGTGCCAGGTCGTGGTTGCGGTCGGTCTCGTAGCTGACGGCTCCGAGGCGACTGCCTCTCAAAACTCGGTCAGCCATAAGCTCTCCTTCACTGGGACCCGTGAGCCCTTCTAGGGCTCCTGTCGTGGCACTTCTCTCCGCATGGCCAACGTCACGACGGCCCGGGGAGTTCCCGGCCGACGCTCGGCGCACGCGACGCGACCTTCGATGATACCGGGATAGCGGCCTAACGGACTGGAGCGGACTAGAGTCGCACGCGTGAATCGCCGTGCCCGCCCCCAGCCGTGCCGCTGGTGCGGTCGAGATGTGACCGATGTCGGGATGGGCCGTCGCCGTCAATACTGCCGTCAGTCCTGCCGGCAGCGGGCATACGAGCAACGGGCCTCGATGAGTCGTGGCGACGCGACTGTCCTGCCCGCCGACGCGGTGGTGCTGTCGGCAGAGGAGGCCGCGGACCTATCGGATCGCGTTTACCAGGTGCGCTGTGCGGCAGAAGATGTCGCCATCGCGCTCGACGAAGGGGCCAAGGCGGCGGAACTGCGCGAACTGTGCGAGGCGCTGATCCGGGCCGCGCGCGCCGCCGACGGCTGGCGCCGAGTCGGTGTCTGACCGCATCCTTTCGCGCCGCCCGGCCCCCTTGATGCCGCTTGACCACCAGCGATGGGTAGCCGGGTACAGTCGCGCGCATGGACGGCGCGCCAGGTTTGCCCCCGCGTTCAGGGGTCACGGGAACGAGAGGGTCGAGCGAGTCGGCGCGCAGCACCGCATGCCCGGGGAGAGGGCCTTCCAGAAGTCGGAGCCGGCCCTTCGCGACAAGCCGGGAGTGTCGGACGTTTTGAAATCGTGCCGGAGTTAGCCATACTCACCAGCGAACTTGGGTCACACAGCAGCACGACGCTGGTCGAAAAAGCGACGCTGGTCGAAGGAACGAGGACGTCGCTTCGTGCAGCGACTTCCGTGGCTCGGCGGGAGCCGCAGCCGGCGGACAAGGCCATGTGAGGCCAGTGTTAGGCGAGGGATAGTGATGGTTGATCAACTCCAGCATGCGACCGAGGCGTTGCGGAAAGCGCTGGTCCAGGTTGAACGCCTGAAGCGCACCAACCGTGCGTTGCTGGAGCGGTCGAGCGAGCCGATCGCGATCGTCGGCATGTCATGCCGCTTCCCGGGTGGAGTCGACACCCCGGAAGGCCTCTGGGAGATGGTGGCCGAGGGCCGGGATGTGATGTCGGAGTTTCCCACCGATCGTGGCTGGGACCTGGCCGGGCTATTCGACCCCGATCCCGACATGCGCCACAAGGCATACACCCGCACCGGCGGCTTCGTGGACGGTGTCGCGGACTTCGACCCCGCCTTCTTCGGCATAGCGCCCACCGAGGCGCTGGCCATGGATCCCCAGCATCGCATGTTGCTGGAGCTGTCGTGGGAGGCGTTGGAGCGGGCCGGGATTGATCCGACGTCGTTGCGGGGCAGCGCCACGGGCGTTTTCGCCGGGCTCATCGCGCAGGGCTACGGCATGCTGGCCGACGAGGCCGAGGGCTACCGGCTGACTGGCGCGACCTCGAGTGTCGCCTCGGGCCGGGTGGCCTACGTGCTGGGGCTGGAGGGCCCGGCGATGTCGGTGGACACGGCGTGTTCGTCGTCGCTGGTGGCCTTGCACACGGCGGTGCAGTCGCTGCGTTCGGGCGAATGCGACCTGGCGCTGGCCGGCGGCGCGACCGTCAACGCCACGCCGACGATCTTCGTGGAGTTCAGCCGGCACCGCGGGCTTGCGCCGGATGGTCGGTGCAAGGCCTACGCCGGCGCGGCCGACGGGGTCGGCTGGTCCGAGGGCGGCGCCATTGTGGTGGTGGAGCGGTTGTCGGATGCGCAGCGGTTGGGGCATCCGGTGTTGGCGGTGGTGCGGGGTTCGGCGGTCAATCAGGATGGCGCGTCCAACGGGTTGACCGCGCCCAACGGCCCGTCGCAGCAGCGGGTGGTGCGCGCCGCGTTGGCCAATGCCGGGTTGTCGGCGGCCGAGGTGGATGTGGTCGAAGGCCACGGCACCGGGACCCCGTTGGGCGATCCGATTGAGGCTCAGGCGTTGTTGGCGACCTACGGCCAAGACAGGGCGGAGCCCGGAGAACCTCTGTGGCTGGGGTCGATCAAGTCGAATATGGGCCACACCCAGGCCGCCGCCGGTGTCGCCGGTGTGATCAAGATGGTGCAGGCGATGCGCCACGAGATGTTGCCGGCGACCTTGCATGTCGACGTTGCCAGTCCGCATGTGGATTGGTCGGCGGGTTCGGTGTCGTTGCTGACGCAGCCGCGGCCGTGGCCGGCCGAGCCGGCCAACGGTCGGGTGCGGCGCGCCGGGGTGTCGTCGTTTGGGATCAGCGGCACCAATGCGCATGTGATCGTGGAAGCCGCCCCGGCAATGCCGGCGCCGGAGGTGGGTCCCGCGCATTCGTTGGTGCCGTGGGTGATTTCGGCGAAGTCGGCGGCGGCGTTGGGGGCTCAGGCCGCTCGGTTGGCCGCCCACGTGCGCGCCCATGGTGGGCTCGATGTCGCCGACGTGGGGTGGACGCTGGCCGGCCGGTCCGCGTTTGAGCACCGGGCCGTCGTGGTTGGCGGTGATCGGGATCGGTTGCTGGCCGGGCTCGATGAGTTGGCGGGCGACGACCCGGGCGGTTCGGTCGTCCGGGGCGCCGCGCCGCCCGCGGGCAAGCCCGTCTTCGTCTTCCCCGGCCAGGGCTCCCAATGGCTGGGCATGGGTATCGAATTACTGGATACCGCACCGATATTCGCGCAGCAGATCGCGGCATGCGCGGACGCGTTCTCGGAATTCGTGGACTGGTCGCTGACCGACGTGCTGCGTGGCGCGCCGGGCGCTCCGGGCCTGGATCGTGTGGACGTGGTGCAGCCGGTGCTCTTTGCGGTGATGGTTTCGCTGGCCGAACTGTGGAAGTCGGTCGGGGTAAGTCCCGACGCCGTGATCGGCCATTCGCAAGGCGAGATCGCCGCCGCATACGTGGCCGGCGCGTTGTCCTTGCGGGATGCCGCACGCGTGGTCACGTTGCGCAGCAAATTGCTGAGGGGATTGTCGGGACCCGGTGGCATGGTCTCCATCGCATGCGGGGTCGACCGGGCACGGGAACTGCTGGCGCCCTACGGCGATCGGCTGGGCATCGCCGCCGTCAACGGCCGTTCGGCGGTGGTGGTGTCGGGCGAGGTGCGCGCGCTGGACGAACTCATCGGGTTCTGCGCCGATTTGGATCTGCGTACCCGCCGGATCGACGTGGACTATGCGTCGCATTCGGCTGAGGTTGAGACGATTCGCAGTGAGCTTACGGAAGTTCTGTCCGGCATCGAGCCGCGCTCTTCGCGCACCGCTTTCTTCTCGACGGTTACTGGAAGCCGTTTGGAAACAGCGAGTTTGGACGCCGACTACTGGTATCGCAACATCCGTCAGACCGTGCAGTTCGACCAGGCGGTGCGCAGCGCGTGCAAACACGGATACCGCGTGTTCGTCGAATCCAGTCCCCATCCCGCGTTGATCGCCGGTATCGAAGACACGTTCAACGACTGCGATACCGGTGACACCGAGGCCATCGTTGTTCCCACCCTGGGCCGCGAAGACGGGGGACTGCAACGATTCCTCACCTCGGCCGCCGCCGCATTCGTTGCGGGCGTGAAGGTGGATTGGCGTCGCGCAATGGATGGGGCAGGCTTTGTAGAGCTGCCGACGTATGTCTTTGAGCGGCGCAGGTTTTGGCTCTCCGGTGACGGCGCCGGGGCCGACGCGGCCGGGTTGGGATTGGGCGCCGGCGAACACGCGTTGCTCGGCGCGGTGGTGGAGCTGCCCGCCTCGGGCGGGGTGGTGCTGACGGGCCGGTTGTCGCCCGGCGTGCAGGGGTGGCTGGCCGATCACGCGGTGTCGGGGGTGTCGGTCTTCCCCGGCTCGGGATTCGTGGAGTTGGCAATCCGCGCCGGCGACGAAGTCGGCTGTTCGGTAGTCGACGAATTGACGCTGCAGGCGCCGTTGATGTTGCCGGCCTCGGGATCGGTTGCGGTGCAAGTGGTCGTGGGTCCGGCCAAAGAATCGGAGCCGCGCAGTGTGTCGGTCTTTTCCCGGGCCGGCGCCGCTTCGGGTTGGGTGTGCCACGCCGAGGGGACGTTGAGCTCCGGGTCGGTCGTGCCGAGCGCGGACCTGTCGGTGTGGCCGCCGGTGGGCGCGGCCGCGGTGGACGTGGCCGCGGGCTACGAGCGACTCGCCGCCCGCGGCTACGGCTACGGCCCGGCGTTTCGGGGATTGACCGCGGCGTGGGTTCGCGGCGACGAGGTGTTCGCCGAGGTGCGGCTGCCGGATGCGGCCGGAGGTGTCGGCGGATTCGGGGTGCATCCCGCGTTGCTCGATGCGGCGATGCACGCCTTGGTGATGGCAGACGTCATGGCCGATCAGACTCCCGGCGTGGTGTTGCCGTTCGCCTGGCAGAACGTGTCCTTGCACGCGGCGGGCGCGTCGACGGTAAGGGCGCGGATAGCGCCGTCGGGCTCTCCCCCGCACGGGGGCGGTACCCCCACCGGCGTCTCGATCGAGCTTGCCGACGGGCTGGGGTTGCCGGTGCTGTCGGTGGGCACGATGGTGGCCCGCCCGGTGAGTGAACGGCAGTTGCGGGCGGCGGTATCCGGCTCGGGGCCGGGCCGGCTGTTTGAGGTGATTTGGTCACCGGCGACGCCGGTGAGTTCCAGCGCAACCCCGCCCCACGAGCTGTTCGAATCCATTGCCGCTGAACAAGATCCGGTGACAGCTACCTACGAGCGCACGCGCCGGGCCTTGGCCGCCGTGCAGTCGTGGTTGACCGAGCACGACTCCGGGATGCTGGTCGTGGTCACCCAGGGCGCGATGGGGTTGGCGGGGGAGGACGTCACCGACTTGGCCGGCACGGCGGTGTGGGGGCTGGTGCGATCGGCGCAGACCGAGCATCCCGGCCGGATCGTGCTCATGGATTGCGATGCGCCCCTGGATGATGCGGCGGTAGCGACGGCTTTGGCGGTCGGCGAGCCGCAGGTATTACTGCGTGGTGGGACGGTGTACACCGCGCGGGTGCAGCGCAGCCGCAGCGTTGACGGTGTGTTGGTGCCGCCCGATGATGTGCCGTGGCGGTTGGGTCTTCGCAGCGCGGGCACCTTCGAGAACCTGCGGCTAGAGCCGATTCCCAACGCTGACGCGCCGTTGCAGCCCGGCCATGTTCGGGTGGCGGTGCGCGCCATCGCCGCCAACTTCCGCGACATCATGATCACCCTTGGCATGTTTACCCACGACGCGCTGATCGGCAGCGAAGGTTCCGGCGTGGTCGTCGAAGTCGGCCCCGGGGTGACCGAATTCGTGGTCGGTGATTCGGTTTTCGGACTTTTCCCGGAGGGCACCGGCACGCTGGTCGCCACCGACGTTCGGCTGCTGCTCCCGATGCCCGCCGACTGGTCCTACCCCGAAGCCGCAGCTGTCTCAGTCGTTTTCACCACCGCGTACTACGGATTGGTGCACCTGGCCGATCTCAGCCCGGGTCAGCGGGTGTTGGTGCATGCCGCCACCGGTGGGGTGGGCATGGCCGCGGTGCAGCTAGCCCGGCATCTGGACTTGGAGGTGTTCGCCACCGCCAGCCGGGGCAAGTGGGACACCCTGCGTGCCATGGGCTTTGACGACGATCACATCTCGGATTCGCGCAGCCTCGAATTCGAGGACAAGTTCCGCGCGGTCACCGGCGGCCGCGGCATGGATGTAGTGCTGGACTCCCTGGCCGGCGATTTCGTGGACGCCTCGCTGCGCTTGGTCGCCCCCGGCGGGGTGTTCTTGGAGATGGGCAAGACCGACATCCGCGATCCGGGATTGATCGCCCAGGAGTACCCCGGCGTGCGCTATCGCGCCTTCGATCTGTTCGAACCGGGCCGTCCTCGCATGCACCAGTACATGCTCGAGCTTGCCAAGCTGTTCGACGCCGGAGTGCTGCGGCCGTTGCCGGTGCGGACGTTTGATGTGCGGCGCGCGCCCGCGGCGCTGCGCTATTTGAGTCAGGCCCGCCACATCGGCAAGGTCGTGATGACCCTTCCTTTCGGGCCCGGCGGTGCGCTGGGTGCCGGCACGGTGCTGATCACCGGTGGCACCGGGATGGCGGGTTCGGCGCTGGCGCGCCATGTGGTGGCCCGTCATGGGGTGCGCAACGTGGTGCTGGTGAGCCGGCGCGGCCCCGATGCGCCGGCGGCCGCGGAGTTGGTGGCCGAGCTGACTTCGAGCGGTGCGCAGGTGCAGGTGGTCGCGTGCGATGCGGCCGACCGCGAGGCGTTGGCGAAGGTCATCGCCGATATCCCGGTGCAGCATCGGTTGTCCGGAGTGATTCATGCCGCCGGTGTGCTCGACGACGCCGTGGTGACGTCGCTGACACCCGCCCGTGTCGATGCGGTCTTGCGGTCCAAGGTGGACGCGGCGTGGAACCTGCACGAGTTGACCCGCGGCCTGGATCTGTCGGCGTTCGTGATGTTTTCGTCGATGGCCGGGCTGGTGGGTTCGGCCGGCCAGGCCAACTACGCGGCGGCCAACACCTTCCTCGACGGATTGGCCATGCATCGGCGGGCCCACGGGTTGCCCGCGATTTCGTTGGGGTGGGGTCTGTGGGATCAGGCCAGCGCCATGACCGGCGGACTGGACAGCACTGATCGGGCCCGGCTGGGCCGCGACGGGGTCCTGGCCCTGTCGTCGGATGAGGCGATGGAATTGTTCGACAGCGCGCTGATTGTCGACGAGCCGTTCATCGCGCCCGCCCGCATCGATCTCGCCGCGCTGCGCGCCCACGCCGTTGCCGTGCCGCCGATGTTCATCGACCTGGTCAAGGCGACGACCCGGCGGCAGGTCGACGACTCGCTGGCCGCCGCGAAATCGAAATCCGCTCTGGCGCACCGGCTGCACGGCCTATCCGAAGCCGAACAGCGTGCCGTCCTGTTGGACTTGGTGCGTTCCCACATCGCCACCGTGCTGGGCAACATCAGCCCCGAGGCCATCGATCCGGACAAGGCGTTCCAGGAGTTGGGCTTTGACTCGCTGAGCGCCGTCGAAATGCGCAACCGGCTCAAATCCGCTACCGGCTTGGCGCTTTCACCCACTCTCATCTTCGACTACCCGACACCCAACGGCCTGGCCAAGCACATGCGCACCGAACTCGCCGGTGTGCCACAAGAAATCAAGCACGCGCCCGCGGTCCGGATCACCGGCGACGATCCGATCGCGATCGTCGGAATGTCGTGCCGCTATCCCGGTGGAGTGAATTCCCCCGACGACCTCTGGGACATGCTGGTCGAGGGCCGCGACGTGCTCTCGGGGTTCCCGAACGATCGCGGCTG
This sequence comes from uncultured Actinomycetota bacterium, assembly GCA_963772875.1. Taxonomy (GTDB): domain Bacteria; phylum Actinomycetota; class Actinomycetes; order Mycobacteriales; family Mycobacteriaceae; genus Mycobacterium. Next base: position 1,383,376 of record CAVYZE010000016.1, read on the forward strand.
GGATCTGGCCACGCTGTACAACCCGGATCCCGACGCCGCGGGCGGCTGCTACACCCGCACCGGCGGATTCGTGGACGGTGTGGGGGACTTCGATCCCGCCTTCTTCGGGGTGGGGCCCAGCGAGGCGCTGGCGATGGACCCCCAGCAACGCATGTTCCTCGAGTTGTCGTGGGAGGCGTTGGAGCGGGCCGGGATTGACCCGGCGTCGTTGCGGGGCAGCGCCACCGGCGTGTTCGCCGGTGTCATGGCGCAGGGTTACGGGATGAACGACGCGGAACCGGTGGAAGGGTTCCGGCTGACCGGCCAATCGACGAGCGTGGCCTCGGGTCGGGTGTCGTACGTGCTGGGGTTGGAGGGCCCGGCCGTGTCGGTGGATACGGCGTGTTCGTCGTCGCTGGTGGCGCTGCACATGGCGGTGCAGTCGCTGCGCTCGGGCGAGTGCGATCTGGCCCTGGCCGGCGGTGTCACCGTCAACGCCACCCCCGACGTCTTCGTGGAGTTCAGCCGGATGCGCGGGCTGGCGCCGGACGGCCGCTGCAAGCCGTTCGCCGGTGCGGCCGACGGCACCGGGTTCTCCGAGGGCGGGGGAATGCTTGCGCTGGCGCGGCTTTCGGATGCGCAGCGGTTGGGGCGTCCGGTGTTGGCGGTGGTGCGGGGTTCGGCGATCAATCAGGACGGTGCCTCCAACGGGTTGACCGCCCCGAATGGGCCGTCGCAGCAGCGGGTGGTGCGCGCGGCGCTGGCCAGTGCGGCGTTGAGCCCGACCGACGTGGACGCGGTGGAGGGCCACGGAACCGGCACCACGTTGGGCGATCCGATTGAGGCTCAGGCGTTGTTGGCGACCTACGGGCAAGGCCGGGCGCGGCCCGGGGAACCGCTGTGGCTGGGGTCGATCAAGTCGAACATGGGTCACACGCAGGCGGCCGCCGGTGTCGCCGGCGTGATCAAGATGGTGCTGGCGATGCGCCACGAGATGCTGCCGGCGACGCTGCACGTCGACGAGCCCAGTCCGCACGTGGACTGGTCGGTCGGGTCGGTGTCGTTGCTCACCGAGGCGCGACCCTGGCCGGCTGAGCCGGCCAACGGTCGGGTGCGCAGGGCCGGCGTGTCGTCGTTCGGGATCAGCGGCACCAACGCGCACGTGATCCTGGAGGCTGCCCCGGCAGGAGCCACGCAGGCAGTCGAGAGTCCCAACGCGCCGGTGGTGCCGTGGGTGATCTCGGCGAAGTCGGCCGCGGCGTTGCAGGCTCAGGCCGCGCGGCTGGCCGCCCATGTGCGCGCCGGCGAGCTCGATGTCGCCGACGTCGGGTGGTCGTTGGCCGGCCGCTCGGCCTTCGAGCATCGGGCCGTCGTGGTGGGTGGTGACCGGGATCGGTTGCTGGCCGGGCTACAGGAGGTGGCCGGCGATGACCTGGCCGGTTCGGTCATCCGGGGCACCGCGACGAGCGCGGGCAAGACCGTCTTCGTCTTCCCCGGCCAAGGCTGCCAAACGCTGGGCATGGGCATGGGATTGCACGCCGGATACCCGGTATTCGCCGAGGCGTTCAACACCGTCGTCGGCGAACTGGACCGGCACCTGCTGCGCCCGCTGCGCGAAGTCATCTGGGGCCATGACGAAAACTTATTGAACACAACCGAATTCGCACAACCGGCGCTGTTCGCGGTGGAAATTGCATTGTTCCGGCTGCTCGAATCCTGGGGTGTGCGGCCCGACTTCGTGATGGGCCACTCGGTCGGCGAGTTGTCCGCCGCACACGTCGCCGGCGTCCTGTCGCTGGAGAACGCCGCGGTATTGGTCGCCGCCCGCGGCCGTTTCATGCAGGCCCTGCCGCCGGGCGGGGCGATGGTCGCGGTGCAGGCCACCGAGGAGGAAGTGCGGCCGCTGCTGAGCGCCGACGTCGGCATCGCGGCGGTCAACGGGCCGGCCTCGGTGGTGATCTCGGGTGCGGAGGAGGCCGTGATCGCAATCGCGGACCGGCTCCGCGCCGACGGCCGCAGGGTCCACCAACTGGCCGTCTCCCACGCGTTCCACTCGCCGCTGATGGATCCGATGATCGACGAATTCGGCACGGCCGCCACCGGGCTCGCCGTCGGGGCGCCCACCATCCCGATCATTTCGAACCTGACCGGGCGGCTGGCGGGAGAGGACTTCGCGTCGGCTGCTTACTGGAAGCGGCATATTCGCGAGGCGGTGCGGTTCGCCGACAGCATCCGGTTCGCCCACTCCGTCGGCGCAAACCGCTTCCTCGAGGTCGGGCCCAGCAGTTTGACCGCATCAATCGAAGAATCGCTGCCCGATGCGCCCGTCACGACCGCGTCGGCCCTGCGTAAGGACCGACCCGAGCCGGTAACCCTGGCGAGCGCCGTCGCGCAAGGGTTTGTCGGCGGGATGGTCGTGGATTGGCGTGCCGCGCTCGGCAAGGCCACCTTCGTTGAATTGCCCACGTATGCCTTTGAGCGCCGCCGGTTTTGGCTCTCCGGCCGGCGGTACCGCGACCGACGCGGCCGGCTTGGGATTGGGCGCCAGCGAGCACGCGCTGCTGGGCGCGGTGCTGGAGCTGCCCGCGTCGGGCGGGGTGGTGCTGACGGGGCGGCTGTCGCTCGGCGCGCAGGGCTGGTTGGCCGATCACGCCGTCGGTGGCGTGGTGTTGTTCCCCGGTGCCGGGTTTGTGGAATTGGCGATCCGCGCCGGCGACGAGGTGGGCTGCGGGGTTGTCGACGAGTTGAATTTGGCGGCGCCCCTGGTGTTGTCGGCCGAGGCTGCGGGCTCGGTAGCGGTGCAGGTAGTGGTCGGCGGGCCGGACGAATCGGGTGCGCGTTCGGTATCGGTGTTTTCGCGGGCCGAGACCGGTTCGGGCTGGCCGCTACACGCCGAGGGCGCGCTGCGTGCGGGCCCGGCCGCGCCCGGCGCGGACCTGTCGGCGTGGCCGCCGGCGGGTGCGGTCCCGGTGGAGGTGGGCGACGGGTACGAGCGGCTGGCCGAGCGGGGCTACAGCGTATGGGCCCGCGTTCCGCGGCTTGACCGCGATGTGGCGCCGCGGCGACGAAGTGTTCGCCGAGGTGGCGCTGCCCACGGATGCCGGAGTGTCGGTGGCCGGGTTCGGGGTCCATCCGGCGATGCTGGACGCCGCCTTGCACGCGGTCATGCTGGCATCCGACGATGAAGAGCGTGCTGGGGGTTCGATACTGGTTCCGTTCTCCTGGCAGCACGTGTCGTTGCACGCCGCGGGTGCGTCGGCGGTGCGGGCGCGGATCGTGCCGACGGGTCCTTCCGCGGTGTCGATCGAGCTGGCCGATGCGCTGGGACTGCCGGTGCTCTCGGTGTCGTCGATGGTGGCCCGGCCGGTGAGCGACCAGCAGTTGCTGGCCGCGGTGTCGAACTCGGGTCCGGACCGGCTCTTTGAGGTGGTCTGGACGGCACAGCCGTCAGACACCGCACAGCTGGTGTCGGTGTGTGCCTGGGGAACAACGGATTCCGATGACGCCGAGGCTGTGCCCACGGCGCACGTGTTCGAATCGGCGCCCGTGGCCGGTGACGTCGTCGCGGAGGTCTACGCTGCCACGCGTGCGGTGCTGGGCGTGCTGCAAACGTGGTTGTCCCGCGACCGCGCGGCGACATTGGTGGTGTCCACCCGGGGCGCGGTGGCGTTGCCGACCGAGGGTGTCACCGATCTGGCCGGCGCGGCGGTGTGGGGGTTGGTGCGGTCGGCGCAGACCGAACATCCCGGCCGGGTCGTGCTCGTCGATTGCGATGCGCCCCTTGATGATGACGCGGTGGCCGCGGTGTTGGCGGTCGGTGAGCCGCAGGTAGTGCTGCGCGGCGAAACGGTGTACACCGCGCGAGTGCAGGGCATCCGCGCGGTGAGCGGAGTGTTGGTGCCGCCCGGCGACGGGCCCTGGCGGTTGGGAATGAGCAGTCACGGGACCTTCGAGAATCTGCGCCTGGAGCGCATTCCCGACGCGGATGCGCCGCTGGGACCCGGGCAGGTCCGGGTCGCGCTGTCGGCCATCGCCGCGAACTTCCGAGACGTCATGATCGCCCTGGGCCTCTATCCCGACCCGGACGCGATCATGGGTATTGAGGCCTCCGGCGTCGTCTCGGAAATCGGCCCGGCAAGCGCGGGCCGCTTCGAGGTTGGCGATCGGGTCATGGGTTTGTTCCCCGACGGCACCGGAACGATCGCCACCACCGACCAGCGATTGCTCGTCAAAATGCCGGCGGGATGGTCATATTCCGCCGCCGCGACCACGTCGGTGGTTTTCGCAACCGCCTATTACGCCCTGGTGGACCTGGCCGATGCGAAGCCCGGCCAGCGGGTGTTGGTGCATGCCGCCACCGGCGGAGTCGGCATGGCTGCGGTGCAGCTGGCCCGGCATTTGGGTCTGGAGGTGTTCGCGACCGCCAGCCGCGGTAAGTGGGACACCTTGCGGGCCATAGGCTTTGACGACGACCACATCGCCGATTCCCGCAGTCTGGAGTTCGAGGAAAGGTTCGCCGCGGTCACCGGCGGCCGCGGCGTGGATGTGGTGCTGGACTCGCTGGCCGGCGAATTTGTGGACGCGTCGTTGCGCTTGGTCGCCCCCGGTGGGGTGTTCTTGGAGATGGGCAAGACCGATATCCGCGATCCGGGGGTGATCGCCCGCGAACACCCCGGCGTGCGCTACCGCGCCTTTGATCTGTTCGAGGCGGGACCGGAGCGCATTCAGCGGATCCTCGCCGAGTTGGCCGCACTGTTCGGCGAGGAGGCGCTGCGGCCGTTGCCGGTGACGACGTTTGATGTGCGGCGCGCGCCCGCGGCGCTGCGGCATTTGAGTCAGGCCCGCCATGTCGGCAAGGTCGTGATGACGATGCCGGATGCGTGGGCGGCGGGCACGGTGCTGATCACCGGGGGTACCGGGATGGCGGGTGCGGCGCTGGCACGCCACGTGGTGAGCCGGCACGGGGCCGAGGACTTGGTGTTGGTTTCAAGGCGTGGTCCCGACGCGCCGGGCGCCGCGGAGCTGGTGGCCGAGTTGACTGCGGGCGGTGCCCAGGTGCAGGTGGTGGCCTGCGATGCCGCCGAACGCGAAGCGTTGGCCAAGGTGATTGCAGATATCCAGGTGCAGCGGCCGTTGTCGGCGGTGATTCACGCCGCGGGGGCGCTGGACGACGCGGTGGTGACGTCGCTGACTCCGGAGCGGATGGACGCGGTGTTGCGGGCCAAGGTGGAGGCGGCGTGGAATCTGCACGAGCTGACCCGCGACCTGGATGTGTCGGCGTTCGTGATGTTTTCGTCGATGGCCGGGCTGGTGGGTTCGTCGGGCCAGGGCAACTACGCCGCGGCCAACTCCTTCCTTGACGCGCTGGCCGTGCACCGGCGGGCCGAGGGGCTGCCGGCGATCTCGCTGGGGTGGGGCCTGTGGGATCAGGCCAGCGCCATGACCGGCGGACTGGCGACGGTTGATTTCGCGCGATTCGCCCGCGACGGCATCGTGGCGATGTCCCCAGACGAGGCCCTCCGATTGCTGGATACGGCACTGATTGTCGACGAGCCGTTCATGATGCCCGCCCACATCGATTTGGCGGCGTTGCGGGTCAAGTTCGACGGGGGCACGTTGCCGCCGATGTTCGTTGATTTGATCAATGCGCCCACCCGGCGGCAGGTCGAGGACTCGCTGGCTGCCGCGAAGTCGAAATCTGCTCTGCTGCAACGACTCGAAGGGTTGCCCGAAGACGAGCAACACGCGATTGTGTTGGACCTGGTGCGTGCCCACATCGCCACCGTGCTCGGCAGCGCCAGCCGTGAGGCCATCGATCCGGACAAGGCGTTCCAGGAGCTGGGCTTTGACTCGCTGACCGCCGTCGAGATGCGTAACCGGCTCAAATCCGCTACCGGGCTGGCGCTTTCACCGACACTGGTCTTCGACTACCCAAACGCCACCGCGCTGGCCGGTTACATGCACCGCGAACTCGTCGGAACGCCGGAGCAACACGGCCCGACCGCCACGCCGGGCGAAGCCGAAATCCAGCGCGCTGTCGGATCGATTCCGGTCAAGCGCCTTCGGCAGGCGGGGGTTTTGGAACTACTGCTCGCGTTGGCAAACGACGCCGACGGCGACGGGCAGGCGAAAGCCGCTGCGCTGACCACGGAAAAAGACATCGCGGACATGGACCTCGACGACCTGGTCAACGCGGCGTTGCTGAACGACGACGAGTAGGCGCGAGCGTGAGAATCGCGGTCACCGGGGCCAGTGGTGCACTCGGCCGCGGGCTTGCCGCCCGATTACTCAGCCAGGGTCATGACGTTGCGGGGATCGCCCGTCATCGCCCCGAGAGCTGGCCGAGCGCAGCCGATTTCGTCGCGGCAGATATCCGGGACGCGGCTGCGGTCACGCGCGCCGTCGCCGGCGCGGACGTCGTCGCGCATTGCGCATGGGCGGCCAATCCCGGACCCGACGAGCGGATCAGCGATCAGGTCAACATCGGGGGCACGCTCAACGTCCTTGAGGCGATGGCTAAAAGCGGTACCGGGCGCATCGTTTTCGTTTCCTCGGCACACGTCTACGGCGGGGGAGAGACGGCAAGGGCCGAGCACGACCGAATGACTCCGGTCTCCGCCGGCGGCCTGCAGCAGGCCCGCGTCGAAGAAATGCTGGCGGCCGCCGATGTGCAATGGGTCGCGATACGCTCCGCGCCCGTCGTCGGCCGGGGAGTCGACAACGGGCTGCGCCGGCTGCTGGCCCTACCGGCTTTGCCCGACTTCGCCGGATCCAGTGATCGCCATGTGCAGGTGGTCCACCTTGACGACGCGCACCGGTTGCTGATACGCGCGATTTTGGACGCTGAAATAACATGCGGTCCAGTCAATCTCGCCGCATCGGGAGCGCCTACGTTTCGTCAGGTCGCCGCCGCGGTCGGGCGCCCGGTCGTGCCGCTCGGCGCCAAGTTCGCGGCGTTGCGGCCGCGCGCCCTGGGCTCGCTGGCCGAGCTGGAATTGGTGCAGCGCGCTCCGCTGATGGACACCTCGCTGCTGCGCGACGGGTGGGGATTCCGGCTGGCCTGGAACTCCGACGAGTGCATCGAAGACTTCGCATTGGCGGTGCGCGGCCGGGTCACCGTGGGTAAGCGGGTGATGTCGCTGCCCTGGCGGCTGCCCACCATTCAGGACTTGCCCGCGGTCGACGCGCCATCCGAGGACAGAGTGGTGCCGAGATTGGCTGGGCCGGAAGGGGTCAACGGCGAGTTCGACACGCCGATCGACTCGCGCTTCCCGACGTATTTGGCCACCAATTTGTCGGAGGCGCTGCCCGGCCCCTTCTCGCCGTCCTCGGCGTCGGTCACCGTGCGCGGCCTGCGCGCCGGCGGCGTGACCATCGCCGCGCGGCTTCGTCCCGGCGGGATCATCCAGCGTGAAATCGCGATGCGCACCGTCGCGGTGTTCGCCCACCGGCTCTACGGCGCAATCACGTCGGCGCATTTCATGGCCGAAACCGTGCCGTTCGTCAAGCCCGCGACGGTGGTCAGCAACAGTGGATACTTCGGCCCGAGCATGGCCTCCATGCCGATCTTCGGCGAGCAGCGTCCACCGTCGCAATTCGGCCGGGCCCGACGGCTGCTGCGTACGATCCGCAACATCGGAGTATTCGGCGGCAATCTGGTCGGGCTGACCGTCGGTGCACCGCGGGACACCCACGCCTTCATTGCCGATGTTGATCGTCTGGAGCGCCTCTCGGGTGGTGACCTCACCCGACTCGACGATCGCCGGCTGCTCAGTCTGATCCTGTTGGGACGCGACCATGTCGTGCACGGCTGGGTGCTGGCGTCGGTGTCATTCATGCTCGGCGCGGCGTCAAATGTGTTGTTGCGTGGACTATGTGGGCGCGACACCGCTCCGCCGGCGGGGCCGGAATTGGCCAGTGCGCGATCGGTGGAGGCGGTGCAGCGGCTGGTGGCCGCCGCGTGGCGCGACCCGGACGTGACACGGCTGCTGGCCGAACCGGGCAAGCGCCTCGATGCGCTCGCCGCACAGGCGCCGGAATTTCATGCCGCGGTGCTGGCCGAACTGGCGGTGATCGGGCACCGCGGCCCGGCGGAGGTCGAGATGCAGTCGACCAGTTACGCCGACGATCCCGAGTTGCTGGTCCGAATGGTGGCCAGGGCAATGACTGCGCCGCACGCGCCCGCGCCGAAGCATCCGCGGATTCCGTTGCGCGCCCGGCCCGTGGCGCGGCTGGCCGGACGCCAGCTCCGCGACCGCGAAGTCCGCCGCGACAAATTGGTGCGCGCGATCTGGGTGCTGCGTGGCCTGCTGAGGGAATACGGGCGCCGGTTGGCCGCGGCCGGCGTCTGCCACAGCGCCGACGACGTGTTCTATCTCTTGGTCGACGAACTCGATGCGCTGCCGGCGGACGTGCCGGCCGTGGTGGCCCGCCGCCGGGCCGAACAACGCCGGCTGGCCGGTGTTGTTCCGCCGACGGTGTTCAGCGGGAGCTGGCAGCCGTCGACCACCACGTCGACGGCCCTGTCCAGCGGGGGCAGCCTGCGCGGGGTCGGCGTCTGCGGGGGACGGGTACGCGGCCGGGTGCGCATCGTGCGGCCCGAGACTATCGACGACCTGCAAACCGGCGAAATTCTTGTTGCGGAAGTCACCGACGTCGGCTACACCGCCGCGTTCTGTTATGCCGCGGCCGTGGTGACCGAGCTGGGCGGTCCGATGTCACACGCGGCGGTGGTGGCCCGCGAGTTCGGGTTCCCGTGTGTGGTCGACGCCCAGGGGGCCACCCGGTTGTTGCCGTCGGGAGCGCTGGTGGAGGTCGATGGCTCCGCGGGCGAAATTCGGGTGCTCGAATTGGCCTCCGAAGCCGGCCTGCCGCGGCAAACGGGCGACCGGAGCGGCAACCGCTAGCCCTTCGGGGCTCGCGTTGGTCGGCCCGCCAGCAACTGGCGGGGTGGCGGCAGGTGATCCGCTAGCTGGGCCCGTACCAGCGGAATAAGATTCCTGCGCGCCGATGCCCAGTCGGCGCGACAAATATTCACGCTCTCTTCATGCGATTCACACGGTATTCATGGCGGTCAAACAATTCGGCAATCCGGTGATCTCAGCCTTGTTTGCAGTTCGGCTGTTTACTGATTTCGCAGACACAGCCAAAACGAGACGCTAGTCTCAATCACAAGGCCTGCTGGGAGGAGCGGTGATGACCGCGAGCGTGGGGTCCTATCGTCTTGATCCGGCCGGCGGTCGACTGACGCCGGCGACTGGTGGGCCGGCAGCAGCCTCGCCGAACGGGATCGCCACGCGATTCGCGATGAGCGAGTCGACGCTGACCGATCTACTGCACAAGGTAGCCAGCCAGTATCCCAATCGCGCGGCGTACAAGTTCATCGACTATGAGGTCGATCCGAAGGGCTTTGCCGAAACCCTTACGTGGTGGCAAGTCCACCGGCGAGCGATGATCGTCGCGGACGAGCTCAGGCTTTCCGCGTCGAGCGGCGATCGGGTCGCGATAGTGGCCCCTCAGGGGCTTGAATACATCGTTGCCTTTCTGGGGGTGCTACAGGCCGGCCTCATCGCCGTTCCCCTCCCAGTTCCTCAGTTCGGCATTCACGACGAACGAATTTCCTCGGCATTGCGAGATTCTTCACCGGCCATCATTCTTACGACTTTGTCGGTCATTGATGAGGTCGCAAAATATGCGCCTAGTGCGCGCGCCGCGCAGGACCAACCCGCACCAATTGTCGTGGCGCTGGACGAGCTGGACTTGGACACCCCGCGAGAGCTCGATCCGAATCGGCACGAGCGTCCGAGCACGGCATATCTCCAGTACACCTCGGGCTCGACCCGCGCGCCCGCCGGCGTTGTCATCTCGCACAAGAACGTCATCTCCAACTGCGTACAGCTGATGTCCGATTACCTCGGGGACGCAGAAAATGTTCCGTCAACCGCCGTGTCGTGGCTGCCGTTCTATCACGACATGGGGTTGGTGCTGGGCGTCCTGCTGCCGATGGTGAATCACGACACCGCGGTGTTGCTGAGTCCCATGGCATTTTTGCAACGGCCGGCCCGCTGGATGCAGTTGTTGGCCAAACACCGTGGACAAGTTTCCAGTGCACCGAATTTCGGTTTCGAATTGGCAGTGCGCCGAACATCCGATGACGATATGGACGGACTTGACCTCGGACACGTTCGGGCGATCGCCACCGGTGCCGAACGCGTAAACCCGGCGACGCTCAAGCGTTTCGCCGACCGGTTCGCCCGCTTCAACCTTGCCGAGACGGCAATCCGGCCCTCATACGGGCTCGCGGAGGCGACGGTGTACGTCGCCACCGCGGGACCGGGACACCCACCAAAGAGTGTCTGTTTTGACTACCAGCGGTTGTCGGCCGGTCAGGCCGAGCGCTGCGCGGACGCGGCGGACGATGGCGCCAAGCTGGTCAGTTACGGCGCGCCGCGGGCATCGACACTGCGGATCGTCGACCCGGGTACACGAATGGAGAACCCGGCGGGAGCGGTCGGTGAAATCTGGGTGCAGGGGGAGAACGTCGCCGCGGGCTACTGGCAGAACGCGCAGCACACCAAGGAGACGTTCGGCGGAAAGCTCGTCAGTCCCTCGCCCGGCACACCGGAAGGTCCCTGGCTGCGGACCGGGGATCTCGGCGTCATCTTCGAAGGCCAACTGTTCATCACGGGCCGCATCAAGGATCTGTTGGTCGTGGATGGGTCCAATCACTATCCGGACGACATCGAGGCGACGATTCAGGAAATCACCGGCGGCCGCGTCGCGGCGATCGCTGTTCCGGACGATCGCACCGAAAAGCTGGTCACCATCATCGAACTCATGAAGCGGGGTCACACGCACGAGGAGGCATTGGACAAACTCCGCACCGTCAAACGTGAAGTCACCAACGCGATATCCAGGTCACACCGTCTGCGCGTCTCGGATGTCGTAATGGTGGCGCCGGGCTCGATCCCGGTCACCACCAGCGGCAAGGTTCGACGGTCAACCTGCGTCGAGCGTTACCTGGACCACGAATTCACCCGCTTGGACGTTTCGGCATGACAACCGGCTTCCACCACGAAGCCGAGTCGCCTGGCAACCAAGATCGACGGGGCTCCAGCGTGGCGGCATACCTACCCGAGGAACGAGAAATGAACGAGCGCACCCTATGCGAAGAAGAGATCCGAAAGCTCGATCGCGACCTTCGGATACTCGTCGCCACCAACGGCACCCTCACTCGGATTCTCAGCGTTGTTGCTGACGATGAGATCGCCGTACAGATTATCAACCAGCAGATTCACGATGTCCCGCCGAAAATACCCGAATTGGAACATTCGTCGATCGGTCGGGTCCTGCAAAGAGATATCTTGCTCAAGGCGCGGAGTTCGGGAAACCCATTCGTAGCCGCGAGGTCGTTGATTGCCGTTGACCTGTTACCCCCTGCGATTACGGCGAGCTTGACGGAGACGGATCGCCCCATCGGTGAGGTGATGGCGGCCAGTTGCATTGAGACCTTCAAGGAAGAGGCCAAAGTTTGGGCGGGAGAGCTGCCGGATTGGCTTCTACTTGACGGATATCATCATTCGCAATCGAAAACCGTAGCCCGCCGGTATCGCATCATTGCCGGGGGCCAGCCCGTGATTATTATCACCGAGTATTTTCTCCGAAGCGTATGCCCCGCGTGAAAATTTCGATTGCGGCCAGCTTCGAAATGGCTGCACCGTCTCCCCGCGAATCGAGGAATCGACGTAGTGCGTCACAGCGGCGCGCCAGGGCGGTCATCCTATGATGGCTAACGGGAACCTGGCAGGACTACTCGCTCAGCGGGCTAAGAACGAGCCCGGTCAGAACCGCAAATTGCCGAAAGGGCCGCAGCGCTTCTGATTTGGATCACCCGGCTGCTGCAGTCGGGAGAGCTCACGTCGAGGTCGACGGCGCCGCGTGCGCCCAACCGCGCCGCGTGCGTGGGCGGTGTACTTTCCGGCAGTAAGGATGAACCGGTTGCGCTTGACCGAGACCTTGCCGGCGACAGCTTTCTCGGCTTTGGCGACCTGCTCATCGATCCCCCGCAACGTGCGCCGGGCACGGTCGTGGCGGTACTGGTAGTAGATCACCCGATCGGGGATACCGCGGGTCTTCTCGGCGGCGGTGGCAGGCCACGGCTGGGTGAACACCTGTCCATCAGGGATTTCTTGACCAGGGTGCTTGTCACGCCATTCGCTGATGACCTGTGGCACGTAGGGGATACGGGTGCCCAGGATGAACGACAGCGCGGCTGCGGTGATGGCCTTCTGGTTGGCCTCAGAGATCATCCCGGCATCGGCCACCACGGTCACATCGGACAGCTGGTGGGCTGTCTTGAAGGCATTGATGACCGGTAGCATCGTGTCGGTCTCGGCTCGTTGCCCTTGAACGCGCGCACTGCCAGCGGGAAACCGGTGGCGTCGGTGAGCAGCCCAACGGTGATCTGCGGTTCCAGGCGACGTTCCTTGGAAAACCCGGGCTCGCGGAATCCATCGGCGGTGTCGGTCTCGAAGTACAGCGTGGTCACGTCGTAGAGCACCAGCGACGCCGGTCCCAGCTCGGCATGACGGGTGCAGGCCGTCGACAACGCGCCACGAAACGAGGCTTTCGCGTAGCGCGGCAGTCGCCGGGTCAGCGTCCGGTAGGTGACCGTGTCGATACCGGTCTCGGCCAGCACCCGCAACGAGTCGACCTTGCTGGTGGGCTCAATGATGCGGGCCAGCACCAGATCCCGGAACACTGCATCACCACCGGCGGCACGATCCAGGCCGAGCACCTCATAGGTTGAGCACAGGGCATCCCACAGACATCCCGCCCGTGAGCCGATGATTTCCAATGGCGCGCTGCCGTTTTCGGCCAGGTCCAAACCCAGGTCCAACTCACCCTGGCCGTCCACGATCCGCTGCTGAGCCGCGGCCTTAAGCGCCTCCACCTGCGCATCGTCATGAGCTGATCCAACATGCTCGATCCTGGTGTGACTCGCCGTGCGGACGACAGCCGCAAAGGATACAAATACCTGTCATCACAACGAGACCCGATGAATATGGTCCGGACGTCCGCCGCCCGGCTTGGCCGCCACCGCAGTGTTGGCCGGCGCCACGGTGGTGGGCTGCGATAAATTTCCTTCCGCCACGTCGACGGCACCGGCGAGTTCAGCCGCGGGGGCATCGCCGAAGACCTCCGCGGCTGCGAGTCCAGCGGCAAACGGACCGGACTGCAGCCCGTTGCTCATCAAGCCCGGCGACATCGGTTCCAATGCCACGGCTGATGGCCCGCCGACGCCGACGAACGACGGCATGCCGGGCGTGACGCAGGCGTTCAAGAACGGCGACTATTCGGTCGGCGACATCATTTACTGGCCACCGTCATCCGCAGCTCGTCCGCGTTGAGCCGGTCGCCGTTGTTTTCGGCGCGGATGAGGTCGGAGAGCAGATCGTCAGTCAGGCCGCGGCGGCGTTCGGCGATCATATTGTCGACGTAGGCGTCGAGCTCGCCCCACGCGCGCATGACGGCAGGCACTTCGTCGACGAGATTGACTGCGAAGCTGACCATCTTGAAGATCTCGTCGGCCCAGAGCGAAAACTGTTGCCAGTCCGCACGGGGCGCACCAAGCAACGCGCAGATGATCGGGATCGGATAGGGGCGGGCAATGTCGGTAACGACGTCGCAGGCGCCCGAGTCGACGACATGATCGGCAAGTTCGTTGACCACGGTCCCGATCGTGTCGTGCAGGCGCGCGGTCGCGCGCGGCGTGAATGCCTTCGATACCAGGCTGCGCAGCCGATGGTGTTCAGCACCTTCGGCGCACATGATGCTGCCAACGACTCGGTCCCACAGTGGACCCGACGTCACACCCTGAGCCGTGAGGTGAAGGCCCGGGGGGATTACGAACCGATTGTCCCGAAGAACCGCCCTGGCGAGTTCGTAGGACAGGACTTCCGGACCCAGCGGCCCGATCGCGATCGGCGCCAAGTCCTGCGCGGCCCGAATCCGGGGGTAGACCTCACGCGGGGTTTCGGTGACTTGGTAGTCCAGCGTAGGCAGTCCCGCGTGAACACGTCGGGCATTTCGATGTCGACGGTCACGACCTCTCTCCCGCGAGAATCCGCAGCGGTAGCTGGCGCAACGTGCAGGTGGGGGAGGGCCAGATGATCTCGGGGCGGTACCCGGTCGAAAGCTCGAAATGGGGAATGCGGCTTAGCCATTCGGTCACGACGACGTTCATCTCCATCCGGGCCAGATGCGAACCCACGCAACGGTGCGGACCGCCACCGAAGCCCCAGTGCTTGTGCAGCTTGCCATCCAACATCAGGTCATCACCGGATATCGCGTCGCTGCCGTCCCGGTTGATCGCGCCGAGACACAGCCGCACCCGGGAGCCCGCCGGCAACGTGATACCGGCAACGGTGACTTCCTCGGTCGTCACCCGGGGGACGACGGGGGCAGACGACTCCAGTCGGACGATCTCCTCGACGAAAACGCTGATTTGGTCTGGGTTTTCGCGGAGTCTCGTGCGCACGTCGGGACGGCGCGCCAACTCGAGCATTGCCGCACCGATAGCCGAGGTGACCGTGTCCAGGCCCGCGAGAACGAAGAAGAAGGCCATTCCGAGGGCTTCGTCGTCGGTGAGCGCTTCCTCGCCCACGAGCACCTGGGAAAGGACATCGTCGCCCGGATTGCGCCGATGTTCGGCGACGGCCTCGGTGAGGTAGGCGAACAGCTCCAGCGCCGGTGTCAGGTTTGGGGTTTCGCCGGCGGCGGCCGGAATGCTCAGTTCGATGATGGCGTCCTTCCACCCGATAAGCCGCTCCCGGTCCTGCAGCGGCAGGCCGAACAGCGTCAGGAAGACCTGCGACGGATACGGGGTCGCCAGCTCCGCCATCACCTCGCACCCATCGCGCCCTGCGATCGAGTCGATGATGTCGATCGCTTGGGCCTGAATCGACGGCAGTATCGCGGCGAGCGCATGGGGACTGAAGAACGGCTGCAGGATCCTCCGGAACCGCGTGTGTTCCGGAGGATCGAACGCCGCCGGCACCAGCGGCAGCGGGCTGCCGACCACCTCGAATGCCTTCTTGGACGAGAACACGTTCGGATTACGCAGTGCTGCAAGGACATCCTCTCGGCGAGTCAGGGCGTACCAACCGTCACTCAAGACCACCGGCCCGGCTTCCCGCAATGCGGCCCAACCGGCGCCCCGGTCGAAAGACATGGGCAGATGATCCAAGTCGAGTACCGGAATTTCCTGTGCGCTATCGGTCATGGAACACGGTTCCTTTCGGGGCCACTGAACTCGAGCGGGAGGCGGGTGGGTCCGCTCATGCCGAGAAGCGGGCGCCACGGTGGGGTTTCGGTGCACCGCGCATGCGGCAAACGGTGGGCAAGAATCTTGAGTGCTTCCGAGAGTTCGCGCCTGGCGAGGTTCGCGCCCAGGCAGTAGTGAGCCCCCCCGCCGAAGGTGAGGATGGGCGGCGGATCGTTGCGCGTGATGTCGAAACGCGTGGGGTCGTCGTAAATGGACGGATCCCGATTGGCGGCGTAGGTGTTCACGATGATGAAAGTGCCGGCTGGGAAGGTGTAGTCGCCGACCGTGACGTCGTCGGTGACACTGCGCAGGGTGCTGCACATCGACGGTGAGTGACGCATGGTTTCTTCGACGGCATTCATCCCGAGCTCGGGGCGGTTGCGAAGCAATGCCCACTGTTCCGGGTGGTCGCACAATACCTGCATCGAGGCACCCAATTGTGTACGGGTGGTATCGGTTCCGGCGAGCAGGATGCTGAATGCCAGCATCCGGACCTCACCGGCATTCAGCCGGTCGCCGCGATCTTCCGTCCGGATGAGTTCGGAGAGTAGGTCGTTTCTCAGGGCCTTGCGTCGATCGGCGATCATCCCGTCGATGTATTCGTCAAAAGCATCCCAGGCCGCCAAGACCTTGGGCTCTTCCTCGGCGAGATTGCAGTCGAAGCTGACTACCTTGAAGATGTCCTCCGCCCATTTCGAGAACAGCTGCCAGTCTTGCGGCGGCGCACCCAGCAGGGCGCAGATGACTGGAATCGGATACGGTCTGGCGATCTCCTCGACGAACTCACAACGTCCTTCCGCGACAACGGCATCGGCGAGCTCGTTGATGATGGTGTGTATCGTCTCGTCCATTCGTGCCGTTGCCCGGGGGGTAAACGCCTTCGACACCAAGCTGCGTAACCGACGATGTTCGGCGCCCTCCATGCAGAGGATGCTGCACACAACCCGGTCCCACAGCTCACCCGATGTCACGCCGTGCGCGGTGAGGTGGATACCGGGAGGAATCCCGAAGCGTGGGTCGCCGAGCACGGTTCGAGCGAGTTCGTAGGAGAGTACCTCGGGCCCTACGGGACCCAGCGCGATCGGCGCCAATTGTTGGGCGGCCCGAAACTGTGGATAGATCTCCTGAGGTGTGTCCGTGATGTCGTAGTTCAGTACCGGTAGATCGGCGTCGAATACACTGGGCTTTGTCGTACCGACGGTCATGATGTCTCCTTGTCCGGCTGGTAGGGCTTCAGGACGACGCCGATCTGGGCCGCTCCGGTGGGCCCGGCGGGTACCTCGCCGGGGTCGGGGATCATCGTCGCCGTGCGCTTGTCGACGATCGTGGAGAGGTTGTCTCGCACCTTCTCGGCGGTGAGGCCAGTGTCGGTGTATCCCGCAGTCTGGCCGAATACGCGTAGGCCGACGTTGCCGGCGGCGGCTTCGAGGTTGGCTCCCGAGAGCTCGCAGCACTCGTGCGCCAGATAGCCGACGGCGGGCGACACCAGGCTGGTGGGGAAGTGCGCTTCCATCATTGAGGTGAAAGGCGACGTCTCGTTGAAGTGGCGGATGGCGGTGGTGTTGGCGGCGGGGCCCAACGCGTTGACTTTGATTCCGAATGCCGCGCCCTCGACGGCCAGCCCGCGGGTCAATCCGAAGATGCCGCTCTTGGCCGCACCATAGATGGAAAGGTGCTCGATCCCGAACATCGCACCTGATGTGGTGTTCACAATCCGGCCGTACCCCGCGTCGCGCATGTGCGGCCACGCCGCCCGGCACATCCACACGGTGCCCATCAGGTGCACGTCGATGATGTTCCGAATGTCGGCACTGGAAATCTCGTCGAAATGCACCATGAAGCAGACCCCGGCATTGTTCACCACGATGTCGAGCCGTCCCCACGTGTCCAGGGCCGTCGCTACGACACCGTGGGCGCCTTCCTCGTCGGCAACGCTGTGCCTATCCGGAACCGCCTCGCCGCCGGCTGCGAGGATCTCCTTGACGACCTGCTCCGCGTTCGCCCGCATGACTCCCCGCCCGTCGGGGCCCACGCCAAGGTCATTGACTACCACCTTGGCGCCCCGCTCGGCGAGCAGAGCGGCGTGGGACCGGCCCAGGCTCGGGTGCTGGCCGCCGGCCCCGGTGACGATGGCAACCCGGCCATCGAACCGAAGGTCACTCATGGCAATCCTTTTCGTGCGTTCTTACGGCAGGTTGGTCGACAGGAATGTCAGGGGCAATCCGAACACCGAGAGGTCTATTTCTTCGAGATAATTGCCGCTGACGGCCCTATCCTCGAAGCCTTGCCGGAACCGGGTCGTCGAACCGTAACGCTTGGCAATGTCCTCTGCCTCCGACGCCCCGGGAACCTGCACCACTACCGTGAAAACGCCATCACCATGACTCGCCAGGAACTCGGTCACCGAAACAGCCACTGTGGCGGTCGATCCCGGGTTCGGACTGATCAGCTCGATACCTCGGCTCCAATCCAGCAGTACCCGGAGCCCGAGTTCGTCCAAGGCGATCTCGTCGAAGCTAAAGCCCAGCTCTGTAAATAGCTGTCCCACAGCGTCATGTCGCTCACGTGCTACCGCGAAGACGACGTGGTGCAACCGTGACGATGAATCATTCATCAGTGACCTCCGGGCATGATCGGGAGAGGGGTCGGGGAGCCGAACGTGGGTCATCGGCGGCCGAACTCTACGAGAAGACTTGTCGGCCCGCTCATGCCAAGCATCGGCTTCCATGGAGCCGGTCCGACGCGGCGGGCATCGGGCATCCGCCGTGCCAGGATCTTGAGTCCTTCGGCCAGCTCCAGTCTGGCGAGGTTTGCGCCCAGGCAGTAGTGCGCGCCGCCGCCGAAGGTCAACACCGCCGGTGCCCCCTCGCGGGTGATGTCGAAGTGGTCGGGATCCTGGTAGGTGTCGGGATCACGGTTGGCTGCAAAGGAATTCACAAAAATGTAGGTGTCACGGGGGAATGTGTATCCGCCAAACTCGACGTCTTCGTTTACGGTGCGGACCGTGTTGCACACGGCGGGCGAGTGGCGCATGCTCTCCTCGACCGCAGGCATGGCGAGTTCAGGATGCTCGCGCAGCATCGCCCACTGCTCCGGGTGATCGAGCAACACCTGCAGGGAAGCTGCCAGCTGATTGCGGGTGGTATCCGTTCCGGCAAGCAACAATCCGGCCACCGTCATCCGCAGTTCGTCGGCACTGAGCCGGTCGCCGTCATCCTCGGCGCGGATCAGATTAGAGAGCAAGTCGTCGGTCAGATGGTGCCGTCGTTCGGCGACCATCTCATCGACATAGGCGTCGAGCTCGGCCCAGCCGCGAAGTACCGCGGGCATTTCCTCGACGAGATTGACCGAGAAGTTGACCATCTTGAAGATCGCTTCGGCCCATCGTTCAAACTGCGACCAATCGGCGCGTGGCGCACCGAGCAACGCGCAGATGATCGGGATCGGATAGTGCCGGGCAATATCGGTGACGATGTCGCAGCGGCCTGCATCGGCGACGCCGTCGACCAATTCGTTGAGCACTTCGCCGACCGTGTCGTTTAGACGCGCGGTAGCCCGGGGTGTGAATGCCCTCGATACCAAGCTCCGCAGCCGGTGATGTTCGGCGCCCTCGGCACAGATGATGCTGCCGACGACCCTGTCCCATAGTGGTCCGGACGTCACGCCTTGCGCGCTCAGATGAAGACCCGGGGGGATCACGAATCGGGTGTCGCGCAGCAGGCTTCGGGCGAGTTCATAGGAGAGCACTTCGGGACCGAACGGGCCGATGGCGATCGGGCCGCGTCGCTGCGCTGCCCGAATCCGGCCGCAGACCTCGTGCGGCGATTCGGTGACGTCATATTCGAGGGTCGGAAGTCCCGCCTCGAAGACACTGGGCGCACCGGTTGTGGTGGTCATTTGCGCACCAGGCCACGGGGTTTGACCAGACCGAGATCCATGTGGGTGATCCAACCGGGCGCTGCGTCGCACACGTCGGGGATCGCGTTGATGGCACCCATCGCGGTCCAGTCGTAGCCGGGATGCGCCATCGAACCGTCGGGTTGGTCGATGCCTTCAAGGGTCAGTTCGGTGGGTGGATCGCCTTCGATCACGATCCGGTAGCGCGTCTTGCCCCAATCCCACGCCGGCTCAATGGCGGCGGGACCGCAGGTCAGGTAGATCGCGTGGAACACGATGAGCGGTCGGCCGTCGACCCACGCGGTCCATTCGTGGTGCTGCGCGGCGACCGTGCCCCGCGCGATAGATCCCAGGTCGTGCGGGATGTCCTCGGTTGCAATGGCGGCCTTCAGATCTGCGGTCACCTCGTCGATGGTTACCCCGAGGCCGTCGGCGATCATGTGCATCGACTGTGCGAAGAACGGGACGCCGAGGCCGAGAATGGTTGGCTCGGAAAGGAATTTGTCTTTTTCCTCGCCGAAGCCCATCCAGTCGATGTGGTCCAGCGGCGCATCGGTGAGGACGTTGACGACTTCGTACACCTGGATCTTCTCGATCTTGCTGACGACGCGGGCAAGAGTGAGTGGCAGGATGTCGCCGGCATATCCCGGATGGATGCCGCCGCCGTGGAACGAGGTGGCGCCGTCCTGGCAGGCGGCGCGGATCTGGTCACCGCCATCTCGAAAGTGCTCCGTCGGATGGAAGAACCCGCTCGTCGTGACGACATTCTTACCGGACCGCAGGAGTCGGCAAACGGTGTCGAGGTCCATGATCACCGGTGTGTAGAACACGCAGTCGGCTTCCATGGCGACGGCCGAGTCGATGTCGTCGGTCGCGACGACGCCTATCGGTGCGATACCGGCGATCTCGCCGGCGTCCTTGCCGACCTTTTCCGCTGTGTGTACGAGGACGCCGACCAAATCGAATACTGGGTTGTCCGCGAAATGTCGAATCCCGACTTGTCCGACGTCACCGGTCATCCACTGGATGACTCGATATGTGTTTTCCGGCATCGGCTTTCCTAACTATGGCTCTTCGCCAGCACTCCGCGCGGAAGTAGCAGTGGCAGGTCGTTGTAGGTGGCGATGCCGGGTGGCGCCGCGACGACGGCAGGTATCGCGGTGATCGCCGGCATGGCGGTGACGGTGAGGCCGAGCATGACGAAGTCGTCCAGCGTTTCGCCGACAAAGTCCGGCGGCGGCTCGAAGCTCAGTGTGCTCTTGATTGTCGGTCGGCCCTCAACCGTGATGGTGTACCCGAAATCAGTCGACCAAGCCGGGTCCAACGATTGGCCCTTGGTCCACACTCCACGGATCTCGATGACGTCGCGATCACCGAGAATCCCCTTCCAGCGGACATCGACGCCCGCGACGCAGCCCGCCGTGATGGTCCAGTCGCCGGGCAAATGGAGATCTTCGGTGGTCTGTGCATACTCGACGTCGCAGCGAATGTCGTCGAGTTCTACTCCGAGGGCGTCGGCGACCAGACGAACCGCTTCGCGGAAGATTCCAGATCCCTTCTCGGTGATCTCGCGAAGGTCCGGCCGGTCGATGGGATAGCCGAAGCCCATGGGGATTTCGGTTGCCGGCGAGTTGTAGATCGTCGTGTCGAAAGACTCCGCGATGGATATCCGATCAACCCGGTCCGAGATCCCGGCCGTGACGATGGCGAAGAGCTGGATGAAGCCAGGATTGATGCCGCTGCCGAAGATGGTCGAACCGCCCAGCTTGCAGGCCTCCGCGATGTGATCACGCTCTTCACCCAGTTGATGACCGGTGATGAATTCGGAGGTGGTCACCACGTTGATGCCCGCGCCGAGAATGCGGACAAGGTCGTCGACCTTGGCGAACATCGGGTTGTACACCACACAGTCGGGCGCCAGCGCGAGCAGCGCATCGATGTCCTCGGTAGCCAGCACGCCGAGCGGTTCGATCCCGCACAGCTCGCCGACGTCGCGGCCGACCTTGTCCGGAGACCACGCGTAACACCCGACAAGTTGCAGCGTCGAATTCGCCGCTATCGCATGTACCGACTTCTTCCCGACATTTCCCGTCGTCCACTGAACGACCCGGTAGGTCAACGGGAAAGTCCCTGCGACAGCACCCCTTTGCCCACGATGGTGGGCAGATCGAGGAAGGTGCGGATTCCGGGAGCCCCCGCACAGACCGGAGCGATCGCGTGCACCGCATGCATGGCGGTGCCCAGACAGGCCTGGTCGGTGTCGTCCTCACCGTGGACGGCGATCCGCGATTCGAGCACCATCGACGGAAGCCCCTCGACCGTCACTTTCCAGCCTCGCCCATTCGGCCAGTGCGGAGCCTGGTCTGGCCCGAGACGGGTGATGTGCTCGACGGTCAGCGCCCGACGCCCCTCGATGATGGCGGTGTATGCGAACCGCACCGCCGACACGGTCCCGGCCTCCACGCGGCCCGCCTTGACCTCGATCGGTTTGTCGGTCGTGGCGACCTGGCGCTCCCAGACGTAATCCTCGATCGTGGCGCCGAGTCCTTCGGCGACCAGCATCAGCGGGGCCTTGAACGACAGTGCGCCGATAGCGGGCTCGTCCATCGGCACCCGGGTTTCGGGCGGCTTACCGAAGCCCATCACGTCGAAGAGCACGAACGCCTGGTCGTAGGTGCTGTAGTCCATCAGCTCCTGTACCACCAGCGAATCGATCCGGCGGAACAGCCCGGACATGGTCAACGGCAGAACTTCTGAGCCCCAGCCCGGTTCGATACCGGTGCCGTGAAACGAACTCTGCCCTTCGGCGCAGGCCGCTTCGAGCCGTTCGACGACGTCCCCCTCGGTGCTCGCTGGGTAGATCCACGCGGTGACCGCGGTGGACACCACGTTCTTACCCGAGGCCAGCAGCCGACAGATGTCGTCGAGGGCGGCTGGTGGATTCCAGTCACCCTGGGCGTGGTAGAGCACACAGTCGGCGTCCAGTGCGAGGATCTCGTCGACGTCTTTCGTTGCAATGACACCGATCGGGTCGAGGCCGACGATCTCACCGACATCGCGTCCGGCCTTGTCGTCGCTGTAGACCAGCGCCCCTACCAGTTCGAGGTCGGCGTGTTCGTGCACTGCCGCGACCGCGTGCTTGCCGACGTTGCCGGTGCCCCATTGGATGACACGCAGTTTTCGTGTCATGGGTGCGTCGCCGCCTGCTGTGCGGCGGCGTGCTGGCGGGCGATTCGTTCGTCGTGAATCCTGACCAGTTCGCGGAACCCGAGGCGGTGATACTTCGGTATTGGCTGGATTCCCCATTGATCCTGGGCGGTGGCCTTGCCCGCGGCCCCCTCGGGCGGTCCGAGCATCGGGTACGGGTACTGGCACTCAAGCGTGTCGTTGGAGTACCTGACCTTCAGCAGCTCGCTGCAGATCTCCGTGAGGCTCAGCGTCGGGTAGCCGTAGTAGACCGCCATGAACGGCAACGTGAAGGCGCCTTCGATCACCAGCGCCACCAGACACACCACGACGGCCCGCTTGATCCATTTGTGCATCCGTGCGTAGTACGGCGTTGTCCCCGGCTCGAGATCCTCGACACCTTTGGCCGGGTCTTTTTCGTCGGTGGGTGACGGTGAAGAAGATGAAGTCATAGCAGTGCTCCTTAAACCTGTTCAGTCGGAGAAGATTTCGCGGTTAACCGTGTGCAGGTATGGGATCGCGAGGAACGGGGTGATGTAGAAGATGTCATAGAGCCACCAGCCGATGACCGGGAACACGACACCGGCGTAGCGCACGTCGGCATACATCGTCATGTTGAAGATATAGGCGGACCAGATCACCACGCCCATCCAGCAGGTCACGACCATCCATTGATGACCCCAGCGCTTCATCTGCAAAAACCCGATCGCCGCGGCCACTCGCATGGAGAACACGGTGAGGATCAACCCGGCCACGTAGGCTTTCTCGCCCGGCCCCGCGGCGCCGCCGACCCAGAGTTCGTTGTAATGCCAGAAGTAGCCCGCGTCGAACATGTTGCCCCACCCGACCATCAGCACCCGGTTGATCAACGTGTGATTGGCGACCAGGTCCAGGGCCCAGCCCAGGCTGTTGAGCATTCCGTCGATCAAGACCAGATAACCGATCAGGGTCACGATCATCGGCCGAACAGACAGGCCAGCGCGCAGGGCTTGGCGCTGCAGCACCACCCCGCGCATGAAAATGGGAAACCCGATCAGGCCCGGAGCCCACATGCCCATCAAGGCGGCGCCGACGATCATCCACTTATCGGCACGACGCTGAGCTTGGCGGGATTCGTCGTGGTGATCCTCAAAACTGACCGAACCACCCGTCTGAACAGTGGTGGCTCCCTGAGATCCTTGGCCCGAAAGCCGGTTGAGCAGAGGGAGATTCACAGGTCCCACCACCCTCGAGCAAATGACATATAGAGCTGGATCCCGAACATCACCAGTAAGTAGCCGTAGATGGCTATTTGGAAGACGATGAGCGCCCTCTTGCGCTTCTCCTCTTTGTCCATGTCGACTTGCTCCTTTCTAGGGCTTTTAAGGCGACGTGCTCGAGGCGCCCAATGTGTTCGACGCGGCCAGGCTGGCTGCCGCAACTTCACGCAGACCGTCGGTGATCGCGCCGTCCGTGCTCAGCGGGGCGAGGATGCAGGCTTGCGCAGCCTCCAGTTCGGTCGCGCCGGCCGCGATCAACTGTGCCGCAGTCACCAAAACCCGGGTGGACGGCGGCTCGAAATGAAACGCCTCGTCCGCGGTGCGAATGGCGATCGCGCACTGGATAAGCCGGACGGCCGTGGCCATTTCGACGCCGGCCTCGGCGACGATCACCTCGGCCTCGCGATCGGCAGGAAGATAATTCATTCCCAGCGTGACGAACCGCTGACGGAAGGACGGTTTGAGTTCCTTGAGTGAGTTGCGGTAGGCGGGGTTGTACGAACACACGAGCATGAATGTCCCTGGCGCTTGGACAACCTCGTTGGCCCGGTCCAGGTACAGGGCGCGGCGGTGATCGGTCAGCGAATGCAGGATTGCCAACGAGTCGTGGCGGGCCTCCACGACCTCGTCCAGGTAGCAGATCGCACCGGCCTTCACGGCTCTGGTGAGAGGCCCGTCGGTCCAGACGACGTCTCCACCGGTCACCAGGAATCGGCCGACGAGATCCGAACTGGTGAGGTCGTCGTGGCAACTGATGGTGACCACGGGCCGTCGCAGCAGCACACCCATGTGCTCGACGAACCGGGTCTTGCCGCACCCCGTCGGACCGGTGAGCATCACCGGGATGCGGCGGTGAAAGGCCAACTCGAACAGCTGAACTTCGTTGCCGGTGGCGAAATAGGTGTCGGTGGTCATCTCTTTCTCGGTGGTCATGCGGCGACAAGCTCACGATGCACGTGGGCCAGCACGCGGGGAAGCTCCTCGACTCGTCGGATGCGCTGGGACCGGCGGGGCCCGAACACTTCTGGGAGCGGGTCGACCCGGGTCGGGCCGACGCCGACGTAGTACATGCAGACGCCCGCGTCGTTGGCCTCCTCGACCGCGTGCGCCGCATCGGCCCACGCGTACCGGCCCTCGTAACCCTCATCGGATATCAGACCGTCACCGATCACGATCAGCAGGCGCCGCTCGGACGGCTGCGCCAGCAGGCGGCTGGTCAAGTGGCGCAGCGGCGCGCCGAGCCGGGTGTAGCCGCCGGTCTGAAGCCCGACACCGCTCGGCGGCACGAACCGGGGGTCCTCGAAGTCCTTCAGGCAGCCGACCTCGACTCGGTGTCGGGTGTTCCCGGTGAACACGAAGATGCCATGGCGCTCGCGGGCATGGCTCATTGCGCGCGAAAGCGCGTCGGCACAAGCCAATTCCAGTCGGAAGATCCGGCCGCCGTGCACTCCCAACGACGAACTCCCGTCAAGGAGCAGCGCGGTGGTGACGTCGCGGCTGCTGGGCAGCAGGTCGCGGAAGATACGAGGTTGGCTCGCCTCGCCGGTCGCCATGTCGATGTAGTGCCGGACGTATTGCTCGACATCTAGATCCGAGCCGTCTTCGAGGCGATTTTTCATCGCGCGATGGGTGTGTTCTTCAAACCATTTCCGAAGGTCGGCGGGGATGGATCCGGGCTGGCGAGTGCTGCCGGTGTGCGCCCGCTCGAGAACCGCGACATGGTCTCGCATAAAACTCTTCGTCCACGCGTTCCACTCGGGATACGGAATGCCGGGCCGGTGGTCCGGGGTGATGTCGAGGTCGTTGTCCTGGGGTCGACTTGGCGGCGGCAGGTTGGGGTTACGCACCCCGCCGTCGCCGCCCACCGGCACGGAGTACGGCCGCGGAAGCCGCTTCTGCGTTGTGGTCCAAGGCATCCTGCCGAAGCTGCGTCGCAACCTGTCGGACAATCCCTGCGGCGCAGTGTAGGCCGACGGCAAGCTGCCCAGCAGGGGATGAACGCCTACCGGTTGCCCCGTGCCCGCCAGTTCGATTGCACGGTTGAGCATCTCCGCTGCGCTCATGTCGCCGGGCGCGATATTCAGATCTGGCAGGACGCGCCGGATTTCGGTCAACAGCCCGGGCCAGCTCGACGCGATCCAGCCCAGAGCCACACCAGCCTCGATGAGCGTCAGCGCACTTAGTTCCCGGGCCGACAGCTCATGCAGCCGATACTGCACAATTCGGTCTTTCGACGGCGAACACTGAAGTCCCACACCGCACGTCAGGGTTCTGCGCGTCCAGTCGTCGACCACCGGCGGATAGGGAACGTAGACGAAGTCTAGCGCCGAGCTCAAGCCGAACCGGCGCCTGTCGCCGGTCACCAGGCGCACGCCCTCGCGACGCCGCTTGCTCAAGGCAACCGCCGTCAGGGCGCAACTGCGCTCGATGGCGAGCGCGCGCGCATCGGAGAGCTCAGCCATTACGCCTCAGAATGTGCCGAGGTTCGAGAACATCCAGTACCAGAACCAGATGATCAGGCCGGTGCCGCCCCAAGCGGCGACGTAGCGCAGGATCTCCCAGATCCAATCCATTTCCAGACCTCCTCCTTGATGGTTCGCGCATGCGCGATGGGGTCATCGGACCTCGAGACCGCGTACCGCGGATGCGACCAACTTGGCCAGCATCGTGTCGCGGGCGTCGGGGTTGTCCGTGGTGGTCAGCACGCCATAGATGCCGAGCAGGAAGAACGTCGCGCTGTAGAACGCGTCGACTTCCGGATGGACTTCACCGTCGCCGCGGGCCCGCTCGATCTCGCCGACCAGCAACACGATCACGGGATGATCGGTCCATCCGTCAGACTCGGGGCGCGACGGTGAGAAGTGAAGCGCCAGCAATTCTTTGAAGAGCCGCCGGCCGAGTAGCCGCTCTAACGCCAGCACCAGGCGGACGACCTCGGCCAACGTGGTTTCCAGGTCATGGTTCCCTCGTGCGAACCTGGCGAATTCGGCGGCGACGCGTGCTTCTTCGCGTCCCTCCAACTCGAGCAACACGTGCTCTTTGGTGGGGAAGTGAAAGTAGAAGGTGCCGTGCGCGACGCCGGCGGCGGCAACGACCGCACCCACATCAGCTGCCGCCATGCCCGACCGTTTGAACTCGGCTATCGCCGCGCCCAGGATACGCTGACGCGTCTGCAGCCGGCGCGTCTCGCGGGCGGAGTGCTTGACCTGCGGCGTCATCGTGTCCCTTTTGTAGCTCACTGGCTGACCTAAGTCAATGGTAAAGTTTGAGCGAGGACGGGGACGCTGTACGTCCTGGCGCTATCGCCGCCAAGCTGGGTCGCGCATAATCCTGACTTGAGTCACTGAGTTGAATCATTGACACCTCGGCTGCGAACGACCTACAAAGATACGACACGACGCAGTGCGGCGATCACCGGAAAAGAAGGACGGGACCATGCTTGAGGACCGAAAAATTCTGGTGACCGGGGCGACCGGGCAGATCGCCGGCCCAATCGCTGAGAACTTTGCCAAGGATAACGAGGTCTGGTGCGCCGCGCGGTTCAGCGATCCGAGACGCAAGGCGCAACTCGAGGCGATAGGCATCAAGACTTGCTGGTGGGACATGGATTCGGGCGACGCCTCCATGCTGCCGGACGACTTCACCCATGTGGTGCACTCGGCCTTGCACGTAAGCCCCGATTACGACGAGTCAATCACCAACAACGCGGAGGCATCGGCCCTGCTGATGCAGCATTGCAGAAAAGCCCAGGCATTCCTTCATGTTTCGAGCTCCTGCGTATACAAACGGCACGCGGACCATCCACACCATGCCTACGCCGAGACGGATCCGCTCGGCGGTCTGGCCAGCTACGCCGAGGTATACCCGGTCATCAAGATCACGTCCGAGGGGGCCGTCCGCGCGGCCGCGCGGATGCTCGAGTTGCCAACCACCATCGCCCGGATGAACGTCGGGTACAGCTGGACCGGGCACGGCGGCCTACCCGTCATGCAGTACAACACGTTCAAGGAAGGCAGACCGTGGCTTGCCCCGATCGGCTATAGCAACATGGGTTCGCCGATCGGGGGAGAGGACATCGGCAGGCAGGCCCATCTGCTCCTCGAGGTCGCGTCGGTCCCGGCGACAATTGTGAATTGGGCTGGGAATGATCCCGTGTCGGACCGGGAGATGGGTGACTACGTCGCGGAACTCACCGGCGTCACGCCG
The DNA here is from genome assembly GCA_963772875.1 of uncultured Actinomycetota bacterium. Classification (GTDB taxonomy): domain Bacteria; phylum Actinomycetota; class Actinomycetes; order Mycobacteriales; family Mycobacteriaceae; genus Mycobacterium. Next base: position 1,411,228 of record CAVYZE010000016.1, read on the forward strand.
AGCTTCATCGAGGGTGCCATAAGCTTCGACTCCTTCGTCTCCGACAACACCCGCCGTGAGGGGCTGATCGGTCAGTGTGCGGTGCACTGGAAGGATGGAGTCAAAGATACGTTCCAACGGCTCGGGATCGTGTAGGCCGTAGCCGACGATCGGTGTGCGGTGCGTCAGTCGGAGAAGATTTCGCGATTGACCGTGTGCAGGTATGGGATCGCGAGGAACGGGCTGATGTAGAAGATGTCGTAGAGCCACCAGCCGATGACCGGGAACACGACGCCGGCGTAGCGCACGTCGGCGAACATCGTCATGTTGAACACGTAGGTGGCACCAGATCACCACGCCCATCCAGCACGTGACGACCATCCATTGGTGACCCCAGCGCTTCATCTGCAAGAACCCGATCGCCGCGGCGATGCGCATCGTGAAGACGGTCAGGATCATACCGACCTCCATCGCTTTTTCGCCGGGTCCCGCCGCGCCACCGAGCGACAGCTCGTTGTAGTGCCAGAAGTAGCCCGCGTCGAACATGTCGCCCCACCCGTTCAACAACACCCGGGCCAGCAGACTGTGGTTGGCGACCAGATCGAGTGCCCAACCGACCGTGTTTATCGCGGAGTCGATGATGACGAGGTAGCCGATCAGGGTGACCATCATGGGCCGAACCGAGAGCCCGGCTTTTTGTGCCCGCCTTAGCAACCAGACTCCACGAAGGAACAGCGGCAGGCCGAAGACACCTAGCGCCGCGGTCCCGATCAGGAAACTGCCTGAGATGAGCCATTTGTCGGCGCTGCGCTGCGCGAGCCGCGACTCCTCCATGTGCTCGTCGAAAGAGACTGGGTGCGCGCTGCTCGTCGGCGCCGTCACCTGCTCCTTAACGGCGAAAGAGCGAAGCTTCAGACTTGGCCGGTTCAAATTCCCCCTTTACGAAAAAGGCCGGCGTGCGCCGAACAGTGGACGCCAGAACCGATCAGGCGCTGCCAACGTAACAAAACTGACTTAAGTCATCAATAGCAAACTTGCGGGCGTTCCCAAGAATCGTCCGGAGTCGGCGGCCATCAACTGACAATAGTCATCGAATATCGTTCTGAGTAGACCGACCTTAACGGCGGCGTCCTTAACTAGCGCTCCCTGCATCCGCGGCCAACTCGGCGCGCGTGGGACGGCTGCCGAACGAGTCCAATCGCCACAGCGCCCCATTCCGCATCGGGCCCCGGAGGATCCGGTGCGCTATGGCACGAAGTACTGACTTAGCAAGTAGCACATTGCATGTTGCCCGCCGGGATGGCGACGCTCCCGCTGCCGGTCACCGTGACGTCGCACCACCACGATTAGCCTCGACGGAAGGCGGCCCGGCCGGAGCCCGATCCAAGACTGCAACGAGCAGGCGTCGCCTTGTGTGCGGCGCGGAATACTCACGCAACGCCGCTGAACGCCAAGAATGACTGACTTGGCTCAGTCCCTTGACACAAATGTCCAGGCGCTCATACGCTCAGCGAGCGCTCAGCCGTCCCGGCTGCCGAGTTGTCGGCGACTTTTCGCGCATGCAAAAGGAGGAGCAATGACGCTCACATCGCCAGCCGAGAAAACCACGCTCAAGGTGCCGGTCGACAAGAAGTATCGCGTTATCCAGTGGGGCGTAGGCAATGTCGGAACGCTGGGGCTTCGCCATTTCCTCAACAACCCCGCCTACGAATTGGTCGGAGTGCTCTGTAACCGTCCCGAGAAAGTCGGCAAGAGCGCTGGCGAGCTCGCGGGGTTTGAGCCGGGCGGCGTGCTCGCGACGAACGACAAGGAAGCCATCGAGGCACTTGAGGCCGATTGCGTGTTCTATGCGCCGCTGTGGTCTGATCCCGATGAGGTCTGCCGCCTGCTCCGCCAGGGCAAGAACGTCGTCGCCTCGGGTGGCGCGTGGTGGTATCGAACCGAACACAGCGCCGCCGATATCGACAAGATTGAGGCAGCGTGTCTGGACGGCGGGACATCGTTCCACGCGGGTGGTGTCAACCCCGGTTTCGCGGGAGACCTACTCGTCCTTACCCTGGCCCGGATCGTGAGCCGGATCGAGTCCATAAACATCTACGAGGTGGTGAATTTCGGCAAGGACACCTTGAAGTACCTGCACGAGATGGGAATGGGCAACACCCCGGAAGAGTTTCGGTCCGGCCCGAACCTCCTGGGGAATGCATGGCCGTTATTCGCGCAGTCGATGGCCATGATTGTGGACGGGCTCGGCAAGACGGTCGACAAGTACACGACGGACGTGGAGCTTGGGGTGGCCGCCCGCGACATTCATTTCGAAGGAGGGCCCGAAAGCGACATGCCGGGCTTCAAAGGCGTGATCAAGAAGGGTCAAGTCGCCTCCCAGCATCACAGGTGGACGACGTGGGTGGACAACAAGCCATTCATCACCTTCCACGAGATGTACACGATGGACGAATACGATGCCATTGAACCGCAGCCTGATTGGGGCGGTCACTATCACTACCGCATCGTGATCGACGGCGACGAACCCACCGAGCTGATCCTCCAAGCGCCCCCGGACCCGCAGGGCAACTATCGCAAGCCCGGCTATACCTGGACCGCAATGGGCCCCGCGAACGCGATTCCGGCTGTCTGCGAGGCCGCACCGGGATTTATCACCCATTTCGAACTCGGACTAATGCCGCTGCGCGGCGTCGTGCGCTAGCAGCGTCACGGCGTTCAAGGCCGCATGCTGCGCAACGTCCTCACTACATGGTCTTCCAGCAGAGCGTCCCGCGTCGGCCAGTCGTGTGTGGTGATCAAGAGAGCGTAGAGCCCCAGCAAGAAGAACACCGCACTGTTCATTGGCGTGACGTCGGGATCCGTCTTACCGCGTTCTTGAGCGTGCGCGATTTCCCCAGCGACCAAAACGATCACAGGATGATCCCGGCCGTCCTCGGCCGGCGGCCGGGTTTGCGAGAAGTGCAGCGCCAGAAAGTCTTTGAACAGCATGCCGCCTAGCCGACGTTCCAACCCCACCACCAGGCGCACGGCCTCGTGCAACGCAGAAGCAAGATCATGTTTTGCCTTCAAGAATTGCGCGAACTGCTTGGCCATTCGGTCCTCTTCGCGCCGCTCCAACGCTAGCAGGACATGCTCCTTGGTCGGGAAGTGAAAGAAAAAGGTGCCGTGGGCGACGCCTGCTGCAGTGACAATGGCGCTGACGTCGGCCTCGGCCATGCCGGTCCTCTTGAACTCGGCGATGGCCGCCCCCATCAGTCGCTCCCGCGTCTGCAAACGCTTTGATTCACGCGCAGATAGCTTGTCCGCCACAGCCATTTAATTTCCTTCTCACACTTGACCTAACTCATCAAGAAGTCCCGAGGATAACTCAAACACTACCTTGTCACGCGCTCGGAAGGCCCGTAGCGATGGAGTTCTCCTTATCGCACCCGTAGGTGCCCCCCTACATGTTCGTTGACTTAAGTCAGCTTAGGCTTTTAGATGGAGCGGTGCACCGTCGCACTTCATCAGGAGGAGCCCCCATGGCGTTGGAGCAGTTCAGGCTGGATGGACAGGTCGCGATCGTCACGGGCGCCGGTCGTGGCGTTGGCGCGGGCATTGCTCGGGTGTTGGCAGAGGCGGGCGCCACGATTGTCGGCACCGCACGTACCGAGTCTGAAATCGTCGGCTCTATGGCGGGCATCGAGGAGACCGGCGGAAAGGGGCTGGCACTCGTCGCGGACGCGATAAGCCGTTCCGACGGTGAGCGTGTCGTCAACACCGCCATGGAGCGCTTCGGCCGCATCGACATTCTCGTCAACAACGTCGGCGGCTCCACGTACGGTCGGTTTCTGGACATCACCGACGAGGATTTCCGGCACACCTTCGACTGGTGTGTGACCTCTGCGTTCATCATGAGTCAACTCGCGGCCCCGCACATGCTCAGTGCCGGACACGGTTCCATCATCAACATCTCGTCGGGTTCCGCCCGGTTCGGCATTCGTGCATTGGCCGCCTATTGCGTTGCCAAGGGCGGCCTCGAAGCGCTTACCCGGGCCATGGCGCAAGAACTGGCGCCGAAGATCCGCGTCAATGCCATCGCGCTTGGGTCGTTTGCCACGGACGGACTGAAGGGCAGTCTGGACTTGATGCCCGGTTCACTGGAAAAGATGCAAGAGTCCACGCCGCTGCATCGGTTGGGCGACGTTGAGGACCTGGGACGGCTCGCGGTGTATCTGTGCACGCGCGACTGTTACGCCACCAACGCGACCTTCCACGTCGATGGCGGCATCGACTCGAACAACTCGCCTCTGCCGATACCCGACTACTGACCCTGCGCCCTTGTGTCAGAAGCGAATCCGAAGCCAAAATGATGAGGTAAGCATGCGCAGAGTAATCCAGTTTTCCACCGGAAACGTGGGGCAGCATTCGTTGCGCGCGATCATCGGAAGGCCGGATCTAGAACTGGTCGGTGTACATGCGGCTAGTCCCGCGAAGATCGGCCGGGATGCAGCTGAGCTCTGCGGGCTGGACCAGCCGACGGGCATCGTCGCCACCGACGATGTCGACGCGCTGGTAGGCCTCGGTGCCGATTGCGTGGTCTATACGTCTCAAGGCGAGACTCGGCCGATGGAGGCGATCGAGCAGATGGCCAAGTTTCTGGCGGCGGGCACCAACGTCGTTGGAACCTCAATGGTCTGGTTAGTCACTCCGCACCACGCCGACGACTGGCTGCGGGTGCCGTTGGAGCGGGCCTGTGCGGCCGGCAACGCTTCTCTCTATGTCAACGGAATCGACCCGGGCTTTTCCGGCGACACATTGGTGCATTCCGCGGTCAGCCTGACCACCCGCGTCACGTCGATCACCGTGCAGGAGATTTTCGACTACGCAAACTTCGATGATGCCGAGTTCACCGGTGCCGCAATGGGATTCGGAACGACTCCGGATGACGACCCGCCGATGCTATTTCTGCCGGGCGTTATTGTGTCGATGTGGGGCGGTCAGGTGCGCAGTCTGGCGGACCATCTTGACATCAAACTCGACGAGGTGTGCCAGCGCACCGAACGTTGGTTCACGCCGCAGCGCATTGACTGCACAATGATGACCGTGGAGCCGGGACAGATGGCCGCGGTTCGCTTTGCCACCGAGGGCGTCCGTGACGGCGAACCGGTGATCACCCTCGAGCACGTCACGAGGCTCACCTCCGCCGCGGCCCCGGACTGGGAGTTCCCACCCGACGGTCACACCGGAGTGCACCGCGTCGTCGTGGAGGGCGAACCGCGGGTGGAGATGAACACGCACGTTTCCCATCCAGTTCTTGATTCCACTGACGCAGGCTGCATCTCGACGGCCGCTCGGGCGGTCAACGCGATCGACTGGGTGTGCCGCGCACCGACAGGATTGATCGCCGTAGAGGACATTCCCCAGTCGGCGACCATGCGCGGCCTGATGTGGAACGAGAATTAGGGTAGATGACCTCATCATCCACGGGACGCGTTGCCGGTAAACGCATTCTGATCACCGGCGCTGCCCGCGGTATGGGGCGCAGCCACGCGCTGCGGCTTGCCGAGGAAGGTGCTGACCTTATCCTGGTCGACATTTGCCAATCCCTGCCGCAGATCGAATATCCCTTGGCCACCGAGGAAGACCTTGCCCAGACAGTGCGGCTGGTCACGGGGGTCGGCCGCCGCTGTGTGAGTCGCATCGTCGACGTCCGCGACGACGCCGAGCTGCGTAAGGCGGTCGATGACGGCGTCGACGAACTCGGGGGTCTAGACGGTGCGGTGGCCAACGCCGGTGTGTTGACGGTCGCGCCATGGGACAGAACGACTCTCGACGACTGGCGCACCGTGGTGGACGTGAACCTCATCGGAGTGTGGAACACTTGTGCGGCCGCGATTCCCCATTTGCTTGACCAAGGCGGCGGCAGCCTGGTGAACATCAGCTCTGCGGGCGCCGTTAAGGGCTTTCCGCTACAGCTTCCTTACACGGCGGCAAAGTACGGCGTCGTGGGTCTGACGTTGGCGCTGGCCAACGAATTGGCTGCGCAGAACGTGCGGGTCAATTCCGTGCTTCCCACGGGTTGCCCGACCGGCATGATCCCCTCGTCGTTCGGGGCCACCCTGGGCGAGGAGCGGCCCGACCTGATCCCCATCTTCGTCAATGCGATGCCCACGCCGGCCGTGGAGCCCGCCGACGTCAGCAACGCAGTGCTGTTTCTGATATCCGATGAGTCCAGGTATGTGACGGGACTGCAGTTCAAGGTCGACGCCGGGGTAACCATCAACTGAACCGCTCATAGCGGCCGGCTTCCCGGCTCGGACGCGTAACGCAAGGCAGCGGCTGGAGGCAACGGGTGTCGTTCGGCGAGGAGCGTCCGCCGTCGGAATCCAGCCGCGCCCGAAGGCGGCTGCGCACCGTCCGCGGCATTGGGGTATTCGGCGTCAACTCGGTGGGCCTGGGTGCCCGTTCACCGGTTGCGGCGGTCGGGGTGACAGGTGCCGGCCACATCGGTGAAGCCGTCGGACGGTCATCGATAAATACCAAGCTGGCCGGACCCCGATCTCGTTGATCGCGCCGTTGCAGGCCTCCGACACCGCGGGCATCGATGCCCAGCCCCACCGATGCCACGCCCTCGCGACAAACATTTCACGCCGTGTTAATGACGCGATCCAGCTAATTCGACAGCCTAGTGACATCAGCGCCTTGTTGGGTGTAACAGCCTGAGCTCCAGGATAAAGCGCCTTCCTGGCCCGCCGCAAATGTCGAGCGTGATCCTGCATCAGCTACCTCTTACCGGGTTTCGGCCACCCCACGTTGTGCCGCCCGGTGAAGGTAGGGTCCGACCATTCGCTGGTTTTGCTACACAGCCGTGAACCGGACGCTAGTCTCATGATCAGTGCCGTCGGGAAGGAGCGGTGCCGACAAGGAGGGGTGATGAACGCGAACGTTGGGTCGTTTCGCCGTAGCGCGGGAGGCGGTCGATCGACTCCGGGAACGGGTGGGCAAGCCGCACAACCGCCGAACGGGATCGCAGCGCGGTTCGCGATGAGGGAGTCGTCGCTTACCGATCTGCTGCACAAGGCAGCCAGCCAGTGCCCCAATCGCGCGGCATACAAGTTCATCGACTATGAGATAGATCCGACGGGCTTTGCTGAAACCCTCACGTGGTGGCAAGTCTACCGGCGTTCGCTGATCGTGGCGGAGGAGCTCAGGATTTGCGGGTCGAGCGGCGATCGGGTCGCGATATTAGCCCCTCAGGGGCTTGAATACATCATTGCCTTTCTGGGGGTGCTGCAGGCCGGTCTCATCGCTGTTCCACTTCCGGCACCTCAATTTGGCATTCACGACGACCGAATTTCAGCGGGATTGCGGGATTCCTTGCCGGCCGTCATCCTTACGACCTCGTTGGTCGTTGACGAGGTCACAAAATATGCACCGCATGCGCGCGCCGCGCAGGGCCCTGTACCGATCGTCGTGGCGGTGGACTCGCTGGACCTGGACTCCCCGCGAGAGCTCGATGCGACTCGGTGTGTGCGTACGAACACGGCATATCTCCAGTACACGTCGGGATCGACCCGCTCGCCGGCTGGTGTTGTCATCTCGCACCGGAACATCATCACCAACTGCGTACAGCTAATGTCCGATTACCTCGGGGACTTAGAAGAGATGCCGTCAACCGCTGTGTCGTGGCTGCCGTTCTATCACGACATGGGGTTGATGCTGGGCGTCCTCCTCCCGATGATCAATCAAGACACCGCAGTGTTGCTCAGTCCGATGGCATTTTTGCAACGGCCTGCCCGCTGGATGCAGTTATTGGCCAAACATCGTGGACAGATTTCCAGTGCACCGAATTTCGGTTTCGAAATGGCGGTGCGCAGAACATCGGATGACGATATGGCCGGACTTGATCTCGGGCACGTGCGGGCGATCGCCACTGGCGCCGAACGCGTCAACGCCGCGACGCTCAAGCGTTTCACCGACCGGTTCGCCCGCTTCAACCTCAGCGAGATGGCAATCCGACCGTCATACGGGCTCGCTGAGGCGACGGTGTACGTGGCTACCGCCGAACCAGGACGCGCACCGAAGAGTGCCCGTTTTGACTACCAGCACTTGTCAGCTGGTCAGGCGAAGCGCTGCGCGAGCGAAGCGAGCGACGGCACCGAGCTGGTCGGTTACGGCGTGCCGCGGGCATCAACGGTGCGGATCGTCGACCCCGAAACCAGCAAGGAGAATCCGGCGGGAACGGTCGGTGAAATCTGGGTGCAGGGGGACAACGTCGCCGTGGGCTACTGGCGGAACCCCCAGCTCACCGAGCGGACGTTCGGTGCAAAGCTGGTCAGTCCCTCGCCCGGCACATCAGAAGGTCCGTGGCTGCGGACCGGAGACCTCGGTGTCATTTTCGAAGGTGAACTGTTCATCACGGGTCGCATCAAGGATCTGTTGGTGGTGGATGGGTCCAATCACTATCCGGACGACATCGAGGCGACGATACATGAAATCACCAGCGGTCGCGTCGTGGCGATAGCTGTGCCGGATGAGCGCACTGAAAAGCTTGTCACCATCATCGAACTCATGAGGGGGGGTCACGCGCATGAGGAGGCAATGGACAGGCTCCGCACCGTCAAACGGGAAATCACCTCCGCGATCTCCAGGTCACACCGGGTGCGCGTCGCGGATGTCGTTATGGTCGCGCCGGGCTCAATTCCCGTCACCACCAGCGGTAAGGTTCGACGTTCAACCTGCGTCGAGCGTTACCTACACCACGAATTCACCCGCTTGGACGCTACGGCATGACGGCAACGAAGAGGATTGCGCGCGCATTTTTGATGAGTCAACGCGGACGTTGCTGGGTTGGTGTACTTACCCGAGGAATGAAATATGACCGAGTGCATTCTGTCTGATGGAGAAATCCGAAAGCTCAATCGCGACCTTCGGATACTCATAGCAACCAATGGCACCCTGACTCGGATTCTCAACGTTGTCGCTAACGATGAGATCGTCGTACAGATTATCAAGCAGCAGATTCACGACGTCGCGCCGAAGATACCCGAATTCGAGCATTTAGCGATCGGCCGGGTTCTTCAACGTGATATCTTACTCAAGGGCGGGAGTTCAGGAAACCCATTCGTAGCTGCGGAGTCGTTGATTGCCATTGATCTGTTACCCCCCGCGATCACGACAAGCTTGACAAAGACGGATCGTCCTATTGGTGAGGTTATGGCAGCGAGTTGCATTGAGACCTTTAAGGAGGAGGCTAAAGTCTGGATAGGAGAGGTGCCGGGTTGGCTCGCAGTTGACGGATATCAGAATTCGCGAACGAGAACCGTCGCCCGCCGGTATCGCATTCTTGCCGGAGGCCAACCGGTCATTATTATCACCGAGTATTTTCTTCGAAGTGTATTCCAAGACGCTCCGCGTGAAGAATTCGATGGTTGCCAACATTCAAACGACATCGACACAAGGAGCGAAGATCGATTTGTACTTAATGATCGGATCGCCGGAAGTCGCTAGCGCTGACAATGTCAGGTCGCAGCCCTCGTATCCGTGGATCGGAATCGCTTTGCGCACCGCGCCGCCACTAGGTGGGTGCTTGTTCGATCGGCAAGTCAGAAAAAGTGTCGACGTTCGATCCTTGGTGCCCAATGGTGAGGCTCCACTGTCTCGCTGCGATGCCAGCGATCGACGGGGCACGTCACAGTGCCGCGCTTGGGGGGTCATCTAATAATGGGGAATGGGAACCTAGCAGGACTGCTGGCTCAGCGGGCATCGGAAGCAGGATGGTACGACAAACCCGCATACCTCCGGCGCATAGCGGGCGTCGTGACGCATGGCCAAATCCATGATGGTGGCGCACGTCTTGGGGAAGTGCTCAAAAACCGCGGCCTTTCCAAAGGAGATCGCGTCCTGTTGTGTCTGCCGGATTCGCCGGACCTCGTACAGCTATTGCTGGCGTGCCTGGCGCGTGGGGTCTTGGCGTTCCTGACGAATCCGGGACTCCATAGCGACGACCATGCGTTTCAGGAGCGCGACACGGAGCCAGCGCTTGTTGTCACAACTGGTGCTCTGCTCGATCGGTTCCAGCCGTCGGGCGTTGTCGAAGCGGCAGAACTCTTGGCCGACGCGACCCGAGTCGAGCCGGGAGACTACGAACCGGTGGGCAGTGACGCGCTTGCGTACGCTACTTACACGTCTGGCACTACGGGTCGGCCGAAAGCGGCGCTGCATCGCCACGCCGACCCGCTGACGTTCGTTGACGCTATGTGTAATAACGCGTTGCGGCTCACTCCCCAAGACATCGGGCTATGTAGCGCGCGCATGTATTTTGCCTATGGGCTAGGTAATTCGGTCTGGTTTCCACTTGCGACAGGTGGTTCCGCGGTCATCAATCCGTTGCCGGTAAGTGCGGAAGTGGCAGCCACGCTAAGTGCGAAATTTGAGCCATCGGTGCTTTACGGTGTGCCGACTTTGTTCGCGAGAATTGTCGACGCATGCCCTCCTGATTCGTTCCGTTCGCTCCGATGTGTGGTATCTGCAGGAGAGGCGCTGGAGACGGGTCTCGCGGAGCGGCTCATGGAATTCTTTGGGGGCATCCCCATCCTTGACGGAATTGGATCGACGGAGGTTGGACAGACGTTCGTATCGAATGGCATCGACGAATGGCGTCCGGGGACTCTGGGAAAGGTTCTTCCGCCCTATGAGATCCGCGTTGTGGCACCGGATGGCACGACCGCCGGACCTGGGGTTGAGGGGAACCTATGGGTCCGCGGATCATCGATCGCACCGGGCTATTGGAATTGGCCTGATCCGCCGGAGAATGACGGCTGGCTGGACACGCGGGATAGGGTGTGTGTCGACGGCGATGGATGGGTTACGTACCGGTGCCGCGCGGACGATACAGAAATCGTCGGAGGGGTTAACGTCAATCCGCGCGAGGTCGAGCGCCTCATTATTGAGGATGACGCCGTGGCTGAGGCCGCCGTTGTCGGAGTAAAGGAATCCACAGGCGCGTCGGCGCTGCAGGCGTTTCTGGTCCCGACGAGCGGTGGCGTCATCGATGAATCGGTGATACGCGACATCCACCGGCGATTGCTTATCCGACTCTCTGCATTCAAGATCCCGCACCGATTTGCCATTGTTGAGGGACTCCCTCGCACCGCGAACGGGAAATTATTGCGCGGCGCGCTTCGCGCGGAGAGCCCAACGAAACCGATTTGGGAACTCCCGTTGATTGAGCCTCAGTCTGACGCGGCGGCACCGCCTGATAACCGACCGGCATCGAACATGCAGATTGTTGACCGAAACGCCGGCGAAGTGACGCTTAAGGAGCGGCTCGCCGTTTTGCAGCAAGAACGCCACCGGCTGGTGGTCGAGGTAGTTTGCGCAGAGACCGCGAAGATGTTGGGTGAGCCGGATCCCCGGTCGGTAAATCGGGATCTCGCCTTCTCGGAGCTGGGTTTTGACTCGCAAATGACCGTTGTACTCTGCCATCGATTGGCAGCAGTGACGGGCTTGCAGCTGCCTGAAACGGTCGGGTGGGATTACGGCTCGATATCAGGATTAGCCCAGTATTTGGAGGCTGAACTGTCCGGTGGGGACAGGCGGCCGGCGTCGCCCCTTTCCGCGAATATCGGCGCCAACGGCCTCTCACCACTCGACGAGGAGTTGAAGAAGGTCGAAGCGATGGTGGCGGTGATCGGGGCCAACGAGAAGCAGCGGGTGGCGGATCGTTTGCGTGCCCTCCTTGGCATCATTACCGACGGCGAGGATCGCTTGGGCAAGCGGATCCAGGCGGCGTCGACTCCTGACGAAATTTTCCGGCTAATCGATTCCGAGTTTGGCGAGTAATGAATTGGCGAGTAATGAAGAGGAGCAACTGACTATGACCGCGAGCGTTGAAGGCGCCGACCAGCAGAACGAAAAGCTTGTCCGCTATATAAAAAAGGTTGCTGTCGAGCTCGATGAGGCACGCGCACGGCTGCGGGAATATGAACAACGCGCGACAGAGCCGGTGGCTTTGGTGGGGATGGGGTGCCGGTTCCCGGGCGGCGCGGATGGTCCGGAGGAGCTGTGGGAGGTGGTTTCGGAGGGTCGGGATCTCGTGTCGGAGTTTCCCGCGGACCGTGGCTGGGATGTGGAGGATCTGTTTGATCCAGATCCCGACGCGGAGGGCAAGACCTACTCGCGATGGGGTGGGTTCTTAGAGGATGCGGCGGGCTTTGACGCCGGGTTCTTTGGCATCGCCCCTGGCGAGGTGTTGGCGATGGACCCTCAGCAGCGGTTGATGTTGGAGGTTTCGTGGGAGGCGTTGGAGCACGCGGGGATTGACCCGTTGTCGCTGCGGGGGTCCGCGACTGGGGTGTTTACCGGGATTTTCGCGCCGAGTTATGGCAGCAAGGAAAACGATGGCCTGCAGGGCTACGGGTTGACCGGCACGGCGGTGAGCGTGGCCTCTGGGCGGGTGTCCTACGTGTTGGGGCTGGAGGGCCCGGCGCTGTCGGTGGATACGGCGTGTTCGTCGTCGTTGGTCGCGATGCATTTGGCGGTGGCGTCGTTGCGGTCCGGCGAGTGTGATTTGGCGTTGGCCGGTGGGGTGACGGTGATGGCGTTGCCCGCGATTTTTGTGGGGTTCAGTCGGCAGCGCGGGTTGGCTGCGGATGGGCGTTGTAAGGCGTTTGCGGGGGCGGCCGATGGGACGGGTTGGGGTGAGGGTGCCGGTGTGGTGCTACTCGAGCGGCTATCGGATGCGCGCCGGCTGGGGCATCCGGTGCTGGCGGTGGTGCGTGGTAGCGCGGTCAATCAGGATGGTGCGTCTAACGGGTTGACCGCGCCCAGCGGCCAAGCCCAGCGGCGGGTGATTCGGGCCGCGTTGGCCAGTGCGGGGTTGACTGCGGCCGATGTGGACATGGTCGAGGCACACGGGACTGCCACCACGTTGGGTGATCCCATTGAAGCGCAGGCGTTGTTGGCCACTTATGGGCAAGACCGTCCGTCGGGGCGGCCATTGTGGTTGGGTTCGATCAAATCGAATATGGGTCATACCCAGGCCGCGGCGGGGGTGGCCGGGGTGATCAAGGTAGTGCAGGCGATGCGGCATGGGGTGATGCCGGCCACGCTGCATGTGGATGTGCCCACCCCTCGGGTGGATTGGGCCAGCGGCGCGGTGTCGGTGTTGACCGAGGCTCGGGATTGGCCGGCCGATGGGGGTCCGCGCCGAGCGGGGGTGTCCTCGTTTGGGATCAGCGGCACCAACGCGCATGTGATCTTGGAGCAGGCCCCGGCTGAGGTGAGCGAAAGCGCCGGGGGCGAGTCGGGGATGTCGGTGGTGCCGTGGGTGGTTTCGGGGAGAACGGCTGAGGCGTTGACGGCGCAGGCGGGCCGATTGTTGGCCCACGTGCAGGCTGAGCCGGGGTTGGATCCGGTCGATGTGGGTTACTCGTTGGCAGGTCGGTCGGTGTTTGAGCATCGAGCGGTGGTGGTGGGCGCCGACCGGCAGGCGTTGATCGCGGGTTTGGCGACGGTGGCCGGCGGTGAGCCGGGCGCGGGTGCGGTGATGGGTCAAGCGGGGTGGGTGGGGAACACCGTGGTGGTGTTTCCCGGGCAGGGCTCGCAGCGCATCGGGATGGGCCGCGAGTTGTACGGCGAGTTGCCGGTGTTTGCTGAAGCGTTTGATGGGGTGGCCGATGAGTTGGATCGCCATCTGCGGTTGCCTCTGCGCGAGGTTGTTTGGGGTGCTGATGGCGATCTGCTGGATAGCACCGAGTTTGCTCAGCCGGCGTTGTTCGCGATCGAGGTGGCGTTGTTCGCGGTGTTGCGGCGCTGGGGCGTGCAGCCGGATTTCGTCATGGGCCACTCGGTGGGGGAGTTGTCGGCGGCGTGCGTAGCCGGGGCGTTGACGTTGGCGGACGCGGCGATGTTGGTGGTCGCGCGGGGCCGGTTGATGCAGGCGCTGCCGGCGGGTGGGGCGATGGTGGCGGTGGGCGCCGGAGAAGACGAAGTGTTGCCGTTGCTGGGTGAGGGCGTGGGGATCGCCGCGATCAATGCGCCCAAATCGGTGGTGATCTCTGGTGCGCAGGCCGCGGTGAGCGCGATTGCGGATCGGTTCGCCGCGCAGGGTCTGCGGGTGCACCGGTTGGCGGTTTCGCATGCGTTTCATTCGCCGTTGATGGAGCCGATGCTCGAGGAGTTCGCGCGCGTCGCGGCCGGGGTTGAGGCGCGCGAGCCGCAGATTGGGCTGGTGTCGAATGTGACGGGCGAATTGGCCGGCGCCGATGATGGTTTCGGGTCGGCGCAGTACTGGGTCGATCATGTTCGCCGACCGGTGCGTTTTGCCGACAGTGTGCGTCATTTGCAGTTACTTGGGGCGACCCATTTCATCGAGGCCGGTCCCGGTAGTGGTTTGACGGGCTCCATCGAGCAGTCGTTGGCCCCGGCCGAGGCGGTGGTGGTGTCGATGCTGGGTAAAGACCGCCCGGAGGTGGCCTCGGCGCTGGGTGCGGCCGGTCAGTTGTTCACCACTGGAGTGCCGGTGGATTGGCCGACGGTGTTCGCCGGCTCAGGTGGGCGGCGGGTGGAGTTGCCCACGTATGCGTTTCAGCGACGGCGGTTTTGGGAGACGCGGGGCGCGAATGGGCCCGCCGATGCGGCCGGTTTGGGTCTGGGCGAGACCGAGCATGCGCTGTTGGGTGCGGTGGTCGAGCGGCCCGATTCTGACGGGGTGGTCTTGACCGGCCGGTTGTCGCTGGCGGATCAGCCATGGCTCGCCGATCACTCGGTCGGCGGGGTGGTGCTGTTTCCCGGGGCGGGTTTTGTGGAGTTGGTCATCCGCGCCGGTGACGAGGCCGGGTGCGCGGTCATCGAGGAGTTGGTCCTGGCCGCGCCGCTGGTGATACACCCGGGTGTGCAGGTGCAGGTGCAGGTGGTGGTGGGGGCCCCTGGGGATTCGGGCCGCCGGGCGGTGTCGGTGTATTCCCGGGGCGATGAATCCGATGTGGGTTGGTTGCTGAATGCCGAGGGCACGCTGGGGGTGGACGCCGCGGAGGTCTCGGCGGACCTGTCGGTATGGCCGCCCGAGGGTGCGGTGAGTGTCGACATCTCCGACGGCTATGCGCGGCTGGCCGAGCGCGGTTATGCCTACGGCCCGGCGTTTCAGGGGTTGGTGGGGATATGGCGGCGCGAGTCTGAGCTCTTCGCCGAGGTGGTCGCTCCCACCGGCGTGGCGGTCGACGGGGTGGGGATGCATCCGGCGGTGCTGGATGCGGTGCTGCATGCCCTAGGACTGGCCTTCGAGACCACCGAGACGAAGCTGCCGTTCTGCTGGCGAGGGGTGTCGCTGCATGCCGGGGGTGCAGGGCGGGTGCGGGCCCGCTTCACCTCGGCGGGGGCGGATGCGATAGCGATAGAGGTGGCCGATGCCACGGGATTGCCGGTGCTGACGGTGGGCGCGCTGGTCACCCGGGCGATGAGCGCCGAGCAGCTACGTGCCGCAGTGGCAGCGGCCGGCGGTACGCCCGATCAAGGGCCACTGGAACTGCTATGGTCACCAATATCATTGAGCAACAACAACGTTGACGGGTCGGATAAGCCTGCGGCGGTGTCCTGGGCGGACTTCTGCGCCGGAGGCGACAACGACGCCGGTGTGGTCGTGTGGGAGTACGAGTCTGCCGGTGCGGACGTGGTGGGCTCGGTTTACGCGGCCACCCACGCCGCCCTGGAGGTGTTGCAGTCCTGGCTCGGCGGGGACCCGGCGGGCACGTTGGTGGTGCTGACCCATGGCGGGGTGGGGTTGCCCGGTGCGGATGTCAGCGATCTGGCCGCCGCCGCGGTGTGGGGTTTGGTGCGTTCGGCGCAGGCCGAAAACCCCGGCCGGATCGTGTTGATCGACAGCGATTCGGCGGTCGATGCGGCGGTGCTGGCCGGCGTCGGGGAACCTCAACTGCTGGTGCGCGGGGGAGCTGTGCATGCCGGCCGGCTGTCCCCGGCCCCGCCGCTGCTGGCGCTGCCCGCCGGGGAGTCAGCGTGGCGGTTGGCCGCCGGTGGCGGCGGGACGTTGGAGGATTTGGTGATCCAGCCCTGCCCGGAGGCCGAAGCACCGCTGCAGGCGGGGCAGGTGCGGGTGGCGGTGGCCGCGGTCGGGGTCAATTTCCGTGACGTGGTGGCCGCATTGGGGATGTATCCCGGCGAGGCCCCACCGCTGGGCGCAGAAGGTGCCGGGGTGGTCCTCGAGACCGGCCCCGAGGTCACCGGTGTGGCCGTCGGTGATGCGGTGATGGGATTCCTCGGAGGCGCCGGTCCGCTGGCGGTGGTGGACCAGCAACTGATTACCCAGATGCCGCATGGCTGGTCGTCTGCCCAGGCCGCCGCTGTGCCGGTGGTGTTCTTGACGGCCTTGTTCGGGTTGAAGGACTTGGCCGACATCAAGGCGGGCGAATCGGTGCTGATACATGCCGGCACCGGTGGGGTGGGCATGGCGGCGGTGCAGCTGGCTCGCCACTGGGGGGTCGAAGTCTTCGTCACCGCCAGCCGCGGTAAGTGGGACACGTTGCGCGCCATGGGATTTGATGACGATCATATCGGTGACTCCCGGACGCTGGATTTCGAGGCGAAGTTCCTGGCGGTCACCGAGGGCCGCGGGGTTGATGTGGTGCTCGACTCGCTGGCCGGTGATTTCGTGGATGCCTCGCTGCGCTTGCTGGTCCGCGGCGGGCGTTTCCTCGAGATGGGTAAGACCGATATCCGCGATGCGCAGAAGATCGCCGCGAACTATCCCGGTGTGCGGTATCGGGCGTTTGATCTGTCGGAGGCCGGTCCGGTGCGCATGCAGGAGATACTGAGCGAGGTGCGGGAGCTGTTCGATACCCAGGTGCTGCATCGGCTGCCGGTCACCACCTGGGATGTGCGTTGCGCCCCGGCGGCCTTCCGGTTCATGAGCCAGGCCCGCCATATCGGCAAAGTGATCTTGACCATGCCTTCGGCGCTGGCCGATGGACTTGCCGAGGGCACGATGTTGATTACCGGTGCCACCGGGGCGGTCGGTGCTGTGCTGGCCCGCCACATGGTCGACGCCTACGGGGTGCGTCATCTGGTGTTGGCCAGTCGACGGGGCGATCGCGCGGAGGGAGCCGCTGAGCTGGCCGCCGAGTTGACGCAGGCCGGTGCCCGGGTGCAGGTGGTGGCCTGTGACGTGGCCGACCGCGATGCGGTGGAGGCGTTGTTTGCCCAGCTGTCGCGGGAGTTTCCGCCGGTGCGCGGGGTGATTCATGCCGCCGGGGTGCTCGACGACACGGTGATCACATCGATGACACCGGATCGGATCGATACGGTGTTGCGGGCCAAAGTGGATGCGGCGTGGAACCTGCACGAGGCCACCCGCAATCTGGATTTGTCGATGTTCGCGCTGTGTTCCTCGATCGCGGCCACGGTGGGCTCACCGGGGCAGGGTAACTACTCGGCGGCGAACGCGTTTCTCGACGGTCTGGCCGCTCACCGGCAGGCCGCGAGGTTGGCCGGGATATCCCTGGCGTGGGGGATGTGGGAACAGCCCGGTGGCATGACCGCTCATTTGAGTAGCCGCGATCTGGCCCGGATGAGCCGTAGCGGGCTGGCCCCGATGAACCCCGAGCAGGCGCTGGAGCTACTTGACGCCTCGCTGGTGATCGATCACCCCGTCATGGTGGCCACCCGCCTGGACCGGGCCGCGCTAGACACCTTGGCCCAGAGTGGCGGGTTGCCACCGGTGTTCAGCGGGCTCGTACGCCGCCGGCGGCGACGCCAAATCGAGGACGCCGGCGATACCGCCCAATCGAAGTCGGCGCTGGCCCAACGCCTGCACGGGCTGGCCGCGGACGAACAACACGAGCTACTGATAGGGCTGGTGTGTTTGCAGGCCGCGGCGGTGCTGGGCCGGCCTTCGCCCGAGGACATCGACCCCGAGGCCGACTTCCAAGACCTTGGCTTCGACTCGCTGACTGCCGTCGAACTACGCAACCGCCTGAAGACCGCTACGGGGCTGACCCTGCCACCCACCCTGATCTTCGACTACCCGACCGCTGCCGCCGTCGCCAGCTATGTGGCCCAGCAAATCCCTGAAACCCACCATCCCGAATCCGGTAATGGCAAGCCGCGGGCCGACCAACCCGACGATGAGAAAGTGGCGGTCCACGCTTAGAACGATCCCCATTAGCGATCTTTCGAGATGCGGGGCGTACTGGGCGAACTAGTTCTCGTGGCCAGTGAGAGCACGAAGCGACAAACGAGGAATGCTTGAAACCTGTGGATCGGCTCGGGAAGGGGGCGTACCTTCCCGGGTGACCGATTGAAGGTTCCAAGCTAGACCGGCGCTGCAACGCTGGTCGGGGAGATACGACCCGTGCTCACTGTAGTTTCTGGTTCGGTGGACCGTGACGGCTCGGCGTCGTCTGGTTCGTCGTCGTTGATCGACGAGATCGTGCCGCGGTCATCGCTCAGTTGAGACTACTTCTCAACGTCGCCGCCTCGTCGATGTACTCGAATGACCGATGGGGCGACAACGGAGCCCCCATGACGCCACGACACCCAGGGGCCAAATGCACCGGCTATCATAGCAACCGGGCCCGGCGCGGGAACTCGGTGTCGGGTTGATAATGGTGACGGTATGCCATCAGAAGCTCAAGCGAAACGGTGACGCTGACCCCATGGGAGGTTCGGAGTGAAGGGAATTCCACGGCTGTGGGAGGGGCCCGCGCTCTCGCGGGGGCCCGGGATCGTTCTCCGGGAGCGGCACCATCCGGCAGGGCGCGAGCGGAGTCCTGAACCAATGGTGATGGACGATCCGGAGTCGGTTGCGCAGTTCCACGCCGGCGGCGCATCCAACCGGGGGATGCAGGCGGTGTACGACTTAAATGCACGCGCCCTTGATGCACTGCTGCCACCAGGCGGACGCCTGCTGGACCTCGGCGTCGGCTCGGGCCGTGCGCTCAGCGTCGTCCTGCGTCGACGTCGCGATGTTCAGGCAACCGCTGTCGATCTGGCCCCCCACATGCTGTCCACGGCGCGAGAGCTGTTCGACGCCGAAGGCCTGGGCGAACGTGTCGAACTGGTGCAGGCTGACATTACGGCGCTGCCTCAGCGGCTTTCAACAGGATCTTGGGACGCAATCTCCTGCATGTGGACGCTGCATCAGCTGCCGGATTTCGACGTCCTCCGCGGCGCCCTTGGCCAGATCGCTGCCGTCCAACGCCGCAGCGGAGCCGCAGTGTGGATCTTCGACTTCCAGCGCCTGCGGGACCCGGCAGCCTGGCCCAACATATTGACGTGCATCGACCCCGCGTCGCCGGCAGCCCTGCGTCAAGATGGAATTGCGAGCGAGGCGGCGGCCTTCACCTTCGCGGAGCTGTCTAAGGAGCTTGCGTCAAGCGGACTCCAGGCAATGCACTCGGGCCATTCGAAACCCCTGCCGTACCTGCAGGCGTATTGGATGTTCGGTGCTAGCGGCAGACCGAGCACCTTGATCGGCACGCGTCCCGCCGAGCTGCGCGGTCAGGCCCGCCTTGCGGCGGCGGTGGTGCGCTGGGGATTCACGGCGAAGCCGTTCTGACTTCGCGCTCGCCAATGTTGTTCCGCCGCAGCTTCCCCCGGCTCGGGCGCATAGCTATCGGCCCGCAGACCCCCGCGATGCCACCGGTGGGCGAAGTTGACCGTAATAACATATTTTGGGTGAAATCGGTTGGGGGAAAACATATGTCAAAAGTTACGGTTCCTAACATCTGCCAGATTTCCACGTTCGTTATGTGGCCTCTTCGTAAATAAGAGTGCACCGGTAGCTGGAGTTATCGCGGTGAGGTGAGTTCGTGCCGTTTTGGTGAGGCGGGGCCTCGGTGGGTGGCGATGCAGGCTCCTACACTCGACCGCCGACCGAGGTGACCCTTGCCTGAGGCTACGTCGACGCAGTGGTAACCCTCGCCTAAACCGCTCACAGCGGCCAGCTGTCCGGCGCAGAGGCGTAACGCAGAGCAGCGGCGGGAGGCAACCGCTGTCGTTCATTGATGGATATCGCATCGACAATGAGGGCGACGTAGCGTCGCCAGCCATCGCTGTCCGAATCCATCGTCGACAGCACGCTATAGAGCATCGCGACCAGGCGGGGTAGGTCATCGGCGACCAGGTCGGCGCGCACCCGGCCGACTCGCTGGCCTTCGCGGACCAGGTCGCCGAGCGCCTCGTTGAGCGAAACCGAGACGTCGGACGTGAGTGACCCGGCCCGGTGCGCGGCGGCCAGCAGGTTGTGTTCGCGGGCCCCCAGCGATATCGCCGCTTCGATCAGTCGGGTGAGACCGCGCAGCGGATCGGCGGTACGGCGAGCGTCTTCGATCGCGGGGATGAGGTCCTCGGCGATGCTCTGATCCAGGGCGGCCCGGACCAGGTCGGCCTTCGTCGGAAATCTGCGGTAGAGGGTTCGTTCGCCGACTCCGGCGCGGCGGGCGACGGCCTCAACGGGTGCATCCGCCCCGAGCTCGCCATAGACGTCCCGCGCGGCCCGCAGGATGCGCTCGACGTTGCGGGCCGCGTCCGCTCGCAACGGCCGGTCTGCAACCGCTGTCATCGCAATAGCGTAACTGACAGTTGACTGCCGACAAGGGGAGCTCTAGGCTCGTACAACTGGCAGACAACTGACACTTAATGGGAAACGCTGGTTATGTCAATAACTTCCGAGACTTCTGAGTCCTACTCTCGACGCCGATCTTCCTGTGCTTCCCGTCCCCAGGGCCGCGCACTGCCCGCTTGCGCCCCCGGCTGAATTCGCGAACTGGCGAGCAGAGCCCGGGCTACGACGGGCGATGTTCCACGGCAATCCGATCTGGGTGGTGAGCCGCTACCAGGACATCAGGGCGGCGCTGGTCGATCCGCGACTGAGCGCGAAGACCATTCCCGACGCCATCATGCCGACGGATTCTGACAACAACGTCCCGGTGATGTTCGCCCGGACCGACGATCCCGAGCATCATCGGTTACGGCGCATGCTGACCGGCAACTTCACCTTCCGGCGTTGCGAAGCGATGCGGCCGCAAATCCAGGAAATGGTCGAGCACTATCTCGGCGAGATGATCGGCAACGGGCCGCCGGCTGATCTCGTGCGCGAGTTCGCCCTGCCGGTGCCGTCATTGGTGATCGCGCTGCTCCTGGGCGTGCCGCTGGAAGATCTCGGGCTCTTCCAGCGGAAGACCGCTGTCGGGCTGGACCAAAAGTCCTCCGACGAGCAAAAGGCGCAGGCCTTCGGTGCGATGTACGCGTACATACAGGAGTTGGTGCAGCGCAAAGAGCGCGAACCTGGCGACGATTTGATCAGCCGCCTTGTCATGGAATACGTCGCGACCGGCCAAACCGATCATGCGACCACTGCGATGACAAGTGTGATCATGATGCAGGCCGGGCACGAAACCACCGCCAACATGGTTTCGTTGGGAACAGTTGCGCTGCTGCGGCATCCCGATGTGTTCGCGCGGCTCGGGCAAACGGATGATCCCGCCGTCATCGCGAACATCGTCGAAGAGCTGATGCGTTACCTCACCATCGTGCAGAGCCAGGTCGACCGCGTGGCGACCGAAGACCTCACCCTGGGCGGCCAGCTGATCCGCGCCGGGGAATTCGTCATGATGAACCTGCCCGCGGGAAACTGGGATCCCGAGTTCGTCGACAACCCCGAGGCCTTCGACGCCGATCGAAACACCCGTGGGCACTTGGGCTTTGGTTATGGGGTGCACCAATGCATCGGAGCAAACCTCGCCCGCGTCGAAATGCAGGTGGCGTTCGGCACCCTGGCGCGGCGCCTACCCGGGCTGAAATTGGCGGTATCGCCGGATGCGCTGAGCTTCAAAGAAGCCGACATCTACGGGATGAAGGAATTGCTGGTTAGCTGGTGACCAACGAACTGCGATTCGACAACCAAGTCGCCGTGATCACCGGCGCCGGTGGTGGCTTGGGTAGGCAGTACGCGCTGCTGCTCGCCTCGCGCGGCGCGCGCATCGTCGTCAACGACACGGGCGGGTCGGTGACCGGGGACGGCGCCGACAGCGAGGCCGCAAACGCCGCCGCGGCCGAAATCCGCGAACGGGGCGGTGAAGCCGTCGCCGACAGCCACAGCGTGACCAGCCCGGACGGCGGAAAGGCGATCATCGACACCGCCCTTCGCACCTGGGGGCGGGTCGACATCGTGATCAACAACGCCGGGATCGTTCGCGACGCACCGTTCGAGGACATGACCGCCGAGCGGCTCGAACCGCTACTCGATGTGCACGTCAAGGGCGCGTTCTACGTGACGAGGCCGGCCTGGAAAGTGATGCGCGAGCAACAATATGGCCGCGTGCTCAACACCTGCTCGGCCGCCGGAATCCTGGGCGCCGAAAGCATGAGCAATTACGGCGCGGCCAAGACCGGGCTGATCGGGTTCACCCGCGTGCTGGCCGCCGAAGGCGCCAACCACAACATCAAGGTCAACGCCATCGCTCCGATCGCCTACACCCGAATGCTGGCGCACTCCGTCGACGGCGCGAACCAGCCGGACGATGCGGCGGCGCAGGCGGTGTTGGATGACCTTGTGGGCCAATACCTTCAGAAGCTGGACCCGGCGCTGGTGGCTCCAGTGGCGGGCTTCCTGACCCACCGGGACTGTCCGGTTTCCGGCGAGATCTTCACGGTAGGCGCCGGACATGTCGCGCGGTTCTTCATTGGCAGGACGAAGGGTTTCTACAGCCCGGGGCTGTCCATCGAGGAAGTGCGTGACCATCTCGGCGAAATCCGCGACGAAGCCGGCTACACGGTGCCCGGCGGGCCCGCCGATGAGATGGGCGAACTGTTCGCGACCCTGATGACGAACCGGCCTGGCTAACAGCCCCACGCGGCCACCCCGCGGAGTCGCGCCGCGTTCTGCTTTGCGTCGACCCGGTATTACCCAAAAGTTCAGCAAGAAGCGCCCTGCACCGACCATGGGCCGCAACGACACTCGACATATACCCTGCACTGGTATAGTATTCACCGTGTAGATCAACCGGTGGCCAGTAGGCCGTAGAGGAGAAAGGTACGTCCGATGAAAGCTCAAATGAAGACCGCACTCGCGTCGTTTGTTGGTGGGGCTGCGCTTGTTCTTGCCCTGGGCGGCGGCATATTCGCGGCCACCAGCACCCCGGCTCCAGTTTCTAATGCGCCCGCCGCTCACATCGAAGGCGGACAGGCCGCCAGTGCCAGCGCTCAGACCGGTACGCTGGTCAATTGCATTAGCGGCCTTGGCTGCTGAAAACGCCTGACTGGGAGTGAGATTCGTCTTAGCAGCTGTAAGCTATGCCGACGCCATCGGGCGGCGGCACCGATCGCAGGCAACCGAACGGCTCGATGCCGCCCGGGCTGAATCGGACCGCCGACTGGTGGGCGTAGTTCACGCAGAACGCGCCGGCTTGATCGGCGCGGCAACGGTAGTCACCGAATGACAACGAGTCCCCGTTCGCCAACTCGGGTCCGTTGCCGTTGAGGAACGGGCCGGGGTCGGCGTGAGCCGACCCGACCTGAAGGTTTGTTCCGTCGAAGTCGACCCAGCCGCCCTGCCACGCGCCATAGGCCGTTGCCGGCGGGGGCGGGCGATTGGTCAGGTCGACAAGGCACGCGAGCGCGCCGCCGGTGTGTTTGGAATCCGTCATGCAGGAGACTTTGCCGGCCGCGCTCGTGAAAGCGATGTCGTCACCGAGCGGCGTGGTCCCGCCGTCGCGTGTCGCGGTGTGATAGCGACCCGGATCAGCCGGGTGACCTGCCTCGATCCACGCGATGACGTCGGAAACCGGCGCACCGGCGGGCGGCGCGGTCGACGCTGCCGACGGTTTGCTCCCCGACGGCGCGGTGGTGGTCTGCGCCTGCTCCGAGTGACCGCCGACAATGTGGGAGCACCCGGCAATCACCAACGACACTGTGACCAGCGCGGCAATCCGCATCAGGTCAGGCTAACCGTCACACACCGGATTTCGCCGCTACGCGCGCGTTACACCTGACATGTCGGATACCGTCGGGTTATGCACGAGCGCACCGTCCGCGCCCGCACCACCACTGGCATCGTCGAAGGTTTCACCCGCGACGGCGTGAACCGCTGGCGATCCATCCCGTACGCGCGCGCCCCGCTGGGGAAGCTGCGATTCCGGGCGCCTCAGCCGGCCCAGCCCTGGTCGGGCGTGCGGCACTGCCACGGGTTCACCAATTGTGCGCCCCAGCTGCGTCGATACACCATGCTGGGCGTCGGCCGCTACCAGCCGATGAGCGAGGACTGCCTCACCCTCAACGTCGTCACCCCGCAAACCGCGCCCGCCGAACCGCTGCCGGTCATGGTCTTCATCCACGGCGGCGGGTACTTCCTGGGCAGCTCGGCGACCCCGCTCTACGACGGCGCCGCGCTGGCGCGCCGCGGTTGTGTGTATGTGTCGGTCAACTACCGGCTGGGCGCGCTGGGCTGTCTGGACCTGTCGTCGCTGTCGACACCGGAGATCACCATCGACAGCAATGTGTACTTGCGCGATCTGGTGCTGGCGTTGCGGTGGGTGCAAGACAACGTCGCGGAATTCGGCGGCGACCCCGGCAACGTCACCCTCTTCGGGGAGAGCGCGGGCGCGTGCATCACCGCCACGTTGTTGGCGGTGCCCGCCGCCGAAGGGCTATTCGCCCGGACGATCTCGGAGAGCCCGGCGGCGGGCCTGGTGCGGTCGAAAGAGATTGCCGCCGAGTTCGCGACGCGGTTCGCCAGCCTGCTCGGCGCGCGCAAGCAGGACGCCGCCACGGCGGTGATGCAGGCGTCCGCGGCTCAACTGGTGGAGACACAACACCGGCTGATCGAAGAGGGCATGCATAAGAGGCTGGGCGCCTTTCCGATTGGTCCGGTCATCGGCGATGACGTCCTGCCCCTGGACCCCGTCGAGGCGATGCGGCGCGGAAAGGCGCATCGGGTGCCGCTCATCGTGGGCACCAACGCCGAAGAGGGGCGGTTGTTCACCCGCTTTCTGGCGATGCTGCCGACCAACGAATCGATGGTCGAAGAGCTGCTGGCCGACGCAGAACCGGCTGCCCGCGAACGCATTACCGCCGCCTACCCCGATTACCCGGCGTCGTCGGCATGCATCCAGCTCGGCGGCGACTTCGCGTTCAGCTCGGCGGCCTGGCAGATCGCCGAGGCCCACGGCGGCCATGCGCCCACCTACCTGTATCGCTACGACTACGCGCCACGGACGCTGCGCTGGTCGGGTCTGGGCGCGACGCACGCCACCGAGTTGTTGGCCGTCTTCGACGTCTATCGCACCAGGTTCGGCGCGCTGCTGACCGCCGCCGTCGATCTTCCTGCCGCCCTGCGGGTCAGTAACCAGGTACAACGGCGCTGGAGGTCGTTCAGCCGCACCGGCGTGCCGGGCGAGGACTGGCCCGCCTACACCGCCGCCGACCGTGCGGTGATGGTCTTCGACCACAAGACCCGCGTCGAGTTCGATCCGCACCCGCACCGCCGGATGGCGTGGGACGGCTTCTCACTGGCGCATTGACCTGGCACGCTGGCCCTCATGCACGTCGAAACCGAGCGAGTTATCGAACGACCCAGTGACCTCACCGCCGAGTGGCTGGCCGCGGCCATCGGCGCCGGACCCGTTGCCGATTTCGTCGTGGAGCGCATCGGCACCGGTCAGATGAGCGAGTGCTACCGCATCCGGCTCAGCTACGCGGATGGGGGCGCCGGCCCCGAGAGGCCAGAGTCGGTGGTGCTGAAAGTCGCGGCCACCGACGCGGTGAGCCGGCAAACCGGTGCGGCGCTGGGCCTCTACGAACGCGAAGTCCGCTTCTACGGCGACATAGCGCCGCGACTGGGCGGGCCGATAGCGCCCTGTTACCACGCCGCGGTCGATACCGCGACCGGGGTGTTCGATCTGTTGCTGGGCGACGCGGGGCCGGCGGTCGTCGGCGATGAAATTGCCGGCGCCACAATCGAACAGGCCCGGCTCGGCGTGGTCGAGTTGGGACGGTTGCACGGGCCGCTGCTCGGTGACGCGTCGCTGGCCGAAGCGCCCTGGCTCAACCGTGAGTCGCCGCTCAACCAGTCGATGATCTCCCCGCTCTACGCCGGTTTCATCGACCGCTACGGTGACCAGATCTCGCCGGAGCACCGCGTGGTGTGCGAACGCCTAGTGGCGGCGTTCGACGGCTATTTGGCCCAAGAGTCGGGGGAGGGCCGAATCCGGGGCCTGGTGCATGGCGACTACCGGCTGGACAACATGTTGTTCGGTTCCCCCGGAGCCGACCGCGCGTTGACGGTGGTTGACTGGCAGACCGTTTCCTGGGGCCCGGCGCTGACCGACCTGGCTTACTTCCTCGGTTGCGCGCTGCGGGAGCAGGATCGTCGCGAGCACTACGACGCACTGTTGCGGGCGTACTACGACGCGCTGGGGCCGCAGCCGCCCATCACCCTCGCCGACGTCGGCGAAGGTGTGCGCCGGCAGAGCTTTTTCGGCGTGATGATGGCGATCGTGTCGTCGATGCTGGTGGAACGCACCGAGCGCGGCGACCGGATGTTCATGACGATGCTGCAACGGCACTGCGATCACGTGCTCGATACCGACGCGCTGGCGGCCCTCCCAGTTGCCGCCCCGGGCGCGGCAAAGCCGGAACCGCTGCGACCGTCGGAGGACGACGAACTCTCCCACGCCCCTTCCGCCGAACCGCTGTGGAGTGAGAGTTGGTACGCCGACTTCGTCGACGTGGGACAGGGATTGGGTGGCTGGTTCCGCGTCGGCCTGGTAGCGAACCAGGGCACGGCTTGGGTTCACGCGCTGCTGTGCGGACCCGACATGCCGACCGTGGCCCTCATCGACGCGCAGGTCCCGCTGCCGGCAGACCCGTGGGTGTTGCGCGACGACGCCTTCGAGGTGGGCCATTCCGCCAGCGCACCGCTGCAGGCCTACCGCGTCGACGTGCGGGCGCGAGGTCAGGCTTACCCCGACGCGTCGGCGCTGTTGCGCGGGGAGCCGGGGAGTCCCGTCGAGGCGACGATGAACTTGGTGTGGGCCACCGCCGGTACCCCGTATCAGTACCGGCTGACGACGCGCTATGAGATCCCGTGCTCGGTCTCGGGGACCGTCACCATCGGGGACGCCAGCTACCGTCTGGATTCGGTTCCCGGGCAGCGCGATCACTCGTGGGGTGTGCGCGACTGGTGGAGCATGGACTGGATGTGGAGCGCGCTGCACCTTGCCGATGGCACCCACCTGCACGGCGTGGACATTCGAATTCCGGGCGTGCCGTCTTTCAGTGTCGGCTACGTTCAGGGCCCCGAAGGCTCGGGCGGTAAGGTCACCGAGCTGCACACCGTTTCCTCACGGGAAGCGTTCGGCGCCAACGGGTTACCGCTGAACGCGACGTTGACCCTGAACCCGGGTGAGCTCACCGCGGACGTCGACGTGCGCGGCCACGCGCCGGTGCTGCTGACCGCCTCCGATGGACGGGTGAGCCAGTTCCCGCGCGCCTGGGCCAGCGTCCGCACCGCGGACGGTCGCGACGGTGTCGGCTGGGTGGAATGGAACCGCAACCTGACGACCGAGTGAGTGATCCCGGCGGTGCGCCGCCACCGATCGTGGTGATGGGTGTTTCCGGATCGGGCAAGTCGGCGGTGGGTTCCGCACTCGCACAACGGTTGCGGGTCCCGTTCGTGGACGCCGACACCCTGCACCCGCCCGCCAACATCGACAAGATGACCGCCGGCGAAGCGCTCGACGACGACGATCGCTACCCGTGGCTGGAGAAAGTCGGGGAATGGCTGGCCGACCACCACGGCGGCGGCGTGGCGAGTTGTTCGGCCCTCAAACGCAAGTACCGCGACCAGCTGCGCGCGCATTGCCCGCGCGTCGAGTTTTTGCATCTCAGCGGTTCACCGGCGCTGATCGGCAGCCGGTTAGCCCGCAGGTCCGGCCATTTCATGCCGGCCGCACTGCTGCGGTCGCAGTTGGACGCCCTGGAGTCCCTTGGCACCGACGAGGCCGGTGTCACCGTCGACGTCGGTCAAGACGTCAACGCGATCGTCGACGCCTTCCTGGCGGCGTCGGCGGCGCGGTGGCACCCGGGCGGCTGAGCCATGTACGCGACCGTGGTGGGGCTGGTCGTGGCGTTGCACCTCGCCTTCATCGGTTACGTGCTCGTCGGTGGTTTCCTCGCGCTGCGCTGGCGACGCACGATCTGGCTGCATGTGCCGGCGGTGATCTGGGGGATCGCCATCGCCGCCGAGCTGGTGGACTGCCCGTTGACGTGGGTCGAGCGCTGGGCTCGCGCACGGGCCGGGATGGCGCCGCTGCCGCCGGACGGATTCATCGCCCACTACCTCACCGGGGTGATCTATCCCGCCGGCTGGTTGACCGGGGTGCAGCTGACCTCGTTCGCGGTGGTCGCGGCGTCATGGGCGCTGTACGTGCGGGGCCACATCCGCAGGCGCCGCGACGACACCCGCGCGATTACCAGCGGCGCTTGCGACGTTTGATCTTTCCACCAGGCCGTCCACCAGCGAGTTCGAGCGCGTCGTCGGCCAAGTGGCCGCCGCGCTGGCGGGCGGTTTCGGCGAGCTCCTCCCCGCGTTCCCGAGCGGTGCTGGCCAGTTCGCGGCCGCGTTTGAGGGCGGCTTCGGCGTAGGGTCCGCTTCTTTCGGCGGCGGTGCTGGCGAGTTCGCGGCCGCGTTCGAGGGCGGCTTCGGCGTAGGGCGCGCTTCTTTCGGCGGCGGTGCTGGCGAGTTCGCGGCCGCGTTCGAGGGCGGCTTCGGCGTAGGGCGCGCTTCTTTCGGCGGCGGTGCTGGCCAGTTCGCGGCCGCGCTCGGCGCCGACCTGCAGGCCATGCACGATCTTCTCCCCGAGCTCCCCGAAATCGGCGTCCAGCGTGTCGTGCGATCCTGGCAGCGCTGACGACACCCGGTCGGAGATCCGCGCGGCTGCGCGGCGCCCGCGCCACCCCAGGGACGGCTTGCCCGCGGTATCGGCGGACGCGATCATGAGTCCACCCAACAGGCTGAGGTCGGTCAGGAAAGCCTGGCGTTTTTCGGCTTTGCGTTGCGGGTCGGGTTCGCTCCAGAACATGTGCGCGCCAAGGTTGGCCGGTAGCACCGTCAACGCCAGTGCGGCCGAGGCGACGCGGGGCATTTTTCCGGTGGCGAGCAGCAGGCCGGCCGCGATCTGGACGCCCGCGTTGACTTGCGCGAACGTATGGGGATCGCTCGGGATGCTGCTGCCAACCGGATCCGGCAACTGCTGCAGGCCGCCCACGGCGGGCGCTGCGGCTTCCGCCGCCAATTTCGGGTTGAGCAATGAATCGATTCCTTGCCCGATGAACACAACCGACAACAGCGGCCGTGCGATTCTGCGGATCAACATGGCAAGGGGGTTACCCGCGCGACTGGCCAACAAACCGCCCGGCCCATCCCTGAAGTTCCAGCGCTTGGCGCCGGCCCGGCGGGGATAGGGTGGCAAGGATGCGGGCGTTGATCATCGTCGACGTGCAAAACGACTTCTGCGAGGGTGGCTCGCTGCCGGTTCACGGTGGCGCCGCCCTGGCCTTGGCCATCAACGGCTACCTCGCCGGTGGGCCCGGCTACCAGCACGTCGTGGCGACCAAGGACCTCCACGTCGACCCGGGTGCCCATTTCTCCGACCGGCCGGATTATTCGTCGTCGTGGCCACCGCACTGCATCGCCGGAAGCCCCGGCGCGGATTTTTATCCCGACCTCGACACCGGCCCGATCGAGGCGGTCTTCG
This sequence comes from uncultured Actinomycetota bacterium, assembly GCA_963772875.1. Taxonomy (GTDB): domain Bacteria; phylum Actinomycetota; class Actinomycetes; order Mycobacteriales; family Mycobacteriaceae; genus Mycobacterium. The sequence goes on from CAVYZE010000016.1 coordinate 1,440,960, forward strand.
CCAAGGGCGCCCACGACGCCGGGTACAGCGGCTTCGAGGGCGTCGACGAGGACGGGACCCCGCTCCTCGAGTGGTTGCGGCGGCGCGGGGTCGACGAGGTCGACGTGGTCGGCATCGCCACCGACCACTGCGTCCGGCGCACGGCCGAGGACGCGGTGCGAGCGGGCTTGACGACCAGGGTGATGGTGAACCTGACGGCGGCCGCGGCGCCGGATTCGGCCGCGGCGGCGCTGGCCGAGATGCGAACCGCCGGCATCGAGTTGGTCGAGGCCGCCTGATGGTGGTGCCACTGGATCGGAAGCATCTACTCGCCGCGGTGGAGCGCTCGCCGCAGGCCGCGGGCGCACACGACCGCACCGGCTGGGTCGACCTGTTCACCACCGACGGTCGAATCGAGGACCCGGTGGGTTCGCGGCCGCACGTGGGGCACACGCAGATCGGCCGCTTTTACGACACCTTCATCGCTCCGCGTGACATCAAGTTCCATCGCGACCTCGATATCGTCTTCGGCACGGTGGTTCTGCGCGATCTCGAGCTCGAGGTGGCGATGGGTTCGGCCGTGACGATGTACATCCCCGCTTTCTTGCGCTATGACCTGCGAGAAGCCAACGGCCAGTGGCGGATTGCCGAACTGCGCGCCTATTGGGAGCTGCCGGCGATGATGCTGCAGTTCCTGCGCAGCGGAACGGGAGCGGCATCGCCCGGCCTGCGGCTGGCGCAAGCGCTGTTGAGCTACCAGGGATTGCGCGGAACCGCTGGGTTCATGGCCGGCTTTCGGCGGGTGGGTGCGCGGCACAGGGGATGCGTGCAGACCTTCCTGGGCGCCGTTGTCCGTGGCGACGAGCCCGCCGCTCTGTGTACGCTATCACCCACTGCCGCAATAACTTTGGGCGACAAGGACTCACTCGATCTCGCCGAGCTCGTCGAGCAACTCAACGGCGCCACCTGGGCGAAGATCATCGGCGCGGGGCCCACGGTCAGCGTCTCGCTCAACTCGGGCCACGGACGCGGCGTCATGTTCGCCGATGTGGCCTGGCGGGGCAACGCGATCAACCGGATCCGATACTTTCCCGCCTGATCGTTCGCCCCGCCGAGCCCGTTCAGTGCACGACCATCAGCGCCAGCGTCGCCGCCGACAGGAACAAGAAGGCGCCGGGAAACGCGATGTTGTAGAGGACGTGGGCCTTGAGGTGAGTCACCGTGGCGCCAATGAAGAACAGGACCAGGCCGACGGCGGCGGCAAATCCTACGGCCTGCAGGCCCAGCAGCCCGACAATCAATCCGGCGGCCCCGGCCAGCTTGACGGCCCCCAGTGCCGGCAACCAGGAACGCGGCACCTTGACCTCAGCCGAGTTTGCCAGGACGAATCCGGCGGGGATCAGGTCGGCTATTGCGACTCCGGCGGTGATGGTCGCGGTAATCAGCGAAATCACGACGTATGCGGTACTCATCGGGTCAATCCGTTAACGGTGCAGCCGTTTCCGGAGCGGCGAGCCGCGTGGCCGCGTAGCCGGGCCTGGCGCACAATCGATAGGGTCATGGTGCAGGTCTCCTATGCGACGAAGAGTTCGATGGATGCGGTCATCTTCTTGACGACTCCCGTGCAGAAAAGGTGACCTCATGGCCGCAACAAAGGATCTGGTAGATCTCGCGCACCGCTTTGACGCGGATCGACGGCACCTGCGGTCGGTCGCTTATCAGCTGCTCGGTTCTGTAGCCGACGCTGACGACGCGGTGCAGTCGGCGTGGCTGAAGGCCAGTCGTTCGGATCTCGACATCGACAACATTGACAACCTCACCGGCTGGTTCACGACGATCACCGCACACGAGGCGCTCGACCAGCTTCGCGTGCGCAAGCGGCGGGCCGAGCAACCGCTCGCCGACTCCGACGAATTGGACCGGCTTGCGGGGACCGTTTCGGCCCCGGCGGACGAGGACGCCCTGCTGGCGGAGTCGGTCAGCAGCGCCCTGCTGGTGGTGCTCGACCGGCTCTCCCCCGCACAACGCGTGGCTTTCGTCCTGCACGACGTGTTCGATGTGCCGTTCGAGACGATTGGCGGCCTCCTGGACCGGTCCCCGGCGGCCGCGAAAAAACTCGCCAGCCGGGCCCGTGGGCGACTGCATGTCGACTCCGACGCCGCACCCTCACGCGCCGCTGAGCACCTGGCAATCGTGGAGGCGTTTCTGGCGGCGTCTCGGGGCGGCGACATCCCCGGGTTGCTCGAGCTGCTGGCTCCAGACGTGGTGCGCACGGTTGATCGGGCGCTGGTTCCCAGCGGGGTGCCCACCGAGTTGCGCGGCGCCCGCGAGGTCGCCGAGGAGACGCGTCGATTCGCCCAGCGCGCGCGGGCCGGCGCCGTCATGCTCATCGACGGCGTCCCGGGCATCGTGATCGCGCCGCGCGGGCGGGCGCAGGTGCTGTTGCGGATCGGCGTCGGGGCCGACAATCGCATTCAGACGATCGACATCACCGGCGACTTGCGCCGGGCCGTTCTGGCACTGCCGCGTTGGGCGTCCCAGCGGCCGTCTCAGGAACACCTCAGGCCCATCGGGTACCAAGGACATCGGGCGGAGCCGGCGCGGCGACCGGCTACGGCGGAAGATCGGGAGCGCGATGCTCGATAAGCCGTTCGGACGGCGGAGCCTGCTGCGGGGTGCCGGTGCGCTCACCGCGGCGTCGCTGGTGCCCTGGTCCGCCGGCTGCGCCCCCGAGAATGACGACGCCCTGACCTTCTTTTTTTCGGCCAACCCGGACGAGCGCGACGCCAGGATGCGCGTCGTCAACGAGTTCTGCCGCCGGCATCCCGACATCAAGGTTCGGCCGGTGTTGTCCGGCCCCGGCGTGATGCAACAGCTCTCGACGTTTTGCGCCGGCGGCGTGTGCCCCGACGTGATGATGGCGTGGGAATTGACCTACTCCGAACTGGCCAACCGGGGGGTGCTGCTGGATCTCAACACGATGTTGGCCCGCGACCAGGCTTTCGCGGCCCAGCTGAAGTCGGACAGCATCGACGCACTGTATGAGACCTTCACGTTCAACGCGGGACAGTACGCATTTCCGGAGCAATGGTCCGGAAACTATGTGTTTTACAACAAGCGCCTTTTCGCCGAGGCGGGGTTGCCGGCGCCGCCCAAGACGTGGGAGCAGCCGTGGAGTTTTACCGAGTTCCTGGACGCGGCCCGGGCCCTTATCAGGCGGGATGGATCGGGGCGGGCCACGCAGTGGGGTTTCGTCAACACCTGGGTCTCGTACTACTCGGCCGGGCTGTTCGCCATGAACAACGGCGTGTCGTGGTCCACGCCGCGGATGAACCCGACCCACTTCAATTTCGGTGACGACGCCTTTACGCAGGCGGTGCAGTTCTACGCCGACCTTTCCAACAAGTACCGGGTGGCGCCCAACGCGTCCGAGACCCAGTCGATGTCCACGCCCGATCTGTTCGCGGTGGGGAAGGCGGCGATGGCGATGGGCGGCCACTGGCGATATCAGACATTCATCCGCGCCGACGGCCTGGATTTCGATGTCGCTCCCTTACCAACGGGGCCGGCGCTGCCGACGGGCCAGCCCGCCCGCTCGAATATCGGTACCACCGGACTGGCCATCTCGGCGAGCAGCCGACGCAAAGAACAGGCGTGGGAATTCGTGAAGTTCGCGACCGGCCCTGTGGGACAGGCATTGATCGCTGAAACCGGCCTTTTCGTGCCCGTGGTGCGGTCCGCGCTCGCCTCGGACGGATTCGCCACAGCCCACCGCCGGGTCGGCAACCTTTCGGTACTCACCGAGGGGCCGGCCTATTCGCTGGGCCTGCCGATCACCCCGCAGTGGGAAAAGATCAACGCCCTGATGGACCGCAACTTCGGTCCCGTTCTGCGGGGGTCCAGGCCGGCGACGTCGCTGGCCGGATTGTCGCCCGCCGTCGAGGAGGTGCTACGCACTCCATGACGTCGCTCGACACCACCGCGCCCGGGCCGGTTAACGCCAAGGGGTACAAAGGCTCCGGTCCCACCCGGCGACGCGCCCGGGCCGGGCGCCTGTTCGTCGCACCGAACCTGGTGGCGGTCAGCGTGTTCATGCTGTTCCCGCTCGGATTCTCGCTGTACATGAGCTTCCAACAGTGGGACGTGTTCAGCCCGCCAAAGTTCGTGGGTTTGAAGAACTTCGGCGAGCTGTTCACGTCTGATCCGCTGTTTCTCATCGCCATCCGCAACACGATGATCTACACGCTCGGAACCGTGCTGCCGACTGTCCTCATCAGCCTCGTCGTGGCCGGCGTGCTGAACCGGAAAGTCAAGGGCATCGGCATTGTTCGAACGATCGTCTTCATGCCGCTGGCCATCTCGTCGGTCGTCATGGCGGTCGTGTGGCAGTTCGTCTTCAACACCGACAATGGGCTGCTCAACATCATGCTCGGCTGGGTCGGCGTCGGCCCAGTCCCGTGGCTGGTCGACCCCAGATGGGCCATGACGTCGCTGTGCATCATCAGCGTGTGGCGGAGCGTGCCATTCGCCACCGTCATCTTGCTGGCCGCGATGCAGGGAGTTCCGGAGACCGTTTACGAGGCGGCCAAAATCGACGGTGCGGGCGAAATACGGCAATTCGTATCCATCACGATCCCGCTGATCCGCGGGGCCATGTCGTTTGTGGTGGTGATATCGATCATCCACGCGTTCCAGGCGTTTGACACGGTGTATGTCCTCAACGGTTCAAACGGCGGTCCGGAAACCTCAACCTATGTTCTGGGCATCATGCTTTTCCAGCATGCGTTCTCGTTCTTGGAGTTCGGGTACGCGTCCGCGCTGGCATGGGTGATGTTCGCCATCTTGCTGGCGCTGACGGTCGCGCAGTTGCGGATCACCCGGCAGCGGTCTTGGGAGGCTTCTCGTGGCCTTAGCTGAACGTGCGATGAAGCGCAATGTCTTTCGCGCCGTGGTGACCTACACCGCGCTGGTCGGCATCGCGTGGTGTTGGCTGTTCCCTATCGCCTGGGCGGTGTCGGGCTCGTTGAAGAGGGAGGGCGAGATCAGCGAGCCACGGCTGTTCCCCGCCCACCCCCGGTGGGCGAACTACACCGAGGTGTTCACGTTGATGCCGTTCTGGCGGATGTTCTTCAACACCGTTTTCTACGCCGGATGCGTCACCGCCGGGCAGGTCTTCTTCTGCTCACTGGCCGGATATGCCTTTGCCCGACTGCAATTTCGCGGCCGCGACGCGTTGTTCGTGTTGTACCTGGGCACGCTGATGGTTCCGCTGACGGTGACGGTGATACCGCAGTTCATTCTCATGCGCACCGTGGGGTGGGTCGACACTCCCTGGGCGATGATCGTGCCGGGCCTGTTCGGTAGCGCGTTCGGCACGTACCTGATGCGCCAGTTCTTCCAAACTCTCCCAAGCGATCTCGAGGAAGCCGCGATCCTCGACGGTTGCTCGCCGTGGCAGATCTACTGGCGGATCCTGCTGCCCCATGCCAGGCCCGCCGTGATGGTGCTCGCCGTGCTCACTTGGGTCAACGTCTGGAACGACTTTCTGTGGCCGCTGCTGATGATCCAGCGCAACAGCCTGGCCACGCTGACCCTCGGCCTGGTCCGGCTGCGGGGGGAGTACGTCGCCCGCTGGCCGATAATCATGGCGACCTCGATGCTTATCATGCTGCCGCTGGTGATCATCTATGCGATCGCGCAGCGTTCCTTTGTCCGCGGCATCGCCGTGACCGGGCTCGGTGGGTGACAATGGCTTCGGTGAGTTTCGAGCGGGCGACCCGGCGTTACCCGGGCGCGGACCGACCGGCGCTGGATGGTCTCGACCTGTTCGTCGGCGACGGCGAGTTCGTCGTCTTGGTCGGACCGTCCGGGTGCGGTAAGACGACCTCACTGCGCATGGTGGCGGGACTCGAGGTGGTGGATTCCGGACGCATCCTGATCGGCGACCGCGACGTCACCAACGTCGATCCCAAGGACCGAGACATCGCGATGGTCTTTCAGAACTACGCCCTGTACCCGCACATGACGGTGGCGCAGAACATGGGCTTTGCGTTGAAGATCGCCAAAACACCGAAGGCCGAAATCCGCGACCGAGTGCTGGACGCGGCGAAACTGCTTGATCTGCAACCATATCTGGACCGCAAACCCAAAGACCTCTCCGGCGGTCAGCGTCAGCGGGTGGCGATGGGTCGCGCCATCGTGCGCCGCCCACGGGCGTTCTTGATGGACGAGCCACTGTCCAATCTCGACGCCAAACTGCGGGTGCAGACCCGCAACCAGATCGCGGCATTGCAACGGCGACTCGGCACCACCACGGTCTACGTCACCCACGACCAGGTCGAGGCCATGACCATGGGTGATCGCGTCGCCGTGCTCTGCGACGGGGTGCTGCAACAGTTCGCGGCGCCGCGTGATCTCTACAAAAACCCGGACAACGTGTTTGTCGCGGGGTTCATCGGGTCGCCCGCGATGAACCTGTTCACCCTCCCGATCGTGGATTACTCTGTGTCGCTGGGTGATTGGCCGATCCGCCTGCCGCGTGAGATTGCCGACGCCGCAAGTGAGGTGGTCGTTGGCGTCCGTCCCGAACATTTCGAGCTGGGCGGACACGGCGTCGAGATGGAGGTCGACGTGGTCGAGGAACTCGGGGCGGATGCCTACCTGTATGGCCGAATCACGGGTTCCGGCAAGGTAATCGATCAGCCCGTCGTCGCGCGGGCCGACGGACGACGCCCACCGGAAAGGGGCAGCCGCGTGCGGCTGCATCCCGAACCCGGACACCTGCATTTCTTCGGGGCCGACGGACGACGGATTCATGAGCCATGAGCACGGCGCGTGTTGACCTGGTGTGCGAAGGCGGTGGAGTCCGGGGTATCGGGCTGGTCGGAGCGGTGGACGCGCTGTCCGAAGCCGGCTACCGGTTTCCGCGGGTCGCGGGTAGCAGCGCGGGCGCGATCGTCGCGTCACTGGTCGCGGCCCTGCAGCATGCCGGTGCACCGCTGAGTCGGCTGGCCGAAATCATGCGCAGCATTGACTACCCAAAGTTTCTCGACCGCAACCTGATTGGGAATATCCCGCTGATTGGTGGGGGACTGTCGTTGCTGGTGTCCGACGGCATATACCGGGGCGCCTATCTCGAACACTTGGTGGCGGATCGGCTTGCGGAGCTCGGTGTGCACACCTTCGGAGACCTGCGCACCGGCGAGGAGCCCGAGCAATTCGCGTGGTCGCTGGTGGTCACCGCGAGCGACTTGTCTCGCCGCCAGCTGGTTCGCATCCCGTGGGACCTGCCTTCGTATGGCATCGACCCGGACACCTTTCCGGTGGCTCGCGCGGTGCACGCCTCGGCCGCGATTCCCTATGTGTTCGAGCCGGTTCGGGTCGGCGGCGCCACGTGGGTCGACGGCGGATTGCTGTCCAACTTTCCGGTGGAGCTCTTCGACCAGCCCGACGGGCGGCCGCAATGGCCGACATTCGGCATCCGGCTGTCGGCCCGCCCGGGCATTCCGCCCACTCATCCGGTGCATGGGCCGGTGTCTTTGGGGCTCGCCGCGATTGAGACATTGGTGAGCAATCAAGACAATTCCTACATCGATGATCCGTGCACCGTGCGCCGTATCATCTTTGTGCCCGCAGAGGAGGTGAGCCCGATCGACTTCAGCATCACCGAAGCACAACGCGAGGCCCTCTATCAGCGTGGATTACAAGCGGGCCAGGACTTCCTGAAGACCTGGGACTACGCGGACTATCTGTCGAAATGCGGTGGCCCGGCGAAGTCGTCAACGTAGTGCGTGGCGCGTCATCACCGGTTTGGCCTCAAGGCTTCCTAGTATTGCCGCGTGGTGGATCGCTATGGAACCGATGTTCTTGCCGCGGGGCCGCGCAAGCCCCGCTCAACCGAACACCCGGCCGAGCTCGGCCTGGTGGTCGAGGACGTAGAGACCGGCTACGTCGGCGCGGTGGTGCGGGTCGAATACGGCCGCGTCGAGCTGGAAGACCGGCGCGGTCGCACCCGTGGCTTTCCCTTGGGCCCTGGGTATTTGCTTGAGGGCCGCCCGGTGATCCTCACGGCGCCGCGCCGCCCGGCGCCTACCGCCGCGGGCCGGACGGCGTCCGGCTCGGTCGCGGTGCCCGGCGCCAGGGCCCGGGTCGCGCGTGCCAGCCGGATCTACGTTGAGGGCCGCCACGACGCCGAACTCATCGCGCAGGTGTGGGGGGAGGACCTGCGCATCGAGGGCGTCGTCGTCGGGCACCTCGGCGGCGTCGACGACCTGGTGCGCATCGTCGCAGAGTTCGGACCCGGCCCGGGGTGCCGGCTCGGCGTGCTGGTTGACCACCTCGTCGCGAACTCAAAGGAGACGCGGATCGCCGAGGCGGTGCGACGGGGACCGGGCGGCGCCGACACCCTGGTCGTCGGTCACCCCTATGTCGACATCTGGCAGGCGGTGAAGCCGCAGCGGCTTGGCTTGACGGCCTGGCCGAAGGTGCCGCGGCACATCGAGTGGAAGCACGGCGCGTGCCGGGCGCTCGGCCTGCCGCACGCCGGTCAGGCCGACATCGCCAGGGCCTGGCAGCACATCCGTTCGCGGGTGCGCGACTGGAACGATCTCGAGCCCGAGCTGATCAGCCGCGTCGAAGAACTCATCGACTTCGTGACCCAACCGGCCGTCCCCTGAACACCCGGCGGCCAACGACCAGCGTTAGTTAGGCTAGGTTAAGTCGAAGGTCCCGATCCGCGGGACAGGAATCGGGTGGATGCAGGAGTCGGCGTCCACCCGGTGAACCTGGCCTTCGGAGCGGTCGAGGTAGCTGACGCGCACGCGGTTTCCGCTGTTGCTCAACTCGGTGACTTCGGCGTCCCCGCGCAGTTGGGCATTCGGGTAGCGCTTGAGGTTGGCGCGGAGCAGGGCCTCCAACTCCGGTTGGTCGAACATGTTGGCCTGCGGGAAGCCGTTGGGGCTGCCGGAGGTTTCGCGGCTGAACTCGGCGAGCACCCGGAATCGGTTGTCCAGCAGCCGCAGTCCCAGTGCGGGCCGCGAGATCGCCGCGAACTCCTCGGCGATGCCGAGCCGGGCGATGACACGATAGATTTCGTCGTCGAGGTGCACGGCGCGCGGCTGCGGGTACACACCGGGCCAGCGGTCGAGGACGAGGCAGTCCAGACCGTACTGTGCCAACAGGGTGGCGGCGGTGATGCCGGTCGGCCCGGCGCCGACGATGACGAGCGGGACAACGGGAACGGTCACGCGAATCGGATTGCGGTGCGTTGCGTTCCGAGGTCGATGGCCCCATCGTCGGTGGCGATCGATGCCTCCACGATGTCGCCGTCCTGCAAGTACTTCCGGTTGTTGGCCTGACGCGCGAAGAACATCTTCCACTTGATGCTCGGCGGCAACAGGTTCCCGATGATCTGCACCGGCTTCGGCGGTGCGCTCAGCGCGGTGCCCGCCGGGGTGCCGGTGAGTATCAGGTCACCCGCGGTGAGCTCCTGGAACTGGGTGAGCGACTGCAGCGCCTGCAGCGGCCGATAGAGCATGTCCCCGTCGACGAGCGCGTTCTGCCGCTCGTCGCCACTGACGTTCAGGCGCAGCCGCAAATCGCCGAACCGATTGAGCTCGTCGTCGTTGAGCAGCACCAACTCCGGCCCCACCGGGGTGAACGTCGGGTAGGACTTGGCTTCGTAGAACTGGGTCTGCGGGAGCTGGATGTCACGGGCGGAAATATCGTTTGTGACGACCAGCCCCGCGATGAACTGCGTCAGGTTTTTCTCGGAAATGCTTGTCCCGACCGGGATTGCGCGCCCGATCACCAGCCCGATCTCCACCTCGTAATCGAGCAGCTTGACGTGTGCGGGTTTGACGATGTCGTCGAACGGACCGTTGATCGACGCCGACGCCTTGCGGAAGAAGGTCAGCGGAACCGACGCCGGGTCCATGCCCGCGTCCTTGACATGCGACACATAGTTGGTCATCTGAGCCACCACTCGGCACGGCCTGGTGACCGGTGAAGCCAGCTTCAGGCTGTCGACGTCGACGACATCCGCGCCGCCGGCGGCGGCCTCGATCGCGGCCCTATCGGCCAGCAGGGCAGCGGTCGTGGTCGCGGCTGTGCCGATCTTGGCGGCGCCGTTGGCAGTCTTGCGCCACCAGGCGTCGGCGGTGCGCACTACGGAAATGGTCATGAGGCGGGCACTTTCAGTAGGCCGATGAGGTGGCGGATATCGAATTCGTTGCTGGCTCGAAGCGCGGTGACCAGCGAAACCAGTTCGTGGCGAGCCGATTTCACATCGATGCCGAGAAAGTCTCTACTCGCCGGAGGCCCCCACTGCGCCAACCCGGACGCGGTGAAGGGGGCCCAGCCGGGTTCGATCGTGTTGTCGAACAGGTCGCCGTCGGTGAAGTGCTCGGCCAGAAAGCCGTCGGGATCGCGCCAGTAGTCGAAGATCTGGCTGCCCTGGATGTGCCTGCCGATTCCCCAGGACCGGAAATGTCCTCGCTCCCTGAGGTATTCGCCGCCGGCGGCCAGGGTGTCGAGATCGCCGACCTGATACGCGGAGTGCACGTAACGGTTGGCCGGGCCCAGCGCGATCGCCAGGGTATGGTGATCGGCCGGTGTCGATCCTCGGTCGCAGCGGATGAAGCTCATGGCCGGGCCGCGTTCGCGCTGGCCGGGAAAGAACAGGAAGTCGCTGACGATCATCCCCAGGTTGTCCAGATACCAATTGAGCGCCTGCAGGTACTTCGTCGATTGCACGACCAGATGCCCCAGGCGCTGCACCCGCGCGGGCACTCGCGGGGGACGCTGACCGGTGTTGATCCGCTGCGCGTTGGGTTCGAAGTTGAAAATGTGGTGATGCTGGCCCGGTAGCTCGGGCAGTTCATGCGTGCCGGCGACGACACGCACCGGGATGCCGCTGGGGTCGATCAGGTCGACCGACAGCCCGCCGATGGACTCCGGCAGTGGACGCGCGGGAACGCCGAATGCGTCGGCCAGTCGCTGCACGTCGGCCTCGTCGCCGGCCCGAAAGGCGACTCCGGTGAATCGCGTCCGCAACCCACGGCGCACGATCACGCATGGTGCGCCCGCCCGGGTGCCACGCAACTGAAGTTCATCCGGGCCGCGCCGTGCCGCTTGGAAGCCGAAGGCCCGCGCGAACGCCTCGTCGAGTGTGGGGTCCGGCTTCTCGAATTCCAGCCACGCGATGTCGACGACTTTGATCACCGGGTTGCGGGACCGCCCGGGGTGTTCACCGCACAGTGCGCCCTGTTCGGCGTGCGGCTTCCGGTGGGCCCTCGTCGGCAGTTCCATGACCATCTCCAAGTTAACTGACGAAATCGTCACATACTTGGCGACGCCGAGTCAAGATTTCTGACGAAATCCTCAAAAGTGATGCATACTGCTGAAGATGTCCGCGATAGCAGAGCCGCCCAACCGCTTGGAGCGGCGCAAACAACGCACCAGGGCGGCGCTGGTCAAGGCTGCGCAGCGGTTGATCGCCGAGGGAAAGCTCAACGTGCCGGTCTTGGAGATCACCCAGGCCGCCGACGTCGGGATGGGTTCGTTCTACAACCACTTCGACAGCAAGGAGCAGTTGTTCGAGGCGGCGGTCGCCGACGTCCTCGACGCCCACGGGGCGATGCTGGACCGGCTCACCGAGTCGATCGCCGACCCCGCGGAAACATTTGCCACCAGCTTCCGGCTGACCGGCCGGCTGTTCCGTCAGCGCCCGCAGGAGAGCGAGATCCTGTTGGTCAACGGGCCGGCGCTGCTGTCGTCCGACCGGGGCCTGGCCCCTCGCGCACTGCGCGACATCAAGGCCGGCGTCGACGCGGGCAGGTTCGATATTGACGACCCCGAACTTGCCCTCGCCATGGCCGGCGGCGCGCTGTTAGGACTCGGGGCGCTGTTGCGCGACGATCCCGATCGCGACGGCGCATCGGCCGCCGACGCGGTCACCGCACACGTTTTGCGCCTGTTCGGGCTCGGCGCCGACGAGGCGCGCGCGGTGTGCCAACGCCCGCTGCCCGAACTCGATTGGGGCCGGCCCGATTCCGCCGACTGAATCGTCGCGGCGTCAGCGATTTCGCGTGTCGGTCGACCACAGGGTCGCGCACCCGGGGCATTGCAGGTGCACGTGCGTCGCCCGACTGCTCAGCAGGTACTGCCAATGCGCACTGCAATTGCGGCCGCCGCCACACTCCGAGCATGCGCTGCGACCCCAGTCGCAGTGGGGGCAAGGCAGCCAAGCCCGCCGGGATGCATCGGCGTGCGGATCGATCGGCAACTTAACCGTCACAGACAGCCTTTCCTCAAAATCGAATTAGGTTAGGCTACCCATAATAGCGGCTTCATGGACGCCTGCAACGGTCCGGTCTCCCAACGTCCCCGGTGACGTGCGGCGTCGGGCAGAACCTCTAGCAACCCGCGTCCGCAAAGCGCCTGTGCCGAAGGGGCTTGACGGATCCCCGCGACGCTCGTACTGGGCGGACACCGGGGGAGTTCGACGCGACCCGGCCCGATCGGCGCCCAGGGCACGCACGCACGAGCGCACATGGGCTGGGCCTACAATCTGCACGTCCACACACCGCGAACCGAGGAGCGTCATGGCTTCCGTCGATGGGCTCTCCCTGCAATTCTCGGATGGCCGCGCCGTGCCGGACACCCTGGAAGCCATCAACGACGAATTGCGAACGATCGGCGTCGGGGTGTGGCCGTTGGATCTGCGGGATCGACCGGCCGACGTCCGTGCCCTGCTGGCCAAACCCCTGCTCGACGCCGTCGAAGCCGAGCGTGTCACAGCGCACTTCCTGTTACCGCGGGGGCGGTTGCTGGAAATCGTCGCTCAGGCGGGCCGCGCGCCGGCGGTCGACGGCGGGGGAGCCCTTGCCACGTTCGTCACCAACCTGGGCCTCGACTATCCGCGGTTGCATCAAGTCGAAAATGGCATCGATTACCGTATATTCGACCGATTCCATGTGAACGGCGGGCCCGACGGCAGCGGTGTCGACGAGGTGTTTCAAATGCTCTCGGGCGATGGATTTGTCATACATCAGCGACTCGACGGGGGCGAGGTAGTGACTTTGCGGCTGGGCTGCCCCGACGAGCGACGGGGATGGCTGGGAACCTACAGTGGAGTGCGCCCGCATATCGGCAGCAGCAGTTCGGCCACGGTGGGTTCCAAGCTGCTGGTCCAAGCGTTTGGTGCCCCCGAGTGGACATTGACCTATACCGAGGAACCCGAAACTTCGAACGCATAGCCGCCCGCGCCCGCGTCGCCGCATATTCCGGCCGGGCTGTTGCCGAACGGAATTCTGCAGGCCTACAATGACTTTCGCTCGGCCCAAGGCGCGGGATCGGCCGGCCGACGACTCGGCGTCGCGGGCCGCAACGCAACCAGGACCACCCCCACGGCGAAGGCCAGCGCGGCCACCCACGCGAAACGCCCGTCCGGCGCGAAACCCGCGGCCGACAAAAAGTGCAGACCGGCGGAGGCCATCAGCGCGCCGGCCAGCATGGGGGCCTCGCCCCAGCGATCTGCGAGCGGGATGGCGAGCGGGGGCAGCGGGGCCGCGAAAAAGCGCCGCTGCGACCACAGCAACACCATCTCCACCGCTGTCACCAGACCCAGGACGACGATCCATTCCAACCGGGCCAGCCACCACGCCGCCGTTCCCTCGGGCGGTTGCGGAAACAGGCCCGCCGGGTAGCCCACGATCGCGACGATCACGACCGGCACCATGTGCCACAGGTACAGGGCCATCACGTTGGCATTGGCCGTGGACAGCACGCGCTGCGCGCGGGCGGCGCGCAGCACCCGGTTGAGCGCCGGCGCCAACGCGACCGCCAATCCCGCCTGCATGCACGCGTAGGCCATCATCGCGACGGTGGGCGGCGACGTGTTCTGAATCGCTTCGCCCGGAATGCCGATCATGCTGACCGGATAACGCCCCAGCCAGATCAACAGTGCCAGCGTGACCGCCGATCCCGCAGCGAGCAGGACGGGCCTGCGGCCGGCCAATAGTCCTCCGTGCCAAGCGATTCCGAGCTGGTAGAGCAGCCCCCAGCACAACAAATAGTTCACCCAGCCGAGATAAGGTACGTGGCCCGCGCGCGAGGCGACATCGACCGCCACGACCGCCACCGCCAGCAGCGCCGGCACGAGCAGCCCCCAACGGCGTTGCGCGGCAACGGCAACCGGCGTCAGCGACACCACCAGCACGTAGACGGCAAGGAACCACAGGTGCATGGCCACCGCCCAACCCCCATACTCCAGCAGGGAACTCGGCGCGCCGCGGGCCTGGAGAACCACCACGATTGCCGACACCAGCGCGACGTAGACGGCAGTCGGTCCCAGAACCCGAGCCAGTCGATGTCGAACCCAGGCCTGCCGCGAGAAACCTCCGGCGTCGCGTCGATGCGTCCAGGACACCCCGCCGGCGTAGCCGGCCACCAGGAAAAACACCGGGACCGCCTGAAAAATCCAGGTCAGCCACTGTGTCCACGGCAGGTCGAGAAGCGGGTTCTGCCGACCGAATTGCCCGTCGTAGTAGGTCACCGATCCGGCCAGCCAGTGTCCCAGCACAATGAGGACCACACCTGATGCGCGGTAGAAATCCACCGCCAGATCACGGACCGGTCGCTCGGTGTCTACGTGGTCCATCAGATCGCGGATACGTCGATCGGGCGCATGAGCGCAACGCTACCCGTTCGGGTTCCGGCGAGGTCCCGGTGAACGCGCGGAGCCGATGGGCGCACAATGACCCTCATGAAACACGCTCACCTCGCCGACCTGGAGGTCGGCCGCCTCGGCCTGGGTGCGATGGGCATGTCGGTCGCCTATGCCGGCGCCGGCACCGACGACGCCGAGGCCATCCGCACGATTCACCGCGCCATCGACCTTGGCGTCACGTTGATCGACACCGCCGAGGTCTATGGCCCCTACGTCAACGAGGAACTCGTCGCCCGCGCCCTGCAGGGCCGGCGGGATGACGTGGTGCTGGCGACCAAGTTCGGCCTGATCTCCCACACCGGTCGCAACGGCCTGGACAGCAGCCCGGCCAGCATCCGCGTCGCCGTGGACGGTTCGCTGAAAAGACTGGCGACCGACCACATTGACCTCTACTACCAACATCGCCTCGACCGCGAGACCCCGATCGAGGAGACGGTGGGAGCGCTGTCCGAACTGGTCGCCGCCGGGAAGATCCGGCACATCGGCCTGTCCGAAGTCGGGGTGAACACGATTCGCCGCGCCCACGCGGTCCACCCGATCACGGCCGTGCAATCGGAGTACTCGCTATGGACCCGCGACCCCGAAGACGGAGTACTGGCGCTGCTGCGTGAACTGGGAATCGGATTTGTCCCCTACTCGCCGTTGGGCCGTGGCTTCCTCACCGGCGCGATCCGCTCCACCGGGGAGCTTCCCGACACCGACTACCGCAAGACAAACCCGCGATTCTTCGATGAGAACTTCCAGCACAACCTCAGCAGCGCCGACGAGCTACGGGACATCAGCGCC
Source organism: uncultured Actinomycetota bacterium (assembly GCA_963772875.1). GTDB lineage: Bacteria > Actinomycetota > Actinomycetes > Mycobacteriales > Mycobacteriaceae > Mycobacterium. Next base: position 1,456,453 of record CAVYZE010000016.1, read on the forward strand.
AGCATCGGCGCCACCGCCGCTCAGGTCGCCTTGGCCTGGCTGCTGGCGAAGGGTTCCGACTCTGCTGCCGGGCTAGTCCCGATTCCGGGAACCAAACGCGTTGCGCGCCTTGAAGAAAACGTCGGTGCCGATTCCGTTGAACTGACGCCCGATCAACTGGCCAGGCTCGATCGACTCACTCCGCCCGTCGGAGGTCACCACGCCGAGGCGCAACTGGCGTGGATCGACCGCTAGGTGGCCGGATATGCCTGCGGCGGGCGCCAAGAAGAAGCTGGTGATCGGTGCCAGCGGGTTTCTGGGATCACACGTCACCCGGCAGCTGGTCGCCACGGGTGCCGACGTGCGGGTCATGTTGCGCCACACCAGTTCCACCAAAGGCATCGACGACCTCGACGTCGAGCGTTGTTACGGTGATGTCTTCGATGACGGCGCCTTGCGCGCGGCCATGGCCGGCTGCGACGTCGTCTATTACTGCGTCGTAGATGCCCGCATGTGGCTGCGTGACCCGGCGCCGTTGTTCCGGACGAACGTCGAGGGACTGCGCCATGTTCTGGAGGCGGCTCTGGACGCCGACCTGCAGAAGTTCGTGTTCACCAGCACCGCAGGCGCATTGGCGATCAACGACAGCCGGGCGGTCACCGAAGAGGATCCGCACAACTGGGACCAGGGCGGCGCATACATCGAGGCTCGGGTGGCCGCCGAAAAAATGCTGATGTCCTACGCGCGTGAGAATGGGTTGCCCGCCGTCGCGATGTGCATATCCACCACCTACGGTCCCGGCGATTGGGCGCCGACTCCACATGGCTCCCTGCTCTCCCTTGTCGCCACCGGGCGGTTCCCGTTCTACCTCGGCTATTCGTCCGAGGTGGTGGGCATCGAAGATGCCGCCAGGGCAATGCTTCTCGCGGCGGAACATGGACGAACCGGCGAACGCTACATCATCTCCGACAGGTACATGAGTGTCCGTGAGGTTCACGAGATCGCCGCTACCGCCGTCGGCAGACGGCCACCACCTATCGGCATCCCCATGCCGGTGCTGCGCGCGGGCGCGCGTGTCAACGACGCGGTGGCGCAACTCCTGCGCCGCGACCTCCCTTTCGCCTATGCCGGGATACGAATGGCCGAGCTGATGTCCCCGCTCGACCACAGCAAGGCCACACGCGAACTCGGCTGGGATCCCGAACCCGTGGAAGACTCGATCCGCAAGGCCGCCGTCTTTTTCGCTGCCCGCCAGTAGTTACTCGGCATGAGCCAGCGCCGCGGAGCCGTATTTCTTGGCGATCAGCGTCCACGGGTCGGCGTAGGGGCCGCGTCCTTCGGCGCGGCGCTGCAGCTGCAGGGCGATGCGCACGAGCGGCCGCAGTACCGGGGCTAGCGCCCGCAACACGATGCGCCTGCGGCCCTGCGATTCGGTGACCCAGGCCAGGGTCTGGGGCCAGTCGTGCTCCTGGAAGTTCAGCAGCGCCTGCGCTTCGGTGGTGTCGAACCAGCCGGTGAAACTCCAACCGCGGTCGTCGTCGGGATCGCCGGGCAGGCTCGCGGAAGGGCCGAGACGGCCCAGGCCCACGGCGACCATCAGGTCGTCCTCGAGATCGCGCTGCAGTAGCACATTCGATTCGTTGCCGCCGATGAGCACTGCCTTGCCCGCGATCGTGGCTTCGCGGTCGACACCGTTGGCGAATGCCAGGGCCACGTCGCGCGCGTCCACGGCGTGCATGCGGTTGTCGCCCGGCATCGAGCGCATGAGGAGCAGGTGGTCGCCGCCGACGTCCGACTGCGTGTCCGGCGAAAAGACCCCGCCCAGCCGGAAGAGCGCATACGGCAGGCCGCTGGCGCGGACCGCCGCCTCGGCCAGCACCTTGTCCTGGCCGTACTGGTCGATGGGGTTCACGGGGGTGTCCGGGGTGATCCGCTCGGGGTAGCGGTAGGGGTTGCGCGATCCGTATACCGCGGCGCTGGATGCCATCAGGAAAAGCGGTGGCCGGGGCAGTGTTGCGGCCGCCGCCAGGAGGTTCTCGGTCCCACCCACGTTGACTCGCCTGGCCAGCCCCGGATTGCGGTAGGACGGCGGCGAAATGATCGCGGCGAGGTGAATGATCGCTTCGGGCTGGTGGGTCGCGATCAGGTCGCGCACTGCCTCGGCGTCGAGCAGATCGACATAGGCCGGAACCAGCGACCCCGCGTGCTTGCCGGCGGACACTTCCGCCTCGGCGGCAACCGTTTTGTCGCTGCGCAGATCCATGGCGATGACGGTGCGTCCCCGGTCGAGCAGGAGCTGTGTGGACCGCTTGCCGATCTGTCCGAACGCGCCGGTGATCAGAATCGTGCTGGGAGTCATGGACGTCACTGATTGGTCAGTCGGCTGGCGAGCTTGGCGGCCGCCCTCCGGATGCGGCCGGACACGTAGATCGACAACACGGGTGTGACGATGTCCTCTCGCAGCCGAGTGAGCTTGGAGCTCGTGATAAACCACTGCCCGGCGGTGTTCTCGTAGGTCTCGTGGTAGTGGCCGTAGCCGACCAAGCTGAGCCCCGGCCCGAATCGCACCACGTCTTGCAAGGCCCACACCCCGCGCGCCGTCGTCGCGGACGTCAGCTCGATCTCCGGCGCGTGCACTTGATGCGCCGTGGCCTGCGCTGGGCGCCCGATGCCCTTGCGGGTGAACGCCACAAAGTCGTCGGCGCCGATGATCACCTTGCCGCCGGCCTCCGAGGTGTCGCTGACGAAGTCATCGGTGAAGATCGATCTCCACGCGGCCCAATCCTTGGCGTCCAGGTACCGGCAGTAGCGGGCCTTGAGTTGTTTGATGGATTCGATTGCCAGCAGCGCGGTGGCGTCATCGTGGGGGACCAGCTTTTGCGCGGGATCTTCCATGACAGCTCGATTCTCGTCGACCGGGTCGACGGCAGACTACTTGCCGGCCAGCCCGACAGCGGGCTTGGGGTGTCGCTGCGCTTCGTCGGCCGGGCCATTATGGTCACAGCGACCCCACGCATACCGTCGGCAAGGAGACGGCGATGTGCCCGCCTCAGCGCGACAACACAAGCCGGAGCGCCGATTGTCGCTGCGAGGCGGGCACGACGGCCGGTGCTGCCGCGGCGTGACGGGTGTGGCAGACGTGAGGAGGCGGGTAGCGCATGAGCGTTCCGGATCGTCAGCGGGCAATGGTCATGAATAGTCCCGGCGCGACCCTCGAGACCGTGCAGACGTCGGTCGGCCAACCCGGCCCGGGGCAGGTGCTGGTCAAGGTGAAGGCCTCGAGCCTCAACTTTCACGACAACGTCAATCTGATGGGCCTTCTCCCCGGGCCGTGGCCACGCGTGCCGATGAGTGACGGTGCCGGAGAAGTGGTGACACTGGGCCCGGGCGTCGACGGGTGGCGCGTCGGCGAGCGGGTCATGGGGGCGTTTCACCCGGGCTGGCTGGATGGGCCGCCGACGCCGGAAGCCAAACGAAAGCTGCCCGGCGACAGCGAAGACGGGTGGCTGCAGCAGTACCGCGTCGCCGACGTCAGCGGTCTGGTTCGCACGCCTGATCACCTCACCGATATTGAAGCCGCGACCGTGCCCTGCGCCGGTGTGACGGCCTTCAGCGCCCTGCGGGAAGCCAACATCGGCGAAGGCGACGTCGTGGTCACCCAGGGGACCGGCGGGGTATCGCTGTTCACCGTGCAGCTCGCCCGGGCGCTGGGTGCCACCGTGATCCTGACGTCGTCCTCGGATGACAAGCTGAAGGTCGGATCCGATTTGGGCGCAACGCATCTCATCAACTACCGCGCGACCCCGGATTGGGAGACGGAAGTGAAACGACTCACCGCCGGGAGAGGCGCCGACCTCATCGTCGAGCTCGGTGGGCCCGCAACGCTGGCGCAGTCGGTGCATTCGGCGCGGATGGGAGGCACCGTCGCCGTGATTGGTGTACTCAGCGGCTTCGACACGGCGCCCGTTTCGGTCGCCGAAGTCATGCTCAACAATCTGCGGATCGTCGGGATCACGGTGGGCAGCGTGCGCGCGCACACGGAGCTGTGCGCGTTGATGTCGAGCGTGGGCATCAGGCCGCACATCAGTCACGTCTTCGACTGGGGAAGAGTGGAGGAGGCGGTGGCGGTGATGCGCGGCGGTGAACACGTCGGCAAAATCGCACTCACCATCCCCTGACAGAAAGGCGACGACATTGACTGCGGACTCTCCGTCTGCGCTGATAGACGCCCGAATCAAGGAGCTGGGTGACTGGCGCGGTGAGATGCTGGCGCGCATCCGCAAACTGATCAAGCGGGCCGATCCCGATGTGGTCGAGGAATGGAAATGGAGAGGCGTCCCGGTCTGGTATCACGACGGGATCATCTGCACCGGCGAGACGTACAAGAAGGTCGTCAAGATGACGTTCGCCAAGGGCGCCTCGCTACCGGACCCCGCGGGCTTGTTCAACTCCAGTCTCGACGGCAACACCAGACGCGCCATCGACTTCCATGAGGGCGACACGGTCGACGAAAAAGCGCTGACGGCGCTCATCCGCGCCGCGGTGAAGCTGAACTCGTCCTAGCCCGTCTGTACGCGCTCTCCACGACTGCTGTACAGTCGCCCAGCACAAGCTCAACTCTCGAACAGCACTGTCGCGGACGGGAGGCCATCGGCGATGACCCACAGGCCAATTCGATGCCGTCGTTGACCGAGTCCGTCGACGATTTTCGGAGCCGGGCCAAGGCCTGGTTGGCCGAGAACATGCCGCGACTCGACCCCGAGCAAGCCGCGCAGCTCGACCGCGATGAGCTGGGGTCCTGGCGGCGCGCACGCGAATTGCAGAAGACCCTCTACGACGGCGGATTCGCCGGAATCTGTTTTCCCCGGGAGTACGGCGGGCTGGGACTGGGCTACGAGTACAAGAAGGCGTTCGACGCCGAGGCCCTCGGCTACGAGACACCGCTGCTCCTCAACGTCCCGTCCTTCGCGATCTGCTGCGCGACGATCCTCGACATGGGCAGCGAAGACCAAAAACGGGCGCACATCCGGGGGGCGCTGCGCGGCGACGAAGTGCTCGTGCAGTTGCTGTCCGAACCCAACGGCGGCTCGGACCTCGCGGGCGTCATCACCCGCGCGGACCGGCGCGATGGATGTTGGATCATCAACGGCGCCAAGACGTGGAGCACCTGGGCGTTCGCCGCCGACTATGGCCTGTGCCTGGCTCGAACCGACTGGGACGCACCCAAACACAGCGGGCTGACGATGTTCCTGGTGCCGCTGCAGCACCCGGGGATCACGATCAACCGCATCCGGCAGGTCAACGGCTCGGTCGAGTTCTGCGAAGAGTTTTTCGACGACGTCGAGGTGGGCGACGACGCCGTCGTCGGGGAACCGGGCAAAGGGTGGGACGTCGCGTCGCGACAGCTGTTCCACGAGCGCCGCACCATGGGGGACGGCTCGGAGTACACCAGCGGACCCGGAATCGCTGAGGCTCACGATGTTTCGATCGACCTGCTGTCCCTGGTCGACAAGACGAACCAGGGCGGCAGCGAACGGGTCCGGGAGATGGTCGGGCGGGCCCTGGTGCACCGGGCGGTACAAGGGCAACTCAGCGAGCACGTCTTCCACGCCGTGGTCGGCGGATCCCTGCCGCCCGCCGCGGGATCGATCATCAGGCTGGGCATGGCTGCGGCTCACGATGTCGAAACCGACACCGCCTACGCCGTCGGAGGCGAGGCGGCCGTGCTTGGCGATGACGCGGGGCTGCTCGACATCGGCACGCGCTACCTGGGCCGTCAGATCGCCAGCATCGGCGGCGGCACCACCGAGATGGCGCGCAACGTGATCGGCGAACGGGTATTGAACTTTCCGCGCGAATACGCCGCCGATCGCGGCGTGCCGTTCAACCAGGTGCGGCGGAGCAAATCCGCGGGAAGAGAACACAATTGAGCGACCAACTTCGTGACATCCGCGAGCTGGCCAACGACTCCGACGCGTATCGCGATGAGTTGTTCCGACGCTGGACCGGGCCCGTTCCGGGTGGAGGGCACCGCGCACGTCGGTGGATCGGGACGCGTCGGCGTGCGCATGCTGCTGCACGACGAGGGCAACTCCGACAAGGCCATCACTTCCGCCGCGGCGATCTTCGAGGTCGTGGGCTGACTCGTCAGCCGACGCCCAGATGGGCGAGCCTCGGCTAGATGGGAGGGTTCGACGCGTTGGATGGGAAAAGGGACCTTAAGAACGACGATCGCGGCCGAGCATACGAGAATCCGTAGCAGCGATGAATGCCGAACGGGCAACCGGGCGGGGCGTGTATCGGCAACGTCTCTAGATCATCCACTGATAGAATACAATTGGCGGCTTAGGTCCGAAAAGGCTTGGGCTAGCGCAAGTTGCTCGCCAACGTTGTCGACCTCAACATGGGACAGGCCAAAGCCAATCAGAGTGTGACCCCGCCAGCGCAGGCGAGCCACGGCGCGGCTCCGGCGATCGTGTTCGTCGGAAGTAATGGTGACTGCCACCGTCTCGCTGTTCTGAGAGATGTTGCGGTTCATAAGTGTTCCTTGCGGAGGCTAGCTGGCTGGCTGCCGAATGCTAGGGGTTGACGGTTAGTACTTCGGCTAGCGGTCGGCGCGGGGTCGGTGGCGGGTATTGCTCATTGCTGGGCGAGCGGCCGACACGGACGAGCACCTGAGGCAGTGGGCGCCCGGTGACCTCTTCGACAAGGTGTCGGGTGGTTGAGAGTTCGGTCAGGTGGGTCAGCGTGCAGGTGGCCAGTCCAGCCACGGTAGCTTCCAGCAATATTGTCGACAGCGTTTCTCCGCACCCGAGCAGATCACGTCCGGTTTCAGCATGCGCAGAGATCACCAAGATTGTGGACAGGTCAATCGGCATCTGCGCACGCCGTTCAGGGTGATGGCTGACTGGGAAGGTGCGCGCGACGTCGACACGGTCCCCTTCGGCCGCAGAGACCAATGAGTCGTAGGGAATGCCCTCGCTCGCCTCGAACGGCGCCGTCCACCGCTGCAGCGTCGCGAAATAGGGGGAGTCGTAGAACCGCAAGGAGTCCGTCAGATCGGTTGCGTAAGCAAGCTCATGGCGATCAGCGTCGTTCATGACGTCTACCAGCGCAACCGTGTCGTCTATCCGGCTTCGCAGTGCAGTTTCGAAGTCGGTCCACTCCGTGACCGGGCCGAACGGAAGCCGATCGGTGCGGCGCGTGGCGATGGCTTCGGCGCGGCGTCGTTGTTCCTCGGTCACCGCGCTCATCTCAGTGAACGTGACCGAGGCGAGATGTTCGGGGTTGTTGGGGTCGGGATAGCGGGCAATGTTGGCCTTCCATCCGGCAGCAGCCATCGCGACACGTAGGTGATCGAGGACCGCCCCGCAGCTGATCAGAGCTTGTCGCTCGGTGGGGTCGGTTTGCACTACGCGGGTCGGATCCAAGTACAGGTGCAGTCCGTCGCGGTTGGCGACCCAGAGCCAAGGCTGGCTGTTGTGGTAGGAGGGTGCCCGGCAAGCCAGCGCCACCGCACCTTTGAGCACGTCCGTTGCAACAGTTGTCATCGACGTCACCTGAATCTCCCGTCATGTGCTGAATTGTTATCGACATTGCTCGAAGGAGCCGGCACCGGGCAGAGTCCTTAGTCCCCAATCGCGACATCGGGGGCTTTAGGCCCTCCGCGGAGAGACTTTTGCGGTGTGGACGTGTGCCCGGCAAACCGGCCGGCGTAGCGGTTGGGAACCGAACCGCCAATAGAGACTTTAGGTAACGGTTGTTGCGTATCTTGGCACTCGGTACGGGGCAGACGACAGCCGAGGATTGCGCCATGACGCCTGGGAGCCGAGTGGGATAACGATGACCACAGTTGGCACGTTTCCCAGCCGGGGTGTGGTGTCGCGCCCGGCCCGCAGCCCGATGGCCGATCTGGCGGTTTTCGTCGGCGCCGCGGTCCTGCTTTGGTTGGTGGCGCGCGTTGGTCGCGGGACGGCCGTGCCGTGGACGGTGCCGAGTGCACCATCGACGGTGTCGACCGACCCGTTCCAGTTGCCGTATTACGCTGCCCGGTCGCTGCTGCGAATGTTCATCGCGCTGGGCTTGTCATTGGTTTTCACGTTCTTCTACGCCACCGCGGCGGCGCGCTCGCGCCGCGCCGAAAAGGTGCTGATCCCGCTGCTGGACTTCTTGCAATCCGTGCCAGTGCTGGGATTCCTCGCCGTCACCATCACCGGGTTTATCGCTTTGTTTCCGGGCTCGCTGCTGGGTTTGGAATGCGCGTCGATCTTTGCGATCTTCACCTCGCAGGCGTGGAACATGACGTTCGCGTTTTACCAATCGCTGATCACCCAACCCAGGGATCTAATCCGAAAATGATGGTGAGTTGATTGCGGTGTGTGTGCGGGTGTGTGCGGCCGGGGGCCGGTCGCTGGGGCGGGGACGTGTTGGTTTAGGCGGCGGGGGTGAGGGTGACGGCGTAGCCGAGCGCTTCGAGTTGGCGAATGTGGTTGCGTTTCTTCACGTCCGGGTTGATGTGCCTGGTGTAGTGGTCTGATCCAAGGTCGGTGAAGCGGGTGTCGTCGTCGGCGAGTAGGTGCCAGGCGATGACGAGGATGGAGCGCCCGATGGCGACGATCGCGCGTTTGCGGCCGCGTCGTCGGGCGATGCGGCGGTAGCGTTCGCCGAGGAAGGTGTCGGTGTGCCCGGCTACGACGGCGGCCTCGCCGAGGACCCGGGCCAGGTAGCGGTTACCGTGCCCGGTCGAGCCGTTGCCTTTGGTCTTGCCGGCCGAGGAACTGATGCCGGGGGAAAACTTCGCCCACGAACATAGATGCCCCGCGGTCGGGAACCGGGACATGTCCACCCCGATCTCGGCGATGATGATCGCGGCGGCGACCGGTCCGATGCCGGGGATCTCATCCAGGCGCGCCGCCGCCGCTGCGAAAGGGGCCAGATGCGCCTCGATCTGGGCATCGACGGCGGCGATGTCGGCGTCGATACCGTCGATGCGGTCCAGCATCCGGGCCAACAGAAACCGGTGATGATCGTCGAAGTGCCCGTTGAACGCCTCTTCGAGGCGGCCGATCTTGGTCCGCATCCGCGACCGCGCGAGCTGCGCGAGCACCTTGGGGTCGCGTTCACCGGCGATCAACGCGGCCATCATGGCCCGCCCGGATACCCCGAAAATGTCCGATGCCACCACGGAGAGCTTGATGCAGGCGTCTTCGAGGAGCTTTTCGACCCGGTTCTTCTCCGCGGTGCGCACACCGACCAGGTCGATGCGGTAGCGGGTCAGATCCCGTAGCCGCCGGATCGGGCGTGGCGGCACGAAACTGGGTCGCAGCATCTGGCGTTCGGCGACCTTGCACAACCACACCGCATCCAGCACATCGGTCTTCGGCCGGCCCGGCAGGTGTTTGACATCGCGGGCGTTGACCAGCCACGGATCCAGCCCGTGTGCCTCCAACAGGTAGAACACCGGTTTCCAATAGTCCGAGGTGGCTTCCATCACCACCCGCTCGACCCCCAGCTCGACGAGGTGATTGGCCAGCTCAGTCAACGACCTGGTCATCGTGGAATGCGTCGACACCTCCTGTAATCGTTTGCCGGCGTTGCCGTCGGCGGGTACCCGCACACAGCACACCAATTCGGCCTTACCGATATCCAGGGCAGCGACCCTGGCGATGATCTGTTCCTCGTCATGGGACTGGGCGAACATCGTGGGACCTCAACACCTCTCCCGTACAGATTCCCTAAGACGTGATCGCCTGTGGAGCCACACAGCAAGAACTGAATCTAATCCGCGTGCTCGACCGAAATACCAACGGCGGCAACAATGAAGGGCCCACGACGCGACTCCAGCGCCCGGCTAGACGACGGTCTCGAAGAACCATAGAACTACGGCGTCGCAAGGCGACCACCACACAATTTTCAACCCGGAACGGGCGACCCACCAGGGCCAATTTGGCTAGACGAGGCATCCCGGCTGTTGCGGCTATCACGATGGCAGCGGTTCTGGCGGGTCGACCTGCCCAGCGGGGTGATCCCGCTGGTCTGGAACGGGATGATGAGTTTCGGCGGGGGCTGGTTTTTCCTCACCGCGTCGGAAGCCTTGAGCGTCAACAACCACAAGTTCGCCCTGCCCGGGATCGGCGCCTACGTCGCCTCTGCCAGCGACGAGGGAAACCTGACGAGGGTGCTACTGGCCATCGTGACCATGATCGTGGTGATCATCGCGGTCAATGCGCTGTTTTGGCGGCCGCTGACAGCATGGTCCGAACGATTCCGCATCGAGGAATCCGCGGCCATCGAAGCGCCACGCAGTGTGACGCTGGACGTTCTACGGCGCTCGCGTATCCCTGGCATCATCGGTCGTCCGCTCGGACAATTGGTGTATCCGGTCGACCGGGCGATGGCGGTATTCGGGACGACTGGACGTCCGCTGAAAACATCATCCGATCGCCGCCGCATCGGCGACGCCGTATTTGTGCTCACGTTGTTTGTTGCGCTGGGCTATGGCGCGTTCCGGCTAATCGAGTACATCGCGAGCAGCGTCGGCTTCACCGAAGTCGGCCATGCGCTGCTGCTCGGTTTGGCCACCTTCGCCCGCGTCGTGGTGGTGGTCGTAGTCTCAACGTTGATCTGGGTGCCGATCGGAGTGTGGATTGGCTTGAATCCCAGGGTAACTCGGCTGGCTCAGCCGGTGGTGCAGGTGCTGGCGTCGTTTCCGGCGAACTTCTTGTTCCCGTTGTTCACCGCCGTGCTGCTTTTCTCCGGAATCAGCATCAACTGGGGCGGCATCCTGCTGATGGCGCTCGGTACGCAGTGGTACATCCTGTTCAATGTCATCGCCGGGGCCAGCGCGATCCCCACCGAGCTTCGCGACGCCGCCGCCAGCCTGAGGCTGCCCACGGTGCTGAGGTGGCGCACCCTGATACTGCCGGGAATCTTCGGCAGCTACGTCACCGGCGGCATCACGGCGGCCGGGGGCGCGTGGAACGCTTCCATCGTCGCCGAGGTAGTCCAGTACCACCACACCACGTTGTCCGCTGTCGGGTTGGGCTCATACATCACGCATGCCACCGCGGCGGGCGACGCGCCGCGCCTGCTGATCGGCGTGATCGCGATGAGCTTCTATGTCGTGACGATGAACATCGTGCTGTGGCAGCGCCTCTACCACCTGTCCGAGCGGCGCTTCTCCCTATCCTGATCCTCAAAGCCTTGACGGAGGTTCCCATGACCGAAGACGACGTGATCATCCACCTCGACCACGTCGGCAAGAGCTTCGCCAAGCCCGACGGTGGCGCGTTGCTGGTCCTCGATGACATCAACATTGACATCCGTGCGGGCGAAGTCGTTGCGCTGCTCGGCCGCTCCGGGTGCGGCAAGTCGACCCTGCTGCGCATCATCGCCGGACTGATCGCCCCTAGCAGCGGCGTGGCGCGCTACAAGGGCGCCGAACTGTCCGGCGCCAACGCCGGCACCGCGATGGTGTTCCAAAGCTTTGCCCTGATGCCGTGGCTGACCGTGCAAAAGAATGTCGAACTCGGGCTGGCGGCACGCAAAATCGCGCCGGCCGAACGGAGTCAGCGTGCGGTTAAGGCCATCGATTTGATCGGCCTCGACGGTTTCGAATCGGCCTACCCCAAAGAACTGTCCGGCGGGATGCGCCAGCGCGTTGGGTTCGCCCGGGCACTGGTGCTGCAACCCGATCTGCTGCTGATGGACGAGCCCTTCTCCGCCCTCGACGTCCTCACCGCCGAAAACCTGCGCAGCGAGCTGATGAGCCTGTGGACCGGCCAAGAATTCCCGACCAAGGCCATCTGCCTGGTCACCCACAACATAGAAGAAGCGATCGTGCTGGCCGACCGTGTCATCGTGCTGAGCAGCAATCCCGGCCGCATCCTGGCCGAATTCCCCATCGACATCGAGCGTCCCCGCGATCGCCGTTCGCCATCGTTTGAAGCACTCGTCGACAAACTCTATGGACTGCTGACCGGCACCGGACCCGCCACCACGCTCGTCGAACCCGGCTCCGCCACACCCACCAGCCACCCCCTGCCCAGAGCGACCGTCGGCGGGCTGGCCGGTCTGGTCGACATCGTTTACGGCAAGGGCGGGCGCGCCGAAATCCCCGACATCGCCGCCGATCTGGGCATCGATGCCAAAGACCTGCTGCCGCTGGTGGATGCGGCCGCGCTACTCGACTTCGTGCGGGTCGACGGCGCCGACCTCGAACTCACGCCGGTCGGAAAGGATTTCACCACCGCCGACATCCAAATCAGCAAGCAAGTTTTCGCCCAACAAGTGCGCACCCGCGCGCCGCTGGTGCGCACCATCTGCAACGCCCTGCATGACTGCCCGGATGGCACCCTGCGGGCCGGCTTTTTCCTCGACATTCTTCGACAAGGTTTCAGCGCCCACGACGCGCAACGACAACTTCACATCGCCATCAGCTGGGGCCGATACGCCGAACTATTTGACTACAACACCCACACCGACCAGATCACCGCTAAAGCCAACGCCGAAATCCCCACGCCCGTATCAACCGACACCGTTCGGTAACCGCATATCCGAAGAATCCGTTTGATCGAGGAGGCGCGCCCACGCAACCTGCTTGGCCGGCCGGTGCACGCAATTCGCGTGCGCTGCAGTAGCTTTGGTCGCGAACGGCGTTTGTTCGCGCATTGGCGCCCCGTATCTGGCTGTCCGCTATTTGCGCTGACGGGCGACGATCACGGGAATCCGGGCTGCGTGGGTCACCGCCGTGCTGACCGATCCCAGTAGCATTCCAGCGATGCCACCGCGGCCGTGGCTGCCCACTACGACGAGCTGGGCCGACTCGGACTCATCGAGGAGATGACGAGCCGGGTCGTCCCACACAACCCGCGGAAGAACAATGACGTCTGGATAGCGTTCCCGCCAGCCGGCCAGCCGCTCCGCCAGGATTTCATTGCGCAAAGCCTCCTGCGCCGGCCATTCCATACTTGGGGCTGCTGACAGGTCCGGGTCTCTCCATGCGTGCACTGCGATCAAGTCCACGCCACGCCACGATGCTTCGTCGAAGGCGATCGCGGTGGCCAATTCCGACGCCGGCGAACCGTCGATGCCGACCACGACCGGCAATTTGGAGGGGTGCTGCAAGGATGGAGCCTCGTCGTGGATTACTGCGACTGGGCAGTGCGCATGGTGAATTAACCCCGTGCTGACCGAGCCGAGCAGAATCCGACGCAAAGGGTGCTGCCCGCGACAGCCCACCACTACCATGTGGGCCTGCTTGGAAAGGTCGACAAGCGGGGCCACCGGTACCGAAAAGAACAGCTCAGTTTTAATTTCCGGGGGGCCGAGGCCCTCGCTGCTGCTTTCAGCGACCTTGGCCGCATGGGCGAGGAGTTTCCGGCCAGCCTCTTCTCGTTCTGGATCGTCCTCGGCGGGCGGAAGTGGGACATCGGCCAAAAGCCATGGTGCTGGGCCCCAGGCCGCAGTGACCTCGACGTGGACGAGGGTGAGCGGCACATTGCGCATCCGCGCCTCGAAGGTGGCCCACCGCACAGCCGCCAGGGATAACGATGACCCATCGACTCCGACCACAATGCCCAGAGATGTTGTGCCATCGGACATTCGCTGTAAACCTCCCTATTGCCGATGCCTGCGCTCGACGCAAATAACGCTAACCGCCCGGCGGCGGCGGGTCAGGAGGAATTGGTCCCAGCCGGGTGGGGCATCAGACCCCAATGCGACATGCCCTCAACAAGGTTCAGGCGCCAGCTCGGGCACCGCAAATACGATTACCAAATGACACTGCTTCCCGCTGCTGACCGCAATAGGTTTCGCCGGCCCGTTGCTTGCGGCATTGCCGCGCCTACGGATTCCGGTGATCATCGGTGAGCTGATCGCGGGACTCGTCGTCGGCAAGACCGGTTTCGGCGTCGTCGATGCCGCCAACCCAACGTTTCAGTTGTTCGCGAATATCGGCTTCGCGCTGGTGATGTTCATCGTGGGCACCCATGTACCGGTCCGAGGCCACGAGATGCGCTCGGCGGTGCCGTTGGCGCTGGCGCGGGTGCTTTTGGGCGGCGTCATTGCGGCGGTTCTCGCTATTGCGCTGGCGGCGCTGGCCGTCAGCACCCACGTGTCGATCATGCTGGCGGGCTTCTCGGTGGGTTTGGTGATCGCGGTGGTCGGCGAACCGCGACGGCTGGCGCGTCAGCTGTTCGGCATCACCGAAGGGTTCTTCAGCCCGCTGTTCTTCGTTTGGCTGGGTGCCTCGCTGCAGGTACGCGAGTTGGGTTTACATCCCAAACTCATTCTGCTAGGCGTAAGCCTAGGACTGGGTGCTGTGCTGGTGCATGGTGCGGGAAGGCTGCTCGGCCAACCGCTGACACTCGCAGTGCTGTCGGCCGGGCAGCTCGGAGTACCGGTGGCCGCGGCCACGATCGGCACCGAAGAACACCTCCTTGTCACAGGGGAAGCATCGGCTTTAATGTTCGGCGCCTTGCTGACGATCACCTGCGCATCGATCGCGGGCGCCTTGGCGGCGCGCGGCCAGACCGTCTCAGAACCAGACAAATCCGCTCAAACGGACAAGCCCACGTAGCGCGGCAGCGACTGATCCCGCCGCAGGCATGTCGCGGTCGGCGTTATTCGGCTGATTCGCCTTCCCGTGCTTCTTCTCTGGCGAGCATTGCGTCATACATTGATGTGTCGGTCAGCAGCCCGTGGGTGTAGAGCTCCAGAGCCGGTAGGATCATGTCCTTGCTGTAATCCCGCAACACCGCATTCATATCGGTCGGATTGTCGCGCATGTGCGAGTAGAGCAGGAATCCGCCGGCGCCGCTCATCGCGAGAAACGCCGCCCGGGCTTGCGGGTCGCGGCTGGGCTTGATGGTGCCGGCGCGTACCGCGTCCTCGAGATAGCCTTCGGCATTGTCGATCATCTGGCCCATCAATGCGCGACCCAGGTCGCCGCCGGACAGCATGCTGCGCACGAGGTAGTTCATCATCGGCGCGTACGACTCGATTTGCGCCAGTTGGGCGAACCAGGTTGCCGGCGACATCGATTGCAATGACTCTGATTTCGCTGTACGGATCGATTCCAGGATGTATTCGTCGCAGGCTTTGCGTAGACCCTCGATGCAGCCGAACTCGATAACCAAGAGTTCACTGCTCACGCCAGCGGCCTCGGCGATGGCGGCTAATTGGGTGTCGAACCCATGCTGGCCGAACTGCGCGATCGCCGCGTCGCGGATACGCTCACGCACCGCTTGGTCGCTCGTGCTCCCCGACGCAGTGTTTAGCGTCTGCAGGGTCATCGTATCCTCCTGGAAATATCAGTGGTGCAAAGCGATTCATTTTGGAACTGTCAAAACATAAACCCGATGGTTGCCCGTATCAGGGCCATTGGGCCTCGTGACCCCGGTGACGAAAGGCCTTTGGGGTCGGGACTTCGGCATGATAAGAAGCACAACCGAAGCACTGCTAGCCGGTTTCGTGGCTCTACTCGCCGGATTGGGGAAGTGGTCAGATCAGCCTTAAGGCTGATCGAGGAGGCGACGATGAGGTTCGCAAAGTATGTGACGCGGGTTGAAACGATCTATTGCGTTACCGACCGCTTGCATAATGGCCGCACAGTCCGGGTTCCTGGTCCCGAGATCGCACCCATAGTGTCGGCTTGGCTTGCGGAGCTGGGCGCCCACAGCCCTCTGGTTGAGGATCTGGCCCGAGCGGCGCGCGTCGGTGACTGGGCGGCAGCCCGCGCTGTCGGCGACCAATTATCCGTCGATGTGTTCGTTGCGGCCGCGGCGTAGTTTCCAGCGAGTACGCCGTGTCTTGCCCACACCGGTCGTGGCACAAAGTCCTTCTGGACTGGGGACGTCATGCTCTCCCGCAGCCGATGTGATTACGCGATCGTTGAGATAACAAGCTTTACGGAAGGGACCGAGAGCGATGAACGCGCACTTTCCCGATGCGGGAACAATCCGGACGGTGCTGGCTCTGGCATCTCGAGCTCCCTCCGTACATAACACGCAACCGTGGCGGTGGCTGGTGGGTGCGGAGAGCCTGCATCTCTACTCCGACGCGGACCGGCAGCTGCCCAATATCGATCCCGAGGGCCGAGATTTGATGGTGAGTTGCGGTACGGCGCTGAATCACTGCGTCGTTGCTTTCGCGGCGGTTGGGTGGCAAGCCAAGGTTAATCGCCTGCCAAATCCCGCTGACCCCAGTCACCTTGCCGCGATCAGATTGTCTCGTTCGACCGCTGATGCCGTCGATATAGCCCTAGCCGCGGCGATCCCGCGGCGGCGGACCGACCGGCGCCACTACAGTTCCTGGCCGGTACCGGTTGGCGATATTGCTCTGATGGCCGCTCGGGCTGCTCGGAACGGCGTAACGCTGTGCCAAGTCGACGACACCGATAACCTCCATAAGATTGTGGCTCAATCTGTCTGGGATCATATGACCCATGATTATCTTGTCGAGCTCACCGAGTGGAGTGGGCGCTACGCTTCGGTCGCCGGCGTCCCGGCCCGCAACACCCCAAAATCCGACCCGAAGGCGAAGATACCGAGTCGGTTCTTCGCCGGTCCAGCGCTAGCCATGCCAGCGGGCGCCTCACCGGCCGAGGACAATGCTGTTGTGCTTGCGCTCGGAACTCGTAACGACGACCGACTGGCCCAGCTACGCGCCGGTGAGGCCACGAGCGTCGTGCTTCTTACTGCCACATCGATGGGCTTGTCCAGTTGCCCGGTCACCGAACCGCTGGAGATTGCCGAAACACGCGAAGCGGTCCGCGCCGAAATCTTCGGAAGTGGGAGCTATCCGCAGATGCTGCTGCGGGTGGGCTGGGCGCCAATCAACGCGGACCCGTTGCCGTCGACACCACGACGCGAACTCTCCGATTTCGTCGAGTGGATGGCTGATCGCGAACAAGATGTCGCCGAGTAGTCGCCGATTCCCAAGTGATTGAGGCGGTCTCGTGGATAGCTGACACGACGAGCGATGATTTCGGTAAATTAGCAAAAGCGTTGGGGTGCAAGGAGTTACAATGGAAACGTTCACGTTAGACCCGCGCTGCTGGCGGATTGGCATCATCCTAGGCCGCAACCGGTTGATTCGACGCGCCGATCGCATTGAAGCATTTGTCACGTTAATCGCGGTCGTTGTGTCGTTAGTCGCAATACCCGTCGCCGCCGTCGTGGGCGCGATGACTTACGGAGCGCGCGGTCACTTCTACGCGCAGGAGGCACGTGAGCGGCACTCCGTCATCGCAACCGTTACCGACTCCGGGAACGACACCCGGGGCACAACTGTTGTGCAAGCGAAGTGGCCGGTCGCAACCGGCGAGCGCACGGGTCGGCTTGAACTTTCTAATGCAGCCAAGGTGGGTGACGGCACCGAAATTTGGGTGGACAAGGACGGCAACCCGGTAGCTCCGCCAACGCCGCCTTGGCAAGCACTCGGCGACGCAGTCGTCACGACTATGTCGACATTGCTGCTTGTGGGCGCGGGTATGACTTCTCTCGTGGCTGGCGTGCGCATGCGGCTTGATCGAGTCCGCGACGCTCAATGGGAGCGTGAGATCACCTGCTTGGAGGATGACGGCGGCCGGACGAATCAGCGCTGACGATTGTCATGTCCCCAAAGGCGACGAACGCCCCTATGCAGCGCACATGAACTGGGCGGATGATGTGACGATGAGCGCACACGGTAACGACTCCGATGCCGCGTTGTTAGACATGGCCGGGCTTCACCGCCTTGTCGAGGTGCTGATCGAGCGAAGCTATCGCGTGGTCGGTCCGACATTGCGGGACAACGCGATCATGCTGGCAGAACTGGAGTCGGCGGACGATCTCCCCTACGGCTGGGGCGTCGATGTGGGTCCGGGGCATTATCGCGTGCGCCGTCGCGACGACGACGCGGCATTCGGGCACTCGGCCGGCCCGCAGTCCTGGAAGCAGTTCCTTCACCCACCACGGCAGCGAGTGTGGGCGGGTACCCGGAACGGGGCGAGCAGCGTCCAATCCGAAGAGGAGGTCCCGCGATACGCATTCCTGGGTGTGCGCGGGTGCGACCTAGCCGCAATAAGCACCCTCGATCGGGTGCTTGGCCGCTCCGAGTACCCGGACAACTCCTTTGTCGGCCGCCGACGGCGGGCCTTCATCGTCGCGGTGAATTGCACGGAACCGGGCGGGTTGTGCTTCTGCGCTTCGATGGGCACCGGTCCCGCTGTGGGACCAGGCTACGACCTAGCCTTGACTGAAGCCCTAACTGAGCGCCTCGAAGGTGACGCGCCGTCCTACCTTGTCGACATCGGTAGTCAGGAGGGCGCCGATGTGCTGGCGGCGGTCCCGCACCGGACGGCCGATAGCGAGGAAATCCGTTGCGCACGAGCCGATGTCGAGGCGGCGGCCCATAAGATGGGTCGTCAGATGCCGGATATGGATCTGCGAAACCTGCTGATTGAGTCACGCGAGTCGCCACAGTGGGACGAGGTTGCCAGTCGCTGCCTGACCTGCGGCAACTGCACGATGGTATGTCCGACGTGCTTTTGCACCAGCACCGAGGACGTCAGCGATCTGACCGGTGACCACGCCGAGCGCTGGCGGCACTGGGCGTCGTGTTTCGAGTTCGATTTCACCTTCGTCCACGGCGGCGGCAGCGTCCGTCAGTCCGGTGCATCCCGCTACCGGCATTGGTTGACCCACAAATTGGGCACCTGGCACGACCAGTTCGGCATGTCGGGCTGTGTCGGCTGTGGGCGATGCATCGCCTGGTGTCCCACCGGCATCGACATCACCGCGGAGATGAACAAGATGGCCGGTGATGACTGACAGGGCGGCCAGCGTCGCGCCGACGGCGTCGGCCCCTTCTGCCATGGCGCCGGTTCCGTATCGGGTGCGCAACCGCGTTGTGGAGAGCCCGGATTCGGCGACGCTAACCCTGGTGCCGCTCGGCGAAGCGCTGCGGACTCCACAACCGGGGGAATTCATGATGCTGTACGCGTTCGGTGTGGGCGAAGCGGCGATTTCGATCAGCGGCGATCCCACCGTCACCGACGGCTCGATCACTCACACGATCCGCGCGGTCGGCGCGGTCAGCCGAGCTTTGCACGATGCTGAGCCGGGCACTGTTGTCGGGGTAAGGGGTCCGTTCGGCACCACCTGGGGGTTGGCCGAGGCCGCTGGCCGGGATTTGATCATGGTCGCCGGCGGCGTCGGCCTGTGTCCGTTGCGCCCGGCGGTGCTCGGCGCGCTGGCGGAACGCTCACGCTATGGCAAGGTGACGCTCGTCGTGGGTGCGCGTTCACGGGCTGACTTCGTGTTCGCCGCCCAACTCGAAAAGTGGGCCGAAGAACCGCAGATCGAATTACATCTGATCGTCGACGCGCCGACACATAGCTGGAGCGGCGAGGTCGGGTTGGTCACTGCGCCGTTGAGCCGACTGGAGTTGAACGCCGATCGCACCACTGCCTTCCTGTGTGGGCCGGAGCCGATGCTGCGCTTCGGGGCCGAGGCCCTGGTGGCGAAAGATGTAGCCGCCCAGAATATTCGCGTTTCGCTCGAACGCAACATGCAGTGCGGAATCGGTTGGTGCGGTCATTGTCAGCTGGGGCCGCTACTGCTATGCCGCGACGGGCCTGTCGTCGGGTACGACGTCGCCAGGCCGCTGCTGAAGGTGAAGGAGCTCTAAATGAGCCGACCCACCTTGGCGGTGTGGAAGTTCGCCTCCTGCGATGGCTGTCAGCTGACGCTGCTGGACTGCGAGGATGAGCTGCTCACGCTTGGCGACCAGGTGGAGATCGCGAACTTCGCCGAGGCTTCCAGCGCAATGGTCGGCGGTCCGTACGACGTGTCGCTTGTCGAGGGTTCGATCACTACCCGGCGCGATGAGCAACGCATCCGCGAGATCCGGGACCAATCGAAGCTGCTTGTCACTATCGGCGCGTGCGCGACCGCCGGGGGAGTGCAGGCGTTGCGCAACTTCGCCGACGTCACGGAGTTCACCTCGGTGGTTTATGCCAACCCGGAGTACATCGACACGCTGGCCACCTCCACGCCGGCGTCGGCGCACGTCAAGGTTGATTACCAGCTGCAGGGCTGCCCGATCGATCGCGGACAGCTGCTCGATACGCTCGCGGCGCTGCTCATCGGACGCAAACCGCGGTTGCCCGCCAAGACGGTGTGCACCGAGTGCAAACTCCGCGGAGTGACGTGTGTGTTGGTCGCCGAGGGTACGCCGTGTCTCGGCCCGGTCACCCACGCCGGCTGCGGAGCATTGTGTCCCAGGCATAATCGCGGCTGCTATGGCTGTTTCGGCCCGTCTGCGGTGCCTCAAACCGCGACGTTGATACCATTACTGCGCCGCGACGGCATGTCCGACGGCGATGTTGACCGGGTGTTCTCGACGTTCAACGTCGCCAGCTTCACCGCCGAGCGGAGCAAGCAGTGACTCCGGAGACCCGCACGCTGAGTGTCGGCACGCTGACGCGGGTGGAAGGTGAAGGCGCGCTGCACGTCACGCTGAAGGAGGGAGAGCTCGAGAGTGTCGAGCTCAACATCTATGAGCCGCCAAGGTTTTTCGAGGCGTTTTTGCGCGGGCGTGCGTACACCGAGCCGCCGGACCTGACCGCGCGGGTCTGCGGAATCTGCCCAGTCGCCTACCAGGTCAGTGCCTGCAATGCGATCGAAGACGCCTGTGGCGTCCAAGTCGATGACGATCTCGTTGCGCTTCGGCGGTTGCTGTATTGCGGTGAATGGATCAACAGTCACGCTCTGCACATCTACCTGCTGCACGCTCCGGACTTCCTCGGCTATTCCGACATCGTGGGCATGGCGCGCGATCATGCCGGGGCGGTCGAGCGAGGGCTGGCGCTGAAGAAGGCCGGTAACCAGCTGATGGAGTTCGTTGGCGGGCGGGCGGTACACCCCGTCAATGTGCGGCTGGGCGGGTTCTACTCCGTGCCAACCCGGTTGGAGTTCAGGCCGATCGGCGAACAGTTGCGCCGGGCGCTGGACAGCGCACTGGCCACCGTCGAGTGGGTATCCGGGTTCGAGTTTCCCGATCTCGAACTTGACCACGAGTTCTTAGCACTCACGGCATCCGGCCAGTACCCGATCGAAAATGGCGCCATCGGGCGCAGTCGAGGCCCATCTTTTCCGGTGGCCGATTTCACCAGCCACGTCGCCGAATCCCAGGTTCCGCACTCCACCGCCCTGCACGCGACACTCGATGGCGGTCGCCACCTGACCGGGCCGTTGGCGCGGTTTGCGGTGAACTCCTCAGCGCTGTCGCCAATCGCCGCGCAGGCGGCCGCAAACGCGGGGTTGTTGTCCGCGTGCCGAAACCCCTTTCGCAGCATCATCGTCCGTGCTGTCGAAGTGGTCTATGCCATCGAAGAGGCGCTGCGGATCATCGCCGAGTACCAGCGTCCGTCGCGCCCATTCGTCGATGTTCCGGCCCGCGCCGGCGTAGGGCATGGCGTCAGTGAGGCGCCCCGCGGCCTGCTGTATCACCGATACCAGATCGACAAGGACGGGCTGGTTTCCGCGGCGACCATCATTCCGCCGACGTCGCAGAACCAGGCGGCCATCGAAGCCGACTTAGCCCGTATCGTTTCCGACAATCTCTCTCTCGATGATGCCGCGCTGACCACGCTGTGCGAGAAAGCGATTCGCAGCTACGACCCATGCATCTCATGCTCGACACACTTTTTGACGCTGACGGTGCAGCGTACGTGACCGGTGAGATCGTCGTCGTCGGCCTCGGCAATAGCTACCGGGGCGACGACGGCGTGGGCGTTGCCGCTGCCGGCGCGCTAAACGATCTCGAACTGCCGGCTGTCCACGTGGTAACCGGCATTGAGGAACCAATGAGTCTGCTTGAGGCGTGGTCTGGTGCCAAGTTAGCGGTGGTAATCGATGGTGCGGTCGGGACGCCGTCAGTGCCGGGCAGGGTGCGACGGTGCACGCTAGGTGATGTGGTTGCTGCGTCTGGGGGGTTGAGTTCGCACAGCGTCGATATCGCCCGCACTCATGCGCTGGGTCAGGCGCTCGGACGAGTACCCGATGCGCTTGTGATGTTCACCATCGAAGTGACAGACACCGGCTATGGCATCGGTTTGACCCCGCAGGTCGCAAGCGCCGTGCCCGAAGTGGTTGGCATGGCGGTGGCCGAAATCAAGCGCCACCGGCGCCCAGCGAGGCGATCGCAGCGCCCAGCCTTGCAGTGACTTCATCGGCGATCGCGATGAGGGTTGGCTCTCCGGTTACCTCGAGCAGGATGCCCGGATCCATCGCCTCGACAATCACGGTGCCTGGGTTGCCCGGTTCGGTGCGCACCAATACGTTGCAGGGGAGCAGCAGCCCGATCTCTCGATCTACGCTGATAGCCCGGTACGCCAACGCCGGATTACATGCACCGAGGATCAGGTAGTCCTCCATCTCCACGCCGAGCTTGGCCTTGAGCGTCGCTTTCATGTCGATTTCGGTAAGCACGCCAAACCCCTGTTGGACAAGGGCTTCTCGAGTGCGTGCGACCGCGTCTTCGAACTGGGTTGCTAAGTTCGCGGATAGCGCAACGCCCATGCCGGAATCCTTTGGTGTGTAGCCGAAACCAAAACCGACCCGCTCCCGCCGATCAGGCGGCGAACATGCGAGTCGTAGCTTGAATTTATTGTGAAGAACTCACGGCGGCGGCTCTCCTGGGCGTTTCCTGGTCGACACGACGATCTCACTCTGACCGTTGAGGTTCTCAAATCCCATGAGGGTTATCCGATCGTTTAAACGCTGCCTGCGATAGGGACGGAAGTCCCGAAAATCTAGGACTTCCGTAAGCTCCGCGAATTTGCCGGCGTTGTCGCGTGTAACGCTGTCCTCAAGCGCCAAGCCGGCTGATGCTCCGCTGATTCTGATCGAGCACACCCTGACGCCCGGCAAGACTGCCGACTTCAGCGGATAGCCACGCGGCGAAGGCCTCTTCCGCCTGGGGCCTTCTGAACGCGAAATTCGGGACCAACGCACCCACAACATCGTGCGTTCGGCCCTAGGGACCCCGCCATGCGTTTGGTGTGATTACAGGTACGGCTGGATGAGGAGGACGAGGATGATAGGTCACCGAATCCATTGCGCCCCAAGTATCTGCGCAGCAGACGGCCGCAGTGGGGGCTGGCCAGTTGAATGCGGCCAGGCAAGAACCTCAGGGTGCGCCGACGATGACAAAAAACATTCTCTCCGATGCGCAGATCACCGCGCTGACAGCCGCGCAGCGGCGGGAGCTAATTCAGCGTCTCGAGCGGCCTTTGGCGGATATGAGGCCAAAAGGCCTCGCGGCGAGGCTGACACAAGCGCATCTGGGGTTGATGACTGGCGGCGCGGTGTTCATGATTCCTTGGATTATCTATCTCGGCTTTACGTTGCCAGAGAACTACACCGTCCGCGACTGGCCGTTGACGTGGTTGGGCTTCGACAGCTTGTTGGTCGTCTTCATGGCCGCGACGGCGATACTGACCTGGCTGCATCGACAGGTCCTTGTGCTTCCCGCTTTCACCACCGGGATACTGCTGCTCTGTGATGCGTGGTTCGACATCACGACCGCCAGCCCCGAAGAGCTTCGGGCGGCGGTGTTAACCGCGCTATTGGGAGGGGTTCCGCTGGCGTGCGTTCTCATTGTCGGGGCCTTGAGTTTGGTGCGCTTGAACGCCCGCCGGCTGTGGCTACTCGAGCCCGGCCAGTCTCTGTGGCGGCTGCCGCTGCTTTCCTAACGGCTCGGTCCTCATGTTCGAACGTGTCCTCAATA
Source organism: uncultured Actinomycetota bacterium (assembly GCA_963772875.1). Lineage (GTDB taxonomy): Bacteria > Actinomycetota > Actinomycetes > Mycobacteriales > Mycobacteriaceae > Mycobacterium. Next base: position 1,480,207 of record CAVYZE010000016.1, read on the forward strand.
GTGCTGTGCGTGTAACCGCTCGCGGCGGGGGCCTTTCGACATCCAAGTTGATGACGTGATACCTCTCCCGCCGACGTGCCGCACGTGTGCATGATTGAACTCCCGAAGGAAAGGGGAAGCGCATGAAGGCAAATGTCGGTGACTGGCTGGTGATCAAGGGCACCACAATCGATCAGCCAGACCAGCGAGGACTGATCACCGAGATCCACTCATCAGAAGGCGCGCCACCGTATGTAGTACGGTGGCTCGCCACCGACCACGAGGCGACCGTTTTTCCGGGCGCGGACGCTGTCGTCGTCACCGCCGCAGAGCAGGCGGACGCCGACCAGCGTGCGCAACTTCGGTTCGGAGCCGTGCAATCGGCCATCTCCCACGATAAGAGCAAGTAGGCGCCTTCGACAGCGGTCGCTGTGCCGGACGATCTTGCGAGTTCTGACGACACGTCCCGCCCCGCGTGCACACGCAGATTCGCGCTCGCGAGCCCTGTTTCGTTCGATGCCGCTTCTGCTCGCGCAGGTCGGTGACCTTTGGCCCTGGCCAGCAACCAGTTCCGTGACGTAGCACGGTAAGCATGCGCCACAGAACAGGGTTGCCACAGTTCATCGATGTTGACGTGACAGCACACGATGAGCCGCCGGGAACGGCCGATTACGCGCGCAGCAAGATCGGCGAGCTCGGGCGGTACACCAGCCGACCGATCTTGCAGGCTCGCGTGAGACTGACCAGGCATCGCGATCCGGCGGTGCAGCGGCCCGTGGTCGCGCAGGCCAATCTCGACGTCGATGGCCGGCCTGTCCGCGCTCAGGTCCAGGCAGAGACTGTACGAGAAGCGGTCGATCTTCTCGCGGCGCGGCTGCGCCGCCGGCTGGAACGTGCCGCCGAACACTGGGAGGCGCGCCGCGGCGAGCTGCCCTCGACAAGTTCCCACGAATGGCGTCACGATTCAGAGCCGACGCACCGGCCTAACTACTTTCCTCGTCCGGCAGATGAGCGCCGGGTCATCCGTCGCAAGTCGTTCGCAATGGCGCCATGCACCGTCGATCAGGCCGCTCGTGAAATGGACCTTCTCGACTACGACTTTCACCTGTTCACTGAGAAAGGCACCGGCACTGCAGCTGTCCTGTACCGCGCCGGGGCGACGGGGTACCGCCTTGCGCTGGTAGCGCCCGATTTAGCCGACCAGCTGAGCCCACACGCGCTGCCCGTGACCATCAGCGGACACCCGATGCCGTGTTTGACCGAAGAGGAAGCCGCTAACCGGCTGGGTCTGCTCGGCGTGCCGTTCCTGTTCTTTGTCGACGCCGCACAGGGCCGCGCCAGCGTGTTGTATCACCGCTACGACGGGCATTACGGCTTGATCACCCCGGCGGGCTAGGCGCCTTGTACGTCAGCGCACCCAGTGACCTTCGTCCAGCGGCCGGGTGTCTTTGCGCCCTTACGTCTCGAGGCAGATTGACGGAGTGTTGTAGGTGCCGAGATGGTTCGAGGTTGTTGCCACCGGCTCACGGTGAAAGGAGTTCTTGAGTCATGAGTAGTCGGAATTTCGGCCTGGGGCCGGCGGCAGGCGAGTACAGCGCGGAGGACGACAACCAGCTTCAGCCTGAGGACACGCTGATCGACCGCGGCATCGATGACGTACTCGACGAGGGATATTCGCCGCCCGAGCGACCCTACGGACGTGGAGCCTACGGGCCGTCGGAAAGCATCGAGCAGCAGCTTGCAGAGGAAGAGCAAGATCCGCTGTCGCGAATCGGTAACCCGCTCGACACAGATGAACAGCAGCGGTCCGACGAAGCCGAGCGTGAAATCGAATTCCCGCAGCGACGCGAGGTTGGGCGGGTGCGCGCGGGTCGACTTGTCGCGCCGGACAAAGGGTTTGGCGAAGACGCAGAGGCAGAGCTGGTGGCCGAGGACGTCGGTATCAGCGGGGGAGCTGCGTCTGCCGAAGAGGCCGCTATTCACATCATCGACGATGGAGAGTAGTTCTGCTCGCGCCCCGTTCGGATGTGAGTGATGACTCCAGCCCTGTGCCTCGATCGCAAGAAGGCGAACGGCGGACCGTCAGCTCGAGGCGATAGTTGGCCGTCCGCAGAGAAGTCTCTGAACCGCTTGAGGTAATGCAACGCTCGACGCATTGGCACAGTCCTCGGCCAGTCGTCGGCGCGGAAGTATGCGTCCGACCCTCCATCGACGAAAACGACGCTTCCACACATGAAATCCGCGGCATCTGAAAGCATGAAGAGCGCCCAGTCGGCAAGCTGCCCAGCGTCGCCGAACCCGTCGATCGGGATAGGGAAGGAACGAATGGCCCTCGCCTGCTTGGGTATCGAGAGCTGCTCCTCCAGAAGAGGCGTCATGACCGCTCCCGGAGCGAGAGCATTCAGGCGGATGCCTGCGCCTGCCCATTCAGGTCTTACCGCCTCACGTCGAACCCAACGGCTCACCGCGATCTTGGATGCGGCGTAGAGGATCGTGGACGCATTCGTGCCGAACAGTCTCACGGAGCGAACCGCCTTATCGGCGTCATCGGCTAGGAATGCCCGGATGGTGCGAGCGGGAACCGCGGGCGTTGTTGTTGTGGAGTTGCTCGAGAAGACAACGACCTTCGCGCGGGTAGCGGAGGCCAGCACCGGCCGCCACGCGTTAAGTAGGTCAACAACGCCCAAGTAGTTAACCTGGGCAATCAGGCGCGAACGGTCGGCGGCTGGCCCGGGGCCAAGACCGGCTGCGAGCACGGCGCCGTCCAGTCTGGCCCGCGACGACGCCAGCACGCAGTTGGCGGCAGCCCGGCGCCCCTCCGCGGTCGACAAATCGGCGACAATGTCGGCCTGCTTGATGTCCACTCCGATCACGGTATGACCGGCGTCGCACAGCTTCTGCGCGACCATGTGCCCCATGCCGGATGCCGATCCAGTCACTGCGTAGACGCCCACTAGTATATCTCGCTTCTCGCGCGGTGTTTGTGCTTGAAGCTGGTCCGGGCGTATCCACATGTGGTGTAACCCATGGTGTTTAGTTTGGTTTACCTGTTTGTGGCGGCGTGGCACAAGTGATCGATGAACCAGTCGCGCGCCAGCTTGGCAACCTCTTCGAGAGTGCCCGGCTCCTCGAAAAGGTGCGTCGCGCCGGGGACCACCGTGAGTTCGCACTGCCCGGGTATTGTTGCTTGCGCTTGTCGGTTCAACTCGAGGACAGCCTGGTCGCGCCCGCCCACGATTAGCAGGGTCGGTGCCGTCACCTTCGCCAGCGAACGGCCGGCGAGATCGGGCCGGCCACCACGCGAGACAACAGCCTCCACCTTCACTCGGGGATCCGCGGCCACAACCAGCGCCGCACCCGCCCCTGTGCTCGCGCCGAAGTAGCCGACCGGCAGCGACGCGGCGTCGGGCTGGGTGGCTAGCCAACCGGTCACGTCGACGAGTCGGGACGCCAGCAGCTCGATGTCGAAGACATTGGCGCGGTTGCGTTCTTCGTTGGGTGTGAGCAAGTCGAACAGCAGCGTGGCAAGGCCGGCCCCGTTCAAGAACTCTGCGACGTACCGATTACGGGGGCTGTGCCGGCTGCTACCGCTACCGTGAGCGAAAACCACAATGCCCCTGGGGTTCTCGGGGATAGTCAGGTGTCCGGCGACCGACACGGGCCCGGCGAGCACGCTGATTTCCTCGTCGCGCAGCGGCGGGTCGGCGGCGGCGTCGGTCGCGGCGGCCTCGGCAATGTTCTTGCGGGCGCGATCGAGAAGCCTGACCACCTCGTCGTCGGAGGTCGGACTGAAATGGCGGTAACCCTGGCCAACCGCGAAGAATGACGCCGGCGTCTTCAAGCACACCACCTCGTCGGCGTACCCGGCGAACCTTGTGTCGATGTCATTGGGGCCGATCGGAACCGCCAGGACCACACGGCTTGCCCCGTGCGCGCGGGCGACCTGGCATGCCGCCTTGGCCGTCGCGCCGGTGGCGACGCCGTCATCGACGATCACAGCGATGCGCCCCGCCAATGTCATCCGGTCATGCCCGCGGCGGAAGCGTTCCGCGCGGCGTCGCAATTCTATCCGCTCCTTGCGTTCGGCTGAGTCCATGTCGTCGCCACCGAGGCGCGACTCCCACACGACCAAATCGTTGAGTACCCGCACGCCGTCCTCGCCGATAGCGCCGAAGGCCAGTTCGGGTTGGAACGGCACGCCGAGTTTACGCACGACGAGGACGTCAAGTGGTGCGTCTAGCGCTTTGGCAACCTCGAAGGCAACGGGGACTCCGCCTCGCGGCAGGCCGAGCACGACTACATCTTGACCGCGCAAAAAGTCTATGCGCGACGCCAACTGCCGGCCGGCATCGGCGCGATTATCGAAACGACGCAGTTTTCGAAAAACGCTATATGTCATGGCGATTGACTCGCAACTTAGGACTGCTGGCCGGCGAGTCGGTCGGTTGTTGCGTATCGCAGCAACGCACCGATCCCGTCCACGGGTGTGATCCGATTGTCCGCCCGAACCAATGAGGCGCCAACCGCGATTGCGGTGAACGGCAACGCCTCATCGGCCCTTGCCACACGTTCCACCGGTTCGCCGAGTTCGGACAGCGCATCGGCATCGGGCGCGACCGTGGTAAGCGCCTTGCCGGTGACCACGGTGGCATCGCCCAGTTGACCGACGATCAGCGTGCCGATGTCGCCGTCGCGCAGCGCCTGGCATACGGCAGCGAGCCCTTCGGCCGCTAACCCCGAGTCACGCCCGATTTCGGCTTCAAACCGATCAGCGATCTCGGTCATCTCGATGCCGTGGCGCCGAGCGAACTCCGCGGTCGTCAGATGGCGGACCTCTTCGGAATCGATGCCGCTTCTGCGCGTGCCGGCATGTAATTGCGACACCCGGTGAGCCACGCGCTCCGGCAATTCGGCAACCACACCTGTGCGCGAACGAACCTCGCCGCACACAAATACCACCTCGGGATCCGTTTCGTCGACCAATCGCGTGAGCTCCTCGGCGATCGCGCGGCTGTTCATGCGGATGGCTTCCTCGGTCGTGTGCTGCAAGTCGCCGTAGCCGTTCCAACCCGCAGTGACCGGCTTGTGCACCGGGTAACCAGCGCCTTCGACCGTGGTGGAACTGATGGTCCCCCCCGGTGCGGCGTGACCTCGGCGCCGGTGTGATCAACCGCGGCAAACACATAGGTCGGTCGCTGCATCTCCCGGTCGAGCAACGGCACGATGTACGGATAATCCGATAGGCGGACCACTGTGGCCGGTGGTGGGCTGATCAGTTGCTCGTTGACCAGCACCTGATCGCTGGTCGCGATCACCGCGCGGCCGCGCCGACCCACGGCGGGTCGATGGTCGAGCACGGCTTCCTCAAGCGTGCCGATGGCTTCCGCGCTTGCGCCGAGGCCCACGAGATGCTTGCGGATATCGCGCCATCTCACTTCGAGTTGCTCGACCGCATCTGCGGTGTCGTGTGAATCGTCGAAATACACCGAGGCAAAAGGGCCTTCTGCTTTTACCAACCGCCTGAGGCGCTCTGATCGCATGCCATCCCTCTCCGCTGTTTCGTCTGGATGTTGGCCAACCGTATTGAGGTCGAACGCGCCTCCGCGAGAGTCGTTAGCCCCCAGATGCGGGTCTTAGGTCCCGGTCAGGAGTACCTGCGGGGGCTTGGTTTGGTAGCTGGCTGTGGACGCGGCCGCGTAGTGACACGGCTGGCTTCCGGTGACCAACGCCGTCACCTAGATGACTTTGTTCCCTACGCCCGTCGTCGCCAGTGCACGAACGATGAGGAACGTGAAGTGGCGAACCGAGGGATCTCATCACCGCTATACAAGATCTCGCACGGCGTCGCCGCCATTGACTGGTTGGACGTATGGCATCGATAACGGCGAAAGTGCTGAGACGGATGAGTCTGAGCCGCCAAAGATGGTGACCGCGAAGATACCGCTTGGCGACCAGGTGAGCGACATCGTCACCAGTCCAAACGGCTCCGTCGCCTATGTGGCCTTGCGCGACTCGATCGCGGTCATCGACAGCCTTCATGATGTGTCGCGCACTATCCCGGTCAGCGGACATCCACGGGACCTGACAATTGATGCCGACGGTGCCCGCCTGTATGCCACTAATTACGGCGACTCGGTTTCGGTGATCGACATCGCCGACGACCGCGTCGATGTCATCCCGGGCGCGTGCTGTGTGCAGCGGGTTGACACAGTCGACGGAGCGTTGATTTACGCGGCAGGTAATGCAATAGATGGCAGCCGTCGTGGTGGCCTCATCGCGGTGATCGACGCGGGTGGCGACACGGTCGTCGCTATCGCCGGGCTCGATGGCTATGTCATTACCGATCTTGCGGCCGACCCGGAGGGCAACCGCGTATACGCTGGGTTGTCCCGGCAGAGCGCCTACTATCAACGCGATGCTGGTTTGGTCACCGTGATCGATACGACGACCAATGCAGCGATCCACACCATCGATCTGGGTGCCTCGCCCGACACGATCGCCGTCAGCCCGGATGGATCGATGATGTACGCGACGCACTATGACCGCAAATTGGTGTCGGCAGTCGAGCTTGACTCTTACCTCGTCACGCCGATTGCCTTGGGCGACAGTCCACTTGGGGTGGGTCTGAGTCCGGACGGATTGCAGGCGTATGTGACCAATCGTTGCTCACTGTCGGTCATCGACACGGTTACCAACGAAGTGGCCCCGATCGCGGTCGGCGATCTGCCGCGGTGCGTACGGATCAGTCCCGACGGCAAGCGCGCCTATGTCAGCAACTTCGGTGACGGAACTGTGTCGGTCATCGACACCATTACCCAGTGCGTGACCGATACCATCGAGGTCGGTGGCCATCCCGAAGCGTTGGCGGTAAGCCCCGATGGCCACCGCCTCTACGTCGGCGACTATTGGTCCGGCACGGTCACCGTCTGCTCGGTCCAGCCGTGATCGCGGTTGCGCGGTCAACCCATCGATTGCTGGCTGCGCCGTAGCCTTTCAAGCTCGCCTGCGATCCCTGCGCTGACGTCCACAGGATAGGACCAGCCGCTAGCTTCCAGCGAACGCAGCTGAGGTGGAAGCCGATCGATTTGCTGGCGCGCCCATTTTCGCGATGCCTGCAAGCCGGGATCGTGCTGCGGAAGCCGTCGGCCGTTTTTCATGACAGGAACCAGCAGCGGTTCACCGTCGAGGTGTTCGTCGGGCTTGCCGATCGTGTCCCCGGCGAAGACCCCGTTATGGAGTCGGCGCACTACCTGCTTGCGTCCCGGATAGATCACCTTGCCGCTAGAGAATTTGGTCCGCCCGGCGCCGTCGTACGCCACGAGCTTGTACGCCATGTCGAGGGCGGGCGCATCCTGGGCGACAGCGAGTTTGGTGCCCACGGCGAACGCGTCGATGGGGCAGTCATCATTCATCAGCGCCGCGATTCGGTACTCGTCGAGACCGGACGAAGCGATGATTTCGACTTGGTTTAAACCCGCCGCGTCGAGTTTTGCGCGCGCGGCCTTCGACAGCGCACCGAGGTCCCCGGAATCGAGCCGGATTGCTGCCACGTCGAGGCGTTCCCGACGTTTGGCGAGTTCGATGACGTGATCGACACCGCGCAGGGTGTCATACGTATCGACGAGCAAGGTTGTGCCCGGGTACAGCCGGGTGAACGCGGCAAACGCGTCGAGCTCGTTGTCGAAGGCTTGAATGAAGCTGTGAGCCATCGTGCCGAACGCGGGGATTCCGCACTCGCGGGCCGCAAACAGGTTCGATGTGCCTGCCACGCCGGCGAGATAGCTGGCCCGCGCGACCTTTGAGCGCGGCGTCGGTGCCGTGTGCGCGCCGCGCTCCGAAATCCACCACCATTCGTCCGCGCGCGGATTCGACCACACGGGCAGCCTTGCTCGCGATCAGGCTCTGCAGGTGAATCTGGTTCACCACGAAAGTCTCGGCGAGTTGGGCTTCCAGAATTGGCGCGATCACCTGCACGATCGGCTCGTTCGGAAAGACCACAGTCCCTTCTGGCACCGCCCACACGTCTCCTGTGAAGCGAACTGCGGAGAGCAACTGCAGGAATTCCGCGGTAAACAGCCGCAATCCTCGCAAGTAGTCGATCTCCTCCTGCTGGAATTGAAACGCTTCGAGAAAGTCGAGCACATCGGATAGGCCGGCAGCCATCACATACGACCGGCCGTGGGGGAGTCTGCGGAACAAGGTCTCGAACACGGCCGTTCCCGACATGTGTTCAGCCATGTAGGCCTGCGCCATCGTGACCTCATAAAGGTCGGTGAAGAGCGCAGGAAAGTGTCGGGGCTTCATGGCGAGTGTTATCCGCGCCCTCTCGTATCGGTCTTCCAAGGTCGTACGGCAGGCCGTACGGGGCGGTCGTGGTAGGTGCGCCAGGGGGTCGGAAAATCGTGCACGAAACTTTTTGAAAGCGTTGTGCCGAGCAGGTTTCAAAATGCGTGCTGTTCACCAAAGCTGGACTTGCATTGGGGTACAAGCCTTTCCGCCGCGGAGCTTTCAGCTTGGGCATCGATCGTTGTCAGGTCTGCACCGCTAGTCCTCATCGTTCGTAGAGAGCCGAGAGGCGGTCTGCGAATTTCTCGATGACGAACTTGCGGCGAAGTTTCATGCTGGGTGTCAGGTCGCCGGCTTCGACGGAGAGTTCGCGGTCGATGATCGTGAATCTCTTGATCTGCTCCCAGCGATTCAGTTCCAAGTTCAGCTCGTCGATGTAGCCGGCGATCAGCTCCTGTGTCTTCTCGTCGCGGGCTATCTCGGCGAAGGAATTGCCCGCCAGACCGTGCTCGCCAGCCCAGTCGGTGATCGCTTCGGTGTCGAGGCTGACCAACGCCACGCAGTAGGGCTTAGCCTCCCCGCAGACGAGAACCTCGCTCACATAAGGACAGAGGCCCTTGAATTTCGCATCGATCGCCGACGGCGCCACGTACTTGCCCTGCGAGGTTTTGAACATGTCCTTCTTGCGGTCGGTGATCCGCAGGTACCCGTCGGCGTCGATCTCCCCGACGTCGCCGGTGTGGAACCAACCGTCCTCGTCGAGTGCCTCGGCGGTGGCGTCCGGCAGATCGTGGTAGGCGGTCATCAAACCAGGTCCTCGGAGCAAGATCTCGCCGTCGTCGGCGATCTTGGCCTCGGTGGCTGGGAACGGCCAGCCAACCGTTCCGAATCTGTATGCGTTGGGGCGGTTGATAAATGATGCCGCCGCGGTTTCGGTCAGCCCGTAGCCCTCAAGCACGACGATGCCGACGGCGTCGAACCATTGCGCGACGTCACGGTCCAGGGCGGCGGCCGCGGAGACGAAGAACCGCAACCGACCACCGAAGTGCTCGCGGATAGTGGAGAACACCAGCCGGTCGGCCACTTTGTAGGCCAGCGATGACGCCAAAGAAGGCTTCTTCCCGGCTTGCCGGGCTTTCGACACCCGCATGCCGATCCCGATTGCCAAGTCGAACATCGTTTTCCTGAGCCTGCCCTGCTCGGCGACCATCCCTTCGATGCGGGCATGGGCCTTCTCGAAGATGCGCGGTGCTGCACCCATGATGGTGGGCCGCAGGGCCGCGAGGTTGTCGACAATCCTCTCGACGCGGCCGTCGATCGCGGTGGGGAAGCCGATCTGCAGCGGCAGCGCCAGCATCACTTTGCCAAATGCGTGTGCCAATGGCAGCCACAGGAAGTTCAGGTCGTCGGGGCCGAGGATGTTGAGCGCGTCAATGGCCGCGGCGGTGTACGTCCATGCTCCGTGGGTCAGTCGCACGCCCTTCGGCCGCCCGGTGGTGCCGGAAGTGTAGATGAGGCTGGCGAGCTGGTCCGGGCCGACGGTAGCGACCCGTTCCTCGATGGCGTTGCGGCGAGTCGGCGAGCAGTTGCTTACCTAACTGCTCCAGCTCGTAAAGGGTGATCACCCAGTCGCCGTCGCCCTTGCCGTCGATGATGACCACCTTGCTCACATCGGGCAGCTCCGCACGGTGCTCCAGCAACTTGTCGACCTGGGTCTGATCCTCGGCGATCACCACCCGGCTTCCGGAATTGGCCACGATATACGCGACATCGCCGGCCATGGTCGTCGGATACACGGTGGTGGTTGCGGCGCCGGCGCACATCACCGCGAAATCGGCGAGAACCCACTCATAGCGCGTCGACGATGCGAGCGCGACCCGATCCTCCGGGGCGATTCCCAGTGAGATCAGCCCGGCGGCGATGTGGTGCACCCGCTCACCGACCTGCTGCCAGGTCACGCTCTCCCAGCTGTGGTCCTGTGGATAACGAAAAGCTTCCGTATACGGGGTAGTGGCGACGCGGTCGAGGAACATCCGTGCCACCGATGGCGCGCGGTTCTCGATTTTGGTGAAGTCCGGCCTCTCCAGTGAGGCTAGTGGCGTTTTCATGTTGCTAATCCATTGGTGCTGAACCGAATAACGGCGGGGCGGTTATCTAATCACGCCTTCGATCTTGCTACGTCCTCCAGGTCGGGAATAGAGGCCAAAGTCATCCGTATGCTCGGCAACCGTTCTCTTAAACGGGCGTTTCTAGACGGTCGGTCTGCCGAAATCCCAGCCCGAAAGAGTCCTTTGTCACTGCGTTTACCCTCCGACTGCTCAGGCGATCGCCCCGTCGGTCGAGTACCGTACATCGGGTGACGGCGCGTTGCCGGGTACCCGGTTTCTGGGGCACTGCGATACGGGAATTACCGAGATGACAACTGTATCAACGGATCACCCTCGGTGGTTGGCAGCGGAGCGGTGCAGATGAGGCACTCGCGCCGGGTTGCCAAGCCTGTTGTGAGCGCCGTCAGCATCGAGGAGTTGGCGGCGCTGGATGTGTTCGCCGATATCCCCGTTGAGGATGTTGCGGCACTGGCTGCCCACCTGGAGCCCCTGCATGCGGCCGCCAGCGAGGTCCTGATGCGGCAGGGTGAGCGAGCGGTCTCGTTTGCGATCATCGCATCGGGCCGAGTCAAGATCAGGCACGTCGGCTCGGATGGGCAGATCGCGGTGACCGAGCTGTCGCCGGGGACGGTTGTCGGTGAAATCGCTTTGCTGCGAAACGCACCCAGAACGGCAACGGTGATTGCCAAAGATGACGTATGCGGCTATATCGGATACGACGTCGCTTTCGAGCGCATGCTAGCCATGCCGGTGGTCGCCGATCGGATGGTCCGTACCGCGCGGCAGCGGTTGGCCGCATACATCACCCCGATCCCGGTATCGGCCAAAGACGTTGCCGGGCTATTGCTGCGCCCAGTCCTGCCCGGCGATGCCGAGCGTTCCAAGAGCAACGGAGCCTTCTCGCGAGAGACGCTGCACCGGCGGTACCAGGGTAGTGCTCCGACCGAAGCACGGTTGGCGTACCTGTTCGAGGTCGATTACATCGACCACTTCGTCTGGGTGGTTACCGACGGCGTGGACGGGCCAGTCGTCGCCGACGCACGCTTCATCCGGGATGAAGACGACCCCGCCTCCGCAGAGGTTGCGCTCACCGTGGCGGATGCCTACCAGGGCCGCGGGATCGGGACACTGCTGCTCGGTGCGCTGGCGGTCGCTGCACGCGTCGACGGCATCGAGCGGTTTCACGGCCGGGTGCTTTCCGACAACCCGCCCGCGCGTGCATTGGGCGATAAGGTCAACGCCCACTGGAAGCAGGAGGAACCCGGGGTGGTCACGACGACGGGGGAGATCCCGGCTCCCGATGACCTGCCCCTCGATTACGAGACACGCCGGCGGATCGAGTATGTGGCACGCCAAGTGATCCGTGCGTTCGACTGACCCGACCAAAAGTGACCATCGCCCCGAGCCTTCGTGCCTTTACGCCCTCACCGGACGGCGAGATGTCCATGCATCATGGACCGTCGGGGCTCTCAAAGGAAAGTTGAGACATGAAGTCGCTCATCGTCTGTGTTTCGAAGTCGCACTGCAATACCCGCCGCGTAGCCGATCGGATGGCTGAGGTGCTTGATTCCGAGCGTTCACTTTCTTCACCAGCGGCGCGCGGACGATTCCGCTGATGGACTACAACAAGCCGGTACGGAAACAACTCGAATTGAAGAGCTTTGACGTGACCGGTTCTTTTTCTTGCCGCGGGTTCGACACGGTTGGGCCATTCGGGTTCATCGGCGGGATCAACAAGGGACGGCCTGATGACCGCGACCTCGGTCGGGCTGCGGCGTTCGCGGCGCGTCTCCGCAAAAAGGTCGCGGGTTCCAGCGCTGCTTCATGAACGATGTGAAGAGCCGGACGTCGAATGACAAACGACCGATGACCGGACGATGCCTGAAGGCAACCGTGCGGCCATCGGCCTTGGATCATGGAGCCGTTAGGACTGTTTGCCGCCTACCGCCTGGCCGGCGCTTCGCACCACACTGCGGAAGAACTCGATCCGCCCGGTGACTAACTCCTCGGTTAAGTCCAGGGCTGCGTCGATGATGTTCTTGCGCCGCGACTCATCGGGGACCTCACCGCTCACCTGATCGACGAACTTGCGGATGGCGTCGATGGCCTGTTTACGGCTTGCCTCGACCGATTCGAGCACATCGTCAGACAGTTCGGCCCAGCGTGACTCGGTCTTTTCCGGTGTCTGTGTCATTGTCAATCTCCTCAAATTTTGTGGTATGACGCTGCTAGCCGCAGCGAACGGCAACCTATGCCAAACCAAACGCTATGGCTTCCCTGCCACCAGCACGAGTGCCAAAAGTCCTTCCCCGCATCATCGTTCGTCCCGAATCGGTGCGTCGGGTACCTGTGCGATCATCCCCAATCAGGGACATTCGTGTCGCGGTGACTTTCGCCGGGACATAAGTCCCTAACACGTCGTCTCAGGTGCTGTTAGCTTGGCCGCCATGTCAGTACCCACCACCGACGACGACGCCGGTCAACGCCCGGGGGCTTTTCACGTTGGCCTACTACTGCAGCCGTAGATCGGGATCATTGGTTTTCACGGCGTCGGTAGTGGGATTGTCGGGCGCGGTATTGGTGTCGTCGTCGCCATCGTGACCAGGCCAGGAGCGTGGCTATTGTGTGGTTGGTGGCGAGCAAGAGCGCATCGAAGAGTCGGCGAAACTCGTTGACCGTCAACGCGATCAGGCTAACGGGACCGGGTGTGGCGTCACGTTCGAGCGCAGTGGCCACGGCCAGGAAGGCATGAGAGAGCATGGCCAAAGTGGTCCATAGATACCAGGATCGCCAGCGCCGGACCTGGTGCTGATCGAGCGAGACCAGACCTTTGGCGGCTTGGAACGATTCCTCGATGCGCCACCGTTGGCCGGCGACGGCGACCAGGGCACGCAGCGGCACCGGCCGCGGTGAGTAGCAGCGCAGGTAGGCGTGCTCGCCGGTGACGTCGTTGCGGTGGATAAGCAAATGATGCACACCGGTGTCGGCGTCGCCTTCGGCCAGCAGCGGAAACCACGCCCACGAGTAGAGCCGTGGGCGGTGCGCTCCGGCACCAGCGGAGTGGCGCTGCCAGGCACGCGGCGGAATCAGGGCGGGCAGCACGTCGACGCGGATCGGGCCGGCGTGGGTGGGCACGCGACGGTTGGCCGAGACGGCCAGCACGTAGCCCAACCCATGATCGCGAACGGCTGCGCGTAACGGCGGGTCGGCGCCGTAGACTTCATCGCCGGCCACCCACGCGGCCGGTACGTTCGCCTCGACCGCGCGGTCGATCAACGCGTGGCAAGCCCCGGCTTGGTGGCAAAGCCCCTGTCCTGCTGCGGGATTCCCGCTTGATTGCAGCGATCGGAATCCTCGGTCCACGACTTGGGCAGGTACAGGGCGCGGTCGATCAGGGCATGCCCACGTGGGGCGGCATAGGTCAAATAGACCGCGACTTGGGAGTTCTCGACGCGGCCCGCGGTGCCCGAGTACTGACGCTGGACTCCCACACTGTGGGTGCCCTTCTTCACGTCGCCGGTCTCGTCGACCACCAGGATCGCTCCGGGTCGCCAAACGCGTCGACGACGTAGTCGCGCAGGTCGTCGCGCACCGCGTGGGCATCCCAGCTGGCCCGTCCCAGCAGATGCTGCAGACCATCTGGAGTGGCGCCGCCACGGTGTTCGGCGATGGTCCAGCAATTCTTGCGTTCCAGACCCGAGACCATCCCCAGGATCAGCTCGCCAGCATGCCGCAAGGGTTTGTAGCGGGCAAAGCGCGGCGCGATCCGGTCGATCATCGCCGAGTACTCGGTCCACCACCGATCAGGGTCTACGCTGTGAACCGCGGCGACCGCGGCCAATTCTATTGTCTTCACAAACATCGAACGATGCCGCGGTCACCGCTCTGACCAGCGCAGACACGCCAAGAACCACTATCCCCAATACTACCCGGTGTCGGTGGTGTCGGCAGTGTTGTCACACCGTTCACGCATACCGGCCGGTACACATTGCCCGGTCATGGCGCAATTATTTGGGCCAAGTGCCGGATGAACTTCCGATCGCACGGCCCACTATCGCCCTGGCAGCGCAGGCTTTTCGTGACGAGGTCGTCCTGATGGGCCTGAAGGCGCGGCGCCCGGTCAGCCGGGGGGATGTGTTTGACCGCATCACTCGCGAGGTGGTCGCGGGGCTGGAAGTTCTACGGAGACAAAGGTTGGCTAGAGAAGCCCAAAGGGTTTTTCGCCAGACCGCCAGCGCTTTCCGATGTTTCGGTACGAAAGGTCAAGGGGCACCGACGCTCCTTTCATCGTATCTTTTTCGACAGTGGGTACACGCCGCATCCGGGAGAACCGGGCGTGCAACGGTGGCAGCGGTACACCGCGAACAACCGCGAGTATGCACTGTTGCTGCGCCACCCTGAACCGCGACCCTGGTTGGTTACGTATCCACGGAACCGAGATGGGTCGCGCTCCACTGGATCTCGCTCTATTTCGCGCCTGGAAATTACACGACGAGCTTGGTCTGAATGTCGTCATGCTCGTCCTGCCAATGCACGGACCGCGGGCACGCGGTCTGCCGAAGGGAGCTGTGTTTCCGGGTCAGGACGTGCTCGACGACGTGCACGCGACGGCTCAGGCGGTGTGGGATATCCGGCGGCTGTTGTCCTGGATCCGGTTGCAGGAGCCCGAGTCACTGATCGGGTTGAACAGTCTTTCGCTCGGCGGCTACATCGCGTCGCTGGTGGCCAGTCTCGAGAAAGGCCTCACCTGTGCGATCCTCGGTGTTCCGGTGGCTGACCTCGTCGAGGTGCTAGGGCGCCACTCCGGCCTCAGTCACGATGACCCCCGCCGTCACACCATGGAATTGGCTGAACCCATCGGGCGGATGGTGTCGCCGCTCTCGCTTGCTCCGCTGGTGCCTATGTCGGGTCTTTTCATCTACGCCGGCGTCGCTGACCAGCTCGTGCGTCCGCGCGAGCAGGCGATCCGCCTGTGGGAGCACTGGGGTAAACCGGAAATCGTCTGGTACCCCGGCGGTCACACCGGATTCTTCCGCTCGCAGGCGGTACAGCGGTTCGTCTGGGATGCACTGCAGCAGTCCGGGCTCCTGGACGCATCAGCAATGCGGCGCGACCGCCCTGCTTAGGTGCCGGCGACAAGATGAATCCGCTGGATCCGCTGGACGCCGCGATGATGACCGCGGAGTTGCTGTCCAGCCCGATGCATGTCGGCGCAGTGCTGGTCCTGTCACCGCCCGCGGACGCCAAACCGGATTACGTCGACGAGGTGTACCGAGAGGCGCTCGCCGGAAACGAATCGATAGATCCCAGGCTTGGCAGATATCCGCATCGTGGTGTAGACACCGGCGGCATGTGGGTCTGGCGTGATAAGGACACCGTTGACATGAGCCAACATTGCCAGCGCCGCAAGGTGTCTGGGGGCCGTGACGGGTTCTGGCGGCTGATCGGAGAGCTGGATGCAGAGTGCCTCGACCGGTCCCGCCCGATGTGGATGTGTTATCTGATCGACGGCCTCGAGGACGACAGATTCGCCTTCTATATCAAGGTGCATCACACCGTCATCGACGGTGTGGCCGGTTTCGGGATGATCACCGACGCGCTGAGCACCGATCCGAAGCGGCGGTCGATGCCACCTTTTTATGCCGACTGCCGTCGTGAATGCGCGCCGCCGCCGACATCGACCGGGGTGGTGTCTCGTTTGGTCGCACCGCTACGGACGCTGGTTGGCACGACAGTATCGAGCCTTGGGCTGATCGAGCGGGTCGTCGCGGGCGAGCTATCCACTGTGGTCGACAGCTTGGTGGGGCACACGACCGTGTTGCCTTTCGGAGCGCCGTACACCCGGTTCAACGGTCGTCTCGGGCCCGAGCGGGCAGTCTGCGCGGGCAGCTGGGCGAAGAAGCGCATCCAGGCCGTGCAACGGGCGGCCGATGTCACCGCCAACGATGTGATAACCGCGATAGTGGCCGGCGTTATGCGCCATTGGCTGCGTGACCGTGGCGAACTGCCTAAGCAATCACTGGTGGCTGTCTGCCCGATCACGGTGCGTGATCGGGAGCGCGATCCGTCAAGTGACCAGCATGGCAACATGTTCGGTCTCTGGCTGTGCCCGCTGGGTACGAATGTGGACGACCCGGTTGCGCGGCTGGATGTGATCCACCGGTCGATGGCGGAAGGAAAACACTGGGTGGCCAAACGCGGATCGACGGGATCGTTGCTGACGCGTGCGGGAAGCATCGCCGCGACCGTCGTTTCCCCGCTGCTTCCGTTCACGCCGAAAATACGTACCGGTTTCAACATACCAATTTCGCATGTTCCCGGCCCCAAGAACGAAATGTATTGGAACGGTGCGCATATCGAAGAGATGTACCCGGTTTCGACGGTCTATGATGGGTTGGCGCTCAACGTCACAACGTGCTCGTACGCCGACCACATCGGCTTCGGCTACGCCGCCGGCCGCGAGGTGGTGCCCGATATCGACGCCATGCTACCGCTGACCGAGCAGTGTCTGAGCGAACTCGAATCTGCTGTAGGCGCGGCTCGCGGCTGAAAAGGGCTTATCGATAAGCTTTTTTGAGGTGTTCTTGGTTCAATCACGCGGCAGGGGGGGCATCGGGCGTTGAGCTTGCCGGTTGTGCCGTCGCCCGGCTCGGCGCGGGAACCCACCCAATAAAGGTGAGATAGAGCCCGACCATTGCCATAACGATGAAGCTTGGCCGCCACCAGGTGACCGCGTCTAGCGCGGTGCTGGCAAACGACAGGTAGGTTTTAGGGAAGGCCATCAGAAAGAGCCCTTTCAGCGCTGTCAGCCATCCCAGAAGTGACACTATGATTGGGGCACCGCCTTGCCAATACTGGTGAAGAGCGACGACGACCAATCCGCTCAGCAAGACGAACGCGCCAATCACCCAGGGCCATACGGAATTCGCCCGGAACTCGGTCAGTAGCGTTCGCATGTCCGATCCGCGTGCCAGGGCCGTAGCGGTGACGATAACGAGAAAGGGACCGATCACGCGGGCGAACATGCGCGTCGTGGCCTGGGTCGGTTGTGAAGGGCTCATGGCTGCACCTCTGCCTAGCGTCTCTCATTGGCGGGGATGACCACCCCACGGCCATCATTGAGATTTTCAAGTCCCATAGGGGTCATCCGATCGTTTAGACGCTGCCGGCGATAGGGGCGGAAGTCCCGATGGTTTGGGGTCTCCGTCAACCTCTATGTCACGTGTACGGGAAGGTCTTGCCTTGTCATAGTGGCCGCGCAGCAGCCCATGAATCGCTCGCTGGACGGGTGCGCCAGGAGGAAGGGCCCTTCGGCGATGTGGGCCGGGACTTTTGGCCGCTGACTGATCATTATGCCAGCCCTAACGTTGATGGCATGCGCGTTGTCACTGCAACGCTCCCGGTGAAATGGATTGAGGCGGTCCTCGTGAGCCAAAATGCGATAATTCTCTTGGTTTCCGGGTTTGTCGTGGTGGTATTGTTGGCGGCTGCCTCAATCAGGGTGGTGCAGCAGTATCAGCGCGGTGTGCACTTTCGGCTTGGCCGGGTCGTCGGGGTTCGCGAACCCGGGCTGCGATTGATCATCCCGGTCATCGACCGCCTGTGGCGGGTTTCGATGCGCATCGTGACCATGCCGATCCAGTCGCAGGGGATCATCACCCGCGACAACGTCAGCGTGGACATCGCCGCGGTTGCCTACTTCCGTGTCGTCGATGCCCGCAAATCCGTCGTCGTCATCGAAAACGTCCACGCCGCCATCGATCAAATCGCACAGACCACCCTGCGCAACGTCGTCGGGCAACATTCTCTCGACGAAGTGCTCGCCCAGACAGAGAAGATCAACGGCAGCATCCGCCAGATCCTCGACACCACCACCGTTGAATGGGGCGTGGAGGTTACGTTGGTCGAGCTCAAGGACATCCAGCTTCCGGACAGCATGAAGCGTGCGATGGCCCGCGAGGCCGAAGCGGAGCGGGAGAAGCGAGCCAAAATCATTGCCGCAGAAGGTGAAGCGCGCGCAGCCGCGGCGCTCGGCGATGCATCCGACACCATGATGCGGCACCCGCTGGCCTTGCAGCTGCGAAACCTGCAGACCCTGGCGGAACTCGGGGTGGAGAAAAACACCACCGTCATATTCCCTGCCCCGTTGATGAGCGCGATCGGAGAACTCACCGGCTTCCTGACCCGCGAGTCGAACGCCTCAAGGTCCACCCAGCCCAACGGTCTACTCGACGAGACGCTGGTCCATGCCGCGACACTGCACTGAACGATGCGGTGAACCGAGTGGGCGCCCGCCAGCGATCTGTCCGCCATGTCGTGCCAACTGGCGATATCTGCCGGCATAACGCGCAGAGCATATTGGCGTAGGCGCCGAGGACTATTGGCCCTGGTACGCCGTCCAGCGCAGACGCAGACTGGCGATATGGCAAACGTAACAGCAACGATCGGGCGGACGTTGGCGCTCGTTGCGGTGCTCTATGCCGCGCGACAGTACTACCGCAATTGGGGCGCAACCAAGGAAGAGTCCGTGCTCCATTTGCCTGGCGACGCACTGATCGGTGATCCCGTTGTTCAGGCGACCGAGGCGGTCTACATCGACTCGCCGCAATCAACGGTCTGGGCCTTGCTAGCGCAGATGGGTCAGGACCGGAGGGACGCCGAGCGTATTCGTCCGGAATCTCAACATCTTGAGCTCGGGGATGTTGTGCGCCTGACTCCTAAGGGCTGGATGGGGCTCAAGGACGGGCTGAGGATGTGCGTCGCCGAGATCGAACCCGAAAAGTACATCGTGCTCAGGGCCATGCAACCAAGACCGCTGTCGGACGCGGTGTGGTCGATCTATCTTCTGCCGCATTGGGAGGACCGTGTCCGACTCCTTGTGCGAGTGCGGATCGGCTTGCGCCACCCTGGCGAAGTGCTTGCCATGGAGATGGCCAGGCCGTTGGTCGCGTTGACGACGCGCAGATTTTTGGTCGAACTCAAACATCGGGTCGAGCGGTTGGCCTCGACGCAACCGCCGCCCGTTTTGATATCTGTTAAAGATGTTGTCCAACACTAATTTTCGGAGGTTCTAACGTGCGTGAGGCCATTCCGTTAGGGCGAATTGCCGGGTTCCCGGTAAAGGTCCACTGGAGCGTAATAGTGATCCTGTGGTTGTTCACGTGGAGCCTGGCGAGTACCCTGCCCGGCACCGTCAAAGGCTATTCGCACCTAGCGTATTGGCTGGCCGGAGCGTGTGGCGCGCTGGTGCTGCTGGCATCGCTGGTGGCACACGAACTCGCACATGCGGTCGTCGCCCGTCGCATGGGGGTCAGCGTCGGAGACGTGACGTTATGGCTTTTCGGCGGTGTGACGACTCTTCAGGGCGAGGCGAAGACACCGAAGGCGGCCTTCCGGATCGCATTCGCGGGTCCGGCCACCAGCCTTGTGCTGTCTGCGGCGTTCGCCGGGCTGGCAATCGGTTTTGAGGCCGTGCACGCCGCAGCCATCGCAGTCAGTGTTGCTTGGTGGTTGGCTGCCATCAACCTGCTGCTGGGCCTGTTCAACCTGCTGCCCGGCGCCCCGTTGGACGGTGGCCGGGTGGTGCGCGCGTATCTATGGCACCGTTACGGCGACAGCGTGCGCGCCGCAGTCGGCGCGGCGCATGCCGGACGAGTGGTCGCCATCATCCTGATCACGTTGGGATTGGCCGAGTTTCTGGCGGGCGGCCTTGTCGGTGGCGTCTGGTTGGCGTTCATCGGCTGGTTTCTCTTCACTGCCGCTCGCGAGGAAGAAATGCAGGTCACCACCCGGCAGGCTCTTGCCGGGCTGCGTGTTGCCGACGCTATGACCGCTAACCCGCATGCCGCTCCTGGCTGGCTTACCGTGGAGGATTTCATCCAGCGTTATGTGCTCGGCGATCGTCATTCGGCATACCCGGTCGCCGACCGGGACGGTTCGACCATGGGATTGGTCACGCTGCAGCAGCTGCGCCAACTTGCGCCCAACCGGCGCACCACGACTAGCGTGCGTGAGATTGCCGTTCCGCTGGACAGCGTGCCGACCGCGGCCCCACTCGAGCCGCTTAGTGCGCTGATCGAGCGGTTGGCAGCAGCCGGTCACGGTAGCCGTGCCCTGGTCATCGATGGGGGCCGGGTGGTCGGCATCGTCACACCAAGCGATCTCGCACGGTTGATCGATGTCTACCGGCTCGCCCAGCCGGGACCGGGGCCGACCGCGCATCGTCAAAACGCAGACAGCGCAACCGTTGGTTCGGGCAGGGTTTAAAGAGGAGTGTGGACGATGAAACCGATCATCGTGGGTATCGACGGTTCACAGGCGGCGATCGCGGCCGCGCTTTGGGGTGTCGATGAGGCCATCGGCCGCGCTGTGCCGCTGCGCCTCGTCTCGGTTATCAAGCAGACACATCTATCCCCGGACGACTACGACCGCGACCTCGCCCATGCCGAGACATCGCTTCGCGAAGCACAATTCGCGGTTGAGGCCAGCCAAAAGCCCGTCAAGATCGAAACCGAGATCCCACGTGGTCCGGCCGGACCGATACTCGTGGAGGCATCGCGCGATGCCGAGATGGTCTGCGTCGGCTCCGTCGGGATCGGGCGCTACGCCCGTTCGATCTTGGGCTCGACGGCGACCGAGCTCGCCGATAAGGCACATTCTCCGGTCGCGGTCATACGTACAGAATCCGAACAGCCACCACCCGACATCAATTGGATCGTGGTCCGTATGATCGACGCGCCCGACAACGATGCCGTTGTCAAATATGCTGCGTGGGAGGCGAAGTTGCGCAGGGCGCCCATGCTCGTCCTCGGGGGCCGACCGGAGGAACTCACTGAGCGTGCGGACGGCGGGTTCGAACGCCGGGTCCAGCATTGGCGGCAGCGTCATCCCGAGGTGCGCGTCTACCCGATCACTACCAAGCACGCTATCGCCAGCTTCCTGAGCGCCAACGACGAGCGAGTTCAGCTCGCGGTTATCGGTGGTGACGAGGCCGATCAGCTAGCGCGTCTCGTCGGGCCTTCAGGACACCCGCTCTTCCACCACGCCGAATGCTCAGTACTTGTTGTGCGGGGATAAGTGACATCGTCAGCTTATACAGGCGTGTTCGGCCAGGCTTTTGGATCTAGTGAATCGCAAGAAGATTCAACGGCTGTGATTGGCAAGGAGGGAGAACCCGGTGATCGAAACACTGCCAGACATGCCGCAGGGAGTGACCGGCATCCGGGTGTCGGGCCGGCTACGTGGTGAGGACCTGCACGAGTTCAAGCCGGCCATGGAGCCGCTGCTGAAAAGCGGCGAGATCAGGATCGTCGAGGTCATCGCGTCCGATTACGAGGGCTTCGGGCCCGACGGGTTGGTCGAAGACCTAAAGCTCGGCTTCGGCGCTCTCTTCCAGCATCATTCGGCCTTCAAGCGAATCGCGATCGTGTCTGACAAGAAATGGGTTGCCCATACGCTGCATGCGCTGGCGTGGATGATCCCCGGCGAACTCGCCTTCTTCGGCCTCGACGAGCTCGAGCGCGCCAAGGAAGGGGCCGCCGGCTAAACGGCAGCCGCTGAATTCAGCCGAGAACCATGGTGGCCTCGACCCCCATCAGAAGTTCGGGCTCGGCAATGTGGAAGCGGGTTACCAGCGGCCTCGCGGGGGCTCTACTCCATCCCGGGCAACCACCCCTACCCACTGCGCTACCACCTGCATCCACCGATGAACGACTCTTACGCTAGACCAGTTCAAGGGGTCCGGTCACACTGACTCGCGCACCACGATTACTGGCACCCGTGCCATCTGGGCAACGGTTTCGCTGACCGAACCCACTAGCATTCCGGCAAATCCGCCACGGCCCCGGCTGCCGACCACGACGAGCTGGGCTTCTGCGGACCGTTGGACGAGCTGGCGTGCCGGCTTATCGCACACAACGGTGCGGCTCACCTGCACATCCGGATATCGTTCCTGCCAGCCGGCTAAACGCTCGGCCAATACCTCTTGGGCCATCGAATCGGTTGCAGACCAATCGATTCCGGGCCACTCCGAGACATCGGCATCGCTCCATGCGTGCAATGCGACCAGCCCGACATTCCGGCGTGAAGCCTCATCGAATGCGATCGCGGTCGCCAACTCGGATGCCGACGAGCCATCAATGCCGACCAAAACCGGCGCTTGACTGGGATGCGACGTCGATGGGTCGTCGTCGTGGACGATCGCGACCGGACAATGCGCATAACGCAGCAGTCCGGAACTCACTGAACCCATAAGCCGGCCAGGCCACCGCCCACTTCCGCGACACCCCGTGACCACCAACTCAGCATCTTTGGACAAGTCGACCAATGTGGGAACTGCTGCCGAAGAGAGGATTTCGCTGTGGACCTCAGCGGGACCTCCACGCTGCGAGGCCTCTGCAACTACCTTGAATGCGTTGTCGACCAGCTGGCGCCCGCGATCCCGCTGCCAACGCGCCAGGCCCGCGGGTAACCGCACATTCGGAAACGTCGCAATCTCCGGCGAGATCGCGTGCACGAGCGTTAGTGGGATTTTGCGCAGCTCCGCGTCGCGTGCCGCCCACTGCACCGCAAGCTTTGCGGCCGGTGATTCGTCGATTCCGACGACGATTCCCAAAGATGCGTTGCGCGATGACATGGCTTGACCCCTACTCGTTGGCGCATTAGCGGGCTTGGCTGTTGTCGGCTTACCCGCTAACAACCGACGGTACCGGGGACAGGTTCGTCCAGTCAGAGGCGTTTGTCACCGGCTGCACGGGCATAAAGTTCCACAGGCACCCAGACGGTGGCCTTGTGAGCCACGATGGAGCGGCAGCCGAATCGCTCGCGGCGCAGCCTTCGAGATGTGCTGTAATCCAACGGCTCAGCTGAACCGCTCGATCTCGTCGGCCGCATCGGTCAGCGCCGTCGCCAGTTCGCGGGTCGCTGCGGCGTCCAGTGCGTCCAGGTGGCGGGTATGCACGGCGATCCAACGTCGCGTCGAGCCGTCGGCCTGTTGTCGGCCGTAGATCTGAACTCGGGCCTGCCCGCCGCGGCGGGTGGTGCCCTCGAAGTCGCGGAACCAGTTACCGTCAAGCTGCCAGTCGTACGTGCGCACCGCGCCGGAGGGCGGCGCCATATGCTCGAATGGCGTCGCAGCCGTCATGTTCGCGGTCTCGTCGGGTGTGGTCATGGTGTGCAGTTCACGCGTCGACTGCGTTGGGGGTGAACTATCATTCGCGGGGCACATCACGCAGCGCGCGAGAGATCCGGAGCTGACGTGTCCGTTTGCGGCACTGCCGGACTCGGTGCCGGCCTCCAGCCGACATAGGTTAGATACAGCCCGACGAGTCCGATGAAGATGTCGACGCTCACCCACAGGGCACTCACACGGATCGCGGCGTCGGCCGCCGCCAAGAAGGCATGCGGAAATGCCATGAGAAACAGCGCGCGGACGGCCAGGACCCAGCCCACCACAGACACGGTGACCGCCGCTGCGCCGCGCCAGTACTGTTGCAGCGCAACGATGACAAGGGACGCCAAAAGCAGGAAGGCGCCTGTCACCCAAGGCCATGCGGCGTTGGCCTCGAAGTCCGAAAGCAGTCTTCGCATATCCGATGTGCGGGCCACTGTCGTGGCGGCGACAATGACGAAGAACGGGCCGAGCACGCGGGCGAACATTCGCGTCCGGAGCTGCTGTTGTTCTGACGTGTCCATTTGACCTACCTCCATTAGCCCGGCGTCCGTAACAATGACAGGCCGTTTGTCGGATTCGAGGGTTTCATCCCATACGAACATCTGAGCATTTGACCGCAGCCTTGTGGAGGGACGGAAGGCCCGAGTATTCAGGACGTTTGGGGTGAATCGCCCCGCGCATCAACCACCTGTGGCTTGTCGGGGTGCCAGGATCAGCGGCGGATGACGATACGATGACTTCGCCCGATGCAACTGCCGGATGCACGGTGGCTTTGCCGGTCCGCAAAGCGCAGCCCCTCAGAGAATCAAGACTAATCCGCAGTAGGGCCGTTGGACTCTGCGCCTTTTTGACCAGCCTCTACTAGCCTGGACGCTGAATGTTTGTGTTGCAAGTGGGCGGCGGCACGTTAGCCGACGACCTTGCCTAGGGGGTTGCCCAAAACATCCCCTGTGCAATGCTTTTCAGCGCGCGTGGGTCGGTAAGGAGGAATGCGGTGCCGCAGTGGCAAAATGTTCTGGACCGCTTCCGTCCCGCTGGCACACCGGGTGCGGCGGGCCGTCCCGGCATCCCGGCGGATCGCAGCGCCGACGCGACGGCCGAGCTCGCTGCGATGCTGGCACTCCTGGACGATGCGCAAGAGGAGGCAGCGCGGACGCGCCAGGCCGCCACCGATCGGGCGCAAGAGATCCGCCGTGCCGCCCACCGGCGGGCGGCCGAACTCGTCGCCAAAGCCCGTGACGACGCCGAGAAGGTCAGAGCCCGATCGGAAGCGGACGCACTGCGCGAGGCCGACGCCGACGAGGATGACATGCGACGCCAGACTGAGGCGGAGATCGCCCGGCTGCGCCAGCGGGCCGGCGACCACTTAGCGCATGATGCCGATGCCGTGGCTGCTCGGGCGCGGGACTGGCTCGATGCTCTTGTCCGCTCCGCGACGGCGGAGAGTAATCAGTGAGCGCTCAGTGGGTGGCGGGCAACGTGCGCGCCAGCGCCCTGCTCAATCGGCGGCTGGGTGCTGGGCGCGCCCGGTCCCTCGCGGCAATGAACTCGCTGACCGACGCGCAGCACACGCTGGCCGCTACCGCATACGGCCGGGAAATCGCCGTGGGGCAGCCCGTGCTCGACACCGATCATGCGGTGTGCGCCGCGCTGTTGTGGCATCTGCGGGTGCTGGCCGGCTGGCAACCGCCACAGGGCGCGCTGGCCATCCGTGCGCTGGCCGCTGGCTTCGAAGCCAGCAACATTGCCGCCCACGCAAGGCGGTTGGCTGGCGCGCCGGTCCCCCCACCCCACACGCTGGGTGCCCTGGCCATCGCATGGCCGCGGCTGAGCGAGACCTCCTCGCTGTCGCAGCTGCGGGACACCCTGGCCCAAACGATGTGGGGCGACCCGGGATCGGAATCACCGGCGGACATCGGGCTGGCAATGCAGATCGGCTGGCCGGCGCGGGTGGCCAACGCGGTTCCCGAGGCGCGCGACTGGGCGTACGCACGGTTGGCTTTGGCGGTGGCGCGCCGGCGGCTGGTGGAACAGCGTGAGTTGCCTGCGCCGGTGCTGATGCGTGCCCGCCGGGTGTTGGGCGCGGCCGCAGGGGCCAATGACCTGGCCTCGTTCACCGATTCGCTTGCCACGCGGTTTGGTTGGTTGTTCGACGGCATCACCGAGGCCGACGGCTTGTGGACTGCGGAGGCGCGCTGGTGGGCACGGGTGGAAGCCGACGGGTTGACGATGATGGGCCGCAGCCAGTTCACCCGGGCACGAACGATCGGGGCGGTCGCGGTGTTGGCCGTCGATGCCTGGCGGTGCCGCGCTGCCCTGGCGCTGGCGGCGCGTGGTGGGGGCCCGATGGATGTTTACGATGTCCTCACCTGAACGGGCTGAACGCCTGCGTGCCTTCGCGCGGCGTTTTACCCCGGCTCGCATGCAACGCATCGCGGTGGTCATGCGGGCGGACACGCTGCGCGATGCGCTGGTCGCGGTGGCCGGGTCCGGCAGCGTCGAGCTCGACGAACCCGCCGAGAGCAACGGCGCACCGGGGCAGGCGGCGGGGGCCCTGCAGCGAATGGGCGCGCACCCTGAGTCGGCGCGCGGCGCGGGGGTGATGTTGTCGGCCGCCGCGCCGGACGTCGCCGACCTGGAGCAGGCTGGGCGTGCGGATCTGCTAGCCGGTGAGGCACAGCTGCAGCGGTACGCCGCGGGCGCGGTTCGCCGCCGTGACGTCGCAGCGGTCCCGGGCTGGTGCCCGGCCGACCAGCTACCCACGCTGAGCGCTCGCCTGGACGCGACCGGGGCGGCAGCAGTGCCGCTGCCCACTCCGCCCGGGGTCGATCCGCCGACGCTGCTGACCCCTAGGCCAGGGCTTACCAGCAGCTTCTCGGCGCTGGTGCGCACCTACGGCACTGTCCCGTATCACGACATCGACCCCACCGTGTGGGCCGGGCTGGCCTACGTGGTGATGTTCGGGATGATGTTCGGGGACGTCGGCCACGGACTGCTGCTTGTCGCCGCCGCGGTCATGATCAGGCTGGGCTGGATCCGCCGGTTCCCGTCGCTGCGGCCGATGTGGAGTTTCGTCGGTGCCGCCGGGATTGCGGCAAGCGTCTTCGGGGTCCTGTACGGGGAATGCTTCGGCCCAACCGGGCTGGTGCCGGTGGTGTGGCTGGCCCCGCTGGATGATCCGATGCGGCTGCTGCTGGTCGCGTTGGCGGTCGGGGCGGTGTTGCTCGGGGTCGCATACACCGTGGGGGCGGTGAACCGCTGGCGTGAGGGCGGGTTTCGGCTGGCTGTGTATGCGCCGTCGGGGATCGCGGGGGCGACGGTGTTCGCCGGTGCCGGTGCGGTACTGGGCGGTTACATGATCGGCCCCCGGGTGCTGGTGGCGGTTGGGCTGCTGGTGTGCGCTGCCGGTCTGTTGCTGGCGTTGATCGGTCTGTATGCAGAGTCTGGTGGCGGCGCGGCCGGAGTGCTGCAGGCCGCGATCGGCGGACTGGATTTGCTGGTGCGTCTTGGATCCAACCTGGTGTCGTTCGCCCGTCTGGCAGCGTTCGGCATGACTCACGCCGCGCTTGGCTGGGTGGTGTGGCGCGGGACGACCGCACTGTGGGCGCACAGCTGGATCGGCGCAGTGGGGGCGGTGGTGCTTTTCGCTGTGGGCAACGCGGTGGCATTCGCGCTCGAGGCGTTGGTGGCGGGCGTGCAGGCGCTGCGGCTGGAATTCTATGAATTGTTTTCACGTGTATTCATCGGCGAGGGTCGGCCGTTCCGGCCCTGGACAGTCCCGGTGATCGAAACGGAGGCCGCGACATGTTGACCTGGGTTATCGCTTCACCGGCGTTGATCACCGGATTCGCGATCAGTTTGATGCTCTTGCGTCGCCGGGGCCGGCTGGCGGTCCGGCTGTTCTGGGCGGTCAATGCGGTGGTGGTGGCGGCGGCGCTGGTAGTGCTGGTGCAGGCGTTGACCGCCGGGCCGGCGGCGGCGGAAACGGCCGCGGCGGCCGGACCGGGCGGCGCCAGCAGCAACTGGGCGGCGTTACTGGGCGCGGCGATCGCGGTCGCGGGGTCATCGATCGGCGCGGCGATCGCCGTGGCGTATACCGGCGCGGCGGCACTGGCCGCGCTGAGTGAGCGGCCAGAGTTGTTCGGCCGGGCGATGGTGATCGTCGGGTTGGCCGAGGGAATCGCGATCTACGGGCTCGTCGTGGCGGTCATCTTGATCCAGCGGGCCTGACGTGGGAGCCGTCGTCGTGATCGGTGAACCGGCGTTGGTGGCCGGTTATGCGATGGCGGGCGCGACCACGATGCCTGCCCACGGCCCGGATGGGGTTCGCCAGGCATGGGATGCCCTGCCGTCCGGCACAACGCTGGTCATCTTGACCGCGGCGGCCGCTGACGCATTGGGCGGCCGGCTCAGCGAGGCCGATCCGCTGACCGCGGTGATGCCGGCATGAGCGCGCTGAACGCCGAGAAGGCGATGGCGGCGCTGCAGCCGGTTCGACGGCACCTTCTCGATTGCGCCCGGGCTGACGCCGAGCGCGAGATCGCCGAAGCGCAGCAGGAAGCCGAGCGTGTCCTCGCCGCGGCCCGAGACGAGGCCGGACAGCTGGCCGAAACGGCCCGCGCCGCGGGGTGGGACGCGGCGAAAACGGTGAGCGCCCAGCGCCGGGCGGCACTGCAGCGGGAGCTGCGCGGCGCGGTGCTTGCGGCCCGGCGCGACGTTTACCAGCGGTGGTGTCGTCGTGGCACCGAGGCCGTTCTGCGGCTGCGTGACGACCCCTCTTACCCGCGTTGGGCTGCCACCCTGCGGGCCGTCGCGCAGGCGACGCTGGGCGCCGATGCGCAGCTGCGCGAGCACCCCACCGGTGGAGTGGTGGCTGAGGCCGGTCAGCGGAGCATCGACCTGAGCCTGGCCGGCATTGCCGCGTGGGTGCTCGACGACACCACTGCCCAGCTGGATGAGCCGTGGTCATAGGCAATTCAGCGCGGGTGGTGCGGGTGTCGGGGCCGCTGGTGGAAATCGATGTCGCCGCGCCGCTGGCGATGCATGAGCTGGTGACGCTGGGAAGCCAGCGAATACCCGCCGAGGTGGTCGCGATCCGCGGTGACCAGGATGACGGTACAGGCCTACGAGTACACCGGCGGCCTGGTGCCCGGCGCCGACGTCGTCGCGCTGGGCCGCCCACTGTCGGCGTGGTTGGGACCCGGGCTGTTGGGCGGGGTGTTCGACGGGCTGCTGCGGCCCCTGCACACCGCGCCGACCTGGTTGGCGCCCGGCCATGACAGTGAAATCGACGGTACAACATGGCATTTCGAGCCGAGGAGCGACAGTCAGCGCCGAACTTACGGCCGGTAGCGTGCTCGGCGTGGTGCCGGGCGCCGGATCGGTGCCACACCGTGTGCAGGTTCCCGCCGGGATGTCGGGCACGCTGGATTGGATCGCCGGCGCTGGTGATTACGCCGCCGATGAGGTGATCGCCACAGTTGGCGGACAGCCGGTGCTCATCGCGACGCGGTGGCCGGTGCGACAGGCGCGACCGTCTCAGCCGTCGACGCGACGACGCCGTCGCGCTGACCACCGGCCAGCGGGTGGTCGACCTGCTGTTCCCGATCGCCCGCGGCAGCACCGCCGCGGTGCCGGGCGGGTTTGGCACCGGCAAAACGGTTCTGCTGCAACAGATCGCGAAGTGGTGCGACGCCGACGTCATCGTCTATGTCGGCTGTGGTGAGCGCGGCAACGAGATGGCCGAGATCGTTGCCGACATGCGTGACTTGAGCGATCCGCGCACCGGTGGACGGCTGGTGGACCGCACCGTGATCATCGCCAACACCTCGAACATGCCGATGATGGCCCGCGAGGCCTGTATCTACACCGGTGTCACCGTCGCGGAGTACTACCGCGACATGGGCTATCACGTCGTGGTGATCGCCGACTCCACCTCTCGGTGGGCAGAAGCATTGCGCGAGTTCGGATCTCGGCTGGGGGAGCTGCCTGCCGAGGAGGGCTATCCGGCCAACCTGTCCTCCGAACTTGCGGCGTTCTACGAGCGCGCCGGCTACGTCGACACTCTCGGCGGGAATATCGGATCGGTGACGGTGTTGGGGGCGGTATCGCCGCCCGGTGGGGACCTGTCCGAGCCGGTCACCGTCAACACCGAACGGTTCGTGCGCTGCCGGTGGTCGCTGGACCGCGACCTCGCCTATTCGCGTCATTATCCCGCGGTGTCGTGGTCGGCGTCGTTTTCCCGTGACGCCGAAGCGCTCGGCACCGCCGGCATCGTCGCCGGCGATGACTCCGCCTGGACTGTGCGGCGCGCTCGAGTGCTGGATCTGCTGACCGAGTCCGATCGCCTGGCCGCACTGACCGAACTGGTCGGCGTGACCGCGCTGCCCGACAACGAGCGGATGGTGCTGGTGGCCGGGCGGCTGCTGCGGGAAGCCGTGCTGGCGCAGAACGCGCAGAACCCCAACGACGCGCACTGCGGAACAGAGAAGACCGCGGCGCTCGTCGACGCGGTGTTGGCGGTAATCGAGACCTGCCGTGAGCTGGTCGCCGACGGGGTGGCGGCGCAGCTGATCGAGGAGACCGACTTCGGCAAGCTGATCCGCGCCCGCGACGATTCCGGACCCGACGACACCGCGGTGGTGGTCCAACGGCGAAACCAGATCGTCCAGACGCTGCGCGAGCTACCGCGATGAGTCACCCGTTGCCGCGCTGGGTGGAATACCGCGGCGTGCGTGAGTTGCGCGGTCCGCTGGCCGTGGTCGGCGGTGTCGCCGGTGTGGGGTGGGACGAGTACCTGGTCATCAGGCTGGCCGACGGCTCGGTTCGGCACGGGCTGGTGCTCGACGTGAACCGCGACGTGGCGCTCGTGCAGGTCATGGAAGGCACGTCGGGAATGGACCTGACAGGGGCTGCATACCGGTTCAGCGGCGAGCCGCTGTGCGTCCCGGTGGGAACCGTCTGGCTGGGCCGCACCTGCGACGGCCGCGGCGAACCGATCGACGGCGGGCCGCCGGTGATCGGGGCGCGGCGGGTGTCGGTCAACGGCGACCCGCTCAACCCGATGCAACGCGAGGCCCCCTCCGAGCCGGTGCTGACCGGCGTTTCGGTGATCGACGCGCTGACCACCCTGGTACGGGGTCAGAAACTGCCGGTATTCTCGCTGCCCGGGCTGCCGCACCTGCGCCTGGCGTGTCAGATCGCCGCGCAGGCCAGTGCCGGCGGCGAGCCGTTCAGCGTGGTGTTCGCCGGCATCGGGCTCACCCACGCCGACGTGGCCTATGCCCGCAATGTGCTCGAATCACGAGCCGCGGCAGGGGAGTTGGTGTTGCTGCTGAACGCCGCCGACGACCCGGTCATCGAGCGGATCCTCACCCCGCGCATCGCGTTGACCATCGCCGAGCATCTGGCGTTCGACACGTCGCGGCACGTATTGGTGGTCATGACTGACATGACCAGCTACGCCGAGGCTCTGCGGGAAATCTCGGCGGCCCGCGGTGAAATGCCGGCGCGGCGCGCCTATCCCGGGTATCTCTACAGCGACCTGGCCTCGCTGTACGAGCGGTGCGGCAAAATCGTCGGACGGCCCGGCTCAGTAACTGTGCTGCCCGTGTTGACGATGCCCGGCGGCGACATCACCCACCCGGTGCCCGACCTGACCGGCTACATCACCGAAGGGCAGATCATCTTGTCCGCGCAGATGCATCTGCACAACATCTACCCGCCGGTGGACGCCTTGTCCTCGCTGTCGCGGCTGATGCGCCGCGGCGCGGGCGCTGGCCGCACCCGTGACGATCACCTGCCGCTGGCGGCACAGCTGCTCGCCTCGTTGGCCCGCGCACGACAGGTAAGCGCGCTGGCCGAGCTGATCGGGCCCGACGCCCTCACCGCGATCGATCGCAGCTATCTGCTGTTCGAGGACGATTTCGCCGCGAAGTTGGTCAATCAACGTCCCGACGCCGCACGACCGCTCGATGAAACCCTCGACCGAGCATGGGAGGTACTTGCGCGGTTGCCGCGCAGTGAACTGGCGATGCTGCCCTCCGCCCTGCTCGAGGCACACTGGCCCGACAGCGTCGAGGAGGTGTGATGGCGACGTTAGCGCGTCCCCCGGGGCGGATGGGCCGACTGTGGGTGCTCAACCGGCTCGACCTCGCCGTTCGCGGGGTGACGCTGCTCGAGCAGAAGCTGCATTCCCTGATCACGCTGCAAGAAGAGCTGCAGCGCAGGGCCGAACAAAGCCGCCACGACTGGCAGCAGGCGTGCCGCGAGGCCGACATGTGGGGGCTGCGCGCGGTGCTGCTGGGCGGCCAAAACGTGATCGACCTGGCCGTGACCACCGCGCCGGCGTCGGTCACCGTGCAATGGGCCGTCACTGCCGGGGTGCGCTACCCCGACGTCGCCGCTTGCGCATTACCGCCCGAAAACGATCCGGCCGTCATTTACCCGACCTCGGCTTCTGTGCAGGCGACGCGCGCATATCGAGCAGCCGTTGTTGCCGCCGCCAAATGCGCTGCAGCGCAATCGGCTTTCAGAACCGTCGAGCAAGAGGTTTACACCACCCGGCTGCGGGCGCGCGCCCTGAGCAGACACTGGCTACCGCTACTACAACAGGAGTTGGCCCGTATCGAGTTAGAGCTGGAAGAGGAGGATCGCGACGGCGCGATCAGGGTGCGACTCGTCGGCCGTCAGCGCGGCTTGGCCTGACTCCAGCCATGGGCCGGGGGTTGGACTGAGAAGAGAGCCTTCCCCCGTATCGACACCCAAAACCTCCACCAATACATCGCTTGATAAAGGCTCAGTGGTGGCCTGGGCCGGTGGCGACCGAACCTCACTGAGCGTGGTCATCTGAACCGGTCACGGTTTCTTCCACGGTGACTTTGGCCTCTAGAGCGGGACGTTCACGCAGGAGACGATGACGCCACGAGGGCGCAATCCATTTCAAGGAGGAGCTCATGATCGAACTGCTGAAAGGCTTTCCCGACAACGTCGCTGCGTTCGCCTTGCACGAGCACGTGACGAAGGCGGATTACGACCGGGTGCTGATACCCGACTTTGAAGACCGGCTGCGTCGTCACAAAAAGCTGCGCATCTACGTTGAGATCGCGCCTGATTTGCAGGGTTTCGATCCTGGAGCAGTATGGGAGGATCAGAAGCTCGGCTGGAAACATTTCTTCGACTGGGAACGCTGCGCAATGGTTACCGACGTCTCCTGGGCGAAACACATCGCGAAATTCAGTGAGTTCTTTGGCTTTCTGTGGCCCGGGGAATACCGGGCGTTTCCAGAAGCCGAAGCCAGCAAAGCACACGATTGGATTGCCGAAGACTCGGAATAAGTGCCCGCCAACCGGGTTGGTCGCCGGGCCGCCACGATGCGGCGAGCAATTCCGGGACCGTTGACCGCGGAGTACCTGCCGCAGAGATGGGCGTGCCGGCGGGGAGTTGTCGATCGATCAGCTGAGCGCGCCAATTCCAGAAGGGTTAGCAAATGATGACGGCGAAGGAGGCACTCATGAGGAGTGATAGGGGACCTGGTGGACACCAGTTAGCGCGCAGCATTCTCGTCGCTGCGTTGGCTCTTAGCGGCGTGAGCTTGACCTGGCTGGTGTTAATGCCGAGGATCTTCAGACGAAACCGGGACCTGCTGCTCAGGCATGGCCCCTTCAAGAGGTTCTTGACAAGCTACAACAACATGACTCGCAAAATCTCAGGAAGCGACCGGTCGCCCTGGGGGCTGCTGACCCATGTGGGACGGCGCAGCGGACGCATCTACCAGACATCGCTGGGCACATACGATTACGGTGATGGTTTCCTGCTGCCGTTGGGTTATGGCACTCACACCGACTGGTACCAAAACCTGATGGCTGCCGGGACTTGCGAGCTCGCCTGGAAAGGGCGCACTTACCACCTAGATCGCCCCGAGCTCATTTCCAGGCCCGAGGCAACGCGAGCGTGGCCTATACGTGACCGGATCCTGTTGCAGCTCGCCGGTATACACGACTTCGTATGGCTGCACCAAAGCAAGGAACAGGCCTCTAGCAACGGGCCGGTGCGTTAACTGGTGAGGAGCGGCCATGCGATTCATGTTCGACGCTGACGACAGCCGCGGCACGGGTCACGCCCAGCGACTAGGAGTCGTGGCATCGGGAATGGCGAACCCTGGCAGACCGTCGCCGCCATAGCAACCAAATGTGCCGGCGACGGGCTCCGGGCCCTGCGGGGTGGCCGAGGCGGGCTCATGACGAACCGCCGCCCGCCCTGGATCGGCAGACCGGGGTCAGTTCACGCCAGGTGCCTATCACCCCGATCGACGTTAAGGGACCTTGTGCCATAACCCGGGGACAAACGGCTCTCGACGGTGCGAGGCGGCGCTGATTACGGTCAACATGATCGCTTGCGACTGCCGTAAAGACTATCCAGAAAAGGGTTGACCCGTGTCTGACCAGCCTGCTGCTGTTTCTCGGCGACCGGCCGCGATGCCAACCCGGCTGAGAAGCGTGAGGACGTACTCAAGTCACCCGAACGGCGTTGACCAACAGGGTGATTCGGCCGTTGGTCTGGATCCGTCTGAACCCGAAGTCGACGCGAAGCGGTTGGTTGCCGGTGACATGGCGTTGATCCAGGAGTACGACCGGATCGCCGCTAACGTCCGCCTGCTCAGCGGCGCGATCGAAGTCAACAAGTCGGCGCTGACGCAGGAGTCGGTGCCAGCGCTGCAGCGGGTGGCGATGGTGGATGGGAATGTGCAGCTGCCGTGCGCGCATGAGCGGACGCAGGAAGCGAGCGCGCCGTGAAGATTGGGCAGAGAGGCGGTGAGGCTACGACGGCACGGGATGGCGAACGAATCTTGGTCCGAGCTGACGTCCCGGCTATTCGCTTCATCAGCGCGCTGATGCTGCTGTGTGTCCTGGGCTGGTTGACGGTGTTGGTCGTGCGGGAACACCTTGGCTACGGCCGGGTGGCCCCAGGCCGGTTCGGGTGGTCGGTGGCGTTACTTGCCGCGGTGGCGCTGATCTCACGCGGCATTTTTCTGGGCCGGCCGGTGACCACTGGACATGCGATGACCGCCGCAGCCGCGGTGTGCGCGGGGGTGGGCGCACACTTCTTGTCATTTGGACTGTTCGGCAACATTCTCGTCGCCAGCAGTGGCCTCGCGCTCATGTGGGCTACCAAGGCACAACCAGAACCGGAAATGCTGGAGCAGATATGGGCACTGGTCGAGGCCACACGTGGGGACCCGTTGGCGCCGTTTGCCATGCATTCGACCAAGAGCTATCACTTCAATTCCAACAAAACCGCGGCGATCGCTTACCGCATCCGGCTTGGATTCGCCGTAGTCAGTGGCGACCCGATCGGCGACGACACCCAATTCGCCACTCTGGTAGCAGATTTCGTCCGCATGTGCCACGGCCGGGGCTGGCAGATCATCGTATTAGCTTGCGGCCAGCGGCACTTGGGGCTGTGGCGCAGCGAGACGGTCGGGCAGCCGATGCTCGCGGTGCCGATCGGGCGCGATGTCGTCGTCGACGTCCGCCACTTCACCTTGAGGGGGCGCAGATTTCGAAATTTGCGCCAAGCGGTGCAGCGCACCCACAACTGCGGCATTACCACCGAGATCGTAGACGAGCAAGAGCTTGACAGCGCGCTCATCGCCGAACTGACTGAGGTGCTGCACGCAGCGCACCGTGCCGCGCGGACCGAACGAGGATTTTGCATGAGTCTTGACGGGGCCCTGCAGGGCCGCTACCCGGGCATCAAGCTGGCTATCGCACGTGATCGTGGCGGGCGTGTCGTGGCCTTTCACCGCTACGCAACCGCCGGACGAGGATCAGAAGTCAGCCTCGACGTGCCGTTCCGCCGCCCAGATGCCCCCAACGGCGTTGACGAGCGACTTAGCGTCGACATGATTGCTGACGCGAAAAACCATAACGCCCTGCGGCTTTCGCTGGCGTTCGCAGCATTTCCGGAGATCTTCAACGCTACCCGCCCGACCCCGCTGCAGCGCGTCGCGTTTCGGCTGATCCATCTGCTGGACCCGCTGATCCGGCTTGAGTCTCTTTACCGTTACCTCCACAAGTTCCACTCGCTGGCCGAGCGCCGCTACGTGGTGTTATGCGTCCACCACATCCCGGCTGCGCTGGTGGTGTTGCTGTCGCTGGAGTTCGTGCCGCGCCCCCGGCCATCTGCGGCTGAGTTAGCGCAGCGCTAGATAGCCCCCAGCCTGAGCTGTTTGATGCCGGCTTCACGGTTGACTACCGCTCCGAGCAACTTGGTGGCACCGGCCGCGTGTCGCCAGCCCGGACCCTAGACGGCGAGCGGTTACCAGGGGCCGTACTCGGTGCCGTTGGCTTCCCGTAGTGCGCTGACGTAGTCCCAGCGTTCGCGTATGGTCTCGTCGGTACCCATGGGTGTGGCGAGAAGCCCCCGCAGTTCCTCGACGGAGGTATATCCCTTGCGTCGCATCCATTCCCGCAAGCCGTCGAGCAATGCGGCGGCGTATTCCGGGCCGTGGCGCAGCAGTGCTGACGCGGTCATCACCACATCCGCGCCGGCCAGCAGGTACTTGATCAGCTCAACGCTGCTCTCGACGCCGGTCGTCGCGGCGAGCGACGCGCCGACCCGTCCGCGCAGTAACGCAATCCACGTCAGCGGCAACCGAATCTCCGCCGGGGTGGACAAGGACACCGCGCGCATCACGGTGAGGCTCTCGGGGTCGATGTCAGGCTGCAGGAATCGGTTGAACAGAACAAGCCCGTCGGCACCGGCCTCGTCCAGGCGCTGCGCCATCTCGCCGGTCGCACTGAAGTACGGGCTGAGCTTCACGGCCACCGGCACGGTCACTGCCTCCTTGACCCGCGCCAAGATGTCGAGGTGACGCTGTTCGACGTCGCGGCCGCAGATGTGCGGATCGCCGGGCAGGTAGTAGATGTTCAATTCGATTGCGGCCGAACCGCAGTCCTGCATTGACCGCGCGTAGCGCGCCCAGCTGCCGGGCGTGCTGCCGTTGAGGCTGCCGATCACGGGGACTGAGACCGCGCGGGCCGCGCGTTCGAGGAGGCTCAGGTACCGGCGTGGGCCGTGGTCCTCGTTGGCGGCGTGCGGGAAGTACGACAAAGACTCGGCGAAGCTCTCGGTGCCTGCCTCGGCAAGACGTGCGTTCTGCTCAGCCTCGCGGCGCAGTTGCTCTTCGAAGAGCGAATAGAGCACCACCGCGCCGACGCCGGCGTCGGCGAGGCGCCGGACGCCGTCGACGGTCTGCGACAGCGGGGATGCCGCCGCGACCAGTGGGTTGCGCAATGTGAGGCCCAGATAGCGGGTCGATAGCTCCATCAGCGTTCCCTGCGGGCGTCGGCGTGGAAGTGTTCGGGACCGCGAGAAGCCATCTCCTCGTAGGTATTCCAGCGCTGTTCGATCGCCTGGTTTGCCAGCCCGAGCAGCCGTTCGGCTTCGACCGGATCGGCGTTGGCCAGTGAGCGGTACCGCAGTTCTCGGTAGACGTAGTCGGTCAGCGGGATCCGCGGTCGGTGTGAATCGAGCAGGAACGGATTGCGGCCGGTGGCACGAAGTACCGGGTCATAACGGACCAGCGGCCAGTGTCCGCTGGCGACGGCGCGGTACTGCTGATCCATCCCGAGACGCATATCGATGCCGTGCGCAATGCACTGGCTGTAGCCGATCACCAGCGACGGGCCATCGTAAGCCTCCGCTTCGCGGAAGGCCTGCAGGGTCTGCTGCGGGTCGGCACCCATGGCGACCTTTGCGACGTAGACGTTTCCGTAAGCGATCGCTTGGAGTGCCAGATCCTTCTTCGGCACCGTCTTGCCGGCGGCTGCGAACTTGGCGGTTGCGCCCAGTGGCGTCGACTTGGACATCTGACCGCCGGTGTTGGAATAGACCTCGGTGTCGAGCACCAGGACGTTGACATTGCGCCCGGTCGCCAATACGTGGTCGAGCCCTCCGGACCCGATGTCGTACGCCCAGCCGTCACCGCCGACGATCCACACGCTGCGCCGGATCAGGCTGTCCACCACGCTGCGCAGGTCAGCGGTCAGAGCGGGATCCAGGCCCTCGAGGCGGTTCTTGAGCTCGGCCACCCGCTCACGCTGGGCTGCCAACTCCGACTCCCGCAGCTGCGGTGCCGCCAGAATGGCGTCGACGAGCTCGGTGCCGAGGGCGTCGCGTAATTCGGCGAGGCGTCGCCGTGCCAGTTGGGCGTGTCCGTCGCTGGCCAACCGTATGCCCAGCCCGAACTCCGCGTTGTCCTCGAACAGCGAGTTCGACCAGGCGGGACCCCGCCCGTTGGCGTCGGCGGTCCAGGGAGTGGTGGGCAGGTTGCCGCCGTAGATGGAAGAGCAGCCGGTCGCGTTGGCGATCATCAGCCGGTCGCCGAAAAGTTGTGAGAGAAGCTTGAGGTACGGCGTCTCTCCGCAACCCGCGCAGGCGCCGGAGAACTCGAACAGCGGCTGCAGGAACTGGGTGCCGCGTACGGTGCCAAAATCCACCCGGGACCGGTCATTGGTCGGCAGGGTCTCGAAGAAGGCGATGTTCTCGCGCTCGGCAGCCACCCGCGGCTCGCTGGGGCCGAGGTTGATTGCTTTGGTGACGGTGTTGCCGGGTAGGACGACCGGGCAGGCCTCGACGCACAGGCCGCAGCCGGTGCAGTCCTCGACGTACACCTGCAACGAGAACCGGGCGTTCGGGAGGCCGACGGCGTCCAGGGGCGCGGAGTCGAATTGTTTTGGCGCCCCGGCCAGCTGGGACTGGTCGTAAAACTTGGAGCGGATCACGCTGTGCGGGCAGACGAAGCCGCAGTTGCCGCATTGAATGCAGCTGTCGGAGTCCCAGACCGCAACCAGCTCGGAGATGTTGCGTTTCTCGTATGCGGTCGTGCCGCTGGGGTAGGTGCCGTCCACCGGAAGTGCGCTGACCGACAACGCATCTCCGCGTCCGGCCATCATCTCCGCGGTGACGGCGCGGACGAACTCCGGCGCGGACTCGGGCACGGTCGGTGCCGGTATGCGCGTAGAGGTGACCAGGGTGGGCACCTCGATCCGGTGTAACCCGGCCACCGCTCCGTCCACGGCGGCCAGTTCTTTCCCCAGGACGTCGGCGCCGCGATTTCCGTACATCTTTTCCACCGATTGCTTGATGCGGGCGATCGCCTGCTCCCGAGGCAGCACGTCCGAGATCGCGAAAAAGCATGTCTGCAACACGATGTTGATCCGCCCGGCCAGGCCGGTCTCACGTGCGATCCGGTCGGCGTCGACGGTGTACAGCGTGATCCGCTTGGCCAGGATCTGCTCCTGGACCGGTCGGGGCAGCGCCTCCCAGACTTTCTCCACGGGATACCGACAGTTCAGCAGCAGGGTGGCCCCTGGCCCCGCTCGGCCGAGCACGTCGACCTTGTCGAGAAACCGGAACTGGTGGCAGCCAACGAAATTGGCTCCATTGACGAGGTAGGGGGCATGGATGGGATTCGGCCCGAAACGCAAGTGCGACTCGGTCTGCGAACCCGATTTCTTCGAGTCGTAGACGAAGTATCCCTGGGCGTGCAGCCCTTCTTCGGACCCGAGGATCTTGATCGTGTTCTTGTTCGCGCTGACGGTACCGTCCGAACCCAGCCCGAAGAAGACCGCCCGGAACGTGTCGGGTGACTCGATGTCGAACGCCGGGTCGTAGTCGACGCTGGTACCGGAGACGTCGTCGTCGATACCGATGGTGAAACGGCGCCGTGGCTGCTCGCGAGCGAGTTCGGCGAACACCCCGGCGACCATGGCGGGCGTGAACTCCTTCGAGGACAGGCCGTAGCGTCCGCCGGTGATGCGCGGCATGACCGGTCGTTCTCCGTCGGCATGTGCCTCGGCGAGCGCCGCGACAACGTCCAGATACAACGGTTCACCGATCGACCCGGGCTCCTTGGTGCGGTCCAGAACGGCGACCGTGCGCGCCGTCGCCGGCAGCGCTTCGAGGAGCGCTTTGGTGGGAAAGGGGCGGTACAACCGCACCTGGACCACCCCGATCCGCTCGCCGCGCTCGACGAGAGCGGCGACGGTCTGCACCACAGTCTCGGCGCCCGAGCCCATCACCACCAGCACTCGCTGCGCCTGCGGGTGTCCGGTGTAGTCGACGATGTGCATCTTGCGTCCGGTGCGCTCGCCCAGACGGGTCATCAGCTCCTCGACCACCCCGGGAACCCTTGCATAGAACGGGTTCACCGTTTCCCGCGCCTGAAAGAAGACGTCCGGATTCTGCGCGGTGCCGCGAATGAACGGGCGCTCGGGCGACAGCGCTCGTCCGCGATGCGCCCAGACCAACTCCTCGGGCACCAGCGCACGTAGGTCGTCGTCCGAAAGCGTCTCAATCGTGTTGATTTCGTGCGAGGTTCGGAATCCATCGAAGAAGTGCACGAACGGTACCCGGGTCGTCAGCGTGGCCGCCTGCGCGACAAGTGCCAGGTCGTGTGCCTCCTGCACCGAGGCCGATGCGAGCAGCGCGAATCCCGTTTGCCGCACGGCCATCACGTCCGAATGGTCTCCGAATATCGACAACGCCTGCGCTGCAACCGATCTGGCCGCCACATTAATGACGGCCGACGTCAGCTCGCCGGCGATCTTATACATGTTCGGGATCATCAACAGCAGGCCCTGCGACGAGGTGAAGGTCGTGGTCAATGCTCCGCTCTGCAGGGCACCGTGCAGAGCCCCTGCCGCTCCACCCTCGCTTTGCATTTCGACCACCGTGGGGACAGTGCCCCACACATTGGGCCGCCCCGCACTGGACCATTCGTCGGCCAACTCGGCCATCGGCGAGGACGGTGTGATCGGGTAGATGCAGCACACCTCGTTGAGCCGGTAGGCGACCGAGACGGCGGCCTCGTTGCCGTCCACCGTGGCTCGTGTCATTTCGGCTCCGGGAACATCTCGATGGCGTGTACCGGACACTGATCGAAGCAGACGGCGCAGCCGGTGCACCTGTCGTAATCGAACTCGTAGCCGTGCCCGACCCCGAGTTTGATCACCGCGTCCTCGGGGCATGCGCCGAGGCAGCCGTCGCATTCGAAGCAGTTCCCGCACGAGAGGCAACGCCCCGCCTCGTAGGTCGCCTCCTCGGCGGACAAACCGCCGACGACCTCCTCGAAACTCTCGACGCGCTGCGCCGGTTCCAGTTCGGGCTGCTGGCGTCGCGCGGCGTCACCGAAAAACCACAGGTGCAACGAGGCGAACGTCGCCGTCGGGTGTTTGGCCGGGCGTCGGCCCGGCTTGCCGTGCAACCACGCGTCGATGTGGTGGGCCGCCTTTTTCCCATGCCCGACACCGACTGTAACGGTGCGCTCACAGGGCACCATGTCACCGCCGGCGAATACGCCCGGACAGCCCGTCATCAGTGATTCCGAGACACGCACACTGCCGTCGTCGTCGAACTCAACTCCCGGCAGCGTCCGCATGAACGCCGATTCCGTTTCCTGACCCAGCGCCATGATCAGAGTGTCGGCGGCCAGCGTCTCAAAGCGTCCCGTCGGTCGTGGGTAACCGGAGTCGTCGAGTTCCATTACCTCGACCCGCAATTCGGGGCCGTCGAAGGCGCTGATCGTCCGCAGCCAGTTGATCCGCACGCCCTCCCGTTCGGCATCCTCGGCTTCCTCCTGGTGGGCGGGCATCTGCTCGCGAGTGCGGCGGTAGACGATGACCGCGTCCTCGGCGCCGAGACGGCGGGCCACGCGGGCGGCGTCCATCGCGGTGTCGCCACCGCCGTAAACGGCCACGTGGCGCCCGATCGCCGGCCTTTCGCCGGAGGCGACGTTGCGCAGAAAAGACACCGCGTCCACCATCGTGCCGGCGTCCCGGGCCGGTATGTCGACACGTTTGGCCAGATGCGCACCAACCGCGACGAACACCGCGTCAAAGCCGCCCTCGTCCCGCTCGGCCGCGAGGTCATCGACCCGATGATCGCAGCTCAACTGCACGCCGAGCGCGGCGATGCGGTTCAGCTCGACATCCAGCACGTCGCGGGGGAGCCGGTAGCTCGGAATGCCGTAGCGCATCATCCCGCCGGGCATCGCGCCCGCGTCGCGGATCTCGACCTCGTGGCCACGGACTGCCAGATGATAGGCGCCGGACAGTCCGCTCGGCCCCGCGCCGATGACCAGGACTCGCTTGCCGGTGCGGGTAGCCGGTGGTTCCAGCATCCAGCCCTGCTCGCGAGCAAGGTCGCCGAGGAACCGCTCCACCGAATGAATCGACACCGAGCTGTCGAGATGCGCACGGTTGCAAACGGTTTCACACGGGTGATAACACACCCTTCCGTGGATCGCGGCGAAAGGATTATCCGCAACAAGCTGACGCCAAGCCTGCTCGTGCCGGCCGGCGGTCGCATGGGCAAGCCAGGCCTGAATGTTCTCCCCGGCAGGGCAACCGGCATTACAGGGCGGCAGCAAATCGACATAAACGGGCCGGCGCTCGCGCACCGGCCCGGCCCGGGGCCGCCCGTGCGACAGGTCTGCAAGGGGCGTGAGGTCCATCGAAGATCCTGCTGCGGGCCGATGCAATGCGTCGCTGCTCATTGAGCCGGCGCGAGCTGTTTCTCCAGTTGGAGGACCTGGCGGGTGGTCTTGACCACCGTATCGGGGTTTAGGCTCATCGACTCGATGCCGACCCGGACCAAGAACTCGGCCATGTCCGGGTAGTCCGAAGGCGCTTGTCCGCACAAACCCGAGTGAATTCCGTTGCGGCGGCAGCCCTCAACGGCCAGGCGAATCATCTCCTTGACACCCTCGTCGCGTTCGTCGTAGTCGAAGGCCACGATCTCGCTGTCACGATCGACGCCGAGGGTGAGCTGAGTCAGATCGTTGGAGCCGATCGAGAAGCCGTCGAAACGCTTGGCGAATTCATCGATCAGGATCACGTTGTTGGGGATCTCGCACATCGCGTACACCTTGAGCCCGTTCTCGCCCCGGCGGAGACCGAGGTCGGCCATCGTCTGCAGGACGAGGTCCGCCTCGGCGACTCGACGCACGAACGGGAGCATCAGAATGACGTTCGTTAGACCCATCTGTTCGCGCACTCGCCGCATCGCGCGGCACTCGAGCGCGAAGCCCTCCGCGTAGGCGGGATGCGCGTAGCGCGAGGCACCGCGAAAACCGAGCATCGGGTTGTTCTCGGATGGCTCGAAGGCTGCTCCGCCGATCAGGCTGGCGTATTCGTTGGTCTTGAAGTCCGACATCCGTACCACGACGGGCTTGGGCCAGAAGGCGGCGGCGATGGTGCCGATTCCTTCGGAAAGGCGTTCCACGAAGAAGGCGCTGCCGTCGGGATAATCCTGCGTGAGCCTATCGATCGTCCTGCGCGCTTCGGGTTCGTCGACCTTCTCGGGGTGCAGCAGGGCCATCGGGTGGACCCGGATGTACTCGCTGATGATGAACTCCATCCGAGCGAGTCCCACGCCGTCGTTCGGCAGGAACGACGTCTTGAATGCGAGATCGGGATTCCCGAGGTTGATCATGATCTGGGTTCGCGGCCGGGCCAGATCCGCCACCTCGGCGCGGTCCACATGGAAACCCACTTCGCCCAGGTACACGCGGCCCGTTTCGCCCTGCGCGCACGACACCGTCACGATTTCGCCATCGGGCACGCAGGTGGTCGCGTCGCCTGTGCCGACCACCGCGGGGATGCCGAGTTCGCGGGCGACGATCGCCGCGTGGCAGGTGCGACCGCCGCGGTTGGTGATGATCGCCGCGGCGCTCTTCATGATCGGCTCCCAGTCGGGCGTGGTGGTGTCGGTGACCAATACCTCGCCGGGCTTGAACTCGGACAGGTGCTTGGGGTTCTCGATCCGCTTCGCCACACCCGAGGCGATCCGGTCACCGACCGCGCGGCCCTCGGCGAGTATCTTGCCTCGGCCTTCGAGCCGATAGGTTTCCAGCGCCGTTGCGCTGTGCTGGGAGGCCACCGTCTCCGGGCGGGCCTGGACGATGAAGAGCTTTCCGTCCAGACCGTCCTTGGCCCACTCCATGTCCATCGGCCGCCCGTAATGCGCCTCGATAGTGCACGCGTAGCCGGCCAGCTCCAGGACGTCCTCATCGGTGAGGCAGAACCGAGCACGGTCGGACTTGGGTGTGGGGACGTTTCGCGTCGTGTACTTCGTCTCACCCTCGACGAGGATCATCTTCACCGCCTTGTCGCCGATCAGGCGGCGCAACACGGTGCGGTGGCCGGCCAGATAGGTCGGCTTGTGGACGTAGAACTCATCGGGGTCGACGGCGCCCTGAACCACATTCTCGCCAAGGCCGTAGGCGCCCGTCACGAGGACGGCGTCGCGAAACCCCGACTCGGTGTCGATGGAGAACATCACACCCGATGAAGAGATATCGGAGCGCACCATCTTCATCACGCCGATCGACAGCGAGATCTTGAAGTGGTCGAAGCCCTGGTCGATCCGGTAATGAATGGCGCGATCAGTGAACAGGCTGGCGAAACAACGGCGGCACGCGTCCAGCAGGCTCTCTTCGCCTTTGATGTTGAGATACGAATCCTGTTGGCCGGCAAAGCTCGCCGTCGGCAGGTCCTCGGCGGTCGCCGAGCTCCGCACGGCCAGACTGACCTCCTCGCCGTACTCCTGCTGAAGCTTGCGGTAGGCATCCAGAATCTCGGCGGCCAGATCGTCGGGGAGCCCGGCGCCGTAGACGATCTCTCGAGCGCGCTTGCCTTTACGCGCCAGCGCGGCGACGTCGGTCGGGTCGAGCTCGTCGAGCTCGGCATGCAGACGGTCCCATGCGCCGGCCTTGTCCAACATGTAGCGATAGGCCTGGGCCGTGATGGCGAACCCGTGCGGGACGCGCACGCCCTGCCCGGAC
Organism: uncultured Actinomycetota bacterium; assembly: GCA_963772875.1. Taxonomy (GTDB): domain Bacteria; phylum Actinomycetota; class Actinomycetes; order Mycobacteriales; family Mycobacteriaceae; genus Mycobacterium. The sequence continues at coordinate 1,524,599 of CAVYZE010000016.1, forward strand.
AACTTCTGAAACATCTCGCCCAGCGACGCGTTCTTCCCACCGACGAGCGGCACGTCTTCGATGCCGAACTCCTCAAAAAAGCGGACGTAGGTGGACGTATTCATGACCTGTCCTCTCGTTGCGCGTCAAGCAGTCGGCGGTAGTGCCGGCAGCTCATCCAGGGCCCAATTCGCTGTCGCGTAGCCGCCGTCACGCCTCGTCGGTCGAGCACTCCGGTGGGCGCGTGTACCTGCGATAGCGCCACAAATGCCAACCTCCCACAGCGGCACGCACGGTGCCAGGGTCGAAGGTCACCCGAATGGGTAACAGCCCGACGGGAGGTGGCTTCAGCAGACCGGATGCATGCTCACCAGCCCACCGCGGCGGCAGGGTCGCCCACCCGTTCGGCCGGACCAGCGTTGACTACAAGACTCCGGATCATGAACTGGGAAGAAGGGCGGGCAGGAAAGCGAGGACCTTGTCCTCTGCTGCGCGAACTCAAGCGTCGTCAGAATCTAGGTGGCCCAGATCCGTCAGTACCATGCACGCGTTCCCAGATCGAAAGCACTCAGCCGCTGAAGTCGTGTCACGATTTCGCAGCCCACGTCGGCGGTGCGTGAAAACTGGTGGCGCAGTAGCGGTCTGACAGGAAGGGGTGTGCGCCGTGTCCAACCTGGAGCTGCGTACCCGGAAAGGAAGACGCAATGAAGACGCTTGAAGGCATTCTGGCTAAGCATCCGTTCTTTAGCCGGGTGGACCCGCGTTGTCATCAACTGGTAGTCGGATGTGCGTTGAACGTCCGCTTCAACGCTGGTGAGTTCATCTTTCAAGAAGGCAGAGAAGCCGATGTCTTCTATCTCATCCGCGAAGGAAAAGTTGCGCTCGAAGTCGTTGCTCCTGGTCACGGCAGCTTGACGATTGAGACTCTGGGTGGCGGCGACATGCTCGGATGGTCTTGGTTGATACCCCCCTATCGCTTTCGGTTCGACGCGCGCGCGGTGGAGATGACCCGAGCGATCGCGCTGGATGGCAAGTGCCTGCGCGGAAAATGCGAAGAGGATCACGAGCTGGGATACGAGCTGGTAAAGGAAGTGGCTTCGACTCTGGGCCAGCGTCTTGATGCGACACGATTTCGACTCTTGGACATTTACGGCCTCGTCTAACAACCCGATCGGGCGTGCGGGGTAGCTCGTCCGCTTATCGGTGCCTGTTGTCATCGGATGTAGGGGCCTTTGGCCCTAGGTACATCCGCAGCGTTCAGCAAATGCTAGGGGGTAATGCGCGAAAGCGTGAAGCCTACGGCCACGGAAGCGCAGGGATGATCGTGGTTGATCGAAACTATGACGGCGGTCTTGGCCTAGCGCAACCCGCCAACAACAGTCAGATGTTGAGCCACGCCGAGGCAATGCGGCTGTTAGCCAGCGTTGACTATGGCCGGGTGGTATTCACCCAGAAGGCACTGCCGGCCGTCCGCCCGGTTAACCATCTGATGGACGAGGGCCGGATCATCATCCGCACCCGATTGACCACAGCAATCTCCACTGTCGTCGAATCCGCCGACGCTGGTGTGGTGGTCGCCTACGAGGCAGACGATTTCGATTCTCAGAGCCAGTCCGGTTGGAGCGTTGTCGCTACCGGCTGGGCGCACCGTGTCAACGATCCTGGCCAGGTCTCGCGCTATGAACGACTGCTGCATGCGTGGGTGAATCACGCCGACACCGTGCTTGCCATCGAGCCCCACATCGTCACCGGATTCCACATCATCGCCAGCAAGAGGTGAACCCCGGCGGCCACGCCACAGGCGCGCGCCGCCACCTACGTTTCCTTCAGCAGTCAGTTAGTCGATGCAGTGCTGGATTTGGGGACACACAGGCGCGCTTACGCACGTCAACATCCGCATCAGCAATGCGGTGAAGTGTCGGTGCCCGTGGCATTGCTTGGCACAATGCCAACCCACAACGGCCGCCGTCAGGACTGACGCGCCACGATCACAGGGATCCTGGCCCTGTTGACCACCGCCGCCCCGACCGAGCCCAGCAACATGCCAGCGAACCCGCCGCGGCCGTGGCTGCCGACCACAACCAGTTGCGCCCGTTCGGACGCCTCGATCAGCGGACTCGCCGGATCACCAATTTCGATTTTGCGACGGATCCCCACGTCGGGATAGCGTTCCTGCCAACCCGCCAGCCGTTCAGCAAGCGTCTCCTCCTCGCCGGATAGCTGAGCGTCCCAATCAACGTTCGGGAACCACTCTTTGAAGTCGGAAACCCGCAGATCAGTCCAGGCGTGCAGGGCCACTACACCGACACCTCGTCGTGACGCTTCGTCGAATGCAATCGCAATCGCTGCTTCCGACGCCGGCGAGCCGTCGATGCCCACCAGCACCGGCGCCCGTGCGACATTAGTGACCAGCGGTTCCTCGTCGTGGATCACGGCGACTGGGCAATGCGCGTGGTAGACCAATCCCGAACTCACCGAGCCAAGGAAGTTGCGGACCACCACGCCGCCATACCCCCGATAGCCCACCACGACCATCTCCGCCTCTTTGGAAAGGCCGACGAGCGTCGGGACGGTGGCCGAATAAAACACCTTGCTATCGATTTGCACTGGACCGCACTCACCAGTGCTCTCTTCGGCGACCTTGATCGCCGACTTGAGGAATTCGCGTGCCCGCTTCTCCTGCCATTGCCGCAAGCCGGAGAGCGCGGCGACCTCGAACCACTCCGGTACGGGGGCGTCGACGACATGGACCAGAGTCAGCGGCACATTCCGCAGGGCGGCATCATGGGCCGCCCACCGTACGGCACCCAGTGCCGCTGCTGAGCCGTCAACGCCTACCAAGATCGCGCGACGTGGTGGTTGCAACATTTCAGTTCGCTTCTGATCGGCTATGTACCCACCGGCAGGATCACTCAGGGCGGCCGTGATTGTTAGGGCTGAAGGGATGCAAGCCGAAGGACCAAAGGCACCGATGAAGCGCCTAACGCCTTCTGGCCCACGCCTACATCGGTCAATAGCGTGACTTCCGTTCGGATTGGAAAAGTCGGAACCCGGCCGACGCGGCGGAGCTTGACGCATCGGAGGACTTGTAGTGAACGCCGCTGCGACGCAAACACCGGACCGCAGGCGCGACAAATTTTCACAGCAACCCCGCAGACTCCTTCACAGTCCTCACGATCGTTGTATACGTTCCCGCTTTACTGCCGGACCCGGTGTTGACGGCGTCAACACCTTTCGACGTATCCGCAGTTCGCCTCACGTCTTTTCGCGTCGTTTCGCGTAGTCAAATTCCGTGTTTTCGCAGGTCACGCCACTTTTTGTAGCGGGTTCGATTCCCGGCAGCAGCTCCACTAACCACGCAGAGTGCATTTTCTGGCTTATGTGTAAGTGCACATCAACATCTCATCAACAATGCGGTCTCGGATCGGCGCGTATGGTGTCGCTGCATGTCGGTCCCCCAGACCTCGACGACGTTTGACGACCTCGCGCCGCGCCCGGACTTCGGCGCAATCATCTGCAATAGGGGCACGTAGCAGCCCCAAAGCCGGGAGTGGTAACGGCCGCGTCAATTACGCTCAATGCCGTGGCGGAAACGTCGTACGCGCCCTGCGGCGATCTCGGGAAGGCCCGTACCTGGCTCGACAACAATGTAGGCCGATCGTGTCGGTCAAGACGCCGAAACCAGACCGGCAGCTTCCTCCAGTTCCTTCAGCGCGGGCTCAATCGCGTCTGCTAGTTCGTCGACGTCACTGGCGATCTCCGGCGTGGTGACGAAGCCGAAATCCACGACCCCGTTGTAGCTCAAACAGGTGATGTTCAACGCCACCTCCAGCATGACCGGTCCGAGGGGCACGAGCCGCTCCACGACCGAACCGGCCAAGTAAACGGCGAAGTCGGGACCGGGAACGTTGGATATCACCATGTTGATGGGGGCGACGTGGCCACCGATGTGGCTGGCCGTGTAGGCCCTGGCGGCGAGCGCCAGCAAGCCGGGCGGCGTGGTCTGCGTCAGGCCCATGATCTGGTGTGCGGTAAGCGCTTTGGCCATCTCCTTGGCGCCTTGGGAGTTGCCGTAGATGTTTTTCATCCGCTCGGCGGGGTCGGCAATTTCGGTGCCGAGGCTGACGGTCATCGAGCTGATCTGGTTACCGATTTCTCTGCTCTCGCCATGGGTTGAGATTGGAATCTGGGCGACCAGTGGCCGATCGGGGAGTTCACCTCGGTCTAGCAGGTAACGGCGCATCGCACCGGAAACGATCGCCAGCACCACGTCGTTGAGCTTCACGCCGAAGGCGCGCTTGACTGCCTTCACCCGATCCAGTGGCACTCTGCTGCTGCTGATTCGCCGCTGCGTGGAGATTTGGGCGTTGAAGCGCGTTGTCGGTGCCTCGAAGAATCGGGGAGGTTTGTTGGCCAGTCCGCGCACGGCCAGCTGTTGAGACAGCGTTTGCTGAGCGATTCGCAAGAGGCGGTATGGCGTCCTGACCACCACGTTGAATATGCCGCCCAGCGCCCGCAGCTCGAACGGGGGTATCCCGCGCCTCGACGATGGGCCACCCTCGACGGCAGGGGGACGCGGTTGAGGGCTGATGTCGAGCATGATCTCGCTCAAACCGGCGCCCGACACGCCGTCGACGAGGGAGTGATGCATCTTCGTCAGAATCGCGACACGTCCATGCTCCAGGCCCTCGATGAACCACATCTCCCAGAGGGGCCTGTCCCGGTCGAGTGGGTAGGACATGAGACGGCCGGCCAGATCCTCGAGTTCCCGACGTCCTCCGGGCTCGGGCACCGCGACCTGCCTGATGTGATAGTCGATATCGAGCTCGCGGTCCTCGACGAACCATGGCCTGTCGAGCCCCAGCGGTGCCCCCGCCACTCGATAGCGCAGCTCCGGCATCTCCGGAAGGCGAGAAGCGACAAGGTCTTTGACCGCGCGGAAGCAGAAACCTGGCGCGTCGGACGGGTCGCAGATCGTCAGTCCGGCGCCGTGCATGTGCCAGGCGTGCGTCTCGGCGAACCAGAACGCAGCATCTACGCTGGAGAGTCGCCTCATGCCGAAAGAGTAGAGCTCCACTGAGATAGATACTAATTTCTGGCCTGCTTTTCTTTCTATCAACACCATCGCGATGTGGCCGTTCAAGACCGCGAGGTCGCCGGAAAGGCGTGCGCTCGTGAGTAATTCGGCGAAGATGCGCGGGAATCATCGCCCGCCTCCTGTTCCCACATTTGGCGCACGGTTACAGCCAGACATCGGTCAGCTGAGTCGAACCAAATCGGCTACACGTCAAGCGCCATAGCTGTCGCTCGCATGTGCCAGCATGCAGTCGCCGAGACGTTCGCCGAACTACCCGACAGTCTGACTGCTCACGCGCTCCGAATGCTGGCTTGCTCGCATGCTTGGACTCCGGCTGATGGGCAGTGACCTGGTACTTGTCCTGTCGACCGTGGCGACCGTCTCCCAATTCCGGTACCGCTAATGGGCACTGAGGCGCACATACTCGGGTCAAACGGCCCTATTGGGGGATGACGGTGAGGCGGAACCTGATGCCTACCGCCCAGCCCACGAGCCCGAAGCCAGGTGGCTGCTTCGACGAGGAAGGAGTCATGACCACTACGATTCCGCAACCAAGTCGCCGGGCCCGGATCGGTTTGGCGCACCACAGCGGTGGGACTAACGGCGGTGTCGGCCATCGTGATCGGAAGTACTGGGGATCGACGATGAATAGACGGCGGGACCACTAGACTCCAGGAGGAATGGCATGAGCAGCAAGGAGTTTGATCATCCAGAGCTGGCTAAGTTTGATCCGGTCTTTACCGAGATGGCATGGAATGTGGTTGCGCCGGTCGTCAAGCGATGGTTCCGGTCAGAGGTGCGGGGGCTGGATGCCTTTCCTCGTGCGGGCGGTGCGTTGGTGGTGTGTAACCACTCCGGTGGTGTACTGACGCCTGACGTGCTCGTCTTCGCCCCGGCCTTCTACGACAAGTTCGGCTATGACCGCCCTCTGTACACCCTCGCCCACTACGGCGTGTTCATCACACCGTTCGCCGGATACTTGGGTCGTCTCGGCGTGATCCATGCCAGCCGAGAAAACGCTGCAAAGGCACTGCATTCGGGCGCGGTCGTGCTGGTGTTTCCGGGCGGGGACTATGACTCGTTTCGGCCGACGCTGAACCAGAACGTCATCGACTTCGACGGCCGCACAGGATATGTCAGGGCCGCGATTGAGGCCGGCGTACCGATCGTGCCTGCGGTGTCGATCGGGGGCCAGGAAACCCAGCTGTTCTTGACCCGCGGCAATTGGCTGTCGAAGCGCTTGGGCCTCAAGCGCATACGGGTGGAGATACTGCCATTTGCCGTCGGTTTCCCGTTCGGTCTGACTATGTTCTTCCCAGCCAACATGCCGTTGCCCTCGAAAATCGTCACTCAGGTGCTGGAGCCGATCGATATCGGCGCCCAATTCGGCGATGACCCCGACGTCGACCGGGTCGACGCCCACGTTCGCTCCGTTATGCAGAGCGCTCTCGACCGACTGGGCCGCCAGCGCCGGTTCCCGGTGCTGGGCTGATCACATCTCCGACGCAAAATCGACCCTGGCATCCGATGGTCAGCGGATGACACCCACCCAAGACTGGCTCAGATTTGCGGCCTTCAAGAGATACGCCGACTTGCGGCGCAGGCACGCGGGTCATCGACACGCCGTCACCGCGCTTCTCACCCATGTTGGTCGTCGCACCGGAAAGACCTACCAAACACCGCTGGGTGCTCAACCCCACGGTGACGGCTTCGTCGTATCACTGCCCTACGGCAGCCAGACCGATTGGTGCCGCAACGTGCTGGCGGCAGGGATGTGCAAACTCACCTGGAAAGGGCACACCTACGAGCTGGAGCGCCCCGAGACCGTCTCCGGATCACAGGTGTTTCCGGCGTTGCCGGTTTGGCAGCGGATTCTGTTGCAGGGCAGTGGAATCCGCGACTTCCTGTGGCTACATCACAAGGAGATCAACACCGGGAACAGAGCGGACATTGGTAGGTAATCATCAGCGACTGCTAAACACGACTACAACCACCACGCCGCCCCTCATTGCGGCCCATCGTGTGGCACAGCGATTCCCAGTCTGCTTCGCCGCCGCACCACAAGCACCGAGCATTCAGGGTGAACCTTGATCGAGTAGCCGTGCGGACCGATGAGACGTTATCCGGGCGACCCCCGCGCCCATCGCCGGTAGTCTGCCACCCGGTTGCCGAATGCGCACCAGCCCGAACGCACATCGATCCGGGACGTCGCCTGCGCGTAATCAGCTTTGGCGCGCAACGATAATCGGCGCGCGGACCGCGTGCACGACCGCGCTGCTCACCGAACCCAGCAGCATGCCGGGGAACCCACCGCGGCCGCGGCTGCCGACGACCACGAGCTGGGCCCCCTCCGCGCGGTTGATCAGACGGTGCGCGGGGTTATTGAAGGCGATATTGGGGCGTACGGACACGTCGGGGTAATGTTCCCGCCATCCCGCGAGCCGCTCGCCCAGTGTTTTTTGGGCGGCCGCGCGACGCTCGTACCAGTTGGCGTCGGGCACGTCCGGTCCATCGGCATCGCTCCAGACGTGCAGCACCACGAGATAGACCCTGCGCCACGACGCTTCCTCGAAAGCGATGGCGGTGGCCAACTCCGACGCTGGCGAGCCGTCGATGCCCACCACCACCGGACCCTGCGGCGGCGCCGGCTGATCGGTGTCGTCGCGGATGACGGCGACCGGGCAGCGGGCGTGATGGATGAGTCCGGTGCTAACCGATCCGAGCAATCCGCGCTGTAATGCGTTGTGCCCGCGGCTTCCGACGACGATCATCTGTGCTTCGGCGGCCAGGTCGATCAGGGTGGGAACAACCGGGGAGACCAGCAGTTCGGTGTTGATCGTCAGTGGACTGCTGTGCTCAGCCGCATCTTCGATGAGCGTGACGGCTTCGTCCAGTACCTGCAGCGCCTGTTCTTTCCGCTTTTGATCGAAATCGGCTGGAAGGGGAGACGTGGACAGCCCCCAGGACGACCAGGAGCCGTCAGGGGTGTGCAGCACGTGCACGAGGGTGAGCGGGACGTTGCGCATCACCGCCTCATCAGCGGCCCACTGCAGCGCCGCACGTGAACACGCGGATCCGTCGACACCGACAAGGATTCCTAGACGTGTTAAGCGATCCGGCATTTCAGCACCCTTCTCGGCTCATCGACCGTCTGCGCGCGCCAACCGCTCGCCGCTGTGAGCTCATACAACCAACGCTAGACGAAGGACCTATCGCCCCCGGGAGTGCCATTCGTCCCCACCCCCGGGGGGCCAACGTCACCGATCCGCTCAGCCGACACCAAACCTCTTGCCGGCGTGATCGCGTCGGCCCCGAAAACCTCGAAACCCCGTCGATGTGAGGCGAGAAAATGGCGCTCGCGGCAGAAAGCTGGCCCCGCACGCTGCGGGACGCGGTTCGTGTTTCAAACCGGTATGTCCTCAACCCGGTCATGCTGCGGCTCGCCGGCCGCTAGCACTGGTATGCGGCGGCTATCACTCACACCGGTCGACGCTCAGGCAAGACGTACACGACTTCTGTCGTGGCGGAACGGGTGGAAGACGGTTTCGTTGTTCCGCTGCCCGATGGCACGCGGGTGGACTGGCTGCAGAACGTGCGGGCCGCGGGGCCGCGCAACTATTTTGGTCCGGGACACCGCTAGGAGGTGGTGGAGGGCGACGTTGTCCACGCGGCGGCGGCCTTGCCATCGCTAACCCCGCGGCGCCGACGCACCTTCAGCGAGCCGGCATCACGCACTATCTGACGGTCAAGCTCGCCCGGCGAAAGGCTAACTCGCCCCGGTTCCAGCCAAATGGCCTGACATGTAGGGACCAAAGTCATCAATTACCACGAGCCCGCTGACCTTGCCTGCTTCCAGTCGTACGTTTGTACTCGGGAGCGGATATGACCGATTTCATGCGCAACAGCGATGCGTTCACCTGGGCGATGGAAAGTGACCCGCGGCTGCGAACGACCGTGGTCACGGTAATTCTGCTGGATCGATCCCCTGACTGGGACGAGGTGCGCGAACGGCTCGATCTCGTGAGCCGCACGGTCACGATGTTTCGACAAACAGTGGTGCCCTCGCCGCCTCCGGCCCCGCCCCGGTGGGAATACGTCCTGGACTTCGACCTCGACTATCACGTGCGCCGACTGATCGCGCCCAAGCCCGGCACGCTCGATGTCGTGCTGGAGATGGCCCGGGTGGCCGCGATGGAGGACTTCGACCGGGCCCGGCCGCTATGGGAGACGACGCTGATCGACGGTCTCGAGAACGGTGGTGCGGCCGTGCTCTGCAAGTTCCACCATGCCCTCACGGACGGAGTCGGTGGCGTCCAAATCGGGATGACCCTGTTTGACGTTTCCGAAGGGCGGCGAACCCATGGGCCTCTTCCGGCCGAGCCGGAGGTGCCGAGGCCATCGTGGCACAACGAATACCTCGAGACATTCCGCTACGGCACCGGCCTGGTCGCCAAGACGGTGACGGGCGCGATCAGGTCAACACCTCGGATCATCTACGAAGGCGTTCGGCAACCGGCGGCCACTATCGAGTCGGCAACAGCGACCGCGGCGTCCGTTTACCGGACGGTCAGGCCGGTCAATCGGACCGGGTCGCCGCTGATCAAGGACCGCAGCCTGATTCGTCGTCTCGGGGTGCACCAGGTTCCGCTGCCGCAACTTCGGGAGGCGGCACACCGCGGCGGTGGGGCGCTGAACGACGCGTTTGTCGCCGGGGTGGCCGGCGCGCTGCGCCGATATCACCAGGAGCACGGGCTCGCGGTCGGCAACCTACACCTGACGATGCCCATCAGCCTGCGGACGAAGACCGACCGGATGGGAGGAAATCGGATCACGCTGATGCGGTTCGATGTGCCGGTCGGCGAGCCCGACCCGGCAAAACGGATCAGGGCGATACACGAGCGCACAAATGCCGTACGTCATGAAAAGTCTCTGCCCTACACGCAGTTGATCGCCGGTGCCCTGAACCTGATGCCGCGATGGTACATCGGCTCGATCCTGCGCCATGTCGACTTCCTCTGTAGCGACGTGCCGGGTGTGCCGGTGCCGGTCTTCCTCGGCGGTGCCGCGGTGCGGGCGCAATATGCGTTCGGCCCAACGATCGGCGCGGCGGTCAACGTCACTCTGCTGACCTACGTCGACACCTGTGAGCTGGGCATCGACGTTGACACCGGGGCGATACCCGACTACGCCTTGTTTCACGACGTTATCGTGGCTGGCTTCGACGAGGTGTTAGCGCTCGCGAGCTGAGTCTCAGTTTGCCGCCAGTGCCCGGCGCGCCTCGCTGCGCCCGGCCTCCATGAATCCTGGCCAGTCGCGGGTGCTGAGGAATTGCCGGTAAAAGCTGACACCCTGCACTTTCTCGTAGGGAACTGGCTCGATCACCAACAGATTCGACACCGCGCGCAGCCGCGCCAGGCTTTCACGCGCAAGCTCGATTGCTGGCAGGGTGCGCACCTGGCTTGCGACATAAAGAATGCTCGCGCGCCGATACTCCCAGCCGGAGGTGTCGTCGCCCTGGAATTCGACACGATTCTGCTCGACGTTCCAGATCGGCGGGTAGGCCGGCATGGGCAGATCGCCCAGCGTCATGTCCCCGAGCAGCCGCCGGTAGGCCTCTTCGATCGCATCGCCGCGCATGATGCCGCCGAGTCCCCGACCCAGTGTCGGCGCCAGGCGCGGCAGCTGGAGCCAGTCCACGTCGATGTAATCCTGCGGCAGCAGCGATGGTGAAGGCCGCCACTTCCTCGGCACTGAGCCCGGCCGCCAGGGAAACGCGAACAGCGCCGAGCCGGAACATAGTGAGATAAGCGCGGGACGTAAGCCGGCTTCTTCGAAAGCCCGCGCGGCGCCCACCAGCGATGCCATCGCGCCGCTGCCGCCCGTTGCGGCCAGCGCGATGCGCTGACCGCTCGTCACATTGGCGACGTATGGCTCCATCGGGGAAACGGCTGCTGGTTCAGTGCATCGGCGCCGCCGGGCGGCAGGTGCAGCGCGGCCAACGCAGCATCGGTCAGAAAACCGGCGTCTTGACGCAGTCCCTCCACCCACTCGCGGGTGCGGGTGATCACGTTGAAGTACTGGCGAAGGCGAAAAACGTCCAGTGTCGCAGGCCCTCGGCTACGAGTTGCGCCAACACCTGCGATAGCGCACCGAGCATGTACTTGCAGGATCGAGCGCTCCACTTCTTCCGCGCCCGGTCAGCCGGGAAATCGGACAGTGGTCCCGGGCATCAGCTGAACGACTCGACCGTGGCATTCCACTTCGACTCCGGGAGCATCGCGTGGATCCACACTGATGATCACGCCCTTTCCGCTGACCCGCAGGTGCAGGTGCAGACCGCGGTAGTGGATCGGGAACGCCAGCACGCCAAGTGTTTCCGGCCAATGCGGGGAGAGGATGATGCGGTTGGATCGGGTTTCCATCCCGGTGAAGCATCGTTGCATGAGGTCGACGCTACCGGCCATGGCCGCGAGGTGTATGCCTTCGGACGTGGTGCCACCCTGGATGTCTGAGACGTCGGATTTCAGGGCCTGTTGGAAGAACTGCATTGCACGATCGCGGTTTGCGCGGGCGAGTACCCAGGTGTGCACGACACCGCTGAGCGTCGACCCGTGCGACGTGCGGGCCAGGTAGTAGTCAACCATATCCCGGACCTTGTCGGGCATGAAGCGGTAGCCAAGCCGGTCGAGTAGCTCACCCAACTCCGTTACCGACATCAGATAGAGCAGCATCAGCACGTCGGCCTGCTTGGAAGCCTTGTAGCGGTTCACGTCGTCGCCCTCGGCCTCTAGGATGCGGTCCAGGCGTTGGATGTTGCCGTACCGCCGCCGGTAACCGTCCCAGTCCAGTTCCTCCAACTCGCCATAACCCTCGAACTGGCTGATGATGCCGTCCTGGAATGGAACGAACATCCGTCGGCTCACGTCATCCCAGTGCGCCAGTTCGTCCGTGTGCAGGCCGAGCGTTTCCATCAAGTCAAGTCGGTTCGGCAGGGGGAGCAGTTCCAGTGCGTTGAAGGCCCGAATGATCACCCAGACCGCCATCACGTTGGTGTACGCGTTGTTGTCGACGCCGTCGTAACGCGCGTCGGGGTAGCCCGAGTGGAATTCATCGGGCCCGATGACGCCCCGGATGCTGTAGCGATCGCGTTCTTGGTCGTAGCTGGCCCGACTTACCCAGAAGCGTGCGATCTCGGCCAGCATCTCTGCGCCGTAGTCGATCAGATAGGCGAGATCCCCGGTGACCTGATAAAACTTCCACGCGCTGTACGCAACGGCGATGCCGATGTGGTGCGCACGTGCGCTCGAGTCGGGGTTCCACCGGCCGCTGCGCGGATTGAGGTGCAGGCGTTGGCTTTCCTCGCGTCCGTCGCTGCCGGATTGCCACGGGAACATCGCGCCGGAGTAGCCCGCCGCCTTGGCGGCGTGACGTGCCTCGGGCAGGCGCCGGTAGCGGTATCCAAGCAGCGACCGGGTGATCATGGGCAGCCGTAAGTTGAGTACCGGGAAGATGAATAGCTCGTCCCAGAAAATGTGCCCGCGATATGCCTCACCGTGAAGTCCGCGGGCCGGTACTCCGACATCGAGGTCGGAACTGTTGGGTGAAACCGTCTGCAGCAGATGCAGGAGATGCAGTCGCAGGATGCGCAATTCGTCTGTGAAGTCGTCGAACTCGATGGACAGGCGCTCCCACAGATGTGCCCATTCATTGAGGTGGCCTTCGCGCAACTCGGCGAACCGGCCGAGTCGGCTCAGCAAGCGCTGGGCATCGACACCGGGTTCGGACGTCGCCACATCGCGCCCGGTGAACAGGGTCACGATCTTCTCCACCGTCAATGCGTCACCAACTGACACTTCGACGGCGATATCGTGTCCGATTTCTGCTGCCTCGTCGATCAAGTGGTAGGTGGCTGGCACGGGAGTCCCGTCTCGCCACACGATGCTTCGCGCTGCCATGGCAATGGGAATGCGCGATTGGGTCGTCTGAACCGTCAGCAGCACAGAGTGGTCAGAGATCTCCCGCTTTTCCACCAACCCAAGATGATCGTTGGCCAAGTCCCGGTAGCGCTCGACCAGCGAGTTCGTGACGTTGCCGTCCAGCGTCGAGCGAATCTCGATTGTCCCTGACCAATCCTCGGCGACGATCGTCGTCTGGAGGGCACCGACGTGGGGCATGTGCATTGCGACGAACCGTTGCTGGGTTAGCGAACTGGTGCGGCCGGCGTCGTCACAGAAGCGCACCTCCCTCGTCAGTACCGCGCCGCGAAGGTCGAGGGTCTGTCGGTAGGACAGCACCCGGATCGCGTCGATGTCGAACCAGCTGCCGCCGTCAACCCGGAAGGTCAGGGCAAGCCAGTTAGGCAGGTTGACCAAACTCTCGTTGTCGATTGCGGTACCCGATATGTCGTCGACGAGACGGTTGTAAACTCCGGCGGCATAGGTACCCGGATAGTGCACCTGGTCGGCCTTCGATTCGGGCGCGGCGCCGCGGGTGGCGAAGTAGCCATTTCCCAACGTACACAACGACTCACGAAGCTTCTCGCTCTGGGGCTCATACCCCTCGTAGGTGAAATCCCAGGCCTTGGCCGACGTCTCTTGTTTGTTCGCCAGCCAATTCGACCCGCGCTGGAGGAACTCCCGCACCTGATCGGGATTCTGCAAACTGAAACGGGCGGCCGTCTTGCGGTCGCCATCCTCGTCGTGCCGCACCACGATCCCGATGCCGTCGAATTGGACTGCGTCGAACGCGTCTTCGTCGGTGAGGTCGTCGCCGATGTAGATGGGCAGCAGGGAACCCGTAGCGTCGATGCGATCACGAATCCAGGCCAGCGTGGTCCCTTTGTCCCAGTCGATGTCAGGCCGCAGCTCGACTACCTTGCGACCGTTCGTCACGCGTAGGCCATCTCGCTGTCCGAGCTTGTGTGTGGCAGAGACGATCTCGCCGACGTGCTCAGGTGCCACCTCGCGGTAGTGAACCGCGACGGCGAACCGTTTGTGCTCGACCCGTACTCCGCGAACCTCCGCCAGGCTCTCGCCCAACTCGGCCGCCGCACGCTCGAGGACCCCGACGGCGGCGGTGGCCGCTTCGTTCCGGTGATAGGTGCCGTCCGGTCCCGTCAGCTCAAAGCCGTGGCTGCCCGCGTACCAGATACCCGGTATCGGTACCCGAGTGCGGATATCGGCGAGGTCGCGGCCGCTCAGTATGGCGACGGGGCATTGCGCCGCCAGGCTTTCCAGCGCCTTGGCCGCTCCGTCCACGAGGGTGGCGGCGCCGGGATCGTTAACGATGGGGGACAAGGTTCCGTCGTAGTCGAGAAACAACACTGGTTCTCGGGCGCCCAGAACACCGATTATCTGACCGTATGACCTCACCGCATCGGGGAGCTTCGATATTTGCCTGTCACCCGTGCGAACAGCGATGTCGTCGAGGCCAGCAACCACGACGTCGGCCCCGCACCCTTGTAGTCGGTCGGCATCCCCTGCGCGGTCGATACCGATGACGAGTTCGAAACCGCCGTCGTGGGCCGCCGCCACCCCGGCAGCGGCGTCGTCGACCACGACGGACCGTTCCGCACGCACAGCGAGTCGGCGGGTGGCTTCGAAGAGGACCGCGGCAGGGACGCCGTCGACACAGACACCGAAAAGGTCATCAATCCCAGCGGCTTTCAAGAGCTGTTGACCGCCCGGGCGTAACGCGTACACCGCCGTGGCGACCCCAACGTCGAGTAACTTTTGCGCGAGCTTGATCGTCGACTCGACCGCCGCAACACCATCAACGTCGGTCAGCACAGCGTCGAGGTTGAAGATCACGGCGTCGTGGTAGCGCGGGTCCACGGTGACCCGCAGCGTCATGGCGATGTCCATGCTAGACCGGGGAGCCCGCATCGCATTTTGTCGGTGGGAATGACCCGATCGGTGTCCGTGGTGATGTCGAGCGCCGGATTCATCGTCAGGGTCACAATTGTGGTTCCCGACCTCGTCGGTGTCTCATTGCTAGGGTTCCGCTCCCTCGGGGCCGTCGTCGGCGATACCTAAATCCGACCAGTTGAGCAACGCTGGCGGTAGGGACCGAAGTCCCGCGTCCGGGGGCCGTTCGTAGGCGCTGAACTCAGCAAGCGTCGTGATACCTGGCCTCGCGTAACCGACCCTCAAGTCAATGCGATTAGGCCAGCGGTTCGCGGGCAACAATGACCGGTACGCGGGCCAACAGCAGCACTGCCGCGCTGACCGACCCCAACAGCATTCCGGCGAATCCGCCGCGGCCATGACCGCCGACCACCACGAGCTGGGCCGACTCGGATGCATCCACGATTGCGTGCGCCGGCTCATCGCGCGCGATGAGCCGGAAAACAGGCACATCGGGGTAGCGCTCACCCCAGCCGGCCAGACGCTCGGCCAGTATCTCGTCCTCTATCGCCCTCAGTGCCGGCCAGCCAGGGCCAGGCAAACTGACCATGGAATCGAACACGCTCACATCACTCCACGCGTGCAAGGCCGCCAGTCCTACCTTCCGGCGCGAGGCTTCATCGAACGCGATAGCGGTCGCCAACTCCGACTCCCGCGACCCGTCAATTCCTACCAGCACCGGGGCCCGCGCGGCATCGCCATTCAACCGGACGCCATCGTGGATAACCGCAACCGGACAATGCGCGTGGTGGATAAGCCCGGAACTAACCGAGCCCAGGTGGCGACCCCGCAACGTGCCGGTGCCCAGGCACCCCACCACAACCAAGTCGGCATCTTTAGACAGATCGACCAGCGCGGGAATGGTGATGGCACAAGGCATTTCGCAGTTGATCTTTGCTGAGCCACGCTGACGGGTTTCCTCCGCGGTCTTGAGTGCTTCGTCGAGCACTTGTCGCCCTCGCTCGCGCTGCCCACGCATCCACGTCGGGACCAACGAGGATTCCAGCCATGTCCCCGCAGTCGCCGGAACAACATGCACCAACGTCAGCGGAACATTGCGCAACTCGGCGTCGCCGGCGGCCCATTGGACCGCGACCTTAGAGCCCGGCGAGCCGTCGACGCCGACGACGACCCCCGGGTGCGTACTGAGTTTCGACACGGCATTCTCCTTTGTGTTCACAGGATGGGTCACGACGGGCGCGGGCCACCAGAGCATTTCGCCCCCAATAAAGAGCGATTCAGGTGAGGTCGGCACTTGGACCGTTGAGATGGCGCGAAGACGCTGGCCATACCATCCGCCAACTTCGTCACGCGATGACATCTGGCTGGTGGATCGGTGACTTTGGGCCCAACTACAGAGTGTTTCGGACGTGGGCACTGCACACGCTCGTCACGGCTGGTCATGGTGCGGGCCTGGGTGCCAGGAGTGTAGGGATTTGAGCAGTGCGTTCTTCTTGTAGTGGTGATCCGTCATTCGCCGAAGGATGCTGTCGAGCACGACGACGGCGTCGTTGATATACGGCCCCTTGTTGAGCATCGCGCATTCGGCCCGTTCGCTCATTGCCGCATCGCTGATCTCCGCGCGCGACGGATTCCCTGTCTTGGTGAGCTGTTCGAGTATTTGGGTGGCCCAGATCACGGGCAGGTGCGCCGCCTCGCACAGCCACAGAATCTCTTCCTGCAACTCGGCCAGGCGTTCGTATCCGCACTCGACGGCAAGGTCCCCTCGCGCGATCATCACACCGACGCGCGGATGCCGCATCGCCGTAAGCAGCAGTTGGGGAAGGTGTTCGAACGCTTGCCGGGTCTCAATTTTCAGAACGATTCCCAATGAGTCGCCGCCGAGGCGGCTCAACTCGTCGAGCAACTGTTCGACATCGGAAGGGTCTCGCACGAACGACATCTCGACGAGATCGGCCAGCTCGATCACCGTTGACAGATCAGACAGGTCCTTCTCGGTCAGGGCGGAGATCGGGAGGTTGGTGTCGGGCACGTTGACTCCCTTGCCGGCGCGGAGGCGGGACCCCGCGTCTGCGGCGTGGTCGATCCGCAACCTCAGCACGCCAAGACCTACGCTGACTATCTCACCGCCGATCCGGCCGTCATCAAAGTGCACCTTGTCCCCGACGTGTGCATGATCGAAGATCTCGGGCAGCGTGCAACCAATGCGTGGAACAGAATCGGCGACCAGCGGCGCCGGCGAACAATCGCTGGTCAACTCCAGGATGTCTCCGCGATGCAGGACAAGGCTCTGTTCGGTTTGCGGAAGTTCTCCGAGGTGCGTCGAATCCTTGACGCCGTGGACGCGCAGCCCCGTCCCGGTGGCGAGGTAGGTGGTCTTGTTGGCAGTCGCGACGAATCCACCTGGAGCATCTGATTTTTGAGTAACGGCTTCCAGCACCAGCCTGCGCTTCGCGCCGTGGGTGTCCTGCAGAACCAGGACGTCGTCGCCGTGGCGGCGGCTGAGCCATTGCCCGGACACCGGCAGCGACACCATGCCAGGTTCAGGTGGGTCGATCGGGTCTTCCATCGCAGTAAGCCATGCGCGCGCCGGCGCGATTTCCTGCCCAATCGCGTTCTTTCGCGGCTGGAGTTTCACGCAGCGCGGCCCGGGTTCAAGCGGTCCAGTCCGCAGCTTTGGTCCCGCAAGATCCATTGCGACCAAGCAGGTTCGTCCGGTCGCTTCGGCCGATTGCCGGACATGCTGTGCCATGGAGCGCCATGCCTTGGCATCGTCGTGCGCGCAATTGATGCGTGCGATGTTCACGCCGCGTTCCACCAATTCGCGAACCAAGTCGGGATCGGTCGCAGCCGAGGAGGGCAGTGTGACCATGATTCGGGTCACGCGATCGACCGGCTCCCGGCCGAGCAGCTGCTCCGTTCGGCGGCGGAGCAATTCGGGGCCGTCCTCGATACCGACGCCGGTTAGCGCGGGCTGTTGCCAGATGTCACCGAGCATGGATGAGATCGCTGACCTCACCAGACGCAAGGTAGCCTCGACATGCGGCTCGCTACGGCCCAATGAGGACAGCCCGTAGGCAGCGAGCCGCGCCTGCAGGTCGCGCAGATCATGTTGCCGAATTGCCCAATAATGCAGCATATTCCGGGCACTCGATCGATTCTGGGCCGCCACACTGGTGAGCCACCAGGACCACTGTGACTCAGCTGTGGCCAATTGCGCCAGAAGGTCGTCTACGTCGTCGCGCAACTGGCTCAACTGCCGGCTCGTGGTTGCGACGTCGATCTGAATATCCGGCATCAGCGCTCCAATGTATTCGATTCCGACGCCCGGCAGGAGGGCGGCGTGGCTGAGGCCGAGAACTATAAGCCTTCCCACCAGCCGCGGCGGCGGTTCGCGTGGTGACTTCGGTCGGTGGAGGGGCTATGCGGACTCAGATGGCGCCTATCCTTTTGTCCGCCCCGACATTACGGAGGTCGCGACACGGGGCCCGAGAGGCATTGGTCCCCGATCCCCGATGACTTTGGGCCCACTGCAACGGCCAACGGATAAGGTCCTGGCATTCCGCCTATCGACGGAATGCGAGGACCTTATCCTCTGCTGCTCGACGCCAAGCGCGGTCAGACTCAAGGTGGCGTGCAACCGATACGGCGCCCAGACCAAAGAGTTACGAGGAGATCACCATGGCTATCCGGGTAGGCGTGAACGGCTTCGGGCGTGTCGGCCGAAACTTCTTCCGTGCGGTCGACGTACAACGCGCGGCAGGCACCACCGACATCGAGATCGTCGCGGTGAACGACCTCACGGACAATAAGACGCTGGCGCACCTGCTCAAATATGACTCCGTTCTCGGCCGTTTACCGCATGACGTGTCGGTCGACGGCGACGACCTCGTGGTGGGAGAGCGGCGGATCAAGGCGTGGTCCATCGCGGACGGGCCGGCGGCGTTGCCATGGGGGGATCTAGGCGTGGATGTCGTGATCGAGTCGACCGGTCGGTTCACCGCCGCGGAGCAGGCCCGCGGTCACCTCCACGGCGGCGCGAAGAAGGTGGTGGTGTCCGCGACGTCGAAGGGTGCAGACCTCACCGTCGTGATGGGTGTCAACCACGGCAACTACGACGGCACGCAGACCGTCGTCTCCAACGCATCGTGTACTACGAACTGCCTGGCGCCGATGGCGAAGGTGCTCGACGAGGTGTTCGGAATCGAGCGCGGGCTCATGACCACCATCCACGCGTACACCCCGGACCAGAACCTGCAGGACGGTCCGCACCGCGACCTTCGCCGGGCACGCGCCGCGGCGATCAACGTGGTGCCCACGTCTACCGGGGCCGCTCGCGCGATCAGCGTGGTGCTGCCCCAGCTCGAAGGCCGGCTCGACGGGTACGCGCTGCGGGTGCCGGTGCCCACCGGTTCAGCCACCGATCTCACCGCCATCGTCCGCGAGCCGGCAACCGCTGAGGCAGTCAACGCCGCGTTCGCGGCCGCCGCCGACGGCGAGCTGAAGGGCTTCCTTACCTACACCGAGGACCCCATTGTCTCCTCCGACATCGTGACCGATCCATCGTCGTGCATCTTTGACTCCGGGCTCACCAAAGTCACCGGTGATTTGGTGAAGATCGTCGGCTGGTACGACAACGAGTGGGGTTACTCTCACCGCCTCGCCGACCTGACCGGCCTGGTGGCGTCCACCCTGTGAGCCTGAGCCGTTGTTGGCGATGCTCCGCGGTGCGGCGAATGGAAGTCGATCGGTGCGGCGATCGCATCGGCCCGGCGGCGATGGCCATCGGTGAAGCACTCAGGCGCGATCCGAATTCTCCAACGGCGGGCCGAATCGGAACCGGCGGCCCGTGACCACCTCGGGAATCACCCGCACGTAGTGCGTCTTCTCCGACGTCGTCCACGACAATAACTGGGCACGCTCGGCTTCCTCGATCTGCTCATCGGTACGAAGCGAACGCGCAGTGCCCTTGACGATCACGCTCCACCCTTCGGCAACGTTATGGTCGTCGACCTCGAACAGCACGCGATGGTTTATCGCAGTGCTGACCAACTTGGTGCCCTCCGCGGTGCGAAACAGGATCGTTCGGTGCTGCACGACGTAATTGACGGGGAAGATCTCGGGCTGGCCGTCAACACTGGTGACTATTCGTCCTAGCGCTACACCTGCCAGCAGGTCCCAGCATTCGTGCTCGGGCAGGATGGTAACCCCTTCATCGTTTCTGATTTGGTACGTCATAGTGATCAGGCTACTGAAGGAAGCCAGGAAATCTCGCCTGCCAAAAGTCCTGCCGCGCAGGGACGAAAGTTGTTCAACTCCTGAGCCGGCCGCCCGTGCGACAGGCGACTAGAGGACTAGCGGATCTGCAAGACTTCGTCCAACGGACGGCGCGGCGTTGACGCCGGCAGATGTTCCATGGGCGGCGCTATTCCGGCACGGATCAACACCTGTGGGTGACTGCTCTGAGCGATCAGGCCACGCACGATATCGCGGCTCTCGTCCACCTCGATCAGATGAGTCAAGGTGCAGGTCGCCATCCCGGCCACAGTGCATTCCAGTAACACCGTCGACAGCAATTCGCCGCACCTCAGCACATCCGCACGGGTGTCTTCCGGGGTCGACAACACAAGGATTTTCGACCAGTCCACCTGGACCTCCGGGCGTCGGTCCGCGTGGCTTCTGACCGGAAACTCGCGTCCCACGTCGACGCGAAGATGTTCTTTATCGGACGCCAGCGCGCTCGCGGGTACGCCTTCACCGTCCATGAAAGGCGAAGTCCACCAATCTAGTTCGATCTGATATGACAGATCATCGCGGCGAAGTGCCGCAGTGAGCTGTGAAGCCCGAATCAGCTGCGGTCGCACGTCGTCGGAGAGCACATCAAGTGTCGCGACGCTGTCTTCGATCGTGCTGCGCAGGAACGGTTCGAAGAAATCCCAGTAGGTGGGCAGTCCCAGCGGCAGCCGATCGGTTCTGCGTTGCAGGATAGCGTCGCCGCGCTGGCGGTCGGCGTCGGTGATGTGATCGACCGGGCTGAATTCGATCGATGCCAGATTGTCGGGGTCATTCGCGGTGGGAAACCGTTCGATCCGCGCTTGCCAACCCGCAGCCAGCATGGCGACACGAAGGTGGTCGAGCACCGCGCCACAACTGATGATCGCTTCTCGACCCGAATCGTCGGTGCCCGGCACCGTCCGGTAGCGATCGACGAACAAGCGCAGACGGTCGCCCTCGGCCACCCATCGCCATGGCTGGCTGTTGTGGACGGAGGGAGCCCGGCACGCCACTAGCACCGCATTCCGCAGGAGCTCGATGTTTAGTTTTGAGTGCATCACGTCACCCCTCACCGGGCTTTTACGGTTCGCGATTGACGCTAGGAGACAACCGCACTGGCGACTAGGGTCGTTTGTCTTCGTCGGCAAGGCCATTTGGCTCGACGGCCCCGGCGCCGAGCCTGACGCTGGGGACCAAGGACTCTGGCGCCCGATGTTCACATGCCGGAGGTTCGAAGTCATACATGAGGCAGGTGAAATGATGACCCAAATGATCGCGGACACCAAGGTGGTCACGACGGCGGTCGAGCTAGCGTGTCGCGCGCCTTCGCTGCACAACAGCCAGCCTTGGCGGTGGAATGCCAGCAGCACGAGTGTCGATCTATTCCTCGACCCGCACCGGACGGTGAGATCGACCGACCGGTCAGGTCGGGAAGCGCTCATCAGCTGTGGCGCCGCGCTCGATCACTTTCGGGTCGCGATGGCCGCCGTTGGTTGGAACACAAATGTCGAACAGTTTCCCAACCCGAACAATCTCGACCACCTCGCGTCTATCGACTTCGCTTCGGTCGACTACGTGGCGCAGGCCCGGCGCGATCGCGCCGGCGCGATACTGCGTCGCCGGACCAGCCGACTACCGTTCCGTTCGCCGAGGCACTGGGCATCGCTCGAACCTGTGCTGCGTAGCTCACTTGACAGCGATTTGGTCAGCCTTGGCGTATTGAGCGAAGATGTGCGACCGCGGTTGGCAGAGGCGGCTCGACTCACCGAAGCATTACGCCGCTACGACGATCCTTATCACGAAGAATTACATTGGTGGACATCGCCGTTAAGGGAGTTCGAAGGAATACCCCAAAGCGCGCTTGTGTCGGAGTCGGACGACCGGCGAGTCGACGTGAACCGTCGGTTCCCCATCGATCCATTGGATGAGCGGAGCTCTGCCGGCACCTACGATCAAGCGAAAATCCTCGTGCTGTCCACACGCGGCGAAACGCGCGTCGATGCTCTTAACTGCGGCCAGGCCCTTTCGGCGATCCTGCTGGAGTGCACGTTGGTTGGACTGGCAACTTGCCCGGTAACGCACCTCACGGAGCTGGAAGCCAGTCGGGACATTATTCGGGATCTCACGAGCGGTCCGGCAGCGGTACCTCAGGTTTTGATCCGAGTCGGCATCGAACCCGAGGGCGAGTTGGCCCCCAAACCGACGCCGCGCCGACCCCTGCGCGACGTGTTGGAGATTCGGCGCTAGGGCCTGGGCTCGCCAGCGCGATCGCGTATCGATAAGTCGGCACTTCCCGCGCGGAGGGGCTTACGCCGGTTCAGACTTCACCTTAAGGTAATTCTTCACCCCGAACAGGTTATAAAGGTGTCGCCGCTCAGGCCGCAGCTGCGGGGCAGCCGCTTCTGCGGAGATGATCTCGGGTTGCACCACCCGGTAGCTCTGGTCATGAGCCCGGATGGTCGCGTGCCCGGCGGCAAGGACATTTCGCAGCCAGTCGACGCCGACCCCGTAGGGCAGGCGGAATGACGAAGCCGTCCGGTATCTGTTCTGTGGCGACCGGCGTCGCAAAATGCTTGCCGGAGCGTCGCCCGGTGTGCTCAATCACCGAGGCATACCAGTATTTGCGTCCGGCAAACCGTAACATCAGCGGATTGAGCAGACGCCTGTTGAACACGCGAACGTTATCGAGAACTGTCACTGTTACTCCTAAGGTTTCCCTGCCGCAGATCGAGCGTTGCACCCGAATGGGGCTGCGGGGCAGCGCTTCTCAGGTCGAGCCACTCGTGACTCTTTAACTTTGCGTCGAGCGGCTCTTTCCGATGAGCGGTTACCAACGTATGGTGCAATCCGATCAATTCGTCCGGCTCGTGAATAGGGCCGGAGGTCCCGAAAATCGCACCGAGGACAGGCCTGCACCCTCCTCGCCATCGAACACACGAGTGGGAACAAGGGATCCAGAGGTGAGGACCAAGGTCTCTGATCAGCCACCGGCGTAATCCGTATCGTTCTGCATAGCTTCTCTAATGCCCTTCGTCGCTGGGAGTCCACGATGTTCGACAGGTACCCACCAAAGTCAGTGGTGGTTGGTGTTGACGGATCGGAAGCGGCGATTCGCGCCGCCCGGTGGGCCGTTGACGAGGTGGCCGGCACCGACATTCCGCTGCGTCTGCTCTATGTCACCAAAGCGAACCCTAGTGCTAGCCCGGCCGAAGCACGAGCGGCGCTTGTGGCCGCGGAAGAGGTTGTGCACGACGCGTACAGCGCTATTGATGAGATGGGCAAGCCGCTGAAGGTCGAGACGGAGATTCTCCATGGACACCCGGTGCCGGCGCTGATTGCCGCCTCACGTTCCACGACGTTGCTGTGTGTCGGGGATACGGGAGCCGCGCAGCACCCGGCCGCCTGGTTGGGTTCCACTGCAAAGGAATTGGCGCAATCTGGTCATTGCTCGGTTGCAATCGTCCGAGGCGACCGCCGCGACGCGGGCGTGCTGGGTGGTGGGATTGTTGCGCTCGTAGATGAGTCGCCAGATGGTATTGACGTTCTGGACCTGGCGATCCACGAGGCCCGGCACAGACGCGCTCCATTGCGGGCGGTGACAGCAGCGCAATTGGGATCCCTTGACATTCAGAAGGATCGGGATTCCGCGATCGGCGACTCTCATGTGAAACGTTGCATCGATAACTACCCTGAGGTCGAAATCGACATAGTTCTTTTGGAAGGCTCCTTCCTCGACTATCTCGTCGAGCACGGCGCGCCTATCCAGTTGGTCGTGGTCGGCGCTGCCCGGACCGGCGAACTACAGCAGCTGCTCGGCGCCGCTGGCGCGCTGGCCTTGCGTAACAGCGATTTCTCGCTGCTGGTCGTCGGTCTTGAACGGCCAGGCCGCTGATACATCGGACGCTCGGGGTGCGCTAGTTCAAAGCGCCCGAACTGGATGACAACTTCAGGTCCAATGGCTGAGCAGTCGCCGCTTGAGTTCGGTGAATTCCTCGTCGACCAGAATTCCGGAATTGTGGAGTTCGCCGAGTTCGCGCAACTCGGCAGCGATGCTCGTTATCGGACCGCTGACTGCCCTCTGCGGTGGTTGAGGGTGTTGGTGCGTAATTACCGCGCCGCGGTCCCGACGTCCCAGCCCGACAGTGGCGCCCATGGCGCGCCCGGCCATACCGGCAAGGGCCATCTCGCTGAACAGGGTTCCCGAGCTACCCGTCAACACCGTCGGAGCGGCGGTGGCGTTGGTGATCGGCAAAGCTCTTGCGACGGTACGGATCTCCGGGGCGGCCGCGGCCCAGCCGGGTGGCACTGATAATCCCCCGAGCACACTTCCCTGACCGATCTCCGCGGTCACCGCGGACCCGCCCACGCCCGCTGGGCCAGCCGACACGAGCGCGCCAGCGCCCGAACCCGCAGCCGAGCCGGCCGCACCCGTTTCGGCGGCGCCCGCCACGCCTGCCGCCTCAGCGGCGTGCGTTGCCCCGATGCCCAGGTTGACAGTCGCTATGCTCACGGTATACGGCACGGCCAGGTTGCCTAAGCTCAGAAACGACTGCACGGATGTAAAGCCAAGGCTGTCGAGGATTCCCGAGAGTCCCGACGTGGACTGCAACGGCTGTGCGAGCCCCTGCAGCGCGGCGGGCACTGTGGTGAGCAACTGCGGGCCCATCGACACGACGGTCTGAGCGCTCGTGCCGGCGGAGGTGCCGGCGGTTTGGGCGACCGCGGCGGCTTGGCCCGCCAGCCCGGCCGGGTTGGTGGTGTTGGGTGCCGGGGCAAACGGGGTCAACGTCGACGCGGCTGCCGATTCGCCGGCATAGCCGTACATCGCTGCAGCATCCTGAGCCCACATTTCCATGTACTGAGCCTCGGTGGCTGCGATCGCCGCGGTGTTCTGCCCCAAGAAGTTGGTAGCGATCAGTGACATCAGCAGGCTCCGATTGCAGGCGATCACCGGCGGGGGCACCGTCATCGCAAACGCCGCCTCGTATGCCGCCGCGGCCATCTTGGCTTGGCTAGCCGCCTGGACGGCCTGTCTCGCGGTCGCGCTCATCCAGCTCACATAGGGGATGGCCGCGGCCGCCATCGATGCCGACGATGGCCCCAGCCACGGGCCGCTGGTCAACCCGGATATCGCGGACTGGAAGGAGGACGCGGTGAACTCCAAGTCGGCCCCCAGCCCGTCCCACGCCGCGGCAGCGGCCAACATCGGACCGGTGCCGGGCCCGGCATACATCCTGGCCGAATTGAGCTCCGGCGGTAGCACTGCGAAATCCATTTTGCCTCCATCGCTCAGCTGGTCGCGATGGCGTTGGCGGCTTCCGTGGCGGCGTATGACGCGGCACTGGCGGAAAGAGTGGCGACGAAACGTTGATGGATAGCCGCGGCGTCAGTGCTGATCGCCTGATACATCGCGGCGTGCGTTGCGAACTGCGTTGCGGTCAGTGCCGAGACCTCATCGGCGGCCGCCGGGACCACCCCGGTTGTCGGCCCGGCCGCGGCCGAATTGTTGGCGGCCATGACCGAACCGATGGCCTGCAAGCTGCCAGCACCCGCCGCCAGCATTTCCGGCTGTGTAGTTACGAACGACATGAACTTTCCTTTCCCTCACCGGTGAACCACGGATTACACCGGTCAAGCGATCTCGTGGCCGCAGAACCGGATTCGCCTACCGGAGAACTGGCAAACAGGCTGTGGCAGAAGGTCTCTCGATATCGCTTGCCGCGGCGGGGCGACAGGCACCGCGTGGTTTGGCTCACGCGCAACCGACCGAACGGGTCGCGGTACTTCATGACCATTTACCGACTTCCCATCAACGAATAGGTGAACGGCGAGTAAACTCAATTCGACTGCCTGGCCAGGAGCCCTCGCTAGGGACCCAAGCCCTCGTTGCCGGGGTCGTTGGTCATTTCACATGTGGCGCGGGGGATCGGAGATATGAACGATGCGGTATGCCCACGTCTTGGCTGCGGTGGCTGCGGTGGCTGCGCAGCGAGCGAAAGACAGATGACCCAGTCAGTAAGTGACTTCAGGCCCTATGCGCATCTGCTCACCGCCGAAATGATGGGGCAAGTTAGCGACTCATCCCGAGCCGTTGCCGGAGGCGATGGAAAGTGAAATGGCTTCTACACTAGGCGAATACACGGTTGCGCCGGTTGCGGTCGAAGCGCGATCACCGCGGCCTGATGCTACAGCGCGTGGCGGCCGCAAACGGGGATTCGGCTGGCAACGCCTCCGGTCCAGCGGGCACCGCCCTCGTCTGAGGATTCCTGAACGCAAGCAGGTGAATCGTGACCAGGCGTTCATCATAGCTAGTTCGCTATGGCCATTTCGGTGGTGGAATCCGCGTCGCTCTAGCTACACGGTCAAAGCTGTCCGCGCACACAAAAGGTGAGTGAAATGGTTTCTCCGCTAGTACTCAGTGACTCCGAGGTTGATGCGCTCGCGTGGCAATTCATGAACTCGGCCTATGCTGACGACACATATGCCGATTGGCCGTTGGATCGACGCCTGGACGGCTTTCTTCATCGCCGGGGATTGCCCCGTATCGCAGAAGACGGCGATGCATACGACCTTGTACTAAACCGTGTTATGGCCTACATCGGTGTCGCGCAACAGCCCGCTAGATGAGGGTCGCGAAGTCGCGTCCGAATTGCAGGGCATTACCGAGGCCCGACGCAAGGGCGATGGGCTTTCATCGTCGGAGCGCGTCGATTCGAGCGACGGCGGGGTCGTCGGTGCGAGAGCCGACGAACGACCCACGAGCTGAGGACTTCGGGCCCTTTCGGCGAGCGCGGCTAATTGATCGGATGAAGCATGCCAGTAACGCACATCTCACAATCTAGGAGACACCCATGAGTACTGTTGCCCTTCGCCGTCAGCCGAGTTCGCTCTTCCCGGAACTTTCAGAGCTGTTCGCCGGTTTTCCCGCCTTTGCCGGACTCCGTCCCGTCCTGGACACCCGTGTGATGCGGCTCGAGGACGAGATGAAGGACGGCCGCTACGTGGTGCGCGCGGAGATGCCGGGTGTTGACCCTGCCGAGGACGTCGACATCACGGTGCGCGACGGCCAGTTGAGCATTAAGGTCGAGCGTGCCGAGAAGAAAGACTTCGACGGGCGCTCGGAATTCTCGTACGGCTCATTCGTTCGGACCGTGTCGCTGCCGGCGGGCGCTGACGAAGACAATATCGAAGCCACCTACGACAAAGGCATCCTTACTGTCTCGGTGGCGGTTTCGGAGCCGAAGCCGGCGGAGCGGCACGTTCAGGTTCAGGCTGCCAACTGACAATGACCGTTGTGCGCAATGACTAGAGCAGCTGACATCACCCGGCGGTCGCCGCGGCCCGTGTTCCGCGACCGCCGCGAGGCCGGCCGGGTGTTGGCAAACCTCCTCAGCGCCTACCGCGACCGACCGAATGTGATCGTGCTGGGCTTGGCGAGGGGAGGCATACCCGTTGCGTGGGAGGTGGCGGCCGCGCTGCACGCCCCGCTGGATGCCTTCATTGTGCGCAAGCTCGGCGCTCCCGGCCATGAGGAGTTCGCGGTTGGAGCGTTGGCGAGCGGGGGCCGTGTCGTGGTCAACGACGATGTCGTGCGGGGGTTGCGGATCAACCCGCAGCAACTGCGCGACATCGCGGAGCGTGAAGGTCGGGAGCTGGTCCGGCGCGAGGCCGCATATCGTGACGGGCGTCCACCGCTCGACGTGACCGGCAAGACGGTCAGTTCTTGTCGATGACGGTTTGGCCACCGGCGCAAGCATGTTCGCGGCGGTGCAGGCGTTACGCGAAGCCGAGCCCGCCCATATCGTGATCGCGGTGCCGGCGGCCCCAGAATCCACCTGCCGGGAATTCGCCGGACTGGTCGACGACGTCGTGTGCGCGAGCATGCCCACCCCGTTCTTCGCGGTGGGAGAGTCGTTCTGGGATTTCCGCCAGGTCTGCGACGAGGAGGTTCGTCAGCTGCTCGCCACCCCGACCACGGGGGCCTCGATTGGCCGACCCGCTGCGCGGACGCCGGCCGAGGTGGTCAGCGGCGTGGCTATCGATGCCCCGGGGGGTGTTCCGCCGCGCGAGACGCTGGAGCAGCTGGTTGGTGACGCGCGGATCGTCTTGATCGGTGAGAGCTCGCATGGTACCCACGAGTTTTACGAGGCTCGGGCCGCGATCACGAAATGGCTGATCGACGAAAAGGGGTTCTGCGCCGTCGCTGCGGAAGCGGACTGGCCCGACGCCTATCGAGTGAATCGCTACGTTCGCGGCCTTGGCGAGGATAAGACCGCCGATGAGGCGTTAAGCGGATTCGAGCGCTTTCCGGCCTGGATGTGGCGCAACACCGTCGTTCGTGACTTTGTCGATTGGCTACGCGCACGCAACCGACGCGACAAGTCGAACGGTCAGCGGCAGGCCGGCTTCTACGGACTTGATCTCTACAGCCTTCATCGTTCGATGCACGAGGTGATTACCTACCTCGATAAAATCGACCCGAGGGCGGCAGCGCGGGCGAGGAAGCGCTATGCGTGCTTCGACCACGCCTCGGCCGACGATGGTCAGGCGTACGGATTTTCGGCGGCGTTCGGCGCTGGTCCATCGTGTGAAAATCAAGCGATCGAGCAGCTGGTTGACATCCAGCGCAACGCGTTGGGCTATGCGCGCAGGGACGGACTGCTCGCCGAAGACGAGCTGTTCTACACCGAGCAAAACGCACAAACGGTGCGCAACGCGGAGGTGTACTACCGTGCGATGTTCAGTGGCCGTGTCACCTCGTGGAATTTGCGCGACAAACACATGGCGCAGACACTTGACGCGCTGCTGAAACATCTGGACCGCCACCGTGATGTGCCATCGGCGCGAATAGTGGTGTGGGCCCACAACTCTCATGTCGGGGACGCGCGGGCGACCGAGGTCTCGGCGGACGGTCAGCTCACACTGGGTCAACTTGTCCGCCAGCAATATGGTGATCAGGCGCGCCTCATCGGGTTCAGCACGTATCGCGGCACAGTTACGGCGGCCAGCGAGTGGGGCGGTATTGCCGAGCGAAAGGCCGTTCGGCCGGCGCTCAACGGCAGTATCGAAGAACTCCTACACGAGACCGGCAGGAGCTCCATTTTGGTGTCGGCAGACATCAGCCCGGAAGCCGCAGAACCGCTTAGTGTCGTTCGATTGGGACGCGCCATCGGCGTGATCTACCAGCCCGCCACGGAACGTCAAAGCCACTACTTCCATGTCCGCCCCGCCGACCAATTCGACGCGATGATCCACATCGATACGACCCGGGCGCTCGAACCCCTGGAGCCCACGAGTCTCTGGATTGCGGGCGAAACGCCGGAAACGTATCCGACCGGGCTATAACCAACAACGAGCGGAGTCAATGAATATGGAGGCGCCAGCCGAGCCGGCTCCCAGCCGAGCACAGATCGTCACGTTGACCATGAACCCAGCGCTCGACATCACGACGAGCGTTGACAGCGGTGCGGCCGACCGAAAAATTGCGCTGCGAGACAACGCGTTACGACCCAGGCGGCGGCGGAATCAACGTCGCCCGGGTTGCGCACATGCTCGGCGGGTCGGTGGCGGCCGTGTTTCCCGCCGGCGGCCCTACCGGTGATCTTGTTATGTCGCTTCTCGGCGAAGCGGGAGTGCCATTTCGACACGTTCCGATCGCGGCGTCGACGCGCGAGAGCTTTACGGTCAACGAGAACAGTAGCGGCCAGCAGTACCGCTTCGTCCTTCCCGGGCCACCGCTGGCGGTCACAGAGCAGACCCGGTGCATCGACCAACTGCGGATCGAGGCAGGGTCGGCCGAATTCGTTGTGGCGAGCGGCAGCCTGCCACCGGGTGTGTCTGGTGACTTCTATCAGCGGGTTGCCGACATCTGCCGGCATCTGGGCGTCCGCCTCATTCTGGACACCTCCGGCGGCGGCTTGCAGCACGTCTCCTCCGGGGTGTATCTGCTTAAAGCAAGCGTGCGCGAACTGCGGGAATGCGTCGAGCTTCCACTGGCCACCGAGTCGGAGCAATTCGCCGCTGCACATGAACTCGTAGAAAACGGTTGCGCACAAGTCGTGTTGGTGTCCTTGGGAGCTGAGGGTGCGCTGCTTGCGACAGAGCACGCGAGCTACCGATTTTCGGCGATTCCGATGCGCGGGGGGAGCGGCGTTGGAGCGGGCGACGCAATGGTTGCCGCAATCACGGTAGGCCTCAGTCGCGGGTGGCCGCTTGTCAAATCCGTTCGGTTGGGCATCGCGGCGGGCGCAGCCATGCTGATGACGCCAGGTACCGTGGCCTGCAATCGAGCGGAAGTGGAGAAGCTATTCGCCCTATCCGCAGAACCCGCCGACGTAACCCGCTGCTGCTGAAGCATCATCGGCATCGAACCAGATCGGGGACGAAGGACGTCCAATGTTGGGCCCAATGACCCCTCCGTAAACCGTGGCGGCTCAATAACCTGGCATTAGGCCAAACGAATGGGCGGCCGTCAGCGAGTTAGTCCAGGAGTCCAGATGAACCAGATGCACGCCAAGTCGGTGGTCGTCGGTGTCGACGGTACGCAGGCTGCGGTTAACGCCGCGAGGTGGGCGGTGGACGTTTATCCCGACTGCTCAGTGTTGCTGATCCGCGATTGAATCCGGAGGCCTTGCGATGAACGAGCTACCTACATCTCGGACAGTTGTCGTCGGTATAGACGGCTCAAAGGCGGCAATACACGCCGCGCTGTGGGCGGTCGATGAAGCGGTGAGCCGTGATGTCCCGTTACGCCTCCTTTACGCGGTTGAGCAGTGCGACGCCCGGGATGCAGGACCGAATGCCATGGCGCGCAAAGTCGCTGCCGCGGAAACCGCGATCCGGCGCGCATGCACGGCAATCGAAGCCACGGGCCACGCGGTAAAGATCGAGACCGAGATCGCCCAGGGGCCGCCGATCGGGTCGTTGATCCACGCGTCGGCATCAGCGGCGATGGTGTGTGTGGGTGCGGTCGGATTGCGCCACTTTCAGGCGGGCCGGGTGGGTTCCACCGCTGCGGCTCTGGCCATTTCGGCGCGGTGCTCCGTGGCGATTATTCGCGGCAACCACGACGAGACCGGACAGCCCACGCATGAGATCGTCGTCGAAGTAGACGGTTCTCCCGAGAACGGTGTATTGCTGGGTGCCGCCATGGGCGAAGCGCAGCTACGCAACTCGACCATTCACGCAGTTATTTGCGGGAAGACGAGGTCGGGCGATGACGAAAATGTGCGCGACGGCGATCGTCGGTCGCGCGCCGACCTCGATCGCCGGCTGGCTCGATGGAGGCGACGCTATCCAGAGCTCGGAGTCGAATCGGTGGTCATGCACGGCGGCCTTCTGGATTATCTGGCTCACGACCGCCGAACGACCGGGTTGGTGATCGTCAGCGCCCGAAACCATCAGCATCTCAACGAACTTGTCGGGCCAATCGGCAGTGCCATGCTGCAGGGTACCGAGTGCTCATTGCTCATCGTCAATCACCAACATTTGTGAAATTGGCCGAATATCAAGGGTGTGGGATATTGAATCGGGGTTCGGTGATTCTTGCCTCGAACGGTCAGCAGGAAGGACTCGCAATGGTTAGGGTTTTCTTGGTCGATGACCATGAAGTCGTTCGTCGCGGCCTTGCCGATCTGCTCGCATCGGACCCTGAGCTCGAGGTCGTCGGCGATGCGGGCTCGGTGTCCGAGGCGATGGTGCGAATACCGGCGTTGATGCCCGACGTCGCTGTGCTTGACGTGCGTCTGCCCGATGGCAACGGAATCGAACTGTGCCGTGATCTGCTGTCCGAACTCCCAGAGCTGCGGTGTCTGATGTTGACGTCATTCACTTCCGATGAAGCGATGCTCGAGGCGATTTTGGCCGGCGCCAGCGGCTACGTCGTCAAAGACATCAGGGGCATGGAGCTGGCTCAGGCGATCAAGGACGTCGGTGGCGGCAAATCGCTGCTGGATAATCGGGCGGCCGCCGCCTTGATGGCAAAACTTCGGGGCGCCGCGGAGCACAAAGACCCCTTGTCTGGACTGACCGAGCGCGAGCGGACGCTGCTCGCGCTCCTCAGCGAGGGATTGACCAACAGACAGATCGCCGCGCGGATGTTCCTGGCCGAGAAAACGGTGAAGAACTACGTGTCGCGTTTGCTGGCCAAACTGGGTATGGAACGGCGCACACAAGCGGCGGTGTTTGCCTCAAAGCTGGACCAGGGATCCAATCCGCCGACGGGGGGCACGGGAACGCCGCAGGGTTGACCAGCCGCGTTGGCAGAGTGGCGTGAATCACCGCTATAGCCATCAGCCTGTCAGCGGCAACGACTCGGGTGGTGCTTCAGGCATCATGCGAGGATCGTCGCCTTCGTCGACGGTTTGCTGGCGACCTCGCCGGCGAGCTCTTCGGGCGCCATCGGTCCCTGGCTGTTGGGGCGCCTGGTCTAGGTGGGATTAAGCTGACCGAAGGCAGCTCCGTACTCGTTGCTTCCGGTAACGCGCAGGCTGCCAGGGGGCCGAGGCGTCGTGGAGGTATCCGGTCAGGTGGCCAGCGACGAAAGCGGCTCGGCTTTTGCCGGGTTGGGCCAGCGTGGACTGGTAGGCAGGATGCATGAGCAACTCGACGAGTTGCTGGCGGCGCGCGACCAGATGGAGCAATTGCTGCGCGTGATCGTCGAGATCGGTTCAGATCTCGATCTGGACCGAACACTGCATCGGATCGTGCGTCGCGGCCAGGAAATTGACCTCTGCCCCCTACGGCGCACTGGCCATACGTGATCCCGACGGCGTATTGGTCGCGTTTGTCCACGAAGGAATCGATGCTGACGAGGTGCGGCGCATCGGGCCCTTGCCGGTTGGCAAGGGAGTTCTGAGTGTGTCGCTCCTCGATACGCCGGCGTTGCGTTTGGAGGATCTGACAATGCACCCGGCTGCGGTCGGGTTCCCCGAGCACCATCCTCCGATGCGAGCTTTTCTTGGTGTACCGATTACCATCCGGGGGAAGGTATTCGGCAACCTTTATCTGACCCACGATGAGCCGGGTCGGCTGTTCTCCGAATCCGACGAGGTCGCCGCTCGTGCGTTGGCGTTGGCGGCTGCCGTCGCCATCGATAATGCGCAAATATTCGAGCGCGAGCGCACGTCGGTGAAGTGGATGGAAGCTAGCCGGGAAATCACAACCGCGCTGCTGTCCAGTGTCGAACCGAGCCGGACTCCCTTGCGGTTGATCGCCGAACGTGCGTGCGCCCTGACCGAAGCCGAACAGGCGATTGTGCTCGTTCCGATTGACGCCGACCTGCCTGTTGACGAAGTCGACCTGCTGGTTGTCTCTGCGGCGGTAGGGCTGAATGCCTCCGAGGTTATCGGGCAACGGGTTCCGGTGGATGGCTCCAGCAGCGGCGCGGTTTTCCGCTCTGGCGAGCCGCTGATCACCGAGGCGTTGAGTTACCCGATCCAGGCATTCACCGATGTTGGGCAACGCAGCGCGATTTTGATGCCACTACGGACCCACGATGAAGTCGCCGGCGTGATCGCCGTCGCGCGCAGCGCAGACCAGCCACCGTTCGACGACAGCTACCTCGACCTGGTAAGCGACTTCGCCACCCACGCCGCAATAGCACTCATGCTCGCGTCGGGCCGCGAGCATGCGCGCCAGCTGACCATTGTGGCCGAGCGTGAGCGCATCGCCCACGACCTGCACGACCACGTCATCCAGAGGTTGTTCGCCGCAGGCATGGATCTGCAGGGCACGGTCGCCAGGGCACGTTCACCCGAGGTTGTCGAACGACTCAACCGCACGCTGGACGATCTCCAAACCATCATCGAGGAGATCCGCACGACCATCTTCCAGCTGAAATCTCCGTCGGAAAACGACGGCGGCTTCCGAAATCGGATTCAACGAGTGGTCGCCGACCTGACCGAAAATCGCGACATTGTCACCACCGTGCGCATGCACGGGCCGATGACCGCCATTAGCGGCGAACTTGCCGAGCACGCCGAAGCGGTTACCGCGGAAGCCGTCAGCAACGCCGTTCGCCACTCCGGCGCCTCACGACTGACTGTCGAGGTCAGCGTCGCCGACATGTTGGCTCTCGACGTCATTGACAACGGATGCGGCATGCCCGTCGACAACTCGCGCCGAAGCGGCCTGGCCAATATGTCGTACCGCGCCGAACAGGTCGGTGGCCGCTGCGAGGTCACCAATCCGCCCGAGGGCGGTACCCGCGTCCACTGGACCGCCCCGCTGATCGATCGCTGATAGTCAAAGCGGATCACCAAATCTGTTGCCGCGCTTATATGGCGCGGCGGCCGTTATAAACCCGATGCTCCAAACGGGGACCAATGGTGCCGGGGTGGGAGTCTAACGGCCCTCCCGAACCGCGCGGGCCAGGTGCAGGCTAATAGATACGACCGCAACAGGTCCCCATGGCAAGGGTTCGAGGACAAATTATGAGCGATCGACTAGTGGAATTCTCGGCTACAGCACAACTGCTCGACGGACGGCTCGTAACGTTGCGTCGCCTCAGCGCCGACGACACCGAGGCCGCTTTGGCGCTCCACCAGCATCTCAGCGACTATGATCGGTACTTTCGCTTCTTCACGTTGAACGCAATCGATCTCGATCAGCTCGTTGGCAAGATGACCGAGCCTGCACATGGGCGGTGCGCTGTTGGCGCGTTCGACAGCGACCGGCTGATCGGTGTAGCACACTACGTGGTCGTCTCTGAGGACCCGAAGGTTGCTGAAATCGCGATAGTGGTCGCTCATGAAGATCATTCTCTTGGCGTGGGAACGGCCTTGCTCCAACACCTGGCCCGGATCGCTCGCGCTCATGGAATTGGGCAGTTCGTAGCCGACGTCCAGGGCGAGAACCACCTCATGCTCATGCTGCTCTTCGATCTCGGCTGGCCCTGTAAGCCAATAGATTACGGATCGGTTCGCCATCTGGAGATCGAGCTTCCCGACTTTCTTACCGAAGCGCCAACGACCACCAATGCGGTTTCCTAGCAAGGAGTGCGAAATGTCAGAGACCACAAGAAAACACGGAATACTGGTCTGCGTTGACGGATCGGCGTCATCTGACGCTGCTATAGCCTGGGCAACCCGTGAGGCCGTCATGCGCCACGTGCCCATCACGCTGATGCACGCCGTGCCCCCCGTGGTTGTCGGCTGGCCGGTGGGTCAACTCTATACGCACATGCCCGAGTGGCAGCAAGAAAGCGGACAGCAGGTTGTCGATCAGGCCCGCAAGACGGTTAACGCCAGCCTTGGTGAGTCCGAGCCACCTGAAATACACACCGAGATGGTGTGTTCCAGCGCTGTGCCGGCACTGATTGACGCATCAAAGGATGCTTGGATGCTCGTGGCCGGAAGTCAGGGGCTGGGTGCGTTGGGCCGGCTGCTGCTGGACTCGGTCACTACGGCACTGATTCACCATGCCCACTGCCCGGTCGCGGTTATTCACTCCGACGACGGCGCGCTTCCCGATTCCCACGCACCTGTGCTACTGGGGATCGACGGATCGCCTGTCTCGGAAGCGGCGACCGCCTTGGCCTTTGATGAAGCGTCCCGCCGAGGGGTAGAGCTGGTGGCGCTGCACGCATGGAGTGATGTGGGGGTGTTTCCGATGCTCGGGATGGACTGGCGGGACAGCGAGGCCAGGGGGCAGGAGATCCTCGCCGAACGTCTGGCCGGCTGGCACGAACAGTACCCCGATGTGCACGTAAAGCGATTAATCGTCTGCGACAGGCCCTCCCGATGGCTGCTTCAAGAGTCTGAACACGCTCAGCTGGTGATAGTCGGTAGCCACGGCCGCGGAGGGTTTGCCGGCATGCTTCTGGGTTCGGTCAGCTCTGCTGTGGCTCAATCGGCAACGGTTCCAGTGATTGTCGTGCGCAGCGACTAGCACGCCGGGGGTAGAGCCCTTGCGCGGAAGGGTCTTTGGTCCTCTAGGTTGAGGCCGTTCGGTGAGTGCGACGCTGTCCCGGATTGGCTAGCTTCATAGCTTATGACCTATGTGATCGGCGCTGCTTGCGTAGATGTCAAGGACAAGTCCTGTGTTCAGGAGTGCCCTGTTGACTGTATCTATGAGGGCGCGCGAGCGATGTACATCAATCCCGATGAGTGCGTGGACTGTGGCGCTTGTAAGTCGATTTGCCGTCTCGATGCGATCTACTGGGAGGACGATCTGCCCGATGACCAGTCGCAGCACTTGGACGACAACGCTGCCTTCTTCAGCCAAGTACTCCCGGGCCGCAACAGCCCGCTCGGCTCGCCGGGTGGCGCCGCAAAAGTGGGTCCACTCAGCGTCGACACACCGTTGGTGGCAGCCATGCCTCGGGCCGTCGGTTCGTAATCGCGCGCAGTGAGCCGCTTGTCATTCTTGTTACGTACGCACGACGAGTACCGAGCATCCGGCGTGCCCGAAGTGGGGAGTGATCGGACCGACCATGCGTGCGACTTTGCCGGCGTCCGAGCTGTCGACTACCGCGAGTTGAACGGGTTCCTGCGTGCTTGTGAGGAATTCAGCGGCTCCGCCTCGTGCGGCCGCCGGACGGACGTGCACCTCGCGGTACTCAGATACCCAGCGGCCAAGCCGATGATCGAGCTGCTGATACGGAATTTCGCCCAGACCCCAACGCCAGACTCCCAGCGCCAAAATTGGAGCCTCGCGAAGTCGCGCTTCCCTGAATCCGTGCTCCAGCACGGCGTCGTTATCAGGTGATTCGTCAACGACGACAGCGATCGACCCGGAACCCGAGCGGTCACCGTCACGGTTGTGGCGGATGATCGCTACCGGGCAATGGGCGTGCCGAGCGACGGCGTCGGCGGTCGAGCCGATAACCCTGCGGACGACCTGCCCGATCCCAATGGACCCTATGCAGATCATCGCCGCGTGGCGCGACTCGCTGATCAGAGCGCTTGCGGGCGATCCGTGCACAAGGTCGGTTTCAACTTTGACTTGCTCGCCCATGGCATGCAGCGCAGCGGCGGCGGTGCGAAGCGCTGTCTCGCCGTACTCGATATCCAGACTCTCATCATCGGCGGGTCCATCTGGCTGTCGTATTGCATGGACCAGGCGCAGCGGTACGTCGCGGCTAGTCGCCTCGGCGACTGCCCATTTGGCCGCATTGATCGCGGCGTCGGAGCCGTCAATACCCACAACGATCCGCGGTGGCAATTGCGGATGATTCATTGCATCCTCCGATTGAGAACCGTGGCTAACGGGAGGTCCCGTGCTCAATCGGCAACGTTATTCGGCGGTGCCAGCCTTTCAGCAGGGCCGTTCGGCCCCCTTTCCGCGGCGATGGTCACCTGCCGGCTCCAGTCACTCGACCTTGATGTCGTTTGCCAGGCCTTGAATGAACTCACTGACTGCCGAAGGGTTCTCAAGACTGAACCGAGCTGTGATGTCATCGCCGATGTTGATCGGCAATACGATCTCAGAGCCGGCTGCGCCATCGTCTTCCACGAGGTGTTCGAGTAGCCAATGGTGACGCGCCATTTCGGTCACCCCTGCGACGATGCCACAGCATCAGCGCCGATCAACCGCTAGCGATCGAAGTAGGGCCTCATATCCATGTGGTTGGGGACTAAAGCCTCATGATCGACGGCTGTTCAGGCAATAGCGTTTTCGGTAAGTGAGGGAGAACGAAATAAAATGTCTGCACCCGTGAAGCGTTACGGCATCGTCGCCGGGTTCGACGGATCGCCCGCGTCGAATTACGCCGTGTGCTGGGCCGCGCGCGAAGCGGCGATGCGCCGTATTCCGCTGACATTGGCCCATATGGTCGACACCTACATGCCGGTATGGCCGCAAATGCCGCTGACGGCCGAAGCCGGGGTATGGCACGATGACGACGGCCGCCGGGTCCTCGAAGAGGCGGTCAAGATCGCCGAAGACTCCACAAAGACATACCGCAGGATCGACGTCGCGAGCGAGCTGAGGCGTTCACCCCCAGTGCCGACACTGATCGAGATGTCCGAAGACGCGGAGATGATCGTCGTGGGCAGCACCGGGCGCGGGGCGGTGGGCCGGGTTTTGCTCGGTTCGGTCAGCTCCGGGGTGGTACGAGGCGCGAGCTGCCCAGTCGCGGTCATACACGACGAAGACCCATTGATGCCTCACCCGCTTCAAGCTCCTGTGTTGGTGGGAATCGATGGATCGCCGGCCTCGGAGCTGGCGACGGCCCTCGCGTTCGACGAAGCGTCACGTCGTGGTGTCGACCTGAGGGCATTGCACGCGTGGAGCGATATTGCTTTGTTCGAACTCCCTAAGTCTGATTGGCCGGCGGTGCAGTCGGAAGCGGAGCGCAGCCTGGCTGAACGTCTGGCGGGCTGGCAAGAACGCTACCCGGACGTCACGGTGGACCGACTCGTCGTTTGTGACCGCCCGGCTCGGTCGCTGATCGAACAATCGGAATCGGCACAGCTGGTGGTCGTGGGCAGCCACGGCCGGGGCGGCTTGAGCGGCATGCTTCTGGGTTCAGTCAGCAACGCGGTCGTTCACGCGGTCCGCATGCCGGTGATCGTCGCGCGGCCGTCTTGGGCGGCTCAGCGGGCCGACGCACCGAACAACCAAAGGTCGCAGGGCCATGCGGTTGGGGACTAAAGCCTCATGATCGACGACTGTTCTGGCACTAGCGTTTTCAGTGACTGAAGGAGAACGAAATGTCTGCACCCGTGAAACGTTATGGAATCGTCGTGGGGGTCGACGGGTCCGCCACATCTCATGCCGCAGTGTTCTGGGCAGCGCGTGACGCGGCTATGCGAGATGTCCCGCTGACCCTGATCCACGCGCTCAACACATTTGCGCCGACATTTCCACAAATACCGATGCCCACCGGAGCTTCGGTATGGCAGGAAGACGACGGTCGCAAGGCTCTAGAGCAGGCGGTCAAGATCGCCGAAGACGCCGTGGCCAAGGAGCGGAAGATTGCAATAACAAGCGATGTGATGTTTTCACCCCCTGTGCCGACGCTGATTGAGATGTCGGAAGAGGCGGAAATGGTCGTCGTAGGCTCCAACGGGCGCGGAGCGGTAGCCCGGGTGGTGCTGGGTTCGGTCAGTTCAGGCGTGGTTCACCGCGCGAAGTGCCCGGTCGCGGTTATACACGAGGACGCGGCATTTCTGCCGCATTCCCATCAAGCGCCGGTGTTGGTGGGAATTGACGGATCGCCGGCTTCGGAGCTGGCGACGGGTATCGCGTTCGAGGAAGCGTCACGTCGCGGCGTGTACCTGAGGGCGTTACACGCGTGGAGCAACGTTGAGAATTTCGAGCTCCCAGGATACGACTGGGCTGCGGTAAGAGCGGAAGCGGAGCGCAACCTGGCCGAATGTCTGGCGGGTTGGCAAGAACGCTATCCCGATGTCACCGTTGAGCGCCTCATTGTTCGTGACCGGCCGGCCCGGCAATTGGTCGAACAGTCAGAATCGGCCCAACTGGTCGTGGTGGGCAGCCACGGCCGAGGTTGGTTGAGCGGCACAATGCTGGGCTCGGTCAGCAACGCGGTCGTTCAATCCGTCCGCGTGCCCATAATCGTCGCGCGGCCGTCCTAGGCCGCTCCGCGAAATGTCCTCAGCGACAGAGAGGCTGCGATCATGGCGGCTGCGATCGAGGCGAGCGGGTTCGCCGAGCCGGTGACCGCTGAGGTGCCCTACGTCGATGTGCACGAAACTCACACGGGTGTGGTGGTGCTGATCGGCGACCGAGCATTCAAGGCAAAGAAGCCGGTGTTGACCGACTTTCTCGATTTCCGGACAGTCGAGGAGCGCGAGCGCGCATGCTTCCGGGAAGTCGAGTTGAACAGCCGTCTATCTCCCGATAGCTACCTTGGCGTCGCGCACCTCACCGACCCCGCCGGAGGGCCGGCCGAGCCAGTCATCGTCATGCGGCGCTACCGCGAAGAAGACCGGTTGGCGTCCATAGTGACCCACGGTCCCGACGCATACGTTCACAGCGCGCTGGACACGATCGCCGGCGTGCTCGCCCGCTTTCACGAGAGCGCCGAGCGAAGTCGGGAAATCGACGTTCAGGGCTCAGTCGGCGCTGTCGACGGACGCTGGCGCGAGAACCTGTTAGAACTCAATTGCCATGCGGTGAGCCAGGGTTCGGAAGTCTCCTTCGAATCTTTATCACGAATTCAGCGCCTCGCTGGCGAGTTTATGTCGGGCCGTGCCCCTTTGTTCAGGCACCGGACCGAAGAAGGGTGCATTGTCGACGGCCACGCCGATCTGCTCGCCGACGACATTTTCTGCGTTGACGGCGAGCCCGCATTGCTCGACTGCCTGGAGTTCGACGACAAACTCCGCTACGTCGACCGCATCGATGATGCCGCATTTCTGGCGATGGACCTAGAGTTCCTGGGCCGCAAAGATCTCGGAGACTATTTCCTCCAACGCTATGCCGTGCACTCGGGCGATAAGGCGCCGTCGTCGCTGAGGGACTTCTACATCGCCTACCGCGCTGTAGTGAGAGCGAAGGTCGACTGCGTGCGACTGTCGCAGGGCAAATTGGACGCCGCCGAAGATGTTGCCCGGCATCTAGCCATTGCGACCCGGCACCTGGAGCACGGGAGCGTTCGTCTGGCGCTGGTCGGTGGGAATCCAGGAACTGGCAAGTCGACCGTTGCCCGTGCGCTAGCTGAAAGAGTTGGAGCGCAGGTAATTTCAACCGATGACATACGCCGGGAATTACGGGAATCGAGCGTCATAGCCGGGCACTCGGGCGCTCTTGATGCGGGGCTGTACAGCGCCAACAACGTCAGAACGGTCTACGACGTGGCCCTGGACCGGGCGCGGGAGTTGTTAGGCAACGGGCGATCAGTCGTCCTCGACGGCACCTGGCGAGATCCACATATTCGTGCTCACGCTCATCGTCTTGCTACGGAAACGCTTTCGGCGGTGGTGGAGATCGTGTGCGTAGCTACGGCCGACCTGGCAGCCGAGAGAATAACGACTCGGCGGCGGGGAAATTCCGATGTGACTCCGGAGATTGCGGCAGCGTTAGCGTCCCGGAACAACGGCTGGGATACCGCGTACCCGGTGGACACCTCTCGTCCACTTGAGGACTCTGTCCAAGCGGCGCTAGGTGTCTGGCGTCGAGTCAGCTACGCGCCCGGTCTTGCGACTAATCGTTGAGAGGAAGTAGTCATGTTGACCGAAACCATTGCTAACAAATATGTCTCGGACATCTTTCGTCACACCTCTGCCACTGGCCGCTCACCGATCCTTGGGACAAGCGCAGTGTCGTCGCCGATTGGGGTGGCTGACATGACAGCGATAGCGAAAATGCCACCAGCGGCCCTCGAAGGGAGGTATCGCCGATGGCTCCGCATTGGCTGGTGATGGAGACCGCCGGAGAAGGTGATCCGGCACCATTTGTCGCACGGTTGGCGGGTGCCGGCCGTCACCTACCGGAAACGCACCTGTCGACAGACGACTTGATGGCGACCACGCGCCATCGAACTCACATCGATCTGGAACGACTGACCGGGATCCGAGAGCGCCGGGTTTCGGTGGGCGATGAGGATTCTTATACGCTTGCCACCTCGGCCGCGCTGAACTGTCTCACCATTGCGCAACAAAATCCGGCGTCGCTTGAGGTGGTTATCAGCTGCAGCATCACGAAACTCCGCGGCGGTCTCACCCAATGGCTTGAGCCGACCATGAGTAGCGCCGTCGCGCGCGGGATCGGGGCGCCGCAGGCAATGACCTTCGACGTATCGAATGCGTGCGCGGGGATGCTCACCGGAGTCACGATTTTGAACAATTGGATCCGGCAGGGCATCGTCGAGCGCGGGCTGGTGGTCAGCGGCGAGTACATCTCCCAGCTCGGCCACAACGCGGCCCGTCACATCCGCAACATCATGAGCAAAGAACTCGCCTGCCTGACCCTCGGTGATGCCGGCGCGGCACTTCTGCTGGAGCGGGCTCCCGCCGGCTCTGCGGGAATCACCCTTGCCGGATTCACCACGGTCGCCGATTACAGTCGGCTCTGCTTGGCCTATCCAAAGGGCCACGATCCGGGCGCGCGAATGTTCACCAATTCCCGCGCCATCCAGAAGGCCGCGATCGCCAATACACCGCTGCTGCTGCACGAAGTTCTTGACGCCGTTGGCATTTCGATTCACGACATCGATCATGTGATCACCCACCAGACGTCGGCACGTGCCATCCGCAAAGGAATGGCCCGGATGTCGGAGTCGTTCGGCGACAGCCCGCGACACGACGCTGTGATCACCGTCGACCGGTACGGCAACACGGCATCGACGACCCACACGGTGGCCCTCGTCGAGGAACTCGAGGCCGGACGCATCGTGGCCGGAGAAAGGATCGCGTTGCTTGCGTTGGCCTCCGGCCTGGAGATCGGTGTGGTCTTGCTGACCCTGGATGAGGATTTGGTGAGCCGTTATGGGCACAGTCATTGATCGAGTCGACATCGTGCACTCCTGGTGGCGTGACCGGCACAGCGCGCTGCACCTTGCGGTCAATGCCGCCAAGCAATGCCTAAAGCGGGCCGGATGCGACCCAAACGAGTTGGATCTTGTTGTCAATGCCGGGATTTACCGCGACCGGAATTTGGGGGAGCCTGCGCTGGCCGCGCTGATTCAAGACGACATCGGAGCCAACCCCGAGGATCCCCACGATGACGCTCACGGCACCTTCTCCTTCGATATCGCCAACGGCGCCTGCGGAGTGCTCACCGCGCTGCAGATCGTCGACGGATTCCTGCGGACACACAGCATCCACCGCGCGCTCGTCGTGGCCAGTGACGCCGACCCGGGTCATGGGATGAGCGAGCATTTTCCCTTTGCGGCTACCGGAGCGGCGTTACTGTGCGGATGGACCGATGACAGCTACGGCCTCGGCGGTGTGTCCTGGGTGAATGCCGACGATGCGGCGGACGGTGCCGAGATATTCTCTGCGACAGTCGGATTCGCTGATGCGCGCAACGTTCTCCGCGTCAACCAGTCAGCCGCGATGGATGAGCGATTCGCCGCGGCGGCCACCGCGGCGGCGCACGCATGCCTGGATGCGCAATCCGTGCGGCTGTCCGACGTCGACATGATTGTCGCTGCACCTGCGCGGCACCGGTACCGAACCGCCTTGAGCGGCCGGCTTGGGGTGCCGGTCGACCAGATCAGCGTCGCTGACGACCAGCGGATGCATACGGCCGCGCTGGCGGCGGCGTTCGAGCGCCAGGCCAACCGGTTGCCGGCAGGCGCGCAGGTTCTGTTCGTCGCCGCCGGTGCGGGCATCACCGCCGGTGCCGCCCTGTACCGCCAGCCGCCGCCCACCTTCGGGACCTTCGACCCTCACGGCGGGGCGACGCAAGAGAGGACAGTAGCGGAATGGAGCATCTAAGTGCCCTCGATGCCACTTTCCTCGAGGTCGAAGACTCCGATCCGCATGTGAGTCTGGCGATCGGCAGCGTTTCGATCATGGAAGGCCCCGCTCCGAGCTACGACGAGTTCGTCTCGACCTTCGCCGAACGGGTAACGACAATTCCGCGTTGCAGACAGATCCTCCGGACGCATCCGCTCGACCTCGGCTCACCCGAATGGGCGGATGACCCGCACTTCGACATCTCGCGGCACCTACACCGTCTCGCCCTGCCGCACCCTGGCGACGACGCCGCATTGTTCGAGATGGTCGCGACCGTGATGGAGCGGCGGCTTGACCGCGAGCGCCCGTTATGGGACTGCTGGATCATTGAGGGGCTGAGCGACAACCGGTGGGCCGTGCTGACCAAGGTTCACCACTGCATCGCCGACGGCATTGCGACAACGCAGATACTGGCGAAGTTCAGCGACAACGGCGGCGGCGACAGCTTCGCCGCCGACATTCGCGCGGCCAAGGAGCCGGTCCGGCATGGGCTTCTACCGAAGGTGAGCTTGAACCCGTTGCGCTGGGTGAGCGGGATTGGGCGGAGTGCGTTTGCCACGGTGGCCGCAGCCGAACACATGGCGGTGGGTGCGGCCGAACTGACCGCCAGTCTGCTCAGCGCGGCGCCGGAATCGTCGCTCAACGGACCCGTCACGACGATGCGACGCTACAGTGCGGCCCGGGTCCGGTTGGCTGACCTGCAGGAGGTTTCTCGGGCATTCGACGTGACCCTCAACGACGTGGCGCTCGCGGCGATCACCGACAGTTACCGCAGGATCTTACTTGAGCGCGGTGAGCAGCCCG
Source organism: uncultured Actinomycetota bacterium (assembly GCA_963772875.1). Classification (GTDB taxonomy): domain Bacteria; phylum Actinomycetota; class Actinomycetes; order Mycobacteriales; family Mycobacteriaceae; genus Mycobacterium. The sequence continues at coordinate 1,568,968 of CAVYZE010000016.1, forward strand.
GCCGCAACTCGCTGCGCACGCTTGTTCCGGTTTCGGTCCGCGCGACGAACCACTTCAACATGGCCGACAACCGCGTCTCGGCGATGCTGCCGTTACTGCCCGTCGATGAGGCGGACCCGGTGCAGCAGTTGCAGCTGGTACACGATCGGCTCGCCCGGGCCAAGTCGAGCGGTCAACGCGAGGGTGGCAGCGCAGTGGTTTCGGCGGCCAAAAACGTCCCGTTCGCGTTCTCCGCGTGGGCTATTCGCTTGCTGACCCGGTTGCCGCAAAGGGCGGTGGTCGCCGTGGCGACCAACGTTCCCGGCCCACGGGATGGGCAGAAACTGATGGGCCGGCAGGTCCTGGAAGTCCTGCCGATAGCTCCGATCGCTCTTCATCTGCGCACCGCCATTGCGATGCTCAGCTACGCCGACAACTTCGTATTCGGCATTACCGCCGACTACGACACCGCGCCCGACATCGAGGCCCTGGCCGCGGGAATCCAGCATGGGGTTGCGCAGTTAGTCACGGCCAGCCGCGCGCATCGCCGCAAGCGCGGATCTAACCCGCGTCGGGCAGAGTGAGCAATCCCCGACTGTAGGTTCGGTCGGGCGCATCTCTGTAAGGTCTTCTGGCTCTTCACGGTGGCGAGCCAAACGCTTGGGCCAACGAGCAATTCGGCGCTCAGGTGAGGGACTTTCGGCCATGGCGCCTGCCGGGGGACTAGACAACTCTTAGCTGAGCAGCTGGCCGCGAAGCCACCCCGACGAAGCCGTTAGGAAACCGAACAACGATGGGTCATCGTGCATCGCCCGCTTTCGTCGATTTGTCGGCGCTCCTGTCTTCAGTGTCAGACCGCGCACTGCTTGCCGATCCAGCGCTGAGGGCACTAATGGTCGACTACTCCTGCTGCCAACTGCACCTGGCCGATTGGCATGCGCGGCAGCCGCCCAGACGTCACCGCGAATTCAAAGACTGGATTATCGAAGGCCGGGCACTGTTCGACGGGCTTGACGAACTCAAAAAGATCGCCTGCAGCTACCTTCGACAAGACTGACAGGGATTTACGTCGCGATCGATCGCTCCGGCCTATTCGGAGCCGCGAGCGCGTTTCTCGCGTCGAGGTGGTACTGCTCGCCGCAAGGTGAGTGGTAGTCGGCGCCGAGAGGTGCTGCACGCCTAGTGAGCCGTTGGCGCCCAACGAGATCGGGTTTTGCTTGCGCGGTGACCAGGTAATCGTTGTGCTGTATGGAACCAGGCCCTAGGTGGATCACGCAGCAAGTGCGACCCCACTTGAGCCGATCTTCGGTTTGCGGGGACTCACTCTAAAGGGTGGGTGGGCAGACCATCAGCGGTCGCAATCCTCCCGACGAGTAGCGACGAGCGCGCCAAGGCCATTGGCGATCTGCTACAAGAACTCGGAGGTCAAGGTACCCACGATGTACGCCTGGCGCATACTCGACTACTGGAACTGGACCAACCGTCCGAACCCGGACGATTACGAGCTCAGGCCCTAAGGACCCACCGACACGACAGGAGAAACGCAGTGGCAGAACGGTTGGCGGGAAAGGTCGCACTCATCAGCGGGGGTGCGCGGGGGATGGGCGCCTCGCACGTGCGGACGCTGGTGGCCGAGGGCGCCAAGGTGGTGTTCGGCGACATCCTCGACGACGAGGGCAAGGCGGTGGCGGCCGAGCTCGGCGACGACGTTCGCTACCTGCATCTCGACGTCACGAAACCCGAGGACTGGGACGCGGCGGTGGCTACCGCCCTCAGTGAGTACGGCGGCATCGACGTGCTGGTGAACAACGCGGGCATCATCAACATCGGCACCTTCGAGGACTACGCAATCTCCGAGTGGCAGCGGATCCTTGATATCAATCTGACGGGCGTGTTTCTCGGCATCCGCGCGGTGGTGAAACCCATGAAGGAAGCGGGACGCGGATCGATCATCAACATCTCGTCGATTGAAGGAATGGCCGGCACCATAGCCTGCCACGGTTACACCGCAACCAAATTCGCTGTCCGGGGGCTGACCAAGTCGGCCGCGCTGGAACTGGGCCCAAGCGGAATTCGAGTGAACTCGATCCACCCCGGGCTGATCAAAACCCCGATGACGGAATGGGTTCCCGAAGACATCTTTCAGAGCGCACTCGGCCGGGCCGCCGAGCCCAAGGAGGTCTCCAACCTCGTGATCTACCTGGCCAGCGACGAGTCCAGTTATTCGACCGGCTCGGAGTTCGTGGTCGACGGTGGCACCCTCGCCGGCCTGGGACACAAGGACTGGTCCAACGTCGAAACCGAGCAGCAGCCGGATTGGGTCACCTAGCGGCAGGCACGGATTCGGCTTCCTTGGCCGGGGTGGGCCAGGGCGACGGGACCGGCCGTTGCCGCACCCGCTGTGGCCACCAGAACCACTTGCCCAGCAACGCGGCAATCGATGGAGTCATCAGCGACCGCACGATCACTGTGTCGAACAACAGGCCCAGCCCGATGGTGGTGCCTACCTGGCCGATGACGGTCAGCTCGCTGACCGCCATCGTCATCATCGTGAAGGCAAAGACGAGTCCGGCCGACGTGACGACCGAGCCGGTGCCGCCCATTGATCGGATGATGCCGGTGTTCAATCCGGCGTGGATCTCCTCCTTGAACCGCGCCACCAAGAGCAGGTTGTAGTCGGCCCCGACGGCGAGCAGGATGATGACCGACATCGCGAGCACCATCCAGTGCAACTCAATGCCGATGATGTGTTGCCAGATCAGCACCGAAAGCCCGAAGGACGCGCCCAGGGAGATCAAGACGGTTCCCACGATGACCGCCGACGCCACCACCCCTCGCGTGATGATCAGCATGATGATGAAAATCAGGCACAGTGAAGCGATTCCGGCGATCAACAGGTCGTAGGTATTGCCGTCACTGAGGTCTTTGAATATCGCCGCGGTGCCCGCGAGATAGATCTTCGAGCCCTCCAACGGTGTGCCCTTGACTGCCTCGTAAGCGGCCTTCTTGATCGCACCGATACGTGCAATGCCTTCCTGCGACATCGGATCGCCGTCATGGCTGATGATGAAGCGCACGGCATGGCCGTCGGGGGAGATGAAGTTTTTCATCCCCTTCTTGAACTCGGCATTGTTGAAGATTTCCGGGGGCAGATAGAACGAGTCGTCGTTCTTGGATGCGTCGAACGCCTTACCCATGGCGCTCGAGTTTTTCTGCGCCTCGTTCTGCTGATCCTGCAGGCCTTTTTGGGTCGAATACATGGTCAGCATGGTCGTTTTCATGGCCTTCATGTTCTCGATCATGCTCGGCATCAGCGCCACCATCTGAGGCATCAGTGTGTCGAGATGATCCATGATGGGCAGCAGGCTCTGGATGTCATCGGTCATCGTGTCGATGCCGTCGAGGCCGTCGAAGACGGAGCGGAGCGACCAGCACACCGGGATGTCATAGCAGTGCTTTTCCCAGTAGAGGTAGCTGCGGATGGGCCGGAAGAAGTCCTCGAAATCCGCCATGTGGTCCCGTAATTCGGCGATATCGATGGTCATGTCGTGCATCCGTTTGACCATGCGGTGCATATCGTCAGCCATCTGCACGGTGATGCTGGACATCTTTTCCATGCTGTCGATGGTCGTCTGCATCATGTCGGCCTGCTTGAGCATGTCGGACATCTGGTCTTCTTGGTACTTCTGGTTCATCTGCTGGCTGACGCCCTGCATGCTGATTTGAAAGGGGATCGAGGTGTGTTCAATCGGCGTGCCCTCGGGCCGGGTGATGGCTTGCACGCGGCCGATTCCCGGCACCCGGAAGACAGCCTTGGCGATCTTGTCGATGACCAGAAAGTCCGCGGAATTACGCAGATCGTGGTCGCTCTCGATCATCAGCACCTCGGGATTCATCCGCGCATGCGAGAAGTGCCGATCCGCGGCCGCGTAACCTTCGTTGGCGGGTAGGTCAGCGGGCAGATAGTTGCGGTCGTTGTAGTTGGTGCGGTAGCCGGGCAGGGTCAGCAAGCCGACGAGCGCGATCGCGATCGTCATGACCAGGATTGGGCCGGGCCATCTGACCACGAGGGCGCCAACCTTGCGCCAGAAACGAATACGTTGCGTCCGCCTGGGTTCCAGGGTCTTGCCAAAGCGCGTCGCCACCGAGATGGCCGCGGGCCCGAGCGTTAACGCCGCCGCCACCACAACCACCATGCCGATGGCCAACGGGATACCCAGCGTCTGGAAATACGGCAGGTTGGTGAAGTGGAGGCAAAAGGTCGCGCCGGCAATGGTCAATCCGGAGCCGAGCACGACATGTGCGGTGCCACCGAACATGTCGTAATAGGCGTCTTCGCGGGAGTAGCCCTTAGACCGGGCTTCCTGATATCGGCCTATCAAAAAGATCGCATAGTCGGTGGCGGCCGCGATCGCCAGCGTGACCAACAGGTTCGTGGCGAACGTCGACAGGCCGATGATGTTGTAGTAGCCCAGGAAAGCGACCATTCCGCGCGCGGCCGTCAACTCGAACACCACCATCACCAGCGTGAGCACCACGGTGATGATCGACCGGTAGACCAGCAGCAGCATCGCGATGATCACCGTGAACGTGACCATCGTGATGACTTGCACGCTGCGATCACCGGCCACGTGCTGATCGGCCGAGAGCGCCGCCGGCCCGGTGACGTAGGCCTTGACCCCGTTGGGAGCGGGCACACTTTTGACGATGCTTTGGACGGCCTCGACCGATTCGTTGGCCAGTGCTTCGCCCTGGTTACCGGCGAGGTAGACCTGGACGTAGGCGGCTTTGTTGTCGTTGCTCTGTGCGCCCGCCCCGGTCAGCGGATCGCTCCACATATCCTGAACGTGCTCAACGTGTTTGGTGTCGGCGTCGAGCTTTTTGACAATCTGGTCGTAGTAGGCGTGGGCGTCGGCGCCGAGCTGGTTTTGACCCTCCAGAACGATCATCACCGAGCTGTTGGACTTGTACTCGTCGAACACCGCGCCCATGCGCTTTGTCGCGATCACCGATTGCGCATCGTCAGGCGCCATCGACACCGAGCGCATCTTCCCAACCTCGTCCAGGTCGGGAACGAGGACGCTGAGCAACGCGATGAGCGCTATCCAGCCCAGAATGACGAGTACCGCGAACTTCCGGATGAAACGCGGGATCGACGGCCGCTCTACGGGTGTGGCGATCGGGACGGTGGTGTCGGTCCGGGTGTCGTTCAAGGTTGTGCTCATGCTGATTTCACCAAGCAGAATGTCAGGGCATGCACGCCGGTGGATATCTTCTCGTCCTTGACTTCGTCATCGATGGTGATGCGGCAACCGAGGTAGTCACCGCTGCTTTGTGCCGAGAGGTTCGGAAAGACCGAGGGAGCGGTCGTGCTGAGGACCAACGTCCACGGCAGCGACGCTCCGTCGACCCGTTTGGGGTCGGCGCTGAGATCCAAGTAGTTCACGTTGGCCTGGCTTGCCGAGCCGAAGACCTCGTATTTGACGACCTTGGGCTTGAACGGCTTGGAATCATCCAGCCGTGGGCTTGTCATGACGCCGGTGTCGTGGGCGCCGAAGAATGACTTGACCCGGACCACGGCGAAGCCGCCGACCACCACGACCGCCACAATCAGCAGCGGCAACCACGCGTTGCGCACAATCTTCGAGAGCTGCAACTACGTGATTTCCTTCCTCATCACGGCAACCGCGATATGGCCAGCGTTGGCGGACCCCCAGCAGCGCACACTACATGATGTGCATATCTTGCAGACTATGCAACATATGGCCGCGGTGTTTCAGATCACTTCGTGAAGATGCTGTTGACCAGCGCGGCAGCGCGCTCAACGTAGGGCATCGGCGTGTCGTCAGGATCCTTGGCTTCGCCGCTTGCCCACTTTTCGATGCCCGAACGCACCGCCGTCGTCGCCAGCGCAGAGATCAGCGCCGCCATCTCATCGTCGGGCCGCATCGCCTGGCGGCGGACGATGATGTCGGTCAACTGATGTTGAAACCGCTCGAAATCGGCGAGGAACGCTGCCAGCACCGCCGGGGAGGTTTTGGCGAGTTCCAGCATGTGGGCTGCCTGTTCGCGCGGCGGGGGCACGTCACGGAGATGGTGGGCGGCCAGGGTGATCAGCTCTGCCAGCACTACCGAGTACGGGGCGGGTCCGGCCGCGACAAAATCGGCTACCAGCTCGGCGGGGATGTCCGAGGGGCCATAGGCGATCGCGGATTCCTTGTTCGGGAAGTAATTGAAGAACGTGCGTGTCGAGATTCCGGCTTCGGAGCAGATTTCCTCGATGGTTACTTTGTCGAAGCCGCGCTCCAGCGCCAGGCGCACCGCGGCGTCGCGGATGTCGGCGCTGGTCTCGCGGCGACGGCGCTCGCGCAGTCCCATCTGGTTGGCCATACCTCCATAGTTGCACAAACTGCAAACTTTGCATACAAGTCCCGAGGGTGTGAGCGGGCAGGTCACTCGTGGCGAGCCAGGAAATGACGCTATTCCGGCGCGCGGAGCTCTCTCGAATGTCTCTCGAATCCGTTCCTGCGCAACGTGATTCGACTATGACGTGGCCAGCGCATCGCGCAGGTGATCGCACTGGCTGGCGAAGAACTTCACCGAAATCGGCGCCTTGTCCGCGATCTGGTCGAACGCGTGAAAGGCGCCCCGGGCGATCTCCTCGTGCACCGCGACGCCCGCCTCGCGCAGCCTTCTCGCGTACTCGAGACACTCCTCGTAGAACAGGTCCAACGACCCGACCCCGATCCAGGCCGGTGGCAGGCCGGATAGATCCTCCCGGCGCGCCGGTGCGGCCTCGATGGGATCCGCTCCGTTCAGGTACCACCGCCACGCCAGCTGGTTGTCGCGTTCGCTCCACATCGATGCGCCTGGGGCCGTCGCAATCGGCGCCCGTGCGATCGTCGAGCATTGGGTACGCCAGCATCTGCAACGCGAGCTTGATCTCATTGCGGTCGTGCGCCCGCTGCGCCACCGCCGCCGCGAAATGTCCGCCGGCGCTGGCCCCGCCGACCGCGACCCGATCCGGGTCGACCCATGGTTGGTGCGCCAGCCAGAGCAGCGCGGCATAACAGTCTTCGACCGGGATCGGATACGGGTGCTCGGGTGCGAGCCGGTGTTCCACCGCCGCCACCGCGATACCGGTGCGATGGGACAGCTTGCGGAGGTATTTGTCGTCCTGGGAGGCGTGACCCATGAGCGTGGCGCCGCCGTGGATCCACAACAGCGCGGGCGCCCGGTCGGGAAGCCCGGCCGGACGATGCAGGCGAACCGTGACGTGCTCGTTGACCACCGCAACCGGTACGTCGCGGAGCCGGCCCGCGCTGCTGATCAGGTTCATCAGTGCCCGCTGGAGTTTGTAGCCGCGGTGCAACGCATTTCCCCGGGGTAGGAAGCGGGCCACCTTGCGTAGACCGGGATCCACCGCAAATCGCGATGTGAAGGCGTTCTCGGGGACTTCGTTGGCCATGAAGCGAACTCTATGCCCTTGCGATGGTCGCCCACGCAGACCATACACATAGGGGAACAAAGTCTGCGCGATTCGGTTATCGGGCAGAGTCGTCGATCTGCACCGGGTGGCCCGCGCGCAGGATCTCCACGGACGACGGTGGGGTAAGCACGACGGCCGCGCCTCTAGGACGTGGCAGCGTGTCCCGATAGCCGTAGTCGTGTCGGTCCCAGACCGCGAGATGGTCACCGACCACAACGGCGGGCCCGGCGTCGGTGGCCGCAAAAACCCCGTCGGGCAAACTGTCCCACGATGCGCGATGTTCGGCGCCGCCGGTCCGTTCGCTGTGCAGCTGCGTGTCCATATCGTTGGCGTAAGTCGTTGCGCTACTGTGAGTTTCGGACCACAGCTTTCGGTATTTCTGGTAGGCGCCATGCCGGCACTCGGCGCACGGGCGGTGTCCGGCGGCCAGCGCCACGGCCTCGTCGAGAAAGAACAGCGGCGTGTAGCGGTTGGGCTCCCACTGGGCCACGCGACGGCCCCGAAACGACAGGGCACAGGTGATCCAGGTCTTGTGCTGATGGTTGCGCACGATGTCGCGGGTGCCGCGGCCCCGGTGCAGGCGCCCGCGGTTACCCATCCACGCGCCCCGCCCGGTCACCGCGATGATCTCGCCCAGCGGCGAGACGCGGTTGCGCGCCGGCCGCTGTATCGTCATCGCTCCTGCTCGAGCTCGAGCAGCGCACGCTTGGCGAGAGGACCGCCGCGGTAGGAGCCGACGGTCCCGTCGGACCGGATCACCCGATGGCACGGCACGACGATCGGGATGGGGTTGGTTGCGCACGCGGTGCCGACGGCACGCACCGCCCTGGGGGAGCCCGAAATCGTAGCCAGCGCGGCGTAGCTGGCGGTGGTGCCATAGCCGACATCGGTGTTGAGGTGTTCGAGCACGATGCGCCGAAAGCCATGCGACAGCGACCAATCCAGCGCGACGTCGAATCCGTGGCGGCGACCGGCAAAGTATTCGTCGAGTTGTCGCGCAACGGGATCGAGCCGGGCGGGCGCTTCGAGCATCCGTGGGCTGATGCGCTGGGAGAGGGCCAGCAGCACGCTGTCGTGGCCTTCGTTGGTGAACGCCACCCGAACCAGTCCGCGCGGGGTGGCCGCCAGCAGGAGCGGACCGAAGGCGGAATCCACTGTGCGATAAGCGATGTCAAGTAGATCGCTGGCCTGGGCATCCCGTTCCAGGCGGGCATGCAGGCGCCGCAGTTCATCAAGGTCGACGGGGTAGTGCTCGGCGAGGTCATGGGTGCTCATTGGTCATTCCTTGCAGTAGGGGATAGGTTGCGTCGAAGGGTGGCGATCCCGTCGGCCGCGGCGCGCCGGGCGGCGGCAACGCTGCTGTCGAGGATGACCGCGATCTCGGCGTAGGGCAGGCCCGCCAGATAGTGGTAGGCCACGGCCTGGCGTTGTTTGGGTGGAAGCGCGCCGACCGCGGCGTCGAGGTCGAGATCGTGGCTGTCGGCCCGTTCGTTGGCGGGGGAGTCGGGGGTGTCGGCAACCGGGACCGCCCGCCGTGCGGTTGCGCGGGTGATGTCGATGGCTTTGCGGTGCGCGATCGTCACCAGCCACGCCTCGACATTGGCGTCGGGTGGCAACCGCGGGTAGGCCTTCAACGCGGCGAGGAAGGTCTCCGACCAGGCGTCGTCGGCGTCGGCGTGGCCGACCACCGCACGAACGACCCGCAACACCGTGGCGCCGTGCTGTGATACCACGGCCTCGAACGGCGGCTTGACCTGCGGATCGGCCTTCACCGTTGACGTCACCGACCGGTCCGGCATCCGACTTGCCTCCGTGCGAAGTAGCGGCCATCACTATGCAGACGCGGGCGGGCCCAGCAATGTGAGAAAGCGTTGCCACATTGTCCGTTGTGGGGCCGCCCGGCGGAGGGATCTCACGTGCGGGGCGCGCGGGGCGTCTACTACATAGACGCTGCATCGGCGCACGGCCTAGCCGGAGGTAAACCCATGAGTTTTCACGATCTGCATCACCAGGGCGTTCCGTTCGTGTTGCCCAACGCCTGGGACGTGCCGTCGGCGCTGGCGTATCTCGCCGACGGTTTCGCGGCGATCGGCACCACCAGCTTCGGGGTGTCGTCGAGCGCGGGGCGCCCCGATGGGGGCCGCGCCACCCGTGACGCCAACATCGCGCTGGCCGCCGCGCTCGCGCCACTGCCGTGCCACGTCAGCGTCGACGTCGAGGACGGATACAGCGACGACCCCGATGCCGTCGCCGAGTACGTCGCACGACTGCCGATCGCCGGGATCAACATCGAAGACAGCACCGACCAGAAACTCATCGACGCCGGCCTGGCGGCCGCGAAAGTGGCTGCGATCAAACGACGTAAGCCCGAGTTGTTCGTCAACGCCCGGGTCGACACCTATTGGCTTCATCAGGAGGCCAACACCGCCACCACGATCGAACGGGCGCTTCGTTATGTCGAGGCCGGCGCCGACGGCATCTTTGTGCCGCTGGCCAACGATCGTGCCCAGCTGGCCGAAATCACTCGTCACGTCCCGCGTCCCGTCAACACGTTGCCCGTTCCCGGCCTGACGCTCGCCGAACTCGGTGAGCTGGGAGTCGCCCGGGTGTCAACTGGCTCAACGCCCTACGGCGCGGGACTCTATGCCGCCGCGCAAGCGGCTCGGGCGGTGCGCGACGGAGTGCCGATGCCGCCGTCGACACCGTACGCCGATCTGCAGGCGCGGCTGTTTGAGTACGAGGAACGCTCGGGCGCAAGCTAATCTCACGTTTCTCTGGCGGTTCGTCGTTTGCTAATAAAGGAGGTTGACCGATGACAACACGACATACCGTGATCGATAGTTCGCTGGGTGAGCTGACACTCGTCGCCGACGGTGACGCTCTGACGGGCGTGTATTTCCGGCATCATTGGCACCCGCCGACGGCGGACGTCCTGGGGCCACGCGTCGAGTCGGCCGCCGACGAACTGTTCCGCCGCGCCGCCGACCAGCTGCACGAATACCTCGCCGGAGCGCGGACAGAGTTCGACCTTCCGGTCGCCGTGGTGGTGGGTGAACCGCGCCAGCGGCGGATTTGGGAACTGTTGGGCGACATCGGCTATGGCCACACCACCAGCTACGGCGAGTTGGCCGGCAAGCTGGCCGATGGCACCACCGCATACGAAGTCGGGCAAGCCGTCGGGCGCAATCCGCTCAGCATCGTGGTTCCCTGCCACCGGGTCGTCGGAAAGGACGGCGCCCTAACGGGTTACGCTGGCGGCCTGAAGCGCAAACGATTCCTGCTGGACCTCGAAGAGCCGGTGCCCGCGGCGGCCGGCAGATTGTTCTGATGCCCTCGACATGGCAGCGGTGCCTCGACGCCGCCGACTGGGAAGCGGTCGCCGCCGACATGAACGATGTTGGCGGCGCACTGCTCCCGCAACTGATGACACCCACAGAGTGCGCGAAGGTGCTCGATCTCTACGACGACGACAGCTTGTTTCGCGCCACCATCGACATGGGCCAACACCGCTACGGGGAAGGCGAATACCGCTACTTCAAAAGTCCCTACCCACACCCGATCGAAGAACTCAAACAAGCGTTCTACCCGCGGCTCTTGCCGATCGCCCGCGACTGGTGGACCAAGCTGGGCCGCGATGCCCCGTGGCCCGACACCCTGGACGAATGGCTGGAAACGTGCCATCGCGCAGGCCAAACCAAACCCACCGCTCTTCTGCTCAATTACGGTCCGGGCGACTGGAACGCCCTGCATCGAGACCTCTACGGGGACCTGGTTTTTCCGCTGCAGGTCGTCATCAACCTCAACGAACCGGGGGTGGCGCACACCGGCGGCGAATTCCTTCTCGTCGAGCAGCGGCCCCGGGCGCAATCGCGCGGCACGGCCACCACGCTGCCGCAAGGACACGGCTACGTCTTCACCACCAGAGAACGGCCGGTCCGCTCGACAAGGGGATGGTCCGCCGCCCCGGTGCGCCACGGCGTGTCAGCGGTCCGATCCGGTCGGCGCTGCACCCTCGGATTGATCTTCCACGACGCCGCCTGAACGGGCCGGGGCCGCACTGACCTTCCTGGCAAAGGGGAGTGGCGCGCCAACCTCCTGGCGACGATACTTCAGGAGACCCAAACGGATTCGTTCGGCATACAGGAGACGGTGAATTGACACGGATCGCGCCTGCGACGGCTTTCGCGGCGGTGCCGACAGAAGATCTTGGTCAGGGAGATCGGATCAACCTCGGCGTTGCCGCCATTATGGGTCGGCTTCCCGCGGTGGCCGAGGCGCTGGGCTCGTTAACTGCGGCCATGCGCGCAGCCGGAACCTTGCCGCCCCGGCTACTCGAACTAGTGCGGCTGCGCATCGCGTTTTTCAACCAATGTCGGAGCTGCATCGCGGTGCGCTATCAAAGCGCGATTGACGACGGTCTCGACGAAGACGCGGTCTGCTCGCTGGAAAAGCCCGCCGACGCGGAAAATCTCTCGGCGGCCGAGCGCTCGGCCTTGCGCTTTGCCGACCTGTTCGCCACCAACCATCTCGCAATCGATGACGCGGTCTATGACGAGTTGCGCGAGCACTTCAGCGAGGACGAGCTTGTCGAACTCGGCCTGCACTGCGCAATTGCGTTGGGGGTTGGACGGCTGTCGGCGACCTGGGATGTCAGTGATGACCTTCCCGACGCAAACGGCTCACCCGACCGGTTGGCGCCCTGGGACTCCGCGTCAGTGGTCGCGTCGGGCTAGCCACGCCGAGCGTCGACACGCCAGGGCCGGCCGGGACGGTCAGCGATCAAGTACCTGCTTGTCGATGTTTTCGCGGGCGTTGTCGTCGGTGCCTTCGTATGCGGGGACGGCGGTGCGTAGGGTTTCAGCGAGGTCGGCGGAGAACGCTTGCACGGCTTTGCCCGCGGTGTTGCGCGCGGCCTCGGCCCGTTCGATGGCCTTGTTGGCGGCTCCGACGTAGACGCCGTGGCTGATCCAGATCTTTTTGCTGATGCCCGCGGTCGCATTTATCGCCGCAGTCATATCGTCCGACGGCTGGTCTTGCGTTGTGGCCAGTCCGCGCAGGTGTTTAGGGTCGACCTTGATATTTCGTCTGGCCATGGGTTGGTTTCCTTAACGTCGCAGTGTCGGCTTATCAGTGAGGTCAGAGGGTTCGCTGCGCGGGGATCGGCTCGTCGGCCTGGTTGGCGCGCAGTGCCGCGGCCCCGACCGGTGCCCGCTCGCCGGCCGCTGTGCCCACGGACGCGCTGGCGGCTTCTGCCTCGATGCAGCGTATCCGAGAAGGTTTTGCTACGTGCTTTCGAGATAGTGGGGCTGACCAATTCGTCACCGTGACGTTTCTGTCGTGGACGCGCGCACCCCCCCAGAGGCGCTGTGGGGCAGGGGTTTACGTCGTTTCAAAATGCCAGGCTGCAGGCGAACCACAGTAATGGGATGACCACGATCAGGGCCAGCAAGTTAATTCCGCCGATCAGCCGCCACGCGATGGCTGATCGAAAGATAACCGCAGCAAGCGCCAGAACGGTCGAAAGGACAACCAACACGGCCGCGACGACGACTTCGGTCCGCGCTGAATGCACCGCAGATCCGGAATCGGGTGGATAGAAACCTGCTTCCAATTTGAACGCTAAAGCAGGACTGTCCACCGTCATAAGCAACAGCAGGGTCGCGAGCGCCATTGACGCCAAGCCCGCCAGCGACAGGCATGCCCCCAAAATATTGCGGTTGCGCGGATCTATCGGACCGGCGTAGAGGGGCGGCTCATCCACAACCCAGATCGTAGGGGCTCCGTCACCAATTGCAGGGGCGAAGCAAAGACTTTCCGGGTTGGCCCGCGCCACAGCCCAATTCGTCACAGTGACGTATTGGGCACGATATGGCGAGTGGAGCAGGAGCGGTCGACTGCCGACCAGAGGGCCGGCCGGGGCGGGCGCGGCACCCAACCTTTCACCTAACACTTGCGCCCGCGCATGGCCGCCACTCGAGGTCGATCGCCAGGGGGTTAGTTTCGCCGGTAAGCCAAGGGGTGCAGGGTTGCGAGCGCCGAGAGCGTTTGATCTGATGCCGACCTGGCTATGGTTTTTGCCGATAAGCGACATTATGTCAACTTAGCGACGCCACTCCACTCCGGCCTCCAAACCACCCCGACTCGGCACCACCAACACGCACCGGCGATCTGTTCCAGCCGTATCGGCTGGTTGATGCCGAGGGCGTGGTCATCGCGCCGGGGCGCGGCGTATTTCGCCGAGTTGAGCGTGCGCAATCGCCTCTAGGTGCAATATTGCCCGTTGATCCGACAATTCACCGGTGGCGAGTAGGAACCGGTCAGCACGCCTCGTAGACCACCTGTGGCTGAACCACCGGGTGCGATGGTGCGATTCCAATTCGCGGGGGTGATCACATAGTGAGTGCCATATTGCGTGAAGGTGCTGTTCCACGTGTGCAAGACGGATTCTCCCGCCGGCAAGTCGAATTCAAGCTTCCAATCGGGTAGCTGCGTCATGCTCGCGTTGGTGATCGTGTAGTTGGCGATGAAACCGGTCTGCCACGTCGATGTCACCGACAACGTCGCCATGACCGCAGCCGCATGAGCTACCGGGGTGATGCCGAGTCCGAGGATGGCAACTATCAATGCCGGCAAGGTTACGTGAAGCGCTGTGCGCCAGCGCTTCACGTAATTGTCCAGTCCGGCCATAGCAGCCAACACTAAAGCCAAACAGGCGATATCGGCCCTCGCATCGCGGGTAAGCTGCAGTACCTTTGCTCATCTGAAACCGTCACGAAATCTTAGCCTCGATCCACCCTGAACCATGTATCGGCCCGGCCGAACGCGAACTTGCGGACGGGGTCAACCCCAGAAAGAACCGCTGATCAGGAGTTGAGCTCCCAGCTGATGGTCGAATCTGTCTGGAGAGCAGCAAAGTCGTTTGGGTGAACATGTTCCCGATTGAGCGGCGCGGTCTATGACATACGCCACCCGCCAGCCTGGCGTTTTCTGTGCGCTGATCTCAGCAGCCATAACCGCCTTCTCCGTCGCCGACTACCGCCCTCTGCGGGGAGGGCCCTGGTTTCCGCGCATCAACACCAGCGAACCAATCACCGCGACTGCCCCGCCCCGCTAACCACCACGCGCATCGAATATGGCGGGTTACCAGTAAACGACCACGCCGTACGCCCCCACGCCGGGCTACCGGCAAGCAACGCAATAGGTGGCTGTAGCGTGACGGCCGTGAAGTCTTGGAGTGTGTATTCCGCTGTTGCGTTCGCGGCCTGTGCCGCGTCGTCCGTTCTGATGCTCGCTGGATCGGGCACGGCCACAGCAACGGGCTCGTGCCCAACGGCCGCACCGCAGAATGGTGGAACGCCTGACTGGACGTTGGCCGGGACTAGCGGCAGCATCGCGGTCACCGGATCCACGGATACGACAGCACCGCTCGTGAACGTGACGGCACCGTTCAGCGTGACCCAGACCCAGGTGCACACGCTGCACGCCGGAGATGGACCGGTCGTCGCCGGCACGGCCAGGGTTTCCGTCTGTTACATGGGCGTCAATGGACGAGACGGGTCCGTATTCGACAGCAGTTACCAACGCGGCGCCCCGGCTGACTTCGCGCTCGGCGGAGTCGTGCCGGGGTTCCAGAAGGCCATCGCAGGACAAAACGTCGGATCCACGGTTGGCGTCGCAATGACCTCCGCGGATGGCTACCCCAACGGTCAACCCAGCGCGGGAATCCGGCCGGGTGACACGCTTATCTTCGCGATCAAAATCCTCAGCGCCTCGAGCTGAGCTACAACGGTCTGAGCCGCCCGGCCGGAGTGTCACCTACCGCCCGCTGCGGTTCTAAATCAATTGAGCGACAAGCTCACGCGACGATGTCGTCGGCGCGGAACGCCGGAGCCGAGTACGCGGCCTCGGTCTCGCTGAACAGAAGTTCGTGTGACATGTGATCACCTCCTCACCCGCATGTCAGCCGGACTTTGTGGTCCGCCTCACTTCGAGACCTAGCATTCGGGGTTTTGCAAAGCGCCGCTATCCGACGATTGGCCGGCCTTGGGGCTGAATTGGAGTCCTCCAGCACAATGATCGCCCGGTCCCCCAATGAGGGGACCGTTGGATTGCTAAATCGCGCCCAGCCGACTGATCATCCGCCGATCGATCGCCGAGCGGGCGGCCGCTTCAGCCCCGCGAGAGTTCGATCATGTTGGGTGCCAAGACATCCGACAGCGCCGACCAAGGCACGGTGATCACCGGCAATCCGTGCCCAAGCTGGCCGTCATTGAAGTGGATCTCCATGCCCGCCGGCGTCGGAATCCAGTTGGCGAAATTTTCCTCTGACGGCCGGTTTCCGGGCTCGTCCGGCATCGGCCCGTCCCCCTGGCCGTAGACCTTAGGCCAAATCGCTTTTGTCTGTTCAGACAGGCGGTTCAAGCCGGATTGTTCGTTGGCAAAGAGGTCTTTCAGGGTGATCGGTTGGGCGGTGCGGCTGTCAATGACAACCGTGCTCACATAGTTGATGGGATGGGCGGCCCCATCGGCGTAATAGACGCCCGTAAGCAGTTCCGCGATTGCGGTCGGCCGCAATGTCACCGCCGATTTCACGTCAAAGTTCCAGGACTGCCCGGCGGCTTCGGAGCGCGCTCGGTCAATCTGCTGCCGGGCCGAGGCCACGCTGGCTTTGTTGAACGCCTCGACCACCGCTGGGTCACCACTAGAAAGCTGCCCGGCTTGGGCGTGCCAATGCCCCACTGAGTCCGAGGTGGCGCCGTCGATTGGGGTCACCGCGACGTCGTAACTCTTGCCATTCGAGACGCCCGACTGCGGAGCGTTGGGTGTCGGGGTGCTCGTTGACGCCGTGGATGTCGAGGTTGTCGAGGAACGCTGTGGCGCGGGCGAGTTCTGCTTGGTAGCTCCGCAGGCCACCGACAAGACCGCGATGACAGTCACGGCCATTGCCGCGACAAGTGTCCGGCGAGCAGTCATGGTCAACATCGTCCACGAAGTCGCGCTGATCGCAAGGAAATTGCGAATCTAGCCCAATTTTGTGGTGATGCGCGCCAGCGTGCGACGCCCCATCAGGCTCATCGCTGGATTGCTTTCGGCGTAGTACCACACCAGCCCCATGGCTTGTTGGAATGCCCAGGCCTGACCTCGACGCCATTCGAGATCGTTGCATTGAAGGCACTCACGAAATAACTCGCGGGCGTGGTCATCGAGGAGGTGCCAACCGCCGACCAGATCGAGCGCCGGATCGGCCGGCGCCATGCCGCCTACATCAATCACACCAGCCAGGCGCCCGTCCGACGAGACCAACACGTTGCTCGCAATGAGGTCGCCGTGGTTCATCACGTCTGCGACCGACCCGCGCGGCAATTCCCGCATGACGCCCCACATCTGGCGCAACAAACCGACATCGAGAAGTCTCTCGGTGCGCTGCAAGCACGTCCGTATCCACGCGTCGTGATCCGTCAACACCCCGCCACGGCCGGCACCGTGGAAAGACTCCCCTTTCGTGCTGATCGTTCGGACACCGCTGACGAACTCGGCCAAGTCCCGCGCAAAAGCGATCGATGCAGCAGGGTCACGATCAGTGGCCATAACACCAGGCACCCAGGTCTGCACCGACCACGGCATCGGATAGCCCTCCCCCGGTCGGCCCACCGCGACCGGTACCGGTGTGGGAAACCGTGTCTGTCCAACCAATTCCGTCGCGGCCTGTGCCTCAGACCGCAACCGCTCCAACACCGCTACTGGATCGTCTTGCTGCAACGGAAATCGCGCCGCAAGCCGGTCACCGATGCGGAAGATGGCATTGACCGTTCCCGCGGCGGCGACGGGTGTGATGCGCAGGCCCCGCCACTGAGGAAACTGGTTGTCGACAAGCGCGTGCACCGCCGCTGGGGCGACAGTCACCTGTCCGGCGTGCATCTCCACAGCCACCACAGTGGCCGTCCGGATCAACAAACCGCAACCGAATTCGCGCGATTCTCAACATGCCACGTACCCGAGTGTTCACCTGATTCGCCGGGTTCACTGCCCTCGCCGAGCTCCCCGCCACCGGATCCGGGTACACCACCGGGTGCGCCTCCACCTCCGTAAGCGGCAAGTTTGCTCGAGTGAGCGGACCCCGTGCCCGCCTGCACCCGGATCTGTCGTTGGTCTATGGTCTGTGGCGCCCGACGCGGGTCGAACGGACGTGTCCGATGTATCAGGAAGAACTTCTGGCGATCAAATCTGTCGAAGCGTTTAAACCATTGTCCGTTGCGGCCGCCAACCAGCTTGCCTCTGCCCTCGTTGTCCTGCAGCTCGCCGAAGGTGATCTCGTTGTCCGACAAGGTGATCCGGCAGAGGACATGTTCCTCACCGGCTCAGGTGCATTCGAGGCCACCGTTGACGGCCAACACGTACGGACGCTGCATAACGGTGACCACTTCGGAGAGATCGCCCTGCTTTTCGATGCGCCGCGCACCGCCACGGTGCGATGCGCGCAGGCGGGTACGCTCTGGCCGCTGCGCCGGGCAGATTTCGTGACCGCCACCACGGGAAACTCGACGACCAAGGAGATGATCGGCGCGATCGTCGAGCAGCGGCTCGCTCACGCCGGCAAGGTCGACCTCCCACCGGGCGACCACCACTAACAGATCTAGGGTCTGGTTTCGCGCCATCCCCGCTCGAACGGCAACCGCCACGCATTGGGCGCGATCAACTGATGAACGGCGTTGGGGCCCCACGTACCGGCCGGGTATGTCTTGACCGGCGGCGGATCGGCGAGCAGCTCCTCCGAACGCTCCCACAGCGATTCGATGCCCTCCGCGGTAGTGAACAGCGTGTGGTCGCCGCGCATCGCATCGAGAATGAGTCGCTCGTAGGCCTCCAGCGTCTGGTCCACGGTGTCGATCTCCCGCGAGGAGAACTGCATGGACAACTTGTCGAGCTTCATACCAGGACCCGGCCGCTTGCCGTAGAACGAGAGCGAAACCTTCGAGTTGTCGGCGAGATCGAACGTGAGGTGGTCGGGGCCCTGGGTCCCCACCCCCGACCCTGCCGGGAACATGCTTCGGGGCGCCTCTTTGAACGCGATCGAAATGATGCGGATGCCCTCGGCCATCTTCTTGCCGGTACGCAGATAGATCGGCACGCCGGCCCAACGCCAGTTGTCGATCCCGACCTTGAGCGCGATGAACGTCTCGGTGTCGGAATCTCTTGCCACGCCGGTCTCGTCGCGGTACCCGATGTACTGGCCGCGCACCAAATCCGAACACTTGACCGGGAGCATCGAGCGGAACACCTTGTTCTTCTCTTCGCTGATGGCATACGGCTCGAGGGCCGTCGGCGGTTCCATCACCACGAATGCCATCACCTGGAACAGGTGGGTGACGACCATGTCCTTATAGGCGCCGGTGCTTTCGTAGAAGTTCGCGCGCTCATCCAGACCGAGGGTTTCGGGAATGTCGATCTGGATATGGTCGATGAAGTTGCGGTTCCAGATCGGCTCGAACAGGCCGTTGGCGAAGCGAAACGCCAGGATGTTTTGGGCCGCCTCCTTGCCAAGGAAGTGGTCGATGCGGAAGACCTGGGATTCGTCGAATGTTTCGTGCACGAAGTCGTTGAGTGCCACCGCGCTTGCCAGGTCGGTGCCGAATGGTTTTTCCATCACCACTCGCGAGCGCTCGACGAGATTCGCGTCGCGCAGCGTGGTGATGACGGTGCGCGCCGCTTTCGGGGGCACCGACAGGTAATGCAGTCGCCGCACGTTCGGTCCCAGGTTGGCCTCGGCTTCGGCGACCGCGGCGGCGAGCGCTTCGGGTCCGGCACCCTGCGGGACGTACGTGACGGTTTTCGCGAAATCCGCCCACTGTTCGGGCGTGAACTTGTGGGTGCCGTACGAGTCGATTGCGTTCTTGGCGAGTTCCCGGAACTCGTCGTTGCTCAGGTCCTCCAGTGACGTCGCGACGACTTGGATGTCGGGCGCGAGCTCGGATTGATCCAAGTAGGCCAGGCCGGAAATCAGCTTGCGTTTGGCCAGGTCCCCGGTCGCGCCGAACAGGACGATGACGTGGGGGTCGAGCGGGTCATGGTCGTGGCGGCGCGGGCGTTCGTCTGGCGCCGGGTAAGAGATCGTCTGCGGTGTCTTGGTGGCCACTCCCGAAATACTTCCACCGCCGCGCCGTGTGCGCAGCCCCAATGCCGCTTCGAACATGCTGAAAAGCTGAAGAAGCAGCCCGACGATCATCTGCGGTGTGGCTGGCCAAGGCAGGAACGAACAACGGTGTCGAGGGCCGGCGTGAAACGGTCAATGAACGCCTGCCGTGGGATCGTCGCGACCGGATCGGCCGCGAGGACGTAACGCGCGTAGATGACCCCGACGAGCTGGGTGATGAGCAGCGCCGTGCACAGCCGCGCCTCGTCAGCCGGTACACCTTCGTCCTGGAGGCGCTCGACGATCGGGACCGTCAGTGCTGCTTCGACGAAACCTCGCGTGAGCGCCGAGCCGTCCGGCCCTCCCCCTGCCTGCGCGATCGCCAGCAGTGCGGGCCGGTTTTCGGGCTGGTCCCACGTTTCCAACAAGACCGTCAAGAGTCGACGCGGTAGCTCGTCGAGAGGGCCCCCCATTTGCTCGGCGATGATTTCGACCGGGTTGGCGCGCAGTGCCAAGGCCTCGCCGAACAAGCGCTGTTTCGACCCGAAGAAATAGTTGATCAGCGCCGGGTCGACGCCGGCCTGTCCGGCGATCGAACGTACCGTCGCAGCCCGGTACCCGACCTCGATGAACTGCGCGCGCGCGGCGTCCAAGATTTGCATGCGCGTATCGGGCTGTCCGGTACGCCGCCCGCGGCGCCCGCGCCCGACCGCAATATTCCTCACTGTTGAATTCTATCCCAGCCAATGCTAGCTTTAATTCGTCACTGTTGAATTAGTGGAGGCGACCATGGACATCGAGCTGCCTCGCGGAGAAGGCCCGCGGGCACCGCTGCAGTCGCCCGGCGAAGCCGGATATCTGCTGCTGGCCGCGAAAACCCAACGCCGGCAGCCCTTCCTGCCCGCCAGCCGCGATCAGCGGGTGTTGATCGACTCGGTCTCGCGGCGGTTGGCCGAGCTGGCACGCGTGGACACCGTGATCCGCGCCGATCTCTTTGTTGCCCGGCTGGTGGCGCCTGGCATGGGTCATGAGTTGCTGCGACGCCGTGCCATCGCCCCAACCCGATTCGACGTGGTGCTGTTGCTTCGGACTGCCGACCCCGCCGGCGCGGTGGCCCTTCGTGACAGTCCCGCCTACCGGCAGCTGCGTGCTGACGTGGGTTCCGCGGCACTCGACACCTACGAGGTTGCCGCGCGAAATGTTCGCCGTATCGCCGATGTCGAGCGCAACCGATCGTCGGTCTTCCTTTTCAACTACTTCTACGCCGATGACCTGAGACGGCTCGTACCCGTGTGGGAATACACCGCCGGGTGGTTCGTTGAGAACACGGCGCTGCCCGACTCCGAGGTGATGGCGCCCCTTGACGGCGAGCGCGCTGACTACGGGATCATCAACCATGCCAGCTGGCCGCATTGGCGTACGTTCTTGCCGCATTTGGCGCTGCGGCCATCATTCCGGCGGTTCGTTCTCGGCACGTTCGCGGCCAATCACATTGCCGCACAACCCATACTGTATCGCCTTGCGGCGACGCATATCCGAACGGCGGACGTCCCAGCCCTGTAGCATGTTGTGCGGCAACGCCTTTAGCTACAGCCCCGTCAGTGTGTCTATGTGGTAGCGGCTGGCGGTCCACGGCGGGGAGTCGGGGGTCGGTGTGAGTGTGACCGTGATGAGGGCTTTTCCCGCGGTGAGAGAGCCGGATAGCAGGTACGTGTCATCAAGCCAGCGGTGTGAGTTATTGCTGCGTGGCTGTAACCAGTTCCCCGCCGCTATGCCGTCAACGGCGACGTCCGCTGATTGATAGCCGGCTGCCTGGTCCGACGTGCGGCGCAGTAGGACGCCGTGGTTGTCCGGATCGATTTGGACATGGAATGTGATCGCGGCTTGCGCGGTGCGGACTACGGCGGCGACGGGACGGGTGTCGTCGTTCCCCTCATATTCGCTGACCAGCAGCTGATCGGTGGTGGCGGCGTCGGTATAGCCGTGCAGGAGTCGACTGACGGGATCGCCCGCGTTGACTTCGTCGCTGAACGAGGCGGAGTCGTTCGGCTGTGTGTAGAGGAATGCGGTTGAGCTGTAGTCGGGTAAAACCATGTTCCGTTTGCCGTGCTCAATACCGAATCGGATCGCGGAGTGGTAGCCGATCGCGTCGGCGAGCATGACCCGATAGACAACGACACAGTAGTCCGCGCATCCGCCGGCGGTCGTGCGTTGATCGGGTTGGCCGGTGAAGGGGTCGCTATAGCGGGTGCCGTTCTTGAAGTACCAGCCCCCCTCGTAGAAGTCCTCGGTCCCGGTGCCGTACCACTGCGGCGACGGAGAACCGTCCGTGTAAACGCGTTCGGCCCCTTCGAGAAAATACGGGGCGTCGTCGCCAAACGACGTCTTGATCCGAGAACCCCTAATGGTGTGGCTGACCCCGACGAATTTGCCGTGGCCGTGTTCATCGGCGAACAGCCAGTCCTGACCGAGGATCGTTGGCCCCGCATGCGAGCGCGCGGTGAAGTAGCCCGCACGGCCGCTGGCCAGGGCGGGTGCCCACTGCGGGTCGGGTGCGGTCACGACATCGCAGTCGATCCCCGGCGCGGGGGTGCCGGTCGTGTTGACGAGGGTGACGCGAGCGGTGCGGGCGAAAGGCATCGGCCACCAGTCCCACAACGACAACGACCCGTCGGGGTGGGGGCTCGTGCCGAACATCAGCGATCGGACGTTGCCGGCGCCCAGTCCGGCGCCGAAGAATTCGCCAAGTGGCGAGTCGACCATGGTTTGGCCGTCGAACTCGAGCTGCAGCCGCAACCCGTTGAGCAGTTCATCCGTCGGTTCCGGTAGCTGCAGGCGCAGCGCCGAGATGGTGCCCGACCCGGTCGATTCCGCGATCGTCAGCCCCGCGTTGGCGGGCAGCTCGACAACGCGGCTGTCATGTGCAGCGGCGGGCGCCCCCGGTTTGGGGTCGCTGGTGCCCGCGGCGCGGAGGGTGTCGAGCACATCGAGCGCGGGGTCAGCGGGCGAGAACGTGGGCACGCCGTCAGCGGTCGAAAACTGGCGATAGTCGACGTGGTAGTACTCCAAATTCGATGCGACGCTGATGCGCATCGAGTGCCGGTATGGCATCGGCACCTTGATGTAATCTCCCCCGGGCGATTGCGCGGCGTTGGCCACTAGGGGCCACACGAACGGCGCACCGAGCGCGCCATTAACGACCGATTGCAATGGTGCGTCGAGCACCGTCCGTCCATCCAGCTCGATGCGGATTGATCCGAGCCGGGTCACATTGCCGCCGTCGCGGGTGAACCAGATCGAATCAACCTCGCCGGGACCGCGATCCTCCGCGATCACGCAGCCGGCTCCACCGGAGGCCAAACATCCGCCGCTGCCGTTCCGGTTACCGGTGGAGATGTCGAAATCACCGCCGGTGCGATCGAAGCTCGACACCTGCAAGGTCTGCGTGTCGGCGCTCAGATACGGCAGCCGATCCAGTCGGCGGTAGGTGTCCCAGCCGACCGCCTTTTCGCCGGGCGCTGTGACGATTGGTTCGGCTGGCGCTGTGCCCGCGCTGGCAATACCGGCAATCCCCAGCAGCAGCGCGAACACCGCAGACGACGCCCGAACGGCCATCCAGTCGATCACCGCGCTCCTTGAGGTTCAGCGAACAAGGCCAAAACCTACTGGGTGTGAGCAGCGCCTCTCCCCCGGCGGCCCATGATCGCTGGCCGGAACGGATCAAGAGATGTCGACCGCCTTGAGCTCGCTCCACAACGCTTCGTACCACAGGGCCGCGGCGCTGTTCGGGGCGAAGGCGGTCACCGGTGCCCGCTGTTCGGGCATCTGCTCGATGATCGACAGCGCCGGAATGGCCGTGGTCAGAATGCCCGGTCGAGTCGCCTGCAACTGCTCCATGAGATCCCGGTGCAGCCGCTTGCGGCCGTCCACCATGGAGAAGAAGGCGCGCACCTGTGGCCGCCGGCCGTCGAAATCACGGATAAAGCCCACCAATTGATCGAACGTGCGCACCGACAGCGTCGCCGGAATCATGGGCACCAGCAGCGTGTCGACCGCATGCAGCACGTTCTCCGACAGCAACGATATGCTCGGCGGACAGTCCAGAAAAACCATGTCGTATTCGTCGTCGAGCGGCTGTAGCAGCTGGCGGATTCTGCGGTAGGGCCGCTTCGCATCGTCGAGCTGCAAATCCATGTTGCGGTAGCTGAAATCGGCCGGTACCAGGTCAAGCCGATCGAAATCGGTGGCCTTGATCGCGTCGTCAATCGAGCGCGTGCCCCGAACCAGCGCCTTGCTGCCGCCCTTGACCTTGGGCCGGATCCGGAACAGGTAGGTCGCCGCGGCCTGCGGGTCGAGATCCCACAGCAACACATGAAAGCCGTTGCGCGCGGCCAGGTGAGCGAGGTTGACCGCGGTCGACGTCTTACCGACGCCGCCCTTGATGTTGTACGTCGCGTACACCCTCATGAGCGCACCAGCGCCTTCACCAGGCCACGATTCTTCTCCGCAACCAACGGTTGGAGCCGGCCTACCAGCGCCGCGCGTGCGCGCAGCTGGTGCGCGTCGAGCTGGGCGGCCGACTCCCCCATGGCCAGCACGGTTTTGGGTGGCGCGCTGCCCTTTTCCATCATCGCCGCGGCGAATTCGCGGACTGCTTCCCGTTGCACCTCGCCGTCCTGGAAATCGCCGAGGGTGTCCTGCAATGCCTTGAGCTCCTTGAGTAGTGAGCGGTGCGGTGCGTCGGCATACAGCGGCCGAAATACCTCCAGCAGATAGCGCAATTCCTTGCAGCGCTTGCGCAGAGCGTGCACCTCCTCGCTGGGCGAGTCGGCGGCGATCAGCTCGCCGCACCGCACGACCCGTCGAAACGCCCGCTGGACCCGCTCGCGGGCCAGCGTTGCGACGGGCGGCCCGCCGTCGGCCCCGGCGGCCACCTGCGCGAGCGTCGTGGGCCAGCCGTCCATCAGCTCCTGGAAACGGCGCGACCGCAGCCCTCGTACCAGGCGTCGGCGCTCGACGGACCGGTGCTGAACCAGGAATTTCCGGAAGGGATCGAGATCGCGTGGATCGGCCGACGCCAGCCCAGCCGCCATGTCGTCGAGGCCGAGCAGGTAGACGTCGAGGTCACGCACGGGCGTGGTCAGATCGCCCAGCCACTTGAAGTCGGGCGCGTACCGCGCGGCGATATCGTCGGGCAGCGCGTCGCCGGTGAGCTTGAGAATCGAGCGGGTGCGCCGCACCGCTACCCGCAGGTCATGCAGGAATTCGGTGTCGATCGCCGCGATCGTGCCCTCCACGTTCTCGGCGATCATGTTGGCCAAATGCTGAAGCACGGCCGCAATCGCCACCGCCGCAGGCGTTTCCGGCCGCAATGGCACGACCGGACTCGTGTCGTAATCGCTGGGCCTGCGGGTCGCGCGGGCGATCGCTTCGCCGTAGGGCGTCGTCGTCAGCGGAGTCAGTCCGTCGACGAGGGGCAGCTGGCGGGCGATCCAATCACCATCCGCGTCGTACCCGCGCAGTGCCTGAACCAACACCCGGCTGGTGCCGTCGTCGTCGTTTTCGATCACCAGGCGGGCGACGGTTTTGTCGTCCTGGTTGAGCACCCGGCTCTCCCGTGCGGCGCGGCGCACCGTGACGACGGGCAACAATGCCCGCGGCGTGACGATCGGTGCCAGCGCCTCGCGCAGCAGGCCGGCGGGCAGGTTGTCGGCCTGGGCCGGCCAACCCCGGGCGGGCTGCGGGCACTGCAACCGGACGCCATCCGGCAGGTGCGCGATCAGGGGCCCGTCGTCGGCGTACTCGAGCGAGATTCCCGCCGCGTGCAGCCGCCAATCGAAGGTGTCGAGCCAGGTCTGTGAGACGGTCCGTTCCGCTCCGACGGCGACGGCAAATTTCGGCTGCAGGGCCGATGCGAGGGCGTCAACCGCAATTTCGTTCTCGGTGCTGAAAGCGTGGGAAAGCCTGGCCAAAGAAAACCTCCGGTGGGCCGGGGGCCCCGTTGCCGTCCAAACTGATAGACAGATAATAGCCACCATCGGTTAACCTTGCATTTACTTGCAGCGGCCATGTCGCAATCGCCGGCCGCGCTTGCGCCGGGCGAACCGGATTACCGTGGCGTTGTGACCGATCGTCAAGAGCGCGCGATGTCCTTCGGATCAATTGCCGCGGACTATGACGGGCTGCGGCCGCAGGCCCCGCACGAGGCGGTGGACTGGCTGGTGCCGCCCGGTTGCGAGGTGGCCGTCGACCTGGGCGCGGGCACCGGCCTGTTCACCCGCACGCTGGTAGGCAGGGCGCAACAGGTTATCGCCGTCGAGCCCGACGCGCGGATGCGCGCGGTGTTGGCGGGGCGATCCCCGGGAGTCCGTGTCGTCGAGGGGCGCGGCGAGTCGATTCCGCTTCCGGACGCGTCCGCGGACGCGGTGTTCGTCTCGTCGGCGTGGCACTGGATGGATCCCGAACGGGCCGTCCCGGAGATCGGCCGGGTGCTGCGCGACGGCGGTCGGTTCGGCCTGATCTGGACGAGCCGGGACCGGGGGGTGGATTGGGTGCGCAGCCTCGACCGGCAGCCCGGCCGGGACACATCCGAGGCGGAAGCGGCCGAGCGATTGCGGCGGCGCTTGAATTTCGATCTCCCGGAGCCGCAGATTTTCCACAACGTCGCGCGTGACACGTTCGAATTCGTGCGGACGATGACCCTCGAGGACGCCGTCGCGATGGTGGGCACCTACAGCAGGGTCATCATCGCGTCGCCGGATGAGCGGGCCCAGGGGTTAGCCGAAGCGCGCGCCGCCCTTCAAGCGCGTTTCCCCGGGGCCGAGGTGATCGACGTCCCCATGCGGGCATCGTGTTGGCGGGCCGATCGGATCGTCCGCGGCGGCCAGCGGTAGGCCGTTGCGTCAAAGGATGTAGGTTCCGCCAATGAAATTCCTGCTGGCGAGCGTGGGAAGCCGCGGCGACGTCGAGCCCTTCGCGGCCGCCGGTCGGGAGCTGCTGCGCCGGGGTCACGAGGTGCGCATGGCGGTCCCGTCCACCATGCTTGGCCTCGTCGAGTCGGCGGGGCTTGCCGCCGTCCCGTATGGGCCCAACCCAGACGAGCTGCACGGCGCGGAGTCCATCCGGAACTTCTGCAAGCCCCAGAATCCGATCACCGTGATGTTTGAGCTCATGGAGCACATCACCCAGTACTGGCCGCAGATGGGCGCGACGCTAACGGAGCTGGCAGACGGCGCCGACCTGCTATTGACGGGAGGGAGCGACCAGGGGTTGGCCGCCAACGTCGCGGAGTACTACGACATTGCGCGCGCTGAGCTGCACTTCTTCCCGGGGGGCAGTCAGCGCATGGACGGCTGGATTGGGCCCATCACGAAGGAGGCTGAAGACGATCAGCGCCGTGCGCTCGGCCTGCCGGAGGCGACCGGACCCGCGCCGCGATCGCTGGAGATCCAGGCGTACGACGAGCTCTGTTTTGCCGGGTTGACAGCGCAGTGGGGGGAACAGGCTGAGCGACGCCCCTTCGTGGGCGCCCTGACGCTGGAGTTGCCGACGGATGCTGACGACGAGGTTTTGTCGTGGATTGCCGCGGGAACGCCGCCGATCTATTTCGGCTTCGGCAGCAGCGTGCGGGTCGCATCTGGCGTTGACACGATCGCCTTGATCAGCGCGGCGTGTGCGGAGTTGGGCGAGCGGGCGTTGATCTGTGCTGGGTCCAGTGACTTCACTGACATGCCGAGTTTCGACCACGTCAAGCTCGTGGAGGCCATGAACCACGGGGCCATCTTTCCCGCGTGCCGCGCGGTGGTCCACCAAGGGGGCGCCGGCACCACCGCCGCAGGCATGCGGGCCGGGGTCCCCACGTTGATCCTCTGCCTCTGGCTCGACCAGCCGGTTTGGGCGGATGTGGTGACACGGCTGGGGGTCGGTTTCGGCCGCCATTTTTCGATGACCACCCCGGAAACATTGATCGCGGACCTGCGCTCCATCATGAGCCCGCAATGCGTCGCTGCAGCCCGTGGGATCGCCACCCAGCTGACCAAACCCGCTGAAAGCGTCGGCAGCACAGCCGATCTCCTGGAAGACACCGCCCGCCGGGGGCGCTCTGGTTGATCGGCCAACCAGGCCGCCGGAATCAGGGGCGCCGGGAGTATGTCAGTGATCTGACGATGAGTGCACGCAGCCTTGTTCGCCTCGTCGGTGTCTCGGTCGTGATTGCGTGGGCGCTGCTGAGCGCGCCCATCGGCAATCCTGCCGCGTTTGCTGATCCATGCTCTGACGTCGCGGTGGTGTTTGCTCGCGGCACCCATCAGGAACCCGGCCTGGGCAACATCGGCCAGGCGTTTGTCGACTCGTTCACCTCGCAGGTTGGTGGGCGCTCCGTCGACGTCTACGCGGTGAACTACCCGGCGAACGACGATTACCACAACAGCGCCACCAGCGGTTCCAACGATGCGAGCGCCCACATCCAGAACACCGTCGCCAGCTGCCCGAACACCCACATCGTGCTGGGGGGATACTCGCAGGGCGCGACCGTGATCGATTTGGCCAGCTCGGCCATGCCGCTCACGGTGGCTAATCACGTCGCAGCCGTCGCCCTTTTCGGCGAGCCATCCAGTGGATTCTCGAGCATGTTGTGGGGCGGTCAGCCGTTGCCGACCATCAATGCGTTGCATGCCCCTAAGACCCTCAGCCTGTGCGCCCCCGACGATCCGATCTGCTCCGCAGGCGGGAACATCATCTCGCACGTCACCTACATCGAGGCCGGGATGACAAGCCAGGCCGCGACATACGCCGTGAACAGGCTCAACCAAGGGCCGCAACGCGCCTAGCGACACCTCCCCGCACGCCTGACCGCACCTCGTCGGCGTCGTGGACGCTACTCTGGCGGGCATGGCCACCGAGTCCACCATGCTCGCCCTCGGCACACCCGCGCCGCCGTTTGCGTTGCCCGAACCAGCCACCGGCGCCACGGTCAGCCTGGACGACCTCACGGGTCCCGCGCTTGTCATCACTTTCATCTGTAACCACTGCCCGTACGTCCAGCACGTCGCCGCCGGGCTCGCCGAGCTCGGTCGGGATCTCGCCGATCAGGGCGTCGCGATGGTCGGCATCTCCAGCAATGACGCCGTCACCTACCCGCAGGACGGACCCGATCAGATGGCCGCCGAGGCTGTCCGACACGGGTGGACGTTTCCGTACCTCTACGACGAGACCCAGGACATCGCCCGGGCCTTCTCCGCGGCCTGCACGCCCGACACGTTCGTCTTCGACGGCCAGCGTCGACTCGTCTACCGTGGCCAGCTCGACGAGTCGCGACCCAAAAACGGCCTACCGGTGACGGCCGCCGATATCCGGGCGGCGGTCGACGCCGTGCTCGCCGGGCGGCCGGTTAACGCCGATCAGCGGCCGTCGATCGGCTGTGGCATCAAATGGCGTTGAACCGCGCCCATGCCCGCGGCACGAGCTAGGTTGCCGTTCCGCCGAATGAAACCGTTCCGCCGAATGAAACCAATCCGTCGATGAAAGTCGTGCTGGCAGGCTACGGAAGTCGCGGCGACATCGAGCCCAGCGCCGCCGTTGGCCGCGAGCTAGGGCGCCGAGGTCACGACGTGCGCATGGCGGTCCCGCCCAACCTGATTGGCGTCGCCGAGGCGGTGGGGCTTGCCGGCGTCGCCTATGGGCCGGACTCGCGGGTGGGGATGAACCCGGGCACAGATCTGGTCCGCAGCATCATGCCGAAGATGCAGAATCCGATCAGCATGCTGCCGGAAGTGATTGAGCATCTTAGCCAGCTCGCGTCGCAGAAGAGCGCGACGCTGACGTCACTGGCCGAAGGGGCCGACCTGATATTGGTGGGCCACAACGAGCAGGGCTTGGCCGCCAATGTTGCGGAATACCACGGTATTCCGCTGGCCGTGCTGCACACTTTCCCGGCCCAGATCTGGTCATCGTGGTGGCTGGGTTCCTTCATCACGAAGGACATTGAGGACGCTCAACGCCGTGAACTCGGCCTGCCGGAGGCAACCGGGCCCTCGACGCCATTGCTGGAGATCCAGGCGTACGACGAGCTCTGCTTGCCCAGGCCCGCGGCCCAATGGGTGGAACCGGATGGCCGACGGCCCTTCGTCGGCGCGCTGACGCTGGAGTTGCCGACGGACGCCGACGACGAGGTTTTGTCGTGGATTGCCGCGGGAACGCCGCCGATCTACTTCGGGTTTGGCAGCTCGCCGATCGAACCTTTTGCCGACGCGGTCGCCGTGATCGGCGCGGCCTGCGCGCAATTGGGCGAGCGGGCGTTGATTTGCGGTGGCGCGAATGACATTACAAACGTCCCGCATTCCGACCACGTCAAGGTTGTGGCCGCGGCGAATCACGCGGCGATCTTTCCGGCCTGCCGCGCCGTCGTCCACCATGGGGGCGCCGGCACCACGGCCGCAGGCCTGCGGGCCGGAATCCCGGCGTTGATCCTCTGGTTCTGGCTTGATCAGCCCATGTGGGCCGCGGCGGTCGAACAGCTGCAAGTCGGTTTCGGGCGGCCGTTCGCGGCCAGCAACCAAGAGTCACTGGTCGCGGACCTGCGCTTGCTGCTCGCTCCGCAATACCTCGCTCGAGCCGGTGAGGTCGTTGCCCACATGACCAAACCCGCCGAAAGCGCAGCCCGCGCAGCCGATCTCCTGGAAGACAGCGCCCGCGCCGGGCGCTTTGGCTGATCAGCGAAGGCCTAACGCCCGCTGACTCCGCTGTCGACAACCATGCTGAGTTTAGTACCCAATACTTAGAGCTTGCGCGCGGCGGCCCGTCAAGGAATCGTCATGCCCATGCCCCAGGTGGCGATACTCGACGACTACGCCGGTGTGGCCCTCGACTTCGCCGACTGGTCGCCGGTGCAGACTCGATCCGACGTCACCGTTTTCGACCGCCATCTTTCCGAAGCCGAGGCCGCGGAAGCACTGCGGCCCTTCGATGTGGTCTGCACCGTGCGCGAGCGTATGGCCTTTCCGCGCACACTCATCGAGCGGCTGCCGAACCTGAAACTGATCACCATCGTCGGCAAGAGCCTGCCTAACCTGGACATGGCTGCGGCCACCGAGTGCGGCGTCCTTGTCGCCCACTCGGACTTCGCCAATCCACGATTCAGCTCCGTCCGCGACGCCACCCCGGAACTGGCCTGGGGGTTGATGATCGCGACGGTGCGCAACCTCGCCGAAGAGCATCGGCGCATGCGCGATGGTGCGTGGCAGGCCAGCACCGGTATCACGCTGTCCGGCAAGACCCTCGGACTTCTCGGCCTCGGCAGGATCGGCAAACGCATGGCCGAATACGCGCAAGTGTTTGGCATGCAAGTCATTGCGTGGAGCCAAAATCTCACCGAGGAGGCCGCGGCGGCGGTCGGCGCTCGCCGGGTCGAGAAAGCGACGCTCTTCGAAGAATCCGATGTGGTATCCGTCCATCTTGTGCTCTCGGAGCGCACCCGCGGTCTGATCGCCGGGCCTGAGCTGGCCTTGATGAAGCCACACGCCTACCTGATCAACACGTCGAGGGGTCCGATCGTCGATGAGGCCGCCCTGATCGCCGCGCTCGAGAGCGGGCGTATCGCCGGAGCCGGGCTCGACGTCTTTGACGTCGAACCGCCTCCCCCCGACCATCCGTTGCGGCTGCTGCCCAATGTGACGCTGTCTCCGCACCTGGGGTACGTCACCCGCGAAATGCTCGGGGCCTTCTACTCGGACACCGTGGCGGCCGTGGTGGCGTGGCTGGACGGGACTCCCATCCGGATCGCCAACCCTGAGGCGTTGCAACGGCAAACTTTACGAAGCTAATTGTGCTGCAACATTTTTCGTCTGACCGACTGGGCCGCGGCCCGAGCGGCCATCGGCTTGGAGTCAGTGCCCTAGGAGCCGTTCGCGGCGGCCGACAGGGTGACCCGGTCGCCGGCGAGGATGACGCCCCCCGTCACAACCTCGAGGTACACCCCCGCGCAGGGTTGCGCCGCAGAACCGGCTGCCGCCAAACGATTCTCGGCCGCGGGCGTGCGAAGCGCTTGCGGAGCTCGTGGTAGTGGCCCGTGCTCGAGCGTGGGAACCACGCACCGAGGGGTGGGCGCCAGGACACGCAACCGTGTCTCGCCGACAACCAATTCCCCACCGATCCAATCATTTTCGGCGTACGGCGGGTAGCCCGGCGGCGTCGCGATCACCAGGTTCGGTCGGTAGCGCAGTGCCTCGACGCCGATGTGCTCCACGGTGGCGGTGGTGATCGCGTGCAAGGGAGCATCGTCGGTAAACGAGTCGCCCGGGGTCGCCTGGCCAATCTCGAGGATGCGGCCACCGACCTCGGCGTCGATCCCTAGCTCGAGCAGCTTCTCGGGGTCCGGGCGTTCCACCGTTGCCCCGTCGTGCCGCTGGCTGATCAGCCGGACCGGCCGTTCCAACAGCCGCGAGAGGAGCTCATCGAGGCCGGGGTCGTCGGCCGCGATGTGAGTCCCGTCGGGCAGCCCGATGCTCACCCGCCCGCTGTCACCCCTGGCCGTGCACTGCAGTAGCCCGCGCCATAGCCGGGCCTGCTTGGCGCTGGCCACATGCCCCGTCACGGCATCGACAAGGGCCAGCCGTCGGTCTCCCTCGGCGCCGCGCTCGTCGACGAACATTCGGTCCACGGTTTCGCCGAGCATCGACTTCACCGGGTAGCGGCACAAGCTCTGCACCCGCATCTGCGCCGCGGCACGGCCTTCGAGGCCCGTCGGCTCCTGCATTACCCATCCCCGCTCAATGACACTGACACACAACTGTCAACGGAAACAGTATGCGGACACCCGAAATTTCACATCCGCATCCCCGGCCGGCTGTCAGGGGTCGGACAGCGTGATGCGCAGGACAACCCGCGGTTTGCGACCCCGGGCCGCAATGGTTTCGACAAGCGTCACGACCCAAAACTCCAAGCCATACTTGCGCTTGACGAGTGATTCTGTCCGCGCGACCTCCGCGGGGTCGGTGATCACCTCGGCCGTCCCGCCGAATGCGGGCTGACCGGCCCGCACCTTCCCCGTCCGGCCGCAGGCCGTGAGGGTGATCCGGGGATCGCGACCGATCCGCTTCACCTTCCAGGCCCCGGCCGGCGTCCACACCGACAGCCGCTCACCGTCGCGAACGATCCACATCGGTGACGCGACGGTGTCCCCGTTGCGCTTGAAAGTCGTCAAAGACACGAACTTCTCGTCACCCAGAAGCAACGGCGTCGTCATCGATATCCCTCGCTGCGGTGGTCAGCTCGCCGCCGCGGTAACGACGATCGATTCCTGCCCAATTTTCCACGCGGTCATAAACCTATCGATGCTGACCTTCGTGTTGGCGTGATCGGCGTAGGGGTCGTTGAGGTGAACGATCTCCTTGTTGGTGTCGATCCCGGTGACAACAAGGAAGTGATCGGGCGCGGTGCGCTGGTCGCTGGTGTCCAAGATAGTTCCGGAATTGACCCAGGCGATGACCTTGCGGTCGGCGCCGAGGTACCGCTCTAGGGAGGCCAGCCCGACCTCCTCGGGGTGCTTGTCGTACGTCATCCGCGATTTGATGCCGTAGTGGTCGAGCAGCACGACGGCGTCGGCCATGTCGATGCCACCATTGTCGGCTTCGTGGGCCGGGTCGCCCGTGGGGGCGTAAATCGGACCATCGCGGATCACCGAGGGAGTGTGCTGCGCCAGCTTGATGATCTGCTTCTCCGTCGGAGCGTGGCCGGTGATCTCACCGACCACGTCGGCAACAGAAGCCAACCCGCAGTTGTCCTCGAGCGACTGCTGCTGCCAATAGTCGGCGGCCGCCTCCGGGTCCCCGTACACGCCGCTGGCGGCCGTCCTCGCCTTCGCGGTTGGGTTGCCGTACCTGCCGCCGGTGGGAGTCGGCGGTGACGGCGCCGCCGCCGTCGGCGATGGTGGCCCCGGGCTGCACGCCGAGACGGAGGAAACGCCGGCCAGACCGAGGCACGCGGCCGCCACCGCGATGCGCGCCGCGGTCGCGATCCGGGGTTTGAACATGATGGCTCGCAAAGACCGGTCGGACAATCGAATGGTCCGCAAAATATCACCTTCAGCAAACGCGCGGACCCGAATCTGGCGCAATCGAATATGGCGGATTAACGGTCAACGTTGTCCCGCCCTGACCGTGCGACCAGGAAATGGGTCATGTAGAAGGGTCTGATGGAGGATTCGCTCCCCAGCCCGTTCGATCCGTCGAAGCTGCGCGCAGCGATGGCCCGGCGGTTGCATCGACGAACGGTGGCCGAGGGCCAGCTCTCGTTGCCGGCCGTTCCGGGCCTGCTCGACGAGTACGTCGCGATGTGCGAAAAGCTGTTTGCCAGCTTGGGCGTGCAGTACACGGCCGAAGAATCCGCTCAGCTCGAGAAGGTGCTTCAGGGCGAGCTGTCGAAGGCCTTCAAGGCATCCTCACGCTCGGACATCGTGATCGCGTTCCACTATCCCTATGGCACGATGCTGAACTACCGCGTCAAACCCAAGTGGACGACGATCGGGGCCGACTACGACCACTGGCTAACCGTCCGCGAGGGGCCACTGTTCGGCGTCGAACCGGACGCGCGCGTGTGGGCGCTCTCCTGCGAAATCGCTGACCCCAGCACCCATCGGGTGCTCGACGTCGGCGCGGGAACCGGCCGAAATGCCCTGGCCCTGGCCCGACGTGGCCATCCGGTGGATGCGGTAGAAATGGCCGCGAAGTTCGCCGACGTCATTCGCTCGGAGGCCGAACGAGATTCGCTCAACGTACGCGTCATCCAAAGCGACGTCTTCACCGCCATGGAGGGTGTTCGTGGCGACTATCAGCTGGTCGTGGCCTCCGAGGTGGTGCCCGACTTCCGGACAACGCGGGAGCTGCGCGGCATGTTCGAGCTCGCGGCCGATTGCTTGGCTCCTGGCGGACGCCTGTTGTTCAACACCTTCTTGGCGCGCCAGGGGTACGTGCCGGACGATGCTGCGCGGGAACTCGGGCAGCAGTGCAACTCGATGCTCTTCACCCGGGACGAGCTGACCGAGGCGGCCGCCCAGCTACCCCTGCAGCTTGTTGCCGACGACTCGGTCTGCGAGTACGAGAAAACCCACCTGCCCGAAGGTGCCTGGCCGCCCACGGAATGGTACGAGGGGTGGGCCGGTGGCCTCGACCTGTTCGACGTCGAGCGTGAAGAATCCCCGATCGAGTTGCGCTGGCTGATCTACCGGAAGGAGGGTTGAGTCAGCGACTACGGGGAGGTATGTGATGCGCGATATCGAATCGAACCGGCGATCGTTGTTGATGGCAGCGCCACTGTTGCTTGCCGCGATCGCCGCCGGTGATAAGACGGGCAACATCGCGTTGTCGCCCGCACCCAAGACCGGCCCGGATCCGCGCGAAACGTTCGTCGCGCCCTACGACCAAATCGGTTTCCAGCCCTGGGGCAATCTGCCGCCCCACAGCGGCGAAATGGCCATGCTGTACCGAGATTTCAACAAGCCGGGGCCATATCTGGTGTTGATGAAATGGAACCCGGGCTGGTTCAGCGCGCCCCATACCTATGCCACCGACCGGATTCAGATGGTGGTGTTCGGTACCTGGTTTGTCAACAGCGGGAACGATTTTCAGCCCCAGGACGCGGTTCCGGTCGGTCCGGGTGGCTACGTGAAGCGGACCGCGCGCACCCCACACTACGATGGTGTCCCGGCAAACCAGCCCGACCCGGCCGTGATCGCCGTCTTCGGGATCGGCCCCGTCGACGTGCAGCTGGTCGACCCGACCCGGCCCTCGTGGCGTCAGGTGTGATCATTCGCGGGCGTGGCTGCCCTTGACGGTTTCAGAAAACCCGCCAGCGGCTACCTGAAACATTGCCGGCATCGGGATCAACCGGCACCGGCAATTCACAGCGCAAGGATGGCCCCCGACTTCAATGGCGCCTATCAACAGCGATCGGCTCGTCCGCCGACTACATGGGGTCAGCCGGCCTCGCCGATTCATGCTCGCCATGTTTGTCCTACTCGGAGTGGCGGGCGCGGTGCAGGTCGCGTCGGTGCCGGGCTGCGCGGGCGGCGTCTGCACTCACCGCGGGGCCTCGTCGACGGCGTCCGAGGCGGCGCGGGTGACGATCACGCCGGGTCCCAACGCGCGCGACGTCGACCCGGTCGGGCTGGTTGCGGTGAAAGCCGACCCCGGGACGCTGGCCGACGTTCGGATGGTCAACGACAGCGGCAAATCGGTCCAGGGCGTCATGACGCCGGATAGCACCGTCTGGAAGCCCACCGTGCCCCTGGGTTACGGACGCACCTACACGCTGACGGTCACCAGCCGCGGGTCCAACGGCGTTGCGTCCACTGAAGTCTCGTCATTCTCCACACTGCAGCCGTCCAACCAGACCAAGGTTTCGTTCACCACGACGTCGGAGGCCGCGCTGCGAGAGGGCGGCAGCTACGGCGTCGGAACGGTGGTCGTCGCCCACTTCGACGAGCAGATCACCGACCGGGCCGGCGCCGAGCGACGCCTGACAGTGACCACCAATCCCGAGGTGCAAGGCTCCTGGTTCTGGGTCGACGGCCAGAACGCCCACTGGCGACCCGAGCACTATTACGCACCCGGTACGACGGTCGCCGCCGAGGCCAAGATATACGGAATCGCCTTGGGCAATGGCCTATTCGGGCAGGACGACAACCGGGTCTCGTTTCGGATCGGCGACGCGCACATCTCCATCGCCGATGATGCCACCAAGCAGGTCAGCGTCTACGACAACGGAGCCCTGGTCCGCACGATGCCCACCTCGATGGGGATGGGCGGCACCGAACCGGTCGGCGCAAAGACCATTTCCTTGTGGACTCCCCCGGGCATCTACACCGTGCTCGACAAGGGCAACCCCGTCGTCATGGACTCCTCGACCTTCGGTCTGCCCAAGAATTCTCGATTGGGATATCGCGAGACCATCAATTACGCCACCCGGATCAGCACCGACGGCATATATCTGCATGAGCTCGACGCGACGGTGTGGGCCCAGGGCCACCGGGACACTTCGCACGGATGCCTGAACCTCAACGCCGACAACGCAAAATGGTTCTACGGATTCTCCGTACCGGGCGACGTGGTCGAGGTCCGTAATAGCGGCGGACCGCCTTTGACGCCGGCGCAGAACGGCGACTGGACGCTCAGCTGGGATCAGTGGCGCAACGGCAGCGCCGTGAAGCCGGCCCCCTAGAGCGGCGGTGAGTGAGGCCAGCCACACTATTACCCGCGGGTAACCTACGGAAGCGTAAGTTGGGTACGCTTAGGAGATGTCTGCTGCGTTCTATGCGTCCGACTACCGAGGCTGGGTGAACCGTTGACATGAGTGAATTGACATACCTCGAACTGCACGGAGACCGGATCGCCTACCGGGATGCCGGCCAGGGCCCCGTCCTGCTGCTGATCCATGGGATGGCCGGCAGTTCTGCGACGTGGCGGGCGATCATTCCGCTGCTGTCGAAGAACTATCGGGTGATAGCGCCGGACCTGCTCGGGCACGGCGAGTCGGCGAAGCCGCGTGGGGACTATTCGCTGGGGGCCTTCGCGGTCTTTCTGCGCGATCTGCTCGACGAACTCGGGGTGGACCGGGCGACTGTGATCGGCCAATCTCTGGGCGGCGGTATCGCGATGCAGTTCGCCCACCAGCATCGGGACTATTGTGAACGGCTCGCCCTGATCGGCAGCGGCGGCCTCGGTCCCGACCTCAGTCCGCTGCTGCGAATCCTGTCCGCGCCCGGCGCCGAGTTCGTGCTGCCCGTCGTCGCCCCGCAACCGGTGCTGAACCTCGGGAACAAGCTGGGTAGGTGGCTGACCTCAGCGGGGATCCAGGCGCCGCGAGCCGGTGAAATGTGGTACGCGTACTCGTCGCTATCGGATGCGCGGACCCGCCAGGCGTTCTTGCGGACGTTGCGCTCCGTGGTGGACTACCGCGGTCAGTCCGTCAGCGCGCTGAACAAGATTCATCTGACGGCTGGCCTGCCCACCTTGCTGATCTGGGGAGAGAATGACCGGATCATTCCCGTCGCGCACGCCTACGCCGCCCATGACGCGCTGGCGGGCAGTCGCCTCGAGGTGCTCAAGGGCATCGGGCACTTCCCGCACGCGGAAGCGCCGGCGGCCGTGGCGGACATCCTGAAGAACTTCGTCGCCACGACGGCACCCCAGACCAGGGGACTTGCTCACATCCGGTCGTAGCTCTAGATCACCGGTTGAAGTCCCATTGCCCGAAATCGGGCGCGAGGACCTCGTCGATGTCCACGTTGATCCCGCCCAAGAGCGGGCTCGGGTTCGACGGGCTGTTGACCACAGCCTGATAAAGCACCGCCGCGGGCTCGCGGTCCCCATGCGACCATGACCGTGTCTGCCACGCCCAGCGGTGTCCCGGAGTGCTCGAGTTTCCTATGACGCCGTCCCTGATCGCCCACCGGCAGGCCTGGACGTGCCCGTAGATGCCGGTGCGCCCAACGCCCATCACCGAGTTGAGTCCTCGAAACCAATTGACAGCAACGGTATCCCAAGTGTTGGCGTCGATATCGTCGTCGACGCTGAAAAAGATCGGGGCCGAGTTTGTGCCCCCGGCCGCGTTATGCAGCCGCAGCGCCGCCTGCGCGTCCGCCACGCCGCCGTCAAACCCGCGGGTGAAATCTGATGGGTCGGGCCAACCGGGCTTGCCGTACTGGAAATTGCTGACGATTTGCAACCCCGCTGCGCGTAACGCGTCCGCGTAATCCCGGGTGATGGGCTTTGCCTGGAAGTTCGCGCCGGGCCGCGATTCGGACACGTAGTTCACCACTCCGTCATAGCCCGCCGATTTGATCTGATCCGGCGGGATTCTTCGTTCCGCGAAATCGATCAGCTTCATGTCGGCGGCGGCTGCCTTTTGAGCGTCGAGCGTGCCAGTTACCGCCGCCAGGCCCAGCAGGGCCGGTGCCAGGGCAACTTTCAGGGCGTCGCGTCGTGAAAAAGGCCGTGCTCCGCCGGGCCCAGAAGGCGCAGCCGATTCGTGCACCGCGCGATGGTAACAAAACGCTGGGCACGTCCCGCCGGTGGCGCGGTCCGCTCACAGCCACATGCGCCACACGGGTCTGGCGGAGGGAAGTTCAGTGCCCGCCTCTTAGCGACAAGTCTCGTGGCTGCCAAGGGCGATCCGGTTGTGGCTCGGAGGCGGGCACACGGTCAAGCGGCGTGGGTGCGGTGCGGGTATGGCACCCGTGACCACTGTGGTTGATGTTCACCCTGGGTCCGCAACTGCGGCAACTTCCGCTCTCGTTGCGTCGATTAGCTGATCGAACTATAGTCTGGACACATGTCCAGTTTGCTGTCGTGGGGTTCGCGAGTGCGTTGATGGCGATGGATAGGGGGGCGCCTGTCCGCGATCTTTCTCCAGCGGATAAGAGTTGAGTATGCGAATTGCCCTGCTGTCCTACCGCAGTAAGACCCATTGCGGCGGACAGGGCGTGTATGTGCGCCATCTCAGCCACGGCCTGGTCGAGCTCGGTCATGAGGTCGAGGTGTTTTCCGGCCAGCCATATCCGGAACTGCTCGACCCGAGGGTGCGGCTGACCAAGGTGCCAAGCCTCGACCTCTACCGCGAACCCGACCCTTTCCGGGTGCCGTGGCCGAGTGAGATTCGCGACTCAATCGACCTGTTGGAGCTCCTCACCGTGTGGACCGCGGGTTTTCCCGAACCGCGGACCTTCACGTTGCGTGTGGCCCGGTTACTGGCCGAGCGGATGGCCGATTTCGACGTCGTCCACGACAACCAGAGCCTGGGAACCGGACTACTCGCTATCGCCGACACGGGGCTACCGGTGGTCGCCACCGTGCATCACCCCATCACCCGTGATCGGGTGCTCGACCTGGCCGCCGCACGATGGTGGCGAAAGCCGTTGGTGCACCGCTGGTATGGGTTTTCCACGATGCAGGAAGAGGTGGCGCGCCAGATTCCCGACCTGTTGACGGTCTCGTCGTCCTCGGCCGCGGACATCGTCACCGATTTCGGTGTGTCGCCGGATCAGCTCCACGTGGTGCCGCTGGGTGTGAATACCGAGCTGTTCAAGCCGGGATCGCGTCCACGGCAACCCGGCCGGGTCATCGCGATCGCCAGCGCGGACACCCCGCTGAAGGGTGTCCGCACCCTGCTTCAGGCGGTCGCCAGGCTACGCACCAGCCGAGATCTCGAGTTGCGGCTCGTCGCCAAGGTGGAACCCAACGGTCCCACCCACAAGCTCATCGCCGAACTTGGGATCTCCGACATCGTTCACATCACCAGTGGGCTTTCCGATGCCGATCTGGCTGCATTGTTTGCCTCGGCCGAGGTCGCCTGCATTCCCTCACTCTACGAAGGGTTTTCGCTGCCCGCCGTGGAAGCGATGGCCAGCGGCACCCCGATCGTCGCGAGCCGGGTGGGCGCACTGCCCGAAGTCCTTGGCGCCGACGGTGCCTGCGCCGATCTGGTGCCGCCCGCCGACGTCGATGCCCTGACACGCGCGCTTGGCACGCTTCTCGACTCGCCGGAGAAACGCCGCAGGCTGGGGAAGGCGGGAAGAGAGCGCGCCGTCTCGGTCTTCAGCTGGGAAGCCGTCGCCGCTCAAACCGTGCGGGTCTATGAGCGGGCGATCGCGCGCGGTGCCAGCACCGAGGGCGACGCGCGATGCTGACGGTCGATTTCGATCGGCTCGGCATCGGGCCGGCGAGCGTGGTCATCGACGTTGGTTGCGGAGCGGGCCGGCACGCCTTCGAAGCGTATCGGCGCGGTGCCGATGTCGTCGCTTTCGACCGCGACGCGGCCGAACTGCGTTCCGTGGATACCATGCTGCGTGCGATGGCCGAGACCGGAGAGGCGCCCGCGGCCGCCTCGGCGAAGGTGGTTCTCGGTGATGCCTTGAACCTGCCCTACGCCGACGAGACCTTCGACTGCGTCATCGCATCCGAAATCCTGGAACACGTGCCACAAGATGACGCCGCCATCGCGGAATTGATCAGGGTGCTCAAAGTCGGTGGCACACTGGCGATCAGCGTGCCCCGATGGCTCCCCGAGCGCGTGTGCTGGCTGCTGTCCGATGAATACCACAGCAACGAGGGCGGCCACGTGCGCATCTATCGCGCCAGCCAGTTGCGGGACAAGATCACCAGCGGCGGAATGCAATTGACGCATCACCAGCACGCGCACGCGTTGCACTCGCCGTTCTGGTGGCTCAAATGCGCCGTCGGTGTCTCCAAGGCCGATCATCCCGCGGTGTCCGCGTATCACAAACTCCTGGTGTGGGACCTGATGCGGCGACCGAGGATCACGCAGATGGCCGAGTCACTGCTCAATCCGTTCGTGGGCAAGAGCGTGGCGATGTATTTCACCAAACAACCGCACGCGACAGAAAGCGAAGCGACTCTGAGGTATTCAGTTGCGTCGCTTTAATACACCGTCGCTTGCGGGCGTTCTCACCCCCAAGCAATGTCGGCAGACCGCGCTGTCCATTGCCGCCGCGCAGGAACCATCGGGTGCCATTCCCTGGTTTGAGGGCGGCCACACCGATCCGTGGGATCACGTGGAGTGCGCGATGGCGCTCACCGCGGCCGGACTGCTCGAGCCGGCGCGGGCCGCGTTCGGCTGGAGCCGGCGCATGCAACGCCCCGACGGTTCCTGGCCCCTGCAGATTCGGGAGGGCACCGTCGAAGACGCCAATAGCGACAGCAACTTCTGCGCCTACGTCGCCACCGGCGTCTGGCACCACGTGTTGGTCACCGGCGATGAATCCTTTGCCGAGGCGATGTGGCCGGTGGTGCGCAAGGCGATCGACTTCGTCATCGACTTACAGACCGGCAACGGCGAGATCTGTTGGGCCCGAAGCGAAGCCGGGCCCGTTCCGGAAGCACTGCTGACCGGTTGTGCCAGCGTGTATCACAGCATCCGCTGCGCGCTGGCGCTCGCCGGCCTTATCGGGGAACCGCAGCCGGAGTGGGAGCTGGCACTGGGCCGGCTGGGCCATGCGCTCGTCGCACACCCGGAGGCGTTCACCGAAAAAGACCGCTACTCGATGGATTGGTACTACCCCATCCTCGGCAGCGCGCTGCGGGGCCCGGCGGCGGCCGCGCGAATCAAGCAGCGCTGGAACGACTTTGTGGTCAGCGGTCTCGGCATTCGGTGTGTGGACGACCGGCCCTGGGTGACCGGTGCCGAGACGTGCGAGCTGGTGATGGCGCTCGATGCGATCGGCCAGCGGCCGGCGGCCCATCGGCAATTCGCCGCGATGCAGCACCTGCGCGAAGACGACGGTTCATATTGGACGGGTTTGGTATTCGCCGACGGGAAGCGGTGGCCCGAGGAGCGCACCACCTGGACCGGGGCTGCGGTGATCCTGGCGGCCGACGCGCTGTCGAACACTACCGCGGGCGCTGGGATCTTTCGTGGCGAAGCTCTGCCGCTGGGTCTGCAGAGCGACTTCGATTGCGAATGCGTCGTCAGCGGGTCTGGCCGCTGACGACGATCGGCTCCCCGAGCCGGCCACCGATACGTTCAAGCACCCGTAGCGACCCGGTGGCCGAGACTTCGCGGAATTGGCCGGAATCGATTGCGCGGCAATAGATGTAGTAGGGTGGCCGTCCGCCGTCCCGGGGATCTGGAAACACGTCGTGAATGACCAGCGCCCCACCGATGCTCACCCACTTCGCCCATCCGTCGAAATCCTGATTGGCGGCGAGCTCGGAGTGGCCGCCGTCGATGAACAAAAACTGCAGCGGTGACCGCCACCCCCGGGCCACGATCGGCGACTTACCGACGATGGCCACGAGGTGGTCGTCCAGTCCGGCGGCGTCGAGCGTGCGACGAAACGTCGGCAGCGTGTCGAGCAGCCCGGTGACCTCGTCGACCAACGAGGCGTCGTGGAATTCCCAACCGGGCTGGTTTTCTTCGGAACCGTGGTGATGGTCGACCGTGTAGAGAACGCTGGCGGTTTGCTGTGCCGCGGCGCCGAGCAGCAGGGTGGATTTGCCGCAGTAGGTCCCGATCTCCACACCGA
This sequence comes from uncultured Actinomycetota bacterium, assembly GCA_963772875.1. Classification (GTDB taxonomy): domain Bacteria; phylum Actinomycetota; class Actinomycetes; order Mycobacteriales; family Mycobacteriaceae; genus Mycobacterium. The sequence continues at coordinate 1,611,598 of CAVYZE010000016.1, forward strand.
CGCCACCGCCGAGGTGCCGCATGGCGGCGTCGTACAGCGCGCGTCCCTCGTCGACCGGCATGAAACCGCGCACCTGCTCGGCCAGTGCGAACAAGCGCTCGGGTGCACTGGCATCGGTGTCGCTCATCCGGTGAACCTATCGTTTGCGTTGTTGGCGCTTTGTCGGCCCCGCCCAGCGGCCGGGACGCAAGCGCTTTACCATCATGTTTGTGCGCGTTTCAAATGTCCGTGAGTTGGTTGACGTTGGAGTAGGGGCGGCTGTCATGGCAGCCGCGCTGACCCTGATTGCGGCGGTGCTGCCGTCCGGGACGCCCGGGGCGGCCCCGTCGGCCGGCGCCGCGAATTGCCCGGCTGTCCAAGTGGTCTTTGCCCGCGGTCGACTGGAGTCGCCCGGTACGGGCGTACTCGGCAATGCCTTCATCAACTCGCTGCAATCGAAGGTCAACAAAAACATCGGCACCTATGCCGTGAAGTACCCCGCTGACACCGAGGTCGACGTCGGGGCCAACGACATGAGCCACCACATCCAGGACATGGTCAACAACTGCCCGGACACCCGGCTGGTGCTGGGGGGCTACTCGCTCGGCGCGGCGGTCACCGACGTGGTGCTCGCGGCGCCCATCAGTGCGTTCGGTTTCAACAGCCCCCTGCCGCCGGGCATAGATCAGCACGTCGCCGCCGTCGCATTGTTCGGCAACGGAAGCCAGTGGGTGGGTCCGATCACGAACTTCAACCCGACCTATAACGACCGGACCATCGAGCTGTGCCACGGCGCCGATCCCATCTGCAATCCGGCCGATCCGAACACCTGGCATGACAACTGGCCCCAACATCTCGCGAACGCCTATATCCAGGCGGGCATGGCCAATCAGGCCGCCGACTTTGTGGCAGGCAAGCTGTAGTCGCCTAAGGACTCAGCGCAGGTTGGTGGGGTTGAGGTCGTCGGGCATCTGCTGGCCGGCGTCCTCGTAGGCCTTTTTGATGGCCGCCATCGCCGGCGCCCGGTAGTCGCGTTTTTTTGGCCACCACCCTGTCGTAGCTCGCCCGCAGCGGCTCCACATGGCCCCGCTGCCGCTGTCGCTGGCCCTGGCGGTCGCGGCCATGGAGCACGACGATTTCCATGCCGCGATGGCGAAGCTGAGCCGTAAGTGGGGGCGAATGACGGTGCATCAGCGTGAACGCTACGACGCCCGATGACGGATATTAATGTGAACGTTCGTGTTAATAATCGAAGCAATTCGCAGGTCGACGGCCTGAAGGCGTAGGTTGACATGCCGACGAGAGTCACACGAGGAGGTTCGACGATTCCAGGTAAGGGTCCAAGTACAGATTCAGCCGCGCGCCGGCCGAGCGACAACGCACGCCGGCGCCAAGAACGTCGCAACGCCGACCGCCGCGCCTCGGGCGAGCGGTGGCAAACCATCCTCAAAGGAGCCGCGGAGGTTTTTCGCCGCGAAGGGTACGCCCGAGCCCGCCTCGAGGACGTTGCCGTCGAGGTGGGCATCAACCGCGCTTCGCTGTACTACTACGTCGGGACGAAGGAGGAATTGCTCGTCGCGCTGATCCAGGAGCCGGCCTACACGATGACACGGCATTGCCGCGCGGCGCGCGACTCCGACGCGCCGGCCGAGGAGAAACTGCGCCGGGCGCTGCGCTCCTACATCGAGGATCTGGCCAGCTATCCGGAAATCTTCCTGTTGTTCAACGAGAGCCAGCACATCGCGACCATTCCCGAGGCGACGGGCATCGTCGCCAACGCCGACGCTTACGGCAAGACGCTGCTGGCAATCGTCGAAGAGGGCGTCGCGTCCGGCGTCTTTCGCAGTGACCTCGATCCGCGGCTGGTGATGCTCGGCATTCTCGGCATGCACAACTGGATCCACCGCTGGTATGTCCCCGGTGGCCGCAACACGCTCAACGAGATCGGCGACGCCTTCGCCGCAATGGTGCTCGCCGGCCTTCGTCCGTAAATCCGCGTGCCTAGATCCGTGGACTGTACGCAATCCGGCCGCATGGCGAGCCGCATTGATGCGGTAGCCAAGGCTGGAATTGAATGCAATCTGGATCAGCATTAGGGACGAATTGACGGGTGTCAATCTCTATCAGCCCTTGTTGTGCGGCATCATCTGATCGGTCGCATGCAATCTTCGCCGGTGGCGGTCTCAGGCTTCGTACGTGACCTGGTACCAGTGCCGCACGGGCTTATGAGCCGTGTCAGCCTGGCCCGTGTCCGTCACGCTCACCACGTTGACGTCGGTCACGTTGCTGTGGGCCTCGATGTAGCGCTCCAATTCGCGGAGCAGGGCGCTATGCGGCTGGGCTGGGTTGGCGAGCGCTTTCGCTCTATGAGTTTGCGGCACGCTGAGAATTATGCCGACGTAGTCCGCATTGTGCAGCATCCGTTAACCACCCTGTCTTGCAAGCTGGTTCGGCTAATGGGCCGCGCGGCGGCCTAGGGTCGCGACATTGGCCGCCGGCCGGCGCCGCCGCGCTTGGATGGCGACGCAGCCGAGTATCAGCCCGGCGCCGATCTCGCCGACGGCTGTGAGCCACGAGAACCACGTGACGTTGATCCGCGGCCCAGACATGAAGCTGTCTTGATACCCGGGCAGGAAAGTGGGCAGAACGTGCGCATAGGTGAATAGCAGCGCGCTGCCCAAACCCACGGCGATCGCGGCCTCATAAGCCCATCGGTGCTGGCGTAACACCAGCACGAGCGCCACCGCCACGAACAGCCCCTGGATCATTCCGCCAACCATGATTGAGGGCGGCGACGCCGTCATCCCGCGCCGAAGGTGATCGATGCCGTGGACGAGGAACGCGGCCACGAACGCGATCATCGCCAGGGTTGTGGTGTGGCTAACCGCCGCCGAATCCGAATCGCTGGACATGTGCTTCTCCCGGCCGATCATCTACTACGTAGAGTAGTAGTTGCCGCGACGGATGTAAACGGCTTATCCGGAATCCGGGGCGTGCGGGTCGGACGCGCGAGCTAGCGCATTCGCTACTGGGCGTGCCAGGGGACCAAGAGGTTGGCGGCAAACAGCGCCGTTGCTGACGGCGGCTACCGCGTAATTCGCGCGGACACGTTCAGGCCGGGGTGTCGGTGCTGGAGTACAGCTTGAAGTGACGCCTAGCAGGGGTGATGTCTACAGCACCCGCCGCCGCGGCGTGTTGCCGGGCGAGAAAAGAGGGATGCCGGCGCATAGCTTCGGCGCGCTCGCGTTCCTCCCGTTGAGCCGCGATCCATGCCGGGTGTGACTGAAGGAAAATAACCGTCGCTTCTGTTGCCTTGGCCACGATTGTCAAATCCTTCCCGAGGGATCCAGGTCAGCTACAGAGACTATGAACGCGTGGTTATCGGTTCGTTATTCCAGTGTGCCCAGGCAATCCTGAGACCAAACCATGGGCCAAGATGAGAATTACCCGTGAATTCACGAAATCCCGAACCGCGAACCGTGCCGCCGTCCGTTTCCGGCCGACCGCGAGCCAAACCCTAGCGACGGTCACTGACACAATTCCTGTTTCGACCCCGTACGGCCCGGGCTGCTATCGTGCCTTGCTTATGCCGGAGATGGATCGCCGCCGCATGATTCTGACGACCGGGATCGGCGTGCTCGCAGCTGCGCTACCGGTCCCCGAGGCCCGGGCCGTGCCGCCCCCCGCCGCGCCTAGCGGGCAATCCGGGACCTACATCTTCCAGGACGAGTTCGACGGGCCTTCCGGGTCGGCCCCCGATCCGTCCAAGTGGGCAATCGCGCAGGCCCGCGAGGTAATCAAGGATCCGACGTATTGGGAGCGCCCCGAGAACATCGGGCAGTACCGCGACGATCGCCGCAACGTGTTCGTCGACGGAAAGTCCAACCTCGTCCTGCGTGCCGCAAAAGACGGCCCGACGTACTACAGCGGCAAGGTCCAAAGCAACTGGCGCGGTGGTGTCGGCCACACCTGGGAGGCTCGGATCAAGCTCGACTGCCTGACCGCCGGCGCCTGGCCCGCCTACTGGCTGGGCAACCAGGATCAGGGTGAGATCGACGTCATGGAGTGGTACGGCAACGGCAGCTGGCCCTCCGCCACCACCGTCCACGCGAAGGCCAACGGCGGCGAATGGAAGACCCACAACATCGCGATGGACAGCGCCTGGCATACCTGGCGATGCCAGTGGGATGAGGCCGGCATCAGGTTCTGGAAGGACTACGTCGACGGCGCGCAACCCTACTTCGACGTCCCGGCGAGCTCGCTGCCCGATTGGCCCTTCAACACCCCCGGCTACTCCGCTTACCCGGTGTTCAACCTCGCGGTCGCCGGTTCCGGTGGCGCCGACCCCGGACCGGGTACCTACCCGGCGGACATGCTGGTCGACTGGATACGGGTCTGGTGAGTTACCGCTCGATCGAGCGTGCGGCAGCGTTCGAGTAGCGACGTCGTTGGCGGCTCGCGGAACGCGAGCACCATGTGCTCGCAGCCGAGTTGCTCGAATTGGGGCAACACCGCAAGCTGCTCATCCACCTGGCCGGGTTCCGCCGGGTGCAGAGCCACCTGCGCGGACCGCTGGATGTCGGCGGGTTCGCGCCCCACCTCGGCACACGCTTGGTCGAGCTGGGTGTTCACCTTGCCCCAGGTCTCGGGCCCCTCGTGTCCTGGCATGTTCCAGATGTCGGCGTGGCGCGCGATGACTCGCAACATCTTCGGCCTGGTCCCGCCGATCACGATCCGCGGGTGTGGGCGCTGCAGCGGCTTGGGCTCGCACAGCGCATCCTCGAGGGCGAAGAACTGGCCGTGGAAAGTGACCGATTCCTCGGTCCAGAGCCTGCGGATCACGGTCAGCGCCTCATCAACCATCGCGACTCGGATGCCGGGGTCGGGAAACTCCAGCCCGTACCCGCGATGCTCGGCCTCGTGCCAGCCCGCACCGATCCCGAAGTTGAGTCGTCCGCCGGAAATGTGGTCGACGGTGACCGCCATTTTGGCGACAATCGCCGGATTCCGATACGTCACGCTGGGGACCAGGCAACCCACCCGCGCTCGTTTGATCACCACGGCCATGGCGGCCAGCGTGGTCCAGCCCTCATAGGTCGGGTCGGTGTGCTCCTGCGGCCCATAGAAATGGTCGTAATCCCACACCGCTTCGAATCCCATGCGGTCGGCGGTGCGCCACAGTTCCTCAAGTTCGGAAAACCTGAATTTCATGTCGAATTTGAGCGAGATGCGCACCTTGCGATCGTAAAGTCGGCGACGCACTTTGGCGCGGCAAGTTGTCGGCGTTGCGAGCATGTTGCCCGATCGTAAGATACGCGACCCGCCCCGTTAAGGAGATCCGTCGAAGCGCGCGGGACGGGCGGCAGTCGGGTGTGCAGCCCGCCAGCTGCGGTTAATGGGTCAACTGGGCGACCGCACTCCAGGGTCGGCCGCCCGGGTGGCGCGGATCCGGCTCGGGCAGCCAGGTCAGCGGGCGCATCGACATCGGCAAGCGACGCAAGCGTTGGGCGGCCAAATACAGCGCTTCCATTTCAACGGTGCGCCAGCCGAGGCCTTCGAAAAAGGCCAACCCGTTTTCGGGCGCGAACTTAAACGGTGCGTTTTCGAACATGCCGGCCATCTTCTTGTTCATCGCCGTCACCAGCCCCGGACCGACGAAGTCAAATAGCCACCACGCGACCTCGGGTCGCTTGAACGCCTCCGAAAGCGCGACCACGTCACGGTCCTCGAGATACACCAATAGGCCTTCGGTCAGCACCAGCGCTTTCGTAGCGCCGTCCAGCGCGTCGTCTAGAAAGGCGCCTAGGGCGTGGGGGTCGGCCAGGTCGACGGCGGTTCTCCTCAACCGGCATCGCGGTACCTGGTCGGCAAGTAGCTGCGTCTTTTCCGCAAGCAGCTTCGGGAGATCGGCCTCCACCCAGGTCAAATCGGGCGGAAGGACCAAACGATACGGCCGGGTGTCCAAGCCGGCAGCCAAGTTCAGCACCCGGTCGCAGCCGCCGGTGATCGCCTGGGCAATGGCGTCGTCGATGATCTTGGTGCGTGCGACGAGCCACCAACCGCTGCGATTCGAGCGCGGCAGGCTGGCGCGGATGGCGCGGCCGTGTTCACCCGCGAGACGTTCGGCGAGCGGGTCGCTGAACAGCGCATCGCGTCGGGCCGATTCGGTTGCCCGGTGCAACGCGGTCCACCGGGCGGTATCGGAAACATGGGCGATCGGGCCGCCAGCGCTTGACATACGTTGCGTTATAGCACCCGCCGGTTGCGCCGTGACACAGTCGGGTCGGCGCCCGAGGCTCTTACCAGGTCCCGGCGAACCACGCGGTCGTCACCGCGCGGGTCTGGGGCGGCGGAAAGTGGGTGGTCGGTGTGCCCAGTTGACCGACCTGGACCGTCCACGCCGGCGTCGAGCGGTCGATGCCGCTCCCGGCGCCCCGTCCCAGGAGGTAGCGGTTCGGACTGGAGTCGCCGCAGTAATAGATGCCCTCATATCCGTCATCGCGCCCACCCCAGGCGCCGCCGTTGCGGATGGTGCAACGGGTGCCGTCGTCGAGAACCATCGCGAACGGCTCCGGTGCGGCGGTGGGCTGCACCGGCGGGAGCGGGTCGCCATAGGTCACCTGATGCATCCGCTTGTCCCACGGATTGTCCACGCAGAGCAGCGATCCGGACTTCGACGGCCAGCAGGTGCTGGCACCGGCCGCACTGGGCGAGCAGTAGTAGATGTTGGCGGCCATCGCCGACGGCGACGGCGTCGTGCAGTCGTTGACGATGGCAACGTTGCCCTCCGAAGGTGCCTCTTGGTAACCGTTGATCGGCTGGCCGTCGGGCCCGACGGCCACCGTGGTGATGAGCTGAGTCGGTGGCGGATCGGCACCTGCCGATCCGGCCGGCGAGAAGAGGCCCATCGCCAGCACGGCGATCGGCACCACGAGAACTCGCGACACCACGTCCACCAAGCTAACCTTCCCATCCGGCGGCTCGTGTCGAAGGGTATTGCGCGCGCCGCGTCCCTTTCTCGCAACCGCGCGCCGTATTCGCTTGAAGCGGGGCCCGGTCCGTGTATTTCCTGACAAGTCGCCGATGAAAGTTATTGCAGTGCAAATGTATTCACGAATTCGGCGGTCGCCCAAGTCCCCGCCCTCTATTGTCGTCGCCATGCGAGCCCCCGATGGCGCCGTCCCGCACTTGCGGCGGGGCCTGTCCAACCGCCATATCCAATTGATCGCGATTGGCGGCGCGGTCGGCACTGGCCTCTTCATGGGGTCGGGGCGAACGATCTCCCACGCCGGTCCGGCTGTGCTGGTGGTCTACGGAGTCGTCGGGTTCTTCGTGTTCTTCGTGCTTCGCGCGATGGGCGAACTGCTCTTGTCGAACCTGAACTACAAGTCGTTCGTCGACTTCGCCGCCGACCTGCTGGGGCCCGGGGCCGGGTTTTTCGTGGGGTGGTCGTACTGGTTCGCGTGGATCATCACAGGCATCGCGGAGATCGTCGCCATCACCGGCTACTCGGAGTTCTGGTGGCCCGACATGCCGGCTTGGCTACCGCCCCTGGTCATCGTCGGTCTGATCCTCGCCTTCAACATGTCCTCCGTCCGCAACTTCGGGGAGATCGAGTTCTGGTTCGCCTTGATCAAGCTCGCCGCGATCCTGTGCTTCATCCTTGCCGGTGCGATCCTGCTGGCGACGCACTTCGTTTCTCCGCAAGGCGACCGCGCGACGATCGAGAATCTGTGGAAGGACGGCGGATTCTTCGCGACGGGGTTCGCGGGCGTGGTCAGCGGCTTCCAAGTTGCGACCTTTGCATTCGTCGGTGTGGAGCTCGTCGGCGCCGCGGCGGCCGAGACGGCTAACCCGCGCCGCACGCTGCCCCGCGCAATCAATGCCGTCCCGCTTCGGGTTTCGATCTTCTATCTCGGTGCGCTCGTGGCAATTCTCGTCGTCGTCCCGTGGCGGCAATTCGCCAGCGGCGAGTCCCCGTTCGTGATGATGTTCTCGCTGGCGGGGCTTGCCGCCGCGGCGTCGATTGTCAACTTCGTCGTCATCACCGCGGCCGCCTCCTCGGCGAACTCCGGGTTATTCTCCACCGGCCGTACGCTCTTCGGTCTGGCGGACGAAGGTAGCGCCCCGGCATCGTTTCGCCGACTGAACCGCGGCGGCGTCCCTGCGTTGGCTCTGCTTGTCACGGCCGCGCTGCTGTTGACTTCCATCCCGCTGCTCTACGTGCACGGTTCAGTGATCGGGGCTTTCACGCTCATGACAATCGTTTCGTCTCTGTTGTTCATGTTCGTGTGGGCGATGATCATCGTCAGTTACCTGGTCTATCGCCGCCGACACAGGCAGCGTCACGCCGACTCGATCTACAAGATGCCCGCTGGCGTGGCGATGTGCTGGGCCGTCCTCGCCTTTTTCGCGTTCGTGATCTGGACACTGTCCACCGAGAGCGACACCGCCATTGCCCTGGCTTGGATCCCGCTGTGGTTCGCGGTCCTCGCGATCGGTTGGCTGATCATCCGGCGCCGACCCGGCCACGGCGAGATATACCGCCAGTTCCAGGTCGAGATGAATGAACCGGTCGACGAGGACGCGGACGCTCGTTAACCCGCCTGATCGGGGTAGCCGACTTTGTTTGGGATCGGTAGGCATCGCCGGCGGCTGTACTTACCGCAACGACGACGCCAGCGAGGCGCCGCCTGAAGAAAAGGAAGACAGACATGAACATCCTGCCCACCGGCATCGAAGAACAGATCAAGCGCGTCGACCGCCAGCGGAGCCTTTACATCGGGATCAGCACCGGGCTGCTTGCGCTCTGGAGCTTCTTCCGGCTGATTTGGACCCTCTACATCGGCCTGACGTTCGGCTGGTTCCTGGGGTCGATGGCTTTCTCGTTGGTGCTGTGGGGTGTGGTCGGCACCGTGGCGGGGCTTACCGCCTACGGTTTCCTGACCCGCTACTCCCGAGGATCTTGACACCGAGTTAAGCGAAAAGCTCCGAACCCGTTGGGGTTCGGAGCTTTTCGCTGTAGGGCCTAGAGCTGAATCCAGGCCGATTTCGTCTTCATGTACATCTCGATGCCCTCTTTGCCGAACTCGTGCCCCCAGCCGGATTGCTTGTGGCCGCCGAACGGCACGTCGTGGTCAAAGACCAACTGGCAGTTGACCTGAACGCTGCCGGCGTGCAGCCGCTTGAGCATCCGGTGGGCCCGGCCGACATTCTGCGTCCACGCCGTGGCCGCCAGGCCATAGGTGGTGTCGTTGGCCAAGGCCACCGCCTCGTCCTCGTCGTCGAACGGCAGGATGGTGACGACGGGTCCGAAGATTTCCTGCTGGTACAGCCGCATGCTCGTGTCGACGTTGGTGAGCACCGTCGGGTGGACGAAGTAGCCCTTGCGGTCCAGCCGGTAGCCGCCGGTGACGACCTCGACGCCGTCGCTCTTGCCCTCGTCGATGAAGCCCATCACGCGGGTCAGCTGCTTCTGGCTGATCAGCGGGCCGCTGACGCAGCCCTCCTCGCTCGGAGCGCCGAGCTTGAATGTGTTCGCCATCATCGAGATGCCCGCCACGACCTGGTCGTACACGCCGCGCTCGGCGAAGATCCGCGATCCGCACACGCAGCCCTGGCCCGAGTGCACGAAGATGCCCAGCGAGGCCATCAGGAGGGCCTTGTTCATGTCGGCGTCGTCGAAGATCAGCACCGGAGACTTACCGCCGAGTTCGAGCGTGACCTTTTTCAGGTTGCCGGCCGACGCCCGCACGATCTCCTTGCCGACCTCTGTCGAGCCGGTGAAGGCGACCTTCTCGACGTCGGGGTGCGCGGTGATCGCGGCTCCCGCGGTGTGGCCGTAGCCGGTCAGCAGGTTGGCGACCCCCTCGGGGACCCCTGCCTCGTGGATCAGCTGGTCGAGCAGCAGTGCCGAAAGTGGGGTCTCCTCAGCGGGTTTGACGAGCACGCTGCAGCCGGCGGCCAGCGCGGGCGCAAGCTTGGCGCTGGCATTGAAGATCGGCCCGTTCCACGGGAAAATCAGGCCGACAACGCCGTAGGGCTCCTTCAACGTGTAGGCGTGCATGTCGACGAAGGCGTCCGTCGCGATGCCGTCGGTCTTCACGTCGTACGCGACGCCGTTGATCTTCGAACACCAACCGGCGTAGTAGCGGAAGAACTCCGAAACGGTGGACATCTGCAGCGTTGCCTGCATCAGCGGCATGCCTGTGTTGAGCGAATCGAGCTGAGCGAATTCGTCGGCGTGTTCGTCGATCAGGTCCGCGATCCGCCACATGATCTTGGCCCGCTGGCGGCCCGGCAGCTGAGACCAGGCGCCCGACTCGAAGGACGCCTTCGCCCGGGCGACGGCCTCGTCGACCGCCTCTGGTCCGCAGTCGGTGAACTCGGTGATTGTTTCTTCCGTTGCGGGATTGATGATCGGAATGACATCACCCGATCCCGGGCGCTTGCGAATGTCGTCCAATACCGCCTGCAGAGTCATTCAATCCCTTCCATAGCGCGCCCGTCGTCAAACTCATGCGCTCGACAAACGTCGAGTGCTGAGCACCTGCTTAGCATTGTGCGCGCGGCGCGGTCAAGCGCCCGTGTTCACGGAGGGCGTCGCGGCGCCGGACCGCGTCAGGCCGTTCGGCTCGGGTGCCCAATTCGGGAGCTCTTCGCGAAACCGCGTAGTGTGCGAAATCCATGGCCGATGAGATTCATTTCGTTGAAGCGAACGGGCTGAGATTCGCCTACCTCGAGGAGGGCACCGGGCCGCTCGTGCTGATGCTGCACGGGTTCCCGGACACCGCGCGCAGCTGGGATGATCTTCGCCCACGCATTGCCGCCAAAGGGTACCGCGCGGTCAGCCCGTACTTGCGCGGGTACCACCCCAGCGCGATCCCCGCCCGCGATACCGATCAAGAGACCTTGGCGCGCGATCCGCTGGCGCTGATCGACGCGCTCGGCGCACGCGACGCCATCGTTATCGGGCATGACTTCGGAGCCGCGGCCGCATACGGTGCGGCCGCTCTGGGCCCGGACCGGGTGAAAAAGCTTTTCGTCATTGGCATTCCGCACCCGGCTGCGCTGCGGCCAACGCTGAAAAAGTTGTGGGGCGTCCGCCACTTTGCGGCGTACAAGTTGCCGGGGGCGGCAAAGCGCTTCGCGCGCAACGACTTCGCGGCGTTGCCCGACATCTATCGGCGGTGGTCCCCGACCTGGAACCCGGATCCGCGGGAGTTCGACGCGGTCCGGGCAAGCTTCGCCAACCCGGCGAGCTTGAATGCGGCGTTCGGCTACTACCGGAAGCTCTCCCCCATTCCCAGCCCCTCGTTAAAGGCGCGGATCACGGTGCCAGTGATTGCCTTTGCGGGGCTCGATGATCCCATGGCGGAGCCGTCGGACTATCGGGGCGCCGCGCGGATGTTCGCCAACGAGTACATCGTCGAGGAGGTCCCGGGCGGGCATTTCATGCATCGAGAGCATCCCGGGACCTTCGCCGACCGGCTCTTCGCTCACCTGTGATCGCGACCGTCCCTAGCCGACCAGCTCCGGGTGGAACTTGGCCACCATATGGCGGATCCCGTCGTGCCAGTCGACGGTCGTGGTCCCGATGAGCTCGCGCATCCGAGCTGAGTCGGTGGGGTTGCCGCGCAGCGCCTGCGGGCTCTCCTCGAAGACCGGCTCCTTGCCGACGAGGGAGCCGAGGTAGCCGCACCATTCCTGGAGGCTGACTGTCTGCTCGCCGCACCAGTTGACCGTGGTGGCCGGCACCGACGCCACCTCGAGCAGCTTGGGAATCGTCGCGATGATGTCGTTCTCGTGGATCGGGTTGTAGCGGGCCGGTCCGCCGGGCGGGACCGGTATCGGGATGCCGGCCAGCATCATCTCCATGTGGTAGAACGGCCATCCGCCGTTGTCGCCGTAGGGGACGTTGAGTCGGGCGATTGTGGTGGGCACACCGAGAGCACGGGCCATGGTCCGGGCGACGACCTCGCCGGCGATCTTGGAGATGGAATACGTGGGAAACAACGGCTTGTGGTTGTCGCCCAGGGCGGCGCGCTCGGTCCGGGGTTCGTCGTCGGGCGGGTCGTAGACCGCCCCCGAGGAGCAGTGCAGGAAGGCCTTGGCGCTGCGGCAGTGGGCCATCAGGAGGCCGACCGACTCCGCGTTGGCGCCGAGGTCCTTGTCCCAATTGCCCGTCTTGGCCACGGCCAAGTTGAGGACGTAATCGAAGTCGTTCGGGAGGCCGGTGAAGTCACCGGCGGCGAGGTTGACCTGCTGGCAATGGATCCCCGCCTTCTCGAGGGCTTCGCGAGTCTCGGCGTTGGTGAACCGGGCGATGCCCCATACCTCGTTATCGGCCGCCAGCGCCTGGGCAATGGGAGCAGCGACCTGTCCGGTCGGGCCGGTGATCAGAATCCTTGAGCCTCGCATCCGCTGATGGTAAGCCACCCGCTCGCGAAGTCGTCACTGCGCCAAGCCACTAGCGCCGTGGTGACCTCGGTCCGGTGCGATAGATTGCCGTTGCGGGCTGCTAGGAGGACCAATGGCTTGCTGCGAATTTCCCACGGCGGCAGAGGGCCGCGACGGAGCCTTCACCGTTGACGCGTCCCGGGTCACTTTCGGGCGCGGCTGCCTGGCGGAGGTGGGCGACAGGGCCAGCGGGCTCGGGCTGCGGCGGGTGGCGTTGTTCTCCGATGCCGCCGTGGCGAGGTTGCCCATCTTTGCGACGGCGCACGACTCGCTGCGCGCGGCCGGGTTGGACGTGAGCACCTACACCGACGTCCGGGTGGAGCCCACCGACGCGTCGTTTCTGGACGCGGCGCGCTTCGCGCAGGAGCTCAACCCCGACGGCTACGTGTCGCTGGGCGGCGGCTCCGTCATCGACACGTGTAAGGCCGCCAACCTCTACGCCACCCATCCCGCCGATCTGTTTGCCTATGTCAACTCGCCCGTCGGTGAGGGCAAACCGGTGCCCGGCCCGCTGCGGCCGCATATCGCGTGCCCGACGACGGCGGGCACCGGCAGCGAGGTGACCGGCATCGCGATCTTCGACCTTGTCTCGCTGGCGGCGAAGACAGGGATCGCCTCCCACGCGCTGCGTCCCACCGAGGCGCTCATCGACCCCGACTGCACCGCGAGCCTGCCCGCGGAGGTCGTCGCCGCGGCGGGGCTCGATGTGCTGTCGCACGCGTTGGAGTCCTACACCGCGCGGCCCTATGTCCACCGGCCGGCTCCGGCACGGCCCAGCCAGCGGCCGATGAGCCAGGGCGCAAACCCGTGGAGCGATCTGGGGTGCTGCGAGGCGCTGCGGGTGCTTGGGCAGTCCTTGGAGCGAGCGGTCAAGGACGTCTCCGACAGCGAGGCCCGCGAGCGGATGATGTGGGCCGCAACGCTGGCCGGCATCGCCTTCGGCAACGCGGGTGTGCACGCACCACACGGCATGGCCTACGCGGTGGCGGGGCTTGTGCGTGACTTTCGCCCCTCCGGCTACCCTGCCGAGGAGCCGCTCGTGCCCCACGGTATGGCGGTCATCGTCAACGCACCCTCGGCATTCCGCTACACCGCCGAGGTGAGCCCCGAGCGTCACCTCGAGGGCGCACGGCTACTCGGCGCCGACACGCGGGGCGCCGGCGCGGAAGATGCCGGCGAGGTACTCGCCACGGAACTCATCCGCATCATGCGCGCGGTGGGCATGCCGAACGGGCTGGCGGGGGTGGGGTACACCGCCGACGACGTCGCGGCCCTCACCGAGGGCGCGTACCCCCAGCAGCGCCTTTTGCAGAACGCCCCGCGAGAGATGACCAAACCGGTTCTGGCGGCCCTGTTTCGCGAAGCGCTGCGCTACTGGTAGCCAAAAGGCGCCGTTCGTGCTGGTCAAGCCGTTGAGGCGGTCCGGGCCACTTCAAAAAAGTGTGGGTGGCACACCAATCGAAGCATTAGAATCGGTTCATCTAACACCGACATAACAGCGAAGCCCATACAGGAGCAGTACGCAGATGGCAGAGATGTCAATTGATCCGGCCGCTGCCGCCATTGGGGCGCAACTGGTCAACGCCGCCAGCCGCGGCCTGGGCTCGGGCGCCGCGGTGTCGCCGGCGGTGACCGCGCTCGTTCCAGCCGGGGCCGACGCGGTCTCGGCGCAGGCGGCGATGGCGTTCGCGACCGAGGCTGCCTCGATGCTGGCCTTGACCACCGCGGCGCAGGAGGAGATCGCCCGGGCGGGAACGGCGTTGACGAACATCGCCCGTATCTATACGGAGCTGGACAGCGCGACCGCCGGCGTTTTGACGGCCGCGGGTGAAGAAGTCTCCGCCCCCATGTTCGTGGGTCCAACGGGCGCAGGCGCCGCCGCCGGATTGCTGCGCGCCGAGACGTTGCCGGGTGCGGGCGAGTCGGCTGCCCGCACGCCGCTGATGGCCAACTTGGTCGAGGGTGCCGCGACGACGGGCCTCTCGGCGACGGTGCCGGCCGCCACCACCCCGTCGGCCACGATGCCGGCCGCCTTCATGGGCGCCGCATCGACGGTGGTCAGCGCCGCCTCCGCCCCGCTGAGCTCGCTCACCTCGCTCTTCTCGAGTGCATCCGCGGGCGGCGCCGCCGCACCGGCGCTGGCCTCGTCGGTCACCGAGAATGAAGACGAAACCCAGCGCGATGAAGCTGCCGCCGGCGACCAGCAACCGGGTGGCCAGGTACCGCTTGGCGAGCTACCGGGTGGCCAGCAACCGGGTGACCAGCAACCGGGTCAGACCCTGGTGTAGGGCCGAACCCCGCGCGTTAGCGGTTCACAGCCCCGGCTGGTCTTCGATGATGCCAAGCCATATCTGCGCGGCGTCGATGGCCACCTTCTCGCTGATAAAGGCGTGCTGGGTCCCGGTGTAGATGTCACGGAAGGCGCGCTCGAGGCGGCTGCCCTCGCGGATCGAACTGGTCCCGGCGACCAAATGGGCCCATTCGGCACAGCCGCGGGCGGTGTCGGTGGCATAGACGGCGGCCACCCGCATGTCGGCGCGCAAGGCCGGTGTCAGGTCCTCCCCCGAGGCGACCACGGCCTCGGCGGCGGTGAACGCGTCGAGCACCAACAGACGAGCGGCACGCCAGGCCGCGCGGTGGTGTGCAAGCCCTTTCTGGAACGTCGGGCGGCTGGCCAGCGACGCCATGTCGCTCATCCGGAACTTGGTCGCCGCCAATTCCTGAACGTCGTCGAGCATGCTCTTGGCGACGCCGAGTGCCCACGAGGCGTGGCCGGCGGCGGTGACGGGCATCAGCCCCATGCGCGTGGCCGGTGACGTGCCGCGGCGTGGCTCACGGACGAACAGTTCAAAGGTGCGGCTCGCCGGCACGAACACATCCTGGGCGCTGTAGTCGTAGGACCCGGTTCCCTTGAGCCCTTGTACATACCAGCCGTCGTTGAAGCTGATCTGGTCCCGCGGCACCACGGCGACCTGCATCTCGGGAAGGCCCTCGCTGATCCAGCGCATCTCGCCGTTGTCCATCGGCAGGAATCCGGCCGCGATGTACTGCGAGTGACCGATGCCCGAACCGAAGCTCCACGATCCGTTCAACACGTAACCGCCGTCGGTGGCGGTCCCCTGCCCGTTGGGAAAGAACTGACCGCCCAGTGTGACGCGGTTGTCGTGCGCCGCGAACACCTCGGCGAATCCCTCGTCGGGCAGATACGCCGCGGCGGCGAACGACGACGGCAGATTGGCGATCCCGATCCATCCGAAAGAGCCATCCTGCCAAGCCATTTCGATCCATGTCTCGATCATCTCGGCGAACGACGGTTCGCTACCGCCGGCCACGACCGGGTTAAACACGGACATCAGCCCGCTGGCCCACATCTCGTCAACGATCGCCGGGGTGAGGGTGCGCGCACGCTCGCATGCGTCGGCTTCGGCCCGCACGAGATCCCGCATACCGCGAGCCAGCGAGACAACCCGGTCGTCCGTGTCGGCAATCGACGTCATTGGCCCATTCCCATCATTGATTACGCCATCATCGTGCGACAGCATCAGCGGCGAAACCTGATACCGGTGACCGTATCAACCACGAGAAGGCTTTGAGCTCGGTACGCGTCGCCGAATTTTTGCCACGGGAGGCCTCATGCTCAACACGGTCGCGACCGTCGTCGCCGCCATACTCGGCCTGCACAGCATCGGGAAATTCGCCTTTTTGCGCTGCCGTACGAGCGACGCCGGGCACTGCTGGACAAGCAGTATGGCGATAAGGCCTCGGCAACAGCCACGTCCGATCGGCTGTTGATGGCCTTCACTGTGGTGATAGCCGCGCTTTTCTTCTGGCGCGGCGTCGAGCCCGTCAGCTTTCTCGGCGGACTGTGGATTGGGGCGACGCTCATCCAGTTGTATTTCCATCAATTCCACCGGCCGGTGGCGCCGGAGCGCGCCGCTGGACCGCAAACGTCACCGCTCAAGGAAATGTCATATGCCATACAGGACGCGCCGTGGCGGCCTTGGCCCCAATTGCTCACGCTGACCGTATTAGTCGTGTTCAGCCTGGGTCTGCTGTTCTGGAAATGACTGCTGTGCAACGCCTTTCGAAGTCGACGGCCGGCGCCATTGCGGGCTGTGCGGCCCGGGCGCGATCCCCTGGAATACCGTTGAGGCTTGTGCGATGGATTGTCGACGGCATGAACGTGATCGGGAGCCGCCCGGACGGTTGGTGGAAGGACCGCGACCGTGCCATGCTCGCGCTGGTGGGCAGGCTCGACCGCTGGGCGTCGATTCACGGGGACCACGTGACGGTGATATTCGAGCGGCCACCCGCGATCGCCGTCGCCTCGTCGGTGATTGAGGTAGCGCATGCGCCCCAGGCGGCCGCGAATTCGGCCGACGACGAGATCGTCCGGCGAGTTCAAGCCGACGCCCGACCGCACGAAATTCGGGTTGTGACATCGGACAAGGCCCTGGCCAACCGGGTCGCCAGCATGGGCGCGTCGGTCCATCCCGCCGAAAGCTTCCGTGACCTCGTCGACCCGCGCGGCCGATGATCGCCGGACGGGGCGGCCCCCACCCAACCGGGTTTGCGCGCTCGCGAAGATCGACATCCCGATCATGCAGGCGCCGATGACCTACATTGCGGGCGCTCAGCTGGCCGCGGCGGTGTCCAGCGCGGGAGCGCTCGGCGTCATCGAGACCAGGTCGGAACAGGGCCGGGCGGATCTGCGACGAGTGCGTCGCCTTACCGACCGTTCGGTGGGCGCGAACATCGCGCTCCTCATGAATCGCGATCCGACCGTGGTGGATCTTGTGGTCGGCCGTTCCCGCGCGAGCCGCTTCGACCGAATAGTCCCAGCCGTCCGCGCGGACAAGGCAAGCCAGGGTGCGGCCATAGCGGTCGGTTCTGCGGCCAGCGCAGGTATTGGCGGCGTCGCCGCACCGGACGGCGCGATCACCGTCGTGGAATACAAGCTGGAATCTAATGCTGAGAACCGTCGGATGGTCATCGGCCAACTCATCGACTACGCCGCCGCGATCACCGCCGACGGCTCAAGGTGGACGGGCATGGCAGGCTGGCGATTGCTACAAGCACGGCAATATCGAGGGTTTGCACGGCGGCGCAACAAATTGTCCCTCGATAATCTGCGTGCGACCATCGGGGCCAGGGCCGAAGTAATAGTCGTGGCAGACACTCAAGTCCCACCCCGCCCGCTGCATAGAGGAGACCGGAGGGTCGCCTGGGCACCATCTAGCCAGCGGTGCGAAACCGGGTTGGGCCTGGGCGATATTTGCGCCCGGCCCCAAGCCAGCGACCGCGACGCCGCCCGACAACAGCGCCGCAGCAATGATCCGACTGGTCTTCATGGTCGTTTCCCTTTCCGTCCACCTGCCGCCTCGCGCGGCGTCGTCGTGGCAAGTACACAAGGGCCGGTTCGCTACCGATCCCAATAAACAGGGTCCTCTGTTGCGCGCAAATAGAAAGACTCATAAACCATGCAAACGAATCCCGGTGCTCGCGAGCAACCAGGCGCCGCATGGGGCTAAAGTGACCGCCGATGGCACTCACACACAGGTGCCGGCACCTACTGGCTGCCGTTCACGCTGACGCCCACCAGAGCGTCCGCGATCTCTCCGGTCAGCTCAACGCGGCCAGCGCCGCGTCGTAATTGGGCTCCTCGGCGATTTCTGGCACCAGTTGCGCGTAGGCGACCTTGCCGTCGGCGCCAATCACCACCACGGCCCTGGCAAGCAGTCCGGCCATGGGCCCGTCGGCGATGGTGGTGCCGTAGTCCTCACCGAAGCTGCCGCGGAACGCCGACGCCGTGGTCACGTTCTCGATGCCTTCCGCGCCGCAGAAGCGCTTCTGCGCGAAGGGCAGGTCCTTGGAGACGTTCACCACGGTCGCGTCGCCCCCGGCGGCAAGCTCGTTGAACTTCCGCACGCTCGTCGCGCATACCGGCGTGTCCACGGACGGGAAGATGTTCAGGAGCACGGGCTTACCGCTGAACTGCTCGTTGGTGACCGCGCCCAGGTCGGCGCCGGTCAGATTGAAGGCTGGGGCCGGAGATCCGACGGCGGGCAGCTCGCCGACAGTGTTGATCGGGTTTCCACGCAAGGTTATCTGTGCCATGGGCACAGTCTGCCAAGCCTCCTCGGGCCGTCGCGGGCCAGGTCCGCCCAAGGGCGTTATGTCCTAATTCGTGGGGTATACGACGTAGACGACATGCCGTGGTTTGGCCGACACTAAGTCCATGGCTCGCAAGGTGGTGATCGTCGGCTTTCCCGCCGTGCAGGCGCTCGACATGGTCGGGCCCCACGACGTATTCACCGGCGCCTCGCTACTGACCCGCGGCGGATACGACGTCGTCATGTCCTCGGCCGGCGGCCAACCCGTGAACACCCCCACCGGCCTGGCGTTCGTGGCGGCGCCGCTGCCGGACCCGGGCGAGCCCATCGACACCGTCGTGCTGCCCGGTGGCGCCGGTGTCGACGCCTCCCGATCCAATGCCGAGCTCGTGAACTGGATCCGAGCCGTCGCCGGCACTGCGCGCCGCATCGTCACCGTGTGCACAGGCGCTTTTCTCGCGGCCGAAGCCGGGCTGCTGGACGGCCTGCGGGTGACCACGCACTGGGCCTTCGCCGAGCGGTTGGCCCGCGAATTCCCCACTCTCGACGTCGATCCCGAGCCGATCTTCATCCGTAGTTCGGACAAGATCTGGACCGCCGCGGGTGTCACTGCCGGGATCGATCTCTCGCTCTCGCTGGTCGAGGACGACCACGGCACCGAGGTCGCGCAGACGGTCGCCCGCTGGCTCGTGCTGCATCTGCGCCGCCCCGGCGGACAAACCCAGTTCGCGGCGCCGGTGTGGATGCCGCGAGCCAAGCGGACCCCGATCCGCGAGGTGCAGGAGGCCATCGAGGCAGAACCGGCCGGCCCGCAGAGAATCGGCGACCTGGCCCGCCGGGCCGCGATGAGCCCGCGCCATTTCACTCGGGTGTTCACCGGCGAGGTCGGTGAGGCGCCCGGCCAGTACGTCGAACGGATCCGCACCGAAGCCGCGCGGCGGCAGCTGGAGCAGACCGACGACACCGTCGTGGCGATAGCGGGGCGCTGCGGCTTTGGTACCGCGGAAAGCATGCGCCGCAACTTCATTCGCCGCGTCGGCATCTCGCCAGACCAGTACCGCAAGGCTTTTGCCTAGGAAAGGACAACGCCGATGACGCGAATTGCCTTCGTGGCCTACCCCGGATTCACCGCGCTGGACATGATTGGCCCGTACGAGGTGCTGCGCAACCTGCCGGGCGCCGACGTGCGCTTCGTCTGGCACGAAACAGGACCGATCACCGCCGACTCGGGTGTGCTGGTCATCGGCGCCACGCATACGTTGGCCGAAACACCTTCGCCCGACGTGATTCTCGTGCCGGGTGGCCCGTCGACCCCGGTGCATGCGCGTGACGCGACGCTGCTCGACTGGCTGCGTCAGGCCCACCAGACCGCAAGCTGGACGACGTCGGTGTGTTCGGGCTCGGTGATCCTGGCCGCTGCCGGCTTGCTCAACGGCCGGCGCGCGACGGGGCACTGGCTGAGCATTCCCGCGCTGAAGCCACTCGGTGCCATCCCCGTCACCCAGGAGCGGGTTGTGCGCGACGACACCGTCGTCACGAGCGCGGGCGTATCGGCGGGCCTTGACCTCGCGTTGTGGCTGGCCGGACAGATCGCCGGCGAAAGCCGCGCGAAGGCGATCCAGCTCGCGATCGAATACGACCCGCAGCCACCGTTCGACTCCGGTCACATGTCGAAGGCGTCGGCCACCACGAAAGCCGCCGCGACCGCGCTGCTATCCAGGGACAGCGTCACGCGGGCGAATCTGAAGGCCACGACGATGCTCGCCTGGGAGCAGGCGCTGACCGCCGTGCGGTCGCGGCGGCGGTGACGGCCGGATCGCTCGCCTGCCTAGGCGTTGGGCTGCAGGATCTCGGTCGTGGCCAGCTCACCGCCGGCCTGCAGCCACGCACCCACCACGCGCGGCGCATCACGGTTCGGGTTGTAGATGTCTTCCTCGCTGGAAAATAGGCCGTTTCCCGCATAGACCAGCCGAGTCCAGTTCGGGAACCAGAACGGCTCCCCGTCCGGGTCACTGGGGTGGTCGAGCAGATTCTTGATCAACACCACCACGGCGTCATTGTCCTCGTCATAGGCAGTCCAGCCGCTGGGAAAGCGCATGTGCGGGAACGGAGCCATGACCGCGACAATCCAGTCACGCACCGCCTCGCGCCCGTGAAATACGCCGTAGTGATGCTCGGTGTACACGACGTCCTCGGTGAATAGATCCGCAAAGGGTCGCCAATCGCCCGTAGCGCTGCACCCCTCGACGACGGATGTGTAGTTTTGGACGGCTTGCTCGATTTCGGCTCTGGTGAATTTGCCCATGGCGGACACAGTAGAACGTGTTCCGGTCGAACGTGACTTGTCTGGATGGGAGATCGAATGAGCGTGTGGGACCTGTTCGACTTGCGCGGCAAGAGGGCTCTGGTGACGGGGGCCTCGAGCGGGATTGGCAAGGAAGTGGCAGAGGCGTACTTGCAGGCTGGCGCTGACGTCGCCATTGCGGCACGGCATTTCGAGGTCTTGGAGGAGGTCGCCGGCGAGATCGCGGCGGCCGGCGATGGCAAGGTCGTGCCCATCCGGTGCGACGTGACCCAACCCGACCAGGTGACCGCGATGCTGGACCGGGTGACCGCGGAGCTGGGCGGCATCGACATCGCGGTGTGCAACGCCGGCATCACCACGGTAACGGGGATGCTGGACATGCCACTCGAAGAGTTCCAGCGGATCCAGGACACCAACGTAACCGGCGTATTCCTGACCGCCCAGGCGTCGGCCCGGGCGATGGTCCGGCAGGGACGGGGCGGGGTCATCATCACCACCGCGTCGATGTCGGGCCACATCATCAACACCCCGCAGCGGGTGGCTCACTACTGCACCTCGAAGGCGGCCGTCATTCAGCTGACCAAGGCCATGGCCGTGGAGCTCGCGCCGCACCAGATCCGGGTCAACAGCGTCAGCCCGGGATACATCCTCACCGAGTTGGTCATACCCCTCGAGGAGTATCACCGACAGTGGGAGCCGAAAATACCGCTCGGTCGCATGGGACGGCCTGAAGAACTCACCGGCGTCTACGTCTACCTGGCCAGCGAAGCGTCCAGCTACATGACCGGTTCCGACATCGTGATCGACGGCGGATATACCTGCCTCTGAGATCACGCGATCATTGGACGACGCACGGGCGGCCGAAGCGGGTTCGCACGCCTTCGGAGAAGAGCGCGCGCAAGCGTTCGCCGCCGGGCCGCACCAGGCTGGCGCCGAGCAGCTCATCGTTCAGCTCGACGATCTGCGCGGCGCGCAGCGGCCACGGCCCGTGCTCGTTCGGCACCCACCACGTCCTGCCGCCCTTGCGGGTGTGCGCGCCCCATCGCGCGGTAAGCCAGATCTCCAGCGCGGTCGGTTCGAGCACGTCGCCAATGGCGATCGTCAGCCGGCTCTGCAGGCCGCGGCGCGGCCACCGGCGCACGCTCTGGTAGGTGATGCGGTCGCCGTGCCGCGTCACGCGCATCCTCGCCCAGGAGTAGGGAACGCCCAGGCAGACCCGGATGAGGGGCACGACCGCAAGGCGGCCGGTTTCCAGCGAGCGGAAGAGGACGCCGTGACGCCCGGCGCCATCGATCGAGTACAGCCGGATATTCGTCTCCGAGAAGCCGCCGAAATAACCAAGCGGCACCGCGGCGCCCAGTTTCGTGCCGCTCACGACGAACGGGATCAACCCCACGTAGGTCACGCCGTCGGCAAAAACGTCGGGGCGGGTGCCCGGCGGGTACAGATGCTCCACACTTTCCGGCCGCACCGGCCAGTGGACGAAGGTCACGTCGGCCCAACGCTGTTCGAAGCCGACCGGACCTGGAAGTGGTGGCGGCGTGACCGGGAACCCGGCGAGGGCCGGCCTCGGATTCCGTTCCGCGGCCGATCGTCCCGGCCTCTCGCTCATCTCATCATCGTGGCATCCGGAATGGTCGCGGGACTCAATGCCCTACGAGCCGTCGATGATCCACTGCCGGGCTTGCTCGATCTGCCCGGCGGGAAAATGCTGGATCTTGGCTGACACAAAGTGTGCGGCAAGATGCTCTGCCACATCGCCGAGGTGCGAATCGGTGACCACAGCGACTTTTTTGATGTGCTTCTGATGATCACGCACGAAGCGGAAGTGAGTGACCATCGCCCCAAAACTGTCCCATCCCGGGAACGAGGGGGCATTGATGATGAGGCCAGCGAGGTCGCCATTTTCCGCGATCTGGGGGTCGACGGCCTTTGCAAGTTCGACGAAGTCGTCCTTGTCGAGTGCGGACGTCGGTCGCACCACCAGGACGGAATGCTCGGCATCGAGCTCGTATTCGATCATGTTTTGCTCCTCAAAGATCGTTGCGACTATGGGTTGACTCGCCGACAGTGGCGACACCGTCATGATCTCCCTGGCCCGCGTTCGCGGATAAGGGGCAAAAGACTTCGACCGCGGGCACAAAATGCCCTAGCCCTCTAGCTGACCGGAGATCCCGCGCTCGATGCTGGCGCGTGTCGTGGATGGCAGTGCGATGAGGCCGTCGAGTTCTTTGCCGGCCAGTTCGTAGGCATTGTGGCGTTCCCGCGGCGCCGCCGCGGAATCCGACGCTACCCGCAGTAGGCTCTGCGCGCGCGCAATCCGCTGCCGGTCCTCTCGTGAGAAGTCGTTGCGGCGTCTGCGTGTCGCCTCCGACTCGGCGATGTTGAACGCGGTCGCGTAGTCCTCAACGGCGCCCATGTACTGCGCGGCGGCCTCCCGATCGTCGAGGAGGTCCTCGGCCTTGACCGGCCGCAAGAAGTCCGCTCGAAGCTTGGCCTTGTGAAAGGCGATCGTGAGCGGATCGCGCATGTCGGTCATGAGGGGAAAGTCGAGCAGCTTGGCGAAGTCGAGTTCATAGTCCAGCCAGCGGGTGTCGGTGCGGTCGTGCTCCTCCACGACGCGTCGAAGCGAACGCCACTGGGCGGCCTGATTGCCGCCCGTGCGTGCGGGGGTCGCGACGGCGTCGTTTGGTGGCGGGAGGGAATCCCGTGACTGCTCGGTTCGCCGCCTGTTGGCCGCGAAGGCTCGCACCGCGGCGATGACGACGCCCGCCAGCGGCAGGATCACGATCAAGAGCTCCGCCAGCCGGAATAGCAAACCCACATGGCCAGGATGCCACCGCCGCCCGGCGCCCGCCCACGCCTTAGGGCGCGAGCCGCGGTTTGGGCCTGATCTTGATGGCGTATGCCGGCCGCACGTCCAGCGCGTCGGGGAACGTGACGTTGATGCGGTCATGGTCGCACTCGTTGTCGAGCGTGCCGCCACCGAGCAGTTCGACGGTCGTATCCGGGGTGCCCACAACGCCGGGGAGGCCGACGCGGCGCTCGCCGGGCGCCCGCAGGAACGTCGTGTACAGGGCGCCGTCCGTCTGGGTGAAACGCAGCGGGGTGCCGTCGGTGGCGGTGCCCTCCGCGACGGTCCAGGGCCGCGTGCCGAAATAGGCCGCACCGGTCACGTCGAGCCACGCACCGAAGTCGCCGAGCAGCTTTGCTTGCGGCTCGGGGATCGTCCCGTCCGGGTACGGTCCGATGCCCAGCAGCAGGTTGCCGTTCTTGCTGACCAGATCGGCGAAGGAGCGGGCCAGATCGGTGAGAGAGAGCATCTCGTCGGGACCCTCCTGGCGGTTGTTCCCGAAGGAATGCCCCACGCCGCGCGTCGATTCCCACTTGTACGGTTTGATCTCGTCGTACTGGGCGTACTCGGGTGTGCGGAAGTCGTGGTGGAATCCGGTCGGGAAATCCAGGGCCCGCACCCGGTCTGGCAGGTAGCTCCAGAGCGCGCCGGCCAGGCCGAGGCCGCCCATCAGCAGCGGTGCCAGGCCGGGGATCTTCGGCAGGCGCGGTTGAGCCCAGCGGTCGTTGATGACCCCGTCGGGCACGTGGTTGTAGTAGTGCGCGAACAGCTTGGGCAGGTTCGCCTGGGGTGGATAGCCGATGTCGTTCCAGAGCACCGACGGCTGGTAGCGGTCGATGAGCTCGCGGATGTGGTTGTCCGCGTACTCGGTGTATTCGTCGGTCCGTGCCAGCGAGGCCACCATTCCCCTCAGCCCGGTGATGACCGTCGGGTTGAATGTCCAGTCGAATCCGCCCGAGTAGTACAGCCCCATCTTCATGCCGCGGTCGCGTACCGCGCTCGTCAGCTCGCCGACGAGGTCGCGTTCGGCGTGCCAGGCATCCTTGTGCGGGTTCCGGTGCCGGCTGGGCCACAAGGTGAAACCGTCGTGATGCTTCGTGGTGAGAACCGCGTAGCGTGCGTTTGCCCGCTTGAAGACATCGGCCCAGGAGTCGGGGTCGAACTTTTCCGCCGCCTCGTTGAACATCGGCTTGAAGTCGTCGTACGAAAAGTCGGGGCCGTAGGTTTCGAGGTGGTGTTGCTGCGACGGGCTGCCCGGGATCTGCATCGTGTTCGCGTACCACTCGGCGTACGGGTTGTGCTTCACCAGATATGCGGGCCCCTTCGTCGCCAGCAACTCCTGTAGGTCGGCCTCGAGCGGCGCCCAGCCGGGCACCGAGTACAGGCCCCAATGGATGAAGATTCCGTACTTTGCTTCGTCGAACCACGCGGGCAGTGGATGCTCGGCCAGCGACGCTTTGGTCGGTGCGTAGTCAACCATCCCCGCACCCTACTCAGACCGAGCGGCGCCGCGCGGGGTAACGCTGTCCGCCAAGCGATCTCACCGAACCGCTAACGCGCGCCCAGCCCGCCGCTGAGGTATTGGGCGCGGCAGGCCCGGCGGGCCAGTTTGCCGCTGGTGGTGCGCGGGATAGCGCCGGCCGGAAGAAAACGTATGTCGGAGACGGATAGACCATGCCGGTGCGACACCGCGGCCCGGATGGCCTCGATCGCCGGCTGCGGATCGTCGCGGCTGGTGCCCGCCGCCCGCTCGGCGATGACCACCAGGCACTGGCCGGTGCGATCGGCGTTGGCGGCAGCTATGCCCGGCAGCTCGTCAGCCGGCACGGAAAACGCCGTCGCGTATCCACGGCGCACCATCGGCGCGGCTTCTGCGACGGTGGCCTCGATGTCCTGCGGATAGTGACGACGGCCGTCAATGGTCACCAGGTCCGCGATTCGACCGGTGACGTAGAGCTCACCGTCCAGATAGACACCCAGGTCCCCGGTCCGCAGCCAGGTGCCGTCGGCCCTGCAGCCATCGGCATGGCTGCCCTCCCCGAGCCGCGTGTGCAGCGTGGCGCCGAACGCGAACCGGGTTTCGTCGGGCAGCCCCCAATAGCCTCGACCAATGTTGTTGCCTTGCAACCAGATTTCGCCGACCTCACCGTCGGGCAGCTCGGCGCCGGCGTCGACGATCACCGCCCGGAGGCTGCGGGCTGTCCGGCCGCAGGACACCTGCGCCACGGCATTGGGGGCCTCCGCCGCGACGCGCACCGCGTGACCGGCGCCTAGCTGCTCGCGATCGAGATATACCGCCGTGGCCTCGGCGGCGGGATCGATGGTCGCGACGAACAGCGTCGCCTCGGCGATACCGTACGAGGGTTTGAACGCTGTGCTCGGTAATCCAAAGGGCGCGAACGCCTTATTGAATGTCTTCATCGCGTCCACGCTGACCGGTTCGGAACCGATGATCATCACGACGTTGCTGAGGTCGACGTCGTCGCCCTGCGCGGGCAGGCCACGCTGCGCGGTCCACTCGTAGGCAAAGTTCGGCGCGGCGGTGACCACGCAACCTTGCCGCGACTCCTCGGACAAAGCGCGAATCCACCGCTGCGGTCGGCGGACGAACGCCGTGGGCGCCATCAGCGTGGAGTGTCCGCCGTACACCGCGGGAAAGCCGATCATCGACAGGCCCATGTCATGGTAGAGCGGTAACCAGCTGACGCCGTGGGTGTTCCGGTCCAGCAGGTCGATCGACAGGATCATCTGTACCAGGTTGGTGCCGACGGCCCGATGGGTGATCTCGACGCCGACCGGGGGTCGGGTGGAGCCCGAGGTGTATTGCAGGTGGGAGGTATCGTCCAGGTCGAGTTCGGTGGGAACGAACAGTTCCCCCATCGAGTCGGGTATCTGATCGATGACGATGACGTGCGGCCTGTCCGGGCGAGGCAGGGTGTCCAGAAACTTCTCCACCGCGTCTCGTGCCGACACCGTGGTCAGTACGACGGTCGGCTCGGAGTCGCGAAGCGCCGTATCGAGACGTTCGGCGTGGCCCGGCAGTTCGGGTGCGAACAACGGCACCGCGATGGTCCCGGCCTTGATCGCCGCGTAGAAACCCGCGACATAGTCGATACCCTGCGGCGCGAGGACCGCGACCCGCTCACCCCGCGCCGCGACCTGTTGCACGCGGGCGCCGATGGCTTTGAGCCGGAAACCGAATTGCGTCCAGGTCACCTCGTCGGCGGGTCCGTCTGCCGCGCGGCTGTAGTCCAGGTAGCGATACGCGACGGTGTCACCGATGTTCGCGATGTTGCGGTTGATCAGAGATATGAGCGTGACGTCCGAGGGCATTACGACATCGCCCTTGGCGTCCAGGCAATCCTCGATCTGCAGCAGGCCAGGGACACCCATGGTGCTCGGCGGGGAACCGCGATCCATAAAGGGCAGTCTAGGCACGGCGACACCCCACTCCCCGTACCGCGACGCGTGATCACCGGCACACCGGTCGGCGCCGGCCGCGATATTTCGGCTATTCATGGCTGGCCAGCCATGAATGCGCACGAAGCTCGAAACCCGGCCACGCTAGAGTCCGTGCGGACAGCCGCCACGACCGCGCGAAGCAGGAGCACCCCGTGAACCCAGCCGAGCGCACCACCTCGACCCGCGACGCCGCGCTTGCCCGAGTGCTCGCGTACCGCGAGCGCGGCCGGGCCAGGCCGATGGTGATTCGGGCGACCCTTGCCGTCCTCGCCGGCGTCCTGCTCGTCGCATCCGTCCCGATGATCGTGCTGCTTCCCGAGCTCGGCATCCCGGCGCTGCTGGTCGCATTCCGCCTGCTGGCGGTCGAGGCCGATTGGGCTGCGCGCGCCTACGCGTGGACCGACTGGCGCTTCTCGCAGCTGCGCGACTGGTTCCATCGCCAGTCCCGCGCCGTGCGCACCACGATCCTGATCGTCCTGCTGCTCGCGGCCGCCGCGCTGATTTGGCTGTTGGTGTACGAGTTCGTGTAGTCGCGACAGCGGACACCGAGAACCGTTGTATGCCAATGCAATCCGTGCTATATCCAGAGTTTCGAAATCGCGTCCGCCATGGCTTCCGGGCTCTGCTCGTCGGTGTTGCAGCTGACGGCGACGGACGTGAGGCGGTCCTTGCTGACGCGGAACGCCGTGACGAATCCGGCCCAGGCGCCGTCATGATCGAGCGTGCCGTCGTCCCTCAAGTAGATTCCGGCGGCGTAGCGGATGGGGACGTTGGGTCCGATCTGCACCGCCCCGGACAGTTGCGCATCGAGCAGCTTTTGACCGCCGACGCTGCCGGTTCGGTAGTTGTCCGCCCAACGAACAAGTTGGCTGGGCGTGGTCTGGATGCCGCCGTCGCCGACTTGCTCCCACGCCGAGCCGGCCACTCGGTAATCTTCGAGGGCGCTCGCATACGAGACGGCCTTGTGAGGAATTGTTCCGACCGGGTCCATCACCATGGCCAGACCGAGCGGACCAAAGATCTGTGCGCTGAGGAACTGCGGCAGCGGCACCGCCGAGACCCGACGGACAACCTCGCCGAGCACCAGATAGTTGGAGCCGGAGTAGGCGAATCGGGTGCCGGGCTTGAAATTCAGCGCCGGCACCGCCCCCACTGCCTGCAGGGCCTGGCTCTGGGTGGTGTGGTCGCTGATCAGGTAGCCACGCGACTGGAGCAGCCCTTCGTACTCGGGGATGCCGCTGGTTTGGTGAATGAGCTGGGTGAGGGTGACGGTGCTGGCCCACTCCGGCAACTCAGGCATGTATTTGGACAGCGGGTCGTCGACCGATAGCTTTCCGGCCCCGGCAAGCAGCAGGGTCGCGGTGGCGGTGAATTGCTTGGACACCGAGCCGATGTCGAACACGGTGTCGGTGCTGATCGCGTCGCCGGTTGCCGTGTTGGCGACGCCACGGACCCCGGTCCAGACGACCTTTCCCTTGGAACCCACCGCGGCCGAGCAGCCCGGCGCATCCGCCTTGATGGCGTCTTCCAGCACGCGCTGGCTGCGGGGTCTGGCGTCGGGGCGCTCTACTGCGGAGCTCTGGGCGCTCCCGGCGCTGGCGGATTTCGCGTCGTGGCTACCGCCGCAGGCACTGAGCAACACCATGACCGCAAGAAATACGAGCGGCCGTTGGCTCCGCCGATTCTGTGCAGTTCTGCCATCAACTACCGTTAACATATTTATTTACAGCACATTTGACGACGCGCCACCCGTTACAGCCTCCTGCTGATCGGCAGCGTAGCAGGGCACTGCAACGGCGCCAGGGGCTCAATCACTTTTCGGAACGAAACGGTATCAGCTTGGCCTCACCCCAAGGCCGCGATTCTGCTAACGCAGCCCGGCCGGGTGGGTGCACGAATTGGGCGGTAGGGTACGCGGCGGTGCCATTGAGGGTCATCCAGCCGCCTTCGCCAGGGAGTGAATATGTCGGGTCGGAAGTTTTCCTTCGAGATCACCCGGACCAGTAGCGCGCCCGCCGCGACGTTGTTCGGGCTCGAGGCGGACGGTGCCAACTGGTCGCAGTGGGCCAAGCCGATCGTTCTTCAGTCGAGTTGGGCACGGCAAGGTGATCCGGCGCCGGGTGGCGTCGGGGCCGTCCGCCGGGTGGGGCTGTGGCCGATGCTGGTCAAGGAGGAGACGGTCGAGTACGAGCAGGATCGCCGGCACGCCTACCGGCTCGTCGGACCCCCGACTCCGGCCAAGGACTACTTCGGTGAGGTGCTCTTTACCCCGAATGCGGCGGGCGGGACCGACATCCGCTGGACCGGCTCGTTTATCGAGGGAGTTCCCGGGACGGGTCCGGTGATGCGTGCGGTGATGGGAGGGGCGGTCCGGTTTTTTGCGAGTCGGCTGGTGAAGGAAGCCGAGCGGAAGTCGAACGGCGGGCAATAGCGCACGCCCTTTGGCCTAAGGGTTTTCGCGACAAACCGTTATCACGTTGATTAGCAAGCCTTTTCATCAGGGCGCATGACGGCCGCACCCAGCGGCCGCCACGCTTTCATCCAGGACTATTGGTTGGCCATTTGCTCGTTCAGTTGGGCCTGTTGCTGGGCCTGCTCGTTTTGTTCTTCGGCCTGCTGCTCGGATTGCTGCATCTGCTGCAGGTCCTGCAGCTCTTGTTGTTGCGCTTGATCGTCGTCGTCGACGGCGAAGCCTTGCCCACCGGAAAGGTTCGGTGGGGCTTGGGGGTACTGCGGGCCCACCGGACCGCTGGTGGGCGCCGGTACGTCAAAGGCCATGTCCGTCAGGCGTACCAGGCTTTGTGTCGTGTCGGGTCGCGCAGCGTCAAATAACGCGAGCATCGCGAGGGTCGCGACGGCGGCCAAGATCAGGCGTGCGAGTCGCAATTGTCGGGTCCGCGCGCGGGTCGTGTTGATTCGGCGGATTTCGGCGGTGGCGCTCATGATTCAGTTTTGCGCCCGATTGCTAGCTGCGGGCTGAGAAGGCGCTATCGCTCGAGTATGAGATCCCTGGCTACTCTGGGTTGAGTGATTGACGTGGTGATCGCGGGTGCCGGTCCGAATGGGCTGATGCTGGCCGGCGAACTGGGATTGGCTGGAATCAGGCCCGTGGTGCTGGATCCGATGCCGGGCCCCAATACCCAGCGGCGAGCCAACGGCGTTGTTGGCCAAGGGGTTCGCGTCCTGGACCACCGCGGCCTGTACAGCGCGCTCGCGGGTACGGAGCAGCCGCCCCAGCTCAACCCCCGCCCGATGTTCGCCGCTTTCCCACTGGATCTCACGCAAGCCCAGGGCTCGCAGATCTTCCTGCTCCCCGTTCAGCAACCCCGGCTTGTCGGGGTCTTCGCGGAGCGAGCACTCGAATACGACGTCGATATTCGCTGGGGCCACAAGCTCATTGGTATCGACCAGCACCCCGACGACGTCACGATCCAGGTGAGCGGTCCCGACGGCCCCTACGATCTCAGGGCCAAGTATCTCGTCGGAGCCGATGGCGGGACCAGCATGACCCGCAAGCTGGCCGGCATCGATTTTCCCGGCATGTCGTCGTGTGACGTGATCGCCCGGATGGGATTCGACGTGCTGCCGCCACCCGACTGGATCGATCCGGTCGGCGGCGGGCTGGACATACCCGGATTTGGTCGCGTGCCGCCCCTGCGGTTCCGTCGAGCCGAGCGGGGCGTCTTCGCCTGCGGCGCGCTCGGGGACCGGGCGGCGATCATCGTCTTCGAACTGGACAGTTCGGCTCGGGATGAGCCCCGCGACGAGAACGTCGACCAACCTCCGATGAGCCTGGCCGAACTGGAGGCCAGCGCCACGCGTGTGCTCGGCGTGGAGGTTTCGCTGCGGCCTGCATCGCCCGACGCGCCGCTTGATCTGCGTCGATTTTCCGGCATCAACTCGAGGATCGCGTCCCGCTACCAGCTGGGTCGGGTGATTCTGGTCGGTGACGCCGCGCACGTCCACTCCCCGATGGGTGGCCCGGGACTCAACCTGGGTTTGCAGGACGCGATGAACCTGGGCTGGAAGCTGGCGGCCGTCCTGCACGGACGGGTCGAGCCCACCCTGCTGACCACTTACGAGACCGAACGTCGGCCCGCCGCCGAGCGGGTCATCATGCATAGCCGAGCCCAGCTAGCTCTGGTGCGGCCCGGGCCGGAGGTGACGGCGCTGCGCGAGCTCTTCTCCGAACTTCTCACCGATCCCGGCGTCGCCCGTCGCCTCAGCGACCTGATATCCGGAGCCGAAAACCGTCACGTCACCGGCACCGATGGCCATCCGATGCCCGGTCACTGGGTGCCCGACTTCGGTGTGGCGAACGCCAACGGAACGCGGCGCGTCGCCGAACTCGCCCGGACCGGACGGCCACTGCTCATCGATCTCACCGACCGCGGCGAGGTGGCGGCCGCGGTGGCCGATGTCGCGGACCGGCTCACGGTCGCCGCGGGCCGGCCGGTGGGTGACGTTGCGGCGACGGCCGTGCTGGTGCGCCCCGACGGCTACGTGGCCTGGGCGTCGTCGGCAGCCGTGCCCGATGAGGACGAAATGCGCGAACTACGTGGCGTTTCCACGCACTGGTTCGGGATCTGAGCCCGTTACTTCGAACCGACCTCGTCTTGATATTTCTTCGTCATGTTGCACAAAGAAAACCCGCAGCTAACGCCTTGACCTGCGCAAACCCTGCTGTGTGGCATGATAGCGGGCAAGTACGCAACCAGAAAGGTAGATATTTCACCGTGAGCGCCGCCCCGAAATCGTTTGCTGAGCTGCTGCCATCCTGGGAGGTCGCGTTGCGCGCCGAACACAAGTCGCCGCACACCATCGCCCAGTACCGCGACGGGGTGAGGCTGTTCCTACGCTGGTGCGAGCGCACGGGCGTGACCCCGGAGCTCGACAAGCCCACGGTGCAGGGGTTTATCGCCGCCCTGTTCGACGACGGGGCCCAAGCCAACACCGCCCGGGCCCGCTACCTGGCGTTGCGCCGCTTTAGCCATTGGCTGGCCGCTGAGGGGGAGATCTCCGAGGATCGGCTGATCGGCATGACCCCGCCGAAGCTGAACACCAAGATCACCGACCCGCTGACCGACGCCGAGCTGCGCGACCTGATCCGGGTCTGCCAGGGCACCGGTTTCGCCGACCGCCGCGACGAGGCCATCGTGCGGTTGATGGCCGAAACCGCGTGCCGGGCCGGCGAATGCGCTTCCCTGGTCGTCGCCGACGTCGACACACTGCACGGGCGGGCCGTCATCCGCTCCGGTAAAGGCGGCCGGGATCGGGCGGTGCCGTTCGGGCCGCAGACCGCGACAGTGGTCGACCGGTACATCCGGATGCGCCGCACCCACAAGCTCGGCGGCCGGCCCGAGCTGTGGCTGCCGACGAGGGCGGCCGGGTCGTTCGGGTACACCAGCATCTATCGGGCGTTGCGCCGCCGCGCTGAGCTGGCCGGCATCGACGACTTTCACCCGCACGTGCTGAGACACACCGCCGCGACCCGATGGCTGGCCGCCGGCGGCTCCGAAGGCTCGTTGATGTCGATTGCCGGCTGGCGCCAACGGCAGATGTTGGACCGCTACACCGCTGCCACCGCCGCCGACCGGGCCGCCGACGAAGCCCGCCGACTCCGACTGGGCGACCTGTGACCGACTCAGCGCCAAGGTGGGCGGCAACCGCGCTGATTATCGCCCGCTGCAACCGCTGCGGAAAGCTCGTGGGAGCCAAGTACTACGAAGACGACAACGAGGGTCGCTGGATAATCAACACCGCAACCATGGCCCCCGACAGACTGTGTCACTGTGATCCGCCCCCGGAGCTGCCCGGTGCCGACGGGATGGCTTCCGAACTGGAAGAGGCGCGGTCGAAATCGCGCCATCCCGCCAGGCTCGGCAGCCGCCGCACCCCAGTAGAGAAGCGCGTGGGGTAGTATGCCGCTTTACAACCCTGTGTTGTAGCCAGGCTCCTACGGGTGTCCAGAGAGGGCACCCGCCGCGCGGGCAGAGCGCCGCGCAAGACTGAAAGGTCTTGCGTCGCCATGCCCTTGTCCCCTTCCGAACGTAAACTCCGCGCCAGTGCGGCCGGGCTGACCGGCTGGGCCAACACCGCCGAACGCTCCAAACGTGCCGCGCACGCCGGCCGTGGACTGTACGAAAAGTTTTATCGGGAAACCGATTCCAGCCTGCCCGAGGATCTGCGGGCACGGATGGCCGATTCTGCCTATCGCGCGCATCTCAAGCGCATGGCGTTTCGGTCAGCCCAGGGCCGCCGGCAGCGTAAAGAGGCTGCCGCACGCGAAGCGGAGGGCCGCCGGCAAGCTCGCCAAGCCGAATCACTCGCGGCCGGTGGTGGCTCATGAAACGGGAAAGTCGTCGCCCGGATGAGTCCCGGGCGACGACTCCAACAAGATCCCCGTCGCCACCGCTGACCACTAAAGGCCCTTGCGGGGCCCAGCGTAGCGCCAGCCGCCGACAATGACGCCGGAGCAGGGCTGATATGGGGCGGCGTAACCCTATTCACGTCATCGGCGACCCAATGCGACAAGGTGTCACCTGGGTCTCTGACGAGCTGATCCGTGCGGGCGCCCACCGGCACGCGCTCGGCTCGGATGGCTTGGTTGTGATGGCCTACCTGTTGTCGTGGGCCAGTGCACCGAATAGCGCCAAGCGTGCATGGGAGACGTCAGCGGCCCAGATTTCCGAGCAGTTCGGGTGGGGCGGCAACCGTGAACGCGCCCAGCGGGCCATCGACGCCGCGATCAAGGACGGCCGCCTGCTCATGCGCAAATACGTGCGAGACGGGGTTGAGTTGGAGCGCCGACGCGCCTATGTCGTATGCGCGGGCGGCAGGCGCTTCACTGCCGAAGAGGTATTACAGTGGTCGGCGCCGATCGTGTTGCCTTCCAAAGCAGCGAGCACGGACGGCGCGATATGACGAGGGCATCTTGCACGATTTCGGTGCATGACGGCGGCAGGCATCTTGCACGGTTTCGGTGCATGACGGCGGCAGGCATCTTGCACGGGTTGGGGTGCAAGATAGGAACCCAAACCTTGCACCGTTCTAGTGCAAGACAACTTGCACCCACGGGGGTGCAACATAGGACAACCTACCTACGGACAACAGAACCCGTCATGCACATGCGTGCAAGACGGACGATTTCATCTGCCGCAACTTGGCGACCGCCTTACGTAAATCGGGGACTTGTCGATAACCCACTGACCGCGCGCGTGGAGACGGACGCCAGCCGACCCGCCGACCTGTCCGACTGCCCGAAGGCGGCGCCGTGAAGCTGATATCCAGCGGGCAGCTCGACGTCGAGGCCGTCGCCATCACCGCGAACCACGATCCGCCGCGGATCCAGATTCGTTTCGGGCAGATCGTCCTAACCCTGTCCGAGCTTGAGGCCGTGAGCGTCGCGGTGCGGCTAGTCGACGCCGTCGACATGCTCCGCGCCGACGAACACCGCAACACCCATCAGGAGAAACCATGACACCGCAGGCCCCCACCGTCGACCCGCGCGATCCCGCCGGCATATCCGGATACGGCTGCGCGCCGCCCAAATCCTCGTCCACAGCCTATGGAGCGGTCTGTGGCCCGAAGGGTTGGAATTGGCGCGTTCGGCCGCCAAGGACGAATTCGGCGACGAAAGCGAGGTGTTCTCGGAGGTGCTGCGGTTGCTGCATGAGTTCGCCGACCACCCGATCTCGATGACAACTGCGCTGCGCACCGAAATCGCCCGGCTGAGCTTGTATCTCGAGAATGTGCGGGTGGACGGCAAATGAGCACCCCGGACGACCCCGACTTGACGACCGGTGTGGGCGGGCAGGCGCGATGAACGCCCTCGCACAGATACGCGGCGACAAACCGATGCAGCAGCTTGCCGCCGAGCTGGCATTGCGTGAATGCTTTCGCCGACAGGGTTTGACCCCGGTCACGGTGTTCCGATCGGTCGAGTCGATCGTCGATGCGCACCGTCACGACGCCGCGGCGTGCGAGGCCGCGCTGGTGGCCGAACTTGCGCGGGTTGCCGAGGTGCCCAACCTGCTCGACGACGACCCCGGCGGCGCACCATGATCCACCGCGTGTCGGGCGTGCTGCTTGATCTCGACGAGGCGCGTTATGTCGCCGCTGCGTTGGAGCACCTGTGCAAAGTGCTGCGGGACAACGGGCGGCAACCGCGGCCACGCCTGGAATCGCTGCACACGAAACTTCGCAAAACGTCAGCGGCTACTGGCGTTTCAGCGGTAAACGTCAGTGCCTGTTGTGCATCTGGGGAAGATTCGGTCGAAGATGCCGAGTATGCGACTGTCACCACGGCCGAGGCCGCACGCATCATCGGCGTGTCTGCCAGCGGCGTCCGAGATATGGCCCGTCGTGGCCGGATCCGGGCGCACCGCCCCCGCGGCCGCTGGCTGTACGACTCTGCCGCCGTCGAACTCCTCGCAGAACGCCGCCAAAAGGAGTAGCTCATGCCCGCGGTGACGACGATCCGCAACGTCGAGCTAGCGAAGGTCGGTGTGTGGCAGTGCAGCACCGGCGAATGGCGTGTGACCCGCGCCGACCTTGAATCGCGGTGGCAGCTTCCCGCGCCGGCGTCATTCGCGCGGCCGTCTTGAAGCTAGGCCACGCCGGCCCGATGCGTGACGCGGCACCGGCGCTTGGGCGCGTGACGAACTTGCGCCTCGCCGACGGCGGTAACACCCTCGTAGCTGATTTCACCGACGTGCCGAAAGCGGTTGCCGCGCTGATGCCCAAGGCGTGGCCGCAGCGTTCCGTCGAGGCACTCATCGACTACGAGGCGCCCGACGGGCGGCGCTGGCCTCTGGTCATCGAAGCGGTTGCCTACTCGGTGCGCAACTGCCCGGCGTGGACGGCCTCGCTGACGTTGCCGCACTGTATGGCGTGGCCGCCGCTAAGCGGGTCACCATCGCATTCCAAGAACCTGCCGCCGCGCGTGCGCGGGCTAGATCTGTCGCGGCCGCGCGGCGGCGCCGAACACATCGAATCACGATAGGAGCACCAACCCCATGAGCACTCAACTGTTGACCCCGTTTGTTTATGAGGCGCCCGCCGCTGAAATCACCTGCGAGGCCACAGCGGCGGTCACGCAGCGACAACTGGTCGCGGTGAGCGGTAACCGTTCCGCGGACGGCAACGTCTCTGTGGCGCCCGCTGGGGCAGGCGCGCGGGCCCTCGGTGTGGCCGCGTGGACCGCCGATACCGGCCAGCTTGTCCGCATATGCCGCGGGGGTGTAGTGAAAGTCACCGCCGGCGCCGCGGCGATCAACGCGGGCGACCCGATCGCATCCGACAGCAACGGCAACGCCGTCACAGCCACCGGGACCGCGGTTGTCCTCGGCCTGGCCGTCAACGGCGCCGCCGCCGGCGCCGTAGCCGAGATCGCCTGGTACTGAGCAGACCCCCGGAAAGGAACTGATACGCCATGACTAGCCCAGTGAGCTCGCCGCTGTTGCCGTCGTTGACAGGGCGGCAACTTACCGTCGACTACGCGCTGAAAACGCCTTCGCTGCTGCGCAACCGCATCGCAAAACTTGCCGACGAACAGATTTTGCTTCCCAAGATTTGCCGCCAATTCGGGGCGAAAATCGAAGGCGGCGCGCTGCTGTACAACAGCATCCAGGCCAGCGACTTTTTCACGTCCGACATCGAGCCGCGCATGCCCGGCGCTGAGTACAAAACCGTGGAAGGGGTGGACCCGGATCCGCAGTTGGCGCTGGTCCAGGACTGGGGTGGCCGGTTTACGGTCCCGATCGAGGTCGTGCAGCGCAACAACGTCAATTACCTTGACCAGCAGACGATTCAGCTCGCGAACACGATCACACGCAAGCTCGACAATATTGCGGTGGCGGCGCTGCAAGCCTCCGAAATCGCGAGCCTCGCGGTGGCAACCACCTGGGACAACTTGGTTTTCGTGGGTCCGCTCGATGCGATCACCCCGAGCTCGGAGCGCCCGACTGCGCATTTCGCCTCAGCGCAGGAACTCGCCGACCTGGAGGAACTGGGCCAAAAATACGACCGTCTCATCCTGCACCCGACGCAGGCCGCGCAACTTCGCACTGCCTACGCCGAGGATTTGGAGCGCATGCTCGCCTCGGCTGGATTCACCAAAGGCATGTTCGTGTCGCCCCGCCTGCCGGTAGGGACCGCCTACGCGGTCGTGGACGGCGGCGTAGGCGTCTGCGGGTTCGAAGTCGGTCTTGAAGTCCAGACGTGGACGGAATACAACACCAAATCCTGGATCTGCCAAGCGTTCTGCGTCCCGGCGATCGCGATCGACCGCCCATATGCCGCCAAAGCAATCACCGGCCTGTCATAGCCACGAAAGGTATTGATACACAATGGCACTCACATTCGACGACACACAGTCCGCGGTGCTGCTGACGCTGCTGGGGCTACCTGAAGACACCGACGACGCCGACCTTGTGGTCGAAACCGTGAGAGACGCCGTGGTGCCGCTGCCGCCGGTCACTGACGACTCCGCGCCGTCGGCGGTCGCCGCCGCCGCCAAGCGGCACGGCCTTGAGCTGCTCGACGCTGACACGAAAACCAGCCTCGAACGCGACTCCGCGGAGCTGCGCCGCGTCAAAGCCGCAGCCAAGCGCGCCGACGTCGAAGCCAAAGTGGATGCCGCGGTCGACCGCGGCGCCATCACACCCGGCCGCAAAAAGCATTGGGTGCAGCTACTCGACGCCGACCCCGCAATGCACGACATTTTGGCGTCGATCCCGAACGAAACAGCGATCCCGTTAAGCGAGCTAGGGCACGCCGCAGCGGAATCCGACACACAACTCACACCCGACGGCGTCCCACACTGGTTCTACTGACCGGGGTCGAGTAGTCAACTATGGACCTCCCGCCGCGGCCGCCGTGGATGGCCGACCTACCCTGCCCCTCTGCCCGTTCTCGCGTATGCGCGCCGGTCAGGCGGACCGGACCTTGTTCGACTTGGTCCGGTTGCATCGCCAGCACAGAGTCTGCAGATTGTCCAGCGTGGACAAGCCACCCTTGGAGACCGGGATAACGTGGTCCACCTCGAGAAGGAGATGAGGCTCCGCTGCGAGGGACACCGAGCAGTACCGGCAGGTGTGGTTGTCACGCCTCTTTATGGAGTTGCGCAGCTTAGAGGTCATCAGGGCACGCTGGCCAGCAGCACTCTTTCTAAAGCGGATCTTCTGCGACAGGGTCTCGATGAGCGCGTCGATCGTTGGGGTGTTCAAGGTGACGGTTGTTCGCTGCGAACTGTTCCCGCCGGCACTGACGTACTCAAAGAGGTACACGGGATACGGAACGCTGATCGGCGACAGCTCGACTCCGACGTGCTTCATGAACTCGTCCGCGTAGTGCTTCAGGATGAATGCAGGCGGATTGACCGACTCGGCGATGCTCGCCTCACGCTGCCCGAGGTTGTTGACGGCATCTTCGAGTCGGTTGATGTCCGCGCCCAGATTCTCCACGTCGGCAAGGTTGGCCTCGTCAGCCTTAACGTTGAAGTACTTCATCACGTACTTGAGAGGGTCGGCGCTGGCGTTACGGACGACCTGTAACGAGCAGTTGTGCACGTTCGGTGCCTGGTAATTCGCTACGTTCCGATCCCGGCGGTAGTTGTAGTGGCTAGTGTTCTGGAACGACGCTAAATGCGCCTGTGTGCCGGTGGACGACGCGCCAAGTCTGAACGATCCACGGCTGCGAATCTCCGAGACGTACCCGGCGACCTCGTTGTGCTCGGCGACTACCGATGCGACCTCGTCCTTGTGAGCCAAGAACTCTTCGCTGGCGAAGTACCGCTCCTTGAGGATGTACCGAATAACCGGCGGCAGGATCACGGCCGCAAGCGCGACCAAGACGATCAGTAGTAGGAAGACTTCCATGTCGATTCGGTATCCTTCGCCGATTCTCCCATTCAGCGATCGGACTGTAGCAAAGCTGCTACGCGCCGGGCGACGGGATAGACAAATCCCGCCGCCTGGCTGATCGAGGTGTGGCTCCCGGGCTTTGGACGGGATGGCTCCCGCCGATGACCATTCCCGCGAACCCAATCCCCACGATGGTCACCATTCCCGGGCGCTGACCATTCCCGACCGCGCGCATCGACAGCGCACCATCCGACGTGCCGACACGCGGAGGGACGTCCCATCCCGACGCATGGCAGACCCGGGCACCCCCCCGGGGCCCCGAATTCCTAGACCCCCCCGCCCCCGCGACTCCGGCCGGTAGTTCCCATTTTTATAACCGGGGCCCGAAATTTTCTGGGGGTTGCCCGGGGGGCCGGGACGGTACGATTGGGCGTGTGCGCGGGTTTGTGCGGGGTGAAATAGGTTGGTAATCAATGTTTTTCGGTCGTGCGCGGGGTCGGTGTCGTTTTCGGGCGCGCCCTTTTGGACGGCTGTGGTGCTCAAACGTATTGCTGCGCGCATAATTTCCAGCATGAGTGAACGCATACTTAGCGATGTTGATCTCAATGGGTTGAGTCCCACCGGGTTTAAGGTGTATGAGAACCAGTGCCGGCGGGCTGCGGACCGGCAGGGTTTCCGGTTGGTGAAGTCTCGGTCTCGTGATCCGCGGGCCGTCGACTATGGCGGTTACATGCTCGTCGACGCTGCGACTGGCGTCGTCGAGGCTGGCGAACTTGGTTCGTCGGCGGCGTTGACGCTAACCGAAGTCGCCGAATTCCTCTGGGGCTGAACGAACCTTTTACCAGGCGCAGGCCGCTGCTGCGCGGGGTGGGCACCGGCCGCGGTTACGGTGCGCGCCCGATGCGTCGTTACTGCGACCCCTCCTCGAACATCCCGACGATCTCGGCGGGGAGTGGCTTGCTCTTATAGGCGCGTCCGCCACTGGTCACCCACGCGTACACCGTCTTAGGCATGATGCCCTTGTTTCTGGACCCCCGGACCGCTGCGACAACGGAGCCCCCTTCGGTGACGAATGTTTGACTCGCGCCGGGCGCGATGTCACACGGTGGCCTTGGTCCCTGGGGATCCTTATCGATGGCCGAAACACCGGCTGGATCGGTCCTCCACGCCCACCCGATCACATGGAACGGTGATCTTCCAGCGTTCACCACTTCGACGCCAACGACGACCTTCCCGCCAAGATGGGCCGCCGCGTCCCGGATGTCTTGACGGGCGTTCTCGGTCGCCGGCATGGCATACAGCTTGCCGTCCGCAAGGACGCACACCACCGGCGTCAACTTGGGTCGCGCGCCAGTCAACACGAACTGCGCGACGCCCCACCCGAGCGAGCCGGCGGCCAGCACGGTGCCGATGAGGCCGAGGATGAACGCGGCCAGAGTCATGGCGTCAGCTTATGGTCGCCCGGTTCAGGTCTGGAGGTGCAACGCCGTGAGCCGCGTGTGTCAGGAGAGGTTGTGGATAACTTGTGCAAAGTCCTGTGAATGATGTTGCAATTGTGACCGTGTCACTACATGACGACAGCGCTATTTGCCGTTACAGTTCACAGTGCGCTGGCATATTGTCAATGGCCCTGGGCGAGGGTCCAGGGGTCTGCGCAACAACTTGCCGGGAGTCGTGGAGCGGTGTTCGAGTTGTGGAGCGTGCCGGAGTTGAACCGGTGTTGATGGGTGGCAAGCCAATCCGCATGACCGACAATGCTTCACGCCCCGGCAGGACCGTAGTCAGGCGGACGCTCTAGCGCTGAGCGTCCGCCTGACACAAGTCCTGCTGGGAGAAATCCTAACGGCGGTTTGCCGTTTCACCCCTACATGCGCGCCCGGCGAGTCGCGAGCGCCGCTCTCTTCACCAGGCGCTTGCTGCGGCGGCGCGGATTTCGTCGTCGTCGACCGCGGTGTAGCGCTCGGTGGTGGCGATCGACGCGTGGCCGAGCAGGGTTTGCACGGCGCGCAGGTTGCGGGTGCCGCGGTAGGCGCGGGTGGCGAAGCGGTGTCGCAGCGTGTGCATGGTGTAGCCGTCGGGCAACGCGTTCGCGACGATCGCACCCACCCAGGCCGGGGTGAGGTGCCCGCCGGCGCTGTCGGGGAACAGCCAGCCGCTGGTGCCCCAGCCGTAGGCCGCCGTCTCGGGGGTGTGGCCGGCGGCGCCGCGGCGAACTTGTTCGGCGAGCTCGTTGCTGATGGGCACGATCCGTTGCTTGCCGCCTTTGCCGTGCACGACCAGTTGCGCGGTGCCGCCGGTGATGAACACGTCGCTGGTGCGCACTAGGGCGACCTCGGCGCGCCGTAGGCCGGCCTCGGCCGCGAGGCGCAGCATTAGCGTGGTGCGCGGGTCAGCGGCGGCCAGCGCGGCGCTGAACGCATCGTCGGGGGCCGGCCGCGGGTGCGGATTGGATTGGCGCATCATCGGCAGCGCGTCGCCGAGATACACCGGCGAGCGACCCGTCTTGTACGCCCACCCAAAGAACCCTCGTGCTGTGCTGCGGTAGCTGCGCCGGGTCTCGAGCGTCCAATGTGTCTGCCGGCCGAACCAGTCGACCAACCGTTCGGCGGTGACGTCGTCCGGGGGGCAGCGCAGGCCGCGGGCGATTTGTTGCAGATGTTGGCGCCGCAGGGCGCGGGTGGCGTCGCGTTGGCCGACCGCGGCCAGGGCGTGCAGGTAGTCGCCGATTGCCCACGACCAGGGCTGCGGCAGCGGCTTGTTGCGCGCCGCGCCGGCGATTCCTTTGCGGCTCATCGCAGACCGCCGAGTTCGAGCGCCAGCTCCAGCATGGCGGCAGCTAGCGCGGCGTCAGCGTCGGGCACGCCTGCGGTGTCCATGCGCTCGAAGCGCGCTCTCTGATCCGGCGTGAGCTGGCCGGCGAAGTCTCGCCAGGCGGTCGGGTGGGATCGCTTCTGCACACGGGTGAAGCTACCGACATTGATCACGAATTATCAAGTGCTGCAATGGAATTTGGCATATGAATCAGTATTTGGCATATGCATCGGATTGGGCATCTGCGCGGTTTCGTCGGCGGTGGCGCGACCCGGGACAGGCCAAGGTGAGGCGTAGGACCTCCGGGCCCCGGCGAAAACAGAACTCGACGGGGTTGTGGTCATTCGAGCATTCCTTTCGGCCCCGTCGGCCGAGGAATGCCGTTAGCTGTACACGGACGTTCGGTAAGGATATTTACCCTCGACGCTCGGTAAAACACCTGGTCAAACGGTATTAGTAGGCCGTTTCTCCGCTTCGTATTTCTTCGTCATGTGCTCGACGGCCTGCAGCTGCGACTGGGCGAGCCCCTCCCGCGCCTCCCCGGCGCGAGCGGCGGCATCCAATGTCGGCTGCGCCTGCCCCTGAAAATGCGGCATTACCTCGGCGGCGAACAACTCGGCGGACCGTTTGGTCGCCGCGGGATTGGCCCACTCCTGACCCATCTGCAGCAGGCAGCCGAACCCGCCGGACTGGTCCCATAGCCGCTGCACTTGGGCCCGCGCCCGCTCCGGTGTGCCGATAACACCCGCTCCGCTCTCGTTGATGACGTCGATCATCTCGTCGAGCTGCTCCCCCGGCATGGTCATCTGCGGGAAGGCGGCCACCTTCTGGAAGTAGCGGAACCATGGTTCGATGCCGAACTTCACCTCCTCGCGCGCCTGCGCCTCGGTCTCGGCGAGGTGGAACAGGCTGACCAGGCTCCAGTTCTTGCGGTCCACCTGCGTGCCGAAGACCGTCGCGCGCTCTTCGGCGATCCCCCAGTGGTAGGCGAGCGCGTCGAAACCTTCAACGATCAGCGTGGCCCCGATGGACAGCAGGCCGATGCCGTGCTTGCCGGCCAGCCGCGCCCCGGTCGGCGAGGCGACCGCGGCCACCGCCAGCGGAATTCCCCCGTCGGAGTACGGGGCAAGCTGCAAACGGGCGTCGAACAGCTGGTGCGTCGCGGTTTTGGCGGACACGGTCTCGCCGGCCAGCAGTCGAACGACGATGTCAAGGTTGGTTTCGAGAAGCTCGCGCGTGTCGGTGGGGTTGAGTCCGATCATCGCGGAATCGGTGGGTAGTGAGCCCGGGCCCACTCCCCCAATCACGCGACCGTGGGTGAGGTGGTCCAGCAGCATCAACCGGTCGGCGACCCAGAGGGGGTTGTGGTAGGCGAGCGAAATCACTCCGGTGCCGAACCGGATCCGCTTGGCGCGTTCCGCAGCGGCGGCGATGAAGATCTCCGGCGAGCTGATGATTTCACTGCCGGCAGAGTGGTGCTCGCCCAACCACACTTCGTCGAAGCCGACGGCATCGAGATGTTGGATGAACTCCAGGTCGCGTTGTAAGGCAAGCGTCGGATTGGTGCCCGCGCGGTGGAATGGGGCGATGAAATATCCAAACCTGAGCTTGGCCATTGGGCTCCCCTTTGGGTCGAGTTGCCCGAACCATAACCCGAAGGTGGCCCTGCGCCCTAGGCCGCGTGACAAGACGCCGGGGTGTCGATCGCATTTCCTGCTCAGCCGATGCGGCCAGCTCAGGTCGGCATGGCCCCATCGGCTAGCGAGCAAGTCCTACAGCGCTTTACCGCGCGATCAAACCCGTGGGATCAGGGGGAGCCGCCGCAGACGTTGCCGACGCAACCGCCCCCGCCGCCGGGACCGCCGCCGCCGCCCGGGATGCTGCCGCCGCCACCGGTGTCCACCTCCGCCCGTCGGACCACCCGGGACGGTGCCGCCGCCACCGTCGGGTCCGCCGCCGCCCGTCGGACCACCCGGTGTCATGGCCGGCCCCGGCGTCACGCTCGAAGTACTGGTGGTGGTTGTTGGCGTGGTGCTGCTGCTCGGGCCCTTATTACCGCCGCCACCACATCCGACCACTTAACACAAGCAGGGCTGCGCCACCGAAAACCGCGACCGCATCCCTAGCTCCAGATCTCATCAATCCCCACTCGCATCCAGCACCTTGCGGTCCCTACCCCGTTGCGGGCAGACGCAAACGCCCGATGACGGGACTCGAAAAGAGAGCTCGAAAACTGAGGAAGCCCGGTGGCCGATCTGGCCGCCGGGCTCGAAGTCGACGAATTGTGCTGGATTCTTAGGTGCGCCCTGGCATGCCAGGGCGCACCTAAGAAAGCAGCTGACGTTGGGTCGTATTCTGCGAAGCCCTTGGGTCTAACACGCTACGGGCGCTGACCCGTCCTGCGGCGCGCTGGATGCAGTGGTCGGTGTTTGGCTATCTTGAGCAGTCGAGCTGTTGCTCTCCTTCGAGTGGTTGCCGAACGGGATGCCGGTGTTGTAGGCACTCTCCTTCGAGTGGTTGCCGAACGGGATGCCGGTGTTGTAGGCACTGTCAAGGCCGCTAATGCACGTGGTGAGCGTGGCAACGTCAACGCCGGGGGTGGCTCCTTTGGCAGGTGCGACGCTGGCCGCGGGGTGGGCCGCCGTTGCGGGCGTGGTGTCCTGCGAGCTAACACCAATACCGCCGAATCCGACGGCAACAGCAAGCGCGGCCGCTCCGCCGAACATCGCGATTGTCTTCTTGGTTCCAATCATCGGACTTTCCTTTCATCTGAGTTTGTTTGTTGCCGATGAGTAAAATATACACCTATGCAACTGTTGCAATAAAGGATAGTTTGAGAAATATTCGCAGTTGTGGCCGGGTTCACGATGTCCGAAATGAAATTCCACACGTCACACCAGGTCGGCGTTGTGCGTCAACAAGCACCGCCATCGGCGTGCCGTGCGAGACACTCGTGAAGCGACGTTGAGGGGTCGTGGTCGAGGGCAAGGCGGCAGCCGTTGACCGCGCCCTGGCCCTCACGTAGCCCGATGAAT
This sequence comes from uncultured Actinomycetota bacterium, assembly GCA_963772875.1. Classification (GTDB taxonomy): domain Bacteria; phylum Actinomycetota; class Actinomycetes; order Mycobacteriales; family Mycobacteriaceae; genus Mycobacterium. The sequence goes on from CAVYZE010000016.1 coordinate 1,656,480, forward strand.
CAAGGCGATTTCACGTGGCCGCACTGCGGCAAGGTGCGCGCTCGGGGAACCACCTGCCGCTTGTGCTAAGCAGGATTTAACGGACTCAGCCGACAGTCATTGGACGTGCCACGAGTCGGGCGACTGTTCGACGACCTCGCGCCGACGGCGATGCGGTCGTTGAAGGAATCGGCCGGTGCTGCTGCCCTGAGCGGCGCTTTACCCTTCCTTGGTGATCAACTTCCGCAGCGCTACCCGGTCGGGCTTGAGCAGCTCGGCGATGCGCGGGCGGTTCACCTCGGCGACGATGATCTCGCCCACCTCCTGATAGACCTCGCTGAAGATGCCGTGGGATTGCATCTTCGAGGTCTGGTACAGGTTGTCCTCGGTCGGCGTCACGTAAATCACCGCGTCGGCCTTGAAGCGGTGCACCAGCCAGAGGTGGATCAAGGTCATCAGTCGCTTCTGCCGCAGCTTCTCCGCGAAGGTGTTCTGGTCGCGCACCTGAAGGATGCTGCGGCCGTGCCGATCCTTGATGGGATCGACGATGACGTTGGCCAGCTGCTCGGAATCGTCGCCGACGATTCCGAGTTCCAGCACATCCGAGCCGGCGCGGCGTGGCCGCAGTTTCACGCGCAGCTTCTCGCCCAGCTGGTAGTGCTCGCTCCACAGCGCCAGCCACTCCTCCAGCAGCTTCTTCGGCACCTCGGTCTGCACGAGGTGCTGGTGCTGAGTCGAGCCCTTGCCCATGGCCTTGGTCGTTGCGGTGCGGCCCGACGAGGCGGTCAGCGCGGCGTCGCTGCGCGGGCCGCCGACCAGCGTCTGCGGCGTGCGGTAGGGCGACTCGACGAGGCGCATCTTGCGCTGCAACCGCGCCAGCGCCAGCATGCCGTCCTGCTGCAGCGAGGTGGCGAATTCCTCGGCGGCGACGCCGTCGATTTGGTGTCCGCCGTAGGTGATGAAGTTGAAGACGAAGCCCATCTTGCCGAGCTCCTCGGGGAATGCCTTCATCTCCTCATCGGTCATGCCGGTGGTGTCCCAGTTGAACGACGGCGAGAGGTTGTACGCCAGCATCTGATCCGGGAACTCGGCGTGGATCGCCTCGGCGAACTCCCTGGCTTCGGCAAGATCCGCGGTCTTTGTCTCCATCCAGAGGATGTCGGCGAATGGCGCCGCCGCCAGCGACTTGGCGATCGCGTACGGGATGCCGCCACGGACCTGGTAGTAGCCTTCTGGGCTTCTCGCCAGCTCGGGGTCCCACGGCGGGTTCACGCCCAGCTCCTTCGCCTTTTCCCGGGCCGCGTAGTGCGACGTCCGGGCGGCGAACTGCCGCCATTCGTCGGGGCTCATGCTCGCCAGTTCGTCTTCGCTCTCGCCGAATGCGAGCACCTCCGCCACGGCCTCGCCGTAGGTCATGATCCCGGCGTCGTCCTCCCAGGCGGCGACGAACCGGGACTCGACCTGGTCGAAGAGATCGTCGATGGACTCCTGGCCGTTGTCCCGCCAGGAGTTGACTGCGTCGGAGACCAGGCCCAAGATCCCTTGGCGCTCGAGCCACGCGTTGGCGATGGCGTACTCGCCGTCGGCAAGCGCGTAGAGCAGGTGGCCGTTCAGCTCCTTGACACCCAGCTCGTAGAAGCGCCGCATCAGCGCCAGGAAACATCCCTTGTAGGAAGGAATGTCCAGGTTGGTGGCGCCGAGCAGGAAGGCCTGATCGCGCTCGTCCGAGCGGCTGTCGATCAGGTTGGCCGCCTCGGCATCGGTGCGCGCGACGATGATGCCGGGCACCCGCATGACGTCGAGCTGGAAGCGCGCGGCATTGAGGCGCTTGATCTGTTCGTCCGAGGGCACCAGCACCTTGCCGCCCTGGTGGCCACACTTCTTGGTGCCGGGGCGCTGATCCTCGATGTGGTATCCCGGGACGCCGACCTCGACGAAACGGCGGATGAGGTTGCGCACGTGCGGGTCACCGCCGTGGCCCGTGTCGGCGTCGGCGATGATGAAGGGCCGGTAGTCGTATTGCCGCGCCGTGGCGCGCTGCTGCTCGCTCATCTGCAGCCGCTGGTATTGCTGATTGCGGTCGGCGGTGAGCAGGGCACGCACCAGCACCGCGGCATCGTCGGGAACCTGGCTCAACGGGTAGCTGGCCAGGTCCGGCCCGGGGTCTTCGGTGGTCGAGCCCTTGGCGGAGGTTGCCCAACCGCCGAGGTAGATGCCCTCGATGCCCATCCGCTTCATGCTCACCGCCTGTCCGGGCGAGTACGGCCCGAAGGTGGTGATGCTCTTCTTCTGCGCGAAAAGCTCGCGCAGGCGAGGGTAGAAAGCCGTCGCCGCCTCACGTGCGACCGTGTAGTCGGTCGGGATGGTGCCGCGTTGCTCCACTACCTGGCGCGCGGTGTAGAGGCGAATAATCCCGGCAAAGCGCGGGTCGTCGAAGTATCGCTGCGTGGCTGCGACGTCTTGTTCGAACGGTGCGGAGACTTCGGTGTCCGCGTCGATGATGGCCATGGCCTTACGCTCCTCTTCCAGCGCGATTCCGCTGAACGTGAGTCTATCCCCGGATCCGGCGGTTCGATCACGGGTCGACGAAGCGATTGCAGGGCGGGGCCAAAACTGTTGTGAGACGCCGTACTCCGAGCGCCATAGCGCACGCGCGTACGCCATGGAGCCGTCGCGGGAGCTTCCCGTGGTATGACGGGCGCGAGCGGCCGGGCCGACGAGTCCCAGGGGCCCCGGGGTACCGTCGAGGTTTCGGCGCGGGACGCCATCCGGAGGCGCTCATCGCCGAGTGCACAGGGGCCGGCGCTTAGCGCGGCTCGAAGCGAGCACGCTCCGTCAACCAATCCCGCTGCCGATAGATGAACTCGGCGTCGACGACCCTTCCGTGACCCGGGACATAGACGGCTTCGGGCCCCCCGAGCGCGAGCACCCGATCGAGCGTTGCCGGCCAGGCCGTCACGTCGGAATCGGCATCGATCGCCGGATCGGCGGACTCCTCGACAAGATCACCGGTGAACACCACGACCCGGCCGGCGTCATCGTCGGTCCCCGGTACCAGCACGACCAAATCCGAAGTGGTGTGGCCACGACCCACGTGGGCGATGGTTACGGTGCGGTCGCCCAAGTCGATGACGGCGTCGTAAATTCCGTGCTGCGGCGGCCGCAGGGCCGCGATCGCGCGGTCGACCTCTGCCGCGTCCGCCCCGTAGTCCAGCGCGTCGTCGCGAAGCTGGGCGGTGGCCGACGACAGATACTCGACAACCTCGGGCGCGCAGTAGATCTCGGCGTCGCCGAACATCGAGGAACCAAGGACATGGTCGAAGTGCTTGTGCGTCAACACAATATGGGTGATCAGGCGTCCGGCAAGCTGCCGAACGTCGGCGTCGATCGCCGCCGCTTCGACGAGCGTGGTACCGGTGTCGATGAGCAGCGCCCCGGAACGCCCCCACACCAACCCGATCGTGACGTCGCAGAACGGTAGCCGGCAGCGATGCACGGTGCCGGTCAACTGCTCCCAGACGAAATGCACAAGGAGGAAGGTAGCCGCATCGGGCGACCCCGGCCACGCGATTGCCCATATGTCGGAAATAGTTGACACGTCGGAAATGCCCGACATATATTGCTGGTCGTGGCCGGCACGGACCGCGTCTTTCTCGCCCTGGCGAACCCGGTTCGCCGGGAACTGCTGGAGATCCTCACCCGGCAACCACTTTCGGCGGGCGAGCTCAGCAATCGATTCGAACTCAGTCGGCCTGCGGTCGCCGAGCACCTCAAGGTGCTGCGTGACGCCGGGTTGGTGGCCGACGAGCCGCGCGGCCGCCGGCGCATCTACCGCCTGACGGCGGAGCCACTAGCGGAGCTGGGTCAGTGGCTACATCCGTTCGAGAAGTTCTGGCGGGCGCGGCTGGCCGTGCTCGCCGAGACAGCAGAGGAGCTGGAATGACCGAGACGTCAACGCGCGCGACGATCCGAGTGGACCAATTCGTCGCGGCGCCGCCGGAAAAGGTGTGGCGATTGCTGACCGAGCCCGAGCTGATGCGACGCTGGTGGGCCGAGGGGCAGGTCGCCGCGGTGGTCGGCCACCAGTTCACCCTGGAGATGCCCGGCTATGGCAAGCAACCGTGCAAGGTGCTCGAGGTGGATCCACCGCACCGCTTTGTCTACAGCTTCACCCCGGCCTGGACCCTGACTTGGCGCCTCGAGGAAGAAGGCCAGGGCACTCGAGTATTCGTGGAGCACAGCGGTTTCGACCTCGACGACAAACGCATGGCCGACGCCTTCAACCGTATGGGCCCGGGGTGGCGCGATGTCGTTCTCCCGCGCCTTGCCGAGGCGGGCTCGGTAGTGCAGGAATGAACCGAGTCCCCCGGTGCGTTGCCGCGGGGTAATCTCGCTCGCGGCGGCCCCGCGATCTTCGAGGAGGAAGGATCACGATGCGCGCAGTCGTCATCGCCAAACATGGGGACCCGTCGGTCCTGCAGGTGCAGCAGCGTCCCGATCCGCCGCCGCCGGGCCCGGGCCAGGTGCGGATCGCCGTGCGCGCCGCGGGGGTCAACTTCGCCGACCACCTCGCGCGGGTCGGCATGTATCCGGCCGCGCCGAAACCCCCGGCGGTGGTTGGCTACGAAGTCGCCGGGACGGTCGAAGCCGTGGGCGACGGCGTGGATCTCATCCGCGCCGGCGAGCGGGTCTTGGCCGGCACCCGATTCGGTGGCTACGCCGAGATCGTCAACGTTGCGGCGAGCGATGCGGTGGTGCTCCCGGACGCGCTGAGCTTCGAACAGGGCGCCGCGGTCCCCGTCAACTACGCGACCGCATGGGCGGCGTTGCTGGGCTACGGGTCGCTGTGCGCCGGCGAGCGGGTGCTGGTGCACGCGGCCGCCGGAGGTGTCGGCATCGCGGCCATCCAGCTGGCGAAGGCCGCAGGGGCCGAGGTGCACGGCACCGCGTCGCCCGCAAAGCACACGAAGCTGGCCGAGTTGGGGGTGGATCGCGCAATCGACTACCGCCGCGACGGATGGTGGAAGGGCCTCGGCCCCTATGATCTGGTGCTCGACGCACTCGGCGGAACATCGCTGCGGCGCTCCTACGCCTTGCTGCGTCCGGGCGGAAGGCTTGTCGCCTATGGGTTTTCGGCCATGCAGCAAGGTGAGAAGCGCTCGCTGCGCAGGGCGGCTCCGCACGCATTGTCGATGCTGCGCGGTTTTAACCTACTCACCCAGCTCGAGGAATCAAAAACCGTGATCGGCCTGAACATGTTGCGGCTGTGGGACGATCGCGGCACCCTCGAGCCCTGGATCGCTCCGCTGACCAAGGGGCTCGACGACGGCACCATCTCCCCCGTCGTGCACGCGGCTGTGCCCTTTGCCGAAGCGCCAGAGGCACATCGGATTCTGGCGGCACGGGAAAACGTCGGCAAGGTCGTACTTGTGCCGTGATCTGAGGGCTGCCTTTGAGCCAAGCCGCTGACTACGTTGGGTCTTATGGCTGTCACCGAGTCCCGCGAAGTTCTCATCGAGGCAACGCCCGGAGAGATTTTGGACGTCTTGTTCGACCTCGAATCAGTGACGGCATGGTCCTCGGTGCATCAAAAGGTCGAGGTCCTCGAGCGCGACGACCAGGGTCGACCTAGCAAGTCTCGGCAGGTAGTCAAAATCGTGGGCGTCAGCGATGAGCAGGTGCTGGCCTACTCGGTCAATGACGACGGCGTGAGCTGGACGCTGGTTAGCGCCAAACAACAACGCGCACAGGAGGGCCGCTACACGTTGACCCCCGAAGGTGATTTCACCCGGGTCCGCTTCCAGCTCACCCTGGATCTACTCTTGCCGCTTCCGGGATTTCTGATCAAGAGGGGGGCCAAAGGTTTGATGGACACGGCGACGCAGGGCTTGCGCAAGCGGGTGCTCGAAGTCAGGAAGCGTGGCAAATAGCCAATTGGCCCAGCGCCGTAGCATAAGACCCACGATGTCAACTCCAACCAACACGTTGAGCCTGCATCGCGCCGTCTGGATCGTGATGGCCGCGGTGCTCGTCGCGGCGGTTGTGCGGCGCGTCCGCATCGCAGCCGGTATGCGTCGCAGCGACCAGGCAGTGATCGACGCCAAGCGGCAACGCAACAAACGGTTCGCCAACAAGATGGTGACCAGCCTGGGCCGTGCGGGCCGAAAAGGCAGCATATTCGCGGTAATCGAACACACTGGTCGGCGCTCGGGCCGGCGCTACACCACACCCGTCCGTGTGGTGGAGGAGCCCGGTGGCTTCATCGTGCCGCTCACCTACGGGCCGCGAACCAGCTGGTACGTCAACCTGCGAGCCGGATCGGGCCAACTACACTGGCAGGGACGCAGCGTCCCGGCGGGAAACCCGGCCCTCGTCCCCACGAGGATCGCCGCCCGTCAATTTCCACTGCCCTCGCGATTCCTATTCTGGCTCGACGGCACCGACCAGTGTGTGCGGATCCAGGACCTGACCTCCCGTCGGATGACGCCGCCGTCCCAGCCCTAAACCCACCATGGGTTTAACGCGGAGTCCGCGGATGCGAAAACCGGTGCTTCCCGACGCGTAGTAAGCGAGCGAGACTGTCTCCTATGAAATCGAGACGGGCGAGCACGCTGCAGCGCACAACGGTCACCGCCGGGCTGGCACTCTTAGTTACCGTGGCCGGCTGTGGCGGCCAGGGCGACAATCGAACGACGGCACCGCGAACGCCGACCGTGACCACCGTCGATCGGAGTGTCCCCGCAGCGCCGGGTGGGTCGTTGGCGATCACGAGTCCCGCATTCGGCAATGGTGGGCGGATACCGATGCAGTACACGTGCCAGGGGGCCAACATCGCGCCGCCGTTGACGTGGTCGACGCGATTGGTGGCTGCGCTCGTTGTCGACGACCCGGACGCTCCCGGTGGAACGTATGTCCATTGGATCGTGACCGGAATTCCGATCGGTTCCGGTAGCACCGGCGATGGTCAAACTCCGGACGGAGGAACCGTCCTGCCCAACTCGGCCGGCCAGCCCGCCTACAGCGGGCCCTGTCCGCCCGCGTTCTCCACCCACAAATACCGGTTTACCCTCTATCAGCTGCCCAAGACCTACCAGCTGCCCGACGGACTGGCCGGCGTGCAGGCGGCGCAGACAATAGCAGGCGCTGCCACCGCCCAGGCGCAGCTGATCGGAACATTCGGGAATTGACGCGGCGCCTACGACGCGTCGTCTAACGCTTGGTACGCGGCGTTATAACCGGGCGTGAACGTGATACCCGGGCCGCCATGGCATCCCGCGCCGCCGAGGTAGAGGCCCTCGATCGGAATCGGAAAATCGAGGAAGCCTTTGGGCCCAGGGCGGTTGGGGCCCATCAGGTCCGGGTGTAGCAGCCCATGGCAGAAGTCGCCGGCGGGTGCGCCGAACATGGTGTTCATGTGATAGGGCGCGAACGTGATGTGGCGGATCATAATGTCTTTGAAGTTCGGGGCGAAGCTGGTGATCTTATCGATAACCCGTTGCGCCATTTCATTTTTGAGGTGACCATGCTGTTCGCGGTCGACTTCGACGGGAAACGCGTAGGCGAAAGCACTCGCGGCGTGCTTGCCGGGCGGCGCCATGCTCGGGTCGTGCACCGACGGGATTTGCATTCCCATCGACGGAGTGTCCGGAACGATGCCGCGCCGGCAATTTTCCCAATGCAGCTGTTGGGCTTCCGGTGAACCGAAGATGCCGACCGACTGTTGCATGCCCTCCTCGTTCAGGAATTCATACGGCGGGGCGAATTCGGGCAACCCGTCCAGGGCGAAGTGGATCTGCACGAACGACGCGCGGTGGTCGCGGCCGGAAACCCGCGAGATGAGTTCGGAGGGAACGTGTTCGGGTGCCATGAGCTCCGTGAGCGTGACATCCGGCGACAGGTTGGACACCACGATCGGCGCGGTGATCGTCGATCCATCCCGCAGCCGCACACCGGTGACCGCAGCATGGTCGACCAAAATCTGCTCGGCCTTCGTTCGGAATCTCATCTCTCCGCCGTGCGAGACGAAGAGCTCGCGCAGGTGTTCGGTGAGTGCGCCGATGCCTCCCTTGAGCTTGGTCATCATCGCGGTGCTGTCGTCTGGCACCGCCAGTGCGAACGCCAAACAGGTTGCGCTGCCCGGGGTATAGGGTCCGCGGTAGGTGGAGTTGACGGCAAGAAACGCGAGCATTCCGCGCATGACGGCATGCTTTTCCTTGTCGGGCAGGTAGCGATCGATCACATCCATCGCCGACCCGAACAGCATTTCGTGAATCGCCCGGCGTTCGGCATCGGTGGTCGCGCAGGCATACATCTCGTCGAGGGTCTTGGGAGGTGTGCGAACAGCGAAGCGCCCCAACGCCCGTGCGGGCCCCTGACTCCAGCCGATCAGTTCGGCCATGCCGGTGACGGCCCCCATCCCGTGCTTCTCGCCGAGGTGCGTCATCAGCTGAATGGGATCGCGGTAGAAGACCATCGGCTCTTCGCCGGATTCGCCGATATTGGTCGACATCACCTCCGGCTCCAGCGTGGGCAGCGTGTCGAGCCCCAGATCCTTGGTGATTTGGCTTGCGGTGGGGAACTGCACCGAACCCGCGATCTCGTAGCGGAAGCCGTCGATCAATTCGACCGTTGCCGCCATCCCGCCCGCGTAGGTGTTGGCTTCCAGGCACACGGTGCGCAGCCCCGCGCGTTGCAGAATCGCGGCGGCGGCCAGCCCGTTGTGTCCGGCGCCCACCACGATCGCGTCATAGTCCGTCTCGCTCATCAACACTGCCTCCCTCGGATCGGCGCGTGACAAGAATATGTCAGTCCTGACATAATTGGAAGATGTCAGTTCTGACAAGTTCCGGGGCGGCTGGGATACGATCGGTGTGACATGACCGTGCCGACGACGAACCGACATGCGCTACGCCGACGATCGACGCATGAGGCGCTTCGCGATGCCGCGTTGAAAAGCTTTGCCCACAAGGGATTTTCGAACGTGACCGTAACGGAGCTGGCCCGGGAGGCCGGCGTCACCGAACGCACCTTCTTCCGGCATTTCCCGACCAAGGAGGCGGTGCTATTCCAGGATTACGACACACACCTGGAATGGCTGGCCGAGGCGCTTGCGCAGCGTCCGGCCTCCGAGCCGCTGTTCGATGCGGTGCTGGCCAGCGTCGCCGCGTTCCCGCACGACCTCGAAGTGGTCCGCCAGGCCGCGACGGCCCGTGCGGAGTTGATCAGCGCCGAACGTATCGAGACCCATCTGCGGGTGGTGCAGTCGTCGTTCGCTCAGGTGCTGACCGAGTTCGTCAGGAACCGCAACCCGGACGTGGCGAACATCGATCTTGATGCCGAGGTCGCCGGCTCCGCGCTCGCGGCGGCCCTTGTTGTGGCAGTGGAGCATTGGGGGCGCAATGGGTGTGTCGGCGACCTCGGTGGACTGGTGGGCACGAGCCTGGATTTGGTTCGCTCCGGTTTGGCGTCGTTAGCCTGATTGGGCCGCGACCGATAACAGCGCGCATTCCACGGGCGGGTGGCCTGCGCCTGGCGTCCAATCTCGCCGACCGGTGTGGGATCGACCCGGCCGACCTGATCGCGTCGATCACCGAAAATGCCGATGAGGACTGGTCTTTCGGCTACGGCCGGGCGCAGTGTCTCACCGGAGAACTGAAATGAGCCGCACCGCTTCGCAACCGCGTGTGAGCGGCGTTCAATACAGGGGTGACCAGGCCGACGTCCGCAGCAGCCGGCTCTCCCACTGATCGCGATACTTCAGGGCTTCGAACATGTAGCTGCCCGGCGCTCGGTGCTCGGCGGGGATCTCCTTGGTCAGCAGGTGGACGAGCGCCGCGTAGTTGTTGGAGTCGTCAATCTTCTGCCACAGCATCGCTTCTCGTCGTTTATAGCTCCCGTACGCGACCTGGAAGCACGCCTGGATGTCGAGGATCCGCAGCCGGGCCGGCGCTTGGGATAGCGGTCGGTAGTAGATCTCGTCCCAGGAGCGGATGTAGTCGTCCAACGGCGCATGGGGCCAGCCGGTGTCCTCCATGAACAGGGTCAAGGGGTGGGTCGCGGCATCGGTGGGTACGGTGGCCAGATCCACCGTCTGAAGCGGTGACCACGCGACCGGCAGCAGCAGCTTGCCGGTCACCTCGTGGCGCAGGTTGTCCAGTTCCTGTATCCATGGCCGAAGGTCCCCGTGTTGAGCCCGTCGTACCAGGGTTTCCCACGCCGCGCCGTCGGTGATGCCCGTGATGGTGACCACGTTGTAGGCCAGCCCAGAGCCGTGCGCATGGTTGGTGTACCAGAGCAGCCGAGCGCTGTCATCGGCGGCCAGCGTGGGCATCCAGCCCTCGCGGTAGGCGGCCTCGAATTCGTCCTGCCGCGCGCCCACCACCTGGTGGGTTTCGTGAAGGAACAGCACTGGACTCCTAGCTGGTGTTAGGCGAAATCCGCTATGAAGGCGGCGAGTTGACGGCGGTTGACTTTGCCGGTCGCGTTGTAGGGAATGTGGTCGACGATCGCCACTCGCTCGGGCAGCTTGAAATAGGCGATCAACTCGCGACAGTGCGATCGCAGCTCCTCGACCGTGACCGGGGCGCACGCCACCACGGCGGCCCCGACCCGCTGGCCGAGGTCGGCGTCGGCGATCCCGGCGACCGCGACGTCACTCACCGCGGGATGGGAGCGCAGCGCTTCCTCGACCTCGATAGGCCCGAACTTCTCTCCCCCGCGGTTGATCGTGTCGCTGAGCCGGCCGCTCGGAAAGATATAGCCATCGACGTCTTGGCGGGCGAGATCACCGGTGTGCAACCAGCCTTCGGTGACGTTCTGGGTGGTATTCACCCACAACTCCCCGACCGTCCCGGGCTCGACGTCGTCGCCCGTCTGCGGGTCCACCACGCGCACCTCGACACCGGGTAACGGCCGGCCGACGGACCCCGCGCGGGCCGGGTTGCGGTGATCGTCGGGCAGCAGCGTCGTGTACGCGCCGAGGGTCTCGGTCTGGCCAAACACGTTGGCAAACGCGACATGTGGCAGCGCGGCCATCGCCCTGCACACCAAGCTGACCGGCGCGGCCGCGGCCCCATAGGCGACGGCTACCAGAGACGTCAGGTCGGTGCGGGGAAAGTCGGGATGGTCGAGGATCCGCTGCAGCATCGTCGGCACCATGAAGGTGGTGCTCACCCGATGCTCCGACACCAGTCGCAGCCACTCGCCGGCGTCGAACCGCCTTTGCACCACCGAGGTGTTGCCCGAGTACAAACTGCCCAGCGTGCCCAGCGCGCCGCCGACGTGGAAGAAGGGAACGCACATCATCCCCACCGAGGGTCTGGCGTTCGCCCGGAATGGTGCCGCCATTCCCCTGATCCGCATGGTGAGCTGCCGGCCGGTGATGCCGACGGCCTTGGGTAGTCCGGTCGTCCCGCTGGTGAACAGGATCAAGGAGTCCCGGTCGTCGGCGTCGACGTCGGAGTCGACGGGGTCGTCGGTGGGCGATGACGAAACGGGACCGCCCACGAGGTCGGGCACCGTCAGCACCGTGGGTGCGCCCGCCTCGCGAAGCCGGTCGACGTACGGCTCCCCCGCGACGGCCACATCGGCGCAGCCGGCGTTTTTGAGGAGTCCTTGCAGCTCCGGCGGCGTCAGCGCGGGGTTCATCAGCGCGGCCGCGGCACCGAGGCGTGCCGCCCCGAGCAGGGTCGCGATCGACAGCAGGCTGCCGCCGTCGACGACGGCGACGCGCTGACCGGGCACCACACCGTGGGCGACCAGTCCGGCGGCGCAGTGCCGTACCACCGCCGCCAGCTCGCCGTAACCGATGGAGCGGCCATCGATGATGAGCGCGATTCGGGCGGGATCACCGGCCGCGGCAGCGTCGAGGATCGTGCCCCTGTTCATGGCGGGGTGGCACCGGTTAGAACAGGGGTGACCACTCGGCGGTCCGCAGCAATCGGCTGGTCCATTGGTCGCGCAGGTCCAGGGCGTCATGCATCCAGGTACCCGGGGCGCGGTATTCGGCGGGGATATGGCTGCGGAGCAGGTCGAGCAGCGCCTCGGGCCGGGTGATGCGCTGCATCAGGATCACCTCGCGGCGCACGTGGCTGCCGAGGGCGGGCTGGAACGCGGCGTGCATGTTCAGCATCGAGGAGGGCCGTTCGAGGCTCGTGGCGTACACCTCTCCGCACCGGGCGATGTATTCCTCGAACTTGTCCTCGTAGGGCCACATGGTGTCTTCCATGTAGAGGGTCATGTCGTGCTCTCGCCCGTCGACGGGCACCTCGTCGAACGTCACCTCCTGCAGCGGTGACCATGGGAGCGGCACCAGCAGCTTCGCGTCGACCTCATGACGGAGCTCATCGAGGTTGCGCATCCACTCCTGGAGGTCGCCCTTCTGAACGCGCAAGGTCAGACGCTCCCACGCCGCGCCGTCGCGAACGCCGGTCACGGTGACGACGGTGTAGGCGGGGCCGCTGCCGTGCGCCTGGTTCGTGTACCACAGCAACCGGGCCTCGTCGCCGGCCGCGAGCATGGGCAGCCAGCCGTCGCGGAATGCGGCTTCGAAGTCGTCTTCAGCACGGCCGCGCACCGTGTGTACTTCGTGCATGAACAGCACGCCGAGACCTCCACTCGCGACGCCGGGCGCTGCGCCGCTCCACGGACGGTAACCCCGACCGTTCCGCAAGTCCATGCCTGCCTACGGAAACTGTGCCGCCGTTGCTGTCCGCGTGGCATAGTCGGATCGGCACCGACCGGATGTAAGCCGGCGTTGCGGAACTGCAGGACGCGTGACCGTAAACCGTAGGGGGTTACCATGGTCCGTTTCAGCAGCGGTCCGGGAGTCGAATCGTGGGCATTCACGGTCAGCGCGCGGGGCCAGCAAGGCGCTGCTCGTCGCTTTGCTGTCAGCGGTGGTGCCATCCTGGCGACGATTGGCCTGCTGGCCACGAGCTGTTCCAGTTCCGGTGGCGGGAATACCGCTCAGACGTCGTCATCGACGCCCACGGCGTCATCCGCCGCCCCGGCATCCCCGGCCGACACGCTGATGAGCCATTTGCCGAAGGGTTACACCGCCGCCGACTGCCAACCCGGCAAACCCGCCGGCGCCGCTGCCACCGCGGTGGCTGAACTGACCTGCGGGGCCAACCACAAAGACGGCGGACCTGGGTCGATGTTCTACGATCTGTACCCCAATAGCAGCGCGTTAGACGCGGCGTTCGGCGACTGGGTGCACAGCAGACTGACCGTGCAGCCGTTCCCGGATAAGTCGCCGGGTCCAAAACCGTGGAGTAGTGGGGGCAATCACGGGTCGGTCGCGTTGGCCACAAGCCGGAGAAACCTCGTCTATTTGGTGTGGTCCAACGAGGCCACTCTGATACTGGGCGTCTCGTCCACCATGAGCGACGCTCCCACGTTGTACAACTGGTGGCAAGCGAACCGTTGAGACCGCCGGATATCGTTCTGTGACAGCGGGTTCCGCTGCGGCGGCGAATCATCCGTCCGGCACACCGATTCAGTCGGAGGGAACAGCCAGCCCGGGGCACGTGGCTGTGTAGTCGATGTTGGGTGACACCCAGTCACGCCACTGTTTGTGGCCCATGTTGGCGGTGAGCTTGGCGCACAACGTGTCTGGCCACGCTGCCGGGCCGGCCCAGATCCGCAGCGTGTTGTCGTTGCCGCCGGAGGCGATTCGCCGGGCGTCAGGGCTGAACGCCACACTGGTCACGGCGTCGGTGTGCCCGGTCAGCGGGGTACCGATCGGTTGGCCCGTGTTCACGTTCCACAGCCGTAGGGTCTTGTCGTCACTGCCAGAGGCCAGGTACTGCCCGTCGGGGCTGAACGCCACACCGTTCACCGCTTTGGTGTGTCCGGTCAAGGGTGCGCCGATCGGTTGGCCGGTGTCGGCGTTCCACAGCCGGACCGTGTTGTCGCTACCGGCCGAGGCCAGGCGGTGACCGTCGGGGCTGAACGCCACATCGTTCATCGACGGAGTGTTCGGGGCCGCGGGTGCCAGGGGTGCGCCGATCGCTTGGCCGGTGTCGGCGTTCCACAACTGGTTGTTGGAGGCGATGCGGTGCCCGTCGGAGCTGAACGCCACCGGACTGCGCCCGCTCAGGGATGCGCCGATTTGTTGGCCGGTGTCGGCGTTCCAGATCCGCACCGTGCGGTTGCTGCCGGAGACGATGCGGTGCCCGTCGGAGCTGAACGCCACACTCAGAACCGGGTCGCTGTCGCCCCTCAGCTGGGCGAGTTGTTGGCCGGTGTCGACGTCCCAGATCCGCACCGTGCCGTCGCCGCCGCCGGCGGCAAGGCGCTTCCCGTCGGGGCTGAACACCGCACTAAACAGTCCTGCGGTGTGCGCGGTCAAAGGCGCGCCGATGGGCTGGCCGGTGTCGGCGTTCCAGATCCGCACAGTGTCGTCGGCGCTGGCGGAGGCAAGCCGCTTCCCGTCGGGGCTGAATGCCACACTCAGCACATCATCGGTGTGCCCGATCAGAGACACCGCAGTGTCGGCGTACCACACCCGCATCGTGTGATCGACGCTGCCGGACACCATGCGCTTCCCGTTCGGGGTGAATGCCACACTGCTTACCCGGTCGGTGTGCCCGATCAGGGGTGCGCCGATGGGCTGTCCGGCGTCGGCGTTCCACAGTCGCAAGGTCTTGTCGTCGCCGCCGGAGACGATGCGGTGCCCGTCGGGGCTGATCGCCACGCTGTTCACCCCGGCGGTGTGCCCGATCAGGGGTGCGCCGATGGGCTGTCCGGTGTCAGCGTTCCAGATCCGCACTGTCCCATCGCCTCCCCCCGAGACGATGCGGTGCCCGTCGGGGCTGATCGCCACGCTGTTCACCCCGCCGGTGTGCCCGATCAGGGGTGCGCCGATCGGCTGGCCGGTGTCGGCATCCCAGATGCGGATCGTGCTGTCGCCTGAGCCGGAGACGAGGCGGTGCCCGTCGGGGCTGAACGCCAGACTGTCCACGGCAACCGTGTGCCCGACCAGCAGGGGGCCGATCGGCTGGCCGGTGTCGACGTTCAAGATCTGAATCTCGTTGATGGGGCCGTTCGTGGCGAGGCGATGCCCGTCGGGACTGAACGCCGCGGTCTCCACCCCGCCGGCGTGTTGGTATTGGTTGGTGTTGATCTGACCGGCCCGCTGGCCGGTGTCGACATTCCAGATCACCAGGTTCTCGTCATCGCGGCTGCTGGAGACCAGCCGGTGCCCGTCGGGGCCGAACGTCACACTCATCACCCAGCCTTTGCTTCCGGTCAGGGGTTCGCCGGTCGGCTGGCCGGTGTCAGCGTCCCAGATCCGGATGGTGCTGTTGTCCTCCCCCGAGACCATTCGATGCCCGTCGGGACTGACTGCGGCACTCATCACAGGTGATGTTGTGTCGACGATCTTGTGGGTGTCGGAACGATTGATCACGGCGCTGAACATCGCACTGTCAACTTGTGCTTGGCCGGGGCCCAGTTTGTCTGCGGCGAGGACTTGGTCTAGGGCGCGGCCGTCACCGCCGGGTAAGAAGCCGTCGAGCATGCCTTGCGATTCGGAGACCAGCCGCAGGGCGGTGGCCTGCCGGAACCGAAGTTGTGCTTGGTGTCGAGCGCTGGTGGCTTGGACAAAACCAACGGCGGCGACGAGTGCGGCAACCACGGCTACCGCCAACACGACCATGAGTACGCGGGACCGTTTGCGCAGCGCGCCCGCGTGTGCTTTCTCTTTGGCGGCAAGGGCTTCCGCGGCTTGCTGGCGGTCCCTGGCAGCCTGCAGTTCGGCTTGGCGGTGCTGTTCTTCGGCCTGCAGACGCTCGTCTTCCGCCTCCCGCGCTGCGGCCAGGTAGGGGTGGGCAACGGCGAGGCGCTGATCGAATCCCGGTGCAGCGGCTAGGGTTTCGGCGTCGACTAGCCGGGTACCGGTCAACAGCCACGCAGGGTCGCGGTCGTGGGTTGCCCAGGCGGTGGTGTTGCGTTCGATGTCATCTGCGGTTTTGAGGTTCTGGCGGTCCTCACGCAGCCATCCGGCCAGTTCATCCCATTGCCGCAGCAGGCTTTCCAGCGCGACCTCCACGACCACGTGCCCACTGCGTTCATCGCGGACCAGCAGCCGTTTGGCTACCAGCGCGTCGATCAATGGCCGGCTGGCCTCGGGCAGATCACTTTCCCGCGCGACCCGCCGCATCGGTTGATCACTGTCGGCGTGTATCGAGGCCAACCACGGCACGAACGCCGTACGCAGGAGTTCCAGCGCGGTTTGGCGCTGCTGGGGGTCGCGCGGGAGGATCTGCTCGATCTCGTTGTTGACCACATCACGCATTCCACCCATGGATTCGTAGTTGGTCAGCGTGATGGCGCCAGCGCTGCCGTAGTCGGCATACAGCCGCGCCAGTGTCAGCGCCAGCAGCGGCAGCGTGTCCGCGCCTTGTTCGGCGTCGGCGATCAGCCGCCCGACGAGATCCGGCGCCAGCGTCAGCCCGGAGCCACCCTCGCTGGCCCGTGCGGCCGGACCATTGATGACTTTCTCGAATTGGGTGGGTGGCATCGGCTTGAGATCGTTGAACAGCACCGTGCCAATCCGCTCCAACGCGGGATGTTTCTGCATTATCTCGTAGCGGTCGGTGCGGATGGTCGCGGCAACGATCAACCCCGCCTCGGCGATGTTGACCTTCGGCAGCAGGTCGGCGAGCAACGAAAGGAACTGCTCGGCCTGTTCGCCGGCGTCGGCGGAAAACAATTCTTCGGCCTGATCCAGCGGCAACACCAGCGTCGGCGCGGAACCGTCCTGACCCGCGTCGGCTAACCGCTTCCCGGCCGCCTCGCGGATCTCGGCCAATAGCGACGCCACCCGGCCGGGGTCGTGCAGGCAGGCGTTCTTGATGTCACCCAGCGGCGAACCGCCCAGCTGGAGCGCCTGACGCGCCCCGTCGATGGCCACGGCCAACCCGCTCTCACCGGTCAACGCGTTGCGCTCGGGGCGCATCGTGCCCAGCACCACGAATCGGCGGTCCTCACGCTGCAACCGCGGGATCAGTCCTGCTCGAAGGAATGACGACTTGCCGCTGCCGGATGGGCCCAGCACCACGAACAGCGGCTTGAGCCCCGATAACCGCATCGCGCGCAGCTCATCCATCCCGCGCACGATGGCCTCGTCCCGCCCGAAAAACACACCGGCATCGATGTACTCAAACGGTTCCCAGCCGCGGTACGGCGCGCGCCTCGGGTCGTCCTGCGGCGGCCAAACGAAGTTGTCCGGGCCGACCCCCGTGCCCTCGATCGCCTTGCGCAGCGCATACAACGCCGCGGTACTGAATCGCACCGGCGGCCCGCCAGGCACGGGGATCTCGGTCTGGGCGCCCCCGGCGAACAGATCACTGCGCTGCCATTCGGACGTGATATCGCTGTCACCGAGCTCCTCTAGGCGCGCGACCAGGATCTGCTTTCCCAACCCCTCGGCGGTGCGGTACTCGGTCTTGCACTCGTGGGAGGCATCCCAACTGCGGGACAGCAAACAGATGACGGCCTCGCAGCGGGAATTGCTTTCAAACAACTGGCCCTTCCAGCGGGCCCCCACCTGCAGCCCTGTTCCCGGGTCGATATCGAGGAAAATCTCGTTCGCCAGCTCCGGACGCTGCTCGCTCAACCAGTTCTTCAGCGCCACCGCCTCTCGGTTATCCCGACTGGAATGGCTCAAAAAGATCCGCGACACCGTGACCCCTTCGGCTGCTGGATGCTCGACATCGAATCAGCTCAGTGTCGCACCGCACGATCGACGAAAGCGGGCGAACAACCGAAGAACCGTGGGTACGGCGGCTACCGAAGCTCGCGGTAGCAGGCGAGCCGTCCGGAGCCACGAAATCCGGCGGCGCCACTTCGGTCCACTCGGCCGGTCCGACCTGCTGGTGGTACGGCGACAGCGCGACGTAGACAGCCGAGCTGAGAATCTGGTTTGCTCAAGTCGGTATCGTCCTTACCGGGCAGGAGTTCGACAATGGCCCGACTCAGCGTGCCGGATGGCCCCGGCGGCGAAGCCGCCATGATCTGGACGCTACGGCCCGAGCTCGGCGGGATGGTCGAGCGGATGATCCGCGGCGCATACCAGCAGAGCATCCTTCCGGCGGACGAGCGTGAGCTGGCCAGAATGCGCATCGCGCAGATCAACGACTGCGTCGCGTGCTCGGATTTCCGGGCACAGTCCGTGCTGGATGCGGGCGTTGCGTCCGAGCTCTACGACAACGTCGCCGCGTACGCCAGCTACCCGGGCTACACGCCGCGCCAGCGCCTTGCCATCGAGTACGCCGAGCGCTTCGCCACCGACCACGCGTCGATGGACGACGCGTTCTTCGAACGGCTGCGGTCGTCGTTTTCCGACGAGGAGATCCTGGATCTCACGCTGTGCGTCGCGGTATTCCTCGGCCTCGGGCGTTCCCTGACCGTGTTGGGCGTCGACCAATCCTGCGCGATCGACCTCTGACTCGGCACCCGGAAGGAACGCATGGACATCGCGACCGTCGACGAACTGCTGAGCACCACGCGGTCGGTGCGCAAACGCCTCGACCTGAACCGGCCGGTCGGCCGTGATGTGATCCTGGAGTGCATACGACTGGCGATGCAGGCGCCCACCGGCAGCAACGCGCAGGATTGGCGCTGGTTGGTCATCACCGATCCCGACAAGCGTGCCGCGATCGCCGATATCTACGGCAGCATCGGTGCTGAATACCTTGCGTACGCCGCGAATAACGCATCCGACGCGCAGACCCGGCGCGTGTACGAAAGCGCGATGAGCCTCACCGAGACGCTGGCTCGAGTTCCGGTGCATGTCATCCCCTGCCTGGAGCGCCGCTTCGACGGCACGAATCTGTTGATCGCCGCGACGGCCTGGGCGTCGATCATTCCGGCCGGCTGGAGCTTCCTGCTGGCCCTTCGGTCGCGTGGCCTGGGATCGGTGTGGACGACCATGCATCTGGCCAAGGAGCGCGAGGTCGCCGAGGTGCTCGGAATTCCGGACACGGTCACGCAGGCCGCGCTGTTCCCCGTCGCCTACACGATTGGCACCGACTTCTCCCCGGCCGAACGGCCGCCCGCGGAGACCATCACTTTCTGGAACACTTGGAAAACAGCTGATGGAGAACGCTGATGCAGTCCTACACCGTGCGATTCCACGTCGATGCACCGCCGAGGAAAGTGTGGCGGGTGCTACATCCGCCGGCGCCGCCGGACGCACCGCGGCCGCGGGTCCTCAAGTGGCCCACCGGCAGCATGGAGATCCTGAACGAGGGCAACGACGCCGGTGAGGGTCTGGTCCGGACGTGCATCTTCGAGGTGCCCAAGTACCTGCTGACCGGTGGCAGGGCGCGATCGTGGGAGACCGTGACCGAGGCGGAGATCAACAAGCTCTCCCGGTATGTGGCCGTGGGCGCGCCGCTGTGGTCGCGGGCCGAGGGCTATCACCAACTCGAGGAGCAGTCGGACGGGACCACCGTGCTGACCTTCCACGAGACCTACCACGCCTACAACCCGGTGTTGCGTTTCTTCCTCGAGCGTCCGGTGCACGCAAAGATTTCCCGCGACAACCTCAAGACCTACGAGTACGCGCTCGGCCACGCGGGCAAAGTCCGGCGGCTCGGGTAACCATCTCGCCCACTCGTCTCAGAAGATGTCAGACCCCGCGGGCAAGGTGGCCCTGGCGTGGGCGCCGGGATTCAACAACGGCCGATGCATCCAACCCGTGCTCGGTGTGCGGGCGGGTCCCGGCGGCGCGCCGCCCCCGGACGCGGAAGCAACTCTTGACTGATTCCAGAAAAGAGGAGCATATTGTCTGAGTGTCCTCGGTGGCGGAGTTCGCGGAACGGCTGCGCGGAGCCAACCTACGCGTGACCCGCCCACGGATCGCCGTGCTCGAGGCGGTGGACGAAAATCCGCACGCTGACACCGAAACGATCTTCGGAACGGTGCGTGCCGGCCTGTCGGACGTGTCCCGGCAGACCGTGTACGACGTGCTGCGGGCGCTGAGCGACGTGGGTCTGGTGCGGCGGATTCAGCCCTCCGGTTCCGTCGCGCGCTACGAGTCGCGGGTTGGCGACAACCACCATCACATCGTGTGCCGGTCTTGCGGTGTGATTGCGGATGTCGACTGTGCCGCGGGTGAGGCGCCGTGCCTGACCGCGGCGGACGATAACGGCTTTCAACTCGACGAGGCCGAGGTCATCTACTGGGGCCTGTGCGCCGACTGCTCGCCATCAGATGTATCCCGATCACAACCGTGATCGCAGCCCGATAACCCACTCCCGGAAGGAATGCTGTGCCAGAGGAACACCCGCCCATCGCAGAAGCCCAAACCGAAGCCGCCCCGAGCGGTTGCCCGGTCATGAAGTATCCCGTCGAGGGCGGCGGGAACCGCGACTGGTGGCCCAACCAGCTCAACCTGAAGATCCTGCACCAAAACCCTGCGGTCGCCGACCCCATGGGCGAGGGCTACGACTACGCCGCCGAGGTCCAGACCGTCGACGTCGACGTCCTCAAGCGTGACCTCGAGCAGGTGATGACGACGTCGCAGCCGTGGTGGCCGGCCGACTACGGCCACTACGGGCCGCTGTTCATCCGGATGGCGTGGCACGCCGCGGGCACCTACCGCATCGACGACGGCCGTGGCGGGGCCGGGGCCGGCATGCAGCGCTTCGCGCCGCTGAACAGCTGGCCCGACAACGCCAGCCTGGACAAGGCCCGCCGGCTGCTGTGGCCGGTCAAGAAGAAGTACGGCAAGAAGCTGTCGTGGGCGGACCTGATCGTCTTCGCCGGCAACTGCGCGCTGGAATCCATGGGCTTCAAGACCTTTGGCTTCGCCTTCGGCCGCGCCGACGAGTGGGAGCCCGACGAGGTCTACTGGGGCAAGGAGACCACCTGGCTCGGCGACGAGCGCTACAGCGGCAAACGCAACCTGGACAACCCGCTGGCCGCGGTGCAGATGGGTCTGATCTACGTCAACCCGGAAGGCCCCAACGGCAACCCGGACCCGATGGCCGCGGCGGTGGACATCCGCGAGACGTTCGCCCGCATGGCGATGAACGACATCGAAACGGCCGCGCTGATCGTCGGAGGGCACACCTTCGGCAAGACCCACGGCGCCGGCGACGCCGACCTGGTGGGCCCCGAGCCCGAGGCCGCGCCGCTGGAGCAGATGGGCCTGGGCTGGAAGAGCTCCTTCGGCACCGGGGTCGGCAAGGACGCGATCACCAGCGGCATCGAGGTGGTCTGGACGAACACCCCGACCAAGTGGGACAACAGCTTCCTCGAGATCCTGTACGGCTACGAGTGGGAGCTGACGAAGAGTCCGGCCGGCGCCCACCAGTGGACGCCCAAGGACGGCGCCGGCGCGGGCACCATTCCCGACCCATTCGGCGGGCCGGGTCGCGCGCCGACGATGCTGACGACCGACCTGTCGCTGCGGGTGGACCCGATCTACGAGCGGATCACCCGCCGCTGGCTGGAGCACCCCGAGGAGCTGGCCGACGAGTTCGCCAGGGCCTGGTACAAGCTCATCCACCGCGACATGGGGCCCGTCTCCCGCTACCTCGGACCGCTGGTTCCCAAGGAGACGCTGCTGTGGCAGGACCCGATCCCTGCCGTCACGCACGATCTCATCGGCGCTAAGGACATCGCTGCGCTCAAAGGCGAGATCCTGTCGTCGGGTTTGACTGTCTCGCAGCTGGTTTCCACCGCGTGGGCGGCCGCCTCGTCGTTCCGTGGCAGCGACAAGCGCGGCGGCGCCAACGGTGGCCGCATCCGCCTGCAGCCGCAGGCCGGCTGGGAGGTCAACGAGCCCGACGAGCTGGCCCAAGTGGTCCGCACGCTGGAGGGGATCCAGGAGTCCTTCAACTCCTCCGGGAAAGCCAAGGTCTCGTTCGCCGATCTAGTCGTGCTCGGCGGGTGTGCCGCCATCGAGAAGGCGGCGAAGGCGGCCGGCCACGACGTCACGGTGCCCTTCACACCCGGCCGCGGGGATGCGTCGCAGGACCAGACCGATGTCGAGTCCTTCGCCGTGCTCGAGCCTAAGGCGGACGCCTTCCGCAACTACCTCGGCAAGGGCAACCCGCTCCCGGCCGAGTACATGCTGCTCGACAAGGCGAACCTGCTCACGCTCAGTGCGCCCGAGATGACTGTTCTCATCGGTGGTTTGCGAGTTCTCGGCGCGAACCACAAGCAGTCGCAGCTGGGCGTCTTGACCTCGTCCCCCGGGTCGCTGACGAACGACTTCTTCGTCAACCTGCTCGACATGGGAATCTCCTGGTCGCCGTCGGCCGCCGACGACGGTACCTACGAGGGCAAGGGCGCCGACGGCAAGGTCAAGTGGACCGGCAGCCGCGTGGACCTGGTCTTCGGGTCGAACTCCGAATTGCGGGCTCTCGCCGAGGTTTACGGCGCCGATGACGCGCAAGAGAAGTTCGTCCACGACTTCGTCGCGGCGTGGCACAAGGTGATGAACGCGGACCGGTTCGATCTGAGCTGACGGTAGTCAAAGGCACCCTGCGAGCTGATCCGGCTCGCAGGGTGCCGTGCGTTTGGGCCGAAAAAGTACGCCGCACAAGCAAATCGATGCAAGCATGGGTGTCAAGCATGGGCCTACCGAGCACGTAATGTTGTTCGACACCGGTCCCGAGGGCGCGGTGTTCATGCGTAACTGCGCCAACCTCGGCATCGGCCTGGACGCCGTCGAGGAGATCGCGATCAGCCACGGCCACTGGGACCACATGGGCGCGCTCAATGACGTGATCGACGCGATCGTCGCGCAGGGCGGCTCGATGAGCGTTCACGTCAACCCGCTGATGTTTCGGGAGCGAGCCGTGAGGCTGTCGAACGGGCACGTGATGCCGACCGAGCTGGTTCCCACACCTGAGGAGATGCGCGCCCGCGGCGCACAGGTCGTCAACGACGAGCGGGAGCGGAGCCTACTCGACGACCACTTCTACTACAGCGGGGAAATCTCGCGGGTGAGCTCGTTCGAGACCGGCCGGTCGGACCATCTTTGCCGGCAGCGCGGCAGTGCCGATGGGGAGGGCGATTGGGAGCCCGATCCCCTGCTCATGGACGAACGCATGCTGGTCGCCCACGTGCGCGGCCTGGGGCTGATCGTTTTCAGCGCCTGCTCGCACGCCGGCATTGTCAACGTGTGCACGGAGGTGGCCCGCCGCTTCCCGGACATCCCGATACACGCTGTGATGGGCGGTTTGCACCTCGGCGGCGTGATGGAGCGGATTATCGGAGAGACGGTGCAAGGCTTGGCGCCGTTCGAGATTCGCCACATTGTCGCCGGGCACTGCACGGGCTGGCGCGCTGTCCATGCCCTCGCGGGCGCGTACGGTGACCGGGTAAGCCAGTCCGCGGTCGGAACGAGCTATTGCTTCCAGGAGTAGGCGATATGTGAAACGGGCCGCTGGTCCCGGTACGCTTGGGATTTATGAGGTTTACGTCAGCACCCGTCGCGGCACGATTTGCCGCCGCAGGGCTGGTCCTTGCGGGCTGGGTTGCGTCCGGGAGTGCCGGCGCCGATCCAGGCCCCACGCCGCCACCTGCGCCGTCAGCCGCTGCGTCACCTGCGCCGTCAGCCGCACCCGCGTCGGGGCCGGCGCCCAAGACGACCATCGACAAGGACGGCCTCTACACGGTCGGGACCGACATTGCGCCCGGCACGTACACCTCGGCGGGACCGGTGGGCAATGGCACCTGCTATTGGAAGCGGACCAGCAACCCCGATGGCGCGCTCATCGACAACAACCTGAGCAAAAAGCCGCAGGTGGTGCAGATTGACCCGACCGACAAAGCGTTCAAGACGGATGGCTGCCAGCCCTGGCAGTTGAACCCGGACGCCACTCCGCCACCCACCAATCCGCCGGCCGGAGTACAGGGCACTCTCGGCATCCTCAACGGGCTGCTCGCTCCGAATGGACAGCCCCATCCCTGACGACACCTGACAGGCTTACTGCTGTGGCCAGTGCGCAACAGATTGTCGTGGTTGGTGCCGGTGTAAGCGGATTGACGTCGGCCGTGTGCCTGGCCGAAGCGGGCTGGCCGGTGCGGGTGTGGGCGGCGGCGATGCCGCGGCAGACGACCTCGATGGTGGCCGGCGCGATATGGGCGCCCCCACGGCCGGCGGAACGTGCCACCGAGACGCTGGCTTGGACCGAACATTCGCTGCGGGTGTTTCGCGAACTGGCCGACGACCCCAGCACCGGGGTGCGCATGGCACCGGCGCTGGTCGTCGGCGAATTGCATGAGGCGATGGCGTCCGCGACCGCGCTGATCCCCGACCTGCGGCCGGCCGACCCGGCCGATGTCCCCGACGGTTTCGTCGCCGGGTATCGCGCCACCGTGCCGATGATCGACATGCCGCAGTACCTCGACTACCTGACCAAGCGACTGGCCGCGGCCGGCTGCACCATCGAGGCGCACCCGGTGCGGTCACTGGCCGAGGCCGCCGACGCCGCACCGATAGTGGTCAACTGCGCCGGCCTCGGCGCTCGAGAGCTGACGGGCGACGACACGGTGCGGCCGCTGTTCGGCCAACATGTTGTCCTGACGAATCCCGGTCTGCAGCAACTGTTTCTGGAGATCAACGACGGCCCGGAATGGACCTGCTACTTCCCGCACCCGCGGCGCGTGGTGTGCGGCGGCATCAGCATCCCCGACCGCTGGGACACCACCCCCGACCCCGAGGTCACCGAGCGCATCCTGCAACGCTGCCGCCGGATCGAGCCGCGGCTCGGCGAGGCCGAAGTGATTGAGACGATCACCGGGCTGCGGCCCCACCGTCCGTCGGTGCGCGTGGAGGCCGAGCCGCTCGACCGCGCGCGCTGCGTCCACAACTACGGGCACAGCAGCAATGGCGTGACCCTGTCTTGGGGTTGCGCGCGTGACGTGGTGCGCCTGGCGTCTAACGGTCATGCGGTGCGGCGGTGAGCATCGACTACGCGCTGCACGCTCACATCGCCACCATCACGATCAACCGGCCCGAGACACGCAACTCGCTTGATATGAAACATTTCCGGGATTTGGCCGACGCGTGGGCGGCGTTCCGCGACGACGCCAGCGCCTGGGTCGCGGTGATCACCGGGGTCGGGCGGGACTTCTGTACCGGAGCCGACCTCAAAAAATTCATCCCCGAGCTGACCGGCGATCTCCCCAAACCCGACGGCTGGGACGCGCTCGACGCCATCCACGCCGTCCTGCATCGGTTCCCGGTGTACAAGCCGATCGTCGCTGCGGTGAACGGCACCTGCGTCGCGGGCGGCTTCGAGATGTTGACCTGCACCGACATTCGAGTGGCCGTGCCCGAGGCGCGCTTCGCGGTCATGGAGCCCAAGCGCGGTCTGTTTGCCGGCGGCGGGAGCACCGTGCGGTTGCCGCGCCAGGTGCCCTACGCGTTCGCGATGGAGTTGTTGCTGACCGCCGACATGGTGGACGCGGAGCGGGCCCTGGCGATGGGACTGATCAACCGGGTGGTCCCCGCGGACCGGCTCATGGACACCGCGTATGACTACGCCGAGCGGATTGCGGCCAACGCGCCGCTCGCGGTCTTCGCGACGAAGCAGTCAGCCGTCGAAGGCCTAGCGCTCGACCTCGAGTCGGCATACGAAAACGAAACTGGGCACAGCGACCGGGTTTTCGCGACCGAGGACGCCAAAGAGGGGCCGCGCGCCTTCGCCGAAAAGCGACCGCCGCGGTGGCGGGCCCGCTGACGTTTCAGGCGCGAGCGCGCCGGTCGACGTCACGCACCACCAGCGACAGCACCCAGCTCACGATCGACAACACGATCGCGGCCCAGATCGCCGTCCACCAGAAGTGATCGATCTGCAGTCCCCAGTTGGTGGTGTGTTTCGTGATCCACGCGGTGATCCACAACATCAGCGCGTTGATGACGACATGGAACAGGCCAAGCGTCAGGATGTAGAGCGGGATCGACAAGATCTGGACGATCGGCTTGATGAACGCGTTGACCAGACCGAAGATCACCGCAACGACGAAGATGATGCCCGCCCTCTCCAGTTTGTTGTCGCCGCCGACGAAGCTGATCCCGCCCACGAACACGGTGACTAGCCAGAGCGCAAGTCCGGTCAAGGCGGCGCGCAGCAGAAAAGGACCCATGTCGGAAGATCCTGCCACCAGGGGCCGTCAAAAACCGTATCCGCACGAAATTGCCTGCCGGACAAAGTAATTCGCCGTCATCCGTTGGTTTAGTTCAGGTTGTACTTGGCTACAGGCCCCAACTAACGCGCTGACCAGAACGAACGCCAGCGCTAGGGGCTCTCAGTCCGCAGCTGGTCGGCAGCAGTCCGCTGCCGGATCACCTTGCCGAGCGCCGCGCGGGTCGACTCGTCGGCGTCCGGCCACAGATGTCCGTAGGTGTTCAACGTGGTGGTGGCGCAACCGCGCCTGCACCGTCTTGATGTCCGCGCCGGACGCGATCAGCAAAGACGCGCAGCCGCAGGGCTCGTGTTGGACGACCCTGAAAAGAGGAGTAACTAAGGTGTTGGTGTAGCGTTGTCGTTGCTGAGTCCTTCAGACGGCCCGGAAGCAAGTTTGGCTGTACGCCGCTGAACTTCATGAGCGTTTGCTCGCGCCGCACATTCCGATGTCTACTCGCTGAGGTCGAGACAGCATGCGCATGTCGCTCATTCCCTCGTTGGCCCGCAATTCGGAGGGCCACCAACTGCGCGTTCACTCAACCCGTGCCCGTCGGTCTGTCGACCACGTGACCGGCGACCGAGCGAGTAACAACCATGTCGCTGATACCGGGAATACGCGGGCCGCGCACCGTAGGGACGCGCCGATCAGGCAGCGGCAACGCCAAACCGGACGAGAGCCAAGCTAAATGACGCCTTCCAGCACCTGACCCGGGCAATCCTCCTCCTAAACATCTAGACCGAGACTAGGTAAAACATGAAGCAGTTCACATGCCTTGCGGCAGCAACAGCCATTGCGGCCGCTGGATTAGGCTTGATTGGTTTGGGCGCCGCAGCTGACGCGCAAGCCCAGCCCGGGCCCTTCCCGAGTTGGTGCCCAGGCGACTTCTGGGACCCCGGGTGGGGCTCCAACTGGGACGGGGGGAACTGCCACGATAACTGGCGAGGACCTGGACCCAACCGTCAGGGATGGGGACCTGGGCCTGGTGACCATCCGGGACCGGGTGGGCCTGGACACCGGTAATTAAGACCGTCGGCGGGGGCTCAGCCCGGTCATCCATGGCCGTGCTGCACTGTGAACGGAAAGCAAACCAACTTGTATCGATGCCGCCGCTGCCGCCTGTTGGTCTTCCGTCGACTGTCTGGTGTGCGTCGTCGAAGTCGAAGCGGAAGGTGCCGTCAAGTACCGGACCACCATGGACTAGGTCTGGGGCGCCGGGTGTCGGGGAGGCGATAATTGTTGCTGGATCGGCCTCGGCGACACCGGGTCGGCACATCACCGGTCCGTGTCACTACCAACGGTTGCCGTAATACCGCTCCCTGATTGCCGCATTCATTGATGAGAGCGGTTTGGGTAGCGACGCCTCGTAGAGTCCCGCCGGGTTGCGGATCCAATGACCAATGTCGACGGTCCTTTCGTCGGCCAATCCCCGGCCGGTTATCGCAGCTGAGAGTATTCTACGAGTTCCATTGCGCACCACGTAATTTCGTCAAGTAACACAAATAGCGCGAACCTTGAGCCCTCTCCCAGTCAGCCCGCCACCAAGGTCTCAGGTGGCGGGGCTGGCTGCACACTGAACCTATGGCCCCTGAAGTCGGCACACCTTCGTCCTCAACACCGATGATCAGTGGATGGCGCTACCACCTGGATCGGTGCCCACGCGTTATGTAGCCCCCGTGTGCGAGCGTCAGAGGTTGTCAGGAGGCGGCTCTGCCACTGGCCGCTGACACGTGATGAGTCTTCCTGTCAGTGCGGCGTCAGCCGCAATACCCCGATCGTCCGGATTCCGTCGGTCTGCTGCGCGTACTTGGCATAGCCCCAGTAAAGGTCGACAGCGAGTGCGTAGAGCCGGTCGCGCTCGGCGCCCTCAGCCGCACGCGCCACGAACGACCCGCCGCGCTGCCCGATGTGCAGCTCGCATTCCGGATGGGCGAGCAGATTGTGGTACCAGCTAGGGTGCCGCGCGCCGCCGTAGTTCGACGCCATAAGGATCACGTCGTCACCGTCGGTGAAATATGACACGGGAGTCTCGCGCCGCTGACCGCTGCGTGCACCGGTCGACGTCAAAACGACCACTGGGAGCACGCCGACCGCGAGACTTACGCGCCCCCCGGTGGCCTTCATGATCGGCGCGTCGAGCGGTGCGGCGATCATGCGGTGGACCGCCGCACCGGGCTTGGTGGCCACCAGCCTTTGCATCCCGCGCTTCCACGCCGCAGGCCGGGCGCGCGGGTCGACGCGGCGGATTCCATTGATGGTGTCGCCGGCCACAGTGGGCAACGCTACGCTGCCGCGCTCGACGCGCACATCGGAATCATTATCGGAGGCGGACCGCGCGCAAGCTCTTACAACGGCTGACACTGCTGCGGGATCAGATCGACTTTGATGAAGTTGAGCGAAACTCAGACGGCTGACCTGCGCATTTTCTATGTGCCGTAGCAACATGACGTAACTAAACGTCAGGGGTTTAGTTCAGGTTATACTACGCCACAAGCGCCAGCTAACTCGCTGGCCTGCGCAAACGCTAACGTCTAGGGTCCGTGGTGCGCAGTCAGTGCGCAGGAGCTGCGAGCCGGGCCGTGATCACCGCGGCAATCGCCGCGCGGGTGGACTCGTCGGCATCCGGCCAGAGGTGACCATAGACGTTGAGCGTGGTGCTGGCGGACGCATGCCGTAGCCGCGCTTGCACGGTCTTAATATCGGCCCCGGACGCGATCAGCAGCGACGCCAGGTAGTGCCGGAGGTCGTGGAAGCTGAACGTCTCCGGCAGGCCCTCGATGCTGGGGCGGACCTCGCGGACGGTCCGACCCAACACCCGCGGGTCGCCGCGCCGGTTGTCCTCGGTGCGTGGCATCATGTGCTCCCCGCCGAAGCGGGCCACCGACGCGGACAGCAGTAGGGTGAGCTCGCGCGGGATCGGGATGGGCGCCTCGGACCCGGCGGTCTTCAGTGGTCGGTCCGGCCATTGCCGTTTCGGGTGCACGATCCCGCGGGTGAAGTCGACATCGGACACCTTGAGCGCGCACACCTCCGAGATCCGGAGACCAGCGAAGGCCCCCAACAGAATTGAGGCTCGCAGGTGCTCAGGCACCGCATCATGCAACGCCCAGACCTGCTCACTGCTCGCCACGTACAGCTTGGCCTTGCCCATCGGCGGAGCGGTGCGCCGACTGCACGGGTTGCGCCCGAGCAGCCCGTCATGGCACGCATCGCCCATGATCTGGCGCAGCCTGGAGTGGATCGCGTAGATGTAACTGTCCGACAGCCCGTCCGCCGACAGCCCCGCTACCCAGGTCTTGACCTCGCTTGGGCGTATCGCCGTGAGTGGCCGGTCCCCGAACGCCCCCAGGATGTACCCCATATGCATGCGCGCCTGGATGACGGTCGTCGGCCGGTGCACCTGGTAGCCCTGGAGCCACTGCTCGCACCACTGCGACACGGTCATCCGCGCGTCGCGCGGTGGCACATGCGTGCCAGTGCCCAGCGCGGTCGTCTGCCCGTCCAGCCAGCGCGCCGCCGCGCCCTTGTGGTCGAATGAACGCGAGTAGGCGCGGCCGTGGTCGTCGACGTAGCGGGCCAGCCACCGCCGGCCGATGCCGTGTCGTGCGGACGGCTCGGTCCGGACCGAGCCGTCCGGATCCCGAACCGTCTTGGTCCAGCGATCCTCGACGCCGGCCCTACGGTTTCGCTTCATTCGCCGCGGTCCCGTTCCGCCGCCTCAAGCGCTTTGAGGAGATCGGTCTCCGCCCCCGTTAGCGCTTCGGCGAGCTTCTCGCCGACTTGGCCGAGGAGCTCGACTGCCTCTGTGCACGCGTTCACGAGGTCGAAAGCACCCTGTTGAGGCTGCCAGTTGGCGGCCATCCTCATATTGAACGCCGCCTTGGTGAGGGAGGTCCGAATCGGGGAGAGTTCGTTCCGGGCCGTGTTCGCGGCGTAGACGAACCGCTGCAGTTCCCGGGTTACGGCGTCTACGGGGTCGGCGGCCGCTGCCCTTCCTAGCATCGCGTCTACCGAGGTTTCAAACACATCGGCGATGCGGGCGGCCTCGTCGATCCGCACCGACCGGGTCCCGTTCTCGATCTTGCCGAGTGTGGTCCAGTGCACGTCGAGACCGTTGGCCTTGAGCACGTCGGCCAGCTCCTCCAGCGTCAGCTCGCGGCGATTCCGTTCCTCCCTCAACGCCTTGCGGAAACAGTCTTCTGTCCATTTTGTCTTCGCCATAACGGCGACTTTACCAATTCGGCTTGACCAACGCAACCACCAGGACCGACACTCTATTCGTGGAGATCGCCATAACGGCGACTCGCTGAATCAGAGAGGAAGTGAGAACCGGATGAACAGCGAATACCTCGACTCCGCCGACCTGGAGGAGCTGACCGGAACCCCGGCGTCAACCTGGCGGTATTGGGCCTCTATCGGCGAAGGACCGGCGTCATTCAAACTCGGTCGGCGCCGGGTATGGAAACGGGGTTTAGTTCTGGGTTGGATCGCCGAGCAAGAGGCGGCCTCGGTATGAACCGCGACCGTGGTGATGCGGCGTGACCGCAGACGAGGGGCCGCCTGGCAAGGAAAGACCCGGCGCCCATCACAGCGCCGGGCCCATCCGAAAGTCGGGTCCTCACCAAGACCACCAACCCCCACCAGCATATAACAGGCCGCGGCAGTGCGGCTGGTATGCGGGCGCCTGGCGGGAGGGCTTCGGCGCCGGTTTTCGCGACGGTTTGCGGCTGGCCGCAAGACGGCTACCGCCAGAGGCGTGGTCGGTGCTCGAGGAGCTGGCCGACGAGTACGACTTAGCGGGCAGCGATGGATAGCGCCCAGGTGTCCTGGTGGTCAGTTCACGAACATGTCTCGCCTGTGCTCGAGCAGGTCGGGTCCTACCCGATGGCCGGCAGTCCAGCCTGGTGCGCGTTGCCCGATGACGACCCGCGCAAGCTGGCCGCCCTGCTTGATGCGGCCCAACACTGGGCGCTGCGCCTGGAGACATGCCAACAGGCCCAATGCGAAGCCAGCCGTGCCATCTCGGCCGCAGCCGATTGGGGGAACATCGGCCGGCAGATACAGGGCCACAACCTGTTCTACGGCGAGAAGCCGTGGCTAAAGCGGGTGGCGGGCTGATGAGTCGAGGACCCGGCCGCTGGCAGCGGCTACTACTGCACGAGCTCTACCACAACCCGAACCGGCAACCCCAGCCCTTTTCTAAAGACGACGGGCCGTGGATCTACACGTCTAAGGTGGCAACGGCCGGCGGTCATTCGAGTAAGCGCGGCGTGCCACACGAAAAGGCATGGGAATCCGAGGATTCCGCTATCCGCAGGGCGGCTCGCAGCCTCGTCGCCAAGGGTCTGGCTCGACTGAACACGCTCAATGGGCAGGCGTACGAGCTGTACCAGGTCACACCAGCGCCGGATCTCGTATGCCCGCAGTGCGGGCGTAAGTGTTCCGAACTGTGCAACGCGGTGAACAATTCGGAACACTTACACGCTCAGGCTGGGTGAGCTCGTGATCGAGTACGGCACCGACTACCCAGAGCAGCCCTGGCTTGACCGCGACGGGCAACCGATCGAGCCTCTTTGGCCAGACGACGATCCTGGGCCACCAGAACCTGAATCCGAACCATATGGGCGCAACGGACGCCCCCAGAAACTGGCGCAATTGCGCCAGTTTCTGACCGGATCGGGATCCCGGCGCACCTTCGATATCCGACACTCGACTGGAAGCGAGCCTTCGAGCGACTGCCAGAGGACGTCGACTGGTTGGTGCCGGACTTCCTGGTGCGCGGCGGGCTGTATTCCCTGGTGTCACCGGCGAAGGCGGGCAAGTCGTTACTCATGCAGGACATAGCTGCAGCGCTCGCTGCAGGGCGCCCAGTGCTCGGACACCCTGCGCAAGATCCCGCTGACGTTCTGTATGTCGACCACGAAAACTCACGCGACGATCTAACGGAGCGGCTCGGTGAGATGGGATACGGCCCAGAGGATCTCGCCAAGCTGCATTACCTGTCATTCCCGACAATGCCGCCGCTCGACCGCGCCGACGGCGGCCAGGATCTTGCCCACGTAGCCGACCACTGTGGCGCTGACCTAGTCGTCATTGACACCATCGCCCGCGTGGTCGCCGGGGAGGAAAACTCGGCCGACACGTATCGCAACTTTTATCGGCACACCTTGTTGCCTCTGAAGGCAGCCAGACGCACCGTCATTCGTTTGGATCACCGCGGCCACGGCAACAGAGACGGCGCGAGGGGATCATCGGCCAAAAACGACGACGTGGACGTGGTCTGGCAGCTCTCGCAGCAGCCGGGCCCGAACGGCGAAGCCTACGTCACGCTGAAATTGGAGCGACAGCGCGGCAATGCGCACCCCGACATGATCCGGGTCGCTACGGGACATCAATCCGCGATTACGTCATGAGGCCAAACCGGCACTGCTGACCCTCGACGAGGAACAGCGCATTCGCAACTGCATCGATGCCATGAAACGCCTCGAGCTACCACCCGACATCGGGGCGCGCAAGGCGCGGACTGCGCTCCGCGACAGCGGCTATAAGGTCCGCAATGATGTCGTGGCCGCGGCTGTGAAGGCTCGCAAGGCTGCGTGTCCCCAAACTCCCGAAAATAGTGGGGACACAACGGAGATGACGCCATGAGCGTGTCCCAACCGTCGCGGGGACACGCCCGACCAGCGGTTTCACCGAAAACCAAGTCCCGGGACACATCTGCCGGCGCCCAGACGCTTTCACACGCTGACTTGGAAGTTGTTGCAGGTCAAGGTGTGTCCCAACCGTCGCGGGGACACGTTGGGACACACCCGGCCCTCCCTGCTACCCAACGTGTCCCAGGGAGGGGGGGTCTTATAAAGACCCCCTCCCGGACGTGGGCAGGAGCCGGGCGCCGTGGCGACGACACCGACGTGGACAACAACAACATGCTGGACAACAAGATGCTGGACAAGCTGGAGTTTCCATACGAGGTGTGGCGCCCCGTCGCCGACTTCGCCGGCTACTACGAAGTTTCGAGCTCGGGTCGCGTCCGGAGCGTGTGCCGCACCGTGCCGGTCACCGGACAAAAGCCGCGCCGATTGCGGTCGTGGGTATTAAGCCCGTCCATACGGCCCCGCGACGGCCGCCGTCACGTCACTTTGTGTGTTAGCGGGAAGCTCTCCACACGCACGGTGGATCAGCTGATGCGCGACGCCGGGTTCCGTCCATGAGCGCCGACCTGTTCGAGCGGCTGATCGACACGTTGCGCGGCGCCCCGCATCTACCTGGCGCACTCTGCGTAGGCCGTTGGCAGATGTTCGACGAAGCCGACGACCCGGTCATCACCGAGGCCGCCGTCGAGCTGTGCAACGCCTGTCCCGTCTTGGATCGCTGCCGGGACTGGGTCGACAGCTTGCCGGCCAGGCGGCGTCCGGCGGGTGTCATCGCCGGACGGGTTAATCCACGACCAAGGAAGGCGGCCAACCCGCGTGACTGACCCCTTCCCCCCCTTCCCCCAACAAGCCCGCACTGCCTCGATCACCCTCATCACGGCCAGCTTGGCCGGACAGACCGCCGAAATGCGGAAGGTGCTCTGCCCCGCCGATCTGCGCGGCACAACAGTCCACGCCACCCTGAGCCTGTATCGCGCACTGGCGTCACGGTTATGCGGGGCTGAAGCCATGCTCTGGGCCGACGGCGGCCTAGCTGAAATCGCCGACGAGGATCCCTCCCCAACCCGGCGCCTCGCCGCCCAACTGCTCCTCGCCCACTCCCTATGTTCGCCCATCCTGCCCGTCGACAACGCCGCGGTAATACTCCACAACACCGGCGCCGAACAATTCAACGCCGCGCTCAAAGAGGCCGACGAGCACGGCGGCTGCGAGCCCGTATTCCTCGCGGCGTTAGGTCTATGGAGCGACTTGCTCAACGGCAAAGGCGTGGAAGTGCTCGACGATGTCGCCACCGAAATATGGGGCGAGCATGAGGCTTAGCGGCCCAGAAATTCGGGCGGCCTACTATGTCGCCTCCGAAGTCATCCGTAGCCGCCAGCGCAACGGCCAACCGATCCCTGCCTGGATGCGCCGCCATTTCAACCAGCTCGACACCGCTGTCCGGGTGTCGCGACCGCGTCATGACGAACGCGAAATCGGTGGCCGTGAGGAACAATCGAGGCATGCCAACGCCATCGGAGCCCGGGAAGCCGCCGAAATCTTGAAACTCTCACCACGCCAAGTGCAACGCCGCGCCAGCGAACTGGGCGGCCAGATGGTCTGCGGCAGACTGCTTTTCATGCGGGACACCGTCGTGGACTACGCGCAAAGGAGGGACGATGCTTGACTTGCAGGCAGCGGTAGAGGACTGGGTCGCTGCACTACCCGAAGACGAGTTCCGCGCCTTGGTTTGGCGCACCCGGCCGCCCGGCGAGCCGCTGCCGACCGAAGAGCCTAGAAGGAAGGAAGCCGATGGCCGATCCTAACGCCGCCGCCTCCACGCAGTCGGCTGCCGACAACAGTTCATGGGACGGCGATTCCGACCGCTTTACACTCGCGCAGTGGCGGCGCAGTTGCCTGATTGATCATGGCGGGGACGAGACTACGAAAGAGAACTTCTCGCTCCCGGTCCGGGACCCTGATGGCCGATTGAATCGAAAGGCGCTAGCGGCCGCGGCTGGCCGGATCAACCAAGTAGAAGGCATCTCCGGCGACCAGCGCGTCACGGTCGCACGACAACTCATCACGCTCTATCACGAAGCCGGGCTACCGGTGCCCGACCATCTGCGAGAAATGACCGGGGCCACTAGCCGCTCCGTCACCCACAGCTTTGAGCGCCGCAGCATCCCGGTCGCGGTCGAACTGCGCTCCCTCCTCCACGCTGGCGGCGGCCGCACTATCGGCGGCTATGCCGCGAAGTTCAACTCTGACTCCCGAATGATTCCGCGCGCGATGGGCAGCACGTTCGTCGAGCGAGTCGCACCGGGGTTCTTCGAGGAAGCCCGCTCCGCCGGCTGGCCCGGCAACCAGGGCAGTGGCGTTTTATGTCGTTTCAACCACTCCGACGAATATTTGCTAGGCACTACCCGCGGCGGCACTTGTCAACTGGCAGTTGATCGCACCGGCCTGGAATATCGGACCGATGTGCCGAAGTGCCGCGACGACGTCCTCGAGTTGGTCGCCCGCGGCGACGTCACCACCTCGTCGTTCACATTCGCGGACGCACAAGACGATTGGACCTACAGCGACGGTGTCCCGCACCGAACCTTGATCAGCGGGCAACTGCTCGATGTGGCACCCGTCTCGGCGGTCGCTGGGTACGCGGATACTAGCGTCGCCCTGCGCAGCTTGGCCGCGCACAAAGACGTCCCTTTCGACGACGTGGTCGACCTCGCCGCTCGAGACGAACTGCGGCAGTTGTTCACGCGCATCGACCGCCCGAAGATGTTGCACCCGTGGGAGATTCAACACCAGCACATGCAGGCAATTATCGACCTGCACCAGCGGCGAATGGAGTGGTGAACAAAACATGAGGGTTAGAATGAAGACGGCGATCTGCGGGTCTTACTACGGCATGCACGTCGTAGAGGGCCTCTTTTCCGTCCGGGCGGGCGATATTGTCGATCTCGCGGAGCCCGAATGGGTGCTGCATGAAATCGCCAATGACCGCGTCGAGCTTGCACTTTCGGGCCCTATCGGCGAACAGCGCATTGGCGCCAACGTCAAAGATTTAGCGGCGGCGAAGAAAATGGTCGCCGAGGCAGCCAAACGCAGAAAGCCGGCCGAAAGGACCGCGACGCTGGTGTACGACGGCGCCGCCTACGTCCGCTGCATCGACTAGACCCGCTGCGCCCCAACGGAAATTCGGTGGTCCTGGGACGCAGCAAAAAGCCCGGTGGGCGTCCCGCCCAGTTCGCTCCTGAGCGACGCCCACCGGGGCCCCAAACGCGTTAGACCGCAACCAAGAGGAGCAAGACGATGAGCAATCCATACTCGCCCGGCCGTGACAGCAACGCCGCCAGCGGCAAGGATTTCGATCAGGACGGCGACGAGGCCTTCGCCAACGGCGCTTTGGCAGCCGAGCAGCTCGACACCAGCGGCCACGACCGCCAATCTAGCCCGGCGCCTTCACGTTTCACGTATCCGACGCCAGGGCCTGGCGGCCGGCTCGTCGACTAGGTACAGGGTCAGTGCCCGGTCACGGACCTCCGCCGAAACCCGCAGCAGAGCGGCGTCGACGCAACGTCTCCGCTCCCACGATTGTGGTGGTTGCTGATGGGCGGAAGTATGGACCTGAGCTGCCGGCGGAGTACGACTGGCCGCAAGAAACCCTCGACTGGTGGGATACCTGGCGCTGCAGCGCGCTTGCCCGCACCCTCACTGGGGTTGATTGGAGTTTCCTGACAGACACCGCTGTCCTTCACGGGGAATTCTGGGCCGGCAACCGCAACGTGGCCGCGGAGCTACGGCTCAGGGTGGCGAAGTTCGGGGCCACCCCCGAAGATCGGGCCCGGTTGCGGATCGAGATCGGTGTCGGCGCCAGCCCGTCCATCACCCGGCTGCGGTCCAAATCGGCCGAACAGCGTGAGGCCCGCTTGTTGAAGGCAGTCACCGACAGGGCTAACAGTTCCTCGGCGAGCTCGTCCTCGTCAACGTCATCGGGTTGGTAAGAAATTGACCACACTCGGCAAATGCGACCAATTGGTCGTATTTGACAGAGCATCGTTGGCCGGCGCGGATCTGGCGGCAACCCTACTGAGACATCCTTGATGAGAATGCCAGCGATCTAGATGAACTCATACGCAAGCTGATTAAAGCCAGGAATGAGATATGGAAGCATTTCCCCAACGGCCCATCCGTTGCCAGCGCTCTCGTTCTTCAGGCCCTGAAATAAACCCAGCAGCCTAACCTAACCGAGATTTGCTCGAAGAATCGATCACCATCCCAGCAAACGCATCATTTGCGCAGGTCACAATACCACGGCAGGGTATAGGTCTAGTCCGGCAACAGGATGGTGCCCTTCTGCACCGCATCATCCCTGGTCAGGGCATTATCCACCATCCCACCAATTATCCAGCAAAGCCTTGATAGCCATCCTATACATCGCCCCGACCAGCAACAACAAGGAACTCCCTAGCCTGATGAACACCAAGGATGGTAGGCATGGCAACCAAGAGTTAGCTGGCCACAATCAACAGCAAAAGCCCTGGTGAGAGGCTTGCCATGGCAACCCACCCACGCCCACCCACCCCGTTTCTTTGGTAGCTGGGACGCTCACGACCCATGGGTCGCTCGAGTCGCAATCCGTACGGGTCTCACGAAACTGCAGGTCAGAGGCTTTTTGGCGACCGAAGTCGTCTAGCAAACGTTATATACCCCCATAATCCGTGGTCCAGCAAACACTATGGGTCATTCCCGCAAACTCGCTTAGTTTTCGTCGAGATCGGTCGGGTTGTTAATTACACCTTTAGATTTGAGATCGACTTCAGCTGGGGATCGGTCACCCGTCCCCCGAGTCGCCTATCAATGGTTGGTTTCGGTAAAGCGATGCCGGGCCGGGTACTTTAGGCCGACAGCCTTAGCTTGCTTCGCTGATATGCCGGCAAAAGTGGTTGGGGCCAGGTGGACGTGTTGTGCCCGCGCCACTAGCCCACCGCCGTTAGGCTGTGGCAGTACGCCTGAATGCCAGGATCTCCGCAAAGGAGAGGGATCATGTGGTCTCCGAGAATGGTTATTCGTTGGCCGGATCGGCATCCGTGGGCCGCAGCGGCGTGCACTGCGCCGGCGAAGATCCTCGACCTAGGCGATCGGCAACCGTGGGCCGCGGTGGCGTGCGCGGTGCCGCTGATAATGGTCGGCCTGAGCGCGGTGGTCGCGTACCCATTGCTGTTCCTGCCGCTGCTGGTGCTGGCCGGCGTGGCTCTAGTCGTGATGGATATTTACACGGACCAGAAGAGAAGGGCTGAGAAACGGCCGACAGAGTCTGAGCAACGGACGCAGGTTGCAGCTGTCCCAGAGAAGCGGAACGTGGCGAGCAAGTTCGAGATCAGAAAGGACCACGCAGGTAAGTTTCGGTTTCAACTCAAGGCCGCGAACGGCGAAATCATCGCTGCTAGCCAAGGGTATGAGACCAAGGCGGGGGCCGACCGGGCCATTCAGGCGGTAAAGACGACCGCGCCCAACGCCAAGGTTGAAGTTCTGACCCAAGCCGAATACAGCTAAGCCCTCAACCTTCCCTGTGTCCGGGCACTTGTCCGTGGGGACGGGCGCCGGTGTGTGTGCGGGGCATGTCTTGATTGCGGCAGGTCACCAGCAAAAAGCAGCCGAGGAGTCGTTACCCTCTCTGCTGTGGACGGGCAGCGGCGTGTCGGGGATGTCTAGCGCACTCGAAAAGTGGACCGCAGAACGGTGCGCGGGTCTAGACAGCCTCGAGGACGTGCACGGGAAGGTGACCGGGAGGCAGCGCGGGCGCCAACGCGCGACGGAGCATCTCAATCGCGCGTTATTCGTAGCGCTGTCGGCAGAGTTCCAAGGGTTTTGCCGGGACTTGCATGAGGACGCCGCTATTCACATCACAGGGAGCATCTTGCTGGCGCCGGAAAACGCCAAGATCGCTCCTGTGGTGCTAAACGCCCTCGTCCGAGAGCGGAGCCTGTCAGTCGCCGCGAAGTCGGAGAAGGAGCGTCGGCTAGATACAGGTAACGCGAACGTAGACGCTCTGGCGACCGATTACTCAATGCTCGGCATGGACTTGTGGGCCGATCTTGCACAGAGGTACCCGGCCAAGACGCCGAAGTGGAAAACTAACCTGAACAGGCTAAACGAGGTGCGCAACGGTGTAGCGCACAGCGATGCCGCCAAACTTGTCAGGGCTCATCGGGAATATGGACTCACGTTGGCGACGTTCAAAACCTGGCGTAGCTCGCTGGGCGGCGCGGCCTCCGCGATGGACAAGGTAGTCAGTGCATACTTGTTGGACTTGACGGGTAGCGAACCATGGTGAGGAGGGGAGTTGCTATGGCAGGGAAGCCTCTGCCAGTCCTGCGGCCTGGTGATCGTGTACGAATCCGCTTCGGATCGCACACCGTCGAAGGGGTCGTTACGAGCGTCCGCGGTGATCATCTTCACGTGAGTGTCGTGCTCGACGGTGCGGATGACCCGATCGACCGGTTTGTCCGGGCCGACGATCTCGTGCCCGCCTGAGCGCCATCCCCAACTGCGCGGCGCCGTAGGCGGCGTCTTCAGTTTCGCCGATAACGTGGCGCTACGACGCTGGCGGGGGCGGCGCGGGGGGCGCCCCGGGAATCGGCAACGCAGGTACTGGGTCGACATGCCATTGTCCGTCATCGCCGACACAGATTCGGTAGAGCAATTTCTGGTAGCACTGCGCCGGCGGTGGCGGTACCGGTGTGTCGTCAGCGCGGGAGGCCCCCACTGCGCTGGCTACCACTAGGGCAGCAGCGGCCGTCGTAGCCCAGATCACTGCTGTTCCTGCAGATCTGGCCATTGCGTCCAGCTCGTGGAGTTCCCACACTTTCGTCATCCTCCGTATTGCGGGCAGTAGACGGCGGCCGCTGAATTCACTACCGTCGCAGCGTTTACCGCAGTGATTGTGTGGTTGGTCGCCATGATGTCGGCTTCGACGGCACTCTTCGACTGGCCTGCGGCGAGAGCTGAACAGATTTCGTGGGCTCCTTGGGTTGCGAGCCCAACGTCCGTGATGATTATGCCGCCAGCGTTCAAGGCGGCGAGATAAGACTGGTCGAGTTCGGCCATCGACGGCGGCGCTGCCGGTACGGGTGACGGTAGCGCGTTGAGCGCGGGGTGTTTGATGACCCCCGGTGGATCGGAACACTGCACCGCAAAAAACCCGGGATTGTCGAGGCGGCGCATCGCCGCCGCTTTCGCCGCATCGGGATCGGGTCCGGAGCCGCTGGACCACCTCACCGGATCGGCGCGGTCGACGGCGTAGGCGACGCAGCCGTGGAACATGCCCGCGTTGATCAGCAGACAGTCATCATTACCGGAGGCTGCCCGGCACTCGTTCAAGGCGATTTGGTTGGCGCGTTCTTGGGTTCCCGCATCTCCGTACCCGGAAGCTTTGTGTTGTGCAGCTAGGGCTTTCGGCGAGAGTGCCATTGCGACGAACTCGTCGTCATCCGGATCTTTCGCTGTCGGTGATGCGGGCGTCGGAGGGACGGGCGGAAGCGCAGCGGCAGGTGGTGGCGTTGTCGCGGGCGCCGCGGTCACCCTGGAAATGTATTGGAGCATCGGTTCAGAAGATGCCGGCCCGTCGGCCGGCGCGATGGTGAGACTCGTCGGCTGGATTCGGTAGATGGTGCCATCCGCCGGGTTTGTGATGTCGAAGCCTTGCGAGGAGCGCACCGCGTTTGCGAGTTCGATGCTCGCGCCGTCGCTGAGACGGACGCCGCGATAGTAGAAGTTTCCGGGCTGGATTTCGCATATCACCACCACGGAGTGTGTGGTCCGTGCCATGACGGCTGGCGGGTTTCCCGACTCGCAGCGTGCACCGGGGTAAGTGGTCCAGCCACGGTCATCAGTTCCGGGGGGCGTCGGCGCGGGAGCCGCAGTGGTGGTGACAGTCGCCGGAGGCGGGTTCGCCTGATTGTCACGCGGGGCGCCCCCATTTGGGCGGCCGAGTAGGAGGGTGGCTCCCGCAGCGGCGGTGCTCACCATGACGACCGCGGCGGCGACGGCCGCGGCGCGCCGCCATGACGGCCGAAGCTCAGCATCATCACTGTTGTCGAGCGACCACGCATGCTCCGGCGCTGCCTGTGTCGGTGGCGGCATGATCGCGGTCT
Organism: uncultured Actinomycetota bacterium; assembly: GCA_963772875.1. Classification (GTDB taxonomy): domain Bacteria; phylum Actinomycetota; class Actinomycetes; order Mycobacteriales; family Mycobacteriaceae; genus Mycobacterium. Next base: position 1,697,410 of record CAVYZE010000016.1, read on the forward strand.
CGTCGTTGCACGGGCCGGCGGCAGTTTCTCCGGGTAGCTCCGCCATGATCAAGCCTCCGTCGCGCGGCGACCCCCGAAGGTGTCCAGTTTATCGCCACGTCGGAGTAATCTGCCGCGCATGAAGAACCCCATGGCGCTCGGCCTCGTCCTTCTCGGGTCGCTAGCGATGGTCATCGCGACGTTCCTGCCACTCAACGAATCCGGCTCGTATCGGCGCATCGAGGACAACACCCTCATTCAGCACGGCGGCTGGATGCTCATCGCGCTTGCTATCTGGATCGCCGCGGCCGGCTACTACGTCGACCTGGGCACTCAACAGGCAGCTCTGGTCATCGTGCCATGCGTGCTCGCGGGACTGCTGGTCGCCTATCTTGGCGTGACGGAGGGGACGCAAACCCTCTACCCGGTGGGCGCTGACGGCGTCCCCGACACCACCCGGCCCGGAACGACCGCAACCATGGGCATCGGGATCTATTTGGCTGGCGTAGCCGTAGCCGCGGCCTTCGTCGGTGCGCTGATGCTGCGGAAACCGGCCGCAAATGCGACACCGGACGCTAAGCCGACTGCCTAGTCGTTCGCCCGGCGGCATGCCCCGATTTGAACCCGGTATCTAACCTGCGGATAAGCAGCTCGGCGGGCAGCTGGTTCGGGCATCGTTGCTCACGGCGGCGGCGGCGGTGCCGGCGGGTTATCCCAACTCCCCGGCGTGCCGGCGGGCCACCGGTGTCGTCGTCCTCGTCGCGGGACCACGCCAGTTCGGGCGCGCCCTGCGTCAGCGGCGGCACGACCTCCGTCTCATCAGCACACCCAGCGGCGGCGGTTTCTTCGGGCAGCTCGTCGATCATGTGCACTCACCTAGCAGCCCAGCATCACAGTGGCAGCACTGTAAACGGAGATCGCGGCCCCGGACGACACCGACAGATCTTGCTCCACCATGCGGATGGCGTCCTGGTCCGTTGCACCCTGTGAAACTGCGCGGCAGACCTTGTACCCCTCGTCGAGGAGTTCTTGGCTGCTGTGGGTGCTGACGAGGTAGCTTTCGTTTTGTAGGTAGTTGAGGTATTCGCTGTCGTCGGCGTGGGCTGTCGGGGCTGTTGCCAGCAGCAGTGTTACTGCTGCTAAGAGAACCGCGTGGGGCTTCATGATGCGGCATCGTATCCTGTCAGATGGCGTGCGCGGACGTCGGCGACGTAACTCGCAACACTTTCAAGCGCGGCGACGCTGATCTCTGCGCACGTTTCGATGACCTCGTACTCGGCGGTGTCCTTAGCGGCCTGGTTGAGCGCGGACGCCAGCTCAACCGCCTGCTCCGGGCACAGCCCGGACAGAACCTCGGCGCCCGTCCGCGACACGCTTACCGTGCGGACGATCGTGTGCTCGCCGGGGGCCACGAGCTGCAAGCCGCCGGAGTGCACGGCCAGCCAGTCGAACACTTCGTATGTCTTGCATAGGAAGTGACGGTTCACGGCTTCCGGGTAGGGCGAATCGTGCCACTCGCCGACCTTGGTGGCGCCGGCAGGCAGCGGGACGCTGGGGATGGTGTTGGTTGTGCGGGTTGGCATTTCGAGCTGCCTCTCATGTGGTTAGCAGCCAACCGAGTGTCAGGTCATATCTAGGTCACGGACCTACTGTTTGCAGTTCTAACTACCGATATTGAACTGCATAAACCTCTGGTGCGCGATACTGGCGCCTCTCTATGTCAAGCGGGGACCGACAGCGCGTCGGCGTCGTCGTTTTTGCGGCCGTGCCCGCTCGACAGCACCCGCACCCGAGCGGCCAGCTTCGCCGGGACGTCGATGACCTCGACGCCATCGGTACGCAGCACCGTAGTCAGCGGTGCCCCCAGACCGGCGGCTCCTTCGATTGCCCAGCGGGCGTGCGGCCAGCACTGCGCGAACCGGCGCAGCGCCCGATAGCCGTCGCGGCTGACCGGCACACGCACGCTGGCCAATGGCTGCAGTGAACCATCCACCGCGGCCGCGGTCCACGACGCCTTGTGCGGATCAACCGCAACCACGACCCGATCATCGGATTTTCTCGTCACCGAAACCGGCACCAACCTCTCCTTGCTCGATCTGAAGTTTGAAAGCGAGTAGGGCACACCAACTTTCGGCAACGCAGGCCTCTCTTCAGCCACTCCCCGCACGGGCGGCGGTGACCGGGCTAGCAAGCCAGTATGTAGTCAGCCAGCAGGCGACAAGGATTGAGCGAGCCACACCCGATCACCGCCTAGAAAAGCATGGCTGCAGACCACGCCCTCCTTGGCCACATTCAACAAGTTGGGATTGAATCAGTGGCGGCTTGCCAAACGGCGGAGACGCTTTCCACTAATCTGCTATCTCCGAACCCTTTGCTGTGACGTGGACATTGGCCGACTTGGCGGCGCGTACCTGTCGGCCAAGCGGCGCGAACGCCAGCGGCGCATTCGATTGATTGCTGCCGACACGGAACTGCGTCGCCTGATCTGCGAGGGATTCGAGCAAGGCATCGTCGGCGAGAAGCTCGCCGAGGCGGCCGGACTGTCCGTGTCGCGCGTGTATCAGATCCGCGACGGACGGCGATAGGTGATGGCGCCGACCCGACCAGAAACCTCGCCAATTGGCGAGGTTTGCGTCGACATCCGGCCGCAGTGACTCGCCCGCCTCGTGAGTGCCAGTGCGCAGCCAGTGCGCAGCAGTTTCAACGCAGCTTGCGGCGACCGTCAAAACCAACCGCTCCGACCTGCAGGTTTGTCGCGCAACCGTCACAGCTAACCGTTGCCAACGCCCAGGAGCTAGTTCAGGTTATAGAAGCGCTGCGCGTTCAGGCCGCCGATTTTTTCGCGCGCTTCCTCGCTGATGTCCGTCCGGGTGCGCAGATGCTCGGTGCTTTCCGGCCATTCGCCGTCCCAATGCGGGTAATCGCTGGCGAACATGATGAAATCGGCGCCGAGCACGTCGATCACGCCGGGCAGGATCGGTTCCTCCGGCTCACAAGTCACCCAGATGTTGCCCGCGGCCAGGTACTCGTGCGGATCGCGGCGCCAGCCGCGCTCGATCCAATCGCCCCGCTTCTCGTAATGCTCGTGCAGGCGATCGATGAAGAACGGTACCCAACCCGCACCCGCCTCGAGGAAGGCGACCCGCAACTGCGGATGCCGCTCGAACACGCCGCCGGAGACGAGCGCGGTCATGGCCGTCATCTGGTCGAACGGAAAGCTGATGCAGTGCACCTGGATGTAGTTGGTGAAGCGGTCCACGCCGATCTTCGGCAGATGTATGCCGGGGGCGCCGTGAATTCCCAGCGGCATTCCGAGTTCGACGGCGGCGGCGTAAAACGGGTCGAGGTCGGGGTGGTCGAGGTTGCGGGTCTTCAGTGCCGGCGGGACGAGAGTCGCCACCAGTCCTAGGTCTTTGGCCTCGGCCATGATGTCGATGGCCACCCGACCGTGCTCCACCGGGGCCACGGCGACGCCGCGCAACCGGCCGCCCGACGGGGCACAGTAATCCGCGATCCACTGGTTGTAGAGCCGGGAGAATCCCGCGGCGAACCCGGGGTCCTCGAGGCTGGGCGCGCACAGCCCGAGGCTCGGATACAGCACCATCGTGTCGATGTGATCGCGGTCGGCGTCGCCCAGGACGCCTTCGGGCGATCGGCAATTGATGTCGGGCGCCTTGCTGATCCCGTGTTCGGGCGGACAACCAGCCCCGGGGCCTACATCCTCCGGGTAGTTGCGGCCTTCCAGCGTCAGCCGTAGCCGCCCGTCGGTGCTCGCCTTAACGTGTTGCGGCCAGCGTTTGATCGCTTCGATCGCCAGCGAAGAGTTCTCGGCGACATGTCCATCGGCATCGATGATTCGCATGTATCGGCAACTTACTCTCGCGGGTTGCAAGGTCAAACGCCTCGCGCCATCGTGGCGGGTGCGCCAGGATGCTCTCGTGACGACTCAGCGGATGACGGCCGACCAGCGAAACTCGTTCATCGCGGCGTCGTTGGGCTGGACGATGGACGCCTTCGATTACTTCATCGTGGTGTTCGTGTATGCCGACATCGCAAAGACTTTCCACATCAGCAAGGCCGAGGTCGCGTTCGTCACGACCGCCACCTTGGTCATGCGCCCCGTGGGTGCGCTGGTGTTCGGGCTGTGGGCCGACCGGGTCGGCCGGCGGCTTCCGCTGATGGTGGACGTGGTGTTCTACTCCGTGGTGGGGTTCCTGTGCGCCTTCGCCCCGAATTTCACCGTGCTGGTGATCCTGCGGCTGCTCTACGGGATCGGCATGGGCGGCGAGTGGGGATTGGGCGCCGCGCTCGCCATGGAGAAGGTCCCCGCCGAGCGGCGTGGGTTTTTCTCCGGCCTGCTGCAGGAGGGTTACGCGTTCGGCTATCTGCTGGCGAGCGTGGCATCGCTGGTGGTGATGAACTGGCTGGGGTTGTCGTGGCGCTGGTTGTTCGCGCTGAGCATCGTCCCGGCCCTGGTCAGCCTGATCATCCGGTACCGGGTCCAGGAATCCGAGGTCTGGGAGGCCGCGCAGGACCAGATGCGGCTCACCAGCACCAGAATCCGCGACGTGCTGCGCAACGGCGCGGTTATCCGCCGGTTCTTCTACCTGGTCGCGTTGATGACCGCGTTCAACTGGATGAGCCACGGCACCCAGGACGTCTATCCGACCTTCCTGGGCGCGACCGCCAACCAAGGTGCCGGCCTGTCCAGCGTGACCGTCAAATGGATCGCGGTAATCTACAGCGTCGGCGCCATCATCGGCGGGCTCGTCTTCGGCACGCTGTCACAGCGGTTCAGCCGCCGCTACACCGTCGTTTTCTGCGCGGTGCTGGGGTTGCCGATCGTGCCCCTGTTCGCCTACTCGCGCACCGCGGCGATGTTGTGCCTCGGCGCGTTTGTGATGCAGCTCCTTGTACAAGGCGCGTGGGGTGTGATCCCCGCGCATCTGACCGAGATGTCGCCGGACGCCATTCGCGGCCTCTACCCCGGCGTGACCTATCAGCTCGGCAATCTGCTCGCCGCGATGAACCTGCCCATCCAGGAGCACCTGGCCGAGTCCCACGGCTATCCCTTCGCGTTGGCGGTGACGATCGTGCCGGTGTTGATCGCTGTCGCGACGCTGACCCTGATCGGTAAGGACGCGACCGGAGTCCGCTTTGGTACCGCCGAAACCGCTTTCCTGCCAACCGAAATGGCGTGACCAGTGGCGATCGCGAGCGCGGCGTAGCCACCAGCAAGCCTAGTCGGGGCGACCGTCGCTCAGCGCGCGCCGCAGCAGGTGCATCGCCACCGTCGTCGAGCGCTCCCGGACGTCGGATCGATTCCCAGGGAGCCGCAGCGTCCGGGTCTCCGTGCGGCCGCCCTCTTGCTGCACGGTGAAGCAGACGGTCCCCACCGGCTTTTCCGCCGTTCCCCCGCCCGGGCCGGCGATTCCGGTGATCGCGACGGCGGCATCGGCACCGAAGCGCCGCAACGCCCCCGCCGCCATCGCTTCGGCCACCGGTTCGGACACCGCGCCGTGCGCCTCGATCAGCGCCGGGTCGACGCCGAGCAGCTCCGCTTTGGCCTCATTGGAGTAGGCCACCACGCCGCCCGCGACGTACTCCGACGATCCGGGCCGGTCGGTAAGCCGCGCCGCCAGCAGCCCCGCGGTGCAGGATTCCGCCGTCGCGATGCGGTGACCGGCCAGTAGTTGCGCGACCAGATCGTCCACGCCGGAACCGTCTTCGGAGTAGAGCTGCTGCCCGTGCCGATCGCGCAGCAGCTCGATCAGCTTCGCGTAGCTGTCCGCGGCGTCCGGCTCGTAGCGGGTGACCATCTCGATCTCCCCCCGCCGCAGGCAGGTGGTGATCTCGAGCGATTCAAAACCGGGAACGGATGTTTCGGCGCCACGCAGTGTTTCGGCCAGCCCCGACTCGGGTAGCCCGAACATCCGCGCGGTCTCCTGCCGGTAGATCGTCCGCCCGGCGATCGCGTCCTGGGCCGCGGGTGTCTCGATGGCCTTGTGCCACATCGGCTGAAGCTCGCGCGGCGGTCCCGGAAGGACGATGACAGTCGGCTTGCCGGGCACCACCACACCCGGCGCGGTGCCCACCGGGTCGAGCACCTGCGAACCGGCCGGGATCATGGCCTGCTTGCGGTTGGCGGCGCGCACCGAATCGAAATTGCCGGGATCGAAGTGCGCCATAAGCTTTTTGAGGATGTTGGCGATCTTGTTCTCGACTTCGGCGTCCAGCACCAGCTCGCGGCCGCAGAAGCGCGCCACCACCTCGACGGTCATGTCGTCGGCCGTCGGCCCCAGGCCACCGCTGGTGACGATCAGGTCCACGCCCTGGTCGGCCATGAAGCGCAGTTGTGCCTCGATGTCGACCGGGCGGTCGCCGCAGATGGTGATGTGCGCTAATTCGACGCCCAGTTCCAGGAGCCGGTCTGCGATCCAGGGGCCGTTTCTGTCTTGTACCCGTCCGGTGAGGACCTCGGTCCCGGTGACCACGATGCCTGCGCGTGCGCTCACCGGCATGAGCCTACGCACCCGCGGCCCCCGGCCCGGCGGCCGGATTGCTGGACTGCTGGACTGCTGGACAATGGGGCGATGATCGAGTTAGAAGTGTTGCAGGCTGACGTGACCAAGCTCGAAGTCGACGCGATCGCCAACGCGGCCAATACGGAGTTGCGCCACGGTGGCGGCGTCGCGGCGGCGATCGCCCGCGCCGGCGGGCCCGAGGTCCAGCGTGAATCGACCGAGAATTCCCCGATCGGGCTCGGGGAAGCGGTCGAGACCACGGCCGGTGACATGCCGGCGCGTTACGTGATCCACGCGGCGACGATGGAGCTCGGCGGCCCGACGTCGGCCGAGATCATCGCGCGGGCGACCGGTTCCACGCTGCGCAAGGCGGATGAACTCGGCTGCCGGTCGCTGGCGCTGGTGGCATTCGGCACCGGCGTGGGCGGCTTTCCGCTCGACGAGGCGGCGCGGCTGATGGTCGGCGCCGTCCGTCAACACCGGGCCGGCTCGCTGCAGCGGGTGGTGTTCGCGGTCCACGGCGACGCGGCCGAGCAGGCGTTTCGGAGCGCGCTGCACGGCTAGCCGTCGGACAGATACCGTTCGACGGTAGCGACTTTCTGCGTCATCGCATCGCTAGCCCCGGCTCGCCAGTCCACCTTGATCACGGTGCTGACCCGGGGCGCACGAGCGGCCACGGCCTCGACCGCGCGCTGCACGACCGCCATCACCTCGTCCCACGTATCGCCCTCGATCACGGTGAACATCGAATCCGTCCTGTTGGGCAGGCCGGAATCGCGAACCACCCGAACCGCTTCGGCGACGATCTCGCCGACGCCCTCGCCCACGCCGAGCGGGGTGACGGAAAAAGCGACCAGCACAGACACCCGATGAGCGTATCCAACCTATTCGGGGCCGGCCTGGCAGCATCGAGCCCGTGCGGGTTCTGGTGCAACGAGTCTCGTCGGCGGCGGTATCGGTCGATGGTCAGGTGGTGGGTGCCATCCGCCCGGACGGCCAGGGCCTCCTTGCTTTCGTCGGTGTCACCCACAGCGACGACGCCGACAAGGCGCGGCGGCTGGCCGAAAAGCTGTGGAATCTGCGCATTCTCGCCGACGAGCGGTCGGCGGCAGACGTCCACGCGCCGATCTTGGTGGTCAGCCAGTTCACGCTGTATGCCGACACCGCGAAGGGACGCAGGCCGTCGTGGAACGCCGCAGCTCCCGGTTCGTTAGCTGAGCCGCTGGTCGCGGCGTTCGCCGAGACGCTGCGAGGGCTGGGCGCAGAGGTCCAGACCGGCGTTTTCGGCGCGCATATGCGGGTCGAATTGGTAAACGACGGCCCGGTCACAGTGCTGCTCCAGCTTTGACGGGTGTATTTTGGTGGCGTCGGCCACGGCTGGCGAATTCGGATGGGAGGGCCTAACTTTGCGACACGTCCATGGGCCTGCTCGGTTTGCTGGCCGTTCATGAGTACGACACCTGAATTTGGGTCGCTGCGCTCCGACGATGACCACTGGGACATCGTCAGCGGCGTGGGCTATACGGCGCTCCTGGTGGCGGGATGGCGCGCGCTGCACGCGGTGGGGCCGCAACCGCTGGTGCGAGACGAATACGCACGGCTTTTCATTGCCGCTTCACAGGATCTGTATTTGGCTACCGTGCTTGCCAACCCCGGTACCACCGAGGACGAGACCGCCTTTCCCCGCCTTTACGGCGTGCAGACCCGGTTCTTCGACGACTTCTTCACCTCCGCCGGCCAGGCGGGCATACGGCAGGCGGTGATCGTCGCTGCCGGCTTGGACTCCAGGGCGTATCGCCTCGATTGGCCAAGTGGCACAACGGTTTTCGAAATCGATCTGCCGAGAGTCCTGGAATTCAAAGCGAACGTGCTGGGTGAGCACGGCGCCGCGCCCAAGGCGCGCAGGCGGGAGGTCGCGGCCGACCTGCGCACCGACTGGCCTGCGCCGTTGAAAGCGGCCGGGTTCGACCCGCGAGAACCCAGCGCCTGGTCGGTGGAGGGTGTGTTGCCTTATTTAACCGACGACGCCCAAAGCACTCTCTTCACCCGGATCAGCGAGCTCTCAGCGCCGAGCAGCCGAATTGCCATTGGCGCGCTGGGATCGCGGTTAGACCACGAGCAGCTTGAGGCCCTGGAGACCAGCCACCCCGGGGTCAACATGTCGGGTGATGTGGATTTCTCGGCTCTCACGTACGAGCCCGAGGGCGACCCGGCGGAATGGCTCGCCGCGCACGGCTGGTCTGTCGAACCCGTCCGCAACACGCTTGAGTTGCAGGCCGGTTATGGCATGACCCCGCCCGATGTGGACGTCAAGATCGACGCATTCATGCACTCCCAATACATCACGGCGACTCGGTGAGAGTGCGGCCCAGATGGTAGTGATGACGATGCTCTCCCCCGCCGATGCCATCGCGGAGATCGCGGCCAGTTCACCGGGACCCGGGGTCGGCGCGTTCTTCGACCTCGACGGCACGCTGGTCGACGGCTTTACGGCTGCGGCTCACGTCGGCGATCGGATTCGGCGTCGCCAAGCCGGGATCGGCGAGCTTGTCGGCGTGTTCCAGGCCGCGCTGCGGTATCGGTTCGGCCGCCTCGAATTCGAACACCTAATCATTCGAGCTGCGGGTTATCTGCGCGGCGAATCTCTTGCCGATCTCGACGAGCTGGGCGAGCGGTTGTTCGTCGAACGCGTTGCGTCACGCGTGCACTCCCACATGCACGAGATCGTCCAGGCGCACCAAGAGCGCAGGCACACCGTCGTGCTGAGTTCGTCGGCGCTGTCCATCCAGGCGCTGCCGGTCGCCCGCTTTCTCGGTATCTCCAACGTGCAGTGCAATCGTTTCGAACTCGACGAGCACGGCCGTCTGACTGGCGGAATAGTCAAACCGATTGTCTGGGGAGCGACGAAAGCAGCTGCAGTACAACAGTTTTGTGCCGACAATGGCGTCGCTATACAACGCAGCTACTTCTACGCCGACGGTGACGAGGATGCCGCGTCGATGTCCGTCGTCGGCTATCCGCGACCGGTGAACCCCCGTTCGGGGCTCGCCGCGGCGGCCGCAGTGCACGGCTGGCCGGTGATGTGTGTCGCCTCGGGCCGCCGCGGTCCGGTGCGCACCCTGCGTCATCTGGCGAAGCACGTGCGCCGCGACGGGCCGGAAGCCTAGGGCGTCAGCAGGATCTTCACGTCATCGCCCGACCGCGACTCCGCGGTCGCGTAGCCTTTGGCCGCTTGGTCCAACGGCATTGTCGTGGTGAAGATGCCGCCGACATCGAGCCGGCCGGACCGCAGCAGCGGGATCAACTCCGGCCAGGTGCGCTGCACCGGCGCGGTGGTCATCCGCAGCGTGATGCTGCGAATCAGGCAACCCAGGGCGTTGAGCGGAAACGGATTCATATCGTGCACACCGACGACCGAGACGGTGCCGCCGGGCCGCACCGCATTGAGCGCGTCGGTCAGGGATGCGTCCGTGGCGACGGCATCGATCACGGCATCGGCGCCGCGGCCTCCCGTCGCGGCGAAGATGGCCTCGACGGCCGGCGGTTTGACTGGCGTTGCTCCCCATCGGGCGGCACGGTCCAACCGACCGTCAACATGATCGACCGCGAAAACCGTTGCAGCACCCTGGAAAAACGCGCTCTGGAGCGAACACAGGCCGACCGCGCCCAGGCCGATCACGGCCACGGTGCCACCGAACGGAATGTCGGCGCGTTGCGCCGCCGCCCAGCCGGTGGCGAGGTTGTCGGTGAGCAGCAGCGCCTGCTCGGTGCTGATCGCCTCGGGGATCTTCAGTAGCTGGAAGTCGGCGGCGGGCACGGCCAGCAGATCGGCCTGCGCGCCGCCAAGCACACCGCCGCCGAAGATCTGGAAGCCGGAGAAACACATCACCGGGTCGCGGGTGGCGCACCCCGGGCAGGCGCCGCACCCAACCACCGACGACACCATGACCTGGTCACCCACCTTGACGGTGCGCACGTCCGGCCCGGTCTCGACGACGGTGCCGACCGCTTCGTGACCGAGAGCGATCGGCTCGGCGATCGGAAAATCGGCCTCGTAGAAGTGCAAGTCAGATCCGCAGATGCCGGCGGCGCTGACCTCGACGATCGCTCCACCGGGCCCGGGAAGTGCCGGGTCGGGGCGGGTTTCGACCCGGATGCTGCGGGGCCCATCGACGACTACCGTGCGCATAGTGGCGCGCTCACTTTACTTTTCGCACAACGAATTGTGACCAGTCGGGTTCACGCACCGCGGCCCAGTATTCGTTGAGGCGCCACGGGCTCACGGTGTGGATCTCCCCGTCGGGGTTCTTGAAATAGGAGTGCTCGACCGCCGGGTGGGACCACACCATCGTTTTGATCTGGGTTTGGGTCCGCCGATGCCAATCGGTGGCCGCGTCCGGCGTCGGTTCCAGCGAATGCAGGTTCGTCTCCGTCAGCCGACGCAAGCACTGGTCGATGTAGCGCATTTGGAGTTCGGACTGGAAGATCAGGCTGCCCCCGTGGGCGAGATGCGTTCCGGGCCCATAGATGATGAAGAAGTTGGGGAATTGCGGCACGGTGATGCCGAGGTAGGCGTAGGGGCGAGACCCCCACATCTCGTGCAGGCCGATTCCGTTGCGGCCGATGATTTTTAACGGCCACAGCACATCGGTGTGCCGGAATCCGGTGGCGTAGATGATGATATCGGCGTCCTGCGTCACACCGTCTTCGGTCACGACGCCGTCGGCGGTGATCCGCTGGATCGGTGTGCGCACCAATTCCACGTTGTCCCGCTGCAGTGTTCGCAGCCAGCTGCCGTTATCCTGCAGCGTCCGTTTGCCGCACGCGGGATAGTCGGGCAATACCTTGGACAACAGCTCATGGCCCTCGCCGACCTGGCTGGTGATCCACTGTGTGAACATCATCCGCGCGGCGGCGTTGATGTCGCTGACGGCTTCATCCTGATCGGCGTAATCGGGGTCGCTCTGGGCGGCGTCGAGACCCTTGTCGGATCCGGGCCAGAGCACGAGAAATCGGTACCACCTTCCGTAGAACGGCAGGTGGCTCGTCGCCCAGCGCACGCCGTCGCCGACCTCGTCGTGGTACATCGGGTTCGGGAACATCCACTGGGCGGTCCGCTGGAACACGGTCAGGTGCGCCACGTCGCCGGCGATCGCCGGCGCGATTTGGAAGCCGCTGGCGCCGGCCCCGATGAGCGCGACCCGCTTGCCGGTCAGGTCGACGGAATGATCCCAGGCCGCGGAATGAAAGGCGGGACCCTCGAAGGTGTCGGCGCCGTCGAATTGCGGTATGTGGGGCCGGTTTAGCTGACCGACGGCAGTGATGAGGGCTCGCGCGCGCAGCGTGCTGGTCTGGCCGTCGGCCGAGCGCACCGACACGCTCCAGATACCGTCTTCGTCGTTCCACTCGGCCGAAAGGACCTCGGTCTGCCAGCGCACATGCTCGTTGAGGTCGTGCTTGTTCATCACCTTTGTGAAATAGTCCTGCAGTTCGTACTGCTCGGCAAAGAAGTGGGTCCAGTTGTTGTTGGGTTCGAAACTGTAGCAATAGAAATGGTTTGCGACATCCACGCGGGCCCCGGGATAGCTGTTCTCCCACCACGTTCCGCCCGGTCCGGCGTTCTTCTCCACGATGGTGAAGGGCATGTTGGCTTGTTTGAGGCGGATTGCGGCAAGGACGCCGGATTCGCCGCATCCGACGACGACGACCGGCAGCTCGGCCGCGCGCTCAACCGGCAGGGCCGCCGGGCGGCGGGGATCGACCCCGTCGAGGTCCAGCTCTTCGGAGACCAGGGCCAGGTAGTCGTCGGGAACGTGCTCGCAGGCCGCCCAGTCCAGCATTTCCCTGATGAGTTCCGGGCTCAGCGGCTTGGGCTCGGGGCAACCTCGGTCTCGATATTCGGTGATCACCGGTAGCGCCTCGGCGCGGGCTCGGGCCTTGTCATCGTCCGACATGAACCCCTGCACCTCGTTGAGGAAGATGCCCATCTGCTTGAAGTCGCGGATGAATCGGGGATCGCCGGTGATGTGGACGAGGGAGAGCAACAGCGTCGGGATGCTGACATCCTCTAGGGCGGCGGCGATCTCGGTTGTTGGCGTGGTGAAAGGGCGGCCGGCATAAAGGCTGCGCATCGAGCCGATCCTTTCGGTGGACGAGGAGCCCAATTACGCTACGCAGAGTTTCGTAATTGGCAGCACCACGGTACCCCCTGGCGCCGGAGCGGATCAAGGGCCGAGGACCGCTCGGCCGTCGGCAACCCCTCGCCCGACCTTGACCTAAGACGCGGTGGACAGGGCCGCGTCGAGTAGCCCGGCGAGGCGTTTCCAGTACAGCCAGTCTTCGGCAGCGCAGCGCTGGGCAACCGGGTCGACCGCGGTGTGGGCCTCTTTGAGGGCGGCTTCCTGGACGTAAGTGGCGTAGGCGTGAAACGCGCGCAGGTGCGGTTCCTGGCGGCGGGGATCGCTGCTGACCAGGGGCTTTAGCACTTGTAGCCGCAGGAAGGAACGCTGATCACCGGGTGTGTCGGCGGGTGCCTCGGCATCCGCCGGCGCCGGCGGCAGCAGGGCGATCAACCGCGCATCGGGGGTCTCCGCCAGCCGCTCGGCCGCCTCGGGATCCACCACCTCTAACCGGGACCGGCCGCTCATCACCCCGCTGTCGGGGATGTCGTCGGCTGCGAGCACCACCTTGGCCACACCCGGATCCGAATCGGCCAACTGCTCCTCGGTGGCGATCACCGCCCGCAATTTGGCGCCGCGTTCCCGAAGTTCTCCACCGCCGCGGCGGCCACGGCCGTCCACTGCCCTGGGTCGGTGACGTCGAGATGGACGTACAGTGCGGCGTCTCCGAGTTCGTCGGCCAGCGCTTGGCCTTCCTCGTCGAGGATGTCGGCGAGCACCACCATGGCGCCCTCGGCGACGAGCAGCCGGGCATGCGATGCCCCCATGCCTCTGGCGGCGCCGCTGATCAGGGCAACCTTTCCGTCCACGCGTCCCATGACGGCTCAGGCTACCGGAGCAGACCGGGGAGTTAGAACCTGTTCTAATCCGCGAACATCGGTGGGACGGCCGCCGCTTTGGGATCGATTGGAGTGCTGCGAAACAATGAGAGGGATCGTCGTTCACCGGCAGTCACGGTGGCTGCCCGCGCCGGGCGGCGGTGCTCTGGCGAAACCGGAGGTGGATGAACGTCGTGTCCTCGATACTCACGGCCTGCAGCGGGTTTCTGTTCGCCGTCTTGTGGATGGATCTGATTTTTGATGCGCAAGTCTTTGGGCATCGGGCCGCGGGCGGGGAGTTGCCCGAGCCCGTGCTGGCTTCCATCGCGGGTTACTACCATCGCGCGACGACCACGTCGCGACCGATGAGCCGGCTGATCATTCTGGTCATGGTGATCTTGTTGGGCGCGTTGGTGTTTCAGGCCGCGCGGGAGCGCGACCCCGCCTGGCTACTGGTTCTGTCGGCCGGGCTCGCGGGCCTTCCGGCGATGCTGGCGCTGACCAACACGGTGCCCAACGCGGTCCGACTCGGCCGCCGCGCGGACAGTCGGCCCGAACAGACCCGTCTGGCGCGATCCATCTGCTGGGACCACCTCGTCTGCGCCGGGTGCATGCTCGCGTTCCTGATCTTGTGGGTCGCGCACTCGGTCGCCATCTGACGCGTCGGAGCGACAAGTCGTAGTTTGGGAGCACTGGTCGGGGGCGGCTGGCCACGTCAACGGTGCCCGTACTAAACTAGAACACGTTTCAGTTCGGCGAGCGTTCCAGGAGTAGGCATGCACACTGCCCTTTGCGATGAGCTCGGTATCGAGTTTCCGATCTTCGCCTTCACCCACTGTCGCGATGTCGTGGTTGCCGTCAGCAAAGCCGGTGGTTTCGGCGTGCTCGGCGCCGTCGGCTTCACACCGGAGGAGTTGGAGATCGAACTGAACTGGATCGACGAGCACATTGGCGATCACCCCTACGGCGTCGACATCGTGATCCCGAACAAATACGAGGGGATGGACTCGCACTTGTCGGCCGAGGAGCTTGCCGACACGCTGCGCGCCATGGTGCCGCCGGAGCATCTGGATTTCGCCAAGAAGATCCTCGCCGATCACGGTGTCCCGATCGACGACAGCGACGAGGACAGCCTGCAGCTGCTCGGGTGGACGGAAGCGACGGCCACCCCGCAGGTCGAAGCGGCGCTCAAGCACCCGAAGGTGACGATGATCGCCAACGCGCTCGGCACTCCCCCGCCCGACATGATCAAGCACATTCACGAGACCGGTCGCAAGGTGGCCGCACTGTGCGGTTCGCCCTCGCAGGCTCGCAAGCACGCCGACGCGGGCGTCGACATCATCATCGCCCAGGGTGGCGAGGCCGGCGGGCACTGCGGCGAGGTGGGCTCGATCGTGCTGTGGCCGCAGGTCGTCAAGGAGGTTGCCCCGGTGCCGGTGCTGGCGGCCGGTGGGATCGGCAGCGGTCAACAGATCGCGGCGGCCCTGGCACTGGGCGCGCAGGGCGCGTGGACCGGCTCGCAATGGCTGATGGTCGAGGAATCCTCGAACACCCCGGTTCAGCAGGCGGCCTACGTCAAAGCCGGTAGCCGCGACACCGTCCGTAGCCGTTCGTTCACCGGCAAGCCGGCCCGCATGCTGCGCAACGACTGGACCGAAGCCTGGGAGCAACCGGACAACCCCAAGCCGCTCGGTATGCCGTTGCAGTACATGGTTTCCGGCATCGCCGTGCGGGCCACGAACAAGTACCCGAACGAGTCCGTCGACGTGGCGTTCAACCCCGTCGGGCAGGTCGTCGGGCAGTTCAGCAAGGTGGAGAAGACGGCCACGGTCATCGAACGCTGGGTGCGGGAGTACCTGGAGGCCACCAACAGGCTGGACGAGCTCAACGCCGCCGCGGCGGTCTGAACGGCTGAACCGGCCGGCTAGCCTTCGTCGGTTTCGTCGACTTCGTGCCTGCCGGTGAAGACTTCCTTGGTTCTGTCGACCGCGTGCGTGGCGATGTCGATGGAATGTTGAACGATGCTGCTGGCGCCGCCCGCGATGTCGCCCCGGATGATGTCGCTGACGTTTTCCACGATGTCGGAAGCCTTTTCGACGGCATTGGTCGCGATGTCCTTGACCGCGTCGACGGCATCCTTGGGATTGACGGGCATCGGAGTCTCCTTTTGCTACCGGATCTTTGGTACGACTCTAGACGTGCCGAGCGTCGAGTCGCTTGCTCAGTAGTTGACCAAGGTGCGCCAGTACTCTTCGGGGATCTCGGCGCCGGACCGCAACACGCGCGCCAGCCCGACGGCCATCGCGATGCCCAGCAGGCCCAGCCATAACCCCGCCAGCCCGATCATCGCCCACAGCACCGCTTTGACCGCCGGCCACGGCGACAGCACGGCCAGCACCGGAGCGAAGAAGAAGCCGAGGCCGATGTACCAGGCCGAGCCGGCACGATCGGACGCGAGGACGAAGCGCAGCCAGCGCGGGATCGGGTTTTTGGCGGGCTGACCCTGGTTCATGGTCAGCCGCTCAGCCGCCGGGCGGGAAGAATCCCGCCCCGGTGAACCATCCGGGTTGCCACCCCTGAGCGCCCAGGCACAGCATCGGGAGTCCGTCCGGCGTCTGCGCCGCCGATTGCGGGCCGGGGCACTTCGCGCCGGTCTGCTGAACCCCGTACAACGGGTAAGAGATCACCCAGTACCCGATGGTGGCCGCCGGGAACTGATTGGGCGGCGGGAAATGACAGGCCTCGGCCTGGCCGCTGGGGCCTCGGCCAAAGATGAAGCGCTCGTAGTTGTCGCACGGCGCACCCAGCGAGGCCTGATAGTTCATGCCCGGCACGTCACCGTCGTAACCGGCTGTCGCACCTGGCGCCACTCCGATCGCCCCGGCGGTGATCGCGGTGACGGCGAGTAGTTCGCGAATCATGTTCTCCCCTTCGCGTCGGTATCACCCTGAACCCACAGTGCCGCCTTTGAGCCGCTGCGTAGCGCCAGCGTGCCGCCGGTGACCTGCACAAAGCATATCGATTGTGCCGCAGGCCACAAGATCGTCCGGGTCTTTGCCGGCAATGGTCCGGCGAACTGGACACGGACTCGGCGCGGGTGAACACGTTGCAATTCGCTGTTGGCGATCTTGCTCCAGTGCTTCCCAACCGCGGTGTAGCAATGGTTTTATTTGCACACAAGGACGACTAGAAGACCTCGTATCGAGGAGTGGGCCATGCCAACCGCCGAGCCAACTGCCACACCGATCCCCAACCTGCCTCCAGGATTCGATTTCACCGACCCTGATATCCACGCCGAGCGCCTGCCGGTCGAGGAACTGGCCGAGCTGCGCCGCACCGCACCGATCTGGTGGAACGAGCAGCCGGTCAGCTGCGGCGGATTCGACGACGGCGGCTTCTGGGTGGTGTCCAAGCACAAGGACGTCAAAGAGGTTTCGCTGCGCAGCGATGTCTTCTCCAGCCTGCAGAACACCGCCCTGCCCCGCTACAAAGAGGGCACGGTGCAGGAGCACCGCGCCACGGGCAAGTTCGTGCTGCTCAACATGGATGCGCCGCAGCACACCCGGCTTCGCAAGATCATCTCGCGGGGATTCACTCCCCGCGCGGTCGAACGGTTGCGCGACGACCTCAACGAGCGCGCCCGGCGCATCGTTGCGACGGCGGCCGCGGCGGGCTCCGGCGACTTCGTCGAGCAGGTGTCGTGCGAGCTTCCGCTGCAGGCCATCGCCGGGCTGATGGGGGTGCCCCAGGAAGACCGCAAGAAACTGTTCCACTGGTCGAATGAAATGGTCGGCGATCAGGATCCCGAGTTCGCCCGCAACGACGCCATGGGCGCCTCGATCGAATTGATCACCTATGCCATGCAGATGGCCGCCGACCGAGGGCAAAACCCCGGGGATGACATCGTCACCAAGCTGGTCGAGGCCGACATCGACGGCCACAAGCTCTCCGACGACGAGTTCGGCTTCTTCGTCATCCTGCTCGCCGTGGCCGGCAACGAGACCACCCGCAACTCGATCACGCAGGGCATGATGGCCTTCACCGACTTCCCCGATCAGTGGGAGCTGTACAAGAAGGAGCGCCCCGTCACCACGGCCGACGAGATCGTCCGGTGGGCCACCCCGGTCACGTCGTTCCAGCGGACCGCCCTGGAGGACTACGAGCTGTCCGGCGTCCAGATCAAGAAGGGCCAGCGGGTCGTCATGGTCTATCGCTCAGCCAACTTCGACGAAGAAGTCTTCGACGACCCGTTCAACTTCAACATCCTGCGTGATCCCAACCCGCACGTGGGATTCGGTGGCACCGGCGCGCACTACTGCATCGGGGCCAACCTGGCGCGGATGACGATCGACCTGATGTTCAACGCGATCGCCGACGCCATGCCGGATCTGGAATCGGTCGGCAAACCGGAACGGCTGCGGTCGGGCTGGCTCAACGGAATCAAGCACTGGCAGGTCGACTACCACACCAACGGTGCGACGAAATGCCCTGTGGCGCAACAAGGTACAGCGGGTTAGGCCGTGCCGACTCATCAAGCCGTCCAGATACAGTCCGCAGGCGGGCCTCTGAAGCTGGCCGACGTCGAAACCAAGCCACCGGGTCGTGACGAGGTCCGGCTGGCGGTCTCGGCCTGCGGCATCTGCGGCACCGATCGCGCGTTCGCCAACGGCGGCTTCCCGAACATGTCGTGGCCGCTGACCCTTGGGCACGAAATCGCCGGAACCATAGCCGAACTCGGCGATGGCGTCGCCGAATTCGCGGCGGGTGATCGCGTCGTGGTCGGCTGGTTCGGCGGCTGCTGCAACCACTGCGACCCCTGCCGCAAAGGCATTTTGATCCACTGCGTGAACGGAAAGGTCCCGAGCTTGCACTATCCCGGCGGGTACGCGGAGTCGGTGACGGTGCCTGCCAATGCGCTGGCCCGGATACCGTCGCAGCTCTCCGATGTGGAAGCCGCCCCGATGGGCTGCGCCGGCGTCACCACCTACCACGCGCTGCGCAGCACCAAGGCGTTGCCCGGTGACCGGGTCGCGATCCTCGGCGTCGGCGGGTTGGGCCACCTTGGGGTGCAATTCGCCCGGGCGATGGGCTTCGAGACCATCGCCATCGCCCGCGGCACCGGCAAAGCCGACGATGCCCGGAAACTGGGCGCCCACCACTACATCGACTCCACCAGCGGCGACGTCGCCGAATCGTTGCGGGCGCTGGGCGGGGCCACGGTCGTCCTGGCCACCGCCGGCAACTCCGCGGCCATGGGCGCGACGGTGGGCGGCATATTGCCCGAGGGCGAATTGATCACCATCGGTGTCACGACCGAGCCGCTCCCGATCAACCCCGTCCAGCTGATAACCCCGGGGATCAGCGTCATCGGCCATCCCTCCGGCACGGCCAAGGACGTCGAAGACACAATGCATTTCGCGGTCTTATCGGGCGTGCGGGCGTGGATCGAGGAGCTGCCGCTGGCGCAGGCCGCGGAGGGCTACGCGGCGATGGAGCACGGGCGCGCGCACTACCGCACCGTCCTCACCGTGTGATTACAGTCGGGGCGTGACCCTCGAACAAGGCGCGGCGTGGACGATTAGCCCACCCGACGGTGAGCTGCATCTTCGGACCGGGGTCAAGGGCAGGGCCGCGCGGATGGGACACCGTCTCGTCATCGCCATGACGCGATGGCGGGCCACCGTGACCTGGGCCGGCGACGAGCCCGCCAGCGCGGAGCTTGCGGTCAAGACGGATTCGTTCGAGGTGCTGCGCGGCGAGGGTGGCGTCAAGGGGTTGTCCGGCCCCGAGAAAGCACTGGCGCGGTCGAACGCGTTGAAGTCTTTGGATGCCAGCCACTTCCCCGAGATTCGCTTCCGAGCGGACGCCGCGGAGAAGATCGCCGAGACCGAGGACGGGTACCGCCTTAGCGGCACCTTGGAGATCCGGGGTAAGTCGCGAGAGCACGTGATCGACCTGCGCACAAAGGATCTCGGTGACTCGTGGCGAATGTCCGCCGAATCCAGCGTTCGCCAGTCCGATTACGGCATCAAGCCCTACTCGCTGCTGATGGGCTCGGTGCAGGTTGCCGACAACGTGGTAGTGTCTTTCACCGCGGTTCACGCCAAGGACGATTGATCTCCACCGGCCGTACCGGTCGGCGCGTGTACCCTGGCGTCGATGCATTACTTTTGCTAAACAAATGCCTACCTGTGGGGGTCGAGAATGCCACGTACAGATAACGATTCGTGGGACTTGGCGACCAGCGTTGGAGCGACCGCGACCATGGTGGCCGCCGCCCGAGCGGTCGCCGCCAAGGCCGATAACCCGCTGATCGATGATCCGTTTGCCGGACCGCTGGTGCGAGCCGTGGGGATCGAATTCTTCGCGCGATGGGTCAACGGGGACATCACCGCCGCCGACGTCGACGTCGCCGAGGACATGTGGGGTCTGCAGCGGATGGCTGACCTGATGAGCGCCCGGACGCGGTACTTCGACGCGTTTTTCCGCGACGCCGTGGCGGCGGGTATCCATCAGGCCGTCATCCTGGCGTCCGGTCTTGACGCGCGCGGCTACCGGCTGCCCTGGCCCGCTGGAGCGACGGTGTTCGAAATCGATCAGCCGCCGGTGATCGAATTCAAGGCGGCCACACTCCAGGGCCTGGGAGCGCGTCCGACAGCTGATCTGCGTGCGGTGCCGATCGACCTCAGGCAAGACTGGCCAACTGCGTTGCGGGCAGCGGGTTTTGACGCCAACCAGCCCAGTGCGTGGATCGCCGAAGGCCTGCTGGCATTCCTGCCGCCGGAAGCTCAGGATCGCCTGCTGGACAACATCACCGAACTGAGCGCACCGGGGAGCCGACTGGCCGCGGAGATCGTTTCCAACCCGCCGGATGAGAGCGGCGAGCGATCCGCCGACCTGCTGCAGACCGCCAGCGAGCGTTGGCGGGCACACGGATTCGACATCGAGCTGGCCGACCTACGATATGACGTTGAGCGCAATGATGTCGCGACCTACCTGGATGGCCACGGCTGGCGGACGGTCTCCACCGGGATGAATCAATTGCTGGCCGACAGCGGATTTTCCCAGGTGCCGGAAACACCAAGCACTTTGGCTTTTTCGAAAAACTACTACTGCACAGCGATGCGGCGCGACTAGAAGCGACTATCCGGCGGGCGCTGAATCACCGGCATCGCCGGCGTCGCCGGGAATGTGCTCGAGCACCCTCGTCAAGTAGGGCTGCCGCGTGCTGGGCTCCGGCTGCTGTTCGGCGGGCGCGACTTGCTGCTCCGCCGGCGCGCTCGGCTCCGCAACCTGCTCGCCGGCGGGCGCCTTCGACTCGGGCGCGGGCGACGTGGCCTCTCGCGGCGGCGCAACGGCCGGCGTCACAGCCTGCGCGATTTGCGGCGTCGACGAGCGCACCACCTGCTTTGCGGTCTCGGACTGCGCGTCCGGCGCCAGCTGAATACCGACGGCAAGCGACAGCGAGCCTACGAAGGTAATCACACCGGCGGCCAATGCCGTCACGGCGCCGGCGTAGGACAACTGCCGCGGCCGTGCGGGCGCGGCGGCGGGCTCACTGGTGTGCACCACCAGCTGCTCGTCGGTGAACTCGGTGCTTCGGGCCGCGGCCAGCGCCGTCCCCCGTGCGACCGTCACCTGGACCATACTTTGTGCGAAAACCGGTACGGGCAAAGCTTTCTCGAGTTGCCATGAGAATCCACTGATGTCGCTGTCCGCGCCCACGACGACCACCCCGCCCGGCCGCCATCCATTGCGTTCAAACATCCCGGTCAGCCAGCACGTCAACCCGTCGAAGCCACCCGGCACCTGCTTGACGGCCGTTTGTGTCTCACCACCATGGGTATCGACGATCACGCCGGTCGCGCATTCGTGCTCGAGGATGCAGACCGCGGTCTGCTCGTAGCCGATAACGGGCGCGATGGCGCACGCCAGGGTCTCGACGGCCTCGAGCAGGCGAACCGGCACGACGTTGTCAAACCCCGCGTCGGTCAATGCTTCCAACAGGAGCGCGGCCTGTGCGGACGCCTCGTCGTTCCACGTCACTCCGATGACGCGCAGGCGTTGATCGCGCGCGGCCGCCATCGCGTCCACCCGCAACACCTCGTCCGTCACTTGCTCTGCGGTGCTCACGGCGTGCAGGCCGCGGCCTGGGCGCAGCGCCAACTCCCGGTGGTCCAGGATGACGCCGTCCGCGTCATGACCCTCAGCGAGGACCCACCCGACGGTCGTCGGCGTGACTGATAGGCCCAGTACCGTGTCCAAATTTGCACCTCAATCGTTCCCGGACCGGCGACACTCTCAGCCACACCTCGCGCACCATCAAACCCGCCGGTACGCGGTTCGTGAGAGCCGGAACCGACCGGGCTAGCGTGGTCTCCATCGGCTTGCTCCGTGAGAGCCTACGCGTTCGTCGTAAATTCGGCTGCCCCCGGTTCACAAACCGCAGACCAACGCACGAAGCAACGGCTGCGAGGCTCCGAATCATCCCCACGTGGGCCGGCAGCAGGGCGCGCGGCAATAAGATTCTCGCTCCCGACCCCCCGCTCGAAGTTGTCGGCACTCCCCGTCCACGCTGGCGCCGGGCCAGTCTTGGATGGAGTGCCGTCCGATCCCGAGCACGAAAGAGCACGTCGAAACCGGATCCGCCAATGTGACGAGATAGGCAGGCTTGGCACCTCATCCCGCCCGCTCCTCAACTCGTGGTGCGTCACGCCAGGCCGGGCCCCTACCTGGGGTTTTGTGGCGCCGGGCCGCCACAAAGGGAGTCGCGCGCACGGTAGCGCGACCTTTGCGCTCCGCTTATCAAACTTGCCGAATTGGCGGCGGAAAACGAAACAAAACTGAGACGACATCGCGTCCCAATCGACATTCGGCTTATTCACAGGGTAAATTCCAGCCGAGGGCAGCGACGACCACATATGACAAGGGGCGCAGGTATGACAGACGTGAGCGAGCGGGTCCGGGCCTGGGGACGCCGGCTTTTGGTCGGTGCGGCAGCGGCGGTGACGCTGCCTGGCCTGATCGGTCTTGCCGGCGCGCCGACCGCGGGGGCGTTCTCGCGGCCGGGACTGCCCGTCGAGTACCTGCAGGTTCCGTCTGGGAGTATGGGCCGCAACATCAAGGTGCAGTTCCAGAGCGGTGGGGACGGCTCTCCTGCGGTGTACATGCTCGACGGGTTGCGCGCGCAGGACGACTACAACGGCTGGGACATCAACACGCCCGCGTTTGAGTGGTATTACAAGTCGGGCCTGTCGGCCATCATGCCGGTCGGTGGGCAGTCCAGCTTCTACTCCGACTGGTACGGCCCGGCCTGCGGCAAGGCCGGCTGCTCGACCTATAAGTGGGAGACCTTCCTGTCCAGCGAGCTGCCGCAGTGGCTGGCCTCTAACAGGAGCGTCAAGTCCACGGGTAGCGCCGCGGTCGGCATCTCGATGGCCGGTGCATCTTCAATGAATCTGGCGATCTACCACCCTGATCGGTTCGTCTACGCCGGTTCGCTGTCCGGCTACCTCAGCCCGTCCACCGGGCAGACCTGGATAGGCTTTGCGATGGGTGATGCCGGCGGCTACAAGAAGGAAGACATGTGGGGGCCAGACAGCGACCCCGCATGGCAACGCAACGACCCCTTGGTCAACGTCGGCCGACTCGTCGCCAATAACACCCGGCTCTGGGTGTACTGCGGCAACGGGACTCCGAACGAACTGGGCGGTGCCAATTTGCCGGCTACGTTCCTTGAGAGCAACTTCATGATCGGCGTCAACAAGAAGTTCCAAGACGCCTACAACGCCGCGGGCGGCCACAACGCCGTGTTCAACTTCCCCCCCTACGGCACGCACAGCTGGGAGTACTGGGGTGCGCAGCTCAATGCGATGAAGGGTGATCTGCAGAGCAGCCTGGGCGCAACGCCGGGGGGCGGCGGCTAAATCCCCTCTCGGAGGTCCGCTACTGCGTCTGACAACCATGTCAGACGCAGTAGCGCGTTTGGGGCCTGCGCCCTACTGGCCGCGCTGGTCATGTTCGCACCACAGGCGCGAGCCGAGGGCGGTGGCCCGCTGACCGAGTTGGTCGACGCCGCCGCACAGCGGTTGGAAGTTGCCGAGCCGGTGGCCGCGTTCAAGTGGAAGACTCACGGCGCCATCGAGGACCCGGGGCGCGTCCAGCAGCAACTGGCCGCGTTGGGTGCCGACGCCGCCGCCCGACACGTCGAGGCGAATTACGTCACCCGGGTCTTCGGCGACCAGATCAAGGCCACCGAGGCGATCGAATACAGCCGATTCGGCGATTGGAAGCTCAACCCGGACGGCGTCCCCGACGCGCCGGACCTGTCGGCGTCGCGGTCGGCGATCGATGCCCTCAACCAAACGATGCTGACTCAGATCGTCCTCAACTGGGACGTGCTGCATGCGCCGGCGTGTGTCGGGCAGCTCGACGACGCCAGGAACGACGTCATACGCACGCGCCAACTCGACGGCCTCTACCAGCGGGCGCTTTCGTTAGCGACTCGGGCATATTGCCAGTGATAATTTAATTTTTCCTCAGTAATTTCTAACACATTCTTTTGCGCTGTCGATAAGGCGATTTCCGCAGATAGATGGCTTATCTCGTGGCATTTTCGAATGGGTAACACTTTGGACACACCCATCGAACTATTCAACATGAGGATAATCTGCAAGTCTCTCGTCAAGTCGGCCGTGGTCGGCGGGATCGTTGCAGCCTCAATGACTTTGTTCGCCGGTGTGGCCGACGCGGCCCCCGCAGCTCCCGTAGCGCCCAACTGGGACGCGGTCGCGCAATGCGAATCCGGTGGCAACTGGCACGCCAACACCGGAAACGGTGAATACGGCGGATTGCAATTCAAGCCCGCTACCTGGGCCCAATACGGCGGTGTAGGGAACCCGGCGGCCGCGTCCAGAGAGCAGCAAATCGCCGTGGCCAATCGGGTTTTCGCCCAACAGGGTGTGGAGGCGTGGCCCAAGTGCGGCGCCCAATCGGGCCTGCCGATCGCGTGGTATTCGCACCCGGCGCAGGGCATCAAGGAGATCATCAACGGGCTGATCCAGGCGAGCATTCCGCACTAACGATCGCCAGCCACCATTATCAGGGTCTATGACCCGGTCCAGGCATGTGTTTGGATCGGGCCATGGAAGGTTCGGCGACGGTTCACATGGCAGCGCCCGCGGACAAGATCTGGGATTTGATCGCAGATGTCCGCAACACCCCGCGGTTTTCCCCGGAGGTCTTTGAGGCCGAGTGGCAGGGCGATACGGCCGGCCCCGCACTCGGCGCCACATTCCGCGGCCACGTTCGGCGCAACGAGATAGGGCCGGTGTATTGGACGACGTGCAAGGTGACCGCGTGCGAACCCGGCCGTGAGTTCGGATTCGCGGTTCTCCTCGGCGATAGAGCGGTGAACAACTGGCACTACCGATTGGCGCCAAGCGACGGCGGCACCGACGTGACCGAATCATTCCGGCTCAGTCCGGCACCGTGGCTCGGCGTGTACTGGGTGCTCGGTGGCTTTCTGCGTAAACGACGCAACATCCGTGATATGACCAAGACGTTGAACCGCATCAAAGACGTGGTCGAGACGCGCTGAGAAGGCTCACATGCCGGGAACTGTTAAATCGGTCTTCATCACCGGTGCGGGCAGCGGCATGGGCCGAGAGGGAGCGAAGCTCTTCCATGCCAAAGGTTGGCGAGTTGGTGCGGTGGACCGCAACGACGACGGCCTGGCGACGCTGCACGAGGAACTCGGCGGCGATCGGCTGTGGACCCGCACCGTCGATGTGACGGACAAGGCGGCCCTGCACGGCGCTCTGGCTGACTTCTGTGCCGGCAATAGCGGCGGCGGGCTCGACATGATGTGGAACAACGCCGGCATCGCGGAATCGGGCTGGTTCGAGGACGTGCCTTACGAAGCCGCGATGCGCGTCGTCGAGGTGAATTTCAAAGCGGTTCTGACCGGCGCCTACGCCGCGCTGCCCTATCTGAAGAAGTCCCCGGGCAGTCTGATGTTCTCGACATCGTCTTCCGCGGGCACGTTCGGCATGCCACGCATCGCCGTCTACTCGTCGACCAAGCATGCGGTCAAAGGGCTGACCGAGGCGCTGAGCGTGGAATGGCACCGGCACGGAGTGCGGGTCGCCGACGTGCTACCCGGGCTGATCGATACCGCCATCCTCAACACGACGACCAACCACTCCGACGACATGCCGCGGGTGTCCGCCGAGGAGCTTCGCGCCGCCAGCCCCAAGAAGGGCATGTTCCGGCTGATGCCCGCGACCAGCGTCGCCGAGGCGGCATGGGCGGCCTATCACCACCCGAAGAGGTTGCATTGGTACGTGCCCAAGAGCATTCGCCTGGTCGACCTGCTCAAAGGCCTGAGAGCGGAGTTCGTGCGAGGTCGCATCGTCAAATCCCTACCGGCGTTGATGCCGAAGCAGTAAAGGAGGCGAACTGGTGCGCAACCGGTTGCCCGCAGTTGTTTTCGTCCTGATCGTTGCTGCCGCCAGCGTCGCGGGGTGCGCGCAGGCCCAGACAGCGCCCCGCAAGGCCGCTCACCTGACGATCGACGGCGCCACTCACGCGGCGCGGCCCGCCGCGTGCAGCCAAGACCAGTCGTACCGGACCATCGACATCCCCGACCACGACGGCCGGGTTGAAGCGGTGGTGCTGCTCAGCGGTGACCGGGTGATCCCGCAGTGGGTGAAGATCAGCAACATCGACGGCTTCACCGGTAGTTTCTGGCAAGGCGGGGTGGGCGAGGCGCACGCCGACATCAGCCACGACGCGTATACCGTCACCGGTAGCGCCTACGGCATCAGCAGCGGCAATCCCAACAAAGTCATCACCACAGACTTCAAGATCAGCGCGGAGTGCTGAAACGGGGCTCGGGCCTACGCTTGGTCAAGAGCGCCCGATCGATGGGGGGACCTGTGAAGGAGAGATTGCACTGGCTTGCGATGCACGGGTTTGTCCGGTGCACCGCGGCGATCGCGGTCCGCAAGGGTGACTTGCAGGCCAGGTTGGTTGCCGATCCGGCGGTGGCCGCGGACCCGGCGTCTTTCTACGACGAGGTGCGGGCGCGGGGCCCGCTGGTGAGAACCCGCGTCAGCTACCTCACCGCCGACCACGCGCTCGCCCATGAGCTGCTGCGATCCGAGGACTTCCGGGTGCTGGGGCTCGGATCAAATCTGCCGGCCCCGGTGCGATGGCTGGAGAGCCGCACTCGCGACGATCTGCTGCATCCGCTGCGCGCCCCGTCGCTGCTGGCCGTCGAGTCGCCGGACCACACCCGCTACCGCAAGACGGTGTCCGCCGTGTTCACCCCCAGAGCGGTCGCCTCGTTACGCGATCGGGTCGAGCAGACCGCGGCCGACCTGCTGGATGAGATGGCCCGCGAGTCCCGTGTCTCCGGTGTAGTGGACGTCGTCGAAAGGTACTGTTCGCGTCTTCCGGTCGCGATCATCAGCGACATCTTGGGCGTTCCCGAGCAAGCTCGGGGGCGCATCCTGGAGTTCGGCGAGCTGGCCGCGCCGAGTCTGGACATCGGATTGCCGTGGCGCCAGTACCGCAATGTGCAGAAAGGGATCGCCGGATTCGACTTCTGGCTCAGGGATCACCTACGACAACTGCGGCGCAACCCGAGTGACAGTCTGATGAGCCAGTTGATCCAGACAGCCGAAAGCGGTTCCACCGAAACGTATCTCAATGAGACCGAACTCCTGGCGATCGCCGGGCTGGTGTTGGCCGCCGGATTCGAAACCACGGTGAACCTGTTGGGCAACGGGATTCGCATGTTACTGGACACACCCGACCAACTCGACAGGCTGCGCCAGCGTCCCGAGTTGTGGTCCAACGCCATCGAAGAGATCCTGCGGCTGGAATCGCCGGTGCAGCTGACCGCGCGAGTGCCCTGCAAAGATGTCGAGGTGGCGGGCAAGCAGATCACGCGTGGCGAGTTGGTGGTGGTCTACCTGGCCGCGGCTAACCGGGATCCGTCCGTGTTTCCGGCTCCGCAGCTCTTCGACGTCGAAAGGACCAATGCCGGAAAGCATCTGGCGTTCTCAGGGGGCCGGCATTTCTGCCTGGGGGCCGCGCTTGCCCGCGCCGAGGGTGAAGTCGGGCTGCGAACGTTTTTTGAGCGCTTCCCCGACGTGCGGGCAGCCGGCAGCGGAAGCCGGCGGGACACCCGGGTGTTGCGGGGTTGGTCGACGCTGCCGGTGGAACTGCGGCCGGTGCGTTCGATGGTGACGTCGTGACGGTTTGCCTTCAGGGGTCACCGCCCGCAGCCTGGTCATTGCCGGGCGAGGTAGCGCCCGAACCAGTCCAACAGCCGTTGCCATGCGTTGGCCGCGGCGGCGGCGTTATAGCGGGGGCCGGTGTCGTTGAAAAACGCATGATCGGCGTCGGGTTCGACAACCAGGTCGTTGACCAGTCGGGCCCGGTCGAGGGCGGCTTTGGCCGCAGACTCGGATCCGGTGACGCGAGTGTCCAAGGCCGCGTAGATGCCTAGCACCGCGGCTTTGGATCCGGTGAAGTCGGGGTTATCAGGCAACGGCCCGTAGAACGGAACCGCGGCCGACACCCCCAGCGCGCCGGAGGCCAGCAACTGCCACACCAGTCCGCCGCCGAAGCAGAAACCGACCACGGCGGCATTCTGGCCCGGAGCACGAAGTCGCATTTCCGCGACGCCGGAGTTCAGGTCGTGTATGAACTGTTCCGGCGCGATCGCGCCCAGAGCCGCGGTGGCCTCCGCGGGATCCTGGAAGACGGCGGTCCCGCCTTTTTCGGACAACAGGTCGATGGCCAGCGCGGAATACGCGGCCCCGGCCAGGCGGCCGGCCACCGACCGCACCCAGTCGTTCAATCCTTTGTTCTCGTGGATGACCAGCACGACCCCTTTGGAGTTCGCCGCTTGCGCCCACGCCCCTTGCAGCTGGCCCTGTGGGCCGGGCCAGGTAATCGGTTGTGTCGGTACCGCATTGGCCATACCCGGCGGCTGCGGCGAGCCAACTGGGGCGGTGGGGTTAGGCGGGGGCATCGGACCCGCGGAGGATTCGGCCGGCTTGGTATTGGAGCACGCCGAGATGAGCGCGGCGGCGGCCGCGCTACTCACGCCAAGCAGCGCCAGCCGTCTCATCGCTTCGCGTCGGGTCAGCAGGCCATCGACGTGGTCGGTCGCGATTTCCTCGGCGAGGTAGCGCTGTAGGGGTGTCACCCTGGCGAGTATCCGCCGCGAAGCTGTGCTTGACACCTGTCGGGCAACCGGGTTTATTGGCCACTATGGAAGAGGCTTCTATGATCGCGGTCGAGGATGCTGTGGTGGGCCTGTGGCGGGCGCTTTCGCGGCGGGACTGGGACGGCGTCAAGACGTTCCTGGCCGACGACTGCCTTTACGTCGACATGCCGGTGCCCGCGTTGTCCGCGCGCGGTCCCGAAGACATCGTCAAGCGACTCAAGATGGGACTCGAGCCGTTGGCGGGTTACGAAAACCACGACGGCCTGCTGGTGTCCAACGGCCCCGACGCCATCTACGAGCACTCGGAGACGTGGACGTTCGAGACGGGTGAGCAGGGTGTGCTGAGATTCGTCACGGTGCACAAGGTGGTCTTGCAAAACGGTGAAGCGAAAGTCGCTGTCTGGAAAGATTATTGGGATATGAACAGCCTCGTCAGCTTCGCTCCCCCGAAGCATTTTGAAAACCTCGCGACAGCGGACACCAGCTGGGTATTCGATGCAACAGCCTTAGTCTGATCGGCGTCCCCCGGGCTGCCGAGTAGAAGGCGTCGTCGCGCGTTGAGCAGGATAGCGGTAGCGGTCGTAACCGGGGCCTTTACGACGATTGTGGGGCTGGGCTTTTCCGTTGCCGGACCCGGCGTCGCCGTCGGTCTTCTAGGTAGCCGCCACAGAAGAACGTCACTGTATTGGCGCGTGGGAAGACGCGGAAGGCCACGGACCCGCACGCCGACGCGATCACGGGCTGCGAGAAAGACCGGCCGCGGCACGGATCTCCCGACGTGCCGCGGCGCGGTCGACGTCGGGAAATATGTAGTGGCTCAATGCCGTTCGCGCGATCGCGCCGGAAAGGTCGCGGGGATTTACCGCTGCGGCGAAGGCGTCCTCGCGGGCGCACCGCCGCACAACCGCCGTCAACCCTTCGGCCAGCATGGGGAGGGCATCGGCCATCTGGTCGTGGGCGAACGCCGGCTCGAGGTCGAGCAGCCGCCCGGGCGGCTGAGCCTCGACGAAGGTCGCGACGACGTCGATCGCGGCTTCCAGTCGTGCGACGCCGACGACTCCCGACATCGCTTTGTCCATCGCGGTGTTGAAGCGACGGCGCTCGCGCTTTCCCAGCGCGGCGATGAGGTCTTCTTTCGACACGAAGTAGCGGTAGATCGTGGGTCGCGATACCCCGGCCAGGTTCGCCACGTCCGAAAGCGACAACTTCCGGGCGCCCGTCCGGAATACCAGCCGCTGGGCCGCGTCAAGGATTCGATCGGCCAGATCTCCATGATCTGAGCCGGACCTGCGTGATTCGGCGATCGATACCATGGCAGCCCTTACAGCTTGCCGAGCCTGCGCAGCCACGAGATCAACAGCCGCAGCCCGTCGTCAAAGGACATGGGCTGGTACCCGAGGCGCCGCGTGGTCAGGTTGTCTTTGGCTCTGGGCCTGCGCACGCTCTTGGCCGCGGCCGCGGCGATGGCCATCAAGGTAGGCCCGAATTCGGCGGTCAAGGCCTCGGGATCCGTGCGGTAGTCGAGATCCTGCACGCGGTGGTCGATTTCGGCGATCTCGCAAGCGCGGTTGATGCCGCCGGCGGTGGTGAAGGTGTCTTCGGGCCGGCCCACGAACAGATACCGCTCGCCGGCCGCCCCGCGGTCCAGCGCGGCGATCGAGCCCTTCGCGACATCCGCTCCCGCGACCCAGGTCACCGGAAAAGCCAAGTAGCGCTTAATCTTTCCGCGCATCCCCGCCAGCAGCACCCGATTGAAGCTGGTGCGGTGCAAGGCGCGATCCACGACCAGCCCAGGACCGAAGATCGCGCCGGGGTGGCAGGTCAGCACGTCGTCGCCGGCAGCTGCGCGCTGGTGTGCATCCAGGAACGCGGCGAGCTTGGTGACGGTGTATGGGTCGTTTGGCGGGTTCTGCAGAACGGGCGCCTCTTCGAAGTCGAGGCCGGTGCCCAGATCGAGGAACGTGGCCGTGCTCAGCGCAACGACCCGACGCATGCCGTGAGCTTTCGCCGCGTCGAGGACGTTCGTGGTGCCGACCATGTTGACGGCCTTGAAGTCTTCTAGGTCCTGACTAGCGCCGCCCAGCAGTGCCGCACAGTGGATTGCCGCCTCGGCGCCCTTGGCCGCGTGGAGCACATCGGCGGCGTCGCGGATGTCGCCCTTGACCAATTCGACGCCGATCGTGGCAAGCGCCGTGGCGTCGTCGGGGTTGCGAACCAGGGCGCGGACGTGGTCGCCACGCTGGATCAACTGCTCGCAAACGTTGCCGCCGGTCTGCCCGGTCGCGCCGGTGACGAAGATCGTGCTGGCCATGACGGCCTCCCGAGTCGTTACATATCGAACATATTCAGTGAAAACTGTAAACCTTGAAGTGGAATTGTTCTATATTCAGCTTCATGACACTCGATCCCTCAAGCGTTCTTCTGACCGACCGAGTCGCGGTGGTCACCGGCGGCGGCGCAGGCATCGGCCGCGGCATCGCGGCAGGGCTGAAGGCTTTCGGCGCGCGGGTCGCGATCTGGGAACGCAACCCCGACTCGTGTGCTTCGGCCGCCGAGGAGATCGGTGCGCTGGGCCTCGCCGTCGATGTGCGCGACAGTGCCGCGGTGGACGCCGCGTTGGCGCAGACCTCCGCCGAACTCGGGACGGTGACGATCCTGGTCAACAATGCCGGGGGGGTTTTCTGGTCGGGGATCCTCGACACCAGCGAAAACGGTTGGGACGCACTGTACAAGGCGAACCTGCGCCACGTGTACCTGTGCACGCAGCGGGTGGCCCGAGTCCTCGTCGAGCAGAAACTGCCGGGCAGCATCATCAGCGTCACCTCGATCGAAGGTGTGCGCGCCGCACCGGGTTACGCGACCTACGCGGCCGCCAAGGCCGGCGTCATCAACTACACGAAGACCGCGGCCCTCGAGCTCGCGCTGCATCGCATTCGCGTCAACGCGCTCGCTCCCGATATCACCCTGACCGAAGGAATCATGCAAATTGCGCCGCCCGGCTCCGAGCAGCGATTCGGCCGCACAGTCCCGATGGGGCGCGCGGGTCACGTTGATGAAATGGCAGGCGCAGCAGTATTTCTCGCGTCGGACATGTCCAGCTACATCACCGGTCAAACGATCCACGTCGACGGCGGTACGCATGCCGCAAGCGGCTGGTACCACCACCCGGAGACTGGCGCCTACGCGCTCGGACCGTCGAGCAACTGACAACGCCTAAGGCGTGCGACGGGCAATTCACGAATTCACAACGATTGACGGCACTTCCCGGCATGACAGCAACTGTCTAATCGCCCGTGTTCATGGTGACGTGTGCGGACATTCCACCGTCGATCGAAATCATTTGCCCGGTGATGTAGCGGGACTGCTCCGAGGCCAGAAAAACAACGAGATCAGCGACGTCTTTCGGCTGTCCGACATAGGGCGTCAGGGTGGCGCGGCCAAGCCGGTCCAGGATGTCCTCGGACAGATGTGCGCGTACGGCGTCAGTGACGATCAATCCGGGTACGACGGTGTTCGCCCGTACCCCCCGCTTTCCCTCACTGGTCGCCACGTACATCGTCAGGGTGTGCACCCCAGCCTTCGAAACGCCGTAGGCCAGGCGGGTCCTGTCCCCTGACAGGGCCGCCCCCGACGACATGTTGACGATCGAACCTCCGCCGCTTTTCCGCATCTCGGGAACGGTGTATTTGCACATCAGGAGCTGACTTCCGAGATTGACCGCCAGCGATCGCTGCCACACATCGAACGGCACCTCAGAGACCGTTGTGTCGCGGGACAGGAAGCTACTAGCGGTCAGCGCCGCATTGTTGTGCAGCACATCGATGCGGCCGAACTCTGCCACCGTGGATTGCACCACGGACCTCGCCGCGTCTTCCTCCGCGAGATCGCCACCGAGCGCGATTGCGTGTGCCCCGGTTCGCCGAATCTCGTCAGCGACTCCGATGGCCTTCGCCTCGTCGATATCGACGACCGCAACAGCCGCGCCTTCCCGGGACAATTCATGCGCCGTCGCCGCACCAATACCGCCGGCACCTCCCGTGACTATGGCGACCTTTCCGGCAAGTCTGGACATCGAGTTCTCCCAAAGTTTCGGGCCAGGCAATACCGCGTCGGCTCCTTTTCAGTGACGCAGGCAAAAGATAGCCTGAATTAATGCCGCGTATTGCACCAGTCCCCATGAAAGAGCTCAGCGCACACTCGCGCGAAATCGTGGAGGCCGGTATTGCCGCCGGGCTCTACGCGACGCCAGTGCCCTTGCAGATTTTCGCCTATCGCAGTGCACAGCTCGACCAGGTCAACATGGCCAGAGCTCAGCTCGGTGCCGGCACCCTGCTCGGCGGCCGGATCCTGGAGTTATTGCGAATACGCAGTGCCCAACTCGGTGAATGCGAACCCTGTAGCCAATCGCGCAAGCATGATTCGATCACCGACGAGGATGTCGCGTGTCTGCTCGCGCCGGGCCACGCCGCGCTCACCCCGCAGGAGCAGATGGCTGTCGAGTTCCTCGATTTACTCTCGGCCGACCACCACGCCATGGACGACGAGTTCTACAAGCGGTTGGGCGAGCATTTCTCCGCCGCACAGATCATCGAGCTTGGGTTCACCTGCGCCGGCGTGATGGGACTGCACCGCTTCATCCACACCCTCGACGTGTACGGCGACTCACCTCCCGTGATCGAGTACGACCAGGACCAGGTCGACGCCCCAAAGGCGGTGTGATGGCGCTCGCGACGAGCCTGATCTAGGTCGCGTTGAGCGCGGGCGTCGGCGGCCGCCACCCGCCGAACACCTTCTCCAGATGGCCCGCGACGGCCAGCGCGGTGACGTCGTGCCATGGCCTGGCGACGATCTGAACACCGATGGGCAACCCGTCGCTGGAAGTTCCGCAGCGGACGACCGCGGCGGGCCACCCGGTCAGGTTGTGCACCATCAGATGCGAGAAGTCGTTGATTTCGACCAGGCCGTGATGGTGCGGCTTGGCCGGGTTGGGCATGACAGGTCCGACAATCACGTCGTAATCGGCCATGAAGGTCAGCATTTCGATGCGGTAGCTGTCGATGTCGACCAGGCGGCTTCGGGCGTCGGTGACCGAGAACTCGACTTCCCGTGCCTGGGTGAGGAATTCGGCTAGTTCCTCGGATGGATCGGTGGCGCCGATCGCCTGCAGGTCCTCTTCGAATCCTCGTCCACGGTCGCCACCCAGGAAAACCGTGTTCCACAACAGCTCCATGGTGCGATCGAGGCAGGCGGGAATGGCGTGCTCTACGACTGCCGTTGCTTCCCTTAATGCGTCGGCTGCCGCGGAGACAACAGCAGCGACCTCGTCGGAGGGCGGCGAGATTCCGTCGTCGAGGTAGGTGGCGACGCGGAGGGTGGCCAGGTCGACGTCGTCGGGACTGCCCAGCGGGGCGGGCACCGCGTACGGATCCCGCAGATCGGGTCCATCCATGATCGAGAGGCCCAGGAAGAGATCCGGCACCGATCGCGCGAGCGGGCCATAGCAGACAAACGGGCCGAAAATGCCTCGGGTGTCGCCGAAAACGCTTCCCGTGCGCGGAATGCGGCCGTGAGTCGGCTTGAGCCCCGCAATCCCGGCGTTGTGACACGGTTGCCGGATACTGCCACCGCCGTCGGAGCCGAGACTAAGGGCCGCGCCACCGGCGGCGACGAGCGCGGCCGAACCACCGCTGCTGCCCCCGGGTGTCCTGGACAGGTCGTACGGATTGTTGCTGCGGCCGTAAAGATTGTTGTTCGATTCGCCCCCCCGGGCCATCTCGGGGACGTTCGTCAGGCCGAGCACGATGGCCCCTTCGGCCCGCAGCCTCGCCACTGCCGTCGCGTCATCGTGGGCTACCGCGCGAAGCGCCGGACTACCGCCCGAACAGGCTAGCCCGGCCACTAGCATGGCGTCCTTGACGACCACCGGCAGCCCATGTGCCTTACCCAGCGGATCACCGCGTGCGGCGCGCTCGTCAGCGAGGTCGGCCAGCCGCACGCACTGCTCCGGATCGGCCGCCTCGACCAGCGCGTTGAGCATCGGGTTGACGGCCTCGATCCGCGCCAGGTGTGCTTCCATCACTTCCCTGCAGGACACCGCGCCCGTCGACATCAAACGAACCAGTTCGTGAGCCGGCAGATGGCACAAGTCGGTCATAATCAGGGAACCTACTCCGGCGGTTGCCCAGGAACATGTAAAACTCTTAGCGCACGTGCCAGTCAAATGTGCGGAGGGCAGCGATGCCGCGGGCGGCCTACGAGCGTATGCGAGCAGCGCATGTCGCGGCGGTGCAGGCCTCCCTTGAAGACCACATCGTCCGGTTGGATTGGTCGCGCGAACAGATTGAGCGGTACCAGAATCACCGCCTGCGGGCCTTACTCGCCTACGCACAAGAACGGTCACCATTTCACGCCAGCAGACTGCGGGGCCTCGACCCGTCGCGCGCCTCGGTCGCCGACCTGGCGTCGCTTCCGATGATGACAAAGGGGGACGCCCAGGAGCAGTGGGACACCATCGTCACCGCCCCCGACCTCGACCGTGACCGCGCCGAACGCATTCTTGCCGAGCAGCAATGGTTTTCGTATACCGCGGGCGATCAGCAGATCTTCAGCTCCGGTGGCTCCAGCGGGGTGCGCGGTGTCTACGTGTGGGATTGGCAGTTCTTTGTCTCGGTGGCGTGTCTGGCTTGGCGAACGCAGGCGCGCGAAGAGCGCCACGGACCGAACGGTTCGAGTCCCGCGCGGCTTGCCGTGCTGGGGGCCGGTGTTCCGCGACATGCCAGCACGCCGCTGTTCGATGTGCCGACCGCCCCGGGTATGGAGACGATCGTGATCGCCGCGGGTGCGCCGTTCGACGAAGTGCTTGCCGCGGTGGCCGCCGCGCAACCCACCCACCTGGTCGGCTATCCGACGGTGATCGGGCGGCTTGCCCGCGCGGCCATTGCCGGCGACTTGCGAATCGCCCCGGTGCGGGTGAGCACCAACTCCGAGCCGCTGCTCGACGAGGACCGCCAGGCGATCCGCGAGGCCTGGGACGCGCCGATCCACAACCTCTGGGGCTCGACCGAAATCGGTGTGCAGGCCGTGGGCTGCGGACGCGATCAGGGACTTCACGTCTGCGAGGACGAGGTCGTCCTCGAGCGGGTCGACGACGGCGGCAAGCCGGTCGGGCCCGACGAACCGGCAGCGCGGACGCTAGCCACCGGGCTGGCCAACCGGACTTTCCCGTTTATTCGCTATGACCTTGGCGATCAGGTCATGTCGCTGCCGGGCGAGTGTGCCTGCGGCAGCGCCTTCACCCGCGTCGCCGACATCGGCGGGCGTCGCGACGACGACTTCCGTTACGGCGCAATGACCGTGCCAGCGACCGCGTTTCGCCATGTGCTGGGCACCGATCCCCGCATCTCCGAATACCAGGTCACCCAGACCGCCACGGGAGCCGACATTGTGGTGGTGGGTGCGCCGAATCTCGACGGCTTGACTGCCGCGCTGATCGCCGCATTGCGTCGGTGTGGCTTGCCCGAGGCGGCGATCCGAATCCGGGTTGCAGATACGCTGCAGCGTCATCAGGCCAGTGGGAAGCTGCGGCGGTTCATTCCTCTGTAGCACCAAGGCGGTAGACGCGAGCGGCGTTGTGGTGAGCGACAAGGTCGACCACCCGCATGGCGTCGGCCTCGCTCCAGTCGTCGTTCTCGACAAAGCCACGCAGTACGCGGTGAATACCGTTGCGCCACAGCGTCGCACCCAGAAAGTGGAGTTCGGCGGGGCCGAACCCGTCCGACGAGTACAGGATCTTGCGAAAGGGCGCCATCTCTAGCAGCCGGGCGATGAACGCGGGGGCCCGGGCCCCGAGGTAGTTGATGCTCAACCCGCCGTCGAGATAGACATTATTGAATGCCTGCGCCAGATAACCGGCCTCGCGCTCGTAGGGGTAGCAATGGAGCAAGATGATCGGAGTATCGCCGGACTGCCGCACAAAGTCGAGCAGATACATGGGATTGGTCTTATGCAGATCGCAGTCCCGGTCGCCTAAACCGACGTGAAATTGCAGCGGCTTGCCGAGCCGCAGCGCCTGATGCACACCGAAACGCAGCAACACCCGATCCTGTAACCGGACACCGCCCCGATCGCGCCACCGGCCGGCGGCCTGGGCCACCTGCGCCGCAGACGGCTCGGTCAGATCGCCGTCGAAGCCGCCCCGGTAGGCCAGGATGGATTTGGTGCCGACCGCGTCGCCGGCGCGCCGGTGCAGGACCTCGGTGAAAGCCGTCGCGTAATCGCCCGGCGCCTGCGCGGCCTGCTCGGCCACCTGCTCGAGACGGACGATCTCGTGAACGCGGCTGGCGGACAATGCCTTCAGCTCATCGACGCCGGCAATGTCATCGACGATCCCGGTGTCCACCAGCCAGTCGCTCACACCCGCGGCCCGCAGAAACAGGCTGGCCAACTCGATCTCGCTGTGCTGGCTGCGGCGCTCCCAGTACGCTTGCGGATCAACGTGTCTGGGCAATCCCAAGATGGGGGCGCAATGTGCGCGTACGGCGAAGCCGAGTTGTGAGTCGAACCCCGAGTCAAATGCGGCGAGGGGCTCGGTGTTGGCCTCGTTGAGGCCGTTCTCGAACCGTCGCAGGTCCGCCGCCGTCAACCAGCAGCCGTGGACGTGTTGGTCGATCAACGCCACGCCGGCGATGTGGCGGGCCAGATCCGAAGAGTCCATGACGGGCCCGGTCACAGGCTCCAGGCCATCCGGAACTTGTCCGCCAGTTGCTCGGCGGCGAGGTCACGGTAGCGCTCCTGCTCCATGCTGCGCACGGCGACCGCCATGTTGACCACGGGATCGCCCAGAATTCCCCGCAACCGCTTCGAACCATCAAGTACAGCAATCACTTCAGCCTGAGCTCCGGGCAGGCGCAGGACGCCGGTACGCTCGCGATCGGCAGCGGAGAGTTTTGCCGGGTCTGTCGTCGTCTCCGGCGGCAGCACCGCTTTGTTCTGGATGCCATCGAGCGCCAGCCCCAGGATCGCCGCCGACGCGAGGTAGGGGTTCGCCGAGGGGTCGACGATTTTTACCTCGACGTTGGCAGCACGCGGGCTGCCCGGGCCGGCCTTGACGAATCGCACCGCCGCCTCCCGGTTCTCGGTGCCCCAGCACGCATAGGCGCCCGCCCAATTGCCGGGCCGCATCCGCAAGCCGGAGACGATCGATCCGCACAGCACGCCCTGGGCTTCGGGCAGTCCGCGCAGCACCCCCGCGATCGCGCTCTCCCCCGTCGGCGTCATCCCCTGCACACCGGTTCCTTCGGAAAACAACGGTCCGTCCGTGGTGGTCAGCGAGAAGTGTTGGTGGGCGCCGGATCCGAACTCGCCGGCGAAGGGCGCCGGCGAGAGGCTGACGCGCATTCCGTGGCGGCGAGCGGCGCGCCCGATGATCAGCCGGATCAGTGCCAGCTGATCGGCGGCGGCCACCGGCGGCAGCGGCGACAATGAGATCTCGAATTGGTTGGCCCCATACTCGGGATGCAGCTGCTCGATCCCGACGCCGGTCGCCGCTGCCGCCCCGGTGACGTCGCGGACGAACGCTTCGTGCTCGAGGACCCCGGCCAGCCCGTATTGCGCCCACAGCGTCGAGGGCAGTCGGCCGCCGTCCGGATCGACCAGAACGAATTCGATTTCGTGGCCGATCGCCGCTTGGATGCCGGCTTCTGCGAGGGCGGCCTCGACCCGGGCCAGGGTCCCGCGGCCGCACACCGAAACGGGTGTGCCGTCCTGCTCGAAGAATGCGCCGGGCGCCCACGCCAACCCGTCGCCGATGATCCGCAAGGCTGACAGGTCGATGCGGAGGCGCTGATCGCCGACCACGCCGACGTCGTCGGTGAAGGCGATGCCGGTCTGGTCGATGGCGAAGGCATGCCACGAAGGACTGGCCCCCAGGCCGGGATCGGCGAACGTGTTCGTCCGGCGGATCGGCACGGTCTTGGCTTGGGTGAGTCCGGCAGCGTTCACGACGGTGCCGATGACGGTGTCGACACCCTCGGCTTCCAGCTGGGCGATCGCGGCGGCCGCGAGCGGTGTGGCTGTCATGGCTGACCATTCTGCAGCGCGAACCGCCCCGGTCCGCGCAGAAACGGGGCGTGGGGTCGGGTGCTGGCGCTAGGCGCGGCTAGGCAAGGTCAGCTTGCAGGCCTGGCCGATATCCAGGGTCCGGAGCATGCGTCCCATGCCGATCCACAGCGCGCAGGACATTGCGAGGTCGGCAAGCAACTCCTCGGAGAAGTGCTCGTTGCATCGGCTCCAAAAATCTTCGTCGTCGCGCAACTTGGTGTGCTCGGTGGTGAACCGGTGCGCGAACTCGGCGGCCAGCCGCTCGCTTTCGCTGTAGCCCGGCCAGGTGCGCCAATCCATCGCGTGGTAGTAGAGCTCTTCGTCGACGCCTTCCGCAGGCCCATCGGCGTCGCGGGTGTTGACGCAGACGATGCACTCGTTATGGTGGGCGATCACCGCCCGGGCGAGTTCACGAGTGCGCAAGGGCAGCCGGTTCTTCGTATAGACCGCCTGGCTGAACTTGGCGATTGCGCCGCCGAGATCCGGGGACTTCGTGGCCCAGCTGTAGACGTCGTCGTCAGCGAATGTTCCGATTCGGCTCATGGCGTGATGGTACGCCCACGCTACGGGCCGGCCCGGTGACGACCCGGGACTGATGACCGGCGTCGCCCAGGTCTGCGACGATGGTCGGCAGCGCGGTCGCGGCGCTGGATGCGAGATCCGCGCCCGGGCGCGCCTGGCTAATTCGGCGGACTTTGGGATCCCGGAGGCCGGGAGACGCATTGCGCCGAGTACAGCTCTTCGCCCAGCTTGTCCATCAGTTCGAGCTGGGTTTCCAGATAGTCGATATGGTTTTCCTCGTCGGCGATGATCTGCTCGAGTAGGAAGGCGCTCGTGCTGTCCTGCTTCTCCCGGCACATGATGACGCCGGGCTTCAGACGGTCCATCACCTCGTATTCGATGGCCAGGTCGGCCTCGAATTGCTCGCGAATCGTCTGGCCGATGCGCAACGAGAAGAGCCGCTGGTAGTTCGGCAGGCCGTCCAGCAGCAGGATGCGATCGGTGATCGCCTCGGCGTGCCGCATTTCGTCGAAGGACTCCGCGCGGGTGTGCTCGGCTAACTCGGTGAAGCCCCAGTTGTCCTGCATCTTCGAATGCAGGAAGTACTGGTTGATGGCGGTGAGCTCGCTGGTCAGTTGCTCGTTGAGCAGGCGCAAAACATCCGGATCGCCTTGCATGATCACTCCTACCGTGTGAACGCAGTCATGTCTGGCCGTGGCCGGCGGGCTGGGCTGGAGCACAGCGTGCCGGGCCGTAGCAGCACTTTGCCATGCCGATTCCGAATCTTCCAGCAAGGTATGGCTGCGCTTAATCGTGCGGCGCGCGCCGCCCCGGCGAGGAGGTTAGGTTAGACTCCACTAACCTACTTAGGTTAGACTCTACTAACATGCGGCGTGCTCGCTCCGAGGCTTCGACGGGGATCCTGATGACGTTTGATGCGACGAACGAGCATGAATCGCTCCCGCCGGCACAGGGTTTCGACCGACGGGCCCTCGCCCATGTGCGGGGTGTGTGCTGATGTATGTGTGCCTGTGCGTCGGGGCGACCAGTCAGACCGTGTGCGATGCGGTCGCGCGGGGCGCCTCCACATCCAAAGAGGTCGCAGCCGCGTGTGGGGCGGGTGGCGACTGCGGGCGCTGCAGGCGCACGTTGCGGGCGATCATCGCCGCCTCAGCAAAGTTGGAAGCCAAGCTGGATCCCGCCGCCGCGCGATAGCGACGCTTAGCTGCGTTTGTTGAAATCCGCCAGGGCCGCGGCGTTGGCCTGCGCCCCCATGAGCTCGGCGAAGTGGGCGTTTTCCCGCGCGCTGGCCGCCGCGATCTCAGGACGGACCGGTTCGGTCATCGTGTGCTTGACCGCCATCAGGCTCGAGATTGGCCGGGCGGCAAGGATTTCGGCGTGCCGGCGTGCTTCCGGGAGCAGCTCCTCCGGATCGCAGACCCGCCACACCAGACCCATGCGCAACGCCTCGTCGGCGTCGACCCATTCGGAGGACATCAACAGCCAGGCGGCGTTCTGCCGCCCCACCAGCTGCGGCAGCAGATACGACGAGGCCGCTTCGGGCGCCACGCCCAGGCTGGTGAACGGGCACTTCAGGCGGGCAGTCGAGGACATGAAAGCCAGGTCGGCGTAGCCGAGGATGGTGGCGCCGATGCCCACCCCGACGCCGTTGACGGCGCAGATCAGGGGCTTGGGAAACGCGCTGAGCGCGTCGATCAGCCCGGTGAAGCCGTGTTTGCCCGGCGTGAAGTTCGGGTCGGTGATGCGTGCCTGCATCTCGGCGAGGTCGGTGCCGGCGCTGAAGCCGCGTCCCGTGCCGGTCAGAAGCACGACGGCGACCTCCGGGTCGTCCCCGGCGGCCAGCAGCGCTTCAGCGGTGGCGTCGTAGAGGGCTTCGTTGAACGCGTTGAGCGCCTCGGGCCGGTTGAGCGTGAGGGTACGCACTCGTTTGTGGTCGTCGATCTGCAGCGTCACGGCCTGCAGCCTAACCCGTGCGCCCAGAGCGGCCCGAGTTCAGCCGTTGCTGTAGACGCGGGTGGGCGCGATGAGCACCACGGCGCGCCGCTCCTGCGCCATGACGCGGTCGTACTCGTCCCAGTTGTCGTGCGTGCCGCCCGCCGAGGTGAACACCTCGCGCAGCAGCAGCCGCAGTTGATCGGCATCGGCAAGCCACGACTGCGCGTCATCGGGGCCGGCCAGCTCCGCGCGGCCCTCGACGGTCGCCCACTGCCATCCGTTGCGAAAGGTGACGGCCAGCTGCGGCCGGGCCCGCAAATTGGCGAGCTTGACCTTGCCGTAGGTGGTGAAGCCCAGCGATGGTTCTCCGTTGTCGGGGTGCGGCAACACGCCCACGTTGACCAGCGAAGCCTGGACCGTTGCGTCGGCGCGAATGGTGGACACCACCGCCAGACCGCTTTCCGTCGCCGCCAACGCCACGGCATCACTCAGTGTTGTCATGTGAGGTCCTCACTCTGTGAACGGTGTCCTGATGACATAGCGGCTGGTCGGCACGGTGTCGATGTTCTCGTTGGCGCCGAACGCAGTTGTGCTGGCCACCATCTGGCCTATGCGGTTTTGCAGATCCTTATCGTCGGCGGCACCGAAGAATGCCTTCAAGTCGGTGATCGCTTCCGCGGGGAACAACTCTTCCACGATGCCGTCGATTCCCGGTGCATCCGGGGTGAGGGTTCGGACCACCCAGTTTTGGGTGTAGCCGAATGTCGATTGGGTCTCGATGGCCACCGCCGTGTGATCGCGCTGCCAACGGGTCAGCCAGGTCGCCTGGTCCAGGCCGGCGGGCCGGCGTAGCAACGCAA
This sequence comes from uncultured Actinomycetota bacterium, assembly GCA_963772875.1. Taxonomy (GTDB): domain Bacteria; phylum Actinomycetota; class Actinomycetes; order Mycobacteriales; family Mycobacteriaceae; genus Mycobacterium. The sequence goes on from CAVYZE010000016.1 coordinate 1,739,569, forward strand.
TATTTGCTAAACCTGTTGTGCGAGGACCTGATTCAGCTGTCGGCGCGGCTAGCGGAACGGACTCGGTCACCAGGTACGCGCCGAGCCGCTCACACTCTCCGGCGAGCAGGCGCAGCGCGGCCGCCATCTGGTCGCCGTAGCATTGCTGGGTCCACAGGCTCACCACCGCGGCGACCGGTGGGTCCAGCGTCGTCAGCGTCATCAGTGAGTGGCGCACCGCGCCGTCACGGACGTTGACCGAAAGTCCCGGCACACCGAGCCCCAACAGCGCGTCGGCAACCGGGCCGCGCTGCCGGGCGCACCACTCGTCGTCTGAGTCGGCACGCATCAGCACCGCTATTACCTTCTCCATGGGCCGAACCTACATTCGCCGCAACCGCGAGTCATTGGCCGGGTTAGCCGCCGATGTGACGGCCCACGGGCTGCTCGTTGACCAGGCGCACGTCGTGTTCGGTACCGATCAACGTGCCGATGATCTCTGCCAGGCGCCGATAGGACTCGTCGCGACCGCTGGAATTGCGAAACACCAGACCGATCCGTCGCCCCGGGCGGGGTGCGGCAAACTGTGCGAGCCCCAGCCGGCTTCTCGCCGCCTCGACCGGCACCGCGGTCTGCGGGATCAGCGTCACCCCCAACCCGCCGGTCGCGCATTGCACGGCGGTCGCCAGTGACGCCGCCCGGGTGTTGGTGAGCTCTGGCCGCACACCCGCCGTATGACAGACGTCCAGCGCCTGATCGCGCAGGCAGTGGCCCTCGTCCAACAACAACAGCGGCAGCTCGGCCAGCGCCGTCGTCGGCACCCGTCGTTTGCCCGACAGCGGATGCCCGGGTGGCAGCGCCAGCACGAAATCTTCGTCGTAGATGGGGATCGCGGTGACCCCGGCGGCGTTGGCGGGCAAGGCGATCAGCGCCGCGTCCAACGCCCCTTCGCGCAGGGCCGTCAGCAGCCGTTCCGTTTGGTCCTCGATGACTCGCAGGGTCAGCGCGGGGAATCGCTCGGTGAGCCCGGCCAGCACGGTGGGCAGCACGTAAGGCGCCACCGTGGGAATCAATCCCAGGCGAATGCTGGCCTGCAGCGGATCGGATGTCCCCGCCGCGGCGGCGGTGAAAGCGTCCATCGCCTCGACCACGGCCTGGGCGTGCGGCAACAGCTTTGTGCCCTCCTCCGTCAAGAAGACCCGCCGTGTCGATCGCTCGATCAGTTGGGTGCCGACGCCGGTCTCGAGCGTCGCCAGCGCCTGCGACAGGGTCGACTGGCCCACTCCGAGAGTCGTTGCTGCGCTGCTGAAGTGCCGCTTCTCGGCTACGGCGACGAAAGCACGAAGTCCGGCGATGGTCGGCTGATAGTTTCTATCGGTCATGCCTATCAATATAGTGTGAAAAATCACCTTTACCAGACAGTAGGTCGACGGCAACATGGTAGGTGACACCAAAATCCCTTGCGAGATTGTTTTTAAAGGAGCGATATGTCCCTGCTGACAATTGGCGATCAGTTTCCCGCCTACCAGCTGACCGCGCTGATCGGTGGCGATCTGTCGGACGTCGACGCCAAGGAGCCCGGCGACTACTTCACCACGGTCACCAGCGACGACCACCCCGGCAACTGGCGCGTAGTGTTCTTCTGGCCGAAGGACTTCACCTTCGTGTGCCCGACGGAGATCGCGGCGTTTGGCAAGCTCAACGACGAGTTTGCCGACCGCGACACCCAAGTCTTGGGGGTTTCGATCGACAGCGAGTTCGTGCACTTCCAGTGGCGCGCACAGCACGAGGACCTCAAGCAGTTGCCCTTCCCGATGCTTTCCGACATCAAGCGCGAACTGTGCCTGGCTGTCGGGGTGCTCAACAGCGATGGGGTGGCCGACCGGGTGACCTTCCTCGTCGATCCCAACAACGAGATCCAATTCGTCTCGGCGACCGCGGGATCCGTGGGCCGCAATGTCGACGAGGTGCTGCGAGTCCTGGACGCGTTGCAATCCGACGAGCTGTGCGCGTGCAACTGGCGCAAGGGCGACCCGACGCTGGACGCCGGTGAACTGCTCAGGGCCTCAGCCTGATTCGGTGTGTGATTAGGACCTGATTAGGAGGAGAGATGAGCGTAGAGAATCTCAAGGCGGCACTGCCCGAGTACGCGAAGGACCTTAAGCTCAACCTGGGCTCGATTACCCGCAGCACCGTGTTGAACCAGGAGCAGCTCTGGGGGACCCTGCTGGCCGGCGCTGCGGCGACGCGAAACACGCAGGTGCTCGCCGAGATTGGTGCCGAGGCGGCCGACATCCTGTCCGCCGAGGCATATCAAGCGGCGCTGGGAGCCGCGGCCATCATGGGCATGAACAACGTGTTCTACCGTGGCCGGGGCTTCCTCGAAGGCCAGTACGACGATCTGCGCCCCGGATTGCGGATGAACATCATCGGCAATCCCGGTGTGGACAAGGCGAATTTCGAGCTCTGGAGCTTCGCGGTTTCGTCGATCAACGGGTGCTCGCATTGCATGGTCGCCCACGAACACGCGCTGCGCGAGGCGGGTGTGAGCCGGGAGGTCGTCCTAGAAGCGCTCAAGGCCGCGGCGATTGTTTCCGGTGTGGCACAAGCGGTGGTGGCTTCCCAGACACTGGCGAGCGTCGGTTGATCCTCGGGCGTCGTTTGATCCCAGCGTCGTGACCCACGCCGTCACGCGGGCCGCCTGGATCGAGCATGCGATCTGGTGGCAGGTCTACCCGCTGGGTTTCGTCGGCGCGTTTCCCGAGTCATCGGAGTCGCCGCAGCCGGACCAACACCGGCTGCGTCGGCTCGTTGGCTGGTTCGAGCACGCCATCGAGATGGGGGCATCCGGTATTGCGCTGGGACCTATTTTCGCCTCGCGCACACACGGTTACGACACCACCGACCACTACCGCATCGATCCCCGGCTCGGTGACGACGCCGACTTCGACTACCTCGTCGCGGAGGCACACCGCCGTGGGCTGCGGGTGCTGCTCGACGGAGTGTTCAACCACGTCGGCGCGGACTTCCCGAAGTATCGCGAGGCGCCGGACAACGACGCGTCGGCACGCTGGTTTCACGGGCGCCCGGGTCGGTTCCACACATTCGAGGGCCATTCCGAGCTGATCACCCTCAACCACGACAACCCCGAGGTGGTCGACTACACGGTCGACGTCATGACGCATTGGCTGCAACGAGGCGCAGACGGCTGGCGCCTGGATGCTGCATACATTGTGCCACAACGCTTTTGGGCGGCAGCCCTACCGAGGGTGCGCGAGCGGCATGCGGATGCGTGGTTCGTCGGCGAGCTCATCCATGGCGACTATGCGGAGGTGGTCGAGGCAGCCGGCTTCGACTCGGCCACCCAGTACGAGCTGTGGAAGGCGATTTGGAGCGGCCTCAACGATGGCAACTTCTTCGAGCTGGACTGGGCGTTGCAGCGGCACAATACGTTTCTGGAAAGCTTTGCCCCACTGACGTTTATCGGCAACCACGATGTCACCCGCATCGCCAGCAAGCTGGAATGCCCCGAGCATCTGGCCCATGCGCTGGTAGTCCTGCTCACCGTCGGCGGCGTGCCCAGCATCTACGCCGGCGACGAGTTGGGATTTCGGGGCGTCAAGGAAGAGCGATATGGCGGAGACGATGCCGTACGCCCGGAGTTCAGCACTCCCCCAGCGCAATTGGATACATTCGGTGCCGAAGTGTGGGCCCTGCACCAGTACCTCATCGGATTGCGGCGTCGTCACCCATGGCTGCATGCGGCATCGACCACTGCGTTGCGGCTGGACAACCGGCACTATGTCTATGAGACGCGCCGTGGCGACGACGCATTGCTGGTGGCGCTCAACATCGACGACGAGCCGCTGCACCTGGAGCTGTCCGAGCTGGGCGGGGCGCACGCACAGGTTGTCGCCGGATCGACGGCCCCGCCACAGGACGTGGTGGACGCTTTGGTCGTCGAGGCGCATGGCTGGCGGATACTCAGCCCAAACGCCGGGGGGTAAACGGCTTTCGACGGCGTCCTCACGCCCGGGCAACCAGTCGGCGAACGGTATGCCACGCTGTGCCGGGATCGATCGCGAATCCGACCCCGACCCAAGCCAAAGCCGCGCGAAGACTCCTCGGGGACGACTATTTTTGGGTCGACCGAGCCGCGCACCTCACGGCCAAGCACCTAGATGAAAGATGTGCCGCCGATGAACAATAACCCACGTGGGCACGTCGTCCTGGTGGACACCTACGGCCCCTCGGCATCACGACTGGCGCCCGCCTTCCGCGACGCGGGCTACGTGCCCCTCCGGGTGCAGAGCACCACAGAGGCGCCCAGGGCTTACTCGGAGCGCGCCGATCCTTTTCCCTACCAGGCCGAGTTCATCTACCGCGGCTCCCTGGACGAGACCCTGGACGAGATCTCGCCGTTTCATCCCGTCGCAGTGATCGCGGGCTGTGAGCACGGAGTGGAATTGGCCGATGCGCTGAGCGACGCCCTGCATCCGCTCACCGGCGCACCCAGCAACGGCACGCTGCTCAGTTCCGCGCGACGCAACAAGTACCTGATGATCGAACAGATCAAACAGCACGGCCTGCGTGGGGCTGACCAAATAAGGGTGGAGAGCGAAGACCAACTCCGCGCGTGGCACAACCAACTTGGCGGCCTGGCCATCCTCAAGCCGGTGGGCAGCCTGTTCAGTGACGGTGTCACCTGGTGTCCCACCCCCGACGACTCGGTCGTGGCCTTTCGCCGGCTCAACGGTCGCGAGAACATCCTGGCTCAGGCCAACGGTGTGGTGGCCCAGGAATACCTGGTCGGCGCCGAATACATGGTCAACACCGTCAGCCGGGACGGGCTGCATCATGTCTGCGACATCTGGAAAGCCGACTTCATCAGCGCCAACGGAATCGCGGACCTCTGCGTCGGCTGCCACATCCTGCCGTTCGCCGGAGCCGTCCAGGATCAGCTGGTTCCCTACGCGTTAGGGGTACTCGATGCGCTCGGCATCCGGCATGGCGCCGCTCATATCGAAATCAAAATGACTCCCGATGGCCCATGCCTGGTCGAGGTCGGAGCGCGCGTCGCAGGGATGGACCTGCCGGGATACACGGGTTTGGCAACTGGCGAGTCGCAGATCGAATGGACGGTGGACGCCTATCTGAATCCCGAGCGATTCAAGCAGCGCCAGGGGCGGCCTTATGCGCTGCATCGCAATATCGCCTTCGCGATGATGGTGGCTCCGCGCAGTGGGACATTGGTCTCCTACCGCGGACTGGAATCCATCAAGGAGCTGGAAAGCTTCCGCGACATAAAGCTTTTGGTCAAACCCGGACAGCGACTCACCCGCACGGTCGACAACGTGACCCATCCCATCATGCTGACACTCATGCATGACGTCCACGAGGTAGTGGTTCGTGATGTGGCGACCGTGCACTACATCGACGGCGAGGGCTTTTACGAAATTGCCGACGCGCCGAAGGTGCCGGCCTCAGTGAAAGAGCCTGCCGCACCTGTTGAAGCGCCGCAGGATGGTTCTAGCTCGATGCTCACGCTGCTGAGCGACACAGAAAAAGCAGGGCGTGAGACATCCACGGCCCTGCCTTGCCCATAACGACAACAGGCGTCCTGCGCTGACCTAACGCCCTAGCTCGTCGACACTGGGCTTGGACTTCGGCATGTGTGAATTCGAAAATCGATTACGACGATTCACCTCCGGAAGATCCAGAGACCCGCTATGTTGCGCCAGGCGGGGGCAATTGTGACCACACCCAAAGGAGCTAATGCTAATGCAGGTATCGGCGATGGCAGCCGGATTGGCGGCGACCACCCTCGTAGTCGGTGTCGCGGTCACCGGGTGCGGAAGCAACAAGTCGTCAAGCCCATCGTCGACGACGTCATCGTCGACAACGTCATCGGCGGTATCGCCGTCGTCGGCGGCACCGACATCGAGCACCGGTGCTGCCCAGCCTTCGGACTACAGCAATTTGCTGATCAAACCGACCGACATCGTCGTGCCGGGCGACACCCTAACTCTGGCGCAAACGCTGCCAGGTACCAACCCGCCGGGAGTAAGCGGTCTGTTCATGAATCAGAGCGCCTCTCGTAAAGTCGACGACACGATCTATATCTATCCCGACGCTGACACAGCGGCAAAGGCTCGCGACACCGTCGTCCAGATTCTTAGTGACCCCGAAATGGGTGTGAAGGGCGGAACGCCTACACCGGTCGACGTGGGCACTGGCGGCACGATGGCAGTGGGGACCAAGTCTGACGGCTCCGCGTCTAGCGCGAAAATATATTTCACCGAGGGCAAGGTTACCGTCACCATTGACTTCGTTAGCCCGCTGAGCGATCCCTTGCAGCCTGATTTCGTTCTCGATGTGGCGCGCAAGCAGGACGCGGCCATCAAGGCCGGATTGCCCGCCTGAACGCCACTCCCCGGGCCCAGAACGACAGTGCCTTTGGCCGCCCTTGCACCGCTGGGGCTTGTTTCGTCGCTCTGCGGGCCAATCAGGGGGCGATGAGCCGGTATTCGCGCGGACTCGTGCCGGGCTGGGAAAACGCGGCTTTCATTCGCATGGGACAGACGAGGACTGGTGAACGGTAGCGGTGGGGTCGCTGGCGAAAAAATCCGGCTGTCAAGCGCTAGCCGCTAGGTGGCTGGTTAGGTCAGAATGCGCAGTCGCCGATGGGTGGTCCGTCGTCGTACCACTTCCGCGAGGTTGGTTGTGGCTGTTGTTCAGCGATGGTCGTGCGTGGGCGGTGTCCGCTGTTGCAGTCTAATCCGAAAATGATGGTGAGTTGATTGCGGTGTGTGTGCGGGTGTGTGCGGCCGGGGGCCGGTCGCTGGGGCGGGGACGTGTTGGTTTAGGCGGCGGGGGTGAGGGTGACGGCGTAGCCGAGCGCTTCGAGTTGGCGAATGTGGTTGCGTTTCTTCACGTCCGGGTTGATGTGCCTGGTGTAGTGGTCTGATCCAAGGTCGGTGAAGCGGGTGTCGTCGTCGGCGAGTAGGTGCCAGGCGATGACGAGGATGGAGCGCCCGATGGCGACGATCGCGCGTTTGCGGCCGCGTCGTCGGGCGATGCGGCGGTAGCGTTCGCCGAGGAAGGTGTCGGTGTGCCCGGCTACGACGGCGGCCTCGCCGAGGACCCGGGCCAGGTAGCGGTTACCGTGCCCGGTCGAGCCGTTGCCTTTGGTCTTGCCGGCCGAGGAACTGATGCCGGGGGAAAACTTCGCCCACGAACATAGATGCCCCGCGGTCGGGAACCGGGACATGTCCACCCCGATCTCGGCGATGATGATCGCGGCGGCGACCGGTCCGATGCCGGGGATCTCATCCAGGCGCGCCGCCGCCGCTGCGAAAGGGGCCAGATGCGCCTCGATCTGGGCATCGACGGCGGCGATGTCGGCGTCGATACCGTCGATGCGGTCCAGCATCCGGGCCAACAGAAACCGGTGATGATCGTCGAAGTGCCCGTTGAACGCCTCTTCGAGGCGGCCGATCTTGGTCCGCATCCGCGACCGCGCGAGCTGCGCGAGCACCTTGGGGTCGCGTTCACCGGCGATCAACGCGGCCATCATGGCCCGCCCGGATACCCCGAAAATGTCCGATGCCACCACGGAGAGCTTGATGCAGGCGTCTTCGAGGAGCTTTTCGACCCGGTTCTTCTCCGCGGTGCGCACACCGACCAGGTCGATGCGGTAGCGGGTCAGATCCCGTAGCCGCCGGATCGGGCGTGGCGGCACGAAACTGGGTCGCAGCATCTGGCGTTCGGCGACCTTGCACAACCACACCGCATCCAGCACATCGGTCTTCGGCCGGCCCGGCAGGTGTTTGACATCGCGGGCGTTGACCAGCCACGGATCCAGCCCGTGTGCCTCCAACAGGTAGAACACCGGTTTCCAATAGTCCGAGGTGGCTTCCATCACCACCCGCTCGACCCCCAGCTCGACGAGGTGATTGGCCAGCTCAGTCAACGACCTGGTCATCGTGGAATGCGTCGACACCTCCTGTAATCGTTTGCCGGCGTTGCCGTCGGCGGGTACCCGCACACAGCACACCAATTCGGCCTTACCGATATCCAGGGCAGCGACCCTGGCGATGATCTGTTCCTCGTCATGGGACTGGGCGAACATCGTGGGACCTCAACACCTCTCCCGTACAGATTCCCTAAGACGTGATCGCCTGTGGAGCCACACAGCAAGAACTGAATCTAATCCGCGTGCTCGACCGAAATACCAACGGCGGCAACAATGAAGGGCCCACGACGCGACTCCAGCGCCCGGCTAGACGACGGTCTCGAAGAACCATAGAACTACGGCGTCGCAAGGCGACCACCACACAATTTTCAACCCGGAACGGGCGACCCACCAGGGCCAATTTGGCTAGACGGGTAGTTCGGCGTGCCAATTGCCCTGGAACAGCACCGCTGGCGCGACGCGTTTCAGGGCGGCCTCGACCTCGTGGCGATCCGGACGATCCTGGAAGCCGGGTGACCGGTCCAGCTTGTCGACAATCCACTCGAGGATCGACGTGATCACGAAATCGACTTGCCGGAACCCGGATTGGGTGAGCCGCAGCTCATCGCCGTCGCAAAGGGCGTAGCCCGTCTGGATCAGGCGGTCGAAGGTGGGCTCCAGCACCGCGCAGGGCACATGCAGCGCCTTGGCGATATCGGTCCCGCGCGCCGTCCCGAATAGCCGTGCGCACTGATAGACCTGCAGTACCCCCCACAGCCTTGCGATGTCGAGATCACAATCAGGCCGTGCCGCAATGGTTTCCAGTCGCAGAGCGGGCGAGTTGCGCAACAGGCGTGCGATCCTGATCTCCAGCAAGTCGTCGGGGGATTCGGTGTTCGGCATGCCGAACCCGTCGCCGACGTCCCGGGCGCCGTCATGGATATCGGTCAGGGGGGCCTCGCGCAAAAACAACGCCAGGACGAATCCTGCCACGGCGAGCACCGCCGCACAGAGGAAGACCTCCGAGAGGGAGTCGGCGTAGGCCCGCACGATGGGCGCGGCCACATCATCGGGCAGCTGGTGCAGGGTTGTCGGAGAACTCGCCGCCTCGGCCAACGCATCGCTTACCTTCAGCGAACCCATACGTCGGTCAAGGAAGTTCGCGAAGATCGTGCCCAATATCGCGGCACCGAACAAATAGCCGACAAAGCGGAAGAAGGTCACGGCCGAGGTTGCCACGCCGAGGTGCCCGAAACTGGACATGTTCTGCACGATGACGACCAGCAGCTGCATGGACAGGCCGATTCCCACGCCCAGGATGGCAAAGTACAGCGACTGCAATGCGGTTGGCGTTGACGCGTCCATGAAAGACAAGAGCAGATACCCGGCCGCGATCAGCGCCGTACCCGCGACCGGAAAGACTTTGTACCGGCCCGTCCGGCTGGCCAGCATGCCGCTGCCGGTCGAGCCGACCATGATGCCAGCCACCATCGGCAGGGTGCGCAGGCCCGATGCCGTTGCCGAGAGGCCGCTCACGTACCGCAGATATGTCGGCAGGAAGACCAGTGCACACAACAGCGCGGCTCCCACCACGAAGGCGAGTAGGCAGCACACGGCAAATGTCGGGCTGCGGAACAGCCTGGTCGGCAGGACGGGCTCGCGGACGCGGCTTTCCACCGACACGAAAATGCCCAGTGCCACTGCGGAACCGACGAACAGCCCAATGATCGTCGGCGAGTCCCAGGCGTACGTGGTGCCACCCCAACTGGTGGCCAACGTCAGGCCGGCCGCGCCCAGGGAAAGCAAAAGTATCCCGGGATAATCGATCACCGGCTTGGGGCGTGCCGCCAATGCGGGAAGGGTCGTTGCCGCCATCAACACGACCAGAACACCGACCGGCACGTTGATCCAAAACGCCCACCGCCAGGTCAGATAGTCGCTGAGGTAGCCGCCCACCAAGGGAGCGGTCACCATCCCGAACCCGGCCACCGCGCCCAGGATGCCCTGGTAGTGGCCGCGGCTGCGCAGCGGAACGACCTCGGCGACCAGTGCGCTTGCGGTGACCCCAATCCCGCCACCGCCAATACCCTGCAGCGCGCGCGACATCACGAGCATGAGCATCGAGTGCGACAGCGCGCACAGCAGGGACGCGATGGCGAACAGCACGACGGCGGCCAGGAAAAGTCGCTTCCGGCCGAACAGATCGCCGAGCTTGCCGGCGAGCGCGACGACGATCGTCGCGCCCAGCACATTGCTCGTGACCAACCACGATTCGTGCTCGGCACCGCCCAGATCGTCGACGATCGTCGGCTGAGCGGCCGAGACGATGGGCCCCGCCAGCGACGCGACCAGCATGGCGAGCGCGATCGCCACGAAGATGACGTTGCGCCGTCGCCGCCCGATCAGTGTGCTGGTCGCTTGCGTGTCCGCGGCGGGGGCAGCCTCTGCCGTCGGGCTCGTCATCCCTGCGCTCCCATCGACCATCCGATCCCAACGGGCCCGACTTCGAGCTTTCGCCTGAAACCCACTGAGCCTCGCGCGGGGTCAGCGCGACGGGCGCGACACGCACTGCGCAAAGTACAGCGCCCCGCCCAGCTTGTCCATTCGTTCCAGCCGAACGGAATTCGACCAGCGACGATCTGCAATCAGCCCCTCAGCCGTGACAGGGTCAGCGGGTCCTGCCGGCCCCCGTAGTACTTGGTGAGCACCGCGACGAAGTCCCCATTGTCGTTCGTCGCGCGGCCGAACAGCGTCATCGACGAACACAGTTTGAGGTCGTCGGGCGAACCGAAGATCTCCGCGATGGAACGCCCTCGCACCTCGTTGACCAGCCGAGCGCACTCATGCAGTCGCGGCCCGAGCAGGTCGTGCCCCAGATACGCGCGGGCTTCCTCGAGTGACGAGATTCCATAGCGCGCCGCCATCGGACTGCCACCCAGGCCGCTCAGTTGCGGAAAGACGAACCACATCCAGTGGCTGCGTTTGCGTCCGCCGCGCAACTCTTCGACGACACTGCCATAGACCGGAGCCTGCGCCGCAACGAACCGGTTCAGGTCGAAGGGGTCACCCGGCGATGCCATGTGACTACGGTGACACACATGGCGGTCAAACGACGAGTGCCCAGATCCCGCGACCTGGCACCGCTGATCCGGTTGAAACGGCCACAGTTCGACCTCGCCAAGCGCCGCCTCGACGCCGCGCTGACCATCGAGGATCTGCGGCGCATCGCCAAGCGGCGCACCCCGAAGGCGGCGTTCGACTACACCGAGGGCGCGGCCGAGGACGAGATATCCATCGACCGCGCCCGACAAGCCTTCCGCGACATCGAGTTTCACCCGGCCATCCTGCGCGACGTCACGAATGTGTCTGCTGGATGGGATGTCCTGGGCCAACCGGTCGTCCTGCCGTTCGGGATCGCGCCCACCGGATTCACCCGGCTGATGCAGACCGAGGGCGAGGTCGCCGGTGCCCGGGCGGCGGCTCGCGCCGGGATCCCGTTCGCGCTATCGACTCTCGGCACCACCGCGATCGAAGACTTGGTCACCGCCGTTCCCCAGGGCCGCAAATGGTTTCAGCTCTACATGTGGCGTGATCGTGACCGTTCCATGGCGTTGGCGCAACGCGCGGCCGACGCGGGATTCGACACGCTGTTGGTCACCGTCGACGTTCCGGTTTCCGGCGCGCGGTTGCGCGACAACCGCAACGGGATGACGATCCCGCCGACGTTGACGCTACGGACCGTGCTCGACGCGCTGCCACGCCCGCACTGGTGGTTCGACCTGTTGACCACCGAACCGCTGTCATTTGCGTCGCTGGATCGCTGGCCGGGCACGGTCGGCGAGTATCTGAGCACGATGTTCGACCCCAGCCTGACCTTTGATGATTTGGAGTGGATCAAGGCGCAATGGCCGGGCAAGCTGGTGGTCAAAGGGATCCAGACGCTCGACGATGCCCGGGCCGTCGTCGAGCGCGGCGTCGACGGCATCGTGTTGTCCAATCATGGTGGCCGGCAACTGGACCGGGCCCCGGTCCCCTTCCACCTGCTGCCGGCGGTGGCGCGTGAGCTGGGTAAGGACACCGAGATCCTGCTGGACACCGGCATCATGTCGGGCGCCGACATCGTGGCGGCGATCGCGCTGGGAGCCCGGTGCACGCTGATCGGGCGGGCCTACCTTTACGGGCTGATGGCCGGCGGCGAGGCCGGCGTCAACCGTGCCATCGAAATCCTCAGCAGCGGGGTGATCCGGACCATGCGGCTGCTCGGTGCGACCTGTTTGGAGGAGCTGTCGCCCAAGTACGTGACGCAACTGCGGCGGCTGGTCCCCATCGATCCACCGGTGTGATCGCGACCATGCTGGCGTAGCGGCTCACGCGACGAGTTGCAGTTCGCGGGTCGCTGTTGCCGGGGTGATATCGCGGCTGTTGTCGAGGCTGGCGAGATGCCGCCAGGAGCGGATCGCGTGGCCGGTAAGTTCGACCACCCGGCTCGCCGTGGTGGCCGCCCCAGAGGCGAGCCCATGGGCGTTCTCGGCGTGCGTGATTACGTGATCCAGGCTCGTCAGCAGGTCGTCGTCCACGAAGGTGGTCGACGCGTACGCGGCCAACACGGCGCGCACACCGGCGTCCGCCAGGGTTGGGGCCACGGCGCGGGCGGCGCGGCCGGCGGCGTCCCAGTCGTCGATGGCTGGCATCTCGCCCGACGCGGCGGCGCGGTGCAGCTCGGCGATGTCGATGATCGCTTTGTGTGCGGTGATCTTGGCGTAGCGCAGCACGCCCCAGGTCGGGTTGGTCAGCAGTTCGGCCACCCAGGCAGGCACGACGGTGTCGGGAACGTCCGCGGTTCCCACGGTCTGCCAGGCAAGTTCGAGGGCCAGCACGCTGCTTTCCGGCGACAGGTAACCGTCGGGCCCGGCCAGCAGGTCGTTGGATGACTGGACGAGCAGGCTCAGCGGGCGCGCCGAGATCGTCGGAAAGTCGGTGACGCACTCGTCGCCGTTGATGTAGGAAATCACGTTCATGGCGCACCCTTTGCCCGATCCGGGCTGGTGCGATCCCCGGCCAGCCTCAGCGGGTGGGTAATTCGGTGCAGGTCCATTTCTTTCGCCTTTCGTTATTCGCTTAGACGACGGCGATGCCGTTGTCGTTCGCGGTCTGGCTGCGGATGCTGGCTCGCGGCTGCGTTCCCGGCGCTGTAACCGGTTTAGCTGGTTACGGCTTGCGTCAGGGAATGAAACCTGTCAAGGTGGTTACATGAAATTTGTCTATGTGAGCGGTCGCCACTGCCTCGACTTCGCGGGCACGATGAAATACCGCACGTCAACGCGCGAGGACCTGTTGACGGAGCCGGAACTTCTGTCGGAGTGGGCGGTTCAGGCCGGGCTGGTGGATGCCGCGATCGATGTCACGGACGACGATCTCGCAGCCGCAGTCGAGGCCCGCGAAGCCATCTACCGGGTCATTACCGCCCGGCTCGAGCACCGCCGGCTCGAACTCGCCGACGTCGACCTGCTCAACGATCGTGCGTCACAGCCGCGGCTCACGCCGCGGTTGGACCGAACCGGATCGATTAGCCGCGAGGGCACCGCGTCGCAACTTGTCGCCAGCCTGGCCGCCGATGTCCTCGACCTTTTCGCGGGCGGCGACATCGAGAACGTCAAAGGGTGTGCGCACGAAAACTGCACGCGCCTCTACCTTGACTCGTCGCGGGCAAAGAACCGGCATTGGTGCGGGATGGCCACCTGCGGCAACAAGATGAAGGTCCAAGCCTTCCGGGCCCGCCAGCGCGCCGCGGCCCACTAGCCGGCCGCCGCGGCAGCGGGACGTCGGCGGCGGGAACAAACCGATCCCCGGCTGGGTTAAGCGCATCAGACTCAACTTTTGGAGGATCGATGTCTGAAGCGAAATCAGTGCCGGTGTTGTTTGTCACCGACACGATCGTGTTGCCCGGAATGGTGGTGCCGATCGCGCTGGATGACGCCGCGCAGGCGGCGATCGACGCGGCGCAGGCCAGTGACTCGGGGCAGCTCCTGATCGCCCCCCGGCTCGAAGACCGGTACCCGTCCCACGGCGTGATCGCCAAGATTCTGCAGGTCGGACGCATCGCCGGCGGCGGCACGGCCGCTGTCGTGCGGGGTGAGCGTCGGGCGCAAATCGGCGCTGGCACCAGCGGGCCCGGTGCCGCGCTATGGGTCGAGGTGACCGAGGCCCCCGAGGGAGAGGTCACCGACGAAATCACCGCGCTGGCCGCGGAATACAAGAAATTGCTGCTGGCCATGCTGCAACGCCGCGAGGCCTGGCAGATCATCGACTACGTCAACAGCCTGACCGATCCGTCGGCGCTTGCGGACACGTCCGGGTACGCGTCCTACCTGACCGATGTGCAGAAGCGGCAGCTGTTGGAGACCGTGGATGTCGGCGAGCGGCTGGCCGTGCTGATCGACTGGACCAGCGGCCATCTGGCCGAGGTCGAGGTCAACGACAAGATCGCCGAGGACGTGCGCGAGGGCATGGAGAAGACGCAGAAGGAATTCCTGCTGCGCCAACAGCTCGCCGCCATCCGCAAGGAATTGGGCGAGTTGGGACCTGAGGGTCCCGAAGACACGGCCTATCGGGCCCGCGTCGAGGCTGCCGAGCTGCCCGAGAAGGTGCGTGAGGCCGCGCTGCGTGAGGTCGGCAAGCTGGAACGCGCCAGCGACCAAAGCCCGGAAAGCGGGTGGATCCGCACCTGGCTGGACACCGTGCTCGACCTGCCCTGGAATGTCAGGACCGAGGACTCCACGGACCTGAAGGCCGCCCGGGAAGTCCTGGACGCCGACCACCACGGGTTGGACGACGTCAAGGACCGCATCGTCGAATATCTGGCGGTGCGCACCCGGCGCGCCCAGCGTGGGCTGCAGGTCGTCGGCGGCCGCGGCTCCGGTGCGGTGATGGTGCTGGCCGGTCCGCCCGGCGTCGGCAAGACATCATTGGGCGAGAGCGTGGCACGGGCGCTGGGCCGCAAGTTTGTGCGCGTCGCCCTGGGCGGTGTGCGCGACGAGGCCGAGATCCGCGGGCACCGGCGCACCTACGTGGGTGCTCTGCCCGGCCGGATCGTGCGCGCGATCGGCGAGGCGGGGTCGATGAATCCCGTTGTGCTGCTGGACGAAATCGACAAGGTCGGTTCCGACTACCGTGGCGACCCCAGCGCGGCGCTGCTCGAGGTGCTGGACCCGGCGCAGAACCACACGTTCCGCGACCACTACCTCGATCTGGACCTGGACCTGTCCGACGTCGTGTTCTTGGCCACCGCCAACGTGATTGAGAACATCCCGTCGGCCCTGCTGGACCGCATGGAACTGGTGCAGATCGACGGCTACACCGAAGACGACAAGGTCGCCATCGCGCGTGACTACCTGCTGCCGCGGCAGCGGGAGCGCGCGGCGCTCAGCGACGACGAGGTGACCGTGACCGACGCCGCACTGCGCAAGATCGCCGCCGACTACACCCGGGAGCCGGGGGTGCGGCAGTTTGAGCGGCTGCTGGCCAAGGCAATGCGCAAGGTGACGACGAAGCTTGTCGAGGACAGCGGGCCGGCGACCATCGACGAGCCCGATCTGGTTGATTACCTTGGGCGCCCGAGGTTTACGCCCGAGTCGGCTGAACGCACCGCGGTGCCCGGGGTGGCCACCGGACTGGCTGTGACTGGTCTGGGCGGCGATGTGCTCTACATCGAAGCCGGCGCCGCTGGATCGGATAAGCCAGGCGATGGGTCCTTGCAGCTGACCGGGCAGCTGGGTGACGTGATGAAGGAGTCGGCGCAGATCGCGCTGTCCTACGTGCGCTCGCACGCTGCCGAGTTGGGCGTCGACCCGAAGGCGCTGGACCGGCGCATTCACGTGCACGTGCCGGCCGGCGCGGTCCCCAAGGACGGCCCGTCGGCCGGTGTCACCATGGTCACCGCGCTGGTGTCGATGGCCACCGGACGTCAGGTTCGCGCCGACGTCGGCATGACCGGTGAGGTCACGCTGAATGGCCGGGTGTTGCCGATCGGCGGTGTGAAGCAGAAGCTGCTGGCTGCCCAACGCGCAGGCCTGTCAACGGTTTTCATTCCGTCGCGCAACGAGCCGGATCTGGATGACGTGCCTGCCGAGGTGCTCGACACGCTGACCGTTAAACCGATGACCGACGTCGCCGAGATCGTCGCGCAGGCGCTGGAACCGGCGATCGGGACCGCCACGGCCGCCGCCTGACCCCGCGCGGAAGTTGACCCCGGCCTTCACCCGGGGTCACTTTCGGCGTTGAATGGAGCCGTGAACATGAAACGGGAGATAGTGCACCGAGTTCAGCGGCTTGTGGTTAACCCCGTGGGCCGGCAGTTGCCGGTGACCATGCTCGAAACCACTGGTCGTAAGACGGGACAACCACGGCGCACCGCGGTGGGCGGACGCCTGGTGGACAACCAGTTCTGGATGGTGTCCGAACACGGCGAGCATTCCGATTACGTCCGCAACATCAAGGCCAAGACGGCCGTTCGGGTGCGCATCAATGGCCAGTGGCGGGACGGAACCGCGCACCTGTTGCCAGACGACGATGCGGTCCAGCGGCTGGGGAACCTGCCTCGGCTCAACAGCGCGGTGGTCCGCATGATGGGTAGCGACCTGCTGACCATTCGGGTTGATCTGGACTGATACCGCCGCCGGCGTCGTTCGTCGGCGTTACAGTCTGCGCATGGCCTACGACGAAGATCTGGCCAACCGGATCCGTGAACTCATGGGCTCCGAGCGCGGCGTCGAGGAAAAGCGCATGTTCGGCGGTCTCGCGTTCCTGATCGACGGCCACATGTCGGTGGCGGCCAGCGCTCACGGCGGCTTGCTGGTGCGGGTGCCGCCGGACGACACCGACAAGCTGGTCCAGCGTGCCCTCGTCAGCCCCATGATGATGGCGGGACGGGAAGCCCGCGGCTGGTTACGGGTTGACGCCGCCGGGGTGCAAACCAAACGCCAGCTCGAGGGCTGGGTCACCCGCGGTGTGGCCTACGCGCGCAGCCTGCCGCCAAAATGACTGGCCCCGTTTGCCCCTGCATGGCGCGGATACGCGGTGCGGCTTGGACAAGCGCAAGCAACTGGTGCGACGGCTGTTCAAGGTCGCCGGCACGACCTACGTGGCTGAGGCCGGGCTGCGGGAACTTTTGAGGTAGCCCGGCCCGAGTAGGCTGGGACTGGCCGGCTTTCGAAGGCGGAATGGAGCAGCGATCGTGGCCAGCACAACTAGATTCGTCATCGTCGGTGGTGGTCTCGCCGGGGCCAAGGCGGTAGAAGCATTGCGCGGCAACGACTTCGACGGCCACATCACCCTGTTCGCCGAAGAAGTGTACCTGCCTTACGAGCGACCCCCGCTTTCCAAGGAGTATCTCGCCGGGAAGAAGTCGCTGACCGACTTCACCGTGCAGAACTCCGACTGGTATCGCGACCACGACGTCGACTTGAGGCTTGGCTCGCGGGTGTCGTCCCTGGACCCCGCAGGACACTGCGTCGGGCTTCCCGACGACACGACGGTGGCCTACGACAAGCTGCTGCTGGCTACGGGATCGGCTTCGCGGCGCCCGCCGATACCTGGCCGTGATGCTGACGGAGTTTACTTCTTGCGCACCTATGACGACGCCGTGGCGCTGAATTCTGTTCTGCGAGAAGGATCGTCGCTCGCGGTCGTCGGCGCGGGCTGGATCGGGCTGGAGGTGGCCGCCAGTGCGCGTCAGCGCGGCGTCAACGTCACCGTCGTCGAGACGGCCAAGCAACCACTGATGGCTGCGCTCGGCGAAACAGTCGGCGAAGTGTTTGCCAACCTGCATCGGGATCATGGTGTGGATCTACGGCTACAGGCGCAGGTCGAGGAGATCACCACGGCCGATGGCCGAGATGGAGAAGCCACCGGGCTCAGGATGCGGGACGGGTCGACGGTTGCTGCTGATGCCGTATTGGTTGCCACCGGCGCCAAGCCCAACGTCGAACTCGCCGAACAGGCAGGGCTGTCCGTCGGCGACGGTGGGGTGCTGGCCGATGCCTCGTTGCGTACCAGCGACCCGGACATCTACGCGGTCGGCGACATCGTCGCCGCCCAACACCCGCTATTTGGTGAGCGGATCCGCACCGAGCACTGGGCCAATGCGCTCAACCAGCCCGCGGTGGCGGTAGCCGGAATGCTCGGCAAGCCGGGCGAATACGCCGAGCTCCCCTACTTCTTCACCGATCAGTACGACCTGGGAATGGAGTATGTCGGATACGCGCCCGACTTCGAGCGGGTGGTGTTCCGTGGCGACGTTGCCGAGCGTGAATTCGTCGCGTTCTGGCTCGACGGCGACGACCGAGTGCTTTCCGGGATGAACGTCAACATCTGGGATGTGCTCGATGACGTCAAAGCCTTGATCCGGTCACGCGCTCCCGTCGACGCCGACAGACTGGCCGATCCACGGGCGCCGCTCGCCGACCTGCTGCGATGACCGCTAATCGGCCTCGGGTTGTGATCCCGGGTACTCGGGGCTTCGATCGGCGGAAAACCAAGCACCGTCGATGACGTCGGGTGGACGCTGCACCTGTAGGCGTTCCCGTTCGGCTCGGCGGCGCTTGATGCGCAGCCGGGCGTCGGCCGGCATGGTTACCAGTTCGTCGCAGGCCATATAGAACACGTCATCGGCGACGTCGAACAGGTCCGCCGCGACCCGCCGAGATCCGAGCTCGCGCAACGTCATCCGGAGCTCATGGGTGAACCGGATGGTGGTGTCGTGAGCCAGCTCCCGCGATGCGCGGACATTCCCGGCCGGCCGCCGGGGCCGCGTCGCCGGTGGCGTCGGCTCGCTGGGCGCAGCGGCTTCGGCGACCTCGGCGGCCGCCACCAGCAGCATCGCCGGGTCGTCGGCGAACACCGGGCTGGTCAGCTCGGCTTCCCCCGGCCCGCGATGGCCGATCCGGGCGAGGGCGGCATCGAGCGCGCCGGCGGTCCGCGCGGACAACGCGCGAATGCTGTCGACGTTGCCTTCCCGGGCCAGCCCACACAATGGCCGGTCACCGCCCAATAACGTCGCCAGTTCGGCGGTCTCGGCCGCGACGCGGTCGCTCTCCATGATCACGCCCACCCCGGACACGGCGGGTCGCGCCCGGCCGCGATCCAAGGCAGCCGGAGCGAAGCTGGTGTCGATCAACCACAGCGCCGTGAGGATCCAGCCCTGGTGAATCCGATCGCGCAACAGCCGAACCCGAACTCCCAGGCCGGCATCCGGCAGCAAGGCCAGTTGTGCCGCGCTCAGGTGCTCTTTCTCGGCGGCGGCGCTGTAGGCCTTCGTGTTGGTCCCGATGTGCCGCAAAAGCGCCAGGGATCGCGCCGCGACGACGGCCTTGGCGATCGAGCCGAGGGCTCCGCCGGCCAACTGGGGCCGACCTAACGGCAATAGGTCGGAGACCGGGCTATCCTCGCCCAGGGCGCGTTGGGCGACGGCTTCCTGGTCCCAGCCGGGCAGCTGGGTGGCAGCCACGATATTGGCCGATACCCCGACATAGGGGCGATGACCGAACACCGCGATGGCCCTGGTTTCCCATTCGTCACTGATCACACCGCCGAACGCGAGCACCTGACCCATCACCCGGCTGGCGGTGCGCAGCCCGCTCAGCTGGACGTCCAGGGTTATCGGGGTAAGCGGTCCGGGCAGCGCCTCGGCGAGGCTGGTCGCGCTGAAGACCGGGAACCGCGGGTCGATCCGGTCGTCGAACTCACCCTCCATCCCCTCGGGAGCCGCGCTGGGCAATTCATCGGACAACCCGGGCCGCGGGAGAATCTCCACCGGAAGCGCCAGTTGATCGCCGTCACTTCTCGCGCCCGCGGCACGAAGTCTGCGGCCCACGAGTCCACGCGCGGTGTCAGCAACCGCATCGAGCGCCTGCCAGCCGAACTCGAACATCCAATCCTCTTGTGCCGCAGCGATATCCATTTCCGGTATCAACTGTGACCAGCCGCGAACCCGATGCAGACGCGAATAAGGATCAACGGATCGCAGCAGCCGCCAGGCGGTGATCACATTGGTGGTGTCGGGGGTTGCCAGGTCCACCACACCGGTGCGGTCGGTGTGGAGCGACAAAACCAGGAAACGCACGAGGTCGTCGAGGTGCAGCACTCGCATCGGCTGCGCCGAAACCTTGGTGCGCAGCAGCGTCGCGACGGTGCGGCACACCATCCAGTCGAGCTGACGGCCCACCGGCGGCGCGATCCGGACGACCAGACTCGGTGCCCAACTCGTGGACACCAGCGTCTCGGCCGGCCCATACACGTCTGGGTGACCCGCGGCTTGGGACACGAACAGCAGCCGGGCACCGGCGCGGGCGGCCGCATCGGTGATATGCGCAACTCCCTCGATATCCGCGCTGCCGGGTGCGGTGGTGTCCACCGGGGCCAGATGGATCACCGCTTCGGCTTCGTCGGCGAGCTCCTGCACGATGGGGTCGCTCAGCGACGCGCGAAACAATGTGACGTTGGGATCCAGGCAGGCGTGCGGATGCCCAGCGATGCCGGTGACCGTGTGTCCGGCAGCGATCAGCTGCCGTGCGACCAACCGCCCGAGCGTGCCGGTGGCGTCGGTAATCAGGATCTGCACTGGGCTCACCTCCCAACGTCACTTCGACAATAGGCAGGTCGGTACCACTTACGCGACCGTTCCCCCCGGCGGCGCTCTGACCTGGCGTGATGCTTTTGGCCGATTACTGCAGTGTCGCGCTGCCGTCCGCGGCGACGGCGACCTTGGCGCCGCCGATATCGTCATGCACCGTTGCTTTCGCGGCGTCGGGATCGGTGATCACGGCCAGGGCGCGCGACCCGTCGGGCGTGCGCACGGCCACGAAGGCCCTCTCCGGCTGTCCGTCCCGGTTGAACGGTGTCGTCCACGCTTCGATGGCGCCGACGCCCTCCCACTCGACTAACCCGGCTCGGGTGGGCTCTCGGTCGACTCGCGGTTGCAGGTCTTCCCAACGGAATTCGGCCGGCGGTTCGGTGCCGTAGACGCCGAAGCTGTGTTTGGTCAGGTAGCCGCCGTTGGCGGTGATCAGGCCGCGCCGCCCGGGGTTGGCCACCAGCAGTTCGGCCATGGTGGCGATCGAGTGCATCACGTAGTTGCTCCACGGACCGCCCGCGAACGTCAACCCGCCGGTGACGGTGAGCGGGCGGGCGGGATCGTCGACGCTAAGCCCCAGTTCGGCCGCCGCGACCTGGACCGCGGAGGGAAAGCAGGAGTACAGGTCGACGTAGTCGACGTCGTCGATGCCCAGGCCGGCCAGCTCGAGCGCCCGCGCGCCGGCGACGCGGATGGCCGTCGACCGGTGAAGCTCATGCCGCTCGGCGATGGCGGACGTGTCGTGGGCATCGGTGCCGGCCTGCGGGTAGATCCACTGGTCGGACGGGATCTGCAAGCGTGTGGCCTGCTCGACCGACGTCAGGACCAGCGCCGCTCCCTGGTCGACCATGTTGTTGGAGTTCATCAACTTCGTGTATGGCCAGCTGATCATCCGGTTTTGCGGGCCGGGTCGGCAGATTTCGTCGGCGGTCACCGGCTTGCGGATCCACGCGTGCGGGTTGTCGACGGCGACGGCGTTGAAGCGCGCCCACAGCTCGCCGACGCGCCTGAGGTGATCCTCGATCGACTCGCCGTTGGCGATGCGGAGGGCCTGCTCGAACAGCGGGTAGACATAGGCGGGCCGATCCAGGTGGATCCTGATCTCGGCGTCGCCGGCCATCGGGACGTCCTCGCCTGCGACCTCGGCCATCGGGACGGAGTCATCCTGAACCGTCCACACGAGTTTGCTGCCCTTGGCCCGCAGACCCCTTCGGGTGCGCCAGGTTTCGGCGCCGGCAAGCAACACCACGCCGGCCCGGCCCCGCTGGATGTCCAGGCACGCCTGGTTGACCAGCGACTGCGGCACGTTGCCGCCGACGGGGCTGTACAACGTGGTGAAGTCGGCGGCGCCGATGCGCTCGCCGAGCAGCAGCCCGGGGTCGCGGTACTGCGCCGACAGCACGTTCACCACCCGGATGGAATCCACCGATTCGATCACCCGGGGATCGGCGGCTTGCCGGGCAGCGGCCGCCATCAGGTCGACCGGTTCGACAGACCGCGTTTCGGGGTTGATTTCGTCGCGATGGTTGACCTGGCCGTATCCGACCAGCACCGGTGTCCTGGGGTCGACGGTCATAGCTCGAACCTATCGTGGCGACGATGCGGGACGTGGATGGGCATCGAACGTGAGGCCGGTTTCACATTCGGCGCGGGGATCTCGATGGCGTCGGCTATCGTCACAGGCCGATCCGCGAGGCCGTACCTGTCGAGACCATCGGAGGCACCCACGTCATGAGCGCCCACCTGAACTACGTCGAGGCCGTGGTAGTCGGCGCGTTTCAGGGCGTCACCGAGCTATTCCCGGTCTCCAGCCTCGGGCACTCGGTGCTGGTGCCGGCGCTGGTCGGCGGGCAATGGGCTTCCGACCTCAACGTCTCCGCCCCCGAATCGCCGTACCTCGCCTTCCTCGTCGGCCTGCATGTCGCCACCGCCGCTGCCCTGCTGGTGTTCTTCTGGCGGGACTGGGTGCGCATCGTGGCGGGATTCGCATCGTCGGCGCGACATCGCCGAATCCAGACTGCGGGCGAGCGGCTGGCGTGGCTGATCGTGGCGGCCACCATCCCGGTGGGATTGTCCGGGCTGGCCCTGGAACGGCTCTTTCGCACCACACTGGGCAAGCCGATTCCGGCGGCGGTATTCCTGCTGCTCAACGGCGTCGCCCTGTACGCGGGCGAGGTGCTGCGCCGCCGCATTGCACCGGTGGGCGGTCCAGAGGACCCGGCGCCGACCGACGAGCAACCCGCACACGACGACGAGGCCATCGACGATCGGCTCGCCCAGATGCCGGTGGGTCGCGGTGTGCTGATCGGTTCCGCCCAAATCCTTGCCCTGCTCCCGGGTATCAGCCGCTCCGGCATCGCCATTGTGGCCGGCCTGTGGCGGGGCCTCTCGCACGAAGACGCCGCCCGCTTCTCGTTCTTGCTGGCGACGCCGATCATCCTGGCGGCCGGGGTGTACAAGATCCCGGATCTGTTCGGGCCGTTGGGAACCGGGATCCTCGGCCAGGTCCTGGCCGGCAGCGTCGCCGCTTTCGTCTGTGCCTACCTCGCCGTGCGCTACCTCACCCGGTACTTCCAAACCCGAACCCTCACACCATTCGCCATCTATTGCGCCGTGGCTGGGGCCACCAGCCTGGTGTGGCTCACCCTGCGTTGATCACCGCCCAGCATCCAGGCCCGGTGTCTAGGTGCGTGGGAACCCCGATTCGCTGCCTACCAGCGGGAAGGGTTGACTGCGCCACGGCCTGTTCGGGCAGGCCCGCGGATGTTCGCCATAGCTCCATCAGAACCATTGTGATTCAATCCATTCGAGCGCCAGACTGTCGACATCGCTCGACGCAAGCTGAGGGTTCGACTGAGCGGGCATTTGAATCAGCTTTGCGAGGTCGACGTTTTCGCTACAGGCGCGTATCGCTTGCGCGTTCGTGTCATGGTGAGTCTCAGCATATGAGCGTGATACCAAGAGAGCTCGGCGCGAATCACGCTGGCGGGCGCGGGATTAGCGAGAACATGGGAAGTGTTGTCCCGCAATATCTTTTCTGATAAATCAGCTCAGGCAGCGATTTTCGACAACCGCTACAACCACGCCAGACGCAGCAGAGCCGACGTGCAATCACCCGTCAACTGCGAAACCCGCTACCGCCGAATCCCGCACGGGGACAAAACAAGCCTTTACACGATTTCCGGTGGAATCGCATCATCGACTCGGTCACCAAAAGGCAACTCCTCGATCTCAGTTTGCACAACAACGTAGGCGTGCGGGGTGGCGTCCGTCACCATCGACGGAGCAATGCGCAGCGTCCAACCACAGAGGTGAGTGCCTGGTGTTCCGTCGCTTTTGTCGGGTGCCTAGTGCGCTCGCGGGGGTTGCGCTGCTGGTCTTATCGACGGACACCGGACCCGCATCGGCCGTCGACCCCCCTCAAATTCAGAGCCCGAACTTATTAGTCGACTCGGGCGCCGAACTCGGCGACCCGTCATTGACGGGATACAGTTCGGTGTCGATCCCGGGCTGGACCGTGACCGGCACACCGACCGTGGTCAAATATGGCACCATCACTCGCCCGCCGAATCCGTTGTCCTCACCGTCACCACGTTTTCCAAGCGTTTTTCAATTTCCGAAGCCGAACGACGGCCCCCCTGACGGCGGCATGCAATTCTTCGGCGGTGGAAATGTCGCCACGTCCACACTCACCCAAACCGTCGACCTCAGCGGCGCAGCATCCCAGATCGACACCGGCACAGTGTCCTACACGCTGAGCGGATGGCTCGGAGGCTTCCTAGAAGACCCGTCCGAAGCGTCGGTCACCGTAAACTTCCTGGCGGCAAATCAGTCGCAGCTGGGCACCGGCAAGATCGGGCCGGTCGGTGTACTCGAACGCCGGCTCAGGACCGTGCTGCTCGAACGCGACACCTCCGGGACGATTCCGGCGGGTACCCGCAGCGCGGTTGTGGTCGTGACCTTTAAGGATTGCAACCCGGCACCCAGCCACTACAACAACGCCTACGCCGACAACATCTCGTTCACCGTTGGCGCTGCACTGCCCGCCCCACCGCCACCCACACCACCCTTGTCGAAAGTCGGCCCCCTTGATCACGTGTTCATGATCTATCTGGAAAACCATGGTGTGAAAGACATTGTCGGCAGCCGCAACGCGCCCTACATCAACAGCCTGATCGACACCTACGGATATGGATCGAACTACTTTGCCCTGACCCACCCCAGCGACCCGAACTACTACCCCATCCTCGGCGGGACCAACTTCACCGTGAACTGGAACTGCCCCAAGGACTGCTTCGACGCACCCAACCTGGCCGACGACATCGAGGCGGTACACAAGACGTGGGCCGCCTACGAGCAATCCATGCCCAGCCCATGCTTCACGGGCTCCTCGGGTCCCTACAGCCCTGATGAACTGCCATTCCTGGCTTTCCACAACATAATCTCCAACACCGCGCGCTGCCAGGCACACGTGCTGCCGCTGAGGCAGATGGCCACGGATCTCGCCTCGACAGCCACGACCCCGAATTACGTGTGGTTCGCCGCGGACGAATGCCACAACCAGGAAGGGTGCAACGACGTCCGATTTGTCATCAGCCAACTCACGGCTCATCAATACAACATCCGAGCGGGCGACCAGTTTCTCGCAGACACGCTGCCCATGATCTTGAACTCGCCCGCGTTCCAAACGCAGCGCACCGCAATCTTCATCACGTGGGACGAGGATTACGACAACCTTTATCTAGGCATCGGTAACGAGGGAAATCACGTCCCCATGATCGTCATCCCGTCACCGAACTCCGGGATGCGCCAAGGCCACTTCGTTGCCGTTAACTACAACAACCACTACAGCTTGCTGCGCACCATCGAAGACTCGCTCGGACTTCCCCGGCTCACCAACAATGACAAATTCGCCCAACCGATGAACGAATACTGGCCGTAGGCGGCTCGCACCGGGTTCTCCGGGGCTGTCCGCACAATGGTTGGATCTGATCTTGGAAGAGGTCGCCGCACATCTCGGTGCGCCGCCGTCGCGGCCGGTTAGCATGGTCGCCCAGCAGCACCGGGGTCGTCCAG
This sequence comes from uncultured Actinomycetota bacterium, assembly GCA_963772875.1. Taxonomy (GTDB): domain Bacteria; phylum Actinomycetota; class Actinomycetes; order Mycobacteriales; family Mycobacteriaceae; genus Mycobacterium. The sequence goes on from CAVYZE010000016.1 coordinate 1,765,206, forward strand.
CAGAGGGAGCGTCGATGACCACGCGCGGCATCTCGGAGGAAGCGCTGCTTGCCCAGGAGGCCTGCTTCGCGCGGGCATTCGCGGACGGCGATCCGGCGATCGCGCGGGAGCTTTATCAGCCCGACGTGGTGTACGTGAGCCCGACGGTACGCCTCTTCGATTGGCCGGCCCGGATCGACGGCATCGAGCGCACGCTCGAGTTCATCGCACTCACCATCCGTGGCTGCCCGGCCATCCGCTACGAGGCGGTGGAGCACGGCATCACGCCCGGCGCGGACGCGGCGTTCGTGCGCGTGCAGTTCGACTGGACCCGGGGTGCGGAACGCCTGCGCTCGACGTACGTGGTGATCTACCGCTATCGCGACGGCCGGATCGCCCGCCAGGAGCTGTACTACGACCCAAGCGGGGCGCTGGAGCGACTGGGGGCCGGTTGAGCGCTAAATCTCGGTCGAGATAGTCGCGCACTACCTGGACCTAGAGAGGCACGCATCGGTAGCGCACTTCGTCCACCGGCAGGTTGCCGTAGGTCACCGTGCGGCGGGTCCCGTCGAACCGCCACCCGTCGCGTTCGTAGAACCGCCGGGCGCGGACGTTCCCGTCCAGCACCCACAGCAACGCCTTGGTCACACCAACCGCGCGCAGCCGCTCCCGGGCGGCGGTCATCAGCAAACGTCCGATTCCGGTGTGCAGGTATCCGGGATCGACGTAGATCGCCATCAGCTCACCGAAATTCGGTAAGTCGACGTCGCGGCACAGGCCTGTGGTAGCCAAGCCGCAGATCATCGAACCCTCGACCGCGACCACGGTGGTCGGCAGCGCAAGCCCCACGCGACCAAAGGTGTATCGGCTGGCCCAGGCCTCGGGGTCGAGGCGATCGAGGTAGCCCTGGTCGATGAGTCCGCGGTACGCCGACTGCCACGACCGGACGTGCACTCGGGCCACGTCATGGGCATCCGCTGGGACGGCCATCCGCACCCGAGTCATCGTTGCAGTATGTGAGGTCGAGTGCTGTGCTTGCCAGATGACAGATACGGCATCCGTCGGCCTCAAGGTCGCGGGCAAGGTCATCGTGATCACCGGTGGCGCACGGGGAATCGGGCTTGCCACCGCGACCGCGTTGCACAACCTGGGCGCCAAGGTCGCGATCGGCGACGTCGACGAGGTGCGGGTGAAGGAGTCGGGCGCCGCGTTGGGCCTGGACGTCTACGGCCCGCTCGATGTCACCGATCCGCATTCGTTTTCGGACTTCCTCGACGACGTCGAGCGCCAGCTCGGCCCGATCGACGTGCTGATCAACAACGCCGGCATCATGCCGCTCGGCCGGATCATCGACGAGCCGGACGCGGTCACCCGGCGCATCCTCGACATCAACGTCTACGGCGTGATGCTGGGCAGCAAGTTGGCCGCGCAGCGCATGGTCCCCCGCGGGTCCGGACACGTCATCAACATCGCCTCGCTGGCCGGGGAGACCTATATCGCCGGGGCCGCCGCGTACTGCGCCAGCAAGCACGCGGTGGTGGGCTACACCGACGCCGCCAGGATCGAATACCGCCGGACCGGCGTGAAGTTCTCGATCGTCATGCCGACGTTTGTCAACACCGAACTCATCGCCGGCACGTCCGGGGCGAAGGGAATCAAGAACGCCGAGCCCGCCGACATCGCCGAGGCGATCGTCAAGCTGGTGGCCCACCCCAGGCCGCGGGTGCGGGTCACGAAGACGGCCGGGGCGATCATCGCGTCGCAGAAGTTCATGCCGCGCGCGCTCGCCGAGGGCGTCAACCGCATCCTCGGCGGCGAGCACTTCTTCACCGATGACGTCGACGTCGAGAAGCGCCGGGCCTATGAGGCACGCGCTCGCGGCGAAGAATGAGCACCTGTTAGACGGTGTTAATCAGGGAGACGCACAATCGGGCGGGTGACCCTCGAAACCTCGAAAACCGCCGCCGAAAACCTGTCCGACGACGAACTGGCCCTCATCGACAAATACTGGCGGGCCGCCAATTACCTGTCGGTCGGCCAGATCTACCTGCTGGACAACCCGCTGCTGACCGAACCGCTGGCGGCCGAGCACGTCAAACCGCGGCTGTTGGGACATTGGGGCACCACGCCGGCGCTTAACCTCATCTACGCGCACCTGAACCGGATCATCCGCGGCCGCGACGCCAACATCATCTACGTCACCGGGCCGGGTCACGGCGGCCCCGCATTGGTCGCCAACGTCTACCTCGAAGGCACCTACAGCGACGTGTACACCGGCATCGAGGAGGACACCGAAGGACTACGGAAGCTTTTTCGCCAGTTTTCTTTCCCCGGCGGGATCCCCAGCCACGTCGCGGCCCAGACTCCGGGCTCCATTCACGAAGGCGGCGAGCTCGGCTACGCGCTGGTGCATGCCTACGGGGCGGCTTTCGACAATCCGGATCTGGTGGTGGCCTGCGTGGTGGGTGACGGCGAGGCCGAAACGGGGCCACTGGCCGCCAGCTGGCACTCGAACAAGTTCCTCAACCCAGTCACCGACGGCGCGGTGCTGCCCATTTTGCAGCTCAACGGCTACAAGATCGCCAACCCCACGCTGCTGGCTCGCATCCCGCACCCCGAGCTCGAGTCACTGCTGCGCGGCTACGGCTACCGGCCCATCACGGTCGCCGGCGACGACTCGGCCGTTGTGCACTGCCAGCTGGCGGCCGCCCTAGACGACGCGTTCGACGACATCGCGGCGATCCAGAGTGCGGCGCGCGGCGGCAACCGGCTGGAGCGACCGGTGTGGCCGATGATCGTGCTGCGCACCCCGAAGGGCTGGACCGGACCGAAAGTGGTCGACGGCAAGAAGGTGGAGGGCACCTGGCGATCGCATCAGGTGCCGCTGGCCGAAACCCACGACAACCCCGCACACCGAGCGCTGCTGGAGGAATGGTTGCGCAGCTATCGGCCCGAGGAGTTGTTCGACGGCGACGGCGCACTGCGCCCCGAGCTGCGGGCGCTGGCCCCCGACGGTGATCGCCGGATGGGCGCCAACCCGCACGCCAACGGCGGGCTGCTGCTGCACGACCTCGACCTGCCGGACTTTCGCGAATACGCCGTCGCGGTGCCCCAACCGGCGTCCGCAACGCACGAGGCTACCCGGATACTGGGCACCTTTCTGCGGGATGTGATCGCCCGCAACCCCGACCGATTCCGCCTGATGGGTCCCGACGAGACCGCCTCCAACCGGCTGGACGCCGTGTATGCGTCGACCAGCAAAGTATGGCTCTCGGCGATCGAGGCCGATGACGAAAACCTCGCACCCGACGGCCGAGTGATGGAGGTGCTCTCCGAGCACCTGTGCGAAGGCTGGCTGGAGGGGTATCTGCTGACCGGCCGGCACGGCCTGTTCAACTGCTACGAAGCGTTCGTGCACATCGTCGACTCGATGATGAACCAACACGCGAAATGGCTTGCCACCAGCCGCGAACTGCCGTGGCGGCGGCCGATCGCGTCGCTGAACTACCTGCTGACCTCCCACGTCTGGCGCCAGGACCACAACGGCGCGTCGCACCAGGATCCCGGGTTCATCGACCTGGTCGCCAACAAGCGGGCCGAGGTGACGCGGGTGTACCTGCCGCCGGACGGCAACACGCTGCTATCGGTGGCCGACCATTGCCTGCGCAGCCGCGACTACATCAACGTCGTCGTCGCCGGCAAGCAACCCGCGCTGGCCTACCTCGACATGGACGAGGCCATCGCCCACTGCGCACGCGGCCTGGGCATCTGGCCATGGGCGAGCACGGCCAGCGGCGAACCCGACGTGGTGCTGGGCTGTGCCGGCGACATCCCGACGCTCGAGACCCTGGCCGCCGCCGACATCCTGCGTCGCGAATTGCCCGAGCTGGCTGTCCGGGTGATCAACGTCGTCGACCTGATGCGGCTGCTGCCGGATTCCGAGCATCCACATGGCTTGCCGGACAGGGAGTTTGACGCGCTGTTCACCCGCGACAAGCCGGTCATCTTCGCCTACCACGGCTACCCGTGGCTGATTCACCGGCTCACCTATCGGCGGACCAACCACCATCAGTTCCACGTGCGCGGCTTCAAGGAGCGCGGCACCACGACGACGCCGTTTGACATGGTGATGCTCAACGACCTGGACCGCTTCCACCTGGTCATGGACGTCATCGACCGGGTGCAGGGGCTGGCCAGCCAAGCCGCCGTGCTGCGTCAGCGCATGGCTGACGCCCGACTCGCCGCCCGCATCTACACCCGCGAGCACGGCGAGGACGACCCGCAGATCACCGGCTGGACCTGGGAGTCGAGCGAGCGGAGCGGTTAATTCAGCGCGCCGCCTTCTTTACTGCCGGCTTGTCCGGCTTAAAGCCCACGATGCCCTCGGTCCACGGCCGTTGCTCGGTGTACAACGCGTCGTCTTCCGGCTGGGCGCGTTTGCCCTTGCCGGCATTTTGACCGTGCGCGCCGTGGCCACCCATCGGCGGGGCCATGCCCGTGCCGCCCCCGCCCAATGCGGCGTACCCGGCCGGGATGCCGCGGCCCAGGCCCGCGCCGGACGCCGTCCCGACGGGTCGGGACGCGGATTCGAGGTCCACCGGGGGCTGCAACGGCATCGACGGCACGCCCCCTCCGCGGCCACCGCCACCGAACGACGCCGGTTTGAGCCCGGCCCCGTCGACGGGCCCGGGGCAGCCGGCACGCCCATCGGGGGATCGGTCAGCGCCGAGGGGTCGAGGCCGCCGAACTCCGGCATGCTGGGCATGCTGGGCAGTCCGGAAAGATTGTCCGTGAGACTGTCCGGCGTGCCGGAATCGGTTATCGCGGCTTCCAGGTCGTTCAAATACTCGTCCCAAGAGTCGGCATCAGAGGAGGCTTCGGAGGCCGCTGCGATGTAGTAGGTGGAGGGAGGCGTCGGCGGGTTCACCGCCGACAACGGCAGAGATGCCGTCGTCTCGTATTCGGCCAGCACCTTCTCCGATTGTTGCTGCATATCGGCGTGTCGTTTTTGGAGATTCTTATTGCAATTCTGCTTGTTTTCGTCTCCGTCTTTCCACTGGCACTTATCTATTGCACCCGTCCAAAAATCCGGCTTGCAGTTCCAGCGGGTGTTCTGGCATATGTCGTTATATGCAAATGACGTTTTTTTAACGCCCGGGCAATAATATAAGCACATGTTGGTGCTAACTTCTGATACCTGCGCGACCGTGGGGTGCTGCGAGACCGCCAACCCGTGCGCCGACACGATGTCTCGGGCCTGGGTCGCCATGGTGGCGCACAAGTCCGCCATTTCTTGCAGCCATGACCTTTGTTCATCGAAGTTTGCTTCAACGGTATTAGCCGCATCGCCCTCCCAGTAAGTAAACGGCCGGAACAGATAGTTGGCCTCCTGCAGGTTTTGCTGGTATGTGGTCCACGCATCCGCGAAAGCGCTAAACACGTTACCCTGGTCGCCTTGAGATATGTAGCTCGCGGCGACTTCAACCGATAAATACTCGGAGGGGTCGCTAGCGGCCGTTACGTATGCCGTGTCGGTGAGGACCACCACCTCCTCGTCATCCGCGACTTCCGGCGTCTCCGCCGACACGGACGTGTCGTCGATGATGGCCGCCGCGGCGTCCTCGTCGACCACCTCATAGGCTTTGGCCGCGTTGCGCAGCGACTCGGCCAGACGCGGCCACTCCCGATTGAAGGCCACGTCCAGGTAGAGCCTCATGTTGTCGGCCGACAACTCGATTTGCTCGGCGGCCCTAACGATCATCGCAAGAGTGCACGGCGGTCCAGGGTTATCGGATGGTCGACCCGGTATCGCGGCCTCTAGCTCGTCGGCTCGAGCCATCAGCTCCACATATTCCACGCTCAGGGTCTCCGGTTGTGTCATGTCGAACATCTCCTTGCTGCCAGTGCGAATGTAGTCATATGACTACAGTGTTATGGCACGAGCGTATACATCTGACTACAGTCGGTCCACGCTTCCGCGAAGTGATTCGCGACCTCGCGCCCGCGATGGTGTGATCCACGCCACTGCGCCCGGGCGAGGGTCTTGTCGGCTGCGGGCCACTGCGGGTCGCCGCCGGTAGACTCGACACACGATGGACGACCACGCCGCAACCGCCCTCGAAGCCGCGCGTCCTCATCCGGCGGTGTTGCAGCTTTCGGCGCTGCACCGGTTCCGGATTCACCTCGACATCGCCGTGATCGTCGTGGTGCTGGTGCTGACGAACTTGATCGCGCACTTCACCACGCCGTGGGCAGGCATCGCCACCGTCCCGGCCGCCGCCGTCGGCCTAGCGATCTTGATGCGCGTCAACGGCCTGGACTGGGCCGACCTCGGCCTGGGCCGCGAACACTGGAAGTCCGGGCTGGGTTATGCGCTGGCCGCCGTGGCCGTCGTCGCGTCGGCGATCGCGCTCGGCGTGCTGCTACCGATGACCCGGCCGTTGTTCATGAACAACCACTACGCCACGATCTCCGGCGCGCTGATCGCCTCGATGGTCATCATCCCGCTGCAAACCGTGATCCCCGAGGAGCTGGCCTTTCGGGGCGTGCTGCACGGCGCGCTGAACCGGGCCTGGGGATTTCGCGGGGTCGCACTGGCCGGCTCGTTGCTGTTCGGCCTCTGGCATGTCGCCACCTCGCTGGGACTGACGAGCAACAATGTCGGCTTCACCCGGCTGTTCGGTGGCGGGATCGTCGGGATGCTCGCCGGGGTGACGTTGGCGGTGTTGGCAACCGGAGCGGCCGGGTTCGTCTTCAGCTGGCTGCGCCGCCGCAGCGGCAGCCTGATCGCGCCGATCGCGCTGCATTGGTCACTCAACGGGCTCGGCGCCCTGGCCGCGGCGCTGGTCTGGCACTTCTCGATGTGAGGCCCGGTTACACCAGGAGCACCGCCGCACCGGCGATGCGACCGGAGCTGAGATCGGCCAGCGCCCGATCCGCTTGTCCCAGGGGGTATTCCGGCGTGGTCACCTCGATGTGATGCTCGCCCGCGAAGTCGAGGAAGGCGCGCGCATCGGCCCGGGTGTTCGACGTCACTGACCGGATCTGGCGTTCCTGAAACAGGTGGCGCTGGTAGTTCAGCGGCGGAATGTCGGACAGATGAATCCCGGCGATCGACAAGGTACCGCCGCGGTCCAACGCCTCCAGCGCGGGCAGCACCAGATCGCCGACCGGGGCGAACAGGATCGCGGCGTCCAGCGGCACCGGCGGCGGATCGGCCGCGCCTTGAGCCGACGCGGCGCCGAGCCCCAACGCCAGCTCACGTGCCTGGGCTCCGCGGGTCATCACGTGTACCTCGGCGCCCCGTGCCAACGCGACCTGCGCGGTGATGTGGGCGCTGCCGCCGAAGCCGTAGAGACCCAGACGACCCCCCGGCGGTAGCTCGGCTCGCAGCAGGGAGCGGTATCCGATGATGCCGGCGCACAACAACGGGGCGAGCTCGCTGTCGCTGTAGCCGCTCGGCAGGTGATGCGCGAAAGCGGCTGGGACCGTGGCGAATTCGGCGTAGCCGCCGTCGGCATCCCAGCCGGTGTAACGGGACTGCGGACACAGGTTCTCGTTGCCCCGACGGCAGTACTTGCACACGCCGCACGTGTGGCGCAGCCACGCGATGCCCACCCGGTCCCCGACCTTGAACCCCTCACCGGCCTGGGCGCCGACTTCGATCACCTCCCCCACCACCTCGTGGCCCGGCGTCACCCGGTCTCGGTGCACGGGGAGGTCGCCCTCGGTGACGTGCAGGTCGGTGCGGCAGACTCCGCAGACATGCACGGCAACCAGCAACTCCGACGGCTCGGGGCGCGGCACCTCGGCGGTGACTTGCTCGAGCGGGCCCGTGTCCATCGGTCCCGGCCGACGCACCCGCCACGCGCGCATCGCCGTGGTCGCCGCCGGAGCCATCAATCCATCATGCCGCCAATGGCCACGGCCGCAACGGGTTAGCCCGGCTAGGTCCTTTTCACCAGGCCGACGACCCAGAGCAGGATCACCGAACCCAACAGGGCGGTGAAGAAGGTGAAAATCCATCCGCCCGCGGCGGTGTCGAAGAAGAAGCTCAAGATAAAGCCGCCGATCAATGCGCCGACGATGCCGATCACGATGTTCATCAAGATGCCGAATCCGCCGCCCTTGATGATTTTGCCGGCGGCCCAACCCGCGAGACCGCCGATGATGATGTAGCCGATCACCCCGACGCTGGTCAGCGTTGTCGATCGGGCCAGGTATTCGGTAGCTGCCATGACGTCCATGCGGGTCTCCTTGCAATCGCCGGCAAAGCCCAGCTCAGGTTCCGGGCCGTGAATTCGGTATACCCCGTTTTCCTCAGTCCATGGGCGAGTGGGGCCCAGCGCCGGTCCGCGGATCAGGTCGTCGGCAGGGTCCGCTGTGGTGTCGGTGTCGGTGTCGGTGCCGGAGCGGGGGTGGTATCGCCCGCCGGCGCTTGGCCGGGTGGCGGTGCCGGTGCTCCCGGGGCCGCCGGCGGTGCCCCAGGGGGCGGCGGCGGGGCTGCCGCTGGCGTCCAGGGCTGGATCGACTCAGCCAGCGCCTTGGCGGCGCCCTTGTCCACCGCGTCATTCGAGGTCCCCAGCCATACCACGAACCAGCGCTGGGGAGGTCCGGCGGTCGATGCGGACGCCGCCGACGAGCCGATCACGCCCGCCCAGATCTGGCCGGTCGGCTTGGCCGGATCGTTGAACTTGACCTCGTAGTACGACGCGCTTCCCGTTAACCCATTGCCGTTGAGGGGCGTGGTTTCCTGGTTGATCCGCGTGCCGGGATAGGGCATGAAAAACTCACCCATATCCGATCCCAGTCGGACCGCGGCCTTGGCGTTGTCGGCCTCCGCGCTGGCGTAAAGCTTTGCATCGAGCCGGCCCAACACGACGCGGGTGTCGTTGGCAACCGGCGGCGGCTGCCCAGGCGACGGCGGTGGCCCGGTGGTCTTGCTCAGCAGCGCCGAGCCGTAGTCGAGGTGTGACGCGTCTGATTCCACCCAGCCCGGGGGAAGGACGTAGCTAAATCCCCCGACGGCATTGGCGATCCGGCCGGCGTTCGGGTCGGCGACAGGCGGCGGAGGTGCGTTCGGGTCGACCGGCGGCGGGGGCGGCGCGTTGGGGTCGACCGGCGGCGGGGGCGGCGCGTTGGGGTCGACCGGCGGCGGCTGCCCGGCCGGCCCCTGGGCGGCTGGAGGCGGTACGGTCGCCGGCGGGGCCGGGTTCGCGGTCGTGGTTGCCGGGGCCGGCGGCGCGGGCTGCGGATCGGCGTTGACCGTCGCCGGGGACGCAATGGTCACGGCGCTGGCGCTGGTCACCGCCGCGATCGCCAGCGTCGCCCACAGCCCTCTGCGACGCGTCGGATTTGGGTCCACCTGATCCATGGCGACGAACCTACCGCGTTACGGCTGTGACGCAAGGGTGCCTTGCTGAGGATGTGATGGATTTTTCTCGTGTGGTCCTAGCGTCAACCGGCGACGCGCCCCGCTCTTACAGCGTGCGCCGCTGCGGCGCGGGGTACAGCGATACTTCTTGAGCTTTCACGCTGAACCACACGCGTTCTCCGGGCGTCAGTCGCAGCTCTGTGGCGGCATCGACGGTGACTTGGGCGGCCAGGCCGGGTGCGCCGTCGGGCTGCTCCTGGCCGCGCACCAGGACCGCGGATCCGCGGGTATCGAGCTCCGCCACCGTCTGTTCGACGGTATTGCGCGGGCTGCCGTGCGGCTGGTCACGGAACACGGCGACCGCCGTCGGCGAGAATACGGCCACCGCGTCTCGCCCGCCGGTGAGTTCGTCGCCGAATTCCTGGGCCGGCACCCCGTGCCAATGGGCGCCGGACCCGCCGCGCAGCGCGCCGCCGGGCCCAATGGTGCCGTTGACCAGGTTGATGCCGGCGATGCGCGCCCCGAAATGGCTGCGCGGCGCGGTGAGCACTTCGGCGACCGGACCGATTTCGGAGATCTTCCCGGACTCCAGCACCAGCACCCGGTCGGCCAGTGTGAACACGTCCAGCAGCTCGTGGGTTATCAGGATTACGGCGCAGCCGCTCCTGGCGACCATGGTGCGCAGCACCGCCCGGATGGCCGCGGCCGCGGAGACGTCGAGCCCGGCCAGTGGCTCGTCGAGGAGCAGCACGTCGGGTTCGGCCGCCAGCGCCCGCGCGATCGCTACGCGTTGTGCCTGGCCGCCGGACAGCTGCCGGGGTTTTCGGTCGGCGAATTGCTCGGCGTCCACCTCGCGCAGCCAGCGCAGCGCCGTCGCTCGCTCCGTGGCGCGCGGGGAGCCGAACATTCGGAACTTTTTGGGACGACTGTGTGGTCCGAAGGCCACGTTGGCCGCGACGCTCATGTGCGGGAAGAGCAGCGGGTCCTGCAGCAGCAGCCCCACCCGGCGGTCGCGCGTCGGCACGTCCACCCCGGCCGCGGTGTCGGTCAACACCCGATCCCCCAACCTGACCACGCCCTCGTCGGGGCGAACCAGCCCGGCGATCACGTGCAGCGCGGTCGACTTGCCCGCGCCGTTGGGTCCCAGCACCGCGAGCACCTCGCCGCCCGGCACCGAGAACTCCACGTCCAGGTGGCGGTCTGCCACGACCGCACGCAGCTGCAACTCGCTCATGGGTCCCGCTACCCCGTCTCGGTCCCGGTCAGCCTGCGAGCGCCCAGACCCAGCACTACCAGCGCCGCCACCGCCACTAGCAGAATCGACAGTGCCACAGCGGCATTCGCGTCGGTCACCCGCTGCAGGTAAATCTCCAGCGGCAACGTGCGCGTCACCCCTTGCCGCGAACCGGCGAACGTCAGCGTCGCGCCGAACTCCCCCAGCGACCGCGCAAAGGCCAGCACCGCCCCCGACGCCATGCCCGGGAGCAGCAGCGGCAGGGTGACCCGCCACCAGACGGTGCTGGGCCGGGCGCCCAGCGTCGCCGCGACCAGTTCGTAGTCGGCTCCCGCGGTGCGGGCGGCGCCCTCGAGGGAGATCACCAGAAACGGCAGCGAAACGAAGGTCTGCGCCAGCACCACAGCCGTCGTGCTGAAGGCGATGCTGATACCGGCAGCCTCTAAGTACCGCCCGATCAATCCGAGCCGGCCGAACGCGTAGAGCAACGCAATCCCACCCACCACCGGCGGCAGCACCAACGGCAGCAGAATCAGTGGTCGTAGCAACCGCACCAGGCGTGCCGTGCTGCGTGCCAGCACCAGCGCCATCGGCACTCCGAGCAGCACGCAGAGCAGCGTGCTTGCGGCCGCGGTCTTCAGACTCAGCGCCAGCGCCGTCCTCGACGAGGCGCTGGTGATCAGCGACCAGAAATTCGGCCAGTCCACCTTGATCGCGATCGCCAGCAGCGGCAGTACGACAAAAATGGTCCCGACGGCAGCGGGCACATATACCCAGCGGGGCAGATCATTACCGCGTCTGCTAATACGTACACACCCTAACCACAATCGGGTGGGGTTGAAAGCCTTGCCGGAGAACGTAATACGATGCCGCAAGAGGCATGTCTACCTGGCTGAACCATACACAATCCAGCGCGATGGAGCGAGTTGGCGCTCATTGGAACTCCTTTGTCCCGACATACCGGCAATAAAGTGGTATCGCATCTTGCATACTAGTTGTGATCATATAAAGGGATATACTAAACTTGAAGTTTGGCCGAGCGTGCACAGCGTCCCTTCGCGGGAGGCGGACGACCCTCGGGATCGCCGAGGCGCGTAGCGCACGCTTCACTGCGCGGCGATGATGGGTCATGACCCGGCGGAGCAGATCCGTAGGCCGGTGCACGGGGGGGTCAGGGATTGGCGAAGCCCGACTGGGCGAGGATCTTTTGACCGCTTCCGGAAGTCACCAGGGTCACGAATTTTTGCGCCAGCGTGGGCAGCGGCGCCTTCTTCAGCACCCCGATGGGATAGACATTCACGACACCGGCGGCCTCGGGGAAGTTGACGGCCGTCACTTTGTTTCCGGCGTTCGTGGCGTCCGAGACGTAGACCAGCGCGGCGTCGGCCTGCCCGCTGGTGACCTTGTTGAGGACATCGGCCACGCTGAGTTCCTCACTGACCGGGTTGAGGTGTACTCCGGTGTTGTCTTCGATGCGCTGGGTCGCCGATCCGCACGGCACCGGTTTTTGACAGATCACGACGCTAAGACCCGGCTTGGCGAGGTCGGCAAAGGATCCGACCTTCTTCGGGTTGCCCTGCGCGGTGACGATGACCAACGTGTTCGAGGCAAAGTTTGTCGGATCGCCGGCTAACAATCCGGCCTTGACGACGGTATCCATCTGCGCGGTATCCGCGGATGCGAACACGTCGGCGGTCGCGCCCTGAGTCAGCTGTGTCGCAAGCTCCGAGGAACCCGCGAATTGGTAATCAACGCCGTATCCTGGGTTGTCGCTCTTGAACAGCTCGCCAATCTGCGTGAACGCGGGCTTGAGCGACGCGGCCGCCAACACCACGAGCGATCCCGAGGTCTGCGACGGTGACGACGAAGGGCCTTTAGGGCTGCACCCAATCAGGACCGTCACCAGCATCGTCGACAGCAATCCGGCCAGGATCCCGATCCGACGCATGGGTTGAACCGTAGCCCGGTGACGATGCGGTCCGCGAGCGGACCGCTGAGGAACGGGCGCTCAAACCCGGCCCGGTGACGATGCGGTCCGCGAGCGGACCGCTGAGGAACGGGCGCTCAAACCCGGCCCGGTGACGATGCGGTCCGCGAGCGGACCGCTGAGGAACGGGCGCTCAAACCCGGCCCGGTGACGATGCGGTCCGCGAGCGGACCGCTGAGGAACGGGCGCTCAAACCCGGCCCGGTGACGATGCGGTCCGCGAGCGGACCGCTGAGGAACGGGCGCTCAAACCCGGTCCGGTGACGATGCGGTCCGCTTGCGGACCGCTGAGGAACGGGCGCGGCGGAATAGTTATGCAAATCGTCTGCGCGTCGTGGCGCTGCGAGTTTCGCCGAATTGCTACTGTCCAGTAACATTCAGGGCGCAGTACACGCTGAGATCCCGGCATCGGTCCTGTGGTGTGCCACCATCGGAGCCAAGTTCGCAGCGCCGAGTAGAGAACATGGGTGCTGGTGAACAGCCAGGGTCTGGGTTCAGTGTTGAACACGAGGAGGTCATGGCAGTGGAGGTGCTGGTCACCGGCGGGGACACGGAGCTCGGACGCACAATAGCCGAGGGCTTTCGCGATGACGGTCACAAGGTGACGCTCGCGGGCGCATGCCGTAGCGATCTCGAGATCGCCGCGAAAGAACTTGATGTGGACGCCATCGTCTGCGACACCACCGATCCGGCCAGCCTGAACGAGGCTCGCGGGTTGTTCCCGTCGCACCTGGACACCATCGTCAACGTGCCGGTGCCGGCATGGGATGCCGGCGACCCGCGCACGTACTCGATCTCCGACACCGCCAACGCGTGGCGCAAAGCGCTTGACACAACGGTGCTTTCGGCGGTGCTGACGATCCAGGCCCTGGGTGACCACCTGCGCTCGGGTGGCTCCATCATCACCGTGGTGTCGGAGAATCCGGCCGCGGATAGCGTCGACGCCGCCATCAAAGCGGCCGTGTCGACTTGGGTCGCAGGGCAGGCGGGACTTTTCGGGACGCGCGGGATCACGGTCAACGTCGTGGCCAGCGGGCGCAGCGTCGAGGCCGGTTACGACGGCCTTTCGCGCACGCCCCCGCCAGTCGCGGCGAAGTTCGCCCGCTTGGCGCAGTTCCTGACCACCCCGGCGGCCCGTCACATCACCGGCCAGACGCTGCATGTCAGCCGCGGCGCGTTTGCGCAATTCGCCTGAGCCGATCCCGGCTTCTTCCACCCATTTTCGAATGCCGGGCCGATCGCTACGGTAGTTAAGTGGCTATTCGACTCGGTCTGCAGATTCCCAACTTCTCCTACGGCACCGGGGTGGACAAACTCTTCCCCACCGTCATCGCCCAGGCCCAAGAGGCCGAATCGGCGGGATTCGACTCGGTCTTCGTCATGGACCACTTCTACCAACTGCCCATGCTGGGCTCACCCGACCAGCCGATGCTGGAGGCCTACACCGCCCTGGGCGCGCTAGCCACCGCGACCGAACGGGTGCAGCTGGGCACTTTGGTGACCGGCAACACGTACCGTCAGCCAACCCTGCTGGCAAAAATCATCACCACGCTGGACGTGGTGAGCCAGGGCCGGGCGATTCTGGGCATCGGCACCGGCTGGTTCGAGCTCGAGCATGACCAGCTGGGCTTCGAATTCGGCACCTTCACCGACAGGTTCAACCGGCTCGACGAGGCGCTGGAGATCATCCTGCCGATGCTCAAGGGCGAGCGTCCCACCTTCTCGGGCACCTGGTACCAGGCCAGCGAGGCGCTGACGAATCCGCGCTTCCGTGACCACATTCCGCTGATGATCGGCGGCAGCGGCGAGAAGAAGACGATCCCGCTCGCCGCACGGCACTTCGACCACCTCAACGTGATTGCCGGGTTCGACGAACTGCGACACAAGCTGCAGGTCGTGCAGCGAAGCTGCGAGGAGATCGACCGCGACCCGGCCACGCTGGAAACCAGCATGCTGATCACAGCGCTTCTCGACGACAACATCCCAGTGGACCAGATCCCGCCGGAGATGAACCAGCGCATGGTGGTCGGCAGCCCCGACTCGATCGCCGACCAGGTCAAAACCAAGGTGCTCGACGCGGGAATCGACAGCGTGATCATCAACGTGCCCTTGTACACGCCCGGTATCGTCACCGCGGTCGGCGAGGCGCTGCGACCGCTCGTCGGTCTGTAGATAGGGCCACGTAACCGGCGTTCGGGCATGACGTTCATCACGTCGCGTTGACCAGGGGGAACGCGTCGGTGTGGTTGATTACACAGCTCTCACCTGGGTTTTTAGGCATTCGCGTGACTACGTTGGTAGCTAACTGATGTCGCACGCCATCGAAGCCCCTCAGGAGTAGCGGAAGCATGAGCCCCCAGCCAGAAGCCACAGCTGGAGATATTCGCCGGCCCCAAGTCGTCATCATCGGCTCGGGATTTGGCGGCCTCAATGCGGCAAAGAAGCTCAAGCGGGCCGATGTCGACATCAAGCTGATCGCCCGTACCACCCATCACCTGTTCCAGCCGTTGCTGTACCAAGTGGCCACCGGGATCATCTCCGAGGGCGAGATCGCCCCGCCGACCCGGGTCGTCCTGCGCAACCAGCGCAACGTCCAGGTGCTGCTGGGCAACGTCACCCACATTGATCTGGCCAACCGGCGCGTCATCTCGGAGTTGCTGGGGCACACCTACGAAACCCCCTACGACAGCCTGATCGTCGCGGCCGGCGCCGGCCAGTCGTACTTCGGCAACGACCACTTCGCCGAATTCGCGCCCGGGATGAAATCGATCGACGACGCGCTGGAGTTGCGCGGCCGGATCTTGAGCGCGTTTGAGCAGGCCGAGCGGTCGAACGATCCGGAGCGCCGCCAGAAGCTGCTGACGTTCACCGTCGTCGGAGCCGGCCCCACGGGCGTCGAAATGGCCGGCCAGATCGCCGAGTTGGCCGAGTACACGTTGAAAGGTGCGTTCCGGCACATCGACTCGACCAGGGCGCGGGTGATTCTGCTCGACGCGGCGCCGGCGGTGCTGCCGCCGTTCGGTGAAAAGCTGGGTGAGCGGGCAGCGGCACGATTGCACAAGATGGGCGTGGAGATCCAACTGGGTGCGATGGTCACCGACGTGGACCGCAACGGCCTCACCGTCAAGGACTCCGACGGCACCATCCGGCGGATCGAGTCCGCGTGCAAGGTGTGGTCCGCCGGGGTTTCGGCCAGCGGGTTGGGCAGGGATCTCGCCGAGCAGTCGGCGACCGAACTCGACCGGGCCGGCCGGGTCAAAGTGCTGCCCGACCTGTCCATCCCCGGGCACCCCAACGTGTTCGTTATCGGCGACATGGCCGCCGTCGAGGGCGTACCGGGCGTGGCGCAGGGTGCGATCCAGGGCGCCAAGCACGTCGGCAACACGATCAAGTCCGAGCTGCGTGGGGCCGACCCGGCACAGCGGGAGCCGTTCCAGTACTTCGACAAGGGCTCGATGGCCGCGGTGTCGCGGTTCTCCGCGGTCGCCAAGATCGGTCCGCTGGAGTTCAGCGGCTTCATCGCCTGGCTGATCTGGCTGGTCCTGCACCTGGTCTACCTGATCGGCTTCAAGACCAAGATCACCACGTTGCTGTCGTGGACGGTGACCTTCCTGAGCACCCGGCGCGGCCAGCTGACCATCACCGAACAGCAGGCCTTCGCGCGAACGCGGCTCGAACAGCTGGCCGAGCTGGCCGCCGAGGCCCACGGCCACGCGGGAAGCAGCCGGGTGGCCAGTTAGCCGGTCGTTCAGCCATCGCTCGGCTGGTCCTCGAGATTCTGCAGCCGCACCTGACCCCGGGCCACCACCCGGTCGTTCGCGTCGGTGATGGTGACCAGCCACAACTGCTGACGGCGGCCGCGGTGGATGGGTTCGGCGGCGCCGTACACCGTCCCCGAGCTGACCGAACGCAGAAAGTCGGTGTTGTTGTTGACGCCCACGACGTTCCCGCCGCCGCGCGTTGAAAGCCAGAGGTAGGCCGACACGCTGGCCATGCTCTCGATCATCGAGCAGTAGACGCCGCCATGCACGAGACCCCTCGGCTGCATCAGTTTGGGCGTGATGTCGAGCTGCGCTCGGGCGCCGTCGGGGCTCAGTTCGGTGAATCGCAGCCCCAACTCGCTGTCGAAAGGCGAGGTGAAATTCGGCGGCATGGTCGCTTCCGGCGGCGGTGACACGCTCATGTGTCTACACCATCGATCCGCTGGCGCGAGGCCGCGGTTGCCACTGCAAAAACGGAACCCCGCAAAAAACGGGCGAGCCCCGCGCGCAAGGCACGGGGCTCGCCGATCGAGTAGACCGGGGGTCACTGCAGCCCTCAGGACTCCGTCTCGGTCATTGATCGCTCGACCAAAGTCAGCATAGGCAAGGCTGCCCTAATTTCACAAGCGCCAAACCGGTACTGTTGCGTGGGTGAGAGATCAGCGGCCGCGATTTGCCCGCTTCGGTACGACGGTCGGTAGTAAGCCGGAGTACGCTTGTTCCAACGTCCAGGAGATGAACACACTATGGCCAAGCTGACCCGGCTGGGGGATCTGGAACGAGCCGTGATGGATCATCTGTGGTCCACGCCCGAAGCCCAGACCGTTCGCCAGGTCCACGAAGCGTTGTCGGCGCGACGTGACCTTGCCTATACGACGATCATGACCGTGCTGCAACGGTTGGCCAAAAAGAATCTGGTCTCGCAGATCCGCGACGACCGGGCACACCGGTACGCGCCCGTCCATGGCCGCGACGAACTGGTCGCCGGGCTGATGTTCGACGCCCTGGCCCAGGCCGAGGACTCCGGCGGCAGACAGGCCGCGCTGGTGCATTTCGTCGAGCGTGTCGGCGCCGACGAAGCCGACGCGCTGCGGCGCGCACTCGCCGAACTGGAAGCGAATCAACGCAATACGCCATCGGGTGGCGCTACTGCGGAGGACTGAGGGAGACTAACAGCGTGTCCGCGCTGGCCTTCGCCATCCTCGCGGTGCTGCTGGTCGGTCCGGTACCGGCCCTGTTAGCACGCGCGACGTGGCCGTTGCGCGCTCCCCGCGCCGCGATGGTGCTGTGGCAGGCGATCGCGCTGGCCGCGGTCCTTTCGGCGTTCAGCGCAGGAATCGCGATCGCCAGCCGTCTGCTCATGCCCGGCCGCGACGGCCGCCCCACCGCCAGCATCATCGGCGCGGCCAGCCGGCTCGGATGGCCGCTGTGGGCGACATACATCGCGGTCTTCGCGTTGACGGTGCTGGTCGGCGCCCGGTTGATGATCGCCGTAGTGCGGGTCGCCATCGCCAACCGGCGACGGCGGGCCCACCACCGAATGGTCGTCGATCTGGTCGGCGTTGGGCACGACGCGGCGCTCGCGCAGCCGTGCGCCCGGACCCGCGATCTTCGCGTCCTGGACGTTGCCCAGCCGCTTGCCTACTGCCTGCCCGGCGTACGCAGCCGCGTTGTGGTCAGCGAAGGAGCGCTGACCACGCTCGACGACGCCGAGGTCACGGCGATCCTCACGCACGAGCGGGCTCATCTGCGAGCCCGCCACGATCTCGTTCTGGAGGCGTTTACCGCGGCGCACGCCGCGTTCCCGCGGCTCGTCCGCAGCGCCAACGCGCTGCGCGCGGTGCAACTGCTCGTCGAGCTGCTGGCCGACGACGCCGCGGTGCGCGCAACCGGACGCACTCCCCTGGCCCGGGCGTTGGTCGCCTGCGCGTCCGGCCGGGCGCCGTCCGGCGCGCTGGCCGCGGGCGGGCCCAGCACGGTGCTGCGGGTGCGCCGGCTGTCCGGGCGTGGCAACAGCCTGCTGCTGGCGGCGGCCGCATACCTGGCTGCCGTCGCCGTATTCGTGGTGCCCACTGTGGCGCTGGTCGTACCGTGGCTCACCGAGCTGCGGCGACTGTTCAACCTCTAGCGCGATACCGAGCGAGACTCTTTGGAGGACCAATAGTCCGCTGTGCCACAGTGGTCGGAATTGCTTTCAAAAGCTGCACCCAAGAGTTCTCCAACCTGAGAGGCGAAGACATGAGTACCTCGGAATTCACGGATTCGAAGACGGGTACCGCGCAGATCGGCGTCACCGGCTTGGCGGTGATGGGCTCCAATATCGCGCGCAACTTCGCCCATCACGGTTACACCGTCGCGCTGCACAATCGGTCGGTCGCCAAGACCGATGCGCTGCTCAAAGAACACGGCGACGAGGGCAAGTTCGTCCGCTCGGAGACCATCGAGGAGTTTCTGGATGCGCTGGAGAAGCCGCGGCGGGTGCTCATCATGGTCAAGGCCGGCGACCCCACCGACGCCGTCATCAACCAGCTCGCCGACGCGATGGAAAAGGGCGACATCATCATCGACGGCGGCAACGCGCTCTACACCGACACCATCCGCCGTGAGAAGGCGATGCGCGCGCGGGGTCTGCACTTCGTCGGTGCCGGCATCTCCGGCGGCGAAGAGGGCGCGCTGAACGGTCCGTCGATCATGCCGGGCGGTCCCGCCGAGTCCTACAAGTCACTGGGTCCGCTGCTCGAGGAGATCTCCGCGCACGTCGACGGGGTGCCGTGCTGCACCCACATCGGCCCGGACGGCTCCGGCCACTTCGTCAAGATGGTGCACAACGGCATCGAGTACTCCGACATGCAGCTGATCGGCGAGGCCTACCAGCTGCTGCGCGACGGGCTCGGCCAGACCGCCGACCAGATCGCCGACGTCTTCGCCGAGTGGAACAAGGGCGACCTGGACAGCTACCTGATCGAGATCACCGCGCAGGTGCTGCGCCAGACCGACGCCAAGACCGGCAAGCCGCTGGTGGACGTCATCCTCGACGAGGCCGAGCAGAAGGGCACCGGCCGCTGGACGGTGAAGTCGGCTCTGGATCTTGGCGTTCCGGTCACCGGTATCGCCGAGGCGGTGTTCGCTCGCGCGCTGTCGGGTTCGGTGACCCAGCGCAAGGCCACCACCGGCCTCGCGTCGGGCGGTCTGGGCCAAAAGCCCAGTGACGCAAAGCAATTCATCGAGGATGTCCGGCAGGCGCTGTATGCGTCGAAGATCATCGCTTACGCCCAGGGTTTCAACCAGATTCAGGCCGGCAGCGCCGAATACGACTGGGGCATCACGCCCGGCGACTTGGCCACCATCTGGCGTGGCGGCTGCATCATCCGGGCGAAGTTCCTCAACCGGATCAAGGAGGCTTACGACGACGATCCGGAATTGCCCACCCTGATCGTGGCGCCCTACTTCCGTAGCGCTATCGAGGCCGCGATCGACGGCTGGCGTCGCGTCGTGGTGACCGCCACCGAGCTGGGCATCCCGATCCCGGGCTTTTCCTCGGCGCTGTCCTACTACGACGCGCTGCGCACCGAGCGGTTGCCAGCCGCGCTGACCCAAGGCCTGCGGGACTTCTTCGGCGCGCACACCTACGGGCGGATCGACGAGGACCCGAGCAAGAGGTTCCACACCCTATGGAGTGGAGACCACAGCGAAGTGCCGGCCTAGCCGGAATACCAAAGGGGGCTAAGAAGTTTGGGGAGCCAGCGATGAGGTTTCTAGACGGGCAACGACCCGGATACGACCTGACCTACAACGACGTCTTCGTCATGCCGAACCGGTCCGAGGTCGCGTCGCGGTTCGACGTGAATTTGTCCACCAGCGACGGCTCGGGCACCACCATTCCGGTCGTGGTCGCCAACATGAGCGCGGTGGCCGGGCGGCGGATGGCCGAGACGGTAGCGCGGCGCGGCGGCATCGTGATCTTGCCGCAGGATCTCCCGATCACCGCGGTGCAGCGAACGGTGGAGTTCGTCAAGAGCCGTGACCTGGTTCTGGACACCCCGGTAATGCTGGGGCCCGACGATTCGGTGTCCGACGCCATCGCGTTGATCCACAAGCGCGCGCACGGCGTCGCGGTCGTGGTCTTCGAGGGCCGCCCCATCGGTGTGGTGAGCGAATCGTCCTGCCTGGGCGTGGATCGCTTCACCAGAGTGCGCGACGTGGCGGCGACCGACTTCGTCGCCGCTCCGGTGGGCACCGAGCCGCGCAAGATCTTCGACCTGCTCGAGCACGCCCCGATCGGGGTCGCGGTGGTGACCAACGCGGACGGCACGCTGGCGGGCGTGCTGACCCTCACCGGGGCGGTCCGCGCCGGTCTGTACACCCCGGCCATCGACGCGCGCGGGCGGCTGCGTATCGGCGCGGCCGTCGGCATCAACGGCGACGTGGGGGCCAAGGCCCGGTCGCTCGCCGAGGCCGGCGTCGACGTGCTGGTCATCGATACCGCACACGGACATCAGGTCAAGACCTTGGACGCGATCAAGGTGGTCGCAGAGGTGGTTTCGGAGCTGGACCTGGGTCTGCCGCTGGTGGCGGGCAACGTGGTGTCGGCCGAGGGCACCCGGGACCTCCTCGGCGCCGGCGCGAGCATCGTCAAGGTGGGCGTCGGGCCGGGCGCGATGTGCACCACCCGGATGATGACCGGTGTGGGACGCCCTCAGTTCTCCGCTGTGCTCGAATGCGCTTCTGCGGCAAGAGAACTCGGGGGCCACGTGTGGGCCGACGGCGGGATACGTCACCCGCGGGACGTGGCGCTGGCACTGGTGGCCGGGGCGTCCAACGTCATGATCGGATCGTGGTTCGCCGGCACCTACGAGTCGCCCGGGGACCTCATGCGAGACCGCGACGACCAGCCCTATAAGGAGAGTTACGGCATGGCATCCAAGCGGGCGGTGGCCGCCCGCACCGGCGCCGAGACCGCGTTCGATCGGGCCCGCAAGGCGTTGTTCGAAGAAGGCATCTCGAGGTCGCGGATGAGCCTGGATCCCGACCAGGGCGGCGTCGAGGACCTGATCGACCACATCACCTCGGGTGTGCGCAGCACGTGTACCTATGTCGGCGCCGCCAACCTGGCGCAGTTGCACGAGCAGGCCATCGTCGGTGTGCAGTCGGTCGCGGGCTTCGCCGAGGGACACGCGTTGCCGTCGGGCTGGTGACGACGAACCTGCAGGCGCCGAGGACCGCATCGTTACGTCCCGCCCCGTCGTTCGGGGTGGGCCGGATGTCTTCGCTACCATGTGAATTTCGGTGAAGTTGCGCCCCACAGCAGCACGCTGGGGGGCATCGAGCGAAAGGGATGACGTGCCGCAGGCACGCGTCGAGGCCCCATGTTGACCCAGGCCTTCCTGGCGAAACGGCCACCCGCTACGTTCCCGGCAGCATCAAGACCGCCCCGATGACGGGCCCGCGATGAACGTCTCCGGCACCGTGATCGGCGTGCTGGCCATCACTGCGCTCATTTTCGGCACCGCGGTGTTCGTCGCGGCCGAATTCTCGCTGACCGCCCTGGACCGCAGCACGGTCGAGGCCAACGCCCGCAGCGGTGGCCGCAACGACCGCTTCATCCGGCACGCCCACCACAAGCTGTCGTTTCAGCTGTCGGGTGCCCAGCTGGGCATCTCGATCACCACGCTGGCGACGGGTTACCTCACCGAACCCATGGTTGCCGACCTGCCGCACCCATGGTTCGACGCCATCGGGATACCCGACCCGGCGGCCGACGCGATCATGGAGTTCATCGTGATGGCGATCGTGACGTCGGTGTCGATGGTGTTCGGCGAGCTGGTCCCGAAATACCTTGCGGTGGCGCGCCCGCTATCGACCGCGCGCGCCGTCGTCGGCGCTCCAGCTGCTGTTCTCGCTGCTGTTCACCCCGGCGATCCGACTGACCAACGGCGCGGCGAACTGGATTGTCCGCAAGCTGGGCATCGAGCCGGCCGAGGAGCTTCGGTCTGCCCGGTCACCACAGGAGCTGCTGTCGCTGGTGCGCACCTCGGCGCGCAGCGGGGCCCTGGACCCCGCCACGGCGGCGCTGGTGCGGCGCTCGCTGCAGTTCGGCGCGCTGACCGCCGAGGAACTGATGACGCCCAGGTCAAAGATCGTGGCGCTGCAGACTGACGACACGGTGAGCGACCTGGTTGCCGCGGCCGCCGAGTCCGGGTTCTCCCGCTTCCCCATCGTCGACGGTGATCTCGACGAGACCGTCGGGATCGTGCACGTCAAGCAGGTGTTCAACATTCCGCGGATCGAACGCGCGCGCACTCTGCTGGCCACGGTCGCCCAACCCGTCCCGGTGGTGCCATCAACGCTGGACGGCGATGCGGTGATGGCGGAGATCCGTGCCAACGCTCTGCAGACCGCGATGGTCGTCGACGAGTACGGCGGCACCGCCGGCATCGTGACCGTCGAGGACTTGGTCGAAGAGATCGTGGGCGACGTCCGCGACGAACACGACGATGCCACGCCGGATGTGGTGGTGGCCGGCCGCGGTTGGCGGGTATCGGGCCTGCTGCGCATCGACGAGGTGGCCGCCGCCACCGGATTCCGGGCCCCCGAGGGGCCCTACGAGACGATCGGCGGACTGGTGCTGCGCGAGATCGGCCACATCCCGGTGGCCGGTGAAACCGTCGAGCTGACCACGTTAGACGGCGACGGCCTGCTGGACGCCGCGACGCGCTGGCAGGCGACGGTGGTTCAGATGGACGGTCGCCGAATCGATTTGCTCGAGCTCGCCGAGCTCGACAGCCCCACCGAAACCGTCATAGGGCGGGGCCACTGATGGGCGACACGCTCGGGGTGCTGCTGGCGATCCTGCTGATCGGCGTGAACGGGTTCTTCGTGGGTGCGGAGTTCTCGCTGATCTCAGCCCGGCGCGACCGCCTCGAAGCGTTGGCCGAGCAGGGCAGGGCGAGAGCCGTCACCGTGATCCGTGCGGGCGAGCAGTTGTCGTCCATGCTGGCCGGCGCCCAGTTGGGCGTCACCGTCGCCTCGCTGCTGCTCGGCCGGATCGGTGAGTCCGCGGTCGACAATCTGCTGGAGAAGGGGTTCGGGCTGGCCGGTATGCACCCGGCGCTGCTGCACACGCTGTCGCTCGTGATCGCGCTGGCGATCGTGGTCACGCTGCACGTGCTGCTGGGCGAGATGGTGCCCAAGAACATCGCCCTGGCCGGTCCGGAGCGCACGGCGATGCTGCTGGTCCCGGCCTACCTGGTCTACGTGCGGGCCGCCCGGCCGTTCATCGTGTTCTACAACAAATGCGCCAACGCGGTGCTGCGGGCGCTGGGTGTCGAGCCCAAGGACGAACTTGACATCGCGGTCTCCATCGTTGTGCTCAGCGAAATGATCTCCGAATCGGTGTCCGAAGGCCTGCTGGACCCCGAGGAGCACACCAGGCTGACCCGAGCGCTGCAGATTCGCCACCGGGTGGTCGGCGATGTGGTGGTACCGCTCGCCGATGTCCGCGCGGTACCGGTGGCCGCGGCGGGCTGCGGGCCGGTGATCGGCACCGTCGAACGCGCGCTGGCCGAAACGGGCTACTCCCGGTTTCCCGTCGCGGCCCTGGACGGGAAGTTCGTCGGCTACCTGCACATCAAGGACGTGTTGACGCTCGGCGACGATCCAGAGACCCTGATAGACCTCGCATTAGTGCGCCCGCTGCCGCTGCTACCCACGTCGTTGCCGCTGGCGGACGCCTTGTCGCGGATGCGCCGCACCAACAGCCACCTGGCGCTGGTGACCGATGACGGCGGCGCCGTCGTGGGGATGGTGGCGATGGAGGATCTGGTGGAGGACCTGGTCGGGACCATGCGCGACGCGTAGTCAGACCAGCCCCGCAGGTGGGGCGGTGTGCGGCCCGTATGATCTCCAACGGCTACCGGTACAGAAATGCGCTAGAGGATCCTGGCGTGCGGTACATGCGTTGCCCGGAAGCGATCCTCAAAGCCCGCCTGGGTGCCCTCGTCGGAGCTGTCCGCGGGGCGTGACCTGCTGTTGCGGGTCGGCCGGATAACGCTCGTCAGGCCGCTGATCGGTAGGCTGACAACATTGCCAGTTAAGGGCCGATGAGTTTCGAGTGGGCCCGTTACGGAGGAGAAAAATGACTGATCGAGTGTCGGCGGGGAACTTGCGGGTCGCCCGCGTGCTCTACGACTTCGTGAACAACGAGGCCCTGCCTGGCACCGATATCGACCCGGACGGCTTCTGGGCGGGCGTCGACAAGATCGTCACCGACCTGGGCCCGCACAACCAGGATTTGCTCAACCGTCGAGACGAGCTGCAGGCCCAGATCGACAAGTGGCACCGGCAGCGCGTTATCGCACCCGTGGACCTGGAGGCCTACCGCGAATTCCTCACCGAGATCGGCTATCTGCAGCCCGAACCCGATGATTTCACCATCACCACGTCGGGTGTTGACGACGAGATCACCACGACGGCCGGCCCACAGCTGGTGGTGCCGGTGCTCAATGCGCGGTTCGCTCTGAACGCGGCCAACGCGCGCTGGGGCTCCCTTTACGACGCCCTGTATGGCACCGACGTCATCCCGGAAAGCGATGGCGCGGACAAGGGGTCGAGCTACAACAAGGTTCGCGGCGACAAGGTGATCGCCTACGCGCGCAAGTTCCTCGACGAGGCGGTGCCATTGGCGTCGGGCTCGTGGGCGGACGCGACGGGCTTGAGCATCGTCGACGGCCAGCTGCAGGTCGCCATCGGTGCCGGGGCCGCCGGGTTGGCCGGCCCGGAGAAGTTCGTCGGGTACAGCGGCGAGCTCGGCTCCCCCAACTGGTCGGTGCTGCTGGTCAACCACGGACTGCACATCGAGATCCTGATCGACCCCCAGTCCCCGGTCGGCAAGACCGACAAGGCCGGTATCAAAGACGTGATCCTCGAGTCGGCGATCACCACGATCATGGACTTCGAAGACTCGGTGGCGGCCGTGGACGCCGACGACAAGGTGCTCGGCTATCGCAACTGGTTGGGGCTGAACAAGGGCGACCTGGCCGAGGACGTCAGCAAGGACGGCAAGACCTTCACCCGCGTGCTCAACCCGGACCGGACCTACACCACCCCCGACGGCGGTGAGCTGACCCTGCCGGGCCGCAGCCTGTTGTTCGTCCGCAACGTCGGCCACCTGATGACCAACGACGCGATCGTCGACGGGGACGGCAACGAGGTGTTCGAGGGCATCATGGACACCCTGTTCACCGGGCTTACCGCGATCCACGGGCTGCGGTCCGGCTCGGACAACGATGGGGCCAACGGCCCGCTGGTCAACAGCCGCACCGGTTCGATCTACATCGTCAAACCCAAGATGCACGGTCCCGACGAGGTCGCCTTCACCTGCGAGCTGTTCAGCCGCGTCGAGGACGTCCTCGGCCTGCCGCAGGGCACGCTGAAGGTCGGCATCATGGACGAGGAACGCCGCACCACGGTCAACCTCAAGGCGTGCATCAAAGCCGCCGCCGACCGGGTCGTCTTCATCAACACCGGCTTCCTGGACCGCACCGGCGACGAGATCCACACCTCGATGGAGGCCGGCCCGATGATCCGCAAGGGTGCGATGAAGAGCACGACGTGGATCAAGGCCTACGAGGACGCCAACGTCGACGTCGGGCTTGCCGCGGGATTCAAGGGCAGGGCTCAAATCGGCAAAGGCATGTGGGCGATGACCGAGCTGATGGCCGACATGGTCGAGCAGAAGATCGCCCAGCCGAAGGCGGGCGCCACCACCGCGTGGGTGCCCTCGCCGACGGCGGCCACCCTGCACGCGATGCATTACCACTACGTGGACGTGGCCGCCGTGCAGGAGGAACTCGAGGGCAAGACCCGCACCACGATCGACGAGTTGCTGACCATTCCGCTGGCCAAGGAACTGGCCTGGGCGTCGGAGGAGATCCGCGAGGAGGTCGACAACAACTGCCAGTCGATCCTCGGCTACGTGGTGCGCTGGATCGACGGCGGCGTCGGCTGCTCGAAGGTGCCTGACATCCACAACGTGGCACTCATGGAGGACCGCGCCACCCTGCGCATCTCCAGCCAGCTGCTGGCCAACTGGCTGCGCCACGGCGTGATCACCAACGAGGACGTCCGGGCCAGCCTGGAACGGATGGCTCCGATGGTGGATCAGCAAAACGAGGGGGACGCGGACTATCTCCCGATGGCGCCGAACTTCGACGACAGCATCGCCTTTCTGGCCGCCCAGGAGCTGATCGTGTCGGGAGGGCAGCAGCCTAACGGTTACACCGAGCCGATCCTGCATCGACGCCGGCGTGAATTCAAAGCTCGCGCGGCGCAACCGGATTCAGCGGGTGGTTGAATCCGGCACGACATGCGGTAATGCATCTGATGACTAGATTCTGCGCCGAGTTCACAGCGGCTCACGCGATGGTTCGACGGAAAGGAGGCGGGCACCGGTATGGGTAGACACAGTCGGCGCAGGATGCCCGGCGGCCAGGATTCCGTCGGCCAATCGCGTGGCGAAGACGTTGGGAGTGACCTGCCTCGGGGCGACTACACGGGCCAGCACCTCCGTGGCGCCGACCGCGGGAATCCGACGGGGGGGCCTACCGGGAGCTACCCGGATGATGGCCGCCCGACCGACCCGGCCGACGAGGACGACTACACCGACGACGACTATGTCGACGATGACGACACCGATGACGACGACGCCGATGACCTAGACGAGGACCTCTCCCCGGCCGACGGCGCGTCAGGGGCCGGCGCCGCCGACCCGCACCCGGAGATTCCGGCGGCGAGCGGGGCGAGTTCCCAGCCCCGGTTCCTGTTCCGCCCCGGCCACAGCGGACTAGGCGATTGGCGCGGCGGCCACCGCCACGACGGCGGGCGCCGTGGAGTCAGCATCGGCGTGATCGTGGCCCTGGTGGCCGTCGTCGTGGTGGTAGGCACCGTGATCCTGTGGAGCTTCTTCGGCGACGCGTTGTCCAACCGCTCGCAACAGGCCGCCGCACGGTGTGTGGGAGGCAAAGAGACGGTCGCCGTTATTGTCGACCCGTCGATCGCCCAGAACGTGCAGCAACTGGCGGAAGGTTACAACTCATCCGCTGGCCCGGTCGGTGACCACTGCATGGTGGTCGACGTCAAATCGGCGGGCTCCGACGCCGTCCTCGGCGGCTTCATTGGCAAGTGGCCGGCCGAACTGGGCGCCCAGCCGGCGTTGTGGATCCCCGGCAGCTCGGTCTCCGCCGCGCGGCTCGTCGCGGCCGCCGGCCAGAAGACCATCAGCGACAGCCGGTCACTGGTGACGTCGCCGGTGGTGCTGGCCGTCCGTCCCGAACTCGCGCAAGCCCTGGCCAACCAGAACTGGGCGGCTTTGCCCGGCCTGCAAACCAACCCGAACGCCTTGGCCGGCGTGAATCTGCCGGCGTGGGGGACGCTACGGCTGGCGTTGCCGACCAACGGCAACGGTGACGCCACGTTTTTGGCCGGAGAGGCGGTAGCCGCCGCGGCGGTGCCCCCCGGCGCACCGCCGACCCAGGGCACCGGCGCGGTGCGGACGCTGTTGAGCGCGCAACCCAAACTGACGGACAGCTCGCTGGCAGAGGCGATGAATGCGCTGCTCAAGCCCGGTGACGTGGCAACCTCGCCGGTGCACGCGGTGATCACCACCGAGCAGCAGGTGTTCCAGCGCGGCCAGTCGCTGGCCGATGCCAAGAGCACGCTGGCTTCCTGGTTCCCGCCCGGGCCGGTGCCGGTCGCCGACTACCCGACCGTGCTGCTGAGCGGCTCGTGGTTGTCGCCGGAGCAGACGTCGGCGGCCAGCGAGTTTGCCCACTTCATGCACAAGCCCGAGCAGTTGGCCAAGCTGGCCAAAGCCGGTTTCCGGGTGAACGGCGTCGCGCCACCGAGCAGCCCGGTGACCAGTTTCGCGGCGCTGCCGTCCACCCTGTCGGTGGGTGACGACGGGATGCGCGCCACGCTGGCCGAAGCGATGGCCGCGCCGTCGAGCGCAGTGGCCGCGACGATCATGCTCGACCAGTCGCTGCCCACCGATGACGGCGGCAAATCCCGGCTGGCCAATGTGGTCGCGGCACTGCAGAGCAGGATCAAAGCGATGCCGCCCAATTCGGTCGTGGGGCTGTGGACCTTCGACGGCCACGAGGGTCGATCGGAAGTGGCGACCGGGCCGCTGGGCGACCCCGTCAACGGCCAGCCGCGTTCGGCAGCGTTGACGGCCGCGCTGGACAAGCAGTTCTCATCGCCCGGCGGTGCCGTGTCGTTCACCACGCTGCGCATAATCTATGGGGATATGAAGACGAATTATCGTGCTGGCCAAACGAATTCGATACTGGTTATCACGGGCGGACCCCACTCCGACCAATCCCTGGACGGGGCGGGCCTGCAGAATTTCATCCGCGCCAGCGCCGACCCGGCCAAACCGATCGCCGTCAACGTCGTCGACTTCGGCGCCGACCCGGACCGGGCGACATGGGAAGCCGTCGCCCAGCTCAGCGGCGGCAGCTACCAGAACCTGGCGACGTCGGCCTCCCCCGATCTGGCCGCCGCGATCAGCACCTACCTGAGCTGATCGATGTCATGAGGGTCGATTTCACCCCGGATCCCCAGCTGTATCCGTTCGAATCGCGCTGGTTCGACAGCTCGCAGGGGCGCGTTCACTATATCGACGAGGGTGACGGCCCGCCGCTCCTGCTCTGCCACGGCAACCCGACGTGGAGCTTCCTGTATCGCGACATCGTCATCGCGCTGCGCGACCGATTCCGCTGCATCGCACCGGATTATCTCGGTTTCGGGTTGTCGGATCGCCCCGCGGGGTTCGGGTACAAGATCGACGAGCACGCCCGGGTGGTTGGCGAGTTCGTCGACCACCTCGGGCTGGATGGCTACCTGACGATGGGCCAGGACTGGGGTGGGCCGATCAGCATGGCGGTCGCGGTGGAGCGTCCCGAACGGGTGCGCGGCATCGTGTTGGGTAACACCTGGTTCTGGCCGACGGACGTGCTCAGCACGAAGATCTTCAGCGTCGTCATGTCCAGCCCGCCACTGCAGTACGCGATCCTGCACCGGAATTTCTTCGTCGAGCGGCTGATTCCGGCGGGATGCCAGCGCCGGCCGAGCGCCGCGGTGATGCGGCACTACCGGGCCGTGCAGCCCAGCGCCGACGCCCGAAAAGGCGTGGCCGAGATGCCCAAACAGCTCCTGGCCGCCCATCCCCTGCTGGCCCGGCTCGCCGACGAGGTGCCGGCCCAGCTGGGCACCAAACCCGCCCTGCTGGTATGGGGAATGAAGGACTTTGCGTTCAGACCGGGCCCGACGATCCCGCGGATGCGCGCCACGTTTCCCGACCACGTGCTGGTCGAACTGCCCGACGCCAAGCACTTCATCCAGGAGGATGCGCCGGATCGGATCGCCGCGGCGATCGTCGAGCGCTTCGGCTGATACCCGGTCGTCGCGGGGGCAGGCTCAAGCGAAGGCCTCCACCGGCGGGCACGAGCACATCAGGTTGCGGTCGCCGTAGGCGCCGTCGATGCGACGCACCGGCGGCCACACCTTGGGCCGGAAGTTCTTGCCCAGCGGATAGGCGGCCTGTTCGCGGGTGTAGGGGTGATCCCAGTCGGAGACCAGCAGGCACTCGGCGGTGTGCGGTGCGCCCCTGAGCGGATTGTCTTCAACAGGCCAGAGCCGGGCCCCCACTTTGTCGATCTCGCCGCGGATGGCGATCATGGCCTCGCAGAATGCATCGACCTCGGTCAGGGTCTCGCTCTCCGTGGGCTCCACCATGAGCGTGCCGGCCACCGGGAAGCTCATCGTTGGCGCGTGAAAGCCATAGTCGGCCAAGCGTTTTGCGACATCGTCGACGGTCACGCCGGTCGACTTGGTAATACCACGCAAGTCCAGGATGCACTCGTGGGCGACCATGCCGTTTTCGCCGGTGTACAGCACCGGGTAGTACTCGTCGAGGCGGCGCGCGATGTAATTGGCGGACGCGATCGCAGTCAACGACGCCGCCCGCAAGCCGGCCGCACCCATCATCCTGATGTACGCCCAGCTGATCGGGAGGATCGACCCCGACCCATACGGCGCCGACGACACCGGGCCCCCGGGCGGCAGTTCGGGAGCCAGCGGATGACCGGGCAGGAACGGCGCCAGGTGCGAGCGCGCCACCACCGGCCCGACGCCGGGTCCGCCGCCGCCGTGCGGGATGCAGAACGTCTTGTGCAGGTTGAGATGGCTGACGTCGCCGCCGAATTTGCCGGGCCGCGCCAAGCCGATCAGCGCGTTGAGATTGGCGCCGTCGACGTAGACCTGGCCGCCCGCGTCGTGCACGGCCGCGCAGATCTCGGCGATGTCGTGCTCGTAGACGCCGTGGGTGGACGGATAGGTGATCATCAGGGTCGACAGCCGCTCGGCGTGCTCGCTGACCTTGGCGCGCAAGTCGTCGAGGTCGACGTCGCCGTTGTCGAGGCAGCCCACCACGACGACCCGCATTCCGGCCAGCGCGGCCGACGCGGCGTTGGTGCCGTGCGCGCTGGACGGGATCAGGCAGATGTTGCGGTGCGGTTCGCCGAGGCCGGCGTGGTAGTCGTGGATCGCCAACAGGCCGGCGTACTCGCCCTGCGAACCGGCGTTGGGTTGCAGCGAGACCGCGTCATAGCCGGTGATCTGTACCAGCCAGGTCTCCAGGTCGGCGATCAGCCGACGCAGCCCGGGGCTGTCGGCTGCCGGAGCGAACGGATGCAGGCGCGCGAATTCCGGCCAGGTGATCGATTCCATCTCGGCGGCGGCGTTGAGCTTCATCGTGCACGAGCCGAGTGGAATCATGCTGCGGTCCAACGCAATATCCTTGTCCGCCAGTGTGCGCAGATACCGCATCATCGCCGTCTCGGTGCGGTACTGGGTGAATGCGGGGTGCGTCAGGAACTCCGACGTTCGCGTCGCGATGTCGGCGCCGGAAGCGGCGGCGGCCGACGCGCCGAAGGCGTCCACAACGGCCGCGACGTGTGCATCCGTGGTGGCTTCATCGCAAGACACCGACACGTGGTCGGCGTCCACCCGCCACAGGTTGATGCCCTTGGCCTTCGCCGCGGCCAGCACCTCGTCGGCACGCCCGGGCACGCGCGCCAACACCGTGTCGAAATACGTGTCGTGCACCAGCGCGTCGCCCAGCGCCACAGCGATGGTGTCGGCGTGGGCATGGACGCGGCGGGCGATCTCGGTCAGCCCGTCGGCGCCGTGGTAGCTGGCGTACATCGCGGCCATCACCGCGAGCAGCACCTGTGCGGTGCAGATGTTGCTGGTCGCCTTGTCGCGGCGGATGTGCTGCTCACGGGTCTGCAGCGCCAAGCGATACGCCGGGGCGCCGTCAGTGTCGACGGACACGCCAACCAGCCGGCCCGGCAGCTGCCGGGCATGCTTGGCGTGCACCGCCAGGTATCCCGCGTGCGGACCGCCGAATCCCATTGGCACACCGAATCTTTGGGTGGTACCGAATGCGACGTCGGCGCCGATCTCGCCGGGTGGTGTGATCAGCGTCAGGCCTAACAGGTCGGCCCCGATGGTGACGAGTGCGCCGCGCTCGTGGGCTTGTTCCACCAACGCGGACCAGTCCGTGATTCGGCCGCTGGCGCCGGGCAGCTGGGCGATGACGCCGAAGAACTCACCTCCGTCGGGTAGATCCGGAAGTCCACAGCGCAGGTCGGCGGTGACGATCTCGATGCCCAGCGGCCGGGCCCGGGTGGCCAGCACGGCAGCGGTCTGGGTGAATACGTCAACGTCGACGGCCAGGCGGTTGGCCGTACCGCGGGCTGCGCGGTGCATCAACATCATCGCCTCGGCGGCCGCGGTGCCCTCGTCGAGCATCGACGCGTTCGCGATCTCGAGCCCGGTGAGATCGCTGACCATGGTCTGGAAATTCAGCAGCGCCTCCAGTCGGCCCTGACTGATCTCGGGCTGGTAAGGCGTGTAGGCGGTATACCAGGCCGGGTTCTCCATGATGTTGCGCAGCAACACCGGCGGCGTGAGCGTGTCGTAGTAGCCCTGCCCGATCATCGAGACGGCGACGGTGTTGGTGTCGGCCAGCGCGCGCAGCTCGGTCAGCGCCTCGGTCTCGCTGGCTGGCGGCGGCAACGCTTCCAGACCTGGCGCGGCACCGCTTTCGGTGAGCCTGTCGAGGATGCCGGTGGGGACGGCCTTGGACGCCAGCTCCTCGAAGGAGTCGACACCGATCACCGCGAGCATCGCGGCGGTGGCGTGGCCGTCCGGGCCGATGTGGCGCGCGGCAAAGGTTGATTGGTCGGGCACTGGCGAAACTCCTGACTGGCCCATAGGGGGCATCCCACCGGCAGAGGACTATCGGCCCTCTCCCTCTGTCCTCACCCGTTCGCCAGGCGCCTGAGAGATTCGGCGCCGCGTGCGGTGGCGGCGCCTTTCCCCATCGGCGGGTGTGGACCGCTATGGGCCGCCACCGCTTTCCAGAGGCATCGTTAACGCGCGCGGTCCCGGGTGCCTGAGAGGTTGACGGAGAGGTGTTGCTCCTTCGGCGCCCGTGACTGGCAGTCACGGAACTCTCCCGCGCAAGTGCGATGCGCCCGCCAGTCTACCCGCGGGGTCAGCAGGGTGTGTCGGTGCGCCGCTAGCCGATCTTGCGGTCGCGATGCTTGCGCCGGGACGCCAGCTCGTCTTCGGGCGCCTCAATGGACTCGCCGCCGTCGGCGCGCTCACCGGGGAAGTCGGCGATGACGCCGGTGAGCTCGCGCATCGCGCCCGACACGGCGATGCCGAACACGCCCTGCCCGCCCTGCAGCAGGTCGACAACCTCTTCGGCCGACGTGCACTCATAAACCGTGGTGCCGTCGGAGAACAAGGTGATGTTGGCCAGATCCTGGACGCCGCGCTGGCGCAGGTGGTCGACGGCAACGCGAATGTTGTGCAGCGAGATACCGGTATCGAGCAACCGCTTGACGATCTTGAGAACCAGAATGTCCTTGAACGAGTAGAGCCGCTGGCTGCCGGAGCCCGCCGCGCTACGGATCGAGGGAACCACCAACGACGTACGCGCCCAGTAGTCCAGCTGGCGGTAGGTGATTCCGGCGATCTGGCAGGCGCTCGGCCCGCGGTAGCCGACCAGCTCATCGGGAAGGGAGTCGTCGGGGAACAACCCAGGTTGAACCGGTTCGTCGGCTGCGGTGACGCTCTGGTCGCCCTTGGCTGCGGCGTCCGCGCGGTCAGCTAGGTCCAGCTGTTCTTGACGTGGCTGCTCGCTCACGGTGGTTCCTCTCGCCGATCGCGCTCGTTCTTGCTGGCTGCACCGGCAGCCACGTTTGCTCAGGCCCGAGTGCTAGAGAGCTTACGCTGTTCGATAGCTGCCGCGCCTGTGTTGTCATCAAAGTATGGCCGTCGGGAGGGTAACTGGCGGGTTATCCGCCAGGCGTGTCGACATCGCGGTCAGTTGAGATGCATCCGTAATGTCGTTTGTCCAGCGTAGTACTCCCCCGCGCAACCATCCCGGCGCGCATCGTCGGCAGGCTTGGCTGGATTGCCCGCCTTCTCAGCCCGCCGTGCCGGCGCGCATCGTCGGCAGGCTAGGTGGCCTTGAAATCGTCGGGAGAGACGCTGTCGAGAAACTCCTTGAACTTCTCGACCTCGTCCTCCCGGACGGCGGTGTTGGCTTCCTCGTCGCTCTCGTCGGGGATGAGCAGCCCCGCCTGGGCGAGCACCGCCTCCTCGACGTAGATCGGGACGCCGACCCGTAGCGCTATCGCCACCGAGTCCGACGGCCGCGCCGACACGGTGATATTGCGGTCGAAGACCAGGTCAGCGTAGAAAGTGCCTTCCTGAAGATCGACGATCCGCACCTCCTTCAGCGAATGCCCAAGCGCGGCAATGACATCCCTGATCAGATCGTGCGTCAGCGGGCGGGGCGGCTCGACGCCTTGCTGCTCGAGTGCGATGGCGGCAGCCTCGGACTGCCCGATCCAGATTGGCAGGTACCGGTCACCGTTGGCTTCGCGCAGCAACAGCACAGGCTGGTTCTGCGGTTGTTCTACGCGAATGCCGACAACACGAACTTCGCCCATCTGTGTCTGCCCTCCGCACCTGCCGCCGTGTCCGACTCGCACTCGGCGTGACGACACGGGTCGAACACCAAGCTGTCGAGGAAAGTCTAGTCCTCAGCGGCGCAGTACGTCGCGAACTGCAGACTTGATCAACGAGGTATGCAAAGTGATGGCCAGCGCCGCAACCTCACGCGCCAGGTCGTCGGCACGATCGCGGGCACCGGCCTTACCGGCTTTGACTACCGGCCCGGCTATTTGGGCGATCAGGTCGGACTGCCGGTCGGCTGCCGAGCGGAAGGCGCGCAGATGCCGCGGCTCGACGCCGTATTCGGACAGCGCCCGCGCACATTGCAGGATGACGACAGCGTGTTCGTCGAAGAAACCGCCTGGGCCGGTGGTGATCACCCCGGCCTTGAGCAGCGCGGTCAGCAGGTCGCCGTCCACTCCCGAGCGTTCGAGCAGGTCTTCTCGACTCAGCCGGATGCGGGTGGGAGCCACCGCCGCCGCGTCGGATCCGGCTCCGGACCCAGCCTCGGTTCCGACACCGACGTCCTCGCCCGCCACCGACACCAACCGTGGTACGCCGTAAGGCGACGCGGACGCCGGCAGCTCACCGTGGGGCTGGGCGTCCAGTTGCGCCCTGATCACCTTCAGCGGCAGGTAGTGATCGCGCTGGGCGCTCAGGATGAACCGCAGCCGGGCGCAGTCATATGCGGTGAACCTTCGGTACCCCGACGCAGCGCGCTGCGGTGTCACCAGTCCCTCAGCCTCCAAGAAGCGAATCTTGGAAATTGTGACATCGGGGAAATCCGGTCTCAGCAACTCCAGGACCGCCCCGATCGACATCCCGGCTAATGCCGAGCTATCGGGTGCGCTCACTAGCCTCCGGATCCTCCGTCGTCGTCACCTTTGGGCCCCGTCAAATACACCAACCGGAACTTGCCGATCTGCACTTCGTCTCCGTTGGCGAGCACTGCCGAATCCACCGGCTCGCGGTTGACGTAGGTGCCGTTGAGGCTACCGACGTCAACGACGTTGAATTCGTTGTTTTCCAACCTGAATTCGGCGTGCCGACGGCTGACGGTGACGTCGTCGAGGAAGATGTCGCTGTCGGGATGCCGACCTGCGGACGTGGTGGGCTGGTCGAGCAGAAAGCGCGATCCCGCGTTCGGTCCGCGTTTGACAACCAGCAGCGCCGAGCCCGCCGGGAGTCCTTCGACCCCTGATACCGGGCTCTCGCCCCCAGCCTGGGCGGGAGCGTCCAGTTCGTTGAGGAAGTCGGCCCGGAAGACAGAGGTCGTCTCCACCGTGACTTCATCAGAAGTCTGGTCGTTGTCCATGTCCGTCACGCGCTGCTCCTCACTGGCCCCCGTGGCGTTCTCTGACGGGCCGCTCGCGCCGGCCTCCCACCTGGTTCTTCGCCGCGTACTGCCGTCTGATGCTTGTGGTGTCTTCTAGTGTCGTCTCGAGTCGATGTGTCGACCGTACCGCGCAGTGGTCTGGCTATGCGCCCACCACTGCGGATCGAAAGCCTGATTCCCCGCCTTCCTCCACCTTGGGGCCGGCCGCCGGCCCGCATCGTTGCCGCATGCGGCTGGCAGGGACATTAGCAATCGTCATTCCGTCAGTGTGCCGCGGTAGGCCTCAGCGTCCAGCAACCCCGAAATGGCTAACTCCAATTCAGCGACGTCGGAGACCTGAACATCCAGCAGCCAGCCTGCCCCGTAGGGGTCGGAATTGACCAGCTGCGGACTGCCTTCGAGATCGCCGTTGACCGCAGCGACCTTGCCTGAGACCGGCGCGTAGAGGTCCGACACCGATTTCGTCGACTCCACCTCGCCGAAGGATTCACCCGCGGTCAGTTCGCTGCCCACGTCGGGCAATTGAACGAAAACGACGTCACCCAGCGCCGACTGCGCGAAGTCGGTGATCCCCACCCGTGCGGTGTCATCCCCGTTGCGGCGAACCCACTCATGCTCGGGGGTGTAGTGCAGATCGGGCGGGATATCGCTCACGGTAATCCTGTTCTGGTCGGGTTCACTTGACGGGCTGAGCGTATTGGTGCTGTTTTGGTTGTCGCAAGGTGGTCACGTCGACTCGGTCGGCCTGTTGCACCGCCATCCGTGCGCCGACGCGCTTGATGCTGTCCTGTGCGCCGCCGGGGATGTTCATCGCCGCAGCCAGCGTGGGCGGATCGCCAATCGCGCGAATCGTATACGGCGGCCACAGTGTCTTGCTGTCGATGGTCAGTGAACCGGGGGTACCCACCACCCAGGTATCGACACCCACCCGCACGGATTCGTGTGCGTCATCGATCTCGATCGCCTCGGCACCGGCGGCGC
The DNA here is from genome assembly GCA_963772875.1 of uncultured Actinomycetota bacterium. Classification (GTDB taxonomy): domain Bacteria; phylum Actinomycetota; class Actinomycetes; order Mycobacteriales; family Mycobacteriaceae; genus Mycobacterium. The sequence continues at coordinate 1,801,946 of CAVYZE010000016.1, forward strand.
GCAACTCGTTGATCACGTCGAGCATCGTGTCTGGTGACACGCCGGGGCCGGGGTCCTCGATCGTGACGGTGACGCCCGGCCCGGTGGCGCCCACGGCGCCGACCAGAATGGACAGCGCGGCCAGCCTGGCCTGGGCGCTTTGGATGGCGGCCTGATCGGTGTTTCCAGACGCCTGCAACGAATTCAGCGTGTTCTGAAGTTCGCTCACTTCGGTGTTCAGCGTGGCTTCGCGCTGCCGCAACGAATCCAACAACACCAATAGGTCTGCGGGGCGGGCCGTGTCCAGCGAATCACCCGACTTGGTCTGGCGGACCTGGGTGACGATGGCGATCCCCAAAACCAGGCACAAAAGCACCGCCAGCGTTCCGAACACCATCCGGGAGCGACCTGCCCGCAGCATTCCGGACAACCCCGTCCGGCGCACCGCTCCGATCTCGGGGCGTGGGCTTTCGGCCGGTAATTCGTGCCGGCCGCCGCCCCGCGCGCGTTCGTTCGCCGCGGCGTCGGCGTCGGTGCGACCGTGCGGCGTTGGCGCGCCGCGACTTTCGTCGGCGACGCCATCTGGCGGGTCCTGGCTCACGCTCAACTCGTTTCCGTCATGCGCCGAACAGCCGGCGTCGCAGCGCTGCGGCGTTGCCGAAGATGCGGATACCCAGCACGACGATGATCGCCGTGGACAACTGCGTGCCAACGCCGAGTTGGTCGCCGACATAGACGATCAGGGCGGCCACGAAGACGTTGAACACGAACGACACCACGAAGACCTTCGGGTCAAAGATCCGTTCGAGGTAGGCCCGCAGCCCACCGAACACCGCGTCGAGCGCGGCGACCACCGCGATCGGCAGGTAGGGCTGGACGACCTCGGGCACTGCGGGGTGGAAAATCAGGCCAAGCACGATGCCAACCACCAGCGCCGCGATACCGATCATGCTCGGTGTCCCGTCTGCATATCTCCCGGAGGGATCTGTGTTGAGGGGACTTTTCTCATCGGGCCCCAATCTGCTTGGCGAACTTGACATCCCGGACGGATCCGGCGGGCAGCGAGAGATTGTCGGCGGCGTCCACGCTGACGCCGACACCATAGGACACCTCCAGCAGCCTCAGACGCTGTAGGCCGGGGCTGTGGTCGAAGACGTCTCGCATCGCGTGCTGCGGCCCGATCGCGAGAATCGTGTAGGGGCTGTTTGTCGGGTTGTTATCGACCAGGATCGCGCCGCCGGCCTGGCGGATGGTCACGTTCGGACCGATACGGACGCCACCGATCGAGATGGCCTCGGCGCCACTGGCCCACAACGAGTTGACGGCCAGCTGTAGATCGCGGTCCAGGATGATTTGCCGGCTGCCGTTGACCCGCTGCTTGGACACGTCCGAAAGATTCGGGCTGGCACCGGGATCGGTCACGGTCACCCGCAGGCCGGGGCCGATGAGCGCTGTGCTGGCCGCCGCCAGGCTGAGGGCATCGAGACGGGTCAGCAGCCGCTGCCCCTCGACGTCGTCGGCCAGCGCGCGGCGCTGCACCTCATCGACCCGCTTTGACAGCGTGCTGCGTCGTTGCGCCGACTGGGTGGCGGCGGCTTCCGTCGAACGCACGCTTCGCACCAGCAGCTGCTGCGCGGAGCGCACACCGGGTGCCACCGAGCGCGCCTGCGCGACCGCGGCGGCGAACACCGTCGCGATCAGCAGCGCCGCCACGGCCTGCCAGAGCCAGTTGAAAGCGCGGTCTCGCCGACTCTGTGGTGTGGCCGAGTGGCGACCCCTGGCGGCCGCCGCGGCATAACCGGGATCGAGGTGCTCCGACAGCAAGGCGCGCAGCAGGGAGGGCACCGGGATCAGCGTCGGCCGCGCGGCCGCGTGGGCGCTGCGCCCAGCGTTGGGGTCATAGCCGCCGAGCAGGCGGTCAACGTCAGCCATACTCACCGGGTTTTCGGGCGACTGGCTGCTGGGCACCGTGTTTGAGGTTGGGCATTCGGCGTACCACCAGCGTCATCTGGACCGCGTACAGCACAAACGCCCACAGGTACATGTAGACACCCCAGATCAGAAACGCCCAACCGCAGGCCCCCAGCACTCGGGCCCATAGCGCGTCCCACGATCCGAGCAGGACCAACGGAAAGCCGGACATCAAGGCGAAGGTCGCGGCCTTGCCCACGTAAGACGTCGGGAGCGCCGACAGTCCGCGACTCCGCAACACCGGCAGCGTCGCGGCCAGCAAGCCGTCGCGCACCAGCAGGGTGATGACGAACCACCACGGCACGACCCCGTCCGCTGCCATGACGACGGGCACGGTGACCATGTAGAGGCGATCAACCGCCGGGTCCAGCAGCGCGCCCAACCGCGAAGACTGGTTCAGTGTCCGGGCTATCTTGCCGTCGGCCCAGTCGGAGGCGCCGCTGAGCATCAGAATCACCACCGCCCAGCCGTTGGCGTGGGCGACGAGCAGCGCGTAGGCGAACACCGGGATGAGCGCCAGGCGAATGACGCTCAGCGCGTTGGGCACCGTCAGCACCCGGTTGGGCGGAAGCACCGGCTCCATGAGCCGTGACATTAGCCCGGCGACGATGCGGTCCGCACGACGGACCGAGAAGGAGCCGGGCAATGCTGCCCAGCCCCGGCGACGATGCGGTGTGCACGACGGACCGGGCGACTAGAGCCGGTTGGTGGACCTCAGCGGAACACCCCGGGCAGGCTCAGGGTCGACAGGGTGTCGTCGGACAGCGGGTTGTCGCTGACCATGTACGTCCACGTCGACGTCGGGCGTGCCAGCTTGGAGAGATCCAGGCCCGGTTCTTCGTCAAGGACGTTGGCCGTTTCAAACGTCTGCTGCGCGGCCTCGATCGCGTCCGCGGCCAGCGACGCGAAGGCGTCGACCGCCAACCGGTGGAACTCGTCCAGAGGGTTTTGCCGGCCCAGCGCGCGCAGATGGATGCTTTCGCGAATGTCGGCCAGATACGCCAGGTGATCCGCCCAGCCGCGGTCGAGGTGATACAGCATGATCAGCCGGCAGATCGTGTCCAGGCGTTCTTCGGAGAGTTCTTCGGACAGCTCGTCGTAGCGGTCTGGCGCCAGCTCGGCGAGCTCTTCGCGCGCGGTTGCGGTGCGCAGCAACGTGTTTCGCCGGTCGACGATGATGGCGCGCTGCTGGGCGATCAATTGGTTGTAGCGCCAGGTGGTCGCGTGCACGTCCAGCATCCGGCCCTCGGCAACGCGCTGGGCATGGTCGAGCAGTCCGGCCGCCTTGGCGCTGACGATCCGGCCGTCGTCGTCGGTCTGCATCGGCAGCTTGTTGCGCTCGAGGTTGGCGGCGACAACGTCGTCTTCCCAGCTCGAGAAGAACACCGACGACCCCGGATCGCCCTGGCGTCCGGCGCGGCCGCGCAATTGGTTGTCGAGCCGCTCGGTGTGATGCCGGCCCGTTCCAACGACGTGCAGCCCGCCGAGCTCGGCGACCCTGTCGTGGTCGGCCTCGTCGGATCCGCCGAGCCGGATATCGGTGCCGCGCCCGGCCATCTGCGTGGAGACCGTGACCGTCTCGAATTCGCCGGCGTCGGCGATCACCTTGGCCTCCTCGGCGTCGTTTTTCGCATTGAGGACGACCGCGGGTACGCCGCGGCGCAGCAGTCGCTCGTGCAGCTCCTCGGACTCGGCCACATCGCGGGTGCCGACCAGCACGGGCTGCCCGGTCTCGTGCACGGTGGCGATGTGATCGACGATCGCGTCGTTCTTGGCGGCGGCCGTGATGTAGACCCGGTCGGACTCGTCCTCGCGAATGTTGGGAGTATTCGGCGGAATTGGTGACACACCGAGCTTGTAGAACTGGCGCAGCTGCTCACCGGCGGCCAGCGCGGTGCCGGTCATGCCGCACACGGTCGCGTAGCGGTTGATCAACGCCTGCACCGTGATCGTGTCGAGCACCTCGCCGGTCTCGGTCGTCTCGATGCCCTCCTTCGCCTCGACGGCGGCCTGCAGCCCGTCCGGCCAGCGCTGCAGTTGCGCAATGCGGCCGCGCGAGGCGTTGATCAGGTGCACCGCGTCATCGCGGACGATGTAGTGCACGTCGCGCTGCAACAGCACGTGCGCGTGCAGCGCGACGTTGACCTCGGTGAGCGTGGTGACGACGTGTTCCTCGGAGTACAGATCGATGCCGCCGAGCGCCTTTTCGACTTTGCGGGCGCCGCCCTCGGTCAGGTGGACGTTGCGGTTGTCGGAGTCGGTGTCGTAATCGGTGCCCACTTCCAGCTTGCCGACCAGCTTGATGATCTCCAGCCGCGGGGTCTCCCGGTGGGTGGTGCCGGCCAGCACCAGGGGCACCAACGCCTCGTCGACCAGCACGGAGTCGGCCTCATCGATAAGGGCCACATCGGGATTGGGCGACACCAGGTCGTCGACGTCGGTCACCAGCTGATCGCGCAGCACGTCGAAGCCGATCTCGTTGACCGAGGCGTAGGTGACGTCGCAGCCATAGGCGGCCCGGCGATCCTCGCTGGTGGATTCCGCGGTGATCCAGCCGACCGTGAGGCCCATTGCCTCCAGCAGGGATCCCATCCACTCCGCGTCGCGGCGGGCCAGGTAATCGTTGATCGTCACCACGTGTACGTGCCGCCCGGCAAGGGCGTATCCGGCCGCCGCGATCGCGCCGGCAAGGGTTTTGCCCTCACCGGTGGCCATCTCGATCACGTCGCCGGCAAGCATGCGCAGCGCGCCGAGCAACTGCACGTCAAACGGACGCAGCCCGGTCGTCCTTTCCGCCGCCTCCCGCGCGATCGCGAGGAACTGCGCAATGTCGTCGGACTCCGCGAGATCGCCGAGCTCGAGCAGACCCGACGCCTTCTTCAGCTGCTCGTCGGAGAGACCCGCGGCTTCCTTGTCATATTCCGACGAGGCGGTGACCTCGGCGAGGGAACGGGTTTGGTTCTTTTCCGTGCTGGCGCCTAGCAGACGCCAGAATCTGCTGCTCAGGCGGCCGGATTGGGAGCGGGTGGAGGACTTTGACACAGATCAACGGTACGCGACCTACGTTCGCCGGCGACCCGCCCTGAGGTGGGGGTACCTCCCAGCCGCATAGCGGCGAGGGGGCGAGCCGGCCCATCAGGCCAGGTTGGACCGACGTGGATAGGCCACGCTCGGGTCGGTGAGCACGTTGACGACGGCGGGCAGCCCACTGGCGAAGGCGCGTTCCAGCGCGGGCCGCAGCTCGGCGGGCGCGGCCACCAGCTCGCCATGGCCACCCAGGGCCCGCACCACCTCGTCGTAGCGGGTGCCCGGACGCAGCTCGGCCACAACGGAATAGCCGTAAATCGCCTCCATCGGATGCTTTTCCAGGGCCCAGATCCCGTTGTTGCCGATCACCGACACGACCGGCACCTGGTGCCGGACCAGCGTGTCCCACTCCATGCCGCTGAAGCCGAAAGCGCCGTCGCCCTGCAGCAGGACGACCTGACGGTCCGGTCGGGCCAGCTTGGCGGCCAGGGCATAACCCGGGCCCGAACCAAGACAGCCGAACGGGCCGCTGTCCAGCCAGCAGCCCGGCAGATAGCTGTCGATCACCCGACCGGCATAGGACCCGAAATCGCCGGCGTCGATGACGACGATGGCGTCGCGGTCCAGCATTGGCGCCAGCTCCGCGTACACCCGCATCGGATGCAGCGGGATCCGGTCGTCGCCGAACTCGGCCGACTCCAGGCCGCGGGCCGCGGTCTCGGCCGTCCGCAGCTCGTCGATCCAGTCCTGATGGTCGGTCCCGCCCCCCGCGGCCAGCGCCGAGAGTATCGACGTGAGGTCGCCATAGAGCCGGGCCGCAACCGGCCGCGGAGGGTCGCGGTCGGGTTCGACCCGATCGGCCACCACGAGCCGGGTTTGCGACCCGAACACCCTGCCGAAGCCCAGGCGAAAATCCATGGGCACGCCGACGATCAGCGCCACGTCGGCCTCGCCCAACGCTTTGCCCCGCACGCGTGAGAACGCCATCGGGTGATCGGCGGGTACCACGCCGCGGGCCATCCCGTTCATCAGGACCGGGATTCGTCGTTCCTCGGCAAGACGTAGCAGCGCCGCCTCAGCGTGTCCCCACCACACGTTGGTGCCCGCCATGATCACCGGGCGTTGCGCCCCCGACAGCAGGCTTGCGGCGCGGTCCAGGGCCTGGGTATCCGGGCCGTCGGGAGCGGGGTCCGACGGCAGGTCGACGAGGGCCCCGGGGCCGCCGTCATCCTCCGACATGGAAAACGCGTGGTCCATCGGGAAATCGACGAAGCCCACGCCCGACGGGGCGCCGACCGCCGCCCGCAATGCCTCGTCGACGAGCCGGCCCGCCGCTTGCGCTGAGTGTGCGGTGGCCGCGAAGCGGGCCAGCGGCGCCACAAACGGCACGTGGTCGATCTCCTGCAGCGAGCCCATGCCCCAACGCCCGGCCGGGGCCCGGCCGCCGAGCACCACCAGGGGCGATTGATTCTGCTGCGCCGCCGCCATCGCGCTCATCCCGTTGGTGACGCCCGGCCCTGCGGTGAGCGCGGCCACGCCCGGCAGCCTGGTCACCTTCGACCAGCCCTCGGCGGCAAAGGTCGCGGTCTGCTCGTGGCGGGTGTCGACCAACCGGATACCCTCGTCACGGCAGCCGTCGTAAATGGAAAACAGGTGGCCGCCGGACAACGTGAAGACGGTGTTGACACCGCTGGCCCGCAGCCGTCGCGCGATCAGCCGGCCGGCATGCATGGTGTGGGTGGAGACGGCGTCGGTGCTCATTACCGCAGCCTAACCGCACCCTTCCGGGTACCTTCGCCGAAGGATTTCAGTTGGGGGCAGCCTCGACACCGCGACCGTGAGGAGACATCGACCTTGGGCCCGAAGCCGTTTACACCGTCGATCAACTGGTCGGCGGCACCCATGGATTCCTTGCGGTGGATCGCCATAGCGTGGCTGATCAGCGCCGTATGCACGTTGATCTTTCTGGTGGTGTTCAGGTATTTCACGCCCTGGGGGCGGCAGTTCTGGCGGATCACCGGTGCGTACTTCGTCGGGGCCCACAGCGTGCGCGTGTGGTTGATGCTGGGCGTGCTGTTGCTGTCGGTGCTCATCTCGGTGCGTCTCACGGTGTTGTTCAGCTACCAGGGCAATGACTTGTACACGTCCGTGCAAAAGGCGGTCCAAGGCATTGCGGCCGGCGACGACAAGGTCAAAGAATCCGGGATTCATGGCTTTTGGATGTCGATCGCGATCTTCGCCCTGCTCGCGGTCCTGTATGTCATCCGGGTCATGGCGGACATCTACCTGACGCAGCGCTTCATCATCGCCTGGCGCGTGTGGCTGACCGGCCACCTCACCGACGACTGGCTGGACGGCAGGGCCTATTACCGGGATCTGTTCATCGACAACGGGATCGACAACCCGGATCAGCGCATCCAACAGGACGTCGACATCTTCACCGCTAACGCCGGAAGCACCCCGAACAACCCGTCCAACGGCACCGGAAACACCTTGCTGTTCGGGGCAGTCAACGCGGTGGCCTCGGTGCTCTCGTTCGCCGCAATCCTGTGGAACCTGTCTGGAAATCTCGGTGTCCTGGGCGTCGAGGTGCCGCGCGCGATGTTCTGGGCCGTCCTGGTCTATGTGGTGGTAGCGACGGCGGTCGCAATCTGGCTGGGCCGTCCGCTGATCCAGCTCAGCTTCAACAACGAGAAGCTCAACGCAGCGTTTCGCTATGCCCTGGTGCGATTGCGGGACTCCGCGGAGGCGGTGGGCTTCTACCGCGGCGAGCGGGTCGAGCGGGCGCAGCTGTGGCGACGCTTCACCCCGATCATCGCCAACTATCGCAAGTTCGTTCGACGCACCATCATATTCGGCGGATGGAACTTTTCGATTTCGCAGGCGATCGTTCCGTTGCCGTGGATCATCCAGGCGCCGCGGCTCTTCGCCGGCAAGATCGACTTCGGCGATGTCGGCCAGACCGCGACGGCATTCGGCAATATCGAGGAATCGCTGTCGTTCTTCCGCAATAACTACGACGCGTTTGCGGCCTTTCGGGCGGCGGTCATCCGGTTGCACGGGCTGGTCGACGCGAACGACCGGGGCCGCGCGCTACCGACGATGCTGGTCAAACCGAGCGAAGAGGCAACGGTCGAGCTTCGCGACGTCGAAGTGCGCACCCCGGCCGGAGACCGGCTGATCGACCCGCTCGACGTGCAGCTGGCCGACGGCGGCTCGCTGGTCATCACCGGGCGCTCCGGGGCAGGTAAGACCACGCTGCTGCGCAGCCTGGCCGAATTGTGGCCCTATGCTTCGGGCACCCTATGCCGTCCCGACGGCGACAACGCGACGATGTTCTTGTCGCAGTTGCCGTACGTGCCGCTGGGCAATCTGCGCAGCGTGGTGTGCTACCCGAACACGTCGGACGACGTCTCCGACGATGCGCTGCGCGACGTGTTGACCAAGGTGGCGCTCGCCCCGCTGATTGCCCGGCTCGACGAAGACCAGGATTGGGCCAAAGTACTTTCCCCGGGCGAGCAGCAGCGGGTGGCCTTTGCCCGCATCCTGCTCACCAAACCGAAGGCGATCTTCCTCGACGAGGCCACCTCCGCGCTCGACGAGGGCCTGGAATTCGCGCTCTACCAGCTGCTGCGAGCCGAATTGCCGGATTGCGTCGTGGTCAGCGTCAGTCACCGCCCTACCGTCGAGCAGCACCATGCTCAAGAGCTCCAATTGCTGGGCGGCGGCGAATGGCGGCTGGGCCCGGTGGAAACCGAGCCCGCCCCGGTCTAGCGGGTCTGTGCGGCGTGCGCGCCGGCGCGGCGGCCGAAGAACGAGCCCTCGCCGAGCTGCGTGCCGCTCGCATAGCCCTTGCCGTCCTGGGCGATGTTGGACGCGCACGCCCCGACCGCGTACAAGCCGGCCACCACCGTGCCGTCTTCGCGCAGCACCTCGCCGTCCACGGACGTGGCCAGCCCCCCTACGGTGAATCCGGCGTACATCGCCTTGCCGAGAGACATGTCGAACGCTCCCCAGGGTCCTTTGTCTTGCGGCGCAAGGAATTCCGGCTGCTTGTGGAAATCGGGATCCTCGCCGCGCGCGGCGTGGCTGTTGTATCGGTCCAGCGCCGCAACCAGGTTGCCCTTCGGGATGCCAAGCGCGGCCTCCATCTCGGCGACCGTTTCCCAGCCGTCGATCAGCGGGACCAGCGGCATCTTGGGGTGCTCGAGGTGCGCCTCGTCGACGATGAGAAACGCCGCGCTGTCCGGCTGATCCATGATGAAGCCGGCCGTCCTGGAATGGTAGGAGTCTTCGGCGACGAACCGCTGCCCCAGCTTGTTGACGATAATCCCGGTGAGCAGGATCGACGGCGGGTATGGCGGAGCGGTGATGAAGATCTGGTCCATGTGCTGGGTGGCGCCGCCGGCCGATACGCCCATCCGGATACCCAGGCCGTCGTCGTAGGTGTTGCCGAGCACGAACGGCTTCTCGCCCAGCTTCGGGGTGTACCTGGCTACCATGTCCGGATTCATCACGAATCCCCCCGCAGCGACGATCACCGACTTTGCTTTCACTGCACCGGTTTCGGAGAAACGCTTCCACAGCACACCGGTCACTGCGCCCGAACCGTCCATAATGAGCTGAGTGGCGCCCGTCTCGTATCGGATCTGCACGCCCAGGCTTGCGGCACGCTTGAGGAGCAGATCGATCACCATGCTGGCGCCGCCGGTGTCGCCGGGCACCGGCACCTTGTGGCCGCGCGGCGCGGGCACCGCCTTCTCGAGGAACGGCCAGACCTTCTCGTTGCCGGTGAACATCAATCCCTCGGTGTTGGGCTGGATCACCGCCTTGCCCGGGAAGAAGCTGCGCTCGAACTGAAAACCCAGGTCTTCCAACCAATTGAAATGCTCGACGCTGCCTTCGCAATACGCCCGAATCTTGGCCCGAGTGCCCGCGTCGGGCTGGCGCGACACCGCGACCAGGTACTTGTACATCTCCTCGGGTGAATCGGGATGACCGGTCGCCTGTTGGACCGCGGTTCCGCCCCCCAGGTAAAAGTGGCCTCCGGCAAGCGAAGTGGTGCCGCCCGCCGCCGCGGCACGTTCGAGCACCAGCACCCGCGCACCGGCGGCCGCCGCGTTCACCGCGGCACACCCGCCGCCGATGCCGAAACCAATCACGACCACGTCGACGTCATCCGACCAGGACGTCACCGTGTCCGCGCTGACCGTTGCTGGTATCTCGGTGCTCATTGGCGCCACTCCTCTCCCCCGCAAGCGGGAGGTACCCGCACATCGCTTATTCGCTCTGCATCGTCGCAGGCGCGGCTCACCGCTGCTCCTGTTTGATGTAGTCGTAAAACGCCCGCATCTCGGGCGAGACGTACGCGATCTCCACGAACGGCACCCCGGCCTGCGGCGCCGACACGTACGCGAATTGAATCCCGCCGGGCATCACGCCTTGCTGCACGACCGCGGCGCCGTTCGCAACGGCCTCGGCCAGCGCCTCGTCGAATCGCTGAGGGCTTTCGGCCTCCACGCAGATGTGGTGCAAACCCGGCCCCGATTCGCGGAGGAAGTCACTATAGACGTTCTCTCCCCGGACCGGTGAGATCAGCTCCAACTGCATATCACCGAGATAGCTCAGCGAGATGCTGGCGACGAAATCGGCCGGCGCGTCACGGTAGCTGCAGGTCTCCGGAGCAAAGTGCACATCGGGGATCCGTATCCACTTCCGAACGCCTAACAAGCCGGTGAGGGCCGTTTCGGTGGCGTCCAGGTCGGGGGTAACCCACGCGATCTGCGTCGGCAATTGAACGGGAGGGGTCATCGTCTCGCAGGATAGCCCAGTGTGCCGACTGCCAGAAAGGGCCCAGAAAAACTTTGCCGCGATCAGCCTCTCGGCGTCCGGAAATGTCGAGTGAACACGTTCTAATTCAGCCCCGCCGGGCCGCCTGCCCGCACGGCCGTCAATGCTGGGTCAGCACGTCCACCAGCAGCTGGAGCTGAGCGTCGAAGACCGCCTCGGGGTCGGTCAGGGTGTCGGTGCCGTATTGCCCGAACACTTCCAGGCTGATCGCACCTAACACCGCCGCCCAGAACAAAAAGCACTTGGCGACGACGAGATCGTCGCCGGGAAAGCCGAATTCCTGGCGAATCTTTTCGAAATCTGACGACATTGGTTGCGAGACAACATCATTGGTCAACCTGATGTCCCCGGTGGTGATCCCGGCGGCCACGGCGTCGAAGATCGCATCGACAACGCGGGTGCCGACCGCCACGGTGCGCTCCGCCGGAGCGTGATACCCGGGGACGGGGCTGCCGTACAGCAGGGCCCAGCGGGCCGGGTACGCGACGGCCCAGCGTCGCGTCGCCCGCGCGATGGCGATGACGTCGTCACTCCACAGGTCGCCCACGGTTTCGCGGGCCCGGTCCACCGCGTCGGCCAGGTCGGAATAGGCGTCGACCAGCAGCAAGGTCAGCAGCTCGTCGCGGCTGGACACGTACCGGTACACGGCCGAGGACACCATGCCCAAATCGCGGGCTATCGCGCGCAGCGACAACCCGGCAGCGCCGCGATCCACCAGGTGGCGGCGGCCCAGCTCGACGATTTGCGCCTCGATCTGCTCGCGCGATTCCTGGCGTTTGCCCACGCGGCCAGTCTGACACAACCGAGATCACCGCTCTTGCTTTTTGGTCGGTCCTGTGGCAGCGTGGGCCATATCGAGAGCGATGCTCTCGGAGCATTTTCAACGAAACGGCCGGGAGGGCCCATGATGTCCACGCGGTACGAGGAACCCAACCGGGCCGCCCGGGCCGGCAACGTGGTAATCCGGTGGTTGGCCGACAGCGGCGTCAGCATCGCCGGGACCAGGGCACTGCGGGTCCGTGGCCGAAAATCCGGAAAGCAGCGCGCGGTCGTGATCAACCTTTTGACGGTCGACGGCGTGGACTACCTCGTTTCGCCGCGCGGTAACACGCAGTGGGCACGCAACGTCCGAGCCGCGGGGGTCGTCGAGATGGGCCCGCGCTGGCACCGGGAACGCAGCCGGATCAGCGAGGTGGGCGACGCGGCCAAACCCGAAGTGCTGCGGTGCTATTTGGCCAAGTGGTACTGGCAGGTCAAGGGGTACGTCGCCGGGTTGACACCGGACTCCAGCGACGAGCAACTGCGCGCCGCGGCGCCATCGATCCCGGTGTTCGTGCTGACGAAAGAGGGCGCAGCGGGCGCTCCTTGATCGGCGTCAGCGGGGGTTGTCCGTCGCTCCGAGATCCTGGCGGACCTGTTCGGAGGTGGCCCGCCACGACACCGCCGCGGGAAAATCCCCCCACAGGCTGTTGAAGATCCCGACGATCTGCGCGGGACCGCCATTGGGTGCCAGGTACACCGGTCCGCCCGAATCGCCCCGCTGGGTCTGAACTCCGTGGGACATGGTGAACCAACCGTTGTTGACGCTCTCCACCGTTCCACAGGTCTCACCGGTGATCACGCCGAAATGGCACACCGGTTCGCCGGCCTGAAGCGCTACCGCTGGGTTTAACTCCAGGCGACGCCCGCCCGGCAGGATGTCTTTCACCGTGACGCCGTCGTCGAGCACGATCGACTCGTAATCGGAGATCATCTGGTCGGTGGCCACCGTCGTGCCGCTGGGTGTGTTGTCCCGGAATGTCGCGAGGCGGCCGATGACGTTGTGTTCCTTGTCATAGACGGGTCCGCCGCCCCGACAATGCCCCGCCGTGTACGCGACTCGCATCGTCGGGTCGACGTAGCCCAAGGTGCACACCCGGTTGTCCTGGCGGATCTCCATGCCCGGATACACCACGGGCGTTTCCGCTCTGGCCGTCACGGGCGGTATCCAGGGCGCAAGTGCCGCGACGGCAACCGACGCAGCGAACGCGCTCAGTGGTAGCCGGCGCACCATGAACTCCGTTCCCTCGAGGCCGGCGCACGGCACCGACCACAAGTTGAGATTACGTCGTTATCTGTTCGACATCGAACTTTTCGCGTGGCCCGGGCTCAGCGTTACAGCGACGTCGCCAGGGGGACGGCGGCATCGGTTTGCCGCACACTGCGCGGGGCCCAGCCCGGCGGCCCGAAGACGTAGCCCAGCCGGTCGCGCAGGCGGCCCGCCGATCGCCAGTCGCGCACGATCGCGACGTATTCGCGGGTCTGCAGGTTCCAGATGTTGAACGTGTCGACCTGCTTCGTGAGGCCGTAGTGGGGGCGATACAACTCGGGCTGGAAACTGCCAAACAGCCTGTCCCAGAGGATGAGGATGCCGCCGTAGTTCTTGTCCAGGTACACCTTGTCCATCCCGTGGTGCACCCGGTGATGCGACGGAGTGTTGAAGATGAACTCAAAGACCCGGGGCAGCTTGTCGATCCGCTCGGTGTGCACCCAGAACTGGTAGATCAAGTTCACCGAGAAGGCAAAGAACACCATCCAGGGTGGAATCCCCAACAGCGGCAGGGGAATCCACATCAAGATCTCACCGCTGTTGTTCCACTTCTGGCGCAGCGCGGTCGCGAAGTTGAAATATTCGCTGGAGTGGTGGGCCTGGTGGGTCGCCCAGATCAGCCGCACTCGGTGGGCGATGCGGTGGTAGGTGTAGTACAGCAGGTCGACACCGAGGATCGCGATGACCCACGTGTACCAATGGGTTGGCGAGAGGTGCCACGGCGCGACGTAGGCATAGATCGCGGCGTAGCCGAGCAGGGCCAGCGTCTTCCAGCCGGCGGTGGTGGCGACCGACACCAGCCCCATCCAGATGCTCGCCATCGAATCGCGGGCGAGGTACGCGCCGGACGGGGCTCGTGGCTCGTCGGTGGCGCCCGTTTCGATGCGTTCCAGCTTGCGGGCCGCGGTCCACTCGAGGATCAATAGCAACAAGAAGAATGGAATCGCGAACAGTACCGGATCCCGCATTTGCGGGGGCAGCGCGGATAAGAAATCTGAGAAGGCGCCCACAGACATAGACTATTACGTCCGGTGAAAAACCCGGGACGAACGCCCAGCAGGCCGATCTCGCCACCTCGATCCGTCGGTCACCGGGGGCCTGGCCCAGTTCGATGAGGTGCTCGTGACCGCTGTGGTGATAATCGGCTCCGGGTTTGCGGGGCTGTGGGCCGCACTGGGCGCTGCGCGACGGCTCGACGAGCTCGCCGTGCCAGCGGGCACGGTCGATATCACCGTGGTGAGCGACAAACCGTTCCACGACATCCGGGTTCGCAACTACGAAGCCGACCTGAGCGCTTGCCGCATCCCGCTCGCCGATGTGCTCGACCCCGCCGGCGTCGCACACATCGCCGCCGAGGTGACCGCGATCGATCACGGGGCGCGGACCGTCACGACCTCACGTGGCGTGACATACGGCTACGACCGGCTGGTTCTGGCGTCGGGCAGTCACGTGGTCAAACCCGACGTACCCGGCCTGCGGGAGTTCGGTTTTGACGTCGACACCCATGACGGCGCCGTCGCACTGCAACGCCACCTGCAAGGGCTTGCCGACGATCCGCCGACGCCGTCGGCGGCTACCGTCGTGGTGGTCGGTGCCGGGCTGACGGGGATCGAGACGTCGTGCGAGCTGCCGAACAGGCTGCGGCAGTTGTTCGCCCGGGCAAGCGTCACTCCGCGGGTGGTACTGGTCGACCACAAGGCGATCGGCTCCGATATGGGCGCCTCGGCGCGACCGGTGATCGAACAGGCCTTGTCGGACAACGGCGTTGAGACCCGAACGGGGGTGAGCGTCGCCGCGGTCGGCAAGCGCGGTGTGTCGCTGTCCTCGGGTGAGCAACTGGAAACGACCACGGTGGTGTGGTGCGCGGGTATGCGGGCCAGCCCGCTGACCGAGCAGCTACCGGTAGCCCGCGACCGGTTGGGCCGGGTGCCTGTCGATGATTATCTGCGGGTGGTCGGGGTTCCGTCGATCTTCGCCGCGGGTGATGTGGCGGCCGCCCGCATGGATGACGAGCACCTCTCGGTGATGTCGTGCCAGCACGGGCGGCCAATGGGTCGCTATGCCGGCTACAACGTGATCGGCGACCTGCTCAACCAGCCGCTGTTGGCCCTTCGGATTCCTTGGTATGTAACGGTTCTCGATCTCGGACCGGCGGGCGCGGTCTACACCGAGGGGTGGGACCGGTTGGTCGTGGCAAATGGCGCGACGGCCAAGGCCACCAAGCAGACCATCAATACCCGGCGGATCTACCCACCGCTGACCGGCAAGCGCCGCGACCTGCTGGCCGCGGCCGCACCGGAGCTGCAGGCCCGGCCCTAGCGCGGCGACGATGCGGGCCCCGCGCGGCTAGCGCGGCTATCGGTCCGACTGCGCCTGATTGCCGGCATACCACTGCACCGCGCGAATCTCCGGCTGCAGGGACAGCTCGGCCACCAGCTGTTCGAGCCTGGCCGGCGTATGTCCTTGCATGAGCAAGTGCGCGGACACAATGATCTCGTCGTCGCTGCCCGGCGCCGTGCGGATGCCGCGTAACGCGATGTCGTTGCTGCTGGCGTGTTGCACGATTTGGGCGCGTGCATACTTTTCGGATTTGGGGCGGCAGATCACCTGCACCAGGTAGGGCAGTTGGCCTTCGTCTTCTTCGGGGGCGTTGTCGCGGTCGATCATCCGGCCGAGCGGGCGCCCCAACATGTGAATGCCGATAATGGTGCCGGCGCCGATCAACGTGAACACCAGGTGTCCGGAAGCGGCCAGCACACCGATGGCCGCCGAGCACCACAGGGTGGCGGCGGTGTTGAGACCCCGGACGTTTGCCCCCTCGCGCAGGATTACCCCTCCGCCCAAAAACCCGATACCGGAGACCACATAGGACGCGACTCTGGTGGGGCTGGTGTCCTCGGTTGCCGCCGCGTACAGCACGAACAAGGTCGCACCGGCGGCGACCAGGGCATTGGTACGCAGGCCGGCCCCACGCGCGCGCCATTGCCGCTCCAGGCCGATGAGGGCGCCGCACCCCACCCCGACGGCGAGTCGGAGCGCGAAATCGGCGAGGCTCAACGTCTGCATTGCGGCACCCTTCCCCCGACAGCAAAGGCCGTCGATGCCAGCCTGACAACCTACATAGACATGGCGACCGACCGGTGCTGGACGGCGGCAGCTAACCGGGACCAGGTGAACAATACGTGGACCCTAGCCAAAACCGTTTCACTGTGGCCGCACCGGTGACTGGCGTCCTGAACCGACTGGAGTGACACGTCAACTGGTGCGACCGGTGCCCGTGCGCGGCTTTGATCGGATTATTGGGCTAACGCGGGTTGGTGATTGTTGGTGAGTTGTTGTGGGCAGTAGTACTTCGCTGAGATCGCCACGAACAGGGTTGCGTGGTCCGTGGTCAACCCGGGATTGCTGCTCTGCAGGTCATGGATCAGCTCCGGGCCCATTTTGCCGTTACCCATAGACCCGCACACTCTTTTGGCAAACGCTATGGTTTGATCCGGGTTGGTGTACGTGATGCCCGCATCGCGCACGGTCGCGAGGAAGCCTGCATCGTCAAACCCGTTGTCCGGATCGCCGTACGCGGGCGCGGCGAGGCCGATGATGGTGGAAATGCCGAGCAGCGTGAGTAGCGGCCTCATAACTCCCACACGCTACCTTCTGCCTGGCGTCCCCACCGCCCGTTAACTTGGCTGTGATTTGAGGAGCGCGACCTTTGTTTTGTCGGGCCATAGAGAGGTGATGGCTGCAAGGGGTTGCGCGAAATCAAGCGAAATTCGATGCGCTCGCCCCATCGAATTCGGGATTTTGGGTTTCCCGTCACCGACTAGCTCCGGGCCGACTCGCCATTAGCCGAGTAGCCCTAGTAGCAGTCTCATAACCCATCAGTCTCCCATGTGGTCTCACTGCAGCCTCCGTAAGATGGCTAAAGTTCTTTGTCCCCAAAGCCTTTAAATGGTCAAATGGGCGCCGGATCACGGTTATCGATTCGTGCGAGCGGTGCATTAGCAAAGATATTCTGCGCCAATGGTATTGACGGTTGAACCACCGTCTGCCGGATCGGCCGGTCGCGCCCGCGGCCGACGTATATGCGGCCGATCTCCCGAATACCTTGGCTCACAGTGTTGTTGGCGCAGCCGATCCGCGACCGCGCCGAGGTTTGGGCCGATCGGAATCGTTTCGGCCCCTGCCCATCTCAACGCCCGCAACCACGCTGGGTCACCGTCACGGAGATCGCTACCACAGACGTCGACGGGTGCGGGCCGCCGCTTCGCCCTGCCCACTTGACAACGTTGCCCGCTTGACAATAAAGACTTAAATATCAGTACCGCGGAGAAAGAACCCCGCCGGCTGCCCTGCGATCACCTCGCCGCACTAGTATCTTCGCTCTATGCGTGCCGAGGACATCGACGAGGACTTCCCCGTCGTGCGTATCGACGCGAGCGCCCTCGACGCCGCCCGCCTGCTCGCGGAGCACCGCCTGCCCGGACTCCTGGTCACCGATATATCCGACAAGCCCTACGCGGTGCTGCCGGCGTCCCAGGTCCTGCGGTTCATCGTGCCGCGCTACGTGCAGGACGATCCCTCCCTGGCCCGTGTCCTGAGCGAATCGATGGCTGACCACGCCGGGGAGAAATTGGGAGGCAAGACGGTCCGTGACGTGCTACCCGACCACCTGCTCAACGTTCCTCCGGTCGATGCGCACGACACCATCATCACGGTGGCTGCGGAGATGGCGCGGCTGCGAAGCCCGCTGATCGCCGTAACCAAGAATGGCAAGTTGCACGGTGTGATCACCGCGTCACGCCTACTGGCCGCGGCGCTCAAATCTTGATCGCCACATTGTCGCGCGCGGTGCTGAGGCCGAGGCGTGCCCAACGGCAGGACAGCAGATGAACTATTACGGCATTTTCGCGGCCACGGTGTTCGTGGTCGCCTACGCGTTGATCGCCACCGAGCGTGTCAACAAGACAGCGGTGGCGCTGGCGGGCGCGATGATCATGTTCTTCTTGCCGGTGGTCAATTCCCATGAAGTCTTCTACTCAGAGGAGACCGGGATCGACTGGGACGTCATCTTTCTGCTCCTGGGGATGATGATCATCGTGGGCGTGGTGCGCCAGACCGGCGTGTTCGAATACGTGGCGATCTGGTCGGCCAAGCGCGCCAAGGGCTCCCCACTGCGGATCATGATCCTGCTGGTGCTGGTCACCGCGCTGGGGTCGGCCTTTCTGGACAACGTCACCACGGTGTTGTTGATCGCACCGGTCACGTTACTGGTGTGCGACCGGCTGGCGGTCAGTCCAGCGCCATTTCTCATCGTCGAGGCGTTCGCAGCCAACATCGGTGGCGCGGCGACCCTGGTTGGTGACCCGACCACCATCATCATCGGCACCGGAGCGGGCCTGAGTTTCATCTCCTTCCTGGCCAACATGGCGCCAGCGGTGATCGTCATCCTGGTCGCCCTGGTGGCGCTTCTGCCCCGCTTGTTCCCTGGCGCGCTCACCGTCGATGCCGAGCGGGTGGCCGATGTGATGTCACTGGACGAGCGCGAAGCGATCCGTAATCACCGGCTGCTGATCCAGTGCGCGTTTGTCCTGGTTGTGGTGTTCGCCGGGTTCGTCGCGCACAACGCAATCCACATGGAGCCGTCACTGGTGGCGATGGCCGGCGCCGGCATCCTGGTCGTGATCTCCGGCCTGGGCCGTGAGTTCTACCTGTCCAGCGTGGAGTGGGAGACGCTGCTGTTCTTCGCCGGTCTGTTCATCATGGTCGGGGCTCTGGTGAAGACCGGCGTCATCAATGCATTGGCCCATGCGGCTAGCCATGCGACCGGCGGCAATGCCTGGTTGACCACGATGCTGATCCTCGGCGTGTCCTTCCTTTTCAGCGGCTTCGTCAATAACGTCCCCTATGCCGCCACGATGACACCGATCGTCGCCCAGTTCGCCGCGGCTGGTCACACCCCCAACAACCAAGGCGTGCTGTGGTGGGCCCTGATCCTGGGCACCGTCCTCGGTGGCAACCTCACCGCCGTCGGGGCCAGCGCCAATATCGTCGTCATCGGAATCGCGGAACGCGCCGGCACTACCGTCTCCTTTTGGGAGTTCACTCGAAAGGGCGCGCTAGTGACCGCGATGTCGCTGGTGATTTCCGTCAGTTATCTATGGGTGCGCTACTTCGCCTTGGCTTAGCCCGCTCGCAGGGCGATGGGTCAACAGCGTAACGCTTTCGGTGTGCTGGGTCAGCGGGAACGAGTCGAACACCTGGATCTCGTCGACCCCATAGCCATGGCTGCGATAGGAAGCCACGTCGCGGGCGAAAGATGCTGCGTCACAATCGGTGTGCGCGACCCGCGGAGAACCTCGGCGGCGGCCCGTAGATCGATGACCCGCGCCCGACGCCCGATCGCGATCGACGTCCGCATACCGTACCCAGGGTCTGCACCACATCCCGGTTGCCGTCGTCGTCGATATGACCCGGAAGTTCCCCCGTGAACTTCACCGTCACCGGTTGCAGCGGCCCAGGATCTGCAACCAGCATCGGCCAGGTACTGGAACCTGATCATCGGAGCACAGCGCGGGGACGTATTGTGGCTGTGTGCGAGCAGCGGATATCGACGAGAAGTTCCCGGTCGTAAACATTAACTCGAATGCGCTTGATGCAGTCCGTCTGCTCGCCGAGCACCGCCTGAACGGAATCGTCGTTGTCACCGACACTTCCGAAACGCCCTTCGCCGTGCTACCGGCCTCCCAAGTCGTCCGATTCATCGTGCCCCCCTATGTGCAAGAAGATCCCGGACTGGCCGCTGTGCTGGACGAATCGATGGCTGACCACGCCGCAGAGAAACTGGGCAGCAAGACGATTCGCGATCTGTTGCCCCAACAACGGCAGACCGTACCCGTGGCCGACGCGGACGACACGATCATCGAGGTGGCCGAGACCATGGCGCGCCTGAGAAGTCCGCTGGTAGCCGTGGTCAAAGATGGCAAGTTGCACGGGGTGATCACGGCATCGCGGTTGCTGGCCGCAGCACTGGAACATTGATCGGCCGTCCCGCAGGCCGGCGCGTATGAAGCTCGCCATGATGCTCGTCGCGGTCGCGGTATTTGTGGTCTCCTACGCATTCATCATCAGCGAGCGCTTCAACAAGACCGTGGTGGCGCTGATAGGCGCGGGGTTGATAGTCCTCTTGCCGGTGATCGACGCCCCCGACGTGTACTACTCCCGGGTGACCGGAATCGACTGGAGCGTCATCTTTCTGATGCTGGGCATGATGATCGTCGTCAGCATCCTGCGCCAGACCGGCGCGTTCGAATATACCGCGATCTGGGCCGCCAAACGCGCCAAGGGCTCTCCGTTGCGCATCATGATCCTGCTAATGCTGGTGATGGCGCTCGCGTCGACCCTGCTGCCCAATGTCGTCGCGGTGTTGTTGATCGCACCGGTCACGCTGTTGATTTGCGACCGGCTGGCGATCAGCGCGGTACCGCTTTTGATCGCCGAGGTGTTTGCCTCGAACATCGGCGGCACGGCGACGTTGGTTGGCGACCCACCAAACATCATCATCGCCAGCCGAACGGGCCTGTCGTTCAACGCCTTCCTCATGCACCTGGCGCCGATCGTGATCATCGTGATGCTTGTCTGCGTCGCCGTGTCGCCTCTGCTGTTCCGCGGCTTGTCCACGGTGGACGCCGAGCGGGTCGCCGACGTGATGTCGCTGGACGAGAACGAGGCCCTTCACGATCGCGGGCTGCTCATCAAGAGCGGCGCTGTGTTGGCGGTGATGCTGGCCGGGTTCATCATCTCCCCGGTAATCCATATTGGGCCGTCCCTGGTGGCACTGCTCGGCGCCGGCATCCTCATCCTGGTTTCCCAGCTAGATAAGTCCGACTACCTGTCCCACGTCGAATGGGACACACTGCTGTTCCTCATCGGCCTCTTCATCATGGTCGGCGCGCTGCTCAAGACCGGCGTCATCAAGAATCTGGCCGAGTTGGCCGCCGACGCCACCGGCGGGAATCTCCTGCTGACGACCATGCTGGTCCTGGGCGTCTCGGCACTGGTGTCCGGTTTCATCGACAACGTCCCTTACGTGGCCACGATGACACCGATCGTTGACCACCTGGCCCGGACGGTGCCGGGCGGAACGCACCACAACGTGCTGTGGTGGTCGCTGGCGCTCGGCGGCGACTTGGGTGGCAACCTGACCGCCGTCGGGTCCAGCGCCAACATCGTCATGATTGGCATAGCGCTGCGGGCCGGCACCCACATCTCCTATTGGGAATTCACCCGCAAAGGCGTGTTTGTCACGGCGATCTCCGTCGCGCTGTGTGCGATCTACCTGTGGCTGCGGTACTTCGTACTAGCCCAGTGAGTCAACCGACCCGGCCGGTTCGCCGACCTTTAGGTCCTATCGGCAATCGAGTTGATCGTCGGCATGCACCACGGTATCCGCGGCGATGATTTGTGAGCGTAGATCGGGGAAGCAATCCGGTGGCATCCACACCGGTCGTCGCGCCGGATCCTGGAAAAGAATGCTGGTGAAAGCCGGCACCGTGCGCTCACCTTCCCTTGTATCGCAAGTCGTTCACGCGGAGAGAAGCCATTAGCCGGTGAGGCAGTTGAGGCAGTTGCATCGCCGTCAGAAAACCTTAACGGACAGTTAACGGTGCGCGCAGGCTTGCGGGCCGCAAAAGCGCAGCAGGCTACTACTAATGTAGAGGTGAACTGTTTCCCTATAATATCTAGCGAGCATGCTTTGGTACTGTGCGCGAGCTTGGCTGCCGCGATCATCAGCGCGCCGCGGACGAGCAGGTTCGGGTCTTTCGATCCGAGGGGGTCCTCGCACTCGACCCGCAGGTGGGTGGCAGCGTGCCTGCGCCGGGCGGCTGAGGCGACGACCGTGGCCGCCGAGCCAAGCGCGCCGGGGGCTTGAGGACCACAGACCCCCCGACTTGGTGCCACAGGGCTTCGCGCCGGGTGGTGTGTCATGTCGAACCGCGAGAGAGGACAGCTTCGATGGCCCGAGTTCGATTGTGGCCCAACTGGCAGGACACAGACGGGGGCACGCGCCCCGGCCCCCCGAACCGGGAGAGACCGGCGTTCACAGTCACCGCGCGGACGGCGGCGGCGACGCTGCTGCTGATTCCATGTGCCCTCCTGTTGCGCCGCCTGGGCGAGCCGTTCGCGATCTCGGCGATGGCGAGCACGGCCGCCATCGTCCTACACTCGCCGGACCGCTACCGCCGTAGACCTCATGTCATCACGACATGCTATGCGGCCGGACTAGCGGTCACGGTTCCCATAACACTGGCCGGCACGATCACATCGATGTCTGGACTGCTCGCGTCGACCATCGCCGCGGTCGTCATCGTGGCCACGCCTATGGGCCGCATCCACCCGCCGACCGCGTGCATACCCCTGGCGATCACGAGATCGTCAGGTCCGGCGGCGTTGCTGACCGGATGGATGATGTTCGCCGGCGTCGCGGCATGCTTGCTCACCGGTCTGTGGATGATCCTCACGCTGGTAGCGCGGCGGCGGTGAATGCCGGCGCCGGGCTTCCCCGACCGTGTCGAGCACCGGCGCGGTGTTCAGCCTGTCGTGCCTTTCGCGACTGACGTTGACCTATTGGTTTTTGCGCGGGCGCACTTCGCCGGTACCGGGGCCGGTACCCCGCTGCTGGGGAGGCAGTCCCTGGCGCAGCGTGGCCAGCAATTCCCGATACGGGCCGACGAGGTAAACGGTATCGCCGCCGCTGAGCCGCTCGTCGCGGCGTGGGTGCAACTTGACCGGCGCGTCCTCGCGGGTGATCGCGATGACGCGAATTTGGGTGGACAGTTCGAACATCCGCAGCCCATCGAGTTCGCTGCCGGCCGCCACATGCATTTCGCCGACCATAAAGGAGCGTTGCCCGACCGAAAATGTCCCCAGCACCTCCATGCCCATCGCGGCGCCGATGAACCATGGTGCGGCCAAGGCGACGGTCGACCGGACATTGTCGAAACCGAACCGCTGCGCCACCGCGGCTCCTAGCGCGCGATCGTATACGCGCAGTACAAGCGGAACGTTGGGCCAACGGTTGACCTCGGGCATCACCTGGGGGCCCAACATCTCGCGTATCACGATCCCGGTCTCAATGTTGATCATGTCATCGCGAGTCAGCACCGCCACCGCGCGAGCGCGGGCGATACGGGCGGATTCCAGCGTCTGGCGCAGCGTCGCGTCCCCAAAGATCACCGGCACGTCGAGGTCGGCCGCCGACGACACGAAGCGGTTGTTCTCGTCGCGCTCGATGACCGCTATTTCGTATCCGGCAGCGGTCAGCTCACTGACAACCCGCATGCCGAGCGCGCTGAGCCCGACGACGATGATGTGGTTGCGCAGATGGCGAACCCGCCAGTTTCCGGCCGAGTAGACGAAGCGTCGCGACAGCAGCACGTCGGCGATGAACGCGACCAGCAAAGCGGTGGTAGTCACGCCACCGAACATCAACGTGGCGGCGAATACTCGCAGCCAGGTGGGCTGGTGGAGGAAGCTGAAGTCACCGAAGCCCGTCGTCGTGATCGTCTCGGAGGTGAAGTACAACGCGTCGACCCACGTCATCCTCGGCCGGTAGCTGAAGCGCAACAAGGCCGTTGAGCCGATCAGCAGGGCCAGCACGGCGGCCATCACGGGATAAAACGCCGGGTTGACCTCGTCGCGCAGGGTGCGTGCGGTGTCGAGCGCTCGCCGCAGCCGAGGCCGGCGTTCGCGTGTTCCCGTCGGCCGCGGGACCTTGATGCCGCGAGCGCGCAATTCGTCGGGGGCGCCGATCAACGTCGTCCAGTCGCCGGCGTGCACCCGCAGATCCCGGCCCGGACAGGGCACCACCTCGCCTGGGGTGGACGATTTGTCGCCGTGAATGACGGCCACCGGGGCTAGGTCGCCGTAGAGCTCGCGCAGCGTCGCATCACGCGGTGCCGTGGTGCCCGAGACAACGAATTTGAGGCCGGCCGCCTCGAACGGGTGCGCGGTCTGCGCCAGACATGCCTCGACGACCGATGTCGCGGTCAGCTCGGCGACGTTCAGGATCGCGCCGGGGCCGTTATCGTCGGCCACCGCTCCTCGCAGCACGTCGTTGCCGAGCCGCGCCACCACGCGCACGTCCGGGTTGGCTTTCCTTGCCAGCAATGCGATTTCGAGATTTGTCGCGTCGTCGTCCCTGGCGCAGACGACGGCCGCCGCCCGGGCGACCCCGGCGGCGGCGAGGTCGGTCTCGGTGTCGCCGACCTCGGTGTCGATGAACCTGGTAATTCTCGCGCCGGCGTTGTTCAGCTCCTCGATGATCGTCAACGCCAGCGCGTCGTCACCGCTGACAATGATGTGGCCGTGGACGCTCTCGGACTCGACCAGCCACACCGGATTTATGTCCGGCATAAACACCCACTTCCGCTGACACGGCGTCCACTCGCAACCATGACTAGCGGACGCCGTGCCGGATCGCGCCACGGTAGCGGCTCCAACACAGGCGAGAGCCACACGCCCACAGCGGGGCCCGTCGAACTTCACCCTATGGCAGCCCCGCTGCGCTAAGCAAAACCGCACATCGCCGGCGAGGCCGTCAAGGCCGTGGGCGAGCAATTCGGCAACGCCAAAAGTCTTTCTCGTACAATCCTTTTCCCTGGCGAGACCGTAGCGAGCGGCCTGAAGCCGGGCTAGCAAACGGCGTTGCGCCCATTCTCAGACCGACAAACCGATGGCTATGCCGGAATAGAAGGGCCCTTGACGAAACGTGACCGGGATGTCTCCGCTATCTCCTGCGCTATCCGAGACCCTATGTCGTAGGGCACGATTAGCGCGGTCGCAGCCGGGATCCGGCTGACGGCTCGCGCCATCTTGTCGGCGGTGCGGTCATGAAGCAGCCGACCCACCAACGGTACATATGTTCGGCGCGGCAACAGCACGGTCACCTTGGCGTCGGGATGTTCGTCGTGTGCCTGCAGGACCAGGTCCTGTGCGGCCCGAATAAGCTGACGATCCGGGCAGTCGATTACCTGCAGTGGAGTGTCGTGTTCGAAAAGCTCCCAGCGCTGTTGCAACTCCGCGGCAAGAGCCGCGTCGAGCACGAAGTGCACCGCGGTCAGCTCGTCGGCGCGCAATCCCTCTGCGTAGTGCAGTGCCTCGATCTCCGCCAGATCAATCGAATCCACAAAGATGAATACCAGATGTCGCGCATGCTTGACCAACTCGGGATGCTCGGTGCGCGACATCTCGAGAACGGCGGCCTCGGCGCGGTACTGCCGGTTGAGCCGCATCAACCCGAATACCAGCACGGGGAAGACGACGACTACCAGCCACGCCCCCTCGGTGAACTTGGCCACCGCGAAGATGCCCACCACGATCGTCGACAGGATCCCCGCAGAGAGGTTGATCACCAGCTTGTATCGCCAGCCGGGCGAACGGTGCGTCAGATGGTGTTTGGTCATGCCGTAGCCGGCCATTGAGAATCCGGTGAACACCCCAATCGCGTAAAACGGCACCAATGCATCGACGGACCCGCCGGTGAGAAGCAGCAGTGCCACCGCCAGCGCGGTCAGCGTGATGATGCCGTTGGAGAACACCAGACGATGGCCGCGCTTCATCAGCGGTCGCGGCAGAAAACGGTCCTCGGCAACGAAACTGGCCAGCGCGGGAAAACCGTTGAAGCTGGTATTGCCACCGGTGAACAGGATCGCCGCCGTCGACGCCTGAACCAGGAAGTACAAGATGTTGCCGATCATCCCATTGCCGAAAACTGCGCGGGCAATCTCGGAAAGCATCGACGGATATCCATCGACATAGGGAGTGGCGTACGTGACGTGCGCAAGCCAGGCGACACCGGCCAGCAAGAACCCGAGGACGCCGGCCATCACGGTGAGGACCCGACGGGCATTGGGACCTTCGGGCTTACGGAAGCTGTTGACCGTGTTGGAGATTGCCTCCACTCCGGTCAGCGACGAGCCGCCGTTGGCGAACGCCCGCAGTAACACGAGGATCGTCGCGCCCATCACCAGCCCGTTCCCCTGATGGATCGGCACCGCTCCAGCAATCTGCTGCGGATCGTATTTCGGTAAGCTCCAGAAGAGTTCACGAACGACACCGGCCACGATCATCAGCGTGAGCATGCCCACGAAGGCGTAAGTCGGCAGCGCAAAGGGAAGCCCGGCTTCCCGAAGTCCGCGCAGGTTGGCGAAATACATCAGCAACACCACACCTACGGTGATTTCCAAGCTTTGGGGGCCCAGCGCCGGTATCGCCGAGACCACCGCCACCGTGCCCGCCGCGCATTGCACCGCAACGGTGACCACATAGTCGATCAACAGCGCGGCCGCGGCGACCTGCGCCACCCTGGGCCCGAAGTTCTCCCGCGCGACCACGTAAGAGCCTCCGGATCGGGTGTAGGCCATGACGACCTGGCGATACGAGGCGGCCACCAACACCAGGATCAACAAGATGACACCGGTGACCGGCAGCAACAACGCGAACGCGGCCATCCCGGCAGCCGGCAGCAGCTCGATCATGACCTGTTCGGAGCCGTAGGCCGTCGAGGAGATGGCATCCGGTGAAAGTACGCCGAGTGCAACAGGATTCGATAATTTCTCCGATTCCAGTCGCGCGCTGATCAGCGGCTTTCCCAGAGGAGTGCGCTTACACACGTCGGCGATCGACAGCGGGATATCCAGCCGGCCAGCCGATGATGTCATGCCCACCTTCCATATCCGATCAGAGCAAAAACGGAAAGCCACGTCTCGCAGGATATTCCCAGATTCGCACGGCTGAAGAACGGGTACGGCGTAGGTCGTGACAGCACCGACTGACGGTCAGGCGCTACCGCAGCCATTTTCCCAGGTGCTCAAACGGACGTTTTTGGGCACCCCGATGATCAACGCGAAGCTGACGTCGGAGAGATTGTCCAATCCTGTTGCCCTCGGCGCGCTAGCACCCGACCCGATCTCCTCGACCTGCTATGGCACCGAACAGATTTTGCTCGAGCTGGTACCGGCTGCCGGGATGGCCGCCTTCGTATTGTTGCTTCCCGTCACGGGCGTCATCCTGTTGGTCCTGGCTCTGGTCGCCGCGTCGTATCGGCAAGTCGTCATGGCCTATACCCAAGCAGGCGGCTCCTACATCGTCGCGCGGGAGAATTTCGGGCCGCGGGTGGCGCAGATCGCCGCCGCGGCTTTGCTGATCGACTAGGTGGTCACCGTTGCAGTGCAGTGCGCGGCCGGCACGGTGGCGGTGGCCTCGGCGCTACCCGTGCTGGGGCCCTATAGCTTGGAGATCACCGTCGGTGTGGTGATCGTGATCTGCTACGCGAACCTGCGCGGAGTGCGGGAAGCCGGACGATCTTTCACAGTGGCGACCTACTCGTTCGTGGGCATGATGGTGCTGACGATAGTCACCGGTGTCATCCGCCACATCGTCTGGGGCTTAACCACATACGATCCCCGGCACATCGTGGGGGCGGTGCCGGTCCATCACGGCAACGGCCTGGTGATGGGCGCCACGATTCTGGTAGTGCTCCGCGCATTCGCCAACGGCGGTTCGTCGCTGACCGGAGTGGAGGCCATCTCCAACGCGGTCAACATCTTCCGGGAACCGCAGGGTGTCAACGCGCGGCGTGTGATCACCGCAATGGCCGGCATCCTCGGGTTCTTGCTGGCCGGCGTCGCCTACCTGGCCTACGCCACACACGCCACTCCGTATGTCGACGGATACCCGTCGGTGCTCTCGCAGATCGCCCGGGCCGTCTTCGGCCACGGGCCGATCGGCAACGCCATCTTTGTCCTGGTCCAGGTGTCGAGCGCGGCAATCCTGTACACCGGCGCAAACGGCAGCTTCAACGGGTTCCCCGCGCTGGCCAGCTTCGTCGCGGAAGATCAATTCCTGCCGCGCCAACTCATGAAGCGCGGTCACCGATTGGTGTTCTCCAACGGCATCATCGTGCTGACCGCATTGTCGGTGGCGTTGCTGGTGCTCACCGGCGGAGGGGTCAACGCGCTGGTGCCGCTCTACGCGATCGGGGTCTTCACCGGCTTCTCGATGGCCGGCTACGGGATGACCAAACACCATCTCAGGGAGCGCGAACCGGGCTGGCGACGCAAGCTGGTGATCAACCTGTCCGCGGGGATCCTGTCGACGATCGTGGTCGGGATCTTCGCTGTGGCCAAGTTCACCGAGGGGGCCTGGCTCATAGTCGTCATCTTCCCCGTGCTGGTGTTCGCGTTGATGCGGCTCAATCGCGAGTACCGCGCCGAGGCCGCGATTCTCAAACGGTTCCGCACCGACCGCCCCGACGTGGTGAAGTATGCGCGACACCGAGTGTTCGCCTGTGTCAACACGGTTGACATCGCGATGCTCGAAGCGCTGCGTTACGGGAAGGGCCTGCGAGCCGACGAGTTGATCGCGGTGCATTTCATGATCGACGCCGAGCATGCCCAGCACTTGCGGAACCTCTGGGACCAATTTGATCTCGACACTCCGCTGCGGGTGGTGGATTGCCCGGACCGACAGCTCACCCGGGCCGCTCAAGAGTTGGTTGCCAGCGCACAAAACGAACATCCGGACACCAACGTGACGGTCCTGTTGCCGCGCCGGACATACGGGCCGCTGTCCGGACGACTGCTTCATGGACGCACCACCGACAAGATCGCCAAAGCCGTCAGCGGGGCCCACGACGCCGCCGCCACCATCGTGCCCTACGACGTGCAGTCCCGGATCAGCGAAGTGATCCGCAACAAGATCGGGCAACGCATCGCGCGAGCACTCGCCGCGATCGCGGCGCGGATATCGCGGCGTGAGAGCGAGAAAGTGGCCTCTTACGAACACCCGGCGCGGGCATCGGCGGCGATCGCGGTGGACAAGCTCCTTCCCGGGCGCAGCGCGACGATCGAAGGCCGGGTCAGGCAAGTCGAGGACGTCAACAAACGGGAAGGAACCTTCCGGTCGATGGCCGTCGG
Source organism: uncultured Actinomycetota bacterium (assembly GCA_963772875.1). Taxonomy (GTDB): domain Bacteria; phylum Actinomycetota; class Actinomycetes; order Mycobacteriales; family Mycobacteriaceae; genus Mycobacterium. Next base: position 1,830,836 of record CAVYZE010000016.1, read on the forward strand.
CGACGACAGCGGGGAGGTCCGCATCACCTTCCTGCCGGAGCGCGGTGGCGCGGACATCCAGCCCGGGCAAGTACTGCGGATCACCGGGAAGGCGCACCGAAACGCGAACGAGGCCATGTCAATGGCCGACCCCGCTTACCACGTCGTCGGGCAACCGGGGAGGTAACGTGTTGTGACAACATCGGCTGCGACACCATCGGCTCGCAGGTTGCGCAACCCGTCGATTGGCGACGCGTGCAAGCGCGCCCTTTTGGGTGAGCCACTGATCAGCGAGCGCCTGGAATCGGAGAGTTTGCCGAATCCCATTGCCCTGGGCGCGCTTTCGCCAGACGCGATCTCCTCGATCGCTTACGGTCCCGAACAGATCATGGTTGAACTGCTGCCCCATGCCGGACTGGCCGCATTCGTATTAGTGCTTCCGATCGCCGGGGTCATTCTACTGATCCTGGCGTTGGTGACCGCATCGTATCGCCAGGTCGTGATGGCCTACACCCGAGCCGGCGGGTCCTACGTGGTTGTGCGCGAGAATCTTGGACCCCGCACGGCCCAGATCGCCGCTGCCGCAATGTTGATCGACTACGTGGTTACCGTGGCGGTGCAACCTGCGGCCGGCACGCTGGCGGTGGTCACGGCGATACCCCAGTTTCGTCCCTACCACTTGGAAATCGCCGTGTCCGCTGTGCTGCTGATTTGTTATGCCAACCTGCGCGGGTTGCGGCAGTCGGGCCGGGCATTCGCCGTGATGACCTACGGGTTCATCATCATGCTGACGCTGACGATCGTGACGGGCGTCATCCGTGAAATCTTCTGGGGTTTAACCCAATACGTTCCACATCACACCAACGGATTGGTGCCGGTCCATCAGGGTGGTGGGCTGGTGATGGGGGCAACCATTCTGGTGTTGCTGCGCGCCTTCGCCCATGGCAGCACGTCGATGGCCGGGATCGAGGCGATTTCCAACACGGTCAACGTGTTTCGCAAACCGCAGGGCGCCAACGCCCGTCGGGTCCTGACCGTAATGGCCTGCATCCTCGGGTTCTTGCTCGCCGGTGTCGCCTATCTTGCGCACCACACACACGTCACTCCCTATCTCAGTGAATATCCGTCGATGCTGGCCGAGATCGCCCGGACGGTTTTCGGCAACGGGGTGATCGGGCACATCTTGTACTTCCTCGTCCAGGCGACCACCGCGGCGATCCTGTTCACCGGTGCCAATACCAGCTTCAACGGCTTTCCCGCACTGGCCAGCTTTGTTGCCGCCGACCGCTTCCTGCCCCGGCCGCTGACCAAACGCGGGCACCGGTTGGTGTTCTCCAACGGCATCATCACGCTGACCGCGCTGGCGGTAATCCTGCTGCTGGTGACCGGCGGCTCGGTGCATGCGCTGGTGCCGTTTTATGCGATCGGTGTGTTCAGCTCATTCGCGATGGCCGGCTACGGCATGACCAAACACCATGTCAGGCAGCGCGAACCGGGCTGGCGATACAAGCTTGCGATCAACCTGTCCGCCGGGGTCTTGTCGACGGTCGTGGTCGGAATCTTCGTGATCGCCAAGTTCACGGAGGGAGCTTGGCTGATAGCCATCATCTTCCCCGTGCTGGTGTTCGCGTTGATACGGCTCAATCGCGAGTACCGGGCCGAGGCCGCGATCCTCGAACGGTTCCGCACCGACACACCGACGTGGTGAAGCATGCGCGACACCACGTGTTCGCCTGCGTCAACACGGTTGACCTCGCGATGCTCAAAGTGCTGCGCTACGGGAAGGGCCTACGGGCCGACAACCTGGGTCGCCGTGCATTTCATGGTCGACGCGGAGCATGCCCAGCAGCTGCGGGAGCTATGGAGCCGTTTCCGGATCGACACTCCGCTACGGGTGGTGGATTGCCCGGACCGACAACTCACCCGCGCCGCGCAAGAGTTGGTTGCCACCGCGCGAAACGAACATCCGGACGCCAACGTGACAGTATTGCTGCCGCGCCGGATGTACGCGCCGCTGTTGGGGCGACTGCTCCATGATCGCACGGCCGACAAGATCGCCAAGGCCGTCAGCCGGATCCCGAATGCCGCCGCCACGATCGTGCCCTACGACGTGCAGTCCCGGATCAGCGAAGCGTTCCCCGACACGATCGGGCAACGCGTCGTGCGAGAATTCGCTCAGATCGAGGCGCGGATCTTGCAGGGGCCAGAACCAGAAGGTGGTCACATACGAGCACCTACTTCGGGTCATCGACAGTGATCGCGGTCGATTACGGTTAGCCCCACCGTGGCTTGGGGGGCGTCGGGTTCGGCGTGTGGCGCGAAGACACGTGCACCGCGTGGACGCCCGGTTTCGCCGATAGCTGCTCCAGGAGACCGTCGAGGTTTGCCTTGTCGGTGTGCCAGTGCTGCACCGACTCGGGATTCTGCGAAAGTTCCGCGAGGACGCGCTTGAGTTTTTCCGACGTCTTGCTGTCCTTATCGTCGCCCGAGCCGTCCTTGCCGTCGCCCGGTCCGGGGCCGCCACCTTTGGCGCCAGTTCCGGTCACGGCCCGGGGAACGGCACCGCCCAGGGCGCTACCGGCCAGACTCGCCAGCGCCATCTGACCAAGCAGGCCCCCCTGGCTGGCTGCCGCAACCAGCGGAGTGGCAACCGGGCTGGTGCCCTGCAACACGGTGGCGGCCAGCCTGACCGCTGGGGTGGCCGCAGCCCAGCTCGGCGGCACCGACAATGCCCCCACCAAGCCCGCCCGGCCCACGCCCGCCGACACCGCCGACCCGACCTCGGCCGGGACTGCTAACGGCGAGTAAGGCAACCCCGGCACAAGCGGGACCGGGAGCTCGCCGGTGTTGAATCCCCGCGTCGCCAGCCCGTAACCCAAGGTGCTGCTTACTAAAGCATTCCTGCCCGGCAGGCTTGCCGGGCTCCAAAATTCAAACAGCCTGAGGGCTGTTCCCAGTGGGGTCGTGTTGAGGCTGGCCAGCCAACTCGGCAGCGAGGATGGATCCGCCGCGGCGGGCGCTGCGAGGGTTTGCCCCGACGAGGGCGCTCCAATCGGCTGTGACGCCAGCTGCGACAACATCGACTGCGCGCTGGTGCCGGCCGACGTGCCGGCGGCCTGGGTGGCCGTGGCGGATTGGGCAGCCGGTCCCCCAGGATTGGTGGTCTGCGGCGGCGGGCTGAACGACGTCACCTGAGAAGCGGTCGCGGACTGGGCCGCATAGCCGTACATCGCGGCGGCGTCTTGGGCCCACATGTCCGCGTATTGGACTTCGGTGGCCGCAATCGCGGGCGTGTTCTGCCCGAAAATATTGGTCGCGACCAGCGACTGCAGCGCAGCACGGTTGGCCGCGACCACCGGCGGAGGAACCGTCGCCGCATACGCCGTTTCATAGGCGGCTGCGGCCGCCCGGGCCTGGGCGGCGGTCTGCTCGGCCTGCGCCGCGGTGGCCTTCATCCACATCGCGTACGGGGCGGCCGCAGCCGCCATCGCCGCCGACGACGGACCCTGCCACCCGGCGGTCAACCCCGAGATCACCGACGAGTAGGAGGACGCCGTCGAACGCAGCTGGGCGGCCAGCCCGTCCCAGGCCGCCGCGGCGGCCAGCATCGGCCCCGACCCGGGACCGGAATACATGCGGCCGGAATTGATCTCCGGTGACAACACTCCGAAATCCATTGCCACTAGGCTCCTTAACTGGCCGCCAACTGTTCCGGTTGGCTCGTTACAAAAGACATGTGTCCTTACCTTTCCTCGTGGGTGCAGACGGCTAATCCTCGGGAATCACAATGATGGTGGCGGTGGTGGCGGTTCCGCCGGAAACAGCGCCGGCGCCTATCGAGCTGGTGACGGGACTCCCGGTACCGACCATGGCCCGTCCCGCCAAACCCGACAGAGCCATATTGCTGAACAAACTCCCCCGGCCATCTGCGGCAAACTCCGCGGGGACGGCACCAAGGCCGGTTTGCGGCAACACGACGGCGACCGGCCTGATCGCCGGCGCGGCGCTGGCCCAACCCTGAGGCACCGACAAGCTTCCGACCAAACCGGCGCGGCCCATCCCCGCCGATACCGCTCCGCCTGCCGGGCCGACCGCACGAATTTCGGGGCCGACCGCGCCGATCGCGTATCCCGCCTTGCTGAGCGCGCCTGCGTACGCCACTTGCATGTTGTAGTTGTTGAAGGGAGCGAGGAAGCTCTGGACGCCAATGTCGTAGCTGGATCCGAGGGGGGAATATATATGCATCGGATTAAACGGCCCGAAGGCGAAAGCTAAGAGATCCAGCAGCGATGTGGACGATGGCGGATCGGCCGCCGCAGCGGACGTGGGCGTCGCAAGGCTTTGTAGCGCCTGGGGCACCCCGGACGTCAGCTGTGGCAACGTCTGCGCCTGTGTGCCGGTGGCTTGGGCGACCGCGGCGGCTTGGCCGGCCGTTCCCGCCGGGTCGGTGGTCTGCGGTGGCGGGCTGAATGGCGTCATCTGCGAGGCGGTCGCCGAGGAGCCGGCATAGCCGTACATCGCGGCGGCATCCTGGGCCCACATTTCGGCATAGTGGGCCTCGGTGACCGCGATCGCCGGGGTGTTCTGACCCAGAAAATTGGTCGCGATCAGCGACATCAGCAGACTGCGGTTGGCCTCGATCACCGGCGGAGGAACTGTCGCCGCGAAGGCGGCTTCGTATGCGACCGCGGCGGCCCCGGCCTGCGCCGCAGTCTGCTCCGCCTGCGCGGCGGTGGCGCTCATCCACGCCGCGAACGGGGCGGCCGAGGCCGCCATTGTGGCCGACGATGGACCCCGCCATCCGAGCGTCAGCCCCGAGATCACCGAACGGTAGGACGCCGCCGCGGAGTGCAATTCGGCAGCCAAACCGCGCCAGGCCGCCGCGGCGGCGATCATCGGCCCAGATCCCGGACCTGTATACATGCAACCGGAATTGATCTCCGGCGATAACATCCCGAAATCCATCGCTAACTCCTTTGCTGGGAACAATGTGATCACAGTCACAGTGGTCCGGAATCCGGCATACCCTGTCACAGATACCGGGAAACAGCGTTGGATGCGACCGGCGCGCCGCAAAAGCCGGGTGCGCCCACATCAGCGACATTGTCGTCAATGAGCTGGACGCCAAGATATGCGCAAGGGCGCTGATTGCGTCTTGAACCTCCAGCCGTCCAAAACGTAAGCCGGACAATGCGTTGCGCCGCAACCTCAGATCAAGGAATCCGCAGCAACGGTTACGGAAGCCTCCAGACGTTCAGTATTCTTCGACGCGCGAAATCCGCGCCTGTGCTTTGCCGGCTTCTTGCGCGATCCGTTGCTCGACGTGGTCGGGCAACGCCCGTGCTATCCGAGACTCGATGTCGTAGGGCACGATGATCGCGGTCGCACCCTGGACCCGGCTGACAGCCCGGGCCATCTTGTCCGCGGTGGCGTCATGAAGCAGCCGGCCCACCAGCGGCGCATATTCTCGACGCGGCAACAGGACCGTCACCTTGGTGTCTGGATGTTCGTTGAGCGACTGTAGGACCAGCTGTTGTGCGGCCCGAACCAGGTGACGATCCGGGCAGTCGATGACCCGCAGCGGGGTGTCGTGGTCGAAGCGTTCCCAGCGCTCCTTCAACTGCGCGGCATGATCCGCGTCCACCACGAAGTGCACCGCGATCATGTCGTCGGCGCGCAATCCCTTTCCGTAGCGCAATGCCTCGATCTCGGCGAGGTCGACCGAATCCACAAAGACGAACACCTGATTCCGCGCATACTGGGCCACCCGGGAACGCTCGGTGCGAGACGTCTCGAGAACGGCGGCCTCGGCGCGGTACTGCCGGTTGAGCCGCATCAATGCGAATACCAGCAGGGGAAAGACAATGACGATTAGCCAGGCCCCCTCGGTGAACCTCGCCACCACGAAAATCCCGACCACGATCGTCGACAAGATCCCCGTCAACAGGTTGATTACCACCTTGCGTCGCCAGCCGGGCCCACGGTGCGTCCGATGGTGCTTGCTCATGCCGAAGCCGGCCATCGCGAACGCGGTGAACACGCCGATCGCGAAGAGCGGGATTAACTCGCGGACCGAGCCCTCGGTCACCAGCAGCAGTGCCACCGCCAGCACGGTCAGCGTGATGATGCCGTTGGAGAACACCAGACGATGACCGCGTTTCGTCAGCGGCCGTGGCAGAAAACGGTCCTCGGCAACGAAACTGGCCAGTGCGGGGAAACCGCCGAAGCCGGTATTGGCACCGGTGAACAGGATCGCCGCGCTCGCCGCCTGGAGAAGGAAATACAGGACGTTCCCGACTACCCCGCTGCCGAAAACTGCCCGGGCAAGCTCGGAAAGCATCGACGGGTATTCATGGAGATAGGGAGTCGCGTGGGTGACGTAGGTAAGGTAGGCGACTCCCGCCAACGAGAACCCCAGGAAGCACGCCATTACGGTGAGGACCCGACGCGCGTTGGGGCCTTGCGGCTTCCGGAAGACGTTGACCGCGTTGGAAATCACCTCGACACCGGTCAGCGACGAGCCGCCATGGGCGAAGGCGCGCAACATGACGACTATCACCGCGCCCATCACCAGCGGCTCGCCCTGATGGACCGGGACCGCTCCGACAAGGTGTGTCGGATCGTATGTCGGTAAACCCCAGAAGATATCGCGGACGATGCCGGTCACGATCATCAGCGTGATCATGATGACGAAGGAGTACGTCGACACCGCGAAATACCGACCCGCCCTACGCAATCCGCGCAGGTTGGCATAACAGATGAGGAGCACCGACCCCACGGCGATTTCCAAGCTGTAGGGACGCAGCGCGGGTATCGCCGACACCACCGCCACCGTGCCGGCGGCGGGCTGCACCGCGACGGTGACCACGTAGTCGATCAACAGCGCCGCGGCGGCGATCTGCGCCACCCGGGGCCCGAAGTTCTCCCGCGCGACCAGGTAAGAGCCGCCGGCTCGGGCGTAGGCCGTGACGACCTGCCGATAGGTTGCGGCCACCAACATCAGGATCACCAAGAGGACACCGGTGATCGGAAGCAACAACACGAACGCGGCCAGCCCGATGTGTGGTAGCAGCGAGGTCATGATCTGTTCGGGACCGTAGGCGGTCGATGAGATCGCGTCCGGTGAAAGCGCGCCGAGTGCAACGGGATTCGACAATCTCTCCGAGTCCAGCTGCTCGCTGATGAGCGGCTTTCCCAGAAAGACGCGCTTATACGTGTCGGTGAGCGACGGCCGGATGGTTAACTTGCCGGCCGATGTTGGCGCCTCCGATGTTGCGGTAGCCGGTGTTGTCGCAGCCGATGTTGTCACAGCACATCACTTCCTCGGTTACTGTCCTCGACCTGACTGACCCGTCCTTCGCTGGTGGCCCGTAGCCCCGGAGTGTGGCCGTCCACCGCGGTAACGGCCGGGGGCCGCTCAGGATGTTCGTGTTCTTCGACGCGCGAAACCCGCGCATCCACTTTGCCTATTTCTTGCTCGGCCGGTTGCTCGACGGGGTCGGGCATCTCCTGTGCCACCCGAGACCCTATGTCGTAGGGCACGATGAGCGCGGTCGCGCCCGGGATCCGGCTGACGGCCCGGGCCATCTTGTCGGCGGTGCGGTCATGCAGCAGCCGGCCCACCAGCGGCACATATGTTCGGCGCGGCAACAGCACGGTCACCTTGGCGTCTGGATGTTCTTCGAGTGCCCGCAGGACCAGGTCTTGTGCGGCCCGACTGAGCTGACGGTCCGGGCAGTCGACCACCCGCAGTGGGGTGTCGTCCTCGAAGAGCTCCCAGCGTTGCTGCAACCGCGCGGCAAGGGCCGCGTCCACCACGAAGTGCACCGCGGTCAGCTCGTCGGCGCGCAATCCCTCTGCGTAGTGCAGTGCCTCGATCTCCGCCAGATCAACCGAATCCACAAAGACGAACACCAGATGTCGCGCATACTTGGCGTGCTGGGGATGCTCGGTGCGAGACATCTCGAGTACGGCGGCTTCGTCGCGGTACTGCCGGTTGAGCCGCATCAACATGAAGACCAGCACGGGCAAGACAACGATTACTAGCCAAGCCCCCTCGGTGAACTTGGCCACCGCGAAGATGCCCACCACCGTCGTCGACAAAATTCCCGCGGACAGGTTGATCACCAGTTTGTATCGCCAGCCGGGCCCACGGTGCGTCAGATGGTGTTTGGTCATGCCGTAGCCGGCCATCGAGAATCCGGTGAACACACCCATCGCGAACAGCGGCACCAACGCGTCGACCGAGCCACCGGTCACCAGCAGCAGTATCAGCGCCAGCGCCGTCAGCGTGATGATGGCGTTGGAGAACACCAGACGATGACCGCGTTTCACGAGCGGCCGCGGCAGGAAACTGTCCTCGGCGACGAAACTCGTCAGCGCGGGAAAACCGTTGAAACTGGTATTCGCACCGAAGAAGAGGATCGCCGCGCTCGCTATCTGCAGAAGCCAGTACAGGATGTTCCCGATCATCCCATTGCCGAAAACTGCCCGGGCAATCTCCGACATCATCGACGGATACTCTGCGACAAAGGGAGTGGCGTGGGTGACGTGCACAAGGTAGATGACACCGACCAGCAAGAATCCGAGGGTGCAGGCCATTGCGGTGAGGACGCGACGCGCGTTGATGCCTTGCGGCTTCCGAAAGATGTTGACTGCATCGGCGATGGACTCGACGCCGGTCAGCGACGTGCCGCCGTTGGCGAAGGCGCGCAGCATTATGAGGACTGTGGCGCCCATGATGAAGCCGTTGCCCTGATGAACGGGCACCGCTCCGACGATGTGCTCCGGATCGTATTTCGTTAAATTCCCGAGGATTTCACGAACGACACCGACCACGATCATCAGGGTGAGCATGATGATAAAAGCGTAGACGGGCACCGCGAATATCCGCCCCGCCTCCTTCAACCCGCGCAGGTTGGCGTAAGAAATCAGCAGCAAAGCAACCACCGTGATTTCCAAGTGGTACGGGCCCAGCGAAGGTACCGCCGACACCACCGCAAACGTGCCGGACGCGCACTGCACCGCCACGGTGACCACATAGTCGATCAACAGTGCGGCGGCCGAGAGCTGCGCCACCCGGGGCCCGAAGTTGGCCCGCGCGACCACGTAAGAGCCGCCTCGTTGGGTGTAGGCCATGACGACCTGGCGATACGATGCGGTCACCAACGCCAGGATCAGCAAGATGACGGCGGTGATCGGAAGCACCAACACGTATGCGGCCAGCCCGGCAGCCGGCAGCAGTTCGACCATGATCTGTTCGGGACCGTATACGGTCGAGGAGATCGCGTCGGGTGAAAGCGCGCCGAGCGCAACGGTATTGGACAAGCTCTCCTCGTCCAGGTGCTCGCTGATTAGCGGCTTTCCAAGAAAGAAGCGCTTAAACGGCGTAGCCGATCGAGTGCGGGACGTCTGGCTGACCAGCCGGTGATGTCATGCCCACCTTCCATATCCGATCAGAGCGATAACGAAAAGTGTCCGCCGCATTCTGCCGGCTCGTAAGCCGAGTGCTTTATCCCTCTCCGCACGCAACCGCTCGGCAGGCAATACCCTCGTCACCCTCGTCGACGCCGGACGTAGGCTCCTTGAGACTTGGCCGGAGTGCTCTAACTCCGCAGACGGGGCGCTCAACTAGAAGCTCCAAAAGCGCTAGGACCGCTACGAGTAAGACCGCCACGAGTGCGACGATCGCCAGCCCGATCGCGTTTGTCAAAGCTCACAGTCGTTCGACCAACCTCTGCGCCAACCCGCCAGGGCGAAGACCACCACCGTCCACGGTTTACAACGGACACAGTTTCTCCGTTCACGAAAACCGATCAGATCGATCATCGATCATATGAGGGCACCATGCAACTTCGCCGTCGATGATGAGGCCTGCAACGACACTAGACTCGGCCGGCGCTCGGCGCGGACTCGTGACGCACTTTTTACCCCGAAGTTACGCGCTCCCAGCCAATTAACAGGCGCGCTCCCAGCCAATTGACAGGTGCGCCAGCCAATTAGCAGGTGCGTCCAGCCAATTAGCAGGTGCACGCGGCCAATCAAAAGGTGCGTCCAGCCAATTAACAGGTGATGATCCCGCGATCACGACCTGATGGGAAGTTCGTCGTCGCCTGCAGGTGAAAGTCCATGTCTGGGTAGTTGCCCGGAACCCCGGTCGGATCGGGGGCAGAGCCAGGCCAGCGGACCGGGGGCAAAATTCGGAGCCATGCCGGCGCCAATTATCACGTTGCCCTCAAAACTGGGGAAAACATGACCCCCGCCACAAATATCCCCCGTTAAGAATCTGTTAACGAATTCGCGCAGGTTCCGTCAACAACTCATAATGACCGCCGGGGGTCACCTACCGTGTTCTGGTGGGCAGCCCCGGCCGCGATCCGATCCCAAGAATTAGGTATTGCCCAATCAGCGTCGAGTAAGGGAGCCCATGTTTTTCGTGACTGTTCACCCGGAAACGCTGGCAGCGGCAGCGGTCAGGGTGCAGGGCGTCAGCTCCACGGTGAGCGCCGGAAATGCGGCGACGGCCCCGACCGACCCAGATGATTCCAGCCGCCGATGAGGCGTCAGCGCTGGCACCGACACAGTTAGCCGTATACGCCGCGATGCACCAGGTGGTTAGCGCCCGGGCCGAAGCGGGAACCGTTCATGACGTACTGGTTAGTATGCGGCCACAAAGCCCGCCAATTCGATGCCGACCACTAGGGGACCCGTAATAATGGATTTCGCGATGTTACCGCCGGAGATTAACTCCGGGCGGATGTATGCCGGTGTCGGTTCGGGGCCGATGCTGGCCGCGGGGGAAGCCTGGGACAGGTTGGCCGCGGAGTTGCACTCGGCGGCCAACTCGTATCACTCGGTGGTGTCGGGACTGATCTCCGGACCGTGGTTGGGCCCCTCGTCGGCGTCGATGGCGGCCGCGGCCACCTCCTATGCGGCGTGGCTGACCAGCACCGCCGCGCAGGCCGAGGAAACGGCCGGCCAGGCCAAGGCGGCGGCTGCCGCTTACGAGGAGGCGTTTGCGTCGACGGTGCCGCCGCCGCAAATCACGGCCAACCGCACCTTGCTGATGCGGCTGGTGGCGAAGAACCTATTCGGGCGATACACCACGGCGATCGCGGCCACCGAGGCCCAGTACGCCGAGATGTGGGCCCAGGACACCGCGGCGATGTACAGCTACGCAGGCTCGTCGGCATCCGCAACCGCGCTGACACCATTTAGCCCACCCCAGCAGAACACCGACCCCACCGGGTCGGCCAATCAGGCCGCCGCGGTCGGTCAAGCCACCGGCACCTCGGCCGGCAATGCGCAAAGCACCGTCTCGTCGGCGCAGCAAGCTATTTCCGCGGTCCCTAACGCGCTGCAGAGCGCGGCGGCGCCAGCACAGGGTACGGGTACGGACCTGCTGGGCCTCCTCAGTGACCTTATCGCCATCTTTCTCGACGTACCAGCCGACCTCGCTACCTTGTTTATTGACGTACCAGCCGACGCGATAAGCGTCGTGTCCCTTCCCTTGGACATCGTCGGTGCCGGGACCGGTTTACACACGGACAAAATCGTCAGCGGCTGGGCAGGGGAACAACCCTGGCCGGGCGAAGGGGAGGCGCCCCCCACGGCGTTCAAGGCGATTATCACCGGCCCAATAGCGCCGGCGGGGCCGGCGACGGTGCCCTCACTGTCGGTGGGTGTGGGCGAGGCGAACGCGGTCGGGGCCTTGTCGGTGCCACCGGCTTGGACGATCGCCACACCGGCGGTACGCCCGGTCTCGGTGATGTTGCCGGCGCTACCGGGCGTCACCGCCCTCCCCGCGGTAGCCACCGCCGAGATCGTGGAAACCGGCTCGGGCAGCACTCTCGGCGAGATGGCGCTGTCAGGGATGGCCGGGCGAGCCATGGCCGGCACCCTGAGCGCCGGCGGCGGCAAAGATGCCGGCAAGGGGGCGGTTGACCAACGGGCGGCGGCTCGCCCCGCGGGCGCCGGGACCACGGGTGCCCCTGCGGTGGCTGACGCTGACGGCGACGCGCCCGAACCTCGCACCGTGGTGACCGGAGTCGCGGCCGAACTGCGCGAGTTCGCCAAGCTCCGCGACGAGGGAATTCTGACCGACGAGGAATACACCGAACAGAAAAACCGCCTGCTCGGGCGCTGAATCACACACCGCCCCGTGACACGAGTGCCGGTCTTTTCCAAGTAGGGACACGCAGCGATGGATTTCGGAATTTATCCACCGGAGATCAACTCCGGTCGGATGTATACCGGTCCGGGATCAGGCCCGATGCTGGCTGCTGCGGTCGCCTGGGAAGCATTAGCCGACGAGCTGTACACGGCGGCCAGCTCGTATCAGTCGGTGGTGTCGGAGTTGACCTCCGGGATGTGGTCGGGGCCGGCGTCGGTGTCGATGGCGGCCGCGGCCGCCCCTTATATGACGTGGTTGAGCGCCACCGCCGCACAGGCGGGGGAAACCGCGACCCAAGCCAAAGTCGCGGTCGCCGCCTACGAGGCGGCGTTTGCTTTGACGGTGCCGCCGCCGGTGGTTGCGGCCAACCGCAGCCTGCTGATGACGCTGGTGGCGACCAACATCTTGGGCCAGAACACGCCGGCGATCGCGGCCACCGAGGCGCAATACGCCGAGATGTGGGCCCAGGACGCCGCGGCGATGTACGGCTACGCAGGTTCGTCGGCATCCGCAACCGCGCTCACACCGTTCACCTCGCCCCACCAAAACACCGACCCGGGCGGGCCGGCCGGCCAAGCCGCCGCGGTCGGCCAAGCCACCAGCACCTCGGCCGGCAACGTGCAGAGCACCATATCGATTGTCCCGCAAGCGTTGTCCGTGGCGCCGGCAGCAGCGCCGGCCCAGACGAGCCCGCTGGACTTTCTGAACACGTTGAGCAACCTGATCACCGTCTTTCTCAGCGCGCCGACCTACGTGATTAGTCTTGTTGTCGCCGCGCCGATGGTTATCGCGGGGTCGTTCGTGGATCTTCCCTTCGTCATCCTCGGCGCGGTGGCCGGTGAGCGCACGGATGTCACCATCAGCGGCTGGGCGGGGGTAGAGGGCTGGCCGGGCACAGGGGAGGCGCCCCCCGGGGAGTTCAAGGCGAGCATCATCAACCCCGGTCCGCTCGCGGCGTCGGCGGGTCTGGGCCAGGCCAACACGATCGGGGCGTTGTCCGTGCCGCGGGGGTGGACGGTCGAGGCACCGGTGGTACGTCCCGTCGCGCTGACATCGCCGGCCACCAGTGTCACCCCCACCGCCGCGGCGGCGGCCGAAGAGACCGTGGAAGTCGGCTCGGGCAGCGCGTTCAGCCAGATGGGACTGGCGGGAATGCTCGGGTCAGCCATGGGCGGCAGCGTGGGCACCGGCGCCGATAAGCATGGCGGCAAACCGGTGGCGGCTCGCGCATCCGGCGCAGCAACCAACGGTGACCGTGCCGCGACTGACGGCAAAGAAGAAGCGTCGCACGACAATCCCCGCATCGTGGTGACGGGTGTCGCGGTCCGGATACGCCAGCTCGCCAAGCTTCGCGACGAGGGCAGACTGACCGACGAAGAGTTCACCGAACAGAAGAACCGCCTGCTCGGGCGCTGACCCTGCGGCAAGATCAGCGCCGCGACGAGCTTTCGAACTCCTCGGCGTTTCCCACCGTGTCGGCCTAACGCAGGCACTACACCCGACCATCCATATCGCAAACCCGAGGTGACAACCCCAACACGTCACCAGGCCAGGGAACTTCGGACTAGAACTTCTCACCCACGTGCGGGCAGCTGATCCGCTGAGGCGGTCAAACAACTCGCCGCGACATCACTACCTGGGCCCCAACCGGAAGGCCGACGCTAAAACGTACAGACCAAAACCACCGACGACGTCCTCGAATTGCTCGCCGCATACTGTCATCGACGGAATTATTGACTCCCGACATTGGGCGAACTATCCGCGTCGCGGTCAAATCCGTTCCCGGTATAGGTTTCGGAGAACGTCGGCGGCGCTTGCGGGCTCACCAGTGCCATGACTGTCTCGTAGCGCCGAGTGACGTCGTCACGGTCTCCGGGATCGGCGACCGTGGCCAGGTTGGAGCGCTGGATCGCTTCGGCTTGGCGGATCAACACCGTTTGCCGTGCCCGGTCGGGGGTTTGTTCGATGACCTTCGCCACGGCATCGAGTTGCCGGATCATGATGGCGGGCATGCCGACTGCGGCCTGGCGAATCGTGTCGAAGCTGCGATCCACGAGTCGGTCGAAATCGGGTTGATAGACGATGACACGTATGTGGCCCTCAGCGTCACGCCGGATGCGTTGCGGCTGCCATGAGGTGGAGATCCGGCACAGGCAGTCGGCGATCCAGTCGATGCAGGTCAACCCCGTGAATGTGTCGTTGACCGCCGGTGATAGCGCACGCAGGGCGATCTCGACCAATTGATCGAAGCCGAACGAAATATCCTGTGGCAGAGTGCGATACCAACCCGTGACGTGGCCGAGTGCAAGACCCTTTTCGACAGATCCGGCTGCACTGGCCGGCCATACCCGGGCGACTACCTGACCCGCGACAAGGAAATGCCCTGGGCGGTAGGGCAACTGAATGACCGCATCGGCCGCGGTAGCGACCTGCAGCAGCGTCTCATGTCGGATGAACTGAAGATAGCCACTGCGCGGTGTGGTGATCGGCGCACCCGACTCCGCCAACCGCGTGAGCACTTCCTCGTACGACGGGCCGCGCGGCGACCCGACGCTGAACGCCGCGCCGCGCTGCAGCGCCGTGATCTCGGTGGCGAGTGTTGCGGCAATGCTCCCCATCACCACGGGAAGCTGAATCAACGCGGCGACGTGGTTGAGGAAATAGATCAGCACAGCCACATCAGCCAACGTCATTATCAGGGTCACGGTGATCGACAGATGCGGAACGAAATCGCCATGCGGGCCGCCGCCCACGGATACCAGGGCGATCGTCGCGTAGCAGAACGTCGCGACAAATGTCCCCAACGCCAGCTGAGTTCCAGGGTCCCGCACGAAGTTCCGCAGCATCCGCGGGCCGAACTGCGTCGACGCGAGCGTCAGGGCCACAATGGTGATCGAGAAGACGATGCCGACCACGGTGATGATCGACGCGGCGATAGTAGCCAAGACGGCTCGAGCCGAGTCGCCGGTACCGCTGAGCACCCACGACGGCAGCTGGATCACTCCGTCGTAGGCGGCACGGTCGACCGCGTAGGTGCCCGCGAAGAGCAGCAATATGACAAACGTCTCCACCGCGGGAACGACCCACAGGTTGGTCCGCAGCGCCTCGCGCCGCCAATCGGCCTCAAAGAGGGCGTGACCGCGGATCATCACTTCACCACCCCGCAGCGCCGGCCGGTCCCGTTAGCCGACTCCCGTCCACCCTCTGCCTCACAGCAGAAGCTCCATGGTGCAGCATGCGACGATCTAACCGTTAAATCACACCAAGTGGGCCAGCTTTGGCCAAACCCACATTCGTAAAGGTCGCGTCGTTCGGACGCGCACATCCGGCCCGCCATGCCCGCATCTGTGTGCTGGATCCGCCCAGGCCCTCAGGCGTTACCCGGCGGCGGGTGGGCGTGCGACGAAGGTGGGTCGGAAGCCGTATTGAGGCACCGCGCGGCCTTCGCCTTGGCCGCCGGTATTGCCCAGCGGCACCGGGGGCGTGCTGGCGGTGACTGCTGGGGGCGGCGCCTGCAGCGGTGCGTCCCCTAACGTCGAGGCCAGCGGGCTTTGCAGTGGCCCTGGGGTGGTCCAGCTCGGTGGTACCGAGAGCGGGCCTACCTGGGTTCGCTGTCCCATGCTTGCCTCCGCGGAGTCACCCAGGGCCCCAAGGCTGCCCAGCGGGCCGGACGTCGCGCCCTGTGCCGGGCCGGCGGCCGCTGGTGCGGTGTCTCCGACGGCTTCTGGGGCGGCCTGTCCGCTCATGCCCATGAAGTCCACGGCCCTGCCCAGGTATCTGGCCGGCATGTAGAAGCCGGACGCGAAGATGGTGTTCAAGAATGTGGAGTTGATCATCTGCCCGAACGCTGTGTTGGTGCCGAACACCGAGTTGAGCAGGCCATTGAGTCCGGTGGTGTCGCTGGCCGACCCGGGAGCAAACGGGTTGAAACCACCCAGGATGCTGGCCAAATCCGTCATCGGCGACGTCGATGACGACGGCGACGCCAGTCCCTGCAGCGCGTTGGGCAGGCTCGAGATCAGTTGGGGCAGCGCGCTGTGCTGGGCGCCTGCCTGGGTAGCGGCGGCTTGGGACACCGCCACGGACTGGGCGGTCAGGCC
Organism: uncultured Actinomycetota bacterium; assembly: GCA_963772875.1. GTDB lineage: Bacteria > Actinomycetota > Actinomycetes > Mycobacteriales > Mycobacteriaceae > Mycobacterium. Next base: position 1,847,087 of record CAVYZE010000016.1, read on the forward strand.
GCTGGGGCTGGTGGTCTGCTGCGGCTCGGTGAAAGCGGTCAGCCGGGTGGCGACCGCCGAAGAGTCGGCATAGCCATACATCGCGGTGGCGTCCTGGGCCCACATTTCGGCGTACTGGGCCTCGGTGGCCGCGATCGCCGGGGTGTTTTGGCCCACGAAGTTGGTGGCGATCAGCGCGGTTAGCTGGGCACGGTTGGCCGCGATCACCGGTGGGGGCACCGTGGCCACGAACGCGGCTTCGTAGGCCGCCGCGGCGGCCTCGGCCTGTGCGGCGGTCTCCTCGGCCTGCCCCGCGGTGGTGCTCATCCACACCACATACGGTGCGGCCGCGGCCGCCATCGACGCGGACGCCGGGCCGTACCAGGCTTGGCCGGTCAAATCCGAAAGCACGGAACTGTAGCCTGCCGCGGTCGCCCGTAGCTCCGCGGCCAGCTGCGTGCCAGGCCGTCGCGGCGGCCAGCATCGGGCCCGGGCCCGCTCCGGAGTACATGCGCGCGGAGTTGATTTCGGGTGGAAGCATGGCGAAGTCCAGTAGTGCTGTCATCGTTGGCCTCCTCCCCTTTTTCGCCAGGCGGCCCCGGGGGTTGGATCGGCGCTGGCGCTCAAATTCGTTGCAAAACAGCGCGTGAAGTGCGTGCCTCCCGGCGGGCTATCCCGCGGCGGGTGGGCGCGGCACGAACGTGGGCCTGAAGCCGTATTGGGGTGTGTTGCGGCCCAAGCCCTGCGCGCCGAGGCCGCCCAGCGGCATCCCGGGCATACCTGCGGCCATCGCCGGCGGAGGAGCGACCATCGGCGTGGCTCCCAATGTCGAACCCAGTGCGTTCTGCGGCGCGGCCCCGGTCCAGCTCGGCGGGACCGACAGCGGTCCGACGACAGCCGCTTTACCCAGGTCTCCCGAGACGGACGGGCCCGCAGCCCCCAGGCCGCCCAGCGGGCCGGCCGCGGCTCCGCGGCTCCCTCCGCTGCCCCGGCGGCGCCGGCCGCTCCCTCCGCGGCCCCGGCCGCGCCCTCCGCGCCTGCGCCGGCTCCCCCACCTAGGCCCATGAAGTCGACGGCGGTGCCCAAAAAGTTTCCCGGCATGTAGAAGCCCGACGAAAAGATGGTGTTCCAGATATTTGCGTTGAGGAGCTGTCCGAAGGCCGTGTTTTCCCCGAACAGCGCATTCAGCACACCATTGAGCCCGGTGGTGTCATTGGCCGACCCCGGAGCGAACGGATTCCACCCACTCAGGAGGCTGCTTAGACCCGTCGTCGACGACGAGGACGACGGCGACGCCATCGTCTGCAACGCGTTGGGAACCGCCGACGTCAGCTTTGACAGCGTGCTCTGCCCGGTGCCGGCCGAAGTAGTAGCCGCCTGGGTCACCGCGGCGGACTGGGCCGTCGTCGCGCTGGGGTTGGCGATCTGCTGCGGCCCGGTGAACGAGGCCAACCGGGTGGCGGCCGCCGAATTGCCGGCATAGCCGTACATCGCCGAGGCGTCTTGGGCCCACATTTGGGCGTACTGGGCCTCGTTGGCCGCGATCGCGGGGGTGTTGTGGCCCAAGGTGTTGGTGGCAACCAGCTTCGGAAGCTGGGCCCGGTTGGCCGCGATCTCCGGCGGGGGCACCGTGGCCGCAAAGGCGGTGTCATAGGCCGCCGCGGCGGCCTCGGCCTGTGTGGCGGTCTGCTCGGCCTGCGCCGCGGTGGTGTTCATCCACGCCACGTAGGGCATGGCCGCGGACGCCATCGCAGCCGACGCCGGGCCGTGCCATTCCTCGTCCGTCAGCGCCGAAAGCACCCTGCCGTAGGACAGTGCGGTGGAACGCAATTCAGCGGACAGGCCCTTCCACGCCGAAGCGGCGGCCAGCATCGGACTCGAGCCCGCCCCGGAATACATGCGCGCGGAGTTGATTTCCGGCGGAAGCATGGCGAAATCCAGCACTGTGGTCATCGTTGACCCTCTCTGTCAGCTAACTGCGATGGTGTGGTGATGTTGGTGGCCGCAGATGAGCCGGCGCCGGCGCCCAAGGTCGCGGCAGGCAGCTCGTGAGCGGTCATCGCTTGTTCGCCCACCGCCTGATAGGTGGCGACATGGGCACTGAATTGCATTGTGGCCAAGGCTGATAACTCATCAGCGGCAGCCGGAGGCAGCCCTGTGATCGCGGCTGCCTTAGCTAAGTCTTCTGGATGCGCAATGGGAAACGACATCGGGCTTCTCCTCACGGAAAGAGACCGACCCGGGACCTTGTTGGCAACTTCGGCGGCTACTTTCCGCGCGCTGCATTCACACAACCCAGCGATGCTGAGATGTGCGGATGAGTGCCAATCGGAAGAAGCCGATTCAGACGGCGTAAGCAGGGTCGAGGTCGGATCGCAACGAAATGGTCGTCGACCTGGAATACGGACTATCGTCGGGACTCATCTCGCCTCACCTCCTCACGGTCAGGGCACACGGGGGTGCCACGCGTCTGCGCACCACGGGGAAGAGGCCAGGCGTAAGACAACCCGAACTCTGCACCCCTCTCGTCAGAGCTTCGACACCACACGGCGTATCCGGCCGAATCGAAGCCGGAAGCCACTTGGGCTCAACCCTTAAGCCGGGAGGAGCTGTCCTGACCCTGGGCGTCTTTCGACGTTCGAGGTCAGTGGCCTGTATCCGTGCAGACGCCTCACCTAGCGAGGTGCTTGCAAAGTCATCGTGGCATCCGCGGAATAGGCGAGTCAAGCCTAATTGCCACACAGTTGCAACAACTCATCACACATTTGTAACAATTCACCGACCCGATGAGCGCGAACCTTCCGCCAGGCCGTCGCGCCGGGACTGGGTCCAGCCGCAGGCCACGCCGCTGTGGGCGGTTGCGATCGGCGTGGTGCTAGCCGGGTTCTATAGGCCCGCTAGCGCCGGCCCGCTAGCGCCAGCCCGTGAGATGCGCAGCTCGACCACATCGGCGTCTGCTTCCGTCATCCCGCGGCCGGCGGCCGTGGCATGACGGTCACGCGGAATCCGTAGCGAGGCCCATGTCCGAAGCCGTGCCCGCCCATGCCGGCGGCGGGCATGCCCGGGATGCCCGGCATGCCCGCCGGGATGGCCTCCGGGGCGGTGGCACCCGGACCTACGGCGGTGGTCCAGCCACCTCCCGCGAAGGTGGCACCCGCCGGGTTGGCCACCTGCGCAGCCGCCATCCAGCTCTGCGGCACGGACAACCGCCCAACGAGCGCGGATCGGGCTGTCAGACCCGACACCCCGCCGAGGTCCGGTGAACCCGCGGGCATGTGCACCGACACCAGGGTCGAAGCTGCAGGGGTAGTCAGATTGGCAAACGCAGGGATACTGAAGCCGCCGCCAGGGGGCATGAGGGCTGCCCCCAATCCTGGGGCCTGCAAGGAGTTGATGTCGGACGCCGCGGACGTGATCGCCGGGAGAATGATTGCGGGGTTTACATATCCGGCTGAGGTGAGCCCGTTGAAAAAGTTGGAGTTCAAGAAATCCCAACCGGTAGTCGTCGAGACGGGTGACGCGAGTGATTGCAGCGCGGACGGCACCGCCGAGGTCAGCTGCGACAGCGTTGTCTGTGTGCCGCTGGTCGCCGCCGTGCCGTTGACCTGGCTGATTGCTGCGGCCTGGCCGGCCAGCCCGGCGGGATTGGTGGTCTGCGCCGGTTGCTTGAACGGCTTCAACACCGATGCAGCAGCCGAGCTATTCGCATAGCTGTACATCGCCGCCGCGTCCTGGGCCCACATTTCGCCATATTGAGCCTCGGTGGTCGCGATCGCCGGCGTGTTTTGACCGAGGTAGTTGGTCGCGACCAGTGCCGTTAGCTGGGCACGGTTAGCCGCGACCAAGGCTGGAGGAACCGTCGTGGCAAACGCGGCCTCGTAGGCGCCCGCCGCCGCTAGTGCCTGAGCGGCGGTCTGCTCAGCCTCTGCCCCGGTCCTGGTCAACCACGTCACATAGGGGGCGACAGCGGCTGCCATCGATGCCGATGCCGGCCCCAGCCAGCCTTCGCTGGTCAGCCGCGAGATCGTCGACTCGTAGGTGGATGCTGTCGAATGCAGCTCCGCGGCCAGCCCGTCCCAGGCCGCCGCGGCAGCCAGCATCGGCGCCGAGCGCGGTCCCAAATACATACGGGCCGAGTTGATTTCCGGTGGCAATGCTCCGTAATCCATCGTGAGCATTTCGTTAAGTGTCACAACACACATCGGACTTCTCCTTATCGGGATAGTCCGACCCGGCTACGGGTCCCGGCCGCTGTGGTGGTGTTCGGGGCCCTGGCAATTAACACGCCCCCCGGTTTCGCGGCGTGGTGTCAGGTGCTCGGCGGCACCCGATGCAGACGGCACGAAAGACACCCGCGACCGGATCGGAAAGAAACGGTCATCGATTTCGCACAGCCACTGCTGGTTGAACCAGTCCGCCCACCTCCCGTCGGCTCCGGGCGCGCGCGATTGGCGCCGTGGTTGCACAAATTGCGGTGAGGCCACCCGGCGAGATTTGCCAGGCGCGGCAACCTCTCTGCTCAGAGCGTCGGCATGAGCACGGGGCATCCAGATGAAGCTGCGCCGTAAGCGAGGGCGAAATGGGACGAGCCGTCCGGCTCTGGGCGTCTGTTGACATTCGATGTGAATGGCCCGTTTCCCTGCTGCAACCTCACCTGACGCGGTATATCGAAATCATGGTGGCAGCAAAATCTGCCTTGGTCAACGCGACTCGCGGCGGGGTTGGTGCCGGTCCGCGATCGTGCGGTCCGCCGGTGATTCCGTGCGAAGAGCGGATGCTCGATGGCTCTTCCGGCGCCACGCAGGGGTTAGCTGTTGGAGCTATTCGGCGAGGGCAAGGCCGGTATGGCCCTCGAGCGATGAGCACCCTCGCGCAACGGTTCGCCGGGGATACCTACGTCGACTTGGTTTCGGCCACTGCCGCACTGAAGCCTTCGGCGAGGTCCTCGCGGGTCAACTCCTTGAATCGGCGCAGTTGGTCCTCGTTAAATTCGGTGAGATCGCTGGCAAGCACCGCGTCGAGATCCTCGTCGTCCAGGCGGAAACTACGGTGATCGCGGGCCTTCTCCACAACGTTGCGCACGAAGCCTGCATTGCCGAGCGTATCGATACCGCGAATCAAATCCCCGTCTTCCGAGTAGCTCTCCTCGAGGTAGGACTTGGTGTACGACGGCAACAAGACCTCGGCGTGTTCGTCGGTGATAACGTCTTCGTTCTCGCGCCCCATCAGTTTGGTGAGCGCCACCAGCTCATCGGGGGTGTAGCTGTAGAACTCGATCACGGTCGAAAAGCGCCGTCGCAGACCCTGATTCACCTCGAGCATCTTGTCCATCGCCTTGGCGTAGCCCGCTCCGAAGACCACCAGCTCGTCGCGATGATTCTCCATGTACAGCAGCAGCGTGTTGATGATCGCGTTGCCGTAGGGGTCGCCCTGGTGGTAGCCGCGCTCGTGCAGGGTGTGCATCTCGTCGAAGAAGACCGCTCCGCCCAACGCCCCTTCGAGCATCTCTTCGGTGTTCTTCTCCGCATCGGCCATGTACCGGCCCAACAGCTTGGTGCGGCTCGTCTCCACCACGAGCGGCTTGCGCAGCACGGTCAACCCGCACAGCTGCTTGCTGAAAGCCCGCGCCACCGACGTCTTGCCGGTACCCGGTGGTCCCAGCAGCAAGGTGTGACGCGATGTCACCGGCACCGGAAGCCCCATCTTGGCTCGGGCCAAGTTGACCTTGGTCGTCGACTTGATGAGTTTGATTTCCCGTTTGGCCTTTTCCATGCCCAGCATCGCGTTGAGCTCGGCATCGCCTTCGGCCAAGTACTTCGCGGCCTCCTCGGCGTGGCGAGCGGCCTCGGTCTGCGCGCGGGTCGGTGCGCTGTCCGGATCCCATGGATCCGTGCGGGCCTCGATGGTTTCCGGATCGGTCAGTATCAGCCGAAAGTTGGGGTTGTCCAGCGCTTCACGGGCCGGGGTGAACTTCGGATCCCGCGAATACACCCGGCGCAGCAGCTCGACGGCCTCCTCCTCGCGGCCGAGGTGCCGCATGCACATGCCTTGGGTGTACAAGGCGATGTTGGCCGCACCCGGGACCCGGTCCCCCTCGATGGCATCTTGCGCGCGCCGGTAGGCCTCCTCAAAGACGCCGAGCGATGCGAGCGCCGTGGTTGCCATCGCCGCGCCCGCGGCTTTCAGCTCAGGGTGTCGCCATTGCTTTCCCTCGGGAAACTGGACAAGCACGTCCGGCCATCGTCTGGTGCGGAAGAACAGCACGCCCCGCACGTAGTTGACCAGCTCCTCGTCGGAAGGATGGCGGGGCTCGACCCCGTCGAGCAGCTTCGCCGCCTCCTCGTAGCGTTTCGCCTCGGCGAGAACGGCGGCGTACGCGCAAGCCAACGACTCCACGGTGGTGACCGCGAGTTTCAGGAACAGCCCGTCGGAGACTTCGGGGCGAAATTGCACATCCGTGACCCCGAGCCGACGGGCTTCCCAGCCGAACGTCCTGACCGACGCCCATGCGCCCGCAAGCACCTCGATGCCTTGGCCGCCTGCCAGCACCCGCGCCAGCCAGGCGTCGCACATCGCCGGATCAAGGGAGGTAGCCGTGGTGAACATCTGCAATGCCACCTGGGGGTTGTGGCTGGGTTGCAATCCGTTGACCGAAATACCCGAAGCCAACAGACCGGCGACCATCGCGTTACGGGCGTCTTCGGTGGTCGGTTGGGAGCGCGTCATTGCGCTACGGGCACGCTCGCTGCACCCTCGCGCGCGTGATCCAGCGCAAGCACTAGCTCGTCCTCGTCATGCAACTCGCGGCTCGGCACGACCAGCAGTGGGCGGGTCGTCGGGGCGGGCAGGCTGGCGCGCACCGCGGCTAACTGACGGCCGGTGAGGCGGTTGAGGCCCGCCCACACCTCCTTGGGCAGCCGGCTGCCACTGTGGTAGCGCACCCAGGCAGACAGTTGGGGCCGGCCCCCTTGGGTGGTGAGCCGGATCGTGACCACGGTGGCGCCGACGTCGGGGTTGTCGGTGTGCACAAGCGCGTCCAGCGACTCGGTGGTGATGTCCGACGGCGTCAACCAGAAGCTGGTCGCAAACCCGTTGAAATGCTTGAGAAACCGCCATCCGGGGCGGCTCCACGTCGGCTCCAGATCGGCCAGCACCGCGGCGTCGACCTCGGCGAGCTCGTCAGCGGTCAGCGGCCTGGCCGCACAGCATTGTCCATCGAGGTCCTGGGCCAACCGCTCGGTGGCCGCAACGAACGTCGAAGCCAGCGAGTCGCGGCACGCCACAGCGGCGACGTTGCGCTGCGGGTTCATCCGCAGTATCACCCAGGTTCGGCGCACGAATGAGGTCGGCTGATCACCCACCAGGCCCCACTCCTCGGGGCCCCAGTCTTCCAGCTTGGATAATTCGGCCGCGTTGCCCCCGCGGCGCACCTTCACCGAGACGATGTCGATGTCGTCGAGGTGAATATCGAACTGACGCACGCCGTCAGCGACCGCCTGCACCGGCAGCGTGGCCGCCGTCGTCCGATGGCGATGGCGACCCGAGGGGTCGTCGTCACCGTCGTCGACCGCAATCACCGTGACCAGACGGCCTTCATACTCGCGGACCCCGACCTTGTCGCGCCCGAACCGGCGCTGGTAGTCGAGCGCCGGCGTGCACCCGGCGGCCAGCGTGGCACCCGGGTCGGCAGACCAATCCCACAGCCACGCGGCAAATCCCGAGATCAGCGTGATGCCGTGATAGCTGACCAGCGACAGCACCGTGACCAGCACCGCGAGGCCAACCCCCACCCAGAAGGCGATGTGATATTGGCCCTGCCAGGAGTCGGGGCAGTGGCTGGCCACGATCAAGATCGCAATGTCGAGCAGAAACACCCCGGTGACGCGCGGCCACGTGAAAGACAATCCAAACCTACGCTGAGCCTTCATTGCCTCTCCGACCTCATTGCTGCTTCCGCGATCGCTTCATCAACATCGCGATACCAAACACGGCGCCGCCTATCAGCAATGCCGCGGTCAACCCGCCCCCGGCTACCCATACTGGCACCAAATCGCGGGGAGGGGTCGGCTTAGGAATGCCCAGCGGTGCCGACAGCTGCTGCGGCGGCTTGGCCGGACCCTCGACGACATCCCAGGTCAGTGCCGCTACCGGGTCGACGATTCCATAGCCGACCAGGTTGTCGACGCCGCGAGCCGGTGCCCGGGCGGTACGGATCAACCGATTGATGACTTGGTACGCCGATAGCTGGGGGTACTTCGCCCGGACCAGTGCGGCCACCCCGGACACGATCGCGGTCGAGAAGCCGGTGCCGGCCGGGACCAGCAGCGTGTTGTCCGGGCCGTCAATCGCGTTGATCAGGCCATCGTCGCGGGGAGAGAGTCCGATGACATCAGTTCCGGGCGCGGCGATGCCCACCCACGGCCCGGCGATGCTGGTCGAACCCTGACCGGTCTGACCGTTCTGACTCAGCGGCTGCCCGTTGGCATCCACCGCACCGACCGTCAGGACAAAGTCGCTGAACCACGACGGCGTCACCACGGTGCTGACACCGTTCCAGTCGCGAGGATCGTTGGGCTGCAAGGGATCATAGAGCGGGTTCTGCTTGCAGTCCTTCTTGCTGGTGTCGCCGGCGGCAGCCACGATCACCGCGTTCTTCTCGACCGCCGCGTAGCGGACCGCGGCACCGAGTGCGCGCTGGTCGATGATGTTGCGCGCACTCATGCACGTCACATCGGAGATGTTGATCACCGATGCTCCCATGTTGGCGGCGTGGACGATCGCCAACGCCATCGTCGAGATGTTGTCGATCTTTGCCCGCGTCTGGGGATCCTCGTCGCCGGTATAGGCATCCTTGAGGCCAAACGCCTGGCTGGACTGGCGGATCGAGATGATCTCGACATCCGGGGCGATTCCGCTAAATGCGTCGGGAGCCCCCGCCGGCGCAGGTGGCGGCGGTGGCGGTTTCGGCGGGTCCAAGGGGCGCGGATTGTCTACGGCGGTGTTCTGCCGACCGCCGGAGTAGTTGGGTATCGTCACCGTGCCGCCCCCGTGGTTGGCCGACGGTGCCTGTCCACCCGGCGCGGGCGATGCCGGCGGTGCCTGTCCACCCGGCGCGGGCGATGCCGGCGGTGCCTGTCCACCCGGCGCGGGCGATGCCGGCGCCGGTCCACCGGGCGCGGGCGATGCCGGTGCTGCCGGCGGAGCTTGCGGTGCCGGCGGCGGTGGCGGGGCTCCGAACGGTCCTGGAGGCGCCTCCTCTGTGGGCGAAGCCGGCACCATCGTCACTGTCTGAGGCAACGGTGACAATGTCACCGTCTGTGGGGGCGGCGCCTTCGGCGGCGGCTCGGTGGTCGGAATGGTGACCGGCTTGCGCGGGCTCACGGGCGGCGGTGGCGCTCCGTTGGCCGGCGCCGCGCCGATCATCGACGCCACGATGGTGCCGTGGGCGTCGCAGTCCGACAATCCGTCACCGCCCATGACGTAGTCGCCGCCGGGTATCAGGTGCGGAAACCTGGAGTGTGGGCTCACACCGGTGTCGATAACCGCGACCTTCACCCCAGCCCCGCGGCTGAATCCCCATGCCTCCGACAAATTCAGCATGTCCATGTACTTGGGCTGCAACCGAAAGTCGGTGCCCGGCAACACCCCAACCTCGGTGCAGTAAGCGGTCTGCTTCATCGGCGCCGGCGGTCCTGGCGGACCGTCAGGCGGCACCGCGGCCGGATCGACCGTCGGAGGCGAAATCGCCGATGCCGGCGGCAAACCCGCTAATGCACCTGTGGTGAGCAAAAGTGCGGCGACGGCCGCACGGCCCGCGCGACCACGCCGCACCTTGCCGCTACCGGTATCGGATCGCTGCATAAACATTCATCAACCAGAATGCCAGCGGGAAAATTGGCATCAGGCAGAGGTATTCAATCCATTCCACAAACTTGCGGAACAGCGGGCTGTAGACCGTGTTGGGCACCACCGCAGCAGCTGTGAGACCGGCTGCCGGCAGCAGAACCAGGATCGCCACGCTGAGCGATATCGCCAGCGGCGACTGCAACACCAGTGCGTAGCGCAAGACCACCGCGGTGACGATGATCACCGAGGTCCCAGCCAGTGTGATCGCCTGCCAGCGGTCGACATACGAGCGGCCGCGCAACATGAGGAAACCTGCGGTGAAGCCGGCCAGCAAGAGCGGCAGCCAGCGTTGCCCGGTGTGCGGGTCGGACAATGCGGTCAGGGAGACCACCACCAACACGCCCAGCCCGAGCAACAGACCCGTCAAAAACGAGCGCGCGCGCTCGGCTTGGAGCAGTACGTCGCGAACCGAGGCGGGCCCCTCCAGGACCGGAGGACCGCCGTCGGAGGTCACCACGGTGGTGGGCAGATCGGGTCGAGCCTCAAAGACCCACCGGCTGGTGGCCGACGGGAACACCGGCAGCCGGATGCCGGCCAGCCGACGCGAGATCGATGGTGCGCTCTGGTAGGCGAACACGCAGGCCAGCACGACACACGCGAACATCGTCACCGGGCTGATCATCGCGACCATCCGGGCCAGGCTCACGACCGTTGCCACCGCGCTGACGGTGACGATCGCGGTGTAAATCGCCAGCCTGCGGCCCGTAAAGCGCAGAGCAAGCCCCGCGGCGACGGCGAGCACGCCGAAGCCCAACACCGCTTGCGGGGACCCCACGCCGCCTGGCGGCGCGGACGCTGCAGCGATTGCCAGCGGTCCGAGGCCGCTCACCAGCATGATGTCGGCGACGCGTCGATCCTGCTGCGTCCGCGCCCGCATCAACAGCATCATGGCCACCGTGAGCACCATGGCGGCGATGACCGCCGCGTAGACGGTTGGCAGCCATGAATTGTGGTGCCAACGCCACCAGCCCAGCAGCAGCGACGCTGTCGTAACGCCCGCCGCCACCATCGAGGCGCCGACCTGCAACGCGACAACGGGGTCGATCGCAGCGAATCGCTTGCTGAGGTTCTGCGAAACCGCGGTGGAGATGTGCTCGATGACTTGCGAGCGGTGTTCGGTGTCCGCGACGTACCGGATCCACAATCGGTCGCCGTCGTAGACGTCCTGCTCGGTCAGCGACTGGGTGGCCCGCAGCGGCGTGCCATCAACCAGACACAGAGCCCATCTGCCCCGGCCTGAGGCCTCTAGTGTGGATTCGCCGAGCTCCCTCAGCCGACTGTTGATCACCTTCAGCAGCGGATCGGTCATCACCGAGACGGGGGCGTTGGCGTCCAGCAGAACGCCGATCTGGACACCCTCGCCGGCCATGATGCCGACCACAACCGCCCGAGGCTGTGAGATTCCCTCAACGTCAGGCTGTGGCGCTTCAACTACCGCGGTCATCGCCCTGCACCCCCTGTCATGGTGAGTGTGTAATCACGTGTGCTTATCCGCGCGGGGGCTTCGGTCGCTTTGCCCACTGAGGCGCCATGGCCCCCTGACGGGACCATTTCGGATTTCATGCGCCTTGCCTCGCGATTAAGAGTTGTGCTGACACTGGTTTCAAATTTGCTGATGATTCTAGAGAAGTATGCCGCCTGATCATCTCGACCGCATGTTGAGTGCAAAAGCATTGGTAAAGATTATGTTTCGCATGCGAGGTCAGACCCTGCTGTGGGTCTTCCACTCGCCGTAAGGCAGTGTGTCCAGTACGGTCTTTACGCCCACCTGTACCAGCTGCGGGGTTGCCGGACAGATCGCCAGCCACGCTTCGCCTGAACCGGCCGTCCGTGCCTGTTGGTAGAGGGCGATGCGGCCACCCGAACCATCCTTGAGCGAGAGCACCGAAGCGCTCGGGCCCTTGGCGTCGTCCTGGTACTGACGCGCGTACACCGCGGCCTCGGCCGCGGGGTCTGACAGTGCCTGGCCCAGCGCGGCCACCGTGGCGGCGCTGATCCCCATTCGGCGCAGATCGCCGCCAGAGAACACATTGAAGCCCGACTCCTGCCACGACTTCGTCGCTTCCAGCATCTCCTCCAGCGGCACGTTGACCGCGTTGATGGCCGCAGGCTCTGCGTGGTGAATCGACTCGACGGCGTCCATCACCAGCGCCGCGATCGAGGCGCTGTCGGCGACGGCGACGTCGTCGACGGTGATGTCGCTGCCGACCCGCACCGCCGAGACCCAGTGCTGGCCGCGCCGGGCCAACACGACCCGGAATTCGTTGTCGGGGATGTCGCGCGAGCCGGGTGGCTGATTCTCGTCGTCGACCACGCCGTAAAGCAGCTTGCCCCGCGACAGCAAGGCGACGACTTCGAGGTCTGGTGCCGCGAGCACCCGCATTCGAGCGGCCACTTCCTCGTTTACCTGGTCATTTTCGACGATGCCCTGCTCGCGCATCACCGTCATTCCGGGATGTTCGTTGAGCCAGTCGCTCGAGTCAGTGGATACGAATGGCCGACACCGCAACTCCGGGGCTACGTGCCGAATATCCAGCAGCGCCTGGAGCATCCAGAAGCCATCTACGTTGACGGTGATGTCGGTGCGGGTGCTCTGTTGGTCCATCAGTACCTCGAAGGTCGGCGTGCGTGGTAACCGCAGGATGCGGCAGCACACCGACAGGTGGTGTGCTGCCGCGCCTGAAGTTGGGGGCTAGGCCCAGCTGGACCCAACGGCGCTGTCCGTGCTGGCCATGTTGCTGCCGGCACTTTGCACCTTTTGACCGTGCTGGTTGGCCTGCTCGTAAATCACCTGGAAGTTACGACCCAAGTCGGTGATGAACTGCTGGCATGCCACCGAGCCGGCGCCGCCCCAGAAGTCACCAGCGGCCAGCACATCGCGAACGATGGACTGGTGCTCGGATTCCAGCGAAGCGGCCTGAGCGCGAATGAGGGCGCCGTGGGCGTCCACATCGCCGAACTGGTAATTGATTGTCATATCGGTGTGCTCCTAACGTGTGAAATGTTACGCAGCCTGGGCTTTTAGCGCTAGCTGCTGAGCATTTGCTGCGAGGCCTGCTCTTGCTGCTCGTAGTTGTTGGCGTCGCGGATCAGACCGTCACGCACCCCGTGCAGCATGTTCACGATGTTGCGGAAGGCCTGATTCATCTGACCCATGGTGTCGTACGAGGTTGCCTGGGCCTGCCCGCTCCAGCCAGAGCCGGCGATGTTCATCGAGGACGACCACATCTTGCGGGCCTCATCCTCAACGGTCTGGGCGTGCATCTCAAAGCGGCCCGCCATCCCGCGCATTTCGTGGGGGTCGGTCATAAAACGTGATGGCATCTTGATTTCTCCTCAGTAGTCAGTTAGTCGATTGTTCGTCGCGCTGGTCGACGGTGGCCAGAACGGTAGCGCGCTCGCGCAGCCGCCGAGCCGAATACCTAAAGATGATCCCCCCTTCCGTCAGCCGGCGGCCACCGGGCACTGAAATACGGTGAATACGGTGAAACGGACGCCGAACCCCAACCGCGGCGTCAGAGTTGACGGAGTGCTCACTGCATTGCGAGGTGTCGCTTCGCCCCCAGCCGCCAACCCCCGACATCAGCGACTGCTGGGCGGTTGCATTAAAGGAACCCGCGCCGGTGACGATAAGTCCCAAGCGTCCCGATTAGCCGGTAGTGATAACGTTGGCGGCCTCGGTAGTCGCGTAAGAACCGGAACTGGTCGCCAAGGTGTTGACGAAACTCTCGTGAATCGCAGAAGCCTGGTTGGCCACCGCCTGGTACATCTGTGCGTGCGCGGCGAACTGGGCCGCGGTCAGCGCCGAAACCTCGTCCGCAGCGGCGGGCACCACCCCGGTCGTGGGGGCCGCCGCAGCCGCGTTCTGGGCGGTCATGGTTGCACCGATACCCTGCAGGTTCCCGGCCGCCGCAGCCATAGCGTCTGGCTGTGTGGTCACGTACGACATACTGTTGCCTCCTCAATTAATCCGTGCACCGCTCTACTGGATGAGAGTAGATGACTGCGTCCGCTGAAGTTGTGTCCTGACGTGGCACGTTCGCGATTGTTCACGGCACGGCACGACGAATTCACTTTTGGTAACGCAAGAGTAACAGCGTCGGGGCCCGATTGCTGGGCCAAACACCATAGTCACAGCAAAGACCGTTCGTTTCGGCCGTCGAGAGGCCGTCAAAACGCCTTGAAGCCGGCACTCAGGGGTCCTGCGCTGATCGCGGCGCCCGATAAAATCTTATGGTGAGTTAACTTTGGCGGGACGTCGGCAAGTCGCCCGCAGGAGGGCCAGTGCCTGGGCGACATCCCGCCCCTCGACACCGGCAACTTCAGCGCAGATGAGTGCACTGGTGGCCGCGCTATGCAGGATTGCCGACCGCAAACTGGTGGCACCGCGGTCTGCTACCCGGGTGATTGTCCGGCCTGCGCGGGTGCAGGCCGGGCGACTACCCGGCAAAGGGCGGTCGGGCCATGACAGTGGGACGGAATCCGTACCGGGGTCCGCTGCCGGGTGCGCCGGCACCACCGGCACCGGCTAGCGGCATGCCACCCAGCAGGTTTCCGGGTCCCCCCTCCGGGGCGGCGGTGACGGTACTCACCGGCAGTGGCGCCGCGCCGGAGGGGGCCACGGGCGCCGGGCCGCTCCACACCGGCGGCACCGACAAGCGCCCCGCCGAGCCCGCGTTGCCCACCGCCGCCGATACCGGCTCGCCACCGGCGGCCGGGCCACCTCCGAGCAGGCCCCCGAGGTCGCCCGCGCCGCCTTTCGGGAGGCCGCCGGCCCCAGCTGGCGCCCCGCCCAACAGCCCGAGGGTCTTAGCGGTCTGAACAAAGTTGTTGGACATACCGATGGCGAAGTAGGGCAAACCCTCGGTGTTGTAGAAGAAGCTCGCGTACGGCGCGTACAGGTTCAAAAACCCCGAAATGCTGCTGGGGGCGACGCTCGTGCCGAACAAGATCTGCCACAGCCACGAGAACGGACTAGAGGACGTGGACGTCGTCGCTTTCGAGACGGGCGAGGCGAGCTGGCTGAGCGCGCTGGGTGTGGAGGAAACCATGTGGCTCAGCGTTTGCTGGGCGGTGCCGGCCGAGGTGCCGGTGGCCGCGGTGACCGCGGCGCCCTGGGTGCCCGAAGCGGCCGGGTTGGCGATTGGTGGTGCCGGGGTAAACGGTGTGACCTTCGCAGCCGTGGCCGAGCTGCCGGCATAGGTGTACATCGCCGCGGCGTCTTGAGCCCACATCTGGCCATATTCGGATTCCAGGGCCGCGATCTGCCCGGTGTTTTGACCCAGCACGTTGGTCGACACCAGCCGCGCCAGCTGAGTCCGGTTGGTCGCAATCAACGGCAGGGGGACCATCGAGGACAACGCGGTCTGGTAAGCGGCCGCGGCCGCGCTCGCCTGAGTGGCCGCCTGCTCGGCCTGCACCGCGGTCGTGTTCATCCACGCCACATACGGGCTGACTGCCTGGGCCATCGCCGCCGAGGCTGGGCCCAGCCACTCCTCGCTGGACAGCGCCGTCACCACCTTGTTGTAGCCCAGAGCAGTCGAATTCAGCTCAGCGGCCAGCGAATTCCAGGCCGAGGCCGCCGCTATCAGCGGCGTCGAGCCCGCACCGCTATACATCCGCAGGGAGTTGACCTCAGGCGATATCGCACCAAAATCGATTGCCATGCCCTGATCCCCTTAGCCCGACGCGACCGCGTTGGCCGCCTCGGTCGCAGCATACGACCCCGAGCTTACGCCCAACGTGCTCACAAACATTTCGTGAATCGCCGTCGCCGTCGTCTGAGCACTGACGGCCTGATACATCTGGGCATGCGCGGCGAACTGCGCCGCGGTCGGCGCCGACACCACCCCCGTCGTTGGGACCGCCGGCATCACTTCTTGCTGCGTGGTCGCAAAGGACATACCACCGCCTCCTCGCCACGCCTTGGGCTCAATAATGTTCGATTAGCTCTTGGCTAGCTTAATTCGTTCAATGATTGACGCGTAGTGAATGCCTTGAATTCAAACTCCCCGCAAAGCCTCGGCGATGTCAGCGCCCACCGAAGGACTTTTGAGTTAACGGATGGCAAAGTTTAAGTGACGATAGGCCGACATATGATCCGCACCGCCGTGCATCGGTGAGCTGCGGGGCCTATCCGAGATTTGGTGTAAGCAGCCCGACACGCCGGGTGTGAGCCTGGCGGGGAAGGTCCACGACGACCGAAACGATGAGGGCTGTGACAGCAACAGCCGATGTCAACAATGAAGCGATGGCCAGTTCCCCGACACCGGAGGAACTGGCGACTGCGCGGGAGCTGGTGCGAGCGGCTCAGGCCCGTGGGATCTCGTTCGCCGATACCGCCGATGGGTGCTCAAGGCGCTGACTAAGACGGTGGTGGAGACCGCGCTCGAAGAAGAGCTCTCTGATCACCTGGGCTATGACAAATACGATCCGGCCGGGCGCAATGGCGCCAACTCCCGCAACGGCACCCGCACGAAAACCGTGCTGACCGACACCGTCGGTGAAATCGAGATTCAGGTGCCGCGACCGCGACGGCAGCTTCGAACCGCGGATGGGCGGTGCGCCGGAAACCCGCTCTCAATGCTTTCGCAGTAACATTCGCCGACAGAATGCCCGACCTCAACCCAGCGTAGGAAACCGCCACTTACACCGGAAATCGGATAGACCCGCTGCGAAAAGCGGACCGGTGCAGGCCATCAGCGGCCAGTTGCCGGCGTCTCTTCTGTTAGCGCTCAAGGCGACAGAATTGTTCGTCCGGGAACAATTCTCTCAAAAGATATAAGGCCCATGGGCTACGCCGCCCGTTTTGCCCGCCCGGGCGTGCCGCTTCGGGCTGGGCAGCTTTGCCAAGTGCGGCTCGCCCTCGTCGACCCTCTTTCTTCCACCCGTGCTCTGTTCCCTCGAACCCTCACCACAGGTGGCCGCCCGCGAGCGGCCTGAGGGAGCGGATCGGGACGTGTGGTTGATGTGCGTAGTCGTGGTCGGCGAAGTCTAGGTAACCTGCCTGGGCAGTGCAGCTAGCCCGCCTTACGCGTAGCGACGGCAGCGGCGGTGCGAATTGACATTGCCAGCCTGCTGCTACCCGCCGGACGGCGGGCGCGCCACCACGGCCTGGCGTGTCCCGTATCGGTAAGAGGCGCCGCCGTGGCGATGGCCCGCGCCCGTCAACGGTAACCCCCGAAGCAGGCCCCCGGATGTACTCGTGGAGGCGGCGTTGAAACTGGTCCCCCCAGTCGGTGCGCTCCCAAGGTGCGCTTCCGAGGCCGCGGCCCAACTCGGTGGCACCGACAACAGCCCGATCCGGCCGGCCTGGCCGGCACCGGCCGATACCGCTCGGCTACCGCCACCGCTCAGCCCTGCCCAGGTCGGAGCCGCTCCACCTGGCAAGCCGCCAGGGGCACCCACACGGCCCAGGGCGGACTGTCCCCTTGGCTGTGTGAGTTGGGAAAAATATGTTCCATACCCGATCGCACGGCGGACGAGGCCCCAGGTGTGATTGAGTGCATTGCGCTGCTTGACCGGAATCGTGTTCTGGACGAGCCATTCCTCGAGCCATTGCCAGAGCGACGGCTGCGACGTCGACGAGGTATTCGCGGAGAGTTGCTGCAGCGCTTGGGGCACCGCGGTCGTCGAGACTAGCTGGGGCGTCGCCGAGGAAGCCGTCGACTCCGAGATGCCCGCCGGTGTGGTGGCGGCTTTGCTGGTCGTGGCGGCCTGTGCGGCCAGCCCGGTCGGGTTGGTGGTTTCTGGCGCCGGCGTAAACGACGGCAACTGCGAGGCGGTCGCCGAGGAGCCGGCATAGCCATACATGGCGGTGGCGTCCTGTGCCCACATCTCGGCGTAGTGGGCTTCGGTGGTCGCGATCGCCGGGGTGTTTTGCCCGAAAAAGTTGGTCGCGATCAGCGTCATCAACAAAATGCGGTTGGCCGCGACCACCGGCGGAGGCACCGTCATCGCGAATGCGGTCTCATAGGCGGCTCCGGCTGCTCGGGCCTGGCTAGCGGTCTCTTCCGCGTGGGCCGCGGTCGCGCTGAGCCATGCCACATAGGGCGCCGCGGCGGCCAGCATCGACGCCGACGCCGGACCGATCCACGAGTCGCTGGCCAGCTCCGAGATCACCGAAGCGTAGCCGGCGGCCGCCGAACCCAACTCGGAAGCCAGCCCGTCCCAGCCCGCCGCAGCGGCCATGATGGGCCCCGATCCCGGGCCCGCATATATGCGCGCCGAGTTAATCTCCGGGGGCAACGCCCCGAAATCCAGTGCCATGGTGGATAGCTCGCCGTACGCTCAGCAGCCGACGACCGCGTTCGGGGCGGCTTCGGAGGTACACCGTCCGGCGCTGGTACCCAAGATCCGCACAAACGCCGCGTGCATCGCCGGGGCCCGGGCCACGCGGTGGAGGCTGTGTCGTGCGTATCGGCGGGTTGCCGTCCTGGTCGCGATCATGGCGTTATCCGGCAAAAGGCGGGCGCGCCATGACGGTGGGGCGGAACCCGTATCGGGGACCAGAACCAGCGACGCTCCCCGCACCAGGACCGGTCAGGGGCATGCCGCCCAGCAGGTTTCCGGCCCCTGCATTATCCGGGGCGAAGTTGACGCTGCCGTTGATCGGCGGGGGCGCGGCGCCTCCGCTGAGCCCCGGGGCGGCCGGCACCCAGGAAGACGGCACCGATAAGGGGCCGACCGAGGCCGCATTGCCCAACCCCGCCGACACCGCCCCCCCGGAGCCCAGCAAGCCGCCCAGTCCCGCTAAGCCGTGTCCGGCGGCACCGGCGGCGGCACCGGCAGCGGCTGCCGCTGGTTTCGCCGCCGCACCCATGGAGTTCAAAATGTTTCCCGATTGCAGAAGGTACGTCACCATACCGATGCTGAAATACGGCACACCGACGGTGTAGTAAAGGGATTGCGCGTATGGCGTGTAGTCGGTCAAGAACCCCTCAATCGATGAGGGGAAAACGCTCGTGCCGAACAGGATCCTCCAAAGCCATGACAGCGGTTCGCTCGACGTGGTGCTGGACGCCGAGCTGGACGCGGCGGGTGTGGCGAGGCTTTGCAGCGTGTTCGGAACCCTATTAACCACGTGTGACAACGTTGACTGCGTCGTGCCGGCCGAGCTTCCGGCGGCTTGGGTCACCGCGGCGGCCTGGGTGCCCGAAGCGGCCGGGTTGGCGATTTGTGGTGCTGCGGTAAACGGCGTGACCTTCGCCGCCGTGGCCGAGCTGCCGGCGTAGCCGTACATCGCTGCGGCGTCCTGGGCCCACATTTGGCCGTATTCGGATTCCAGGGCCGCGATCTGGCCGGTGTTTTGGCCCATCACGTTCGTCGACACCAACTGCGCGAGCTGAGCACGGTTGGTCGCGATCTGCGGCGGAGGCACCGTCGCGGCGAGCGCGGTCTCATACGCGGCCGCGGCCGCCCGCGCGTGGGTGGCCGCCTGCTCGGCTTGCGCGGCGGTGGTGTTCATCCACGCCACATACGGGCTGACCGCCTCGGCCATCGACGCCGACGCCGGGCCCAGCCACTCCTCGTCGGTCAGCTGGGTCGTCACGCCGTCATAGCCGATAGCAGCCGAATTCAGTTCCGCGGCCAACGCATTCCAGGCCGAGGCCGCCGCCATGAGCGGCGTCGAACCCGGACCGGAATACATCCGCACGGAATTGACCTCCGGCGGTAACGCACCGAAATCCAACATGACCTCCCCTTAGCCGGTAGCAGTAGCGTTGGCGGTCTGGGTCGCAGCATGCGATCCGGCGCTGACACCTACTGTGTTACAGAACATCTCGTGAACCGCCTCCGGCCGCGCGCCGACCGCTGATACATCTGCGCATGTGCGCCATAAGGCAAAATGTGCCACGGTCAGTGCAACACCCCGTCACCCGCCGCGCGAACCACCCCGGTCGTCGGCGCTGCCGCGGCAGCACTCATCTCGCCGAGCCGATACCGCGAAACTTGGCGACAGCACCACGCTTCGGCTGCGTGGTCACGCACGACATGCCATCCCTCCTCGACAACCTTCGGGCAACCCCTGGGAGATAACTGATGACGCTAGTTGGATCGCGGCGAACTCGCCTGCGCCGGCGTCCGCGCTCACCGGGCGGCAACGAGTTGACGCTCGCTGGCAATACTCAGTGACGGGGTTGGACCCAACGGGTGGTGGATGGGCCCCGTTGGTGGCCGCGACCTGCGCCAATACATTCGCCAGCATTGGGCGGCAACAGCCGCCGGCGGGAGGTGACGCGCCGTCCGTGCGTCGTGGGCGGGCATAGAAACATCTCGCCGCGGGATAAAATCTCGCGGCGGATAACGTCCTTCGCGTTGGCGTATGTAACGCCGGCGGCCCCGCCGTGGCGTCGGTAAGTCAGCACACGACTGCGCGCGAAGTAGCCGAACGACCGACCTGAGCCGTTTGCCGTCGCCCCTGACTGCGCGACACGGCCACCACGCCTCTTCGGCCGGTCGTGTGATCACGGAAGAACCGACCGGCCCGCATCGCTCACGGACAGCGGACCAATCTTGATCGACGAGGCCAAGTTTGTCGAGATCGCCCGCCGCGTACTAGGCCGACAAAATTGCGGCGTCGGATACCGGGCCCCACCCGAACCTGCCGTTGTCGCGGGGCGCCAAACGTCAACTGCTGGCCTATCGAAGCGAAAACTGCCCTAGACCCGACGACGCAAATCGTTGCAGGGCTTGGGGTATCGCGTCGGTAGCGCGCACATTTGGCGTCGCGATGGCAGCGCGCGAATGCTTTGACCGTCTGCTGGCCGGCGCGCAGGCGGTTGAGCTAGTCGTCTTCGAGGATTAGCGCCATTTCCGGGCAGGAGGCGACTCCGTCTCGCGTCAGCTGAGCGTCCTCGGGCCGCACCTCGTGGTCCTGGAGGGTCGAGTACCCCGAGTCGTCGATCGGAAAGAGGTCTGGGTCGACGGCGTAGCACTGTGCATGGCCCACGCATCTGGACTGTTCGAGATGAACTCGCACCGGTTTCCTTCCCGCGCGCGCAGACGCCACATCGGGCCACGCAGATTAATAAGTAGATTAGCGCGTGGTCGCATCACTGAGGCGCCCGATAGTGCACCGGCCAATTTTGGTGACCGGCCGACTCTCCGGTTTAGATGGAAACGTGCGGGCGACATTTGCCTACCGCGGTTGCATTATTGGCGGTGCCGTTACGCCTTGGCTGCGTCGGCTACCGGGCAACAAAGAACGGACAGACCACAGAACATGAGCAGTCCCGACGAAGGCCAGGCCGGCGCGTTTTACTTACCGCGGCTTGAATTCTCGACGTTGCCGATGACGACCGACAGAGGTCTCGGGTGGAAGACCCTCCGCGACGCGGGGCCCGTGGTTTTCATGAACGGCTGGTACTACCTGACGCGCCGCGAGGACGTCCTTTCCGCACTGCGCAATACGAAGGCATTCTCGTCGAGGGAGGCGCTCCAACCTCCGGGGAATCCACTGCCGGTGCTTCCGCTCGCGTTCGACCCACCGGAACACACCCGGTACCGCAAAATCTTGCAGCCGTTTTTCAGCCCGGCCGCGCTGAGCAAGAGCCTGCCGGAGCTGCGAAGCCACACGATCGACTTGATCGAGGCCATCGCGGGCCGAGGTGAATGCGACGTGATGGCGGATTTCGCGAACTTGTTCCCCTTTCACCTATTTCTGGTCCTCTATGGCCTGCCATTGGAGGATCGTGATCGCCTGATCGCTTGGAAGGATGCCATCATCGGCATGTCGGACAAGCCCTTTCCCACCCAAGAGGACATTGCTGCGCAGCAGGACCTGGCCGACTATCTCGTGGATGCGGTCTTGGATCGCAAGCAGAATCCCGGCCCGGACGTCTTGTCGCAAGTGCTCATCGGCGAAGACCCACTCAGCGAGATCGAGGTGCTGGGCTTGAGTCATCTGTTGATCCTGGCCGGGCTGGACACCGTGACGGCGGCCGTCGGTTTCTCGCTGCTCGAGCTCGCGCGCAGACCGGACCTGCGCATGATGCTCCGCGAGAAACCGAAGCAGATCAGGGTTTTCATCGAAGAGATCGTCCGGCTAGAGCCATCGGCGCCGGTCGCGCCCCGGATTACCACTCAATTTGTCAACGTCGGCGGCATGACACTCCCCCCAGGCACACCTGTGCGGTTGTGCATGGCGGCGGTCAACCGCGACGGCAGCGACGCGATGTCGACCGACGAGTTGGTCATGGACGAAAAGGTGCACCGGCACTGGGGGTTTGGCGGCGGACCCCACCGTTGCCTGGGGTCTCATCTGGCGCGTCTGGAATTGACCCTGGTCGTCGGCGAATGGCTGAAGAGGATCCCAGAGTTCGAACTGGCTCCGGGCTATACGCCCGAAATCCGGTTCCCGTCGAAGTCCTTCGCGCTCAAATCATTACCGCTGCGCTGGGGCTGAACCCTGTCAACCTGGTCAACCCCAGCGCAGCGCGAGCGGTCTTAGTTGCGGAAATCGGTGGCGGCCACCTGCACAAACACGCCGGTGTCTTCGGCCATCAGCAGGCCGCGGCCGCGGGGCAGCGGACCACCCTTCATCTTGCCGCGGATGAAGCCCTCGTCGGGGTCGGCGTCCATGACCAGCAGTGGCGCGTTCGCCTGGTGCAGTGCCCGCAACATCGGGTCGCTGCCGGCCGAAGACCAACCTCCGAACGTGCGGGTGACAATGACGTGCAAGCCGACGTCGGCGGCCCTGGTCACCCACGGAACGGCGCTGTGCAGCGGCGAGTCGAAGCCGGCCGGCATCTGCTGGATGTCGTCGACGATCAAGAAGATCTCCGGACCGCTCCACCACGACCTCGACAACAGCTCCTCCGCCGACAAACCGGGCGGTGGCTCGCGTCCGGCCAAGACCGCCGTCAGCTCACCCATCATCGCCTGGACACCGTCGAGGTTGTAGGCGAACTTCTCCACATACTCGGAGCCCAGTACGGTCAGCAGCTGACGACGCGGGTCGACCAGCCACACCTGGGCCGAGGGTTGCCCCGCCGGCGGCGTCGGTGCGCTGCTGGCTCCCGGCGCGTATAGCCGGCCGATTTCGGCCATGATCGTGGCCAGCGCCGTGGTACGCCCACATTCGCGACGTCCAGTCACCATCAAGTGCGCGTTCTCGGCGAAATTCAGGTAAACCGGCTGCAGGTCCAACTCCGATATCGCCCAGGCGATTCCGCCCACACCGACCCCTTGGCGGGTGTCGCGGGCAGCCAGCTCGCGCAACTGCTCCACGCCGAACCGCGCGGGAAGCCGGCGCACCGGCGGGGCCTGGCCGCTCGCGAGCCGGCTGACCGCTTCGACGATGCTGTCGGACTCGAACATGTTCTCGCGCGTGCTGGCCAGCGCGGGCCGGGCCACCAGCGTGTGCAGACCCGCCTGGGGGTCGCTGTCGAGGCGGACGTAGTTGACCGCCACCATGCCGCGGCCCGGTTTGACGGGAACGTCCTTGGCGAACCGGGAACGCACCAGCTTGGCGTCTTCCACGGCGGCCAGTCGCAGCTCGACTCGCGAACCGAAACCGCTACGCACCGGCGGCCGCAGCTCGGATTCGCGATCGGCGGTGACCACCACGTGCACCCCGAACGAGGGCCCCTGATTGATGATCACGTTGACCTGCTCGATCAGCACCTCGTTTTCCTCGGCCAACGCCCGGTAGTTGTCGACCACCAGGTAGACATCGCCGAAGCCGTCATTGGGCACCGGACCGGGCTCGCCGCCGAACTTGCGGCGCCGGAACACCTCCATCGAGGCGATTCCGTATTCGAGGAAGCTACGTTTGCGCTCCCGCACCAATGCCAGCAATTCGGCCACCGTACGGCGCACACCGTAGGGATCGGTCGGACCGGCTACCTCACCCACATGGGGGAAACGTGCGACCGTGGTCAACGCGGTGCCGCTGTAGGCCAGGCAGTAGAACTGGACCTGGTCGGGGGTGTGGGTCAACGCGGCCGAGCAGATCAGCGTCTGCAGCGCCGTGGTCTTGCCCGAACCTCCGGCACCCAGAATCAGGACGTTGGCGCCGGGCCCGGAGGTGTCGACCGTCCACGGCGGCTGGTCATGCTTGAACGGGCGGTCGATGATGCCGATCGGGAACACCAGATTCCTGGCCGAACCGTAGTCCTGCTGCCACGAGCGGCCGAGGGACCGGTTGACCAACTCGTCGATCGGGACGGGCACGGTCAGCGGCGGCTGCCACAATCGGTACGGCTCGAATTGGATCCTGCGTAGCTGATCAATGATCACCGTCCCGACCTTCGGTGTCCTGATCGCTTCGTCGTCCTCTTCCTCGGGTTCCTCCGCGGCGTGCGCCTCGCCATTCGTCTGGGCGCCAGCCGGGTCGTTGTCAGGTCCGCCCACGCTTACCTCGAGAGGCGTGAACGCGTTGGTAAACAATTGGGGGCGAACGTAATCGATGCTGTGCACCAGCGCCGGCGCCTCGTCGCCGTCGGCGGTGACGCCGCGGGCGAAGTAGTCCCGCCACAGGAATTCGGCCTGGAACCGGACGATGTCTTCCAGGCTCCGGCGGAAGTAACCGAGACCCGCCTGGGCCGGCAGGTTCACCGCATTCGGCACGCCGGCCGCCTGCGCCGCCCCGGCGGTACGCGCTTTCAGCACCAAGCGGTAACCCATGTTCTCCATGAGCTTTTCTGCCCGGCTCTCAATGGTCTGCGACGCCATCATCAAGTGGATCCAATAGGCGCGGCCCTGCCGGCCGATCGAGTCCAAAACGTCGACCGCCGTCGGCATGATGCGGAACCACTCGTAGAACTCGTCGATGACCACCACGAGCATCGGCAGCGGATCCATGTCCTGGCCGCGTGCCCGCATCCTGCCCCGGACCGAGTTGTACTCCTTGGCGTCGTCGACACCGGCGCTGTCGCATATCGCCTTGCGGCGCGCGATTTCGCCCCATAGCGCGTCCAGGAAGCGCTCCATCAGCGCCTGGTCTTCTTCCAGGTCGGTGATGATCCGCGACACGTGCGGCACCCCGGCGAACGGCTTGACCGCCGACCCACCCTTGAGGTCGGCCAACACGAACTGCAGCTCCTCCGGCGGATGGCCGAGCATCAGCGATTCGATCACGGTGCGCACCAGAGTCGACTTACCCGAACCGGTTGTCCCCGACATGACTCCGTGCGGACCGTCGCCGCCTTCGTCCAGCGACTTCATGTCCAAGAACAGCAGCTCGCCGTTGTCGGAGCGGTTGCCGAACGGCGCCCGCAACCGCGACCGGCCCATCGTGTCGGTGCGGCTGCCCCACAGCGTGTCGAAGTCGATGTCGGCCGGGTCGTCAATCCCGTAGTAGGCCATGATGTCTCGGGCACCGATGTGGGCAACCCGCTGACCGATTTCTTCGTAGGCCTCGGCGAGCCGCCAGCGCGCCAGCTTCTGCGAGAACTCCTCCGCCTCGGCGAGGCTGAGCTGGTCGGTGAGGGCGAAGAACCACGGCTTCTCGTCGATCACCATCCAGGTGTCGCGGTCGCGGGGCAGCGCCTCGATCACGCCCGCCTTGTCGAACCGCAACATCCGCTCCGAGACAGATGTCCACATTGAGGAGCCGGTCAAGTCGAAGAACGTCACACCGTCGACACCTTCGGCGCTGATCACGTACTCCCATTGCGGGTCAACGACGTCGGCGATGATCACGGTGTGCGGTGTCGGCGTCTGCGCCGACGAACTGGCATGCCGCGGCGTGAACGACCCACGGCCGGCGAATAATTCGGCTTGCTCCGCGGCGAACTCCCGCACCGAGCTGTAGACCATGCGCGCGTTACCCGCCGCGTCGTGACGCCGCGGATCACCGAAGTGCGGAAGCCACTTCACCCAGTCCCACTGCTCCAAATCCGAACTGACCACGATCATCTGCACGTGGTCGGGCCCGTGGGAGAACGCCAGCTGGCAGACGATCGCGCGCATCAGTGCCAGCACCTGAGCGCGCTGTCCGACCAGCGCATACCAGGGTTCAACCAGCAGCGAAATCATCTTGGGCAGGTTGTAAACGACGCTTTGATAGCGCCCGAATTCCTGCAAGGCCTTACCCGTTACCGGCTCCAACTCGATGTCGGTCGGCATGTTCTGGGGCTCACCCCAGGTCACCTCGGGACGTGTCATGCCCACGCCGACTCGGACCACTCCGAAGTTGAGGTCCTTACCGTCGGGCTTGCGTTCCCACATCCGCGACGAACCCAGGGCGGCGGCAAGCGTGGTGGGCGCCGGGTGGAACCACCGGTAGTTGGCGTCCATACTGTCGGCCGATTCATGGGCGGTCTCGCGCAGCATGTCCAGCATCAACATGAACTGGGCCCGCATCGCGTCCAGCTTCGGCCGGCTCATCTGCTGTTGGCCGCCGAATCGGCCACCGAACATCATCATCGCGACGCCACCGATCATGAAGATCGGGAAAATCGAGCCGGCGCCTCCGAACACGCGGGAGCCACTGGCGAAGACCATCGCGACCATGCCGATCAGCAGGCCGAGCACCACGACGCCGACCACGATGAGCCACCAGGGCTTGCCCTCCGGCGGCGGAATGCTCAACGGCGTCGGCAGGACGATGTTCTCCGGCTTGATAACCGGAGGCTTTTCCGGCGTCGGCCGTGCAAATCCACGTTTCACTTCGGTACCACCAACTCTGCAGGGGACATATCCATGGGTAGGGTGTCGTGCTCCACTAACGCGTCCGCCCGTGACAGCGTCGGACCTTGCGGCAGCAGCCGCAGCGCCACCCACGGCGCCAAACTCGGCGTGTTTTTCAAACCCAATGCCTCGCGCGCGTCGCGGGTGTCGTCCACTCCGAACCGGGCGCCCGCATCGGTCAACCACCACAGCGATTCCGTTGTCTTGGAGGCGGGATCGTTGCCGGTGACGGCCACGAAGTTCGCAAAGTCAGGGCCGAAGTAGACCTGGTCGGCTTGGCGGCCGGTCGTGTCGGCCTTCACCAACGACACGACCTTCGCCGTGTCCTTGGACGCGACCGGAATGGTCGACCCGGACACCACCTGGACACGGGCCCGGGTTTCACCGGAGGTCTTCTCCCACCACCAGCAGGTCGCCGGATTTTCCCGGATATCCATCACGTTCAGCGGGTTGTCCGGATACGACGACAAATCCAGCTTGTTGACCACCGGCATTTTTGCCAACGCGGACGGTTCCACGGTCACCGGTTTGGTGTTGCCCGTTCCGGAGTTCTGCAGGATCTGGGCCACCAACGGTGGCAGCGTCTGCACGCCATCGGCCAAAACCAGTGAATACTGTTGCGGCCCACTGATTTGTGGGGTGACGATCACCGTCCCCACCGAGCCGGGCGCCCCCGGAAACGATGCCGGGCTGCCCGCGTTCGGCACTTCCGGCACCGCCAGCTCCGGCCCCACCGGCACCGCGTCGAACAGGGCGCGGCTCATCGGCTTTGCCGTGCTGACCTGCTCGGGGGTCAAACCCAACGGCAACAAGACCGACCGGTTCATCGCGTCGATGCGCGACCGTCGTCCCTGCCGGATCACCCAGGCGTCCCCGCCGTAGCTCAGCACCACAGCATCCGATCCGGTCAGTACCCGGCGGTGGCCGCTGAGGTCCGGGGTGCCGTCGATCACGGTCACCGTCACCCCCGACGGCGACCCGACCCCGGTCGAGGTCGCCACGGTGTCGCACACCAGCCATGACGACGTGATCGGAGTCTTGGGGGAGAAATTCGACGGTGCACCCGGGATGCCCACGAGCGGCCCGCGCGGCAGGTTGGCGATTTGGCCTGACTTAACCAAGTGCGGGTTGTCCGGCCGCCCGGTGATTAGCCGCGCCGATGCCAAATTCAGTGCCGGGTACAGCCTGTTACCCACGTGGACGTACAGCGCGCCGGAGTCACGGTCCGCGATGATGGGCGAGTCCCCTACCTGGCCGGCCGGGCTGATTTTTGAGTACAGCAGTGCGCCCAGGCAGATCACCAGTGCCGCGGAAACCGACGCCACCACGGCTAAGTTCTGACGCCGACCCGGCTCGACCTCCATGCGGACCCGCCACCGGGTCAGCGCCATCGCGGTTCGCCGGGCAAGGAACTGATAGCCGGTCACCTGGGTCCGCGTCGACAACCCGAGGCCGTACCCGGTCCCGCGCTGCCCGCGACTCTCTTCCGCCACGTTAATTCACCATCCGGTCTGTCAGAACGCCTGGTTATTCCAGCGCGCGAATCCCATCGATTACCGTAAGCCACGCGCACGGACCTCGCCACGCGGCGCCGTGCTCGCTGTTTTCCACATCTTCATCTATGCGTCAGAATCCGGCCGCTGGCGAGTCGCCACATCCGCGAGCTATGCCGGCCGCTGCGTGCGGCACTGACCTGGCACTCCGCGATGCCCCCACTCGATCCCCTGCCGGTTCCTTCGTGGAAATCGTAGCCGCGATTTGCCAACTCGTCTTGCCGAGCGTCGGCTTTCCTCCGCTTCCCACGGGCACGTTGCTGAGCTGGCGGGCAACGGTGCGCCGGGTCGCGTCGGCACCGGCCGGGCCCGGCAAGCAAGATGGGCGGCATGACTGAGCTCGCGCCCTCGCTGGTCGAACTTGCCAGGCGATTCGGCGTCGCCACCGGGTACGACGACTGGACCGGGCGACGGATGCAGGTTCCCGAGACCACACTGGTGGCGGTGCTCGCGGCCTTCGGGGTCGCCGCGGGCACGGAGCAGGATCGCAACGCCGCCCTGACCTCGCATTTGCGGTCGCATTGGGCACGCCCGCTGCCGGCGACCATCGTCGGTCGCAGCGGTGCGCAGATCCGGTTTTGGGTGCATGTGACGCACGGCTACCCCGCCGAAGTGTGGTTGCAGCTCGAGGACGGCACGCTACGCGGCGGGGTGCGACAGGTCGACAACTTCACGCCGCCCTTCGATCTGGACGGACGCTGGGTTGGCGAGGCGAGCTTCGTCCTGCCCAGCGACTTGCCACTCGGCTACCACCGCGTACATCTGCGTTCCGGCGATCTCGAAACCAGCACCGCGCTCATCGTCACGCCGGACTGGCTGGGGCTGCCCGAGCAGCTCGGCGCCCGACGCGCGTGGGGAATGGCCGCCCAGCTTTACAGCGTGCGGTCCGGGCAGTCGTGGGGCGTCGGCGATCTCACCGACCTGACCGACCTCGCGGTATGGTCGGCGTCGCGCCACGGCGCCGACTATGTGCTCGTCAATCCCCTGCACGCGGCCAACCCAACGGCTCCGATGGAGCCGTCGCCGTACCTGCCGACGTCGCGGCGCTTCTTCAACCCGCTTTATCTTCGCGTTGAGGCAATCCCCGAGTTCGCCGACCTGATCAAGCGTGGCCGGGTGCGGCGGCTGCGGTCGGAAGTCCAACAGCGAGCCGCCCGCCTCGACGCCGTCGACCGCGACAGGGCGTGGGCGGCCAAGCGGGCGGCGCTCAGGCTGGTGCATCGGGTACGCCGCTCGGCGGGCCGTGAGCTGGCCTATGCGGCCTTCCGCGAACGTGAAGGCCGCGCCCTCGACGACTTCGCCACCTGGTGCGCGCTGGCCGAAAAGTACGGCGACAACTGGCATAGCTGGCCGGGTTTCCTGCAGCATCCCCAGGGCGCCGGCATCGCCAGATTCGTCGAAAAGCATTCGAACGCTGTCGATTTCCACCGCTGGATGCAGTGGCAACTCGATGAGCAACTCGCAGCGGTCCAGTCGCAGGCGGTGCGGGCGGGCATGTCGTTAGGCGTCATGCACGACCTGGCCGTCGGCGTGCACCCCACCGGCGCCGACTCCTGGGCTCTGCAGGACGCGCTGGCGCTCGGGGTCACCGCGGGTGCGCCGCCAGACGAGTTCAATCAACTCGGCCAGGACTGGTCACAGCCGCCATGGCGACCGGACCGGCTGGATGGGCAGGAGTATCGACCCTTCCGCGCACTGATGCGGGCGGTGCTACGGCATTCCGGCGGGCTACGCATCGATCACATCATCGGCTTGTTCCGGCTGTGGTGGATCCCGGAGGGCGCACCACCCACCGAGGGCACCTACGTGCGCTATGACCACGAGGCGCTGATTGGCATCGTGGCCCTGGAAGCGCACCGGGCCGGCGCGCTCGTCGTCGGCGAAGATCTCGGCACTGTCGAACCATGGGTTCGCGACTACCTCTTATTGCGGGGCCTGCTGGGCACCTCGATCCTCTGGTTCGAGCTGGATCGGGACGGAACTGGCGGTCCGTTGCCGGCCGAGCGCTGGCGGGAATACTGCCTGGCCTCGGTCACCACCCACGATCTGCCGCCGACGGCCGGCTACCTGGCCGGCGAGCATGTGCACCTGCGCGAGTCCCTCGGACTGCTGACCCGGTCCGTCGAGGATGAGCTCGCGGCCGACCGGGCCGAGCTGGCGGCGTGGCTGGCCGAGCTGCGCCGGGTTGGGTTGCTTGGCGACGACGAAGACGACCCAGAACAGATCGTTGTCGCCCTCTATCGATATCTCGGCCGGACGCCGTCGCGGCTGGTGGGGGTCGCGCTGACCGACGCGGTAGGTGACCACCGGACCCAGAACCAGCCCGGCACCACCGACGAATACCCCAACTGGCGTGTTCCGCTGAGCGGCCCCGACGGCCGCCACGTCACGCTCGAGGACGTGTTCACCGACCCGCGCGCGGCGGCCCTGGCCGAGGCCGTGCGCGCCGCGATCGCCCCCGCGAGCATCTGAGCGCGCGGGGGCCAGATTCTGCGATGACCCTTTCATCCGACGACCGGCTGGCCCTCAGCGATTTGGTGCACCGGTATGCGGCCCACGTCGATGACCGTCAATTCGACTATGTGACAAGGCTTTTCACCGACACGGCCGAGCTGAGCGTGCCCGAGCCACCCGCCACGATGGAGCCGATCCACTCGCACCGGGGTCGGGAGGCCATCGCCGTCGCGGTCGCGGCCGTCGCCGCGGTCACTCGCACCGAGCACGCGATCGTCGGTGAGGTCTACGACGAGGCCCCGGGGCCCGGGTCTGCACGCGGGCGCATCGCGTGCGTCGCGCACCACTGGAGCCAGCGCGGGGACGAGGTGGTCGACGCGGTCTGGCACCTGCGCTACGACGACGAGTATGAACTGACCGACGCGGGGTGGCGGATGAGCCGCCGCGCCCTGACGATCAACGCGATCGAAACCAGGCCGGTGCGCCGGTTGCGGCCACCCGGCCCAGCCTAGCGGAACCTTGGCGCCAGAAGCCGTTTGCGCCAAGGGCTTTTCGGGTAGCTGAACACGAGGGCTCCGCATCGGCCGGTCCGCCTGACGCGGTCAAGCGGGACTCACGTGACAGCGGAGGAGACGCTCATGGGGCGCATCGCGCACGGCCTTCATCGGACCGGGCACACGGGCGTGTCGGGGCAGGAATCGGAGCGAACGCCCGCGCTGGTCGGCGTCGCGGCCGGGGTGCTGGCGCTCGTGGTCTGTGTGACCAACTTCGCTCTCGGCGAAGCCCACGCGGGCGTCTACGCAGCAATCATCGGGCTGCTGGCCTTCGGGGCCGGTCTGGCCTGGCTTGCCATGGACCGCAGGCGAATCCGCGACGCCGAACGGGACGGGCCGATCGGCCGCCGATAAGTGGTTCCCGATAGGCCGGCGTTACTGGAGGGCGGCGAGGTTGTTCACCGACTGGCGCACGTCAGATCGGATGACTCGGGCGACCAGCTTTCCGATCGGCCCGGCGAGCAGACCGCCCGTGAGGTCGGCGGTCATGTGAAAATTCGAACCAGGGTGTTTGTCGGTCACGTGCATCGCCACCGCAATCCGGATCCCGCCACGACCGCGGCCTTGCAGCTCAATTGATTTCGGCTCGTCATACCGGGTCACTGTCCAATGAATGACGTTGCGGAAGCCCTTGACCTTGACACACGACGAAACCCGGGTACCCACCTCGATGGTCGACGGAACCGGTCCGCGCCACCCGCCGAAAATCGTCATCCACTCATCGAATCGACGCAGATCGGAAGCCAGCTTCCAGGCGGCGCCCGGGTCTACGTCTGACGACATCGAAACCTCTACCCGTGCCAAGTCTTTACTCCTCCCCAAGACGACGGGTGCGACATCGCCATTGCATACCCCGATCGACCCGGCCCTACGCGTCGGCCCGGTCCCCCTAGGGCCACGCCTCGTTTATCCGCTGGGTTACGTCGATGACTTGCGCCGCTTGAGATTGGGGCGCGTCGATTTCGTCGGCGACGTACTGGGCGATGAATCGCCGGATCTCACCGTCGACGCCGGCGAGGATGCGTAGTACCTCGCCGCGGAAGGATTTGGACGACACATTGACCGTGATATCGGACGGCCGCGGTTTTGCGACGTCAACAATCAGCAGCAGCGGCTCGGCCGCTCGGGCCGTCGCGCGCAATGCGATGTCTCCAGAGACCACGAACCGCTGCTTGTCCAGCCTCAGGTCGAGGAGCAGGTCGATGGACAGCGGAATATGGATGACGAACGTGATCATGTCATCCAGACGCCGGGTGACCCGGGGGTCCTGGATCTTGACATTCGCGCTGACCTTGGCAATCCCACCGGGACCCTGAGCAATCGGCTCCATAGCGAACTCGTTGCCCGCGATGTCGGCGAGTGCGGCGGCAACACGCTCGGGGGTGACGGCGACCTCGAAGAATCTGCGGCCAAACTCTTCGTAGGTGACATAATCATGGTTCTGCATAGGCTTATACCGTCTCACGTCACCTGCCAGAACAGCCGCTGATCTGCTCGCTTCGCAGGAGTGTCGCGTGAGATACCACTGTGTGAACAACACCACACGCGGGCGCTTGGATTCGGTGTGTCGGCGGATGGCCTGGGAGGCTTGGGGACGAGGGGGTGGAGTCTGATGGGCGCCCACGAAGTTGCTGAGCCGCGTTCGGCCGGATCTGGGGTCGCGGCGCTGTTCACCTGGCTCGGCGGCGGACACTGGCGCGAGCTCGGTGAACGCCACGAGCGGTCCACCCACGCCGTCGCCGGCGCGGTCGTGGTGTTCGGAGCCGTGCTGGCCTGGCTGGTCGCGAGCTTGGCCGTCAGCGAGTCGACGCGCTGGTCGATGCTTGCGATCGTCCCGCTGACCCTCGTCTTCGCCATGTTGGTCGGCGCGGTGACCCGCGGGATCGCGAGCGGGCCCGACCATGGCTGGCCCGGTATCGCGGGACGCGCGGTCGTGGCGCTGGCCGTCGGTGTTGTCGTCGGCGAACTCGCCGCGCTCGTCGTGTTTTCCAGCTCGATTGACCATCGCCTGGACGAACGCGCCCTCCGCGGTGCCGATGCGGCACCGGCCGTTGCGCAGGCATCGGCATCCCTGCAGCAGACAAACGATGCGCGCAGTGCCCTCGAGAACGCCGTCGCACAGGCCCAAGTCCACCAGGACCAGGCCCTGGTCATAGCGCGCTGCGAGTACCACCCCTCGCCCGGTTGCCCGCAGACCCGGATCACCGGCGTTCCCGGTGCCGGCCCCGAAACACGAACGGCCAACGAGCTTCTCGCCGACGCGCAGCGTGAACTCGACAATGCGCTGGCGGCTCGCGACCGCCAAGCGCCCGAGTTGGATGCCCAGATTTCCCACCAGGAACGAGCCCTCACCCAGGCACGCCAGGGCGTGGTAGCGGATGCGGGTCGGGGCATCGGCGCCCGCTGGGTCGCCATGAACGACCTCACAGCGGCCAGCGCCGGGGTGCTGATGCTACGGCTGGCGACGATCGCGTTTTTCGTGCTGGTTTACCTGCTGCCGCTGATCTTGCGGCTGTGGCGTGGCGAGACAACCCACGATCGCCGTGCCACGGCGCGCGCACAGCGCGAACGCGCCGACCTCGACGCCGATACGGTGATCGCGATCAAACGGGCCGAGGTGCGCCGTGAGGCCGAAATCATGTGGGCCGAGCACCAACTCACGCAGGCCCGCCTGGCCATCGAGGCGCAGATCGAAATCGACCGCGAAGAGCAGCGCCGCCGAGTCGTGGACGCCCTGGAGGGTCCGGTGCGCGCGTCGTCGCAGCGGGCCTACGAGCCGCAGGAGGAAGACGTGTACCTGCCGATCGCCGCCGAAGCCGAGGCTGCCAGCCGAGCCATCGCACCCTTGGCTGCTGAAGAGGAACCGGCCGGCGAAGACGATCCGGGCATCGAAAGCCCGGACGGTCCCCGAAATTTGCCGGCGGAGGTGCAGCCAGGCGGCGAGGTCGAACCGCGCCATGAGCGCGAGACACCGTTGATCCCATCGATTCCCGACGCCACCAAGGCCGCGGCTCGCTGGATTCGCCCGTTGGTGCCGCCGTTCGTCGCACGGGTGATCGACCACACCACCGCGCCGCTGCGCAGCGCGCGTCAGGTATTCGAAGAGGTTGAGGAGATTACGTTTTCGCTCAAGCGCACCCGTAAGGTGACGCTGGACGCGGAGAGCTCCGACACCGGCGACCGACTACCGCGGCACGCCGCGACCGCCGAAACCCCGTCTTCCACCGGCCGGATCGAATCGTCGCGGGAAGGCCGCGGACACGGGGCCCACCATCGGCCCGCCGGCCGGGCCTACGACCAGATAGGCAACCACCAGCAGTACTCGTCGGTGGGGCGCATTGCCGCCACCGATGCCGGCGGCCCATCGCTGGAGTCGGCGGAGCGCGCTAGCACGCCCGAGTTGCCTCGACGAGATGGACCGCGCGAACTGGGTTCACCCGAAGGGCCACGACAACTACCGCCCTCCCAATGATTTCATGCCTATTCGTCGCCGAAGGCGTCGTAGAGTTCGGGTAGGAAGCCCGCCAGGTGATTCATCTCCTGGGCGCAGTGCACCAGCAGATTGCGAGCGCTGGTCTCCGGGTTGCCCAGCACCGGTGACGCGAGGGGACGCACCGCCCGGGACGCCACCCCGGGGGCGTTGCGGACGGCAATATGCAGTCCGCCCATCCAGAACCGTGACCGCATCTCGGCCCCGCCTTGCGTCGACCGGATGTGGTGGATGAACCATCCGATATCCACCGGGGCATCACTGGAGCCCAGTCGTGCGCAGATCGCCACCGCATCGTCGCCGTCGGGGGGACAGCCCATCTCCGCCGGCGCGACGAATTGGATGGCGCCGTTGAGCATCGTGGAGCCGATGTACTCGCTGATAAGCGACCAACGGCCGATGTAACGCTGGGAGCCCCGACGGCCGTCGTCTTTAACGTCCTTGCCGTCCTTCCAGGCGGCGGAGAGGTGCGCGCGTGGATGCCACAGCTTGTAGCGGCGAGTGTCGCAACCGTGCCAGCCAAACCACCACGACCACATCGCGGGGGTGACTCCCGGCATGTCGGTGCGGACGGACACTTGATAGCCGCCGTCTTCCAGCACCCCGTAGCCGTTCTCGGTTTGCTGGTATCCCTCGTCGGCTACGCCGGCGGCGTCGCCAAACGCCAACAACGCCATCCCGCCTTGCGGGCCATGCTGCAGCGCCTCGACGACATGCTCTGGAAGAGAAGCCATTTCGGGCTTGAAGAACTTGCCGAACGGTGTGTCCGCGTCGTCGTTGCGGTAGCCGAGATAAAGGTCGCGGGCCATCAGAGCCGTCCCATCCAACTGTTGAACAGACCATCGGGATCATAGGTGGCGCGCGCCTTATCGAGCCGCACCATGGCCTCGTCGGTGGCGAACTTCGCCGGACGCCGGCCGAGGTTTTCGTCCGCGAGCTGGATGCCGGTGGCCAGGTGCGACATGGCGGCCATGTTCGACCCCGCCCAGTCGTCGTACTTGTCGTCGTCGCCGGGCTCCTTCCACGAGCCGTAGAGCGCTATATAAATCTCGGCTTCCAGGCTGTAGGCCATGTCTTGGCGGGTTGGGGACGGCCCCCAGTTCAGCCAGAGGAAATGCGACGGGTACGGCGGCATCGTGTCGAGGATGGTTCGGATGCCCGGCAACAGGTCGTTAGCCGACGCCGATGTCCACATGTTGTCTGCGGTGTAGCGGAGGTCCCCCTGGTAGTGGGTCATCACGACGTCAAACCAGGTAGGCAAATCGGTTGGCATATAAGGAACTTTGACCATCGCGCGATCCACCACTGGGCAGGTACCGAATATGGCGAGGGCATTTTCAGCTTCCTCTTCGGAGTCGGCGAACGCCGGCGACGCGAAGACGATGGCCGGGTCGTTGACGCCCATCTCCGGGACACTGCGGGTCGCGAGGACTTGCATTTCGACGCGGCGGTCCACTTCGGCGCTGATGCCCCGGGCCCAGGTGTAAAGCTCGTCGGCGACGTCCCACGGATAGACATACACGCTGGTGCCACAGGCGAGCGGGCGCGGATACAGCTTGAGGTGATACGACGTGACCACGCCGAAAAAGCCGGGGCCGGCGCCGCGGGCGGCCCAGTAAAGCTCGGTGTGATTGTCCGCGTCGCAGTGGATCTTTTCGCCGTCGGCGGTGATGACATCGAGTCCGACGACGCTCTCGCACGCCGGGCCGTAGGTGCGGCTGTTCCAGCCGTATCCGCCCTGCAGCAGATAGCCGCCGACGCAGACGCCCTTGCAGTGGCCGCCGGGGAAGAACAGGCCCTGCGCCTCGAGGTCGGCCATGAGCGCACTGCCGCCCTTGCCCGGGCCGACGACGGCGAGGCTCTTCTCGGCGTCGATCGTGCCATGATCAAGGTGGCTGAGGTCGAGCAGCACGGCGCTGTCGCGCAGGTGGCTGGCCGCAAAGCTGTGTCCACCCGAAACGATGCTGACCTTGTGGCCGTTGGCCTTCGCATATCGAAGACCGGCGATGATGTCGTCCTCGTCGACCGCCTGCACAATCACCTCGGGGTAGCGCTGCGGCACCCGCTGATGCCAGACAGTTCCGCGGCGGGCGCCTTCGTAGGCGTCCTCGCCGCGGAAGAAGTGCCGATCGGCCGGTAGCCCACTCATCTAGATCCCCTTTGATCCCTATTCCGGTCCTTTTACGTCCACGATGCGGAACACTATAGTGGAGAGGTGCCGTCCACAGGAGATAATTTGCCAACTCGTCGCGACGAGGGCATCCAGGTTTTACGTCGCGTCGCCGCCGCGCTCGACGAGATCGCCGCCGAGCCGGGTCGGCTACGCCTCGTCGACCTCGGTGAACGGCTTGGACTGGCCAAGTCGACGGCGCGCCGCCTGCTGGTCGGCTTGGTCGAGGTGGGTCTGGCAACCGTCGATTCCCAGGGCCGCTTCTCTCTCGGGGAGCGCTTGCTGGGTTTCGGGAGGGTCGACGGAGCGCACATATCGGCGATGTTCCGCCCGACGATCGAGCGGGTGGCGCGCGCGACCGACGGCGAGACGGTCGACCTGTCGATGCTGCGTGGCCAGCGGATGTGGTTCATCGACCAGCTCGAGTCGTCGCACCGGCTTCGTGCGGTCTCGGCGGTCGGCATTCGGTTCCCGATGGAGTCGACCGCCAACGGAAAAGCCGCCCTCGCGGCTCTCGATGACGCCGACGCGCAAGCCGCGCTCTCCCGATTCACCCCTGAAATCACCGACAGGCTCCGCCATGAGATCGCCGAAATACGGCGCACCGGCATCGCTTTCGACCGCGACGAACACACCCCTGGGATCTCGGCGGCCGCCATCGCGCGCCGAACCGTGGGCGACAACATGGTCGCGATCTCGGTGCCCGCGCCGACGGCGCGGTTTCTCGAGAAGGAGCAGGGTATCGTCGCAGCGTTGCGCGCGGCGGCCGACTCGCCGGTCTGGACGCGCTGAGAATGCGCTGAATTACGCCGCTATGGCTGCACCGTCGAACTGAACCTCGAGACGGAGCCCGCCACCTGCTGTTCAACGGCCGCAGGCTCGGTCGGACGCGGCGCGGTGGCGAATATGGTGGCCAACCCCGCGACCGCGTCTTCCGCCAAAGGCCGCCATTCGGCTTGCCAATTCGCGAGGACCTCGCGGTTCGCGGGATTGGCCGCGACGCTGTAGCGGGCCAGCTCGGCGGACCAGGCCTGGCTGCGGGTGGTGTCCACCCGCGAGTCTTGCAGCAGGGCTGCGGTCAGTCCGTCACCATGTGCGGCGGCCAGTCCGGCAAGGGCCTCCTTGAACAATGCGTCCAGGGCCGGCTTGATGACCAGGTTCAGCGCGGTGAACGCCTCGCCCCAGTCGT
Source organism: uncultured Actinomycetota bacterium (assembly GCA_963772875.1). GTDB lineage: Bacteria > Actinomycetota > Actinomycetes > Mycobacteriales > Mycobacteriaceae > Mycobacterium. The sequence goes on from CAVYZE010000016.1 coordinate 1,885,017, forward strand.
AGGCGAGCAGCAGCCGCTCAAGGGCTTCCCGGGCCGGTTGCCAGGCCTCATCGAGCTCCCAAACCCGCCGTGTTGCTTCGGAATTGGCCAACTGAGGGCCGTGAGACAACGACAATGACTTGGCCCGGTAGGCGATCCACTGCAACGCGCGCAACTCGTCTGCGGCCTGGAAGAACGCGGCGTTGGTGATGTAGGAGGTCGGCGCGAGCTGACCGACGTAGAGACCGGTCATTTGCAGAACGTGATAGAGGAACCTGGCGGGGACATACACTCGCTCGAGCACCCCGACCCATGCTGGGTCGAGACCCTCGTCATGCTCGAGGGATGAACGAGACCGTGTCGTTGCTGCCAGAAACGACGTTCGATGCGACTGCAGCGCTCGATGATTTGCTCGCCAACCTCGGGTTGTCGGTTGCCGATGCCGGAGGGCGGGTCACCTTCGCCGGCCAGGATCCGATCATCCCGGCCCGTCACCGGCTCGGTGCCGCGATCGGTATCCCGATGATGGGCAACGCCGTGGCGGCGGCTGCCATGCACCGCCGGCGTGGCGGCCCAGGCCAGGATCTGCGCCTGGATTTGCGTCAGGCCGTCCATCACATCAACCCCAGCTACGCGTGGGAACCGACCCTCGCCGGCGAATTTCCCTCCATTACACTGGTATTGGACAACCCTTTCGCCCTGATTCCCTACCGCACCCGCGATGGCCGTACCGTGATGGCCTCGGCCGTGTATCCGCATCAGGCGGCGAAATGGTGCCGGTTCCTCGATGTGCCACCCGATTTCGGCAAAGTGGCCGAGGCGTTCGCCGGCTGGGAAGCCTTCGAGCTGGAAAGCGCCGCCAACGCTGCTGGGTTGCCGGCATGCGTGGCCCGCAGCCCCGAGGAGTGGCTGGCCCATCCGCACGGGGCTCTCCTGGCTAGCCAGCCCGTCATCGGGTTGACCCGTATCGGCGACGCACCTCCGCGCGAGCTGGGCCCATCCGACCGGCCCTTGGGCGGGGTGCGGGTGTTGTCGTTCACCCATGCCGTGGCCGGACCCACCGTGGGACGTGTGCTGGCCGAGCAGGGCGCCGACGTGTTGGGCGCGACCCGGCCCAACGATTTCGAGCACGACTGGGTCTATTTCGAAGCCAACATCGGATCACGCAGCGCCTGGCTGGATTTGACCAAGAACACCGGCAAGGCCAATGTCGGCCGGCTGTTGCGGCACGCCCATGTCGTAGTGAACAACCACCGCGACCTCAAACTGGAGAAACTCGGCATCGACCCACACGAACTCGCCCGCACGCATCCGGGATTGGTGCATGTCTCGGTCACCTGTTACGGATCCTCCGGGCCGTGGGCGCACCGAGGCGGTTTCGACATGAACGGCTCGGCGGCCTCCGGGCTCATGGTGATCGAAGGTGGAGCCGACGACCCCAAGCTGCCGCCCACCGGGCTGATCAACGATTTCATCACCGGCTACATGGGCGCCCTGGGCGCGGCGGCCGGACTCCTCAAACAACAGACCGAGGGCGGCAGCTGGCACGTCACCGTCAATCTCACCCGCAATGCCATGTGGTACCAGACCCTCGGCCTGGTCGACCCCTCCGACGCCGGCCGCGACGACGAGCGCATCCTCGGCGAGCCGGAGGCTTATGAAGCCGACAGCCCGATGGGTCACGTCCGCATGCTGGCCCCGCCCGTCACCTTCAGCCACACTCCGGCGCGCTGGCCGGACCCAATCCTGGTCCCTCGCGGTTCCAGCCGTCCCGAGTGGACCAGCCTCGGCAGGCCCACGACCGCGTCGAGGTGAAGCGGACCCAACGCCCGCCGGGTCTCGTAGGCTCCACAACCATGGTCGTGCGTTCACTACTGCTGTTCGCGCTCGCCGCGGTCGCCGAAATCGGGGGCGCCTGGCTGGTATGGCAGGGCGTTCGCGAGCAACGGGGTTGGCTGTGGGCGGGGCTGGGAGTCATCGCGCTCGGTCTCTATGGGTTCGTCGCCACACTGCAGCCGGACGCCCACTTCGGCCGGATCCTGGCCGCATACGGCGGCGTGTTCGTCGCCGGGTCGCTCGCCTGGGGCATGGCACTGGATGGATTTCGACCCGACCGGTGGGACGTCATCGGCGCCCTGGTGTGCCTGCTCGGCGTGGCCGTCATCATGTACGCGCCTCGCGGCCACTAGTTTTCGGCGGTCCGGTGACGCGCAGGCACGACAACCTGCGGAAACCGCCGCCGAGGAGCGACAATTGTCCCCGTGGGCGACGGCGTAGACGAGCTGGACGTTGCGATATTGGATGCGCTTCACATCAATCCGCAAGTGAGCTTTGAGGAACTCGGCAAGACGCTGGAGGTGTCGGCCGTGACCGCGGCGCGCCGGTGGCGCCGCCTGGTATCGACCGGACGGGCGTGGGTGTCCTCGGCGGTCGGACCCCAGTTGCCGGTGCGGGCAGCGCTGTTCGAGGCCGAGTGTCAACCCGGCGCCGCGCAGTCGGTCGCCACCGAACTCGCCGCGTGCCCGCAAGTCTTCAGCGTGAACCTCACCACGGGCCCAACCAATCTCTATGCCCTGCTGGCGGCCGCCGACCAGCCCCTGCTGTCGGAATTGATCGTGGACGCACTTCCCGCCGTTCCCGGACTGCAACGGGTCAAGTCCGCGTTGATCACCCAGTTGTTCAGCGGTACCCGCTGGCGGCTGGGCGGTCTGAGCTCAAACCAAGTACGCACGGTGACACCCGAACCCGTCGCAACCGGTCCGGTGCATCAGTTCGACCAGTTTGACCGCGAATTGTTCCTCGCGCTGCAACGCGACGGTCGACTTAGCTTCCGGGACTTGGCCACCGCGCTCGGCCGGTCGGAGCCCGTGGTGCGTCGCCGGGTGGGCTTGTTGACCCGCTCGGGACTGCTGGCGTTCCGCACCGATTTCGCACGCGTGGAAGCCGGCTGGCACTCGGGCGTGGCGATCAAGCTGCGGGTCGCATGGCCGCAAGTCGCCGCGGTGGGGCGCGCACTCGTCCACTACCCCGAAACCCGGTTCTGCGTCGCGACCGTCGGCGGAGCGGCCAACGTCTTCGTGACGATGCAACTGCACCAGGCTTCTGCACTGGACGCGGTGATTCATCGACTGTTGGACGAACACCCCGGCGTGACGGTCCTCGACACCCGCTTGGTACTGCGCTCCGTCAAATCCTGGGGACGGCTCTTGGGACCCGAGGGCCGCGCGCAGGAAGTAGTGCCCGTCGACCTGTGGGCGCCCGTCGGCAGGCGCGGAGGTGCACCCACCGGATAGGCCGGCCCGCTTCGTCAGCGCACCAAATTCACGGCATGACCGGTGTCGGTATCGAATTGCATTGTCGCACTTCTACGAAGACGCCTGACGCCCCTCGAGCGCGCGGGCCAATGCAATGGGAGCGGGAAAACCTCACATTCCGAAGGCTTTTCGCTGACGGCGCGTTCGTGGGAGTTGGCGACGGCCGCGCTACCCCTCGGGAGCTCGGCCGCCCCAACGTCTTCGGCCCCGCTCAACAGGGCACCGCAGTGGACTTAAAAAGCTGACCCCATTCGTGGCGGGCGGCGTCCTGCGCGTCCATGAAACTCGGTGTCTTATGGCCATCCCCAGCCAGGTGGACCAGCGCCCATGCCATCGCAAACACCGGCACCCTGTGACGTTGTGCCGCGCTGTGCAATTCATCGAGAGCCATGTCCGATCGACACCGGCGAAGGCCAATGAGAATGCCGCGCGCGGTGTCCAAGATGCGGGCAGAGTTCGGGCCACATGAAGTCTGGGCTGGAGCCCAGGTCGCCATCATGCTGCGATTACCTCCTGTTGCGCCCTAACGAAATCCGCTACCCCCGTAGCCGACCAAGGATCCGTGCGCTACGCGTCGTCGCGGCAGCAATCCTCAAAGGCGCCCTGTGCCATGATTTGTGGGTCCGCCCGGTTGTGCCAGACCGCCGCCGATATCGATATGCACCCGTGACCGTTTCGGGACCTACCAATGACCACCCAACCGGCGCATATCGATTGGGGACGACGGCGATTTGTCGAAACGAGACCCGGCACTGCGGCCGGTCTCAGAGGATGGCTTTACGGTCCTTGGCCCGGGCGATGTCGTCCCAGTCGACGTCGAGTTCGAGCAGAATTTCCTCGGTGTGCTGGCCATGTTCGGGAGCGCGCGCGGGAGCCGGCGGCGTTTCGTTGAATTGGACGGGCGCGGCGACGATCCGGTATTTTTCGCCCTGGTCGTCGACGTTTGTCAGCACGTACCCATTGGGTTCGACTTGGGGGTCGTTGAGGGTCTCCCGCGGCGTGGCCAGGGCGCCCCACACGCCGGGTTCGTCTTCAAGGACCTTCCGCCAGTGCGCGAGGTCGTGGCCGGCGAACGCATTTGCGAAGATCTCGGTCGCCGCGGCCGCGTTGGCGATCAGGTTGCTCGACGGCACGAACCGATCGTCGGTGGCCAACTCCGCCAGGCCCATGCGTTCGCAGAAGCCGACCCAGAATTTGTCGGGCTGCAAGAAGACCAGCTGAATCCACCTGCCGTCTTTGGTCTTGTACCTGTTCACAAGTGGATTGATGGACAAACCGGGCGGGGCGCCTGGAATGCCGTCGATGTCGAAGAAATCGGCCGCCGAAATCGACGGCGCGATGGACCACATCGCCTGGGCCAGCAGCGAGGAGTCGACGATCACGGGCTCACCGGTGCGTTCCCGGTGGAACAGGGCGGCGCACACGCCGCCCGCGAGCGTCGCCCCGCCCTGCAGGTCACCGAATCCGGGGCCCTGCACGGCGGGCGTGTCGGTGCCGAACGGCGTGAGCGTGTACGCGACGCCGCCGCGCGCCAGGTACGTGGCCGCGTCGAACCCGCCGCGATCCCGGTCCGGGCCACGGACCCCCAGCCCGGTGCCGCGGGCGATGATGATCTTGGGATTGAACGTCCGGATGTCGTCGACGGTCAGCCGTGCCCGCTCCAGGGCGCCGGGCAGCCAATTGGTCAGGAACACATCCGCACTGGCCAACAGCCGGCCGAACAACTCGCGACCGGTCTCGGATTTGATATCGATGGCGATGCTGCGCTTGCCGCGGTTGCCCAACTCGAGGATGAAGTCGGCGTCCGGGCGGGCCGCCTCGCGGGTGAAACCGCCGACCACCAGCGCGCGTCCGGGATCACCCGAGGCGACGCCTTCCACCTTGATGACGTCGGCGCCCCAGTCCGACAGCGCGGCACCGGCCGACGGGACGTAGGTCCACGACGCCAACTCGACAACCCGGACACCTTGGAGGACACCCTCGCGCACGCCAGACATCGCAACCCCCTAGGTCGCAACCATTTCTTGCTATTTTAGATATTCTAGCTACTCTAAGGGATATCGATAGCCCGGCTGCAGCCACGCGGAGTTTTCGTGGAAGAGATGCGATGGAGCCGACCGTTGGTCCGATCCCGATCCCCGATGCGGTGAACGCGTGGTCTCTGACAACCCTCAGCGGATGCCACCGACCCGGCGCGCAGGTCACAGTGGTCGCGAAAGACCTTGGGCCCCAATGAGAGTCGTTGATGTGGACACACCGACAAAGGACGGGCGATGGGCAGGGTAACGGGCAAGGTGGCCGTGATCAGCGGGGCCGCCCGCGGTCAGGGACGTTCGCATGCGCGGATGCTGGCCGCGGAGGGCGCCGACATCATCGCGGTGGATCTGTGCGCGGATATCGAAACCAACGAGTACCCGCTGGCGCGGCCGGAGGATCTCGACGAGACGGCGCGACTGGTTGAAAAGGAGGGCCAGCGCGCGTTCACCGCGATTGCCGACGTTCGCGACCGGGTGGCCCTGGCCGCCGCGATCGATCAGGGCGTGGCCGAGTTCGGCCATCTCGACATCGTCGTCGCCAACGCCGGCATCTGCCCGCTCACCGCGGGGCTACCGCCCCAAGCGTTCGCCGACGCCGTAGACGTGGACCTTATCGGCGTGCTCAACCTCGTACATTCCAGCCTCAAACACCTCAAAGCCGGCGCGTCCATCGTCGTGATCGGGTCCAACGCGGCGTTCATGTCGTCGATGAACACCACCGGCATCGACGGCGGTCCCGGTGGTGCCGGCTACGCGTTCGCGAAACTCGCTGCCGCGCACTACGTCAACGACTTCGCCTTGGCGCTGGCTCGGTTCTCCATCCGGATGAACGCGGTGCACCCGACCAACGTCAACACCGACATGTTGCACAGCGCCCCGATGTACCGGGCGTTCCGGCCGGACTTGCAGAACCCGCGCCGCGAGGATGCCGAACCGGTTTTCCCGGTCGTCCAGGCGATGCCGATCCCCTATGTGGAACCGGAGGACATCAGCGAGGCCGTCGTGTTTCTCGCGTCGGACGCGGCGCGATACATCACCGGTCAGCAGCTGCGCGTGGACGGAGGCGGTTTCCTCAAAGTCAAGCCCTGGTCGGGTGGGTGACGGCGGTGGTCCCAATCACACTGTCCTGCAAGGAACCTGGGGCGAGTCGATGAGCGACGGCCAGCCCCCGGACGTGGAGCGTTGCCTCTACGCGTTGATGGTCCTGATGAAGGCGGCCGACGATCGACTGTCGAAGGGCATCGGCACCGGCGAGTTCATGTGTGTGTATTGGCCGTCGCGCGGTCAGGAGGCGATCGCCGCCGCGATGGGGGTAGCGCTGCGACCCGACGACCAACTGGTGACGACCTACCGCGGGCTGCACGACCTGATCGGCAAGGGCATCCCGCTCGAGGAGATCTACGGGGAGATGATGGGGCGCACCGTCGGCGCCAGCCGCGGCAAGGGCGGCACCATGCACATCGCCGACCCCGCCAAGGGCGTGATGCTCTCGACCGGCATCGTCGGGGCCGGGCCGCCGGTGGCCGTCGGGCTGGCGATGGCCGCCAAGCGCAAAGGCCTCGACCGCGTCACGGTGGTCAGCTTCGGTGACGGCGCCACCAACACCGGGTCCTTCCACGAGGCCGCGAACATGGCCGCGCTGTGGGATCTGCCGGTGGTGTTCGTGTGCCAGAACAATCTCTATGCCGAGATGACGCCGACGTCGGACACGATGAAGCTCGAACGGGTCGCCGACCGGGCGGCCGGATACGGCATGCCGGGCGTCCGCGTCGACGGCAACGACCCGCTGGCGGTGAAAGCCGTGCTCGACGACGCGCTCCACCGGGCACGCGACGGCGCCGGCCCCACCTTCATCGAATGCGTGACGTTTCGCTTCCGCGGCCACTACTTCGGTGACCGCATGGCGTACATCCCCAAAGAGCAACTGGCCGCGGCGATCGAGGCCGACCCTGTGCCGCGGTTCCGCAACCATCTCGCCGAGACGGGCATCTGCGATGCGGCCGAGCTCGACCGCATCGACAACGAGGCCCTGGCGGCGGTGGAAACGGCGTTGAGCACGGTCCTGGACGCCGATCCCCCGCCGATCGACGAACTCGACCGCGACGTGTACGCAACCCCGATCAAGTTCCCGGTCTGAGGACGCCGCTGATGGAGCAAGCCGAGAAAGAGATGACGATGCGCGAGGCGCTGAACCTCGCGCTGGATCAGGCGATGCAGGCCGACGACAGGGTGTTTTTGCTCGGTGAGGACATCGCCGATCCCGGCGCGTCCGGCCCGACAGCGGGGTTGTCGACGAAATACGGCCACGACCGGGTGCTGGACACACCGATCTCCGAAGCCGCGATCGTCGGCGCGGCCATCGGCGCCGCGATCGACGGGCTGCTGCCGGTGGCCGAGATCATGATCATGGACTTCATCGGCATCGCCGCCGACCAGCTGATCAACAACGCCGCCAAGCTGAGGTTCATGACCGCCGGGCGGACCACGGCCCCGATCACCATCCGTACCCAGGTGTATGCCGGGCTGGCCACCGGTGCCACGCACTCGCAGAGCCTGGAGGCGTGGTTCATGCACATCCCGGGTATGAAGGTGATCGTGCCGTCGACCCCGCGCGACGGCAAGGGGCTACTGACGGCCGCGATCTTCGACGAGGACCCCTGCCTGTTCATCGAGACGATCCGGCTGCAAAGCAAAAAGGGACCCGTGCCCGTCGAACCCGGATTCTCGATTCCCCTGGGCCAGGCCGACATCAAGCGGCCCGGCACCGACGTGAGCTTGATCAGCTACGGACGCAGCGTGTTTGACGCGCTCTCGGCGGCGGCCACACTGGCCGAACAAGGCGTGAGCGCCGAGGTCGTCGATCTGCGCACTCTTGTTCCGCTCGACGTCGAGACGATCGTCGAATCCGTCCGTCGTACCCGAAGGGCCGTAATCGCGCACGACGCGGTGCAATTCGCCGGGCCGGGGGCCGAGATCGCCGCGATCCTGCAATCCGAACTCTTCGGCGAGCTGGCCGCCCCCGTCGAGCGGGTGGGCGCCAGGTTCGTCCCCACTCCGGCCGCGGCGGCGCTCGAGGCGCAGCTGTACCCGTCGCCCGCACGCATCGTCGCGGCCGCGCGGCGCACGCTCGAGAAGGCCAAAGTGCGTGGCTGACTTTATTATTCGCATTCCGCGGGTGTCGGTCGCCGTGTCGGAGGCCGAGCTCACCGACCTTCTCGTGCAGGCCGGTCAGCATGTGGAGGCGGGTACGCCGATTTACGTGATCGCCACGGAGAAGGCGGAACAGGAAATCGAAGCGGGGGCCTCGGGCACCGTGCAATGGACCGGCCAGATCGGCACCACCTACGACATCGGCGCCGAGATCGGCGTCATCACGTCATAAGGAAAGGCAGGACATATGGATCTGAACGAGACCCGCGAGAGAATCATCTACGAAAAAGAAGGGCCCATCGCACGAGTCACGCTCAATTGGCCAGAGAAGGCCAACGCCCAGGACCAGAAGCTGGCCGAAGAGGTCGACGCCGCGCTGCTGGACGCCGACCGTGACTACGACATCAAGGTCCTGATCCTGAAGGCCAACGGCAAGGGCTTCTGCTCGGGACACGCCATCGGCAACAACGCGGTCGACTACCCGTCGTTCGTCGAGGCCGCAAAGGTCATGGGCACACCGTGGAAGCCGCAGACCGACCTGTTCGTCAAGCCGATCCTGAACCTCTGGGAGTTCGCCAAACCGACGATCGCCCAGGTGCACGGCTACTGCGTCGGCGGGGGCACCCACTACGGCCTGACCACCGACATCGTCATCGCGTCGGAGGACGCCTACTTCTCCTACCCGCCGTTGCAGGGATTCGGAATGCCCTCGGGCGAGTGCTCGATCGAGCCGTGGGTCTTCATGAACTGGCGGCGCGCGGCGTACTACCTGTACCTCGCCGAGGTCATCGACGCCAAGAAGGCGCTCGAAGTTGGTCTGGTCAACGAGGTGGTTCCGCTCGATAAACTCAACGATCGCGTCGAGGCGATCGCCCGCCATATCGCCCAGGCGCCGATGACCACGCTGCTGGCGACCAAGGCCAACCTCAAACGGGCGTGGGAGCTGATGGGCATGCGGGTGCACTGGCAGAGCTCCAACGACCTCGTCGCGCTCGCGTCGATCAGTAAGGATGTGCAGGAACTGATTCAGACGGTGTTCAAGGACAAGGTGTTGCCGTCCGAGCAAGCCCGACGCCAGGCGGCCGCGGCCGCATCGAGCGACGGCGCGACCGCCACGTAGGCCTGTCCGCTCGTGAATATCGCCGATCACGCGATCACCGCGGCAGAGTCGCCGGCCTTGATGTTCGCCGGCGGCGCGATCTCGTTCGGCGAGCTGCATGCCGGCAGCCGGCGTGTTGCGGCGCTGCTGCATAAGGCGGGTCTTCGGCGTGGGGACGGTGTCGCCGTCCTGCTGCCCAACCGTCCGGAGTTTCTCGAAATCACTTGGGGCTGCCAGCTTTCCGGCCTTTACTACACGCCGGTCAACACGCACCTCACCTTCGACGAGGTCGCCTACATCGTCGAGGACTGCGAGGCGCGCGCGTTGTTCGTCGACTCCGCTTTCGCCGGGCTGGCGGGCAAACTCCGCGACAACAACCCACAACTGGATCTCCTGGTCTGCGTCGGCGGGTCGCTGCCCGGCTGGCGGCGGTATGAGGACGCGCTGGCCGGCGCCGGCGAGGACTTCCCGGCGTCCGATGGCAGCGAGATGCTGTACTCGTCGGGCACCACCGGGCGGCCCAAAGCCGTTCGCCGCACGCTGCCAACCGACAACGGCTCATGGGCTCAGGCGGTCCTGGAGATGGCGTTGACCCACCGCTACGGGATGGACGGGTCCAGCGTGTACCTCTCCCCCGCACCGCTGTACCACGCCGCCGGGGTGAACTACACCATGGCGGTCAACCGGGTGGGCGCCGCGTCGATCATCATGCGCAAGTTCGACGCCGAGACGGTCCTGCGGCTGATCGAGACCCACCGCGTCACCCACGCCCAGTTCGTGCCGACGATGTTCGTCCGAATGCTCAAGCTGCCCAAAGCGGTCCGGGACAAATATGACGTCTCGAGCTTGCGGTATGTGATTCATGCGGCCGCCCCCTGTCCGGTGGATGTCAAGCACCGGATGATGGAGTGGTTCGGGCCTATCATTCACGAATATTACGGGGGCACGGAGGGATTCGCGGGGACCACGATCGGCCCCCAGGAGTGGCTCGCCCATCCCGGTTCGGTGGGTATACCGATGTCCCTCGTGCACGTGGTTTCAGACGACGGACAGGAGCTTCCCATCGGGCAGCCCGGAGAGCTTTACTTCGAAGGTGGACCTGACTTCGAGTACTTCAAGGATCCCGTCAAGACCGCGTCGGTGTACAACGAACGCGGGTGGCGCTCGCTGGGGGACATGGGCTACGTCGACGAGGACGGATACCTGTACCTCACCGACCGGTCGACGTTCATGATCGTCTCGGGTGGGGTGAACATCTACCCCCAGGAGGCGGAGAACCTACTGGTCATGCATCCCAAGCTCGTCGACGCGGCGGTGTTCGGGGTACCCAACGACGAATTCGGCGAGGAGGTCAAGGCCGTCGTGCAACCGGTCGACGGCGTCGTGCCCGGGCCCGAGCTCGAAACCGAGCTCCTCGAATACTGCCGGGCGCACCTGGCCGGCTATAAGTGCCCGCGCACAGTCGAATTCGATCCGGAGTTGCCCCGGGACCCCAACGGAAAGCTCTACAAGAGGCGCATACGCGAACGTTACTGGCGGGGACGGGCATCACGGATCGTGTGAGCTGACAAAGGGATGGCGAGATGGCTGTAGAGACTGGCGGAGTGCGAACCTCGCACAAGGCAGGGGCGAAGTGGACACCGCTGCCGGTGCCGTGGGCGGTCCAGGCCGCCGATCGGATTCCCAAGCAGCGGTATTACGACCCGGATTTCTACGCGCTGGAGGCGGAGATGTTCTGGCCGCGGGTGTGGCAGCTGGCGTGCCGCCTCGAGGAGATCCCCAAGCCGGGTGACTTCGTGGAGTACGAGATCCTCGACCAGTCGATCATCGTGGTGCGAGTCGACACCGACAACGTGCGGGCCTACCACAATGCGTGCCGCCACCGCGGCGTAAAACTGGTGGAAGGCAACGGATCCCGGCGCACGTTCGTCTGCCCGTTCCACGGGTGGTGCTGGGGCATCGACGGACACAACACGTTTGTGGCGCGCCCCGAGATGTTCGCCGAGGAAAACCTGGGCCCCGACGATCTTCAACTCGTCTCGGTCAGGTGTGAGCTCTGGGGCGGGTGCGCGTGGATCAACCTCGACGACGCCGCGCCCGCCCTGCGCGACTGCCTCGAGCCGTTCGCGTCGATATACGATGCCTGGCACGCCGAATCGCTGCGCGTCGAGTGGTGGCAGTCGTGTCGGCTGCCGGTCAACTGGAAGCTGGCGACGGCGGCCTTCATGGAGGGCTACCACGTGCCGCAAACCCATCCCCAGCTGCTGCCCTCCGCGCGAACCGCCGGCCCGACCCAGGTGCACCCCATCATCTCGAACAGCCTGTACTTCATGCGCACCCTCGGCGACGGCATGGGCGGCATGACCCACGAGAACGACATCCGCATCGCCGAGGGCCTGCAGAACATCGAGCTGCCGTCCGACCCCGCGGCGGCGATGGCCGCCTGGCGCAGCGCCCTCAACGACGCGGTCGTCGGCTGGCATCGGGCCCGGGGCAGCGACATCCCCGATCTCAACGACCTGGTCCGCCGGGGGATCACCGACGCGATCGGGTTCTGCTTCCCGCACCACTTCATCCTGCCCACCTACAGCAGCGCCTCGTCGTACCGGATCCGCCCACTGGGCCCCGAGGAGACGCTGTTCGAGATCTGGTCCCTCACCCGTTATCCCGGCGATCTCTCCGAGGGCAGGCCCACACCGCCGGAGCCGATGGCGCCCGACGACCCACGGTGGCCGCCGATCCCCGCCCAGGATTTCTCCAACCTGCCGCGACAGCAGAAAGGGCTGCACGCGCGCGGGTTTGAGTACATGCGATTGTCCGACCAGATCGAGGGGCTCATCTCGAACTTCGAGCGCGTCGTCGACGGCTTCCTCGCCGGCCTGCCCTACGACACGTTGATACCGGCTATCCAGAAGACCAACACCACGATTGACGTGCCGATCGCCGACCTGGGATTCACCTCGGGGGCACGATGACCACCGAATGGGACTACTCCGTCGACCTGCTCATCGCGGGCAGCGGCGGAGGCGGCATGGTGGCGGGGCTGGCCGCGCTCGACTGCGGGCTGGAGCCGCTCATCGTCGAGAAGCAGGCCCTCGTCGGCGGGTCGACGGGGCTCTCGGGCGGCATCGTCTGGCTGCCGAACAACCCGTTGATGCGTGCCGACGGCATCGCCGACTCGCACGAGGACGGCCTGGCCTACCTGGCCGACGTGGTCGGCGACATCGGCGCGCCCTCCTCGCCGGAGCGCCGCGAGATGTTCCTCACCGCCGGCTACGAAATGATCAATTTCCTTATCCGCAAAGGTGTTCGGCTGATCCGCTGCGCCGGTTGGAGCGATTACTACCCAAATCACAAGGGCGGCAACGAGTCCGGTCGTGCCGTTGAGGGAATCCCCTTCGATGCCGGGGAGCTGGGAAGCTGGAGTGACAAGGTGCAGCCGCCGCTTGCCAAGAACTACGGGTACGCGGTGCTGACCAACGAGCTGCGCTCCGTCCAGTATTTCAACCGTTCGCCGCGCGCATTCGCGGTGGCGACGAAGGTGTTCCTGCGCACCGCGGCGGCGCGGATCCGGCGGCGTCAGATCCTCACCAACGGCGCCTCACTGATCGCTCAGATGCTCAAGGCGCTGATCGACCTCAGCGATGGTCAGCCCCCGCTGTGGACGAACGCCGCGATGGACGATCTCATCGTCGAGGATGGCCGGGTCGTCGGCGCGCGGATCAACCGCGCCGGCACCCCGCTGAACGTCGAGGCACGTAAGGGAGTCCTGCTGGCCGCCGGCGGCTTCGGACACAACGCCGAGATGCGTCGCCGCTACAGCGGCGCTCAACCCAACGAGGCGAAGTGGTCCATCGCCAACGCCGGCGATACCGGCGAAGTGCTGCAGACGGCGATGCGGCTGGGCGCGAAAACCGATTTGCTGGACGAAGCATGGTGGCTGCCTTCGGTTTTCATCGCCAACGGTGGCGCCGCCGCGGCGTCGCTCGGCTCGGGACGGCAGCGGCCCGGGGCCATCTACGTCGACTCGACCGCCCGGCGATTCTGCAACGAGTCGAACTCCTACGTCGAGGTCGGCAAGGCGATGTACGCCAACAAGGCGGTGCCCTGCTGGATGATCTTCGACGACGGATACGTGCGCAGGTACGTCACCAGCGCCAATCCGTTGAAACGCAACCAACATCTGCCGCCCGAGCTGATCGACAGTGGTGCCGTCAAACGAGGCGACAGCATCGGCGACCTCGCCCGACAGATCGATCTTCCGGCCGACGAGTTGGCGCGAACGATCCAGCGGTTCAACCGGTTTGCCGCCAAGGGCCTGGACCCCGACTTCGGGCGCGGTCAGTCGGCCTACAACGACTGCCTCGGTGACCCGGGGTATCGACCGAACGCCGCCGTCGGTCCGCTCGACCGTGCGCCCTACTACGCGACGAGGGTTCTCCCGGCGGATGTCGGGACATGCGGGGGCGTGATCACCAACGAGCACGCCCAGGTTCTCGACGAGCAGGATCTGGTGATCGACGGCTTGTACGCCACCGGCAATACCACCGCGACGGTGATGGGCCGAACCTACCCGGGCGCCGGCGCGAGCATCGCCAGCTCGATGGTGTTCGGCTACGTCGCCGCGCGGCACGCCGCCGGCCGAAGGATCGCCGGGGAGAGGCGCCGCTAGCCCCGCCGAGCGCTAAGAGCCGGCCGGGCCCGCAGCCTCGTCGCGGTCGACGAATTCGCGTGGCTTCATGCCCGACTGCATGAGCTCGGCCCGCCGCGCCTGAACATCGGAGGCGGCGCCGACCATGTTGGTCAGGATGTGGCTGACCTGAAGGTGGACCCGCATCCCCATCAACTCCCAGGCCCGCTTGACGTTGTTCTTCACCGCCATCAGCGTGGTCAGCGGGATCTGCGCGATCTTGTTTGCCATCTCCTCGACCGTGGCTTCAAGGTCGTCGCGCGGCACCACCCTGTTGAGCAGGCCCCAGTCGAGGGCTTGTTGGGCCGACAGGGTTGGCGCCAGCAGCAGCCAGTCCATGGTGCGGTGCCAGTTCATCAGCAACCACGGCTCGATCATGGTGTGCCCGCCGGGCTCGCCGAGGCTCTGGGCAAGCGGCATCTGGAAATACGCGTCCTCGGACGCCACACAGAAGTCGGTCAGCAGGCCGAGATAGATCCCGCCGCCCATGCAATAGCCGTGGATCTGGGAGATGGTCGGCTTGGGGAATTCCCACAGATACAGGGTTGGCCACAAGAAAAGGTCGGCGGTGCCCTTGTAGAGGTCCTCGAACGTGTCCCCGAAATCCGGATAGGGGTTCTCATCGGGCCCCCAGCGGGCGACGTGCCCGCCACAGAAGCCCTTGCCGTTGGCCTTGAGGATGACCACCTTGATCTCTTTGTCGCGGTCGGCCTCATGCAGGCAATCATCGACTTCGGTGACCAGCACCGAATCCTTGGTATTGGCCTTGTCGACCCGATTCAGGATGATCCGCGCGATCGGCGGTTCGCGTTCATAAATGATCGCTTCGAGTACGCGCCGCTCCATGCTCGGGACATTACCGCTTGGACGGTTGCGTGATCTTGACGGGAGGAGTGAGCTGTAGTCGAAGCACTCGACTCCGCATGAGCCCAGATCCTGCGAGCGAATGGAGCTCTCATGACCACCCCGTTGGAGCGGATAACCCATCTCGACCTGGTGGCCCGTCTCAAGTCCGCCTACCCGGAACTTCCGGACGCGCCCACGCCCGATCTCATCGACCACGAACGATTCGCCGCCTACATCAAGACTTCGCACGACGTCGGCGGCGAGCCGGATGCCCCGCTCGAATACGAGAACAAGCAGTACGAGGAGTGGGAAGAGAACACCTACATCATGTGCGAGGTTCTCGGCTGGCGTGGAATCTGGCTCTCCGAGGAGCGGCGCCGGATCGGCAACGTCGACGTTGGCCGCGCGATCTACCTGGGACTGCCTTACTACGCGCGATGGCTGCTGGCCGTCGCCCGCATCCTTGTCGAGAAGCATCACATCGGCCTGAGCGAGTTGGCCGAACGCATGGCCGAGGTCAAGGCCCGCTATGCGGACGGCCTGCATGGAAAACTCCCGGAGGCCAAGCCCAAGTCCGAAGGTGACCCCGCCAACGTCACGCGCAACCGGCACCACACGCACGCGGTCGGCAAAGGCGACCCGCAGGTGTATGCCGGACATGCCGGTGACCCGAAGTTCAAGGTCGGCGACAAGGTCGTGGTGCGGGATCTTCCCGTGCTGTTCTATACCCGCACCCAGGAGTACGTACGAGGCGCGACGGGTGAAATCGCGAAGGTCACCTACGAAAGCCCCGCGGCCGAGGACGAGTCCTGGGAGGGGGCTGACCTAAAACCCGAATGGTTCTACATCGTTCGGTTCAACCTCGCCGAGTTGTGGCACGGCTACACCGGGCTCGGCGACGACACGCTGCAGACCGAGATTCCGGAGCGATGGCTCGAAGCGGGCGGCTAGCGCGCGCCGAACTTTCGTTCACCGACCTTCCGAAAGGACCTCAACATGCCGCATCACGATCGTGATCACGATCGCACCGCCGCGCCCATGGTGGATGAGATCACCGATTTCGAAGTCCTCGAGATTGCCCTTCGCGAATTGTGTATCGAGAAAGGGATTTTCACCGCGGAGGATCACCGCCGCTACACCGAGTTCGCCGAACACATCGGCCCGCTCCCCGGCGCCCACCTGGTCGCCCGGGCCTGGCTTGATCCCGAATACAAGAAGCTGGTCCTGTCGGATCCGCTGGCCGCCAGTAAAGAAGTCGGGGTCGACTGGCTTGAGCCGACGGGTTTCGGGACGCCGAGCGACTTCACGGCTTTTCACGTCCTCGAAGACACGCCCACCCTGCACCACGTCATCGTCTGCACGCTGTGCTCCTGCTATCCGCGTCCGATCCTCGGCAATTCTCCCGAGTGGTATCGCACGCCCAACTATCGGCGCCGCATCGTGCGCTGGCCGCGCCAGGTGCTCGCGGAGTTCGGGCTGTACCTGCCCGAGGAAGTCGAGATCCGGGTGGAGGATTCCAACCAGAAGCATCGGTTCATGGTGATGCCCGTGCGCCCCGAAGGGACTGAGGGTTGGACCGAGGATCAGCTGGTCGAAATCCTCACCCGTGACTGCCTGATCGGTGTCGCGCTACCCAAGGCCGGCGTGACAACGAATATGGTTACCGAGACCCGCCCGGCCGTTCACCCCGGGAACGGTCTGCGGCGAGCCAAGAGATGAGCACTTCAGAAGGTCTGCGACCGACCCGGGGCTCCGCGATTGCGCCGTTGGCGAAAATCGTTGAACGCAATCAGGTCTGGGGCCGCATGGCGGCCGAGTACGGGGTCGACAACCCCGTGCCGCCGTGGAACACGAGCCTCGACGGGATTTGCGACGCACTCTATCAAAGCGCTTGTGGCCCAAGCATCCTCAACTTTGTCGATCGGCGTAACGAAGAGGACGCGCTGTCGGCGACCGTGTACTCCGACCTGCCCTACCCGGAGAACCGGCTGGTCGCACTGGCGCACTCGCTCGTGGCGCGTGGCGTCATCGACGAGGCGGAGCTGGAGGAACGACTGGCGACGGTGCGCGCCCGGCTGGAAACCTGACCAGGCTTCACGCGACAAACATCACATCCGCTTTTTCGTTGTTCGACAGCGGGTGCGCTATGCTGACAGCAACGTTGGCCTCAAAGCTAGATGTCAACCACGTCGTGGAACGCTTTTCATCCCACTGGTGCCGCCCCGAAGTTCGGGCTTAGCCACCACGTTCAAGATGATCCGTGCATCCCGCACTAGCTTGTCTCGCGGCGATCGATTTTGCCCTCCGGCAATCTCGCCACCTTGTGCTGATGACCGCCCGACGATTTCGTCGCCGGCCCGGCACGACCGATGCCTGAAAGGCACCGAAAAGTGACTACTGACAAAACCTTTGCCGATCTGGGCGTGCCCAGACCCATTGTCAGGGCGCTCGCTGAGCGCGGCGCCACATATCCATTTCCGATTCAGGTTGAGACGCTTCCCGATGCGCTCGCCGGCCGAGACGTACTCGGCCGCGCGAAGACAGGCAGCGGAAAGACACTTGCCTTCGCGATTCCACTGATCAGCCGGCTCTCCGAACGAAATCGGCGCCCGTCGCGACCGTCGGGTTTGGTGCTCGCGCCCACCCGCGAGCTGGCGACCCAGATCAGCGTTTCGCTCGAGCCGTTGGCGGCCGCCTACGACATGCGGATCACCACAATCTTCGGCGGCGTATCGCAGACCCGTCAGGTGGCGGCCCTCAAATCCGGCGTCGACATCGTCGTGGCTTGCCCTGGTCGGCTCGAGGACCTGATGAAGCAGCGGTTGATCAGCCTGGACGCGGTCGAGATCACCGTGATCGACGAAGCCGATCACATGGCCGACCTCGGCTTTCTGCCCGGCGTCACCCGGATCCTGGCTGCCACGCCCGCCGGTGGACAGCGGCTGCTGTTCTCGGCGACCCTGGACAACGGCGTCGACAAGCTCGTCAAGCGGTTTCTGCGCGACGAGGTGCTGCACTCCGTCGACGAGGCCAATTCGCCGGTCTCCGAGATGACCCATCACGTGTTCCACGTCGCCAGTGCGGAAGCCAAGAAGGAATTGGTGCACCGGCTCGCTTCCGGCACGGGACGCCGGATTCTGTTCCTGCGCACCAAACATCAGGCGCGCCAGCTGGCCAAGCAGCTCAACGCGTCGGGAGTTCCTTCCGTCGACTTGCACGGGAACCTGTCTCAGCCCGCACGCGACCGCAACCTCGCGATGTTCGCGGCGGGTGACGCTCAGGTGTTGGTGGCAACTGATATCGCCGCGCGCGGCGTTCACGTCGACGAGGTCGAACTTGTCGTGCACATCGACCCGCCCAGTGAGCACAAGTCCTATCTCCATCGTTCCGGGCGCACGGCACGGGCAGGAAGCACGGGCGACGTCGTCACCGTGGTACTACCCGATCAACGCAAACACACCGAGATGTTGCTGCGTAGGGCGGGCATCAAGGTCGCTCCCCAGCAGGTGACTGCCGCGTCGGGCGTGGTGGAAGCGCTGGTGGGCGAGGTCGCCCCCTATCGGGCGCCCGCTCCCGCCGTGTCACGCCCGCAGGAGCCGCATCGATCAAGCGCAGGCGGGCAGCGGCGTCGTTGGAGCAGCGCCCGATCGGCGAAGACCGATCCCGCTCGCGCCAAATCGAACGTCGCGCACCGCAGCTCTACAGGTGCGCGCCGAAGCGAACACCGCCGCAGCGCCAGCCGCGCGCAAGGACGTACTGGGTAGCGCGCCGGGTTGTCAAACCCGCGCCAGCAGCCAGGCATAACCCTGCCCTTCGCCGGCGGCAACCACGTTCAGTCCGGCGAACGCCGCCGGCAGCTCGCCGGCCACCGCGCGGAAAGGCCCTGGGGCAGAACCGACTTCGCTGAGCACGGCGATGGCCAGCAGTCCGGCCGGCGCCAGGCGCCCCATGATCGCTCGATCGAGGCGGCGGTCCCGGAACTTGTGACAGAGGATGGCGTCGACGGGCGGACCGGCCGGCAGACCATTGTCGAGGTCGACGACGTCAAAGCGGCAACGGTCGCCGACCCCGCTTCGCTGGGCCAGATCCCGCGCGTGACTGATGGCCACCGGCGAGATGTCCACACCCACAACATCCATCCCCCGCAGGGCCAGCCACACGGCGCCGCGGCCCTGTCCGCACGCCAGATCCAGGGCCCGCCCCCTGGTTGGGAATACCTCCGCGTAGTCCGCGAAGACATCGGGAGGCTCAACAACACCGACGCTGGGCGGTTCTCGGTTCGCATACCGCTCGTCCCAGCGGCGCCGGTCCCCCTCGACCACAGCGCCACCGTACTCGAGCGACACGGGCACGATCACCGATGTCCAACGACCGGCCTGGACCGCACCCGTTTCCTACACTGGATCGGTGTCTAGAGATTCGGCCACTCCGGCCCCACCCGCCGGTCTCGCCGGCGCCGTCGGCGGCACCGGCGCGGCACGCCGGTCGGATCGCCGGCCGGGGCAGACGATCCGCAAAGTGCTCGATGCCGGGCTGGAGGAACTGCGCGAGTCGTCCTACGCGAACCTGACAATGCGGGCGGTCGCGACCCGCGCCGGAGTCTCGCCGGCCAGCGCGTATACCTACTTTCCGTCGAAAAGCGCGCTGGTAGCGGCGGTCTACCTGCGTTTTCTGCGCGACCTGCCGCTGCACACCAATGTCAACGAGTCGACCGAGACCCGGGTCAGCGCGACGTTGCGGGATATGGCCGTCGTGGTCGCCGACGAACCCGAGCTGAACACCGCCTGCGGCGCAGCCCTGATGGCTGACGATCCGGCGGTCAAGCCACTCCGGGAACAGATCGGCGATGAGGTGTCCAGGCGGATCGGCGCTGCGCTAGGTCCCGGTTGGCCGCGGGCGGTGAAGTCAACCCTTCAGATGATGTTCTCCGGTGCGCTGATGACCGCGCGGTTCGTCAGCTACCAGGAGATCGCGGGACAGCTTGAGGAGGCGGTCCACCTCATTCTGGGCGCATGCGTGACTCGAAGCGCCGGTAGCCCAAGCACATTGGGCTCGGTGACTCGGTAGTGACAGGTCGCCGGACCGATCGACGACGGCACGCGGGATCCACGCGTCAGCGGGATTGCGTTCTGGCAGACGCTATGATCCAGCTGTGGTGACGACGTTCGCTGAGCATGCGTAGTCACGGCTGGGCAGGGAACACGCCCGCCTCCGACGAGGAGGCCATCGAGCGCATCTTGGACGCCGCCGACAAGATCATCGACGAACGCGGCTCGGCGATGCGGATCGCCGACGTGGCGCGTGTCCTCGGCGTGACACGACAGACCGTCTATCGATACTTTCCCGGCACCCAGGCGTTGCTGGTGGCGACCGCGATGCGATCGGCCGACGGCTTCCTCGATCGTTCGGCCGCCCACCTCAAAGGCGTCACCGATCCGGTCGTGGCCGTCACCGAAGGGGTCGCGTTCGCCGTCGAACAGTTGGCCTGCGACAAGCAGGTTGAATTTGTGCTCAATCAGCGCCACCGCGGGGGCCAGAAGGTTTCCATCATGTCGGACACCGCTTTAGCTTTCGGCCGGTCAATGCTGCACCGGTTCGACATCGATTGGGAGCAATATGGTTTCGACGAAGCGAGCCTGGACGAACTGAACGAATTCTGCCTTCGGGTGCTGCACTCTTTTCTCGCCGACCCGGGCCGGCCGCCCCGCAGCGGCGCCGATCTCCGGCGCTATCTCACCCGCTGGATTGGACCCGCGATCGCCCATCCGCAGGTGGTGCGCGCGATGGACGCGCTTCGGGACCCCGAGCCGCCCCGGGTACGTCGGCGCCCTTCGGCGGCATCGTGATACGACATCGGCGACCTCACCCTGAATAGTCTGTCGGCCATGGCATTTCGCGAGGCCAGCGATCCTCAACAAAACCGACGTTGACATCCAGCCGAAGGAGAGGTGCACGAGGCAGCCCTGCCGCCCGATTCATAAACGGGCGGCGGTCGTCGAAATGTGAGAAAATTCCACGCGTGAAGGCCCGTCCCTTCCGGGGGCTACTCTGTGCCTGCTTCGCCGTGGCGTCCGTAGGGGCGCTGCTGATCGCACCCATCCCATCCGTGTCGTCCGAGCCGTGCCCCGATGTCGAAGTGGTGTTCGCCCGAGGCACCGACGAGCCGCCCGGACTTGGCGACGTTGGTGAGGATTTTGTCGATGCGCTACGCGCGCGTCTCGGCGGAAAGTCGATCAATGCGTATCCGGTCGATTACCCCGCCACCCTGAGGTTCTCCAGGGCCGTCGACGGCATTAACGACGCGGGCACTCACGTTGAGCAGATGGCGGTGAACTGCCCCAAGACCCAGATGGTGCTCGGCGGGTATTCCCAAGGCGCGGCGGTGGTGGGTTTCATCACCGTAAGTGTGGTGCCGGATGGGGCACGCCTGACACAGGACCTCCAGCCGATGCCGCCCGAGGTCGCCAATCACGTGGTGGCAGTGGCTCTGTTCGGTAAGCCGTCGACCCAGTTCATGAACTTCATAGATCAGCCGCCGGTCGCGGTCGGCCCGTTGTACGCGGCCAAGACCATCGAGTTGTGCGTCCCCAACGACCTCATCTGTGCCGGCTCGGGCGGTTTGACCGCGCACAAGCAATACCTGCAGGCGGGGATGATTGATCAGGCGGCCGATTTCACAGCGAGTCGCGTCGTCGAGGCAACTCCGACGACCACGCCCTCGCCGTCGCCGACCCGCGCACCGGCCCCGGCACCGGCACGCTCACCGGCACCGTCAGCCTCGCAGTCACCGACGCCCGCGCCGGTGGTGTCACACTCACCGGGACCGCCACCAGGGCCGGCGCCAGGGCCGCCACCGGAGCCGGCGCCGGGACCGCCCGCCTAACGCCGACCGATCCCCGCTGAGGAGGTGGTCTCGTGGCAGACGGGCAGCCGGTCGAAGAGATCGGGTCGGTGTCCTTCGACGCCACCGATCGATTGGCGATCATCAACCTGTTCGGCGCCTACGCCTATACCTACGACGAGAACCTGCTGGACGACTTTCGCGCGTTGTTCACCGAGTCACCGGAGTTGGTCTTGCTGCACGAGGGCGGTGTCCTGTCGGCGCCCGTGGACGTGGTGATGAATGCGCTTGCGGTCAGAAAAGAGGGGTTCAAGACCGAGAACAACCAGCGCCGCCACGCTTTGAATTCATTTTGGTTCACCAGCCAGGGCGCGAGCGAGGCGACCGGACACTGTTATTTTCAGGTGTTCGCGAGCGTGCACAGCGGGCCGCCCCATCCGGAACTGACCGGCCGCTATGGATTCACCGCGGTCAAGCAGGACGGGGTGTGGCGGTTCAGCCGTTGGGTGCTCACACTGGACCAGAGCGTGGCCTAGCGCCGGTCTGTCAGGGCCAGGCGGCCTCGAGAACTTCAACGGCCGCATCGATGTTGGGGATGACCGTCGGGCCGTAATTGTTGACCACCTGCCCGAGGGCGCGGGCGATATGCGGACCGACGGCGCCGGCCGCAAGGACTTCCTCGGCGAGGACGATGCCGTTCACCAGGTGTGCGGCGCTCAGGCGGCCGTCGGCGGCGAGCTCGTAGCGCCAGTCACCGATCTGGATCCGCTCGGGCTGCGACCGGAAAAGGCCCCGCCGCGCCGGGGTAACAACCACCCCCGGAACACCGCCGAACACCTTGACCACCAGCCCAACTCCCCCGGGACCGGCCAAGGCCGCCCCGATGGCGTGGCCGACCCGGTCGTGGTCGAAGCCCGTCATCAATCACCCATCGGCAAGACGAGTGACGGCGTGATGGTTTCAGCCTCACCGATGCGCCGCACGGCCGTTCCCGCCACATAGAACTCCACCGTGTGAAGTCCCCACGCATAGTTAGAGATGGCGAACTGCACACCTACGACGCCGGTTCCGCCGTCTCGCTCGGCCTCGCTTTGCATCCGTGACATCGCCAGCTCGCGCGCTTGGTAGTTGCCCTGCGTCCACTGCGGCATCTCTGCGTTGCGCCCCACCTGGCTGAGCGTTCGCAGGAACCCTTGTACCGCAACGTGGAAGACGCAGTTGCCCATCACGAACGCGACGGGCGCGTATCCGGATCGCAGCAGCGTGGTCAGATCCTGGCCGGACAGGTGCGAAGAGAACGCCTGCCCGTTCGCGCGTCGAAACGCCCCCGGCTTCTGGGTGTATCGCACGGCGGTTCCGACCGCGATGAACTCGAGATGCTCCCCTTCGCCCTGATGACGCCAGTCGAGCCGGACGCCGACCACTCCGTCGGCACCCAGTGAATCGGCCTCTGCCTGCATCCGCGACATGGCGTTCCAGCGTGCGCGATACGTCGCCTCGGTCAGCACCGGCAGCTCCGATTGCTGCTTGATCCCGGTGAACTGGTAGCCCACGTGATAGACCGAAACACCCATCACGAGTTCGATCGGTTCGAATCCGGCCCCGTGCAGCAACGCGAATTCATTGATCGACAGGTCGGACGTGAACACCTTTCCGGCGTGGGACAGCCGTTCGCTGGCGACTGGGTCGAGCGGGCTCGGTTGCATGGTCAAATACCCTCCTGCGGTCATCGGACAGCGTAGGCCGCAGGATCATCCCGCACACGCATAACGTGGGACTTTCAGTCCCACCAACGGGCGACTAACGCTCGACTCCGTTTGTCGGCCGGGTGCGCGGCGCGCCACCGAGTTGCTCTTGGACACGCAAGAAACCGTTGCCGGGGCGCGTTGAGCCGGCGAACGCACTCACGGATCGTGCGGGTCGACACCTTCGGATCGGTCGACGCTACATTCCAGCAGCTCTTTGAGTGCATCGGGAAACGCGTCGGCGATGTCCCACAGGTCGGGCAGCAGGTCGGGGCAGGCGATGACTCCGATACCCAGTTCCCCGTTGAGCGACATGACGGTGATGTTGAGTCCCGCGCTGCCGATGAGCGGGCCGAGGGGATACATCGCGTCGATCTTGCAGCCCAGGAAGTACAACTGCTCTCGCGGACCCGGCACATTCGACAGGATCAGGTTGTACGCGGGGCTGCGGAGTATCGGCATTCGGGGCAGGATCCGCATGGCCGCGCCGAACATGGTCTGGCTGCCGAACTGGGTCCAGTCGTGTAGCAGCGTGGGGCCCATCGACGCGGTGTGGTCTTTGGCGGCGGTGTTGCCCGCGGCGACGACGCGGATGCGCTCGGCGGGGTCGCTGATTTGGCTCTCCACCCGGCAGAACATCCAGGTGGTCTGGTTGCGCCCGGGTCGGTCGGACTTGTCGTGTACCGACACCGGCACGGTGGCAACCAGCGGGGTGTCGGGCAGCTCGCCGCGCTCGAGCAGGTACTGCCGCAAAACGCCCGCGCACAGGGCCACCACCACGTCGTTGACGGTCACCCCGAACCGCTCCTTGACCCTCTTGACGTCACGCATATCGAGCTGCGTGTAGGCGATGCTGCGGTGCCGGCTCACGCAGCCGTTAAATGACGACTGCGGGGCGGAAAACGGCGCGGCCATGGTGCGGCCGTCGCGCGCGCGAAGCGCCGTCCGTACCAGCGTCAGCATCGTCGACGGCACCACGGTCGCCAACCGCAACGGCCGCAAGGCGAAGCCCATCAGCCCGGTCGCAGCGATCTGTAGTGGATTACCGGCGCCCGCGCCACCGTCCGACTGCGGTTGCGGCGCGTCCGGCACCAAGCTGCACAGTTGCAGCAGCAGGTTGGCGCCGCCGACCCCGTCGACCACGGCATGGTGCACCTTGAGCATCACCGTCACGGCGTCACTGCGGACGCCGCCTTCGAGGACCCACATCTCCCACAGCGGGTGATCGCGGCCCAGCGGCAGACCCGCGATATAGCCACAGATCTCGGCCACCTCACGGCGCCCGCCCGGTGCCGGCAAACCGATGCGGCGAAGGTGGCGCCGCAGCTGGAAATTCTCGTCATCCACCCACACCGGGTGATCGAGGTTCAGCTGGTTATCGGCCAGCTTCATGCGAAACTCTCGCGCCGTGGTCACGTGCCGCGCCAACGCGGCGCGAAACCGGCCATAGGTGTAGCCGCCCGGCATCGTCGAAGCATCCAGCTCCATGACGCAGCACACGTTCAACGGCTGTGACGGCGTCTCCAAATAGAGGAAAAACGCATCAAGACCACTAAGTCGTTCCATAGCCACCCCGCCCGATTAGTGTGACTGCAATCACCCCACGCCCCAGCGTCAGCCTACGCAGCAAAGATGGGCTTAGCCAGTCTCTGAGAATCCGCGCTCATTAAATGTTGATGACTGCGCTGTGAAGTCGCTGGCCAGCACTCATCACGTGGTTGCGCCGGCGCCGATCATCTTGCGCAAGTCCTCAACCGACCACGATCCGGCCGCATGGTGATCGCGGTAACCCAGTACACGTGGCGTTGGCCGATCGAATCTACCGACGAATCCGCCTGCAGCAATGAGTATTTGACCCGTCACGTCGCGTGCCAAGTCGCTGGCGAGATAAGCGTAGACCGGGGCCGCGGCCCCGCACGTGTGAAACGCCGTGCCGAGGTGCGGTACTTCGCTTTCGCGCATAAAGCAGCAGCCGGCCGGCGAAGCCCCTGGGCCCGGGTCCGGCATCAGCAATCGCGGGTTGATGAGATGGCGCGTATAGTCGCCAATGAAGTCCGTTCTGGACATCTCGCCGTTTAGCTAAAAGCGGCCAGTCAGCCGCACGGCTGCTGGGCTATCGTGGCTCCGGCGACAAACTCCCGCCACCACGTTGCACTTAGCACCGAGCGCTGCAATACGTCCGTGCGATTGTGTGTGCAGTGTGAGGCCCGGTACGTCCCGCCTGCACACGACGCGAGGAAGTGTGCCAGCCATGACCGACGTACTCGCTTCCCCCCGCCCCGCTCGCTCGAGCACCACGCGATCGGACGATTCCTACGACGACGTCATCGAGATGTTCGCGGCGCTGCGCCAGATGCCGGCCGAATCGCACGAATACAAGCGGCAACGCGAACGTATCGTGGCCCGGTGCCTGCCCCTGGCGGACCATGTGGCCAGCCACTTCGCCCGCCGCGGCGAAGGGCTCGATGACCTGACTCAGGTCGCGCGCGTGGGATTGATGAACGCCATCAACCGATACGACCCCGCCAAGGGCTCCAGCTTCATCGGGTTCGCGGTCCCCACCATGATGGGCGAGGTCCGGCGTTACTTTCGCGACCACAGCTGGGGCATGCGGGTGCCTCGGCGGTTGCGTGAGCTACACGTCCAGATCAGCAGGACCACATCATCTTTAGCCCAGACGCTGGGGCGTGCGCCGACGGCCAGCGAGCTCTCGCGGGTGCTGGATGTCCCCCACGAGGAGATCGTCGAATGCCTCGTCGCGGGCGACGCCTATCGGCTCGAGTCCCTTGACGCACCCAGGGGCACCGACGATTCGGGCAAGCCCCGGCTGACGGCCGATGGGGTCGGTGCCATCGACCCGCAAATCGACCGCATCACCGACCGGGAAGCGGTGCGTGTCCTGGTGGCCGCACTCCCCCCGCGCGAACGCGAGGTGCTGCACATGCGATTCTTCGAATCGATGACCCAAAGCCAGATCGCCGAGCGAATCGGCGTCTCGCAGATGCAGGTCTCGCGCATCCTTGCCACCACCCTGCACTGCCTGCGCGAGCAATTGGACTAGCACCGCCGCCACCAGACCCTTCCGTCGCACGCCCAGGTCACGGGGCAATGTACTGTGCGATTCGGGAATCAGGCCGACTGCGTCAACACGGCCTGGGAAGGGAACAAGGTGCGATGAGAGTTTCTCGAGTGGTAGTCGCGGGCGTGGCGGGGGCGACGGCGCTGACGGTGTCGCTGGCCGGCTGCGGCAGCAACTCGACGTCAACGACGTCATCGACGTCGAAGTCTGGATCTGCAACCTCGGCCGCGGGTACCCCCAGCCCGGCGCCGACTTCGTCGGGTTCAGCGCAGCCCGGCGACTACACCAGGCTGTTGATCCAGGCCAGCGATATCGACGCGCCGATACCGTTTACGGCCAGCCCACCGACGAACAACCCAAATGGCCAACCGGGCGCCGCGACGACGTTCAAAGACGACGACGGTAGTCACCTCATCAAAGTCACCATCCAGATCTTCCCGGACCCGACCGCTGCGACGAACGCATTGAACGCGGCCAAGGGTCAACAGGGTGACGCCGTCAAAGACCCGGCAACGGATTCGGCCAACGTCGGAACCGGCGGAACGACGCTGTCGGGAAACTCACCGGACGGTTCCAAGGGTGTGACGGTAGTGCTGTTCACCGAGGGCAAAGCGTTTGTCACGATCGAATTTGATGGCCCGCGCAATTCGCTGGCGCCGCCGGACTTCGTCTCGGGCGTCGCCCAAAAACAGGATGCGGCCATCAAGAAGGGGCTCGGCGGCTGACCGACGTCTTTGGGGCGCAACCACTTCCAGGGACTTCGGCTGACACCTCAGCTGGATGGAGCGCGATGCGATGAGGATTTCTCCGGCGCTGGTCACGGTCGCGGCTATGACGCTGGCCGGGACGGTGATCGGCTGCGGCAGCGGTTCGAAGTCGTCACCCGCAGCGCCGAAATCGGCCACCTCGGCCGCGGCCAGCCCGGCGTCGACGTCCGCGCCCGTACCGTCGTCCGACTACACCGGGTTGTTGATCAAGGCGAGCGATATCAACGCGCCCGAGACCTTCACCGCTACACCGCCAATCAACAACCCGAACGGCCAGCCAGGCGTGACAACGACATTCAGCAACCAAGACCGCACGCACGTCATCGTCGACAGCATCCAGATCCTGCCGGATCCCGCCGCCGCTGACGGCGCGCTGAAATCGGCAAAGGCGGCGCGGGATGGTTATGTCCATGGAGTGCCCGAACCGATCGCTATCGGTACTGGCGGCGTGACGATCGCGGGACCCTCACCCGATGGCTCTAAGGGAGTGACGTTACTGCTTTTCACCGAGGGCAAGGCCTTCGTCGAATTTGAATTTGACGGGCCGCCCGACGCACTCGTCCCAGCGGACTTCGTGACCGACGTCGGCCAAAAGCAAGATGTGGCCATCAAAAAAGGACTCGGTGGCTGAAATCGCTATGCCGCGCAATACACGTCGCGGCATGAGCCCACCATGATGCGCGACGAACATCACGCGGTCGGCGTGAGAAGGAACAACCGGAACTGGCGCCGGCCGGCGCGATCTTGGGCCACTTGATAGTTCGGCCAGTGCGCCACGACGGTGGCCCATGCCTTGTCGCGTTCCGCACCGGTGAGCAACCGCACCGTCGCGACGAAACGCTGGCCGCGTCTGCGGACGGTGACCCGTTCTGCCGCTTTAAGATTCGCCGACCACGACGGGTGCCGCTCCCGGCCCCAGTTGGATCCGACCACCAGCAGCCCGTCGTCGGCGGGTACGTACTGGACCGTCGCCGTCCGGGCCAGGCCCGTTTTGCGACCCGAAGTGGTGATCTGCACGCAGGGCAGGCCGATCACGTCCAGAACACCGATTCGCCCAGCACTGGTGAACCGCAGCACCGCCTCGAAACCCTGGGCGATCGGTCGCCCAGGTAGCACGAGCGTGCGGTAGGCGGTCGGGTTTCGCGCCACCCGCTGTAGCGGATTCATGTGCTTACCATATTCCCCCCGAAATTTGATCTGGGCGTCGGCCCGATGAAATCGGCTTGGCTAATTAGCTTTTCGTTCGCGAGGTAGGTATGGCCGGCCGCGCTGGGGTGACGTCCCGCGACGGTCGAGGACCGCACCGTCCGGCACCGCCCGCAGCGACGGGATTAAATAAACCGCTTGATTTAATCCCGTGGTCGGTGTTCACTGAGGCGATGACCGCCGAGCGGATGCTTCGCTCCGACAGGTCGACGGGCACCCGCGAGGCGCTCCTGTCGGCCGCCGAGTGGTTGTTTGCCGAGCGCGGGATGTATGCCGTGTCCAACCGGCAGATCAGCGAAGCGGCCGGGCAGGGCAACAACGCCGCGGCGTGCTATCACTTCGGAACACGGACCGAGTTGCTGCGCGCGATCGAAGGCAAGCACCGGCAGCCCATCGAAGAACTGCGCGCGCAGATGCTCACCGACGTCGGCGATTCGACCGAGCTGCGGGACTGGGTGGGCACATTGGTGCGCCCCCTCACCGATCATCTGGCCGCCCTCGGCACTCCGAGCTGGTATGCACGCTTTGCCGCTCAGGCCATGGCCGACCCCACCTATCGACACGTCGTCACCAGGGATGCGCTCACGTCGCCGATGCTGGTGCAGACGATCGACGGCATCAATCGCTGCCTTCCCGACCTGCCCAAGCGAGTGCGTTTCGAACGGATAGTCATGGTCCGCAACCTGCTGATGCACACCTGCGCCGAGCACGAAGGCGCGCTGGCCGAGCACGGGGCGAGCGCGCGCTCCAGTTGGCCCGTCGCCGGTGAGGGACTGATCGACGCGATCGTCGGGCTCTGGCGTGCGCCGGTCCACGTCAGCGCGGCAAACGGCTAACCGAGTGGACCAAGAACCGAGGAGCACGATGACCGATATCTCCACCGATACCGCCACGGACGTTCCAGAATTTCCGATGCCGCGGGCACCGGGCTGCCCGTTCGCGCCACCGCCGAAGGCGTTGGAGCTCAACACCACCCAGCAACTGAGCAGGGTGCGGATCTGGGATGGCAGCACCCCGTGGCTGATCCACGGATACGACGCGATCCGCTCGTTGTTCACCGATTCCCGCGCCAGTGTCGACGACCGGTTGCCCGGCTATCCGCATTGGAACGAAGGCATGCTGGCAACGGTGCACAAGCGCCCACGTTCGGTGTTCACCGCCGACGCCGAGGAGCACACCCGGTTCCGCCGGATGCTGTCAAAACCGTTCACCTTCAGGCGCGTCGAAGCGCTGCGTCCCGCGGTACAGCAGATCACCGAGGATCACATCGACGCCCTGCTCGCCGGTCCCCAGCCGGGCGACATTGTCAGCACCTTGGCGCTGCCCGTCCCGTCGCTGGTCATCAGTCAACTATTGGGCGTGCCCTACGCGGACGCGGACTTTTTCCAGACGCAGGCGCAGCGGGGCATGGGCCGCTACGCGACCGAGGAAGATACGGCTCAGGGTGCGGCCTCGTTGGCGAAGTACCTGGCGAACCTGGTGCGAGGCAAAATGCAGGATCGCTGCGAGGATTTGGTGTCCGATTTGGCCGAGCGCGTCAACGCTGAGGAACTCAGCGTGCGCGAGGCCGCGCAGCTGGCGACCGGCGTGCTGATCGCCGGTCATGAGACGACCGCCAACATGATCAGTCTGAGCGTCGCAGCGCTGCTGGTGCATCCCGACCAGGCGGCGCTCATGCGCGACGCCGAGGATCCCAAGGTGGTTGCTGTCGCGGTCGAGGAGCTGATGCGTTATCTGAGCATCATCCAGACCGGTCAGCGTCGCATCGCCGTCGAGGACATCGAAATCGGGGGCGAGACCATCCGCGCCGGCGAGGGCATCATTCTCGATGTCGCGCCGGCCAATTGGGATACCCGCCAATTCCCCGATCCCGACCGGCTGGACCTGCGCCGCGAAGACGGCGCGCATGTCGGATTTGGCTACGGACGCCACCAGTGCGTGGGCCAGCAATTGGCCCGCATGGAGTTGCAGATCGTGCTGCCCACCTTGCTGCGCCGCATCCCGACCCTGCGGCTCGCCGTGCCGCTCGAGGAGCTGCCATTCAAACACGACGCGTTGGCCTACGGCGTCTACGAGCTGCCCGTGACATGGTGAAGCCCGATCTGACTCCGGCGGTACCGGATTTGTCCGGCGGATTCGCCGTCGTCACCGGGGCCAACAGTGGCCTGGGATTGGGTCTGGCGAAAAGACTGGCGGGCGCGGGTGCCGATGTCGTGATGGCGGTCCGCAGCAGGGCTAAGGGCGAGGCCGCGATCGCCGAGATCCGCCGCGAGATTCCCACGGCCAAGCTGAGCATCAGGACCCTCGACCTGTCATCACTGAAAAGCGTGGCGGCCCTGGGCGATGAGCTGGCAGCCGAAGGCCGGCCCATCGACATCTTGATCAACAACGCCGGCGTCATGACGCCGCCGCAGCGCCAGGAAACCCAGGACGGCTTCGAATTACAGTTCGGCACCAACCACCTCGGGCACTTCGCGTTGACCGGGCACCTGCTACCCCTGCTGCGCGCGGCGAAATCCGCGCGCGTCGTGACGGTCAGCAGCCTGGCCGCGACGCAACGGCAGCTGGACTTCAGCGACCCCAACGCCGAACACGGTTATAAACCGATGCGCTCCTACGGAATAGCCAAACTCGCCCAGCTCATGTTCGCCTTCGAGTTGGACCGACGCAGCCGCACCGGCGGCTGGGGACTGATGTCCAACGCCGCGCATCCCGGGTTGAGCAAGACCAACCTGCTCAGCGGCGCCTCCTACGGTCGGGACCGACCGACGCTGCAGGCGCGGCTCACCCAACTGACGTGGCGGCTGCTGCCGTTTATGTGGCTCGACGTCGACGAAGGAATCAAGCCGACCCTCTATGCGGCGGTATCACCGGATGCCCAGGGCGCCAAGTATTACGGGCCGCGCGGCTTCTACGAAACCGTCGGGGGCGGAGTCACATTGGCCGGACTTCCAAGGTTGGCGCGCAGCGAACCGGATAGGGACCAGCTGTGGCAGCTCTCCGAAAAACTCACCGGCGTCACCTATCGTTGACATCAGAAGGTGGTAAGAAATGCCGTTCATCGGCCGCACTGACACGAAGGATCCCGGTACCGAGCAGGACCAGTGGGAACGCGTGGCACGCCGGCGCGAGCGGTTGTACGCCGACGACGAACAGTTCCGCGACACCAAGCCCGACGACGAAATCGCCGCCGCCGCACGCGCTCCCGGACTGCGGATCGCCCAGGTGATGGCTACCGTGCTGCAGGGCTACACCGGCCGGCCCGCGCTGGGGCAACGCGCCCGCGAAATCGTCGCCGACCCCGCGACCGGACGCTCCACACTGCGCTTCTTGCCGCGTTTCGAGACCGTGAGCTACGCGGAACTGTGGGCCCGAATCCAGGCGACGGCCGCCGACTGGCACCAGCATGAGCACCATCCGGTGCGGGCCGGGGACTTCGTGTGTGTGCTGGGATTCGGCAGCATCGACTACACGGCCATCGAATGTGCCTGCATACATCTCGGGGCGGTCGTCGTGCCCTTGCAGACCAGCGCGCCGGCCAGCCAACACGCGCCGATTCTCGCCGAGACCCGGCCGCGAATCCTCGCCGTGGGACTCGACAATCTCGAGACCGCCGTCGAGGCGGCGCTGTCGGGTACCGCGCCGGGCCGGCTGATCGTCTTCGACTACGAACCACGCGACGACGGCCAACGCGCCACCTACGAGGCGGCGCGCGCGCGGCTGGCCAGCGCGAACAGCGCTGCGAATATCGAGACGATTGAGGCCATCGATGATCTTGTGGCGCACGGAAAATCGCTGCCGCCCCCGCCCCTGCATGTCGCCGCGGCCGACGAAGACCCGCTGGCGTGGGTGTTTTACACGTCGGGCAGCACCGGCACACCCAAGGGTGCGATGTTCACCGAAAGCCTCTGCATCGGAACGTGGCTCGCGCAGTCCGATCAGCCCGTCATCACGTTGAGCTACATGCCGATGAGTCACCTGATCGGCTACGGCTACGTCATCTTGACGCTGGCCAACGGCGGCACCAGCTATTTCGCCGCCAAGAGCGACCTGTCCACGCTGTTCGAGGACCTGGCGCTGGTGCGACCGACCTCGATGAGCCTGGTGCCGCGGGTCTGCGAGATGTTCTTCCACCACTATCAGCGCGAGTTGGATCGGCGGGCGCTACCCGGCGTCAATCTCGACGAGGCCGGCGACGAAGTCAAAACGACCATCCGCGAACAGATTCTGGGTGGCCGGGTGCTGGCGGTGGGCTGCGGGTCGGCCGCCCTGTCGCCGGAGATCAAGGTGTTCATGGAAGAGGTGCTCGATCAGCATCTGCTGATCGGTTATTCGTCCACAGAAATCGCCGGCGGGATGATCGTGGCCGACGAGCACGTGCTGCGGCCACCGGTGGTCGATTACAAACTTCTCGACGTTCCCGAGCTGGGCTACTTCAACACCGACAAGCCTTATCCGCGTGGCGAATTGGCGGTCAAGTCGTCCCGGTTCATGGCGGGCTACTACAACCGCCCGGACTTGACCGCGACCATGTTCGACGAGGACGGCTACTACAAGACCGGCGACATCATGGCCGAGGTCGGCACGGACCGGTTGCGTTATGTGGACCGCCGCAACAACGTGATCAAGCTGGCGCAGGGCGAGTTCGTCGCCGTCTCGCGGCTGGAGGCCTTGTACGCGACCAGCCCGCTGATCCGCCAGATCTACATCTACGGCAACAGCGAACGCTCCTTCCTGCTTGCCGTGGTCGTTCCCACCGAGGACGTGCTGGACTCGTCGGTGATCCACGAGTCGTTGCGCGAGATCGCCCGAGACAATCAACTCAACGGCTATGAGATCCCGCGGGACTTCCTGATCGAGAAGGAGCCGTTCGGCCTCGCCAACGGACTGTTGTCGGGTGTCGGAAAGTTCCTGCGGCCCAAGCTCAAAGCCCGCTACGGCGACGGGCTGGAACAGCTGTACGCGTCGATGGCCTCCGACCAGCTCAGCCAGCTGCGGGCGCTGCGCACCGGCGGGTCCGAGCAGCCGGTACTGGCGACGGTGACCAAGGCCGTGCAAGCCACCCTCGGTGTGTCGGCGGCCGATGTCTCCCCGGAGGCCCGATTCATCGACCTGGGCGGGGACTCGCTGTCCGCGCTGACGTTTTCGACGCTGCTCGCCGACATCTACAACGTCGACGTTCCGGTGGGTGTGGTGATCGACCCGACGGGTGACCTACTCGGCATCGCCAACCACATCGAACGCCACCGTGATTCGGAGGTCTTGCGGCCCACCTACGCCGCCGTCCACGGCACCGCGGGTGTCGAGGTGCGCGCCGCCGACCTCACCTTGGACAAGTTCATCGATGACGACGTCCTCAAGACCGCGATGACGCTGCCCACGCCTTCTCGCGAGGTGCGCACCGTCCTGCTCACCGGCGCCACCGGTTTCCTGGGGCGCTTCCTCGGCTTGGAATGGCTGCGGGCACTGGCCGATTCGGGCGGCACACTGGTATGCCTCACCCGCGGCGCCGACGCGGCGCGGGCACGCCAGCGCATCGAGGCGGCGTTGAGCTCGGATGCCGAGCTGCTGGGCCGTTTTCGGGCACTGGCCGAGGGGCACCTCGAGGTCCTCGCCGGCGACATCGGCGAGCCCAATTTCGGCCTGAATGACGCCACCTGGCAGCGTCTGACGAAGACCGTCGACCTCGTCGTGCACCCGGCGGCTCACGTCAACCACGTCCTGCCCTACCAGCAGGTGTTCGCGGCGAACGTGGCGGGGACCGCGGAGGTGATCCGCCTGGCGATCACCGCCAGGCTCAAGGGAATCCATTACATCTCCACGATGGGCGTCAGCGCCGTGGCGCATCAGCTCGTCGACGAGGACACCGACATCCGCCGCGCGGTGCCCGCCTGCGTCGTCGATGACAGTTACGCGAACGGCTACGGGATCAGCAAGTGGGCAAGCGAAGTGCTGCTGCGCGAGGCCCACGACCTGTGCGGATTGCCCGTCGCGGTATTCCGGCCGGGGATGATCCTCGCCGACAGCCGCTATGCGGGACAGCTCAACGTGCCGGACATCTTCACCCGGCTGCTGTTCAGTGTGGTCGCCACCGGTGTGGCCCCGCGTTCGTTCTACCGAGACGGCGACCAGCGCCCGCACTACGAGGGCTTGCCCGTCGATTTCCTCGCCGCAGCGATCGCCGCCATCGGGCCGCAGCACGGCAGCGGGTTCGCCACCTACAACACCACCAATCCACACGACGACGGCATCTCGCTGGACACCTTCGTCGACTGGATCATCGACGCGGGCTACCCGGTCGAAAAGATCGACGACTATTCGGCATGGCTGGCCCGCTTCGACACGGCGATGCGGGCCCTACCCGAGCGCCAGCGCGCCCAGTCGGTCCTCACGGTGCTGGACGTCTACCGTGAACCCATGCCCCCCATTGCCGGCTCGCCAGTACCCGGCGCACAGTTTCAGGCCGCGGTCCAAGCCGCCGGTCGCGCTATCCCCCACGTCACGCAGCAGTTGATCGGCAAGTACCTCGCCGACCTGGACCGGCTCGGTGTGCTGACTCAGTGATACGAACGAAGGGACGATGATGTCCAGCCCAACTCAGACCCTGTATCCGGAGGGCGTGATCGGCGCCCCCAAGCACCGACACGGTCACGCGGCCGGAGCCAACACCGGCCTACCCGCCGGCACCGAGGTCTTCTCGGCCGACAACCACATCTCGGTGGCCGACGACATCTTTTACGAGCACTTCCCCGACCACCTCAAAGACCAAGCGCCACGCATCTGGTACGAGGACGGCGCGTATCTGCTTGGTCCGCCAGGGCAGTCGATCGTGGTCGGCGATTTCAGCGCCGTCCTCATGCAATACGACGATCTGGCCGGCGCGGCCACCAACAACATCGACGCTCGCGTCCGTGAACTCGCCGAGGACGGCGTGGACAAGGAGCTGGCCTTCCCCAACGCGGTGCTCGCACTGTTCCACTATCCCGACAAGGAGCTGCGCGAGCGGATCTTCCGCATCTACAACGAACACATCGCCGACGTCCAGGAACGTTCCAACGGCCACTGCTATGGGGTCGGTTTGGTCAACTGGTGGGATCCACGGGGCACCCGGCGCACACTGTCCGAGCTGAAGTCCTTGGGGCTCAAAACCTTTCTGATGCCGATCAGCCCCGGCAACGACGACGACGGCCGGCCCATCGATTACTCGAGCGCCGAGATGAGCGCGGTGTGGGACGAGATCGAAGAGTCCGGCCTGCCGGTCACACACCACATCGGCGAGAGCCAGCCGAAGTTTCCCAGTGAGGTCAACAGCGTCGCGGTGGCGATGATGGTCAACATCGACTCATTCCGGGAGATGTTCTCCAAGTACATCTTCGGCGGAATACTCGACAAGCATCCCCGGCTGCGCATCGGCTGGTTCGAGGGCGGCATCGCCTGGGTTCCCACGGCCCTGCAGGATGCCGAGCACGTCCTGGCCTCCTACCGGCACATGCTCAATGACCACCCCGAACACGACATCCGCTACTACTGGGACACCCACATGTGCGCGTCGTTCATGGTCGACCCCGTGGGCCTGCGGCACATCGACGAGATCGGCATCGACAGGGTGATGTGGTCCTCCGACTATCCGCACAACGAAAGCACATTCGGCTATTCGGAACGCTCGCTGGCCGCGGTCGTCGATGCCCTCGGGCCGCAGGACGCGGCCCGCGTTGTCAGCGGCAACATCAAAAAGTTCCTGGGCATCTAGCATGACCGGGTCACTCACTGCCCACGGCTCGCTCACGGACGTCCCCGACGAGCCGGACTTTGCCCGCATGCGCACCGAGACCGGCGCACGGCTGCGCTCCGCCATGGCCGAGCACGGCGTCGACGCGCTGATCCTGTTGATGAACGGCTACGTCAGTTACGCGACGGGTGTCAGCTGGCCGCTGTTGGACGCGGGCCTCTCCCATGTGGAACGCCCGGTAGCGGTCGTGCTGTCCGATGACGTACATCCGCATGTGTTCATGCCGTTCCGCAGTGGAGCGTCAGCCGAGTCACCGGTGCCCGACGACCACCTACACGGCCCCGCTTATCTCGAATTCGACCACGGCGTCGAGCATTTCGCGCATGAATTGGCCGAGCTGATCCCACCGGGAGCCAACGTCGCCGTCGACGAGCTGACGGGTGCGATGCAGCGGGCGGCGCCGAAGCTGTTCCCCGCCGGCGCACCCTCGGATGCGGCGATCGTGGTCGGCGCCGCGCAATTGGTGAAGACCCGAGATGAGCTGTCCTGCCTTCGCAAGGCGTCCCGCATCACCGAACAGGCCATCGTCGCCGTGCGAAAGGCGTTGGTGCCCGGGGTACGCCAGATCGACCTGTCGGGCACGCTGGTGCGGCGCGCTTTTGAGCTGGGCGCCACCACCAACATGCTGGAGGCCATCTGGCAGGTGATGCCGAGTTCACGGGAAGCCGGTGTCTGGACGACGCATGGAGATCTCGCGCTGCCGCTGCTCCCCACCGATCGTGAACTGGCGGCCGGCGACGTGCTGTGGACGGACATCAGCATCACCTACGCCGGATACTGCTCGGACTTCGGCCGCACCTGGGTGGTCGGCGACCAACCCACGCCGAAGCAGCAGGATCAATTCCGTCAATGGCGGGCCATCCTGGACGCCGTGCTCGCGGTCACCAAAGCCGGTGTGACATCGGGCGATTTGGCGCGAGCGGCGATCGCGGCCAACGGTGGCCGCAAGCCATGGCTGCCGCATTTCTATTTGGGCCATGGCATCGGCACCTACCCCGCCGAACCTCCCATGATCGGAACGGATCTCGGTGAGGAGTTCGACGACAATTTTGTCTTTCCGCCCGGCATGGTCCTGGTGTTGGAACCGGTGGTGTGGGAAGACGGAACGGGCGGTTACCGTAGTGAGGAAATCATCGTGATCACCGAAGACGGCTTCGAGCCGATCACCGACTACCCGTACACCCCCTATGGCGACTGAAGTTCTGCCCGACGCGCACGCATTGCGGACGGCACGTCGCGAGCGGGCACTGGCCCAGATGGACGCACACGACCTCGACATCCTGGTGCTCGGGCGGCAAGCCAACATTCGCTACGTCACGGGCGCGCCGCAACTGTGGATCGCCGGGACGCGACCGTTCGGCCCGATGTGTGTGATGGTGCGCGCCACCGGCGACATCTACCTCAACAGCACCGACGACGAGGGCGTCCCAGAGGAAATCGGGCACGACCACCTCTACGGCCTGGCCTGGAATCCGATGACGCTCATCGACGTGTTGAAGAAGGTCGACGGCGCCGAGGCGGCGCGCCGGGTCGGGACCGACGCGATCACACCCACTTTCGCCGCGCTGCTCCCCGAGGCGTTCCCCAACGCCGAACTCGTCGATGCCGAGCGGGCCATGCGCGCGGCGCGGCGCATCAAGACACCCGACGAAATCGCGGCGATGGACACCGCGCTGCGCATCGCCGAACACGGACTCGCCACTGCCCGAGGCGAACTGCGGCTGGGGGTGCCCGAACAGACACTGGCCGGCGCCCTGCTGGAGGCGATGGCCGCGGGCGGGGTGAGCACGCCGGCCACCCAGGACGCCGCGTGGGTGACGTCGCGGGAACACCCGTGGCGGCGCGCCAATCGCGAGGTACGAGAGGGCGACCTGGTCGCCTTCGCGGCCGGCGCCCTGGCAGCCGGCTATGTGGCAGAGGTGGGCCGGACCTGGCCGGCCGACGCCACCGTTGACGGCGAGGCCCGCAAGCTCTTCGAGCGCTCACATGCGCTGCACGACAAGCTCCTTGCCGCGTGTCGCCCCGGTGCCAGCACCCGCGAGCTACTCGCCGCCTACGAAGCGGCCGGCGAGCCGATACCACCGATGCCCATCGCGCACGGCCTGGGGCTGGGTTTCGACCCACCCGTGGTTTCCGAGACACTGGTGGCCGCAGGCGAACTCGACCAACTCGAACCCGGGATGGTGCTCGCGATTACCGGCTACGTCTGGCAGCAAGGCATCGGCGCGGTGTTCCGGCGCGACACGGTCCACATCAACGACGACGGGGTCGACGTGCTGACCACCAGCCCGTCGTGGAACGACGTTGCCGGCGCCTCACCCTCGCAGTAGGCGCAGCGCAGGTCCGGAGCCCTCAGGTGGTTCTCTTGCCCCTCCGGACCAGCACGACCAGCGTGACGACACCAGCCACCGCGACCGCGGAGCCAGCGATGATGAAAAAGGGTCCCGCGCCAGTGACCGTATTCTTTTTCATCTCGCTGTAAGTCATGTCGCTCGACGTCGTGTCAAAGCCCCTTCGCTCTGTCATGTGGCAAACGGTGCCGGGGCTCATGGTGTGCCCGTTGCACGTGGGCTCGGAGGACTTATTCAGTTGGGCGACACCACAACCCGCCGCGAGTAACCCGAGGAAGATGAGCATTGCGGCGGTACCCATGATCTTGTCTCGTAAAGACTTGCTCATGGGCGAACAGTATCCACCCGTCCAGCTACCGTGTCACTGGTTCGCACACAATCGACGGTCCAGTTCGGCACCGGTAGCCCGATGCCCTCCAAGTCGATCCTTAATCACTGTTCGGTACCCGCGTTTCGACGATTTTGCTGAGTGAAGCGGCAGCCCACGCCCGCCGTTTCGCGGTGTTGCCCAGCCGACAGCCCGGCTGTCGCTGGTAGGCGGGCAGCCGCGGGCTGGGCGACACGTCGTTACCCCGGACCGCCGCATTCATCCTGCCCGGACGGGGCAGCGCGTAAGGTTTCCGCTGTCCGATCCCCGACAAGGAGTCCCGGCCGGTGGCTAACGCGGATAGACCGCGCAGTGGTGTCATCGGCGTGGGTATGGTCCTATGACCAACTATTCCCCGCTTCGGGTGGCCGTGATCGGGCTTGGCGGAATGGGGCGATTCCATCTTGACATCTTCCGGTCACTGGCCCCGTGGGTGCAGGTTAGCGCGATCGCCGACTCGTATCGACCATTCGTCGACCAATCCACGACACTCGCACCCGCCGCTACGACCTTCGATGATCCGATCGAATGCGTGCAATCCGGCGAATTCGACGCGGCGCTGGTGGCGACGGCTGATGCTACGCACTACGACATCGTTCGAGGCTGCGTCGACCGCAGAATCCCGGTGCTGTGCGAGAAGCCGTTGACGACATCGCCGCAACGTTCGCTGGACCTCGTGCGCGCAGAGCAGGAGTACGGCAACAAGCTGATCCAGGTGGGTTTCATGCGGCGGAAGGACGCCGGCTACCGGCAGATGAAGCGCACGCTCGCCAGCGGTGCTGCCGGAACCCCCATGCTGGTACAGCATCGCAACCACAACCCGTCGTGCGCACTCGATTTCGACGTCACGCAGCTGATCTCCAGCTCGGCCTCCCATGACATCGATCTCTTCCGGTGGTTCACCGAAGAAGATGTCGCCGAGGTGTCCTGCGCCGTGAAACACAGCCAGGACGGTGAAGCCGTCACCGTCCTGCTCAGCCTGCGGTCGCCGTCGGGAATCCTCGGAGTCTCAGAAATCGGGCGTGGCCCAGGTTTGCAGTACGACATCGGCTGCGACATCGTCGCCAGCGCCGGTTCGATCAGTTTGGGGGTACCGAGCCACCTCACCCGGGCCATCGGCGGCGCGGGTGCGGGTATGTTCCTCCCAGACAGCTGGATCGAGCGTTTCGATGGAGCCTATCGCGCCCAGAATGTCGACTGGGCACTGTCATTGGCCCGGAACACCCTCACCGGGCCTACGGCATACGACGGCTATGCCAACAACGCGGTCGTCGATGCCGCGCTGCGGGCGCTCGCGACACGGCAGACCACACCGGTCGACCAAGTCCCGCCCAGCTCACTGCATGCCGGCCACTGGGATGTGACATGACGACGCTTAGGCGACGCATCCCTCCTCTGCCAGGGCCGCGTCGAGCAGGTCACCCACCCGATGCCGCTCCCACGCGCTCAGCAGGTTCGACAGCATCTGCAGCGGCGCCCGCACACCCTCGTCGTCCCTGATGCGCGGATCCTTCCGAGTGTTGGGCGCGGTCTGAAATCGCTTGCCTATCAACGCCGGCACGTCGAGCAGCCAGGCGACCCCCATTGCGGCCGCGTATAGCAGTGTGTGCCGCCGCAACCGAGCCGGGTCGAGATTCGGACCCCCGGAGCGACGGACTTCGGCGACGAACAGTTCCAACAATTCGTCGAGATGCCGGCTCCACAGCTCGGTTTCGGCGCCGGACATGGCTCCCCAGATGGCCATGCCCACATTCATCTGGCTGACGCATCCCCAGTCCATCAACCCGCAGCGCAGACCGCCGTCGGTGTCTCGCCAGAACCACGCGTTGTCGATGTTGGCGTTCCAATGGCACAGCGCGACATAGTCGGAATCCGCGGCGAGCTGGCGGGTGATCGCGTCCTCGTGGTGGGCGATTCGCGGCACGTCTTCGCGCAAGCGTGCCAGGAACTCTGGCGAGCCAACTTTGGTGGGCAGCAGCCCGGTCTGCACAAATTCGGCCAGCTGGTTCAGCCGTCGTTCCAGCTTGTCGGCGGACAGCGGCGCTCGTTCGCCGACCGTCGCGGCCTGCACGTCCAGCGGAAAGTGCGCGGTCTCCTCGGCCGGCAGCAGCCCGGATCGGTGCGCGCCGGCGAGGCGGGCCAGCGCGGTGAGCAACGCGCGGTAGTGCTCTAGGGGCTCGGGCATTTCGTAGTCGAGGCACTTGTGGTATTGGCGTTCGATTCCGTTGACTCCGAATCGGATTCGTTCGGTGATGAGTAGTCCGGTGCCGGATCGGCGGTGGTAGTCACCGAACAGCGCGGCGGGTACCGCGATCGGAAATCCGGGGCTGCGTGACAGCGCGGCGAACCGCACCTCCGGCTCCATCTGCGTCTTTCCGCGATCACGCGTCGGGTTGTCGAGATCGCGCGAGAACTTGACGAACAAGTCGGTGTGCAGGCCCGGCTGGGGATGGTCGTATTCGACCGACAGGGCAACCTTGCGTCCCGTGCTGCCGCCGGCAACCTCACCGAAGTCGGTGATGCGCGCGACGGCGTTGTCGTCCGCAAGCGCACCCGCGGCCCGCAATGCATCGGTGAGAAACCTTGGCCCACCGCCGCGTAACGTTGCGGGATCGGCGGGAATCGCCTGCCCGAACCGGTCACCGGTGACCCAGCGGTGATCGGCCGACATCGCGGTCACCAGGTCTGTTCGGCCGCGCGCACCAGCATGTGGTTGACCGCCACCCGCCGATCGCGGGTCACCATGAACAGGACCGCGTCGGCGATGTCCTCCGGCCGCAGCTTGACCATGCCGGCCGTCTGGCGTTCAAACGCCTCGCGCGACGATTCGGCCAGCTGGCTGAAGATCTCGGTGTCGACCGTTCCGGGACCCACCACGCCGACGCGGACCCGCTTGCCGAGTACCTCTTGGCGAAGGCCCTCGCTGAACGCATTGACGCCGAATTTTGTGAGCGAATAGACCGCGGTGTTGGGCCGGGCCACCCAGCCGGCGGTGGAACTGAT
The DNA here is from genome assembly GCA_963772875.1 of uncultured Actinomycetota bacterium. Taxonomy (GTDB): domain Bacteria; phylum Actinomycetota; class Actinomycetes; order Mycobacteriales; family Mycobacteriaceae; genus Mycobacterium. The sequence continues at coordinate 1,927,279 of CAVYZE010000016.1, forward strand.
GGTGACCAAATCGGCCACGCCGCGTGGTGAGTCGGCGGCCGCATCGATCAGGTGGGGCAGCGCCGCGCGGGTGGCGTAGAGAACCCCCTGCACGTTGACGGTCACCATGGCATCCCAGTCCTGCAGCGGCGCTTTGTCCGCGGGCCCGGGCTGCATCAGGCCGGCGTTGTTCACCAGAATGTCGAGGCGCCCCAACTCGGCGACGGTGCGCTGCACGGCGGCCGCCACCCGCTCCGCGTCGGTGACGTCGACGGGCACGACCAGCGCTGTGCCACCTGCGGATTCGATCTCGGTTTTCACCTCGGCCAGGCGGTCTGCGCGGCGCGCGAGGAGGGCCACCGCCGCGCCCTCCGCGGCGAGCGCGATCGCCGTTGCCGCGCCGATACCACTGCTGGCGCCGGTCACCAGGGCCACGGTCTGCGCCAGTGTCGCCGTCATGTCCCGCCCGCCATCGGTGCCCCGGCCGCCTCCGATGGCGAAGCGGCGCGCGGTATGTCGTAGAGAACATACTCGTTGTCCTCGCCCAGGTCGGGTGCGCCCCGCGCGATCCGCGCCGGCCCGCGCGCCATCCGCCACGACGGTCCCAGTATCGGACGCTGCCCTTCGCGGTGATCCGACACGAAGCGGTACAGCTCGCGATCCCACAGTTGCTGATCGCTGATCACGTCAACAGCGGTGGCGCTCTTGCCCGCCGGCACCCCCGCCGCCCGCAGCCGTTGCGCGAGACGCTCGGCATGATGGTTGCGCGTGAACCCCGCGAGGTCGGCATCGAGCGCTTCGGCGTGATCGCGTCGTTCCGCCAAGGTCGCATAGCGCGGATCATCGACCAGGGCCGTGGCCTCGAGCACGTCGCACAACGCACGCCATTCGCCGTCGCCCGCCACCGCCACGCTGATCCAGGACCCATCCGAACACGGGTAGCAGCCGTGCGGGCACATGTCCGGGTGGTCGTTGCCGTCGGGCTCGAGTCGCTTGCCGGTCAGGCTTTGTTCGAGCAGGCAGTCGCCGATCATCGACGAGAGGGTTTCCACCGCCGACACGTCGACGAATTGGCCCGCGCCGCCGAGTTCGCGATGTAGCAACGCCACCACGGCGGCATATGCGGCGGCCGCACCGACGGTGGAATCCCCGTAGCGCATGCTGGCTCCGAGCGGCGGGCCACCGCGGTAGCCGACCAGCGAGGCCAGCCCGGCAAGCGCGGAAAAGCAAGGCGCATAACCGGTTTGGTGGCCCAGCGGCCCGTCGTTGCCCCACATCTTGATCGACACCGAGATGATGTCCGGCTTGATCTCCCTGAGCTGCTCGTATCCCAAGCCCTGGCGTTCCATCGCGCCCGGGCGCAGGTTGTTGATGACGATGTCGCTGCGGGCGATCAGCTCGCGCAGCCGCGCCATGCCCTCGGCCGACTTGATATCGAGGTCCACACTGAGGATTTCGGGGTTGATGCTCAGAAAGTACGGAGCGTGGTTGATGTCGGTGCCGCCGTAGGCTCGCATCTCCTCGGGCAGGGCCGCGGTCTCGACCTTGATCACCTCCGCACCCAACAGCGCCAGCAGCTTGCCCGCGTAGGGCCCCGCCCACACTTTGGTCAGCTCGACGACGCGCACCCCTTCCAGCGGGCCACCACGCGGATTCCCCGGTGGCTTGAGTTGCGCCGACTTCACCGCCGGCCGCGCGCGGGGGGCATCCAGGCGGTTCAGGACGGCAGCGGTGTGCTGACCCAGAGTGGGTGCGGCAGCGGTGATTTCAGCGGGTGAAGCGCTCAGCGCGTACGGCACCGTGGGATACGAAGCCTCGCCCAGCACCGGATGCCGCACGTCGGCAAAGAAACCTCGATGGCGGTACTGCGGCGAGGAGCGCAGGTCCGCGGCGCCGTTGACAGGAACCAATGGCACGCCCATCCGTTGGGCTTCGTCGGCCGCGGCGTCCTTGGCCAAGCCCCGCACCCATTCGGCGAACCCCCGCTGAAACGAGGTGACCTTTTCGGGTGTGACCGAGAATTCCAGCCAGTCGTCGTCGAACTCATCGAGCCACTGCGGGTGACCCATGAGTGCCTTGAGCCCGAGCCAATGGGCACGGCTGGTCATGTACAGGTAGACAAACCCGTCGGCGCACGGGAAAAACGATGCCGGGCCCTGCTGGTCAAAATCGTCGCGAGAGCCTTCGGCGGGGACCTCGCCGGTGATGAGTCGGCCCAGGATGCAGTCGGCGCGCGATACCAGCACGGCGTGCTGGGAAATGTCGATGACCTCACCGTGGCCGCTATGCAACCGCTTGAACATCGACGAAACGACGCACAATGCGGCTTCCAAACCGGCCTCGTAGTCGGCGAGGAAGCGGCCCGGCCCCTGCAGCGGCGGTTGAGCGGGGTCGGGATGGCTGGGCGTGTGATACCCCCACCCGCTCGCGTGAAAAATGTTGATACTCTTGGCATTTTCGAGCCCGGCAGCGGCTTCTTGGCCAAAAGGGGTGATCGAGCAAAACACCACGCCCGGGTGCCGATCGGCCAAGTTCGTGGTGCGGCTGTCGATGACCGCATCGGCGGTGGCGATGAGCTGGTGCAACCGTTCGGCCCCGGTGGCGATGTCGAGCTCTACGGAATGTTTGTTCGTATTGAGATAGGCGAACAACGCACTGCCGTCGGGCCCGATACCGAGGACGGGCGCCATCGCCCGGGTGGGGCTCCCGCACCCGGGCGCCTCGACCTTGATCACCTCGGCGCCGAAGTCGGCCAGCAGCTTTCCGCAGTACTCCCCCGCGACCGACTCCGCCAGCTCGACGACCCGGAAACCCGTCAGCGCCGACATGCGAGCTCTCCCAAGACGGTTAGGGCTTCTTGCGTCCCGAGCGGCTCAAGCGCCACTCCGGCGGGAAGTTGAGGTCGTTGTCCTTGACCACATTGTTGAGCCCCTTTTCGAAGGTGCCCTCGGTGAGGTCGACCTCTTGCGCGTCGTTCTTGATCAGCGGCAACATGCCCTCGACCATGCCGGTGAGCAGGCTGCCGAAGTACTCGCCCTTGTGCTGCTTGTACAGCTCCAGGAAGGTCTTCTGCACCGCCACCGTGTCGGTCGGGCGGGAGCGCGAGCATGCCAGCGCGTACTTCTGCGTCTCGGCCTCCAGCTTGTCGCGGGGCACGACGCTGTTGACGAAGCCGCAGTCGTACATCTCTTTGGCGCTGAATGGGCGCCCGGTGAACAGCATTTCGGAGAACTTCCGCAGTCCCATGGTCTCGGCCCACCACCACAGCCGGGGTCCCCAGCCCACGTAACGGAACGCAGGGTGACCGAAAAGGGCGTCGTCTGAGGAGATCACCAGGTCGGCATCGCCGGCCTGGTAGAAGTGCCACCCGTAGCAGTAACCCTTGGCTTCGATGATGCTGATCTTCCGGAGCTCTTGCAGGGGACGGTTTCCCGCGCGGGCCTTGGCGTAGAAGTCGGTGACGGTGGACAGGTAACGGTACGTACCACCGGGCGGGTACTTGACGTCGTCATCGTTGATCGCGACCTCGTGGTGCAGCGGAAGACCGGGGTTCTCGAGCATGGGGCGCTGCTCGGGCAAGTCGCCGCCGCTACCGAAATCTTGGCCCTCGCCGCGGATCACCACGACCTTGACGTCGTCGTCCACGTTGCACTTGTGGATCAGATCGGCGTAGTTCTGCCGCATCCCCAACGTGGTGGCGTTCTGCGCGTCGGGACGGTCAAAGGTGATGTAAGCGATCCGGTTCTTCTTGTCCTTCTCGAACTTGATGTACTGCTCGGCTTCCTTCTTCAACTTTTCGTAGTCGTACTCGGGCATAATCATTTCTCCACTTCGTTGTGCCAAAATTGCGGTCGTTGTTCCAAAATTGCGGTCGTTGTTCCTCATTGAGTGAGTGCCCTACTTGAGCAAAGCGCCCGCGTCGACGGGTAATGAAACGCCAGTGACATAACGGGATTCGTCAGAGGCCAGAAACAGGACAGCGTTGCTGATATCCACGGGTTCCACCCAGGGCACCGGTAAGGTGTGCATCATCTGCGAGATCGGGGCGAAGTCCTCGGGACCGGGGTCTGGCAGGTCCGGGCGAAAGAGCCGGAACGTGTTGTCATTCATCACCATCGTCGTGCTGACCTGACTGGGCAGCACGGAGTTGACCCTGATCATGTGCTGGCCCAGTTCTACCGCGAAGGCACGCATCAGGCCGATGACACCGTGCTTGGCGGCGACGTAGTGTCCGGTGTTCTGGTAGGCCTTACGCCCACCGACCGAGCTGGTGAGCACGATCGATCCGCCGCATCCCCCCGAAAGGAGATGCGGTACACCGGCTTTCACCGTGTGCCACACGCCGCTCAAATTGATGTCGATCATGTCCTGCCAGACATTCTCCCGGATCTTGTGCAGCTTGCGGCCATCGGTGCCGACGCCGGCGTTGGCGACAATGATGTCGAGCCGGCCGAATTGTTCCACGCCGCTGTCCACCGCGGCTTTGAGCTCCGCATAGTCGCGGACGTCGACCTGTGCGGTCACGATGCGCCGGTCGTGGCCCTTGACCAGGTCGGCGGTCTCGGCGAGATCCTCGGGGGTCGAATGCGGGTAGGCCAAGTTGTCGATCGGTCCGCAGACGTCGACCGCGATGATGTCGGCGCCCTCCTGCGCCAAACGCACGGCGTGACTGCGGCCCTGCCCACGAGCGGCGCCAGTGACGAAAGCGACCTTGCCCTCGACCCGGCCGGTCATCAGGGCACCAGGGTCGGCATGGTTTCCCAGCCCCGCACCGTCGACGTCGGACTGAGCGTGGCGTTGGCCAGATCGGGCTCCCATTCGGGGAACCGCTTGAGGATTTCTTCCAGGGCGACGCGGCCTTCCAGCCGGGCTAGCGCCGAACCCAGGCAGAAGTGGGCGCCGACGCTGAACGTGAGGTGCGGCCGGGCGGCGCGATGGATGTTGAATTCGCCCGCATCGGGCCCGAATTGCCGCTCGTCGCGGCACGCCGCCCCGACAAGCATCAGCATCACGCTGCCTTCGGGCACCGTCTGGTCATACGCGGTGAAGTCGCGCGCTACATAGCGCGCCATGTGCGGTGCGGGCGGCTCGAAACGCAGCAACTCCTCGATCGCCTGCGGGATGAGCGCGGGGTTGTCGACGAGCGCGCGACGCTGATCGGGGTGCTCGGCGAGAACCTTTCCTGCCCAGCCGATTAGCCGCGTCGTCGTTTCGTTGCCCGCTCCGGCCACGACGTTGAGGTAGACCAGGATCTCCTCGCGCGTCAACCGCCGCGTGGTGCCGGTCTCGTCGACGAATTCGACGTTGAGGAGCTCGGTCATGATGTCGTCGGACGGATTCTCGGCGCGCCAGTCGATATAGGCCTCGAACTGCTCGCCCACCGACAGGCCCTGCTCGGCGGCCTTCATCGGCTTGCCGGCCTCGGTGCGCAGCTGGTCGTTGCCGCGATCGCGGATGTATTCCTGATCGTCTTCGGGGATGCCGAGCAGCATGCTGATGACCTTCATCGGCATGATCGCGCCCAGATCGGTGACGAAGTCGAACCGCTTCGAACCCACCAGTGGGTCCAGCGATTGCACGCAGAACTCGCGGATCATCGGCTCTAGCGCGGCGATCTTGCGGGGAGTAAACATGCGCGACAGCAGCTTGCGGTGCACGTCGTGGATCGGTGGGTCTTCGAAGATCAGCAGGCCCGACGGGATCTCGAGGTTGGCCTTGATCAGCTCCAGGATCACGCCGCGCGCGGAGCTGAACGTGCCGTGATCGATCAAACCCTTGTTGACATCGGCGAACCGGCTCAGCGCGTAGAAGTCGTATTCGGAGTTGTAATACAGCGGCGCCTCGTCACGCAGGCGCGCAAACATCGGATACGGGTCGGCGATGAGCTCGACATCGTACGGATCGAAACGAACATGGCTCTCGGTGCTCGCCGTCACGAAATCCCTCCTGCTACTGCCATTTCCGGATGCCTTCCATTATCGCCGCCCGCACCAGCGGGGCGCTGCCAGTGTCTGCGCACCGGATTCGGTTCGGGCAATTTGTACACTCCGCTTAAATGCGTCGCTCTGACATGCGGGTTCGGCTGAAGACTCCGCTCGCCGACGGCCGGGCGCCAGCATAACTCTATTCTCGTAGAGAACCATATGGCGGATGCTCTGACAAGTCCCTGAGCCGCGAAACCGCCGCTGACTTCGCGCGCTCAACCGGATCCCGCGACCCGACGCCGGCGCGCCGGGCGCAGACTGCCATGCTCGGTGAGGCGGCCCTTGTCCGGACTCTTCAGAATTCCGGTGGCGATGGCCGACAGGATGTCGTCCAGCTGCTCCGGGCTGCCGACGATCCGGTCGCCGAGGGCGGACCGCAGCAACAGTCCGTTGATGAAGGTCAGGGTGACGTTGCTCAGATCCTCGACCACGGCCGATTCCAATTCGGCGCCGTGCGGCATGAGGTGCACCAGGATCTCGCGGTGCAGCTTGGTAAATGCGTCCGTGGCCTGCTGCAGAATCGCGGCCAGTTCGGGGTCGCGAGCGGCTTGCATCGTCAGCTCATACCTGGCCCTGGTCCGGGATAGCTGCGGCTCGCTGCCGGATTGGATCACCACCTGCGACAGCTGCGAGGGCGACGGATTTTCTCCGCCGCCGTCGGCACTGTCGGCGACCGACTGCAGGCTTGCCAGGTCCAGCTCGGCCAGCCGCTCGGCAACGGCCCGCAGCAGCGCCTCACGGGTGCGGAAGTAAAACGACGTGGTGCCGTCGGGCACACCCGCCTTACGGTCCACCTTCAGGTGGCTCAGACCCTTGGCCCCGTCGTCGGCCAGCAACTGAATCGCCGCATCGCAGAGGTCACGGCGGCGCTCCGCGGGGTTGGGCTTTCGCCTTTTCGCTGCGGTAGGGGTGTGTCGAGCCATGAGCGCATGCTTTCGTGCCGACGGGTCTCGATCGAACTTCGCTGACTTGGAGCACGACCATACTCTATATTCGTAGTGTCAGTAAAGCGCCGGGGTCCGCGCAGGTGCCCACCGCAACGGTGCGCCTGCCCGCCTGGCGGACCGGGGGTGCTAAACCTGACCGGGAGCTATTTTGCTTGAGCCGAGGTTGATCCCGCGCAGCGAGAGGAGCGCCGTGGCCAAAGCGGTCGCCGGCACCGGGCTAGCGGGCATCGTGCTGCTCGGCGCCGTGCTGGGTGGCTGCCACTCCGCTGAACACTCGGCCCCGCCCACCACGTCGACTACCAGGGCGCCGACGTCGACCCAGCCAGCAGTGGTTGCCATTGCGCCGTTACCGGTTCGGCAGGTGCAGAAATCGCAGCCAACCACGGCCGACAAGTGCCCCGCCACCAATCCCAACGCCCCGGTAGCGGCGGCCGACGTTCTCATTGCCTGCGACCTTCCCCGCACCACCCGCTACACGCTGGGCCCGGAGACGATGCAGCTGGGGTTGACCCACGTGGACTCACCCAAGTCGCTGACGGTCGGTTTCTACGAGGTCCATCTGCTGCTGGACTCAACGTCGGCGACCGCCTGGGCGTCATTCACCGCTGCGCATCTGCACGCCCACGTCGCCTTCATCCGCGACGATCTCGTTCTGGAAGCACCGGTGATCGAAGAACAGGTCACTTCCGGACAGATCGCGCTGACCACCCAAACACCCCAGGCCGCCGACCAGTTGGCCCAGCTGGCGGGCCGTCCCGCATGACCCGGCTCGGAATCGGCTTCCTCAACGGATTCGGGCTTCCTCCGGTGGAGTTCGTCGATCTCACCGCGGATCTTGGTTGCAGCTACATGTCGGCCGTTGTGCAGGCTCAGGAGTTGGCGCCACTCGGCTATCCGCCGTTCTCGCTGAAGGACGACGTCGCTCTGCGAAAGAACGTGCTCGCCGCCATGAACCACCGCGGCGTGACCATCTCGCTCGGCGACGGGTTTCTGGTGCTGCCGGGCGCCGAAATGGCCACGTTCTGTGGGGATCTCGACGTCCTGGCCGAGCTCGGCGTTCCATGGATCAACGTCGTCAGCCTTGACACCGATCTCCACCGCACGTTCGACCAGTTCGCGGCCCTGACGGAGCTGGCCGCCCAGCGCGGCATCCGGACGGCCGTGGAAGCCGTACCGGGCCTGACCGTCGGCGACTTGCCTACCGCGCTGGCCGCCCGGGAACACGTCGGACGGCCCGATTTCCAATTGTTGATCGACACCATGCATTTGGTGCGGTCGGGATCCAGCGCCGCCGACCTCGCGGCCGTGGATCCCGCCCACATCGGCTACGCCCAGCTCTGCGACACGACTCTGCGGCCCCGCATCGACAGTTACATGCAGGAAGCCATGTATGAACGCATGGTTCCCGGCGAAGGCGAACTACCGCTGGCAGACATCCTCTCCGCGCTTCCCCCCGACATCGTGATCGAACTCGAAGTACCCAGGCGATCAATGGCATTGGCCGGAGTCAGCCCCATCGATCGCCTTCGCCCGTGTGTCCACGCGGCCCGGCAGTTGTTGTCGGAGGTCAACCCGCGGGGCACTCAGTGATCCACCGCAACTTTGAGCTCAGTCTCGCGAATCACCTTGTGCACGAAGGCCAGTTTGCAGACCACTGCCGGCGGAATCTCGAAGGGGTAGAGCGGATTCTTACCCATGGCGGCATTTGCGCGATTGAAGAACAGCGACAACCACTTCCAGTCATCAAGCAGCCGCTCGATCGGGACCTCGGCATAGGACGCCAGAGGAACGATGTCACGCGCAAATGAGAAGCGGACCCGGTCGGCGTGCAAGACCAGTCCCGCCTCGCGGGAGGTGTCGACGATGTCGATGATGTGCAGGTAGTGGGCGAAGCACTCGGCGAAGTCCTCCCAAGGGTGCATCGTCGCGTACTCGGAAATGTAGGAGTCGCTCCAGTTCGGCGGCGGACCGAATTTGTAGTGTCTCGCGATCTCGCCCTGATAATCCGCGCGTTCGTCGCCGAAGATTTCGCGGCACTCGTCAAGATAGCGCGCCGCGCCGGGATCACTTTCCACCAGGATGTTCTGGTAATAGTGGCCGACCTCGTGGCGGAAATGACCCAGCATGGTGCGGTAGGGCTCACCGAGGTGCACCCGGAGCGACTCACGATAGGCGTCCAGCGACTCGACCAGATCGATGGTGATCACCCCACCGGCGTGCCCGATAACGACGCGCTCGCCGCCGCTGTAACTGGAGAGCAGGTCGAATGCCAGCCCGCCGTCTCGACGCCAGTACGGGTCGACCGGCAGCCCGATAGCGATGAGCTGAAAAATCAACCGCCGCAGTGCGAACGCGGTGGACGTCAGCTTTTCCAGCGCGATGGTGTCGTCGGCCTCGGGCTCGTGACGGATCAGCGAATGGGCGATACATTGCCCCTGCTGGCCACCGAATTCCTGTTGCTCCGGAACCAACCAGTTGCAGCCGAGGGTGGCTGATCTCGTGCACGCAATCCAGACTTGACCGTCGATAGCGGCCATACCCGATGAGGTCGCGACCATGGCACGGCTTGGGACATGCAATCCGAGCTCGGCCGAGCAATTCGGGCAGCGCCGCGACTCGAATGGGGCGAAGCCCCGACAAACGGGGCAGGCGAACGCGCGCACGCATTCAATCCTGGCAGGCGTTGCGACGTTGCGTATAGCCCGCAACTCCGCCAACCGAGTTCAAATGAATTGTTGGCCGCCGTCGATGTCGTAAGTCGCGCCGGTGAGCGCCGTGTTGCTCATGATGTGGACGGCCAGCGCGGCGACGTCGGCGGGGCCGACGACGCGGCCTATCGGCAGCGTCGTCCGCAGCTCTGTGCGCCGCTGCTCGAGTTGATCTCCAAGCAGCGATGCCGACAACGGGGTATCGACGAAGCCTGCGGCGATGAGGTTGACGCGCACCGGCGCGAGCTCAAGGGCAAGGGTCGCCGTGAATGGAGGCAGCGCCGCGGTGGCCGCGGAGACGATCCCGAGGTCGTGACCCACGCGCCGGCCGCCGGTGCCGCCCATGAGCACTAGCGCGCCCCCCGGCCGCATCTTGCCCGCGGCGTTGCGCGCGACCTCGAGATACCGCACCACATGGTCGCTGATGGCCTGGCGCACACGTTCTGAATCCATCTCGAGCAGCGGCCCGTATAGTGGGCCGCCCGCGGTGACCATCACATGGTCGATCGGTGTTGGCAGGTCCGCGAAAAAAATTCGCAGCGAAGCTGCGTCGTTGACATCGAAGGCTGCGGTGCGTTGCGCGCCGATTTCGGCCGCCGCTTGCTCAAGCCGGTCGGCATTCCGAGCGGTGAGGATGACGTGGGCACCTTCCGCGCGGGCGCGTCGAGCCGTCTCAAGCCCGATCCCTGCGCTGCCACCGATCACCACGACGGTCTGTCCCAGCAATTCCGGTTCGCGCCGCCTGAAATCAGAAGTGGTTCCGCTGGTCATGATTCCTCGGATACGTGGTGCCGGCCGGTCAGCATTTTTAAGTGCATTTTTCAAGTCCGCAATCATTTTTCAAGTCCGCAATTGCGCTGATCTACCCGATTGGGCGCGGGTCCCCCGCGGTCCGTCGCTGGCGTTTCGTACATTCAGCTCGGCTCGCGAAGCGGAAGTCCGGCGGCAAGATAGATCGCGTCGATAACGGTCATGTTCTCCACCGCGTCTTGCGGCGTCGTCTTCACGGTTTCGCCGCGCAGCACCGCGCCGGCGAAAGCGTCGAGTTGATACGCGTAGGAGGCGCGCCGCGGGAAGCGCTCGACTCGTTTGACACCTGCCGATCTGACCGAGAGCCGATGAAAAAACTGCGGCACTAACGGGTTGAGCACATGTAGCTCCCCTTGGTCGCCGACCACGCGAGCGCTTATCCGCAGCAGATCCGTCGACCACATCGAGCAGCGGACCCGGCCGGTGTGCCCGGCAGCAAACCGCAACTCGGCCGTCATGGCCCGGTCCACCTGAGGATCGCGTAACCTCGCCCGCGCGGAAACCACCTCCGGGGTCGAACCGCCGAACGTGCGGACCATGTGGACCGCATAGCATCCGGCGTCCATCGTCGCACCACCGGCAAGCGAGTAGTTGTAACGGATGTCGGAGAACTTCGGCAGCGGGAAGCACAAGGCCGCCTCCACCCGCTGCAGCTTGCCCAGCTCCCCCGAGGCAATGATCTGCTCAACGCGCAACGCCAGCGGATGGTAGCGGTAATGGAAAGCTTCCATAACGACCCGGTCCGACTCTCCCGCCAGGTCGGCGACCTCGCGGGCTTCGGCGGCATTGGCGGTGAACGGCTTTTCGCACAGCACGTGCTTGCCCGCGGCAAGCGCAGCCCGGGTCCACCTGCCGTGCAAGCCGTTCGGCAGCGGGTTGTAGACGGCGTCGAGGTCCGGGTCGGCGATCAGCGCCTCGTAACTTTCGTGCACCCGGGCGATGCCGTGTTTGGCGGCAAAGGCCTGGGCACGCGATGTATCGCGTGCGGCGACCGCGGCAACGACGACTTCGGCGTTTTGCCTGGCCGGGTTGATGAGCGCCGACGGCGCGATGCTGGCCGCACCGAGAATGCCGATCCGCACCTGTCCAGCCACGGTCCCGACGCTAGCAGTCAGGGCCGGATATGGACCAGTGCCCGTCATGAGGCGAAGGACACGTGCGCATCAGGACGATTCCGGGCGGCGAATTGTCGGTCGTCAAGATCGGCACATGCGCGCCATTGTCCTGTCAGTGAGACGCAGGACTATTTCGACCTCAGACCGTGTTCCGCCATCAGTGTGTCTGGGGCCTTGTTGCGAAAAGGACCTGCGATGACTGAGCTCTCGGATGTCGAGACACCGACGAAGCCTCGGCCCCATCAGACATTTGATCCCGGGAAGGCGTTGCTGGCGTTGGTGGCAATCTCCTTGTAAGAGAGGGAGAGGGTCGCCTTCGCGGCGAGCTTTAGCTGCTCGCGCCCCAACCAACGGCCCGCGCTGGCTCAGCCCTCAAACCCGTGGTAGTGCATGACGTGCTTGATTCGGGTGTAGTCCTCCAGTCCATACATGGACAGGTCTTTGCCGTAGCCGGAGTGCTTGAAGCCACCGTGCGGCATCTCGGCCACCACTGGAATGTGGGTGTTGATCCACACACAGCCGAAGTCCAGCCGGGCCGCCATCCGCGCCGCGGTGTCGACGTTCTTAGTCCACACCGAGGCCGCGAGCCCGTATTCGGTGCCGTTGGCGAAGGCCACCGCCTGCTGCTCGTCGCTGAATCGCTGTGCGGTCACGACGGGGCCGAAAATCTCGGTCTGGATCAGTTCGTCGTCCTGCTGAAGGTCGGCAATCAGGGTGGGCTCGTAGAAGAAGCCGGCGCAGTCTTTCCGCGTGCCGCCGACAAGAATTCGAGCATGTGCCGGCGCGCGGGCCACCAGGCCGGAGATGTGCTGTATCTGGTTGGCGTTGTTGATTGGCCCGAACGAGATGTCGTCGTCCGCCGGGTCGTAGCCGGTCTTGGTGTTGGCCACCGATTCGGACATGGCCGACAGGAACTCGTCGTAGATGCCATCGCTGATGATCATTCGGGTGGCCGCCGTGCAGTCCTGGCCGGCATTGAAATAGCCTGCGGCGGTGAGCCCCTCCACCGCCGCGTCGATGTCGGCATCGTCGAAGATGATCACCGGCGCCTTGCCGCCGAGTTCCAGGTGGGTGCGCTTGACATCCGTGGCCGCGCTGGCCGCCACGGCCATGCCGGCCCGGGTGGAACCGGTGATCGACACCAGCCGGGGCACCGGATGCGCGACGAGCGCGGCACCGGTGTCGCGGTCGCCGCAGACCACGTTGCAGACGCCGGGCGGGAAGATCTCTTGCATCTTCTCCACCATCCAGTACGACGAGGCCGGCGTGGTGTCAGATGGCTTGAGCACCACGGTACAGCCGGCGGCCAGAGCAGGCGCGAACTTCCACACCGCCATCATCATCGGGTAATTCCAGGGCGCCACTTGCGCAACCGGACCGACCGGCTCGCGCCGAATCGACGAGGTGTGCCCCCGCATGTACTCGCCCTGGGAACGGCCTTCGAGGACCCGTCCGGCGCCGGCAAAAAACCGGATCTGGTCGACCATCGGCGGGATCTCCTCTGACATCGTCAGCGAGATCGGCTTGCCGGTGTTCTCGCTTTCGATTGCGACGAGTTCGTCGACGTTTTCCTCGATGACGTCGGCGAGCTTGAGCAACGCACGCTGCCGTTCGCTGGGGGTGGACCAACGCCATGTCTCGAACGCGGTCGCCGCCGCCCGGAACGCATCATCGACATCCTTCGCCGAGGAATTCGGCGCCGATGCGTAAACTTCTCCGGTGGAAGGGTTTACGACGTCCATCATCTGGCCGTCGGCCGCGGCCTGAATTTCTCCACGGATGATGTTGTGGAACACCTTCTTCTCCGGCATGAGAATCACTTCCTGAAAGTAGTTGTCAACCTTGTGTTTCCGGGTCGGCGCCCGCGCGACTTACGACGACGGGGGCGTCGTCGGTGAGGGCAGGAGCGGACCGCGTGAGTGTCCGCCCCTGGAAGAACTCGGGTTGCCGCACCCGCATCACCACCATCAGCGCAAAGCCGAGCAACAAGATGCCGAAGCCCAGGTAGAAGACCAGCCCGATGCCCCCGATGGATACGCCGCTGCCGCGACGGGGGTCCATGCTCTCACGGATCGAGATCACGAAGACCAGCAGCAGCATGATCCCGCCCAGCAGCGGGAAGAGGAACTTGAATACTGCGTTGTGGAGGGTCTTGAACATCGCCTTGCGGAAATACCAGAGGCAGGCGAAGGCGGTGATGCCGTAGTACCAGCAAATCACGATGCCAAGGGCGGCGATGGTATCCACCAGGGTTCGCTCGGACAGCAATCTCACGATGGTGTAGAACGCGCCGGCGGCGACGCTGGCTATCACGGTGCTGAAGACGGGGACCTGGGAACGCGGGCCCACGGCGGCGAACCGCTTGGGAAACGCGTGATAGGCGCCCATGGCGAGCATGTTCCGTGCGGCGGGCAGCAATGTCGTCTGCAAGCTGGCGACCGCCGATACAAAGATCGCCAGGAACAGCAGCTGGCTGCCCCGGGAGCCGAGCACCGGTCGTGCGAGCGCGCCAAACGCGTTATCGGAGTTAGCCGGATTGCCCAGCCCCAGCCCCTGCGAACCCACGCCGGCATACATCATCATCGCCGCGCCCACCAGCAAGTAGGTCACCAGAATGGTCACCACGCACAGCAGAGCTGCGCGCCCTGGCACCTTTTTGGGATTTGTGCACTCCTCACCCAGGGTAAGGCAGGTGTCCCAGCCCCAGAAGGCGAAGATCGAGCCGGTGACGCCAACGACGAACGCGCCCATGGCAAGCCCGGTGAACGGGTTGAACCAATCGAGGCTAAAACTCAGGTTGGCCGGCCCGCGGCCCTGGCCTGCGGCGATGATGGCCCCAACGGCGAAGACCACCATCGCCGTGATCTGGAAGGCCACCAACACAAACTCCAGGTGTTCGCTGGTTTGAATGCCACGACTCGAGATCCATGTGGCAAGGGCAACGAATACCAGCGTGGTAACAATGTCGACCCATTCGTTCGAAGCTAGTTTTGCGATCGCTGGATTGCGGAGCAGTCCGGCGATGAACAGGTAGAAGGCCCGAGTCGCGACCGCCGCCAGGTTCGATAGCACGATGATCGACGAGACCGCCTGGCCCCAGCCGCACATCCATCCCACATACGGTCCGAAGGCCTTGGTGGACCATGTGAACGATGCTCCACAGTCGGGGGAATCGGCGTTGAGTTCGCGATAGGCGAAGGCGGTCAGGAACATCGGAATGAACCCGGCGATAAATATGGCCGGCATTTTCAGTCCGACCGCGGCGACGATCAGGCCGACGCTCGCGGTCAAAGTGTAGCCGGGTGCCACAGACGCGATACCCAGGATGGCGCCGGAAAACGTGTTCACCTTTCCGACGGCCAGCCCCTTGGACACCAATCCGCCAGACGCCGACTCCGCGTCGATGCTGACCGGCATGATCGGGTTGGGGGTGGGGGGCGCGTCGGTCATCAGAATCAGCCACCGGCGTCGCGATGACACGCCGCCGGTGGCGAGGGGGCGACATCTAAGGCGGGGTTGCGGTCGAAGAAGCCGACCGGTTTGAGCCAAAAGGACACGGTGTCGGCCGGCATGACCGGCCAGTCCTCGGGACGGGTGATGTGGTTGATGCCGAAGGTGTACCAGACCACCACGTCGGTGTTCTCGATCGAACGGTTGGCCGCGGTCCACTCGGGCAGGCCCAGACCGGGACCGCTATAGTTCACGAACTCCCCCGCCGGCCAGCGCTCGTCGCGATGATTCGGGGTGACCCACACGGTGTGGGCGATGACTTCGGCGCGTCGCAGCACCGGCGAATTGCGATCGAACAGCGCCGGGATCGCGGCACCCGGGAGGAGCTTATACGACGGATGGGTGCCGAGCCCGTTGGTGACGTTCTCGTTGACCACCCGCCAGGCCCGCTGGGTCTCCCAGCAGTAGTCCTGCTTACCCTCGTCTTCGGTGCGCAGCGGAGTGTCCTTCTGCCGCAACGACAATCCGTAGGGATTATCCGGACCCATCGGCACCGCCTCGGTCTCGGTGGCATGCACCGTGTTGTCGGAGCCGTCCACGTCGAGATCGAGCCGCGCCGTGAGGAAATGCTGATGATATGGCGCGTAGGTCCGCTGGTCTACCAGGGTGCCATGTGACTGCCACTCGCCCTCGCGGAGATGGGTGGTTACCATCAAACCCGTTGCGCGAACTTCACATTCGATGTTACCGTCCTGATAGAAGCGCCAGTAAACCAGGTATTCGTAATTGGCGACGGTCGCGTGGAAGGACAGCGTGAGCCGGCGCATCCGCCGTACCTCAGCGCCGCCGTCGAGGTCGACGTGCTTCCACAGCACGGCGTTGTCTTCTTCGTGGATGCAGATGGCGTTTTTGATCGTGTATGGCTCACCCTTGCTGTTGTGCAGGACCGCGTCCAGATAACGGATTTCGCCAAGGCAGTCGCAACCCAGTTCCAAGGAGGTCGTCATGAATCCGAGACCCCATTCACCGATGTCGAACGCCGTGCGGCGGTAGTGGTCATCACAGTGATCGCGATAGGGAACCGTCATCTCGGCGAAGGAAATCCGGTGCGCGATCGAACGGACCCGGCCGTGGTCGTTGTAGGTGACGGTGTGTAAGGTCACCCCCTCGCGATAGTTGAAACCCACTCGCAGCGACCAGTTTTGCCATTGCACCCGGTTTCCGGTGATGGTGAACGACGGACCGTTGGGCTGAGTGATGTTCAGTGGCTGCAGCGGCGGCCTGGCGCTGGAATCGCGCAGACGTTCGGGCACATGCTGAGGAAGGTATTCGGCCATGACCTCCGGTAACTCCAGTGGCTCGCCCTCCTCGATTTCGCACAGCCCCATCGTGTTCAAGTCGATGATGCAGTGAAATCCCCTGAGATGGTGTGCGTAAGGATTCGCGCCGCCCGGCGACTTGAGCCAGGTGTCCGTCCATGCGAGCCGACGGCCGCGGTAGGCCTCGGGGAGCAGGAAGTCACCGTAGGTCCACACATCCATGAGCACGCTGTCGGTGTCGGTGACACCGCGCCGGCGCAAGGCAGCGACGACGTCGGGATGACTGCGCAACGCCTCGCCCGCCTCGTGCCATTCGTCTAAGGCGAAGTTCGCCTGCACGCCTGGCAGGTGGGTCCACGACAGCATCTTGTCATCGGATAGCGACACGAGCGCTTTGTACGTGTGGTTGGTGTCACGGTTGAAACACACGACGATTGCGCGCCGATCCGGCACCACACCGTCGCCGTCAAAGGCGGTGACTTGCGGCTTGCTCGGCTCCTCAAGTTCGATCGAGGCGAAGCGCCAGCGGTCGTCCACATTCTGCTCGCGGCACAGAATGGTGGTCGCCTGCCGGAACTCGTCCTGGCCGAGCGGGTCGAGCGGGTGCGATGTCTGGCTGACTCTGTCGGTCATAGGGCTCCTGTCAAACCTGGCCCGCAACCTACACCCGGATGCCTCGCGTTTTGCGAAACTCGCGATATTTTCCCACCCTTTAACACGAGCTTCGTAACTCATGGCGGTGCGCTTCAGCAAGAAATGCGCGGTTGTCAGTCGAGGGCGCCGCCGAAAAGCCCTGCCACGGTCACCGCGCGGCCGAAAATGCCGCGTAAATCGCCACCAGAGAGGACAATCCAACAATGCCGACCACGCCGATGCGAATCTTGTTAGTGGGCGCCGGAGGTGTGGGCGCAGCATTCTGCTCGATTGCCGTGCGCCGCCACTTCTTCGAGCACGTCGTGGTCTGCGATTATCAGGACGCACGAGCAACACATGCCGCCGAGGCGGTGGCCGATGCCCGGTTTTCGTCAGATCGCCTCGACGCCGGAGACGCAGACGCGGTGGCCAATGCGGCGCGCCGTCACCAGGTCACCCACGTAGTGAATGCGGTCGACCCGCGGTTTGTGATGCCGATCTTCAACGGGGCGCTGGCGGCCGGTGTCGACTATCTCGACATGGCGATGAGCTTGTCCCAACGCCATCCCGAACAGCCCTACCGGCTGACCGGGGTGAAGCTTGGTGACGAGCAGTTCGCCGCCGACGAACAGTGGCGGTCGGCTGGGCGCCTGGCACTGGTCGGTATGGGCGTCGAGTCAGGGCTTTCCGACGTGTTCGCCCGGTATGCCGCCGATCATCTGTTCGCCGACATCGATGAGCTTGGCACCCGCGACGGTTCTAATCTCACGGTGGACGGGTACGATTTCGCACCGTCGTTTTCGATCTGGACCACCATCGAGGAGTGCCTCAACCCGCCGGTAATCTGGGAGCACGACCGCGGCTGGTTCGTCACCGAACCCTTCAGTGAGCCAGAGGTTTTCGAATTCCCGGATGGCATCGGGCCGGTGGAATGCGTCAACGTGGAGCACGAGGAAGTGCTGCTCATGCCCCGGTGGGTCAAGGCCAAGCGGGTCACCTTCAAATACGGCCTCGGCACCGAGTTCATCGAAGTGCTCAAGGCACTGCACAAGGTCGGTCTGGACCGCACCGAAAAGGTGATCGTCGGCGGCGTGCAAGTCAGCCCCCGCGACGTCGTCGCGGCGTGCCTGCCCGATCCGGCCACCCTGGGACCGAAGATGCACGGAAAGACCTGTGCGGGTCTGTGGGTCACCGGAACCGGCAAAGACGGCAACCCACGGTCGACCTACCTGTATCACGTCGTGGACAACCTATGGACGATGACCGAGTACGGGCATCAGTGCGTGGTCTGGCAGACCGCGGTCAATCCGGTTGTGGCGCTGGAGCTGGTAGCCAACGGCACCTGGAGCGGTTCCGGGGTGCTCGGCCCGGAGGCGTTCGACTCGGTGCCCTTCTTGGAACTGCTCACCGCCTACGGGGCGCCGTGGGGCCAACAAGAGTTACCCGCACGGGTTGAGCGCCGAATGACGGTGGAGGGCCTCCGTACCGACCTATAACCTCGCGGCGATGGCCAGCCTCGTTGGGCTCACCCGAACGCTTGCGGGTCGGCGTCGAACACCGAGATGGGCTCGAGGATGACGCCATTTTCTTCGACGTAGCGCTCCCACAGCACCACGAGCTCGGCCAGCTTGTCGGGCCGCGAGGCGGCCAGGTCGTGAATCTCGCCCGGGTCGGCGGAGAGGTCGTAGAGCTGCCAGGCGCCCGGACCGTACGGCGCCGGCAGGTACAGCGCCTTCCAGTCGCCCTGACGGACGGCGCGGCGGCCGAACAACTCCCAGCCCGTGCCGGTCTCGACGTCATGGACCCCCTCGCCGTCGCCCGACAGGTACGCCACCAGCGAGCGGCCACGCATGGGCTCCACTTCGCGGCCGCGGTAAGCGGTGCCGGGATGTGCGGCACCGGCGAGCTCGAGCACGGTGGGGGCGATGTCCATCACGGTCGCGAATGCCGTGCCGATCTCACCCTGCCGGGCAAAGCCCGGCCACCTCACGAAGCCGACCACCCGGATCCCGCCTTCGGTGGTGAACGCCTTGTGCAGGCGCGACGGCGCCGTGGCCGCTTGCGCCCAGCGCGGGCCATACCAAATGAACGAGGTGGGGCGGCCGAGGTTGTCGAGGCTGTTGTCGCAGTATTTTTCGATCTGCGCGACGATCTGGGGGCCACGGATCGGCATCGCCTCGACGATCGCGCCCTCCGCGCCGTTGTCGGACAGGAAGATCACGACCGTGTCGTCGAGCTCGCCGGTCTCCGATAGGTAGTCGATCACCCGACCGATGTTCCAGTCCATCCGGTCCACCATCCCGGCGTAGACCTCCATGCTGCGGGCCGACAGCGCGCGCTCTTGTTCGGTCATGTCGGCCCACTCCGGGGCGCCGTCGGCCACGACCGGGTGCGGCTCGACGCCGGGCGGGCACAGCCCGAGCCGCTCGAGGGCCGCCAAGCGCGCCTCGCGCAACGCATCCGGGCCGGCGTCGTAACGGCCCCGATAGGCCGCGATGGATTCGTCCGGCGCCTGCAGTGGCCAGTGCGGCGCCTGAAAGGGCAGGTAGGCCAAGAACGGCCGATCGTCGCCAGGGTCACGTTCGCGCAGATACCGCAGCAGCGTGTCGGTGTAGGAGTCCGACGAGTAGAAGTCGTCGCCAACCGTGACAAATTGGTCGTCTTCGGTGTAAAGCGTTGGCACCGGTGAGAAACCGCCCCCCGCGGCGGCGCCGTAATGACTGGCGCCGGCCGGCAGCAAGGCGAACGAGCGCTCGAACCCGCGCGCCCACGGCGACCTCTCGATCGTGTGACCCAGGTGCCATTTGCCCGACATCAGCGTCAGATAACCCGCGTCGCGCAGCAGCTCGGGCAACGCCACGACCCGGTCGTTCAGATAGCCCTCGTAGCCGGGCGCGCCGCGGAATCCCGGGCCCGCGACCTCGAGCATCGTGCCGATACCGGCGACGTGGTGGTCGGTTCCGGTCAACAGCATCGCGCGGGTGGGTGAGCACGCCGGGGCGGAATGAAAATCGGTGAGCCGGAGCCCCGCGTAGGCCAGCCGATCCAGGTTGGGTGTCGCTATCTCCCCGCCGAATGCACCGATATCGGAAAACCCGAGATCGTCCGCCACGATCACCAGAAAGTTAGGCCGCGTCACGTTGAAGCATCCTGTCAGGTCCGGCGCGTGGAGGGAACGGTCCGGGGACGATGCGGCATCGCCACCGATATTGTCGAGACAACACTCGACCCAGCGCCATGCCTGGGACACCGAAGGGTACTGAGATGTTGGCACAGTTTGGGATGTCCATCCCTCTGGTCGCCGCCCCGATGTCGGGCGGCCCAACCACCCCGGCGATGGTGTCGGCCGCTACCCAGGCGGGTGGCCTGGGCATGCTGGCGGCCGGCTACAAGACCCCGCAGGCCGTCGAGGCCGAGATCAAGAGGGTTCGCGCCGAAGGAATTCCGTTCGGCGTCAACGTGTTTGCGCCCAATCCGGTGCCGGTTGACCCCGAGCGCTATCGGACGTACGCCGCGACCATTCAACCGGACGCCGACCGGTTTGGGCTGGCCCTGCCCGCCGAGCCCATCGAGGACAACGACAGCTTCGACGAGAAGATCGCGCTGTTGCTCGACGACCCGGTGCCGATGGTGTCGTTCACGTTCGGGATTCCGTCGCGCGGCGTGATCGCCGCCCTGCGACAGGTCAATAGCGTTGTCGTCCAAACGGTGACAACGCCCGACGAGGCGGCGCAGGCACGCGACGCCGGTGTCGACATGCTGGCCGTGCAGGCGGCGGCCGCCGGTGGGCATTCCGGCACGCTCTCGCCGCAGCAACCCTTGACACCGGTCCCGATCGTCGACCTCGTCGAACGAATCGTCGCGACCGTGGGGTTGCCGGTGCTGGCCACGGGTGGGCTGGCCACCCCCGACGCGGTCGCCGCCGTCATCCGCGCGGGCGCCGCGGCGGCCGTGGTCGGAACGGTCCTGTTGCGTGCCGCCGAAAGCGGTGCTTCAGCCACCCACCAGGCCGCCCTGACCGATCCCGCTCGCACCGAGACGGTACTCACCCGGGCTTTCACCGGCCGCCCGGCCCGCGGCCTGCGCAACGCGTTCATCGACGCCCACGAAGCGCAGGCCCCGCTGGGCTATCCCGCCATCCACCACCTGACCAGTCCCCTGCGCAAGGCCGCGGCCGCGGCGGGGCAACCCGACTACGTCCATCTGTGGGCGGGAACCGGATACCGACACGCCACCGCCGAATCCGCGGTCGACATTCTGCGGGGGCTGGCGTCTGACCTCACCTGATTAGAGCGCGGCAAACCCTTCCAAGGGGCGGATTCAGGCAGGGCCCGACATCACATGCAGGTACCAACTGGTCCCTACGCCGTTCCCCGTGTCCTCATACACACACTTGAAAGATTTCCAGACCTGCCCCGCGGGGGGCGCCTGGTTGACTTCGACGGTCGGGCCATCTGCCATACAACCCGCCTCAGTCTGATAGTCGGCGTGGAATACAAATTCACCGCGGTCATCGGCGTTGCTGACGCCGACGCCGGTGGTCATCAACCCAAAGAATGCCAGCGCACCAACGGCGATAATCTTCCTCACGGGACCCTCCACTTTCACGTCCTCCGTTTCAGGCAGTGGAAAATACCAGCTAGTGGTGTGTCCTGCAATAAAGTGGCTATGGGTTCGCTATGATTTCGGCATGAGACAACCCGTACCTGCGTTGGAGATTTCTGCAGGACAACGTGAGGTGCTGGAGTCGTTGGCTCGGTCGCAGTCGGGTGCGCATCGGGAAGTGGTGCGGGCCAAGGCGCTGCTGATGGCGGCCGATGGTATGGCCAACACGGCGATCGCCGGGTCGTTGTCGGTGTCACCGGCGTCGGTGAAGAGCTGGCGTGAGCGGTTCACCGAGGAGGGTTTGGCGAAGCTGGGACAGGTCCGCAAGGGTCGTGGCCGCAAACCGTCGATCCCGCAATCCAAGATCGACGAGATCCTCGATCTGACACAGAACTACCGCCCGAAAGGTGAAACCCATTGGAGCTGTCGGACAATGGCTGCTGCGGCGGGGGTGTCGAAGTCGACGGTGCAGCTGGTCTGGCACGCGCGAGGGCTCAAACCGCATCGGGTGAAGACGTTCAAACTGTCCAACGACCCGCGTTTCGAGGAGAAACTAGTCGACGTCGTCGGGCTGTACATGAACCCGCCCGAAAAGGCGATCGTGTTATGCGCCGACGAGAAGTCCTCGGTGCAGGCATTGGACCGCACGCAGGCATCGCTGCCGATCGTCAAAGGGCGCGCCGAGACGATGACCCACGACTACAAGCGGCACGGCACCACCACCTTGTTCGCTGCACTGGACGTATTAACCGGCATGGTGATCGGACAATGCATGCCGCACCACCGGCATCAGGAGTGGCTGAAGTTCCTCAAAACCATTGACCGCGAGGTACCCAAAGAACTGGCGATCCACCTGATCTGCGACAACTACGCCACCCACAAACACCAAGACGTCCGCACGTGGCTAGACAAACATCCCCGGTTCCACCTGCATTTCACCCCGACATCCTCATCCTGGTTGAACCTGGTGGAACGCTGGTTTCGCGAGCTGACCGATAAGTCGTTGCGGCGCGGGGCATTTCATTCCGTTGCCAACCTGATCGCCTCGATCCAGGAATACATCGACTCACACAATGAGGCCCCGCGGCCCTACCTGTGGACAGCGACCGCCGAATCCATCCTCGCCAAAGTCGCACGCGGACGCATCGCCCTTGAAAGAGTCAGCTAAATCCAGGACACAGCACTAGTTGCTGCTGGGTTGACGCTAGCGAATTTCGATAATTTCCGCGAAGCAACTGCAAACAAATTTGCCGGGAGGTCACGTCGGGCCTGGGCTACTCGCATAACTTTTCCGGTGGCCGCGCGGTCAGCGCGCGGAGTATTCGAAGCGGTTCAGCACGTCGTAGTCGGGGATCGGTAGTGCCCGCTGCAGCCGGTAGATCAACCGGACCGGCGTCGCTTCGATCCTCTCGTAGCCGGCGATCGCGGAAATGCGCGCGACGAATCGCAGGCGTGGGTTCCACGATTCGATGTCGTGGGCGTCGCGGATGCCCCACTTGACGATGCCCCTGGTGAAGACTTTCGACACCAGGGGCGCCGGAGCCGAGAGGGTGTCGAACAGCAGTTCGCCGTCGTCGAACCGGTCCGTCAAGCGCTTCAGCAGCTGCCGGACGTCGTCCTCGCGCAAGTACATCAGCAGACCTTCGGCGACGACCAGGGTCGGGCGCCCGGTCGGGATGCGATCCAGCCACTCGGGATCGGTCACCGATGAGCCGATCATCCGGTAATACTCGGTGTCGTCGTAGAGCCGGCGGCGCAGCTCGATGACGCCTGGCTGATCGACGTCGAACCACAGCACGGACGGCGGTACCGCGAGCCGAAACGCGCGGCCGTCGAGACCGCAGCCGAGGTGTAGCACCACGGCGTCGGGATGACGCCGAAGGAAGTCGACGGCCCAATCGTCGAGCTGTTTGGCGCGCAACGTAACCAGATACTGGTTTGCCGCCGGCAGCGAGTTGCGATGGATGCGCTTGAAGTCGTAGTCGATCCGATCGACCGCCTCGGCGGCCGCGTGGTCACCCAGGATCGGGCGCCGCGAACGGCTTTCATACGCGCGCAGGTACAGGGTGACCAGATTCGTCCATTCCACCGAGCCCCAACGGACCGAGCTGAAGTCAACCTTGTCCGCCGTCACCGTCGTCTCCTGCCCACGCGGTCATCGATCCATGCGCTTTCACTGATCAAGCTCGACTGGTTTCCATCCGATCGGGGCTCTGCTCCGAAGAACCATTAAACAACCGTTGCGGCGGTGAATACCGTTGGGTCAAAGGGGAGGCCTTGTCTTCATGGAAAGAGCCAGAAAGGCAACGTTGAAAATGATTGCCGCGAGCGATGGCGCACCACAATCCCCCTCTGGATACTCCTTCTACTTGCTGGCCCACGCGATCGCGACGGTTCTGCTGCTCATCACTCTGGTGGCCGCCATATGGCAGTTCATGGATTGGGTCGCGTCGCCGTCCTGCGACGGGCCCGCCGCACTGTCGTCGGTGTCTTCGTCACCGGCCGCCTCGCCCGCGGCGGCGCAGACAGCGTCATACCGCCCTGCCCGGGCCGAGATGGCACGGCGCTCCGGCGACTGCCCGTGCCCCGAAGGGCGATAGCCCGCTCAGAATGCGTCGGGATCACGCTGTATTTCGGCGGCCACCGGGTGGCGATAGAGCCGCGACGCGTTCTCCCAGCTGACCTTGCGGATCACGTCTGGGGGCAGGTCGCCGATCTGCTCATGGATCGTTTGCTGGGTGTGCGGCCAGGTCGAATCGCAATGCGGATAATCGGCCTCCAACATGATGTTGTCCACACCTATGCGGTCGCGCTGCACGAACGACGATTTGTCCTCCACCGCGCAGAACCAGAAGTTCCTGGTGAAAACCTCTGCGGGCGTTAAACTCTCACCGAGCGCGCGCCAGGTGCCGTACATCGCGTGATAGCTGAGCATGTGGTCGAGACGATCGAGCAGCCCCGCAACCCAGCCGATCCCGCCTTCCGACAGACAGATCTTCAGATCGGGGAATCTGCTGGGCAGGCCGGAGTACAACCAGTCGACCGCCGCTGAAATGGCATAGGCGAAGAACAGCACACCTTGCACGTCCGGTGGTGCATCCTCGGTGGTGGATGGTGAGGACCCCGATGATCCGATGTGCAGGTTCACGACGGTGCCGGTCTCGGCGCAGGCTGCCATCATCGGATCCCAGTGACCCGAGTGAATACTCGGCAACCCGAGCATCGCCGGGTTCTCGCTGAACGTGATGGCGTGAAAGCCGCGCTCGGCGTTCTCGTGAATCATCTTTGCGCCCAGCTCGGGGTCCAGCAGCCACGGCAATTGGCAGGCAATGATGCGCTCGGGATACGACCCCGCCCACACCTCGAGGTGCCAGTCGTTCCATGCGCGGACGGAGGCCAAAGCTAGGTCTTGATCCTTGGTCACCTGTTGCAGCCGCTGGCCGGCGAACCCCGGCAGGAAGGAGGGGAAGTTCAGCGAGGCGTAGATGCCATTGAGGTCCATATCCTTGACTCGCTCATGGATATCCCATGCACCCCTACGCATTTCATCGAATCGGACGGGTTCGAAGCCATACTCCGCCACGGGTCGTCCGACCACGGCGTTGAACCCCACATTGGGCAATACCTGATCGTCGTAGACCCACGTCTGTCCGCCACGATCGGTCTCGACGACCCTGGGCGCGCGGTCGGCGAACTTGCGCGGGAGGCGTCCGGTGAAGGTATCCGGCGGCTCGACGATGTGATCGTCGACCGAGATCACCGTGTAGCGGCGGGTGGCCCGGGGCGGTTCCGGCAGAAACGTGACCGAACGATCCTCGCCGGTCTTGGCGGTGGTGAAGTTCGGGCTGGCGGCCAGCTCGTCGATCGATTTCATGGTCGGCAATCTCCTTGCGGTCCTGCACGGTTGAGTGTGCGATGACGGCTTTCAGTGTGCGTCCAGGGCGGGAGTCCGGGCCGAATTGCGCCCTGAGCGCACACTCGACGCCCTCACCGCACACCCAGTGTGCGGGGCTCAGGTGAGCACATCGGGATCGGCCTTGATGGTCATCCGCGCCGCACCCGCCCAGTACACATCGGCGGCGCGTTCGACAAGCGAGCGTTGCATGCCCGCCATGTCCGACCAGTTCATGTTTACCGGCTCCTTGCCGGTGAGCAGGACGTCATGGGCGAGCTTGCATACTCGTTCGATCGACGCCGCCCGGTAGACGGCTTCGGGCAGGTTGCGACCGGTCGCGATAACGCCGTGATTGGCCAGGATCGTCAGGTTGGCCCCTCCGATGCGGGCCGCGAGATCCGCTGCGCGGGCGGGGCTGTCGATTTCGCCGTCGTACGTGTCGACCAGGCAGAGGTCGTCAAGGAATAGCGAACCCGTTTGGTGCACGAGTTCGGGCAGCCTGCCCAACGCGGCCAGCACGCACACGTAATACGGGTGATTGTGAATGACCACCCGGGCGTCTTCACGGACACGATGCAGTTCGGTGTGAATATGGATTGCCGGCGTGACGTCCCAGCGACCGCGGAGCACCCGCGCGTCGCCGTCGACCACGCAGATATCGGAAGCGGTGAGTTCGGCCCACCACAGTCCCCACGGATTGACGAGCATGTCCGTTTGCCCGTCGAGCTGCCAGGTGATGTGCCCGGCCATGTTCTCCGCGAATCCAATGGCGGCGAGGTGGCGAAACGCCACGGCAAGCGCCTGCTCGCTGGACAGCTCTACCCCGATGGGTGGCACCACCGACGGCGCCCACACCTCCAGGCCACCTCGCCGTGCTTTAGGAGCGTTCATGATCGGCCTCCATTCTGGCTCGAATATCCTCGCGGAGCCGGCCTTTGGCTATCTTCCCTCCGGACGATCGGGGAAGTTCGTCGACCACGATGAGTCGTTCGGGCAGCAGTTCCTTGGAAACCCCCTGCGCCAACAGGTGTTCGACGAGCTCGGGCAGGTCGAGGCTCTGGGAATCGACGAGTTCGGTATAAAGGCAAACCTTTTCGCCGAACACCGGATCGGGCATTGGCACCGCTGCCGCCACCGAGATCGCGGGATGAGTCGTGACGGCGTCTTCGACCTGGGGTGCGCTGATGTTCTTGCCGCCGCGCAGGATGAAATCCGAGGTCCGGCCGGTCACGGTCAGGTAGCCTTCGGCGTCGATCTCGCAGAGGTCGCCCATGCGCATCCACCCGTCGCGGGTGAACAGCTTGTCGTGATCGGTACCGCCGAGATAGCCGAGGCTGGTCGCCGGACCCCGGCACGCGGGCTGTCCCCGCCCCGTGTCGGTGACATCGGCATCCCCGTCGAAAAGCCGGACCGCCATTTCGGGCACGATCCGTCCGCTGGTGCGCAGCCGGCGCTCGCGCGGGTCGTCAAGCGTGGTCGCGCTGAGCATCCCGGTTTCGTTCGAGCCGTAGAACTGCAGAATCGTCGCGCCGGTGAGCTCCTCGAACTCAGCAGCGGGGCGATACGGCAACGCCTCGCCACCGGTGAAAACGACACGCAGCGAACTAAGGTCGTAAGCGCGGGACGCGGGATCCGCCATCATCATCGTCAATTGAGTACTAACACAACACAACACGGTGACCTCGTGCCGGGCTATCGCCTCGCATGCCGCGCGAGCGGTGAACCGCTCCAGCAGCACCGCGGTGGCACCGAGGTAGATCGGGGTGGTGTGGCTGGTCCACAGTCCGAAGCCGAAAGGCGTGGGGATGACCGGCAAGAATATGTCGTCGGGCCTCAGCTGCCCGTTCGCGACGGCTTTCTGGTGAAAGTAATGCCAACGGTTTTGGGTGTGCACGACGCATTTGGGCAGGCCCGTAGTCCCCGAGGTGGAATTGATGAGAAAGACGTCATCGGGGCCAAGTCGGGATTCGACTCCCAAGGCTCTGGGTTCCGCGACGACGTCAAGCCACAGCGCGCCGGGGTCGTGGCCCACGACCAGCAATGACACCGCGGATTCGGCGCCCACATTCGCCGCGGCCCGGGTCGCGGCATCGGACCGCTGTTGGTCGCTGATCAGGACCTTCGGTCCCGAACCGCGCAGTATCGCAGCGACCTCACGAGTGCCGGCGCGTGCGCCGATGCCGACGACCACCGCGCCGCAGCGTTCGATGGCGACGTACAGCACGTGGATGGCGGCGGCGTCGCGGTGCCATACGGCGACGCGATCACCCCGCCCAACGCCGGTACCGGCTAGCCGTTCGGCCAGAGCGCTTGCCGCACAATCGAATTCACGCCAGGACAGCGACATGCCCGGATGGTCGATATAGGCGGCACGGTCCTGCGACCGTTCGGCGTTACGACGTACGGCGTCGGACAGCGTCGAGTCGGACCACCAGCCGGCGGCGCGAAACCGCGCCGAGTCCTCGTCGGTGAAGGCCGGCGAGCCCACGGTGTCCAGCCCACCGGCGCTCATTACCAAATGATAGGAAAACCACGCGTGGTGCGTTCGGCCGGTGCCGTCGAGACAAGAGCGGCTAAGGATTCGGCGCGGCGGGAGGAGGTGGGGGCCGATGACCGCCCCCCGGACGGGCGGCGTGCGGGGTGGGACATGTGATGTTGCGAATGCACCCACAATTGAGGCCGATAATGCACGCGCCTCCGCCGAGCGGCTGTATAGGTGACGCGGGCGTCGGGGTGGGCGCCGGCATTGGGGAGGACGTGGCGCTGGTTGAAGCGCTTACTGTGCTGGTCAGCGGCCCATCAGCGCCGCCAACGCCCCCGACCGCCAAGGCAAGCACGGCCGCTGCGCCGCACACGGCCGCCGCTACTGTGCCTTTGCGATTCGTCATAACCACAAGAGTCCAGTTTCTCCCCGCGGAATGCGCAGTAATGACGCCGCCGCCGCGACATCATTACTGCGGAAGCATTCGACGAGGTGGGCAGCACAGGAGGCAGTCGCGATGGAGACCACTCAATTTGCCCGGGTTTGGTCGGGACTGCACAACAAGCGAATGTGGGTGGGGCTTTTAGCCGGTGCCGCCGCCGGGGCCGCCGGCACCACCACATTGAACGTCATCACCTACCTCGACATCGCGGTGCGAGGCCGTCCGACGAGCACCACGCCGGAAAGGACCGTCGAAGCCATGGCGAGGCTGTTCGGCCTCACGGTGCCGGGAACCGGTGACGTCCTGGCCAACCGAATCTCGGGCCTCGGTGCGCTCACCGGGTATGCCGCCGGCATCGGGATGGGCGTCATTCTGGGGCTGGCCTACGCGCTGGGTTGGCGGCCCGGGCTGTTCCTGGCCACGCTGGTCGCGACGGCCATCGCCCTGATCGGCACCAATGGACCGATGACCGTGCTCGGGGTGACAGACCCGCGGACCTGGGGCCTCGTCGGCTGGATCAGCGATCTGATTCCGCACTTCGGCTACGGCGTGGTCACCGCTCTCGTGCTGCACTACCTGTATCCGCCCAGCCGACCCCCGGCCGAAACGCGATCCTCCGAGGCAACCGACGTTGCCTGATCGCCTGGATGTTGGGATCGGTAGCGACACACGCGGTTTCCACTTGCCCGTATGACCGCTGCCGCGGGCAGCGAACTACGTGGAGGACATCGCGAATGAAATCCAGGATCGTGGTGCTGTTGGCCGGCGCAGTGGTCGCGTTACTGCTCCTGTCCCGCTATATCGCGTTGAGCCAAGGCGGCCTGCCGTTGGGGTGGATGCTCTACCTCGGGCTGCCGATCACGGCCGCCGGCGTGCTGTTTGCGCTGCGGCTGATCAACCTCGGCGCCGGGTGGGGCACAAAGACCGAGAACGTGAAACAGCACAGCGCGGCGCCGGCACGCCCGTCGGCGATCCCGCCGTTCGAAGTGTTGGCCGGGGAGCGCCTCAAAGAGCTGGAGGCGCTGCACGCCAAAGGCGCGATCTCCGACACCGAGTATGCCGCGCAGCGCCTGCACATCATCTCCACCATGTGAATACGATGGGCGACTCGCACTATCGCAGGAAATGGCTCTGCTCTA
Source organism: uncultured Actinomycetota bacterium (assembly GCA_963772875.1). Classification (GTDB taxonomy): domain Bacteria; phylum Actinomycetota; class Actinomycetes; order Mycobacteriales; family Mycobacteriaceae; genus Mycobacterium. The sequence goes on from CAVYZE010000016.1 coordinate 1,956,787, forward strand.
GGTCTATGCTCGCGCCATGAAAACGTTGACTGCGTCGCTGTTTGCGCTATCCGTCCTGGTCGGTTTCGCGCCGTCGGCCCGCGCTGACGCTACGGCCGACTACCTGGCGGCTGTCGACAAGGACCAGGTTCCTTACAGCAGCGCGACGAATATGACCAACATCGGCAACACTTATTGCCAGCAACTGCGCAACAAAGTCGATCCGGGAGACGCTGGGTTAGCGATTGTCAACGCCGGCTTCACGGCGAGCCAGGCAGCCAAAATCGGCTACGACGCAAGCCATGTCTTATGCCCCGATATGGGGCCTGTATATGAAAAATGGGCCAATTCTTCAAGTTAGCGACGCGACTGGCGGCTCAGTTGCTTTGTGGGGCGCAGCTGGGAGTCCAAGCCGGGGTTGCTGAGCGCCCTCGACCTGCCACTCACCCTTCCTTGCAACGTGTTGCGCTGACGACCTGTCGCAAGCCTTCAGCCCAAATAACCCGCGCCGCACGCTAGAGACCTCGTATTGTCGGTGTGTGCTGACTGGCTTCATACTCGCGCTCGGTTGCTCGGTGTGTTATGGCACCGCCACGGTATTGCAGGCTGTCGCGGCGCGATCGGTGGATGCCGGCAGCAACTCGGGTGTCGACGCCGTGCTGCTGTTGCGCGCACTCCGGCAGTGGCGCTATGTCGCCGGCATCGGTCTCGACGCCCTCGGCTTTGTGCTGCAGGTACTGGCGCTGCGCATGGTGCCGATCTACGTCGTGGCCGCGGCGCTGGCCTCCTCGATCGCGGTCACCGGCATCGTATCCGCGTGGCTGCTGTCGGCGCGGCTCTCCTCGGCCGAGTGGACTGCGGTGGGCGTGGTGTGCGTCAGCCTCGCCGCGCTCGCCGTCGCCGCCGGGCCCGGGCATTTCCGCCATCCCCCAGCCGGACTCGGCTGGGCGCTGCTGGGTGTCGTCGCCCTAATCTTCCTCGGCGGAGCCGCCGCGGGCCGACTACCCGATCGCGTGCGCGCGCTCGTGCTCGGCCTCGGCTCCGGAACCGGCTTCGGTGTCGTCGAGGTCGGCGTGCGGCTCCTCGACGAGATCGATCCCACCAAACGCGCCTTCTACATCAACCCCGCCCTGTACGCGGCGGCCGCGGGTGGGGCCGCCGGATTTCTGCTGCTGACGTCCGCCCTCCATCGCGGATCCGTGACCACGGCCGTCGCCGGAATGGTCGTCGGCGAAACGCTCGCGCCGGCGCTCGTCGGCGTGGTGTGGCTGGGTGACAGCGCCCGCGACGGCTTCGGCTGGCTGGTGATCACGGGATTTGTCGTAGCGGTCACCGCCACGCTGGTGCTGGCGCGATTTGGCGAAGCGCCCACCGCGGCGGAAACCGGTTGAGCTCACCATGCTGGCGCTCCTTTCCAGCGACGTCATCAATATCGGCCAGGCGGGCTCAACGATCTGCATTGGATTGATGTTCGACATGATGATCGTGCGGCTATTCCTGGTGATGCCGCTCGCCCGGCTGCTCGGTCCGTGGTTTTGGTGGCCACAGCGGATTCCAAGTCGCTCGAAGCCAGCACTTACCAATTCGGCTGCGACGTAACAGGATCGGATCGTTCAAGCGTGGGGAGCCCACGTGGCTCTTGATCCGTGCGCCGTGGCGGGCCGCCGTCGGTGCGCAGCCACTGGTAGCCGGCTTCGTCTTCGTACTCAATTGTGACGCGCAGCGTGTACTTCGGATCGGTCGTTGCGTAGGGCATCGCGACGTATTGATTCGGCGGCAGGCTGCGGGGCCACTGTTGGACGACGTGTCCTGCCAGGGCGTCTCGTACCACTTGTTTGAGCGCTGGCTCCCGCTCGCCGGACGATTCCGATTGCGCAGCACCTACGGCCCGGTGGAAAGCCCGGTCGAACGGAATCGCGTCGTTGGCCTGCCGGCAGCCGCCGGGTATTTCAAAACCGTTGGCGTCTAGTGCCGTCACGTCGACCTTAAGGATCGTGGTCAGGGCGTTGCCTGCGTTGTCGATTCTGACCGCCCACCACGAATCGCCAAACATCGGCAGTCTTCGACAGCTGGGCACGACCCGCCGAGCTTGCGCCGCGGCGCGTTCCCTTTTGATGCCCTGGAGCGCATTCATCCGTTCCACATGGTGAAGGTGTTCTCGGTAGGCGCTCCGCGGGTCACGGACGACAGCGATGTACAGCGCCGTGAGCACACCGATAGCTGTCGCCATGGCTCCGACCACCTGGCTTATCTGAAGCCATTGCGGTGGTTGGCTTGTCGCCTGCGACGCGCACGGTACGGTCATAGGGTCCAGCAGAACTAAAGCGTGATTGATCATCGGTGCAGCCTCCGCTGTCGTTGCCGCGGTGTTAGGAAACGATCTTCTGTTCGGTCGGACGCGGGTAGTCGTCGTAGAAGCCCGCACCGGACTTCACTCCGAGCCGGCCTTGTTGGAGGTACGTACGTAGCAGCCGGCGAGGCCCTTCCGGGTACTCCGGGTGCTCCGCGCAATAGTGTTCTTCGATGTCCAAGACGACGTCGAGGCCAACCTGATCCATCATCCGGAACGGGCCGGCGGCGGAGCCGGTGTTGATCTCAAACATCCGGTCGACTTCCTGCGGTGTGGACACGCCTTCGGCGACCACCTCGAGGGATTCCCGCTTTATCGCCGCCCACACCCGGTTGAAGATGAATCCAGTGCTCTCCCTGCGCGCTTCGAACGGGTAAAACCCGAACCGCGGCAACGTCGTCAACACGAAGTCGATGACGCCGCGGTCGGTCTGACCGCAGGACATGACGTCGACGGCATTCTGTTTCGGCGGCATGTAGAAGTGGATGTTCAGCACGCGTTCGGGCTTGTGGACCTTGTCCAAGAACAACCGGCTGGCATAGGACGAGGAATTGCTGGCGAGGATGGCATCGGGTGCCGACAGCTCGTCGAGTTGTCCGAACACCTGCCGCTTCAGTTCGAGTCGCTCGGGGACCGCCTCGATCACCAGCCATGCGTCGCGCACCGCGTCGGCAACATCGGCCTGATCCAAAACCCGACCCGGCCCAACACCCGAACTTGCCAACGCCGGAAGGTTCTGCGTGATGTAATCGACAGCCGCGCGGCGTTGTTCCTCGCTGAGGTCATGGATCCGTACCTCAGCCCCATGTGCGGCGAACATCAGCGCGATGCGGCGGCCGAGCGTGCCGGCGCCGATCACGGTCACCGGCCGGCTCGCAATGTCGGTTGGCAGAGTGAAACTCATCGGATGCTACCCTCGGGTAGTTCGGCGTAGGCGATGCCGGTGAGGTTGCCCTGCACGGCGCGGATGGGTCGGTGGCCGGATCCGTCGAGGGCGGCCGCCCACACGTTGCCGCCCAGGTCGGTGACGAACATGCGATCGTGAGCGGGATCGAGCGCGATGCCGATGCCTTCCATCAGGTGGGTCAACACGATCTCGGGTTCGCTGTGGCCGATGGAATCCAACTGGGCCCGGTTGACAGTGTTGCCGTGCGGCGGGTCGCCGCGGTCGGTCCAGTACAGCGTCCGAGTGGAGTGGTCGATTTCGAGGTCGATCGGCTCGGGCAAGTCTTTGAAGACGACCTCGATGTCGCCGCGGTAGGCCGCGGATTCGCCTGCGGGAACGTCGATTCCGGCCCGCAGGATCCTGCCGAGTCCCGCGTCGCTGGGGCCTTTCTGCGTCCAGTACAGGTGCCCACCGACATGGTCGACGGCTATCCCGACGCACCATCTCGTCTCGTCGCGGCGGTCGTCATCGCCCTGCCCCGTCTGCACCAGAGTCTCCACGTTGGATCCGTCCAGGTCGCAGCGCATCACCCGCATGCCTTCCCGGTCCGACCAGTACAGCTTGCGACCCGCGGCATCGAAATGCAGCTGCTTGGGGGTGTAGGTGCCACCGCTGGGAACGATCGTGGTGCGGTTGCCTCCGTCGAGGTCCACTCGCTCGATCGAGCCGTCGTTGGCCGGCGGCACGCCCATGTTGGTCCAGTAGATGTGTCCGGCCTCGACATCGACCGCGACACCGTCAGGGACGGGGCATCCGGTCACGAGGAACGTCTTGTCGGTGCCGTCGGGGTTGATGGAGAACAGCCGCCCGCCGCCGCTGGCTTCGAGCACGAACAATTTTCCGGTCAGCGTCATGATTGATCCTTTCGATGAGTAAGCACGTCAACATCTTTGGCGCGCTAGTCGGTCAATTCCGTGGTTGATTCTGCGGGCGTGACGGTGGGGTTCGGCGGGGTGCCTTCGCGCGACACCAGGACGTAGCCGGCGATCCCGAAGGTTATGGGCGTCATTGCGAACACCCCACACATCACGCTCAACATCGTTCTCTCCTTACATCACAGTGCGTTTCATGATTTCTCGACAGGGGATGACCCGTAGTCGGCGCGCACGGCCAGCAGCCCGAACAGCATCTCGTCGCGTTCGGCGGCGAGCTCCTCGATCGACCGGCCGTCGGCCTCCTCGAGCACGCCCTTGACAATCTGTTGCTGCAGCTCCAGGGTGAGCTCGGGGTTGCCCAGCCCCGGCCAGCCGGCGGCCATACGAGGCATCAGGTGTTCCATGAAGTGCTCGATGCCGCCCTGGCCGCCGCCGAAGTGCCACAGCAGGTTGGGTCCCATGACGCCCCAGCGCAGGCCGGGACCCCACGACACCGCGTCGTCGGCGTCGGCGACGTCGAGCACTCCCTGACCGATCAGGTAGACCACCTCCCGGTACAGCGCCGACTGCAGGCGGTTGGCGACGTGGCCGGGCAGCTCCTTCTTCAGGTGGATGGGTTTCTTGCCGATGGAGGCGTAGAACACCATCGCGTCCTGGATCGTCTCCGGCGCTGTCTTCTTCCCACCGACGACCTCCACAAGGGGAATGACATGCGGCGGGTTGAAGGGGTGGCCGATCACGGTTCGCTCCGGACGCCGGCACTCGGCCTGCATCACGCTCATCGTGATGCCCGACGAGCTCGAGGCAATGATCGCCTCAGGCGGTGTGGCGTCATCGATCTCGGCGAACAGCTTGACTTTCAGTTCCGGGCGCTCCGGGGCGTTTTCCTGAACGAAGTCGGCGTCGGCGAGGGCCGCAGGCATGTCGGAGGTGAACTTCAGCCGATCCGGCGAGGCGCCGGGCGCCAGGCCAAGTGTCTTGACCCCCTCCCATGCAGTCTCCACGTAGGACCGCAGCGCCGCCTCGGCGCCCGGTGCAGGATCGGTGGCCGTGACATCGAAGCCGCGGGCGAGATAGTGCGTCGCCCAACTCGCGCCGATGGTGCCGGTACCGACAATTGCGATGCGCTGCACTGGCTTTTGCGAATTCATGATCGTTGCTCCTTTATTTCGGTGGTGGTTAACGCCCGCGCCAGACGGGTGCACGTTTTTCGGCGAACGCCAGCGCGCCTTCGTGGGCGTCCTCGCTGTCCAGCAGGCTGTGGGCGTCTTGTGCTTGGCGTTTGAACGCCTCGGTGTCGTTGAGGCCCTGCGTTTCTCGCAGGACTTCCTTGACCTTGGCCAGCGCGAGCGGGGCGTTGCCGGCGATGCGCCGAGCAAGCTCTTGTGCCCCAGCCAGTGCGGCCCCGGAAGCGGTCAGCTCACTGACGAGCCCGTACTGCTTGGCATCGACGGCCGAGAGCGGCTCGCCGGTGAGCAGCACCTTGAGGGCGACGTGGTAGGGGATGCGCTGCGGCAGGCGGATAACGCCGCCTTCGCCGGCGATAAGTCCCCGTTTCACCTCCGGCAGGCCGAATTTGGCGTCCTTCGGCGGCAACGATCAGGTCGCAGGCCCAGCGCCATCTCGAAGCCACCGCCGAGCGCCCAGCCTTCGACGGCCGCGATCAGCGGCTTGCCCACCTCGGCCTGGGTGAGCCCGCCGAATCCGCGACCGGGAAGGATCGGGGTCTGCCCGTTCGCGAACGCCTTCAGGTCCATGCCCGCGCTGAACGTCCCGCCGGCTCCGGTGAGCACGCCCACCGACAGCGACGGATCGGAATCCAGCAGATCCAGGGCGGACGCCACCTGTACGGCGACCTCACGGTTGACGGCGTTGCGTTGTGCCGGCCGGTTGATGGTGATCGTCAGGACGCCGTCATGGCGTTCGGTGAGCACCAGCTCCGTTGCTGTTTCAATTGTGGTCATTTCGCTGTCTCCTGTTCTGTGGCAACGGGAATCGCTCCCGTGGCTTGCAGTTGGTTGATCTCATCCGCGCTGAATCCCAGCTGTGCGAGGACTTCGTCGTTGTGCTCTCCGTGCTCGGGTGCGCGCCGGGCGGGCACCCTGGCCAGCCCGCGGAGGGTGATCGGGTTGTTGACCGTGTACTCCAGGTCAGCGGCGCCCTCGATCGGCACGACGATGTCGTTGGCGCGCAGCTGCGGATCCTCGGCCGCCTCCTCGGGTGTCTGGATGACACCGAAGGGGATGCGAGCCTCGTCGAGCACCACTTTCCAATGCGCCAGGGATTTCGCACGGAATTCGGCGTCGAGCAGATCGGCCAACTCCGCGGCGTTCTGACCGATGGCCTTGCCGTCGCTGAAGCGCGGATCGGCCAGCAGATCCGACCGCCCGATGGCGTTGGCGAATACCGGCCATGCCGATTGCTTGGCAGCCAGCATGATCCAGCGGCCATCGCCGCACTGATACGGATTCGTCAGAGCGTTCACCGGCGCCGTGCGGTCATGCAGTTCGTACGGCTTGGCGCCGGCCAAGGCCGCCGACACCAGTGTTCCGGTCGACCACACCCCGGTGGCCAGCAGCGAGGTGCCCACATTGGCTCCGCGCCCGGTGCGTTCGCGGTGATACAGCGCGGTCGTGATCGCCGCGTATATCGCCACCGCGGTGGTGTAATCGCCGCTGCCCCACGGCGGCGCCGTGGGCGGAGCCCCGGCGTCGCGCGTCGCCGCGAGCAGCCCGCTGCGCGACCAGAAAGCGGTCAGGTCGAACCCGGGCAGCCTGGCGTCCGGGCCGGCATCCCCGAATCCGGTGATGTCGGCGTAGATGACCCGCGGGTTCCAGGACGACACTTCCTCGTAGCCCAGGTGCAGCGCCTCGCGGGTGCCGTGCGGGAAGTTGGTGATCACCACGTCGGCCCATTCGACGAGACGCTTAAGGATCTGCGTCCCGCCGTCGGACTTCAGGTTGATCGACATCCCGCGCTTGTTGCGGTTGGCCAAGTGCCAGCTGTAATTGCCGAGCGCCGGCGGGCTCGGCGGCACCGAGCTGAGCAAGCGCTGCGGGTCGCCCAACCCCGGCGCCTCGACCTTGATGACGTCGGCCCCGAAGTCAGACAGCATCGTTGCTGCCGCGGGCGCGGCGATAAAGCTGGCTATCTCAACGACTTTCAGGCCGGTAAACACCGATTGCGTTGTCTGTGTAGTCATTGTCATCACCCCTTAAACGAACGCGCTCAGGCCGGTGACGGACTTCCCGACGATCAGCGTCTGCATCTCGCGGGTGCCCTCATAGGAATAGATGGCCTCGGAGTCGGCGACAAAGCGGCCGATGTTGTAGTCGAGAACAATGCCGTTGCCGCCCAACAACTCCCGTGCCCAGTGAACGGTCTCGCGCATCTGCACCGTGCAATAGGCCTTCGCCAGCGCGGACTGCTCGTCGCGATACACCCCTTCGTGCTGCAACTGGGCCAGGCGCACCATCATCCCGGCGGACGCCGTGGCGTTGCCGAGCATCTTCACCAACAGGTCCTGGACCATCTGGAACTTGCCGATCGGGCGACCGAACTGTGTCCGCTCCTTGGCGTACTGCAGCGCAATCTCGTAGGCGGCGAACATGACCCCCACCGACTGCCACGCCACACCACTACGGGTCCGGCGCAGAATCTCCGCGGTGTCGCGAAACGAGTTCGCGTTCGGCAGCCGGTTGGCCTCCGGAACCCGGCACTCGTCGAGGACGATGTCGGCGTTCTGCACGATCCGCAGCGCGATCTTGTTCTCGATCTTCGTCGCGGTGAAGCCGGGGGTGCCCTTTTCCACCACGAAGCCCAGCACCCGGTTCGTCTCGACGTCGCGAGCCCAGATCACCACCAGGTCGGCGAACGTCGCGTTACCGATCCAGCGCTTGGCCCCGTTGAGCACCCACTCGTCGCCGTCACGGCGCGCGGTGGTCTCCATGCCGCCGGCCACGTCGGAGCCGCCGTGCGGCTCGGTCAACCCGAACGCGCCGATCTTCTCGAAGCGGCTCATCGCGGGCAACCAGCGCCGCTTTTGTTCCTCGGACCCGCAGGTGATGATGCTGCCCATCGCCAGCCCCGAGTGCACCCCGAAGAACACCGAGAGTGACGGATCGACGTGGGCCATCTCCAGCGCCGTGATGCCGGTCAGCAGTTCACTCGGCGCGGGCTCTGACGAATCGGGGTCGGCCCAATCCAACAGACCCAGCTTGGCGAATCCCTCGACGAGCTGGAACGGAAATTCGGCCCGCCCCCAGTAGCCGTCGACGATCGGGGCAGCTTCGGTGCGCAAGAAGTCGCGGATGCGGACGATCTTCTCGCGTTCGGAATCCGACAGCAGTTCCTCGTAGGAGTAGAAGTCGGCAGGCAACAACCCGGTCCCCAGATACGGCTCCGGTGTCGTCGGCAACGTCACGGTGGTGGTCATGGTGTCCTCTCTTTCGGTGGTTGGCAGGTCGATCTGCCAGGCCATGCATTCACCATCAGGGCTGTACGGATGAGGCGGGTATGCCGCGTTTATCCCCCGTACTGGCAGGGACAGGCTTAGGGGGCGGCGCAGCCAGGCAGCACTAGGCGGCCCGGTTGTCGAAGTGCCGCTCTAACTGGGCGCGGGAGCAGATGCCGACTTTTGCAAAAGCTTTGTGGCAGTGAGCTTTAATCGCACGCGGCGACAGGAGTCAATCGGTATCAGAGTCGTGGTGTCCGAGAAGTGCCCCGACCGCTAACTCCGCCATTGCGATGTCGGGCTCCTCGCCGGTGATGTACTCCGCGTACAGAAACGACTCAACGATCCGGAGGATGAGGTAGGCCAAGTCACGCAGCGGAAGTCGTGAACGCAGGTGGCCCTGTGAGACTTCGTCGTTCAGCAGGCTCTCGATGGCGGCTACGAGGCGGCCCTGCACCGTGCCGGCGCGGGTGGTGAGAATCCTCAGCGCACGTTCCGGCTCTCGCCGCAGAAACTCGCGAAGGAAGTCGGCTTGGTCGAGCATGGCCGCAAAGTGGCCGATCGCCCCGGTGATGCGCTCCGCCCCATCGCCGTCGGAGGCCTTGACGGCGGAGGCGAGCGCCGGCTCCGCCAGCGACCAAAGAATCTCCCCGAGCAGGTCATCGCGGCTGCCGACCCAGCGAAACAGGGTGGCGCGGTTTACCCCGAGTTCGTTGGCCAGTTCCTGCATCTCGATGCGGCGCCCAGCCGTGAACCACCGGCGGGCGACCCGGAACGCGTCCAAGGCGTCCGGCTTGCGTTCCTCCGCCAGCATGCGGGATAGCGGCGTCTCGGCAGGCGGCATATGCAACATACTACCAAACGTTGCGCATTTTGCTGACCATGAAGCGGTGAGGTCGTGCCCAAGACAACGCATGGGAACGCTAACAAGGTATTTGCGAACGGATTACCCGAATTTGGCGATCGAGAGCGGCGCAGTTGACCGGGCACGAGCGTGTGATGGATGTCGCATCAGGTGCATATATGCAACGAATATCGATCCGTTGCATACTGTTGGAGAACGGGCGTAGACCCCGATCGGACCTGAGTAAAGGAGTGTTGCTATGCCCGTGCTTGACCGCTTTCGAATCGATGACCGCGTCGCCGTCGTCACCGGCGCGTCCAGTGGGCTGGGAGTCGCGTTCGCGCAGGCACTGGCCGAGGCAGGCGCCAACGTGGTGATCGGTGCCCGGCGCGTCGACCGCTTGCAGGACACCCGTGCACTGGTCGAGGCCGCGGGCCGACGGGCTGTCGCGGTGCCAACGGATGTGACCGACCCGGTTGACTGCCACGCTCTGGTGCGCGCCGCAATGGATGAATTCGGGCGGGTGGACATCCTGGTGAACAACGCCGGAGTCGGAACGGCGGTGCCGGCCAGTCGCGAGACCCCCGAACAGTTCCGTGCGGTCATCGACCTCAATCTCAACGGCTGCTACTGGATGGCCCAGGAATGTGGTCGCGTGATGCAGCCGGGCAGCTCAATCATCAATGTCAGCAGCGTGCTGGGCTTGACCACCGCGGGTCTGCCGCAGGCCGCCTACGCGTCGTCCAAAGCAGGGTTGATCGGCCTGACCCGAGACCTCGCCCAGCAATGGACCGGGCGCCGGGGCATCCGCGTAAACGCAATCGCGCCGGGCTACTTCGCATCCGAGATGACCGACCAGTTCGAGACCGAGTACTTCGACTCCACGATCCTGCCGCGCACACTGTGCCGGCGTCTCGGTGAACCCGAAGAACTCAGCGCCGCACTGCTATTCCTCGCCAGCGACGCCAGCAGCTACATCACCGGAATCACGCTGCCCGTCGAAGGCGGAATGCTGACCACCTAAGGAGCCATTCGTGAAGCAACTCAGCGGCCTGGACGCGACGTTTCTGTACATGGAGACGCCGACAACCTTCGGGCACGTCACGGGATTGATGATCTTCGAGCGGCCCAGCGCAGACTACGACCCATTCGCGGCTGTCTACGCCAAGTACGCCTCCCTCGTCGGGCAGCTCGAACCACTGCGCCGCCGCCTTGTGCAGGTGCCATTCGGACTAGACCATCCGTACTGGGTAACCGACCCCAAACTCGACCTCGACTTCCATATCAGGGAGATCCAGCTGGCCAAGCCAGGCATGGTCGATCAACTGGGCGACCAGGTTTCCCGGATTGTCGGTCGCCCCATGGATCGGACGCGTCCGCTGTGGGAGGTCTATGTCATCGACGGCCTGCACAGCGGACGGTGGGCGCTGCTCACCAAGTATCACCACGCCACGATCGACGGGGCCGCCGGTCAGCTCATGCTGAAGATCCTCACCGATCCCGACGCCGACGCGCCACCGCCGGGCAGTGGCCCCCTTTGGGTGACCGAGCCTTTGCCGAGCACCGTGGAGCTGTTGCGTCGTACGGCAGCCCGGCTGGCGCTAAATCCTTTCCGGGCCGCGCGAGTTCAAGCGCGGCTCATCGGCAAGCTGGCCGACGCGGCAGGTCTCAACAGCGTCAGCGGCGCGGCGGGCCAGGCCGGGGCGGCGGCCAAGGCCCTCGCCCGACTCGGCCGCCAGGACGGCCCGCGCATCTCGCTGCCGACAACCCAAGCTCCGCCGACCCCGTGGAACAAGTCGATCACCGGTCACCGCCGATTCGCCATGCGCACAACGTCTTTGGAGAATGTCAAAGCGCTCAAGAACGCCACCGGCGGCACGGTGAATGACATCGTGATGGCCATCTGCGCGGGCGCGCTCCGCCAGTACCTGTTGTCTCATGACGCACTGCCCGAGCGTCCGCTGCGGGCCATGGTGCCGGTGTCGACCCGCACCGGCGACGAGGACGACCCATGGACCAATCGTGTCTCGGGCCTCGTCGCCGAGTTGCCCACCAATTGTGCCGACCCCCTGGAACGCATTGCCCGATGCAGCGAGGCGATGCGAAACGCCAAACGCACCCTCGACATGGTGCCGGCCGACGAGCTCGTCGACCTGACCCAGTTCTCCACCCCGGTGCTGGCAACCTCGGCGGTGCGACTCGCGTCGCGGCTGCGGTTGGCTGATCGCTTCGCGCAGCCGTTCAACCTGGTGATCTCCAACGTGCCGGGGCCGCGCCAGTCCTTGTATTTCGCGGGCGCCCAGCTGTGCCATCAGTTCCCGGTGTCGATCGTCACCGACGGACAGGGACTCAACATCACGGTGGTGAGTTACCTCGACCGACTCGATTTTGGCTTCATCGCCGACCGCGACCTGGTGCCCGACGTGTGGGACCTCGCCGACATGCACATCGACGAGATCGGACGGTTGTTCGAGGCCAGCGGAGCCCAATGGGTGCAACCCCCGCCGAAACCTCACCCTCGACGCGGGCGCGTCAGACGCGACGAACCCGACGAGATCTGCTGAACAGCAGTATCCGACAGCAAAGTATCGCAAGTTCACCGGCCGACAGGCCTAGACTCGAACGATGGCAACGGAGGCCAACGCGCTCGGTGAATACCTGCGCGCGCGGCGCCAGCAGATACGGCCCGAAGATTGCGGGCTGGTTCCCGGCGCGCGCCGCCGCGTCACGGGTTTGCGCCGCGAAGAGCTGGCAATGCTGGCGGGCATCAGCCTCGAGTACTACCTGCGCCTCGAAGTGGGCCGCGACACGAATCCGTCGCCGCAGGTCCTTGATGCACTCGCGCGGGCGCTGCAGATGGACGCCAAAGCCACGCAACATCTGCACAACCTGGCCAACCCAAGCGGCTCGGAGACCCCCGAGCTGGTTGCGCGGGCCTACGCATTAGCCGAATTGGTCGATCAGTTTTCGATGCCGGCCTTCGTGGCCAACAAGTACCTCGATGTGTTGGCGGCAAATGCGACTGCTCGCGCCCTGTCACCAGAGTTCACACCCGGACAAAACTTCCTGCGCTGGCGACTTTCAGACCCCGCCGCCCGCGAGCTCTACGCTGATTGGGACGAGGCGACCGCTAGCGCGGTGGGCGGTTTGCGAGAACTCAGCGGTAACTGCCCGAAAGATGTTCGAATGCAGGCGTTAACAGATGAACTGTGTGCGGTCAGCCCACGGTTCTGCGAACTGTGGGCTAACGGCACGGAAGTCGGTTACCACTTGCAAATCCGCCACTTCCGTCATCCTCAGGTCGGCGACCTTTATCTCCACACGCACCGGCTCAACGCTCCGTATGCCGGCGGTGATCACGTGGTGATGTTTCGCGCCGACCCCGGCAGCGACTCCGCTCAAGCGCTCGAGCAGCTGCGATCTTTGTCGGCCCCGCCCAGCAGCGGGGTTGGCAGAGAATAGTCATGGCGCCGAAAGCCAATTCGCTGGGTGCTTACCTGCGTGCGCGACGCGAGCAGGTGCGGCCCGAGGATGTCGGGCTGGTTCCCGGCGCGCGGCGCCGCGTCGAGGGTTTGCGCCGCGAGGAGCTGGCAATGCTGGCGGGCATCAGCGCCGAGTACTACCTGCGACTGGAGGTGGGCCGCGACAAGAATCCGTCGGCTCAGGTTGTGGAGGCGCTCGCACGGGCCCTGCGGCTCGACATCAAGGCGACGAAATATTTGCACCAGTTGGCAAACCCGATCCTCAGCCGCTGGGATCAGTCCGTTCTCGACGCGGTGGCCGAGGGGCTGGACGGGCTGATCGAGGAGTTGCCGTTCCCGGCAGTCGTGGCCAGTAGGTACCAAGATGTCCTGGCCGCAAATCCGATCGCCCAGGCGCTTTCACCGGGATTCGCACCGGGACAAAACTTTCTTCGCTGGCGCCTCCTAGACCCCGCCGCCCGAGAGCTCTACGTTGATTGGGAGGAGGCGACGGACGCTGCGGTGAGTGGTCTGCGAGAACTCGCTGGCGCGGTTCCCGGCGATCCTCGCATGCAGACGTTGGTCGCTGAATTATCCTCCGCCAGCCCATATTTCCGCGAAAGTTGGGCACGTGCGAATGTGGGTTATCGCTTGGGAGTCTTGCACCTGCGTCATCCGCTGGTCGGCGACCTTTATCTATGCCGCAACCAGCTCATCGTTCCGCATGTTCGGGACGCCGTTGGGCAGCATGTGCTCCTTTATCGCGCCGAGCCCGGCAGCGGCTCCGCCAGGGCCCTCGAGGAACTCCGGTCCCTGTCGGTCGCTCCCCCGCCTGCTAGCTCGAGACACCCGGCATCTGGTTAGCATCGGCAACCGCGGGGGTGTAGGTCGTGCCGCGCGCCCGGCGCGTCCACAGCACGCCGCCCGCAGCGCTGACACCGGCGGCGATCAATTCACGTTTGAGGATCTTGTTGGTGGCCGTCGCCGGCAGGTCATCGTTGATGCGCACATAGCGCGGCCATGCCTTCGGCGACAGGTCGGGTTGAGAGGCAAGGAACTTCTCGAAACCAGCTGGCTCTAACGCGATTCCAGCACGGAGCACGAGGGCCGCCATCACCTGGTCGCCGACCCGCTCGTCGGGCACGGCATACACCGCGACCTGGCTGACTTGCGGCAGCCGCTCCAAGATCCGCTCGATCGGTGCCGCCGCCAGGTTCTCGCCGTCCACCCTCATCCAATCGGCGGTGCGACCCGCTAGATAAATCCAGCCGTCGGCATCGCGGTAGGCCAAATCACCGGACCAGTACATGCCGTGCCGCACCCGCTCGGCCGTCGCGGCCGGATCGTTGTAGTAGCCGGTGAACGGCCCCGCACCCTGGGTGTTGACGAGTTCGCCGACCGCTTCGTCGAAGTTGGTCAGCGCGCCGTGGTAGTCGAATTCCGCGACGGCGCATTCCTTTAGCGTGGTCGGGTTGTGGATGCTGACTCCGGGATACGGCTTACCGATCGAGCCGGGCGGGGCACCGTCCTCCCGGACGACGATCACCGCGAACTCGCTGGACCCGAAGCTGTCGATTACCCGGCACCCGAAACGCCTTGCGAATTCCGCGATGTCACGATCGGTTGCCTCGTTACCGAACGCGACCCGAAGCGTGGTGTCGGCGTCGTCGGGACGCTCAGGAGTGGACAGGATCAACGCCAGGGGCTTGCCCACGTAGTTCAGGTACGTCACGTGGTAGCGGCGCACATCATCGAGGAACCGTGATGGCGAAAACCGGGCCGGGACCATCGTGGCGCCGCTGCCGATGCCCACCGCCCAGCCGGCGGCAACGCCATTGGAGTGAAACAGCGGCATCGACAGGTAGCAGACGTCGTCGGCGGTGACGTCGTATTGGAAAATCAGGCTGGCCCCGCACATGATCGCCATCCCGTGCGCGAACCGAACCGCCTTGGGATCACCGCTGGTGCCGGAGGTGAAGATCATCATCAGCGTGTCGGCGGCGGTGACCTCGCGATGCGCGATCAGGGGCGGCGCGGCGCCGACCGCGTCGGCGTAGCGCGTCCCGGTCACGTCGAGCACGTCAATCCCGTTGAGCTCCAAGCCTTCCAGCAGGGGCAGATGATCGGGGTCGACGAGCAGAATTTGGCAGTCGGAGCGTCGGACATCGGCCAGCAAGCCGGCTCCGCGCCGGGTGGTGTTGACGCCGCACAACACGTAGCCGCCCAGCGCGGCGGCGGCCATGGCGCGAAGCATCGCCGGGGAGTTGGCCAGCAGGGCGCCGACATGCAGCGGACGCGCCGGGTCGGCCCGCGCGATCAGCGCGGCCGCCTCGGCCTCGGCCTCGGCCAGGTGTTCTCGCCAGGTCCAGGTCCGCTCGCCGTAGGCGACGGCGAGCGTGTCGTCGTGCCTGCGCTGCCGCAGCAGCTGCTGAACCGTCTCCGGCACTGTCGCCCTTTCTTTCGGGGTCCTCTTTGGCGCTCGGCTTGCTATCGAGTTGTCAGCACCAGCCCGGCGTAGTTCTGCTGGGCCACCTCGTCGCAGTGGCGCCGGTAGGTGCCGAATCCCCCGGTGTACGGCATGAAGACCCGTTTCTTGCCCTCGATGTTCGCGCCGAGGTACCACGACGATGCCGCTTTGGGGAACAGGGTTTGTTCGGCGGCCTGTGCGACGTGGTGGGTCCAGGCGCGGGCCGCGTCCCGGCGCGGTTCAACCTCGCTCACCCCCAGGCGCCGGGCGGCCAGCACCAGGTTGACGACCCAGTCGACCTGAACCTCGGCGTGCAGCACCATGTTGGCCAGCACCGACGGGCTTCCCGGTCCGCTGACGGTGAACAGGTTCGGCAGGGCCGGCACCATCAGACCGAGAAACGTCACCGGGCCGTCGGCCCAAATGTCGCGCAGGCGTTCTCCCCCAGGCCCGCTCGGGTCGATGCGGGTCAGTGCGCCGGTCATCGCATCGAACCCGGTGGCGAAGATCAGCACATCGCAGGGATAGGTCGCGTCGCTGGTGCGTACCCCCGCGGCGGTGATCGCGTCGATGGGCTCGCGGCGCAGGTTCACCAGCCGGACGTTGTCGCGGTTAAAGGTGGCGTAATAACCGGCGTCGGTGCAGATCCTTTTGGTGCCGATCGGGTGATCGACCGGAATGAGATCGGCGGCGGCGGTGGGATCGGCGACGATCTCGCGGATCCGCTCTTCGACGAACTCCCGGGCGATGTCATTGGCCGCCAAGTTTTTGTTTTGATCGGGGAAGGTCTTGCCGAACAGGACGCCGCCCTCGCGCCACCGCTGCCACAAGGCCTCGGCACGCTCCGGGGGTTCGGTGTCGACGGCGTTCGTGTGGTAGGTGCCGTGCGGCGTGCCCGCCGACGCGTAGGCCGAGACTCGGCGCCGCTCGGGATAATCCTCCTGAATCTGCTGCTGTTCCTGCGGAGACCACGGGCGGTTGGGCATCGGGATGGTGTAGTTCGCCGAACGCTGGAACACCACCAGCCGTTCGGCTTGCGCGGCGATGATCGGCGCCACCTGAATCCCGGACGAGCCCGTCCCGATGAGGCCCACCCGTTTGCCGCGCAGATCGGGATCCTCGCGCGGCCATGCGGCGGTGAAATACACGTCGCCCGCGAAATCGTCGACGCCGGGGATGTCGGGCCGGTTCACTGCCGATAGGCAACCCGTCGCGCACACGAGGAACTGCGCAGCATACGTCTGGCCCGAGGCCGTGCGGACGTGCCAGCGACCGCGCTCGAAGGCGGCACCGGTGACGTCGACACCAAAGCGGTAGTGGCGGCGCAGGTCGTATCGATCGGCAACGTGGCGCAGATAGGCCAGGATCTCGGGTTGTGCGGCGAAGCGTTCGGTCCACGTCCAGCTCCGCTGCAGCGCTTCGTCGAATGAGTAAGAGTAGTCGACACTTTCAACGTCGCAGCGGGCGCCCGGGTAGCGGTTCCAGTACCAGGTGCCACCCACGTCGGGGGCCGCCTCGATGCCGATCAGCGAAAGACCGGCCGACGCGACTCGGTGCGCGGCGTACAGGCCGGCGAATCCTGCGCCGATGACGATGACGTCGGTAACTTCGGTCACGCCGATGCGCCTCCCGACCGTGCCGGGTCAAGCAGCCCCCGCAGGTCGCGGCAGACGAGGTCGCGTGCCGACGCCGCCGGCGCGAAGGACTGGATTGTCATGAAGCCGTGGAACAATCCGGGAAAGTCACGGTGTATGACGGGCACGCCCGCCTCGCGCAACCGGCGCGCGTAGTCGGACCCCTCGCTGTGCAACACATCCAGACCGGCGGTGACGATCACCGCGGGCGGCAGGCCCACATGGGAATCCGCACGGGCGGGGGCCACCAGGTGGGGCGGGTCGAAAACCCCTTCGCCGCCGAGGTATTGGTGCCAGTACCACCGCATCGCGGCGCGGGTGTTGAAGTACCCGGTGGCGTAGCGGTGGTAGCTGTCGGTATCGAACGAGGGATCGATGGCCGGATAGAGCAAGAGCTGTGCGGCGGGACGCGTGACTCCTCGTTCGCGGCACAGAATGGCGGCGACCGCGGCGAGATTCCCGCCCGCGCTGTCGCCCCCGATCGCGATCCGCGCCGGATCGATGCCCAGATCCGCAGCGTGTTCGACGACCCAGCAGAAGGCGGTGAAAGCGTCAAACGCGGCCGCGGGCGCGCGGTGTTCGGGAGCAAGGCGATAGGCCACCGACACGACGACAGCCTGGCTTCCTCGCGAAAGGGCCCGGCAGAACCCGTCGTGGGATTCGATGTCGCAGAAGACAAATCCGCCGCCGTGGCAGAAGACGATTCCGGGACGGGTGTCCGACGGCTCGCCATGCGGGTGGTAGATACGCACTCCGATGGCGCCGCCGTCGGGGCCCGCAACCGAACGATCTTCGGTGCTGCGAACGTCGTCGATGTTGGTGACAGGCACGCGGCGTTGCGCCACCGCGCTGCGGGCCGCCGCGCCGGTCATGGTCTCGACGCGCGGGAATCCGGCGCAGAGCTGGTCCAGCATCGCCTGCACGCCATCGTCCATGTTCGCCTCCGCCCGCACCATCGGTCCGTTCATGCCGGCCGGTACCTCAGCAGGGTGATTCCGGCTTCGGGCAGATCGTAGAACACCGGCTGCACTCGCATTCCGATCCGGATCTCGCTGGGGTCGACGTCGACCAATTCGGTGCTGATCTTGGGCCCAGCGTCCCACTGCACCACGGCGAGGAGCTGCGGTACCGCGTCGGCCCACGGCGGACCGGTGGGCCTGCGGGCGACCGTAAAGGTGTACAGCGTTCCGGCACCGTCGATTTCGCGCCATTCCAGGTCGTCGGCCAGGGTTCCCGGGGCGAGGGTGCGCGGATAGAAGACGTAGCGCTGTAGCGACGGCGAGTACTGCACGAGGATTCGGTGCTGCGCCAGCCCATCCCAGAAGGGCCGGGACACGGGAGTGGGCTCGGGAAGCGGGCGCGGTTGCGCTACGGGTTCGCTCATCGCTAGTCGCCTCGCATCAGCAACGCGACCTGCTCGCTCATGATCCCGCCGTTGCCGGTGACGAACGCGGTGTGGCAGTCGGGCACCTGCGCGTCGCCGGCCCGGCCCATGATCTGCCGGGCGCCATCGACGACGTGGTGCATGCCGCCGGCCATGCCGGCCTGACCGTATGACAGTTGACCGCCCGCGGTGTTGAGCGGAAAGTCGCCCCGGTGGGTCAAATCGTGCTCGGTAACCCACGACATGCCTTGGCCTTTGGCGCAGAAGCCGGCATCCTCCAGGCTCATCAGCACGGTGATGGTGTAGCAGTCGTAGATCGACGCGACATCGACATCGGGTCGGCCGAGCCCGGCCATCGCGAACGCCTTGTCGGCGGCACGCGCGATCGGCGTGCGCAGCAAGTCCTCCGCGTACGTCGGGGTCTTGAAGGCAATGTGTTCGCCGAAGCCGGTGATCCACACCGGGCGGTGGCGGGCTCGGCGCGCGATGTCGGCATTGGCGATCAAGACGCCGACTCCGCCATGCACGCGCATCACCGTTTCGAGCATGTGGATCGGGTCGGCGATCATCGCGCTGGCGAGGACGTCATCGACGGTGATTGGGGTACCATGGAAAACCGCGCCCGGATGCGCGCACGCGTTAATGCGTTGGTCGACAGCGATTTTGGCGACGGCGGCGGGGTCGTAGCCGAATTCTGCCGCGTAACGCTGAGCGATCTGCGCGTACGGCGCGTTCTGGCCGACGTTGCCGTACGGGATTTCGAACTCCGCCTGCGGCGACCCGTAGTTGTTTGACGACGCCCCATACCAATTCGTGGCCGCTGGCGGCCTTTTCTCGGATCGCGGCACCGACGCCGATCCGGGTACCACGGCCAGCGCCGCGTCGCAGATGCCGAGCTCCACGGCGGCCGCAGCCCGCCACACCATTCCCGCCGAGGTGGCCCCGCCCAGGTCAACTCGCTCACCGAAATCCAAGGCCAGGCCCAGATATTCGCACAACGTGGCCGGTGCGAACATCGCCGATTCGGCCACGCCGTGGGTGAGAAGGCCGTTGATGCATGCGGGATCGACGCCGGCGTCCTCGACGACCATCTTCGCCAACCGCGCGTACTGGTCGAGGGTGAACAGTGCCGGCCCCGTCGGACGCCGTTCGGCCGGCAACTCGGCGATACCGACGATGGCGGCTTCCCCACGCAGCCCCGTCACGATGGCGTTCCGCGCCGGGGCAGCTCGACGGTGGCCGTTCCCGGCATCAGCATGGTGCCGTCGCGGCGACCGGCGATGTCAAGATGCACCAGCCCGGTACCCTCGCCGGTGAGGCGCTTGCCGGTGACTTCCCCACCGAAGGTCAGCGATTCACCGGGGTGTGCGACCGCCCGGTTCTGCACCGAGAAGGACACCAGACGACCGCGTCCACCGATCCAGTCGCCGATCGCGCGTGCCAGCAGCGCCGCCTGCAGCGGGCCCTGCACCAACACGTCGTCGTAGCCTTCGGCTTTCGCCCACTCTTTGTCGTAGTGAATGCGGTGGCCGTTGTAGGTGGCGGCGCTGAAAAAGAACATCTGGGTTTCGTCGACCGTCACCGTGAGCTCGGGAATCTGCTCGCCCACGCCGACGTCGTCGTAAAAAACCTGCTTGTCGCCCATAAGCGCCGCTCCTCCTCATCGCTTCGCTCTGCATCGTCGCCGGCGCGGGTCATAAGCGCCGCTCTCCCCCGCAAGCGGGAGGTGCCCCCACCTCATCGCTTCGCTCTGCATCGTCGCCGGCGCGGGTCATAAGCGCCGCTCCTAGGGGCGGGCGATCATCGACGTCGACGCTTCGGCGACCAGTTCGCGGTGCTGGTTCCGGTACACCGTGTGCCAGGTGACTAGGACGAATCTGCCAGAGCGGCCCTGCTTTTCAACGATCGACTCGATGGTGCGCACCATTTCGATTTCGTCGCGGTGATACGCCGGCAGGTGAAAGGCGAAGCTCTCCCCGCCGGCCATCCGCTTGGGGGCACGGGGAAACGCGAGACCGCCCGACACCGCACCAGAGGAACCGTCGGGCCGCAACGCCTCGAGGCGCGTGACACCGAGCACGGCGTACTGCACAAAGAGCGGAGGACACATGATGTCGCGAAAGCCGTTGGCCCGGGCGTAATCCGGGTCGAACCATAATGGGTTGTGGTCACCGACCGAGGCCGCCCACCGCTGCCAATCCCGCCGGTTGACCTCGCCCGTAGCGGACGCGGCGATGGTGCCCACTCGAGACGCCGATTCGGCATCGATCAAGGTGTCTTCGCTCACCGACGCTCCTCTGTGTAGATGGTCTCCTCCAGCCACGCTGCGGCGACCTCGGCTCCGCCACCCAGCGTCGAGCCCAGCCTCGCCCGTTCGCTCCACAAGTGCAGATCCGTCTCGGTCACGTAGCCGATACCGCCGTGCAGTTGATGACCGTCCAGCGTGATCAGCCTGGCCGCGGTGGCCGCGCGGATGCGCGCGATGGCCGTTTCCCTGGTCGCCGTGCGACCGCGTGCTATCCAAAAGACCGCCGAGTGCGCGGCCAATCGCGCGGCGGCCAAGGCGATGTGCATGTTGGCGACCAGATGCTGGGCCGCCTGAAACGATGCGATCGGACGGCCGAACTGGTGGCGCAGCTTCGTGTAATCGACGGTGCGATCCAGCACGGCCTGCCCGATCCCCACCAGGTCGAGTGACCCCAATGCCACCGTCGTATTGGCCCACCGGCGTAGCGCCGAGGGTTCGACGCCGCCGAGCAGCGCATCGCCGGCGACGGCCACGTCGTCGAAGCGCACGGTGAACGCGCGGTGCCCGCCCGCCACGGCAAGCGGTTCCCTCCGCACGCCGGACGCGCGGGCGTCGACGATGAATACCAGCGTGGGCTCGCCCACCGACTCGGCGGCAGAAACCACGATGAGGTCGGCGACGTCGGCGTCGGCGACGTAGTCCGCGGTTCCGGTGAGCCGCCAGCCGGTGGTCGACACGGGCGCGGCGTGCAGCACGGGCGAGACCACCGCGGCGTCGCGGGCGCTGCATAACGCCGTCGTGGCGCGAACAGCGCCGCTGGCCAGCGG
Organism: uncultured Actinomycetota bacterium; assembly: GCA_963772875.1. Taxonomy (GTDB): domain Bacteria; phylum Actinomycetota; class Actinomycetes; order Mycobacteriales; family Mycobacteriaceae; genus Mycobacterium. The sequence continues at coordinate 1,978,255 of CAVYZE010000016.1, forward strand.
CGGCAGCCACGCGGCCTTGACGTCCGGGGGACCAAGCTGGTCCATCGCCAGCGCGGCGTGCACCGTGCTGTGCGCCGCCGTCGGGCACAGTGCGCGACCGGCCTCGGTGTAGAAAACGGCGAGATCGTCGAGCGAACCGCCGGAGCCCCCGTACTCCTGCGCGATAGCGAGCCCGAAAACCCCGGCGTCGGCCAACGCCTTCCACAGTGTCGGGGTGCTTCGGTCGGCGCCGGGTTCGTCCAGCGCACGCACCAAACTCAAGGGACTCTCCGCCGACAGCAGCGCGCGCAACGACGCGGCGAACTCGCGTTGTTCGGCGGTGGGTATTGCTTTCATGCGTTCTCGTCAGCGTCCGTACGAGGGCATTCCGTGGCCGCGCTGGGCGATGATGTCGCGGAGGACCTCGTTGGTGCCGCCACCGAAACGCATCAAGGGGGCGGCCCGGTAAAGCCGTTCGAATTTGCCCGCCAGCGGCGCCTGTTGGCTCCGATGCGCCAGCAATCCGTCCGGGCCGAGCAGATCGAGCGCCAGATCGGCGATGCGCTGCCGGAGCTCACTGGTGAAGACCTTTTCGACGCTGACCTCCACGGTGGGAATGACGCCACTGTCCAGGATCGACGCGGCCTCGTAGCCCATCAGGGCGGCGACCTCCACGTCGGCTTCGGCCTGCGCCAGGCGGCGGCGCAGCCCCGGGCTGTCGGCGGGCACGGTCCCGTCACGCCGCGGGCTTTGCGCGAGCTCACGCAACTCGTCCACGGCGCGGCGCAGATCGCCGGCGTTGGTCAGCGCACCACGCTCCAGGTCGAGCGCGCCCGTGATGTATGTCCAGCCGCGGTTGACTTCGCCGACCAGATTGGTGACCGGCACCCGCACGTCGCGAAAGTGCACCTCGTTCGTGCGATAGCCCGACCACGCGTAGAGCGGTCGGATCTGCACGCCGGGGCTGTCGATCGGCACGATGATGACCGAAATCCCCCGGTGACGAACGGCGTTGGGATCGGTGCGTACACAAAGCCACTCGTGGGTGGCGCGCTGGGCCCCGCTGTTCCAGATTTTGGTCCCGGTGATCACCCATTCCTGGCCGTCCCGCGTCGCACGGGTGCGCAGGTTGGCCAAATCGGTTCCCGCCTCGGGCTCGGAATAGCCCACGGAGCAGATCATTTCGCCCCTCGCGATCAGCGGCAGCCAGTCGGTTTTGTTCTGCTCGGTGCCGTGCCGCATGATCATCGGCGCCACCGACGTGACCGTCAGGTCGGGGCCGGGCACGCCCCAATATTCGAATTCGCTCATCAGCAGGTGCTGATGGACCGCGCCGAGCCCAAGACCGCCGTATTCGCGCGGCCAGTTCAGTCCGAACCAGCCCTTCTCGCCGATCTTGCGACGAAACCCGGCCACCTCCCCGCCGGGAAACTCGCAGATCATGCTCAGCAAGTTCGGCTCGTAATGCGGCGGTGACGTTGTCGTGGAGGAATTCGCGAACCTCGGCCAGCCACGCGCGCTGCTCGGCGTCGAGTTCGAAATCCATGCCGGCCCCTTCGCCGCGGATGTGCACCTGAGTTGTCTTAACAGTGTCGCCTACCTGTCGCACCCGCCCTATACCCCCCACCGATCGGCAGCGCAAGGCGTCCGATTGCGTCAACTTGCGGCGAAAAGGCGTCAAACCGTCACGCTCGGCTGGCTAACAAGCCCGGCGTCGTCGTTGAGCCAGGTAACCGACGAGCCCGGCGCGTGGCCGGGTGCTAGTTCACCATCGCCGTGCCGCGGTGACCAACGGTCCCGCCAACGGGTTTCGCTGCGCGGTCGGACTGCGACAGGGGTCCGGCAACGGCATCGGGAGCATTCGGGCACGCCGAGGGGTGTTTCGCGGGCGGCCAGTGGAGCAACTTGCAACCGCTTCGTCGATTTAGTACCGCATCGGGACCAAAGGCGGCCAAGCTGACATCAGTCTTGTTTCCGTGAGAAGGGAGTCCGATGTCTTTTGTGACGACACAGACGGAATTGCTCGCAGCAGCGGCCGGCAATCTGGTGCCCGCCGCCGATGAGGTGTCCGGGTTGATCAGCGCCGGTCGGATGCGGCCATCGGGGCCGCCAACGCCGTCGCAGCCAGTTAAGGAGGTGTGCAGCAATGGATTTCGCGATGTTAGCACCGGAGATTAACTCCGGCCGTATGTATGCCGGTCCCGGGTCGGGACCGATGCTGGCCGCTGCGGCGGTCTGGGACGGACTGGCCACCGAGCTGTATTCGGCGGCGAGCTCGTATCAGTCGGTGATCTTCGGACTGACCGCCGGGCCCTGGCTGGGCCCGTCATCGGCGTCGATGGCGGCCTCGGCCGCCACCTATGCGGCGTGGCTGAGCACCACTGCCGCGCAGGCCGAGCAGACGGCCACCCAGGCCAAAGCGGCGGCGGCCGCCCACGCGACGGCGTTCGCGGCCACGGTGCCCCCACCGGTCGTCGCGGCCAACCGCACCCTGCTGATGCACCTCGTCGCGACGAACCTCTTCGGGCAGAACACCCCGGCGATCTCGGCCACCGAGACCCAGTACGCCGAGATGTGGGCCCAGGATGCCGGCGCAATGTACGGCTACGCAGCTTCGTCGGCGTCCGCCACCGCGCTGACGCCGTTCACCCCACCGCCCCGCACCACCAACCCGGGCGGGCTGGCCGGCCCATCCGCCGCGGCCGCCCAAGCCACGGGCACCTCGGCCCTCACGAACACGCAAAGGGTGCTGTCGCAGCTGACCTCCACGGTGCCCTCGACGCTGCAGGGGTTCGCATCGCCGTTGCAGCCGGCGGCGCTCGCAGCGGCAGCGCCCGACCTCAGCAGCCTCCTGGACCTCCCAGCCCTCGCGGCCTATGCGGGTCTGGGTGTGTCGGGGGCTGACCTGAGCGCGACGTCAGGGGCATGGAAGGCTGCGTCGGACGCCGACAACGACACCGCGTTGACGTTGGGCGATATTAACGAAGATACCAATCTCATCAACCGCACCCTGAAGGACGTCGACGGCCTGGAAGACCGAATCATGGCCCGGTTCAACCAGTTGGGAGCGGTGGGTCCAACGCTATCCGCGAGTCTGGGAGGCTCGGCCTCGGTCGGGGCCTTGTCGGTGCCACCAACCTGGACCGCCGCGGCCCCGGCGATGAGACTGGCCGCGGTCGCGCTGCCAACTACCAGCCTCAGCGCCGCTGCAGAGGCCTTCGCGGGTGGCCCAGGAAACCTGTTCAGTGAGATGGCCCTGGCGAGCATGGCCGGCCGTGCGATGGGAGGTTCGGCGAGCCCGGGCCGCTGGGGGCGCGTAGGGGCGACCACTCGCGCGCGCAAGGCGCCGCGGGTGACGCCGCCGGCCAGCTCGGTGACGCAAATCGCCGCCGATCTACGGGAGCTCGCCGAACTTCGCGACTCAGGCCTGCTGACCGAGGCGGAATTCGCCGAGCAGAAAGGCCGCGTTCTTGCCTGATTGCCGCCCCACGCCGGCTCTGGTCCACGACGCGGTTGCCCTGGGTACGTCAACGACTTGCACCGCGCGATGGCGTCGGTTGAAATGACCGTCGTGGTAACACCCACCACGAAGCCGGGGCATGGGCAGACGTCGTCGCCGATGCGATGCCCGTGATCAAGCGGCTGACACCGTGGCGTCGTGACCAGCTGCGCACCAACCTATGGCTGGTGCCCACCCTTGAGGTGCTCGTCGCGGCCGCGTTGTTCGTCGCCACCGGCGCCGTGGACCGCGCGGCCTACCGAGGCAGTATTGAGCTACCGGCCTGGGTCCTGACCGGTAGCGCCGATGAAGGCCGGGTAGTGCTCGCGTCGATCGCCGGTGCGGTCATCACCGTTGTGGGTACGGTCTTTTCGATCACGATCGTGACGCTGACACTGGCGTCGACCCAATTCGGGCCCCGGATGCTGCGCAATTTCATCCGCGACCGCGGCACCCAGGTGACCTGGGCACGTTTGTGGCCACCTTCGTGTATTGCATCCTGGTCCTGGTGTCGGTCGCGCCCGGCGATCACGGCGAATATGTGCAGTCCGCGAGCCAATCGACACAAGTAATCGCCGTGAAGGGATCGTTGACGGCGGCCGAGAGCGCGCGGACGCCGATCTCGACGAGCTGATCGACGCCGAACGCCTGCCTGTGCAAGATCGCTCGGGTGTGGGCGCCCAGCCAGGTCCACCGGGACCGCGACGGCGCGATCCGCCTCATCTCCGACCAGGTGAGCTACGAGCGGCTAGTGCAGCGGGCGTTCGAGAAGATTCGCCAGGCCAGCGTCGGAATGCCAGCGGTGATGATCCGCCAGCTCGACGCGCTCACCACGATCATGGAGCAAACCACTGAGATCGAGCAGGCACGCGTGCTGATGGATCAGGCGGCGATGATCATGCGGGCGAACAGCGATTCGGTCCCCGAGAAGTCCGATCGTGCCGACGTGCAACGGCGGTACACCGTGCTTGCCGGCGTTTACGATCGCCTGCGCCGTTGAGCGCCGGTGACAAACGGCTGGAGTTGGAGCTAACAGACTGTAAAAACGCTGTCAAAGTCCCGTTAAAACGCCTCGGCCCCGTCGCGGATGTGAGGCCGAGCTGGAAAGATCTTGAAATCGGCAGGACCAAACATCACGCTTAGTGTCCAGCCCCCGGTCGCAGGGAGAAATCATGCCCACTGTTGAGACGCACCTTCGCCAGGAATTGCGCAACTATGCCGTTGAGTTGCGGCAGCTGGCGTACACCCTGCCCCACGGGGTAGGCGAGCATGATCTCCTGCGACTGTCCGACCGCATGCACGCAGTCGCTGACCAGGCGCGCCGCAACCCGGCCTAACCGCCCTTGAGGCGAATCTTCCAACGCACGAACCCGAGGTAAACAACGCTGAGCGATGCCAGCATGCCTATGTCGAACCACCAGGTGCCGGCGTTGTGATGCCAGTGTGAGTCCTTCGGGACTTGAGGCCCGGGCTCCAAATGGGTCAGGTCGACGGTGGAGGCCGAGGAGGCGAAACCCCATCTCGCCGGCGTGGCCCAGGACATCTGATCGAGCCCCATTCGGTCGGTGACGGGGATCATGCCGCCGGAGAACACCAGCTGCGACATGACCGCCACGACCAGCAAGGGCATGATCTGTTCGTTGGACTTGGCGATGGCCGATAACACCAACCCCAACATCGCCGAGGCGACGCAGGTCGCAGCGATGTCGACGAACAGCTCCGGAATCGGCTTGCCCAACGCCGCGGCGCCCTGGGTCGGGCCACCCTTGCCGATCACGGTGATCCCGGTCGCGATCGCCGCCTGAACCACCGCGAACACGGTGTAGACGCAGACCTTCGCCAGCAGGTACGCGGTGGTCGACAGGCCGACCGCCTGTTCGCGCAGGAAGATTGCGCGCTCACCGATGAGGTCGCGGATCGTGAGTGCGGTCCCCATAAAGACGGCGCCGACGTTGAGCAGCACCAGGATCTGCCCCGGCTCGGTGGGTGCGGTGCCCATCGGGTCCGGGATACCGAAGCCGGCGGTGCCGGGTACCGACATCGACAGCGCACCCATGATGAACGGCAACAGCGCCAGGAAGGCGAAGTAGCCCCGGTCGGAAACGATCAACCGGATCTGCCGCCTGGCGATCGTGGAGAACTGCCGGATGCAGGCTGGTTTGCGGCGGATCGCCCAACTCGGCGGGTTTCTCCGCAGGTGGCGGCGTCGGGGCCGGACCCGTCTGCGCCAAGTACCGGGCTTTGGCCGCGTCCGGGTCGCCGGCGACCGAGCTGAAGATGTCGGCCCAGTTCGTCGTGCCCATGGCCTGGCCGATCTGGCCGGGCGGCCCGCAGAACGCGGTCTTGCCGCCGGGGGCCAGCAGCAGAACCTGATCGCAGACGTCCAGGTAGGTCAGCGAGTGGGTGACCACGAGCACCACCCGACCGGCGTCGGCGAGCTGCCGCAGCATGGTCATGACCTGCCGGTCCAGCGCCGGGTCCAGACCGGACGTCGGCTCGTCAAGGATCAACAGCGACGGTCCGGTGAGCAGCTCCAGGGCCACCGACGCGCGCTTGCGCTGACCGCCGGACAGCTTGTCGACTCGCGTCTCGAGATGTCTGGTCATCTCGAGTTCCTCGAGCACCCGGGCCACCACCTGGGCGCGGTCATCCTTGGTGGTGTCCGGTGGCAGCCGCAGTTCGGCGGCATACATCAGTGCCTGTTGCACGGTCAGCTGGCCGTGCACCACGTCGTCCTGCGGCACCATGCCGATCCTGCTGCGCAGCGAGGCGTACTCGGCGTGCACATTGTGGCCCTCGAAAGCCACCGTGCCGGTGGTCGGGCTGCGTGTACCCGGCCACCAACCTGGCGAACGTCGACTTACCCGCACCCGACGGGCCGATGACCGCCGTCAGCGTTCCGGGAAGCGCGCCCAGCGAGATGTCGTCCAGCAGCGTCTTGGTGCTCTCGATGGTCCACGTCACCCCGCGCACGTCGAGGCCGCCGCCACGGGTCGCGGTCGCGGCCTCGTCGCGGCGTGCCAACGTGCCGTCGGCGAAGACGAGGTCGATGTTGCCGATCGTGACGACGTCGCCCTCGTGCAGCAGCGCCGAATCCACCCGGGCGCCATTGACGAAGGTGCCGTTGATGCTGCGGTTGTCATGGATCTCGGTGCCGGTGGGCGCCGAGATCAGGGTGGCGTGGTGGCGTGATGCCAGCACCTCGGGAATGACGATGTCGTTGTCGTTGGCCCGGCCGATCTTGATCGCGCCCGGTATCGATCCCGCCGTCGTTCTGCCCGGCCGCAGGATCTTCATCATCGACGTCGCGATGTTCGTCGCGTCGCCACTGACGCGCCCGGTCTCGAGGGCCCCGGGGTCCGCCGCGGGGGGCACGTCGGCCATCCGCCGGGTCTGGAGGCCGCCGGAATCCGACGCGGGGCCTGGAGGCGCGGGTGGTGACCGGTAAATCTTCGGCGCCTGCTGCGGTCCGCTGGGCGTGCCGGCGGCCGGCTGCCCGCCGGTCGGGTATTGCGGCTGCTGCCACGACGGATGGCCCGGCTGCGGCCCGCTGGGGTAGCTTGGCATCGGTCCGCTGGGCGTACCGGCGGCCGGCTGCCCGCCGGTCGGGTATTGCGGCTGCGAGGGCTGGCGAAGTGGCGCCGACGGTGTCTGCTGAGGCTGGCCGGGCCAGGGCGTCCCGGCCTGCGGCTGGCTCTGAGGGGGCTGTGGCGCGGTCGGTCCGCTGGGCGGGCTGACCAGCGGTATCGACGCCGTCACCGGAGGCCGCCCGGCCAAACCCTGGTGGCGGCCGACCTCGAAGGATCAGCGCCGGACCGTCCGGATTGCCGATGTTGACCCGCAGGCCGTCCTGGATGTCGACGGTCGGCACGCGACGGTTGTTGACATACAGCCCGTTGAGGCTTCCGTTGTCAATGGCGAGCCATCGGCCCTGATCGAATCGCACGATGAGGTGTGTCCGGGAGATCAGGGGGTGCGCAACGCGGACGTCCGCGCGCAGGTCACGTCCAATGACAACTTCGCCTGCTGCGAAGGTACGGTGGGATCCCTCGTACCGCACGGTCAGCACAGGTGGGGCTGGTTGGCTCATCGGGTCTAACTCTATCGGCAGCGCTGCCGATAGCACGCGGAAACGCCCCCGCGCGCTGTCCGCGCTCTCTGGTTTGACCGCCATGCCGTGGGGTAGCCCGCCGAATTGCGGCCGCCTTCTCAATCGCCTGATTCACGAATAGATTTGCGGTGCCGATGTTTTCGAGAAAAAACCGCCGAAGGCTCACGCGCCGGTAGCGGCGCTACCCCACCCCGGTCACGGCAAGCGCATTGTGCGACATGGCCGGCCGGCGTTTGCCAATCACACTGGGTGGCCCAAGATGTGGGCATGGACGAGGCGACCAACGCTGCAGCGCTTCTGGCCGACCGGGTCGCAGTGGTGACGGGCGCCGGTGGCGGCATCGGCGCCGCGACCGCGCGGCTGTTTGCTCAACACGGCGCGCAGGTGGTCGTCGCCGATATCGACGCCAACCTCGCGGGGCGGACTGTCGACGACATCTCGTCATCCGGCGGGTCGGCTGTCGCGATCGTCGCCGACGTGCGCGACGCCGACCAGGTCGACGGGCTGGCACGGTCCGTGCTGGACCGGTTCGGGCGGGTGGATGTGCTGGTCAACAACGTGGGCCACTGGCTGCGCCACCCCGGCAACTTCGTCGACACCGACCCACGGCTGTGGGATGAGCTCTATCGGATCAACCTGCATCACGTCTTCCTGGTCAGCCACGCGTTCCTGCCCGCGATGATCGACCGGCAGCGCCGGCGCGATCGTCAACGTCTCGTCGCTGGAAGGGCTGCGCGGCTACCCGGAGGATCCGGTGTACGCCGCCTTCAAAGCCGCCGTCATCCAGTTCACCCGCAGTCTCGCGGTCCAGGTGGGCCGCGACGGCGTGCGCGTCAACGCGATCGGCCCCGACGTCACCGAATCGCTCCAGGTGCCCTACTCGCAGTGGCTGTCCGCCGAGGAACAGACGCTGTGGCCGCAATGGGTTCCGGTCGGACGGATGGGGCTGCCCGAGGACCAGGCCCGCGTGATCCTTTTCCTGGCCTCGGACCTGTCGGCGTTCGTCACCGGCCACACGATCCCCACCGACGGCGGTACCGGCGCGGCGGGCGGTTGGTTCCGCTCATCGCGCCGGACCCAACCGGGAATGGACGAATCGCCCTGTCGCGCCGTAGCTTTAAGCGCCTTCTTCGCCGCCACGCGGCCGGTGGCCAAATGGGCGTCCCATCAAAGGATGTCGGGTGCCCGGGCCCGGGCCCACTGGGCATCTTCTGGCTCAGACGTAGCCCAGTGCCGCGTTCTCCGCGCGAATCCTGACATTGAGCACCAAGGCATTGGCAAGGCTGAACATGATCGCCGTCAGCCACGCCGAATGAACCAGCGGGAGCGCGGCGACCTCCGCCGCGACCGCCGTGTAGTTGGGATGGCGCACCCACCGATACAGCCCGTCGCGAACCAGCGGCGCGTCCGGGATCACGATGAGCCGTGGGTTCCAGTGCTTGCCCAGCACCATCACACAACGCCAGCGCACCACGGTGCTAAGCGCCACCACAGCCAGCATCGGCCACCCCAGCCACGGGATGAACGGCCGGTGCAGCGCCCAGACCTCGATGACGCACGAAACCAGCAGCAGCACATGGATACTGACCATCGCCGGGTAGTGTTCGCGGCCGAACTCCTTGCCCCCGTGAGCGATTGACCACTTGGCGTTGCGCTGTGCGACTACCAGCTCAATCAGACGTTCGACGCCGATAGCGAGGATGAACAGGTAGTAGTACACGATTTACCTCCCTCACCACTGCAGCAGCAGCAGCTCGAAGCAGAAGCCCGGACCCATCGCAAGCATCACTCCGAAGCATCCGGCGGCCGGCGGCTCGGCGACGGTTCTGCGCAGGACGTCGAGCACGGACGCCGAGGAGATGTTGCCGTTCTCCCGCATGGAATTTCGGCTGTGCACCACCGCTTCCGGTGGAAGTCCCATCACGTTCTCGATCGAATCGAGCACTTTCGGACCACCGGGATGACATACCCATGTCGAGATGTCCGCGACGGACAAGCCGTGGTCGGCGAGGAAACTGTCGACCTCTGCGCGCAAGTACTCATCGGCCATCTTCGGGACGTCACGCGACAACACGAGCTGAAACCCGCTGGAGCTGACGTTCCAACCCATGACGTCGACGGTTTCCGGGATCACCCGGCTACGGGTCGCGAGGATGCGTGGACCACGCTGCTCGTTGGAGCCCAAGGGAATTCGGTCGGCACCCGTGGCGACCACCGCTGCGGCGCCATCGCCGAACAGGGACACACCGATGAGAGCGGGGATCGAGAAGTCATCGCGCTGCAGCGTGAGCGAGCACAGTTCAACCGACAGCAGCACCGCGACGTCCTGCGGGTAGCCATGCAGGTAATCGTAAACGCGTGCCATCCCCGCGGCACCCGCCACGCAACCGAGCCCGAACAGCGGGACACGCTTGATGTCCGGCCGAAATCCGATGCGCGATATCAGCCGCGCATCGATAGTCGGCACCGCTATGCCGGTGCTCGAGACCATCACGATGGTGTCCACCTCGTTGGGTTCGATGTTCGCCGCGGCAAGCGCCTTGCGTATTGCCTGCTCGCCGAGGTCAACCGCAACCTCGAGGTAGGCGTTGTTGGCTTCGGTGAATCCCGTCATTTTCGGGTAACGCGACAGCGGCAGCGCAAGGCTGCGCTGGTCGACGCCGGCCGTCTCGGCGAAGCGCATCAACCCCGGCTCGGCGAACTGGGTGAGCTCGCGTGCCACTTCATCCTGGGTGTGTCGGTGCGGTGTGAAAGCCACTGCGGTGCCGGCGATGTGCGGGCCGCTGCGAGCATGATGAGCGGCCTGGTCCACAGATGCGAAATCCTTTATTGCGGTCATGCCTATGGCGACGACTGGCGCCCGTCCAGAGTTCAGTTATCTCGGGGAAGGTGAGCTGAACCACAGTCCGGCACCGTCACGGGGCGGCGAGGGCATCGATGAACCGGTTCATCACCGCACCGGCATCCTGGCGAGCCTGATCGTGCTGTTGGGCGCGGGCAATGTAGAGCGTGGCCTCACGCATGGCGCCCAGGATTGTCAGCGGCCATCCGGCCCCAGCCGCCCGGCCGAGAGGCGGTCGCCGATCGGAAATAGCGGTAGAGACGCCGCGATCACGGTAGTGTCGACAATGCCTGAATTCTCCGACGCCCAGGAGATCACGATGATTCCGTTCAAGCGCCCATCAGCCGCGATGGCGATCGCGGTATTGGCATTAACCGGCGTTCCGGAATTGTTCGCCATCACGCAGCCTGCCGGGGTGGCGCGCGCGGATGTATGCGTCAACGCCGGGCGGCGGGTATCGGTGAGCGGGTGCAGCAACATCGCCGACGCGGTCGCCCCCTACGCTCCCCCGCCGTCCGACTACGCCCCCATGCCGGAGGACTATCCGCCTCCCCCGCCACCCCCGCCGCCCAATGTCAACATATGCGCTAATGTCGGCCGTCGCGTCAGCGTCAGCGGATGCCTCTAGGCGCCGGACCCATCGCCGCCCTCGATGCCCTTAGGCGGACCCGTTCATAAAGCGCCGATGCAATTCCTTTGTGAGGATATTGATTTCGCGGGTCAGGTCGGTGTTGGTTTTGAGCTCGAGTTCTTGAGCTTGAAAGTCGTGGTCGGCCTTGGCCTGTTGGAAGGAGGATTGACGATTCTGGCCGATCATGACGAACGTCGACAGGAAGATCGCCTCGAGTGACACGACCAGAGTCAGCGTCGGCCACGGGCTCTTTTCCAAGACCACCATCCACACGGCGAAAAGGGCCGCGTGGAGCCAGACGAAGTACATCGAGCCGGCGAACGCGGTGATGTGATCGGCGATCCGCAGCTGAATCTTGTCGCTTCGCCTCTTGGCCTCTTCCAGCACGGCCGGATGGTGGGGTTGGTCGTTACGCAGCAATCGGTGAGGAATGAGTTGGGGGATGCGCCGATCGCCGTCGCGGCGTGGGGGTGTCGTGTTCAGTTCTTGCGGTTCCATGGGGTTCATTCTGACCTCGTTCGCCCCATCCGGATACCCTTAGGTGGGGCCGGGCAACGGGCTGATCGATCCTTGAAGTGAATCAGCTTCTAGCGCAGCGGTATTCGACGGATCACGAGCGGGCTGAAAATCCGGGCAACCTTCAGCTGACCGTCACCGGAATGCCGTTGAGCACACCGTTGCCCGAGGGCTCGTCGACAAAGGTCGGCGGGCTGAGCACGTTAGTGTTGGCGCCCGGTGAGCCGTTGGCCACCGACATGCGGGTGCCCGGCTTGCCATGTCCCCAACCGTGCGGCATTGACACCACGCCGGGTTTTATCGCATCGGTGACCTCGACGGGCACTCTGATCTCCCCGGCCTCCGATTTCACTGTGACGACGTCGTTTTCGTCGACGCCGAGGCTGGCCGCATCGTCGGGATGGATCAGCAGCGTGCAGCGGTCCTTGCCCTTCATCAGCGCGGGCACGTTGTGCAGCCACGTGTTGTTCGATCGCAGGTGCCTGCGACTCACCAGGACCAGCGACTCGGCGGGCCGCTCCATGCGTGCGGCCAGCCTCGGCAGGTCATCGAGCAGGTATTGGGGCGCGAGGCGGATTTTTTTGTCGGCGGTGCCGAGGACGCCGGGAAGCTGCGGCACCATCGGGCCGAAGTCGATTCCGTTCGGATTGGCCTTGAGCATGTCCAAGGTGAGCCCGCCGGGGTTCTCGCCGTACCGATCCCCGAACGGTCCGGTCCGCAACGTGAGGTCCAGCATCCGCTCCGGGCCGCCTTTTAAATCGGTCCCGTCGTAGAGCCTGCGAATCTCCGCGCCGTCGACCCCGCGGGTGAACGCCAAGTAATCGAAAAAGCCGTCGTCGATCGCCGCGACGTCGACATCCTCGGCCGGTGTGCCGGTGCACAGGCCGGTGAGCCGGATCAGGATCTCCCACTCGTGCGGGCGATCTCCGGGGTCAAACACCGGAGCCGAGTAATTCGCGATGCTGTGGATCGCAAATTGCAGCACCAGATCGTCGTGGTGGGGCTGCTCGAGCGGGGACAACCCCGGCAGGATCACATCGGCGTGACGCGTCGTCTCGTTGAGCCAGAGGTCGACCGAAATCATCGCGTCCAGCATCGGCAGCACTTCGTCGAGCCTGTCGCCGCCGGGGGTGGACAACACCGGGTTGCCCGCGATCGTGATCAGCGCCTTGAGTTGCCCGTCGCCCGGCGTGGCGATCTCCTCGGCCATGCACGACACCGGTGCCTGACCGAGGACCTCCTTCGCGCCGCGCACCCGGGTATGCCAGCGTCCGAATTCGGGCGCGCCATCTTCCAGGCCCGGCAGCGGCTGCGTGGTGATCGACCACGCCGTCGGCTTGGGGAACATCGCCCCGCCGGGGGTGTCGAAATGGCCGGTCAAAATGTTGATCACGTCGACGAGCCAGCTCGCGAGGCTGCCAAACTCCTGGTTGCACAACCCGATTCGGCCGTACACCACCGATTTCTCGGTGCCGGCAAGCTCGCGCGCCAGCCGTCTGATGCGGTCTTCGTCGATACCGGTGACGGCACCGACCCGGCTCGGCGGCCAATCCGCGACAACCCGGCGCATCGTGTCGACACCATCGACGTGCGGTCCCGGATTCACCAGGTCGTCGGCAAAGAGCGTGTGCGCGACGGCCAATAGCAGCGCCGCGTCGGTGCCGGGGACGATCGGCAGCCACTCGTCGGCGCGTGCGGCCGTCTGTGTGCGCACCGGGTCGATCACGATCACCTTGCCGCGTTTGCGAATCGCGCCGATCAGACCCATCACGTTGGGTGCGGCCAGCAGCGACCCCTGCGACGCAGCGGGATTGGCGCCCATGATGACCAGCAGGTCGGTGCGTTCGATGTCGGGCACCGGGAAGGTCCACCAGCCGCCGTACATCAGGTGCGACGACAGGTTTTTGGGCCATTGGTCGACAGTGCCCGGCGAATACGTGATCGGCATCCCCGACATGCCCAGCAGCACACCCGAATACCGGGCCAGCGAAAACGAGTGCGCCAGCGGGTTACCGGTGTAGGCGGTCACCGCACCGATCCCGTGCTTGCGGACCACCGGTGTCAGCAACTCGGTGCAGCGGCGAAATGCCGCCTCCCAGCTGACCTCCTGCCAGCTCCCGTCGACCTTGATCAGCGGGTGGCGGATCCGGTCGGGGTCGTCGTGCAGCGCGCCCAGTGACACGCCCTTCGGGCAGAGGTGTCCGCGGCTCCACACGTCGTCGCGGTTGCCGCGGATGTCGGTGACCCGCCCGTTTCCCGGGCCACCTTCGACGCGAATCTCCAAGCCGCACATGGCTTCACACAGTGGGCAGGTACGCACATGCCTGCCGTCGTCGCCGGTTGCCACCCACCCACTCTATTGCGCTACTGCGCGTAGCGGAAGTGCGCAGCCAAAGCGGCGGGGCTTGCGTCAGGACGCCCAGGGCCCGATGCCGCCAACCTTGTCGATGCGGACGCGGGTGAGAAATCCCGGCGGAGCGTTGTCCGGCGGGAACTTCGTGTGCGGGTCGCCCAAGATCGGGTTGAGTTCCCTGAGCAGCTCCGGGGCGCCGCCCTCGACGATCCGCGCGGTTCCCGTGACGGAGAGGAAGGGCCGCATCCCGTGGCCCGGCCCTTCCAGGGACACGATCGTGACCGCGACGCGGGGGTCGTTGCGGACGTTGCGAATCTTCTTGTGTTCGCCCAGGTGCGCGCTGACGAGTTCGTCTCCGTCCGGTGTCGACTGCAATGCGACCCAGACCAGGCTGACCTGGGGGCTGCCGTCGGGATTGAGGGTGACCAGGGTGGCGTCGGCGCCCTTGCCGATGAGATCGCGAGCGGCGTTGTTGAGTTTCATGCGATCTTCTACGGTCGTGGACACCGATTCATTCCCCCGGTGACGCAATGAGGCCGCCGTCCAGTCTTTCGAGAAACTGGATCCCAGGTAACCCGCTGCTTTTCGGCCGGGAAACATTTTCAAATCTGATCAATTCCACGAACAGCCGCCAGGCGCTGTCCTAACGTCGGCAGACAATCACCTAACCCGTCTGGAAGGAACTGGCGCGGTGAGCACCACACCGGGTTTCGCGCGTCGTCGGGACTTCGCCGACGACATCTGCCCCAGCGCCAAGAGCTAAGCGCACGGTCATGACCGGCCAGCAGCCGACCGACATCGACTACCTCCGCTGTGAATTACTTGCCCGGGCGGACGCACAACCATTCGATGAGTGGGCCCCCACCCTGTTGCGGGCCCTGATCGCCGTTTTCGACCTCAACGGAGTCACGCCCGCGGCTTACCGCTTCCGGCCACACCTCGTCAGATAAACATCAATTGTTTCGCGACCATTGATTCGTCGACATCGATCTGCCGTCCCCGTCAATTAATCCCGCTCGCCGCTGCATAGCCTTATTCGAAATACGTCAGCGCCGACGCGCGGGGCGACCCGCGGTCGGGTGAGGAGTCACGACGGTGGAGATGTGGGAACTGGTCGCCCGTGAGCAGATCCGCGACACTCTCGCGCGGTACAACTGGTCGGGTGACGCCGGCCGGCTCGACGGCCTGGCGGAGACGTTCTGCATGGACGGTGTCCTCGACATACGCGGTATGCAGCCACTGCGCGGGCGATCCGAGATCATGGCCTTCCTCGGCGGTGTCACGGGCAACATTGCCGCCAGCGTCGACGTCAAGCCCGTTGTCCGGCACAACGTCGTCAACGTGCTGTTCACCAGCCTGAGCCCCGAACGGGCCGACGTCTCGTCGTACTTCACCGTGGTCACCCACATAGGGCTCGACCATTTCGGCCGCTATCGCGACACCCTGGTGCCCGATGGTGACGGGTGGCTGATCAAGCACCGCAAGGTGTCGACGGATTGGGCGGCCCCCGCCTCGGCCATGGCCCGGCACGTGGCAGGGTGACAGCTGTGGCTAATACCTCTGAAACGACCGTCGAGCACGAACTGCGCGAAGTCGGCACCCCGAAGGGCGCGTTGCGCTATTACGACGTCGGCCCCGATTCCGGCCCGGTATTGCTGTTCCTGCACGGCTCCGGGCCCGGCGTCACCGGCTGGCGCAACTTTCGCGGCATCCTGCCCACTTTTGCCGAGCGCTATCGCTGCCTGATCCTGGAATTTCCCGGCTTCGGCGTCAGTCCCGACTTCGGCGGGCACCCGATGGTCACCGCGTTCGGCACGGTTTCGCCGTTCCTGGACGCGCTCGGCGTCGACAAGGCCCACATCGTCGGCAACTCGATGGGCGGCGGCGTCGGCATCAACTTCGCGATCCGCAATCCGGACCGCATCGACAGGCTGGTGACGATCGGCGGCATCGGTACCAACATCTTCAGTCCCAGTCCCAGCGAGGGGATCCGGCTGCTGCAGGAGTTCGTAGAGGACCCGACCCGACAGCGACTCGTCGATTGGCTCAAGTCGATGGTCTACGACCAGGCCGTGATTACCGAGCAACTGATCGAGGAGCGCTGGCAGCTGGCCACCGATCCGGAGACCCTGGCGGCCGCACGACGCATGTACGGAAAGGCCGCCTTTGGCGCGATGACAGCGGCGATGGAGGCCTCCGACGGGCCGATGCCGTGGGCCGTCATGCACAAGCTGAAGGCGCCGACCCTGCTGACCTGGGGCCGAGACGACAGGGTGAGCCCGCCGGATATGGCGCTCATTCCGATGCGCACGATCCCCAACGCCGAGCTACACATTTTCCCCAACTCGGGGCACTGGGCCATGATCGAGGCCAGGGAGGCGTTCGAAAGCACCGTGCTGGCGTTCCTGTCCCGCGGCTAGTACGAGCGTGGTGGACGTCGGCCCGCTCTATCCCATGGCGTCACCGCGACGCCCTCGTGATGAACACGCCTTCAGCGGTGACCGTAATTCCCTGACTGTCGGCAATGTGGCCCTTAGCGAAGGTCTTTACGCCGTCGATGCGGTCGACGTGTGCTTGGGCACGCACCGGACCTAACGGCGTTCCCCGCACATAGCGCAGGGTGAGCGTGCCGGTGTAAGCCGGACGCCCGGGCTGGTGGGCGGTTGCGCCGAGGACGTGGTCGAGGATCAGCGCGCACACCCCGCCGTGCACGTGCCCGGGCGGCCCCTCGTAAGCCGCACCGAGCGTGACCTCGGTCCACACGAGACTATCGGCATCGCGGTGAATGACGAGCGGGGGCGCGACGGGGTTGCGTACGCCGATCGCAACGTTGCCTGAGGCCACGGGTTGCCCATCGACAATTTCACGGACACCGAATGAGCCCGGCATGAGGACTTCAATCAACTGCTCGACCGCACAATCGACGTGCGCCTTGGCCGCCGCGACGACGGTGGCGTCTACCTCGGTGCGGATGGTGGCATCGATGAGTCGGCGAACCGATTGGGCCAATGGCCCGTAAACCGGTCTGTCTCCGGCGCGGTTGTCAGTCACCACTCACCGTCCCTCGATCCGCCGCATCCGGCGCGGTCATGGTCCACATCGTTGGGTGGCGCCCGCGTCGACGGGCAGGGTCACCGCGGTGATACAGCGCGCCTCGTCGGAGGCGAGGAATAGCGCAGCATTGGCCACGTCCACCGCATCCACCCACGGCACCGCAAGCATATTCATGCCACGGGCAGCCTCCGCGAATTCGGCACGGGTAGGCGGCCGGTCCAAATCCGGACGAAACGCGCTGCTGACGGCGTGGTTCTGGATCATCGGAGTGTCGACGTTGGTTGGGTGAATGCAATTCACCCGGATGTTGTACGGCGCAAGTTCGTTGGCCAGGCTGCGCATCAGGCCGACCACGCCGTGCTTGGCGGCAGTGTAGTGCGCGACGCCGACCAGCCCGCGCAGTCCGGCGATGGAATTCGTCAGGACCATCGCACCGGCACCACGCGCGATCAGATGCGGGGCACCGGCCCGACAGGTGTGCCACACGCCCGTGAGGTTGACATCCAGCATGGTGCGCCAAGAGCTTTCGTCCAGGTCGACCGCGGCGCCGCGCGAGGTGATTCCGGCGGTCGCGCACACCACATCCAGTCCGCCGAACCGCTCGACACCACGATCGGTGGCGGCCTGAACACCCGGGAGGTCACGCACGTCGACGATTTCGGTGTGCACCCTGGCGCCGGCCGCGGTCACCAAGGACGCGGTTCGGTCGAGATCGGCCGGTGTGCTGTGCGGGATGATCACCGTGTCGACCGGGCCGCACCCGTCCAGCGCCACAATGTCGGCGCCCTCCTGTGCGAAACGCACGGCCTGGGCGCGCCCGATCCCGCGGGCCGCGCCGGTGATCAAGGCGACCTTGCCTTCTAGCCGCCGGCCGAGCCTGGCGCTCATGTCGTCTTCTGCGTCAGGCCGGCATCGACCACGATCTGGGTCCCCGTGATGTAGCGGGCCTCGTCGGAGGCCAGGAACACAACGGCGTTGGCCACGTCGACGGGCTCGAGCCACGGTACCGGAAGCAGGTTGCGCGCCATGAGCACCTCGGCGGCGTCGGATGCCGTCGGGTTGTTCAGATCGGGCCGTAGGCGCCGGAAGGTTGCTTCGTTGAGCACCATCGGAGTCGCGACCGGCCCGGGATGCACAGTGTTGACCCGAACACCGCGCGGTCCAAGCTCGTTGGCGAGCGTGCGCGCCAGCCCCACCACCGCGTGCTTGCTGGCGGTGTAGTGGGCGGTGTTTACGGTGCCGCGAATGCCGTTGGTGGAACTGATGATGACGACCGATCCGCCCCGCGCTCCGATGTGTGGCACGCCCGCCTTGATCGTGTGCCAGACCCCGGTGAGGTTGATGTCGAGGGTGCGCTGCCAGTCCCGCGGGTCGAGTTCCCACGTCGGCGCACCCGGGATGTGGATTCCGGCGTTGGCAACAACGACGTCCAGCCGGCCCAGTTCGGCGACGCCGTTGTCGATCACGCGCGTCAGGTTCTCGAGGTCGCTGACATCGGCCAGGCCGGTCGCACAGCGTCGACCCCGATTTTCGACTTCCCTTGCGGTAAAGGCTAACTCGTCGGCGGCCGCGGGAACATCGAGAGCGATCACGTCGGCACCCTCGTCGGCGAACCGCGCACAGTGTGTGCGTCCGGTGCCCCGCGAGGCACCGGTGACCAGCACCACCTTGTCGAGCAATCCCGTCATCGCGGCACCTTGGCCAGATCAAATCCCTTATAACCGGCGTCGGCGACCTCGGCGCAGATATCGTTGTAGACCGCAAAACCGCCGACGAATAGCATGAAGCCCCTTGGCTTTCCGGGCACGTTGCTACCCATGTACCAGGAGTTCGCTTTGGTGAACAGCGTTGTCTCGGCACGCCGAGCGCATTCGGCCGCCCAGCCATCCACGCTGTCCGGGGTGGCTTCGATCGCGGCATAACCGTGGTTGTCGAGGTGGGTGATGGCATCGGCGATCCAGTTCACCTGCGCCTCCGCGTGCAGCACCATGTTCGCCAGCACCGCGGGTGCTCCCGGACCCGAGACCAGAAACAGATTGGGGAAGCCGTCGACGCCCAACCCTAGATAGGTGCGCGGTCCCTGCGCCCAGTTTTCGCGCATCGTCACACCGTCACGGCCGACGATGTCGATCTTGCCCAGCGCCCCGGTCATCGCATCGAAACCCGTTGCCAGCACGATCATGTCGAGGTCGTAGTGCGAGTCGGTGGTGTTGATCCCGGCAGCGTCCACGGATTCGATCGGCGTCGCACGCACGCTGATCAGCGACACGTTGGGTCGGTTGAAAGTCTGAAAGTAGTTGCTGTCCGTGCAGATTCGCTTGGTTCCGATCGGGTGATCATTGGGAATCAGCATGTCGGCCAGAGCGGGATCGTCGATGACCGCGCGGACCTTCTGCTCATAGAACGTGCGGGCCTCTTCATTGGCCGCCAGATCGATCATCTGGTCTGGAAAGGTCTTGGAGAACAACACGCCGCCCAGCCGCCAACGCGTTTCGAACGCCGTGCGGCGCTCCTCGGGCGTGCACTCCATGGTCGGCTTCGGCGCAGGGATATGTGGTGAACCGCCGCCGCTGCGCCACGACAGCCGACGTCGCTCGGCATAGGTGGCCTTGATGTCAGCGAGGTCCTCGGCGGACATCGGTTTATTGCCCGCCGGGACGCTGTAGTTGGGTGTGCGCTGGAAGACGTACAGGTGCGCGGCCTGCTCGGCGATGACGGGGATCGATTGAATGCCGGAGGATCCGGTGCCGATGACCGCCACCTGCTTGCCGGCGAAGTCGACGCGGTCATGGGGCCAGTGTGCGGTGTGGTAGGTCTCGCCCGCAAAAGCATCCAGGCCGGGCAAGTTCGGGGTCATCGCGGCCGACAACGGTCCCGTCGCCATCACACAGAACCGCGCCGAGAGCACCCGCCCGTCGTCGGTACCGACCATCCAGCGCAGCGTCGTCTCGTCGAACACCGCCGAGACGACGCGGGTGTTGAAGGTGATGTCTCGGCGCAGGTGGAGTTTGTCGGCGACCCAGTTCAGGTACTCCAGTATTTCGGCCTGGGTGGCGTACTTTTCGGTCCAGTTCCACTCCTGCTCGAGTTCGTCGGAGAAGGAGTAGCAGTAGTCGACGCTCTCGACGTCACAGCGCGCGCCCGGATACCGGTTGAAGTACCAGGTGCCGCCCGGCTCGGGCGCGGCCTCGATCGCCCGCACGGCGAGGCCCAGCGCGCGCAGCTTATACAGCGCATACAGACCGGCGAAGCCCGCCCCGACCACAACGACGTCGAGAGGCTGATCACCGGCAGTGTTCACAAGCAGTCACGGTAGGGACCTCCGTCGACGCGAACAGCTCCCCGTCCCGGTCACCGGAAGCTCCGGTCGAATTTTTCCGATCACTGGGCAGGCGGGGACGCCATCATCTTTTGATGGCTGACCATCGGGACATGCCGGAATTTGAACCCACAACCGTCCGGGTCGACCTCGACGGTCGGCGACATCGGCTTCGCTGGCCGCGCAATCAGAGCCTGGTCGAGATGTTGCTCGATGCCGGCATCGACGTACCCCACTCGTGCCGGGAAGGCCGTTGCGGTTCCTGCGTGGCCACCGTCGTCGACGGTGAAGTCCACATGACAGCGTGCGACATCCTCGAACCGGCCGATCTGCGCGATGGCCTGATTCTGGCCTGTCAGGCCCGGCCGGTGAGCGCCGATATACACGTCGAGTTCTGAGGAATTTTGACCGCATTTCGGTCCGCTCACCGGGATCGGTTTCGGGTCCGGCACCCACTGCGGTAGACCATTAGAGAGCCCACACAGGTAAAGGACGAACGATATGAGCGAGCGGGTACTTGACCAGGTAATGGCGATGGCCGACCAGTTGCGCGAGCAGGCCGGCGAAGCCGAGAGGATTGGTCGGCTCACCGACGACACCGTCAAGCTGATGAAGGGGGCCGGCCTGATCCGGCTCCTGCAGACCAAGACCTACCGCGGGTTTGAGGCCCACCCCCGCGAGTTCGCCGAGACGGTGATGGCCACCGCAGCACTGGACCCGGCCGCCGGCTGGATCGTCGGCGTGGTGGGTGTGCACCCGTACCAGTTGGCTTATGCGGACCCGAGGGTGCCCGCCGAGATTTGGGCGGACGATGTCGACACCTGGATGGCCTCGCCGTACGCGCCGCAAGGCGTGGCCAAGCCGGTCGACGGTGGCTACATCTTCAACGGCCGCTGGCAATTCAGCTCGGGCACCGACCATTGCGACTGGATCATCCTGGGCGCGATGCTCGGCGACGATAAAGGCATCCCGCTGATGCCGCCCCAGATGCTGCACATGATCCTGCCCCGCAAGGACTACGAGATCGTCGAGGACTCGTGGAACGTCGTCGGGTTGCGCGGAACCGGCTCCAAGGACGTCATCGTCAAGGATGCGTTCGTGCCGACCTACCGGACCATGGACGCGACCAAGGTGATGGACGGCACCGCCCAGCGCGAGGCTGGCATGACCGAGCCGCTATATCTGATGCCGTGGTCGACGATGTTCCCGCTGGGCATCTCCGCGGCCACCATCGGAATCGCCGAGGGAGCGCTGGCCGCGCACCTGGACTACCAGCGCGAGCGCGTCGGCGCCACCGGAACCGCGATCAAGGATGACCCGTACGTCATGCACGCCATCGGCGAGGCGGCGGCCGACATCAACGCCGCGCGCCAGGAGCTGCTGGCCAACGCCGAGCGCATCTACGACATGGTCGCCGCCGGCAAGGAGGTGTCGTTTGCGGATCGTGCGGCCGGTCGCCGGACCCAGGTCCGCGCGGTGTGGCGCGCGGTTGCTGCGGTCGACGAGATCTTCGCCCGGTCGGGCGGCAATGCGTCACGGATGGATAAGCCGCTGCAGCGGTACTGGCGTGACGTGCACGTCGGTCAGATGCATGCCATCCACGTCCCTGGCACCACCTACCACGCGGCTGCGCTGAGTTCGCTGGGCGTCGAGCCGCCGGAAGGTCCGCTGCGGGCCCTCATCTAGGAGCAGAAGTGACCGATTTGAAAAGCCTTGGCTACATCACCATTTCGACGAACGACATCGACCGCTGGCGGCAGTTCGCCTTCGGCGTCCTGGGTTTCGCGGAAGGCAAGGGACCCGACTCGTCGGCACTGTATCTGCGCATGGACGAGCGCGCGGCGCGGCTTATCGTGGTGCCCGGTGAGACCGACCGGGTGCTCACCGTCGGCTGGGAAGTTCGCGACCACCCGGCGCTGCAACGGGTCAAGGCCGCCCTCGACGGTGCCGGAGTGCCCTTCAAACAACTATCCGTCGACGAGGCCGAGTGCCGGCGCGTGGAAGAGGTGATCACCTTCGAAGACCCGGCCGGCACCACTGTCGAGGTGTTTCACGGCGCGGTGCTTGACCACAGCCCGGTGATCACTCCGTTCGGCGCGAAATTCGTCACCGGCGATCAGGGAATGGGCCATGTCGTCGTGCCGGCCACTGATCCCAACGGGCTCTTCGACTTCTACACCGACGTACTGGGTTTCCGTTCCCGGGGCGCGTTTCGGGTCCCGCTGCCGAAAGAGTTCGGCCCGGTACGGGTTCGCTTCCTCGGCATCAACGAGAGACACCACAGCATGGCGATCGTCCCGGCCGCACATCAGCGCGACCCCCGCCTGGTGCACATCATGGTCGAGGTCGATGCCCTCGACGCCGTGGGCCGGGCTCTGGATCGGGTCAACGCCGAAGGCTTCCAGTTGTCGTCCACGCTGGGACGCCACACCAACGACAAGATGGTCTCCTTCTATGTCCGCGCACCCGGAGACTGGGACATCGAATTCGGCACCGATGGCATGCGGGTCGACGAAAACTATTACACCGCAGAGGAAATCACGGCAGACAGCTATTGGGGCCACCAGTGGGTCGGCGAGATGCCCGCGGCAATGCGGCTGTGACATCCGACCAGGACGTCATCCCGATTCCGGCCGCCTCGATCACCTCGTGGGACCACGAGGCCGACGTCGTCATCGCCGGCTACGGGATCGCCGGCGCCGCCGCGGCGGTCGAAGCGGCCCGCTGCGGCGCCGACGTCCTGGTTCTGGAACGCACCGGGTCCTGGGGCGGCGCGGCGGCCATGGCCGGCGGGTTCATCTACCTCGGCGGTGGCACCCCTTTGCAAAAGGCCTGCGGCTTCGCCGATTCCGTCGACAACATGGTGGCGTTTCTCAACGTTGCGATGGGGCCCGGTGCCGATGAGGACCGGATCGCCGATTACTGCGCCGGCAGCGCAGCCCATTTCGACTGGCTCGTCGGCTGCGGGGTGCCGTTCAAGGCGGAGTTCTTCTCCGAGCCCGGCTGGGAGCCGATGGGCGACCAGGGCCTGATGTACAGCGGCGGCGAAAACGCCTACCCGTTCAACACCATCGCCTCCCCCGCGCCGCGCGGGCACGTCCCGCAGATGTCGAACAAGAAGCAGGGCGAAGCCAGCGCGGGCTTTATGCTGATGAAGCCCCTGGTCAAGACCGCGACAGCGGCCGGCACACGGGCGCTCTACGACGTGCGGGTTCAGCGGCTGATCGTCGAACCCGACGGCAGGGTGGTCGGCCTCCGTGCCCGCCGGTATGGCGGAGATATGTCGGTTCGGGCGCGCACCGGGGTCGTGCTCGCGACGGGCAGCTTCGCCTACAACGACGCGATGGTGGCGCGCTACGCCCCGCGGATCGCCGGGCGCCCGGCGGCCTCGATCGAACAGCACGACGGCCAGGGGATCCGGATGGCGCAGGCGCTGGGCGCCGACCTGGCCCACATGGACGCCACCGAGGTCGCGATCTTCATCGACCCCCAGCAACTGGTGCGCGGCGTGCTGGTCAATGGACGCGGACAGCGTTACGTCACCGAGGACACGTACCCGGGCCGGATCGGGCAGCTCACCCTGTACCAGCAGGACAACATCGCCTACCTGATCATCGACGGCGACGCCCAGGAAG
Organism: uncultured Actinomycetota bacterium; assembly: GCA_963772875.1. Classification (GTDB taxonomy): domain Bacteria; phylum Actinomycetota; class Actinomycetes; order Mycobacteriales; family Mycobacteriaceae; genus Mycobacterium. The sequence goes on from CAVYZE010000016.1 coordinate 2,002,194, forward strand.
AGGCGATGGCCTCGTGGTCGCCGAAGTTCATGCTGCGGCCGGCGACCTGGGTGGCCGACAGCGTCGCCGACCTGGAACGCGACATGGGCCTGGCGCCCGGTTCGCTGCAGGCGACCGTGGCCGCGTACAACGAGGGTGCCGCCCGCGGCGAGGATCCGCTGCTGCACAAGAAATCCGAGTGGCTCAAGCCGATCGGTTTGCCGGTCGGCGCCATCGACCTGCGCGAGTGCACCGGTGGCTTCACGTTGGGTGGGCTGGCCACCACGTTGGATGCCGAGGTGCTGCACGTCAGCGGCGAACCCATCCCGGGGCTCTTCGCCGCGGGCCGTTCGACCGCCGGACTGGCCGCCTGGGGTTACGCCAGCGGCATTTCGCTTGGCGACGGCAGCTTCTACGGCCGCCGCGCGGGCCGGTCGGCAGCCAAGGGCTGACCTGGGCCAATCCGTCATAACGCCGCCGGACGCCGAGAGTTGTCCGGCGGCTTTTCTTTGTAATGAGTGACAAGCGGGGCGCCCGTGTGATACACATATATTCCTAATAGGAATATAGCAGCTAGATATGGCTAGCCTTTTGGAGGATCGATGCCACGCACCGTTGCGCCCGTCGAAACGCCCACCGCCGTGATCGACCGCATCTCACTGGTCCTCGATGCGTTCGACGGCCCGGGACGGCTGACGCTGGCCCAGATCGTGCGCCGGACCGGGCTGCCGCGCTCGTCAGCGCACCGAATGCTCGAACGATTGGTCCAGCTGCGCTGGCTGCGCCGCACCGGTCGCGACTATGAGCTGGGCATGCGGCTGGTCGAGCTGGGCTCGCTGGCGGTGCACCAGGATCGCCTGGTTCGGGCGGCGAGCCCACTGCTGGGCGAATTGCACCGCGCCACCGGGCTCGTCGTACACCTCGCGCTTCTGGACGGACCCGACGTCGTCTACCTCGAGAAGATCGGCGACCGGATGATCAAGGCGATCCCCACCCGGGTCGGCGGTCGTCAGCCTGCGCACTGCACGGCCGTCGGCAAAGCGATCCTGGCGTACCGCGACCAGGACGCCGAGGTGGATCTGCGGGTCCGCAAGACCAAGTACTCGATCGCCAACGGCTCGCAACTCGCAATCGAATTGGCCAAGGTACGGGTCCATGGTGTCGCGTTCGAGCGCGAGGAGTCGCTGCTCGGATTCGGCTGCGTCGCGGCCTCGATCGGGAACCCGGGTGAGGCCGTCGCCGCGGTGTCGGTGTGCGGTCCGATGCCCCGCATGACGTTCGATCAGCGGCTGGCCGCGCCGGTACGCATGACCGCGATGGGCATCTGGCGCAACGTCGAAGACGGCCCAGCGCGCGTTGCCCCGACCCTGCAGCCGCTTCGTCCTTTGCGGCCGGCACGTCCCGCGTCGCGGGCCGCGCTCCAGTACGCGTGAACCTGAGCGCATGGCCGACGGCCGAGTGTTCGTGATCGACCAAGTGGTAACCCGCCCGGGCTGCGCCCGCCGCTTCGTCGAGACATATCTCGCCGAGTACGCTCCAGGCGCGCGCGCCCGCGGCATGATGCTGCGCGACGTCTTGGTCAGCCCACCGATCTGGTTCGACGACCAGGTCAACACCGTCACCGTCACGTGGACGCTGCCCGATGTGCAGGCCTGGTGGGAGATGACGTGGAAGGGCAGGCCAGATCCTGCGCTGGCTGAATGGTGGTCGCAAATAGGCGATTTGGTGCAGGAGCGGTCCCGATCGTTCGCCGCGGGCGCCGACGACGTGGATGGCCTCTGCGATGTATAGCGTCACCAGGTTGCTCGACGTCGACGAGGCCGATCGCGACGGAATGCTCGTCGAGCTGCGCGCTGCGGCTGCCGACACCCGCGCCCCGCGCTGGGTCGTGCAGCCGACGCTGCCCGGCGCGCGTAACGGCGGTGACGTGCTGGTGCACCTGCGGTTCGCCACCGAGGATCAGTGGGATTGCGCGGCAGAAAGATTCGATGCGCTGACGGCGGACCCCGCGGTGACTCGGGTCGTCGGCGCGGGCTACTCGGGCGAACCCGAACGCTGCGGGGATCCCCCGGGCACGGTATACCGGGCGCTGCTGCTTCGGGTGTTACCCGAGACGGCCGCGGATACCGTCGACCGCTTCGAGCACGAACTGTCGTCGATGCCCCGATACATACCCGCGATCCGCGCGTGGCAACTGAGCCGGGTCACCGAAGCTGTCGGCGCCTCGGCGTGGACCCACGTGTTCGAGCAGGAGTTCTCCGACGTCGATGGGCTGATGGGACCCTACCTCATGCACCCCATCCACTGGGCCGTGGTGGACCGCTGGTTCGATCCTGAGACCACAGACGTGATTATCCGCGATCGCGTGTGCCACAGCTTCTGCGCGATCACCGACCCGGTGCTGCGCTAAGCCCGAATTAGATTCCCGACGGCAGCACGTTGGGATTGGCCGTCGCCGGCGGCTTCAGCGGCGGCAACACCCGTGTGCCGTCCAGGCTGTGCACCGGCAAGCCCTGCGACCACAAAAAGTGCAGACTGAACGCGACCAGCCCGGTGCGCTCGGCGGCGGGCAAATGACACATCGCCAGCACCGTCTCGGCCAGGTACTCCACCGGCTCGGTCGGGAAAGTTGGTGGAATCAGTTCTGCCGCACCGGGTGTACGGACCGCAGTCGATGGGCCAACGCAGTTGACCGCGATGTTGGCCTCAAGCAGTTCAGCGGCCACACCCTGGGTGAAGCGGTGCAGGGCGGCCTTCATCGATGCATAGGTGACATCCCCCGCGGTCTTGTTGTATTCCCGGCACGGCCGCACCGGCGCGACTCCGGTTACCGAACCAATGTTGACGATCCAGCCAGCGCCTTGCTTGCGCATATGCGGCACGACGGCCCTAGTCAGGACGAAAGGCGTCCGCAGATAGTGATCCACGGTCCGGTCAAACGATTCCAGGCTCATGTCCTCGACGAGCGAGTAGTCGGCGAAGCCTGCATTGTTGACCAGGATGTCGATGCGGCCGGTGCGGTCGAGCACCTCGTCGACCAACCCACCGCGCTGCGCGGGGTCCTCCAAGTCGGTGGCGACGCCAAAGGCCTCGCCACCGACAGCCTCGATCAATTCGACGGTCTCGCCGATGGTGCCCGGGAGGGTGGAGGTCGCACCGGCTCGTCTGGATTCCGATGGTGTGTGAGACCGGGCAGTGACCGCGACGGTGGCGCCTTCACCAGCCAATCTCTGTGCGATGGCGCGCCCGATGCCCCTGCTGCTACCGGTAACCAAAGCCGTTTTACCGCAGAGTAATTGGCTCATCGCAACTCGAAGTCCGTTTCTATGGGTGCGCGATGGTCATGCCACATGTCGACCAGACGATACGGAAAGGCGATCACGATCCGGCCGCCCGAACGGTAGTACGTGTGCGCGGTGGGAGTGTGGCACCAGACGGTGCCGGCCATAGTCGCATCGATGTCGGCGACGTAGTCCTCGTAGGCGCGCTGCGTCACCTCCATAACGGACGCATTCCGCAGCGCCATCAACTGCAGGCACTCCATGATGTAGTGCACCATCACCTCGACGCCGAAGTTGTGGCCGGCTCCGTGTCCCGGGCTGTAGTTGGGCGCCGAGGAGATGAACAGGTTCGGAAATCCGGGCACGGTTCCGCCGCGGTAGGCGCGGGGGCTGTCGCCCCACTCGCCGGCGAGGGTCCTGCCGTCGCGGCCCCGAATATCCACGGTGGAAAGGAAATCCAGGTAGTAACCGGTCGCGTAGATGATCACGTCGAGGTCTATCTGGCGACCGTCGGGAGTCACGATACCGGCCTCATTGACCCGCGCCGGTTCACAAGCCTCGACGTCCACGTGGTCACGCGCCAGCGCCGCGTAATAGCCGCCGGGATCGCGGATGATCCGCTTGCCATAGGGCGCGAACTCCGGCGTGACCTTGCGGGCGAGCTCGCTACCCGCACCGAAGATCCGGTCGATGTAGCCCAGGCACATCTGCAGCAGCACGTCGTTGGCCGGCGAGATCGACAGATGCTCGGCCGCCCAGCGCGGATCACGCAGGATCACCGGATAATTGTTGTCCGCTGTCCCCCAAAATGATTTGAGCCGAATCCAATTGGCGTAGTACGGCAAGCGGGTACCGAGCCAGCGTTGATGATCGGGAACGTCGTCGGTCAGCCGTCGCCGCGGCGCCACCCAGTGTGGCTGACGCTGGAACACGGTGAGATGCGCCACCTGATCCACGCACGCGTCAACGATCTGGACCGCGGTGCAACCCGCGCCGATAACGGCGACGCGCTTGCCGGTCAGATCCAGATCGGGATCCCACTGGGCCGAGTGAATGCTGGTTCCCGCGAAGGTTTCCCGGCCTTTCAGATTCGGCCAGCGGGGCCGATTGAGGTAACCGGCCGCCGGGATCACCACGTTGGCATGACTGACATCGCGGTCACCCGCAACGCCCACGGTGTGGATCTGCCACCGGTTGCGGTTCTCATCCCACCACAACGCCTCGACCTCGGTACCGAACCGGGTCCGCTGCCTCAGGTTGTGCTTGTCGGCCACCGACACCAGGTAGCGCTGGTACTCCGCACCCAGTGGGTAATAGCTCGACCAGTCGCCGTTGATGTCCCGGGACAGCGAGTAGTACGCAGACGGGGTATCCACGCCGATGCCCGGGTAGGTGGTGGTGTACCAGGTCCCCCCCACCTCGTCGTTGCGGTCGAAGACCTGAAAGTCGATGCCCGCGTCGGCGCGAGCTAGCGCGGCAGTCAGCCCGGCGATGCCCGCGCCGATGATCGCGACCCGAAAGTCCTGGGGAAGTCTGGCGCTGCGCGGCAGCACCGGTTGCGACGGGTGAAATCCGCCCTGCTCCAACAGCAGTGGGAGATATTCGGCGCCGACGGTTCCGCCGAGTGCCACGGGCGCGATCCGCGCGAAGAGATCGGGGTCATCGGCGGGCAACGCATGTGCGGGCCGCGGCGACCGGACCGCGGCGACCACCGCCTCGACCAGCGAGGCCGCCGTCTCGGCATCGGCGCCGCCGGCCTGTTCAGGTGGGTTGGGGACGTGGGTGATCTTCGGCGCGAAGCGATCGACCACACCGTGGTCGCCGGTAAGTTGCGCGAGTACGGCGACCAGGACCCCGCAGTCCGCCTGACGCAGGTGGGCGCGCAACTCGCCGAGATCCACGGTTGCGCCAGTCCTCATGGCACCGAGTATCGATGGCGTCCGCCGCCGGCGGTACGGCCTTGTCTACTCAGCGGGACACCGGCTTCCCCGGTGCGGGCCGTCGCACTTACCGCGATGTTCGTGCACGAGCGCTAGCTTGCCCAACGCGCGTTCCACTGACCGGGCGTCCTGCGTGTCACCGGCGCCACTAAGGAGTTGACTCGCTGAGATGACCAACGACATCACGCTGTCGGAACTGCAGGAGTTCATCGCCGGCTTCTGGTACCACTACGACGAGGCGCACTATGACAAGCTGGCCGCCAGCTGCGCCGCGGACGTGCGCTACCTGACCCGCAGCGATACCGGCGCAAGCCCGTTCGAAGAACTGATGTCACCCGAGCTGCACGGCCGTGACGCGGTCATGCAGTGGCTCTCGGAGCATCGTAAGCAGAGCCCGTACCCGCTGCGTCACCACGCCACCAACGTGCACCGCGCGGGCACCGACGGCGACGTCAGCCGCGCGCGGTTCTACATTTTCGTCAACCAGGTCGCCAACTTCGTGCCGTTCGCGGTGTCCAGCGGCGTGGTGAACGTCGCCGTACGCCGGGGCGCCACCGGGCTGGAATTCACCGAGATGGACGTGGTTCTGGACACCCAAGACTCGGTGCTGCTGTCCGAACTGCACGCCGAGCGCGTCGCCGGTTCGTGAGCGCCCACGAAACGTTCTCTGGCGGCGTCGCCGTCATCACCGGCGCCGGCGCCGGCATCGGTGCGGGGCTGGCACGGCACGCCAGCCGGCTGGGCATGACGACGGTGCTGGCCGATGTCGACGCCGACGCCGTCGCCACGCTGCGCGAAGAGCTCTGCGCGGCGGGTGGCACGGCGGTGGACGTGGTGTGCGACGTGCGCGATCCCGACGCCGTCCAGGCGCTCGCCGCCACAACTTACCGCGACGTCGGTCCGGTGCGGTTGCTGGTGAACAACGCCGGGGTCGAGCAGTTCGGCTACCTGTGGGACACGCCGGTGGCCAACTGGCAGCGCGTCGTCGACATCAACGTCAGCGGAGTGTTCTACGGCGTCCGAGCGTTTCTGCCGAAGATGATGGCCACCGACAAGCAGGCTTGGGTGTGGAACCTGTCGTCGGTCGGTGGTGTGGTGGCGATTCCGTTGCAGGCGCCCTACATCGTCAGCAAGCACGCCGTCCTCGCGCTGACCGAGTGCCTGTATCTCGATGTTCAATCGGCGGGGCACGCCCACCACATTCACGTGCAGGCCGTGCTGCCGGGTGCGGTGGTTTCCGACATCTTCGAGTCGGCGGGCGGCGTGGACCCCCAACAGGCGACCGATGCCGCGGCCGCTGAGGCGCAGCGATCGGCCATGCTCGACATCAAGGCCGCTGCCATGGATCCGCTGGCGGCCGCGGAGACGGTGTTCGAGCAGGCCGCCGAGGGCAGGTTCTACCTGCTCACCCAACAGTCCGTCGGCTCGGCGATGGCCGAACGTGCAAATGTGCTTGCCGCACAACGTCCTCCGGCACTGAAGTGACGACACCCGCACTGGATCCCGACGCCGCGGCGCGGGTCGCATCGTTGGTGACATCCCGCCGATGCGTCAACGTGGTTTGGCTGCGGTGCGCGCCGGGGTCGAGTCCGTCCCGCTGCCCGATGAGATGCCCGAGATGGCCAGCATCACGGACGCCGTGATCCCAGGTCCAGCTGAACTCATTTCAGCCCGAATCTACTGTCCCACAGTCGGTTCCGCACGCCCGGTGCTGGTCTACTTCCACGGCGGCGGACTTGTCATGGGCTCCAATCGTTCGTTCGAACCGCTGGCCCGCGCGCTGGCATCGGCCACCAGGGCCACCGTCGTGGCCGTCGAATACCGGTTGGCCCCCGAGTCGCCGCCACCCGCGCAGTTCGACGACGCATACGCCGCCACCGAGTGGGTGTCGCGAAATGAGGACGGCCTGGGGATCGACGCCGGCCGGCTCGCGGTGGTCGGTGACAGCGCGGGGGGGTCGCTGGCGGCGGCGGTTGCGCTGGCCGCACGTGACCGCAATGGGCCGGCGATTTGCGCACAGGTGTTGCTGTATCCCGGTCTGGATCGTGACATGGCCGCTCGGTCCATCACCGCGCTGGCCGACGCGCCCATGCTCACCGCTGACGACATCGACTACTTGCACGCGCTGGCCGACGGTGACACGGGTCTGCCCGCCAACCCGTACCTAGTGCCGGCCTACGCCTCCGACCTGTCCGGTCTGCCACCGGCGATCGTAATTACCGCGGGCTGCGACCCCATCCGGGACTGGGGTGAGCGGTACGCGGCCCGGCTGCGCGACGCCGGCGCACAAACCACCAGCACCCGCTATCCGGGGATGTACCACGGGTTTCTCATGCGCTCTGACGCCACCGCACGCGGCCGGCTGGCCATCGCCGAGATCGGCGCGCTGCTGCAGGCGAAGTTCGGTCACCCGTTGACGTTTTGACGTCCCGGTCACCGGACAGCAAGCGACCATACCGCGGCGATCGCGCACACAATCACATCGATCCGGAACTGCAGAAGGAGACACCTGATGCTCACCGACGAGCGGCGGATGGAGCTTTCCAACGTGCTGCGGCCGGCCGCACCGCCTCGCGAGATCGCGAACGTATACAGCGATGATCAGCGCGAGCGCCTGCTTGACGTCGTGCGCACCGAGGGTCCATGGAAGCTGATCATCGCGCAACACTTTGCCTCGGCCGAGGAACTGATCGCGACGATGAGCGGTGTTTTCCCCGAGGGGTTCACGCCATCGCTGGACATGTTTCTGACCCCGACCTTCCGCGGCTACCTCGCCAACTACGGTGCGGTGCTTTACCCGCAACTCCACGACTGCTTCTACAACGCACAGTTTGTCGAGATGGCCAAGAGCTATTGGCGTGCTGAGTACGCCAAACCGCAGCTGATGCTGTTCAACATCAATGGACCGTGCGCGAATCGCGATCCAGGGCACCTGGATTCGCCGAGCTTTCGCGGCGTGCGGCACGAGAACGCGCCGACATGGCTCTCCAGCGTGATGGGTAAGTCCGGCCTGTTCGGCGACTATTTGATCAAGATGGCCCAGGTGATCACCTGGTTCTCACTCGACTCCGGCAGCGGATTCACCTACTGGCCCGACGGCCCGCTACAGGCGCCAAAGCGCGTCCTTCCGCCGATTTACAATCGCGGCGTCGTGGTGCAAAACGAGATGATGGTCCATCGCGGTGAGGCGAACGGGCCCTTGGGCCAACAGATTCCATCTGGGTTGGCATTCGACACCGTGTTCGCCGGTGACCCCGAAGACCGCGACCACTGGCTGCTGAAGAACGACGGTGAGGTGATCGCGCGTCACCACAGTGACCAACTGCGATTCCTGGTGCACTGGTCGGCCGAGGTCTTCGCCGACTTCGACGAGCTCAAGAAGAACATGGAGGGCACCGACGACCTGACCATCGAGCGCGCCCTCGACATGATGGTCGATGACGTCAATGCCAGGGGCGTCAAGCTCGACGTGCCGCGCGAACCGCTCCACGATCCAGCTTTCATCGCCGCGCTCAACTCCGCCTACGACCTGGGCGGGCCATCCGTCTACCCCGAGGAAGCGCCAATCAGCGCTTTCCAGCTGGCGTGAGCGGGGTGTGCATCATGCAGCGTTTCGCTGATCGACGCGTCATCGTGACCGGGGCCGGCTCCGGGATCGGACAGGCGACCGTGGCCCGGCTCCTCGACGAGGGCGCCACCGTCGTCGGCTACGACGTCTCCGCGCAAGGCTTGGCGCGAACCGCCGCAGCCGCCGAGGACGCCGGCACGGGTAAGCGACTGAGCACGGCGGTCCTCGACGTTTCGTCCGCGGACGCCGTTACGGCCGCGATGGATGCGGCCGTCGCCGGGCTCGGCGGCCTCGAGGTGTTGGTCAACGCGGCCGCCATCCAGCGCTGCGCCCACACTCACGAGCACACCCTCGCAGACTGGAACGCCACCCTGGCCGTCAACCTCACCGGCACCTTCTTGATGACCCGGCAGGCACTGCCGGCGCTGCTGGATTCCCGCCGCGGCGTGGTGGTCAACTTCACCTCCACCGCAGCATCTTTCGCGCATCCCTACATGGCGGCCTATGCGGCCAGCAAGGGTGGAGTGTTGTCGTTTACCCACTCTTTGGCGCTCGAATACGCCAAACAGGGCCTGCGCGCAGTCAACATCCAGCCGGGCGGCGTCTCCACCGCGCTGGCGCTGAGCACCCTGGACAAGATGCCCGAGGGATACGACCTCGGATTGTGGGCCAAGCAGACGCCATTGCTGCACGGCAATAGCAGCGACATACTGGGTGACCCGAGCGCCGTGGCGTCCGTAATAGCCTTCGTGGCCTCCGACGACGGCGCATTCATCACCGGTACCGAGATCCGAATCGACGGCGGCGCGCACGCCTGAGGCGTGAACGCCTCACGCGTACTTGAACGGGCGGCTAGTTGGCCACACCCACCATCTCGTCAACGATGGGCAATCCGCCGTGTCGCACCGCGTCGACGATCGACTCGCTCAGCGCTGAGCACGCCAAGAACACGGCCCGCCCAGCGTGCGCGGACACCTTCTGCGCTTCGCGGCGTTCCGCGCACCGGGCCGTCGCGTCGGCGTTCCACTGCACGCTGGTCTGGTTCCAGCTGCTCTTGCGGGCCAGCACCTGCGCCTCACAGTTGCGGCACGTCACGGGCACCATCGGCATCTCGTCGAGGCGGTTGTCGACGCGGGCGGACGAATCGACCGTCATCGCAGCGGACCCGTAACGGCTGCCTGGGCAGCCATATTCGCCTCGACCTCTTTCATCCACGCCTCGTAAGGCCGCGTGGTGTCCAGCTCAAACTCGAAGCGGTCCACCATATCTGCTTGCACATCGGCGATATCGACGTAGAACTGCTGGTACCAACGGCGCAGCTGGTAGACCGGGCCGTCCTCCTCAACCAGGAGCGGATTGTCGATGCGCGCCTTGTGCCGCCAGATCTGCACGTCCTGCTCGAAACCGAGCTTGACGAAGTCGCCGAGGCTGAACGCGCTCTGCAAAGCCTGGTCGCCGGGCAGCGTATCCGATTTCTTGACGATGATGCCGTATTGCAGGACAAAGGAATTCGAGTCGATCGGATAGTGGCAATTGATGAGTATCGTTTGGTGATCGCCGTGCTCGTAGTGGTAGGTCAGGTCGTCGATCATGAAGGACGGACCATAGTAGGACGCCACCGAGGTCGTACCGAGAATCTGTGCGCCTTCGGTGCTGCCAAGGTCGGGACGGCCCGACCCGTTCATATACTGCGTCGCCACGTGTCCTTCGAAGATGTTCTTGAAATATGTGGGCAATGAACCGTGGATGTAGAAAAAGTGCGCCATATCCACAACGTTGTCGATGATTTCGCGGCAGTTGCTTGCTACCACGGTGGTGTACCAGTGCCAGTCGGTCCAGTCGTCACTCGTGGCTCCCTCGATGCGCGGGATCGTGACTTCCGGGGGCGGTGGGTTGCGCTGCGGGTCGTTCCACACGAACAACATGCCGTCCTGCTGCAGGGTGGTCCAGGCTTGGGTACGGGCCAGCTTGGGCGTGCGCCTGCTGTACGGCACCTGTTTGCATCGCCCGTCGCCGCCCCAGCGCCAGTCGTGGAACGGGCACGCGACCTCATTGCCCTTGACCTCGCCCTGCGAGAGGTCACCGCCCATGTGGCGGCAGTAGCCGTCGAGCACGTTGACGTTGGCGTCCGCGCCGCGGAAGACGACAAGCTTTTGCCCGAAGGCGTTGACCGCGTGCGGCTTGCCGTCAGCGAAATCTCTGATCAGGCCCAGGCAATGCCAGCCCCGGGCGAACCGCGTCGGCGCGGCCTGCGCTTCGATGAGCCGAACTCCGTCGGCCTCGGACTGCGACGTCATACCCATGATTAAACCCCCGCGGCAGGGCCCGCGGGGCGGGCTTGTTCCACTGACCAGGACGGCTCTTCCGCCGCGGCGTTGCCCCGGAATACCGTTCTCAAGGTGACCCGACACAGCACGACGATCCCTGCCGGACTTCCCGTCGGCGACACCACGGTCGACCTGCTAGTAGTCGGGTCCGGCACCGGTATGGCCGCGGCGCTGGCCGCCCATGAACTCGGGCTATCGGTGCTGATCGTGGAGAAGTCGTCATATGTGGGCGGTTCCACTGCCCGGTCCGGCGGCGCACTGTGGCTGCCGGCGGGCCCGGTGCTGCGCGAGGCCGGCGCCAACGACACCCCCGAACGCGCCGCCAGTTACTTGGACTCGGTGGTCGCGGGATCGGCGCCCCCGCAGCGATCGGCCGGGTTCCTGACCAATGTCTCTGCGGCGGTCGACATGCTGCGCCGAACGACCCCGCTCCGGCTGTTTTGGGCCCGCGACTACTCCGATTACCACCCCGAGGAACCCGGCGGCAGCGCCGCGGGCCGCACCTGCGAGTGTCGCCCGCTGGACACGTCGATTCTCGGCGAATACCGCACCCGGCTGCGGCCGGGCGTGCTGGAGGCCGGCGTCTCGATACCGACGACGGGCGCCGACTACCGTTGGATGAATCTAGTGGCCCGGGTGCCGCGCAAGGGCATCCCGACGTTCGCCAAACGAGTCGCACAAGGCGTGGGCGGCCGGCTGCTGGGCCGGCGCTACGCCGCGGGCGGCCAGGGCCTGATGGCCGGGCTGTTTGCGGGTGTGCTGCGCGCCGGCATCCCGGTGTGGACCGACACCACCCTGGTACGCCTCGACGGCGACGTTGATCGCGTCCGCGGGGCCGTCGTGGACCACGGCGGGCGAGAGATAACGATCACCGCCCGGCGCGGAGTGGTGTTGGCCACCGGGGGTTTCGACCACAGCATGGACATGCGTTGGAAATTCCAATCCGAATCGCTGGGCACCAACCTAAGCCTGGGCGCGGAGTCCAACACCGGCGACGGGATCCGTGCGGCGCAGGAACTGGGCGCCGATATCGATTTGATGGATCAGGCATGGTGGTTCCCCGCCATCGCGCCACTGCCCGGCAAGGCGCCAGCAGTGATGCTGGCCGAACGATCGCTTCCGGGCTGCCTGATCGTGGACCAGAACGGCTACCGATTCGCCAACGAGGCGGCCGACTACATGTCGTTCGGCCAGCGCCTACTCGAGCTGGAACGGTCGGGTAGCCCCGTGGAAGCGATGTGGATCATCTTCGACCAGCAATACCGCAACAGCTATGTCTTTGGCGCCGAACTGTTTCCGCGGATGCCGATTCCGCGGGCGTGGTACGAGGCGGGCATCGCCGCGCGCGCGGACGGCATAGCCGAGCTGGGCGCTCAAATCGGTGTTCCGGCCTCGGAGTTCGCCCGGACGATGACTCGTTTCAACGAAAGTGCTTCTGCCGGTGAAGATCCCGATTTCGGCCGGGGTCGTAGCGCCTACGATCGTTATTACGGCGATCCGACCATCACGCCGAATCCCAACCTGCGTCCGTTAGTCAAAGGCCCGTTCTACGGTGTGAAAATGGTTCTCAGCGATCTGGGCACCTGCGGAGGCCTCAGGGCCGACGGGCGCGCGCGGGTGCTGCGGGAGGACGGCGGCGTGATCACCGGGCTCTATGCGATCGGCAACACCGCAGCCAATGCGTTCGGCACCTCGTACCCGGGCGCGGGCGCGACGATCGCGCAGGGCCTGGTCTACGGCTACATCGCGGCCCGGGACGCCGCGAACACCGGTTAGTCGGTTTCGCGCTTGGCCTCGACCTGCTTTTCGACCTCACGCCAGTAACCCGGCTTAGGGCGCGGTCTCCCGAAACCACCCTTGGCGGCCTTCTCGATGATCGCTTCGGCCTCGTCGATCTCCTTCATCAGTTCCAGGGCAAACTCGCGCTCGGCTGCGTAGTACTTGGCCGCCCAGCGCAGTGCGATCACCGAGTACGCCCAGGCGGGTTCGACCTCGGCCCCCTCGGTGTCTTCGACGGCTTTACGATGTCTGGCTTCCGCGTAGGCGACATGCTCTTGCAGCAGTTCCTTGAGCCGTGTCGGGTTGCTGAGATGGCCAAACGTCACCCGCAACAGCACGCTGTGCTTGAGCACTGGCGGATCCACGGGCGCATCGTTGGTCCACTTGGTGACGGCTTCCATCCCGGCGGGGGTGATCTTGTAGAGCCGGCGGCTGCGGGTGCCTTCGTCGCGTTCGACGCGCGACGTCACCAGACCCAAACCCTCGAGTTTCTTCAGCTCGGTATAGATCTGGCTATACGACGGGCTCCAGTAATAGAGGTCGACGCTCCAGTCGATCCACTTCTTGAGGTCATAACCGGAGATCTCTTCTTCGTAGGACATCATGCCCAGCAGCGCCCAACTGGTGGCGGCAAGTCCCGCCTTCGTGGGGTTTTCGCTGGCAGGGTCCATTTCGGAGTCCATCTCGCCAGGTTAACAACACAGGTCACAAACCTGCGTGACACTGACCGCTGGCCGGGAGACTCCTGCAAGCAAACCGACCAAGATCCGTTCAGCCGCGGCAGGCCAGGAGCCGACACGCGCGTGGGGGCATCGGCGTCACAAACCCCAGCCGGTCGCCCACCCTGCCTGGCGGCCGTGCGACCATACATCGGTCAACCAGCTGGCCCGTGCTTCGCGCCCCGACCGGCGCGCAGGAGAGTGGCATGAACCGTAAACGCGTCGTGGTCGCGGGACTGGGAGACGTCGGCATTTTGATCGCGGTCCGTCTCGCCCGCCACGCCGACGTCGTCGGAATCTCGGTCAAACCCGGGCTGGTCAGCGGTCAGGAACTCGGCGTCCGGCTCTCCCGCCCGGACGACTGGGCCCGCGACTACTGGATTCCGTTCGACAGGTTCCGCCGTTTGGACGGCGTACGGACCGTGCAGGCCACGCTCACAGGAGTGGATCTGGCGGCCCGAACCGTCATGGGACGCCGCGACGATGGCGCGACGATCGCCGAGCCGTACGACGCGCTGGTCATCTCGACAGGCGTCGCCAACGGTTTCTGGCGCCGCCCGACGCTGCAATCGCCCGCCGAGATCGGCGCTGACCTGCACGCCGCGCACGCCCGGGTCGCCGCGGCCAACTCGGTGGTCGTCGTGGGTGGCGGCGCGGCGGCGGTCAGCAGCACCGCCAACATGGCAACGACCTGGCCGGACAAGCGGATTGACCTCTACTTCCCCGGACAGCGCGCCCTAGAGGGCTATCACCCGCGGATCTGGAAACGCGTTCGGGGCAAACTGACCGATCTCGGCGTGGGCCTTCACCCCGGGCACCGCGCCGTGCTGCCGGACGGTTTCAAGGGCGAGGAAATCACCACCGAACCGGTCCGCTGGAGCACCGGGCAACCGCCGGCGACCGCCGAAGCCGTGCTCTGGGCCATCGGGCGGGTGCAGCCCAACACCGACTGGCTTCCGCCGGCCTTGCTCGACGAGCGCGGGTTCGTGCGCGTGACGCCGGAGCTGCGGGTGCCCGGTCATCCGGGCGTCTTCGCGATCGGCGACGTCGCGGCCACCGACCCCCTACGCAGCTCCGCGCGCAATCGCGGAGATGCGCTGGTGGCCCACAACATCCGCGCCGACTTCGCGGGTCGACGGCTGCGCACCTACCGAGCGCCGGGCCGGCGGTGGGGTTCGTTGCTGGGCATCCAGCCCGACGGCCTGGAGGTCTTTTTGCCGACCGGTCAGGCGTTCCGCCTGCCGTCGTGGTCGGTGGAACGGTTGGTGATGCCGGGGATCGTCCGCTGGGGCATGTACCGCGGAGTGCGCGAAAACCGCCCACTTCGATAGCGCACTCCGTGCGATTCCGGTGCGGCCGGACCGGGAAGACTGAGGGGGTGTCCGAGCCGGGGGTTGCCGCATTCGAAAAGCTGGTGGCGCTGCTGAACTACCCGATGTTCGTCGTTACCACCCAGGCCAACGGCACCCCGGCCGGCTGTCTGGTGGGCTTCGCCAGTCAAGCCAGCATCCACCCGCCCCGTTTCCTGGTCGGTCTGTCCACGCAGAACCACACGTTCCGAGTCGCCGCCGACGCCACCCATCTGGCAGTGCACGTGTTCGACCGTGAGCACCTCGACGTCGTGGAACTGTTCGGCAGCCAGACCGGCGACACGATCAACAAGTTCGATCGCTGTTCCTGGCACCGGGGCCCGGCGCAGACGCCCATCCTCGACGGCGCGCCCGCCTGGTTCGTCGGCAAGATCATCGATCGTTTCCCCCTGGGCGACCACGTCGGGCACCTGCTGGAACCGGTAAACGGCAATGCGCCCCGAGAGCTCGAGGATTGGGTGTCCTTCGCAGACGTCCAACACCTGCAACCGGGCCACGAGGCCTGACGGCTGATCGCCCGACAGAGCTATCGATAACCTCGACGGACGGCGCGGTCGAGGATGCCCAGAGTCGCCCGCAGCGCGCCCTCGGACAGCACCGGAAAGATTTTGGCCTCCCGCCACTTCGGGTCGATGTCCGACCAGTCGTAGAACGAGGTGACCACGGTGGCCGCGGCGTCGTCGGTTGGCTCGAGCCGGTAGCCGTAGACGTGACCAATCGGGGGGCGTATCTGGCCGAGGACGGTCCACGAGATCAGCCGATCCCGCTCGAACGCCCTGATTGTGACGGTGACGTCGTACCTGCCCAGCTGTGGAAAGTCGTTGAGGGCCTCGCGGTCCATGTGGACCACGAAGCAGTCGCCGACCGCGGTTACCGGATCGCCGTCGGCGTCCTGGAGCATCCCCGACGAGTCGATCGCGACGTGGCCCTGCGGATCGCACAGCACGGCGAAGATATCGGACGCCGATGCCGCGATAGTGCGATGAGTTTCGATGCGTTCGGTCATGAGTCCTCGCAACCAGCGTGGGCAGGTTCGCGGCTTACTCTACGACCGGTCGTGAGCGGGCCTTTGCCGCCGGGCACGGTGGGGCCGCCGCGGGTTCCCACGCCGCGACAACGAACACCCGTCGGATAGCCCGGCGAGCGCTCAGCATGCAGCGAGTGACGCTGCTTCCTATGATGGAGTCTTAGGTTGAAACTCTCGTCGAATTCCCTGCGCGACATCCGCTTCAGTCCGTTGTAGTCCACTGACACTCGGGCACCAGGAGGAGGACCATCGGCCAATTGAGCAACTCATTCGACGCGAACGACTACCGCAACCTGGCAGTGAACCGACTGCGGCCCAGCGAACTCAACTGGGCGCTAAACCACGATTCCGTGCATGGGATCGCCTACGCGTTCAAGAACCCGGTCGCCGTCGCCGAGGCCAGTGACGACCCGGAGGATGATCGAAAGACGTATCTGGTGCGGGTCAAGCACGATGATTTAGCCACCGCGATGCGAAACATCAACGAGTGGATCCTCAAAAATCCCGGTCGGGCCGGGATGCACGCCTACGGCTTCGTCAGGGCGCTCTCCAGGGAAGTGGTCGGCGAACGCCACACAGGTGACGAGGAACATCGCTAATCCAGGATCGATGGGCGGCCGAACGCATGCTCATCGGCCGCCCGATGCCAACGCGTGCGCGCCGCCGACCATCGGAATCACCGACCACCAGGGGCTTTGCCGCCGCCGTCAGTGCCCGTCTCCCCCGGCTATCGACGTAGCTGGCTTTCTCTATTCACTATGCCCCGGGGTTGCCGAAACCATTAGCCTTATGCCTGGTACGCCACCGCGTGCTGGTGTCCGGCGCAGGCCATGGCCGGGGACGCGAAAGCACTTGTTGCTTTGCGGCGCGCGGTTGACGGGGTGAGGAGTCGCGATGGATGACGCGAGCGCGGATTCGCGCGAGGGTTCGCAGTTCGGGCCCTACGTGCTGCGGCGGCTGGTCGGTCGCGGCGGCATGGGCGACGTCTATGAGGCCGAAGACACGGTGAAAGAGCGGATCGTGGCGCTGAAGCTGATGTCGGAGCGGCTCTCCGGCGATCCCGTCTTCCGCGCACGGATGCAGCGCGAGGCCCGCACGGCGGGACGGCTGCAGGAACCGCACGTCGTGCCGATTCACGACTTCGGCGAGATCGACGGGCAGCTGTATGTGGACATGCGCCTGATCGACGGCATGGACGTGGCCACCATGTTGAAGCGCTCCGGGTCGCTGTCCCCGCCGCGGGCGGTAGCGATCGCGCGCCAGATCGGTTCGGCTCTCGACGCCGCACACACGGCCGGGGTGATGCATCGCGACGTAAAACCGGAGAACATCCTGGTCAGCGCGGATGACTTCGCTTATCTCGTCGATTTCGGGATCGCCAGCGCCACCTCCGACGAAAAGCTCACCCAGTCCGGCACCACCGTGGGCACGTTCAAATACATGGCCCCGGAGCGGTTCACCGACTCCGACGTCACCCACCGGGCCGATATCTATGCATTGGCCTGCGTGCTGTATGAGTGTTTGACCGGATCCCCGCCCTACCAGGGCGACCAGGTCAGCGTGATGAGCGCGCACCTGCACCAGGCGATCCCGCGGCCCAGTGCCGCGCGGCCGGGCATTCCGCCGGCCTTCGACCAGGTGATCGCCCGCGGCATGGCCAAGAATCCCGCGGACCGCTACGCGAGCTGCGGTGATTTCTCGATGGCCGCATACGCGGCGCTGGCCACACCCGATCAGGATCGAGCCACCGACATTTTGCAACGCAGCCACGTGGCGAGGATGCCGGCCGCATTCGCCGGCGAGCCGCCCAGCGGTTTTGCGCCCGCGCCGCCCGCGATGGCGACCCACGGTACGCCACCGGGCCCCATCTGGCCCGGGCCGTCAACTGGCGGGTTACCAGGTGGGTCGCTGCCGCACCCGACGGGATGGGGCGGCGCCCCTCCGTGGGGCATGGGTGATGGCGTCAGTGCACCGCATTGGGGTCAACCCCCTCGGGCCAGGGGCAAGCCCTGGTTGTGGGTCGGCGTTGCCGTCGCCGTCGTGGTGGCGATCACTGGCGGCCTGGTCGTCGCTCTAACCCATCCGTGGCGGTCGCCGCCGCCAGCGCCAACATCGGCGGCGCCGCCGCCGCCGGCGGACGCGGTTGCACTCCGCGTCCTCGACGACGGCGTGTACATCGGCAGCTCGGCGGCACCGACAACGATCGACATTTTCAACGAACCGATCTGCCCGCCATGCGGCAGCTTCATCAGGTCGAATGCGAGCGACATGGACACCGCGATGAACCACAAGAAGCTCGCGGTGCGCTATCACCTGGTCAACTTCCTCGACGACAAGTCACACAGCAAGAACTACTCGACCCGAGCGGTGGCGGCCACGTACTGCGTTGCGGCGCAAAACGACCCGAAGACCTACGTCGGCTTCTACTCCGGCCTGTTCGCCAGCAACTTTCAGCCTGCAGAGGGCGGCGCCGAAGATCGCACTGATGGCGAACTCGCGCAACTGGCCAAAAGCGTCGGCGCCGACACCAACGTGCTGAACTGCATCAAGTCAGGAGACGACGTCGGGACCGCCCGAACCAAGTCCACAGCCGGAGACGCCACGTTGGCCGGGCTCAACGCCAATGGCACGCCGTTCGTGTGGGATGGCACCAAGGCCGTGAACTTTCAGGATCCGACCTGGCTCACGACGCTAATCGGCTAACGGCCTTCGCGCCAAAGACGCATTAGCGGATCAGAGAATGTAAAGCATCTCCTGGTAGGTGGGCAGCGGCCACAGGTCGTCGGCGACAACGCCTTCCAGCGTGTCGGCGGCGGTGCGGACCGCGTCCATCGCCGGCAGCAGCGCCTCCTGGGCATGCTTGGCCTCGTCGAGCGCCGACTCCGCCGAGTGATCGCCCAACACCGTCTTCAGCGTTGTCAGTGCTGCAGAGAGATCGGCAATCGGTGCCGAAACCGCTTCAAGCGCAAGCGTGCTTGGCTCCACACCGGCGGCCTCCAACGTCGCGACGTTCTGCGCCAGTTCGGTCTGGTAGCGGATCGCGGCCGGCAAGATGACCGTCGCACCGACCTCCAGCGTCAGCTTCGCCTCGACCGCGACGGTCAGCACGTACTGCTCCAACTGGACCTCGTAGCGGCTGTGCAGCTCGCGCTCGCTGAACACCCCGTACTTCTCGAAGACTTCGACCGCTTCTGGCTTGATCAGCTCGCCAACGGAGTCCAACGTGGTCTTGAGGTTCGGCAAGCCTCGCTCGGCCGCCTCGATCTGCCACTTCTCTGAGTACCCGTCGCCGTTGTAGACCACGTCACCGTGTTCGGTGATGACCTCGGTGAGCAATGTCTGCACTGCCTTGTCGAAGTCCTCGCCGTCGCCGACAGCCTTCTCCAACTTCGTGGCCAAGTAGTCCAACGAGTCCGCCATGATCGTGTTGAGCACGATCAACGGCACGGCAACCGTCTGCCCAGAGCCCGGCGCCCGGAATTCAAACCGGTTGCCGGTGAACGCGAACGGGCTGGTGCGGTTGCGGTCACCCGGATCGGTCGGCAAATGCGGCAGCGTGTCGACACCGATGATCATGGTGCCCTTGCCCTTTGACGATGTGGCCGCACCTTTCGCGATCTGCTCGAATACGTCGGCGAGCTGTTCACCAAGGAAGATCGAGATGATCGCCGGCGGTGCCTCGTTGGCCCCCAACCGGTGGTCGTTGGTAGCGGACGCCACCGACACACGAAGCAGCCCGGAGAACTTGTGCACGGCGCGGATCACCGCGGCGCAGAACACCAGGAACTGGGCGTTCTCGTGCGGGGTATCGCCCGGGACCAGCAGCGAGCCCAGCTCCGAATTACCCAAGGAGAAGTTGACGTGCTTACCGGATCCGTTGATCCCGGCGAATGGCTTCTCGTGGAACAGGCATTCCATGCCGTGCTTTTTGGCCAGCGTCTTGAAGATAGTCATCGTCAGCTGCTGGTGGTCAGAGGCGATGTTGGCCCGCTCAAACATCGGCGCCAGCTCGAACTGGCCGGGAGCCACCTCGTTGTGCCGGGTCTTGGCGGGAATACCGAGTTTGAACAGCTCGCGCTCGGTGTCCATCATGAAGCCGAGGACACGCTCGGGCACCGCACCGAAGTAGTGGTCGTCGAACTCCTGGCCTTTCGGCGGCTTGGCGCCGAACAATGTTCGACCGGCATTGATCAGGTCCGGTCGCGCCAGGAAGAAGTGCCGATCGACCAGGAAGTACTCCTGCTCCGGGCCGCAGAACGACACGACGTGATTGAGATCCTTGTGACCGAACAGCTTCAGGACGCGCTCGGCATGCACCCCCATGGCCTGCTGGCTGCGCAGTAGTGGCGTCTTGTAGTCCAGTGCCTCACCGGTCATCGAAACGAAGACCGTCGGGATGCACAGCGTGTTGCCGTTCGGGTTCTCCAGGATGTAGGCCGGGCTGGTGGCGTCCCAGCCGGTGTAGCCGCGTGCCTCGAAGGTGCTCCGCAGACCACCTGACGGGAAGCTGGAGGCATCGGGTTCGCCCTGGATGAGAGTCTTGCCGGCGAACTCAGCGAGCGTGGTCCCGTCGCCGACGGGATCCAGGAAGCTGTCGTGCTTCTCGGCGGTCAGCCCGGTCATCGGGTAGAACACATGGGCGTAGTGGGTGGCGCCCTTCTCCAGTGCCCAATCCTTCAGGGCTACCGCGACCGCGTCGGCGACCGCGGGGTCAAGTTTGGTGCCTTTTTCGATGGTCGCGACGATGGACTTGTACACCGCCTTGGGTAGCCGTGCCTGCATCTCGGCCTTGGTGAAGACGTTGGAGCCGAAGACCTCGCCTGGTTCTTCACCGGGTACGAAACTGACGGTTGGGGGCACATATGCCTCGACGTTGTTGATCGCCTGGAGGCGGACTGCGTTTCCGCTCAATTGAGTTCCTATCGCTGAGGGGGCCCACGATTTTCCAGTACGGAAGGTGGACCGCCCCACCCTAGGAACCTTCGATGGCAAACTTGTTACGCCAGTGTCAACGGTAAGGCCGCTACCGTTTCAAACGTGAGACGCCGGCTCCGACGGCGTCTCTGACGTCGGTGGGGCGGCCGAGCCGCTGACCGGTGCGCAATTCACTGAGCAAACTCGCGGCAATCACGTCGATAGGTGCCGTCGAGAAATGGGCCGCCCGACAATCGACCGGCGCAGGCCCGCGTCCCATGAATCCCACTCCTGTCCAACTCGTCTCGAGCATGAACGCCCGGTGACGATCGCACCGCCGTCACCGGCGAATGACGGCGGGCGAACGGATGCGTTGTTACGGTTTCCCGGGCCGAGCCAGGGGTGATGTCCCTACTCTGCGCATGGATAACGCTGACCCGGTGAGGCATCGTGGAACCAGAAAACAGTGTGCGGAAGTCCCGACGGCCTTGGCCAACAAGGAAGGTCTTCTGGAACCTCGCGTTGGCGATGATCGGGTTTGGGGTGTTCGTCGGTGCCTGGGATCCCTTCATCGCCGTCGCGGACGGGATACCCGCCGCCCACGCGATGCGGCCTTTCCCGTTCGCCGTGGCCACCGCCGGGGGGTTCCTGGTTGGCATTGCGAACTATCTAATGGTAAGCCGGGTCGTCGGTCACCGGCTGCGCATGCTCTCGGGTCAGCTTTCGGCAGCACAAAGCGAAATCGCCGGCAGCGTGGGCGCCGATTCGTGGGAGCCGCTGGCCGAGCGTTTCGACCTGCCCGTTGACAGCGACGACGAGTTCGGCAAGACGACGGCGTCCTTCAACTACCTGATGCATTCTCTTGATTCGAGCCAAATAGCCGAACGCTCGCTTCGCCACAGCCTCGTCGATCAAGCCAAGCTCGCCGCCCTCGGGACGCTCACCGCCGGGGTCGCCCACGAGACGAAGAACCCGCTGAACTTCGTCGTCAACTTCACCGAATTGAATCTCGAGCTGTGCGCCGAACTACGGGAGGCTCCCGACGACGAGAGCGATGAGCTGGTTTCGGATCTCGAGAGGAACCTCAAAAAGATCCACCACCACGCCCATCGGGCACTCGCCGTGATGGCGACGATGCTGCAGGTCGGTCGGACGCACGCCGGCGCGGCGCAGCCGTGTCATCTCAATGCGATCGTCGAGCAGAGCGCCCGGCTCGCCGACCACGAGTGGCGCGCCGATCGGCACGACGCGCGCTGTGCCATCCACGTCGAGCTCGACGACGACGACCCGGTCGTACGTGGGTTCGAGGGCGACCTCGTCCAGGTGATCATCAACCTGGTGACCAACGGACTCGACGCCGCATCCTCGGCCACCGATCGGGACGGCCGGGTGCGAATCACGGTCCGCCACGACGACGAATGGGCAGTGATCGTCGTGGCCGACAACGGCGCCGGCATCGACCCCGAGACGCTGGCGCAGATCTTCGAGCCGTTTTTCACGACCAAATACCGCATTGGTGGGACCGGACTTGGCCTGTCCATCAGCAAGAACATCGTCGACAACCGCCACCACGGCCACCTCGCCGTCACCAGCGAGCCCGGCGCCGGAGCCCAGTTCCGGGTGAAGCTCCCGCTCGAGTCGCTGTCAGCCACGGGGCGTGCAGACACGAAACGCGCCGCCGAGCAATCGATGACGTAGTCTCGCAGACCGGCCGCGGGCCGAAGGTCAAGACCGGACTATTTCAGCCCGGTTAACCCCAACCATCGCGTCCAGCGCACGCCGGAAATCCTCAGCATCCGAGGTGTATACGGCCAGCAGGTCGCGGACCCCCGCTTGAACTTCGCATTCAACGACTTTCGCGAACACCTCTCCGCCCGCGGCGTCGAGCATGAGGTCATCGAAGAGCGAGACCGCAAGTTCGGTGCGGACCCGGACGGCCCCCTCGCAGCTCGCGGTCACCGCCGCCGGGTGCTGAGTGCCTACGACCTTGTTCTCGACGACCGACATGCCGATCGGCCAGGGCACCGCAAGCGGAGTCAACGTCCGGCTGGCACCGGGAAGGTGCAGGTTGTATTTGCCGGCCAGCCCTCTGACGTCGTGGACAACAATTGAGTCGGTGAAGCCTTTCACGCGCACCTGGAACGAGCCCAACGTGCTTGCAATATGACGGATCTCGTCATACGCCGAATCCGAGACCAACACTTGCCCCCCGACGCTGTGCGACTCGATCCGGGCGACCAGGTTGACGTTCTTGCCGATCGCCGTGTACTTCTGCCGTCGCCGCGAGCCGATGGTGCCAACCACGGCCTCCCCGGTGTGGACACCGACCCCGATCGCGAGTTCGGGCAATCCCTGTTCCCGATGACTCGCGTTGACTTCGTCCATGGCGAGCTGCAACTCGAGGGCGGCGGCGACCGCGTTCGCGGTCGCATCGCCGTCGCTGATGGGCGCGCCGAAGAACACCAGCAGGCCGTCGCCAAGGATTTCGTTGATCGTTCCGTTCCAGCGGAACATGATGTCGGTGGCGCGTTCGAGATAACCGTTCAGCACCTGCACAACCCGTTCGGGTGACAGGGTCTCGGCCAATCGGGTGAAACCGCGGATATCCGCCATCAGCACTGTGAGCGTAAGTCGTTCACTGCCCCGGTGCCCCTCTGGACATGCCAGAAGATGCTGCTTGACTTCCTCGCTCACATAGCGGCCGAAGATGTCCTCGACGCGGCGGCTGTGTTTTGTCAGCTCGGTGGCGCGCTGCCGGGCGTCCTCACCGGCTTGCAGCTCCCGCACAATCGTGACGGCCTTGGAGATGGTGGTTCGCAGATCCTCTAGGTCAAGCGGTTTCACCTGGAAGTCGAAGGCACCACGCATCATCGCGGCGCGGATATTTCCCAGGTCGTTGTATGCCGTGAGCACAATGGTTTTCAGCGGGCGCCGGAACTTCGCGACTTCCGTCAGCAGTTCGAGGCCGTTCATCTGCGGCATGTTGAGATCGGTAATGAGGACTTCGATGTCGGGGCTCTCATCGACCATCTTCAAAGCCTGGATCGGATCCGTCGAGAAGCTCAGGACGTACTCGCCACGCTGTAGCTCCTTGCGGAAACGGCCCTTGAAAAGCGCCTCGACATCCTCTTCGTCGTCGACGACCAGGAGCCGCACCGGTTGCGGGGTCGCTACCGCCGTGGCCCCGGGCGACGACGCCGCAACGCTCTCCGACGTGCCATGGGAATGTTCACCATTTCCTACCGTGTGCGCCTGCATCAAGCTCCCAACGACTGGCTGAACCAACGGGCAATTCTACCTCCACGTAATACGGCCACTCTCGGGCTTCCGTGAATTCAGAGCTACCACAATCTATCTCGATGCTGAATAGCTGGTTACGATCGTCCCCGCCGGCGCCGGGGAGTATGCCGGCCCGTCACGCCATACCACATGCTCGTTAAGACTTGACCCCAACTCCGGCAACGAAATTCGACCACCAGCGGCCAATACAAACGAAGGCGGAACGCATCGTTAACACCCGTTCCTGCGCCGAGGCGCGGACGATTTCCTACACTGCGTATGGATAACGCCCACCGGTGAGGCATCGTGGAACCAGAAAACAGTGCGCTGAAGCTTCGACGGCCTTGGCCAACAAGGAAGATCTTCTGGAACCTCGCCTTGGCGATGGTCGGGTTAGGCGTGCTCATCGGTGTCTGGGCCGTGCTTACTCCCGCTAACGTTCAAAATCTCTTCATTGTCGGCCTGCCCGGGGGGATCCTGGTTGGCCTCTTGAACTATCTGCTGGTAAGCCGGGTGGTTGGCCATCGGTTGCGCATGCTTTCAGGTCAGCTTTCGGCAGCGCGTCGCGATATTGGCGACAGCGTGGGTGCCGATTCGTGGGAGCCGCTGGCGGACCGTTATGCACTGCCCGTTGACAGCGACGACGAGTTCGGCCAGACGGCGGCGTCCTTCAACTATCTGATGAGCTCTCTTGATTCGAGCCAAATGGCCGAACGCGCGCTGCGCCATAGCCTCGTCGATCAAGCCAAGCTCGCCGCCCTGGGTACGCTGACCGCCGGCGTCGCCCACGAGACCAAGAACCCGTTGAACTTCGTGGTGAACTTCACCGAGCTCAATCTCGAACTGTGCGCCGAACTGCGGGAAGCTAACGCCGAAGAAAGCGATGAGCTGGTCTCGGATCTCGAGACGAACCTCAACCTCATCCATCACCATGCCCAACGGGCGCTCGCGGTGATGGCCACGATGCTGCAGGTCGGTCGCTCGCAGACCGGCGACGCACAGCCGTGTCACCTCAACCAGATCGTCGAACAAAGCGCCCGGCTCGCCGACCATGCGTGGCGCGCCGATCGGCGCGCGCACTGCGCCATTCACGTCGAGCTCGATGACGAGGACCCGACCGTGCGTGGCTACGAGGGCGACCTGGTCCAGGTGATCATCAACCTGGTGACCAACGGATTCGACGCCGCATCGTTAGCCACCGATCGAGACGGCGAGGTGGCAATCACCGTGCAACACGACCACGAATCGGCATTGGTCGTCGTGACCGACAACGGCCCCGGCATCGACCCCGAGATACTGCCGCAAATCTTCGAACCATTTTTCACCACCAAATACCGCAGCGGAGGGACCGGACTTGGCCTGTCCATCAGCAAGAACATCGTCGACAACCGCCACCACGGCCACCTCGCCGTCACCAGCGAACCCGGCGCCGGAGCACGCTTCGTCGTAAAACTCCCGCTCGAGTCGGTGACGGCGAAACCCGCGGCGCCCGCGTAGAGCCGGCAATCCGCGGCACACCCGCAAGGCGTCACCCACACGGACAAGGGCGAAGCTGCGGTGTCCGCTGAATCTCCATGAGCTGTCTCGAGGTTGAACGCCTCGTTACGTCTCACGCGGCGTCTCGGGGATGCTGCAGCAACGGAATTCGATTTCCCTACACTGCGCATAGATAACGATCACTCGTGTGAGGCATCGTGGAATCAGCAAACAGTGACCTGAACCTTCGACGGCGTTGGCCGACGCGCAAAATCTTCCGGAACCTCGCTTTGGCGATGACCGGGTTTGGGGTGTTCATCGGGCTCACGGGTTCGGTCATTGCCGTAGCGTTCGGAATCCCCGCCGCCCAGGTGCTGCGACCCAGCAACATCGTGGTCGGCGTGTGCGGGGGGTTCCTGCTTGGCCTGGGGAATTATCGGCTGGTGAGCTGGGCCGTGGGCAGCAGGTTGCGGGTGCTCACGGCCCGGCTCTCGGCGGCACGAAGCGAAATCGCCGCCGGCGCGGGCACCGATTCCTGGAAACCACTGGCGGACAGTCATGCCCTGCCGGTGTACAGCAACGATGACTTCAGCCAGACGATGGCCTCCTTCAACTACCTGATGAGCTCCCTGGACTCCAGCCAGCTGGCCGAACGCACGCTTCGCCAAAGCCTCGTCGAACAGGCCAAGCTCGCCGCCCTCGGAACGCTCACCGCCGGCGTCGCCCACGAGACCAAAAACCCGCTGAACTTCATCGTGAACTTCACCGAGTTGAACCTCGAGCTGTGCGCCGAAGTACGGGAAGAGGTTATCGCCGAAGACGGCGCCGAGCCGGTCTCGGATCTCGAAACCAACCTCGACAAGATCCTCCATCACGCCCAACGCGCGCTGGCGGTGATGGCGACGATGCTGCAGGTCGGGCGAACGCACGCCGGCGACGCGCTGCCGTGTCATCTCAACGAGATCGTCGAGCAAAGCGCAGCACTTGCCGACCATTCCTGGCGGGCCAACCGGCGAGATGCCCGCTGCGCCATTCACGTCGAGCTCGACGACAACGACCCGACCGTGCGTGGCTTCGAGGGCGACCTGGTCCAGGTGATCATCAACCTCGTGACCAACGGCCTGGAAGCGGCTTCCTCAGCCACCGATCGCGGCGAGGTACGAATCAGCGTGCAACACGACGACGTGTGCGCACGCATCGTGGTCACCGACAACGGGCCCGGCATCGACGCCGAGACACTGCCGCATATCTTCGAGCCGTTTTTCACCACCAAATACCGCAGCGGAGGCACCGGACTTGGCCTGTCCATCAGCAAGGACATCATCGACAACCGCCACCACGGCCACCTCGACGTCACCAGCGAACCCGGCGCCGGAGCACAGTTCGTGATAAAACTCCCACTCAAGACGATGGCGGCGAAAGTGCCGGTTCGGGCCTAGAGCCAACGGCGGCAATCGATTTCACGCAATCAACGCGTGACCCACCCAGGCAAGGGGGCTTCACCACCGATGAACTCACCAACGGACTCACCCATGGACACCGACGATGCCGCGGACGACGCCGAGGCACTGCACGTGCTCGTCGTGGACGACGAAACCGACATCGAAACGCTGTTCCGCCAGCGATTCCGGCGCGAACTTCGGTCCGGCAAGCTGATCATGCAATTCGCCGAGACCGGTCGCGCGGCCCTCGACGTGCTCGAAATCAGAGACCCCGACGTCATCGTCATCTTCAGCGATATTGAAATGCCCGAGATGAACGGCCTGGAACTCCTCGACGAAGTCCGACACACCTGGCCACACGTGCGCGTCTACCTGGTCACCGCCTACGACACCCCCGCCTACACCCAAAAGGCCGCAGACCTCGGCGCCCACGGCTACCTCACCAAACCACTGGACTTCTCGGCCCTACGCCAAATCATGTTCACGGCCTGACAAGCGCCCGCAACGCCGCTGCGGCCGCGGTCTATTCGGGCCTACCAGCGCTGGGTCGCGCGCGTGGATTCCCGCTGCACCAGGCTCAGGGCGCGGGTGATGTTGCTCTTGATGAGATCGGCGCTGCGCAACATTTCGTCGAGCACCGCGACTACGTCCTCGGACGCCGACGACCCACCCGAGAGGCGGCGCAAGTCGTCGACAAGTTCCGGGATGGACTCGGCCATCCCGAAGGCGATTCCCAGTGGGTCTCGCAGCTCGAGCAGCATGTGGCGCTTGAGCGTGTGGGTCGCCGCCGAGCCGTCGGCATCGTCGGCCGCCGGGTCGCGCGGCAGCTCGAGCACCACCACGTCGGCGTCCTTGGTCTTGGGTTCGTTCGGCATCCCCTTGACCGTAGGTGAGATTTCACCCGGCGACATTGCCGAGCGGCACAGTCGTTGTGTAATCCCGCGAACACTGAAACGACGACGCGGGGTCCGCGTGGTCTAGCATGGCAGCGAAAACGTGAAAGGTTTTTTCACTGCCAATTCCTCAACAGCTAAGGTCTCGCCGGTGACCACCGAGCACGTCAAGCCCACGTTGCTCGGTGTTCTGAACCGCGAAGCCTCGCAATGGATCCAGTCGGTGTCGAGCCGCCGAAAGTTCAAACGCGGTGAAGTCATCTTCCACGAGGGCGATCCGGGTGACACCGTTCATTTCATCACCAAAGGCCACGTCTTGATTCGCATGACGACGCAGGCGGGCGACGTCGCGACCCTTGCCATCCTTGGTCCAGACGAATTCTTCGGTGAGCAAGCACTTTTGAGCCCAGATCACCGGCGCACCGCGACGGCTGCGGCGGTCGAGCATGCCGAAATTCAGTCGTTGCGGCGTGAACGGTTCGACGAGCTGCGACTGGCCCAACCCGCGGTTGACCAGTTCCTCATCGAGATGCTGGCCGCGCAGGTTCGTCGCCTCTCGAATCAGCTCCAAGAAGCGCTCTATGTGTCGGCCGAGAAACGCGTCTTGCGACGGGTATCCGAAATGGCCCACTCATACGCGGGCGGCGAAGCGGCGACGATCATCCCGTTGACGCAGGACGACATCGCATCGATGGCGGGAACGTCGCGACCGACCGCGAACCGCGTGTTGAAGGCGGCCGAGGCCGAAGGTCTCCTTGTCGTGGCGCGGGCTCGCATCGAGGTCGCCGATGCCGAGACGCTGGCGGCCCGGTGCCGATCGTGAGCGGCGCGCCCGCACCCAATCACCGACCGCGCTAGTCCCTCCTGCAAAGGACCGCCTTACGTCGACGTTGCCGGCAGACGATATCGGGCAAAACACCGCGTTCGGCGGAAAAAACTTGGACGACCCCCTTTCGGGAAGGGGCGACGTCCCCTAGCGTCGTGCGCATGCTGTTCGCGGCCTTACGCGATATGCAATGGCGAAGGCGGCGCCTCGTCATCGCGGTCGTCAGCACCGGACTGGTTTTCGGGTTGACGCTCGTACTGACCGGTCTTTCGAACGGCTTTCGGGTCGAGGCGGGGCGGACCGTCAATTCCATGGGTGTCGACGGGTTCGTGGTCAAGGCCGGTGCGGCCGGGCCATTTTTAGGCGCGACGGCATTCTCCGAGGCTGAGGTGAGCCAGGTGGCGGCCGAGCCCGGCGTGACCGCCGCGGCCCCGCTGGCCTTCACTGCCACCAGCATCAAGGAGGGCGCTTCAACGCGAACCGTCAGCGCGTTCGGGGCGCCTGAGCGCGGCCCCGGCATGCCGGCGATCTCGCAGGGTCGGGCACCCGCGACCCCGGACGAGGTCGCGGTGTCGAGCACGCTCGGCCAGCACGTCGGCAACGACCTGCGCCTCGGTGTGCAGACCTTCCGGATCGTCGGCATCGTGCCCAACTCCACCACAATCGGCAAGGCGCCCAACATGTTTCTGACGACCGAGGGCATACAGCGACTGTCGTACAACGGGCAGCCGATGGTCACGTCGATCGGCTTCAAAGGCACTCCCCGGGCGCTGCCGGACGGCTACCAGGCCCTCGATCCAGCGGCCGGTGCCAACGATTTGTTGCGCCCGTTGAAGGTCGCGGTGCAGGGAATCACGATCATGTCTTATCTGCTATGGATCGTGGCGGCGCTGATCGTCGGATCGGTGGTCTACCTCTCCGCATTGGAACGCGTGCGAGACTTTGCGGTGTTCAAGGCAATTGGCGTGCCGACGCGGTCGATTCTGGCGGGGCTGACGCTGCAGGCGGTCGTCATGGCGCTGCTCTCGGCGGTGCTGGGCGTCGGCCTTGCGCAGCTGCTGGCGCCCTTGTTCCCCACGGTTGTTGCGGTGCCGATGCGGGCTTACCTGGCGCTACCGCTGATCGCGGTGGCGATCGGTCTGCTGGCCAGCATCGCCGGACTGCGCCGGGCCGTGGCGGTCGATCCGGCTCTCGCGTTCGGAGGTCCCTAGCGGTGGGCGATCTGAGCATTCAGAATCTCGTCGTCGAGTACTCCAGCGGCGGTTACGCCGTTCGTCCGATCGACGGGCTGAACCTCGACGTGCCGGCCGGGTCGCTGGTGATCTTGCTCGGGCCAAGCGGCTGCGGGAAAACGACTTTGCTGTCTTGCCTTGGCGGCATCCTGCGCCCGTCGTCCGGGTCGATCACGTTCGGCGGCATCGACATCACTGCGCTCGACGGCGGCGCACTCGCGACGTACCGGCGCGACACGGTGGGCATCGTGTTCCAGGCGTTCAACCTGGTGCCGAGCCTCACCGCGTTCGAGAACGTGATGATTCCTTTGCGCGCGGCCGGGAAATCGCGCGCCGCCGCGCGTCGGCGCGCGGAAGAACTGCTGACGCGGGTCAATCTCGCCGAACGCATGAAGCACCGCCCGGGTGACCTGAGCGGCGGTCAACAGCAACGCGTCGCGGTCGCCCGCGCGATCGCGTTGGAGCCGCCGTTGATCCTGGCCGACGAACCGACCGCACACCTTGACTTCATCCAGGTAGAAGAGGTGCTGCGGCTGATTCGATCGCTCGCTCAGGGCGAACGCGTGGTGGTGGTCGCCACCCACGACAGCCGGATGCTTCCGCTCGCCGATCGCGTCGTCGAGTTGACGCCGGCGATCGCGGCGTCCAATCGGCCCCCCGAAACCGTGCACCTGAAGGCCGGCGAGGCGCTGTTCAGGCAGAACACGATGGGCGATCTGATCTACGTGGTGACCGCGGGCGAGCTCGAGATTGTGCGCGAATTGGCCGCCGGCGGTGAGGAATTGGTGAAGGTGATCACGCCCGGTGACTACGTCGGTGAGATGGGTGTGCTGTTTCACATGCCCCGGTCGGCGACCGTGCGCGCCCGCACCGACGCGACAGTCACCGGCTACACGTCGCAGGCCTTGCGTGAGCGGCTCGGTTTCACGCGTCTGGCCGACGTGATCGAGCATCCCGAGCTGGTCCCGAACCGCGAGCTTGCCAGCGACTAATCCGGCAACCGCCCGGCCTCGCTCAGTTGACGAGGTGCGGCAGCGCCTCGAGGGCCCCACGGGTTGCGATCCGTCCGGCCTCCAGGGCCGCATCAATCTTCTTGAAGTCCATCGGACCGATCGCTGAAACGTCCGGCTCGATTACGGCCGCAACTCGCGGGAGCTCGCGCAGGTTCCCCTTAGAGGCCGCAAGGTCAAACGCGCGAAGCAGTGTCTCCTGCACCGGCGGTAGGGCGACATCCGTGCCGGTCACGAGCCGCCGGATGAACCCGGGAGGCTGAATGATTGACGGCAACAGACCAAAGCCCTTCGAGGGCACGTACTTTCGACGCAGATCGACACAGATCACGTCGCCGTCCGGGTCGGCACACATCACGTCGGCCGGGAGGTTGTTCAACAATCCACCGTCGACGAGAATCTGCTCGCCAATTTGCACCGGCGGCATCAGGCCCGGGATCGACATCGATGCGCGCACGGCGAGGCCCAGAGGCCCACGCCGGTGGATGATCTGATCGCCGGTGATCATGTCGGCAGAGACGCAGAAGAACCCCTTCGGCAGATGCTCGATCAAGACGCCGCCGGTGAATCGCCGTACCAGCGAGTCGACGCGTCCGCCTCGCATCAGCGCTACCGCAGGGATCGTGTAGTCGCCGAGTGGGTTGGAGTTCTCAAAAATGTCGTGCGCATGGTCGATCGCCTCCCAGGGGTCCATCCCCAGTGCGAAGCCTGCGGCAGCGATGGCACCGACGCTCGTTCCGCCAAACCGATCGATGACGACGCCGGCCCGGGTGAGCTCTTCGTAGACACCGAAATGCGCGAGTCCCCGAGCCCCACCTCCCGCCATCACGAGACCCATGGATCGGCCGGCGATCCTGCGGGCCAACGCGGCGAAGCCATCGTTGTTGGCGGGGTGATGCGAGACCGGCTCCAGCAGATCCCACCAGCTCGGATCCGGCTCTACCAGCGTGATCAGGTGCACGGGCCTCTGGGTGTCAATCCGATCGAGCGTATCCGGCGGATTTGGTTGGTCCACGATGATGGCGAGTCGATCGCATTGCGCGACAACATATCGTCGCCAGAGGTCGCCCGAGCCCTGGTCGGCCACCACCAAGACCCAATCGTTGCAGTGCTCCGCCCTGTCGAGGGTTTCGCTGAACCCCTCGACAAGGTCGGCATGACGAAGGGCCGCGGCGGTTGACTCGACGGGCGGCGCGACCACAGCGGTCTTACCGTAGGGGCCCAGTCGGGTCGCGATCGCGTCGACGATCGGGGCCGCGACGGCATCCCCGGTGGCCAGTATGCCGATGACCCTGCGACCCCGCGAGATGCTCGCCGATCGTGAGTCGCGAAGCATCCTCGCCATCGCTCGCAGCATCGCCGATTGCAGCTGCGGAGTCTTCTCGAGCACCTCGCTGAATGTCTCAGCGGCGATCCTCCAGACGACGCCGTCCCGGATGGCCCGTACTCCGGCCGAGCGTGGAGCACCCGCGATCAAGCCCAGGTCTCCGATCGAGTCACCGGACGCCATCTCGCGAATCGCGTGCCCATCGGCACCGACGGCCTCGAACCGCCCGGAGTCGATGACGTAGATGGCGTCGGATGGGTCTCCCAGATGAAATAGCCACTCATTGGCCGGGATGTGCTGCCGGTCTACGCCGTTGACGAGCTGATCGAGTTGTTCGGCATCGATGTCGGCGAGTATCGGAACGCTCTGCAGGGCGGTTCGCGCGTCAGCCGCTTGCCACTGTCGCTTAGCGCTCATGAAATGCCGGGCATGCGGAGCCATCCGGTTGCAGAACGGACCGGCCGGTTCCTCCGCCGGCCGGAACGTTGGCTTGCTGGACGCATGATCATTCCTCCGCAGCGCTTATGTTGACGTCTCGGTCAGGAGCTTATCTGCCGACCGGAGTACGTTCGAGAGTTCGCCGTGCTTGCGAGTGAGCTATCACTCACTGATAACTCCACGCCCGCATAGTGCAATTTCGGCGAAGCTTCCGCTCACCTGCACCGAGGCTAACAGGACGGCACGTTAGCCGCCCCGCCGCGTGGCCCGCCGCCACGGCGGGCGCGGTGCGGCTGGCAACGCGACCCTAAACCGAATGGCGACAAGAGGTTTGCGTTGCCCGGAGCCGTCGCGGCAGACTCAACCAAATTGACATGCCGATGCTGCGACGACGCCGTAGTCGAATCCATTTGGGGCAGAATGCGACCTAGTTGCTGGGCCGAGAACCCGGAAAGGCGGCCCCGTGGCCACCAACGGCCATCTTCGATTAACTGTTCGTTCACCCGCAATTCCATAAAGCAAGTGGCATACCGGAATTTCGCCCGGGCGGTCCCGAGCGGGGGTAATGTCCGCATCGTCACCAATTGCCGGCACGAAGGTGGCGGCTATTGACGGCGCGTCAGTAAACCGCAGTAATGTCGTGACTGCGGAGGGGCGTTGGCATTGACTTCGAGTTGAGCGCACAGAGAAGCGATCCCGACGCCGGCGCTGCGTTGCGTCAGCACCGCACTTGTGTACGCAACCGATTACGCGGCGGCGACGGCTAGCCGGGAGGTGATGATGACTGCTTCCATCCAGGTGTTGGGCGGACAGCGTGGGGAGCCGCTCGGCTTCCTCGACATCGACGATGGCGGCCAAGAACACCGCGTCCCGATTTTTGATCAGCTGTTTGTCGGTCGTGAATGCGCGGGGATCAGCGAGTCACGCAGGCTGATCATCCATGACCCCGAGATCTCGCGCACGCACCTCGAGATCCGGCTGGACGCCGTCAGTGACCACGCTTTCGTGATCGACACCAGCACCAACGGCACATTGGTGAACGGCATGCGCCTAGAGCGCGCGGTGCCGCGGCCGATCATGCCCGGCGACGAGATCCGGATTGGCGATTGGGCGCTGACCTTCCGCTCGCAGCGATTCACGGCCGCCAACGGAGCCGCGATGGGGATGACGCGGACCCGCATCAGCCAGGCCGCCATGGTCTTGGTGGTCGGTGACATCGTCAACTACTCGACGATCTCCGAAGTAACAGATGAGGCAGTCATCGCGCAGAGCCTGAACACACTATGGCATGAAGTGGGCGGTGTCCTGCATGCCCATGGCGGGACGCTCAACCACTACGCCGGCGATGCGATATTCGCGGTCTGGGAAGCGAGCAGGTTCGCAGATGCCGGTGAGCGGGCGATCGACTTCGCGCTCGCCGCCAATCGGCTTGTCGACGAGGAACTTGGGCCCAAGCTGCCGTTGCGCGGCCCGGACGGCTCGCCCATCCGCATGGGTTGGGGCGTGGTCGTGGGGATGGTCGCTCTCGCCGCCATGACGAGATCGGTCGAGGCGGTGATCGGCGACTCGACCAACGTCGCGTTCCGGTTGGCCGGGCTCGCGGGTCGCCAGGGTCGGGCGTCGGTGATGGTGACCAGCAGCGTGCGCCGCACCGTTGAGCCGCGCTTCCGATGGGGAGAGAGCGAAGAAGTCGAACTCAAGGGCAGGCGCGGAAAGGAAACGGTATTCCCCGTTATCGGGCGCGACACCTCTGGGACGACAACCTCGCCCGGTAAAGACGTCGCTCCCACACCGGCTGCAGTGGGAACGGAAGGCGGCGGGGGCACCCGCCCACTGCCGCTACATAAAGCCGACTGAGCCGCTCGGAGGCGTCACGTCGAGGATCCAATCATGGAGGAGCTGGACCTGCGAACGTCCCGGGCAGCACGTCGTTCGAGTGATTCCTCCCCGTCCACAATGGGTGCGACCGACGGCGAGGTCGCGACGAACGGTAGCCGCGGAATCCGGTCGGGCAGGCGGGGCCTGACGGGCCCGCTCACCGTGCGCCGGCAGCCAAAGTCGGCGGCCGTCCTGTTGGTCGCGGCATTCGGCGCCTTCCTCGCCTTCCTCGACTCGACGATCGTCAATATCGCATTCCCGAACATCCAGCAGTCGTTTCCGACCTATGCCATCGGCAGCCTGTCGTGGATCCTCAACGCCTACAACATCGTCTTTGCGGCGTTCCTCGTCGCGGCGGGCAAGCTCGCCGACCTGCTCGGGCGCAAGCGGATGTACATCTGGGGCGTGGCGCTGTTCACCCTTGCGTCCTGGTTATGCGCCGGCGCTCACACCGTCGAACAGCTGGTCGCGTTCCGAGTGCTGCAGGGCGTCGGCGCTGCGCTGCTGGTGCCCGCGTCGCTCGCGCTGGTCGTCGAGGGCTTCGACATCGGCCGCCGCGCGCATGGGGTGGGCCTCTGGGGCTCGGCGGCGGCCATCGCGTCGGGCCTGGGTCCCCCGATCGGCGGCGCGATCGTGCAGGTGTCGAACTGGCGGTGGGCGTTCCTGGTGAACGTGCCACTGGGCATCGTCGCGGTGGTTGTGGCCCGGCGTGAGCTGGTCGAAAGCCGCGCCCCGGGACGGCGGCGGGTCCCCGATCTGCGCGGGGCGGTGCTGCTCGCCGCGGCGCTCGGGCTGCTGACCCTCGGGTTGATCAAGGGTCCGGACTGGGGCTGGTCCAGTTACGGCACCGTCGGGTCGTTCGTGGCCGCGGCGGTCGCGTTGGTCGGGTTCGTGCTGAGCTCCCGGTTTCATCCTTCGCCGCTGATCGAGCCCGTGTATCTGCGCGTCCCGTCATTCGTGGCCGGGAACGCGCTGACGATCGTCGCGGGCGTCGGTTTTTACGGCTACCTGCTGACCCACGTGCTGTTCCTCAACTACGTGTGGGGCTACGACCTGCTGAAGACGGGCCTCGCGGTCGCCCCCGCCGCGTTCGTCGCGGCCGTCGTCGCGGCGGTGCTCGGCAAGGTCGCCGACCGGCGCGGGCACCGCATGATCATCTTCTTCGGCGCGCTGGTCTGGGCCGGCAGCCTGGTGTGGTATCTGCAGCGCGTCGGGACACATCCGGACTTCCTCGGCGCGTGGTTGCCCGGCCAGCTGCTGCAGGGCATCGGGGTGGGCGCGACGTTGCCGCTGCTCGGCAGCGCCGCCCTGGCGCGAATAGCCAAGGGCGGCAGCTACGCAACCGCGTCGGCGGTGGTGAGCAGCTGCCGCCAGCTCGGCGCCGTCATCGGGGTCGCGCTGCTGGTGGTCCTGATCGGAACACCGGCTCGGGGCGGGGGTGTGGAGGCACTGCGACATGGATGGATGATGGCCGCGGTCTGCTTCGCGGCCGTTGCCATCGGGGCCCTGTTCATGGGCAACACCGCTCACGTCCCCGACGCGGAAACCACGCCCGAACCCGCGCCGCCGTATGAACCGCCGGCACCTGCACCGACGGGCACGGCGGCTGACCCCGTGCCATCGGTGGACCACGACGCCGACCCGCTCGAGAACCTGCCGCTGTTCTCCGGACTGGACGCGGCCACAATGTCCGACCTGCGGCACAGCGCCGAGGAGGTCGAAGTCGAGGCCGGCTCGTACCTTTTCCGCACCGGCGACGTGGCCGACTCCCTCTACGTGGTGCGCAACGGCCGCCTGCAGGCGCTCCAAAACGACATCGTGATCAGGAATTTGGGCCGCGGTGCGGTGATCGGCGAGCTAGGCCTGCTCACCGGCGCACCCCGCTCCGCGTCGATCCGGGCCGTGCGCGACTCCACCCTGGTGCGCCTCACGAAGGAGCAGTTCGACAAGATTGCCGACACCCACGTGCTTGGTGCGCTGGTCCGCGAGCTGGCCACCCGGCTGAGTTCGGTGCAGGCACCGTCGGCGCCCCGCTCCGAATCGTCGGACGTGGTCATCGCGATTGTCGGCGTCGACGCCCTCGCACCCGTGCCGAGGGTCGCCAACGCGTTGCTGACCATGCTGTCGAGCTACGTCCGGGCGGTGAACCCCGGCAAGGTTGACCGTGACGGGCTGGAGCGCGCAGAGCGAGCCGCGGAAAAGGTGCTGCTGCACGCGACGGTGGACGACGCGGACTGGCGGGACGTCTGCCTGCGTGTCGCCGACCGAATCGTGCTCGTTGCCGGAAACCCGGCGCCGCCTTCGGAACCACTGCCGGCCCGGGCCAAGGGCGCGGATTTGGTGCTGGCCGGGCCGCAAGCCAGCCGGGAGCACCGGCGCGCCTGGGAGGAGCTGATGACGCCGCGGTCGGTGCAAGCGGCCCACTCCGGACATTCGGCCGAGGACCTGCGCCCGCTCGCCGCGCGCATCGCGGGGCGCTCCGTCGGGTTGGTGCTCGGCGGCGGGGGTGCGCGGGCGTTCGCCCATCTCGGGGTCCTCGAGGAGCTGGATGCGGCCGGGATAGTCGTGGACCGGTTCGCCGGCACCAGCATGGGGGCGATCATCGGGGCGCTGGCAGCCTGCGGCCTGGATGCCGCGGGCGTGGACGCCTACACGTACGAGTACTTCATCCGCACCAACCCGATGACGGACTACACCGTGCCGATCAAGGGGCTGACTCGTGGGCGGCGCATCCCCGCGCTGTTGCGCCGGGCCTATGGCGAAAAGCTGGTGGAGGAGCTGCCGAAGGAGTTCCGCTGCGTCAGCGTTGACCTGCTGGGCCGGCGGCCCGTCGTGCACCGTAGGGGCCCGGTCGCCGACGCCGTCGGGTGTTCCCTGCGGCTGCCCGGAATCTTCCCGCCCTACGTCTATAACGGTTCGCTGCATGTCGACGGGGGTGTGCTCGACAACGTTCCCGTCTCCGCGCTGGCGCGTGCCGAGGGCCCGTTGGTCGCGGTGGCCATCGGTTTCGGTGGCGACACCAAGCCCGGCTCCGCGACGCAAAATGGCAGGCCGCCACGCGTTCCCGGGATCGCCGAAACCCTCATCCGCACGATGACGATGGGAAGCGGGAGGGCGGCGGAGATGACGATTGGCCAGGCCGACGTGGTGATCCGGCCCGACACCCGCGGCGTCGGGCTGCTGGAATTCCATCAGATCGACGCAGCCCGCGAGGCGGGCCGCATTGCGACCCGCGAGGCGTTGCCGCAAATACTGGCGGTGATTCATCGCTGAGTTTGGGTGCGGCATGTGGGCCATGAATGCGTTTGGTGTCATACGGGTTTCGGTCGGTTCAGCTCGTGCGCGACCTGTGGCCACCGTCCACGGTGCGGGTGGCATCGGTACAGCGGGTGCCGAAACATGCTGTTGCATAAGATGACTCGCGCCTCGGCTGCGGGCCTGCCGGACAAACTCGGGCACCGGGCCGCTCCCCCGCACCGCCCATCTTGGTCACGTTCGATCGCGGCGGCCGAGCGCACCCGCAGAATCAGCACGATCGCCCGCCTGACGGCGGGATGTTGTAGTTTTCGTGTGGTGAGAGTGGCGGGCGATTACCGTCATGATTGCCAGACCGCGAGGTTACGGCGGTCGGACACCCTGGCAGTTGCCGATGTTGCCCGGCCGTCGTGAGTTGATCTGAGGGAGTCAGCGATGAGCAACACGCAGGGCTCGCGGCTCGGGACAATGTTTGGGCCCTATTACCTCAAACGGCTGCTGGGCCGCGGCGGAATGGGCGAAGTCTACGAAGCCGAGCACACCGTCAAAAAGTGGACGGTGGCCCTCAAATTGATGTCACATACCTTCAGCCAGGATCCGGTGTTTCGTAAGCGGATGGAGCGCGAAGCCCGCATCACGGGCCGTTTGCTGGAACCCCATGTGGTGCCCATCCACGACTACGGCGAAATCGACGGTCAGCTGTATTTGGAGATGCGCCTCATCGAGGGCACCGACCTGAGCAGATTGCTGGAACGAAATGGTCCGATGTCTCCACCGCGGGCCGTGGCCGTCATCACCCAGATCGCCTCGGCCTTGGATGCGGCCCACGCCGCCGGGGTGATGCACCGCGACGTCAAACCGCCCAACATCCTGGTCACCGGCGACGACTTCGCCTACCTGGTCGACTTCGGCATCGCCAGCGCCCGCACCGACGAGAAACTCACCCAACTCGGCACCGCGGTGGGCACCTGGAAATACATGGCCCCCGAGCGGTTCACCAATGACGAGGTGACCCACCTCGCCGACATTTACGCGCTGGGGTGCGTGTTGTTCGAGTGCTTGACCGGGGCACCGCCCTATCGCGCCGACAGCACCGGCGTGCTGATCACCGCGCACATGATGGAGCCCATCCCCCGGCCCAGCGCGCAAGGCGTCGGCGTGCCGGCGGCCTTCGACGCGGTGATCGCTCGCGGCATCGCCAAAGACCCCAACGAGCGCTATCAGAGCGCGGGCGATCTGGCGGCGGCCGCCCAAGAGGCCCTCAGCACCCCGGGCCGCGAAAAAGCCCACACCATCCTGCGACGCGTCGATACCCAGCCACCCTCGGTCGTGTCGGGAACGACTGCGCCGGACACGCCCGATCACACCGTGCCCGCGTCGGGGACCCTCATCCGGCCGACCGGTTCCCGGCTGACGATGCCCGCGACTCAACTACCCGCCCCGGACAGTGCCGCGCTGCCCACCTTGGGCCAACCCGCGGCCATGCCTACAGCCGTTCCCGATGGCGCGCAGGACGTCGGGTCGAGCCCAACTCCGCAGCAGCCCAGCCCAGTAGAGAAAGCACCGCCGGGCAAGCGCTTACCCTGGCCGATCCTGGCCGGGGCCGCTTTGTTCGTCGTCGTCCCCCTGGCTGTGATCGGTATCTACCTGGTGATGCAACCCTCCGGTGAGCAACCGGCGACGGCCAGCGCGCGGAAGACCGCGCCGCCATCCAGCGCCGCCGTTGGAGACGACGCCCAAGCCCGACTGCTCAGCCTGCTCCCGCCCGGGTATCTCGCCGGGGTATGCACGCCTGCCACTCCTGACCCGGGCAGCATCTGGGCAAACGCGGTGGCGATGGTGTCGTGCGGGCAGAACAGCCAGCCCGGCGGCCCAAGTCACGCGACCTACGCGCTGTTCCCGAGCAAAGACAACCTGAAGCAGGCCTTCAAAGACGACATCAGCAACGTCAACCTGGAGAACTGCCCCGGGGAGGGAGCGTCACCCGTCAGCTGGCACTACGACGAAACCCCCAAAGTGCCGGCGGGCATGATCGCTTGCGGAACGTTCAACCACCACCCGAATGTCATCTGGAGCGCTGACGAAAAGCTCATGCTCAGCGACGTCGCCGGGGATCCGGCATCCGTCGCAGACTTGCACCGGTGGTGGGACAACTACGGTTGATCGCCGACCGGTGCGGGCGATCCCGGTCGCGGGTCAGCCGCGCTGGCGATGATCCCCGTGAGCCGCCCGCTACCCACCCGCTTCGCCCGCCGAGTCTTCCTCGCCCTCGGCGTCGGCCACCGTCAAAGGCAACGCCAGCTCTTCCAGGGGGCGTTGCTCGGCGGCGACACCCAGCCATAGTTCGATCACGCCGGCGACTGCCATCACGACCGCCCCGATCAGGAACGACCAAACCACCTGCCCGCGTTGTCCGGAATTGATCATGTGGCCGAACAGCAACGGACCGGTGATGCCGCCGATCGCCGTGCCCACCGCGTAGAAAAATGCAATCGCCAGCGCCCTGGTCTCCATCGGGAAGATCTCGCTGACGGTCAAGTAGGCGGCACTCGCACCCGCCGAGGCAACGAAGAACGCCACGGCAAGCACGGCGATGAATGTCCAGGCGCCGCCAGTCTCGGTCACGAACAGCACCGCGAGGACCACGGTCACGACCGCCGAGCCGACGTAGGACAGGGTGATCATCGGCTTGCGGCCCACGGTGTCGAACAGCCGCCCGAGGACCAGGGGGCCGGCGAAGTTACTCAGCGCCCACAGGATGAAGAACAGCGGCACCTTTGCGGACGGGACGCCGTAGAACCCACTCAGCAGCGTGCCCAGGTTGAACGTCACACCGTTGTAGAGGAAGGCCTGCCCGGTGAACAGTGCCAGGCAAAGGACCGCGCGCCGCGGATAGAGCCTAAACGCCACCTTGGCGATCTCCAGGAACGAAATCGCTTGGCGCTGACGGATTCTCAGCTTGCGCCCCTGCGGTTCGGGTAGCGGTTGGCCGGTTTCCTCCAGCACGTCGGCTTCGATCTCGCCGACGATCCGCTCGGCTTCTTGCTCGCGCCCGTGAATGAACAACCAGCGAGGACTTTCGGGGACGTTGCGGCGCACCACAAGGACGAAGATGCCGAAAATGGCGCCGATACCGAAGGCCAACCGCCATCCGATGTTGGCCGGGAAGTTGGCCGTGTTCAGCAGGACCAGCGCGCCCGCGGCGCCGGCGGCCGAACCCAGCCAGTAGGTCCCGTTGATCACCAGGTCCACGCGACCGCGCACGCGCGCCGGGATCAACTCGTCAATCGCCGAATTGATGGCCGCGTACTCGCCCCCGATGCCGGCGCCGGTGAAAAAGCGGGCGACGAAGAAATACCAAGGCGCAAAGGCGAATGCGGTCGCAACGGTGGCGACGAGATAGACCGCCAGGGTCAGCATGAACAGGTTGCGCCGCCCGAAGCGGTCGGTCAGGTGACCGAAGAACAATGCGCCCAAGCAGGCCCCGGTGATGTAGACCGCCGCCGCCAAGCCGATATCCGCGGCGTTGAGTTCGATGCCGCTGCCCTTCTCCGTGAGGCGAGCCGACACGTTGCCGACCATGGTGACCTCGAGGCCGTCGAGGATCCACACACCGCCAAGACCGAGAACGACGCGCCAGTGAAACCGCGACCAGGGCAACCGGTCCAGCCGTGCCGGTACGTGCGTCGAGATGGTTCCGTTTTGCGCGCTCGCACTCATCGCCGCTCCGTTTCTGGGTGGACAGAGATTTCCCCATCGCCGCTTTCCGCAGGCCTCAAAGCTTGCCAAATCCACCGGTTCGTTGCCGACGGCACCCGGGTCCGTCGCACCGGGCTAGTGGCCCGGGATCCGCGCGCCGGTTTGCGGGGTCACGCCCTCCCAGCTTTCGACCTGGGCCTGGGCCCACCGGGCCCAGCGCGCAGCGGCGACGGCCTGCTCGTGATGAAACCGGGCAATGAGCATGGTCACCGGCAAACGCGCTGGAAAGGGGCCACCGGTGCGCCCATACTCGGCGATTCGGTCCGTGACAAAGTCCGCCCTCGCGTCGGCCATCGCCATGATCGCGGCGATTTGGTGACGCAAGCTGTCCAGGTCGCCGTGGTCGGAAAAGGCGACCTTCAGCAGCGCCTCGAACTCGACGATGGGTGGCGCACCGGGGACGGCCAACCAGTCCCGCAGCGCGTGACGCCCGGCGTCGGTGACCGCATAGGTGGTGCTGCGCCGACGGCCGGTGTGTGCCATCGTTGCGGTGGCCAGTCCTGCGGTCACCAACTTCTTGGGTTCCTCGTAGATCACGCTCTCGGCGCGCGGCCAGACGTCGCGCAGGCTGCGCTCCATCTGCTTGGCCAGCTGGTATGTCGTCATCGGCTGTACCGCGATCAGGGAAAGCACGGCGTAAGAGGTCGTCGTCAGGGTGTCCATCGTGCTCCATGGTGGTCGAATACTCCGAATCGGAGCATAATGGTTTAAATTGCTCCGAACCAGAGGATGCCCCATGGCGACTTTCAGCAGGGTCTCGCACATCTCCTTCTCGGCCCGCGACGCCGAGACGAGCGCGCAATGGTGGGCGAAGCTGCTCGACCTCACCGAAATCGATCGGGTCACCGGTGAGGGCTGGCGCGGCATTGTGCTGCTGCATCCGCCATCGCGGACCGTCATCGAGTTCCAACAGCACGACGCGAACCAGGGCGAAGCATTCGATCCGCGACGCACCGGGTTCGACCACATGGGGTTAAAAGTCGACGAGCGGGCCGACCTCGACGAGTGGCTGGCGAGGTTCGATCAGCTCGGCGTGACCCACTCCCCGATCAATGATCGAGAGTATGGCGCGCTATTGACGTTCAAGGACCCCGATGACATCCAGTTCGAGATGTTCTTCAAGGCTGACCACCCGTAGCGGTCAGTTGCCAACGAGAAGAAAGTCTCGATATCGGCTAATGTGCAGCCACCGTCGTGCTTGACCACATCGAGGAAAACCATGACCCGGACGAACGTAGATCGTGGGAGGTGGTCGACGATCGCCGCGGTCCTGATATCCGCCGCCGCGCTGCTCTTCGCGGCGCCGGCATCGGCGGATCAAGCCGACGATGCTTTCATCGCGGCGCTGCAGAGGGGTGGGATCGTCGTTGGCAACCGCGACAACGCGATCGCGTTGGGCCATTCCGTGTGCGACAAACTCGGCAAAGGCGCAATACCAAGCGCTGTGGTGGCGACCCTGGAGGGCTCGAATTTCTCGGCGAAAGAGGGCGCGTACGTCGTAGGCGTTTCGATAGCTGTCTATTGCCCGCAATTCAAGGGTGCTGTCGGCAATTCGGGGCCCCCGCCTGGTGCCTGACAGCTACGGCAGGTGTAGACCTTCAGCGTCGAGCCCGATCGGGGTGCCGTCGAGCGTCGCGCTGACGACCGGCGCCTGGGCGGTCTCGGGCGAGTTCCCGTTTCGAAAAAAGCCGTTCACCCATTTCTCCTGGGCCCTCGACGCCTCCCTGATGAGCGGTGTGAAGACGACCAGGTTGAGGATCAGCCAATTGACCAGCGAGGCGGGAAACCGCAACGGCCGCACGAAGTCGACGAAGAGTACGACGCGGGTCTGCTCGGAGTGGTTCCACGCCTCGTGCTCGTAGGAGTCGTCGAAGATCAGAACCTTTCCTTCTTCCCACTGGCAGATCTCGTTGTCGACCCGGATCGCGACCGTCTGCGGCGGCGTGTCGGGCACGATCAGCCCGAGGTGGAGGCGCAGCACACCGTTGTAGGGTCCGCGATGAGGCTTGAGGTGCTTTCCCGGCTCGAAGATCGAGAACATGGCCGTCTTCATGCCGGGGATCGTCTGCGCGACGCGCCAGGTTCGCGGGCACACATGGATGGCTTCCGACTCGACGCCGTAGCCGGCCAGGATGAATGATCTCCAGCCCCGATCGGTGCTGACCGAACGCACCTCGCTGCTGATCTCGTGAAACCCGGGTAGCTCCTCCTTGCGGACGAGCAAGTTATCGAGTTCGGCGCGGATCGCCTGCCACTCGCGCTCCACGCCCGTCGCCCACGGAAATTCGCCGGCGTCATAGACGGGTCGATTGCCGAGTTTGGAGTATTTCTCATTGAGTCGCTCGGCCCATTCGACGATGCCCATGAACACTCGGTTCGCGAGCCCGGACCTCATTGTGTCTTCAAGCTCGACAGTGCGTTGGACCCGACCTGCCACCTTCAGCCTTTCTGCCACCGCCATCTTGCAAAAACCTGTCGTCGAACTGCAAATGTAGTGGCGTCGCTGGGCCACGTCCACGGAATGTGAAGCTACAGCGAAAATCCGGTGCGTGCGCCCTCCCCGGTGACCGATCTGACCAGGCGGCACACGCGTTTAGGGCCGCTGTCCGGTTGCGCCGCGTGCCGCGGAACGGATCTGCGACAACCGGTTGGATGTGGGCTGTCC
Organism: uncultured Actinomycetota bacterium; assembly: GCA_963772875.1. Taxonomy (GTDB): domain Bacteria; phylum Actinomycetota; class Actinomycetes; order Mycobacteriales; family Mycobacteriaceae; genus Mycobacterium. The sequence goes on from CAVYZE010000016.1 coordinate 2,046,578, forward strand.
GGTCTTCCGATTACCCAGCATGTCAGTCCACCAACACTTTTCGTCGCCGGGCGGCTACGGACGCGTAACCGGAAGGACTACGGTGGTAGCCAGCGCGACCAGGACGCCCTTACCGGGAGCGTTTCGATGCCCGGTTCCAGGGCACGAGCCCAGCTCGCCAGCGTCGCGCCCGGATAGCGGTGCTAAGAGCGCTGGTAAAGGCGCACTTGCCGGCGGCTATCGCGTTTTCCGAAATCGTTGCGGGTAACCGTACGCGATGCGAGGATGTGGCGAGGGAAGAATAACCGGCAGCAGACCCGATGTGTGAACTTACCCAAACAAAAGGTTGCTATGCACAACGCCGTTTCGTGTCCGATAAATCTCCCCACCATAAATTCACCTTCTGTAAATTCTCTGGCAATAAATTCGCATGTAACGGTCATCGGCTGTCGATGCGGCGAACATCACAGCCCGATTCGTCCGCACGCTCAGCGCGCGGGGTTTGATCGATGACCGCACTTCTCAGCACCGGGCGGCTGCGAGAACATGCGCGGCCGGTGGTGGCGGCCCTGGCCGGGGGCGCGTCATACGGCTGTTGGGCGGCGTTCACCCATCACGGACACGGGCTGGGCGTGGCGCTGCACGCGGGCTTGACGCAGGTAGGACTAAGCGTGATCGCCACGCTGGTGGCGGTGCTGATCCTGGAAAGGCTGTTCCGCTGGCCGTCGAATCCGATGCACGGCTTCTGGCTGGCGGCTCTCGGGACGTCGACGCTGGGGCTAATTTGGCTCGTCGTGGGCCACGCGCTGGCGGGCACCCCGAACATCGCACTAACGATCGCGCCCCCGGTGATCGTCGGCACCGCATGCGATTTCCTCTATGCCGGTGCGCTGCTCGCCTACGCCAAGCGGCGGCGCTGATATCGCCGCCTTGCCCTCGGGCGCCGGCGGTTACTGGCTGCCTGCCCGCGCCCAAGACGGTTCGTCGGTCCGCACCCGGCTGCTCCACGAAGCCGTAAGCATTAACCCATCGCGGATGCGCCAGACCTCAACGGGGTACGTCAGTGCCCGATGCTGCGGTCCCGCTCGGCGATCCGAGGATCTCCTCTTCGACCCGTGTGAAGGTCCGTAAATGCATTCGGGTTTCATGCTGCGGCGCGGCCGAGCCGTCGGGGAATACGCCCCCAAAATAGTGTTTCTGCAAACTGGCCTGACTGGCGGGTGACCCCGGACGTTTCAGATCTGCATTGAAGTCGCGGCGACTCGCACGCCAAGCGTCATAGGAAGCGTACAACTCATCAGGAGCCGCAGCGATCGAAACTAATCTTGGGACGAATTGATCAAGCTCGCCTCGCCGCTGCGGTAACAGGAAGCACACCGGCGCCCCCTTCTCGAAGGTCGCCCACACACGTCGTCGAGTGAACTTCCAGTTGATTGTGAAAGTTGAAGGCGCCCAGTCCGTTCCGACGATACCTTCCAGAGATGCGATTCCGTGCTTTGAGCAGTTCGCCGGACCACGGACCAGCAGATTGAAACCCGGCGGAGTGCGAAACAGGAACGGGAGGCTCCACGTTATTATCCCGTGCCCGAAATGACTCGTCGGGCGAAACGATGGCTTGCTGTCGTCGTATTCGAACTCAACAGAATCCGGACCCGCCCCGCCATTCCAACGAGCACGCACGCCAGCATTATTCACGACCACCCAGCCGGCTTGGTTCGCCATGAGCAGCGGCAAACAGCGATTAGCATATCGACGAGGCGTAGAGTTCATCCAGCCGCGCCCGGGCGAAGCCGGCACTAACTCGACACCGCTCTCCCTGTATAGCTCGTAGGCGATTAGCTCGAGCTTAGTTGTCTTTTCATGTGGCGGCATGAAGTCACCGCGCCCCATCGCAGCGGGCCCGCCGTCGCAATGCATCTCGGGTGGCATCTGATCCCCGCTTTCGGGTCAGGGCTTGGATCGATGAATCGGCCGTGCATCACCTGCCACCAATGCGCCGCGTGGCAGAGTCGGACACGACGATATCGTGTCCGAAACCAAGGCGCCCAAGGTTTCACATCGCAGCGACATTCCGGACTATGCCCCCGCCTCATCGGGACGCGCTCAGCGTTTTCAGGCGCCGGTCGATCTGGTCGATCCCGCGCGTTGTCGCAAGGAGGTGTCGAGAAGGCCAACCGCCGGATTAATTCCAGCAACTCACCAAGCTGGACCGGATCGCCAGCATCCGGGTCCAGAAGTGACCGATGCCCGGTGCGGCACGAAGACCGAGGCTATCCGTCCCGTTGCCAGCCCGGCGAGCACCTTTCACTCGTCTCTGAGCTTGTCATCATGTGGCGCCACTTCAAACCGGCCCTCTGGGGCGAATTCAAATTGACGTTCCACAAGTAGTAATGAATGTTCTAGTTGTTTGCCATACATGCCGACCGATTCGGCAGTCAGCATCTCATTGTGCGAGCAGTCGGTCGGGTGCACGATAATGTCGCCAGAAATATAAGGTCGCCAACTTTGCGACAGATACGAACAGCGATCGGTCTGATCCCGCACCGCAGAGAATATGGTTATATCACCATCGAACACACCGGGTTCGTGAATCCGATACAGCGCAACGTTTCGAACAAGCAAATCAAAAAGCTGTTTGTGTCGAGAAATTTCTACGGCTCCTGGTTCGCGAGCTAGTTCTTCTATCTGCTCATAGGTAAGCGACCCGTTGTGTTCTGCGCTACCAATACGATGCGACCGCAAGACTTCTTCCAGTATGTCGTTCTCGCCTGAAGTACGGCCTGGCAGGGTGACGCTGCTGTCGAGACTGGGCTGAGCGTCGAGAACGATAAGGCGTGCGATTACGCATCCGCGTCGCTGAAGCTCGATGGCCAGTTCATGGGCGACGACGCCTCCAAAGGACCATCCGAAAAGATTGTAGGGCCCGGCAGGATAAATCTCTTGGATTCTGTCGGCATAGTTTTCCGCCATATCGCGAAGTGACCGAGGTTCTTCGCCCTGCTGGATTTGTTGAATTCCAATGATCGGGCAGTCCAAGTAATTACCGAGAACCTGATAAGGCCAACTCACCCCACCCGCAGGATGAATGCAGAACAGTGGAACGCCAGTACCTTTCTTCAAACTCTGAACTGGAACCACTTCTTGCGCAGAAGCAGTATCTGTTCCCAACCGCTGACCCAAACTTCTCACGGTGGGCGCGTCGAACAAGGTGCGTACCGAAAGATCGGCATCCAGGCTGGCGTTGATCGCGGCGATTAGGCGCATCGCCGACAGCGAGTCCCCGCCCAGATCGAAGAACGAGTCGTCGACCCCGACCAGCTCCAGCCCGAGGACCTGAGCGTAGATGTCGGCCATGATCTCTTCGACCGCACTCGTCGGAGCGCGATATCCAGCACCTATGTACTCCGGCGCCGGCAGGGCGCGGGTGTCGAGTTTGCCGTTGGGTGTCAGCGGCAGTGCGTCGAGCAGCACCGTCGCCGCCGGCACCATGTGGGCCGGCAGCCGGTCGGCTAGCTGGGCACGCAACTCCACCGGATCTGCGGTCCCGGTGACATAACCGACCAGGCGTTTCTCGCCGGAGCGATCCTCGCGGGCGATCACCACCGCCTGCCGGACCCCGTCCAGTCTGGCCAGCGCCGCCTGAACTTCACCGAGTTCGATGCGATACCCGCGGATCTTGACCTGCTCATCGGCGCGCCCCAGGTAGCGCAGCTGCCCATCGGCACCCCAACACACCAGATCCCCGGTGCGATACATGCGCTCCCCCGGCCCGCCGAACGGGCACGCCACAAACCGCGACGCGGTCAACTCGGACCGGCCCACATACCCGCACCCGACCCCGGCGCCGGCCACATACAACTCACCGACCGCCCCGACAGGTACCGGGCGCAACCAGCCGTCCAGCACAACCAACGCCGCGCCGGACACCGGCGAACCGATCGGCGGTGCGCCCGAGCCCGGGGCCAACGGCGCACTGATCGCCACACACATCGTCGTCTCGGTCGGACCATAGGCGTTGACCATCACCCGCCCAGGCGCCCAGCGATCGACCACCTCTGCCGGGCAGGCCTCACCGACGATCACCAGCGCCACCGACTCCAACCCCTCGGGGGAAAGCATCGCCACCGCCGACGGGGTCTGGGTGAACACGCTGACCTGTTCGGTGACCAGCAAGGCGTGGAAGTCCTCCGGCGAGCGCACCACCGACTCGGGCACCACCACCAGTCGCCCGCCGCGCAACAGCGCACCGAAAATCTCCCACACCGAGACGTCGAAGGCATACGAGTGACTCTGCGTCCAGACACCCGTCGCCGGCAGACCGGCGTCCAGGGAAGCGATCAGCTGGGTGGCGTTGTGGTGGGTCACCGCCACGCCCTTGGGCACCCCGGTAGTGCCCGAGGTGTAGATGATGTACGCGATGCCATCCGCCGCGGGTGCCGGCAACGCTGTCGATGGGTAGGAGTCGACCTGGGCTTCCTCGATATCGATGATCGTCAGCTCGCACACATCCAGCCGCGAGCGCATGCTGGCCGTGGTGATCGCCGCGATCGGCGCGGCATCCTCGAGCATGAATTTGATGCGGGCCAGCGGCGCCGTCGGGTCGATCGGCAGATATGCCGCCCCCGTCTTGAGCACCGCCAAGATCGCCACGATCGCCTCAGCCGATCGGGAAAACAGCAGTGCCACAGGCTGTCCCGGGCCTGCACCCTGGCCGACCAACAGGTGCGCCAACCGGTTGGCGGCCTCGTCAACTTCCCGGTATGTCATGGATAGGCTCCCCCAGCTGATCGCCACCGCATCCGGCCTGGCGGCCACCTGCGCGGCGAACAACGCCGGGATCGACACCGCCGTTGCCGCCGGCTGGGTCAACAGCGCCCGGTTACCGAACTCATCCACCCGGGCGTGCTCCGGCTCGTCGAGCAAATCGACTGACGAGAGTCGCCGGGTCGGGTCGGCGATCATCGCCACTAGCACCTGTTGGAACCGCTCGACCAACGCCTCGATGCCGGCCGCGTCGAAGACGTCGGTGTCGTATTCGACGCGAAGCCCCAGTTGCTGTCCGGGCTGGGCTTGCACTGTCAGCGGATAGTGGTTGTATTCGCGGACGGTGGCGTCGGTAATGGCCAACTCGTGGTCGCCCGACAATGCACCGGTGTCGACCGGGTAGTTCTCGTAACCGAAAAGCGTGTCGAACAGCTTTTCGTGGCCGGTGATGCGGTGCATCTCGCTTAACGCGAGGTGCTGGTGCTCAAGTGTGTCGTTGTAGGCACCTTGCAGGCCATCGATCAGGTCCGCCGTAGTGGTTGCCGCTGTCAGGTTCGCCCGCACGGGCACAGTGTTGATCATCAGGCCCACAATCGATTCGGCACCGGGCACCTCGGCTGACCTACCGGAGACTGTGGTTCCGAACGCGACGTCGTGGTGGCCGGTCACCCAACCCAGCAGTTGCGCCCAGGCGGCCTGCAGCACGATGTTGAGAGTGGTGTGGCTTGAGCGGGCCAACTCGGCGAGCCCGCGCGTGGTCTCGGCAGACGCGCCAAACAGGCTCACGCCCCGGGCGCCCAACCGTGAGCTGTGCGGCGGGCCCACCAGTGTGGGGACGTCGAACCCGGCCAGCACCTCACGCCAGGCAGCGCGGGCGGCATCGAGGTCTCGATCGGCCAGCCAGCTCACGAACGTCCGATACGGGACCGTGGCGGGTAGTCGCTGGCCGCTGAAGCTGGCGAATATCTCCCCCAGCAAGATCGGCAGGGACCAGCCATCGAGCACGATGTGGTGAATGGTCAGCACCAACCGATGCCGATCGTCGGCGGTGCGGATCAAAGCCACCCGAAGGGCCGACTGGTCGGCGAGGTCGTAGACCGCCGCGCGTTCGGTGGCACAGAGCCGCTTGATCTGTTCATCCGGGTCGGCGGTGCCGTCGAGTTCGGCGGCGGGGCCTAGATCAACAGTGCGCCATGCCATCGCCGGGTCAGCCGGAATGATCTGCACCGGTTCGTCGAACCGTTGGCTGAACCGGGCCACCAGATTCGGATGCCGGGCGACCACTGTGTGCATCGCATCGCGCAGGCGCCGAGCATCAAGCGCACCGGTGAAGGCAAATTCGAGCTGCACCACATACAGATGGTCGTCGCTTGGCAGCGCGGTGTTGGCGTGGAACAGCAGCCCCTGCTGCAGCGGGGTCAACGGCAGAATATCGGCGATTTGGTAGTGCCGCTGTAGCTCATCGATCTGCTCTTGGGTGAGACGGGCAGGTGCGACATCCGAGGGCGTCAATCCTCCCCCGCCGCCTCGGACATGAGCGCATATGCCAGTCAACGCCTCAAACCACAACCGGCTCAGCCGGCGGATTTGTGTTTCATCGAAAGTCGAAGGGGCCCATGTCCATTCAGCCTGCAGCTGCGGACCGGTGCCGGTGTCCACGGTGCCGGCGTTGAGGTCGACGGTGTGCATCAGCGGCATGGACACCGCTGTCGACAAGCCGGTGACCGACGCGCCGTCCCGGCTGATCTGCCAACCATCACCGGCTCCATCAGCGCTCGCGGCGCCGCCCATCCGCCCGAAATAGTTGAACCCGATCGGCGGGTCCGACCCAGCCAGGTCAACATCGGTATTCAGGTAGCGCAACAAGCCATAGGTAAGGCCGTCGGGCAGGGCGCGAAGCTGCTCTTTAGCGTCCTTGAGCACGGCGCCCAGCGCAGCCTCACCGGCGACCACCTGCGACCAGTCCAGGCCGCCCACCGCCAACGCCACCGGGTACTTGGTGGTAAACCACCCGACGGTGTGCGAGAGGTCAACGTCGGAGGCGAGTTCCTCCTGGCGCCCGTGGCCCTCGACGTCGATGCCGATCGGCGCACCGCCGTTGCCCAAGAACTCCGACCACGCCAAACTGAACGCGATCAACAGGATGTCGTGTATCCCGGCATGGAACGCCGCCGGCGCCTCGCCCAAAAGCGTCCGGATCGTCTCGACCTCATCAAGCGACACCGACAAGTGGCCTGCATTGGCATAGGTGTCCACCGCCGGCCGTACGGCGGGCAATGCCGCGGGGATCGCCGCCACCTGCTGCCACGCGTCCGCATGAGCAACGACCTCAGCGGTGCGGGCGTAGTCAGCGAGCAGCGACGCCCACCGGGCAAACGACGTCCCGGTCGCCGGCAACTCCACCGGCTGCCCACCGCGATGCTGCGCCCACGCAATGTTGAGGTCTTTCAACAAGATCCACCACGACACCGCATCGACGGCCAGGTGGTGAACGATCAGCACGAGCTGGCCGGTGGATGCCACCCACAGCGCGCTGAGCATCACCCCGGCGGCCGGGTTCAGCCGCGACCTCGCGCCTACCACTGCCTCATCGGACAACACGTCCACCGTTTGCAGGCAGCCGGCCGCATCGACCGAACCCGCTTCCGGCACGGCCAGCGACCAACTCCCCGTCCCGTCGTCGTCGACGCGCAGTCGCAGCATCGCGTGCCGATCCAGCAAGGCCTGCAACACGATCGCCACGTCGACCTCGCTGACTCCGGCGGGAGCCTGCACCACGACCGTCTGGTTGAACTGCTCGATCGGCCCATCAACGCTGTGCAACCATCGGATGATCGGGGTGGCCAGCACCGGTCCAACGCCCTCGTCGATCACGCCGGCTTCACCGTCGGTCACCCCGGCGACCAAGGCCAGCCGGGCCACCGTCTGCTCGACGAAGATGTCGCGCGGCCGACACGTCAGGCCGGCGGCACGCGCCCGGGCCACTACCTGCATCGACAAGATGCTGTCGCCACCCAGCTCGAAGAAGGAGTCGTCGACTCCGACCCGGTCGAGGCCGAGGACTTCGGCGTAGACGCCGGCCAAGATGTCCTCGACCGCGTTGCCCGGGGCGCGATATCGATCGGCATCTCGATACTCGGGGGCGGGCAGCGCTCGCCTGTCGAGTTTGCCGTTGGGTGTTAGCGGCAGCGTCTCCAACACCACCACCGCCGCCGGCACCATATACGCCGGCAGCCGCTGCGCCAGCACGCTACGCGCCTCGGCCGGGTCGGCTGTCCCGATAACATAACCCACCAGACGCTTATCGCCGGGACGGTCCTCGCGGGCGATCACCACCGCCTGCTCCACCCCATCCAGCCCGGCCAGTGCTGCCTGCACCTCACCCAGCTCGATGCGATACCCGCGGATCTTGACCTGCTCATCGGCGCGCCCCAGATACCGCAGCTGCCCATCAGCACCCCAACACACCAGATCCCCGGTGCGATACATACGTGTTCCCGGCGCTCCCGCCCCGCCGAACGGACACGCGACGAACCGCGTCCCGGTCAGACCTGCCCGGCCCACATATCCGAGCCCGACTCCGGCGCCGGCCACATACAACTCACCGACCACCCCGGCGGGCACCGGGCGCAACCACCTGTCAAGCACAAACAACGCCGCACCAGGAACCGGCGACCCGATCGGCACCACACCCGACCCCGCCCTTAACGGCGCACTGACCGACGCATACATCGTGGTCTCGGTCGGGCCGTAGGCGTTGATCATCACCCGCCCGGGCGCCCAGCGATCCACCAGCTCGGCCGGGCAGGCCTCACCGGCCACCATCAACGCCGCCGCATCCAACCCCTCAGGTGACAACATCCTTACCGCGGACGGGGTCTGGGTGAGCACGCTGACCTGTTCAGCCATCAGCAAAGCGCGGAAGTCTTCCGGTGAGCGCGCCACCGACTCGGGCACCACCACCAGCCGCCCACCATTTAACAGCGCACCGAAGATCTCCCAGGCCGAGACGTCGAAGACCAAGGAGTGACACTGCGACCACACCCCCGCTGGTGGCAGGCCGGCGCCTAGTGACTCCAGTAGCTGGCTCACGTTGTGGTGGGCGATGGCCACGCCCTTGGGCACCCCGGTGGTGCCCGAGGTGTAGATGAGGTACGCGATATCATCCGGGGCCGGCGCCGGCAGTGCTGTACTGGGCTGGGTGCCAACAGCGGGATCATTGACATCGATAACCACAAGCCCGTGCCCGTCGAGCCGGTCGGCCAAATCAGCGGTGGTGACCGCGGCGATCGGCGCGGCGTCGGCCACCATGAACCCAATCCGCGCCGACGGCAGCGCCGGGTCGATCGGCAGATACGCCGCCCCGGTCTTTAGCACCGCCAAAATCGCCACGATCGCCTCAGCCGAACGCGAAAACAGCAGCGCCACACACTGTCCCGGGCCCGCGCCATGAGCGGCCAACAGGTGCGCCAACCGGTTCGCCGCCTCATCAAGCTCCCGGTACGTCATTGACCGGCCCTCGCGGCTGATCGCCACCGCCTCCGGGGTGCCGGCCACCTGCGCGGCAAACAACACCGGAAGCGACACCGGCGTGCTCACTGGCCGCGTCAACACCGCCCGGTTACCGAGCTCATCCAGCCGGGCATGCTCACCGGCATCGAGCAGATCCACCGACGACAACGGCCGTGTCGGATCGGCGGTGACCGCCAGCAACACCCGCTGCAACCGCTCGATCAACGTTTCGATGCTGACCGCGTCGTACACGTCGGTGCGGAACTCCACCCGCCCGCCGATCCCGGCGGGCTCACCGGCATCGGTCCAGTCCTCGCCGAGGGAGAACACCAAATCCATCCGGGCGGACTGCGTGTCGAGTGGTAGCGGCGTGACCTGCAGATCACCCAGACCCATCCCTGCGGTGGGGTCGTTGGTGTTCCCGGGGAAGTTCTGCCAGGCCAACATCACCTGCACCAGCGGATGGTGGGTCAGCGATCGAGCAGGATTGATCCGCTCCACCAGCACCTCGAAGGGCACGTCTTGGTGCTCGTAAGCCGACAGACTGCGCGCCCGTACCTGCTCCAACACGTCGGTGAAGCTGCCGTCACCGGCCCGCTCGACCCGCAGGACCAAGGTGTTGACGAAGAACCCGACCAAATCATCGAGCGCGGGATCGCGACGCCCGGCGATCGGAAATCCCACTGCCACATCAGAACTGGCGGTGATGTCCGACAACAGCACCGCCAGGGCAGCCTGCACCACCATGAAGCTGGTCGCGTTGTGCTCTCGAGCGACCCGAGTGACCTGCTGCTGCAATTCGGCGGGCCACTGCACCTCGACAGTGGCGCCGCGCTGATCGGCGACCAGCGGGTAGGGCCGATCGGTGGGAAGCTGCAGCCGCTCGGGCATCCCGGCCAGGGCCTCTTCCCAGTAGGCCAGCTGCGCGGCGACCGGGCTCTGACTGTCAACGAGCTCACCCAGCTGCGCACGTTGCCACAGCGTGTAATCGACATACTGCGCCGCCAGATCGGCCCAGCCCGGGGCTTGCCCCGCACACCGGCTCGCATAGGCCACACCGATATCCCGCACTAGCGGGGTCAAGGACCAGCCATCGGCGACGATGTGATGTACCACTGCGACCAACACATGCTCGTCCTCGCCGACGGCGAAAAGCGCTGCCCGCAAGGGGATGTCGGCGGCAAGGTCAAAGGAGTGGCGAGCCACCGCTCCGATGGCCTCATCTAGTTGGCTTGCCGGCCATCCCGTGGCATCGACGACGTCCCAGCCGAAGTCGGCCCGCTCAACGGGGATGATCAGCTGCTGGGGTGTTCCGTCGGGCGCGACAAACAGCGTGCGAAGGCTTTCATGGCGGGCCACGACATCGGCCACCGCCGCCCCTAACGCCTCGGCATCAAGCCGCCCACGTAGCCGCATCGCCGACGCGATGTTGTAAACCGGCGAGGGCCCCTGCAGCTGATCGAGGAGCCACAACCGATTCTGGGCAAACGACAACGGAACCACTGCCGGCCGCTCACCCGCCACCAACGGGGGAAGGCCTCCGGCACCCTCGCCGATACGCGGCGACAACTGCGCGACCGTGGGTGCCTCGAAGACGGCGCGCACCGCAAGGTCGGCAGCAAAGCTGGTGTTGATGGCCGCGATGAGGCGCATCGCTGAAATGCTGTCTCCGCCAAGGTCGAAGAATGAATCGTCGACCCCGACGCGCTCGACACCGAGTACCTGGGCGTAGATGCCGGCGACGATGCCCTCAACCGCGTTGGCTGGGGCGCGGTAACGATCGGTGTCCTGGTATTCCGGTGCTGGCAGGGCGCGGGTGTCCAGTTTGCCGTTGACCGTCAACGGCAGCGCGTCCAACGCCACCACGGCCGTCGGGACCATGTAGGCGGGCAGCCGCTCGGCCAGGGCGGCGCGCGCCTCGGCCGCCTCAGCGGTACCGGTGACATAACCGACGAGGCGTTTGTCGCCGGGGCGATCCTCGCGGGCGATCACCACCGCCTGCTCCACACCGTCGAGCGCAGCGAGAGCCGCCCGGACCTCACCGAGTTCGATGCGATAGCCGCGGATTTTGACCTGCTCATCGGCGCGGCCCCGATACTGCAGCTGCCCATCGGGACCCCAGCGCACCAAGTCCCCGGTGCGATACATCCGGTCCCCCGGCTGCCCGAACGGACACGCCACAAACCGCGACGCGGTCAACTCGGCGCGGCGCACATACCCGCACGCCACCCCGTGGCCGGCCACATAGAGCTCTCCGACCGTCCCGGCCGGTAGGGGCCGCAGCCACTCATCGAGCACGAACAGAGCCGCCCCCGGCACCGGCGAACCGATCGGGACTTCACCCGACCCGGGCGTTAGCGGCGCGCTGATGGATGCATACACCGTCGTCTCGGTGGGGCCGTAGGCGTTGATCATCACCCGCCCCGGCGCCCAGCGGTCCACCACCTCGGCCGGGCAGGCCTCAGCGGCGATCACCAACGACGCCGATTCCAGACCCTCGGGTGACAACACTCCTACCGCGGATGGGGTTTGGCTCAACACGTTGACCCGCTCGGCAACCAGCAGGTTGTGGAAGTCTTCCGGCGATCGGGTCACCGACTCGGGCACCACGACCAACCGGCCGCCGTGCAGCAGCGCACCCCAGATCTCCCACACCGAGTAGTCGAAGGCATACGAGTGACATTGCGTCCATACCTGCCCCTGGCCCATTGGCAAGCCGACCTCGAGTGAGTCGAACAGTCGGGTGACATTGCGGTGGGTGACGGCCACGCCCTTCGGCACACCGGTAGTGCCCGAGGTGTAGATGATGTGGGCGATGTCATCGGCCGCTGGCGCGGGAAGTGCGGTGCTGGGTTGGCTGTCGACGACGGGATCGTTGACGTCGATGACCGCCGGCGAGTGCCCGTCGAGCCGGTCGGCCAATTCCGCGGTGGTGATGACGGCGATGGGCGCGGTGTCGGCGAGCATGAACTCAAGGCGGGCCGCCGGTACCGCGGGGTCGATGGGCAGATATGCCGCCCCGGTCTTGAGCACCGCCAAAATCGACACGATCGCCTGGGCTGAACGCGAAAACAGCAGCGCCACAGACTCACTCGGGCCCGCCCCGCGGCCGATCAACAAGTGCGCCAACCGGTTGGCGGCTTCGTCCAGTTCCCGGTACGTCATTGACTGGCCCGCACAGGTCATCGCCACGGCTTCCGGGGTCCGTGCTACCTGCGCGGCGAACGCCGCCGGAATCGACGGGCTGGTGCCTGGCTGCGTCAGCACCGCCCGGTCGCCCCACCTGTCCAGCCGTGCGCGTTCTTCGACATCCAGCACATCCATCGACGACAACCGCCCGCCCGGGTCGGTGGTCATGGCCACCAACACCCGCTGCAACCGATCGATCAACGTTTCGATGCTTTGCGCGTCGAAGACGTCGGTGTCGTATTCGACGCGAAGCGCCAGTTCGTGGCCCGGCTGGGCTTGCAGGGTCAACGGGTAGTGGGTAGATTCCCGGGTGGTGACATCCGTGATGGCCAACTCGTGATCGCCCACCAATGCGCTGCTGTCGATCGGGTAGTTCTCGAAGGCGAAGAGCGTGTCGAACAGCTTGTCCTGACCGGCGACGCGGTGGATCTCGCTGAGCGCCAAGTGCTGGTGCTCCAGGGTGTTGTTGTAAGCACCTTGCAGTTGATCAAGCAGGTCGACGGTGGTGGTTGCCGCCGTGATGTTCGCCCGCACCGGCACGGTGTTGATCAACAAGCCCACCATCGATTCCGCGCCGACCACTTCGGGCGGCCTGCCCGAGACGGTGGTGCCGAAGACGACATCGTGCTGGCCGGTCAGCCCGCACAACAGTTGCGCGAAAGCGCCCTGCAGCACGGTGTTGACGGTGGTATGGCGTGAGCGGGCCAGCTCGCTGACGGCCCGGGTCATCTCGGCAGGCAGCCGGAACGCTTTGACGCTTTGTTGCCCCGGCTTGAGCCGATCCTCGGGACTGACCAACGTCGGGGCGTCAAACCCGGCGAATACCTCGCCCCATGCGTTGCGGGCCGCATCCCGATCCCGCGCGGCCAGCCAGGCAACGAAATTGCGGTAGGGCGCCGCCGCGGGCAGTCCGTGCCCGTAGTAGCTGGCGAATATCTCCCCCAGCAGGATCGGCATCGACCAGCCATCCAGCACGATGTGGTGATTCGTCAGCACCAACCGATGCCGCTCTGCTGCGATGCGGATCAGCGCGACCCGGAAGGCCGGCTGGTCGACCAGGTCGCAGACCGCGGTGCGCTCGGCGGCACAAAGTCCCTGAATCTGCTCAGGCGCGTCGGTGTCTTCGGCACCCAAATCAACGAAGCGCCACGCCACCTCGGGAGCAGCCGGTATGACCTGCACCGGTTCGTCGAACTGTCGGCAGAATCGGGCGACCAGATTTGGATGCCGGCTGACCATGGTGCGCACCGCTTCGCGCAGGCGATGTTCGTCGAGCGGCCCGGCGATGCTGATATCCAGCTGCCCCGCATACAAATCGTCGTTGGCCTGGGAAGCGTTGGCCTGGGAAGCGTTGGCGTGGAAGAGCAGTCCCTGCTGCACCGAGGTCAGCGGTAGCACGTCGGCGATGCGGTATTGCTGCTGCAGTTGGTCGATCTGCTGTTGGCCCAGGCGGGCCGGCGCAATGTCCGACGGCGTCAACCCGCCTCCGCCGGATCGCACGTGGGCACAAATCCCAGCCAGGACCTCGAACCACAACCGGCTCAGTCGGGTGACTTGCCCGTGATCGAGCGCCGATGGCGCCCATGTCCAGTTGGCGTGCAGCTGCGGGCCGGCCTCGGCGTCGAGGGTGACAGCGTTGAGCTCGACGGTGTGCATCAGTGGCATGGGTATCGCCGCGGCCGCGCCGGTGACTGACACACCTTGCTGGCCGACCCGCCACAGCTCATCGGAGAGCTCGGCCCCGCCGCCCTGGCGCCCCAGGTAGTTGAACCCGATCGGCGGGTCAGCTCCTTCCAGGTCAACATCACTGTTGAGGTAGCGCAGCAACCCGTAGGTCAGTGGGGCAGGCAGCGCGCGAAGCTGCTCTTTGGCGCGTTTAATCACGGCGCCCAGCGCGGCCTCACCGGTCTGTACCTGCGACCAGTTCAACCCGGCTACTGCCAACGCCACCGGGTATTTGGTGGTAAACCACCCCACCGTGCGGGACAGGTCGACATCGGCGGCGATGTCCTCGTGCCGTCCGTGGCCCTCGACGTCGATGGCGATCGGCGCGCCGCCGGTGCCCACGAATTCCGTTGCCGCCACGGCGAACGCGATCAACAGGACGTCCTGTATTCCGGCATGGAACGCCGCCGGCACCTCAGCCAACAGCATCCGAGTCGTCTCGACATCCAGCTCCACCGATAGATGCCCCGCAGCGGCAAAGGTATCGACTGCAGGCTGCACTGCGGGCAGCGCGGCAGGAGTCGCCGCCACTTCCTTCCAGGTGTCCGCCTGGCTTACGACATCGAGGCGTCGGGCGTATTCAGTCAGCAGCGACGACCACCGGACAAATGACGTCCCGCCCGGCGGCAACGCCACCGGCTGCCCCAGCCGGTACTGGGTCCACGCAATGTTCAAGTCCTCCAACAGGATTCGCCACGACACCCCGTCGACGGCCAGATGGTGGATGATCACCGCCAGCTGACTGGTCGAGGTAACCCACAATGCGCTGAGTATCACCCCGTCGGCCGGGTTCAACCGCGACCGCGCCGCCACCAGCGCCTCATCGGACAACACGTCCACCGATTGCACGCATGCACCGGCGTCCATCGAGCCCGCCTCCGGCACGGTCAGCGACCAACTCCCCGCCCCGTCGTCGTCGACGCGCAGCCGCAATATGTCGTGGCGATCCAGCAAGGCCTGCAACACAATCGACACGTCGGCCTCGGTGACTCCCGCGGGAGCCTGCACCAACACCGTCTGGTTGAACTGGTCGACCGGGCCATCAACGCTGTGCAACCACCGCATGATCGGGGTGGCCACCACGGGCCCGACGCCCTCGTCGATCACGCCGGCTTCGCCGCCGGCCACCCCGGCGACCCGGGCCAGCCTGGCCACGGTCTGCTCGACGAAGATGTCGCGTGTCTTGCAGGCCAGGCCGGCTGCACGAGCGCGCGTCACCACCTGCATCGACGAAATGCTGTCGCCACCCAAATCGAAGAAGGAGTCGTCGACACCGACCCGCTCCAGCCCGAGTACCTGGGCGTAGATGCCCGCCAAGGTCTCCTCCACCGCGTTGCCCGGGGCGCGATACCGGTCGACGTCTCGATACTCCGGTGCGGGCAGGGCGCGGGTGTCGAGTTTGCCGTTGGGAGTCAGTGGCAGCGTCTCAATCGCCACCACCGCGCTCGGAACCATGTATGACGGCAGCCGCTCGGCCAATGTGGCACGGACCCCGGCGGGATCGACAGTCCCGGTGACGTAACCGACCAGGCGCAAGGCGGCGGGACGGTCCTCGCGGGCGATCACCACCGCCTGCTCGACCCCATCGAGCGCGGACAGTGCGGCTTGGACTTCGCCGAGTTCGATGCGGTACCCGCGAATCTTGACCTGCTGATCGGCGCGGCCCAGGTATTGCAGTTGCCCGTCGGCACCCCAGCACACCAGGTCCCCGGTGCGATACATCCGGTCTCCCGGCTGCCCGAACGGACACGCGACAAACCGCGACGCGGTCAATCCCGCCCGCTGCCAATATCCGCCTGCCACGCCGGCGCCGGCCACATACAACTCACCGACCACACCGGCGGGCACCGGGCGCAAAAACTTATCGAGCACAAACAAGGCGGCATCGGGAACCGGCGAGCCAATGGGCGCCACCCCCGAGCCCGCCGTTAGCGGCGCACTGATCGCCGCATACACCGTGGCCTCGGTCGGGCCATAGGCGTTGATCATCACCCGCCCGGGCGCCCAACGGTCCACCAGCTCGGTCGGGCAGGCCTCACCGGCCACTACCAACGCCGTCCCGTCCAACCCGTCCAACCCGTCCAACGACAACGTCAACGTCCCCGCCGCAGAAGGAGTTTGGCTCAACACGCTGACCTGCTCAGCGACCAACAAGGCGTGCAAGTCTTCCGGCGAGCGCGCGACATCCTCGGGCACCACCACCAACCGCCCGCCATGCAACAGCGCGCCGAAGATCTCCCACACCGAGACGTCGAAAGCCAACGAATGCCACTGCGACCACACCCCGGCGGACGACAGGCCGCCGGGGATTGATGCCAGCAGCTGAGTCACGTTGTGATGAGTGACCGCAACACCTTTGGGCACACCCGTGGTACCCGAGGTGTAGATGAAGTACGCAATGTCGTCCGCCGCGGGCGCCGGCAAGGAGGCGTCCGACTCGGCGTTCACAGCGGGGTCATCCACATCGATGATGGCCACCTGATACCCGTCGAGTCGGTCGGCCAACTCGGCGGTGGTGATCGCGACGACCGGGGCGGCGTCGCCAAGCACGAACCCGATCCGGGCCTCCGGTAGCGCCGGGTCGACAGGGAGATAGGCGGCGCCGGTCTTGAGCACCGCCAAAATCGACACGATCGCCTCGGCCGAACGCGAAAACAGCAGCGCCACAGACTGTCCCGGGCCCGCCCCGCGGCCGGCCAAAAGCCGTGCCAGCCGGTTCGAAGCCTCATCCAGCTCCCGGTATGTCAGTGACCGGCCGTTGCATACCAGCGCCACGGCGTCCGCGGTGCGGGCCACCTGCTCGGCGAACAACACCGGAATCGACACCGGCGCGGTCGCCGGCGCGGTCAACACCGCCCGGTTACCGAGCTCAGCCAGCTGGGCGTGCTCAGCCTCGTCGAGCAGATCCACCGACGACAACATCCGTGCGGGATCCGCCGTCATCGCCATCAACACCCGCTGTAGCCGGTCAACGAGCACCTGAATGCTGTGCGCGTCAAACACATCGGTGCGGAACTCCACCGTCCCGCCGATCCCGGCGGGCGCACCGGCCTCATCCCAGCGTTCAGCCAGCGAAAATGTCAGGTCCATCCGGGCGGTCTTGGCGTCCACCGGCATCGGCGTGACCTGAACATCACCCAAGGCCAGCCCTGCGGCGGTGCCGCCAGTGTGTCCGGGGAGGTTCTGCCAGGCCAGCATCACCTGCACCACCGGATGATGGGTCAGCGATCGAGCGGGGTTGAGCCGCTCAACCAGCACCTCAAAGGGCACGTCTTGATGCTCGTAGGCCGCCAGGCTGCGCTGTCGCACCTGAGCCAATAATTCCGCGAAGCTGGGATCACCGTCGAGCTCGACCCGTAGCACCAAGGTGTTGACGAAGAACCCGACCAGATCATCGAGCGCGGGGTCACGACGCCCGGCGATCGGGAACCCGACCGCCACATCAGAACTGGCGCTGATCTTGGATAGCAGCACCGCGAGGGCGGCCTGCGTCACCATGAAGCCGGTCGCATTGTGCTCACGAGCCATCGACGCAACCCGCTGCTGCAAATCGGCCGGCCAGTCCACCTCCACGGTGGCACCGCGCTGATCGGCGACCAGCGGGTAGGGTCGATCGGTAGGAAGCTGCAGCCGCTCGGGCATACCGGCCAATGCTTGCTGCCAGTAGGCCAGCTGGGCGGCGATCGGGCTCTCGGTGTCGTCGAGTTCACCGAACTGCGCACGCTGCCACAGCGTGTAATCGACATACTGCACCGGCAAATCGACCCACGCGGGAGCTTGCCCCGCACAGCGGCTTACATACGCCGCGCCCAGATCGCGCGCCAGCGGGGTGATCGACCAGCCGTCAGCAGCGATATGGTGCACCGCGGCCACCAACACGTGCTCGGTCTCGGCGACGCGGAAAAGGCTTGCCCGCAACGGGATCTCGCTGGTTAGGTCAAACGCGTAGCGCGCCGCGGCGTCGATGGCTTCATTCAGCCGCGCCGCCGGCCAGGCGCTGGCGTCGAAGAACTGCCAATCCATCTCGACCCGATCGGCGGGCAATACCAGCTGCCGAGGTATCCCGTCGGGCGCGACAAACACTGTGCGCAGGCTCTCGTGACGGGCCACGACATCGGCCAGTGCAGCACCCAACGCGTTGGCATCGAGGTGCCCGTCCAGCCGCAACGCCACCGTGATGTTGTAAACCGATGAGGGACCGTGCAATTGACCCAGGAACCACAACCGGCTCTGCGCGAACGACAACGGAATCACCGACGGCCGCTCGCCCGCCACCAACGGCTCAAGCCAACTCGCGCCCTCACCGATCCTCGTCGCCAACTGGGCAACCGTGGGTGCCTCGAACACGATGCGCACCACCAGCGCGGCGTCCAGGTTGGTGTTGATGGCCGCAATCAGGCGCATCGCCGAAATGCTGTCCCCGCCAAGGTCGAAGAAGGAGTCGTCAACCCCGATACGATCGACGCCGAGGACTTCGGCGTAGATACCGGCGAGTATTTCTTCAACCGCATTGCCCGGGGCCCGATACTCACCAGCGGTGTATTCGGGTGCCGGCAGGGCGCGGGTGTCGAGCTTGCCGTTGACCGTCAACGGCAGCGCGTCCAACGCCACCACCGCAGCCGGCACCATGTACGCCGGCAACCGCTCGCCCAGCACGGCGCGCGCCTCGGCCGCCTCGGCGGTCCCGGTGACATATCCGACCAGACGATTGTCGCCGGGGCGGTCTTCACGAGCGATCACCACCGCCTGCTCGACCCCATCGATTGCGGCCAGGGCGGCTTGCACTTCGCCGACTTCGATGCGATACCCGCGGACCTTGACCTGCTCATCGGCACGCCCGAGGCACTGCAGCTGCCCATCAGCGCCCCACCGCACCAGATCTCCGGTGCGATACATGCGTGTTCCGGGCCCGCCAAATGGGCAGGCCACAAACCGCGACGCGGTCAACCCGGCCCGGCCCAAATATCCGCCGGCCACCCCGGCGCCGGCCACGTACAGCTCACCGACCACTCCGGCCGGCACTGGACGCAGCGAGTCGTCCAACACAAACAAGGCCGCGCCCGGCACCGGCGAACCGATTGGCACCACACCCGCGCCGGCAGCGAGCGGCGCACTTATCGCCACGCACATCGTCGTCTCGGTTGGGCCGTAGGCGTTGACCATCACCCGTCCCGGCGCCCAGTGGTCCACTACCTCGACCGGGCAGGCCTCACCGGCCATCACCACCGCCACCGACTCCAACCCCTCGGATGAGAGCACTCCTACCGCGGACGGGGTTTGGGTGAGGACAGTGACGCTTTCGTTGACCAGTAGGGCGTGGAAGTCTTCCGGGGAGCGGGTCACGGCGTCGGGCACGACCACCAGCCGCCCGCCGCGCAAAAGCGCACCGAAGATCTCCCACACCGACACGTCGAAGGCCAGGGAGTGACTCTGCGTCCAAACCCCCGCCGCTGGCAGCCCGGCGTCCAGCGACGCCAGCAACTGAGTGACGTTTTGATGGGTGACCGCCACGCCTTTCGGCACGCCGGTGGTGCCCGAGGTGTAGATCAGGTAAGCGATATCGTCGGGGCCCGGCACCGGCAAGGCCGTGCTGGGGTGGGTGTGCACAGCGGGGTCCTCGACATCGACGACCACCACGTCGAACTCGTCGAGCCGGTTGGCCAGGCTCGCGGTGGTGAGCACCGCCACCGGTCCGGCATCGGCAAGCAAGAATCCGAGCCTGGCCGCCGGCAGCGCCGGGTCGATCGGCAGATACGCCGCCCCTGTCTTAAGTACCGCCAGGATCGCCGCGACTGACTCAGCAGATCGCGAAAACATCAGGGCCACCGACAAACCCGGGCCCGCCCCGCGGCTGATCAACAAATGCGCCAACCGGTTGGAAACCTCGTCGAGTTCCCGGTACGTCACGGACAGGTCCCCGCACGTGAGGGCTACCGCCTCCGGGACCCGGGCCACCTGCTCGGCGTACAACACCGGAACCGACACCGGCTCGCTCGCCCGCCCAGTCACCGGCTTTGCCAATGCCGCCCGATTTCCCATCTCATCCAGACGGGCATGTTCAGCCTCGTCCAGCAGATCCACCGACGACAAGGATCGGGTGGGGTCGGCGGTCAACGCCACCAACACCCGCTGCAACCGCTCGATCAATGTCTCGATGCTTCCGGCATCGAATACATCGGTTCGGAATTCCACCCTTCCGCCGATACCGGCGGGCTCATTGGTCTCGCTCCAGCGTTCGGCCAGCGAGAACACCAAATCCATGCGGGCCGATTCGCTTTCGACCGGCACGGACGTGACCTGGAGGCCCTCCAACGCCAAGCCGGCGGCTGGATCGTCGTGCCCGGCGAAGTTCTGCCAGGCCAACATGACTTGCACCAGGGGGTGATGGGTCATGCTGCGGCTGGGGTTGAGCCGCTCCACCAACAGCTCGAAGGGAACATCTTGATGCTCGAAAGCCTCCAAACTGCGCGCCTGGACTCGGCCCAGCAGTTCCGTGAAGCTGGGATCACCGGCCACGTCGACCCGCAGCACCAAGGTGTTGACGAAGAACCCGACCAGTTCGTCCAGCGCGGGATCGCGCCGTCCTGCGATCGGGAACCCTACGGCCACATCAGAACTCGCGCTGATCTTCGACAACAGCACCGCCAGAGCGGCCTGTACCACCATGAAGCTGGTCGCATTGTGCTCACGAGCTAGCGACGCAACCCGCTGCTGCAACTCGGCCGGCCAGTCCACCTCGACACTGGCGCCGCGAAGATCGGCAGCCCGCGGGTAAGGCCGATCGGTGGGAAGCTGCAGCCGCTCGGGCATCCCGGCCAGGGCATCCTCCCAATAGGCCAGCTGTGCGGCGATACGGCTACCGCTATCGTCGAGATCACCGAACTGCGCGCGCTGCCACAACGTGTAATCGACGTACTGGACCGCCAACTCGGCCCAACTCGGCGCTTCCCCGGCACAGCGGCTGGCATAAGCCACACCCATATCGGCGGCGAATGGCATTAACGACAAGCCGTCGGCGGCGATGTGGTGCACGACGATCACCAGGACGTGTTCGTCGGCGGCGACTTCGAAAAGGTTTGTGCGCAACGGGATTTCAGTGCCCAAATCGAACGTGTGGCGGGTCGCCGTGCGAATGGCCTCATGCAGCTGGTCTGTTGACCATCCGGTGGCATCGACGACGTCCCAACCGAAGTCGGCCCGCTCGACGGGCACCACGACCTGCTGGGGTGTCCCCGCGTGAGCGGGGAACAGCGTGCGCAGGCTCTCGTGTCGGGCCACCACATCGGACAGCGCCGCGCCGAGCGCCTCGGCATCAAGCCGCCCACGCAGCCGCAATGCCGTCGCCATGTTGTAGACCGGTGAGGGCCCCTGCAACTGGTCGATGAACCACAACCGGCTCTGTGCGAACGACAACGGAACCACCGCCGGCCGCTCACCCGCCACCAACGGCTCCAGCCGACCCGTGCCCTCCCCGACGCGAAGCGCTAACTGCGCGACCGTGGGCGCCTCGAACACGGCGCGAACCGGAAGATCAACGTCCAGTGCGGCATTGGTCGCCGCGATCAGGCGCATCGTCGACAGTGAGTCGCCACCGAGGTCGAAGAACGAGTTGTCGACGCCGACCCGCTCCACACCCAGCACCTCGGCGTAGATGCCGGCCAGGATCTCCTCGGTCGGGCTGGCCGGGGCCCGATAATCACCGGCGGCGTAGTCCGGTGCCGGTAGGGCGCGGGTGTCGAGTTTGCCGTTGACCGTCACCGGCAAAGCGGGCAGCGCGACGATCGCCGCCGGGACCATATACGCAGGCAGCCCCTCGGCCAGCGCAGCACGCGCCTTGATCGGGTCGGCCGTCCCGGTGACATAACCGACCAGACGTCTATCGTCGGAGCGGTCCTCGCGCGCGATCACCACCGCCTGCTCCACCCCATCGAGCGCGGACAGGGCGGCTTGGATTTCGCCGAGTTCGATGCGGTAGCCGCGGATTTTGACCTGCTCGTCGGCGCGGCCCAGATAGCGCAGCTGCCCGTCGGGACCCCAGCACACCAGGTCCCCGGTGCGATACATGCGTGTTCCCGGCGCGCCGAACGGACACGCCACAAACCGCGACGCGGTCAGGTCAGACCGACGCCAATACCCGCACCCAACCCCGTCACCGGCCAGATACAACTCGCCGACCACACCAAGGGGCACCGGCCGCAGTGAGCCATCCAGCACAAAGAACGCAGCCCGCGACACCGGCGAGCCGATCGGCGGGAAGCCTGAGCCCGCGCGCAGCGGCGCGCTCTTGGATGCCCACATCGTGGTTTCGGTCGGACCGTAGACGTTGACCATGACCCGCCCGGGTGCCCAGCGATCCACCAATTCGGGTGGGCAGGGCTCCGCGCCGATCACCAACGCGGCCGACTCTAGGCCCTCGGTCGAGAGCATCCCCACCGCCGAAGGAGTCTGGGTCAATACTGTTACCTGCTCGCTGACCAGCAAGGCGTGGAATTCTTCCGGTAAGCGGGCCACCGAATCGGGCACCAACACCAGCCGCCCGCCGTGCAGCAGCGCACCCCAGATCTCCCACACAGAGAAGTCGAAGGAATAGGAATGGAACTGCGTCCATACCTGCTCCGGCGCCAACTCCACGCCGATCTCCAGCGAATCGAAAAGCTGAGCGACGTTATAGTGAGTCACCGCAACGCCTTTGGGCACGCCAGTGGTGCCCGAGGTGTAGATGATGTGGGCAAGGTCATCGGGCGCGGGCGCCGCTGGCGCTGTGCTCGGTTGGGTATGCACAGCGGGGTCGTCGACGTCGATGACCGACACGCCGAACTCGTTCAGGCGGTCAGCCAGCGCGCTGGTGGTCACCGCGGCGATCGGGGCGGCGTCGGCGAGCATGAACTCGATCCGGGCCGCCGGCAGCGCCTGGTCGATCGGCAGATAGGCCGCCCCGGACTTGAGCACCGCCAAGATCGACACGATCGCCTCGGCGGAACGCGGAAACATCAGGGCCACAATCGAACCCGGGCCAGCGCCGCGGCCGGACAGCAAGTGCGCTAACCGGTTCGCCGCCTCGTCCAGCTCCCGGTACGTCATCGACCGGCCCTCGCAGACCAGCGCCACCGCCTCCGGGGTGCGGGCCGCCTGCGCGGCGAACAACCCCGGAACCGACACCGGCTTGGCGGGCTGGGTCAGCACCTCACTGTTGCCCCACCTCTGTAGCCGGGCGTGCTCAACGGAATGCAGCAGATCCACCGATGACAATCGCTGCTGGGGATCGGCCGTGACGGCCATCAACACCCGCCGCAACCGGTCGATCATCGCTTCGATGCTCCCCGCGTCGAAAACGTCGGTGCGGAATTCGGCCATCACGCCAATCCCGGCGTGCTGACCGTCCTCGGTCCAGCGTTCGGCCAGCGAGAAAGTCAAATCCATGCGGGCAGTGTGGGTGTCGACCGGCATTGGCGTGACATGGAGATCACCCAGGGCCAAGGCGGCAGCGGGGTTAGCCTCGTGCCCGGGGAAGTTCTCCCAGCCCAACAGCACCTGGATCAGCGGATGATGGGTCAAGCTCCGGGCGGGGTTGAGTCGCTCCACCAGCAACTCGAAGGGCACATCCTGGTGCTCGAACGCGGCGAGACTGCGCCGACGTACCTGCGCCAGCAGCTCGACAAAGGTGGGATTTCCGGCCAGGTCGACACGCAGCACCAATGTGTTGACGAAAAAGCCCACCAGGTCATCCAGCACGGCGTCACGCCGCCCGGCGATCGGGAACCCTACTGCCACATCGGTACTCGCGCTGATCTTAGAGAGCAGCGCCGCCAACGCAGCCTGAACCACCATGAAGCCGGTCGCGTTGTGCGCGCGGGCAACCCGCGCAATCTGTTGCTGCAGCTCCGCCGGCCAATCCACGGCCACCCGGGCGCCATGGTGATCTGCGACCGGCGGGTAGGGCCGATCGGTGGGAAGCTGCAGGCGTTCGGGCATCCCGCTCAGGGCCTTCTCCCAGAAGGCCAGTTGTGCGCCGATCGCGCTGTCGCTGTCGCCGGCATCGCCCAGTTGCGCGCGCTGCCACAGGGCGTAATCGGCGTACTGCACGGGCAATTCGGCCCAACCGGGAGCTTCACCGGCGCACCGGCTGGCATAGGCCGCGCCTAGATCACGCGCAAATGGGGTGATCGACGAGCCGTCGGCAGCGATGTGGTGCACCACGGCCACCAGGATGTGTTCGTCCTCAGTGACGGTGAAAAGGCTTGCGTGTAAAGGGCTCTCGATTGCCAGGTCGAATGCGTAGCCCGCCGCGGCCTCGATGGCCTCGGCTAGCTGACTTTCCGACCATCGGCTGGCATCGACGACATGGTAAGCAAACTCGGCCTGCTCGGCCGGTACAACTATCTGTTGCGGTATGCCCTCAGATGAGGCAAATACCGTGCGCAGGCTTTCGTGACGGCCCACCACATCCCTTAGCGCCAGCGCCAACGCGTCGGGATCAAGCCGCCCTCGCAGCTGCAATGACACGGCAATGTTGTAGATCGGCGAGGGCCCCTGCAGTTGGTCGATAAACCACAACCGACTCTGGGCAAACGACAACGGAAGCATCGCGGGCCGATCACCGGCCGTCAACGGCTCTAGCCGCGCCGCATCTCCACCGATACGGGGCGCCAACTGGGCGACCGTAGGCGCGTCGAACACGATGCGGACCGAAAGGTCGGTGTCCAGGCTGGCATTGATCGCGGACATCAGCCGCATCGCCGACAGCGAGTCCCCACCGAGGTCGAAGAACGAGTCGTCGACCCCGACCCGTTCCAGCCCCAGCACCTGCGCGTAGATGCCGGCCAGGATTTCCTCGACGGCGCCGGCCGGGGCGCGGTAACTATCGGCATCGTGGTACTCGGGCGCCGGCAAGGCCCTGCGGTCGAGCTTGCCCGAGGAGGTCAATGGGAACTCGTCGAGCACCATGATGTGCGACGGCACCATATAGTCGGGCAACCAGTCGCTCAATCGCTGGCGCACCGCGCTGATCTTGGTGTTGGTACGGGGGTCGTTGGCGTAGGCGGCTCGCCGGTGCGCCACGACAGGCGGCAGGTACAGGTCGGCCACCGGTGGGGCGTGCTGGACGCCGGAGTTGGTAGGGGCGAGGAAGACGGCATCCAGGGTGCCGGGCTGGGCGCCCCAGGTGACGGCGACGTAGTATCCGGTGGTTTCACCGAGGCGGTGCAACTCTTCGGGCGTAGCGACGTCCGGGGTCGCGTTGGCTTGGGCAAGTGCATCGGCAAGGGGTAGACCGTCGGCGAGCGCGTGTTCGATGTGAACGTCGCTGACCACGCCGGCGCGGGGAATGTCGGTGATGCGGACTACCGCGGGACGTTGAGAGTTCAACCGGTTATGCAAACCGCGCAGGCTTGTGCATTGAGCCCACGCCCAGGTGGGTGCGTCGGCCAGCGAGCGTACCGGCGCGGGAGATTTGTGGACGACGACGTCGTACCGATACCGGCTCAGTTCGTTGTCGCCCAATCCGCGTTTGACTCGGATGTCGAGTCCGGCCACCGACAACTGGTCGGCAGCCCAGGTGGTGAAAAACTCTGGAGCCAAAAGCAATTCGGGCTCGCCGAGCATAGCGTGATGAACCCTTTGACGGATCTCGGCGCTGTCGGCGTCGGGAGTGCGGGCGATAGCGATTCCGGTTTGGAACGCGCCCTGCAGGCTGTGGTTACGGATGTCGCCAAGGAACAGTGAGCCAGCGGGGGCGAGCAGCTCCATGGCGCTGTCGATGAGGTCGGCCAGATATCCCGCGTTCGGGAAGTACTGGACGACCGAGTTCACGATGACAGTGTCGAAGTAGCTCTGCGGCAATCCCTCGGTGACGTGAGCCGGCCGGACCAGCAGTTCGACCCGATCACGCCACGGGAGCTGTAGCCGCTCCAGCGAGCTGCGGAGGTTTTCGATCGCCACGGCCGACATATCGGTAGCGACATAGTGTTCGCACTGCGGGGCGACCTGTGACAACACCAACCCGGAGCCCGCACCGATTTCCAGCACTCGCCTTGGCCGCAGGGCCATGATCCGATCTATCGTGGCCGCACGCCACTCCGCCATCTCCTCAAGCGGAATCGGATCACCGGTATAGCTGCTGTTCCAGCCCCGGAAATCCATGCCGAACTCCGGCGCACCCTCGCCGCCGTAGAGGTCGTCGTAAATGTGTTGCCACTCTTCGACGATTTCGGCGTCGTGGTCAGGGGTTTCGTCGTGATTCAGGGTGATGTAGCCGATGAGGTGGGCCCCACCGGTGGCGTTGTGGTGCACGGTGGCGACGGCCTGGAGGACCTGTGGGCAGGCCAGCAGGGTGCTTTCGATTTCGCCCAGTTCGATGCGCTGCCCGCGCAGTTTGATCTGATTGTCGGCGCGGCCCAGATAATCGAGCGCGCCGGCGGGGGTCCAGCGCACCAGGTCTCCGGTGCGGTACATCCGCGTCCCGACGTCGCCAAAGGGGTTGGCCACGAACCGTTCCGCGGTCAACGCGACGCGACCCACATAGCCGTGTGCCAGCGCGGGCCCGGCCAGATAGAGCTCGCCCACGACCCCGATCGGAGTCGGCTTCAGCCAGGCGTCCAGCACCAATGCGCACACCCCCGGGATCGGGGCGCCGATGGGGACCGGCTGCCCCGCGGACAGCGGCGCGGTGCAGGTGACCCAAATAGTCGTCTCGCTTGGGCCGTATGCGTTGAACATCCGCCGGCCAGGCGCCCAGGCTGCCACCAGCTCCGGCGGGCAGGCCTCCCCCACGGTGACGACGGTGCCGAGACCGCCCAGCTGGTCGTGCTCCAGCGACGACAGCACCGTCGGGGTCAACACCGCGACGCTGACCCGCTGGGCTTGCGCCAACGCGGTCAACGCCTCCGCGGCGTATACCGTCGGCGGCGCCACCACTAGCGTCCCCTCCGACACCGCCGCCCAGATCACCTCGAAGAGCGACGCATCAAACGTCGGCGAGGCGACCATCAGCACCCGCGCGTCCGCGCCCACGCCGAAAAACTCGCGTTGCCCGATCGCCATCCCCAGCAGACCGGCGTGGCTCACCGCCACCCCCTTGGGCGCACCGGTGGACCCGGACGTGAAGATCACATACGCGGTGTCGTTCACGTCGAGCGCGGCCAGACGATCGGCGTCGGTAATCGCCTCCGCGGACCGCCCGGACACGTCGAGACCGTCGATGCGCAGCACCGGGCGAGACCCGGCTGCAGCCAAAGTATCGCTGCCGCAAGTTAATACGCACACGGCCGCAACGGCATCCAACACCGTGGCGATCCGGTCGACGGGCTGGGCTGGATCCACTGGTACATAAACGCCACCGGCCTTGGCCACCGCCCACCACGCGACCACCAACTCCGCACAGCGATCCATCGCCACGCCAACCGCGCGTTCCGGACCCGCACCGGCGTCGATGAGCACCCGCGCCAACCGCGTCGACCACTCGTCAAGCTCGCGATACGACAACTCCCGGTCACCGTCGGCCAGCGCCACCGCGTCCGGGGCGGCCGCCGCCGCCGGAGCCAACAACTGCGGTGCCAGCCCCACCGGCGCCGCCACGCCGGCACCGGACCACTTCGACAGCACCAGATCACGCTCACCGGCATCCAGCAGATCCACCGTCGACAGCCGCCGTGCCGGATCGGCGATCATCGCCACCAATACCCGTCGCAACCGCTCGATCAGTTTTTGGATGTCCGCCGTGTCGAATATGTCCGTATCGAATTCGACGCGAAGGTCGAGTTCGCGCCCCGGCAGCGCTTCCACCGTCAGCGGGAAATGGTTGTATTCGCGGTTGACGATGTCAGTGATGCCCAACTCGTTGACGCTCGCCAACGCGGCGGTGTCAACCGGGTAGTTCTCGTAGACGAAAGCGGTGTCGAATAATCTTTCGTGGCCGGTGATCCGGTGAATTTCGCTGAGCGCTAGGTGCTGGTGCTCGATTGTGTCGTTGTGGTCATTTTGCAGCTGGCGCAGCAGGTCCGAGGTGGTGGTTTCCGTCGTGATGGTCGCCCGCACCGGCACCGTGTTGATCAGCAGCCCGACCATCGATTCCGCGCCGGCCACTTCCAGATCGCCTGCCCGAGACCGCGCGGTGCCGAAGGAGACATCATGGCGACCGGTCAGGGAGATCAGTAGCAGCGCATAGGCGCCCTGCAGCACGGTGCTGATGGTGGTCTGACACACGCGCGCCACCTCACTGAGGGCCCGTGTGGTCTGCTCCGGCACCCGAACCGAGTGGAAGCCGCGGCGGCCTTGCCCTAACCGATCCTCCAGGCCGACGAGGGTGGGGTTCTCAAAGCCGTCCAGCACTTCGCCCCAGGCCGCGCGGGCGGCATCAAGGTCACGTTCGGCCAGCCAGGTAATGAAGCTGCGATAGGGAGCGGCGGCGGGCAGCCGCTGCCCGTAATAACTGGTGAAGATTTCCCGCAGCAGGATCGGCAGCGACCAGCCATCGAGCACGATGTGGTGATTGGTCAGCACGAACCGGTGCCGTTGCTCTGCCGTATGGATGAGCAGTGCCCGGAAGGCCGACTGGCCGGCGAAATCGCACACCGCGGCGCGCTCGGCGGCGCACAGGCGCTGAATCTGTTCATCGCCATCGAGGTCATCGGCGCGGAGCTCGAGATAGCGCCACTCCACCGCGGGATCAGCCGGGATGATCTGCACCGGCTCGTCGAACTGTTCGCAGAATCGGGCCACCAGGTGCGGATGCCGGGTGATCACCGTCTGCACCGCATCGCGCAGACGGTGCGGATCAAGCGGGCCGGTCATGGTGAAGTCAAGCTGCACCGCATACATATCGTCGTCACCGTGCGCGGCCCGGGCATGGAATAGCAGCCCCTGCTGTAGCGGGGTCAACGGCAAAATATCGGCGATCTCGTGTTGCCGCTGCAGCTCATCGATTTCGTGCTGGCTCAGCCGGGCAGGCGCGATATCGGAAGGCGTCAGCCCGCCCCCGCCGCGGCGCACGTGCGCGCCGATACCGGCCAGGGCGTCAAACCACAACTGGCTAAGCCGGGTGACCGCCGCGTGGTCCAGCGCCGAGGGCGCCCAAGTCCAGTTGGCATGCAGCTCCGGGCCGGTTTCGCTATCGAGGATGACGGCATTGAGCTCCAGGGTGTGCGCCAACGGCATGGGCACCGCCGCGGTGGCGTCCGTGATTGCCATGCCCTCAGGCCCGATCCACCACATGTCACCAGATGCCTGGACCGCCGCGCCCAGCCGCCCCAGATAGTTGAAGCCGACCGCCGGGTCCGAGCCGTCCAGGTCAACGTCGCCGTTGACGTAACGCAGCAGGCCGTAGCTCAGGGGGTCAGGCAGGGCGCGGAGTTGCTCTTTGGCGTCTTTGATCAGCGGCCCCAGCGCTGCTTCGCCGGCTACCACCTGCGCCCAGGAGACGCCGCCGATCACCAGCGACACCGGGTGCTTGGCGGTGAACCATCCCACAGTGTGTGACAGGTCGACGTCAGCGGCCAGCTCCTCGTGCCGCCCGTGACCTTCGACGTCGATACCGATCGGCGCGCCACGGCTGCCCAGAAATTCCGCACACGCCAACCCGAAGGCAATCAACAAGATGTCGTGTATCCCGGCATGGAACGCCGCGGGCACCTCACCCAGCAGCATGCCGGTGATCTGTGCATCCAGCGACACCGACAAGTTGTCGGCCGTCGCATACGTATCCAGGTCTGGACGCACCGCGGGCAGCGCCGCGGGGGTCGCCGCCACGTGCTTCCAGGCATCCGCCTGCTCCACCACCGGTGCGGTGCGCGCGTGCTCAGCCAGCAGCGACGCCCACCGGCCAAACGACGTCCCGGTCGCCGGCAACACCACCGGCTGTCCACCACAATGCTGGGCCCAGGCGGTGTTGAGATCCTCCAGCAGAATCCACCACGACACCGCGTCGACGCCCAAGTGATGGATGATCAACACCAGCTCGTCGGTGGAGCCAACCCACAACGCGGTCAGCATCACCCCGGCCGCCGGGTTCAACCGCGACCGGGCCTCCACCAGCACCTCATCGGACAAGGCGTTCACCGGGTGCAGGCACGCCCGGGCATCCACGGATCCCGGGTCGGGCACCGTCAGCGACCACCCGCCGGCGCCGTCGTCGTCGACGCGCAACCGCAACATGGCATGTCGGTCCAGCAAGGCCTGCAGCATTACCACCACGTCCGCCTCGCTGACCCCCACGGGCGCGTGCACCAGCACCGTCTGATTGAACTGCTCCGCCGGGCCCGCAACGCTTTGCAGCCAACGCATGATCGGGGTGGCCACCACCGGCCCGATGCCCTCGTCAACCGAACCGACTTCGCCGTCGGCCACAGTGACCACTCGGGCCAGCGCGGCCACGGTTTGCTCTACGAAGACATCGCGCGGTCGACACAGCAGGCCGGCGGCCCGCGCTCGGGCTACCACCTGCATCGACAAGATGCTGTCGCCGCCCAGCTCGAAAAACGACTCATCAATCCCGACGCGCTCGGCGCCCAGGACTTCGGCGTAGATGTCGGCGAGGATCTCCTCGATGGCGTTGTCCGGGGCGCGGTACTCGCCACCGGTGTATTCGGGTGCCGGTAGGGCGCGGGCGTCGAGTTTCCCGTTGACCGTGAGCGGCAGCTCTTGCACCACCACTACCGCCGCCGGAATCATGTAGGCCGGCAGCCGGTCGGCCAGCGCGGCGCGCATCTCGAGCGGCTCTGCTGTACCGGTGACATAACCAACCAGGCGTTTGTCGCTCGGGCGGTCCTCCCGCGCGATCACCACCGCCTGCTCGACCCCGTCAAGCGCGGCCAGAGCGGCTTGCACTTCGCCGACTTCGATGCGATAGCCGCGGATCTTGACCTGCTCATCAGCACGCCCCAGATAACGCAGCTGACCATCAGCACCCCAACACACGAAATCCCCGGTGCGATACATCCGCGTTCCGGGCACCCCGAACGGGCAGGCCACAAACCGCGACCCGGTCAGCCCTGTCCGGCCCACATATCCAACGGCCACCCCTTGACCGGCCACATACAACTCCCCGACCACCCCGGTGGGCACGGGCCGTAACCACCCGTCGAGCACAAACAACGCCGCCCCCGACACCGGCGACCCGATCGGCGGCACCCCCGACCCCGCTGTTAAAGGCGCACTGACCGCCACACACATCGTGGTCTCGGTCGGGCCGTAGGCGTTGACCATCACCCGCCCCGGCGCCCACCGCTCCACCACCTCGGCCGGGCAGGCCTCACCGGCCATCACCAACGCCACCGAACCCAACCCCTCAGGCGAGAGCACCCCCACCGCAGACGGGGTCTGGGTCAACACGCTGACCTGTTCAGCAACCAACACGGCGTGCAAGTCTGCCGGTGAGCCCGCCACCTCTTCGGGCACCACCACCAGCCGCCCACCACCGAGCAGCGCACCGAAGATCTCCCACACCGAGACGTCGAAGGCATACGAGTGACACTGCGTCCACACCCCCGCGCGCGGCAGGCCGGCATCCAGCGACCCCAACAACTGGGTCACGTTGTGATGAGTGACGGCAACCCCTTTCGGGGTGCCGGTGGTACCTGAGGTGTAGATCACGTACGCGATATCGGCCGGATCCGGTCCCCGCAGGGCCGTGCCGGGTTGGACGTCAATGCGGGGATCGTCGACATCGATGACCGTGACGCCGTGCCCGTCGAGCCGCTCGGCCAGTCCGGCAGTAGTGATCGCGGCGATCGGCGCGGCGTCGGCCAGCATGAATTCGACGCGGGCCGACGGCGACGACGGGTCGATCGGCAGGTAGGCCGCCCCGGTTTTCAGCACCGCCATCATCGCGACGATCGCCTCGGCGGACCGCGACAACAGCAGCGCCACCCGCTCACCGGGGCCCACCCCACGGCCGGCCAACAAATGCGCCAGCCGGTTGGCCGCCTCATCGAGTTCTCGATACGTCAGGGAGCGGTCCTGCCAGGTGATGGCTATTTCCTCCGGGGTATCGGCGACGTGCACACCAAACAATTCCGGAACCGACACCGGCACACTTGCCGGCGCGGTCAAGATCGCCCGATTACCGATCCCGTCCAACCGAGCCCGCTCTGGCTCGACAAGCACATCCATTGATGACAACGACCGCCCCGGATCGGCCGCCATCGCCACCAACACCCGCTCCAACCGCTCCGCTAAATCCGCGACATCAAAATTCGAAAAGGGTTGCCCAGCGCCCACGGTGCTCAAAAGATGCTGATTGCCGACTCCGAGAAAGAACAGCCCAAAATGGGCTACCGGGCCGAAAGTGGTGAAGGTCGCCGTTGCCGGAGCACCAGCGAAGTCCAAGGTAAGTCGGGCTAGGACAAAATTCACAACTACCCGATTTGCCACCTGCCTCGGGTCACGAAGGCCACCGTCACTTCCGAGAGTGCGCACTGGAAATCGCTGATGCCGCAAGGCTTCTCGCATTTGCGTGTCCACATGCTGACAAAAATCGGCAACCGTAGACGCCGGGGATAACTTGAATACCAGCGGCACAACTCCGGTGACCATCCCGGGCAGCGTTTTCGACTCCGGGCGCACCCGTCTACTAACCGGGAAGTCGAGCACCACCTCGTCTGAACCGTCATCGCTGTATGCGCGTACCAGGAGTGCACATGCCGCGGTGGTGATAACAGATGGTCGACTGATGCCCAGCTGTTTAACTAATTCTTTGATTCGGTCGATGGTCGACGGGTGAAAGTCAACGGGCTCAGAGGGCCAATGCGAATCCCGCTGGCTCCCAGCTTCTGGCAACGAATAATTCGAATAATTCGTTCCGCTTTCCGCGGGAAGGTTTTTTGCCCAATAAGCTTGATCCTCGAGATAGTCGTTGGACGCTTCATACTCCAACTCGATACCGATTAAGTCACGCAGCGAGCCGAAGAAGGCGGGAGAAATCGGCGAGCCAGAAACCATGGCGGAGTAGATCTCTGCAATACGCAGGCCTACCAACGCAATGCCCGAGCCGTCGATGAGTATGTGGTGGCAGCAGGTGAACCAGTAATATTCATCGGGCCGCGTTTGGAATAATGCAAACTTCAATAGCGGCCCACTGAGTGGCATTGGCGTGCATTGGATCGACGTTGCTATGTCACGGGCTTCCCGCACGGGATCACCCGAGCCGGTCAGGTCATAGACGTCCAGCTTGATGTCCGGGTTTTCGATGGCCTTTTGGAAAACTTGGCCATCCACCTCGAAGAAAGCGGCCCTGAGTGGTTCGGCCTCTTGTATCGCTTGGCGGATTGCCTGTTCGAACAAGTCAGCCTGGACGCTACCTTCTATTCTCACGAATAGGCCGAGTTGCCACTCCGTACCGAAGTGGCCCGTCTGCTGCGCAAGCCATATATCCAGCTGCCCGCGCGTCAGCGGGAAGACCCGGTCAGCAACCCCCGCCATCGAATTACCCCCTCAAACAAAAGACCGGGAAGCAATATCTCCCCCGTCGAAAAGCTCCCCTCAAGTAAAAGCAAGTTTAGGTGTTAAACACCCCGCGTTGCTCTATGCTCCAACTTCTCACGCAAACTCTTTGGCCGTATATCGGGCCAATTTTGTTCAACAAAGTCCAAGCACTCCGCGCGCGCCGCCTCGCCGTAAACTACCTTCCAGCCCGCCGGAACATCCGCGAAAGCCGGCCACAAGCTGTGCTGTTCCTCGTCATTAACCAAGACAACGAAACTAGCGTTCTCATCATCAAACGGATTAGCCCCCATAATTAGTTAGCCAATCATCGAAGATAGGGTTTCGCAAGCCTGACACACCGTGAAAATCGTCACGCCCGGACGCCCGCGAGCGCCGAAGCATGGCCCGAAAGTCCTTGCAGCACTGACCTTCCACTGGGCAGTGCCCGCCAAGCCGGGCCAGGAAGCGGTTTGCGACCATCCTGCGCCGAAACGAACTAACGTTGCTGACGACACCGCGGCACTGCTGGTGGGCAAGTCCTGGATCTGCCCCGTATCTTTCGCTGATGTCAATAAGTAAGAATGGTGAACACTTTCCTCGGCTGTCCGGAACGAAACGGTCTCGCGCGCGCGGGATTCTAAAACGTTCGTCCTTTCAAGATCACTCACTCCGCCCCCTGATTCGTCACGTGTTTGATGAAGAGAAAATGCCCCCCAAATGCTCCACAACTACGAGTCAAACCTTCAGCCGACCATCGGTCGGCTGAAGGTTTGGGGACATTTTTCTTTAGCCGGGCCGGCATTACTGGCGTGCCCTTTATGTACCCTGCAACAAGACTGTCTAAACCACATGCCGGCACTCTCATTGTGAGCGTGCTCACCGACAACCGCGACATCCCATTCGAGGCCGCCGCTCCGGCACACTGATCCGCAACCTCGTCCCCGATCCCCCCGCGAGCTCAAGGTGTTAACCATGCCACTGGACACCTGTCAACAATGTCCGGAGACATCACCGGGCTGACAGGATTTGAAGCTGCAACCAGTTGACTCCCAGTAAATGGCGGCGATGCATCCATGAGGTCGGCGGTGACGAAGTTGTGCCCTCCAGGGCGTGCGAGGTTATACCCCCGAGGGCCGTGCGAGTCGTTCGCAGACGCGCAGGGCGTTCACCATCGCCGCACAACGTGTGGTCCCAAAATAGTCCCCACGGACCGATCGACCTCGAACGCGCGCGGAACCGCCGCTAAGTGGCTGGAACAACACGGCACGCATACGCGACTATTGATACGTGGACTGTGCCGTCGCCCGCGAGGCCTTGTCGGCCCGGATCGATGGGGAGCGGGAACCCGTTCCCACCCTCCGGGTCGATGAACACCTCGCTTCGTGCACCGGCTGCCGTGAGTGGTATTCGCGAGCCGTCGAGCAGACCCAGCAGCTGCGCCGGCTCGTCGGCCGCTCACAAGTCTCGGCCGTCCCGAAGTCGCGGGCCGGAACCCCGGTCCGAAGCCGCTTCCGGGCGTCGACAACCGCGATGTGGCAACAATGGGCGCTCGGCGTGCTGGGCGTGATTCAGATTGGCCTGGCGGTCGCGCAGGGATTGGGCGCCGACGTGGGAACGCCCGCCCTCGGGCACGACGCGACTGTGAGCGGGCATCTGCTGATCGTGTCGGCCGCATGGTGGGCAGCACTGGGCGTGGCGATGGTCGTCGCGGCGTTGCGTCCAGGAGGCGTATCCGGATTGGCCGCGGCCTTGGTGGTGTTCAGCCTCGTCCTGGCAGGCTTCCTCATCGGCGGCGCCGACCCGGGAGCGCTCACCGTCGTGCGGCTCGTGAGCCACCTGCCCATGCTGGCCGGAACCGTAATGGCGCTGCTCGTCTGGCGCGCGGCGCGTCCACACAAGCCCGAGCCGCGATCTGGGGCCGACCCGGCATCCGACGACATCGTGTTGCCCGAGAACGCAACCCGAGGGCGCCGCCGTGGCCATCTCTACCCGACCGACGGCTCGGCGGCCTAAGCACGGAGCCCTAGAGCATCACCCCGTACGAGATCGCCATCCCGGCGGCCATCATCGCTTGGGCGACGGCGCTCCGGCGTAGGTCCGCCCTATCCGCCGAATCCCGTGCGCGCCCTGTGAAATAACGGTAGATCCAGACCACCGCCGCGAGGACGAGCGCGACCGCGATGACCCAGTTGAGCGCGGTGACCCACCCGGGGTAAGCGTTGTCGCCCGTGGCGCCGTGCGTATCGGACGCGCCGTTGCCCGCCATGTCCATGCCGGGCATCTCCATTCCCGGCATCGAGGCGCCCTGATGTCCAGAGGACTGGCGGGACAACAGCTGGCCGTTCATCAGCACATACATCCACGCCATCGCCAGCATCATGAGGCCGTGATAGCCGTTGATCACCCGGGTGCCCGCACCGGTCAGGGTGATGACGGCGAACCAGACGGCCGCGAGCAGGAAGAACACCATCGGCCCAGTGGCCGGTAGCTCCGCGCCCCAAGGCCAGGCCATCACGATCATCGCCACCGACATCACGGCGTGCAGCACCAGCCCCACCAGGCGGGTCCAGTGGCGGCGACCGCTGGCTATGACGAACACCCATACGGCGGTGCTGAGCCCGAACAGCACGGTGACGACCCAGCGTAAGGCCAGATCCTGGATCACGGCTGCACCCTAGTCCGCGGGCAATGTCGTCGGGAACTCTCACTCACAGGCGTCGACTTTCCATTCGGGGCCTTGGTCCGTGTGCATAGGTCGAGCGAGGCCGACCGAAAGTTCCCGTAGCTGCAAGTTGGCTACGACCCGCCGTCGTAGACTGGGTCCCGGTTGGAAGGCGGCAACGATGGGCTCGAGCCAGGCAGGCACGCGGTTCACGGGCGCAGTCGTGTTACTCGCCGGCTATATCGCCGCGGTGGGCGCGATCGCCGGCTACGAACTGATCTCAGGAGACCGGCGCTTCGTCGCGACGGGCGACTCATTTCCGGGAGCGCTGACCAGCGTCGCGGAGGCGGTGGGCTATTTCACCGCCACGCTGTCCGGCGCGCTGGTCATCGGCGCGCTCGTCTACATCGTGACGACGGCAACCCCCGATGACAGGGGTGCCCTCGACGCCGGCTCCTTCCGGCTGCACCGCTTCGCCGAACGGGTGTCACTGGTGTGGCTGGCCTCCGCGGCGACGATGGTCCCGATCCAGGCTGCCGACAACTCCGGCCTAGCTGTTTGGCGGCTGGTTGGCTCCGGAGCACTCGGCGACGCCCTCGGCGCGTCGCAGATGGCGCGGGGGTGGATCGCCGTCACCATCTTCTCCGGTGTTGTCGCGTTGGCACTGCGGCTCACCGTGCGGTGGGTGTGGCATTGCGTGCTGCTGACTCCGTCGCTGATCGGCGTAGTCGCCGTCCCGGTCAACGGCAACGCTGGACAGGGGCCGAACCACGACTACGCCACCAGTTCGGTGATCGTCTTCGCGGTTGCCGTCGCCGTGCTCGCGGGGGTGAAGGTATGCGCGACGCTGGCGCCGCCGAACGAGCAACTGCGGCGGCGAGTGCTGGTGATCGAGCTGGCCAGCGGTGGCATTGCACTGCTCTACGGCGCGCTGTTGCTGTGTCTGATGCTGCCCCCGACGTCACCCAGCGGCTCCGACTACGGGCGGCTGGCCATGGCCGCCGCGGCCGCGCTGACGCTGGTCTGGCTTGGCGACCTCATCCGATCGCGAACGGGCCCGCGCCACTGGGGCAACCGGACGGCGGCAGCCGGTGCGCTCGCGACGATCATTGTGCTGGCGGCGATCTCGGCCATGGCGATCCAGACGGCGCCGGCGCTGCTGGCGCACCGGTTCACCGCTTGGGATGTCTTCCTCGGCTATGAGCTCCCCCGGCCGCCGAATGTGTTGCGGCTGTTGACGTTCTGGCGATTCGATACGTTCATCGACACCGGGGCGCTGTCGCTGGCCGGGCTCTATGTCGCCGGCGTGCTCCGGTTGCGACGACGGGGCGACGCCTGGCCACCGGGACGCACGGCCGCGTGGCTGCTGGGCTGTTTGGCGCTGGTGTTCGTCACGGGATCGGGTGTCAGGGCCTACGGCTCGGCGATGTTCAGCGTGCACATGGTCGAGCACATGGCCGTCAACATGTTCATCCCGGTGTTCCTCGTCCTGGGAGCACCGGTCACCCTGGCGTTGCGGGCCCTGGCGCCCGCGGGTCCCAACCATTCGCCGGGGCCGCGAGACTGGCTGGTGCGACTGGTGCACTCACCGGCGACAAGATTCATCTCGCACCCGGTGACGGCGTTCGTGCTGTTCGTCGGGTCCCTGTATGCCGTCTACTTCACCCCGCTGTTCGACACACTGATCCGATATCACTGGGGTCACGAGGTGATGACCGCCCACTTCCTGATCAGCGGATACCTCTTCTTCTGGGGCATCATCGGTATCGATCCGGGTCCACGGCGGCTGCCTTTCATCGGCCGGCTGGGCCTGCTGTTCGCGGTGATGCCGTTTCACGCGTTCTTCGGCATCGCCACGATGACGATGACGTCGGCGATCGGCGGCACCTTCTACCGGTACGTCAATCTGCCGTGGCTATCGAGCATCATCGGTGACCAGCACCTGGGCGGGGCAATCGCTTGGGGCTCAAGCGAATTGCCCGTCCTCATCGTCGTCGTCGCACTGGTCACGCAGTGGGCCCAGCAGGATCGCCGCGCCGCGGCGCGCAGCGATCGCCACGCCGATGCGGCTTATGGCGACGAACTCGACGCGTACAACGCGATGCTCAAAGAGCTGTCGCGTACCCGGCGCTGATCGCGAGCTAGGCGACGACGGAATAGTCGCCCTCTTCGACAAGGGCCGCCTGAATCTGCTCGGCGCTGAGTTGGGTGACGGCCTCGACACGAATGGTCGACGGGCCTTCGGGGGCCAGATCGATATCGACCGCGCTCACGGCCGGCAGTGCGGTCAGGGCGTCGCTGACGATTCTGACGCAGCTCTGGCAGTGCAGCCCGACGACGGCGAAGGTCTGGAACGGCATGGTAGCGGGCCTTTCACATGTCCGACACGGCAGTGGATGGGTTGCCGGGCGCCCCGTGCTCACTGAGCAGACCGACGTTGCGCAGCCGCAGGCTGTTGGACACCACGAAGAACGACGAGAAGGCCATCGCCGCACCCGCGATGAGCGGATTGAGCAAACCCGCCGCGGCGATCGGGATCGCCGCAACGTTGTAGCCGAAGGCCCAGACCATGTTGATCCTGATGGTGCGCAGCGTGGCCCGGGCGAGATCGAGCGCCTGCGGCACGATGTCGAGGTTGTCGCGCACCAGGATGATGTCGGCGGCCCCGATGGCCACGTCGGTGCCGCGTCCGATGGCCAGCCCCAAGTCCGCGGACGCCAGCGCCGGCCCGTCGTTTATGCCGTCGCCGACCATCGCGACGACCCGGCCGAGGTCGCGCAGCTGCTCGATGACATCCACCTTGCCCTCGGGGAGCACATCGGCGATCACCTCCTCGATGCCGACCTGCGCCGCCACCGCACCCGCGGCGGCGGCGTTGTCGCCCGTGAGCAGAACCGTCCGCAGCCCGCGCCGGTACAGCGCCTCGACCGCGTCGGCCGCGGAATCCTTGACCGCGTCGGCTACCGCGATCGCGCCACAGACGACGTCGTCGACCGAGACGAAGACCACTGTCTCGCCGCGGCTTTCGCTATCCCGGCGAGCTCTTTCCATTGCGATGGGAACCGGTGACCGGCGCGACACCCAGGACGGGCGGCCAACCGCAACACGATGCACACCCACCGTTCCGGTGACCCCCCTTCCCGCGATCGCGGCGAAGTCGACCACCGGCCGGCGGACGTCGGTGGCCGCCACAATCGCCGTCGCCACGGCGTGCTCGGAGGCGGCCTCGACAGCGGCCCCCAGCCCGAGCACTTCGTCGGGCTCCCACCCATCCGCGGCGACGACCGCCGTCACCGCGAGGTGCCCCGTGGTCAGGGTTCCTGTCTTGTCGAATACCACGGTGTCGACGGCGCGGATCGTCTCCAGCGCGCGGTAGCCCTTCAGGAAGATGCCCAACTGCGCGCCGCGACCGGAGGCCACCATCATGGCGGTCGGCGTGGCCAGCCCCAGAGCGCACGGGCAGGCGATCACCAGGACCGCCAGCGCGGCGGAGAACGCGCGGTCGGGCCCGGCGCCGCTGAGCGCCCAACCCGCGGCGGTCAGCAGCGCGATGGCGAACACGACGGGGACGAACACCCCGGCGATGCGGTCGGCCAGCCGTTGCGCGTCGGCTTTCTGCGCCTGCGCCTCCCCCACCAAGCGGACCATTCCCGCGAACTGGGTGTCGGCGCCGACCGCGGCGGCCTCGATAATGAGCCGGCCGTCGCACACGACCGTGCCGCCGATCACGCTTGCACCCGGTTGTGCGCGTACCGGTTTGGCCTCGCCAGTCATCGCACTCATGTCGATCGCCGCGGTCCCGTCGACCACCAGGCCGTCGGCGGCGATGGTCTCCCCCGGTCGGACGATGAAGCGCTGCTGCTCTTTGAGTTCATCGGCGGGGATGACCATCTCGCCGCCGCCCGGCAACAGGATGGCGACGTTCTTGGCGCTCAACGCCGCGAGCGCCCGCAAGGCACTGCCCGCCCGCGATTTCGCGCGCGCTTCGAAATACCGTCCGGCGAGAACGAACACCGTGACCCCGGCGGCCACCTCGAGGTAGATCGCGTCGCTGGCCATCAGCGCTTGCCAAACGCCGTGGGTCTGGCGGGGCCGGCTCCCCGCGAAAATGGTGTACAGCGACCAGAGCGTCGCGGCGGTGATGCCGACCGAGATGAGCGTCTCCATCGAGGCCGCGTGGTGCCGGGCGTTGCGCAGCGCGACGCGGTGGAACGGCCAGGCCGACCACGTCACGATCGGGACAGCGAGCGCGGTCAGCAGCCATCCCCACCCGGTGAACCGGGTGCTGGGCACGACGGCGAACATCACGGACAGATCGGACAGCGGCACGAACAGGATCGCGGCGACCAGCAGCCGCCGCAACAGGTTGCGGGCCGTCACGTCGTCGGGATCGGCCTGATCGACCGGCAGGCGCGCCCGGGGCTCGGCCTCGTATCCGGCCCGGCGCACCACCTCGCACAGGTCCTCGGCAGCGAGCCCGTCGAGTGCGTCGATGGTGGCGACCCGGGTCCCGAAGTTCACCGACGCGTGCACGCCGTCAACCTTGTTGAGCTTGGTCTCCACCCGAGCGGCGCACGCGGCGCACGACATACCCGACACGTCCAGCTCGACGCGCCGCAGCTGCGGCGCATCGGGGCCGGCCGGGGCGGTTAGCGTCATCGTCCTCCTCGCCTGCCCACGTCAGCTAGTCGGATCACCGCGTTCATCGGTTCCCGGCGGGCTGCAATTCACCGCTTACTCGACCAAGTTACCCGGCTGACCGCGCCGATCCCCGGCGACGTGAGCCGTCAACTCGTCCGGCCCGGCGTTCCCGCGGTTGGGTCGCCACCCGTGATCACCTAATGTGACTCCTTGTGGATGAGCGCGGCGATGACGACAACGTCACGTGCCTTGCGCTGGCGGCCGGACTCGGCGATCGCGTCGCGATCGAACGGTTCATCAAGGCAACCGAGCGTGACGTCTGGCGGACCGTCGCATACCTGGCCGACCCCGGCGTCGCGGACGATCTCACGCAGGAGACCTTCCTGCGGGCGCTGGGATCGCTGCCGAGGTTCAGCGGCCGATCGTCGGCCCGGACCTGGCTGCTGTCCATCGCCCGTCGCGTGGTCGTCGACCAGATCCGCCGCAACCAGAGCCGGCCACGCATCAGCTACACCGTCGACCTGGAACGGGTGCTCGACGCGCGCCGCAGCCCAGCGCGATTCGAAGACGTCATCGAGATCAGGATGCTGCTCGACGGCTTGGACACCGATCGTCGTGACGCTTTGGTCCTGACCCAGGTGCTCGGACTGTCCTACGCGGAGGCGGCTGAGGTCTGCGGCTGTCCGGTTGGCACCATCCGCTCTCGCGTCGCGCGCGCTCGCGACGATCTGCTCGACGCCGCGAACCGCGACGACCGGGTGGGCTGAGGCGACTCACTCGGGCAACGGCCGCACGGGGACAAGCCCCGTCGGGTTCCGCGAGACGGTTGCCGACAGTTGGTGGAGGCAGCCGGACGGATCGACGCGTTCGGGGTCGATGCCGGCGAACGTGTCCGGGGTGACCCGCACACTGATCAAGCATGGCCGAATCGGTTGACCTTCGCGCGGATCCAGCGTATCGACCACACCGTGGAAAAATATGACATCGATGTGGCGTTCGCTGTCGGATTTCAGGATGGCCGCAAGCGATAGCAACGCAAGTTGCGCAATGATATTGGTGTACAACGCTTTTCGCTGCGGCGCCGGTCGCGCCGTCTCTACAACGATCTGCCGACTCTTGATGTACCGGTATGACTTAGCCCGCGGGACGACATCGACCGTGGGCAGTTCGCACTCGACGACCAACCGGCGCAAATCCGTAGCATAGGCAACCTTGGCCTTCGGATTGATGCCGCGCGGCAACCGCAGTGCCGTCAGAACCGAATCGACGTGGGCCGCAATCCCGTCCGGCTCGCCGGCGCGATAGCCCGCGGTCAGATCGGACTTCGGCACGTCCGGGAGATTTTGCAGTCCGTCCCGGAGCAAATCGGTAATCGCACGCACGTGGGATTCGATTTTCGCATTCTGCAAGTCTACCTGGGCCGCCACGCCGTCGAGGTTGTAGACGTCGCTTTCTAGGACAACGCCTTTGGGCCACCTGCTCTGTTGCCATTCGCGGCGGCGAGCCGTCTCGGCCTTCGCTTCGGCGGCCTTGATCGATTTGTAGAGCGCCTTGGTTGTTTCCAGTTCTTTGCGGCGTTGCTGTTCACGTTCGGGGTGCCGCCGGCGAGCTAACTGATAGTGGTAGCGAGCCTGCGCCAACCGCCGCGGGGCATCGGGTAGTCGATAGCCCGGTGGCGCGTGCACGAAGTCCGCGAGCTGGGGTGGCGGCTCGGCGATCTCAAGGTAGCGGATCCTCATTGCACACACCTCGGAGTCCTGGCGGGCTTTGCCAACGGTGTAATAGGTCTGCAGCATCGTGCAGGCCGACTCCCAGTTGTGGACGTTCGCCGGCGTCCGCTGCGAAGCGCGCCACAGGTTCCACAGCGCCTCGTACGCCTCGAGTTCCGCGGCCCGTCGGTCGCCGTCGAATGGCCCCATCGATCAGGTCCCCGTCGCCCTCGGGGCCGGTGTCGCACGACGTGCGCTGCGGAGCACGACCAGGCCGGCGGGGAGCAGCAGCGCGGCGATGACGGCCAGGATGGACCTGATGCCGTTACCCATGCTCCAGCCGTGCCGCTGCAACATCTCTAACACGGTGCCCGACACCGCGATCCCCACGCCGGCGAGCGTGACCAGTGACGTCAACGTGACGCCGGCGGCCTCGCCCGCCCGCTCCGGCGCAACCACCGTCTGGGTCGCGACCGTGGTGAACGCGTAGACCAATCCCATGGTGAAACCACAGGACGTCAGCGCAACGAGGTAGATCACCCATTGCTGCGAAGCGGCCAGCACGGACAGCGATACCGCCGCGACCGAGCAGCCGATTCCCATCACCACGACGGGCGAATAACGCGATCCGAGACGCCCGGAGATCACACCGCCCAGTGCCGCGCCGGCCGATGGGCCGAGAAAAGCGATGCCCGCCGCGAGCGGATTCAGTCCACGCACCTGTTGCAGGTTGATGGTCGACAAGAACACCGTCACCGTGTAGGCGATGTTCGCGATCGTGCCCGCGACGACCAGGATGGTGAACTTCGAGTTGCCCAGCAGCGACAGATCGACCAGTGGCCAGCGCACTCGTTTTTCGACGACGACGAACGCGGCGAGCATGACCACCGCTGCGATGAACGTGCCGGCCGTCTGCGCGGACACCCAGCCCCAGGTCGGTGCTCGATCGAATGCCAACGTGAACAGGCCAATTCCGGCGGTGATCAGCGCCAGGCCGCCGAGATCCAGACGCCGCGGCACGGTTTGGTCCGAGGATTCCGGAATCGTCTTCATGCCGATGAGCAGCGCAACCGCGGCTAACGGCACCAGCAGCCAGAAGATGGCGCGCCACCCGAGCGTCTCGGTCAGCAACCCGCCCACTAGCGGACCCGCGGCGTTGCCCAATCCCGCTATGCCATAAGCCAATCCGATGGCGTGACTCGACCGTTCTGAAGGAAAGGCGTTGGTCAGGACGCTGACCGACACCGGAAAGATGAGAGCGGCGCCTACACCTTGCGCCGCGCGGAATCCGATGACGACCGGGGCCGACGGTGCGATCGCGCAAAATACCGATGCCACGCCGAACAGCGCGATGCCGGCCAGCAGCGCGCGGCGGCGACCGAAGATGTCGCCGATGCGGCCTGCGGGGACCATGAACGCACCCAATGTCAGCATGTAGACGCTGATCACCCACTGCAGGTCCGCCGTCGTGCTGCTCAGATCCGATGCCATTCGTGGCAAGGCGAGGTTCATCGCGAAGTAATCGATCTGCACGCAGAACAATGCCGTCGAAACGGCAGCCAGTATCCAGCGCTGGCGCGCACGGTCGGCCGCTGAAATCACGGCTCGACGATACGACGCCCGAGGCTTCAGCTGGTGCTGATCGGACACACATTCGCCAAGCGCGAGTCTCGCAACGACACGGCCAAGAATCGAAAAGATTGCCACACGTGTGGCGCACGCCACTAAGCTGCTGCTCGTGGGAAGAAACGTCTTAGCCAACGGCCGGGGCCGCTGGCTGGCGTTGGTGGCCTCCCTCGCCATCTCCGCGGGCATGGTCTACGCCCAAGTCACGGAGCACCCGTGCTGCGTTCAGACCCGGGCCGAGACCCGCGCCTTGATCCCCACGATGCCCCCGCCGGGGACCCCGACCGCCCCGCCGCCTGTGC
Source organism: uncultured Actinomycetota bacterium (assembly GCA_963772875.1). Classification (GTDB taxonomy): domain Bacteria; phylum Actinomycetota; class Actinomycetes; order Mycobacteriales; family Mycobacteriaceae; genus Mycobacterium. Next base: position 2,091,100 of record CAVYZE010000016.1, read on the forward strand.
CAGCCGGCGCGCCGAACATCGCCAGTCCCGCCGAGGCGGAATCCTTGGCGGCATCGGCGCCAAGCGCGCCTACCGCCGCCCAGGACTTCCAGTTCGCGTTGCCGCACGGCGTCGCGTCGGAGGACAGGTTGCAGGTCAAGACCATCTGGGCGGCCCGCGTCATTAGCGTGCTGTTTCCGCAGATCACCACCATCTACGGGTACCGGCAAGATCCCTTGCCGTGGCATCCCAATGGGCTGGCGATCGACGTGATGATCCCGAACCATGACAGCCCCGAGGGCATCGAGCTCGGCAACCAAATCGCCGGGTATGCCTTGGCGAATGCCAGGCGATGGGGAATCAACCATGTGATCTGGCGGCAGAAGATTTACCCGGGCATTGGCGCGGGGAGCTGGACGGCGGATTACGGATCAGAGACCGCCAACCACTACGACCACGTTCACATCGCCACCGACGGCGGCGGATACCCAAGCGGGCGCGAAATCTATTACATCGGATCCATGAGCTCTACCCCGCCAGGGTGATCGATTAGCTTGATTCCCGTTGTGCCCCAGCAGGATTGGCCAACGACGCTATCGCGGCGACGCGACAGCTCGTACCGTGGATATGCGAACGCACCTGAGCATGGACAACGCCGGGGCCGCAGTAGCGTCTCCGATGGGGCCTAGCCTCGTGAACGATTGGCCGGGTGTGACGTCATCTCCGTGACGACCGAACGGCCTTTCCCGCGAGGAGATTTCTGTGCGGCCTGCACCAGAACATCGACAGAGCGCGCGATTCCGGTCGCGATGTCGTCGACCGCAGGCACATTGTCGGGGCACGCGCACACACTCACATCCAGGTCGTCGCCACGGGAAGTCAGCGCGATGCTTAAGCCACTGCCCAGGGTCAGCGGCGCCACGGCATGCACGCCGACGACCTTGGCGCCGGCACAGTACGTCGGCACCGGCTCAACGGCGGTGTAGGAGACGCTGCCGTGACAGATCGGCTCGAGCTGGCGTCGCAGGCCTGATCGGGTGTAGAGCTGCATGCCTACCCGAGCCACCGCCGGCGGGATGAGCGACGCCATCGTCTCCAAATCAATTGTGGGAGATTCACTTTCTTCGTTGCTGCTCCGGATGGCGTTCAGTCTTTCGGTGGCGGTGTGCAGGTTGGCGAGGACCTGCACAGGGTCGTCGAGGTGCACCGGGATGCGCAGCCGCCCGACGGCCAACCCCCTGCCAATTCGAGGGGGATCTGTGGCCGGCAACTCGAACGGCACCCGCATCAGCAGCGGATCCGCAGGCACCTTGTCGTGTCGTTGCAGCCACGCCCGCAACGACAGTGTGCAGGCAGCAAGAACCACGTTCGTGACGCTGCCCCCGAACGCGTTACTGACCGCGCTCAAGTTTGCGAGCGGGATCGAGGCGAAGGCCACTGCACGCCGCTTGGTCAGCGGCGCGTTGAAGACCGTGCGCGGCACCGGTCCGCTCATCGACGGCACCGGCGGGGCCATCTCGCCCGGTACGCGCGCGCCGGACAACCGAGAACCCAAGGCGTGCAACACAGCAGACACGGTCTCGGCGATCAGCCACGCTCCGGTGACCTGGTTCTCGACGATCTCGGCCACCATATCGGTGACGAGCTCGCCCACAGAAGGCGCTGAGCCTAAACTCGGCTCGGTCGGCCGACTGTTGGCCGGGTCGGCGCGCGGCCCGGTAGTGAGCAACCGCGGCCACAAGGACGCCGCCCCGGCGGCCCCGTCATTCAGCGCAGGCGACGTCTTCACCGCCAACGCCCAACGCCCGCCCGCAAGACCGTCGATAATCCACGCTTCCCACAGTCGTTCACGGCGATCCACCTGCCCGGTAGTCAGATCGGCGATGAGATCGGCGAACTCGCGCGGGCCGCCGGGAGCGTGAACCGTTGCGCAATGAAGTTGCGGCGAAGGGTCGTAGTCTTCGATCTCGGCCCAGACGGGCTGCCCCACACCCAGCGGCTTGGTCACCAGTCGGCTGCGAAATCGCGCCAGTTGCGGCAGCGATGTGGCCACCAGTTGGTGCAGCCGCTGGTGGCTGAGCTGATCGGACGCATCGAGGATGACCAGCGTGACCGTGTGCGCAGGCGTGTGCGAGCTTTGTGTGTGCAGCGACAGCGCATCGGTCCCCGACAATCGCGTAACCACCAGCACCCCACCCTTCGCAACGAAACCTTTTGCGCCCGAACCTCTCGTTGGTGACGAGTTGTTCATGCGCGCTGGCGCACCGGCAGAACCAGCGCCTCAACTTCGGCGGTTCGCACCCGGTAACCGGCCCCACGGAGAGCCGAGCTGCGTTTATACACACAGCGAGATTCGACGGCGGCCGGCTTGGTGCTGACTGCTTAACACCACAGTTGCGCACCAACGGCCATCTAGCCACGGACAACGAACGCAACCTGCCCAAATCCGTCGCTGTTCCGAGGGTATGCCATCTGCGGCGACGAGAGAAGGACACCCCCTGCACCATCGCTCGCGTGGCGAATCCGCACCGATTGGCGCATCATCGCGCTATGAGACGAGAGGTGGGCGCCGAGATCGAAGTGGAAATCACGGCGCCGACGACGCTGGAGTTTCAGATCGCCGTTGCTCCGCATCCGCACGCTGAGGTCTTCGAGTCGCTGCGCTTCGTCTTGAACGGACAGCCCCTTGCGCCCCTGGAAGTCAGCGGTGTGCATGGCAACCGCATCCACAAGTTCGACGCGGAGGTGGGCACTCTGAAAGTCGACTACGCGGCGACGATCGTGGGTCAGACCGATCCGGCTCCGGTGACCGAATACGACCTGTCGATGTATTTGCGGCCCAGCCGCTACGCCGAGGCCGACAAGTTCTACGGATTCGCCGCAACCGAATTCGGCACCTTCGGTGGTGCGGCGATGCTGCTCGAGCACGTGAGCTCGTGGGTGGGCACCAGGCTGAATTATGTGCCTGGCTCGAGCGATCCGATCGACGGGGCGGTGGACACGTTGCTCGCCGGCGAAGGGGTGTGCCGAGACTACGCGCACCTGGTGGTGGCGCTGTTGCGTGCGGTCAACGTCCCGGCCCGCCTGGTGTCGGTGTACGCGCCCGGCGTGTACCCGATGGACTTTCATGCGGTGGCCGAGGCCTTCGTCGAGGGGCAGTGGCGGGTAGTCGACGCGACGTTGCTGGCGCCGCGGCAGAGCCTGGTTCGCATTGCCACCGGTCGTGACGCCGCCGACACCGCGTTCCTCGATAATCACAAAGGCGCTATCACGCTGAACCAGCTGGTGGTGACCGCCGTCGTCGACGGTGACCTGCCTGCCGATTCGATCGACCAACTGGTTTCCATCCGCTGAGGATCTGGACCACCCGGGTAGTGTGAGAGCCGTCGGCGATACCTCGTACCTGACTATTCACAGCCATGTCATCGTCGATTCGAATGATTTGACCGGTCTCACGGTCAAGACGGGAGCGTCGCTATGACGCTGAAAGAAGACCACATGGTCGCCGGGCGCCTGCACACCCCACCGGCACACACACCGCGTTTGAGGCTAAAACCCAAGGCGCCCCAGAGTGGGTATGTCGATGGTGCGTGGTGGCCGCGCAGTGACGACCTCACGGCGGAGCTTCCAGATCTGCTGTCGGTCCTGTCAATTCGGCTCGGGCCGATTGGTCGCGTGGTCTACAACGTGAACGAATGGGCAACGCCACCCGCAAAATTCGCGACCGGGGGGCGAACGATACGACTCGACGGATATCGCCGCCAGCCGGTTCACACCGTCGAACTCCTCGGGCTGGGTCGCAACAAAATCGTCCTGTTGGTGGTTTCGCCGCATGCCGATGAAGACCAGGCACACGCCATCATGATGACCGCAGCCGGCCCGAACGATGCCTCGACCGTCGAGAGCCTCCTGATGGCCAGCTCGGAAGAAACGGAAATCCGCGTCTAGGCCCACACGGGCGGACACCACGCAAAATCGCCGAGAATCAACGAAACCCGTTCTCCATCGGCTTCGCGCTAGCCCTTGCTTTGAGGCATCACTGCGAAATCGTCGTGCCGTGACTGCGTACTTCGAACATTCCTTCGCCCCGGGCCACGCGCACAATGCATTCGGCGGTCTCGAACGCCCGGGAATCGCGGTGAGCCGCATAGATGGGTAGGCCAGCCGCCCGGCGCAAGACCATTACCGCAAGGGCCGTACCCGTTCGGTGCGGGACGATCAGAAGGTTCGCCTGCGCATCGCGGCCGCCGACCGTCATGACGTGCGGGTGTATACCCTGCCACCAGTCCCAATTCAGATCCGGCTGGCGTTGCAACGTTGACCAGTTGACGTTAATGCCGATGATATGGCCTAAACGGACGTCCAAAACAGAGACTAATTCAGGCAGCTCGCGCGAGATCAGCCCGGTACGGGGCCACCACGCTCCATCAATCTTGTTCCCGAGCCGCGATGCCAGGGTGAGCCGCACCGCGCTCGCGGGGCGCCGCGCCCCCGCCGTACCGATCATGCATGGAGTTGGCTCCGCCACCGAGGTGGCGGAGCCCATCGTCGGATCCGAGCTCTTCATCGGACAACCCTTCGCAGTTCGAGACGATCAGCCCATGATTCGGGCCGACGGAGGAATTGCATTGCCCGTGATCTCGATGGGGAATGACGTTCGAGGCCACAGCTGACAACGAAACAGCTCTGATTCGAGGTTACGCCACCAACTGCTCCCGATCAGGCGCAGGGGCGGCCGGCGCGCACCAAACGATCGGCGCCGCGTCCAGTGTCGTGGTGACCTCCCGCCACCCTGGTCCCTGAGCGAGCCCCCTGTCAGTTGCCGATTGACACACCAAATCTAGCGTCGCCGTAGCGCGATTCTTCCCTCGTCGCGCCACTAAAGGGGGTTATGCTCTTAATATCGTGGGTTTGTCGAGTACCACCCCTTAGGTAGCCGTCTGCGATAACAAAATTTAGTAGACGGGAGCGTCACGGTGACGCAGGTTTCTTCCCACCCTTCACGCGCTACCCGATTAGTGCTGTGTGAACGCGATAACTCCCCCGCCGCCGTGGACGGTGCCTGGTGGCCGAAAAACTTGGACCTGAGCTTAGAGCTACCCGACTTACTTGCCGTATTCAGTTTATGGATTGGCACGGTGCACAGGGTCGTTTACGACCCACGCGTGTGGTTGCCCGCCCCGAGGCGACTTATTCACCGCAGCGAAACGGTCTCGCTTGATCCATACCGGCTGGTTTATAGCGACACCATCTATCTAATTGGCACGCATTCACGCGACGCAGTCTTGTTCGTGCTATCGCCTACGAGCTCCGGGGAGGAGGCGCGGCACCTTCTTTGCGAGGTCTCCGCGTCGGCACTCCCGATGAATGCCGGAGTGTTGCGACAACTCGTCCGGCACTGCGCCCCAGGGATCGGGCGTTCGGAGGGATCTGCGCCGTGAACTGGGTTTGGCCAGCGTGAGACACGTTCTAGCCCGAGTTCGCGCGCGAATCGTATCCCTGCAACGGCGTCCACGGGTGGCGGCCACTGACCGACCACCGACCACAGGTGGTCGACGCGGGTCGCGGGGGCGTACACTCAGAAAACCGGGACCAACACAGGGCCCAATATTAAGGGGCCGAGATGTCCGACAAATCTCCCCGGCAAACTATGACCAAGAAATCCGGCAAGTCCCTGAAAGAGAAGCGCGCCCACAAGCGGGCCAAGACCACGGAGATTTCGCAGACTGAGGTTTTGCTGCACACCAAGAAACGCTGAGGCGACAACCCCGTCACCGCACACGCCGTGGCCCGGCACTTAACAAAACATTGGACATAAACATAAAGCGGTCAAAGCTCGGCGGCCATCTATCTTCTGAGTTAATTTATGTTATAGTTGGTTGTGGGCGTATCTAAGTTACGCCCTTTTGGAAAGAAAGAGAAAGTAGTATGACACAGGGAACTGTGAAGTGGTTCAACAACGAAAAGGGCTTCGGATTTATCGCGCCCGATGACGGCGCAAAAGATGTGTTCGTCCACCATTCTGAGATCCAAGGGGACGGTTTTCGCTCCCTTGAGGAGAATCAACGAGTGCAGTTCGAGATCAGCCAGGGACCTAAAGGTCCTCAGGCAGTGCAAGTGACCGCCGTCTAACGATTCAGTACGAAAATCCCTGGGGCTGACCGAGTTTCGTCGTGTTCGTTGACGGGACGCATTTGTTGGTCGGCCCCGGGGGTTTCGGTACGCGCGCAATTGTCCGTTGACCCGTTCGAAAATGCTGGCCAACAACGCATTTCGCACCGTATAGGTCAATTGTCGGATGTACTGCGGCACGTGTCCCCGCGAATCCCCCGAAGTCGCAGGCTGGTTCGTGGACTCGGTGGGGCTTGATGCATCCGGCCCGGTGCCGCACGATGACCGGATGGTTGCTCTCGACGAAGCTCGCCAGAGCCGCAGTGCGGCAGACATGATGAAACCCATGACTCAGGCGAACCAAGCACCATGACCGAATCCGGCGCGACCCGCGTCGCGGTCTACCTCGACTTCGACAACATCGTTATTTCACGGTACGACCAGGTGCACGGCCGCAACTCGTTCCAGAAAGACAAGACAAAGGGACTGGAAACCGAACGGCTGGAGTCGGCGACCGTCGACGTCGGCGCCATCATCGACTTCGCGTCGTCGTTCGGCACACTGGTACTCACCCGCGCCTATGCGGACTGGTCCGCCGATGTCAACGCCGCCTACCACGGCCAACTCGTCGGCCGCGCAGTCGATCTCGTGCAGCTGTTTCCTGCGGCCGCCTACGGCAAGAACGGAGCCGACATCCGGCTGGCCGTCGACGCGGTCGAGGACATGTTCCGGCTCCCCGACCTGACCCATGTGGTGATCGTCGGAGGCGACTCCGACTACATCGCTTTGGCCCAGCGCTGCAAACGGCTTGGCCGGTATGTCGTCGGCATCGGTGTGGCCGGTGCCAGCAGCCGGTCGCTGGCCGCCGCCTGCGACGAATTCGTCACGTACGACGCGCTGCCCGGAATACCCACCGCAGAAGCCGCCGAACCCAGAAAACGTGGCCGGCGCGCGAGCGCCCCCGAGCCCGACGACGAGCCGGCGCCCACCGACTCGCAGGCCGCCGCCACTGGGTTACTCGAGCGCGCTCTGCGAATCGGCCTGGAGAAGGAGGACACCGATTGGCTCCACAATTCCGCGGTCAAGGCCCAGATGAAGCGGATGGACCCATCATTCAGCGAGAAAGCGTTGGGCTTTAAATCGTTCAGCGACTTTCTGCGGTCCCGCAGCGAACTCGTCGACCTCGATGAGACCAGCACAACACGCATGGTGAGGCTGCACACTGACACGGCCCCGTAGTCGGGCCATCGCAGCTCGTTGGCGCTGGTCGGCTGACTCCTCGTGAGGTGGCGAAGAGTAGATTTGTGATTCACCACGATTGCACGGGAGGAGGGGTGTTGACGGACTTCGACGCCCAGCCCGGTCGCAAAGCACCGCCCGAACTCTCCCTTACCCAACGGGAAGCAGACGAAGCCGAATTGTATGCCGGGCTCCGCGGAGTGGCCGGGATCGTGGCCGGCGCCCAAGGGGTGATGGACCTTGTCCGGGACGTGGCGGAGTTCGCCGTCCAGGCGATCCCCGGTGCCGACGGTGCGGGCGTCGCATTGATCGACCCGCGACACGGCGTATCCAGCGTCCAGACCTGGGGGGCGACAGCGGTGCTTGTCCAGGAGATCGACACGGTTCAGTACAACGAACTGAACGAGGGGCCATGCATCACGTGTATGCAGTCACGGCGACCCACAGTGAGCGGATCGCTGGGTAGTGACAATCGTTGGCCGCACTTCGGCGGTCGGGTAGCCCGGATGCGCATGCACTCCGCGCTGGCGCTGCCGTTGCTGGTCGGCGACCAGGTGATCGGCTCGATCAATGCCTATGCCAAATGCCGCGACGCCTTCGCCGAGCACGCCGTGCAGTTGGGATCGCAGTTCGCCAAGCCCGCCGCGGTATCGGTGTATAACGCGCAGCTGTTGGCCAACGCCCAGGAACGGATGACGCGATTGCAGCGCGCGTTGGACAGCCGCGCGGTGATCGATCAGGCGATTGGCATCATCCGCAGCCGGTCGGGTGGCACCGCCGAAGAGGCCTTCGAACGGCTCGCCCACATTAGCCAGACCGAGAACGTCAAGCTGCACACCCTCGCCGAACGGCTGGTCGAGGAGGCCGTGCGACGCGCTCGCGCGCGGCATCACTGAACCCGCTAGTGCGGCGGCGCGGCCAGCAGGTCGGCGAATTCCGCCATGAGCAGCGGGCGGGACTGCCGATCGGTCATCACTCTGCGCGCCACATCGGTCAGGTGTTCGCTTTTGGCCCGCGCGTAGGTGCGCAACAGACGGAAGGCCTCCTCCACGGACACACCCAGCATTTCGCGGAGGCAGCCCTTGGCCTGCTCGATGATGACGCGGCTGGTCAGCGCTGAGCGCAGCTGCGGCATGACGGTCGAGGGTGTGGGTGGGTGTTCTTGGAGGAGCGCGACGCATGCGATGTGTGTCAGAGCCTGGCTCATCAGCAGGTCGGCGTCGGTGAGCTCGCCCGGGCGACTGCCGAACAAGCCGAGTGCGCCCAACACGGTGCCGGCGGCGCGCATCGGGACGGCGTGCACGGAGGCGAAGCCGGCCTCGATCGCGGCGGGAACGAACCGCGGCCACCGCTCTATTGCCCGTTGGATGTCGGCGACCGAAACCGGTTGGCCGGTGGCGTAGCAATCCACGCACGGGCCCTCGTCGGCTTGTAGCTGAAAGAGTTCGAGTTCGCGGGCCTGCCCCGAGGTGGCGGCCAGCAGGCGGAGCTGGTGCAGCGGGTCGGCGAGCAGAAATCCCGCGGCCTCGATGTCGAGCAGCTCAGCGCATCGCTCGGTGAGGCCGGTCAGCAGCTCGACGACGTCGAAGTCGTCGAGCAAGCTGTCGACGAGCGCCACCACCGCGGCCAGCACGCGGGCTTCACGAGGACTGTCAGTCACGTTGCCCTCCTGTCTAGTGTGTGTTCCATCTGGCGGGCCGCCTCAGTCGGCGTCCAGCTTCAAGCGGCGGTCGAGGATGTCGCGCGCGACGTCGATGACGCTGCGGCCTGCGGCGTACGCGTGCGCGCGCAGCCGGACCAGTGCTTCGGCCGGCTCGACCTCCAGCTGGGCGACGAGCATGCCGGTGGCCTGGCTGACCTCCACGCGGCTCAGCTTGTGCAGTTCGGCCCAGGAATCGCTGTGCGGGTCGCTCATCGCGGCCTGCAGGTCGCCGTCCATCAGGTCCAGAAGCGGGATGCCTGCCAGTTCCGCGGCGGCGACCGCGTTGGTCAAGTCCACACCCGGCAGTGGACCCGGCTGCGCACGAAACAGATCGAGGGCCCCGACAAATTCGCCGGCCACCACGACGGGTATCGCGCAGACGCCCCTGATCTGATGTGACAGCAACGCCGGCCCGTACACGGGATAGCGAGCCTCCTCGGGATCGGCGAGGTCGACGACCAGAATCGGGCTCCGCCGCGCGACAGAATCCAGGCACGGCCCCTCGCCGAGGGTGAACTGCAGTTCGTCGTACATGCGGGCGGGCTCACCGCTGGATCCCAGTGTTCCGCTGCTGGCGCCGTCGAAGACGAGCGAAATCGCGGCCGCATCAAAGTCGAGAAGGATCACACAGGCCTCGCAGAGACGGTCGGCGGCCTCTACCCCGCGGCGGCCGTCGACCGCGGCGAGGAGCTCCTCGTGGATCGCCACATTTAGCCGAACGGGATTCGAACAGCTGCGTGAGTGCCGCGGGGTCTGGGCGGCAATGTCATCCCCCCAGCTTTCACCAGTTGGAGGGATTTGACGAGTGCGACGCCGCCATCACGCGCCTCGGGTTTGGCGACCGAACCGGTGATTGACCGGTGCCGCTGACGGGAGAATCCTCAAGGTGGTCGCCGGGACGACCCTGGAATGGGTCGACGCAGCCCACTAACCCCGACGATCCGGGAGAGTTATGAGTTCTGAACATGCGATAGAACGGGTGCCGCTGTCGGAAATCCGCGAGGGTGACATGCTCCAAGATCCGAGATCAGGCAAGTGGATCAAGGTCACGCACACGGCCGACAGGACAACGAGCGCCACTGATAAGTACTCAGACGCGGAGGGGACGGTCGCCGAGCACTATCGCGTCTACGGGGGCGATGGAGGCGAAGAGATCGATTCCCGGTTCATTACGGGCCTTGTCAGTCGCCAGGTGAGAGAGTAACCGCAAGCGCGGAAATTGCGTTCTGGTGCAGCGTAATCGGAAATTGCTGCGGATCCGCTACGAAAAGTCAGGCACAACCGTCTGTACTTGTGGCAAGTACTCCGGGCACGCGACCACGAGGTCATTTTTGGCTCCCTTTAATGCCTTCAGTCATGATCAATACGCGCCGCGAATAGCCCAACCGGTATAACCCCGCCCCCGCCTCCTTAGTAGGTTTCGAACGCAGGCAGCTCGCTCCAGCTCGGCCACGTGGTCTCCCAGACGCGGGTAATTCGACCGTCATTGAATGCGGCGATCAACACGACTTCGATGCGAGTGGGGCTTTCGTCGGGACGGCTGGTCGTGATCCATACCCGAGCGGCGACCTTGTCGGGGGTTTCGACCCAGGCGTCTTCGTCGTATTCCACGGAGTAGCGAATTTCAGTGGCGTACAACGCGCGATGGCTTGCGGCAAATGCTTCGAAATCCTGGTTGACGCCGTTGGAGAACATCACGAACGACGGATCGTAGAACCGTTCGATCGCGGCGGGGTCCTTCTTCTCCACCATCTGCTCGAACATCTGACGGAGCGCAGCAATGCTCATGGGCAGCAGTCTTCATCCGCAACTGCGGGCGGTCAAATGGCAACCTTCCTAGCCGGCGCCCTTTCCGTTGTCGACCCGATAGACGGCGCCGTGGATCGCGGCCGCGGCATCGCTGGCAAGGAAAGCGATCACATTCGCGACATCGAGGGGCTGCATCATGCCGCGCGGCGACGCCGTGCGCATGATCAGGTCGTAATTGGGATTGTCTGGCGCACTGAACTGTTCGATTTGCGGTGTGAGCATGCCGCCCGGACATACTGCGTTGACGCGCAGGCGATCCGCGGTGTACTCCACCGCCAAAGCACGAGTGAGCCCGATTAGCCCATGCTTGGCGGCGCAGTAGCCGGCCGAGTAAGCCTGGCCTTCGACACCGGCGATGGAGCTGACGTTGATGATGTTGCCGCCTCGTTCCAGCAGCTGGGGCAGTGCGGCCCTGCACAGGTAGAACGGCCCATTCAGGTTGACCGCGAGATCTTGAGTCCAGTCGTCGTCGGTCATCGACTCCGTTCGGCGCATCTGGTGCTTCCCGGCGATGTTGACCAGGACGTCTAGTCCGCCGAACTCCCGGACGCACTGCTCGACCGCGTCTCTGCAGGCCTGCGCCGAAGCAACGTCCACCGATGCGTATGAACCACGTTCCACGTCGGCGAATACCTCGGCCAAGCGTCCGACATCCCGGCCTATGCCGAAAACCGTTGCGCCCTCGCGGGAAAGCAGCTTGGCCGTTTCAGCGCCGAGGCCCGACGACGCACCGGTCACCAGCGTGACCTTGCCCTGCAGTGCTGACATACCCGTTCTCGTCTCCTTAGTCGCTATGGCCCCGCCCCGGCGGGTCATGCCACTAGCAAATCAACTCTCGCGGTGGCGCGCGCCACCGGGGGCTGCACAGGCTATGAGCACCCTCAATAGGGCCGCATCCGTGCAACGCCACCCCGCAGGAGCTCAAGTGGCGCAAGAGTTCTCAGCCCCCAGATGCCCACCGCGTCTCGGAGCGCGCGCTCGGCCCGGAAGCTCCGCCGGATGCGGCGCGCGGTCAACGACACCAGCAGGCTAATCACAAGCCTGCCCAGGGCGACCCGACTCGTTCGATTCTTCCAGGGTGACGGCGTCGAGCCCGCGCGCCGGCCGAGGTAATAGCCGATCCATGCCGCCGTCGCAAGCGCGCAGAGCACCGCAACTACCGTCATGATGATGAGCGTCCAGTGTCGCCGTCACGGGAAGGTCACGTGCGGGATACACCTCGGCCAATACGTAAGGGGTCTGCGGATCCGTAGCTGGTTGCCGAGGACCGCGGCACCGAAGTCGTTGCCGTTACTTCGGTTTGGCGTCGCTCAGGCCCAACGCGGCTCGCTCCGGTGAACTGCGCTCAATCCGACCATGCCTCAAACAGGGCACAGTAACTTCGTTGTTCTGCAGACTTGAATTGCCGATAGAGCTTGAACCTGATTTCGCCGGCCTGCATACGTCGGAGGAAGTCCTCGAGGCCATGGACCAGGTCGTCGTACTGCTCTTCGAGCACCGCGAGGCGAGAACTGGGCTGCTCTGCTGTGTCGGTGTGCAAGATCCGCAGTGTGAGAACGGAAAGTCGATCGACGATCGTGCCGGGAGTTTCGGTGTGCAGCGGTGCATTTATGCTCGACGTGACCCAGTCAAGCAGTGTCGCGTCGATATCCTCGATAGTCGCGTTGCGACGAGCGTTGAGGTCGTCAATGCAACGTTTTCTGCTCGCCACCTCATGGTCGCCGACGCCGGGCCGGCGAATGGCATCCTCCTGATGCCACAAGCCGAAGTTCATGGCGTGCAGATGTAAGGCCATTGCCGTGAGGCTGCCGCCAGCGCATGAGGCGGCGGGCTCTTTGTTATGCCACGACAACGCGATGTCGTAGAACTGGCGCACGCCGATCAGAAGATCTGAATCGTGAGGCGCACCGACCGCAGCGAGGTCTCCACCAGCGTCGGGGCTTCGGCGACCGTGTCCTTGATCCATGGTGCGTCTCATCGGTGCACACGCAAGGCGAAAAAGTAATCGTGCTGTCGGGCGTTGTCGACGGTATGGCCGATCACCTCCGCGGCGCCAGCAGAGTCGTGTTCCACCCAGCGCTCGGTGCGCTGACGCTCGAATTCCGTTCAGGACGCCACGGTGAACCTCTCGAGGAACATGTCGAGTTGTCCGACACTGTGATATAGCCGCCAACTGTGGCCGCCCGTTCGCAGCCGTGATCGCCGGACCGCGCTCATCGCCTCGATGAACTTTTCGCGGTTCTCGGCCGGCACTCGGTAGCGGACGGTGACAAGCACCGGCCCATCGCCAGGACACGGCTCAAACACGACCGTCGGTGTCGGCCGGGCGCAGGAAACGTCGACGTTCAGCTTCCCGGTGGTCGGCCGCGAGGAAGCGCGACAACGCTGAGGGCAACGGCTCCCAGCACCACTGCGGAGCCGATCATCGCCATGTGAAGTCCCGTTCGCGTGGCAATGGCGCCCCAGACGTAGGAGCCGATTGCCTGGGATCCGGTCGCGACCAGCAGATACACCGACAACCCACGGGCGCGAACCCAGCGCGGCAACGAGAGCTGGGCTACGTGATCAGCCAAGCCATCCCGGACAACACCAAGACGGGGATCGCCGCGGCGAACGGCAGCCAGACCACCGCCAGCGGCGCCAAACCGTACCCGGCCGCCGACCCCGCCAGCAGTACGTTGTCTGACGTTCGCCGGTGCAACGGCGTGGCAACCACGACTGCGAGCACCGCACCAAAACCTATGGCTCCCAGCGCCACACCATAGCCATCGGCTCCGAGATGCCATCTGCGGGCGGCGGCCACCGGCAACAGGGCCAGCACGGACGAGGCGGGAAACAGGAAAAGCGCTGCGCGCAACAAGATCCTGCGGAAATTTGGACCGTTCACAACGAAAAGTAGCCCGGTGATGATGGTCTGGCCGAAGTGTTCTCGCTCGATTGGCGCGCTTTGCTTTGGTCGTCTCCACGCCACCAGGGCAACGATTACTCCCGCGAACGATACTGCGTTGATCGCGAAGACCGCTGCGGCGCCGGCCAATGCCACGACTAAGCCACCGATCGCCGGTCCGATCGCTCGGGCGGCATTACCCGAGACGCTGCCCAAAATCGAGGCGGCCGGTATCTGCTCGCGCGGGACGAGCTCGGGCTGAATCGCCTGCCAGGCCGGCGCGGTGAGTGCAGCTGCACAACCAATGGCCAAGGTGAACATCAACAGTGATGTCGCGCTGAGGCGACCGAGGTATGTCAGCACCGCCAGTACCAGCGCCACCAGCACCGCATACGACTGCAGAAATATCAGTAACCGGCGCCGGTCGAAGAGGTCGGCAAGCGCGCCGGCGAGCAATCCCAAAAGCAGCGTCGGCCCAAGGCTCGCGGTCTGGACCAGTGCCACGACGACGTCACTGCTGTGCTTTTCCACCAAAAACCACTGGGCCGCCACAGTCTGCATCCACGTGCCGATGTTGGAGCCCAGCTGCGCGAGGAACAAGCTGCGATACACCCGACTGCGCAACGGTGCCCATGCCGACGGTTGCGTGCCGTCGGCACGCTCCTGACCCTCAATCACCACTGAACCGATTGTCGACAGCCCTTCTGCTCGGCCAGTTCCCCACAACTATCTGACATACGGGCGACGCCTTTCGCGCTGTATGGGGGGTAGCAAGTCTAAGACACCCGCACCCGGCGCGCTCGCCGCGGATTCTCACCGCGACATCCGTTGGTCGCGGGTTCGGGCCCCGCCCGCCCCACGTCAGGGCCGCCACGTGAGGCGGCCGCGCAGAAATCTAGCCGGGGGCGATCAAAGGGTGATGATGAGAATCATTGTGGGACTGAGATTTTAGAACTCGTGGTGTCCCTGCCAACGCTCACCCCATTCTGGGCGGCAGGTCTTCGTCTTGTCGCGAAACCGGGTCTGAGAGGTCTTGGCTGCGATGCCACGTGATATGCACGCGATGATCGCGACCGGGCCGCCGCCCGAACCGGCCGATGTCGATCGTCTTCTTCTGGCCGCGTTCGATGACATTGAACCGTTGCGGCCCAGACCGCACATGTATCCCCGCGACCTGGACGCCGTACTTGGGCGTCTCGCTCGTGTTATGTAGCCAACAGTCGTCGTCGCCCGGTATGGGTAGCAGCTCAAAGGGTCGTCCGTCGGCGGCCCGGGCGCGCGCGATCTCCTGTTGCTCGTACGCTTCCTGTTGCGCGACAACGCGTTCGACCGTATAGGCCTGCTGCTCCATTGCCTTGACCAGCTGTTCTGCTCTATTGGCCTGCCTGAGGGCTTCCTCGCATGCCGCTTTCGACTGTCGGGACGATAACCATGACCGAAGCCCGAAGATGAACGACATTACGGCTGCAACCCCCGCCGCCACCGTGCCCCACTGCATGGCGAGAAAACTATCGCCATCCACCTCAGTTGTCAGCTGCTCCCGGCCGACTGATGCGGTCGATGTGGGCGAGGAAATGCGTCAATACCGCCTCGGGCGCCTCGAGCTGCGGCCAGTGCCCGATGTCGTCGGCCAGCATCACCACATCCGGGTCGGGTATCACCTCGGCGTAGCGGCGCGCCATGTGGGCACCGGAGTTGGGGTCGACCGGCCCGTCGATCAATCGCATGGGAACCGCGGTCTGCCGCATGGCGCGCACCCACCGGTTTCGGTGCGTGTAGCGATCGTTGATGAACCGGCCAACCTTGTGCAGCACGCGGCGGCCGTCGTTGTAATCCAAGATCTCGTTGAAGACGCCCATCATGTGCCGGGTCGGCTTGGTATTCGGGCCGAACATCTCGCGCAGGGTCGGTTCCATCAGCCGACGGGACACGGGACTGCCTTGTACATGACTGAGCACCTCGCCCAGTGGGGTTTGAGACATCAGCTTCTGCGCCGCCCTGGGCCTATAGGCCTCGATGAACATGCCGCCGTTGAGCCAGGTGATCGAGTCGATGCCCAGCGCGCCGTAGGTTTGCTGACCGAACTCGTGACGGGCCAACAGTTCCTGTCCCACGGAATCACCTATGTCGTGGGCCAGAATGTGCGCGCTGTCGATGTTCAGGTGCGCCAGCAGCGCTTCGTGCATGTCGGCGTGGTCCCCCACCGAGTATCCGTAGGCCACGGGTTTATCGGAAAACCCCATGCCGATCATGTCCGGTGCGATGACGGTGAACCGTTGCGTCAGTGCCGGCCAGATCGGCGCCCAGTCATAGGAATTGAACGGATAGCCGTGGATCAGCAGCAGCGCGGGTCCGCTGCCCTCGACCCGGTAGAAGATGTCGAAGCCGAGGTAGTCGAAATACTCTCCAGAGGCCAGCCAGCGTTCCAGTTCAGCGTCCATGACGGTCACCATCCTTCGGCCATGAGGGCGCACAGCACATTACCCTGGCCGCGTGAGCAGCCAGCGAGCGCACGGCCACCAGCGGTTGCCGGGAAATTCTTTGGGCCGGTTTCATATTGGGCAGTCAGTCGCCGCCGAAGTCTGCGCGCCGCGGTGAGCTTGGCGGTCAGAGGCCGCATTTGCCTGTTCGAAATCGCGCAGGCATGCGAGTCAGTAATCAAGATGTTGGTGGGCTTGACGTCACGGTGAATTAGCCACGCTGATCGTGGCGATCTGGGCGTCGGACAACTTCACCACCGCATCCGGCAGCGGCTGAAGCCAGAAGTGAACCTGGTCCACGAACGAAGGGCTGTTACCGTCGGTCACCACCCAGTGCAGGAACGATTGCATCGTCTGTGCGATGGCGGGATCCTTCTGGGTGCTGTAAACGATGGCGTATTGGTAGTTGACGATCGGGTACCCGTCCGGGGCGGGACCGTTGACCAGCGAGATCGCCTGGTTCGCTGGGGTCCGCGAGGCGAAGCTAGCGGCCTCCGCCTGAATGGTCTGGGCGTCGGGCGGCAGGTAATTACCGGAGGCATTGCCCAACTCGGCCTCGCCCAGTCCCTTCTGCCTGGCTTGCTCGCGGTAGCTGGTGCCGAGGTAGGCGACGCAGCCGGGGGTCTGGGCGCACCCGGTCGCCATGCCACCCATGCCGTCCTCAGCCAGCGAGCCCGGCACGGAGGGGAAGTCGACGGTGGTCCCGTGGCCGGGCGACTTGCCCCAGCCGTCGGGGTCCTGCTTCGACAGATACTCGGTGAACACGAAGGTGTCACTGGTCCCGCCGTCGGAACGGTGTATTGGAACCACCGGGGTGGCTGGCAGGTTCAGCCCGGGGTTGAGGGCAGCGATCTGCGGGTCATTCCAGGTTTTGATCGTGCCCTGGTACATGGCCGCCAGCACTTTGCCATTCAGCTTGATGTGCTCGGTGACACCGGGCAGGTTGTAGTTGACGTGCACAGCGGAGATCGTCAACGCGATGTTCATCAGCCCCGGGTGCGCGGCCATATCACTCTCGGACAGGTAGATGCCGGAACCTCCGATGTTGACCGCCCTGGCGGCGGCCTGGGTGATGCCGACAACAGCAGGGGTGCTCTCGGTAGTGATCGTGACGTTTGGGTATTTCAAGTGATAGGCCGCAGCCCAGGCAACTATCACCGGGTAGAGGTCCTTGGAACCGGTCTCCGACAACGTCACATTCAACGTCGCGGGCGCAGTCGCGACGTTCCCCGCGGAGGCCCTCGACGAACCGCCCGATTTGTTCGACCCGCAGGCTGCTACGACCAAGACCAGCAGCACAGCACCCACCAGCACGCGGAGACGAACTTTCCCGCCCCCCACCTTTGTTTTCCGTTCTTTGCGGGACACACATTGGGGGATCTTGCTGGTCATGACTTCCTTACCGTCGAGGCAGCCACCGCCCAAGAACTCCAGGTGGGCATACGTATTCAGATTTTGCTCTCGCCTCGCCCCTAATTGGGTCGTTTTGCCCCAGCTGCCTGCTGTACCCCAATGCGTCGGACCCCAAGGCAGGGCTGTGCTCGGTGTGGCATTCTGCGTGGATGCCCGCTGATTCGGCGGCTGGGTGTTCAAGCACACCGGTGATGGTGTGTGTGCTGCGTTCGCTTCGCCGCGATCGGCGGTCGACGGAGCGGTGGCCGCGCAGCGGGAGCTGGAGTTGCCGGTGCGGATGGGGATCGCGACCGGCGAAGCCGAACTGCGGGGGGCCGACTACTTCGGGGTGGTGTCAATCGTGCCGCGCGGGTGATGGCCGCCGGGCACGGCGGTCAGATCCTGCTGTTCGAGTCGACGGCGGGACTGCGCAGCAGAGTCGATCTGCTGCACCTGGGGCCGCGGCGGTTGCGGGATTTGCCCACTCTGGTCGGGGTGTTTCAGGTCCGAGCGCCGGGTGGGCGAAAGGATGACCACTGCCGCCACGGCAACCTACGCATACGACGAAATCGACCAGGCCCGAGCGGAATTCGAACAACCGGCTGATTCCACGAGCATCTAGGAACGATTGGCACCAAGGATCTCGCCCACCTGGCGACCGACCGTCAGTGACGAAACTCCTTGCGGTCTCGATGATCTGGCTTACCGGCAAGTATCGCTGTGGCCAATCCGCGCCGCCGCACATCGTGCCGGGTACCTGATAAGCGCGTTCGTTTCACGACATTGCGGAATCTGTCCTCGGACGCTGTCTCAGGTGCGTCATCGGGGGTAGCGAAAAGAAACCGGTCCGGAAGCGCCAACTTGCAGATCGTGCGTGCGGTGAGCAGGTACTGGCGAAGCAACGGACCGGTCGTGTACGGCAGGTCGTAGGTGACGCACAAAGCGCGCACCCGCTCGGCGATCTCGGGGTACCGATTACTCGGCAGATCGGGGTAGACGTGATGTTCGATTTGGTAGCAGAGATTTCCACTCATGAACGCCAGTACCCTCCCGGCCCGGAAATTCGCGGTGCCCAACATTTGCCGGAGGTACCATTCAGGCTTCGTCTCACCCTCCAGCGCTGCCGGCGTGAACTTTTCCGCCCCGTCCGTGAAGTGACCGCAGAAGATCACGCCGCATGCCCACAGGTTGCGCAGCCCGTTGGCAACCACGTTGGCCACGAGTGTTTGCCACCACCGCCGGCGACTCAGCGCAGGAAAGAGGACATAGTCCTTGCCGGCCTGGCGAGCGATCTTGCGGACGAGCGCCGTTGTGTGGGCGGATTTAGCGGCATCTGTCGTATCGCGATCCTGCACCGCATACAAGCCGTGCAGCGCGACGCCCCACTCGAATAAGAGCGACAGCAGCACCGCGCGCAACGGCTGCGCCAAGGCTCGCGGCCGCCACTCCTCGTCTCGAGTGACTCGCATGACTCCGAATCCGAGGTCGTCGTCCACGCCGACCACGTTCGAGAAGACGTGGTGCCGGTAGTTGTGGGAGTACTGCCACTGCGACGTGAGACCGGCCATGTCCCACTCCCACGTACTGGAATGAATTTCGGGATCGTTCATCCAATCCCATTGACCGTGGCTGATGTTATGGCCGAGTTCCATGTTCTCGATGCACTTGGCCGCGGCCAGGGCGGCGGTTCCGACGGCCCATCCGAACTTGCCTTTGCTCCCGCCGATGACCAGCCTGGCCGCGATCTCGAGGGTTCGATGAAAAGCGATGGCGCGCTTGATGTATGCCCGATCGCTGGCACCGCGCGAAGACTCGATATCGCAACGGATCGCGTCCAACGCGGCCGCGAGCTCCTCGACATCGGTGTCGCTCAGATGGGCGTATTGAGGTACTTCGGTGATGGCCATCGACGCTCAACGCGATTCGCGCAGAGAAGCGGGCGGCGTTCGCGCGGCGACGCGCAGCCGAGAAAGGTTTGCGAACGGCAGCATGGTGGTCACGTCCGATCTTTTTTGGGTGGTCGTTTACGCGACAAAGACGAGGATTGGCGCGAGGTCAGGTAAGCCGGAACTTCTCAATCGGCACAGCAGCACTGCGGCACCGCGCCACAATCGATACTTTCGACTGCGGCCGCGAATACGGCGGCACAGCTGAATCGGGCGCCGTCGTCGCCCTCGTCAACGGAGTCGGGCGGCACGGCGGCCTCCCCCGAACCTACTAGTCCGGTAGGCGGCCGAGCTATTTACTTGAGCACCTGCCTTATCGGCTCTAGGCCGTGAGTGCCGACCGTAAACCTACCCGGCAGGCTCGGGCAACACGATGGCGCGTTGCGTCGAGCTCTGAGCGTACATGGCGCGCGAGATGCCCGAGTTAACGCATAACGTCGTTCCAGACATAGGAGGCCAGCACGGATGCGTAAGTTAGAGCGAGCGTGGCTGGCACTGGCCGGCGGCGTAGCGGCCTAAGACCTGGTCGCCGCGGGTCAAAGACGTCTAAGGGGCGTGGCCGTCGATCCCTGGCAGGATGTGATCCATGACAGCTGGGATCGATCCGTCCGCGTTGCCCAGCGGCACAGGGTGTGCAGAGTGTGACGCAGTCGGCGGTTGGTGGTTTCATCTGCGGCGCTGCGCGGCATGCGGTCATATCGGCTGCTGCGACGATTCGCTTGCCCGGCACGCGTCGGCGCACTGGCGGGCAAGCGGTCACCCGATCATTCGGTCGTTCGAGCCCGGTGAGGATTGGTTCTGGAACTACGAGCTCGATGAGTACTGCGACGGCCCGGAACTCGCGGTGCCGGAAAGCCACCCGCCCAGCCAGGGTGTACCGGGTCCGCGTGGGCGGGTCCCGGGCGACTGGCGCGAGCAGCTGCTTCGGGGGCAGAACAACTAGCGGTTAGCTGGCCACGGACGACTTCGCCATCTTGGACCAAGGAGGGGTGCCCATGGAATTCCGTGTGTTCGTCGAGCCACAACAAGGCGCCAGCTACACCGACCAGCTCGCCGTTGCCCAAACCGCCGAGCAGCTCGGCTTTACCGCCTTCTTTCGGTCCGACCACTACCTGACGATGAGCGGCGACGGCCTACCCGGGCCGACCGATTCGTGGGTGACACTCGGCGCGATTGCCCGCGAAACGTCGAGCGTTCGGCTCGGCACCCTGGTGACCTCCGCAACGTTCCGCTATCCGGGGCCGCTAGCCATCGCGGTAGCACAGGTGGATGCCATGAGTGACGGACGCGTCGAATTCGGCCTGGGCAGTGGCTGGTTCGAGAAAGAGCATGAGGCGTACGGGATTCCGTTCCCGCCGCTGCGTGAGCGGTTCGACCGGCTCAGTGAACAACTGGCCATCATCACCGGGTTGTGGACCACAAAGCCGGGCGAGACATTCGACTACGCCGGCGAGCACTACACCCTCGCGGGCTCACCGGCGCTTCCCAAACCGGCGCAAAGCCCGCATCCCCCGATTGTGATCGGTGGCGTCGGCGCCAAACGCACTCCGGCACTGGCCGCCAAGTTCGCGGCCGAATTCAACATTGCATTCCAGCCACTCGACGTCGCCAAAGCCCAGTACGCGCGGGTGGCCGAGGCGGTCGCCGCAGCCGGCAGGCCGGCCGAAGCGATCGTCTACTCGGCCGCCTTCGTGATCTGCGCCGGCCGCGATGACGCCGAAGTGGCCCGCCGCGCCGCGGCGATCGGCCGGGATGTGGAGGAACTGCGCTCCAATAGCCCACTGGTCGGCACACCCGCCGAGATCGTCGACAAGCTGGGCCCGTGGAGGGACATTGGCTCGCAGCGTGTGTACACCCAGCTGCTCGACCTGTCCGATATGGCGCACCTGGAGCTCTTCGCTGGCGAAGTCATGTCGCAGTTGCGGTGATGCTCAGTTCTGCCGGCCGACTAGCTCGGCGACGAACCGATCGATGAAGCCGTCCAGTGGCCCGCGACCGGTCGGCCGGATAACGAATTTCGTCAATCCGGCCTCCAGGTAGCCGTCGAGTTGGCGGTGCAGCTGGTCCCAGCCGGCGGCGATCAGCTCGCCGGGGTCCAGGTCTGGACGACGTCGGCGGGCCGCTGCGGCCAACTCCGCCGGCAACTCACCGTCGGCGGAGCTGGCTAGGGCCAGCGAAATGCCGAAGTGATCGGATTCGATATGCCGGCCGGCCTGCGCCGCGGCCCGTTCGATCTCCTCGCGCCCGGCCCGCGCCTCGGCCGGGGTAAGGAAACTGCCCAACCAGCCATCGCCCAGCGCGCCGATGCGCCGAAACGCCGCCGGCGCCGAGCCGCCCAGCCAAATGTCCAGCGGAGGCACCGGCCGCGGTGCGACCGCCGCCGCGCTGACCGTGAAATACCGGCCGTTAAAGGGCTGGTAGCTGGCCGAATCGTCGACTAGAACCGAACGCAGCACCCGCAGCGACTCATCAAACACCGCTGCCCGTTCTCCATCAGGGACCACGAACACCTCGCGCTCGGCCGGAATCGCCGAACGCAAACCGAAGACGGGAAGTACCCGCTTAGGCGCGACGGCCGCCAGCGACGCCAACTGTTTGGCCACCAGCACCGGATGCCGTCCCGGCAGCACCGCCACCGAAGTGCCCACCTTCAACCGGGTCGTCCGGGCCAGCGCATAGGCCATACCGACCACGGGATCCACCGCCGGGGTATAAACCAGCTCGGAGAACCACAGCGAGTCCACGCCGCTGCTCTCCAGGTGATCGACAATGCTCGCGAGCTGATCAGGAGCCGTGTCCGCACCCAGCCCGACCCCGAAGCGAATCTTCACCGCGTCTCCGTCCCGTCGTCACACGCCTGCGTATCCCAACACGGCGGTGCCACCATTTGTGCCCCCGGGGTGACGCAGGCACCCGGCCCGCCCTGAGCCGGGGCGCCGCTCGCCGGATTTGGCCTGCTAGCAGGTGAGATCGACGCACATTTCGTGTCAGACTGTGCTGATGGCTCACCGTGACTCGCGCACCGACGCTTCCCTTCCGGCAGCCGCGTCGGCACAGGACAGCGAGGAGGCGGCAGAACTCGTCATTCAGGCTGCGGCCGACGACAGGATGACGCCGGCGATGCTGGGCCGGATGCTGGTCAGCGCCAGCCGCAGCATCGAAGACGAGGACGATTTGCTGACGTTGCTGCAGCATGTCGCCGAGATCGCGCATGAGGCCATCGATGGCGCCAGTAGCACGGGAGTGACCATCGACTTGGGCGGCCGCGTCTATACGGCGGTACACACCGACCAACGCACCTTGCGCGTCGACAGCGAACAATATGACGCGGGCCAGGGACCATGCCTGGATGCCTCCCGAACCCGCGCGGTCGTGGTTGTCGATTTCGCCGAAGCCGCCGCCACCTGGCCGAAGTTCGCCGCCGCCGCCCGCGACGAGGGAATCCTGAGCTTCCTGGCCGCCCCGCTGTTCACCGCGGAACAATCACTGGGATCGCTCAATCTGTACGGGCGTTCGCCGTCGGCATTCGACACGTTCGACGCCGAGGTCCTCGCCATGCTCACCTCCGCGGTGTCCCGCGCGATCGGCGACTTCGCGCGCTTCCGGTCCGCCCGCGACGTGGCCACCTCGATCCAACGTGCGCTGGAGACCCGAGCTCCCATCGAACAGGCCAAGGGGATGCTGATGGCCGTCCATCAGATCGACGCCGACCAGGCCTTTAACATGCTTCGCCGGCGAAGCCAGGAGAGCAACGTCCCACTGCGTATCGTCGCCGCCGATCTCGTCAAACAACTTAGCGCCGTTTCCGCGCCGGCCGACGATGAGCCGCGGGCCGTCTGAGCTTCCGGGGCGCAAGCCTCACAACGAGTTTGGCTTTCCGGCTTCGAGGAGCTGAGCGATATTGTCGTCAACGCCAGCATCTTTCACCACCATCGGGGCTGACGGCCGATGGAGGAGCGGCGAGAAGGGTGAAAGACCGCTCCTAGCAGGGCCTTCCAGCAGCGGGCCATGATCGAAAGCTCCTGCAGCTCAGCGTCTCCGACCGCCGCAGATCAACGCGCATTCGATTCCGACTCCTCGCCACCGGAGCCGATGGCGCGAGATGTGGGATTTGGCGATTGGAGCTGTCCGCGGTGGGGTACACCGACTTAACGCCCCATTCGACGGGCGCCCAATAGAAGGGAGCACGTTGTGATAGTCCTAGGCATCATTCTCGCGGTGATTGGATACTTTACCGGCCTGGCGATTCTGGAATCGATCGGCGGTTTGTTGGTGCTCATCGGCGTGGTCTTATGGATTCTCGGGGCGGTCGGACGTCCTGTTGGTGGCCGCAAAGTTTGGTTCTAGCGCGGTTGTGCCCTGCGGTGGGATCGGCGCTCGCGGCTGGAGCAAAAACCATTGCTGTGCAAGCGATCCCAGCTCCCGCCAGTGCGATGGTCCTCATGCGCGTGTCATGCCTTTGGCTTAGGCAGGCACACGGTCAACCAAGCTGCTGTAGATGGCAATAATCTTCTCGGTTTGCAGGGATTGCAGCGGAATGTGCCGATGAGCGGTAATGATGTCGCTCATCTCTCTCAGCTTGTCCCGATCCTCGGTGACCGTTCGAATAGCGGCAGCGAGCGCGCCAGGGGAAGGGTCGGCGGTGAGAATTCCGCCACCTTCTGGAACTGTTTCGCTCATGTCGGGGTCGCAATAAATCGTGGGCAATGACATCGCGGCCGCTTCCAGCAGCACCAGTCCCTGGGTGTCGAAACCGCATGACGTGAACAGTAGGGCGCCGCTTGACCTCATGGCCGTGAGGCATTTTTCGTGATCGACCGGACCATGTAGTCGGATCCGCCGGGAGAGGCCGGCAGATTCGATGGTCTTTCTGATGGACGCCTCCAATTGACCTTCGCCATAGATGTCAAGCGTGCAGTTATCGACCTGCGCAACGGCCTCAATTGCTGCGAGTACTCGCTTTTCTGATAAAGGCGGCCACACCAGATTAGTCGAAGCGGCTCACTGTCAAGCGGTCTGATGATCGCGGCGGCTGTGGCCCGATCGATGACATCGTCATCAATACCGTTGGAAATGACTGATATCGGGCGGTTGACCCCTCTTTCGGCCAGCGACCGCGCGAAGTGTCTCGTTGGTATGATCTCGTAGTCCAAAGCTTGCCCGTGTGCCACCATGAAACGCCAAGCCAGGCGCGCGATTGCGTTTTCTTCCGCGGGCATAAAGGAGAATTCGCTTGCAAGATAAGGCTTTTACATCCGGCTGACTATCAGCGCGAGCAGAAGTGGAGCGGCGCTGGCTTGCTCAAAGTACGCGTCGTAGCGGGTGTGTTTGGTCTGAACAACTGGAATACCATGCCGGCGTGCGGCTTCCACGCCTGCTATCGCTACACCTAGGTCGCCTTGGGTGTGCACGATATCAATGGGATCCCGCGCGAGAAACGCCTCATCGATCAGCGTGCGATTCGCCCGGGATGGCCATACGAAAACGTAGTCGTCATACCTGCCCAACATGCGCGCAAGCCGAGCGATAACGGGCACCGGTTTCAGCTCGACGACGCACGGATCGGGATCAGGAGTCTTCGTGTGCGGTGGCGGTGAACACCGTGACCTGATGCCCGAGCTGCTCAAGGGCGTGACGCTGAGTGGCCACTGATATCTGCGCTCCGCCAAAACTCGCAGGATGAAGATCCGTGAAAAGAGCGACATGCATTAAAGCCCCTCAAAAAGTGAGTCGGGGTGACGGTTGGCCATCGGAACTCGTCCATGGCGCACGACTCACCCGGCCTTGCGTCCAGCGCAGGAATGTCAAATAGTCAGAACACGTCAGGTTAGACGGCCTTCCTGTGATCGGCCTGACAGGGTTCGAAAACCGCGAGCCGTGGGTGCCCTTCGTGGCTGGTCACGGGTCGAATCGGCGGATCAATCACCTACCGCGTCGACCCCTTATATCCTCGCCCGATGGCCGATCCCGTGGACCTCCGGACGCCGCTGCGCCTCCGCAACAGCTTCGCCTTCCCGCTGCAGACGGCGGACGGCAGGCGCGAGGTGCTGTGGGGCGCGGTCCTGCTCGTCGTGCTCCCCGGCGTCGGCTGGCTCCTCAACATGGGCCACCGCATCGCCTTCGTGCGCCGGATGCAGCGCGGGCTCCCGCCCTTCCCCGTGTTCTCCGACCCGGCGCGGCCCTGGCCGGCCGTCTACCGCGAGCTGATGTGGGACGGATTCGTGACCTTCCTCGGGATGGTCTACTACCACGCGCCGGGTGCCATGCTCCTCGGCGCCGGCGTGCTGCTTGGATCCGCGCCACTCACCGCGGCGGGGGCCATCGTCTTGCTCACGGCGACCGCGCTCGTCCCCGGGTACATGACCCACTACTGCGCGCACCGCAACGCCCTCGAGATCCTGAATCCCCTCCTCGCCCTGCGCCGCGTCCGGGAGGGAGGTAGGGCCTACTGGCACGCCTGGTCGATCGCGCTCGCCGCGCTGGCTCTCTCCTTCGTCGGGCTCCTGGCGTTGGGCGTCGGGTTCTTCGTCACGAGCGTGTGGTTCTGGCAGGTCGCTGGGTTCTCCTTCGCCACGGTGTTCAGCCAGCGCTTCGCCCTCGTCGCTGCCAACGAGTCGGCTTAACGGCCTGATCACAGCAAGGGAATGATTACGCCGCTGGCCATGTTGCACCAACGTCTGTTGCGAGCGACTCGTCGAAATCCGTGATACGAGGCGGGATTTCGCCGTTGCACGAAGGAGCCGATCTGATGACTGCAAAGCCATTACACTTCAACGTTTTCATCTGGCCTAACGGCTACCACGAATCCGCGTGGCGGGTGGTCGACGATGACGTCCGTGACGTCCTCGGACTCTCCTACTACACCGACATCGCGCGGATCGCCGAGCGCGGTTTGATGGACGCAATCTTCCTGGCCGACAACATCGCCATCGCCGAATACCGCGCGACGTACCTACCTCAGACGCAGTTCGACCCCATCTCGGTCCTGTCGGCTCTGGCGGCGGTCACCAGTCGCATCGGGCTGATCGGGACGGGCTCGACGACCTACACCCAGCCGTGGGAGCTTGCGCGGCGTTTTGCGACGCTGGACCATCTCAGCGGCGGCCGAGCCGGATGGAACATCGTCACCACCGCCACACCGCTGGCCGCGGCGAACTTCGGAGAACGCGCCCATCCCGAGCATGCGGACCGGTACGCGCGCGCCCACGAGTTCGTCGAGGTCGTCAAGCGCGTGTGGGACAGCTGGGCGGATGACGCGGTCATCGGTGACCGTGAACACGGTGTGTGGGCAGATCGCGGCAAGCTGCTCGCACCGCGCTTTCACGGCAAGTACTACGACGTCGAAGGAGTCCTGCCCTTTCCCCGCTCCCCACAGGGTCACCCGGTACTCGTGCAGGCGGGGCAGTCAGCGGCTGGCGTCGGACTGGCCGCGCAATACGCCGAGCTGGTGTTCTCCGGACCGCCATCGCTGGAGGCGGCGGTGGCCTTTCGAAACGACCTCCGCGCCAAGGCCGCAGCCGTAAGTCGTGACCCCGACGAGGTTCTCGTCCTGCCGGCGCTGATGATGACCCTGGGCGGCACCGAGGCCGAGGCCCAAGCACGGGCACAGCAGCTCGAAGATCTGGCGAGTCCAGAGTTCCGTTGGCAAAACGCTTTATACACAGCCGGACTCGATCCAGACGCTTTCGACCCGGACGTTCCGCTGCCCGCGCGGCTGTGGGCCGGGCAGTCAACGCCGTCGAGTCGAGCAGAGCAGCTCTTCGCGGCCGCGCGTGCGCGACCGGATGCTCCTTTGCGCGAGGTCGCCCAGCACGTCACTGGCGCCGCGGGCCAGTTTCATTTCGTCGGGACGCCCGAGCAGCTCGCCGAACGTGTGATCGCTTGGCAGGACGCTGGCGCCGTCGACGGATTCACCCTCATGGGGTCGACTCTGCCCGGCGAACTCGCCACGTTCGTCGATCAGGTCGTGCCTATCCTCCAGCGCCGCAACCGATTCCGCACCGCGTACACAGGGCACACGCTGCGCGATCACCTTGGGCTGCGGCGGCCGTCCAGAACAGTGATCAACGGAATGGCAGTTTGAGCCGGATTAGGTGTGTGCCGGGCTAGGCGGCGCACCCGGTGCCGGGCTTTGGGTCGGTGCGCCAGGCGCCGAGCCTCCCGGGACGTTCGTCGTCCAGATCAGGATGTCTTGGGTTAGGTCGTTGTAGACGACGCCATTCGGCGCTGCGCCGGTCACGTCGAAGTACAGCGTGCCGGTCGATTCGCTGCCCTGCGGGATGGGCGCCGGGTTAAGGCCATTCGGCGCGGGATGCTTGTCGATCACCCGGTAGTTCTGACCGTTGGGCCCGCGGGCGATGAAGTCGTTAACCATGGGCGTAACCGTCCCGCCGTCCGACCGGGCGGTGACGTCCACCTGGTAGAGCTGGCCTTTCGGCGTGTACCCGGGAATCACCGCATCGCTGGGCCGCAGGTTGCTCACCGTGTAATTGGTGATCATCGGTCCGTCGATGAGTTGTTCGCTGGTGCCGAATCCCTGGATGTTGGGCGGCGCAGCGGATGCGGTCGCTGCGGTGAAGACGCCTGCAGCGGCTATCCCCCCAGCGGCTATAGCACTCGTTACAGCGGTCCTGGTGACCTTCATGACGCTCAATTCCTTTCGTGTGAACAGCCGCACCCTCGACAGATGCGACTAAGGCTGTTGTCTGGCATAACCTTTTGGTCGGGGCGCTAAACGCGGATAAACCCGAATTGCCAAGGGCGGGGCCTGCTACCAGCGCAAACGCCCAACATTAACTTTTGGCGCCGTTGTGCTGCAGCACCTTTCGCAACACAGGATTAACATCGGCATCAGCACCCCCACTACGTAACCCGCATCACGCCAGTCCAACGATTAACCCTCGCAAATGACGTCAGCCCCCGAGACGTATTGCGTGCGCGAGTTAGCGACCGCGAGAACGTGGGGCCGCCTCCAGCCTGCAGGCGCAGGAGGCGAGGATCGGCACATCGGCGCGGGCCTTGGCCAACTCGAGTTGTTGGCCGATCAACGCCGCCTCGGCCGTCCGGCCCAGGCGGTGCAGACATTCGTGGTAGCCGTGCAGGCTCCACACGTTGCCGGGGTGCTGGCAGGGCCGGCTCAGCGTGGCGTCGATGCCGAGGTCAGCGGCGTATACCTCGGCAGCCCGCTCGACGTGCCCCTGCTCGAGCAGCAGTGCCCCGTAGGCATGCCGGGGCGGCTGCATCCAGCCCCACGGCTCGTCGTACGGAAGTCCGTCGCTGAGTTGAATGGCACGCCGAAGGTGGGCGAACGCTTCGTCGAATTTCCCTTCACGGTAGGCGATTTCGCCATCGAGCATGGCGCCTGCGACGGCCAGGATGTCGCGGCTGGTGTTGTTGAAGAGGTAGCGGGAATCGGGGATCCGGGCGTAGGCACCGGTGAACGCTTCCCGCTCGGCACGCGCCTGCGCCAGCTGTCCCTTGGCGGCGTGCGCGACGCCGCGCCCGTAGTGGATGGTGGCCGTGGTGGTGCAGTACAGATCACCGTCGGCGGGCAGCGGCTCAGCGATCAGGTCGTCCCAGCGGCCGAACCGGACCAGAACGTGTGCTCGCAACGGCACAAAGGCCTCCAGCCAGTCGGCCATCGGCGGGGACGCGACCGACAGCAGCTCGGGCGTGAGCTGTCCAGCCAATTCGTCGGCGGCCTGCAGCGCGACCTGCGACTGCCCTCCGAACATCGCCGAATACACGACAAAGTGCAGGTTGTGCGCTCGGTACAGGGAATAGAAGTTCAGCGGGCCCTCGCGTTCGACGAACCGCCGGTCGGCTTGCACCGCAGATAGATTCGACACCAGCGAGCTGCGATAGTCCCCGCAGAGCACGTCGATGTGGCTGGGCATATGTTGCAGATGGCCCGCGTCTGGGACCAGGTCACGCAGCAGGTCTGCGGCGGGCAGCGCGTCCTGCGGCGTTGCCGACATTTCCATGGCGTGCAGATACAGATGTAAGACACCGGGGTGCTCGCGTCCGGCGGCCGCGGCGAGCGCGTCATCGAGAATCTGCTTCGCCTGTATCACCCGCGACGCGGGCGCCGGCGCGCCAGTTTCGGTGTCCCAGAGCGCCCACGCAGTGATGTTGACCAACGCGTCTGCCGTCAGGGCGGCTACGTCAATGTCGTCCGGATAGGCCTCGGCCAGCCTGGCCATGGCGTCGGCATAGGCGGAATGCCCAGCGAGCAGCGCGGCGGTGTCGTCTGGGTCCGCGGTCGGGTAGCGGGCCCGCAGTGCCTCGATGAGGCCGCGTTCCACCGGTGCGGCGCGGCCGTTAGCGGCCAGGCCGAGTTCCGCCCGAGCGCGGGCCAGTGACGCTGCCAGGTCGGCCGGGTCGAAGGCTTCCCACGCTTTGTTGTAGTTCGGACCGACCGCATACGCGATGCCCCATCGCGCGATCGCCAGCCCGGGATCGAGATCGAGGGCTCGCTCAAAGCAGCGGATCGCCTCGTCGTGATTGAACGCGTAGGCCCAGATCAGCCCGCGGTCGAACCACACCTGGGCCTGCGGCGATGGCGTGTCAATCGACCGGTGGTAGGAGCCTAGCTCGTAATACGGCTCGCTCTCGGCGAGCGCTCCCGGCGTCTTTACCGTCATGTCCCGCACGATAATTCAGCGACGCGTTCCGCACGATGGGAACGACGGGTCTCTTGTCTCGTTGCGCCACTGCACTATCCGGACGAACCGTGACAACAGGATTGGAGGCGGCATGGAATTGCTAACACTCACAGGTGAGCTAGGGCTATTGCAATCATCTGGCCGCGCGCGCACCGAAATGGACCGTGGCGAACCCGGTGCTCAGCGAGGTGTAGCGGGCATCGACGAATCCCGCTTCCAGCATCGCCTTGCTCAGCTCGTCGCGCGACAGCCAGGTGCGGATCGAATCGGCGGTGTAATGATGGGCGTCGCGATGCCAGGCCACGGCCCGGCCCACCTTCGGCATCATCACGAAGTAGAGCAGGTCATGAAGGCCTTTCAGGCTCTTCGAGTTCGGCGTGCTGAAATCGAGCACCATCAACCGGCCGCCCGGTCGCAGGACGCGCCCGAACTCGCGCAGCGCCCGGTCGCGGTCGGCGACGTTGCGCAGCCCGAAGCCGATCGTGACTACGTCGAACGACGCATCCGGGAACTGCAGGTCCATGGCGTCGCCGTCCTGGAAGTCGATGGCCCCGCGCTGCCGCTGCCGGGCGACCTCAAGCATCGGCGCGCAGGAGTCGACGCCCACAACGTGGCCTTCCGGCCCGACCGCCGCCGCCTCCGCGAACGCCAGATCACCCGTCCCGGTCGCAACGTCGAGGACGCGTTCGCCGGGCCGGACGGCGCAAAGCTCCATGGCCTGCCGCTTCCACAGGCGATGAAGCCCCAACGTCCACACGTCGGTCATCACGTCGTAGCGCTTCGCCAGCGCCGAAAACAGCTCCTTGACGTAGTTGCTCTTGGCCTCGTCCGAGTCGTTCCATCGCCGTGTGACCATCGTGAGCCTCCGCACAACCGCCAGGTAGGACAGCCGGGACTGTACCAGGGCAATTCACCCTGGGCGCAAGGATCTACACGCGCCTGGACGATCGCGCGCCGATCGAGGTCCTCGGTGCCCCGCGGCCGCTTGGCAGACCTCCGAATTGGCCAAGTAGATCTTTCTTGAAATCGACCCGCAAACGGGCTTGCGGCTGGGTGAGCACTGGGACAGTCAGCTGGTTACCAGCAACTCGCGCCGCGAGTACATGATCTGTTTGCTGTCGGCAAACTGGCTGGCATCTAGAGAGTGCCATGTGGAGTATCGCACCGCGGAGGGGCGAGATGCCCGTTGAACGCACAGCCCGTTACTGTTGCTTTAGCTGGATAGGCGTAGC
Organism: uncultured Actinomycetota bacterium; assembly: GCA_963772875.1. Lineage (GTDB taxonomy): Bacteria > Actinomycetota > Actinomycetes > Mycobacteriales > Mycobacteriaceae > Mycobacterium. The sequence continues at coordinate 2,122,541 of CAVYZE010000016.1, forward strand.
CTCAAATGACGGATCCACGGCAGACCAAGGTCGGACCGGAAGAGAAGATTCCTCCTCTCGGCTGTGGCAGCCAGCACCAACGCTAGGCACCCACGCAAAGCAAGGCCCATCAACTGGGCACAGTGCGGTGGGCTTGCGTCAGGCCGAGAGAACTGACGCCGAGGCCACATTTCATCGCACCATCATGGACGCTTGGTAACCCGGTGGATTGGTGCTTCGGACGGCGCTCCTTTCGTCAGGAGCGCCGTCCGACTCGTGTCGATTTCGGTGACGTGGACGGATGTGTGATCAGCGGGAGTGTCGGAGTGACGAGTGGTGAGCGGTGACATGGGGTAGCGGCCTGATTACCGGTCCCGTGAACCGGGTGATCAGGACCACGCGGAACGGTGTCGAGGTGCTGCGGTTCGGTGGCCTTCGGACCGGATCCCGTCCGTCGCCGTTTCAGATCGTGGAGCGGTGCGAGATGTACCGGCTACGACGGTACTTCCCCGACGACGCGAAAGATCCGTCACGACCGCCGGTAATACTTGTGCCACCGATGATGATGTCGGCCAACGTGTTTGACGTCACCAGCAACCAGGGCGCGGTCGGAATTCTGCATGATCTCGGTGTGGACCCGTGGGTGGTGGACTTCGGCTCACCGGAGCGGGAAACTGGCGGGCTCGAACGCACTTTGAGCGACCACGTCGTCGCGCTGAGCCGGGTCATCGACTCGGTACACGCACACACCGGCCTCAAGGTGCATTTGGCGGGCTACTCGCAGGGCGGCATGTTCTGTTATCAAACCGCGGCCTACCGACGGTCCGAGGGCCTGGCCAGCGTCATCACATTCGGTGCTGCCGTCGACTCGCTCAGCGGTCTGCCATTCGGAATTCCCGCGGCCCTAGCGGGCCGCGGCGCCCAGCTGATCGCCGACCACGTCTTCAACCGTCTCTCGGTGTCCGGATGGATGGCCCGTACCGGGTTTCAACTTCTGGACCCGATCAAGACGGTCCGGGCGAGATGGGACTTTCTACGGCAACTCCATGACCGAGAGGCGCTGCTGCCCAGGGAACAGCAACGCCGCTTCCTCGAGGTGGAGGGCTGGGTGGCATGGTCGGGTCCCGCAGTCGCCGAACTGTTACGGCAGTTCGTGGTCCATAACCGCATGATGGCCGGCGGCGCCGTGATCGATGGCAGGTTGATCACGCTCGCGGAAATCACCTGTCCGGTAATCGCGTTCATCGGCGAGGTCGATGACATAGGCCAACCCGCGTCCGTTCGAGGAATCCGGCGGGCCGCCCCCCGCGCCGAGGTGTTCGAGGTGCCGGTGCGGGCAGGTCACTTCGGGCTCGTTGTCGGATCGACCGCCGCCGCGCACACCTGGCCCACCGCCGGTGAATGGGTGCTGTGGCAAGACGGTCGAGGGCCCAGGCCCGACGGCGTGCGCGCGATGGAGGCCGACCCCAATGTCGGAATGGATGGCGCCGTGGGGCTATCGTCGCGCATCGCTCACTCGGCGGGTGCGCTGACCGAAGTGGGCATCGGCGTGAGCCTGGGGTTCGCTGACGCCGCGGTGTGGGCGGCACGCAGCGGCAGGGAGATCGCCGGGGAGGCCGCACGTACGCTGCCCCGCCTCGCCCGCCTCGGGCGGCTGCAGCCCCATACCCGGGTCTCGTTGGGCGGGTTGATGGCCGAGCAGGCGAACAGAGCGCCCGAGGAGGAATGCTTCCTCTTCGAAGATCGTGTCCACACCAATGCGGCGGTCAATCACCGCATCGACGAAGCGGTGCGCGGCCTCATCACCGTCGGTATCCGTGAGGGGGCCCACGTCGGTGTGTTGATGGATACCAGCCCCAGCGCCGTGGTCGCGATCGCGGCACTGTCGCGGCTCGGGGCGGTGGCGGTGCTGCTACCCCCGGACGACGACCTGGCCGCCGCCGTCCAGCTATGCGAGGTAGCTGACATCGTCACGGACACAGACCATCTGGCGGCGGGCGCTGCGACCGGCGCCAGGGTGCTCGTGCTGGGTCACGGCCGTACTGCGGAGCTCGGCCGGACGGAGTCCGACCGAGTCGTCGAGCTAGCCCGCCTCGACCTGTCCGCTGAGCGGCGGCTGCCGCAGTGGTATCGGCCGAACCCCGGCCGGGCAAGCGATCTCGCCTTCGTGTTCTTCAGCACGACGGGAGGACGCCGCGTGGTTAAGGAGGTCACCAATCATCGGTGGGCGCTGTCGGCCTACGGCACGGCCACTGCCGCCGCGCTCGGCCGCGGTGACACGATCTATTGCCTGACCCCGCTGCACCATCCGTCGGGTCTGATGGTCGGCCTCGGCGGCGCGGTTGCCGGCGGGTCGCGCATCGCCTTGACCCGGGGCGTCGACCCAACGCGGTTCGCCGACGAGGTGCACCGTTACGGGGTCACGGTGGTGACCTACACTTGGGCCATGCTGCTCGAATTGGTGGAGGCGACGTCGCCCGAGCTTGCCGAATATCATCCGATCCGCCTGTTCATCGGCGCCGGCATGCCGATCGGGCTGTGGCACAAGGTCACCGACCGATTCGCCCCGGCCCGAGTGCTGGAGTTCTATGCCTCCACCGAGGGGGACGCGGTGCTGGCCAATGTCGCCGGCACGAAGACCGGGGCCAAGGGTCGGCCGCTGCCGGGCAGCACCAAGATTCGGCTCGGCGGCTACGACGCAGCTACAGGCCGGTTCGTCGAGGATGACCACGGTTTCGTCCGCCCCTGCGCGGATGACGAGGTGGGCGTGCTGCTAGCGAAGCCGCGCTCCGGACTCGATGCCGCACGCGTGTCGATGCGTGGGGTGTTCGCCGAGGGCGACACGTGGATCACCACGGACCACCTGTTTCGCCGCGACAGCGACGGCGACTACTGGTTCGTCGACAACAGGAACACCGTGATTCAGTCGGTGCGCGGACCGGTCTTCTGCCAACCGATTTGCGACGCCCTCGGCGACATCACCGCGATCGACCTGGCCGTGGTCTATCCCGTTGCGACCGATACGCACGACGTCGCGGTCGCGGCCGTGACACTTGGCAAAGACGGCGTCCTCACCGCGGCCAGCCTGACCACCGCGTTGGGCGGCCTCCCCCGGGACCAGCGTCCCGCCATCGTCCACGTTGTTGACCGCATACCGCTGACGCCCTCCTACCGCCCACTGTCGACCGCACTGCGAGAGGCCGGGCTGACGGCGCCCGGGGGAACGACCTGGTACCACGACCGCATTGACGGCCACTATCGACAACGGCCACCATCGGCGGCAAGCCCAGGAACCGCGGAGAGCGAGTAGGTAGGTCAATTGCGGCCAGGGCGGCCCGCGGCTCGAACTCTGACCAGCGCGACGCGCGGCTGCTCAGGCTGTCGCGACGTCACGGGTCTGAAGCTCGCGCAACGCGGTCCGCAGGCCGCGACGTCTGCCGGTGTCGGGGTCGACACCGAAGCTCTCGCGAACGCCCGCACGGATTCGGAATTTCAGCTCCGAGTGGGTTTCGGGCGCGTCGTCCGAGGTTCCTTGGAGGAACTTGTTCGGGACCGACAGCCTGAGGATTGTCCAGAACGTCTGCATGTACTGGTGCATTAAGGATCCGGTCGTGTACGGCAGGTCGTACTTGTCGCATAGTGCCTTGACGCGCTCGGATATTTCGGCGTACCGGTTGCTTGGCAGGTCGGGGAACAGGTGGTGCTCGATCTGGTAGCACAGGTTGCCGCTCATGAAGGCCATCAGGGGGCCGGCTGTGAAATTCGCCGAACCGAGCATCTGCCGCAAGTACCACTCTGGGTGCGTCTCGTTCTCGTATTCCTCGCGGGTGAATTTCTCGGCGCCGTCAGGGAAGTGCCCACAGAAGATCACCAAATACGCCCAGTAATTCCGGATGAGGTTAGCTATCGCGTTCGCGCCCAGGGTGTGCTTCCACCCGGGGCCCGACAGGGCCGGGAAGATGATGTAGTCCTTGCCGACCTGCTTGGCGACCTTCTTGCCGATCACGCGCAAGTCCTTACGGACCTCGTCCATGGATTTCTCACCTTTGCGGACCTTCGTTAATTCAACCCCGTGCAGCGCGACGCCCCACTCGAAAAGCGTTCCGAGCAGAAGGTCGAAGACGAGGTTGCCGAGATACTCCGGTTTCCAGCGCTGGTCTCGGGTGACGCGCAGGAGGCCGTAGCCGACGTCGTCGTCGATCCCGACGATGTTGGTGTATTTGTGATGCACAAAGTTGTGCGAGTGCTTCCATTGCACGCTCGGAGAGGTGGTGTCCCATTCCCATTCGGTGGAATGGATCTCCGGGTCGTTCAGCCAATCCCATTGGCCGTGCATGATGTTGTGCCCGAGTTCCAGGTTTTCGATGATCTTCGCGATGCCAAGCAGGGCGGTCCCGGCGACCCAGGCGACCTTGTTCCTGCTCGCCAGCAAGACAATTCGGCCACCGACCACCAAGCCGCGCTGCAACTGGATGGTCCTGCGCACGTACCGGGCATCCAGCTCGCCCCTGGACTCCTCGATATCGGTTCGGATCGCGTCCAGTTCGCGGCCCAATTCCTCGATGTCGGCCGCGGTGAGGTGTACGTACTGGCTGATGTCGGTGATGGCCATGCCGCGCTCCTAAATGTCGATGGTGCAGTCGCCGGATGCTGCGGAGATGCACGTCTGGATTCGATCGCCCGCGCAGTGTTCGGTTCCAGACCTGAGATCGCGCACGTAGCCCGATTCCAGTGGCAATACACAGGATTGGCAGATGCCCATTCGGCATCCGAACGGCATCTGGATGCCGAGCTTCTCGCCGCCTTCCATCAGCGTTGTCGCACCGTCGAGTTTGATGCTCGTGTCCGAGATCTTGAAAGTGACGGTGCCGCCCTCGCCGCCTTTGTCTGTGCGCGCGATGGCGAACCGCTCCGTGTGCAGCTTGTCCCGCATACCCGCTGCCGTCCATACCTTTTCGACGGTGTCGAGCATGGCGGTCGGACCGCACGCCCACGTGGAGCGGTCTTTCCAGTCCGGGACGAGGCCGTCGAGCCTGGCGAAGTCGACCTTGCCCATGTCCGCTGTTAGCTGCATGTGTAGCCGATAGTCGGGCTGGGTGCGCTCCAGCGCACATATCTCGTCGTGGAATATCACGTCGCCGGCTGCGTGCGCCGAATGGACATGCACGATGTCGGAACTCTCGCCACGCTGCCTGAGCGAGCGCAGCATCGCGATCACGGGAGTGATGCCGCTGCCCGCAGTCACGAACAGCAACTTGGCCGGCGGCGGATCAGGTAGAGCGAAATCACCCCTCGGGGCCGCGAGTCGAACAACCGTGCCGGCCTCTACACCGTTGACCAGATGTGATGACAAGAAGCCCTCGCGAGTGGCCTTGACGGTGATCGAGATCAACTTCTTGTCGCGCCGTGGGATCGACGTCAGCGAGTAAGAACGCCAATGCCAACGGCCGCCAACCCGCAGTCCGATGCCGAGGTACTGGCCGGGCTGGTAGTCGCCGGAAAAGCCCCATCCGGGTTTGATCGTGACCGTGGCCGAGTCTTCGGTTTCCTTGCGAACATCGACGACGAGGCCACGCAGTTCCCGCGCAGACCACAGCGGATTGAGCAGTTTAAGGTAGTCATCGGGCAGCAGCGGCGTCGTCGCGCGAGCTACCAACCCTCGCAACACATTAACCGTCGGGGTCGACGCGGTCTGGACCTTCCTTGCCGGCGCCGCATTCCACAACCTCAGATTTCGCATCTTCGAACCCCAGGGTCAACCATCGTCAAGGCGGGACCATCGAGCTTGGCGATCGTTTCTGTTGAGGTCCGCTCTTCGTGCCGGACCTGTTGTGTCCCGCCGCAGATCGAGCACACCGTGCGTCCGCATCTCGGGGATTGTCCGGGGTCCCCGCGACTCGTGATGGGCCGCCGTGGACGGAGCGGCTGGCCGTGGACGATGGCCATCGCTGCCTCGACGGTGCCGGCCGCGGGCAGCAAGGCCTGTGGATCGCACATCCGCAGCAGCCGGGAGACTGCGTCACCGGGTACTACTGCCCAGCCGATGCCGGCGCGCGCGCAGCAGACGGAGACCGTGTGCAGCGCCGAGAAGCCTTCGGTTCCAAAGAAATCCAGGTCGCGCAGATCAAGGATCAGCCCGCGGCAATGCGTCAGATGCCCCAGCGTGTACTCGGTCAGAGCGTCAGCGTTGGATGCGTCGATGCCGCCGTGGGCCGTAACGACAGCTACCGACGACCTGAGCCGACGACTGGCTAACCGTGCGGTGCGACCCTCCCATGGCTGGGAAAGAAAGCAGCCGTTCGCCAGCACGGAGGGGGCGGGCGGAGTATTCATGGTGATCCCCGACATGCGGTTGTCACCGGTCTGTTCGGCGCGAGCTAAATGCTCTGGGAGGACAGCGGCGGACAGCTGACCCCATCCCGGACTGGTTGAGAGTCTCAACTTGGTTGACGTTCCACCCTGCCGGAGCAATTGTCAAGACCAGGGGATCGCATCCTGGGGTGCGGCCACGACCAACGGCACTGGCCTGTGCGCATGGCCTTCGGAGTGGGTGGGCAGATCCTCAGTCCAAGCGAATCGGAATCGTGGCGACGATGGCGTCGGTGCGTGCGCGAATTGTTGTGGCCAGCAACGGGCCTCGTTGGTTGTGCAGGATTCGGTAGCGCCGGCGCCTCGGTTCGATGTAGGCGAGCAAAACGATGACGAAGCGCCCCTTCTCGACTTGGGTTCGGACGAAACCGACGGTGGGCGCCACCAGGGTGCGGTGCGGGCTGGGCAGGACCCGTAGGTCAACCCCGGGGTCCCATTGTTTCCAGAGCGCGCAGAGCCGACGGATGGCGTCGGGGTCGGCGTCGACGGTCACCGGGACCACTTCGCCGCCAAGCCTCATTGCGACCTGCAACGCGTGGCCGACGACCTTGCTGATCGTGATGACCGGCACGATGACCATTGCGTCGCTCGCTTCGCGGGAAGGTCCCGGAACGGGTTTGGGCGGCGGCCGGCCTAGATCCAATTGTTCGGCGACGTGATAGTAGTACCGTTCGATCCGACTGAAGAGCAGCATCAGCCCCGGCACGAGCAGCAGCAGCAGCCAGGCACCCTCGGTGAATTTGCTAGCGAAAAGCACCACTCCCGCCACGGCGGTGAGCACCGCACCGGTCCCGTTGAGCGCGGCCTTGCCCACCCAGCCGCGACCGCGTTGTTGCAGCCAGTGCCGCACCAGTCCGGTTTGGCTGATCGTGAATCCGATGAAGACGCCGATCGCGAACACGGGTAACAGCCTGTGGGTTTCGGCACCCACGAGCAGCAGCACCGCAGCGGCCAGCACGCCTAAAGCGGCAACGCCGTACCGGTACACGGGGCGTTCGGCGCGAAGCGTGAACAGGTGCGGTAGCCGGTGGTCCTTGGCCAGCAGCTGCATCAACACCGGCAGACCGCCAAAGCTGGTGTTCGCCGCGAGAGCCAACACCAGAGTTACCGCCAGGTTGGTCACATAGAACGGCCACCCGGTTCCAAATGCTCCCGCCGAGAGCTGCGCGAGTAGGGTGACGTCGCCGCGCGGTGTCACTTGATTCAGCTTGATCAGCGCGGCAAGGCCAAGAAGCATGGCTGCCAGCAACACTCCCAACGCGACCTCGGTGTGTTGGGCCCGCTTGACGATGGGCGTCCGGAATTGCGGCACCGCGTTGGCGATTGCCTCGACTCCGGTCAGCGAGGAACAGCCCGCCGAAAACGCCTTGAGAATCAACACCACCCCCAGTGCCTCGGTCGCACGGATGGGGCCCAGATCCGCACCGATCACGGCCACCGGATGCGGTCGGATGAACCCGACGACGATGATGGCGAAGATACTGACGACGAACACCATCGTCGGTCCCATCAGCACCTTGGCCGACTCGGCGATTCCGATCAGGTTGATGGCGGTGATCAGAGCGAGCCCGGCCATCGTCACAGCCAGCAAGTGATGCGCCATCACCGGAAAGACGCTGCCCAGACTGGCTGCCCCGGCCGCCAGACTGACCGCAACAGTCAACACGTAATCGACGACCAGGCTCGCCGCAGCGAGCAGGCTCACCGTTCGGCCGAGGTCCTTTTTGGCCACTGCGTAGGCCCCGCCGCCGTTCGGGTGAACCGCGATCACCTGCCGGTAGGAGACCACCAACACCAGCAGCAGCACCGTGATTGCCATCGCGATCGGCAGGGTCAAGCGCACTGCGGCCGTGCCCGCGGCGACCAAAACCAGCACGATCGCTTCGGGACCGTAGGCAACGCTGGACAATGCGTCCAACGACAATGCGGCAAGACCGCCGACGGCAGTCAACCGATGCGGATCGCCGCGCTGGTGACGACGCAGCCGACGATCAGCAATCTGATCGACCGGTCGTTCCCGCTGGGGGACTACCATTCTGCCGATTGAACACCCGGGCGCTGGGACGCGCGAGCGCCACCTCGGAAACGTTCATCTTGTCTGTGCGGGTCGGACTCAGTCGGTGAGCTGAGCCACGGCGCATGCATCTCAGACGGTTGCGGAGTGTCCGTCGCGGCCGGTGAGGGTTGCGGTCATGCCGGGGAGTAGTAGATCGAGGAAGCGGTCCAGTTCGGCGGCGCCGTTGTAGGAGGCTAAGGCGGGTGCCAGCTCGCGCAGTTGAGGGAATTCCGTGATCGCGAGCCGGTGCAGACCGAGCCGGAGCACATCGTCGGTTTCCTCGGGTCGCTCGATAACTTCCTGCAACTCGTTGAGGATGTGGCCGTACAGGTAGCCGAACAGCACCCGGTAGATGTGCAGGGCATCCTCGCCGGTGAAGCCGGCAGATGTGAGCAGTGCGAGGACGTCCTCGAGCGGCCGCAGCATTTCCGGTGGCCGTTGCCCGAGCGGAGTGGCCAACGGTCGAGTGACCAGCAGCGGCACCACGTTGGGGTGTGTCAGGGCCAATTGGCGGAAGTCGCGCGCGACGGTACGCAGTTGGGCGGCCCAGTCCGGGTCGGTACTGTCCACGGATAGCTGTGCGAGCACCATCTCGGCGACACCGTCGAGCACGGCGGCTTTGTTGGCGACGTGCCGGTACAGCATCGCCGGATCTCGGCCCACCGCTTCGCTGAGGCGGCGCATCGACAGTCCGTCCACACCGTCGCGGTCCACGATCCTCAGCGCGCTCTGCAGGATCATCGACCGGTTGAGCTGACCGTTGTCTTTGGCGGTGGCGGATCGGTCTTCGTCGTCGGCGCCCGCGTCGGGCCCGGTCGACTGTCTGGTCATTGCCTCAGCACTCCCCTTCTGCCTCGCCGTCGAGGCGGCTACCCATCCTAATTTAACACCGATAGTCAACAGTGAATAATAACGCTGTAGATCAACATTGTTGACACACCGCTGTGTGCGGCGTGTAATGGATAGCAAGCACTGCGATTGGAGACCTCGACGTGATTGTCATCGTTGGATTAGTTGTTCTCCTCGTCGCCGTCATCGTCGGGTTCCTCGGCGTGCTGAACAACGCGGGGCCCGCTCACCCGTTGAGCGAGAACTTCTCGGTGTTGGGTTATCACGTCACCGGGTCGACCGGCACGTTGTTCCTTTTCGGGATCGTGATCGGCGCGCTCGCGATGCTCGGTATGAGCGTGTTGCTGGCCGGCGCACACCGCACCGCGGGCCGCGGGCGCGACGCCCGCCGCGAACTGCAAAGGTCCCAGCGCGAAGCGGCGTTTGTAAACCGAGATGACGATCCAGGGTTCGAACACCAGCCCGTCGGCGCGGCCACCCGCTCGACGGTGAACTCGGAAGGGGCCACGACCCGGCCGAGGCGGAAGAGGGGTTCCCTCCTCGGTCGCCGGTCGTGGGGTCGACAACCGACCGCACCGCAGGCTGGCGGCGCACGCCGATAGGCGCCGAATCCAGTCGATACAGGAGTTCTCAGTCGCGAGCTGTGATCACTAAAACGAATACTCCGCAACGAGCATAGGTAAGAAGCAATGAGCATAACTAAGAAGATCGCCCACAAGCTCGAAGCGGCCAAGGGCGCCACTAAGAAGTTCTACGGCCGCGCCACCGGCAACACCCGCCTGCGCACCGAGGGACGCATCGATCAGTTCAAGGGCAACACCAAACAAGCCGGCGCCAAGGTCAAAGACGCCTTCAAACACTGACCCGGGAAATCCTCCCCCCAACATCTACACAGAAAACTAGGTGAACGTCATGATCGCTCTCGGCATTATCCTTATCGTCCTGGGGCTCCTGCTCCCTAGCCTCGTCCCTACCTTCGCCTTCGCCCATATTTGCTTGGTCATCGGGGTCATCCTGCTCGTCGTCGGCGTGGTACTGATGCTCGCGGGAAGGATGGGACACGCTGTCGGCGGCCGCCGCCACTACTACTAAATCGGCCGCACATAACCCACAACCCACTGGCCGCCCCGAATTCTGAGCTCCCGGCGGTTCAGGCTGGCAGCTGTCGGGACCGACACCGGACAGACAATGGGCAGTCGACACTTCGCCGCATGTCGGTTCCGATCAGGCTTTTCGGTTCGTCAGATCGGCATCCCGCCCTGTGGTGGCGATGAAGTCGTCAAGGATGTCCATCACCGCTGCCGGGGACTCGACATGCGGGAAGTGCTCGACGCCGGCGAGCACCTCAAGTCGACTATCCGGCACGGCGTCGTGAGCGGCGTAGCCGTGGGCGACAGGAATGATCCGATCCTGGTCGCCCCAAATCAGCAAGGTGGGTAACCCATAACTTAGATGCATCTTGCTCATCGCACTGACTGCCTGGCCACGTAAATCGACCACCGAGCGCAACGTACGCAGGAACGCCTGCCGCGCCTGCCGATCCGACAACGAGGAATAGGCGTTCCAGATCTCGCCGACGCGCGGCGACTGGATTCCAGCCGACGTGAGCCACGACCCCAGCTGGTTGCCGACGTTGCAAACCGGCCGCGGCGCGACCAGCGGCAGCACCAGCTCGGTTCCGGGTGCAGACAGAATCCGCAATATCCAACTCAGCAGACCGGCGCCGAGGTGCACCGTGGTTCGCGAAGATTCGGCGGTGGTCACCTGTTGTGCTCACCTCGGGTGCGGCGGGACCATTATCGGTGTTCGTCGTGGTCGTCCCCGCAAAGACCCTGGTGCCTTGAGCCCGTGCGTCAGACTTCCGACTGTCCTGCCCTTCCCACGACGGACACCTTCACAGGGGCTACGAGAGAAGGGAGCACTGGCCGTGGACGTCATTCATCCGCGTTGCGCGGGCCTGGACATTTCCAAGAGGGACGCCAAGGTCTGCGTCCGCATCAACGGTGCAGGTCGGCGCAAGACCAGCGAAACGGTGACCACGTTCGGGGCGACCACCCGACAGATCATGGCGATGCGGGATCATCTTGTCGCACAAAAGGTTACGTGCGTGGTGATGGAGGCCACCGGCGATTATTGGAAGCCGTTCTACTACCTGCTCGAGGATCTGGCCGGGGTGGAGGTGATGCTGGTCAACGCTCGACACGTCAAGAATCTGCCGGGCCGCAAGACTGACGTCGCTGATGCCACCTGGCTGGCTCAGCTCGGCGCTCATGGCCTCCTACGTGGGTCGTTCGTCCCACCTCAACCGACCCGCGAGCTGCGCGATTTGACCCGCACTCGCACCGCCGTGACTCGGGAACGGACCCGCGAGATCCAGCGGCTGGAGAAACTCCTCGAAGACGCCGGAATCAAACTGTCCTCGGTCGCCGCCGATCTCAACGGGGCCTCCTCACGGGCGATGCTGGACGCGTTGCTCGCCGGCGAAACCGATCCGGCGGCCATGGCGGATCTGGCCAAGAAACAACTGCGGAGGAAAATCCCGCAACTGACCGAAGCCCTCTACGGTCGGTTCAACGCCCATCACGCGTTTCTGACCCGCATGCACCTGGATCTGATCGACCAGCACACCGCAGCCATCGAGGCGCTCACCGAGCGGATCGAGGTGGTGATGGAACCCTTTCGCTGCTTCCGAGACGTGATCTGCACCATCCCCGGCATCGGCGGGTTCACCGCCGACGTCGTAGTCGCCGAGACCGGTGCCGATATGACCAGATTCCCCACCGCACAACACCTCGCGTCGTGGGCCGGCACCACCCCGGGCAACAACGAATCAGCCGGCAAGGTCAAATCGCGGCGCACCCGACCCGGCAACCCCTATCTACAAGGCGCACTCGGGACCGCGGCGATGTCGATCTCGCACACCCGCAACACCTACCTGGCCGCCAAATATCGCCGGATCGCCACCCGCCGTGGCCCCCTGCGAGCCAACGTCGCCGTTCAACGCGCACTGCTCGTCGCGATCTGGAACCTCGCCACGACCAACACCACCTACCACGATCCCGGCGGGGACTACTTCACCCGCCTCAACCCCCAAAAAGCGCGAAACAACGCCGTCCGCCAACTCGAAGCCATCGGCTACCACGTCACCCTCGACCAGGCGTCATGACCGAACCGCTCACCCCGCGAACTCACCTCACGTCAATCTTCTCGTCAGGTCGCGGCCGAGGCCACCGCTGCTGATGAGAACAAGTCGCTGGCAGTAGTCGCGATGCTGATGGGTGAACTGCATGGCCACACCGCCACCGAGTGACTGACCGACCACAGTCGCCCGGCTGATGCCTAGTTCATCGAGCAGATCACGCAGCGACACCGCGAACGCACCCAACGAATAGTCACCGCGCCGCTTGGCTGATTCACCGTGCCCCAACAGGTCCGGTGCCACCACCCGATACTTCTTCGACAACTGAGGGATGACCGCCCGCCAGGTCGCCGAACTTCCCGCCATGCCATGAATCAACAGCAGCGCCTCGCCCGCGCCTGCATCCCGATAGGCAACCCGCTCACCGTGCAGGTCGAGATAGTTCATCTGGGTCACCTGAACTGGACTCCATCCAACCGTGTTCTGAGGACCCATGCCTGATCGATGTCGCCCTGGTCTGCGTCTTCGACGACGCGCGAGTCGCGACGCCAGTGGCGGACCGCCGCGATCGCTGTCTTGAGCCCGCGGCGACGCCCTGTCGCTAGGTCGGTCCCGGCGAAACCGGGCCCCAGTTCGGCAAACATCCGCTCGCTGCGGGTCTCCGGAGCGTCGTCGGCGGTGTCACGCAAAAAGCGGTCCGGCACCGACAGTTTGGCAATGGTGCGCCACGTCTTGCCGTACTGCATCACGAACGAACCCGTGGTGTACGGGAGGTCGTACTTGTCGCAGAGCTGCCTGACCCGTACTGAGATTTCATGCAGCCGGTTGCTGGGCAGGTCGGGGTACAAGTGATGCTCGATCTGATAGCAAAGGTTGCCGCTCATGAACCGCATCGCCGGCCCGGCGTCAAAGTTGGCGCTGCCCAGCATCTGGCGCAGATACCACTGACCCTTCGTTTCGCCGATCATGTCGGTCTTGGTGAATTTCTCTGCGCCATCGGGGAAATGCCCACAGAAGATCACCGCGTTGGCCCAGATGTTGCGGATCACGTTGGCCACCACGTTGGCCTCCAGCGTTGACTTGTAGGTCGCCGCCGGCGACAACGAGGTAAGCGCCGGAAACGCAACGTAGTCCTTGAGCACTTGCCTTCCCGCCTTGGCTGAAAACTCGCGCACCTGCTGGACGGTGATTGCGCGGTCCGGACCGGCCTTGAAGATGTCGCCGAACTCGATGGGCTGCAAGCCAATTCCCCACTCAAATCCGAGCGCGAGGATGGTGTTGAACACCAGGTTGCCGATGTTGTAGCCCTTCCAGGGCTGGTCACGAGTGACTCGCAGGATGGCGTAACCCACATCGTCATCCATGCCGAGGATGTTGGTGTACTTGTGGTGCTGGAAATTGTGAGTGGAGCGCCAGTGTTTCGACGCCCCACTCATGTCCCACTCCCATGTCGAGGAGTGAATCTCGGGATCGTTCATCCAGTTCCACTGGCCGTGCATGACGTTGTGCCCGATCTCCATGTTCTCGATGATCTTGGCCATAGCGAGGGTCACCGTTCCCGCCCACCACGCCGAGCGTTTCGCGCTACCGGCCAGCATGAGCCGGCCGGCTACGTCGAGGACACGTTGCGCGGCGATGGTGCGGCGGATGTAGCGCGCGTCGCGTTCGCCACGGGAATCCTCGATGTCCAGCCGGATCGCGTCCAACTCAACGGCCATATTCTCGATGTCGGCGTCGGTCAGGTGCGCGAAGGCCGGAATGTCTGCAATTGCCATGGTTTCCTCTCTTTAGGGCCTCGTCGGCCATCGACAAACGCCTTATCGATGCCCCAGGGCGCTACAGGGCTTGAATGCGACGAATGCCGGGCTGCGTGCTTGCGCCACAAGCGTTCTGGCGTTCCTTCCTGGGCGGCGGACTCATCGCGAGGTCACTACCACGCGGCGATGAGCCCGGGTAGCCGCTGAGCAGCTCTGGCCGGTCAGTAGTAGTGACGGCGGCCACCAACAGCGTGTCCCATCCGTCCCGCGACCATCAGTAACAAGCCGACGACGAGGACGAGGACCCCGACGACCAAGCAAATATGGGCGAAGGCGAAAGTGGGGACTAGGGCGGGGAGGAGGAGCCCCAGGACGATAAGGATGATTCCGAGAACGATCATGACTTTTCAAGTTTCTGGTAGATGTTTGGGAGAATTGCCGGGGTCAGTGCTTTAACGCGTTCATTTAGCTTGGCCTCCACGCGATTTGGCGTGCCCTGACCGATCGGCGCGCCGCCCTGTATTCCCGGTATCACCCACACGGCTGTTTCTCGCTCTTCCCCCGGGCAAGTGGTCGATTAGCCGACGGGCACGGGTCACGCGAACGCGGAGTTGGTGGTCAACCGAATTCCCGGGTAACGAGGGAACGAGGGAACGACTGGATTTTGCATGCTGTCGCGACCACAACGGTTAGATATCGGTATGTGCGGCGCGAGCAGACGCTCATCAAGTTCAGCGGCGTACGGCTAAACTCTCCCCGAACTGGCTGAAGGACTCAGCACCAGCTACGTTACCCCTCTCGGGGACCAGCGGCCAGTTGCAGCGCCGAGTGCCTGTGCGATCGCGCGGGTTCAGGTCGGGTCGCGCCGGGCGAGGGCGCGGCGCACGGCTTCATCAACGATACGCTGGGCCACTTCAGCCAATTTACGATGTTCGGCTTGGCTGATCGCGCGCAGCTGAGTGAACGCCTCCTCGGCGCTGCGACCGCTGCGTGCCCGGATCAGGCCGATCGCCTGATCAATCACCGGGCGCGTCGACAGCGCTGCCTGCAACTGGTCGGTCAGCGCCAACGCGTGCGCAAGGACCTGGGCGTTGTGCACCGCCACCGCCGCAGGTTTGGCGAACAATTCCCCCAGTTCGGCGGCGTGCTCATCGAATACGTGTTTGCCGTGGGCGTAGACATTGATCGCCCCGATCACCTGACTCGACAACAGCAGCGGCAACGAGAGCGCACTGTGCACGCCCAAGCGGCCCACCCGCGGACCGAACCGCGGCCACATCTTCTCCCCGCCCAACGACCCAGACCGCACCGTGCGCCGCTCCAGCGCCGCGGTGATGCAGGGCCCCTCCTTGAGGGTCACGTACTGAATCTCGTCGATCTCGGCGACAAATGGGGCGCTGGCGGCCAGCGCCTCCACCATGTTGTCCATCCGGTCGACCCGCAACAACGTCACCCCGGCACCGTCGGCGCCCGGTATCGCGTGTACAGCGAACGTCGACACCTCAGCCAGCACCTCAGGCAAACCCCGACTGCTCGCCACCAAGCCCGCCAGCTCGTCTATCCCGGTCCGCAAGTCGGCGGCATCAGCGCTAGCCTGCTGCGCGCTCAGCGACCCGACCGGTAAACCGCCGGCGTCCTCGGTCAACTCCGTCATACCTGCGCTCAAATCTGCCGGAAGTGCACACCGACACCGAAACCCACCGTTCCAACCGCGGCGCAAACGTCACGAAATGGTTGTCAGGACGATGGTAACGCCGGCAGGGGGTGCTCTGCCGCGCGCCCGCCAGCGCGAAGACCGACGCTTTCGCGCGTCAAAAACCGGCGAGGCCAGCAACGGGACCAACACGCGCTGCCGCTGGCCGATTGCGCCTATCGACCCCGTGCGAGGGTCCCGCCGTGACCTCGTCGACCTCGATGAGACCAGCACCAGCACGCATGGTGCGGGCACAGCGACACCGTCTTATAGTCCGCATCACGCTGCACCGGCTGGCGATCGTTATTGTGCTGGCGGGTAATCCTTTCCGCGAGACCTACCCCGATTGACGAGTCACTTGTAGCGGGTTAAAACTAAATTCAATTGGCGCAACCCCATTTTCGGTGCGGCTCGGGATCGAACGACAGCGAGGGAATGCATTGCGATCGCGCGCTTGCCGCGGAGCTCTTCCCGATTGGGTGGTCTACGAGGAGCTGGCGTTCACCGAGAATGGCGTACTTGCGCGCCGACGCCAATCTTGATTCCTTGAGGGCACCCCCTGCGGTATCGTTTATTGCGGTTGACTCCCCAGCCTCCCGGAAACGTCCGGTGGCGACCCGTTTGAGGTCCCCGCCCGTAACGCGTCTGCACCGCCTGCTTTAGCCGACAGTTACAGGGTTGTGCTGTTGGACTTGCATCGACGGAGTCGCGTGCCCAGTCAGTACATAGAGTCATTGCGTCTGGACTGCTCGACCCCTCGCTTCGACCGGAGTGACGGATCATCTGCGGCGTGCTTGAAAGAGGCGGGCTGTCCTGCTCCAGTCGTCGTCGGCCTTATTCCCGGACGGGCGGCAGCCATACCGCAGCGGCACCCGCGGTCCTCGCGCCCGCAATTTCGCTTCGCGCTTCGCGGCTTAATCCCAACACAGTCAACGCTTCACTCCTCATGCGTGTCCGGCGTTGAACGCTCGACGCGCAGTCGGGGATCAACCGCGGCACCAGAGCCAAAGGAATGGTCTTGAGCAGATTCACCGAAACCATGTACGGCACCGCCGAATCCAGTTCGAAGGGTCTGGTCACCGGGGAGCCGAACTGCCCTGTCCGGCATACCTGGAGTGAGGTGCACGAGCGGGCCCGTCGGATCGCGGGTGGCTTGGCCACCGTCGGCGTCGGCCACGGTGACGCCGTCCCGGTGCTGGCAGGTGCGCCAGCCGAGATCGCGCCAGCGGGGCAGGGCGTCTGGATGCGCGGCGCCAGCCTCACCATGCTCCACCAGCCCACCCCGCGGACCGATCTTCGCCGCTGGGCCGAGGAGACCGCCGCCGTCATCAAGATGATCGGCGCCAAAACGGTCGTCATCTCGGACCCCTTCATGGCCGCGGCCCCGGTGCTGTCCCAGCTGGACATGCGAGTGCTAACAGTCGAGCAGCTACTCGGCAGCCACCCGATCGACCCGATCGAGACCGACGACGACGATGTCGCGTTGCTGCAGCTGACGTCGGGTACTACCGGGTCGCCCAAGGCCGTACAAATCACACACCGCAACGTCGTCTCAAACGCCGAGGCGATGTTCATCGGCGCAGATGTCGACATCGAAACCGACGTGATCGTCAGCTGGTTGCCGCTGTTCCACGACATGGGTATGACCGGCTTCTTAACCGTGCCAATGTATTTCGGCGTAGAGTTAGTCAAGATCACTCCGATAGACTTTCTGCGCGACACCCTGCTGTGGGCCAAGCTGATCGACAAGTACAAGGGCACCATGACGGCGGCGCCCAACTTCGCCTACACGCTGTTCGCCAGGCGCCTTCGCAAACTGGCGCAGCCGGGCCAGTTTGACCTGTCCACCCTGCGATGGGCGCTTTCGGGCGCCGAACAAGTCGAACCCGCCGACGTCGAAGAATTCTGCGAAGCCGGCAAACCGTTTGGGCTACGCCCGGAGGCGATCCTGCCGGCCTACGGCATGGCGGAGACGACCGTGGCGGTGTCATTCACCGAGTGCGGCGCAGGCCTCGTGGTCGATGAGGTCGACGCCGACCTGCTCGCCGTGCTACACCGAGCTGTACCGGCGACTAGGGGCAAAACCCGACGACTGGCCACCCTCGGCCCCCTGCTGAACGGGCTGGAGGCGCGTGTCGTCGACGACGACGGCAACATCTTGCCCGCGCGGGGCGTCGGCGTCATTCAAGTACGCGGCGAACCAGTGACGGCGGGCTACGCGACGATGGGCGGTTTCGTCTCAGCACTGGACGAGCGGGGTTGGTATGACACCGGTGATCTGGGCTACCTAACCGAGATCGGCCACCTCGTCGTTTGCGGACGGGTCAAGGACGTGATCATCATGGCCGGCCGCAACATCTACCCAACTGACATCGAACGCGCCGCCGGACGCGTTTCCGGGGTCCGGCTTGGCTGTGCCGTGGCGGTGCGTCTGGACGCCGGACGTTCGCGCGAGACGTTCGCTGTCGCCGTGGAGTCCAGTAACTGGCAAGATCCCGGCGAGGTGCGCCGTATCCAGCATCAGGTGGCCCACGAGGTGGTTGCCGAGGTCGACGTCCGGCCCCGCAACGTGGTGGTGCTCGAGCCGGGGATGATCCCCAAGACGCCGTCGGGGAAGCTGCGGCGCGCCCATACCTTGGCGCTGGTCGCCTGACTTCTCGGGAGGCGGCGAGGGGTAGATTCGTCGTTCACCGAGAACGCACGGGAAGTGGGGTGTTGACCGACTTCGACGCCCAGCCCGGTCGCAAAGCACCACCCGAACTCTCCCCTACCCAACGGGAAGCAGACGAGGCCGAACTGTGTACCGGGCTTCGCGGCCGCCGCGGTATGACTGAACCCGCTAGCGCCGTGGCGTCGTCGCGAGTTCGGCCAAATCCGTCACGAGCATCAGGCGGGAATACCGATCGGTCATCAACCTGCGGGCCAGGTCGGTCAAGTGTTCGCCGTTGGCCCGCGCATAGGTGCGCAACAGATGGAAGGCCTCCTCCACGGACACCCCCAGCATTTCACGGAGGAAGCCCTTGGCCTGCTCGACGACGACCCGGCTGGTCAGCGCCGAGCGTAGTTGCGGCATGACGGTCGAGGGTGTGGGTGCGTGCTCCTGCAGGATCGCCACGCACGCGACGCGCGTCAAAGTCTGGGCGACGAGCAGATCGGATTGGGTGAGCGCACCGGGGCGGGTACCGAACAAGCCGAGCGCGCCCAACACGATGCCGGCGGCGCGCATCGGGACGGCATGCACGGAGGCGAAGCCGGCACCGACCGCGGCCGGCGCAAACCGCGGCCAGCGCTCCATTGCCCGTTGGATGTCGGCGACCGAAACCGGTTGACCTGTGGCGTAACAGTCCACGCATGGGCCCTCGTCGGCTTGTAGCTGGAAGAGTTCGAGTTCGCGGGCCTGCTCCGAGGTGGCGGCCAGCAGGCGGAGCTGATGGAGTGGATCCGCGAGCAGAAATCCCGCGGCCTCGATGTCGAGCAGCTCAGCGCAACGCTCCGTGAGCCCGGTCAACAGGTCGACCACGTCGAAGTCATCGAGCAGGCTATCGACGAGCGCCACGACGGCGTCCAGTACGCGGGTTTCACGAGAAATGTCAGCCATGTCGGCTTCCTTCCTGCACTTTTCGAATCTGCGGTGCGCCCGTCAATCGGCCTCGAGCTTCAAGCGACAGTCGAGGATTTCGCGGGCGACGTCGGTGGCGGTGCGGCCGGTGGCATAAGCGTGAGCGCGCAGCCGGACGAGAGCCTCGGCCGGCTCAATCGCTAGCTGGGCGACGAGCATGCCGGTAGCTTGGCTGACCTCCGCACGGCAGAGCGTGTTGAGTTCGGACCAGGCATCGCTATTGGGGTCGGCGACGGCGGCCTGGAGGTCGCCGTTCATCAGGTCCAAAAGCGGGACAACTGCGAGCTCCGCGGCGGCGAGTGCGCCGGCTGAATTCTCGCTCGACAAGTGACCGGGGTGTGCACGGAACAGGTCGAGGGCGCCGACGTATTCACCGGCCACCACGACGGGCATCGCATACACGGCTCTAATCTGGTGGGCCAGCAGCGCGGGGCCGTACGCTAGCCAGCTAGATTCCTTGGGATCGGCGAGGTCGACGACCACAACCGGATTCCGTTGCGCCACAGAGTCCAGGCACGGTCCCTCGCCAAGGGTGAATTGCAGTTCGTCGTACGTTCGCGCACGCGCGCCGCTAGATCCCAATGTTCCGCTGCTCGCGCCGTCGAAGACCAGCGAAATCGCCGCCGCGTCAACATTGAGGAGAATCACGCAGGCCTCGCACAGACGGTCTGCGGCCGCTACCCCGCGAACACCCTTGACAGCGGCGAGGAGCCGCTCGTGGATGGCCACATTAACCGAACAGGGACCGGGCAGCTGAGGAAGTCGCCCAGGGTCTCGGCGGGCGCGTCATCCCCTCACCCTTCCACCAGTTGATGCGTTTGACGAGCTCTCAACCGGAACCGACACACTTCGAATGAGCCCTAACCTAGAACAAACTAGGACAATTCAATTGCTGTCGGGTTAGCGTGGGTCCGTCGCGGTGGCGACAAGGTGAGTTCGCGAGAGATCTGATCTTGGAGGCTGGTCTAACGAACAGACGGTATTGCACATGGCTGATCGACAGCGACCGATGGCGCGCGTTTCAGCCACGGCCGACGGACATCGTCGTGGCGACGTATCCCAAGAGTGGCACCACCTGGGTGCAGCGCATCTTGAGTCTGCTGATCCTGCGGACCGAAGAGCCAGTCGGTCTCGATCGGCTCTTCCCTTGGTGGGAGTCCACCAGGCGACCGATTGAGCAGGTAGCCGAAAGCTTCGACGCTCAACGGAATAGGCGATCGGTTAAGACCCATCTGCCGATTAATGCCATCCCCGCATCGGCTTCCATCAAGTTGATCCATGTCGCGCGTGATGGTCGTGACGTGTGCATGTCATACCACAATCACTGCGCCGGTTATCAGCCCGCCGAACTTGCTCGGATGGACGCGATCGGTCTCGCCGAGCCGGCGTTGCGGCGCCCATATCCCAGAGTCGATCCCGACCCCGCGGCGCATTTCCGCAACTGGCTGACCGTTGGTGCCGTCGACGGCGAGCGGGACGGGACCCCTTACCTGTCGTATTTCAGCTACGAAAAAAGTTATTGGGATGCGCGGAAGCAATCAAACGTATTATTCGTCCATTACAGCGATTTGCAGGCCGACCTAATCGGCGAAGCTCGGCGGATCGCCGACTTTATTGAGGCAGAATTTACGGACTCCGACATTGAACGCATCGCCTGCAGCGCTACGTTTGCCGCCATGCGCAGAGATGCGGCGATGTTGCTTCCCGAGAACGCCAACAACTTCGAGGGCGGTGCCTATCGATTGGTGAACAAGGGCGAGTCCGGGCGCTGGCGCGGTATCTATCGCGAGGACGACCTCGACTTGTTCGACAAAAAGCTGCAAAGCGCTGTTCCCGGTCCGTATGCCGAGTGGCTGCTGGCCGGCCGCATTGACGGCTCGGGTATCGATCCCTCCCAGATGTGAACTAGTCATCACCTGCATGGATTCGCTGCGGCGCAGCGACCCCGTGCTTCACGGTCTGTGAAATGTACGGCACGTCGTTTGGATCTATTCCACGTGCAGCGGCGATATGAAGAGCGGTGAAGTCACCAATCATGATGAGGTCCAGCAGCGCTGCACAGCGCGTCTCCCCGGCGCCGCGAACCGTGTGTACTGCGATTTTCCCGTCTAGGTATTCCGTCCACAAATTCATCAGCCGACCGACCCTACGATTCTCATAGGGGTGTCTCAACAGGACGACCGCTTCGCCCATGAGCGGGGTGTAGAAGTCCCAGGCGACGACTTCATTGTGGCTGGCGTCGGGTTGGAACGATACCGAAGCTGGTTGCCTGGCGGTCTGGTTGAGCTGCGTTTTCCATCGGCTTGCTGCGACGCCGCCAATAGGCGTGTCGCCCTGGCAGATGACGTGCCGTTCGATGAGGCTCTCGGCTAGGCGGGCGGCGACGTCGCCGGGGGTATGAAGTTCGTGGCGTCGTCGGCACAGTTGGGTGCGAGCGCTATCGATCCATTGGGTGGCCTCCGGGAGCAACCCGGTCTGTTCGAATATCGACATCAGTCCGCCCACCATTACGCCGAGAGCGGCGCGTGCGGGTTGAATATCCGGCGGAATGGGAATCATTGCCCCACCGTGGTCGCCGACGAAGTCCGCAAGCCAGCCGCCGACGGTGACCACTACCAGTCGTGCCCCCCGCTCGGCGGCGGTCGCGGCGGCGTGATTGACCTCGTCGGTGTTCCCGGACCCGGACAAGGCGATGACCAGGGACCGTGTGCCGATACAGGCCGGTAACTCGTAGCTGCTTTCGACGAGAATCGGCACCGCGATGATGGTGATGGTGAGTGCGCGCATCACCTGTCCAGCCGTACGACCGGTGCCCATTCCCAGGATCAGGATGTTGTCGATGTCAGCTGCTTGCGGCAGTCGGCTAAGGGTGCGGGCCGCGTCGGCGCCGAGCGCCAGGTGCTCGGGAAGCGCCGCGGCGAGTTCGAAGAATCGCGCCGTGTGGGCTCGATCGTTCACGGTGTAGCCGTTGTGACGAGACGGCCGCCGTCCTGCAGGATGGTTTGGCCGGTCAGGTAGGTGTTGGCTGCCGAGCCGAGGAAGCCGATGAGTTCTGCGACTTCATCTGCTGACGCCAGCCGACCTATCGGAATAGCGGACTGGTAGCGGTGGAGCTTATCGGGGTCCTCTGGCCAGTCCGGGTTGACGAACTTGCCTGGTGCGACGGCATTTATCAGCACACCGAGGGCCGCAAGCTCCGGTGCCAGGATGCGGGGCAGGGCCGCCACAGCGGCTTTCGAAACCGAGTACGGCAGAGCTGCTGTCGGTGAGGCGGCCAGCCCTGCCGCGGAGGACACCAGCACCACACGTCCGCCGCCAGCGCGTTTCATTGTCGGCAGGAAGCACTGGATCGTGAAAACGATTGACGTGAGGTTGATGTCGAGAACTGTCCTCCACAGCGCGTCATCGAGTGCGGCAAGTCCGACGCCGGGCTGGCCGGGACTTTTCCCGGCGATACCGTGTGCCAGCACCAGCGTCGGCGGCGACCGCCAGGCGGAGGCAGGAAGCGAGGTGATGGCCTGCTGCACAGCGCCCGATTCGGTGATGTCAGCTTCGATGGCAATGGCGCTGGTACCGAGGCGCTCGACGTCGATGCGGCATTGCTTGAGTTTGCCCGCGTCGCGGTCTATCAGGACCACCTGTACATCAGGCTTGGCCCACCAGCGCGCCACCGATCGCCCCAAATGACCTGCACCGCCGGTGATGACGACCGTCCGCACCGGCCCAGCCAATGCCTGATGATTCACGGCGTCTCGACATCCGAGATGGTGGCGAACTGATTGACCAGCTGCAGGCAAGCCGGGAACGAAACGCTAATAGGCTGCCAGCCCGACAATGTTGTCGGTTCCTCCAAGGAGCTCGCCAGCACCATCGCAGCCAGGATCACACGGTGGTCGGGCGGCAGCCTGAGACTGCGGGCAGGCGCAAGCTGGGAGGGTTCGATGGCAAACCCGTCGGGCAAGGCTTTGATGTTGACCCCGAACGGTGTTAAGCCCGCGACGGTCGACGAGATGCGGTCGGTGTCCTTCTCTTTCAGTTCGTGTGCGTCGCGGATGACCGTCGGAGTCTCCGCGCGTGCTGCTATGGCTGCGAGCATCGGTAGC
Organism: uncultured Actinomycetota bacterium; assembly: GCA_963772875.1. GTDB lineage: Bacteria > Actinomycetota > Actinomycetes > Mycobacteriales > Mycobacteriaceae > Mycobacterium. Next base: position 2,146,105 of record CAVYZE010000016.1, read on the forward strand.
TCGTCGATCATGCTCTGCACGAGAGCATGGCCGGCCACCTCCACGCCGTGGAGCCGATACCCGGATTCGACGAAGATCCTTCCGACCGGCTCATTGCCCCGCATCCCGGTTTGCTCGATCTCGATGCCGGCTCCCATTGCCTGCAGCGTCCGAACAAAGCCGGTGCGTGTTTGGTTTAGCCCGACGTCCTCAATTTCAAGTCGCTTGTCCAGCGGGCTCGCCACGACACACGCGATCGGCAAAGCCGCCGTGGACATGTCTCCGGGCAAGGTGAGCTGGAAAGCCGCCAGTCGGTCGGGTGGACGCATTCGCACCTCGTGGTCAGACTCCTCGATCGCCACCCCCAGGTAGCGCAGCAGCCGTTCGGTGTGGTCGCGCGCTCGGACCCGACGCCTGATGATGGTTTCGCCACTGCTTTGCAGCCCGGCGAACAGCAGGGCCGAAACCGGCTGTGCGCTGAAGATATCGACCTGATGGTCGGTGGCCGTAAGTGATGCGCCACGAATACGCACCGGCAAACGCCCGCTGCTGCCTTCGTAAGAGATATCAGCACCGCATTTCCGCAGCGGTTCGACAAGCCAATGCATCGGGCGCTCGCGCAGCAGGTCGTTGCCGTCGACCCGAAATTCCCCTGGAGTCCCGGCGAGGAGCGCGATCAGCAGGCGTGCGGTGGTCGCCGAATTACCCGTATTGAGCACGGATCCAGGTTCGGCCAACGCCATTCTCGATAGACCGCGACCACCGATCAAATAGGAGCTGCCGGAGACGTGCCAGCCGTCGACGTCGAGTTGGCCGAGGATGGCAAGATTTCGCTCGACGTCGTCGCCCGGCGGAAGGTTGGAGATTTCGCTCGTCCCCTCGGCGAGGGCGGCCGCGAACGTCGCGCGCTGGGCGATCGACTTGTCTCCCGGCGGGATCCAAACGATCTCGGCCGGCGCACTGGGATCGAGCGCGATCGACAGCCAGGGCGTGTGGTGAGCCGCGCTGAGGGCTGCCGGGTCTATTACCGCGTGCACGCCCGAGTGGTCAGCCATCCGCGTGATTACCTCATCGTCGGTCAATATCGGCTCGAGTTCCTGGTAATCCACCGGCGGGGTAGGGACCCGCCTCGGCGGTGAGCCGGCGAACGACGCATAGCGAAACCGCTTGCGTTGCAGCCCGAGATTGCTTTCTGCGATAAACGGCCTGTGTTTGACCGTCGCAAGACCCAGCCGAACTGCCGCTTGCACTAGCTCGTCGCCGCGCTCGGTGCGGGTCAAGACGATGGATTGCCTGCGGGGATGAGATCCGTCGCGGCTGCTGGCGTAAATGTTGGGATCGCCGTCGGAGACGGAGACGTCTGCTATACCCGACCACCAGTCCGGGCAGGCTAGACATCGATGGGTCTTAAAGCGTCTGAATTCGTCGACGACTTCGAAAAAGGGCAGCGACTTACGCTTCCCGTCGCGCGTCGTGACCGCAAACTCGCCGGGATATTCGCCGTCCCGGTAGCGCATCTGGGCCACCTCGTCGAGCGGGATGCCAAGCTTATCGGTGATCAGGTGTTCGGTTCCGGCGCGCGTGGTGCTCGATGCGCAGGCGATCTCGACGGTCAAGACGACCTTGGCGGCGATGTCGGGTGTTGGCAAGATGTTCTGCATTTTGCGCACGGCTTGCGCTTCGCACGGCAGTGCGATCAGCGCGATACGCGCAAAGCGGGGGTCGCGCAGCAGCTGAAGATTTGGGGTGAGGCAGTAACTGGTTTGGGCGCAACGGATCACTTCACTCTCGTCGTCGGTGATCATCGCCGCAGGAACCCACGGGCGGTCGGCGTCTCGCCCTATGACGATCACGCCATCGGCGACTCCGGTGCGCAGCGCAGTGAGCATCAAAGTGGTGCCCGCGCCGCCGGCGGCGGCGTTGGAGCGGACCTGCGCATCAGTCGAGGAGAACACCAGGCTGCGTCGGTAGATACCAGTCCAGCGCTCGGCTGCTGTTCGGGTGCGGCCAAAGATCCGCTCTTCCGACACCGGCGTGCCAGTGTCTTTGCCGGGACAAACCTGTAGGCACAGCGAGCACGAGCCGCAATCCATCGTGTCAGCCGCGGCCGCCACGGGCTGGCCTTGGTCGTCGAGGGCCAACCAGCCCGGGGGGCAGGCCGCCACACATGCACCACAGCGTGCACACATATCCTGATCGAGAATCTGAGTTTTCAAATCGAAGAACGCCATGACCTGCCCATGACTTACCAGAAGATCCTGCAGCCAACAGTCGATCGGACCGCGCCGTGCGATGTCACCTGCGTTAGCTAATGTCGTTGTTGGCTCGGCCTGATGGGGGTCTGCGTCGCCGGGATCAGCATATCTCCGACCGGACGGTATGGAACTGCTGTAACACGAATCTGGTCAGTGTCCGGCAAGAAATGCAGCGGCAAGACCGCGAAGGTGTCGCCGCCAGTTGTCGACGATCCCATGCAGCCTGATTCACTGCCGAAGGCCGATAGCGGCGCGGAAATGTACCGGATTCGGGCCAGGCCCCAGTCGGAGTCGTACTGATCGTGGCGAATTTGGAAAGTAATGCGGCCTCTCTCCCGCAAGGGAATTCATCTACATCGACGATATGGGCATCGAACTACACGACTTCTATCGTGCTTTGTCGGAGTCCAACACCGACTGGGTCGAATATCCCCGAATTCCTGCGTGGAGGATCTTGGCCGACCGCACCCGCCAGCCAGCCAGCCCGGACCATTGACATGGGATACCGGCGGGCACACTATAGACGCCCAGGGCGATGCCCACCTCGATGGACGAGGCAGGGTGCTAGATGCGCATAGCCAGCCGGTTGCCGGAATGTACTCAGCGGGAGAACTTGAGTCGGTATGAGTTTCGCGCACCAATGGGCCAGCAACATCACCGAAAGACCCACGCCGCGGCGTATCTCAGAACGAAATCTATTCGCTGACGCCCGACTGGCGGCCAAGACATAGCGCCGAATACAACCGGGATCCGAGCCCTCCTCGCCCGAGTCGCTAGCTACATTGGCGCAGGCTTGGGGCCGTTGGGCGCCATGGTGATCTCGCCGATGCTGCCTGACATCGCGCATACCCTGGACACCAACACTTCCAGCGCGGCGACGGCACTGACTGCCTATTTCGTGCCATTCGCCGCGCTACAGGTGATCTCTGGAACATTAGGCGAGCGGTGGGGACGTCGACAGACGGTGCGGACCGCGTTCATCATGTATTCCCTTGCCGCGCTTGCATGTGCGATTGCGCCCAACCTTCAAGTCTTCATGGCTGCGCGGGTGGTCATGGGGTCGGCCAATGCGTTCACCACCCCGCTATTGTTAGCTTCGCTTGCTGATGCCGTTCCGGCTGAAAGACTTAGTCGGACAGTAGGTCTGTTCTCTAGTTGTCTGGCCGCAGGTCAGTCATTCGCTCCGCTGGTCGGTGGTGTGGCGGCCGGCCTGGGCTGGCAGTCGGTATTCGTGCTCGTCGCTGTAGTGGCCGCCGTTCTTGCGGCGTTCCCGCCGCGTGGCGCGCCACGGCCAGGTGCGGACGCGCCACCGTTCGTGACGCTGCTCACTCCCACGATCGGCTTCCTGTCGGTCGGATCCTTTGTGTCGTATCTGGGTGCGTCCTCGATCCCATTCTTGGTGGCTCTGTACGCCGAAGAACACTTACGCCTGGGCGCGGCGAAAACGGGTGTGCTGCTCCTGGGATTTGGTTTGGCCGGTCTGCTCCTGGGCACCTTCTGGGGTCACCTAAGCGATCGGTTCGGAGCAATTAGGTGCGGCATTGTCGCGTCGGTATTCACTGCGATATGTGTCGCCGGCGTAGGTTTGACCAACAACCTGGTAGCCGTGGGTAGTATCTGGACCCTCGCCGGTTGCGGTGCCTCAATGATGACGGTTGCCCTGCAGAACCTCACGGTGCGCGCCATTCCCAACAACAAGGGCGGCGCGTTGTCGGTCGTGTCCGCATTCCGATTCTTGGGAGCGGCAATTGCGCCGCTGGTCTGGCTACCGATTTACTACGGTAGCGCCACAATCGCGTTCGTGGCCGCTGGATGCTCGGTTTTGATCGCCATTCCTGCGCTGAGCGCATCGCCCCCGAGGAAGCCGTAAGGGTTATAGATGGGTGGCCGCTTGCGCCTTGCGCGCCTTATGCAGGTTGCCGACCGACGTCTTTGGGGTGGTGGACTTCTCTGTCATTGCTATCTTCTCTTCGCTGCGGGTGCCATTTTACCGTTATACCAGCGATTTTACGCTTGATCAGTGTTTGCTAACCACCTGCGCGCCGGTGACCTAGCCCATAATTGCGTTGTGGCGCAACAGATTTGGAGCGCCGAGGCTGAGGCCGGAGGCTCAAAGTCTTCGCCCAGTCGCGCTGGCGGACCAGGATGTCGGGGCTGCTGTCCCCGATTGACAGCGCAAAACACCCTAGGTGCAAATCCCCTGCTCAGAGCCCATGCTAGTCGGTCATTGAGTGACTGTCCTTTCTCGGCCGACCCGTTGCCGACCTGTTCCCGTTATCGTCCGCTCACAAGAGTGTCACCACGCTGACTCAAAAGTGACCACTTTGGCCCCTCTTCGGCGGGCCGGTAAGTCCCTCACGGCCGCCGTTGCTGGCGGATCACCGCGAGTCGACCATTGGGTGGTAGCTCACCCCTCGCAGGGTCGGCAGAGATCACTTGTGGTCCCTGCAATACCCGGAGGGTGAATGACTACTACCGACAGCGAACTACCCGCGCGCCTGCTCGTCACGATCAACGACGCCTGCAAGATGCTGGGCGGCATTACCCGCCCGACCATCTACCGGCTGCGTGGGTGGTTGAAAGGCCGAGCCATTATCACGTTGATGACCGATGACGAGTTTGAAGAAGCGGCAAGAGGCCAGGTGGACTGAATTGCGGGAAGTCATCGCGAAGAACCGAGGCAGCGAGTGAATAAATCTATTCGGTCACGGGCGTTCTTCATCATTCGGCTTCCCTACGGAAGTCTGGACGGGCGTCTGCGCCTCGGATCAGTGACAGGCACGCGCTTTGCAGGACCAAGATCACTACACATATCCGGATCATCAACCACACGGCGTGACCGATCTGCGCGCTGGGCTCCATCCGCGACAGCAGCGCGGTTCGCCAAACCGTCCAGGCGACCATCGTCAGGCTCAAATAGGGCAGATAGGTCAATCCCGTCGACACCACACTTCTCAGCGCAGACGCAAGACGACCGACTCCGCCGGTGGCGTGGCGCCACCGCAGGCCAGCGCACCAGATCACCCCGCACAACACGAATACGATCGGTATCGACCAAGTCGTGTCATGATGCGCGTAGGCCCACAACTCAGCACGGACCTGGGTCCAGCCGGGTCCAATCGGTTCGCCCGGCGCGGGCTGCTGATTGAGTGGATACGCCGCCACGTCGTCGAGGGCCGTCACGAAGAACGCCACCACCGTTGGCGGGGCGAGCACCGCGACCATGAACCGCAGGTGTGCACCCAATCCGGCCACCGAAACCAGCTGCACCGCAGCGGAAAAGGCGGTGTAGAGCGAAAACACGAACGCCACAGCGGCAAGCAGAAACTTGGACAAACCGGGGCCACTGGTCAGCGACCATCCCTGCGCCCCGGCCGACAATGCATACATCCCCGCCGCCGCGACCAGTCCAAGCAGTGCGCACCCCAACGCGGCGACAATCTGCTCATCCTGCCGATGTTCTTGGGCCACATCGGCAGTTATGCCGCGACGATGCTGCCGATTCAGCAGAAGGGTAATGGCCAGGAAGACAAACCCGGCAAGTACGCCGGCTAGTTGAGAGAAGTAGCCCGCCGACCTCGAGTAATCGAATAGCACCGGCAAACCCCTCTTCGTTGCGAGCAGGAGCAACAACGCGGCACGCTCCGGATCTCTCTGATCGTAAGACATCGGACCAGCCAGCGGCTCCCAGGAAGGCGACACTCCCGAGCGTGAAAATGAGCCATGACCTGCGCTGTGTCGATAAGCCCCACCCGCCGTGCACACCGGCGGGTCGGTTTCCCCCACCAGCAGAGCTGCCGGCAGTGCAGCGCCACGTTCACCCCTCGCCGCTCCGGTGGTCGCCGCCGCTGGTGTTCCCACCGCTGCCAGACCGCCGGACTCCGCGGCATCCGCTGGACCTGGGCCTTGATCCGGTGGACCGGCCAGTGGCACACCTGATCCCCGATCGCGGTGTAGCCCAAAGCACCCGAACCGATCTCACCGGCGATCACCTGGCCGGAATTGAGGCCCACCCGGAGCTGCAGGTCGATACCGTCGCGGTCTTTGACCTCAGCGGCCAGCCCAGCGGTCTCCTCGTGGATGCCCAGCGCCGCAAGACAAGCGCGGATTGCGTGGTCCTCCAAAGCCGCCGGTGAACTTGTCCACCGTGCCGCCGTAGCGCTTCACCACCGCAGTCGCACGGTTGATCAGCTCGGCCATGATCTCGGGTAGCCGCTCCGGACCAACTGCCGCGGCGATGTCCATCGAATGAACCACGTCGGCGAACAGCACCGTCACCTGCTTGTACTCCGCCGATGTAGCGGCTGGCGTGATCGGCGCGCCGCACCTGTGGCAGAACCGGGAGTCCGGCGGCAGCTGCGTGCCACACGACCCGCAACCCAACCCTGTTGCGGTCATGCGGTCGCCGTCGATATGGCCCCAACGCCGTCATGAGGATCGCTCACGGCAACATCGTGTCACCTCTTGCCAGCCAACCCCGGCGCGACCGACCGCCTCGTAGGTCGTCTTCTCGACCTGCTCGGCTGGCTTCTTGGCCGCTGGCTTCTTGGGTGCCGGCTTCGCCGGTGCTTGCCTGCCTGCCGGGTGGCGTTGCTTGGCCTCCGCCTCAGCCTGGCGCATGGCCGCTTGCTGCTTCCGCTTGGTCGCCAGGTTGCCGACCTGCTTCGCCGGTGCTTTGCGTGCGTTGTGTACCATCTTTGATTCTCCTTCGCTGTGGACTGCAATTTTACGGTCCTGCCAGCAACTTTATGCTTTCTAGGCGTTTGCTAACCACCTGCGCGCCGGTGACCTAGCCAACAATTGCGTTGTGGCGCAACAGATTTGGAGCGCCGAGGCTGAGGCCGGAGGCTCAAAGTCTTCGCCCCGTCGCACTGGCGGACCGCTGGACCAGCGCGTCGCGCAGCTGGCGGTTGGGGGCCAGGACCCCGGTGCCGAGTCCAGCGTGCGCATGCTCATCGGTGTAGGTACCGAAAGGCGCTGGCCGAGTATGCAATGGACATTTCCGACGGCGCAGGTGTCGTCCAGGATCGGTTGGTGCACGACTTTCTCAACACCAGGTGCCTGACGATCGCCGGCGGCACCGAACAGATCCTGCTCACGCTGGCCGCCGAGCGGCTGCTTGGCCTGCCGCGCTAATCGGGCCGTCGTTTGCTGTGCCGGGCACCGGTGGTGCGGGTAAGTTTCCCGAGGTGTGCATAGTGCGGCGCGCCAGCTTGGCCGCTGCGGTGATGGCGCTGCTGGTCGGTTGCAGCCCGATGGTGGCGGGGTCGCCGATGAAGGCACCGAGCAGCGGAGACGTCGTCGTCGCAGTGCTCGATACGGGTCGCTACCCGACCATCGCGGCGTCGCCGATGGGCCCAGCCGGGACCGAGGACCAAGGACGCCTACTGGAGGCCCAGCGCATGGCCAACAACGTCGTCGGCCCATGGGAGGTGGATCCAGCGTTGCGGGGTTGGCTGGTCGACACCGGGGTGAAGCCGGTCGCCGGGGCGCTGCGCCAGGTTGGGGAGGACCAGTGCGCAATATGTGACGTGGCCGCAACGCACGGCTTCGTCCTCGGGTTCTATTCGGCGCGCAGGTCGACGGCTTCCGGGGCGCGCACGGACCTGCTCGTAGGTGTCCTGCGGTTTGCTGATTCGGGTGCGGCGGCCGCAGCCGCGACGGAGATTGTGGCCAAGACGTTGCCGCTCGACCCGCAGTTCCCCATGCGGCCGATCCAGATTGCCGCGCATCCGGACGCCAAGGCCTACGCCATGGACTTCCCGAACAACCCCGGCGGCAAGGTTACGGCGGTGAAATCGTTCACTCCCCACGGGATATACCTGCTGTACGTCTGGGCGGACGCCACGGATGCCAATGCGGCGGCCACGTTGGTGTCGAGCACCCTGGATCGGCAAAAGCCGCTGATCGACCGGTTTTACCCAGCCGACCCGGCGACCTTCGCCGGTTTGCCGCGCGACCCCACCGGGCTGTTGGCCCGCACAGTGCCGCTCACCGGCGACCGAATAGACCCGAGCCGGATGACGGTCTACGAACCGCGCGCGGCGCTGCAGTTCGACAGTGACCCGATCGACACCGCGGGGCTGTTTTCCCAGACCGGGGTGCAGAACGTCTCGATGGGCAAGACCGAAGTCTTCGAGGCCATCGACGCGACCGCCGCTGGCCAGCTCCTCAATGGCTTCGTCGACGACAGCACCAAGATGACACCGCCGTCCAAACCCGCCGACGCCATCCCGTACCTGCCCGGCAGCAAGTGCGTGCAGCTCCAGCTCGCCCAGGGGCTCGGCACTGCGCCCACCACCGTGTTCAGCTGTTTCGTGGTGGCCGACCGGTACCTGATCGAAGCGGACTCGGCGCAGCTGTCCGACGCACATCAGCAAACGGCGGCCCAATATCGCATGCTGTGAGCAAATGAACCGGCACCGATGCGCGCCGGCGACAATGCTGACCCGTAGGCTCCGGGCCGCCGCGGCGGCACTGGCCGCGGCGGTGTCCGTCGCGGCGCTGGCGGGCTGCGAGTCGACGGTGGCCGGGGAGGCGATGAAGGGGTCCAGTCCGGCGGGCGCGGTGAGCGTGGCACTGCTGGACACCGGCCCGTTTCCGACCCGTGCCGGGGAGCCGTTCGGCAAGGCGGGCAGCGCGGTCAGCGGCGCGCAGCTGGAGGGCATCCGGATGGCCGAATTCGTTGCTGGCCCTTGGGAAGTCGACGCGACACTGACCCAGTTCGTGTTCAACGGCATGCCGATTGGAGACGCGCAGGGGTTGAAGAACGCTCTCGGGGAGGCTGCAGGCGGGGTTGCGGCCGCACACGGGTTCATCGCCGGGTTTGCCACCGGGCGCAGCTTGCAGGGGCCCGGCCTGGGTAAGTCATTGATCAATCTGGTGCTGCGGTTTCCCAACCCCGACTCGGCTGCGACGGCTGCCCGCGGCATGGCGGCCGAGGTCCTGCGCGGGGGGAATCCCCCGCAACGGGCGGTGGCGGTGCCGCGCCATCCCGAATCCGTCGCGTCGTCGTTCACCGACAACAACGTGGGCACCGTGGTAACAAGCTTCACCGCGCACGGGCCCTACGTGTTCTATGAGTTAGCCAGCGCCAAAGACCGGCCGGAGATAGCCGGTGAACTAACCGCCAACATGCTTGACATCCAGGCGCCCCGTATCGACCAATTCGCACCCACCGATCCGGCGCAGCTGGCCGATCTGCCGGTGGATCCGTCCGGGCTGCTGGCACGTACCCTGCCGCCGCCGCAAGGTGAGGACCCGGTGCCGGCGGTGGGGGTCTACCAACAGCGCGCGGAGCTGCACTTCGAAACCAATCCGGCCGAATCGGCGCAGCTGTTCACGGCCGCCGATATCGAGATCGTGACGCGGCGGTGGCGCACACGGGTGTACCAGGCCCACGACGGCACCGGCGCCGGCCGCCTCGTCGAGCGATTCGTGCACGACACCAACACCAAGGCCATTGCCGGTGTCAGCGGACTGCCCGGCGCCCAGTGTTTCGACCAGGGCGCCGAGTTGGGGGCGGCCCAGTTCGTGTGCGTGGTCGTCGTCGACCGGTACGCCTTTATGGCGCTCTCCGGGCAGGAGACCGAGGCCAAGCAGGAAACCGCCGCCCAGTACCGGATCCTGGCGGGCAAGTAGCGGGGACCGCGAGCGCAGCTGATCGAGCACCAGGGAAACGGAGAACTATGAGCGCACCGGAGGGGCCGGAATCGACCCCGCCATCGAACTCCCCGCCGTCGGGTGATCAGCCCGAGCCGAGCCAACCCCCCGAGCACCCGGTCGTCCCGCCCCCGCCGCCGGATCAGCCGAACGCGCGGCCGGATCCGTCTGCCGGCCAGCACCCGCAGCCCGCGCAACCACCGATTTACGGTCCGCCGCCGGCTGATCCTCGGTTGGCATCGCAGCAGGGGCAACACGGTCAGTGGGGTCAGTTCGGTGCGCAGCCGGGCCCAGGGGGTTGGCCCGGACAGCCCCCACCCTTTGGTCAGATCGGTCCGACCGGCGCACAACACGGTTCCAAGCGCTCCCGGGGGCGGATCGCCACGGTGGCCGGCCTCGTGGCGCTCGTCGTCGTCGCAGTGGTGGCAGCCGCGGGCTGGTGGCTCCGGGGCTACTTCATCACCAGCAAGCTTGACGTCAACAAGGCCCAGGCCGGGGTGTCGCAGATCCTCACCGACCCGAAGAACGGCTACGGCGCGAAGAACGTCAAAGACGTCAACTGCAACAACGGCCAGAATCCGACCGTGAAGAAGGGCGATACCTTCACCTGTGAGGTCACCATCAACGGCGCCAAGTGGCACGTGACGGTCACATTCCCCGATGACAAGGGCGCCTATGAGGTTGGCCCGCCGCAATAACAGCTCACTCCTTCTAGTCTTCAAAGGCGCGCACGGCATGCATACCCCGGGACGACGCACGACCTGACGCCACATTCACCAGTCCATCTCACGTTCCCGCCTACAGAGAGCGCGAGACCCGCCCCGATCCGCGAGCTCAGGGCTTCGGGATATTGCCGGCGCCAGGTTGCGGCGATGCCATCTAGGTTGGAGTCATGAGCGACATCCAGTCCCAGTTTTCGGTTCTGAAGCAAACCGCCGATCGGGCCGTCGCGGATGCCATCGCACGGCTGATCGAGGACGGTGAAGACCACGAGCTCAATCGAATCAACGCCCTGGACTTTTCCAAGCGCACCGGCTTCGACGAAGAGAAGGTGATTTCCGGCTTCCTGCACGCCTCGCGGCTTGGCCTGTTCGATCTCACCTGGAACGTGCTTTGTCCCGGTTGCAGCGGCGTGCTGGACGCGCATGACACGCTGAAATCGCTGCGTCATGACGACTACCACTGCGGATTATGCGCCTGCGGCTACGAGCCTTCCGTCGACGAGCAGGTCGAGGTGGCCTTTACGGTCAGTCCCAAGGTCAGGCGGATTGCCGCCCACGATCCCAACACGCTGCCGCTATGGGAATATTACAAGCAGGTGTTCTGGAGTTCGGGCATCGATCTCGACAAGGATTCCTTTGCCTCGCTGACCGAGGAAGTGACGCTGGATGCGCTGGAGCTGCCCGCCGGCGAAAAGGCGGTGCTGTCGATGCAGCTTCCGCCGCAATTCATCATCGTTTTCGAGCCGGTGACGCATTCCGCGCATTTCATCGACGTCCAGGGCGAGCCGACCAAGGAACGTCAGCAGCTCGAGCTGATCTTCAACAAGACGCATCCGCCGACCGGGTCGATCACCTTGCGTCCGGGCCCGTTGCGGCTCGCGCTCGACAATCAGTCCGGCCTGCGGACGCTGCCCACCGTCTTTGTCGCGGCCGACGCGCTCCACCATCTGCTGGGCAAGCGCAGGCCGTTCCTCACCGCCAAGCGGATGCTGTCGAACCAGACGTTCCGCGATGTGTTCAAGGCCGACAATCTCAACATCGATCAGCGTCTCAAAATCACCTCGTTGACCTTTCTGTTCACCGACCTCAAGGGGTCGACCGCGCTTTACGAGCGGGTCGGCGACCTCGCCGCGTTCGATCTGGTGCGCGCGCATTTCCATGCGCTTCTGGAAATCATCGCGTCCGAAAAGGGCGCCGTGGTCAAGACCATCGGGGACGCCGTGATGGCGACCTTCGTCCAGCCGGACCACGCGCTCGTCGCGGGCTTGCGGATGCGGGCCGCGATGGACAAGCTCAATGCCGAGCGCGGCAGGGCCGACCTGATCGTAAAGATCGGCATCCATGAGGGGCCGTGCCTCGCGGTGATGCTGAACGAGCGGCAGGACTATTTCGGCCAGACCGTCAATATCGCGGCGCGGGTGCAGAGCCTGTCGACCTCGCAGGAGATCCACATCACCGGTCCCGTGATCGACGCGCCCGGCGTCGCCGCCATCCTGGAGAAGGAGGCGATCAGGCCGATTCAGAAGGAGGCCGCGCTGCGCGGCATCGCCGACAAGATCGTCGTGTACGAGATTCCATAACTCTCAACCGCGCGACACGCCGGGCGGCTGGGAATTGACACGGCCACGGCAATGACGGGCGCAGGAGGTACGGCGATGGAATTCCCCGAGATTCGCTGCGCGGTTCGGTCATCTAGAAGCGGCTGGCCCGATCCTCGGGGTCAGTCCAGGGAGGTAAACGACCTGTGTTCACTACGCCCAATGGCTCCTGGCGGCGATGACGAGACCAACGCGCCCAGAAGCGGTGGAGGGTCTCCTTAGCGGGTGAGGTCAACCCGCGCGTCGGTCTCTTGGTCGAGGCCGAAGACCTGCACGGAGGCTGACTTTCCTTTCAGGACATGGAACCCGCGGTCGATGAGTCCGGGCGGTTGAGACGCCAAGGCGTCGACGCACTGCTGGGTGAGAAGGATAGCGTCGCCGGTGGTTTTGGTGAGTTGCTCGACGCGGGCTGCCACGTTGACGGTGTCACCGATGAGGGTGAACTCGAGTTTGCCGCCGCCGCCGATGGTTCCGGCGATCACCACACCGGTGTTGATACCGATGCCGATGCGAAGCTCCCCGCCGAATCGCTCGGTGACAAGGCGCTGAATCAGAACAGCGGCGGCGATAGCGGCATCGGCATGATCCGCAAGGTCATTCGGAGCGCCGAAGACGCCCAGCGCCCCGTCACCGAGGAACTTGTTGACGTGCCCACCGGCGTCGACGACGGTCGGCACCACAATCTCGAACAACGCGTTGAGGCGGGAGACCGTGTCCTCGGCGGTATTGGCCTCGGCGAAAGGGGTGAAGTCGCGCACGTCGACGAACATCACGGTGACCTCGCGGCGCTCACCGGTGAAGACATCATCACCCTGCTCAAGCAGCCGCGCCGCCAAGACTGGGTCGACGTAGGTCCCAAACGCCGCCTGAAGTCGTTGCCGCTCAGCTAATCCCGCCTGCATGCGATTGAACGACGCCGCCAGCGCGCCGAGGTCGTCGTCTTGAACCACCGGTAGGCGTCGGCTGTAGTCGCCAGCCGCAACACGTTCAGTTGCTTGGGCGAGGTCGCGAATGGGTTGCAGCGACGGTGAAAACAAGACCCCGACGGTGATCGGCACCCCGACGCCCAGCAGCAACCCGAGCCCGATCACACCGAAGACGAGAGGTTCCCTGGGTGCCCGATCGAGCGCCGCCGCCACCATCGCGCCATAAACAGCGAACGCGAATATGACCGCCATCACGAGAACGTTTGACCAAGCGGCGAAGCTCGGATGTGACCGGGGAAGGGAATCACCGATCGCCGAATCACCGGCTATCGCGACTCTGGCAGGCCGCACGATCCTTTGCGGGAGTGTGTGCACTGTTATCAGTCCGAGGGCCGTTCCGACAACGATGCCCAGGACCACGTACTGGACTAGCCGCGAACCGGTCACCCCGACGATCGCACCAACAACGGCGGATAACACGCCGGCCAAGACAGCGTTGACCGTTACCACAGCAATAACCATTTTCCGGGTCCAGGCGTAGGTCGCGGCCAGTGCCTTCGCCCGATCGACCTCCTGACCTGCCGCCCACCGCTCCACAACGCGACGCTCCCCCGGACCTAGAAAAATGGCCGCCCACTGCAGCACCGTCGAGGCGACAACGGTGACAGCAGCCGCTTCGACATATGCACCAGACTTCTCGACAGCAAGAATCAGAAACGACCAAAGAAGGTAAACCGGCATCGACAGCGGCACCAAGAGGGCGTAGAGCGCCCACGAGTACCTCGGCCCATACCGATCCCACACCCACTGCCACAAGCGATCCATGCAGGGAGACTAGACGGCTGGGCCAGCTTGTCATCCGTGGTTGATCGCACATCTATATCGCGCCGCCGATGGCTCGGGTATCCGTGCGGCGATCTTCGTCTTATCGGCGAATGACTGCGCGACGGCGTGGCGCGGACCCCGAACGCAGCAGCAACGGTGCCCGCCCGGCAATTGACCCGTACCGCTGCGAACAGACCTGATACACGCGCTTACCCTGTCAAGTTCCGGTACCCGGTTGACGAATGAGTTCCGGTAGCTGCTTTACAGGTTGGGCGGGTTGGGGTGGTGGGTCGGGCGCAGTGTGTCGCGGCTTGCGGGGTCGGCCGTGCGGGGTGGCGTATGCGCCGTGTTCTTTGGTTCGGTCATGTCGGATGGGCTGGGTGCGCACGATGGTGCCCTGATAGGCGATCTGCACTGACCCGGCAACGATGGAGACCTCGATTTCTTTTCCGCGCCATGACCTTCCGGCCCGGTACATGGTCCCGGCGAACGACACGTAGCCGCTGGCATCGACCATGCGGGTCACCATGATCCCGGTGGTCGCCGCCCGGGCCGTGCGCCGGCCTTGGCGCAGCACCGCGGCGGTGGTGTCGGGTTTATGGCGCTGCACGTGGGAGGCGACCAGCACGTCGTGGTGGTAGATCTGCACCAGGTTGTCGGCCACGACCGCCTCGACCGGCTCACCGGCCAGCACCATCGGCACCCGATAGCCGAACCCCGCCAATCGGATCGACCCGCGCTGATCCACCCACCGCTGTACCCCGGCGTGGCGCAGATCTGCTCGCTGGGATGCGGCGCGCCGTTGCGCATTGGTAGCGACCACTGCGACAGGCTCCACGACTTCAAGATCGCTAGCCGCGGCCAACGCGAATCGTTCGGCCGGCGCGCGCATGCCCAGCGACTGGTGTGGGCGCTCGGTGTTGTAATGGCCCACCCACCCATCTAGCGCTGTCTGTAGGCTCGGCGATGGTGGCGAACACGCGATCGGCGTCGGCGAAGAACTCCGCCCGCATCGTCTTATGAAGGCGCTCAACCTTTCCTGTCGGGTGGGCGAGCGTGGCGCGGTCAACAAATGCCGGATCCCGTTCTCGGCGCAGACCCGATCGAACAACACTTCCGCGCTGGACCCACCCGGCCCGAACCGCCCGGTGAACACCTTCCCGTTGTCAGTCAAGATCTGCTCGGGCACGCCGTGCCGCTGCAGGGCACTCAGCAACGCATCGCATACCGCCGCGCTGTAGCTCGCGCGACGACCTTGGCCGACACCACGAACCGGGAATTGTCATCAATCCCGGTCACCACCTTGACCTCTGCTCCATCACTGAGGTGAACCCCGCCGACGACGTCCATCTGCCATAACTCCATCGGCCGACCCCGCTCCCACCGTTTGTAATCGCTGCGCCGCCGGCGACGCTTGGCCGGGTCAATACGACCGTTACGGACCAACGCCCGATACACACTGGAACGTCCCGGCATCGGCACAACACCTTCGCGCCTCAGCTCATAGACGATCCTGGTAGGCCCCCAACGGGGATTGCGATCACGCAACGCCAACACCCGTGCCTCCATCGCCGGCGCCATCTGATGCGGACACCTATGCGGACGCGACGAGCGGTCCTCCAGAATCAGCACCGCCCCCTCGCGCGCATACCGGCGCAACCAGGCATGCACCGTCTGGCGCGACACCCCATACCGGCGGGCAACAGTGCTGATCACCGCCCCGTCCAGGACCTCAAGCACCGCCCGATAACGCAGCTCAGACACCCGCAGCTCCCGTAACATGCCGCCCCTTCCGCAGTCCACCAACGACTACGAAAGAACCCACACCCACCAAAGGGTGTAAAGCACCTACCGGAACTGTTGTCGCGGAGCTACCGCAACCGCGTCCCAGAACCGTAAAGCACCAACCGGAACTGAAATATCAAGCATGAACCGGGACCGCACAGTACCCCTTGCTATCCGCGTTGCTATCCATACCCCCGATGGGTACCAAATTTGCGGCCCTGCTGCCCACCGATAAGGCGCTGACCTGCAAGAACTCTGGTCGGGGTGACAGGATTTGAACCTGCGACCACTTGACCCCCAGTAAGTAGCGGTAACGCGTTTCCGCAGGTCACCGCAAGTATGTGGCCCATCGGTGGGCGTGCAAGACGCGCCCAGACGCGCAGGTCGTTCAGCGGCGCGCATAACGTGTGGTCCCAAGCTGGTCCCCAACACGCTGTCCGAATCGCGCCAGCGACTGCAATAGAATCGGCGGCCGGGGTTATGCGCAGTGCGCTGCGATCATGATGTTCGAGCCGCCATGTACTCTCGACGACATTGGATCAAATCCGGATTGGGAATCGCTCTCACCTGCACGTCTGACGGCCAGAAGCACGTGCGACTAGGAACGGGGAGTCGATTGCACAGAAGGCGCATCGCGTGACCTACTGTGTCGGCGTGATGCTCGACAAGGGCATGATTTTCGCCTCGGACTCTCGTACGAATGCCGGCGTGGATAACTTCGCGAAGTTCTGCAAGATGACGGTATTCGAGCGTCGCGGCAACCGCGTTGTCGTTCTGCTGAGTTCGGGAAATCTGGCCGGAACCCAAGCCGTCATCAGCGTATTGACTCAGCGTTGTGGTGACGGCGACGCGGCCACCAATCTCTTGGGTGCCCGGACGATGTTCGACGTCGTGAGGCTGGTCTCCGACGCGACGCGCGATATCGAGAAGCGCGACGCCGGGTACCTGGAAGAGAACAACATCCGCTTCAATGCGTCGTTCATCGTCGGTGGGCAGATCGTCGGCGAGCCGATGCGGCTGTTCCGGACCTATGCCGAAGGCAATTTCATCGAAGCGGGGACCGACACGCCCTTCTTGCAGACCGGTGAAACCAAGTACGGAAAGCCGATCCTCGACCGAGTAATTACGCAACACACGCCCCTCGCAGACGCCACGAAGTGTGTCTTGGTGTCCTTCGATTCGACCATGCGCAGCAACTTGTCAGTGGGCATGCCAATCGACCTGATTTGCTACGAACGGGACAGTCTCGAAGTGCAGTGGCGGCGGCGATTCGATGAGGGGGACCCCTATTTCACCGCCCTCAGCGACGAATGGGGCGAAGGCGTGCGGAAGGTGTTTCGCCATCTGCCCGAGCTGCAGTGGTGACGGGTCGTCACGACGATGGAGACCTTCATCATCACCTGTGAACACGGCGGCAACCGGATACCCGCGCCCTACCGGCGGCTGTTTCGGGGGCAACGGGCGCTGCTGGATTCCCACCGCGGGTACGACCCCGGTTCGCTAGTCATGGCGAAGGCACTTGCCAGCGCCTTCGGAGCGCCTCTTGTGGCTTCGACTGTCAGCCGTCTGCTTATTGATCTCAATCGCTCGAGCGGCCACCCACAACTTTTTTCGGCGGTGACCCGCGCTGCGCCGGCCCAGACCCGGGCGCAGATCGTCGAACAGCATTACCGGCCCTATCGCACGCAGGTCGAGCGTCTCGTCGGGCAAGCGGTAGTGCGCGGGCATCGCGTGATCCACATTTCGTCGCACAGCTTTACCGCGGAGCTGGATGGCAGAGTGCGCGGCGCCGACGTAGGTTTGCTCTACCACCCCGGCGGCGCGGAGAGGCCGAGGTGTGCGCCCGCTGGAAGGAATCGCTTGCGGCATTGGCTTCCGACCTTCGCGTACGCCGCAATTACCCCTATGCCGGAAAAGGAGATGGGTTGACCTCGCACTTGCGCCTGCGCTTCGCGCAGAGCGACTACGTGGGAATCGAACTGGAAGTTAACCAGGGCATCGTTTTTACCGCGGGCCGACCCTGGACGGCGTTGCGGCACCTGCTGATCGATTCGTTACACACGGCATGTGCGCCCTGATGATTCAGCCCTGCGCCAAGGAGCCCGAATGAGAACCCTTTCCACCACCTACGCCACCAGCCATGCGCGACCTCACCTGGCGGATGCCGGACACTAATCATGCAAATTCACGTCGGCTTCGAAATGATCTACGACTGCCCGCAGCCCACCCCGATGATCTTCAACCTCAACGTCCACTTCACCCGCGTGTCCGATCTGGTCGGCCGTGACGAGCTAGTGTTCGACCCGCCGGTCCCGATGGCCGCCTATCGTGACGACTTCGGCAACTGGTGCACCCGCATTGTTGCGCCGCAAGGCCGCACGCGCGTCTCGGCCAATGCGCTTATCAACGACACCGGAATCCCCGACGCCATCGTTCCCTGGGCGCAACAGATTCCCGTGCCGGACCTGCCCGAGGACACGCTTATCTTCTTGCTCGGGAGCCGGTATTGCGAAACCGATCGGCTGTCCGAGACGGCGTGGAATCTCTTTGGGCAGGCGCCAACGGGATGGGGCCGCGTTCAGGCAATCTGCGACTACGTTCATCGGCATCTCGCGTTCGGCTACGAGCACGCGCGCATGACACGCACGGCACTAGATGCTTTTTACGACCGGACCGGCGTCTGCCGTGACTTCACGCATCTCGCCGTTGCCTTGTGTCGCTGCATGAACATCCCGGCGCGCTATTGCACCGGATACCTCGGCGATATCGGTGTGCCTCCAGTGGACGATCCGATGGATTTCTCTGCCTGGTTCGAGGTGTTCCTCAGCGGGCAATGGCATACCTTCGATGCGCGCCACAACACCCCGCGCATCGGCAGGGTGTTGATCGCGCGTGGCCGCGACGCCGCGGACGTCGCGCTCAGCAACACCTTCGGTCCTGCCACATTGACGAGCTTCAGGGTATGGACCGACGAGGTATCAGCCAGTTGAGTCAAGCAGCCATCGAGTGCGCGAGGTCTGCCAGGTCGTAGGGCAACAGCCGGCGGCGGTGCCACCGCATGCAGCTCGAGAGGCGTCTTATTGTTCAGGACCGGGCGGTAGCGTGGGCGCGACTGAACCGTGCGGCACGCCGATGAACGCGAACTTGAACACTCGACGCACTTGACTAGCGGTCAAGGCCAGTCCAGCGGGTCGCACAGGCCGACCTGGTCCCCAACAAGCCCAACGCGTGGTCCCAACTGCGCCCAACGGTCGCATGATCAGACGTGCCAAGACCAATGACGCAGCTCAGAGGGTGTTTTCTTGGTCGGGCTGACAGTGGTCGGGCTGACAGTGTCTGGGCTGACAGGATTTGAACCTGCGACCACTTGACCCCCGGTTATGTCAAGTGGTTTCGCGGGCTTTCGCTGAGCCGTGGAACATGCAGGTAGACAACGGTTTCCGAGGTCCAGCGAGAGTAGGCGAATACCCACGAAAACGTGGCTGGTTTGGGTCAGCGTTTGGGTCAAACTAGCAAACTAGAGCCCGAGCGTGGCCGACAGGCCGTCGATCGCGGCCCTCGTCGCGGCGTCCGAGGCGTGCCCGTAGATGTCCCCCGTAACCGCGATCGACGAGTGCCCAAGCAGATCGGCCACCGCCTTGATATGCACACCGGCATCAAGCCACGCCGTCGCCGCGGAGTGTCGAAGGGTGTGTACCCCGACGTCCTCAACCCCGGCCCTGGCCGCGGCGGTCTCGATGGTCCGCAGGATGTTGCGTGGCTCGACAGGGCCGCCGGCCTCGGTGGCGAACACCAGACCCGAATAGGTCCACTCTTCACCAGCCCTCAGCCGCTCGGCTGCCTGCGTGGCCTTGTGCGCCTTCAGCATCGACACCACTGCGGGTGAGATCGGCACGGTGCGCCGCGATCGGGCCGTTTTCGGCTCCGTGATAACCAGCTCGTCGCCAACACGCGACATTGTGGCTGCTACCCGAAGCAATCCGCGACCGAAATCGATGTGCTCCCAACGCAACGCCAACGCCTCATCACGGCGCAACCCGGTTGCGGCGATCAGCACAAGTACCGGGTGGTAGCGCAAGCCTTGCGTTTCGGCCAGGACCGCGGTCACCTCGGCCGCCGACAGGTGCCTCGTCTCAGTGCGAGCCACCCGCGGCCGCGGCACCCGGGTAGCCGGATTCGATGCGATTAGCCTGTCGAGCCTGGCGTCGTCGAGGACCTGTCGCAGGATTGTGTACACCTGCCTCACCGACGAGCTTGACAATCCGCCGCGGCGCAGCTTCACCAATAGCCCGTCGACGTCGGACTTCCGCAGCCTGTCCAACGGGGTGGTGCCCAATGGTGCTGGGCACAGATGCTTACGTGCCAGTAGTCGGTAGAGCTGCTTGGTGGACGGCTTTCGCGACGATGCCTCCAGCGACGTGGCCGACCAGTGCTCGATCCACTGGTATAGTCGCAGCGTCGAGTCCCGTACTGGCGCTTCAACTTTGATGCGGTCGCGGGCTTCGTCGAGCTTGTCGCGCACCGTCTCAGCGGTCGGCCCATAAAACGACGCTCGCCTGAGCGTCTGCGAACACCGAGCGGAATGCCGACTCTTGCTCGTCGTCGACGCCGGCCCTGCTGCTGTGCGCGGCAAGGTTGGTGCGGGTTAGGCCGGGGCAGATGGCGCTGACGCCGATCTTGTGGCGGGCGAGGTCGATCCGCATCGACTCGCTGAGCATTAGGACGCCGGCCTTGGCGACCGAGTACGCTTGACATGTACGCCCGCCTCTAGCCACGCCGTCGCCGCCGAGTGCCGCAGCGTGTGCGCCCCTACCCCATCAAGGCCGATCCGCTTGGCCGCCGCCTCAACTACCCGCAGCAGGTTTCGGGGCTCGACAACACGCCCCAGCTCGGTCGTGAACAGTAGGCCGGTGTCCGTCCACTGGTTGGCAAGACAGTCCCACGATGTCTCGCCGCGGTTCAGGTCGTCCACGCGTAGTTGTGACAACGTCGGCAGCTAAATTACTTCAGCCAACCAACTAGTGCTGTGCGCCAGCATATTTCGAGGCCCGTTCACGATAATTGCTATTATCCATGCATTACTGGGCTACAGAAGCGCCGTTTCCGGCGCCACCTTACTCGTTGGATTCGGCCTAATCATCTGGCACTTAGCAAGTTCGCAACAAACATGCCGCCGCCGTGATCGATCCGCACTGCCACCATCGCCCAGCCGAGATATCCCACGCCGACAATGCCCGACACGAGGCTTGTTCATGGAGCCGACAAAGCCCTAGACCATTGCGTCACGGTGACGTAACTGGCTGATAAATCCCCTACCGTGGAGCTGCGGTTGAGATCCCGAGATCCGCTGCTGCTGAGATCATTCGGGCGTCATACGTGATGACCGCCCGCAACGTGTCGCCAGCTCGCTGTGCCGCAACGAGGTGTATAGCGTCTAGGCTGCGCAGGCGCAGCGGCAGCAAGGTGCCGGCGTCGTCGAGCAGCTGTCGCGTCAGCATGACGGTGTCCAAGCTGTTAAGGAGGTCTCGGGCATCAGCAACGGCGTGGGCTCCGTTTGGTGCCACTGCGCGTATCAGCTCAGTGCGCGCCAGAGCCGCTGAGAACAAGGTGTCCTCGGCTCGTGCGCTCAGAAAGGACTGCAGCGACTGCGATTCGTCCTCAGCGACAACGAGTTTGACCAAGGCAGAGGTGTCCAGGTAGATCCGCATCGGGCTAGCGCTCGTCGCTCCGCAGTCGCTCAAGGGTCTCAGAGGCGCTGTGCGGGTATGCCGCAGGTTTGATGTCGTCGATGTTCATCGGACGAGCCGCTTTGACAACTTCACCGGCGCTAATTAGGTCTTCCCAGGGATCGCCCGTGATTGGCACCAGCCGCGCGACGGGATGGCCGCGGTCAGTGATCTCGATCGATTCCCCGGCGGCCACTTCTTCGAGGTACCTGCTGGCGTGTTGCCGCAGCTCCCGCACGCCTATCGTCTTCATGTGCTACACAGTAGCACATATTCTATGACACCGGCCGCCGCGCCATACTTCAACCTTCGAGCGGGCCACTCCCCCAGACCCGAAGCCCCCTGGTATCTCATGAACAATCGCTCTTATCCATGAACTGTTCTCCACGGGTCAAGCTCGGAACCACGGGACCGCCGCGCCCACGGCTGGTCGCAGTCGAGCGCCGCGAGGTAGTTGCTCACCACACGTCTTTCGAACCCTTCTAAATCGCAGTGGTGCTGACTCGCGACTGCTGCTTCAATACGCCGCTTGAGGTGGGACGGCAGCCATTTGCCCTTCGTCGTCCGACACAACGGAAACCTATTGGGGTCTTGACGGCGTCAAGAGCAGTTCTGCGACGCGATGGCTCCCGGACGTCACCGGCGCGTCCGCACGGCTGCGGCGACGGCCTGTGGCGCTTCGGACTGAGGGTAGTGGCCCACACCTGCAAGCTCAGTCACCGTGGCATGCGGCAGGACCTTGGTGGCCTGTTCAAGGACGTGGCGGCCAGATACGGGGTCGTCCGGGCCCCACACGAGATGTAGTGGGCCATCCCAATTGGCTAGCGCCGTCTCCCACCGATGATGATGAATCGCCCGCTCGGCGTTGTACTTGATCAGCAGATGCGACAGCTTGTGCCCGTTTTCTCGCGACACACCTAGCCAAAGGTCGTCGAACTCGCTATTGGTGAGCCTCGATCCGCGAACCGCATCGAGCGCGGAGCGGATTCTCGCAGCGCTGACACCGCTGGCCAGCAGCTTGCCCACGACCGGAATAATCAGCAACTTCTGAAGGCGTGTCGGGCGGTATGCGCTGTAGACGATGCCGCAGTTCAACATGAAGATGCTGTCGATCGCGAAGCCGAGCTGACCCTTGTTGGCTCGGTCGATGAGCTCTTGGCCGACGATTCCGCCGTAGTCGTGGACCACCAACCGCGTCGACTTCACACCGAGATGGGCGGCGAGATCCTCAACGATGTCGGCCGATTCGGCCACGGAGTACTGGTAAGGGTTTGGCTTGTCCGACGCACCGTAGCCCAGGAAATCTAGGGTGATCACATCATGGTCGCGAGCAAGATCGCTAGCCACTTCGGCGTAGTCATAAGACCAGGTCGGAAATCCATGCAGCAGCAGCACCGTGGGCCCGACCCCGCGTCGCCGGAACGCGATGCGATGCCCCCGCCTGCTGACCAACGTGTCGTTTTCGGCGATCCATTCCGCCGCCCGAGGCACACCGCTGGTCCCGGTCATCGTGGCACCCCCCGTAGCACTCGGGGGCCGGTCGCGCATCGCAACGTTGAGAGTTTAGTGACTTCCATTGGACTCACCTTCCGGTATTGATTCCGACTTCACTTGATCGCTAGTGCCGAGACGGGGCTCCCGGACGCGCCGGTGATCGGTAGGGGGGACGCGGAGAACATGAATTCGTAGATCTCGTCGGCCTTGCTGTCGGCGGATAGCGCGTCGAGGTCGAACATCTCGCCGAAGGCTAGTCCGGTGTGGGCGAGGCTGACCACGTGCAGGGGCTGCCAGACGTCGATCTCATTGGGCAGCACCTCGATTCCCCAGGTGTCGGTGGCGACGGCGGCGATGTCGTTGTCACGGATCCACGAAGCGGTGTGCAGCGATAGTCCCGGCGAGGGGCCGCCGGCGTAGTCTCCCCAGTTCCCGCGCCGTGCGGCCATGAACCCGGTGCGGATGATCAGCGCGTCACCGGGCCGGATTTTCAGGTTTTTCGCCGCAAGGTACTCGTCGAGGTCATCGGTGGTGATGGCGTAGCCGGGTTCGAGGGTGTCCACGCCGCGGTATTCGGCCAGGTCGACGAACACTCCACGGGTGATGATCTTGCCGGTGTAGTTCTGCACGCCGTTGCTGCGGCTACCCCCTGTTCCGGCGTCACCGGCCCAGTGCCCGTTGTACATCTGGCCGCGCCAGAAGAAGTGGCATAGTGCGTCCCATTGGGTGCCGGCTTGGGTGGGCATGACCAGGACGTCGTCGTAGTAGCCGGCGGTGGGTTGCCCGGTGGATTCGCGCCATTCGGTCAGGGTTTGAGTTTCCACGCGTTGTTGTTCGCCGACGAGGTATCCCGGTCCCGACGTGAGTTGGTACAGATGGGGATTGGCTCTGCCGAGGTAGCCGGTCTGCGGGCCGTGCTCGTCGTAGGGCATGGTCAGCGAGATGGTTTTGCCGACCTTCACCAGCGCCGCGGCTTCGCGGATTTTGTCGCCGGTGATGAGGTTGACCGTGCCCAGCTGGTCGTCTGGGCCCCAGCGGCCCCAGTTGGAGCAGCGCTGGATGTAGTCCTCCAACACCGCGAGGTCGTTCGTCATCAGAGTCCCTGCTTCTTCATGTAGGCGTCGGCGGCGGCCCAGTCGACGGGTCCGTCATCCAGGGGTACCTGCAGCGATTTGAGAAACGCCGCGCATAGCACGTAGGTGCCGGCCAGTAGGGTGATCTCGGCGACTTCGTTGTCGGGGAAGTGCTTTCGCAGCGCGTCGAGGGCCTCTTGGTCGGCTCCGATGTTGGTGACGAGCGAGTCGACATACGTGACCAGCGCTGTCAGCGACGGATCGTCGAATTCCCGCTGCTGCGGATTGATCAGGTCGGCCAGCAGCTCCTCGCTCGTTCCGGTCCGCAGGGCTTCCGACTTGTGTTGAACCAGTTGGTATTCGCAATCGGCGACCGCGCCGACCCGCACGATCACTTGCTCGCGGACCTTCGGCGTGATCTTGGCGTTGCGAAAGCCCAACGCGTATTTCCAGTACGGCACGGTCAGCCCCTGGGTGTGCAGCATCATTCGGGTCAAGTTGATGGGGAAGAGCTCGTATTGGGCTTCTTTCTCGGCGTCGAACTCTGGGTACGGGAAAACTGTCATCGCACATCTCCTTACGCGCTCAGCTTGTGGTGTCTGCGCCTAGTCATGTCTTGGCCGGCGTACCGGTGGACAGCAGGGTGTGCAGCCAGTTCGTCATCATCGGGATGACCCCCGGCAGTTGGGATTACGGCAGCGCGTAATCGTGGGGGCGGGTCAGTCACGACCTGAGGGTGTCGTCGAGCCAGTCGAACAGCCGCTGATGGAACAGCGTCATCGCTCCCTCGTGGCAGTGCTCGCCGGCGCCCTCGGCCGCAGTAAACGCCACAAAGGTTTTCGGGCAGTGCAGCGCCTCGTAGAGCATGCGCGGCTGCCCCTTGAGGAATTGGTCGTTTTCCGCATCGCAGACCAGTGTTGGACAGGTGATCTGATCGGCCACCTGTGTGAGGTCATACTTGCTGAACTCATCGAGCACCTCTTGGCCGGTGGCAACTCCCATTGTCCATAAGGCGTTCGACACCGCCCAGCGCAGCTGCGTCGGCGCCTGCGCCCGGTGGGCGATCAAATTATCCAGCGTTGCGGCCCGTTGCGTGGCATCAAGCTGTGGTTCAGGCAAACCTGCCGCCATGTTTAATACGCCGTCGTAGGCGATACACGCGGCGATCCGGTGTTCGAAGGCCGCCGCGCGGGGAGCCAGGTAGCCGCCCATGCTCATCCCCAGCAGCGCGATGCGTTTAGGGTCGACCCCACGTAGGTTGAGGGCGAAGTCCACCACGGGGGTGACCACGGCCTCCCAGTCGTGGCGGAATGGCAATTTGTGGTGCCGCAGCGCCGAGCCCTGCCCGGGGCCTTCGAAGATCAGGCAGTTCCACCCGTGCCGCCGCGCGGCCTCCCCTACGGTGAAGAACATTTCTTCGACCGTCGAGTCAAAACCCCCGTGCGCGAGCAACGTTGGCCCAGGGTCGTCCCCGCTGACATTGAGGTAGTAGCCCTCCAACTCGATGCCTTCGTAGGGAATGCCCACCCGGGTCCAGTGCGCCTGGATTTCGGGCGCGCTTCTGAACGTCTCGATCGCGCGGGTGGAGGTGTCGGCTGCGCGGGGATCGTTCCATGGGTCGTCGCGAAGGAAGAACTCAGCAGTCCGGTAGTAGTTGGAGGCGCGCAGGTAGGCGCTATTGGCGCTGACCGTGTGCCCGCCGGCAGCGCATTTATCAGCGATGTCGGCTACCCGGTCGGCCAGGGCCCGCCATTCCCGATACCACGCCTCGGTGTCGCCGGGGGTGATGCGTTCCGCGGTGGTGATGACCTCGCCGATATCGGCCCCGCCGTAGACGGTGTAGCCGACCGCGCGCAGCGTCTCGAACGAGAATGATTCGTCGGTGTCGAAGATGAATCGCATGCCCATTCCTCTCTCAGTTATGGCAACACTCTGTTGCTATAAGCTACAACGACACAGGCGGGCAATTAAAGCAACTGTTAGAGGCGATTAGTGGGAAATCGGCAGGTTAACCGGGGTGTGCGCACCGGCGGTCGGAGCGCGCGAATCCGTGAGGCGGTCCTTGCCGCCGCCTTTAGTGAGCTGATCGACAGCGGCTATGCAGCGCTGAGCGTGGAGGCGGTGGCCTCCCGGGCCGGCGTTAATAAGACCAGCATCTATCGACGGTGGCCGACGCTCGACGACCTTTTGGTCGATGCGCTCACGACCTGGTCACTCGAGGCCTTCTCCGACCCGGACACCGGCAGCATCGAGACGGACCTGCTCGCGCTCGGCAAGCAACTGGCCGAGGTGCTGAACGGAGGCGTCGGGCGCCAGGTTGTCGGGCTGGTCCTCACGGCCGGCCTGCGATCCGCTCAGCTCCGCGAAACCACCCGACGCTACTTCGACCACCAAGCCCGACGCGCAACCCCGATCGTCACCGCAGCGATCGAACGGGGTGAGCTGCCAGCAAACACCGACGCCGACGCATTATTGACCACCTTCCGGGCGCCGCTGTTCTATCGCATGGTCACCACAGGCGACCCCATCGACGAGGATCTGATCAGACACGCTGCACGCGTCACCCTTACCGCGGCAGACGCCGGATTGTTATCGACGTGATCACGGGCACTATCCAAAGACCGAGTTCAGGGTCTAATCAATGCACTGTAAATCCGGAAGAGCCGGCAAATCACCAGAGATCCTGACAGGCCCCGGGAATTCCTTCACCGCAACGCCGCCTTAAGCTTCTAATGAAAGTTTGAGTTGTTGGCCATACAGGCTGAGCGATTCGGCAGTCAACATGTCTACATGTGTGCAGTCGATCGAGTACACTGTAATCTCGCCAGCAACATAAGGCCGCCAACTTTGTAGAAGAGATGTATCACTCTCACTTCGTGCAGCGGAGAATATGACCATATCATTATCAAACGCACCAGGTATATGTTCTGAGTGATGCAGTACGCTAGCCTCCATGTTTTGAACAATGAACTCCAGAAATTCCCGGATCTGTTTGGATGGAAGAGCAAGTTCCATTGCCGCTTCTCGTTGGCGAATTAGATGCTCCGCCTTCCGGTAGGTAAGAGGCTTGGACTCTTCTGGAATATCTATCCGAATGGACCGCAGGATTTCTTCCAGGATTTGACTCTCGTCTAAAGCTTGGTTTCTTCCGGCGATGCTGCCGTTGTCATTAGGTGAAGCGTCCAGAAGTATAAGACGCTGGACTGCGCATCCGCGTCGACGAAGCTCAATGGCGAGCTCATGCGCGACTATGCCTCCAAAAGACCAGCCAAGAAGGTTATAAGGTCCGGTGGGATAGAGCGTTTGGAGCCTGCCTGCATAGCTTTCTGCCATGCTGCGAACTGATTCAGGTTCAGCTTCGTCATTTTGCGGGATTTGGTTAATTCCGATAATCGGGCCATCCAAATAATTGCCCAGAGCCTGATATGGCCAGCTGAGCCCACTAGCTGGATGAATACAGCACAGCGGAACACCCGTACCCTCCTTGAGGACCTCAACAGGGACTAGTTCCACCGAGGTGGCATGTGTGCCCAACTGCTGGCTCAAGCTTCGAACGGACGGCGCCTCGAACAAGACGCGCACCGCAAGGTGGATTTCAAGGGTTGTGTTGATCGCGGCGATCAGGCGCATCGCCGACAGCGAATCCCCACCCAAATCGAAAAACGACTCCTCGACCCCGACCCGCTCCAGCCCAAGTACCTGGGCGTAGATGCCGGCCAGGATCTCCTCGATGACGCTGGCCGGGGCCCGATACCCACCAGCGGTGTATTCGGGTGCCGGCAGGGCGCGGGTGTCGAGTTTGCCGTTGACCGTCAGCGGCAGCGCCGCCACCACCACCACCGCCGCCGGCACCATATAGGCCGGCAGCCGCTCAGCCAGCGCGGCGCGTATCTCGGCCGGCTCTGCGGTCCCGGTCACATAGCCCACCAGCCGGTTGTCGCCGGGGCGGTCCTCGCGGGCGATCACCACCGCCTGCTCCACCCCGTCCAGCCCGGCCAGCACCGCCCGGACTTCACCGCACTCGATGCGATACCCGCGGATCTTGACCTGCTCATCAGCGCGCCCCACATAGCGCAGCTGCCCATCCGCACCCCACCACACCAGATCCCCGGTGCGATACATCCGTGTTCCCGGCGCCCCCGCGCCGCCGAACGGACACGCCACAAACCGCGACCCGGTCAACCCGGCCCGACCCACATATCCAACGGCCACCCCTTGCACCGGCCACATACAACTCCCCGACCACCCCCACCGGCACCGCCCGCAACCACCCATCCAGCACAAACAACGCCGCCCCCGACACCGGCGACCCGATCGGCGGCACCCCCGACCCCGCTGACCCCGCTGTTAAAGGCGCACTGACCGCCACACACATCGTGGTCTCGGTCGGGCCGTAGGCGTTGACCATCACCCGCCCCGGCGCCCACCGCTCCACCACCTCGGCCGGACACGGCCTCACCGGCCATCACCAACGCCACCGAACCCAACCCCTCAGCCGAGAGCACCCCCACCGCAGACGGGGTCTGGGTCAACACGCTGACCTGTTCAGCAACCAGCACGGCGTGCAAGTCTGCCGGTGAGCCCGCCACCACTTCGGGCACCACCACCAGCCGCCCACCACCGAGCAGCGCACCGAAGATCTCCCACACCGAGACGTCGAAGGCATAGGAGTGACACTGCGTCCACACCCCCGCGCGCGGCAGGCCGGCATCCAGAGAGGCCAGCAGCTGGGTCACGTTGTGGTGGGTGATCCCCACCCCCTTGGGCACCCCGGTGCTGCCCGAGGTGTAAATGATGTAGGCAATAACA
This sequence comes from uncultured Actinomycetota bacterium, assembly GCA_963772875.1. Classification (GTDB taxonomy): domain Bacteria; phylum Actinomycetota; class Actinomycetes; order Mycobacteriales; family Mycobacteriaceae; genus Mycobacterium. Next base: position 2,174,959 of record CAVYZE010000016.1, read on the forward strand.
TCCGCCGCGGGTGCCGGCAACGCTGTGCACGGATAGCTGTCAATGCGGGGGTCCTCGACATCGATGACCAGCAGGTCACACCCGTCCAACCGCGGGCGCAGCCCGGCAGTGGTGATCGCGGCGATCGGCGCGGCATCCTCGAGCATGAACCCGATCCGGGCCCCCGGCGCCGCCGGGTCGATCGGCAGATAAGCCGCCCCGGTCTTGAGCACCGCCACCATCGCCACGATCGCCTCAGCCGACCGGGACAACAGCAGCGCCACACACCCACCCGGGCCCACCCCGTGGCCGGCCAACAGGTGCGCCAACCGGTTAGCGGCCTCCTCCAGCTCCCGGTACGTCATGGACAGGCCCTCGAAAGTCACCGCCACCGCCTCCGGTGTGCGCGCCACCTGCGCAGCCCACAACACCGGAATCGACACCGGCGTGGGTCACCGGCTGGGTCAACACCGCCCGATTACCGATCCCGTCCAGCCGGGCATGCTCAGGCTCGTCGAGCAGATCCACCGACGAGAGCCGCCGCGTCGGGTCGCCCGCCATCGCCACCAACACCCGCTCCAACCGCCCGATCAGCGTTTGGATGCTGGCCGCGTCGAACACGTCGGTGTCGTATTCGACGCGAAGGCCCAGTTCGTGGCCCGGCAGGGCTTGGATCGTCAGCGGGTAGTGGTTGTATTCGCGGACGGTGAACTCGGTGACGGCCAGTTCGTGGGCGCCCGCCAACGCGGCAGCGTCCAGGGGGTAGTTTTCGTACGCGAAAAGGGTGTCGAACAGTTGTTCTTGACCGGTGATGCGGTGGATCTCGCTGAGCGCCAGGTGCTGGTGCTCAAGTGTGTCGTTGTGAGCGCTTTGCAGCTGGTCCAGCAGGTCTGTGGTGGTGGTTGCCGACGTGATGTTCGCGCGCACCGGGACCGTGTTGATCAACAGGCCCACCATCGATTCGGCGCCGGCCACCTCGGCTGGCCGCCCCGAGACCGTGGTCCCGAATGCGACGTCGTGGTGGCCGGTCAGCCACATCAGGAGCCGCGCCCAAGCGGCCTGCAGCACGGTGTTGACGGTCGTGTGGCATGAGCGCGCCAGCTCGCTGAGCGCGCGTGTGGTCTCGGCGGATACGCCAAACGATTCAACGCCCTCGGGTGCCCAGCCCCAACTTTTGCTGCGGTCCGACCAGTGTGGGGGTGTCGAAGCCGGCGAGCACCTCGCGCCAGGCCGCGCGGGCGGCATCGAGGTCGCGATCGGCCAGCCAGGTAACAAACCGGCGATACGACCCGGCCGCAGCCAGCCGCTGCCCGTGATAGCGGGCGAATATTTCCCCCAGCAGGATCGGCATCGACCAGCCATCGAGCACGATGTGATGATTAGTCAGCACAAGCCGGTGCCGCTCTTCTGCGGTGCGGATCAACGCCACCCGAAAGGCCGGCTGGTCGGCGAGGTCGCCGACCGCGGCGCGCTCGGCGGCGCACAGCCGCTGGATCTGCTCGTCGGGGTCGGTGCCATTGCAGGCGCCAAGCTCGACATAGCGCCAGGGCGCCACGGGATCAGCCGGGATGAGCTGCACCGGCTCGTCGAACTGGTCGCAGAATCGGGCCACCAGGTGCGGATGCCGGTTAACCACCGTGTGCACCGCATCGCGCAGACGGTGCGGGTCGAGCGGCCCGGTCAAGCTGACGTCCAGCTGCACCACATACAGGTCGCCGTCGCTGCCCTGCGCGGTGCCGGCGTGAAAGAGCAGTCCCTGCTGCAAGGGGGTCAGCGGCAGCACGTCAGCGATCCGGTATTGCCGGCACAGCTCGTCGATCTGCTGCTGGCCAAGCCGGGCAGGCACAATATCGGAGGGGGTCAACCCGCCCCCACCGCCTCTGACATGCGCGCAGATGCCGGCCAGGGCATCAAACCACAACCGGCTCAGCCGGGTGACCTGCGCGCCATCCAGTGCCGAGGGCGCCCACGTCCAGCCGGCGTGCAGCTGCGGGCCGGCCTCGGTGTCCACGGTGCCGGCGTTGAGCTCCACGGTGTGCACCAGCGGCATGGGCACCGCCGTGCTGGCGGCGGTGAACGACAAGCCCTCAGGGCAGACCCGCCACACATCACCGGAGAGCTCGGCCGCCGGGGCGCCCAAACGCCCCAGATAGTTAAACCCGATCGCCGGGTCGGCCCCGTCCAGGTCAACGTCGTGGTTCAGGTAGCGCAGCAGACCGTAGCTCAGGGGGTCCGGCAGGGCCCGAAGCTGCTCCTTGGCGTCCTTGATCACCGCCCCCAGCGCCGCCCCGCCGGCCAGCACCTGCGCCCAAGACAGCCCACCCACCGCCAACGACACCGGGTATTTGGTGGTAAACCACCCCACGGTGCGCGTCAGGTCAATATCGTCGGCCAGCTCCTCGTGGCGGCCGTGGCCCTCGACATCGATGCCGATCGGCGCACCGGGGTTGCCCAAAAACTGCGCCCACGCCAAGGCGAACCCGATCAACAAGATGTCGTTAACCCCGGCATGAAACGCCGCCGGCACCTCACCGAGCAGCATGTCGGTGGTCTCGGCATCCAGCGACACCGACAAGTACCCGGCCGTGGCATACGTATCCACCGCAGGGCACACCGCCGGCAGCGCGGCCGGGGTCGCCGCCACCTGCCGCCACGCCTCCGCCTGATCCACCACCGCCGCGGCGCGCGCATGCTCAGCCAGCAGCGACGCCCACCGGGCAAACGACGTGCCCGCCGCCGGCAACACCACCGGCTGCCCGCCGTGATGCTGGGCCCAGGCGATGTTGAGGTCCTCCAGCACAATCCGCCACGACACCCCGTCGACGGCCAGATGGTGAATGATCACCACCAACTGGCCGCTGTCGGCCACCCACAGCGCGCTCAGCATCACCCCGGCGGCCGGGTTCAACCGCGACCGCGCCCCCACCAGCGCCTCCTCGGACAACACGTCCACCGACTGCAGGCACCCGCCCGCATCCACCGCACCCGCCTCGGGCACCGTCAACGACCACCCCCCCGCGCCGTCGTCATCGACCCGGAGCCGCAACATGGCATGCCGATCCACCAAGGCCTGCAACACCACCACCACGTCGGCCTCGGTCACCCCCACCGGAGCCTGCACCAGCACCGTCTGATTGAACTGCTCCACCGGGCCATCAACGCTTGCCAGCCAGCACATGATCGGGGTGGCCACCACCGGCCCGAGGCCCTCATCGATGCGGCCCGCCGCACCGTCGGCCACCCCGACCACCCGGGCCAGCCCGGCCACGGTCTGCTCCACGAAAATATCGCGCGGCCGGCACCTCAGGCCGGCGGCACGGGACCGCGCCACCACCTGCATCGACAAAATGCTGTCCCCACCCAAATCGAAAAACGACTCCTCGACCCCGACCCGCTCCAGCCCAAGTACCTGGGCGTAGATGCCGGCCAGGATCTCCTCGATGACGCTGGCCGGGGCCCGATACCCACCAGCGGTGTATTCGGGTGCCGGCAGGGCGCGGGTGTCGAGTTTGCCGTTGGGTGTCAACGGCAGCGCCGCCACCACCACCACCACCGCCGGAACCATATAGGCCGGCAGCCGCTCAGCCAGCGCGGCGCGTATCTCGGCCGGCTCTGCGGTCCCGGTCACATAGCCCACCAGCCGCTTATCGCCGGGGCGGTCCTCGCGGGCGATCACCACCGCCTGCTCCACCCCGTCCAGCCCGGCCAGCACCGCCCGGACTTCACCGCACTCGATGCGATACCCGCGGATCTTGACCTGCTCATCAGCGCGCCCCACATAGCGCAGCTGCCCATCCGCACCCCACCACACCAGATCCCCGGTGCGATACATCCGTCTTCCCGGCGCCCCCGCGCCGCCGAACGGACACGCCACAAACCGCGACCCGGTCAACCCGGCCCGACCCACATACCCACACCCCACCCCGGCACCGGCCACATACAACTCCCCGACCACACCCACCGGCACCGCCCGCAACCACCCATCCAGCACAAACAACGCCGCCCCCGACACCGGCGACCCGATCGGCGGCACCCCCGACCCCGCTGACCCCGCTGTTAAAGGCGCACTGACCGCCACACACATCGTGGTCTCGGTCGGGCCGTAGGCGTTGACCATCACCCGCCCCGGCGCCCACCGCTCCACCACCTCGACCGGGCAGGCCTCACCGGCCATCACCAACGCCACCGAACCCAACCCCTCAGCCGAGAGCACCCCCACCGCAGACGGGGTCTGGGTCAACACGCTGACCTGTTCAGCAACCAGCACGGCGTGCAAGTCTGCCGGTGAGCCCGCCACCACTTCGGGCACCACCACCAGCCGCCCACCACCGCAGCAGCGCACCCCAGATCTCCCACACCGAGACGTCGAAGGCATAGGAGTGACACTGCGTCCACACCCCCGCGCGCGGCAGGCCGGCATCCAGAGAGGCCAGCAGCTGGGTGACGTTGTGGTGGGTGATCCGCCACCCCCTTGGGCACCCCGGTGCTGCCCGAGGTGTAAATGATGTAGGCAATAACATCCGCCGCGGGTGCCGGCAACGCTGTGCACGGATAGCTGTCAATGCGGGGGTCCTCGACATCGATGACCAGCAGGTCACACCCGTCCAACCGCGGGCGCAGCCCGGCAGTGGTGATCGCGGCGATCGGCGCGGCATCCTCGAGCATGAACCCGATCCGGGCCCCCGGCGCCGCCGGGTCGATCGGCAGATACGCCGCCCCGGTCTTGAGCACCGCCACCATCGCCACGATCGCCTCAGCCGACCGGGTAAACAGCAGCGCCACACACCCACCCGGGCCCACCCCGTGGCCGGCCAACAGGTGCGCCAACCGGTTAGCGGCCTCCTCCAGCTCCCGGTACGTCATGGACAGGCCCTCGAAAGTCACCGCCACCGCCTCCGGTGTGCGCGCCACCTGCGCAGCCCACAACACCGGAATCGACACCGGCGTGGGTGCCGGCTGGGTCAACACCGCCCGATTACCGATCCCGTCCAGCCGGGCATGCTCAGGCTCGTCGAGCAGATCCACCGACGAGAGCCGCCGCGTCGGGTCGCCCGCCATCGCCACCAACACCCGCTCCAACCGCCCGATCAGCGTTTGGATGCTGGCCGCGTCGAACACGTCGGTGCGAAATTCCACCGTCCCGCCGATCCCGGCGGGCTCACCGGCCTCGGTCCAGTGTTCGGCCAGGGAAAATGTCAAGTCCATGCGGGCGGTGTGGGTGTCCACCGGCAGCGGCGTGACCTGCAGATCACCCAAGCCCAGCCCGGCGGCGGGGTTATTGTTGTGCCCGGGAAGGTTCTGCCAGGCCAACATCACCTGGATCAGCGGGTGATGGGCCAGGCTTCGGGTGGGGTTGAGCCGCTCAACAAGCACCTCAAAGGGCACGTCTTGGTGCTCGTAGGCGGCCAGGCTGCGCCGTTGCACCTGGGCCAGCAGCTCAGCGACGGTGAGATCACCGGCCAGGTCGACCCGCAACACCAAGGTGTTGACGAAAAAACCCACCAGCTCATCGAGTGCGGGGTCGCGGCGCCCGGCGATCGGGAACCCCACCGCCACCTCGCTGCTGCCGCTGATCTTGCATAGCAGCGCGGCAAGGGCGGCCTGGATCACCATGAAGCTGGTCGCGTTGTGCTCACGGGCCACACCGCGCACCCGCTGCTGCAGCCCCACCGGCCAGTCCACGACCACCCGGGCGCCGCGGTAATCGGCGACCGGCGGATAGGGCCGATCGGTGGGCAGCTGCAAGCGCTCGGGCATCCCGGCCAGCACATCCTCCCAAAACCCCAGCTGCGCGGCGATGGGGCTATGGCTATCGGCCAGATCACCAAACTGTGCGCGCTGCCACAGCGTGTAATCGACATACTGCACCGCCAACGGTGCCCAACCGGGCGCCTGTCCCGCGCACCGGCTGGCATACGCCACACCCAGATCACGCGCCAGCGGGGTGATCGACCAGCCGTCGGCGGCGATATGGTGCACCACGCCCACCAGCACGTGTTCGTCGTCGGTGACGCGGAAAAGCCGTGCCTGCAACGGGATCTCGGTGGCCAGGTCAAACCGGTGACGCGCCGCGGTGTCGATGGCCTCACCCAGCCGGCTTGCCGACCACCCGCTGGCATCAATGATCTGCCAGCCCAAGTCGGCCCGCTCAACCGGCACCACCAGCTGCCGCGGTATCCCCTCGGGCGCCGCAAACAGCGTGCGCAGGCTCTCCTGGCGGCCCACCACATCGGCCAGCGCCGCACCCAACGCGTCGACATCCAACCGCCCACACAACCGCAACGCCAGCGGGATGTTGTAGACCGGTGAGGGCCCCTGCAACTGGTCGATAAACCACAACCGGCTTTGGGCAAACGACAACGGAACCACCGCGGGCCGCTCACCCGGCACCAACGGCTCAAGCCCACCCGCATCCACACCGATACGGGGCGCCAACCGGGCAACCGTGGGCGCCTCGAACAAGACGCGCACCGCAAGGCCGGCATCCAGGCCGGTGTTGATCGCGGCGATCACCCGCATCGCCGACAGCGAATCCCCACCCAAATCGAAAAACGACTCCTCGACCCCGACCCGCTCCAGCCCAAGTACCTGGGCGTAGATGCCGGCCAGGATCTCCTCGATGACGCTGGCCGGGGCCCGATACCCACCAGCGGTGTATTCGGGTGCCGGCAGGGCGCGGGTGTCGAGTTTGCCGTTGGGTGTCAGCGGCAGCGCCGCCACCACCACCACCGCCGCCGGAACCATATAGGCCGGCAGCCGCTCAGCCAGCGCGGCGCGTATCTCGGCCGGCTCTGCGGTCCCGGTCACATAGCCCACCAGCCGCTTGTCGCCGGGGCGGTCCTCGCGGGCGATCACCACCGCCTGCTCCACCCCGTCCAGCCCGGCCAGCACCGCCCGGACTTCACCGCACTCGATGCGATACCCGCGGATCTTGACCTGCTCATCAGCGCGCCCCACATAGCGCAGCTGCCCATCCGCACCCCACCACACCAGATCCCCGGTGCGATACATCCGTGTTCCCGGCGCCCCCGCGCCGCCGAACGGACACGCCACAAACCGCGACCCGGTCAACCCGGCCCGACCCACATACCCACACCCCACCCCGGCACCGGCCACATACAACTCACCGACCACCCCCACCGGCACCGCCCGCAACCACCCATCCAGCACAAACAACGCCGCCCCCGACACCGGCGACCCGATCGGCGGCACCCCCGACCCCGCTGACCCCGCTGTTAAAGGCGCACTGACCGCCACACACACCGTGGTCTCGGTCGGGCCGTAGGCGTTGACCATCACCCGCCCCGGCGCCCACCGCTCCACCACCTCGGCCGGGCAGGCCTCACCGGCCATCACCAACGCCACCGAACCCAACCCCTCAGCCGAGAGCACCCCCACCGCAGACGGGGTCTGGGTCAACACGCTGACCTGTTCAGCAACCAACACGGCGTGCAAGTCTGCCGGTGAGCCCGCCACCACTTCGGGCACCACCACCAGCCGCCCACCACCGAGCAGCGCACCGAAGATCTCCCACACCGAGACGTCGAAGGCATACGAGTGACACTGCGTCCACACCCCCGCGCGCGGCAGGCCGGCATCCAGAGAGGCCAGCAGCTGGGTCACATTGTGGTGGGTGATCCCCACCCCCTTGGGCACCCCGGTGCTGCCCGAGGTGTAAATGATGTAGGCGATAACATCCGCCGCGGGTGCCGGCAACGCTGTGCACGGATAGCTGTCAATGCCGGGGTCCTCGACATCGATGACCAGCAGGTCACACCCGTCCAACCGCGGGCGCAGCCCGGCAGTGGTGATCGCGGCGATCGGCGCGGCATCCTCGAGCATGAACCCGATCCGGGCCCCCGGCGCCGCCGGGTCGATCGGCAGATAAGCCGCCCCGGTCTTGAGCACCGCCACCATCGCCACGATCGCCTCAGCCGACCGGGACAACAGCAGCGCCACACACCCACCCGGGCCCACCCCGTGGCCGGCCAACAGGTGCGCCAACCGGTTAGCGGCCTCCTCCAGCTCCCGGTACGTCATGGACAGGCCCTCGAAAGTCACCGCCACCGCCTCCGGTGTGCGCGCCACCTGCGCAGCCCACAACACCGGAACCGACACCGGCGTGGGTGCCGGCTGGGTCAACACCGCCCGATTACCGATCCCGTCCAACCGAGCCCGCTCTGGCTCGACAAGCACATCCATTGATGACAACGACCGCCCCGGATCGGCCGCCATCGCCACCAACACCCGCTCCAACCGCTCCGCTAAATCCGCGACATCAAAATTCGAAAAGGGTTGCCCAGCGCCCACGGTGCTCAAAAGATGCTGATTGCCGACTCCGAGAAAGAACAGCCCAAAATGGGCTACCGGGCCGAAAGTGGTGAAGGTCGCCGTTGCCGGAGCACCAGCGAAGTCCAAGGTAAGTCGGGCTAGGACAAAATTCACAACTACCCGATTTGCCACCTGCCTCGGGTCACGAAGGCCACCGTCACTTCCGAGAGTACGCACTGGAAATCGCTGATGCCGCAAGGCTTCTCGCATTTGCGTGTCCACATGCTGACAAAAATCGGCAACCGTAGACGCCGGGGATAACTTGAATACCAGCGGCACAACTCCGGTGACCATCCCGGGCAGCGTTTTCGACTCCGGGCGCACCCGTCTACTAACCGGGAAGTCGAGCACCACCTCGTCTGAACCGTCATCGCTGTATGCGCGTACCAGGAGCGCACATGCCGCGGTGGTGATAACAGATGGTCGACTGATGCCCAGCTGTTTAACTAATTCTTTGATTCGGTCGATGGTCGACGGGTGAAAGTCAACGGGCTCAGAGGGCCAATGCGAATCCCGCTGGCTCCCAGCTTCTGGCAACGAATAATTCGTTCCGCTTTCCGCGGGAAGGTTTTTTGCCCAATAATCTTGATCCTCGAGATAGTCGTTGGACGCTTCATACTCCAACTCGATACCGATTAAGTCACGCAGCGAGCCGAAGAAGGCGGGAGAAATCGGCGAGCCAGAAACCATGGCGGAGTAGATCTCTGCAATACGCAGGCCTACCAACGCAATGCCCGAGCCGTCGATGAGTATGTGGTGGCAGCAGGTGAACCAGTAATATTCATCGGGCCGCGTTTGGAATAATGCAAACTTCAATAGCGGCCCACTGAGTGGCATTGGCGTGCATTGGATCGACGTTGCTATGTCACGGGCTTCCCGCACGGGATCACCCGAGCCGGTCAGGTCATAGACGTCCAGCTTGATGTCCGGGTTTTCGATGGCCTTTTGGAAAACTTGGCCATCCACCTCGAAGAAAGCGGCCCTGAGTGGTTCGGCCTCTTGTATCGCTTGGCGGATTGCCTGTTCGAACAAGTCAGCCTGGACGCTACCTTCTATTCTCACGAATAGGCCGAGTTGCCACTCCGTACCGGACTGACCCGTCTGCTGCGCAAGCCATATATCCAGCTGCCCGCGCGTCAGCGGGAAGACCCGGTCATCAAGTTCCATCCGACGCCCCCGACCCACACGGTTTACTGATCAAAACCCCGGCCCGCTGCCAGCCTCTCGCGCAGACTCTTCGGCCGAATATCGGTCCAGTTCTGTTCGATGTAGTCCAGACACGCAGCGCGGTCCGCTTCGCCGTAAACCACCCGCCAGCCGGCTGGAACATCGGCGAAGGTCGGCCACAGGCTGTGTTGCTCCTCGTCGTTGACCAAGACGAAAAAGCTGCCGTTGTCGTCGTCGAACGGATTGATGCTCACCGGTCCTCCATACCGTCTAGTCGAGATGAGTCAAATCGTTCGGAACCATAGTGGAGGTCAACAGGTTTCGTCCGGGGTTTCCAAAAAGTTGGTCCGATCGCGTTAACTGAGTGCAGACGGACGGCAAACTTCTGGTACAAAGCCCCCGCACGACTGGGCTATCCCCGTAGCCTCTGCATCCAGCCTCTCCACTCAGTGATCGCCGGCGGGGTGGGCGGGCGATCAGCCTTGGCGGGGTGGGCGGGCGATCAGCCTTGGCGGGGTGGGCGGCTGCATCAGGGTTCCACCACTATGGGGGCTGAAAGGATTACGCCGATGCAACAGCGTTTTGGCGCCGAGGTTGAGGCTGCCGCCGTGTCGACGCGGAACGGCGACACCGCCGTCGCGATTGTGGGAATGGCGTGTCGGCTGCCGGCCGCAGCGAATCCTGCACAGCTGTGGTGTTTGTTGCGTGATGGGGTGGACGCGACCGTTGCGGTTCCGCCGGAAAGGGGCCTGGGTGTTGCCCGTGCCGGTCTGGTCGATCGCGGTGACGAGTTCGATGCGGAGTTTTTTGGGATTGGTCCGCGTGAAGCCGCTTCGCTGGACCCGCAGCAGGGTCTGGCGCTGGAATTGTGTTGGGAGGGATTTGAGGATGCCGGCATCGTCATAGATCCTTCGGCGCAGCTACCGGCCGGTGTTTTCTTTGGTGTGATGGCAAACGATTTCGCGGATGTCATGGGTACGATTCCTGACGAAGAAATCAGTGCTTATCTGCACACGGGTATCAGCCGAAATATGATCGCTAATCGCGTCTCCTTTGCTCTTAGTTTTTCGGGGCCGAGCCTGACAATCGATACCGGTCAGTCGTCGTCGTTGGTGGCAGTTCACCTGGCGTGTGAAAGTTTGATACGCGGGGAGTGCAAGATTGCGGTCGCTGGCGGTGTCAACCTGATTCTGTCTCCGTATACCAGTCTGCGAACGGCTAAATTCGATGCGCTGTCGCCGGACGGGCGGTGCTACGTGTTCGACTCGCGGGCCGATGGGTATGTGCGCGGTGAAGGTGGTGGGGTCGTCGTTCTTAAGACCCTCAGCGATGCTATCGATTCGGGTGACCGGATCTATGGCGTTATCCGGGGTAGCGCCGTTAATACCGGTAGCGCGCAGGCCGGAATCACGATTCCTCTGGAGGCCGCCCAGGAGGACGTGATGAGGAGCGCCTTGGCGAATGCCGGAATGTGTCCCTCAGAAATCCAGTATGTCGAACTACATGGCACGGGCACTCCAGTCGGTGATCCCGTCGAGGCTGCAGCGCTTGGTGCTGTTTATGGCAGCGGGCGGGAGAGCGACCCGCTGACCGTCGGTTCAATCAAGTCCAATATCGGTCATCTTGAGGGTGCCGCCGGAATTGCTGGGCTGATCAAAGCGGCACTTTGTGTGCAGAAGCAGGAACTCGTACCCAGCCTGAACTTTTCGACGGCGAATCCGCGGATCGCGTTGGATCAACTACACCTACGGGTGCTCACTGCTCATGAGCAGTGGCCCACGCCCAATGGTCCTCTGTCGGCCGGTGTGAGTTCATGGGGAATGGGCGGGACGAACTGCCATCTCATTCTTTGTCCGCCACCGCAGTCAACGGAAACGGGCTCGCGCCCTGCGTCCGATATCTCGGTTGTCTGTGCTGCGGGTGTGGTGGTGCCGTTGGTGGTGTCGGCGAAAAGTGAGGTGGCGCTGCGCGCGCAGGCGGGCCGGTTGGCAGATTTTGTGGCCGATCACCCGCAGTTGGGTGTGGCCGATGTGGGGTTCTCGTTGGCCACTGGCCGCGCCGGGTTGGAGTATCGAGCGGCGGTGGTGGGTGCTGAGCGTGACGGGTTGGTGGCGGGGTTGACCGCGCTGGCCAACGGGCAACCGGGTGCCGGGGTGGTGACGGGTCGTGTGGTGGGCGGCAAGACCGCGTTCGTGTTCCCCGGCCAGGGGGCGCAACGGGCCGCCATGGGCGCCGAGCTTTACCAGTCCTACCCGGTTTTCGCCGAGGCGATCGACGCGGTGTGCACCGAATTCGATCCGCACCTAGACAGGTCGTTGAAGGCACTTCTCTTCGCGCCCTCGGGCTCCTTGGATGCGGCGTTGCTCGACCAATCCACCTTCACCCAGCCCGCCCTGTTCGCCATGGAAGTGGCGCTTTATCGACTCGTGCAATCCTGGGGGCTCAAGCCGGACTTCCTGATCGGTCATTCGATCGGCGAGCTGGTCGCGGCCTATCTGGCGGGTGTGTTCTCACTGCCCGATGCGTGCGCGTTGGTGGCCGCCCGCGGACGGCTGATGGGTGGGTTGCCCGCTGGTGGAGCGATGGTGGCAGTCGCAGCCACCGAAGACGAGGTACGCCTATCCCTGCAGGGTTACGAAGACCGCCTGTCGGTGGCCGCGCTCAACAGTCCGCTCGCGACGGTGGTCTCCGGTGATGAAGACGCCGTAAACCAGTGGATCGGCTTGTGGGAGGGCCGCAAAACCACTCGCCTTAAAGTCAGCCACGCCTTCCACTCGGCTCGAATGGAGCCGATGCTTGACGAGTTTCGTGCCGTCATCGACACCGTCTCCTTCAGCGAGCCGCAACTTGCGGTCATTTCCAACCTCACCGGCACGACCGCCACCGCAGCTGAGCTGACCTCTGCCGAGTATTGGGTGCGCCATGTCCGCGAAGCCGTGCGCTTCATGGATGGGGTACGTTTCCTTGAGGGCGCGGGGGTCAACCAGTTCCTCGAACTCGGCCCCACCGGACCGCTGAGCGCGATGATCAGCCACTGCCTCGACCAGGGCGATCACACCCAGAAACTGTGCGTTCCCACCCTGCGCGCCAACCAGCCCGAAACCCAGGCATTGACCCAGTTCCTGGCTGAGTCTTATGTGCATGGGGTCTCGGTGGATTGGGGTGCGGTGTTTGCCCCGTGGCGCCCGCAGCGGGTGGAATTGCCGACGTATGCGTTTCAGCGGCAACGGTATTGGCTGTCGTCGCGGGCCGCCGGTGCCGGGGATTTGGCGTCGGTGGAGCTCTCGGAGGTGGGCCATCCTTTCCTGGGGGCCGGGGTGGATCTCGGCGATGCGCGGGGCCAACGTGCCACGGGCACGTTGGTGCAGCGTCTTGGGGTGCTGCCCGAAACCGAATGGCACGCAGTGCTGTTGGCCGAGGTGCATAGTCAGGTCGCCGCTATACTGCACTGCGCAGACGAATCCCTTAAGGCCAAGCGGTCGTTCGATGAGATCGGCCTGAATTCGCTGGGCGCGGTCGAACTGCGCAACCGTCTGGGGCAAGTCACCGGCTTGAAGCTGTCCTCGACCCTCATCTTCGACTATCCCGATCCGCGTGCGCTGGCGGCATATCTGTGCACCCGGCTCGATGGAGGCGCTACCACCACGGCTGCCGGGTCTGCGCGTGTTGAGCGCCGGGTCGGTGAGCCGATTGCGGTGGTGGGGATGGCGTGTCGGTATCCGGGTGGGGTGGATTGCCCGGAGGGTTTGTGGGAGATGGTTGCTCAGGGCCGTGATGTGATGTCGGAGTTCCCCTCGGATCGGGGCTGGGATCTGCAGCGGCTCTGTGATCGCGACCCCGATCACGTCGGCACGGTTTATGCCCGTGCGGGTGGGTTCTTGGACGGGGTCGCCGATTTCGATGCCGGCTTTTTCGGGATCTCGCCGCGTGAAGCGTTGGCGATGGACCCTCAGCAGCGGTTGTTGTTGGAAATGGCCTGGGAGACGTTCGAGTCGGCCGGCGTGGATCCGCATTTGTTGCGGGGCAGCCAAACCGGGGTTTACGTCGGGATGATGACATCGCATTACGGGGAGGTCGGCGACGCCCAGGTGGAGGGCTATCTGCTCACCGGCACTACTTCGAGTGTGGCGTCGGGTCGGATTGCCTATGTGTTCGGGTTGGAGGGCCCGGCGGTGACGGTCGATACCGCGTGCTCGTCGTCGTTGGTGGCGTTGCATCAGGCCTGTCAGGCGTTGCGTGCTGGTGAGTGTGCGATGGCGTTGGCCGGTGGGGTCGCGGTGATGGCCACCCCGAGTCTTTTGGTGGAGTTTTCCCGGCAGCGGGGGTTGTCGGCCGATGGGCGGTGTAAGGCGTTTGCCGCTGGTGCTGATGGAACGGGTTTTTCCGAGGGTGCCGGTTTGGTGTTGCTGGAACCGCTATCTGATGCCCGCCGCCATGGGCATCAAGTGTTGGCGGTGATCCAGAGCAGCGCGATTAATCAGGATGGGGCCAGCAATGGGCTCACCGCCCCCAATGGGCCTTCCCAGGAGCGGGTGATCCGCTCGGCGCTGGGCGCCGCCGGGTTGGGGGTGGCCGATGTGGATGTGGTGGAGGCCCATGGCACCGGCACCGTGTTGGGTGATCCGATTGAGGCCCAAGCGATTTTGGCCACCTACGGCAGTGTGCGTCCGCAGGATCGGCCGGTGTGGTTGGGGTCGATCAAATCGAATATGGGTCACACCCAGGCCGCCGCCGGGGTGGCCGGGGTGATCAAGATGATCCAGGCCATGCGCCACGGGATGTTGCCGGCGACGTTGCATGTCGATGCGCCCACCGCGCATGTGGATTGGTCGGCGGGTGGGGCGCGGTTGTTGACCGAGGCGCAGCCGTGGTCGTCCGGGGTCCGGGTGCGCCGGGCGGCGGTGTCCTCGTTTGGCATTTCGGGCACCAACGCGCATCTGATCCTCGAAGAAGCCCCCACCCTTGAGCCCGACGCCAGTGCGCGCGGCCCGGTCGGCAACGGGCGCGCCGGTGATGGGCTTGTCTGTGCTGCGGGTGTGGTGGTGCCGTTGGTGGTGTCGGCGAAAAGTGAGGTGGCGCTGCGCGCGCAGGCGGGCCGGTTGGCAGATTTTGTGGCCGATCACCCGCAGTTGGGTGTGGCCGATGTGGGGTTCTCGTTGGCCACTGGCCGCGCCGGGTTGGAGTATCGAGCGGCGGTGGTGGGTGCTGAGCGTGACGGGTTGGTGGCGGGGTTGACCGCGCTGGCCAACGGGCAACCGGGTGCCGGGGTGGTGACCGGTCGTGTGGTGGGCGGCAAGACCGCGTTCGTGTTCCCCGGCCAGGGGGCGCAACGGGCCGCCATGGGCGCCGAGCTTTACCAGTCCTACCCGGTTTTCGCCGAGGCGATCGACGCGGTGTGCACCGAATTCGATCCGCACCTAGACAGGTCGTTGAAGGCACTTCTCTTCGCGCCCTCGGGCTCCTTGGATGCGGCGTTGCTCGACCAATCCACCTTCACCCAGCCCGCCCTGTTCGCCATGGAAGTGGCGCTTTATCGACTCGTGCAATCCTGGGGGCTCAAGCCGGACTTCCTGATCGGTCATTCGATCGGCGAGCTGGTCGCGGCCTATCTGGCGGGTGTGTTCTCACTGCCCGATGCGTGCGCGTTGGTGGCCGCCCGCGGACGGCTGATGGGTGGGTTGCCCGCTGGTGGAGCGATGGTGGCAGTCGCAGCCACCGAAGACGAGGTACGCCTATCCCTGCAGGGTTACGAAGACCGCCTGTCGGTGGCCGCGCTCAACAGTCCGCTCGCGACGGTGGTCTCCGGTGATGAAGACGCCGTAAACCAGTGGATCGGCTTGTGGGAGGGCCGCAAAACCACTCGCCTTAAAGTCAGCCACGCCTTCCACTCGGCTCGAATGGAGCCGATGCTTGATGAGTTTCGTGCCGTCATCAACACCGTCTCCTTCCGTGAGCCGCAATGTGCGGTTATTTCCAACCTCACCGGCACGATCGCCACCGCAGCTGAGCTGACCTCTGCCGAGTATTGGGTGCGCCATGTCCGCGAAGCCGTGCGCTTCATGGATGGGGTGCGTTTCCTTGAGGGCGCGGGGGTCAACCAGTTCCTCGAACTCGGCCCCACCGGACCGCTGAGCGCGATGATCAGCCACTGCCTCGACGAGGGCGATCACACCCAGAAACTGTGCGTTCCCACCCTGCGCGCCAACCAGCCCGAAACCCAGGCATTGACCCAGTTCCTGGCTGAGTCTTATGTGCATGGGGTCTCGGTGGATTGGGGTGCGGTGTTCGCCCCGTGGCGCCCGCAGCGGGTGGAATTGCCGACGTATGCGTTTCAGCGGCAAAGGTATTGGCTGTCGTCGCGGGCGGCCGGTGCCGGGGATTTGGCGTCGGTGGGGCTCTCGGAGGTGGGCCATCCTTTCCTGGGGGCCGGGGTGTGTTTGGGTGATGAGCGGGGCTGGTTGTTTAGTGGACGCCTCTCGGTGGAGACCCATCCCTGGCTGGTTGATCACGCTGTTTTCGACACGGTGTTGCTGCCGGGCGCCGCGTTGGTGGAGATGGCGCTGGCCGCCGGTGTCCAAGCCGGTGTGGGCCACCTTGACGAATTGCTGCTGCAAGCGCCCCTGCTGATACCCGACCACGGCGCGATGCACCTGCAATTACTGCTGGGCCCCGATGCGGACGGCCGGCGGCGGGTCGACATTTATTCACGCCCGGAGAACCCCGCCGATCACGCCGATCAGGGCGCTCAGCCGACCGAGGGAACCCTGCGGTGGGTTGGTCATGCCACTGGTGTGCTCAGTGCTGGTGCGGATGATAGGGCCGGGGTCGAGGAGTTGTCGGTGTGGCCGCCGGCGGATGCGGAGGCGTTGTCAGCCGATTCGCTCTACGACCGGCTGGCCGGGGCGGGTTTGGAGTATGGTCCGGCGTTCCAGGGGGTACGGGCGATCTGGCGCCGCGACGAGGAGCTGTTCGCCGAAATTGCGTTAGACGGTGAGCGAGCCGAGGAGGCGTCCCACTTCGGATTGCATCCGGCATTGTTCGATGCGGCCTTCCATACCGCCCTGGTGTGGTTGAGTGAGCAGACCGCCGATCAGGTGCCGCTGGCACTCACCTGGGGTGCGGTGTCGCTCGCCTCACGGGGCGCATCGACGTTGCGGGTCGCTATACGCCCCACCGGCACCGGCGGGCTGCGCCTAACCGCTGTCGATGAATCCGGGGCCCCGGTGCTTCGGGTGGATTCAGTAACCCCGCGGCCCGTCGATGCTGACCATCTTGGCCGCGGCGCGGCGCGGCGGCTCAAGTGGCTGCATCATGTGGAGTGGACACCAGTCGAGGGTTCTGGCGAGGGGACCCGCCCGCGGACGGTGCTGCTCAATGGCGGCCCACTGGATCTGGGCGGGATCGCCGGCGATGATGTTGAGCACTACTCGAATGTGGCGGCGCTGGCCGAAGCGATCCGCACGGGTGGGCCGCCCGAGGTGGTGCTCACCGCCGCCCCGGTAGCCGTCGATGACACCGCTGACTCCGGTGGGCTGGCTGCCAGTGCCCGCACCGGGCTCTATCGCACCCTGGGGTTGGTGCAGGGCTGGCTGACTCTGCCGGAGTTGGCTCAGTGCCGGCTGGTGCTAGTGACCCAGGGGGCGGTGGCCGCCGGTGAGGGGGAGGTGCCCGCGCTGGCCGCCGCCGCTGCTGATGGCTTGCTGCGCACCGCGGCTTCTGAGAATCCAGGCCGGTTTATGCAGCTGGATCTAGATGACAGCCCAGCCTCCCGCGCCGCTGTATCTGCGGCGCTGTCGCTAGCCGATGAACCCCGGCTGGCCATCCGCAACGGTGTGCTGTTGGCCCCGCGGCTCAGCCGCGTGCCAGCACAACCCGAACCCACCGCGGTGCCAGTGTTTGATCCGCAGACAACTGTGCTGATCACCGGGGGTACCGGCGCATTGGGCATGGCATTGGCACGGCATTTGGCCATCCAGCACCAATGCGAACACCTGCTGCTGGTCAGCCGCCGCGGCGCGGCCGCGGCCGGGGCCGAAGAGCTACGCGCCGAGTTGACCGAACTGGGCTGCCAGGTCAGTGTTGCCGCCTGCGATGTCACCGACCGTGACCAGATCGCCGCGGTAATGGAGGCCATCCCGGCCGAGCATCCCCTCGGCGCGGTAATCCACACTGCCGGGGTGTTAGCCGATGGGGTGATCGAATCACTGAACCGCAAGCGCGTCGAACAGGTACTAAAGCCCAAGCTCGACGCCGCCCTGCATCTACACGAACTCACCACAGGACTGGACCTGACGGCGTTTGTGTTGTTCTCCTCGGCCGCTGGGGTGCTGGGCAACCCCGGACAAGCCAACTACGCCGCCGCCAATGTCTTCCTGGACGTGTTGGCTACCCACCGTCGCCACCACGGGCTGACAGCCACCTCGCTGGACTGGGGGCTGTGGGGTCAGGCCAGCGGCATAACCAGCCAGCTCGACCAGGCCGATCACGCCCGCATGCAACGCGTCGGGTTGGCGGCGATGTCCACCGAAGAAGGCCTCCAACTATTCGACGCGGCCTGCACCCGCCCCGAACCCGTGCTGGTCCCCGCGCGACTGGACATCGCCGCGCTGCGCGCCCAAGCCCGCATCGGCATGCTGCCACCACTGCTCACCAAGCTCATACGCCTGCCCGCTACCGATCGCCGCGCCGCCGCGACGTTGACGCAGCGTTTGGTCGACTTGCCCGAAACCGAATGGCACACCCTGCTGCTGACCGTGGCATGCGACCACGTCGCCGCGGTGCTCCACCACCCCTCACCCGAAGCTCTCGAACCCACCCGAGCGTTCAGCGAGATCGGCCTGGACTCCCTGGGCCTAGTCGAGCTACGCAACCGCCTCGCCCAAGTCACCGGCCTCGAACTGCCCCCAAACTTCGTCGTGGAGTACCCCAACCTCACCGTATTAACCGAATACCTACACACCCGCCTTCGGGCAACCGCCACCAGCACGACCGTCACCACCACTTCGACCACCAGCCACCAGCACGACCGTCACCACCACTTCGACCACCACCCGCACGGCCGCCACCACTTCGACCCGGTTGGATGAGCCGATTGCGGGGGTAACCGCAGCCCGGCACGGCACATTGATAACCTCGAAACCAAAACCCGGGTCCCTCAGCCAGCGCTGTGATTGCGGCGAACCGGTCTGTTAGCCGATTTTGGCCTGAGGTCAATTGTCCTGGGAAGGGCCATCGGTTCACCCAGCGTTGTCGTTCCTTACTGGTGGGGTCGAGGTGGGGTGCCCTCAGCTTCCCGGACTGGGACCCAATAGGGTTCGATCCGGAAAGGATGATGGGAATTGGCGAAGAAATACCAGACATACTCTCCCGAGTTTCGGGAGGAAATAGCCAGGCTGGTGGTGGAGGGGCAACAGCCTATCGCGCGGGTCGCTCGTGAGTATGCCTCAATAGTTCATGCAATTTGGTGCTGAGGTGTGTCGTGAACGTGAAAGGTGCACTGCCTCAACGAGAATCGACGTTGGCTGGCGTTCGAGAATCGATCGAGGCACGACGCCGATGCGTCCAATCACAACAGTGCGGCGGGCGGGTCGTTGCTCGACGAGATCGTGCGTGACGGTGCCAGGACGATGCTCGCGGCGGCGTTGGCAGCCGAGGTCGTCGGTTCTCCTCGGCGATTCTGCCGGCGTGGGCGCGCAAGTCTCCGCAGGTGGCCGCGGTACTGCCGCTGCTGTACTTGCATGGGCTGTCCAGCAGCGACTTCGGCCCGCGTTGGAACAGTTCCTCTGTCCTCAGGTGACGGCCCTAGGTCCCTTGGCGCTGAGGCGCGGCACGATTCACGACAAAGGTCCCGAATCTCCCTCCCACGAGGTTCGGTTAAAATCCTCTTATGCCGGTAAGGCATGAAAGTCACGACAACCGAACTGTTATCGTCACAGATGCCAGGCATCATGGAGGTGTTGACGAATGAGCACTGAAGTGCAGGTTCGGACGCGCATGTTCGCGCGCGTGCTCGGCCCGTTCTTTGTCATCGTCGCCGCTATGACGGTGGCACGCGCATCGGATATGCGAATGATGCTTTCGGACCCGTGGCCGTGGGTGACAGGCGTCTTTCTGCTTCTGGCCTCCCTTGTCATCATCGCGCTTCACCAGTATTGGCGAGGTGCGGCGGCGATCACCGTGTCTGTGGTGGGCTGGGTCCTCGCGCTACGAGCGGTGTTTCTCATGGCTTTCCGCATGCTTTCACGGCAGCCGCCAACGCCGCGATCGGCATGACTGCCCGCGGGGTCAGCGCCGATATCTTCGTCGGACTGGTCGGGCTGTACCGAACCTACGTCGGCTGGGCCCCCGCACCGAATCGCCCGGCGGCGCAACCGGACGCATCGACCCAGGATCTCCCGCGCGCCACCTGAACGTACGCGCATTTCGAGTTAACGGATCGCGCATCGGCCATGCTGATGACATGATCATGCGCGATTCCTGCTTCGGCCGGGTTTTTGGTTGGGCCACCTTAAAGAGGAATTCAGCGTGAGCATTGCACTATCGACAAACGTGGCGACCCGGTTCGACGACGCGGTAGCACACACTCGAGAATCCCTTGCAGAACAGGGGTTCAGCGTGCTGACCGAAATCGACGTCAAAGCGACGCTAGAGGCCAAGCTCGGCGTGGACATGGAGGACTACCTGGTCCTCGGTGCATGTGATCCGGCGTTGGCACATCGGGCTATCGCCGTAGATCGCGAGATCGGGCTGCTGCTTACGTGCAACGTGGTGGTGCGCGCTGACCCGGACGACCCAGGCACGGTGATCGTTGAAGGGATGAATCCGGCCATGTTGCTGTGGCCCACGGGTGTTTGCCTGCGGGTCTATGGCCGCGAACGCCAGCAGTTGACGAACTCGGGGATGCGTGAGTGCGACGACGCCCACGACAGCCACCTGGCGAGCGTCGGTGGCCTTGGGTGCCCTTGACCCGAAAGACCTCGCGCAGTTGCTCTTTGAGCAGGTATGCCCGGTAGAGGGTGCGGTTGGTGTCGGCGATCGCCGCGAGACTGGTGCGCTGCTCGTCCGTCAGCTCTGCCGGGTTCTTGCGCACCGCCCACGTCGCGTGCCGATCGCTGATCCCCGCGAAGGTCATGGTGCGCACCCGTACAGCGCTTTGATCGCCCACCGGTGGTCCCGGCATAGGAACGTCTGCAAATCGAGACCCTCCGCAACCGCTTTCGATGCCCGCACGGTGCCGGAACCGCACACCTCATGCCCACCATCAACAGCCGCACCACCATTAATCGCGACGTGCGGACATTCAATCGCGACCCGCGAAGAAGCTCAGGATCGCGGCGTTGACAACGTCCGGTCGCTCGAGAAATCCCAAGTGGCCAGCGTCGGCAATCTGCAGGTAGCGTCCGTTCGGCAGCACATTGGCCACCTCGGCACCCAGATGTGGGGGGCACAGGAGGTCGTCAGCGAATCCGATCACTAGCACCGGTGTGGTGATCGCCCGGTAGGCGTGCAAGCGGTCGCTCTTCGGGTAAATGTCGATCTGACAATCCAGACCGGGGGTCAGCTTCGTGGGGGCCTTCACGAACATGTCTATCCATTCGGTCGCCGCGGTTTCGTCCGTCAGCGTCTTGCGTGAAACGGCCTGCAGGAGACGCACTCCCGCATCTACCTCGGGTGGTGGGGCAGGGTCCCAGGCGACGCGTTCATGTTCGGCGGCGACGAGGAACTCCCGGGTGTAGTCATAGCGCCCGGCGGCGGCCATCAGCACCCCCTGACTGACCAGCTCTGGGCGCTTCAGTATCAATTCCTGAGCAATGTAGGCGCCCATGGACGCGCCAACGACACGAACCGGTGCGGCGTCGAGCTCTTCGATCAACGCCGCAGTGTCTGCGACCATCGTATCGACGGTAAACTCGCTCGCGTTCTCCGTGGCGCCAACTCCCCTGTTATCAAAGGTGATAACACGGTACCCGGATGCCAAGAACGCCGGGGCTTGATGCGGATCCCACGTTCGTCCCAAGCTTCCGCGGCCGGCGATGAACAACACCGCGTCACCCACACCGCGGTCATCGTATGCCAGCTCAGCCACCGAATGACAATACAACACGGCGCGAGATACAGCGCGTTGAATCGTCGTCAGCCGCGACGCGGTCGGATCCCACGCACGTCGCGGTCTTTTTTGCGCCGCAACGCAGTTGGGGTGGCCGTGCAGCGTCGTTGATACTTGCTGACCTTCGGGCCCTATGAATCGCCCCGGTATGTCCAGACATTTTCTGCGTGTCCCTACTGCTGCTTCAGTGGAGTCGGATTATTGGATTCTCATGCCACCCGATGTGAAGGTGAAGGAGTAGCCGGGCGACGCGGGTCTCGCCCGAGTTCCGACCTACGGTGCTGGATCTGATCTAGGTAGACCGCCGACGTCGCGCGTGATCTCGGTAAAAAGGCTCTTCGATCTTGAGCGGCTAAGCGCCGGTTTTGATCTTGTGCGGCGTGTCTTGCCGCTGAAGGCTCTTGGCCTCATGAAGACCGCACACATCACGCCCAACCATCAACAGCCGCACCACCATATCGCGACGTGCGACCATTCAATCGCGATCGGAGAAGAAGCTCAGGATCGCGGCGTTGACAATGTGCGGTCGCTCGAGAAATCCCAAGTGGCCAGCGTCGTCAATCTGCAGGTAGCGTCCCTTCGGCAGCGCATCGGCCAGCTCGGCAGCCAGACTTGGGGGGACCACGATATCGTCGGCGAAGGCGACCACCAGCGTCGGTGCGGTAATCGCCCGGTAGGCGTCCAAGCGATCGCTCGTCGGCATCATCCCGATCTGACAAAGCATACCGGGGGTGGGGTTCTGGGCGACCATCGAGAACAAGGCTACCCATTCGCTCGCGGCCTTGTCGTCGTTAAGCGTCTTGGGTGACAAGCTCGACAGGAGGCGCAATGACACATCTACCCGGGGTGGCAGGGTGAGGTCGGCGGCGATGGGCTGTTGTTCGGCGTCGGCGTCGGCGTCTACTTTGCGTTCGCGTTCCGGGCGCCCGGTGCTACCCATCAGCACCCCGTGACTAACCAGGTCCGGGCGCGCCAGCATCAATTCCTGAGCAATGTAGGCGCCCATGGACGCGCCAATGACACGAACCGGTGCGGCGTCGAGCTCTTCGATCAACGCCGCGGTGTCTGCGACCATCGTATCGACGGTAAATCCGCTGTCGTCAGCCGTGGCGCCAACTCCCCTGTTATCAAAGGTGATAACGCGGTACCCGGATACCAAAAACACCGGCGCATGATGCACATGCCACGTACGTCCCAAGCCTCCGCGGCCAGCGATGAACAAGACTGCCTCACCCGCACCGCGGTCATCGTAATTCAGAATGTCCACGCGACGACGATAACTCGGCGGAGCATTGTTGGAGCCGGATTAGGTTACGGGACGGTGTAATTTAGGTTAGACGGCGGCTTCGATGGTGACGCGGTACCCACTCCATGGGATTTACTGCCGTGGGCTTGACCCTATTGAGTGGACAAGAGCATCGAAGGCGAGCAGACCGGCCACGTCTATGGTGTGATGTAAGCGCATGTCGACCGAGATCGGTTCCGACCGAAACCTTGCCGGAAGTAAAGGCGCGCTCTGGGCGGCGTGGAGTGTCGCAGCCGTGGTTGCAGTCGTACACCTTGCGGTTGCAACGCAGTATGGCGCGATGCGTAACGAGCTCTATTTCATAATCTGTGGGCGCCATCCGGCATTCGGATATGTCGATCAGCCGCCGCTCGTTCCGCTGCTCGCAACCTTGACGCAATCGGCCGGCATCAATCTCTGGCTGCTTCGGCTTCCGGCGATCATCGCCGCCGTATTGCTCGTCCCGGTCACCGTTGCGTTCGCGCGGCTTCTCGGTGCGACGACGCGCGGGGCATGGTTAGCGGCGGTTGCGGCCGCCAGCGCGATGCTCGTGACGGCGATGACCGCCACGCTGAGCACGTCGACGTTCGAGCCGATCGCCTTCACGCTGATCGCGTATTTCATGGTGCGAGCGGTGCGGCTCGCCGAACCGCGCGCGTTTCTCTGGGCGGGACTCGTTGCCGGCATCGCGTTCGAGGCAAGGTACGGCGCATTCTTCTGGGCACTCTTCCTCGCGCTCGGCCTCGCATTGGTCGGCCCGCGAAGCGCGTTCGCTTCGCGGAACTTTTGGCTCGGCACGCTGATTTTCGCGCTGCTCGCGCTACCGAACGTGATCTGGCAGGGCGTCAACGGTTTTCCGTTCCTAGAGCTGGTGCGCAACGACAACTCAGGGAACTTCACCGGAGCGCCGCTCGTCTTCACGATCGATCAAATCAACGCGGTGAATATCTTGCTCGCGCCGCTTTGGACCACCGCGATCGTTGCGCCGTTTGGGTCCGCGCGCTTCGCGCCGTACCGTTTCCTCTCGATTGCATTCGTCGCGATGGTCGTTTTCATTCTCGTCGGTCACGGCAAAATCTACTATCTCGCCGGCGCGTATCCGACGATGTTCGCGCTGGGGGCGGCCGCGTGCACTCGCCTGCCGCACTCGCTCGTCGCGATCTGGGCGGTGTTCATCGCAGCGATTGGCTCTTTCTCTCTGCCGCTCGTCCTTCCGGTGTTGCCGCCCGAGCTCCTCAAGAACGTGATGAACCACATGCACCCGCGTCCGCGTCCGGTGGAAGCTGCAGGCGTCGGTGCGCCGCTGATGCAAGTGCTCTCCGACGAGTTCGGCTGGCCGCAGCTTGCCAACGACGTCGAAGCGGCCTATGCGGCACTTCCGCCGGGCGATCGCGCGAAGGCGGCGATCTTTGCTTCGAATTACGGCGACGCGGCCGCGATCGACTTTTACGGAAAAGGGCTACCACCCGCGCTGAGCGGCAACAACAACTATTACCTCTGGGGCCCGCGCGGTTACGACGGCTCGGTGGTGCTTGCGGTCAACGTCGATCCGGCGCAGTGGGCGGGAATTTGCGATTCGGCGAGCGTGGTCGGCAGGTTTGGCACGTCACCGTTCGCGATGCCGTACGAGCAGGATCGGCCGATCGTGCTATGCCGCGGCATGCGTCCGCCGTTGCCGCAGCTCTGGCCGGCCTTTAAGCACTATGGAATTGAGAATCTCGGCCGCGAGTCGCGATGAATAGCCTTACGTTCTCGCGAACTCCGTTGCTGCCGCGTCCCAAACCTGAGTTGGTAGGCATATTGGTTGAGCAAGTTGATGACGATCGAGAAATCTAAATCAGCGGTCGATGAGTGGTGTAGCTGCCGAAAGCGGGTGGCGAAGCCTACTGCCTCCTCATCTTTGGTCTGGTCGACGCCACCTGCCTGGTTGATGAACCAGTACATTGAGCTGGCCCGCCCCGGCCGCGCAATCGCGAATCTTGTGCAGCGCCAGCCGCTCCCCGGTGGTACCGACTCCATCAATCTGCCAAAGGTGTTGTCCGGCACCGCAGTTGGTGTTCATACCGCCGACAACCAGCCGGTCACCGACGTCGATTTGACGGACACGTTCATCAACGCGCCAGTCCGCACCATCAGCGGTCAGCAGGGCGTCGCGATTCAGCTCATTGATCAATCGCCGATCGCTTTCGATGACGTTATTTTCCGTGACTTGGTTGCGGCTCACGCGGCGACCACGGACCAGCAGGTTTTGGACGGTTCCGGTTCGGCCGGCCAAGTGCTCGGAATCAACTACACGCCAAACATTTCCACAATCGTCGCGGCATCAGGCGGGTATCAGGACACCTACAAGGCGATCGCTAACGCGATCCAGCTCGTGCACACGACCCGGTTCTTGCCAGCGCATCGAGTCGATCAGTTCAGTCAGCCGTTCTGCAGTCTCCTGCTGCCATCCCGGTTCGAGCCGCGCCTCGCACGACGGGCAGCCCATCACCTCGCCGAGCGTTGCGCTATATGCGGGCCAGTTCTGGGCGTCGAGGGCCAACGCCAAGCGCTGCGCGACCGCCTCGGTCCGCGCGGGCGGCGAGTGCAAATCCTCCGTCATTCTTCGTCAAACGGGCGAACCCAAACGGGTGCAGCCGAGCCGGGATACGGATTTGAAGATGGGAAACAACCGAAGCTAGAGCCGACCGGCGGCGAATGCCGCGGCCTGGTTTGTCAACCCGGACTGAACATATAAAAAGTGTGCTGTCGGGACGCTGCCTTCAGAGCAGACTGGGTCGTTGGGAACGCACAGGTCGATCGTCTTGGGCTGGTAAAGCGGGCTGATTGTGGGGGGCTGGCCGCTCCAAAGCGTCCTCATGAATGTGCTCGCCGGATTGCCGAAGACGGCGACCGCGGCGACGTGGTCAGCCACCTGGGGCGGCAGCTGATCGGTGGTTATATCGATCACGCCCGCGCCCTGAGAATATCCACCAAGCACCATTCTGGTGTTGGGGCAGTTCGCAAGCGTGGATTGGACATGAGCACCCGCATCGCCGGCCCCGGCGAACGTGCCCCTGACGAAATCGGAGGATGCAGGGTAGTTGACCGCGTAGACCCCGACGGACCTCCCAGCAGCTTGCGACCTAAGCGAGTCGACGAAGGCCTGGCCGACCCCGCCAACGCCGGGAAGTTCGTTGGTGCCGCGAGCGAACACCACCTCGACGTCGGAGCACGGGCCGGCAGAGGAGCAACTAGTGTCGATGAGCGCGCTCAGCAGCGCCCATGTCAGTGGTACCGCCGCACCAAGGATGCGAGCGATGGTGCGTGCACTCATTGCTAAATGCTCTATCGCTGGGCAAGGACTGTCCAATCGGCTCAGTCATGGCATCGAGGTGAGTCCGGTGTCCCCCGAGTACGCGAGCCGATGATTCAGAGAATCGCTGATTTCCCTGAGGGTCTCATTCAGCTGACTGAGCAGAAGGCAGGCGCTATACGACCGAACAAGATGCCCTCCGCAAGCGCCAGTGATCAAGCTGCCGGAGCGGACGTCGCGGCGTTCCGAAACGGATGCAGCCGAGCCGGGATACGGATCTGAATAGGAAAAACAAGCGAAGTGACGTCGTGCATGCGCCCTGCCTACTTCGGGGACAAGTCCCACCCGCGGCAAAGGCCGAAGCTATACGAGGACGCCCCCGCCGGATCACCCATGCAACCAACGCACGGCAAGCAGACCCTCGCGAGTTGGTTGCAGCAATGGAAGAAGACGACGTTGTTAGCATCCAAACGCGCTGCCACCACTAAAGAGAATTACGCAACCCTGTCGGCCAAGCATCTGGAACCTGCCCCGTTCGGGGAAATCAGCTTGGACAAGTTGAAGGCCTCCGACATCGAGGCGCTGATTCTGGCGTTGCGGGCGAAAACCAAGCCAGCCAAGACCGAAGGTGCCGAACCGGAACGCGCACTCTCGGACAGCACGATCCGCTCGATCTACATTGTGCTGCGCGTCGCGCTGGACGGCGCGGTGCGGGACAACGTACTGGCCCGCAATCCTGCGACCGTCATCGAAAGCCCCGGCGTCGAACGCCGGGAGGCCAAGTATCTTCCTGCCGAGGTCGTGAAGGCGGTCCTGAAGGCCGCTGAGGGCTCGCGGTATCACCCGGCGTTGGTGTTGATCGCGACGACTGGGTTACGCAAGGGCGAGTGCTTGGCCTTGAAGTGGTCCGAGGTTGATCTTGAGGCCGGAGAGATTCGGGTTCGCGGCACCCTCGGCCGCGTCAACAAACAGTTGCGGATCAAAGCCAAGGTGAAGACCGATAGCAGCCGCCGGGAGATACCTCTCCACCACGCGGTCGTCACCATGCTCCGCAAGCATCGTGTTGCACAGATGGAAGAGCGGCTGGCAGCGGCGAACATCTGGAAGAACGAAGATCTGGTGTTCCCCAATGAGACGGGCGGCAAGGTCGATCCCAGAAACTTCCTGCGGGTTATCGAGAAAGCGGCGACGAAGGCGGAGATCGAAGGCGTCGGCGTCCACATCTTGCGGCACTCCGCCGCCACCGCGTGGCTGGACAGCGGATACCACATACGCGAGGTGGCCGATCTGCTCGGCCACAGCTCGATCAGTATCACGGGCGATATCTACACGCACGGCAGTTCAGCCGGGGCGCGCAGGGCAATCGGAACGCTCGGTGACCAGTTAGGGCTGGGGCAATGAGGCAAACCCCTGTTGTCTCATCTGTTGTCTCATACACCCCCAAGGGGTATGGCGTCGAAGGGGTGAAAACCCCTCTGACCTGTGTCGGGCTGACAGGATTTGAACCTGCGACCACTTGACTCCGAGAAAAGTGCGGTAACGCATTTCCCCCGGTCGCGGATAGTAGGCGGCCGATTCGTGTGCCTGCATAGCGTTTACAGACGCGCAGGTCGTTCACCATCGCGCATGACGAGTTCCCAAAATGGTCCCCGACGTGCCATGCACCAGTGCCGATGACCCCTCGCTTGACCAGAAGTTTGCGTACTGCCATTGTAAGTACATGACTTCGATGAAAGATGACCGCCTGCAGCTGCGCGTCGACGCAACCTCCAAGCGGCGGCTCGAGGAGGCTGCCGCCGAGGCGCACCTGAGCGTGACGGCGTTCGTGCTGCAGGCCGCCAGCCAGGCCGCCGACAATTTGCTCGCCGAGCGACAGACCATTCGCCTGTCCCCCGACGCGGCGGCCGTGTTCACCGAAGCACTGAACCGTCCGGCGCGGGTTAACGAGCGACTGGCGGCCACCTTGAAGCGGCCAGCGAAGTTCACCTGGCTCGACTGAAGTGCAGTTCTACCGGCCGAACCTACTCGACCCGGATAGACACCGTCGCGACGAGTTCACATCGGGCGATTCGTCCCTGGACGAGTGGCTGCGCCGCTACGCCGGCCAGAACCGACGCGGCAACACCGCAGCGGTCTGGGTGATCGTTGATGCTGATTACAGGGTGGTGTGCTATGCGACTCTGTCGATGACATCGGTGGATCGGTCAGCAAGTCCCACGCCATTGGCGAAGGGCGCCCCATTGCAGGTTCCCGCGCTCCTAGTAGGCCGGCTAGCCACCGACACCCGCGTGACCGGGCTTGGGCTGGGCACCCAAATGATCAAACACATCCTGGCCACAGCAGCCGAGTTGAACGTCAAAGCAGCATGCCGAGCTATTGTGGTCACCGCACTGAACCCGGCCGCTTTCAGTTGGTGGCAGCGGTTCGGGTTTGAACCGTTTGATGCCGAGGACTCGACAAACCTGGACCTCTACCTGCTGACCAAGGACATCGGCGCCACGCTCGCGAGACTCTGAGCCAGCGATTCCCTTGAGGCAGAATGTAAGTCGTGGAGGAGCAGTTTCCCGGTGAGTTGGCGACGCTCCGTGCCGATAACGTACGCTTGCGTCGGCTGCTCGAGCTCAGTAAGGAGCAGGCCCGCGCCGCGGATCCAGATCAGCCAGCCCTCACAGGTGCGCCAACCGCGCCAGTGGATATGCGGTCGGCCCCGGAGGAGAAACTCCGGTTCTACGCAAGCCTGTTTCGTTGCCGCACAGATGTATACGCGCTCCGCTGGGAGAACAGACGTGACGGGCGATCGGGTTGGATGCCTGCCATCAACGGCTATTGGCGCAAGGGAATGAGCCGAGCCGACGCACCCTATCTGACACTCACCGCGGAGGTGATCGCCAAGCACCTGCGCGGCGATCTCCACATCGGGCTCTACCCGCTCGGCGATGACGACACGTGCTGGTGGGTGGCCGCGGATTTCGACAATAACTCTGCGATGCTGGACGCCCTGGCCTACCTGAAAGCCGCACGCGCCTATGGGATTCCGGCGGCGCTGGAGGTGTCGCAGTCCGGTCGCGGCGCACATGTATGGATCTTCTTCGCCCAAGCCACATCCGCGTCGGCGGCACGCCGGATCGCGACCAGCCTGCTGGGTGAGGCGATTCAGTTGCGCGGCAGTATGAGCCTGACCAGCTATGACCGACTGTTTCCGTCCCAAGACGTGCACACCGGACGCGGCATGGGCAACCTTATCGCCGCACCGTTGAACGGCACTCGCCGCCAACACGGCACTACACTTTTTCTCGACCCGGCCACGCTCGAACCGTTCGACGATCAGTGGGCCTACCTTTCCAGCATCGCCAGGCTGTCGGTGAACGAAGTCGCGGGGCTGGCCCGGAAGCTGCCCGATCCCAAGATCGGCCACGACGTGCGTCGGTTGCAGCTGCCCACGTCGTCGAAGATCGTGCCCCGCCCCGCAGCGATCATCCGGGCGTCGTTGGGGGCCCGATTGAAACTGACCGCAGCAGATCTGGGCCCAGCAATGATCTCGGCAGTCAAGCACGCGGCATCGATCCCGAACCCGGAGTTCCACGCGCGGCAACGGGCCCGCCGAAGCACTTGGGACACGCCGCGATTTCTTCGCAGTTACGACGAAACCGTCGAGGAAGACCTCATTTTGCCGCGCGGGTTGTTGTCGCTGTTGACAACCCTCGTCGAATCCGCCGGGAGCACGATGCGCATCGACGACTCCCGCGTCACCGGGACTGACCATGAATTCAACTGTGCGACGGAGCTCCGGCCTGAACAAGCGGTGGCCGTGCGACACCTCGCCGCCCAAGACACCGGAGTCCTGATTGCCCCGCCTGGATCGGGCAAGACTGTGATCGCCTGCGCCGCAATCGCTTCACGTCGCAAGTCCGCCCTGATCCTGGTGGACCGCAAAGCGCTCGCGGATCAGTGGCGCGACCGGCTGCACAAACATCTCGGCGTCAAGTCTGGGCAGATCGGTGGCGGGCGGTCGAAGACCACCGGCATCATCGATGTCGCACTGCTACCTACACTCGCCCGACGCAAAAATGTCGAAGAAATCACCGCCGGCTACGGGTTCGTAATAGTCGACGAGTGCCACCATATCGCCGCCGCCGCGTTCTCCGCCGTCCTGAACCGGATACCAGCGAAGTATTGGCTCGGCTTGACCGCGACGCCGGAGCGGCGAGACGGGCTCGAGGGCCTGATCTACCATCAGCTCGGATCGCACAGTCACACCCTGGAACCTCCGCTTCCCGGTGAACTCCCCTCCGCTGCAACGGATTCGCCCGCACCGCACCCGGTTCTGCATATCCACCCAACCCAGTTCCGATACACGGGCGACGCCGATCCCGCCGCACCGGGCGGGATTGCCGAAATCTACCGCGCGCTCGTCGCTGACCAGGATCGTCTCGACCAGATCGTCACCGACGTACTGTCGGCACACCGCCAAGGCGCAAACATCCTCGTCCTAACCACCTGGGTAAACCACTTGGATGCGATCACCCGCCGGCTCTGCGATGCCGGATGCGAAGCAACAGTCCTGCGCGGCGGAATGAAAGCGCGCGAGCGCTTGGAAATCACCCAGCAACTCGCAGCTCACCAGCCAGAACAACCACCGCTGCTGATCGTTGGGACCGGCTCATTCATCGGCGAGGGTTTTGACTGTCCCGCGTTGGACACCCTGTTCTTGGCCTCCCCCATCACTTTCAAGAGTCGCCTCATTCAGTACGTCGGACGCATCACGCGGCCACACCCAGGCAAGACCGACGCCACTGTCCATGACTACCACGATGAACTCACCCCCGTTCTCGCGTCGTCACTGCGCAAACGCGCCCCCGGATACACCAAGCTCGGCTTCCCTGATCCCCGAACAGCACAGAAGCCATCCGCCACACCGTAATCAGCGCGGACTGACAGCTACGGCTGGTTTTGAACCTGGCGCACTTGACTATCGGACAATGGCGCCAGGGAAAACTGTCTCCGATTCGCAGTGCATAGCGTGCGCTACGTGCACCAGCGCGCATATCGTGCGCCGCAACGCCACGCCGTCGGACGGGCAAGTGCGCTCCGGCACCGTGATGGGACCGGCCTGGTCCCAAGACAAGCACCATAGGCAACAAACAATACGGGCCCGAGCACGCCATCACCCCAGCTCAGAGCCTATATTCCTCAGTCGGGCTGACAGGATTTGAACCTGCGACCACTTGACCCCCAGTAAGTAGCGGCAACGCATTTCCGCAGGTCGGCGGCCGCGCTCGGTCGGGATATGGCCGTGCATGGCGTGCACAGCCGCGCAGGTCGTTCACCGTCGCGCATGACGTGTGGTCCCAAAATGGTCCCCAAGAAAGCTAATGCATGCGGGTGTTTCGCACCCGTGGCCGACGACGCGGAAATCGCGACTACTACGCGCTGCAGCAGGCAATGTCGGATAGCCGATTGAGCTGTTCGAGGGCCGGGTGGGCTTCGACGTACGCGCCGGCCGTCGACAGGTTTCGGCGTGGCCAATGCGCCGTGCCAGGAACAAGTTGTCAGGTCACGTCTTACGGTTATCGGCTGGGCCGGCCACTTCGGCTTGCCGAGGTTGCCCATCGCGTCGCCGGCGGCGCAGGTTTACGACCGCCACCCGGTAAACAAACGCCGGGCGGAGCAGGCGAATCGGGGGGTCGATGAGGCCGTTGACCTTGAAGAAGCTTACGGCGACAACGGGATCGGACTCGCAGGCGGTCAGCGCCCAGTCCACCAGTCGGGTAATGATGCGCATCGACCTCGACCGTCGCCCTGCCACCTCGGGGAAGCTGAGGTCCGAGCCCGCTACCATCTGCCAGGCCACGCCAATCGGTTTCGCCGAGGCGCGGAAGTATCGCCTGGGCAGGTCGCTGCCGCCGCGACGCAGACAGTCCCGCAGCGCGGCTGCGTCCAGCGCGGCCACCGTGATTCCTTGCCCGTAGATGGGGTTGAAGCTGCAGATCGCGTCGCCGCAGACCAGCAGACCGTCGGGGAGTCGGGGCATCTTGTCGTAGCGTCGCCACTGGCTGGACGGCATGCGGTGATGTGCCACCTCGCCGATTGGTTCGGCAGCCCGCACCGCCGCAATCAGGTGGGCGGGGCAGTACTCCTGAGCGAATGACAGTATGCCGGCCAGGTCGCCAGGCGGCTCGTGCCCCACCATCCCGAAGACCGTGAACATCCACGTGTCGTTCTCATAGCCGGCCAGAAACATCCCGGTTGGCCGGCCCGGCGCGGGGCCGATGTCGACCAGCATCTCCTTCAGCGTGCCCTGGGGGATCCGCAGCAATTGGCTTACGTAGGTGGTGTGCATGACGATGTGGTCCTCGACCGGTCGGCCGTACCCGAGGCTCTCCAGAGAAAGCTGGCGTGTGGGCACCGCGGCCCATCGCGTCGATGACTAATCGGCCATCAACTCCCGTTCGGCACCGCCGTCGCGGTTGACCACCCGCACTCCGGTGACGCGATCGCGATCTGCCGTCGACTTCAATTCGGCTACGTCATGGCCGCCCAGAATCGTCACGTTCCTAATCGCTTGCAGGCGACGCCGGACATGGCATTCCAGCAACGGCCTGCTCGGCATGTACACCGCAATTGCCTTAGGCCTGAGTGCTATCTTGCCCGACCGCAGCATCTCGTGGCCGCCGAAGGACAAGTGAAGCTCGGAGAGCTCGCCGTCGTCCCAAACGGGAGCACCGTCGGCTACCAGCTCATTGAGAAACCCGGGGAAGAGCTCATCCAAGATCCGCGCGCCGCGGGCCAGCAGAACATGGACATGCCGACCCTGCGGTACCCCTCGTCGGACAGCGGGACCGTCGGGCAACACATCCCTCTCGACCACAGTGACGGTGCTGAAGAAATCAGCCAGGACCCTTGCGGCAAGCAGCCCGCCCATGCTCGCCCCGAGAACGACCGCGCGCTCACCTAGTTCTGGCATGGCGAAGCTCCTGAGTCGAAGTCGTTTTCAGAACTTACTGGGCCGCAGGGTCATAGTTGGGGCGCAATGATAGTCGCGTCTGCGATGGACATGAGTGCTTCGAAACCGGCGGATGCTGCCTTGGCGCGGTGGCGTTCCATGAAGTTCCTGTGGCTGTTCTTGTCGCCTCGCGCCAGCGCGAGCAGCGCTTGCGAACGCAGCAGGGGAAGTTCGTGAACCACGAAGCCGGGATCGGTGGGTACGGCGGCGAGTCGGTCGATCGCCGCCTGCGCTTTGTGCTGGTCGCCTACGGATCCGCATCGCACCAGCAGTTGCACCAAAACTTCGGTGGCTCTTCCGCGCCAGATCATGTCGCCGCTTTCGTATGCGCCGTCCACGACTGCCCGCACCATTTCGATGGCACCATCGAGGTCACCGGTGCGGGCCTTCTCCAGTGCGAACTCGGGCTCGACGATCGTCAGCGCGCTCAGCGAGAACCCTGCCGTCATGGCGGCATCGCGGGCTTGGGTGAACAGGTCGAGGCCCGCTTCGCGTTGCGGGCCGTCGCGACTAACCAGAACGAGGCCTCGGCTGAGTCGGCCCATTCCAAGAATGAAGTCGTCGCTGGAAAGCTCGGCGATGCGCAGCGCCTCGGCAGTCTCGCGCATTGCGGTCGCATCGGACGGTAGCGCCCCGAACGGAATGGAGGCAACGTACTTCCACAGCAGGGCGAAAACGTAACTCATCGGGTCGAGAGGAGCGGCCATCGCGATTGAGGTGGCGGCGTCGTCGAGCCATCCTTGAATTCCCAGACACATCTTGACGTGGCCCCGCATCGCGATCGCCGTACTCAGCGGTGAGCCGAAGATCAAGTTGCCCTTGGTGGGGTCGCCGTCGGCCAAGTCGATGAGTCGATCCGACAGTCGCAACGCCTCGACCATCTCGCCCGCCTGGCATTTCGCATAGATAGACGCGAACAACAGTGCCACGGTAAGCGTCGGATCTCCGATCGATTCGAGCAGCTCGCTCTGCTCCGAAGCCACTTGGGCTGCATCGCGGAAACGGTTGTGAAAAGTCAGCGCCATGATGAATCCGGTCATGCCGATCGCCAGCGACACTTTGTCGTCAGCCGCGATGCACAGATCCCGCAGTTCGTCGAAACCAGTGTCGGCGATGCTGCCACCGGCCCGCCAGAGGGTGCCGCACAGCAGGTTGCGTGGCGCGATCCGCATCGACGCTCGATCCGGGTTCTCGGCCGGTAGCCGGTCGGCGACCTGGCGGGCCCGCTGCCAACTCGTGCGGGCCGCGCGAATATCGCGCATGGCCGACCACCCGCCGGCGCGCATATGCCAGTCGAACGCCGCTGGCAAATCCCCGGCAGCCTCCAGGTTTTCGGCGATCAGGGCGGCGTTTTCGTCCGCGGCCCCGGGGTCCTGCTCTTCGATCGCGACGGCCAAGCGCCGGTGCACCTCGGCGCGCCCAGCCTTCAACTGTGCCTCGTAGGCCACCTTCCGGATCAACGGGTGCCGGAACACATACTCGGCGCGCGGAGTGAACATCACCT
Source organism: uncultured Actinomycetota bacterium (assembly GCA_963772875.1). Taxonomy (GTDB): domain Bacteria; phylum Actinomycetota; class Actinomycetes; order Mycobacteriales; family Mycobacteriaceae; genus Mycobacterium. Next base: position 2,209,629 of record CAVYZE010000016.1, read on the forward strand.
GATCGATCAACTCCACCTGCAGCAACTCGGCGATCGGCTCTGCTACCTCGATGTCATCCAGTAAGGCGGCCACCAGCTCAGCCCTGAACCGTGCACCGATGACCGCGGCGGCATACAGGACGTGTTTGGCCGGCCTACCGAGGCGGTCGACGCGGGCGGCAATGGTGGCCTGGACAGTGCCCGGCACACTGATGTCGGCGGCGTCATCACGACAGAGGTAGGCGCCGCGATCGCCGTCGAGCACACCGCGTTGAGCCAGATCACGCACCATCTCCTCGGCAAAGAACGGGTTCCCGGCGGCACGCTCGGCAATGCGCGCGGTCAGAGCACGCACCGACGGGTCAGTACCCAGCAGTTCGGTGGTCAATGCGGTGGTCTGCGCCGAGTTCAGCGGCGCCAGGGAGATCGTCTGCGCGCCCGGTGTCCGCGACAAAGCGCCCCGGTATTCGGGGCGGTAGGTGATGAGCACCAGCGAGCGGCTTTGCGGTACAACCTTGACGAACTCAGCGACCATGGCCTCGCTGACCTCGTCGATCCAGTGCACGTCCTCGATCACATATTGCGCCAGTGCGGTCCGGGTCAGGGCGGCGGCGTTCAACAACGCGACCAACCGACGCCGACGAGCATCGGCGGTGATGGCGGGCGGCGCGGCGTCCGGATCGCCGATTCCGAGCAGGTCGTCGAGCAGCAGCAGGTCCTCGGGGTTAGCGCCGAGGATGCGGGCCCGAACCTGCGCTCGGCCCGCGTGCTCGTCGAGGTCGCTGACCCCGAACACCGTGCGCAGCAGTCGAGCTACCAAATGGAACGGGACCGTACGGGCGTGGGATTCGCAGGCGACGGTGGACACCTCGACGCCGCGTCCGGCGGCCAGCGTCACGGCCTCGCGCATGATGCGGCTCTTGCCGATACCGGGAGGCCCGACCACCCCGACAACACATCCGGCACCGTTTATCGCCTGGTCGAGGATGCCGGCGACGGTGTTCATCTCCCAGGTGCGTCCGACCAGGGTCGGCTCGCGCCGACTGATCCCCACGCGCTCAGCAGCGGCCCCCAGCAGCCGACGCGCGGGTAATGGCTCCTCGGCGCCCTTGACATTTACCCACTCTGGCGACCCCAGCACGGTGGCGTGCTCGACCAGCCGCGCGGTGGACTCACTCAGCATCACTCCGCCGGGCGGGGCAATCGATTCCATTCGTTGTGCTATCCCGACCTGCTCGCCGACCGCCGTGTACGCCCTTGCGTCAGGGCCGATTTCGCCGGCAATCACTTGACCCGAGTTCAGCCCGACCCGCAGTCGCAGTGGGACGCCGTCGCGGCGCTGCACTTCGTCGGTCAGCTGCGCGATCTGCTCTTGGATGTCCAAGGCCGCCAAACAGGCCCGAAAAGCGTGATCCTCCAAGGCGACTGGCGCCCCGAACAGTGCCATGATGCCATCGCCGGTGAACTTATCGACCGTGCCACCATAGCGCCGAGTAATCGTTGCCGCGGAGGCGAAGACGTCGGCCATTATCTCGCGCAACCGCTCCGCCCCTAGCTTCGAGGCGATCGCCAGGGAACTCACCACATCGGCGAACAACACGGTCACCTGCTTGAACTCCGGCTGCTCTCCCGCTTCTGGCGCAGGCGCCCCGCACGCGTCGCAGAACCGCGCGCCGGGGCGGAGTTCAGTGCCGCAGGTTCGGCATACCGTGCCTACCGACCCCATTCGACCCTCCTGCTGCTGATCAATGGCCCGGACCATTCGATGCACTAACCTTAAGGCTCCCAGCCGCAACAGAGGAGATTATCGACCGCCGGCCCTGCCCAGGAAGCCATCTGGAACACGCGACACACGTGGGTAACGCTTTTGGTCAGCTACTTCCGGGTGGTTGTCCTACGATTTTCACCGAATCAAAGGCGAATCGACGCTAATTAGGCTTCCCGCTGGTGAATTGCGGGTTTTATGCCCTCTTTCCCACCGACGTCGAGTAAGTTTTAGATCCCGGTTTCGCCATGCAAGGAGCTTCGTATGCGTTACAGAAAGGCGTAGAAGGTGCCCAACGGGAAACTCGACGCGCAGGCGGGGCTGGACTGCTTCATGCGTGAGGATTACCCCGGCGCTGTGCGGAACTACGCAGCGGCGATCCAAGCCGGCGGCCAGGCCAGAGACCTCCGCGAGTGGCAGGAAATGCTCGACCTCGCAGAGGCCAACGCCACCGCCGCAATCAACGTCGAAGTGCCCAAACCGAAGTACTTCGACCGCAACACGCTGCTGGCGCCTCCTTCGGTACGCGACGGCGACCTGCCCAGGCCGCCGCGTCCCCGCCGGGGGCACTGCTGCTTCAAGGGACTGCGCCTCTTTCTGGGCGACGCGCTCGGCACCGTAATGACGGCGTTCATGGATTGGCTAATCGAATGGGTGGGCAGGAAATTCGGCTACCGCCCGAGGGTTTGGACCGACTGGTACCGCCGCTGCTGGGCGGAGGGAGTCCTGATATTGGCCTACATCAGGGAACAGCTGAACGCGCACAACTTGATAAGCACCTACCCGCGCGGGAAGCTGGTCGCCTTCCAAAAGGCGGGCCAGAGACCGCCGCTGGGCGTCACCCATTTCCGCACCGCCGACGGAAGCTGGAACAACCTCAGGGATCCAAAGGAGGGCGCTGCCTACACGCGCTTCCTGCGCAACGTTGATCTCTCGGTCACCTGCCCCGAGACGGACCCGCGATTGCTCAGGCCGAACCCACGCGAGATCAGCCTCGAGTTGCTCGCGCGCCGGGACGGTGACGATGGCCAACCAGAGATGGTGCCCGTTGAATTCCTCAATCTGCTGGCCGCATCATGGATCCAGTTCATGACCCACGACTGGATCAACCACGGCGATACCGACCCTGACGACTTCATCAGGGTGCGGCTACCCGGCAACGATCCCGCACGCCATCGCTACCAGAAGATCGAACTGGCGATCGGCAAGACCCAGACCGACCCGACGCGCGAGCCGCAGGGGGAGCCAGCCTGCACGAGTTCGATCAACGAGGTCACCCATTGGTGGGACGGCTCGCAGATCTACGGCAGCGACCAGGACACCCAGAATCGTCTGCGCAGCGGCGAAATGGGCAAGATGAAGTTAAGCGACGACGGCGGGCTGCCGGTTGAGCCCGGCCCCAAACCAGGCACCGAAGTCGAGGACGCCGGCTTCAGGCGCAACTGGTGGGTGGGCCTGACGATGTTGCACACCCTTTTCGTGCGCGAGCACAACGCCATCTGCGCCATGTTGTACGACGCCTACCCTGACTGGGACGACAACCGCCTCTTCAATGTCGCGCGGCTGATCAACGCCGGCGTGATGGCCAAGATCCATTCCGTCGAATGGACCCCGGCCATCTTGCCCAACCAAACGCTCGAAACAGGGCTGAACTCGAACTGGTACGGCTTGCTGACCTACCTGACGCGTAAGGGCAAGGAGCGCAAGACGCTGTCCGAGGTCAACATACGCAATCCCGAGCTCGGCGGCATCGTCGGCAACCCAATCAACAGACACCACAGCGCGTTTGGGTTGACCGAGGAATTTGCCGAGGTCTACCGTCTGCATTCGTTGCTGCCCGAGACGCTGGAAGTTCGCCTCCGCGGCCAGAAGGACATCGAGGAGAAGGTGTCCTTACCCGCCACGCGCCAGCACGGCTCGGTCGTGCTAACGACGAAGTACGCGATGTCGGACCTGTTCTACTCGTTCGGCAACCAGCACCCGGGCGCATTGGTGCTCAACAACTTTCCGCGCTTCATGCAGGAGCTCAGCGTTCCGGGCAATGCGTTCTTGGACATGGGCACGGTAGACATTGTGCGCGCACGGGAACGCGGTGTGCCGCGTTATAACGAGTTCCGCCGTCAGCTGGGGCTGACTGAGATCCAGAGCTTTGACGACCTTACCGACGACCCGAAAGTGCTGACGAAGCTGCAGTCCGTGTACGACAACGTCGAGGACCTGGATCTGCTGATCGGCACGTTGGCCGAAGCCCAAAACCGCCGGCCCACCGGCTTTGGCTTCGGCGAGACGGTGTTTCAGATCTTCATCGTGAGCGCGAGCCGCCGCCTGCAGGCTGACCGTTTCTACACCGACTACTACAACGAGGATGTCTACACCCCGGAGGGCCTGCGCTGGATCGACCAGACCGACCTGAAGACCGTGATCCTGCGCCACTACCCTGAGCTCGCCGACACCGGTCTGGCCAACATCAAGAACGCTTTTGAGCCCTGGGACGACGGGCCGAAGCTGGATCCGAAGCGTCATCCACTGCGCGCCTGGGACGCCGAATTGAAAGACGACCCCTGGCGCGGCGACGCGCACCGCCATGCCTGAGCATCTTCCGGAGTGCAAATGCTGAGATGGATTCTGCGGCGCGGGTTTTGGGACCTCATAACGTGGGCTAAGTTCGCCGGGGCTAAGCCGGTGGACATCAAACTGCCGCCGGCAAAGTGGGACCACATCACACCGAAGCCGATGGGCGAGGCGATTCCCGATGTGCCGCTGTACAAGGTCATGGTTTGTTCGCCCGCCGACATCCCCGAGGACGAACGTTCTTGGCACGGCATCGTCTATCGGGCTCAGGTATGGCTGTACAAAATCTATTCACCGATGCAGCCGGGCCTGCCAGGAATCGACCCTGACCCGCAGGTTGCGGTGAAGCGGGCTTTCAACGGGTTGCGCCGCAAACGTTTCCACGACCCCGAACTACCGGCCGAGTATCTGGGCAGTCCGGACCTCGGCTCGCTGGCAGTACGCGGTCCTTATGCCTGCTACACCAAGCATGTCGCCGATGACATCTGGGAGTGGGACCTGACCATGCTCGACAAATATGAGCACCACCCCGGACTCGTAAAGATCGGCTCGCGCGTGCTGTTCCGCGAAGATACGGCAAGACGTTTACTCCGCGCCGACAGCATCGACTGCGCGCTGGGCAACGGCAAGGACGCGATCAAACCAACTGATCCAGAGTGGGACCAGGCCTGCAAGATCGCGTTATGTGCCGCATCGACGCACCTGTCGCTCGTGCGTCACTTCAACTGGGTGCACTTGGCAGGCGGCGCGCAGTTGGCCATCGCGACGCGCAACAGCCTCCCGGAAGACCATGCGCTGTTCAGGCTGCTGTGGCCATACATTTTCGGCACCCTGCAGAGCAACGACATGGTCACCCGCGGGCAGATGGCCCGTGGCGGCGACTTCGAGACCACCTTCAGCTTCACCTTCAAGGGCATGTGCGACTTATTTGACGACACGTACGAGGAATATCAGCACAGCGTCAATGATCCTGAGATAGACGGTAATTCGCGCGGATTGCGCGGCGCGAGCTTCGATACGCCGACGCAGCAGAACCTGGAGGACCTGTTCAATGTCATCCACACCTTCGTGCGCGACTATCTGGAGATTTTCTTCCCGCAGCACGCCACCGGGGCCAAAGACGTGCGCAACGACCCGGCGACGCTGGCGTGGCTCACGGAACTTAACGCGTGTGTTCCCAAGGGAGTTGGCGTCGACCCCGCAAAGTTCACGTGGGAGGAGTTGGCGCGGATGCTGGCGGGCCAGCTTTACCTGGTGACCGTGCAGCACGAGCTGCTGGGCAGCTTTATGTGGAACTACCAGCTGTGGACACACCGCCAGCCGGCACGGATATATCATGATTTCCGGCCCGAGCCACTGGACGTTTACCAGCGCCTGGTCAACGCAAACTACATCCTGAACGTGCACCGGCGCGCACTGATACACAACTTTGATGACATCGCGCTACCCGACGCCCGGCCGGCTCTATCGCGGTTCCAGAGCGCGCTCCTCGCACTGGAGGCAAAGATGAAGAGCCAACCGCATGCGGTATGGCGCGTCTACCCACGCGAATTAAAGGTCAACATCAACGCCTAATGACCTTTGTCGGGCTGACAAACGTGACCCCGGCAAACGTGACCCCGGCAGTGGTCGGGCTGACAGTGTCTGGTTTCACGACATAGTTGACCCCCAGTCTGACTCGAGGCGTTTTCCGGTGTCCCACAATGACTCTGAAGTTCCGCTGACCTGCGCGAATCGTCTCACTGCGTCTTCCGGAGGAGCCGAGTGAAGCACGGTACTTGTGACAGGCCCGTGACAATTTGTGGTGAGCGGGGCCCGCTTCCTCGGGGACGCAGGCTAATCGCTGTTCAGCTGCGAATGTCGCGCCCGTCGAAGCCGTCACGCTGCGTCCTCACCATCTCGGCCATTGCTCGCGTTTCGTTCACAAATTCGTTCACAATTGCCGGCACTGTCCACCGCCACACCGTAGGGGTGGTTGAGGCCGGTGAACGGCAGCACGGTCGGGGCGCTCCGCGTTGAGCACCGCAGCGCGGCGGTCAGTCGGGCGCGGGAACTCGGCGTGTTGTAATTCGCCTGCCTGGGCCTTGCCGGACGGTGCCGATCCTGAATCGTCCCACGTGAATTCGCGTTACTCACCTGGGTGAGTCGGTGGTTGGGGTGATGACAGCTCACCCCGCCTGGCTCCATCGTTGTTGGCAACAGACCGAGACGGGTTGCAGAGCAGCGGCCCAGCACGCCGTTGAGAGATGAACCGACACAGCCACTTTACTCATCATCACAGGAAGGCGCCGAGCGATGAGCACACCAGTCCCCCGCCAGTATGACCTGGTGGTCGTGGGCGCCGGCTCGGGCGGATACGTCGCTGGCATCCGCGCGGCCCAACTCGGCATGACTGTCGCGATCAGGAGGGCAAAATCGCCTCTGACCTGCGTCGGGCTGACAATGTCTGGTTTCACGACATGTTGACAGATGTCTCGCGACATAGTTGACAAACCAGGGGCGCGCTCAGGAGAAAGGCTGCCAGGCGCGGCTGCGCAACCGATCCGCGGACCATCCTCAATACAATTTGCCAGGTCAGCACCGTTGCGAGTCCGCCTACGACGGCGGCGTATGCCACATGGTGCCAGAACACCGTTCCAGTGGTCTTGATGAGCGCCGCCTGCACGACGTAGCTCAAAGGCGGGTATGCAAGGGGAAAATCCCGATACGGTACCCACCCCAGGGATATGCGATACGCGTCCTCCAGCATGAAGCTCAGATCCCACAAGACACCCAGTCTTGAGTTCTGCAAGACCACCACCGCGGCTGTCGCGGCAAACAGTAACGAGCCCGCGATCGCGTCCATGCACCCAGCGATCCGGCTTTGTAACGCATTTCGGCGCGACGGTATCACGCGATCGGTTAGCCGGCACGAATCGGACGCCGGCCCAGCTCCGCATGAGGGAATCTCATCGGGTTCCCACTGATCGACGTTTAGGTCATCCTCCCCGGTACGTCGTCCACTGGATCGACAAGTCATAGCCGTAATCGACGACCAGCACCTTGGCGAAATTGTGGTCGGTGGTCTTGACCGCGAAAACGTCGCCGGGCACTAGCTTGTTGCTAGCGTCGTTGTTGCCTTCGATCGGCGTCGTGGAATATGTCAGACTCGAAAGCGTGTCAGGCGTAAGAGAATCATAATTCACGCTGCCGAGGTTCACGATCTGCGCGCCATTGATCGGCGCGATGTCGCGCAGGACTGCGGTCTTCTGCTCCCACCAGATGTCGAAATTCGGCCCTCGGCTGCCTTGGGTGCCCGTATCGAAATCAAAAGTATAGGTGCCCTTGAGAACGGTGGAGCCGGATGTGACGCACGACGAGTCGCTAGGGCTGCAATCAGCGTGGGCGGTCGCGGGAGGCGACCACAGGGCGACGGCGACGAAGGCCACCAACGCCGATGTTCTCATCATCATGAGTGAGCACCTCCTTTTGTGAAAACACTGTTGCCTAGTAAAGCCTAACGCAATGTGGTTCGCCGATTAGCCTTGCTGTCGCGCCCATTCCTGCCGGAAAACGGCGGCTATGATTTCGCCATCGCGACACGACAAGAGCCGTCTATGCGCAGGGATCGTCAACATGTGGTCGCCCGGCGCGTGCAACAGGTTGTGCCGGAATTCCACACCGTCGCAGCACAATCCAGGGAGAGGACGATTCCCTCATCCGCACGAAACCTCCTTACTACAGCCGGCACGTCAATCCCCATGCCTCAGGAGGTGCGCCAGCGCGGTCAGGTTGCGGGCGGAGGCTGCTCGGGCGCGATCGCCCCGGCGCAGCCACCAGGCGGTGGCGGCCCCGGCATAGGTTCGTCGCCGCCGACGCAGTCGTAGTAGAACTGAGGACCGACTATCCAGGTTTTCATCCACTGGTGCCAAAACGACCCGTCCGGGTACTTCTCGCCGTCGCACACGGCCAAATTGCCGTAACCCCATCGACCACCCGGGCAGTAGCCCTTCGTCATGTCCGGCTGGTGCGGGTCGGGCGGATCAGCGGTGGCAACCTCATTGGAAAACATGAGCACCGCAGCACAACCCAATATCGCAGCGCTAAGGCGAGTAACCTTGAAGTTCATTTCGACTCCCTGAACCGCTGAATCAACACAGCTTATTCCAAGCGACGATCAGAAATTGTGGAATTGGCCGCGGCGACGAGGCGCAGTTGGACGGGCCTCCTTGTCTCGGATGAACTGGACTTCATCTGCTGTGAGCCGACTCCGAGGCGCCGCGCGGCCATTCCTGGCGGAAAACGGCGGCTATGATTTCGCCATCGCGACACGACAGGAGCCGCCCATGCCCAGCGATCATCAGCGTGGAGTCGATCTGCGAGCGCAACAGGTTGCGCCGGACCTCCAGCGGCCGTTATGGCCGGGCATTCTGGCGCAACTCGGGTTGCGCGCGTTGTTGATCGTCTTCGTCGTTGCGACGTTGTTGTGGGAGCCGCCGCCCCGTCACCACGAGATCTGCGTCGCCGTCGTGGCGGCGTACGTGGTCATCATCGGATGCTCGAGTGCGTGGGCGCTGCGAAGTGCAGCGCGCACAACGATATCGACCAGGACGATGGTGACACTGCTCGTGCTGACAGCCGACGTCACCGTGGTATCCGTCCTTTCGGTACTCACCGGCGCGACGTCACCGCAGGCCTGGACATCGGACGTGATGAGGAATGGTTTCTTCCTGATCCCTTTGATCGCCGCGGCGCAGCTAGATCCCATCATCAGTGTGGCGGTGGCGATTCCGACCTTATCCGTATTCACGCTTACGTGCTGGATCACCAGGACGTCCAACGGGGAACCGTGGTCGTCGATTCTGCTTAGCTCGCTCGTGTTGGCCGGGCTGGCCGGCGGGTCGGTCGCCGCGTCGTTCATCCAGCGGACCAGAGTGGGAATCATCGCGGACTTGGCACGGCAACGAAGCGAGCTGTTGGAGGAGCTGCTTGCAGTGGAAAGGCGTGAGCGGCAGGTAATTTCGGAACGACTGCACGATGGCGCCCTTCAGCATGTCTTGGTTGCGCGCCAAGACATCGAGGAAGTGCGAGACGGCTCCCCCGATGCCGCCGACCGCGTGGAATCGGCGCTCGTCGAGTGTTCGGGGCTGCTGCGCGATGTGGTCCGTGAACTGCACCCAGACGTGCTGGTGCGGCTGGGATTGAAATCAGCGATCTTCGCCCTCACCGAAAGGCTTGGTTCCCGCCCAGGGCTCACCGTCAATTTTGACGCGGCCAGTTGGTCCGACGACCTGCGCACCGAGGCCGATGACGTGCTATACGGCGCCGCGCGTGAGGCGTCGACGAACGTCGTCAAACATGCGCGGGCCCAAAACATTTGGATCGAGTTACAGTACCGCGACGGGTTGGCCTCTCTGCGTGTTGCCGACGACGGGGTCGGCATCTCAGCGGCCACCATCGCGCGAAAGGCTGACGAAGGTCATATCGGAATGGCATCGATGCGCGCGAGGGTGCTCGCGTCTGGAGGACAGTTCGACGTGCGCTCGACTTCCCCCGGAACCGAACTCGCCATCTCCATACCGTTACGGACGGCACGTCATCTCGTTGCGGCCTAATCGTCCCACGGTTGGTGCGTCGTAGGGTTATAGCAAAATCCGCGTTACGCTCCTCGATGTCAGCGTCACATCGCACGTCAGGAGTCCACCAATGAAGGTCGACGCGAAGGCAAATAAGGAAGACGCTCGTCGGCTACGGACGTACGCCACATTCGATAGGTTCTCGAATGATGAACTGGAGCGTCTCGCCCGAGCAGCTCACCGCACTTCGACTTCGGTGCCTTTGCCGCTGATTCATGAGCAGACTCCGTCGGACGCCTGCTACATCCTGCTCAGCGGGGAGGTTGGGGTGTACATCGGACAAGACCGCATTGCCGTGCTGGGGGCGGGCGAGGTGATCGGCGAATCTGCGCTCCACCGTGGGAAGCTGCGTTCTGCGACCGTGACGACGATCGGACCCGCCGAGATACTGCGTATCGAGCGCGATGATCTCGCCGAATTGCTCGACGAGATACCCGCACTGCGTGAAATCATTAACGCGTCCGTCGCGCGACACGTCCCTGTAGTCGTGCCGGCGAAGCCGAAACCGCAGCGCTCCAAGTTAAGCGTCTCCGTCCAGACCGAATTGCTCGAGCGGTTCGAACAGGCCGCCGACAGCGCCGGCGTTGACGTCGCGACCGCGCTCGAGGATGCGCTCACTCGGTGGCTTGAACGAAATAGCACGGCGTAGCCATCAACGCCTCATTGTGCGGTCCGCCCTTCGAGCATCTCGCTGGCGCATATGCTGTGCGGGTATGGGCCAGGAAGGGTGAAAATCCCTTCTGACCTGCATAAAAGTCTGTCGGGCTGACATCTGTCGGGCTGACAGTGTCTGGTTGACAGTGTCTGGTTGACAGTGTCTGGTTGACAAGTGTCTGGTTGACAGTGTCTGGTTTCACGACATAGTTGACAGATGTCTCGCGACATAGTTGACACCCTCACCGTGTGGGAGGTCGGCCATGTCGAAGGCGCAGCTTGTGATTACCGCCGTCGTGCTAGAAGGGCGCAGCAAAAGCGAGGTCGCCCGCGACTACGACCTCTCGCGGCAATGGGTACACCAGCTGGTCACCCGATACAAGACCGACGGGGCCGCAGCCTTCCAAGCGCACTCACGGCGCCCGCATACCAACGCCCGCGCCATCAGCCCCGCGCTGGAAGACAAGGTCGTGTGGCTACGCAAAACCCTGGACAAAGCCGGCTACGACGCCGGTGCGGCCACCATCGCCGAGCACCTATCCCGCGACCCGAATGTCACGAAAGTCCCTGCCCCATCCACGATCTGGCGCATCCTGGCCCGCACGCGGCTTCATCGTCGCGCAACCCCACAAACGCCCCCGATCAGCCTGGAAACGCTTCACCGCCGCCCAACCCAACGAACTCTGGCAAGCCGACACCACCCACTGGCACCTCGCCGACGGCACCGAGGCCGAGATCCTCAACCTGCTCGATGACCACTCCCGTCTGGCCCTCAGAAGCTTCGCTCGACCCACCATGACCGGCCCGGACGTGATGGACACATTCCTCGCCGCCTTCACCCGTTGGGGCACCCCGGCCACGGTGCTTACCGACAACGGCGCCATCTTCACCGCCACACCACGGCGCGGCGGGCGCACCGCCCTGCAAGTCACCCTCGGCGAGCTCGGCATCAACTACATCAACTCCCGCCCCTATCACCCACAGACCTGCGGAAAAGTCGAACGCTTCCACCAAACCCTCAAAAAACACCTACGGCCCTACCGGCCGCCCGCAACATCGCCGAACTGCAAACCCAACTCGACGAATTCACCACCTACTACAACACCATCCGCCCACACCGAGCAGTGGATCGGCGAACACCCCTACAGGCCTTTAACGCTCGCCCCAAAGCCTTCCCCACCGGCTACCTCATCCCGCCGCACTACCGGGTCCGCCACGACCGCATCGACGCCGCCGGCGTCATCACGCTGCGCTACAACAGCCGACTGCACCACATCGGCCTAAGCAAGCACCGCACCGGCACCAAAGTCACCGTGCTCATCGACGACCTCGACATCCGCGTGCTCGAGACAAACACCGGAACACTGCTCCGCAAACTCGTCTTAGACCCCACCCGCGACTACCAACCCCGCGGCGTCAAATGCGGAAACTCACCCGAAAACAGGTTGTAGGTGTAAACCATGTCTCGGGACACCTGTCAACGATGTCCCGAGACATGACACTGCGTCGGGCTGACAGGATTTGAACCTGCGACCACTTGACCCCCAGGGAAGAGGACAGTGTGAACTAGCGTTCTACTGCGTCTAATACGTCCAGGTCAGGGACGTCTGCGCGTCCGGTCCGTGTCGCCCTGTCCCCCCTGTTCGTGCCTGTCTTGGCAAGTTCTTGGCACGCTGCCGAATGGGTGTGCGATCTGGTCACTCTGGCGTACCTGCTCTGCCTGCCGCAGCTGATGTCTCTCACTGTCTCTCACACCGATGTGAATCGCCCTGGTTCTGATGGAGGCTTTGGGCCGTCCCGGGGTATCCGGACCGCCCTCTAGCTGGTATTTCTTTGGTCGGGCTGACAGTGGTAGCGGGGACAGGATTTGAACCTGCGACCTCTGGGTTATGAGCTAGCCAGTCGCGGTTTCCTGGAGTCTCGCGCGTCTCAAACGTACAGGTCGCAGGCCATCACTCGTCCAATCTGTGCCGCTGCCTACGATGGGATCTCGTCAGTTGCGCCGCGTTTCGTCCACAAATCCATTCACAACACGCTCCGCGGACGACTGCGATACTCCGGCGAGACAACCTTCAGCGTGTGAAGCTGAAGCGATGTCGGAAGCGAGACGTTCATGCTGGTCAAGCTGGACGAACTGGACCAATCTTTGGGGTTCAGAACACGCGATACGAGCGGCGCGGCGGATGCGGAGCGGATGAAATCTAAGCTGTGATCCGTGGGCACGAGGGGCCGCGCCGGGGTCAGTTTTCACGTGCCTGACAGACAATAGCGTCTATTTCCCCTCGCTCAGCGAGCCGCGAGTGGCCATGTTCTTATCATCCACACCTCCGCCTAATATCTGAGCAGTCTTTCGCTAGCCCAGAGCGCAGACGCACGACAGAGTGTGAGATATGGCCGACGAAGAGTCTTGATATCAGGACGTATTCGCTCCCAGAGGTCGCGAAGATGATTCTGCCGGACATGACGAGCGGTGTGCGCTGGCTATCGAATCGCTTGAACCGCGGCGAATTGTCAGGGTACCGCGTCGGTCGGACTTGGCGCATGACGCGCGAAGACGTCGAAGACATGATCGAGCGACACCGAAACCGTCGTCTTCCGCGAGTCGACGCGCAAGCGTCGCGATCTGATTTGCCTTCCGGTCGTAGAGACTCGGACGAATGTGCGATGGTCGGCCCCAGGCGCTCGGGCACGAGCCAATCCGCGCCCCGTTGGCCGCCCGGCGCTCGGCACACGGTTTCGTAGAGACACACCGCGGATCGACTTCCCGTAAAGACTGCAGCGCCGTTTCAAGCTGTGCAGCTCGGCGCGGGCGGGCTAAACGGTTGTGACCGGAAGGCGTGCCCATCCTCGGACGCTGGAGGTGTGGGCTCTGCTTGCGTTGTCGTAGTCGACGGTCCAGTCGGTCCATCGCTTGAGGACCTCCTCGAAGGCGACTCGTGCCTCGAGTCGCGCTAGGGCTGAGCCAAGACAAAAGTGCAGTCCTTGTCCGAAGCTGAGATGACCGCCTTTGCGGTGGATGTCGTAGCGGTCGGGGTCGGTGAACTTCGTGTTCGTCACGGTTGGCTGAGCCGTTAAGCAGCAACATGTAGGAGCCTTCGGTCACGGTGCGTCCGTAGAGTTCGGTGTCGCGCGCAACGTAGCGGGCTTGGACGGGTGAGGGCGGTCGTAGCGCAAGGTCTCCTCCACTGCTGAGCCAATCAGGGCCGGGTCGGCGGCGAGTTCGCGTCGTTGATCGGGATGTTCCCCTAGCAGCTGGCCCATGAAACCGATCAGGCGTGCGGTGGTCTCGTTGCCGGCGCCGGCGATCATGGCGGTGTAGGCGAGGACTTCGGTCGCGCTCAAGCCGTCGCCGGGATCCGTCGTGTTCTTCGACCTCGTGCGCTAAGTAGGTCGGTCATCAAGTCGTCGGAGGGATGGGTCGCCCTCCACTCGATGTATTCGGCGAACAATGCGATCGAGTCCTCAAAGATGGTCGCGCTGACGCCGCCGGTGTCTTCATGGTGCGATCCAACAGTGATGCTGGTGTCGTTGCGGTCGCGGATGCGCTGTTGGCCTTCTTCGGGGATACCGAGCAGATAGCCGATGGTGCGCATCGGCATGATTGCACCGAGATCGGCGACAAAGTCGAAGCCCTCGGCGTCGCGCAGCGGATCCAGTGCGCGAGAACAGAAGTCACGCACCAGGCTTTCTACGGCCAGCATGCGCCGTGGGGTGAAAACGCGTGACAGCAGGCGACGGTGCAAGTCGTGCAGCGGAGGATCCTCGAACAGCAGGATTCCTGGCGGTACTTCGAGGCCGCTGAACAAGATGTCTGCGGTAGTGCCCCGTCCCGAGCGATAGGTCTGCCAGTCCGGAAGCGCTTGCGCGACATCGTCGTAGCGGCTCAACGCATAAAAGCCGTACTTGTCGTTGAAGTACAGTGGCGCTTCGGCGCGCATCCGCTTCCACACCGGATACGGATCGTCATCGATGTCATAGTCGAACGGGTCGTAGTACAGCTCCGCAGATCGATTGCTGATCACAGATCCTCTTTCACTACCTGGGTTGGTTCGGCACGCCAGGGAACAATTGCACATCGGGACCGGAGGTCACGTAACCCATCTGTTTGGTCAGGAGGTGGGGGGCGAAAACGCTGCTGTAGAGGACGTTTCCGATGACGATGACGGCGACGGCAGACAGCGCCGCCGACTGCAATTTGGTCTTAGAGAGCCGGTCGGCCCACATCTCGATGACATTGCGGTCTTGCGGATCCGTCCGGCCCAACAGATAGGTGAAGACCATCATCTGAATACCCATCGCGATGGCGTCATAGATCGGGTACTGGTGCAGGGTCCCCTCAAAGAGTCCCAGTCCGGGGATCACGTAGGCGTAGTAGAAGACGCCGATTCGGGCGCCCAGGCCCCCGTTGAACAGCAAGGCCCAGCAGAACCCGACGGCCAGGCCCACGGCCAGCAGCGTGATCGGCCTGCGCCAGTTGAACCGTGCGCTCAGCCCGCGCCCCAGTGCGGCGCCGACGACGGCCGGAATGCAGAAGTAGCCGATGTACCCTAGGGGCACCGACGAGGGCAGCCCACCCCAGGTCATGTTCAACGGCCACCACGACGGCATGCGTGGAAGTGCCGGCGGAAATTGCGCATACATCGCCCAGTCATACGGGGCTTCGATCCATGAGAACGAGATCGCCGAGATGCACAGCAGAAGCAGCGGGTGCAACCGGCGGCGGCGAACGCTCAGGTAGATCCCGGTGACGGTGAACCCGATGCCGCTCAGCCAGCCGAAGGCATTGGCCGCCGTCAGCAACGGCGTCAGCTCGGTCGTCATGACGTGGTTTCTTGACCCGAACGGCGGCGCGCTTCGGGGTCGAAATAACAGACCAGCCCGAAGATCACGATGATCAACCCGAGCAGCGTGCCGAGCATGATGACTGCGCCCACACCCACACCCTTTCGCCAAACCAGCACCACGACCGCGTTAATAGTGGACACTATTCTAAGGCGGTTGGTCAAGGCCGACTATCGTGAATGCCGTCAACCGCTCAGCGCGGTCCAAGGAGAGAACAACCGTGCCCCAGCGACCTTCCGCCAAGGATCGGGCAACGGCAGATGCGCCGGTACAGGCCCTGCGCCGGCCCCGCGGTGAGCCGCGCCGACTTCTCCTGGATGCCGCGCGTGAGCTGTTCGCTCGCAAGGACTACCGCAGCACCACGACACGCGAGATCGCCGAAGCCGCTGACGTTAACGAGTACCTGCTGTTCCGCAACTTCGGCTCAAAAGCCGGACTGTTCCGGGAAGCCCTCGTCCTACCGTTCACCGATTTCGTCGACGAATTCGGCCGAACGTGGCAATCAGTGGTCCCCGACGAAACCGACGAAGAGGAATTGGCAAGACATTTCGTCGGACAGCTCTACGACGTGGTCGTCGAACATCGAGGGCTTCTGCTGACGCTCGTCGCATCGGAGACGCTCAGCGAGGACGAGATCGCCGACGCGGGTATCGCCGACATCACGCGGGCGCTCGGCGTGCTCGGTCAGATCAGCGCTGAGGGCATGCGTCTGCGCGGGTTGCGGGCCGGCCGGCCCGACCTGCCCGCGCACACCACGGTCGCAACGATCGCCGGCATGGTCGCTTTGCGCTCGACCTTCTTCGGGGCCAACCAGCCTTCCCGTGAGGCGATCGTCGACGAACTCGTCCAAGCGATCCTGCACGGTTTCCTGCATCGCTGCGACTGAAAGCCAAGAACGGCGCGACCGAACATGCCGAATGAATCACCGCGGTGACCAGTCACGAAATGCGGCTGTAGACGTCATGGGCTGGTCAGGGCAGATCCCGGAGGCATGGTGGCGGTGATCAGGGAGCTGATCGGAAGGACACCGATCAGGTCGGCAGGCAGAGCGCGCCCGAGGCGCGCCATCAGCTCGCGGCTGTCGAGGGCGTCGACGATCCATCCGCGGCGCGCAAGCCAATCGGCAATGTCGGTGAGGTCCTCGTGCTTGATGTAGGCCGCCACGTCCATGGCGACGCCGATCTTGTCGCGGATCTCAGCGGCCCCGTGCCGCCAGCTGCTCATCCGATCCTCACCGAGATGGGTCGACGCACTGGGATAGGCGTCCGCTCCGATACAGCTACCCTCGGCGCTGAGCCCGAGTACCCGGTCGAAGAGGTGCTCCTGATCGGCAGACGACAGGTACGGAAGCAGCCCTTCGACCAGCCACGCCGTGGACGCCGAGGCATCAAAGCCCGCCGAGCTCAGCGCTGAGGGCCACTCGTCGTCGCGAAGATCGACCGGCACCGCACGCATATCCGCCACCGGCACCGCGCCATGCGCCCGCAACACGGTGTGCTTGAAACCCAGGACATTGGGTTGATCCACTTCGTAGACCACCACCCCGGACAGGCTGTTCAGGCGATACGACCGGGCATCCAGACCGGCAGCGAGGATGACCACCTGACGGATTCCCGCGGTGACGGCGGCGGCGAGGAAGTCGTCGAAGTGCACGGTTCTGCTGGCGACGTAATCGCGCCCGCTCGTGGCTGCCCGGCGGCCGTTGTCATCTTCGGGACCCATCCAGGACAGGTCACCGGAGGCCATCATCTGCCAACCGGGCTCCTCGACGGCCGCGACCAGCACAGCGGCGAACTCGTCACGAAACAGCGGATCATTCTGGGCTGTCTCGGCGGCCCGCTGAGCCGCCACCCCCAGCGCGGTGGTTCCGAGATTGGTGGTGACATCCCAGCTGTCGTTGCCGGTCATGACGCCGCCGCGATGTCGACGATGGCGCTGGCCAGTTCCTCGGGTGCATCGATCATCACGTAAGCGAGACTGTGCGGAATCGTGATGAGCGTGGCCCGGGGGAAGTCACGGGCGAGCCGCTCGGCATCGGAGAAGGGAAACAATTTGTCCTCGGTGCCCCACACCACGGCCACCGGCTTGTCGAAGCGCTGGATCGCGTCGGCCGCCCGCAGGGTCAGCGCCGGATCCAACGACGCGGTGACGGTGGCGGCTTGCGCACGCGTGGACTTGTTGGTCAGGAAGGCACCGAACAGCTCGGCGCGTTCTCCCGCGGACAGTCGCGTGCGACACACCGCCCGCAGGAACACCTTCTGACCCACCGGGCTGGCCAGCATGGCGAGTACCGCTCGGCCCACCGCGGGACTTCGTCGGCACAACTGCACGACGAGCTTGAACTGGCCAGGCGGGAAGTGCTCGTAGCTGTCACAGTTAGTGAAGACCAGGCTGGCGATGCGCGACACGTCCAGCGACGGGTCGCCCAGCGCGGCCAGCACCAGCCCGCCGCCGGTGTCGTTGGCCACCACCGTGACATCGTGCAGGTCGAGCTGGTCGAGAAAGGCCACGATGCGCCTCGCTGCGGCGCCGGCACCCAGATCGACATCGCGACCGACCGGCAGATGGGCACCCAGCGGCCAGGTCGGCACGATGCAGCGCACCCGCTCCCCCAGTGCCGCGACCACCCGCTGCCAAATCGCCCCGCTGACGTAAACGCCGTGCACGAACACCACGACTGGCCCCGATCCGGTGTCGGTGAAGTCGATGACTGCGCCATCCACGGTGCAGCTGTTGCCCATCACGCCTCCTTTGCCGGCAGCTTCTTCCATGAGATCTGCCCGCGTGACGTGCGAGCCTACATACAGGCTGTATGTGGGTCAATCATGAGCGGTCGCGCGGTCGGTGTTGCGCAACCCTTCGACGAGTGCATCCAGGGTGTGCACCGCTCGATCGCGCGCTGCGACCTGATCGGTGGCGTTGGCGATGAACAGCGCGGCCTCGTCGGCGGCCGCGAGCAGCAGATGTGCGAGCACGTCGATCGACGGTGCCGCGGCGAGGTCGCCCTCGTCGGCGGCGCGTTGCAGCATGGCGTGAATAGCGCCCAGGCCGTAGCGGCTTTCCAGCTCCCGCCAGCGCTGCCAGCCCAGCACCACCGGTCCGTCGATGAGCAGGATCCGTTGCACGGGCTTGGTCAAAGAGGCGTCGAGGAAGCCGAGCAGGCCGCGTCGCAGCACGTCCAGCGCCGACAGATCCGCATCGCCGGTGAGGTTTTGCGCTGCCGCCATCACGAGTTCTTCTTCGACGGTCAGGAAGACGGCCTCAAACAGCGCCTGCTTATCGGTGAAGTGGTGATACAACGCTCCGCGCGTCCCCACACCGGCGGCCAGCACGATCTCTTCGGTCCCGGTGTCGTGGTAGCCCTTCTCGACGAAAAGTTCACGCGCAGCCTCGATCAACGCTGCACGGGTGGCCTCAGCCTGCGCGGCCCGCCGCGCCTTGGTGTCGAAACGCTCCCGACCAGCGGCCACGCCACCAGCCTATTGCATACTGGTTGTAGGTGACCTACAGTCTGCATTTAAACCCGTAGTTCGTCCTTCCCCTGTAGCTCACCGGAGGTTGCTGATGCCTGATCCCGTTGATGTCGTCCGCCAGTTCTGCGCGCTGATGGAAAAACGCGACGCCGAGGCGCTGCGCCCGCTGTTGGCCGACGGTGCGGTATATCAGAACGTCGGCATGCCCGCCACCGTGGGCGCCGACGCCATCGTGGAAAACATGGCCGCCCAGTTCTCCATGTTTCCCGACGCCTATGCGTTTGAGATCGTCAACATCGCCCACGACGGTCCGATCGTTCTCACTGAACGACTCGATTACATTCAGGCCCCCGACGGATCCAAACCGGGCGTGCCGGTAATGGGAACATTCGTGGTCGACGAGGACGGCACGATCACCCGCTGGACCGACTACTTCGACGTCAACCTGACCGTCAAAATCCTGCAAGGCGAGGACATCTCGGCGCTGGTGCCCACCGCCTAACAGCTCACCGGTGCAGTGGAATGCTGTTCGCCGAGACGGCTGGCAACGCGGCCGCGATGTCGGGGATGGCCAGCAACAGCCCGGCAACGGTGTCAGCGACGTGATCTTGGTCGGTGGCGAAATCACCGCGCAGCCAGCCGGCGATCACTTCCATCGCACCGCTGACCAACGCAAACGACGCCATCTCGATGTCCAGCCGGCTAGCAGGTCCAGTGGTGGCCGTATCGGTGAGCATCGCGGTCATCGCGTTGGCGATCGCCCGAGTGCTGTCCACGCGCGCACGCTGCATCACGTCGGAGGTGTGCGAGCGCAACAGCAGTTGGCCACGGCGCGGATCGGCGGTGAGAAATACCAGCGACGCAGCAGCGGTGGCGCGGATCTGCGCGCCGACATCGGAACCGACACCATGGGCAGCGGCGCCGACTGCCTCCAGCCCGGCCGTGGTCTGATCCCTGACCATGGCTTCTAGCAGTGCGTCGGAATCAGTGAAGTGCTCGTAGAAATATCGGTCGTTGAGTCGCGCGCGTGAACACACCGCACGCTTGGACACCGCGCGCGCACCGTCTTCAGCGAACAGATCCAGGGCCGCCTCCAGCAGCGCCGCACGCCGGGTGGCGCGACGCCGCTCGGCAGTGACGCCACCATAAGAGCGCGCAACAGAAGTCATCGCAAAAAGTATCCCAGAGCCCTTGACCCTTCGGACTGTTTGGTGCAATCTGACACCAGAATATATTCTGGTGTCGCGCTGCGCCAGATCTGCCCAGATCTGAGGGAGAGGCCTCATGTCGGTTGAATCGCCTGACGTGTTGATCGCGTCATCAGCACCGATCCACGACCACCCCGCGGCGTCGTGTCTTGCTGACACACCGACCGCCTCGGTGGCCGACCGTTTCGAACGCATCATGGGAACCCGGTTGCTGGCACTGTTCTCCCCGGCCCTGTTCGACGAGATGATGCTGCCCATGGTGTCAGCTTCTCTGGTTGACACCGCCCGCATCCGCGACAACCCGTATGGGCGGGCACGGCGCACGGCGGCGTCAGACCAAGTGGCGTTGCTGGCGAACGGCGCCCATCGCCGCGAAGAGATGCAACGCCTGGTGCGGCTGCACCGCGACATCAAAGGCGTGACACCCGAGGGGATCCGGTACAGCGGGCTCAACCCCGAGGCCTGGAACTGGAATCTGATCAGCATCTTCTTCATGCACCGCGGCGCCTTCATCGCGCTGACCGGTGAACAGCTCGACGACACGGGCGATCAGGCCGTCTGGGACCGCTACCGAGCACTCACCGCCGACTTGCAGATGCCCGGCCGGGCGCGTGAACTTCCGACCAGCTATCCACAGCTGTGCGCCTACTACGATCATGTTGCCGCCGAAAAGCTCACCCACACCGAAGCTTTGGACATCGTCATGGCCGCCACACTGCACCCAAGGCGGCCCGCGCACATGCCGGCGATCACCGCGCCGCTGTATTCGCTTCTTGGCCCGATCTTCGGGCATATCGCGGCCATCCTCGGATTCGGCATCATGCACCCCAGAGTCCGCGCCCTGGTCCCGATGCCCTGGACGCGCCGACACGACATCGAATTTCTCGTGTTCAGCCGGGTACTGCGCGGGGCCTACCGTCGGCTGCCGCGCCGCATCACCGAAACACCCTTGGCCCGCAACCGCCGCCAGTACGAGCGCATCGTCGCCCGGTATCAGGGTGTCGGACTGGTGTCCTTCGTGCCCGGCGCCACCCAAACCTGCGGTCGCTGAGGTTGTCTCACGCAGAGCCGACATGCCGCGAAGGAGTCGTCGTGGCGATGGAGACGCTCACGGCGAGCTTTTCCGGTTCGACCCGCGCTACGGGAGTAAGGGATGACACGAAAGTGACCAGCGTGCAGAGCTTCTATGACACGGCCGGCCAACGGAGACCGGTCCGGGCAGTGATAGGGTCGACGCGGATACGGGGCGGATCGCAGAGCCATCGCGCCGTCGATACGGTTTCTGACAGTCCACGCTGCACGCTGCAGGTCAGCCATGGGTGAGTCCCGCAGCGTCGTCATCACCGGGGCCTCGCGCGGGCTGGGGCTGGCCTCGGCGGCCCACCTGTACAAGGCCGGATGGCATGTCGTCGCGGCGATGCGCACACCGGAGATCGGACTGCAAAACATTCTGGATGCCACCGGGGCCCCCGCCGACAGTTCGCGGTTGATCGGCGTGCAACTCGATCTCACCGATCCGGCATCGATCACGAACGCAGCCAAGGCCATCCTCGAGGCGGTTGGAGCCCCGGATGTCGTGGTGCACAATGCCGGGATCACCGCGGTGGGCTGCGTCGAAGAACTCGACCTCGACGTGTGGCGGCGACTCTTCGCCACCAACCTGTTCGGCCCGGTGGCGCTGACCAACGCGCTGCTGCCCTCGATGCGCGCCGCCGGGCGCGGCCGCATCGTGGTGATCGCCAGCGAAAACGGTGTCCGCGGGATGCCCTGCACGGCGTCGTACTCGGCGTCCAAGGCCGGATCTGAGCGGTGGGCTGAAGCCCTGGCCGCCGAGATCGCGCCGTTCGGGCTGGGTGTCAGCGTCCTGGTGACCGGGGTGTTTGACACCGACATCATAACGACGCCGGGGTGCAGGACCACCGCGACTTCACCCGACCCTCGGCGCCCTGACCACCACGATCGAGC
Source organism: uncultured Actinomycetota bacterium (assembly GCA_963772875.1). GTDB lineage: Bacteria > Actinomycetota > Actinomycetes > Mycobacteriales > Mycobacteriaceae > Mycobacterium. Next base: position 2,231,701 of record CAVYZE010000016.1, read on the forward strand.
GGCGGGGC
>CAVYZE010000017.1:0-5540 GCA_963772875.1 uncultured Actinomycetota bacterium
GTTGCTGGCCATGATCCTTCAGCAACCAGATCGCCCGAGATGAGGTCACCGTGTGCGCGATGAGAAGGTCCAGCGACAGAAGGCATAATCCGCTCGGCGAGTACGTCCTGCACATGGGTGTGGGATTCGTCGCCAAGGAACGTCCGCACGTGCTGGAGGCGTTGGCTACTCTCGAGCCGCATCTGGGCCGGTGGGACCCGCATGACATCAGCCTGGAAGTCTCGTTGCAGGACCGCGGCCGCAAGGAGCAGCGCGTCACGCTGCGGACGACCTTGCCTGGTCTCCCGCCGCTCGTGGCCGTCGCCGACAACCGCGACATCACCTGCGCCCTTCACGAAGCCAAGCATGAGTTGATCCGGCAGCTCCAACACCAGAAGTCGGCGCGCGAACCCATGCACAATCGCAAGCTCGGGCACAACACAATCCGCCACCCGGGCACCTCGGCGCAGGAGCGTCGCATCCAGCCTGCACCGTAGTCGCGCGGGTGTCGCCTGAGGGGTGCGTACGGTTACGCTGAGCGAATGCTCAGCACAATCGGACTTTGGATCCTCCGATGACCACGGGAGGCGTTCAGGCCGTTCCACGAACGGTTCGGCGTCAAGATTGAGACGAGAACCTGATCATGCATCCACGCGTGGGCCTGCACCAGGTTGCGTTCCTCGAGGAAAGCACCACGGCGTTCGTCGAACACTGCCGCCGGATCGGTGTGCACCACACGACGCTCGTGACTGTTTCGCTGACGCGGCCGGGCGGGGTGGACGAGGCGCAACAGGCACTCGCGGGCGGCGGAGTCGGCGTGGAAACGGTGAATCATCAATTCGCCGCCTACCCCGATCTCGATAACGACCGTGGCGAAGCGACCGAGAAACTGTTGCAGGCCATCGACATTGCCGCGGCATTGGGGGCGAGATCGGTGTATCTGCAAACGGGTGGCCGCGGACGTTTGACGTGGGAGCAAGCCGCCGAACGCTTCGCCGCGCTCATCGCGCCATGCAAGGTGGCAGCTACGGCCCGGGGGATCGGTTTGCTCGTCGAGAACGCCTCGTCGTTCAACGCCGACATTCACATTGCCCACACGCTCGCCGATACCATCACCCTCGCGGAACTCGCCGGCATCGGTCTGTGCATCGAATGGCATGCGTGTTGGATGGAGGCTGGCTTGAAGGCGCTTCTGCAGCAAGCGATTCCGATGACGGGTCTCATGCAGGTCAGTGACTACGTGCTTGGGGACAGGACCGCACCCTGTCGCGCGGTGCCCGGCGATGGAGTGATCCCGCTCGACCGAATACTGGGCGACGCGCTCGAGGCCGGGTACGAAGGCGTCTTCGACATCGAGTTGGTCGGTCCGCGCATCGCTGCCGAAGGGGCGCGCGCTGCTACCGAACGCGCGGCGCAAAGGGTATCGGAAATCCTCACCAGGCTGGGCGCCTGAACCGAGGGGTGCCCCGACTGACACCGGCCTAGGCTCATGACTGTGAGCAGCGAAGCGGCCGAGGTACCCGGATTCGACGGCGATGTCGTCGCACCGCGTACCCGGGGCCGGCCGGCGCGTATCAGCCGCGAGCGCATCATCGCCGCAGCACGCACGATAGCGCCCGAAGCCTTGACCATGCAGAAGGTCGCCGACGTGCTCGGCGTCGACCCGAAGGCACTCAACTATCACGTCAGGGACCGGGACGGGCTGCGGCAGCTCGTGGTTCTCGACGTCTTCGAATCCGAGCTTCGCCGCGTCAAGATTCCCGGCGGCGGCGACTGGCGCGACGTAGTGCGCGCTTATGTGCATGCGCTACGCGAGGCCACCATCAAGCTAGGTGCCTTGGCCGTCGCCATCCATCTGCCGGGAAGCCAGGGTTTGGGCGCGCTCGGCCCGGTGGAAAGCGTTCTTCAAGCGCTGGTCGGTGCCGGACTCGACATCGCAGAGGCTGGGAACGCGCTGGCGCTCATCACCGAGCTGGCCTATATCGCCGGGCGTGAGGCTCTGCGCCGAGCCGAGAATCCCGTCGACCAAGACATTTCCGGCATCTCGACCGCATTGAGGTCCGCGGCTGCCGACGACTTTCCGGTGCTGCGTCAGGTCGTCGCCGCGCGCGAGCACGCGGGGCCCAAGACCGGCCAACTCGAGTTCAGCATCGATCTGGTGATCGCGGGGTTGGAGCGGCTCGCCTCGAGCCACGGCTGATCGTCGTCCCAGAATTTTTTCTGTTCGGGAAAAATATTTCCGCAATCTGCAGCCTCGGTGCCACCCGGGTGGCTAACATCCGACGTGACTCGCCAAACCGCAGTCATCAGGAGGCTTCGCTATGCCGAACCAGCTGCATCACGTGGTCATGCTCAGCCACTCAGCGGACAGGTTCATCGGGTTCCTCACAGACGTCGTCGGAATGGATATCCAGCACAGCTTTCGGGTTCCCGGGGAGATACTCCAGACGACCCTCGGGTGGCCACCGTCCGAGGGGGCGGACGTCACGATCCTGGGCAGCGGCCTGGCGGGGCTCGTCGAAGTTCTCGACGTCCCCGAACAACTACGTACCGCCGCACCCGAAGGACTCGCGGCACTGTCCTTCCTGGCCGACGATTATAGCGCCACGTTGGATAGAGCGCGTCAATTCAACAGTGACATAACGGTTCTCGACACCGGGGTGCCCGGCGTTGACCTGTTCATCTGCACCATGGGCGGCGTGCCGATGGAGTTCATGGGCAGTTACGAAGCTCAAGCCATGGAGACCTAAGTCGCCGATGAACGAAGCTGCCGCCCTGTTTGACATCGAACTGATCAAACAACTCAAGGCGCGCTACTGCCGGCATCTGGACGCAAAGGACTGGACGGCGTGGCGGGAGTTGTTCGCCGACGACTTCGTCAGCGAGATAGCCGGGACAGGCGGGCGCGCCATCGTCGGCGCCGACGAATTCGTCTCGTACACCCGCAGCACCCTGGGCAAGCGATCGCAGCCCACCGTCCACCAGGTGCACGCTCCGGAGATTTCACTCACCTCGCCGACAAGCGCCCGCGGCGTGTGGGCGCTCAGCGACGTCGTGCGCCTGCTCCCGGCGCTCACCCTGCGCGGTTACGGCCACTATCACGAAACGTATGAAAAGCACGACGGGCGGTGGCGACTGAAGTCGTCGCAGTTGACTCGGCTGCGCGAGGACGTCGTCACTCCACTATTGACCTTGCACGATGCACGACACCTACGCGCCGCGGCGGCGAAGCTGGCCCGGCGATGGTCGAACTCACGCTGATCCACCCACACGAAAGGACTTGCGATGCATGGATTGTCAGGACGACGGGTACTCGTCACCGGCGCGAGCGGCGTCGTCGCATTTCCGGTCGCCAGGGAACTTGCGAAGACGAACGAGGTTTACGCGGTGGCGCGGTTCTCCGATCCGGCGCAGCAGCGGATGCTGGAGGCCGCGGGCGCACACCCGATTGCCTTCGATCTTGCCGATCCCGACCTGTCGCCGCTGCCGGAATCCGTTGATGTGGTGATCAATTACGCCGTCCTGCCGCCGCAGAAGAACGCGTATGAAGTCAATGCGGGCGCCGCCGGCCGCCTCGCCAGGCGCTACCGAGACTGCGCAGCCTTCGTGCACGGCAGCACCGGTTCGCTGTATGAGTATCAGGGCGAGCGGCCACTGCGCGAAGACGATCCCTATGGCCTGCACTCCTCGGCCGAGAACTATGCCGCCAGCAAGATCGCGGCCGAATTCCTCCTCAAACATCTCAGCGTGGATTACCAGCTGCCGGTCGTGCTGGTGCGGATCTTCTCCTTCTACGGCCCGCGGGGCGGCGGCGTCACGCAACGCATCGACCAAATGATCCGGGATCAACCGGTGAGCGTCTATCCCGGCGTGCGAAATGTCCATACCCCGCTGTACGAGGATGATTACGTCGAAAAGACCATCGCTGCAGCGGGTATCGCCAAGGTCGGCGCCGAGATCGTCAACGTAGCCGGGACGGAAGCCGTGACGACGCAGGAGTATTGCCAGATGGCCGGCGAGATACTCGGCAAGAAGCCGGTATTCGTCGAGAACAGCAAGGCCTGGCCGATCTGGGCCGACACGACCAAAATGGTGGAGCTGCTGGGTCCGAACAAGGTGTCGGTTCGCGAAGGCGTGCGCCGGACGATCGAAGCCGCGAGGGACAGGCTGCATACCTCCCACCACGTCATCGGCGAACCGGCGAAGGTTTAGGCGGCCCTGATGATTACCTTCATCGCTCACCTGCGGGTGCGTCCAGAGAACGCGCAGGCGTTCGAAGATCTGATGACCCATGTCACCGCAATGACGCTGGAGAACGAGCCCGGTGTCGCCTATTACGGCTTCGCCAAGAGCGTCGACGATGCCGACACCTATGTGGTCGTCGAGGTGTATCGGGACCAAGCGGCCTGCGTAGCACACGGGGACACCGACTGGGTGCGGGAGTCGGTGCCCAGGTCGCTACTGCTGACCGAGGGCATGCCCCAACTTGCGCAATACGTCAGCCCAGGCGGGGAACCGGTGGTCTCGCGGTTCGAGGACATGACATGAGCCAAGCCAACGGCATGACCGATATCGAGATGCTGATCGAACTGCAGGCGATCTACCGCCTCAAAGCCCGACGCGATCACGCGGTCGACCAGAAGGACTGGGCGACATACGCAGAGCTGCACACCGACGAGTACGTCGCGATGTCGATCGCCAGCGAACCGATAATTGGCGGAAGAGCTGCAGCCGAAGCGCTTTCAGTTCAGCTGGCAAACGTCAGCACTGTGCATCACAGTCATACGCCCGTGGTCGACTTTCAGGACCGGGACAACGCGACTGGTGTGTGGGCCATGGAGGACAACCTGTTCTGGATGCGAAACGGTGAGAAGCAGTGGCTGCGCGGGTTCGGCTTCTATCACGAGACCTACGTCCGCGGCGAGGATGGCCGATGGCGCTTCAGCTATCGAAAACTCAAACGCACGCATGCCGAAACCTCGCCCGGAGCTACCGTCATGGCGGCGGACTTCTCGGGTGAGAACCTGTTGATCGGCATCGGATAGGACGCGTCGATGGCACCGGACACGGCCGACAACAGCGTCGCCACGGTTCGCCGGTTCATGGCGGCGACCGGTGCGGAGGGCCGGAACGAGCGACGCAGCCTGCTCCATGACGATTTCGTTGTTCACGAAGCCGGAGGTCTGCCGTTCAGCGGTGACTATCACGGGCCGCAAGGCTTCTTCGAACTACTGAACACGATGAACGACGTGCTGGAGGTCGCGGTGGGTCCGATCACCACCGATCCGCTGGGGAACGATGCCGTCGCCGCGCGCTTCCGGCTGACGTTCACTTCGCGCGCCTCCGGCAAGAGCGTCGAGATGGGGCTCGTCGAGATCTACACGGTGCGGGACGGCCGAATCGCGGAGCTCGACGTGTACTACAAGGACCCGGCGGCGGTCGCTGCACTACTGGCGACTTGAGGTGCTCGCCACGGTGCGCCGTGGGCCCGAGCGGCGTTGATGCCATCGACGCGAGGGCCCACAGCGGGAATCAACTCGGCCGGTATGGCGTTTGGGCTG
>CAVYZE010000018.1:0-31826 GCA_963772875.1 uncultured Actinomycetota bacterium
TGCGCCCGATAGCGAGCCGATTCCTAGCGGCGTTAGTTTTTGAGTGAACCTCGCCGCCAGCCCGCCGGCAATTATCAAGCCGACGCCGCCACGCACCAGGCCGGCCACCAGCGAGCTGTATCCGAGCAGGTATGGGATCAACGGGATCACGGCACCGACGGCGAACATGAAGAACGACGAGATGGCGGCCACGAGCGGAGTCAAACGGTCGACCGTTGACCGCCGCCGTCGACGTATTGCAGCGCCTGCTCGAGAGCGCCGCGCCTTCGCACAAGGAAGCTGACGGGTTACGCGCCTAGCGAAACTGACGGCGGCACAACCGTTTATCCGACCTGCGAGATTCCCGATCGGGATGCTGTGAAGCCGCGGCCCGAGAGGACTGTGCAGGTGACGCCGCTGACCTCGGCCAGGCAAGTGTATGGGCCGAGCGTCACGGACTGGCCGTAGGCCAGCGTTGGAGTGCCCGGTGGCGGATTCCCCTCGCAACTACGCGACATTTTGCGTATCCCGACGGCGTTCTCGTATGGGCAGATGTAAACCTCCCCGCCGGCATCCAATGACCCTGATTCCCGCAACGAGACGATGTTGCATATGGCTGAATCAGGCCCCGATGCGGCTGGATTTTGGAATTCGATCTGGCAGAAAATGTTGCCCGACGGAGACACGAACCAGCAGTCGTACTGCTTGCAGAACGGGTTATCTGCGGCGGCCCTAGGCATTTCTCCTACACCGCAGCCGACTACGACGATCCACAACATTGCGATGATTATCCGATGCACAACGCCTCCCTTGCTGTTCGGCGTTTTGGTCGCCTGTGTCAGATCAGCATGGGCGCTCGCGGGTAGAGATTCGGACTTTCGGCGTGATTCGGCAAGATTGGCGTCCCAGTCACACCTGTAACCGCCCAGCGACACACATCAAGTTGCCCGCCTCCGAGCGACAACCAATCTGGGATCGGGTTCAGAACCGATTTGTCGCTCGGAGGCGGGCAAGTGCACATATGGTCCGCAGAGACCCGCGGGAGACAGCGACGCCCCAGCGAAACGAGCCTCAGGCCGAACCGATAAGCAGCCCAACGGCATACGTCGCGCCGATCGCCCACCACACCGGCTTCCCGGTCAATGTGGCCGCGCGGGTCTTGCAGTTTCATCGCCGTCGGCTCAAGTCCCGACGATATGCGCGCGCTCGCCCGAACCCGCGAACGACCGCTTGATGTTCGCCGGCGAGGCAACCAACCCAGAATGGTTCGGCACCGTCCACGGCCGCCAGTCGTACGCCCCCGAATCTGAGTGTTCGGGATCGCAACCGGACGCATTTCCGTCTGGGGCAATCTCCCAGGCCAGCTTTACTTTGAGGCACCAATCGGTGACTTGTTTAAGTACGGGGGGCGCCAGCCCGGAACTCATCGATGAACCGTTGGACGATATAGAACGCGGCGTCGATGTCGTCGCGGTCGAAGTTCATCCGGCGCCACCGCGTCGCTGTTGTACCCGCTCGTAGGCGTCGGCGAGCGCTAGGATCAGCTCGCGTGCCTCGTCGAGCTCGAGCTCGAATTGCAGCGCAGGCCTGGCGGTCAGTGTGATCGGCCGCGCTGATGTGTCGGTGCTGATCACGGTCGGGCTTGAACCGTTTGGGTCCCATCGTCATCGGCATAAACCGTTCCTCGGCGATGGCGGAATCTTCGATAATCTGGTCATGACACCGCTCAGCCGCCGGGCCGCCGCAGACCCGCCGACACACTCGCGACGATTCTGCGCCGCCGCACCGATGACGATAGAGGAATCAGACCAACCATGCCGATGGCAATTCACTTCATGCGAGCCGCCGCATCGGCGCTAGCCGTCGGAACCGTGTTCACCGTCAGTGGTCTGGGGACCGCCGCAGCGGATCCGAATGACAACACCAGCCCATTCGAGATCCAGAACAATACGAAATACGATCTCGTGTTCTGGGACTACTCGACCACCGACAAATACCCTGAATCAGGCCCGGATCACGGTAACAAGGCAGCGCCCGGAAAAAGTTTCCACTTCGCGCTGCGCCAGATCGGCGGAAGTGACATGGACAAACGTCAAAACGGAAAGACGATCATCCAGGCGAACTTCCACACGTTCAACGCTGCCGGGCAGGACATTCCGGCGGGCATGGCGACGATGGAGATTCGGTTCTCCGCAGACGGATTGGGCAAGTGGAACAGCTTCGTGAATTGCTGGGCAAGCGCTGACCGATCCTGCGGTCCGAGGCCGCCGCAACCTGGCGGCCAGGTGTTCGCCGGGAACACCGTGACGTTCACCGGATAGCTTCGTCCGCCGGCTTCCCTCGTCGCACCGACAGCCGACACTGCGGATCATTGGATGACCAGTGTCGCAACACCTTTCGGGTAAACGGACCTAGGAGTCTTTCTTCGCATCCCTGTCGAGTGCCCAGTCGCTGTTGTCCGTTCTGCCCTTTGAACTCAAGTCGCTGGTCAGGTCGCTGCTCAGCACGAGGTATCCGCCCTTTGTGTTCCGGGTGATAAGGATCGTCTCGTCGAACATGTGCGTGTTCTGACCTGACTTCTTGACGACGTTGTCGTTCAGCAGAGCGAAGAAGTTATTGTCCAGCGAGCTGGCGATCCATCCCCGGTACGTGAACCCTTTGATTTTGATCGTGGAGTCGTACCACTTGCTCGGGTCGGACGCGGCTTTGTAGGCCCACTGGTCGAACTCACCACGCACGTCGCCGAACAACTTGCTCATGTGGATGTGCAACTGGTTCTGACCCCGATGCAACGTCGAGTTGACAGTCAGTACCCAGTCTTTGCCGCCATGGGGCAGCGTTCCGATCTGCGTCTCTGCGTCCTTGAAATACGGGGGAGCTTGCGGACTCGTCAGATTTTGGCATTCGATGCCATTTACTCGGACGGTGGGCACGAGTAGCAGGTTCCAGGGGTGCTCGTTATTGTCGGATCCGTTGTGGATGGCGTAGCCCTGCGTCTTGTCGTTATTCGGCCATACGACGAGCTGGTCGCCCTTGGCGTCCGGCGAAGCGGTCGGTACGGCATCCTTCATCTTGTTCCATATGTACCCGCCATCCGCATCCGTACCGCACTCCGTCGGCGGCCAAGGCAAATTTTCCGCTGCGGCGGTCGGTGTCGCGCCGATCGTGAACAGGCATCCGGTCGCGACGGCCGCTGCGCCGAGCCGTTTCACAGCGCTGCGTGATCTGTCGGCGAGCCGTGTGCGGACGTTCGCGGGCGTACTACCTGCCATCGGGGCCTCATTCGGAGTCAGGCCGGTCGCGCTGCCCTTCACGGGCATCACCAGCCCCAACGCTGTGGCCGTCGACACTGCCGGCAACGTATATATCGTGAGCAACAAGCAGGTGCTGAAGCTCGCGGCCGGCTCGACCACCCCGACCACACTGCCCTTCACCGACCTCGTCAATCCCGCCGATGCGGCCGTCGACACTGCCGGCAACGTCTACGTCGCCGACTTCGGCAACGGTCTGGCCGCCGGCCGGGCGCTCAAGCTGGCGGCCGGATCAACCACCCCGACCACGCTGCCGTTCACCGGGCTCAACCAACCCGCCGCAGTCGGCGTCGACAGCGCCGGCAACGTGTACGTCACCGATTCTGGCAACAACCGCGTGCTGAAGCTGGCGGCCGGATCAACCACCCCGATCACACTGCCGTTCACCGGCCTCAACAACCCCGACGATGTGGCCGTCGACACCGCCGGTGCGGTGTTTGTCGCCGACGGTGGCAACAACCGGGTGCTGAAACTGGCGCCGCAGTAATCACATCCGGTTCAGCACCGCTATCGACCGGGTCGGCGGCTCAGCCGGCCAGGTCGCTGGCGTGGCTGCGCTGGGGCCGGCTGGGCGGCCGGGGGCCAAGCCCGAAGTGGTGGCGAAAAATTCGCAACATGCGTACGGTGTTGCCGGTTCAGCGCGCGACGAATCTATAGGGATTGCGTCCGGCGCCAAAGGCAATATCGACGTCCTTGATCACGACAATTGGACGGTCATTGAGCTGAAGGCCTGACGCGGCGGGTATCTCAAGCGGTGCGTGGGCAACCCGCTGGACCATTCGCGACCCGCCAGCTATCGGGTTTCTCTGGTAGCTGAAGCAAAGAACTGATCGCGGTCACTGAAACTGCTCAGTTCTGCTCATGATGCTCACCCGTGTGGCTCCGCCATTGAGGGCGGGCCTCCTTTGCTGGTCGTTGCCTGACATACCAGCAGCCCTTGAAGGAGGCCCGCTTTCTCAAGCTCACAAGGGAGGAAGACGTGGAGATACACGCGAGCAGCCGGACGCCCAGAGGGCAAACACGGCCGAGATAGCGGCGACGGCGACGACGAACTTGGCCGGATAGTTCATCGTGCTCCCTGTCATGCTGTGAAGCCAACGCGTTTCGTGGGTCGCGGAGGGGCTGGTTCTGAAATTGCAGGACCCAGTTGCCTGCTCGGCCGTCATTGCATTGGGTGTGGCGCGATGACGTCGAGGACCTAGTCGAGCTTGGCCATGACGTGCTTGATGCGGGTGTAGTCCTCCAGCCCGTACATGGACAGGTCCTTGCCGTGCCCGGAGGCCTTGAACCCGCCGTGGGGCATCTCGGCGATCAGCGCGGTGTGGGTGTTGATCCACACGCAGCCGAAGTCCAGCGCGGCCGACACCCGCAGCGCCCTGGACACGTCCTTGGTCCACACCGATGACGCCAGCCCGTATTCCACGCCGTTGGCCCACCGGATCGCCTGCTCCTCGTCGGTGAAGGTCTGCACGGTGATCACCGGGCCGAAGATCTCGTTTTGGCTCAGCCGGTCATCCTGAGCAGCCCGCCGATCACGGTGGGTTCGACGTAAAAACCCTTGTCGCCCTGCCGGTGTCCGCCGACGGCGACCGCGGCGTGATCGGGCACCTCATCGAGGAACGACAGCACCCGCTGCAGTTGGTTGGCGTTGTTGAGCGGCGGCACCCAGGCGTCCTGGTCGTCGGCGGCCCTGCCCATCGTCGTGGTTGCGGCGCGGGCCTGTTCGGCCAGTGCGGCGGTCAGATCGTCGGCCACCGCCGCGTGACCGAGCACCCGGGTGGCCGCGGTGCAGTCCTGCCCGGCGTTGAAATATCCCGAGGCCGTGATGCCCTTGGCCGCCGCCGCGATATCGGCGTCGGGGAACACCATCACCGGCGCCTTGCCGCCCAGCTCCAGATGCGTGCGTTTCAGGTGGGCTCCGGCCGAGGCGGCGACCGCGCGGCCCGCGTCCACCGAACCGGTGATCGACACCATCTGCGGGGTCGGATGCGCCACCACCGCCGCGCCGGTCACCCGGTCACCGGTGACCACGTTGAGCACCCCGGGCGGCAGGTGCTCGGAGGCCAGCTCGGCCAGCATCACCGTCGTCACCGGGGTGGTGTCGCTGGGCTTGATCACCACGGTGTTCCCCGCCGCGATCGCGGGCACGAACTTCCAAATCGCCATCATCATCGGGTAATTCCACGGCGTCACCTGCCCGATCACCCCGACCGGCTCGCGGCGGATCCACGACATATGCCCCGCCTGGTACTCACCTGCCGCCTTGCCCTCCAAAACCCGTGCTGCCCCGGCGAAAAAGCGGGTCTGATCAAGCATCTGCGCGATCTCGACAGCCCTGGTGAGGTGGTTGGGCTTGCCGGTATTGCGGCCCTCGGCCTCAACAAGCGCATCGGCGGCCTTCTCCATCTCGACGGCAAAACCCAGCAGCGCCCTCTGCCGCTGCGCCGGCGTCGTGCGCTTCCAGCCGCAAAACGCCCTGGCCGCCGCGGCGTACGCGTTGTCGATGTCCTGCTCATCGGATACCGCGGCGGTGCCGTACTGCTCGCCCGTGGCGGGGTCGACCAGCGGCATCGTCGCACCGCCGACCGAGTCGACGAGCTTGCCGTCAATGAAATTCTGCACCGCTGTCATCATGCTGCTCCTCAGTTGTGTTAGCTCAATTGATGGGATGACAATCCTCTGGTCGCAGGCTGTTCGGCGCGGCTTTGCGAGAATAAAGGTGAATACGTCAAGAACTTTCAACACCAGCGTGTCGCTGATGGTCAACCGTGGCAGGAAACGCAGGACGTTGCCGTAGACGCCGTAGGTGAGCACGATGACATGAAGCGATCATGTGTTCCGCTGAAATCGAGTACGAGCAGCTCTGCGACGACATGATCGCCGTTGTGGAGAACGCACCGAAGACGCTCTCGTCGTGTCGGACACCGCCGCTCGATGAAAGTCTGGTAGGTGTGCTTAAACGGGCCTCGGCCCGCTACGCAGCCGAGCGCCTGGCGCTGGGGGGCGCGCATGCCGATACCAACTTCGTGGCGGTGAATGAGGCCGGCGAGCCGTACACGCCCGACACGTTGACGAGGATGTGGCACAAGCTGGCGAAGTCGGCGGGTGTGCGCCCGATCCGGCTGCACGATGCCCGCCACTCCTGTGGCACCGCGCTGCACCTTCGGGGTGCGCCGCTGGCCGTGATCGCCAAGCGGCTGGGTCATGCCGACGCGGAGACCACGGCGCGCATCTATACCCACTCCCAGGATGAGGCGCTGGTCGCGGCCGGGAAGACTTTGGGTGCAGTTGTGTCACCGTCGTGTCACTGAGGTCGTTTTCGGGTCGGGCCGGGCCCGTGATGGCTGCGAAAGCGCTGTTCAAACGGTGCCCCCGGCAGGATTCGAACCTGCGGCCTTCTGCTCCGGAGGCAGACGCTCTATCCCCTGAGCTACGGGGGCGCACTGAAGTCCATACTGCGCCGTTGGGCCCCGACAGATTAGCGCATCGAGGTGGCGGGTCTCTCACGGTAATGGTTTCGGGCGGACGCAGCCCAGCCCATAGGATAAACGTTCGTGACCCCCGCCGACCTGGCCGAGCTGCTCAAAGCCACCGCTGCCGCGGTGCTGGCCGAGCGCGGGCTGGACGCTGCCGCGCTGCCCCAAACGGTCACCGTGGAGCGCCCGCGAAATCCCGAACATGGCGATTACGCCAGCAACCTGGCGCTGCAGCTCGGCAAAAGGGTTGGCGCAAACCCGCGTGAGCTGGCCGGGTGGCTCGCCGACGCGTTGGTCCAGGCCGACGGCATCGCCTCGGCGGAGGTGGCCGGCCCGGGCTTTATCAACATGCGCCTCGAGGCGTCGGCCCAGGCCCTGATCGTCAACAGCGTCATCGATGCCGGCAAAGCCTTCGGTAACTCCGACGCGCTCGCCGGGCACAAGATCAACCTCGAGTTCGTCTCGGCCAACCCGACCGGGCCGATCCACATCGGCGGTACCCGCTGGGCCGCCGTCGGTGACGCGCTGGGCCGGTTGCTATCCACGCAGGGCGCCGACGTGGTGCGCGAATACTATTTCAACGACCATGGCGCCCAGATCGACCGATTCGCCAACTCGTTGGTCGCCGCGGCCAAAGGCGAATCCACCCCGCCCGACGGCTACGCGGGGGCCTACATCACCGACATCGCCACGCGGGTATTGCAGAAGGCGCCCGACGCGCTGAGCCTGCCGGAACCGGAGCTGCACGAGACCTTCCGCGAAATCGGTGTGGATTTGATGTTCACCCACATCAAGGAGTCGTTGCACGAATTCGGCACCGACTTCGATGTCTACACCCATGAAGACTCGATGCACACCAGCGGCCGGGTCGACCAGGCGATCGCCCGGCTTCGCGAGACCGGCAACATCTTCGAGAAGGACGGCGCAACCTGGTTGCGCACCAGCGCTTTTGGTGACGACAAGGACCGTGTCGTGATCAAGAGCGACGGGAAGCCGGCCTATATCGCCGGTGATATCGCCTATTACCTGGACAAAAGGCAACGCGGTTTCGACTTGTGCATCTACATGCTCGGTGCCGATCATCACGGATATATCGCCCGGCTCAAGGCAGTGGCCGCCGCGTTCGGTGACGACCCGGCCACCGTCGAGGTGCTCATCGGTCAGATGGTCAACCTGGTCCGCGACGGCCAGCCGGTCCGGATGAGCAAGCGGGCCGGAACCGTGATCACGCTTGACGACCTGGTCGAGGCGATCGGCGTCGACGCGGCGCGTTACAGCTTGATCCGTTCGTCGGTGGACACCGCGATCGACATCGACCTGGCGCTGTGGTCCTCGGCATCGAATGAAAACCCGGTCTATTACGTGCAATACGCGCATGCCCGGCTTTCGGCGCTGGCCCGCAACGCCGCCGAACTCGGCCTGATCCCCGACACCGGACATCTCGAGCTGCTCAGCCACGACAAGGAGGGTGCGCTGCTACGCACCATCGGCGAATTCCCGCGGGTGCTGAAAACGGCGGCGTCGCAGCGCGAACCACACCGGCTATGCCGCTACCTCGAAGACCTCGCCGGTGACTACCACCGGTTCTACGATTCGTGCCGGGTGTTGCCCATGGGCGACGAGCAACCCACCGATCTGCACACCGCGCGCCTGGCGCTGTGCCAGGCCACCCGCCAGGTTATCGCCAATGGGTTGGCGATCCTCGGAGTCAGTGCCCCGGAGCGCATGTGAACGCCCATCCCGCCGGTCCCCGGCACGCCGAAGCGCCCCGCCAGTCCGATAGCCCACCGCGGCCGCAATCCGCCGAAGAGCTGCTGCGGCTGGCGCCAAACGTGTGGCCGGACAACGTTGCTCGTGACGAGGCCGGGGTGACCAGCATCGCCGGAGTCGTCGTGACCGACCTTGCCCAGGAATACGGCACCCCGCTGTTCGTCATCGACGAGGACGACTTTCGCTTCCGCTGCCGAGAGATCGCGGCGGCGTTTGGCGGCGGCGCCAACGTGCACTACGCCGCCAAGGCATTCCTGTGCAGTGAAGTAGCGCGCTGGATCGACGAGGAAGGCCTCTCGCTCGACGTCTGCACCGGCGGGGAGCTGGCCGTCGCCCTGCACGCCAACTTCCCGCCCGAACGGATTACCTTTCACGGCAACAACAAATCCGTGCCGGAGTTGACCGCTGCGGTCAAAGCCGGTGTGGGACATATCGTTCTGGACTCGATGACCGAGATCGATCGCCTCGACGCCGTCGCGGGCGACGCCGGCATCGTGCAGGATGTGTTCGTTCGGCTCACCGTCGGTGTCGAGGCACACACACACGAATTCATCTCCACCGCACACGAAGACCAGAAGTTCGGGCTGTCGGTGGCCGGCGGCGCGGCGGCAGCGGCGGTAAGCCGGGTTTTCGCCACCGATCACCTGCGGCTGGTCGGCCTGCACAGCCATATCGGTTCGCAAATATTCGACGTCGCGGGCTTCGAACTCGCCGCACACCGTGTCATCGGCCTGCTGCAGGAGATCGTCGCCGAATTCGGCGTCGAGAAGACCGCGCAGATCTCGACCGTGGATCTCGGTGGCGGCCTGGGTATCTCGTACCTGGAACCCGATGATCCCCCTCCGGTTGCCGAACTTGCGGCCAAGCTGAGCGCCATCGTGCGCGACGAGTCGGCGGCGGTGGGGCTGCCCACGCCGAAGCTGGTGGTCGAGCCCGGGCGCGCCATCGCCGGACCGGGCACCATCACGCTCTACGAGGTTGGCACGGTCAAGGATGTCGACGTGAGCACCACGGCGCACCGGCGTTACGTCAGCGTCGATGGCGGCATGAGCGACAACATCCGTACCGCCCTGTATGGCGCGCAATATGACGCCCGGCTGGTCTCACGACTCAGCGATGCGCCGGCGGTGCAGGCCCGCATTGTCGGAAAGCACTGCGAAAGCGGCGATATCGTCGTGCGCGATGTATGGGTGCCCGGCGACCTAAGGCCGGGCGACCTGCTTGGGGTGGCCGCGACCGGTGCCTATTGCTATTCGCTCTCGAGCCGATACAACATGATCGGCCGGCCCGCCGTCGTGGCGGTGCGCGCTGGGCGGGCTCGCCTGGTCCTGCGCCGAGAGACGGTTGACGATCTGCTGAGTCTGGAAGTGAGGTGAACGTTGTCCGGTGACAAAAAGCCAGTCGGCGTAGCGGTGCTCGGGTTGGGCAATGTCGGCAGCCATGTGGTCCGCATCATTCAGGACAGCGCCGAAGACCTCGCCGCTCGCGTCGGCGCGCCGTTGGTGCTGCGCGGCATCGGGGTGCGCCGCATCGCCGACGACCGGGGCGTTCCGATCGACCTGCTCACTGACAACGTCGAAGAACTCGTCTCGCGCGAGGACGTCGACATCGTCGTGGAAGTCATGGGCCCGGTAGAGCCATCTCGTAAGGCGATCCTGTCCGCGCTAGAGCATGGCAAGTCCGTCGTCACGGCGAACAAAGCGTTGTTGTCCACGTCCACAGGCGAATTGGCGCAGGCGGCGGAAAGCGCGAATGTCGACCTCTACTTCGAGGCCGCCGTCGCGGGCGCCATCCCGGTTATCCGCCCGCTCACCCAGTCGCTGGCCGGCGACACGGTGGTGCGGGTGGCCGGCATCGTCAACGGCACCACCAACTACATCCTTTCCGCGATGGACAGCTCCGGTGCCGACTACGACAGCGCTCTGGCCGACGCGAGCGCACTCGGCTACGCCGAGGCCGACCCCACCGCCGACGTCGAGGGCTACGACGCCGCGGCCAAAGCCGCGATTCTGGCCTCCATCGCCTTCCACACCCGGGTGACCGCCGACGACGTCTATCGCGAAGGCATCACCAAAATCACCGCGGCCGATTTCGTGACCGCACGGGCCTTGGGCTGCACCATCAAACTGCTGTCGATCTGCGAGCGGATCACCTCCGACGATGGGCAGGAACGGGTTTCGGCCCGCGTATACCCGGCGTTGGTGCCGTTGTCCCATCCACTTGCCACGGTCAACGGGGCGTTCAACGCGGTGGTGGTCGAGGCCGAGGCGGCCGGGCGGCTGATGTTCTACGGGCAGGGCGCCGGCGGCGCGCCCACCGCATCGGCGGTAACCGGTGACTTGGTGATGGCCGGCCGCAACCGGGTGCTGGGCAGCCGCGGGCCAAAAGAGTCGAAATACGCCCAACTTCCAATCGCGCCAATGGGTTTGATTTCGACCCGCTATTACGTCAGCATGAACATCGTGGACAAGCCTGGCGTATTGTCCACGGTAGCAGCGGAATTCGCCAAGCGTGGGGTGGGCATCGCGCAGGTCCGCCAGGAAGGCGTACCCGACAAGAGCGGCAATCGGGTGGGGGCCCATGTCGTGGTGGTCACCCACACCGCCACCGACGCCGCGCTCTCCGAAACCGTCGCGGCGCTCGCCGATTTGGACGTCGTGCAGAGTGTGACAAGCGTGCTGCGACTGGAAGGAAACATTTTATGAGCGGCCAGTGGACGGCCGTCCACCGACCCTGGCCGGGGGTGATCACGGCGTATCGCGACCGTCTACCGGTCGGCGACGACTGGACGCCGGTCACCCTGCTCGAGGGTGGCACCCCGCTGATCGCCGCAACCCGACTGTCGGAAATGACCGGCTGCACCGTCCACCTCAAGGTCGAAGGCCTCAACCCCACCGGCTCCTTCAAGGACCGGGGCATGACGATGGCGGTGACCGATGCGGTGGCCCGCGGACAGCAGGCCGTGTTGTGCGCGTCGACCGGAAATACGTCGGCGTCGGCGGCGGCATATGCCGCCCGCGCCGGCATCACCTGTGCGGTGCTGATACCGCAGGGCAAGATCGCGATGGGCAAGCTCGCCCAAGCGGTTATGCACGGCGCCAAGATCATCCAGATCGACGGTAACTTCGACGACTGCCTGGAGCTGGCCCGCAAGATGGCCGCGGACTTCCCGACGATCTCATTGGTCAACTCCGTCAACCCGGTGCGCATCGAGGGCCAGAAGACGGCGGCGTTCGAGATCGTGGACGTGCTGGGCACCGCGCCCGACGTTCATGCGCTGCCGGTCGGCAATGCCGGGAACATCACCGCGTACTGGAAGGGCTACACCGAATATCACCAGGACGGCGTGATCGACAAGCTGCCCCGCATGCTGGGCACCCAGGCGGCCGGTGCGGCGCCCCTGGTCCTCGGCAAACCGGTCAGCCACCCCGAGACCATCGCCACCGCGATCCGCATCGGGGCACCCGCGTCGTGGACGGCCGCCGTCGCGGCGCAGCAGCAATCCAACGGCCGCTTCCTGGCCGCCACCGACGAGGAGATCCTGGCCGCCTACCACCTGGTGGCGGGTTCGGAAGGGGTCTTCGTCGAGCCCGCGTCGGCGGCCAGCATCGCGGGCCTGCTCAAATCCATCGACGACGGCTGGGTGGCTCGCGGGTCGACCGTGGTGTGCACGGTGACCGGCAATGGCCTCAAGGATCCCGATACGGCGCTGAAGGATATGCCGAGCGTTTCCGCGCTGCCCGTCGATCCGGTGCTCGTCGTCGAGAAGCTGGGGCTTGGCTAGTGGCGTTGGCAACCAGCGTGAAAGCCTGTTGGTGATCCCGATGCTGCCCGCCGGGCTGGTGGCGAGCGCCGTGGTATCGGCCTCTAGCGCAAACCTCGGCCCGGGTTTCGACAGCATCGGCCTGGCATTGAGTCTTTGCGACGAGATCATCGTAGAGACAACGGATTCCGGCTTGGTTGTGGTGGTCGAGGGTGAGGGCGACGGCCAGGTACCGCTGGGCCCCGAACACCTGGTGGTGCGCGCCGTCGAACGCGGGCTGCGGGCTGCGGGGACTAGCGCGGCGGGCCTGGTGGTGCGCTGCCGCAACGCCATCCCGCATTCCCGTGGTCTCGGCTCCTCGGCGGCGGCAGTGGTCGGCGGCCTCGCCGCGGCAAATGGTCTTGTCGCACAGACGGATTCGACTCCGCTGAGCGAAGCTCAGCTGATCCAGTTGTCCTCGGAGTTCGAGGGGCATCCCGACAACGCCGCGGCCGCGGTGTTGGGTGGGGCGGTGGTTTCGTGGATAGACCGCAGCGGCGAGCGACCCAACTACCTGGCGGTGCCGCTGCGGCTGCATCCCGATATCCGGCTGTTTTGCGCGATCCCCGAGGAGCGCTCGTTGACCGCGGAGACCCGGGGTTTGCTGCCCGCCCAGGTCAGCCACGCTGACGCGAGGTTCAACGTCAGCCGTGCCGCGCTGCTGGTGGTGGCGCTGACCCAACGGCCGGATTTGCTGATGGCGGCCACCGAAGACAAGCTTCACCAACCGCAACGCGCACCGGCGATGCCCGCCTCGGCGGAATATCTGCGACTGTTTCGGCGTCATAACGTTTCGGCAACGCTTTCTGGGGCCGGTCCATCGCTGATCGCACTGACCACCGAGCCGGAGTTACCCCGGGAAGCGGCGGAGTACGGCCAGGCAAACGGGTTTACCCTCACCGAGATGACCGCTGGCGAAGCAGTTCGCTGGAGTCCGGGCGTCCCGGTCGCCGGCTAATCCACCGCGTGGGCGACGCGTTTGCTTGCTTCCGACAACGATGCGGGCTATCCTCGGGGCGTCCAGCAATTGCAGCATCTGCATCTGCATCCATACTGCCTTGACGCTAGGACAACTACCAATTCTTCTCGTGGACGAGGTTCGCCGTTTCCTCCGCCGATAGTGGCGACCGAGGCGACCACCGTTGCAGAGTCGATGATTGGGCGCACTTCGGCAATTTGAGCTGAACGCGCAACGAACCCCCGATGATGTGATCAGCGGGGAAGAAAGGAAATCCGTGACTGATACGGACCTCATCACGGCTGGCGAAAGCACCGACGGCAATCGGCTGTCGGACTCCGTGACCTCAGACACACCCGACGTCCAAACCAATGCCGCGGCCGGCTCCCTGTCCACCATGGTGCTGCCCGAGCTGCGGGCGCTGGCAAATCAAGCCGGCGTCAAGGGGACGTCAGGCATGCGTAAGAACGAACTCATCGCCGCGATTCAGGAAAGCAGGGGCAAGGCCAACGGCACTTCGGCTGGTGGTGGCCCGTCACCTGAAGACAGCGGTAAATCCGACACGGCCAGCGCCGAAGCGCCGGCCCCCCAAGGGGAACAGGACGATTCCACCACCGAGGCGCCCCGCCGGGAACGACGCGGCGCTTCCCGCGAAGCGGCATCAGCCACCCGCACCGACGACGAAGTTCGCGATGGCTCCGACAGCCCGGAGGCCACCGCCGAGCCCGACAACCGCCAGCGCTCCCAACGGGACACCAAGACGGACGAGCGCGGACCGGACGCCGGTAGCGACCAGAGCGGCGATCAACAAGGCGGCGGCGGTCAGCAGGGTCGCGGCTCAAATCAGCAAGACGATGACGGCGACGGGCGTCAGGGCCGGCGCGGACGCCGGTTCCGCGACCGCAGGCGCCGCGGCGAACGGTCCGGCGAGGGCGGCGGCGGCGGCGACACCGAACTGCGTGAGGACGACGTCGTCCAGCCGGTAGCCGGAATCCTTGACGTTCTCGACAATTACGCGTTCGTGCGCACTTCCGGTTATCTCGCCGGTCCGCACGACGTCTACGTGTCGATGAACATGGTGCGCAAGAACGGCCTGCGCCGCGGGGACGCGGTGACCGGCGCGGTTCGGGTGCCCAAGGAGGGCGAACAGCCCAACCAGCGCCAGAAGTTCAACCCGCTGGTGCGCTTGGACAGCATCAACGGTGGATCGGTCGAAGACGCCAAGAAGCGTCCCGATTTCAGCAAGCTGACGCCGCTGTACCCGAACCAGCGGCTTCGTCTGGAAACCACGCCCGACCGGCTGACCACGCGGATCATCGACCTCATCATGCCGATCGGTAAGGGCCAGCGGGCGCTGATCGTGTCGCCGCCCAAGGCGGGTAAGACGACGATCCTGCAGGACATCGCCAACGCGATCACCAAGAACAATCCGGAATGCCACCTCATGGTCGTGCTCGTCGACGAGCGGCCCGAGGAGGTCACCGACATGACGCGTTCGGTCAAGGGCGAGGTCATCGCCTCGACGTTCGACCGGCCGCCGACGGACCACACGGCGGTCGCCGAGCTGGCCATCGAGCGCGCCAAGCGGCTCGTCGAGCAGGGCAAGGACGTCGTGGTGCTGCTCGACTCGATCACCCGCCTGGGACGCGCGTACAACAACGCGTCTCCCGCATCGGGTCGCATCCTTTCTGGTGGTGTCGACTCCACCGCGCTGTACCCGCCCAAGCGTTTCCTGGGTGCCGCCCGCAATATTGAGGAAGGCGGGTCGCTGACCATCATCGCCACCGCGATGGTCGAGACCGGCTCCACCGGTGACACCGTCATCTTCGAGGAGTTCAAGGGCACCGGTAACGCCGAGCTCAAGCTGGACCGCAAGATCTCCGAGCGCCGGGTCTTCCCTGCGGTCGACGTCAACCCGTCCGGCACCCGGAAAGACGAGTTGCTGCTGTCTCCCGACGAGTTCGGCATCGTGCACAAGCTGCGCCGCGTGCTGTCGGGTCTGGACTCACACCAGGCCATCGACCTGCTGATGTCTCAGCTGCGCAAGACCAAGACCAATTACGAATTCCTGGTGCAGGTGTCCAAGACGACACCTGGGAACATGGACAACGACTAGCCTTCCGGGCTGTGGCGGAGACGCTGCAGCAGCTCCTTCGTGGGCGGCTATACCAGGACACGCCGGCGCTGAAGTACGACGACCGGGTCTGGACCTGGCGTGAACACCTTGCCGGGGCGGCGGCCAGCGCCGCCGCCGTGATTCGGGTCGCCGATCCCGCCCGCCCGCTGCATGTCGGCACGTTGCTGGGCAACACCCCCGAGATGCTCACGGCCATGGCGTCGGCGGCGCTGGGCGGATACGTGCTGTGCGGGATCAACGACACCCGCCGCGGCGCCGCACTGGCCAGGGATATCTTGCACGCCGACTGCCAGATCCTGCTCACCGATCCAGCGCACAAAGGGTTGCTGGACGGTCTCGAGCTGCCCGGTGTTCAGGTGTTCGATGTGTCCGGCGAATCGTGGTCGGACCTGCTCGGCAGCGCCACCACACTGGCGCCATATCGCGAGGTCGCGCCCGCCGACACCTTCATGATGATCTTCACCTCCGGGACCAGCGGGGAGCCGAAGGCGGTGCAGGTGACGCACCTGACCGTGCTGTTTGCCGGCACGACGCTGATGGCGCGGTTCGACGTCGACTCCTCCGACGTCTGCTACATGTCGATGCCGCTTTTTCACTCCAACGCGCTGCTGGCCGGATGGAGCGTGGCCGTCGGCGCCGGTGCGGCCATGGTCCCCGCGGCGTTCTCGGCATCTCGGCTGGTCCCCGATCTGCGCCGGTACGGGGCCACGTTCATGAACTACGTCGGGAAGCCACTTGCCTACGTCCTGGCCACGCCCGAGCAACCCGATGACCGCGACAACCCGCTGCGGGTGGCGTTCGGCAACGAGGCGAGCGATCGCGATATCGCCGAGTTCAGTCGTCGTTTCGACTGCACGGTGTGGGACGGTTTCGGGTCCACCGAGGGCGCGATCATCATCACCCGAGAAGACGGCTGCCCGTCCGGGTCGCTCGGGCGGGGCTTTCCCGGCGTCGCGATCTACAACCCTGACACGCTCGCCGAGTGCCCGGTGGCCACCTTCGATGCGAACGGTGCCTTGACCAACGCCGCGGAAGCGATAGGGGAGCTGGTCAACACCACGGGCGCGGGGTTGTTCGCCGGCTACTACAACGACGCCCAAGCCACCGATACCCGCCTTCGGCACGGCATGTTCTGGTCGGGCGACCTGGCCTATCGGGACGGCGACGGGTGGATCTACTTCGCGGGACGCAGCGGTGACTGGCTGCGCGTCGACGGAGAGAACATGACCACGGCGCCCATCGAGCGGATCTTGCAAAGGCTGGCGCCCATTAGCCAGGTCGCGGTGTACGCGGTACCCGACGAAATCGTCGGTGACCAGGTGATGGCGGCGATCGTCTTGGCCGACAACGCCGACCTGACGCCCGAGGAGTTCGGCCAGTTCCTGGCCGACCAGCCCGACCTATCGCCCAAGGCGTGGCCCCGGCGTGTCTGGCTGACCGACCGGCTGCCGACCACGGCGACCAACAAGATCCTCAAGCGGGAGCTGACCGCTGCCGGCACGGCGCCCGGCAGCGGTGTGCTCTGGACGCGCAGCGGGCACGGTGAGGTTTACACGTCCGTCGACCCCCGCTAGTCGCCGGGAATGCGCGGGCGCATCTGGTTGTTTGGGCAGAAGGCGGTTGACCTGGCATAATCGATGCTCGACTAGCCGAGAACCGCCTCAGGTTCGCAAGCGCGCGCCAACCGCCCGAATTCAATGCGGGGGCAGGACGACACACGATCGGAAAAGGACAGCATGAAATCGGACATCCATCCCGCCTACGAGGAGACCACGGTCCTCTGCGGATGTGGCAACACCTTCCAGACGCGCAGCACCAAGGAGGGCGGTCGCATCGTCGTCGAGGTTTGCTCGCAGTGCCACCCCTTCTACACCGGCAAGCAGAAGATCCTCGACAGCGGCGGCCGGGTAGCCCGCTTCGAAAAGCGTTACGGTAAGCGGAAGGCCGGGGCTGACGCGGCCGCTGCCGATAAATAGCTGCCTTACCGACGCCCGAACTGTGCGCGAATCCGCACAGGCCGGGCGTCGGTTCGCGTTTGCGGCACATGAGCTTGCGGAAGGAGGTGTGACATGACCCAGCCGGTACAGACGATTGACGTGATGCTCGCCGAACACGCCGAGCTCGAGCAGCGGCTCTCGGATCCCGAATTGCACAGCAATCCCGACGAGGCGCGCAAAGCCGGACGCCGCTTCGCCCGGTTGGCCCCGATCGTCGCCACACACCGCAAGCTGACGTCGGCGCGCGACGACCTCGAGACGGCACGTGAACTGGCCGTCGACGACGAGTCTTTCGCCGAAGAAGTCACCGCACTGGAATCACGGGTAGCCGAACTGGACACCCAGCTCACCGACATGCTGGCACCCCGCGACCCGCATGACGCCGACGACATCGTGCTCGAAGTCAAATCCGGTGAGGGGGGCGAAGAATCGGCTCTGTTCGCCGCCGATTTGGCCAGGATGTACATCCGATATGCCGAGCGGCACGGCTGGACGGTGACGGTACTGGGCGAGACGATATCCGATCTGGGTGGCTACAAGGACGCGACGCTGGCTATCGGCAGTAAGGGCGACAGCGCCGACGGAGTGTGGTCGCGGATGAAGTTCGAAGGCGGGGTGCACCGGGTACAACGGGTACCGGTGACGGAATCCCAAGGCCGCGTTCACACTTCGGCGGCGGGCGTGCTGGTCTATCCCGAGCCCGAGGAAGTCGGCGAGGTGCAGATCGACGAATCGGATCTGCGCATCGACGTCTACCGCTCGTCGGGTAAGGGCGGGCAGGGCGTCAACACCACCGACTCCGCGGTGCGGATCACGCATCTGCCCACCGGGATCGTCGTGACCTGTCAAAACGAACGATCGCAGCTGCAGAACAAGACCCGTGCGTTGCAGGTGCTGGCCGCTCGCCTGCAGGTGATTGCAGAGGAACAGGCGCTGGCCGACGCGTCGGCGGATCGGGCCAGTCAGATTCGCACGGTGGATCGCAGCGAACGCATCCGCACCTACAACTTCCCGGAGAACCGGATCACCGACCACCGAATCGGTTTCAAGGCACACAATCTCGATCAGGTTCTCGATGGTGACCTGGATGCGCTTTTCGACGCGCTGAGCGCCGCCGACAAGCAATCGAGGCTGCAGCAGGCATGACGACTCGGCTGCGGCGCACGATCGACTCCGCGTCGGCGCTACTCGCCGATGCGGGAATCGATTCCGCGCGTTGCGATGCCGAGCAGTTGGCCGCTCACCTGGCGGGCACCGACCGCGGCCGGCTGAGCCTGCTCGAGTCGCCGGGTGAGGAGTTCTTCGGGCGTTACCGCGACGTCGTCGCCGAGCGCTCGCGCCGGGTGCCGCTGCAGCACCTCACCGGAACGGCGGCGTTCGGGCCGGTGACGCTGCACGTTGGCCCCGGCGTGTTCATACCGCGTCCGGAGACCGAGGCCATCTTGGCCTGGGCCACCGCACAACCACTCGCGACGCGGCCCGTGATCGTCGATTTGTGCACCGGCTCCGGCGCATTGGCGGTGGCGCTGGCCGGCCAGTGGGCCAACCTGGACTGGAGGCCCGGGTGATCGGCATCGATGACTGCGATGCGGCGCTGGATTACGCGCGCCGCAACGCCAAAGGCACCGCGGTCGAACTCGTGCGTGCCGATGTCACTCGAGCCGGATCTGCTTCCCGAACTGGATGCAGGGGTCGACCTGGTGGTGGCCAACCCACCCTATGTTCCCGACGATACCGTGCTGGAACCCGAAGTGGCCCAACATGATCCGCATCATGCGGTGTTTGGCGGATCGGACGGCATGGCCGTGATCGCCCCCGTTGTCCGCCTCGCCGGGCGCTGGCTTCGCCCGGGTGGCCTGTTCGCCGTCGAACATGATGACACCACATCGTCGCAGACCGTCGAATTGGTCTATAGCACAGGGCTTTTCGAAGACGTCCAGGCCCGGCAAGATCTAGCCGGCCGGCCAAGGTTCGTGACGGCCTCCAGGAGGCGCCAATGACCCGCGCCGGCGACGATGCAGAGCGGCGCAGATGACCGCGGTGTTCGACTGCGCCGATCCGGCCCAGCGTTCGCTCGGTATCGCCTCGGCGGTAGGGGCGGTCAAGGGCGGGCGACTGGTCGTGATGCCCACGGACACCGTGTACGGCATCGGCGCCGACGCCTTCAACGGCGCCGCGGTGGCCGCGCTGTTGTCGGCGAAGGGACGGGGTCGAGACATGCCGGTGGGCGTGCTGGTCGGCTCCTGGCACACCATCGAAGGCCTGGTGTACACGATGCCCGACGGGGCCCGCGAGCTGATCCGTGCGTTCTGGCCGGGCGCGCTGAGCCTGGTGGTGGCCCAGGCGCCGTCGCTGCAATGGGATCTCGGCGATGCCCGCGGCACCGTGATGCTGCGGATGCCGTTGCACCCGGTTGCCATCGAGTTGCTGCGCGAGGTGGGCCCCATGGCCGTATCCAGCGCCAACGTCTCCGGCCGGACGCCCGCGGTCGACGCCGCCGGGGCGCGCGAGCCAACTCGGCGACCTCGTCGACGTCTATCTCGACGCGGGTCCGGCTCAGCAACAGGCCGCCTCCACGATCGTCGACCTGACCGGAACCGGCCCCACGCATTCTGCGGGCGGGTCCGGTGGGCGTCGAGCGGATCGCGGAAGTGCTCGGGTTGGGCCCCGGATGTTTGATCGCCTAGGCGCCGAACGGGTGGCGGCGTGAGTATTTGGGACTCAGGTTGGTGCAGTACGGTCTCGTGGTGTCTAGCGACGTAGCAACCCTCGCCGGTGGTTTGCTCGCGTTGTCTGATCGCGGCGCCGGTGTCCCGCTGCGCGAGCTTGCGCTGGTCGGACTGACCGCAGCGATCATCACCTACTTCGTGACCGGACCGGTGCGGGTGCTGGCCACCCGGTTGGGGGCGGTCGCCTATCCGCGGGAACGCGACGTGCACGTGACGCCAACACCACGCATGGGCGGGCTGGCGATGTTTGTCGGCGTCGTCTCGGCCGTCTTTCTGGCATCCCAGCTTCCCGCGCTCACCCGCGGGTTCGTCTACTCCACCGGCATGCCCGCGGTCCTGGTGTCGGGGGCAGTGATCATGGGTATCGGGCTCATCGACGACCGCTGGGGCCTGGACGCTCTGACGAAGTTCGCCGGTCAGATCACCGCGGCCAGTGTGCTCGTCACGATGGGTGTGGCCTGGAGCGTGCTGTACATCCCGATCGGCGGCGTGGGGACCATCGTGCTGGACCAGGCCTCGTCGATCCTGCTGACGCTGGCGCTGACGGTCTCGTTCGTCAACGCGATGAACTTCGTCGACGGACTCGACGGCCTGGCCGCCGGGCTGGGACTCATCACCGCGATGGCGATCTGCGTATTCTCGGTCGGCCTGCTCCGCGACCACGGCGGCGACGTACTGTTCTATCCGCCCGCCGTGATCTCGGTGGTGCTGGCGGGGGCGTGCCTGGGCTTTTTGCCGCACAACTTTCACCGGGCCAAGATCTTCATGGGCGACTCCGGGTCGATGCTGATCGGCTTGATGCTCGCTGCCGCGTTGACCACGGCCGCCGGCCCCGTCTCGCAGAATGCCTACGGCGTTCGCGATGTGTTTGCTCTGCTGTCACCCTTCCTGCTGGTGGTGGCGGTCATGTTCGTGCCGATGCTCGACCTGCTGCTGGCGATCGTGCGCCGCACCCGCGCGGGCCGCAGCGCGTTCAGCCCCGACAAGATGCACCTGCACCACCGGCTGCTGCAGATCGGTCATTCGCATCGCCGCGTGGTGCTGCTCATCTATTTGTGGGTCGGCATCGTCGCGTTGGGGGCCGCAAGCACGATCTTTTTCAACCCCCGCGACACCGGCGCGGTGATGCTGGGGGCCATTGTGGTCGCCGGCGTCGCGACGGCAATCCCGCTGCTGCGGCGCCGCGACGACTTCGACGACGAGGGCTACGACAAGCAGTAGTAGTGGCCTCTTCCATATGGTACGGTGCAGGTAGAGCCCCGAAAAAAACCTCGCGGGTTGCCGGCCAGCCGGCCGATCGGACGCTTCTCCGATCGCGCCGATTCACGACCGACAAAGGGAGCGACCCCTTGGGTGATTCCAGCGCGACGACTGCGATACGCTCGGCGGGCCACCGATCAGTGGGTCGGGGCGTTCCCGCTTCACCAACCCGGGATTGAGGTGCTGCAGTGACGACACCAGCGCAAGACGCGCCGTTGGTGTTTCCCTCTGTTGCTTTCCGACCCGTCCGCCTCTTTGTCATCAGCGTTGCGCTGACCGGGATGGCCATGCTGGCCGCCGGATTGTCTGGTCGTCTCATGCTTGGGGTGTTCTTTGGTGTCGGGTTGCTACTGGGTTTGCTCAACGCCCTTTTGGTGCGTCGTTCGGTCGAGTCGATCACCGCGAAAGACCGTCCCCTGAAAAGCTCGATGGCACTCAATTCGGCGTCGCGGCTGGCGATCATCACCATCATCGGGCTGATCATCGCCTATGTTTTCCGTCCCGCCGGACTGGGCGTGGTATTCGGCCTGGCGCTTTTCCAGGTCCTCCTGGTCTTATCGACCGCTCTGCCGGTCTGGAAGAAACTGCGCACCGGGGCGCCGGCGGCGTCCGGCCAACCGGCGGGCTCGGACAGCGGCGTACTCGCGGGCTCGGACGGGACGGAAGAAAGGAGCACCAGCGATGACTGAGACGACCCTGTTGGCCGAATCCCAGATCGAGGTCGGCGAGCACCATACCGCCACGTGGCTAGGGTTGACCGTCAACACCGACACGGTGCTGTCGACGGCGATCGCGGCGGCCGATCGTGATCGCGCTGGCCTTCTTCCTGCGCGCCAAGGTCACGTCGACGGGCGTGCCCGGTGGAGTCCAACTGTTCTGGGAAGCGATCACGATACAGATGCGCAGCCAGATCGAGGCTGCCATCGGCATGCGGATCGCCCCGTTCGTGCTGCCGCTGGCGGTCACGATCTTTGTCTTCATCCTGACCTGCAACTGGTTGGCGGTGCTCCCGCTGCAATACACCGATGCAAGTGGGCACACCACCGAGCTTCTCAAATCGCCGGCGGCGGACATCAATTACGTGCTGGCGCTGGCTCTTTTCGTGTTCGTCTGTTACCACGTCGCCGGGATCTGGCGCCGCGGCATCGTCGGACACCCGCTCGCGGTGCTCAAGGGGCACGTCGCCTTACTGGCGCCGATCAACGTGGTCGAAGAAATCGCCAAGCCGATCTCGTTGTCGCTCCGACTTTTCGGCAACATCTTCGCCGGCGGCATCCTGGTGGCGCTGATCGCGCTCTTCCCGCCGTACATCATGTGGGCACCCAACGCGATCTGGAAGTCCTTCGACTTGTTCGTTGGCGCGATCCAGGCGTTCATCTTCTCCATCCTGACCATCTTGTATTTCAGCCAAGCGATGGAGCTCGAAGACGAACATGCTTAGCACCGTTATGAACTCGCTCGACCCACGCACCATTACAGAAGCCTGGTAGACCGCTACCAGATAAAGGAGGATAAAGAATGGACCCCACTATCGCTGCCGGTGCTCTCATCGGTGGTGGAATCATTATGGGCGGCGGCGCGATCGGCGCCGGTATCGGTGACGGTATAGCGGGCAACGCGCTGGTTGCGGGTATCGCCCGGCAGCCAGAGGCGCAGGGCCGCTTGTTCACGCCGTTCTTCATCACCGTTGGTCTGGTTGAGGCGGCCTACTTCATCAACCTGGCGTTTATGGCGTTGTTCGTCTTCGCGACCCCAGTCACGTAATTCGCTGTGATGGGTGACGCGACCCCTATGCTCCTGGCCGCCGGCCAGGCCGCAGAGGGAGGCAAGACCAGCAACTTCCTGGTTCCCAACGGCACCTTTTTCTTCGTGCTGGCCATCTTCCTTATTGTGCTCGGCGTTATCGGCGGTTTCGTTGTGCCGCCGATCCTCAAGGTGTTGCGGGAACGCGATGCCATGGTCGCCAAGACCGTTGCCGACAACAAGAAGTCGGCCGAGCAGTTCGAAGCCGCGCAGGCCGATTACGAAGAAGCCATGAAGGAAGCCCGAGTCCAGGCATCGTCGTTCCGCGACAACGCCCGGGCGGAAGGCCGTAAGGTCGTCGAAGACGCGCGCGCCCGTGCCGAGCAGGACGTGATGTCGACGTTGCAGTTGGCCGCCGAGCAATTGAAGCGGGAGAGGGATTCAGTGGAATTGGATTTGCGCGCCAACGTCGGAACCATGTCCGCGACCCTGGCCAGTCGAATCCTGGGTGTCGACGTAACTACCTCGGCCGCAACGAGGTAGTCACCAATGTCGACGTTTATCGGGCAGCTGATCGGGTTCGCGTTCATCGTATTTCTGGTGGTGCGGTACGTGGTGCCGCCGGTCCGCAACTTGATGACAGCTCGGCAGAACTCGGTGCGCCAACAGTTGGAAGATTCAGCTGCCGCCGCCGATCGGTTGACCGAGTCGACCACGGCCCACAGCAAGGCGGTGGAAGCCGCCAAGTCGGAGGCGAAACGAGTCGTCGACGAGGCTAAGGCCGACGTAGAACGAATCACCGAGCAATTACAGGCGCAGGCCGAGATCGACGCCGAGCGCATCAAAGGACAGGGTGCCCGCCAGGTCGAGCTGCTGCGGGCACAGCTGACCCGTCAGCTTCGGCTGGAGCTCGGGCACGAATCTGTGCGCCAGGCAGAGGAATTGGTGCGCAACTACGTCGCCGACGCGGGGCAGCAGTCGGCCACCGTCGATCGCTTCCTGGACGAGCTCGATGCCATGGCGCCTGCGGCGGCCGACGTCCAGTATCCGCTACTGGCCAAGATGCGCTCGTCCAGTCGGCAGGCACTGGTCAGCCTCTCGGACCGGTTCGGCACCCTAGCCAAGGACCTCGACAACAAGGGGCTTTCCACCCTCTCCAGCGAGCTGGTGTCGGTAGCCGCAATGCTGGACCGCGAACTCGTCGTCACCCGGTATCTCACCTTGCCCGCCGAAGACGCGGCCCCCAGGGTCCAGTTGATCGAGCGGCTGGTATCCGGCAAAGTCAGCGACGCGACCCTCGACGTTTTGCGGTTAGCCGTCTCGGAGCGGTGGTCGGCCAACTCCGATCTGGTCGATGCCCTCGAAGACGTGTCCCGGCAAGCGTTGCTGGAAGTCGCCGAACGTGAGGACCGAGTCGACGACGTCGAAGACCAATTGTTCCGGTTTTCCCGCGTTCTCGACGCGCAGCCGCGGCTTGCCATCCTCTTAGGCGACTACGCAGTTCCGACTGAGGGGCGAGTGGGTTTGCTGCGCCACGTGCTTAAGAGCGCCAGCGGTCAGGTCAATGCGATCACGATGTCACTGCTGACCCAGACGATCGAGCTGCTGCGAGGTGAGCCGGCCGAGGAGGCCATGAAGTTCTTGGCAGAAGTCGCGGTGGCGCGCCGCGGCGAAGTCATCGCGGAAGTCAGCGCGGCAGCCGAGCTCAGCGATGCCCAGCGCACTCGTCTCACCGAAGTGCTCAGCCGCATCTACGGTCATCCGGTGACAGTCCACCTGCAGATCGATAGCGAACTCCTGGGTGGGCTGCTGATCGCTGTGGCTGACGAGGTGATCGATGGGACGCTTGCGTCTCGTCTGGCCGCGGCCAAAGCTCAGTTGCCTGAGTGAACACATGAACTAGCCATCACCGATCCAGCACCGACCCACGCGAACGACGGAAATCAAGTAGGAAGACGAAAAGCCATGGCCGAGTTGACAATCTCCGCTGATGACATTCAGAGCGCGATCGAAGAATACGTAAGCTCTTTCACCTCCGACACCTCCCGTGAAGAGGTCGGCACCGTCATCGACGCCGGGGACGGCATCGCGCACGTCGAAGGCTTGCCGTCCGTGATGACCCAGGAGTTGCTCGAGTTCCCGGGCGGCGTCCTTGGCGTCGCACTCAACCTCGACGAACACAGCGTCGGCGTGGTCATCCTGGGCGATTTCGAGAAGATCGAAGAAGGCCAACAGGTCAAGCGCACCGGCGAAGTTCTGTCGGTACCGGTCGGCGACCAGTTTTTGGGCCGAGTGGTCAACCCGCTCGGCCAGCCCATCGACGGGCAAGGAGACATCGAACCTGAGACGCGGCGCTCGCTGGAGATCCAGGCACCGTCGGTGGTCAACCGGCAAGGCGTGAAAGAGCCCCTGCAGACCGGGATCAAGGCCATCGACGCGATGACCCCAATCGGCCGTGGCCAGCGCCAGCTGATCATCGGCGACCGCAAGACCGGCAAGACCGCTGTCTGCGTGGACACGATCCTCAACCAGCGCAAGAACTGGGAGACGGAAGACGAACGCAAGCAGGTGCGCTGCGTGTACGTGGCCATCGGGCAGAAGGGCACCACGATCGCTTCCGTCCGCCGCACGCTTGAGGAAGGCGGGGCGATGGACTACACCACCATCGTCGCGGCGCCGGCGTCGGATTCGGCCGGCTTCAAATGGCTTGCACCGTATACGGGTTCGGCGATCGCTCAGCATTGGATGTACGACGGTAAGCATGTGCTCATCGTGTTCGACGACCTGACCAAGCAGGCCGAGGCGTACCGCGCGATCTCCCTGCTGCTGCGCCGCCCGCCCGGCCGCGAAGCCTATCCGGGTGACGTGTTCTACCTGCACTCGCGCCTCCTGGAGCGCTGCGCGAAGCTTTCGGACGAGCTCGGTGGCGGCTCGCTGACCGGTCTGCCGATCATCGAGACCAAGGCCAACGACATCTCGGCCTACATCCCGACCAACGTCATCTCGATCACCGACGGGCAGTGCTTCCTGGAGTCCGACCTGTTCAACCAGGGTGTCCGGCCGGCCATCAACGTCGGTGTCTCGGTGTCCCGCGTCGGTGGTGCAGCACAGATCAAGGCAATGAAAGAGGTGGCAGGAAGTCTCCGTCTGGACCTCTCGCAGTACCGGGAACTGGAAGCCTTCGCCGCTTTCGCCTCTGATCTGGACGCCACATCAAAGGCGCAGCTGGACCGCGGTGCGCGGCTGGTCGAGCTGCTCAAGCAGCCGCAAGCCCAGCCCATGCCCGTTGAAGAGCAAGTGGTTTCGATCTTCCTGGGCACCGGGGGCCACCTGGACTCGGTGCCGGTGGAGGATGTCAGGCGGTTCGAAACCGAACTGCTGGACCACATGCGTGCCTCCGAAGACAAGATCTTGGCCGAGATCCGCGATAGCCAGAAGCTCTCCGACGAGACCGCCGATGAGCTCGCCAAAGTCATCAACAACTTCAAGAAGGGCTTCGCGGCCACCGGTGGTGGATCGGTGGTACCTGACGAGCACGCGGATGCCCTTGAAAATGAACAGAAGGAATCGGTCAAGGTCAAAAAGTCGGGGGACAAGAGGGACGGGTCGGAGAAGAAGAGCGGGTCGGACAAGAAAGACGGGTCCGACAGGAACAGTTCCGAGAAGAAGAACCCATCGGAGAAGAAGAAGTAACACACAATGGCTGCCACACTTCGCGAATTGCGTGGCCGGATCCGCTCCGCCGGCTCGATCAAGAAGATCACCAAGGCTCAGGAGCTGATCGCGACGTCGCGTATCGCCAAGGCACAAGCGCGCCTTCAGTCCGCCCGTCCGTACGCGACCGAGATCACTCGGATGCTCACGACGCTGGCCAGCGAGGCCGCTCTGGACCATCCGTTGCTCGTCGAGCGTGCCGAGCCGAAGCGGGCCGGTGTGCTGGTGGTGTCGTCCGACCGTGGTCTGTGTGGCGCCTACAACTCCAGCGTCTTCCGTCGCTCCGAAGAACTGTTTTCCCTGCTCCGGGAGGAAGGCAAGGAGCCGGTTCTGTACACGGTGGGCCGTAAAGCGTTGAATTACTACACTTTCCGGAATTGGGACATCGCCGAGTCGTGGACCGGCTTCTCCGAGCAGCCTCGTTATGACGATGCCGCCGAGATCGGCTCGACCCTGGTCGATGCGTTCATGACCGGCAGCGGTGAGAACAGCGAGCAGTCGGACAACGACGAGGGCGTTGACGAGCTGCACATCGTGTATACGGAGTTCAGGTCGATGCTCTCGCAGTCGACGGAGGCTCGCCGGATGGCTCCGATGGTGGTGGAATACGTCGAGGCCGACGACGACGAGCCGCGCACCCTGTATTCGTTCGAGCCCGATCCAACAACGCTTTTCGAGGCGTTGCTGCCGCGGTACCTGACCACCCGCGTGTATGCGGCAATGCTCGAATCCGCGGCTTCGGAGCTGGCGTCGCGGCAGCGGGCGATGAAGTCGGCCACCGACAACGCCGACGACCTCATCAAGGCCCTGACGCTGGAAGCAAACCGCGAGCGGCAGGCCCAGATCACCCAGGAGATCAGCGAAATCGTCGGTGGCGCAAATGCGCTCGCCGGCGCCCGCTAGGTAGCACCAGAGGAAGCGAAGAAAATATGACTGCCACTGACGAAAAGACCGACAAGTCGACAGCCACCGACACCAGCGGACGCGTGGTACGCGTCACCGGCCCCGTTGTCGACGTCGAGTTCCCGCGCGGTTCCGTCCCGGAGCTGTTCAACGCGCTGCACGCCGAGGTCACCTTCGAGGAGCTCGCGAAAACCCTCACGTTGGAGGTAGCGAACCATCTCGGCGACAACTTGGTGCGCACGATCTCGATGCAGCCCACCGACGGCCTGGTGCGCGGGGTCGCGGTCACCGACACCGGTGGCCCGATCTCGGTGCCGGTTGGCGAGGACGTCAAGGGCCACGTCTTTGACGCGCTCGGGCATTGCCTGGACAAGCCGGGATACGGAGAAGACTTCGACCACTGGTCGATTCACCGCAAGCCGCCGCCCTTCGAAGAGCTGGAGCCTCGCACCGAGATGCTCGAGACCGGCCTCAAGGTCGTAGACCTGCTGACTCCGTACGTGCGTGGCGGCAAGATCGCACTGTTCGGAGGCGCCGGCGTGGGCAAGACGGTGCTGATCCAGGAGATGATCAACCGCATCGCCCGTAACTTCGGTGGTACTTCGGTGTTCGCCGGCGTGGGGGAGCGCACCCGCGAGGGCAACGACCTCTGGGTCGAGCTTAAGGAAGCCGACGTGCTCAAGGACACCGCGTTGGTATTCGGCCAGATGGATGAGCCGCCCGGCACGCGTATGCGAGTGGGGCTGTCCGCGCTGACGATGGCGGAGTGGTTCCGCGACGAGGCGGGGCAGGACGTGCTGTTGTTCATCGACAACATCTTCCGGTTCACCCAAGCCGGATCGGAGGTGTCGACCCTGCTCGGTCGCATGCCGTCGGCGGTGGGTTACCAGCCCACACTCGCCGACGAGATGGGGCAGCTGCAGGAGCGCATCACCTCAACGCGGGGTCGGTCGATTACGTCGATGCAAGCGGTCTACGTGCCCGCCGACGACTACACCGACCCGGCGCCGGCGACGACGTTCGCGCACCTGGACGCCACCACGGAGCTGTCCCGCTCGGTATTCTCCAAGGGCATCTTCCCCGCCGTGGACCCGCTGGCGTCGAGCTCCACCATCCTCGACCCGACCGTGGTCGGTGAGGAGCACTACCGCGTGGCGCAGGAAGTCATCCGAATCCTGCAGCGGTACAAGGACCTTCAGGACATCATCGCCATCCTCGGCATCGACGAGCTGTCCGAAGAGGACAAGCAATTGGTCAACCGGGCCCGCCGCATCGAGCGGTTCCTCTCGCAGAACATGATGGCGGCCGAGCAGTTCACCGGCCAGCCGGGTTCGACAGTTCCGGTGAAGGAGACCATCGAGTCGTTCGACCGTTTGTCCAAGGGCGATTTCGACCATGTGCCCGAGCAGGCCTTCTTCTTGATCGGCGGCCTCGACGACCTGGCCAAGAAGGCCGAGAGCCTTGGCGCCAAGCTCTAACGTCCGGCTGAGTCGAAAGGTGTTGTGGCATGGCGGAATTGAACGTTGAGATCGTTGCCGTCGATCGGAAGATCTGGTCGGGCGAGGCGACGTTCCTCTTCACCCGCACGACCGCCGGTGAGATCGGCATTCTGCCGCGCCATATCCCGTTGGTAGCTCAATTGGTCGACGACGCCATGGTGCGCGTCGAACGCGAAGGCGAGGACGACCTGCGGGTCGCGGTGGATGGCGGCTTTTTATCGGTGACCGAGGAGTCAGTCATCGTTCTCGCCGAATCCGCCGAGTTCGAGTCGGAGATCGACGAGAGCGCCGCCAGGGAGGATTCCGAGTCCGACGATCCCCGTATCGCCGCCAGGGGACGCGCCAGATTGCGCGCCGTCGGCGCGATCGACTAACCGCCGATGAGCGCGCCCATGGACGGCATGGTCGTGCTCGTCGTCGTACTAGGGGCGGCCGTACTCGCCCTGAGCTATCGGTTGTGGAAACTGCGCCAGGGCGGAACGGCGGGGATCATGCGAGATATCCCGGCGGTCGGAGGTCATGGCTGGCGTCACGGCGTAATCCGTTACCGGGGTGGAGAAGCCGCGTTCTACCGGCTGTCCAGTCTGCGTCTGTGGCCGGACCGGCGGCTCAGCCGGCGAGGTGTGGAAATCGTGGCCCGGCGCGCGCCGCGCGGCGACGAGTTCGACATCATGACCGCCGCGATCGTCGTGCTCGAGCTGCGTGACACGACACAGGACCGCAGATCCGGTTACGAGATTGCGCTCGACAAGGGCGCTTTGACCGCGTTCTTGTCCTGGCTGGAATCGCGTCCTTCACCGCGCGCAAGCCGTCGCAGCGTCTAGCCCTCGGCGCCCGTCTGTCGTCAAGACACGGCGGGCAGTGCCGCGACGGTGGACGGCTCTTCGTGTTCATCGGTCATCGCCAACTCGTCGAACGGATCGCGACCGCGCAGCACCGCGTCGGCCTTGACCCGATCGATGGTCTTGGTCCACGTGCCCACCAGGATGGTTGCGACGGCGTTGCCGGAAAAGTTGGTGACCGAACGGGCCTCGGACATGAAGCGGTCAATCCCGACGATTAGCCCGACGCCGTCGAGTAGGTCCGGGCGATGGGCCTGCAGGCCGCCGGCCAGCGTCGCCAGGCCCGCGCCGCTGACGCCGGCGGCGCCCTTGGATGCGACGATCATGAACACCAGCAGCCCGAGCTGCTCGCTCAGGGTCAACGGATGCCCCAGCGCGTTGGCGATGAACAGCGACGCCATGGTCAGGTAGATCGCGGTGCCGTCGAGGTTGAACGAGTAACCGGTGGGCACCACGACGCCGACGGTGGCGTTTTCGACGCCCAGGTGTTCCATCTTGGCGATCAGTCGCGGCAGCGCCGCCTCTGACGACGATGTCGCGAAGATCAGCAGGTATTCGCGTGCCAGGTAACGCACCAGCCGGAAGATCGATACGCCCGACACGGCGTACAGCAGCAGGCCGAGAACGCCGAACACGAACACCACGCAGGTCACATAGAAGCCGACCATCAGCATCAGCAGGTTGGTGACGGCGCTCCAGCCGGTCTCGCCGACGACGTTGGCGATCGCGCCGAACGCGCCGATCGGTGCCAGCCAGAGCACCATGACGAGCACCCGGAACACCAGCTTCTGCAGGTACTCGACGCTGCGCAGGATGGGCTCACCTGCCGGGCCCAGGGCCTGGATCGCGAAGCCGACCAGCAGCGCGACGAACAGCGCTTCGAGCACGTTGCCGTCGGTCAGAGCCGAGAACAACGTCTTCGGGATGATGTGCTGGATGAAGTCCATCATTCCGCCCGATTCGTGGGCCTTTCCGGCCAGCTCGGCGCCCTTTCCGGTCGCGCTGGCCGGCAGATGGAGGTCGCTGCCCGGCTTGAACAGGTTGCCGACGACCAGGCCGATCCCGAGCGCCACCGTTGACATCGCCAGGAAGTAGCAGAAGGCCAGCCCGCCGATTTTGCCGACCGTCGCGGCCTTGCGCACCGAGCCGATGCCCAGCACGATCGTGCAGAAGATGACCGGCGTGATCATCATCTTGATCAGGCTGACGAACATCGTGCCGAGCACCGCGACGTGCTTACCCGCCGACGGCGCCGCCAACCCGAGGATCACACCGGCTACCACGGCAGCGATGACCGCGAGATAAAGCCAGTGCGTGCGGTCCCTGCGGTTCGTAGCAGCCGGAGAGCCCGCACGCGGCGGAAGATTCAGGGGGGTGGTCATCGGCGATGTCCTCCTCGTCGGGGCGTCGATGCTTTCGGAGT
Source organism: uncultured Actinomycetota bacterium (assembly GCA_963772875.1). Lineage (GTDB taxonomy): Bacteria > Actinomycetota > Actinomycetes > Mycobacteriales > Mycobacteriaceae > Mycobacterium. The sequence continues at coordinate 31,544 of CAVYZE010000018.1, forward strand.
GAAGTGGTTCCGCGCCAAGACAGTCGGGGCTATTGTTACTTCATTTTTTTCGAGAAGGCGCCGAAAACAGATGTCTTCTTGGGGAACTTGTCCACCCGGTCGACGGTGGGGGGCGAGGTGGTGATTGCCGTGCGGCTGGCGTTAGCCCGCGGGCGGTGCGCCGCCGCCCGGTTTCCAGAGCACATCGCCCCCCGGGTTGGCCACCCGGGACAGGATGAACAGCAGATCCGACAGCCGGTTGAGATATTTCGCCGGCAGGACACTGATGGCGTCCGGCTGTGCA
>CAVYZE010000019.1:0-294639 GCA_963772875.1 uncultured Actinomycetota bacterium
CAGGGACATTCGATACCGACATCCTCACCGATGCGGGAGTGCAGGACTACCGCGACTTCGACGGAGCTTACGGGCCGATCAACACCAACATCGACCGACGAGGCCGCCTTGCCATCCGAATCGCAGGATCACCAGAGCGATTCGCACGTGGGCTGGCCAAAGCCCTCGACGACACCGCGCCCCTCACGCGTCGCGCTGTCGGCCCAGATGCACACATGCTGCTGATCAGCAATCGGTTTCTCCCGAATCGGCTTGTTCAGCAAGTCATACGAGTTGCGATGGGAATCCCGCGTTTTGGTTCTCTACGAAGCGATTTCAGTCGCGTGACCCACTGACTGTCAGCAAGATAAAGGAGTTTTCAAGATGCAGTTGTTCGACGACCTGGACGATTTCGGATCCTTCGACGATGCGGTCGCTGGGGACGTACGCGATCCATACACCGAGCTGTCTCGCATCCGAAGATCCGAACCAGTGCAACGGTTGGACTTCTCGGTGATGCCCGGCGAGGAGGGCAAACCGGTCTTCATGGTGCATCGCCACGAAGACATTCAGGAGATGTTGCGCGACAACGAGACCTACTCGTCGGCCATCATCATCAAGGATTTCTTCGGTATCGGCAAACACGTGATGGTCGGAATGGATGAACCCGAACACGGCCGGCACCGGGCCCTGGTCAAAGACCTTCTCACCAAAGGCGCTGGCACACTGGGAATCGGACCTGGTGGCCCGGGTGGGTAACACCCTCATCGACGCGTTCGCCAGCCGGGGAGTGCGGATTTGGTGAACGAGTTCACCTTTCCCTATCCAGCCCAAATCATCGCCGGACTGTTGGGCTTGCCTGAAAAAGACTATTCGCAATTCCAACGATGGTCGATATCGCTGCTGGCGGTGGGCGTCAACCCAGACCGCGCTGCCGAGGCGACCAAGGCACTCGGTGAATATCTAATGCCGATTCTCGCCGATCGCCGCCAACACCCTCGCGACGATCTGACCAGTGGGCTCGCCGAAGCCGAGATCGATGGCGAGAAACTCTCCGACGAAGAGATCTACTGCTTCTTACATTTATTGATGCCTGCCGGAGTCGAGACCACCTACCGGTCATGGGCAATTTGTTGTTTGGCTTGCTGTCGAACCCCGATCAACTCGACGCGGTGCGCGCCGCGGACAGATCGCTTCTGCCACAGGCAATCGAAGAGGCCGTGCGCTGGGAACCTCCACTCCTATCAATCACCCGGGTCAGCACGCGCGACACGGAACTGGGCGGCGTGCAGATCCCTGCCGGTTGCTCAGTGATGCCAATGCTCGGCGCCGCCAACCGCGACGAAAACCGCCATGACAACCCCGATCGTTTCGACATCTTCCGCCAGGCGCGAACGCCGATCTCGTGGGGCCACGGCCCACACGTCTGCCTGGGAATGCACTTGGCTCGCATGGAAATGCGGGTCGCGGTGAACCTGTTGCTCGATCGCCTCGACAACCTCCGCCTCGACCCCGACGCCAATGATCCCCATATCCGCGGGCAAGTATTCCGATCGCCTACCTCTCTGCCCGTCCTCTTCGACGTTCCCAGCAGATAGGTTGCTCAATTGCCCAGAAAAGTCGATCCGCGACCGGCTATTACTCGAGCGATTGTGCTCGATACGGCAGTTTCGCTGTTCGAATTCCGGCGGTCCGACCGTAACAGTCGATGCGATCACCGAAAGGACGAAAGTCTCCGGCGCGACGGTGCATCGGTATTTCCGAGGCGGAGGTGAGTTGCTCGGCGCGGCGATCAACGCATCGTTCCCGCATCTCCATGTCGCACCCGAACAAGGATCGCTGCGCGAACGACTGACCACGGTTCTGACGGCACAGGCTAAATCGATCGCGGAGGCGCCGTGCCTGGCCGTCTCGTTGTGGATAACGTTGGGCGTGCACATCGACCAGGCCGTGAACATGAAGCGATCGGAGGTGTGCGCGGAAAGCGCGCTGCCCGCAACTCACTTCCAGATCGCCGAGCAGTTCATCGCCCCGTTGAAGGCGATCCTCGATAGCGACGACGTAGGTATCGGATCTGACGACGCTGATCGAATGATCGCGGTGGCGACGCTAATGGGTCCCATCGTTTTCGGGCGGCTCAGCGCCGCATACAACTTCGATTACCAGCGAGGCGTGCATAAGGCTGTAGCCGAATTTCTGGTCGCCCACGATCGGGACAGCCGCCGCCGACCGCACGCGTACAAGGGCCGAATGCATGCCAGAGCTGGTTCCGAGTGACGCGTGGTCGCCGTTAACGAGCGGCGTCCACTCCCACGCAATGCATCTGGTCGTTAGGTTGCGCGCAGTCATCGCAACCGATGCAGCGCCGCGAGTGACCGACACGAGGAGGAAATTGTGAGTGATTTCGAGTCGGTCGACTTCTTCTCGGACCAGTCACTCATGCCGAACCCTTATCCGTATTTCGTACCTCCGCGGCGAAGTCCGCGATCACGCGAAACTCCTTATGGCGTAATGGCTGTCACCGGCCATCAGGAAGCATGCACCGTCTACAAAGAAGCCGCGTTCTCGGCGTGCGTTTCGGTGGCGGGGCCGTATGCCGGTGTATCCTTCGAGTCTGATAGCGACGACATCGGTGCCCTGATCGAGCAGTATCGCGACCAAATTCCGATGAGCGAACACATCGTCACTCAGGACCCGCCGGATCACACCCGCACAAGAGGGCTCTTGGGTCGGCTACTCACCCCCAAGCGGCTCAAGGAGAACGAAGACTTCATGTGGCGGCTGGCCGATCAGCAGCTCGACGAGTTCGTTTCCGAGGGCGCATGCGAGTTCGTCGAAGCCTATGCGAGGCCCTTCTCGATGCTCGTCATCGCCGACCTGCTCGGAGTTCCGGAGAATGACCACAAGATTTTCGGGAAACACTAGCGGCGACCGAGCGAAGTCGCCGGTGCGCTCAACGACGACTCGCCCGCGCACAACCCGTTGCTGTGGCTCGACGACAAATTCACCGGCTACATCATTGATCGGCGGCGTGATCCACGCGAGGACGTGCTGACCGAGTTGGCGCGGGCCAAATACCCCGACGGATCGACACCTGAGGTCATGGACGTCGTCCATCTGTCGACGTTCCTGTTCTCGGCTGGTATGGAAACCACCACCAAGCTGCTTAGCGCCGGAATGCGAGTGCTCGGTGAGCGCCCCGACATCCAGACATTGCTGCGCAACGATCGCACCTTCATCCCCGCGTTCCTCGAGGAGACGTTACGGATCGAAAGCCCAGTCAAAAGCCACTTCCGGCTGGCGCGCCAGTCGACGACGATTGGCGATGTCGCGATCGCTGCAGGCACCATAATGATGCTGTTGCCGGGAGCCTCCAACCGAGACCCCTCGAAGTTCGACGCGCCCAATGAGTTCCGTATTGATCGACCCAATTTGCGCGAACACGTGGCTTTCGGGCGCGGCAGTCACTCATGCCCCGGGGCGCCATTGGCCCGTGCCGAGGGACGGATATCTCTCAACCGGATCCTCGACCGGATGGCTGACATCAGAATTTCCGAGGCGTCGCACGGAGCCGCTGACGCACGTTGCTACGAGTACGAACCCACGTTCATACTTCGGGGCCTGACCGAGCTGCACCTGGAGTTCGAGCCACTTAGTCCTAAAACTCCGTTCAGATCAACCGACTAATGGAGGTTCCTGATGCACAACCCTGTCGAGATCGTTCGCCAGTTCTGCGCACTGATGGAGAAGCGCGATTCCGACGCGCTACGGCCGTTTCTCGCCGACGATGCGGTGTACCAGAACGTCGGCATGCCTGCATCGATCGGGGTGGACGCCATCGTGGAGAACATGAGCGCGCAGTTCTCCATGTTCCCCGATGCCTACGCATTCGAGATTGTGAACATCGCCGGCAATGGTCCGGTCGTCTTGACTGAACGGCTTGACTACATCCAGACGCCCGACGGAGCCAAGCCGGCGGTTCCGGTCATGGGCACGTTCATCGTTGGTGATGACGGCAAGATCACCCGCTGGACGGACTACTTCGATGTCACGTTGACGGTCAAACTCCTTCAAGGCGAGGACATCAGCGCGCTCGTACCCGCTACACCGTGATGCCAGCCCGCGCGGCGGGCCACCGCGCGTGCGGATGGGTAGGGCGCGCAGATGTATTGGCGAGCAACGGTTACGTCGTAAGTTTCAGCGAGAACATTTGGGCGGAGGGGGCGTGGGCGTGGGAGCAGTGATCATGCTCGGCGCACTGTTCGGGCTGATTGTTCTGATATTCGGTGTGGTCGTGTACTTCGACGCGGAAGCGCGGCATAGAGCACCGCGATGAGTGAGCACCGAGCTGACACCGTTGTTGACTGCTGCCGTGATCTCCGGGTGGGGCGGGGGCATCGCGTTTACCGCGGTCGGTGTGTATCTGAGCATCCGCCATCGCCGCCTCCATCCACTCTTACTTGTGTGCATCTCGGCGATCTCGTTCTCGTGGATCGAGGCGCCCTACGACTGGGCGATGTATGCGCAGTTCCCGCCTGCTCTCCCGCGCATGCCGGCGTGGTGGCCGTTAAACATAACGTGGGGCGGGCTGCCGTCACGGTGCCGGTCGGGTATATCTCCTATTTCGTGCTACCTGCCGTGATCGGCGCTGCACTGGGCGATGGTTGAGTACGCGGTTCCGGTGGCGCAGGCCGATCACGCTTCTCACGGTTGGCCTCGTCGTTGGGTTCTGCTGGGCGTTGTTCTTCAACGCAGTCATCGGAGCGCGCCTGGGCGTCTTCTATTACGCCTACGTGATTCCCGGGCTCGGCTTGTTTGAGGGGACTAAGCACCAGTATCCGATCTATGACGCGTTGGCGATGGGCGTGCAGATGATGGTCTTCACGTACCTGCTCGGCCGGACGGTCTCCGAAGGACGAAACGTCATCGAAATGTGGGCCGACAAGGTTTCGAAGAACCGTGCCCAATCGACCATCTTGTCCATCATCGCTGTCGTCATCATCGGAAACCTGCTCTACGGAGCTGTTTTCGCGCCTCATCTGGTTACGAAGCTGGGCGGCTGGGTGACGGCGGGGCCGACGAACGTGCCTGGCGTACCGAACCAGCCCCGCTAGGGCACCGCGCCAAATGATTTACAACCCACGCTCGCGCCAACGCAGAAAGGAGAACCAGTGACCAGTAACCAGACTGTGGAGCTGTACTACGACCCGTTCGACTTTGGTATCGATGATGATCCGTATCCGGTGTGGAAACGGATGCGGGCAGAGACCCCGCTGTATTTCAACCCCAAGTACAACTTCTATGCGCTGAGCCGCTACGACGACGTCGCGCGTGCACTCCCTGATTGGCAAACGTATCGGTCGGGTCGTGGCACGACCGCTGACATTTTGTTCAGCGGCATCGAGGTGCCGCCGGGAATCTTGCTGTTCGAAGATCCACCTCTGCACGACTTGCACCGGCGCCTGTTGTCCCGGGTTTTCACCCCTCGACGTATGCTTGCCGTCGAGCACCTCGGTGCGTGATTTCTGCTCGCGTGCACTGGATCCGCTGCGTGACTCGGATGGGTTCGACTTTGTTATCGATCTTGGTGCGATCATGCCGATGCGGACGATTGGCTATTTGCTAGGAATCCCCGAGGAAGGCCAGCAGATCATTCGCGATCGCAATGACACGAGCATTTCGGTCCGTTCACAGCAGGAGGGTGCGGGGGGCGTCAGCCCGACAATCTTTGAGGATTCGATCGCACTGTTCGCCGAATACATCGAGTGGAGAGCAGCGCATCCCTCCGATGATTTGATGACAGAACTGCTCAACGCAGAGGTGGAAGAACAAGACGGGTCCGTGCGCGCGCTCGAACGTACCGAAGTTCTCGCCTATACCGCGATGATCGCCGGTGCCGGCAACGAAACCACCGCGCGACTGATTGGATTCATGGGCCAACTGCTGGGTGGAAAACCCCGACCAGCGAAGCGAACTCGTCGCGGATCCGTCCCTGATCGCCTCGGCTGTGGAGGGAGACGCTGCGTTACGAGCCGCCGTCACCGGTGCAGGCACGCTACGTGGCTCGCAACGTCGATTTATACGGGCACACCGTGACTGAGGGGTCCCACATGCTGCTACTCAACGGGTCGGCCAACAGGGATGACTCGAGGTTCACTGAGCCTGACCGCTATGACATCCACCGACAGGGTGGCCACTTGAGCTTCGGGCAGGGACTACATTTCTGCCTCGGCTCGGCATTGGCGCGTCTTGAGGCGCGAGTCGCCTTAGAAGAGGTTCTCAAGCGGTGGACCGACTGGGAGGTGGACTACGACAACGCGAGCCGAGCGCGGACGTCCAGCGTTCGAGGCTGGGCGCAAGCTGCCGGTTAAGACCAAATAAATCGATCGGCGTCAATCACCGTTATGCTCTCCCCAGCTAGAGACGTCGTCGACCTTCCCCGCCGGCCAGCCGAATAGGGTTCAAATCCCTCCGCCACTGCCATGTCATCCTGTCGAGGGCTTGGGAGCCCGAAGATGACGGGCTAGTACGACGAGAACGGCGTTGCGATTCTGCGGCCGGCCGAAACGCCGACGAAATATTCGCCACGACGCTTTGTGCGTAATTTCGCGCCGACGTGTACACCCGCGTATTCCCCCCGGGGCCCACGCGACCGACCCGCAGGGTCTTACCGAGGCTTCCTTGGACATATCGGGGACGGCGGCGGTTTATCTTGCGGCTGATCCGCTTGGCTCGGGAGGTGCCGGTCGACGCGAATCGGCCCCGCCGGTCGCGCTTGTAAGCGCGGCGCTTGGCGGCCATCAGATGCCCACAGCGCAAATAAGAGCCGCGAACCGGCTTGACCGGGTCCGGCGCTCCCGAGCTGGAATCATCCCGAATGCCTCGCATCGACGTCGCAATCCTTCAGTTTATTGTAGCGTCTCTTGGAACCAAAGTTGTTGAGCTACAGCCGATGTTGCCGGCGGACACGTCAGACTCCGGATGGGCGGACGGTTGGCTCCGGGCTGATGGACACCAGCGATCTCCCGATCGGTGGACACGAAAGTTCCGGATGTGCGGACAGGGTCATGGGCTGCGACACGCCCGGTGTGAATAACGGAAGGGGTTGCTTCCACCAGTTGGCTTGGTTTGCCGTGCAAGTCGACTGACCGGAAGGAACACCGTGGCTAAGTCTGCCAGGGAAGTGATGGAGATCTTGGAGGCCTATGACCTGACCCGGTGCGCGCTTCGGCGGCGCTGCTGGTCGGGTCTGACGAGAAGACCGTGGCCCGGTATGTCGCGTTGCGCGACGCGGGTCGTGATGTCGGTGAGCGGGAGCGGCGATCACGGATGATCGACCCGTTCTTGGCCAAGCTGGAGGAGCTGGTGGAGGTCTCGCAGGGCCGCATCCGCGCCGATGTGGTACACGAGAAGCTGCGGGCGATGGGCTTTTCGGGCACCGACCGCACCACCCGTCGCGCGGTCGCCGAGGCGAAGGCCGCGTACCGGGACGGGCACCGCAGGAAATACCGGCCATGGGTTCCGGAGCCGGGGATGTGGCTGCAATTCGACTGGGGCGAAGGCCCGAGGGTCCGCGGTCGGCGCACCCAGTTGTTTTGTGCCTGGTTGTCGTGGTCGCGGTATCGGGTGGTGTTGCCGGCGTGGGATCAGCAGTTGCCGACTTTGATCGCCTGCCTGGACACGACGCTGCGCCGAATCGGCGGCGCACCCACGTACCTGCTGACGGACAACCCGCGCACGGTCACGATCGACCGGATCGCCGGTGTCCCGGTGCGGCACCCGGATGTCGTGTCGGCCGCTAGGCATTACGGCTGCGCGGTGCGCACCTGCGAGCCGTTCGACCCGGAATCGAAGGGCGGTGCCGAGCACACGGTCAAGATCGCGAAGGCGGACCTGGTGCCGACCCAGGCCAACCTCCTTGACGAGTACGACTCGTTCGCCGACCTCGACGCCGCGTGCGCGGCGTGGTGCGAGCGGATCAACGCGCGCCCGCATCGCGCCACCGGGCAGGCCCCGGCAGAACGCCTCGCGCTGGAGCTGCCGAGATTGCATGTGCTGCCGGACAATCCGCATCTGCTCGCGTTGGGTGAGGAACGCGTGGTCGGCACCGATCAGACGATCAGTTGGGGCAGCGTGCGCTATTCCACCCCGGACGGGCACCAGGGCCGGCGGGTGTGGTGCCGGGTGTCCGGGGAGGAGCTGGTGATCGTCGCCCGCACCAGTGGCGGGCTGGCCGAAATCGCGCGCCACCGACTGTCCACACCCGGCAACCCGCGAATTGTGGACGAGCACTACCCGCATCACCCCGATGGCGGGTCGGTGCTGCGGATGCCGAGACCCCGCCCGCGCACCGAGGCCGAGATCGACTTCCTCATGTTGGGTGAGGGCGCGCACCAGTGGTTGACCGAGGCCGCCGCGACCGGGGTGGCGCGGATCCGGCGCAAGATGAACCAGGCCGTCGAGCTGGCCCGCGTTCTGGCCGCTGCCCGGGTGGATCGGGCGCTGGCGGTCGCCGCACACGCAGGTCGGTTCGACGACGGGGACCTGGTGTCGATCCTCGACCACCTCACCGACGCCGACACCGGAACGTCGAATGTGGTGGTGATCGACGAAACCCATTCCGCGCAACCGGGAACCGGCCCCTGGCGGAGGGTGGGCGCATGAGCAGCAACCGCAACGATGCGCCGCCGATCCCCGACGAGCTGGCCAAGATCTGCACCCGGATGCGGCTGCCGTATCTGCGCAAGGCCGCCCCGGACGTGCTCGCCACCGCGCGAGCGCAGCGCTGGGACCCGGCCGAGGTGGTGCGGGCGTTGTTGCACGAGGAAGTCGTGGGCCGCGACGCCGCGACCCGGCGGATGCGCCGCAAGTCCGCGAATTTCCCAACCGGCAAGACGTTTTCGTCGTGGCGGCCCGAGGAGTCCTCCATTCCGGAGGCGACGCAGAACGCGTTGATGACCCTGGAATGGATTCACCGCAGGGAGAACTTGGCGATCTCCGGAGCGAGCGGTACCGGGAAGAGCCACTTCGTCGAAGCGTTGGCGCACGCGGCGATCGAAGCTGACCTGCGGGTGTCCTGGTTCACCCTCGAATCCCTCACCGCCACCATCGGTAAGGCGAAAGTGGACGGCTCGGTCGCCCGCACTGTCGCGAGGATCTGCGGCTGCGATCTGATCTGTGTCGACGACATCGGCATGCTGCCCGCCGGCCAAGACGCCGCCGAAGCGTTCTATCGGGTTGTCGATGCCGCGTACGAGCGGCGTTCGGTTGCGGTGACCTCGAATCTGCACCCCTCAGGATTCGATTCGATCATGCCGAAAACCCTCGCCACCGCCACCGTCGACCGTTTATTGCATCACGCGCATCTGGTTGCGACCAAAGGGGATTCGCATCGCCTCGCCGAGGCGCTAGCCGGAAAAGGCGTCACCCCACTCACCTGACCGGCGGCCGGTTCTGTGTGACCCCTCGGACCGGGGATCGGTCGGGGCCACCCAGAATTTGGCCCCACCACTCTCGGTTCGGGATCGATGTGAGTTTGAAGCGGCCCACCCGCGGTGCCGACCGAGCACAATCCAGCGCGATGTTCGGAGTCGGTGGCGGGGCGGCCTACGGCTCGGCTGTCGGCGGCAGGCCTGGTGCCCTTGGTGGGCGCGTTGCCCCGGGGTGTCGGTCGCGATCATCCGCCCGTGCCGGTCCGCCACCGGTGCGTCGGTGCGGCACGCGCCGAAGTCGAGCCGACGATGCTCGCCGCGGCGTCGTCGCAGATGTGGGGGATATCAGTCGCCGGGATCCAACTCTTGGCTCAGGGCTGATCCTTCGATGTCGGTCCGACCCACGTCGTGCGCGATCGCCATGTTGTCACCGGTTTCGAGTTCGAGCAGTATTCGACTGCGGCTGGGGGATAACAAGATTGATAGGAAGTGATGAGCAGCGCCGTCGGTAGCTACGGCGACCCGGTTGATGCGCAGCAGCGCCGAACCGATCGCGGTGTCGAGCAGTTGTGCGTTGCGGGGTCCGGCGATCTCTGCGGTTATTTCATGTTGCATGCGGTTAATGGCGATGCCGGCATCGGACAAGATCCGGTACAGCGGGGTATGCACCAAACTGTCTTCGGCAATCACGTCGGCGAGGTCGGGGGGCAGCCAGGCCTCGGTGACCATCAGCGGTTCACCGGTCCTGCGTTCGCGGCGCAGCCGCAGGATGTGTAGCACCTGCCCGGGGAGTCCCAGCTTGTCCGCGATGGCGGGGGGCGTCTGTCGCACATCGAATTCGAGGACTTCTGTTTCGGTCTCGAACTGAATCTGGCGCAGCTCGTCGAGGTAGGAGCCGGTGGCCGCGTGCTGGACTGGCGGGTGGGGGTTGCGCACGAAGGATCCAACTCCTTGCCGGCGCTCGATGTAGCCCTGATGGGCAAGATCGGCCAGGGCGCGGCGCACGGTGATGCGGGAAACGCCGAACTGCTCGCATAGTGTCTGTTCGGTGGGCATCGGCTGCCCGTGGGCGATAGCGCCACGCGCGATCTCGTCGTGCAACACCAAAAACAGTTGACGATGTAGCGGTACTCCCGCGGCCGGGGTCACGGCGACAGGTTGCATCATGGCGGCCCCGCTTTCGTTGTTGTTCAAACTCAGCTCTTGCCCGATCGTGACAGTTATGGTAACAGTATAACAAGCAGTTATCTTGATGCTATAACAACCAGGCAACGCGATGCCCGGGCCGCACGCGAAACGGAAGAAGGGCCAGATGACGACCTCAGTTGAACAGGCCGCCACCGACCCATATGGGCCGACCGGGAGGCTGGCCGCCTGGGTCGCCGACCTTTCGCTGGATGACGTTCCATCGGTGGTCACGGACCGGGCCAAACACCTGATCCTCGACGGGTTGGGTTGCGCTTTGATCGGCGCCCAGCTGCCGTGGTCACGGGTGGCGACACAGGCGGTCCTCGACATCGAGGGCGCCGGAGACACGGTCGTGGTCGGGACCGGTCGCACCACGAGCGCTCCGGCCGCGGCGGTGCTCAACGGCACCTACATTCAGGGCTTCGAACTCGACGATTTCCATCCGGTCGCGCCGCTGCACAACTGCGCACTGGTCTTACCGGCGCTGCTGTCGACCGTGTCATTGCTGTCCGCGGTGCGCGGTGCCGATTTCCTGCTCGCCGCGATCACCGGGTTCGAGGTGGGTCCCCGCGTCGGATATACCTTGCACGGCTCGCAAATGCTCGATCGCGGGTGGCATTCCGGGTCGGTCTTTGGCACGCATTCGGCGGCGATGGCGTCGGGCAAGTTGCGCGGACTCGTTCCGGCGCAGCTGGAGGACGCGCTGGGACTGGCTGGAACCCAGTCCTCGGGGCTGATGGCCGCCCAGTTCGAGGCCATGAGCAAGCGCATGCACCATGGGTTCGCGTCACGCAACGGCTTCTACGCGGCGCGGGCTTGCCGCACATGGTTACACCGGCATCAAACGGGTTTTCGAGCGCGACTACGGCGGATTCTTGAGCGTTTTCGGCGAGGGCCACAATCCCGATCCGGCCGCGTTGACCGGCCAGCTCGGTCAGCGATGGGAGACCACCACCATCATGGTCAAGTCGTATTCGGCGATGGGCGGACTGCACGGTGCGATCGACGCACCCGCCAATTGCGCGCCGCCCATTCCATTGACCCCCAGCATGTTTCGAAGATCGACATCACCGTCGGGACCACGGTCTACCGGCACGGTTGGTGGAAGCCCGAACGCCCGCTGACCGCCATCGGGGCGCAGATGAACATCGGATATGTGACCGCAGCAGCTCTTCTGGACGGCAACGTGTTGCCTGAGCAATTCACCCCGCGCGCCTGGACGCCGACGACATCTGGTCGTTGATCGACCGGACCGACGTCCATCTGGATGAAACGCTCAACAACGCAGCGTCGAGCAGCGATTTCGCACCGACGTCGCCATCACGATGGACGACGGCACCGTGTACCGCACCCGTGTGGTGCAGCCTCACGGCGGACCCAGCGACCCGCTCACCAACGACGACCTGATCGCCAAATTCCATGCGCTGGCCGACCGGGTCACCAGCGCTGACCGCGCCGCCGCGATCGAACAAGCGGTGCTCCGACTCGATGATCTCGACGACGTCGGTGCACTCGTCGACCTGCTCGCCGCCCCGGTCGCCGGCGCCCTGGACTGAAAGGACTCGCCACGATGACAACCATTCCCGCTCGCCAGGCGCTGCGTGACCTACTCGACACGCACCAACTGTGGTCGCCCCCGGTGTGTTCGACGGGATCTCGGCGCACCTGGTCAAACGCACCGGTCAGCGGGGGCCTACATGACGGGCGCCGGTATCGCGGCCTCCGGTTTCGGGCTGCCCGACATCGGCCTGGTCACCCAGACCGAAATGGCTGAACGTGCCCGGATGATCGTCAACGTGCTCGGCGACATACCGCTGATCGCCGACGCCGACACCGGCTACGGGGCGCCCGCTAACGTGGTGCGCACCATTCGCGGGTACGAGTCCGCGGGCGCCGCGGCCATCCAGCTCGAAGACCAGGCCTTCCCCAAACGCTGCGGACACCTGCCCGACAAGGAGCTGGTCGAGGCGGCGGTGTTCGAGCAGAGACTCGCCGCGGCGCTAGACAGTCGGTCGGACGACAACTTTCTGGTGGTGGCCCGCACCGACGCGCGCGCCCCACTGGGACTGGACGCGGCCATCGAACGCGGTAACCGCTACGCGCAGGCCGGCGCGGACATCGTCTTCATCGAAGCGCCCCAGGGCATCGGCGAGATCGAGCGAATCGCCCGTGAGGTGCAGGCCCCGCTACTGATCAACTTGGTCCTCGGCGGGATGACACCCATCGAATCCACCGCACGGCTGCAGGAGTTGGGCTACGCCGTAGCGATCCACCCAGCACTCCGTTGGCGCGCGCCACCTTCGCGATGCTGGAGGCGCTATGTGAACTCAACGGCGGCAACGCCGCCGATTACTGCCCGGAAACCCGCCGACTTCTTCAATCTGGTCGGGATGGCCGAGTGGGCAGAAATTTCGGAGAAGTACCGACGCGGAGGCACGCGCATGGGCATGACGATGATCGAAAAGATCTTGGCCCGAAAGGCCGGCCTGGACTCGGTGTCGGTCGACGAAACTGTCGTCGTCGACGTGGACATGACCGTGCTGATCGATCTGCAGTTCGCCACCATGTGGATCGAGCCGCTTCGCATCCACGATCCCGACAAGTTGGCCATCGTGATGGACCACGCGGTGCCGGCGCCGTCAATCAAGGACGCCGCGGGCGGTTCGCATGCCCGCAAGTTCGCCGCCGACTTCGGTATCAAACACTTCTACGATGTGGGACGCCACGGCATCTGCCACCAGGTGATCGCCGAGAACGGACTCGCCCGGCCGGGAGAAATACTGGCCTGCACCGACTCTCACACCTGCGCCGGCGGCGCATACAACACCGCCGCGCGCGGGTTGGGACCCGCGGAGATCTACTCGATCATGTGTACCGGTGCCACCTGGTTTCAGATCGCGCCGACCATCCGCTACGAACTCGAGGGGATCATGCCGGGAACGGTCAGCGGCAAGGACATCTTCCTATACATCGCCAACGAGTACGGCGACGCGGCCAACCTCAACCTCGAATACGGCGGCAGCGGGCTTGGCGGAATCCCGATGCACGACCGGCGCACCATCGCCACCCAGGGCGCTGAGGTCTCAGCTGATTTCTCCACTTTTGACGCCGACGACCGTATTGCTGGCATATCCTCGATGACCATGGTGTCACCGATTACGTTGCGCCGAATCTGATCCCGACGCGGACTACCTCGACGTACGCCACATCGACCTGAGTTCGCTGGAGCCCTATGTCGCTCGGCCCGGCACGGTCAGCCGCAACGGGTGCCGGTGTCGCAGGTTGGAAACAAAAGATCGACCAGGCGTTCATCGGTTCATGCGCCAACGGACAGCTCGAAGACCTGCGAGATCGCCGCCGAGGTGTTGCGCGGCAAGACCGTTGCGCCGGGCGTGCGGTTGCTGGTCACTCCGGCGTCTCAGGCGGTCTATCGCGAGGCGATGCGACGCGGGTATCTGCAGGACATCGCCGACGCCGGGGGGGTCGTCACCAACTCAACGTGCGGCGCATGCTTCGGCTACCACATGGGCGTGGTCGGTCCCGGAGAGGTGTGCCTCACCTCTAGCACCCGCAACTTCACCGGCCGGATGGGCAGCACCGAAGCCGAGATCTTCATGGCCTCCCCGGCCACCGTCGCCGCCTCGGCGATCACCGGATACATCACCGACGCAAGGAGCGTGACCACATGAGCCTGGCCATCAGCGGCAAGGTGTGGGTGTTCGGCGACAACCTCAACACCGACGCCATGTACCCAGCGTTCGCGATGAAAATGGATCCACCCGAAGCCGCCCGGCACATCTTCTACGAGGTGCGCCCCGGCTGGACCGACCAGGTACAGCGGGGCGACATCGTGGTGGCGGGCAAGAACTTCGGCATCGGATCGTCGCGGCCGGTCGCTGCGCTGTTCACCGAACTCGGCGTGGCCGGGCTGGTCGCCGAGGAATTCAACTCGCTGTTTTTCCGCAACGCGGTCAACGCCGGACTGCCCGCAATGACCGTGCCCGACGCCACCAGCATTTTCAGCGACGGCGACACCGCAACGTTCGACCTCACCGAGGGCAGCTGGCGCAACGACACGACCGGCGCATCCGGAACCGTCCCTAAACTGCCCGACCTGCTCCTCGACATCATCGCCAGCGGCGGTGTGATGCCACGGCTGGCCGCCCAGGGCTACATTCCCGCCGAACTCGCAGACTCGCTGCGCTCCAGCGCAGTCCAGATGAAGGGCGCCGGAAGCGATGCATGACGACACCATGAACGAGGCCTGATGGCGTCGCCGTTGCTGGGCAAGGCCTTGTATCGCGTCCGAGCCGGCGACCGTCGTAGCCGGCTGTCCGGCGGCGGTTTGGATACCTCCGCAGTGCTGGATATCGCCAGTCCGGCGTTTGTCGACGGTGCCGCGATTCCGGCCAAGTACGCCGGCGAGGGGGTGGGCGACAACGTCTCACCGGCGCTGGAGTGGACCGGGCAACCTCCCGCCACCAAACAGCTGCTGCTGATCATCGAGGACGTCGATGTTCCGCTTCCCCGCCCGCTGCTGCACACCATCGCGCTGATCGAACCGCACCTCGACCGTGTCGACGAGGGCGCCCTGCAGCCGGGTACGCCCGGGCTGCGGTTCATCCCCGGCACGCTGCGATGGACCGGATACGCCGGCCCCCGCCCGATCCCCGGCCACGGTCCCCACCACTACCGGTTTCATCTGCTGGCCCTCGACCAACCGGTACCCGAGAGCGTTACAACGGCCAAAGGACTACTCGACGCGATTGCCGGCCACGTCCTGGCCCGCGGGATGCTCACCGGCACCTACGAGCGCTGAGAGAACCTCCAGAATAAATGCTGTCGAGAATGCGCACACGGCACGGGCAGGTCGGACTGTCGACGTGATCTCGGTGATGCGCCGAGCCCGTCGACTGCATGACATCGGGTGAAGATCAGTCGCCGCTGCAGCCGGTTGTCGATCGGTCCGTTCGCGGCGAGCCCCGGTCGCCTGGCTATCTCGCCCGTATCGATCCGACCTCTTCCTCAGATGTCCGTTCACCCGGACCTCCCGTGTCCATCAGGCCGGAGCACTGATGTCCGCCAGCCCGGATATCGAATTGACCGTTGACAAGCCGTGGAATCTGCCAGGCGTAGAAGCGCTCTGGCAGCTATCGCGCCAGCCGCAGCAGTACCGCCGCGACGCGCGGCCACCAGCGCGCGGCTGGGATAAGCAACCTATCAGCCCAAAGCCCTAGCTCGAAGACGTGCCTGACACACTTGAGTGGAGCCATGCCCGCCACGCTGGCCACCGCGCGCACCTGGTACGGCATCGCCGCCCCGCAGGCCAGCGCGTATGGGACGCCACCCGACCACCCGGCGACCGCGAACGCGTCGATCCCCAATGCGTCAGCGACCTGCTCGACAGTGTGCCCCAGTGCGCGACCAACGGTATTTTCCACGTGTCGCTGCGTCCGATCCCCGGCCGGTCAATCGAGATGATCTCGGCACAGCATCGCCGACCGGCAGCGTCGAGCAGCTTGGCGTCCAACCCACAGCTGATTCCACCGTGGCACCACACCGGGGTCAGCCCCCCGCCGGCCCAAGCCGCCAGACCCGGACGCGATGCCCACCGACGAGCATCACCAAACCCAAACTCTCACCGTCTGCCGGTTGTCCACCTTGCACCGGCTGTCCCTTCCGCGGTCGAAAAAGCCGAGCCCGTCACTGCGGGTCCAAGCCCTGCCCCGCCCGGGGTCTGCCGACGATGATTTAACGTCCCATTGAACCAAATATCTGTTCCAATTACGAGCGAGTTGGACACCAACACCATGATTCTCACTTTCGTGTCCACTGTGGACATTCAGTGGACATCGCAAATGAGAATTGGACATCGGTGCCGTAGGTTCCAAAATCGCGTGTCATCTCCCAGTTGCCTGCACCTGCAGCGATGCAAGTTGTCTCACGCGATGTCATCCGGCTTCTGTCTCAGTTTCGTGTCATTTTTCAGATTACGGCGCTGGAGCGTTCCGACATTCTCGACTGCTCGCGCTCATTGCATCGCCTCCTGCTGGTGGTATTACGTCACGTGACAGCGCAGGGCCTCCCCGGCCCGCTTCCCTGGCGCCACTCATCGACAGCGTTATAACTGCATCTCGCGCGACGAATGAATAATAACCTGCGCAAGAGAAATTAACTGTGGGACAACGCGACTGGCTCTGATGGATAGTCCTCACGATCCACGAAACGGGCTCCCGACCAACCTGACCGGTGTGAGCTCAGATCTTCAAATAGCCTTTGTCTGCGGGTATTTGGGCCGCGGTCACCAGCGACGACGCGTCGCTGGCCAGCCATACGACGATATCGGAGATCAGGTCCGGGTCGGCCAGCGAGTCCGTGGGCAGCGCGCCGGGCGAGAAACTGTGGATGTAGTGCGGGTGATCCTGGAGGACTTGGTACATCGACACGTCGTTGCCCATCGGGGTGTCGGTGCCGTAGGGGTGCACCGAGTTCACCCGGATCCCGAACTCGCCCAATTCGACCGCCAACGAGTTGGTCAGCCCGACGACACCGAACTTGCTGGCGCAGTAGTGGCCGCAGCCGGGAACGGCCTTGATGCCCGCCGCCGAGCTGATGGTGATGATCGACCCCCCGTTGCCAGCCTGGATCATCGGCGGCACCACCGCCTTGATGGTGTTCCACAGCCCTGTGAGGTTGATGTCGATCGTGTCCTGCCACTGTTGGGCCGAAATCTCCCAGAGTCGGCCCCAATTCAGCACGCCGGCGTTGGCGACGAGGATGTCGAGACGGCCGAACTGCTCGAGCGCATGGGTAACCACGCGCTGCTGGCCGGCCGCGTCGCGCACGTCGACGTGTTGCGCAAGGATCTTACGTCCCTCGCCCTCGACCAGGCTGACGGTCTCGGCGAGGTCCTGCGGCTTAGCGGGCGGGTAGCCGTTGTGCTCGGCGACCGGTCCGCAGGCGTCGATCGCGACGATGTCCGCACCGGCGCGGGCCAGCCGCACGCAGTGCGACCGACCTTGCCCTCGGGCCGCGCCCGTCACGTAGGCGACCTTTGCGGCCAGCGGGGTATCGGAGTTGGTCATGCCGACAGTTCCTTCGGTAGCGGCGCGGACGGTGTGCGGGCGGGTCGCCGGGAGAACTGGTAGTCCGATAGCGGCGAGCGGCGGCTGAAGCGCCTTGCGCCGGTGATCGTTTGAGGTCGGTGGTAGAGGGTTTCCTGCTGCGAGTTAACGAAGTAGGTGTGCAGGCCGGGGCTGCAGTCGGTGAGGTAGAGGTGGACGGCTTTGCCGCTGCGTACGCATCCGGGCGTTCCACTGGTTGAAGGCGTCCTGGCTGACTTCGACGACTTGGGTTTCGCGGTGGCGGGCCTCGTCGATGATGCGCACGGCATGTGCCGCCATGGTCTCGACGAAGTCGGGCCAGGCGAAGCCGACGAAGCCCAGCGGCCCGACGATCTCCCAGCGGTTGGGCAGCCGCGGATGCGCGGTGCCGGCGTAGCTGCGCAGCCCGTGGGCACGGTAGTGCTGGGCGAGATCGAACCCGTTCGATCCCAGGACCGTTGCGGGCCGGTAGGTCTCCGGGTCGGTCCACAGTTCGTAGCCGGTGGCCAGCACGATCAGGTCGGCGGGATGCTCGACGCCGTCGATGGTTCGGATCCCGGTGCGGGTGATTCGCTCGATGGGCGTGGTGATCAGGTTCGTCGTCGGGTTGTTCAGCGCGGGTAGAAACCGGCTGGAGATGACCGGGCGTTTGGCGAGGATGCCGTAGTGGGGTACCAGCGCCTTCCGCGTCGCCGGGTCGTCGACCACGATCCGCAGCAGGATGCGGTAGAGCGCGCGGCACCAGGCATCGTAGAGCGGCATGATCCGGGTGAGCAGTCGGCTCGGCAGCCGAGGCAGCAGGTGCACGATGGGTGCGACCAGGAAAGCGTCCATCGCCAGCCGACCCAGGATGTTGACACCGCCGACGACGCCGGGCAGGCGAAACATCCTGCGCAGCGCGGGGAATGTCGAAGTCGACCTTGGGCAGCACCCACGCCGGTGTCCGCTGGAACACGTCGAGGTTCTGGGCTTCGGTGGAGAGCGCCGCGGCGATCTGCACACCGCTGGAACCCGTTCCGATGACCGCTATCCGCTTGCCGCGAGCGTCGTAGCCGTCATCCCACGCGTTGGGTCGCAGGATGGTGCCTGCGAAGTCGTCGACTCCGTCGATGTCGACAGTGGTCTTGGCGTTGACATAGCCACCGACCGAACTGATCACGAATCGCGCCGTCACCGCCGGCTGGTCTTTGATTGCCAGACGCCAGATGCCGGCGGTGTCGTCCCACTTCTGCTGTACGACTTCGGCGTTGGCGTGCAGATAGTCGTACAGGCCGAGTCGACGGGCGGTGTCGCACAGATAGCGGTGAAGCTCCGGGCCCGGGGCGAACAGCCGGGTCCAGTCGGGGTTGGGTGCGAACGACAGCTGGTACCACAACGTCGGAATGTCGACGGCCAGGCCGGGGTAATGGTTGTCGCGCCAGGTGCCGCCGAAGTCGTTGCCGCGTTCCAGGATCACGAAATTCGTGATGCCCTTGTTGCGCAACAAATGCGCTGCGGCGATCCCGCCGGGCCCGGCACCGATGATCGCCACCTCGTAGGCCGGCTCAGTCATGAGCTGCTCCCGCGAGGCCGGCGACGATATGGTCGGACACGAACCGCCGCACCGCGCGCGGGCTGTCCAGGTTCACGCCGATGGGCGGCAACAGCTCAAAGCTCAACAACATTCGCACTATCCATTCCCCGGCCCGTGCCGGATCCACGCCGGCGTTGACTTCTCCGTTGCGCTGCGCCGCCTTGACCAGTGGTTTCCACAGCTCGATCGACCGCCTCATCAGGTCATCGCCCATGTTTCGCAGCAGCAGCACCAGGACACTTTCGTTGATCCCGCCCGGTGCCACCGCGTCGGAACGCTGCGCGGTGGGCACAGACCAGCACCGCGGCGGCCGCGACCTGGTCGGCGAGTTTCGACTCCTTGTCCACCTCGGCGGCGATGGCTTCGATGAACACCGACGCCAAATGGTCGAGCGCGGTCTTGATGGCGTGATCGCGGCTGCCCAGCGCGTTATGGACGGTACCCCTGGACACACCCGCGGCCTCGGCGACCGCGGTGAGACTGAACTGCCTGGCACCCAGCCGCTGCAGGGTTGCGGCGTTGGCCGCCAACAGCGCGGGGGACACCGCTCGAGTGACTCGGTCCGTCGCTCCGCGCATTTGAACACATTATCAGAATATGTTCAATGTGGTCAACAACGACACGATCGAACATGGAGGTCCTGAAGCGGATCATGGCATCCCTGCCTACGAGGCAGGTCGGCGGGACGTCAGTTCCCGGGCGGAGCCGGGACGAAGTTGAGCGGCGCACCGAACGGGACGAGCGGCTCGCGCTTCACACTTGCCTGGAACTCGCCGATGAGTCGGGTGAAGTGGGCCACGACCCAGGTGTGCAGGTGGGGGTATTCGACGGGTTCGCGTTCCTTGGGATCGGTGAGCAGGTTGATGATGCGGGGGTTGGCGTAACGGCGGTGACGGGTCGAAGAAGTTGGCGTTGCTCGACGAAGACCGTCTTGAAGTTTTGCCATTTGACCCCGTAGAGCTTGTCGCCGTTCCAGAACAGGAATCCCTGCCGGTTCGACTGGTCCTGCTCGCCGCGGAAGAACGCGCCCTGATCCACGCCGTCGATGACCCGATCGCTGGGCACCTCACAGCCGGCCCAGCTGATCAGGGTGGTGAACATGTCGGTGACGTGCACGATCTCGTTGCTGACCCGTCCGGGGGCGACGTGTCCGGGCCAACGGATCAGACACGGCGTGCGCAGCGACCCTTCCATGCCGGTGAAATATGACCCGTCCCAGTAGCCGGCGGTCCCGCGCCACGGCAACGCATCCTCGGGGCCGTTGTCGCCGGCGAAGACGACGATCGTGTTGTCGGCGATGTTCAGTTCGTCGAGCAGGTCGAGCAGTGTGCCGAAATCGGCGTCCATCTCCAGCAGGCAGTCGGCCCAGTCGCCGGCGCCGCTTTTGCCCTTGAATTCGTCGCGCGGCACGGTCGGCAGATGCAGCATCGAGTGATTGAAGTAGACGTAGAACGGTGTGCCGGCGGCGACGCTGCGCCGGATGAACGCCTCGGCGCGGGTGAGGTATTCGCTGTCGATGTCGCGGCGCACCTCCATGGTCAGTTGCTCGAGGTCTTCGACCGGACCGCCTTTGGTGCCCGCCACGACAAACGACATGGGGTCACGGTCGGGGTCATAGAGCGGGTCGTCGGGCCACAGGCATTCGTCGTAGCTGTGCGGGATGCCGTACCACTCGTCGAACCCATGGTCGGTCGGATAGCGCCCGGGCTCGTCGCCGATGTGCCACTTGCCATAGATGGCGGTGGCGTACCCGGCCTCGACAGGATGTCGCCCATCGTCTGCTCCCAGGCCACCAAACCGCCGGGCAGCCCGGGCAGTTGCACCGAGCCGTTGCCGGAGCGGATGGCGTAGCGGCCGGTCAGCAGGGCCGAGCGGGTCGGCGTGCACTGGGCTTCGGGCGCGAAATTGAGCAGCTGCAGTCCCTCGCCGGCGAAGCGGTCCAGCCGCGCTGTGTCTGCGCCGCGCAGGATCCCACCGCCGTAGCAGCCCAGCTCACCCATGCCGAGGTTGTCGATGTGGACATAAAGAATGTTCGGGGTCCGGCAGCCGTTGGCGACATCGCCTGCTGCGCAACCGAAACGTCGTCAGGGTTCATCGCTTAACCTCCTGGGGTGGTTCTTTGCTCTCGACGCTCTCCGGATTGCCTGCGCGACAGCTAGTGCGCGCCAAGCGTTTTGGTTACCTCGTCGGCCGCCCGCTCGCCGGCCTCTACTGCGCCTTCCAGGTATCCGTCCCACGACCCCGACTCCGCTCCGGCCCAGTGCAGACGCCCGACCGGTGTTCGGGCGGCGGGCCCGACCTCGGTGATCAAACCCGGCGGCTTGGACGGTATGCAGCCGTGCAGGTATTTCTCCTCGCCCCAGTCCTTATCCACGTAGTCGATGGCGTCACGGGCACGCGGACCGAACAAGCGCGCGAAGGCCGTCAGCACCGCGTCGCGGCGGGCGTTGGAGTCGTCGGCGAGCTCTGCGGGCATGGCGATATCCATCCGCTGGTCGAAGGTGGCGAATCCCACCAGTACACCAGGCTTCGGGTCGTGCCCGGCCGGTGAATTGTCAAAGACGATGGGCACCGGGCCGGTGTCGCTGACGGCCTGACCGCTCAGTCCGTCGGCTCGCCAAAACGGGCGCTCGTAGACCGCCTGCAGCTTCAGCCCGGTGACCATCGTCAGCCGCCGCTGCAGGCGCGCCCGTTGCTGCGGGAGCCGGGGCTCGACGGCGATCCGCTCGGCGACCGCCGGGCTCATCGCCACGATCACCCGCCGCGCCCGCACCGCCCCGTCGGCGCATTCGATGTCCACCCCGTCGGCGTCTTGGCGCAGACCAACAACCGGGCGGCCCAGCGCGACCCGCGCACCCAGGCGATCGGCCAGCCGTTGTGAGATCAGCCACGAGCCGCCCTGGAAACGCAGTTCCTGAGCGCCGCCCTCGACATCGATCAGCTTGGAGAGTCCGCCCGCAGCCCGGATGTGACTCAACGCGAACAGCAGCGACACATCATGGGGGGCACCGCCCATCGTCAGCATGCACATCGTGCACCACACCGCACGGCACAACCGGGTGCGTGTCGACCGCAGCAGCCAGGCCTGCAGCGTTTGGGCGTCCCAAGACGCTGCCTTGGCGGCGCGCCACGGCTCATCGTCGGGCAAGCTGCGCGCCATCCGATCCATCCGCACCAGCGACTGGACCAGATCGGTCAAGCCCACAGGTGCCGCCCACGGCGGCGGGGCTTTGCGGTAGCGGTAGCGCTTACCCCCGGTGACCAGCAGGTGCCGCCCCTGGCAATAGGTCGGAAACGTCGGCACGCCCATCTCGGCGGCGAGCGCGAGCAGCCGGGTGTGCGCGCGGGCAGCCCACTGGCCGCCGACATCAAGTGTCGTACCGTCGGCGAGCCGGTGACTGAGAGTGCGGCCCCCGACGCGATCGGAGGCCTCCAGCACCACCACATCGGTGACTCCAGCCTCCACCAGCCGGTGCGCTGCCACCAGCCCCGACAGCCCGGCCCCAATGATCGCCACATCGTGTTGTCCGGATCCCGACACCGGTACATCGGTAGTCATCGGTTTCGCCTTCTAGGGAATCTGCTCGCGGAGGACGTCGCCGATGTCCTCGACCCGCTTGCTGGCGCCGCGCCATCTGCTCGTTGGTCGCGGCTAACTCCTCAACGCTTGCCTCGGCGGCGTTACTGGCCAGGGCTATTATTTGGTCGTTCACCTGTTGCAACTGCGGACTTGCCATCGCCAGCAGACACCTCCCGAATTCGTGAAGCGCGCCGACCGACCCGCCGTACGACGCTAGTCCCAGCCGATCCGCACGCACAAGCATTCTGAGCGCGGGGTTATCTTCGTGGCTGTTGTGTGTCATACCGTCGCTTCCACCTTTGGCCGGCTGGCGAAAACGCTTCCCCCCTGGACAATTCGCCAGATGGCCAGCGTGTGCCTGATGTCATCGAGGGGATTTTCGTCGAGCAGTACGAGGTCGGCCAGCTTGCCCGGTGCCAGTGTGCCCAGGACATCTTCTGCCCCGACGGTGGTCGCGGCGTCGGCGGTGGCCAGGCGCAAGATGTCAAGCGGCGGGACACCCGCAGCGGCCAGGTGCCGAAATTCCATGTGCAGCGCCATGGCCGTAGAACGTGTTGGGATTTTGGGCGTCGGTGCCGGCCAACATCGTCACACCCAGGCGCTGTGCTTGTCGCAGACTGGCCTGCGTGCCTTGGTACGACTCCAGGATCGCGGCGGGTGAAAGGTCGCTGAACACCTCGACGTCCTGTGCCAGAGCAGAATCGGTTTGCGAGGTGAAGGCGCGCACGCAGCCGCACGAAAGCAGGTGCGGCTCTTTCGCGAACAGCAGCGCGTTCCCCCGGGCACCCCGATGGTGAGACACCACCGGGTTCCGGTCTTGGCCAATAACTGCAACACGTCGCCGTAAACCCGGATCGGGGTGAGCTGGTGCTCGACCGACGCACGGCCCAACACAGCGCCCATGACAACTTCCCTGAAGATCATGCCGTGTGCAGCCACCGGGATGTCGTGGCGCCGCGCTTCGTCGGCGATGGCACGGTGCAGCGGCCAGGGCAGGGTGAAATAGGACTTGATGGCCACGGCCCCATCGCGCTTCTCTTTTCTCACCAGCGCACGCGCTTCGGCATCGGTGTCGGCGAAAAACGAGCCGCCGTGGAAAAACGTTCGTGTCGCCTCGATCATCGCCCCGCAGGAGAAGATTCGCGGAACTGGGGCGCCATAGCCATGACGGCGATCGGTCCAGGCGTTGAGCACGGTGATGTCGCTACCCATGTCTCGCACCGATGTAACGCCAAAGGCGATCAGGCTCGATGTCCGGCTGACATCTCGGGCCGGGATGAAGTGGATGGGTGTTGCCAGGTGTACGTGCATGTCGAACAGGCCCGGAATAGCGTATCGGCCACCGGCCTCGATGACCCTGACATTCTCGGGCAACCGGTGGCCTGACCGCGGCGCCATCCATTGAATCCGGCCCTGATCAATGAACACCGACGTCGGTTCGGTGAACCTGCCCGCGTCGAAATCCAGCACGCGCACGTCCCTGATCAGCATGGGCGCCGCAGCTTCGAGCCGGAAACTCGACCTGGACCGGGATTTCCACCCGCTCGCCACCGTCGAGCGGATGGCGCCACACCGTTGCGCCGGTGGCGTAGATGATCGCGCCGGAATCGGGGGCGAAGCTGAAGTTCAGACCGCCGTCATCGGTCAGGCGCCTGATCGCCTCGTCGGTCACCGGTCGCTGAGCCAACGGCGCCACCCAGATCTCCTCGTTGCGGCGAAACGCCAACCATCTGCCATCCGGCGAAACCAAACCATCGGCCACGTGGCCGGTGCGGATCTGGGTGAGGGGTTCAGGCGGACCGCCGACTCGGATCGGATGGCGATATATCTGGTTGCCGGCCGTGTAGTACACCTGCGCGCCGTCAGCAGAAAAATGCGGGCGGGGCATCCAACGGGGGACCGCGTCGACGATCTTGCGGCGCTCACCAGTTTCAAGGTCGACCACATACAGGCTGGGAACAGCCTTGGTGAAGCCCACATACACCAGCTGCCGACCATCCGGACTCCAGGCGGGCTCGAACCGGCCAGTGCGATCGACTGTCAGCAGCGTCGACGATTTGCCGCTGCGCAGATCGGCCACTCGAAGTTCCTGAACATTGTCCTCGCTGTGTTGATAGGCAAGGCGTTGGCCATCAGGCGACAGCACCGCCGGCCCCCATTGGAAGCCATTCGCATCGAACAGCCGCTTGGCTGCTAACCCCTCGAGACGTTGTTGCCAGATGAAGCCGGCGGCGGTGAAGATCAGGCTTCTGCCGTCAGGTGACAGTCGGGGATCGAGGAGACTGGTTGGCCTGCCATTCTGGCGCGGTTCCGGCGCGTAACGAGGCGGTGGCGATGGCGGGAAGACGGCCATGGTGACGGTCGCCGAGAAGCCGATGTTCTCGCGCTGACCCGTTCGTGCATCGATTCGCCACAACTGCCCGGCCTCGCCGAGGTAAACCTTTCCGGCGGCAACCGAAAATTCGGTCGCGGTTGGGGATTGCCCAGTTCGGTAATCGTGCGCGCTGCCTGGTCGCGCAGAGACACGTAAGTGAGTTGTTCAGGCTGCGGCACAAACACACCGCCTGCCGCCCTTTCGTACTGGCGCAGGTACAGGCCATCGCCGGTTGGGTCCGGCACCACCCGATCGACGACAGCCTCGACGCTGAGCAAGGTGGAGACGTCTCCCGTCGATGTCATGACATCGATTCGACTCCGCGCGGACTGGGTGGCAGAGCCGTTTTCAACGCCCGTCCAGGCCACCCGGCCATCGGGGAAATAGAACACGTCGCGGATCAAGCCAGGCCCGTCGGTCAGCGTTTCGCTCGGACCGTGCGGCAGTGATATCCGACGCACCTGCGTCTGTAGGCCCGACGGCGCAACAAACTCATACTGCGCCCAAGGCCCTACTGCCTCATACGTCACATAGGCGATGTGCCTGCCATCTGGTGACCAGACGGGACGCGCCGCCCACTTTTCCTCGGTGAGTTGGCGAACATCGCCGTCGGCCAGATCGAGAATGAACAGATTCCCATCGCTGCGCACATCACGGTCAGAGGCAAAAACCACCTGCCGACCATCCGGGGATATCGCCGGATCAGAATCGAAGTAGGGCCCAAACGTCAGCTGCTCCGCCGTGCCGCCCTCAACCGGCAACCGAAACAAGTGGCCAAGCGCGGTGAAGATCAGCCACACCCCGTCCGGCGACACCGCCACATCCGGCCGGGTGACTTCCTGGGTTTCGACCTCGACGGATCGCGTCTCCATCAGGGCCTCCTAGGAGCTAACACAGGGCTCACAGGGGCCCTGGAGACGACATAGCAGATGAGAAAACGACACGAAAGGTGAAAACTTACACGCCGCCGCCGCGTCGCCGCCCCGCCCGCCGTCGTCGCCGCTAATGGCCGCCGACAATCTACCATCACCTGTAGGTTCCCAATCCGCCTGGCGGATGGCGATGTTTCGACAACAGGGCGTTTGCAGAATTCTCATCGAAATGGCGGAGGGCGTTTTCTCATCTTCGTGGGCGTATTTGAGAACTGTACGGTTGTTCAGGAATTCTCTCCGACGACGACCGCGATACCGGAAGGGGCCGGTCTGTTGCGTCCCTAGGCATGCTGATGCCAACCTGATGTACGGGTCTGTGCACGCAGTTAGGCAACACGACGGTTGAAGTGGGAAGCGGACCGGACATTTTGTCGGAGTATCGGATACGGGCTCCAAAGATTCGCTTCGGTGCACTCATTCCGAAACGTATGTCACATCAGCGCTGTGTCGCAAATTGCGACGGCTTCTTTGAGACGAATTTTTGAGACGCAACGACCTGGCAGATCCTTTGCCCTGGGTGTCGGTCTGGGATGTCTCGAATGTGGTCCTTACCTTTCTTGCAGGGGGTTCGTTGCCGCTGGCCTTAGGCTTCGAGCCACCCAGGGGCAGCGGGTATGGCTTTTATGTCGTTGCCGGCTGTGATGGCCGAAATAGATTGGCCGCCCGCTGTCCCGCGACGGCTCGACCGCTAATTGAGAGACGCGATTTGGATCGCTGTGTAAGGACACGACGGCGCGGTCGTCTGCTGGGTTGTTGATCGGAACGACAGCGAGCAGGGAGGTGGTTGTGGGCCAACCGTTGTGGGCTGGTGTTGATGCTGGGAAGCTGGGATCACTACTGCGTGGTCATCGATGCTGATGGGAAGTGGCTGTTGTCGCGGCGGGTGGCTAACGATGAAGCGGCGCTGCTGGAATTGATCAACGCCATTACCGCGTGCTGGCTGACTGCGGGCGCAGTCGACGCCTGCCGACCGCAGGCCCGCGTTTTCCGGACTGCGGATTTCGTGTTCATTTACGCGGCGAGCTGTGAATTCATGTACTCGTTGCGGACCTCGTGCGGTGTCCGATAGCCGAGTGCGGAATGAATTCTGCGTCGATTATAGAATAATTCGATGTAACGTGCAATATCCTCCTTCGCTTTCCTGCGTGTCGGATACACCATGTGGTGCACCCGCTCGTTCTTCAGGCTCGCGAAAAACGATTCCGCCAGCGCATTATCGAAACAAATACCGGTCCGCCCAAGCGAATGCCGTAATCCGAGCTCGTCGAGTTTGGCCAGCATCCGGTGGACGCAGTATCGCGATCCGCGATTGGGAACTCACTGAGGCAGCCCGGTTCGAGCACATGATTGCGTGCAGCCATGTCCAGGGCGTCGGTGACCAACTGGTGCGCATGTGCTCAGCCATCGACCAGCCGATCACCTCCTTGTTGAAGCAGTCGATCACCGTGGCCAAAAACAGCCAGCCCTGCCAGGTTGGGATATAGGTGATGTCGCCGACCAGCTTGACCCGGGGGGCCGGGGGCGCGCTGAAATCGCGGCACACCAGATTCGGCAACTGCCGGGTCGGCCTCACCGGGGATGGTGCGCTTATATGGTTTCGGCTGCGCCGGAACAAGATTGAGCTCTCGCATCAACTTGCGCACCAGCTCATCGCCGACTCGCTCGCCGGCGCGGACAAGCTCGGCGTGGATGCGCCGATAGCCGTAGGTGGCCCCTGGACAGGTCAAACAGTGTCGTGATCCTGATCTTGAGCTCCGCGGCGCCGCGCGGCGGCGCTGGCCGGCCGGCCCAGCCACTCGTAGAACCCCGATTTCGACACCGCCAGCCAGGCGCACATCGCCGCGATGGTGGGAGCACTCCTTGCTGGTGGCGTCCTGCGCGGCGACTGACGCATATTTCTCGCTCACCGCTGCTCCCTCGCGAAGAACGCTGCCGCTTTTTTCAGGAACGTGTTTTCCATCTCCAATTCTCGATTACGGCGTTCGAGCTCCCGCAGCCGCGCGCGTTCGGATAATTCCAGCGGCGGCTCATCCTCGGCGTGATCCGCCCGGTATTTCCGTACCCAATTACCGACGGTCGTCTCATTCAGGCCATATTCACGGGCGACCTCCGTGATCGGCCGCTGCCCCTCTACCACCAGTTTCGCCGTTTCCTCACGAAACTCAGGAGAGAATTTCTGACGCTTCTTTGCCAATTTCAATCGTCCTTTCCGGAACGGACCTTATTTGGTCCGCAGTCCTGGAAAGTGGAAGGCACGCCAGATCGACCTCAACCACGGCGGCGGCGCACTGCTGATCACCCTGCTCATCGCGCGAGAGCAGCGACTGCTCTACATTCCCGGCCGTACCGTCTATCACGCCTCGGGCAGCTACCGCGGTGACGGGAAGACCGACGCCAAAGACGCCGCGATCATCGCCGATCAAGCCCGCATGCGCCGCGACCTGCAGCCGCTGCGCCCGGGGGATGAGATCGCGGTGGATCTGCGCATCCTGACCGCCCGACGCAGCGACCTTGTCGCCGATCGCACCCGCGCGATCAACCGACTGCGCGCCCAGCTGCTGGAGTACTTCCCGGCGCTGGAGCGGGCGTTCGACTACAGCCACAGCAAGGCTGCCCTGATCCTGCTGACCGGCTATCAAACCCCCGACGGGCTGCGCCGAGCCGGCACTGCGCGCCTGGAAGGGTGGCTGCGGAAACGCAAGGCCTACAACGCTACTGCCGTCGCCGCCATGGCCATCGAGGCCGCCAACGCACAACACACCACCATCCCCGGCCAGCAGATCGCCGCCGCGATGGTCGCGCGGCTGGCCAAGGAGGTGATGGCCCTCGACACCGAAATCGGCGACACCGAAACGATGATCGAGGACCGATTTCGCCGCCACCGCCACGCCGAGATCATCCTGAGCATGCCCGGATTCGGCGTCCAGCTCGGAGCCGAGTTCCTCGCTGCCACCGGCGGTGACATGGCCGCTTTCGACTGCGTCGACCGCCTCGCGGGCGTGTCCGGACTTGCCCCAGTACCACGCGACTCCGGGCGCGTCAGCGGCAACCTCAAACGCCCCCGCCGCTACGACCGACGACTCATGCGAGCCTGCTACCTGTCCGCCCAGATCGCCATCCGCACCGACCCCGCCTCCCGGACGTACTACGACCGCAAGAGAGCCGAAGGCAAAACCCACACCCAAGCCGTCATCGCCCTGGCCCGCCGACGCCTCAACGTCCTGTGGGCGATGCTGCGCGACCACGCCGCCTACCGGCCCGCAACTACAGTCGCGGCGGCTTGACAACGTCATTGAGAATCTATTTCGAGACCGCCCCTTGACCGCCGCACGACTGTCCAGGCTGGTCGTTGGACACCGTGAAGCGATCAGGCAATCGGCGTGCCGCGCTTCGCAGGAACTCGCACCTCGTCAACACATACCGTTACCCGCTAACTGATGCGAGTTGCCGTGTAGCACAGTCGCTTTCAGTACGTGCGCTTCCGTGCCGGATTCGCAAGGGGAACTTTCATGCGGTGTCGGCGAGACCGCTCTTTACCTGCCGCCGGCCGATACGAAACGACCGCGGAACTCCAGCTCAACGTCGACAGAAACCACCACCGCTTGCTCCATGCAGTGGAACCACCGCTATGTCAGCCTCCCACATCCGGCCCCACCCATGAGAAGCCGAACAGGCAACTGAAGTTGAGTAATTGCGTAGCTACGCTAACCAGATTCTCAATGTCATGACATTTATGCCAACTCGGTGCCACGAAAATGAGAATTATGCCAACTTGGATGAGAACCTACATCACCACATCCCTGCGATGCTGCGGTACAACGCAGTTGCCTTGGGCAGCTGACTCTGGATCTCGGTCAGATAGGCCCTGCGGCCGTGGGCTACCGCCGCCTCAGCCGACGATTCGCCCGGGCGCTGCTGTAACCAGAAGATCGACTTCCAAATATCCGGTGACGACGGGCCGCCGTGGTGCGCGAGCCGGTCAAAAAATCCCGAGATCGCTGTGTTGGGATTATTGCGGCCCGGATAGCCCGCATCCTGCTGAAAAATGCTCCTCCACAACCCATTCGGGCTCACAGCCCGAGGACGCAACCCGCTTTCTTGCATCGCTGTAGACAAGATCGCGATCGTCTGGCTAGGCGAGTAGCCGCGGCGCCGGGCTTCATGGATGATCGCCGCCGCCACCTCACGCGGAGAGGAATCCAGCGTCAGCCCGCCTAGCGGAGTCCCCACATCGCCACGCGGTGCGGCTTCAGCGCTGCGCGATCCTCGCGCCCCATGCACCGATCCAACCAGACGGCTCCAACCTCCTGGCAAACCCCCAAGCCACTCAATCCGCTCAAGCCGCCGCCTGCCGCCGCTGCCCGACGTCAAACCGCCCAGCCCGGACAGCGGCATACCCCCCATCCCCGCTGACCCGATGCCGCGATAGCCCGCGGCCAGCTCCCGCAGCCGCAGCGCCAACAACCGGTTTTGCGCCGTGGTCTGATCCAGCTGGCGCTGCATCGCCGCCAAATGCTGATCCATCGTCGCCATGATCAGCTGCGCGCCCGCCGGCGAGCGGCCCAGCGCCGCGGTCGCAGCCCCCACCGCGCGGGCCTGATCACGAATCAGACCCGACGCCGCCCGGCCCTGAGCGCCAACCGCCCCGCCGTCGGTGACCGCCTGCCCCGAGCCCTCATCAAGACCATCCGTACCAGCCTGGGCCTGCTGGTAGGCGCCACCAGCAGCCGCCGCACCACCAGCTCAAGCCGCTGTCCCCACCGGCCGGGGCGGCCGGCACCGAGCCCCCACCGCCGCCGGCGGCAAACACCTGCCCCCCTCACCGGGCCCCCCGGCCGGAAACAACCCATGACCACGAGTCAGCAGCCGATCAACCCCAGCCACGAACTCCGCAACACTCACCCACCAAAATTAACCTGAGCAAATCCCCCCGGCCACAGCCACGCACCCCCAGTTCGGCGCCCGGTCAGTGGCCGCCCTGCGGATAAGTCGGCGGCCCCAACGGGCCGTACGGCCGATACGGTTCCGGCACCATATCCCCGTGCCACAGGTAAATCCCTGAGCCCGGCAGGTACTCGTCCCAGCCGTAGGGCGGCGGATCACCCGCCCACCCCGGCGGATAGAACTTCGCGCCGGGAAAAGCCGACTGCGGCGCCCACACGCCCGAGTTGGGGCCCAACTCGATCTAGGGGTCGGGATTGCCGTGCTCGTCGACCACCGTCGGCGGCCCGAGGGCGCCCGGCGGAAGACCTTGTAGTCGGGGATCTCATCAGACCTCACGAAATAGTGCGGAACCTGATCCGGATCTTTGTCCTGTCGTAAATATCCACCCACGGCGGCGAATCAGGAAAGTTTGGCGGACCCATCCCACCCTTGCCGGCGTAGTAGGGCATATGGTGCTTATCGCCAGGCTTCCACTTACCCGACGAGTCCAGCGGCACCGCCGGCGGCGAATCCTTCGCCCCACTAGAGAGAGTCTGATATCCCGCGGCCCACCTGCCGCAACGTCGCCGACACACCCTGGTATTGGCTCTTCGTCGACTGCAACTGTCCCTGCATCGCCGACAAGTGCTGATCCATCGCGGCCATCATCAGCTGCGCACCCGCCGGCGACTTGCTCATCGGCGTCAGCGCGGCCGCCGTCGCCCGGGCCTGGTCACGAATCAGCCCCGACGCCACCCGGCCCTGCTCACCGATCGCGCCGCCCTCGGCGGCGGCCTGCTGCAACTCCTCATCCAAGCCCGCAACACCGGTCTGCGCCTGCTGATAAGAACCAGCGGCCCTCGAAACACCGGCCCGCAAACCACTGCCACCATCAGGAGACGCCGGCACCGAGCCCCCACCACCAGCAGTCGGCAAACCTCCGCCCTCACCGCCAGCCGGAAACAACTCATGCGCACGCGTCAGCAGCCGATCAACCCCAGCCACAAACTCCCCAACACTCACCCACCAAAATTAACTGACCCGACCCCGGCCAGACCACACCCACGGCCAAAGTGCGGGCCCATTGGTGGACGCCCACCGGTTCCCAAAATTATGCCGCCGAGCACGCTCGACGCCCAATACCAGCGGGCCTGTCGCGATCGCTCCGATCGGCTCATGGTAATGCACTCGAAATCTAGCGCGAGGACTCAACGCTAGGTCACCAAGTCCTTTAACGGCGCCCGTACCCCAGCAACCCAGGCCGCGTACACCACATTGGGCAGGTCCGCGCCAGGCCGTTCCCAGCACAGCAGCGCCTCCAACCGGCGACAGTTCACGAATCCCTTGTATAGCTGAGTACCTGGTCGGGGTTTTCCACCCCGTTCAAACCCGGCCGCTGCGCACCCATCATGCACCAGCGCGTCATCGTGTTCTTCGCCAAGCAGCGCCCACTCCTCAGCCTTGGGCCACCGCTGCGCGACCAGCGCATGCGCCACCGATTGAGCAACCGGCGACAACTCATCACCCGGAACGCCAAAAGCCAACTGGCAGGTCAACTCTCTGCAATAGTCACGCACCACCGACTCATCGGCCGCCACCAAATCCGCATACAGCGCCGCATCCACGGTCTGCAACCGATGCGACCGCGACGGCAACAACTCCGCCGCCGGATTATCCGCCGCGCCAACCGGTTTCACACCGGTCGCCACCTCACTCACCGCCGGGTGTTCCGCCAAGAACTCAGACGGCCATGCCCACGTCGTCGCGACCGCGCCCACGATATCCCCACACTCCCGCGCCGCCCGCACCGCCTTATCGGCCGGATTCACCCAGCCAAACCAGCGCGCATCGAACTCCTCGCTATGCCCGCCGCCACCGGCATCGTCTTCCGCAAGAACACGCCCGGCGGGATGTAGGCGGCCCCGTCGTTAGTGGCCACCCACAACGTCGGCATCCCCGACGACGTGTTACGGCCAACGGCCACAGCCCAATCCAGGCCAGGATCAGTCACGCTCGCGGCTCCGGCCAGCT
Organism: uncultured Actinomycetota bacterium; assembly: GCA_963772875.1. GTDB lineage: Bacteria > Actinomycetota > Actinomycetes > Mycobacteriales > Mycobacteriaceae > Mycobacterium. The sequence goes on from CAVYZE010000019.1 coordinate 33,115, forward strand.
CGGCCACCGCCATCCTGGCCAGCTCCAAATCCGACGCTGCCAAATCGCGGCGCACCGGCCGCGGCTTCACGCCGGCCTGCCACCGGCATCAACCCAGTGCCCGGCCCGGGCCCTGACGACCGCCACCGGCCTCAGCCGGAACCGACGGCGCGCCGGCGCCGAACCAGCCGGCGGCGCAGAGGCGTGCCCTGGGAGGAAGCACCGAACCATACGACGTCAAACCACCCGCCCGGAATACCAGCCGCCGGTGCGGGGCGCGCGGCGCCGAAGCAGCCGTCGGCGGTGCAGCAGGCACCGGCGCCGCCGCAGGCGCGGCCGACGTCGGAGCAGTCTCTACCGGCGCGGCCAACGGCGTCAACGGAGCTTGCGCGCACAGGCGGAACAGCACCCGCCGCCGAAGCACCAGCCGCCAAGCCGCGGCCCGAAATCCATCCCCAACGACGGCATCGGAGATCCCTGCAACCCAGACGCACCCAACCCAGCCGGCGGTGCCATCCCGCCGGGAAACCCCCGAAACCCACCCATCAGCCCCTGCAACGGCGACATCGGAATCCCACCGCCCGAACCCCCGCCAGGCATACTCGGCAAACTCGGCAACCCGCCACCCATCAACGACGTCAACGGGTTATGACTCGGATGCGGTAACCCATCCGAGGAAGGCGCCGATAAGGGCCCGACCGCTGGGTAACGTCGGCTGGTTTCCCTGGCCACCGGACGACGCGGGGCTGTGGACTCCGCCGCCGCCAGTTACGGCTGGCGACGCACCCGGAGCTGGTCCGGGCGGCGTATCGCCATCCGAGGATTGATCTGACGATGTGTCATGCCCCGCCTGTCTAAATTTCGGGCCCCCGCCGGGGCTTTGCGTGAAGTGGTTGGTGAATTGGGTGGTGTATTGGGTGGCGAAGGCCTGCAGATCAGACGAGTAGCCCTGAATCGCCGTTCGATGCACACCCAGGATCACCGCCACCTGCGCGAGCGACTGGCCCGAGCCGCTGCGCAGAAACGCCTCGACCTCTTTGTGCGCGGCATCGCTTTCGTTGCTCATGAGGCGCTTCGTCATACCGACGTCACTCGACGCCCGCTTGAACAAGCCGGAAGCAACCCTGCTGACCTCCGCTTGTTTGAATTTGATCGACGCTGCCTCGTTGTAGGCCGCCCGAGCAGCGTCTGCGCTCTTACCCCCCAGGAGCCGCCGTCGAACACTCCGTTCGCGGCCTGGCGGGCGTCCATCGCCTTGTCCTCGTAGAACTTCGATTCGTCCAGGAGTGTGTCAGCGTCGTTGGCCAGGTGCGTCTCAGAGTCTTGCGGCCACACAAATGGCTGGAAGAGCATGTGGACGAACGGCCCCTGCGGTTTGGGATGATCACCACCACCGCCGCCAAGATGCGGAACTCCTGCTGCCAGTTTGGAAATCGGCTTCGCCGCATCAAACAGCTTCAGTAGCCGCTCTGCTTGCTTGTTATTGCGCTCCGCCCACCAAGAAGGAACCTCGTCCCCGCTCGGACCTGTACCCCCGCCATGGACGCCTACCGCGGCAAACCGCAGGCATCGAGCAGGCCATTGATCGCATCATTTCGAACGTCGGTTAGCCGGTTCACATCTGGCGTAAGCGTGTTTCCCATGGCCGCCGTCGTCTGGTCCAGCGTTGCGCCGATGTATTTCCTTGCTGCAGTGGCAGTCTCCGGTGGCACTGACGGCACAAGCGCGTTCTGGACAGCGGAGGCGCTATTAAGAGCCGCAGAACAACTGGCAAATTCAAGTTGCCCTGCACGCTAAGTCCGCCTTGCCCTTCTTGTCCGCGTACTGACGTATCGAATACTTGGCACAAGTGATCTTTCGCTGCAGACGCATCAGCCGCGCTGACTTGCGGGGTTGTCGGCGCGGACGGCGACGCTGGTGGTGCAGAGGATGGTTGCGCGGCCGACTGCGTCGCGTTGTGCATCGCCGCGAAAGTGACTATTGACCCCGTGGCAGCTGAGACCACGATAGCTAGCGGCAGCCCCAGCGCGACCCACAACCAGCTCCGACGACGAGGCTTTGGGCCTGGCGGAAAGACGCTTGGTAACGGGGCACCGGCGGGCGGCACAGTCGCCGCTGGTGCTGGGGGCGGCGCAGGGACGGGAGGCCAGGTGGCGGAGGCAGCGTCCCGGATGGCGCCCCTGCCCTCGACCATGGTGATGAAGTGTCCATGTGCCGCTCCCCTGTCGTTACGTGGTCAGTACGCCTGAGTTGCCGGCTTCAGTCGTTTCAACCGTCGCGATGCTGAACTCTCGACTGACAGTGTTCGCCGCAGCACGGCCTTCTGTTTGGACCTCCTCCACGGCCCGCGCACCGATAGCCGCGCCCACCAAGGACGTCATGTACCCGCCGATGCACAGGCTGCCGAGGTTTGAGCCGGACTGTTGAGCTACTGCCTCATCCGCGGCAGACAGGCCAGCCTCGGTGTCGGCCGCATCCATGGTGAACTTCGCTGCCATGCCCCGCATCTTACCGCCGCTGTCGCAGCTACACATCGTCTAACCAGCGTCGATAGTGCGGGCGGTGGCAGCGTCCTACGACTGCTTACCGGGTTTGCGCAGTCCTTCAGGCACAGGTGGAACGCCTATCGCCGGTTTAGAGCCTGCTGCATAGCCGCCGCCCCAATCCGCCCAGCCGTCTGCAGGGCCTCAATCGGCGATCTCGGCAAGCGGCACGTCCTTCGTTATGGGTTGCTCGGTGTAGGCGTGCACGTCTTGCTCGGCGGCGAGGGCAGAAAGGTGGCGCTAAAGTGCCTCGCGCAAAAGCTCCGACCGGTCTATCTGCAGGCGCCGTGCCCACCCGTCGACCGTGGCCGCGGCCGCCTCGTCAACCGAAAGCACAGCATCGTCACGCAAGTATTGTCCTTTGCGTGACACCGCCTGCGACAGCTCAGAGCAGTGGGGCCAGTCGTGGATCGTCTATCCAGGCGTCACCCAGGACGCCGTAGGCGCCCCACAGGCTCAGCGCGGGGGCGGCCGGGCCGCTGAGTCGCACCGGGTAGGTGGAGTCGAAGCCCAGCGTCAAGGTCCACTGCTGCAAATCCGGATAGAACTCTGTGCACGCTCCGAACCAGAAACTGACCATGCCGTGCGGCGCAGTTGTGCAGATGAGCCGGTCGGTCGTCACGATCACTGGGCAGGTCTGGTGAAACCGCCACTGAGCGGCGGCCCGCTGCGCCGCGGCCGTCTTGCGGCGGTGATTGACCACGCCTTGCACCGCCAGCGCGCCGAACATGACCGCCGGACGGCCCGCGACAATCAGACGGCAGCGGTGAATACCGGCCATCTCCGCCACAAAACCGGCTGTAGTCGATCTCGGCGCTCAGCAGCGCCTGCTCCCCCGGTTCGAGGACCGGGCCGTACACCTCGATCGGGGTCGGCGGCCGGCCGGCCCGCAACGCTGCCGCGCAACTACGGCTGTAGTCCCACCACTGCTCGGCAGGGGTGCGCGGCTGCCAGACTGCCTGTGGTTGGCGCGCAGCGGTGAGCCACCAGCGGGGGCGCCGTGAACGCGGGCTGGCGTCGACGGGGCCCGGCTGACCGGAAGGTTATGCCGCTGCGTTGGTGGCATTCCTGGCATGGGATGTCGAACATGAGCCGCACCGTACCTTTTCGATGTGACATCCACCCGCGGATCAGCGGGCGCCTCGGCCTTTCGCGAAGCACATGCACCGCGTCTCCGGGGCGATCAGCATGACGGCGGAGGCAGGCATGCCGGTGGCCGCCCACCTACAGCGGCGCGGCGGCTCAGGACGAATCTCCCTCAGCTGGGCCAAAATTCGGATCGCTTCGGCGCGCTCATCATCTCCTAGCCAGGGCAGCATCCAGATCAGCGCCTCCTCGGTCTCGCGGGAGGCGGCGGTGAATTCATCGTCCATAGCAGTACGGGCGGCCTCGGACATGTGGTCGCGGTGCTCGAGGAACGCCTGGCGCATCTTGACCAGTCGCTGAGCAACAGCGAATCGTTCGGCTGCGGCCCTGGCCGTATCCTCGCTGACGGTGGTGGTGCGGCGCCGGCGCCCGGGGCATTGACGACACGAGGTGCACTTCCGTCTAAGACAGCGTCGACACTGCCGTCTTGCCACTCGATCGCCCGTTCCAAGGCTCGGCGTAGCCGTCGACTCAGCCGGCCGGAGCGGTTGGTTTCGACGGCGCGCACCGTGGCCACCGAGAGGCCACCGCGCTCTGCCACATCGGTCTGGGTCAGCTTCAGCTGTTTGCGGCGAAGCCGTACTTCGTCGGCCGAGCCGCTCCCAGGACATGACCCGTATCTTGCCCGACAAACCGCCAGATTTCCCCATCCGCGCCGCTAAAACAGATAGATTCAGCGCCTTGGGCTGCCGGTGATTTCAGTAGTACCGAGCTCGGCCACGAAAACCCGTCTGACATGCGGTCGACACTGCTTTCTGCTACTCGCCGCGCGGTAGGAGAAGGTGTCCATCTTCAAGATTTTAGCGATAAAACCGCTAAAACCGCTAAAAACATCTGTTAGATTACCGGTAATTCACGGGTGTGCCGCCGCAGTGAAGAACCGACGACCTACACAGGAAGGACGCCTCCGATGACAACCGCCCTCACCCCCCCTGCCGATACCCCCAACACCGTCGCCAGACCTTTTGCGTCCTTCCAGATGCGCGCCGACGTGCGCCTCTTCCAGACCAGCCAGGACTTGGCCTGCCAAGAAGACCCCGAGCTGTTCTTTAACCCCCGCAGCCAAGCCATCGCGCCATCAAGCGCTGCGCCGAGTGCCCTTTCCGGGGCCGCTGCGGCTACAACGCGGTGGCCACCGGCGCGACGCACGGCGTGTGGGGTGGAGTGATTCTGCCCGGCGCACCAGCCCAAGGCACTCAAGCCCCTCTACGCGCGCCTGGCCGCGCAGTTCGAGCAGCGCCGCCAGACTGAGCTCGGTGACGTTCAGGTCGCCCCGCTACCTGACCTCTGACGACGACGAGACCGACGACGACGAACCCCTGATCTTTCAGCGCCGGCGCCGCCTAGCCGCACAGGAAGGTTCCCATGAGCTCCGTCACTGCAGAGCATCCCGCGATCGCCAGCGTCGATGACAACGGCACCGAACGCATCACGGTGTTCGATGACGACACATCGGTGATTTGCGGGGCATTTCGACCCGTCGGTCACCTGTACTGGCGGCTGTATCTGGCCGACCGGGGTGGCCAGCGCCGGCTGCACCGCCACCCAAATCCCACCCCCGCATCTTCTGGCAGCGCGCCGCGAGGACGCGTGTCGATGGGTTGAAGCTCATCGCCCACCTTTACACCAATCCTGCCGCGGTAGGTGGCTAAGCCGCCTTGCGTGCCCAGCTCCGCAGCCGCGGCCCGGCGCCTGAGGCACTTCATGACCGATCCGGAATTGCCGGTATCGGCCGGTGCGCCGCTTATTGAATCACTCAGCCCTGCAAGGAATCTCACGATGGCCATTCACGAAGGCTTCACGAGCATTCACCAGGCACCCCTGGTCGACCAAGTAAGCCGCGAACCGCAGCGGGTAGCCGGCCTCGTCGGTGCACCACCCGACACCGACGCGCTCAATCGCCCCGACAGCGTGATCGACGGCGCGTTCGTCGGTCTCATTCCAAGCTGCGTGAGACCACGAACGGCCACGTAGCCCTAACCCATCGTCAGCTACAAGGCTGCCCTTGAGGCCCCGCCTGCAAGCGGGAGCTCACCAGTCGTCGCGCAACGCCTTGAGCTCATGCCAGGACGACTCCGGCCCCCAATACCGGTCGATCACCGCATTGCTGGCCTCGCGTAATCGCTGATTGCCATCGCGCAACACCTCGGTGATCAAGTCCTCCAGCCCCGTGTGGGTGTAATCAGTCAGTGCGGTCGGCTCGATGAACAGATCGCGCAAATAGCCATCGCGGTCGAAGGTAGCCACCACCACGTCGCTGATCGGGTCCCGTTCGCGCATGTTCTGGGCGGCCGTGTTCAGTTCGGCCATCAACGCCCGTGTCACTCGAAGCCCCTGGTCGACGGCGGCGATCCTTTCCTGAGGGGTGCTCACGGCTTCTTCCGATCACTCGGGTTTCGCGCGGCCTTCCCTGCGGTTTTTGACCGGCTCACTGTTGGCCGGCGCCACCACTTTCAGCTTGCGCTCCTGGTAGAGCTGCTTATTGTCCGCCCCGGAACCCTCACCGCCGGTTCCCCGCATGGGCGGCATCATCATCGGGCCCATGGCGCCCATCGCCGGCGCGGGCGCTTCTGGCGCGACCGGAGCCGACGGCGCCGAGACCGGCGCGGCCGCCGCCGGCGCGGCGGCGACTTCGGTCGGCGCTGCCAGCGGGCCCTCCCCGCCGGCCGGCTCGGTGTCAGCTCCGCCTCCCCCAGCACCCAGATCCCCGGGAGGCGACAGATCGCCTGCCGAGGGCGGCTCCGGTGACTGGGGCGACTGTTCGCCGCCGTGCTGCGGTTCACCACCCGGCGGATGCTGGCCCAGCACCGCTCATCATCGGCCCGGCCGCCTGTTCCATCCCCTGCAGCGCCTTTTGGCCCGCACCGGCAAGGCCACCGAGTACACCGCCCAGGCCGCCCACCACACCGCCGATGATCCCAGGAATGACTTCTGAGGGCAGTGAGCCCACCGTCTCCGGCAGCGCATCGGCCAGCGGATTCGCGGGGGCGGCCGGATCAGCAGCCCCGGGCGGCCACGTCGGCCCGCTGGTCAAATTCTGTCCCACACCCGGACCTCCCTGCACCGGGTCCAGGGGTGCGCTCTTGGGCGAGTGCTCTGCTTCCCGCGGCGCCACCGGCCCCTCACCGGCGCCCAGCCGGCGGCGCGGCTGGCGCCACATCTGGGCTCGGGCCCGGCGGCGGCGTCGGCATCTTGGGCTGTGGAGCCGCCTCGGAGAACGTGTAAGCTGCTAAACCCGGCCGTCGAGGCCTGATAAAGCTTGCTGACCTTCACTTGCGCATTAACCACAGCAAGCCGGTGAGCGCCACCGGCGCGCGCATTGGACTGCAAAGCCGCTTTCAGCTCCCGCTCGGCGTCAAGCACATGGCGATAGGGCGGGACATCGGTGAGGGCTTTGGAGAAGTTCTGCACATGAGCCTTGGCCTGCTCAGCCAGGCCGTCCACATAGCGGGCGTGGCCCTGATACCAGGTCTGCAGTGCCCGCATCCTTGTCGTGGCCGCATCCGCCGACGTTGACTGCCAGCCATCACCCGTCGTGCTGATCGCCGCGCCCAGTTGATCGGCAGCGTCGCTGAGCTGCTTGGCCTCGGCGCGCAGGCTTGATTCCATCGGCCTGCCAGGTCTTCTTGCCCGCGCCGGCGCGGCCGGTCTCGATCAGGCGAGCAATGTCGCGCGGGCTTGCCGGGACTTCACCGGCCGGCAGACTGCACCCATCGCCGCCAGAGCACCAGATCCGCTGGCACCACCTGCCCTGCCGGCAGGGTCCGCCCGGCGGGCACAACCGCAGCGGCGCCGCGCCTCGGTGCCCAGCGTCCCGGCCGACATGCGCTTCCTGGTCGTCATAGGCGGCGGCGCTGGCATCGAGCTTCACCCCGAACTGGCGTGCCATCGCATTGGCCATCACGGTGTATTTGCGCGCCAAGGTCACTTGAGCGGTGAAACGGGTGCTCGCCCCCACCGACACCATGTCCGAGGCGCTCGGCTGCACCTGAGCCGAGCCCGGCGTTGCGGTCGCGCCAGCGGCATCTGCCTGGCGCGCCGCCGACCGGACGACCTCGGTATCAACGCGTACTGAATCCGCCACCGCGTAGCCCTTTAGTTACGTCTGCAGGATTTGCTGGCTGTCGCCTTCGGTCTGCTGGTAGGAGGCCAGGCTCGACCGGATATGGCCGGCCACACCCTCGCAATACTGCCCCAGCGATTGACCCGCCTCCCTACGCGCCTGCAGCGTCTCGATGAGGGCCTGACGCACTTCCCAGCCGATGTCACCGAAGCGTTGTCCCACGCTTTGCGCCGTGCCGGGATCGACAGTGAGACGTTCTCGCACCCGTGGGGCCTCTTGATCCCACCACTGTGCGTGCTGATTCCACTCGTCGAAATCCAGCATCACATCGTTGCCGGCCACCGCACACCTCCCATTGAACTGGCTATTTGCTCAAGCCTAACAACGGCTCAGCGGGCTACGCATCGGTCGAAACAGGTCAAAAATCGATGGTCCGCCGATATTCGTCGACGTCGGTCAAACTTGGCCACCCCGGTGTCGTCGGCAGCGCAGTACCGTGCTCCTCAATGATGCGCATGCGTTGCTCGGCGCGCGCCCGCATCAACGCCAGCCGGTGGAGCCGCATAATCCGGTCCGCCAGGACCTCTGCGGTCCACGAGCGGGTGACCTCCGGCTCGAGTTGGACCCGCAAGCCCTCCCCCTGCCAGTCGAGCTCCACCATCAAGGCGCCATCGGATGACCATTCAACGACAGTGGGAAAGACTTCCACTTCCTGCTGGTGCTGCTCGTCGGTCACCGCGACTCCCGCATCGTTGCCCCACATTTAGCTACCGCTGGTATTCGTCGTCGTCGGCTGGCCGGCCGGTGCAGCGGTGCTCGGCGGCGGCGAGGCAGGCGTCGTTGTACCGGCCAGCTGAGGCGGATCGACCCAGCCCAGAAAATCACCTGTGGGCAGTGCACTTTGCGGTTGTAGCTGCCCATCAAGCCAGATTTTGCCATTACCCATATACATCACCGGGTCACGACTCTTGAATTGCGCGATTTGACCGGGCACCAAATGGCTCGGATCGGCAGGTGCGGTCACCGGTGTTCCCGGGGGCGGCAACTCCACATGGGCCTGCTTCCACCCATCGCTGACCGTCGCCCCGTTGAGCACCGCCCGCACCGCGGCGGCGTGTTGGGCCGTCGTCGCCGTCACCGGAGAACCATCGGGCATCTGTACCACCCGGCTCGGGTCACCGCCCGCGCTGGCCGGCACAGCAGCCGGCGGGGCCGGCTGTGTGCTCGGCTGCGGTTGAGTCGTACCCGCCGGCTGCGTCGGCGCGTTCTTATCGCCGGTGCCGTCCTTGCCGGCTGACGCGTCGCCGTTCTTGCCGCCATCGCCGTCACCCTTGCCGTGCGACCCGTCTTCGAAATCGTCGGACTTGCCGTGGTCGTGACCGTCGCTGTCTTTAAATCCGTCCCCCCCGCCCTGGCCGGCCAAACCACTCGCCAGCGGGCCCATCGCGCCCAGCGCATCCATCGGCAAGGATCCTGCAGCGCCGCCCAGCGCGCCAGGAATCGACCCCAGCCCCGCCATCGCCGGGCCCAACATCGACAGCGGATCGCCCATGCCCGCCCCGCCAAGCCCGCTCAGCCCAGCCAGCGGATCAGTCAGCCCGCCCGGACCGGCACCTGTAGCGGTTCCGCCGCCCCGCCGCCGCCGTCACCACCGCCACTGCCGCCGCCATCACCGCTGGTGTCAGCGCCGCCCCCATCACCACCCCCGGCGATGCCTGCGTTGCCCTGGTCCTTCGAATGGCCTCCGCCGGCGCTGTCGCGGTACTCATCACCGAGCGCGGCAAGCAGCTCAGCCTGCTTCTTACTGTCCACTTTGGAGCTGTCGAGCAGTTGTTGAATCTGGGCGAGCTGACCGTCCAAGAACTGATTAAACAGCGCCATCGCATGCGGGTCATTGGCCATTTGCGGGTTAGACGTCAGCGCGCGGCGCGCCGTCTCGATGCTGCTGATGATGGCGCCGATTTTGGAGCGAGTGTCGTCGTTGGCGGCGAAAATTTGTTTGAGCAAGCCGGCCAGCTTGTCATCGGTCTGGGTGAGCGCGCCGCTGGCCTGCTGATAGGTGGTTCCCGCGTGATCGACGCCCTGCTGTAACCCGCTGGGGCCGTTGGGCACTGGCAGAGCCGGCCCCCACGGCGGCGCCCCGGCCGGCGGCGCTGGCAGCGCCTGCTGGGGCGGCCCATCAAACTCATCGCCACCCTCACCGTCGTCATCACCGCCGAAGATCCCCGTCAGGTCGTCGAACAGGTCATCCAAGACGTCGAATAAGCCCATGGCGCGCCCAAATCCCCTCTACACGCAGGTCGTTGCGCAAAACGCTACCGCCGCCTGCTGGCACTATGCGACGGTCGCGCCCAACCGATTTACCGACGCCATCGCTCGCGTCACCCGACGCGCGAAGTCCTCATCGCCCGCCGGATGTGGTACTGCTGGCGGGCACCACGCCCAGCACCAATCGGCGCCGCGTCGCGGATTTTGCCCACATTGTCGTGGTGCAACCCGACCTCCGGCTTGGGCACCGATGGCGCGCAGCGACATCGGCGGGCCGGCATTCGTACAGATACCGCAAAGCGTGCGCGATCTTTGTCGTCGGCACGTTCCGGCAATAGCCATCCTCGTGCATCTTGGCCGCCGCCGCGTCCCATCGGTCCATCCTGTCCGCCGCCAGCTCGAGCGCACGGTCGCACAACTGTGAGCGTGGCATCGGGCGGCGGCGTGCGGATTGAACCGCCACAAGATCGCCAGGATATGGGTCGTCGCGAGTAGGGCCACCGGTGGAACACAGGCAAGCCCCGCCGACCCCCACCTCATCCATAACACCATGTGCCCGGTGGACAGCCACGCATGCAAACCATTACCGCCAACACTCACCAAAGCCGCGGAGCTAAGGACACCCCACAGGAAAACCCGGTTCCAGAACTGGTCCCGATACGGCGCCAGTGACACAATTCCCAGCGTCGCCAGGACGATCGTCCCGTCGATAATCAACGGCCATAGCCACGACGGCCAGCCGGGCCACGCCGCCATCGCCGCCAACTCACGCAAGGACGTAAACGACAGCACAAAGCTGACCGTCGCGATCCCGATCGTCAACCCCCCAGCAGCACGGCGACTTCTGCGAACAAGGTGTAACGTGCGGATCTCGTCGTCGGTCTGATCTGCTTCCCTCGCAAGCCGCGGCTTAATCGCCGGCCGCCCGCGACGACGCGAGTTGGCCTGCATACGGCCGCTGGGCCCGGCCGCCGGTGCCAGGTCGTCCATCGGCTGAGGCTCAACGCCGGTTTGTGCTGCTACCGCGGCACCGTTTCGACGGGTGTCAAGCGTGGTCACTGCGAGATTTCCTTCGCATAAGACGGACGGGCGGAACGGGCGATCACCGTGGGAGAGGCCAGAAAAGCGGCGTTGAGTCTTCCGTTCAGGCCTGCAGTGGTTGGGCTTACAGCTGAAACATACAGCCGGCGGCGGCGTTACGCGTCGCTCGGCGGCTGCGGATTTTCAATCCGACTCGCAATACCTTGTGACACCGTGCCGCTGGGCGGCTTCGACCTGGGCCGGCAACACCCATCGCCGCAGCGATTCCGCACCGACGCCGACCTTCGGGCCGATCGACTGGCAGGCGGCATACACCGACCGATACTCCTGAAGGTGATCCAGCACCACCTTCACCGCGCGCTCACGCTGCTCGACCGGGTAACGCTTGGCCATAGTCGCCATCCTTCACACACAAGGAAGCGGCACCAAACCCGGGACGGTTCTCTCACCGCCTTCTGACCTTGACGACTCCGGCCACGGCCACGCGACGGTACAGACGCGTCAGTTTGGGGCGCGATCGGCCTCGCGTGGCGGATTTCTCACGAGGTACCGATCGACCGGGAAACATCGAGAACTACTGGTGCACAACGACTACATCCGCACTGCGCATCGATGCACTCAACGACTTTTCTCTAGCGGGGAGTAGGCCATCGTCGGGTTATGTCGGCGCTCGTGCTCCGACATGATTGCCGCCCTGGTGGCGATGAGCTGCTCCCTCCTTCTCCGCGACCAGTGACACAGTCGATAACCGCCGAGCCGCTCTGTCTTTCACGATGTTTCACTGCGCTCCGGTCAATAGCGGTAAACGGAAACACGACGACGCAAAACCCGCCAGAGATTTCTCAGACTGGCTGTGGCGCAGCGCAATAACACCTCTTAGCGTTCTAGATATGAAACGACCCATCACGAGTGAGTGCAGGGACGAACCCGCCGAAACTCTCCGCAACGCGCGATCCTCAGCCCAGGCATAAAGATGAGCTGGGGTGCGCTCGCCTGGGCGACGGACTTAGACGTCAGATCCTCGGCGGCGAAGTTCATCCTCATACTCCTAGCGAATAAGGCGGATGAGAATTTCTCGTGCTATCCCTCGATCCGTACTCTGATGGCTGAGTCCAATGCCGGGAGAAGCACGGTCCTGCGCGCACTCAGAGACCTGGAAACGCGTTGGCTTCATCAGTCGCCATCCACAGTTCCACGACTCCGGGGCGCAACGCTCGACTCGCTACTACCTGAATCACCCCTTGGCACCACATCTTTCGCACCGTCCCGATCCGGGACCCCCCCGTCCCGATCTGGGACCCCCCGTCCCGATCCGGGCCCCCCCGGTCCCGCTGCGAAACGCCCCCCATCCCACTGCGGGACGGGGACCGTGTCAGAGTGGGACCCTCCGGGGGTCCCACAGCGGGACCCCTTGAATCCATCAATTGAATCCCCATCCGAACCAAGCGATGCCGCGGCGCGCATCTTGAAGGCAGTCACCGAAGCGTGGACGCTGGGCACCCGCGAGGCTCGTAGTCTCCAAGCGGCCGTCGAGTCCGCCTTGGCGCACGGATGGCCGGCGGCAGAACTCACCGACCACCTGATCCAAAACCCCAACCCGGTGCGTGATCCGGTGCGGGTGCTCGCCCGGCGCCTGAACGATCTCCCACAGCTACACGACCTACATCCCCAACCGTGCCGTGGTGTGGTGAATGCGAAGACACGCACTCTCGCACCATCACCGTCACTGCGCCCGACGGAACCGAAGCTGCGCAGTTTTGCCCGCGGTGCAGCCCACAGCTGCACAGGGCACATCCATCCAGAGAAAAATCCTTCAACATACCGAACAGTGGTGAATTATCTTGGAAAATAACGTGTTCAGTGAACTCCCACTTCTGCTTGCGGTACCTCGCGCAGCTCAGCTGCTGGGAATCAGCCGTGCCGCGGCGTATCGCCCGGTGGCCTCCGGCGAGCTGCCGAGTTCGTCGGCTCGGCGGACACGACTCTTCGGAGGGTGGTGAATGAAAATGGAAGACAACGTGTTCAACGATCTGCCCCTTCTGCTCGCGGTGCCCCGAGCCGCGCAGCTGCTGGGAATCAGCCGGGCCGCGGCCTACCGTCTGGCGGCCTCCGGAGACCTGCCGGTCCGCCGGCTCGGCGGTCGCGTCTACGTGGTGACCGCCGGCCTTCGTGAGCTAGCCTCGTGAAAGGCTCGGTGTACCAGCGGGGTCCCAGGTGGTTGCCACGTGGCTGGAGCACCGCGACCGAGGAGACCGACCAACATGAGCACTGACACACAGTTTTCCAAGGCCGAACAGGCCAACCGCACCCGTCGCGCTGAGCCGATAACCCAGCACATCGCCAAGAACGGCACCGTGTCCTACTGGTTCCAGGCCGACGTGGGCACCAAGCCCGACGGCAGCCGGGACCGCCGACGATTCACCTACCGCACCAAGGCGGAGGCGCGCCGCGAGTATCGGCGCATCACCAGCGAGGTGGCTGCGGGCACCTACACCCGGCGGACGGCCATCACCGTTGACGACGCCTGCGACCAATGGTTAGACGGACGGCGCGGCATTCGGCGCGTGACACTGGAGGGCTACCGAAACGACCTCAAACCGGTACGCCGCTACCTCGGCGGTAAGAAACTCCAGCAGATCGTCAAGGCCGACGGTGACGCCCTCGTTGAATTGATGCTGACCGAAGGCCGCAGGTCACCGAAGCACTACCAGCCCGGCAGCCTGTCCAGCCGCGTCGCCGAACTGATCGGGCAACGCCCCGAGGGCATCTCGGCGTCGGCGCTGGCCGCCGCGTTCCCTGGTGAGGACGTACACACCTGCCTATCCGGCCTGGTGCGCGCCGCGCGAGTCACGCGGCCACGCCGGGCGGTGTACATCCTGGCCGACCCCGCCGAGGTGGACACGGCCGCTCGCGGCGTCAAGCCGGTCACGGTGCGCTCCACCCTCACCACCTTCGGCATGGTCGTGCAGTCGTTCGTAGATCAGGGCATGTTGCCTCGCAACGTTATTGCGCTTGTCGAGCGACCAGCCGACGCGACGACCGACGAGGAAGCCGCCCACCCGGCGAAGTCGTGGACGGTGGACGAGGTGGAGGCGTTCCGCGAGTCGGTGCGCGATGAACGCCTGTTCGCGTGCTGGTTGCTGAGCTGTTACGGGTTGCGCCGCAGCGAGGTGCTGGGCCTGCGTTGGTCTCAGCTCGATGATCATGCGCTGCGGGTGCGGCGAGGCCGGGTCGCCGTCGGCAGCGAGACCGAGGAAGGGCTACCGAAGTCCCGGCGCAGCCGTCGCGACCTCCCACCGCCGCCTGAGCTGGCTGAGGCGCTGCGCACACTGAAGATGTGCCAGAAGGCCGAGGCGCTGGCGCTTGGCGTCGCGTGGTCGGATGACCGGCTGATAGCGGTGCACGAGGACTCGACACCGGTACGGCACGATTGGTACTCCGACGAGTTCCAGCGGTTGCGCGAACGGGCCGGACTGCGCCGTATCCATCTCAAGGGGCTACGGAACACCAGCGTGAGCCTCATGCTCACGTCGGGCATCCCGGTGCACATCGTGGCGGCCTGGCACGGCCACGACCCGGCGGTGTCGCTGAGGATCTATAGCGACGCACAGCCCGACGACTTACGCGCCGCCGCCGCGTCGCTGTTCGGCTGACCCGGAAAGCACGCTGTCCGACGTCTCTATCGTCACAGCCGTTCAATGTGATCTATGGCGTTGCGCGGCGTTTCGTTCACAAATCCGTTCACAACACAGCAGGAGCAACTACGTCCGCCTCGCGAGGGAAACTGGTAACTGCCACGAGGCCTAACCTCTCAGGTCGGTACACCCCACACTCCGAGCTGACGATTGATGCGTTCCCAGTCAAGACCCGTCCCCTCGCTCGAACTGGTCGTCCACAAAGCATCCCGTATTACGACACCGATCATGGATAACCGCTGATATCGACGAAAAAGGTCTCCGTTTGCATCTGATGAATCAGGTCGGCCCTCGTCTATACGCCACGGACCAGTGGGTACGTTCGGCCAGGATTGCCTGTCGCAGTGTAAGTTTCGATCAATCGCATCTGGCGTGACACAGGGCCGGCCCGGCGCCGCGGCCGCCAGCTGCGCATGACGGCATGCGAGCTCATCGATCGCGCGGGCCAGGCTGAGATGTGCGGCCACGGCTACCCCGTCTTTTCGGCGAATCGGCGCCGGCCGAGGATGTTGAGGCGCATGCTGTAGGTGAAGACCGATCCGGCCCGAGGAGTGTGATGGCTAGACAGCGTCTCATCGACAACGTGAAAGAGGCGCTCGGCAACGTCGCGAGCCAGACGCGCGCGGTAAGCGGGCGCGCCGCGAAAGCCGTTGGCTGGCAAGCACCTAAGAAGGGTGGCGCAACGAAGGCTGCGGCCGGCAACCGATCCGCCGCCAAGCGGACTTCCATCAAGCGGGCCGTCGCCAAGAAGGCCCCGGCGCAGAAGGCAACAGCCGCCACGCCCGGCGCCCGGAAAACCGCCGCAAAGAAGACGACGGCCAAAACGCCCAGCCGGGCGAAAACCCCGGCCCAGAAGACCGCGGCCAAGGCTGTCGCGAAGAAGGCTCCTGCCAAGAAACCCAATCAGAAGTAATGAAAGCCACCCCCAGATCGCGTGATCGGGTGATCAGCCGCCCCATAAGGCCAGGCGGCAGTTCTGGCGGTGTAGGCGCTGCTCATCACTGTCGCCTGCCTTACCGGTAACCCGTCGTGAGCTGATTCGCCGCGCTCCAGATCGCTGGATCAGCAGGTGACGTGAAGGACCGCGCAGACCTCTCGTCGCTTGAGGCCCGTGATCAGCCGGCAGGCTTGTTCCGTCGGGACAGCGACAAGCTCGACGTTTCGGTGCGCAGCCTCCGCCGCCACCTCGGGCATGATCGGCAACGAGCCGTGGGCCCCGGTGCCGATGATCAACCCGGGTCCGCCCCCGGGAGCTCCTCGTCGGCCGAGAGCGGAGTGTGTCCGAACTTGTCGCGGTATGGCTTCGAGGGCTTCTTGCTCCGTTTGCGCACAGTACCTCGGTCGATGACGACGTCGTGCTCGTACGCTTGTCCCTCGACCTCGATCGACCCGAACCCACGGAGTCGCACATCCATCACAACTCCCTTCCGCGCGGAAATTCAACACTTCGGAAACTACGCCCATTGCCAGTGCGCAGGAAGCCGTTGCGCCCGATGGTGCCGACCATGACGATGACCTCGCAAGCTGCTCCCTCGTCCCATGACGGGACGAATACGGCGGAATATGGCGGGTTACCGGTACTGCCTTGCGCAGCTCGACGTCGTCCTCTTGCCGAGCAAGTTACGTAATAGGGCTTCGGTCTTGGGGGCCGTGGCCGATTTCGGCCGTCCACAATCTGCCGCCGCATACCGTCAACGACTACGGTCTGGGCATAGCCACGATGTCGGTTCGACGTGAGGCCACCAACGTAGACCTGCGTGGCGTCCCGAACCAGGGAGCGACATCAGAGCCGCGTTTCTCATCGAGATCGGTGGCGGACCGATTACTCGACCTCAGACCGGGACAGCTGAAGCATCACGAGGGGCGCCCACTAGTAGGGAAGCAACCCAGCGATCACAGGCTGACAGTGCGTCGAATGCGCGCCGCCCGGGAGCACCCACGTCCGCTGCCCGACGCCTGGCAAGTTCTTGGCAAGCTCGGGGCGATTCGGCGACGTGACCAAAACACTCGAAACCCGCTCCGGTACTGGTCAGAGCGGGTTTTCGTGTGTCGGGCTGACAGGATTTGAACCTGCGACCACTTGACCCCCAGTCAAGTGCGCTACCAAACTGCGCCACAGCCCGATCACCGCCTGGATCACCGGCGGCAGGTCGACAGCCTACAGCAAGCCGCTGGCGCTACCGATTACCGCGCCCGGGGACCGCTACACGATTGGGCATGGCGCTGCATTGCCGCGTGCGCCTCGGTGTACGTCGCGAAGCCCTCGGTCGTCGGCTTGGGGCCGGGCCGGTCGGGACCGGCTCGATGTAGCACCCCAGTTCCCAGGCCCCAATCATCCTGTCACGCAAGGTCATTTCCCCGCCGCCTCTTCGAACCAGGCGTCCGCCCTCTCGACCCAGCTCAGCAGAGCCTGGGCGAGTTCGGATTCGCGGCGGTAGAACCGCTGCGCGGGAACCGGCACGCTGACTGCCACCATCTGTTCGGTCACGCCCTTGAGCACCGCGCCCACCGCGCAGATGCCTTCGGTCTGCTCCTCGCGGTCGTAGGCGATCCCGTCAGCCCGGACGCGCTCGAGTTCCTTGCGCAACGCCGCCGGCGTCGTGATGGTGTTCGCGGTGAGCCGGGCGAGTCGACTCGGCACGGCGTGGGCCTGCTGCGCGGGCGGCAGGTTGGCCAGCAGCGCCTTGCCGTTGGCGCAGCAGTGCAGCGGAAACGACTCCCCCACCACACTGATCGCCCGCAGACGGTGCGGCGAGACGACCTGTGCGACAAACGTCGCGCGATCCCCTTCCAGAATCGACAGGTCCACGGTCTCCCCCAGCTCGCGTGAGAGCTCCTCCATAAACGGGTGCACATCCATCACGACGCTAAGGTGCACGGTGCTGGCCATCCGCGCGATCTCGGGGCCCAGCCGATACCGACCGCGGGCCGCGCGCGAAGCCACCAGGCCTTCGTCATCCAGGGCGTTGAGGATGCGGCTCACGGTGGAACGCGCCATCCCCAGCCGCTCGCCAATCTCGGCCTGGCTCAGCCCACTTGGGTGAGCCTGCAGCAGCCGCAGCATCTCGGCCGCGCGGGCGATGACCTGGATGCCGCTGCCCCGGGTGTCCTGTTCTTCGGAGTTGACGCTCATCACGCCGCCCGACCGGTCTCCAGGCGGTAGGTACCGGTGGGATCGACGATCGCCACCAGCCGCACGATGCAGCCGTCGCCACCGACCCAGCGCCACGGGAACGCGGCGAAGGTGACGCGCTTGCCGGTGACCTTGTCCAGGTCGCCGCCGACGTTCTCGAAGCCGTAGATGCCCTTCGACAGGATCGCCCGGTGGCACGGCTCCCACTCCGGGAAGTCATCGAGCACCTTGTGACCGGTCTCCTCTTCGTATTCCCTTACCGCCCAAGGCAACAGACCGCCAAGATGCTCAGCCGGACCGTGCGGTCCGATCGATGTGGCGAGCGGGTGGTCCAGGGCCTGGGTGTCGGTGCCGACGGCTTTGACGCCCTTGGCCGCAAACCACTCGCCGGCTTCCTTATAGAAACCCGGCGAATACGCGTAGTACTCGGCGCTGTCGGCGTACTTGCGGTGCCAGCCGGTGTTGACGATGACGATGTCGCCGGGCCGGATCTCCGGCGTGGCTTTCTCCAGGTCGTCGGCGGTCACGACGCCCCACTTGTTCTTCGGGATCGAGACGACTACCCCGCTGCCGAAGAACGCGCTCAGCGGGATCTCGTGCAGGAAGGGCGTGCCTTCGATCACGTGCGCCGGCGCGTCGATGTGAGTGCCGGAATGCATTACCGTAGTGATCTTTTGGGTCAGCACGCGGCTTCTGGCCATGTTGTGCAGGCGCTCGATCTTGACGTCCTCGAAGTACGGCCAGGCCGGCACGCCATGACCCCACGGGTGCGATAGGTCGTAGAACTCCAGCTTCGATTCCGCTTCGCCCAGCGGCCAAGTGATACCCATGGTCTTTCCCTTCATTGCGTTTCGTGCGGTGATGTCAGCACGCCGTGTATCCGCCATCCACATACATCACCTGGCCGGTGAAGAAGCTCGACGCGTCGCTGAGTAGATAAATCAGTGCCCCGACGAAGTCTTCCGGCTCGGCGAAGCGGCGCAACGGAATTCGCGCGACCGTCGTCTCGCGGGTTTCGCGTCCCTTCTCGTCGTCGGCGTACATCCATTCGGTCAACTCGGACCGGAAAACCGTTGGGGCAAGGGCATTTACCCGAATGCCGACGGGACCCCACTCGGCCGCCAACGACTTGGCGAGCAGGTCGGTGGCCGCCTTCGACGGGCAGTAGGCGCTGTAGCCGGCCGGGTGCCCGAGGGTCCCCCGAACCGAGGAGACGAGCACGATGCTGCCTCCGGAGCCCTGCTTCAGCAGCACCCGTCCGGCCGCCTGGCACACCAGCCAGGCGCCGCGCGCGTTTGCCTGCATCACCTTGTCGAAGTCGTCGACGGTCATCTCGGTGATGGGCGCGACGTGGTTCATGCCCGAGGCGACCAGGACCCCGTCGATTCGGCCATGACGGGCGACGGCAGCCTCGACCATCGCCTGGGCGTCGGCGGGCGTGTCCGGCCTGCGGGCGACCACCGCGGCGTTCTCGATGCCGACCTCGTCGACCAGGTTGGCCAGGCCCGCGGCGTTGCCGCCCGTGAGGGTCAGCCGCGCCCCTGCTTCGGCAAGGGCTCGGGCCGCGGCGCCGCCCAGCGAACCGGTCGCACCGGTGATCAGTATCGACTTGTTCTGCACGCTGAACCGCGCCGACGTCATTCCTGCCTCCATTGCTCCCACAATGCGGGTATATCAACCCGTTATATGGGAGATATTAAGGAGGCTCGAGGACACAAGTCAAGGGGAAATCCTGTGATATAGCCTTCTTTACCCGCATTGTGGGATTTACGGCCGCGCCCTTCGGCGAGTGTGCGTTGATGGCGGAGAAAACGTCGGATTCCCGCCCTGACCGCACACTCGACGCAGTGATCGAAGCGGTCAGCGCCGCTTGGGGCCCCGCTTTTCGCGCATCCGCACGTTGATCCGGATCGGCGTGCCCTCGAATCCGAAGGTCTCGCGCAGCCGCCGTTCCAGGAAGCGGCGGTAGCCCGCCTCGAGAAAACCCGTGGTGAAAAGCACGAACGTCGGCGGCCGGGCGGTGGCCTGCGTGGCGAACAGGATGCGGGGCTGCTTGCCGCCGCGCACCGGGGGCGGCGTCGCCGCCACCACCTCCTTGAGCCAGGAATTCAGCGGGCCGGTCGCGATCCGGCCGTCCCACGACGCGAGCGCGGTCTCCATCGCGGGCACCAGCTTCTGCACCGCGCGACCCGTCTTGGCCGAGATGTTGACCCGCTGGGCCCACCGCAGCTGCGCCAGTTCGCGGTCGATCTCCCGCTCCAACAGCTCGCGCCGGTCCTCATCGACCAGATCCCACTTGTTGAATGCCAGCACCAGCGCGCGCCCGGCCTCGATCACCATGGTCAGCACCCGCTGGTCCTGCTCGGTCAGCGGCTCCGACCCGTCGATCAGCACGATCACCACCTCGGCCGCGTCGATGGCCGCGTGAGTGCGCACCGAGGCGTAGAACTCGTGCCCGCTGGCCTGGCCGACCTTGCGCCGCAAGCCCGCGGTGTCGACGAACCGCCAGACCTTGCCGCCCAATTCGATGAGCGAGTCCACCGGATCCACCGTCGTCCCGGCGACCTCGTGCACCACCGAACGCTGGTCACCCGCCAGCTTGTTGAGCAAGGAACTCTTGCCCACATTCGGCTTGCCGACCAACGCCACCCGCCGAGGACCACCGGCCACAGGTGCCACTTCGGAAACCTCGGGCAGCGCCGCCAGCACCTCGTCGAGCAGGTCCGCCACGCCGCGGCCGTGTATCGCGCTAACCGCGTGCGGCTCACCAAGTCCCAGCGACCACAACGCCGCGGCGTCCGCTTCGGCCTTCTCGCTGTCCACCTTGTTGGCAGCCAGGAACACCGGCTTACCCGCGCGAAGCAGGATACGGGCGGCGGCCTCGTCGGCGGCGGTGGCGCCGACGGTGGAATCGACCACCAGGATCACCGCGTCGGCCGTGCGCATCGCGACCGACGCCTGCTCGGCCACCAGCTGTTGCAGGCCCTTGGCGTCGGGCTCCCATCCCCCGGTGTCCTGCACGACGAACCGGCGTCCCGTCCACAGCGCGTCGTAGGAGATGCGGTCCCGGGTCACGCCGGGAACATCCTGCACCACCGCTTCACGCCGGCCCAGGATCCGGTTGACCAGCGTCGACTTGCCGACGTTGGGCCGGCCCACCACGGCCACCACGGGCGCCGGGCCGGCCTCGGCCAGCTCTTCAAAGCCGGAATCTATGGATTCCCAGTCGCTTTCGTCGGTCCAGGTGCCGTCGTGACTCACCGCGTTGCCCCGCTTCGTTGCGTGACCAGCTCCAGGAGGTGGGTGATCACCTGCGCCTCGGTCATCTCACTAGTGTCGACGATCACCGCGTCCGAGGCCGCTCGCAGCGGAGACACCGGCCGGGTGGAATCGAGATGGTCGCGGCGGCGCACGTCGGCCAGCACACCGTCATAGTCGTCGGCCAGACCCGACGCGACATTCTGGTCGTTGCGTCGCCGGGCCCGGGTCTCGGCCGATGCGGTCAAGAAGATCTTCACCGGAGCGTCGGGCAACACCACCGTGCCAATGTCCCGGCCTTCGACGACGACGCTGCCGGGGCCGGCGGCCATCTCCTGCTGCAGACCGACGAGCCGGGTGCGCACCGCGGGGACCGACGACACCGCCGAGACCGCCCCGGTGACTTCGTCGCCGCGGATCTCAGCCGAAACATCTTCCCCGGCAATGCAATAGCGGTCCCCGCCGGGGTCGTAATCCACCGACATCTGCACCCTCGACGCGATCTCGCCGACCGCCTCGGCATCCGTCGGGTCGATGCCGGCGCGCAGCACCGCCAGCGTCACCATCCGGTACATCGCCCCGGTATCCAGGTAGCGCGCCTCCAGCGCGCGAGCCAATCCCCTTGACACTGAAGACTTTCCGGTTCCCGCGGGGCCGTCGATGGCGACCACCACATCGTTCACAGGCCCACCGCTTTGTACAGCTGCCCGATTTCGTTATGGCCCAGCGCCCGGATGCTGCCCGGCCGTTGCTTCCCCAGCGACACCGCGCCGATTTGGGTGCGCACCAACTCCTCCACCGGGAAGCCGGCGGCCGCCAGCAGCCGGCGCACGATGCGATTGCGTCCTTCGTGTAACGTCAAGCGCACCAACGTCTTTCCAGGAATAGCGTCGACCACCGCGAAATCGTCGACCCGCACCGGACCGTCCTCCAGCTCGATCCCGGCGCGCAGCATCTTGCCCAGCCCGCGGGGCACCGACCCGGTCACCGTGGCCAGATACGTCTTGGGCACCTCGTGCGAGGGATGCATCAACCGGTGTGCCAACTCGCCGTCGTTGGTCAGCAGGATCAGCCCCTCGGTGTCCGCGTCCAACCGCCCGACGTGAAACAGGTTCTTGTTGCCGCGCACCCGGCGCTCGATCAAGTCGCCGATACAGGGCCGGCCGCGATCGTCCGACATGGTCGAGTGCACGCCGCGCGGCTTGTTCAGCGCCAGATACACCATTGAGTCGTCGACGACCACCCTGGCCCCGTCGACGCGGATCACCGCGATGTCCGGGTCGACCCGGGTCCCCAACTCGGTCACCACCTGCCCGTCCACCTCGACGCGGCCGTCGAGGATCAACTTCTCGGCGGCCCGCCGCGACGCGATCCCGGCCTGGGACAACACCTTTTGCAGACGAACCCCCGGGGACTCTTCGGGCTCGACCATCAATCCTGGTCCACGTCGAACGACGGCGCCTGCTCAGGCGCCCGGCCCCCCGAGAGTCTGATGAAACGTGGCTCACTGTCCAGGGATTCGCTGAGTTCCTCGATCGAGTCGACGTCGGGAAGCAGCGGTGCGATATCGGGAAGGTCGGCCAGCGACGTCAAGCCCAACCGCTCCAGGAACAACTCGGTGGTGGCGAACGTTGCCGCGCCGGTGTCGTCGTCGGCGCCGGCTTCGGTGATCAGGCCGCGCGCCAACAGGGTTCGCATGACGGCGTCGACGTTGACGCCGCGAACGGCACTCACCCGCGCGCGCGTCACGGGCTGGCGGTAGGCCACCACGGCCAGCGTCTCCAGCGCGGCCCGGGTGAGCTTGGATCGGGCGCCGTCCAGGAGCAGCTTCTCGACGTAGGGTGCGAACCGGGCCCGGGTGTACATCCGCCAGCCCTCGCCGGTTTTCCGCAAGTCAATGCCGCTCTCGCGTTCGGTGAGTTCGTCGGCCATCGCCTGGAGTTTCGTGGCGATCCGGTAGACGGGTTGCCCGGTGGCCGTGGCCAGCGCTTCGACGGTGACCGGGCTGTCCACGACCAGCAACAGCGCCTCCAGCACGGCGCCGAGTTCGTCGGCATCCAGGGGCGGCATCTCGGCGATGTCCGGAATGCCAAAGCCCAGGTCGAGATCGGGCAGCTCTTCAGTCATCGGGCGCGGCTCCTACGACGGCTTCGCTGGGCGGAGATTCCCCGGTCCACGAAATCTGCAGCACGCCAAGCGGCTCTGACTGGTCGAATGCTACCGTCCGGGTCCGATACAGTTCGAGCAGCGCCAGGAAGCGACCGACGACCTCCAGCGGCGCCTGGCAGTCGGCGACCAGCTCCGAAAACGAGGCCCACTGGCCGCTGCCCCGCTCTCGCAGGATCGCCAGCAATCTTTCGGCCTGCTCGGGAACCGACACCGTCTCGTCGAGCAGATGCCCGGTGTCCACCGTCGGGACCGGCCGCGGGGTCAACGCGATGGCGGCGATCTGCGCAAACCGTTCCGCGTCGACGCCGAGCATCACCTCGGGGAGCAGTTCGGTGAACCGGTCCTCCAGCGACACCGCCCGCGGATAGCTGCGCAGCGCGGTGGCCTCCAGCTCGGCGAACATCTCCGCGACGTGCTTGAAGGCGCGGTACTGCAGCAGCCGCGCGAACAGCAGGTCGCGCACCTCCAGCAGCGCCAGATCCTCTTCGTCGTCGACCTGCCCGGCCGGCAGCAGCCGCGCCGCCTTGAGATCGAGCAGGGTCGCGGCGATCACCAGGAACGCGGTGGTCTCCTCCAGGCCTAGCTGCGAACCGATCTCCCGGGTATAGGCAATGAAGTCGTCGGTGACCTGGTGCAGCGCTACCTCGGTCACGTCGAGGCGATGGGCGAAGATCAGCTGCAGCAGCAGGTCGAACGGCCCCTCGAAGTTGGTGAGGCGGACTTGGAAACCGGTCGAGGAGCCGTTCTGCTGTGGCGCCTCACCATTGCTTGTGTCGTTCACGCGCCGAATCGGTCGATGAACTCACGGGCCAACGCGCGGTAGGCAATGGCCCCAGTGGATTTCGGCGCCCAAGTGGTGATGGGCTCGCCCGCCACACTGGTCTCCGGGAATCGGACGGTTCGGGTGATCACGGTGTCAAACACCAGGTCACCGAACCGCTCCACGACACGGGCCATCACCTCGCGCGCGTTGACGGTGCGCGGGTCGTAGCGAGTGAGCAGAATGCCGCTGATCTCCAGCTTGGGATTGAGCCGGTCGCGCACCTTCTCGACGGTGTCGGTGAGCAGCGCCAGGCCGCGCAGCGAGAAAAACTCGCATTCGGTCGGGATCACCACGCCGTCCGCGCACGCCAGCCCGTTCACGGTGAGCAGGCCCAGCGACGGCTGGCAGTCGATCAGCACATAGTCGTAGCGGTCCAGCACCGGGTGCAATGCGCGGCCCAACGTCTGCTCGCGGCCCACCTCGTTGACCAGCTGGATCTCGGCGGCCGACAGGTCGATGTTGCTCGGCACCAGATCCATGTGCTTGATCCGGGTGGACATCAGCACGTCGTCGATCGACACCCGGGGCTCCACCAGCACGTTGTGGATGGTCATGTCCAGCTCGTAGTGCGGAACGCCGAGGCCCGCGGACAGCGCGCCTTGCGGGTCCATGTCCACCAGCAGCACCCGCCTGCCGTATTCGGCGAGCGCGGCGCCCAGGTTAATCGTCGAGGTGGTTTTCCCGACGCCGCCCTTCTGGTTGCACATCGCGACGACCTTGGCCGGGCCGTGCGAGGTGCGCGGCTCGGGCTCCGGGATCGCCCGCGGCGGGCGTCCGGTCAGACCGATGACGACCTCGCTGTCGGGCGGATCGGTCATTGCCGGTCGAGTGTTCGAGAGGTGAACATCGCTGGAAAGTCTAACGGCTGCGCGCCGCTAAACCGGGCGACCCGCAGGCAAGATAACCAGCGAATATATGGGGAGATCGCTTGCAATAGCCCCAGCAGTGCCAAGAGTTAACTTTAGTCACACCAGTAACATTCGCCCAGCACGAAACGACACCCGAGACGGCTATCGTGGGTGCTCATGGATCTCAAGCGACGGATACCGCTGGTGCGGCGGTCGTTCTGGCGGATGGCCCTCGGGGTTCGCAACCTCACCACGACGGGCCAGATCGGTGACGGACGCGAAGCCGCGGCGGTGGAGTATGTCCTGCAGAACGCCCGGGCCGGCGACATCGACGACGTGCTGGCCACCATCGACACGTTCGCCTACGAGAAGTCGATGCTGATCAACGTCGGCGACGAGAAAGGCCTGCTCCTCGACGCCGCCGTGCGGCGCGCCGATCCGGCACTGGCACTCGAGCTCGGCACCTACTGCGGCTACGGCGCAATGCGAATCGCCAGGGCCGCTCCGAACGCCAAGGTGTACTCCGTCGAGCTCGCCGAGGCCAACGCCGAAAACGCCCGCCAGATCTGGGCTCATGCCGGGGTCGCTGACCGCGTGACCTGTGTGGTCGGCACCATCGGCGATGGCGGTCGCACTCTGGACGCGTTGGCGAAAGAGCACGGATTTGCCTCTGGTGCACTGGATTTTGTGTTCCTCGACCACGACAAGGATGCTTACCTGATCGACCTGCAGAGCATCCTCGAGCGGGGTTGGCTGCATCCGGGCTCGATCGTAGTCGCCGACAACGTCAAGGTGCCGGGCGCGCCGAAGTACCGCGCGTACATGCAACAGCAGCAGGGCAAGCTGTGGAACACCGTCGAGCACAAGGCGCACCTCGAATACCAGTCGCTGCTTACTGACCTGGTGCTGGAGTCCGACTACGTCGGCTGATCGTCCGGCTTATCGCGCCCGCGGGTGGGCGCCGGCCCACACTTCGCGCAGTGCGTGCACGGTGACCAGCGTGTAGATCTGCGTCGTCGTCACCGAGGCGTGCCCCAGTAGCTCCTGCACGACCCGGACGTCCGCGCCGCCCTCGAGCAGGTGGGTGGCAAAGGAATGCCGCAGCATGTGCGGCGACACACCCGACGTGATGCCGGCTCGTTCGGCGGCGTCCTGGAGCACCTGCCATGCGCTTTGCCGCGACAACCGGCCGCCGCGCACATTGAGGAAGATGGCCGGCGTCCCGCGACCGCGTCGGGCCAGCTCCGGGCGCCCTCGCACCAGATAGATGTCCAGCGCCTGCACGGCGGGGCGTCCCACCGGCACCAACCGCTGCTTGCCGCCCTTCCCGCGCAGCAGCACCGACCTGGCCTCGGTGTCGATGTCGTCGACGTCGAGGCCGACGGCTTCGGAGATCCGGGATCCGGTGGAGTACAACAGTTCCAGCAGTGCCCGGTTGCGCAGCGTCAGCGGGCCGTCGGCCGGGCTATCGCCTCCGGCGCCTTCCAGCAGCGCCAGAACCTCGTCGATCGTCAGGCTTTTGGGCAGCCGACGCCCCGGCGTCGGGGGCCTGACGGCACGCGCGACGTCCAGCTCGGCCAGCCCCTCGGCGGCGGCGAACCGATGCAGGCCGCGCACCGCGATCAGCGTCCGTGCCGCCGACACCGCGGACAGCGCCACGGCCCCGGAATCCGGATCGCCGCGCCGCAGTGCCACCAGGAACTCGCTGACGTCGTCCTCACCCACCTTGGCCAGATCGTGAATTCCACGGTCCGACAGGTGCTTGGAGTAGCGGCGCAGGTCGCGGCGATAGGAGCTCAGCGTGTTCGCCGATACGCCACGCTCGATCGTCAGGTGCTCAAGGTAGCCCTGCAGTTGTGAGTCCAGCACCACCGCCGTCATCTAGTGGGCTTTCGCGCGACGAACGCCGTTGGCTTGTCGATCCAGGGGCTGTCCACCGGGCGCGGCTGGGCGAATCCGTTGGTCACCACCTGGGCGGCCAAAATCCCGGCAACGGCAATGCCATTGACGATTTCGCCGGTGAGCACCATACGGGCGGCCTGCGCGAGGGGATACCACTCCAACTTCAAGTCGGCTTCTTCGTCATGCGCCTCGGGCCGGCCGACCTCGGTCAGTCCGGTGGCCAAGTAGACCCGCACCGATTCGTCACTGAAACCGGGCGTGGAATCCAGATCGACGAGCACCCGCCAGGTGCCGGCGTGCAGGCCGGCCTCCTCTTGTAGCTCCCGGGCGGCGGTGAGATGCGCGGCCTCGCCGTAGACGTCGAGCAGCCCGGCGGGCAGTTCCCACAGGCGACGGCCGAGCGGGTGACGGTACTGATACACCATCGGGATCTTGCCCTCGTCGTCCATCGCCAGGATGGCCACCGCGCCGAAGTGCTCGACGACCTCCCGGGTGACGGTCGTCCCGCCCGGCATCCGCACCTGGTCGCGGCGCAGCGCGAAAATCCTACCGGTGTAAAGCGTTTCGGAGGACGCCGTCTCGAAGGCGTGCTCAGCCACGGGCCGCTGGCTGAGGTAGCGGCTGCCTGACGCTGTGTCGATGCTGGTTCCCGTTGGACGAGTGCTGCTCGGGGATCTCCACCGGCAGCAGCTCGCCGCCCTTGTAGTCGATCGCCGCCGCGACGAACGCGACGAATAGCGGATGCGGACGGGTGGGCCGGCTCTTGAGCTCGGGGTGGGCCTGGGTGCCGACGACGAACGGGTGCACGTGGGGCGGGTATTCGACGAACTCGACCAGATGGCCGTCGGGTGAGGTCCCGGAAAACCGCAGGCCGCTTTCGGCGATCTTGTCGCGGTACGCGTTGTTGACCTCGTAGCGGTGCCGGTGCCGCTCGGACACCTGCGTCGTTCCGTACGCTTGGGCCACAATCGAATCCGGCTGCAGCACCGCGGGATAGGCACCCAGCCGCATGGTGCCGCCGAGGTCGGCCTGGCCGGCGACGATGTCTTCTTGATCGGCCATCGTGGAGATGACGGGATCCGGTGTGGTGGGCTCGAATTCGGCCGAGTTGGCCTCGGTGAGACCCACCGACCGTGCGGCTTCGATCACGATGCACTGTAGGCCGAGGCACAGCCCCAGCAGCGGCAACCCTCGCGCCCGGGCATAGCGGATCGCGCCGATCTTGCCCTCGATGCCGCGGATGCCGAACCCGCCGGGGATCAACACACCGTGCACGTCGTCCAGCGCGGCCGCGGCACCGCTGGGCGTCTGGCAGTCGTCGGAGGCCACCCACACCATCTCGACCTTTGCGTGGTGGGCGAACCCGCCGGCGCGTAGCGCCTCGGTGACCGAAAGGTAGGAGTCGGAAAGCTCAACGTACTTGCCTACCAACGCGATTCGAACTACGTCGTGCGGTTCGTGAACCCTTCGCAGCAGGTCGTCCCATTCGGTCCAATCGACGTCTCGGAACGGCAGGTTGAGTCGGCGCACCACGTAGGCGTCGAGCTCCTCGCGGTGCAACACCTTGGGAATGTCATAGATCGACGGCGCGTCCGGGGTGGAGATGACGCCGTCGATGTCGACGTCGCACATCAACGCGATCTTGTCTTTCAGCGATTCGGGAACCACGCGGTCGCAGCGCAGGATCAGCGCATCCGGGGTGATACCGATGCTGCGCAGCGCGGCCACCGAGTGCTGGGTCGGCTTGGTCTTGAGCTCACCCGACGGGGCCAGGTAAGGCACCAGCGACACGTGCAGAAAGAAAACGTTCTCCCGGCCGAGGTCGTGGCGGACCTGCCGCGCCGCCTCCAGAAAGGGCTGCGACTCGATATCGCCCACGGTGCCGCCGATTTCGGTGATGACGACGTCGGGGCGGTTGCCGTCGGCGTCCGGTTGGGCCATGGCCAGAATGCGGCGCTTGATCTCATCGGTGATGTGCGGGATCACCTGTACGGTGTCACCGAGGTATTCGCCGCGTCGTTCCTTGGCAATGACGGTCGAATACACTTGCCCGGTAGTGACATTCGCCGAACCGGACAGATCGCGATCCAGGAACCGCTCGTAGTGCCCGACATCGAGATCGGTCTCGGCGCCGTCTTCGGTGACGAAGACCTCGCCGTGCTGGAACGGGTTCATCGTGCCCGGGTCGACGTTGAGGTACGGGTCGAGCTTCTGCATCGTCACGTGCAACCCGCGGGCGGTCAGCAGCTGGCCGAGGCTGCTGGCGGTCAACCCCTTGCCGAGTGAGGAAACGACGCCACCACTGACGAAGAGGTGCTTCGTGGCGGCTTGCGGGTGCTTACGCACAGACGACCTCCGTGAAGACGGGCAGGGCTTGAAATTTTCTAGCCTGAACCAGCTGGGCCTGCCGACCCACGGAATCCCACCCTAACACCCGGCACGCTGCGGTGCCGCTAACACGCCCTACCGGAGGGCCCGCTTGAGCTTTACTGGGACACGGTGATCGAGGTGGCCCCGTGGCCGGTGCCGTACTGCCCGATGTGGCCGCCGTTGATCTGGTCGTGCAGGCCCAGGATCGCGGTGATCCGCCCGGGGGCGGTGTCCACGTCGTCGACGGTGCTGATCGCCGACGACATCGCGGCATCGGCGCGGGCCACGGCCACCGCGGCCCCGCCCGTCGCCGAGCCGTCGCGCCCGGCGAGCAGGGCGCCCCCGCCGTGCGGCGCCAGCGCGGCCGCGAACCGGGCGACGCTGACGCCCTGATTGCCGGCGTCTTGGGGCAGCGCCCCGCCGGTGATCACCACCGCGGCGTTCCCCGCCCCCAGGTGATCGCCCGCCTGATAGGTGATGAAACCGGTGTCGCGCAGCGACGCCAGCACGGTGTCGCGCTGGGCGTCATCGACGACCGGCACGGCCGGGTTGGTGTTGACCAGCATGGCGATGCCGAGCAGGTCGCCGGCCTGCGAACCCTGGTCGACGAGCTTGGTGCTCAACTGCTGGCCGGCGGGCAGAATCGACGAGTTCACCACCGTCCGCAGTTTCTCCGCGGAGTTGGCGTCGACGAACTCCTGCGTCAGCGAGACCGTCCCGGTGACCGTGCCACCGGCCTGACCGATCATTTTCGAGACGGCAGCGACGTCGTCGTCTTTGGCATCCGGTGTGCGGAATACCACGACGGACTTGCCGCCTAACGCGTCGTGCACCATCCGGCCGACCAGTTGGTTGTCGAAATTATTTGCCGCACTGAGCTTTTGGTTCAACACGTTCTTCTGGTCGTTGAGCCCGCTGATCTGTGAGTACAGGTCGCGCTTCTCATCACGCAGGCTGGACAGCAGGGTGTCCGACAAGAAGCCGGAACCCAGCACGACTCCTACGGCCAACGCCAGAAAAACGGCGGCCAGTGAGAACGCATGTTGGCGTAACGAGATCATGTGACGCACCGTCCTCGAAAGAAACTAGGTGACCCACTTCTGCAGCACGAGACAGAAGCGGTTCCAGTAGTCGACGATCCAGTGCAGCACCACGCCGTCGGTGCGTGATACCCACAGGGCGACGATGACGGCGATCAGCATCGTGAGCGCCAACAGCGCGATGGCGCCCGCGGAGATGTTGTGGCGGTACAACGTGGCGACGGCCTTGGCGGCCACCACCTTCTCCCCGACCCGCAGCCTGGTCAGGAAGGTCGACGGGTTGCTTTGCGTACGCGTCCGGTCGAAGAACGTCTCGATGTTGGCGGTGTCGCCGGCCGTCACGAGCAGCGCGGCGCCGTGGTGATCGGCCAGCAGCAGCGCCAGGTCCGTCGCCGAACCCGCGGCCGGGAAGGTCATCGCCCCGACGCCGAGATCCTGAATGCGTTCCAGGCCGGGCGCATGACCGTCGGCATCGGCGGGCAGCACGACCTGGGCGCCGCTCTTGAGGGCTTCGGTGCTGATCCGGTCGGGATCGCCGACGATGAGTTGGGGGCGATACCCCGCCTTGCGCAACACATCCGCGCCGCCACCGACACCGATCAGCACCGGCTGGTATTCCTTGATGAACGGCTTGAGCGACCTCAGGTCATCCTCGGCGCTAGGCTCGTCGGCCACGATCACCACATGCCGGCGGCGCATGTCGACGTCGACCTCGGGGATGCCGATACCGTCGATCAACAGCGGGCTTTCACTTTTGATGAATTCAATCGTGTTGCCGGCGAACGCCTCCAGGTGGGCGGCAAGCCCACTCTTGGCTTCCCGCATCAGATCGGCGATGTCGTGGTCGGTGCGCTGGGTACCGCGGATCAGCCGACGATCCCCCGCGTACACCCCGCCTTCGTGCAGGCGAATCTTGGAACCGTCCTTGACCTTCTTGAAGATTTCCGGTCCGGTGTCGTCGATCAGGGTGACCCCGTTGTTGACCAGCACCTCCGGACCGAGGTTGGGATAGCGGCCCGAGACCGACGGCGAGGCGTTGACGACGGCGGCGATGTCGGCGTCGACCAGTGCGTCCGCGGTGATGCGGTCCAGATCCAAGACGTCGAGCACCACGATGTCGCCGGGGCAGACCCTACGCAGCAAGCGGTCGATGTTCCGGTCGACCCGGGCGGTGCCGGTCAGGCCCGGCCGGGACGTATTACGCGTTAGCAGTCCTGACATCTTCATGGGGGGATTCTGTCGGTGATGCCCGGCGGAGGCGGGGAGGCGCGCCGTAACATCAGCCCCAGAAGTTACCTATAGTCACATCTGTCACATGTCTATAAAAGTTCGGTCTCGAACGTCGACTTGTTGAGCGAATTGGGGCCGCATCCCAACAACAAGTCGACGCTCGGGGAAACAAGGGTTAGATCTCGTCGTTGCGGGCCGCGTCGAGCAGTTCGCGGGCGTGCGCGCGGCCACTGTCGGACTCGCCGAGCCCGGCCAGCATCCGCGCCAGCTCCGCCACCCGGTCGTCGCCGGTGACGCTCCGCACTCCGCTGGACCCCTTTGGGCCGGCGCCATGCACCACCAGGTGCACGTCGGCGTAGGCCGCGACCTGCGGCAAATGCGTGACCACGATGACCTGGTGGGTGCGGGCCAGCCGGGCCAGCCGCCGCCCGATCTGCACCGCGGCCCGGCCACCGACACCGGCGTCCACCTCGTCGAACACCATCGTGGTCCCGGCCGTCTGTTTTCGTGACGTCGCCAGGGCCACCTCCAGCGCCAGCATCACCCGGGATAGCTCGCCACCCGACGCGCTCTTCGCCAGCGGCAGCACCGTCATGCCCCGATGCGCCGCGAAGCCGAACTCGACTTGGTCGACCCCGTCGCCGCCGGCCCGGGCCAGTTCCCCGGAGGGCAGCGTGAGGGCGGCGCGGTCGTCCGGGGTCGGCGCGAGGTCGGTGGCCACGTCGATGGTGAATTCGGCGTCGGCCATCGCCAGGTCGGCGAGCTCCGCGGTCACCTCTTTGGCCAGTCGCTTGGCGGACTTGCGGCGAACCTTGCTGAGATCGGTTGCCACTTCGCCCAATTCGCGCGCCAGCTCATCGACGCGTTTTGATAACCCCGCTAGCCCCTCCTCGGACACGTCGAGTTGCGCCAGCCGTGCCCGCGATTCGCCCGCCCAGCGCAACACCCCGTCGATGTCGGCGGCGTACTTGCGGGTCAACGTGCGCAGTTGGGCTTGACGGCCCAGCTTGGATTCCAGCGCGCTGGCATCGACTGGCAGCTCGTCTAAAAAGCCGGCGAGCTCGCGGGCCGCCTCGCCGGCCACCGTCAGCGCCTCCCCGATTTGCTCGGCCAACGCCAGCAGCTTCGTGTCGTCGGTCGATTCCAGTGCCGCCCGTGCCCGCCCCAGGCTGTCGGTGGCGCCGAGCCCGGACCCGTCGATGTCGTCGGGTGCGCCCGAGAGCTCGGCGCGCGCCGTGGCGGCGGCCTCGCGCAGCGTGTCCAGTTCGGAAAGCCGCAGGATATCGGCGACCAACGCGTCGTCCTCCCCGGGTTGCGGGTCGACGGTGTCGATCTCGTTGAGCGCAAACTTCAACCGATCGGTCTCCTGGGCGAGTTCGCGCGCCCGGCTGCGACGGTCGATGAGGTCGCGCCGCGCCGACAGCCAGGCGTCCCGTAGCTTGCGATACCGCTCCAGCGTCGGGCCGGCGGCCGCGAAGCGGTCCAGTGCGCCGCGCTGTTCCTCGGGCCGCATCAACCGCAGCTGATCGTTTTGCCCGTGCAGGGTCAGCAGCTCGGTGGTGAAACCGCTCAGCGATTTGGCCGGCACGCTGCGCCCGCCCAGATAGGCGCGCGACGGCCCCTCGCGGCTGACCGAGCGCAGCGCGATCACGCTGCCGTCCTCGTCGCGCTCCGCACCCGACGCGTCCAGCATCTCGTCGAGCTGGGTGGTCGCGCCATCATCGAATTCGGTTGTGGTGAAACGACCTTCGACGACCGCCCGGTCGGCCCCCGAGCGGATCCGGCTGGCGTCGGCGCGGGCACCGCCGAGCAGGTGCAGCCCGGTCACCACCATGGTCTTGCCGGTTCCGGTCTCGCCGGTCAGCACCGTGAGGCCGCGGTCGAACTCGGCGGTCGCAGCGCTGATCGCGCCCAGCGACTCGATGCGAATTTCCGTCAGCATGCCGTCAGTACCGCAGCAGCGCCGTTACTTCCCGCGCCAACCGGTCACCGGCAACCGGAACTTGCGCACCAGGCGGTCCGTGAACGGGGCGCTGTCCAGGCGCGCCCATTTCACCGCTGTACCACAGCGGGTCACCTCGAGCCGTCCACCGGCCGGTAGCAGCATTTCGCGGCGACCGTCGCAGAACACCAGGGCGTCGTTGCCACCCGCCTCTATCTCGATCGCGATGGTGGCGGCGGGGCTGGTGACCATCGGCCGGCCGAACAGCGCATGAGCGTTGTTGGGCACCACCAGGATCGCTTCCAGGTCGGGCCACAGCACGGGACCGCCCGCGGAGAACGCGTAAGCGGTCGATCCGGTCGGCGTCGACACCAACACCCCGTCGCAGCCGAACGTCGATACCGGCCGCCCTTCGATTTCGACGACCACCCCCAATACCCCCAGCCGCGGGCCCTTTTCGAGACTGGCTTCGTTGAGCGCCCACCCCTGATCGATGACGCGGTCGTCCTGGAGCACCGTGATATCGAGCGTCAGGCGCTCCTCCACCCGGTAGTCCTTGGCGACGACGTGTTCGAGCACCGAGTCGATGGCCTCCGCCTCGGCCTCGGCGAGAAAGCCGATCCGGCCCAGGTTGACGCCCAGCACCGGAATGGCGGCGTTGCGCGCCAGCTCGGCCGCGCGCAGGAAGGTGCCATCGCCGCCGAGAACCAGCACCAGCTCGCAGCCCTCGGCCGCGTCCGGGTCAGCGTCGACCACCTCGATTTCGACGCCCATCGCCCGCATATCGTCGGGACGCCAGGTGCAGCGAACCCCGATCGACGGCCTCGGCGGAGAGCACTCGAAGCGCAATTCCGTTGTCGCCCAATACCTTCTGTACACGACGTGCGGTCTCGGTGGCTTCTTCCCGCCCGGTGTGCACGACCAGCAGGACGGACGTTCTCCGCTCATTGCGGGCCCTGCCGAACGGCCCGCCGCACCGCGTCGGCCAGCCCGTCGTCGGTGAGACCCCGATCGGTTTCGGCGCGCAACCACAGGAAATATTCCACGTTGCCCGACGGGCCCGGGAGCGGGCTGGCGGTGACATCGACCGCGTGCCAACCCAGCGCCCCCGCACGCCGCGCCACGGCCAGCACCGAGTCGGCACGCAACCCGGGGTCATGGACCACCCCGCCGGCATCGACCTGGCCCTTGCCCACCTCAAACTGCGGCTTCACCATGGGAACGATATCCGCGCTCGGCCAAGCGCATCCAGTCAGCGCCGGCAATACGGTGCCCAGCGAGATGAATGACAGGTCGGCCACCACCACGTCGACCGGCCCGCCGATCGCCTCCGGCGTCAGGTCACGAGCGTTGGTCCGCTCGACGACGAGCACCCGCGGATCGCAGCGCAGCGACCAGGCCAGCTGGCCGTACCCCACATCCGCGGCCACCACCTCGGTGGCCCCGCGATCCAGCAGGACCTCGGTGAATCCACCCGTCGACGCGCCGGCGTCCAGGCAGCGGCGGCCGGCCACGGGAATCCCGAAGGCGTCCAGTGCGCCGATGAGTTTGTGCGCTCCCCGCGACACCCAGGTGCGTTCGCCGTCGTCGGTGACGGTCAGGGCCGCGGTGACTGCGACGGCGGTGCCCGGCTTCACCGCAGGCAGGCCGTCGATGCTCACCTTCCCGGCGCCGATCAACTCCGCGGCCTGCTGACGGGACCGTGCGAGGCCGCGCCGAACCAGCTCGGCGTCGACGCGGGCACGTCGAGACATGCGCGCACTCAGCCCTTCTCCGCCGACTCCAGCGCCCGCAGCAACAGGTCATGCGCCTCGGAAAGGCGGCGCGCCATCTCTTCGAGATCGGCAAGAGACGGCCCGGTTCCCGAGTTTTCCGCGTCGGCGGGGTCGGGCAGCCGGGCGAGCACGGTGTCGATTTCGGAGCGGATCTGAGCAGGATCGATAGTCATTGCTGTCCTACGCTAGTCACTCGCTAGTCGGCGCGCAGCAATGACCAGCGCTGCAGGGCGCGTCGGGACCGCGTCGTCGGCGGCCTCGATCCGCGGCGGCTGCCCGTATCGAGCGCCCCATACCGCGCTGGCGACGGCGCGCACGATCGACAGCCCGTCCCCTTCGCCGGCGCCGTTCCCGCTGACGGTTACCGCCGAGTCGCCGACGTCGACGTGCCACCCCGACTGCGGCCCTACCGCGAGCGACTCGCCGTCCTGGTGCAGCGAGCGCAGGTCGTGGCCGATGTAGGTGGGCCTGCGGGCGGGCTCGGCGTACACCGCGTCGCTCGCGGTGCTGACCCCGGTGAGCACCATGAGGCTGGGCAGCTTGGCCGCATTGGCGCCCTCGATGTCGGTGTCCAATCTGTCACCGACCACCAGCGGCGCACGGAAGTCACCCCTGGCCACCGCGTCGGTCAACAATCGCGGCGCCGGTTTGCCCGCGACCTGGGGTTCGGCGCCGGTCGCCGCCCGCAGCGCCGCCACCAGGGATCCGTTCCCGGGCAGCAGGCCACGCTCGGTGGGCAACGTGGGGTCGACATTGGCCGCCACCCATAGCGCGCCGGCCCGGATTGCCAATGTGGCCTCGGCAAGGTCCGGCCAGCCGATGGTCATGGAGAGGCCCTGGACGACGGCGACCGGGTCGTCGTCGTAACGGCGCACCGGACGCAGCCCGACCGCGGCGATCTCGTTGGCCAGCGCTTCGGTGCCCACGATCAGCACCGGTGAATCCGGCGGCACTTGACCGGCGAGCAGGTGAGCGGCGCTCTGCGCGCTGGTGGCCACGTCGTCGGCGGTGGCGCTGAAGCCGAGCTCGCGCAGGTGCGCGGCAACCTCGTCGGCGCTGCGGGACGCGTTGTTGGTGACGAACAACGCGCGGCTGCGCACCTCGGCCAACGCCTGGACCGCGCCTTCGGTGGGACGGTGGCCGCGAAAGGCCGTTCCGTCCAGGTCGATCAGCAGGCAATCATATTCTTGCGCAATGGTTTTCACCGAAGCCGAGCCCGTCACGTCAGCCAAGCTCGCTGACCCGATCTTCGGCGTCGGTGACGCCTTCGATATCGGCGGCCGCGGAGCGCAGGAACCATTGCAGCGCATCATCGTTGCGGCCGAGCGCGAGCAGGGTGTCCGCGTACGCGTAGAACAACCGGGCGGCCGTCGAGCCGGTTCGGCTCGGGTCCAGCTGCGGTGTGGACAACACGGTCAGCGCCTGCTCGAGCTGGCCGAGATCGGCGCGCGCGCCGGCGGCGACTATGCGCAACTCGTCGGCGTCGTCGCCGCAGAGCTGGGCCGCCTCGGGTCCGCGCGCCAATTCGATCGCCTTCTCGGGACGGCCAAGTCCGCGTTCGCAATCCGCCATCAGCGCCAGCAGTGACGACTTGCTGCCCATCCTTCGGGCGGCACGCAACTCGGCCAGCGCCTGGGTCCAATCCCCGCACTGGTAGGCGGCGATCCCGACCGCTTCGCGAACCGCCGCGATCCTGCTGGACCGGGCCCGGGCCGCACGCGCGTGACTCAGCGCGGCTTCCGGGTCGTCGTCCAGCAGGCCACCGGCGGCCACCAGGTGGCGGGCCACCGCGTCGGCGGTGGCACGGTCCAGGGTGCTCAGTTCGCGCCGGATTTCGGGTGCCAGCTGCTTGGCGTCCACACCGGGCGGTATCGCGGGCCCGTCCTGCGGTGGGCGATCGCCCTCGGCGGAAGTCCGCTGCGGCTGGACGGGGCGCGCGCGACCCGGCCCCGACCAGGGATCCTGGCGCTCGGCGCGTGGCCCGCGCCGCGGTGACCCGCCGGATGCCGAGCGCGGTCGTCGTTCACTGTTGTGCCCGTGCCTGTCGTCGACCACTCGTGCCGTTCACCTCGATTTGCCACTGGCCCTTTCTGCCGAGGATACGGGCAGCCCAGCGCCGCTAGGCCTAGAACCGGTTCGGCAGTAGCGGCGCGATCATCGCCGGGCAATATGTCGCGATCGCCAGGATCGTGAATACGCCGGCTGAATCGTGGGACATTCCATGACCGTCGGCCATTTTGGAGACAACCGCGTCAAACGACCCGCCGGGCGAAACCAGCATCGGGCAGACCGACTGCCCCAGCGCTGTCGTGCTCGCCGGTTGGGAATAGGGCACGCCGGCGTTGGTGAGAGCCAAGAGGAATGCGTTGCCGATCATGTCGGCGCGGATCGGCGCCGCCAGTGCCGCGGCCAGGGCGGCCAGGCAGACGGCCACCGCGACAAGCCCCTGCACACGCATCGCACGAATCACCGTGACAACAGTGGTGAACAAGGGTCACATCTGCGACACGGTGCGGTAAAGGTTTGCGCACTAATGCGTTTCGCGGCGCCTCAGCGCGGGCGATCGGTATTAGCCAGGCCCCGGCCGCGGCGGTGGCCATTCCCCCAATCGGGGGAGGCGCCGCGTCGTCCCGCCGGCGGGGTCGAAGTTCCCCCTGCCGCCAGCTGATTGGGGGATAGCAACGCCTGCCTAAACAGCGAAAACTAGGTATCGAACAGACCATACCCGGCAAGGAGGTGAACACATGTCCCACGAACTGCTTTTCTCCGAGATCGAGACCAGCTACACCTACTGGATTTTCCGGGCCGACGACATCGTCGAGTGAGCTACGCGCTCACCATCCCCCCGAACGATCTAGTTAGCGCAGCGGGGATCTCGTCGCACCTCCCCCTTGGACGAGATCCCCGCTGAACACACAACCAATTCCTGCTTGAACGGCCCACCGCGGCAGCCCCGACTACGTAGCCTGAAGTGTCATGTTGGAACCGCGTGGACTGGACAGCGACGAGCTCGTGGGCCCGGACTGGTCCCACTGGCCCAGCCGCGTCTTGGGTTCGGCCGATCCGACGACCGTCGGCCACCGGCAGGGCACCTACCGCATCATCGGCCCCGACCAGACCTGGCAGGCCGTGCAACCAATGCTTTCGCGGGCCGGCATCACTCGAGTCGCCGACCTGACCTGGCTGGATGAGCTGGGAATTCCCACCGTGCAGGCGGTGCGGCCGGCCTCGCTGACGTTGTCGGTCAGCCAGGGCAAGGCCAGCACCTATCGCGCCGCCCAGGTTTCGGCCGTCATGGAATCGCTGGAGAACTGGCACGCCGAAAATGTCACGCCCAGCCTGTTATCCACGGCCGCCGACGATCTCGCTGCGGTCTTGACCTACGACCCCGCTCAACTTCGCCGGCCGGCCGGCAGCCTGTATCACCCCGGCGCGAAGCTCGACTGGATGATCGCCACGACATTGCTGACCGGCCGCCGGACCTGGGTGCCGTGGGCGGCCGTGCTGGTAAACGTGGCCGTCAGCGATTGCTGGGGACCGCCGATGTTCTCGATGGACACCAACGGATTGGCCTCGGGCAACAGCTACCACGAGGCCGCCCTGCACGCCCTGTACGAGATCATGGAACGGCACAGCGTCGCCTCGGCCGACCCGGGATCGACCATGTTCGAGGTGGCCGTCGACGATGTCGCCGGCTCTGATTCCGCCCAACTGGTCGAGATGGTTTACCGGGCCGGAAGCGAGCTACAGCTTGCCCTGATCGACACCTTCGACGGCTACTACTGCTTTGCGGCCGAGGTGACCTCACCGATGGTGGAGGTGCCGTTCGGCGGCTTCGGGCTTCATCACGACCCCAACGTGGCGTTATCGCGGGCGATCACCGAAGCCGCTCAATCACGGCTGACCGCCATCAGCGGAGCCCGCGAGGACCTGCCGTCGGCGATCTATCACCGGTTGGCCAAACTGCACACCTATGCCGCGGCCCAGCAATCCATGCGGGAGATGCCTCGCACGCAGTCCCCATCCTGGGAGGTCCCCGGGACCGACTCGCTGGCCGAGCTGGTGGCCGCGGCGGCCACGACCGTGGCCAACCGAGCCGGTATCGAGCCGCTGGCCGTCGTGTGCGACCTCGCCGACAGCTGTGTACCCGTCGTGAAAGTCATTGCCCCCGGGATGATGTCGTCACACAGTTCGCCGATGCGCACCCCCCTGGAGGACGTGGCATGACCACCGCGCCACGGTTCGTCGTCACCGCGGGACCCACCATCGGCGTCGACGATATCCGTGCCGTGGTGCCCAATGCCGAAGTGGTGCAGCCTATTTCATTCGGCGATGCCCTTCGCTACGGGTTGCGACCGGGCGACACCTTGCTGATCGTCGACGGGCTTTTCTTTCAGCACCCATCGGTGCGGCACAAGGAACTGCTGACCCTGATCGACGACGGCGTGCGGGTCGCCGGTTCCTCCAGCATGGGGGCGTTGCGCGCGGCGGAGCTGCATCCGTTCGGCATGGAGGGCTACGGCTGGGTCTTCGAAGGCTACCGGGATGGCCTGCTCGAGGCCGACGACGAGGTGGGCATGGTGCATGGCGATCCCGAGGACGGCTACCCGGTCTTCGTCGATGCGCTGGTCAACATCCGCCAAACCGTCGCGCGGGCGGTGCAATCCGAAGTGTTGTCCGCGTCGGTGGGCGACGAGCTGATCGAAACAGCACGGCGCACACCGTTCACCATGCGCACCTGGAATCGGCTGCTGGACGCAGTCGGCGTACCCGAAAGCCGCAGTCTTGCAAGTCAATTGAGGTCGATGCGAGTAGACATCAAACATGCCGACGCGGTGTTGGCGCTGCAGGAGATCGTCCGCGGCCGGGAGAGCGTTGCGATACGGCCCACCCCACCTCCAACCGTGTGGTCGCAGCGGTGGCGGCAGCAGTGGACGCCGAAAACACCCGTCGCCATTGCGGCCCCCGACGGCACCGAGTCGACGGTCGACGTCGCCGACGTGGAGGTCCTGTCGCTGTTGAGCGTGTGCGCGACCGACCGGTGGGCCTATCGTCCCGCGCTGGAGCAGGTGGCCGCCTGGTACTGGACATCGACCCACGCGCGCGACGGGGGCAGCGTTCGCGAGCGCGCCGCTCTCGCCGTCGCGGAAGTAACGGCCGAAACCTACGAACGCGCGCTGGAAATCGTGGCGCACCGCTACGCGCTCGCCACCGGGATCATCGATGAATCCGGGTTTCCCGAGGAGGTCCTGGCGCACTGGCTCACCGCCGAGGAGAACGAGGCCCTGCGTGACGACCCGATTGGTATCTCGGCGCGGGTGACCACCCGCACGCTGTTCTTCACGCGGTCACTGCCGGCCATCGAGCACTTCCTCGACCTGATGCGCGACGACCCGCGACTGCCGCAATGGCGCGCCATGACCGCCCGGGCCCGGATGCACAGGGACGAATTGGCCCGCCAGAAGCCACATTTGAATCTCAGCAGGCCCGATCCCGGGCAACTCAAACGCCTCTTCGGCGGTCGGTGGGGCACCCCGGTCGACCCCGTCGAACTAGCCCGGCGCGGCCTGATGACCGACGGTGCCTTCTACACCGCCGCCACCCTGTTCGCCGTCGCGGCCGCCGACGACCAGCTGCCAGCCATCGAGGTCGGCGCCCTGGGACCGGCGTAGGCCGACAATCTTCACGCGCGTCCCGCTCGAGTGATCCTAGACCTTTTCGATCCCGGCGATATTGCGCTTGCCGCGGCGCAGCACCAGCCACCGGCCGTGCAGGAAATCCGCGGGCTGGGGCGCCCATTCGTCGCTGTCGATGCGAATGTTGTTGACCGAGACGCCGCCTTCGCCGATCGTGCGTCGCGCGGCCTTGTTGCTCGCCGACAGGCCGCTGGCCACCAAGAGGTCGACGATCCCGTCGGAACCGCCGGGTGGGAGCTCGGCGACCGTAGTTTCGCGTAACGCCGCCGCCAGCGTCGCCTCGTCCAGGCGGTCCAGTTCGCCCTGACCGAAGAGCGCGCGGCTGGCGTGCTCGACGGCCTCGGTGGCCGCCTCGCCGTGCACCAGGGTGGTCAGCTCGGCGGCCAGCCGCCGTTGGGCGGCGCGTTGCTGGGGGCGCTCGGCCGTGGCCTGTTCGAGCTCGGCCAGCTCGTCGGCGGACAAGAAAGTGAACCAGCGCAGGTACCGGATCACGTCGGCGTCGGCGGTGTTGATGAAGTACTGGTACCAGGCATACGGACTGGTCAGCTGCGGGTCCAGCCACAGGCTGCCGCCGCCGGTGGATTTGCCGAACTTGGTGCCGTCGGCGGCGGTCACCAGCGGAACCGTGAGCGCATGCACTGCGGCGCCGAGCTTCTGGCGGACCAGGCGGACCCCGGCGATGATGTTGCCCCACTGATCCGAGCCGCCGATCTGCAGGGTGCAGCCGTGGCGGCGGTGCAATTCGACGTAGTCGTTGGCCTGCAGCAGCATGTAGCTGAACTCGGTGTAGGAGATGCCCTCGCCCTCCAGGCGCCGGCGGACGGTGTCGCGGTCCAGCATCACGTTGACCGAGAAATGCTTGCCGAGATCCCGCAGGAACTCGATCGCCGACATGGCGCTCGTCCACTCGAGGTTGTTTTCGACGATCGCGCCCGTCCCGGGTTTCGCGGCGCCGTCGAAGTCGACGAAGCGCTCCAGCTGGCCGCGGATCCGCTCGGTCCATTCCGCGACGGTGTCCGCCTCGTTGAGAGTGCGCTCGCCGACCTCACGCGGGTCACCGATCATGCCGGTGGCGCCGCCGGCGAGCACGATGGGACGATGCCCGGCGCGCTGAAACCGGCGCAACGCCAGCAGCGGCACCAGGTGTCCTGCATGCAGGCTCGCCGCGGTCGGGTCGAAGCCGGCGTAGACCGTCATCGGCCCGCGTTGCGCTTCGGCGGCCAGCGCATCGAGGTCGGTGGACTGCGCGATCAACCCGCGCCAGTCCAGCTCGTCGAGGATCCCAAAAGACTTCGCAGACATCGCGGACGACTCTAGTCGCTGGCTCCGGGGGCCGGCGCCCGCGGACTTCGCCGGTACGCGGACACCTCCGGTCGGCCCGCCAGCCACAGTCGCCACGGCCGGTCGGCGGCCTGGCTGATCCCGACGCGCGGGCCCGACACCGCGCCCTGCTTCTCGTTGAGCCGCAACGTCACCGGGCCCTTCGGGTCAAACAGATCAATCCCGTTGTCGTCCATGGTAATTCCCAATGCGGAACACAGATTTCCAGGACCGCGCGCCAGCGCGTCGGTGCGGATGGCGTCACCGCGCCGGGCCAGGGCGACGTCGATGCCGTCGTCGACGGCGGCGGCGCGCAGCAAGACGGCCGCGGCCGTGCCGTCGGGGCCGCACACGACGTTGGCGCAGACATGGATGCCGTGGCTGCGGTAGGTGTAGAGGCGCCCCGGGGGCCCGAACATCACGGCGTTGCGGCCGTTTCGACCCCGGTACGAGTGGGCCGAGGCGTCCGGCCAGGGACCGTCGGGAACCCCGCCGTAGGCCTCGACCTCGACGACAGTGGCGCGCACGCCCCGTCCGGTGAGGGTGGCGCCGAGTAATCGATGCGCGGCCGCGACCGGGTCGACTACCAGCTGGCCTGCACCCACCCACCGAACCTACCGGGACCGCAAACATGGCAATATCCCGGTTGCCTCGTGGCAAAGGAGCCCACCCCGTCGTGCGGCACCGTGTACACGCTCGGCGCGACGATCGTCGGCCTTGCGGCGGGCGTCGTGTGCTCGTTCGCGGTGGCCGCGAAATTCCGCTTCAACTATGACGATTCGCTCGACGTGGTCGGTGTGCACTTTGTCGGCGGCGTTGTCGGTGTGTCATTGATCGGGCTGCTGGCCACGGCGGTCATGACGTCGGGTCCGCAAGGCCTCTTCTACGGAGGCGGCTTCGGCCCGCCTACGCCGAAGGTGTGCAGGGACACTTGCCGGGCCGCCGTCCCGGCCC
This sequence comes from uncultured Actinomycetota bacterium, assembly GCA_963772875.1. GTDB lineage: Bacteria > Actinomycetota > Actinomycetes > Mycobacteriales > Mycobacteriaceae > Mycobacterium. The sequence goes on from CAVYZE010000019.1 coordinate 76,310, forward strand.
CACAAGCTGAAAAAGCGCGGGCCACGGGCCCCGCAATCACATGAGTCACGGCAGCACGGCGACCTGACCATGCGCCCATTCCCGTATGCGATCCCTTGACAGCTGCGCACCAAAGGTGGATATTCATCACATGATGAGTTCATCGAGTGATGAATTACTGCCGAAGGGTGTCGAGCCGGCCGTCAGCGTCGAACGCCTGCGGGTTGTTCGCGGCAAACGCCCGGCGCTGCAAGATGTCTCGGTGCACATTGCGCGGGGCAGCATCACCGGCATGCTCGGCCCGTCCGGCTGCGGCAAGACCACGCTGATCCGGTGCATCGTCGGCACCCAGATCGTGACGTCGGGCAAGGTCACCGTGCTGGGCAAGCCGGCCGGGTGCGCCGAGCTGCGCCGCCGCGTCGGTTACATGCCGCAAGACCCGACCATTTACAACGACCTGCGAATCATCGACAACGTGCGGTACTTTGCGGCGCTGTACGGTGTCGACGGCCAGGCCGCCGACACCGCGATCGAGCGGGTCGGGCTGAGCGATCACCGGACCGCGTTCTGCGGCAACATTTCTGGCGGCCAGCGGACCAGGGCGTCGCTGGCGTGCGCGTTGGTCTGCGAACCCGATCTGCTGGTGCTGGACGAGCCCACGGTTGGGCTGGACCCGGTGCTGCGAGCGGACCTCTGGGAGCAGTTCGCCGAACTCGCCGACGCCGGGACCACGCTGCTGGTCTCCAGCCACGTGATGGACGAGGCCGATCACTGCGGCGACCTGTTGCTGATGCGCGAGGGCGGGCTGGTCGCCCACACCACGCCGACCCAACTACGAGAGGACACCGGATGCACGTCACTGGAGGACGCGTTTCTGTCCATCATCAAGTGCAACACCATGCAACAAGCCGGCCCCAAAGCCGGATAAGCCTGCAGGGGTACGCCGCCACGACGACGCGGATCCTGCGTCAGCTGGCGGCCGATCGCCGCAGCATCGCGATGATCCTGCTGGTGCCGATCCTGGTCATCACGCTGATGTACTTCATGTTCGAGAATGCGCCGCACCGACCGGGCACGCCGTCGCCGTTCAACAACGCATGCCTGATCCTGCTCGGCCTGTTCCCGCTTTTCGTGATGTTCATCATCACGGCGATCACGATGCAGCGCGAACGCGCCTCGGGGACGTTGGAGCGCATTCTGACCACGCCGCTGCGCCGGCTCGACTTGCTGATCGCCTACGGCACCGCGTTCTCGATCGCCGCGACGGCCCAAGCCATTTTGGCGTGCGGCGTGTCGTTTTGGTTCCTCGGCTTTGACACCGCGGGCAGCCCGATGTGGGTGTTCGTGATCGCGATCGTCAACGCCGTGCTGGGCGTGGGCCTGGGCCTGCTTTGTAGTGCGTTCGCGCGCACCGAGTTTCAGGCCGTGCAGTTCATCCCGCTGGTGATGGTGCCGCAGCTGCTGCTGGCCGGCATCATCGTCCCCCGGGCGTTGATGCCGCACTGGCTGCAGTGGGTCAGCAATGTGATGCCGGCCAGCTACGCGCTGGAGGCCCTGCAGCAGGTCAACGCTCACCCGGGACTGACCGGCATCGCGGCGCGTGACATCATCGTCGTGATGAGCTTCGCGATGGCGGCGCTATGCCTGGCCGCGGCGACATTACGCCGCCGGACACCCTAGCGTGACAGCGACCAAGACCGGGCGCAGACGGCCCGGGCGACCGGCCGGCAGCTCCGACACCCGGGAGCGGATCCTGACCAGCGCACGAGAGCTGTTTGCGCGCAATGGGATTGGCAATACGTCGATACGGGCGGTGGCCGGGGCGGCGGGGGTTGATTCGGCGTTGGTGCATCACTACTTCGGCACCAAGGAAAGGCTTTTCGCCGCGGCCGTCCGCGTCCCGATCGACCCGATGGACATCATCGGTCCGTTGCGCGAAGCGCCCATCGAGGAACTCGGTCTCAAGCTGCCGTCAATGTTGGTACCGCTGTGGGACTCCGAGATAGGGGCGGCGTTCATTGCCGCGTTGCGGTCAATGCTGGCCGGGTCCGAGGTCAACCTGTTTCGTTCGTTCATCCAAGACGTGATCGCGGTCGAAGTGGGAACGCGCGTCGACAATCCGCCCGGAACCGGCATCATCCGCATCCAGTTCGTCGCCTCACAGCTGGTGGGTGTGCTGATGGCCCGCTACATCCTGGAGTTGGAGCCGTTCGCGTCGCTGCCGGCCGATCAGATCGCGCGAACCATCGCGCCGAACCTGCAGCGCTACCTCACCGGGGATCTGCCGGATGGCCTTGTGCCATGAGCCGGGCGTGCTCGTCGTCGTCGACGTCGCGGGCGTCGTCGATCAGGAGCACGGGGATGCCGTCCTCGATGCGGTAGGCGCGCCGCAGCCGCGGGTTGTAGAGCAACTGCCCGCCGGCGCCCGAGCCGTCCCGGGGCAAGTCGACCAGCACCAGCGGACCCCGGTCGGCCGGACACACCAGAATGCTCAGCAGCGAATCGTCAAGCATGTGAGTGCTCGCCGCCCAGCTCGGACCGCACCACGGGGGTCAGCCGGCGGAACTCGTTGCTCCCCGTGTCGAAGTACCACACCTGGCGTCCCGGCTTGGGAATCCCGGCCGCCCGCAACGCGCTGACGGTGGGGCGGTACGTCGCGCTGAGCGTCATCTCGGGCACCACGCAGACGATGTCGGGCCCCAGCCCGACGGGCATGGTGGCGACGGCTTCTGTCAGGTCCGCTGCGGTGATGGTGGCTCCGGGCAGCAACGTCACCGCCGACACCGCCACCTCCCGGTCGCCCACTGGCACGTTGTAGGTCACCGCGAGGTCAACGCCGTTGATGAGGCCAAGCGCGTCGGTGACCAGCTCGGCATAGACCAGCCCGCGCGCGGTGTGGACCACCGTCCCGCGCCTGCCCGCCAGCCAGTAGTCCCCGTCCTCGTCGCGGAAGAACAGGTACTCGGTCGATATCCACGTGTCGGCAGGTGCGAAGACTCCCCGTTTGACCGAGGCGGTCGGATCGATCGGTCCGTTGGACGCGGCGAGCAGGACCCCGACCTGGTTGGTGCCGGCGACCTGAACGAAGCCGCGGTCGTCCTCGAGGATCAGGTCACGCTCGGCGTCGTAGGCGCCCAACTCGATGCGCCCGGCACCGGGCAGCGGACGGCCCTTGCTGCCGATCTTGGCGCCGGAGACGTTGGCCAGCACCGCCTGTCCGTCGGTGGTGGCGAAGAATTCGACGACGCGAGCCGGCACGAACGCGTCAACGACACGCAGCCACAAACCTGTCGGCATACCCGAGCCGATGAACAGCCGCACCGGATGATTTCCCTGCAGCACAAACGCGGGATCGTCGACGACCTCGCGGAGCAGGGCCCAGGTGTAGGACACCACCGTGACGCCGTATTGGCGTACCTCGTTGGCGAACCGGTCCGGGCGCAGGACGCGTGTCAATGCGATGCGGGTACCGCCGACCACCGCGCCGCCCAGGCTCACCAGCAGCGCGGATTCGTGGTGCAGCGGCGTCAGGCAGTACACGGTGTCGCGGCGGTCGAGGGCGGCCGTCGAGGCGGTCCCGAACGCCGACACCGCCCAGCGGTAGTTGGTGATCTGCTTGGCGACCAGTTCACCGCCGGCAGCGCTGAACGCGACGAACGCCAGATCACGAGCCAATCCTGGGTTGGGCCGGTACCAGGCGGGCAGCTCGACGGCATCCGGGTCGATCTTCTCCATGTCGATGACTTGGGCGTCCTCGGGCAGGTGCAGGTCCCGCGACTCACCGCCGCCCAGCACCAGTACCTGGCCGGGCAGTTGTCGCGCGGCATCGAGGTTGGTCGGGTCGGTCAGGATCTCGGTCACTCCCCCGAGTCGGACCATTGCGGCCAGGTCGGCGTCCGGCCGCATCACCACGGCAACTGCGCCGAGCCGCGACAACGCGGCGATCGCGACCAATGCGCTGGGCCGCGTCTCCATCAGCACGCCGACGCGCTCACCCTGCCGCACCCCGACTTCGATCAGGCCACGAACGACGTTGTTGATGCGCCGGTTCACGGCCTCGTAGGTGTGCACGCGCCCGTCGAACAGCAGGAATTCGCCCTTGGGGGCATCGTTGGCCTGCTCGTCGATAATGCGGCCCAGTGAGATCCGGGTGTGATCGTTGAGCTGTCCCAGGCGGGCCAGGCGCGGCAGCGTCCGCACCGTCTCCACGGCCAGCGTGCGCATGGACTTGTTGGCCGCCACGACCGCGCCGGCCGCGCCGCGAGCCAGCGCCAGCGCGGCTTCGGACACCTCCGCGACGCCGTGCGTAACCCGCGAGCTCAACGCGACACCGCTGTCGGTGTGTTCGGCGGGCTGATCGGCCATCAAGTCGATGCTGTCCGGCTTGTCGCCACCGGTGGAGAGCCACCGCACCCATTCGGCGACGGTGGGCCAACTCTGCTGTGCCGCTTTGGATCCCACGACCAGACCGAAATGCCCTGTCCGGATGCGGCGTTCGAAGACCTCGGCGTTGGGCGCCGCCCTGCGGATACCGCGTACCGATGCCGGCTGCCCGATGTCGTCAACCTCACCGACGAAAGCCAGCACAGGGCAGGTGATGTCGGTGAGCGTGACCATCTGCCCGTTGACGGCGAAACCGCCGGTCATCATTCGGTTGTGCGCGATGAATTGCTTGAGCAGCTCCGAGATCGCGGGGCCCGACCAAGCGATCCATCCTTCGGACTCAAGGAATCTGCGTTGCTGCTCGCGTGGCAGCAGCGCCTCACGATCGTGCAGCTGACGCACGAAGTCGACGCGGGCCCTGGCGGTCTTGAGCGGGTCCATCATCTGAAAACCGGCGCGCGCCAACCAACTTGGTATGGCCAGCCGGTTGAAGACGTGATCGGCCATGAAGTTGGCGGCGGGCGCGGCGAAGTTTGGCGGGATGCCCATAGGCAATGCGGCCAGGGTGTCCACCGGGGCCCCGAACGTCACGATGCTGGCGAGGTTCTTCGAACGCCGGTATGCCGCAGCCTGGTAGCAGAACATGCCGCCCTGCGAATACCCCACCAGGTGCACATCGCTGCCGGTGGCGTCGCTGACCGTGTCGACCGCTTGACTGAGCGCGACGATGTGGTCGGCCAGGTTGCGGCGCATGCCGCCCTCGACCTTGTCCGGTGAGCCGAAGTCGATGACCCACGGATCGAGCCCGCCGGCGTGCAGGATCCCCACGGCGCCGTCTTCGCGGGTGACGTCCCACATGTCCGCCGACATCATCATCGGGTGCACCAGCAGCACCGGCGGGCCCGCCGGCGGCTGTCCGGGCCGGCTGTCCGGTGGGAAATACCGCCGGAGCTTGTACATCGGAACGCTCTCGATCGTCTGGGACGGCGACGGCACGCTACCCGTTTCCAAACCCCCCAGCCGCAAGACCTCCAGCCCGTTCTGCGCCGTAGCGATCATGCGCTCGACCGGCCGGGTGACTATCGAAAAGTTGAGATCCACCGCTGCTCCCTAACTCTAGACAGCGTGGCCATCATGGCACATCGGCGCGCCCGCGAGGAGCCGCCGGGTAGAAGGTGCGATTATCCTTCCCCAATGGCATCGAGCGTGTCAGGGAAGGTTGCCTTCGTCACTGGCGGCGCGTCCGGCATCGGCGCCGCGTTGACCACAAAGCTGATCGACGGGGGCGCCGAGGTCTGGATCGCCGATCGCCAGATCGGCGCGGCGCAGGAGCTGGCGCAACGGCTCAACAGTGGTGGCGCGAAGGCGCACGCGATCGAGCTCGATGTGCGCAGCTATCCCTCGTTCGAGGGCGCCGTCGCCGAAACGGTGCAGCAATCCGGGCGGATCGACTACCTGTTCAACAATGCCGGCATCGGGGTGGCCGGTGAGGTCGACTCATACACGCTCGACGACTGGAACGACGTCCTCGACGTGAACCTGCATGGCGTGGTGCACGGCATCCAAGCGGTCTATCCGATCATGATCCGGCAGCGCTCGGGCCACATCGTGAACACGGCCTCCATGGCCGGTCTTGTCACCACCGCGGACATGGCGAGCTACACCGCCACCAAACACGCCGTCGTCGCGATCTCGAAGACGTTGCGGATCGAGGCCGAGCGCCACGGCGTGCAGGTCTCGGTGCTTTGTCCGGGCGTGATCCGGACCCCGGCCCTCGCAGGCGGCCAGTACGGACGGACCAACCTGCCGGGCGTCAGCGACGAGGAAGTCCTCAAACTTTGGGAGCCATTGCGGCCCATGGCACCCGAGAAGTTCGCCGAGCGAGCCCTTCGTGCCGTGTTACGTGGAGACGCGATCATTGTGGTGCCAGTTTGGTGGAAGACATGGTGGTACCTGGAGCGGCTCTCGCCATCGTTGTCGATGCTATTGACAAAAGTCGCGCTAAAGCGCATACGGGACGTGGCGTCCACCACCTCCTGATTGGCGCGCATCAGCCCGGCAGCTTCACCACCCGGTTGTTTCTGGAGTCGCTGACGTACACGTTGCCGGCGGTGTCCACCGCAACATCCTCGGGGGACGAGACGGAGAACGGTAGCAAGGTTTGGGTGCTCGACCCGGCGGCCAACTTCAGCACCCGATCGTTTTTGTAGTCGGTGACATACACGTCACCGGCGCTGTTCACCGCCACTCCACTGGGGTTGTCGAGACCCTTGAATGCCAGCACGGTTTGGGTGCTCGACCCGGCGGCCAACTTCAGCACCCGATCTTTGTGCGAGTCGGTGACGTACACGGCACCGGCGCTGTCCACCGCAATGCCGTTGGGGTAGTCGAGGCCGGTGAACGGTAACTGGGTTTGGGTGCTCGAACCGGGCTCCAACTTCATCACCCAGTTGTTGAGCGAGCCGGTGACGTACACGGCACCGGCGCTATCCACCGCCACACCGCTGGGGTCGTTGAAGCCGGTCAACGGCAGCTCGGTTTGGGTGCTCGAACCGGGCTCCAACTTCAGCACCCGCTTATTGAGCGAGTCGACGGCATACACGGCACCGGCGCTATCCACCGCTACATCGCTGGGGCCCATGAGGCCCTCGAATGGCAGCACGGTTTGGGTGCTCGACCCGGCCGCCAACTTCACTATCTGACCGTTGTGCCAGCTGGCGACGTACAGGTCACCGGCGCTGCTCGCCGCCAGACCGTCGGGGTACTCGAGGCCGGTGAACGGCAGCACGGTCTGGGTCGGCGGCGACTGATGCGTGGGCCGTGGCGAGAGCCAGATGCCGACGCCGACGCCGACGAGGCCGAGGACGAGGACGACAACCGCAACGGCGGCACCGATCGGGATCCAGCGCGTGCGTTTGTCGCGGGCCGCTGGGGCGGGCTCGGGCACGGGCGGGAATGGGGATCCTGGTTCTAGGCCCGGATCCGGGGCGCTGATGCCGGCGGCCCTAGCCCACCGCTCGTCATCGTCGCTCATCGCCGTCTCCTCACGGACAGCCCCGGCCTTCCGCAAACAGCCGCTCACCCGGGCGTTATTACGCTAGTCAGACTGGTTGATGTTGACACGATTTCTGACTTTTCGGCAGCGTCTGTTAGTTGAATGCATCCGCCAGCCGATCTGTGCAAGGGTGATGGTGTGTCGCTGTGGAGCCCCCAAGACGTGCCCCCCTATCCCCCAATCCGATACACCAAAGATCAGCCGGAGGCGAGCGCCTGGGTCCGGCGCGGTGACGCGCCGCCCGACTACGAGTCCCGGTTGGCGAGCGAAGTGAAGTACCACTATCTGGCCGACCGGGAGCAAACGGGCGGCGACTACGTCCTCTACCGCGTGGAACTCGGGCCGAGCTGCGGCGGGCCTGCGCCGCACTTGCACCGGACCATGTCCGAGGCGTTTTTCCTGCTCTCAGGCACCGTCGCATTCCACGACGGGACCGGGTGGGCCAGTCGCGGACCCAATGACTTCGTGTACGTCCCGCCCGGTGGCATTCACGGTTGGCGCAACGAGTCTGACGAGCCGGCCTCGATGCTGGTGCTGTTCGCCCCCGGCGCGCCGAGGACTCAGTTCTTCGAAGGGCTCGCCCACCTCGACAAGCTCACCGACGACGAGCGTCTCGAGTGGTTCGCCCGCCACGACAACGCCTACATCGACTAGCGGGCACGGCATCCGCCGAAGCGGCGACTCTACTTGGGCCCCAATCGATTTCGCGTGCCATTGAGGCATTGTGCGTCGCGCCAACCCGGCGGCCGCTCGTGCATTTGGCGGAACCGCTGCTGTGCTCAACCAGGTGGCGATATCGTTTGCCAACGAGGTCAGCGACGCACGCGGTGTTTCCTCGGAGGCGTTGCCAACCCCCTGCACGCAGAGGAGTCGGTTGAAATGTCTCTTTACCCAGGCGCCGCCAGGTTGATCGCGATTGCCGCGTGCAGCGGCGCTGCTGTTGTGGGCTCCGCGGCCGATTGCGCCGCGGCACCCACGGGCCAGCTGATGACCATGCTGCCCCAAGGCTTCTCCTCGGCCAATTGCCAAGAGAAAGACCCGGTGGAGGGTTCCGTAGAAAGGGTGATGTGCGACCACAGCACCGACCCAAGCGGACCCTCGTACGCCCTGTTCCTGCTGTTTACGAACCCCGGTGACATGGCAACAGCGTTCCAGCAGGGCCCCGGTCAAAGCGGATATACGCTGGCGTCGTCCTGCCCGGGCGGCACCACTTCCCCCGGCCAGTGGAGTTATAACAACGCCAATCAGCCCGCCGGCCTGGTCCAGTGCGCAACCTCAGTCGAGGGCAAACCCTCGATTATCTGGACAGACAATGCCAAACTCAGAATCGCCCTTGTTGAGGGCAGAGACGGTCCCAGTCTGTACCAATGGTGGCGCGATAAGTCTTAATGGCTGCCGATCCGAATGGCCCCGGAGCCGCTCCCGAATCCTTTCAATAAATGGTGTCACCGACTACGCGAAGTACATTGCACCGAGGAACGGTTCGCGCCAGCGGCTAGTCCTGGCTCAGTCGTCGATGTGCGTCGGTGGGTCAGCGAAGCCCCAAGGGTGCTGGTCAGGACCCACCAAAACGCAGCTCCTGTCTGGCACCAGGTAGGAACTGGCGCCGCTAGGCACCAAGTGGCTGGTTACCACGCAACGTTGCCAGGTGCCGTCAGGCTGGACGGGCCCATCGCACTTGCTGATAACGGGTCCTCCGTACTGGCAGCCGGCGCTGGCCGGCGGCGCTGCGGCGATCAGCCCTCCGGCCATCAGCACGGCAGCCAATCCTCCGACGATGCAGTGCTTCATGGTTTTCTCCAATCGCATCGCAGCTGGTGCGTCGCCGAGTATCTGGGGTGGCAAATACCGTTGACAGCCCAGCCATTAACCAATGGTTTACTACCCGAGATTGGAACGCAACGACGAGATCATCGGTGCAACGACAGCGGTGAAAACGTGGCGGACCAGCCGCCGGGGCGGTTCATTGCGAATTGGTCAGACGGGGTCGAATTTGTTAATCAGCCAGGCTCCGTTGATTTTTTGCAATCCGACGCGAACTGTGCTGGCGGTGTCCTTTGGTGCATCGGGGGGCGCGGTGGCCGTCTGGTTGACGAAGACAATCGTCGATGCCTTGTCGATTGTGAGCGATTCGACCGCGGCCCCGGGCACTTGGGCGACCGCAGTGATGCTCTTTTGCTTTGCCCCCGGTATTACGATGTCGTGGATGAGCTTGCTGTAACTATCGCGGAAGTTGCCGGTGAGCAGGGACGTGGCGGCATTGAGGTCGGCCTCGACGGTGTCCGGTTTGTAGCTCAACATCTTTATTACCGTGGTACGCACAGTGTCGAGCAAGATTTGGCGGGCGGCCGCGGACACTGCCTTGTCGAGTTCGCGGCCTTCGACGGCCTGCCAGCCCCCAAAAGTGGCGGTGGCCGCGATGGCCAGGACTAGGCTAACGATCAGAATCCACCATCGTGTGCGACGGGCCCGGGTGGTGGTCACGACACGAACCCGACGTTCGAGGCTTTGTAGCTTTGGCCTATCTTGTCCACCGAGATTCGTATCCGCCATGCCCTGGGTTCCTGGTCTGGTTTGCCCGCGTTGCTGGTTTTGACGCTGACGGCGACGAGGACGCGCGCTTGCGTGCCGTCCAGGGATTCCAGGCCCGCGCCGTTGACGGTGCCCGAGCTGGCCGACTGGTTGTCGCGGACGATTTTCTTGAAGGGCTCGGAGCGCGTACTGAAGTCGTCGTGGAACGTGCCGGTGGAGTTGTCGAGGATGCGTTGGATGTCGTTGTCGACGGTCTGGTAGCTGATCGTGGTGAGGTTGATCGCCGTAGTCTTTGCGGCGTCGACGTAGGGCTGCCAGGTAGGGACGGTGCGGGACGCCAACCTATTCGTCCGGACGGTCTCGATGGTCGCGAATGCGGCCGTAGCGACGAGCACGATGGCCAGAAGCGCCGGCACCACCGATGCGACCTGCACGCGCGGGCGCTTTGGCGCTGCCGGTGGAGGCGGCGCCCGGTTAACGGGTTGGGGTTGCGGGACAGGCCGCGCCGACGGGCCGGCTGGGGGTCTGGAGTGCACGGTGGGTGTTGGTGGCGGTGCTGCCGGGGTGGTGCTGGCTGGTGGTGTGGTCTTTGGCTGGTGTTGGGTTTGTTCGATGGCGTTGCCCAGGACGTAGGTCCAGGCTTCGGGTAGTGGGCGTTGGCGGGGTTGGTTGGTCAGTGTGTCGGTGATGATTTGGCGCAGCTGGGCTGGTGTGGTGGCGGGAAGGTGTTGGGGGTTGGTGGTGTCTTGGTCGCCGGTCAGCAACCGTAGGGCTAGCAGGCCCAGTTTGTAGGTGTCGGTGTAGAGGGTGGCCAGTTCCTCACCCGAGGCTGCGTTCCATCCGGGTGTTTCCACTTGGGGTAGCGCCGAGACGGTGTTGATGCGCATGGCGTCGCAGTCGATGAAGTAGACGGCCTCATGTGGGCTCAGGGAGAAGAGCAGGTTTTTCGGGGAGATATCCCCCACGCACACACCATGTTTGTGCAAAAACGCCAGCGCCGAGGCGGTTTCGCGCAGCAATGCATAGCGTTGGGCGTCATCGATGGTGATGCCGCGCGCCGCCAGCACCGAGGGATGATTCAAGAGGTGCTGGAATTCGGCGGTGGTGCGCGCAACCCCTTTGACGGTGGTCAGCGGGATGAAGAAGTCATCGGGGATGGCCGGCATCACGAATCCTGTTGGTGTGCCCGCGTCTTCGATGATGGCGCACGGCCAGGCGGCGATCGAGATCAGTCGTTCGGCCTGGGTGTAGGTCAGTGATTCCTCCACCAGGGCGGGCATGGCGGCCAGGGCGGTGAAGTCGATGTCGGTGCGGGCCTGGGTTTTGTATTCCTTGTAGACCATGGAGGCCGCGAACTTGGTTTTGACGTTGGGTGCGCGATAGACCACCCCTTGTCCGCCCTGGCCGATCTTGGTGAGCTCTCCTAGCTTGTCGCGTTGGATCACTTGTCGTGTCTTCGCAGGGCCTCGACGCTGTCGGGTGGGCGGGGTCGCGGCCAGGGTCGGGTCGGCTGGCGTGGATACCTCGGTGAGGGCGTGGTGGGCGGCGTTGGCTAACTCGACGGTGGTGGCATACCGCTGGTCGGGATCTTTGGCCAGGCCCTTTTCGATGACCCGGTCGAAGCCGGCGGGCAGGCCGGGATTGGTGCTCGACGGTCGCGGGGGTGGGGTGGCGACGTGGCCGCTGTACTGCTGCTCAAGACTGTCGCCGGGGTAGGGTGTGTGCCCCGTCAGGCATTCATACAACACACATGCCAATGCATATACATCGGCGCGCGCATCGGCCTCTTGGGCGCTGAACCGCTCTGGTGCCATGTAGGGCCACGAGCCGATGAAACCACCGGTGGCGGTTAAACCCGTTTCGCCGGCCGCACGCGCGATCCCAAAATCGATCAGGTACGCGAAATCATCCTCATCGAGCAATATGTTGGACGGCTTGACGTCACGGTGTATCAACCCGATCTTGTGCGCGGCGTGCAGCGCCTTGGCCACCTGATCGATGATGGGCACCACCCGCCCAGGTTCTAGCGGCCCATCGGCCAGCACGCTCGCCAAGTCGCGGCCCTCGACCAACCGCATATCCACATAGAGATGGCCGTCGATTTCGCCGTAGTGATGGATGGGAATGACATGCGGGCTAGTCAAACCTGCGGCCGCGTGGGCTTCCCGGCGGAATCGCCGCTGAAACTCCTCGTCCGCCGACAAATGCGCCGGTAAAAGCTTGATGGCGACGACCCGGTCGGTGTCGGTGTCATGTGCGCGCCACACCTCGCCCATGCCGCCGCGGCCCAACAACTCGATAAGGCGATACCGGCCGAACGGCGTGCCCTCCATTGGTAGTCAGGGGCGCGGTGTCTGCGTGGCAGATCCGTTTCCCCATCCCCCTTTCAATCCGTGCATGCGGTTTTCCCGCACACGGCTTACCGATGATCTTCGTGACATGGTTACGCTGCCTTCGGGTAGCGGATGGTGCCGCGCAGGCGGTGCAGGCCGTGCCCATGAAACCACTGTTCATTCCACTGTTTGGCTTGTCCAGCCCGCAAGTTGCGACCCCGCTTCTTGACCATCAAGCGGAGCAGCCGCCACGTCACGTAGTTGTCAAGCTGGCGGAACTGGGCGGCGGCGTTGCCGGTGCGAAAGTAGTTACCCCAACCACGCAAGATCGGATTCACGTCCGCGATCACGTCACGGATATCTGTTCCGACCCGGTTGTGGCCGGTGCGGTCACGAACCTTGGCCCGCACTCGGGCCATGGCCGTTTGGCTTGGCCAGCGGTGCAGGTAGTGGCGCACGATCCGCCTCTGTTCCCACAACCGCCCTGACATACGCGCCCGGAAGTGACAACCCAGAAAATCCAGGCCCTCCCGACCGTCGCGCAGGTCGACCACCTTCGTTTTATCCGGATGCAACCGCAACCCCAACGACGCCAGGATTTCTCCCACCACATCCAGGGCCGCACTCGCCTGCGCCGCCGAGCGGCACAACACCACACCGTCATCGGCGTAGCGCACCAACTCACCCACCCCACGGGCAGACAACTCGGTGTCGAGCACGTGCAGGTAGATGTTGGCCAGCAACGGGGAGATCACCCCGCCCTGTGGAGTGCCCGCGACCGTCCGCTCCAGCACCCCGTTGACCAACACTCCCGCTTGCAGCCACAATCGCAGCAGTTTGAGGACCCGCCGATCCGAGACCCGCCTACCCACCGCGGTGAGTAGCCGGTCGTGGTCGATCTCGCCGAAGAAATTGGCGATATCAAACTCGACCACAAACACGTGACCCTCGATGAAGCCGGTACGCAACCGCTCCATCGCCTGGGTGGCCGACCGTTTCGGCCGAAACCCATACGAGCACGACGCAAAGTCCGCCTCGAAGATCGGTTCCAGCACGATCTTGGCCGCCGCCTGGGCCACCCGATCCCGCACCGTGGGAATCCCCAACGGCCGCTTACCGCCACGTGGTTTCGGGATCTCCACCCGACGCGCCGGCGCCGGGCGGTACACACCCTCGCGAAGGTCATCGCGCAACTCACGCAGCATGCGGTCCACGCCGTAGTCCTCCACCGCGGCCAAGGTGACACGATCCACCCCGGCCGCACCCCTGTTCTGTTGCACCCGCTCCCACGCCTCCCACAAGACGTCACCCCTGTGGACACGGTCATACAGGGCGTGGAAACGCCGACCCGAAGACTGCTTGGCCGCAGCCCATAGCGTGCGTTGCAGTTGTCGTACTTTCACCGGCGCGGCCATCAACGGCTCGTCGTCGGTTACGGCAAGCGCTGACTTGCCGGGGTAATTGGACCGGTCACAACCGGTCATGCCCTCGTACTTACCCACGCAGCGCGCGTGATCAAAGTTGGGGCCCTTCCCTCCCGGCGCGTTATGTTGCACGCCGATCAGCGGTACTACGACCCCATCGGACTCCCGCTGCCCTCCAAAGGATTTCACCATCGGCTTATTCCCTTGGTCTTTGCCCGACGAAGGCCAGGCAGACGGGTCTCTCCTGTTCCGAACCAGACTGTGTGCACGTGCCGACTCCCGTACCCCGGAAGGACCCGACGAGCTAACCCCGGACCAGGGCCCGCCGGACATGGCCTTCGCCGTGAAGTGAGCGGCTCGGCTCCTCCATTGTGAGTTTGACGAGGCTGCAGAGTTCGCCTGACGCTACGGCCCGCACACTTGCTCCCTCCAAAGAGGCTCTTGACACCCCGCTCAGCCCGCCGCGTCTCCACGACGAACCGGGGCCTGCTACCCGGCGCTCCGGTGCCTACCGGGACGGGACTTCCACCCGCGAGTCCAGTCCAACTTCCAGGACGCAACACCGGCTCACCATACGCAGCCAGCCGCTCCACCTACGGGCAAACCAGTTACTACGGTTACTACTTCCGGTCGATCATCGACTCCACAGCCACCCTTTACCCGCGCCGACGGCCTCACCCGATGCAGCGACTCAAGCGCGGCCAGCTTCTTGATAGCAGATGCTCCTAATGGGCGGATCGGACGGTTCCGGCACGAAAACGCGAGTTGGCAGGGGTGGGCTAGCCTCGGCCCGGTGGCGCACCTACTGGGAGCCGAGGCCGTCCACCTGGAATATCCGACCAAGGTGGTGTTCGAGTCGGTCACGCTTGGAGTCAATGACGGCGCGCGCATCGGCATCGTCGGACGAAACGGGGACGGCAAGTCCAGCCTGCTGATGCTGCTGACCGGCCAGCTGCGGCCCGACTCCGGGCGGGTCACCCGGCGCGGCGGATTGCGGGTCGGCGCCCTGAGCCAGGCCGACACCCTCGACCCGGACCACACCGTGGGCTGGACACTCGTGGGCGACCAGGCCGACCACCTATGGGCCGGCGACGCGCGGATTCGCGACGTGGTGGGCGGGCTGGTGTCCGACATCGATTGGGATGCAAAGGTTTCCACGCTCAGCGGGGGCCAGCGCCGACGGGTACAGCTGGCCGGGTTGCTGGTCGGCGAATGGGACGTGATCGCGCTCGACGAGCCCACCAACCATCTGGACGTCCAGGGCATCACCTGGCTAGCCGGCCATCTGCAACAACGCTGGGCGCGCAACATCGGCGGGCTGCTGCTGGTGACCCACGACCGTTGGTTTCTCGACGAAGTCGCGACGACGACGTGGGAGGTGCACGACGGGATCGTCGAGCCCTTCGAGGGCGGGTACGCGGCTTACGTGCTGCAGCGCGTCGAGCGGGATCGGATGGCCGCCGCCACCGAATCCAAGCGCCAGAACCTGATGCGCAAGGAGCTGGCCTGGTTGCGTCGGGGGGCGCCGGCGCGGACGTCGAAGCCCAAGTTCCGAATCGAGGCCGCCAACCAGCTGATCGCCGACGTGCCGCCGCTGCGCAACACCGTGGATCTGGCCAAGCTGGCCACCGCCCGGCTCGGCAAGGACGTCATCGACCTGCTCGACGTGTCGGTGTCGTTCGCGTCTTCCGGGGACCGCCCGGTGCTGCGTGATGTCGAATGGCGGATCGCGCCGGGGGAACGCACCGGCATCGTCGGAGCCAACGGCGCCGGCAAGTCGACGCTGCTGGGATTGATCGCCGGCACCATCCAGCCGGATACCGGGCGCGTCAAGCGCGGCAAGACCGTGCGGCTGGCCGTGCTCGACCAGCAAGGCGACGCGCTGGCGCCACTGGTCGGCGACCGGATAGCCGATGTGCTGGGCCGATTGCGCGGCGGCTATCAGGTCGACGACCGCGAGGTGACCCCGACGCAGCTGCTGGAGCGACTGGGCTTCGACCAGCTGTCCGCGCGCGTCGGTGAACTCTCCGGAGGTCAGCGACGGCGGTTGCAGCTCATGCTCACGTTGTTGTCCGAGCCGAACGTACTGCTCCTCGACGAGCCCACCAACGATGTCGACACCGACATGCTCACGGCCACAGAGGATTTGCTCGACTCGTGGGCGGGCACCCTGATCGTCGTCTCGCACGACCGGTATCTGCTGGAACGGATCACCGACCAGCAGTACGCGATCCTGGACGGCCGGTTGCGGCACCTACCCGGCGGCATCGACGAATACCTAAGGCTGGCAACCCATTCCAGGGCTATAGAGGAGCCACGAGCGCCGGCGCCGCCTCTGCCGGCCGCGATGTCGGGTGCGCAGCGCCGTACCGCCGAGAAGGAGCTGGCGGCGACCGACCGCCAGCTCGCCCGCCTCGCCGAGCGAATCGCGGCCAAGCACACCGAGCTCGCCGAGCACGACCAGTCCGACCACGTTGGCATCGCCCGGCTCACCCAAGAGTTGCGCGGCCTGGAAGACGAGGTGGCCGCGACGGAGACCCGCTGGCTGGAGCTGTCGGAGACGCTCGAATAATCGTCCATGTGAAGGCCGGGCCGATCGAAACGGTGGCGTGCATGGGTTCGAGCACCACCGCGTCCAAGGGCACCTATGGCTGGATCGCCGAATTGGAGAGCAGACCGCAAAACAGCCGCTTTCGGTTCGTCAACTTCGGGGTGGGCGGCGATCTGTCGTTCGATACCGTGCGGCGGCTGCGCCCCGTGATCGGTACCCGGCCCGACCGGGTGATCGTCCTGATCGGCGCGAACGACATTCTGGCCAGCGTCTTCCCCGCCTTTCGCAGAATCGTTCGGCTATGGAAGGGACTGCCACAAGAGCCCAGCGCGGCGCGATTCGAGGAGAACCTCGAACTCATCACGCGACGGCTGCGGCGGGAGACGAACGCGAGGATCGCCCTGAGTTCCCTTGCGCCCGTGGGAGAAGACCCGCATTCCCGAGATCCCGTTCAGTCCCGCCTGAATGACCTGTACGCCGCCTACAACGGGGCGATCCGCGATGTCGCGTCACGGGAGGGTACCTACTACATCGACTTCTATGAGTCGTTCCGGGGCGAGCTCGAGCGCCTACACACCGCCAAGCCCTTCGCCCGATTCTCCTTTGCGTCTTTCTACCGCGACTATCTCGTCCGGGAGATGATCCTGCGTCGCAGTTTCGACGAGATCTCCCGGATCAACGGGTGGGAGTTACATATCGACGGCATTCATCTCAATACCCGGGGCGGCCGGATTCTCACCGAAGCCGTTCAGCAATTCCTCGACTCGCCGCAACGGCCGACCCCATGAGGAATCATCCGGTGGCCTACCTGCCCGGCGAGGCGTTGCTCGCGTGGTATCGACGGCGGGGTCCGGTGATCAATTCCGGAGTCGGCCGGCACGGCTACGCCTACCTGCTGGGCGCCGAGGCAAACAAGTTCGTGTTCGCCAATGCCGACGCGTTCAGCTGGCAGCAGGCGTTCGACAACCTGGCCATCGTCGACGGGCCTACGGCGCTGATCGTCAGCGACGGGGACGACCACCGGCGCCGCCGCAGCGTCGTGGCACCCGGCCTGCGTCACCGGCAGATCCAGGACTACGTGGCGACCATGGTGTCGAATATCGACGCCGTGCTCGACGGCTGGCAATCCGGGCAACGGGTGGACATCTACCAACAATGCCGCTCCGCGGTCCGGCGCAGCACCGCCGAAAGCCTGTTCGGTCAGCGCATAGCCGCGCACTCCGACTTCCTCGGGGAACAGCTGCAACCCTTGCTGGACCTCACCCACCAGCTGCCGCAGGTGATGCGGCTGCAGCAACGAGTCAACTCGCCCGGATGGCGACGCGCGATGGCCGCGCGCAAACGCATCGATGACCTCATCGACACCGAGATCGCCGACGCCCGCGCCGCGCCCAGGGCCGACGACCACCTGTTGACCATGTTGATCAATGGTCGCGGTGAAGAAGGTTATACGTTGAGCGACAATGAGATTCGCGATGCGATCGTTTCGCTCATCACCGCCGGCTACGAGACCACGAGCGGGGCGCTGGCCTGGGCGATCTACACGCTGCTGACCCTTCCCGGTGCGTGGGACACCGCCGCCGACGAAGTGGGTCACGTGCTCGGCGGCCGACCGCCGGCCGCCGCCGACCTCGACAGGCTCAGCTACCTCAACGGCGTCGTCCATGAGACGCTTCGGCTGTACCCGCCCGGAGTGATCTCCGCGCGCAAGGTGCTGCGTGACCTCTCATTCGACGGGCACCGCATCCGCGCGGGACGGTTGCTGATCTTCAGTCCGTATGTCACCCACCGGCTGCCCGAAATATGGCCCGACCCCACCGAATTCCGGCCGCTGCGCTGGGACCCCGACGCGCCCGAGTACCGCCGACCCGCGCCACATGAATTCATTCCGTTCGGCGGGGGGCTGCACCGGTGTATCGGGGCGGCCATGGCCACCACCGAGATGACCGTCATGCTCGCCCGGCTGGTCGCCAGGACCAGGCTGCGGCTGCCCGCTCAGCGCGTCCGCGCCCACAATCTCGCCGCGCTGAGCCCCAAGCCGGGAGTGACCGTCGACGTCACCGAGTTAATGCCAGCGCAGTAGCACAAATTCGCAAGAGAATCCCGGACCCATCGCCAGCATCATCCCCGGGCTTCCGCTTCGCGGCGGTTTGGCGATGGTGTCGCGCAGGATGTGCAGCACCGAGGCCGACGAGAGGTTGGCGATCTCGCCCAGCGAGCGCCAGGTCAACTCGAGCGCAGTCGCGGGCAACTCGAGGCTCTTGGCGATGGTGTCGATCACCTTGGGGCCACCGGGATGGGCCACCCACGCGGCGATGTCGTCCGTGGTCAATCCGTGCGAGGCCAGGAACCCGTTGACGTCGTCGGCCAGATATCGCTCGAGCAGTGCCGTTAGCTCCGGCGACAGCACCAGCTGCAGGCCCGACGGACCCACGTTCCAGCCCATGATGTGCAGCGATTCCGGGTACAGACGGCTGCGCGAATCGAGGATTTCAGGCCCGCTGGCGCTGACTCGTTCGTCACGTTCGGCGCGACGGTCACCGACGGCGACCACCGCGGCCGCCCCGTCGCCGAACATCGCGCTCCCGACCAGGCCCGACACCGTCGGTTTGACGGCCGGGAAGGTCAGCGAGCACAGCTCGACCGACACCAGGACCGCGACGTCGTCGGGCGCGCCACGCAGATAGTCGTGCAGCCGGCCGACCCCGCCCGCCCCGGCCGCGCAGCCCAGGCCGAACAGCGGCACCCGGCGCACATCCGGGCGCAAACCGAGACGTCCGGCGATCCGGGCGTCCAGCGACGGCACCGCAATGCCGGTGACCGTCGTGGTCGCGATCATGTCGATGTCCTGGGGTTGCAGGCCCGCCTCGTCAAGCGCACCCAGCAGCGCCTCGCAGCCCAGGTCCACCGCGTTGTCGATGAAGATCTGGTTGGCCTCGCCGAAGTCGGTCAGCGACAGATATTTCTCCAGGGGCAATACCAGGTGGCGGCTGTTGACCTTCGCGCCGGCATGCAGACGCCGAACAATCCCCTCGTGCTCTTTCAACGCGGGGAACTCGACGAACTGCTCGGTGATCTCGCTCTGGGTGTAACGATGCGGTGGCAACGCGCCGCACACACCCGCGATGACGCTCAACGCCCCTGCTCTCTGTGGACCTGCTTGGCAGTTCTCACCAATCGCCTGTCTGGGCGGCCAAACAGGACCCTCCTCCGATGGAGAAAGTTTATGCGGTCTTGTGATGTCTCGCAAAGATGTACTTATTCAACACATGTCGCATAAGGCGCGCCGGCCGTGGCGTAATCATTTCCGCCCATCTGGATTTCGTCAACCAGGTTCATCGTCCGCTTGGTTGAGCGCCATCGCGATCAAAGCATCCGGGCTTAACGAGTCGATGACGTCGTCGCTCACTGTTGGATCGGGAAGGGACTTTTCGGGCACGCCCGCCAGCAATAGCAGTTTGTCGAGCAATCCGGTCCGCCGAAGCTCCTGGACAGGAATCTTAGTCAGCGCCGACCGCACCTTCGCATCGTTGGTGTTGCCTTCGGATTCATCGTGATACCCGCGCAGCAGCTTTGCAGCGAGGTGATCGGCCAGCACCGTCGGAGTGGGATAGTCGAAAATCAGCGTGCGCGACAACGCCAAGCCGGTATCGGTTTTCAGCCGGTTGCGCAGCTCGACCCCGGTCAGTGCGTCAAAGCCGAGGTCCCGAAAGGCGCGCTCGGCGTCGATGCCCGGCCGTCCCAAGATGCTTGCCGCATGCGAGCACACCAACACCACCAGCTGTCGGTGCTGCTCCTGGGGGGCGAGCTCGGCCAGCCGTTCGGCCAGCGCATCCCTACCCATGTCCAACCAGAACCGTTGCCGGACAAACCCATACGTCGGCAACTCCACCCGATGGGCCGCCAAGCCTCCGAGCACCGCACGCCAATCCACCCGCACGCCGGTGGTGAACAAGCGTCCGGCGGCGGTGAGCAGCGACTCGACTTCGGGAAGGTCATTGTGCTCAAGACCCACCTCCACAAACCCGGCGGCGCCAAGTGATTCGGCAAGCTGCTCAGTCATGTTGGGTACCAACTCAATCGGCGGCTTTCTGGCTGGCGCCGCATCCGGCGCCGCGTCGAAGGGCGACCCCGCCGCCACCCGGTCTCGCGCCGTGACCACCCGCGCGGCGTCATCGAGTGTCAACGCCCCCGCCACGTAGGCCGCGGTGATCTCGCCCACCGAACGACCCGTCACCAGATCGGGCATCACCCCCCAGTGCTGCCACAAGGCCGCCAACCCCACTTGCACGGCAAACGACGCCGAGTGGGCAAACTCGTTGTGGCGCAGCAGATCTTGGTCAGCACCCCAGATCACCTGACGCAACGGCACCCGCTGGTGGCCGTCCAGCGCCGCGGCGGCCTCATCAAAGGCCGTCGCGAATACCGGGAACCGCCCATACAACTGCTGCCCCATCCCCAGCCACTGCGAGCCTTCGGGAAAGACGAATACGGTCTTGTCCATCGGGCGGGCACGCCCCACCACCACGCCCGTAGACAGCTCACCGGCAGCCAATTTCGCCAACCCGTCCATCAGGCGCCGACGATCGGCACCCACCAGCACCGCGCGATGCTCAAACACCGACCGCGTGGTCACCAACGACCACCCCACATCGGCGACGGCCACACCGTCGTCCCCGGCCAGATGGGCCGACAACCGCCCCGCCTGATTCGCCAGCGCCTCGGCCGACCGAGCCGCCAATACCCACGCCACCACGGGTTCGGTGTGATCGCCTACGGCCGCGGGGCTTTCCGGCTCCGCCGGCGCCTGCTCGACGATCACATGTGCGTTCGTCCCGCCCATTCCGAACGACGACACCCCCGCCCGCCGCGGCCGATCCTGCACAGGCCACGGGGTCGGTGCGGTATTGACTTGCAGCCCAAGTGTTTCCAGATCGATCTCGGGATTCGCGTTGGCGTAGTTAAGGCTTGCCGGGATCGTCGCATTTTCGAGTGCCAGTACGGTTTTGAGCAGTCCCGCGATTCCCGCGGCGCTTGCGGCGTGGCCGATGTTGGTCTTTACCGACCCCACCCGAACCGGGCGATCTCGACGCTCTGCGAATACTTCGCCCAGCGCGGTGGCCTCGATCGGGTCGCCGATCGCGGTGCCGGCGCCGTGCAACTCGACGTAGTCGACGTCGGTGCCGTCCAGACCCGCGCCGGACAGCGCGCGCCGGATGACGTCGGATTGCCCGGAAGTCGAAGGCACCGTCTGTCCGCCGGCGCTGTGCCCGGCCTGGCCGACCGCGCTGCCGCGAATGACCGCACGGATGGGGTCGCCTTCTTCGAGGGCGGCGCCCAGCGGCTTCAACAGCACGAGGCCCCCGCCCTCGCCCCGCACGTAACCGTCCGCGCGTTCGTCGAACGTGTACGTGTGGCCCGTGCCCGAAAGGGCACCGAATTCCGTTTCCAGCATTGCCGTTTCGTTTGCCAGGTTGAGATGGACACCGCCGGCTATCGCCAGGGTCGACTCGCCCGCGCGGAGGCTTTCGCAGGCGAGGTGGACAGCCACCAGGGACGACGATTGGCCAGAATCGATGGTCATGCTGGAGCCGTGCATCCCGAAGGCATACGAGATCCTGTTGGCGATCATTCCGCGGCTGATGCCAGTAAACGATTGGTGGTCAAGGTTATCCGCGTCTCGAAGCGTGAGGAAGGCGTAGTCGTCGGTCATCGCTCCGAGGTACACCGCAACCTGCTGTCCGCGTATCGTTTCCGGCACGACGTATGCGTCCTCCAGCAGTTCCCACGTCAATTCGAGCGCCAGCCGCTGCCGGGGGTCCATCCCGCGAGCCTCCCTCGGCGACAGGTTGAAGAAGTCGGCGTCGAACTCGGCAACGTTGCCCGGCAATCGCGTAACTTCACGTCCGTCGCGAAGGACACGCCAGAACTCTCGGGGATTGGCCGCGGCGGGAAACCTGCATGCCAGCCCGATGATGGCTACGTCCGTCGGTTGCAAAGCTAGGGCCCGGGTTCTTCGTCGAGGATGGCGAAGAGTTCGCTTTCGGTGGCGGTCTCGATGTCGTCGTCGTTGGTGGGTGCGGTGACGGGAGTTGGGTTGGTGAGTCCGGTCAGGATGGCTTGCAGGCGCAGGGTCAGCTGAGCTTTGTCGTCGGGCTTCCACTGCGGGTTGTCCGCGAGCGTTTGCAGTTCGCGGGCGATGTCGCTGAAGCGGGCCAACAGGTTTGGTTCGCTGTCGGGCACAGCGGTGTCAAGTTGGGCGTTGAGGTGTTCGGCCAGGGCGGCGGGGGTTGGATGGTCGAAGATCAGAGTGGGCGACAGGCCGAGCCCGGTCGCGTTTTTCAGGCGGTTGCGCAATTCCACGGCGGTCAGCGAGTCAAACCCAAGGTCCCCGAAGGCGCGGTCGGCGTCGACATCCGCGGCGGAATGACCCAACACGGTTGCGGCGTTGCTGCACACCAATTCGGTGAGCTCGCTCTGACGCTGCTCGGGGGTCAGCCCGCGCAGCCGGGAAGCCAACCCCGACTTCGACACCGCGGCAGCGGCGTCGGCGATGATCCGCCGGGTCGGGCGGGTCGCCAACTCTCTGAACAGTGGGGGTATCGCGGCCCCGCCACCGCCAAGGGCGGCGCGGTCCAGCCGGGCGGCCACCACCACGGGCCGATCGGTCAGCAGCGCGGTGTCGAGAAACCCCATCGCCTGCTCGGTGGACAGCGGCTCCAGACCCACCCGACTCATCCGGGCCCGATCCCGCTCCCCCAAGTGCCTGGTCATCGCCGAAGCCTGCTCCCACAATCCCCACGCCACCGACAACCCGGCCAACCCGCGCGACCGCCGATAGGCCGCCAACCCATCCAAAAACGCGTTCGCGGCCGCGTAATTGCCCTGGCCCGGGGCGCCCACGATCCCGGCCATCGACGAAAACATCACAAACGCCGCCACATCTCGATCCGCGGTCAATTCATGCAAGTTCCACGCGCCATCGGCTTTGGCCCGCAACACCGTATCGAGGCGGTCTGGGGTCAGCGAGGCGATCACCGCGTCGTCAAGGATCCCCGCGGCGTGGAATACCGCGGTGAGATCCGGCAGCGTCGCGACCATCTTCGCCACCGCGTCGCGATCGGCCACATCGCATGCCACCACCTGCACCCGGGCGCCGTCGGCGGCCAGCTCCGCCACCAATTCGGCCGCGCCCTCGGCGTGCTCACCGGCGCGGCTGGTCAACACGACGTGCCGCACGCCATACCGATTCACCAGATGACGCGCCACCGCCGAACCGGCCATCCCGGTGCCTCCGGTGATCAACACCGTGCCCGCCGCCCAGGCGTCCGGCATGGTCAATACCACTTTGCCGACATGGCGAGCTTGGCTCAAAAACCGGTACGCTTCCCGCGCGTGCCGCACATCCCAGGACTTGACCGGAATTCGCTGCAGGACACCAGATTCGAATAGTTGGACCAACTCCGACAACATCTGCTCGATGTGCTGCGGGCCGGCCTCCATCAAGTCAAAAGCCCGATATGTCACCCCGGGATGGGCTTCGGCGATGGCCTGCGGGTCTCGAATGTCGGTCTTGCCCATCTCGATGAAGCGACCGCCCCGCGGGAACAGTCGCAACGACGCATCGTTGAACTCACCGGCCAGCGAGTTCAGCACCACATCCACGCCGCGCCCGTCGGTGGCCAGCCAGAATTTCTCCTCGAACGCCAACGTGCGCGAATCGCCGATATGCGAGCCGTCAAAACCCATCGCGCGCAGCGTGTCCCACTTGCCGCGGCTCGCGGTGGCGAAGACCTCCAAGCCCCACAAGCGAGCAAGCTGCACCGCCGCCATACCCACACCGCCGGCAGCGGCGTGCACCAGCACCGATTCGCCGGCCCGCACGCCCGCCAGCACCCGCAACGCGTAGTAGGCCGTGAGGAACACGGCCGGCATGCCCGCGGCCTCGGTCAGTGACCACCCCGCCGGTATCCGGGCCACCAGGCGGGCGTCCACCACGGCCTCCGACCCGGCCACGCCCAACAATCCCATCACCGGGTCACCGACGGCCAAACCGGTCACTCCCGGACCGACCTCGGTTACCACACCGGCGCCTTCGGCCCCCAGCTCCGCGGCACCGGGATACATCCCCAACGCCACCAACACATCCCGGAAATTGACCCCCAAGGCCCGCACCGCTACCCGGACCTGTCCGGCCGCCAACTCCACCCGATCGGCCGGCGAGGCCACCACATCCTCCAACGTGCCCCCACCACCGGCGAGCAACCGCCATCCCGACCCGGCGTCGGGCAACTGCAATCTCGGCCGCGGGGCGACCGGTGCAAGGCGGGCGGCATACACCTTGCTGCCCCGAATCACCAATTGTTGCTCACCGCAATGAATGACGTTCCCGATTTCAACCGAACCATCCGAATCGACCAACACCACCCGGCCCGGGTGCTCGGCCTGGGCCGACCGCACCAATCCCCACATCGCGGCGGCTGCCAAATCGGTGACGTCCTCGCCGGCCAGCCCCACCGACCCGCGCGTCAGCACCACCAAGGGCCCGGCCCGCTCCTCGGCCAACCAGGACTGCAATTCCTCTAGCACCCGATGCGCGGCCGCGTGCACCGGCTCAGCGCCCCGGCCGTTGGAACCCAGCTCCCACACCACCGCATCGCCGGCATCATCGTTGGGGGCCAACGAAACCGGCGACCACACCACCTCC
The DNA here is from genome assembly GCA_963772875.1 of uncultured Actinomycetota bacterium. Taxonomy (GTDB): domain Bacteria; phylum Actinomycetota; class Actinomycetes; order Mycobacteriales; family Mycobacteriaceae; genus Mycobacterium. The sequence continues at coordinate 101,274 of CAVYZE010000019.1, forward strand.
AACAACGCCCGATCCGCGGCGCCGGTGACGGCCGCCGCCAACTGCTGCGCCGACACCGCGCGCGTGACCAGCGTCTGCACCGACAAGACCGGTAACCCCGCCACGTCGGCCAGCTCTACCGACACCGCCTCCTCACCGGCCGGCGCTATCCGAACCCGAACCCGCGACGCGCCCGCGGCATGCAGCGAGACGCCCTGCCACGAAAATGGCAATACCGTCGATGCCTGCTCGTCAACCATGCCCATCGCATGCAATGCCGAGTCGAGTAGCACCGGGTGTATCCCGAAGCCGCCGACCCTGATATCGGCGTCGTCCGGGACGGCGACCTCGGCGAAAATCTCCGCGTCCCGCCGCCACATCGCCGTCAGACCCTGAAACGCCGGACCATACTCATAGCCCCGCCCGGCCAGCCGCTCATAGGCACCGTCGACGTCCACCGGCGTGGCGCCCGCCGGCGGCCACACCGACAAATCCGCCCTCGGCGCGACCGCTGTTACCCCCAGCACGCCCTGCGCATGCAATACCCAGCCCGAATCCGCCTCAGCGCTATGGGAATACATCGACACCGCGCGCTGACCAGACTCGTTGCCGGCACCCACGACCACCTGCAATCGCACCCCGCCAGCCATCGGGAAAGCCAACGGCGCCACCACCGTCAGCTCCTCGACCACCCCGCAACCCACCTCATCGGCGGCCCGCAGCGCCAGCTCCGCGAAACCCGCCCCGGCGAACAACACCACCCCACCGACCATATGATCGGCCAGCCACCCCTGGTCCCCGACCGACAACCGGCCGGTCAACACCACCCCGCCCGAATCCGGTTGCTCCACCACGGCGCCCAACAAACCGTGCCGGGCACCCGCCAGACCGGCGCGACCGATGTCCTCCGAACCCGCCGACCCGCCCGGCAACCAAAACCTGTGCCGCTCAAACGCATACGTCGGCAACTCGACCCGCCGACCGCAGCCCCCGAACATCGCGGGCCAATCCGTTCCCACACCCGCGGTGAACAGCGGCGCCACCGCAGCCAGCACCGACGCCAGTTCGGGATGATCTTTGCGTAGCGTCATCACCGAGACCGTCTCGGCGGACGACACCGACTGCTCAACCAAAGCCGTCAGGCCGCCGGCCGGACCCACCTCGACAAACCGGGTGGCACCCAGCGATTCCAACGACCGCACGCCGTCGGCGAACCGCACCGGACGCCGCACATGCTCGACCCAGTACTGTCCCGATCCATAACCAGCGCCCGCCAATTCCCCAGTCACATTGGATACCAGCGGGATCTGTGGATCCGACACCGCGACATCGGCGGCGATCCGCGCGAACTCCTCCAGCATCGGATCCATCAACGGCGAATGGAACGCGTGAGAGACGGCCAGCCGATGCACTCGGCGGCGTTGTTGTGCAAACCGATCCGCGAGGTCGCTCGACCGCCGCCTCATCACCGGAGATCACCACCGCTTCGGGCGCGTTCACCGCCGCGAGACCCACTCCGTCGACGAGCAGCGGCAGCACTTCTTCTTCGCTGGCAGCCACCGCCACCATCGCGCCGCCGGGCGGCAAGGCCGCCATCAGCCTGCCCCGGGCGGCCACTAGCTGTGCCGCGTCGGGTAGCGACAGCACCCCCGCCAGATGTGCCGCCACGATCTCGCCGACCGAATGGCCCATCATGAGATCCGGGTTAATGCCCCAGCGCCGCAACAACATTCCCAGCGCAACCTCGACCGCGAACAGCGCCGGCTGGGCGAATTCGGTGCTGGTCAACAGTGCTTCGTCGCCTTCCCAGAGCACCTTTCGCAGCGGCAGCCGCAGATGTTGATCCAAGGCTTCGGCCACCTCGTCAAACGCCTGCGCAAAAAGCGGTAACTCGGCGTACAACTGCGCGCCCATGCCGACCCATTGCGCGCCTTGGCCGGGAAATACGAACACCGTCTTGCCGACCGACCGCGCCCGTCCCACCACCACACCGGGACCCGGCTCACCGGCGGCCAGCCCCGCCAATCCGGCGATCAATTGCGCTCGATCGGCGCCCACCACGACGGCCCGATGCTCAAACACCGACCGCGTCGTCGACCAATGACCAGCCCACGTCCACCGGATCCACACCCTTGTCGGCGTCGAGGAAAGCGACCAACCGCTTCGCCTGGCCGGCCAGTGATTTATCCGACCGCGCCGACAAGACCCACGGCACGGCCGAGAGCGTCGTGGGGGAAACCGATTGCCGGCACCGAGCTTTCCACAGCTTCGGGGGTGGCCGGCGCCTGTTCGGGCGGCTGTTCGAGAATCACATGCGCATTGGTCCCGCTGATCCCGAACGCCGACACCGCCGCCCGGCGCGGACGATCCTGCGCGGGCCACCGCCGCGACTCCGTCAGCAACGTCACCGCCCCCGCCGACCAATCCACGTGCGGCGTGGGCACATCCACATGCAACGTCTTGGGCATCAGCCCATGGCCGATCGCCTGCACCATCTTGATCACCCCGGCCACGCCCGCAGCGGCCGACGCATGACCGATGTTGGATTTGATCGACCCCAGCCAGAGCGGCTGCTCGGCCGGCCGATCCTGCCCGTATGTCGCTAACAGCGCCTGGGCCTCGATCGGATCTCCCAACGTGGTCCCGGTGCCATGCCCCTCAACCACATCGACATCACCCGCACCCAACCCGGCGTTGGCCAGTGCCGCCCGGATCACCCGCTGCTGCGACGGACCATTGGGCGCGGTCAGGCCGTTGGAGGCGCCGTCCTGATTCACCGCCGACCCCCGCAGCACCGCCAACACCGGATGCCCCAGCCGCCACGCATCAACGAGCCGCTCCAGCACCAGCACCCCCGCGCCTTCCGACCATGCGGTTCCGTCGGCGCCACCGGCATACACCTTGCACCGGCCGTCCGGGGCCAGCGCCCGTTGGCGGCTGAACTCCACAAAGGCGGCGGGGGTGGCCATTACGGTGACGCCACCGGCCAGCGCCACATCACACTCCCCCGACCGTAACGACTGCGCCGCCAAATGCATCGCCACCAACGACGACGAACACGCCGTATCCACCGACACCGCCGGGCCTTCCAGGCCCAACACGTACGACACCCGACCCGACGCCACACTCGGTGTGGCGCCGGTCAGCCCGTAGCCCTCGAGTTCGCCTTCGACCTGGCCCCCATAGCCGGCGTGGATGATCCCGGCGAACACACCGGTCGCCGTGCCGCGCAAGGTGATCGGGTCGATCCCCGCCCGCTCCAGCGCCTCCCACGACACTTCCAGCATCAGCCGTTGCTGCGGATCCATCGCCAGGGCCTCGCTGGGTCCGATGCCGAAAAATCCGGCGTCGAAATCGGCGGCGTCCTGCAGAAATGAACCCTGGCGCACGTACATCTTTCCCGCGGCGTCGGGATCGGGATCGAACAACCCGGCTACGTCCCAGCCACGATCCGGCGGAAAGTCCGACACCGCGTCATGGCCTTCAATCACCATCTCCCACAACGCTTCCGGCGAATCCACCCCGCCCGGATACCGGCAGGCCATCCCCACTATCGCGACCGGTTCGGAGAGCTTGCCTTCCAGCTCGGCGAGGCGGCGTCGGGTCCGGCGTAGATCTGCCGTGAGGCGCTTGAGGTAATCAACGTGCTTGTCGGTGCTCGGCACTGGCGCTCCTTGTGCGGGTCTTAGGTGCCGAGTTCTTCGTCGAGGATGGCGAAGAGTTCGTTTTCGTCGGCGGATTGGATGTCGTCGTCGAAGGTGTCGTCGGGGGGCGTGGTTTGGGTGGTGCTGGCCAGAGTGCTCAGCAGGGTTCGGATGCGGGTGCTCAGCTGCGTTTTGTCGTCCGGATTCAAGTCGGGCTGGTTGAGCAGCGTCTGCAGTTCGCGGGTGATGTCGTTGAAGCGCGCCATCAGGTTGGGCCGGGCGGCGGTGGTCAGTCGGACGTCGAGGTGTTCGGCCAGGGCGATCGGGGTGGGGTAGTCGAAGATCAGGGTGGGCGACAAGGTCAGTCCGGTCGCGGTTTTGAGGCGGTTGCGCAGTTCCACGGCGGTCAGGGAATCGAACCCGAGATCTTGAAACGCCCGCCCGGCGTCGATGTCGGCGGTGCCGGAATGCCCCAACACGGTAGCGGCGTTGCCGCACACCAGCTCCACCAGTTCGCGGTGACGCTGCTCGGCGCCGAGCCGGCGCAGCCGCGCGTTAAGACCCGTCATCGCCACCGCCGTGGTAGCGGTATCGGCGACAACGCGCCGGGTCCGGCGGGGGGCCAACTCGCGAAACAGTGGGGGCAGCGACGGCGCCGTTGGCGGTGAGCGCGCCGGTGTCCAGGCGGGCGGCCACCACCACGGGCCCCTCGGCGATCAGGGCGGCATCGAACAACTCCACGGCGCGCGCGGTTGACAGTGGGGCGAGCCCGACCCGGCTCATCCGCGCCTTATCCCGCTCGTCAAGGTGGCCGGTCATCGCCGACGCTTGTTCCCACAGCCCCCACGCCAGCGACAACCCCGGCAACCCCTGGGCGTGCCGATAGGCGGACAACCCGTCGAGGAAACTGTTGGCCGCCGCATAATTGGCCTGACCCGGGGTGCCCACGATGCCGGCCATCGACGAAAACACCACGAACGCCGGCACATCCAGCTCCCGGGTCAGCTCGTGCAGATTCCAGGCCCCATCGACTTTGGCCCGCAGCACCGCGTCCAGCCGCTCGGGTGTCAACGAGGCGATGACCGCGTCATCGAGCACCCCGGCGGCATGAAACACCCCACGCACCGGATATTGCGACGGCACGTGGGCCAGCAGCTGGGCCACCGCGTCGCGATCGGCCACGTCGCAGGCCACCACCGTCACCTCGGCCCCGGCGTCGCGCAGCTGGTCCACCAACTGCGAAACCCCCTCGGCCCGCGCACCGCTGCGGCTGACCAGCAGCACATGGGCCACGCCGTAGCGGTCCACCAGATGGCGCGCCACCACCGAACCGGCCATCCCGGTCCCCCCGGTGATCAGCACCGTGGATCCGGCCAGCCCGCCGCCGGGCCCGTCCGGGATGGTGAGCACCACTTTGCCGATGTGGCGGGCCTGGCTGACAAACCGGTACGCCGCCGGGGTGGACCGCACGTCAAAGGTCTTGACCGGCAACGGCGTCAACGCCCCGGCCCCGAACAACCCCACGACCTCGCCCAGCATCTGCGCGATGCGGTCGGGGCCGGCCTCGATCAGGTCGAACGCCCGATACCCCACCCCCGGATGCCGTTCGGCGATCACCTGGGGATCGCGAAGATCGGTCTTGCCCATCTCGATGAATCGCCCGCCCCGGGCCAGCAACCGCAGGGACGCATCCACGAATTCGCCGGACAGCGAGTTGAGCACCACATCCACCCCGGCCCCACCGGTGACCGTCAGGAACTTCTCTTCGAACTCCAGCGTCCGCGAGTCACCGATGTGGTCATCGTCAAAACCCATCGCGCGCAACGTGTCCCACTTGCCGCGACTGGCGGTGGCGAAAACCTCCAGGCCCCAATGCCGGGCCAGTTGCACCGCGGCCATACCCACCCCACCGGCGGCGGCATGCACCAGCACCCGCTGCCCGGCCCGCACCCCCGCCAACACCGACAGCCCATACATCGCGGTCAAAAACACCACCGGCACACCCGCGGCGGCCACCGACGTCCACCCCGCCGGCACCGCGGTCACCAACCGGGCATCCACCACGGCCTCGGAACCCACCACCCCGAACAGCCCCATCACCGCGTCACCGACCCGAACACCGGACACGCCGGGGCCCACCTCGAGGACCATCCCGGCGCCCTCGACCCCCAACTCGCCACCACCGGGATACATTCCCAAGGCCACCAACACATCCCGGAAATTCACTCCGACCGCGGCCACCGCCACCCGCACGTCACCGGCGGCCAGCTCGACGGGTGGGCACGGCTGCACCACCAAATCCTCCAACGTGCCCCCGCCGCCGGTGGCCAACCGCCATGCCGAAGGTCGCTGCGGCAACCGCAATCCCGACCGCCTGCTCACCGGTGTCAGCCGAGCGCCGTACAACGCACCGGAGCGCACCGCCAATTGTGGTTCACCGCAACCGATTAGCGCACCGACATGCACGGATCCATCGGAATCCACCAACAGCACCCGGCCCGGGTGTTCGGCCTGCGCGGAACGCACCAACCCCCACACCGCCGCGCCGGCCAAATCCGACACAGGCTCGCCCGCCACCGCGACCGCCCCGTGCGTCAGCACCACCAACAACCCGGCCTCGTCACCGCCCAACCAGGACTGCAACACTTCCAATGCCGCATGGGTGGCTTCATGCACCGACCCCACCACGCCCCGGTCGGTCGAGCCCAACTCCCACAGCACCACGCCATCGCCCGCATCACCGGCGCCGATGTCGTTGCCGTCCAGCGGCACCGGTGACCATGTCACGTCCAACAACCCAGCACCGGCGGGGGCCGCCGCAGGTAGCTGCGCGGCCGATACCGGACGTGTCCCCAACTCGCGCACCGACAACACCGGCAGCCCCGACGGATCGGCCACTTCCACCGAAACCGCCTCGGCACCCGCCGGCGCTATCCGGACCCGTGCCCGCGCGGCGCCCGCCGCGTGCAATGACACGCCCTGCCAGGAAAACGGCAACATCGTCTCGGCCTGGTCGCCGGCCGCGCCCATCGCGTGTAAAGCCGCGTCCAACAGCGCCGGATGGATCCCGAACCCACCAACCTCGACGCCGACGTCCGACGGGATGGCGACCTCGGCGAAGATCTCCGGCCCGCGGCGCCACATCGCCCGCAATCCCCGAAACGCGGGACCATACTCGTAACCCAACCCGGCCAGCCGCTCGTACGCGCCAGTGATATCGACCGCCACCGCGCCCGTCGGCGGCCACACCGACAAATCCGCAGCCGGCTCCACCGCCCCCGCGCTCAGCATGCCCTGCGCGTGCAGCGTCCAGTCTGAATCCGGCTGGGCGCCATGCGAATACACCGACACCGGTCGATCACCCGAGTCGTCGGCGTCACCGACCACCACCTGGACCTGCACCCCGCCTGCCGCCGGCAGCAGCAACGGAGCCGATAACGTCAACTCGTCGACCACGCCACAACCGACCTCATCGCCGGCGCGGATGGCCAATTCCACAAACCCGGCCCCGGGGAACAGCACCGCTCCCGTCACCGCATGATCGGCCAACCAGGGCTGGGTAACCGTCGATAGGCGGCCCGTCAACACCACCGCGCCCGAATCGGGGCGCTCCACCACCGCACCCAACAGGGCATGCTGGGCCGCCGCGAGCCCGAGGCCACCCACGTCGCCCGAGCCCGTCAAACCGTCCGTCAACCAAAACCGACGTCGCACAAATGGATACGTCGGGAGCTCCACCCGTTGCCCACCCCAACCGGCACACACCGTCCGCCAATCGACGCCCACACCGGAAACGTGGGCTTGACCTACCGAGAGCCAAAATCGTTCTGGCCCACCGTCGTCGCGGCCCAATGACGGGATGACGATCGCCGTATCGGCGGGATCGTCGCCGTCCGCCGCGGTGGTCGCGATTTCCTCGATGCCCGCGATCAAGATCGGATGCGGGCTGGATTCGATGAACACGCGATAGCCGGCGTCGCACGCGGCGCGCACCGCCTGTTCGAATTGCACGGTGTGCCGAATGCTTCGGTACCAGTAGTCGGCAGTCAAGCCCGCGGTGTCCAGGAGCCCACCCGTCGCGGTCGAGAAGAATGCGACCGACGAGGACCGGGGATCGATGCCGTTCAACGCTTCGGTGAGAGGTTCGCGGATCGCGTCGACCTGTGCGGAGTGGGATGCGTAGTCGACATCGATCGTGCGGGCACGAACGTCGTCGGCCTCACAGCGTCGGATCAGCTCCCCGAGGACGTCCACGTCACCGGAGACCACCACCGCCGAAACACCATTGATGGCCGCGATGCTCAGACGATCGCCCCATGGAGCCACCAGCTCTTGGGCTTGCCGCAACCCGCACGCCAGCGAAACCATGCCGCCGGCACCCGACAATTGCACCAATAGCCGGCTTCGCAACGCCACCACCCGGGCGGCATCTTCCAGCGACAGCGCGCCCGCCACGTATGCGGCGGCGATCTCGCCCTGCGAATGCCCGATCACGGCATCGGGCACCACGCCCACCGAACGCCACAACTCGGCCAGTGACACCATGATCGCCCACAGCGCCGGCTGCACCACATCCACGCGATCCAGCCCCGGAGCGCCCGCCGTCCCGCGAATGACGTCGATCAACGACCAGTCCACGTGCTCGCTGAGCGCCTTGTCGCATCGATCGATGTGGTCGGCGAAAACCGTTGAACTATCAAGCAACTCGGCTCCCATGCCGACCCATTGCGAGCCCTGGCCGGGAAACACGAACACGGTCTTGCCCGTCGGCCGCGCCCGTCCCACCGCCACATCGGCGCCCGGCTCGCCGGCGGCCAACCCCGCCAAACCCGCTATCAACTGGTCGCGATCGGCGCCCACCACGACGGCCCGATGCTCGAACAGCGACCGCGTCGCCACCAGCGACCAGCCGACATCCACCGCCGTCAATCCCGCGTCGGCCGCCATCCACTCCGACAGCCGCCCGGCCTGATTCGCCAGCGCCTCGGCCGACCGGGCCGACGAGCACCCACGCCACCACCCGGTGAACATCATCGCGTTCGCCCACCGGGCTTTCCGGCTCTGCCGGCGGCTCCTCCACAATCACATGCGCGTTCGTCCCGCTGATCCCAAACGATGACACCCCAGCCCGCCGCGGCCGGTCTCGCGCAGGCCATGGCCGCGACTCGGTCAACAGCGACACCGACCCCGCCGACCAATCCACATGCGGCGTAGGCACATCCACATGCAACGTCTTCGGCATCAGCCCGTGGCGCATTGCCTGCACCATCTTGATCACCCCGGCCGTTCCCGCCGCTGCCGAGCTGTGACCCATGTTGGATTTGATCGAGCCCAGCCACAACGGCCGATTCGCGGGCCGATCCTGCCCATACGTCGCCACGAGCGCCTGCGCCTCGATCGGGTCCCCCAGGGTGGTCCCCGTCCCGTGCCCCTCCACCACGTCCACGTCGGCCGCGGTCAACCGCGCGCTGGCCAGCGCGCCCCGAATGACCCGCTGCTGCGCCGGCCCATTGGGCGTCGCCAGGCCGGTCGAGGCGCCATCCTGATTGACCGCGGAACCCCGCACCACCGCCAACACCGGGTGCCCCAGCCGCCGCGCGTCGGCCAGCCGCTCGAGCACCAGCATCCCGGCGCCCTCGGCGAATCCGGTCCCGTCGGCCGCGCCGGCGTATGCCTTGCAGCGACCGTCGGGGGACAGCGCCCGCTGCCGGCTGAATTCGACGAACATCGCCGGGGAGGCCATCACCGTCACGCCGCCGGCCAACACCAAATCGCACTCCCCCGACCGCAACGACTGCGCCCCGAGATGTATCGCCACCAACGACGACGAACACGCCGTATCCACCGACACCGCCGGGCCTTCCAGACCCAGCACATACGCCACCCGGCCCGACGCCACGCTCAACGTCGAGCCGCGCATCCCGTATCTCTCCAGATCGCCCGGAACCCGCCCCTGGCCCCCGTACGAACCGTGGAACACCCCCGCGAACACACCGGTCGCCGAGCCCCGCAACCCGGTCGGGTCAATCCCGGCCCGCTCCAACGCCTCCCACGACACCTCCAACAACAAGCGCTGCTGCGGATCCATCGCCAGGGCCTCGCTGGGCGCGATGCCAAAAAACGCGGCGTCGAAACCCGCGACGTCCGCCAGAAACCCGCCCGCGCGGGAGTACGACTTTCCCACCGCGTCGGGATCGGGATCGAATAGCCCCGCCAAATCCCAGCCTCGATCGGCCGGAAAATCCGACACCGCATCGCGGCCCGCAACGACCATTTCCCACAAGCTCTCCGGGGAATCCACGCCACCCGGATACCGGCAAGCCATGCCCACCACCGCCACCGGCTCGGCGGGCCGCTCGGTGATCAAGGACAGATACTCGCGGTTCCGTCGCTTCAGCCGCTCGTTTTCCTTCAAGGCGGTGCGCAGCGCCGCGACGAGCTCTTCGTGACTGCTGTTCATCGGTCCCGGCCTCTCGTGCTGCTCAACCGCGCGCGGCGCTTGGATGAACGATATCGACGGCCCAGCAGCGCGAAGTCGGGAGTGGGATTAGGTGCCTCGGCGCGGCCGGAGTCATTCGCCCGGGCCACCGCGGATCGCGCCTTTCCCGAGCCCCGGAGCCAATTTTCGACGTCCCATGGCGATGTTCTACCCGACGGGGGACAGTCCACAGCACCGCATCAATGCCAGCGCAACAACACGAGTTCGGAGCAGAATCCGGGACCCATCGCAAGCATCAGGCCGGGACTTTCACTGGGTGGCGGTTTGGCGAGGGTGTCGCGCAACACGTGCAGCACCGACGCCGACGACAGGTTGCCGATCTCGCCGAGCGAGCGCCAGGTCAATTCGAGGGCCTGCGGCGACAGGCCGAGGCTGTCCGTGATCGCGTCGATGATCTTGGGCCCGCCGGGATGGCTGACCCAGGCGCCGATGTCGGCCGTGGTCAGACCGTGCGCGCCCAGAAACGTGGTGACGTCGTCAGCGATGTGTTGCTCCACGACGGTCGCGAGGTCCTTCGACAGCACCAGTTCGAAACCTCCGGCACCGACGTCGTAGCCCATGGTCCGCAGCGAGTCGGGGTAGAGATGGCTGCGCGAATCGATGATGTCGGGGCCCCCCGCGTCAACCTGTTCGGCCCGACGCTCACCGACGGCCACCACCGCGGCGGCTCCGTCAGCAAACAGCGCGCTACCGACCAGACCGGCCACCGACGGCTTGTATCCCGGGTAGGTGAGCGAGCAGAGCTCGACCGAGACCAGGGCCGCGACGCCGTCCGGCGCCCCGCGCAGGTAGTCGTGCAGCCGGGCCACCCCGGCCGCCCCGGCCACACAGCCCAGCCCGAACAGCGGGACCCGGCGCACGTCGTCGCGCAGCCCGAGCCGCCCGGCGATTCGGGCATCCAATGACGGCACCGCGACGCCGGTGACCGTCGTCGTGATGAGCGCGTCGAGGTCTTGGGGTCGCAGGCCCGCCTCCTCGAGGGCGCCTATCAGCGCCTCGCAGCCCAGCTCAACGGCTTTTTCGATGAAAATCTGGTTTGCCGCGCCGAAGTCGGTCAGCGTCGGATACCGCTCCATCGGCATGACCAGGTGGCGGCTGTTGACCTTGGCGCTGGCGTGCAGCTGCCGAACGATGTCTTCGTAGCCCTCGAACTCCGGAATGCTCAGGAAAAAGTCGGTCAACTCTCGCTGGGAATAGCGATAGGGCGGCAACGCACCGGACACACCCGCGATGACGCTCATTGGTCCCACCCCTTGGAAACGAAGATACGGGGAGAAAGGTTCACCCTACCCCTTAGAGCAGCAACTTTAGCCTTGCCCTTACCGGCCCGCAAAGCGTCGAGGCTCATCTCACAAGCCCCTGACGCAGCTCGAGGGCCCTCTCGCGGACGGCGTTGAGTTGCTCGGCGACTTGACTGGGCGCGGTGCCACCCCGGGCATCGCGCGACGACACCGAACCCTCGATCGTGAGCACCTCGCGGACCTCGGGCGTCAGCTCCGGGCTGATGGCGGCCAGCTCGTCGTCGGTCAGCTCGCCGAGCCCGACGCCGCGCTCTTCGGCGACACGCACCGCGGCACCGGCGGCCTCGTGGGCGGACCGGAACGCAACACCTTGGCGCACAAGCCATTCGGCAACATCGGTGGCCAGCGTGTAGCCGGCCGGGGCCAGGGCAGCCATCCGTTCGACATTGAACGTCAGGCTGGCCACCAGCCCCGCCATCGCCGGCAGCAGCAACTCCAGCTGGGCCACCGAGTCGAACACCGGCTCCTTGTCTTCCTGCAGGTCACGGTTGTAGGCCAGGGGCTGCGCCTTCAGCGTCGCCAGCAAACCGGTCAGGTTTCCGATCAAGCGCCCGGACTTACCCCGCGCCAGCTCGGCGATGTCCGGGTTCTTCTTTTGCGGCATGATCGAGCTGCCCGTGGACCACGAGTCGTGCAGCGTGGCGTAGCCGAACTCCGTCGAGCTCCAGATGATGATGTCCTCGGCCAGCCGGGACAGGTCGACGCCGATCATGGCCAAGACGAAGGCGGCCTCGGCGGCAAAATCCCGGGCGGCGGTCGCGTCGACGGAATTCTCGGCGGCGGCCGAAAAACCCAGGTCAGCGGCGATTGCGTCGGGGTCCAGGCCCAGCGACGAGCCGGCCAGCGCCCCCGAGCCGTACGGGGACACCGCCACACGCTTGTCGACGTCGACGATGCGGTCCACGTCGCGCAGCAACGGATGGGCATGCGCGAGCAGATGGTGGGCCAGCAGGATCGGCTGGGCGGACTGCAGATGGGTTTTACCAGGCATGATGGCGCTCGGATGCGCGGCGGCCTGCTCGGCGAGCGCCCCGACGACGTCGAGCACGCCGGCCGCGACCCGTCGCACCGCGTCGCGCAGCCACATCCGGAACAGGGTGGCCACCTGGTCGTTGCGCGACCGCCCGGCCCGTAGCCGGCCGCCCAGGTCGGGCCCGACCCGGTCGATCAGCCCACGCTCCAGCGCGGCGTGCACGTCCTCGTCGCTGACCAGCGGCGAAAAGCTGCCGTCCGCGACGTCCTCGGCGAGGCTGTCCAGGCCGGCCAGCAGCCCGTCGCGCTGGTCCTCGGTGAGCAGCCCGGCGCGGAACAGCACGATGACGTGGGCGCGCGAGGCGACGACGTCGTAGGGAGCCAGCACCCAGTCGAAATGGGTGGACTTGCTCAGCGCGGCCAGCGCATCGGACGGGCCATCGGCGAACCGGCCGCCCCACAGCGAACCCTGGTTGGTGCTCACGCTTCCCCGGCGGACAGGTCCCGGCGCGCGGCGAGCTTGGACGACAACCCGTGCACGTAGACGAAGCCCTTGGACATGGACTGGTCGAAGCTGTCGCCCTCGTCGTAGGTGGCCAGGTTGAAGTCGTAGAGCGACTCGGCACTGCGCCGGCCGTTCACCGCGATATGCCCGCCGTGCAACACCATCCGGATCTCGCCGGAGACGTGCTCCTGAGTCTTGGCGACAAAACTTTCCAGGGCCGTCTTCAACGGTGAGTACCACAGCCCGTCGTAGACCAGCTCGGCCCAGCGCTGGTCGGTCTGGCGTTTGAACCGGCCCAGCTCGCGCTCGAGCGTGACGTGTTCGAGCTCGGCGTGCGCGGTGATGAGCACCATCGCCCCCGGCGCCTCGTAGATCTCGCGGCTCTTGATGCCCACCAGCCGGTCCTCGACGACGTCGAGACGCCCGACGCCCTGCGCCCCCGCGCGGCGGTTGAGCTGCTCGATGGCCTGCAGCATCGACACCGGGTTGCCGTCGATCGACACTGGAACGCCCTTGTCGAAGCCGACGATCACCTCGTCGGGGGTGTTCCAGTTGACGGTGGGGTCTTCGGTGTAGTCGTAGACGTCCTTGGTGGGCGCGTTCCAAAGGTGTTCCAGGAAGCCGGTTTCCACGGCCCGGCCCCACACGTTCTGGTCGATCGAGAACGGTGAGCGTTTGGTGACGTTGATCGGGATGGCGTTCTCCTCGGCGAACGCGATCGCCTTCTCCCGCGTCCACGCGTAGTCGCGCACCGGCGCCAACACCTCCAAATCCGGTGCCAGCGAAGCGAATCCGACCTCGAAGCGGACCTGGTCGTTGCCCTTGCCGGTGCAGCCGTGCGCAACGATGCCGCCGCCGTGTTCGCGGGCGGCCGCGACCAGGTGCTTGACGATCAGCGGCCGGCTGATCGCCGACACCAGCGGGTAGCGGTCCATGTAGAGCGCGTTGTTCAGCACGGTGGGCAGGCAGTAGCCCTCGGCGAACTCGTCGCGGGCATCGACAACGACCGCCTCCACGGCGCCGCAGTCCAGGGCCCGCTGACGGACGACCTCCATGTCCTCGCCGCCCTGGCCGAGGTCGATCGCCACCGCCACGACCTCGCGGCCGGTTTCCTTGCCTATCCAGCTGATCGCCACCGAGGTGTCCAGACCGCCCGAATACGCCAGGATGACACGTTGCGACATTGGCCAATCTCCTTACGTTACTTCAGGCTTTCCAGCGCGCCGGCCAGCTCGGAGCCGGTCATCGGCTCGCGGGCCGCCACGAAGACGGTGTCATCGCCGGCGATGGTGCCGACCACGTACGGTAGCGCCGCGCGATCGATCGCACTGGCCAAATAGTCAGCCCCGCCCGGCGGGGTTCGCAGCACGGCGAGGTTGGCGCTCGAGTCCGTGGACACCAGCAGCTCGCTCAGCAGCCGCGATAGCCGGGCGGTGCCGCCGGAGACGCCGCGCACCGGGCTGCCGTCCTCGGGCACGATGTAGACCCCGACGCCGCCGTCGGCGCCGCGCAGCTTGACCGCGCCGAGCTCTTCGAGGTCGCGCGACAGCGTGGCCTGGGTGACGTCGATGCCTTCGGCGGCCAGCAGCGCCGCCAGTTCGCTTTGGCTGCGCACCGGCACCGACGACAGGATCGCCACGATCCGGGCCTGCCGGCCGACCCGGGTGGTCTCGGGTGTGGTCCTCGATCCGCTTCCGGTCATGAGCGCAGCTCTCCCCCGCAGGCGGGTGGGGGTACCCCCAGCCGCGCAGCGGCGAGGGGGCGTGCCCCCACTGCATCGTCGCCCGCGCGGGTCATGAGCGCAGCTCCTCCTCATCGCTCCGCTCTGCATCGTCGCCCGCGCGGGTCATCGTGACCGCTCCAGCAGCCACACCAGCAACGCCTTTTGGGCGTGCAGCCGGTTTTCGGCCTCGTCCCAGACCGCGCTGGCGGGGCCGTCGATCACCTCGTCGGTGATCTCGTCCCCGCGGTGAGCCGGAAGGCAATGCAGCACAATGGCTTCCGGGTCCGCCAGCCCCACGAGTCGCGAGTTGAGCTGAAAGGGCCGAAACGGCGCGACCCGATCCAGCCCGTCGTTCTCCTGCCCCATCGACGTCCAGGTGTCGGTCACCAGGACGTCGGCGCCCGCGGCGGCCGCGTCGGCGTCGCCGGTCACGGTCACCGAGGCGCCGGTGGCCGCGGCGCGCAGCTCGGCGGCGGCCACGACGTCCGGGTCGGGCGCGAAGCCGTCGGGGGCGGCGACGGTGACGTGGATGCCGGCGGTGACTCCGCCGAGCATCAGCGAGTGGGCCATGTTGTTGGCGCCATCGCCGAAGTAGGTCAGCCGCGAGCCTTGTGGCGATCCCTTGCGTTCGGCGATGGTCAACAGATCGGCGAGCACCTGGCAGGGATGGAACTCGTTGGAGAGCGCGTTGATCACCGGCACCGTCGCGGTCTCGGCCATCGCGTCCAGCCGGTCTTGCCCGAAGGTCCGCCACACGATGGCATCGACGTAGCGGGACAACACTTTTGCGGTGTCCTGCAGGGTCTCGTCGCGGCCGAGCTGGGTGCTGTGGCTGTCGACGATCACGGCATGCCCACCGAGCTGGGCGATTCCGATCTCGAACGAGAACCGGGTGCGCGTGGAGTTCTTGTCGAAGATGACCGCGACCCCGCGCGGCCCGTCGAGGGGACGACGGCCGAACGGGTCCTTTTTCAGCTCGGCGGCCAGCTCCAGGATCTCGGCCTGGTCTTGTGGGGTCAGGTCGTCGTCGCGCAGAAAGTGCCTAGCCATCTGCGGCACTCCTCTCCCCCGCAAGCGGGAGGTGCCCCCACATCGCTCGCTTGCATCGTCGCGGGCGCGTCATGCTGGCGCCCCGGCGCGTCATGCTGGCGCCCCGGCGCTGTCGAGGATTCCCGGCAGGGCGGCGATGAAGCCGTCGATCTGGGCTTCGGTGATGATCAATGGCGGTGCCAGGCGGATGACGTCGGGCGCGGCGGCGTTGACCAGGAATCCGGCGTCGCGCGCGGCCGCCTCGGTCTCCTTGGCACGCGGGGCGCTGAGCACCACGCCCCACAGCAATCCGCGGCCGCGCACGTGGTCGATCAGCGGGTGGCGCAGCGTTTCGATGCCGTGGCGCACCGACTTGCCCAGCACCTCGGCGTGCCGGACCAGATCCTCGGCCGTCAGTACCCGCAACACCGCCAGGGCCGCCGCGGCGCAGATCGGGTTGCCGCCGAAGGTGCTGCCGTGCAGGCCGGGCGTCAGCAGCTCCGCTGCGGGACCGACCGCCAGGCACGCCCCGATGGGCAGGCCGCCGCCGAGCCCCTTGGCCAGCGTCACCACGTCGGGGGTGATGCCGTCGTGTTGGTGGGCGAAAAATGCTCCGGTGCGGCCCATTCCGGTTTGCACCTCGTCGAGCACCAGCAGGGCGCCGTGTCGCGCCGTGATATCCCGCGCCGCGGCCAGATATCCCTCGGGTGGGACGACGACCCCGCCCTCCCCCATGATCGGCTCGAGGAACACCGCGGCGGTGCCGTCATCGACCGCGGCGGCCAGCGCGTCGGCGTCCCCGTAGGGCACATGCGTGACGTCGCCGGGCAGCGGGGCAAAGGGCGCCTGCTTGGCCGGCTGACCGGTCAGCGCCAGCGAGCCCATCGTGCGGCCGTGGAAAGCTCCTTGTGCGGCAACGAGTTTCGTGCGTCCGGTGAGCCGCGACAGCTTGAACGCCAGCTCGTTGGCCTCGGTGCCGGAGTTGGCGAAGAACACCCGCGCGCGGGCGTCCGCCCCCAGCAGGGCGACCAGTTCCTCGGCCAGCGCGATGCCCGGTTCGGTGGCATAGAAGTTGGAGGTGTGGCCCAGCGTGGTCATCTGGTGCGTGACGGCCTCGATGATCGCGGGATGGCGATGCCCGAGCACGTTGACCGCGATGCCGCCGAGCAGGTCCAGGTAGGTCTTGCCGTCCACATCGGTGACCACGGCGCCGTCGCCGCTGGCCAGGGCCACCGCAGGGGTGCCGTAGTTGTTCATCATCACGGCTTCCCACCGCTGCCGCAAAACGTCGGTCTGAGCGTGAGTCATGCGGATACCACCTTGGTGCCGGTCCCCTCGTCGGTGAACAGCTCCACCAACACGCAGTGTTTGACCCTTCCGTCGATGACGTGCGCGCTGGGCACTCCGCCGACGACGGCCCTCAGACACGCCTCGACCTTGGGAATCATGCCCGCCTCCAGCGTGGGTAGCAGTTGCGCCAATGTGGCGGTGTCGATTTCGCTGACCAGCGAGTCTCGATTCGGCCAGCTGGTGTACAGGCCTTCGACATCGGTGAGCATCAACAGCTTTTCAGCTCCCAGCGCTTCGGCCAGCGCCGCGGCCGCGGTATCGGCGTTGATGTTGTGCACCACGCCTTCGGCATCCGGCGCGAGCGTCGACACCACCGGAATACGGCCTGCCGCAATCAGATCGAGCACCGCGGCGGTGTTGACAAGTTCAACGTCCCCCACCAGGCCGATGTCGGTGGCCACGCCGTCGACGGTGACGCTGCGCCGCACGGCGGTGAAGAGTTGGGCGTCCTCGCCGGTGATGCCGACGGCATAGGGTCCATGCGCGTTGATCAGATTGACCAGTTCGCGGCCCACCTGTCCGAACAGCACCATCCTGGCGATATCGAGCACTTCCGGTGTGGTGACGCGGAATCCACCCTTGAAGTCACCCTCGATGCCCAGCCGCCGCAGCATGGCGGTGATCTGCGGCCCGCCGCCGTGCACGACGACCGGATGAATGCCGCAATTGCGCAGAAACGCCATGTCGGCGGCGAAGGCCTGCCGCAGCGTGTCGTCGGTCATGGCGTTGCCGCCGTACTTGATGACGACGACCCTGCCGTGCAACTGCTTAAGCCAGGGCAGGGCTTCGGCCAGCACTTGCGCCTTGACCCCGGTGGGCAGCGCCTCGACTTTCGCGATCATGAGCTGTAGGCCGAATTCTCTTCGACGTAGGCGTGCGACAGGTCGGTGGTCCGGATCGCGGCCCGACCCTCGCCGATCCGCAGGTCGACGGTGATGTCGATGTCGGCGGCCGACAGATCCACCTCGCGGGCGCCCGGAGCGCCCACCCCATCGATACACACCGCAGAACCATTGAACGACACGGTAATTCGATCGGGATCGAGGGTGATCGGGGCCATCCCGACGGCCGCGAGCACCCGGCCCCAGTTGGGGTCGGACCCGAACACCGCCGTTTTGACCAGGCTGTCCCGGGCGATCATCCGCGCGGCGCCCAGCGCGTCGTCGTCGGAGGCGGCGCCGGTGACGGTGACGGTGACGCGTTTGGTGACGCCCTCGGCGTCGGCTTGCAGCTGCGCGCACAGGTCGTCGCAGACCCGCAGCACGGCCTCGTCGAGATCCGCCTGGGGTGGGGCGATTCCGCTGGCCCCCGACGCCAGCAGCAACACGGTGTCGTTGGTGGAACAGCTGCCGTCGATGTCGAGCCGGTCGAACGTGCGGGCGGTGGCGTCGCGCAGCGCCCGGTCGAGTGCCGCCGGCTCGACGGCCGCGTCGGTGGTGAGCACGCACAGCATGGTGGCCAGCGACGGCGCGAGCATGCCCGCGCCTTTGGCCATCCCGCCGACCGTCCACTTGTTCGGATGGTGCAGCGCAACCTGTTTGGGCACCGTGTCGGTGGTCATGATGGCGTGAGCGGCGTCCTCGCCACCGGCCAGCCCGCCGGCCATCTCGTGCACGACATCCCGCACCCCGGCGAGCACCTTGTCCATCGGCAACCGGTCACCGATCAAACCGGTGGAGCAGACCGCGACCTCGACGGCCCCGGTCTCGGTTCCCCAGTCCGACAACGCCGCCGCGACTGCCTCCGCCGTGGCGTGGGTGTCCTGGAAGCCTCCGGGTCCGGTGCAGGCGTTGGCGCCGCCGGAATTGAGGATCACCGCGCGCAGCTGTCCGGTTGTCAGGACCTGCTGGGTCCACAGCACCGGCGCGGCTTTGACCTTGTTGCGGGTCAGCACCCCCGCGGCCGCGTAGTCGGGCCCTTCGTTGAAGACCAGTGCGAGGTCCCGGGCCCCGGATGCCTTGATCCCGGCCGCGATACCGGCGGCCCGGAAGCCCGACGGGGCGGTGACACCCTGCTCGCGCAGCAACCGCGCCGCCGTGCGGGTCACGGCGCGACCCCAACCACCGAAAGGCCTTCTGTCTCGGGCCAACCCAGCGCCAGGTTCATCGACTGCACCCCGGCGCCGCCGGTACCCTTCACCAGGTTGTCGATGGCGGCGATCGCCACGAACGTCTGGGCGGCGTCGTCCACCGCGACGGCGATGTGCGCCGCGTTGCTGCCGATCACCGCCCCGGTGCGGGGCAGCTGCCCTTCGGGCATCAGGTAGATGAAAGGCTCTGCATGGTAAGCCTTTTCGTAGGCTTCGCGTAGCTGGGACAACGGTGCGCGGGTGCGCGCGGTGCAGGTGGCCAGGATGCCGCGGGAGGTGGGGATCAGCACCGGGGTGAACGACACCGTGACGTCTCTGTGGGTGACGGCCCGCAGGCCCTGGGCGATCTCGGGGGTGTGCCGGTGGGCGCCGGCGATGTTGTAGGCCCGCGCCGATCCGATGATCTCGGAGCCGAGCAGGTCGGTCTTGGCCGCGCGACCGGCTCCCGAGGTGCCGCTGACCGCCACCACAGTGACGGCGGGCTCGATCAGGTCGTCCGCGACCGCGGGAAACAACGCCAGCAACGCCGCCGTCGGATAGCAGCCCGGAACGGCGATGCGGCGCGCGCCGCGCAGCCGGTCCCGTCCGCCGGGTAGCTCCGGCAGCCCGTACGGCCAGCTGCCGGCGTGCGGGGATCCGTAGAACCTCTCCCAGGCCGTCGCATCGGTGAGCCGGAAGTCCGCGCCGCAGTCGATGATCAGGGTTTCGGGGCCGAGCCGCTCGGCCAGCGCGGCCGAATGCCCATGCGGCAAGGCCAGGAACACCACATCGTGGCCAGCGAGCACGGCAAGCTCGGTGGGCTCGACCACTCGCTGGGCCAAGGGCGTCAGGTGCGGATGGTGCTCACCGAGCGTGCTGCCGGCGCTGGCCGCGGCGGTCACCGCACCGATGGTGAGCCGGCCGTCGGCGTAAGCCGGATGTCCGAGCAGCAGCCGCAGGATCTCACCACCCGCGTAGCCGGTGGCACCGGCAACCGCGACCCTCATGACGTCGGCCATTTCGCCGATTCTGCATGGTTATGCAACAGTTTGCAAATTCATGCCGACTGCTGCGCCGCGGCAATCGATCGGACCCCGTCTGCACCATCGAGTCGGGGCGATGAGCTCGTCAGCGTGCTGGCCTGCGCGGTAGTTGGCAACGCCGCCTCAGTGGGGACGAGACGATATGCTGCGATGACGATCGGTTGCCTGAGCACGCGGCGGCCGCCAACGAAATAGCACCCGGGGGATGTTGGCTCGTTGCACGAAATTACGCGGCCTCTGCGAGTGCTGCCAGAACGGCCCCGCTTTGGCTTCTCTCCGTTACGCACCGCGGGCACGCGGCCGCCCGGGCCCTCAGGCCTCGCACGACCGCTTCCGCGGGGCGCGTGCGTTCCCCCGGTAGTAGCACCGGCCCCAGGGGCTTAGCGGGGTTTGCCGATGTTGAATAACCTCAACGTGCTTGAGTCCGCGGCGAGGAACACCGAACTAGGTCGGCTCGTGGTGGGGCGCCTGCTGGCGACCGTTGCCGAATGGATGTGGTACACGGTTATCACCGTTTACGCGTTCACCCTTGCCGGGGTGGGCGCCGTCGGCGCGATCAGCATCGCAGCGGTCCTGCCCGCTGCGCTGCTGTCGCCCGCGCTGGGCTACGTCATCGACAAGTACGCCCACGAACGCATCCTGACCTCCGCGTTCGCGCTGCGCTTCCTCGTGGTTGCGGGCACCACGATTTCGGCGGTGTTCTACCCGGCGGTGCCAGTCCTTGTCGCACTTGCAGCTGTCGAAGGCGTCGCCGCAATGTCTGTGCGGCCAACGACCGCGGCGCTGCTCCCGTCCGTCACTCAGCGACCCGACGACTTGGTTCAGGCCCACGCCGCCTTTGGCATTACGGATAAGGTCGGCGTCCTCATCGGGCCGGTCCTAGGCGGCCTGATGCTGGCCTGGACCGCACCCGGCACCGCGCTCACCGTCGCCGCGGTCCTCTCCCTCGGGTCAGTGGCCGCAGTCATCACGGTGCGGGTGGACGCCGCAGATTTCCTCCATGGCCCCACGGATGACGGTCTGCAGCACGCGCTGGTCGAGACCGCGAGAGGGCTCCGCACTGTCGCCGGACGCAACTTGCTTCCGATCACTCTCGTGACCGCCTTGGCAGCCGTAATGGGGGCGGCAAGCGATGTTTTCGTCGTGCCGTTGGCGATGAACCGGCTGCACTGGGGAGAGGCCGGACCCGGCATGCTCATCGCCTTCATCGCCGGCGGCGGATTGCTCGGCGGGTTTGCGCTTGGCGCGATCGGAAAGCGACGGCTGGGGCCGTGGTTTGTCGTCGCCGGGGCCACCATGGGGATAGCGCTCGCGCTGATGGCGGCTGTGCCGGCGAACGCTGTCGTGCTCGCCGCCTTGATCGCTTTCGGCGCCGGCATCGCCCTGGTGATGATGGCCGGTCAGGTGCAGATCCAAAGTCTCGTTCCCTTGTCCGAGAGTGGTCGTCTGCTCGGGATACTTGAGGGCCTCGGTCAGTTCGCGATGGCTGCCGGCGCGTGGGTCACGACGCGCGTGATCCAGGGCTGGTCGCTGCGCACGAGCCTGTTTGCCCTGGCCGTGCTTACGGTGTTGGGCACGCTAGGTGTTGCGCGTGCATTGCTTCGAACCGATGCCAGGGTCGCGGCGACGCGCCAACGTGTGGGCGCCCTCGACTGGATCGCACTGTTTGCGCCGCTGACCAATGTGCTGCGGGAACGGATCGCCATCGAGCTCTACACCGAAGAGGTCGCCGCCGGCGAAGTCGTGATCTACCAAGGCGAATACGGCGACTCCTTCTACATCGTCGAGTCCGGCACGCTCGACGTGCGCGTCGACGGGCGCCACGTTCGCTCGCTTGGCCCAGGCGACTTCTTCGGCGGAATCGCCCTGATGCACAACACCACTCGCACCGCCACCGTGCACGCCACCTCCGACTGCCGGCTGAGGGTCCTGCCGCGGCGGGCCTTCTTGACCATCCTGACCGGCTTCGACCCGACCGCTAAAACGATCAACGCGTCAGCCGCTGACAGACAAGCGAACATGCCCGCAGCTAGCGACGACCGCGACGTTGCTCTGGCGCGTGCGCCCTTGTTGGCCACCCTGCCCGCTGACACCATCCGCGACCTGGCGGTCTCGGCGACTACCGAAAGACATGACGCCACCACCGTCATATTCAGCGAGAACGACCTGGCCGACGACGCTTACTTCATCGTCGACGGCTGTGTCGAATTCGACGAGGCCGGCGAACGCATTCGCACCCTAGGCCCGGGCAGCCTCTTCGGCGCACGAGCCGTATTGCGACCGGGTACCACCCACGCGGCCACCGCCACCGCCACGGCGGGCACCATTCTGTGGCGACTGCCCGGCGAACAACTGCGCGCTGCCGTTACCCAAACCTGACGCTAAGCGCGCAGCACGGCGCCGACCGCCTCGGCGGCGCGTTGCACCGCGGCATCGCGAGCCGCGCTGGCGTCGTCCTCGGTCAGCGTGCGGTCCGGCGCGCGGAAGCGCAGCGCGAAGGTCAGCGACTTGCGATCCTCGCCGATCTGCGGACCGGTGAAAACGTCGAACAATTCCATGGCTTCCAGCAGTTCGCCGGCGCCCTCGCGCACGGCGTCCGCCACCGCCTGGGCCGGCACGTTGGCGGGCACCACGAGGCTGACGTCCTGGAATACCGCCGGAAACGGCGACACCCTGGGCGCCGGAAACGCCTCGACGATGGGAATCGCATCGAGGTTCAACTCGATCGCGCAGGTCCCGTTGGGCAGCCCGGAGCGTTCGATCACCGCGGGATGCAGCTGCCCCGCATGACCGACGGGCGTTTGCCCGACGAGCACCTCGGCGCACCGGCCCGGGTGCCACGGCAGGTACTGGGTCGCCCGCAATGTCACGTCGACTCCGCTGGCGCGCGCGACGATCCGCACCGCCTCGAACGCGTCGGCGGCTTCGACCCGACGGCCCGGGCCCCATGGCCCTCGCGGTTCGCGCAGGCCGGCCAACACCGCGGCGACGTGCTGCGGTTGGCGGGGCAAAGACGCGTCCAGCAGGGCGATCTCGGCATCGGTCGGGCGCCGGTGGACGGGGATGAGCTCGACGGCACGAGTCTCCTCGGTCGGCTGGACCACCTGCGCGAGGGCGAACAGCGCGATATCGACGAGACCTCGGGATACGTTGCGCCCCAACGCTTCCAGCATTGCCGGCAGCAGCGTGGTCGCCAGCTGCGGACGGTCGGCTTCCAGCGGGTTGAGCACGTCGGTGGTCGACCGTCGCGGGTCGTCGGCCGGCAGCCCCCACAGGTCGAACACGCCGGCGGGCAAAAACGGGGTTGGCAGGATTTCGACGTAGCCGGACTGGGCCAGCGACTTCCCGATCGCGCGGCGACGCTTTTGCGCGGCGGTGAGCCCCCGGCCCGCGGGAGCCGACGGCAGCACCGACGGGATGGCCTCCAGCCCCTCGAGCCGCAGCACCTCCTCGACAAGGTCGGCGGGCTGCAGCAGATCGGGTCGCCAACTCGGCGGGGTCACGATCACGATGTCGTCGTTCTCGGCCGCCGCCGCGCCGATTTGCCTCAGTCGCCGCGCGGTCGTGCCGTCCGGGTAGGCCACCCCCGCGACGCGGTCCGGCAGGCCGACGGCCATCCGGATCCGTGGCAGCGACCAGTCGTCACGGGGCGGGTCGCCTCGCCAATCGGTCAGGGTCTCCGACACCGAACCCCCGGCGATCTCGGCGAGCAGTGCGGCGCAGCGGTCCAGCGCGGCCACCGAAATGGCCGGGTCGACCGCGCGTTCGTAGCGACGGGCGGCCTCGCTGGGCAGGTGCAGCCGCCGCTGGGTGCGCGACACCGCGGCCGGATCCCACACCGCGGCCTCCAGCAGCACGTCGGTGGAATCCGCGCGCACCTCGGTGGTCGCCGCACCCATCACGCCGCCGATCGCCGCGGTCGCCACGTCGTCGACGATGAGCACGTCGCCCGGGTCGAGCCGCCGCTCGATGTCATCGAGGGTGACGACGGTCTCGCCGGGCCGGGCGAACCGCACGCCGAAGCCCCCGGTGATGCGGTTGCGGTCGTGGGCGTGCATGGGGTGGCCGAGCTCCAGCATCACGTAGTTGGTGACATCGACGGCCGGGGAAGTCGCGCGGATGCCCGACAGCAGCAGCCTGCGCTGCAGCCACCACGGCGACACCGCCGCGGGGTCGATCCCGGTCACCGGGCGCAGCGCGAACCGGCGAACCCCGGTTTCGGCCTGCACCGTCAGCGGCCACGCCTCCCCGTGCACCGGCAACGGCTTCACCACCTGGTCGCCGGCCGGGTCTATAAAGTCCAGGTCGTAGGCGCACGCGATCTCCCGGGCCATGCCCCGCATCGACATGCAATAGCCGCGATCGGGCGTGATCGCCACGTGGAACACCACGTCGTCCAATCCCAGCACCGCGGCGCCGTCTGTTCCCGGTTCGGCGGTTCCGGGCGGCAGCACCAGGATCCCGGAATGGTCTGCGCCCAAACCGAGTTCGGCCGCCGAGCAGATCATGCCCTCGGAGTTACGGCCGTACGTCTTACGCGCCGTGATGACGAATCCGCCGGGCAGCGTGGTGCCGGGCAGTGCCACCACCACCAGATCGCCTACCACGAAATTGGTTGCCCCACAGACGATCTCGCGCTGCTGATCAGCTCCGACGTCGACCACGCAGGCGCGGATCGGCTTCTTGAACTCGGTCAGCTCCTCGATGCCGATCACCCGCCCCACGGTCAGCGGGCCGTCGATCGGGCCAAGGTGAACAACCTCCTCGACCTCGTGGCCGATACGCACCAACGTCTGCTCGAGATCGCCGGGCGCGACATCCCAGCCCGGCGCGCCGGCCGCCACCACCTCGCGCAGCCAGCTATAGGGAACGCGCATCAGGAACCCACCCCGAACGGCAACGAAAACCGGACGTCGCCCTCGACCATGTCACGCATGTCGGGGATGGCGTTGCGGAACTGCAGGGTGCGTTCCAGGCCCATCCCGAAGGCAAACCCGGAGTAGGTGTCGGGGTCAATTCCCGTGGCCCGCAAGACGTTTGGATGCACCATTCCGCAGCCGCCCCACTCGACCCAGTCGGCGCCGCCCTTGTTGCCGACAAACCACACGTCGACTTCGGCGGACGGTTCGGTGAAGGGGAAGAAGTGCGGCCGGATCCGGGTGCGCGCGGAAGGACCGAATTCGGCGCGCGCGAACGCGTCCAGCGTTCCCCGCAGATGCGCCATGGTCAGGCCGCGGTCCACCGCCAGGCCTTCGACCTGGTGGAAGACCGGCGTGTGGGTGGCATCGAGTTCGTCGGTGCGAAACGTGCGGCCGATCGAGATGATGTAGACGGGCAGCTCGTGTTCGAGCAGGGTGCGCACCTGCACCGGTGAGGTATGCGTGCGTAGCAGTTGCCGCGAACTTTCCGGCGCGATGTAGAAGGTGTCCTGTTCGCTGCGCGCGGGGTGGTCGGCAGGGAAGTTGAGGGCATCGAAGTTGAACTGCTCGGTTTCGACCTCGGGTCCGTTGGCCAATTCCCATCCCATCGCGATGAAGGCATCGGCGATGTGTTCGGCCAGGATCGTGATCGGGTGCCGCGCGCCGGGAGGCTGCCGGGTCGACGGCAATGTGACGTCGACGCCCTCGGCGACCAGCACGGCCGCGTCGCGCTCGGCACGCAGCGTCACCAGCCGTTCGTCGTAGCCACGCTGGACCTCCGCGCGGGCGACGTTGACCCGCTTGCCGGCGTCGGCGCGCTCGTTCTTGGGCACGCTGCCCAGCGCTTGCCGCGCCAGGGCCAGCGGTGAGCGGTCGCCGAGGTGCTCGGTCTTGACGCGGGTCAGCGCGTCCAGATCGTCGGCGCTGGCGATGGCCTGGCGGGCGGCGTTGACCGCCCTGGCCAAGGCCTCCGGCGACAGGTCGACGGGTTCATCACCCACGCGGCGACACTCTCCTTGTTGACGAGTTCGGGCTGCCCGCATCGTCGCCGGACTCGGATTTGCCCGGCACGGGTCGAGTGCCGATCATAAGTGATTCGGTGAATGCCGATCGGCGCGCTTCGAAGTTCCGCGCCGCGATGGCGGGTGGGGCTTTATCCGGCCAGGACCGGCTGGGGAGCGACCAGCGCGCCCTGATCCTCTGGGTCCTCCGGCGGCGAAACCGAGGGCAGACCCCGTGCCATGCCGCGCTGGGCGATCTTGTAGGCCACAAAGGCGCCCAGGACACCGAAGACGGACGCGCCGGCCATCGTCCCCCAGTGGTGGGCGAGGACCAGGAAGCCGAACCCCGAGGATGCCACCAGCATCAGAAAGCGCACCGGCGTCCAGTGGATCGGTTGCCGGAAGCGGGCGGACACCAGCACGCCCAGGATCACGGCGACGGTATGACCCGCGTCGGTGAAATCGCCACCGATGATCGCCGCGGAGATGCCCGCCGATACCCACCAGCCGACCCACGCCGGCCGCCAGCGCCGGGGAATCACCGCCGTCATCGCTCCGAGCACCGCGAGGGCGCCATAGCTCATCCCGACATCGCTGGCCCGGGTGACCGCCCACGGCATCCAACCGAACTCGACCGCCGCGGCGAGAGCGGCGGTCACCAGCAGCGTCGCGCCGATATGCCCGACGACGAACGCCACGATCAGCCGGATGGTGCGCAAGTGCAGCTCCGCGAGCCCCAGCAGGCACGTCAGGAAGGGCAGCCAGAAGTAGAGCGGGCCGGCGTCGACAACCAGCGCGCTGCCCAGCAGGGTTCCCAGGCGTCCGTGGGCCAGGTTGTGCACGTTGGTGCTGGCGCGCTCCACGATGACGTCATGTGCGTGCGGGCCAAGGGCCAGGATGGCGCAGCTGACGGCAAGCAGAATCGCCACGTACCAAACGGTGAATTGCACCCGGGCAAGCCGGGACAAGATGCCCCCTATCATTGGCATCCATTATGTCTGGTCAATTGCTTCCGAAGTGTCATCGGAGTCTGTTAACTCCCTAAGAGTCCTGAGTCGATAAATCGCCAAATCTGGGGGTAGCCCTGCGGGTTTCGGCCCAAACATAGGTCGCCGTGTGCGCTTCGCCACTACGCCCAATGCGTCCAATTCGGTTTGCGGTATCAGGTCTAACGTCGAGCTCGACACCATGATTCCCCCTTTGGTGGCGCGCTCCATCACGCGAGCGGCGATGTTGACGTCGACGCCGAGCCAGTCCGCGGCCATCCGCTGCGGCCGCCCGGTGTGGATCCCGACTCGCATTCGCGGCGTGTGGCCCGCCACCTCGACCAGTTTCATCGCCTCCTTGGCGGCCAGCACGGCCCGCACCGCGACCGTCGGATCGCCGAAGACCGCCATGAGTCCGTCGCCCATGCGCTTGACGATGTGTCCCCCGGCGTCCAGCAGCGGCGGCTCGAGGGCGCGCGCGACCTTGCGCAGCAGCGTGAGCGCCGCGTCGTCACCCGCCTGCAACGACCACGTCGAGAAGCCGACCAGGTCGGTGAATACCAGCGTCACCTCCGAATTTGCCGGGCGCCGGGAAACTACCTCGGTCAACGCCTGCCACACCTGCAACACACCCAGGCTGACCTCGCGTGACGCCGCACCGCGATCCCCCAGCAGCCGGTCGGCAGCGCGTGCGGCGGCGCGCGGGCCCCCTTCGCCCGCGGTGGACAGCGGGTCCCCGAACTCGGGATCGCCGGGCAGCAGCCGTCGCGCCCGCCGGATCAACGCCACAACGCCCGGGCTGTGATTTGTCGTGTGCAACCACTGCGTGGCGCCGCGCATCGACACCGGAGAACGCCCCTGGGAAGTGGAGGGCGCCGCGATTGTCACCGGTTCCTCGGGCTCGCCGTGGTCCGGATCGCGAGGCGCGAGTTCCACCTGGCCGAGGGTAGGTGCTTTTTCGGAAGGCAGGCAATGACCGTCCCCGGTTTGTGTCCCATATCGCAGCGAACAGCCTGATTACGGGGTTGCGACGCGGGTGTGGAAACTCGGTAACACAGTTGGGCGGCATGCGCCGAATTCGTAGACAACATGCGTTGTCAAAGTTATCGTGGGCGCAGGAGGAGTAGGAGGCCGCGATGACCGCCAGATCGTCTACATCCGATGAGCCGCTCGGGCCAGATTCCCTTACCTGGAAGTACTTTGGCGATTTGCGCACCGGCATGATGGGCGTCTGGATCGGCGCGATCCAAAACATGTATCCCGAACTCGGCGCGGGTGTCGAAGAGCATTCGATCCTGCTGCGCGAGCCGTTGCAGCGGGTGGCCCGGTCGGTCTACCCGATCATGGGGGTGGTCTACGACGGCGATCGCGCGGCCCTGACCGGTCAGCAGATCAAGCGCTTCCACGACACCATCAAGGGGGTTGACCCCGGGGGGCGGCGCTATCACGCGCTCAACCCGGAAACCTTCTACTGGGCGCATGCCACCTTTTTCATGCTGGTCGTCAAGGTGGCCGAGTACTTCTGCGGGGGCTTGACCGAGGCCGAGAAGCGACAGCTGTTCGACGAACACGTCCAGTGGTACCGGATGTACGGGATGAGCATGCGGCCGGTGCCCGGGTCGTGGGAGGAATTCCAGGAGTACTGGGATCGGGTCTGCCGCGACGAGCTGGAAATCAACCAGGCGACGCTGGACATCTTCCGGATTCGCATTCCCAAGCCGAAGTTCGTTCTGATGCCGACCCCGATCTGGGACCAGTTGTTCAAGCCGTTGGTGGCCGGTCAGCGCTGGATCGCGGCGGGACTCTTCGAGCCCGCGGTTCGCGAGAAGGCCGGAATGCGCTGGACACCCGGCGACGAGATCCTGCTGCGCGTGTTCGGCAAGCTGGTCGAGATGGCTTTCCTGGCGGTTCCCGACGAAATCCGACTGCACCCGCGCGCGCTGGCCGCCTACCGCCGCGCCGAGGGACGGGCCCCCACCAACGCGCCATTGGTTGAGGCGCCCGAGTTCATGGCCCCGCCGCGTGACCGTCGCGGGCTGCCGATGCACTACTTCCCGCCCCACAAGTCCCTGATAGAGCGCGCGGGCTCGCTGGTGCACACCACGCTGTCGCTGGCCGGCCTGCGGCCCGCCAGGGGCCGCGGCAGCAGAGCTGCCTAGCGCTACGACGATGCACCCCGCCTAGCGGGGTGAGGAGGAGTGGGGCAATCCGACCTAGCGCTTCAGCACACCGAGAGCCTGCGCGCTCTGGTACAGACAGATGGCCGCGGCGGCGGCCACGTTCAGGCTCTCGGCGCCGCCCGACATCGGGATGCGCACCCGGTGGTCCGCATCGCCCGCGATGTCGGCGGGCAAGCCGTGCGATTCCGGTCCCAACAACCAGGCCGTCGGCCGGGCGAGGAGCCGCTCGGCCTCGTCGAGGCGCGTCTCGCCGTCCACCGTGCTGGCCAGCACCTGCAACCCGGTCGCGCGCAACTCAGCGACGGCGGCGTGGGCGTCGGGCGCGGTGACGACCGGAATCGAGAACATGCTGCCGGCCGACGCGCGCAGACACTTGCCGTTGTATGGGTCGACGCTGTGGCCGCCGAGGACCACCGCCCCCGCGCCCATGGCGTCGGCGATGCGAACGACCGTGCCCGCATTGCCCGGCTCGCTGATCTCGACGGCGACCGCGATCAGCCGGGGCGAGCCGGCCAGCACATCCTCCAGCCGGGTGGCCGGCATGTCGCACACCGCGACCAAGCCCGCCGGGGTGACGGTGTCGGACAGCGCTTTTGCGGCTCGCTCACTGATCAGATGGACCGGGCACGCTTGCAGGGACGCCAGCAACGACGCGTGCCGCTGCGCCGCGACCTCGGTGACGAATACGTCGTGGACCAGCCCGCGAACGGATGCGGCCTCGACCAGGTTGGGCCCCTCGGCGAGAAAACGCCCCGCGCGCCGACGGCCGACGTGACGATGCAGTTTGACCGCCTCGGCCACCCTGGCCGAGCGTTCGGTCAGCACTGCAGCCCGGGCTAGGCCGCTTCTCCCGAGGGCGCGTTAACGTCCTTGGGCAGCGCGGCACGGGCGACATCGACCAGCGCGGTGAACGCCGCCGGATCGGCGATCGCGATATCGGCAAGGTTTTTGCGGTCCACCTCGACACCTGCGGCCTTCAAACCCTGGATCAACCGGTTGTAGGTGATGTCGTTAGCGCGTGCCGCCGCGTTGATTCGCGAGATCCACAATTTGCGGAACTCGCCCTTGCGCGCCCTGCGGTCGCGGTAGGCGTAGCCCAGCGAATGCAGTTGCTGCTCTTTGGCTTTGCGGTAGAGCCGGGATCGCTGGCCGCGATAGCCTTTCGAGGCTGTCAGGACGCTGCGCCTCTTCTTGTGGGCGTTGACTGCCCGCTTCACGCGTGCCATGGAAATTCCTACTCTCGTTCAGGCTGTAAATGGTTCGTCAAAGGGCTAGCGCCGGTGCCAGTTCAGCATGCGTGTTGGCCCGGCGCTCGGTCTACTAGCGGTCAGCCGTTCAGCAATGCGTTGACACGCTTGGTGTCGTTGGCTGAAACGGTGGTGCGGCCGTCCAGCCGCCGGGTTCGTTTGGTCGGTTTGTGCTCGAGCAGGTGCCGACGGTTGGCTTGTTGGCGGACGATCTTTCCGGTCCCGGTGCGCCGGAACCGCTTCGCCGCTCCACTGTGGATCTTGGCCTTGGGCATGTTTCTCCAGTTCTGCTGTGTGGTGTTCGGTTGTCAGGTCAGTTCGGTGAAGGCTCGGTGTCCTCGGCCCCATCGGAGGCGGGCTCCGGCCCGGCCCCCGGTGCCTCCGGATGCCGCGCCCTGGCGCGAGTCTTCGCGCCGCGATGCGGGGCCAGCACCATCGTCATGTTGCGCCCGTCCTGCTTGGCAGACGTTTCGACGAATCCGTAGTCGGCGACGTCCGAGCCCAGCCGCTGCAGCAATCGATAGCCCAACTCGGGGCGCGACTGCTCACGTCCGCGAAACATGATGGTGACCTTGACCTTCGACCCCGCCTCCAGGAAGCGGATTACGTGGCCTTTCTTGGTCTCGTAATCGTGATCGTCGATCTTTGGTCGCAGCTTTTGCTCTTTGACGACGGTCTGCTGCTGGTTCCGGCGGGATTCGCGCGCCTTTTGCGCCGCCTCGTATTTGAACTTGCCGTAGTCCATGATTTTGCAGACCGGCGGTCTGGCATTCGGGGCAACTTCGACAAGGTCGAGATCGGCGTCCGCGGCGACGCGCAGTGCGTCTTCGATGCGCACTATGCCTACCTGCTCTCCCCCTGGGCCGATCAATCGAACTTCAGGTACGCGGATGCGCTCGTTGACGCGGGTCTCAGTGCTGATGGGGCCTCCCTTGTTGGGCTTCTTGAGTCGTCCTTCGGTGACGACCGGTCCCGGGTCCCGTCGGGATTCAGCGGTGGAAACACCACACCGCCAGCAAAAAAGCCCTGCGCACGCAGGGCCCAATGCCGACCGATCGCGGCTCGAACCTCGTCAAGCCGCCCGCAGTACTCGCGGAACAGGCATCACAGCATGCCTGTGACCGGACCGCTGAGCCTTGAAAGAATCGTGGCCGGCGGTGGGAGTGGGACTCCACTTGCTGTCCCTGGCGTTCGCCGGGATGGTCGCGGACGTTAGTTTAGCAGCCACGAGGCGTCTTCCGGCACTTCAGCTATCCGAGCCCGCCCCGGACGGGCGTCCGGCCACATTACCCCAGTTCGGCGACACTTCGCCAACTCGTCGGGGCAGCTCTTGGCGCTTCGCCAGACATTTCCCGGATTGAAGGAATATCCTCGCGGTCTGTGACTGTCGCTAAGCCTCGTTCAGGGCCTCGCCCGGGCAGCCAGTCGACCTCGCGGTATCGCTGGGTTCCGGCGGCGGCCGGCTGGACCGTGGGCATCATCGCCACGCTGTCCCTGCTGGCCAGCGTGTCCCCGCTGGTCCGTTGGCTGATCAGGATCCCCCGGGAATTCATCAACAATTACCTGTTCAACTTCCCGGAAACCAGCATCGCGTGGGCGTTTGTCCTGGCATTGCTGGCCGCGGCCCTGACCGCCCGCAAACGCATCGCCTGGTGGGTGTTGCTCGGCAACATGATCCTCTTCGCCGCGGTGAACGCCGCCGAAATCGCCGCGGGCGACAACACCCCGGCCCAGACCTTCGGCCAGAACCTCGGGTTCGCCGTGCACGTCGGCACGGTCGTCCTTTTGCTGTTGAGCTATCGGGAGTTCTGGGCCAAGGTCCGCAGAGCCGCGCTGTTCAAAGCGGCGGCGGTGCTGGTTGTCGGGGACATAATCGGAATCCTGCTGTCCTGGGGTCTGGTTGAGCTGTTCCCCGGCTCGCTGGCACGCCAGGAGCGCCTCCCGTATGTGGCCAACCGGGTGGTCGGATTCGCCCTCGCTGATCCCGACCTGTTCACCGGCCGGCCGCACGTTTTTCTCAACGCCATCTTTGGATTGTTCGGCGCGCTCGCGCTGATCGCGGCGACGATCGTGCTGTTTCAGTCCCAGCGCGCCGACAACGCGTTGACCGGCGAAGACGAGTCGGCGATCCGCGGGCTGCTGGAGCTGTACGGCAACAACGACTCCCTGGGTTACTTCGCTACCCGTCGCGACAAGTCGGTGGTGTTCGCGCAAAGCGGACGGGCCGCCATCACCTTCCGCGTCGAGATTGGCGTCTGCTTGGCCAGCGGCGACCCGGTGGGTGACCCCAAAGCGTGGCCCCAGGCCATCGACGCGTGGCTGGCGTTGTGCAAAAGCTACGGCTGGGCGCCCGGCGTCATGGGCGCCAGCACGCACGGCGCCCGGGCGTTTCGCGAGCGCGGCCTCAACGCCCTCGAGCTGGGCGATGAAGCGATTTTGCACACCGCCGATTTCAAGCTGACCGGCCCGGACATGCGGGGGGTGCGCCAGGCCGTGACGCGGGCCCGCAGGGCCGGGCTGACGGTGCGCATCCGGCGGCACCGCGACATCCCCGACGACGAGATGGCCGACCTCCTTAAAGACGCCGATGCCTGGCGCGACACCCAAACCGAACGCGGCTTTTCCATGGCGCTGGGCCGGCTGGGCGATCCGGCCGACGGGGATTGCCTGCTGGTCGAAGCGATCGACCAGAACGACCAAGTCGCCGCCATGCTCTCCCTGGTCCCCTGGGGAACCACCGGCGTCTCCCTGGATTTGATGCGCCGTTCCCCGCACTCCCCCAACGGCGCCATCGAACTCATGGTCAGCGACCTCGCCCTGACCGCGGAACGGTTTGGTGTCAACCGCATTTCGCTGAACTTTGCGATGTTCCGCTCGGCGTTCGAGCAGGGCGCCCAACTTGGCGCCGGGCCGATTGCGCGGTTGTGGCGCGGGCTGTTGTTGTTCTTCTCGCGGTGGTGGCAGCTGGAGACGCTGTACCGCTCGAACATGAAATATCAACCCG
The DNA here is from genome assembly GCA_963772875.1 of uncultured Actinomycetota bacterium. Taxonomy (GTDB): domain Bacteria; phylum Actinomycetota; class Actinomycetes; order Mycobacteriales; family Mycobacteriaceae; genus Mycobacterium. The sequence goes on from CAVYZE010000019.1 coordinate 134,724, forward strand.
AGTGGTTACCGCGGTACGCCTGTTACCACGACGCGCGGTTGATTCCCCGGGTTGGGGTCGCCTCGTCGATCGCCGAAGGTTTCCTGGTGCTGCCGTTCAGCCGCCGCGACAAGGAGCACACGGGTCATCACCCGGCGGTGCCGGAGCGGCTGGTGGAATCCGGGCTGCTGCATCCCGACGGGACGACGCCCGATGTGAGCGGGCTGCGGGGCGACGACTACGCGGACACCGACGAATTCGGGCCCCGGCTGCCCGAGCAGGTCCGGGTGCGCCTCGCCAAGCTGAAAGCCTTGCAGCACAACGGTGTTGATGCGTACCCGGTGGGATCTCCACCCAGTCACACGATCGCGCAGGCGCTCGACGCCGACGACCAGGACACCGTCTCGGTCTCGGGCCGGATCTTGCGGAAACGCAACTACGGCGGCGTGTTGTTCGCCGACCTGCGCGACTGGTCGGGCGAAGTGCAGGTGCTGCTGGACAATTCACGCCTGGAGGGCGGCCGCATCGCCGATTTCAAAGCGGCCATCGATCTCGGCGACCTGGTCGAGATGACCGGGCACATGGGCTTCAGCAAAAACGGAACCCGGTCGTTGATAGTGCGCGACTGGCGGATGATCGGTAAGTGTCTGCGGCCGTTGCCGAACAAGTGGAACGGGTTGACCGACCCGGAATCGCGGGTGCGGACCCGCTATGTCGACCTGGCGGTCAATGCCGAGTCACGCAATCTGGTCACGGCCCGCAGCAGCGTGTTGCGCTCGGTGCGGGAAACGCTGTTCGCCAAGGGCTTCATCGAGGTCGAGACCCCGATCCTGCAGCAGGTCCACGGCGGCGCCACCGCCCGGCCGTTCGTCACTCACATCAATTGCTATGACATGGACCTGTTCCTGCGCATCGCGCCGGAGCTCTACCTCAAGCGGCTGTGCGTGGGCGGCGTGGAGCGGGTGTTCGAGCTGGGGCGGGCGTTCCGCAACGAGGGTGTCGACTTCAGCCACAACCCGGAATTCACCCTGCTCGAGGCCTACCAGGCGCACGCCGACTACAAGGTGTGGATCGACGGCTGCCGCGAGCTCATCCAGAACGCCGCGCATGCCGCCAACGGTGAGCAGACCGTCATGCGGCCCCGGGCAGGCGACGGCACCGACGCCCGTTTCGAACCCGTTGACATCTCCGGCATCTGGCCGGTGAAGACCGTGCATGACGCGGTATCCGAAGCCCTTGGCGAGCACATCGACCCCGACACCTCCCTGAACACCCTGCGCAGGCTGTGCGACGCCGCGCACATTCTGTACCGGGCGCAGTGGGATGCCGGCGCGGTGGTGCTCGAGTTGTACGAGCACCTGGTGGAGGACCGGACCCAGGAACCGACCTTCTACATCGACTTCCCGACATCGGTGTCGCCCCTGACCCGACCACACCGCAGCCGACGCGGCGTCGCCGAGCGATGGGATCTGGTGGCGTGGGGTGTCGAGCTGGGCACCGCCTACAGCGAGCTGACCGACCCGGTCGAGCAGCGACGCCGCCTGAATGCGCAGTCGCTGCTGGCCGCCGGCGGCGATCCCGAAGCCATGGAGCTCGACGAGGACTTCCTGCAAGCCATGGAATACGCGATGCCGCCCACCGGCGGGTTGGGGATGGGCGTCGACCGCGTCGTCATGCTCATCACGGGCCGCAGCATTCGCGAGACACTGCCATTCCCGCTGGCCAGGCCGCACTAGGCGCGGCCCAGGGGCCGGGCCGGTCCGCTGCGGACATTCTCCGAAAATGTTCCGGGAGTGTTAACAATCGATCACAATGAATCGCGTGATGGGTTCGACGTCCGACGCCATGCCGCAGGTGCTGGCAAGTGCCCACACCTCACTGATGCATGGCTGGGTGCCCACCACCGTCCAGGTCGTAACCGCGATCGCGCTGGCGCTGGCCGTCGGCTGGCGGTCGCGGCGCTGGCGGACGCTGTGGCTGCCGGTGGCCGCCCTGCTCGGCGGCGCCGGGGCCTACGGGGCGCGCTGGTACATCGTCGATCGCGGCCTTTCCGGAGAGCCCGCGCCGTCTGCGCTGTGGCTGTGGATCGCGCTCACCGGCATGGCCGCGGCGGTGCTGATCCTGGGCTGGCGCAGCGCGCGCCTCTGGCGACGCGGCGCTGCGCTACTGGCCGTGCCGTTATGCCTGCTGAGCGCGGCGCTGGTGCTCAACCTATGGGTGGGCTACGTCCCCACCGTGCAGTCCGCGTGGAGCCAGCTCACCTCCGGCCCGCTGCCCGACCAGACCGACCCGGCCACCATCACCGCGATGGCCGCCAGGGGAACTCGTCCACCGCACGGCAGCGTGGTACCGGTGGTGATCCCCTCGGACGCATCGCATTTCAAGCATCGCGGCGAACTGGTGTACCTGCCGCCGGAATGGTTCGCCAGCAACCCACCGCCGCAGTTGCCGACGGTGATGATGATTGGCGGGCAGTTCAATACGCCCGCGGACTGGACGCGGGCGGGCAACGCGGTCAAGACAATCGACGATTTCGCCGCCGCGCATCACGGCAACGCGCCGGTTCTGGTGTTCGTGGACTCCGGCGGAGCGTTCAACAACGACACCGAATGCGTCAACGGAATTCGCGGTAACGCGGCCGATCATCTAACCAAAGACGTTGTGCCCTTTATGGTCTCAAGTTTCGGTGTGAGCCCCGACCGCGCTGGCTGGGGCGTCGCGGGCTGGTCCATGGGCGGGACGTGCGCGGTGGATCTGACCGTCATGCACCCCGAAATGTTCAGCGCGTTCGTCGACCTCGCCGGCGACTTCTTCCCGAATGCGGGCAACAAGGCGCAAACCATCGCCAGGCTGTTCGGCGGAAACGCCGACGCCTGGGCGGCATTCGACCCGACCACCGTGATCAACAGGCATGGCCAGTACAGCGACGTGGCCGGGTGGTTCGCCATCTCGTCGGAGGGCCCACCGACACCGCACCACGATTTCGCGATTGCCGACGCCGGTTCGATCCGTCTCGCCGCTCGCGACGCCGACGCCAACCCGAGCAACCAGACCGCCGCGGCCTATTCGCTATGCGCGCTCGGCCGTGCCCAGGGCATCGACTGCGCGGTGGTTCCCCAGCCGGGCAAGCATGATTGGCCCTTCGCGGACAGGGCCTTCGCGGCCGCGCTGCCGTGGCTGGCCGGTCGACTGGGCACCCCGGCGGCCCCGCCGGTCGCCTTGCCCGCCGGCACGTCCGCCCCCTCCGCGATTGCCGGCCCGGTGTTCCCGGCCGAGCGTTCCAACTCCGCCCCGAGGTAGCCTGCGGCATGCCCGACGAACCAGGTACCCCCGACGCCACCCCCACCGACCCCGGGTACGACAGCGAGGGCGTGCCCACCTTCGAGTCGGTCCGCGAGAAGATCGAAAACCGGTACGCGACATCCGTGGGCGCCACGGAACTCGCGGCGGAGAGCCCCGAGGGCCGCGGGGTTGAGGAGCAGTACGAAGAGCGTCAGCGCGCGGCGGCCGAACGCTTGGCACAGATCCGTGAGTCGATGCACACCGAGGAGAGTTGAGGGTGGGCTCAGGCGCTGACTTTTCGCCGCCCGCTTCGCCGCCGTGACGCGGTGGGCGATGCGCCGCCCGATGAGCCAGGGTTGCCGACGACCTCGGCGAGAAACTTCCCCGTGTAGCTTTCCGGGACCGCGGCGATATCCTCTGGAGTGCCTTCGGCGACAACGGTTCCGCCCTCGGCGCCACCCTCGGGTCCCATGTCGACGATCCAGTCCGACGTCTTGATCACATCCAGGTTGTGTTCGATCACGATCACCGTATTGCCTTTGTCGACAAGGCCATTGATGACGTTCAGCAGCTTGCGGATGTCGTCGAAATGCAGCCCGGTGGTGGGTTCGTCGAGGATGTAGATGGTCCGCCCGGTCGAGCGCTTCTGCAGTTCGGCGGACAGCTTCACCCGCTGCGCCTCGCCGCCGGACAACGTCGGCGCCGGCTGGCCGAGCCGGACATAACCCAGACCGACGTCGACCAGCGTGCGCAGGTAGCGATGAATGCCGGTGATCGGCTCGAAGAACTCCGCCGCTTCCTCGATCGACATGTCCAGCACTTCGGAGATGGTCTTGCCCTTGTAGTGCACTTCCAGGGTTTCCCGGTTGTAGCGGGCCCCATGGCAGACCTCGCACGGCACATACACGTCGGGCAGGAAGTTCATCTCGATCTTGATGGTGCCGTCACCGGTGCACGCCTCGCAGCGACCGCCCTTGACGTTGAACGAGAACCGGCCGGGTTGATAGCCACGGACTTTCGCCTCGGTGGTGGCCGCGAACAGGGTGCGGATCTTGTCGAACACCCCGGTGTAGGTGGCCGGGTTGGAACGCGGCGTGCGGCCGATCGGCGACTGGTCGACCCGCACCAGCTTGTCCAGGTGGTCCAGCCCGGTGACCCGGGTATGCCGGCCCGGGACCTGCCGGGCGCCGTTGAGCCGATTGGCCAGCACCGCGGCCAGGATGTCGTTGACCAGTGTCGACTTGCCGGAGCCCGACACGCCCGTCACCGCGGTCAGCACCCCGAGCGGAAAGGACACGTCGATGCCGCGCAGGTTGTGTTCGCGCGCGCCGACGACCGTGAGTTGACGGCGCCGGTCGACGGGACGCCGGATCGCCGGCATCTCGATGCGCTCCCGGCCCGACAGGTAGGCGCCGGTGATCGAAACCTCGTTGCGCAACAACTCGTCATACGGCCCGCTGTGCACGATTTTGCCGCCGTGCTCCCCCGCCCCCGGGCCGATGTCGACGACCCAGTCGGCGTGCGCGATGGTGTCCTCATCGTGCTCGACGACAATCAGTGTGTTCCCTAAATCCCTTAAGCGGGTGAGGGTTTCGATGAGTCGGCGGTTGTCGCGCTGGTGCAGCCCGATGGAGGGCTCGTCGAGCACGTAGAGCACGCCCACCAGCCCGGAGCCGATCTGGGTGGCCAGCCGGATGCGTTGGGCCTCACCGCCGGACAGCGTGGCCGCCGCGCGAGACAGCGACAGATACTCCAGCCCGACGTCGAGCAAAAAGCCCAGCCGCGACTGGATTTCCTTGAGCACCTGCCCGGCGATCGCCTGTTCGCGCGATCCGAGGGTCAGCGCGTTCAGAAAATCCGCGCAATCCGAGATCGAGAGCTCACACACCTCGGCGATCGACTTCGCGCCGCGCTCCCCTGCCGCTAGCGTGACCGCCAGGATCTCCGGCTTGAGGCGGGTGCCCTCACACACCGGACAGGGAATGTCACGCATGAAGCCTTCGTAGCGTTCCTTCATCTGCTCGGATTCGGTCTGTTCCATCTTGCGCTGCAGGAACGCCAGGACACCCTCGAAATCGGCGTAGTACGAACGGGTTCGGCCGTACCGGTTGCGGTACCGCACGTGCACCTGCTGTTCGGACCCCTCGAGAATCGCCTTGCGGGCCTTGGCCGGCAGCTTGCGCCACGGCGTATCCACGTCGAAACCGAGCGCGTCGCCGAGCCCGGCCATCATCCGGATGAAGTACTCCGCGGTGTGACCCGCCGACCACGGCGCCACCGCGCCCTCAGCCAGCGTGCGATCGGGGTCGGGCACCACCAGGTCGGGGTCGACCTCCTTGCGGATTCCCAGGCCGGTGCACTCGGGGCAGGCGCCGTAGGGCGAGTTGAACGAAAACGACCGCGGTTCCAGGTCGTCGACGGCCAGCGGATGTCCGTTGGGGCAGGCCAGCTTCTCGGAGAACCGCTGCTCGCTTGAATGGTTAGGCTGGTCGTGCCTTTCCTCGTCGGGAAACTCGAGCACCACGATGCCGTCGGCCAGGTTCAGCGCGGTTTCCACCGAGTCGGTGAGCCGCTGCTTGGCGGTGGCCTTGACGGTGAGGCGGTCCACAACCACCTCGATGTCGTGCTTCTCCTGCTTCTTCAGCTTCGGCGGGTCGGCCAGCGGATGCACCACGCCGTCGACCCGAACCCGGCTGTAGCCCTGGGCGTTGAGCTTGTCGAACAGGTCGGCGAATTCGCCTTTGCGGGTGCGCACCACCGGGGCGAGCACCAGGAATCGGGTGCCCTCCGGCATCGCCAGCACCTGGTCGACGATTTGCTGCGGCGTCTGGCGTGCGATGCGTTCGCCGCAGATCGGGCAGTGCGGTGTGCCGGCGCGGGCGTAGAGCAGCCGCAGGTAGTCGTAGACCTCGGTGATCGTTCCGACGGTTGATCGCGGGTTGCGGTTGGTCGACTTCTGGTCGATGGACACCGCCGGGGAAAGCCCCTCGATGAAGTCGACGTCCGGCTTGTCCATCTGCCCCAGGAATTGGCGGGCGTAGGCCGACAGCGACTCCACGTAGCGGCGCTGGCCCTCGGCAAAGATGGTGTCGAAGGCCAGCGACGACTTGCCCGATCCGGATAGCCCGGTGAAGACGATCAGCGAGTCGCGCGGCAGATCGAGGTCGACGCCCCGCAGGTTGTGCTCGCGGGCACCCTTGACGATCAGGCGGTCAGCCAAGGCAGCCCCTCTCAGAGAAACTTTCACGCCGTAGAAGCGGATATTGCGCACGGCGCACTCCATGCTAGGTGCCCGCACCGACAAGCAGCCGACCCAACCCTGGGGTCACCGCCCCGCCTGGCCCAGAACGGAGGGTAAGGACAGTACGCGGTACACAACCGTCCGGTGAGCCGTCACGAGCAGCGGACTTCGCGTCATTCGAACAACTCACCGCTAGCGCTTCAGTTCAGCGCGCGCACCTCGTTGTTGAGCTGGCGCACCCTTTTGGCTAGCGCACGGGCGACGTTCTTGTGAATCTCAAGGAGCACGTCGGGGCGGTCGCGGCACAACTCGTCAAGCGCAGCAACCTCCATCTCAAAGCAGACGCTCGGCATCGCCGCCCGAACACTCGCCGTGCGCCTGCCGCCGTAGAGTGCGGCCATGTCGCCAAACGTGATCCCCGGCCCGAACGTCGACTCCCGCAATAACGACCCGTTCATCGTCAACAAGATGTCCACCCGGCCCGCGACTAGGATATACATCCGGTCCGCGGGGTCCCCCTCGCTGAACACCAACTCGCCTTCGCTGAAATTGCAGAACCGGCCAGCGGCCTCGACCTTGGGCAGGAAGGACGCGTCGACGCCCTGCAGCGCCTCGACATCGGCGAAGGGGATGCGCTCCGGACCTTGATCGAGCCCGGCTCGTTTCAGCAGTTGGTCTTCGCGCCACTCGAGCGCATCGTCCAGGGCATCGAACGACAATGCCTTGATCCCCTGCGCGACGTCGGGCGCCGCGCTCGCGAGCACTAGCTGAACGCCAGCGCGATCGACCATTGCGGCGGTCGCACCGAGCAGGGAGCCGACGCATTTGTCGCCCATGCTGACCCTCCGGAAGTCGAGGATAATCACTTCGACACCGTCCAATTCCGCCGCGACCGCTCGGCTCAGAACCTCGCAAGAGCCGAACCGCAGCAGCCCCTGCAACTCGACAACCCTGGTGGTGGTGCCGGCGTGCGTCAGTTCCGCGTCCTGAAAGGCCATCCGCTGCCGCTTGGACCGGACGGCGTCGCCACCGTAGGTGCGCCGCACCACGGACGGGTCCGCGGACGGCGGGCTGAACAGGTGCAGCTCGAAATGCTCGGATAACGCCTCACAGAACGCGATCCCGCGAACGCTGTTGCCGTGCGTGTCGAGTGGGGGCGAGAACACCGCTAGTCCGAACCGTCCCGGCAACACGGCCACCACCGCTCCGGCAACCCCGCTTTTCGCCGGTAACCCGACGCGGTACATCCACTCCGCCGGCATAGTCGTACATCCCGCAGGTGCTCATCACGCTCAGCACGCGTGACACATTCGCGTGGCTCACGGCCCGCTCGCCGGTGACCGGGTTGACCCCACGGTTGGCCAGCGTCGCACCCATCGTCGCGAGGTCCCTGGTGTCGGTGAGCAGCGAGCATTGCCGGAAGTACGCATCCAAAGTCGCTTCCACGTCCTCGGCCAGCATGCCGAAGCTGTGCATCAGGTAGGCGATCGCGCGGTTACGGTCGCCGCTGTCCTGCTCGGACTTCCACACCTCGTGGTCGACGAGCAGGTCGCGGCCGGCGAACCGGGCGAAGCCGGCATCGACCGTGTCCGCGGCCAGCAGGCTGGTGGTGAGGATGGCTCCGGTGTTGATCATCGCGTTGTGTGGACGGTGTGTGGCGAGGTCGAGTTCGATGGCGTTGAACGGGTCTCCCGACGGCTCCACCCCCACGTGCTTGAGCACCGCCTGGATGCCGTGTTCTTCCAGCGCCATCGCTAGCGCGAAAGGCTTCGCCACCGACTTGATCGTGAACGCCTGCTCCACGTCGCCGATGTCGTACCGGTAACCGTCGACGGTGACGAGGCTGACTCCGAACCAGTCCGGGTCAGCCGCACCCAGCGCGGGGATGTAGGTGGCCACCTCGCCGGTGGTGAGGTGGCCGACCTGGTCGAATATGGCGTTCAGTTCAGCTTCCAGAGGTAGGCGCATCCCTGCTCACCGGCCGTCGGTCGGGCGAACTCTGATAAGAGAAAAAGGATGAAAATGTAGACGCGTCGGGCAGCTACGTCCATGGAAGCGGTGTGCGGGGCTTAGAGCCGGCGGGCGTCTCGTCGCCCGATAGAAGGGTCATCGCGTGATTCTCCGACAATGCGATGACCGGGTCCTACAGTATCGATGTCGAGAAGTTGTTGGTCGAACGACCAAACGTGTTGAATCTCAGCTGGTCTGTGGTGTCCCGGGTGCAGCGGGGATCAACGCAGTAGCCTTGCCGCTATGACTGCCTCGAGCCATCACGTCGACAACTACACCGGACACGTCGACCCTGGTACCGCGGCCCGTCGCACCCTGCCCGGTGCCACGATCCTCAAGGCGTCGGTGGGCCCGATGGACAACAACGCCTACCTGGTGACATGTTCGGCGACCGGAGAAACGCTTCTGATCGACGCCGCCAACGACGCCGAGGTCCTCAACGACCTGATCCGCCGTTACGCCCCGAAAGTGTCGCTGGTGGTGACCAGCCATCAGCACTTCGACCACTGGCAGGCGCTGGAGGCGGTGGCCGCGGCCACCGGCGCGCCGACCGCCGCACACGAGATCGACGCCGAACCGCTGCCGATCAAACCGGACCGTTTGCTGGCCGACGGCGACACCGTGCACATCGGCGAGCTGAAGTTCGACGTCATCCACCTGCGCGGGCACACTCCCGGATCGATCGCGCTGGCCCTCGACGGGTCCGCCACGGGCGGGGTCACGCAGCTGTTCACCGGGGACTGCCTGTTCCCGGGCGGCGTGGGGCGGACCACGCAAGCGGCGGACTTCGAGTCGCTTCTCACCGGCGTGCAGACGAAGATCTTCGATCGTTTCGGTGACGACACGGTTGTCTACCCCGGTCACGGCGACGACACCACCCTGGGCGCCGAACGTCCGCACCTCGCCGAATGGCGCGCCCGGGGCTGGTGATGCGGCGCGGGGTGTCGACGCCGGCCTGACGGCGCGCCCGGACCGCTCGATCGCGGAAAACGGGAGGCCAAAGGCCGTACCGGCGGGGGCGCGGATGCCATAACATCTCGGTTGACGGCATCGACTCCGGCATCCGCGCCCACGCAAGCCGCGAAGGCGGTCGTGGCCAATTAAGTGATTGGCGAACGGAAATGGATTTTGCAGCGTTACCCCCGGAGATCAACTCCGGAAGGATGTATACGGGAGCGGGACCGGGGTCGATGTGGGCTGCCGCGACGGCCTGGGACGGGTTGGGCGCGGAGCTGAGTTCGGCGGCGACCTCGTATCGGTCGGTGGTGTCCGGGTTGACTCGCGGACCGTGGCTGGGTCCGGCTTCGGCGTCGATGCTGGCCGCGGCCGCACCCTATGCGACGTGGATGAGCACCACCGCCGAACAGGTCAAGCAGGTCGCCAATCAGGCCAAATCGGCGGCGGCCTACGAAGCGGCGTTTGCGGCGACGGTGCCACCGCCGGTGATCACGGAGAACCGGACATTGTTGACGTCGTTGGTGGCGACGAACATCCTCGGCCAAAACAGCCCCGCCATCGCCACAACCGAGACGCAGTACGCCGAGATGTGGGCGCAGGACACGTCGGCGATGTATGGCTATGCGAGTACGTCGGCGGCCGCGTCGACGTTGACGCCGTTCACCGCACCATCGCCGAACACCAACCCCTCCGGCACTGCGGACCAGGCCGGCGCGGTTGATCGGGCGGCCGCCACGTCGACGGCAACCAGCACCCCCGGCGAGCTGTCGAAGGCGATTTCGATGGTGCCCAATGTTCTGCAGGGCCTCGCGGCAGGGGGAGGCTCGTCCGGATCAGTGTCGGATTTCTTGAACTTCACGAGTGGCTGGACGTTTATCGCCAGTGGGATCTTGTTCATCCTCGGCCCTCTGCTGACGGGCCCGATCGCCGGGGTGTTGCCGGGCACGTCCCTGGGTGCGATCGCCCCGGGATTAGCGGCTTCGGGTGCGGCGGCGCTCTTGAGTGACAATTCGCCGAGCCCGGGCAGCGCCGCAATGTCGTTGGGCCCCAACCGTACTGGAGTGTTGGCGGGCCTGGGCCGGGCGGCGTCGATCGGTGGGTTGGCCGTGCCGCCGACCTGGGCCGGGGCGGCTCCGGCGGTCACCCGCGCGGCGACGGCTTTGCCGGAACCCATCCTGGCCGGTTTGACGGAGGACGTGGATTTGCTGGGACCGGGGTCCGGCGGGATGCTGCCGGGCAGTCTCATGGCCGCGGCAGCAGGCGGAGGCGGCGCCGCGGGTGGTGGCTGGGCCGCTACCCGCGGGGGTGGGGCGGCACAACGCGGCGGTCCCGGGCAATCCGGCGGCGGTGCCGCACAACCGGCTGGTGCCGCACAACCCGGCGGCGCCGCGCAACCCGGCGGCGCTACCCGGTACGGCCCCCCTCCCGCGGTGATACCGCAGGTGGCCCGCGCGGCGGGCCCGCACGAGGGCGCCAACGGCCAGGCGACGCGGGCACAAGGTGGCGACGGCCCGTCGAACGCGAACCTGCGCGAGGAGATCAACGACCTGCGCAAGCAACTCGCCGAGTTGGCGATGGAGCGAGACGTGCTGATGCGCTCCCTGGCCCTGTGGGCCCGGGGATCGCTCTGAGGATCCGGCCTGTCAGGACGTGGTGTGCACGATCAACACGTCGACCGTGGCCCGACGCGAGACGTTGGCCGGCACCGATCCCAGCAGCCGGCCGGCGATTGTGCTGAGACCGACGTTGCCGACAACGAGCAGATCGGCCTTTTCCTGCTCTGCGAGACTCACCAGCGCATCGACGGGCGCGCCGACGATCGGCCGCTCTTCCACGTTCTTGGCACCGGCCGCATGCGCCCGGTCCTTGGCGTCGCGGAGGATCGCATAAATCGGCGCGGTGCCCGACACCTTGTAGCTTTCTTCCCTGAGAGCGTCGGCGGCCCGGGCATCCTGATGCTGGGGCAGGTACGCCGACGCGACGATCAACTTGGCGTCGGCGCCGGCGATACTGGCTGCTCGATCCACCGCACGCAACGAAGAATCCGAACCGTCCGTACCGACCACCACGGTCCGATAGGCACTCATTTACCCTCCAAATTTCGGTTGGCCAGCCAGAAGACAGTATCGCGTTGGTGAATACCGAGGGGTCAAGATTAGCGGTACAGCGTGGCGTGGCGCGACCAGCAATTGCGGGCCCACACTGCGGCGACGGACAATATTCCCGATGACGAAACGGTCGAGTGCCCACACCCTGGGCAAAACGCCTTGTGCCACAGAGCTTTTCATGAAATACGGGTGCGCGGCGGGAGCGGCCCCGGTCGCCGCCCAATCTTTCGGCCGACCCCGGGATTGCTGGTGACCAGGTCATTCGGCGCCCCCTACAGTGACAGGCAACATGTCCACGCTTGAGCAGCGCGCCCCCGAGGTCGTTGACGAGCCTGCGCCCGCGCGCTCGCGCGGCAGGCTGCTCGACCCGTGGGCAATTGCCGTGGTGGCCGCCGTGATCAGCGGCGCCTGGGCCTGCAGACCTTCGCTGTGGTTCGACGAGGGAGCGACGATCTCGGCTTCAGCGAGCCGGACGCTGCCCGAGCTGTGGCGTCTGCTGAGCCATATCGATGCCGTGCACGGCCTGTACTACCTGCTGATGCACGGTTGGTTCACGATATTTCCGCCGACCGAATTCTGGTCGCGAGCCCCCAGCTGTCTGGCGATTGGGGCGGCCGCCGCCGGCGTCACGGTGTTTACCAGGCAATTCGCGCCGCGTACGACCGCGGTCTGCGCGGGCGCGGTCTTCGCCATTCTGCCGCGCATCACCTGGGCGGGTATGGAAGCACGGCCTTATGCCTTCGCGGCCGCGGCGGCCATCTGGCTGACGGTGTTACTCGTCGTCGCCGTCCGGCGTAACAGGCCGCGATGGTGGCTGTGCTACGCGCTGGCACTGATGCTGTCGATTTTGCTGAATCTCAATACGGTCCTGTTGTTGCCCGTCTATGCATTCATGCTGTTGTTGCTGGCACCGAAGAATTCCCGCAAATCCCCGCTCCTCTGGTGGACCGTCACCTCGGCCGCCGCCGTCGGGATCATGACGCCGTTCATCCTGTTTGCCCATGGCCAGGTGTTTCAGGTCAACTGGCTCTTCCCCGTCAGCTGGCATTACGCCTTCGACATCGTCCAGCGGCAGTATTTCGACCACAGCGTTCCGTTCGCCGTGCTGACTGCCGTCCTCATCGTCGCGGCGATCGTGGCACGGCTGAGCGGCGTGGCGGCCCCCGCGGGCCGGGTGCGCGGCCTCGTGCTCATCTGCGCGGTGTGGGTCGTCGTTCCCACCGCCCTCGTCGTCGTCTACTCGGCCGTCAGCGAACCCATCTACTTCCCGCGCTACCTGATCCTCACCGCGCCGGCGGTGGCCATCGTCATGGCCGTCTGCATCGTGACGATTGCCCGCAGGCCGTGGCCCATTGCCGCTGTCGTGCTGCTGTTCGCCATCGCGGCGGTGCCCAATTACCTCTTCACGCAGCGCTGGCCGTACGCCAAAGAGGGTTGGGATTACAGCCAGGTGGCCGACCTGATCGGCTCGCACGCCACACCCGGGGACTGCGTGATGGTGGACAACACCGTGCCATGGAGGCCCGGGCCGATCCGCGCGCTGCTGGCGACGCGGCCGGGGGCCTTCAAGCCGCTGATCGACGTCGGGCGCGGTGTCTACGGACCCAAGGTCGGCTCGCTCTGGGACGGCCACGTGGCCGTGTGGCTGGTGACGGCCAAGATCAACAAATGCTCGACCATCTGGACCGTCACCAACAAGGACAACTCGCTGCCCGATCACCAAAGCGGACCGTCGCTGTCACCGGGAGCGTTCGGCCGCACCCCGGCGTACCGATTCCCGAGCTACCTCGGGTTCCACGTTGTCGAGCGATGGCAATTCCATTACTCGCAGGTCGTCAAGTCAACACGGTAACCGACGGTCGTCGCTGGTCGCGTTGTAGGAGGCGAAGCGCCGACGGCGGCGATCACGGCGAATATCCCGTACAGCCAGCGAGCCGCCGCCACGTCCTGCGGGAGAAAACCGACGACGACACCGGCCACCGCGGCGCCGAAGGCCGCGGAATTCAGCTGCACGATGGGGATCGCCGCGGCCGACGCGGTGCTCTCGGCCGGGTCGCCGACGGTGCTCATGGCACGCACCATCAGATGCGGCCAGCCCATTCCGATGCCGGTTCCGACGATCACCAAACCCACCGCCCACAACACGACAAACCCGATCGATGCGTTGTCTCGCTGGGTGGCGGCAACCAGGGCCAGGCCCAACGCCATCACCAGCGGTGCGCACGCGATCACCCGCCCGACAGCTCTGGGGCTGCTCAGCGGTGCAACAACGACTTCGGCGGCCGTCCAGCCGACCGCCATCGCCGCACCCAAGAATCCGGCGGCCGCCGGATGCAGATTTCCCAGCCGCTGACCGAACAGCGGCACGTACGGGTCGACCATGGCGGCGAACATCACCGCCGCCATGGTCAGGTAGATCCATTTGAGCGGTCCGCGGCCGAACACGCTGGGCGGCAACACTGCTGCGTGCGTCCGCCGATCGACCACCACGAATGTCCCGACCAGCAGCACCCCGGCCGCGAGCAGCACCAAGGTCTGACACACGTTCCTCGGGAGCTGCGCGAGGCTGACCACGACCGCGGCAGCGCCCAGCAGCAGCAAGGACCAGATCGGCACCCTGGTGGCAACGGGTTTCTCGCCGGTCGTGTCCGTTCGGCCGGCGGGCAGCACCCTGGGCACCAGGATGCCGATCAGCGCCACCACAACCGCCATCGCGCCAAACGCCCATCGCCACGACGCGAACTCGGCGAAAAGACCACCGATCGCGGGCCCGACCAGGGTCGCGAACCCCCACATCGCCGCAACCAGCGCCGAGCAGCGGGCCCACAGCGAAGATGGCAGCGTGGAGCTGATGAGGATGTAGCCCAGGCTGGCCAGCAGGCCCCCGCCGCCCCTTGCAGCGCCCGCCCGGCTATCAGGACTTGCATGTTCGGCGCCGCCGCGCACACGAGGCAGGCCATTCCGAAACCGGCCAGCCCCAGCAGGTACGACGAGCGTGCCCCGACGCGCAGCAGCAGCGAGTTGACCGTGGTCGCCGCGACCACCCCGCCGACCAGGTAGAGGGTGATCACCCAGGTGTAGAGGGGTTCGCCCCCGATGTCTTCGATCGTGCTCGGAAGGAGGCTGACGGTCAGAAACTCGTTCGTGGCGTACAACCCGACACCACCCGCAAGCAAGCCGGCCGTCCCCGGATGTCTGCCGAGTAGCTCCCGCCAACTGCCGGTCTCGCTTGCCGCCTCGGTCACCGCTACACCGTAGGAGACACGTGTGCGTCACTTCAGGCCGGCGGCGTCCATCCCACGCAATTCCTTCTTGAGGTCGGCGATCTCGTCGCGAAACCGTGCGGCCAGCTCGAACTGAAGGTCACGGGCGGCGGCCATCATCTGCGCGGTGAGGTCCTTGATCAGGTCCGCCAGTTCGGCGCGCGGCATGCTGGCGGTGTCGCGGCCCTCGAACACGCCGGCACTGACCGCGCGGCCGGGCTCACCCTGCGCGCGCCGCCCGCGGGACGAATTGCGTCCCGACCCGCCGATTGCGACGGTTTGACTGGCTTCGGTGTCGTCGGCCTCGCGGTAGACCTGGTCGAGGATGTCGGCGATCTTTTTGCGCAGCGGCTGCGGGTCGAGGCCGTGGGCCTCGTTGTACGCGACCTGCTTCGCCCGTCGTCGTTCGGTCTCGTCGATCGCTTCCCTCATCGAGTCGGTGATCGTGTCGGCGTACATGTGCACTTCGCCGGAGACGTTGCGGGCGGCGCGGCCGATGGTCTGGATCAGGCTGCGCGACGACCGCAGGAAGCCTTCCTTGTCGGCGTCGAGGATCGCCACCAGCGACACCTCGGGGAGGTCCAAGCCCTCGCGCAGCAGGTTGATGCCGACCAGCACGTCGTAGTCGCCGAGCCGCAGCTGGCGCAGCAGTTCCACCCGGCGCAACGTGTCGACCTCGGAGTGCAGGTAGCGCACCCGGATGCCCATCTCCAGCAGATAGTCGGTGAGGTCTTCGGCCATCTTCTTGGTCAGCGTCGTCACCAACACCCGCTGATCGGCGTCGGCGCGGGCGCGGATTTCGCCGATCAGGTCGTCGATCTGCCCCTTGGTCGGCTTGACCACCACCTGCGGGTCCACCAGGCCGGTGGGCCGGATGACCTGCTCGACGAACTCCCCGGCGGCCTGGCTCAGCTCATACGGGCCGGGGGTGGCCGACAGGTACACCGTCTGCCCGATCCGGTCGGCGAACTCCTCCCAGGTCAGCGGGCGGTTGTCACATGCCGACGGCAACCGGAACCCGTACTCGACGAGGTTGCGCTTGCGCGACATGTCGCCCTCGTACATGCCACCGATCTGCGGCACCGTGACATGCGACTCGTCGATGACGAGCAGGAAATCCTCCGGGAAGTAGTCCAGCAAGGTCGCCGGCGGCGAACCCGGCCCCCGGCCGTCGATGTGGCGGGAGTAGTTCTCGATGCCCGAGCAGAACCCGACCTGCCGCATCATTTCGATGTCGTAGCTGGTGCGCATCCGCAATCGCTGGGCCTCCAGCAGTTTGCCCTGGGCCTCGAATTCGGCGAGCCGCTCGGCGAGTTCTTCCTCGATGGTGGAGATCGCGTGGGCCATCCGCTCGGGACCGGCCACATAGTGGGTGGCCGGGAAGATCCGCAGCGAGTCGACCTGGCGGATCACCTCACCGGTCAGCGGGTGCAGGTAATACAGCGCCTCGATCTCGTCGCCGAAGAACTCGACGCGAACCGCCAGCTCTTCGTAGGACGGGATGATCTCCATGGTGTCGCCGCGCACCCGGAACGAGCCGCGGGTGAACGACAGGTCGTTGCGGGTGTACTGGACGTCGACCAGCAGCCGCAGCAACCCGTCCCGCGGCACCTCGGTGCCGACTTGCAGCTCGACGGAGCGGTCCAGGTAGGACTGTGGTGTGCCCAGGCCGTAGATGCAGGACACCGAGGCCACCACCACCACATCACGGCGCGACAGCAACGACGACGTCGCGGAGTGCCGCAGCCGCTCCACGTCGTCGTTGATGGAGCTGTCCTTTTCGATGTAGGTGTCGGTCTGCGCGATATACGCCTCCGGCTGGTAGTAGTCGTAGTACGACACGAAGTACTCGACTGCGTTGTGCGGCAACATCTCTCGCAGCTCGTTGGCCAACTGCGCGGCCAGCGTCTTGTTCGGCGCCATCACCAGCGTGGGCCGCTGCAGCCGCTCGATCAGCCACGCGGTGGTCGCCGACTTTCCGGTGCCCGTGGCGCCGAGCAGCACCACGTCACGCTCCCCCGCATGGATGCGCCGCTCCAGCTCCTCGATGGCGGCCGGCTGGTCGCCGGCCGGATCGTGCGGGCTGACCACCTCGAAGTGGCCGCCGGTCCGCACGACCTCGTCGACCGCGCGGTACTCCGAATGCGCGACGACCGGGTGTTCGGTGGCGAAAGCCATGCCACCAGGGTAGAACCGCGCACCGACAAGTGCCCGCACCGCAGGTCTTCGGGGTCCCGATATGGCCTTGCTAGCCCAGGTCAGCAAGCCTATGGTTCGAAATATCCAAGCGCCTGATCGGAAGGCGTCCTGTGGGGGACAGACCGAAATGACGCAACCAGACCAACGGCGGGATCCTCGCATCGTGATTGTGGGCGCGGGTATGGCGGGCATTGCCGTCGCCCACACCCTCCGGGGGGCCGGCTTCACGAACTTCACCATCCTGGAAAAGGGGTCCGATGTCGGCGGCGTGTGGCACTGGAACCGCTATCCCGGCCTGAGATGCGACGTGCCTTCGCACGGTTATCAATTCGCGTTCGCGCCCAAACCCGACTGGAATCACTTCTGG
Source organism: uncultured Actinomycetota bacterium (assembly GCA_963772875.1). Taxonomy (GTDB): domain Bacteria; phylum Actinomycetota; class Actinomycetes; order Mycobacteriales; family Mycobacteriaceae; genus Mycobacterium. The sequence continues at coordinate 152,130 of CAVYZE010000019.1, forward strand.
GCCACCGGTCAGGAAATACAGGGGTATCACCGCGACCTCGTCGAACGCCTCCAGCTCGACCGGCATCTGAGGCTGTGCTGCGAAGTCGACTCGGCGGAGTTCACCGGCAACGGATGGCGGATTTCCACCGCCGGCGGTGATCAGATCGACGCCGACTTCCTCGTCGCCGCCACCGGCGTGCTGCACCACCCGTTCATCCCCGACCTTCCCGGGCTGGACTCGTTCACCGGGCCGGTCGTGCACACGGCTCGCTGGAGGGGCATCGAAACGGCGGGCAAGCGGCTGGCGGTGATCGGCTCCGGCTCGACCGGGGTTCAGGTCTTTTCCGCACTGCAACCCGACGCGGCGCACATCACGCATTTCACCCGCACACCGCAATGGGTGATGTGGATGCCGATGGGGTTGCGCCAACCACGCGTCGTCAGCCGGATGTTGCGGGCACTGCCCGGGCTCGAGCGGACGGTGCATTGGTCGCAGCTCATCGGTTCCGACTTCCTTGTCGACCTGGTCATCCGACCGACGTGGCGACGACGCCTGGCCCAGCGCTATGGATGGCTGTGTTTGCGAATGCTGGTGCGAGACAAGGGTCTTCGGGCCAGACTCACTCCCGATTATCAACCGTTCTGCAAACGGCAGGTGGTGTCGGGTAACTACTACCGCGCGATCGGCAAGCCGAACGCGAATCTGGTCACCGCGCCCATCGCCGCGGTCACGCCGACCGGCATCCGAACCGCCGACGGCGTCCACCACGATCTCGACGCGATCGTGCTTGCCACCGGCTTCCAGGCCCACAACTACATGCGCCCGATGAACCTGCGCGGCCGCGACGGGCTGTCCATCGATGACGCCTGGGCGAAAGGTCCCCGCGCCTGGGCGATGACCGCGGTCCCCGGATTCCCCAACCTTTTCACCGTCCTGGGCCCCAACTCCCCTACCGGATCGATGTCGCTTCAACACGTCGCCGAGCTGACCGCCCGCCACATCGCCGAATGGCTGCGGCGATACGGCGCCGGCGAGCTCACCACCGTCGAGATCACCCAGGAAGCCACCAACCGCTTCGCCGCGGATGTCGCCAGGGCGATGGGCCCAACCGTGTGGAACACCGGCTGCAACTCGTGGTATTTCGCCGACGACAACCACATTGACCTCTGGCCGTTCGATCGCCGGCGACTCACCCGGATGCTGGCCGAACCCCACGACGAGGATTACATCCTCACGCGATGACTCCTATCCGGCGGGGCGGGTCCACGTCCGGGTGACCGGATCGCATTGGAGCAAGTAGCCATCGTTGGAGGTGGACATGGCGAACACCGAGGTTCCCGGCCGGTCGCACGAACTATCGGACGCGTGCACGCCCATCGTGATGGGGGCTTTGGCCCAGCTGCTGCCCTCACACACGATCTGCTCATTGTTGGTCGGGTCATAGGCGACTTTGTCGACGTCGGTGCACAACGCGCCCAGCACGGGCGGCGACGCCGGCGAGGACGTCGGGTTCGCCGCGTTGACCACCTGAGTGGGGTCGGCCAGCGTCACGCCCGGCGGCACGTCGCCGACCCGGGTGGCCACCACCGGCACCCGCACCACCGCTCCCTGCGCGCTGCACTCATTGCTGAGAACGGTCTCGGTTTCCGTGCCACGCAGGGTGCCGTCGGCTTGCGGCGCCAACGACCATGCGATGGTCTCCTGCTGGGTAGCCCTGACTTGTCCGTTCGGCTGAAGACAGCCCACCCGCTGCTGCTGAGGCGCGCCCTGCCAATATCCGCCGACGAAACGCAGAGTGTCCGTCTGGCCCCCGTCGGTGGTGCTGGCCACCTGGTGGATGGCGTCGTCCAGCTGAGTGCCGGTCGCCGCGCACCCGGCGGTGGTGCACACGGAACGGAAAGCCAGCCAGTTGGTGGTGTCTCCGTCTTGACGGATGGCGACGCCGTTGCCGGTCCGCTTGGATTGGTCGTAATCCAATCTGTAGGTGCCGTTGAGCACCGGCCCCGAGGTGGTGGGAGCGGCGCCGACGGAGGGTCTCGCGGCGAGCGTCGGGTTGCTCTGCGGGCTGTCCGGCTGGAAGGAGTACAGGGCCGACCAGGTCGCCGCCACGGCGATCAGCACCGCGCAGACCAGCGCGGTCGCCCACCGGGTCCGTGACGAAAGCCTGTGGTTCATCGCCGCGATCGCCCCAAGGGGACCGCGCCGTCGCGGTCGCGTGACCGAGGCAGCACCGGACCCCGCGCTCCACCCGGCGTCGCCGTCGCACTGCCCGGTGACGGCGTCGGCAAACGCGCGACACCGCTCGAACCGTTCCTCGGGTTGCTTGGCCAGGGCCGTGAAGAAGACGTCGTCGAGGTGCGCCAAATCCGGCCGGTAATCGCTGAGCCGGGGCGGATCCTCGTGCAGGTGCTGGCTGATCACCGCGATCGGGTTGGAGTTCTGGAATGGTGGCGCACCAGTGAGCAGGTGAAAAGCCGTGGCCGCCAACGCGTACTGGTCGGCCCGGCCGTCGATGTTGGATCCCGTCAGCTGTTCGGGCGCGGCGTAGGCCACGGTTCCCACCGCGACATTGGTCTCGGTGATACCGCTGATGTTGCCGAGGTGGCGGGCAACGCCGAAGTCCGCCAACAGGATTCGGCGTTCCCCGTTCTCGGGATGGGTGAGCAGGATGTTGGCGGGTTTGACGTCGCGGTGCAGCAGGCCGCGGGCGTGAGCGTAGTCGAGCGCGCCGGCCACGGCGTGCAGGATGGCGCACACCTCATCGATGGGCATCCCGTCCTGGTGGCTCTGCTTGACCAGCCGGGCGGCGTCGGTGCCCTCGACGTAGTCCATGGAGATCCAGAGGTGGCCATTGAATTCACCGCGATCGTGGACGCCGACGATGTGCGGGTGCCACAGCGTCGCGGCAAGATCGGCCTCCCGGTTGAACCTCTCGCGGAATTCATGATCGGCCGTGATCGCTTCGGCGAGGACTTTGATCACATCGCGACGCGGCAGCCTGGGGTGCAAGGCCAGGTAGACCTCGGCCATCCCGCCGACCCCCAGCTGCCGCAAGACCGTGTAGCCGGCGAATGACGCGCCGTTGCTCATCGCGGGGCGCGACGCGGCGGCCTCGCGCTGGGGTTCTTCCGCCGGAGACTCCGCGTTCGGGGTCGAGCTGACGGGCGGAACACGCTGGAACAGGTGCGCGACGGTCGCCGAGGGCAGCGAATGAAATCCCGCGCGCAAGGCCTCACGGGCCAGACGCGGGTTGCTCAGCAGCCATCGCCCGGCGCCAATGCGCCGGGTGGTTCCTTTGCGCTCGTCCATCTATCGCCACCCCCCATTCCTCGGCACTACCTGCGGGTATCGCCGCAACCTGAGGTCCTTGGCATCGGTATCGGGCCCGGTGCCTCGTCTCGACACGTCGGGCCAGCACGGCAGGGTGCCCGCCCCGTCGCAGCACCTTGTCTTTACCCCTCTCACGTTGAGATGATGCCGGATCTGGGTGGGCGATTCGCCTCAGCAGGTTATGAACCCGCTATGAATGCCCAGATTGAAACAAAGGGAAATCACAGGCGGGTCGGTGGAGCCCACTCGCATCGCGGACCGATACTTGTGTAGTGAGTCGACCCGCCCCGCCTGTCCTGACGATTCGGCACGACGGCTCCCAACGCTCCTTTGCGGCAGGCCACGAGGTGGTCATCGGACGCGATTCGCACGCTGACGTGCGCATCGGCGACCCGCGGATCTCGCGCGCGCACCTGATACTGCGCTTCGAACAGGGCCGATGGCTGGCCATCGACAACGGCTCGCTGAACGGAACCTACGTCAACGGCTACCGGATGCCGGTCATCGACATCCACGACGGCCAGAGCATCAACGTCGGGAATCCGCAAGGTCCGCGGCTGACCTTCGCGATCGGACCGCAGCAGGGCCAGGCCCACCGGCCGCAGACGAGGTCGACGGGCGACTCCGGGCCGCCCACCCTGGCGTGGTCCACGTCCACGACCGACCAACTGACGAACGCCGGACCGCCGTCGCCGCGGCGCGGGCAGCCCGCGGGCCCGAGGAGCGGCCCGGGCCGCAGCGGTCCCACCGCCGTGCCACCGCGCCCACTGCCGCCCACGCCGCCACCGCCGCGCCAACAGCCGCAGAAGCCACCCCCGCCGCGGCATCCCGTTTCCCCGCCGCGCGGGGCGGCGCCGCCGCGGACGCCAACATCGGCGATGCCGCGTCCTACACCTCCCGACGAGCTGACCGTGATCGATCCCGGGTCGCCGGCCAGGTCACACATCACGCCGCTCGCGGGGAGTGACACCGGGTCGGCGGCCTTGCCGGAGTCTGCGGACTTCACGCCACCCGTCGAATCCACCGTGATCGACGCCAAGACGGCCGACGTGTCGAACCTGGCGACGAGATTCGTGAAGTTCCTGACGCCGCGCGCATCGCCGGCCAACAGCGGTGCCGTTACCACGATCGGGCGCGCCGCCGACAACGACATCGTCGTCTCCGACGTCCTGGCCTCGCGTCAGCACGCGACACTGCTGCCGACGCCGCTGGGCACCGAGATCCGGGACAACAGCATCAACGGAACGTTCGTCAACGGCACCCGGGTCGGATCGGCGATCCTGACCGAGGACGACGTGGTCACCATCGGCAACGTCGACTTGGTATTCCGCGGTGGCACCCTGATCAAGCGCAGCGGGGCCGCGACGCGCGGCGGCGGCCTTCAGGTGCGCGACGTCAAGTACGTCGTCGACAACGGCAAACAACTGCTGGACAACATCTCGTTGACCGCGCGTCCGGGCACGCTGACCGCCATCATCGGTGGATCGGGCGCCGGAAAGAGCACCCTGGCCCGGCTCATCGCCGGATACACCACCCCCAGCTCCGGCTCGGTTACCTTCGAGGGCCACAACATTCACGCCGAGTACGCGTCGTTGCGCAGCAGGATCGGCATGGTCCCGCAAGACGACGTGGTGCACCGCCAGCTGACCGTGAACCAGGCGCTGGGTTACGCCGCCGAACTCCGACTGCCGCCGGACACCAGCAAAGCCGACCGCGCCAAGGTCGTCACACAGGTGCTCGAGGAACTCGACCTGACCAAGCACGCTGAAACCCGCGTCGACAAGCTCTCCGGCGGACAGCGCAAACGGGCGTCGGTGGCCCTGGAGCTGCTCACCGGGCCGTCGCTGTTGATCCTCGACGAGCCGACGTCGGGTCTGGACCCCGCGCTAGACCACCAAGTGATGATGATGCTGCGCCAGCTGGCCGACGCCGGTCGCGTGGTGATCGTGGTCACGCACATGTTGTCCTACCTCGACACCTGCGACCAGCTGTTATTGGTGGCACCGGGCGGCAAAACGGCCTATTGTGGCCCGCCCGACCAGATCGGTGAGGCGATGGGCACCAGCAACTGGGCCAAGATCTTCACCAAGGTGGGCGCCGACCCGGAAGAAGCCAACCGACGGTTTCTGGCCCAGAGCGAGGCCCAGAAGCGCGCCCAGAAACTTGCGACCAAGGCCGACGAGCCGGGCGACCTGGGCGAACCGGTGCACACCAGCGTGCGGCGCCAGATCTCGACGGTCGCCCGCCGTCAGGTGCGCCTGGTCGTCTCCGACCGCGCCTACTTCGTGTTCCTGGCCCTGCTGCCGTTCATCCTCGGTGCGCTGTCGCTGACCGTTCCCGGCTCGAGCGGATTCCACGTACCCGCCCCGCACGCCGGAACGCCCGACGAAGCCGCCCAGATACTGGCCCTGCTGATGCCCGCGGGGGCCTTCATGGGCACGGCGCTGACGATCCGCGACCTGGTCGGCGAACGTGCCATCTTCCAGCGCGAGCAAGCGGTCGGCCTGTCGACGACGGCCTACCTGCTCGCCAAGACCGGGGTGTTTTGCGGGTTCGCGATCCTGCAATCGGCGATCATCACCGCGATCGTGGTGATAGGCAAGGGCGCGCCGACCCGCGGCGCGGTGTTGCTGGGGAATGCCACGTTCGAGCTGTTTACGACGGTCGCCGCGACCTGCGTCGCCTCGGCGATCCTCGGGCTGGCCATCTCGTCGCTGGTGCGTTCCAGTGAGCAGATCATGCCGCTGTTCGTGGTGGCGGTCATGGCCCAGCTTGTCCTGTGCGGCGGGATGGTCCCGGTGACCGGCCGGCTCGGACTCGACCAGCTTTCGTTCGGCATGCCCGCGCGCTGGGGCTACGCCGCGGCGGCGTCGACGGTCGACCTACGGCACCTGGTGCCCGGTTCGCTGGTCCCCGAGGACCGGTTCTGGCAGCACACCTCGAAGATCTGGCTGCTCGACATGGGCATGCTGGCCGCGCTGTCGCTGCTCTACGGCGGGTTTGTCCGCTGGAAGATCCGGCTTCGCCGCTAGACCCGGTGAGGTCCCGGAAAGGTAATGCCATCCATCCGCCGAAGCACGAAACGTTCGACCTACGCGCACGCACCAACACCGACCCCAAGGGCGTTGTGCGCGCCGTCGACGAGTACCTCGTGCGCCCGTGGGGGCTCTACGTCGCCCGGCCCACCCCCGGCCGGGCCCAGTTCGGTTACCTCGAGTCGTGGCTGCTGCCGTCACTGGGGTTGCGCGCCACGGTGTTCCATTTCAACCCGGGCCACGAGCGCGACCACGATTACTACCTCGATGTGGGCGAATACACGCCCGGCCCGGACGTGTGGCGTTCCGAGGACCATTACCTCGACATCGAGGTGCGTACCGGGGCGGGGGCCGACCTGGCCGATATCGACGAGCTGCTGGATGCCGTCCGGCACGGCCTGCTGCCCCCGCAAGTCGCCGAACGGGCGGTACGGCGCGCAGTAGACGCCGTCGATGGGCTGGCCCGCAACGGCTACGACCTGGGCCGCTGGCTGGCCGGCAATGGCATGCAGCTCACCTGGCGCGGGCCTTAGGCGTGTGCGCGCCAGTTTCCCGATCCGGCGCTCGGGTAACTCTGCGATATGCCCCTTCGCGAATACCGGCGCAAACGCCGGTCCGGCCGCAGCCCCGAGCCACCTGGCGGGCGAAAGCGCCGCGGAGACGCCGGGCCGTGTTTCGTCATCCAGCACCACGCGGCGGGCAGCGATCACTATGACCTTCGCCTCGAGATCGACGGTGTGCTGGCGTCCTGGGCGATACCCAATGGGCCGTCGACAAACCCCAGGGATCGGCGGATGGCGCGACGCACCGAGGATCACCCTGTGGAATACGCGGACTTCGAAGGCGTGATCCCGCAAGGCGAATACGGTGCCGGTCCCGTGATCGTCTGGGACCGCGGCACCTACACCAACGCGACCCAGCGGAAAATGGCCGACGGCCTGCGCCACGGTCACCTTTCGTTCCGCCTGCAAGGCGAGAAACTGAACGGCGGCTTCACACTCACCCGGATCCGGGAGGGCAAGGACGAGACGTGGCTGCTGATCAAACGCAAAGACGAGGAAGCCGACGCGCGGCGCAAACCCGTGAAAAGCCAACCCGAGTCGGTGCTGTCCGGCCGCACGCTGGACGACCTGGATCAGTCGTGACGGATCTCGCCGGTCTGCCCGACGCGGTGCGCGACCTGCTGCACGACGAGCCGGTGCCCGACTGGCGATCCCCCACCCTGGCCACCCTGACCGACAAGAGATTCTCCGACCCGCAGTGGATCTTCGAGCGCAAGTTCGACGGGATGCGTTGCGTGGCGTTTCGCGACGGCGACCGGGTGCGGCTCCTGTCGCGGAACCGCCAGCCGCTCAACGGAACCTACCCGGAGCTGGTTGACGCGCTAGCCGCGCAGCGCACCCCCCGCTTCGCCGTGGACGGCGAGGTCGTCGCGTTCCAGGGGCGACGCACCAGCTTCGCCCGGCTGCAGGGTCGCCTGGGCATCACCGACCCCGACGAGGCCCGGGCGTCGCGGATCCGCATCTTCTACTACCTTTTCGACCTGACGCACCTCGACGGCATGGCGACCATTGACGTGCCGCTCACCTGGCGTAAACGATTGCTGCGCGGCGCAATTAGCTTCGACGATCCACTGCGCAATACCGCGCACCGCGTCGAAGACGGCATCGGCGCCTACCAGACCGCATGCAAGCGCGGCGACGAAGGCGTGATCGCCAAGCGCGCCGACTCGACGTATGAAGGCGGTCGCTCGAAGAATTGGCTGAAGTTCAAATGCGTCCGCGACCAAGAATTCGTCGTCGGCGGCTACACCAGCCCCAAAGGCAGTCGTACCGAGTTGGGCGCGCTGCTGCTGGGCTACCACGAGGGCCACGACCTGGTCTACGCCGGCAAGGTGGGCACCGGCTTCGACGAAGCCACGCTGCGTAGCCTGCACCAACGGCTGTCCCCCATCGAACAGGACGCGCCACCCTTCACCCGGGGGCTGGGCCGGGAGAGCGGCGCCCGCTGGGTGCGCCCGGAGCTGGTGGCCCAAATCGGATTCACCGAGTGGACACGCGACGGGAAACTGCGCCATCCGCGCTACCAAGGCCTGCGTACCGACAAGGACCCCGCCGACGTCGTACGGGAGACGCGCTGATGCCACGCATTGACGTCGAGGTCACCCACCCGGACCGGGTGCTGTTTCCGGCTGACGGGATCACCAAGCGCGATCTCGTCGACTACTACGGCGAGGTGGCCGACACCATGGTGCCGCACCTGCGGGGCCGGGCGCTGAGCGTGCAGCGGTTTCCCCGCGGGATCGGCGAACAAGGGTTCGTCCAGCAGGATTTCTCCGATTCGATGCCAGACTGGATGGGCCGTGTCGAGGTTCCCAAAGAAGGCGGCACGGTGGTGCATCCGCTGGCCGAACGGCCGGAACTGCCTGGTTCGCGGATCCGCGCTGGGCGTAATCTCTGCAGCCATGAGTCTCGATAAGCGCCGGTGGCTGCCGATGGCCGCCGTAACCGTGATCGCGGCGGGCTCCCAGTTGATTCCGGCGACGGCGCACGCGGACCTGCACAACATCACCTACCGGGCCAGGATCGACGCGCTGACAACCGGTAGCCAGGCCACCTTCGTGATGAACGGCGGCCAGACGACCACCACCCTTCCCTCCATACCGGGTAACGAGTTCGAGGCGAACACGGTGCTGGCCGATCCGCAGCAGGCCGGCCTGCGGATCGTGCTGCATTTTCCTTACTCAGCGAACGTGCACTGCGAGATCGACATCGACGACAACGTTTTCGCGCAGGTCGACCAAATGGTCAGGACGGCGCCCGGTAACGATCCCAATAACGGTGCACTGCAGTGCGGCGCACCCTTGCCCGGCTGAGCAGCCTAGCCAGGTGCCCGGTTAGGGCCGCCAGCCGCTGGAGTCGGCCCACTCCCACGCCCGCCGGTACGCCTCGAGAAACCACCGCTCCTTGGCGTCCGCGTAGTCCGCGATTTCCCCGCGCGCGTCGCTTTCGGCGGTGCGCTTGACGGCCAGGTAGTCGGCGCGCACCTCCGGGTTGGCGGCCAGCCAGTCGACGAACAACAGGGCGAACTGCTGGTTGGGCCAGCCGTCCACCCGGACGTGCACGTTAGTCGGTCGACCCGGATCGGCCGAGGCATGAAACCGCTTGTGCCACAACGATGGATCGTCACCATGGTCATAGCGGTCGTCGGTGCTGCGGGCATCGGCTTTGGGGAAGTCCGCGGTAATGCGCTCGACACGCGGGTAGCCGGCGGACAGCAATGACTCGGCGAGTTCGTCGGCCACCGCGAGTGACTCGACGGTGATCTGGATGTCGATGACGTCCTTGGCCGGGAAGTTCAGGAATTCCGGCACGGCCGTCGACCCGACGTGGTCCACCCGCACCGCCCGGTGGCCGCACGTGGTCTTGAGCCGGGCGAGGATGCGCCGCGCCTGGTCCGGCCAGCTCGGATCGGCCGGCACCACGCGCGCCGGTGCACGGGCGATCTGACGCCGAGTCAGGTTGTGGGCGAACGGGACTATCCGGTTGTTCCACACGTCATGAGCCCGCTCGGCCAAATCCTCTGGGCTGCCCGAGTTGTCCAGCCAGATATCGGCGACGGCGCGACGCTGCTCATCGGTTGCCTGTGCGGCGATCCTGGCGCGGGCGTCGTCTTCTGCCATGCCACGTTGGTCGACCAGCCGCCGCACCCGCACCTCGACGTCGGCGTGCACCACGACAACCAGTGGGAACAGCGGTGCCATCCCGGATTCCACCAGCAGCGGAATGTCTTCGACTAAGACAGCGTCCTTGGAAAACTCGGCCACCGACGCGATGATCTCCGCGCGTCGCTTGCCCACCAACGGGTGAACAATCCCGTTGAGCACCCTGCGTGTCTCGTCGTCGCGAAAAGCCTTGGCGGCCAAGGCCAGCCGATCCAGTGACCCATCCGGTTGCAGGATGTCGTCACCGAACGCCTCGACGAGCGACGCCAGTCCTTCGGTGCCCGGCTGGACCACCTCGCGGGAAATGACATCCCCGTCGACGATGATCGCACCGCGTCGCGCGAACGTGGCGGACAGCGCTGATTTCCCGGCGCCGATGCCGCCGGTCAACCCGATGCGCAGCATTGCGTGAGTGCGGTCCGAAAAAGGCTATGCGTTGCCGGCGAGCTTTTCCCGCAGGGCCGCCAATTGGGCGTCGCTGGCCAGCGATCCACCCACGGCCTTCTCCGCGGGGGCGCCGTTACCCTGCGTCGGCTCGTTGTCGGCGTGCGACGCAGCCTCGGCCGCGGCGAACTTCTCCATCTGCGCGGTGTGCATCTTGTGCTGGCGCTCGGCCTCGGCGTAGCGGGCTTCCCATTCGGCGCGCTGGGTGTCGAATCCTTCGAGCCATTCGTTGGTCTCGGCGTCGAAGCCTTCGGGGAAGATGTAGTTGCCCTGCTCGTCGTAGCTGTCGGCCATGCCGTACTTGGCGGGGTCGAATTCGTCGGTGTAGTCCTCGTTGGCCTGCTTGAGCGACAACGAAATTCGGCGGCGCTCCAGGTCGATGTCGATGACCTTGACCAGCGCGTCGTCACCGACGGCAACCACCTGGTCGGGCACCTCGACGTGGCGCTCGGCCAGCTCGGAGATGTGCACCAGGCCTTCGATGCCCTCCTCGACGCGGACGAACGCGCCGAACGGAACCAGCTTGGTGACCTTGCCCGGCACGATCTGGCCGATGGCGTGCGTGCGGGCGAAGTGCCGCCACGGGTCTTCCTGGGTGGCCTTGAGCGACAGCGAAACTCGCTCGCGGTCCATGTCGACGTCGAGCACCTCGACGGTGACCTCGTCGCCCACCTGGACGACCTCGGAGGGATGGTCGATGTGCTTCCAGGACAGCTCGGAGACGTGCACCAGACCGTCCACACCGCCGAGGTCGACGAAAGCGCCGAAGTTGACGATGGACGAGACCACACCCTTGCGGATGGTGCCTTTTTGCAGCTGGTTGAGGAACTCGCTGCGCACCTCGGACTGGGTCTGCTCCAGCCAGGCGCGGCGGCTCAGCACCACGTTGTTGCGGTTCTTGTCCAGCTCGATGATCTTGGCCTCGATCTCCTTGCCGATGTACGGCTGCAGATCGCGGACGCGGCGCATCTCCACCAGCGAGGCGGGCAGGAAGCCGCGCAACCCGATGTCGAGGATCAGGCCGCCCTTGACGACCTCGATGACGGTGCCCTTGACGGCCTCGTCCTTCTCCTTGAGCGCCTCGATGGTGCCCCAGGCGCGCTCGTACTGCGCGCGCTTCTTGGACAGGATCAGACGGCCCTCTTTGTCCTCCTTGGTGAGAACCAGGGCCTCGACCTCATCACCGACGGAAACGACCTCGTTGGGGTCGACATCGTGCTTGATGGAGAGCTCGCGGGCGGGGATGACCCCCTCGGTCTTGTAGCCGATGTCGAGGAGCACCTCGTCCCGGTCCACTTTGACGATCGTGCCTTCGACGATGTCGCCATCGTTGAAGTACTTGATCGTTTTGTCTATTGCGGCGAGAAAGTCCTCGCTGGAGCCTATGTCGTTGACGGCTACTTGCGGCGAGGTGACGGCGGGACTCGGCATATTGTTGGGGTGCTCCGGACAGGTTGGGTCGTAGGGACAAAATTGGGATTTATCTGTCGAGGTTACTCGACGTGGCACACGCTGGACAAACTTGCCGGGCGCGCCACGTGCGGCACGCCCAGCTTAGGCCCGCCGCGAATGTAACATCGGCGCGAATTTCGCGCCGATTCATTGCCGTGACATTTCCGCGCATGCGGGCGGTGCCCCAGCCCGGCGACTAGTGCGCCGCGCTGTCCCAGCTGCGACCGTAGCCCACCGAAACCTCCAACGGAACATCCAGCGGATACGCGCCGCCCATCTTGTCGCGTGCCAGCGCCTCGACCTGCTCTCGCTCACCGGGGGCGATTTCGAACAGCAGCTCGTCGTGGACCTGCAGCAACATCCTCGACTCCAGCCCGGCCGCCTTGATCGCCGTGTCGACCTCGATCATCGCCACCTTGATGATGTCGGCCGCGCTGCCCTGGATCGGCGCGTTGAGGGCCGCCCGCTCGGCGGCCTCCCGAACCTGGCGATTGCTGCTGTCCAGCTCGGGCAGGTAGCGCCGGCGACCCAACACCGTCGACGTGTAGCCGTCCTTGCGGGCCTGTTCGACGACGTCCATCAGGTAGTCACGCACCCCGCCGAATCGGGCGAAGTATTGGTCCATCTGGACTTTCGCCTCCTCCGTCGAGATCTTGAGCTGGGCCGCCAACCCGTAGGCGCTCAACCCGTAGGCCAGCCCGTACGACATGGCCTTGACCCGGCGGCGCAACTCGCCGGTGACTTCCTCGATCGGCACCCCGAACGCACGCGACGCGACGAACGAGTGCAGGTCCTCCCCCGTGTTGAAGGCTTCGATCAGGCCCTCGTCCCTGGACAGGTGGGCCATGATCCGCATCTCGATCTGGCTGTAATCGGCGGTCATCAGCTCGCTGTAGCCGTCGCCGACCACGAACGCATCCCGGATCTGCCGTCCGGCGTCGGTGCGGATCGGGATGTTCTGCAGGTTGGGTTCGGTCGACGACAACCTGCCGGTCGCCGCGATCGTCTGGTTGAACGTGGTGTGGATCCGGCCGTCGGAGGCGACCGCGTTGAGCAACCCGTCGACGGTGACCTTCAGCCGGGTGACGTCGCGGTGGGCGAGCAGGTGCTGCAGAAACGGATGTCCGGTCTTGTCGAAGAGCGATTGCAGGGCATCTGCGTCGGTGGTGTAGCCGGTTTTGGTGCGCTTGGTCTTCGGCATTCCGAGTTCGTCGAACAGCACCGTCTGCAGCTGCTTGGGTGAGCCCAGGTTGATCTGCTTGCCGATCACCGCGTAGGCCGCTTCGGCCGCGTCGCGGATCTGGTGGGCGAAATCGCTTTGCAGCTCGGTCAGTTGCGCCAGGTCGACCGCGATGCCGGCGTGCTCCATCCCCGCCAGCACCCGCTGCACGGGCAGCTCCATGCCGCCCAGCAGCGACGTGGAGTTGATGCGGGCCAGTTCCTCGTCGAGCGCGTCGGCCAGATCCAGCACCGCCACGGCACGCAGGATCAGCGTCTGCACCGCCTGGTCGTCGGTCCCCTCGGGATCGTCGAGTAGCGAAAGCTGTTGCTGTTCAGCATTTTCCGCGCGTAGCTCCCGGCGAAGGTAGCGCAGTGACAGGTCGTCGAGGGAGAAGCTGCGCTGCCCGGGACGCACCAGGTATGCCGCCAGCGCGGTATCGGAGGTGACGCCGGCCAGCGCCCAGCCCCGCCCGGCGAGGTCGTGCATCGCCAGCTTGGCTTCGTGCAGCGCCTTGGGCGGACCGGGGTCGGCCAGCCAGGACGCCAGCGCCGCCTCGTCTTCGGGATCCAGCGCGGTGGTGTCGAGGTAGCGGCCTTCGCCGTCGGCGGACACGATGGCCAGCGCGGTGGCGTCGGCGTCGTAAGCCAGGTGGGTGCCGACGACGGCCAGGCCGAACCGCTTGCCCGAGCTGTGCTCGGTCAACCACACGGCGAGCTCACCGGCCTGAAGCGCGCCGCCGCGCACGTCGAACCCCTCATCGACCTCGGGCTCGACGGTGGCCAGGGTGTCGAACAGCCGGTCGCGCAACACCCGGAACTCCAGGTCGTCGAAGAGCCGGTGAATGTGGTCGCGATCCCACGGCAGCAGCCGCAACGTGTCCGGGGTTTGCGCCAGCGGCACGTCTTTGACGAGATCGGTGAGCTCCCGGTTGAGCACCACGCTGGCCACATGGGCCCGCAACGCGTCGCCCACCTTACCGCGCACCGAGTCGATGTTGTCTACCAACGCCTGCAGCGAGCCGTACTCGCTGATCCACTTGGAGGCGGTTTTCTCGCCCACCCCCGGGATGCCGGGCAGGTTGTCGCTGGGATCGCCGCGCAGCGCGGCGAAGTCGGGGTATTGGGTCGGGGTCAGCCCGTACTTCTCCACGACGGCGTCGGGGGTGAAACGGGTGAGCTCGCTGACGCCTTTGATCGGATAGAGCACCGTCACGTCGTCGCTGACCAGCTGCAGCGAGTCACGGTCTCCGGTGACCACCAGCACGCGGTAGCCCTCGTTTTCGGCCTGCGTGGCCAGCGTCGCGATGATGTCGTCGGCTTCGAATCCCGCCTCGGCGAGCACCGTGATTCCCAGCGCGTTCAGCACTTCCTTCGTGATGTCGATCTGGCCGTGGAATTCGTCGGGGGTCGACGAACGGTTGGCCTTGTACTCCGGGTACCGCTCGGAGCGGAAGGTCTGCCGCGAGACGTCGAACGCCGCGGCAATGTGCGTCGGGGCCTCGTCACGCAGCAGGTTGATCAGCATGGCGGTGAAGCCGTAGACCGCGTTGGTGGTCAGCCCACCGCGCGTCTTGAAGTTCTCCGCTGGCAGCGCGTAGAAGGCCCGGAACGCCAGCGAATTGCCGTCCAGCAGCATCAGCGTCGGCTTGGTCTGCTCCTGGCTGCCGGTACTCACGGCTCACACTCTAGGCACCCGGTACGACGAGTCACACGCCCCGGCAGAACTGCAACACGTTTCAGTTTTGTGCTCGGGCTGGGTAGTCTGACCAAGTGCCAGAGGTCATCCGTCAAGAACCGGCGATCGAGGGTTGGTTCGCCACCAATGTCACGGGAAGTCCGCACCTGATCGGCGGCAAGTGCCCCGAGTGCGGCACCTACGTGTTCCCGCCCCGGAAGAACAATTGCCCCAATCCGGCCTGCGCCAGCGACTCACTAGAGTCCGTCGCGCTGTCGACGCGGGGAACGCTGTGGAGCTACACCGAAAACCGGTACGCGCCTCCGCCGCCCTACCCCTCCCCGGACCCCTTTGAGCCGTTCGCCGTCGCCGCGGTGGAACTGGCCGAGGAGGGACTGATCGTCCTGGGCAAGGTGGTCGAGGGCACGCTGGCCGCCGACCTCAAGATCGGCATGGCGATGGAGCTGACCACCATGCCGCTGTTCACCGACGACGACGGTGTCGAGCGGATCGTGCACGCCTGGAGGATCGCATGACCGCGCCCGAGCCGCTGTACATCCTGGGCGCCGGAATGCACCCCTGGGGCAAATGGGGCAACGACTTCACCGAATACGGGGTGGTCGCGGCCCGGGCCGCGCTGGCCGAGGCGGGCCTGGACTGGCGCCAGGTTCAGCTGGTGGCCGGCGCGGACACCATTCGCAACGGGTACCCGGGATTCGTCGCCGGCGCCACGTTCGCGCAGAAGCTCGGCTGGAACGGTGTGCCGGTCAGCTCGAGCTACGCCGCATGCGCCAGCGGTTCGCAGGCCCTGCAGAGCGCCCGGGCGCAGATCCTGGCCGGGTTCTGCGACGTGGCGTTGGTGATCGGCGCCGACACCACGCCGAAGGGATTCTTCGCACCCGTTGGGGGCGAGCGGAAAAACGACCCCGACTGGCAGCGGTTCCACCTCATCGGGGCCACCAACCCGGTGTACTTCGCGCTGCTCGCGCGGCGGCGGATGGACCTCTACGGCGCCACGCTTGCGGACTTCGCCCAGGTGAAGGTCAAGAACTCCCGGCACGGCCTGCAGAATCCGAACGCCCGCTTCCGCAAGGAGAACTCGGTCGAGGACGTGCTGGCCAGCCCGGTGGTGGCCGATCCACTGCGGCTGCTGGACATCTGCGCCACCTCCGACGGCGCGGCGGCCTTGATCGTGGCCAGCGCGAAGTTCGCCCGCCAACACCTCGGCTCGCTGGATGGGGTGCCGTCGGTACGTGCGGTCAGCACGGTCACCCCGCGCTATCCGCAGCACTTACCCGAATTACCTGATATTGCCACGGATTCCACCGCTGCTGTACCCGCACCGGAGCGGGCGTTCAAGGATCAGATCCTCGACGCGGCCTACGCCGAAGCGGGCATCGGGCCGGAGGACGTCAGCGTGGCCGAGGTCTACGACCTATCCACCGCTTTGGAACTCGACTGGTACGAGCACCTGAGCCTGTGCGCCAAGGGTGAAGCCGAGGCGCTGCTGCGCAGCGGTGCGACCACGATCGGCGGGAAAATCCCGGTCAACCCGTCGGGCGGGCTGGCGTGCTTCGGTGAGGCCATTCCCGCCCAGGCGATCGCTCAGGTCTGCGAGCTGACATGGCAGCTGCGCGGTCAGGCCACCGGCCGGCAGGTGGACAATGCCAGGGTCGGCGTCACCGCCAATCAGGGCCTGTTTGGCCATGGCTCGTCGGTGATCGTGGCCCGCTAAGAGGCCAAGCGCCGCGCCCGGTGTGCGACCACGGCGGCGAGTGTGCGACCACGGCGGTGAGTGTGCGACCACGGCGGCGAGTGTGCGACCACGGCGGCGAAACGCCGAATCCGTTGCCCTGAGCGCACACTCGACGCCGCTAGCGCACAGTCGACACCACTCAGGCTATCCGGGGGCTAACCCGACTCCTCTGCGGCTTCGTCCCCAAGGGTTTCCAGGACCACTTCGGCGACCCGCTTCATGGTGGTCCGCCGGTCCATGGCGGCACGCTGGATCCACTTGAACGCCTCGGGCTCCGTCATCCCCTGCTTCACCTGCAGCAAGCCTTTGGCACGCTCCACGATCTTGCGGGTCTCTAGCCGCTCCGACAACGTCGCCACTTCGCTTTCCAGCGCGGTGATCTCGGCGAACCGGCTGACGGCCAATTCGATCGCGGGGACCAGGTCGCTGGCGGTGAAGGGCTTGACCAGATAAGCCATCGCCCCGGCATCGCGTGCCCGTTCGACCAGGTCGCGCTGGCTGAATGCGGTCAGCACGACGATCGGCGCGATGTGTTTGCTGGCGATCTCCGACGCCGCGTCGATTCCGTCGCGTCGCGGCATCTTCACGTCCATGATCACCAGATCGGGCTTATGGCGCTCCGCGAGCTCAACGGCCTCCTGACCGTCGCCGGCCTCGCCGACGATTTCGTAACCCTCCTCTCGCAGCATCTCGGCCAGGTCCAGTCGGATGAGCGCTTCATCTTCCGCGATCAGGACCCGGCGCGGCACAGCGGGGTTGGTGTCGGGCGTGCGGCCTGTCATGACGGACATTGTGTCGTGGGCGGCGACGACCAGCGACGTCGGGGGCGGTGAGAACCGGTGACCACACCGATCCTCTATGGTGGGAGGCTGCTTTAAGGTGAGAGGCCGAACTCCCTGCCTCAAGAGCCCTCGTATCCCAACTGGCAGAGGAAACGGACTCAAAACCCGTCCAGTGTGGGTTCGAATCCCACCGAGGGCACCAGGTGAACAGGAGAAACATCTGCAGAATCGGTTTTCAGTACCGCAGTAGTACCGCAGTTCACCCCGAATGCGCGAGCGCAGCCTTAGCCGCTTTGTCGAGCGACTTCGCCACGTTGGTCAGGTCGTCTGAAAACAGGTGCCCGTAGAGGTCAAGAGTCATCGAGGCTGTCTCGTTGCCCAGAAGGCGCTGTACGGCCAGAACATTGGCCCCTGCCGCTATCGCCAATGATGCACAAGTGTGACGCAATTCATGCGGGACGAGGCCCGGCATGCCGATCTCCTTGGCGGCCTGGTCGAACGCGCGCCGGTACTCGAAGCTCGTCAGGTAGTCACCGTCACGGCCAGGGAACAGCAGTCGGTCGCCGTCCGTGTCCTCCCTGATCGCAAGGCCGTCAGCACACCGCGAAGCCAACAGCCCCGGCCGCGATCACGGCCAGGACCTGCCACCAAAACTTCTCGACGATTGCGGCTGCCAAGATGACGATCAACAGTCTCAGCATGCTCATTGCTTGATGGTGCGCTTGAGGACCGACAGGTCGGGGCTCTGGCGACGGCGTCGGTCACGCGACTGCCTCCGCCGCCGCAACCATTGCCACACGCGGCGGTACACCTCCGGCGATGTCTCAGAACTAACATTCTCAGTTTCTCGAATGCCGCCGCAAAATCTGGGCATTCACACGCACACTCCACAAGCCCGAGCGCTCAAGTGTTCAGACAGACGGGGACCTTGACGAGCAGGCCTGCGGAAGTGCGGCGACGATACGACCGGCGGGCACGTTGGTGCACGTTCGGGCGTCCGGGTGACTTTCTCCTGACACTGGGACTAGGGGGTCACTAGACGACGGGATTGCGTGCTGCTGAGAACCGTTCAAGCTGCACAGGCGGTCCGCCCAGGGGTGGCGGTGGTACCACGGTGGCTACCCTGTCTATCACAGTCATGACGGTTGAGGTTTGCCGGTTGAAGTTCAGGGTGCCGTGCTGGAAGTTCTGCACAATCCATTCCGGCTCCTGAATCTCGGCGCTGGTCGGCAGGCCCAGCTGGCCGCGCTCGTAGCCCAGCATGGCCCAGGCCTCGTAGATCCTGCCGGTGAGCGGCTGAGCGCCGGTGGCCGGTGACCAATAGATCGCACCATTGGCGAAGACGACGTAGCGGATCGAATCACCAGTGGGTGCTTCGGGTGACGTGGGTGCGCCGAGATTGCCTGCCACGCCGCCCATCGCCTGCCAGCGGGCGTAGATCGCTCCCCCCTGCAGCGGCTCCGCCAAATCCTGTGCGTTGGGCACATGCTTAAACCGAGCGGCGATATCGCGGATCCGCTCCATAAAGGCGTACGCGACATTGCCCGGACAGGCGGTGTCGCCGACGTCGCGATGGGCGAAGATACTCGGCAAAGTTGGGGTGGCACCTCGCGGGAAACGCGTGTTGGGGCCGCCGGCGGAAGTCAGCGCGACGGTGCCCTTGGGATTGACCGTGTCCATCGCGAGCCGCCATCCCAGCAGCCGGCCGACCGCCCCCAACTGCTCGGGCGGAGGGGGCGCCTGGCTGAAATCGCCGATCATGCACACCGCCCAGGTGTTGGTGTTGAATCCGCCGGTGTGGACGCCCTCGACCGGATTCGTGATGCCGCCGAACCTGCCCTCGAAGACCTGGCCGTACTTGTCAACCAACGCGTTGTAGCCGATGTCCCCCCAGCCGTGTGTCAACGTGTGGCACTCATAGATCGAGCGCACGATGGCCGCCGAATCTGTCGGCGCGTAGCCGTTACCGGTCGCAGAATGGTGCACGATCCCAGCCCTGATTCCGTTGTCGCAGAGCGGTCCTCCGCGCCGAATCGACTCATCGGCACCCCACCCGGCGCGGCTGATGATGTTGACCGGCTGGCCAGGCGCCATCGCCGCTGCCGATAAGTTGGGGTCCGCGGGTGCGCGCGCCGGGCCAACGAGAACGTCCGCGGCGATCCCGAAACCGACGACAACTGGCGCAGCCGCAGCGTATTTCAGCACATCACGCCGGGAAGCCCTCGGTAACGACCCGCAGCTGCGGCGATGTTGCACGGCGACACGGTAACCCGCCTCCGGTCGAACAAAGATTCGCCGC
Source organism: uncultured Actinomycetota bacterium (assembly GCA_963772875.1). Lineage (GTDB taxonomy): Bacteria > Actinomycetota > Actinomycetes > Mycobacteriales > Mycobacteriaceae > Mycobacterium. Next base: position 171,830 of record CAVYZE010000019.1, read on the forward strand.
GCCGTAGCCGAAGTGATGCAATCTTGTGCCCGTTTCGAATTGCGGACCCGCCTGGCACATCCCATGGAGACCGCAACCGCGGCCCAAGCCGGTATCCCACGCCCTCACCGAATCGGTCGGATGATCGGTCTGCGGATCCACTTCGGAGACACAGCGATCTGTAGACCGGCGAACGCCGCCATCGAGCTTGATCTCAGAACTAAAGTAATGAGACGGGTGTATGGATACCCTTGGCAGCGAGGAAAGCCCACGTCGCTCTGTCGCAAAAGTTGCCTCAAAATTAGTGCCGCAATGCTTGTATTTGTGAGACTTTTGAGACAAACTTGAAGCATGACCACGACGGCCGTTCCCACAGAGGTTCAAATCGGATACGCCCGCGTCTCCACCGGGCACCAATCCCTCGATCAACAGGTCGATGCTCTTACGGCAGCCGGCGTGGACCCAGAGCGCATCTACAGCGACAAGCTGTCGGGGATGTCAACCCGCGAACAACGACCTGGCCTCCGGGCGCTCCTGGATTACGCCCGGCCTGGGGACGCGATCGTGGTGGTCGGCATCGACCGTTTGGGCCGGAAAGCCGCCGAGGTCATGACGACGATTCGGGAGCTTGGCGAGCGCGGTATCGTCCTCCGTTCTCTTCGGGAAGGCATCGACACGTCGAACGCAACGGGGCGAATGGTCGCGGGCGTCCTGGCGAGCCTGGCTGAGCTCGGGTTGGAGTTGGGCCGCGAGCGGCGGGCAGCGGCACGAGAAGCGCGGCGGGCCCGTGGCCAGGCAATCGGTCGACCGAAGGCACTCGACAAGTCCAAAGCGGCTCTCGCACAGCGGATGCACGCTGCCGGCGAAGCGGCCGGCACCATTGCCGCCACCCTCGGTGTCAGTCGCGCCACCGTCTACCGCGTGTTGGCGGAGAAGAGTGACGACGGGGACTAACTGCCTGTTTCTCGGACGGGTTCCATGTCGTTTTGATTGGGCAGTTTCTGGCCTGATCTTTTTTCGGTTCGTCTTTTTCTGGGCCTTGCAGCGCGCTTTTGGCGGACTTTCGTCTAACGTGGACCGCTCCCATTAGCTTCCAGGTCACTCAGTTGCCCTGCTGCGCATCACGCTCGACCTGGGCGATGTGCTGCGGGCATAGGTCCCGGATCGCGATGGCGACGAATTGGTCCGTCGCATCTTGCGAGAAGTTCGCGGGCGTAGTCGCATACATCTGCTTGGCCACCGCGACGGGGTCCGCGCCTTGGTCCATCTGCGCGCAGACGAAGGTGCCCATCTCCTCCACCACCGCGGCATAAGGAGTAGCCCTCCATCGGGCGCTGAGCCGACCACGGCAAGGCAGAAGCGGCGCAGGCTGCCCCAGATTGTGCGCGACGCTTTCTCCGGTCAACCGACTCGCGCCGGCTGAATGCCTGCTCTAGCCTGGCATTATGCCGTCGCTTTCGGGGCTGTCGCTGTCGCAGTGGCGGCGCGAAGCGCTGCGGACCAACTTCTGGCTCGTGCCGACCCTGGAGGTGCTCGCAGCGATGGCCCTTTTTTGGGCCACTTTGGAGGTAGATCGTGCCGTCTACCATGGCACCCTCAGCCTGCCGGCGTGGGTGGAATCCGGCAGCGCAGACACGGCACGGGGAATTCTGCTCGCGGTCGCCGCAGCGATCTTGACGGTGATCGGGATCAACTTCTCGGTCACGATCGTCACATTGACGCTGGCATCGACCCAGTTCGGGCCCCGGATGCTGCGCAACTTCATCCGCGATCGCGGTACTCAGCTGACGCTGGGCACGTTGGTGGCGACCGCCGTGTACTGCGTCCTGGTGCTGGTGTCGATCGGCCCCGCAGAGCATGGCGTGTTTGTGCCGCACCTGTCGGTCAATTTCGTGTTCTTGCTGCTGCTCGTCGATCTGGCCGTGCTCATCTACTTCCTCCACCACATCGCCATCCAGATCCAGCTTCCCTTCGTGATCGCCAGTGTCGCCCACGATTTAACGCACTTCGTCGAAGTGTCAAAGCCCGACATCGCCAGGTCCACCGGGGATCGGCAACATGACACTGATGAGCTTGCCGCGCTGATCGACACCATCGAGTCTTCGGGTGCGATGATCCGCAACCCGAAAGGGGGCTACCTGCAGGCCATCCGCTACGACAAGTTGATCCGCGCCGCGTCGGCGGCCGATGCGGTGGTGCACGTGCCCTACCGCCCGGGACATTTCCTGGTGGAGGGCCGCGAACTGGCCGCCGTGTGGCCGCCCGAGGCCGCCGACCGCGTCGCCCGCTGCCTGAAACGCGCACAGATTACCGGGCCGGTCCGCACCCTCGCCCAGGACCCGGCCTTCGGCATCGACCAACTCGTTGAGATCGCCATCCGGGCACTCTCCCCGGCGGTCAACGACACATTCACGGCGCTGACGTGCGTGGACTGGCTCGGCAACTCCTTGTGCAAGCTCGCGCGGGTGTGGGCCCCGGCGCAGGTGCACCGCGACCACGCCGGCACCATCCGCGTCATCGGCGAGCAGGTCAGCTACGAAAATTTGGTGCAGCGGTCATTCAACAAGATCCGCCAGGCCAGCACCGGCATGCCCGCGTTGCTGATGCGCCAACTCGACGCGCTCACCGCGATCATGGAGCAGACCACCGACGCCGACCAGGCCCGGGTACTGATGGACCAAGCGGCGATGATCCAGCGCGCCAACCTCGAGTCGGTGTCCGAAGAATCCGACCGCGCCGACGTGGAACGCCGCTACAGCGCTGTGGCCAGTGTCTACGCTCGACTGAACGACTCAACCGGGAGCTGCCCTCAACCGCGGCACGATCTTCACCTGACCGCGGATCCCGGACCGGGATTTAGCCGAGGCGGCGAACGGGAAGGGGCCGAACGCCGGCGATAGATCCTCGACTACCCAGTCCGATCAACGGCGTGTGGGTGGCGAGTGGCACCGCAGGGTGGAAGTGGAGCGTCGGCTCAGGGTGGTCGAAGCTCCCGCCACATCGAAGACGCATTTCGTCGACGGCCGCAACAACCAAGTAGTCCGCGCCTCGGGTGTCACGACGATGTCACTCATTGAAAACTCGCTCTACAAAGCCCACGGACGGCCTCGGACTGCGAGGAATTTCTTTTGGACAGACACTGCAGGTCGCGGCCGATTTGTGCGTCCCAGCTGCAGCATTCCATGGACGCTGACAGACCCCAGCAAACGGGCCGGATCAGCCTACGGATCAGAAGGTCTGCTGGAAGCAAGGAGGCAGCCGACTGATCAATACGACGGGGCACTCGACACCACTGACGATCACATCGGTGCAGCTCAATGGCACTGGCCGACCAGTCCTGGTACATCGAATCAGCGTTCGGGACGAAGAGGCCAGCGCCCATAATGGCGGGAAGCTTTCGCCAGTTCACTCGTCGTGAAAGTCGCCGACAGAATTAGATGGATACGTGAGTTCCCCGCCACAGGATGTAATCAAGATTTTGGCCACTCACACAGCTGCCATGGTGGAGGGCCTGCCGAAGGATTGCTTCGCCCTTGGGGTGCCGAGGGCAGTGCAGTATGCAGCCATTGAGGGGTTCTATGCCAACGTCAGAAGTCTCATCGAGTTTCTAGGCGTACAGGGCATCAAGCGCCGCAAGAACGCTGTCTACACAGGGCAGATAAAACCGGCGTGGAAGCCGGTGAACAGCCCCTTGCTTAAAGGCCACTGGATCGATGCGACTACCCACGCCATGCACTTCACGGAGGACCGGTTTCAACCTATCGAGGTGGACCAAGAAGCGTTGGAGAAGGTCGCGAAGGACGTGCTCGCCGTTTGGGATCAATTCGCCACCATGGCTAACGACCCCCTCATTGAACGGAGCGGACACTTCACCAGATACCCGCGGTAGGCAACGCGACCACAGCGGAGGGCGCACCTCAGTGGTCGACCTCGCCGCGTAGCGCCTGGTCGGTCAGCCCGCGGCGTTCGTTCAGCAGTTCGTCCACCACGGCTATCGAGGGCAGCACCCGCCGCGCTCCCGAGCCGCACGGCGAAGAGCCGCCAGCAGCCGAAGCTCGGAGTCGATGGTCTCCTAATCGCGCATGCGGTGACGCTCGGCAGCCTAACGGGGCACACAAGTCACCCGGCGTCCAATTACATGGCGCGAGTCGAGATCGTGGCTCTACGGGCCGCTTAGACGGCATGACGGTGCAGATACCGCAGTGGATACCGCAATAGAGGCAGAGACCCGGCAATTCGAGCCTATGTCTGGCTATCACAAGCATTGACAACTGCGGCTGTTTAAGCACTTCAGATCACTTTTTGCTACATCCAGCAATGCCAGCCGTCACCTTGATGTAGGACTTGACGACGGACTGAAAACCCGTCCAGTGTGGGTTCGAATCCCACCGAGGGCACTACGTATCACCAGGCCAGGAAGGCTTTCAGTCGGACCTGACCGCTCTTAGTTCCTGGATCGTCCGCAGAGCGTCCGCAGTGGTTTGAGCAGCCATGTCGAAAGCACCCGCGATCCCTACCGAAGACTGGGATGCGGGGGGCTGAAATGCTCACGGCTGATGAAGGCTATGAGGGCTCGTCTTCGGCGGGGGAGTCGTCGTCTTTGGCCAGGTGGCGCAGGACTCGTTCGTTGAGGGCGGCGAGCATGTCGAGCTCAGCCGGGGTGAGCAGGTCGATGAAGTTCCGGCGGACGTCCTCCACGTGCCCGGGCGCCGCCTTCTCGATGGCGGCGCGGCCAGCCGGCAGCAGGCAGACCATGGTGCTGCGGGCGTCGTCGGGGTTGGGCTCGCGGCCGATCAGCCCGTCCTTCTGCATGCGCCGCACCTGGTGGGAGACACGGCTCTTCTCCCAGCCCAGTGTGTTGCACAGGTCGCGGGCGGGCATGCGGTCCCCGTCGTGACCCGAGAGTACCGCCAGGACCTCGTAGTCGGCCCCGGACAGGCCCGATTCCTGCAGGCCCCGGTTCAGGTGCACGCCGAGCTGATGATGCGCGTGCTGGAAGGCCCGCCAGGCGCGGTCTTCACGAGGGCTCAGCCAGTTCGGTTCCATCAGCCTCCATGCTACCCGATTGGTTGACGCATCAACAAACACTGCTTTAAGGTGGAGGAGTCAACCTTTTCGATCGTCATTCAAGAGAGGACATTCCATGAGCAGCATCAGCATCATCGGCACCGGGAACATGGCCCGCGCCATCGGCGCGCTGGCGGTAGCGGGCGGCAACACCGTCGAGGTCATCGGCCGCGATCAGTCCAAGGCCGCTGACCTGGCGAAGGCTCTCGGCGGCAGCGCCACGACGGGAGAGTTCGGCGCCGTCCCGGCCGGGGACATCGTCATCGTGGCCCTGTTGTACGCCAATGTCGTTCCGGTCGTCGCCCAGTACGGAGACGCCCTCGCGGGCAAGGTCATCGTCGACATCAGCAACCCCTTCAATTCCGCGGCCGACGGGCTGGCCATCCCCGATGGCACCTCGATCGCGCAAGATGTTGCCAAGGCGGCCCCGGCAAGCGCCAGCGTGGTGAAGGCATTCAACACCATCTTCGGTGTTGTCCTGGCCCAGGGCCGGCCGCTCGACGTCTTCATCGCCGGCGACGATGCGCGCGCCAAGGCGGGCGTGGCGGAGTTCATCGAGAGCCTCGGGCTGCGCCCGCTGGACATCGGCGGCTTGAACATGGCGCACTGGCTGGAAGGAACGGGCCTGGTCATGATGGGCCTCGCCCGCCACGGGGTGGGGAACTACGACTTCGCCCTCGGCGCCACCGTTCCCGGCTGAGCCGCACCGCCGCCGGTCCAAGCAGTCAACGAACAGGGGCGCCGTGCGCCCAAATAATGGTTGATGGATCACCGAAATGATTCGCTATGTCAGATATCAGTGTCGGCCGACGATCGTCTGCCTGGAGAGGATTCTCGCGATGAAGCTTGGTTTCGCAATTCCCATAGTCGGGTCCGCTGTCAGCAGCGCCGCTGGTCTGAGCGCGTTCTGCCGCGGACTCGAGGACCTTGGCTACGACACGCTGTGGGTCGGCGATCGACTGGTCACGCCGGTTGATATGCACAGCACCTATCCGGGCAAAGAGCAGCCGTACCCGCCGCAGATGACCCGTTACCTCGATCCGGTGCTGCTGTGGACGGTCGCCGCGACGGCGACCAACCGGGTGCGGCTGAACGCCAGCACGCTCAGCACGTTCTACTACGAGCCGCCGCACCTGGCCCGGCTGCTGACCACGCTCGACGTGCTCAGCGACGGCCGCCTTGACGTTGGCGTGGGAATCGGGTGGATGAAGGACGAACACGACATCGCCCGCGGCGCGGACTGGCGCCGGCGCGGGCAGATGCTCGATGACCTGCTGGCGTTCCTGCACGAGTGGTGGACGACCACCCCGGTGTCCTGGGACAGCGAGTTCTTCTCGCTGCCGCCGGTCCATGCGGACCTGCGCCCGGTCCAGGCTGGCGGTCCGCCCATCTGGATCGGCGGTGCCAGCGAGGCCGCGATGCGCCGGGTCGGCCGCAGCGGCACCGGCTGGCTCGGGGTCGAGGAGCTGCAGGACGAGGTCACCGACCACTTGTGGTCGATTGCGCGCGGTGCGGCGCAGGACGCCGGCCGCGATCCTGACGCGCTGAAGACGGCCATGCGGATCAACCTCGAACCGGGCACGTCCGTTGACTCGCTTGCCGGCAAGCTCGAGCGCTTCGCCGGGTCCGGTATTGATGAGGCGTTCGTGGATGCCTTCGCAGCATTCCCCAGCCTTGACCGGATGCTTGACTTCGCCAGCCAGGTAATCGCGCGCACCGGTCGGTTGTGACCAATCGTGGGAAAGCTTGACGGCAAGGTGGCGGTGATCACGGGCGGATCAAGCGGTATGGCGCCGAATCCCACCGAGGGCACCCAATAACGCAATTCAGGAAGGTCTCAAGGCGGACGATCCGAAGGCGGGCTGGGTGGTGCGGCGACTGTCCCCACCACCCAGCCGTCCCCGAACTACGGCAGCGGCGTCAAGGGCGCCAAGTGCGGCTCAGCGACGGGCGCCAAGTGCGCTTCGGTGACGGGCGCCGCCTCGGCCGCCGGGACCGCCATGTTCTTGCAGCCCTACGATCTTCGACTCCCCGTTGACGGCGTCGACCGTCACGCCGTTGCTGAACCAAATTTCGGCCTGGGAGCGAGGGCCTTCGGCGATGGCGTGGCTGTTGGTGGAATCGTCAACGTAGGCGTCGGTGGTCATCGTCTGGGTGGGATCCGGGTCACCTTTGGAGACGGCGGTGCTGTTGCTGGACCGGAAATGCCGGCCTCAGAGCCCGTACCGGTGGCCGTGACCGAGACGCCGCCGGGTCGTCGAACGCGGTGACAGCGGTGCCCGCGCCGTCGGCGATGAGCGAGCCGCCGGTGACGTCGATGGCGTGGGCAGAGGCGTCCGTGCCTTCCGCGATGGCCTTGTCGTTGTTGCCGTCGAGGTTGGCGTATAACGCCAGCTCAGGAGTACTTTCAATCGAACGTGGCGGTAGTCTTGTGTGAGGTTGGGGAAGAAGTTGCGATGGCGGTCGATACCGGTTTGCGGCATCCAGGGGCTCACTGCCCCGATGAGTGCGCAGCGGACGGGCCTGACCAGCGGTCGCAGAGCACTTTGGGGATGCGATGCGGCTGCAGTATCTCGACGTCGCTGAGCTGATCGCCAAGGCGGGCGGTGATCCGTGGGCGATCAACCGGAGCCTGCAGGCCGGTAGGCCGTTCGAGATTTCTCAGCTGGCCGAGGCGTTTCATCAAGCGGGCCGCTGCACCGCCGAGGCAAACCACGCATTCGAGCAGGCCCGTACCCGCTTCGACGCGGCCTGGAATCACCAGAATGGCGACCACCCGATCAACGACTCCGCCGAAGTGCAGCGGGTGACGAAATCCCTTGGTGCGCAGTCGCTGCAGTTGCCCAAGATCGCCGCCGATTTGGAAGACATCGCCGCCGCCTTGGCCGAGGCGCAAAAGGCCGGAGCTCAAGAGATCGCCGCGTTGGAAGCCCAGTTGCGGCTGCTCGATAAAATCATCGGCGCGGCGATGGAGGACCTGAAGGATCCCAACCTTGACGCGAAGAGCCGCGACGCACTGCAGGCGTTGATCCGGGACGCTAAGGCCGATGCCGTCGACGACGTCCGCGATGCACTCCAGCAGATGCACGCGATTCGCGACACCTATGCGAATTCGCTCGATCAAGCGCAGTCAAATTTGGCCAAAGACGGATATGACCCGGCTCGGGTATGGGGTGTCGACGGTCACGAGCCCCAGACGCCCGCTCCCCGGAATGTCGGACCGAGCATTGACGGACCGGCCACGACACCCAAGATCGAGGGCCAAAACACCGGGAGACAGGACGACCTAGACGTGTCGATTCCCGGGACGGGAATCGCGCTCGGCGGCGACGGCAAAGACGGGTATCCGAAGATCCATGTGCCTGGCGTGTATGACGGGGACAATCCTCTCCCGGTTCCACCGGACTCGCGGCCCCTACCCACCGGGACCGCCATCGGGCCACACGGCGAGCAACTGGCGTTCTACGCCATCGTGCCGTATCACAACCCAGACGGCAGCCCCAACACGAACTACACATCTCCCGATACGGTCGTCGTGGATTTGGCCCATCCCGAGACGGCTCTGTATACGCTGCACGGCATTTCGCAGGCCAGCGGAGCGTACGACGCGCAGTCGGGGCGGATGGTCATCCTCGGCAACACGCAGAACGGACAACGCGCGCTGTGGCAATCCGCCGCTATTGGTCAGAACCCCTTGTGGGGCAACACTTTACAGCAGCAGGGAACGTTCTCCGGCGCAATGAACGGAAACCGTGAAAGCCAGATCGTCGCATTGCCCAAGGGCGGATTCATGGTGGTCGGCGCGGCCGAGACTCCCAACCATCTCACGTTGCCGATCCAGGCCGTCACCGCGAGCACCCCACAAGGCCTGCTGACCGCCGCGCCGACTGCGCTCGTGACGCCGCAGACCTTGCCGCAGGTTTACGGGCCGACCATTACCGACATACAAGAGATCAACGGCAAGGAGGTGGTCTCGATGCGGGTGAGCACCTACGGCGACCACCACTACGATCCGCACACCTATACGACCACCGTCACCGTCACACCCTGAGTTCGAGGAGGATTCGAATGAATGCCGTCGCCAGCTTGGCCGCGCGGCTAGTGGCCGTGATGTCCGCTGTGGTGTCCATGTCGTGCGCCACGCCACCGCAGCACGCCGCCGCGCAGCCGCCTGGCTTCCCCAATCTGGACAGCTTCAGTCCCGCCCCCATCGACGCCTATCTCGCGGAGCCCGGTCGAGGTCCGCGTTTTGCGAATTTCTCCACCCCGTACAACGTCCAGTGTTATTTCGAGGCCGGCGAGCCCGTAGCGGTATGGCACTCGCAAGACATCAGTTGCCATGGAGACATGCCCGACGGAGATCCTTGCGTGGTCGGTACCGCAGGCCCGGCCGCTTCGGGGCCGGCATACGCAATCAACCGGACGGGCGACAAATGCGGTGCCCCGTTCACGCTCGGAGCTCTATTGAATGTGGGACAGAAGGTGAGCTACCGGAACGCGACTTGTGCGGTGGGGGCTGACCACCTAGTCGCATGCCTGGACACCACAAGCGGCCAGCACGGATTCGTGCTGAGGCCCTCGGGCAGCGAGGCGTTCTAAGTCCGGCTACCTCGAAGCGGACTTCTTGCAGCCCGGTGTGGTCTGACACAACGACGGCTGCCAATCGTTGGTTCGCAGGACATCGACCTCGTAGGATCTTTTCCCGATGATTTGAAGACCGGGACCGTTCGCGGCTGGAGAGGAGCGATGGACGACTGTGAATGCAGCAGACGAGCTGGCGAAAAGAATAATCACCAACTACGACAATCCGTTACAGCGCAACACGATAGACGTGCCTGCACACGTTGAGTCCTTGCTGCAAAGCTTAGGCGCAGCAGCTTCCGATTCCGGAGGCAAGGTCACCTACTACGGCGCTGATCCCATCACACCGGACCGCTTGCCCTACGGATCCATCAGCGCAATCTCGCTGGCGGCCAAGGCGATCCTGATCGCAAAGATATGGAAGGAACGTACGGGCGAGGGACAGGATATTCACATCGATGTGCGTAAGGCTCTGCGGCGCCTCACGCCGTTCCTCGAAGGAAAGTGGGAACTGGTCAATGGATTCCCCGGACGCACGGACCCATTCAGCCCATTTTCCGGCGGGCCGGATATCGTTCGCACCGGGGACGGCAAATGGATTATGCTCGCCGAGCCCTATCCCGCTTTGCGCCAGCGCGCACTCGATCTCCTTAAACCCAAGGGTGGCTTCTATGAAGAGCTACGCGACGCGGTGAAAGAGTGGAACGGTGAAGAACTTGAAGAAGCCGGTGAGAAAGCCGGCGTCCCCATGCCGCTCGCCCGCAACATCAAAGACGTGCTGAAGATGGATGCCTTCACAAAGAACCTGGGGCTGATGCCGCTGGTCAGCGTCGAGAAAGTAGGCGAAAGCGATCCAATACCGTTTACGCCCAACCCGACGACGCCGCTCGACGGTATCCGCCTACTCTCGTCAAGCCACGTCATCGCCGCCCCTTCGATCGGTCGCGCAATGGCCCTGCATGGCGCCGACTCGCTCAACGTGTGGCGGCCATCCGATGTCGAACACACACTCTGGCACTACACCTCGCATGTCGGAGTGCGCTCCACCGTGCTCGAGCTGGGTAACAAAGAAGGCAACGCGAAGTTCGGTGAACTTCTTTCCAACGCCGACGTATTGGTCACGAATCGCCGTACGGGATGGCGGGACCGATTCCATATCACGTCGGAGGAAGTGATCAAAGAGCGCCCCGGTCTGATCGATACCCAGATCACCTGGGCCGGCGAAACCGGGCCGTGGTCGAATCGCGTCGGCTTCGACATCACGGCCACTTTCGCGTTGGGCCTCGACAACATCGAGGGCAGCGACGAGAAGCCGGCACATCCGTCGATCTTTGTGGCCTGCGACTACGCGGCGGGTTGGCTCGCAACCTGCGGCATCCTGTCGGCACTGCTCCGGCGTGCGAAGGAGGGCGGAAGCTACCGCGTCAGGGTTTCGTTGGTACGCACCGCTCTCTGGCTTGCCGAGTTGGGCATCTTCGATCGCGACTACGTGACAAAGACGGCCGGCTCAAATGATGAGCACCTCTACCCGGATCCCGATGGATTCGTCGTCGATACGCCGATGGGTCGCTATACCGGCATCAAGGAAATGGTCGAGATGTCGAAAACACCCGGCGAATATAAGTACCCATTGACGCCGTTCGGTTCCTGGCAACCAAGCTGGCTCTGATCGGGGTGAACCGTCCGGCGCGTGTAGGCCCTGGGTGTTCGTGCCGGTGGCGGTGACGGTGACCTTCGTGTCCGTGCCATTGGGGTCGGCGCACAGTCTGCATACTTTTACCTTGGTAGCAGCAGATCTAACCGACTTATGGGTAAACGCCAGCTCGACGGTTACGCTTTGATCGTGGCGGCTAAGAAATGCGGTGCCACACGATCGTCAGGTGGCACCTCGACACGCCCGGACTGTGTAGCCGCAGTGCGGGCTCAAACCCGCGACCGCGATCAGCACTACGCCGACAGCGCCGCCCGCCGGGCTCGGGTGCTCAACATCACCGCCTGGCTGGCCGTGACGGTGAGCGCGAGCTTCGTGCTCGTGCAAACTGTCACCGGAGCATGGTCCTGGCAAATGAGCACGGTCAACATCGCCGCCGCGACGATCTTCGCGTTTGTGCCGTGGCTGCACCGCTTCGGGGAATTGGTTGCGCCGCTTACGTTTATCGGCGCGGCCTATGTCGCGGTCTTCGCCACCTGCTGGGACGCGGGCACCGGTTCGGGAGCACAGTACTTTCTCGTGGTGGGGGCCTGCCTGGTGGTGCTGGTGCTGGGGATCGAACACATCGTCTTGGCCGCGGGCCTGGCTGCGGTGGCAGTCGGCGGGATCATCGCGCTGGAGTTCCTGGTCCCGCGCGACACCGGGCTTTTGCCGGAGTGGGCCCTGTCGATGAGCTTCGTCGTCACCGCGATCTCCGCCGTCGTGATGGTCGTCGTGACGGTGTGGTTCGCCCTGCGTGATACCGCGCGCGCCGAGGGGGTCATGGAAACCCAGTACGAGCGCTCGGAAGCCCTGCTGGCCAACATCCTGCCGGCCAGCGTTGCCGACCGGCTCAAAGAACCCGAGCGCAGCGTCATCGCCGACAAATACGACGACGCCTCGGTCCTGTTCGCCGACATCGCCGGCTTCACCGAACGCGCCAGCAGCACCGCTCCGGCCGACCTAGTGCGCTTCCTGGACGACCTGTACAGCGCTTTCGACGCGTTGGTCGACAAGCACGGACTGGAGAAAATCAAAGTCAGCGGCGACTCCTACATGGTGGTCAGCGGGGTCCCACAGCCACGGCCCGACCACGTTCGCGCGCTGGCGGATCTCGCGCTCGACATGGTCGATGCCGCCGCCGGAATGAAGGATCCGCACGGCCTGTCCGTGCCGCTGCGGGTGGGGCTGGCGTGCGGTCCCGTGGTCGCCGGCGTCGTGGGTTCGCGCCGGTTCTTCTACGACGTGTGGGGCGACGCGGTCAATGTCGCGTCCCGGATGGAATCCACCGGCCCGGTGGGACGGATTCAAGTGCCCGAAGCGATCTACGAGCGCCTCAAGGAGGAGTTCGTGCTCCAGGAACGCGGCCGCATCGACGTCAAGGGCAAGGGCGTCATGCGCACGTGGTATCTCGTCGACCGCAAGGCAATCGGAGACGAATCGAGCGATCTACGTGCCGAGGAATCGCGCACGGCCCGCGTCTGAGCCGAACGACCCTATCCGCGAACCGGCGCATGTGTCAGACTGCGCCCATGCAAACCACTCCTGTTCCAAGCTTGTTGCCGCATCTGTGGAAATCCACGCTGGTATCGGGAATCCTGTCGCTGATCCTCGGCGTCCTGATGGTGGCCTGGCCCGGAGAAACGGTCCTGGTCGCCGCGATCTTCTTCGGCGTCTACCTCCTCGTCACGGGTGTCGCGCAGGTGATCTTCGCCTTCGCCCTGCATGTTTCGGCCGGGAGCCGGATCCTGCTGTTCATCAGCGGGGCGGCGTCGCTGATCCTGGCCGTGCTGGCCTTTCGCCATTTCGGTCACGACCCGCAGATCGCAATCCTGTTGCTGGCCATCTGGATTGGCATCGGGTTCATCTTCCGCGGCGTCGCCACGACGGTTTCCGCGATCAGCGACCCGACCCTGCCCGGACGCGGATGGTCAATCTTCGTCGGCGCGATCAGCCTGCTTGCCGGGATCGTCGTCCTGGCGTCGCCGTTCGCATCGATTCTCACCCTGGCGATCGTCGTCGGCGCTTGGCTCATCGTGATCGGCGTCTTCGAAATCGTGTCGTCGTTCGGCATCCGCAAGGCGTCGCAAACGCTCGGCCGCTGAGGCCGACGCCGTGTGCCGGTAGCGCTGGTCCCATGCATCTACTACACTACGTCGTAGCTGGTTTTATCAGCCTCGGCAGTCTCGGGAGATGACAGATGAATGTCGTCGACATTTCGCGGTGGCAGTTCGGTATAACTACCGTCTATCACTTCATCTTCGTGCCGCTCACGATCGGTTTGGCTCCGCTGGTCGCCGTCATGCAGACGGTGTGGGTGGTGACCGGCAACACCGCCTGGTACCGCCTGACCAAGTTCTTCGGCAAGTTGTTTTTGATCAACTTCGCCATCGGCGTGGCGACCGGGATCGTCCAGGAATTTCAGTTCGGCATGAACTGGAGCCAATACTCCCGGTTCGTTGGCGACATCTTCGGCGCGCCGCTGGCGATGGAAGGGCTGGCCGCCTTCTTCTTCGAATCCACCTTCATCGGGTTGTGGATCTTCGGCTGGGGCCGGTTGCCGCGGCTGGTGCATCTGGCGTGCATCTGGATCGTCGCGATCGCGGTCAACGTGTCCGCGTTCTTCATCATCGTGGCCAACTCGTTCATGCAGCATCCGGTCGGCGCGCAATACAATCCCGCGACCCGGCGCGCCGAGTTGCAGAGCATCGCGACGTTGCTTGGCAATGTCACTGCGCGGCAAGCGTTTCTGCATGTGTTCGGCGGGGCGCTGCTCACCGGTGGAACGTTCGTCGCCGCGGTCTGTGCGTGGTGGATGGTCCGTTCCCGGCGCGGCGCCGCCGCCGGCGACCCGCCAGAGTCGGGGGCCGATGACGCCCGCAGCATGTACCGTCCGGCGACGATCCTGGGGTGTTCGGTCGCGCTGCTCGCTGCCGTCGGGCTGTTCTTCAGTGGCGACGCGCAGGGCAAGCTGATGTTCCGGCAGCAGCCGATGAAGATGGCGTCGGCGGAGGCGTTGTGCGACACCACGACCGATCCGGACTTCTCCGTCCTGACCATCGGCACCCACAACAACTGCGGAAGCGTCACCGAGGTGATCAAGGTCCACTACGTGTTGCCGTTCCTGGCCGAAGGCCGGTTCAGCGGCGTGACGCTGCAGGGGGTGCGCGACGTTCAGCGCGCCGACGAACTGCGATTCGGGCCGGGCAACTACCAGCCGAACCTGTTCGTCACCTACTGGTCCTTCCGCGCGATGATCGGGTTCCTGGCGGTTCCCCTGCTGTTCGCCTTCGCCGCGCTGTGGCTCACCCGCGGCGGCCGGATCCCGAATCAGCGCTGGTTTTCCTGGCTGGCGCTGCTGACGATTCCCACGCCGTTCCTGGCCAACATCTCGGGTTGGGTGTTCACCGAGATGGGCCGGCAGCCGTGGATGGTCGTCCCCAACCCGACCGGCGACCAGATGGTTCGGCTCACCGTTGGCGACGGCGTCTCCGACCACGCCCCGGGCATGGTCATTACGTCCCTGGTGACGTTCACTGCCGTCTACGCGGTGCTCGCGGTCATCTGGTTCTGGTTGCTCAAGCGTTATGTCGCCGAAGGGCCGCTGGAACACGACGCCGAACCAGCGCCGCCCCCGGCACCCGGCGACGACGAGGTGGCACCGCTGTCGTTTGCCTATTGAGGCCTACTGAAACCGATCGACCGGAAAGGAGCTAACCGGTGGCACTCCCAGAGTTGTGGTTCGGCATCGTCGCCGCGCTGTTCCTCGGTTTTTTCATCCTGGAGGGCTTCGACTTCGGCGTGGGCATGTTGATGGAGCCGTTCGCCCGCGTGAGCACCGGCGATCCAGAACTGCACCGCCGCACGGCGCTGAACACCATCGGACCGGTCTGGGACGGCAACGAAGTCTGGCTGATCACCGCCGGCGCCGCGATGTTCGCCGCGTTTCCGGGCTGGTACGCCACCGTGTTCTCCACCCTGTACCTGCCGCTGCTGGCGATCCTGTTCGGCATGATTCTGCGCGCCGTGGCGATCGAGTGGCGCGCGAAGATCAATGACCCAAAGTGGCGGTCCTGGGCCGATTTCGGCATCGCGGCCGGGTCCTGGCTGCCCGCTGTGCTGTGGGGTGTGGCGTTCGCCATCCTGGTCCGCGGCCTCCCGGTGGACGCCAATGGCCACGTCCACTTGTCGATCACTGATGTGCTCAACGCCTACACACTGTTGGGCGGTGTGGCCACGGCCGGGCTGTTTTTGCTCTACGGCGCGGTGTTCGTGGCGCTGAAGACCTCCGGCCCGGTCCACGACGACGCCTACCGATTCGCGGTGTGGGTATCGCTTCCGGTGACGGGACTGGTTGCGGGCTTTGGGCTTTGGACCCAACTCGCGCACGGCAAGGACTGGACCTGGCTGGTTCTGGCCGTTGCGGTGATCGGACAGCTGTTGGCGGTGGCGTTCGTGTGGCGACGCGTCGACGGCTGGGCGTTCGCGTGCACCGCGCTGGTCGTCGCGTCCGTCGTGATTCTGTTGTTCGGCGCGCTATATCCGAACCTGGTGCCCTCGACGCTGAACAGTCAATGGAGCGTGACGATCTACAACGCCTCGTCGACCCCCTACACCCTCAAGGTCATGACGTGGGTGACGGCGTTCATGGCTCCGCTGACGGTGGTGTACCAGGCCTGGACGTATTGGGTATTCCGGCAACGGATTTCGGCTGATCGGATACCAGCGCCCATCGGCCTGGCGAGGCGTGCGTCCTGAGCGCGAACGACTCCAAACCGCGGGGCCCCTTAGATCCGCGACTGTGGCGGGCATCGACCGCGTTGCGCCGCTACCTGGTCGCCGCGGTCGGCTGCGGGGTGGTGATCTCGGGCTGCGCGATCGGCGCGGCGATCGCGCTGGCCGGCATCGTCGCGCGCGCGGTGGGCGACCCCTTGGCGCGCGGCCCGCGCGCCTGGCTGGAGCCCCTGTCAATCCTGTTGGCGCTGTGGACGCTCCGCACCGTGACGCACTGGCTTCAGGCGCGGCTCGGTCAACGCGGCGCCAGTGCGGTCATCGCCGATCTCAACGGTCAGGTGCTGGCCGCGGTGACCGCCCGGCAGCCCGGTGAAATCGCCGCACAGCGTGACGCCGCCGCGGTGGTGGTCACCCGCGGCCTCGACGGCTTGCGGCCCTACTTCACCGGCTACCTGCCCACGTTGTTGCATGCCGCGATCCTGACCCCGGCAACCGTTGCCGTCATCGCGGTCTACGACCTGAGATCGACGGTGATCGTGGTGATCACCCTGCCCCTGATACCGGTTTTCATGGTGCTGATCGGGCTGGCAACCGCGGACCGATCGGCGGCGGCGCTGGCCGCCATGACGACCCTGCAGGCCCGACTGCTGGACTTGATCGCCGGTATCCCCACGCTGCGTGCGCTGGGCCGCGCCGCCGCGCCCGAGCACCGCATCACCGAACTCGCTGCCGCCCACCGTCGTTCGGCGATGGCGACGCTGCGGATCGCGTTCCTGTCGGCGTTGGTCCTCGAATTGCTGGCCACGCTGGGCGTGGCGCTGATCGCGGTCGGCATCGGCCTTCGCCTGGTGTTCGGTGAGATGACCCTGGCCACCGGGCTGACGGTGCTGCTGCTGGCTCCGGATGTCTACTGGCCGCTGCGGCGCGTCGGCGTGGAATTCCATGCCGCCCAGGACGGTAGAACCGCCGCCGACAAGGCCTTCGCGCTCATCGGCGAGCCGACCGCCCCGACGACGCGAGCCCGGACCGTCGCCGCACGCGGCGCGCAAATCCGTCTGGAACGACTCAGTGTGGCCGGCCGCGACGGCCTCGCGCCACACGATCTGACCGTGATGATCGAGCCCGGTCGGGTGACGGTGCTGACCGGACGCAATGGCGCGGGCAAAAGCACCACGCTGCAGGCAATCGCCGGTGTCACCGTGCCGTCATCGGGCCGGATCACCGTGGCCGGGGTCGACGTCGCCGACCTGGACCCGACCGCGTGGTGGGCGCAGCTGTCCTGGCTGCCGCAACGCCCGGTGCTGGTCCCGGGCACCGTCGGTGACAACCTGGCCCTGCTCGGCGATCTGGACCACCTTGAAAAGGCTTGCGCTGCATCCGGTTTCGACGCAGTGTTGGCCGAGTTGCCCGACGGGATGGATACCTTGCTGGGGCGCGGCGGCGTGGGCCTGTCGCTGGGGCAGCGGCAACGGCTTGGTCTCGCCCGGGCGCTCGGATCGCCGGCCGCTGTGCTGCTGCTCGACGAGCCCACCGCGCACCTGGACGCCCGGACCGAGGATCGGGTCCTGCGGGCCATCGTCGAGCGTGCCCGTGCGGGTGCGACCGTGGTGGTCGTCGGCCACCGCGCGCCCGTCGTCGCGATCGGTGACCAGGTCGTCGACGTCGTCGCGGGCGGCCTCGAGGGTGAAGTGCGTTATGCGCCCGTCTGATCCCGCGGGTCGCCGCCAGAGTGCCGCGGCGATCGCAAGCGCGGCGAAGCCGGGTGCAGCGGGTCGCCGCCAGACTCCCGCGGCGATCGCAAGCCTGCTGCGCCCGCGGCTGCCCCGCCTGCTGGCGGCCATCGCCCTGGGGGTGCTGTCGCTGGGCAGCGCGCTGGCCCTGGCCGGCGTTTCGGCGTGGCTGATCACCCGGGCGTGGCAGATGCCGCCCGTGCTGGACCTGTCCATCGCGGTCGTGACGGTGCGCGCGTTGGCGATTTCGCGCGGGGTGCTGCATTACTGCGAGCGACTGGCCACTCACGACACCGCGCTGCGCGCGGCAGGCACCGCCCGGGCGCAGATCTATCACCGGCTGGCCCACGGGCCGGCCGCGGGCGCCGTCCGGCTGCACAGCGGTGAGCTGGTGGCACGAGTGGGCGCCGACGTCGATCAACTCGCCGACGTGCTGGTGCGTGCCCTGGTGCCGATGGGCGTCGCGGCGGTGCTGGCGCTAGCGGCGACCGCGGTCGTCGCTGCCATTTCGCCGCCGGCGGCCGCGGTATTGGCGATCTGTCTGCTGATCGCGGGCGTTGTCGCGCCCCGGTTTGCGGGCCGGGCCGCCGCGCGGCAGGAAGAGATTGCCCGGCAACACCATTCCGAGCGCGACACGTCGGCAATGATCGCCTTAGAACACGCTCCCGAGCTTCGTGTCGCCGGGGCCCTTCCCCGTGTCATCGCCGAATCGAAACGCCGCCAACATGCTTGGGGCGATGCCCTCGACGCCGCCGCCCGGCCGGCCGCCATTGCCGAGGCAATGCCCACCGCGGCGATCGGGGCCAGCGTGCTCGGCGCGGTGGTCGCCGGGATCGGGTTGGCGCCCACCGTCGCGCCGACGACACTGGCCGTGCTGATGTTGTTGCCGCTGTCCGCGTTCGAGGCGATGACGCCCCTACCGGCCGCCGCCGTCCAGTTGACGCGGTCGCGGATCGCCGCGCGCCGCCTGCTCGACCTCGCCCCGCCGGGTCACCCGGATGTGCCCACGAAGTCGGCGATAACTCCGGCAAGGCCCGTTGGCACCGGCCGGTTAACCGCCGACATCCGTTCGGGTCACGCGGATGCGGCGCGCTCGACTCGGGTCGAACTCGATCTGCCGCCGGGGACCCGGCTGGCCGTCACCGGCCCCAGCGGTTCCGGCAAGACGACAGTGCTGATGACGCTGGCCGGCCTGCTGCCTCCACTGGAGGGACGGGTACAGCTGGACGGAATCGATGTGAGCCACTTCGACGAAAGTGAATTACACAGCGCTGTCAGCTTTTTCGCTGAGGACGCACACGTCTTCGCCACGACGGTCCGGGACAACCTGCTGGTGGCCCGGGGAGACTGCCGAGACGGCGAACTGACCACGGCGCTGGATGCGGTCGGGCTCAAGGAATGGCTCGCCGGTTTGCCCGTAGGTCTGTCGACGGTGCTGACCGGTGGCGCGCAAGCGCTTTCGGCGGGCCAGCGCAGGAGGTTGCTCCTGGCCCGGGCGGTGATCTCGCCCGCGCGCATCGTGCTGCTGGACGAACCCACCGAACACCTCGACGCGGCCCACGCCGACCGGATCCTCGGTGATCTGCTGGGGCCGGGTCACGGCCTGCTGTCCGCGGATCGGACGGTGCTGGTGGCCACCCACCACTTACCCAAAGACGTTTGCTGTCAAGAACTTCGGATCGAACGGCTCACAGGTGTCGCCGGCGCGGCATGAACTCCAGCGACAACAGCACGAAAATCAGCGGAAGGACCTGCGTCATCGAGACCAGCGCATAGCGCCGGGCGTCCAGCGCATGAAACTTGCGCACGTATCGGTACAACGACTCGAGCGCGATGAACGGGTCGAGGACGTGGATCGAGCGGTAGACGATGCGGTGGGGCCAACCGCGATCCTTTTCATCGAAGATCTCCGGGAAGGCCGCGAAGGAAAGCGATACCCGCTGCGCCCCAGCATCTTTGCCGGCCATGATCATATCGAAGCTGAGCCGTTCGTCGATCCCGTTGGGGGCGTCACGACGACGCCACGGCACGTCGAGGGTGATATCGCTGCCCTCACCCGCGGTCGCGTACCGATGGAAGCCCTGCACCTTGCCGGCGGCGTCCCGGGCGACGATCAGTCGTATTCCGGGAAATCGGCCCTCCAGCACACCGTCCAGGTTCATGTAGAACCCGCGATCGGCGTGGGCACCCTTGGGGGATGCCCGCACCACGTCGGTCAACTCGGCCAGCTGCGTATCGCTGAGTTCCTGCTCGGCCACTATCTCGGTCGTGATCCCGGAATTGTGGGTGCGCTGCACCGCCTGACGCAGGTTGCGGTACTGGCGCCCCGCCATGTCGAAGCGGGACACGTCGACGACCACGTCGCGGCCGATCGGCACCGCCCGCAGCGTTTGCCCGAGCACCGCCGGGTCGCTCCATAGCCCGAGCCGCCGCTCGCCGCAACCCACCACGGCGATCCGCCAGCCGTGGGTATGACACATCGCGGCGAAGTCGGCGACCAACTCGGGGAATTGCGCGTCGTCGCCGATCGGGTCCCCGCCGACCACCGCAAACCCCATCCGCGTCCGGTATGCCAGCGCCGCGGTCTCGGTGGCGGTGAAGTGGTAGCTCTTGCCGGTCTGCATGGCGAACGGCGCCAGCGGGTCGTTTCTGGTGGCATTGATCAACGCCCACGCCCGGGGCAGGTCTTCGGGCCGCGGATTCGACGACGTCGGCCACATCAGCACCATGCCCGAGCCGGCGATCACCAGGTCACCGAGCAGATCGAAGGACAACACATGCAGACCGAACCCCGCCACCACGAACAAGGCCGCGGTGGTCGCATGCGTGGCCGTCACGGGGCGGCCCAGGAAGATGCCGCGAGCGATCCATGCCACGGCGGCCAGAACGGTCAGCGACCAGGCCAACCGATCGGAGTATTGCCAGTCGGGCCGCAGGTGGTGACGGGCAAGCACCCCGATCAGCCAGCATGTTGCGCACAGCAGGGCCAGCGCCCCGACCAAGCGGCCCGCGAGCGAATCGAGATGAAGTTCGCGCGCGCGGGGCTTCGCTGCGACGTGTACCGGCGGACCGTTCACACCGTCACCTCCCGATGCGCTGACGCTCAGCTGGGCGGCTGTCGCCGCCGCTGCACCGAATACCCGGCCTAACTGGGACTTTACGCCCCGATCACGGCCGTTGGCAGCCGAAATCGGGCGGTTGTCCTGCAGGTATCCCGCAACTGTCTATCGGCGCGAGGACGGAAAGTATTTCAGCACGCCCTCTTGCACCACGGTGGCGACGAGTCGTCCGGAGCGATCGAAGAAATGCCCGGTGCCCAGCGCCCGCGAATCTGCGGCCACCGGCGATGACGTCGAATACAACACAAAGTCGTTGAAGTTGACCTGCCGGTGAAACCACACGGAATGGTTCGCGGACGCGGCGAAGATGCGGTCGAAACCCCAGGACAGGCCGTGGGTGGTGATGACCGAATCCAGCACGGTGGTGTCCGAGGAGTACACCATCGCCGCGGTGTGCAGCACCGGGTCGTCGGGCACCACACCCAGCGCCTTGACCCAGACCCGGTTGTAGGGCAGCCGCTCGCCCTTGGTCCGCATCACCCAGGCCGGGTCGTTGGTGTAGCGCCACTCGATCGGCTGCAGGGCCTTGACGAAGTGCGGGACGGTGTCCTCGTAGCCACGCAACAGCTCACCGATCGAGGGCAGCGTGTGGGGCTGGTCCACCGGCGGCGGCTGCACGCCGTGCTCGAGACCGCGACCACCGGACATGTACGAGATCATGGCCGACGACAACAGGATGCCGTCTTGCACCGCGTCGACGCGCCTGTTGGCGAAACGGCGCTCTTCGCGCAGCCGGATCACGTGAAATTCGATGTCCTTGGCGGTGTCACCGCCGTTGACGAAGTGCACCGAGAGTGCGGCGGGCGGCAGGTCGTCGCGGCTCAGCGTGCGGCTGCTGGCGACCAACGACTGCGCCATGAGCTGCCCACCGAAGGTCCGCATCGGGTTCTTGCTGGGATGCGATCCGATGAACAGGTCGTCGGCGACGCGGTTGAGATCGAGGATTGCCAGCAGTTCCTCGAAATCGGATTCGTTTGTCGCGGGTTCTTGTGGCGCGTTCGGCTCGTTGCCAGCCGGCACGGGCTCTCCTTCGGGCCAGACGGACGCTGGGCTTGGCTTGGTCGCCCGTCCGCTCTCCGCAAAGGGAAGTACACCACGCGGGCCAGACGGGTGCCGCACCCAACTGCCCGCACCGTCGGGCTAGACGTCATCCTCCCCGATCCGATGCACATGGATCAGGTTGGTCGACCCTACTGTGCCAGGCGGCGCGCCGGCGACGATGACCACGAGGTCACCGCGCTTGTAGCGACCGAGTTCGAGCAAGGATTTGTCGACCTGGCGCATCATACCGTCGGTGGAGGTCATCATCGGGACGATGAACGTCTCGGTGCCCCAGGTCATGGCCAGTTGGCTGCGCACCTCGGTCTGGGCGGTGAAGGCGAGCAACGGCAGCGGGGTGTGCAGGCGCGCCAGCCGCTTCACGGTGTCGCCGGACTGGGTGAAGGCGACCAAAGCCTTGGCGTCCAGGCGCTCGCCGATGTCGCGCGCGGCGTAGGAGATCACTCCTCGCTTGGTGCGCGGCACATGCGTCAACGGCGGGGCGGCCGTGGAATTCTCCTCGACGGCGCAGACGATGCGCGACATCGTCCGCACGGCCGCCAGCGGGTACTTCCCCACCGAGGTTTCCCCGGACAGCATCAGCGCGTCGGCGCCGTCGAGCACGGCGTTGGCGACGTCGGAGGCCTCGGCGCGCGTCGGCCGCGAGTTCTCGATCATCGATTCCAGCATCTGGGTGGCCACGATGACGGGTTTCGCGTTCTCCCTAGCCATCTGGATGGCCCGCTTCTGCACCAGCGGAACCTCCTCGAGCGGCAACTCAACACCCAGGTCCCCACGGGCCACCATGATGGCGTCGAACGCCAGCACGATGGCTTCGAGGTTGTCGACGGCTTCCGGCTTCTCCACCTTGGCGATCACCGGTACCCGACGCCCGATCCGATCCATCACGTCGTGGACCAGCTCGATATCGGACGGCGAGCGCACGAAGGACAGCGCGACCAGGTCGACGCCGAGGTCCAGCGCGAAGGTGAGATCCTCGATGTCCTTCTCCGACAAGGCCGGGGCGGACACGTTCATGCCGGGTAGCGACATGCCCTTGTTGTTGCTGACCGGGCCACCTTCGGTCACGCTGCAGATCACGTCGTCGCCTTCGATGCTTTCCACGACCAGCCCGACATTGCCGTCGTCGACCAGAACCCGGTCACCGACCGCGGCGTCCTTGGCCAAGCGCTTGTAGGTTGTCGACACGCGGTCGTGGCTGCCTTCGCAGTCGGCGATGGTGATCCGTATCGTTTCGCCATCGGCCCAGTAGGTGGACCCGGTGGCGAAGCGACCGAGCCTGATCTTCGGGCCCTGCAGGTCGGCGAGCACACCGACCGCCCGGCCGGTGGTGTCGGAGGCAACACGCACTCGCTCGTAAGCGGCTTTGTGGTCGGCGTAATCGCCGTGGCTGAAGTTCATCCGGGCGACGTCCATTCCCGCCTCGACCAGCGCCAAAATCAGCTCGTCCGAATTCGTTGCCGGGCCAAGGGTGCAGACGATCTTCCCGCGTCTAGTCACGACGACCCAGCATAGTCGCGCTATGGGCGATCGGGGTGACTCGAAGGTGGCGGCACTCTTACCGTCAGAGAATCACCATGATCAGCGGCTAACCGCTCAGGATGGTCGGAACCAGGGGAAAGCCGGGCAGGTTTCGCAGCACCGTCCATAACGCCGCGGCGACCGCGATGATCAGCGCCGCCGGTATCGGGAGTGAACCCTTGCCGCGGCGGCGGCGCATCAGCACCAATCCGGCCAACACCGGGAGACCGACGAGCAGGAAAACATTGTCGTTGATGCTGGCCATCAGATCGCCGTGCAGCAGGTCATGCGTCATCCGGAGCCCACCGCAGAAGGGGCAATTCCAGCCGGTCAGCCACTTGAACGGGCACAGCGGATACGCCGAGTTCGTGTTGTGCGGGTCGACGAGCCCGATGTAGCCGAGTGCGCCGGCGAGCAGCGCGCCCGTGCCCGCTGCGGTGTACAGACGATGACGATGCCGGCCGTGCTGGTGCTCGCCTGACTCCGCGATATCGCGCCGGGACGGATCGGTCACGTTGTCAGCATGCCAGATTCTCGGCTGCTAGCGGCCCGACCGCCGGTTCCGCACGCCGAACAACACTCGCCGCCACGTTGCCCTGTCGCTCTCACCCGTCGACGCTTCCTCGACGGCCTGCTCCGCAACAGGCTCTTCGGATTTGGCTTCTTTGGCTTCGGGCTCCTCAGCCTCGGCTTCCGGCTCCTCGGCTTCGGGCTCCTCTTCCTCAGCCTCCTCTGCGTCGGCCTCGGGCTCCTCTTCCTCGGGCTCCTCAGCTTCGGCTTCCGGCTCCTCGGATTTGACTTCCTCGGCTTCAGGCTCTTTGGCCTCATGCTCCTCGGCCTCGGCTTCCGGCTCCACGGCCTCGGGCTCTTCGGCTTCCGGCTCTTCGGCTTCGGCTTCCGGCTCCACGGCCTCGGGCTCTTCGGCTTCCGGCTCTTCGGCTTCGGCTTCCGGCTCCACGGCCTCGGGCTCCTCGTCCTCGGCCGCCTTCTCCACAACAGGCTCTTCGGATTTGACTTCCTCGGCCTCGGGCTCCCCAGCTTCGGCTTCCGGCTCCACGGCCTCAGGCTCTTCGGCCTCGGGCTCCTCGCCCTCGGGCTCCTCGGCCTCGGCCGACCGTCGCTTCCTCACACCGAACAGCCATCGCCGCCACGTTCCCTTGTCGCCCTCACCGGTCGGAGCTTCCTCGGCGGCGTTTTCCGCAACAGGCTCTTCGGCTTCAGGCTCCTTTGCTTCAGGCTCTTCGGATGTGACTTCTTCGGCTGCGGGTTCCTCGGCTTCAGCCTCTTCGGCTTCTTCGGCCTTCGGCTCCTTGGCTTCCGGCTCCCCAGCTTCAGCCTCTTCGGCTTCTTCGGCCTTCGACTCCTCGGCTTCTTCGGCCTTCGGCTCCTCAGCTTCAGGCTCCCCAGCTTCAGCCTCTTCGACCTCTTCGGCTTCAGGCTCCTCGGCTTCTTCGGCCTCCGGCTCCTTGGCTTCCGGCTCCCCAGCTTCAGCCACCGGCTGCTCGGCTTCGGTTTCTGGCTCCCCCGCCTCGGCCTCCGCGGCTTCTTCGGTTTCTGGCTCGACGGCTGCGGCAGATTCGGCCGTTTCCGCCGAATCGGCCGGTTCGCCGTCGTCGGCCGCGACCACACCCGCCGCCGTAGTCGCTGCCGGGCCCGAAGCGATGGCCGCGAGCTCATCGGCAGGCTCAGGCTCTAGCGCAGGTTCTTCTGGCTCTTCGGCGTAATCCTTGCCGCGCAGGCTCTCGGGGTCTTCGCGACCCTTCGGCGCGAGAATCAGGTAGACCACGGCCCCGATGAATACGAACGTCGATGTAAACGAATTGATCCGGATTCCAGCGATGTGTGTGGCGGTGTCGTCACGCAGCAACTCGACGCAGAAACGCCCAACGCAGTAGGCGGCGACATAGGACGCAAACAGTCGCCCATGGCCCAACTTGAACCGCCGGTCCACGTAGATCAATGCGACGAAAACCAGGACGTTCCAGATCAATTCGTAGAGAAAAGTCGGTTGCACGACGAGCGCCACCTGCCCCGTCGAGACGCCGTCGAGCGAATGCGGGTCAACGTATCCCGACGGGTCTCGGCGGTAGAAAATCTGCAAACCCCACGGCAGAGTGGTTTCCCGGCCGTAGAGCTCCTGGTTGAAATAGTTCCCGAGCCGACCGATCGCTTGCGCCAAGACGACTCCCGGCGCAACCGCGTCGGCAAAGGCCGGCAACGGAATCCCGCGACGCCGGCAACCGATCCACGCGCCGACGCCACCGAGCGCGATCGCTCCCCAAATGCCCAGCCCGCCGTCCCAAATTCGCAGCGCCGCTCCGAATCCGGCGCCGCCAGGGCCCCAATACGTCTGCCAGTCGGTGGCCAGGTGATAGAGCCTGCCGCCAACCAATCCGAACGGCACGGCCCACAGCGCGATGTCATAGATCACGCCGCGCTCGCCGCCACGGGCCTCCCAGCGCCGGTCACCGATCAGCAGCGCGGCCACGATACCGATAATGATGAACAGCGCGTAAGCGCGAAGAGGCAATGGCCCGAGGTGCCACACACCCTGAGGCGGGCTGGGGAAATACGTGGGCGGCATCGTCATGTCGCGGAACCCCTTTGGCGCACACCGTCAGCGAGCTCTTTGGTCAATGCGCGCATCGCAGGCAGACCCTCACTCAGCGCCGACACCAGTGCGGAGCCGACGATGACGCCGTCGGCGTAGCTGCCGATCTGCGCGGCCTGTTCGCGTGACCGCACCCCCAGACCCACACCGACGGCTATGTCGGACACCGCCTTTACCCTGCTCACCAGTTCGGGTGCGGCCTGCGACACCGCGTCACGCGCCCCGGTCACGCCCATCGTCGACGCAGCGTAAACGAATCCGCGCGACGCCTCGACCGTGGTCACCAGCCGCTCGGGCGTCGATGACGGCGCCACCAGGAATATGCGATCCAAACGATGCTCCTCCGATGCCACCAGCCACTGCTGGGCTTCGTCGGGGATGAGGTCGGGAGTGATCAGTCCCTGCCCGCCGGCCGAGGCCAGGTCCCGCGCGAACGCGTCAACCCCATAGCGCAGCACCAGATTCCAGTACGTCATTACGACAGCACGCCCCCCGGCCGATCCGATCGCCTCGACGGCGGCAAGCGTATCCCGGACTCGCACTCCCCCGCGCAGCGCGACTTCGGTGGCCCTGGCGATCGTTGGACCGTCCATCCCGGGATCCGAATACGGCATACCGACTTCGATGATGTCACAACCGGATTCGACCAGCGCTACCATCGCGTCCACAGAAGTTGGCACGTCGGGGTAACCGGTGGGCAAGTATCCGATCAGCGCCGCGCGATTGTCCTTGCGGCAGGCGTCAAAAACCGGCCCGAGCCTACTTGCTTCGCTTTGTTCCACGGTCACTGCGCGCCCGCATCGTCACCGCGGCCCGCATCGTCACCGGGCGAAAGCATGCCGAACCACTCCGCGGCCGTCTCGACGTCCTTGTCGCCGCGCCCCGACAGGTTCACGACGATGACCGCGCCGCTGCCCAGCTCCGTGCCCAGCTTGAGCGCACCGGCCACGGCATGCGCGGATTCGATGGCCGGGATGATGCCTTCCGTGCGGCACAGCAGGCGAAACGCGTCCATCGCCTCGGCGTCGGTGATGGGCCGGTACTCGGCACGTCCGGTTTCCTTGAGCCACGCGTGTTCGGGGCCTACCCCCGGATAATCCAGACCCGCTGAGATCGAGTGGGATTCGATAGTCTGACCGTCCTCGTCTTGCAGCAAATAGGAGAACGACCCCTGAAATGCTGCGGGCGAACCGCCGGTGAATGTCGCCGCGTGCCGGCCGGTCTCGACACCGTCGCCCGCCGCCTCGTAGCCGATCAACCGCACGCCCGGGTCGTCGATGAACGCGTGGAAGATCCCGATGGCGTTGGATCCGCCGCCCACGCAGGCCACCACGGCGTCGGGCAACCGGCCCGCCTGATCCTGAATCTGCACGCGCGTCTCCAGCCCGATGATGCGCTGAAAATCCCGCACCATGGTCGGGAACGGATGCGGTCCCGCCGCGGTGCCGAAGCAGTAGTAGGTGTTATCGGCGTTGCTAACCCAATCCCGAAATGCCTCGTTGATAGCGTCCTTGAGCGTTTGAGAGCCCGTCTCGACCGAGACGACCTCGGCACCCAGCAGCCGCATGCGTGCCACGTTGAGCGCTTGACGCGCGGTGTCGATGGCGCCCATATAGATCACACAGTCCAGGCCAAGCAACGCGCATGCGGTGGCAGTCGCCACACCGTGCTGACCCGCTCCGGTCTCGGCGATTACCCGCGTCTTGCCCATTCTTTTGGCCAGCAGGGCCTGGCCGAGCACGTTGTTGATCTTGTGAGAACCGGTGTGGTTCAGGTCTTCTCGCTTGAGGAAGATTCGCGCCGAGCCGGCATGGTCGCCAAGCCGGGTCGCCTCATACAGTGGTGAGGGCCGACCCGTGTAATGCGCCTGCAGGTTATCCAGGGTGTCCAGGAAGTCGGGATTGACGCGTTCCTTCTCGTAAGCGGTCGTGACCTCCTCGATCACCGCCATCAACGCCTCCGGGACGTAGCGGCCACCCCAACCACTGGAGCCGCCGAAATGGCCACCCGAATCGGGATCGTGACGGGTGGGTTCGACGACGGCCGCACTCATAAGCGGTAGGTCCGGGCGGGATAGCTTTACCATCACCAAGGCTCAACGCGCTGATGGCTCATCGGGTTCAATGTTTCGGCGCAAGGGCTTTAGTGACTCAACGGCTAGCGAGCCGGTTTCGGACAGGACGGATGGGTGCCGGCGGTGACCAGATCGGCAACCGCGGCACGTGGGTCACCGGCTTTGACCAGACCTTCGCCGACCAACACCGCGTCAGCGCCCGCACCGGCATACGCCAGCAGGTCCCCGGTGCCACGCACGCCGGATTCGGCGATCCTGATTACGTTGCTGGGCAGCCCGGGAGCGATGCGCGCGAAGCAATCCCGATCCACTTCCAGCGTCGCGAGATCGCGCGCGTTGACACCGATCACCTTAGCGCCGGCCTTCAGCGCCCGGTCCGCTTCTTCTTCGGTGTGCACTTCGACAAGTGCGGTCATGCCGAGTGATTCGGTGCGGTCCAGCATCGACACCAACGCCGACTGGTCCAGCGCGGCAACGATGAGCAACAACATGTCGGCGCCGTGCGCGCGCGCCTCGTGAATCTGATATGGCTGCACCACAAAGTCTTTGCGCAATACCGGAACCGAAACCGCGGCCCGCACCGCATCAAGATCGTCGAGCGAGCCGTGGAAACGCCGCTCTTCGGTTAGCACGCTGATGATCCGGGCGCCGCCATCCTCGTAGGCCTGGGCCAGTTTGGCCGGGTCCGCAATGGTCGCCAATGAACCGGCCGACGGACTGGCGCGCTTGACCTCGGCGATGACGCCGATTCCCGGCTCGCGTAAGGCAGCCATCACGTCGAGCGGTGGCGCCGCCGCCGCTGCGGCCGCTTTGATCTCGAGCAGGCTGATGAGGGCTTCGCGCGCGGCAACATCTTCCCGGACTCCCTCGATGATGGAGTCAAGCACGGTTGCCGGACACATGCCTGTTCGTTCCTTCCCGCTGTCACCCACCGTCACCGCGGTCCCCAGCCGATTCCGTTGACGTCAATGAAGGGTAGCGACCGTCGGCTCGCGGCCCGTCACCGACCCTCGGTGTCAGACTCGCGAGCCCGATCGGTAGGGTCGCGGCCCTCGTCAAGCGCCTCCCAGATCATCCGCTCCGATATTTCTGGCGTCTCCGGCTTCTCCAGCATCGCGCCATTGGGGCCTTCGCGTCGCGCATTCGACCGGCGGGTCGCGGGCGCAGCGTATTTCATTGTGTCCGAGCGGTCCGACCCGGGATTCGAAGCGGCCCGCAGCAATAGGACGGCGGCGAACAAAGTGCACACCGCCGCGGCCAGCGCGATGCCAGGCCCCCAGTAGTGCCGCTCGCTGCCGACCAGCGACAACACCGAGATGTGGGCCAGATCGGCGCCGCGGACCGACACGTCGGGGCTCACCCACAGACTGACGCCGAGATAGCCGACGGCAAGGCTGGCCGCCGCCAGCAGCCCCGCCAGCACCCGCAGCGCCCAACCGCGCACCGCGAGCGCAGCAACGGCCGCAGCGAGCATGAGCAGCGCCAACGGCAGCAGCGCCGACGACCACGAGGCGCCGGACAGGGTCGCCTCCTTGGGCGGACTCAGCCCGTCAAAGGACCGGATCACCACCCACGGCAGCCGCGAGGCCGTCCACAGCGCCCCCGCGCCAACCACCAGCATCACCTGAGCAATCCCGATCGTCACCCGGCCCCGCCGGACATCAGCCATTCGGGCCCACGCGTGGAGCGGTCAGCGTCTCGGCGGCGGCGACCGCATTGAGCACGGCTCGTGCCTTGTTGGTCGCCTCGGTGTACTCGTAGGGACCATTGGAGTCGGCCACCACCCCACCACCAGCCTGGACGTAGGCGGTGCCGTCGCGCATCAACGCCGTCCGGATGGCGATCGCGAAGTCGGCGTTGCCGGCGAAGTCGAGGTAGCCGACCACGCCGCCATAGAGGCCACGGCGAGTCTTTTCTACCCCTTCGATCAGCTCCATGGCCCGCACCTTGGGCGCGCCCGACAGCGTGCCGGCCGGGAAGCAGGCCGTCACGGCAGCCAGGGCGGTGCGGCCCTCGCCGAGCTGCCCGGTCACCGTCGACACCAGGTGCATCACGTGGCTGTAGCGTTCGATGTGGCTGTAATCCTCGACGCGAACGGTGCCCGGCGTGCAGACGCGGCCAAGGTCGTTGCGGCCCAGGTCGACCAGCATCAGGTGCTCCGCGCGTTCTTTGTCGTCGGCCAGCAGCTCCTTTTCCAGCACCTGATCCTCTTCATCGTTCTGCCCGCGCCACCGCGTCCCGGCGATGGGGTGCGTCGTCGCCCGGCCCTCGGTGACGGTGACCAACGCCTCCGGACTGGATCCGACGATCGAAAAGTCAGTTGCGCCAGCACTATTCGGCACATTGACCAGATACATGTAGGGGCTCGGGTTGGTCACCCGCAGAATGCGATACACATCGAACGGGTCCGCGTCGGTGTCGACCTCGAAGCGCTGGGACGGCACCACCTGAAAGGCTTCGCCGGCCGCGATCTGATCGACGAGGTAATCGACGATCTTGCCGTATTCCTCGACCGTGCGCTGCGCGCGATGCCGGGACTCGGGCCTGCTGAAGGTCGCCACCGTCGACGGCAGCGGCTGGCCCAGCGCCGCGGTCATCACGTCCAGGCGCGCGACGGCATCGTCGTAGGCCTCGTCGACCCGCTCGTCGGTGCCGTTCCAGTTCACGGCGTTGGCGATCAGCGTGATGGTGCCCTCGTGGTGGTCGACCGCCGCCACATCGGTGGCCAGCAGCATCAGCATGTCCGGCAGCGCAAGATCGTCGACGGCCAGTTCCGGGAGGCGTTCCAGGCGCCGCACCATGTCGTAAGCGAAAAACCCCACCATCCCGCCCGACAACGGCGGAAGCCCCGGCACCGCGGCGGTGGCCAGCAGTTCAAGGGTGGCCTGCAATGCCTGCAGCGGGTCGCCTCCAGTGGGCGCGTCCTGTGGCACGGTGCCCAGCCACACCGCTTCGCCGTCGCGCACGGTGAGCGCTGACGGCGCGCCTGCTCCGATGAACGACCACCGCGACCAGGATCGGCCGTTCTCGGCGGACTCCAGCAGGAACGTTCCCGGGCGATTGGCGGCGAGCTTGCGGTAGGCCGACAGCGGCGTCTCGCTGTCGGCCAAGACCTTACGGGTCACCGGAACCACGCGGTGCTCCGTTGCCAGCTGGCGGAAACCCTCCCGTGAGGTGGTGGCGGCGAGGTCGGCGTGCACTGAACCATCCTCCCAGATCCTTTTGACCGGCTCGGGCCTGCCTGACGACGATGCGGGCCGCGTATGCGGCGTGCATGGGAGCACCCCCAGTCCCGCAGGGGCGAGGGGGCGAGTCGGGCAATCTGGCGTAGCCTGACGGCCATGAAACCTGGTGACACCGTGGCCGACTTCGAACTTCCCGATCAGACCGGAGCACCACGCAAGCTCAGCGCCTTGCTTTCCAATGGACCGGTGGTCCTGTTCTTTTATCCGGCCGCGATGACGCCCGGCTGCACCAAGGAAGCCTGCCACTTCCGCGACCTGGCCGCCGAATTCGCCGCGGTCGGGGCAAGCCGAGTCGGCATCAGCACCGATCCCGTTGCCAAGCAGGCCAAATTCGCCGACACACAGAAGTTCGACTACCCGCTGCTGTCGGACACCGAGGGCACCGTCGCCACACAGTTCGGCGTCAAGCGCGGGCTGCTGGGCAAGTTGATGCCGGTCAAACGCACCACGTTCGTCATCGACACCGATCGCACGGTGCTCGATGTGATCGCCAGCGAATTCAGCATGGACACCCACGCCGACAAAGCGTTGGGGACCTTGCGCGCACGGTCTTCCGCCTAGGCCGGCACGCCCCAGCCTTACGGGACGATCGCCAGAAACACGTACGCGGCGAGCAGCACCAAATGCACCTCGCCCTGCAGTCGCGTGGCCCGACCGGGCACCACGGTGAGCACGCTGATCACCGTGGTCAGCGCAAACAGCACCAGCTGGGTCGGGCCGAGGCCGAGCAGCAGCGGACCACTCATCCAGATCGAGGCGAGCGCGATCGCCGGGATGGTGAGCCCGAGGTTAGCCAGCGCCGAGCCATAAGCGAGGTTGAGGCTGGTCTGGATGCGGCCTCGCCGCGCCGCCCGCGCCGCCGCGAGCGTCTCAGGCAGCAGCACCAGGGCCGCGATCACCACGCCGACGAATGACGGCGGGAATCCGGCCGCCGACACCAGATGCTCGACTGCCGGCGACTCTTGCTCGGCCAGACCCACCACTGCCACCAGCGCGACCAGCAGCAGCCCGACGCTCCCCCACGCCGCCCTCACGCTCGGCGGCTCGGCATGGCTTTCGTCCTCGAGGCTTTTCTGACCCTTCTGGGCGACCGGCAGGAAAAAGTCGCGATGCCGCACGGTTTGGGTGAAGACGAACAGCAGGTAGAGCACCAGCGAGGTGACCGCGGCGAAGGCCAACTGGCCCGGTGAGAATTCATTGCCCGCGTGGGTGGTGGTGAACGTGGGCAGCACCAGGCTCAGCGTCGTCAGTGTGGTGAGCGTGGCCAGCGCCGCCCCGCTGCCGTGGGCGTTGAACAAGGTCTCGCCGTAGCTCCGGGAACCAAGCAACAGGGACAGGCCGGCGATCCCGTTCATGGTGATCATCGCCACGGCGAACGCGGTGTCCCTGGCCAATGTCTCCCCCCCGTGCCCGCCGGACGCCATCATCGTGAGGATGAGGGACAGCTCGATCACCGTCACCGCGGCGGCGAGCACCAACGACCCGAACGGCTCGCCGACCCGATGCGCGACCACCTCCGCGTGGTGCACGGCGGCAAACACGCCACCGATGAGAAATACCGCCTCCACCACGGCAAGTACGGGCCCAGGCGTCAAACCGAACGTCACCAGCAGCGCGACAAGGGCCAGCGGCGGCGCCAGCGCGGTCCAGGACACCCGTTTCAACATCGAGCACCACATTGTCATGGAAAAGATCCGCGAGCGAGCGAAGGGCCCCAACTGTGACACTGCCGCGATTACCCGAATTGCGCGATCACGGCTCAGTAGCATGCTCACATGCCGCACCGCGCCGGTCCTAGCGAAGGCCTCGACGAAGGAGAGGTCTTTGCTGGATACACCATCGTTAGGCGGCTGGGGTCCGGCGGGATGGGGGAGGTGTATCTGGCGCAGCACCCGCGGCTGCCCCGCCGCGATGCCCTCAAGATCTTGCCCAGCGACCTGACCGCGAATCTCGAGTTTCGCCAACGCTTTAACCGAGAGGCCGATCTGGCCGCGAGCCTGTACCACGAGCACATCGTCGGCATCCACGACCGCGGTGAATACGAAGGGCAACTGTGGATCTCGATGGATTACGTGGAGGGAACCGATGCCGCGCAGCTGCTGCGCAGCAAGTATCCGTCCGGGATGCCGAAAGCGGAAGTCGTCGAGATCATTTCGGCCGTCGCCGATGCACTCGATCACGCCCATTCACGCGGACTGCTGCATCGTGATGTCAAACCCGCCAACATCTTGCTGGGCCCGGTTTTTCCAGCCAGCACCCGACGACGGATCCTGCTCGCCGATTTCGGCATCGCCCGCGAGCTGGGTGAGATCAGCGGCCTGACGGCGACGAACATGCTGGTCGGCACGACGGCCTACTGCGCGCCCGAGCAACTGCAGGGTTTCGACCTCGACGCGCGAGCCGACCAATACGCGCTCGGATGCACCGCCTTTAACCTGTTGACCGGCTCCGCTCCGTTTCACCACTCCAACCCGGCGGTGGTGATCTCCCAGCATTTGTCGGCGCCGCCACCGGTGCTCAGTGAGCGACGCCCCGACCTGGCAGAACTCGATCCCGTCATCGCCCAAGCGATGGCCAAGAAGCCCGGTGAGCGGTACGCGACGTGTGCGGATTTCGCGGCGGCGTTAGCCGGTCAGTCGGCCACCGTTGCGGCGGGCGTGGTGAGCCCCACGGATGTCATCGCAGCGCCAACGGAAGTGATCGCGGCACCGCAGAGTCCTTCGCCGGCACCGCCGCAAGCGTCGGCACAGCTGCAAGCGCCCGGGAGGAAGTTCGGCCCGGCGACGTTGGTCGCGGCGCTTGTCGCCGTCGTGTTGGTCGGGGTTGCCGCGGTGGTCGGTATCCACATGCTGCGGGGCCGATCCCACCATCCCGACAGCGGCGCCGCTTCGCAGTCCGCGGCGCCGCCGGCCGGCAGCGAGGCTCCGTCCCAGTCGACGGCGGGGATCACGTTGTCCAAGCAGGTCACCGATGTGTCGGGCGTGCTGACGCCTCTCGAGCACGCCACGGTGGAGCGAGCGGTCACCAAGCTCTACAACGCGCGCGGCACCCGCCTGTGGGTGGTGTACGTCAAGAATTTCGGCGGCCTCAAGCCGTTCCGATGGGCCGAGAACACCATGCGCGCCAACGGTTTCGGCGATGCCGACGCGATACTGGCGATTGCCACTGATGAGCCTTCCCTTGCTTTCCGGGTGCCCGGCGCGGTGACCAAGGGAAAGGCCATCGACGTCGACGCCATTCGCCGCGACCGCATCGAGCCCGCCGTCGCCCGGCATGAATGGACGCGCGCGGCGGTGGCGGCGGCCAACGGATTGGATGTCGCCCGCGGCTAACCTTCGGGTTCCAGCAGCACGTCGGCGTCGAAGCAGCTGTGGTCGCCGGTGTGGCAGGCGCCGCCCACCTGGTCGACTGTCAGCAGCACGGCGTCGCCGTCGCAGTCCAGACGCACCGAATGGACATGCTGGGTGTGGCCGGACGTCGCGCCCTTGATCCACTGTTCGCCACGCGATCGCGAATAGTACGTGGCCTCACGGGTTTTCAGGGTGCGGGCCAGCGCCTCGTCGTCCATCCAGGCCACCATCAGCACGTCGCCGCTGCCCCGCTCCTGCACGATGGCGGTGAAGAGTCCGTCGGCGTTGCGCTTCAGGCGCGCGGCGATGTTCGGGTCGAGCGTCATCGCACGGTGATCCCCTCTGCGGCCATGGCGGCCTTCACCTGCCCGATGGTCAGCTCGCGGAAATGAAAGACGCTGGCGGCCAGTACCGCATCCGCGCCGGCGGCGACCGCGGGAGCGAAGTGTTCGGCCGCCCCGGCGCCACCGCTGGCGATCACCGGCACCGTGACCGCCGAGCGCACCGCGCGCAGCATCGGCCAGGTCGAACCCGGCTTTGGTGCCGTCGGCGTCCATCGAGTTCAACAGGATCTCCCCGACGCCGAGATCGGCGCCGCGGGCCGCCCACTCGACGGCGTCGATTCCGGTGCCGCGGCGACCCCCATGCGTGGTGACCTCCCAGCCCGACGGCGTCGGCACGGATTCGGCGGGAACCGTGCGGGCGTCGACGGACAACACGATGCACTGAGAGCCGAATTGCCTTGCCATTTCGGCCAGCAGGTCGGGGCGGGCAATGGCGGCGGTGTTGACCGAGACCTTGTCGGCCCCGGCGCGCAGCAATGTATCAACGTCGGCCACCGTGCGAACCCCACCGCCGACGGTCAGCGGGATGAACACCTGCTCGGCGGTGCGGCGCACCACCTCCAGCATCGTTGCCCTGCCCGACGACGACGCGGTCACGTCAAGGAAGGTCAGCTCGTCGGCCCCTTCGGCGTCATAGGCCGCCGCCAGCTCCACCGGATCACCAGCGTCCCGGAGGTTCTCGAAATTGACGCCCTTGACCACCCGCCCGCCGTCGACGTCCAGGCACGGGATCACCCGCACCGCAAGGCCGGTTTCCGCGTACATCTCAGTAGTCCTCCGGTTCGCCTGTGGCGCTGATGATTTCGAGGATCTCGCCGTGAGCACTGGGTGCGGCGGCCAGCACGGACCGCTTGGCGGGCGTCCACGGTTCACCGTCCAGGGTGGTGACGATGCCGCCCGCGGCGCGCACCAGCACCACCCCCGCGGCATGGTCCCAGAGCTGGCCGCCGTAACTGATTACGCCGGCCAGGACTCCGTCGGCAACGTAGGCGAGGTCGATCCCGGTCGAGCCGTGCATGCGCAACCGTGAAGTCACCCGGCTGAGATTCTCCAGCACGGCCAGCCGATAGGGTCCGGGGAATCGGCCCCGCGAGTTGGCGTTGAACGTTCCAACCCCGAGGAGGCTGTCGCCCAACTTCGCGGGGGCCAGCGACGGCTGCGGGACACCGTTTTTCAACAGCGTGCCCCCGGCGACGGCGGTGTAGCGCTCGTCGGTGAACGGCAACCAGGTCAGGCCCACGACCGGCTCGCCGTCACGCAGCAGGCTCAACAAGATCGCGGCCATCGGCGATCCGGCGGCGTAGTTGAATGTACCGTCGATGGGATCGAGCACCCACACCCACGGCGAGTCGAGTGCCGGGCCGCCGAATTCCTCGCCGTGCACGCCGATTCCGGTGGCGTCCTCAAGCGCCGCGACGACCTGCCGCTCAATCGCGAGATCGACCTCGGTGGCAAAGTCGTTGCCCTTCTTGGCAACCGCCGAACCGGCGCGGTGGCCGTCCAGAAACCGCGGCACCGCCGCGTCCAGGATCGCCGACGCCTCGGCCGTCAGCGCGTCCAGGTCCATGGCGGCCTTACTCTCGCACCGCGGCCAGCGCCTGCGGCAAGGTGAACCGCCCGGCGTACAGGGCCTTGCCCACGATGGCGCCCTCGATCCCGCGGCCGGTCAGCGTGGCGATGGCGCGCAGGTCGTCCAGGCTGGACACGCCGCCGGAGGCGATCACCGGGGCTTCGGTGCGATCGGCGACACCGGCCAGCAGGTCGAGGTTCGGGCCGCCCAGCGTGCCGTCCTTGCTGACGTCGGTGACCACGAACCGCGAACATCCTTGGCCATCAAGGCGTTCCAGCACATCCCACAGGTCTCCCCCGTCGGTCTCCCAGCCGCGCCCGCGCAACCGGTGCCGGGCTGCTGGATTGCCCTTGTCGATCTGGACGTCCAACCCGACGGCCACCTTGTCGCCCTGCTCGGCGATCACCCGCTCGCACCACTGCGGGTTCTCCAGCGCTGCCGTCCCCAAATTGACCCGGGCGCAGCCGGTGGCCAGCGCTGCGGCCAGTGAGTCGTCGTCGCGGATACCGCCGGACATCTCGACCCGCACGTCGAGCTTGCCCACCACCTCGGCGAGCAGTTCGCGGTTGGAGCCGCGGTCAAACGCGGCGTCCAGGTCGACCAGGTGGATCCAGTCGGCGCCGTCGCGCTGCCAGCCCAGCGCGGCGTCCAGCGCCGAGCCGTACTCGGTCTCGCTGCCGGCCTTGCCCTGCACCAGGCGGACGGCACGGCCCTCGACCACGTCGACGGCGGGCAATAAAATCAGCGGCATCTACAGTCCCTCAACCCAGTTGCTCAGCACGGCCGCGCCCGCATCCCCGCTCTTCTCCGGGTGGAATTGGGTGGCGGCCAACGGCCCTTCCTCCACCGCGGCCAGAAACGGCTCCTGGTGGGTGGCCCACGTCAGCAGCGCCTCCGAGGAACCTTCCCAGCGCTGCGCGGCATACGAGTGCACGAAATAGAACCGGGTGTCGGCGGCCAAGCCCTTGAACAGCGCGCTGCCGGGGGCCGCGTCGACCACGTTCCAGCCCATGTGCGGGATGACCGGGGCTTCCAGCCGCGTCACGGCGCCTGGCCACTGCCCGCAGCCTTTCGTCTCCACCCCGAACTCCACACCGCGGGCGAACAGGATCTGCATGCCGACGCAGACCCCAAGCACCGGGTGCCCGGCCGCGACCCGCTCGGCGATGATCCGCTCCCCCGCGATTTTGCGCAATCCCGTCATGCACGCCTCGAAAGCGCCCACGCCGGGCACGACCAGCCCGTCGGCGGCCGCCGCGGCGTCCGCGTCGGCGGTCACCTCGACCGACGCGCCGACCCGCTGCAGCGCGCGCTGGGCCGACCGCAGATTGCCCGAGCCATAGTCCAAAACAACCACTTTTCTTGGCCGATTAAGCGTTGTCACAGAACACCTTTGGTGGACGGCACGCCCGATACCCGGGGATCCGGCTCGACCGCCTGACGCAACGCGCGGGCCACGGCTTTGTATTGCGCCTCGGTGATGTGGTGCGGGTCGCGCCCGTACAGGACGCGCACGTGCAGCGCGATGCGGGCGTTCATGGCGAGCGTCTCGAACACATGCCGGTTGATCACGGTGTGGTAGGGCACCGAGCTGCCCGCAATGGTGGTGTGCCGCAGGTGGTCCGGCTCCCCGGTGTGCACGCAGTAGGGTCGGCCGGACACGTCGACCGCAGCGTGGGCCAGCGTCTCGTCCATCGGGATGAATGCGTCCCCGAACCGGCGGATGCCCTTCTTGTCGCCGAGGGCCTGCCCCAGGGCCTGACCCAGCGCGATCGCGGTGTCCTCGATGGTGTGATGTGCCTCGATCTCGACATCGCCCTTGGTGCGCACCGTCAGGTCGAAGCTGGCATGGCTGCCCAACGCCGTGAGCATGTGGTCGTAGAACGGTACGCCGGTGTCGACGTGGACCTGCCCCGTGCCGTCGAGGTCGAGTTCGATGACGATGTCGGTTTCCTTGGTGCGCCGTTCGATACGCGCGCGACGGGTGTTGGTGTCGATGGCTGTCACGGTGCTCCTACGGGGCTGGGGGTGGCCGGGGCCAGTTCGGTGGCGGCGAGCTGGGCGCTGGCCCGCAGGAACGCATCGTTCTCGTCGGCCAGTCCCGTGGTGGCGCGCAGGTAGCCGGGAATGCCGACGTCGCGGATCAGCACGCCGGCGTCCAGGTAGCGCTGCCAGGTGGCAGGCGCGTCGGCGAACTCTCCGAACAGCACGAAGTTCGCGTCGCTGGGGATGACCCGAAAGCCCATGTGGCCCAGGGCCGTTGTGACGCGTTCGCGTTCGGCGATCAGCGTCGCGACGCTGCCCAGCGTGTCGTCGGCGTGCCGCAGCGCGGCGCGGGCCGCGGCCTGGGTGACCGACGACAGGTGATAGGGCAACCGCACCAGCAGCAGCGCGTCGATCACCGCCGGCGTGGCGACCAGATACCCGAGCCGGCCGCCGGCAAAGGCGAACGCCTTGCTCATGGTGCGGGTGACGACGAGCCGGGTCGGGTACTCCTCGACCAGCGTCACCGCGCTGGGCTGCGCGGAGAACTCGCCGTACGCCTCGTCGACGATCAAGATCCCCGGCACCACGTCGAGCAGCCGCCGCAGGTCGGACAGCGAAACGCTTTGTCCGGAAGGGTTGTTGGGGCTAGCGATGAACACCACATCGGGTCTGCGCTCGGTGACGGCGGCGACGGCCGCGTCGACGTCAAGTCCGAAGTCTTCGGCGCGCGCGGCCTCGAGCCATTCAGTCTGGGTGCCGTGGGAGATGATCGGGTGCATCGAGTAGGACGGGACAAACCCGATCGCGCTGCGCCCAGGCCCACCGAACGCCTGCAACAGCTGCTGCAGGATCTCGTTGGAACCATTAGCGGCCCATAGGTTTTCGACACCGAGCTGGGCGCTGGTTTGCGCGGTCAGGTAACTGGCCAGGTCGCGGCGCAGGGCGACCGCGTCGCGGTCGGGGTAGCGGTGCAGGTCGACGGCGGCCTCCTGGACCGATCGAACGACGTCGTCGACCAGCGCCCGGGTGGGCGGATGCGGGTTCTCGTTGGTGTTGAGCCGCACCGGCACCGCCAATTGTGGTGCGCCATAAGGAGATTTGCCACGCAGGTCGTCGCGCAGCGGCAGATCCTCCAATGTCGGCCTGCGCCCGGATGTGCCCGTCATCGCTCGAACCTCCGCCGCACCGCTTCACCGTGCGCCGGCAGGTCTTCCGCCTTGGCCAGCGTGATCACGTGTCCGGAGACGTCTTTGAGGGCCGCCTCGGTGTAGTCGACGACGTGGATACCGCGCAGGAAGGTCTGCACCGACAGGCCACTGGAATGCCGGGCCGAGCCCGCGGTCGGCAGCACATGGTTGGATCCGGCGCAGTAGTCGCCCAGGCTGACCGGCGCGTACGGACCGACGAAAATTGCTCCGGCCGAACGTATTTGACTGGCAACCCGCGGCGCGTCGGCGGTCTGGATCTCCAGGTGTTCGGCGGCGTAGGCGTTGACGACCTTGATGGCGGCGTCCACGTCGTCGACCAGAATGATCGCCGACTGGCGTCCACCCAGCGCCGTCGTCACCCGTTCGCGATGCAGCGTCGTCTGCAGCTGGGCCGCCACTTCGGCGTCGGTGGCATCGGCCAGGCCCTCGCTCGCGGTGACCAGCACGCTGGCGGCCATCTCGTCGTGTTCGGCCTGGCTGATCAGGTCGGCGGCCACGTGCGCCGGGTCGGCGGTGTGGTCGGCGAGGATCGCGATCTCGGTCGGCCCGGCCTCGGCGTCGATGCCCACCCGCGAGCGGCACAGCCGCTTGGCGGCGGTGACGTAGATGTTGCCGGGCCCGGTGATCATGTCGACCGGCGTCAGCTCGGCCCCGTCGATGTCGGTGCCGCCGTAGGCCAGCAGCGCAACCGCCTGCGCCCCGCCCACGGCCCAGACTTCGTCGACCCCCAGCAGCCGGGCCGCGGCCAGGATCGTCGGATGCGGTAAGCCCTCGAAACTGGCCTGCGGAGGACTGGCCACCACCAGCGAGTCGACACCGGCGGCCTGCGCCGGCACCACGTTCATCACCACACTGGACGGGTACACCGCATTCCCGCCGGGCACATACAGGCCCACCCGCTCGACCGGAACCCACCGCTCGGTGACCGTCGCACCCGGGCCGAGCGCGGTGGTGACATCGGCGCGACGCTGGTCGGCGTGCACGGCGCGGGTGCGCTCGATCATCACCCGCAGCGCGGCGCGGACACCCGCGTCCAATCCGGCGAGCGCCGCCTGCAGCGCGCCGGCGGGCACCCGAACCGCCGCGGGCCGCACGCCGTCGAACGACTCCCCGAATTCCAGCGCCGCCTCGGCGCCGCGCTCGGCGACGGCCGCCACGATCGGCTGCACCCGCGTCAGCACCGTCTCCACATCGACGCCACCGCGGGGCAACGCCGCCCGCAGCCGGGCAGCCGACAGCTCCGCGCCCCGCAGGTCAATGCGGGCCATCAGGGGCGTCGGGGAGGCGGTCACAGCATTCATTGTCCCAGAGCAGCTCAAGTCAATATCCGACCGGAACACCGTCCTGCGCGTTTACTGCCGTTAGCTGTGTTGGCTGTTCGACAAATCCGCTGCTCAAAGCGTTGGCACTGTTGGCTAGTTAGAGCTGATGTCGAATCTGCTGCGGACGGACTGCGGACGGTCTGCTGGTCATACGGACGCGGGCTTTATCAGCGCCCGTCGCGGATCTGGTAGACGCGTGGTACGAGCAAACCAAGTGAACTGGTTCAATCCCCAGTATCGCGCACCACCTGTTTACGCAGGTCACGCTATGTTTTCTGGTCTTCGGATTCGAGGCCGTGCCAAATACGTGCCAAACCCGCCGGAGCGCGCCGCTCAGGGTGAAGGACTAAAGGCCGATTGACACGCCCGTTCTGGCGCTGACATAAGGATGCGGTGTCACACTGGCGGCGTGGTTAAATCGGCGTCCAGTCGGCCAACGCGGATTTATGGCCCGCCAGGATGACAGGGGCATTGGATTGACCGGCATGGAGAGTTTCGCCCTGGTGACCTTCGCCGTCATTTCGGGAGTTATCGCCTGTGCGATCAATGTGTACAAGTACCGCAGCGGAGTCGAGGGGTTCCTGATCGGCTTCTTTCTCAACATCCTGGGCATCATCATTGTGTTGGGCCGTCGGCCGAAACTGCCCGCGCCTGAAATGCCGCATGTGTGGCCTGCGGCTTTGCCGCCGCCGGGTTGGTATCCAAACCCGGCAGGCCCCGATCAGCACCGGTTTTGGGATGGTCAGCGATGGTCTGATCCGCCGCCGCGACCGTCATGACCTGCGCCCGCAAGTCATCGCCCTCATGCGCGACGAAGCCTAAACGCAGCGTTAAATCTTGAAACGTCAGGCGCCAGGACCGAGCGGGTGACCGTGCGGGCAGCTCTGCGGTGGCCGCGTCATCCACGAGCCATCGGTGCAGCGGACAAGAACGCCGACTGCGGGCATGGAACCAATAATCCGCCAGACTGACGTAGACGACGGAACCACGTCGCAAAGCTCCGCGTCTGAATAGTTAATCGGGCCGCCGCTGCTCTCCTGGGGGCGGTCCGATTCACGTGCCGATAATAGGGACGAAACCGCGGACGTTGTGGGGGCCGCTGTGGTACCGTCTCGCTTCCACAGCGGCTGGCTATGAAGCAGGGAGACAAAGATGGGCTTCGGACAAGCGATTTCGGCCGGGTTCAGCAAATACGTCAATTTCAGCGATCGTTCCTGCCGATCCGAATTCTGGTATTGGACTCTCTTCACCTTCATTGTCGGCGTCGTGGGGAACATCGGCAACGCGATGCTGCACACGCATGTCGTTAACCTACTTTTGTCGCTCCCTTTCATCATTCCCGGCTGGGCCATCGCCATTCGGCGCCTGCACGATATTGACCGCACGGGTTGGTGGGTTCTGATCGGCTTGATCCCGTTTATCGGCGGCATCCTTCTCGTCATATGGTTCGCCACCAAGGGCACCGACGGACCGAACCGGTTCGGATCCGATCCTTTAGCCGCAAATCCATTCCCGAATCAGCAATTCGACGCTCCGGCTTAGGGTAGAGCATTCTGCGGCGTGACGACTGCGTACTCACTTCGCCGTGCGGCTCGGGAGCGGGGCGGCCCGCTGCCGTCGACCGCCCGTTGTCGTAATCAGTGCGGGAGCCGTGGCGGGTCGGACCCGGCAACCGGCCCGCTCGGCCCGCCAATTGCACAAGTGTCAAATTAGATTGCAGCACAACGCTTTACCAGTGTGTGCTGGTTATCCATCGCTATAGCTGGGTACTTATGTGAGCATGCGTATCATCTACGTCGCTGCGGCGGTCGGCATGGCCACCGCCGTCCTGCTCATCGGCCCGGCTGTGCTGATGGGCGCGTCTGCTCACGCTGACACCTACGGTTACGACCGCTGCGTGGGAAACATTACGGAAATCCCGCTGTGGGAACACGACCCCCGAAACTTGCAGCTTGTTGGAGTCATTGAGCAGGATCTCAATTCTGGTTTCTCCCCT
This sequence comes from uncultured Actinomycetota bacterium, assembly GCA_963772875.1. GTDB lineage: Bacteria > Actinomycetota > Actinomycetes > Mycobacteriales > Mycobacteriaceae > Mycobacterium. Next base: position 215,016 of record CAVYZE010000019.1, read on the forward strand.
GCTGCCGAAGCTCAGAAGGTAGCGCAGATGGGATTCGACCCGCGCGTTGCCAATGGGATTGTGCGGTGTGTTACGCAGGAGCACCCGTAGGAAAGTCTTAGCGCACCCGACCCGTGCGCGCCGCCCGATCCGCCAATCGAGTGGAACCAGATCGACCTAGCCCGCGTCCGATTTAGGCGCCGCCCTTATCAGTCATAGTTCGCACCACCGCCAGGCTGCCACGGCGCCTCTGCGCCGACCCCTTATGCAACGTGTCCAGCACGCTGACAAGCGCTTTCGCGGCCGCCGGCTGGGCCGACGCCGCCCTCGAGCTGTCCAAGATGCGGGACATCGCGAGCGCGATCTGCACCAGGCTCGGCCGCAGCTCGGCTGATGGGACGCCGGCCAGCTCGAGCTCGACGGCCTGCTCGACCGGGCCAGGTGGCACATTTGTGTCAGGTGTTAGGTGATCTAACACCTCTGCGACCACTACGGGGCGCGTCAGCCCGTTGGCCCGGCGTTCACGGTATTTGCGCTGATAGAGGCGCTGCGCTACCTTGCACTCGTCGCACCGGCAACCCGCTCCATAGCGCTGCCGAGTCCCGTGCCTTGCTGCCATCAGCCTTCTCCAATGCTGCCGCTATTGACACTTTTCGTAACATAGCTACAAATTATTTGCTGTGCGAGAAATTTCGGCGACCCGCCTAGGTGCCCGCTGGGGTGGTCGTAGGGATTCCGATACTCCCTAGGCCTCCACTAGGCCTATGACCTGCGCAAATAGGATGCCTTGCATCCTGGTCTGCATCGTCGCAGGTCGGAGGGCCGCCTGTGGGGTGTTTGCTGGATGGGAGCCGTCATTGTACATAGTCCTGGATCCATGCTTGCCAGGTGGGGCATTTGCCCCACCTGGCTCGGCAATGCCTGGCGCTGGTCGCAGCTCGGGTTCAAGGGCCGTCGTGGCCACGCTATTCCACCATGCCTAGCGAGGGAGGGGTGACCACCCGGAGTGGTTTGACGCCAAGGCATGCCGATGTCCAACGGTCAGCTCTTATTGCTGCTGACGCATTCTACGTAGCCGTTGCGTTCCCATTCCTTGGCAACGTCTTCGGGCACCGTAACTTCGTCGCCTAGGACGTATGGCTTGCCGTCGTGGACGACGCGCCATCTGTTGCTAACGCGAACCTTGACCTGCGGCTCAGGCGTCAATTGATCCTCTAGAACCACGCTCGTTGGCCCGTTCTTAATGACCTTGACCACCATCAGGACGTCGGCAATCCACTGACGATGCAGATAGCGCCCGGGCGCGAGCTAGCCAGCGCAATACGGGTTTCTGCAACATATTGATAAATATTGTTCGCAATCTGGCTGTACGGGTCGAAGAATGTCGTGAGTGCCTCGCGAACATAGACGACGGCCGCACCGGATTGAACCGACAACACCGCGGCGGTGCCTGCAGCCTGCTGCGTGGTCTGCACGACCTGTACGCCCCACAGGTTTTCTTGCTCGTTTGTCTGATTGACACCGCGCGGGCCGGTCAACAGGTCGAGCATGTAGCGGTCGTTGAGGTCCTTGGTTCGACGCAGAGCGCCTAACGTTGTCGGGTGCATGAATACGATGTCGGGCTCGAAGAAATCGTTACGTAAAGCCACGAAACTCTTATTCAGACAATCGTAGGCCGTGTCGCTTCCGAGTGCCTGGGTCAGTGTGCCCGAGACCTGGTTAATCCCGTTGAACCCGTTGCTGCCAGATGTGCCGTTGAGCAACAGATTCGACTCGGCGTTGTATACCGACCTTGCGAGATCAGCCGTGAGCAGCGTAGAAAACTCATCACCAGCGTCCTGCAAAAGCTCGTGGGTGATGTTGACGCGGCCGGCCACCTTGGCTGGGCGGATGTAGTTCTCCGTCACTGTGGGCGTCAGGTCAGGCTTGGTGCCGGCCTCTGCCGTGTAGGCGGCTTCAGCAGCGTTAGCCGTGTGCGAGAAGTACGCAAGGCCCGGTCCGTCCATTGCGACGTTCGGCAGGAAGTTCGCCACACGACTCGGCTCGTACGGAATGCCCCAAAATCCGTTGGGCCCACCTGCTGGACAGGCGGAAGCAAATTCGGGCTCAGCCCGCCTTCGGTAATAGCCGATTTGTCGCGCATGCCACCCATAAAGCCGTGTTCCAGGCCCTTGCTGCCGATTTGCACGCGGAAGCTCGAGCCCTGTAGCGGCGCCTGCCGCAGCGCACCGATCTGGGCCTTGTCCATCTGGTAGAGCGACGTGGGCTGAATGCGGCGTTCCATTCCAGGCCCGAAGCCTTTAAAGGCGATACCGGAGTTGTCGCCGGGGTTACCGGTGACGCCGTACTCCTCGGGGGATGCGTAGCTACTCATTCCGACGGCTTTCTTGTGGTTGCGGATCTGGACATCGAGCCGTTCAGATTCGGCCTCGACTTCGTCCATGAATTTGTGGGTGATCGTGCCATCGAGCGTTCGACGAGCCACCTCGTCGGTGAGCTCCTTAAGCCGCATCTGGGCGGGATGGGATGTCATTTATTTTTCTCCTCGAATTCTTTGAAGACTTGTGCCAGTTCATCGCGCCAACCGGGATTGGCGATCGACTCGTGCGCGGCAATGAGCGCACAGGCGGTGTCGAGTTGCTTCGCATTCCACTCGGGCTTACCCATGAGGCGTCTTAGCTTGTTGCCGATCGCGGCCAGTTCACCGTCCATCGCGGACGCTTCACCGTTCATGGAGCACCCCTGTGGGCGTTGCGTGGGTACTGAGTGACTCGGCCGGGGCGAATGCCGTGGGCCACGTGACAGGTGGTTTCTGGGCGTGTCCGCGGGGGATCTGAGTCGTGTCCGCGGGGGACCTGCACCAACAACTGCTGCATTGATATTACACCTCTCGACAACATGCGTTGTCAGACATTCGCGGCCAGTCGTAATTCCAGCAACTCCGCGCGTGCCACCCACCACTCGTGCACCGCTTGCCGGTCAGGACGCCCCCACGTCATCAAGACAGGTTCGGTCAACGCTGCGACTCTGTGCAGCGCCAGCAGGTATGGCGTATCGCCGGCCACGGTGATTTTCCTGATTTCGGGGCATATCGCCGCGATGGCTTTCACGTCGTCGAAACTGGTGGCGTCGGTCAGGCCATTGTCGTCGACGACCAACAGGGTCAAGCTGCGTGTAAACAGGTCGCAACTGTGGCGTTCCATGTCATTCATCGGTTGTTCACCATTCTGTAAGGTTACTCGGGGTCATGCCGCCTCGCGCGGAAAGCTCCGCACCTGCTGCGCACCCCACGCGGCGAGTACCAGGTCATCGGCGGGGCAGCGTGAACTTTTGCCCATCGATCGAAACGGTCACGTACAGACGGCGGTGGCGGGACGGGCGGAACTGCGCCAGCACACGGCCGCGGATGCGCCAGGCGTTGTTGGTGACTCGGTCAACGCTGCGCACGCTCCAATGGTCGGAGGCTTGTTACCCGGGAAACCCGGGGACATCGCGCCAGAGATCGCCGGTCATGCAGCGCCGTCCTGTTTGCTAGCGAGTTGCGCCAAATGTTTTTGGCGGCAGTGGAAGCAGGGTTCTAGCGAGTTGCTGCATACGCAGCGGTCGCGGCGAGGGATGGTTTCGGGTAGCGGCTGTAGCTGTGTAGCGGATGTAGCGCGTTCTATGGGAGACGGTCCTACGCCGTCGCCTTCATCCTTAAAATCAAGATCGTTAGGTAAGTACCGCGACCAAGCGTCAGGGAAGTCTTCACGCATGTAGCCCTTGAGCACTTTGCCGCTGGCATCACGGACGTTTCGCGACTTGACGTCGTATTTACCGAGACGCTGGGCTAGGCCGCGCGCGTCGAGCGCCTTTCCGTCGCGCTTGACTGAGGCCCATGGGCTCTCTTCAAGATCGTTGAGGGCCTTGAGAAGCTGCTCGGTCATCAGACGGGTCGCAGTTGTGCTCGTCGAATACCTGCCGCACATCGCGCAGCAGCATCACGCCGAAGCTGGGACCCCCTCCCATAGAAGCCGCTACAAGCGCTACAGCGCTACGTCTGGCGTCCTCTGGCCAGTGGCCGCCAGCTAGGTCCGCGACCGCTAAGAGGGCTTCCCACACATCTGCTGCGCGGTCCTCAACGCCAGGCGGCATCTCGGGCCACATGTCGGCGGCCCGCTCGGAAACCATTGCCGCCCAATTCAACAGACGCCGACCCAACTTCTCGCCCTCTGGCGCGTACGACCGGTACAGTGCGGTCATGTCCAGAAAGGATCATCCCAACAACGCCCCGGGCGTCCCGATGGTATTCCCGGTCTGGTTTGAGAACCTTCAGGTCAAATACCTCAACTCGGCGCTCAAACCGATCGCGCGGTTTCTGCCCGGGACGGGGACCATCGAGCATCGCGGTCGCACGTCCGGCAAGCCGTACAAAACCATCGTGACGGCCTATCGCAAAGGCAATGTGCTGGCGATCGCGCTGGCCCACGGGAAAACCGACTGGGTGAAGAACGTGCTGGCCGCGGGCGAGGCCGACCTGCGCTTTGCCCGCCGCGAGGTGCACATCACCAATCCCCGGATCCTGCCCGCCGGCTTCACCGGCCCGGACGCCGAAGGGCTGCCGCGGCTGGCGCGGGTGCAGTTGCCCCGCATGGCGGTACTCGTCGGCGATATCGCCTGAGCCGCGACTCGAGTGTGCGCTCAGGGCGGGATTCGCGCGGATTTTCCGCCGTGAACGCACACTCGACGCCAGGAGGCGCTCATGCCGTCGCCTATGCCCTGGTGAAGACGGTTTTGCCGGTCATCGTCGGCCAGACCGAGGGAGCGTCCTCCCAGGAGACGATGCGGTCGACGGCCGGCGACAGGTCGCATCCGCCGGCCAGCAGTTCCAACACCGCGGGTATGGCGGCGCGTGCATTGACCCGCCCGGTGACGAATCTCACGCCACGGGTGTACATCGGCAGCAGCGGCATCTCGACCTTGGGTTGGTAATAGATCCCGGTGTCGGTGCACACGCCGTCCGGCCAGGTCGCGCGCAGCGTGGCGGCCAGCCGCGACGGATCGGCGGACGTGTGCGCGGTGACGGGATAGGGCTCCCAGGACTTATCCGGCTTGGGCCGGTCGTGGACCGCGGCGCCGAGCTTCTCTGCGGCCATCAGCCGCTGCGCGTCGGTGTCGAGGTAATCGACGTGGGCTCCCAGCGCGGCCGCCACGGCGGCCGCATACAGCCCGATCGACTGCCCGCCGATCACCAGCACGCGGCGATCGGCCGGATCGAGCTCGGCCAGTTCCGCCGCATACGGCCCGACGGCCCGCCAGCCGTCCGGGATGTTGTCCGACAGCGACGCGATCGCGCTGGGTTCGACGGCATCGGGGGCCCGGAGGAGCATCGCGTCGGCGTAGGGCACCAGCACCAGATCGGACATGAATCCGCCGCCGTTCAGGCCGGCGAGCGGGCCGAGCCCGTACATCGCCATCGGCGGCACCGCGCCGCATGAGCCCGTCACGCCGCGCCGGCATTCCCGGCAGGTGCCGCAGCTGATCTGGAACGGCACCACCACCTTGTCGCCCGGCCGGACGCCGATGACGCCGTCACCAACCGCGACGACCTCGGCCAACCCCTCGTGACCTACGGCGTATGGGGGCGGCAGCGGCGCCTGGCCGTGGGCGACCGCGACGTCGAGGTCGCAGCAGGCCACCAGCAGCGGCCTGACGAGCGCTTGTTCCGGCGCGGTGAGGTCCGGGTCGGGCACCTCTCGCCATGCGTAGCGCCCGGCCTCTTCGTACGTCAGCTGCTTCATCTGAGCATTGTCGGGTGATTGCCGGTCACATATCCAGGCCGATGTCGAGCACCCGCACCGAATGGGTCAGCGCGCCGACGGCCAGGTAGTCCACGCCCGTGGCGGCGTAGGTCGCCGCCGTCTCGAGGCTGAGCCCGCCGGACGACTCGAGCAGCACGGTGGGCGCGCGCGTGTCCCGGCGCTGCACCGCCATCTGCGTCTGCCACACCGCGAAGTTGTCCAGCAGGATCAGCTCGGGCTTTTCGGCCAGCACCTCGTCGAGCTGCTCGAGCGAGTCCACCTCGACCTCGCAGGGCAGATCCGGTGCGGCCTCGCGCACCGCCCGCAGCGCTTCGACGACCGATCCCGCGGCCACAACATGGTTGTCCTTGATCAACGCCGCGTCGCCGAGGCCCAGGCGGTGGTTGACGCCCCCGCCGACCCGCACCGCGTATTTCTGCAACAGGCGCAGGCCTGGCAGGGTTTTGCGGGTATCGCGGACCTTGGCCTTGGTGCCCTGCACGGCCTCGACCCACGCCGCGGTCGCGGTGGCGATCCCGGAGAGGTGGCAGATCAGGTTCAGCATGGTCCGCTCGGCGGTCAACAGGCCGCGGGTTTCGGCTTGCACCGTCAACAGCGACTCACCCGGCTCCAACCGGGCACCGTCCTCGACGCGATCGAGCACCTGGTAGCCGTCGCCGCCAAGTACCTCGTCGAGGACCAACAGCGCGACGTCCACCCCGGCGATCACGCCGGACTGCCTGGGCACCATCGACGCCGTGGCCGCCGCACCGGGCGGCACGGTCGCCAGCGTGGTGACGTCGGGCCCGTAGCGCAGATCCTCTGCCAGGCCACGCCGGATGATGTCGACAGCGGCGTCGCGTTCGCCGTCGGTCAGCATCGTCAACCCACCGCCGCCAGCGCCTCCACCAGCACCGAGCTGTGATCCTCGGCCAACCGGAGCACGCTGCTGCGGGCTTGTTCGGCCACGGCGTCCGGATACTCCGCACGGTGGTGGCAACCGCGGCTTTCGTTGCGGGCCAAGGCCGCCGCGGCCACAGCCCGCGCGGTCAGCGTGAGCGCCACGTCCTCGAAATCGCGGCGGCTGCTAACGGTGCGAACCCGCGCCCGGGACAGCGTTTGCGACAAACGTTGCAGCCCAGCGTCATTGCGCACCACCGAGGCGTCCGTGGTCATCGCGTCCTGCAACTTGTCGCGCGGCGACGCGGTGTGGGTGATCGGCTCGGGCCATGTCGCCAGGGACATCGGCCCGGCCGCCAACGCGTGTGCGGCCGCGGCCTTCCCGGCGCGGCCACCCACCACCAAGCCTTCCAGCAAGCTGTTGGACGCCAACCGGTTCGCGCCGTGCATCCCGGTGCGGGCCACCTCGCCCGCGGCGAACAGCCCGGGCAGCTCGGTTTGGCCGTACACGTCGGCGACGACGCCACCGCAGCTGTAGTGCGCCCCCGGAACGACCGGGATGGGTTGATGGACCGGGTCGATGCCGGCGGCCCGGCACGCGGCGGTGACGTTCGGGAATCGGGCTTGGAAGCCCTCGATCCCGCGCGCGTCGAGGTAGACGCACGGATCGCCGGTGGCCTTCAGCCGCGTGTCGATGGCTCCCGCGACGACGTCGCGCGGCGCCAGGTCGCCCATCGGATGAACGCCAGCCGTCACCGAATTACCTTGCGCATCAAGCAATATCGCGCCCTCGCCGCGGATGGCCTCGGTGATCAGCGGGCGACGGCCGCCGGCGGGGCCGGCGAAAAGCATTGTCGGGTGGAATTGGATGAACTCGAGATCGCTGACGGGAACGCCGGCCCACAACGCCAACGCGATCCCGTCCCCGGTCGATGCGTCGGGATTGGTGGTCGCGGTGTAGAGATGACCGAGCCCGCCGGAGGCCAGGATCACCGAGGGTGCACTGACGATCCCGATCCCATCCGGATTGCCCACCGACACCCCGGTCACCGTGGTGCCGTCGTGCAGCACTCGCAGCGCCACGTGGCCGGTCCGGATGTCCAGCACCCGGGCGGCGTGATCGAGCGCGCGTTGCACCTCGGCGCCGGTGGCGTCACCACCGGCGTGCACGATGCGTCGCCGGGAGTGGCCGCCTTCGCGGGTCAACGCCCACCGGCCGGGCACCGATTCGTCGAATCGCGCTCCCTCCCCGACCAATTCGGAAACCGCGCGGTACCCGTCGGCGACGATTGAGTGCACCGCGTCGGGGTCACACATCCCCGCGCCCGCGGCCAGGGTGTCGGCGACGTGGGCGTCGACCGAGTCTTGATTTTCTGGGTTGTCCGGAACTACCACCGCGATGCCGCCCTGCGCGTAGCGGGTCGCGGTGTCGCCGTGGGTCTGGTCCGCCTTGCTCAGGACCACCACGCGGCGCCCGGCGCGATGGGCGGCCAGCGCGGCGGCCAATCCCGCGACGCCGGTGCCGATGACGACGACGTCGGCGGAGTGCGCCCAGGCGGGACCGGCGATCATTCGCCGCCGCCCGGCTGCCCGATTTCGATCATTCGCTGCACACTGCGCCGTCCCGCCGCCGCGATGTCGGGGTCGACGTGAACCTCGTCCGCGCCCTCGACCAGGCAGCGCAACAGCGCCGCGGGGGTGATCATCTTCATGTACTTGCACGACGCGCGGTCGTTGACCGCCTGGAAGTCGACTTCCGGTGCGGCCCTGCGCAATTGGTGCAACATGCCGACCTCGGTGGCGACCAGAACCTTGCGGGCCCGCGTCTGGTGAGCGGCCTGCAGCATGCCGCCGGTGGACAGGATCTTCACCCGGTCGGCCGGGACGGCGCCTTCGCCGGCGAGGTACAAAGCGGAAGTGGCGCAACCGCATTCAGGATGCACGTACAGCTCCGCATCAGGATTCGCGCGGGCCTGCGCGGCGAGCTCGTCGCCGTTGATCCCGGCGTGCACATGGCATTCACCGGCCCACACGTGCAGGTTCTCGCGGCCGGTCACCCGTCGCACGTGGGCCCCGAGGAACTGGTCCGGGCAGAACAGCACCTCGCGATCGGGGTCGATCGACTCGACCACGTCGACCGCGTTCGACGAGGTGCAGCAGATGTCGGTAAGCGCCTTGACGGCCGCGCTGGTGTTGACGTAGGAGACGACGACGGCGTCGGGGTGCTCGTCCTTCCAGGCGCGCAGGTCGTCCGGGGTGATCGAATCGGCCAGCGAGCAGCCCGCCCGCTGATCCGGAATGAGCACGGTCTTGTCCGGGCTGAGGATCTTGGCGGTCTCGGCCATGAAGTGCACGCCGCAGAACACGATGGTGTCCTCGGGCGCGTCGGCGGCGATCCGCGACAGCGCCAGCGAATCCCCGACGTGGTCGGCGACGTCTTGGATGGCGGGCACCTGGTAGTTGTGCGCGAGCACGGTGGCGCCGCGCAATGTCGCCAGTCGGCGAATCTCGGCGGCCCACCGCTCGTCGCCGTCCACACCGGCGTAGCCGGCGGGTGAATTCGCGATGTCGGCAATCATGTCTTCCACGACCGGGTCCACGCGATTCAGCACCGTCATGACGGCTCCTTTCGGCCCTTTCAAGTGCCGGATCGGTTTTCGACTTATAATCGAAAACATGGCCCATGGTAGCACCGCACACGAAGTGCTTGCGGTCGTGTTCCAGGTTGGCGGGGTCACAGAGCAGGTTAAGGGGGGCCCGCGTCCGGAGAAACCGCAGCTTAACGTGCTGTTATGGGAACGTGCCCAGGATCCGCAAAAAGGCACATGGTCGCTGCCGGGCGGAAAACTGCGCAACGACGAGGACATGATCACGTCGGTCCGGCGTCAACTGGCCGAGAAGGTGGACCTGCGAGAGCTGGCTCACCTCGAGCAGCTCGCGGTGTTTTCCGACCCCCACCGGGTACCGGATAACCGGGTCATCGCGTCGACCTTCCTGGGCCTGGTGCCCTCCCCCGCCACTCCCGCGCTGCCACCGGACACGCGCTGGCACCCGGTCAGCTCGCTGCCGCCGATGGCCTTCGACCATGGCACGATGGTGGCCCACGCCCACACCAGGCTGATCGCCAAGATGTCGTACACCAATATCGGATTTGCTTTGGCGCCAAGGGAATTCGCACTCTCAACGCTCCGCGACATCTACGGCGCAGCGCTAGGATATCAGGTCGACGCGACTAACCTGCAGCGGGTGCTGGGCCGACGCGGTGTGATCACCCAGACCGGCACCATCGCGCCGGCCGGCCGTAGCGGCGGCCGGCCGGCGGCCCTGTACCGCTTCACCGACTCGCAGCTGCGAGTCACCGACGAATTCGCCGCACTCAGGCCGCCGGGACCGCCCGGCCAGCTTTGATCCGGCCCGCCAAATCGCCCGGCCGGGCTGTCGGAAACCGCTTCGGAGCGACGCGGCGGTAAATTGACGGACGATAGTGACGGGGACGGTCTGGGGGCTTCGACGATAACTGGCTCACAATGCGGCGATGGGGATTTGGTTACCCGCCGTTCATGCGCCAGAATGCCGGAGGGCCAGAGAAGGGATCTCAATGGTTGAGTTCGGCAATCTCGCGGGCACCCGGGGCGCGGAGTGGATCGGTCGGCCGTCGCATGAGGAACTGCAGCGCAAGGTACGCCCGCTGCTGCCCGCGGACGACCCGTTTTACCAGCCGCCGCCCGGCTATCAACATGCCGAGCCCGGGACCGTGCTGCGCTCGCGCGACGTCGAGGTTGCGTTTATCGGCCTGATACCGCAGCCCGTCAAGGCCGTCCAGCTGCTCTACCGGACGATGGACATGAACGGCCAGCCCGAGGCCACGGTGACCACCGTGATCGTCCCGACCGCGGACGACCCGGGGCAGCCGTGCCCGCTGCTGTCCTATCAGTGCGCGATCGACGCCATGACGTCCCGCTGTTTCCCGTCGTATGCGCTGCGGCGACGGGCGAAGGCGCTCGGGTCGGTGAGCCAGCTGGAACTTCTGATGATCGCCGCGGCACTCGCCGAGGGATGGGCGGTCTCGGTGCCCGACCACGAAGGTCTCCTGGGCCTATGGGGCGCGCCCTACGAACCCGGCTACCGCGTGCTGGACGGGATCCGGGCCGCGCTGAGTTCGGAACGGACCGGGTTGTCCGCAGGGGCGCCGATCGGGTTGTGGGGGTACTCCGGCGGTGGGCTGGCAAGCGCGTGGGCTGCCGAAATGTGTGGCGACTACGCCCCCGAGCTGGACGTCGTCGGGGCGGTACTGGGCTCGCCCGTCGGCGACCTCGGCCACACGTTCCGCAAGCTCAACGGCGGTTTTTTTGCCGGCCTGCCCGCGTTGGTGGTGGCCTCGCTCACGCACATCTACCCCGACCTGGACCGCGTCATCCAAGAGCACACCAGCGACGAGGGGCGCGCCCTGCTGGAGGCGCTGGAGGACATGACGACCGTGGGCGCGGTCCTGCGCATGGCGGGCAAGGACATGGGCGACTATCTCGACGAGCCGCTCGACGACATCCTGTCGACGCCCGAGGTCAGGTTCGTCTTCGACAACATCAAGCTGGGCGCGACGCCGCCGACGCCACCGGTCTTGATCGTGCAGGCCGTCCATGACTATCTCATCGACGTCCACGACATCGATGAGCTCGCCAATGCCTATTCGGCCGGCGGCGCCAGCGTCACCTACCACCGCGACGCGTTCAACGAACACATGCTGTTGCACCCGCTGTCCGCCCCGATGGCGCTTCGCTGGCTCACCGACCGGTTCGCCCGCCGACCGCTGTCCGAGCATCTCGTCAGGACCACGTGGCCGACGATGTTCAACCCGATGACCTACGCCGGCATGGCCCGACTGGTCAAGATCGCGGCCAACGTCATCACCGGCAGGAAGATCCCCCACCGCCCGCTATGACACGGCGGCTTCTGGAGCCTCCGGCTTGATCGGCAGCGCAGGCGAATGCGGAGCGGCCACCGGAAGGCCCCCCAGGTCATCGCGTGCATCCGCGGCCGCCAGCACCGCATAGACCAGGGCGGCGATGGCGGCGGGCCACAGCAGAGTCAGCGCCACCTGCGCCGGCGCGCCGGAGAAGAACACCGGCGGCGCCTGGGTGACGTAGGCCAGCGCCGGGCTGCCCGACAGCGGTACGCCGTCGAAGTTCACCGCGCCGTAGCGCAGCCGGACCACCAACGCCCCCGCCCCGCAGGCGGCGGCGGCGGCGATCACCATGCCGATCGACAGCCCGACCAACATCGTCGGCCCGCGGCGCGTGCGCCACTGCCACGCCAGCACCGGCGCCACCACCGCCAGCGCGGTCAGCAGGCCCAACATCAGGCACGGCGTGACGAAGAACTGCTGGGATTCGGTGCCCAGATAGTCGTGGACGCGGTGACCGTTGTGAGTCATCACCACCACCGCGTGGATCGGCGCGGCGATCCACGCCCACAGCCCGCCGATCAACACACCGGTCAGCGAAACTCCCAGCGCGGCAATGACAATCGCGCGCACCCGCGACGCGCCGGCGGACTGGGAATCCTCGGGCCGCGCATGCTTGGTCACCGCTGTGTCTCCATGTCGGCCGAGTCCAGTTGTCCGTGCCGCGAGCATGTCGCCCGCCATCCGTCGGGGCGGACCTGGACGATCATCCGGCGTCCGCACTCCGCGCAGAACCGGGGCGGCTCAAGACCCAACTGCGCGGCCGTCGGCATCGCGGTGCCACCGAATTCCCCGGTGTAGACGTTGTAGACGCCCGCACCGGCCGGAGCGCCGGAATCCGCAACCACGATCATCCCTACAGGCTGGCGTTGAGTGCCTTGATCGGCATCTGCAGGTCGTCGAGCAGCTCCAGATCGGCCTCGGCCGGGCGACCCAGCGTGGTCAGGTAGTTGCCGACGATCACCGCGTTGATGCCACCCAGGATGCCCCGCTTGGCGCCCAGGTCGCCCAGGGTGATCTCGCGGCCGCCGGCGAAGCGCAACATGGTGTTCGGCAACGCCAGCCGGAACGCGGCCACCGACTTCAAAGCCTCGGTGGCCGGCATCACCTCGAGGTCGCCGAAGGGTGTACCGGGCCGCGGGTTGAGGAAGTTCAACGGCACCTCGTCGGGGCCCAGTTCGGCCAGGTCGGCGGCGAATTCGGCGCGCTGCTCCAGCGTCTCACCCATGCCGAGGATGCCGCCGCAGCACACCTCCATGCCGGCTTCGCGCACCATCGACAACGTCTGCCAGCGCTCTTCCCAGGTGTGGGTGGTGACGACGTTGGCAAAAAACGAGCGGGCGGTCTCGAGGTTGTGGTTGTAGCGGTGCACGCCCATCGCCGCGAGCCGCTCCACCTGCTCGGCGGTCAGCATCCCCAGCGAGCAGGCGATGTTGATCTCGACCTCGTTGCGGATCGCCTCGATGCCGGCCGCCACCTGGGTCAGCAATCGCTCGTCGGGTCCGCGCACCGCGGCCACAATGCAGAACTCGGTGGCACCCGACTTGGCGGTTTGTTTGGCCGCCTCAACCAAGCTGGGAACGTCCAGCCAGGCGCTGCGTACCGGCGAGGCGAAGAGCCCGGACTGGGAGCAGAAATGGCAATCCTCCGGGCACCCACCGGTTTTCAGGCTGATGATGCCCTCGACCTCGACCTCGGGGCCGCACCAGCGCATCCGCACCTCGTGCGCCAGGGCCAGCAGTTCCTCGAGCCGGTCGTCGGGCAGCCGCAGCACCTCGAGCACCTGTTCTGAGCCCAATCCCTGACCGAGCTCCAGCACCTGCCGCCGGGCTACCTCCAGAATGTCGGTGCCGTGGCCGTCGGTGCTTGGCCGAGTCGCCGCCTGAGTCACCCACGTACTCCTTTACGTCTTGAGCGGGTCCGATCTTGCGGACACCGACATTCAGGCTCGCCCCGATACACCCAAGCCTGACGGGAACTTTGTTCAGGCTAGGGTAGCCGTCCGCCCCCGAACAAACGCGATGCCGTCAGCCGGTGACGTGGTGTGGCGGGCCAGCGATCAGACCAAGGGCCCGCATCGTGCTCGACAGATGGGTCCGCACCGCCTCGCGGGCTCGGGCGGGATCGGCGTCGCGAAGCGCTTCGGCGATGCCGCGATGCTCATCGATGATGGTGGTCAGCCGCTGCGGATCCCGCAGCGCCGATTCGCCGATCATCCGCATCTGCCGATCCCGCAGCGACGAGTAAAAGCCGGCTAGGACGGAATTGCCCGCCGCGTCGAGGGTGATGTTGTGGAACGCGCGGTCGGATTCGAGGAAGTCGCGCAAATCGGCGGTGGCGGCGGCCTTTCCCTGGCGTTCCAGCTGCACGGAAAGCTGCTCGAAGACCGCCGAGCACGCCGCCGGGCCACGGCCGATCACCGAGCCGGCCGCGAACTCTTCCAGGGCCAGCCTGGCTTCCATGACCGCGCGGACCTCCTCGGGGGAAACCGGCACGACCAGGGCGCCGCGCTGCGGGTACAGCCTGAGCAGCCCGGCGGCTTCCAGCTGCAAGAACGCCTCACGCACCGGGGTCCGCGACATCCCCAAGGCGGACGCAACTTCGCCTTCGCTGATCAATTCCCCGCCCGGAAACGCCCCGGTCAACACCTGGGCCTTGACGTAGTCCAGCGCGCGGTCCTTCGCCGCGCCCCGCCGACCGTCGGTTTTCTCCATTGCCACACCCGCCTCCTTGCGGCTAAGTCGTATCTCAAAGATATCCCGGTCGTCCGCAAAAACCCGCAGGCCCGGCCGTCTTAGTTCCGGCTTGACGCTTAGATACAAGTTAGATACTATTTAGATACGGCAATTCGTTAAGGAGGAAAAATGTCCACCACAAACCAGCCAGTGGCCCCGAACCTGGACCCGACGGTTCCCGCGCCGATGACCAACGTGGCCGAGTACGGGTTTGAGGGCCGGTTCCAGGACTGGGCCGACGAAGCCCGCTATTTCGAATACTCGAAGGCCGCCAATCCCATCGGCTCGGGACACGCGCCGCAGGTCCCGATCAGGCAGTTCAACCCCGAGATCTACCTGGACCAGCCCACCGGCGTGATTCCGCTGGATCTGTCACGGGAGCTGGGGATCAAAACCGGCGAGGCCACCAGCCCGGCGTTGCTGGCCAACTTCGTGCGCATCCGCGCCAGTGAGCAGATCGACACCGCGGTCAACGCCACCTCGCAGCTGTACTACGTCCTCTACGGGCGTGGCTTCGCCGCAGTCAACGGCCGGCTGGCCAAGTTCGAAAAGGGCGACTTTTTGACCCTGCCCGCCGGTAGCCGCTCGGTGTTCTACGCCGACGCCGAGACCGCCATGTACTGGGTGCACGACGCGCCGCTGCTGCGCTACCTGGGCGCCGAGGCCCGCGAGCCGAAGTTCCGGGCCACCAAATTCGCCCGCGCCGACGCCGTCGCCAAGCTCGAGGACATCGCCTCGCGTCCCGGCGCCAATGACAAGAGCCGAGTCAGCGTCCTGCTGGCCAACGCCAACGAGGAGCAGTCGCTGACCATCACCCACGTGCTGTGGGCCATGTTCGGTGTGCTGCCCGCCCATCAGGAGCAGCGCCCGCACCGGCACCAGTCGGTCGCGCTGGACCTGATCCTGGACGCGCCACCCAGCGGCTGCTACACGCTGTTAGGCACTCGCCTCGATGAGCGCGGCGAAATCGTCGACCCGATCCGGGTGGACTGGCAGGCCGGCGGGGCCTTCACCACCCCACCGGGCATGTGGCACGCCCACTTCAACGAGACCGGTGAAGCCGCACACCTGATCCCTGTCCAGGACGCCGGGCTGCAGACCTACCTGCGTAGCCTGGACATCAAGTTCACCCAGCGGCGTGACCTCGTCGCCGGCTGAACCACCGGGATATATCGCAACGGGGTGTACGACACGATGCCGAGCCCGCATGTCGAGGTCGTGGCACACCACTGGATTTTGCTGGCCGTGCCGGCCTTCTTGCCCGCGGTGATCGTCGTCGGCGTGGTCTTGTCCATCGCAATACGAGATCGTCGCGCCGGGGGGTCCAGCCCCACGCCGGGTTCCATCGGCCAGGGCGAGCGAGGGGCGCTCCCCGGCGGCGGCGCACCCGACGATTCGCAACGGCGAACCGACGTGGCGGGTGAAAAGCATGATTGACCGGCCCGGAATCGGGGCATATCCCACTCCGTCGCCCACCTGCCCCGAAGTCAGTAGCGCCCGCTCACCAGATCAAATCTCCCGGGGCGGGCCGGCGCAGTACGGAGGACATGACAATGACGTCGACGGGACTCACGCTTCTGGCCGAACCACCGGCGCGCGGCGCCGGGCTGAACCAGGTGATCGGCCTCTCGATCGCCGCGGTGGTGATCACGGCGGTACTGCTGTGGGTCGGTCATGCACACCGAACCCACCGCATTAGCTGGCTGACCCGGTTCGCGGATTGGCTGGGAGAAAAGTTCAACCGGCCGTCGTGGGTCGCGCTGCCAGTCCTCGTCTACACGACGTCGATCATTTGCGCCTTGTTCGGATTCATCTGGGATGTCAGCTGGCATATCGGCAACGGCCGCGATCCCGGTCCGTTGGCCAACCCCGCGCACTACTTCATCATCATCGGGCTGTTCGGCGTGTTCCTCGCCGGCATGATCGCGATCGTGTTGCCGTTCGACCGGCCCGGTCCCGCCCCGGTGCGCATCACCCGCAGCTGGCACGCCCCCGTAGGCGCTGTGCTGATGGCCGGCTGCGGGCTGTACGCGATGATCGGCTTCCCGCTCGACGACATCTGGCACCGAATCTTCGGCCAGGACGTTACCCTTTGGGGCCCAACGCATTTGATGATGATCGGTGGCGCGGGACTGTCCTTGTTCTCGGTCCTGATGCTGGAGTACGAGGGCGGGCGGGCACTCCCGGAACCACCGGCCGAGCGCCCGTTCGTGAGATTCCTGCGCTACCTGTCGTGCGGCGGATTGCTGATCGGCTTGTCGGTCTACCAGATCGAGTACGACTTTGGGGTCGAGCAGTTCCGATTGGTATTGCAGCCCATGATGATCGCCGTCGTGGCGGCGCTGGGATTGGTGGTCGCCCGGATGACGCTGGGGCGGGGCGCGGCATTGGTGGCCGCCCTGTTCGCGATCGCACTGCGCGGCGGCGTCGCCCTGATTGTGGGGCCGATGCTGGGAGCTCCGACAAACTGGTTCCCGCTCTATCTGGGTCCCGCGCTGGTGGTCGAACTGCTGGGGCTGACCCCGTTGTTCAAACGCCCCATCGCTTTTGGGGCCATCGCCGGTCTGGGCGTTGGCACCGTCGGGCTGTGGGTGGAGTCGCTGTGGATCGGGGCGGTGTACCACTACCCGTGGCCGACAAGCATCTGGGGCGAGGCCCTGGCGATGGCGGTGCCGGCGGCGGTGCTGGCCGGGCTATGCGGGGCACTGATGGGCATGGTGCTCACCGGGCAGCGCCTCCCGGGCCGCGCGATCGGCATCTCGGTGGTCGCTGCGACGGTGCTGGTGATCGGCGGCGCGGTGGCCAATGGGTTGCATATCGTTGTGCCCGAACAAGATAAAGCCGCGATCACACTGACCGACGTGCCCGGCTCTCCCGGACAGCGCATGGTGTCAGCCGACGTGCTGCTCACACCGCCCGACATGGTCGGCGGCGATCCGGACTGGGTGACGATCCTGTCCTGGCAGGGGCGGATGGAGAACAACCGCGGCCTGGTGATCGACCGGCTCGATCGAGTGGGTCCGGGGCACTACCGATCGACGCTGCCGGTTCCGGTCTGGGGATCGTGGAAGACGCTGCTGCGGGTTCAAGACGGCTACACGATGACGGCGGTGCCGATCTACGAACCGGCGGACGACGCCATTCCCGCACCAGAGGTGCCGGCCGTGCAGTCGTTCGACCGGCCGTTCGTGCACGAGATCACGATCCTGCAGCGTGAGCGAGACCAGAACGCCCCCGGCTGGTTGTTCAACGCTGGCTCGATCGTGGTCCTGATTCTGACGCTGATGGTGATCACCGCCCTGACCTGGGGCGCCGGCCGGATCAACAACGCCGTCACCGCGCCAGAGCCGGCCGAGGAGAGCCAGCCACTTCCGCGAGCGGCTTGAGGCGATGCGGATTCGCGGCACCCTCGGCATGGCGTGGGTGGCGGCCTTGATGGGGTCCCTGGTCGCCTGTGGCGGTTCGCCGAGTCAGCCCCCGCCCGCGGGTCTGGAGGTCAACGTCACCATCTCGGGCGGTCAGGTCACCCCGACCAACGCCACCTTGCAGGCTAAAGTCGGCCAGCAGATCACCCTCCACGTCGCCAGTGACGCCACCGACGAGTTGCACGTGCACTCGTCCCCCGACCACGAGTTCCAAGTGGCCGCCGCGCCTAACCAGACGTTCCGGTTCAAGATCGACGTCCCCGGCAATGTCGAGGTGGAACTGCATCATCTCGACCGCACGATCGCGACCATTCAAGTACAGCCGTGAGCTCCGAGCGCGCGGCCTGGAAACTCCAGGTGCTCGCGCACGGTCTCGGCGGCTCGGGCGACCTTCCTGTTCCGTACGCCTACGCGATGGTCGGAGCGGCGTGGGCGTTGACGTTCACTTTTGCCCTGGTTGCATTCGCGTGGCGGCGGCCAAGGTTCGACCCCCTCAAGCCGGGCCACCCCTTGCCGGGCGGGCTGACCATGTTCGTCGACTCGCCGGTGACCCGTCGGACGGCCGCCGGCGTGGCGCTCGTCTTCGCGGGGTGGGTAGCCGCGGCTGGGGTGTGGGGCCCCCAAACCCAGTCGAATGCTCTGCTCGGCGCCTTCTACGTGCTGTTGTGGGTCGGATTGGTGGCGCTGTCGCTGCTCTTCGGGCCGGCTCTGGCGGGCCGTCTCACCGATGCGCACCGTGTACCTGCTGCTCAGACGGATCACGCCGGAGGGACTTGGCCGGCCGCGGCTGTCCTACCCCGAAGGCTGGGGTTACCGCCCGGCCGTGGTCGGCCTGTTTGCCTTCGTCTGGATGGAACTGGCCAGCCCGAATCCGGCGTCGCTGCGGTGGGTCGGGGCGTGGCTGCTGGTCTATGCCGTGGCGATGCTGGTCGGGTCGTGGCTGTGCGGGCAGCGCTGGCTGGCCCGGGCCGACCCGTTCGGCGTATACAGCATGGCGGTCTCACGGCTCTCGCCGTTTCGCCGCAATCCGGACACCGGGAAAATAGTCATCGGAAACCCGCTCGACCATCTGCCGTCGCTGCCGGTTCGGCCGGGTGTCGTCTTGCTGCTGGCGGTATTGCTCGGGTCGACGGCGTTCGACAGCTTCTCGTCGTCACCAACGTGGCGCGGATTCGCCGATCGGCTGTCTCAAGCTGCCCATGGCATGCCGGCGACGCTGTCGTCGTCGGTGCTGCGAACCGTCGGGCTGCTGGTCTTCATCTCGGTTGTGGCAGTGACTTTTTCGCTCGCGGCGCGCGCGACCGGCGGCGTTGACCGCGAGCACCGCCGCGCCCTGCCCGGCCAGCTGGCGCATTCGTTGATCCCGATCGTGGTGGGCTACATCTTCGCGCACTACCTGTCCTACCTGGTAGAGCGCGGGCAGCAGGCCGTGTTCGCGCTGGCCGACCCGTTCGGCCTGGGCTGGAACCTGCTCGGGCTGGCGCACCTGCACGTCGCGTACGTGTTGTCCATGCATCCCCCGGTGCTCGCCGGCCTCAAGGTGGCATGCGTGGTCACCGGGCACATCGTCGCGGTGATCGCGGCTCACGACAAAGCCCTGCGGCTGCTGCCGGCCGGCCATCAGCTCACAGGTCAGCTCACCATGATGCTGACCATGGTCGGCTACACCTTCACCGGCTTGTATCTGCTGTTCGGAGGATAGCTAGATCGGGTGCTCGACTCGCTTGTTGCCGTCCCAGCGGCGCAAACCCGCGAAGCGGCCGTCGATCTGCGACGGCCGCCCCGCGATGCGCAGCGCCCGCCCGAGTTGGGCGCCACCCGACCCGGCGGGCCAGCGTGACATGTGCGGTCCACTGGCCGGGCAGGCTGTTGGACATCGGTCCGGGCGCCAGATCGGCACCGCAGAGCCGGTGCACCTCGGCGTGCAGGGCCAACAGCTCGCCGGTCGGCACCACGAGCCGGGCGAACACGACGTTCGCCCGGCCGAACAGCACCGGCGCACCGATCGCAGCGCCCAAAGGCAGCCGCTCGCTCAGCGGAGTCAACAGCTCGTCGACCTCGGCGGCAATGCGTTCGGCCACGGCCAGGGTGACGTGCGGGCGGCTGGCGGGCGCCTGACTGGGGATTCCCGCGCCGGCCAGTTCCTCCCAGATGCGACGGATCGCCGCCTCGGTGCCAGGGTCAAAGACCAACTCGATCGAATGGACCATCACCCCACCAGCGCGGTCACCCAGCCGGGGTCGAACGCCGCCGCGCTCATCTCCGCGAATTCCGCGGCGTCCAAGGATCCCGCCCCGGCGGGCAGCGCGGCCCGCACCGGGGCCAGCCGGGCCAGCTCCGAGCGGTTCGAGCTCTCCACCAACCCGGGCTGACGCGGCCAGCTGCCGATCACCAACCCTGCACACGAAATACCCTGTGCAGCAAGTGATTCCAGGGTCAACGCGGTGTGGTTGAGGGTGCCGAGCTCGGCGGTGACCGCGACCAGCGCGGCGGCACCTAGGTCAACGGCGAGATCACGCAACGTGACACCCGCGTCGGCGAGTTGGACCAGCAGGCCACCGGCGCCTTCGACCAAGGTCAGCCGTCCCGGACGGTCCAGGCCGCCGATCAGCCCGAGCACTTGATCGCGGGTGGGCAAGGCCATCCCGGCCTGCTCGGCCGCTGCGGCCGGCGCCAGCGGCCGCGGGTATCGGGCCAGCCCCGCGAGCTGCGTCGCCCCGGACAGCCGGGCCACCTCGGCGAGGTCGTCATCACCGCAGTCGGTGCCGGTCTGGACCGGTTTGCACACCGCCACGTCGATGCCGGCCCGGCGTGCGTGGCAGGCCAGCGCGGCGCTTGCGACCGTCTTACCGACCCCCGTGCCGGTACCGGTGACAAACAGGACGGTCAACGGCGGGCCTCAAACAAGCCCGGAGAGCACATCCGTCAGGACCCGGCGCGCGATCTCGAGTTCGCCGGCATCCAGCGACGCGCGGGCGGTCAGCCGCAGCCGCGACGTCCCGGGGGGCACGGTCGGCGGACGGAAGCATCCCACCTTGACGCCCGCCTCCAGGCAGGCGGCCGCGGCGGCCACCGCCACCTCCGGCTCCCCCAGAATCACCGACACCACCGCCGACTGCGGGACCTCGGATACGGCACAGATCTGGGCCAGTTCGCGCGCATGTCGCAACACCGCTTCGGGTCGCCACGCCTCGGCCCGCAGGATGCGCAGCGCGGCCAGCGCGGCACCCACCGCCGCCGGTGCCAG
Organism: uncultured Actinomycetota bacterium; assembly: GCA_963772875.1. Taxonomy (GTDB): domain Bacteria; phylum Actinomycetota; class Actinomycetes; order Mycobacteriales; family Mycobacteriaceae; genus Mycobacterium. The sequence continues at coordinate 236,042 of CAVYZE010000019.1, forward strand.
GCCGGTGTCGAAGATGAACGGCCGGGCCGCATCGATCAGGTGGGCGCGCACCGGTGCCGGCCCCAGGACCGCGCCGCCCTGGCTGCCGAGCGCCTTGGACAACGTCGTGGTCAGCACCACGTCGGGCGCACCCGCGAGCCCCAGCTCGTGCAGCAATCCGCGCCCGCCGCCTCGCACGCCGAGCCCGTGGGCCTCGTCGACGAGGAGCAGCGCCCGGTGCCGGCGGCACACCTCGTGCAGTTCGCGGACGGGGGCCAGCGCGCCGTCGGCGCTGAACACCGATTCGGTGATGACGACGGCGCGCTCCTCGTCGCGCGCTCCCAGGGCCGTGTCGACGGCATCGACGTCGCGGTGCGGCGCGACCACCACCCGGGCCCGCGACAGCCGGCAGGCGTCCACCAGCGACGCGTGCGAATAGGCGTCGGACACCAGCAGCGAACCCGGGCCCGACAACCCGACGACGGCGCCCAGGTTGGCCGTGTAACCGGAGGAGAACAGCAAACCCGATGCGGCGCCGACGAATTCGGCGAGTTCGGACTCGAAGTGCTGGTGCAGTTCGGTGTCCCCGGTGACCAGGCGTGAGCCGGTGGCGCCGGCGCCCCAGGTGCGCAGCGCGGCCACGCCGCCGTCGATGACGTCGGGATGCTGGGACAGGCCCAGGTAGTCGTTGGACGCCAGATCCAGCTCGGTGCCCACCGGGGGCCGCGGCCGCAGCCCGCGGCGCAACCCGGCCCGCCGCCGCGCTTGCTCGTGCTCGTCCAGCCAGGCCAGCGGTGATAACTCGATCGGTGTCTGCATCGACCTAGAGCCTACGAGAGCCGGTCAGCCGTGCGACCTCGACCATCGCCGAGGTGATCTGCGCGATCTCGTCCAAGGACCTGGTCAGGGCTTTGAAAACCGCTCCACCAGCCAATACACATCGCAGTCAAACAGGGCCGGTGATACTGATTCCGTCCCTGGCGGTTAGTCCTTCCGCGTGTTGTCCCAGGGCGCTACGGAAGCTCGCCTTGATGGCGTGGGCAGTAGACGTCCACTGCTGCGGTGATGAATCTGACCTCGGTTCTTCTAACGCGACCGGGATATAGGCGTAAAGCCGGATTGTCCTCAAACGCAATGTTCATCTCTTCGTTTAGCACGGTCGGAACCCCGGCGCCGCCATCGAGTTCGTCACAAATTTGATGGGCTTGGGCGACGAGCGACGGCAAGTTATCTAGGGGGGGAATGTGTTCTTGTTCGAGCAGCGCCACAAACTGATCCTGCTGGCTTGGGTCGGCGGCTGCCGCGCCAGCGCAAACAATTGCGGCGGTCAGCACCACCGCGCCGCTAACCAGAGCGTCTGCAAGGCCGGTGATGCCGGTGCGCACGGCAGGATTTCCATTTTTTCGGCGTCATCTGCTCGGTATCAATTCAATCGACGGCTAGCGGTAACAGTGGAGGCGTCTGGCGCCTGCAATGATGAGTATCATAACCGGTTGTAACCCTTTATCACCACTGGGCTTTCGCGCAGACCCGCAGGTTAGGGGCGCGACGTGACGGCCATGCAGGCGTATGAACGCATCGAAGCATAACGGCACAGCGCCGCCGACTACGAAGGCTATTCGTAGGCGGCGAATACATGCTGAGTGTGCGGTGATCACCGCCTTGATAGGCACCGCCTCGAGCGTGGTGGGTGCAGCACACCTGCCGGTGACGATGTGGCTCGGATCAGAGTGGGCTCATGAGGCTTTCGCGGCGGAACAGTACGGGCAGGGCCGGCCGGAATTTAGCGCACACGGCACGGCGCCCACCGCACTGATCCGGCCAATCCCCTTGGGGGAGATCACGCCTGACCCGCCACAGATCCCGGCACCGACGGCAAAGCTGATCGCGCCGCCTGTACCGCCGCCTGTCGCGCCACCGCCACCTCGAGCAGAACAGCCGGTGTCGCCCCCCCGCCAACAGGAGGGACCCCCACTACAACAGGAGGGACCCCCACCACAACAGGAGGGACCCCCACCACAACAGGAGACGCCTCCTCCCCATCCTCCGCCGCGGGGCCATGTCCAACTCGCACCGTGAGGCAAGAACGGTGACGTGCTCAAGCAGCATCTGAGCCGGAACTGCCAATGTCCGCGGGTGGCTCGCCGGCGCAGACGGCCCGGCGATGGCCGCATCGAGGATTCCCTGCGCTTCCCGGAGTCAGTAGTCGAGCCCGTATCCGCCGCGCAAGTCCGTGTGCGCGGCCTCCAGGGTGCGGTCGCATAGGTCCACGAGTGCGTCGAGATCGAGATCCGATTCCCTGCCCAACCTGTCCAGAAACACCGTCTCCTGCTTCCTGAGTTCGGACCACTTGAGTTCGCCCTCGTAGTACACGGTGGCGTCCTCCATTGGCTCAGGGCAGGCCGTGGTCTGCGCCAATTGCCGCTTGCACGAATCCAATTGGGTCAGTGAGTAGCCGTGCTCGCGGAACTGACGATCCCACTGGTCGAGTAGCAGACTTACCATGTCGCGCACTGGTGGTGCGGCGTAGACCAACAGCTCGGCTATCCCGTCGTCGAGGCCCAGACGCATGCGGAAGTCATAGAGCTCTCGGATGGCCTCGGCGCGCCGCTGGCTGGCGATCTCCTCGGCGGTGCCGGCCCCCTCGTATTGGGCCGCGCGTTTGACGTAAATGGTCGCGGAGATCAGCGACTTCAACACGGCCTTCTTGTCATCGGCCGCCCGCTTCTCGAAGTCGAGCACACGTTCGTGGCGGCGGTCTTCCACCTTGTTCCTGGCGTCGATGCGCTTCGTCCAGATCGCGACGGTGGCGCTCGAAATCACGGACGCAAGAGGTACGAGCGCGGTGGCCACCAACGTCATCCAGTTCATTCGTCGACCCTTATCCGCAGTACCCAGGCGGCGGCGACGGGGCGTCACGCGGAATCACGGGTTGATTACAGAGGCCTGATTCTGAGTGCGGATTTTGGGGTGCGGTTGGGTTTGGGCGGGGGGTGTTTGGCGGCGCGGGGTCTGCGTTGGCCATTCCCGCGGTCAGCCCCATAACAGCCATCCCCAACCAAGCGGCGAGAACGGTTCTGGCGGCCAATTTTGTCAGTTTGGGCAAAGTGGTGCGGTCGAGGTGATCGGTGCTGGTCATGATGTTCCTTTTTGTGGCCCCCGGGTGGGCTGCCCTGCAGGTAGGACCATCCCCGCCAATTGGACAGTTTTTCGACAACTCTTTCCCGGGACCGTCTAGGGCGGAGCCGGAGTTCCGAGCAGGCAGTGGGGTGCGCCCAAACCTAGATCGAGGCTATTCCGGGGGCCAGAGGGTGTCTCGCGTTTTGTGGAATTTGAGCGGTTCGCGACCTCGAGGCCATCCGATTCCGAGCTGCGATTGGTGGCGGCTCTTCGCCGTGCGGCTCGGGAGCGGGGTGGGCCGCTGCCCTCGATAGACGTAGCGGACGCGCTGCTGAATGAGCGCGCTGCCCTTCTCTAACTGCTCTTAGCTGATTTCGTTAGGCGTCTCAACTTCGTATTGCAATGGGAACAACGGTGGTTAGACGCTGTGAGCCGACCCGCAAAATAGGCGCTGAGCTGCGGTTTCAGCCTACGAGCCTCGCGACCTCGACCATCGCCGAGGTGATCTGCGCGATCTCGGCGGGCGGGCAGATGTACGGCGGCATCGCGTAGATCAGGTTGCGGAACGGACGCAGCCACACCCCGCGATTCAGCGCCGCCGGGGTGGCGACGGCCAAGTCGACCGGCCGGTCGCATTCGATGACGCCGATGGCGCCGCACACCCGGACGTCGGTCACCGCGGGCAGCGCCCGGGCGGGTTTGAGCCCGTCCGTCAGCCCGGCGGCGATCTCGGCCACCCGCGACCGCCAGTCCTGGCCGAGCAGCACCTCGATGCTGGCCACCGACACCGCGCAGGCCAGCGGATTGGCCATGAAGGTGGGACCGTGCATCAGCGCGCCCGCCTCGCCGGAGCTGATGGTCTCCGCGATATCGGTAGTGCACAGGGTGGCGGCCATGCCGAGGTAGCCGCCGGTCAGCGCCTTGCCGACACACATGATGTCGGGGCTCACCGCGGCATGATCGGCGGCGAACAGCTCGCCGGTGCGGCCAAAGCCGGTCGCGATCTCGTCGAAAACCAGCAACACCTCGTGCCGACGGCAGAAGTCGCGCACGTCGCGCAGGTAGCGCGGGTCGTGAAAGCGCATGCCGCCGGCGCCCTGTACGACGGGCTCGACGACGACGGCCGCCAATTCGGCTGCGTGCTGCGCCAGCTGGGCCTCGAAGGCCGCGCTGTAGGCGGGGTCGTACTGCCGCGGCACCTGGGGGGCGAACACCTGCGGCGCCAGGACGTCGGTCCACAGCGAGTGCATGCCGCCCTCGGGGTCGCAGATGCTCATCGGCGTGAAGGTGTCGCCGTGGTAGCCGCCGCGCCAGGTCATCAGGCGCCGCTTGTCGGGCCGCCTCCGGCTGCGCCAGTATTGCAGCGCCATCTTCACCGCGACCTCCACCGACACCGACCCGGAGTCGCTGAAGAAAACCGTCTCCAGACCCGCCGGCGTGATCTCCACCAGCAGCTGCGCGAGCCGGGCCGCCGGCTCGTGGGTCAGCCCGCCGAACATGACGTGGTTCATCGCGCCCAGCTGGCTGGTTAGCGCCGCGTCCAGCACCGGGTGGCCGTGACCGTGGATCGCGGTCCACCAGGAGCTCATCGCATCGAGCACCTCGATCGGCGTGCCGTCGCGGATCAGCGTCAGCCAGGCGCCCCGGGCGGCGACCGCCAGCACTGGCGGCACGGATTCCCCGCCGATGGTGCTGTAGGGATGCCACAGATGCGCGGCGTCGATCGCGCTGATCTGCTCGGGCGTCAACCCGGCCCTCGCCGCCGGCATAGTGATCGAGGGTAAAGCAGCCGGTTCGCGCAAATCACAGCCATCGGGGAGCATCTAACGGCATGGCCACGCCGCATTCGCCCAACGGCCGCCACGCGGGCGACCACAGCGAGTCCCCATCGGTGCTGAACGACGCCCCACCGGCGCTCTACGAGGACGAGGCGCCACGGGTGCTTCGTCTGCGGCTGGGCGCCTGGGACGTCGTCTGCACCGCCCTGCTGCTGATAGCGCTCGTCTACCTGGCCGTGGCGACGAATTGGCCGACCCGGCTCTTTGGCTTCCTCGGGGATGTCTGCGAGGGGGAAACGTGCGGACTGGTCCCCTACGGGATCGACATGTACATCCGCCCGGTGGTGTGGGGCGGCATCGGAGCGGCGGTCGCCGCGGCCGCTCTGGGCCCGGTGGTTTCCCTCTTGAAGGGCTGGTACATGTCCTTCTGGCCGGTGTTGGCTCTCACACTGGTCATGTTCAGCTCCGTGGCCGGCTCGATGTTGACCACCTTCAGCGAACGTTATTGGGCCTGAGCGCCCCGCTTCTTCCTCGCTCGGCGCACCGCGCGGCGACACGCCGGGCTGAGACCCAAATCACAACTGCGCATAAAGGATTGGGCACGGCAGTCACCGTCCGGTCACGGTACGACTGCAAATCCCTTGTGGACCTGGCGGCTACCGACTTCCGTTGACAGAGTGGCTGTAGTGACTGATGTGAATACAGAAGATTGACCTTCTGGTTCGCGTCTCAAGCGTCAGGCAGCGGCGTTTAGGCCCCGACGGGGAGGCCGCCGCGTGAGTCATTGCAGTAGGGCCGATGCGCGCAGTCACCGCGCCGACGCCCGAGGAAGGAATCCACATGAGTCGCATCTACGCCTTCGTGGTGGGTCTGGCGCTCCTGGTGGCCCCGCTGGTCACCCTCGGTCTCGCGACCGCCGACCCGGGCGCTAGGCAGATGGACTATCAGCAGGCCACCGACGTCGTCGTCATGCGTGGTCTTTCGCAGCGGGGCGTGCCGTTCTCCTGGGCCGGCGGCGGTGTCACCGGCCCCACTCGCGGCAAGGGCACGGGCATCAACACCGTCGGATTCGACGCCTCGGGCCTGATGCAGTACGCCTACGCCGGCGCCGGGATCAAGCTGCCGCGTTCGTCCGGCGAGATGTACCGGCTCGGTCAGAAGGTCGCGCCGCAGCAAGGACGCCGGGGCGACCTGGTCTTCTACGGTCCTGAGGGCACCCAAAGCGTCGCGATGTACCTGGGCAACGGGCAGATGCTGGAGGTCGGCGACGTCGTCCAGGTTTCGCCGGTCCGCGCCAACGGTATGACGCCCTACCTGGTTCGGGTGCTCGGAACCCAGTCGACGCCGGCGCAGCAGGCGCCACTGCAGCCGGTCCCGGGTCAGCAAGCGCCGGTGCAGCAAGTCCCGGGCCAACAGGTCCCGGGTCAGCAGGCCCCGCTGCAACAAGTCCCGGGGCAACAGGTCCCGGGTCAGCAGGCCCCGCTGCAGCAAGCCCCGGTGCAACAGGTCCCGGGTCAGCAGGCCCCGCTGCAACAGGCCCCGTTGCAACAGCCGCCGCTGCAACAGGCGCCGGTGCAGCAGGCGCCGGTGCAAACGGCGCCCATGCTGCAGATGCCGCTGCAGCTGCCGACCCCGCAGGCGCCCGTGCAGCAGGCTCCGGTCGTTACCACGCGGTAACGTTTTCGGGACATTTTCAACCTGAAAAACACCCGCCACCTGCCCCGTTACCGGTCTCGACGCCCGGGGGGCAGGTGGCGGATTAGGTAGATTGGGTTGATCATGTTCAGCCCGTCACCGCCCGCTGCGCTGGCTGCCGATCCGGAGCCGGTCAGGGTGACTCGGACGACGGGCTTCTATCGGCACGATCTCGACGGCTTGCGCGGCATCGCCATTGCGCTGGTCGCCATCTTCCACATCTGGTTTGGCCGCGTTTCCGGCGGCGTGGACGTGTTCCTGGCGCTGTCCGGCTTCTTCTTCGGCGGCAAGATCCTGCGCGCCGCGCTCAACCCCGCCGTTTCGCTGTCGCCGGTGGCCGAAGTGATCCGGTTGGTTCGCCGCCTGCTTCCCGCGCTGGTCGTGGTCCTGGCCGGATGCGCGCTGCTGACCATCCTGGTCCAGCCCGAGACTCGCTGGGAGACCTTCGCCGACCAGAGCCTGGCCAGCCTCGGCTACTACCAGAACTGGGAACTGGCCAACACGGCGTCCGACTACCTACGGGCGGGCGAAGCCGTCAGCCCGTTGCAGCACATCTGGTCCATGTCGGTGCAGGGACAGTTCTATATCGGGTTCCTGCTGCTGGTTGCCGGCTGCGCCTACGTGTTTCGGGGCCGCCTCACGGGCAGGCGCCCCAGCCTGCGGACCGTGTTCGTCGTGCTGCTGACTGTGCTGACCGTGGCCTCGTTCGTGTACGCGATCGTCGCCCATCAGGACAACCAGATGACGGCCTACTACAACAGCTTCGCGCGGGCGTGGGAGTTGCTGCTGGGCGCGCTCGTCGGCGCGCTGGTGGCCTACATCCGGTGGCCGATGTGGTTGCGCACCGCCGTGGCCACCGTCTCGCTGGCCGCGATCCTGTCGTGCGGGGCGCTGATCGACGGCGTCAGGGAATTCCCCGGCCCCTGGGCGCTGGTGCCGGTGGGCGCCACCATGCTGATGATCCTTGCCGGGGCCAACCCCCTGGGGAACCCCGGCAACGGCGACGGGCTGCCGCTGCCCAATCGGCTCCTGGCGGCCCGACCGCTCGTCGCGCTGGGCACGATGGCCTACGCGCTGTACCTGTGGCACTGGCCGCTGCTCATCTTCTGGCTGTCCTACACCGGCCACCGCAACGCCAACTTCGTCGAAGGCACGGCGATCCTGCTGGTATCCGGATTGCTGGCCTACCTGACGACCCGGCTCGTCGAAGACCCGCTGCGTTACCGGGCGCCGCAGGGATCCGTGCCGGCGCAACCCTTCCCGACGGTTCCGTGGTCGGCCCGCCTGCGCCGGCCGACGATGGCGCTGGGAACGGCGGTGGTGTTGATGGGCGTCACGCTCACGGCGACCTCGTTCACCTGGCGTCAGCACGTCACGGTGCTGCGTGCCGCGGGCAAGGAGCTCAGCGTGCTCAACCCGCAGGACTACCCCGGCGCGCGCGCCCTGACCGAGCACGTGCGGGTGCCCGCGCTGCCGATGCGGCCCTCGGTGCTGGAGGTCAAGGAAGACCTCCCGGCCTCAACCCGGGACGGCTGCATCAGTGACTTCGTCAACCCGGCGGTGGTCAACTGCGTTTACGGCGATCCGGCCGCCACCCGGACCATCGCGCTGGCGGGCGGGTCGCACGCGGAACACTGGCTGCCCGCGCTGGACCTGCTCGGCCATGTGCACCACTTCAAGGTCGTGACGTATCTCAAGATGGGCTGCCCGTTGTCCACCGAGCAAGTCCCGCTGGTCATGGGCAACAACGCTCCCTACCCGCAGTGCCGCGAGTGGGTGCGACGGACGATGGCCAAACTCGTCACCGACCGTCCCGACTACGTGTTCACCACGACGACGAGGCCGTGGAACATCAAAACCGGCGACGTGATGCCGGCGACCTACATCGGGATCTGGCAAACGTTGTCGGACAACAACATTCCCATCCTCGGCATCCGGGACACGCCATGGCTGGTGAAAAACGGCCAGCCGTTCGACCCGGCGGACTGCCTGGCCAAGAAGGGTGGCGACGCGTCCTCGTGCACGGTCAAGCGCTCCGACGCGCTGGCCTCTCGCAATCAGACCCTGGACTTCGTCGCGCAGTTCCCGTTGCTTAAGGTGCTCGACATGTCGGACGCGATCTGCCGCGCCGACGTCTGCCGCCCGGTCGAAGGAAACGTGCTGATCTACCATGGCGCCCACCACATCACCCCGACCTACATGCGGACCATGGCCCACGAACTCGGCCGGCAGATCGCGGCCAACACCGGCTGGTGGTAGTGCGCCCCCGCGACCTCAAACTTCCGAGCGGGGCCCACGGCCCGGCGACGATGCGGGCCCTCAACTGTCATGTGAGCGCCACCGGGCGCGGATAGGGTCGAGTGATGCCGACGAAGAAATCCGCCTCACAAACAGGCGCCGCCGTGGTCGATGTCGTTGACAAACAACCCAGACTGGCCACTGTCTGGCCTGGCAACCCGTATCCGCTGGGTGCCACCTATGACGGCGCCGGCACCAACTTTTCGTTGTTCTCCGAGATCGCCGAGAAGGTCGAACTGTGTCTGATCGACGACAACGGCACCGAGGCGCGGATCGCCCTCGATGAGGTTGACGGATATGTCTGGCACGCCTATCTGCCGAACATCACCCCGGGTCAGCGCTACGGATTTCGCGTGTACGGACCGTTGGATCCGTCGGCCGGTCACCGCTGCGACCCCAGCAAGCTGCTGCTCGACCCCTACGGCAAGGCCTTTCACGGCGATTTCACCTTCGGCCAGGCGCTGTTCTCCTACGACATGGACGTCGTCGACCCGAAGGGCCCGAACGCCGATGGGGCCGACCCCGGAACTCCCCCGATGATCGACTCGCTGGGCCACACCATGACGAGCGTGGTGATCAACCCCTTCTTCGACTGGGCGTTCGACCGCGCCCCGCTCACCCCGTACCACGAGACGGTGATCTACGAGGGCCACGTCAAGGGCATGACGCAGCGCCATCCCGGGATCCCCGAGGAACTCCGCGGCACCTACGCGGGGCTCGCCCACCCGGCGATCATCGATCATCTCAAGTCGCTCAACGTCACCGCGCTGGAACTGATGCCGGTGCACCAGTTCCTGCACGACTCCCGGCTGCTCGACCTGGGCCTGCGAAACTACTGGGGCTACAACACCTTCGGATTCTTCGCTCCGCACAACCAGTACGCGGCCAACCGCACGTCCAGCGTCGCCGAGTTCAAAACCATGGTGCGCAGCCTGCACGAAGCCGGCATCGAGGTCATCCTCGACGTGGTGTACAACCACACCGCCGAGGGCAACCACCTCGGTCCGACCATTAACTTTCGCGGCATCGACAACGCCGCGTACTACCGGCTGGTCGACACCGACCTGAGGCTGTACAAGGACTACACCGGCACCGGCAACAGCCTCAACGCCCGCCACCCCCACGTGCTGCAGCTGATCATGGACTCGCTGCGCTACTGGGTGATGGAAATGCACGTCGACGGATTCCGCTTCGACCTGGCCGCCACGCTGGCCCGCGAGCTGCACGACGTCGACCGGTTGAGCGCGTTTTTCGATCTGGTGCAGCAAGATCCGGTGGTCAGCCAGGTCAAGTTGATCGCCGAGCCGTGGGATATCGGTGAGGGCGGCTACCAGGTGGGAAACTTCCCGGGTTTGTGGACCGAGTGGAACGGGAAGTATCGCGATACTGTGCGTGACTTCTGGCGGGGAGAACCCGCGACCCTCGGCGAGTTCGCGTCCCGGCTGACCGGGTCGTCGGACCTGTACGAGGCGACCGGCCGGCGCCCCAGCGCCAGCATCAACTTCGTCATCGCCCACGACGGATTCACGCTCAACGACCTGGTGTCCTACAACGAGAAACACAACGAAGCCAACGGCGAAGACAACCGCGACGGGGAAAGCCACAACCGGTCGTGGAACTGCGGGGTGGAGGGCCCCACCGACGACCCCGAGATCCTGGCGCTGCGCTCCCGGCAAATGCGCAACTTCTGGGCCACCCTGTTGGTCAGCCAGGGCACGCCGATGATCGCGCATGGCGACGAGTTGGGGCGCACCCAGAACGGGAACAACAACGTCTACTGCCAGGACTCCGAATTGTCTTGGATGGACTGGTCGTTGGTCGACAAGAATGCGGATTTGCTGGACTTTGTGCGAAAGGTGACGACCTTGCGCAGGAAACATCCGGTGTTTCGCCGGCGCCGGTTCTTCGAGGGCGAGCCGATCCGAAGCGGCGACGAAGTGCGCGACATCGCCTGGTTGGCGCCGAGCGGACAGGAGATGACGCACGAGGATTGGAACAGGGCCTTCGATAAGTGTGTCGCGGTGTTTCTCAACGGCGAGGCCATCGCCGCACCCAACGGGCGCGGCGAACGGGTCGTCGACGACTCATTCTTGTTGTGTTTCAACGCCCATGGCCGCGACGTGGAGTTCGTCATGCCGCACGACAGCTACGCGCAACAGTGGACCATGGAGCTGGACACCAACGATCCGGTCGGTGACGCCGACCAGGTGGTGAACGCCGATGAGAAGATCTGCGTGCCGTCACGTTCGGTGCTGATATTTCGTAAGACCCTGTGACGCATGGGTTTTCCCGTGCTGTCCACCTACCGGTTACAGCTGCGTGGACCGTCCAGTGGATTTGGGTTCACCTTCGCGGACGCCGAGAACCTGCTGGATTACCTCGACGGCCTCGGTGTCTCGCATCTGTACCTGTCCCCCATCATGACCGCAGTCAGCGGGTCGGCCCACGGATACGACGTCACCGACCCGACGACGGTGTCGCCCGAGCTCGGCGGTCCCGATGGCCTGGCGCGGCTGTCGGCGGCGGCCCGGGCGCGCGGCATGGGCCTGATCGTCGACATCGTGCCCAATCACGTCGGCATCGATAAACCCGAACAGAACGCGTGGTGGTGGGACGTCTTGCGGTACGGCCGATCATCTTCCTACGCAACGTATTTCGACATCGACTGGGATCTCGACGAGGACGGCCGGATGGTGCTGCCGGTCCTGGGTTCCGACGACGATGTGGCCGACCTGAAGGTCGACGGCGACCTGCTGCGATTAGGCGACTTGGCGCTGCCCGTCGCGCCGGGCACCGGGGCGGGAACCGGGCCCGAGGTGCACGATCGCCAGCACTACCGGCTGGTGGGATGGCGAAACGGGGTGTGCGGCCATCGGCGCTTCTTCTCGATCACCTCGCTGGCCGGTTTGCGTCAGGAAGATCGCGCGGTATTCGACGCCAGCCACGCCGAGGTCGCCCGCTGGTTCGCCGAGCGGCTCATCGACGGCGTGCGTGTCGACCACCCCGACGGATTGTCGGACCCCGGTGGTTATTTGGCCTGGCTGCGAGATTTGGTGGGCCCGGACGCCTGGATCGTGATCGAAAAGATCCTGGCCCCCGATGAGGCGCTGGAGCCCACGCTGCCGGTGGCCGGGACGACCGGCTACGACGTGCTGCGGGAGGTGGGCGGGGTCTTCGTCGACCCGGCCGGTGCGCCGGCGCTGACCGCGCTGGCCGAATCCGCAGGCCTCGACTATGCCGCGATGCCGGCGACGGTGGCCGACCTCAAGACGCATGCGGCCACCGACACGATGGCCTGCGAACTGCGCCGGTTGCGTCGGTGCATCGTCGCGGCGGCCGGCGCCGATGATCCGCTGCTGCCCGACGCGGTGGCCGCCCTGCTCACCCATATCGGGGTCTACCGCTGCGATTACCCGGGCCTGTCCGCGATCATGCCCACCGCTTTCGCCGAAACACAGTCGGCAGCACCGGAATTGGGGCCCGCGCTGCAGGTGATCGCCGCGGCGCTGGCCCGCGGCGGTGAGCCGGCCACCCGGCTGCAACAGCTGTGTGGCGCGGTGACCGCCAAGGCGGTCGAGGATTGCTTGTTCTACCGCGATGCCCGGCTGGTGTCGCTCAACGAGGTGGGCGGCGAGCCACACCGGTTCGGTGTGGGCGCCGCGGAGTTTCATCACAGCGCGGCCACCCGCGCCCGGTTGTGGCCGCGGGCGATGACCACGCTGACCACTCACGACACCAAGCGCGGCGAGGACGTGCGCGCGCGAATCGGTGTGCTCTCGCAGGTGCCCTCGCTGTGGGCCGAGTTCGTCGCCCGCTGGGAAGTCCAGGCCCCGTCCCCCGATGCCGCCACCGCACAGTTTTTGTGGCAGAACATCTTCGGGGTGTGGCCGGTGACGGGAGAGGTCACCGCCGAGCTGCGCGAGCGATTGCACGCCTACGCCGAAAAGGCGATCAGGGAAGCGGCCCTGCACACCTCGTGGAACGACCCGGACGCCGCATTCGAGGATGCCGTGCACCGTTGGCTGGACAGCGTGCTGGACGGCCGGGTGGCCGGCCAGCTGACCGAGCTTGTCGCCCAACTCAATCCGCATGCCGCCAGCGACGCGCTGGGCCAGAAGCTGCTCGCGCTCACCGTGCCCGGCATACCCGACGTCTATCAGGGCACCGAGCTGTGGGACGAAAGCCTGGTCGACCCGGACAACCGGCGCCCGGTGGACTACGCCGCCCGCAGAGCCGCCCTCAATGAGCTGCGACACCCGAAGATTCGGGTCGTCACCACCGCGCTACGGCTGCGGCGCTCCCGTCCGGAGAGCTTCGTGGGCGGCGACTACCGTCCCGTGCTGGCCAGCGGCGAGGCCAGCGATCATGTGGTGGCGTTCGTCCGCGGCGACGACGTCCTGGTCGCGGTGACCCGCTGGACGGTGCGACTGGCCGAAACCGGCTGGGGTAACACCGTGTTGCCGCTGCCCGACGGCTCCTGGACCGACACGCTCACCGGCGCCATGGCAAGCGGACCGACATCGGCCGCCGAATTGTTCGCGGAGCTGCCCGTCGTCCTGCTGGAGCGCCATCATGACTGAATTCCGGGTCTGGGCTCCCAAACCCGCGCTGGTCCGGCTCGACGTCGACGGTGCGGCGTACCCGATGACCCGCTCGGGCGACGGCTGGTGGCACGCGAGGATCGACACGGCGCCGGACGCCCGCTACGGCTACCTGCTCGACGACGACCCCGCGGTGCTGCCCGACCCGCGATCGCCCCGTCAACCCGACGGCGTGCACGCCCGCTCACAGCTGTGGGACCCCGCGCGGGCCACCTGGACCGACGGCGACTGGCCCGGTCGGCCCGTGGCGGGAGCCGTGATCTACGAGCTGCATGTCGGCACCTTCACCGCGGCCGGCACATTCGATGCCGCCGTCGAAAAACTCGACTACCTGGTCGATCTCGGGATCGACTTCGTCGAGCTGATGCCGGTCAATTCCTTCTCCGGCACGCACGGCTGGGGATACGACGGCGTGCTCTGGTACAGCGTGCACGAACCATATGGCGGTCCCGATGGCCTGGTTCGCTTCGTGAACGCCTGCCACGCCCGCGGTCTGGGCGTACTGATCGATGCGGTGTTCAACCATCTCGGCCCGTCGGGAAATTACCTGCCGCGGTTCGGCCCCTACCTGTCGTCGGCGAGCAACCCGTGGGGCGAAGGCATCAACATCGCCGACGCCGACTCCGACGAGGTGCGCCGCTACATCATCGGGTGCGCGCTGCGCTGGATGCGCGACTTCCACGCCGACGGCCTGCGGCTGGACGCCGTGCACGCGCTGGTGGACACCACGGCCATCCACATCCTCGAGGAGCTCGCCACCGAAACCGACTGGCTGTCAAAGCAATTGGATCGGCCGCTGTCGCTGATCGCCGAAAGCGACCTCAACGACCAGCGGCTGATCACCCCGCGCGATCGTGGCGGCTACGGGGTCACCGCGCAATGGGATGACGACATCCACCACGCCATCCACACCGCGGTGTCCGGCGAGCGTCACGGTTATTATGCCGACTTCGGTTCACTGGCCACGCTGACGCAGACGCTGCGCCACGGCTTCTTTCACGCCGCCACCTATTCGTCGTTCCGGCATCGCCGGCACGGGCGACCGCTGGATACGACGGCCGTCCCGGCAACGAGGTTGCTCGCCTACACCTGTACCCATGACCAGGTCGGCAACCGGGCCCTCGGGGACCGCCCATCGCAGCGGCTGACCGGCGGCCAGCTGGCGATCAAGGCCGCGCTTGTGCTCGGCTCTCCCTACACCACAATGCTTTTCATGGGTGAGGAATGGGCGGCATCGACCCCGTTCCAGTTCTTCAGCTCGCATCCCGAACCGGAGCTGGCCCGGGCCACCGCCGAGGGGCGTAAGGCCGAGTTCGCCGAGCACGGCTGGGATGCCGACGACATCCCCGACCCGCAGGATCCGCAGACCTTTGCGCGCTCCAAGCTGAACTGGGATCAGGTCGGCTCCGGCGAGCACGCCCGCCTGCACCGGCTGTATCGCGACCTGATCGCCTTGCGGCACAACGAGGCCGAGCTGTCCGACCCCTGGCTGGAACACCTCGTCATCGACTATGACGAGGACCAACGCTGGATCACCGTGTGCCGCGGCCGATTGCGCATCGTGTGCAACCTCGGCGCCGACCCGGTGCAGGTGCCCGTCACCGGCGACGTCGTACTCGCGTGGGGCGAGCCCACCATCGACGCCGATAGCACTGTCCTGGAAGGTCATTCGTTCGCCATCGTGCGCGCCGGATAGCCGACCGGCCGCGGTTTGGCAAAATTGCCACGTCGCGTGCCGTGGGCAGCTAGGGTCAACGTTCTACCAGCTAACTTGGCTTACCAGTAAGGGCTCGGCCAGTGACCGAACAACCGCCTTTCACGCCGCCGCCCGGCGCCTATCCGCCACCCCCACCCCCCGGGAGCTACCCAGCGCCGTACCCGGGTGCCGAGCCTCCCCCGGGCGAGGCTCGGCGTGAGTGGATGCAAGCCCACGGGGTGCTCCCCTACACCTCCTGGATCAGGCGGGTCGGCGCACTGTACATGGACCGCATTCCGTTCGTGCTCTTCCTCTATGCCGCCCCGGTGATCGCCCTGGTGATCGGCGACGCGGTCGCCGACAAGTCCTGCACGATCGATCCGGGCACCGGCGACACCTCGTGCAGCCCGACGGGTACGGCCCCCGTTATCGGGGCCATCTTCGCATTGATCTTTGTTCTGCTGGCAGGGGTGTTCTGGTTCTGGAACTGGGGCTACCGCCAAGGCAAAACCGGCTCAAGCATCGGCAAGTCGGTGCTCAAGTTCAAGGTGGTCAGCGAACGAACGGGTCAGCCGATCGGCTTCTGGCAGTCGGTCGCGCGAGAGATCGCCCACTTCCTGGACGGGATTTGCTACGTCGGCTACCTGCTGCCGTTGTTCACCGCCAAACGGCAGACGATGGCCGACATGATCATGGGCACCGTCTGCCTGCCAATCGAACCACCCCGGGACCCAGCGGCGCGGCGCAGCCGCGCACCGTGGATCGTCGCCGGCCTCAGCACGGTCATCGTCGTCGCGATCGTCGCCGTCCCGGTGGGCTTATGGCTGAGCCATAAGTCAACGACGTCGCCTCAGCTCATGCGCGCTTTCACCGGGCTCAACAATCCGCGTGCGGTGGCCGTCGATAGCAGCGGTGCGGTGTACGTCGCCGACTCCGGCAACAACCGGGTACTCAAGCTCGCGGCCGGGGCGAGCGCACCGACCACACTGCCGTTCAACGACCTCAGCAATCCCTCCGGCGTGGCCGTCGATACCGGCGGCGCGGTGTACGTCACCGACTCCGGCCACAGCCGGGTGCTAGAGCTGCCGGCCGGGGCGAGCACCCCGACCACGCTGCCCTTCCCTGGGCTCAGGGCTCCCTCCGGCGTGGCCATCGACGGCGCCGGTGCGGTGTACGTCCTCAACGCCGCGGCCACCGCCTACGTCGACGACCAAGCCAACAACCAGGTGTTGAAGCTGGCGCCCGGCGCCACCACGCCCACCACGCTGCCCTTCAGCTTCAGCGTCAGCTCGTCGGGGCCCACCGGGGTGGCCGTCGACAGCGCGGGCGCCGTCTATGTCGCATACGGGGGGGTGCTGAAGCTTGCCGCGGGGGCGACCCAACAGGAGAAGCTGCCCTTCAATGTCGACAAGGCCAGCTTCGGTGGCGCCACGGGTGTGGCGGTGGACAGCGCCGGCGCCGTCTACATCACCGACACCTACTGGCAACGGGTGGTGAAGCTGGCGCCGGGCTCAACATCGCAGGTCGTGCTGCCGTTCAGCAACCTCGGCCGGCCCTTGGGTGTGGCGGTGGACAGCGCCCGCAATGTCTATGTCACCGACGAGAGCAATGAGGTGCTGAAACTACCGGCGCGCCAAAACAATTGATGGGATCGTCAGTGGGCGCGGTCGGCAACTCCGCGCCCCACGACCCTTGGGACTTTGACATGATTCGAGCGTTACTTACCGCGGCCATCGCCGACGCTCCCGTCGGCCTGTGAAAATCGCGTCCGTCGTCGCCCGCCAGTTGCTGGACTGCAAGGCTCGGCGGTTGGTAGAGGTCGAAGTCACCACCAATGACGGCCATGTCGGCCGCGGCGCGTCGCCGACCGGCACTTAGGTCGGCGCGCACGAGCGTTCGTGCTGCGTGACGGCGACCCGGCCGAATACAACGGGCTGAGCGTGCACCGCGCCGTCCGTGCCGTGGCCGACGAAATCGCTCCCGCCCTCGTGGGCGCCGAACTGGCGGTGGGGCTAGGGGTGCCGTTCCAGAAGAACGGCGCACCGCGGTCGGGCGAGCGCATCGTGAACCTCAACTTCCTGCTGCGCGCGGCCGAACGCATCCCGAACTGCGCACTGGCGGACGTGCCCGCACTTGTGCGGTTCTGACCCAGGACCGGTTCAGCGGCCTCTCCTCCTCCGCGCCAGGTCTGAGCTGCGCGGCCTCTCCGCCACCCGAGCAGGATGAGGGGCCGACTCTTCCGGCAAACGGTACGACTTCTCAGTCAGCGCCACTACCCGATGTGGTGCAGGCGTCCGTTGACGCGCAAGGTGATGGATCCGGCTTGGTCGGCGGGGTCGGTGCGCACGCGGTAGTGGGTGTGTCGATGCGGGTTGCTGGGTCGGGCTTTGGGTCGGCTGGTATAGACGGTGGCTGCGCACCAGAGCGAGCGGTGGCGTTGACCGCGGGATCGCTGTCACTGGACCCTGCTCGGGACACGGTCCAACGTGATTCGACCGCAATCAATCATCCATGTTTGCACCGCGCTTGCGGCGATCAGCCAATATATCACCATGTGGTGTGCGCTCTTCTGAAACTAGTCAGCGCTCAGCGCCCGCGTTGCTCAGGGATAAGTTGGTTGAGGGGATAAGTTCATAGCCCCGGTCGGGCGAGCGGAAGTGGGGGCCATGCAAGGCGTATACGGCGCTTTCATAGGGGTTTTCCTGATCGGCCTGCGTGAAGGCCTGGAGGCGACGCTCATCGTGAGCATTGCCGCGGCGTTCCTCAAGCGTAACGGCCAATCGACTCGTGCGATGTTTGCTGGTGTGGGCTTGGCTGTGCTCATCTGCATCGGTGTCGGCGTCGGCCTGAATTTGCTGTCGATGAGCCTGCCGCAGGCGCAGCAGGAGATAATGGAATCGGTCATCGGTGTCGTTGCCGTGGTGTTTGTGACATCCATGATCGTCTGGATGAACCGCAACGCCGGCCGACTACAAGGCGAATTGGAGCACGAGGCCGAACAGGCGGTCAGCCGGGGTGGTTCGGTGGCGCTGGTCGTCATGGCCTTTCTCGCTGTTCTCAAAGAAGGCTTTGAATTGTCGGTGTTTCTGCTGGCGGCCGCGGGCACGTCGCACGGCAGCCGCTGGTCGGCCGTTCTCGGCGGCGTAGCAGGCGTCACGGTGGCGATCGCGATGGGCGTCGGTCTGTACTACGGCGGTTTGAAACTCAACCTGGACCGCTTCTTCCGCGTCACCGGCGGCTTTCTGGTGCTGATTGCGGCAGGATTGGTGCTGGACGTGCTGCGCACGGCCCACGAGGCGGGGTGGTTGAACATCGGCCAGCAACAGGTGTTCGACCTGTCGTCCTGGATTCCCGAAAACTCGGTGCAGGGTGCGCTGATCAGCGGCCTGTTCCTCATACCCACCGATCCTCGGCTCATCGAAGTGATCGGCTGGCTGCTCTACGCCGTATCGATGCTCGTGGTATTCGCCTGGCCGGGCCGGAAGGGCGCGGCGCCGCGCACCGGGGGCCAGGCTAGTGCGCCGGCAGCCTGAGCGCCGGCGGAGTTACCAGAGCGCGGCACCGGCTGCAACGCGATCGGATCACCTTGCGGCACAAAGAGTCAGCCAGTTCACCCGATAGGCTCGACCCGTCGATGGCGGACGTGGGTTTCGACGGCGTCGAGGAAACCCACGTGTTCGAGACGCTCAGCGGATCGATTTCGATCTGTCGCGTCGTGCTCCGGTAGGACCCCGGACCCGATACCCGCTCAGACGCTGGACCGGCCCACACCGTGCACCGCCTCGGCGATCGCGTCGGCGAGTGGCTCGATCTCGTCGGCAACCAGGTCGGCGACGGTGATGCGGATGCCCGGGCCCGTGCGAATCCGGAACCGTGTCCCCGGCGCCGCGGCCCAGCCCGCGCCGAGCAGCCGGGTGATCGCGACCGTCTCGTCGGGCACCGGGACCCACACGTTGAGCCCGGAGCGACCGTGAGCTGGGACGCCGCGCCCGGCCAGGGCGGCACACAACCGGGTGCGGGTGCCCGCATATCGCTCCTCGGCCGCGCCGATGAGCCGTGCCGCGGCGCCGTCCGACCACAGGCCGACCGCGAGGTCCTGCAGCAGGTGGCTCACCCAGCCCGGCCCGAGCCGCTGGCGGCCGTGCACCCGCTCGACGGTGCGATGATCTCCGGCCAGGACTGCGACGCGCAGGTCGGGGCCGTAGGCCTTGGACGCCGACCGCACGAACGCCCAGTGGCCGGTCGATCCGGCCAACGTGTGCAGCAGCGCGCCGGAAATGCCCGCGCAGTGATCGTCCTCGACGAGCAGCACGTCGGCGGCCCGGTCGGCCAGCAAGCCGCGCAGCGCGCCGGCGCGCTCGCCGGAGAGCGCCGCACCGGTCGGGTTCTGCGCGCGGTTGGTGACGACCAGCGCGCGCACCCCGCGACCCAGCGCCCGGGCCGTGTCGGCGACCAGCGGCCCGTCGTCGTCGACTTTCACGGGTTCGGCCGAAAGCCCCAGCGCGGCAAGAAGGTCCAGCAGATTGGCCCAGCCCGGATCCTCGACCGCCACCCGATCACCCGGACGCAGATGGGCGATGAGGGCCCGCTCGATGCCGTCCAGGGCACCGCTGGTCACCGCGAGGTGATCGACCGGGACACCGTCGGCCGCGAGGGCCGCGCGGGTGTGGTCGACCAGCCCGGGCGACATCGTCGGCTCCCCGTAGAGCACCGGACGCCCCGCGGGACGGGCCGGCGCGGCGCCGGCGATGGGCAGCAGGGCGGGGTCTGGGTTGCCGGTCGACAGGTCGCGAACGCCCGGCGGGACGTCGAGCCCGAGCAGGGAACGGGGTGTGGTCGCGGGGCGGTGACGCACCCGTGTCCCGCGCCGCCCCGCGGTCTCGACGGCCCCGCGATCGCGCAGCATGCGGTAGGCCGCGGCGGCGGTGTTGGCGTTGACGCCGAGCTGGGTGGCCAATTCCCGGACCGGCGGCAGTGTTTCGCCGGGCGCTAGGGCGCCCGACGAGATTGCCCCCTCGATGTCGGCGGCTATGGACTCCGCGCCGTTACCCGCTATGCTGTATTGTACTGGCACGATATAGATTATGTACTAGAACAAACTAAAGGGCAATCCGTTGGACACCGCATATCAGCCCACGCCGCGCACGACGCCCTCCCGCTATCGGGAACGGGCCCGCTACGACCGCGAAACCGTCCATCGGATCCTGGACGAGGCGCTGATCTGCCACCTGGGCTACGTCGGCGCCGGCGGGCCAGTGGTCTTGCCGACGACGCACGCCCGCCGCGGCGAAACCCTGTACCTGCACGGCTCCACCGGCAGCGGCCCGATGCTCGCGGCGAAGGAGTCACCCTCGGGCCTGCCCGTCTGCGTCACCGTCACCCTCGTCGACGGGCTGGTGCTGGCCCGCGCCGCGATGCATCACTCGGTGAACTTCCGCTCGGTGGTCGTGGTGGGTGCCGCGCGCGTCGTCGACGACCCGGCCGAGAAACTGTGGGCCCTGAACGGCCTGCTGGACCACATCAGACCGGGGCGCGCCGCCGACTGCAGGACCCCGAACGCGCGTGAGCTCGCCGCAACCGGGGTGCTCGCCCTCGACCTCGTCGAGGTCTCGGCCAAGGTGCGCAACGACGGCCCGGTCGACGACGCGCAAGACCGTGCGCTGCCGCATTGGGCCGGCGTGGTGCCGCTGAGCGTGACGGCCGGAACACCGGTGCCGGCCGTCGACCTCGATCCCGCGATTGCGCCGCCGAGCTATCTGACGCGCACCCGGCCCTAGGGCGTCCCCGTCAGACCATCGCGTGCGGCCGCGCCGCGCGCGCCCGGCGAGCCCGGCGAGCCCCGACGCGCGTTGTCCCGGCGAGCACTGTCCCACCACGATCCGACCAGCATGACGATGACGGCCCAGGTCGTGCCCAGCAGCCAGCCGGCCACCACGTCGCTGGCGTAGTGCACCCCCAGATAGACGCGGGAGAACCCGATCACCGCGACCAAGCCGAGCGCCACCGCCCACACGATCACTCGCCCGGTCCACGAGGCGATCAGCCAGCGGGCCAGCATCCAAGCAGAGATCAGCGCGATCGCGGCCGTGCCGCTTGCGTGCCCGGAGGGAAAGGAATACCCGTCCTCGGCGAACACGGCGAGCGATAGGTGTGGGCGGTTGCGGATTACCAGGGCCTTGGCGGTGACGATGGCCAGTGCGATCCCGCTGACACCGACCAGGGCGAGCACCACGGGCAGCCACGATCTGCATCGCCAGCCGACCGCGGCGCAGGTCACGGCGGCGAGGGCGGCCAGCGGTCCGGGACCGCCCGCCTCGGTGACCAGCCGCAGCGTCGCGGTCAGCCACAGGTCGCGGTGCGTCGCAACCCACCGGGTGGCCGGTCGGTCGATTCCGACGATGCCGTCGCCCTCGAGCTCGTCCGCGAGCACGGCCAGCGCCGCGACCGCGGCCGACCCGACGAGCAGCGCGATGCCGGCGACCTCAAAGGGCGGCAACCGGCGGGCCAGCGCCCATCCCCTGGCACCGGAGCGTTCGCGGGCCCACGCCACCACCCGGCGCACCACCGCGGCGTCGCGCACCCTCGCCCAGAGTGCGCGTGACAGCAGCTCATGCCGAGCGACCCACACGGCCACCGCGGCCAGGACGACAAGCGACACCAGGGCGCCGGCGCTCAACACGCCGAAACCCGGCGCACCGGATCCGTAGGGCGGGCCCATATTCAACTAAATCCGACCAGGAACGGCCGGCCTACAACACGAGGTAGCGGAAGGCCGCCGAACCGGGGTGCAGGATTTCGACGTGCACCTCGGTCGATCGCATCCGGGCCATCACCCGATCCAGATCCGCCGCCGACCCCAGCTGGATACCCACCAGCGCCTCACCGGTCTCCCGGTTGTTGCGCTTGACGTATTCGAACAGGGTGATGTCGTCGTTGGGCCCGAGCACCTCGTCCAGGAACCTGCGCAAGGCACCGGGCTCCTGCGGGAAGTCCACCAGGAAGTAGTGCTTGAGGCCGAGGTGGATCAGCGAGCGCTCGAGCACCTCGCCGTAGCGCGACACGTCGTTGTTGCCGCCCGAGATGAGGCACACCACGGTGGAGCCCGGGTCGATGTCGGCCTCCAGCAGGCCCGCGACCGCCAGCGCGCCCGCCGGCTCGGCGATGATGCCGTCGTTCTGGTAGAGATCCAGCATCACGGTGCACACCGCGCCCTCCTCGACCGTGGTCATCGACACCATGTCGCCCGCGGCGGCCAGCGCGGCATAGGTCAGCGTTCCCGCCCGCTTCACCGCGGCGCCATCGACGAACTGGTCGACGTGGCCCAGCGTCACCGGCTCGCCGGCGGCCAGCGCGGCCATCATCGCCGCCGCGCCGGCCGGCTCGACACCGAGCACCGCGGTGTTCGTCGTCTGCTCGGCCAGGTAGGTGGTGATGCCGGCGATGCACCCGCCGCCGCCCACCGGGACCACAACCAGGTCGGGCTCCCCAATACCAAGCTCGTCGAGGTCGGCGAGCACCTCGACGGCGATGGTGCCCTGCCCGGCGATCGTGCGCAGATCGTCGTACGGCGGCACCAGCGTGGCGCCGGTGCGCTCGACGTCGGCCAACGCCGCCTCGGCGGCGAGATCGTAGGTCGCCCCCCCGACGATCAGGTCGATGAACTCCCCGCCGTGGTAAAGGATGCGGTCACGCTTTTGTTGAGGCGTCTTGGCGGGCACATAGACGCGGCCGCGGATCCCCAGGGATCGGCACGCGTAGGCGAAGCCCTGCGCGTGGTTACCCGCCGACGAGCACACCACGCCCGCGGCCGCCTCCGCGTCGGTGAGCTGCACCAGCAGGTTGTAGGCACCGCGCAGCTTGTAGGAGCGCACGATCTGCAGGTCTTCGCGTTTGAGGTAGACCCGCGCGCCGGTGATCGCCGACAGCCGTTCACTCAGCTGCAACGGGGTGGGCGCGACCACCGAGGCGATCCGCTTCGCCGCGCCCGCAATGTCCGCCGCGGACAGCGGCGGGGCGGGGGTGCGCGGGTTACTCGTCAGTTCGGCGGACACCGGTCAATGGTGCCATGCCAACCATCAGCGGATTCAGCTTATAGGCGTCAGGACGAACAAGGGGATCTGCCGGTCCGTCTTCCTCTGGTAGTCGGCGTAGTCCGGGTAGGCGGCGACGGCGCGCTCCCACCAGGTCGCCTTCTCGTCGCCGAACACCTCGCGGGCGTCGTAATCGCGGGTCACGGTGCCGTCTTGCAGCTCGACCCGCGGGTTCTTCTTGACGTTGTAGTACCAGACCGGGTTCTTCGGGGCCCCGCCGAGCGAGGCGACGATCGCGTACTCGCCGTCGTGCTCGACGCGCATCAGCGGGGTCTTGCGGAGTTTGCCGGTCTTGGCGCCGACCGTGGTCAGCAGGATGACGGGCATGCCCTGCAAGTCCGTGCCCTCGGTTCCGCCGGACTCGGCGTACTTGTCGGCTTGTTCGCGGGACCAATCCACGGGGCTGGGAGCGTATTCACCTGAAAGTGGCATACCACTCACATTAGGCCGCCGCCGATCAGTGCGTCCTGGCCAGCTCCGCGATGATGTTGACCCGCCGGATGGCCGTGGCGATCTCGTCGGCGAACCGCCGTCGCCGTTCGACGATGTCCGGGACATCGGAGCCGTCGACCAGCTCGCGGTGCCGGGCCAATCGCAGGGCGGTCTTGAACAGTTCCATCGACCTCGACTCGGCGCTGGCGATTCTGCGCTGCAGCTCCCACTGCTTGCCCACCTCGAGACATTCGGCGAGGAATGCCTCCTCGTCGAACGAGTCGTCCTCGTGGGCCGCCAGCCGGTCGGCGACGATGTGGTAGGCGTCCAGGAACGGACGCAACACCAGATGCGCCAGCAGCATGTCGGCCTCTTTGAGTAGCCGCCGGACGTCGGATGCGCTGGCGGCCTTGGCGGGGTCTTCCATTCGCCCGATCAGGCGGATCTCGTCGGCGAGGTCCTTCTCAAACTGCGCGCGTGCGGAGAACAGGAACTCGAATTTCAGCAACTCCCGCAGCCTGAGCGCCTCGTCGCGCACGCTCGCCGGTGACACCGTGCCGTCGGTGGAGGTCTCCGACGCGGCCAGCAACGCCGTCGTGGCGATGGCGCGATCGACCAGGATGTGGATGGCGGTGTTGCGGTAGAACGCCGCGACCAGGTGCTGATCCTCGCCGATGCCCCAGACCGCTTCGGTGCCGGCGTCATAGACGCTGACCACGCCGGAGTCGACGAGCTGGTGCAACGTCCATCGGATGGTGGAGCGATTGGTCAGGTCGGCCGCTCCGGCCACCGTCCAGTGTCGCGCCGTGATGTAACTGGCCAGCGGTTCCACAGTGGCCTGCACCTGGCTGATGGACAACGACCGGTCCCGGCCCAGCAGCGCGAGGCTGACCACCGCGGTCGGGGTGACCGGCGTCGCGCGATTGATCCGGTGTTCGACGTCGAGCGCGATGCGTTCAATTTCGGTCCCGGTTCCCGATTCCTCGGCGCGCAACTCCTCGAGGCGTTTCCGCAGCGGAAGCGGTTCGCCGAAGTCCAGATAAGCCCGGCCGAGGCGCTTGCCTTGCCGCAGCGCCAGCCGGACCAAAAAGCGGAGGTCCTCGGGCCGTTTCACCGCACCGTAGGCTTCGGTGGTCATGGCCTCCACCTCGTGCAGCTGGTCGTACACGATCGAGGTGGGCACCAAATACACTTCGGGACCGTCGATTTCGTCGACGGCGTCGGTAATGTAGCGCAGGATCCCGAACACCGGGGGTCGCAGCTTGCCGGTCCTGGTCCGGCCGCCCTCGATCGACCAGGTCAGGTTGGCGTGGTTTTGCACCAGCTGGGCGGCGTAGGCGCGCAGCGCGAACCGGTAGACGGGAAGGTCTTTGGTGTCGCGCCGGATGAAAATCGTCCCGGTTCGCTTGGCCCAACCGCCCATCGGGAAGAAATTCAAGTTCGCCCCGCCGAAGGTCAGCGCGGGCGAAAGCCGGTTGGCCAGGATCATCTCGGGCAGCAGCAGGCCGTCCAAGTAGGAACGATGCGAAAACGCAAACGCCAGCGTCGCTTTGCGATCCAGCTTGCGCAGCTTCGCGATCTGGTCCTCGTCGACCAGCACGTCGTAGGCCCGCATGAGCCAGCGGCTGAACCCGCGCCAGGCCGCCACCGCCCGTTTGTCCCGCGAGGCCGCCATCTCGCGCAGGTAGCCCGCGGCCTCTCCGCGCACGCTGTCGGGGTCACGACCGAGCTCGGCCGCCAGCTTGGTCAGCCGCTCGTCATACCACCGTGCCGCCAACAACTCGACAACCTCGGGCGGATCGGTGGACAACGCCGTCGTCGATTCTTCGACAATTCCAGTGTGCTGCAACAACTTTCGCATCTCAATCCGAGTGATCTCACGCGCGCTCGCCGCCGCTCCCCCGCTCATGCCGGCTGGACCGTCGCAGCGGACGCGGGCTCGTGGACCTCCGGGCGCAGTTCGGGCGCGTAAAGCTCTTCGATCTCGGCGGCGTATTTGGCCGCGATCGGCCGGCGCTTGAGTTTCATCGTCAGCGTGATCTCGTCACCGCCCGGCTCCCACAACGTCGGCAACACGCGGAAGCGCTTGATCTGTTCCACCCGCGAAAGTTTGGCGTTGCCCTCGGCCACGCCGGCGGCGATCCGCGCGATCACCTCCGGGTCGGCCACCAGGGCCGCGGGAGACGCGTCGGACAGCCCGTGCTGGGCCGCCAACGGGCCGACCGAGTCGGCGTCGAAGACCAGCAGCGCGGCGTTGTAGGATCGTCCGTCACCGATCGCGATCATCACGCCGACCGTGGGGCACGCGGCCAAAATGGTGTTCTCAATATTGGCCGGCGACATGTTCTTTCCGGACGCGTTGATGATCAACTCCTTCTTGCGGTCGATCACTCGCAGATAGCCCTGCGCGTCGACATCCAAGATGTCGCCGGTGTGCAGCCAGCCGTCGGCGTCGATCGCCTCCGCGGTCTTCTCCGGCTCCCCGCGGTAACCCTTCATCACCAGCGGACCGCGGACCAGGTACTCGCCGTCCTCGGCGATCCTGCCCTCCAGACCGGGAAGCAGTTTGCCGACGGTGCCCAGCCGCGCCTCGCGCGGGTGGCTCACGGTGGCGACGCAGCTCAGCTCGGACATCCCCCACACCTCGGCGATCGGGACGCCGATGCCGACGAAGAACGCCAGCGTCTCCCTGGGAATCGGGGCCGCACCCGACATCGCCCAGCGCAGCTCGCCGAAGCCGAGCCTTTCCCGGAGTTTTGACAGCACCAGCTCGTCGGCCTGGGCCCATTCCGCGGCCACCTCATCGGGAATCGGTTCGCCGGCCAGCAACGCGCCCGCGCGCTTGGCGGCCACCGACAGCGCCCACTGCAAAGCCTGCCGCTTGAACTCATCGGTCTCGTTGTTCACCGCGAATTCGATTCCGGCCTTGAGCTTTTCCCACACCCGGGGCACCGCACCCCATATGTTCGGCCGCACGTCGGGCAACGCCGCCGCGATGGCGCGTACGTCGGACACCACGGTGACCTCGAAACCGAACACCTCCTGGCCGTACAGGCTGATCGTCCGGTCGGCGATGTGCGCCGACGGCAGATACGACGTGGCCCGATCGCCCAACTGGATTCCCAACACCGCTTCGATGGCAAAACACTCGAACAACAGGTTGTGGTGAGTCATCTCCACGCCCTTGGGATTTCCGGTGGTCCCGGAGGTGTAGATGAGGGTGAGGATGTCGTCGGGTTGCACGGCCCGCCACGTCGATTCGAAGTCGAAATCGTCGGGGGCGGCCGCGTATAGGTCATCCACGGAGAGCGTGCCTTCCGGTGAACCGTCGATGCAGACGATGTGCTCGATCGTTGCGCCGCTGCCGCGGATGCGGTCGACGTACTGCTCCTCGCAGATCGCAACCTTGGTGCCGGCGTTGTCGAACAGGTAGGTCAGCTGCTCGGCGGGAAGGGTGTTGTAGACGGAAAATGAAGCGGCGCCGGCGTGTTGGGCACCGACCTCGAGCGGGTAGAACTCGATCCGGTTGGCCATCATCAGCGACACCGTGTCGCCGCGCCGAACCCCCAAACCCGCCAGGCCGGCGGCGACCTTGCGCACCTGCGCCGCATACTCCCGCCACGTCACCGTCTGGGTGCCGCCGGGCGTCCGGAGCGCGACGGCGTCCGGATCGATCGCCGCCGTGCGCTGGAAAGCTTCACACATGGTTGCCGGACGCTCGGTCGTGGTCATTTCCGCTCTCCTTAGCGCCGGGTAAGCACATCTCACCGGTGAGCGTACGTGCGTGATCGGCGGGCAGGAATACCTTGCGTAATTTCTCCAGCACAGCTACGACCGTCGCCGAGTATGTTGCGAATGTGGCTTCTGATCTAGGCGTCAGCGGGCTCTCGCAGGTTGAGCGGACCGCGTTGTTGACCCAGTACGCCCGGGCGCTGGACAGCCGATGGAAGCGGCCCATTCTCGGCGACACGCTCGCCGACAACATCATCGGCAAGATCGACTACGACTTCGCCGCGCTCGGCGTGCCCAAGAGCATCGTGTGCCAGGCGTCCCTGCGCGCTAAGATGCTCGACGACCGGGTGCGGGCCTTCACCGCCGAACATCCCGATGCCGTCGTGGTGGACCTTGGCGCCGGGCTGGACACGGGCCTGTTTCGCGTCAGCCCGCCCGCCACGGTCGACTGGTACGCCGTCGACCTGCCAGGTGTCATCGCATTGCGCGATCAGGTGATGCCGACCAGCGGGCAAACTCACTCGATCACCGCATCGGTGGCCGACGAGAGCTGGCCGGACACCATCCCGGGCGATCGACCTGCCATGGTGATCGCCGACGGGCTGTTCGCGTTTCTGTCCGAACCGGTGATTGTCGGCGTCGTCCGCGGCCTCACCGATCACTTCCGGTCCGGGGTGCTGGCCTTCAATGACTACGGACGCATCGGCTGGTTCAGCCGGCTTGCGGTCAAGCTGGCACCACAGCAGATGTTCGCCCAAGTTGGCGTCCAATGGGGCTACCCGGGATTCAAAGATGCACGGGTGCCCGAGACGTGGAATCCGCGACTGACGCTGGCCGAAGAAACCAGCCTGGCACACGCCCCCGAGGTTGAGTTGTTTCCGGGCTGGATTCGGTTGGCTACCAAGGTCTCCGGAAGGACCAAGGCCGGCGCCCGGAAGGCCCGGATCTTGCGTTACCGGTTCTAAGCTGACCACGATGACGGCGACGCTGATCACCGGTGCGGACGTTGTGGGACGGGATCGCCGAGGGCAAGATCGCCGACCCGATCGGCATGCCCGGCGATCGACTGTGCGTCTACGGCACCCGGTGTGCGCTGACGGCGGAAAATCCGTCAGAATCCCGCCCTGGACGCACGGTCGAAGCCATGGACGCACACTCAATCCGGCGACTAGCCGCCCAGGCACCCCGGACCGAGCAGCTCCTTGAGGTCGCCCATCAGCGCGGGCGACGGTGTCACGCGCAGCGACTGATCCAGCTCGAGCGTGGTGATCCGGTCCCCGCTGACCAGCCGCAGATGCACCTGCGAGGTGCCGGGGTGGCGCGTCAGCACCTGCTTGAGGGCGCTCACCTTGTCGAAGGTGCACTGCCGGGTGGGCAGGCTGACGGCCAGCGGCCGGTCCACCTGCGCGCTGGAAAAGTCCGGCACCACAAGCTCGTTGGCGATTAGGGTGACTCGGTCGTCGCGGATGGCAACCTTTGCGTTGATCAGCACGACCGCGTCGTCGACGATGTCGGCGCCGTACGCGGAGTACGCGTGCGGGAAGAACATCACCTCGATGCCACCGGTGAGGTCTTCCAATTGCGCTGACGCCCAAGGCATCCCGTTCTTGTTGACCCGCCGGTTCACCGAAGCGAGAATGCCGCCCACCCGCACCTGGGTCTCGTTGGCGACGTCGCCGTCCAGGATCGCCGGGATCGCGGTGTCGACCTGCGCGGTCAGCAGGTGCGCCACCCGGTTGAGCGGATGCCCGGACACGTACAGGCCCAGCATCTCGCGTTCCAGGGCCAGCCGGTGCTTGTCCTCCCACTCGTCGTCGGGCACCTTGATGGTGAACACCGCGTCTCCGGCGCCTTCCCCGTCGGAGCCGCCGAACAGATCGAACTGCCCCATCGCCTCGGCCTTCTTGGTGCCCAGCACCGAGTCGACGGCGTCGGTGTGCACCAGGAAGAGGCCCTTGCGGGCATGCCCCAGCGAATCGAACGCACCCGCCTTGATCAGCGACTCGGTGACCTTCTTGTTGCACGCCGAGATGTCGATCTTGTTCAGGTAATCCGAGAAGTCGGTGAACTTGCCTTTGCCAGCGCGGGTATTGATCAACGAACCCACCACATTGGCGCCGACATTGCGCACCGCGCCCAGCCCGTAGCGGATGTCGGCGCCCACCGTTGCAAAGTTCAGCCCGGACTCGTTGACGTCCGGCGGCAACACGGTGATGCCCAGCTTGCGGCAGTCGGCCAGATAGACCGCCGCCTTGTCCTTGTCGTCGCCGACCGAGGTCAACAGGCCGGCCATGTACTCACCGGCATAGTTGGCCTTGAGGTAGGCGGTCCAGTAGGACACCAGGCCGTACCCGGCCGCGTGGGACTTGTTGAACGCGTAGTCGGCGAACGGCAGGATGGTGTCCCACAGCGCTTTGATGGCGCGCGCGGAGAACCCGTTGGCCTGCATGCCTTCCGAGAAGCCTTCGAATTCCTTCTCCAGCACCTCGCGCTTCTTCTTGCCCATCGCCTTACGCAGAATGTCGGCTCGCGCCAGCGAGTAGCTGGCCACCTTCTGCGCGATGCGCATGATCTGCTCTTGGTAGACGATCAGGCCGTAGGTCTCGGCGAGGATCTCGCGCAGCGGTTCCTCGAGTTCGGGGTGAATGGGTTTGATTGCCTGCCGGTTGTTTTTGCGGTCCGCGTAGTCGTTGTGGGCGTTCATGCCCATCGGGCCGGGCCGGTACAGCGCGAGCACCGCGACGATGTCTTCGAACCCGGTCGGTTGCATGCGGCGCAGCAGGTCGCGCATCGGCCCGCCGTCGAGTTGGAACACGCCCAGGGTGTCGCCGCGGCCCAGCAGCTCAAAGGTGGCCTCGTCGTCCAGCGGCACGGATTCCAGATCGAGGTCAATTCCCCTGTTGGCCTTGATGTTCTCGATCGCGTCACCGATGATCGTCAGGTTGCGCAAGCCCAGGAAATCCATCTTCAACAGGCCGATGGCCTCGCACGACGGGTAATCCCAGCCGGTGATGATCGCGCCGTCCTGCGGACGCTTCCACAGCGGGATGGCGTCGGTCAGCGGCTCGCTGCTCATGATCACCGCGCAGGCGTGCACGCCCGCGTTGCGGATCAGACCCTCCAGGCCGCGCGCGGTCTGGTAGATGGTGCGCACGTCCGGGTCGGTTTCGATCAGGCTGCGGACCTCGGCGGCTTCCTTGTACCGCTCATGGTTCGGGTCGGTGATGCCGGATAGCGGAATGTCTTTGGCCATGACGGCCTGCGGCAGCGCCTTGGTGATCCGGTCGGCGATGGCGAACCCCGGCTGACCGTAGTGGATTCGCGCCGAATCCTTCAGCGCCGCTTTGGTCTTGATGGTGCCGAAGGTGATGACCTGGGCGACCCGGTCGTGGCCCCACTTGTCGGCGGCGTAGCGCACCATCTCGCCGCGGCGGCGGTCGTCGAAGTCGATGTCGATGTCGGGCATCGAGGTGCGCTCGGGGTTGAGGAACCGCTCGAACAGCAGGCCGTGCGGAATCGGGTCGATGTCGGTGATGCCCAGGGCGTAGGCGACCAGCGATCCGGCGGCCGAGCCGCGGCCGGGGCCCACCCGGATGCCGACCGAGCGCGCGTGGTTGATCAGGTCGGCGACGATCAGGAAGTAGGACGGGAAGCCCTTGGCGCACACGACGTCGATCTCGTACTCGGCGCGCGCCTCGTAACCGTCCGGCGGCCCGGCGGGAAACCGTCGCCGTAGCCCGGCGTCCACCTCGTGGCGCAGCCAGGACGCCTGGTCGTGTCCCTCGGGGACCGGGAACACCGGCATCCGGTCGCGGGGCGCCCACACGTCGTCGTACGGCTGCACCCGCTCGGCGATCAGCAGCGTCGAGTCGCAGGCGCCGGGCACCTCGCCGTCCCAGATCTGGCGCATCTCCTCGGCCGACTTCAGGTAGTAGCCGTCGCCGTCGAACTTGAACCGGTTGGGGTCCGAGAGCGTCTTGCCGGTCTGCACGCACAGCAGCGCCTCGTGGTTGTGGGCGGCGTCGCGGGTGACGTAGTGGCAGTCGTTGGTGGCCAGCGGCGGGATGTTCAGCTTGCGACCGACTTCGAGCAGTCCCTCACGGACCCGCTGTTCGATGGACAGCCCGTGGTCCATCAGCTCGAGGAAGTAGTTGTCGGGGCCGACGATCTCGCGCCACTTGGCGGCCGATTCCAGCGCCTCGCGGTCGTGCCCCAGGCGAAGGCGGGTCTGCACCTCCCCCGAAGGGCACCCGGTGGTGATGATGATGCCCTCGGCGTGTTCGGCGATGAGCTCGGCGTCCATCCGCGACCACTTGGACAGCTGCCCCTCGAAGGACGCCAGCGAGGACAGCTTGAACAGGTTGCGCAGGCCGGTGGCGTTCTCGGCCATCATCGTCAGGTGCGTGTAGGAGCCGCTCCCGGAGACGTCGTCGGCCTTCTGGCTGGGATCGCCCCAGGTGACGCGGCGGGTGTCGAAGCGTGAACCGGGCGCGATGTAAGCCTCGACGCCGATGATCGGCTTGATGCCCGACGAGCTCGCCGCGTTGTAGAACTCGCTGGCGCCGAACATGTTTCCGTGATCGGTCATGCCGATCGCGGGCATGCCCAGTCGTTCCGCCTCGGCCAGCATCGGCGTGATCTTCGCGGCACCGTCCAGCATCGAGTACTCGGTGTGGTTATGCAGGTGCACGAAGGACCGCGAAGATGGACCGCTCATAGGGAGGCCAGTCTATGACTGACGACCGACGTGACCCCGGCGTGTCGCGTCAGTGTGTCTGGTTTTGTCCGTACCGCTGGACGAACTGCTTCAGTGACTTCTCCACGTCGCCCTTAACGGCGCGCGCCGCCGCCGATCCGACCGGGCCGAACAAGGCCCGCCCGCCCAGCTCAAGGCGCACGCCGAGGGTCGCTCCGTCGTCGCTGGGCCGCACGGTGAGCGTGACGGTGTATTTGGCGCCGCCCTTGCCGGATCCCGACATCGCGACCTCGTGCGGCGGGTCCCACCTGGTCACCGTCCAGGTCACCCGGTTGCGCAGGCCCTTGGAACGCGCCACGCCGACGATCTGGGTGCCTTCGGTGATCTCGTCGGGCAGCTCGCTGCGCCACCCCTCGTGCAGGACGAGCCACTCGCCCAGTTCCGATAGGTCCGAAACGTGTTCCCACATGTCGCCTGGGCTGATCGGCATGTCGGCGGTCATGTCGACAGCGGCCATCAGCGGCTGGGCCCGCCGCGGAATCGGGTGCCGATCCGAATCGCGGGCAGCAGCAGGCTGCGCGGTGCGAACCTGCCGCCGGTGCTGACGACCTTGGGAACGACGCCGGGCACCACCGTGCGCTTGCCGGCGAGCATCCCGGCGATCGCGGCTTCAGCGACGCTCTGGGGCGAGACCTGCGCAAGCGGAATGCTGAACCGTTCGGCGTTGGCGATTTCGGCCCACTCGGTGGGCACCGGCCCCGGACACAGGACCGTCACCGATACCCCCGTCCCGTGCAGCTCCTCGTGGACGGATTCGGAGAACGCCTGCACGAAGGCCTTGGTGGCCGAATACACCGCCATGTAGGGCACCGGCTGGAACCCGGCGATCGACGCGATGTTCATCACCGCACCGGCGCCGCGCTCGACCATGCCGGGCAACGCCGCGTGAGTGAGTTCCATCAACGCGAGCGTGTTGAGGGTGACCTCTTCGCTCTCCCGTTCCAGCGGCAGTGTGTAGAAGACGCCGCTGGTGCCGAAACCGGCGCTGTTGCACAAACCGGCGATCGGTTCGTTGCGCAGCCGGTCCGCCAACTTGGCGCGGGATTTGTCGTCGGCGAGGTCCAGCGGCATGACCTCGATCGGGACGTAGTACTCCCCGCCCACCTCGTTGGCAAGCTCGTCGAGGCGCTCACGGCGGCGCGCGACCAGCAGGAGCGCGAAGCCACGCCGGGCCAGCCCGCGGGTCAGTTCGGCGCCGATGCCTGAGGAGGCGCCGGTGATGACCACGGTTGCCCGGCTGTCGGGTTTCGGAAGGCTCACGGTGTCACCAATGGATCCCGCGCGTTGCCCGCACAAACGTCTCGCTGCCCTTCTCCAGGTTCTCCAGCGTGCGCGCGACAAGCACCACCGCACCGCCCGCTTCGGCGATTTTTTTCGCGGCGGCCGCACCGATGCCCGACGAGCCCCCGGTGATGAGCGTGGTCCTGCCCTCGACCGCATCGCGCAGGGTGCAGCCCTGCACGGCATCGAGCAGATTCCTCAGATAGAACGGCCGATATCGCCCGGCCGAGTTGGGGGTGTTGATGAGGTTGGAGACCGTCGCGAACGGCCTTTTCCACCAGGGTGGTTAAGTCACCAAGATTCATCGGTGTCGGCTCCTGACGATGGTCGTCCCCCGACCGCGGGAGCCCCGCGAGACGACACGAGTGATGTGACGTGAGTCATAGAGTCAAACCTAGGACATCGTTTCGCCGCCGGATGCGGTTTGCCGGCATGCCAACCAGGCCGGGCGTCTCACGCGCCGGTGAACAGACGGCCACACGCGGGCAATCCGCTTGTTACACCGGTAATCCGAGAGTGACGGCGACCTAACTGACGGGCAACGCCGAGATGTTCCAATGCTGATTATGAAAATGCTGGCGCGCTTCGTCCAGCCCAAGCCGACGACGATCTACGACCGGATCGGCGGGGGCGAGGCGATCGAAGCCGTGGTCGAGGACTTCTACGCTCGGGTGCTCGCCAACGATCAACTGTCGGGCTATTTCACCGGAACGAATATGAACCGCCTCAAAGGCATGCAGGTCGAATTCTTCGCGGCCGCTCTCGGTGGCCCCGAGCCCTACACCGGCGCGCCGATGAAGCAAGTGCATCAGGGCCGCGGGATCACCATGTACCAGTTCAGCATGGTGGCCGGCCACTTGGCCGACGCGCTGACCGCGGCCGGGGTCTCCTCGGCGACGGTGACCGAGATACTCGGTGTTGTTGCGCCATTGGCGCCCGAGATCGCGTCGGGCGAGACCAACAAGGCGAACGTCTAACTCGGCCTCGCTGCGCGTGTCGCGTGCGGCACGCGCCGTCCACCCGGTAGTCAGGACGTATGAGACTGGTGACCGTCGCGATCGCCGCCCTGGTTCTGAGCGCCTGCGCCTCGACGACGACACACCCAGCGGCGCCCAGTTCGTCGTCCGGTCCACCGGCCGCCACCACCGCACCGGCCACCGCACCGGCGCTCGACTGCACCAACCCCTCCGGCGTCCAGCAGCTGGTGTGCGGTGACGCGCAACTCACCGACCTCGATCGCCGGCTGCAGACCGACTACCAACAGGCGCTGGCCCGTCCCGGCGCGGACCGGGCCGCGCTGACGACCGCGCAGAACGACTGGGTGGCCGTCCGTGATGGCTGCGCACAGAACGCCGACGCGCGCCCCTGTGTGCTCGAGGCCTACCAGACCCGGCTGGTCCAGTTGGCCATCGCCGACCCCGCCACCGTGGCCCCGCCGGTCGTCACCTACAACTGCCCCGCGGGCGCGGGACCGTTGATGGCGCAGTTCTACAACCAGTTCGACCCCCAGACGGCCGTGCTGAACTGGAAAGGCACCCAAATGATCCTGTTCATCCAGCCGGCCGCCAGTGGCGCCCGTTACGGCCGGCAGGGATCGGAGTACTGGGAACATCAGGGCGAAGTCAAACTCGACCTCGGCGGGACCAAGTTCGTCTGCGCCGCGCCCTGATCCGCATGCGCAAGAATGCCTGACATTGGTCGCTCGTTCGAAGATCTGGTGGCAGAAGCCGATTCGGTATCCGTGGACGGCTGGGATTTCTCCTGGCTGGACGGGCGTGCCACCGAGGAACGACCGTCATGGGGTTACCAGCGGCTGATCCGCGACCGACTGGCGACCGCGTCGGCCGCGTTGGACCTGCACACCGGTGGCGGGGAGGTGCTGGCCGGCGCGGGCCCCTTCCCTCCCACCATGGCGGCCGCCGAGTCGTGGCCACCGAACGCGGCGCTGGCAACCAAGCTGTTGCATCCGCGCGGCGTGGTGGTGGTCGCGATGCCGGACGAGTCGCCGCTGCCGTTCGCCGCCGAGGCGTTCGATCTGGTGACCAGCAGACACCCCAATATCGTGTGTTGGAAGGAAATCGCCCGGGTGCTGCGTCCCGGCGGCACCTACCTGGCCCAGCATGTCGGACCCGCCACGGTGTCCGAGCTGGTGGAGTATTTCATCGGACCGCAGCCGGAAGTGTGGGCCCGGCGTCACCCGGACAACGAGAGCGCGGAGGCCAGGGCCGCCGGCCTGGAAATCGTCGACCTGCGGATGGAACGCCTGCGGCAGGAGTATCTCGACATCGGCGCCGTGATCTACTTCCTGCGCAAGGTGATTTGGACGGTGCCGGACTTCACCGTGGCGCGCTACCGCGACCGGCTGACCGAACTGCACGAGCGCATCGAGTCCGACGGACCCTTCGTCGCCCACTCGACGCGGGTCCTCGTCGAGGCCCGCAAGCCCGCGGCCGACTGACCGGGCATCCGATCGACATTCGATCCCGCGGCGTGTTGGCTTTGTTGCATGGATGACGATGCGGGCATGAATCGCAGCTTCGATGATCTGGTGGCAGAGGCCGATTCGGTGTCTGTCGACGGCTGGGATTTTTCCTGGCTGGACGGGCGTGCGACCGAGGAACGCCCATCGTGGGGCTACCAGCGCCTGATGAGCCAGCGGTTGGCCAGCGCCTCGGCCGCATGCGACATCGCAACCGGTGGCGGGGAGGTGCTCGGCGGCGCCGCGAAATTCCCGCCCACGATGGTCGCGACGGAACCGTGGCCGCCCAACGCAGCGACGGCCACCAAACTCCTGCATCCGCGTGGCGTGGTGGTCGTCGTGACGCGGGATGAGGCACAGTTGCCGTTCGCCGATGAGGCGTTCGACCTGGTGACCAGCCGTCATCCCATCTCCGTGCGGTGGAGCGAGATCACCCGGGTGCTGCGGCCGGGCGGCACCTACCTGGCGCAGCAGATCGGACCCGCAACGGTGTCGGAGCTGGTCGAATACTTCATCGGGCCGCAACCACAGAAATGGGCCGAATTCCACCCCGACGTCCAAAGCGAGCAGGCACAAGCCGCCGGGCTGCGGATCGTGGATATACGCATGGAACGGTTACGGGTCGAGTTCTTCGACATCGGCGCCGTTATCTACTTCCTGCGCAAGGTGATTTGGACGGTGCCGGACTTCACCGTGGCGCGCTACCGCGACCGGCTGGCCGAACTGCACCAGCGCATCGAGTCCGACGGGCCCTTCGTCGCCCACTCCGCGCGGGTCCTCGTCGAGGCCCGCAAACCGGACCGGCCGGCCTGAGCCAGCAACACCCGCCCGGCGAACTCTTAGTTCGCGATGGGAAGCCCGCGGCACACCTTGACGTAGCCGATATCGGACGATACCCATTGGTTCCACTGCGTGTGGCTGGGGTTGGCGGTCAGTCTGGAGCACAGGTCGGCGGGGTCGGCCGCCGCCGGCCACAACCACATGAGGGCGCCGCCGGCGACGAGCTGCTGACCATTGGGTCGGAACGCGGCGTCGGCGGCAGACACTGCGTCCACGTCGGCAATGGTTTGCCCTTGTCCGCCCATCGGGCTTCCGAACGGTTTGCCCGTCGCCGCGTCCCACAGCCGCACCTGGCCTTCGCCGCCGACTGAGGCGATCAGCCGGCCATCGGGACGAAAGGCGACGCTGATCACGTTGCTCGAGTGTCCGATCATCGCGTCCATCGCGGGCCGCCCGCTGTCGGTGTCCCACACCCGTACCGCATCGTCGGCGCCGCCGGTGACGATGCGGCGTCCGTCGGGACTGAATGCCACGGCCTGGATCGGAGCCGGTGTGGTCACCTTCCGCCGCAAACCCCCGGTGCCGGTGTCCCAGATGTACAGCGAGTTGTCAGTGCTGCCGGCGGCGATGAGGTGCTGTGCGGGACTGAATGCGATAGCCAACACGGCCCCGGTGGGGTCGGTCAACGTCCGGTCAAGGCGGCCGGACTCCGGGTCCCACAGCCGCACGATGTTGTCGTCGCCGCCGGCGCCGACGAGGTGCCCGTCTGAGCTGAACGCGACGCTGTTGACTTTGCCGGTGCTGCCCGACAGGCTCCGGAGCGGTCGCAGGGTGTCGGTACTCCAGAGCGCAACCGTTCCGTCTGCGCCGCCGGCGGCCAGGAGTGGGATGGTGCGGTCGAACGCGACAGTCGGCATCGGGCCGCTGGTCCCGGGCAGGGCGCCGACGCTGATGGCGTGGCCGGTCTGCGAATCCCACACGAACACACCGTCGTCTCGGGCCGAGGCGATGAGCTGACCGTCCGGGGAGTAGGCCACCGAGTGCGTCCACTCGATGTCGTCGGCAACCGGCGCGGCGAGGGCGTGGCTCCAGATGTGGATGACCCCGTCGTGGCCGCCGGCGGCGAAGCGGTCACCGTCGGCATCGAATGCCACGTCCTGGATTGTCGCGGATCGGCCCGGGACTGACGTTTCGATGGGGTCGTTGCCGCCCCTGAGGAGGCTCCACAGCTTTACCTTTCCGGTGGTGTCGGCGGTCGCGAGTTCGTCGTGAACGCCGGGATGCGGGTTCCAGGCCACACTGAAAATGGGCTCTCCGTCGCTCAACTGCTGCGTCGGCGATCCGGTCCCGGTGTCCCACAGCCGGAGGCTGCCGTCATCGCTGCCTGACGCCAGGGTGGCGCCGTCGGGGCTGAACGCGACGCTCTCGACCATCTTGGCATGACCGGTGATGGTGTGCTCGTTCGCGCCGGTGTCGGCGTTCCAGATGTGTACGGTGTTGTCCACGCCGCCGCTGGCGAGGTGATGCCCGTCGGGGCTGAACGCGACGCAGTGCACCCCGCCCGGATGGCCGTTCAACGTCAGTTCGGGTGTGTCCGTGTCGGTGTTCCAAACCCGGACAGTTCCGTCGAGACTGCCGCCGGCGATGCGGTGGCCGTCGGGGCTGAAAGCCACCCGCACCACCGTGCGGGCGGGTCCGGTGAACGTCCGCACGAGTGCACCGGTGTCCGCGTTCCATAGCCGCACGGAGTTGTCGTCGTCACCGGCGGCGGCAACCCGGTGCCCGTCGGGACTGAAGGCCACCCCGTTGACGCCCTTCAGTGTGTCGCCGATCTGTTCGCCGGTGTCGGCGTTCCACTGCCTCAAGCCGTCCTGGTTGGTGGTGGCGACGCGGTGCCCGTCGGGGCTGTAGGCGAGGAAGGTAATCGAGCTTGCGGTGTTGATCATCTTGACGGTGCTGTAGCGCTTCACCAGGGCATCGAAAAGGACACCGTTGTCGGGCTTATCGGTGATGGCCTGGGCGGCGAGCAGCTCCTGGAATGCTTGAACGTCACTGCCGGCTCGGTCGCCGGAGAGCATCGCGGCAGCTTCGGCTTCGAGCCGCAGCGCGGTGGCCTCCGTGAAGCGCGCCTGCGCCTGGTGCCGCGAAGAGATGGCCATTCCGAAGGCGACCACCGCGACGACGGTGATAATCGAGCTGGCCGCGAGCACCGCTTGCAGGATCCGCGACCGTCTGCGAAGCGTGCTGGCGTGGGCCTCGGCGGTTTGCTGGCGTTCCTGGGCGTGGCGTAGTTCGGCTTGGCGTTGTTCTTCTTCCTTGGCCAGTCGTTGGTTTTCGGCGTCGCGGCTCGCGGCGAGGTAGTCACCGGTGTCGGCGAGGCGGGCACTGAATCCCGCTGTGCGGGAAAGGCTTTCGGCATCGGTGAGCCTGGTTCCGGTCAGCAGCCAGGCGGGGTCTTGATGGTTGGCTTCCCAGGCGGTGCTGTTGCGTTCGATCTCGTCGGCCGCTTTGAGATGTTGGCCTTCCTCGCGCAGCCAGCCCGCGAGGTCATCCCATTGGCGCAGCAGACTTTCCAGCGCCACCTCGATGACCACCTGCCCGGCGCGTTCGTCTCGCACCAGCAGCCGCTTTTCCACCATCGCATCGATGAGCTCGCGGCTTGGCCCGGGCAGATCGGCATAGCGACCGACTCGGCGCAGAGCTTCGTCGTTGTCGGGGTTGATGGTGGCCAGCCACGGAATGAACGCCGCGCGCAACGACTGCAGCTGCTCGACGCGCCGGTCGGGATCGGTGGCGAGGACCCCGTTGACGGCGGTTTGCACCACGTTGCGCATGCCCCCCATCGCCTCGTAGTTAGCTAGGGTGATCGCTCCGGTGTTGGCGTAATCGATGTATAGCCGGGACAACGTCAATGCGAGCAACGGCAAGGTGTCGGCGCCTCCGGCGGCATCGGCCAGCAGCCGGGTGACCAGGTCGGGGGCGATGCTCAGCCGATGGCCGGCCTCGCCGGCCCGGGCGGCCGGCCCCGTGATCACGTGCCGGAATTCGGCCGGCGGCATCGGCTTGAGCTGGTCGAACAATACGGTGCCCAGCCCGTCGAGGGCCGGATGGTTTTGCATCGCCTCGTAGCGGTCGGTGCGAATCGTGGCCGCCACGATCAGCCCGACCTCGGCGGCATTCATCCGCCCCAGCACATCAGCGATCAACCGCAAGAACTGGTCACCCTGCTCGCCGGCGTCAGCGGAAAACAGCTCCTCGGCCTGATCAAGCGGCAGCACCAGGGTTGGCGCCGAGCCCTGTTCCGCCTCGTCTTCGGCAGGCCCGTTGGGTGCACCAAGCCGCGTTGCCGCGGCCGTCCGCAACCCGACCAACAGCTCATAGACCCGCTCGGGGTCGGTGAGGCACGCGGCCTTGATATCCCCTAGCGCGACCCCGGACAACCCGAGGGCGTCGCGGGCCCGGTGAATAGCGACGGCCAAACCGTCTTCGCCGGTCAGCGCGTGGCCTTCCGGGCGCAAGATTCCCAGCACCACAAAACTCCGGTCGTCACGCTGCAGTCGCGGGACCAGCCCGGCCCGCAGAAAGGACGACTTACCGCTGCCAGACGGGCCCAGCACCACAAACAGGGACCGCCGACCCGACAACTGCGCCAGCAGCCGAAACCGCATGCCACGCAACTCGTCCAACCCCTGCGCGATCGCTGTGTCGCGGCCGAAATACACCCCGGCATCGCTCGGCTCAAACGGCTCCCACCCGCGATATGGTGCCCGCCGCGGGTCCTCGCTGGGCGGCCAAACGAAATTCTCCGGCCCGACCCCGGCACCCTCGATGGCTTTGTTGACCTGATCCAGCGCCGCGGTGTTAAACCGCACTGGCGGCCCACCCCCGACCTCGATCATGGTCTGGTCACCCTCGGCGAACAGGTCACAGCGCTGCCAGCGCGAAGTGATGTCGCCATCGCCGATGTCGTCCAGGCGCGCGACCAGGATCCGTTTGCCGAACCCCTCGGCGGTACGGTATTCCACCTGACACTCCCGCGACGCCAGCCAGTGCTGCGAGAGCAGACAGATCAGATACTCACAGCGAGCATTGCTGGTCACCAGCTGGCTTCCCCAGTGCTCTCCCAACCGCAGGCCGGTCTCTTGATCGATGTCAAGGAAGATCTCGTTGACTAACTCCGGTCGTTGCTCAGACAGCCACCGCTTCAACGCGATCGCGGCGCGCGAATCCCGACTGGAATGACTTAAGAAAATCCGCGACACGCCGCTTCCCATCACCGATCCGAGCGCATCGGGCGAATCCGGCAAACCCGTGCGCGCCAAGCCAGCTAAGTTTGACATCACCCCGCCCGGCTCGCCCCCGCTTTCGTGGCGGAGCCCTCCGCTCAGCTGTCACGCGCGCTGAGGGCTCGTCGTGCAGACCAGTTCGTCGACCGTCGTCACGACACCCGGCAGGGACAATCCTCCGACGCCGACGCGGTGGGCCGGTTTTGATCACGCGCTGAAAGCGCTTGGCGCCCTGCGGCGTACCTGTGAAAGGCCGCTACCTCGCAAACCCAGTGCCTGGACCCTAAACCCCCGACGAACGTACGACCGCGAACACTAGCGGCCCGGTGACAGGAATGGGATCTGCGGTGCGGGATTGACGCCGGGGGCTTGCAGCGGGAATGGCATCTTCCCGTTGGCGAGCGACGTCATGAAGCCCGGACATCCCATCTGTATCGCCAACCCGGCGATGGCGGGCGAAACTTGCATGCCTCCGGCCACTTGCGAGGCTACCGACGCGACCGTCGCACCCGGCTTGACCAGCATCGGACAGATCGACTGGCCGAGTCCGGCCATGGTGTTGGTCAGCGAGCCGTTATTGCCAGTCCCCGGGTTGTTCAGCGCGCCGGTGACTGGGCCGCTGGGCGGGTCGGCGTGCGCGAGAGCGGGCAACGTTGCTCCGGCGGCGATAACGCCCGCCGCAACCACCAGTGCGCGAACCACTGAGCGGCGACGAACCGTCCACCTGGTCCCCGGGCGGTACATCAGCAGTGCGGGCATTTATCGCTCCTAATGATCGCGGACGCGCACAGGCTGTGCACTCATATCACTTCGATAAAAATCGTCAATTTGTTACAACGATTCGATCAACGGTCGTGATCAACGCGTTGCCTTATCGTTGCTACAAGAACGCCCGCGCGACGCTTTGAGGCTCATTGGAGTTAGCTGGAGCGACGCAAATGCCAGAAGTCTCTTAGACGGGAATTCGTTGTCGGGCACTGCGTTTGAACACGCCGGCGAGTTTGCTACCCCTCCTTCCGCAACACGTCCAACGCGTGCTGCAGATCGGCCGGATAGGGACTGACGATCTCGATCCGCCGCCCATCGACCGGATGCGCGAACGCCAGCGACCGCGCATGAAGCCATTGACGTTGCAGCCCAAGCCTTTTCGCCAGGTTTGGGTCGGCCCCGTAGACGAGATCACCGCAGCACGGGTGATGCAGCGCGGCGAAATGCACCCGGATCTGGTGGGTGCGACCGGTTTCCAAGTGCACGTCGAGCAGGCTGGCGGCGACGAACGCTTCCACCGTGTCGTAGTGGGTGAGGCTGTGCCGGCCGTCCTTGGTGACCGCGAACTTCCACTCGCCGCCGCGATGGCGCCCGATCGGCGCGTCGATCGTGCCGCTGGACGGATCCGGATGGCCCTGCACCATGGCGTGATACCGCTTGTCCACGGTGCGCTGTTTGAACGCCCGCTTGAGCGCGGTGTACGCGCGCTCGGAGAGCGCGACCACCATCACCCCGGAGGTACCGACGTCGAGGCGGTGCACAATGCCCTGCCGTTCGGGCACACCGGATGTGGTGATCCGGTAACCGGCGGCGGCCAGGCCGCCGAGCACCGTGGGCCCGGTCCAGCCCACCGACGCGTGCGCGGCCACCGCCGCCGGCTTGTCGACCGCCACGATGTCGTCGTCGGAATACAGAATCGTCATGCCCTCGATGTCGACGGGCGCGTTCTGCAGCGGCGCCGGCGCTTCGGGCAGTTGGACCTGCAACCAGGCGCCGGGAGTCAGCCGGTCGGATTTCCCGGCCCGCACGCCGTCCAATTCGACGCCGCCGTCTTCGGCCAGGGCCGCCGCGGCGCTGCGCGACAGCCCCAACAGCCGCGCCAGCCCGGCGTCCACACGCATGCCCGCCAATCCCTCCGGGACGGGCATCGAACGATCCGTCACACGCGCCGGTCCGCGGCGTCCGGATCGGCCTCATGCTGGCCGCGGGCGTTGCGCCGACCCACCATGTCGAAGTCGTAGCCGAAGATCGACAGCACCACCAGCAGGATGGCGCCGCCCACCACCGAGGGGTCGGCGACGTTGAACACCGGCCACCAGCCGACCGACAAAAAGTCCACGACATGTCCCCGAAGCGGTCCGGGCGCGCGGAAGAACCGATCGACCAGGTTGCCCATGGCGCCGCCGAGGATCATCCCGAGGCCCACCGCCCACCACGGCGATACCAGCCGCCGGCCCATCCAGAAGATGCCCACGACCACACCGGTCGCGATCAGCGTCAACAGCCAGGTGTATCCGGTCGCCATCGAGAACGCGGCCCCCGAGTTGCGGACCAAAGTCCAGGTCACCGTGTCACCGATGATCGATACCGGCTGGCCCGGGGGCAGCAGCTTGACGGCGAGCACCTTGGTCACGATGTCGAGCGTCAGGACCACCGCCGCGACAGACACCAGCAGGCGCAGCCGCCTGGGCGGACGCTGCCGCTGCGGCGCGGGAAGTGCAGGTTTCCCAGCGTCCCCGGCGTCCCCGGCCTGCCCGGCCGACGTCACCGGCTCAGCCGATCCTGTTGGTTCCTCTGGCACTTTCTCATCATCCCCTAGATGTGGACGCGAGCCAGCCGATGTTCATCGGCGGCGTGCGCGATGATTCCACTATGGGCCGCCTCACCCTTATCGCCACCGGAGGGACAATATCGACCGGCACCGATGCCGACGGGGTGCAACGACCCATGTATAGCGGTGCTGATCTGGCGTCCGGCCTCGACGTCGATGACCTCGATGTCGTCGACCTACTGGCGCTCGACAGCTCACAGCTGAGGCCGGGCGATTGGGATCGAATTCGCGGTGCGGTGCAGGCCACGATCGATGACGGCGCCAATGGTGTGGTCATCACACACGGCACCGACACGATGGAGGAGAGCGCTCTGTGGCTTGATCTCACCTATTCAGGCAGCGTCCCCGTCGTCCTGACCGGTGCCATGCGCAGCGCCGACGCCCCTGACGCGGACGGGCCGGCGAATCTGCGCGAC
Source organism: uncultured Actinomycetota bacterium (assembly GCA_963772875.1). Taxonomy (GTDB): domain Bacteria; phylum Actinomycetota; class Actinomycetes; order Mycobacteriales; family Mycobacteriaceae; genus Mycobacterium. Next base: position 280,060 of record CAVYZE010000019.1, read on the forward strand.
GCACTGGCGGTGGCCGATAGCCCAGCAGCCGCCGACCTGGGCGTAGTGGTGTGTTTTGCCGGCCGGGTGTTGCAGCCGTTGGGCATGAGCAAGGTGGCTACCGAGCACCTGGGCGGCTTTGCCGGTGAGCTGGTCGGCACGGTGGAGGGCGGTGTGACGCTGACACACACGAAGACGCGCCCGTACGTCGGCGATGTGAGTGCCGCCGAGGCGCCCCGGGTCGACATCGTCGCCGCGTACCTGGGAAGTGACGCCGTGGCGCTGGACGCTTGCGTGTCCGCGGGCGCACAAGCCGTGGTGCTGGAGGCGTTGGGTTCGGGCAATGCCGGAGCCGCGGTGGTCGACGCGGTGCGCCGGCATTGCCGCAACGGGGTCGTGATCGCGGTGTCCACCCGAGTCCCCGGCGGGCGGGTCGGCGCAAGCTACGGCCCCGGTCACGATATGGCGGCCGCCGGCGCCGTAATGGTGCCAAGGTTGCGGCCGTCGCAGAGCCGCGTGCTGGTGATGGCCGCACTGGCGGCGAAGCTACCGGTCGCCGACGTCGTCGCCCGCTGGGGCTGACGCACCCGGTACACCCGAGGCATCCTCGGCCTGCAGCGCGCCGACGTAGTCCGGCCAGTCCAGGGAATCGACCGGGTTGGCGCCGATGAGGTCAGCGGTGTCGGCGGGAAACGTCTGCGCGTGGCCCGGGCCGGAACTGCGGGTCTCGAATCGCACGGTGACGACCCCGTGGCCCGCTCCCTGCACCCAGCCGTGCCCGAGATCGCGGTGAGCCACGTCGTCTCCCACCCGCCACCCCCCGTCGTCCACCCGCCAACGCACGGCTTCGGGACCCGGTGCAAACATTTCCGCGGCCGTGGTCTCGACGGAATGATCGGCCTCCGACTCGGTCTCTGCCAGCTCCAAGTCCGGGAACAACGATTCCTGGCGCACGTCGCTTAACCCCGAAAACCCAACGCCCAGTAGGCGAATGGGCCCGATCTGGCGTGGGTCCAGCAGCAGCCGCCGGGCCACCGCGACGAGCGCGCCGGCCTCGGCCGTCGCATAGGGCAACGTCGCCGAGCGAGTCAGCGTGCTCATGTCGGATTTCTTCAGCTTCACCGTGACGGTGCGGGCGCCGCGACCGTCACGCCGCAGGCGTTGATGCGCATGCTCGGCGATCGGGTCGATCGCGTCACGCAGCTGCTCGAGGCTGGTCAGATCGGTGGCGAAGGTGGATTCGGCGCTGATCTGCTTGGCTTCGGCCCGTTCGACGACGGGCCGGTCGTCGATGCCGCGGGCCAGCCGGTGCAGCGCCGGCCCGATCGTTGCGCCCAGGATGTTGGCCACCTCGACATCGGTCAGCGCCGCAAGCTGCCCGACCGTCTCGATGCCGAGCCGATTCAGCTTCTCCTCGGCGACCGGCCCGATGCCCCACAGTCGCCGCACCGGCAATCCCCCGAGCAGCGCTTGTTCTTCGGCGCGCCCCACCACCCGGATGCCGTCGGGCTTGGCCAGGCCGGACGCGATCTTGGCGATCTGCTTCCCCGAGCCCGCGCCGACGGAGGCGGTAAGGCCGGTCTCCTCTTTGACGCGGCCGCGCAGGTCCTCGCAGAAGCTCTCGACGTCCTGCGCCGACGCCCCGGCAAGGTGGTGCGGTTCGCCGAAGCCCTCGTCGTGGGACAGCTGCTCGATGACGGGTATCACGGCGCGCACGGTGTCGAAAACCCGCCGGCTGGCCACCCCGTACACCACACCGCGCGGCGGCAACACCACCGCGGTCACCCCGATACGCCGGCGGGCCTGATGCATCGGCATGGCCGACCGGGCGCCGAACACGCGCGCCTCATAGCTGGCGCCGGCGACCACACCCCGGCCGCCCAATCCGCCGACCAGCACCGGCCGCCCGCGTAGGGTCGGTCGGGTGAGTTGTTCGACGGAGGCGAAGAACGCATCCATGTCCAGGTGCAGCACCCAGCGGGACTCCACAACTGCAAATGCTATTGGTCTAACGTCGTTGAGCATGGCCATGAACCTCTGCCACAGGTGGTGTTGCAACTCGGACCGTTGGGCAAAGCAGGTCGACGAGCACTTGTTGCCCTGGGTGCTCGCCGACGTGGAATTGGGCGACAACACCCTCGAGATCGGGCCGGGGTATGGCGCGATTCTGCGGGTGCTGGTCGACAAGACGCCGAAGCTCACCTCGGTGGAAATCGATGACGCGTTGGCGAAACGGCTGCAACGGCTTTACGGCGAGCGGGCGCGCATCATCAACGGCGACGGCACCGACACCGGATTGCCGGCCGATGAGTTCAGCTCGGTGGTGTCCTTCACCATGCTGCACCACGTCCCGTCCGCGGAACTGCAGGACCGGCTTTTCGCTGAGGCCTTCCGGGTGCTTCGCCCCGGTGGTGTCTTCGCGGGCAGCGACGGCGTGCCGTCGTTGAGGTTCCGGGTGCTGCATTTTCGCGACACCTGCAACCCGATCCCGCCTGAGGCCCTACCGGATCGCTTGCGGGCAGCCGGATTTCACGACGTCGATGTTGAGGTCCGCGCGGGCCGGCAGCGCTGGCGCGCGCTCAAGGCCGGCTGATGGCAACCGCGCCGGACAATGCGGCGAAATCACGCTGGGCGCGGCTGCGCCACGAATGGGACGAGCGGCTCGAACCCGGTGAGCAGGCCACGCTGGTGGCCTGGCTGTCATTCACCCTGACGTTCGCCGGCCTGCGCGGACTCACCCACTGGATCCGTGCTGGCCACGGTCCAGCGGGCGGCGGTATCAAGCTGGGCAGCAAGCACTTTCACCACTACAACATCGGTATCGGGATGCTGACGACCGTGGCGGCCGTGGGCCTGCGCGGAACGGAAAGACAACGGCGCCACCCCGCGGCCGCGGTCGCCTTCGGGGCGGCGAACGCGATGATCGTCGACGAGCTGGCTCTTCTGCTGGACCTCCGGGACGTCTACTGGGCGGCCGACGGCCGCGAGAGTGTCGACGCCGCGGTCGCCCTCATCGCAACCGGCGCCACCGTCGTCGCCGGCATGCCGTTCTGGCCGCACGCCCACCGCGCGCTGCGATCCGGTCGAGGACCTCAGCAGCTCACGCCTTAGCGATACACACCCGCACGCCGTCGCCGATCTCCACACCGTCGGCCGGTTCACCGAATTCGAAGCCTGTCGCCAGGATTTCGCCCGCGATGAGGTCGCGATGGGTGCGCGCCCAGTCGGCCCGCTCGGCGGGCACCGACATCACCACCCGGATGCGATCGGAGACGTCCAGCCCGGTCGCCTTGCGCAAATCCTGCAGCTCGCGAATCCGGTCCTTGGCCCAACCCTCGGCCTCCAGCTCCGGGGTCACGGTGCCGTCCAACACGACCAGACCGGCCCCCTCGGGTAGCGCGGCGGTGAACTCCGGGTCGGCGGCCACCAGCCGCGAGCTGTACTCGTCGGGCTGCAGCACGGTGGGGCCCGCGGTCAGGGTGCCATCCGGGTTGACGACGCCCTCGCCGGCCTTGACCGCCTTGATCGCGGCCTGCACATCCTTGCCCAGCCGCGGCCCGGCCACCCGCGCGTTGACGGTGAGCTCGAAGCGGCCGTAGGTGTCGATCGCGTCGGTCAGCTCGACGCGCTTGACGTTGAGCTCGTCGGCGATCAAGTCGGCGAACGGCTCCAACCGCTTCGGGTTCTCCACTGCCACGGTCAGTTTCGGTAACGGCAAGCGCACCCGCAGCTTTTTCGCCTTGCGCAGCGACGACGCGGCCGAGCACACGTCGCGGACCTGATCCATCGCGGCGACCAGGTCGGGGTCGGCGGGCAGCACGTCGGCGTGCGGCCAGTCGGTCAGGTGTACCGACCGCTCGCCCGTCAGGCCGCGCCACATGATCTCGGTGGTCAACGGAAGCAGCGGGGCCGCCAGCCTCGTGGTCACCTCCAGCACGGTGTGCAGGGTGTCGATGGCATCGAGGTCTTCCCCCCAGAACCGCGAACGCGACCGTCGCACATACCAATTCGTCAACGCCTCGGTGAACAGGCGCAGCTGTTCGCAGGCCCTGGAGATGTCGCAGACCTCCATCCCCGCGGTGAGGTCGTCGCGCAGCGCGGCCAGTTTAGCCAGGATGTAGCGGTCCAGCACGTGCGCCGAATCGGTGCGCCAGGTCCCGACTTTGGGTGCGTAGAGGGCCAGGAAGCTGTAAGCATTCCACAACGGCAATAGCACCTGCCGAACGCCTTCGCGGATGCCCTGCTCGGTGACGATCAGGTTGCCGCCGCGCAGGATCGGCGAGGCCATCAAAAACCACCGCATGGCATCGGAGCCGTCGCGGTCGAACACCTCGGTGACGTCGGGGTAGTTGCGCAGCGACTTGCTCATCTTTTGGCCATCGGACCCCAGCACAATGCCATGCGCCACAGCGGTTTTGAACGCCGGACGGTCGAACAGCGCGGTGGCCAGGACGTGCATGGTGTAAAACCAGCCGCGGGTCTGCCCGATGTATTCGACGATGAAGTCACCGGGGTAATGGCCGTGGAACCAGTCGCCGTTCTCGAACGGGTAATGCACCTGGGCATACGGCATCGAGCCCGAGTCGAACCACACGTCGAGCACGTCGGGGATGCGCCGCATCGTGCTGCGACCGCTCGGGTCGTCGGGGTTGGGCCGGGTGAGCTCGTCGATGTAGGGCCGGTGCAAATTGGTGGGCCGCACCCCGAAGTCGCGCTCCAGCTCGTCGAGGCTGCCGTACACGTCGATGCGCGGATTGTCCGGATCGTCGGACTTCCAGACCGGAATCGGCGTGCCCCAGTAGCGATTTCGCGAGATCGACCAATCGCGGGCGCCCTGCAGCCACTTGCCGAACTGGCCGTCCTTGACGTGTTCGGGGTGCCAGGTGATCTGCTGGTTCAGTTCCACCATGCGGTCCCGGAATTCGGTGACCGTGACAAACCACGACGACACCGCCCGATAGATCAGCGGGTTGCGGCATCGCCAGCAGTGCGGGTAGGGGTGCTCGTAGGTTTCGTGACGGATCAACACCGCGCCGTTGGCGGCCGCGGGACCGCTGCGGTTCTTCAGGTCGCGGATGATCTGCGCGTTGGCGTCGAAGACGTGCTGCCCCTGGTAATCCGGAACCGTCGCATCGAAGCGGCCTTTGGAATCGACCGGCGTGACCGGCACGATGCCGACCTTGTCGGTGGTGGCCATGTCGTCCTCGCCGTACGCCGGCGCCAAGTGCACGATGCCGGTGCCGTCCTCGGTGGTGACGAAGTCGCCGGGGAGCACCTGAAATGCGTTGGGGGCGTCCATGAAATAATCGAACGGCGGCAGGTAACGCGTCCCGAGCAGGTCCGCACCGAGATAGGTGCCGAGCACCTCGGGCTCTTCTCCCAGCTCGCGGGCGTAGGCGGCCAGCCGGGCCGCAGCCAGCACGAAACGATGGCCGTCGGCCTTGACCTCGACGTAGGTCACGTCGGGGTTGACCGCGACCGCCAGGTTCGACGGCAGGGTCCACGGTGTGGTCGTCCACACCAGCAGGTGGGCCCCGTCCAGCGCGCCGCCCGTAATCTTGAAACCCACCGTCAGAGCGGGGTCCTGACGGCTCTGGTAAACGTCGTCGTCCATCCGCAATTCGTGGTTGGACAGCGGGGTTTCGTCGCGCCAGCAGTAGGGCAGCACGCGGTAGCCCTCGTACGCCAGGCCCTTGTCCCACAGCTGTTTGAACGCCCAGATCACCGACTCCATGTAGGACAGGTCGAGCGTCTTGTAGTCGTGGTCGAAATCGACCCAGCGCGCCTGGCGGGTCACGTACGCCCGCCACTCGTCGGTGTAGCGCAACACCGATTCGCGGCACGCCTCGTTGAACGCGGCGATGCCCATGTCGTCGATCTGGGATTTGTCGGTGATGCCGAGCTGGCGCTCGACCTCGAGTTCGGCGGGCAGCCCATGGGTGTCCCAGCCGAAACGGCGCTCCACCTTGTAGCCACGCATGGTGCGATACCGCGGGACGATGTCTTTGACGTAGCCGGTGAGCAGGTGCCCATAGTGCGGCAGCCCGTTGGCGAACGGTGGCCCGTCGTAGAACACGTATTCCGGGGCGCCGTCTCGGCGGGCGATGCTGGCCCGGAAGGTGTCGTCGCGGGCCCAATGGTCCAGAACCTCGAGCTCGAGTGCCGGGAAGTCGGGCGCACCGCCGGCCAGCTTCGGATAGCCCTTGACGGAGTCCACGAGCTGAACCTCAAGGTCAGCGTTGTCGGTCACGATGTGCGTCGTCTCCTGTGCCCGCGTTGGTCAGGCCGGGGACGACGACGCGCGAGCTGCGCGAGCGCCGCGGTACCACCCCGCTTGCCACGTTGTCGCGTGGCCGCTCGTCTAGGGCTGTGACGGGCCTACCCGTTCGGGTCTACTGGGCCGGGCTGGCTGTTCTTCCGAAGGCTCCCCGGTGATGGCCGGATCGATGCCAGTAAGGGAGATTCTACTCAACCACTCGGCAAATCCGGTCCCGCTCCAAGGGGCTACCTGGCTTCAGGGAAAGCCTGCGGCCGGGTAGCCCCTTGGAGCCAGGGTTGCTGAACGTCCATTCTTCAGGCCTGGACTTCGAGCACACCAGCCCGCCACAGCGCCGCGTACAGGTGACGCAGCGGGATGCTCAACACGCGAGCGGCGCCGTCCACCAGCGGGTCGCCGATGCCGAAAGGCAGGTTGTCGACCCGGCGCGTGACCTTCGTGGGCGCGGGGGCCGGAATCGTGGCTGTATCGCGCACCACCGTCAGCCTGCGGGCGGGCGCTACGGTTACCACTTCGTCGTGCAGGGCTACGGTCATGATCGCCTCCTAGACGGAATTCCCAACGAGCACTAACTGGACTGACGTGTCCCGTCCCGTAGTGGTTCCGATTCCAGAACGCTTGGCCGATAAGCCAGTTGGCGTTAGACGACTCAGCTGAGAGCGTCGGGCCGGAGGTCGGTTGGGGACGAAACACAGCCCGGATTTCGACCCGGACTGTCACTGGAACTCATACGTCCTCACCTCCTCAACGGCCACGACGCGTGCGGCTACCCGCACCAACTGCGCGCACCAGGAGGAGTACAGAACCCGACGACCGTCGGAGACCGCACCCCTCTCGTCAGAGTTTCGGCACCACACGACGTGTCCGGTTGCCCGGAAGCCACCTGGGCTCAACCCTTAAGCCGGGAGGAGCTGTCCTGACCCGGGGCGTCTCTCGACGTTCGGGGTCAGTGGCCTGTATTCGCGTAGCCGCCTCACCTAACGAGGTGCTTGTCCGATGATGCATGACCGCCGTGGGCGGGTCAATGTGATCTGGACCGTGTTGCGCAACTTTTATGCATTTAATACGAGCCTGACAGGTCTTTTTCAGTTAAGGCACTCGCGGGCGCAGCCCGTCGAGCACCAGGGCAACGACGAAGTCGGCCACCTGAGCTGCGGTGACGTCGTCGTCGGTGCTCAACCGCCGGTGCGCCAACTGCCCGACCAGCGCCGCCAACGTGTACGCCACCATGCGGGGCGGTGCGGTCACCACCTCCCCACGCTCCTGAGCGGCGACGATGAAGGTTTCGATGTCGTCGATGAACCGCTCGTAGATCCCGCCGAGATGCTTTTCGAATCGCTCGCCAAGCGCATAGGGATCGCGCAGCAGCAGCTTGACGGTGGCCTTGTCGGCTTCGAAGAACTCCAACGTCGCCTGCACGGAGCGTTGTAAGAGGGCCCGAAGCTGGTGGCCGATGTTTTCGGCCCGCGCGCCCAGCGCGGCCAGCGCGGTCGCGACATGATCGCGCAGGGCACCCTCCTCGGCGGCCATCAACGCGTGGAACAGCTGGTCTTTGGAGTCGAAGTACCAATAGACCGAGCCGTAGGCCAGGCCGGCTTGTTTGGCGATGTCGGCGATGGTCGTCGCATGAAAACCCTTGCGGGCGAACACTTCTTTGGCGGCCGCCATGATCTCGTCGCGCCGGCTGCGACTTGTCCTCGTCGGTGACCGCGCGCCGCCGCCGGGGGCCGGCGCTCACCTCTCGACCAGCTCCTCGAGCCGCCCGATGGTGTCGATGAACTCCTCGACCATGTCGAGCACCACCGCGCGCGTCGGCCGAACGCGGTCGAGCGATCCGACCACCTGGCCGACGAAGTAGGTTGCCAGCTCACGCGCCTGCGCTCCCGGGTGCGCGGCCGCCTGGTTGATCCGCACCTGCGGACTCGGTGATCAGCGCGGTCTGCAGCGGCATACCGAGCGGATCCGGGGTGTCCGGCCGGTCCCACTCGTCGGTCCAGGCCGTGCGCAGCATCCGCGCCGGTTTTCCGGTCATCGACCGCGATCGCACCGTGTCCGAGGAGCTGGCGGCCAGGAACTTCTCCTTGACCACGGGAACCGTTTCGGCCTCTTCGGTGGTCAGCCACACCGACCCGCACCACACGCCCTCGGCCCCCAGGGCCAGGGCGGCGGCGACCTGGCGGCCGCGGGCGATCCCGCCGGCGGCGAGAACGGGCACCGGCGACACGGCATCCACCACCTCGGGAACCAGCACCATGGTCGCCACCTCGCCGGTGTGGCCGCCGGCCTCGGTGCCCTGCGCGACGATCAGGTCCACCCCCGCGGCCGCGTGCCGTCGCGCGTGTTGCGTCGTACCCGCCAGGGCGGCCACCAGCACGTCCTGGCCGTGGGCACGCTCGACGAGGTCCGCCGGGGGCGACCCGAGCGCGCTGGCGATCAGCCGGATGTCGTGTGCGAAGGCCACGTCGAGCAGCGGCTCGTAGCCCTTGGGCGAGATGTTGAGGCCGCCCGCCACGCGCGGCGGGTCGGCGGGCGCCGGGATGCCGTAACGGGCGAGTAAGCCATCGACGAACGCCCGGTGTTCCTCGGGCAGCAGCGCCCGCGCCTGCTTGGCGTCGATCCCGCCTTCCTCGGCGCCGACGTACTTGGGAGGCAACAGCAGGTCGACACCGTAGGGCTTGCCGCCCGTCTGCTCCTCGATCCACTCCAGCTCGCTGCGCAGCCGCTCGGGACTGTGCGCGACGGCGCCGAGGATCCCGAACCCGCCGGCGTTGGTCACCGCGGCCACGACATCGCGGCAATGGCTGAAGGCGCAGATCGGGAACTCAACGCCGAGCAGCTCGGCGGCCCTGGTTCGCATCCGCACGACGCTAAAAGTTATTGATTGATATGTCAATCGATTACGGCAATCTGCGATTCATGGCTGAGCCATTGACCGCACCCTTGTCCGCTCAAGAGCAGCACGAGCACCGCCAAGCGGTGCGCGACCTGATGCTGACCACGCCGTTTATCGCCGGGCTCGGGATCGTCTTTGAGCACTATGAGCCCGATGACGTCACGATTCGGCTCCCGTTCCGGGCGGACCTCACCAACGACGGCAGCTACTTTCACGGCGGGGTGGTCGCGTCCGTGATGGATACCGCCGGTGCGGCCGCTGCCTGGTCGAACCACGATTTCGACAAGGGCATGCGCGCCTCCACCGTCGCGATGAGCATCCAGTAGACCGGCGCCGCCAAGCGCTGCGACCTGCTGTGTCATGCCCGCACCGCGCGGCGTCGCAAGGAACTCATGCCGTGCAGACCTGCCGGATCATCTGAGGTCTGCACGCTCGAACACAGCTAGGGCGACTGGCCGTCCGGCGGCCAGCTGGACACGCCCTCCTCCAACGGGACCTTGAGGCTGAGCAGAATCGATGCCACCATTCGCCACGCGCCGATAGCGGTGACGAGTTCGATGAGAACCGCTTTGTCACCATGCAATTCGCGTTCGCAGGCCGCCCAGCTCTCAGCACTGACCGCGCCGTCACGCACCACGTCGTCGGTGGCCGCCAGCACCGCGCGCTCGGTGGGCCCGAACCCGTCGTATCCCTGCCAATCGCGCACGCCGAGCAGATCGTCGGCCGTCACGCCCAGTCCTGACGCGACACGCCAGTGCTGTGTCCACTCGTAGTCGCACGCGGTAAGCCAGCCGATCCGCATGATCACCAGCTCGCGCAACCGTGGGTCGAGGGCACCGTGCCACAGCATGGTGGCGAGCAGGTCGTTGAGGGCGCGCGCCAGCTGCGGATGGTTCAGCAACACCTGGAAGATGCTGAGTTCGGCCATGTAATCGGGCACGGCGGCCTCGTCGGCGGCGGCTTTGGCCTCGCCGAGCGGCAGTCCGGGCACGCGGGCTGTTGTCATGGTGTGAGCCTCCGTGTACTGGCGGGACACCGTCGCGTTCACCGGCCATGGTAGCCAGCGCGCCTCCAACACCGCACCGTCCGACATACCGGCACACCACGAAGTTGCTGACTGATGATTCAATCGCGAAACCAGCCGATCACGCGCTCGTGGAAGGCCGCGAACCCTCGCTCGCGGTAATGTCTATGCGTCCAGGCGGGCGAACCGGCCGTGCCGGTAGTGCTCGACACAGGCAGCTCGTCTCACCTTGCCGCTTGTGGTGATGGGAATCGAACCGGGCTGCACCATAACGAGATCCGCGACGCCCAGACCATGCGAATTGTATATCGCCGAGGTAACTTCACGTTTGACGGCGACGTGCTTATCCGTCGCATCCGCCTGAGAGTCGCCGCGGTTCTTGACTTCGATGATGGCGACGAGCTGCTCCGTGTGATCATCCGAAACTGCTATCGCCGCGCACCGACCCCGCGTGATCTCTTGTATCGTCGCCTCGATGTCATCGGGTGAGTGGTTACGCCCGTAGACGATCAAAAGATCCTTGATGCGGCCGATGATGAACAGCTCGCCCTCGGAGATGAATCCCCGGTCTCCCGTTCTTAGCCAGGGCTCTTCCGGGGCGCCCTGCGATGCAGTGGCAAGCCGGCCGCCGAACGTGCGCTGCGTCTCTTCGGGCTTTTGCCAGTAACCCATAGCCACGTTGCCGCCGTGCACCCAGATCTCACCGGCCGTTCCCGGCAGACACTCGATGTTGGTGTCGGGATCAACGATGCGGATCATTGGTGACCGCGGCACGCCGTAGCTGACCAGCGGTGTCCCGTTCCCACTTTCGCGGCGCTCTGCGTGGCCGGCGGCCAGCTTCTCGGATTCGAAGTGGACGATTTCGGGTGGTTGAGCCGGTGTGCGGGTCGCCGCGTATACCGTGGCTTCCGCCAGCCCATATGACGGTCGTATCACCGCATCGCGCAGATTGAAGCGGGCGAACCGCTGGGTGAAGCGCCGCAGTGTCGGGGGGTGCACCCGTTCGCTACCACTAAGGATGACCAGCACTTCCCCGAGGTCCAGTCCGGCCATGTCCTCGTCTGACGTCTTTCGTGCCGCCAATTCGAAGGCGAAATTCGGCGCTGCCGAAAATGCGTGACTATTGCTTGCCAGCATTTGCACCCACCGGGCGGGTCGCTGCAGGAACGACAACGGACTCGTCAGCGCGGTGCGGAATCCGCCCAGAACCGGTGCGCACACTCCCAGGACAAGACCCATATCGTGGTAGAACGGCAGCCAGGACGTGATAGTCATGTCCGGCGGGGCAACGCTTCCCCACTCCGCAAAATAGTCGGACATGATCTGTTCGAAATTGGCCAGCAGGTTCCGATGCGTGATCATGACTCCGGCCGGCTGACGGGTCGACCCGGACGTGTATTGCAAATACGCCGTATCCGGGTGATTGTCGCGCCGGGCGTCGGGTCTTGCCGGGGCGTCAAGATCGAGCAGGTCAACCTCGATGAGCGGTGGAACGGATGCGCCGGACTGCGACTTAACATACTCGGCGACGGTGCCTGCGAAAGGGGACGTTGTGAGAACGACAGTCGGCGACGCGTCGTGCAGTACCGAGCTGACGCGCTCATCGCTGACACCACCTAGCGGAACCGAAAGCGGGACCGCGATCTGCCCCGCCTGCATTGCGCCGAGAAACGCCACGACGTAGTCAAGCCCTTGCGGTGCCAATATGACAGCGCGGTCACCCGTCGACCCGCAATGGTTAAGCTGCCGTGCGACGTTCAATGTTCGCCGATACAGCTGCGACCACGTCAGGCTTTCGGCAACCCCGTTCCAGTCGTGCTCGTAATCAATGAACGTGAACGCCGTGTCATCGGGCTGCAGGCTAGCGCGTTCGCGCAGCACAGCCGGAACGGAAGTCTCAACCACGCGATCAGATTACCGTGGCCGTCGCCGCCGCAGCGCCGAATAGCACAGTTAAGTCAAATAGAACAGGTATTAGGTAGCCGCGAACCCTTCACCTGCCGTCCAGACAGAAAAGACAGCGGGTCAGTGGCATCGTCGCTGACCCGGACCGCGGTGGAATGGCAGGTCTCCATCGATCACCCGCCCCACCTACGGAGCGAAGAACGGCACGAACGGGGTAAAAGGCTGGTCATCCAGCGACGCATCAGACGCGAGGCAACCCCGCGGACAGCTCCTCGGGTAGAACCGACTACCCGTTGAGTACCGATCGCCTACAGTACAAACACGACGGGAGGGGAGCACTTGAGCAGACGTAGGCACCCTGGGTAATCGAGGGGGCGGCATGCCCTGCGCCAAGCCAGCGGGAGAAGGCTACTTGATTGTTCCTATGAGGAGACGAAATGGTTTCTGATGGTGCGCGTGGGGCAGCCTCGGCCTATCCTTCGCCCACCTCGGGCACCACACCTGTGACCCCGGTTGCCGTTGTTGGCATGGCGTGCCGACTTCCCGGGGGCATCGACTCACCCGAACAGCTATGGGAAGCGTTGCTGCGCGGCGATGACCTGGTCACCGAAATTCCGCCTGACCGGTGGGACGTCAACGAGTACTACGATCCCGAGCCCGGCGTGCCTGGTCGGTCGGTGTGTAAGTGGGGCTCATTCCTCGATGACGTTGCCGGCTTCGATGCTGAATTTTTCGGGATCAATGAGAGGGAGGCGGTCGCGCTAGACCCGCAGCACCGGTTGTTGCTGGAAACCTCCTGGGAAGCCATGGAGCATGCCGGTCTCACGCCGGAGACAATGACCGACGCGCTGACTGGCGTGTTCGTGGGACTGACCCATTTCGACTACCAACTGGTGACCGCCGATTCCCCCGCCATGGTGGGGCCGTACTGGTTCCAGGGCAACACTTTCAGCATGGCGTCCGGGCGGGTCGCTTATGCGCTGGGGGTCCACGGTCCCGCGCTCACAGTGGATTCCGCATGTTCCTCTAGCCTGCTCGCTGTGCACCTGGCCTGTCGCAGCCTAAACGACGGCGAAAGCGACCTGGCCCTGGCCGGCGGCGCGTTCGTGATGCTTGAACCGCGGAAGTTCGCCGCAGAGTCGGCGCAGAACATGCTGTCTCCCACCGGCCGCTGCCACGCCTTCGACGCCGCGGCCGACGGATACGTGTCTGCCGAGGCTTGTGCAATGGTGTTGCTCAAGCGCTTACCGGATGCGCTCCGCGATGGCGACCGCATCCTGGCGGTGGTACGCGGCACGGCCGCGAACCAAGACGGCCACACCGTCAACATCGCCACACCATCGGTGACAGCGCAGACCGCGGTGTACCGGGCGGCGTTGGCCGCGGCGGGCGTGGACGCCCGAAGCGTCGGCATGGTGGAGGCGCACGGCCTCGGTACCCCCGTGGGTGATCCGATCGAATACGCGAGCCTTGCCAAGGTCTATGGGATCGACGGCCCCTGCGCCCTGGCCTCGGTGAAGACCAATTTCGGGCATGCCCAGTCGGCCTCCGGAGCTCTCGGGCTGATGAAGACGATCCTTGCGCTGCAGCATGGTGTGGTTCCCCAGAATCTGCATTTCACCCGGCTGCCTGTTGAGCTGGCCCGAATCCGCACGAAACTCTTTGTGCCACAGGAGATCTCCCCGTGGCCCACCAACGACCACCATCCCCGACGGGCGGCGGTGTCATCGTACGGGCTGTCGGGAACCAACGTCCACGCCATCGTGGAACAGGCACCAGAACAGGTTCCTCAAGCCGACGCCCGTGGGGTCATCTCGGCCGAATCGTCGACGGCGGCCCCGCTGCTCTTCCCGCTATCGTCTACCTCGGCCGACGAACTGCGCCGCACCGCCGGTCGGCTGGCCGACTGGATACAGGCACATGACGGCGTCGCGTTGCCGGATCTGGCCTACACGCTGGCGCGCCGGCGGGTGCACCGCCCGGTACGCAGCGCCGTCATTGCCGGCAGCCGGCCGGAGGTCATCGAGGCTTTGCGCGAGGTCGCCGATGGCGATAGTCCGTATCAGGCCGCGGTCGGCCGCGATGACTGGGGTCCGGTGTGGCTGTTTTCCGGGCAGGGTTCGCAGTGGGCTCAGATGGGTGCCGAGCTGTTGGCAACCGAACCGGTTCCGCCACTGTCGCGCAAGCCGAGCCGCTGATCGCCCGAGAATCTGGGTTCTCGGTGACCAACGCGATGTCAGCACCGCAGGTCGTGACCGGTATTGACCGGATCCAGCCGACGCTGTTCACCATGCAGGTCGCGCTGGCCGCCACCATGAAGGCATACGGGGTGCGCCCGGGCGCGGTCATCGGGCATTCCCTCGGTGAGGCCGCGGCAGCTGTCGTCGCGGGTGCGCTGTCGCTCGAAGACGGGGTGCGTCTGATCTGCCGCCGCTCGCGGCTGATGTCTCGCATCGCCGGTGCCGGTGCCATGGCATCGGTGGAATTGCCTGCCCAGCAAGT
>CAVYZE010000020.1:0-1284035 GCA_963772875.1 uncultured Actinomycetota bacterium
GTTCGCGGCCGTGCCCTTTTCGGGCAGCGTGGCTTTGTCGTAGTCGAGGGATCCAGTAGCACCTGGGCCACGTCAAGCACCTCGACGCCGCTGCGACCTGCTTCTTCCTGCCGGTCGTTGACGCCGTCGGTGACCATCACCCGGCAGAACGGGCAGGCGGTGGCGACGGTGGTGGCCCCGGTGGCCAGCGCCTCGTCGACCCGCTCGTGATTGATGCGCTTGCCGATGTGTTCTTCCATCCACATGCGCGCGCCGCCCGCGCCGCAGCAGAAGCTGCGGTCGGCGTGGCGCGGCATTTCGGTGAAGTTTGCTCCCGCCGCGCCGATCAGCTCGCGCGGCGCCTCGTACACCTTGTTATGCCGGCCCAGGTAGCACGGGTCGTGGTAGGTGATGTCTTGAGCGACACGGCTCACCGGCACCAGCTTCCTGTCGCGCACCAACCGGTTGAGCAGCTGGGTGTGGTGCAACACGGTGTAGTTGGCGCCGAGCTGCTTATATTCGCGGCCGAGCGTGTTGAAGCAGTGCGGGCAGGTGACGACGATCTTGCGGTCGACGGTCTCGACGCCCTCGAAAACCCCGTCCAGCGTCTCGACGGCCTGCTGGGCGAGCTGCTGGAACAGGAACTCGTTGCCCGACCGGCGCGCGGAGTCACCGTTGCAGGTTTCGCCGGTGCCCAGCACCAGGTATTTCACCCCGGCGACGGCCAGCAACTCGGCGACAGCCTTGGTGGTCTTCTTGGCTTTGTCGTCGTACGCCCCCGCGCAGCCCACCCAGAACAGGTACTCGAAGCCGTCGAAGCTCTCGGCGTCCTCCCCGTAGACCGGCACGTCGAAGTCGACCTCGGAGATCCAGTTGGTCCGGTCGGAGGCGTTTTGCCCCCACGGGTTGGCCTTGGTTTCCAGGTTTTTGAACAGCGTGGACAGCTCGGAGGGGAACTCCGATTCCATCATCACCTGGTAGCGGCGCATGTCGATGATGTGGTCGATGTGCTCGATGTCCACCGGGCACTGCTCGACGCAGGCGCCGCAGCTCACGCAGGACCACAGCACGTCGGGATCGATCACCCCGCCCTGTTCGGCGGTGCCGACCAGCGGGCGGCTGGCCTGCTCGGGGCCGTGCCCGGGTACCCGGCCAAAGCCGGATTCCGGCACGTGGTGGCCCTCTTCTTTGACCGTTTCGAGGTCCAGGCCCTCGAGCGGCTCGGCGGTCTTCTCGCCAAGGATGTAGGGCGCCTTGGCCATCCAGTGGTCGCGCAGGTCCATGATGACGAGCTTGGGCGACAGGGGCTTGCCGGTGTTCCAGGCCGGGCATTGCGACTGGCAGCGTCCGCACTCGGTGCAGGTGGCGAAGTCGAGGTTCGCCTTCCAGGTGAAGTCCTCGATTTTGCCGCGGCCGAAAACGTCGTCCTCGCCGGGATCCTCGAAATTGATTGCCTTGCCGCCGGATTCCATCGGCAGCAGCGGCCCCAGCCCGTCGGGCAGCCGCTTGAACGTGACGTTGATCGGCGCCAGGAAAATGTGTAAGTGCTTGGAGTGCAACACGATCACCAGGAATGCCAGCATGACGCCGATGTGCAGCAGCAGGGCCGACGTTTCGATGATCTCGTTGGCCGGCTGGCCGAGCGGACGCAGCATCGCACCGGAGAGGTGGGAAAGGAACGCAGGCTTGCCGTAGGGCAGGGTGCCGTTGTTGACCGCGGAACCGCGGACCAGCACGTAGGTCCAGATGACGTTGAAGATCATGAACAGGATCAGCCACGCGCCGCCGGTGTGTGAGCCGTAGAACCGCGACTGGCGGCCGTACTCTTTCGGCTCGTTGCGCAGGCGGATGATCGCGAATGTGGCGATGCCGAGGAAGACGGCGGTCGCGAAGAAGTCCTGCAGGAAGCCCAGCGCGTCCCAGCGGCCGACGATCGGGATGTGGAAGTTCTCCTGGAAGAGGAATCCGTAGGCCTCGATGTAGACCGTGAGCAGGATGAAGAAGCCCCACATGGTGAAGAAATGCGCCAGGCCCGGAATCGACCACTTCAATAGCCGGCGCTGCCCGAAAACCTCGGCGATCTGCGTCCAGATCCGGGTGCCGAGGTCGTTGGTGCGCCCGGTGACGGGCTGGCCGGACATCGTCAGCTTGTACAGCCACAGGACCCGCCGTAGCGACAACACGGCGACGATCGCGGTCATGCCCAAGCCGACTACCAGTCTGATGAGCATCTGCGTGGTCACAGAAGGTCTCCCCAATGCATAGTTACCCTGGCGTGCTTTGTTGCCCGAATAGCCCCGCTCATAGTTGCATCTTCGCGGCCTTCGACGCGAGAAAGGCTGCCCTAACCTGGCGTTTGCCGGCGCCTCTGGCCTGCGATTCAGTCCGCCGGGGCCAGCATCGCGCGCAGCAAGGACAACATCTCCGAACGCGATCCGGCGCCGAGCCGACGACGGATCCGCGCGCGGTTACGACCGGCCCAACGTCCCGCCGCACTAATAGCGCTCGAATGGGCGCTCGAAGCGGGGGAACAGCCTTTCGCGCCTGGGCGTCGGCGGCTCGGTGATGGTTGCCTGCGACGTCGTGGGCGGCTGGGTTGTGGTGGTAGTGGGCGAAGCGGTCGTCGTGGTCGTGGTCGTGGTGGTCGGCGGAGCGGTCGTCGTCCTGGTGGTCGGGGGCGCGGTTGTCGTGGTGACCGGCGCCTGGGTCGATGGTGTCGCCGGCCCCGGGATCACCGTGACGGTGCTGCTGTTGTCCGGCCCGGTGATGGTCACGGTGATCGGCGGTGGGGTGTTGCCCGGGTTCGGTTTGTTATGGCCCAGGGTGATCGCCAACAACACGGCGACGAGCACGGCCACGCCCGCGCCGGCAATGCTCAAGACCAGCGCCGTGCGCTTGTACCACGGCAGCGTTGGCGTCTCGGCGTGGCCTTCGTCGTCGGCGGAGTCCGATCTCGCTGCCTCGCGGGCATATCCGCCGCTATGCTCGCCACCGGTGTAGGGCACCGGCTCGTCGCCTTCGTCGTCTTGCGACCAGGCCAGGGGATGGTTTGCCCCCGCTCGATCGCGGACGGCCGGCATGGCTTGGGTCATCCCGTCGCCGGCAGTGCCAACCAATTCGGTGGGGTTCTCGAGGATGGGACTGGCGGTGGTCGGGACGCTCGCCGACGATTGCTGGTGGTTGAGCGCCGCTGCACCCACGGCAGCGCTGCACCCCGGTTGCGGCGTCGTAAGGATCGGTATCTGCAGGCGCTCCGACAGTCGCGAGGTGATCAGCGGGATGCTGGCGCCGCCGCCGACGATCGCCACAGCGGCCAGGTTGGATCGCGCCACCCCGTTGCGCTGCAGTATCAATTCGACGGCGCTGGCAAAGCGGTCGAGCGGTTCGGAGATGAGTTGCTCGAATTCGCCGCGGGATAGCTGCACGTCCTCACCGGAACCGGCCGCGACTGTGGCCACCGTGGCCGTCGACAGTTCTTCCTTGGCACGTCGGCCGTCGCCGAGCAGGCGGCTCAGCGAACCCATCCGCGTGGTGCTGGCGAGGCCGTTGGTGGTGTCGGTGTCCGGGGCGGTTGCCCGCAGGCGATTGACGACGAGCTGATCGATCGCGTCGCCGGAGAATTCGGCGTCGCGCACCGACGGGCCGATCTGCTGATAGTTCGACCCGGCATTGATCAGAGTGACGCTGGTGCCACCGGCGCCGAAATCGCACAGGACGACCACGCCGTCGGCCGGGAATCCCGGTTGTGCGCGCAGCGCCGCGAGCGCGGCCGTGGCGTCGGAGATCAACACCGGAGCCACGCCGTTGGGCGCGAGATCTGGCTGGGCGGAAAACTCCGCGCGCAGAGCGGCGACCTGGGCCTCCGACCAATACGCGGGGACCGCGATGGTGATCGGCGGCTCGAGGCCGACCGTGCGCGCCATCGCTTCGATCGCTTCGACCGTCACGGCCTCGCCGAGGTACTTCGTCCCGTCGGCCGCCACCAACGGAGTTCGGTCGCCGACCCGCTCGACAAATCCCCGTAGCACCAGGCCGGGCTCGGTGAGATTCGGGTTTTCTTCCGGCAGACCTATTTCGGTTGCCCGGTGCCCAAACAGCGTCAACACGGAGCTGCGGCGCACCGGAGCGCCACCCACACGCGCCGCGACGAGGTTAGCCACCCCGATCGACAGCCCGAGCGATCCGCTCATGTCGCACACCCCTGTGTCTGTTGTCTCGCTGGCGGTCGCCGGTGTGGCCCTCACCGTAGCGGCTGCCGATTCCAGCGAGTCTAGGGTCGCGACTGATCAGCCGTCGGATCTTTGCGGCGACCGGCCTGTCAGTGCAGGCCGGGCGGCAGCGTAATCACCGTCGGCACCTCGGGAATGGTGATCACCGACGGCAGCGGTGGCAGGTGATGCCGATGCGATGGTTGCTGGGTCTGCTGCCGTGTTGGCTGTTGGGTTGGCTGCTGCGGCGGCGGTTCGGAGGCGCTGCTGGTGGACGTGGGGGTCGTCTCCGTGGTGGTCGGCGTCGTGGTGGGGGTTGTCGTGCTAGGCGTGGTCGTCGTGCTGGACGGGGCGTTGCTGGGGGCTTGGCCTTCTCCGATGAGCTCGGAGATGCCGTAGACGATCAGCGCGATCAAGATCGTTACCGCCAGCGCCCACACGAGCAGCGCCGCGGGCTGGCGGTACCAGGGTTTGGGCTCGGTTTCCTGGTCGAACGGGTCGACGGGTTCGGGCTGGTCGAGCTCATCCTGCGGATCCGGTGCCGGAATGGTCGGCGGGGCCCCGCCGGGCGTCGGCTGCCCGCCCGCGCCGTAGCTGGCATGCCGGGTCGGCTGGTTATTGAAGTCGTCCGATGGGCCGTAACGTGCCACGGCATCGATGGTACTGACGCCACCTGCCAGACTGCTGATGGCTGGTGCCCCGTGGTGTCAGTGCGCTACCGCGGGCCGGACCGAGACGTTGCGGGTTGAGGTGACGAGACGGCCTGTGGCGCTGGGGATCTCACGCTAGCTGGCGGTCACTGGTCGTTCATGTGAGCGGTGTTGGACCCGAATCATGGAATTTGGGTTGCTGTCGCCGGGGGTCAACTCCGGGCGCATGCATGCCGGCCCCGGGGCGGGGCCGTTGCTGTCGGCCGCGGCGTGGCCTGGCTGCAAACCACCGCCGCCGCCGACTGACGGTGCCAGCGCGCCCGTCAGGCGCTCAGAACGTGTTGACCTTGTCGACGCTGACGAACATGCCGTGCCCGGTGTGGTCGTTGCTGAACCGGGTTCCCGTGGCGGTCGCGTTGATCGTCCAGCCCTGGGCGCCGTAGGTCTTGTAGTCGATGGTCACGGTCGGGATGGCCCCCAGGTTGCCCAGCACCCACTGAACTTTTCCGCCGGAGGTGATGCTGACGCCGTTGGCGTGCTCACCATCCTGCAGCGGGGAGTTGGTGAACGGCGCCTCGCAGCCCACGCTGTCCTTGTTGATCTGGCAGCGCGTCACGCCCGACTTGGTTTCGATGAAGACGTAACCGTTCTGGTCGGGCGCTAGCGGGATGGCGCCCGCCGGCGCCGTCGGGGTGGCCGGCGCGGACGGTGGGGCAGGGGTTGGGCCAGTGGTGGTCGGTGCCGCCGACGGCACCGACGGCCTCGGCGTGGGGAAGGTGGGTTCGGTCGGCCCCGTGCCCGGCGTGGCGATCGGCCTGCCCTCGATGACGGAGCTGCAGCCGGAAACCAACATCGGACTAGCCAGCACGGCGGCGAGTACCAGCGAACCACCGGCCAGCCCCCGCCGTGCACTCTGCGATAACCGCACGCGTTGCTCCCTGACAATCAGAATTATCAGGAAACAAGATTACGCAGGAAGTTACGAAAGTTACTGCGGTGAGGCGCGTGTCGATACACAGCCGATGGCGCAGATTTACCGCTGCGTGACCGACTCTGAGCTCTTTTGACCCGACTTTTGGCGCTCGTCCAGATTCTCGACGAGCCAGTTGGCCCAGTCGATGTCCAGGCGGGCGGAACGCAATAACAGCTCCAGGGAGGCGCGGGCGAAGAAGTCGCTGTCACTGTCGGACCACTTGTGGGAGTCGCGGAGCTCCTCGTACTCGTGGAGCAGCTGTTCGGCCCAGGATCGCAGCGATTCCACGTGCTCACGCGCCTGGGTCGGGCTGAGCTCGCCGAGTAGGGAGACGCGCAGCAGTACCGCGCTGCGAGGCGGCGGATCGTCTTGGGGTGACGTCATCCACCGATTCAGCTCAGCGCGTCCGGCGTCGGTGATCGCATACTCCTTGCGCCCCCGTGGCCCCATGTCGGAGACCTTGATGAGTCCGCTGGCGGCCAGCTTGTTCAGCTCGCCGTACAGCTGGCTCTGCGTGGCCGGCCACACCTTGCTGAGCGACAGTTTGAACTTCTTCAGCAGGTCGTATCCGCTCGCGGGCTCCTGGGTCAGCAGTCCCAGCGCGGCATGTTTTAAGCTCATGGGACTACTGTAACAGGTCATCTATGACATGTCACTAGTCGTGATGTCAATCTCGACAGGTCAAGTACCGCTAAAAACCGTATCAACGTCTGTGGGGCGGCGCGGGCGAAGAAAGTCGCTGTCGTCCTCCGGGCAGTCGTGGGTGTCGCGGGGCTGCTCGAAATCTTCGTGTATCCGGTCGGACGCCCACTTTTTGCGCAGGTCGTATCGGCTGGCGGGGTCCTTGACCAGCAGTCTTAGCGCGGCATGACGCGGGCCCACAGATACACATCAACCGGTCAGACTTGACATGTCAGTAATGGTGTGTCAGTCCCACATGTCAATATCGACATACCAACAATGGAATGTCGTACAGAGAAAGGAACCACACCCATGAAGCGCGAAACCATTTACGGCGCCCTGATTGCCGGCGTGCTGCTCTCCGCACCTGTGCTCTCGCCAGCGGTCGCCTTTGCCGACGAGGACGAGGCGACCACCTCCGTGGACGTGTCCGAAGTGATCGACTTCGACCAGGACGAGACGACCACACCCGTGGACGTGTCCGAAGGGATCGACCTCGACGAGGACGGCACCGGCGACGTCCCGAACGTCGGCGACACCGGCAAGCTGCCGCAGAGTCAGGCGGGCCCGAAGTACGGCCCGAACATCGACGGCTGGGTCGTGAAAGTCACCAATGCCGGCGGGTATTGGGTGCAGTTTTTCGAGCCGAGCTTCAGCGACAACATTGCCAGCATGAACCCCGCACGAGGCAAGATACAAAAGGGTGAAACGGGCACCGTGAAGGGCAAGCAGAGTGCGACGTCCGTAATTGGCGCGAAAGAGCCGGCCAATATGAACTTCAAGGCGCAGGCTAACAACGCCTTTTTCGACATTAAGGTCCGGGATACACAGGGATATAGCACGCCCGCTGATGTGAGCTGCAATACGAGCGGGTCGGGCGGGAAGTGCACGGTCACGTCCAACGCGAAGAACAAAGAGATCCTGATTTCGATCAGTACAAACTCTTAGTCACTCGAATTAATGATAGGTTGCCCGCCCAGCCCGGGGCGGGCAACGCCACCCATTCCCCCACCAAATGCAAAGGCTTCGTCATGTCCAAGTTGTCCACCGCAGCAAAGGCCTCGGCACGTATCGACGTGTTTGCGGCGCTGGGTCGGGTCGTGGTGTGTGTGCCGTGGCTGATCATCGCCGCCTGGATTGTTGCGGTGGCCGCACTGACCGTGGCATTCCCGCCGCTGACGAAGGTGGCCGAAAGCCAGACGGGGGAACCGCTTCCACCCCCAGGCAATGGCGGCAACCGCGCAGATGGGCAAGGATTTCGGTGAACTGGCCCACAACGCCGTCGTCGTGGTACTCACCGACAAGCAGGGCCTGCAGCCCGCCGACGAGGATGCCTATCGCAGGTTGGCCACCAAGTTGCGCGGCGAGACGCACGATGTGGCCGGCGTACAGGACGTCTTCACCACACCCGACTTGCGTCCCGTGCTGGTCAGCCCCGACAACCAGGCGTTCTTCATGGTGGTGACGCTGCGGGCGCCCGCGGGTTCCTCGGAGTCCGCGCGGGCTTACCAACGGATCACCGACCTCGCGAAATTCTTTACCGCGGGCTCTTCGCTGTCCACGCACGTGACCGGCGAGGCCGCCATGGTCGGTGACATGGCGATCATCAGCGCCAGCGACACGGCACTGATCGAGATTGTCACTGCCGCTATGGTTCTGCTGATCCTTTTGGTGATCTATCGACGACCGGTGACGGTGTTGCTGCCCTTGATCACCATCGGAATCACGGTGGCGACGGCCGAGGGCGTGGTATCCGCGCTGAGTCAGCACGGGCTCGGGGTGTCGGCGGTGACGGTCGCGTTGATGACGGCGATGATCTTCGGCGCCGGCACCGACTATGCCGTCTTCTTGATCAGCCGCTACCACGAGTGCATCCGCTCGGGCCTGGACTCCAAGGAGGCCGTTCAGCGGGCGCTGGGCTCCATCGGCAAGGTCATCGGCGCGTCGGCGGCCACGGTGGCCGTCACCTTCCTCGGCATGGTCCTGACCCGTCTCCCCGCTTTCACCAGTGTGGGCCCTGCCCTTGCGATTTCGATCGTGGTCGCGTTTCTTGCCGCGATCACGCTGCTGCCAGCCCTGCTCGTCATCGCGGGTCGATTCGGCTGGGTCAAGCCGCGGGCGAAAGTCTCCGGCCAGCTGTGGCGGCGGTCGACCATGCAGATCGTTCGCCGACCCAAAACGCATCTGCTGATCAGTCTGGCGGTGTTGGTCCCACTGGCCGCGTGCGCCGCCTTCGTGGACCCCACCTACAACGACCGCCTGCAATTGCCGCAATCGGCCGAAAGCAACGTCGGGTTTTCGGCGATGGAGAGCCATTTTGCGGCGAGTTCGCTGCTGCCGCAATACATCTACGTCCGCTCAGCGCACGACCTGCGCACACCGCAGGGACTCGCTGACCTGGACCACATGGCGCTACGCGTGTCGCAGCTGCCCAATATCGCTGCGGTGCGCGGCATTACGCGACCGACCGGCCAGCCGCTGGAGCAGACCAAGCTCAGCGTTCAGGCCGGAGAGGTCGGCGCCAACCTGCAGAACATCACGACACAGATCAATGCCAAGACCAGCGACCTCGACGCATTGGTCAGCGGCGCAGACCAACTGGCCGCAGGCCTGGCCGAGGCTCGCGAGCAAATCCACCGCGCCGCCCGAAACATGACCGAACTCAGCACGACGCTGACCCAGCTGCAGCAGCGGCTCGGGAAATCGAGCGACGCGGCAACCGAACTCCTGGGCAGCTTGCGTGGGCTCGGGAATCCCACCGGGCCCAACGCCGGCCAGACGGGCCAGGCGTTGCAGAATCTGCAGTCGGCAGTCCAGCGTCTAACCACCAATTTGGCAACCGCGGACAAGGAACTGCGGTCAGCCAACATCGATGATGCTGAGGGTGCGCGGCAGGCGATCGCAGAGCTCGAGGAAGATGCCGACGCGATGGCCGCCGAAGGCCAGCGGCTGGCCGAGGGCGTACACACGCGCGTCGACGAGACCAGGCAGTTGAGCCAGGGATTGAACATGGCGGCCGAGTTGCTGCTGTCGATGAAACGCGATGCCGCACAACCCTCCATGGCGGGCCTGTACATCCCGCAGCAGGTGATCGCCTCTGACGAGTTCAAAAACGCGGCCAAGATGTTCATCTCGGCCGACGGACATTCGGCGCGCTACCTGGTCGAAACGAAATTCGACCCGTTCAGCACCGCCGCGATGGATCAGGTGGCGCCGATTCTCGACACCGCACGTGGCGCGCAGCCCAACACCACGCTGTCGGACGCGTCGATCTCGGTGCTGGGCGCGACCGCGACGTACAGCGCGGTCCGCAGCCACTTCAACGCCGACTTCCGGCTGATCGTCGCCATGACACTCCTGATCGTCTTTGCCATCCTCGTGCTGCTGCTGCGCGCGGTCGTGGCACCGCTGTATCTCATTGCCTCGGTGGTGCTCTCGTTTATGTCGGCGTTGGGCTTGGGGGTCGTCGTCTTCCAGTTCGCGCTGCACGAGGCGATCTCGTGGAACGTGCAGGCGACGGCATTCATCGTGCTTGTCGCCGTCGGGGCGGACTACAACCTGTTGTTGATCACCCGAATTCGTGAAGAGTCGGACTTCGGCATCCGGGCCGGGATTGTTCGGGCCGTCGGTCTGACCGGTGGTGTCATCACCTCGGCCGGTGTGATTTTCGCCGCCTCGATGTTCGGCCTGTTTTTCGGCGGACTGACGGGAATGTTGCAGACCGGGTTCATCATCGGCGCGGGCCTGTTGCTCGACACGTTCGTGGTGCGCACCATCACGGTGCCGGCCATGGCGGCGTTGGTCGGACGGGCGAGCTGGTGGCCCGCCAAAGCTGCTCGTGCACAGTCGGATTCGAACGATCAGCAAGTGCCAGTGCGGAAGGCGATGGGGCGTGTGAGGTTGCCCGAGATGCCACATGCCGCGACGGCGCGCAGAGGTGGGCTGGCCGGTCGCACCGGCAGTTCCGGCGACCGCCGTGGCATGGTGGGCCAGGATGGAGGCGTTTCCGTCCGCCACGCCACGGGGTTTCCCGCTGTGCCCCCGGCGGGGCGCCCGGATCTAAGCCGCGAGGGGTGGGTCGGTGCCTGGTGACGATGGCCGGGTGGACTCGTCAGCGGCCTCCGCCACTCGGTGGCGGACCAGATACCAGCCGCCGACGAGGGCGGGGATGCCGACCACCGTGGCGCCGAGCATCCAGGGGCCTTCACCTTTGTCGAAATACATCAGGATCAGCACGCCCAACAGGAACGCCAGCGTGGCATAGCCGGTGTAGGGGGCCAGCGGCATCCGGAACTTCGGCCGCTCCATCCTCCCCGCCTTCGCCAAGTAGTAGAACCGCAGCTGGCATGCCACGATCGTCACCCAGGCCGCGATGACGCCGGTGGCGGCGATGTGGAGCACGATTTCGAAGGCTTGGCTCGGTTTGACGGCATTCAGCACGATGCCCAGCAGGCCGATCGCGGCGGTCAGCAGAATCCCGCCGTACGGCACACCGCTTTTCGACATCGGCGCGGTGAACTTCGGGCCGCTGCCGTTGATCGCCATCGATCGCAGGATCCGGCCGGTGGAATACAGTCCGGCGTTCAGGCTGGACAGCGCGGCAGTGAGAACGACGAGGTTCATCAGGCTGCCCGCCGCGCCAACCCCGATCTTGGAAAAGAACGTCACGAACGGGCTCACATGGTCTTCGTAGGCGGTGTAGGGCAGCAGCAGGCCCAGCAGGATGGTCGACCCGATGTAGAACACCGCGATGCGCAACACCACCGAATTGATCGCGCGGGGCATGATCTTGTCCGGGTTTGCCGTTTCGCCAGCGGCAATGCCGACCAATTCGACGGCGGCGTAGGCGAACACCACCCCCGAGGTGACGAGCACTACGGGCAGTAGGCCGGTTGGCATCAGCCCGCCATGGCTACTCCACAGGCCGGGGCCCGTTTCCTGACCGCCGACCTCGAAGCGCCCCACCAGAAAGACCGACCCGACGACGAGGAACGTCACTAGCGCCGCGACCTTGATCAGCGAGGCCCAGAACTCCATCTCACCGAAGACTTTGACCGAGATCAGGTTCATTGCTACGACGAGCACCAGCGCGATCAATGCGAGGGTCCACTGCGGGATGACGTGGAACGCCTTCCAATAGTGGCAGTAGTGCGCGATCGCGGTGGTATCCACGATCCCCGTCATCGCCCAGTTCAGAAAGTACATCCAGCCCGCGACGAAAGCCACCTTCTCCCCGAAGAATTCGCGGGCATAGGACACGAAGGAGCCCGATGACGCGCGGTGCAGCACCAGCTCGCCCAGCGCCCGCAGGATGAAAAATACGAAGATGCCGCAGATGCCGTAGACCAGGAACAGCCCGGGCCCCGCCGACGCTAGCCTTCCTCCGGCGCCCAGGAAAAGGCCGGTCCCGATGGCGCCGCCGAGGGCGATCATCTGAATCTGACGGTTTTTGAGGGCCTTGTGATAGCCCGCGTCTTCACGCGAGAGCCGCTCGGCGGCGATGTCTTGTGCTGGCATCGAACTCCTACCGCGGTCACCCCTTAAGCGCTCAGGCTATCCGACCCCCGCACCACGGGCTCGGTATTGACCTACTGGAAACCAACAGCAAACCCGACCGCTGGATCCAGCGTTGGGGTCACACGCCCAACAGGTCCTCGGCGTTGCGGTGGCTGATGCGCGCCCGGTCGTCGTGCGAAAGGGGCAGACCGTCGAAAAACGCGCGGGCGTTGGTCATCGAGCCAAACGGGTAGTCGGCCGAAAAGGCCACTCGAGCAACGCCGACCTGTGCGATCAAGTTGGCGTACGTCGGTTCGTCGTTGAAGTTGGCAAAGGTGTAAGTGAAGTTCTGCCGTAGGTAGGTACTGACCGGATGCCGGAGACCGGTCAGTTCCGCTTTAGCGTGGCGTCGAATCGCGGCAGCATGAAAGAGGTTGCTTCGCCCATGTGCCCAATGATGATTTGCAAAGCCGGATAGCGGTCGAATACACCACCGAGAATCATGCGCAGCACGTGCGTCGCGGTGTTGATGTGCCAACCCCAGCCCACCGTCGCCAGCGCGAACGTGACCTCGTCGGCGAACCCCGCGTAACTGGACTCGATAACCCCCGCCGGCGGGATGGTCGGGTGCAGGTAGATCGGGATCTTCAGCGCGGCCGCGCGTTCGAGGACGGGATCGAAAACGGGGTTGTCCAAGTAGCGACCTTGGCTGTGCCCGTTGATCACGGCACCCGGAAAGCCGAGATCGCGAACTGCACGCTGCAGTTCTTTGGCCGCCTCGTCGGGAGCGCTGGTGGGCACGGCGGCGAAGCCAGCCAGCCGATCCGGATACCGCTCGATCGCCGCGGCGAGCTCGTCGTTGCATTCACGGGCCATGCGGACGGCTTCCGGCCCGTCCAGCTGTTCTACCCCGGGCGCGGCCAGCGACAGCACGGCCAGGTCGACGCCGGCATCGTCCATCGCCGCGATGCGGCCGTCACCGAGATCGCTGATCGGTTCGATGATGCCCGCGCGGGATGCGAGCCACCTGCCCGGCCCGTTCAGGAATCCTGTTGTGGCGTAATGCTCTTCGAGGGCAATCGTTCTCATCGCACTCCCGCCGGCCGCCGCCACCGACGGCGACCAAGCCGTATTGAGCGCGCACATCCGCCGGCCAGTGGGCGTGGCCGCGTGGAAATGCGCCAAGTACCCACATAATCAAGCCGGGCATCGGGCGATATCCGGCTCAGGCTCTCAACGAGCACCTCTGCTTACGTGCCCTAGAGCGGGTCGGAATCGTCACCGCAAGAACAGAATTCACGTCGTTTGACGGAGTCGAAGCGATCGTGGTCGAACGCTACGACCGCCTTCGACTTCCAGACGGCACAGTTGTCCGGCTCCACCAGGAAGATATGTGCCAGGCGCTGTCGGTGTGGCCGCAGAACAAGTACACCTCCAGCGGAGGGCCTTCGGCCGTCGACATCAGCCGGGTGTTGTCCCGAGCCGCTTCCCAACGCGACATTGACCGGTTCACGGACGCCGTCATCGCCCAATACCTTCTGGACGCACCGGACGGTCACGCAAAGAACTACTCCGTCATCCTCGATGGTGAGGACGTAACCTTCGCGCCGATCTACGACGTCGCAAGCATGCTGCCCTAC
This sequence comes from uncultured Actinomycetota bacterium, assembly GCA_963772875.1. Classification (GTDB taxonomy): domain Bacteria; phylum Actinomycetota; class Actinomycetes; order Mycobacteriales; family Mycobacteriaceae; genus Mycobacterium. The sequence goes on from CAVYZE010000020.1 coordinate 13,628, forward strand.
CCGCGTGAAGCAGGATCCAGCCTTGACCGCGTAGCGATGTCCATCGCAGGTCACAACAAATTCGGCGACGTCAAGCTGAAACATGTCGAACGGTTGGCGAAAAATACGGGCACCAGTCCCGAGCGACTCGTCGCTCGCACCCGCGAGATGGCAGCACAACTGCCAGATGCGATCGCCGACGCTGCGGCGAACGTCAAGGCGGAGGGCTTGATCGAACTGCGGGACTCTCTTATCCGAGAAGTCAGAGCGCTGGCCGCAACCATCGAAGGGCTGTAGTACTAGGCGACACGACTCGGCCTAACTCGCAAACGCCTCGGCGAGCTCACGACCTCGCCTCCCGAGGTCCATAGCGCCGCTTTAATGACAACCGAAGTCATGTACGCCGGTCGTTCCGTTCGCGGCAGTGCACAGTTGCGTCAACAGCTACCGTGCTGCCGGCCTGCCGATCGAGACCTTTCTGATGGACGACGAAACCTACCGGCGCTACATGCAATTCGGCGCCCACCACGATCGCAAAGGCAACCCGATCGCCATCAGGGCGCGCCACGACCTGACGCTGCTCACCCCAAGCGAACGCCACATCTACCAGACTCTCACGAGCCCCGACCTGAATGACCCACCACGACTCGAACAAGAACGCGTCCCTCTGTCCGACGCTGTGGCGGCCCTAAAGGCATCCATGGCGTCACCCCGATAGCTTCGTCGTGAGCAGACGCAACTCAGACGACGCTACTGCGGCGGCCTAGCCGAGATGGTCAGCTCTCCTCGTCCCGGTGTTTGGCCGCGGGCCGGTAGCGGTCGCCGCGTTCGTCGACGATAGCGTCGGCGCAGGCCGGGCATTTGGTCTGATACCAGTGCCGGATGGTCACGCACAGTTGGCCGGGCCCGCCGCAGCGCTCGCAGATGATTGTCGATCGCCTCTCGGAAATCCGGGCTACCCGTAAGTTTTTTCGACCCCCGGGAACAAAGGCGCGGACGCCTGCCGTTAGCATGGTCAGCAAGTTGAGTGAGCCAGACTCAAGGATGGGTTGACACCAGAATGCCCCTAGGGGCAGTCTTGAGCGAGGTTCACTCAGCATAGTGCACGGAAGAAGCTCTACTACTCAGGAGGCAACACTATGGCTCGTGCGGTCGGTATCGACCTCGGGACCACCAACTCCGTCGTCGCGGTTCTCGAGGGTGGCGACCCTGTCGTCGTCGCCAACTCGGAAGGCTCCCGGACCACTCCGTCCGTCGTCGCGTTCGCGCGCAACGGCGAGGTGCTGGTCGGCCAGCCCGCCAAGAACCAGGCGGTGACCAACGTCGACCGCACCATCCGGTCGGTCAAGCGGCACATGGGCACCGACTGGTCTGTCGAGATCGACGGAAAGAAGTACACCGCGCAGGAGATCAGCGCGCGCGTTTTGATGAAGCTGAAGCGCGACGCCGAGGCCTACCTCGGTGAGGACATCACCGACGCGGTCATCACCACACCGGCCTACTTCAACGACGCTCAGCGTCAGGCCACCAAGGAGGCCGGCCAGATCGCCGGCCTGAACGTGCTGCGGATCGTCAACGAACCGACCGCCGCGGCGCTGGCCTACGGCCTGGACAAGGGCGAGAAGGAACAGACCATCCTGGTCTTCGACCTGGGCGGCGGCACCTTCGACGTCTCGCTGCTCGAGATCGGTGAGGGCGTGGTCGAGGTCCGTGCCACCAGCGGTGACAACCACCTCGGTGGCGATGACTGGGACGACCGCATCGTGAACTGGCTGGTCGACAAGTTCAAGGGCACCAGCGGCATCGACCTGACCAAGGACAAGATGGCGATGCAGAGGCTGCGTGAGGCCGCCGAGAAGGCCAAGATCGAACTGAGCTCGAGCCAGGGCACCTCGATCAACCTGCCCTACATCACCGTCGACGCGGACAAGAACCCGCTCTTCCTCGACGAGCAGCTGACCCGCGCCGAGTTCCAGAAGATCACTCAGGATCTGCTGGACCGCACCCGTCAGCCGTTCCAGCAGGTGATCAAGGACGCCGGCATCTCGGTCTCCGAGATCGACCACGTGGTGCTGGTGGGTGGTTCGACTCGTATGCCCGCGGTGTCGGATCTGGTCAAGGAGATGACCGGCGGCAAGGAGCCCAACAAGGGCGTCAACCCGGACGAGGTTGTTGCCGTCGGTGCCGCCCTGCAGGCCGGCGTGCTGAAGGGCGAAGTGAAAGACGTTCTGCTGCTTGACGTTACGCCGCTGAGCTTGGGTATCGAGACCAAGGGTGGCGTGATGACCAAGCTGATCGAGCGCAACACCACGATTCCGACCAAGCGGTCGGAGACCTTCACCACCGCCGACGACAACCAGCCGTCGGTGCAGATCCAGGTCTACCAGGGTGAGCGCGAAATCGCTTCGCACAACAAGCTGCTCGGCTCCTTCGAGCTGACCGGCATCCCGCCGGCTCCACGCGGTGTCCCGCAGATCGAGGTCACCTTCGACATCGACGCCAACGGCATCGTGCACGTCACGGCCAAGGACAAGGGCACCGGCAAGGAGAACACGATCAAGATCCAGGAGGGCTCCGGCCTTTCCAAGGAGGAGATCGACCGGATGATCAAGGACGCCGAGGCGCACGCCGACGAGGACCGTAAGCGTCGCGAGGAGGCCGACGTCCGCAACCAGGCCGAGACGCTCGTCTACCAGACGGAGAAGTTCGTCAAGGAACAACGCGAGGCCGAGGGCGGTTCGAAGGTTCCCGAGGACACCCTGAACAAGGTGGATGCGGCTGTGGCCGAAGCCAAGACGGCACTGGGCGGCACCGACATCTCGGCGATCAAGTCGGCGATGGAGAAGCTGGGCCAGGAGTCTCAGGCGCTTGGTCAGGCGATCTATGAGGCCACCCAGGCCGATTCCGCCCAGGGTCCCGGCGGCGCCGAGTCCGCAGGCTCGTCCAGCTCGGCTGATGACGTCGTGGACGCGGAGGTGGTCGAGGACGACCGGGAGTCCAAGTGACGGAGGGCAACCGGACAACGGAAGGCAGCCAGGAACAGGTCACGGTCACCGACAAACGGCGGATCGATCCCGAAACCGGTGAAGTGCGGCATGTCCCGCCCGGCCGCGAACCAGGCGTGCCGGGTGGGGCAGCACCCGCAGGTGACAAGGGTGCTCAAGTCGCCGAGCTGACCGCGGATCTGCAACGGGTGCAGGCCGACTTCGCCAATTACCGCAAGCGGGCGCTGCGCGACCAGCAGGCCGCGGCGGACCGGGCCAAGGCCGCCGTCATCAGCCAATTGCTGGGCGTGCTGGACGATCTCGATCGAGCGCGCAAGCACGGCGATCTGGACTCGGGCCCACTGAAGTCGGTGGCCGACAAGCTGGACAGCGCGTTGACCGGACTCGGCCTGACGGCGTTCGGGGCCGAAGGCGAGGACTTCGATCCGGTGCTCCACGAAGCCGTGCAGCACGAGGGCGATGGCGGCGCCGGCGCCAAACCGGTGATCGGCACCATCATGCGGCAGGGCTACAAACTGGACGAGCAGGTACTGCGCCACGCTCTGGTCGGGGTCGTCGACACCGTCGCCGAGGAGAGCGGGCAGCCGGTCGCCCCGGTCGAGTCCGCCGAAACCGGCCCGGCCGACACGGACGATAACGCCGACAGCTTCGGTAACTAGAGCACACAATCAGGAATTAGAGATAGCCGCAGAACAGAAGGGCGAGAGGGGGTGACGCAACATGGCCCAGCGTGAATGGGTCGAAAAGGACTTCTACAAGGAGCTGGGCGTCTCCTCCGACGCCAGCCCCGAGGAGATCAAACGCGCCTACCGCAAGCTGGCGCGTGACCTGCATCCGGACGCCAATCCCGACAACCCGGCCGCCGGCGAACGATTCAAAACGGTGTCCGAGGCGCATAACGTGTTGTCGGATCCCGCCAAGCGCAAGGAGTACGACGAAACCCGGCGGCTCTTCGCCGGCGGCGGCTTCGGCGGCCGCAGGTTCGATACCGGTGGCTTCAGCGGCTACGGCGCAGGCGGTGACGGCGCCGAGTTCAACCTCAACGATTTGTTCGACGCCGCCGGCCGAAGTGGCGGTGCCACCATCGGCGACCTGTTCGGTGGCCTGTTCGGGCGAGGCGCCAGTGCCCGTCCCAGCCGGCCCCGTCGCGGCAACGACCTGGAGACCGAGACGGAATTGGATTTCGTCGAGGCCGCCAACGGCGTCGCAATGCCGCTGCGCCTGACCAGCCCGGCGCCGTGCACCAACTGTCACGGCAGCGGCGCGCGGCCGGGCACCAGCCCGAAGGTGTGCCCGGCCTGCAACGGTTCTGGCGTGATCAACAGCAACCAGGGCGCGTTCGGCTTCTCCGAACCCTGCACCGATTGCCGGGGTAGCGGCTCGATCATCGAGCACCCCTGCGACGAGTGCAAAGGCACCGGTGTCACCACCCGCACGCGCACCATCAATGTGCGGATCCCGCCCGGTGTCGATGACGGACAGCGCATCCGGCTGCCCGGGCAGGGCGAGGCCGGGTTGCGCGGTGCGCCGTCGGGTGACCTGTACGTGACGGTGCATGTGCGGCCGGACAAGATCTTTGGCCGTGACGGCGACGACCTCACCGTGACCGTTCCGGTCAGCTTCACCGAATTAGCTTTGGGAACGACGCTTTCGGTGCCCACGCTGGACGGCAAGGTCGGCGTCCGGGTGCCCAAGGGCACCACCGACGGCCGCATCCTGCGGGTGCGCGGACGCGGTGTGCCCAAGCGCAGCGGCGGCAACGGGGACTTACTCGTTACCGTCAAGGTCGCAGTTCCGCCCAACGTGGAAGGCGCCGCCCAGGAGGCGCTGGAGGCCTACGCGGCGGCCGAGCGGTCCAGTGGTTTCGACCCACGGGCCGGATGGGCGGGTAACCGCTGATGGCGAAGAACCCCAACAGGGACGACGCGCGGACCTTCCTGATCTCGGTGGCCGCCGAACTGGCCGGTATGCACGCGCAGACCCTGCGCACCTACGATCGCCTCGGCCTGGTGACCCCGCGCCGCACTTCCGGTGGGGGACGGCGTTATTCGCAGCACGACGTCGACCTGCTGCGCGAGGTGCAGCGGCTGTCCCAGGACGAGGGCGTCAACCTCGCCGGCATCAAGCGGATCATCGAGCTGACCAACCAGGTCGAGGCGCTGCAGGCCAGGCTGCGGGAATTGGCCGACGAGGTGGTCGTGTTGCGCGCCAACCAGCGCCGCGAGGTCGCGGTGGTGCCCAAGAGCACCGCACTGGTGGTGTGGCAGCCGCGCAAATCCCGCTGACGCTACCGCGCGCGTATTCGACTCCCGTATGACAAGCTGCCTACATGGCGGGTGCAGACCGAAGCTCCCCATGGACGGACGCGCTGCTCGATAGCATGCGGGAGCTGGGCGATCCCGAGGCAGACGATGTCATGGAGGCCGTCCTCAAGCACGGCAATGCCAACGCGATCAACGACGTCATGCGCAACTTGGTGAGCAATGACCAGCTGGTGCCGAAGACTTTGCCGAAAGACATCCAGGACTATCTGGCCAAGAACGTGACCTTGCCCGCGTGGGCCGATCCGGCCAAGATCAAGCGCGGGCAGCAACTGTTCGAAGACTGGGGACTGGAGATCTCCGTCTGTCTGTTCTGCGCGTCTCTGCCGTCGGCATACGCGGCGGCCAAGGGCGTGAAGGTGCTCTCTCGGACCGCCCAGCTCGAAACCAATGCGCGCCGGCGAGTGATGGAGACCGGCCAGTTCTTGATGAACGTGCTCGCCGTTGGCAGCTTCGAAGCGACGGGTAAGGGCTTTCGCACCATCCAGCACATTCGCCTGATGCATGCCGCCGTGCGCCAGCTGATCGAGGACCACGCCTGCCAGAAGCCAGGCCTCTGGGATACCAACTGGGGTAAACCGATTAACCAGGAAGACCTCGCCGGCACGATGCTCTCCTTCTCCTATGTGCCTCTGGATCCGATGCGGCGCCTGGGTCAGCGCGTGCCCGACAAGGATGCCGAGGCCTATCTACATCTGTGGAACGTCATCGCCCACCTGCTCGGCGTGCAGGACAAAATGCTCGTCGATGGTATTGACGACGCCAAAGCCCTGGTCGAGACGATCCGCCGTCGGCAATTCCGGGCCTCGCCTGAAGGGCGGGACATGACCGCCGCGCTCATGGAACTGCTCGACGAGATGACGCCCTTGCGCGAATTCGACAAAACGATTCCGCCGTTGATCCGGCACCTGATCGGAGACAAGTTCGCCGACATGCTGGACGTCCCGCCGTCGCGTTTTACCGACGACGTTGGGCGGCTTAGCGACGTCGCCAATTGGTTCTGGGAACGCGCCTTCGGCACGAAACTTCGGAATTCTCCTCGCTATCAACTGGTTTCGGATCTGGTCCGCCCGTTCGGGCGTGAGCTGATGCAGGGGCTGTTCGCGCTTGAGCGGGGTGGGCAGCGAGCGCCATTCGACATACCCGATCACCTGGCCCAAAAATGGCAGGTGTCGAAATGACAACCAAACTGGGCCGCCTCGCCGAGGCCACGAGCGTCGACGACGTGCTGACCAATGTCGCGCAGATCATCGACTGGGCCAGCAAAGAGAAAAGCCCCATCGGCTACTTCGCCGTCGTCTACCAGCGCGTCACCCTCGCCGTCCAGAAGGCCATCAACACTCCCAAGGAATTCGATGACCCGGCCCTGGTGGCGACGCTCGACGCCGCTTTCGCGCAGCGCTACTTCAACGCCTTGAACGGATTCTTCTACCCCGACGCGGTCGGTGGACTGACGCTGCCGTGGGAGGTGGCATTCGTCGGGGCGTCGGACGGGCAAGCAATCATCTTGCAGCACTTGCTGATCGCGTTCAACGCACACATCAGTTTCGACCTGGGGATGGCGTGCCTGACGATCGCGCCGAACCCCGCATCGTTGAACGCGCTGAAGGGCGATTTCGACCGCGTCAACAAGATTCTCGCCGACCAGCTCCCCGCGATCGTCAATGTGCTGCAACGGCTGTCGCCGGAGCTGCGCTGGACCCGCGTGGTGCTCCCCGATGAGCTCGGCGTGTTCAATCGGATGCTCGACGACATGCGTCGAGGGGCTTGGCTGTTCGCCACTTATATGTCCATGCATCCGGATGCCGCGGACCAGAAGCGGGTCAGGCAGGAGGCTTCGGCGGCGGTGTTGGGTACCTGGTACCTGGAGGCGCCCGGGCGGTGCACACCGTTCCCGGCACTGGTGCGCGCCATCGCCGAGCACGAGAGCGACGATGTGGCCGAGAACATGAAGGCGCTGCAGAAGTGAAGCACCCCAGGCATGGCTGACTCCATTAAGCCAATGGCCTTCTACAGCTGCGGTATTCGCGCCGAGGATGCGAGGTCGGCCCGGCCGATATGCGGGGATATCTACGCCGAGGATTTCATGACCAGCCAGGGGTGGGCGATTCTGTCCCGCTTCCATGGCCATGGCGATGACAGAACCAAGTCGGTCAACGTCGTGCGCTCGCGGATTTTCCAGGACGAGATCGCGCGCCGCCTGAAGGCCGACAAGGATCTGCAAATCGTCAACATCGGCGCCGGATTCGACAGCCGCCCCTACCGGCTGGCCGGTGGGCGCTGGTTCGACGTGGACGAGCCCGCTGTGATCGCGCACAAGAACGCGCGCGTGCCGGCGGAAACCTGTGCTAACCCGCTGCGGCGCATCCCGGTCGACTTCGCCGAAGGTGAGTTGCCCGCGGCGCTACGCCAGTGTGATCCCGGGGCCAACACCCTTGTCGTACTTGAAGGCGTCCTCATGTATCTGGACAAAGCCCGGGTGAGCGAGCTGTTGCGGCAGCTGCGGGAAGCTCTGGGCGCCCACACAGTGATGTGTGAGTTGCTGGACAGGACGTTCCTCGACAGGTTCATGAACAAGAGCACGCGAGAGCAGACCCTGGCGGCGGGGAGCCCCTTTTTGCTGTGGGAAGACCGCCCCGAGCAGCTCTTCCTCGGCGATGGCTATAAGCCATGCGGGTGCGGTGAACCGATTTCCGTGGTGGGACGCGCGCGTGATTTCAAGGCCATATTCGTCCCCGGCTTTTTGTTCGCGACGGTGTTGCGGAGCATGCGTGATGGTTACCGCGTGCATACCTTCGAGTTCTCGTGACCTCCGCTGAACCGGATCACGACAGAATCTCTTGCGCGCGTTGGAATTCCGGCCAACGCGAGTCGCCGCCGAAGCGGTCGACCGCGTCGGCGAGCGCGGACCGATCGCCGTCATCGATAATCTCGAAAAAGTCTAAGAGACAACGTAATTCGAACAGATTCGCGCCTTGGTGGCGTGCGTACTCCAGCGCGGTGGCCAGGGCGTCGCGACGTTCCCGCGGATCCGTGAAGGTGTGAGCGAGCAAGCGCAGCAGCTCGGCGTCATAGAAATGCATCCCGGTTTCTTCCGCGTGCCCCAGCGCCATCTCCAATCGGTCGCGCGCCTTGTCCGGCTGGCCCGCGGCGATCAGCAGGCGGCCGATGATCGCGTCCTTGAACGTCAGGTAGTTGTTGAGGTGTAGCAGGCGCGAGCCGTCCACGCGCACCGCGATTTTCTCGGCCCGGGTCGCCAGTGTGGCCGCGTCGGCCCCGGCGCGCAGCGCGGTCAGCGCCTTGACGGTGGCATGCTCGGTGACGCCGACCAATCGCCATAGGTCGAGCCCCGACTGCTCGCTCAGCTGGCGAAGGGCGGCGACGACAGCGGTCGCCTCCGAGAATCGGCCGGATTCCAGGCATATCCAGATCTGCATGAAGTAGGTAAACGCCCGGTTGTAGGCGTTCTGCGGGTAGCCGAGGCTGTCGCTGCGGCCCATAGCTTCGGAGATGCCGGCTTCGGCGCGGTCCAGGTCGCCGTCCACCAGGTGCATCAGCGCCAGATAGTTGTGCGCCGCGGTGATGGGATCCGTGGCGATCCACCACGTCGCGTCCAATTTGTGCGGGTCGGCCGCGGAGCGGTCGGCCAGCGCCCGCGACAGGTGCTCGCGCGCGCTGTTGAAGTCGCCTTCCAGCCAGAACACCGTGCCCAGCGACGATTCGATCGCCGGATAACTCCACAGCCGGTCCCGGGTGATCCGGGTGGACAGCGAGCCTAGTAGCTCATGGGCCCGGCGCAGTTCGGCCCGCGGCACGTAGTAGCTGGTCAGCGCGATGAGCGTGGCAAACAGCTCGTCTTCGTAGTTGCCGGTGCTCGCCAACTCCAGGCACCGTTGAAAGTCGGCGGGTCCCGCACCGCTCATGCTGCCCTGCGTGCTGCCCGCCAAGAAGCCGCGCTCCAGCCGGATGGCGATTTCCGTGCGGTCTCGATGGGAACCCGCGGCGCACCTGGTGAGTCCGCTCAGCGCGGTCGTCAGGTAGGCCAGCGCTTCCTGCAGGGCGCCGCGGCGTCGGGCGTTCACCGAGGCCATCCGGTAGGCCTCGACGGCCTGGTTGTGCTGCTGTGCGTGCTCGAAATGCCTTGCGACCACCGGCCAATCGGGCTCGGCGGCGGTCGCGTCGACCAGCGCGCGAGCCGCGCGCGCATGCAGGTCACGACCCAGGGATGGCGGGGCCAGCTCGGCCGCCACTTCACGCAGCAGCTCATGGCGGAATCGCCAGCCGTCGGTCCCGCGTCGTTCGAGCACGCGCGCCAGCACCAATTCGGTGACCACGCTGTCGACGTCGATGGCGTCGTGTCCGACCACATAGCGAAGCAAGGGGAGATCGCCGGCGCGGCCGATGACCGCGGCGGCCTCGACCACCGGCACAACGTCGGCGTCGGGCTGATGCAGCCTGGCGAACAGCGGCTCATACAGCGCCTCGGGCACTCCCGAGTCGGGTTCGACGAGGTCAACTTCGCGCACGACGTGTTCGATGTAGAACGGCACACCGTCGCAGCGGTTGCGTACCGTGGCCCGCTGAGTGTCGGTCACCGACGGGTCCAACGCACTGATCAGCGCGTCAGACTGCTCGTCGGTCAGCGGGCAGAGTTCGAAAGTTGTTACCGGCCAGTCGCTTCGAAGCCAGTCACCCTCGCGCCCGGTCACGACCACCAGCAGCCGCCCGTCGGTGGCCGTGAGCAAGGAGTTGAGTAGCTCGACGGTGGACGGGTCGAACCAGTGCACATCCTCGGCGACCACCAACCCGGGTTGGTCGCCGATGCAGGCCAGCACGTATTGCTGAACGGTCGCGCCGATCAACTCGTAAAGGGTTCGGCCTTCCACGGCGGCCGGGTGATAGCCGTGCTCGGGACCGACGCCGATAACCGGCGCCAGCAAGGGCGCGGCGCTGGCGGGATCCAGCCCGCAGGAGCGCAATTCGGCGTGCAGCAAGCGCAGCCGCTCCCCGCCGTCGGTGAGCCGGGTGATGCCGCATCGGCGCTCCACCAGCCTGCGCACCGGGTGCAGGCCCGTCTCGGTGTGCAGCGGGGAACCGAACAGCTCGACGACGGGCGCGCCTGAGCCCCGGACCAATTCGGCCGCCTCATTCGCGAGCCGGGTCTTACCGATTCCCGGCTCGCCCCGAAAGACCACGCCCGGACTGGTCAGCTCCCCGTCGCGGGCGCGCTGCCAACTCTGCTGCAGCCAGCTGCGCTCCTGGTCACGCCCGATCAGGGGTGGCGGCCGCAGCGGCGGCGCTTCCGGTCGTTCACCGAGCACCTGGTGAAAGCCGATCAAGCCGTCGACACCCTTTACCGGGGCCGCCGGACGGGTGCTGAGGTCAAACAGGTGACCCACCAGGGGCGCCACCGCATCCGACACGGTCACCGTGCCGGGGTCGGCCAAGCCGGCAAGACGGGCGGCCAGGTTGGCGGCGAAGCCGTAGACGTCGTCCTGGTCGGTGTCGAGATAGACCAGGCCGCGATGGATGCCTACCCGCACGCTGATGGTCACGCCGAACTTACGTTCGGCCCTCTCGCTCAGTCGCGCGACGACGCGGATGATGTCCAGCCCCGCCGCGACAGCGCGCCGCACATCGTTCTCGTGCGCCCTGGGGTGGCCGAACACCGCTAAGAGGCCGTCGCCTTTGATCGAGCTGATATGGCCCTCGTACTGGTCGACGATCCCGCGGACTTCGGCGCGGTAGCGGCCGACCAATCGGTGATACGTCTCCGGCTCTAAGCGAGTGGACAGCGCCGTCGAGTCGACGACGTCGGCGAACATGATGGTGAGTCGGCGGATTTCGCCGTAGTGAGCCGGTGGGGTGAGCAGGTCCTCGGCGTCTAGGTTACCGCGGTCGACCAAGAGAACCTGCCCGGCCAACGTGGTCGCGGTCGCGCGGTCGCCTTCGTTGATGGCCCGCACCGCGCGTTCCAGCAATTCATCGATCGATGCACCGCTCGCGCGAGGACTCACGTGCTCCTCCTGCCGGGGATTGGCGCTTACGATACCGATTCGTCGCGCCATTTTCAGCGCATGTCAAATACGTCCTCCACTTGTCTGGACAATTTCTTTCCGTCGTCGAGCAGTTTGTTGAGGGTCTTCTGCGCTCCTTTGCGGAAGACTTCGTGGCTTACCCTCGCATACGGAAGAAGCTCACGAAGCAAAGATGGTGACGCATGGGGTGGCGCGACAACGTGACGGAGCAAGCGCAAGCAGACCTCGACGAGCTGGTCGATGCGGCAGTCGGATTCGCGCTCGAACGCATCGCGTCGGCGGGCGAATTCCTGCCCTTCGCGCTAGCGGTGTCCGCGGGCGGCGAACGCCAGGCGCTGCAGCCTGACTATCCCCGTGGCCACGATCGTCAAATCGCCGACCAGCTTGCCGCCCAATGGGCCGCCCTTATCGATGTGAAGGACAGCCTGCGGGCCGCCGCAGTCGCGGTGAACGTGACCCTCACCGAGGCGAATCGCGACGGTATCGAGATCACCGTTGAACACCGCGAGGGTGTGGCGATCGGGCTGATATTTCCCTACATAGTGGACTTCGACCGCACCTGTGACCTGGAGACGCCGTCCGCCTACCAAGAAGAGCCGCGGATCTGGACTTCCTGAAGGATCCGGCGACGCTATACGTGAATGGAGAACTCGGTGACACCCGGCTCGCCGGGTCGCGCGCAACGGTAGCCGCCGCGACGCAGCGCGTCGGTCGGTGCGGTCATCGGCTCGAAGCAGATCACGTCCTCGGAGAGCGGCGCGAAGATCTGGGTCGCCGAATATCCTTGCTCGAAGCGCACTTCCAGGCGGCGCCCGCCCCCGGACACCGCGAACACCGCGCCATCGTTCACCTGGTCGTAGGCATCGTCAAAAGTGTTGTCGCCCAAGGGCTCTTGCGTGGCCGCCTGCGGTTGTGAGTCGCCGGTGGGCAGCCCGCGTTCATCGAGGCCCAGATGCCGCAGCGACGGTGTCTCGACGATCCAGTCGCCGCGGGCCACGTCGGGCAGCGCCAGATAGGGATGGAAGCCGAAACACAACGGGACCGCCAAGGCGGCGGTGGCGGTGACCGTGGTGCGCACCGTCAGCGTCCGTCCCGCCAGCCGCACGGTGACCGTCAGTACGTGCGGATACGGGAAGCTGGCCAGCAGTCGCGCGTCGGCGCCGAAATCCACCTCGGCGCTCAGCTCGTTGTCCGACTGCGTCGTCACGCGCCAGCCCGGATAGGCGGCCAACGTGCCGTGGATGGGCAGGCCGTTGGGATCGCCACGAACCCCGTCTTCGCCGGGCACCAGCGTCACCGTCACGCCCTCGGCGGTATAAGTGTTGTCGCCCAACCGATTTGCCCACGGGTACAGGATCGGGATGCCCATCGTTTTGCCGGCGGCCAGGTAGGCGTCCAGGCCGCGCCGCTGGCCGAGCAGCTCCACCCCGGCGTCGGTCAGCGAGGTGCCGATCATGCCAGCCCCCGGGACGAACTGGGCCACAACCGGTGATGACGGGTCGTGCAGTGTGACGATGTGCATGCCTTACCTCAGCTTTACCTCGATAGCGGGTCGTGCTGAATACGTTCCGGCGGAGCGCCTTTGGCGATCAGGGCGGCCTTGGTGGCGCGGACCATCGCCGGTCCGCCGCAGACCAGGATCTGCCGGTCGCCCCAACCGCCGTATTTGGTCACCACGTCGGGCAGCCGGCCGCTTTGGCGCACGTGCAGGCCGCGCGGCGGCGTGACGTCGGGATAGTCGGCGGCCCACGATGGGTCGCGGCTGTACTCCGTGACCGGTGAGACCGACAGCCACGGATTGTGCGTCGCCACCTGCCACAGGGTGGGCAGGTCGTAGAGCTCGCAGAAGTAGCGGGCGCCGAAGAACAGGTGTACTCGCGGGTTCACCGCGTAGCGGCTGAGGTCCATGATCAGCGACCGCAACGGCGCCAGGCCGGTGCTTCCGGCCACCATCAGCACGTCGCTGCCATCCCGGTCCACCCGCAGGCCCCCGTGTGGGCTGGACAAGCGCCACCGGTCGCCGGGCCGGGTTTCCTCGATGATGGCGGTGCTGACCAAGCCGCCGGGAACCACTCGGACATGGAACTCCATCCCGCCGTCCGGGTCCGCCGGAATGGCGGGGCTGAGGTATCGCCAGCGACGCGGGCACTGCGGAACGCAGACGTTGACGTACTGGCCGGGGTGATACTGCATCGGGCGATCGAGTTGCAGCCGGACGACCGCGAGATCACGCGAGGCCCGGGTGTACTCGGTGACCGTGCCGTCCCACCAGGCGGGACCGTCGTCGGCGTCGGCGGCCCCGCTCATCACTCCGGTGATCAGGTTGAGTGAGGCGATGGCCGTCGCGTCGACGGCATCGGTCCAGGACCCCCGGCTCGGATGGCTCAGGTGGGTGCGCAGCGACGCGTACAACGCGCGGCGCAACGTGTCGTAATGGGACGGCAGCACACCGTATTTGCGGTGGTCCCGGCCGAGCTGGGCAAGGAAGGCCACCGGCTCTTCGGCGCGTTGGGCGACCAGTTCGCCATAGACCCAATGCAGCGCGTGGGCGAAAGCGGCTCGCTGGCCTTCCATTTCGGCCGGAAACAGGTCGCGCACCGACATGTCGTGGGCAAACCAGTGGCTGTAGAACCGGTGCATCAGGTCGTCGGTTTGGTTGCCGCGGCCCGAGTCGTCCCGCCCGAAGGCGTCGCGCAGTATCCGCAACGCGTCGCGGTCCTCGAGGCTCACGGACCCCGATTCTAGGCTGCGCTGACCGCCCGGCGGCTATAGGGCGTGAATCCCCTTGTACAGCACCATTAATCCGATCAGTACCAGCATGGCCGCGACCAGCGCGGCGTTGTGTTTCTCCAACCAGGCGTTGAGCCGTTGCAGCGGGGTGTTGAGGCGCTCACCCGCGGCCACGTAGGCCAGTATCGGGACCGCGACCGACGACGCGGCGACGGCGACGAACAGCGCCGCCGAAACCACGTCTCCCGTGCCGTCCATCGCGTCGGTGCCGATCTCCAAACCCGCTGCCGCGCAGATGAAGAGCACTTTGGGATTCACCACCGTCAGCGCCGCCGCCGTGATCGCGGCGCGGGCGGGGTTCACGGTGGTCAGCGTTCGCATCCAGGCCGGCATGTGGTCGTGACCGCGTCGAGTCAGCCAGCGGACGGCGCCGAAGACGATCAGCGCCGTGCCGACGGCGATGCGCAGCCAGGACGCCCACTGCGGAGGGGAGCTCTTCAGGCCGCCGAGCATGCCGGAGACGCCGATGGCTACCGCCGTCAGGGCGCTCAGCCCGAAGAGCCAACCGGCGAGGTAGGCCAAGCCGCTCGGGCGGGCCCGCGGCGCCTGCAGGACGAGCACCGCGGGAATGATCGACAGCGGCGACACGGTGATCACCAGCGCCAGCGGCAGCAGCTCCGCCATCGAGGGACCCGCTCCGGCCGTCACGGGAGTACCGTAGCCGATCGCGCAGCCCTCGTCAGCCCTGCTGGACGGTGTTCGAGTGCCGGCGTTGACGATCTCCGGCGAGCCCCAGTGGTAGGTGACCACGTTGCCGGTTCCCGACGTGCTCACGGCGTCCGTGCTGTCAATGGTGACGTGATGTACGCATGTTTCATGGACTAAAGACCCCTGTTCGATCGCGACTAAAAACTCTAAAATTGAGCGGAACAGACTCAACCTTGACGACGTTGAACAACGCGACAAGCATTTTCCCTATACCCGAACGGAGGTGTCGTGGACTCTTTTAACCCGACCACCAAGACGCAAGCGGCCCTGACGTCTGCGTTACAGGCGGCCAGCGCCGCCGGTAACCCCGAGATCAGGCCCGCTCATCTGCTGTTGGCGCTGCTGACACAGAACGACGGGATCGCCGCGCCGCTCTTGGAGGCCGTCGGCGTCGACCCCGCGACCATCCGCAGCGAGGCGGAGCGCCTGCTCCACCGGCTGCCGCAGGCCAGCGGTGCCAGCGCGCAGCCGCAGCTGTCCCGCGAGTCGCTGGCCGCCATCACCACCGCCCAGCAACTGGCCACCGAGATGGATGACGAGTACGTCTCCACCGAACATCTGATGGTCGGGCTGGCAACCGGCGACTCCGACGTCGCCAAGCTGCTGACCGGCCACGGCGCCTCACCGCAGGCGCTGCGCGAGGCGTTCGCCAAGGTGCGCGGCAGCGCGCGGGTCACCAGCGCCGACCCGGAGTCCACCTACCAGGCCCTGGAGAAGTACTCGACCGACCTGACGGCACGAGCCCGCGAAGGCCAACTCGACCCGGTCATCGGGCGGGACAACGAGATTCGCCGCGTCGTGCAGGTCCTGTCGCGTCGTACCAAGAACAACCCGGTGCTGATCGGCGAGCCCGGCGTCGGCAAGACCGCGATCGTGGAGGGCCTGGCCCAGCGCATTGTCGCCGGCGACGTCCCGGAAAGCCTGCGCGACAAGACCGTCGTCAGCCTGGACATGGGCTCGATGGTGGCCGGCGCGAAGTACCGCGGCGAGTTCGAGGAACGGCTGAAGGCCGTGCTCGACGACATCAAGAACTCTGCCGGGCAGATCATCACGTTCATCGATGAGCTGCACACCATCGTCGGCGCCGGCGCGACCGGCGAGGGCGCGATGGACGCCGGCAACATGATCAAGCCGATGCTGGCCCGTGGCGAGCTGCGGCTGGTCGGCGCCACCACGCTCGACGAGTACCGCAAGTACATCGAGAAGGACGCCGCCCTGGAGCGACGCTTCCAGCAGGTGCTGGTCGGCGAGCCGTCGGTGGAGGACACCGTCGGGATCCTGCGCGGGCTCAAGGACCGCTACGAGGTGCACCACGGGGTGCGCATCACCGACTCGGCGCTGGTGGCCGCCGCCACCCTGAGCGACCGATACATCACCGCCCGCTTCCTGCCGGACAAGGCCATCGACCTGGTCGACGAGGCCGCCAGCCGGCTGAAGATGGAGATCGACTCCCGGCCCGTCGAGATCGACAAGGTCGAGCGACTGGTGCGCCGCCTGGAGATCGAAGAGATGGCGCTGACCAAGGAAGAAGACGAGGCATCCAGGGAGCGCCTGGAGAAGCTGCGCTCCGAGCTGGCCGACCAGAAGGAAAAGCTGGCCGAGCTGACCACCAGGTGGCAGAACGAGAAGAACGCCATCGACATCGTCCGCGAACTCAAGGAGCAGCTGGAGACGCTGCGCGGCGAGTCCGAGCGCGCCGAGCGCGACGGAGATCTGGCCAAGGCCGCCGAGTTGCGATACGGGCGTATCCCCGAGGTGGAGAAGAAACTCGACGCCGCGCTACCACAGGCCGAGGCACGCGAGAACGTGATGCTTAAGGAGGAGGTCGGTCCCGACGACATCGCCGATGTGGTGTCGGCGTGGACCGGCATCCCCGCCGGCCGGTTGCTGGAAGGCGAGACCGCCAAGCTGCTCCGGATGGAAGACGAGCTGGGCAAGCGCGTCGTCGGGCAACGGAAAGCCGTGGCCGCGGTTTCTGACGCCGTGCGGCGCTCTCGCGCCGGGGTCGCCGACCCCAACCGGCCCACCGGATCGTTCATGTTCCTGGGACCCACCGGCGTCGGCAAGACGGAGCTGGCAAAGGCGCTGGCCGACTTCCTGTTCGACGACGACCGGGCCATGGTCCGGATCGACATGAGCGAATACGGCGAGAAGCACTCGGTGGCCCGCCTGGTCGGTGCGCCTCCCGGATACATCGGCTACGACCAGGGCGGTCAGCTGACCGAGGCGGTGCGCCGGCGGCCGTACACCGTCGTGCTGTTCGACGAGGTCGAAAAGGCCCATCCCGACGTGTTCGACGTGCTGCTGCAGGTGCTCGACGAAGGCCGCCTGACCGACGGGCAGGGCCGCACGGTCGACTTCCGCAACACCATCCTCATCCTGACGTCCAACCTCGGTTCGGGCGGCAGCGAGGAGCAGGTGATGGCGGCGGTGCGCGCGGCGTTCAAGCCGGAGTTCATCAACCGGCTCGACGACGTGCTCGTCTTCGACGCCCTGAACCCCGAGGAGCTGGTGCAGATCGTCGACATCCAGCTCGCCCAACTGGCCAAGCGGCTCGCGCAGCGGCGCCTGCAGCTGGAGGTGTCGTTGCCGGCCAAGCGCTGGCTGGCGCAGCGCGGATTCGACCCGGTCTACGGTGCCCGGCCGTTGCGGCGGCTGGTGCAGCAGGCGATCGGCGATCAGCTGGCCAAGATGCTGCTGGCGGGCGAGGTGCACGACGGCGACACCATTCCGGTCAACGTCAGCCCCGATGGCGACTCGCTGATCCTTGGCTGACGTTGAACCACGCCGCGGCCTGGCGAACCTTAACTCGGTTGTGACCCGGTCGCGTTCTTGGTTCTGGTCTAACAGCAGATACGCTACTTAGGATGGTCCCCCTTTGGTTCACGCTGTCCGCACTGTGCTTTGTCGGTGCGGCGGTGTTGCTGTACGTCGATCTCGATCGGCGTCGCGGGCGCAGCCGGCGCCGTAAATCGTGGGCGCGGTCGCACGGATTCGACTACGAGCGTGAGTCGATCGAGATCCTCAAGCGCTGGAAGCGCGGCGTGATGTCGACGGTGGGCGACGTCGCCGCGCACAACGTCGTGCTGGGTCAGATCCGCGGCGAGGCGGTGTACATCTTCGACCTCGAGGAGGTCGCCACGGTGATCGCACTGCACCGCAAGGTGGGCACCAACGTCGTGGTGGACCTGCGGCTCAAGGGGCTAAAAGAGCCTCGGGAAAGCGACATTTGGCTGCTGGGCGCGATCGGGCCGCGGATGGTGTACTCCACCAATCTGGACGCGGCCCGGCGGGCCTGCGACCGGCGCATGGTCACCTTCGCGCACACCGCGCCCGACTGCGCCGAGATCATGTGGAACGAGCAGAACTGGACGTTGGTGGCCCTGCCGGTGTCCAGCACTCGCGCCCAGTGGGACGAGGGCCTGCGCACCGTGCGCCAATTCAACGACCTGCTGCGGGTGTTGCCGCCGCTGCCCCAGGAGACCGCTCAGGAGACCTCCCAGGAGACCGGCGAGCGGGCAGGACTTCGCCATCCGTCACCGAGCCGACCCTTGGCGCCGGCCGGTCGCGCGGAGCTGCCACCCAGGCGCTCGGCCCAGGATGTGGCCGGGCTGCTGGGCTCGGATGTTCAGGGAGGCCGCCGCGCCCCCGAGCCGGTCCGCCGGGACCAGGGTCGTTCCGAGGGTCGCACGGAAGCCATTCGCCGCCCGCCGCCACCCGGGCGCAACGGCCGTGAGGCCAACAACTACCAGCACTGATTGCGCGCCGGACTCCTCGGTCGGCCTCAGTACACTCTTGCTCATGCCGCGTCCCGTAGCCCTGATCACCGGGCCGACATCCGGGATCGGCGCCGGGTACGCGCGGCGCTACGCCAGCGACGGCCTGGTGCGGGCCGCGACCAAACGGATGGGGGTCGGCCGTGGCCGAACGTGAGGAGCTGGCCGAGCTGGTGCGACAGCTGTCGGTGGTGCACGGACGGGTCACGCTGTCGTCGGGCAAAGAGGCCGATTACTACGTCGACCTGCGCCGCGCGACCCTGCACCACCGGGCTTCGGCATTGATCGGCACGCTGATGCGCGAACTCACCAGCGACTGGGACTACGCGGTCGTCGGCGGCCTGACCCTGGGCGCCGATCCGGTGGCCACGGCCGTCATGCACGCCCCGGGCCGCCCGATCGACGCGTTCGTCGTGCGTAAGTCGGCGAAAACCCATGGCCTGCAACGTCTTATCGAGGGATCCGAGGTTGCCGGTCAGCCGGTGTTGGTGGTCGAGGACACGAGTACCACGGGCAACTCGGCACTGACGGCGGTGCACGCCGTTCAAGACGCGGGCGGCGAGGTGATCGGCGTGGCCACCGTGGTGGACCGCGCCACCGGCGCCGCGGAGGCCATCGAAGCCGAGGGGCTGTTGTACCGCAGCCTGCTGGGCCTTGCCGATCTGGGGCTGGGCTAGGTTGGATTGCCCGGCTCTCCTCCTCGTCGCGGGATCGCGGTGCGCACTGTCATTGCGATAACAGCCTGCCTGGCGGCCTGCCTACTGGGCTGCTCGAGCTCCAGCCATCCCGTTCGGCCCTACGGCGCACAGGGCGCGCGGCTGGGTGAGTCGCTGGCGCTGTTGGGCTGGAACATGGCGGTGTCGAATCTGCGCTGGGACGGCGACTACGTGCTGGTCGACGTCTCGGCCAGCGTGGCGTCGCCGAAGGATCCGCACGCTAAACCCGAGGACATTCGCTTCGGGCTGTACGGCGCGCTGGCCCACCCGATGGAGTCCGCCGGGCTGGGCAGCTGCGACACCGCGATGGCCAGCGTGCACGATATCCCCTTGCCGCTGTCGGCGCCCGCGGACCGACTCACCGGCACGGTTTGCCTTGGCCCGCTGAAGGATCGAAGTCAGGTCCGCGGGGTGTACGGCTACTCGCCGCACGACCGGATCCCGGATACCTCGGCGGCCTATCCGGCGGCGTTTCCGGTGGGGCTGCTGCCGACGAACGCCAACGACACCGGCCTGGTGGTCAAGACCACCAGCCTGTCGGCGTGGCGCGCCGACGGCTCCCCGGTGACCCAGGCGCAGCTGGGCGACCCGGCCGCGTTTGCCGGCAACGGCTACATGCTGATGGGGTTGGAGGCCGACGCCATCGCGGCCCGGTATCGCGACGACTCCGCCAAACGCGGCGGCCCCATGATGCTGCTCGCGTCGCCGACCCTGCCCGGCCAAGGGCTGAACCCCGCCTGCGCGGCGTACGGGTCGTCGGTGCTGGTGCTGCCCGACGCGTCGTTGGACGCGGTGCGCCTCAACGCGTCGCTGTGTACCCAGGGCGAAATCAACGAGGCGTTGCTGTACGCGACGGTGGCGATAGACGGCACCCACGCCGGCGTGTGGACGCAGCGATGAGCGAACCCGGGCCCACCGAGTGGGGGATACCGGCCGGCGGCGTCGGGCCCTGGGCGGGGGAGCCCCCCGACGATCCGCGCTATGACCCAACCCTGTTGCGCGACGGCGATACTCGCAATGTCGTCGACGCGTACCGGTATTGGACCCGGGAAGCGATCATCGCCGACATCGACGAGCGTCGTCACCCCCTGCATGTGGCGATCGAGAACTTCGGCCACGACGCCAATATCGGCTCGGTGGTGCGGACCGCCAACGCCTTCGCGGTGGACACCGTGCACATCGTTGGGCGGCGGCGCTGGAACCGCCGCGGCGCCATGGTGACCGACCGCTATCAGCGGCTGTGTCATCACGACAGCATCGCCGAACTGCTGGACTTCGCGGCGGCCGCCGGTCTGACCGTGGTCGCGGTGGACAACGTCCCCGGTGCGGTGCGCCTTGAGGAGGCGGCTCTGCCGCGGCGGTGTCTGCTCGTGTTCGGTCAGGAGGGTCCCGGCATCACCGA
Organism: uncultured Actinomycetota bacterium; assembly: GCA_963772875.1. GTDB lineage: Bacteria > Actinomycetota > Actinomycetes > Mycobacteriales > Mycobacteriaceae > Mycobacterium. Next base: position 34,363 of record CAVYZE010000020.1, read on the forward strand.
CGGCATCCGGGCGGGCGCGGCGATGACGGTGTCGATCGCCCAGTTCGGCTCGACGCGCAGCATCAACGCCGGCGTTGCCGCCGGGATCGCGATGCACGCCTGGATCCGCCAGCACGGGGACCTCTCTCGCGCCTGGTAGCCCTCCTTTGACCGCATCGAGTGTGCGCTGACGGCATCGACTGTGCGCTGACGGCGGCATTTCCGCGGATTTCCCGCCCTGGACGCACAGTCGATGAAGGAGGGCGGCGCCCTGTGTACACCGGAAGTCGCAGTGCGGGGTCGACGTGCGATTCTTCGCGTCGTGGTGGTTGCGGGCGAGCCGTTCATCGGTAGCGAGGCGCTGGCTTGCGGGGCCTTAACTCGGCATCAGTTGCGCACGCAATACCGCGCAATGTATCCGAACGTCTTCCTGTCACGATCGATTCAGCCATCCCTTGAGCAACGCATCGTCGCCGCCTGGCTGTGGTCCGACCGCAAGGGCACCGTCGCCGGAGCGGCGGCCGCTGCCCTGCACGGCTCCAAGTGGATCGCCGATGATGTCGTTGTCGAGCTGATTCATCTCAACGCGCGCCCGCCCCGAGGTGTGCTCACGCGGCGCGACACGTTGCTCGAAGGCGAATCGCAGAGCATGAACGGGCGCCTGGTCACCACACCGGAGCGCACCGCCTTCGATCTCGGCCGGCGCGGGGGCCGGCGTGCGGTGGTTGCTCGGCTGGATTCGCTAGCGCGGGCAACGGGTTTCAAGGTCGACGACGTTCTGCACATCGCCAAGTGCCATCCCGGCGCGCGTGGTTTGCGAAAGTTGGAGACCGCGCTGCAGCTGGTCGACCCGGGCGCGGAGTCGCCCAAGGAGAGCTTCCTTCGGCTGCTTCTCATCGACGCGGGCCTGCCCCGGCCGCAGACACAGATACCTGTGTTCGGCCCCGACGGCATTCCGTTCGCCTATCTGGATTTGGGTTGGGAAGATCGCATGGTCGCTGTCGAATACGACGGTGACCAGCATCGAGTCGACAGGCGCCAATACGTCAAAGACATCCGGCGTCTGGAGACGCTGCAAGCGTCTGGTTGGCTCGTCGTCCGGGTCGTCGCCGAGCATCGCCCCGCCGACATCCTGCGTAGGGTCAGGGCCGCGCTGGCGACTTCGACTGTGCACTGACGGCATCGAGTGTGCGCTGGCGGCGGCATTTCCGCGGATTTCCCGCCCTGGACGCACACTCGATGAAGGAGGCCCGCCCTGGACGCGCAGTCGATGAAGGAGGGCGGCCCTGGACGCACAGTCGATGAAGGAGGGCGCCTCGGCTAGCTCCAGAGCGTGACGTGCACTTTCGGGCGGAACCGGGTCACCCCGACGCCGGATCCGCGGATCATCGCCTGGGTGCACCTCGGCGTGGTGATGAAGCGGACCAGTTCGGAGACCGCGGGCTGGCGCGCCGACGGCGCCAGCGTCGCCACACACCATTCGCCCGAGCGGTCCAGGCCGGGACCGGTCACGTGAGTCAACCGCCCCGCGGCGAGGTCCTTGGCTACCGCGAAGCCAATCGCCAGCGTCACGCCGCCGACCCGCTGAACCTCCTCGAGCGCGGCGGCGTCGCTTTGGAAGATTCGCTGTTGTGACTCCGGAATCCCCAAGCCGCGCAACATGGTTGCGATCTCGCCGTCCACGCTGCCCGCCGACGGGCCCAGCATCCACTGCTGCTGACGCAACAGTGCGGGCACCGGAATGCCATGAGCCAGTGGGCTTTTCGGCGCTACGACGGCGATGATCTGATATTTCAGGAAGGGCCGCACAAAGATCGAGTCATCGGAACCGGTCGAACTTACCGAGCTTTCAGCGGCCGGGCCGATCGCGATGTCAACGGCGCGTGCGGAGATCAGGTCGCGGAACCGGCTCGTCGGATGCACGCTCAACTCCACCGACAGGTCGTCGGCCCGCGACGAGAAAAGCTCGATCAGGCCCGGCGCCGCGTGCTCGGCGAAGGTGGTGGACGCGGCGATCCGCAGCAGCCGACGCCCGTGGGCGGCCTCGGTGACCTCGATCGCGGTCTGTTGCTGCAGACCCAGGATTTCGACCGCGCGGCTGGCCAGCCGCAGCCCGCCTGGCGTGAACGCCAGCCCGGCACCCGTCCTGGTGAACAACGGGTCGTCCAGTTCCTTGCGCAGCGCGGCCACGTGCATCGAGACTCCGGCGTCGGAAACACCCAGTTCCGCGGCGGCAGCTCGCACCGAGCCGAGGCGAACCACCGCCGAATAGGCCCGAAGTTGAGCCGGAGTCATGCAACGAGCCTACTTCGGGGCCTAATTTGAAAGGGTGCGCGACGTGCTTGCCGAGCTGATGTCGATCTGGCGTGCCGGTCAGACAGCGGGGATCGGAACCGTCGTGCGAACCCTGCGGTCGGCCCCGCGGCCCCCCGGGGCGTCGATGTTGGTCGCGCCGGACGGTTCGGTGAGCGGGTCGGTATCGGGTGGCTGCGTGGAGGGCGCGGTGTACGACCTCGCCAGCGCGGTGGCGCACACCGGGACACCGCGACTTCAGCGCTACGGGGTCAGCGACGACGACGCCTTCGCGGTCGGCCTGACCTGCGGCGGCATCATCGACGTCTTCGTCGAGCCCATGTCGACGGCGACGTTTCCCGAACTCGGTTCGGTCGCCGACGACATCGGTGCGAACCGCGCGGTGGCGGTCGCGACCGTCGTCGCCCACCCCGATCCGCACCGCGTGGGCCGCAGGCTCATCGTCCGGCCCGACCCGGGCATCCCCGCGGCGGGATCGCTGGGTTCGGCGCGTGCCGACGCCGCGGTCACCGACGACGCCCGCGGCTTGCTCGCGGTGGGCCGCAGCGAGGTCCTCGAATACGGACCCGAGGGACAGCGTCTCGGCGACGGCATGGAGGTCTTCGTCTCCAGCTACGCGCCGCGCCCGCGGATGCTGGTGTTCGGCGCGATCGACTTCGCCGCCGCCCTGGCGCAGCAGGGATCGTTGCTCGGCTACCGGGTCACCGTGTGCGACGCCCGTCCGGTGTTCGCCACGCGCGCGCGGTTTCCCACCGCCGACGACGTCGTCGTCGAGTGGCCGCACCGGTATCTGGCCGCCGAGGCGCAGGCGGGCGCCGTCGACCGGCACACGGTGATCTGTGTGCTCACCCACGATCCGAAGTTCGACGTCCCGGTGCTCGCGGTGGCGCTGCGGCTAAGCGTCGGATACGTCGGTGCGATGGGGTCGCGGCGAACCCACGACGACCGGATGCACCGGCTGCGCGCCGCGGGGCTGACCGACGCCGAGCTGGGCCGGCTGTCCAGCCCCATCGGACTGGACCTCGGTGCGCGCACCCCGGAGGAGACCGCGGTCTCGATCGCCGCCGACATCATCGCCAAGCGCTGGGGCGGCCGGGGCCTCCCGCTGACCCAGATCGTCGGGCGAATCCACCACGACGCCCAGCTAGAAGGCGACTTCGGGGCTAGTACCGGGTGAGTACCGGGTGAGTTCACGGATCGCTTAACTCGCTATTGACGCCCCTTTCCCCGCGGCCCACACTGGGGTCCCCCTTCCTAGTGAGGTGCGTCACATGCAGGTGCCCGGGCCCTTCGAATACGAACGCGCGACCAGCGTCGACCACGCCATCGGATTACTGGATCGGTTGGGGGAGGGGGCCCGGGTGGTCGCCGGCGGGCACAGCCTGCTGCCGATGATGAAGCTGCGCATCGCCAACCCGGAGTACCTCGTCGACATCAACGACCTGGCGCTCGAGCTCGGATACGTGATCACCGATCCGACCCTGGTTCGTATCGGCGCCATGACCCGCCACCGCGAACTGCTGGAGTCCGACACCCTGGCTGCGGCGTGCCCGGTCTTCCGCGACGCCGAACGGGTGATCGCCGACCCCGTGGTCCGCAATCGCGGCACGCTGGGCGGTTCGCTCTGCCAGGCGGATCCGGCCGAGGATCTGTCGACCGTGTGCCTGGTGCTGGATGCGGTGTGCCTGGCCAGGGGGCCGTCGGGGGAACGCGAAATACCGATCGACGACTTCGTCGTCGGGCCATACGAGACTGCGCTCGCCTTCAACGAGATCCTCGTCGAGGTCCGGATCCCCTTGCGGCACAACACATCCAGCGCCTACGCCAAGGTGGAACGGCGGGTCGGCGACTGGGCCGTCGCGGCGGCGGGCGCGGCGGTCACACTCGACGGTGCCGCGATATCCGCCGCCCGGGTCGGCCTGACCGCGGTCAACGCCGACCGCGCGGCGCTGGCCGAGGTCGCGGCGGCCCTGGTCGGTCAGCCTGCCACCGACGAGGTTTTCGCCGAGGCGGGCCGCGGCGCCGCGCAGGCCTGCGACCCGGTGACCGATGTCCGGGGCACCACCGAGTACAAGCGGCACCTGGCCGCCGAACTGACCACCCGCACGTTGCGCACCGCCGCCCAACGGGTGCGCGAACAAATGAGCTAGTGGTGATCGCAAGCGCGGCGAAGCCGGGCGCAGCGGGTCGCCACCAGAAAGGATTAAGCCCATGCAGGTGAATATGACCGTCAACGGCGAGCAGGTGACCGCCGAGGTCGAACCCCGGATGCTGCTGGTGCATTTTCTGCGTGATCAGCTGCGGCTCACCGGAACTCACTGGGGCTGCGACACCAGCAACTGTGGAACATGCGTGGTCGACGTCGACGGCGTGCCGGTGAAGTCCTGCACGATGCTCGCTGTGATGGCCTCCGGGCACAGCGTCCGAACCGTCGAAGGCCTGGCCGTTGACGGCCAGCTCGACCCGGTGCAGGAAGGGTTCATGCGGTGCCACGGGCTGCAATGCGGCTTCTGCACACCGGGAATGATGATCACCGCCCGCGCCCTGCTGGACCGCAACCCCGACCCCGACGAGGAAACCATCCGGGAGGCGATCTCCGGGCAGATCTGCCGCTGCACCGGATATACCACGATCGTGCGCTCCATCCAGTGGGCCGCTTCGCACGCGACTTCCGCGGAGGCGACGTCATGACGACTATCGAGTCGCGACCGCCATCACCGGAAGACACCGCGGACAACGATCAAAAGCCGTGCGGGTACGGCCGGATGCTGCGCAAAGAGGATCCGCGATTCATCCGAGGCCGCGGCACCTACGTCGACGACGTCGCGCTGCCGGGCATGCTGCACCTGGCGATCTTGCGCTCGCCGTACGCGCACGCCCGCATCGTCAGCATCGATTCGACTGCGGCCCTTGCGCATCCGAAGGTCAAAGCGGTGGTGACTGGTGCCGACCTGGCCGAAAAGGGGCTGGCCTGGATGCCGACGCTGTCTAACGACGTGCAGGCCGTGCTGGCCACCGACAAGGTGCGCTTTCAGGGCCAGGAGGTGGCGTTCGTCGTTGCCGAGGACCGGTATTCGGCGCGCGACGCGCTGGAGCTGATCGACGTCGAATACGACCCGCTGGACCCGGTCGTGGACGTCCGCACCGCACTCGATCCGTCGGCACCCGTGATCCGCACCGATCTCGACGGCAAGGCCGACAACCACCTCTTCGACTGGGAGACCGGCGATGCGGCGGCCACCGAGGCGGCGTTCGCGAAGGCCGACGTCGTCGTCACACAGGAGATCGTGTACCCCCGGGTGCATCCGGCGCCGATGGAAACCTGTGGCGCGGTGGCCGATCTGGACCCGGTCACCGGCAAGCTGACGCTGTGGACCACCTCGCAGGCCCCACACGCCCACCGGACGTTGTACGCCCTGGTCGCCGGGTTGCCCGAACACAAGATCCGGGTGATCTCACCCGACATCGGCGGCGGCTTCGGCAACAAGGTGCCGATCTACCCCGGCTATGTGTGCGCGATCGTCGGGTCCCTGGTGCTGGGCAAGCCCGTCAAATGGATGGAGGACCGCAGCGAGAACCTGACGTCCACCAGCTTCGCGCGCGACTACATCATGGTCGGTGAGATCGCGGCCACCAAGGACGGCACGATCTTGGCGATCCGGTCCAACGTGCTGGCCGACCACGGCGCGTTCAACGGCCAGGCGGCGCCGACGAAATACCCGGCCGGCTTCTTCGGGGTGTTCACCGGCAGCTACGACATCGAGGCCGCCTACTGCCACATGACCGCGGTGTACACCAACAAGGCGCCCGGCGGGGTCGCCTACGCGTGCTCGTTCCGGATCACCGAGGCGGTGTACTTCGTCGAGCGGCTGGTGGACTGCCTGGCCTTCGAGCTGAGGATGGACCCGGCCGAGCTACGGCTGCGAAACCTGTTGCGGCCCGAGCAATTTCCGTACCGCAGCAAGACCGGCTGGGTGTACGACTCGGGTGACTACGAAGCCACGATGCGCAAGGCCATGGACATGATCGGCTATGACGCCCTGCGCGCCGAGCAGAAGCAGAAGCGCGAGCGTGGCGAGCTGATGGGCATCGGCATGTCCTTCTTCACCGAGGCCGTCGGTGCCGGACCGCGCAAGGACATGGACATCCTCGGCCTCGGCATGGCCGACGGCTGTGAGCTGAGGGTGCACCCGACGGGGAAAGCCGTTGTGCGACTGTCGGTTCAGACCCAGGGGCAGGGCCACGAGACGACGTTCGCGCAGATCGTTGCCGAGGAACTCGGCATCCCGCCCGACGACATCGATGTGGTGCACGGCGACACCGACCAGACGCCGTTCGGGCTCGGCACCTACGGCAGCCGGTCGACGCCGGTCTCTGGCGCCGCCGCGGCGATGGTGGCCCGCAAGGTGCGGGACAAGGCGAAGATCATCGCGTCGGGCATGCTCGAGGTTTCGGTCGCCGACCTGGAGTGGGAGAAGGGGTCGTTCCACGTCAAGGGTGACCCGTCGGCATCGGTGACGATCGCCGACATCGCGATGCGCGCGCACGGCGCCGGCGACCTGCCCGAGGGCATCGAGGGCGGCCTGGACGCCGAAGTCTGCTACAACCCGGAGAATCTCACCTACCCGTACGGCGCGTACTTCTGTGTGGTCGACGTCGATCCGGGCACGGCCGTGGTCAAGGTGCGGCGCTTTCTGGCCGTCGATGACTGCGGCACCCGCATCAACCCGATGATCATCGAGGGCCAGGTGCACGGCGGCATCGTCGACGGCATCGGGATGGCGTTGATGGAGATGATCGCCTTCGATGACGACGGCAACTGCCTGGGCGGGTCACTGATGGACTACCTGATCCCCACCGCGCTCGAGGTGCCGCACCTGGAAACCGGCCACACCGTCACGCCGTCACCACACCACCCGATCGGCGCGAAGGGCATCGGCGAATCGGCCACGGTGGGATCGCCGCCCGCCGTGGTGAACGCGGTGGTGGATGCGTTGGCGCCGTTCGGCGTTCGCCACGCCGATATGCCGTTGACACCGTCCCGGGTCTGGGAGGCCATGCAGGGCCGCGCCAGACCGCCGATCTAAAGGCTTGCCGTGACCCAGACGATCAGCGAGCGGGCTCAGCAGCTGTTGGCGGCACGGACACCGTTCGTGCACGCCACCGTGGTGCGGGCCCAGCCGCCCACGTCGTCGCGTGCCGGCGACGAAGCGATCCTGTTGGCGGACGGGACAATCGAAGGCTTCGTCGGCGGCCAGTGCGCGCAGAACTCCGTCCGCAAGGCGGCGCTGGGCGTGCTGCAGGCGGGCGAAAGCGTCTTGCTGCGGGTGCTTCCCGACGGCGACGTGCACTTTCCCGAGGCGCCCGGCGCCTGTGTCGTCGTCAACCCGTGCCTGTCCGGTGGGTCGCTGGAGATCTTCCTGACTCCGCAGCTGCCGCCGCCGCTGATCCGGATCTACGGCGCCACGCCGACCGCGGACGCACTGATCCAATTGTGCGGCGTGCTGGGCTACGAAGCCAGACTCGAGACCGATCTGACTGAAACCACCGCGGTGGTGATCGCCAGCCACGGCGGCCCGGAAGCCGAAATCATCCGCGCCGCACTGGATAGCGGCGTGCGGTACATCGGCCTGGTGGCCAGCAAGGTGCGCGGCGCGTCGATCCTCAACGAGCTCGAGCTCTCCGAGGCCGAGCGGGCCCGCGTGCATACCCCGGTCGGCCTGCCCATCGGCGCCAAGACACCGGCCGAGATCGCGGTGTCGGTCGCGGCCGAACTCATCGCCGGCATCCGCGGCGGCGCCCTGGGCCGCACCGCGCCGGTGAGTGAGAGCCCGCGGGAGGCAATCGATCCGGTCTGCGGCATGACGGTGTCGATCGGACCCGCCAGCGAGCACCTGCAGCTGGCCGGCGCGGACTACTGGTTCTGCGGTCGGTCATGTCGGACGGCGTTCGCCAGCAGGCACGTCGGCGCATGAATGCGCCGCCGGTCACCGGTGTCGTGCTGGCGGCCGGCCACTCCCGGAGGCTGGGCACGCCCAAACAGGTTCTGCCATACCGAGATACGACCCTGCTCGGTGCGACCGTGGAGCTCGCGCGCAGCGCCGGGTTCGACCGGCTCATCGTCACCCTGGGTGGCGCCGCCCAGGCCGTGCGTGACGCGGTGCCGCTGGACGGGGCCGACGTGGTGGTCGTCGAAGAGTCGGGGGCTGACTCGGGGGCCGGGTGTTCGGCGTCGCTGCGGGTGGCATTGGAGCGGGTGGATCCGCATGCCGCCGGCATCGTGCTGATGCTCGGCGATCAGCCATGCGTAAAGGCCGCCACGGTGCGGCGAATGATCACCGAGGGACCGGCCTGCGACGTCATGGTGTGCCGCTACGCGGACGGCATCGGGCATCCATTCTGGTTCGGCCGCAATGTGTTCGGCGAGCTGTCGCAGCTGCACGGCGACAAGGGAGTCTGGAAGCTCGTGCAGTCGGGCCGGCATCCGGTGCGCGAACTCGCGGTGGACGGGCCCGTGCCGCTCGACGTGGACACCTGGGACGACTACCGGCGGCTGCTGGAGTCGGTGCCCCGATGACATCGGCGATCTTCGGAACCCCCGACGACGTGGTCCGCCAGTTCGACGCAAAGAACTACCTGCTCGACACGGGGACGGCGTCGGCCATCTATCTGGCCGTCACTCTCGGCAGGCCGCTGCTGCTCGAGGGTGAGCCCGGCGTCGGCAAGACCACCGCAGCGAAAACACTTGCGGCGAGTGCTTAATACCACGCTAATCCGGCTGCAGTGCTACGAGGGCCTCACAGCTAACGAGGCGCTCTACGACTGGAACTACCAACGTCAGCTGCTGTCCATCCGGCTGGCCGAGGCGCGAGGCGCCGGCTTATCCGAAACCGATCTCTACACCGAGACCTACCTGGTGGACCGGCCCATCCTGCGGTGCGTGCGGCACCGCGGGCCGGCGCCCCCGGTGCTGCTGATCGACGAAATCGACCGAGCCGACGACGAATTCGAAGCATTGCTGCTGGAGTTCCTCGGCGAATCCGCGGTTACCGTCCCCGAGCTGGGCACCTTCGTCGCCGAGCGTCCGCCCATCGCGGTGCTCACCTCCAACCGCAGCCGCGACCTGCACGACGCACTCCGCCGGCGTTGCCTCTACCACTGGATCGACTACCCGGAGCCGTCCCGGGCGGCCGCCATCGTCCGCCGGACGGTGCCCGGCGCGACCGCGCCGTTGATCGAACACGCCACCCAATTCGTCGGCAGCGCACGCGATCTCGACCTGGACAAGCCGCCCGGGGTGGCCGAGACGATCGACTGGGTCGCCGCCCTGGTGTCGCTCGGCGTCGCCGACCTCGTCGACGAGTCCGCGACGATGAGCCTGGGCGCGTTGGCCAAGACGCCCGACGACCGTACTCTGATTCGCGACGCCTTCGTCGAGTTCAGCCGCACATGAGAGGACCCACAGTATGAAGATCGCCAACCAGTTCACCGTCCGCGCGCCGATCGGGCAGGCCTGGGACGTGCTGTGCGACCTGGAACAGGTGATCCCGCTGATGCCGGGGGCCCAACTGGTTGGCCATGAGGGCGACGACTACCTCGGCAAGGTCAAAGTCAAGGTCGGCCCCGTCACAAGCGAATTCAGTGGCAAGGTGCGGTTCGTCGAACAGGACCGCGATCAACACCGCGCGGTCATCGACGCCAAGGGCAAGGAAGCGCGCGGCACCGGCAACGCGGCGGCCACGGTCACCGCCCGGCTGAACGCGGACGGGGAGCGCACCAGCGTGACCGTCGACACCGACCTGAAGATCGTCGGCAAGCTGGCGCAGTTCGGCAGCGGAATGCTGCAGCAGGTGTCGGAGAAGTTGCTGGGTCAGTTCGTGGAGTCGCTGGAGGCCAAGCTGGCCGCCGAAAATGCCGGCGGCGCAACGGGCCCGGCGGCGGAGTCGGCCGGAGCCGAGGAGCCGATCCCCGCCTGGCCGGCAAACCCGGTCCCGGGCACTCGCCGAGCGGCTGAGGCCGAGCCCGAGCCCATCGATCTGCTGGAGCTCGCCGGTGGGGAGCGGCTCAAGAAGTACGGTGCGGCGGCGCTGGCGGCGCTCGCCGCTGTGGTGGTGTTCTGGGTGCTGCGCCGGAGAAGCTAGCGCGTCGTGAGTACCCCACTGCTGTTGCGGGGCGTCGATTTAGCGGCGTTCGCGGCAGCGCTGGTCGCGCGCCTGCGCGGCGTCGGAGTGCTGGTTTCCGCCAATGGCCAGGCCAGTTTCGTCCAGGCGCTCCGAAAGCTGTTGCCCCACAACATGTCCGCGCTGTATTGGGCGGCCAGGCTGACGTTGGTCAATCGCAGGGATGACCTCGGCGCCTTCGACGCCGTTTTCGCGTCGGTGTTCGGGGCCGCTTCCCCCGACGACAGAACAGGCCCCGATCCGCTCCTTGGGATGCCGGGTCCCAACACACCCGCGGCCGGAAGGCTGCGTCGCGCCGGGGCTCGCTCCGCCGCCACCCAACCCGTGCCCTGGGCCACCCGAACCGTGACCGCGTCCGACGGCTCCGCCGTCTCGACCGCCCTGCTGCCAGACCTGTTGCCCAGCCGCATCGCCGCACTGGCCGACCAACCGTTTGACCGCTTCGATCCCGAAGACCTTCGTCTGCTTGGCTCGTGGCTGGAGGCGACCGTGGCGCGCTGGCCCCGGCGACGCAGCTTGCGGTTTGAGCCCAGCGCGAGCGGCAAGAGGATCGACCTGCGGGCCACGATGAACGCGTCACGCAGAACGGGCTGGGAATCGCTGCGGCTGGCGCGAACGCGGCCCCGTCGCCGGCCCCGGCGGGTCGTCCTGGTCTGCGATGTGAGCCGCTCGATGCAGCCCTACGCCGCGATCTATCTGCATCTGATGCGGGCGACGATGCTGCGCCAGGCCGGGATCCGTCCCGAGGTCTTCGCGTTTTCGACATCGCTGACCCGGCTCACCTCGGTGCTGTCGCACCGCTCGGCGGAGGTGGCGCTGCAGCGGGCCAACGCAAAAGTCACCGACCGGTACGGCGGCACGTTCATCGGCCGCAGCGTCGCTGGCCTGCTGGCCCCGCCGCACGGCAACGCGCTGCGCGGTGCGGTGGTGATCATCGCCTCCGACGGCTGGGACAGCGATCCCCCCGAGTTGCTCGCGCACGCGATGGCCAGGCTGCGCCGCCGGGCCGCGGTGCTGGTCTGGCTCAATCCGCGTGCGGCGCACCGCGAATTCGAGCCGCTGGCCGGTTCGATGGCCGCGGCCCTGCCGCACTGCGACCTGTTCCTGCCGGCGCACTCGCTGAGCGGGTTGCACGAGTTGCTGCTGGCTCTGACAATCCGGGGTCCGGTCGCCGTCGGGTCCGATACGCTGCCGATGTGGCAGCCGACGTCGAGGCCGCGGCCGCGCAGCTCTCAGCCGAGGCGGTGAGCCGGTCCTACAGCGGCCCGCTGCTGAACCTGAAGTCGTCCGTTGCGGAGCGCGACCGGCAATCCGCCGACAGCCTTTCCCGGCGTCGCCGCGTCCTCAACATCACCACGTGGATGGCGGCCGTGGTGTGCGCCAGCTTCGCGGTGATCGAGCTGATGACGACCCGGCTGTGGCACGTCGCGCTGATCAACACGGTGACGGCCCTGATATTCGCGATGATTCCGCTGCTGCACCGCTTCGGCGAGCTGGTGGCGCCGCTGGCGGTGGTGTGCGCCGCCGACCTGTTCATGATCGTGGTCGGGTGGAAGGTCGGGACGCACACGGGGATCGCGTTCTTCTTCGTGATGTCGGGGTTGGTGGCCGTGCTGGTGCTGGGCGCCGAGCACATCGCCCTGGCCTGCGTTGTGGTGACCAGCAGCGCCGCCCTGATCATCACGATCAACTTTGTCCGGCCCGTCCGCACCTCGGCGCAGTCGGTGTGGGCCATGAATTTCGGCTTTGCGATCTCGGCGGTCGCCGCGTGCGGGATGGTCGTGGCGACGGTCTGGTACACGCAGCGCGAGTTGGAGGGGGCCAAGTGGGCGATCGAACTGGAGCACGAGCGGTCCGAGTCGTTGCTCACCAACATTCTGCCGACGGGCATTGCGGCCCGGCTGAAGAACCCGTCGACCGCGCTGATCGCCGACAAGTACGACGACGCCTCGGTGTTGTTCGCCGACATCGCCGGCTTCACCGAGCGCGCCGGCCGCACCACACCGGTGGAATTGGTGGCCCTCCTCAACCGCATCAACACCGAGTTCGACCGTCTCGTCGAGCGGCACGGGCTGGAAAAGGTCAAAACCACCGGCGACTCCTACCTGGCGGTCAGCGGCGTGCCGAAGCCCCGGTCCGACCATCTTCAGGCGCTCGCGCGCCTTGCGCTCGACCTGGCCGACGCGGCGAATGGACTCACCGATCACACGGGTCACCAGGTGCCGATCCGCATCGGGCTGGGCGTCGGTCCCGTGGTCGCCGGCGTGGTGGGCACCAGCCGTTTCTTCTACGACGTGTGGGGCGACGCCGTCAATGTCGCCTCCCGCATGGAGTCGACCGGCGTCGAAGGACGGATTCAAGTCCCGCCGGATGTGTACGAGCGGCTCAAGGGCGAGTTCGCCTTCGAGGATCGGGGAACCGTCGCGGTCAAAGGCAAGGGCCTGCTGAACACGTGGTTCCTGGTCGGCGCCGCGCCGCCGTAAGCTAGCGCGCTAAGGCAGGATCGGCAGTATGGATCAGCTATGGGCCAACCGGGCAACCAGCTCCGAAGCCGCTGTCGCCCAACGGCACCTGAAACGGCTCTGGGCGCTGCCGGGAACCCAGCTGGGGGTGGTGGCCTGGCCGTCGGCGCGCAAGGACCGGCTGTTCGGCACCTGGCACTACTGGTGGCAGGCGCATCTGCTCGATTGCCTGGTCGATGCGCAACAGCGCGATCCGCAGCCCGACCGGCTCGGCAAGATCAGCCGGCAGGCCCGCTCGCACCGGCTGCGCAACAACTTCTCGTGGACCAACAACTACTACGACGACATGGCCTGGCTGGCGCTGGCGCTGGAGCGCGCCGCCCGGCTCGCGGGCGTCGTTCGCAAGCGCGCCCTGCCCAAGCTCGCCGACCAGTTCGTCAAGGCGTGGGTGCCCGAGGACGGCGGCGGCATCCCGTGGCGCAAGGAAGACCAGTTCTTCAACGCGCCGGCCAACGGCCCGGCGGGAATCTTTTTGGCCCGCTACGGAGACCGGCTGCGCAGGGCCGAGCAGATGGCGGACTGGATCGACGGCACGCTGATCGACCCGGAGACGAACCTGGTATTCGACGGCATCAAGGCCGGCTCGCTGGTACGCGCGCAATACACCTACTGCCAGGGCGCGGTGCTCGGCCTGGAAACCGAGCTGGCGGCACGCACCGGCCCGGACTCCACCGGCCAGCACGCGGCACGGGTGCATCGCCTGGTCACCGCGGTCGACGAGCACATGGCGCCGTCGGGGGTGCTGCGGGGCGCCGGCGGCGGGGACGGCGGCCTGTTCGGCGGCGTCACCGCGCGCTACCTGGCGCTGGTCGCCACCACGCTGCCGGGTGCGGAGCCCGCCGACGTCGCCGCCCGTGACACCGCCCGCAGGATAGTGCTGGCCAGCGCGGAATCTGCGTGGGAGTACCGGCAAACGGTCGACGGACTGCCGCTGTTCGGGGCGTTTTGGGACCGCGCCGCCGAGCTGCCCACCGCGGCCGGCGGCCAGGCGGAGTTCGTCGAGGGGGCGGTGAGCAGTTCCGAGATCGCCGAGCGGGACCTGTCGGTGCAGCTGTCGGGGTGGATGCTGATGGAGGCCGCCTGTAACGTCACCGCCGTGACAGCAGGCAATGATCTCGGCGGCGGCGATGGGTCTTTGAAATGAGCGAACCCGGCGGCTGGACACCCGACGAAGCGACGGTGGCCGGAGCTAACATCACCCGCTTCACGGCGTGGCTGGCCGAGACCGGACGCGGCCACTACGGCGACTACCACGAGCTGTGGGAGAAGTCGGTGGACGACATCGACTGGTTCTGGGACGCCATCTGGCACTACTTCGACATCCAGTCGCCCAGCCCGCCCCGCGCGGTGCTGGGCGAGCGTTCCATGCCCGGCGCCGAGTGGTTTCCCGGCGCCACGCTCAACTACGCCACCGAGATCTTCCGCCACGCCACCGACGAGCGCCCCGCCCTGATCGCGGTCGGCGAAGACGGCTCGTGCGAGTGGTCCTGGGCGCGGCTGCAGCGGGAGACCGCGGCCTTTGCGGCCTACCTGCGCGGCGTCGGGGTGCAGCCCGGCGATGGCGTGGTCGGCTACCTGCCCAACGTCGCCGAGGCCGTCGTCGCCGCCCTGGCCGCCGCCAGCGTGGGCGCCCTCTGGGCGGTGTGCAACCAGGACCTGGCCGTCGACGGCGTGATCGCGAGGTTGGGCCAGGTGGAGCCGAAGGTGCTGGTGGCCAGCGACGGCTCGGTGTACGACGGCAAGCGCATCGATCGCCGCGCCGAGCTGGCCGAGATCCGGCGTGCGATGCCGACGCTGCGGGCCACCGTGCTGGTTCCGCGGCTGGGGTTCGGCCTGGACGGCGCGGAAGCCGTTGGGGCCCAGGTGGTTTCGTGGGCGACGGCTGTCGAGGCGGATACCCCCCTCGACATCGTCGCGGTCCCGTTCGCACACCCGCTGTGGGTGATGTTCTCGTCCGGAACCACCGGGAAGCCGAAGGGCATCGTGCACTGTCACGGCGGCGTCGTGCTGGAGCACCTGAAGTACCTGAGCCTGCAGCTGGACCTGCACCCCGGCGACCGCTTCCTGTGGTACTCGTCGACCAGCTGGATGATGTGGAACCTGCTGGTGTCCGGGCTCATGGTCGACTCCACCATCGTGCTTTACGACGGCAGCCCAACGCATTTGAGCACCGACGGGCTGTGGCGGGTCGCCGCCGAGGCCGGTGTTACGGTGTTCGGCGCCGGGGCGGGCTACCTGTTGGCCTGCGCCAAAAAGGAATTGAAGCCGGGCGCGTCGTACCCGCTGGAGGCGTTGCGCGTGGTGGGTTCCACCGGTTCGCCGCTGCCGGCATCCGGATTCCGTTGGGTACAAGCGGGACTCGGCCGGCCGGTCCCGGTGGTATCGCTGTCCGGTGGCACCGATGTCTGCACGGCCTTCATCGGTGGTTGTCCGACGCTGCCCATCGTCGCCGGCGAGCTGTCCTGCATCTGCCTGGGTGCGGCCATCGAATCCTGGTGCGGCGAGCGACAACCCGTCATCGGGGAAGAGGGCGAACTGGTGCTGACCAAGCCGATGCCCTCCATGCCGGTGTTCTTCTGGAACGACGACGACGGCAGCCGCTACCGCGCCGCCTACTTCGACAGGTACCCCGGAGTGTGGTGGCACGGGGACTGGATCACCATCACCGACCGGGGTTCGGTTGTGGTGCATGGCCGTTCGGATGCCACCCTCAACCGGCTGGGCGTCCGGATGGGCAGCGCCGAGATCTACACCGCCGTGGAGGGAATGCCCGAGGTGCGCGACTGCCTGGTGGTCGGCGTCGAGCAGGACGACGGCGGCTACTGGATGCCGTTGTTTGTGGACTTGGAGGACGGTGGCGAACTCGACGAGGCGCTGCGCTCGAGAATCGTCGCCGAGATCCGTCGCCACGCGTCGCCGCGGCATGTGCCCGACGACATCCTGCCGGTTCCGGGCATACCGCGGACGCTGACGGGCAAACGTCTGGAAATCCCGATCAAGCGGATCCTGCTGGGCGCGGCGCCGGGCGAGGCCGCGCAGAAGAGCTCGATCGACAGGCCGGACCTGCTAGACGCTTTCGTTGCTTATCGCCGAAGTCGGGTGTCCTGAGCTGGGCTCGCCGCCCGCGGTGCGAGTCGCCCGCCGGCGTCCCCGAAAACCGCGCCAGGCGGCGATGAAAGCCGGCAGCAGCGAGACCGCCAGGATGGCCAGGATGATCTTTTCCAGGTTCTGGTGGACGAACGGCACGGTGCCCAGGAAGTAGCCGGCGAGCGTGGCACCGCCGCCCCAGGCGATGCCGCCGATGATGTCGAACCCGAGAAACACCGGGTAGCGCATGTAGGAAACCCCGGCGATCACCGGGACGAACGTCCGCACGAACGGCGCGAACCGGGCGAGGATGATCGCCCAGGGCCCGTATTTCTCGAAGAATGCGTGCGACTCGGTCACATAGTGCTGCTTGAAGAACCGGGAATCTTCCTTCTTGAACAACGCCGGACCGATCCGCCGCCCGATGAAATACCCGGTCTGATCCCCCAGCACCGCGACGAGGGCGACGCAGGGTGCCAGCACCCAGATGCTCGCCGGCGGGTTGGGGTGCGCGGCCAACAGCCCGCCGGTGAACAGCAGCGATTCGCCGGGCAGCAGCGGAAACAGCAGCCCCGTCTCGATGAAGACGATGATCAGAATCCCGGGCAGCACCGCGGACCCGAAGACGCCGTTGGCGCCCAACCAGTACATCGGGTCGAGGATGTCGGGCAGGGCCACTACGGCGGTGCTCATGATGTCTCAAACATACCGGCCTTTGGTTGACTGCCCACCGGGAGCTTGGTGTTGCGATACTGGGACGACCCCGTCTACAGGAGGATCTTTCATGCCCATCGCCACACCCGAGGTCTACGCCGAGATGTTGGGGCGTGCGAAGGAGAACTCGTACGCCTTCCCGGCCATCAACTGCACCTCTTCGGAGACCGTCAACGCCGCCATCAAGGGCTTCGCCGACGCCGGCAGCGACGGCATCATCCAGTTCTCCACCGGTGGTGCCGAGTTCGCCTCCGGCCTTGGAATCAAGGACATGGTGACCGGCGCGGTGGCGCTGGCCAAGTTCGCCCGCACCATCGCGGCCAAGTACCCGATCAACGTCGCCCTGCACACCGACCACTGCCCGAAGGACAAGCTGGACACCTACGTGCGGCCGCTGCTGGCGATCTCGGCCCAGCGGGTAGCGGCCGGCAAGAATCCGCTGTTCGGATCGCACATGTGGGACGGATCGGCGGTGCCGATGAACGAGAACCTCGCCATCGCGCAGGAGCTGCTCAAGGCCGCGGCGGCCGCCAAGATCATTCTGGAAGTCGAAATTGGTGTGGTCGGCGGCGAAGAGGACGGCGTGGTCGGCGCAATCGACGAGAAGCTGTACACCACCCCGGAGGACTTCGAGAAGACCATCGACGCGCTGGGCGACGGTGAGCATGGCAAGTACCTGCTGGCCGCGACGTTCGGCAACGTGCACGGCGTCTACAAGCCCGGCAACGTCAAGCTGCGTCCGGACATCCTGGCCGAGGGCCAGAAGGTGGCGGCGGCCAAGCTCGGGCTGTCCGCCGACGCCAAACCGTTCGACTTCGTGTTCCACGGCGGATCGGGCTCGGAGAAGTCCGAGATAGAAGAGGCGCTGCGCTACGGCGTGGTGAAGATGAACGTCGACACCGACGCCCAGTACGCGTTCACCCGCCCGATCGCCGGCCACATGTTCACCAACTACGACGGCGTGCTCAAGGTCGACGGCGACGTGGGCAGCAAGAAGGCGTACGACCCGCGCAGCTACCTCAAGGCGGCCGAAGCTTCGATGACCGAGCGGGTGATCGAGGCCTGCAACGACCTGCACTGCGCCGGAAAGTCGGTCAGCGGCTGACCTTTGGCGGCTTAGAGGCCCGTCTGGGGCGGCTTCGGGGCCCTTTAGAGACCCTGAAGTTCCGCCAGCATCAAGTGCGCGACCGTGAAGTAGATGATCAGGCCGGTGCCGTCGACGATCGTGGCGATCATCGGCCCCGACACGATGGCCGGGTCGACGCGCAGCGTCTTCAGCACGGGCGGAAGCAGCGCCGCGACGAACGACGACCACAGCACGATGGCCGCCACAGTCACCGCGACCGTCGCCGTGACGTGCGGGCCCACGTTCAACGTCCACGCGCGGATCACCGCCGCCACCGCCATGGTCAGGCCGATCAGCGCACCTGTTGATACCTCCTTGACCAGGACGGCGGGCAGGTCGCGGAGCCGGACCTGGCCGGTGGACATCGCCCGGACCAGGGTGGTGCAGATCTGGGTGCCGGTATTGCCGCCGGTGCCGATCAGCAGCGGAATGAAGAACGCCAGCGCGACGACCGCCTCCATCTCCGCCTCGAACGCCCGCAGCACGGTGCCGGTGTAGGCCTCCGCGGCGAACAGCACCAGCAGCCAGACGATGCGCTTGCGCCACAGCAGCCACGGGGACGCCCTCAGGTAGGGCACCTCCAGCGGGGCCGACCCGCCCTGTCGCTCGGCGTCTTCGGTCGCCTCTTCCTCGGCGATCTCGAAGGCCTCGTCCTCGACCAGGATGCCCAGTAGCCGGTTGTCGCCGTCGACGACGGGCACCGCCATCAAGTTGTGGTCGATCAGTGTCTTCGCCGCCACCTCCTGGTCGGTGAGTGGCGAGACGGAGACGACGTCGTCCCTCATCAGCTCGGACACCCGCTGGTCGGGGTTGGCCAGCACGAGCGCGCGAAACGCAACCAGGCCCAGCAGGTGC
Organism: uncultured Actinomycetota bacterium; assembly: GCA_963772875.1. Taxonomy (GTDB): domain Bacteria; phylum Actinomycetota; class Actinomycetes; order Mycobacteriales; family Mycobacteriaceae; genus Mycobacterium. The sequence continues at coordinate 53,139 of CAVYZE010000020.1, forward strand.
GCGTCGCCGTCGGTCACGTACACGTAGGAGGTGGTTCGTGAATCGCTGCGCAGTCCCGAGGCGTGTTCGCGCACCGCGGCGATGGCCTCCGGGACCGTCATGTCCGGGCGCACCCTCAGCGTTTCGGGCACCATCCGCGCCGCGGCGGAGTCCTCGGGCCAGCTCAACAACCCACGCAGCACCGTCGCCCGCTCCAGCGGCAACAACGTCAACAGCGACTCCCGCTTCGGCCCTTTGATCCCACGCAGGACGTTGGCGGCGTGATCGGAGTCCAGGGCGCCCAGCAGCGTGGCCGCCAGGGATGGGTCGGTCGCCCGCAGTATCCGCCCGGCCAGGTGGTCGTCGATCGACTCGAACAGCTCGATTCCGCTCGAGCTATCGAGCAGTTGACCGAGTTTCGCGATTTCGGTTTTGGACAACGCGGCGAGTTCATGGGCCCGATCGGACGGGTCGCCGACGACGTCGAGCCACAATTCGACGGCCTTGGGAGTCCCGATGCCGACGGCCTGGCGGATGTCGATGGATGATTGCTCGACGGTCGATTGCCTGTTCACGGTGGTGCCCACCTGCCTCTCACTGGACAATCGAGACCGAGCCCACGCCTACGCGGAAGTGGCGGGCCGAAAATACCTTGCCACAAGCGGAATTCCGCCGCATTCCCGCGGGATCGAGGCCTGGGCTAGCCGCTGGAGGACTGGCAAATCTTCCATTGATCATCGCGGTACTGCAGATCGAGGCTGCGTGTCGAGCGAAGCTGCGGGTCGTAGGCCATGAACGTGGTGATGTTCGCCTCGGCGTGTTGGCCATTGACGACGACCTCGTCGATGCTGGCGATCACCGGATATTGCTTGGCCGCCGAAACCCGGCGGTACGTTTCCTCCCACGCGTGCTCGTTGTAATCCACATAGCCGTCCCGGGTGGTCCCACACGTGATCGTGCGCAGCACGGTCAGGTCGCCCCGCTGCACCGCGACGTCAAAGTTCTGGATGGTGTGCCGAACCTGGTCTTCTTGCGACGCTTTCGGGTGTTTGCCTTTGGTGATCAGCACGGTACCCAGGATGGCGATCGCCGCCAGCGCCAACACGATCACGACCAGCGCCAGCACCCACCCCCAGTTGAATTGCGGTGATGTACGTAATTTCCCCCCGAGCCGGGGCGGAATTGATTGTGGCACAGCAGCTTTCGTGTGCACACCCATTTGCGCCGTCGGGCCGTCCGGTCCCGCGGGCGACGGGAAGACTTCCGTGGCCGGCTCCGGCGTGGTGGAGATGACCTGGGTCTCTTTGGCATCGAAGCCGGGTGCGGTGAAGCGACGTTCACGCTGGGTTTCCGGATTTGCCTCGGGGCCGCCGCCCGGCTCGGGTTTGTTGATGACCACAGTCTCGGTCTCTGGGTCGTTGGGTACCAGCGGGTAGCCCACGGTGACCTCATCGCCGGTTTCTTCCCCGGTTTTGAAGGCCCGCTGCTCGCCGCGGTCGGGCTCGGGTGGCATGGGCATGAGTGCTGCTGTCCTTATCGAGTCGGTAGCTGGAGCTTAGCGACCCACGGCGCAACGGCAGAATAGTAACCATGACGCCGATGGGTGATCTTCTGGGACCTGATCCGATACTGCTTCCTGGCGACATTGACGCCGAAGCCGAACTGCTCGCCGACGAGAATCCGAGCATCGTTGCCGCCGCGCATCCGTCGGCCTCGGTGGCCTGGGCGGCGCTTGCCGAGGAGGCGCTGGCCGACGACAGGGCCGTCACGGCCTACGCCTATGCCCGCACCGGCTATCACCGCGGCCTGGACCAGCTGCGTCGCAATGGCTGGAAGGGTTTCGGCCCGGTGCCGTATGCGCACGAGCCCAACCGGGGCTTCTTGCGGTGCGTGGCGTCGCTGGCCCGGGCCGCCGACGCCATCGGTGAGACCGAGGAGTACCGGCGCTGCCTGGACCTGCTCGACGATTGCGACCCCGACGCCCGCAAAGCGCTCGGGCTTTAGAAGGTTTCCGTACAGTCGGCGCCGCCCGGGCACTCGATCTGGACGGTGGCGTGGTTCAAGCCGCGAGCTGACAGCACCGCGCGCGCATCCTGCAGCACCCGGGCGCAGTCGCTGCCGCTGGTTAGGTGTGCGGTGCACATGTCCTTGCCCGGCGAAAGCGTCCACACGTGCAGGTCGTGGACTTCGGTCACCCCGTCGACGGAGCGCAGTGCGGAGCGCAGCTCCTCGACGTCGATGTGGGTCGGGGACGATTCGGAAAGGATCCGCAACGCGTCGCGCGCCAGGGAGATGGCCCGTGGCAGCACCCAGATCGCGACCAGCACCGCGACCACGACGTCGGCGTAGGGCCAGTGCGTCGTCACGGTGACGATCCCGGCGATCAGTACACCCAGGCTGCTGACGCTATCGGCGACGACCTCCATGTAGGCGCCCTTGACGGCCAGGCTGCCCTCCGCGTGCGAACGCAGCAGCAGCGCCACCACGATGTTGGCGGCCAGACCGGCCAGCGCCACCACGATCATCGGCCAACCGGGGACGGACGGGGTCTCGCTGAGCCGCTGGATGGCCTCGTAGAGGATGAACGTCGCGACGCCGATCAGCAGTGCGGCGTTGGCCACCGCGGTGAAGACCTCGGCGCGATGCCAGCCGTAGGTTCGCGCCGGTGACGAGCTGCCGCGGCGGGCCAGCGTCACGGCGCCCAGCCCCATGAACACCGCGACGACGTCGGTGAGCATGTGCCCGGCGTCGGCCAGCAGCGCCATCGAGTTGATCAGTATCGAGGTGGTCAATTCCACGACGAAGAACGCCGCGAGAATCACCGCGGCGAGGATCATGCGGGGGATCATCCGAGACGTGTCAGCCTCGGCGGGGGAGTGATTGTGCCCGGCGCCCATAGCGAATCAATATATGCGTGTGTGCGCATATATTGCAAGCGTTAGAACCAGGCGCTCCAGAACCGGGTCAGCGCGTTGCCCGCGCTCGCCAGCGAGGGACGCACGCCGGAGAAATCAAACAACCAATACACGATCCCGAAGAGCCACCGGTTAAGTGCCGGTGCCAGGAACAAAAACAGCAGAAAAAAGACGGCGTACTGCTTGAACGGTGCCACCGCGCGCTGCGTCTCGGGACTCAGGTGCGGCTCCAGGGCGTCGTATCCGTCCAGGCCCGGGATGGGCAGCAGGTTCAGGACCAGCGCGGTGACCTGCAGGAATGCCAGGAACGACACGCCGGCCCACAGCACCGCGTGGGCCGGGGCGTAGAAAAACCGGGTCAGCCCCAGCAGCAGCACCGCCAGCAGCAGGTTAGCCGCGGGGCCCGCCAGGCTGACCAGGGTCCGCCGCATCGGCGTCATGAACCAGGTCCGCAAGTACACCGCGGCACCGGGCAGGCCGATCCCGCCCAGCGCGATGAACACCATCGGCAGAACCAGCGAGAGCCCCGGGTTGCTGTAGCGCCGTGGATCCAGCGTCAGGTAGCCGCGCACCGCGGCGTCGTGGTCGCCGAATCGCCAAGCGGTCACCGCGTGTCCGAATTCATGCAGACACAGCGAGACCAACCAGCCGGCGATCACGAAGATGAACACCCCGGCATAGGACAGCGGCCGCACGCTCGCCCCGGCCAGCCAGGCCAGCACGCCCCCGACAGCCGTCAACCCGACGAGTCCCAAAAAGATCGGGCTGGGCCGCACCGATTCGCGCCGCGCGGGAAAGTTCACCGGTTGAAACTACCGGACCAGCGACCAGCCTTCGACGTTGCGGTAGAACGCCGATCGGCGCGCCGTGCGCGGCGCCGGGACGCCGTCCCGCAGCACGGCGACGCCGGTGCTGCCCAGCTGGACCGCGCGGCCCGCGACCCGGCGGCGCCAGAGTCCGCGCGCCCCCGATTTCACCCAGGCCCGCAGCCCCGGCATCGCCGGCGTCGGTTCGATGCACACGCCGGCGACATCGCCGTCGAACAACGCGGTGTCGTCGACCACCGCCTCGCCGTGCAGGACGCGCTGACCGTCCACCGGCAGCCAGCAGGCCCGCCCCACCACCGCCGTCCCGGTCTCGTCGCGGATCAGCGTCACCCGCCGGGCCGATCCGCACCGTGCCCGCCGCGCCGCCCGGCGTCCGGCCGGCAAGCGGTAGACCCGGGTCGCCGCGGTGCGGCGGCGCGGCACGTAGGCCACCTCGACGTCGAGCCGGTCGGCCCGCAGCAGCCGGCTCAGCACCGCGCCCAGGTCGGCGTCGGCGCCGACGACCACCAGCCGCCGGTATGGCCCGATCGCGGCGTCTATGGCGTCCACATCGGCCGGACTTGCGGCCGGGCGGATGGGCAGGCCGCTCAACGGGCCGGGCACCCGAAGACCGCCGAACGACAACACCGCCGCGTCCGGCGTTTTCAAGCCGGTTTTCATGGGTTCCTCGCAACCTGCTGGCTTAAGCTAATTTGCCCGGCTCCTCAGCTGGCCGCAGGCGGCCCGCATCGTCGCCAGGCTAGGGTGGGTCACCGGCTGGACCACAATAAGCAGGCTTAAACACGCGCGATCAGGTGGGAGCAAGTCATGCCGGCAATCGTCCTCATCGGCGCCCAGTGGGGCGACGAGGGCAAAGGTAAGGCCACTGACCTGCTCGGTGGGCGCGTGCAGTGGGTGGTGCGCTATCAGGGTGGCAACAACGCCGGTCACACCGTCGTCTTGCCCACCGGCGAAAACTTCGCGCTGCACCTGATCCCGTCGGGCGTGCTGACGCCCGGCGTCACCAACGTCATCGGCAACGGTGTGGTGGTCGATCCCGCGGTGCTGCTCACCGAACTGCAGGGCCTTCAAGACCGCGGCGTCGACACTTCTAAGCTGCTGATCTCCGCCGACGCTCACCTGCTGCTGCCCTACCACGTGGCCATCGACAAGGTCACCGAGCGCTACATGGGCAACAAGAAGATCGGCACCACCGGCCGCGGCATCGGACCCTGCTACCAGGACAAGATCGCCCGCATCGGAATCCGGGTCGCCGACGTTCTCGACCCCGACGTGCTCACCCACAAGATCGAGGCCGCGCTGGAACTCAAAAACCAGATCCTGGTCAAGATCTACAACCGCAAGGCGCTGGAGCCAGAACGCGTGGTCGAGGCCCTGCTCGAACAGGCGCAGGGATTCCGGCACCGCATCGCCGACACCCGGCTGCTGCTCAACAATGCGCTGGAAGCCGGCGAGACGGTGTTGCTGGAGGGCTCCCAGGGCACCCTGCTCGACGTCGACCACGGCACCTATCCCTATGTGACGTCCTCGAATCCGACGGCCGGCGGCGCGGCCGTCGGGTCCGGGATCGGCCCGACCCGGATCACCACCGTGCTGGGAATCCTCAAGGCCTACACCACCCGCGTCGGCTCCGGCCCGTTCCCCACCGAGCTGTTCGACGAGAACGGCGAATACCTGTCCAAGACCGGGGGCGAATTCGGTGTCACCACCGGACGGCGCCGGCGCTGCGGCTGGTTCGACGCGGTCATCGCCCGCTACGCCACCCGGGTCAACGGCATCACCGACTACTTTCTGACCAAGCTCGACGTGCTGTCCAGCCTGGAAACGGTGCCGGTATGCGTCGGCTACCGGATCGACGGCGCGCAGACCCGCGACATGCCGATGACCCAAAGCGATCTGGCCCGCGCGGAACCGATCTATGAAGAGCTGCCGGGCTGGTGGGAAGACATCTCGCAAGCGCGGGATTTCGACGACCTGCCCGCCAAGGCGCGTGACTACGTGTCGCGGCTGGAAGAGCTTGCCGGAGCACAGGTTTCGTGCATCGGTGTCGGTCCGGGCCGGGAGCAGACGATCGTGCGCCACGACATCCTGCAGGGTCGCCCGTGACGGCTGCCGAGAATCCGGAAGAACTCGATCCCGAATACCAGCATCACGGCGGCTTTCCCGAATACGGACCGGCCACCCCCGGCCCGGGTTTCGGCCGGTTCGTGGCGGCGATGCGCCAGCTGCAGGACCTCGCCGTGTCCGCCGACCCGGGCCCGGACGCTCAGGCCGTCTGGGACGACGCGGCCGACCGTGTCGCCGCGCTGGTGGGGTTGCTCGCGCCGTTTGAGGCCGATCAGGGCCAAGCGCCGGCCGGCCGGGCGCCCGACCTGCCCGGCATGGGCAGCCTGCTGCTGCCGCCGTGGATGTTGACGCGATACGCCCCCGACGGCGTCGAAATGACCGGTTATTTCAGCCGGTTTCACATCGGGGGTAACCACGCGGTGCACGGCGGTGTGCTGCCGCTGCTGTTTGACCACATGTTCGGGATGATCGCGCACGCCGCCGGGCGGCCGATCAGCCGGACGGCCTTCCTGCACGTCGATTACCGCAAGATCACTCCGATCGATGTGCCGCTCGTCGTGCGTGGCCGCGTCACCAGCGCCGAGGGCCGCAAGGCTTTTGTGTCCGCGGAATTGGTCGACGCGCAAGGGTCTAGCGGCACCTTGTTGGCCGAAGCCAACGGCCTGATGGTGCGCTTGCTACCCGGCCAGCCGTAAGTCATTTGTTCGGGGTCGGCGGGACCACGATGATGGTCGCCCCCGGGATAGCGGCCAGCGTGGCCGCCAGGTTCGCCACCACGTCGGGCGGCAGGCCGTCTGGCAGGCCGGGCACGCTCACCGCGGAAGCCGCGGCAGGAGGCGGGGCCGTGGTCACCGCGGGCCTCGCCGCGGCAGTGCCCTTTCTCCCGCGCGCAGCCCCGCCCACCGGCGCATCGGACGCCGGGGCTCCAGGCGAGGAACCGCCCCGGACCGCGAGGCCCGCCATCCCGCTTCCCAACAGACTGGACAATGCCATGCCCGTGTAGGGGTTTTGTGAGTCCTCTTGCACCACTATCGAGGGAGTGCCCATCGGCAACGTTGCGGCGATTTGACGAACCGCCGGGGGCACGGCCCACGTCTGCGGCACCGAGAGCGCGCCCACCATGGCGGCCCGGCCGGCAAACGCACCGACCTGCGGCCCCCCGCTCTGCGCCCCGAACAACACCGGCAAGGGAAAGTTGCCTTCGTAATGGTTGTGGTCTTGGGTTTGGGCCGAGCCCGGCGGTGCGCCCGTCTGGTGGTCTTGGTTCCAGTAGTCGTAGCGAACCTGCTCGCCATAGGCCGACGACCCGACGCCCAGGCTCCCAGCTGATACCGCCGTTTGTGCTAACAGAAGAATGTCGAGCCCGAAAATCGTCGGCGGCGGGAGCGGGTCCGCAGTAGGAGCGGCCGCCGGGCTGAGCAGGCTCTCCTTGGTGGTCGGCGCCGGCGAGGTGAACGGCGTCAGTCGCGACGCCGACGCGGAGGAGCCCGCGTAGGCCGTCATCGCGACGGCGTCCTGGGCCCACATTTCGGAATACTGCGCTTCGACGTTCGCGATCGCCGGCGTATTTTGCCCAAGAATGTTGGTCGCGACCAGCGTCGCCAGCAAGGTGCGGTTGGACGCGTCCACCGCCGGGGGCACGGTCATCGCGTATGCCGACTCGTAGGCGCCTACCGCGGCCATGGCCGGGGCGGCGGTTTGCTCGGCCTGACCGGCGGTACTGCGCAACCACGCGACATAGGGAATGGCCGCGGCCGCCATCGCTATCGATGACGGACCCAGCCACTGCTGGCTGGTGAGCGTGGCAATGATCGAGGTGTAGGAGACCGCGGTCGCGTTGAGTTCGGTGGCCAGATGTTGCCAGGCCCCCGCGGCGCCCACCAGGGGCGCCGACCCAGGCCCCGCATAGATCCCTTGCCGAGTTGATCTCCGGTGGCAGGGCGCCGAAATCCCACATTGCCACACCCCTCCTATGTCGGCGGCTGCGCTCAGCATTCGCGGCGGCGTCGCCACTCGATCGCTCCCCCCAGCCAGCACGCAGAGAACTTTCAGCAGGTTTGCACAAAAACCTCAAAAATGAGCCAAGACTCGCGTTTCCTTTACGGCCAGTCGTCTCTTTTTCGCCGAACCGTCCACGTTGCTCGGAGTGGGAGCGGTCCTATCCTTGAGCGAAATGGGCGAAAGGGTGAGCTGGTGACGGACGGCTCGACCGAGGGAGAGCGCAGCACGCACGAGCGCCCCGCGGCTCCCGAAGGGGACGTGACGAGATCGATTGTCGTGACCCCGCGGCCCCAAGAGGCCCCCGCCGAAGTCGCCGTCAGGCCCCGAGTGGCGCTGCTGGGTTCGGGCGAGTCCGGCCGCGAGCTCGCGGTCGCCCTAAGGCGTCTGGGCGCGGAGGTGATCGCCGTCGACGGGCCCGCCGGTGGGCCGGCCCACGAGGTAGCCGATCAGTCGCTGGCAGTCACGCTGACCGACGCCGACGAGCTGGCGGCGGCGATCCAACGCCTCCAACCGGGCTTCGTGGCGACCGTCACGCCCGCCGTGGCCATCGATGCCCTCGCTGCGCTGGCCGCCGGTCCCGAACTGGTGCCAAGCGCCCGCACGCTGCGGCTCACCGCCGATCGGGAGGGCCTGCGCCGGCTGGCCGCCGACGAGTTGGGGCTGCCCACCGCGCCGTTCTGGTTCGTTGGATCGGTCGGCGAGCTCGAGGCGGTGGCCGCCCACGCCGGGTTTCCGTTGCTGGTGAAGCCGGTGTCCGGGGTCACCAGGCGGGGGCAGTCGCTGGTCGGCAAACCCGGCGACATCGGCCCGGCCTGGCAACGCGCGGTCCAAAGTCAGGCGGGGGTAGAGCGGGTACTGGCCGAAAGGGTGGTCGAGGTCGAGTTTTACGTCACCCTGCTCGTAATACGCAGCGAAGGTCCGAACGGACCGGTTATCGAGTTCTGCTCACCCATCGGTCATGGCGGCGCCGACGCCGCCGTGCCGGAATCCTGGCAGCCCCAGAAGTTGAGCACGATGGCGACCGACGTGGCCAGGTCGATCGCCGCACGAATCGTCAAAGCGCTCGGCGGGCGCGGCGTGTTCGGTGTCGAATTGATGATCAACGGCGATGAGGTGTACTTCGCCGACGTCACCGCGTGCCCGCAGCGGAGCGCCTGGGTGACCCTACGCAGCCAGCGGCTTTCGGCGTTCGAACTGCAGGCCCGGGCCATTCTGGGCCTGCCCGTGGACACCCTGATGATTTCGCCGGGTGCCGCTCGCGGCATCCCCTCTGGACGGGTCGGGACCGGTGCGACGTCCGGTGTGCTGAACGGCGCGCTCGGTGTGCCCGAAAGCGACCTGCGCCTGTTCGGGCGGGGATCGGCGCCCGAACAGGCGCAGGCCGAGACCCGCACGCTGGGGGTCGCTTTGGCCACGGCGCCCGACGTGGCGACGGCACGCGACCGCGCCCGCGAGGTCGCGAACCGGCTGAATATGCGAGACTCACGCGGGTGAGCTACGCAGGAGATATCACGCCGCTGCAGGCATGGCAGATGCTCAACGACAACCCCCGGACGGTGCTGGTCGACGTGCGCACCGACGCCGAATGGCGGTTCGTCGGTGTGCCCGACCTGTCGAGCATCGGCCGCGAAGTGGTCTATATCGAGTGGAATACGAACGACGGGGCGCACAACGAGAACTTCCTCGCCGAATTGCGGGACCGGGTCCCGGCCGCGTCGGGTGACGAAGAGCGGCCGGTGGTCTTCCTGTGTCGTTCGGGCAACCGCTCCATCGGCGCCGCCGAGGTCGCGACCGAGGCGGGCATTGCGCCGTCCTACAACGTGCTGGACGGCTTCGAAGGTCGCCGCCGCGGTGAAACGGGGTGGCGGGCTGACGGATTGCCCTGGACCCAGCTATGAGTGACGATCCGTCGGTCCGCACGCCTAAGGCGCTACCCGACGGCGTCAGCCAGGCCACCATCGGCGTGCGCGGTGGGCTGTTGCGGTCCGGGTTCGAGGAGACCGCCGAGGCGATGTTTCTGACGTCCGGCTACGTCTACAAGTCGGCCGCCGTCGCGGAAAAGTCGTTCACCGGCGACCTGGACCACTTTGTGTACTCGCGCTACGGCAACCCCACCGTGACCATGTTCGAGGAACGGCTGCGCCTGATCGAGGGCGCCCCGGCGGCGTTCGCCACCGCCAGTGGCATGGCCGCGGTGTTCACCTCGCTGGGCGCGCTGCTGGCCGCCGGTGACCGGTTGGTCGCCGCGCGCAGCCTGTTCGGCTCGTGCTTCGTGGTGTGCAACGAGATCCTGCCGAGGTGGGGCGTGGAGACCGTCTTCGTCGACGGCGACGATCTCGCGCAGTGGGAGCGGGCACTCTCGGTGCCGACTCAGGCGGTGTTCTTCGAGACGCCGTCGAATCCGATGCAGTCGCTGGTGGATATCGCCGCGGTGACCGAGCTGGCGCACGCCGCTGGGGCAAAGGTCGTGCTGGACAACGTGTTTGCCACCCCGCTACTGCAGCAGGGTTTTCCGCTCGGGGTCGACGTCGTGGTCTACTCCGGTACCAAACACATCGACGGTCAGGGCCGGGTGCTGGGCGGTGCGATTCTCGGCGACAAGGAGTACATCGAGGGTCCGGTGCAAAAGCTGATGCGCCACACCGGCCCGGCGATGAGCGCCTTCAACGCCTGGGTATTACTGAAAGGCCTTGAGACGCTTGCGGTTCGGGTTGAGCACAGCAATTCCTCGGCGCAGCGTATCGCGGAATTCCTGGAGGGTCACCCGGCGGTGAAGTGGGTGCGTTATCCCTACCTGGTATCACACCCGCAGTACGACCTGGCCAAGCGGCAGATGACCGGTGGTGGGACGGTGGTCACCTTCGCGCTCGACTGCACCGAAAGCGCCGCCAAGCAAAGGTCTTTCGAGGTGCTGGACAAGCTGCAGCTGGTCGACATTTCCAACAATCTCGGCGACGCCAAATCGCTTGTCACGCACCCGGCGACGACGACTCACCGGGCGATGGGTCCGGAGGGTCGCGCCGCGATCGGGCTCGGCGACGACGTGGTTCGGATCTCCGTCGGGCTGGAGGGCACCGACGACCTGATCGCCGATATCGATCAGGCCCTGAGCTAACCCGCCTGTCTTTCGGCCGTTTCCGCGCGTTCGCCCGCCGCCGTCGCTTCTTGTGTTTGGGCTTCCATCCAGTTCGCCACCACCCTGGCGTAGATCATCTGGTTTGTGATGGCCATTTGGCCTCGACCGTCACCTAGGAAAGTAATCGCCCAGGCGAGCACCGTAGTGAACCGGTTCTTGAAGCCGACCAGGTAAAACAGGTGCAGCACCAGCCACGCCAACCAGGCGATGAAGCCGCCGAACTCCAGCTTGCCGACCTGCGCCACGGCGTTGAACCGGGAGATCGTGGCCATGCTGCCCTTGTCGAAGTACTTAAAAGGCGTGCGAGCGGCCGGATCGTCGGTGCCCTTGACTATGTGCTTGATCAGGGTGGTCGCATAGTGCGCCCCTTGAATCGCGCCCTGAGCCATCCCGGGCACGTCGGGCACCGACATCAGATCACCGACGACGAAGACGCCTGGGTGGCCCTTGACGGTCAGATCGGGCTCCACGACCACCCTGCCGGCGCGATCGGTCTCGGTTCCGTCGGACTGCTCGGCGATCATCTTGCCCAGCGAGCTGGCCTGGACGCCGGCCGCCCACACCTTGCACGCGCATTCGATGCGGCGCTGCGTGCCGTCCTTCTCCTTGATCGTGATGCCCTGGTAGTCGACGTCATCGACCATCGCGTTCAGCTGGACCTCGACGCCCATCTTTTCCAGCCGCCGTTGCGCCTTGAGGCCCAGCTTCTCGCCCATTGGCGGCAACACCGCGGGCGCGGCGTCGAGCAGGATCACCCGGCAGTCGCTGGGCTTGATGCTTCGAAAGGCTCCGGTCAAGGTGCGGTGAGCGAGTTCGACGATCTGTCCGGCCACTTCGACGCCGGTAGGCCCCGCGCCGACCACAACGAACGTCAGGCGGCGCACCCGCTCGGCGGGATCGTCGGTGAACTCGGCGGCCTCGAACGCGCCGAGGATGCGGCCGCGCAGCTCCAGGGCGTCGTCGATGGTTTTCATGCCGGGTGCGTAGGTGGCGAACTCGTCGTTGCCGAAGTAGGACTGCTGGGCGCCGGCGGCCACGACCAGGCTGTCGTATGGCGACACCGTCTCCATGCCCATCAACTTCGACGTCACCGTGTTGGCCTTCAGGTCGACGTTGATGACCTCACCCAGCAGCACCCGCACGTTCTGCTGCTTGCGCAGGATCAGCCGGGTGGCTGGCGCGATCTCGCCTTCGGACAAGATGCCGGTGGCCACCTGATAGAGCAGCGGTTGGAACAGGTGGGTGGTCGTCTTCGAGATAAGGGTGATGTCGACGTCGGCCCGCTTGAGTGCTTTGGCCGCATTCAGGCCGCCGAACCCACTTCCAATGATGACCACGCGATGGCGCGACATAGCTACCCCTTCTGGTCCTGTTGGTCCTTCTGGTCTCATAGTCTTCGCAGGGCATGTCCACCGTACGACTCGGCGACGAACGACGCGTGTCCGATGTCGGGGTACCCATCCATACTCGAACACATGTTCGATACCGATGCTCCGGCGTTGCTGACCCCATCCGAACAGAAACGACCCGGCTGGAAGAGAACAGCCGGGTCGTTTTTTCAGTTGTAGTTGTCCACCCCACAACGCGAAGCGAGAAAGTTTCCATTCCACGGCTATGGATAACTGTGGCTAACGCCACACTGGCGCGCTGTCAACACAGACCGGCCGCAGGGGCTGGGGCCGGAGGACCAGCTGAACTCCACGCTTCGCTAGCCCTCCTCGGGCCAGTAACCTTGCGCGTCAAGGCCATCGTCCCAGTCGTCCCAGGTGTCGTGGCGTCTGTCGCGAGGGCGGATGATGCGGCGGCGCAGCTCCAGCAGCAGCTCCTCGGTCGAGGCGCGCGAGAGCGCGTCGCCAGTGTAGGCGTGGGTTCGGGGGGTGGGACTGTCGCGGCGCAGCTTGACCACCTGCTCTTTGGGTTCTGCGCCGGTGAGGATGGCGTCGATACTTCCGGGTGCCCAGCCGAGTTTGTTTTCCAGCATGGCGTAGGTGCCCGGGCTGGCCTTGCGCACGCCGTTTTCGATGTCGGAGAGGGTGCGCACGGTGAACTGCAGGCTGTTGGCGAAGTCGGTGCGGTTGCGGTAGCCCAGCGCAACGCGCCGGCTCACGATGTGGTGGCCGAGCCGTTCCAGGGAATGTCGGTCCATGAGGCGATAATGGCGCATCACAGACGGCAATGTCCACCAGCGCGCGCAACTTTTTCTAGCTGTTGCACAAGAAAGTGGAAATTATTTCCGCGGCACTCCCGCCAGATCGGCCCTGACCTGGGTAATCGTGTCCCAGAACAGTTCCTCCACCTTGTCCCGCGACAGACCCACCACCTCCACCCTCGGCACGCCCGCCAGTTCCCGGCGCACCAGCTTCGCCTCGGGTAGGGCCTCGCCGGTCCACCACTCCTGGCGGATGTCGAAGTCATCGAAGCGCTCACCCTCGCGGGTGTGCCGCAACTGACCTCGGCGCTTGCTGGCCGGCACGCGCGCCCACCACTCCGCCCGCCAATACGGACCGTCGTAGGCCCCCGGCGGGGCACCTGTTTGCCATTCCTCGACCTGAACGAGTTCGTTAGGTGCCATACCGTTGTAGTCCCGGGCAAACTCGTAGGCCGGGTCACGGTCGAGGTAGACCCGCTCGATGCCGTAGGTGTCGCCGCTCCCCGCGGTGACCACGTACACCGTCGCCATCGCTGCCTCCTGCGCCGCCTAATCGGATGCACCTCAGTCTCCCACCCACCACCAGGCCACGTTCCACCAACTGGCTGATTACCCGGTGGCCACACGCGTAACTGCGCGCAGGGGCCATGAGGGACTTTGAGCTGTGGGAGGAATCACTCGGAAATTACTTCCGGATCATTGACATAATATCCGTTAATTTCCTAGTGTTGCAAGCACGCCGAACAGTGCACTGACGTGACCCTTCGGCTGTCAGCCAGGCGCGGTTCGGATGCCGAGCCGGATCCTAATGTCCACCCCTACGGAGAAACCCATGAAAGACATCATCTGGCTGTCGCCGAGTTTGGCCGCGGGCGCCATCGCCCGCCGGCTCGTGGCCTTCTCCAAAAGGCGTCCACAGGGCAGCCCCCGTCGGGGCGTGGAACTTACCGCCCCCTCCCGCCCCGCCAGCGCGCCCCGCACCGCGCCACTCACCTCGCCGTACCACGCGCCGACGGTGAGCCGCTGGCGGTCCTTCGGCTGGACAGTCCAGGAGGGCCGGTGATTCACATGCTGATCGGCGCGGCGGCCCGTGGCCTCGCCGTGGGAGCCGGGGTGAGCGCCGGGGCGACGATAGCCCAGAAGCACCTTGACAACGGGAGCCAGCCGCTGTGGCAGGGCTCGGTCGGAAACGTGGTGCTGGTGCTCATGTCCAACCGCTATCACGGGCGGCAGAGTTTCAGCCTGTCGGTGATCGAGAACGGCGTCACACACCCGGCAGGTTCGTGGTGGACCTACCCGGAAGCCATTGCCGCCGTGACGAATTGGCAGCAGCACCTCAACGGCGGCGGGACCGTGGCCGCGTGGCTGAGAAACAGTGCCGAGGTCGCTGCGCAGAAGCGCAAATAGGGAGAGCCTGATGCAGATCTTCGAGGAAACGTTCGGCGGCGGTTAGACGCCCATCACCAGGTGCACCCGGGCAGCGGTCAACACGTACTGCCCCGACAAGGCGGCCCTGACCCCGAACCACCGCCCCCACCGGAGCCGGTACCCGCACCGGCCCCGGCGAATATTCCGGCGTTTCCGGGGCTGATTGGACCCGGACAACCGGCTCCGACGCACGTTTCTGAGATACCACCGGCTGACGGCTGACGCCTCTGACGTCGCACACAAGGGGCGAGGTACCCCGTTCTTCTGACCCAAAGGGTTTGGATGGCGTCTGCAAGAATCGCGGCATCTCGCAAACGTCGCTACTGTCGCGCGAGATGTATTCGCAGACGGAAGCCGCCCTCGTGGGTGGCCGCGTTACCTCCGGAGGCAAGTAATGGGCGACTTAGGGACAGTGGGCCTTTGGCTACGTCTGGCCGTGGTCCTCATCGTGGCGATGTTGGTCGGGGTCGGGAGCGTGTTTCTGGCGAATCGCACCCTCCCCAAACCGGTTGCCGATGGCCATAATTCGACGCTGTCGCCGTTCCTGACCTGCGTGGCGCTCGTGTACGGCCCTCTCCTCGGTTTCACCGTCGTCGTCGCCTGGGGGCACTTCTCCTCCGCTGAGGCTAACGTCGCACACGAGGCATCCACTCTTACGACGATGTACCAGCAGACCGTCTTCATGCCTGTCCCAGAGCAGACACAGATGCGGGAACTGCTCCGGAAATACGCGAAGACGGTCGAAGGCCCCGAAGGGAGCAAACAGGATGTTGGCAGTACTCCCGACACGACACAAGCCGCGCTCATCGACATGTACAAGGTCCTCGCGCGTGAGCAATCCAGTGTGGCATCGAACGCGGCGCGTGTGGAGTTTCTCGGCCAGCTGACCGTATTGTCGTCCGACAAGAATCAGCGAATGCTGGACGCCCAACCCCGAAGACCAGGGTTGCTATGGGCCGGTCTCCTCGCAGGCGGTGTCGTACTGGTGGCGCTCAGCGGTTTCATGCGCCTGGATAGCACACGTGGTCACCTAATGCTTTCAGGCGCGATTGCCCTTCTGCTTGGCCTACTACTGTTCATCGTCTTCTGGCTCGACCATCCCTTCGAGAACCCGCTGGGCATTAATTACGCACCGTTTCACCAATCCCTGGGGGCTTTCGACGCAATCGACCGTGGCACATGATCGGATCACAGACTGCGCCGACTACGGTTCATCCGCATCGTCAACTTCGGAGCTGCTCAACCGGCCGCGTCATCTGCTGCACCGTCGCCAGACGCGATTTCCGCTCATGAGGTGGGCAGGTTCGTCACGGCTATCACGGCGGGCGGCCGGGTCACACACAGCACGCATCGTTCTTCCGCGAACGTCCTCAAAATGATTTGCGCGAAATCCGTGCCGCTGTAGCCGAGTCTCATTGAAACGCGATGATGCCCACGCGCGCCCGTACCCGTGAGCAGAACCGGGCCGCGCGGATCACCGCCGAACGCCAGCACAACCACCTGGCGCGCGAGGCCCGCCGAAAGCGTTGGCAGGAAGCTTATTCCGGATTCACCGATGTTCCCGACGACGGCGAGCCCCCGCCCTTCTAGAGCGGCCAGGCGCCGGCGTTCTCCTTGTATTTCCCGTTCAGGGCCGTGCAGAAGTCGTCGGCTGTGCCGGCGAGCAAGATGTAGTAGGCCTCGCCGCCGCGGCTTTGGTAGGCCGTGGGGGTGGTCCAGCCGCTGTTGCACATCGCGGTGTCGCTGCCCGCCGATGGCCTGCGCCAGTTGGTCCTCGCGCAGGAGCTCAGGGCGTCGACGTTGGGGACGGTGCTCTTGGCGGCGACCAGCATCCCGCCGCCCCATCGGCCGTCGTTGCGCCGGAAGGCGCGCGCCCCGAATCCGGCGTTGTTGACCTGGCATGCCAGCGCCCGGCGCAGCAGCGCGAAAGGCGCGGCGAGCTGCGGGTTGGCCAGCCCGGCGGCGGCGGTGATGAACGCGGCCGCGTCGGAGCCGTCGACCTCTTGGACATTCGGGTTGCCGAGGCTGGTCAGCTGCTGCGAGATCCCCTGCTGCGCCGCCGAGCCCCCGCCGATGATCGGCCCGCCGCCGCTGGACGTCATCGGGGGCAGCGTGACGCTGGGATCGGCCTGTGCGACGGGCATCCCGGACACAACACACAACGACAGCCCGCACGCCGCGATACGCATGCGGACCCGATACGCGAAAAATCTCATGGCCATTCTCCCCGCGGCATGGGCCGGCGTCGTTAGCTGCCGGCACCACCTGGCAAATCCCGCGTAATCGTACTGCTAGCTCCCCGGGGGCATGGGCGGAGCTTGGTTCGGGGCCAGCACCGCGGCGATCTTGCGGAACAGGATGTCGCCCTGGTTGCTGTAGTTGCCCTTGTCGTCGAAGGCCTCGGGGGCGTAGGTCACCGCGACGGCGATCGCGATCTTCTGCGCCGGCAAATACGCCTCCACGCCCGCGCACCCGGAGAACAAGGGATTCTGCAACAGCCAATCGCCTGAGGTGATGATGCCCAGGCCGTAGGTGTAGCCCTCGTTTTGGTCGAAGCAGGTTGGGCAACCCGGTTGCGGGTGCGTTTTGCCCCGCAGCGCCGTCGACACCATCTTCCTGTACGAGTCCGCCGAGAGCAGCTTGCCCGAGCCGACGCCGACCGCGGTGGCCTCCATGTCGTAGATGTTGGTCGTCTGAATCGCCCCATGGGTGATGGTCCAGGACGGGTTCCAGTACGTCGACTCCTCGTAAAACGGTGTTCCCGCGGGGATTTTGAGTGCCTGGCGTCGCTCGGAACTGAAAGCGTGCAGCACGGGTTGGGGAATTTCGGGGGTATCGGAATTGGCGGTGGCTTTCAGGCCCAGCGGCCCCAGCACCTCGTTTTGCAGCAGCGTGGGCATGTCTTGGCCGGTAGCCTTCTCCAGCGCCAGCCCTAGCAGCACGTAATCGGTGTGCGCGTAGTTCCAGTTCGTTCCCGGATCATAGAGCAGGGGCCGCGACGAGATCAGGGCGAGGATGTCCTGAGTTGTCCACTGCTGGAAGGGGTTTGCGTAGAGCTCGTTTTCGAACTGATCGTTGCCGATGATGTAGTCGGGGTAACCGGCCGTCATCTGCGCCAGTTGGCCCAAAGTGACGCGTCCGGACTGGGCAAAGTCGGGCAACCACTTCGACAGCGTGTCGTCGAGGCTCACTTTCTTTTCGTCGACCAGCTTGAGGAGCAACGTCGACACGTAGGAGATGGCGACGGCGCCGTTGCGGAAGTGCATGTCGGTGGTGGCCGGTACGCCGGTCATCGAGTCGCCGATGGCCTGGGTCAGGATCTCCTTGCCGTCCACCGTGACTCGAACGATCACGGCCCGCAGGTGCGCCTGCGCCATGGTCTTGTGGACGACCCGCAGCACCGCGTCGGTCTTGGCCCGATCGGCGGAAGCCATCGGCGACGACGCCGGCGACGCGGGGTGCGACCCGCAGCCCGCCACCAGTACAAGGGCGAAAGCCAGGCACGCGAGGCGCTGTGGGCCGAACGAGCTCATGGCCACCGGGTGGCGTAGTTCCGGTAGTTCGCGTCGGGCGCACTGCAGAAGTCCGCATTCGTGCCGGCGAGCAAGATGAAATAGTTCTCGGGGCGATGGTTTTCGCCCGAGGTGGGGTAGGTCCAGCCGTTGTTGCACATCGCAGTTGGCGTGCCGGCTGAGTCCGGGCGCCAATTGGACTTGACGCAGCCAACCAGATCGTCGACGTTCGGCGTCGCGCTCTTTGCGATCACCAGGACCGCGCCTCCCCATTGCCCGTCGTTTCGTCGGTAGGCGCGCGCCCCGAATCCGGCGTTGTTGACCTGGCATGTCAACGCCCGCTGCAATAGCGCGAAGGGTGAGGCGAGCTGTGGGTTGGCCACCCCGGCGGCGGCCGTGATGAATGCGGCCGCGTCCGAGCCGTCAACCTCTTGGACGTCGGGCCTGCCGAGACTGGTCAGTTGCTGCGAGATCCGGTACTGGGCGGCAGCATCTCCGCCGCCGATGATCGGCCCGCCATTGCTCGACGTCAGCGGGGGCAGGCCGGCGTCGGCGGATGCCACGGGCATCCCGGCCCAAGCGCCCAGGAACAGCCCGCACGCCGCAATACTCACACCGACCCGATGTGTCATGACGGTCTGTTGCACGAAATCGCTTACCAGTTCTCGGAACTGGTGATGGTCTTCAACGTATTCCAGGCGTGCGGGCATTTGTGCCCCTGTCAGCGGAAGGCGTCGCTACCGGTGAATGCCTGGCCGAGGATGAGCTGGTGCATCTCGGGGGTGCCCTCGTAGGTGAGCACCGATTCCAGGTTGACCATGTGTCGGATGACGGGGTATTCCAGCGATATCCCATTGCCGCCCAATATTGTTCGAGCGGTGCGGCAGATCTTGATCGCTTCGCGGGTGTTGTTGAGCTTGCCGAAGCTGACCTGCTCGGGACGCAGCCCGACGCCGTCCTTGAGGCGACCGAGGTGCAGGGACAGCAGCTGCCCCTTGTGCAGTTCGACCGCCATGTCGACGAGTTTCGCCTGGGTCAACTGGAATCCGGCGATCGGGCGGCCGAATTGGGTGCGCTGGGTGGCGTATTCGAGCGCGGCCTGCCAGGCCGAGCGCGCCGCTCCCATCGATCCCCAGATGATCCCGTAGCGCGCCTCGGACAGGCAGGACAGCGGCCCCTTGAGGCCGCGGGCGTCGGGCAGCACCGCATCGGCGGGCAGCCGTACGTCGTCGAGCACCAGTTCGCTGGTGATCGACGCCCGCAGCGACAGCTTGTGGTGGATGGTGTTGGCGGTGAATCCCGGGGTGTTGGTGGGGACGATGAACCCGCGGATCCCGTCGTCGGTGTTGGCCCACACGATCGCGACGTCGGCCACCGAGCCGTTGGTGATCCACATCTTGCGGCCGTTGATCACCCAATCCGAACCATCTTGGCGCGCATGGGTTTTCATCGCGGCCGGATCGGATCCGACGTCGGGTTCGGTCAGCCCGAAGCAGCCGAGCAGCTCGCCGGCGGCCATGCCGGGCAGCCACCTTTGCTTCTGCTCCTCGAAGCCGAAGTTCCAGATGGCAAACATCGCCAGCGACCCCTGCACCGAGACCGTCGACCGGACACCGGAGTCGGCGGCCTCCAGCTCCAGGCAGGCCAGGCCGTAGTGCACCGCGGAGGCCCCGCCGCAGCCGTAGCCGTCCAAGTGCATGCCGAGCAGGCCGAGCTGGCCGAACCCCTTGGCGAGTTGACGGACCGGGAGGTCACCGATCTCGAACCACTCCGCGACGTGCGGGATGACATGCTCGGCGCAAAACTGCCTGACCGTGTCGCGCACCGCGATCTCGTCGTCGGACAGCGACGCGTCGAGGCCCAGGGGGTCGCCCCGGTCGAAGGCGGGGGGTGCTTGTGTGCTCATAGGGTCAGCCTGCCACTAGCGCGAGCCTGCTTTGTGAATGGCTACCGGGTCAAGAATCACGATCCGGCCCGGTAGTCTCGCTGCATGCGACGGCTGTTGTGGCTGGTGTACCTGGTCGTGGACGTTGTCGCGGTGCTGGTGTTCTGCGCGGTGGGACGCCGCAGTCACGACGAAGGACTCGTTCTCAGCGGCGTCGCGACGACGGCCTGGCCGTTTCTCACCGGAACCCTCATCGGGTGGCTCGCGTCGCGGGGGTGGCGCCGGCCCGCGGCGGTGGTGCCCACCGGGGTCGTCGTCTGGCTGTGCACCGTGCTGGTCGGCATGGCGCTGCGCAAAGTCAGCTCGGCGGGTGTGGCGGTGAGTTTCGTGGTGGTGGCGGCGACGGTCACCGCGGTGTTGTTGCTCGGTTGGCGGGCGGCCGTCGGCCTGACCCTGCGGTCGCGCTCCGACGCCTGAGCAAACGATGACGCGCACGGAGCACCACGGCTGGCATCCGGCCATCGGCGTGGGAGTGACCGCGACGTTCGGCGCCGTCGCCCGGGCGGTGTCCACCAACAGGGGGCTGATGAACGATCCGTTCGCCGAGCCGCTGGTCCGCGCCGCGGGGGTGGAGTATCTCGGCCGGCTGGTCGACGACGACAGGTACGCCGACGACGACGGCGACGACCCGGTGACGATTCGGCTCATCGAGATTCTGGCGGCGCACACGCGTTTTGTGGACGAATTTCTCGCCGAGGCCGCAAGGGCGGGCCTTCGCCAGGTGGTGATCCTGGAGTCCGCCCTGGACACGCGGCCGTATCGGCTGTGGTGGCCGCACGGGACGACGGTGTATGAGGTCGACCGGCCCGAGGTCCTCGATTTCAAGTCCGAGGTGTTGCGCGGGCTGGGCGCCAGGCCGAGCGCGAACCGCTGCGCGGTGGGCGTCGATCTTGATCAGGACTGGCCGGCGGCGCTGCGCCGGATCGGTTTTGACGCCGCGGAACCCACGGTGTGGATAGCCGAGCAGCTGCTCGTCGGCTACCTGACGCCCGACGGACAGGATCGGTTGCTGGACGATGTCATGGCGGTTAGCGCCCCTGGCAGCCGCTTCGCCGCCGATCACCTGCCCACCTGGACCCCTTCGCAGCAGCAGGCGGAGCGGTCGTTTGTCGACCGCTGGCGCCAGCACGGCCTGGAAGTCGACCTGGCCTGCGTGACCCATCCGGGCGAATATCATTATGTCCCCGACTATTTCGCTGACAACGGCTGGGAGACGGTCGAGCGCAGTGTCGCCGAGCTGTTCGCCGCCCTGGGGCTGGCCGAACCGCGGCGCGGCGGTCCCGACGACCTTGCGCTGATGTCGGTGTACGTCACGGCAAATAAAATCTAGGAATGCTTTCAGCTGATGAGCGTTAGACGTTACGTGATGCGCGGTTCTGTGCTTGAGTTCGTGCCGGCTGCCCAGGATGACCCGGTGGCGCAGCCGTTGCTGGCCGAACTGGCCGTCGAGTACGCGCAGCGATACGGCGGCACGCCAAGTACCCACCTGACCTGGTTGCCCGTCCCAGCGGCCGAGCTGGCGGCGCCGGACGGCGGCCTGCTGATCGGCGTGCTGGACGGCGTGCCGGTCACCGGCGGCGCGTTTCGCCGCTACGACCCCCACACCGCCGAACTCAAGCGGATCTGGACCGACCGGGCGCACCGGCGGCGCGGCTACGCGAAGGTGCTGCTGACGGCGCTGGAGACAGAGACCGCCGCCCGCGGTTACCGGCGCCTCTACCTGATCACCGGAAATCGTCAACCCGAGGCCGAGGCGCTGTACGACGCGACCGGCTACACTCGGGTCCCCGCCGACGAGCTCCCGAACTGGGGGCCGTTTCGTCCGATCGCGTTCGAAAAGTGGCTGGCATGACCTTGCATCTCGGCGTCGCGCTCGACGGGTACGGCTGGCACCCCCAGGCATGGCGCGCCACGCTGGCGGCGGATCCCGGCACCCCTTCGGCGCTCAGCGGTCGCTACTGGGCCCGGCTCGCGGTGACCGCCGAGCGCGGGCTGCTCGACTTCCTCACCATCGACGACACGTTGATGCCGCAACCCGGGCGCCGCGAGCGGATCGACCCACGACGGCTGGCCGGTCGCGCCGACGCCGTGCTGGTCGCGGCCCGCATTGCCCCCGCGACGCGACACATCGGGCTGATCCCGGTGGCCACGGTCACCCACACCGAGCCCTTCCATGTTTCTAAATCCGTTGCTTCCCTTGACTATGCGTCGCACGGCCGGGCCGGCTGGCAGGCACGGGTCAGCGTGACCGCGCACGAGACGGCCCTCTTCGGCCGGCGAGACGGATCGCTGGATGGCCTGTTCGACGAGGCGGTGGAGTACGTCGACGTGGTGCGCCGGTTGTGGGACAGCTGGGAGGACGACGCGATCGTCCGGGACGTGGCGACCGGGCGCTACATCGACACGGACAAACTGCACTACATCGACTTCGCCGGGAAGCACTTCTCGGTCAAGGGGCCGTCGATCACGCCGCGCCCGCCCCAGGGCCAGCCGGTGATTGCCGCGCTGGCGCACGCCGGCCCGGTCTACGAATTCGCCGCCGCCAGCACCGATGTCGTCTTCATCACCCCCACCGACGGCGCCGGGGTGCGCGACATCCTCGGCGAGGTGCACGCGGCGGGTGGCGCGCACCTGAAGGTCTTCGCCGACGTGGTGGTCTCGTTCGGTGGTGACGGCGACTTCTCCTCGGACGCTCTCGTCTTTGCGGGCAGCGCAACGCAATTGGTGGACCTGCTGGTGGACTGGCAGGGGTTGGGCATCGACGGCGCCAGGTTGCGGCCGGCCGTCAACGCCACCGATCTGCCGGTGATCGTCGACGAGGTGGTGCCGATGTTGCAGCGGGCCGGGCAGTTTCGCACCGGCTACTCCGACGGCGAAACGTTGCGCGCACGCCTGGGCCTGCCGGTGGCACCCAACCGCTACACGGCGGTCCGGCCATGAGCACGGTCCCCCTGTCGGTCCTGGACCTGGCGCCGATCAGCGCCGGCGGCGACGCCGCGACGGCCCTGCGCAACACCATCGAGCTGGCCCAGTGCGCCGAACGGTGGGGCTATCGGCGGTTCTGGGTCGCCGAGCATCACTTCGTCGGTGTCGCCTGCTCGTCGCCGGCCGTGCTGATCGGGCAAATCGCGGCCGCTACCAACAGCATTCGGGTGGGTTCGGCCGCCGTTCAGCTCGGGTACACCACGGCGGTCGCGGTGGTCGAGAGCTTCGGGATGCTCGCGGCCTTCCATCCGGGCCGCATCGACTTGGGGGTGGGCCGCGGCCAGCGCCGCGACACGGGCTACAAGCCGAAGTCACCGTCGGGCAAATCGAGGCCGCCGCGGCAGTGGCGCGAAATCGACGGTGTGGTGATCCCGCCGCCGTTCAGCCTGCGCGGGTTGCTGGACAAGGAACGGGTGATCGCGACGATGGCGATCCTGCAACAGCCGGGCGCGCTGGCGCCCGAGTTCACCGAGCAGCTCGACGACATCATGGCGATGCTGGACGGCAGCTATCAGGCCGAGGGGTTCGACGTGCACGCGGTGCCCGGTGAGCGATCCGGGCTCACACCGTGGATCTTCGGCAGCACCAAGGGGCAAAGCGCCGAGCAGGCCGGTGCGCGCGGGCTACCCTTTGTCGCCAGCTACCACATCACGCCGGCGACGGCGCTGGAGGCCATCGAGGCCTACCGGGAGGCCTTCGTGCCGTCGGCGACGCTGCAGCGGCCCTATGTCGTGGTGTCGGCCGACGTCGTGGTCGCCGAGGACACCGCCACCGCCACGCGGCTGGCCGCCGGCTACGGCCAGTGGGTGTACTCCATCCGAACCGGGGTGGGCGCCATGCCCTACCCCCGCCCCGACGATTGCGAGCCGCTGACCGAAGAGCAACTGGACGTGGTAAACGACCGGATAGCAACACGATTCGTGGGTAACCCGGACGAAGTCGCCGAGCGGTTGCACACCCTGCAGCGCGCCAGCGGCGCCGACGAACTCGTCATCACCTCGGTCACCTACGGGCACCAAGACCGGCTGCGCTCACACGAGTTGCTCGCCCAACGATGGGGGCTCATCCCATGAGCATTCGAGAAGGCAAGCACCGCAAGCCGATTCATCTGGCCGCACACTTCCCGGGGGTCAACAACACCACCGTGTGGACCGATCCCAGCGCGGGCAGCCAGATCGAGTTCGACTCGTTCGTGCACCTCGCCCGCACCGCCGAACGCGGCTTGTTCGACTTTTTCTTTCTGGCCGAAGGGCTGCGGCTGCGCGAGCATCGCGGCCGGATCTACGATCTGGACGTGGTGGGCCGGCCGGACACCTTCACCGTGCTGGCGGCCCTGGCGGGTGTCACCGACCGGATCGGGCTGACCGGGACCATCAACACCACCTTCAACGAACCATTCGAGGTGGCAAGGCAATTCGCGACGCTCGACCACCTGTCCGAAGGCCGCGCCGGCTGGAACATCGTCACCTCGTCCGACGCCTTCACCGGCGCCAACTTCCGGCGCGGAGGGTTTCTCGACCACGCCGATCGGTACGCGCGAGCCGAGGAGTTCGTCACCGTGGCCCGCCAATTCTGGGACGGCTGGGAAGCCGGCGCCGTGCTCGCCGACGTGGAATCCGGCGTGTACGTCGATCCCGACCGAATCCGCAGCGTCGAATATCGCGGTCCGCAGTTCGCGGTGCGCGGGTTAGCGACGCTGCCCGCGGGCCCGCAGGGCCATCCGGTGCTGTTGCAGGCCGGTGACTCCGACGAGGGTCGCGGGTTCGGCGCCCGGCACGCCGACGCCATGTTCACCTTGCATTCGTCGCTGGAAGACGGTCAGCGCTACTGCGCCGACATCAAGGGCCGGGCCGCCTCCTATGGCCGAGACCCCAACCAGCTCAAGGTTTTTCCGGCTGCGACATTCGTCCTCGGTGACACCGACGGGGAGGCCGAGGACAAGGCGCGGCACATCCGCTATCAGCAGGTCAGCGGCGCCACGGCCATCGCGATGCTGGAGCAGGTGTGGGGTCTCGACCTGTCAAGCTACGACCCCGACGGCCCGCTGCCCGACGTCGACCCGACTGGCGACACCGGCATCACCCAGGGCCGGGCGCGACACGGCGATCCGGTCGCCGTGGCCCGGCGTTATCGCGAACGCGCGCAAGCCGAGAACCTCTCGATCCGCGAGCTCGTCATCGCCGTCACCAGCCGCGCGCAGTTCGTCGGCACGCCAGAGCGTATCGCCGACGAGATCGACCGCTACGTCCAGGCCGATGCCTGCGACGGGTTCATCCTGGTGCCGCACTTGACGCCGCACGGCCTGGACGAGTTCGTCGACCGGGTGGTGCCGCTCTTGCAGGAGCGGGGCGCGTTTCGCACCGAGTATGCGGGGGAGACGCTGCGGCAGCATCTGGGGATCGCTTAGCCGGCGGCACAACTCAGCCGGCGCTGGCCCGGGAGATGGCCGCTTGGGTGGCGTCGCGGATCGGGCCGCGCCACACGTCACCGTGGCCGGGCAGCAGCACCTCGGTGTCCAGCAGCGCCAGCGCGTCCAGGCTGCGCAGGCAGTCGGGCTGGCTGTGGCTGAACACCTCCGGCAGCAGCTGCGGCCCGCGGTGCCGCAACAGCGGGTGGCCGGTGATCAGCGCGTCGCCGCTGGCGAGCACGCCGTCGACGACATACGAGCAATGCCCGCTGGTGTGCCCCGGGGTCGAAACGGCCATCGGGCGGCCCGGCAGGCCAGCCGCCGTTTCGGCGGTCAGCGGCTGAGCGGTCGGGATGCCGTCGCGGATCAGGCCGCCGCTGCGCACCACATGGACGCCCCACACGGCCCACCGGGGCCGCCAGATGCGCAGTGCGACATCGAGAATCGAGACCTGTTCCAAGTACTCCCGCTTGGCGTGACCCACTTCTTCGGCGTGGCAGTACACCGCGGTGCCGTGCTCGTTGGCGAACCGGATCGCCGAGCCCAGGTGGTCGATGTGCGCGTGGGTCAGCAGGATCGCGCGCACGTCGCCGGGGCCGTGGCCGAGCTGGCGGAGCGAGGCCAGCACGTCTTCGCGATCGCCGGGATATCCCGCGTCGATGAGCATGACGCCGGTGTCGTCGGTGACCAGCGTCCAGTTAACGGCGTGGCCCTGGGCCAGGTGCACCGTGTCGGAGACTTGAACAAGAGTCGGCACCGGTCCCATGCCCGAGAGTCTAGGAGCGATCGCAAGCGCGGCGAAGCCGGGCGCAGCGGGTCGCGACCCAAAGTCTAGGAGCGATCGCAAGCGCGGCGAAGCCGGGCGCAGCGGGTCGCGACCCAAAGTCTAGGAGCGATCGCAAGCGCGGCGAAGCCGGGCGCAGCGGGTCGCGACCCAAAGTCTAGGAGCGATCGCAAGCGCGGCGAAGCCGGGCGCAGCGGGTGGCGACCCAAAGTCTAGGAGCGATCGCAAGCGCGGCGAAGCCGGGCGCAGCGGGTGGCGACCCAAAGTCTAGGAGCGATCGCAAGCGCGGCGAAGCCGGGCGCAGCGGGTGGCGACCCAAAGTCTAGGAGCGATCGCAAGCGCGGCGAAGCCGGGCGCAGCGGGTGGCGACCCAAAAGTCAAGGAGCGATCGCAAGCGCGGCGAAGCCGGGCGCAGCGGGTGGCGACCCAAAGTCTAGGAGCGATCGCAAGCGCGGCGAAGCCGGGCGCAGCGGGTGGCGACCCAAAGTCTAGGAGCGATCGCAAGCGCGGCGAAGCCGGGCGCAGCGGGTCGCGACCCAAAGTCTAGGAGCGATCGCAAGCGCGGCGAAGCCGGGCGCAGCGGGTCGCGACCCAAAAGGAAGGAGTAGAAAGAACTCGTGGCTGAACTGAAACTTGGATACAAAGCGTCCGCTGAACAATTCGCACCCCGCGAGCTCGTCGAGCTGGCTGTCGCCGCCGAAGGTCACGGCATGGACAGCGCTACCGTCAGTGACCACTTCCAGCCGTGGCGGCATAAGGGCGGGCACGCCCCGTTCTCGCTGTCCTGGATGAGCGCCGTGGGCGAACGCACCAAACGGATCGTGCTGGGCACCTCGGTGCTGACCCCGACCTTTCGGTACAACCCCGCCGTCATCGCGCAGGCCTTCGCCACCATGGCCTGCCTGTACCCCGACCGCATTTTCCTCGGTGTGGGCACCGGGGAGGCGCTGAACGAGATCGCGACCGGATACGAGGGCGACTGGCCGGAGTTCAAGGAGCGGTTCGCCCGGCTGCGCGAATCGGTGCGGCTGATGCGGGAGCTGTGGTGCGGCGACCGGGTGGACTTCGACGGCGAGTACTACCGGCTCAAGGGGGCCTCGATCTACGACGTCCCCGAGGGCGGCGTTCCGATCTACGTCGCCGCCGGCGGCCCGGCCGTCGCCAAATACGCCGGACGGGCCGGTGACGGCTTCATCTGCACCTCCGGCAAAGGCGAGGAGCTCTACAAGGACAAGTTGATGCCGGCGGTCAAGGAGGGGGCCGCGGCCGCCGACCGCAATGTCGACGACATCGACAAGATGATCGAGATCAAGATCTCCTACGACCCGGACCCGGCGCTGGCGCTGGAGAACACCCGGTTTTGGGCACCGCTATCGCTGACCGCTGAGCAGAAGCACAGCATCGACGATCCGATCGAAATGGAAAAGGCCGCCGACGCGCTGCCGATCGAGCAGGTCGCCAAGCGCTGGATCGTGGCGTCGGATCCCGACGAGGCCGTCGAAAAGGTTGGTCAGTATGTGACGTGGGGTCTCAACCACCTGGTGTTCCACGCGCCCGGTCACGACCAGCGCCGGTTCCTGGACCTGTTCGAGAAGGACCTGGCGCCCGGGCTGCGACGGCTGGCCTGAGGTTGGTCGCCGCCGGTGCTGTGACCGGTTCTGTGTCGGCGATCTACGTCGCCGCGCCCGAGCCGGAGACCGGCAAGTCGACGATCGCACTTGGGCTGCTGCACCGATTGACCGCGACGGTCGCCAAGGTCGGTGTGTTCCGGCCGATTACGCGGCTCGGTGAGGACCGCGACTACATTCTGGAACTGTTGCTGGAGCACACCACGGCAGGGCTGCCCTACGAGCAGTGCGTCGGCGTGACCTATCAGCAGCTACACGCCGACAGCGACGCCGCGATCGCCATCATCGTCGACTCCTACCACGCGATGGCCGAAAACTGCGACGTTGTGGTGATCGTTGGCAGCGACTACACCGACGTCACCAGGCCCGCCGAACTCTCGGTCAACGCGCGCATCGCGGTCAACCTCGGTGCGCCGGTGCTGCTGACGGTGAGCGGCAAGGGTCGCGCCCCCAGTGAGGTCGCGAGTATCGTCGAGGTCTGCTTGGCCGAACTGATTGCCCAGCACGCCCACACCGCGGCGGTGGTGGCCAACCGGTGCGAGCCGGCGGAGTTGGCAGCCGTTGCTCAGGCGCTGCGCCCGTTCGCCCAGCGCAGCTACGTGCTACCCGAAGACCCGCTGCTGTCGGCGCCGACGGTGGCCGAACTCGAGGAGGCGGTGAACGGGACGCCGGTCAGCGGCGAGGCGTCGCTGCGGGAACGCGAGGTGATGGCCCTGATGGTCGCCGGGATGACCGCAGACCACGTGCTGGAACGGCTGCGTGACGGCATGGCGGTCATCACCCCCGGCGACCGCTCGGATGTGGTGCTTGCCGTCGCCAGCGCCCATGCGGCAGAGGGATTTCCGTCACTGTCGTGCATTGTCCTCAATGGCGGGTTCGACTTGCATCCATCAATCGCGGCCCTGGTTTCGGGCCTGCGACTGCGGCTGCCCATCATCGCCACCACGCTGGGCACCTACGAAACTGCCAGCGCGGCCGCTTTGGCCCGGGGCCGGGTCACGGCAACCTCACAGCACAAGATCGACACCGCGCTGGAGCTGATGGACCGCCACGTCGACATCACGGATCTATTGGCGCAGCTTGCCATTCCGATCCCGACCGTGACCACACCCGCCATGTTCATCCACCGGCTGACGTTGCAAGCGCGCTCGGACCGTAAGCGCATCGTGCTTCCCGAAGGTGACGATGACCGGATCCTGAAGGCGGCCGGACGCGTGCTGAAGCGCGGTGTCGCGGATCTGACCATCTTGGGCGAAGAAGCCCGAATCCGGCTGCGTTCGGCAGAGCTCGGTGTGGACCTGGACAACGCGAAGGTGATCGACCCGCTTACCAGCGAATCGCGCTACCAGTTCGCCGACCAGTACGCCGAGTTGCGCAAGGCCAAGGGAATCAGCGTCGAGCAGGCTCGCGAGATCATGCGCGACGCTACGTATTTCGGCACCATGCTGGTGTACAACGACTTGGTCGACGGCATGGTGTCCGGTGCGGCCCACACCACGGCGCACACCGTTCGCCCGGCGCTGGAGATCATCAAGACCCTCCCGGATGTCTCCACAGTGTCCAGCATCTTCTTGATGTGCCTGCCGGACCGGGTGCTGGCCTACGGTGACTGTGCGATCATCCCCAATCCGACACCCGAACAGCTCGCCGACATTGCGATCAGCTCCGCACGCACCGCCGCGCACTTCGGCATCGAGCCGCGAGTGGCGATGCTGTCCTACTCCACCGGCGAGTCGGGCGCCGGTGCCGATGTCGACAAGGTCAGGACGGCAACGAAATTGGTGCGCGCCCGGGAGCCGGACCTGCCGGTCGAGGGTCCCATTCAGTACGACGCCGCGATAGAACCGTCGGTCGCGGCCACCAAACTGCGCGATTCGCCGGTGGCCGGGCGTGCCACGGTGCTGATCTTCCCCGACCTCAACACCGGCAACAACACCTACAAGGCGGTGCAGCGCAGCGCCGGGGCGATCGCGATCGGCCCGGTGCTGCAGGGGTTGCGTAAGCCGGTCAACGACCTGTCCCGCGGTGCGCTGGTCGAAGACATCGTGAACACCGTTGCCATCACCGCGATCCAGGCGCAGGAGATCGGTCATGGCTGACGCCCCGGCACCGGTCGTGCTGGTCATCAACTCCGGCTCGTCGTCGCTGAAATACCAGCTCGTCGACCCCGATTCCGGCGTGGCGCGGGCGGCCGGCAACGTCGAGGCGATCGGAGAGAAATCGTCGCCGGTGGCCGACCACGACGCGGCGCTGCGTCGCGTGTTCGACACGCTGGCCTCCGACGGCATCGACCTGAACGCCTGCGGGCTGGCGGCGGTCGGCCACCGGGTGGTGCACGGCGGCGAGACGTTCTACCGGCCGACCATCGTCGATGACGAGGTGATCGCCAAGCTAGCGGAGCTCTCGCCGTTGGCGCCGCTGCACAATCCGCCGGCGATCAAGGCGATCGAGGTCGCGCGAAAACTACTGCCCGATGTTCCGCACGTCGCGGTGTTCGACACCGCGTTTTTTCACGATCTGCCCGCCGCGGCGGCGACCTACGCCATCGACCGCGAGCTGGCCAAGAAATGGCGGATCCGCCGGTACGGGTTTCACGGCACGTCGCACCGCTACGTCAGCGAGCGGGCCGCGGACTTTGTCGGCAGACCGGCCGGCGAGCTCAATCAGATTGTGCTGCACCTGGGTAACGGCGCGTCCGCGTCCGCGATCGCGAACGGCCGGCCCGTCGACACCTCGATGGGGCTGACCCCGTTGGAGGGCCTGGTGATGGGCACCCGCAGCGGCGACATCGATCCCGGTGTCTTCAGCTACCTGTCCCGCACGTCGAACATGAGCGTCGAGGAGATCGAATCGATGCTCAACCAAAAGTCCGGGATGCTGGGCCTGGCCGGTGAGCGTGACTTCCGGCGGCTGGGCGAGATGATCGAAAAGGGCGACGGTTCAGCGCAATTGGCCTACGACGTGTTCATCCATCGGTTGCGCAAGTACATCGGCGCTTACCTGGCGGTGCTGGGGCACACCGATGTGATCAGCTTCACCGCCGGGATCGGCGAAAACGATGCGGCGGTGCGGCGGGACGCGTTGGCCGGCCTTGAGGGGCTGGGCATCGTCGTCGACGGGCGCCGCAACCGCGGCGGCGGCGCGCGCCGGATCTCGGCCGACGACTCACGGATTGACGTGCTGGTGATCCCGACCAATGAAGAACTGGCCATCGCCCGCGACTGCGTCAGCGTCTGCCTATAGGAAGCCCAGGCCGGTGCGGCCCGCGCCGACCGATGGTGTGGGATCGGTCCCGACGGTTCGCGCCAAGACCTCGTCGTATACGTCGCGAAAGTCGGTGGTGTACTTCAGGTCTCCGCGATCGAGGTCGGTGAGGCTGGGCTCCTCGCCGTAGAAGCCACCCTTGACGGGCACACCCGCGACGAAGACGGGACCGGCGGTGCCGTGGTCGGTGCCCGCCGACGCGTTGGCGCGCACCCGGCGACCGAACTCCGAATATGCCAGCAAGACAACGTTTTTACCGCACGGGTCGCCGGCCATCTCGTGCAGGAAGCCGGTCACGGCGGTGTCGAGGGTTCCCAGCAGGCGCTGCTGGGTGTCGCGTTCGTTGGCGTGCGTGTCGAACCCGCCGAGCTGCACGGTGTATACCCGCGTCGGGACGCGGGCCTTGACCGCGCTGGCCACCAAGCCCAGCTGCGTGGCCAGCGAATTATGCTCTCCGGTGGACGGTTTGACCGACGCGAAGGTGGTGTCGGTGGTGCGCGCGGCGCGGTAGGCCTTGCACACCGCCGCCATCGCGGGCGTGTCATTCGGATCGTCGTTGCCCAGCGCGGTCATGATCGTGTCGAATTTCTCCGCCTTGCCCGGCGCTCCGCCCGGTGACAGCGCCGCCGCCGTGCATTTTGCCCCCACCGCCAGCGGTGGCAGGACGGCCCCGATGTTGACCGCGCGCAACGGGTCGTCGCCGGTGGCGTCGAGCCAGCGGCCGATCCAGCCCGTCGAGACCGGCTCGGCCGGGGACGCCGTCTGCCAGATGTCCATGGACCGGAAGTGGCTGTGGTCGGGCTGCGGATAGCCGACGCCGCGCACGATGGCCAGTTGCCGCTGGTTCCAGAGTTGGGCCAAACCCTTCATCGCGGGGTTGAGTCCCAGCTGCTGGTCGAGGTGCAAGACATCGCCCGGGGCGTAGGCGAGTTCGGGCCGGGAGTCATGATAGGCGTTGTCGGCGTAAGGAATCAGGGTGTTGATCCCGTCGTTGCCGCCGTACAGCGTGACGATGACCAGGACGCCGGCATTGGTGGGCAGCGGCCGGTCCTGGGCCGCGCGTAACAGGTCGGGCCAGCTGATCGCCGCCGCGCTCGACAGCAGGCCGGCCGCGCCGACGCCCGCGCTGGCGATGAGGAATCTGCGGCGATTGATTTCGGGCATGGTCAATCTCGCCTACGACGTCAGGTATTCGGGTGTGTTGACGGCGGCCGCGACCAGCAGCGGCGGCCTAGCCACCAGCGGCCGCAGGGCCTCGGCACTGCGGTCCGACCAGGACCCGATGCCGATCAGGTAGCCGACAGCGTCGACGCGGTCGGTCGGGCCGGCGCCGTCGAGGAACGAGAGGTCGCCGGCGCGCGCCAAGGCGGTCGCCGCGCGCAGCCGGGCCCCGGCGCTGGCCGTCGACAGCCACACCGGACCGTGCGGCCAGCCGCCGACACTGGGTGGGTAGAACGGCCGTTGACCCAACGTCCGCAGCGTCGCGTCGGCGACCTTGAGGTGCGCGTTTTCCACGGGCACGCGCAGCGCCCGGAGCACACCGACAAGCCACTCGATCGGGGTGTTGACGACCGCGGCCCGGGCGCCGGTGAACTCGCTGTCGGTGAGTATCGCCCGGGTCAGCGCCCGCAGGTCGCGTCGCGGGCCGTAGGCCGAGACCAGCCGGTTGAGCACCGCGGGTGACGGCGGTTCGTCGGAAGCCAGCTGCTGCCACAGGCGTCCGGCGACGTACTCCGCCGACTTGGGTTGAGCCAGTACGGCGTCGCAGAACCCGGCGGCGTCGAAGTTGCGGTCGAGCCCGAACAGCGTCTTGGCGCCTGCGTCATGGCGTCGGGGGACCATCGCGGCCTGGCCGTTGGCGCCGATCACCCATCCCGTCAGCGCCCGGGCCCCGGCGCGCACGTCGTCCTCGGTGTAGCCGTTGCCGTGGCCCAACGCGAACAGCTCCATGAATTCCCGAGCGAGGTTTTCGTTGGGGGCCTTGGCGGTGTTGCTCTGGCCGTCCAGCCAGCGCAACATCGCCGGGTCGGTCAGCATGGAGTAAGCCAGGGTGCGGAAATCGCCCAGGGATCCGGAGCGCAGCTTCTGATTCTGCGCGGCCATCTGCGCGGCGACCCGGACCTTCTGCGCCGAGGTAGCAAAGTGGTTGTGCCACAACAGGGTTAACTTTTCGTGCAGCGGCGCCGCGACGGTAGCCATGCGGCGCAGCCACCAGTCCGACAGCACGCTTTGCTGTTCGGACAGCTGCTGGTTGAATTGCTTGCGCGCCCCTTGCGTGGCGCCCTTGCCGGGCCGGCTCGGCTCGGCCAGCGCTGGCATCGGGGTGGCGATCGCGCCCGGGTCGGCATCGGGGTTGGCGCCCAGCATCGCATCGACGTAGGACGGCCAGTCCGTGGCCAACGCGGCATCGACCTCGGGACCGGTGATCCCGAACCCGGCCCGCCGCAGCATGCGGGCCGTGGACACCCATCGTGTGGACTGCCCTGCCATGGGATAACTGTGCGGTGCGCAGCTGAAAATTCGCTGAATTTTCTTGCGATTTCCTTGAGGCCCAGGCGGGGGCTAGAACGTGCTGGTGGGCCGCACGCTGTTGGCCATGTCCACCAGCGTGTAGCGGTGCCGTTGGGTAGGCGCGACCCGGGCCAGGCTGCGCAGCGACGCCTCGACGCCCAGTCGCAGCCCGTGTTCGGTGAACGGGAAACCGAGGATGTGGTTGGTGCTGGCCGTGTTGTCGTGGAGCCAGTCCAGCGCGCCGCCGAGCACCAGTGCGCGGATCTGCAGCACGCGTGGCTCGGTCGGTGGCAGCGCCTCGACGCGGCGGGCGGCGTCGCGGATCTGGTCCTCGGTGATTTCGCTCGTTGACCGGCCGGACATCAGGGTCACCGCGCTGGTCAGGCGTGCGGTGGTGAAGTGCCTGGAGGCGGCCGGCACCTCGTCCAGGGTGCGCACGGCGTCGCCGCGATCGCCTTCGGCCGAAAGGGATCTGGCCAGCCCGAATGCCGCCGAGATCACGCCGTCGTTGGTCTTCCACACCGTCTCGTAGGACTTGTGCTCGTCGGTGTTGCCGGCCAGTTCGGCGGTGGCGGCCAGGGCCAGCTTGGGCGCGAGCTCGCCGGGGAAGGTGTCGAGCACCTCGGCGAAATGCTTGGTGGCGGAGTCGTAGTCGCCGGTGAGCAGCTCGGCGACGGCCCGGTACCAGATCAACCGCCATTGCCAGCCGACCGCCTCCGCCAGGTCGTCGATCTTGCGGGTGGCCTTGGCCACGTCGCCCAGGTCCAGCAGCGCGCGGACTTCCATCAGCGGCAGCTCGATCGACTCGGACAGCTCGACACCCTCGCCGTCCAGCGCCCCGTGGCGGGCCGCGCGCAACGAATCCAGTGTCTGCACCGGCTGGGAGAGCACCGTCGCCTGCAGCACCGAGGCGGCGACGTCGGCCGGATTGACCAGCGGCACCGACAGTGCGGTCACGATCTCCCTGGCGGTCAGCTTCTCCGAATGGACCTGGCCGTCCAGGTACACGTCGGTGTGCGCGACCAGCAGGTCCACCCCAAATGTCGAGCGGCTGGGACTGAAGACCGTCGACAGCCCGGGCCGCGGCACCCCGGTGTCGTGGGCGACCACCTCCCGCAGCACGCCCATCAACTGCGCGGACATCTCCTCGGTGCCGGAGAACCGGCGCCGCGGATCGGGGTCGATGGCGCGGCGCAGCAACCGGCCGAACGAATCGTAGGTGGCCAATACGGGGTCGTCGTCGGGTAGCCCGTCCACATAGCGGCCGTTGCGGGTGCGCAGGTTCAACGTGAGCGCCGCCAGCGTGCGTCCGACGGTGTAGATGTCGGTGGCGATCGTCGGGCCGGTCCGCACGATCTCGGGAGCCTGGAAGCCCGGTGTGCCGTAGAGGTACCCGAACGAATTGACCCGCGACACCGCGCCCAGGTCGATCAGCCTGAGCTGCTCCTCGGTGAGCATGATGTTCTCCGGCTTCAGGTCGTTGTAGACCAGGCCGATGGAATGCAGATAGGCCAGCGCAGGCAGGATTTCCAGCAGATAGGCGATGGCCTCGGCGACCGGGAGTTTCTCGGCTTTCTGGTCTTTGAGGGCCCGCTTGAGCGACTGCCCGCCGATGTACTCCATGACGATGTAGCCGACCGGATCCCCGTGCCGGTCCTTGTGCTCGACGAAGTTGAAGATCTGCACGATCTGCGGGTGGACCACCTCGGCGAGGAACTGCCGTTCGGCCATCGCGATCGCCTGCGCCTCGGCGTCACCGGAGTGCACCAGGCCCTTGAGCACCACCGGGCGGTCGTTGACGTTGTGGTCGACCGCCAGGTAGACCCAGCCCAGCCCGCCATGCGCGATGCAGCCCTTGACCTCGTACTGGCCGGCGACGATGTCCCCGGGATTCAGCTGAGGCAGGAATGAATACGGGCTGCCACAGGCGGGGCACCAGCCCTCCGACAACCCGTCGCAGTCGTCGCTGGACCGGCCGACCGGTTTGCCGCAGTTCCAGCAGAATCGCTTGGACTCCGGCACCATCGGATTGGTCATCAGGGCTTCGACCGGGTCGATGTCCCGCCCCCAGGGGATCTCGACCAGGCCACCGCCGAGCTTGCGGACCGCCGGGAGCACCCGCGTGGCCACGGTCAGCCGATCTTGCGGTTCGGTGTCCATGCTGCCGCCGGAGAGATGCGGCAGGTCGTCGTCATCGTCGAAATCGGGGCGGAACAGCGCCTGGGTTGCCTGAATCCGCGCGATCGACCCGCTGCCGAGCTCCGGTTCTGTCCGCTGGGTGCCGGGGTCGATGTCTTCGGCGTCGGAATCTGGATGTTCGGCCATCAGTCCACGTACCTTGGCGTGGGCGGCGCGGGCGCCGGGCCGAGAACCGTCAACCACTTGCGGTACAACGTGTTCCACGTCCCGTCTCGGCGGATGCG
Organism: uncultured Actinomycetota bacterium; assembly: GCA_963772875.1. GTDB lineage: Bacteria > Actinomycetota > Actinomycetes > Mycobacteriales > Mycobacteriaceae > Mycobacterium. The sequence goes on from CAVYZE010000020.1 coordinate 89,100, forward strand.
TTCGAGTGTGCCGTTGACGAACCGGACCAACCCGGTGTTGTCCAGCTTGATCCCGACGCCGTAGGGCTGGACGGCCATGTTCGGTCCGACGATGTGCAAGTAGGGGTCTTCTTCGACCAGCCCGGCCAGGATCGAGTCATCGGTGCTGATGGCGTCGATTTCCCGCTGCTGCATTGCCACCAGGCAGTCAGCCCAGTTCACCACCGACACGATAACCGGCGCCGGGTCGATCTGCCGGATCCGTCGCAGCGACGTGGTGCCGCGCGCCACGCACACCCGCTTGGCGGACAGGTCGGCCGCCTTGGTGATCGTCGAGTCACGCGGGGCGAGGATGCGCTGGAAGGCGTCGAGGTAGACGGTGGAGAAGTTGACCAGCTGGCGCCGCTCGCAGGTGATGGTCATGGTCTTGACGACGACGTCGACCTCGGAGTTTCTCAGCGCGGTAATGCGCTCTTCGGACGACAGGATCCGGTACTCGACGTGCGACGGGGCGCCGAAGATGTCACGGGCGATCTCACCGGCGATATCGACGTCAAAACCGGTGATCTCGCCGGTGATCGGGTCGCGGAAACTGAACAGGTTGCTGCCGATGTCGAGCCCGACGATGAGCCGGCCGCGGGCGCGGATGTCGGCCACCGCGGCGTCGGCCTCCGCCTTGGTGGGGAAGGGGCGCAGGCTGGCGGTCGCGTTGCAGTCCGCGCTGGGGTCGTCCGGCGGCAGCGGGGGCTCCGGCGGCATCATCTGCATGCCGACCGGAGTGGGCGGCGGCAGCGTCGGCACCGTGGTCACCGTCAGCGATTCCGGGTGCCCGCAACCCGCCAGCAGCAGCACCGCGGCAAGCGCGGTGCACGCCCGCCGGGCGGCCAGGCGGATCATTACCGATACTCTTTCAGCCGCGGCCACAGGCCGAGGGCGACCGCGATGGCGGCGCCGAGGCTGAGCGCCACGCCGCTGACCTGGGCGCCGGACAGCCCGCTGCGTGCGTTGAGGACGTCGTTGCGCAGGTGGTTGCGGCTTTGATCCATGGCCTTGAGCAACTCGTCTTCGAGCTTGTCGAACGCCGGGGTGGAGTCGTCCTCGCCGCTGCCCAGGGCGACCTGGGTAGCGGCTCGATAGTTGCCCACCGAGATGTAGGAGTTGATCCGGTCGTTGGCCTGCCGCCAACGAACCAGCAGCTGATCGGCGCCCTGCAGGTCGGGCTTGTCGACGGCGTCGCGGCGGGACATGTACTGATCGAGCTGCTGGTGCATGAAGTCGATGCGCTTGTAGAACGACTGCTTGCGGGCGTCCTCGTCGCCCCGCCGGATCAGGGACAGCGTTTCGTCGGCCCGCGCCTGCTGCGCGGTGATCTCGACGTTCGTCACGATCTTCAGTGAGTCGGCGGCGGTGTTCTTGGCGCTACGACTGGCGGTCGTGGAGATGAACAGCGCGGTCCCGACCCACACCAGCATGACGAGAATGCCGAGGCCGCCCACGACCAGACCCGGGTTGATCCGTCGTCGGGTGCGCGCGGCCAGCCAACGGTGCGAGAACGCACCGAAGACCAACGTGGTGGTGACGACGAGGATCACCGGAGCCGGGATCTGGGTGGACGCGGTGGTTTCGGCATCCACCCGGTTCGACGTCGCCTCGTAGAGCTGTGCGGCGTCGGGCAGGATCGTCGACTGCATCAGCCCCGAGGCCTCCGACAGGTACGACGACCCAACCGGGTTGCCTTCCCGGTTGTTGGTGCGCGCGATCTCTATCAGCCCGGTATAGACGGCCAACTCCGCGTTGATCCGGCCCAGCAATTGCACCAGCGATTCGTCCGTCAGCCCGCTCGACGCCCTGGTCACAGCCACCGTGGCGTCGGTGATGGCCTGCTCGTAGCGCAACCGCACGGGTCGCGGCTCGGCCTCGGCGATGAAGGCGGTGGCCGCCGCGGCGTCGGCCACCGACAGCGTGGTGTAGAGCCGTCCGGCGGCAAAAGACAGCGGCTCGGTGTGGTTGAGCACGGTGGTCAGTACCTGCTGCCGGTGGTTGATGGTCGTCGAGGTGGCGAAGGCGCTGGAGACGCCGAGCGCCGCCAGAACGATCCCGATGGTCAGGATGCGGCCCGGCGTCGTCGAGGCGAACCACCAGCGCGGATGGGCCGGTTCGACCGGCGACCGCGACCCCTGCGGCTCGGTCGTCGGGTGCGCCAGCTCAACCGTCACGACTGCCTCGACCCCACCTTTCGGCCTTGAAAATCGGCCCTGAAAATTTCTCTACACCAACATCTATAAGCGAATTCTAAGAGAATGTTCGGGCGGATGGGGGAGGCCGACCCAATTACGCATGTTGTGTTAACAATTCGCGGCCGCTGCCGCGCGGCGGGTTGGCCGCCTGCCTATCCTGAACTCGTGCAGGGCGACGGTGACGGATGGGTGATATCCGACGGCGGCGCTCACTACTGGGGTCGATACGGTGCGGCCGGTCTGCTGCTGCGAGCCCCGCGACCCGACGGCACCCCGGCGGTGCTGCTGCAGCATCGGGCGGTGTGGAGCCATCAGGGCGACACCTGGGGCCTGCCGGGCGGCGCCCGGGACAGTCACGAGACCGTCGAGGAGACCGCGGTCCGCGAAGCGCGCGAAGAGGCCGGCCTGCTCGCGGAGCGGCTGGTCGTGCGGGCGACGGTGGTCACCGCCGAGGTCCCCGGGATCGGCGGCACGCACTGGTCGTACACGACCGTCGTCGCCGACGCCGGCGAGTTGCTGCACACCTTGCCCAATCGGGAAAGTGCCGAGCTGCGCTGGGTCGGCGAGGACGAGGTGGCCGACCTGCCGCTGCATCCCGGCTTTGCGGCCAGCTGGCAACGGCTGCGCGCCGCGCCGGCGCTGGTGCCGCTCGGCCACGCCGACGAACGGCGGCAACGCCTGCCGCGCACGCTGGAGATCGAGGGCGGGGTCTTCGTGTGGTGCATGCCGGGCGATCCTGTTCAGGCCGGTCAGGCCGCGTCGGCGCTGACTCCCCGGATCAGCTCGCTGCTGCAAGCGCTGAGCTGAGCAGCTCGGCCGCCGCGCGCGGGTCGGGGGCCGCGGTGATCGCCCGCACCACCACGATTCGTCGCGCGCCGGCGTCGAGCACCTCGGGCAGCCGCCGGGCGTCGATGCCGCCGATCGCGAACCACGGCTTCTGGCCGCCGAGTTGGGCGGCGGCATGGACCAGCCCCAGCCCCGGTGCCTCGCGACCCGGTTTGGTCGGGGTGGGCCAACAGGGGCCGACGCAGAAGTAGTCGGCTTCGCCGCTTTCGGCCGCAGCCGCCTGCTCGGGGTCGTGGCTGGACAGTCCGATCAGCGTGTCCGGCCCGACGATGTCGCGCGCTATCGGCACCGGCAGATCACCCTGGCCCAGATGCAGCACATCGGCGCCGGCCGCGCGGGCGATATCGGCCCGGTCGTTGACCGCGAACAGCGCGTCGTGCCGGCGGGCCGCGTCGGCGAGGATCTCGCACGCCGCCAGCTCGTCGCGGGCCTCAAGCGGGCCGAACCGCTGCTCACCGACCGAGCCCTTGTCGCGCAGCTGGATGATGTCCACCCCGCCGGCCAGCGCGGCATCGGCGAACTGGGCCAGGTCGGCGCGCTCGCGGCGCGCGTCGGTACACAGATACAGCCGCGCCGCCGCGAGCCGGGTGACACGTTGGTGCACACCGCGACGCTAGCGCGCTAGCGTAGAACGCGAACAACTGCAGACACGGGAGTCCCCGGAGCGGGGCTGAGAGTGGGCTAACCCTTTGTGCAAGCCAGCTTGCACCTCGGACCTGCCCTTACCGTCACACCTGATCCGGATCATGCCGGCGAAGGGAGGCCCAAGGATGACCGGGTTGCCGCTCGACCCACCCACGGGGCTGCTCGCCGTCATCGGCGGCGGCGTCATCGGGCTGTCGGTGGCGCGCCGGGCGGCGCGGGCCGGATGGTCCGTGCGGGTGCACCGCACCGGCGACAAGGGTGCGTCGTGGGTCGCCGGCGGCATGCTGGCCCCGCATAGCGAGGGCTGGCCCGGCGAGGAACGTTTGTTGCGGCTGGGGTGCGAGTCGCTGCGGCTGTGGCGCGAGGGCGGCTATCTGGACGGGCTACCGCCGGAGGTGATCACCGCCCGCGAGTCGTTGGTGGTGGCCGTCGACCGGGCCGACCTGGCGGACCTGCGCACCGTTGCGGACTGGCTGTGCGCGCAAGGGCATCCGGTGACCTGGGAATCGGCCGCCCGCGACATCGAACCACTGCTGGCGCGGGGCATCCGGCACGGGTTTCGGGCGCCGACGGAGCTGGCCGTGGACAACCGCGCGGTGCTCGACGCGCTGGCGGCGGACTGCGAGCGCCTCGGGATTCGCTGGGCGCCGCCGGTGAACGACCTGTCCCGCGTCGAAGGCGACGCGGTGGTGATCGCCAACGGCGTTGACGCGCCGGCGCTGTGGCCCGGCCTGCCGGTGCGCCCGGTGAAGGGCGAGGTGCTGCGCCTGCGCTGGAGAAAGGGTTGTATGCCGTTACTGCAAAGGGTAATTCGCGCTCGCGTGCACGGGCGGCAGGTGTATCTGGTTCCGCGCGGGGACGGGGTGGTCGTCGGTGCCACCCAATACGAACACGGCCGCGACACCGCCCCGGTCGTGTCGGGGGTGCGTGACCTGCTCGACGACGCGTGCACGGTGGTGCCGGCGCTGGGGGAGTACGAGCTGGCCGAGTGTGCCGCCGGACTGCGCCCGATGACGCCCGATAACCTGCCAATCGTGCAACGACTGGACGCGCGAACCCTGGTGGCCACCGGCCACGGCCGATCGGGATTCCTGCTGGCGCCGTGGACCGCCGAACAGATTGTCTCCGAACTGGTTCCGGTCGGGGCCTTATGATCATCATCGTCAACGAAGAACAGGTCGAGGTCGACGGGCGAACCACCGTCGCGGCATTGCTGGAATCGCTGGGCTTTCCGGACCGCGGCGTCGCGGTGGCAATAGACTTCTCGGTGCTGCCCCGGTCGGACTGGGCCACAAGGCTTTCCGAACTTTCCGGGTTTTCCGAGCCGATGCGACTCGAGGTGGTGACGGCGGTGCAGGGTGGTTGATTCCAAGCTGACGATCGGCGACCGCAGCTTCGCCTCGCGGCTCATCATGGGCACCGGGGGAGCGACCAACCAGGCGGTGCTCGAAGAGGCGCTGATCGCCTCGGGCACCGAGCTGACCACCGTCGCGATGCGCCGGGTCGACGCCGAGGGCCGGACCGGATTGCTCGACCTGCTCAACCGGCTCGGCATCACGCCGCTGCCCAACACCGCGGGGTGCCGCAGCGCGGCCGAGGCGGTGCTCACCGCGCAGCTGGCCCGGGAGGCGCTGAACACCAACTGGGTCAAGCTCGAGGTGATCGCCGATGAGCGCACACTGCTGCCCGACGGGATCGAATTGGTCCGGGCGGCAGAACAATTGGTCGACGATGGCTTCGTCGTTCTGCCCTATACGAACGACGACCCGGCCCTGGCGCGCCGGCTGGAGGACACCGGGTGCGCGGCGGTCATGCCGCTGGGCTCGCCGATCGGTACCGGTCTTGGCATCACCAACCCGCACAACATCGAGATGATCGTCGCGAGGGCCGGCGTCCCGGTCGTGCTCGACGCCGGCATCGGCACCGCCAGCGACGCCGCGCTGGCAATGGAGTTGGGTTGCGACGCCGTGCTGTTGGCGAGCGCGGTGACCCGGGCCGCCGATCCGCCGGCCATGGCCGCCGCGATGGCCGGCGCCGTCACCGCCGGCTATCTGGCGCGGCGCGCCGGGCGGATCCCCAAGCGGTTCTGGGCGCAGGCGTCGAGCCCGCGCCCGGCGACGATGCGGGACGGGAACCGTCCGGCTGAGGAGCGGGCCATTGAGCTTGAGCGATGAAACGCTATGTCGCGCTGGGGAGTTCGATGGCGGCCGGTCCTGGTATCCGGCCCCGCGCCGCCGGCGCACCGTGGTTTTCGGGCCGGTCGGCCCGCAACTACCCGCATCTGGTCGCCGAACAATGCAACCTCGGACTCGTTGATGTGACCTTTTCCGGCGCGACCACCGCGCACGTGCTCGCCGATCGCCAACGCGGCGTGCCGCCGCAGATCGCGGCGCTGGACGGCTCGGAGGCCGTGGTCACCGTCACCATCGCAGGCAACGACGTCGGTTACATCCCGCTGCTGATGGCCGCCTCACTGCCGCCGGCCACGCGGCGCCTGCCGGTGTTCGGGCCCAGAATCCGTGAACTGCTGGACCGTGACACCCGTGATCGGGCGCTGACCGAGGTGTTCGATTCGTTGTGTGCGGTGGGGCGTGCGCTGCGCGAGCGCACGCCGGGCGCCCGGGTGTTCTTCGTCGATTACCTGACGGTGCTGCCGCCCGCGGGCGCGGCGGCCCCGCCGCTTTCGGAAGCCGATGCCGACCTGGGCCGCCATGTGGCCGGCACCCTGGAACGGCTCACCGCCGATGCGGCGGCGGCAACCGGCTGCGAGGTCGTCGGCGCCGCCGCGGCCAGCCGGCACCACCACGCGTGGTCGGCCGAGCCGTGGACGACGGGACCCGGTGTGCCGCTGCCGGGCCGGCCGGCACCGCTGCACCCCAACGCCGCCGGGATGCGCGCGGTGGCCGAACTTGTTGTGGCCCAACTGTGATCGTGGCGAAACGCGTCGCGGCCACCCGCGAAGGTCAGCCGTTCGCCTCCCACCACTGATAGAGCGAGTGGGCATCGCCGTTGGGCGCACGGAGGTAGCCCATCACCTTCTTGGCGTCATTGGTCCACACGATCTCGGCGGCATTTTGGTAGGTCCCGCAGGCCATCTGTCCGGCCTTGTTGGTGGCGCTGCCGCCCTGGTGCCAGGGGGACGGCGATTGGGTGCTGCTGTTCCCGCACGGTGTCAGAACGTCCTCTTTGATTTGGGCAGCGAAAAAGGTGTTCATCGCGTCGTTGTTGCCGAAGAGGTAGTACTTGGCCAGCACGGGTCCGCTGGGGTCGGGGTTTTGTCCGCAACTGAGAACGGCCAGTTGGTTATTGGCAATGGCCTCGGTGGTGCAGTTGTTGAGGCCGTAGCCCTTCGATAGCGAGGCGGCCAGCGTGTTGATATCTCCCGCACTGCCTTTGCTGGGGTCGGCGGCCACCGTCGCGGTACCCGCGAAAGCGAAACCGCCCACGATCGCCGTGGCTCGCAGGGCGTTGCTAAGACGCGACATCATAATGGAGTCTATCCGCCGCCGGAAGGAAATTGTCTGTCGGGGCGTCATTTTCGCCGTATTCACGCGAAATGTTGAAGAACCCTAGGCATTTTGGGGCCAACGCCGGCCCTTGTCGCAGCGGGCGAATTTCGCCCAGTCCGCCGCCGTCATGTCATCGCCGGGAAGCGGGCGGCAACTGTCTCACCAACGATTTTTGCCCAGGTGCTGCCGTCGGGCCGCCTCTCGGGTATGGTAAGCACCGTTTCACGCCAGCTAACTGCTTTGGACTGGAGAATGGAATGACAGCTCAGCCGCCTCCCCCGCCTCCCCCGCCCGGTTATCCGCCGCAACCGCCCGCCGGGCAGGCGCCGAACAGCAACCTGGTGTGGTCGATCTTGGTGACGATCTTCTGCTGTATCCCCTTCGGGATCGTGGCAATCGTGAAGTCCAGCCAGGTCAACGGGTTGTGGGCACAGGGCCGATACGCTGACGCGCAGGCCGCCGCCGACAGTGCCAGGAAGTGGATAATCTGGTCGGTCGTCGTCGGCTTAATCGTCAACGCCATCGTCATTACGTTCAACGTGATGAGCATGAACAAGGGCACCGATGCGTCGATGCTGTTTGTAGGGTTTTGAGCCAGGCCGCTCGTGGTAACGCGCCAAATCTCGATGCCGCTTGCTCTGGGCACGCCATTGGTGGTCGCCACGTCGGCGGCGTGCGTCTGCGCGGCCGTCTGGATAGGTGATCCGACCACTCCGGGTGGTCTGCTCCCGGTATGCCCCACCAAGGCTTTGTTGGGCATCGACTGTCCCGGGTGCGGCACCGCGCGGATGCTGTACTCGCTGATGCACGGCAACGTCGCGGCCGCGGTCGGGTTCAACGCTCTGGGTCTGGTGGCGATCGGGCTGCTGGTGTGGGCGTACCTGGCCTGGACCTATGGCCGCGTGGTGGGCAGACGAATCCGAAGCTGGCAACACCATCGCTGGTCTGCGGTGGTGACGCTGGCTTTGGTGAGCGCCTGGTTTGTGGTGCGCAACATCCCCATTGCGCCATTCACCGCACTGCATGTCTGACGGTGAAAGGGGCCCGATCCGTCAGCGGTCTAACGTTGGGCGCGATGGGGAACAAATCACGAACGCTCCCGGTGCTGCTGACCGTGGTTGCCCTGGCCGCCTCGTTGACCGGTTGCGCGCACTGTTCGGATAAGTATCAGCAGGCGACCGGCACCGCCGCCGCCGCCGAGTTCGCCACCGCGCTGCAAACCAAGGTCACGACCGACGCGATGATGGCGCGCCTGTCGAAACTTCAGGACATCGCCAACGCCAACGGCGGCACCCGCGCGGTGGGCACCCCGGGATATGATGCCACCGTCGACTATGTGGCCAACACGTTGCGCGACAGCGGTTTCGACGTGCAGACGCCGGAGTTTTCGGCCCGGGTGTTTCACTCCGACAAGCCGGCGGTGACCGTCGGCGGCAAGGGCGTCGAGGCGCATGCGCTGGATTTCAGTCTCGGCACCCCGCCGGATGGGGTGAGCGGGCCGCTGGTGGCCGCGCCCGCCGGCGACGGCTCGGGCTGCAAGCCCACCGACTACGACCACCTGCCGGTGCAGGGCGCGGTGGTGCTGGTGGACCGCGGCACCTGCCCGTTCGCTCAGAAGGAGGATGCCGCGGCGCAGCGCGGGGCCGTGGCGATGATCGTCGCCGACAACGTCGACGAGGAGCAGATGGGTGGCACCCTGGGAGAAAGCACCGAGGTGAAGATTCCGGTGGTGAGCGTGGCCAAGTCGGTCGGGGTGCAGCTGCGCACCCAGCCGGGGCCCACCACCATCAAGCTCAACGCGAGCGTCCAGAGCTTCAAGGCCCGCAACGTCATCGCGCAGACCAAGACGGGATCGTCCATGGACGTCGTGATGGCCGGCGCCCACCTGGACAGCGTGCCCGCGGGGCCCGGCATCAACGATGACGGGTCGGGGGTGGCCGCCGTTCTGGAAACCGCTGTGCAGCTGGGAAATTCGCCGCAAGTGCACAACGCGGTACGGGTCGGCTTCTGGGGTGCGGAGGAACTCGGACTCATCGGGTCGCGAAATTACGTCGAGTCACTGAACCTCGACGGGCTCAAAAATATTGCGCTCTACCTCAATTTCGACATGCTCGCATCGCCCAATCCCGGCTACTTCACCTATGACGGAGACCAATCGCTGCCGCGTGACGTTCGCGGCCAGCCGGTGGTACCGGAGGGCTCGGCCGGCATCGAGCGCACGCTGGTCGCCTACCTGAACTCGGCCGGCAAGACCGCGCGGGACACCGCGTTCGACGGCCGCTCCGACTACGACGGTTTCACCCTGGCGGGCATCCCCGCGGGCGGGTTGTTCTCCGGCGCGGAGGACAAGAAGTCCGACGAGCAGGCCAAGCTGTGGGGCGGGACTGCCAACGAGCCGTTCGACCCGAATTATCACCAAAAGACCGACACCCTGGACCACATCGACCGCACCTCGCTGGGCATCAACGGCGGCGGCGTTGCCTACGCGGTGGCCCTGTACGCACAGGACCTCGGCGGCCGAAACGGGGTTCCGGTGATGGCGGACCGCACGCGCCACGTGCTCACCAAGCCGTGAGCGGGGCCATGATCCGTCGGCTGGGTGCGGCCCTGTTGCTGGCCGGGCTGGTGGCGGGGTGTTCCGCGCCGCGGCCGGGGCCGCCGGCCGCGGCACCGGATCTGGGTCGCGGACTGGCCACCAAGGTGACCGCCGACTCGATGTTCACCCACCTGCGCGCCCTGCAAGATATCGCCAACGCCAACAAGGGAAACCGCGCGGAAGGAACACCGGGCTACGACGCGAGCGTCGATTATGTGGCGAAGACGTTGCGCGGCAGAGGTTTTGACGTAGCGACACCGCAGTTCGACCGGCTGTTCGCGGTGTCGCCGGGCAATCCGGCGCTCACCGTCGCCGGCCGCAGCTATCAGATTGACCAGGCCTCGCTGCTGGTCCAGACGCCGCCCGGCGGCCTGACCGGACAGCCCGTGCGTCCGACCCAACCGTCGGGCTGCGCAGCCACCGACTACCCGGCCGTGGTACCCAAGGGCGCGATCGCCGTCGTCGACGACACCGCCTGCTCGGTGGTCGACAAGCAGAACAGCGCGCTGGCCAAGGGGGCCGTGGCGCTGATCGTCCTCAGCGCGCCGGCCGGGCAGGGAGCGCCGCGCACGCTGTTCAGCCCCGGTTACTTCAAGCAGCTGACCGCTCCGGTCGCCGTCGTCGGTGCCTACGGTGCCGCAGCGCTGGCGCGCAATACCGCGCCGATCCGCCTGGTGCTGGACGCTCAGAACATCAAGATCACCTCGCGAAACGTGCTGGCGCAAACCAAGACCGGCTCGACGCATGAGGTGATCATGGTCGGCGCGCATCTCGACAGCCCGCGTGGCAGCCCGGGGCTCAACGACAATGGGTCCGGGGTGGCCGCGGTGCTGGAAACGGCGCTGCAGCTGGGCCCGCTGGCCCCGGTGAACAACGCGGTGCGGTTCGTGTTCTGGGGCGCCGCGCAAGACGGCCTGGGCGGCGTCATGGACTACGTGTTCGGCATGGATCGCGATCAACTCAACGACGTCGCGCTCTACCTGAACTGCGCCGTGCTGGGTTCACCCAACGCCGGCTTCTTCACCGACGACGGCGATCAGTCCGGCCCGCCCGGGGCGGGGGTGGCGTCCGGCGATGTGCCCGAAGGGTCGGCCGGCATCGAGCGCACCCTGGCCGGCTATCTGTACCTGGCCGGCAAGCGGCCCGCGGACATGCCGTTGACCACCCGGGCCGACTACCACCCCTTCATGGTCGCAGGAGTGCCGATCGGCGGTGTGACCACCGGCGCTTCGCAGACGAAAACCACTGTGCAGGCACGCCTATGGGGCGGTCAGGCCGGTGTCCCGTTCGACCCCAATTACCAGAGCCCCCGCGACACACTCGACAACGTCAACCGGGAAGCTTTGGCGGTCATGGGGTCTGGCGTCGCGTACGCGGTGGGCAGCTACGCGGAGTCGATCGGGGGCATCAACGGCGTCCCGCCGCACGACAAGCGCCATCGTGCGCGGGTGCCGTAGGGCCGGGTGATGCGCGTGAGCCCGTCGGTGAGCAAGTTTGCTGGACCTCTCGTTTATGCCGCGCCCGTCGACCAACGGATCTAGAATGAGGTGCCTTTGATGCAGTGCGCAGGCCGGTCGGGATGAGGTTGTCATGAATAACCGCGGGCGCGGTCGGCGTCAGCCGGCCGCTGTTCGATCGTGCGGGGCGATCACGGCGCTGCGGGCGGCAATCTCTTGTGCGGCGGTGGCACTCGTGGTGGCGGGCTGCACCACGTTCGTCGACGGCCGGAGCTTGTCGATGCTCAACGACCCGTTCCGGGTGGGGGGTCTGCCCGCGAACAACGTTGCCAGCGGGATCCGCCCGAACGCACCCAGCCCGAACGGCGCGGTGGTCAACACCGACAACGGGCAGATCGACAAGTTGTCGTTGCAATCGGTCACCGACATCGAGGACTACTGGAAGTCCGTGTACAGCCAGTCGCTGCCGGGAGATTTCCTTCCGGTCGGCAAGCTGGTGTCCTACGACTCGAGCGATCCCAACGGTCCGGTCGTTTGCCGCAACGTAACCTACAAGCTCGTCAACGCATTCTTCACGTCGCGCTGCAACCTGATCGCCTGGGATCGCGGGGTCTTCATGCCCGTCGCGCAGCGGTATTTCGGCGACATGGCCGTTACCGCCGTGTTAGCGCACGAGTTCGGCCACGCCCTGCAGCAGATGGCAAAGCTGGTGACCAAGAAAGACCCCACCATCGTTCGCGAGCAGCAGGCTGACTGCTTCGCGGGCGTCTATCTGTATTGGGTGGCCGACGGCAAGTCGCCGCGGTTCACGCTGAGCACCACTGAGGGCCTCGACCATGTGCTTGCCGGACTCATCACCACCCGCGACCCCATCCTGGACGCCGACACCCAAAACGACGACGAACATGGGTCGGCCCTCGATCGGATCAGCGCCTTCCAGATGGGTTTCATCACGGGCGCCCAGGCCTGCGCGGCAATCAATGTCAGCGAAATCGAGCTGCGCCGCGGCGACCTGCCGACGGCCTTGCGGGTCGATCAGAGCGGGGCCCCGGAGACCGGCGAAGTCCCGATCAACAAGGACACCCTGTCGACGCTGATGGAGTTGCTGGGAAAGATCTTCTCCCCGAAACAACCGCCGGCCTTGTCCTACCAGCCGGCCGATTGTTCCGATGCGAAGTCGCTCCCGCCGGCGTCCTACTGCCCGGCCAGCAACACCATCGTCGTTGACCTGCAGGCCCTGGCCGCGATGGGGAAGGTCGCCGACACCAAGGACTACAGGCTGCCGCAAGGTGACGACACCGCGCTCTCGATCGTGATGTCGAGATACACGCTGGCGGTGCAGCATGAACGCGGCCTGCCGATGCAGAGCCCGTACACCGCGCTGCGGACCGCCTGCCTGACCGGTGTTGTGCACCGCAAGATGGCGGAGCCCATCGAACTGCCGTCCGGGAATCAGCTCGTGCTCAGCGCCGGTGATCTCGACAAAGCCGTTTCCGGCCTGCTCACCAACCACATCGTCGCCAGCGACGCGGACGGCAACAGCGTGCCGGCCGGCTTCACCCGGATTGCCGCATTCCGTGGGGGCGTGACGGGCAACATGGACGCGTGCTACTCGCGCTATCCCCAGTGACCGGGGTCAGCCTCAGCCGATCGCAGCCAGCTTGGGCGCCAGTTCATCGCCGAACCGCCGGATGAAGCCGACGGGGTCGGGGTTTGCGGGCAGCGGACCGATGTTGATCATCTCGATGCCAAGCTCGGCGTAGCGTTGCACGGTCTTGAGGTACTCGTCGGTGTGGGTGAACGGGTCGTGCGCCAACAGGCCGCCGGCGGTCTTGCGGATGTCGCCGGGGTCGCGGCCCACCGCCGAACAGTGGCGGTTCAGCACGTCGATCTTGTGCTCGAGTTCGTCGGCTTCCGTCGCCGTGCTGTTCCAGATGTCGGCGTACTGCGCCACGATGCGTAGGGTCTTCTTCTCGCCGTCGCCGCCGATCAGGATCGGCGGGCGCCGAATCGGTTGCGGCTCACAGATTGTCTCGCCCAGCTGATAGTGCTTGCCGTGGTAGGGCCCGTCATTGTCGCTCCACATCTGCTGGCAGATCTGCAGCGTCTCCTCGAGCATCTCGAAGCGCTCGCTCAGCGGCGGGTACGGAATGCCGAGGGCGGCGTGTTCGCGGTCGTACCACGCGGCGCCCAGCCCCAGCATCGACCGGCCTTGCGACAGCACGTCCAAAGTGGTGATCGCTTTGGCCAGCACGCCGGGGTAGCGATAGGTGACACCGTTGACCAGCACGCTCAGCTCGATCGTGGACGTTTGCCCCGCCAGAAAGCCCAGCGACGTGTAGCACTCCAGGAACGGATCCTGCGCCCGTCCCAGGTTCTCCATCTGGAAGAAGTGGTCGGCCAGGGTGAACAGCGTCGCGCCGCCCTGCTCGGCGGCTTTGGCCGCGTCGGCCATGGTCGGCCCCAGCCGCGCCGGATCCCCGGGGAGAAAATCGATGTAATGAACTCCGAATTCCATTGTGAACTCCGTTCTTTCGCGTCGTCAATCATCCAATCGCTCGAGCAGGGCCAACGCGTCCAGGATGGTGCGACGCTCCCGTTCGGAATAGCGGTCATGGATGGCGCGTGCCAGCCATTCTTCGCGCACCTGACGGTCGCTCTCGGCACGTTGCCGACCCGTCTTGGTCAGCGAAACCACTTGGCGCCGGCCATCTTCGGGGTCGGGCGTGCGTTCGACGAGCCCGCGCTGCTCGAGGGCGGCCACAATCGTGGCCATCGATTGTGGACGGACGCGCTCGGCACCGGCCAGCACGCCGGCCGATGCGGCTCCCTCTTTCCAGAGCCGGGTGAGCACCGCCGTCTGTGACGGTGTCAGATCGCCATCGATCGCAAGACCCCGCAACTGACGTCGCAGCCGGCTGAAGACCACCCGCAGGTCGCGGGCCGCCGCTGCGGCGGACTCACTGATTCCGTCCACCACCGCAACTCTAGACTAATCAGTTCAAACTGTCCAGTTTCAACTGGCTAATTCCGGTTAGGCTCTGCCGAGCAGCTGCAGCGCCGCATCGACCGACAGCGCGGCCACGTTCACGGTTTTCGATCGCAAATCGTGTCGGGCGCCGGCGATCTCGACGACCGCGGTCGTTCCGGTGACGAGCGCGGCGGCGTCGCGCAACTCGGCGGGCGTGCCGAACGGATCCGACGTTCCGTGGGTGAACACGGTCGGCACGGTGATGTCGGGCAGGTGCTCGGTGCGGGCACGCTCGGGCTTACCCGGCGGATGGACCGGATAGGAAAACAACGTCAGCACGGCTACCTTTGTCGGGAGCGCCGAGCCGGCGGCGACCATCATCGACGTCTGCCGGCCGCCGTAGGAATGCCCGCCGGCGATCAGTGGACCCCCGGCAAGGCTGCGGCACAACGCGATCGCTTCGACGATCCCCGCGCGATCGGTCGCCGCGGAGCCGGACGGCGGACCGGTGGGCCGGCGCCGCCGGTAGGGCAGGTCGTACCGCACCGCCAGCCAGCCGCGCTTCGCCCACTCCTGGCAAACCTGTTGCAGCATCGGGGATTCCCGATTGCCGCCAGCGCCGTGGGTGAGCACCACCACCCCCGTGGGCGGTCCGTCCGGCTGATGTGCGACACCGGCGATCTGATCGAGGTTCATGCGCCCGCTGACGATGCGGTCCGGAACGGGCCGAGGTGGGGGCACCACCCGCTTGCGGGGGAGAGGCGGGCAATCATGACAGCCGGAAAAGTGGAGAGACCGGACCATGCCCGCCACCCAGCGGGTAGGCGGCGCGCAGGCATTCGGTTACCCAGCGCTTCCCGAACTCGACCGCGTCCGGCACGGTGAATCCGTGCGCCAGCCCGCACGCGACGGCGGCCGCGAGCGTGTCGCCGCCGCCGTGGTCGTTACCGGTATCCAGGCGCTCCGCGTCGAATTCGTAGCAGTCGGCACCGTCATAAAGCAAGTCGCAGCTGCGCTGCGAGGACCGCAGGTGTCCGCCCTTGACCAGCGCCCACTGCGGGCCCAGCGCATGCAGTGCCTTGGCCGCGGCCCGCTGCGTCGTCGCGTCCACCACCTCGATGTCGACCAGTAGCCGCACCTCGTCGAGGTTCGGGGTCACCAGCGTGGCCAACGGAAACAGTTGATCGCGAAGCGAATCCAGGGCCTCCGGCGCCAGCAGCGGGTCTCCGTGCATGGACGCGCACACCGGGTCGACGACCAGCGGCACCGCCAACTCGAGGCGGCGCCAGGTGTCGGCCACCGTGCCGATGATGGCCGACGACGCCAGCATCCCGGTCTTGGCGGCCTGGATGCCGATATCGGTGACCACGGCTTCGATCTGGCGGGCGACGATATCGCCGGGAATCTCGTGAAAGCCCTTGACCCCCAACGTGTTCTGCACTGTCACCGCGGTCACCGCGATGCACGCATGCAGACCGAGCAGGGCGATGGTGCGCATATCGGCCTGGATGCCGGCACCGCCTCCGGAATCCGATCCGGCGATGGACAGCACCCGCAGCGGGGTGGAGCCCGGCGGCGGCAGGGGCAGGTAGTTCACTGGGTGATCGGTAGGTACACCCGGTTGCCGTGCTCGGCAAACTCGCGCGACTTTTCGGCCATGCCGCTGGCCAGCATGGCTTCGACGTCCTCTTCGGTTTCCAGGCCGTGTTTGGCGGCATAGTCGCGGACATCCTGGGTGATCCGCATCGAGCAGAACTTGGGCCCACACATCGAGCAGAAGTGCGCGGTCTTCGCGGGCTCGGCCGGCAGCGTCTCGTCGTGGTATTCCCGCGCGGTGTCGGGGTCCAGGGACAGGGCGAACTGGTCGTTCCAGCGGAATTCGAACCGCGCCGTGCTCAACGCGTTATCGCGCTCCTGCGCGTGGGGATGGCCCTTGGCCAGATCGCCTGCGTGCGCGGCGATCTTGTAGGCGATCACCCCGTCCTTGACGTCCTTGCGATCCGGCAGCCCGAGGTGCTCCTTCGGGGTGACGTAGCACAGCATCGCGGTACCGGCCTGGGCGATGATGGCCGCGCCGATCGCCGAGGTGATGTGGTCGTAGGCCGGTGCGATGTCGGTGGCCAGCGGGCCCAGCGTGTAGAACGGGGCCTCCTCGCACAGCTCCTCTTCCAGCCGCACGTTCTCGACGATCTTGTGCATCGGGACGTGGCCCGGGCCCTCGATCATCACCTGCACCCCATGGGCTTTCGCGATCTTGGTCAGCTCACCCAGGGTGCGCAGCTCGGCGAACTGCGCGGCATCGTTGGCGTCGGCGATCGAGCCGGGCCGCAGCCCGTCGCCCAGTGAGAAGGTGACGTCGTAGCGGGCCAGGATGTCGCAAAGCTCTTCAAAGTTGGTGTACAGGAACGACTCCCGGTGATGTGCCAGGCACCAGGCCGCCATGATCGACCCGCCGCGGGAGACGATGCCGGTGACCCGCTTGGCGGTCAGCGGCACATACCGCAGCAGCACGCCGGCGTGCACCGTCATGTAGTCCACGCCCTGCTCGCACTGCTCGAGCACCGTCTCGCGGTAGATCTCCCACGTCAGCTCGGTGGGGTCGCCCTTGACCTTTTCCAGCGCCTGGTAGATCGGCACCGTGCCGACCGGCACCGGGGAGTTGCGCAGGATCCACTCGCGGGTTTCGTGGATGTTCTTGCCGGTGGACAGGTCCATGATGGTGTCGGCGCCCCACCGGGTGGCCCACACCATCTTGTCGACCTCCTCGGCGATCGACGACGTGACCGCCGAGTTGCCGATGTTCGCGTTGACCTTGGTCGCGAACGCCTTGCCGATGACCATCGGCTCGATCTCGGGATGGTTGTGGTTGGCCGGGATGACCGCGCGGCCGCGGGCGACCTCGTCGCGCACCAACTCGGCCGGCATGCCCTCGCGGGCGGCGATGAACGCCATCTCCGCGGTGATCTCGCCGGCGCGGGCCCGCTGCAGCTGGGTGCCGCGGTCGCGCACCACACCGGGCCGCGGCGGCAGCCCGGCCGTCAGGTCGATCACCGCGTCCGGGTCGGTGTAGGGCCCCGAGGTGTCGTAGAGGTCGAAATGGTCACCGGTGGACAGGTTCACCCGCCGGAACGGCACTTGCAGACTGGCCAAGCCCCCGGGATCCGCTATCTCGCGGTAGGCCTTGCTGCTGCCCCAGATGGGTCCGGTGGTCACCGACGGTTCGACAATTGCGGTCATTTTTCATCTCCCTACGCCGGCATTACCCGGTCAGGTTCGTACGGTCGACGGCCCCAAGCCGTCCTCTCAGCACACTCGGCGTGCGCTCCCGCGTCTTATTGTGTTGGGTCAATCTCACGCGACGTTACCCCCACCGCGGACCGCCTGGGTCCTTGGCCGGTGAATCCGCCTAGTGCGATGATGTTGACGTGCAACAATCGGACGCAGTGACACCGCAGGGGAAAGATAGCGAGGCGATCGATCCGGCTCACGCCTCTCAATATTTGAATGTCGGCGGCTTTCGGTTCTGGTTCGCGGGCGAACGGTGGGAGTGGTCCGACGAGGTCGCGCGGATGCACGGTTACGAGCCCGGATCCGTGGCGCCGACCACGAAACTGCTGTTGTCGCACAAGCATCCCGAAGATCGCGAGCACGTCCAGGATCTGCTCAGGTACGCCTTGAACTCGGGGGAGTCGTTCTCCAGCCGGCACCGGTTCATCGACACGAGCGGGACGGTGCACGACGCAATCGTGGTGGCCGACCGGATGTTGGACGAGGCGCACGAGGTGGTCGGAACCGCGGGCTACTACATCGATCTCACCGAAACCTTCGATGAGACCCGGCAGGAGATCCTGGACGAGGCGCTCCCGGATCTGTTTGACAACCGGGCGGCGATCGAGCAGGCCAAGGGTGTTCTGATGACCATCTACCGGGTCAGCGCCGAGCAGGCGTTCCGGTTGCTGCAGTGGCGCTCGCAGGAGACGAACACCAAGCTGCGCGCCCTGGCGAAGCAACTGATTCGCGACGTCGCCACCCTGCCGCCCATGTCGGCCGCCATCCAAAGCCAGTTCGACCACCTGTTGCTGACGGCCCACGAGCGCATCTCGGCCGAATCCGGCCGGTAGCGGCGACTACGCCTCTTCGATCGCCTCGCCGAGTTCTTCGAGGAGCTTGTTGTGGTGGTTGCTCGCCAGCAAGTGTCCGGCGGCGATCACGACGGCCACCGGCCAGTCGATGAGTTCCAGCGCGGCGAGGGCGGCCAGGCCGCCGTAGTAGGCGAGTTGCTCCGGCCGCGGTATCTCGGTCTTGCCCAGCAGGGGCAGGTTCACGATGAAGGATTCGCCTTCGCGGATCTTCTGCACGGCATCACGCTGGGAGATCTTCCCGCGTGTCTTCTTTTCCTCCATCATTCGCCTTTCAGTAACGAAGCATTTGCCGGTGAGCCCGATGGTGTGGTCACCGTCTCAAGTATGTCGACGTCCGACGCCCTGGCCGATCCGCTGACTTCGTCGGTCGCTTGGGCGCTGGCAGTGCCCCTGAGGCAGATTTATGCGCTGTTGTGGCGCGCCGGGATTGTGGAGATCGTCCAGAGCGATCGGGCTCCTGATCGTTCGTCTCGGGCGTATTCGGCTGTGCTGGCTCCGTGTCCGGCGTGCCCCAATTTTCCAAAATACCGTTCAGAACCGCTAGCGCGACCGTCGCAGCCGCAGCGGTTCCCAGAGCCTGCGCCCAGCCAAGAGGATCGAGCGGAGTGCAGCCGAGCAGTTGGCTGACCACCGGGATGCTGATCAAGGTCCCCATCGTGGCCAGCGAGCCGACCGTGGTGAGCACGACCAGCGGGGCGCGCGAATCCAGCAGCGTTTGACCCAATTCGGCGCCCACCAGTGCGACTAGGGCGACCGTCGAGGCGCGTTGGGGAAGCCCGGTGACGCTGGCCATCGTCCACGCCGCCGTGGCCGCGGCGGCGGTGGTGACGCCGCGGACAGCGACGGCGCGCCACAGCGCGGGCTGATCCGGGCCGCGTAGACCCCCGTTGGCGGGACCGCTGGGTTTGCTGACCGCGAGGGCCGCGGCCGGCAGCGCGTCGGTCAGCATGTTCACCAGCAGTAGCTGGCGGGTGTTCAGCGGCGACGTCCCGGTGATCGCGGCACCGATGATGGCGAACAGCACCTCGCCGGTGTTGCCGCCGAGCAGCACGGACACCGCCGCCTGCACCCGCTGCCAGAGTTGGCGTCCCTCCTCGATCGCGTGGATCAGGCCCTCGATGCGGGCGTCGACCAGCACCACGTCGGCCGCCATGTGGGCCGGGTCGCTGCCGCCGGCGACGACGCCGATCCCGACGGTGGCGGCCCGGATCGCGGCGGCGTCGTTGGAGCCGTCGCCGACCATCGCGCACCGCACTCCCGCGGCCTCGAGCGTCTGAACGACCTGGACCTTGTTCTCGGGTGTCATCCGGGCGAAAATCACCCGCTCGGCCACGACGCGCTCCTGGTCCTTGCGCGACAGGGCGTCCCATTGCGAACCGCTGATCACCTGCTCGGCGGTCACCGGCAGGCCCAGCTCGGCGGCGATCGCCGTGGCGGTAATCGGGTGATCGCCGGTGATCAGCTTCACGTCGACCTGTTGGGAGCGCAGGTTCGCGAGCACGCCGGCGGCTTGCGCGCGCGGGGTGTCGGACAGACCGAGGAAGCCCGCCAGCGTCAACCCGCCCGTGCAGAACTCGGCGATGTCGTCGGGGTTTTGCCGAATCGCGTGCGCCTGCTCGGGGCTGAGCCGGCGCTGCGCGACGGCAATCACCCGCAAGCCGCCGGCGGCCAGCTCGGCCACCGTTTGCTCCGGGCTCGAGCCGGCGTCCTCGCAGGCGGTCAGCACCACCTCGGGCGCCCCCTTGACGGTCAGCTCGTGGCCGGTGACCGAGGCCGAGAACGACCGTCCGGAGCGGAAGGGAAGGTGAGCGGCGGCCTCCGCCCGGCCGGCCGCACCCGCGGCCTCGACTTCCGCGGCCGCCTCGACGATCGCGACATCGGTGGCGTGCGCCTGCGGGCCGCCGTTGGACGCCGGGGCGGCGTGCGCGGCGCAGCGCAGCACCTCCTCGCGCGTGAACCCCGGCGCCGGGTGGACCTGGGCCACCCGCAGGCGGTTCTCGCTGAGCGTTCCGGTCTTGTCGAAGCAGACCACGTCGATGCGGCCAAGCGCCTCCACCGAACGCGGAACACGAACCAGCGCGCCGAACTTCGTCAGTCGTCGTGCCGACGCCGCTTGCGCGAGGGTCGCCACCAACGGCATCCCCTCCGGGACCGCGGCGACGGCGATGGCGATGCCGCTGGCCACCGCCTGCTGCAAACCGGTGCCACGCAACAGCCCGAGCGCGCCGACCAGCGCACCGCCGGCCCCGCTGATGGGGAAGGCCCGGTTGGTGAGCTGGCTGAGCTGATGCTGCAGGCCGATGTCGGACGACAGGTCGCCCGACACCAGGTCGGCGGCCCGGCGGCCCTGCGTGTCGGCCCCGACGGCGGTCACGATGGCGACCGCGGTGCCCGCCACCAGGGTGGTGCCGGCGTAGAGCATGCAGCGACGCTCGGCCAGGTCGGCGCCCGGCGTAGCCGTGACCTGCTTCTCCACCGACAGCGACTCACCGGTGAGCGTCGACTCGTCGACCTCGACATCGACCTCCTCGATCAGCCGGGCGTCGGCGGGCACCACCTCATGCGTCCGCACCTCGATGACGTCGCCGGGCTGCAGTTGTGCCGCGATGACGTCGGTGTACGCCCGCTGCCCGCCCGGATCGGTCACTACCTTTCTGGCCGGCGGAATCTGCTGAGCCAGTAGGTGATTCAGGCGGTTTTCGGCGCGCAGCCGCTGGCTGGCGGCCAGCACGGCGTTGCCGCTCAACACCGAAAAAACCAAC
The DNA here is from genome assembly GCA_963772875.1 of uncultured Actinomycetota bacterium. GTDB lineage: Bacteria > Actinomycetota > Actinomycetes > Mycobacteriales > Mycobacteriaceae > Mycobacterium. The sequence continues at coordinate 110,244 of CAVYZE010000020.1, forward strand.
ACCGCGTCGACGGGCGAACCGAGCACCGCGCTGGCCGCCGAGCCCAGCGCAAGCACGGGGGTCAGCGGGTCGGTCAACTCGGCGCGAACGGCCCTGGCCAACTGCCAGACCGCGGACCCGGGCGAGGCGGCCTGTTCGGCGCCCTCGGCCGGTGCTCCGGCGGGTTCGGGCGGGGGCAGTGCTTTTCGAACCTGCTCGACGGACATCGCGTGCCACTCGTGGATGGCGGCGGGGCGCGGCGGGTCTGCCGCCAGGATCCCGCGCGCCAGCAGGTAGCCCGAGAGCAGGCCCGCCGCCGCGCCGGTGTTGACCGGCCCGGTCCCCAGGCCGCGGACGCCCGGGATCATCAACAGCGATCCCATAGCCGTTGCGCCGGCCGATATCCCGGCACCGCGGCGCGTGGCGGTCCGGGCCGCCGGAAGCGCGCGCAGCACCCGCCAGGCGGCCGCCAGATCGGGCAACAAGAGATCGGCGTTGAAGGGTGGTGGACCGCCATCTCGCTGCGCCATTATCCCCAGCGCCACGTCGGCCGACGAAAGCGCTTGTGTGCCAGACGATGACAGCACAGCCACGAATCGGCCCGCCTCGCGCAGGTCGGCCACCGCGCGGGCGAGCGCGTCGTCGAGGGATTCGTTTTCCAGCGATCGGATGTCATCAAACGCCGGTCGCAATTCGCCCAGCGAAGCGACGTCGACGCGAGACCAGCTCCGCTCCGGTGCGGTGTGCCTCGGAAACCGCAGCCGAGGCCAACGGATCATGGGCTGGAAGGAAGAGAGCTTCGGCTACCGAATTCGGCCCTTTAGACGATATTGCCGGTACCGTATGCCAGCCAGGGGACAAACCGTCCTTCTCAAGCAGGAGCTGAGCGCGGTTCCACGCGGCGGACAGCTCGTTCTCGTCGGCGCCGCGGATGCGCGCCACCCGCAAGCTGTCGGTGCACAGCACGCGTGGGTCGATGACGATCGCGTCGACCAGATGCAACCTGCGCAGCGCCTCAGGCCGCAGCGGCAATACCGCGTGTTGGTCGGCCAATCCGCGCCCCAGCGTCGCGGCGAATGCCTCGGGTGTGGTCCGGGTGGCTTTGGGGGCTGTGACCATGACCGCGGTAGCGACCATGTTTACGTTGCGGGTGACGGCGCCGATCAGTCCGGCGCTGAGCGCCTGGATGAGCGCGAAATGACCAGCGTAGTCGACGCGTCTGGACGGTCCGCTATGACTTGAGACCGGCGGGGTAGGTGGTTGGTCGGCGTATTGCGCCAGCTCCGGTTCGTGCCGTTGCCAGGCTCGCGCCTCGGCGCGGCATTCGGCGGCTTTCAGCGACTGCATCGCCAGCCCCACCGACAACGAGGCCCTCGACAGCGAAATGGTTTGTGCGGCCACTGCAGCCAGCGTCAGCACGTTGTCGGTGGCAGGCCCGCCGATGCTGCCCACGAGCAGACGGCGTAGCGCGGGCTGGTAGTCCACCAGCGTGACGACCGCCTGCACGGCGCCGGGAGCCCGCGGCAAGCGCAGCGCGTGGCCGGCCAGCGCGACGCTCAGCCCGGCCGCGTTGGCGGCCAAGGTCGCCGCTCTGATCGCCAGCGTCACCCCATCGCCTGGCAGGCTGGTCGGGGGCGTCGCGCCTTTGCTGGTTTGTGTTGGTGCGCAACGCTTCTCGGCAGCGCCGACAATGCGGCAAAGGTCGCGCAGCGACGCTTGCGGATCGCCGAAGGTGACGACCACGCGCGACAAGGGGTAGTTCAGGCTGGCCGAACTGACGCCGGGGTGGGCGGCAACGGCTTCGAGCACGACGCGTCCGAGTTCAGCGTTGCCGGCAAGCCCGCGCACCTCGACCCAGGCACGGTCCTCGCCCCGCCAACAGCGCCGGCTGACCGTTTCGCGGGGAAAGTCGCCGGATAACGCCCTGGCGCCTTCGCGCAGCGGAATGGTGGCGATGTTCACACTCGTCACGCCGACGGAAACCACGGTCTTCCCGACCGTCCCCGCGGCCCCCACCGCGGTGTTTACCGATGCGGTGGCCAGCGCGGCGGTCGCCTGGACCCCCGTCACCAGGGCGCGCAGCGGTATCCCGATGGATGTGGCAATGCTCAAGGGCTGCTCAAACGTCCTGGTCAGTCGTGCCGCGCGCGCTTAGTTGGTGCTGCGCAACTCGGTGGTAGCCGGCCGACGTCCCGCAGCCTTCTTGGCCGCGGGCTTAGCAGCGGTTTTCTGCGGCGCCGTTTTCTTGGCCGGCGCCTCCGAAGGCACCGGCGTTAGGTTCGCTTTGGCGGGGGGTTCGGGCTTGCGACGCATCCGGTGCAACAACAGCGCACCGCCGCCGACCGCCAACAGCACCGGCCACTCGACCAGGCCGGCGACTCCGATCGCGCCGATGGCCAAGGCCGCCGCCGGCGTCGAGTGACTGCCGGTGCCGACTCCGCGCTTCATGCCCTCCACGGCTCCCGTTACGGCGCCGACGATGCCGCTCACCGCTGCGCCGCCCACGGCGCCCGCGGTCGCGGTGGTCGCGTCGGCCGCCCGATTCACCGCTTTACCCACGTTGCGGGCTGCTCCACCGACGACACTCATGATGACTCCCTGATTTCTCATCGCCCTCGCTGCGACTAGTTGACGTCGGCTGTATGCCCGTTGAACGCAAAGTAAACAGCAACACCGAAATTTCCTTTGTATCTTTCCACGTTGCTGACGCGTATACAACGAGAGCGGGTGAAATCTCAACCGGCGCGCACGTCGACCAGCACCGGCGCGTGGTCGCTGGGCGCCTTGCCCTTGCGTTCCTCGCGGACGATCTGCGCGTCGGTCACCCGGTCGGCCAACGCCGGCGAGGCGAGGATGAAGTCGATGCGCATGCCCTGCTTCTTGGGGAACCGCAGCTGGGTGTAATCCCAGTAGGTGTAGACCCCGGGCCCCGGGGTGAACGGCCTTACCACATCGGCGAATTGCGCGTCGACAATGGCCTTGAACGCCTCGCGTTCCGGCTCGGAGACATGCGTGGCGCCGGCGAAGAACTCGGGGCTCCAGACGTCCTCGTCGGTCGGGGCGATGTTCCAGTCGCCGACCAGCGCGATCCGCGCGGTGGGATCGTCGCCTAGCCAGCCGGCGGCCGTATTGCGCAGCGCGGCAAGCCAATCCAGCTTGTAGGTGTAGTGCGGATCGCCCAGGGCGCGGCCGTTGGGCACGTAGAGGCTCCACACGCGGACGCCGCCGCAGGTGGCGCCCAGCGCGCGGGCTTCCGCGGCGGCGGCCACATCCGGCTTGCTGCTCCAGCTGGGCTGGCCTTCGAAGCCGATCTGCACGTCGTCGAGACCGACGCGAGACGCGATCGCCACGCCATTCCACTGATTGAAGCCGACGTGTGCGACCTCGTAGCCGAGCTCGAACAACGGCAGGCTGGGGAACTGGCTATCGGAACACTTGGTCTCCTGCATGGCCAGCACGTCGACGTCGGCGCGGGCCAGCCAGTCGACGACGCGGTCCAGGCGGGTGCGAATCGAATTGACGTTCCAGGTGGCGAGCCGCAGCAGCGGCGAAGCCAGCGGGTCGCCGCCATCAATCGTGCCGTCGGGCATGGCTAAACGGTATCCATCGGTCGGAAGTATCGGCGGCGATGGTGCGGCCGGAAACCCAGGGCATCGGCGAGCGCGGTCGCGTCGTCGCCGTCCCCGGGGCCGACGTCCAGGTAGCCCCGGGTCGCGCCGCGGCGCGCGCCCCAGGCCAGCAGGGCCTCGCACAGTCCCGATTTCAATGGGCCCGCTGGGCCCGCCGAGCGGTCCGCGTGCAGCGCCGAAAGGCCCACCCACCGGGTGCCGTCCGGTGCGTCGGTCACCGCCGCGCGCGCCACCGCCACGCCCGGCTGGGCGCCGAACATCAGCTCGCCGTCGCGGACGGCGCTCAGCACGTCGACGGGAATCTCGCCCGGGTATGTCCGCAGCCAGGCGTCGTCGGGCCGGGCCGACAGGACGAGGGACGGGTCGGGTTCGGCGTTGGCCACATCTGAGGCCATCTCGGCGGCGTCGCGCACCAGCACTCGTTCGGTGCGTTGCACCGCCAGCCCGGGCGGCGGCGCCAACAGGCGATCGGGGATGGCCAGCCCGCGGCGCCAGGCCGCGCCGGTCGTACCAGGCGACGATCGCGGGGATCGTCGCGGTATGGGCCGAAATATCCAGTGGCACAGCCGAATTCGCGGACAGGCCGGCGCCGTGCCCAGCGCGCAGCCACCAGCCGTCCAGCCAGGTTTGTTCGACGCCCGGCCAGGCCATCGCGGCCGCATGCTCGAGCGCCCGGATGTCGGAGGTGCGGATGGGTGCGTCGGTCAGTACCCGCAGCGCCACCACATCGTCGGGCGCGCACTCGACCACCGCGCCCGTTTTCGTCCGCACCCGCACCAGCGGATCGATCCGCCAGCAGGTGCCCCACCGCGTCGGTCAGCGGCGGGACCGATCCGGCGGCGCGGCGGTAGCGAACCGTCACACGGGTGCCCAGGTCCGGCCACGAGACCATCAGTGACCGAACGGGTCCGGCCCCTCGCCCGGCAGCCACGACAGGCCGGGAACGCCCCACCCATGGGACTTGACGGCCCGTTTCGCGTTTCGGGCGTACCGGCCGACGAGGCGGTCCAGGTATAGAAAGCCATCCAGGTGCCCGGTTTCGTGCTGCAGCATCCGCGCGAACAGGCCGGTGCCCTCGATGTCGACCGGGTTGCCGTCGCCGTCGAGCCCGGTGACGCGTGCCCACTTCGCGCGGCCGGTGGGGAACGACTCGCCGGGAACCGACAGGCAACCCTCGTCGTCGGTCTCCGGGTCGGGCATGGTCTCGGGTACTTCGGAGGTTTCCAGGACCGGATTGACGACCACGCCGCGGCGCCGGTCGGTCAATCCGCGGTCCTCGGAACAGTCGTAGACGAACACCCGCAGCCCGTGGCCGATCTGGTTGGCGGCCAGGCCCACCCCGTGGGCGGCGTCCATGGTGGCGTACAGGGTGGCGATCAGTTCGGCCAGGTCCGCCGGCAGCGAACCGTCGGCGCCGACCGGCACCGGCGTCGTCGGGGCGTGCAACACCGGATCCCCCACAATGCGAATGGGTACGACTGCCATGGTCGGCTAAGGTACCGCACGCCCTCGCGCCCGAAGCCGGGGATGGTTGCGGGCAATCCAGGCGAATCGCCCGACTCGCGGGTCTTGATGACAGCTTGAGGGTTCGCGGCGTGGTTCAATATTCGCCGAAACATGCCCGGATTTAAGTCAAGTCATTAGAGCAATTCGAGTATTCGCCGGAAGGTTCCAGGGGAAGCGATATGGACAGCGCAATGGCGCGGGCAAATCAGTCGGGGGTCGACTCTGAAATCGCCGATGGGCTCACCCGCCGCGAGCACGACATCCTGGGATTCGAACGTCAGTGGTGGAAGTTTGCCGGGGTCAAGGAAGAAGCCATCAAGGAGCTGTTCTCGTTGTCGGCGACGCGGTACTACCAGGTGCTCAACGCGCTTGTCGACCGGCCCGAGGCGCTGGCCGCCGACCCGATGCTGGTGAAGCGGCTGCGACGGCTGCGCGCCAGCCGCCAGAAGGCGCGCGCGGCGCGGCGTCTCGGCTTCGAGGTGACCTGAGGGTCGAAGTGCCTTTGCGGGTTGTGGCGCCTTCCTGGCTACAGTGGGCTCGATGAAAGAGCGAGTCCCCGACTCCACGGGCCTTCCCCTGCGCGCCATGGTGATGGTGCTGCTTTTCCTGGGTGTCATTTTCCTGCTGCTGGGATGGCAAGCTCTGGGCTCGTCCGGGAACTCCGAAGACGACTCGTCGTCGCCGGTCTCCAGTGTGACCAACGCCACCACGTCGGCGCCCACCTCGACGAGCGCCCGGCCCCAGGCCAACCAGGCCGAGGTACACGTTTACAACATCTCGTCGAAAGAGGGCGTCGCCGCACACACCCGGGACGCGCTGACGTCCGCGGGATTCAAGGTCACCGACGTCGGCAACCTCTCGTTGTCCGACATCTCGGCCACCACGGTGTACTACACCGACGCCGACGGTGAGCACGCCACCGCGGACGCGGTGGGACAGAAACTGGGCGCCCCCGTCGAACCGCGGATTCCCGCGCTGAGCAACCAGCCGCCCGGCGTCATCGTCGTGGTGACGGGTTGATCGCGCGGACGGTCGTACGGGGAGCTCCGGCAAGTCAATTTCGGTCCGCTCGATAGGTTTCGGGCCGGATCGTCGCCAGGCTAGGCTTCGGCTATGCCTATGCTCCCCGGTCACCGCAAAGCCGCTGCCGTCACCATGTCCGCACTGTCCGGGGCCGCGTGCGTAGCGCTGCTGGGCGCGTGCTCGGTGAACCAACCGCCGGCCTCTTCACCGGGTACCACGCCGTCGGTCTGGACCGGATCGCCCGCCCCCTCGGCAATGTCGGGCCATGAGGGGACGGGCCATGAGGGTTCAGGTTCGGCGCCCGGGCCGCGCGGCACGACCACCCATCTCAAGGCGCCCGACGGCACCGACGTCGCGACCGCGAAATTCGAATTCAACAACGGCTACGCCACCGTCACGATCGCGACGACCGGCGTCGGCATGCTCTCGCCCGGCTTCCACGGCGTGCATATCCACAAGGTGGGCAAGTGTGAACCCCAGTCGGTCGCCCCGACCGGTGGCGCACCCGGCGACTTCCTGTCCGCCGGCGGGCACCTTCAAGTGCCCGGGCACTCGATCGAGCCCGCCAGTGGTGACCTGACCTCGCTGCAGGTGCACCAAGACGGCACCGGGATGCTGGTGACCACCACGGACGCCTTCGCCCTGGACGACCTGATGACCGGCCAGAAGACCGCGATCATCATTCACGCCGGTTCCGACAACTTCGGCAACATCCCGCCGGAGCGCTACACCCAGACCAACGGCACACCGGGCCCCGACGCGACGACGATGAGCACCGGTGACGCCGGCAAGCGGGTGGCGTGCGGTGTCATCGGTGCCGGCTAACCGGGCCATCTCTCATATCGATTTCGCCCGTTCGCCGCGACCGACCCTGGGCGTGGAGTGGGAGTTCGCGCTCGTCGACGCGCAAACCCGCGACCTGAGCAACGAGGCCACCGCGGTCATCGCCGAGATCGGGGAAAACCCGCGCGTGCACAAGGAGTTGCTGCGCAACACCGTCGAAGTGGTCAGCGGCATCTGCGATAACACCGGGCAGGCGATGGAGGATCTGCGCGAGACGCTTCGCCCCGCACGCCGGATCGTGCGCGACCGCGGCATGGAGTTGTTCTGCGCGGGGACGCACCCTTTCGCGCGGTGGTCCACTCAGGAGCTCACCGATGCGCCGCGCTACGCCGAGCTGATCAAGCGCACCCAGTGGTGGGGGCGGCAGATGCTGATCTGGGGGGTGCATGTGCACGTCGGGATCTCGTCGATGAACAAGGTGATGCCGATCATGACGTCGCTGCTCAACTACTACCCCCATCTGCTGGCGCTGTCGGCGTCCTCGCCGTGGTGGACCGGTGAGGACACCGGCTACGCCAGCAATCGGGCGATGATGTTTCAGCAGTTGCCCACCGCCGGGCTGCCGTTCCAGTTCCAGACCTGGCGGGAATTCGAGGGCTTCGTCTACGACCAGAAGAAGACCGGCATCATCGACCACACCGACGAAGTCCGTTGGGACATCAGGCCTTCGCCGCACCTGGGCACGCTCGAGGTTCGGGTCTGCGACGGGGTGTCCAACCTGCGTGAGCTCGGCGCGCTGGTCGCGCTGACGCATTGCCTGGTGGTCGACCTGGACCGCAGGCTGGACGCCGACGAGTCGCTGCCGATCATGCCGCCCTGGCATAACCAGGAAAACAAGTGGCGCGCCGCCCGGTATGGCCTTGACGCGGTGATCATCCTGGACGCCGACAGCAACGAGCGGCTGGTCACCGACGATCTCGCCGACCTGCTGACCCGGCTGGAGCCGGTGGCGAAGTCGCTGAACTGTACCGAAGAGCTGGCCGCGGTGGCCGACATCTGGCGCATCGGTGCCTCATACCAGCGGCAGCGGCGGGTGGCCGAGGAACACGACGGCGACCTGCGCGCGGTCGTTGACGCGCTGGTGGCCGAGCTCGACATCTAGGTTGGAGTCATGGCGGATCTCGAACTTGAGCTGGCGATGTTCCCACTGGAGGCGGCGCTGCTGCCCAACCAAGATCTGCCCCTGCGAATCTTCGAGCCCCGCTACGGTGCACTGGTGCGGCACTGCACCGACAGCGGCGATGCGTTCGGTGTGGTGCTGATCGCGGGCGGCCGCGAGGTCGGCGGCGGCGATACCCGATATGACGTCGGCACCCTGTCCAGGATCACCGAATGCGTCGATGAGGGTTCGGGCCGATACGCGCTGCTGTGCCGCACCGGCGAACGGATTCGGGTGTCCGAGTGGCTGCCCGACGATCCCTACCCGCGGGCCAGGGTGCGGCTGTGGCCCGACGAGGAAGGGGATCCGGTGACCGCCGACCAGCTCCTCGATGTCGAAGACCGGGTGATGGCGTTGTTCGAGCGGATCGCGGAAGCCCGCGGCGTCGCGTTGCCGGGCCGCGACGTGTTACTGGGCCACAGCGAAACAGTCGCGGCCGGGGATCGCCTGTTCGCGTTGGCGTCTCGCATCCCGATCGGTTCGGCCGACCGCTACAGCGTGTTGTCGGCGCCGTCGGCCGCCGATCGATTGGTCGCGTTGCGCGACGCCGTGGACGCGATCGCCGAGATGGTGGAGTTCCAGCTCTCCGAATAGATTGCACAACAAGGTTATTGGGGTGAATGCATGAGCGCCGACGTCACGGTCAAGGTCAACGCGGGTGTGGCGGTGCTCACCCTGAATCGACCCGAACATCTCAACGCCTACACCGCCGACATGGGCGCGCTGTTGGGCCAGGCCTACCGGGACTGCGACGATGACGACGACATCCGCGCCATCGTGCTGACCGGGGCGGGCCGCTCGTTCTGTGTCGGAGCGGACTTTTCGGCCAGCATATCTCCGTTCGACAGTCCGGGGAACGACAGCACGTTCTCGGCATCGCCGATCGACCCGGCCGCGTTCGAAATACGCAAACCGGTGATCGCCGCGCTGAACGGCCACGCCATCGGCATCGGCCTGACCATTGCGCTGCAAGCCGACATCCGCATCGTCGCCGTCGACGCGAAATACGGTGTGGTGCAAGTCCGCCGGGGGGTGATACCCGACTGCATGTCGCACTGGACGCTGGCGCATTTGAGCACCCTGGGAGTGGCCGCCGAATTGCTGCTCACCGGGCGCACATTCACCGGGGCGGAGGCGGTGGGTCTGGGTATCGCGAACCGGGCGCTGCCCGCCGCCCAGGTGCTCGAGCATGCCCTGGAGATGGCCCGCGACATCGCCGTCCACGTGGCGCCGATGTCGGCGGCCCTGTGCAAGCGGCTGCTGTGGGACAGCGCGATCAACGACTACACCCCGCGACAGGTCGCGTCGCTGGAAACCCAGCTGCACCACCGCGTGATGGGCACCGCCGACACCCGTGAAGGGGTCGCCGCCTTCCTGGATCGCCGGCCGCCGCGGTTCGGCTCGCGGGTCTCGGCCGAATGGACGCCGCTGCCGGAGCCCTGAGCGTCACCGGCGCAGGCCTGCGGTAAGCAACTCCGCCAGCGCGACACCGAGGTTGTGCAGGTTGCTCGTCAGCGAATACGTCCGGTCGGTCGTCCAGTTGAGGATGCCGCCCGAGAGCGCGCCAACGATGATGTCGGCCAACGTTTCCGGGTCGTGCTGCGCACCGACCTCGCCGCGGGAGACGCCCTGTTTCACCAGCTCGACGAAGGTCTCGTGCAGGTTGAATCCGCGCTGGATGCCATAACCGCTGGCGGCGAGCATTTCCCCGATCATCTCGCGGTAGGTGTCACCCGATTCGACGAGGGCCGTGGCGATCTCGTCGAAAACGGTGACGATGCGTGCCGGGATGGGTTCGTCGGCGCGGTCGAAGACGACGTCGTGCAGGTTGACCAGCCGCCGGTGCGCCAACGCTCGGATCATGTCTTGGCGGGTCGCGAAGTGGTTGAAGAACGTCCGATTGGCCACGTCGGCGCGCTCGCAGATCTCCTCGATAGTGGTGGCCGAAAGGCCTTGGCGCAAAAACAGTTCGAAGGCGGCGGTGAGGATCTTCTCGCGCACCTCGAGCTTGCGACGTTCGGTTCTGCTCACGATGTCGCACACAACTTCTCGGAGAGGTCCCACAGCCGTGCGGCGCGCCGCTCGTCGCGGGCGTAGGGCGCGACGGTTTCGCTGATCCCGCAGTCTTCGAGGTAGAGCCCGCCCCGGTCGGTCAGCTCCGGGCTTACCGCGGCCCACACCTGGGTGGCCGCACCGTGATCGGGCGTGGTGAAGTCGAGGTAGCCGTCGCTCGGTTCGCCGCGCGCCGCGCCGCTGGCGGCGGCGTATTTGCGCAATTGGGAGAAATCCGAACGGGACATGTACCGCGCCAGCGACGTGGCGACGGTGCCGGGATGGACGGCATAGGCCCGGATCCCCAGGTCGCGCAGGCGTCGGTCGGCTTCACAGGCGTGCAGGATGTTCGCCGTCTTGGACGCGCCGTAGGCGGCGAACTTGTCGTATTCGCGGTTGTGCCAGTTGGGGTCGTCGAAGTCGACGTCACCCATCACGTGGCCGCCCGAGGAGAGGTTGACCACCCGGGCGCCCCCGGCGGCGGCGAGCTGGGGGACCAGCAGTCGGGTGAGTTCGAAGTGGCCGAAATGATTTGTCCCGATTTGAGTTTCGAACCCGTTGCGGGTGCGGCCGAACGGGGTGAACATGACGCCGGCGTTGTTCATCAGGACATGAATCACCGGCGCGATGTTGCGGATCGCCGCCGCCGCCGCGCGAACGCTGGAAAGCGCGGTGAGGTCGAGGGGGACCGTCGAGGCCCGGGCGCCCGGCACCTCGGTGCCGATCCACTCGGCGGTCTCGGCCAAGGCATCGTGATTGCGGGCGGCCAAGACGACGTGCGCGCCCGCGGTGGCCAGTGCCCGCGCCGATTCGCGGCCCAGTCCGGACGAGGCACCCGTGATCACGCATGCCTTGCCGGACAGGTCGATTCCGTCGACGACCTGCCGTGCGCTGCGGTGCTCGGTCATGCCCGTGCGAGCTGCCAGAGGGGCACCACCACGTCCGGGTCGCATTCCTCGTCGACAACCCATTTGCACATCCGCCGGATCGGCTCGATGGCGTCCTGCGGCGCGGCGACCGCGACGTTGCATGCGTAGCCCAGGCTGGTCATCCGTTGGGCACCGAAGAGCGGCAACGTGTTTCGTAGCTGGCGCTTGAGGGATTCGGGGTAGATGCCGATCGTCTGGGTGTAGGCGTTGACCGCGGCGGTCACCTTGTCGATGCTGTCGACGGGCACGATGTTGGCGATCCGCCCGGACAACATCGGCGAATAGTCCACTGGCTCATCGAATTGCGAGACGACGATCGCGCCCTCGCGATGTTCGCCGCCGATGACGCGGTAGAAGTCGTCGGCCATCCGGGAGGCCTCGACGTGGTCGAGCAGCTCGCGGTTGGGGTAGCGCGGCGCGGTGCTGACGACGGCGGGCAGCGACACCAGCTCACGGTAGATCATTTCGCCGAGCCGGTTGGCGTTGGCCAGCCCCTCGGCGTCGGTTCCGCTGAGCACGTAGATGACCCGCGCGTTGGCGCAGCCTTCCTGGTTGGCCACGCCGATGTCCGTGGCGGCGCGGCGGGCCACCTCGCGCATCGTGGATTCGTCGGCGAACGCCTCCGCACCGATGATGGTCGCGCTGCGCTTGGGGTCCAGCGCGATGAGCTCCAGACCGGGCTGGATGTAGCGGGTCACGTGTTTGACCGACGCCAAACCGCCCCAGGAGACGATCTTTTCGATGTGGTGGGGCTGGTAGAGGGTCTCTTCGACGCTCAGGTCGCCGCCCTTCCAATACCCGACCGCCAGATGCTTGGTGATCGGATGGTTCGGCGCGACGTCGGCAAGCGTGCGGGCGATCGCGATCGCGGTGAGGGGATCGTTGGAGGGCGCCTTGATGATCACGTCCGAGCGGGTGATCACCGACCGCAGGATCGTCACCGCCGAAACCAGGCCGCCGTTGCCCGCCGGGATGTGCAGCACTCGTGACCCGAAGGCGCGCACCCGGAGCTCGCGGCCGTCGCGCAGCGTGTGCGGGACCCATCCGTTGAGGTAATCCAGCCCGACCTGGCTGTCGGCGATTTCGGTGACATTGTCCCGGGAAAACAGTGGCCGCAGCACGCGATAGCTGTTCTTCATCATTTCCGCGGGCAGCACGTTGGCCACCAGCGAGGCCTCGTAGGCCTCCTGCAGGTGGGCGTTCGACTCGAAGTCCAGCGCGTCGCCGAGTGCGGCGAGCACATCGAGGATCTCGTCGAAGCTCAGCTCGTAGAGGTCTTTCATCTGCGCCGGGTTCCCCAGCGGCAGCTGCTCGACGTAGCGGCCCATGTCGGGTGCGGCGAACCGCGCCGCGCCGATGCGGGTGTCGAATCCGACGAGGTCGTCGGTGATGACCTGACCCCGCAGGAACAGCGGGACTGTGTAGGCGATCACAGCTCCACCCCCTTCATGAAGTTCACCGCCTCGTTGTGCACCTCCTGGGTTGCGGCGCAGGTGATCCGGTCGTCCTCGACACCCTGCTTTTCGCTGTAACGCATGATGTCCTGCTCGAACGCGAGGCTGGCCTGCCCGCAGGGGCAGTGGGCGTCCCAGTCGATCGTGACCTCGTCGCCGGAGATGACGCCGCCCCAGTGCGCGCGCAGCAGGATGTCGTAAACGGCCGCGCGGCCGGTCTGCACACCGGTGCGGGGCAGCGGCTCGCTGGTGTCGGGATCGAGCACGAACGGAATGACCCACGGTGCCACGTGGTAGCGGCCCTCGGTGCAACCCCAGTGAAAGGTGCTCGACTCGGAGAATCCATAACCGACCTGAATCCGGTCGACACCGAGGAAGTCTTTGATGACGTCCATGAAATCGTCAGGCAGCGCAACACCTTTCATGCCGCCGCCGGTGAGAATCGCCGAGTCGGGGGAGAAGACGTTACGCACGCCGCGCAGCAGACCGGCCTTGGCGATGTCATACATCAGGTGGTAGCTGCCGAGCATGAACACCCGCTTGCCGCGCAGCTGCTCGGTGATGCGGGTGAAAAACGCGTCCATGTCCTGGGCTTGACGCGCCTGCATGGCGATGAACTCATCCTTGCGGGCGGCCAGCGCCGGGTCGATCTCCAGCCGGTCGAGTTCGCCGCGCGACGCCGCCGCGCGCATCTTGGAGGCCAGAAACATCAGGTCGGTGTCCACCGCGAAGGGGTAGAGCGCGTGGAACTTGCTTTCGTCGGCCCCGGTGAAGCCGCTCTTGATCATGTTGGCGATGCGCAGATGGCCGAGTTTGCCGTTGGCGAAGTTCGGCCAGACCACATCCACGGAGGGGTTGAGTTCGGCGTCGGTCGGTTCCCGACCGAATGTCTGGAACAGGCAGATCTTCCACAGCGTCATGCCTTCTTCGGCGCCGCGCCTGTCCTTGGGCAGGATCGAGATGGTGCCGGTGGTGCCGCTGGAGGTGATGACCTGCAGCGGGGTCTGCTCGTCGAGCCGGTCGATCCAATCGTCGATGCCGACGCAGCCGACGGTATCCACGGCGGACAGGTCGTAGCTGGTGAGCTTGTCCAGCCACTTGGTCATCAGGTCGAAGCGTTTCTTGTCGATCAGGGCGGCCGGGTATGACTTGAAGGCGGTATGCGAAAAGAGCAGCGGCACAACGTCATTGAATTCGTTAAGGGCTGTGATGCCGAGCCGGTCGGCGAGTTTGCGCAGCATCCCTATGCTTTCGTAGTGCTGCCGAAAACGGATGCCCATGGCCTGGCGTTGCAGCTCTTCCAGCTCGGGCCGGCCGATGCTGTGCATCTGGGTGTAGGACTGGCCGAAGAAGCCGATCGGGTCGTCCATGAATTCGGTGACTGACTGCGCAGTGTTCCCGATGACTGTCATCGGGTCAGCGTAGACCACCGGTGCAGTCATGCGCAATAATGCAGTCTACTGCAATTAAGAGCTTGGTGCTCGGCGGCTGCGGCTATCGGCTCACACCGATCGAACAAGTCATGGCCGCGACTCTGGCGTTGTCGTCCTCTGAGAACCTGAGCTGCTCAACGCCGATGTGGCCTGTACCAGCCCACCGGCGTGCGCGGCGTCCAGCGCGGCGGCAAGTTGCTCGATCACGTGCACAGCCCGCTGCGGGGTCATCGGCCCCTCACGCTGCAGCAGACTGTGTACGTCGATGCCGTCGATGATCGGCATCACCAAATAAGAGTCGACCGTCGATCTCACCGGCCTCATGCACGGGGATGATGTGCGGTTCGGTGAGCCGGGCGGCGATCTGGGCCTCACGTCGAAACCGTTGCTTATAACCCGGTTCGGTGGCCAATTCGGGCGGCAACACCTTGATCGCCACGTCGCGACCCATCATGGTGTCGTGGGCCTTGTACACCTTGCCCATGCCACCCTCGCCGATCAGCGACAGTAGTCGATAACGCCCGAACGCCACCTCATCCACCGGCCCGGCCTTTCTTCGTCCCCGCGGGGGATGCTACCGATCCACCCCGCTGTCCATCGTCTATCTGACAGACGTTGCTGCGACGTCTTGGAGGATTCTTGGCAGGATTCGGCAGTCACCTAGTGGAATGTGCTGTTATGCGGCGATTCGTAATCACCAAACAACGACCAGCACAACAAATCCCAACTGACAATCGCCTCAGCGCGCGTCGATAGGTCGGATACCGTGCCGCGTCTGAGTCAGTAGCAAATCATAACAGAAGTGTTATACTCTGGGGTGTGAGCTCCCACGGCGGCAATTTGATTCGCGAAGCACGCCGTCGCGCTGGACTTACTCAAGCAGAGCTCGCTGCGCGCGCCGGGACCGCTCAACCCGCTATCGCCCGGTGGGAATCGGGTTCCACCGCGGTAAGTCTCGATGACGTGATTCGGCTAATACGACTGTGTGGCCTCGACCTCGAGCTCCACATCGTGCCCTACGACGACAGCGATTTCGCCCAGGCTGCGCGCCTTGCCGACCTCTCCGGTCAGGAACGACTAAACCGCCACTCACGCCTTGCACGGCAGCTCAGAGAACTACGCGCGAGCGGCCAATCCTGACATGGAAGTCAATCTGGCGAAACTGTTCGAGGTCCTCAATCGCCACAGAGTGACTTACATACTCATAGGCGGACTTGCCGCGGTGTACCACGGCTCACCATTTCCCACCGAAGACGCCGACATAACCCCCGAAGCGACCCGCGCTAACCTTGCCCGCTTGGCCGCCGCGCTTCGCGAGCTGGACGCCAGGATCCGGACCGAATCTGTACCTGACGGTTTGCCCTTCGCCTGCGACGCAGCGGGATTGGCCGCGGCGCAGACATGGAATCTCGTGACCGATGCCGGCGACCTGGACGTCTCGTTCCAGCCGTCGGGCACCCGCGGCTACCCGGACTTACGCCGCGACGCCACATCAGCCGAAATCTACAATGTCACAGTGCAAATCGCCTCACTCAGCGACATCATCCGATCCAAACAGGCGGCCAATCGTCCCAAGGATCAACGCGTACTGCCCACCCTCCGCGAAATCCTTGCGAACCGCAAAGACTCAAACGACACGTAGCCGGTCGCGGATCACCGAGAAGAGGCGTGCGGAGCTTCGTGCTCGGCCAGCGACTTCAGCGTGCGCAACTGCTTGCGCATCATCACCAGGTCTCCCAACGCGAGGATCCGGGCCAGCAGCCTTGGGCCCCCGAACAGCACGCGCGCCTGCAGCCGCGCGCCTGCCCCCTCGGGCCGGACCGCGTAGGTCACCGCTACGCCGTTGGATCGCAACGTGATTCGCTCGCCGTCGACGAACGAGCGCAGCGTGAAGATCGTCATGAACCGCTGACCGACCTCGAGGTGAACCAGTTCGGGGTTGCGTGCTCGGGGACTGCGCCGACCGAGGTTGTCGAGGAAGTCGTAGCTGTACGGCGCCACCCGTAGCTGGCATAGCCAGCCAAACACGATGGCCGGCGGCGCGTCGATGCTGATGGCGCGGTCGGCCCGGACGCCACCGTGCGGGCGCAACGCGTCGCACGGTAGCGGTACCGCTCGTTCGGACGGCCGCGCTCCCCAGTTCAAGCCCGGAGTCAAGGGACAGCCGCTCGGCGGCTACTGCGGGCGGTGCGCTGCACCAGCCGCGGAGCGATGGCCCGATGCAGGGGGCCGACCACGGCCCAGACCGCTCGGGCGGCCATCTTGTGGCGATAGTGCAGGCGAGTGGTGAGGCTGGCACGCCGACCGTCCTCGCGTCGCAACGTCAGCTGCCCGCACATGAGCGGCCCGCCCGTCGCCAGCACCAGCTCATCGTGATCCGAACGCATGATCGGCCAACCGATTACGTGCCCGGGCGAAGAAAACGGACCCAGGCGAAATCTCAGTACGTGGCGGTGGATCCACAAGACGATGCTTCCACCCGCGCCCGGTTGATCCCCCAGCGCGTCGCGGAACGCCTGTTCGGCACCGCGCAGGTCGCCGTGCAGGATGGGGACTTCGAAGACGTCCACGTAATCGGCCGCGGTCTGCGGAGTTGGCGCCCGCACGGCGAGCACCTGCGCCGCAATACGTTTCAGCGTCCATCGCACCGCGATGCGGTGTCCGCCGGTCCCGATGACGAGCGCCCGATAGATCCTGCCGTGGATCCCCGGGAAGGCCGCCCACGTTGCCGAACGCACCCGGGTGCACTGCGCCGGCCCTTTGTGCTCGGCATCCAGCTCGAACACCCAGCGGTAGACCGCGAACGGGTGGCGGCCTTTCAGCGCGAACCGCTCGGGTGGTCGCGCTTCGTCGAGGACGAAACCGGTCGGCACGGTGGACGGGTTGTGCGGGTCGCGGCACATCACCCGCAGCAGCGCCGACCACGTTTCTTCGCGATTCGCGTCGATGGTTATGGCATGCTCATCGATATAGGGTAATCGTTCCATATAGAAGGAATGTACTAGATCGTGGCACCTCCGCGGAAGCATGAGACCGATGTGATCCTCGACGCAGCCCGGGCGCTGGTGCTCGACGGCGGACCGCGCGCGGCGAGCGTGGCGGCGATCGCGAAATCCAGCGGTGCGCCGGCCGGCACGCTGTATCACCGGTTCGGCAACCGCGACGGAATCCTGACGGCGGCGTGGCTGCGCGCGCTGGAACGCTTTCAGTCGCGGGCGTTGGCGGCGGTGCGCGATTCGCCGGTGGACACCGCCACCGCCATGGCCGTGGCCACCATCGGCTTCGCGCGGGAACTCCCGGAGGACGCCCGGCTGTTGCTGACGATCCGGCCGTCCGACCTGCTCGACGAGGAGCCCGACGCGGCCTTCCAGCAGACCGTCGCCGCGATGAACGCCCCGCTGATCGAGCGGGTGCGCGAGTTGGCCCGAAAAATCTACGGGCGCAGCGATCGGCGGTCCGTCGATGCCGTCGCGCGCGCGGTGTCCGATCTGCCCTATGCCGTCGTCCGGCGCCACGCGCACGACGAGCCGATGCCGTCCTGGCTGGAGGCCGATGTCGCGGCGTCGGCGCGGGCGCTGCTAGACAGCCCCTTAAACAAACTTGGCGAACGCGCGTAACGACTGCACCTGCGCGGGATCCAGCGAGGGGCGCACGGTCGCGCGGGCCGCCGCGAGGTCGGCGGCGCTCACGTCGGCGGCATCGATGGACCGCCGCATCGCCGTGAGCGCGGCCTCCCGCAGCAGCGCCACGCAATCGGCGGCGCTGTAGCCGTCGAGCCCGGCGGCCACGTCGTCAAGGTCGACATCGGCGCTCAGCGGGACGGATTTCCCCGCGGTGCGCAGGATTTCGCGGCGGGCGGCGGCGTCGGGCGGTTCGACGAACACCAACCGTTCCAGCCGGCCCGGCCGCAGCAGCGCGGGGTCGATCAGATCGGGCCGGTTGGTGGCGCCCAGCACCACGACGTCGCGCAGCGGGTTGATGCCGTCGAGCTCGGTCAGCAGCGCGGCAACCACCCGATCGGTGACGCCCGAGTCGAAGCTTTGCCCGCGCCGCGGCGCGAGCGCGTCCACCTCATCGAGGAACACCAGCGAGGGCGCGGAATCCCGGGCCCGCTGGAACAACTCGCGGACCGCTCGCTCGCTGCTGCCCACCCACTTGTCCATCAGCTCCGAGCCTTTGACCGAGTGCACGCTCAGCTGCCCGGTGCTGGCCAGCGCGCGGACCACGAAGGTCTTGCCGCAGCCGGGCGGGCCATACAGCAGCAGCCCGCGCGGCGGGTCGACACCCAACCGCGCGAAGGTGTCGGGGTGCTGCAGCGGCCACAGCACGGCCTCGGTCAGTGCTTGTTTGGCCTCGGCCATGTCACCGACGTCGTTGAGGGTGACGCTCCCGACGGTGAGCTCCTCGCCGGCGGAACGCGACAGCGGCCGGATCACGGCCAGCGCGCCGACGAGATCGTCCTGGGTCAGCTTGGGTGGTTGGCCGTCGGCGCTGGCCCGAGACGCCGCCCGCAACGCGGCCTCACGCACCAGCGCAGCCAGGTCGGCGACCACGAACCCCGGTGTGCGGCTGGCGATCTCGTCGAGACTGAGGTCGTCGGTGGGCGCCGCTTTGAGCAACGCCTCCAGCAGCGCCTTGCGGGTGCTGGCGTCGGGCAGCGGCAGGCCCAGCTCCCGGTCGCACAGTTCGGGAGCGCGCAGCCGGGCGTCGAGCTGGTCGGGCCGCGCGGAGGTGGCGATCAAGGCGACGCCCTCGGTGGCCACCGCGGTGCGCAGCTCGCCCAGGATCAGCGCGGCCACCGGCTCGGCGGTGGCCGGCAGCAGGGCGTCGACGTCGGTGATCAGCAGCACGCCGCCACCGTCGCGAACCGTCCGCACCGCCGCGGCCACGGTTTTGAGCCGGTCTTCGGCGCTGCGCGCGCCAACCTCCGGGCCGTCCAGTTCCACCAGCCTGCGCCCGCCGCACACCGCGCGCACCAGCGTCACCTTGCCCACGCCCGCCGGGCCCGACACCAGCACGCCGAGGTTGGTGCCGGCGCCCAACGACTTCAGCAGGTGCGGTTCGTCGAGCGCGAGCTTGAGCCACTCGGTGAGCTTGGCGGCTTGCGGCTGGCAGCCCTTGAGTTCCTCGACTTGGACCGCTGGGACGTTGATCAGCGCTTGCGAAGTTGTCCCCTCGCCGGCCGGAAGGCCGGCGCCCCAGCAGACCAGCGAGTTGGGCTGCACGCTGACGGGCCCATCGGGGTCCACCCCGGTGACCGTCAACAGCTCCGAGGTCCAGCTGATCCCGACCGCCGCGGCCAGAGCGCGGGTGGCCGCCGACGTCGAGGTGCCCGGGCCCAGGTCGCGCGGCAGCAGCGACACGGCGTCGCCGACGGTCATCACCTTGCCGAGCAGGGCCTGTCGCAGGGTGACCGGCGAGATCGACCGGGTGGCCAGCGCCGAGCCGGACAGCGTCACCGACCGCGCGCCGTAGACGGTCACCGCGCTGACGATCACCGCGGTGCCCTCGCGCAGCCCGGCATTGGACAGCGTCACGTCGTCGAGCAGCACGGTGCCGACCGGGGTGTCGGGGCCGGCCAGTCCCGCTACCGCCGCCGTGGTCCGTGACCCGGTCAGCGATACCGCGTCCCATTCCCGGATACCAAGGGCGGCAACAGCGTTCGGGTGTATCCGGATGACGCCGCGGCGGGAGTCGAGGGCCGCGGTGTTCAGCCGAGCGGTGAGCGTGAGCTGACGGGCGGTGTCGACGCGGGACGCGTCCTGCGACTGTGCGCCCGGGCGCGTCATGGCAGTCGCCTGCCCGGTTTGCGCAGCCCCAGCCGCGACATCGACCTGCGATTGGGCTGGCCCTGCCGAATCGCGCGTCGCGCGGCGCGCCGTTGGGCGGGTTTGGCGCCCCACGCCTCGGGGTGTGCGGCCAGCCAGCGCTGGTTATGCACCGCGAACGGGATGTGGCACAGGTAGGCGATGATGATCACCCAGATCAACACGTAGGGGGCCAGCACCGCCGCGGCCGCGCAGATCGCCAGCACCGCCAGCAGCGGGGCCGCCCAGCTCGGCGGCACCGACACCGCGTGCATCTTGCGCATCGGGATCTTGCTGACCATCAGCATCGACGTCCCCGTCACCCAGATGCAGAGGAACACCGTCGATGTCCACCAGCCCTCGCCGAACTGCAGTTTGAGACCGATGAGACCGATCATCGAGATTGCGCCCGCCGGCGCCGGCATCCCGACGAAATACTCGCGCGCGTAGGCCGGCTGGGTCCCGTCGTCGAGCAGCGCATTGAACCTCGCCAGCCGCAACACGACGCACACCGCATACAGCAGCACCACGACCCAACCGATCGGCGATGTCGCGAACATCGTCACGTAGAGCACCAGCGCCGGCGTCACCCCGAAGTTGACCGCGTCGGCCAGCGAGTCGATCTCCTCGCCCAACCGCGACTGGGCGTCCAGGATGCGGGCCACCCGCCCGTCCAGTCCGTCCAGGATGGCCGCCGCGGCGATCAGTGCCATCGCGGCCTTCGGCTGGTGCTCGAGGGCGAACTTGATCGCCGTCAGGCCAGCGCAGATGGACAGCACGGTCATCGCGCTGGGCAGGATCTGCAGGTTCACTCCCCGCCTGGCCCGGGGCTTGCTGATCATGGCAGGTCGGCCAGCACGGTCTCGCCGCCGATCGCGCGCTGGCCGACCTTGACGACCGGTTCGGCACCCGCGGGCAGGTAGGTGTCCAGCCGGGAGCCGAACCGGATCAGGCCGTAGGTATCGCCGATGGACAGCTTGTCCCCGATGTGGGCGTCGCACACGATGCGGCGCGCCAGCAACCCGGCGATCTGCACGGCCACGACCTCGGGGCCTGTTGCGCCGTGGTCGGTCCGGATCCGCACGCTGGTGCGTTCGTTTTCGGTGCTCGCCGACGCCAGGTCGGCCGACCCGAAGCGGCCCGGCCGGTGTTGCACGTCGATCACCTCGCCGCTCACCGGTGCGCGCTGCACGTGGGCGTCCAGCAGCGACAAAAAGATGCTGACCCGCGGCAGTGCCGCGTCGCCCATGCCGAGTTCGGCGGGCGGGGCCGCGGAGTCGATCACGCAGATCAGGCCGTCGGCGGGCGCGACGACGGCACCGGGCCGGGTAGGCGGCACCCGCGGGGGGTGCCGGAAGAACGCCGCGCAGGCACCGGCCGCCAGCAGGCCGGCGCGGCGCAGCCATCGGTAGTCGCGCCCGGTGAGGGCCCCGCCCACGGCGCCGGTGAAGGCGACGGCCAGGCCGGCGGCGATGAACGGCCGCCCGGCGGGATGAACCGGCGGGACGGTGGAGCGCACCAGCTCGAGTGCGTGTCGCGCGTCGGTGGTGCGGGGGCGTCGTGCCACGCGGCCATCTTACGGAGCGCCGGCAGCCGGTTAGCTCAGATCCCAGACCTGCAGCTCGGCTCCGGCGGAGACTTCGACGACGTCTTCGGGGATATCCAGCAGCCCGTTCGCCGACGCCAGCCAACGCAGGTGGTGTGACGCGGGCGGCCCGTAGCTCAGGACGCTCCCGATCCCGCCGTCGGAGGCGTCGAGGATCGCGCGCCGGAATTGGCGTTTGCCGCGCGGCGAGGTCAGCGATTCGGCGAGGACCGCCGGGCGCCGCGGGCGCTCCGGATCCGGTAGGCCCATGGCCCTGCGCAGCGCGGGACGGATGAAGACCTCGAAGGACACCAGCGCGCTGACCGGGTTGCCGGGCAGGGTGACGATCGTCGCGCCGGCCACGCGGCCGATGCCCTGCGGCATGCCCGGCTGCATCGCCACCTTGACGAATTCCACGCCCTGCTCGCCGTCCCGGCCGAAGGCGTCCTTGACGACCTCGTAGGCGCCGGCGCTGACGCCACCGCTGGTGATGATCAGGTCGGAGTCGCCCGCGTGCCGGTCGAGGATGTCGCTGAACTGCGCGACGTCGTCTTCGGCGGTCGCGACGGCGATCACGTCCGCGCCCGCGTCGCGAACGGCCCCGGCCAGCATGACCGAGTTGGACTCGTAGATCTGCCCCGGCCGTAGCGGGACGCCGGGCTTGACCAGCTCCGACCCGGTCGATATCACCAGCACCCGCTGGCGGGGGATCACCGTCAGCTCGGCCATTCCCAGCGCCGCGGCCAGGCCGAGCACGGCCGGGGCCACGACCTGGCCCGCGCGCAGGACGACGGTGCCGGGGGCGACGTCTTCGCCCGCCCGCCGGATGTGCTTGCCGGGCTGGCGGGGCCCGCGAATCGCCACCGATGCCCCACCGCTTTCCAGGCCGCCGTCGGTGTCCTCGACGGGCACGACGGCCGTCGCCCCGGCCGGCAGCGGCGCGCCGGTCATGATGCGGTGCGCCGTTTTCGGTTGCAGGGTCAATTCGTCGGTGCGGCCGGCGGGAATGTCCTCGGCGACCGGCAACACCACCGGGTGGTCGGGGGTGGCTTCGGAAATGTCCTCGGCCCGCACCGCGTATCCGTCCATCGCGGAGTTGTCGAAAACCGGCAGCGCCAGCCGTGCCACCACGTCGTCGGCCAGCACCAGCCCCTGGGCTCCCGCCAGCGCGACCGGGATCGCCGGGCGGGCGCGGATCATGTCCGCGACGACGCGCTGATGTTCTGCTACCGACCGCACCCCGCCATTATCGGCTCCTCAGACTTTGACGCGATCGGCGCTGCCCGCCGTAGAGTCGAGAACGTGATTACCGGGTTGGCCCACACCGGCGTGTGCGTTCCGGATTGCGAGGCCGCGGTGGCGTTCTACCGAGACGTATTGGGCCTGCGTGTGCTCTCGCCGCCGTATGTCATGAGTGGTAACGCCATTCGCGACGACATGGGTGAGCTGGTGTCCGACCCCACGATGAAAGCGGCCATCGTCGGATTCGGCGACGACGGCGACCACGTCCTCGAGGTGATCGAGTACCTCAACGTCGACGGCTCGGATCTTCAAGACCAGCGTCCGCGCGCGGCGTTGACCGACCCCGGCCTCTCGCACGTCGGGCTGATCTGTGCGGACATCGACGCCACCCGGGCCGAACTGGAGAGCAAAGGGGTGCGCTTCCTGGTCAGCGGAATCGCGGGCGTCGCGCGGGTGCGCACCACCTGGTTCGTCGATCCGTGGGGAGTGGTGTTCATCCTGGTGGAGAAGAGCCGGCCCGAGCGACCGTACTTCGCGCAATGGGGGTAAAGCCGCGCGTCGGGATCATCGGCGCCGGCGCCGGCGGCATCGCGATGGGAATCCAGCTGGCCGAGGCGGGCTACGACTTCACGATCTTCGACCGCGCCGACGGATTCGGCGGCACCTGGCGCCACAACAACTTCCCCGGTGCGGCCTGCGACGTCCCGTCGCATCTGTACTCGTACTCGTTTGCGCCCAATCCGCGGTGGAGCAGGACCTACGCGAACCAGCCCGAAATCCTGGCCTATCTCGAGAGGGTGGCCGCCGAGCACGGGCTGGGCGCACACCTGCGGCCCAACACCGCGATCACCACCGCGCGCTGGTCGGACACCCGGCGGCGCTGGACGCTGTACGCCGACGACGGCCAGGAGCACGACTTCGACGTCGTGGTGAGCGCCGTCGGGATGCTCGACGTGCCCAACGTTGCGGACATCCCGGGCGCGAAGCGGTTTCGGGGCCGCCAATTCCATTCGGCGCGTTGGGATCACAGCAAGTCGACGGCCGGAGAGCGGGTCGCGTCCATCGGTACCGGCGCCAGCGCGGTCCAGTACGTGCCCGCGATCGCGCGAGAGACCGCGCACCTGACCGTGTTTCAGCGGACCCCGATCTGGATCGCGCCCCGCTTCGATTTCCCGTTCACCGCCGAGCAGTGCGACGAGTTCGAACGCGATCCGGCGGCGGCCCAGAAGCTGCGGGACGAGGCTTTTGAGGCCTACGAGTCGTCCAGCTTCGACGTCGACGCCGCACAGACGCGCGAGGCGACCGAGCTTGCCCGCAGTTACCTGATGCGCAAGGTTGCCGACCCCGAGCTACGCGCGAAGCTGACGCCGGACTATCCCGCCGGCTGCAAGCGGCCGCTGATGTCGCGCGACTGGTACCCCACTTTCGCGTTGCCGAACGTCAGCCTGGAGACGACCGCCATCGCCGAGCTGACCGAGCGGGGAGTGCGCACCGTCGACGGCGTGGAGCACCGCGTCGACACCGTCATCTACGGCACCGGGTTCAAGGCCGCCGACTATCTCGACAGCATCGAGGTGTATGGAACCGGCGGCCGGCACCTTCGTGACGAGTGGAGCGACGGTGCGGAGGCCTACCTCGGCACGCTGGTGGCGGGTTATCCGAATTTCTTTACGCTGTACGGTCCCAACACCAATGGCGTCAACTCGATCATCTACATCCACGAGGCGCAGACGACCTTCATCCGCCACATCCTCGAGGCGATCGATGGCCGCGGGGCGCGCACGATCGAGGTGAAGCGCGCGGCGCAGCGCCGCTATAACGACGAGATCCAGGCCGCCATGGCGGGCAAGGTCTGGCTGGCCTGCACCAACTACTTCCGCCATCCCAGCGGCAAGGTCGTCACCCAATTGCCGTACAGCGGCCGGACCTTTTTCGAGCGCACCCGCGCGCTGGTGCCCGACGACTACTGCCTCAGTTAGATCCGTCCGCCGCGAATTGTGCGCGCAGCCAGGCGATGATCTTCGGCACCACCTCGGGGGCCTTGCTCATCGCGACGTGGCCGGTGCCCTCGATCAGGTGCACCTCGGTTTTCGGGCGGCCTTCGAAGACCAGCGTGTCCGACTGCGGGATGAAGTAGTCGTCGGCGCCGTTGACCACCAGCATCGCCGAATTGCGGTGCTCGGCAAGCAGATTGTGCCTATTCAGTTGCCCCAGGCCGGCGGCGAGCTCGTCGAAGGCGGGGGAGTGGTCCCAGTGCATGGCGTTGCCGAGGATGTCGTGCATGCCGAAGGGCAGGTTCTTCACGTTCTCGGGTTCGAACGACTCGTCGACCGGCCCGCCGAGATCGATGGCCGCGTCGACGATGCCCGACAGGCCCGACATCGCGGCGAAGTTACCGCCGAACGACACACCGAAGTGGGCGACCCTGCCGTCACCGAGTGTCCTTGCATAATCGGCGATTCCGCGGATCACCTCGTCGGCGTGCTGGTCGAGCGGGATCGACGTCTCACCGGTGCCGGGGTGGTCGAAGGCCAAGGTCGAGACCCCTGCGTTCATAGTGAACCCGGCCCACCACGGGTGGATGTCCATCTTCCAGGTGTCCACGCCGCCGCTGGCGATCAGCACGGGCCGGGCTTTGTAGTCGCCGTCGGCCGAGTACAGGTGGACCGGCACCTCGATCGTGCCGCCGCGGTAGGGCATCGCGATAACGCGGCGCTCGAAGGTCAGCGGGAAATCCTTTGCCGCCAACTCGAATTGCTCGAGCTGGTTGTGCAGGGCCCGCACCCGCGCCCGGTCGGTCAGGCACGGGAACTTCGCGCAGCCGTAGGCCAGTGCGGCCAGGTAGTGGTCGCCGCGATCGGCGTATGCGGCGGCCAGCTTTGACCATTCGTGGGGCCAGCCGCCGGGCGCGTCGGCCCACATGTCGGTGACGGCGCCCCGGACCCGTTCGATGTCGTCGAGCGGGATGCCGAACTTCGCGAATTGATCGGTGCGGTCTTCGAACATGTCCGCGGGGTCGATGTCGTAGGTGTACATGGGATTTCAGCTCCGAATCTTTGCGAAGTAGTCGGCGACGGTTGTCGTGTCGTCGAGGGAGGCGACGGCGCCGATGTAGCCGTCGGGACGGATCACGATTCGTCCACCGTCCTTGAGTCCGAACCGTTGTGCGGCAAGGCCGTTCGGGTCGGCGATGACGGTGTCATAGCCGGCGACCGGGGTGTTGTCGGCGGTCACCAGCACCTGGACCTGGCCGTCGCCGCCCGCGGCCGGGGCCACCCGCCCGCTGGCGACGGTGACCACGACGTGACCCGGCGTCTGCGGACCGCACACCGTGCGAAGCTGCTTCTGCACCGCTTCGTCGAGCACATGCGGAAGATGCTGGCCGGCAGCCACTTTGGCGCCCTTCAGGCATTGTCCCACCGCTATTGGGCTGTTCTTGTACCCGATGTTGACCTCTTCGGCGCTGTCGGCCATGAATCGCCGCGCCGCGGGGACGTGCGAAACGATCCGTATCAGCACGTCGCGAATCTGCCGCGGCACACCCGAAAGCGTGCCGGCCTTGGTGAGCCGATTGGTGAAGGTGATGACGCTGTCCGCGACCGGGACCCGCTCGGCCTCATAGCTGTTCAGCAGGGTTTCGCCCGCGTCGCCCTTGAGTACCGCGGCGAGCTTCCAGGCCAGGTTGAACACGTCCTGCATGCCGGTGTTCATGCCCTGGCCGCCGGCTGGGCTGTGGATGTGGGCCGCGTCGCCGGCCAGGAAGACCCGGCCCCAGCGGTAGGCGGGCACCCGAGCGTGGTGGATCTCAAAGCCGGTCAGCCAGTGCGACCGCACCACCCGGATGCCACCGACGCGCCGATCCAGGATCGCCTGGAGCTCGTCCTGGGTCGGGTTCAGGTTCAGCGCAGTGCCGGGCGCGTCGTGCACCTCGGCGAGAAACCGCATCCGCCCGTCGCGCATCGGCAGCACCACCGCCGGGCCATCGGGGGCAAAGAACGTGTGCATGGAGTCCAGGTCCAAGTCGTGCTCGGCTTCGACGTCGCCGAGCAGGAAGCGCTCGCCCACGAAAGTACCGGCGAGCTTGGTGCCCACCATCTTCCGCACCGCGCTGTGCCCGCCGTCGGCCCCGATCACCCAGGAGGCGCTGGCCTGCTCGGTCGATCCGTCTTCGCGCCGCAGGGTGAGGTGCACGGCCTGATCGTCCTGGCTCAGCCCGACCAGTTCGACGCCCCGGTCGACGGTGATGCCGAACGACTGGAGGTGTTCGCCCACCACGCGCTCGGTTTCGGTCTGCGCCGTGGTCAGGGTGAACGGGAATGCGCTGTCGACACCGCCGAACGGGACGCGGAAGAGCTTGCGGCCCCCGGCATACAGCTGCATCGCGGTGGCCTTGATGCCGGTGCTCAGCAGGTCGTCGACGATGCCCATCCGGTCGAACATGTCCAGGCTGCGGGCGTGCACCGCGACCGCCCGGGACTGGTCGGTGGGGTGCGCCAGCCTCTCGATCACCCGCACGCGGACACCGCGCCGGGCGAGTTCGCAACCGGCGACCAGCCCGACGGGTCCGGCGCCGACGACGATCACATCGGGGTTTGGCCGGGTGTCCATAGCTATCTCCTGTGTTTCACGGTACGTTGAAATTCCTAGTCTCACGGTACGTTGAAACAAGTCTCAACGCAAGAGGAAATTCACGCTACGATGAAACTTATGCCGAAGAAGTCGATCCCACCAGGTCCGCGGGATGAACGCGGGGTGCTCGCGGCGCGAATTGTTGCGGCCGCCCGCGACGAGTTTGCCGATCACGGTTGGGCCGGGACCACGATCCGCGCGGTCGCGCGGGCGGCCGACGTCGACCCCGCGCTGGTCTACCACTACTTCGGATCGAAGGAAGGCCTACTCGACGCGGCGACGAATCCGCCGCAGAAATGGCTGGAGAACGTCGCCAAGGTCTGGACCACGCCGATCGAGAAGCTCGGCGCCGCGCTGATTGCGCTGCTGCTGGCCAGCTGGGCCGACGAGGAGGTCGGGCCGACGCTGCGTGCCATCCTGCAGACCGCCGCGCACGAACCGGCGACGCGCGAGAAGCTGCGGCGGGTCGTCGAGGGCAGCCTGATGGGCGTCTCGGGGCTCGGCAGCGACGAACGGGATCGCCTGATCCGCAGCGGGCTCGTCTCGTCGCAGATGATGGGCTTCGCGCTGATGCGCTACGTCTGGAAGATCGAGCCCATCGCGTCGATGACCGAGCAGGAGGCGATCGCCGCGATCACCCCCAACCTGCAGCATTACGTCAGTGGCGAGCTCAAGGCGACCTGACGGCTTAGACCCAGTAGTTGTCGTGGCGGATGAACCACTCGCTGCGTTCGTCGTCGGTCATGTCGGCCAGCGCCCCGAAGCCTTCGAAGTAGGCCTCGCGCGGCGCGCCGGGGGCGAACAGCATCAGGATCGATGCCGGCTCGTCGGCCTCGTTGCGGAAACCGTGGATGCCGCCGGGCGGGACGTAGAGGAAGTCGCCCTGGTGACCGTTGACCCAGTCGGAGCCGTCGTAGAGCCGCATCTTTCCGGAGAGCACGAAGAACGCCTCGGACATGGCGCGGTGGAAGTGCGGTCCGGGCCCGCCGGCGGCCGGCGCGATGTCGACGCGGTACAGGCCGTAGTCACCGTCGGTCGCCTGCTGGTTGGCCAGGTAGTGATAGCTGACCCCGGCGAGAGATTCGTAATCCGGCGGCGACCCCGATTCGGGGCCGCGCTTGATCCAAGCGCTGACCTCCGGCTCCTCGGCGGTATAGCGGGGCGGCGGGTACGGCGGCACGACCAGGGACACCCGTCCAGTGTGCCGCCGTCCGATGCCGTCAGTCGGTGGGATAGACCACCCCGGTGAGCTCCTCGGAGACCGCCCACAACCGGCGCTGCAGCCCGACGTCGTGCGACCTGTCGCTGGACGCCACCACCTTGGGGTAGCCCTGGAGTTCGGCGAAGCCGTCGGGTCCGAAGTACTGCCCGCCGAGCACCCCCGGGTCGGCGGCGGCGCGCAGTGTCGGCAGCGCTCCCATCGCCGCTTCCTGGAAGAGCGGTTCGATCACCGACGAAACGCGCGCGAGCCGCGCGGGCAGGTTGCGGGTCAGCTCGGTCCGCGAACCGCCGGGGTGGGCGGCCACGGCAATCGTCGTCCCGCGCGAAGCGAGCCGTCGCTGCAGTTCGTAGGTGAACAGCAGGTTGGCGAGCTTGGATTGCCCGTAGGCCCCGACGCGGCTGTAGCGGCGTTGCCACTGCAGGTCATCGAAATGAATGTCGGCGCGGATGCGGTGGCCGGTGCTGCTGACCGTCACCACCCGGGATCCGGCGGTGGGCAAGAGCCGATCCAGCAGCAGGCCGGTAAAGGCGAAGTGACCGAGGTGGTTGGTGCCGAACTGCAGCTCGAAGCCGTCCTTGGTGGTCGACTTCGGCGTCCACATCACCCCGGCGTTGTTGATCAGCAGGTCGATGCGGTCGTAATCGGACCGCAGTTGCTCTGTTGTGGCGCGGATGGACTCCAGCGACGTCAGGTCGAGCTCCTGAAGCGCGACGTCGGCCGCTGGACTGTTGGCGGCGATGCGCGCGACGGCGTCCTTGCCCTTGTCGAGATTGCGCACCGCCAGCACCACGTGGGCGCCGTGCTCGGCGAGCGCCAACGCGGTCTCGTAGCCGAGGCCGGTGTTGGCGCCCGTGATGACGGCGACGCGGCCCGCCTGGTCGGGAATGTCCGCGGTGGTCCACTTAGCCATGAAATAGCTCCTCAGCTTGTAGAGTAAACGGGGCGAGCGCTCCGGTTGATCGCAACTATACGGAACGCACGCCCCGGTTTGTCAATCGGAAAGTAGGCGAGATGGCGCAACCCGTACGGCCGCTGCGCGCCGACGCCGCCCGCAACCGTGCGCGGGTGCTGGAAGTAGCCTACGAATCTTTTGCGGCCGACGGCTTGTCGGTGCCGATCGACGAGATCGCCCGGCGCGCGGGAGTCGGGCCCGGCACCGTCTACCGGCACTTTCCGACGAAGGAGGCGCTGTTTTCGGCGGTCATCGAAGACCGGATGCAGCGCGTCGTCGACGATGGGCACGCCCTGCTGAAATCCAAGGGGCCGGGTCGGGCGCTATTCACTTTTCTGCGCTCGATCGTGTTGCAGTGGGGCGCTACGGACCGTGGCCTGGTCGACGCGCTGGCCGGAGTCGGCATCGACATCGCGTCGGCCGCGCCCGACGCCGAGGACGCGTTCCTGGCGGTGCTCGGCGAGCTGCTGCGGGCCGCCCAGGAAGCGGGCACGGCGCGGTGCGACATCGGCGTTCGCGAGGTGAAGTCGATCCTGGTCGGGTGCCAGGCCATGGAGGCCTACAACTCGGCGTTGGCCGAGCGGGTCACCGACGTCGTCGTCGACGGTTTACGCGCTCGGCGATAGCGGCGACGGCCGGGCCAGATTGCCCGCCTCCTCCTCACCCCGCCCCGCGGGCTGCATCGTCACCGGGCGTCCTTGCACTCGGCATAGGCGAGTGCTAAGAATGACATTGGCACTCGCGATCGGTGAGTGCTAGGTCGGGACGGTGAGACCGAGCCCCTAGACAGCTGTGGTCGTCCGTCGCGGGCACTGCGCCCGGCCAGAACTTGTCATCCCCAATCCGGAGGAATCACTTCGCAATGGCCAAGATAATTGCGTATGACGAAGAGGCCCGTCGCGGCCTCGAGCGGGGCCTCAACGCCCTCGCCGACGCGGTAAAGGTGACGTTGGGCCCCAAGGGCCGCAACGTCGTCCTAGAGAAGAAGTGGGGTGCCCCCACGATCACCAACGATGGTGTTTCCATCGCCAAGGAGATCGAGCTGGAGGACCCGTACGAGAAGATCGGCGCCGAGCTGGTCAAGGAAGTCGCCAAGAAGACCGACGACGTCGCCGGTGACGGCACCACGACGGCCACCGTGCTGGCTCAGGCGCTGGTCAAGGAAGGTCTGCGCAACGTTGCGGCCGGTGCCAACCCGCTGGCTCTCAAGCGCGGCATCGAGAAGGCGGTCGAGAAGATCACCGAGACGCTGCTCAAGTCGGCCAAGGACGTCGAGACCAAGGAGCAGATCGCTGCGACCGCGGCCATCTCCGCTGGCGACCAGTCGATCGGCGACCTGATCGCCGAGGCGATGGACAAGGTCGGCAACGAGGGCGTCATCACCGTCGAGGAGTCCAACACCTTCGGCCTGCAGCTCGAGCTCACCGAGGGCATGCGGTTCGACAAGGGCTACATCTCGGGCTACTTCGTCACCGACGCCGAGCGTCAGGAAGCCGTCCTGGAGGACCCCTACATCCTGCTGGTCAGCTCCAAGGTGTCGACCGTCAAGGACCTGCTGCCGCTGTTGGAGAAGGTCATCCAGGGCGGCAAGCCGCTGCTGATCATCGCCGAGGACGTCGAGGGCGAGGCGCTGTCCACCCTGGTCGTCAACAAGATCCGCGGCACTTTCAAGTCGGTGGCCGTCAAGGCCCCCGGCTTCGGTGACCGGCGCAAGGCGATGCTGCAGGACATGGCCATCCTCACCGGTGGTCAGGTCGTCAGTGAAGAGGTCGGCCTCTCGCTCGAGACCGCCGACGTCACGCTGCTGGGTAAGGCCCGCAAGGTGGTCATCACCAAGGACGAGACCACCATCGTCGAGGGTGCCGGTGACCCCGACGCCATCGCCGGCCGCGTCGCCCAGATCCGCGCCGAGATCGAGAACAGCGACTCCGATTACGACCGCGAGAAGCTGCAGGAGCGTCTGGCCAAGCTGGCCGGCGGTGTTGCGGTGATCAAGGCCGGAGCTGCCACCGAGGTGGAGCTCAAGGAGCGCAAGCACCGCATCGAGGACGCCGTCCGCAACGCCAAGGCGGCCGTCGAGGAGGGCATCGTCGCCGGTGGCGGCGTGGCCCTGCTGCAGGCGGCTCCGTCGCTCGACGAGCTCAAGCTCAAGGGCGACGAGGCGACCGGTGCCAACATCGTCCGCGTGGCGCTGGAGGCCCCGCTGAAGCAGATCGCCTTCAACTCCGGGCTGGAGCCCGGCGTTGTCGCCGAGAAGGTCCGCAACGCGAAGGCCGGCACCGGCCTGAACGCTGCCACCAATGAGTACGAGGACCTGCTCAAGGCCGGCGTTGCCGACCCGGTGAAGGTGACCCGTTCGGCGCTGCAGAACGCGGCGTCCATCGCGGGCCTGTTCCTGACCACCGAGGCCGTCGTCGCCGACAAGCCGGAGAAGGCGGCCGCTCCGGCGGGCGACCCGACCGGTGGCATGGGCGGTATGGACTTCTAAGAAGTCGATAGCGGAAAAGCCCGGTTCCCCTCGGGGGGCCGGGCTTTTTCGTGTTTCGCGAGTGTGGGCGATAGGTACCTCCACACCTCGAAATACGTCCACAGGCCCCACGCTCGACGGCCCGCGGTTTCCGCTTCGGTCGGCCCGGCCGCCGAACATGCCGCGATGGACGACATCCCATTCCTCGGTAGTCACGCGCTTGAGCGTGGTGCCGTCACCCGCGGACAATTGCGCACGCGATACCGAGCGGTCTTCCGCGACGTCTACATTGGCAGGGACGCCGAGCTCACCGCGGCCGCCAAAGCGCGCGCGGCGTGGCTGTCTACGGGTGCGACACTCGCAGGTCTGTCCGCCGCCGCGGTGCTCGGCACGAAATGGCTCGATGGAGCGGCGCCCGCGGAGATCGTCCGCGTTGATCGGCACGGTCAGCGGGGCATTGTTGTCCACAGCTATGACCTCGCTCAGGACGAGGTGCGCACGGTTAGGGGAATGCGCGTGACGACCGCGGCCCGAACTGGATTCGACATCGGTTGCGGCCTGCCCGTCGCCAAGGCGGTACCCGTCGTCGACGCGTTGCTCAACGCGACGGGCATTAAGCCCGCAGACGTCGTCGTCGTGGCAGACCGGCACCCGGGAGCCCGCGGCATTCGGCGGCTGCGGCACGCACTGGCATTGGTCGATGGCGGTGCTGAGTCGCCGCAGGAGACCAGGGTGCGGCTGCTATTAATGGGTGCTGGATTGCCTAAGCCGGAGACGCAAATCGAGTTCAGGGATCTGCGCATCCGAGTCGACATGGGGTGGCGGGAGTGGCAGGTCGCGGTCGAATACGACGGCATACAGCACTGGGAGGACCGATATCAGCGATCATGGGATATCGAGCGAATCGCCTTGCTGGAAGCGGCGGGCTGGTCAGTGGTCAGAGTCAGCGCCGAGATGCTGTCGCGGCCGCACGCGATTGTTGAGCGCGTCAAGGCCAAGCTCATCGAGCGTGGGGCCTACGGACGAATTCAAGGCAGTTCCCGTACTTAGGCCCCACACTCGGCGCGCCTGTAGGTTCGACGCGTGGCCCTTCCGACACCCTCACCCACCAGTACCGCCGTCGTCACCGGGGCATCGTCGGGCATCGGCGCTGACATCGCGCGCGAGCTGGCCGACCGCGGCCACGGCGTCACGCTCGTCGCCCGCCGCGAAGACCGGCTGCGCGAGCTGGCCGACGAACTCGCGGGCCGGGTCCGCGTCGAGGTGATCGCCTGCGACGTCGCGGATTCCGCCGCTCGCGCCGGCCTCTTCGACGAGGTCGAGCGTCGCGGGCTGACCGCCGACATCCTCGTCAACAACGCCGGCATCGGCACCATCGGGTCGGTGACGAAAACGCCCGTCGACGACGAGATCGCCCAGGTGCGGGTCAACGTCGAGGCCGTCATCGATCTGACCACCCGCGCGGTCCAGCAGATGGTGCCGCGCGGACGCGGCGCGATCCTCAACGTCGGATCCACCGCGGGCTACCACCCCTACCCGGGGCAGGCCGGCTACGCCGCCACCAAGGCGTTCGTGCAGACCTACACCGAAGGCGTGCGCGCCGAACTCGCCGGCACCGGTGTCACCGTCGCGCTGCTCAACCCGGGGCCGGTGCGGACCGAGTTCCTGAAGAACGCCGGCATGGACGAGCGGACCTTCGCCGATGCGTTCCCGAAGTTCCTGTGGATGCCGTCGCGCGAGGTGGCGCGCACCGGAGTCGACGCGCTCGACCGCGACCGCGGAACGGTGATCCCGGGGCTGCCGAGCCAGCTCAGCACCCGCCTGTTTCAGTTCATGCCGCGACGGCTGCTGCTGCCGCTACTGAAGAATCAGCATCCGGGGCTCAAAAGAGACCTCGGTAGGGACCGGTCAGCGCGCTAGGGGCCAGCGCCGCATCCAGCCCTCCACCGGAAGCGCGAGCGCGTTGCACAGCGTGCAGATCGTGCGGTACCAGCCGACGGCGGTGAGCAACTCGATCCGCTGCTCGTCGGTAAGGTCGCGCCCCAGCGCTATCCAAGTCGCCTCCGACCACGAGCCGGTGCGCTCCAGCTCGTCCACCGCTTCGATCAGCGTCCGCTCGGCCGGGCTCCACCGCGGGTCGGCGGCGGCATCCTTGCCGCCGGTCACCAGCGCGTCGCACTCGTCGTCGCTGACGCGCGCGATCGGACCCCAAAACGCCGCCTGCCCGCCCCACTCGTACTCGCAGCACAGGAGTGCGCACATGCGAAGGATCGCGATCGTCCGCGTCCGGGGTGGCAAAAGCGCGGCGACGTAAAGGGATTCGCCGAGCTTGCGCAGCCGGGAGGCCAGCGCCGGATGGCGCTGCAGGCAACGCACCAAAAGCAGCGGCCCGTAGGTGCGGTCCGGGTGACCCCAGCTGTTGATGCCGGTGGCATCGTCCTCGCTCCACGGCGGGGCGAGCGGCGCGACGCGGCTCACGCGATTGGGTCCGGAAGTGAGAACACCACGCAGTCGTGCAGGCAGCCTTTCGCCGCCTTGGGCGAGTCGGGGTCCGCGTCGCGGTGCAGCAGCGCGCGGGTAGGCACGACACCCAACCGGACGCTCTCGGAGCCGGAGCCGGAGTCGGTGGCTTCGGCGTGGCCGTCGACGATCAGCGAGTAGCCGCCCGGCTCACGCGGTGGCCAGAGCAGCGTGACCGTGACATCCGGGCCGCGCTGGGCGAGGTTTTCGCGGGTGCGTCCACCGATGAGCCCGACGTCGACGATGGCGCGGGGCCCTTCCGGGCCATCCGGGAGGTCGCGCAGCTCCGGCTCGACCGCCACGGTGTGGACGCGATAGCCGTCGTCGACGGTGATGAGGTACGCGAACGGATAGTCGGTGATTGCGGCGGCGAGCCGCTTGAGATCCACCTTCTTCTTCGTGCGCATGGTGTCGAGGATAGGCGGTTGCTAGCCGAAGGTGCCCGGGCCTCCGACGGGCGGGCTGAGCAACCCCTGGTGCAGGTTCGCGTTGAAGCCGCCGCTAGGTACGCCGGCGGAGTTGAGCAGGCCCGAGCCCATGGTGGTGAGGCTCGAACCGCCGGTGATGTAGCGGCCCGAGTCGAAGTCGTTGCCGAGGCCGCCGCCCGGGCTCGAATCGCCCTGCGTGGAGGGCGGGCCGAGACTGGCTCGCCCGCGACCGGCGGAGTCCGAACCGAGGGTCTGCAGCTCCCAGGGCGCCAGCTGTTGAGCGGCCGCCGACGTGTCGGCCTGGTAATCCGACATCGCCGCCACGTCCGATGCCCACATCTGCTCGTATGCGGCCTCGATGTCCGCGATCGCGGGGGCGTTTTGACCCAACCAGTTCGTCGTCGCCAACACCTGCCTGAGGGCACGGTTTGCCGACACCACCGCGGGCTGCACGGTATCAGCCAGCGCGGCCTCGAAGGCGGCCGCGATGACCGAGGCCTGGCCGGATGCCGCCTCGGCCTGGGCCGCCGCCGCGCTGAGCCACCCCACGTACCGGGTCGCGACGGTCATGATCGCCGCCGCCGATGCGCCCTGCCACGAGCCGCTGGCCAGGTCCGTCGTCACCGAAACAAACGCCGACGCCGACGACGCCAGGTCCTCGGCCAGCCCGTCCCACGCCTCCGCCGCAGCGAGCAGCGGCGCGGCTCCGGGGGCGGCGAAGACCCGTGCCGAGTTAATCTCAGGGGGCAACCACGCAAAATGCGGGTTAGTCACTTTCCCAACATAACCGGGCCGGGCCGGCGTTCGTGGCGTTATCGGGCGGGTACCGGGATCTGTTGGCGGCCGCGGACCAACTTGCCTGGACGGGCGTCGGTGGGCACGCCGTTCTCGGCGATCACTTCGCCGGACACGATCGTCGCGACGTACCCATCGGCGGTCTGATCCAGGCGGCGCCCCCCGGCGGGCAGGTCGTAGCTGATCATCGGCTTGTGCAGGCGCAGCGCCGCATGGTCGATGACGTTGAGGTCGGCCTTGTAGCCGACGGCGATGCGGCCGCGATCGCCCAGCCCGGCGATGCGGGCCGGCACGGTGGTCAGTTCACGGATCGCCTCGGCCACCGTGAACCGCCCGGATTTTCGGTCCCGCGCCCAGTGCGCCAGGAAGTAGGTCGAGTAGCTGGCGTCGCAGATCATGCCGTAGTGCGCGCCGCCGTCGCCGAGACCGAGCACCACGTCGTCGCGGTGCAGCAGCTTGCCGACGGTGTCCAGCGAGTTGCTCTCCAGGTTGCTCGTCGCGACCAGCAGCATGGCCCGGCCTTCGTCGTCGAGCAGGCGGTCGTAGGCCTCCTCCATCGGCTTCACACCCTTGGCCCGGGCCCGGGCCCCGATGCTGTCCGACGGGTCGGGTTCGTAGTTGGGGTTGTCGCCCAGCGGGAAGATCCAATCCCACATCTGGGTCACGTACAGGATCGGGTGACCGGCGCCGGGCTTGTCGGCGAGGATGCGGGCGCGGACCTCGGGCTTGCGCATCTCGGCGACGCGCTCGGCCAGCGGCAGGTGCGCGATCTCGCGGTAGCTAGGGTAGAGCACAAACGGGTTGGCGGTCAGTTGCAGGCCGATGATCAACCCGATCGGGCGCGGCAGCAGCTGCGCGGTGATGTCACCGCCCGCGGCGTTGGCCTTCTCGACCATGGTGATGGCGTCCGGCCAGGTCGGGTCGCCCGCGTTGGCAACGATGAGCGTGAAGGTGACCGGCAGCCCGACGTCCTCGGCGACGTCGAACACCGTCTGCAGCACAGGCTGATAGCCGCCGGCCGGAATGTCGGGCACGAATTGCAGCAGGCCGCCGCCGGCGTCGACCACGCCCCGGGCGATCTCTTCGATCTCCTCGCGGGCGGCGTCGTAGCTCGGGATGGGCGAGCCGCTTTCGGTTTTGTGGATGGTCAACCGCGACGACGCGAAGCCCAGCGCCCCGATCTCGATCGCCTCCTTGGCCAGCGCCCGCATTTTGGCCAGGTCCTCGGCGGTGGCGGGCTCGCGGTCGGCGCCGCGCTGACCCATCACGTACACCCGCAGCGGGGAATGCGGCAGGTAGGCGCCCACATCAATATCGCGCTTGCCGGCTTCCAGCGCGTCCAGGTATTCCGGGAAGGTCTCCCACGTCCACGGCAGGCCGTCGGTCATGACGACGCCGGGGATGTCCTCCACCCCGGCCATCACGTCGACGAGCACGTCGTGATCCTCCTGGCGGCACGGCGCGAACCCGACGCCGCAGTTGCCCACCACCACCGTGGTCACCCCGTGCGCCGACGACGGGGTCAACCGCTCCGACCAGATGGCCTGGCCGTCGTAGTGGGTGTGCAGGTCGACGAAGCCCGGGGTGATCAACAGCCCGGTCGCGTCGATCTCCCGCGCCGCGGTATCGCCGTTAACGGGCCCGACGGCCGAGATGACGCCGTCGCGCACCGCGACGTCGCCGACGTACGGCTCACCCCCCAGCCCGTCGACGATGGTGCCGTTGCGGATGATGAGGTCGTAGGTCATCTAATTAATCTCCTACTTTAACCGTCTTACCTGGTCAAACAGGTTCGGCGTGTCCGAGAGTGCCGTGAAAGTGCCATCTGTTACCTGGGGAAATAGGTTTAGGTGTGTCCAGTGGACACAGCGCCCGTGTCCATCATTGGCGCTCACCACTGAAGCCTAACCCTGCGCATGTAATGCCAGTTCATAACCGTGGCACAACTGGCATAACGTGAAACCCCGTGTCTCATCTGGTTAGGCGCGGAGCCGAGTTACCTATTCCCCACCCGCTGCGACGAGCCATGCCAACCCACGGC
This sequence comes from uncultured Actinomycetota bacterium, assembly GCA_963772875.1. Classification (GTDB taxonomy): domain Bacteria; phylum Actinomycetota; class Actinomycetes; order Mycobacteriales; family Mycobacteriaceae; genus Mycobacterium. Next base: position 147,939 of record CAVYZE010000020.1, read on the forward strand.
CCCTCTTCGTCCCGAACGACGGCGACGACGAGATATGGCTGTCGTCGGCTATTGATGGAATTCCACCGCTGTTGAGCGCGTCTTGGCTGCGCCGCAAACGCCACCCTGAGTGTTGACCGGGGTCGCGTTCGTCGTATCCATGGGTCTGCAAAGTCACGACAAGCTCAATTCTTTGAGCCACCGGGCGACTTTAAGCTGCCGAGACTGCCCCGGGAGTATGCGTCAGGGTGCCTGCCTGAGTTGGAGGTTGCTGGTCCATGTGTCACCGACCGGATCGCCGCAGGCGGCCTGCGTGACGGTGTTTTTAGCTGTGCCTGCGAGGGTGTTTGGATCCCACGTGAGGTGGGCAGCAACGGCGGCGTTAACGCTCGTACCGTCCCGACAGTCGGCATTCGAAATTATATCCATTGTCCATTGACCATTCACCAACATCGCCTGGCTGCGGTAACCTGTCGCCGGGACCGACAGGTCGGCGCATCCGTCACCGCAGGGAGTGAAATACCAATCGGTGGTAGCGGTTTGGCCGGTTTCTGGTTGAGTTTCGGTCTCGACGTAGTGGCCGCTCATCACGGGAGCGGCGGACGCGGGACTAGCTGCTCCCACCGCTACAGCGGCGAAGGTGGCGGCTGTGGCAAAACTCCGTGTGCCGTTCATTTCGGATCCACCTAACGAGCTCGCAACGAAGGTCAGCAAGTGTTGAATACCACAGTCAGCAACAGCAATGTCACATAATCGCAGGAAAATGCCGCCAAGCAGCGGAAAAGCTGACTGTAGCTGTGAACTCACCGGCAAAACCCCTGCGAACCCTGGTGGCCGCGCCGCCGGCAAAGTTGCGCACGGGGAAGTCCCCTTCCTGGGGGCGGGAGGACTGGCCGAGAACTCCAGATGTGCCAGATTTAATATCCCGCGTTGAGCGCGTCATGGCTGCGCCGCCGAACGCCACCCTGAAGTGTTGACCAGCCGTTCGTCGTATCCATGGGTCTGCATCGTTACGGCTAGCTCAATTCTCTGAGCCACCGGGCGGCTTTAAGCTGCCGAGACTGCCCCGGGAGTATGCGTCAGGGTGCCTGCGTGAGTTGGAGGTTGTTGGTATATGTGTACCCGACCGGATAGCCGCAGGCGGCTTTCGTGGAGGTCAGTTGAGCTGTGCCTGCGAGGGTGTTTGGATCCCACGTGTCGTGGGCAGCTAGGCTGAGGGGAACGCTCGTACCGTCCGCACAGGTGGCACCCATAGCGATATCCATCGTCCATTGACCATTCACCAACATCGCCTGGCCGCTGCCACCTGACAGTGTGTTCGACATGTCGGCGCATCCGTCACCGCAGGGAGTGAAATACCAATCGTTGGTAGCGGTTTGGCCGGTTCCTGGGAGGGTTTCGGTCTCGACGTAGTGGCCGCTCATCACGGGAGCGGCGGACGCGGGACTAGCTGCTCCCACCGCTACAGCGGCGAAGGTGGCGGCTGTGGCAAAACTCCGTGTGCCGTTCATTTCGGATCCACCTAACGAGCTCGCAACCGAGATCAGCAAGTGTTGAATACCACAGTCAGCAACAGCAATGTCACATAATCGCAGGAAAATGCCGCCAAGCAGCGGAAAAGCTGACTGTAGCTGTGAACTCACCGGCAAAACCCCTGCGAACCCTGGTGGCCGCGCCGTCGGCAAAGTTGCGCACGGGGAAGTCCCCTACCCTGGGGACGGGAGGACTGGCCGAGAACTCCAGATGTGCCAGATTTAATATCCCGCATTAGCGATGGGCCGCATGAAGATAAAGCACTAATCTACGACCGCGACGGGAGTCGTGCCAGGATCTTTTCCGTGATCGCAGGGTGCCGCGTCGCTGCATGCGCCGCGGCTCTGGCCCGAAATCACCCCGGTTACTGCGCTGCCAGTGGGCGCTGACGCGCTGCGACCCGGACGGCAATAATGTCGAGGCGGTCTATCACGGAGCGCAGTAACGTCCCTGATATGCCCACCACCGATGCCATCGAAGCCGCCCAGGAGCTGCTTCGGGACTCGTTCACCCGATTGATCGAACACGTCGACGACCTCACCGACGGACTCACCGACGACATCTCCGACTACCGGCCGACGCCGGAAGCGAACAGCATCGCGTGGCTGATCTGGCACAGCGCGCGGGTGCAGGACATTCAGCTGGCCCATGTCGCCGGCGTCGAACAAGTGTGGACCCGGGGCGGCTGGGTGGACCGGTTCGGGCTGGACTTGCCGCCCAACGACACCGGCTATGGCCACGGCCCCGACGAGGTGGCGAAGGTGCGCGCACCCGCCGAGCTGCTGTCCGGCTATTACCACGCGGTGCACAAGCTCACCCTCGAGTACATCGCCAGCGTGTCCGCCGACGAGTTGCGTCGCGTCGTGGACACCAACTGGGACCCGCCGGTGACGGCCAGCGCGCGGTTGGTGAGCATCATCGACGACTGCGCCCAGCACCTCGGGCAGGCCGCGTACCTGCGGGGAATTCAGTAGGTTTTAGGGCGTGCGATTCGCGGCGACCGTGGTGTTGTGGCTGGCCACCACAGTTGCGCTGGCAGTGGCGATCCCCGCGGCGTGGACGCAGTTCAACGTCATCGACACCGACGGCTACGCCGCGATAGCCCAGAAAGCGGCGGCCGATCCGGCGTTGCAGTCCGCCGTGGCGAACGAGCTCACCGCCCGGGCCACGGCGCTCATCGCCGGGCAGGGCGGGGAAAGCCACCCGGTCGACAGCTCGCAGGTGCACGATGCCGCGAGCGCCTTCACGGCCGGGCGAGAGTTTCCGCCCTTGTTTGCCCAGGTGAACCGCGCGGCGCACGCCTGGCTGTTCAGCGAGCCGCGGTCCGGTCCAAACGGCGATCAATGGGTGGTCGACGTGGCCCCGATGCTCAAAGACAGCTCGTTCTCCCAGATTTTGAGCAGCCACCACGTCGAGGTGCCGGCGAGTCTGACGGTGCCCCTGACGGTGACGCTGTCTTCGGGGTCTTCTGCGTCCCGGCCGTTGCGGCAGGGACAGCTGAGCCGGCTCGCCACCTGGGGTCCCTGGCTGAGCATCGGCGCGGCGGCGCTGAGCGGCGCCTGCGCGCTGCTGACGCTGGTCGCCGCGCGCGGCCGGGGCAGGGCGCTGACCGGCCTCGGCGTCTCGGCGCTGCTGGTCGGCGCGGCCGGCTGGGCGGGCATCGAGGTCGGCGGCCGGTACATCAACGACGCGCTGGGTCCCACCATCGGCGATCTCCGCCGGATCGCCGAGGTGATGGTCGGCCAGGCCGAAGCCAGCCAGCATCACTGGCTGAACCTGACGTTGGTCGCCGGCGCGGCGCTGGTCGTGTTCGGCGTGGTCGTCGCGGTGCTGGGCGGCGTCGTGCGGCCGAAACAGCCGGGCTAAGCGCCCGGTAGGTGGTCGACCGCGGCCCAGAGGGTACGCGCGCACAGGTCACGCAGCTGGTCGCGGGTGACGGCGGGGTTCTCGAGCCACTCGAGGATGGCGGTGTGGGCAAAGGCGAGCCAGCCGACGACCGCTATCCGGGTGTCCTCGTCGACCGTGATCATGCTGGCGAGGCCGGCGAGGATTCGATCGCGATGCACGCCGATGCGCGCCCGGTGAATCCGGCCCAGGTCCTCGTCGGTGACCGCGGCCTGCTGGGCCACCCGAAACCCGTCGGGATGGCGTTCGGCGTAGCCGATGTAGACGTCCAAGCCGGCGTTGAGCTGTTCGAGAGGCGCCAGCGAGGGGTCCGGGGTGCTGGCCTCGAGCAGCTTGGCGCTCTGTTCTTCGACGATGGCCAGGAAGAACGCCCGCTTGCTAGGGAAGTAGTGGTAGAGCAGCCCGGTGGAGATGCGCGCGATCTCGGCGACCTCCTCGATCGACACTTCCCCGTACGGCCGCTTGGCGAACAGGTCGGCGCCGATCGTCAGCAGCTGGGCACGCCGCCGCTCGGTGCTCAACCGTGTCCGCATGTTCGTCATCCTATTGACTTCGCTTCAATAAATCTGGCAGGGTACGACTATTGAATACGGTTCATTAACGGGAGGGTGATGCGCCGTGGACACCGCTTTGCTTCCCCATCCACCTCACCGGCTGCCGCTGCTCGGCGATGTGGTGGGAATGAATCCGCGCGCACCCGTGCAGTCGTTGTTGCGGAAGGTGCGCGACCTGGGACCGATCTCGGTCCGAAGAGTGTTCGGCCATCAGATCGTCACCGTGGGCGGGGCCGACCTGGCAGCCGAGTTGAACGACGAGACCCGCTTCTGCAAGGAGGTGGGACTGTTCCTGCGTCCACTGCGCTCCGTCGTGGGTGACGCACTGTTCACCGCCGAGAACGACGAGCCGAATTGGCAACTGGCGCACGACATCCTGGCGCCGGCGTTTACCCGCGAGGCGATGCAGGGCTACCACGCGATCATGCTCGAGGTCGCTAAGGAGCTGCTGGTCCGCTGGGACGCGGCGGCGGACCGCGGAGAAAGCGTCGACGTCAGCGCCGACACGACGCGATTGACGTTGGAGACGATCGGGCGCACGGGATTCGGCTACCGGTTCGGGTCCTTCGACCGCGACCGGCCGCATCCCTTCGTCACCGCCATGACACGGACGCTGCGGTACGCCAACCTATCGATAGTCGGACTACTGGCACCGGTGCGCCGGGTCGTGGCGGGCTCAGCCCGCCAGCACCGGGCGGACGTCGCGCTGATGGAGGGGATCGTCGACGAGGTGATCCGGGCACGTCGCGACGGCGCGACCGCCGAGGCGCCCGACCTGCTCGACCTGATGTTACGCACCGCACACCCCGAGACCGGTCGCCGCCTGGACCCGGTCAACATCCGCCGGCAGGTCATCACCTTCATGATCGCCGGCCACGAGACAACCTCTGGCGCACTGTCGTTCGCGCTCTACTACCTGACCCGGGATCGGCGGGCCTTGGCGCGCGCGCAAGCCGAGGTGGACGGCCTGTGGGGCGACGACGTCGACCCCGAGCCCGACTTCACCGACATCCCTAAACTGCGGTACGTCCGCGCGGCCCTGGACGAGGCGTTGCGGCTGTGGCCGACCGCGCCCGCCTATGTGCGGGCCGCTCGTACCGACACGGTGCTGGGCGGCCGCTACCGGATGAACCGGGGCGACTGGGCGCTGGTGTTGCTGCCGCTGCTACACCGCGATCCGCACGTGTGGCCGGATCCCGACCGGTTCGATCCCGACCGGTTCGCCCCGGGTCAGGCGAAGAGCCGCCCGGCGCACGCGTACAAACCCTTCGGGACCGGGCAACGGGCCTGCATCGGCCGACAGTTCGCCCTGCACGAGGCGGTGCTGGCGCTCGGGCTGATCCTGCACCGCTATGACTTGACCCCGTCGGATGCCTACCGGCTGCAGATCGCCGAATCCCTCACCCTCAAACCGCTCGGGTTCGAGCTGTCGCCACGCCGGCGGCGGTGAGCGCCTCTCAGCCGAAGGGCAGCTCGGCCAATATCGGGGTGCTGGGCTGTGCCGATCCGGCGCCGGGTTCGACGGTGAACGCGAGGCCCGTCGATGATCCGAGATTGGTGAGCGTGGCCGTCGTCGAGGGCGCCACGGCCGCGGTGCCCATCGTTCCCGCCGACGTCGGGCCCTTGGCGCCCAGCAACCACATCTGATAGACGGTGCCCGGGGACGGCGGCGGCACGTTGTTCATCACCAGCACACCCGCGTTGCGGTCACGGGAAAACACCACCGTGGCCGTTCCGTTGGCGAGGGGGCGAGAGACCGTCCGCACGTCCGGGGCCGCCAGGACTTGCTCGGCCACCGTCGACGGTGTGGGCGGGCGCGTCAGCACGCCGACGCCGAACGCCGCGACACCCACGACGACCGCCGCCGCCGCGGACGCGAAAGCGGCCCTACCCCAACTCAATTGGCGGACCTTGTGAGACTTCGCCGGTTCGATCCGGGCCAGGATGGCCGAGCGCAGCTGCGCGGGTGGTTCGGTCGCGGTCGCCGCGGAGACGACCGCCATCGTCTCCCGGACGGCACGGACTTCGTCGCCGAAGGCCGCCGCCACCGGCGATGCCGCGGCGGCCACCCGCCGGTCGATGTCGGCGCGCTCCGCATCGGACACCGCATGCAGGGCGTACGGCGTTGCCAGCTCGAGCAATTCGAAATCGGTCGGTTCGGTCATGGCACTTCCAGGCAGTTACGCAGGCCGCGCAGCGCATCGCGGATGCGCGACTTGATCGTCGACAAGTTGGCGGCCAACCGCTGCGCCACTTCGGTATACGTCAGGCCGCCGTAATAAGCCAGCTCGATGCACTGGCGCTGCGCGTCGGTCAGCGCGTCGAGGCATTCGGCCACCCGGCGACGCTCGTCACCCACGATCACCGAGTCGGCGACGACGTCGCCGGGTCGGTCGACAGTGGCTGCGCCGTACCGTGATTCCCGCCTGTTGCCGGCTTCCTCGGCGCGTACCCGGTCGACGGCCCGCCGGTGTGCCATCGTCAGCAGCCAGGCCAGCGCGGAACCTTTGGCGGAGTCATACTCCGCAGCCGACCGCCACACCTCGAGATAGATCTCCTGGGTGGTTTCCTCGCTGTAGCCGGGATCACGCAGCACTCGCGTCACCAGTCCGTACACCCGGGTCTTGGTCAGGTCGTACACCGCGGCGAAGGCGGCGTCGTCCCCGCGCGCGACCCGGCGCAGCAGCGCGTCCAGGTCGCTGCTCAGCCGCGGCGGTCCGGTCATCGATCGGTAGCCTATCGCCAGCCATGACGGCGCTGTTCGCGGCAGTCATCGAGTCGCCGATCTGGGTGGCCGGGGGAAGAAGAACGCCGTCCGTGACTTGTACTCCTCGAAACCGGGACGTCCGGCCATCAGCTTCTCGGTCAGTCGGGCCCCGGTCACCTGCACCAGGAAGTAGGTCATGACCAGCGGCGAGACCACCGTGGCCAGTGACAGCCAGCCGTTGATGGTGATCAGCCACAACCCCCACCACACCGCGGCGTCGCCGAAGTAGTTGGGGTGGCGCGTCCAGGCCCACAGGCCGCGGTCCATCACCACACCGCGATTCGCAGGGTCGGATTTGAAGACCCGCAGCTGCCGATCACCGACCGCTTCGAACGCGACACCCACCAGCCACCCGACCACACCCACCACCGTGACGGCCGTCAGCGACTTCGGTGTGGGGCCGGTCACCGCCGACAGCTGCAGCGGCAACGACACGAACCAGGTGATGAAGCCTTGCAGCAGAAAGACTTTGCGGACCACCTGGGCGGGCGTCGCATCCCGCAGCAGGGCCTCGTAGCGGGGATCCTCCCCGTTGCCGGCCGTTTTGCGCTGGATGTGCCAGCTCAGCCGCAGACCCCAGATCGCCACCAATGCCAGCAGCAGCCAGCGCCGGGTCGGGTCACCGTGGCCGAGCGCGGCCCCGACGGCGGCGACGGCCACGAAGCCGGCGCCCCATGCGACATCGACGACGTTGTAGCGGCCGATCCGCCTGCCGACGGCGAACGTGGACGAATGCAGCACGGCAAGGGCCGCCACCGACGGCGCCGGAGACTTCGAGGAGGTTGACCAGATTCAGTGGGCTCATCGGCCGCCCTCGCGCTCAAATGTCCACTGGTAGACGTCCAGATATCCCGATCGGAACCCCGCCTCCGAGTACGCCAGGTACAGCTCCCACATCCGCCCGAACACCTCGTCGAAGCCAAAGCGCGACAACGCATCTCGACGCTGCTTGAACCGCTCCCGCCACAGTCGCAGGGTCTCGGCGTAATGCGGGCGCAGCGAGGTCATGTCGACGGTGCGTAAACCGGTGTGCCGCTCGGTGATATCGGAGATGGCCCGGGTGGATGGCAGCAGTCCGCCGGGAAAGATGTACTTCTGTATCCAGGTCTGCGTGTTGCGGGTGGCCAGCATCCGGTCGTGCGGCATGGTGATCGCCTGGATCGCGACGCGGCCGCCCGGCCGCACCAATCCTTCGAGCGCGGCGAAATACCTTGGCCACGAGTGGTATCCCACCGCCTCGATCATCTCGACCGAGACGACGGCGTCATAGCAACCCGCCACATCGCGGTAGTCGCACAGGTCGATCTCGACCAGGTCGGACAGGCCGGCCGCGGCGACTCGCTGCCGCGCCAGCCGTTGCTGCTCGGCGGACAGGGTCGCCGATGCGACCCGCGCCCCACGGCTGGCCGCGCGGATGCTCAGCTCGCCCCAGCCCGTGCCGATCTCGAGAACACGGCTGCCCCGCCGGACTCCGGCCATGTCGAGCAGTCGATCGATCTTGCGTTGTTGCGCCGTGGCCAAATCGGGCCATGACGCCGGGAGCTGGGTGAACAGCGCGCACGAGTACGTCATGGTCTCGTCGAGGAACCCGGCGAACAATTCATTCGACAAGTCGTAATGCTCGGCGACGTTGCGCCGCGACTGATCTCGGCCGGATTCTCGCCACCGCGGCCGGAAGGCCGGCGCGATCGGCCGCAGCCACTGCAGCGTTTTCGGCACCAGGTCGGCCACCGACGCGGCCAGCACCGTCAACGCCGGCGTGAGGTCGTTCGACGACCATTCGCCGGCCATGTAGGACTCGCCAAACCCGATCAGGCCGTGGCGCCCTATCCGGCTCGCCAGCGCATACGGGTGATGGATCACCAGGGTGGGCGCGGTCGGGTCGGCGGCGCCGATCACCGTGCCGTTGGGGTAGAGCAGTCGTATCGGTAGCCGCGCGGCGGCGCGCCGGAGCAGCCGGTCGGCGACGACCGCCGATGCCGCGGTCACCGGGCCCGACGGCACTCTCGCGACGGCTGGCCAGCGCATGGAATCTATTGTGGCGGAAGGGTTTTTGATGCCCTCAACGCCTATCGCGGTACTACTGGAATTCCACGTAACCACAGCTTGATCCCCTGTATCCGGATGCGCGCGGCCACCACCAACGGTGCCAGCGGCGCGACGATTTGCATGATCGCGACCTGTGTCGCGGTTGCCGGTCGACGCTGTCCGCGCAGGTTCGCGACGAACGCCGGCATCTGATCACGGTGCAGCGCCACGGTGATGTCGACCTCGCTGTCGGGTCGTGGCGCTCGCACCTGGTAGTAGCCGTCCACCTGATTGAACGGCGAGACGTAAAGCTTCTTGGCTGTCGTCACGGGCTCCTCGGCCGGCGGCAACAGGTAGGCGTGGCGCTGCCCGTAGGTGTTGTGCACTTCGGCGATCACGTGACGCAGCCGGCCATCTCGGTCGTGGCACCAAAAGACGCTCAGCGGGTTGAAGACGTACCCGAGGACGCGGGCTTGCAGCAGCGCGGTGATGCGCCCGTCCGGGACTGCCAGGTCGTGATCGGCGAAGAACGCGCCGAGCCGGTCGCGCAATGAGCCGTGCGGCGGATCGGCAAAGTGATCCGTGGCGCGAAACCGCGCGAACGGTCGCAGCCACCAGGGCAGCCGGGGGAGGTCGTCGACGTCGACATACCAACTGTAGCTTCGGTATTCGAACGAGTGATGCACCGGGGCTTGTCGACAATGCGTGATCGTGGTGCGGTAGATCGCCGGCACATGAGTCAGCACGGGGCGACCACCTCCGGCCGGGCTACCGCCGGCCAGTCGGCGCCGAGCCGGCGCGCGGCGCGCAGTCCCGAGGCCGCGCCGTCCTCGTGGAATCCCCAGCCGTGGTAGGCGCCGGCGAACGCCACTCGGTCGTCATCGAGTGTCGGCAGCAGGGCTTGGGCGGCAACGGATTCCGGTGTGTACAGCGGATGGCTGTAGGTCATCTCGGCGATCACCGAGGTGGGATCGACCCGGTCGTGGCCACCGAGGGTGACCAGGTAACGGGTCGGGGAGTCGATGCGCATCAGCCTGCTGACGTCATAGCTGACCACCACCTGGTCGGTGCCGGGTGCGACCAGATAATTCCACGAGGCGCGCGCCCGGCGGCGATGTGGCAGCACCGATTCGTCGGTGTGCAGCTGGGCTCGGTTGGTCGAGTACGGAATCGCGCCCAGGACGGCGCGTTCCCACGAGGTCGCGTCGTCGAGCAATAGCAGCGCCTGGTCGGGATGGACGGCGATGACGGCGGCATCGAAGAACCGGGCGGCGTTGTCGCCGGCTTGCACCGACACGCCGCCGGGTTGCCGGCGCAGCCAGTGCACCGGCGTCCCGGTCGAGACCTCGTCGAGCCGGGAGGCAATGGCGGCCACGTAATTCGCCGAACCCCCGGTCACCGTGCGCCACGTCGGCGAGCCGAAAACCGACAGCATGCCGTGATGGTCGAGGAAGACGAACAGATAACGGGCCGGATAACGCAGGGCGTCGCCGGCGCCACAGGACCACACCGCCGCGACCAAGGGCGTGATGAAGTAGTCGACGAAATACGGCGAGAAGCGATGGCGCTTCACGAAGGCTTCCAGGGTCTCCAGGTTGTCTTGCGCATCGGCGTCCTCGCCCAGCAGCCGAGAGGCGGCGCGGTGAAAGCGGACGATCTCGGCGAGCATCAGCAGATAGCGCGGCCGCAACGCCTCCCGGCAGGCAAACAGCCCCCGGACTCCCAGCGCCCCGGCGTATTCGAGTCCGATGTCATCGGCGCGCACCGACATCGACATCTCCGACTCCTGGGTGGCTACACCGAGTTCGGTGAACAATCGGCACAGCGTCGGATAGGTCCGGTCGTTGTGCACCAGGAACGCCGAGTCGACGCCGAGCACCCGGCCGGCACCGTCCTGCAAAAAGTGGGTGTGGGCGTTGCCGCCGAGCCGCACATCGGCCTCGTAGAGGGTGACGCGGTCCCGCCCGGACAACACATAGGCTGCGGTGAGGCCGGCCACGCCACTGCCGATCACCGCTACGGAACGGGCGTTTGGCTGATCCACACTAACTATTCGGAGCCATCGACCTGGCGGACGGGCTGCTGCCCGCTTACCGATGTCTTAGCCGAAGGTGAACGAAAACAATTGCAGCCCTGGGCTGAGTCGCATGTCGAGCTGATCGCGGTGTGCGGTGGCCCCAGAGTTGCCGCCCACGATCTGATGCAGCGTAGGAGGTCCGCCGATCGGTGTCGTGGTCGTCGTGCCGTCCCGGGTCACGGTGATGGTGCCGGCACCGCCGACGACGGCGTAGACGTCTTTGGCGGTGTAATTCAGCCGAATGGCGGCGTCGTCGCTGTCGGCGGTGGCGCCCTGGTCGTCCAGGGTCCAGCGGCCGCGCAAGGCGAATTTGTCGCCTGCCAACGTCGCCGGGAAGGTGAACCCGCCGCTACCCGCCTTGTATTCGCCGTCGCCGCCGTAGTTTCCGGCCTTGTCGATACCCAGATAGGTTTCGGGTGTGAGCCTCGTCTGCGGAGTGGTGTCGACCGAGTTTGCCGCACTGGGTAGCCGGACGTTGGGATTGGCGTCGACGAGCAATTGGCGGATGAGTTTTTCGGTGCCGTCGTAGTCGCCTTCGCCGAACTTGGTGTGCCGGACGGCTCCGCTCGCGTCGATCAGGTACTCGGCCGGCCAGTACAGGTTGTGGAAGTTGTTCCAGGTCGCGTAGTCGTTGTCGAGTGCGATGGGGTAGTTGATCTGCAAGTCGGCGGCGCCGCTGGCAACATTGTCGGCAACCCGCTCGAAGGCGTACTCGGGGGTGTGCACCCCGATGACCACCAACCCGCTGTCGCGATACCGGTTGTACCAATCGACCACGTGCGGAATGGCGCGTTGGCAGTTGATGCACGAATAGGCCCAGAAGTCGATCAGGATCACCTTGCCCCGCAAAGAGGCAGCGTCAATCGGTTTGCCGTCCGGGGTGTTGAGCCAGCCGGTGATGCCGCTGATAGCGGGGGCGGGCCCGCACTGTTGCAGCTGGGCAGAACCGTCGGTGCAGTTTGTCGGTAGGCCGTTGTTGGTGTTGCCCTGATCCAGCTGCAGCGTGCCGCCGGAGGTAGGCGGCTGCGAGCTGTCCGGCTCCAGCGTGCGCTGGATTTCGTTGGCGCCGATCCCATTCTGCATTGCGGTCGTGTAGTCGGGGATGGCGCGCTGCAGCATCGCGGGCAGGTTGAAGACCAGCCCCACGGCCAGCACGATCATCGCGATCCCACCGGCGATCTGAATTGCGCGCTGCCGACGGCGGAAAGCCGTAACGCGCTCGGCAACGCGCCGCCCGGCCAGCGCGAACGCCAGTAGCGGCAATGCGTTGCCTACGGCGAACGTCGCGGTCAGCACTAGCGCGCCCGGGCCGATGGACGACGTGCCGCCGGCGACCACGATCGCGGCCAGCACCGGTCCCGCGCACGGCACATACAAGGCGCCCAACGTCAGGCCCAGCCCGAAACCATCTGTGCCGCTACCAATTTGACGCTGCGGGATGCGGGCAAACGGCCGCTCGATCAAGTGTTGCAGCGGCGGGAAGATCAATCCCAGGCCGATGAGGGTCAACACCACCAGGGCGGCCCACCGGACGGCATCCTGCGGCAGATGCGCCGCCGTCAGCAGCCCGGAGCCAACCAGCGTGGCCAAGCTGAAGCTACAGACCAGGCCCAGGATCACGAGATACGGTCGCGCCGCCGACTTCAGACTGCGGGTGCTGCCCGCGCCGGACAGTAAAATCACCGGAAGCACCGGCAAGATGCACGGCGAAATGCCGGTGATCAGGCCGCCGAGGAATCCGATCAGCGCGATGGTGTCCATGGCTGCTATTCGTAGTGGTCGGGGTTACGGACGGGGCTCGACGCGGCCGCCCGGGCTACTCGTTGTGCACCAGGGCACGGACCCACGGCCGCGCCCCGATCGGCCGATGGATCATCCTGGCGACGAACGGTCGTTCGTTGCGGGCGCCGGCGGGGATGTCGTTGGCGAATGGTGTTGTCACGCGGATGTCACCGGGCAGCAGAAGGGTCACCGACTGCGGCCACCGGTGGAATCCAACACCGCGACAGTAACCTGAAGATCGAAATCCCTTTCACCCGTTGGCATTTCGCCGCTGGACGGACATCTTGGGCGCGAAGCTGGTCGATCAGGATCGCGGCGTCGGCCAAGTGTAACCAAGCCTAACCTAATTAAACGGGGCGGCATCCGGAATCCAACGTACCGGCGACCTGGCCGGTGCGCTATCAGTAATGCGGCGTGCTGGTGCGCAACCTGTCGGTGTTCGCCGAGTCGGGCGAATCGCCACTCGTCCCATCGCTGGGTTGCAGCAGGGTACGAACCGCCCGACGAGGTCCGTAGGGCCGAAGCATCTGACTGGCGGGACGAGTGCGAACTCGAGTCGGCCACCAGAACCAGCGGCCCAGCAGCGCGGCGACGGACGGCATCATGAACGAGCGCACGATGAGGGTGTCAAACAAAAGGCCCAGAGCGATGGTGGTTCCGACCTGCCCGGTGATCTTCAGATCGCTGAAGATGAAGGACCCCATGGTGGCGGCGAACACCAGACCCGCAGACGTCACCACCGCGCCGGTGCCGGCCATCGAGCGAATGATTCCCGTCTTCAATCCGGCATGGATTTCCTCTTTGAACCGGGAAACCAGCAGCAGGTTGTAGTCGGATCCCACTGCCAAGAGCAGGATGACCGACATGATGAGGACCATCCAGTGCAGTTTGAAGCCTATAATGTCCTCCCAGAGGAGCACAGAAAGCCCGAAAGAGGCGCCCAGTGAAAGCAGTACGGTGCCCACAATGGTGATCGCGGCAACCAGGCTTCGGGTGATGATCAGCATGATGATCAAAATGAGGCAGGCCGCGGATATTCCCGCGATCATCAGATCGTACTTAGCCCCGTCGCGCATATCTTTATAAGTCGCCGCGGTGCCGCCGAGGTAGATCTTCGCCCCCTCCAGCGGGGTCCCCTTGATGGCTTCCTTTGCCGCGTTCTTGATCGGTTCGACGTGCGAAATGCCCTCGGGCGTAGCGGGATTACCGTCATGCGAGATGATGAAGCGAGCCGCGTGCCCGTCGGGCGTCACGAACATCTTCAGACCGCGTTTGAAATCGGGGTTGTCGAAGACCTCCGGCGGTATGTAGAACGAGTCGTCGTTCTTGGCCGCATCGAACGCCTTGCCCATGGCGGTCGAATTCTGGCTCATCACGTCCATCTGGTCATACATCGACGACATCGAGCTGTGCATCGTCAGCATCATCTGCTTCATCGTCGTCATGGTCGCGATCATCGGCGGCATCTGCGCCAGCATCTGCGGCAACAATGAATCCAACTGAGCGAGGTCGTCTGTCAGGTATTTGAACTTTTCGACGATCTGATCCAAACCATCGAGCCCGTCGAAAATGGACCGCAGCGACCAGCAGATGGGGATGTCGAAGCAGTGCTTCTCCCAGTAGAAGTAGCTGCGAATCGGTCGCCAGAAGTCAATGAAATCCTCGATATGATCCCGCAATTCGGCTGTGACGTTCAGCATTTCATGCGTCAGGCCGTCCATGTGGTGGGTGACGGCGGCCATCTGTGCCGTGATGGTGTACATGCGCTGCATCGTGTCGATCGACTGCTGCATCGCGTCGGCCTGTTTGAGCATGTCCGCCATGCGTTGGTGCATGTACTGCTGGTTCTCGACCTGCGTCGTATTCTGCATGCTGATCTGGAACGGAATCGACGTGTGCTCGATGGGCGTACCCAGAGGTCTCGTTATCGCCTGGACGCGCGCGATACCCGGCAGGTGAAACACCGCCCTGGCGATTCTGTCCAACACCAACATGCCCTCGGGGTTTCGGATGTCGTGGTCGGTCTCGACCAACAGCAATTCGGGGTTCATCCGGGCCGTGGAGAAATGCCGTTCCGCGGCGTTGTATCCGATGTTCGCGGGGGTGCTCGCGGGCAGGTACATTCTCTGGTCGTAGCTTGTTGAATAGCTGGGCAGGGCGAGCAGACCGATCAGCGCGATAGCGATCGAAACCGCTAGCACCGGCCCGGGCCAGCGGACGATTGCGGTGCCCACCCGGCGCCAGCCCCGGGTCCTCATCTTGCGTTTGGGGTCGAACAGATGGAAGTGACTGCCGACGGTTAAAACGGCCGGGCCCAGGGTAAGTGCGGCAAAGACGGCAACAAGCATGCCTACGGCGCAGGGAGCGCCGAGCGTCGAAAACCACGGAAGCCGGGTAAAGCTGAGGCAATACATGGCACCGGCGATTGTCAGCCCCGAGCCCAGAACAACGTGCGCGGTCCCGTGGAACATCGTGTAGAAGGCCTGTTCGCGGTCTTCTCCTAAACTGCGTGCCTCTTGATATCGTCCCAAGATGAATATCGCATAGTCTGTCCCGGCGGCGATGACCATCAATACCAGCAGATTAACGGCGAAAGTGGAAAGTCCGATGATATCGTTGGAACCCAGAAAAGCGACAATTTGCCGGGCCGCCATCAGCTCAAAAATGACCATCAGCAGGGTGATAATCACGGTAACAATTGAGCGGTAGACAAAAAGCAGCATCGCAATAATCACCACGAAGGTGATCAATGTGACCTTTTTGACGCTCTTGTCCCCGGCTGCGGACTGGTCGGCGGTGAGTGCGGCTGCGCCGGTGACATAGGCTTTGACCCCCGGCGGCGCGGGCGTGCTGGCCACGATCTGGCGGACTGAAGCGACTGACTCCGCGGCCAGGCTCGTACCCTGGTTACCGGCGAGATACACCTGAACGTAGGCCGCTTTGCCGTCGGAGCTTTGCGAGCCGGCCGCGGTCAGCGGATCGCCCCAGAAGTCCTGGATGTGCTGGATATGTTTGGTGTCCGCTGAGAGCTTCTTGATCAGCTGGTCGTAAAAGTGGTGCGCGTCATCGCCGAGCGGCTGGTCGCCTTCCAGGACGATCATGCCCGAGCTGTCGGTATCGAATTCGTTGAACACCTTCCCGACGCGCTTCAGCGCCTGCATCGCTGCCGCATCGGTGGGCATCATCGACACGGTGTGTTGTTTTCCGACGATTTCCAGCGATGGAACGAAGGTGACGAGGACGACGACAAGTCCGACCCACGCCAGGACGATCGGCACCGCGAACTTGTGGACGGTGCGCGCGAAAGCCGGCATCGTCGGGAGCTCGGCGGCCGGATTCGGGTGCGGGGCCGCCGGGCCGGTCATGCGGACTTCACTATGCAGTAGGTCTCGGCATTCACTCCGTTCACTGACCTTTCGTCCTTGACCACGTCGTTCACGGTGATCCGGCAGCCGATCTGGTCGCCGTCGCTCTGCGCGATAACGTTGACGCTGACCGAGGGAAGAGTCGTGGTCACCGAGAGCGTCCAGGGCAACGGCACGTTGCTGGCCTTCCGCGGCTGGGCGGTGATGTCCAGGTAGTTGATGTTCGCCACCGAGCCCGGCGGGCCATAGACCTCGTAGACGACATGTTTGGGATTGAACGGCTTGATGTCGTCGGCCATTCCGCTGGTTATCGGCCGATTGTCGTGCTCACCGAAGTAGGTGCGGAGCCGAAGGACGCAGAAAGCGGCTACCACGACCACGAGGACGATGACCAGCAGTATCCACACTCGTTTGAAGAGGTTGGAAACCCGGTCCTTCGCCACCCGCTTACCTCGCGAATTCCGAGCGTCCGGCCGCACGTCCGAAACCTTCGGCGATGTCCGCGGGTCGTCGGATGGGTAGGCCGAAACCGGGTCAGGCGCAGGTGGGAAAGGTTGCGAAGCGGGTGCCGTCGCGGCACTTCCGCCCCGATGGTTTGCTGCACTAAGTACCTTAGACGCACTGGCCGGCCCTCGCGCACCCTGGTCCGCGTCCGCCTCGGTCCTGTCCGTCCAATCGGGGCGCCAGATCACTTTTTCTCACCTTCCGATGGAGACACCAGCCCGATGCAGGTGGCGGTGAGCACTCGGGTGAGTGCGGAGGGGAAATCGAGGTTCCACTCGGGCGGCAGCGCCTCGGGCTCCTCGGCGTAGGCATCCGTGAGCCGCTGCGGGGGATTGGCGATATGCCAGAAGGCGGCGCCCAGAGAGTAAGCGGCGATCAATGTGTCATAGGCGCCGGAACGGCCGAGAGCCGGCAACGCGCGCTCGATCGCGTCCGCAAGCGCGACCGCGGCGGCGGTAATGGTCCGCCTGACCTCAACCACTCTTTCCACTTCCACCTCGTGTTCCAGGTGGAGGTGCAGGTTGGCGAGCAGATCACAAAATAGCGGGTCGGCCGCCAGGCCGTCGGCCAAAATCTCGGCGACTTGCGGTGGCGACATCTGCTCCGGCTCGGCCAACTGCTGGCATACCGTCTCCGACCAACGCACCCAGCCTTCTGCGGTGAGATGCAGCAGCACCTCTTTGTGCGACGTGAAATAGCGGCGGAGTGCGGAGTGGTGGATACCGACCCGGCTGGCGATGGCGGTCAGCGTGACCGACGCAACACCCGTCTCGAGCGCCAGCGTGCGTGCCGCTTCCACGAGGGCCGCGGCACGCAGGCGTTTGTTCTCCTCGGTGCGGGCACGACGGAAAGTCAATTGCGCCACGGGCAGAGCATAACGCACATCATGTGATTTGTAGAAGCGGACGGATCAGGTAATCATCAACCCGGTGAATTCTGCACGCGTGGTTACCCGGTGATGCTCGGTAACTGGCGCGACGACGAAAAGACCGCTCAGGTCATCGATTCGAAAAGGATGGATATCGAGGACGCCCAGGTGATAGGCGTGCCGGATGCCGAGTACGGCGAGGAAATCTGCGCCTGGATCCGCATGAAGCCGTGCCGGCCACCGTTGCCAAAGCGGAGATCGGCCGCGAGAAGTCCGCATTCGCCGCGGCCGTGACCTCGCTATCGAGCACGTGGAATCGCCCGGCTTAGCCGTTCAGCTGCGCGACCCGGCGCATGATGTCGCCCAGCCGGCGCACCGGCGCCCCGCAGGTCAGGCAGCAGGCGCCCGGGAAGCGTCCGATCCGGTCCACGTGCTGCAGGGCTTCGAACAAGACGTCCCGCAGGCAGCCGGCGCACAGGATGTCGACGAGATTCCCGCACGAGTCGAGGTTGGGGTCGTCGCAGTCGTCCACCATGTGCACATGCACGATGTGTGTCGCCAGGTTGCTACACCCCTCCGCCGACTGGCAGGTGATCTCGCGCCAGTCGAGGGCGGCGAGAGTGTCGGGGATGTCTGTGCCGGGAACCCTGATGTCCATGATCTTCCAGTCCTAAGCAATCGGTGAGCGGATTAGCTAGAACTATTCCGTCGCCGCCGCCCGGGAAGTATCCGCCGAACAGCTACTAGCAGGGTGATTTCGTTGTCCGCCGATTGGCGGACAGACCGGCCCGCCGATCAACGGGCCTCAGAGCAATCGAGTCGCCGAAACGGTCGGCAAAAACACGCCCTATTCGCGCGGTGATTGTGGCGCGAGTTACGACCAGTTCCACACCGACATGTCGCCGGGGGGATATTGGTTGCACACGTCGGTCGCCTTGGCGACGACGCCCTTGTTGTTGAAGAAGATCTTGAAGTGGTTGACCCAGGCCACGGTCAGCGGGTCGTTACCGTCGTAAAAGTGCTCCGAGTAATTCCTGCGGTCCACCGGGGACAACGAGAAGAACCAGTGGGCTTTGTCGATGGTCGACTGCTGGTAGGTCGGGTGGTTGTTGTAGTCGACCATGTAGCGCTGGTAGTACACCGGGCTGGTGTCCCTGACGGCCGCCATGTACTGCTCGGTGTCGCAGGTGGTGTTGATCATCCTGCGCGGTATCGGATAGTCCTCCGTCGAATCCGCTGTGGCGGTCTTCGGGAAGGTCGCAGCGGCCATACCCAAAGCGAGGAGAGCGGCGCCTGCGCGCAAGCCAATGCTAAGCCGAGACATAGTCGTCACTTTAACACCTTTGGCGGCCCGAGGGCGAGTGAAGGCGAGATTTTTAGCCGACCTTATTAGCCCCGTCATCAGGAACGATGACGTGCGTGGGGTCGGGCCGCAGCTCGGGTGGGGCCTGGCTGTAGTCGCCGAACGGGCCGTCGCGGCGCTCGACGGCGGCCCGCACACCCCGCGTCTGGGCGGTGTTGATGAAGTCCAGCGCCTCGGGGGTGTTGCGCATCAGGCCGTCCAGAATGCCGCCGAGCATCTGGGTGGACGCCAGGCCCATGTTCTCGTAGGCCTGGTTGACGATCAGCTTCTGCGCCCGCAGTTGCGACAACGGGATTTGTGCCAGCTCCGCAGCGATCTCGGCGACGCGCGCCTCCAGGCGCTCGAACGGCACCGCCTCGTTGATCAGCTCGACCTCGGCGGCCTGGACGCCGGTCAACGGCCGGCCGGTCAGCGAGTGCCACTTGACCTTGGCCAGGCTGAGCCGGTAGAGCCACATGCCGGTCAGATAGGCCCCCCACATCCGGCTGTAGGGCGTGCCGATCACGGCGTCTTCGCTGGCGATGACGATGTCGGCGCACAGCGCGTAGTCGCTGGCCCCGCCGACGCACCAGCCGTGCACCTGGGCGATCACGGGTTTGGAGGCCCGCCAGATGGCCATGAACTTCTGGGTGGGCCCGATCTCGTGGGCGGTGACCATCGCGAAGTCCTTGCCCGGATCCCACTTCCCGTCGGTCGTTATGGTGTCGGCCCACTGCTGGAAGCCGCCGCCGAAGTCATAGCCGCCGGAGAACGCCCGCCCGGCACCGCGCAGCACGATCACCTTGACGCCGTCGTCCCGCTCGGCCAGGCCGATGGCCGCCTCGATCTCGTCGGGCATCGGCGGGACGATGGTGTTGAGCTGCTCCGGACGGTTCAACGTGACGGTGGCAACCGGGCCGGCCGTGGCGTACAGCAACGTCTCGAAGTCAGGTGTCGGCATAACCCAAGCGAAGTCCGTCGGCGGCCCGGTGTCCAGCGGGTTCTACGGATCGGGCTGGCGATTTTCCCGATCCGAGGCATAGATCTGCCCGCCGATCTTGAGATAGGGCGTCGTGAGGTAGGCCGACAGGACGACGACGGCAGCGAAGACCGCCGCGGCGAGGACGCCGTTCGGCCAGATCCTGCCCGTCCCGACGGCAAAACACAGGATGCCGACAATCGACGCCGTCCAGTAGAACCGCCGGCCCAGACCGCGGTCGCGGATGAAGCGAAAGCGTGCTTGCGCTGCTCCGGCAAGGATGAAGATCAGCCCCGCCGCCAACAGGGCGAGCTCGATGCGGTCTCTTGCTGACACGTCACGATCTTATGGCCAGCCCGATGCGGTTCCGGCGGTGGCGCGCAATCGGCTCAGCCGGACAGCATCCGCCAGAGGAACGAGTAGCTCAGCGCCGACTTGAAGGCCAGTTGCTCGTTGTCGGCGGCGCCGGCGTGGCCGCCCTCGATGTTCTCGTAGTACCACGCCGGCTGGCCCGCGGCCTCGAGGGCCGCCGTCGCCTTGCGGGCATGGCCCGGATGCACGCGGTCGTCGCGGGTGGACGTGGTCATCAGCACCGGCGGATATCGCCGCGTCGCCGAAATATTCTGGTAGGGCGAGTATTCGGAGATGAACTCCCAGTCGGCGGGGTTATCCGGATCGCCGTATTCGGCCATCCATGAGGCCCCGGCCAGCAGCAGGTGGTAACGCTTCATGTCCAGCAGCGGCACGTCGCAGACCAGCGCGCCGAACTTCTCCGGGTACTTGGTGAGCATGATGCCCATCAACAGCCCGCCGTTGCTGCCACCGCGCGCGCCGAGCTGCTCGACGGTGGTAATGCCGCGCTGCACCAAATCGGTTGCCACCGAGGCGAAATCCTCGGCCACCTTGTGCCGGTTCTCGCGCATCGCCTGGGTGTGCCAGCCGGGCCCGTACTCGCCGCCACCGCGGATGTTGGCCACCCCGTAGGTGCCCCCGCGGGCCAGCCAGAGCCGGCCCAGCACGCCGTCGTATCCCGGTGTTCGGGACGACTCGAATCCGCCGTATCCGCTCAGCAGCGTGGGGCCGGGGCCGTCGGGTGCATTGGGTCCGGTGGGGCGCACGACGAAGTACGGGATCGACGTGCCGTCCTCGGATGCTACGAAATACTGTGCGACAGTGATGTTTTCGGCGTCGAAGAAGGCGGGAGCGGACTTGATCTGCTCCAATTGCCCGTCGCCCGTGCCGCGCATCAGCCGCGAAGGACTGTCGAATCCGCTGGAATCGAGGAAGAACTCATCGCCGGTGTGATCGGCCGTGGCGATGACGGTGTTGGTCGCAGCCGGGATGCCCGGGAGGGGTTCACGCCGCCAGCCATCCGGCGTGGTGCTCTCGACGCGGCTGGCCACGTCGGCCAGTGTGACGATCAGCAGACGGTCGCGGGTCCACGCGTACTGATACAGGGCGGTGTGCTCGTCGGGCTCGAAGATCACTCGCAATTGTGCTGTGCCGACGAGGAATTCGTTATAGTCCGCCGCCAGTAGCGAGCCCGCGGTATACGTCGCGGTGCCGTACGACCAATCGCTGCGCAGCTCTATCAGGAGCCACTCGCGGTGTATCGACACGCCCGCGTCGGTGGGCGTGTCGATGCGAATCAGCTCCGGGCCGCGCAGTTCGTAGAGCTGGTCGTTCCAGAAGTCGAGGGCCCGCGCCAGGATGGCGCGCTCGAAGCCGGGCGTCAGGTCCACCGACGCGGAGACGCGGACGTCGGAGCGGGTGCCCTCGAAGACGGTCTCCGCGGCGGTCAACGGCGTGCCCCGGCGCCAGCGTTTGATCACGCGCGGGTAGCCGGATTCGGTGAGCGAGTCGGCGCCGAAGTCGGTGCCTACCAGGACGGTATCCCGATCGGCCCAGGTGATCTGCGATTTGGCCTCGGGCAGCTGGAACCCGTCGGCGACGAATTCGCGTGTCAGCATGTCGAATTCACGCACGATGGACGCGTCCGAGCCACCGGGGGACAGGCCGATCAGTGCGCGCGTGTGGTCGGGTTCGATGACACCGGCGCCCGCCCACACCCACTTCGTGTCGTCGATTCGCCCCAGTTCGTCGATATCGAGCAGCACGTCCCACTGCGGGGACTCGGTTCGGTAGCTGTCCAGCGTGGTGCGCCGCCACAGCCCGCGCGGGTTGGCGGCATCGCGCCAGAAGTTATACAGGTACTCGCCGCGGCGGACTACGTACGGAATCCGGGCATCGGTGTCGAGCACCTCGAGCGCCTCGGTGCGCATCCGCTCGAACCGCGTGTCGCGGAATTCCGCCAGCGTCGGTTCGTTGCGCTCCCGCACCCAATCCAGCGCGTGTTCATCGGTGACCTCCTCGAGCCACAGGTAGGGGTCGGGGGCGTCTTCGCGGGCGGCAGCGGGTCCAGGCGTCATGCCAGCAATTGTGGTCCCCGCGGTAGTGTGAGTTGTATTACAGGAGGCGAGAAAGAGGAGCCGAGCAGATGACCGTATTCGCACGTCCAGGTTCTGCGGGGGCGTTGATGTCGTACGAATCGCGGTACGACAACTTCATCGGGGGCCAGTGGGTCGCGCCCGCCAAGGGTCTGTATTTCGAGAACCCGACGCCGGTGACCGGCCAGACGTTCTGCGAGGTCGCCCGTTCCGACGCTGCCGATGTCGACAAAGCGCTCGACGCCGCGCAAGCTGCGGCGCCGGCCTGGGGCAAGACCGCGCCGGCCGAGCGGGCGGCGATCCTGAACAAGGTTGCCGACCGCATGGAGGCCAACAAGGACTCGTTGGCACTCGCCGAAGTCTGGGACAACGGCAAACCGGTCCGGGAGGCGCTGGCCGCCGACATCCCGCTGGCCGTCGATCATTTCCGCTACTTCGCCGCGGCGATCCGGGCCCAGGAGGGTTCGCTGTCGCAGATCGACGAGGACACCGTCGCCTACCACTTCCACGAGCCGCTCGGCGTGGTGGGGCAGATCATTCCGTGGAACTTCCCGATCCTGATGGGTGCGTGGAAACTGGCGCCGGCGCTGGCGGCCGGCAACACCGTCGTGCTCAAGCCCGCCGAGCAGACACCGGCCTCGATCCTGTACCTGATGTCGCTGATCGGCGATCTGCTGCCGGCCGGGGTGGTCAACATCGTCAGCGGCTTCGGCGTTGAAGCCGGCAAGCCGCTGGCGTCCAGCGACCGCATCGCCAAGGTGTCGTTCACCGGGGAGACCACCACCGGGCGATTGATCATGCAGTACGCCTCGCAGAACCTGATCCCGGTCACCCTGGAGCTCGGTGGCAAGAGCCCGAACATTTTCTTCGCCGATGTGATGGCCGCGCATGACGATTTCCAGGACAAGGCGCTGGAAGGATTCACCATGTTCGCCCTCAATCAGGGCGAGGTGTGCACCTGCCCGTCGCGCAGCCTGATCCAGGCCGACATCCACGACGAGTTCCTGGAGCTGGCGGCGATCCGCACCAAGGCGGTCCGCCAGGGCGATCCGCTGGACACCGAGACGATGCTGGGGTCGCAGGCCTCCAACGACCAGCTGGAAAAGATCTTGTCCTACATCGCGATCGGCAAGGAAGAGGGCGCCAAGCTCATCACCGGCGGTGAGCGTGCCGAGCTGGGCGGCGACCTGTCCGGCGGCTACTACGTGCAGCCGACGATCTTTTCCGGCAACAACAAGATGCGCATCTTCCAGGAGGAGATCTTCGGGCCGGTGGTGTCGGTGACGTCGTTCACCGACTACGACGACGCGATCGGCATCGCCAACGACACCCTCTACGGCCTGGGCGCGGGCGTATGGAGCCGCGACGGCAACACCGCCTACCGGGCCGGCCGCGAGATCAAGTCGGGCCGGGTGTGGGTCAACTGCTACCACGCGTATCCGCCGCATGCGGCTTTCGGCGGTTACAAGCAATCCGGTTTCGGCCGGGAGACCCACAAGATGGCGCTCGACCACTACCAGCAGATCAAGAACCTGTTGGTGTCCTACTCCGACAAGGCGGTCGGGCTGTTCTGATCGACGCGCCGGCAACGGAGCCCGCAGGGCCTCCAGCGGGTGCCGTTATTACCGCCGCCGCGGCCGACCTGTTGGCCCAGCTGCAGGACCGCCACGGTCCGGTGATGTTCCACCAGTCCGGCGGCTGCTGCGACGGGTCTTCGCCGATGTGCTACCCGCTCGGGGACTTCCTGGTGGGCGACCGCGACGTCCTGCTCAGTGTTCTCGACGTGGGTGCCGACGGTGTCCCGGTGTGGATCTCGGGTCCGCAATACCAGGTCTGGAAGCACACCCAGCTGGTCATCGACGTGGTGGTGGGCCGCGGCGGCGGATTCAGCCTGGAAGCCCCCGAGGGCCTGCGGTTTCTCAGCCGCGGCCGGGTCTTCACCGACGAGGAGAAAGCCCTGCTCGAGGCCACGCCGGTGATCACCGGCGCCGCGTACGAGCTGGGCGAACGTCCAACGGTCCGCGGCCAGGTGGTCGACGGTGCCACGCCGGAAACGTGCCCGCCCAGCAGTCGGGAACCGCAGTAAGGTCGTCAGCGTGATCCCGCTTCCCCGCCCCTGGCTGCTGGCCAGTGCCATGCTGATTGGCTGCGCGGTCGGGTTGTTGGCGGGCGTCGCGTTCGCCGTGTCGGTCCACGCGAGCATTCGCCCCGACATCGCCATCGCGCTGGTGATCGGGATCCCCAGTCTGATTGGGCTGCTGACGATCCTGTTCTCCGGCCGTCGCTGGGTCACCACGCTGGGCGCGTTCATCCTGGCGTTCGGGCCGGGTTGGTTCGGTGTGCTCGTCGCTCTGCAGGTGACGCTCCGTGGGTGAGGACGATCGCGCCTCGAATCCGGGGACGGAGCCGTTCGTACCGGATTTCGCGGATACCGACGCCACCGGCACCCAAGGGTTCGTTCCGAACTTCGATGACACCGGCGAGCACTCGGTGCCGTTCGTGCCGAATTTTGACGACACCGGCTCGCAGCCGGTTCCTCGCGGCACCGGACCCGACAAGTCCGGCGAGCCGGCGCCGGCCGACGCTTCGGGGCGCGACGCCGACAAGGACGCGCAGGCCGAGTCCGCCGGCCTGCCGGTGCAGTCGGTCACCGTTCCCGGTCGCTACCTCTACCTGAAGTGGTGGAAGATGGCCCTGGTGATCCTCGGCGTGTGGATCGCGGCGGCCGAGGTCGGGCTGAGCCTGTTCTATTGGTGGTACCACTCGATCGACAAGACCCCGGCGCTGTTCATGGTCCTGGTCTACGTCGTGGCATGCACCGTGGGCGGCGTGATGCTCGCGATGGTGCAGGGCAGACCGTTCGTCTCGGCGCTGTCGCTCGCGGTGATGTCCGGGCCTTTCGCTTCGCTGGCCGCCGCGGCCCCCCTGTACGGCCATTACTACTGCACGCGAGTGGGCCACTGTCTCGTCGGAGTCATCCCGTACTAACAATCCCGAGCCACTAGGGTAGGGGCCGTGACCCATTATGACGTCGTCGTCCTCGGAGCCGGTCCCGGCGGATATGTCGCAGCCATTCGCGCCGCACAGCTTGGCCTGAACACCGCAGTCGTCGAACCGAAGTACTGGGGCGGAGTGTGCCTCAACGTCGGCTGCATCCCGTCCAAGGCGTTACTGCGCAACGCCGAGCTCGCCCACATCTTCACCAAAGAGGCCAAGACTTTTGGCATCAGTGGCGAGGCGACCTTCGACTACGGGATCGCCTACGACCGCAGCCGCAAAGTGGCCGAGGGCCGGGTGGCCGGCGTGCATTTCCTGATGAAGAAGAACAAGATCACCGAGATTCACGGGTACGGCAAATTCACCGACGCCAACACGCTGTCGGTCGAGCTCAATGACGGTGGCACCGACAGTGTTACGTTCGACAACGTCATCATCGCCACCGGCAGCAGCACCCGGCTGGTTCCCGGAACGTCGTTGTCCGCCAACGTGGTCACCTACGAGGAACTGATCCTGTCGCGGGAGCTGCCGGAGTCGATCATCATCGCGGGTGCCGGCGCGATCGGCATGGAGTTCGGCTACGTGCTGAAGAACTACGGCGTCGATGTGACCATCGTGGAGTTTCTGCCGCGCGCGCTGCCCAACGAGGACGCCGAGGTTTCCAAGGAGATCGAGAAGCAGTTCAAGAAGCTGGGCGTGAAGATTCTCACCGGAACCAAGGTGGAGTCCATCTCCGACGGCGATTCCGCGGTCCGGGTGACCGTCAGCAAGGACGGTAAGTCCGAGGACCTCAAGGCCGAAAAGGTGTTGCAGGCCATCGGTTTTGCGCCCAACATCGAGGGCTACGGACTGGACAGGGCCGGGGTCGCGCTGACCGAACGTAACGCCATCGGGATCACCGACTACATGCGCACCAACGTCGACCACATCTACGCCATCGGTGATGTCACTGGCAAGCTGCAGCTCGCCCACGTTGCCGAGGCCCAGGGCGTGGTGGCAGCCGAAACAATCGGCGGCGCAGAGACTTTGGCGCTCGGCGACTACCGCATGCTGCCGCGCGCGACGTTCTGCCAGCCGAATGTCGCCAGCTTCGGGCTCACCGAGGAGCAGGCCCGCGAAGAAGGCTACGACGTCGTGGTCGCGAAGTTCCCGTTCACCGCCAACGCCAAAGCGCACGGCGTGGGCGACCCCAGCGGGTTCGTCAAGCTGGTCGCCGACGCCAAGCATTTGGAACTGCTGGGCGGGCATCTGGTCGGCCACGACGTCGCCGAACTGCTGCCCGAGCTCACGCTGGCGCAAAAATGGGACCTGACGGCTAACGAGCTGGCCCGCAACGTGCACACCCACCCGACCATGTCCGAGGCGCTGCAGGAGTGCTTCCACGGCCTGGTCGGCCACATGATCAACTTCTGAGCCTGCCGATGAAGACCAGCGAGACCACCAGCACCACGGGCGCCACCGGCAAGGTAGTGGGCGCCATCGGCGGGGTCGTCACGGGCTATGTCCTGTGGTTGGTCGCCTTTTCGATCGCCGACGACAACGCGGCGGTCGGCCGATGGGCCCCCACGGTGTTGATCGTGTCGGGCGTGGTGGCAATCGTCGCCCTGCTGGTGGGCTCGTTGCTGCGCCGACGCCGCAAGTACCTGTGGGCGGCATTCGCGGTCGGGTTGCCGCTGCTTCCTGTGGTGTTGACGTTGGCCGTGCTGGCCGACGTCTACCTGTAATCGGCCGGGTTGTCCAACGGGATGTCGAGGGCGGTTATCGTCGCCGCCAGGCCGTCGTATTGCGTTGCAAGCAAGCAGAATTCGATGAGTCGGCGCCGATCGAGGTGCGTCGCCAGTTGCTGCCAGGTGCCCTCGCTGATCGACCGGTCTTTGATCAGCTCGTCCGTCGCCTTCAGCAGCGCCTGTTGCCGCGCGCTCAATATCGTTCGGGGTCCATCGCCGTCCGGAACGTTCGGCCACGCGAAAATCGTGACCTGCATGCTTGCATCCAGACCCTGTTGGCGTGCCATCAGGCGATGGTGCTGCAGCTCGTATTCGCACGACCGCAGATGAGCGACCCGCAGGATCACCAATTCGGTATCGACGCGGGGCAGCCGGCCCCGCAGTAGCCGGCCGCCATAGAGGGACCACGCCCAAAACAGCCCTTGGCGCTGACCGAGCGTGGTGAACAGATGCATCTCGGGGGCCCGCGTTATGCGTGCGGCCAACCTCGCCAGCAGCCAGTTGATCGGTCCCAGCCGACGCAACTTGGTGGAGGACGGTATACGACCGACGGGGCCGACCGGCAAGCCCCTCACGGTTGTTTCACCAGGTACGGGGACACGGTGCTGCGATGTTCGTTGAGGTCGAGCGCGCGCCCCAAGGCGGGGAAAGCCCGCTGGGGACAGTTATCGCGTTCGCAGACGCGGCAACCGGCGCCGATCGGTGTCGCGACGTCCCCGGACAAGTCCAGTCCTTCCGAGTAGACGAGTCGGTGGGCGTGCCGAAGTTCGCAGCCCAACCCGATGGCGAAGGTTTTGCCGGGCTGACCATACCGTGCGGCGCGGCGCTCCACCGTGCGGGCCACCCACATGTAGTTGCGGCCGTCGGGCATCTGGGCGATCTGCACGAGGATCTTGCCCGGGTTGGCGAAGGTCTCGTAGACGTTCCAGAGCGGGCAGGTTCCGCCGCTGGAGGAGAAGTGAAAACCCGTGGCCGACTGGCGTTTTGACATGTTGCCGGCCCGGTCCACCCGAACGAACGAAAACGGCACGCCCCGCATCGACGGCCGTTGCAGCGTCGACAGCCGGTGCGCGATGGTCTCGTAGCTCACCGAGTAGAACGCCGACAGCCGCTCGACGTCGTAGCGGAAATTCTCGGCGACGTCGTGGAACTGGCGGTAGGGCAGCACCGCGGCGGCCGCGAAGTAGTTGGCCAGTCCCAGCCGCGCCAGCGTATGCGACTCGTCACTGGTGAACTTGCCCTCTTCGACCATGCTGTCGATCAGGTCGCCGAACTCCAGGTAGGCCAGTTCGGCGGCCATCTTGAATATCTGCTGACCCAACGAGAGGTGGTTGCTGATTTCTAGCGTCTTGGTCTTGGGGTCATAGCGGTGCAGTACGGCGTCGCCGAGATCGATGCGCCTGTTGATGTGCACCCCGTGCACCTCGGTGAGCCGACGGTTCAGCTCGCGGGCCAGGTCGCCGTGGTGCAACCGCATCTGGATCGTGAGGTCTTCGGCGGCGGTGTCCAGCTCGTGCAGGTAGTTCTGGTGTTGATAGAAGTAGTCGCGCACCTCTTCGTGGGGCATGGTGATCGAGCCACTACCGCTGCTGCCGTCGAAGAATCGCTCCTCGGTGGCCGCGGCGAGCTGTGCGGTGGTGATCCGGTAGCGCCGGTGCAGGTTGACCACCGCGCGGGCCAGGGCGGGATGGGCGCTGACCATTTCGGCGACTTCGGGCGGGTCGACGTCGATGTCCAGGTCACGGTCCATCGTGACTTCCCGCAGCTCGGCGACCAGGCGGGTGTCGTCCTGGGGGGCGAAGAAGGTCGCGTCCACCCCGAACACCTCGCTGATGCGGAGCAAGACGGCAACCGTCAGCGGGCGAACGTCATGCTCGATCTGGTTGAGGTAACTCGGCGAGATCTCCAGCATCTGAGCCAGCGCGGCCTGACTGAACCCGCGTTCGCTGCGCAGCTGGCGAACGCGGGAGCCGACGAACGTTTTGGACACTTTACTGAGCGTACCCGGCGCTGCGAAGATCGGGTTCGCAGAGTTGGCACCCGAACGCGATTTTGTCACGATTGATATTTAATTGATGTCATCGGCATGATTCGCTTCGGGGGCTGAGATAAATCGTGGGTAGCGACGAAGAAGACAGGGGAGCAAAGCCGTGAGCCTGGACAAGACAATGATGCCGGTGCCCGACGGCCACCCCGATGTTTTCGATCGCGAATGGCCGCTGCGTGTCGGCGACATTGACCGCACCGGCCGGCTGCGGCTGGACGGGGCATGCCGGCACATCCAGGACATCGGCCAGGATCAGCTGCGCGAGATGGGGTTCGAGGAGACCCATCCGCTGTGGATCGTCCGTCGCACCATGGTTGACCTGCTCCGTCCGATCGAGTTCCAGGACATGCTGCGGATGCGGCGGTGGTGTTCGGGCACTTCGAACCGGTGGTGTGAGATGCGGGTTCGCGTCGACGGACGCAAGGGCGGGCTGATCGAATCCGAGGCGTTCTGGATCAACATCAGCCGGGAAACCCAGATGCCCTCGCGCATCTCCGACGACTTCCTGGCGGGTCTGCACAAGACCACGTCCATTGATCGGCTGCGCTGGAAGGGCTATTTGAAGCCCGGCGGCCGCGACGATGCGTCGGAAATCCACGAGTTCCCGGTCCGGGTCACCGACATCGACTTGTTCGACCACATGAACAACTCGGTGTACTGGAGCGTGATCGAGGACTATCTGGCGTCGCGGACGGAACTGTTGCAGGTGCCGCTGCGCATCACAATCGAGCACGAGGCGCCGGTCGCGTTGGGCGACAAGCTGGAGATCATCTCGCATGTTCACCCGGCCGGTTCCACCGAGCAATTCGGCTCCGCGCTGGCCGATCGCCCTGTTACAACCCTCACATACGCCGTCGGAGACGAGACAAAAGCCGTCGCGGCGCTCTTCACTCTCTAGGCGAAACGGCCTAACTTCGACCGGCCCGGCAATTTCCCAATTGACCTGCGCGTTTGCGGTTACTGACGGGTAGCTTCTGAAACGGTTAAGTGATGCGCCTACTTCGCAACATTAGCAAAATCGGCCAAAGTCCTTGCCAAATTGGCAATTGAAATGGGTGGACCGGCATCGACAGGCTGTGCCATGGTCGAGTTAGCACACCAGTGAAGTTGAGCCCTCAGCTACCGCCAGGCGGCGGTGCGGCATCAACAATTCAGACCGTTAAGGAGTAT
Source organism: uncultured Actinomycetota bacterium (assembly GCA_963772875.1). Taxonomy (GTDB): domain Bacteria; phylum Actinomycetota; class Actinomycetes; order Mycobacteriales; family Mycobacteriaceae; genus Mycobacterium. The sequence goes on from CAVYZE010000020.1 coordinate 178,010, forward strand.
GCCCCGATGTCTACCGTTGGCACCCCGAAGAGCGCCCAGCAGATCCAGCAGGACTGGGACACGAACCCGCGGTGGAAGGACGTCACCCGCACCTACTCCGCCGAGGACGTCGTCGCGTTGCAAGGCTCCGTCGTCGAGGAGCACACGCTGGCGCGCCGCGGCGCCGAGGTGCTCTGGGAAGAGCTGCACGACCTGGAGTGGGTCAACGCGCTGGGCGCACTGACCGGCAACATGGCCGTTCAGCAGGTGCGTGCGGGCCTCAAGGCCATCTACCTGTCGGGCTGGCAGGTCGCCGGTGACGCCAACCTGTCCGGTCACACCTACCCCGACCAGAGCCTGTACCCGGCCAACTCGGTGCCGCAGGTGGTCCGCCGGATCAACAACGCCCTGCAGCGCGCGGACCAGATCGCCAAGGTCGAGGGTGACACCTCCGTGGAGAACTGGCTGGCGCCGATCGTCGCCGACGGAGAGGCCGGCTTCGGCGGTGCGCTCAACGTCTACGAGCTGCAAAAAGCCATGATCGCCGCGGGCGTTGCGGGGTCGCACTGGGAGGACCAGCTGGCGTCGGAGAAGAAGTGCGGCCACCTGGGCGGCAAGGTGCTGATCCCGACCCAGCAGCACATTCGCACGCTGACCTCGGCCCGCCTGGCAGCCGACGTGTGTGACGTTCCGACGGTGGTCATCGCCCGGACCGACGCCGAAGCGGCCACCCTGATCACCTCCGACGTCGACGAGCATGACCAGCCGTTCATCACCGGCGAGCGCACCCGGGAGGGCTTCTACCGGGTCCGCAACGGTCTCGAGCCCTGCATCGCGCGAGCCAGGGCCTACGCGCCGTATTCCGACCTGATCTGGATGGAGACCGGCACCCCGGATCTCGAGCTGGCCGCCAAGTTCGCCGAGGGCGTCAAGGCCGAGTTCCCGGACCAGATGCTGGCCTACAACTGCTCGCCGTCGTTCAACTGGCGCAAGCACCTCGACGACAGCACCATCGCGAAGTTCCAAAAGGAGCTTGCCGCAATGGGATTCAAGTTCCAGTTCATTACGCTGGCCGGCTTCCACGCACTGAACTACTCGATGTTCGATCTGGCCTACGGTTACGCCCGCAACCAGATGAGCGCCTACGTCGAGCTGCAGGAGCGCGAGTTCGCCGCCGAGGAGCGTGGCTACACCGCGACCAAGCACCAGCGCGAGGTCGGTGCCGGTTACTTCGACCGCATCGCCACCACGGTCGACCCCAACTCGTCGACCACCGCGCTGACCGGTTCCACCGAGGAGGGTCAGTTCCACTGATTCGGCTTACGCCGAGCGTGCACCTATTGCGATTTTTTCGCCGATTTTTCGCGGTGACTGCACACTCGGCGCAATTCGCGGAAGTTGACAGCATAGGCCCCGCCCGGCCAACCTGGGCGGGGCCTATTGCGGTGCACGACAATACGAAGGCACTGGAGAGAAAACGAGTGAGCGACGCAGCGATCCAACGGGTAGGGGTTGTCGGGGCCGGCCAGATGGGTTCCGGTATCGCCGAAGTCGCGGTGCGCGCCGGGGTCGACGTAACGGTATTCGAGCCCACCGACGCGCTGATCACGGCGGGACGCAACCGCATCGTCAAATCGTTGGAGCGCGGCGTCAGTGCGGGCAAGGTGACCGAGCGAGAGCGCGACCGCGCGCTCGGCAAACTCACCTTCACAACCGACGTGAACGACCTGGCCGACCGGCAGTTGGTGATCGAGGCGATCGTCGAAGACGAGGCCGTCAAGGCGGAGATTTTCGCCGAACTCGACCGGGTCGTCACCGATCCTGACGCGGTGCTGGCGTCGAACACCTCGAGCATCCCGATCATGCAGATCGCGGCGGCCACCAAAAACCCGAAGCGGGTGCTGGGCCTGCACTTCTTCAATCCGGTCCCGGTGCTGCCGCTCGTCGAACTGGTCAGCACGCTGGTCACCGACGAGGCCGCCGCCGCCCGCACCGAAGAGTTCGCCAGTGCGCTGGGCAAACAGGTGGTGCGCTGCTCGGACCGGTCGGGCTTCGTGGTGAACGCGCTATTGGTGCCGTATCTGCTGTCGGCGGTCCGGATGGTCGAGGCCGGTTTCGCCACCGTCGAAGATGTCGACAAAGCCGTTGTCGCCGGGCTATCGCACCCCATGGGCCCGCTGCGGCTGTCCGATCTCGTCGGCTTGGACACCCTCAAGCTGATCGCGGACAAGATGTTCGAGGAATTCAAGGAGCCGCAATATGCTCCGCCGCCACTGCTGCTCCGCATGGTGGAGGCGGGCCGGCTGGGCAAAAAATCCGGTCGGGGTTTCTACACGTACTGAAGCGGTCGGCCGGCGACGTCACACTGCCGTGCCCGGATGATTGCGTGATCGTGCCAAGGCGATCGGCATGGCGCATGTGACAGACCTGTAGAAATTACGTTATTATTCTCGCTGTCGACAAGGGGAGAGGTATCTACCGAGCATGACAGCGTTGAAGCCCTATTACGAAGAGTCGCAATCTATCTACGACGTTTCCGACGAGTTTTTCGCGTTATTCCTAGACCCAACGATGGGCTACACCTGCGCATACTTCGAGCGTGACGACATGACCCTCGAAGAAGCGCAAAACGCCAAGTTCGACCTGGCGCTGGGAAAGCTTAACCTCGAGCCGGGGATGACGTTGCTGGACATTGGCTGTGGCTGGGGTGGGGCGCTGAGTCGGGCGATCGAGAAGTTCGACGTCAATGTCATCGGAATTACGCTGAGTCGCAATCAGTTCGAGTACAGCAAGAAGAAACTGGGACAAATCCCGACACAACGCAACGTCGAGGTGCGGCTGCAGGGATGGGAAGAGTTCGAGGACAAGGTCGACCGGATTGTCACGATTGGCGCCTTCGAAGCGTTCAAGGCGGACCGTTGGCCCGCGTTCTTTGAACTCGCTTACAACGCCTTGCCCGATGAAGGCCGGATGCTGTTACACACAATCTTGACCTATAAATGGCAAGAGATGCCCGAACGCGGCATCACGCTGACGATGAGCGACATTCGATTCGCGCGATTCATCGGCACGGAAATTTTCCCGGGCGGGCAGTTGCCGGCGCAAGAGGATCTTTTCGAGTTGTCCCAGGCCGCCGGGTTCTCGGTCGAAAAAGTGCAGTTGCTGCGCGAGCATTACGAGCGGACCCTCAACATTTGGGCGGCAAATCTGGAGGCCAACAAAGAGAAGGCAATCGCCGTCCAGTCCCAAGAGGTTTACGACCGCTATATGCACTATTTGACTGGGTGCGAGAATTTCTTCCACAAAGGCATCAGCAATGTGGGGCAGTTCACCCTCGTGAAGTAAGCCGCGGCGGCTTAGATCGTCGTGACGGCACGACCCGAAGGCCGTTCACGGGTGCTGCTAGTTACTTTTCTCCATGGTGAACTGGTCGACATCGGTATACCCCTGACGGAATAGCTTCGCGCAGCCGGTCAGGTATTTCATGTACCGGTCGTAGACCTTCTCCGATTGGATCGCGATGGCCTTCTCTTTGTTGGCCTCCAGCGCTGCGGCCCACGTTTCCAGGGTCCTCGCGTAGTGCAGCTGCAAGGACTGGGTCCGCGTGATCTTAAAGCCGGCGTCGGAAGCATGCTCTTCTACCAACTGAGCGGTGGGCAGCCAGCCGCCCGGGAAGATCTCGGCCAGGATGAACTGCGTGAAGTGAACGACTTCGTGCGTCAACGGCAGACCTTTGGCCCGGGCCTCCTTGAACGTGGGGCGCGCGATGGTGTGCAGCAGCATCACGCCGTCGGCCGGCAGTACTCGGTAGGCCATCAGGAAGAAGCGGCCCCAACGCGCGCGGCCGAAGTGCTCGAACGCACCGATCGAAACAATGCGGTCGACCGGCTCGTCGAACTTCTCCCAGCCCTCCAGCAACACCCGCCTGGTGCGAGGGGTGTCCTGCTGATCGAACGCTTTCTGAACGTGCTCGGCCTGATTCTCGGACAGCGTCAGGCCCACGACGTTGACGTCGTATTTCTCGATGGCGCGCCGCAAGGTGGCGCCCCAGCCGCAGCCGATGTCCAGCAGCGTCATCCCCGGCTCGAGGCCCAACTTGCCCAGCGACAGGTCGATTTTGGCGATCTGCGCCTCCTCCAGCGTCATGTCATCACGCTCGAAGTACGCGCAGCTGTACGTCTGGGTGGGGTCCAGGAACAGCCGGAAGAAGTCGTCGGATAGATCGTAATGGGCTTGTACATTTTCAAAATGCGGCGTGAGCTGCACGGACATAACGAAAAGGCCTTTCTGTATCCCGGCGGCATGGCACGCAACCAAACGGCGCACCCCAGGTTACCCGCGGATGCATGCCTGCATGCTAGCCGTTTGGGCGGGTTCAAGTCGTTTCCGCCGCTCATGGTCGCACGAGATCGCCGCGATTCACCAAACGCGCGATACGCCATCATTTAGGGCCCGCGCGGCGGGAGGATCGGCGAGGGATGTGGCTCCTCGCGGAACTTTTGCAGCGATCCGCCGACCTCGACGATGCCGCACAGTGCGCTCCAACTGAGCATGGTCAGGTAGTCGATCAACTCGTCGGAGGTCATCCGCGGGTCCGACATCCACGAGTGGGTGGCCAGCTGCACGCCGCCGACGATCAGGTAGGCCCATGGCTCCACCCCGCCGGTGTCCATCCCGGCCTCCTGCATGCGGCGGCGCATCATCACGGCGAGCATGCGGGCAATGATTCGCTCGGAGTCGGCGATTACTTTGCTCTTACTGGCCGAGCTGTTCGCCATGACGAACCGGTACGGCTCGGGTTCAGTCGCCACCGTGTCGACGTAGACCCGGATGATCTCGCGGGCCAGGTCGAGGCCATCGAGGTTTGATGACAGCGCGGAGGCCATGTTGGGAATAAGTGTGGTCTGCGCGAAGCGCATCATCACCGCGGTCGTCAGGTCGTTCTTGTCGACGAAGTAGCGGTACAGCACGGTCTTGGAGACCCCGATCTCCGCCGCTATCTCGTCCATGCTCAAGTGGCGCCCGTGTCGGCGAATCGCAACGATCGTGCCGTCAACCAGCTCATTGCGGCGCTCCACCTTATGTTGGTGCCAGCGCCGCTTGCGACCATCGGTCTTAACGGTCGCAACCGGGAGTTGCTCTGCCACAATCGCCGATTCCCATTCCTTAGACGACTCGATACTACGGCGTGCGGGTGCCCGGTTGCCGCTTACGCCGCGTCGGTGAAGGGCTTTACGGACGGGTCTCCACACATGCGGGTCCCGGCGATAGATGATGGTGTGATGGCACAACGAGCCGGTACCCCGGCCCCGCGGCGGCGGGGCTCGGCGCGATGACGTCGCCGACCGGGGCCCGGCCGCCTCACACGTCCTTCGCGGAGTCGTTCGCCGGGGCCGATCCTGAGGCCGACGCCGAACGGCGGGTGGGGTTGCGCCGGATGAAGATGGTGGCGCTGAGCTTTCTCATCGGAGCCACCGGTGTGTTCCTCGGCTGTCGGTTCGCGCAGGCCCACGGCGCGACGGCCGTCTGGGTTGGCTACGTCGGTGCGGCCGCGGAGGCCGGCATGGTGGGCGCCCTGGCGGACTGGTTCGCCGTTACCGCGCTGTTCAAGCACCCGCTGGGCATACCCATCCCGCACACCGCGATCATCAAGCGCAAGAAAGACCAGCTCGGCGAGGGTCTGGGAACGTTCGTGCGGGAGAACTTCCTGTCGCCGTCCGTCGTCGAGACCAAGCTGCGCGATGCCCAGATTCCCGGACGGCTCGGTAAGTGGCTGTCCGACGCCTCGCACGCCGAGCGGGTGGCGAGTGAGACGGCGACGGTGCTGCGGGTGCTGGTGGAGCTGCTGCGTGACGAGGACGTCCAGCAGGTCATCGACCGGATGATCGTGCGCCGCATCGCTGAACCGCAATGGGGTCCGCCGGTAGGGCGGGTACTGGGGACACTGCTGGCCGAAAACCGGCAGGAGGCCCTGATCCAGTTGCTGGCCGACCGGGCGTTTCAGTGGTCGCTCAACGCCGGAGAGGTCATCCAGAGGGTGGTCGAGCGGGATTCGCCGACCTGGTCGCCTCGATTCATCGACCATCTCGTCGGCGACCGCATTCACCGCGAGCTGATGGACTTCACCGACAAGGTGCGCCGCAACCCCGACCACGAATTGCGCCAGTCGGCGAACCGCTTCCTGTTTGAATTCGCTGACGACCTTCAGCACGACCCGGAGACCATCGCGCGCGCGGACTCCATCAAGGAACAGCTACTGGCGCGCGACGAGATCGCCAACGCGGCGGCGACCGCGTGGAAGACGCTGAAACGGCTGGTGCTCGAGGGCGTCGACGACCCGTCCAGCACGTTGCGCTCGCGCATCGCCGACACCGTGGTTCGCGTCGGGGAGTCGCTGCGCGACGACGCCGACCTGCGCGACAAGGTCGATAGCTGGATCGTTCGCGCGGCCCAGCACCTGGTCTCCCAGTATGGGGTGGAGATCACGGCGATCATCACCGAGACGATCGAGCGGTGGAACGCCGATGAAGCCAGCCGGCGGATTGAATTGCACGTGGGCCGTGACCTGCAGTTTATCCGGATCAACGGGACCGTCGTGGGCGCCCTCGCGGGGCTGGTCATCTACGCCGTCGCGCAGCTGCTGTTCTGAGGAGTGCTAACAAGTGCTTGCAAAAGCAAGCACCCCTACGTACGCTGGTGCCCGGCAAACGCCACCCTACCCAAAGGAGCATGCGATGGCACCTGAGGAGACGCTCTCCGCCAAGGTATCCACGGCGGCCTCCGACATGGCCTCCGACATTGGCAGCTTCATCCGAACCCAGCGGGAAAATGCGCAGGTCTCGGTGCGACAACTTGCCGAACGGGCGGGTGTCAGCAACCCTTACCTGAGCCAGGTGGAGCGCGGATTGCGCAAACCCTCCGCCGACGTGCTGAGCCAGATCGCAAAGGCGCTGCGGGTTTCCGCCGAGGTCCTCTACGTGCGGGCCGGGATTCTCGAGCCGGGCGAGCCCAGCCACGTGCGTGACGCCGTGATCACCGACACGGCGATCACCGAACGGCAAAAGCAGATTCTGCTCGACATCTATGCCTCGTTTACTCACCAGAACGAATCCACCCAGGAGGAGTGTCCGACGCACGACAGCGACCAGTGATTTCGCCCCGTTGTGGCCGGCGCGCCGCCAGCCGAATCGGCTGGGCCCAACCCGTCACAACGAGGCCCGCGAATCGCCAATGACGGTGGTGACGCAAGTCCAGCGGTCGCCGGGTTACCCAGAACGAGGGGATCCAACCGTCTTCCGGCCAATGCCGGTTGAGCTGACCGGCTGGTGACGGGAGATCAAAACCCACCAATCATCGCCCGACCCGACCAATCAGGAGGTAATCGCCGCAAGTGCGTGCCATGTCAATCCGCGGGTCTTGACTACTCCTGCGAGAGGAGCCGACGCTTGCCATAACTTCCACAGACACACGTAGTACCGCAATTAACGAACAAGAATGAAAGGAAAACCATGGCTGAAAACTCCAACATCGACGACCTGCGTGCTCCGTTGCTTGCCGCGCTGGGCGCCGCCGACTTGGCCCTGGCCACCGTCAACGAGCTGATCTCCAACATGCGCGAACGTGCCGAAGAGACCCGCACCGACACGCGCAGCCGCGTCGAGGAGAGCCGGGCTCGGCTGGCCAAGCTGCAGGAGGACCTGCCCGATCAATTCACCGGGCTGCGCGACAGGTTTACCCCCGAGGAGCTGCGCAAGGCTGCCGAGGGCTACCTGGATGCCGCGACCAACCGGTACAACGAGCTGGTCGAGCGGGGCGAGGCCGCCCTGCAGCGGCTGCGCAGCCAGTCGCCCTTCGAGGACGTGTCGTCGCGCGCCGAGGGTTATGTGGACCAGGCCGTCGAGCTGACCCAGGAGGCGCTCGGCACCGTCGCATCGCAGACCCGCGCGGTCGGCGAGCGCGCGGCCAAGCTGGTCGGCATCGACCTGCCCAAGAAGGCTCCGGCGAGCAAGAAGGCCGCGGCCAAGAAGGCGCCCGCGAAGAAGGCTCCGGCCAAGAAGGCTGCGGCCAAGAAGGCTCCGGCCAAAAAGGTCACCCAGAAGTAGTCGACCAAGCCAAACGTTCGACTCGACGTGCCTCCGGCAGGTCCGAGTCGACGTTTTGGGCGGTGCCCGCATACGCTTGATGCGTGATCAACGTCGTGGATACCGTCATGTGGGTCTTGCGGATCGCCGTCCTGGTGACGGCGGTGTATGCGTTTGTGCATGCAGCGATGCAGCGACACGACGCTTACACCGCTGCCGACAAGCTGACCAAGCCCGTGTGGTTGGTGATCCTCGGCCTGGCTGTCGCGCTGACCTCGATCCTCAGTTTCGTATTCGGCGTGCTGGGCATGGCGATCGCCGCCTGCGCGGCTGGCGTGTACCTGGTCGACGTGCGGCCCAAACTTCTCGAAATTCAGGGTAAGTCGCGCTAGCGGGATGAAGGCCCTGGCGGCCGTGCTGGCGGCGCTGCTTGTCGCCCTGCTGGGCCCGCAGCCGACCGTGCGTGCTGATCCCGGGGCCGATCCCGGTGTCGGCGCGACCAATCCGGCCACCGCTTCCGCGTATGCTCCGCCGTTCGTCGATCACACCGAATGGGCGAAGTGGGCGGGCAAGAACAGCCTGCGGGTTTTCCCGACACCGTCCGGGCGTGCGGCGGCTAGGCAACCCTGGACGGCGGCCCTTGCCGACGAGGCCTGGGCGGAGGTGCTTGCCCTGTCGCCCACCGCCGATACCCCGGGCATGCGCGCGCAGTTCATCTGCCACTGGCAGTTTGCCGAGCTGGTGCAACCGGGCAAGATCAGCTGGAACCTGGAGCCGTGGCGGCCAGCGGTCGACGAAGCCGAAATGGTGGCATCCGGCTGCAATCCCGGCGGTCCGGAAGAAGCGTTGTAGTGGCGGCCCAACCTTCCCGGGCGCAGCTGGCGGCGGTGGTCGATCACACCCTGCTCAAACCCGAAGCCACCGATGCCGACGTGGCCACCGCGGCCGCCGAAGCCGCGGAACTGGGCGTTTATGCGGTATGCGTCTCGCCGTCGATGGTGCCGGTGGCGGTGAAAGCCGGTGGCGGCCCGCGGGTGGTGGCGGTGGCGGGTTTTCCGTCGGGCAAGCACCTCTCGGCGGTCAAGGCGCACGAGGCCGCGCAGGCCGCGGCATCCGGTGCGAGCGAGATCGACATGGTCATCGACGTCGGAGCCGCACTGGCCGGAGACGTCGATGCGGTGCGGTCCGATATCGAGGCGGTGCGCGTCGCCGTACCGGGAGCCGTGCTCAAGGTCATCGTGGAATCGGCTGTGCTGCTAGGCCACTCGGGCGGGCGCATGCTGGCGGATGTGTGTCGCGCCGCCGAGGACGCCGGTGCCGATTTCGTCAAGACTTCGACCGGGTTTCATCCCGCGGGCGGGGCGTCGGTGCGGGCGGTTGAGTTGATGGCCGAGACGGTCGGCGGGCGCCTAGGGGTCAAGGCGAGCGGCGGAGTTCGCACCGCCGCCGACGCGGTCGCGATGCTCAACGCCGGCGCGACCCGGCTCGGCCTGTCAGGCACCCGAGCGGTGCTCGACGGGCTCGACCCGGTCTGACCGGTCAGATGTTGGCGAAGCAGGGGTCGTTGTCGTTACCGGTGGGGATGCTCGCGTTCTGGGTGGAAAAGTGGCTGGTCACGCCGGTATCGGTGACCTGCACGCTGTCCGCGTGAATCCCCAGCGGGTAGTTCTTGGTCAGGTTGGAGGTGAACTCGTCCAGCGTCGACTGCACGGATTCCTTCGGCATCGTGAAGCCGAGCGCGTTGAACGTGACGATCTGCAGCTGAAGCCCGTTGCCGGACACCACCGGCTTGGCGGTGATGTTGTCCAGCATTCCCTTCAGCTCAATGGTCCCGTCGGCCGGGTGCGCGGTCACGGTGCTGGTGACGAAGGGGCCCAGAACCGGGATCGCGTTCTGCACCGACTGCTTGATGCCGTCGGACGTCCAGGTGATGGTGGCATCGAGCGAGCCGATGGTGCCCTTGGAGTTCGACGTCGACTTGAGCTGGACATTCTGGATATTGATGGCGATCTTCATGCCCTGGGCGTCGCGGATCTGGTTACCCGCGGTCGACACGTTGATGTTGGTGTAGTGCTTGGTCGCCAGCTGCCACAGCATCAGCGGGGTCACCCCGAATGAGACGGTGGCCTGGTCCTTGACCTCGCAGGCCACCGCTTGGGCGACCTTGGTGTCCGCCACGTGACGCGCGTACAGCTCGGCGCCGATCAGCCCGCCGACGACGAGTGCGAACACGATGATGCAGACCAAGAGGATCGACAGTGGGTCGCGCAGGAAACGTCGTTTTCTTTTCACCGATCCCGGCTCGCCGTCGCCGGCGGCCGGCCGTTGCGGTGGGCCCGCGGGCGGGATGGGCGGTGGCGGGTTGCCGGGCGGCCGCGCGTCTGCGTGGGGCGGGCCCAGCTGCTGCGTCTGATCAAACTGCTGAACGGGCATGGTCGGAGGCAGTTGGGAAGGATCGCCGGCACGCAGGTGCTCGGTGGGCCGCTCGCTTGGGGGTGGACCGAAGGGACCTTGGCCGCCGGGACGGGCCCACGTCGGCGGGCCCTCGTGCGGTGGTCCTTGTGGGTTAGTCACCCAACCGATTCTGCCTTATCCACGTGAGCAAACGTCGAGTGGTTACGCAGCACTGCGATGTTGTCGCGGGCTTCGGCCACCCTGTCGACGTCGATGTCGGCGATGACCAGTTGTGGGTGGGCGCCGGCCGAGGCGATCACTTCGCCGAGCGGCGAGGCCACCAGGCTGCCGCCCACCCCGGTCGGCGCGCCCGAGCCGGACCCCGAGCCGCTCAGGGCATCACCGGGATCGGCCTGACCGGCCGCGGCGACATAGCTCATCGAGTCCAGCGCACGGGCTCGCGCCAACAGCATCCACTGCTCGAGTTTGCCGGGGCCCGAGCCCCAGGACGCGCAGACAACGATCAGCCGCGCGCCGCGCCGGGCCAACTCCGTGTAGAGCGCGGGAAAGCGAATGTCGTAGCAAATGCTCAACCCCACCCCAACGCCGTCGACCGTGATCACCACCGGCTCGCGCCCGGGTGCGACCGTTCGCGACTCGGTAAAGCCGAACGCGTCGTAGAGGTGGATCTTGTCGTAGTGCGCGTCCGGCTGATTGGGAGTGCCCGGTCCGGCCGCGATCAGCGTGTTTGTCACCCGTCCGTCGCCGGCCGGGGTGAACATACCCGCGATCACGGTGACACCGGAGTCGGCGGCGATCCGTCGGACCCCGTCTGCCCAGGGCCCGTCGACCGGCTCGGCGATCGGCAGCAGCGGGACACCGAACCGGCACATGGTCGCCTCAGGGAACACCACCAGCTGCGCGCCCGCGTCGGCGGCCTCGGCGGTGTACTCCCGGACCAGCTGCAGGTTCGCCGCCGGGTCGGTGCCGCTGAGCATCTGCGCCAACGCGATTCGCATGGTCGCCAGCTTAGGCGTGGCGACGATGCGTCCGGCGGAGCCGGGGGAGGAGGAGCCGGGCAATTGAGCGGGCGTGGCGACGATGCGTCCGGCGGCAGAGCCGGGGGAGGAGGAGCCGGGCAATTGAGCGGCTGGCGACGATGCGTCCGGTGGAGCCGGGGGAGGAGGAGCCGGGCAATTGAGCGGGGCGTGGCGACGATGCGTCCGGCGGAGCCGGGGGAGGAGGAGCCGGGCAATTGAGCGGGCGTGGCGACGATGCGCGGCGGTCAGGCGTTATTCGTGATCCAACTCGTGGTGAATTGTTGTTCTCTGGCCACCAGCGCGGCCAATTGGGTGCCGATGATCTTTTCCAACTTGCCGCCGATAAGGGGGATCCGCACGTGGACGGTGAGCCGGCAGTCCAGGTGCGAGCCGGCCGACTCTGGGTTGGCCGACAGCGTGGCGGTGCCCGACACGTGCACTGGAGCGCCGTCGATCAATCCCGTGATGGACGCCGTCGCGGTGCCGTCGGTGACCGGCCCCCACGTCTCGTCGCGCCTGATGCACAGATCGCCCCGGTGCACCTGCTTGACCACTGCGTGCAGGTTCTGACTGTGCACCACCTGCAGCGTGGTCACCTCGACGGTGCCGTCGTTCCCCGACTCGCCACCGATGCGGATCGACTCCAGGCTCGCCTCGTCGACGGGAATATCGGCCAGCCGGGCCCGCCAGTACTCCTTCTCGGCGAAAGCGCGATGAACCTCTTCCACGCTGTCGTCGAAGTCGGCGGACAAGTCGAACGATCGCGGCATAGCTGGTCAGGCTACCGTTACGGGCCGTGGTGGGTTCCTATTTTGCCGGGGCGCTCGTCGCCGAGGCGGTGCCGCTGGCGCCGTTGACCACGTTGCGGGTCGGGCCCGTCGCACGCCGCCTGATCACCTGCACCAGCGTCGAGCAGGTGGTCGCGGTTTTGCGGCAGGTGGACTCGGAAGCCCACGGTGGCCCGCCGCTGGTGTTTGCTGGCGGCTCCAACCTGGTGATCGCCGATGACCTGACCGACCTGACCGCGGTGCGGCTGGCCAATGGCGGCATCACCGTCGACGGAAATGTGCTGCGCGCGGGGGCCGGGGCGGTGTGGGACGACGTGGTGGTCAGGGCGATCGAGCACGGTCTGGGCGGGCTGGAGTGCCTGTCCGGTATCCCGGGATCGGCCGGGGCCACCCCGGTCCAGAACGTCGGCGCCTACGGCGCGGAAGTGGCCGACACCATTACGCAGGTCCGGGTGCTGGAGCGCAGCAGCGGCGCGATTCGCTGGGTGCCGGGCGGCGAGCTGGGCTTCGGTTACCGCACGAGCGCGTTCAAGCGGGCCGGTCAGACGGGGTTTGGGACTCCTTTCGTGGTGCTGGAAGTGGAGTTCACGCTGGATGCATCGGGCCGCAGCGCCCCGTTGCGTTACGGCGAGCTGACCGCCGCGCTGAATGCGACCAACGGCGAGCGCGCCGACCCGCAAGCGGTCCGCGAGGCGGTGCTGGCCTTGCGCGCCCGCAAGGGCATGGTGCTCGACCCCAGCGACCACGACACCTGGAGCGTGGGTTCCTTCTTCACCAATCCCGTGGTCGCGGTGGGGGTCTTCGAGCGGCTGGCCGGTGCTGTCGAGGGTCCCGTTCCGCACTACCCGGCACCGGACGGCGTCAAGCTGGCCGCTGGCTGGTTGGTGGAGCGGGCGGGCTTTCCCAAGGGCTATCCGGATCAGGATCCGGGCGGCCTCGAACGGCCATGCCGGCTGTCGACGAAGCACGCACTCGCGTTGACCAACCGGGGCGGCGCCACCGCCGAGGACGTGATGGCGCTGGCCCGCGTCGTGCGCGACGGGGTTCGTGATGTGTTTGGTATCACACTGGAACCTGAACCAGTCCTGCTCGGATGCAGGCTGTAGGCGTTACTTTGGCCTGGGGATAGCCCGTTCACGCGTTGTCGTGGCCGGGGTGGTGTGGTTTCTGCCGGTATCTTTATGTCGTGAACACCTCCAGTGCCCCACCGCCGATTAACCGGCGCGTGGCTTTGGCGGCCCTTGGGCTCGGTGTGTTCGCGCCGAGCGTTTTGGCCGCCTGCGCTGGCACTGTCACCAAACAGACCCAGAAGAAAGAGCCGCCGGCCCCGCACCTGAAGTTCCAGCCCGCCGATGCCGCCTCCGACGTGGTTCCGACCGCGCCGATCAGCGTTGCGATCGGCGACGGCTGGTTTCAGAAGGTGGCATTGACGAACTCGGCGGGCAAGGTCGTTGCCGGGGTGTTCAACGAGGATCGGACCGTCTACACGACCACCGAGCCGCTGGGCTACGACTCGACCTACACCTGGAGCGGTTCGGCCGTCGGCCACGACGGCAAGGCCCTTCCCGTTGCGGCCAAGTTCAACACCGTGGCTCCCACCAAGAAGATCGGTGGGGCGTTCCAGTTGGCAGACGGCCAGACCGTCGGGGTCGCGGCCCCGATCATCATCCAGTTCGACGCACCGATCACCGACAAGGCCGCGGTTGAAAAGGCACTGAGCGTTACCACCAACCCGCCCGTCGAGGGCAGCTGGGCGTGGTTGCCTGACGAGGCGCAAGGCGCCCGCGTGCACTACCGCACCCGCGAGTACTACCCGGCGGGCACCACCGTCAATGTCGACGCCAGGCTCTACGGGTTGCCGTTCGGCGACGGCGCGTTCGGCGCCGACGACATTTCGTTGCACTTTGCGATCGGCCGGCGACAGGTGGTGAAGGCCGAGGTCACCTCGCACCGCATCCGGGTGGTCAGGGACGAAGGCGTCATCATGGATTTCCCGTGCAGTTACGGCGAGGCCGACAAGGCGCGCAACGTCACCCGCAACGGCGTCCACGTGGTCACCGAGAAGTACGCCGACTTCTACATGTCCAACCCGGCCGCGGGCTACAGCAATGCCCACGAACGCTGGGCGGTGCGGATCTCCAACAACGGCGAGTTCATCCACGCCAACCCGGCCAGTTCGGGCGCGCAGGGCAATACCAACGTCACCAACGGCTGCGTCAATCTCTCGACGGGCGACGCCGAGCAGTACTTCCACAGCGCGATCTACGGTGACCCGGTTGAGGTGACCGGGAGCTCGATCCAGCTGTCCTACTCCGACGGTGACCTCTGGGACTGGGCGGTGGACTGGGACACCTGGGTGGCGATGTCGGCGCTGCCGCCCCCGTCGGCGCGTCCGCCGTCGACCCAGATCCCCGTCACCGCTCCGGTCACGCCGCCGAATGGCCCCACGTTGTCGGGCACTCCGACCACGACGACCCCGGCTAACCCGGGCGGTTAAACCGCCTAGCGTCGGCTTGGTCGCGCGGTTTTATGACGATCAGGTCCAAGTCGACGTGGGAAGGCCGCGAGGCCACAAACCCGATCACCTCGGCCACGTCGCCCGCCACCAGCGGTGTGATGCCGGTGTAGACCTTGTCCGCGCGCTGCTCGTCCCCGTCGAAACGGACCAGCGAGAACTCGGTTTCCACTGCACCCGGCGCGATCTCGGTGAGTCGCACCGGCTTTCCCAGTAGCTCGCCGCGCAGCGTGCGGTGCAGCGCTCCCTGGGCGTGCTTGGCCGCCGTGTAGCCGGCACCGCCGTCGTAAACCTCAAGCGCCGCAATCGAAGTGACCGTGACGATCAGGCCGTCGCCGGAGTCGATCAGCTTGGGTAGCAGCGCGCGGGTGACCCGCAGGGTGCCCATCACGTTGGTCTCCCACATCCACCGCCAGTGCTCCAAGTCAGAGTCGGCGACGAATTCCAGACCCCGGGCGCCACCGGCGTTGTTGACCAGCACGTCGACCCGGCCCAATCCGGCCGCCAGCGCTTCGACCGCGCGGTCGTCTGTGACGTCGGCCACAATGGCGGAACCGCCGATCTCGTTGGCCAGGGCGTTGATCCGGTCTGCGCGACGTGCCACGGCGACGACGTGAAACCCCTGCGCGGCAAGGATTTTCGCGGTCGCCTCGCCGATTCCCGAGCTCGCACCGGTGACGACCGCGACCCGTTTGTGCTCGCCAAATCCAGTCATCAGCACAACTCTAAATAAATCTTGTAAACGTGCTAAATTTTCGATGTGCACCGCACCTCCTTGTTCAACAACACCGCCGCGTGTCTGTGCGCGGCATGTGTGTGTTGTTGCCGCACTTGCCGCTCCTGATTTTCAGGTGTGGCCAGCGACGGCCATCAGAACTCGGACAAAGGAACGCTCGTGCGCTCAACGACTCTTACCACCCACAGCCATCACACTGCGAACCGCAGAAACCACCCGCGCTTACACCGCCAGATCCTGCCCCCGGCACTGCACATATCGGACTCGGCGGCGGCGTCCGTCTTTCGGGCCGTCCGGTTGCGCGGCCCGGTCGGCCGTGACGTCATCGCCGGCGTCACATCGCTGAGCATTGCGACGGTCAACCGCCAGGTCATCGCCCTGCTCGAGGCCGGTCTGCTGCGTGAGCGCGCCGACCTGGCGGTGTCCGGGGCGATCGGGCGCCCGCGCGTGCCCGTGGAGATCAACCACGAACCGTTCGTGACGCTGGGCATCCACGTCGGCGCGCGAACCACCAGCATCGTGGCCACCGATTTGTTCGGCCGCACGCTGGACACGGTCGAGACCCCGACGCCGCTGCAACCCGCCGGGCCCGCGCTGGCGTCGCTCGCCGACAGCGCCTGCCGGTACCTGAGGCGTTGGCATCGGCGCCGGTCGCTGTGGGTTGGTGTGGCGATCGGTGGCTCCGTCGACGGCGCCACCGGCTACGTCGACCACCCGCGGCTCGGCTGGCGGCAAGCGCCCGTCGGACCGGTGCTGGCCGACGCGCTTGGCCTGCCGGTGTCGGTGGCCTCGCACGTCGACGCCATGGCCGGGGCCGAGCTGCTGCTCGGCATGCGGCGCTTCGCCCCGAGCTCGCCGACCAGTCTGTATATCTACGCCCGCGAGACCGTGGGCTATGCGCTGGTGATCGGCGGACGGGTACATTGCCCGGCCAGCGGCCCCGGCACCATCGCGCCGCTGCCCGTCCACTCCGAGCTACTCGGCGGCACCGGACAGCTGGAGTCCACCGTCAGCGACGAGGCGATTCTGGCGGCCGCCCGCCGGCTCAAAATCCTTTCCAGCGTCGCGCCTGTCGCCCCCGCTAGCCGCGTCAACGGGTCGGCCAGCGCGGTCACCGACCTGGTGCGATTGGCCCGGACCGGCAACCAGCAGGCCAAAGATCTGCTGACGGAGCGGGCCCGCGTTCTCGGTGAGGCGGTCGCGTTGCTGCGCGACATGCTGAACCCCGACGATCTCGTGGTCGGTGGCCAGGCGTTCACCGAGTACCCGGAGGCGATGGAGCAGGTGGAGGCGGCGTTCGGCGAACGCTCGACGCTGCCGCCGCGCGACATCCGCGTCACCGTTTTCGGCAACCGGGTCCAGGAGGCCGGGGCGGGGATTGTGTCGCTCGGCGGCCTCTATGCCGATCCGCTGGGCGCGATGCGCCGGGCCGGGGCATTGGACTCCCGGCTAACCGACATCGAGCCCGAGTCTTCGGCTTAACCGGCCAGCACCCCGTACGTTTGCGCCGGCCGCATACCCGTCCTGTAAAGATGAGAGTGTGCGGCACGACGACGTCCTCCTCCGCAGCGACCTGCGCCGGGTTGCGCTGTTAGCGGTACACACGTCACCACTGGCCCAGCCCGGCACCGGCGACGCCGGCGGCATGAACGTCTACGTGCTGCAAAGTGCGTTGCATCTGGCCCGGCGGGGCATCGACGTGGAGATCTTCACCCGGGCCACCGCGTCCGCCGATCCGCCGATCGTGCGGGTGGCGCCCGGCGTGCTGGTGCGCAACGTGGTGGCGGGACCATTCGAGGGCCTGGACAAATACGACCTGCCCACCCAGCTGTGCGCGTTCGCGGCCGGGGTGCTGCGCGCCGAGGCGGCCCACGAACCGGGCTACTACGACATCGTGCACTCGCACTACTGGCTGTCCGGTCAGGTCGGCTGGCTGGCCCGCGACCGCTGGGCGGTGCCGTTGGTGCATACCGCGCACACGCTTGCCGCGGTGAAGAACGCCGCGCTGGCCGACGGTGACGCGCCCGAGCCGCCGCTGCGCACGGTCGGCGAGCAGCAGGTCGTCGACGAGGCCGATCGGCTGATCGTCAACACCGATGATGAGGCGCGACAGGTGATTTCGATTCACCATGCCGATCCGGCGAAGATCGACGTGGTCCATCCCGGTGTGGACCTGGACGTGTTCCGTCCGGGTGACCGCCGAGCGGCCCGGGCCGCGCTGGGGCTTGCCCTCGACGAAGACGTGGTGGCGTTCGTCGGACGGATCCAGCCGCTGAAGGCACCCGACATCGTGTTGCGCGCCGCGGCGAAATTGCCGGGGGTGCGCATCGTTGTGGCCGGTGGGACGTCGGGCAGCGGCCTGGCCTCGCCGGACGGACTGGTCCGGCTCGCCGACCAACTCGGCATCACGGCGCGCGTGACCTTCCTGCCGCCGCAGTCCCGCGCGAATCTGGCCACGTTGTTTCAGGCCGCCAATCTGGTTGCGGTGCCCAGTTATTCGGAGTCTTTCGGCCTGGTCGCCCTGGAGGCGCAGGCATGCGGCACGCCGGTGGTGGCGGCCGCGGTCGGGGGGCTGCCGGTGGCGGTGCGCGACGGGATCACTGGCACGTTGGTCGCTGGGCACAACGTCGATGACTGGGCGGCTGCCCTGGACGAGTTGCTTCGCCAGGGCGCCGGGCCGCAGGGCAGGGCGATGAGCCGCGCGGCGGCCGCGCACGCGGCGACGTTCTCCTGGGAAAACACCACCGACGCGCTGCTGGCCAGCTATCGGCGCGCGATCGGAGAATTCACCGCCGGGCGCCAGCGCCGGGTCCGCGACCGGGCATCGGTGCGCAAGCCCCGCCGCTGGACGTCGCGTCGCGGGGTGGGCGCATGATCCGCGCCGACGACGATGCAGAGCAAAGCAATGAGGTGGGGGCACCTCCCGCTTGCGGGGGAGAGCGGCGCTCATGAGCGCAGCCGCGCAGGCCGTACATTCGGTGATCGAGCACGCGCTGCAGGCTAGCGATCTGACGTATTCGAAACACGATGGCGCACATGGCGGTCCGGCGGGCCTGGTGGTGGAGCTGCCCGGTGAACGCAAGCTCAAGACCAACACCATCCTGAGCATCGGCGAGCACTCGGTGCGCGTCGAGGCGTTCGTGTGCCGGAAGCCCGACGAAAACCATGAGGGCGTTTACCGGTTCCTGCTCAAGCGCAATCGCCGGCTCTACGGGGTCGCCTACACGTTGGACAACGTCGGCGACATCTACCTGATCGGCCGGATGTCGCTGGCGTCGGTGGATGCCGACGAAATCGATCGGGTGCTCGGGCAGGTGCTCGAGGCGGTGGATTCGGACTTTAACACGTTGCTGGAGTTGGGTTTTCGCTCGTCAATTCAGAAAGAGTGGGACTGGCGGGTGGCCCGCGGCGAGTCGTTGCAGAACCTGGAGGCCTTCGCGCATCTCATCGACGAAGACGACGATGCAGAGCGCGAAGCGCGATGAGGTGGGGGTACCTCCCCCTTGCGGGGGAGAGTCGAGCAGATGCCGACGGACGGCGACGACGATCGAGACGACGACCGCGCGCGCCCGTGAGATGCTAGGCCAATGCAACGCGGAAACCCTGGGACGTTGGTGCTGCTCCGCCACGGCGAGAGCGACTGGAACGCTAGCAACCAGTTCACGGGCTGGGTCGACGTTGGGCTGACGGATAGGGGCCGCGCCGAAGCGGCCCGAAGCGGCGAGTTGTTGGCCGAGCACGACCTGTTGCCCGACGTGCTGTACACCTCGCTGCTGCGGCGGGCGATCACGACGGCGCACTTGGCGCTGGATACCGCCGATCGGCTCTGGATCCCGGTGTGGCGCAGCTGGCGGCTCAACGAACGCCACTACGGCGCTCTGCAGGGGTTGAACAAGGCCGACATCAAGGAGCGCTACGGCGACGAGCAGTTCATGGCCTGGCGACGCAGCTACGACACTCCGCCACCGCCGATCGAGACGGGAAGCGAATTCAGCCAGGACGGCGACCCTCGCTACGCCAACATCGGCGGCGGCCCGCTGACCGAGTGCCTGGCCGATGTGGTGGCCCGGTTTCTGCCGTACTTCACCGACGTCATCATCCCGGATTTGCGAACCGGCAAAACGGTGCTGATCGTCGCGCACGGCAACTCGCTGCGCGCGCTGGTCAAGTACCTCGATCGGATGTCGGACGAAGAGATCGTCGAGCTGAACATCCCGACCGGGATTCCGCTGCGCTACGACCTGGATGCCGATCTGCGGCCGCTCGTGCCCGGCGGTGCTTATCTCGACCCGGAGGCGGCCGCCGCGGGGGCCGCCGCGGTTGCCGGCCAAGGCCGCGGATAGCCTTGGTGTCCTACCCGTTGAGTGACTTCAAACCCCGTTTCTCTAACATCGCGTGAACGGCAGCCGAACACATGTGGCGCAGGATGTGACTTGTCCGATTTTGGCCTCGCTCCGCTAGGGCTGCGTTCACCAGATTTGTAGGATTTGGTATGTGACTGTGGTCTCGGCGCTGTTGCTGGCCGGGTTCTTGTCCCTGCTGGCGCTGGCCGTAGGTGTTGCGGCCGGGGCTCGGTTGTCTCCGCGGGTGCTCCGGCGCCGCCAACGAGTGGTCACCGAGTCGACAGGAATCACCGTCGCACAGATGCTTCAACGCATCGTCTCGCTGATGCCATTGGGTGTCGCGGTCGTGGATTCTCACCGCGACGTCGTCTATCTCAACGATCGGGCCAAGGAGCTTGGCCTGGTTCGCGACCGCCAGCTCGACGATCAGGCCTGGCGGGCCGCGCAGCAGGCGCTGGGTGGCGACGACGTCGAGTTCGACCTGCAGCCCGGCAAACGACCGGCCGCCGGTCGTAGCGGGCTATCGGTGCACGGGCATGCCCGGTTGCTCAGCGAGGAAGATCGCCGGTTCGCTGTCGTCTTCGTCCACGACCAGTCGGACTACGCCCGCATGGAGGCGACCAGGCGCGACTTCGTGGCCAACGTCAGCCACGAGCTCAAAACCCCGGTCGGCGCCATGGCTCTGCTCGCCGAAGCCCTACTGGCTTCGGCGGATGACTCCGAAACCGTTCGCCGGTTCGCCGAGAAGGTGCTCATCGAGGCCAACCGGCTGGGCGACATGGTCGCCGAGCTGATCGAGCTGTCCCGGCTGCAGGGCGCCGAGCGGTTGCCCAACGTCACCGATGTTGACGTCGATATCGTTGTGTCCGAGGCGATTTCACGCCACAAGGTAGCGGCCGAGAACGCCGATATCGAGGTTCGCACGGATTCGCCCAGCGGCCTACGAGTGCTGGGCGACGAGACACTACTGGTCACCGCGCTGGCCAACCTGGTCTCCAATGCCATCGCCTATTCAGCACGCGGGTCGCTGGTATCGATCAGTCGTCGCCGCCGCGGTGACGACATCGAGATCGCCGTCACCGACCGCGGCATCGGAATCGCGCTGGAAGACCAAGAGCGGGTTTTCGAGCGCTTTTTCCGCGGGGACAAGGCGCGCTCGCGGGCCACCGGCGGCAGCGGGCTGGGGCTGGCCATCGTCAAACACGTCGCGGCCAACCACAACGGCAGCATCGGCGTGTGGAGCAAGCCGGGCACCGGATCGACGTTCACCCTTTCCATTCCGGCGGCGACGACGGACTATCAGGACACCGACGTTCAACCCGAGCAACCACAGGGTCGCGAAGTGCGGCCCAATCGGTCACAACGAGAGGAAGAACTAAGTCGATGACCCGCGCTGACGGCGATGCAGAGCGTTGCGATGAGGACGAGTGGCGCTGATGACCCGCGCTGACGACGATGCAGAGCGTTGCGATGAGGAGGAGTGGCGCTGATGACCAGTGTGCTGATCGTGGAAGACGAGGAGTCGCTGGCCGATCCGCTGGCCTTCCTGCTGCGCAAGGAGGGCTTTGAGGCCACGGTGGTGACAGACGGGCCGGCCGCGCTTTCGGAGTTCGATCGTGCCGGCGCTGACATCGTGCTGCTCGATTTGATGCTGCCGGGGATGTCCGGCACCGACGTGTGCAAGCAGCTGCGCGCCCGATCCAGCGTGCCGGTGATCATGGTGACCGCACGCGACAGCGAGATCGACAAGGTGGTTGGCCTGGAGCTGGGCGCCGACGACTATGTGACCAAGCCCTATTCGGCACGCGAGTTGATCGCGCGGATCCGTGCGGTGCTTCGCCGCGGCGGTGACGACGACTCCGAAATCAGCGACGGTGTGCTGGAGTCCGGACCGGTGCGGATGGATGTCGAACGGCACGTCGTCTCGGTCAATGGTGACACAATCACCTTGCCGCTCAAGGAATTCGACTTGCTGGAATACCTGATGCGCAACAGCGGCCGGGTGCTGACCCGCGGGCAGTTGATCGATCGGGTCTGGGGAGCGGATTACGTCGGCGACACCAAGACGCTCGACGTCCACGTCAAGCGCCTGCGGTCCAAGATCGAAGCCGACCCCGCCAACCCGGTGCACCTCGTGACGGTGCGGGGATTGGGCTACAAGCTGGAGGGCTAGCGCTATCCCTCGGTAAGCGATGACCGCTCGACTGGGAAATCGAAGTAAGTGTCGGGATGGCGCTCGGGTTTGTGGGTGAAGTGCCACCACTCGACGTCAAGGTTGACGAAGCCCTGAGCTTCCAGGACGTCCTTGAGCAAGAGTCGATTCTTTAATTGGTCGCCCTGAATACGGGGATCCAGTGTGTGGGCGAGGGTGTCGAAACAGTCAAAGCCGGTTCCCATGTCGACCGAATCGTCGGGAAACCGCGCCGACGCGGGGGCCGCGCAGTCAACCAGCGGCTCGCCCGGTAGATACGGCCGGGTCGGTGCGAGTAGCAGCCTCACCAAAGTGAGATCCACAGTGCTGCCGCGACTATGTCCCGAGTGCTCTGCGACGTAGCCGTCGCGAAAGAGGTCCGACTTGTCGACGCGCGGATAGAACTCGGCCTTCATCCGCTGATCACCCAGGTTTTGCGCCCACGCGACGAAGTCGTTGACGGCCCGCTGCGGACGGTAGCAGTCGTACACCTTCAGCGTGTAGCCGTGCGTCGCCAACCGCTGCTGTGCGCGCAGGAGTCCTTGCGCGGCATCACGAGTAAGGATGCACATCGGCGCGTAGTAACCGTCGACGGGACCGCCCGTGAAGTTGTGCGCCGTGACGTAGCGGATGTCCTGCAGGATCGTCGGATCGACATCCTGCAGCGCCACGAAATCGGTCGGCGCACGCGGTCCCGGCTGCTCGGGGGCCGCACCAGCCGGGAAGGCGGACAGAGACGCGATCGCGGCTCCCAGGAGCACGGCAATGGCACGAGCTGTGCCGATGGGCATGGGTTGGCTACTCGGCGATCCGGGTCGCCGGGTGCACCGCGATGAGCCCTAACTTGCTGCGGCGCTTGCACATTGCCGCCAATTCGGCGTAGGCCTTCGCGCCCAGCAGCTCGGTGAGTTCGTCGGCCAGGCTTTCCCACACTTGCTTGGCGCCGACGTGGGCGGCCGGATCGCCGGTGCAATACCAGTGCAGGTCCGCGCCACCAGAGCCCCAGCCGCGGCGGTCGTACTCGGTAACGGTGGTCTTGAGGATTTCGCTGCCGTCGGGCCGGGTCACCCATTCCTGGCTGCGCCGGATCGGCAATTGCCAGCAGACATCGGGTTTCATCGTCAGCGGCGGCACACCCAGGCGCAGGGCCTTGCTGTGCAGCGCGCAGCCGGCGCCGGCGGCAAAGCCGGGCCGGTTCAAGAAAATGCACGCGTCCTTGTGCTTGCGGGTGCGATATTGGGGTTGGCCATCATGCTCGTCGAGCTCGAGATAGCCCTTCCGGCCCAAGCCCTTTTCCCGGAATTGCCAATCGTCGTCGGTGAGCGTCGTCACAGCGTCGTCCAATCGGGCGCGGTCGTTGTCGTCGGACAAGAACGCACCGTGTGAGCAACACCCGTCGTGCGGGCGGCCCGCCACCGTGCCGCGACAGGCCGGCGTGCCGAATACGCACGTCCAGCGCGACAGCAGCCAGGTGAGGTCGGCCGCGATCAGATGCTCGGGATTGTCCGGGTCGTAGAACTCCACCCACTCACGGGCGAAGTCCAGTTCAACCTCCTGCCCCGGCCTGGGGTGCGAATTCGCCACGGATTCAACGTTAGACCACAATTCTTGCCGCCCGAGCAGGCAGACACTCCACCCGGCATGGTCGTGGATTGCCGGGCTCCTCAGCGGGTCGCGGCCCGCCCCGCATCGTCGCCCGCGGGGTCGGGATTGCCGGGCTCCTCAGCGGGTCGCGGCCCGCCCCGCATCGTCGCCCGGCTAGGTTGGTTTTCGTGCGATTAGGCGTGCTCGACGTGGGCAGCAACACGGTCCATCTGCTGGTGGTCGATGCCCACCGCGGCGGGCATCCGACGCCTATGAGTTCGACCAAGGCCGCGCTGCGACTGGCCGAGGCCACCGACAGCTCCGGCAAGATCACCAAGCGCGGCGCGGACAAGCTGGTTTCCACGATCGACGAGTTCGCCAAGATCGCCGTCAGCTCCGGCTGCGAGGGGCTGATGGCCTTCGCCACCTCCGCGGTCCGCGACGCCGAGAACTCCGACGACGTGCTGGCCCGGGTACGCAAGGAGACCGGCGTCGAGTTGGAGGTGCTGCGCGGCGTCGACGAGTCGCGGCTGACCTTTCTGGCGGTCCGCCGCTGGTATGGCTGGAGCGCGGGGCGAATCATCAACCTCGACATTGGCGGCGGTTCGCTGGAACTGTCCAGCGGTGTCGATGAGGCGCCCGAGGTCGCGCTGTCGCTGCCGCTGGGCGCCGGACGGCTGACGCGCGAGTGGCTTCCCGACGATCCGCCCGGTCGGCGCCGGGTGGGGATGCTGCGGGACTGGCTGGACTCCGAGCTGGCCGAGGCCAGCGTGACCGTCCTTGAAGCGGGCGGCCCCGACCTGGCGGTGGCGACGTCGAAGACCTTTCGCTCGTTGGCGCGACTCACCGGTGCGGCGCCGTCGGCGGCCGGGCCGCGGGTCAAGAGGACGCTCACAGCAAACGGCCTAAGACAACTCATATCTTTCATCTCTAGGATGACGACCGCTGACCGTGCGGAATTAGAAGGAGTAAGCGCCGAACGGGCACCCCAGATCGTGGCGGGTGCCCTGGTGGCCGAGGCAAGTATGCGAGCGCTGTCGATAGAAACGGTGGATATCTGCCCGTGGGCATTACGGGAAGGTCTCATCTTGCGGAAACTCGACAGCGAAGCCGACGGAACTGCCCTCGTGGAGACTTCGGTGCGCGATGCTGGAGGTCAGGTAGCTGATCGGAACGCGAACCGATCGAGAGGCAACAAATCATGACCGGACACTCCGAGACCGAGAGCCCCGGCACCCGGCCGATCTCGGTGGCCGAACTACTGGCCAGGAACGGAAACATCGGCGCCCCTGCCGTCACTCGACGCCGTCGCCGCCGGCGCGGCGACGGCGACGCGGTCACGGTCGCCGAACTGACCGGCGAAATCCCGGCCATTCGCGACGATGACGACCACGACGAGACCGAACAAGGGGCCAACGGGACGGTCCAGGCTGCCGAGACGGCCCACACGGTGCGTCCCGAACCCATTTCCGAAGACGTCGTCTCCGAAGAAACCACAGATAAGCCCAAGCCCGAGTACTGGTCGGAACCCGAGCCGCGCTGGCCCAAGTCGTCGCCGCAGCGCCAACGCGCGTCCGGGCCGGAGCGAAGCGCCTACCCGCGGCCGACACGCCAAGCTGACGCGCCCAAAGCCGAGGATCGCCCGTCGGCGCAGCAATCGGGTGCCGAAGAGATGAGTCCGGATCCGGGAGACTATTACGCCGATAGTCCGGTGGACGTGATGGACTCCGAGGTCCGCGAGGCCGAACCCGCGACCGAAGATTCCGCCTATGTCCGCTCCTTCCTGCAGGGTTCGGATTCGACGCTGTTCGGCGGGCAGACCCTCGCCGATGAGATGGCTCGGGGGTTCGGTCGCGACCAGGACAAAGCGGGCACAGACTCGCCGGCCCCTGCCCGGAAACGCAAGGCGCGCCACCTGGGTCTCAAGGCCGAGCCCGCAGGTGCGGCCGGCCCGGCGGAGGGCAGGCTCGAGGCACTGTGGCGCGGCAGCCTGACCGTGCTGCAGTCGATCTTGGCCGTAGCGTTCGGCGCCGGGCTGTTCATCGCCTTTGACCAACTGTGGCGCTGGAACAGCCTCGTGGCGCTGGTGCTCTCGGTGCTGGTCATCCTTGGCCTGGTGGCCGGGGTTCGGGTGGTCCGCAAAACCGAGGACATCGCGAGCACGCTGATCGCGGTGGCGGTGGGGGCCCTGATCACCCTCGGTCCGTTGGCGCTGTCGTTGCAGTCGGGCTAGGCCTCCTCCACAGACAGTGCGCCCAGCAATCAAAGTCGGACTGTCGACGGCGTCGGTGTACCCGTTGCGGGCCGAGGCCGCGTTCGAGTATGCGGCCAGGCTGGGCTACGACGGGGTCGAGCTGATGGTGTGGAGCGAGTCGGTCAGCCAGGACGTCGACGCCGTCGAGAAGCTGTCCCGGCGCTATCGCGTGCCGGTGTTGTCCGTGCACGCTCCTTGCCTGTTGATCTCGCAGCGGGTGTGGGGCTCCAATCCGATTCCCAAGCTGGACCGCAGTGTGCGGGCGGCCGAGCAACTGGGCGCGCAGACCGTCGTCGTGCATCCGCCGTTCCGCTGGCAACGGCGCTACGCGGAGGGGTTCAGCGAGCAGGTTTTGGCCCTCGAAGCGTCGAGCGACGTGATGATCGCCGTCGAAAACATGTTTCCGTTCCGCGCAGACCGGTTTTTCGGGCCCGGGCAATCACGGGAACGGATGCGCAGGCGTGGCGGGGGACCGGGACCGGCGATTTCGGCGTTCGCGCCGTCCTACGACCCGCTGGACGGCAACCACGCGCACTACACGCTGGACCTGTCCCACACCGCGACCGCGGGCACCGACTCGCTGGCCATGGCGGAGCGAATGGGCGCGGGCCTCGTTCACCTGCACCTGTGTGACGGCAGCGGGCTGCCGGCCGACGAGCACCTGGTGCCCGGACGCGGCACCCAACCAACCGCCGAGGTGTGCCAGATGCTGGCCGGCGGCCATTTCGCCGGCCACGTCATTCTGGAGGTGTCCACGTCGAGCGCGCGTTCGGCCCACGAACGCGAAGCCATGCTCGCCGAATCGTTGCAGTTTGCCCGCGCGCATTTGATGCGCTAGACCGTCCGGGGGACCATGACCGCGCTTTTCACCACCGCTATGACGCTGCGGGAAGTCGACCCGGGAGGTTCGGGCGCGACCCGGGGTCCAGTGTTCGAGGGTGAGCTCAATGAGCACTGGACCATCGGGCCCAAGGTGCACGGCGGCGCGATGCTGGCGCTGTGTGCCAACGCCGCCCGCACCGCGTGCGGGGGGCAATCGGCCGGGCTCGAACCGGTTCTGCAACCGGTCGCCGTGTCGGCAAGCTTCCTGTGGGCGCCCGATCCGGGGGTGATGCAGCTAGTGACGTCGATCCGCAAGCGCGGCCGCCGGATCAGCGTGGTGGATGTGGAGCTCGTTCAAGGCGAACGCACCGCGGTACACGCGGTGGTCAACCTCGGCGAGCCGGAGCACTTTCCCCCGGACGGTCACGCCGCGCCACTGCTGTCGGCAAACCCGGTCGTGGATCTGATGGCGCCGGAACCGCCCGACGACCTCGCGCCGATCGGGCCCGGGCACCCGCTGGCGGGACTGGTGCACCTCGGCGAAGGCTGCGATGTGCGGCCAGTGCTGTCGACTCTTGCGCCCAGCACCGACGGGCGGCCGCCGGTGTTGCAAATGTGGGCGCGTCCCCGCGGCGCGGCTCCGGACGCGCTGTTCGCGCTGATGTGCGGGGATCTGTCGGCCCCGGTGACCTTCGCGGTGGACCGCACCGGCTGGGCGCCCACCGTCCAGCTCACCACGTTCCTTCGGGGCCTGCCCGCCGATGGCTGGCTGCGAGTGATCTGCACGTGCATGGAGATCGGGCATGACTGGTTCGACGAGGACCACATTGTCGTCGACAGCCTGGGCCGCATCATCGCGCAATCCCGCCAACTGGCGATGGTGCCCAGCCGCCCGGCGGCCGCCCATCAGCAGCGTTGAGCCGCGCTGTCTGCGATGCTTTCGGACATGGCAAGAATCGCGATCATCGGCGGCGGCAGCATCGGCGAGGCGCTGCTGGCGGGCCTGCTGCGCGCCGGCCGGCAGGTCAAAGATCTAGTGGTGGCCGAACGGACGCCCGAGCGCGCCAAGTACCTGGCCGACACCTATTCGGTGTTGGTGACATCAGTGACCGATGCGGTGGAGAACGCGACGTTCGTCGTTGTCGCGGTGAAGCCCGCCGACGTCGAGTCGCTGACGCCGGAGTTGGCCCGCGCGGCCGCCGCGACCGAGAACGACAGCGCTGAGCAGGTGTTCGTCACGGTCGCGGCGGGGATCACGATCACCTATTTCGAGTCCAAGATGCCGGCGGGGACACCGGTGGTCCGGGCGATGCCGAACGCGGCGGCGTTGGTGGGCGCGGGGGTAACCGCGCTGGCCAAGGGCCATTTCGTCACTCCGTCACAGCTGGAGGAGGTCTCGGCCCTGTTCGACTCCGTCGGCGGCGTGCTGACCGTTCCCGAAGCCCAGATGGACGCCGTGACGGCGCTATCCGGCTCGGGCCCGGCCTATTTCTTTTTGATGGTCGAGGCCCTGGTGGACGCCGGTGTCGCGGCGGGTCTGAGCCGCCAGGTAGCCACCGAACTGAGCGCGCAGACGATGGCCGGGTCGGCGGCGATGCTGCTGGAAGGGATGAATCAGGACCGGAGACCGGCCGAGGACGAGGGGCTGGGGATGCGGGCGGACACGACGGCGGCGCAGCTACGCGCGACGGTGACGTCGCCGGGCGGCACGACCGCCGCTGCGCTGCGCGAACTCGAACGAGGGGGGCTGCGGGTGGCCGTCGACGCCGCGGTTCAGGCCGCCAAAAAGCGTTCTGAGCAGCTAAGAATTACATCGGAATAATTCAAGAATTTTGAATTGAATCTCCCACTCTAGTACCAGTAACCCCACTAGTCCCGCTATTCTCCTCTTTGTAAGCGCGTGTGGGTGCCAACGGAGGGGAAGCCGCTGGCATTGCGCGTGCCCGACACGATTGGGTTGCGATGACGTCTACGAACGGTCCATCGGCGCGAGATTCTGCTGGTAAGCCGCGGGACACCGGTTCCGTCGATGGCCAGCCGGCCAGGACACAATTTCTCACCGTCGCGGAGGTGGCAGCGCTGATGCGCGTCTCCAAGATGACGGTGTATCGGCTGGTGCACAACGGCGAGTTGCCCGCGGTTCGGGTGGGGCGGTCCTTCCGGGTGCACGCCAAGGCGGTCCACGACATGCTGGAGACGTCCTACTTCGACGCGGGCTGAGCCCCACCGTGCCGCGCGGCTAGCCTTTCGGCGCGCGGTCGCATCGGTCTCTCGCCCGCAGGCGTGCCGTTAGCGGCGGTCACGCGAATGCCGGATTTGGTGTTCCGCGCGGGTGGCCGGGTAAAGTGGCGGGGTCTTTTGTCGTTCTCTCCAAACGGTCACGGGTTAGATAGCGGAGTTCATGGGTTCAGTAATCAAGAAGCGGCGCAAGCGCATGTCGAAGAAGAAGCACCGCAAGCTGCTCCGTCGCACTCGGGTGCAGCGTAGAAAACTCGGCAAGTAAGCCCGCCGGCCTACGCCCCACTCGCACCGACCGCACTCGCCCGCAGCGCCGCCGCCGTGCCTGGCCGCTAGGCTGTTCGGGTGGATGCGTCGAGCGGGGATGGTGGCGGAACGGGCGCCGCGGGCGAGACCGTGCATTACCCCAAAGTCGTGCTGGTTACCGGTGCGTGCCGGTTTCTGGGCGGCTACCTGACCGCGCGGCTCGCGCAGAACCCGCTGATCAAAGGGGTCATCGCGGTGGACGCGATCGCCCCGAGCAAAGACATGCTGCGCCGGATGGGGCGGGCCGAGTTCGTTCGCGCCGACATTCGTAATCCGTTTATCGCCAAGGTGATTCGCAACGGCGACGTGGACACGGTGGTGCATGCCGCGGCGGCGTCATACGCGCCGCGATCCGGCGGCACCGCGGCGTTGAAGGAACTCAACGTGATGGGCGCGATGCAACTTTTCGCGGCCTGCCAGAAGGCGCCCTCGGTGCGTCGCGTCGTGCTGAAATCGACCTCGGAGGTCTACGGGTCGACCGCCCACGATCCGGTCATGTTCACCGAGGACAGCAGCAGCCGTCGGCCCTTCCGGTCCGGTTTCGCCAAGGACAGCCTCGACATCGAGGGTTACGCGCGCGGATTGGGCCGGCGCCGGCCCGATATCGCGGTGACGATTCTTCGGCTGGCCAACATGATTGGCCCGGCGATGGACACCACGCTGTCGCGCTATCTGGCCGGGCCGGTGGTGCCCACGATGTTCGGCCGCGATGCGCGACTGCAGTTGCTGCACGAGCAGGATGCGCTGGGCGCGCTGGAGCGCGCGGCGATGGCCGGCAAGGCCGGCACCTTCAACATCGGCGCCGACGGCATCATGATGCTGTCGCAGGCGATCAGGCGGGCCGGGCGGATCCCGTTCCCGGTGCCCGGTTTTGGCGTGTGGGCGCTGGATTCGCTAAGGCGGGCTAATCGCTACTCCGAGATCACTCGTGATCAGTTTGATTATTTGAGTTATGGCCGCGTCATGGACACCACCAGGATGCGGTCCGAACTCGGCTACCAGCCCAAATGGTCGACGGCCGAGGCCTTCGACGACTACGTGCGCGGCCGCGGCTTGACTCCCATAATCGACCCGAATCGGGTACGCTCCTGGGAGGGTCGCGCCATAGCCATAGCGCAGCGCTTCGGTAGCCGAAATGCAATTCCATGGGGTGGGGTCAGGTAGATATCGTGACGGGTGAACCCAGAGCGAATGTCATTCCACTGCATACCAATAGGGGACGGGTAGCGGCACGCCGCAGAGCCGATCAACGGGCGGAGTCGTCTCGCCAGCATCCCTCGCTGCTTTCCGATCCGCACGGTCGGGCGTCGGCCGAACAGATCGCGGCCGTCGTCCGCGAAATCGATGAGCACCGGCGTGTCGCGGGTGCGACGTCCTCAGCCGAGGCCCCGCTCAACGAACTCGCGCAGCGCGTCGCCTCGGTTGCCGGATTTCTCCGGCAGCGGTTCACCGGCGACTACACCGTCGACGAGTTCGGGTTCGATCCGCACTTCAACAACGCCATCGTTCGGCCTTTGCTGAGGTTCTTTTTCCAGTCGTGGTTCCGGGTCGAAGTCAACGGTATCGAGAACCTGCCGAGCGAAGGCGCGGCGCTGCTGGTGGCCAATCACGCCGGGGTATTGCCGTTCGACGGGCTGATGTTGTCGGTGGCGGTTCACGATCACCACCCGGCGCAACGCGACATGCGGCTGCTGGCCGCCGACATGGTGTTCGACCTGCCGCTGGTGGGCGAAGCGGCCCGCAAGGCGGGCCACACCATGGCCTGCACGACCGACGCGCACCGGCTGCTGGCCGCGGGCGAGCTGACCGCCGTGTTCCCGGAGGGCTACAAGGGTTTGGGCAAGCGCTTCGAGGACCGCTACCGGTTGCAGCGGTTCGGACGCGGCGGCTTCGTCACGGCGGCGCTGCGCACCAAGGCGCCGATCATTCCCTGTTCGATCATCGGTTCCGAAGAGATCTACCCGATGCTCACCGATGTCAAGCTGCTGGCGCGGCTGTTCGGGGTGCCCTACTTCCCGATCACCCCGCTGTTCCCGTTGGCCGGGCCGGCGGGTTTGGTGCCGCTGCCGTCCAAATGGCGCATCACGTTCGGTGACCCGATCTACACCAACGACTACGCCGCATCCGACGCCGAGGACCCGATGGTCACCTTCGAGCTGACCGACCAGGTGCGTGAGACGATCCAGCAGACGCTGTACCGGCTGCTGGCCGGTCGCCGCAACGTCTTCTTCGGCTGAGTTTGTCGGCCCAGGGCTTGGGCCTACTTGACCAGCGTGAACTGGCAGACGTCGGTGTAGTGGTCGCGGAACAGGTCCGAACAGCCCCGCAGGTAATGCAGGTAGATGTCGTAGGTTTCCTGCCCCTTGAGGGCGATCGCCTGATCCTTGTGTGCCTCGAGCGCATCGGCCCAAGCGTCCAGCGTCGGCACATAGTTCGAGCCGATTCGGTGGTAGCGCTCGACCTTCCAGCCGGCGTTGGACGAATAGTGGTCGACCTGCGGGATCTGGGGTAGCCGACCGCCCGGGAAGATCTCGGTCAGGATGAACTTGATGAAGCGCAGCAAGCTCATCGGAGCCGTCAGGCCAAGTTCTTGGGCTTCCTCTTTGGAGGGGACCGTGATCGTGTGCAGCAGCATCCGGCCGTCGTCGGGCGTTAAGCTGTAGAACTTCTTGAAGAAGGCGTCGTAGCGCTCGAATCCGGCGTCCCCGGCGCCGTCGGCGAAGTGCTCGAATGCGCCCAGCGACACGATGCGGTCGATCGGCTCGTCGAATTGCTCCCAGCCCTGGATCCGTACCTCTTTGCGGCGGGGGCTGTCGACCTCTTCAAACTTCGCCTTGTCGTGGGCGTACTGGTTCTCGCTCAGGGTCAAGCCGATCACGTTGACGTCGTACTCGGCGATGGCGTGCCGCATGGTCGAGCCCCAGCCGCAGCCGACGTCGAGCAACGTCATGCCGGGCTCGAGGTTGAGCTTGTCCAGCGCGAGTTTGCGCTTGGCGTATTGAGCCTCTTCCAGCGTCATGTTGGGACGCTCTTCGAAGTACGCGCAGCTGTACGTCATCGAAGGGTCGAGCCAGAGCTTGAAGAACTCGTTGGATTTGTCGTAGTGGGATCGGACAGCTTCGACCGGTGGCTGCAACTGGGCGCCACCCGTTTCGCCCTGTGACGTCATTCGATTGACCTCACTTTCCAGCAGATATGGATGCTATCGCGGCGACGGTTTCTTCAGCGCCAGCGTCTTGGTGTGCAGCCTCTCCCAGCATTGTCACGATGCTGGTGACTACGGGGTTCCCTTCGGCATCTGTCACTTCGCTACGGATCTCGGCGATCACGGTGCCGTGGGACTCAATCACCGAGTCTAGATACGTGTCGAAGTGCAACTTGTCCTGGGCCAGGATTGGCCTGTGGAACCGGAATTTCTGGTCGCGGTGGAGGACTCTGGCGATGTTGATCGGGATGTTGAACTTGGTGAAGATCTCCAGCTGCACCCGTCGTCCCGCGAAGGCCAGGAAGGTCAGCGGGGCCACGATCGCGGGATACCCGGCGGCCGCGGCGTCCGTGTCGTTGTAGTGCGTCGGGTGGTCGTCTTTGACAGCTAGCGCGAACTCCCGGATTTTCTCGCGCCCGACCAGGAAGTAGTCCGGTGCCCGGTAATGGCTGCCGATGAGGTCCCGGACGTTTTCGGGAGTTGTCATGCGCTGCTCTCCGCTCGAAAATGTGCTCAGCGGCGCAGCTTATCAGCGAGATTGCCGCCGCGATGCCAGAGCCGCCAGCGCGCCGCCCGCCGCGCCGAGCGCCAACGCCGACGGCACCCCGATGCGGGCGGCCTTGCGGGCGGTGCGGAAGTCGCGGATCTCCCACCCTCGTTCGCGGGCCAGGCTGCGCAGGCGGGCGTCGGGGTTGACGGCGACCGCCGTACCCACCAGCGACAGCATCGGAACGTCGTTGTAGCTGTCGGAGTAGGCGGTACAGCGCTTGAGGTTGAGGCCCTCGCGGATCGCCAGCGACCGCACGGCGTGCGCCTTTCCGGTGCCGTGCAGGATCTCGCCGACCAGCCTGCCGGTGAATACCCCGCCGACTGACTCGGCGACGGTCCCCAGTGCGCCCGTCAGCCCAAGCCGGCGCGCGATGGTCGCCGCGAGCTCATACGGCGTCGCGGTGATCAGCCACACCTGCTGGCCGGCATCGAGGTGCATTTGCGTGAGCTCGCGGGTGCCGGCCCAGATCTTGTCGGCGATGATCTCGTCGTAGACCTCCTCGCCGAGAGTCACCAACTGCTCGACCGACCGGCCCTCGATGAAGGCGAGCGCTTTGCGCCGGCCGGCCGCGACATCGTCGCTGTTCTCCTTGCCGAGCAACTGAAACTTGGCCTGCGCGTAGATGAATCCGAGCACATCGCGATAAGTGAAGTAGTCGCGAGCGGCCAGCCCGCGGCCAAAATGCACCGCCGATGAGCCCTGCACCAGGGTGTTGTCCACATCGAAGAAGGCGGCCGCGGTCAGGTCGACCGGCGGCTGCAGACCGCCCTCGCCGGCGTCGGCCGCCGCCCGCATCCCCTCGAGCGCACGCGCGGCGCTGGCGTCGGCGGCCAGCGCTTCCAGGTCAACGCGACCGGGCGGGCCCGCGCTACCCGACTCAGAGGAAGTCATCGCCAAACCTCCTAGTTCGCTGTGCCGCCCGGCGGCCCACGGGTGACAGGTATCAACACTATCCGGCGCATGTTTTGAGCAGGTTTACGCGCCTGGGCAGGGTGGGACTCCGTCGCCGTGACGGCCGGCAATTACGGCCGGCCGGGCCCCCGGGTCATGACCACATCGCCAAATTCGTTGACATCGCGCGGGTGTAGTTGCCGTGCGCGGTCGCGCCCGCGGTCTTCAATCGCGCCAGCGCCTCGCGCATCATCGCCTCGCCGCGGGCCCAGCGCTGGTGCGCCTCGGCATGGGCGCCCGCGCCATGCCCCGTCCATGTCGCGTGCAGATTGCTTACCACCGAATCGATTTCGGCGAGCATGTTCTCGGCATACCGTTGAAACTCGGCCATTCGTTGCACCGCATCGGCCAACGCTTCGGGATCGACGCGAAACGCTTCAGCCATGGTCCACCGCGCGCAGCGCGTGTGCGGATGTGGCCTCGTTCTCTTGATAAAGCCCACCGGCCTGGGCTATCGACCGCGCCAACATCGACAGGCCCGTCTGCACCTCGCCGGCTCCGCGATGCCACAGCTCCCACGCGGCGGCGTAGGCATCCCCGGACGCGCCGCGCCAGCCGCCGAGCATCCCGCCGACCTGATCGTCGAGGCCGGCCAGCTGGTTCCGCAGAGCCTCGGCGCCACCGCACAGGGCCTGGGCGACCCCCTGCATCGCCAGGGGATCGACGCGCAACGTGTTCTCAGCGGCCACCACCGCAACCTAACGACTGCCGCGCGGTCCCACAATTCACCGGCGAGGCCTCGCCGTTGGGCCCGGTGCCACACTGGTGCTCATGACCCAGGCCCCAGGCCGGCCGCAGGTTGAGCTGCTCACCCGCGACGGGTGCACGATCTGCGCGCGGGTACGCGCCCGGCTGGCCGAACTGGCCGAGGAGCTGGAGTTCGACCTGGCCACCACCGACGTCGACGCCGTGGCCTCGGCCGGCAACCCCGGCCTGCGGGCCGAGTTCGGCGATCGGCTGCCGGTGATCTTGCTGGACGGGCGTGAGCACAGTTACTGGGAGATCGACGAGCCCCGGCTGCGCGCCGACCTTTCGCACTGACCAGAAGGGCCCATGCGGGCCGGGCGGCCGAGCAATTATTTGGTAGCCCACCTGATAAACGTTTACCGTGGACACCAGTTCAACTACTGGAGTAAGCAAGGGAGCTGGCCAGGTGATGCTGCCGTGAGCATCCTGCTTTTCGGGGTTTCGCACCGCAGTGCGCCGGTCTCCGTCCTGGAACAACTCAGCCTCGACGAATCCGATCAGGTCAAGATCGTCGACCAGGTGTTGCAGTCGACGCTGGTGACCGAGGCGATGGTGCTGTCGACCTGCAACCGGGTCGAGGTCTACGCCGTGGTGGACGCGTTCCACGGCGGGTTGGCCGTGATCGGGCAGGTGCTCTCGGAGCACTCCGGGATGTCGATGGCTGACCTGACCAAATACGCCTACGTCCGCTACAGCGAGGCCGCCGTCGAGCACCTGTTCGCGGTCGCCAGCGGCCTGGACTCGGCGGTGATCGGCGAGCAACAGGTGCTTGGTCAGGTGCGCCGCGCGTACGCCGGCGCAGAAGCCCATCGCGCCGTCGGCCGGGTGCTGCACGAGCTGGCCCAGCGGGCGCTCTCGGTGGGCAAGCGGGTGCATTCCGAAACGGGCATCGACGCCGCCGGCGCCTCGGTGGTCTCCGTCGCCCTGGGCATGGCCGAACGCAAGCTGGGCGGGCTGACGGGCAAGACCGCAGTGGTGATTGGCGCCGGAGCGATGGGCGCACTGTCCTCGGCGCACCTGACCCGCGCCGGCATCGGGCAGATTCAGGTGCTCAACCGGTCGTTGGCCCGGGCGCAGCGGCTGGCGCGCAAGGTTCGCGAATCGGGCGTGCGGGCCGAGGCCCTCACGCTCGACCGGTTGGCCGACGCGCTGGCCGTCGCCGACATCGCTGTCAGCTGTACCGGGGCGGTGAGCCCGGTGGTCTCGCTGGCCGACGTGTACCACGCGCTGGCCGCGGCCCGCCGCTCGACCGTTGATGAGGCTGCCCACCCTTTGGTGATCTGTGACCTGGGCATGCCACGCGACGTGGATCCCGCGGTGGCCGGTCTGCCCGGCGCCTGGGTCGTCGACGTCGACCGCGTGCAACGTGAGCCGTCGGCCCATGCCGCGGCCGCCGACGTCGACGCCGCTCGCCACATCGTGGCGGCCGAGGTCGCCGCGTATCTGGCGGGACAGCGGATGGCCGAGGTCACCCCGACCGTGACCGCGCTGCGCCAGCGGGCCGCCGATGTGGTCGAAGCGGAGCTACTGCGCCTGGACAACCGCCTGCCCGGCCTGGGCAGCGCCCAGCGCGAGGAGGTGGCCCGCACCGTGCGACGGGTGGTGGACAAGCTGCTGCACGCGCCCACCGTGCGGATCAAGCAGCTCGCCAGCGCCCCCGGTGGCGATAGCTACGCCGAGGCACTGCGCGAACTCTTCGAACTCGACCCGACCGCCGTAGACTCCGTAGCCGCCGTCGCCGCGAGCGAATTGCCGGTGTTACCAAGGGGATTCGACGCGGGCACCCGATACGGCACGGGTGGCTTCCCCGGCGCCCCGAATCGATCCGCCGAGTAGCACGATTGGCGCACGTGATTCGGATCGGCACGCGGGGCAGTTTGCTGGCCACCACCCAGGCCGCCGTCATCAGGGACGCGCTCATCGCCAACGGCCATCCCGCCGAGTTGGTGACCATTAGCACCGCGGGTGACCGATCGTCCGCTCCCATCGAAAGTCTCGGGGTGGGCGTCTTCACCACCGCGCTGCGTGAGGCCCTCGACGACGGCCGTGTCGACGCCGCGGTGCACTCGCACAAGGATTTGCCAACCGCGCAGGACCCGAGGTTCACGGTGGCGGCCATACCCCGACGCGAAGACCCACGCGACGCGGTGGTGGCCCGGGACGGGCTGGTGCTCGGGGAGCTGCCGGCGGGCTCGCTGGTGGGCACATCTTCCCCGCGGCGGGCCGCGCAGCTTAGAGCATTGGGTCTCGGTTTGGAAATCCGCCCCCTACGAGGCAACCTAGATACCAGGTTGAACAGGGTAAGCAGTGGTGATCTTGACGCGATCGTGGTGGCCCGGGCCGGCCTGGCCCGGCTGGGCCGCCTCGACGACGTCACCGAGACGCTCGAGCCGGTGCAGATGTTGCCAGCACCGGCTCAGGGCGCGCTCGCGGTCGAGTGCCGCGCCGGTGAGGGGTTAGCGGCGGTGCTGGCCGAGTTGGACGACGCCGACACGCGCGCGGCGGTCACCGCGGAGCGAGCCCTGTTGGCCGAACTGGAGGCCGGTTGCTCTGCACCGGTGGGCGCGATCGCCGAGGTGGTCGAGTCCATCGATGAGGAAGGCCGCGTCTTCGAGGAGTTATCGCTGCGCGGCTGCGTGGCGGCGCTGGACGGATCCGACGTGATCCGCGCGTCCGGCGTCGGCATGACCGGCCGGGCGGCGGAGCTGGGCCGCTCGGTCGCCGCGGAGCTGTTCGAGCTGGGCGCCCGGGAGCTGGTGACGGAAGCGCGGCGAGACCCCGCGCGAGGAAGTTGAGAGAGTGACGTGGGAGCGACAATGACGACGCGAGGGCGTAAGCCAAGGCCAGGCCGCA
Organism: uncultured Actinomycetota bacterium; assembly: GCA_963772875.1. GTDB lineage: Bacteria > Actinomycetota > Actinomycetes > Mycobacteriales > Mycobacteriaceae > Mycobacterium. Next base: position 215,587 of record CAVYZE010000020.1, read on the forward strand.
TCACGTTTGTGGGATCTGGTCCGGGCGACCCTGGATTGCTGACGACACGGGCCGCCACGGTGCTGGCGAACGCCGCCCTGGTGTTCACCGACCCCGACGTGCCGGAGCCGGTGTTGGCGCTGATCGGCAAAGACCTGCCACCCGTCTCCGGCCCGGCGCCGGCGGGTCCGGTCTCCGGGAACGCCGACGGCACCGCCGAGGGGAACCACGACCCGGCCGCACGCGCGGTGATGTCCGGCGGCGCCGACATCCGCCAGGCAGTGGGCGAGCCGGCCGAAGTCGCCAAGACGCTGACCGCCGAGGCCCGAACGGGTGCCGACGTGGTCCGGCTGGTGGCCGGTGACCCCTTGACGGCCGAGGCAGTCATCACGGAAGTGAACGCCGTCGCGCGCACCCACCTGCACGTCGAGATCGTGCCCGGCCTGGCCGCCACCAGCGCGGTCCCAACCTATGCGGGGCTGCCGCTGGGCTCGTCGCACACCGTTGCCGACGTGCGCGTCGCCCCCGAGGACACCGACTGGGAGGCGCTGGCGGCGGCTCCCGGGCCGCTGATCCTGCAGGCCACCGCGTCGCATCTGGCGCACGCGGCCCGCACCCTCATCGAGCACGAGCTGGCCGAGACCACCCCGTGCGTGGTGACCGCACACGGCACCACCTGCCAGCAGCGTTCGGTGGAAACCACGCTGCAGGGGTTGACCGACCCGGCCGTTCTGGCCGGCATCGACGCCGCGGGTCCGTCCCCGTCGCGCGATCCCCAGACCGGACCGCTGGTCGTCACCATCGGCAAGACGGTGGCCAGCCGGGCGAAGCTGAACTGGTGGGAGAGCCGCGCCCTGTACGGCTGGACCGTGTTGGTGCCGCGCACCAAGGACCAGGCCGGAGAGATGAGCGAACGGCTGACGTCCTACGGCGCACTGCCGATCGAGGTGCCGACCATCGCCGTCGAGCCGCCGCGCAGCCCCGCTCAGATGGAGCGCGCGGTCAAGGGCCTGGTCGACGGCCGTTTCCAGTGGGTGGTATTCACCTCGACCAACGCGGTGCGTGCGGTGTGGGAGAAGTTCGGCGAGTTCGGACTGGACGCCCGCGCGTTCTCCGGGGTGAAGATCGCCTGCGTCGGCGAGTCGACGGCCGACCGGGTCCGGGCGTTCGGGATCAGCCCCGAACTGGTGCCGGCCGGGGAGCAGTCCTCGCTGGGTCTGCTGGACGACTTCCCGCCCTACGACAGCATTTTCGACCCGGTGAACCGGGTCCTGCTGCCGCGCGCCGACATCGCCACCGAGACGCTGGCCGAGGGTCTGCGCGACCGTGGCTGGGAGATCGAGGACGTCACCGCGTACCGGACCGTGCGCGCGGCACCGCCGCCGGCGGCCACCCGGGAAATGATCAAGACGGGCGGCTTCGACGCGGTGTGCTTCACGTCCAGCTCCACGGTGCGCAACCTGGTCGGCATCGCCGGCAAGCCACACTCGCGGACCATCATCGCCTGCATCGGCCCCAAGACCGCCGAGACCGCCGCCGAGTTCGGCCTGCGGGTCGACGTCCAGCCCGAGACGGCGGCCATCGGTCCGCTGGTCGACGCGTTGGCCGAGCACGCGGCGCGGCTGCGCGCGGAGGGCGCGCTGCCACCGCCGCGCAAGAAGAGCCGCAGGCGTTAGTGGCTGCGGGTCGCCGCTCATGAGTGCGTTTCCGCGGCAACGCCCGCGTCGGCTCCGCTCCACCCCCGCGTTGCGTCGCTTGGTGGCGCAAACATCCTTGGAGCCAAGGCATTTGGTGCTGCCGATGTTCATCGCCGATGGAATCGACGAACCGCGGCCGATCCCGTCCATGCCGAACGTCGTTCAGCACACCCGGGATTCGCTGCGTAAAGCCGCCTACGATGCCGTCGCCGCCGGGGTGGGCGGGCTGATGCTGTTCGGGGTGCCGCGCGAGGCGGACAAGGACTCGACCGGCTCGGCCGGCAGCGACCCCGATGGCATCCTCAACATCGCCCTTCGCGACCTGTCCACGGATCTGGGTGAGGCCACCGTGTTGATGGCCGACACCTGCCTGGACGAGTTCACCGACCACGGCCACTGCGGGGTATTGGACGACCGGGGTCGGGTAGACAATGACGCCACCGTCGCCCGGTACGTGGAACTTGCTGTGGCACAAGCGGAGTCGGGCGCTCACGTGGTCGGCCCGAGCGGGATGATGGACGGTCAGGTGGCCGCGATTCGCGACGGCATGGACGCCGCCGGCCACACCGACGTGGTGATCCTGGCCTACGCCGCGAAGTTCGCCTCGGCGTTCTACGGGCCGTTCCGCGAGGCGGTGAGCTCCAGCCTCTCCGGGGATCGCCGCACCTACCAGCAGGAGCCGGCCAACGCCCGGGAGGCGATGCGCGAGATCCGGCTGGATCTCGACGAGGGCGCCGACATCGTGATGGTCAAACCCGCCATGAGTTATCTCGACGTGGTGGCGGCTGCGGCGGAGGTCTCGCCAGTGCCGGTGGCCGCCTATCAGGTATCGGGCGAGTACGCGATGATCTGCGCCGCGGCCGCCAACAACTGGATCGACGGACGCGCCGCGGCGCTGGAGTCATTGATCAGCATCCGGCGCGCCGGAGCCGATATCGTGCTCACCTACTGGGCCGCGGACGCGGCGGGGTGGCTTTCGTGACCGGCGCAGACGACCCCAAGCCGTTGTTCTACGAACCCGGTGCCAGATGGTCTTGGATCCTGGCGGGCCCGTTCGCGGCGGGGTCGATGATTCTGATCGAAATGTGGAGCGGTGCCGAGATCGGGTATCTGGTTCCGGCGATCTTTCTCGTGATGGTGTCGGGGTTCGTGGCCCTGCAGGTGAAGGCGGCGCGAATCCATGTCTCGGTTGAGCTCACCAAAGACGCCCTGCGCCAGGGCGCCGAAACGATCCTGGTGCGCGAAATCGTCAAGGTCTATCCGGAGGCCGAGCACCACGAGGCGTCCGGAAAGGAGCTGGCCCGTTGGCAGTCGGCGCGGGCGCTCGGCGAATTGGCCGGGGTGCCGCGCGGCCGGATTGGGATTGGTCTCAAGCTCACCGGGGGGCGCACGGCGCAGGCCTGGGCGCGCCGTCATCGTCACCTCCGGGCGGCTCTGACCCCGCTGGTCCAGGAGCGCGTGGAGCCGGCCGATGTCTTTGACGTCGACCGTGATGACGACGCGGGTTCGCCGCTGTGATCGCGCGCTTGCGGGCCCTGGTCGAACTCGCGCTGGCCTGTGCCGCGCTGGTGGGCGCCGGGCTGAGCTGGACACACGCGCGTCACCTGCAGGGCGTCGCGCCCGTCGCGGACGGGCAGCCGGCCACCACATCGTTGGTTTATGACCCGCAGCAGCTGCTGCTGGCGTTGGTGCTGGTCACGACCGCCGGGGTGCTGGCGGTGGTCGGCGCCGCCAGGCTGCGGCGCGCGCGGTCTACGCCGTCTTCTTGATGAGCGGCAGCACCAGCTGACGACGGCTGACGATGCCGTCGGCGAGGTTGCGCAGCGCCTCGTGCACCGAGCGGGTGACCGGAAAGTCGCAGCCGTCACCGAGCAGCTCGATCACCGCCGGGCTCGCGACTAGCGTCCACTCCACTCCCGCGGCGCGGCAGTCCTCATCGAACGCGTACAACAGCGAGATTCCAGCCCCGGCAAACTGACTCGCGTCACTCATGTCGAGCACCACGGCGTTTGTTCCGAGCAGGAACCGCCGGATGTACCCGCTGACCCGGTCGACGTTGACGGTGTCGATTTCGCCCCGGACGGTCACCACCGTCGCCAGGTGACGACCGTGCGCCCGAATCTGAGCGCCACCGCAGTCAAAGGCGTGGTTTTGCTGTCGAGTGACGTTCGCGATAGTCATGAGCAGCCCTGTCCTTTGTGGCGTTCCGCGTGGCCCGGTGAGCTATGGGCCCCGTGCGGCCCAGTCGGCGCCGACCAAGCTCGTCCCTACAGCAAACCCCCTCAATCTAAGGAGACCGAAAGCCGCGTCTAACTCTTTGCTAAGAAGCCACTTTCGGGGCGCGTGCGCGGCTGCGGGCCGGCGGCGGCGAGGGCCGGTTGCGGCATGGGCGCCCTGCCACGCGGCAACCCTTCCCGTCGTTACGGGCATCGCGCTGTTACGCTGCGATGGCTGCCGGTCGCTAGTCGGGGGGCCTGTGAGGGTGGCCGTGGTGTGGATCGGTCGGGCGGCAGAAGGCGAACGAAACCGCAGTATCCGGACGGAAAGAGCATCGTGCGCACCGGCGAGATCAAGGGTGAGATCAAGGCCCTGACGGGACTCCGCATCGTCGCCGCGGTCTGGGTGGTGCTGTTTCACTTTCGGCCGATGTTGGGTGATGCGTCCCCCGATTTCCGGGACGCCGTCGCGCCGGTGCTCAACTGCGGCGCGCAGGGCGTCGACCTCTTCTTCATGCTCAGCGGGTTCGTGCTGACCTGGAACTACCTCGACCGCATGGGCCGGTCCTGGTCGACGCGCGCCACCCTGCACTTCCTGTGGCTGCGGTTGGCCAGGGTGTGGCCGGTGTACCTGGTCACCTTGCACCTGGCCGCCCTGTGGGTGATCTTCACCCTGCACGTCGGTCACGTCCCCTCGCCGTACGCGGGTCAGCTCACCGCGATCAGCTATGTGCGCCAGGTCCTGCTGGTGCAGTTGTGGTTTGTGCCGTTCTTCGATGACTCCAGTTGGGACGGGCCGGCCTGGTCGATCAGTGCGGAATGGCTGGCCTACCTGCTGTTCGCCCTGCTCGTGCTGGTGATTTTGCGGATGAAGCAGGCGACCCGGGCGCGGAGCCTGATGTTGCTGGCGCTCGCTGCGTCGTTGCCGCCGGTGGTGATGTTGCTGGCCAGTGGCCACTTCTACACACCATGGAGCTGGCTGCCGCGAATCGTCACGCAGTTCACCGCCGGCGCCCTGGCCTGTGCCGCCGTGCGCAGGTTGCGGCTGACCGATCGTGGTCGCCGCGTCGCCGGGTACATCTCCCTGCTGCTGCTGGCTGCCATGGTGGGCGTCCTCTACTGGTTTGCCGTGCATCCGATATCCGGAGTCGTGGAGAACGACAGCGGCGGGGTGGTCGACGTGCTGTTCGTTCCGCTGGTGATCACGCTGGCGATCGGCGTGGGCAGCCTGCCGAGGCTGCTGTCGACACGGTTGATGGTCTACGGCGGGCAGATCTCGTTTTCCCTGTACATGGTCCACGAGCTGGTGCATACCTCCTGGGGATGGGCGGTGGAAGAGTTCGAGCTCACCCCGCAAGACAATCCGTGGAAATGGAATGTCCTGGGCCTGCTCGCGATTGCCGTGGGCGCCGCGATCCTGCTGTATCACTTGGTCGAAGAGCCCGCCCGAAGGTGGATGCGCAGGATGGTTGACGTCAGACCCGCGGTGCGGACCGGGCCCGGCGAGTCGGTAAACACGCTTCCCCGGAGCGACCGTGCGCTGGAAGCGGTTTCGGCGCGCGCGGTGTGACGGTTGTTCGGAAAATTCAGCGTGCTGCCCGTGGTGGTGAATCGGCTGGCGACATTGGTCATCGGTCCCACCCTGCTGCTCGCCGCGGTCTTCGAACAGCTGCTACACCCGGCATGTGTGCGGGCCTACGACGCACTGGATTCCAGGCTTAGCCACGTCGCGGTGATCGGCGACTCCTACACCACCGGCACCGATGAGGGCGGCCTGGGCCCGAATTCGTGGACCGCTCGCGCCTGGCAGACGCTTGCTTCTCGAGGCGTGCGGCTGGCCCCGGATGTGGCGGCCGAGGGCAGGGCCGGCTATGGCGTGCCCGGCGACCACGGCAGCGTCTTCGAGGATCTGACCGCCACGGCGGGAAGGCGCGACGACGTGCTGGTGGTGTTCTTCGGCTCCCGCAACGACCAGGTGGTCGATCCCGGGTTGCTGACCGAAAGGGTCCGCGCCACCTTCGATCTGGCGCGCCGCCTGGCGCCGTCCGCGAGATTTTTGGTGATCGGGCCGCCGTGGCCCACCGCCGACGTCCCCGACTCCATGCTGCAGGTTCGCGACGTGCTCAACGCGACGGCCCGGGCCGCGGGAGCGGCGTTCGTTGACCCGATCGGCGACCGCTGGTTCGTCGACAGGCCCGACCTGATCGGCCCGGATGGCGTGCACCCCAACGACGCGGGGCACGAGTATCTGGCCGACAAGATCACCCCGCTGATCCGCATGCAGCTGCCCAGGTGAGTGAGAATGGTCGGGTGGACTTCGCGATGCGCTATGACCGGTGGTATCGCCCGCTGGCGATCGTCTGCGGTCTGGGGCCGAACGGGACGATAATCCGGGTGGCCGACGACACGCTGCACGTTAAGCACGGCTGGGCTTTTCGCCTCGATGTTCCGCTCGAGGACATCAAGTCCGCGCGTCTGGCCCCCGCGCGACCGTTGGCGTGGGGGGTCCATCCGATGGGAGACGCTTGGCTGGTCAACGCTTCCCGAGACGGTGTCGTCGAGCTGAAGTTCGCCCGCCCCGCCACCTCGAAATCAGTGAAGCTGTCGGCCGGGACCTGGGCCGAAGTCCGCTCGCTGTGCCTCAGCCTGGCGGAACCGGAAAGCTTCATCGCCGCACTGAAGGACCATGGCTAGCTAAAGCTGTTGCGACACAAGGAATTTAGGGGATCTACGAAGACGTTTCAGTCTTCGGCGTGTCGCTCGTAATCCCATCGCTCCAGGCGCGCCTGCAATTGCAGCAAACCGATTCCGGCGACCGGTGCGGCGGCCGCGAGGCAGACCAGCAGCAGCGGAGTCATTTTCTCAATCCTCTCCAAACCTCCAAAAGCCCTTCCCTATTAAGACGTTCGCTCGCGACAAGAAGTTCATTACCCGTCGCCCAGGGCGCGGTCGGCCAGCGCGCCGAACAGGGGTGCCACCAGTTGCGCGTACTCGGTCGTCACGTGATTGTCGTCCCGGAACACCAGGGTGTTGCCGACGATCATCGGGCAGCGCTCGGGAGCGCAGAACAGGTCGGTCAGATCGGCGTAGCGGCCACCGGCGCCGGTGGTTGCCGCCTGCTCGGCGGCGACGCCGCCGTTGTCGATCGCCACCGATCGCATCGGCGCGCACGCGCTGGCGTCGTCGAGGTGGGCGGACAGGCACGTGGGCACTGAGGAATGCGGATCCGGGGCGGGCCCCAACACCAGGACGTCGGATCCAAAGCCGCGCAGCAGTTTAACGGTGGCGGCCAGGGTGTCGATCCATGCCGGGTCGTAGGACGTGAAGCCGAAGTCCGCGCCGTAGCGCCGGCTCATGTCCAGCACGATCAGGCGCGGGTGTTCGGCCTGCATGCGGGACATGATCTGGTCGCGCCACCGTTCGCACTCGGTGTACTCGCGGCCCAGGTACGGGCTGACGATGTGCAGTTGCTGCAGCGGGCAGGTCACTTTGGCCAGCGTCTCGAGCCGCCAGTGCCGCTGCTCGGCGACCCGCTCGAACGCCGGGTTCCACATGGCCGCATGCGAGTCGCCGATCAGGGCCACGGTCGTCGGCGAGGCGGTGTCGCCGGTCGCGCACTCGTTTTGTCCGACGTCGCGCCAGGATCGCACGCAGCCGTTGACGAAGACGGCCGCCTTGTCCGCCGGCGCGCTGGCGAGCGACGGGTCCAGGTTTGACGGGACGGCCCGCAGGCCCTGCGCCGCCGCGAGCACCTCCTGCGCCTGCGCGAAGGCCTGCTGGACCGCGGCCTCGCGTGGCCCGACGGGACCGGTCGTGGCGGGTAGCGCGACGATGTTGGCCTTCGGGGCGGCCGTCCCGTGACCCACCGGCGCCGGTATCAGCGTCAGCAGCAGCAGGCACGCGCACGCGGCAGCCGCGCTGGCGGCGCCGGCCACGGCCAGGCTGGTCTTCGCCGATCGGCGCAGGGCGGCGGCGAACCGGCCGGGATTTTCGACCAGATGCAGGGTGATCACGGCGAGTCCGGCGGAGACGGCGATCGCGGCCAGCCGGGCCGGCAGGCCTGCCGGCGCACCCAGTAGCGCGGGCATGAGCAGCAGCACGGGCCAGTGCCACAGATACCACGAGTACGACACCCGGCCGATCGCCCGCATCGCCGGCCGGCACAGCAGGCGACCGGCTCCCAGGCCGCGGGTCGCGCTGCCGCCGCCGATGACCAGCGCGGTGCCCAGCACGGGCAGCAGCGCCCGGTACCCGGGGTAGGGGGTGTTGGCGTCCAGCTGGGTGCAGGTCAACACGACCAAACCCAGGCCGCCCCATCCGGCGATCGACGCGGGCAGCAGCGGCAGCCGGCGCCACTGCTGGATCGAGAGGGCTACCAGACCACCGGCGGCCAGCTCCCACGCCCGGGTGGGCAGTGCGAAGAAGGCCCAGGGTGGCGACGAGCGGGTCCACAACACGGCCGCCGCCAGCGACGCCGCCCCGACCAGCGCGAGGACCGCCGCATACGGTGTCGCCCGCGACGTGCCCCAGGTGCCGTCGCGGGTGTGTGCGAGGCGGCGGGCCAGCCAGGCCGTGCCGATGATCAACGCCGGCCACACCAGATAGAACTGCTCCTCGACGCCCAGCGACCAGTAGTGCTGGAACGGCGACGGCGGCAGGTCTGACGCGAGGTAGTCGGTGCCCTGGCCGGCGAATCGGTAGTTGCCGACATACATGGCGCTGGCGATGCCGTCCATCAACACACTTCGGGCCTGCAACGGCGGCAGCACGATCGCCGCGCCGATCGCCGTGGCGATGCCGACGGTGGCCGCGGCCGGCAGCAGGCGGCGAGCGCGTGCACCGTAGAAGCGGCCGAGCCGCACCGTGTCGGTGGTGGTCACCTCGCGCCAGAGCAGCCCGGTGATCAGGAAGCCGGAGATGACGAAGAAGACGTCCACCCCGATGTAGCCGCCGGCGAGACCCGGTATGCCGGCGTGGTAGGCCACTACCGCAACTACCGCCACGGCGCGCAAGCCCTCGATGTCCGGGCGGAATCCGGTCCGCGTGGCGCCCCGCCCGACGGGGCGCGGGCGGCTGTCGCTGTCTTGCTGCGTGGCCTTCATCTGCCTCGGCTAGGACGCCATCCAAGCCAACTCGCCCGGCAGCTGCGCTCGCCAATATGACATGTCGTGGCCCCCCTGAGAGAAGCTGCCCGCCGGCGGTGTTTTCAGTTGGTTGACGAATTGCCTTGTGGCGAAGTAGAAGCGGTCACCGGTGCCGCAGTCGACGCGCAGCGGGATCTGCGACAGCGCGGGCAGGCCCGTCACGCTGTTCTGCACCCAGTCGTCGTAGCTGTCGAATGCCCCGGGGGCGCTCCCGGTGAACGAGGTGAACAACGCGGGGCTGATCGCGCAGATCCCGGCGGTCCGCGACGGGCCCAGCTTGGCGCCCAGATACATCGCGCCGTATCCACCCATCGACCACCCCATGAAGCCCACCCGGGAGGTGTCCATGCCCATCGAGGTCAGCAGGGGCAACAGCTCTTCGAGCACCATCGCACCGGAATCCGCGCCCGACGTCCGTCGGTGCCAGTAGGTGTCCCCGCCGTCGACGCCCACCACCGCGAACGGGGTCCTGCCCTCCTTGACGAGTTGGGCCAGCCCGTTCTCGACGCCGACGTCGAGCATCATGTTCGCGTTGCCGTCCTTGCCGTGCAGTGCGATCATCGGACGCAGCAGCCCGGTCTGGCCCGGCGGCAGGGCGATGACCCAATTGGTGTTGACGCCGCCGCGGGCCTCCGAGATAAACGAGCCGGTGAGCTTGGTCGGCAGGGCGCTCCCCGCGCTGGAGGGCTCGAAGGGCGCGGGGGCTTGCGGCTGCGGCGCGGCTTGCGGCTCCAGCGGGTCCAGCAGGGCGCTCAGGGCCCACACGCCGGTGGCCGCCGCGCTCGCGCCGGCGCCCACCCGCAGTACCGCGCGGCGATTCAGGTCAGGCACGAGCGTCATGATGCCGCGCGCTGCGCATTTTCCCGGCCGAGGCACGCCGAATTAGAAGGGTTTGTGATGTGGGGGTCACAAAGGAGTGACATTCGGCTCGCGGCCCACGACCGGCCGCCAGCCGTACGCCTCGTGTTGATGAGCCGTTTACCCGATGGACACCGAATGAAGGCCTACGGCCGGTAGTTCTCTGCGGCATGGGATTGCAGCGTTTCGGGGCGTTTCTCGCGGTGCCGGTTCTCATCCTCGCCGGATGTGGGCACCGACCCACGAACCCGAGTGCGGAACCCGTGACCGCCACACCGATCCATCATCTGGTGGTCATCTTCGACGAGAACATCTCCTTTGACCACTATTTCGGAACCTATCCGCGCGCCGCGAATGTCGACGGCCAACCGTTCACGGCCAAACCGGACACCCCGGCCGTCGACGGCCTGACTCCAGAGTTGTTGACGCACAACCCCAATGCGGCTGCCCCGATGCGCCTGGGCGGACCGGGGCAGCAGGTGACCTGCGATCAGGACCACGAATACCAAGACGAACAATTGGCCTTCAACGGCGGTGCGATGGACAAGTTCGTCGAGCACACCCAGGGCGACCCGTGCCCACCGCCGGCCTTCGATTCGCCCGGCCTGGTGATGGACTACTACGACGGCAACTCGGTGACCGCGCTGTGGAATTACGCACAGCGCTACTCGATGAGCGACAACTTCTACAACACCACGTTCGGCCCGTCCACGCCCGGGCATATCAACCTGGTGTCGGGCCAAACCCATGGAGTGACAACAAAATTCATGCCCGGCGGGAAACCGTTCCCGGCGCACATGGTCATCGACGACGCCGGCAACGGACAGGCGACGCTGATCGAGGATCCGCAGCCCCTCGGCGACGACTGCTCTAGCCGAGAGCAGGTGCAGTTCGCCGCCACCAACAAGAACATCGGCGATCTGCTCACCGCGAAGGGCATCACCTGGGGCTATTTCCAGGGTGGTTTCAAGGCCACCACCCGCAAGCCGGACGGCACGGCCGAGTGCGGTGCGACGCACAACATCGGTGCCGCCCTCGGCGGAACCGGCAAGACCGGCGCGCTGGGGTTCGGCATCAAATCCGACTACGTTCCCCACCACGAGCCGTTCCAGTACTACCCATCCACGGCCAACCCGCACCACCTGCCGCCGAGCGCGACCGACAAGATCGGCAGCGGCGACCAGGCCAACCATCAATACGACGTGTCAGACCTGTGGGCCGCCGCGGATGCGGGTCAGCTACCCTCGGTCAGCTTCCTGAAGCCGCCGGCTTACCAAAACGGGCACGCCGGGTACTCCGATCCGCAAGACGAGCAGCAATTCCTCGTCGAGACGATCAACCATCTGCAGAAGCTTCCGCAGTGGCGGGACATGGCTATCGTCGTCGCCTACGATGACTCCGACGGCTGGTACGACCACAAACCTTCGCCGATCGTCTCGGCCTCGACCACACCCGAAGACGCCCTGAACGGTCCGGGCCGATGCGGTGATCCGTCCGCCGCACCCGTCGTCTACCAAGGGCGCTGCGGATACGGCCCGCGGCTGCCGTTGCTGATCATATCGCCTTATGCCAGAACGAATTTCGTGGACCACACCCTGACCGACCAAACGTCGATCCTGCGGTTTATCGAAGACAACTGGAGCACCGGTCGCGTCGGTGACCACTCGTTCGACGAGCGCGCCGGCGCGCTGAACGGGATGCTGGATTTCACCGGCCCGACGCAATCGACGCTCACCCTCGACGCGCGCACCGGCAACCCGCGCTAGCGCCGGCAATCCAATCTGGCAGGTTTCAACCCTCGCGCGCACGGCCGATATCCCGCACAATGCGGGAGAAGGTCCGACGGGAGGGTGAATGAGCCTGGGGTTTCATTGGTTTTTGCCGACATACGGGGATTCGCGCAACCTGGTCGCGGGCGGGCATGGCACGGCGATGCACGGTGACCGGCCCGCGACTTTGCGGTATCTGCACCAGATCTGCGCGGCCGCCGAGGACAACGGTTTCGAGGCGGTGCTCACCCCCACCGGATTGTGGTGTGAGGACGCCTGGTTGACGACGGCGATGCTGATCGAGGGCACCGAGACACTGAAATTCCTGGTCGCGTTTCGTCCCGGGCTGCTCAGCCCGACGCTGGCCGCGCAGATGGCCGGGACGTTCCAACGGCACTCGGGTGGGCGCCTGCTGCTCAACGTCGTCACCGGCGGTGAACCGCATGAGCAACAGGCCTACGGGGATTTCCTGGACAAGCAATCGCGGTACGACCGCACCGCCGAATTCTTGCATGTGGTGCGGCAACTGTGGACGTCGAGCGAGCCGGTGACCTTCGTCGGCAAGCACATCCAGATCGAGGGTGCCGCGCTCAACAACCCGCCCGACCCGATACCGGCGGTGTTCTTCGGCGGATCGTCGGGATCGGCCGGGCCGGTCGCCGCCAAATACTCCGACGTCTACCTCACCTGGGGTGAATCGCTGGCGGCGGTTGGCGAGAAACTGGACTGGGTTCGCGGCCTGGCCGCCGAGGCCGGCCGAATCATGCAGTACGGCTTGCGAATTCACGTGATCACCCGCGACACCGCCGAGCAGGCGTGGGCCGAAGCCGACCGGCTGCTGGCGGCCGTCGACCCGGCCGACGTCGAGCGGGTGCAGGCCAGCCTGGCGCGCAGCGAATCGGAAGGGCAGCGCCGCATGCTGGAGTTGCACGGCGGCGACAGCGGTCGGCTGGTGGTCGGCCCCAACCTGTGGGCCGGGGTGGGCCTGGTCCGCGGCGGCGCCGGCACCGCCCTGGTCGGGTCGCACGCCGAGGTCGCCGAAAGGCTAGTCGAGTACGCGCAGCTGGGCATCACCCAGTTCATCCTGTCGGGTTATCCGCACCTGGAAGAGGCCTACTGGTTCGGTGAGGGCGTTCTGCCGCTGCTGGAGCGCAAGGGATTGTGGCAACGCCGGAACCGTCAGGCACACCCGGCGTCATCGACGCCGTTCGCGGTCGCCTCGGCGCACTAATCATGGCGGCTATTGTGCCCGGGTCCGCGATTGACGCCGGGCTCATAACCACCGCGTCGCCGGGTGGCGAAAGCGTCGCGCAGCGGCGTCAGCGTCTGCGCATTGTCGTTGCGGCAAGCCTTTTGGGCACGACGGTGGAGTGGTACGACTTCTTCCTCTACGCCACCGCTGCCGGCTTGGTCTTCAATAAGGTGTTCTTCCCGAACGCCAGTTCCCTGGTGGGAACGCTGCTGGCGTTCGCGACGTTCGCGGTCGGGTTTGTCATGCGGCCGATCGGCGGTCTGGTGTTCGGCCACATCGGGGACCGGATCGGCCGCAAGCGCAGCCTGGCGCTGACGATGCTGATCATGGGTGTCGCCACGGCCCTGATCGGGGTGTTGCCGACCGCCGCGCAGATCGGGGTCTGGGCGCCGCTGCTGCTGCTGGCGCTGCGCATGCTGCAGGGCTTCGCGCTCGGTGGCGAGTGGGCGGGTGCGGTGCTGCTGGCCGTCGAGCACAGCCCCGAAGGCCGGCGCGGCCGTTACGGCGCGTTCCCGCAGATCGGCCTGGCGCTCGGATTGGCGCTGGGCACCGGCATATTCGCGCTGCTGCAGATCGTCTTGGGCCAGGCCCGGTTCCTCGCCTACGGCTGGCGGATCGGGTTCCTGGTTAGCCTGGTGCTGGTCGCGATCGGCATCGTGGTGCGGCTACGGGTCGAAGAAACACCCGCGTTCCGCGAGCTTCGGGACCGCGAATCCACCGCCACCGTGCCCATTCGCGAGATCTTCCGCGAACCCCGGTCCAGGCGCAACACCGTGCTCGGACTGCTGTCGCGCTGGGCCGAGGGTTCGGCATTCAACACCTGGGGTGTCTTCGCGATCAGCTACGCCACGGGCGCATTGGGTTTCAACAAGGTGTCGGTCCTGCTCGTGGTGACCGCCGCCGCCCTGCTGATGGCCGTGCTGCTGCCCGTGTCGGGAGCGCTGACCGATCGCTACGGCGCGCGGCGGGTGTACCTGACCGGCGTCGCCTGCTACGGCCTCGCCGCCTTCCCGGTCTTCGCCCTGTTCGGCACCAGGAATCTGCTCTGGTTCGGGCTGGCGATGATCGTCGTGTTCGGCGTCGTGCACGCGCTGTTCTACGGCGCGCAGGGGACGCTCTTCTCGGCGCTGTATCCCACCGGGACCCGCTACACCGGTTTGTCGTTCGTCTATCAGTTCTCGGGCATCTACGCCTCCGGGGTCACCCCGATGATCCTCACCGCGCTGATCGCCGCCGTCGCGGGCGCGCCCTGGCTGGCGTGCGGTTATCTGGTGGCGACGGCCGTCATCAGCGTGTTCGCCACGGCGCTGATCCGCGACCAAGACCTGCACTTGTGAGCTGAGGGCAACCGTTCCCACCGGCCACTATGCGTCACGAGGGCACCCCGGCCCCCACCGGTTCTGCCACAGCGTCGAGCACCGGTTCTGCCACAGCATCGAGCGGGCCGAGCAACGCCGCGCGGGCCGGGGTGCATATCGGCCCGCCCATGAGAGCTTGGACATTCAACTGAGGCTGGATTCCCGAGGTTCCCGCCAGGCCCGGCGAACTGCTCGCGTCTCGGTCGCGGCGATCGCCGGACTGTTCTGCCCGAAAAAGTTGGTCGCAACCAAGGCCATCAACAACGCCCGGTTCTGCGCGATCAGCGGCGGGGGCACCGTCATCGCAAACGCCGCATGATAGGCCGCCACCGCCGCGTAGGCCTGCACAGCAGTTTGCTGGGCCGCTACGGCGCTAGTGTTCAGCCACCCCACATAGGGCATCGCCGCGGCCGTCATGGCAATCGACGACGGGCCCGACCACGCCTGGCCGGTCAGCCACGAGACTACCGAGGAGTAGCCGCTGGCGGTGTATTCCAGCTCGGCGGCCACCGAGTGCCAGCCCGCCGCGGCCGCCAGCATCGGCCCCGCCCCGGGTCCGGTATACATTCGCCCGGAGTTGACTTCCGGCGGCAGCCAAGCGCGCTGATTTGTCAACCGGATCACGCGTAAGAGGATCTAACGCCGCACACGTAAACGCCGTGTGTCTGCACGCTTAAACTCCGCGGTGAACCACGGTGTAGTTGCATGAAAGCGCTTATGGTGCTGGAGTTTTCAGTGTCGTTCCCGCCGATCGGTCTCCCGCGAGTTCATCTCCGCGTGGCTGCGTGTACAGGCCGAGCACCGCCCCGTTTTGAGGTGGTCTCGCATTTTTAACCTACCGCTGCGTCCAGGCACGTCATGAGTAAGCGGATAGGCCACTCGGGCCGCTGTCGCAGCGCCATAGCGGCGAGCGCCGGATCGGCGGTTCGACAGCCGGCGAAGACGATTCTCCGTCATTGGGACGCTCGACCGGTCGATCATGAAGTCAAGATCGCCGGGGTCGCGGGTCCACTCTCTAGTGTGATGGCCCACCCTCGACCGCCGCGCCCGAGTTCCCTCTTCGGGCGTCGTGCCGCATGGCGACGCTCGCCGCGGAGTTTGCTGGCCTCGCCGCCTTGCTCGGCCCCGGTTGGTGCCTCGCCGTCGGATGTGTTGTGGTTAGTGACCAGCACCAAGGCGGGGCAAGCCGGAAGGGCCCACGATATGGCTAGCCGTGAGTAGCACATCGCAACTGCGCCAAGGACTCTCGCAGCGCCAGCTCAGCATGATCGCCATCGGCGGTGTGATCGGCGCCGGATTGTTCGTCGGCTCCGGAGTGGTGATCAAGGAAACCGGGCCCGCCGCATTCTTGACGTACGCGCTGTGCGGTGTGCTGGTCATTCTGGTGATGCGGATGCTGGGTGAGATGGCGGCCGCCAACCCGTCGACGGGATCGTTCGCCGATTACGCGGGGAAGGCCCTGGGCGGCTGGGCGGGTTTCTCGGTCGGCTGGCTGTATTGGTACTTCTGGGTGATCGTGGTCGGTTTCGAGGCGGTCGCGGGCGCGAAGGTCATCACCTATTGGTTCCCCGCGCCGCTGTGGCTGCTCTCGCTGATCCTGATGGTGCTGATGACCGCGACCAACCTGTTGTCGGTCGCTTCCTACGGCGAGTTCGAATTCTGGTTCGCCGGAATCAAAGTCGCGACCATTGTGGCTTTCCTGGGCGCCGGCACGTTGTTTGCCCTGGGGCTGTGGCCACACCGCCGCCTCGATTTCGGCAACCTCACCTCCCACGGCGGATTCTTCCCCAACGGGCCGGCGGCCGTCTTCGCCGCCATCGTGGTCGCGATCTTCTCCATGGTTGGCGCGGAGATCGCTACCATCGCCGCCGCCGAAACCCCCGACTCGGCGCGCGCCGTGCAGCGAGCGACCAACACCGTGGTCGCCCGCATCATCGTCTTCTTCGTCGGTTCGGTCTTTCTGCTGGCTGTGCTCGTGCCGTGGGACTCCGTGCAGGTCGGCACGTCGCCCTACGTCGCCGCCTTCAAGCGCATGGGAATTCCCGGCGCGGACCAAATCATGAATGCGGTGGTGCTCACCGCCGTGCTGTCCTGCCTGAACTCGGGCCTCTACACCGCGTCGCGGATGCTCTTCGTGCTCGCCGGGCGCCGGGAGGCGCCGGCCCAGCTGGTCAAGCTCAGCCGGCGCGGCGTCCCGTACGTCGCGATCATGTGCTCGTCGGTGGTGGGTTTCGGCTGCGTCATCATGGCGCGGCTGGCCCCCGACACGGTGTTCAGCTTCTTGCTCGACTCGTCGGGCGCTATCGCCCTGTTCGTCTACTTGCTGATCGCACTTTCCCAAATCGTTCTTCGCCGCCGGACACCCCCGGAAAGGCTGCGGGTGAAAATGTGGCTTTTCCCGGGCCTTTCGGTCCTGACCGTCGCCGCGATCGTCGGCATCCTGCTGCAGATGGCGTTCGACCGCACCGCGCATACCCAATTCTGGCTCAGCCTGTTGTCCTGGGGGGTGGTAATCGGGCTGTACCTCGTCGCCAGGTGGCGGCGCGGGCGACGCGCGCCGGCGGAGCTCCTCGGGTGAGGAGCTTTTCGACGCGCGGGGCCCGTATCAGTCGGTCGTGGTGAGCAGTACCGCCTGCTCGAACGGCAGCCGCGCGAATACCGGCCGCCACCCGCGCACGACGTGCGGCGCCGCCTCGTCCTTGGGAACCACGCGCGGGTCGGCGATGCCGAAAGTCTTGCCGCGGCGGCGCATCCGCCCGCCTCCGGCGGCGGTGAGGTTCTTCAGCCAGTCCCGGTCGGGGCCGTAGGTCAGCAGGATCGCCACGCCGGGCTTGCCGTCGAGATCGGCGCTGAACACAGTCACCGGTGTCCGGTACTCCTTTTTGGAACGCCGGCCGACGTGCTCGACGATGCCGAATGTGGGGGCTGCATCCTGCGACTAGCCCTGCCGGCCCACAGCCGCTGGATCGGGTTGGTGACGTGCCGGTTGAACCGAGCGAGCCCTTGAGGAAGTTGCATACCGCTATCCAAACAGTCCGCCCGAGCCGACATCAACCCGCTCGGCGCGTCACGGGCAGCAGCGCGCGTGCCAGCCGCGCCGACCGCGACGGCGTCGGGCGCCACGGCTGCGCGTCCTCCGGAGGCCACACGTAACAGGGCGTTTCGGCCGCTAGGAGCCCCGTGAGGCCGGGGATGGCCAGGTCGCGAGCGGACCAATCGTAGAGGCTTTCCAGGCGAGGCTGGATGACTCCGACATCGAGCAGGTGGCCTAGCCGGTGTTCGGCCTGCAGGTAGGGCGTGAGGTCATCGCCGAGGGGGTAGTGGTCGGGCAGGACCCGGGACAGCGAGAGGAAGATGCCGGTCATGCCCAGCCGCGGATCGCCGAGCGGGCGGCCGGCGAAGGCCAGCCAGCCGAGCGCGAGTCGCGGCGCGGCCACCAGCGCGTGGGCGTAGAGAACCCGCATCAGCACCAGGTTGATGAAGAAGCGTTCGACCCGGGACTCCTCACACGCCAGGTGCTGGTGTTGCAGGTATGCGCTGACGACGCTGATGTTGTGTGCCCGGTACCAGCGCCGGGCGGACGGACGGTTGACGAACTCCAGCCCGGCGGCGACGGCGGCTGAGCCGGGGGCTCCGGGATGACCGAAGGCCAGGGCGCGGGCCTCCCAGCCGTCGCGCAGCAGGCGTTCGTTCATCGCCCGCCACCAGGGACTCCCGGGAGCCGGCGCGCCGGGCGGGTTGAGCAGCCCCCGTCGCAGCTGCCACCGCATGAAAGCCGACGCCGCCTGGCGGAACGGAAGATGCCCGCGGGCCCCGCCGTCCGGAACGCCGTCCGGGGCTTCGTACAGCTCGCGCATCAGTCCAAGCCGCCCGTCGGGGTCGTCGAGTACCGCGCCCACCCGCGCGTTTGCGAAGGCGGCGGCCGACTGCTGGACCACCCCGTCATTGTGTCACCGGCCAGGAGAACTACACCCTGTAGTCGAACGGGTTCGGCGCGGCTGGGACACTGGTCGTCATGCGCAGTTCGGAGCGGACCACGGTGTCAACCGGGGCGTCCGCGCGTCTGTTCGAGGATGCCTGCGCGGTCATTCCCGGCGGGGTCAACTCTCCGGTGCGGGCATTCAGCGCGGTCGGCGGCACTCCCCGCTTCATCACCGAAGCGCACGGCTGCTGGCTGACCGACGCCGACGGCAACCGCTACGTCGACCTGGTCTGCTCGTGGGGTCCGATGATCCTGGGCCACGCCCACCCGGCCGTGGTCGAGGCGGTCACCAAGGCCGCCGCCAAAGGCCTGTCGTTCGGCGCACCGACCCCGGCAGAAATCCAGCTGGCCGCCGAGATCATCGACCGGGTGGGGCCCGTCGAGCGGATTCGGCTGGTGAACTCCGGCACCGAGGCCACCATGAGCGCAGTGCGGCTGGCCCGCGGATTCACCGGCCGGGCCAAGATCGTCAAGTTCTCCGGCTGCTACCACGGCCACGCCGACGCGTTGCTCGCCGACGCGGGCTCCGGGGTGGCGACGCTGGGTCTGCCTTCTTCGCCCGGGGTCACCGGGGCTGCCGCGGCAGACACAATCGTGTTGCCCTACAACGACATCGACGCCGTGCGGCAGGCCTTCGACCGGTTCGGCGACCAGATCGCGGCGCTGATCACCGAGGCCAGCCCCGGCAACATGGGCGTGGTTCCGCCGGCGCCGGGCTACAACGCCGCGCTGCGCGCGATCACCGCCGAGCATGGTGCGCTGCTGATCGTCGACGAGGTGATGACGGGATTCCGGGTCAGCCGAAGCGGTTGGTACGGAATCGATCCGGTGGCCGCCGACCTGTTCACGTTCGGCAAGGTGATGAGCGGGGGATTGCCGGCCGCCGCGTTCGGTGGGCGGGCCGAGGTGATGGAGCGGCTGGCGCCGCTGGGGCCGGTGTATCAGGCCGGCACCCTGTCGGGTAATCCGGTGGCGGTGGCCGCCGGGCTGGCCACGCTGCGCACCGCTGACGACGGCGTGTACGCCGCACTGGATGCCAACGCCGACCGCCTGGCCGCGCTGCTGTCCGCGGCCTTGACGAATGCCGGTGTGCCACACCAGATTCCGCGGGCCGGCAACATGCTCAGCGTGTTCTTCTCCGAAACGCCGGTGACCGATTTCGCGACGGCGCGGGCGAGTGCGACCTGGCGTTTTCCGGGTTTCTTTCATGCCCTGCTGGACGCCGGTGTCTACCCGCCGTGCAGCGCCTTCGAGGCGTGGTTCGTTTCGGCCGCCCTCGACGACACCGCGTTCGACCGGATCGCCGAGGCTCTTCCCTTTGCGGCCGCAGCCGCCGCCAGCGCCCGGGAGGGGGAATCCTGATGGCCGAGCAGACCCGGGTTCACGTGGTGCGGCACGGCGAGGTCTACAACCCCACCGGCGTCCTGTACGGCCGGCTACCGGGATTTCACCTGTCCGAGAAGGGCCAGGCGCAAGCGGCCGCGGTCGCCGCCGCGCTGGCCGGCCGTGACATCGTCGCCGTGATCGCCTCCCCGCTGCAGCGGGCCCAGGAGACCGCCGCCCCGATCGCCGCCGTGCACGACCTGCCCGTTGATACCGACCCCGACCTGATCGAGTCGGCCAACTTCTTCGAGGGCCGCCACGTCGGCCCGGGTGACGGCGCGTGGCGCGACCCGCGGTTCTGGTGGCATCTGCGCAACCCGTTCACCCCGTCGTGGGGCGAGCCCTACGTCGAGATCGCGGCGCGGATGACCAACGCGGTCGACAAGGCCCGCGCCCGCGGCGCCGGCCACGAGGTGGTGTGCGTCAGCCACCAGCTGCCGGTCTGGACGCTGCGGCTGCACCTGACCGGCAAGCGGCTCTGGCACGATCCGCGGCGCCGGCAATGTGGGCTCGCCTCGGTGACCACCCTGGTCTATGACGGCGACCGGATGGTCGACGTCGAATACAGCCAACCGGCGGGCGCTTGACCGCGCCGGCGACGATGCGGAGGAGCGGCGCCATGAGCATGTGGCGGCTGGCAATTGCCGGGGCGCTACTGGTGGCCCTTCTCGCGGGCTGTTCGGGTCGCGATGCGGTGGCCCAGGGCGGCACCTTCGAATTCGTCTCGCCCGGCGGAAAAACCGACATCCTCTACGACCCGCCGTCCAGCCGCGGCCGTCCGGGCCCGTTGTCCGGGCCGGACCTGGCCGACCCGACGCACTCGCGTTCGCTGGACGACTTCGCCGGCCAGGTCGTCGTCATCAACGTGTGGGGGCAGTGGTGCGGGCCGTGCCGGGCCGAGGTAACCCAACTGCAGCAGGTCTATGACGCCACCCGGGGCTCCGGGGTGTCCTTCCTGGGCATCGACGTCCGCGACGGCAGCCGCCAGGCGGCCCTGGATTTCGTCGACGACCGCCACGTGACGTACCCGTCGCTCTACGACCCGGCGATGCGCAGCCTGATCGCGTTCGGCGGCAAATATCCCACCACCGTTATCCCCTCCACCCTGGTGCTGGACCGCCAGCACCGCGTCGCGGCGGTGTTTCTGCGGGAACTGCTGGCGCAGGATCTGCAGCCCGTCGTGCAGCGGGTAGCGCAAGAGGCCGCGGCGGGCCAGGCCGCGCCGGGGCGGCTCGGACTTCAGTGACCGGCCTGGCAGAGGTCGCCGCCGCCGGGCCGCTGCTGGTGGCGCTGGGCGTGTGCCTGCTGGCCGGGTTGGTGTCGTTCGCCTCGCCGTGCGTGGTGCCGCTGGTGCCGGGCTACCTGTCGTACCTGGCCGCCGTCGTCGGGGTGGACGAGCAGCCCCCACCAGGCACCCTCAAGGCGCCGCCCGCCGCGCGGTGGCGGGTCGCGGGATCCGCCGCGCTGTTCGTCGCGGGGTTCACCACGGTGTTCGTGCTCGGCACCGTCGCCGTCCTCGGCATGACCAGCACGCTGATCACCAATCAGCTGCTGCTGCAGCGGGTCGGGGGTGTGCTGACCATCGTGATGGGGCTGGTGTTCGTGGGCCTCGTCCCGGCCCTGCAGCGCCAGGTCCGGTTCAGTCCGCGCCAGTTCACGACGGTCGCGGGGGCACCGCTGCTCGGCGCGGTGTTCGCACTGGGCTGGACGCCGTGCCTGGGGCCGACGCTGACGGGGGTGATCACCGTCGCCTCGGCCACCCAGGGCGCGAACGTCGCACGCGGAATCGTGCTGGTCATCGCCTACTGCCTGGGGCTGGGGATCCCGTTCGTGCTGTTGGCATTCGGTTCGGCGAGCGCGATGGCGGGCCTGAGCTGGCTGCGGCGGCACACCAGGGCGATCCAGATCTTCGGCGGCGCGCTGCTGATCGCGGTCGGTGCGGCGCTGGTGACCGGGGTGTGGAATGACTTCGTGTCGTGGCTGCGGGACGCGTTCGTGTCCGACGTGAGGTTGCCGATTTGAGGCGAGTTCTCCGAGGGGCACGCAACGCCTGGCGCGCGCTGACGTCGATGGGCACCGCGCTGGTGCTGTTGTTCTTGCTTGCGCTTGGCGCGATACCCGGCGCGCTTTTGCCGCAGCGCAGTCTCAACGCCGGCAAGGTCGACGACTACCTGGCCAGCCATCGGGTGATCGGGCCCTGGCTGAATCGGCTGCAGGCCTTCGACGTGTTCTCCAGCTTCTGGTTCACCGCCATCTACGCGTTGCTGTTCGTGTCCCTGGTGGGCTGCCTGGCCCCGCGGTTGGTCGACCACGCCCGCAGCCTGCGCGCCACCCCGGTGGCGGCCCCGCGCAACCTGTCCCGGCTGCCCAAAAACGCCAGCCGCCAGGTCGTCACCGGGCCCGAACAGGTCAACGCCCTGGCAAACACGATCACCGCACGGCTGCGGGGCTGGCGCACCGCCATCCGCCATCCGGACGACACGGAACCCGAAATCGTGGAGGTGTCCGCCGAGAAGGGCTATCTGCGCGAATTCGGCAACCTGGTCTTCCACTTCTCGCTGCTGGGCCTGCTGGTTGCGGTGGCCGTCGGCAAGCTGTTCGGCTACGAGGGCAACGTGATCGTCATCGCCGACGGCGGCCCCGGTTTCTGCTCGGCATCACCGGCCGCGTTCGATTCGTTCCGCGCCGGCAATACCGTCGACGGCACATCGCTGCACCCAATCTGTGTCCGCGTCAACGACTTTCAGGCGCACTACCTGGCTTCGGGTCAGGCAACCTCGTTCGCCGCGGACATTGACTTTCAGGACTATCCGGACAGCCGCGATCTGACGGCCAACACGTGGCGGCCCTACCGGCTCGAGGTCAACCACCCGCTGCGCATCGGCGGCGACCGGGTGTATCTGCAGGGCCACGGCTACGCACCGACGTTCACGGTGACGTTCCCGGACGGGCAGGTCCGCACGTCGACGGTGCAGTGGCGGCCCGACAACCCGCAGACCTTGCTCTCGTCGGGAGTGGCGCGCGTCGACCCGCCGGCCGGCAGCTATCCCAACGCCAACGATCGCCGCCAGCACGAGATCGCGATCCAGGGTCTGCTGGCGCCGACCGAGCAGCTCGACGGCACCCTCCTGTCGTCGCGGTTCCCGGCCCTGAACGCCCCCGCGGTGGCCGTCGACATCTACCGCGGCGACACAGGACTGGACAGCGGGCGGCCCCAGTCGCTGTTCACCCTCGATCCCCGGCTGATTCAGCAAGGCCGGCTGACCAAGGAGAAGCGGGTCAATCTGCGCGCCGGCCAAGAGGTCCGCATCGACCAGGGCCCGGCGGCGGGCACCGTCGTCCGCTTCGACGGCGCCGTGCCGTTCGTCAACCTGCAGGTCTCCCACGACCCCGGCCAGACCTGGGTGCTGGTTTTCGCGATCACGATGATGGCCGGGCTGCTGGTCTCGCTGCTGGTGCGCCGCCGCCGGGTGTGGGTGCGTCTCACCCCGGTGACCGACGAGGCCGCGCACCCGGGGCCGGGTACGGTGAACGTCGAGCTGGGCGGCCTGGCCCGCACCGACAACTCCGGTTGGGGCGACGAGTTCGAGCGGTTGACCGGGCGACTGCTGGCCGGGCTCGGCGAATCCCGGGCGGCGCAGCAGGCCGAGACCCCGGCGTCTCAAAGGAGTTCTCAGGTGGACGTCACATGAACACCCAGCACGTCAACATCGGCCTCGCGCGCTACTCCGACTGGGCGTTCACCTCGGCCATGGTGGCCCTGGTGGTCGGGCTGCTGCTGCTGGCCTTCGAATTGGCGTACGTCGGCGGCCGCCGCGCGGACAACCGGGCGCGGGCGTTGGCCGGTTCGGTCGGCGCCGACAGCACGGCCCCCGGCATCGTCGAGGACGTTCCCCAGCGGCCGTTCGACGAGCGCGTCGGGCGCGCCGGGCTGGCCGTCGTCTACCTCGGCATCGGGCTGCTGCTGGCCTGCATCGTGCTGCGGGGCATGGCCACGCTGCGGGTGCCCTGGGGCAACATGTACGAGTTCATCAACCTGACCTGCCTGTGCGGCCTGGTCGCCGGCGCGGTCGTGCTGCGCCGGCCGCTTTACCGCCCGCTGTGGGTTTTCCTGCTGCTGCCGGTGCTGGTGCTGCTCACGGTTTCCGGACGCTGGCTCTACGCCAACGCCGCGCCCGTGATGCCCGCGTTGCAGTCCTACTGGCTGCCCATTCACGTGTCGGTGGTCAGCCTGGGCTCCGGGGTGTTCCTGGTGGCCGGCATCGCCAGCATCTTGTTCTTGCTGCGCACGTCGCGGCTGGGTGACCCCCAGGACGGGCGGGCCGAGCGCGACGGGCGTGCTGAGGGCGCGCTGGGCCGGCTGGTACGGCGGCTACCGGACGCGCAGACCCTGGACCGCATCGCCTACCGCACCACGATCTTCGCGTTCCCGGTGTTCGGTTTCGGGGTGATCTTCGGCGCCATCTGGGCCGAGGAAGCCTGGGGCCGGTATTGGGGCTGGGACCCCAAGGAGACGGTGTCGTTTGTCGCGTGGGTGGTGTACGCGGCCTACCTGCATGCCAGGTCAACCGCGGGATGGCGGGACCGGAAGGCGGCCTGGATCAACGTTGTGGGGTTCGTGGCCATGGTTTTCAATTTGTTCTTCGTTAACCTGGTGACTGTGGGTCTGCATTCTTACGCGGGGGTGGGCTGAGAATCAGCGCCTGACCGACGGGCTGCACACCATGGGTCCACGTAACTGCACGAAGGGGGATTGCACGTGTCCGAGGAGTCATCGACGGGCGTTGAGGTGCCCGATCATCCGACCACGCAGTTGTCGCCGGAGGGGGCCCAGCAGCACCCCGGCGAACCGCCGGCTGAGTCCGGCGGCGAAGCGCCGACTCGCGCCTTTGCCGGATTCCGGACAGAGCGCCGGAACCCCGGACCCGACAGGCGGGAGATGGCGCAGCCCACCTCACCGCTGTCCGGCGGGACGCCACCCTGGGATGCCACGCCGATCACCGGCATTCCGCGGGTCGACCCGACGGCCTACGGGGCCTATTACGCGGGCCCGGCCGACGCGACCCTCACGGAGGCCCTAGGAGCCCCAGGGGTCCCACCGGCCCCGGTAGCCCCATATCGCCCCGAGCCGCTGCCGCACACGCCGTACCCGGAACTGTCCACCAGCATGCTGTTGCGACCGGTCAAACCGCCGCCATCGGAGGGCTGGCGCCGGTTGCTCTACGTGTTGTCCGGCCAGCTGATCAACGTGGGCGAGGGTCCCCGCGCCGCCCGCCACAACAATTTGGTGGCCCAGGTCAACCGGCCGCTGCGGGGTTGCTACCGGGTCGCGTTGGTGTCGCTGAAGGGCGGCGTCGGCAAGACCACCATCGCCGCGACGCTGGGCGCCACCTTCGCCTCCATCCGCGGCGACCGGGTGCTGGCGGTTGACGCCAGCCCCGACCGGGGCACCCTGAGCCAGAAGATCCCGCTGGAGACGGTGGCGACGGTGCGTCAGCTGCTGCAGGACGCCGGGACCGTCGAGCGCTACAGCGATATCCGTCGTTACACCTCGAAGGGCCCCAGCGGGCTGGAGGTGCTGGCGTCGGAGACCGATCCGGCCGTGTCGCAGGCGTTCAGCGCCGACGACTACACCCACGCCCTGGCGCTTGTGGAGCGGTTCTACGGCTTGGTGCTCACCGACTGCGGCACCGGGCTGCTGCACTCGGCGATGTCGGCGGTGCTGGACAAGGCCGACGTCCTGATCATCGTCAGCTCCGGGTCCATCGACGGCGCGCGCAGCGCCTCGGCGACGCTGGACTGGCTCGACGCGCATGGCCACGAGGAATTGGTCCGCAATTCGATCGCGGTGATCAACGCTGTGCGGCCGCGGACGGGCAAGATCGACATGAACAAGGTGGTCGATCACTTCTCCCGCCGCTGCCGCGCGGTGCGGCTGGTGCCCTTCGACCCGCACCTCGAGGAGGGCGCCGAGATCGGTCTGGATCAGCTGCGGCGTCCGACACGCGAAGCGCTCACCGAGCTGGCGGCCGTCGTCGCCGACGGGTTCCCCGGCGACCAGCGCAACCCCGGCCTGGTCTGAGCGGCCCGGCGAGGGTGTCAGTCGCCGCGACCCAATCGGCGCAAGAAGTCCGGATCGTCGTCGGGCCCGATGACGCGGGTCTTTGCCCGGTGGGTCTGTGACCGCGCCGCACGCCAGCCAATGTAGATCAGGGTCCCCAAAACCAAAACGACGAACAGGTAAAGCACTCAACACCTCCTGGAGCGAATATACCCGCGCCGTAGGCTCGAGCCGTGTCACCAGGGCCTAGCGACGGCAGCACCGGGGATCAAGGCGAGCGTCGCGATCGCGTCGTCGTCGACGTGTTGGCTTACACGGCGGCGCGCCTGGTGCTCGTGGTCGTGCTCGGCGCCGCGATCTACGGGGCCGCGCGACTGCTCGGGATCACCCAGTTCCCCATCGTCGTCGCCGCGCTGTTCGCTCTGATCATCGCGATGCCGTTGGGCATCTGGCTGTTCGCCCCGCTGCGCCGGCACGCCACCGCCGCGCTGGCGATCGCCGGTGAACGTCGGCGCCGCGAACGCGAACACCTGCAAGCCCGGCTGCGCGGTGAGGCATTGCCCGACGAAGGGCCCGACGAAGGGCCCGACGAAGCGTAAGACTCAGCCGTTCGGCATCCGCACGACCTGCGCGGCATAACACAGGCCCGCGCCGTAGCCGATCAGCAGGGCCAGGTCGCCGCCCTTGGCCGCCCCGGTCGCCAGCAGCTCGGCCATCGCCAGCGGAATGGAGGCGGCCGATGTGTTGCCGGTGTGCTCGATGTCGTTGGCGACGACCGCGTCCGGCCGCAGATTGAGGTTCTTGGCCAGCACCTCGTTGATCCGGCCATTGGCCTGGTGCGGTACGAACACGTCGATCTCGTCGGGTCTGATCCCCGCCGCGTCCATCGCCTGCCGGCCGGCCTTGCCCATTTCGAATGCCGCCCAACGGAAAACGGCGCTGCCCTCAAGCCGCAGAAACGGGCGTTGGCCGGTCGGGTTGTCAATGTACGTGATCCAGTCGATGTCCTGGCGGATGGCGTTGACCTGTTCGCCGTCGCTGCCCGAGATGGTCGGTCCGATGCCCTGGATGGGCGTCTCGCCCACCACCACCGCGGCCGCGCCGTCGGCGAAGATGAAGCAGTTGGTGCGGTCCTGCATGTCCACCGTGGGGGACAGCTTCTCCGAACCGATGACCAGCATCTTGGCGGCGCTGCCGCCGCGGACCATGTCGGCCGCGACGCCAAGCGCGTATCCGAAGCCGGCACATCCCGCCCCGACATCGAAGGCGGCCACGCCCGTGGCGCCCAGCGCCGTCGCGACCTCCGGGGCGCAGGGCGGGGTCTGCAGGAAATGGGTGCTGGTGGCGACGATCACGCCGTCGATGTCGGCCGCGGTCAGTGCGGCTTTGGAAATCGCTTGCCGGCTGGCTTCGGTCGCCATGTAAGCGGCGGACTCTTCGCGATCGGCGAACCGGCGGGTCTTGATTCCGGTGCGTGAATAGATCCACTCGTCGGAAGAGTCGATGGTCTGACATATCTCATCGTTGGTGACCACCCGCTGCGGACGATATGCCCCGACGCTGAGCAATCCGATGTTCTGCGGGCCACTGGTCGTGGCGATCTGCTTCATTCCCGTCCCTTGGGGTCTCTGTCGCCCCGCCCGCTCCACACTAGCTCGCCACTGCCAACGCCGTTGCCACCGCGATGGCCCACACCACCATGGCCAGCCCGGTGTCACGCAGCACCGGGACCAGTTCGAGGCCGCCGCCACCGGAGCGCACCGGGCCCATGGCGCGCAGCGCCAGCGGCGTGGCCAGCAATCCCACGGCACACCAGGGCGTCGCCACCATCAGCAGCAGGGTCAGAACTCCGGGAGCGGCGAGGAGCGCCTGGTAGAGGACGCGGGTGCGGGCATCGCCGAGGCGGACCGCCAGGGTGATCTTGCCGGAACGCGCGTCGGTGGGGATGTCCCGGAGATTGTTGGCCACCAGCACCGACGACGACAGCGCCCCGATCGCCACCGCCAGCACCAGTCCCACCCAGTCCACCCGCATTGCCTGCGTGTACTGGGTGCCGAGGACGGCGACCGGGCCGAAGAACACGAACACCGCGATCTCGCCAAAACCAGCGTAGCCGTAGGGTTTCGACCCGCCGGTGTAGAGCCAGGCGCCGGCGATGCAGGCGGCGCCTACCGTGATCAGCCACGGGGCGCTGAGCAGCGCCAGCCCCAACCCGGCCACCGCCCCTACCGTCAGGCTCGTTACCGCCGCCGTCAGCACCGAGCGTGGGGTCGCCAGCCGCGAGCCCACCAGCCGCACCGGGCCGGCCCGGTCGTCGTCGGTGCCGCGGATGCCGTCGGAGTAGTCGTTGGCGTAGTTGACGCCGATGACCAGCGCGAGCGCCACGGCCAGCGCCAGCAGCGCCTTCCACCACACGGCGCAGTGCAGCCATGCCGCCGCGCCGGTGCCCGCGACGACCGGCGCCACGGCGTTGGGCAGCGTTCTTGGCCGCGCACCCGAGACCCACTGCGCAAAAGTCGCCACCAGGAAATCTTGCCGGTGCCCGCACCAGCGATCAAACCTGGGGCATGCATAACAATGGGCGCATGCTCGGAGTCATCGGCGGCAGCGGCTTCTACACCTTCTTCGATTCCGACGTCCGCAGCGTGACGGTGGATACCCCGTACGGCGAGCCGAGCGCCCCGATCACCCTCGGCGCCGTCGGCGAGCACGAGGTCGCGTTCCTGCCCCGGCACGGCGCGGCCCACCAATTCTCGGCGCACACCGTGCCATACCGCGCCAACATGTGGGCGTTGCGCAAGCTCGGGGTGCGCCGCGTTCTCGCGCCGTGCGCGGTCGGCAGCCTCGACCCCGACAACGGTCCGGGCGCCGTGGTGGTGCCCGACCAGCTGGTGGATCGCACCAACGGCCGCGCCGACACCTACTTCGACGCCGGCGCCATCCACGTCGACTTCGCCGACCCGTATTGCCCGACGTTGCGGGCCTCGATCATTGGAGCCACCGGCCTGTCCGGCGTGGTCGACGGCGGCACCATGGTGGTGATCCAGGGGCCGCGGTTTTCCACCCGGGCCGAAAGCCGGTGGTTCGCCTCGGCCGGGTTCAGCCTGGTCAACATGACCGGCTACCCGGAGGCGGTGCTGGCCAGAGAACTCGAAATATGTTATGCCGCAATCGCTTTGGTCACCGACCTGGATGCCGGCATCGCGACGGGGGAGGGCGTGAAGGCCGTCGACGTGTTCGCCCAATTCGAAAAGAACATCGAGCTGTTCAAGACGCTGGTGCGCGAGGCGATCGGCCGGGTCGCCGTCGAACGCACGTGCACGCACTGCCTGGCGCACACCGGTGTCACGCTGCCGATCGAGCTGCCGTGAGGGTGCTGCTGACGGGCGCGGCCGGTTTCATCGGGTCGCGGGTGGATGCGGCGCTGCGTGCGGCGGGCCACGACGTGATCGCCGTCGACGCGTTGCTGCCCGCCGCGCACGGTCCAAACCCGGTGTTACCGGCGGGGTGTCGACGGGTCGACGTCCGCGACGCCGAGGCGTTGGCGCCGCTGCTCGACGGTGTCGACCTGGTGTGTCATCAGGCCGCGATGGTCGGAGCCGGCGTGGACGCCACCGACGCGCCCGCCTACGGCGGCCACAACGATTTCGCCACCACGGTGCTGCTGGCGCAGATGTTCGGCGCCGGGGTGCGCCGCCTGGTGCTGGCGTCGTCGATGGTGGTGTACGGGCAGGGCCGGTATCACTGTGCGCAGCACGGGACCGTCGACCCGCTGCCGCGGCGGCGCGCCGACCTCGACGCCGGGATCTTTGAACACCGCTGCCCGATCGGTGCGGAGGAGCTGCAGTGGCGCCTGGTCGACGAGGATGCCGCCCTGCGGCCGCGCAGCCTGTACGCGGCCAGCAAGACCGCGCAGGAGCATTACGCGCTGGCGTGGTCTGAGGCGACGGGCTCCTCGGTGGTGGCGCTGCGCTACCACAACGTCTACGGCCCCGGCATGCCGCGCGACACCCCGTATTCCGGGGTGGCGGCGATCTTCCGGTCGGCACTGGAAAAGGGCGAGCCGCCAAGGGTTTTCGAGGACGGCGGGCAGATGCGTGACTTCGTCCACGTCGATGATGTGGCCGCGGCCAACCTCGCGGCTGTGTCGTCGACGTCCGATGGCTTCACCGCGGTGAACGTCTGCTCCGGGCGCCCCATCTCGATCCTGGAGGTGGCCACCGCACTCTGCGCTGCGCGCGGCGGCGCGGATGGCACCGTGTCCCCCGTCGTCAGCGGCGGGTACCGCAGCGGCGACGTGCGCCACATCGTCGCCGATCCCACCCGGGCCGCCGAGGTGTTGGGTTTTCGTGCCGCCGTCGATCCGCAGGACGGCCTGCGCGAATTCGCTTTCGCGCCATTGCGTTAACTCGTTCTAGCCTTGCGGCGGCCGGAAGATCCTGGGCTGCTGGGCGGGCATCTGCCGCGTCGCGGAGTCTGGGACTTCCGGGCCGCGGAAGATCCGCGGTGAGCCGGCGCCAGCCGTGGGGATGCGGGTGGTCGCCGCGGCCGACGGTGGGGCAGTGCCACCCACCGGGAAACGGGTCGTC
This sequence comes from uncultured Actinomycetota bacterium, assembly GCA_963772875.1. GTDB lineage: Bacteria > Actinomycetota > Actinomycetes > Mycobacteriales > Mycobacteriaceae > Mycobacterium. Next base: position 245,875 of record CAVYZE010000020.1, read on the forward strand.
GGTGCGGCCGAGGGCGCGGCCGCCTTGACGGGGCGCTGGCGGGCGGCCCGCTTCTGGCGGCGCAGGCGACGGCTGAGGTGACCCGTGATGATCGCCGCCGTGAGGATGCTTAAGCCCAGTCCGCACAGGGCCACGTCGAAGGTGCTGGTGATCTGCTGGGCCAGATTGTTTCCGTAGACGGGGTTTGGCGCGACGGGACTCTCCTGGAACCGTGGCGCCAGCACGACGCCGACGACGACGCGAGAAATGCTCAGGGTGGCGACGAGTCCGCACAGCGACGTGATCAGCCTCGCGGAGACGGCGTCGTTGCCGAGGTTGACGCGCAGCCAGATCGCAAGGACCGCGGTGGCCAGGTCGAACGCGGCCAGCACCATGGTGTCGTAGCGCGAGTACGGGTAATTGAGGATCACTCCGACGGCGAGGTCGGTGAACCGCATCAGCATCGACCCCAGGCACCACACCGTGATCAGCAGCAAGCCGTTTCGGGCCGCCGCCCGCCAGGCGTTCTTCTCGGTCGCCACACCGCGGTCGGCGCTGAGCCCGAAAAGTGTCGCGGGCGCAAACATCGCCGCGGCGGCCGCCCACGCCAGGTAGCCCTCGAACCCGACCCCCGCCGTCGACGTGTTCTGCGCGATGCCGTGGAATGCGTCGATGTCACGGCCGACGGGAAGGCTCCACACGATGATCCCCGCGGCCAGCGTCGACGCCCCGAGCGCCACGGTCGCCAGTCGAGAAGCTTTGGTGGCGCGAAGAAGCCACCCGGAACCCAGGACGACGGCGACCAGCGCCACCGCGCCGTACACCACCGCACTCGCGATGACCGCGACGTTCTGCTTGCCGAAGTCCTGGCCTGCGGGCAGCGCGTACTTCACCCGCCAATACAGGTTGAAGCCAAAGCTGGTCGCCGCGGCCAACATCGACGCGTAGCCAATGATCCGGGCGGACCTGAACTTGCCGTCCGCAGCGACGGTGATCGCCGGTCGCGCACTGAGCAGCGAGCCGGCGACACCCAGCCACGCCCCCGGCCCGACACCGCCCGGGACGTGCACGCCGCCACCGGCTCGCGCCGTTTCGAGGACGTCGAATCCCACGAAGGCCAGCACCAGCAGCAGGTAGGGGGCGTTGAGTCCCGCACAAAGCCGGCCGGCCAGGGCGGGACGGGATCGCAAGGGGCCCAGGCGGGCCACGGCGAGCGATACCAGGGACAGCAACGTCACCGCCAGCAGGACGGCGAACAACCTGTCGTTGCTGCCGGGGATTCCGAAGCCGAAATACAGGTTCCAGGGCAGGAGTGGCGCGACGACGAGAAGGGCGGCGGCGGTCAGGTCCCGGACCGTGTTCCACCGCCGCGTCGGCTGGGAGACCGTGGGCGGCGCGGTCGTCGTCGGAGGCACCGTCTGCCCGCCGACGGGGCCGGTAGGCGCGTCGTCGCTGCTCTGGCTCACCATGCCCCCCCGGGATCAAGGACCCTGGCGGGCCGATTGCGCTGCTCGCTTGAGAACATATTCTCCGTTCGGACGCCGCGGCGATGGCTGTCAACGGCACTCCCGCGGGGGGTGTTCCGCGGTGACCGTTCCGCCGTTCGCCGGCTCTGGTTACGCTGCGCTCGGAGGCGAACCTCTCGCCGAATGACTGATACTGCCGACGGTATCGCAGTGTAATGATGCCGGGACATTGCTGGCTGCGGGGTGGACAGCTGAAGGAGAGGCTGGATGGACGTCGTTTTGGGGGTCGCGGTCACAGGCCCGGTCGCCCGCTTGGCGCTGATGGGGCCGGGCGCGCGCGGAAGTGACGTGATCGACCAATCGGTCGTCGACCTGGCCGACAACCCGATCGAGACACTGACCGAGACCGTGGTCGGCACGAATCGGCTGCTGGCCGGCGAGAACCACCACCTGGTCGCCACCCGGCTGTGCTGGACGAATCTTCCCCAGGCCGAACGGCTGCGGCAGGCGTTGGAAGATTCCGGCGTGGTGAACGTCGGGGTGCTGTCCGAGTCGCACGCGGCGGCGGCCCTGATGCGGGCGGCGGGTCGGGCCGGCGCCGCGCTGGTGTTCGACGGCGAGACCGCGACGCTGTCGATGGTCGCTCCGGGTGCGGACGACTTCGATGCGCCGCCGACCATGCTGGCCACCGCGCCGCTGGCCGACGGCTCTCTCTCCTCAGCCACCGAAACGTTTGACACGTTGATGGCCAGGCTCGGCGAGCAGCCGGACGCCCCGGGCGACGTCTACCTCGTCGGCGCGTCGGCCGATCTCACCTCTGCCGACCTGACCAGAATCGCCGATCGGCTGAGCGACGCGTCGACCACGCGGGTGGAGATCGCCGACGATCCGACCTTTGCCCTGGCCCGCGGGGCGGCGCTGGCGGCCGTGCCCCTGGCGGCCGGGCCCGACGCGACGTGGGCCGCACCGGCGCTAACGGGAGACGAGACCGCCTTCGCGCCGGCGTTGACGGGAGACGAGACCGCCTTCGCGCCGGCGCTGACGGGAGACGAGACCGCCTTCGCGCCGGCGGCCGAGCCGGGTGCCGAGGAACCGCAGCTGGCGTACTCGATGGCCGGGGATTCCGAGTTGCTCCCCGCCGAGGCGGACGAGTACGGCCCGTTATTCGAGGAATACGACGACCTCGACGAGGCCGAGGCCGACCGGCGCGGCAGACGGGCCTTGGTGATCACCAATGCCGTCATCGCCTTCGCGGTCATCGGGTTCGCATCGCTGGCCGTCGCGGTGGTGATCGCCGTCCGGCCGACCTCTAGTCAGGAGCCGGTGGTGGGGCACCAGAACGCCGCCCCGGGCAAGTTCATGCCGTTGTTGCCGACGCAACAGCAGGCACCGGTACCACCGCCCCCGCCGGATCAGCCCAACGCGGGATTCCAGGGCGGCGTCATTCCGGACTCCAACGGCTACATTCCCCCGCAGTTGATATCGCCCAGCCGGGGCGAGACGCCACCGGTCGTCCCGGCACCCGTCCCGGTCCCGGTCCCGGTGCCGATCATCGTTCCGTACCCGGGCTGGCGGCCACTGCCACCCCCTTACTTCCCGCCGACGACGACGTACACGCCGCCGACCACCACCACGCACACGCCGCCGACGACGACGACCGCGCCGCCGACGACCACGACCGCGCCGCCGACAACCACGACCGCGCCGCCGACAACGACGACCGCGCCGCCGACAACGACGACCGCGCCGCCGACGACCACGGAGCCACCGACGACCTCGAAGGCGCCGACCACGACGCAGGCGCCGCCGACCACGACGCAGGCACCCACGGAACCGCCCACGAAGCAAACGACCCAGGCGCCGGTGCCGACGCACACCCAAACACAACAGCCGGTGACCCCGAAGCCGGTCACCCCGCAGGAGCCGCATGGGGGGCATCACTGAGTGTCAGAGGGCATGCCAGACCCCGACGACCTGGTCACCGTGGTGCTGCCCTGTCTCAACGAGGAGCAGTCGCTGCCGGCGGTGCTAGCGGCCATTCCCCCCGGTTATCGGGCGCTGGTGGTCGACAACAACAGCACCGATGACACCGCCGGGGTCGCGACCCGGCACGGCGCCGCGGTCGTCGTCGAACCGCGGGCCGGGTACGGCTCAGCCGTGCACGCGGGCGTGGTCGCCGCGACGACCCCGATCGTGGCCGTCATCGACGCCGACGGCTCGATGGACGCCGGTGACTTACCGCGCCTGGTCGCCGCGCTCGACCGGGCCGCCGACCTGGTGATCGGCCGGCGCCGCCCCGTGCCGGGGCTGCACTGGCCCTGGGTCGCGCGGGTGGGCACCGTGGTGATGAGCTGGCGGCTGCGTACCCGCCACGGCCTGCCGGTGCACGACATCGCCCCGATGCGGGTGGCGCGGCGGGAGGCGCTGCTAGGCCTGGGCATCGCCGATCGGCGGTCGGGCTATCCGCTGGAGCTGCTGGTTCGGGCCGCGGCCGCCGGCTGGCGGGTGGTGGAGCTCGACGTCAGCTACGGTCCCCGCACCGGCGGCAAGTCGAAGGTCAGCGGTTCGCTGCGGGGCAGCATCACCGCGATCCTGGACTTCTGGAAGGTGATTTCATGAGCGTGCTGCCGGTGACCCTGCTGGTCGTCGCCAAAGCCCCGGAGCCCGGCCGGGCCAAGACGCGGCTCGCCGCGACGGTCGGTGACCGGGTCGCCGCGGGCATCGCCGCCGCCGCGCTGCTGGACACCCTGGATGCGGTGGCCGCCGCGCCGGTGGCGGCGCGGGTGGTGGCGTTCACCGGCGACCTTTCCGCCGCCGCGGGTGCCGCCGAGATTCGGCAGCGGCTGGAGTCCTTCACGGTGATTCCGCAGCGCGGCGGCGACTTCGCCGACCGGCTCGCCAACGCACACGCCGACTCGGCGAGACGGTATCCGGTGCTGCAAATCGGAATGGACACTCCGCAGGTGACCGCCGATCTGTTGACGGGCTGCGCGCAGCGGCTGCTCGACACTGCGCCCGCGGCAGTACTCGGCTTGGCGTGCGACGGCGGTTGGTGGGTGCTCGGGGTGGGGGAGCCGGCGATGGCCGAATGCCTGCGCACCGTCCCGATGTCGCAACCCGATACTGGGGAACTCACGTTGAAGGCATTGCGCGCCAACGGGATTGACGTGACGCAGGTGCAACGCCTGGCGGACGTCGACGTCGTCGACGACGTCGCCGGGGTCCGCGACGCGTGCGGACCCGGCAGCCGCTTCGCCCGCGTCACCCGCGCAGCCGGACTGTGAAGGCCTTCGAGTGTGCGCTGACGGCGGAAAAATCGTCGGATTTCCGCCCTAGGCGCACACTCGAAGCCGTCAACGCACACTCGATACCACGGCGCGCCCGACGATCCCGACGGTGAACATGCCCAGCCCGGCGACGACCGATTGCCAGGGCAGGGTGGCCACCAGCAGCAGGCAGCCGGCTACCCCGCACACGTCGCGGGCACGCACCCAGCGGCGGGCGGCGGGCAGCGTGTAGGCGGCGGCGTTGGCGATCGCGTAGTAGACCAACACGCCGAACGACGAGAAGCCGATCACCCCACGTAGGTCGACGGTGGCCGCCACGATGCAGACGAGGACGCCGAGCGCGATCTCGGCGTGGTGAGGCACCCGATGGCGCGGGTGAACAGCCGCGAGCCACGCGGGCAGGTCCCGATTCCGGGCCATCGCCAGCGTGGTGCGCCCGAGCCCGGCGATCAGCGCCAGCAGGGCGCCGAGGCTGGCCAGCGCACCCCCGGCCGCCACCACGGGAACCAGCGGTGTCGAACCGACGGCCCGCACCGCCTCGGTCAGTGGCGCGGCGGCGTGGGCGAGCCGGTCCGGTCCGGCGGCCAGCAGCACGGCCACCCCGACGACAAGGTAGACGCCCACCGCGATCCCCAGCGCGAGATTGATCGCCCTGGGGATGGTGCGGGCCGGGTCGCGGACCTCTTCGCCCATCGTCGCGATCCGCGCATAACCGGCAAACGCGAAAAACAGCAGTCCCGCCGATTGCAGGACGCCATAAAGCGGGGCAGTCGGCCAGGCGCCGAGGCTCAGGTGTGCCGGGTCCGGCTTGGCCACCGCGATGCCCACCACCAGTGCGGTCAGCGCAATCATCGTGCACGCCACCAATATTCGGGCCAGCATCGCGGTCTTGGTGACCCCTCGATAGTTCAGCGCGGTCAGCGCCACCACGGCGGTGACCGCGGCGATTCGCTGCAACCACCAGGGGCCGGGGATCGCGTAGCTGGCGAAGGTCAGCGCCATCGCCGCGCAGGAGGCGGTCTTGCCGATCACAAATCCCCACCCCGCGATGAAGCCCCACCACGGGCCCAGGCGTTCACGCCCGTAGATGTACGTGCCGCCCGAGGTCGGGTAGACCGCGGCCAGTTGCGCCGAGGCGGTGGCGTTGCAGTACGCGATCGCCGCGGCGAGGACCAGCCCGATCAGCAGGCCGGCGCCGGCCGCCCGGGCCGCCGGGCCGAACGCCGAGAACACCCCGGCGCCGATCATCGACCCGAGCCCGATCACCACGGCGTCGGCCGTGCCGAGCCGGCGTTCCAGCGGTGGTTGTTCCATTAGCGGCTCACCAGTTCGTGAAGATGATGCTGTTCAGGAGCAGGGCCCCGGCGGCGTTGAGCGCCAGCCACCAACGGTGTGACCGTACCGGCGTCAGCGCGGGCGCCGCGGCAAGCCAGACGGTGAACGGTAGCCAGATCCGCTCGGTCTCGGCCTTGCTCAGCATGCTCAGGTCCGCGCACGCGATGGCGGCCAGCATCGCCAGCAGCAGCAGGTGCAGACCCGAGCGTCGCTTGAGGGCGGCTTTTTCGAGTACTAAGTCGAACACCCGGCTGATACCGGCGACACCGCCCAGCCCGATCGCGCACACCACGCACGCCAGGTTGGCCCAGCACCAGTACTGGAACGGCCGGTCCTTGGCGACGCCCTGCCAATAGCGTTGCCGCACAAGGGTATAGCCGTCGAACCAGTAAAACCCCGCCACGGCGAAGGTCACCGCCACGGCCACCGCGGCGAGGGCGGCCGGGCCGAGCGCCCGCAGCACCGCTCGCCAGTCCGAAGCGGCCACCAGCACCGCCAAGGCCGGCAGCCCCATCAAGATCAGGCCGTAGTTGAGGAAAACCCCCCAGCCGAGCAGCAGCCCCGCACCGGCGGCAGTCAGGGCGGGGAACCGAACCGCGCGGTGCACAGCCACAGCCAGCAGCGCGATGCCCCACGCCGCCACCCCCGCGAAGTACCCGTCGGCCGAGACCGCCACCCAGATCGCCGTCGGCGCCACCGCGACGAACGGCGCGGCCCGCCGCGCGGTCCGCTCATCGGCCAGCGCGCGGATCGCGATCACCACCGCCGTCGCCGCGCTGGACCCGGCCAGCAGGCACAGCAACCCCGCCCAGGCGCCGCCGTGCAGGCCGATCCGGTCCAGCCACACGAACGTCAGCAGCGCACCCGGCGGATGCCCCGAGACGTGCGTGACCCAGGAGTTCGGCGCGAAGTCGAGGATCCGGGTCGAAAACGTGCGCAGCGTGGCCGGGATGTCGGTGATGCTGGGCACCTGCGCCAGGTACTCGTCGCGGGTGGTCAGCCGCCCGGCGAAGCCGCGCTGCCAGCCGTCGATCATCGCCAGCGCAAAGGCCCAGCCGCAGGCGGTGGCCCAGGTGCCCAGCGTCAGCACCCGCCACGAAACACGTTGTGCCACCGCCGGCCCCCACAGCACGGCCGCCACAGCGATGAGAATGGCGGGCCCGGTGCCCCAGCCGGCATGGATGTCCCAATAGCCGAAGATCGGTGCGGCGCCGGCGTGGCTGCCGAACCGCTCCAGCCCGATATCCCGCCGGGGGTTGACGCCCCAGTTCAGCCGCGGCAGCACGAACGCGGCGGCCACCAGGGCAGCCCCGACCGCGACGGCCGACGCTTCGCGGCGTCCCTCCCGCGCAGCGCTTCGTCGCGCGATCCTCACGATCGACCAGCCTATTGATCGCCGCGCGCCGGCGAACCGGCGAACCAAGGCCGTCCGGTCGACCTTGCCGATGCCGCGCCGCGGCAGCCCCTCGACGATGTGCAGCTCGCGCGGCGCGGCGCTGGCGTCCAGGGTGCGTGTGACATGCTCCCGCAGCTCGGCGAGCGTGGGCGGGGCGCAGCCGTCGCGCACCACCACCGCGGCGGCTACCCGCTGCCCCAGCCGGTCGTCGGCGAGCCCGAAGACCGCGCATTCGCCGATGGCGGGATGGGCGCACAGCGCGGCCTCGACGGGCTGCGGCAGCACCGTCAACCCGCCCGTGCTGATCGCGTCGTCGACGCGGCCCAGCACGGTCAGCACGCCCGCGTCGCCCGAATTGCCTGAATTGTCTAAGGCGCCCAGGTCGTCGGTGTGAAACCAGCCCGGCTCGGCGAACGGGTCGGGATCGACCGGGTTGCGATAACCCGTGGCCAGCGTCGCGCCACCTATCGCGATGCGCCCGTCGGCCGCAACCCGCAGCCGGACCCCGTCCAGCGGGACACCGTCATACACGCAGCCGCCCGCGGTCTCGCTCATCCCATAGGTGCGAACCACCGAGACGCCGGCCGCCGCGGCGGCCTCGAGGACCTGCCTCGGGGCCGGGCCCCCGCCCAGCAGCACGGCGTCCAGCTCGGCCAGCGCGCCCGAAGCCGCCGGGTCGGTGAGCGCCTTGGCCAGCTGGGCGGCGACCAGCGACGTGTAGCGCCGGCCGGGGCCCAATCGCCGCACGGCGCGGGGTAGCTCGGCGACGTCAAAACCGGTGGAGACGTCCAGCTCGACGGGTGTCGATCCGGCGAGCACGCTGCGCACCAACACCTGGATCCCGGCGATGTGATACGGCGGCAACGCCAGCAGCCAGGCCCCCGGTCCACCGAGGCGGCCGTGGGTGGCCGACGCGCTGGCCGCCAGCGCGGAAGCGGTCAGCAGCGCGCCCTTGGGGGAGCCGGTGGTTCCCGACGTCGCCGCCACCAGGGCCACGTCGTCGCCGATGGCTTCGCCTACCCGCAAGCCCCGCAGGGCTCCCAGCGACTCGCCCTGCGCCGGCACCGCGACCAGCGCGGAATCGAGGCCGGCCAGCACCCGCTCCAGGGCGGGCAACAGCGACTCGGCGGCGCGGCCCGACGGGACGTTCAGCGCACGCAGGACGCCTATTCCGGAGCCCCGTGCTCGTCATCCGTCGGCCAGCCCTGGGCGTCCAGCCGCGCCCGGACGCGCTCGAAGTCGGCGGGTGACGGCAGCTCGTCGGTGATCTGGGTGATCGCCACGCCGATGTCGATCTTGTCGAACTCGCCGCGCTCCATCAGTTCGTTGGCGATGGCCATGACCTCGTCGTGGCTCAATCGGCGGGTCAGCAGTGCGAGCACCGCGAAGGTATCGGTCGGCGGGATGCCCTCGGGGTATCCAGCGCGCAACCACGAAACGATCGAACCTAGGAATCCGTTCACTGTTCTCCGACTCCGAGCGTGGGCACGGCCTTCGGTGGATAACCGATTTCCGCGTTATTTAGCTTTGGCTCCCAGGAACGGATACCCAGTGTGGTGCGCAATGAAATCCCGTGCGATGAACAGCACCCCGATGATGATCACGGCAAGAACCAGCCCGTAGATCATCCAGGCCAGCGCAACCAGCACGGGGTTGTGCTGCTCTGCGGGGCCCTCAGCGCTCGTCTCTCCGGCGCCGGCGGCTTGCAGCCGGATCCCGACCGCGAACAGCCCCGGCAGTAGGCCGCCGGCCAGCACGCTGAAGACCAGGATCTTCAGCGTGGCCTCCCAGTTGAACCAGTCGCCGATGCCGCTCATGACCCGGACCCCACCTGGGGCGTGCCGGCGCCCACCTTGGAGTCTTTATCGGAGGGCGGTTTGCCATCGTCGTCGAGTCCGGCCGTCAGGCCGCCTTCCCAATCGGCGTTGACGTTGTTGTGGTCGACCTTGACCTTGCGCGACTGTATGTAGATGACGGCGGAGATCGCGACCAACAACAAGAAGCCGATGATCGCGCCGGGGTATCCGCCGATGAGGTGCACGATCCAGTAGGTGACCGCCCCGAGCAACCCGGCCAACGGAAGTGTGACCAGCCACGCGACCACCATCCGGCCGGCCACGCCCCAGCGCACTTCGCCGCCGGGTTTTCCGAGGCCGCTGCCCATCACTGAACCGGTGCAGACCTGTGTGGTCGACAGCGCGTAGCCGAAGTGGGCGGACAGCAGAATGACTGCGGCCGAGGACGATTCGGCGGCCATCCCCTGCGGTGACTGGATCTCCACCAGTCCCTTGCCCAGGGTGCGGATGATCCGCCAGCCGCCCAGGTAGGTACCCGTCGCCATCGCTATGGCGCAACTCACGATGACCCACAGCGGCGGCATCGCGGCGCTGTGGCTGACTGAGCCGTAGGACATGAGAGCCAGGAAGATGATGCCCATCGTCTTCTGCGCGTCGTTGGTGCCGTGCGCCAGCGAGACCAGCGACGCCGAGCCGATCTGGCCGCGCCGGAAGCCGGCCTCACTGCGCTTGCTCGGGACACCGCGGGTAATCCGGTACACCAACCAGGTCGCGATCGCCCCGACCGCTATGGCCAGCACTGCGGAGATGACGGCCGGGATGATCGCCTTGGACACCACGCCCTTCCAGATCACGCCGTGCCCGCCGACGGCGGCGATCGTGGCACCGACGATGCCGCCGATCAGCGCGTGCGAGGAACTCGAGGGGATGCCGAGAAGCCAGGTCGCCAGGTTCCAGATGACGCCGCCGACCAAGCCGGCGAACACCAGTTCCAGCGACACGATGCTCGAATCGATCAGGCCCTTGGCGATGGTGGCCGCGACCGTGGTGGACAAGAACGCACCCACCAGATTGAGCACCGCGGACAATGTCACTGCGGCTTTGGGCTTCAGCGCACCGCTGGCAATGGAGGTGGCCATGGCGTTGGCGGTGTCATGGAAGCCGTTGGTGAAATCGAAAGCCAGTGCCGTGATTACGACAATGATCAAGAGGAACAAGTCTATGTTCACGATGCCTGATTCTGGGGGTCGGGGGATTCCATTGTCGAATGCACGGATAGCTGAAACGCATGTGTACCTTGACTCGTCGCCATATGTTACCTCTCAGTTAACCTGAATTTTCCCTGGGTTCACCTCGGTTGTCGCGGCGCAGCGGGTGGTCTCCGGGCACCTCGACGAAGATTAGCGTGATGCCGTCCGGGTCCGTCACGTGCATCTCGCGCAGGCCCCACGGTTCGCGGCGCGCCACGCGGGCGATGGACACCCCGCGGCCCTCTAACTCCGCCTGGGTTGCCGCGATGTCGCGGACCTGCAGCCACAGCGCGCCGGGAAAGGGGCCCCGCGAGTGATCCGGCGACCCGTAACCGGCCAACTCCAGTAAGGACTGGCCCGCGAAAAATACTGTGCCCCCGCCGTATTCACGGGCTATCGCCAGGCCGATCTGGTCGCGGTAATAGCTCAACGACCGCTCATAATCCGCCGGCCGGAAAAGCATCCGACTGGCCAGGATTTCCATAGCGTTGTGTCTATCACGTTCGCCCGGCTCAGCCTTCCCGATTGGGCTGGATGGTTTGCCGTTGCATGATCGAGTTCACCCAGCGGGGGCCGATGGTGTCCAGCGCCCGTGCCGCAATCGCCATCCGGGGTGCGATGCGAACCGGCCGGGTCTGGGCGGCGGTGACCATCCACCCGGCGGCTTCCTCGGACGTCAGCGCGGGCATCCCCTCATAGGCCTTCGTCGGTGAGATCATCGGCGTGGCCACCAGCGGGTAGTAGAGCGTCGTCGAATGCACGCCCTTTCGGCCCCACTCGGTTTCGACGACCCGGCTCACCGCCGAGAGCGCCGCCTTCGATGCGTTGTATACCGAGAACAACGGCGACGCCTCCGACAGCACCCCCCACGTCGAGACGTTGATGATGTGGCCGTCGCCGCGCTGCAGCATCCCCGGCGCGAGCCCGCGGATCAGCCGCAGCGGCGCGTAGTAGTTGAGCGCGATGGTCCGCTCGACGTCGTGCCAGCGTTCCAGCGACTCGGCCAACGGTCGGCGGATGGACCGGCCGGCGTTGTTGATCAGGATGTCGACCCCGCCGATGCGCCCTTCGACGTCGGCGACCAGCGCGTCGACGGCGTCCATCTCCGAGAGGTCGCAGGGGATCGATGTGGCTTTGCCGCCCGCCTGCACGATGCGGTCCGCCAGGGCGTCCAGCGGCTCCTGCCGGCGGGCCACAACGACCACCTGCGCGCCCCGGCGGGCCAACTGTTCGGCCGCCGCCTCGCCGATGCCCGACGATGCCCCGGTCAGCAGGATTCGCTTGCCGTCGAGGTCGACCGGTTTGATCGCGGGCCGGTTGACCAGCACTTGCGGCGAAATGGGCGGCCGCATGGTTGCCAGCACGATCTGGTCGGTGAACCGGCGAAGCGGACTCTTGCTCACACGCCGGAAGTCTAGGCCGACGCCTGCTCGCCCCCTCTTCTAGTTCGGCGGCGACATCGGCGGGCTGCTTCACTACGATCCGGACACGTCAGTGGATTCTCGTGTTCGCATGCGGCCCGGGCCGCCGGAGAAACCGGAGAAAGCGGGCTCCATGCAGCAAATCGCGCTGATCTTCGCCTGCCTTGTCATCGGTGTCGCGTTGCGCGTCTCAGGGCGGTTACCGGATAACGCGAGCAGTGTGCTGGGCGGCTGGGTGATCAACGTCGCACTTCCGGCCGCGGCCCTCCGTAGCGTTCATTCGTTGGCCATTAGCGCGGACTGGTGGCTCGCCGCGGCCACGCCGTGGATCGGTGTGGTCTTCGCCGTCGTCGTGATTGTTCCCCTCTGCCGTGCGCTGCGATGGTCGCGGCAACGCACCGGCGCCCTACTGCTCGTCGGAGGCTGGGGCAACACCTCGTTCGTCGGGCTGCCGATGATCGTCGCCTTCGCCGGCGAGAAGTGGCTCGGTCTGGGCATCGTGATCGATCTGTGCGGCTCTTATCTCGCGCTGTCCACGCTCGGTATCGCCATCGCTTCTCTGGCGAGTTCGAGCCAACTCGATTGGCGCGCGGTCACCAGGCGGATCGCGACCTTCCCGCCTTTCCTCGCGATCCTCATCGCGTTTGCCACCAACCAGCTGGACCGTCCGACGTGGCTAACGCAGATCATCGACGTGCTCGCGCAGACGCTGACGCCGGTTGCGATGGCGGCGGTGGGCTATGCACTGCGGCTGGACCACATTGCCGGCCGCCTTGCGCCGCTGTGCGTGGGCCTGGGTTTTCGGCTGTTCGTAGCCCCTTCGGCGCTGGTGCTCATGTACTGCGCGTTCAACCAGGCGGGCGATCCCGTCGCCAAGGTGGCGATGCTCGAGATGGCGATGCCGCCCATGCTCGGCGCGAGCATCATCGGCATGGAGCACGACCTCGAGCCGGACCTGGTAGCCCTGCTGATCGGCGTCGGCGTTCCGCTGTCGATGCTGACGGCGTGGGGTTGGTGGTCGGTGATCGCGGGGCTGTAGGTCGACCGGCAAGCGGACGGAACCGCCGAGATCGACGCTGGCGTGCGGCCCACTCGAACATTCCCGCGCTGGCGTCGATCTCGACGCGGGCACTTCAGAAGTACCGGGGGTAGCGGCTCCAATCCGGGTCGCGCTTCTCCAGGAACGCGTCGCGGCCCTCGACCGCCTCGTCGGTCATGTACGCCAGCCGGGTGGCCTCACCGGCGAACAGCTGCTGGCCCACCAGGCCGTCGTCGAGCAGGTTGAACGCGAACTTCAGCATCCGTTGCGCCTGAGGCGATTTGGCGTTGATGGCCGCTGCCCACTCGATGCCGACCTGTTCCAGCTCGGCGTGCTCGACGACCTCGTTGACCGCACCCATGTGGTGCATCTGCTCGGCGGTGTACGGCCGGCCCAGAAAGAAGATCTCCCGGGCGAACTTCTGGCCCACCTGACGGGCCAGGTACGCGCTGCCGTAGCCGCCGTCGAAGCTGCCGACGTCGGCGTCGGTCTGCTTGAAGCGAGCGTGCTCGCGGCTGGCCAGGGTGAGGTCGCAGATCACGTGCAGGCTGTGCCCGCCGCCGGCCGCCCACCCGTTGACCAGGCAGATGACCACCTTGGGCATGAACCGGATGAGCCGCTGCACCTCAAGGATGTGCAGCCGGCCGGCGCGCGCGGCGTCAACCGTGTCGGCGGTCTCGCCCGAGGCGTACTGGTAGCCGGAGCGGCCGCGGATGCGTTGATCACCGCCGGAGCAAAACGCCCAGCCGCCGTCTTTCGGCGAGGGGCCGTTGCCGGTCAGCAGCACCACGCCCACGTCGGGGGACATCCGGGCGTGATCGAGCACCCGGTACAGCTCGTCGACGGTGTGCGGCCGAAACGCGTTGCGCACCTCGGGGCGGTCGAACGCCACCCGCACTGTCGCGTCCTCGACGTGGCGGTGGTAGGTGATGTCGGTCAGATCGCCGAACCCGTCGACTTCTCGCCATGCCCGGGCATCGAAAGGGTTGTCACTCAAGGCTGTTGAACTCCGTCCTTGCTGATGGTCAGGTCGCCGCAGCTGATCGTCTGCGCGGAGCTCACCAAAGGGTCCTGCGCGGACACGGCCATGAGGGTGTCGGACTGCCCGACGGTCGCCAGCGGGCCGTTCAGATCGATCTCGGTGCGGCGCACCGTCCACTGGCCGCCGCGGTCCACGGCCTGCAGGCCGACCAGGTGGCGGCCCAGCGAGGTTGGGCCGAGATCGCTGCAGCCGATCCCGGTGCCCTGGTCGCGTAAGTTCTGCAGGTCGAACAGGACTGGCGCGCCCTGGTTGTCGTCGACGGTCTGCAGCCGGCAGTCGGCGAACACGTAGAGGTGGGCGCCGCGGCCGTCGCTGACGACGATCTGGTGCTGGCCATCCCGCTGGGCGTCAATAGCCAAGGCGGCCAACGGCATTGGACTCGCCGACGAGACCTGCACGTTGGAGTTTGCCCCGCTCGCCGTGGTGACGCCGACGACGCGGTTGGTGCGGCCGCCGTCGCGAAACAGCCCGACCCACAACGTGTCCGGCCGGCCGTCATTGTCGAGATCGCCGACCTGCCGTGCGGCCGCGCCCGCCGGGGCAGGGGTGCCGCCCGGTGTGCAGCCCGCCGCGGCGAACGACCGCGCCGCGGGCGCGCACCACCACGCCGTCACCAGCAGGGACACCACCAGCACAGCCCGGCGCATCGCGCTAGACCGGATCCAAGCGGAACACCGCGCAGCGGCCGGCCAGCGCCTCGAACTCGTCGGGGTCACCCTCGATGACCAGACCGGACCGCTTCATGAAGCCGACGCCGGTGGGCACCTCGGTCGGGAAGACTCGCAAGAACGGCCGCGCGTCGTCGGCGGACAGCTCCACCATCCGCACCCGCTCCCGGCTGCGGCCACGACTCACCGTGACTTCCCCTGCGGCCCTGACGTTTCGCACCCAGTCCGCGCCCGGGAAGCCGGCGACGACGTATCGCTTGCCGTCCACCGTCATCGGGGTGACCGGGGTCGACCGGGGCGTGCCGGACTTGCGGCCCGGCGCGGTCAGAACCACCGGGCTCTCACCGCCGAAGCTCAGCCCGAGCCGCAAGATCTGGATGAAGACTTTGTTCGCCGGTTTCAGCCACCAGGGTGGCTTGGGGCCGTCAGCAGCTGCCATGCCTGCCACAGTAGTCAGGCGGTCGGTGCCTCCCGGAAAGCCTCGACGCCGTGCGCCCAGGGGTCGGCGCCAGGTGTGGCGATGGCGTCCAGTCGGGCGATCGCGTCGGCGCTCAGCGTGACGTCGGCCGCGCCGATGTTCTCCTCGAGGTGCGCGATCGATCGGGTGCCCGGAATCAGCAACGTGTTCGGTGCGTGAGCCAACACCCACGCCAACCCGACCTGGGCCGGTGTGGCGCCGAGTTCGCCGGCGATCTCCACCACCACGGCGTTGTCGGCGACCTTGGGAAAGCCCGGGAACGCCGACCCGAGCGGGAAGTACGGCACCCAGGCGATGCCCTCGTCCACGCAGACGTCGACCATCTCTTCCTGGGAGCGGTCCAGCAGGCTGTAGGCGTTCTGCACGCACACGATCCCGGCGGGCAGTGCTCGCCGCAGCACCTCGAGCGGCACACTGCTGACCCCGATCGCGCCGATCTTGCCCTCGTCGCGCAGCGCGATCATCTCGGCCAGCTGGTCGTCGAGGTCGACGATCTGGTCGCCCTCGGCGCCCACGCCCGGACCAAGGTCCATCCGCCGCAGATTGACCACCGGGACGCGGTCCAGGCCGAGTTGGCTCAGGTCGTCTTCGACGGCGGCGCGCAGCTCGGCGGGTCGTTGCGCAGCGGCCAGGGGAATCGGTTCTTCGCCGGTGTATCGCGCACCGACCTTGCTGACGATGACGAGGTCGTCAGGGTAGGGCGCCAGCGCCGCGCGGATGCGGCGGTTCACTTCGCCGGGGCCATAAAACGACGCGGTGTCGATGTGGTTCACGCCGAGTTCGACCGCGCGCCGCAACACCGCGGCCGCGTCCTCGACAGAGGTGGCTTCGAACAGTTGCATTGCCCCGTAGCCGACGCGGGCGACCGTCTTCGTGCCGATGCGGCCGACGCCGCCGGGTTGGGATTGATCCGTCATGGTGCTCCCGTCGTGAGACACTGAAATAGATGCGGAGGGACCTCCGCTTAATACCGTAGCAGAACCGGAGGACCCTCCGCTTGGCCGACCCAATCCGGTCCGACGCGCGCCGGAACCGCGAAAAGCTACTCGAGGTGGCAACCACGGCCTTCGCCACCGCGGCGGGGCGGCCGGTGTCGCTCGAGTCGATCGCGCGCGACGCCGGTGTCGGGATAGGCACGCTCTACCGCCATTTCCCTAATCGGGAGGCCCTCGTCGAGGCGATCTACCGTGCGGAGCTCGCCGAAGTGGCCGCCGCGGCCGAACAACTGCTCAAGCGCCACCCGCCCAAGATCGCTCTGCGACGCTGGATGGACCGCTATGCAAGCTTCGTGGCCGCCAAGCGCGGGATGGCCGAGTCGCTACACGCGATCTTCGACTCCGGCGCCATGGAACCCAGCCAGACTCGCGACAGCATCGTCGGCGCCGTCGACATGCTGCTGCGGGCCGGCGCCGACGACGGCAGCCTGCGCTCCGACGTGCGCGCCGATGACGTGGTGTCCAGCCTGCTTGGCATCTTTCTGACCAGCGGTTCGGCGGAGCAGACGGGCCGCATGCTCGACCTGCTGGCGGCCGGCGTGGCTCGCTAACCGACGGCGCGGCCGGCGCCTTGCCAGAACTGCGCCCGGACCGCCTTCTTGTCCGGCTTGCCCAGCCCGGTCAACGGCAGCGCGTCGACGACCACCACCCGCTTGGGCGACTGCACCGAGCCCTTGCGCTCTTTGACCGCGGCCTGGATCTCGGCGGTCATCGCGTCGATCGCGGCCTCATCGCGGGGCGCGTCGCCGCGCAGCACCACCACCGCGGTGACGGCCTCGCCCCACTTCTCGTCCGGCGCCCCGACCACGCAGACCTGCGCGACCGCCGCGTGCTCGGCGATGACGTCCTCTACCTCGCGGGGGAAGACGTTGAAGCCACCCGTGACGATCATGTCCTTCACCCGGTCGACGATGTAGTAGAAGCCGTCGTCGTCCTCGCGGGCCATGTCGCCGGTGTGCAGCCAGCCGTCTTTAAAAGTCTCCGCGGTCGCCTCCGGCAGATGCCAGTACCCGCCGGCCAACAGTGGCCCGCTGACACAGATTTCGCCCGGCTCACCCAGCGGCACCGGCTTGCCGTCCTCGCCCAGCAGGGCCACGCGCGCGAACAGCGTCGGGCGCCCGCAGGACGTGAGGCGCTTCTCGTCGTGATCGCCCTTGGCCAGATAGGTGATCGCCATCGGCGCCTCGGATTGCCCGTAGTACTGGGCGAAGATCGGGCCGAACCGGCGGATCGCCTCGGCCAGCCGCACCGGGTTCATCGCCGAGGCGCCGTAGTAGACGGTCTCCAGCGACGACAGGTCGCGGGTGTGCGAATCCGGGTGATCCATCAGCGCATACAGCATCGACGGCACCAGCATGGTCGCCGTAATGCGTTGCTCTTCAATGACTTTCAGTACCTCGGCCGGATCGAACTTGCCCAGCACGACCATCTCGCCGCCCTTGACCACCGTGGGCGTGAAGAACGCCGCGCCGGCGTGCGACAGCGGCGTGCACATCAAGAACCGCGGGTGCTCCGGCCATTCCCACTCCGCGAGCTGGATCTGCGTCATGGTGGCGATGTTCCCGGTGGTGCCGATCACGCCCTTGGGCTTGCCGGTCGTGCCGCCGGTGTAGGTCAGGCCGCCGATGTGGTCGGGCGGCAGGTCGGCGACGACCAACGGCTTCGGGGAGTACTTGGCCGCCTCGGCGGACAGGTCAACCGCCACATCCTTGAGCCCCTCGGGTACCGGGCCGATGGTCAGGATCTGCTTGAGCGAGTCCACCTTTTCCAGCAGCCCCAGCGCCCGCTCGACGAACATCGGGTTGGGGTCGATGATCAGCGAGCTGGCGCCGGCGTCGGAGAGCACGTAGGCATGGTCGTCCAGCGAGCCGAGCGGGTGCAGGGCGGTGCGCCGGTAACCCTGCGTCTGGCCGGCGCCCAGGATCATCAGGACCTCGGGGCGGTTGAGGGACAGCAGCCCGACCGTGACGCCGGTGCCGGCGCCCAGCGCGTCGAACGCCTGGGTGTACTGGCTGATCCGCTCGGCGAGCTGACCGCCGGTCAGCGTGGTGTCGCCGAGGAACAGCACCGGCCTGTTCTTGTGGCGCTTGAGCGCGCCCACCAGCAGATGGCCGTTATGGGTCGGGTTGCGCAGCAGCTCGTCACTCATGGCGCCGCTCCTCCTCATCGCTTCGCTCTGCATCGTCGCCGGCGCGACTCATCTGGCCAGACTAGAACGTGTTGCAATTCGCGTCAGCCGCGCCCTCGTCCGGTGTTAGCGGCACTAGGCTTTCTGTGGCGACCCGCTTCGTCCGGCTCCGCCGCACTTGCGGTCGCCACGGCCCGACTGTGGCGACCCGCTTCGTCCGGCTCCGCCGCACTTGCGGTCGCCACGGCCCGACTGTGGCGACCCGCTTCGTCCGGCTCCGCCGCACTTGCGGTCGCCACTAGGCTTTCTGCCCATGGCCGATGCAGACCTCGTCATCACCGGAACCGTATTGACCGTCGATGAATCCCGGCCCACCGCCGAGGCGCTAGCAGTGGCCGACGGCCGGATCGCTGCCGTTGGTTCTCGCTCCGAGGTTGCCGCACACGTCGGCCCGCGCACCCAGACGATTGATATCGACAGTCTTGGTGGAGGCTGCGTCATGCCGGGATTCGTTGAGGCGCACGGCCATCCGGTGATGGAAGCCGTCGCGCTGTCCGACCGGTTCGCCGACATCCGCCCGGTCACCGTGCCCGGCGCGCAGGACGTCGTCGCCGCGGTCCGCCGCGAGGTCGCGCAGCGGCGGATCCGAGGGCGCCTACCTCCTGGGCTGGGACGCGCTGTTGCAGTCGGGACTTCCCGAACCGACGCTGGCCTGGCTCGACGACATCGCGCCGGACAACCCGCTGGTGATCATCCACAACTCCGGGCACAAGGCCTTCTTCAATTCGCGCGCCGCACAGCTCAACGGGCTGAGCCGCGACACCTCGGACCCCAAGGGCGCCAAATACGGCCGGGACGCGAACGGCGAACTCGACGGCTCCGCCGAGGAGATCGCCGCGGTGTTTCCGCTGATCGGTGCCGCCATCCAGCCCAGCGAATACCCAGCGATGTTGCTCGCCGAGTGCGCCCGGCTCAACCGCGCCGGGCTGACCACGTGCTCGGAGATGGCGTTCGACCCCAATTTCCGGCCGATGATCGAGCAGCTGCGCGGTGAGCTGACGGTGCGGCTACGGACCTACGAGGTTTCCAATCCGCAGATGTCCACCACTGCCACCCCCGGCCAGGGCGACGACATGCTGCGCCAGGTCGGCATCAAGATCTGGGTCGACGGCTCGCCGTGGATCGGCAACATCGCGCTGACCTTTCCCTACCTGGACACCGCCGCGACGCGCACCATCGGAGTGACGCCCGGCTCCTGCGGATGCGCCAACTACACCGCCGAACAGCTCAGAGAAATTGTCGGCGCCTACTACCCGTTGGGCTGGCAGATGGCCTGCCACGTGCAGGGCGACGCCGGCGTCGACACCATCCTCGACGTCTACGAGAAAGCGCTGCAACGCAATCCGCGCGACGACCACCGACTGCGGCTCGAGCACGTCGGCGCCATCCGGGACGAGCAACTCCAGCGCGCCGCCGACCTCGGCGTCACCTGCAGCATCTTCGTCGACCAGATCCACTACTGGGGGGACATCATCGTCGACGGCCTGTTCGGTCCGGAGCGCGGATCCCGTTGGATGCCAGCGGGATCCGCGGTGGCCACCGGCATGCGCATCTCGTTGCACAACGATCCGCCGGTCACCCCCGAGGAGCCGCTGCGCAACATCAGCGTGGCCGTCACCCGGACCGCGCCCAGCGGGCGGGTGCTGGGGCCGGAGCAGCGGTTGACGGTCGAGCAGGCGATCCGCGCGCAGACCATCGACGCCGCCTGGCAGCTGTTCGCCGACGACGTGATCGGCTCTCTCGAGGTCGGCAAGTACGCCGACATGGTGGTGCTCTCGGCCGATCCCCGCACGGTGCCGCCCGAGCGGATCGCCGACCTGGACGTGCGCGCGACGTTTCTGGCGGGCCGCCAGGTCTACCGGCTGTGACTTCCCCTTTTTTGCCCAGGCTCGCGGACCTTTTGGACCGCCTGCACGTGGTCGCGCTGCCGATGCGGGTGCGTTTCCGCGGCATCACCACCCGCGAAGTCGCGTTGATCGAGGGCCCCGCGGGCTGGGGCGAGTTCGGCGCCTTCGTGGAATACGGGCCCGCCGAGGCGGCCGCGTGGCTGGCGTCGGGCATCGAGGGCGCATACCGCCAACCGCCGCCGGCGCGACGCGACCGCGTCCCGATCAACGCCACCGTGCCGGCCGTGCCGGCCGCCCAGGTGGGCGAGGTGCTGGCCCGGTTCCCCGGGGCGCGAGCGGCCAAGGTGAAGGTCGCCGAGCCCGGGCAGACGCTGGCCGATGACGTCGACCGGGTCAACGCGACGCGCGAACTGGTCGCGACCGTGCGGGTGGACGCCAACGGCGGCTGGACCGTCGAACGAGGCGGCGCACGCCGCGGCGGCGCTGACAGCCGACGGCCCGCTGGAGTACCTCGAACAACCCTGCGCGACCGTCGACGAACTCGCCGAGCTGCGCCGGCGGGTGCGGGTGCCGATCGCCGCCGACGAAAGCATCCGCAAGGCCGACGACCCGCTGGCCGTGGTCCGCGCCCACGCCGCCGACATCGCGGTGCTCAAGGTCGCTCCGCTGGGCGGGGTCTCGGCCCTGCTCGATATCGCCGCGCAGATCGACATCCCGGTCGTGGTGTCCAGCGCGCTGGATTCGGCGGTCGGCATCGCCGCCGGCCTGTCGGCGGCCGCCGCGCTGCCGCAACTGCGCCACGCCTGCGGGCTGGGTACCGGCGGGCTGTTCGTCGAAGACGTCGCCGAGGTGGCCGCGCCCGTCGACGGCTTTCTCCCGGTCGGGGCCGGCGACGCCCGACCCGGCGCGGCTGGAAGCGCTCGCCGCCCCACCTGAGCGGCGCCAGTGGTGGATCGACCGGGTCAAGGCCTGCTACCCGCTGCTTGTACCGTCATGCGGGTGACAAACCTGGCTTACGACGACCGCGGGACCGGCGACCCCGTGGTTTTCATCGCGGGCAGCGGAGGCCCCGGACGCACCTGGCTACCGCATCAGGTCCCGGCGTTTCTGTCGGCGGGATATCGCGTGATCACCTTCGACAATCGCGGCATCGGCGCCACCGAAAACGCCGGAGGGTTCACGACGCAAACCATGGTCGCCGACACCGCGCGGCTCATCGAATCCCTGGGCGCCGCCCCGGCGCGCATCGTCGGGGTGTCGATGGGTGCGTTCATCGCCCAGGAGCTCATGGTCAGCCGACCGGAGCTGGTCACCGGTGCCGTGCTGCTGGCCACCCGCGGCCGCCTGGACCGCGCCCGGGAGTTCTTTCACACCGCCGAGGACGAGCTCTATGCGACCAAGGTCCAGTTACCACCCGCGTATGAGGCGAAAGTCCGCTTGCTGGAAAGCTTTTCACGCAAGACGCTCAACGACGACACGGCCGTTGCCGACTGGAGCACGATGTTCAGCACGTGGCCGATCAAGCGCACCCCGGGGTTGCAGTGCCAGCAGGAGGTCTCGCCGCGGACCAACCGGTTACAGGCCTACCGCGGCATCGCCACGCCGGTGCTGGTGATCGGCTTCGCCGACGACGTGGTAACTCCGCCCCACCTGGGACGCGAGGTCGCCGACGCCATGCCCAACGGCCGTTACCTGCAGATACCCGACGCCGGTCATCTCGGGTTCATGGAGCGGCCGGAGGCCGTCAACGCCGCGATGCTGCAGTTCTTCGCCGGCAGAAAGACCTGAGGGCACCGCAGCCGGGTGTGACACGCTGTAGGAGTGAACCCCTCGACGACACAGGCCCGCGTCGTCGTTGACGAGTTGATCCGCGGCGGCGTCCGCGATGTGGTGCTGTGTCCCGGCTCGCGGAACGCGCCGCTGGCATTCGCGCTGCAGGACGCGGACCGGTCCGGCCGGATCCGGCTGCATGTGCGCATCGACGAGCGCACCGCCGGCTACCTGGCCATCGGGCTTTCGATCGCCGCCGACGCGCCGGTGTGTGTCGCGATGACGTCGGGCACCGCCGTGGCCAACCTCGGTCCGGCGGTGGTCGAGGCGAACTACGCCCGGGTGCCGCTGATCGTGCTCTCGGCCAACCGGCCCTACGAATTGCTGGGCACCGGGGCCAGCCAGACCATGGAGCAGCTGGGCTACTTCGGCACCCAGGTTCGCGCCAGCCATCAGCCTGGGGCTGGCGGAGGACGCTCCCGAGCAGCTGGATTCGTTCAACGCCACCTGGCGATCGGCGACCTGCCGAGTGTTGGCGGCCGCCACGGGTTCTCGGTCCGCCAACGCCGGCCCGGTGCAGTTCGACATCCCGCTGCGCGAGCCGCTGGTGCCCGATCCCGAGCCGCACGGTGCGGTCACCCTGCAGGGCCGGCCGGGCGGAAAGCCGTGGACCTACACGCCGCCGGTCACCTTCGACCAGCCCCTGGATATCGACTTGACTCCGGACACCGTCGTCATTGCCGGGCACGGTGCGGGAGTGCATCCCAACTTGGTGGGATTGCCGACCGTCGCCGAACCGACGGCAGCCTCATCTTTTGGGCCGTCCGGCCCTAATCAGCTGCATCCGCTGGCGCTGCCGCTGCTGCGCCCGAGGCAGGTGATCATGCTCGGTCGCCCGACGCTGCACCGCCCGGTATCAGCGCTGCTGGCCGACCCCCAGGTGCCGGTGTACGCGCTGACCACCGGACCGCGCTGGCCGGACGTTTCGGGAAACTCGCAGGCCACCGGCACGCGGGCGATCACCAGCGGGTACACCCGATCCGGCGTGGCTGCACCGCTGCGCGGAGGCGAACCGGCACGCGGTCGACGGCGGTCCGCGGCCAGCTCGCGGCGCACCCGCTGACCACCGGGCTGCATGTCGCGGCCGCCGTGGCCGACGCGCTGCGGCCGGGCGACCAGTTGGTGCTCGGGGCGTCCAACCCGGTTCGCGATGCGGCGCTGGTCGGGCTCAACACGCGTGACATCCGGGTGCGGTCCAACCGCGGGGTCGCCGGCATCGACGGCACCGTGTCCACCGCGATCGGCGCGGCCTCTGGCGTATGAGGGCGCGCACCGTCGCGCTGATCGGCGACCTGACGTTCGTCCACGACAGCTCCGGGCTGCTGATCGGCCCCACCGAGCCGACGCCGCGTCAGCTGACCATCGTGGTCTCCAACGACAACGGCGGCGGCATCTTCGAACTGCTCGAGCAGGGCGACCCGCGATTCTCCGACGTGTCGTCGCGGATCTTCGGGACCCCGCACGACGTCGACGTGGGCGCGCTGTGCCGCGCCTATCACGTGGAGAGCCGGCAGATCGAGGTCGACGAGCTGAACGCGGCCCTCGACGAACCCGGAGCCGGCATGCGGGTGCTCGAGGTCAAGGCGGACCGGTCCTCGCTGCGCGAGCTGCACGCCGCCATCAAGGCGGCGCTATGAGGACTCGGTGAGGCCCCCGAAGGCGTTGCTGCGCATCCTGATTTACGGCCGCAGCGATGAACCCCCGAAGACCCGGGCGCGGGTTGTGTTGCGCTGGGTGCGGATCGCGGTGCTGATCGTGACGGGTTTGGTGACGCTGCAGTCGGTGCTGCTGGTGGCCGGCAGCCTGGCGCGACGACCTTGCGATTCAACGCAACATGGGCGTGGCGCAAGCCGAGGTGCTCGAGCGCGGGGCCGCGGCGCTCCACGATCGAATTCGTCACACCCGAGCGCGTCACCTACCGGCCCGAGCTCGGTGTGCTGTATCCGTCCGAATTGGCGACGGGCATGCGGATTTACGTCGAATACAACAAGAACGATCCGAACCTGGTCCGGGTGCAGCACCGCAACGCCGGGCTGGCGATCATCCCGGCGGGATCCATTGCGGTAGTGGGCTGGCTGGCCGCGGCGGTCGCTGCTGACTGGCCTTGGCGCTGCTGGACAAGCGGCTCGACCGTCGACCCGGCCCCGAAGCCGAGCCCGGCAAATCGGGCCCATAGGGCTTTACGCAGCAGATTTCGCGCCCCGTATGCCCGTCGGCAACCTTCTCGAAAGCCGGTGCTGACACTGTGGTGGCGTGCGCGTTGCGATCGTCGCCGAATCATTCCTCCCACATGTCAACGGTGTCAGCAACTCGGTGATCAGGGTGCTCGAGCATCTTCGCCGAACCGGGCACGAGGCCCTCGTCATCGCCCCCGACAACCCGCCGGGCGAACCCCGCGCAGAGCGAATCCACGACGGCATCCGAGTGCATCGGGTGCCGTCTCGCATGTTCCCGAAGGTGACCTCGCTGCCGCTCGGCGTGCCCATGCCCCGAATGCTGAGCGTGCTGCGCGGATTCGATCCCGATGTGATACATCTCGCATCGCCGGCGCTGCTCGGCTACGGCGGGGTGCGAGCGGCTCGCTACCTCGGGGTGCCGACGGTTGCGGTGTACCAAACCGACGTCCCGGGTTTCGCGGCGAGCTACGGCATTCCGATGACGACGCGGGCGGCGTGGGCGTGGTTCCGCCACCTGCACCGGCTGGCCGACCGCACCCTGGCGCCGTCCAGCTGTGACGATGGAATCTCTTGTCGCCCATCGATTTCCGCGGGTTCACCGGTGGGCGCGCGGGGTTGACGTGCTACGGTACGCGCCGTCGGCGCGCGACGAGGCGCTCAGGCAGCACTGGTCGCCGCAGGGCAAGCCGATCGTCGGGTTCGTCGGGCCGGCTCGCGCCGGAGAAGCATGTCGAACGGCTCATCGCGCTGGCCGCCGGCGACGCGGTGCAGCTCGTCATCGTCGGTGATGGCGTCGACGAACGCAAACTGCAATCGGCAATGCCCACAGCGGTTTTCACCGGCGCGCTGTACGGCGAGCAGCTCGCCGCGGCGTATGCCAGCATGGACGTCTTCGTGCATACCGGCGAGCATGAGACGTTTTGCCAAGTCGTCCAGGAGGCGATGGCGTCCGGGCTGCCGGTGATCGCCCCCGATGCCGGCGGGCCGCGCGACCTGGTCGCGCCGTACCGTACCGGGCTGCTGCTGCCCGTCAACGAGTTCGAGGCACGGCTGCCCGCCGCCGTCGCACACCTGCTGGCGGAACGACCCCGCTACGCCCAGGCCGCCCGGCGCAGCGTGCTCGGCCGCAGCTGGCCGGTCATCTGCGAGGAGTTGCTCGGCCACTACGAGGCGGTGCTATCGCCGTTCGCCCGACGGCGAATGCTGGAGAGGCGACTTGCGCAGGGCGAATGACCCGACGGGAGTGAAGGTGTGCGGCTATCCCTGCGCCAACTCTGCGACCGGCTGCCACTGCTCCCAATTGCGTAACCGGCTCTCGTAGTCGGCCTTCGCCAGCTGTATTGGCGTTGCGCCGAAGAAGACTCGCAGCGGCGGCTCTTCGGCGTCGACCACCTTGAGCAGCGCGGCCGCCGAGGCCGTGTGATCGCCCTGGTGGGTCGCCCGGCCGCGGCGGGCTTCGTCGGCGGCGGCGTGCACCTCGTCGTAGGCCGGTAGTCGGGCGGCGTGTTTGGCCGACGCGCCGCCCCAGTCGGTGTCGAAGGCGGCGGGTTCGATCAACGTGACGTGCACGCCGAACGGGGCGACCTCTTGGGCCAGCGCCTGGGACAGGCCCTCCAGCGCCCACTTCGACGCGTGGTAGATGCCGAGGTTGGCAAACGCCGTGATGCCGCCGATCGAGGACACCTGGATGATGTGCCCGCTGCGCTGCGCACGCAGGTACGGCAGCGCGGCCTGGGTGATCCACAGCGCGCCGAACACGTTGGTCTCGATCTGTTCGCGCGCCTGGTGCTCGGACAACTCTTCGACGAACCCGAACTGGCCGTAACCGGCGTTGTTCACCACGACGTCCAGGCGCCCGAAATGGTCGTGCGCTTGCTTGACCGCGGCGAAATCGCCGTCGTGGTCGGTGACGTCCAACCGAATTGGCAGCAGCGCATCGCCGTATCTCTCGACCAGGTCGTCCAGTGCCGCGGTGTTGCGTGCCGTGCCCGCGACCTTGTCGCCCCGCTCCAGCGCGGCGATCGCCCAATCCCGTCCGAATCCGCGTGATGTACCGGTGATAAACCAAACTTTTTCGCTCACGCCGTCTTGCAACGCATGCGTCGACGCCCCATTCCCGAATCGCCACCCTTGGCCCGGTAGCGTCTGACGTCGTGAGTCGCGCGGCCCTGGATAAGGATCCCCGCGACGTTGCGTCGATGTTCGACGGCGTCGCCCGCAGGTATGACCTGACCAACACCGTGCTGTCGCTGGGCCAGGACCGGTACTGGCGGCGAGCCACCCGCGCGGCGCTGCGGATCGGGCCCGGCCAGAAGGTGCTCGACCTGGCCGCCGGCACCGCCGTGTCCACCGTCGAATTGCGGAAATCCGGGGCGTGGTGTGTGGCGGCCGACTTCTCGGTCGGGATGCTCGCGGCGGGTGCGGCGCGCAAGGTGCCCAAGGTCGCCGGCGATGCCACCCGGCTGCCGTTCGGCGACGGCGTATTCGACGCGGTGACCATCAGTTTCGGGCTGCGCAACGTCGTCGACCAGCAGGCGGCGCTGCGTGAGATGGCCCGCGTCACCCGGCCCGGCGGCCGATTGGTGGTGTGCGAATTCTCCACGCCCACCAATGCGCTGTTCGCGACCGCCTACAAGGAATATCTGATGCGGGCGCTGCCGCGGGTTGCGCGGGCCGTGTCCAGCAATCCCGAGGCCTACGTGTACCTGGCCGAGTCGATCAGGGCGTGGCCGGACCAGGCGGCCTTGGCGCACCGGATTTCACGGGCGGGCTGGTCGGCGGTTCGCTGGCGCAACCTGACTGGAGGCATCGTGGCGCTGCACGCCGGCTACAAACCGGTCCGATGAGCAGAATCTATTGGCCAGCCCGCTGCAGGACGGGCGCCTGCTCGGGGCAGTAGTGGGCGACCTCGGCCCCGAGGAACTGGAACGCTTGGGCCTGGGTGGTGCCCCTGGGCAGATTCCTTTGCACAAAATCGGCCGCCTTGTAGGCGTCGGGGTCGACGCCCTTGCCCATCCGGTTACAGCTGATCTTGGCCAGCCAGGCGACGTAGTCCTGCGGACCGTAGATGCCGTAGCTGTTGACGGTTTCCTTGAAGTCGGTGTCATAGTCGGCTTGCGCCGGCGCGGCCAGCGCGATTGCCGCCGCCGCCATGACGCCGAGAGTAACCAGCTTCGTACCCCTCATTAGCTGGACTATACACCCCGATAACGACTTGATCTCGGCCAATGTCAAGTTCCCGGCCGGTATCAGCCCAGGTGCGCCGACAACAGCCAGCCGCCGACCGAGATGTGTCCGTCGTGCTCCGAACGGGTCTCGACGCCCGACGTGCCGAAAAAGTCCTTCGGCGCCTTCGCGTACAGGCGGGCCGGTCTGATCTCGTCGACGACCCAGTATCCGGACACCGCGTCGCGCAGCTCGTCGGCGGTGACCGCGTTGGCGGGTCCCTCGGGCATCGCGGCCTTGTCGAAGACCAGGGCGAAGTAGGAGGCGCCCGGTGCGGCGGCACGGCGAATCGATTGCTGGTAGCCCTCGCGCGCCTCGACCGGGATGGAGTGGAACAACGTGCTGTCGACGATGGTGTCGAACCGGCCGTCATAGCCGGCGAACGACGTGATGTCGGCCACCTCGAAGGTGGCGTTGGTCAGGCCCCGTTTCTCGGCCTCGCGCCGGGCCAGGCCGATCGCGGTGGGCGACAGGTCCAGTCCCAGCGTGGTGTGGCCGAGCTCGGCCAGTGTCAGCGAGATGGCCGCTTCCCCGCAGCCCACGTCGAGGACGTCACCGTGGAACTTGCCCTGGTCGATCAGCGCGGCCAGCTCCGGTTGGGGGGCGCCAATGCTCCACGGCGGGCGTACGCCCTCGCCAAACTGGGTGGATTCGCCGCGGTAGGCCGATTCGAACTCGAAATCCAATGGTTCAGTCATGGCCTTAGGTATATCAACTGGCCTGATATATGTCAACCAACTTGATATAGAGGGCCTAGGACTGCCCGAGCGTGAACCGGGAGTTGGCTCAGCTGAACGGCGTTCGGCGATCGATCAGCCGCGACAGCCTCCCGCCGCCGCGCCAGGCCCGCGCCACCCAGTCGGCGTCGTCGTCGGTGACCAGGTTCGCCATCACCCGCACGGCGATGGTCATCAGCGACGTGGAGCGCATCGCGATCGGCCCGGTGGTGGGCAGGAACCGCTGGTAGGTCAGCAGCAGCGCCAGCCTTCTGGCGACCGAGAATCCGCGGCCGTAGTGATGCTGCAGCAGCGACGGCCACACCCGCGACGGGTCGCGGCAGTCCAGCAGATCGGCGGCCAGCCGACCGGTTTCCAGGCCGTAGTCGATGCCTTCGCCGTTCAGCGGGTTGACGCAGGCCGCGGCGTCGCCGATCAGCATCCAGTTCGGTCCGGCCACCCCGGAAACCGCGCCGCCCATCGGCAGCAGCGCCGACGACACCGCCCGCGGCTGGCCGGTAAAGCCCCACTCGTCGCGGCGCAGGTCGGTGTAGTAGTTGATCAGCGGCCGCAGCGCGAGATCCGCCGGCCGCTTGACCGTCGACAACGCCCCGACGCCGATGTTCACCTCGCCGTTGCCCAGCGGAAAAATCCAGCCGTAGCCGGGCAACACCGCGCCGTCCGGGGAGCGCAGTTCCAGGTGTGACGTCAGCCAGGGGTCATCGGAGTGGGGGGTGGTCAGGTATCCGCGGGCGGCGACGCCGTACACCGTCTCCTGATGCCAGCGCCGGCCCAGCTTGCGGCCCAGCGATGACCGGGCGCCGTCGGCAACGATCAGCTGCCGGCAGCCCACCTCGGTGCCGTCGTTCAACGTCAGCGATACCACCCGTCGCGACGAGTCATGGTGGGTGGCAACGACTTTGGTTCCCAGCAGCATCCGAGCGCCGGAATCCTCGGCGCATTTGCGGATCCGGTCGTCCAACTCGAATCGGGCCACCGCGCTGCCGGTCGAGGGGAACGACGGGCCGGGCCAATCCACTTCCAACTCGCCGCCGAATCCGCTCATTCGTAGGCCCCGGTGCCGGATGCGGGCGTCCAGCCAGTCGCCCAGCCCCAGTCGTTCCAGCTCGGCGACCGCGCGCGGTGTCAGCCCGTCGCCGCATGCCTTGTCGCGGGGGAAGCTGGCGGAGTCGATGACCAATACGTCGCGGCCGGCGCGCGCGGCCCAGGCCGCCGCCGCCGAACCGGCGGGCCCGGCGCCCACGACCACTACGTGGGCCTTGAAGGCCGAAGTGTTCACCCTCACCAGTATGTTGGTCGGGTGAGTACTCCGGCGACGGTGGTAGCTGGCTTTGATTTCGGCGATGCCGCGTTTGCCGCAACGGTGCGCGACGGCGTCGAGAAGATCGAGCAGCTCATCGAATTTGAGCTGGGCAGCGCCGACCGGATCATGACCGACTCGCTGACGCATTTGTTCAAGGCGGGCGGTAAACGGTTCCGGCCGTTGTTCACCGTGTTATCCGCGCAGATCGGACCTCACCCGGGCGCCGACGAGGTCATGATCGCGGGCGCGGTCATCGAGCTGGTGCACCTGGCCACGCTCTACCACGACGATGTGATGGACGGGGCGGAGGTTCGCCGCGGGGCTCCGACGGTCAACGTGCGGTGGGGCAACAACGTTGCCATCCTGGCCGGCGACTATCTGTTCGCGACGGCGTCGCGGCTGGTGTCCCGGCTTGGGCCGGAGGCGGTGCGGCTCATCGCCGAAACGTTCGCCCAGCTGGTGACCGGCCAGATGCGCGAGACCCACGGCGCCACCGGGGATGAGGATCCGATCGAGCACTACCTGAAGGTGGTGTACGAGAAAACGGCGTGCCTGATCTCCGCGGCGGGCCAATTCGGCGCGATGTTCTCCGGCGCCGATGCCGATCAGGTCCAGCGGCTGAGCCGGCTCGGCGGCATCGTGGGCACCGTCTTTCAGATCTCCGACGACATCATCGACATCGACAGCGACTCGCAGAAGTCCGGCAAGCTGCCGGGCACCGACGTGCGCGAAGGGGTGCACACCCTGCCGATGCTCTACGCGCTGCGCGAACCCGGGCCCGAGGCGGCGCGACTGCGCGAGCTGCTCGCCGGGCCGGTCGACGACGACGAGGCCGTCGCCGAGGCATTGACGCTGTTGCGGGCGTCGCCGGGGATGGCCAAGGCCAAGCATTTCCTGGCGCAGTATGCGGCCCAAGCGCGCGACGAGCTGGCCTTTTTACCCGGCGTCCCCGGCCGCTACGCGCTCGAGACGCTGGTCGATTACACGGTCAGCAGGCACGGCTAGGCCGATTGCCGCGGCCCGGTGGAACTTGGGCGGTCATCCCGAGCGTTGAGTTGGCTGTAGTGAGCAACAAGCGGCCGAGTCTTGCAAGGAGGGACACGGATGACCTGGCATCCCCATGCCAACATGCTGAAGTCCTTCGCCCTGTTGGTCGGTATGTCCGCGTTGATCGTCTTCGTGGGCTCGCTGTTCGGCAGGACGGCGATGTTGTTGGCAGTGCTGTTCGCCGTCGGCATGAACGTCTACACGTACTACAACAGCGACAAGCTGGCGCTACGGGCGATGCATGCGTCAGCCGGTTTCCGAGCTGCAGGCACCCCTGATGTATCGGATCGTGCGCGAACTCGCCACGGCCGCACACCAGCCGATGCCGCGGCTGTACATCAGCGACACCAACGCGCCCAACGCGTTCGCCACCGGCCGCAACCCCCGCAACGCCGCGGTGTGCTGCACCACCGGGATTTTGGACATCCTCAACGAGCGTGAGCTGCGCGCCGTGCTGGGACACGAGCTGTCGCACGTCTACAACCGCGACATCCTGATCTCCTGCATTGCCGGCGCGATGGCGTCGGTGATCACCGCGCTGGCCAACATGGCGATGTGGGCCGGCATTTTCGGCGGCAACCGGGACGGCGAGAATCCCTTTGCGCTGCTGCTGGTTTCGTTCTTGGGCCCGATTGCCGCGACGGTCGTGCGGCTGGCGGTGTCACGCTCGCGCGAGTACCAGGCCGACGAATCGGGTGCCGTGCTGACCGGCGACCCGCTGGCGTTGGCGTCGGCCCTGCGCAAGATCTCCGGCGGGGTCCAGGCGGCCCCGCTGCCGCCGGAGCCGCAGCTGGCCAGCCAGGCACACCTGATGATCGCCAACCCGTTCCGCGCGGGCGAGCGCATCGGCTCCCTGTTCTCGACGCACCCGCCGATCGAGGACCGCATCCGCCGTCTGGAAGCGATGGCGCGCAGCTGACGCGGCGCCGAGATCACTCGTACGATTGGCAGGATGACAGTCTTGCCGTCGCCGCGCCCGTCGTCGGTTCTGACCCGACGGCGCATACTGGTCGGCACCGCGGGTCTCGGAGTGCTCGCCGGGTGTGGCTTACTGGGTGCCTTCATCGCGGCCGGTGCGCCGAACACTTCGACCGACACATTCGAGGTCAACCACACCGATGCGGAGTGGCGGCAACTCCTGACCCCACAGCAGTACGCCGTGCTTCGCACGGCGTCCACCGAGACGCCCTACAGCAGCCCGCTCAACGATGAGCACCGGCCCGGGATCTTCGGATGTGCGGGCTGCGGACTGGACCTGTTCTCGTCGACCACTAAGTTCGACAGCGGCACCGGCTGGCCGAGCTTCTGGAAAGCCTTGGACGACGCTGTACTCGAGCGGCAAGACAACACCCTGGGCATGACACGCACCGAGGTGCTCTGCCGCCGTTGCGGCGGGCACCTCGGTCACGTCTTCAACGATGGCCCACAACCGACCGGCCTGCGCTACTGCATGAACGGCGTGGCGCTGCGCTTCCGATCTGCCTAGGAACGCTCGCCCGGCGCGCGGGTAACGGCGGCCGTTACAGCCCGGGCAGGCAGGCCGGGAAGTAGCACGGCTGATTGGGCCCCTGCGCTTTCCGGACCAGGTTGGCCAAGTGGAGGATCGACGGCAGCAGGCTCGCCTCCACCGGCGCCTTTTGATCCTGGGGCAGATTGCGGGTCTCCACATCCACCTGGGTGACCAGCTGCTGTAGCTGCGCTAACCGCTGATTTCGCTGCCCAGGGGTGAGACTGTCCCAGCCCGCGTCCAGGTCGGCGATCTGGCGCCGCAGCTCGTCCGCGTCGCCCTGGGGACTCAGGCTGAGGGACGGCCGCAGCGGGTAAAGGTGGCCCACGTCGGCCCGCGCCGGAGTGGCCGTCAGCAGCATGCTGGCCACCAGGCCGGCGATCGCTATGTTTCTTTTGTTCATGCCCGCCTCGCTCGGTGTCGTGCTGAGCAGTAGTCGAGGCCGGTTGACCGGCAGCACCATCCTGGCGCACACCGTTTGCCGGATCGTGGTGAAATTCTTGCGAAATTCTTGCGGACGCTCAACGGAGGCCGGCTAGGCGGCTTCGGGCCGTTCGGAGTCGAAGAGGCTGCGCACGGGCCGACGGTCGAGGCGGCCCGGGCCCGTCTGGATGACACCGTGGATCCGAACGGTCCCACCCGTGGCCTCGTACTGTCGCTGCCAATCCGTAATCGCTTGGTGCGCAGCGTGATCGAGGTAGGTGACCCAAACGTTGACCGTCACCTCGTGGCCGGCGGGGATGGACGCCAGCACGCGGGTCAGCCGGGGCAGGGCGAGGAAGGTGCACGCCGCCCCCACGATGACCACCCGCCATTCGTCTTCGACCGGCCGGGCCTCAACTCTGGCCCGGATCACCCGCCATCCGGTCAACGCGATGGCCAGTGCCAGCCCGATCATGACGCCCTGCAACAGATTGAGGAAGATGACGCTGAGCGCGGTGATGACGTAGACGGCGAGATCCCGGTGCTTGAGTGCGGTTTCGATGTGGGCGGGTTTGAGGAGCTGAACGCCGATGACGATGAGCAGGCCGGCCAGTGCGGCGGTTGGGATCTCGTCGACCAATCCCGCAAACGGGATGGTGAACAGCAGGATCCAGACGCCGTGCATGATCGCCGAGGCCTGGGATTTCGCCCCCGCGGTGACATTGGTTGAGCTGCGGACGATTACACCGGTGACCGGCAGCCCGCCGATGGCGCCCGACGCGATGTTTGCGGCGCCCTGTCCGATCAGCTCGCGGTTGAAGTCGGTGCGTGGGCCGCTGTGCATCCTGTCGACCGAAACCGCCGACAGCAGGCTCTCGACGCTGGCGATGAGCGCGACGGTGATGACGCCGATCGCGATCGCGCCCCAGTTGTCGTCGGGCATATCCGGCAGCTGCAGCGCGTCCAGCGGCGACCCCGCCAGGTCGATCCGCCGCACGTGGAACGGGAAGACCAGCGAGATCGTCGTCACGGCCACGATGGCGACCAGCGGGCCCGGAATGCGGCGCACTTGGGCCGGGACCCACCGCCAGGCGACCAGGATGGCGATGACCAGTGCGCCCAGCATGACCCCGGGCCGATGCGCGCCGATGATTTGACCCGGTAGGCCAATCACGTTGTGCCAGGCCGTGCTTTTGGACTTTCCGCCCAGCAGGACGTGCGCTTGTTGTAGCGCGATGGTGATGCCGATGCCGGCCAGCATGGCGTGCACGACGACCGGCGAGATCGCCAGTGCGGCCCGCGCAATGCGGCTGAGCCCCAACAGAACCTGCAGGACCCCGGCGGCCACGGTGATCAAACACGTTACCCCCCAGCCGAAATCGGAGACGAAATCGGCGATGACCACCGTCAGCCCGGCTGCGGGGCCGCTGACCTGCAGCGGTGATCCGCCGATGGCCCCGACGATGATTCCCCCCACGATCGCGGCGATCAGGCCCGCGAGCACCGGTGCGTTCGAGGCGATCGCGATCCCCAGTGACAACGGGAGCGCGACCAGGAAAACGACGAGCGATGACGGCAAGTCGTGCCGGACAACCGATCGCAACCGGTCCATTCGTGATCCCTTGGGCATCGGTGTCTTCCGTCGTGAGGTCATGGCGGGGGACGTTGGCGCACAGACGATTACAAAGTAGCCCAGCCCACAGTTCAGGGCTGGGAACGCCCGGCTAGCTCGTTCGACGGTAGGTGGGGAGCAAAGCGCGGGTCAAGCCGGCGGGCAGGGTGCATATCGAATGCAAATATTTCGTTTACGCCCGGCCGGGTAACTCAGAACCCCGATCCGTGGACCTCGTGGCCCGGCACCTCGGCGATCAGGCCTTCATAGGCTTGCTCGGCGGTCGATCCGTGGTTGATCACCGCGTCCACTTCGCGCGCGATCGGCATGCTCAGCCCGAACTCGTTGGCGAACTCCATGATCACGCTGGCGGCCTTGACGCCCTCGGCGACCTGATTCATCGATGCGATGATCTCGTCGATCTGCTTGCCTGCGCCGAGTTGCTCGCCGACGTGCCGGTTTCGGCTGCGCTGACTGGTGCAGGTGACGATCAGATCGCCGAGACCGGCCAGGCCGGGGAAGGTTTCGCTGTGCCCGCCCATCGCCACGCCCAGCTTCGTCATCTCGCGCAACGAACGGGCGATCAAAAGTGCGCGGGTGTTTTCCCCGATGCCCCCCGAGTAGCCCATCCCGACGGCGATGGCGAAGACGTTCTTCAACGCGCCGGCCATCTCGACCCCGACCACGTCGTCGGTGGTGTAGACGCGGAATCGTCGGGTGCGGAACAATCCCGACAGTCGGGTGGCCAGGTGTTGGTCGGGCATTGCCAGTACGGCCGCGGCCGCATAGCCCTCGGCCACCTCGCGGGCGATGTTCGGGCCGGCCAGGATGCCCGCCGGGTGACCAGGCAGTATCTCCTCGACGATCTGCGACATCCGCATGTTGGTGCCCTGCTCGAGCCCCTTCACCAGCGACACCACTGGCACCCACGGCCGCAGTTCCTTGGCCAGCTCGGTGAGCACGCCGCGGAAACCATGCGACGGCACGCCCATGACCACGACGTCTGCGCAGTTGGCGGCCTCGGCGAAGTCGGTGGTGGCGCGCAGGGTGTCGCTCAGGTCGACGTCAAGGCCGAGGTAGCGACTGTTGCGGTGGTCCTCGTTGATGTCCTTGGCGGTCTCCTCGGAACGCACCCACTGCAGCGTGGGCCCGCGGCGCGCACAGATCGACGCCACCGTGGTTCCCCAGGAACCGCCACCGAGCACGACGACTTTGGGTTCGCGCTTGTCAGCTGCCATGTCGATCAGCGTATTGCCGACATCCGGTATTTAGAAGCAGTTCACGAACTCCCGCGCGGATGGCCGACGACTGAAGTCGAAACGAATGACCCCTGGGCACGGGACTTCGGTCCCTACCCCCGTCGCGCGACGTGCCGGATCGTCAAAGAATCGGAATATGAGGAGGAATCATGCCCAGACGCGCGAGGCTGTGGGCCAAGCGACCCGTGGGTTGCCGTTGTGTCGAGGCGTTGGTGTTATCGTCAACGGCCGCGCTCGCGGGGTTGATTGTTTCGCCGGGCATCGCAGCCGCCGATGGCAATCGTCCACAGGCTAACCCGGACGAGAGGGCGGCGGCCATGATACGGCCGGCGGTGATGTATCTCGTGGGCGAGGCTACAGGTCAGGTCCGGCTGCCCAACGGCCAGATGCTCTCGCAGTATGGTGCAGGCTCGAACATTCCCTTCAGCGCGGCTTGGGCCTGCACCGGTTTCGTCGTCAATCCCGACGGTTGGGTGGCGACCGCGGGTCACTGCGTCGATCCCGAGAGCGCGAAGGACCTCATAGTCAAACGGGCCGCCAACGAATACATCACGCAATTCCCGGACTCGCCCGTGGCGCACGACCCGGCCGCCACGGTCGAGTGGCTTCGCCAGAACGCAACGATTCAAGGCGACACCCCCGACCGGGGTCCCGAGATGAGCCTCACGCTGCTGTACGGCACCGGGAGAAACGTCGGTGGGAAGCTGCTGGCCAATGTCGTGGATTTCCGGCCCATCGGCAAAGGCGACGTCGCTCTTCTCAAGGTGGAAAAGCACAACATGCCGTCATCCGAGCTGGCTACCGACGCCGATGTCAGCATCGGTACATCGGTTCTCGCGGTGGGTTTTCCGCAAAGCACCAAACGAATCACCGATCCGTCGCTGGACCCGACCAACAAGAGCGGCACGGTCAGCAAAAAGTCGACCATGGGGACCATTCCGGAATATGAAATTGACGCCGCGGTCACCGAAGGCATGAGCGGCGGCCCGACCATCGAGCTCAACGGCAAGGTGATCGGCGTGAACAGCTTCGCTCCCGTTGGCGAACCGCAGGCGTTCAATTTCGTCGCGCCCGCGGATGGCCTGGCTGGGTTAATGGCGAGCAAGGGCGTCAAGGCGACGCTCGGACCGGCCGACGTGTACTACCGCAAGGGACTGAGCCAGTTCTACTCCGGCCATTACACCGAAGCCATCGATGATTTCGACCAGACCTTGTCGATGTACCCCGACTATCCGGGGGTGATGGATCTCAAGACGGCTGCGGTCAACCTGCGGCAGCAGTACGGCGATGTGTCGGTGCTCAGTGGGGAAAACCTGATCTGGTACATCGTGGGTGGCGTTGCGCTGGTGCTCGCTGCCGCCGGTGGCTTGACCTTCATGGTGGTGAGAGGCCGCTGGCGCTCTTTGTTCCCGGCCAAAGCCTCTGGCTTGCTGCTGTTTCGGGCGGTCGTGGCCCTACCGCCGAATCGGCACCGATAGAACCGCACTTCTGTTCCCATTGCGGAGCGGAACATCACCCTGCCGAAAAGTTCTGCCCCAACTGCGGCAAAGAAATCACGGTTGGAGAATCCGCGCTACGGACCAACGAAATTGGCTGACGCCCGTACCTACACCTACCCCGCCACCGGGGCGCGGTCGGCGACGCGGCCGAACACCATCGCCTCCTCGATGCGGTCGAATCGGTAGTCGATGGAATCGGCGAGGTAATTCTGCCGGACATTCCACGGCCGCTTGGTGCCCGACTTGGGCAGCTCGTGAGCCGACCGCTTCACGTAGCCGGCCGCGATGTCCCACGACGGCTTCTCGGCCATCGGCTCGCCGTCACGGTGTGGGTAGGCGCGGGTGTAGCCATGAGACGCCATGTGCGCCAGCAGTTTTGCCGTCGCGCGGGCGGTGATGTCGGCCCGCAGCGTCCAGGACGCGTTGGTGTAGCCCACGCACCAGAACAGGTTGGGCACCTCTTCGAGCATGTGCGCCTTGTACACGAAGCGATCGCGGTGCTCGATCGCTGCACCGTCCACACTGATCGCGGCCCCGCCCAGCGCCTGCAGCTGCAGACCGGTGGCCGTGACGATGATGTCGGCGTCGAGGTGCCCGCCGGATTTCAGCGCGATACCGCCTGTGTCGACATGGTCGATGTGGTCGGTGACCACCTCGGCGCGGCCGCCGCTGACGGCTTGGTAGAGGTCGGCGTCGGGAATCAGGCACATCCGCTGGTCCCACGGGTTGTAGCGCGGTTTGAAATGGGTGTCCACGTCGTAGCCGTCGGGCAGGCTGTCGATCGCCTTGCGCCGCAGCAGCCACTTCACCAACCCCGGTGCCTTGCGGGACAGGAAATAGAACACCGCCTCCGAGAGCGCCGTGTACGCCCGGATGATCAAATGGGAAGCCCTGCGCGGCAACACTTTACGGATGCCTTCGGTAACCTTGCCGTTCCTGGACGCGGAGATGAGATAGGTGGGCGAGCGCTGCAGCATGCTCACTTTTGCGGCCCGGTCCGCCAGCGACGGCAGCAGCGTGACCGCGGTGGCTCCGCTGCCGATCACCACGATCTTCTTGCCGGCGTAGTCGAGATCCTCCGGCCAGTGCTGGGGATGCACGACCGTGCCGTTGAACCGTTCGATGCCGGGGAACTCGGGGGTGTAGCCCTCGTCGTAGTTGTAGTAGCCGCTGGCGAAGAACACGAACCGGCAGCGGTAGAGCTTGCGCGCGCCGGCCTCCTCGGCGGTGACCGTCCAGGTGTCGGTGGACGAATCCCAGTCGGCCGAGCGGACATAGCTGTTGAACCGGATGTGGCCGTCGATGCCGTACTTGTGCGCGGTGGCGCTCAGGTACTCGCGGATATGGACCCCGTCGGCCACGCCTTCCCGCCGCGTCCACGGCTCGAACGGATAGGACAGCGTGAAGATGCTGCTGTCGGAGCGCACGCCGGGATAGCGGAACAGGTCCCAGGTACCGCCGATCCGCTCGCGCCGCTCCAGGATGGTGTACGTCATGTGTGGGTTGCGCTCGGCGATGCGATAAGCCGCGCCGATGCCGGAGATGCCGGCGCCGACGATGACGACGTCGCAGTAGTTGTCCTGGGGAGTCACGGTCATCTAACGGTAGTTGACGAACTGCAGCGCGACGTCGAGGTCGGCTTTCTTCAGCATCGCGATGACGGCCTGCAGGTCGTCGCGCTTCTTGCTGGTGACGCGGACCTCGTCGCCCTGGATCTGGGTCTTGACGGTCTTGGGTCCCTCGTCGCGGATGAGCTTGGTGATCTTCTTGGCGTTCTCGCTGTCGATCCCCTGCTTGAGGGTGCCGGTGATCTTGTAGGTCTTGCCGGAGGCCTGCGGCTCGCCGGCGTCGAACGCCTTCATCGAGATGTCGCGGCGGATCAGCTTTTCCTTGAAGACGTCGACGGCGGCCTTGACGCGCTCCTCGGTGGACGACGTCAGCTCGATTGCCTCGTCGCCCTTCCACGCGATCTTGGTGTCGGTGCCGCGAAAGTCGAAGCGGGTGGCCAGCTCCTTGGCGGCCTGGTTGAGCGCGTTGTCGACCTCTTGGCGATCGACCTTGCTGACGATGTCGAACGATGAGTCCGCCACTCGATCCGTCCCTTCATCCAGTGATATCCGTTTGTGGTTTGTCTACCCGCTCGTTGTAACCTGCTAGGCGGCAGGTTGCCCGAGCGGCCAATGGGAGCGGACTGTAAATCCGTCGCGCAAGCTTCACTGGTTCGAATCCAGTACCTGCCACCACAGGTCAGAGGGTGTTTTCGGCAACGCCACGAGGGGTTGGAATACCTCGTGCGGTGCCTGAAACGTGCCCGGCGCGACGGCGCGAGGGCGCGACTCGTGTCGAGGTGACCGAGGAAGCCAACACCGCTACTTCGCCGAGGTGCTGCGCCGTTGGCACCGGCAGGTCTTCTGGCAGGACAGTTGCCGGCTGGCCAACAGCTACTACTTCGACAAGAACGGCGACGTGCCGCTCCGTCCCGCCACCACGGTGGAGGCCTATTGGCGCGGTCGCGGTTCGATCTCGACGACTATCGGTTCACCGGCCAAGGGAATTCACCTGCGTTCTTGCAGGATTCCTTCGATGTTCCGTTCCGCCAGGGCGGTGATGGACATGAACGGGTTGCAGCCGAGGTAGCCGGGAAGCAGTGACGCATCGTTGACATACAGCTTGTCATACCCTTTGACCCTGCCGTAGCCGTCCGTGGCTTGGCCCCGAACAACCCCACCCATCGGGTGCACGGTGTTGGGCGCGAAGACCTTTCCCTCGAATAGGTCGTCGCGATAGTCCACGTCGTTGGCCTGTGTCACCTTGTCGAAAACCAACTGCGCTTTCGCGCGCAGGTGATCGGTATGGCCGTCCGGCCAGTTGATGGCGATCGAGTCGGAAGCCCGGTTGTAGGTGATGTCGGCGCGGTCGCCGGTCCTCACCATCACGTAGTAGCCCAGCGCGAACGTCTCGACGGGAAGCGGGATCGAGAAGATGCTGGCATATACCGGGTTATCCGGGTCATCGCGGCCGTCGAGATTGATCAGTCCCATCAAGGATTGCTGGGTACCTGCGGGGTCGGCGGGCTGGAGTGCGTGGGCGACCATGATGTCTCCGTTGTTTCCGTATCCACGGCCGATCTCTTCGCTCAAGTTGGGCAGCACCCCAGTGTCACGGGCCTGCAGCAGGAGTTGGGTCGTACCGAGTACCCCGGCGTTGAGATGCAGCTCGTCACAGCCGATTTCGGCGCGCCCGACCTCTTTGCCGAACCTGTCGATTTCGCGGGTGGATACCACGTACTCGCCCGAGCGCTCGCGCCGGATAGCGGTTACCTCAGTGAGCGGCTTCAGGGTGACCTTGCCGGTCGCCAGTGCGGCAGCGATATACGTCTGATCAACACTGCCGAACCTGCCGTAATTGTTCCCGTACTGCTGCTCAAAGTCGAACGCCGAGCGTGGAACCTGGCCTGCCTCTTCCTTTTTCATGTAATCGAACGAGTATGCGCTGCCGTTGTAGTCAATGCGATATCCGGCGGCCGCCGCGTACTTTCGGCCCACCCTGGCGTATTGGAACCAGGGTGTCTGCTCGAACCAGTCCATATCGCGATAGCTGATCCGCAGCATTTTCTTGGCACGTTCGATATACGTTCCCAGGAACACAGCGGGGTCAATATCCGGGAAGGCCGCACGGACCTGAGCCAGGGTCGGAATTGCGGCAATCCCCGCGTTTACCATCGACCCTCCCCCGACAGCGGCTCCGCGGAACACCGTGTGCGCGCCATGGACAACCTTTTCGCATATCCCGGCCTGCACCGGCTGCGGCGATGGCGCGTGCTTGGCCACATCCTCCACCGAAACGCCTCGATACGACGTCACCAGGCTCGGCGGGACCGACGTGAACCAGCCCGCGCGATTGTCCGCGGGCAGCATTCGCGAGAAGCGTTTGCCGTCTGCGTCAGGGGTATCCCACAGCCTGCCCCTTTCCAGAATCAGGGTCTGGATGCCGGCTTCGCCGAGCCGCAGCGCCGAAACTCCGCCGCCATAGCCGCTACCAACAACGATGGCGCTGTAGTGGCGTCGTGGAGTCGTTGGCTCGCGGCCTCTTCCGAGTTCGATGGCCCCGCCAATGCCGGCAGCGCCCGCTGCAATCCCGACAGTGGTCCTAAGAAAACGTCTCCGCGAGAAAGCCATTCAGCGCCTCCGCTGCGTCCTCTAATCCTGGTCAAACCAGCTCGAGACCGAAGCGGCCGTCACCCGGCGACACCCGCAGTCAGCCAACTATATTCATCTAACTCACCTACACCATAGGTACGGTATGCGCTACTGTGCGGATGCGCGCAGGCTACCAACTTAGTATTGTGACTTTCTGAATGCTCGTTGGTGTTGAGGAAGCAGCGCCGACCGGCTGACACCCCTCGATCGTGTCTAAAACGAGCAAAGGCCTAGACGGACGTGCCGTTCTTGTTCCGCGCGCGTATAACGGTGTGTCGACCGGAGAAACCGGCCGCGAGCTGGAAGGAACCCAAGCGGTACCTTTGGCTACTCGCAGCGGCCGTGCCGGTGCTTGTCTACGCATCATGGCTGGGCGTGCAGGCTACTGGCATCGGCGCGTTCTGGTGGGCCGGCCCCATTCTGGCGTTCGGGGTCATCCCCGTTCTTGACCACATGATCGGGCCCGACTCGGACAATCCTCCCGACAGCGTCCTCGCATGGCTGCAAAACGACCCGTTTTACAGCTGGGCCACGTACCTGTACCTGCCCAATCAGTACGGATCGCTGTTGTTCGCATGCTGGCTGTGGAGCGGCGGAGGCTGGCTCATAATGGGTTTCGCCGACAAGTTCGGACTGATGGCGACGGTCGGCCTCATCGGTGGCCTCGCCATCAACGCCGCGCATGAATTGGGACACACACGAGCACGGACCGAAAGACGCCTGAGCAAGGTCGCGCTCGCGCAGACTTTCTACGGGCACTTTTTTGTCGAGCACAACCGCGGACACCATCTCCGAGTTGCGACCGCCGAGGATCCCGCCAGCGCGTTTTTGGGCGAGAGCCTCTACGCCTTCATTCCACGGTCGGTCATTGGCGGTCTGCGTTCTGCCTGGAGCCTAGAAGCTGCACGGTTGGCCAGGATCGGGAAATCGCGCTGGACGCTCAGCAATGACACGCTCAATGCCTGGCTGATCAGCATCGCGCTATACACCGTACTTTCGGTATGGTTTGGCCCCGTCGTGCTGCCGTGGCTGATCGGACAGGCGATTATCGGCTTTTGCCTTCTCGAAAGCGTCAACTACCTGGAACACTACGGGCTGCGGCGGCAGAAGCTGGCCAGCGGCCGCTACGAACGGGTGCGTCCCGCGCATAGCTGGAACAGCAGCACGGTGGTTGTCAACGTCCTCCTCTTCCATCTGCAGCGGCATTCGGATCATCATCGCGACCCGCTGCGCAACTACCAGGCGCTACGCCACGTCGATGAGGCACCTCAACTGCCAAAAGGGTACAGCGCCATGCTGCTGTTGGCGCTGTTCCCGCCGTTGTGGCGTCGGCTGATGGACGCGCGCGTACTCGAGTTGTATCGCGGCGACATCCGGTTGGCCGCATTGAAGCCCGGCGACCGTAACCGACTGTTGGCGCGGTAGCTATCCCCGGCGCTGCCCGGCTACCCGTACCCACCGATGGCCCGTCATCTGCCACCGCCAGCGGCGTGCCCACCCCATTACTCAGGCAGCTGGGCTATCCCGAGTATTACTCCCTCTGGAACTACGACGACGCCAACAACTCGTTCAACACTGCAATTATGTCGATCCGGCCCTCGACGAGATCGCCGAAGCGGCAAGGGCTTCGAGTACTGGTTTCATACCCACCCGGATTTCCGCAAACTCTCACAAGAAGTAACGGATGACGCCCCTCGCGCCGCAACAAGGCCCGAGGGGCGTTCCCCGGAAAGGCCATACCATGCGTGATCGCTTCAACGCCTTCGTGCCGCATGTGGACGTCGTCATTCAGGGCGCCGCCACCGGGCCGCTCGCCGGCCTGACCTTCGCGGCCAAGGACATGTTCGATGTCCGAGACACCATCACCGGCGCTGGCAATCCTGACTGGGAACTCACCCATACCGCGGCCGGCCGCTCGGCCTGGGCAGTCCAGCGCCTGCTCGACAGCGGCGCGACGCTGGTCGGCAAGACCATCACCGACGAGATCTCCCTCGGCCTGCTCGGCATCAACCGTTTCTTTGGCACACCGATCAACCCGCGCGCGCCGGATCGTGTCCCCGGCGGGTCGTCCAGCGGGTCGGCATCGGCGGTCGCGGCTGGGCTGGTGGACACCGCCCTCGGCACCGATTCCGGCGGCTCCGTCCGCGTGCCGGCGAGTTTCACCGGTCTCTACGGCCTTCGCCCGACGCACGGCCGCATCTCCGTCGAAGGCATGGCCACCCAGTCGCCCAGTTTCGACACGGCCGGCTTCTTCGCCCGCGACGCCGCAACGTTCGCTCGTGTCGGCTCGGTGCTGCTGGATGCGCCGGCTGGTGGCCCCCAACCCGAGGAAATGCTGGTGGCGACCGATTGTTTCGCCGCCGCCGCTAAACCGGTGCGGGACGCTCTCCGCCACGTGGTTGGCCGGTTCGCCGCCGCGTTCCAGCGCACCGCGGATACGGTCCTCGCCGCCGAGGGCATCGCCGCCTGGGCGGCCCACCAGCGCATCCTGCAAAGCTTCGAATTCGCCCGCACGTTCGCCGATTGGATCGACGCAACCAACCCACGCTTCTCCTTCGAGGTCGCCGCGTCGCTCGCCCACGCAGCGGAAATCACGGAGGCCGCCATGGCCGCGCCCCGCGCCTTCCGGGAAACTGTGCGGGCGCACCTCGACGCCTTGCTCGACAGCCGCCGCGTGCTGTGCTTGCCGACCGCGCCGATCCTGCCGATCCGGCGCGATGCGCGGCTCAGCGAAATGCGCGCGGCTGTCGGGCGGATCATCGAATTCACCTGCATCGCCGGTCTCACCGGCCTGCCCCAAATGAACTTGCCGCTCGGCTGGCACGACGGAGTGCCAGTCGGCGTGTCGTTGATCGGCTGGCGCGGTT
The DNA here is from genome assembly GCA_963772875.1 of uncultured Actinomycetota bacterium. GTDB lineage: Bacteria > Actinomycetota > Actinomycetes > Mycobacteriales > Mycobacteriaceae > Mycobacterium. The sequence continues at coordinate 289,747 of CAVYZE010000020.1, forward strand.
CGGACGCGACACTGCTGGCGCTGGCGCAGGCGATCGGTACGGGTGCCGCGCCATAACGCATCTGAAGCCGTTCCGAAAGTAGTTCCAACTAAAAGTTCACCAGGCAGCTGGTCACGCCGGGGATGTTTTCGACGGTGCAGGTCAGGGGCCTCCACCCGTCCTGAGCAGCCCAAACGGCATCACGGGACATCACGCAGATGACGCCATATCAACCAGATTGTGGCCACGGCGTGGCCAGGAATAACGTCCCTGCGGTCACGCGGCGGGGCTGTGTCGTGGTGGCCGACCGCGCGGCCTGCCGGTCGGCAGCGAACCCTTCGGTCGCTGGACCGACAGGTTCACCGGCGGTTGTATGACAGGTGCTATGGTGTCTGTATGACAGAGCAGCCGATACCGACGGACCTCTACGCCGACGCCTTCTTCACTGCTGACCATGCTGAAGTTCAGGGTGGCAAGCTGTATGTGAACGGGGGTTTCTGGACTCGTCTCAGCTTTCCGTCGTTCCCGCAGGTCTTCAGTTTCTCGGTATGTGTGGTCCTCCACATCCCCTGGCGCGCGCACCATCAGAGTCACTCGTTTGCCATCTCGTTCGAAGACGCAGACGGTCAGACCGTCACGAATCTCGAGGGCGAGTTCTCGTCTGGCACTTTGCCTGATATGCGGGCCGGCGACTTCACTGTGTTCCCGATGGCAGCGCAGGTCGGCAACTTCGTATTTCAACGTCCCGGTGACTACGCCGCCGTATTGCGGGTGGACGGTACGGAGATCAAACGCTGGCGATTCCGCGCCGTTCAGGTAGTCGGGGGCCAGGCGCAAGCGCGCGGCGCCCAAGGGGTCGGCGCCTAAAGGGGCCTTTTCGGCAGCAGAGAAGGCGGGAGTGAGGCCGGGTGGTGTTCGATCCCTATGAATGGGAAGCGATTGACTGGGACGATCCCGATGACGAGGACGGCAATCTTGTTCACTGCCTGCGTCATGGCGTGGATGAGGTGTTAGTTGACGAGGTATTGCAGCAGCGTCCGGTAGAGATCAAGTTGAGTCCTACGTGGTCAGAGTTCGTCATCGCAGGCCCGAACGCCGCTTGGGACACGCTGTGGACGTTGCTCTTCGATCGCTCCTTCAAGCGTGGCGATTGGTTACGGCCTGTGACAGGGTGGGAAGCTAAAACCGGTGAGATCCGGCAATGGGAAAAGATCACCCATCAGACCTGGAGGGGCCGCAATGGATAAAGAACACCGCGACAAGAACCCGCGCCGGGCAGTATCACCGACGCGGATACCACCGAACGCGCGGGCAGTAGTAGCACCCTCGGCGCCGCGGATCAGCGCAGCGCAAGCCCGCGAGGACGAGAAACGACGCCGTGAGGCAGCGCAAGCAAGTATCGCCGAGGTGGAGCCAGGCGGTCATGAGGTTGCAGGGCGGTCCATCAAGCAGATGGTCTCAGTTCGCCTAGAGGCGCAGCTCCTGAAGGATCTCCGCGAGCTCGCCGACGAGCAAAGTATGAGCATAAGTGACCTACTCCGCCAAGCCGCCATAGAAGTAGTTCAACGATCTCGCACGGTCCCCGTGCTTGTGCACTACCGGCGGGCCGAAGCGTCATCGATGCTAATTGGTGGGCTTACCACGGGTAAGCAAGTTACTTCCGGATTCTCCACAAGTAGTGAGGGCGCACAAGTGAGTGGGAACGAGCCTGTGCGCGTCTTAGCCGGTTAAAGGCGCCGGTCCCGCTGCGGGCCGCGCGGCTGCGCCGGGGCATAGTGATCGCGTGGAGCGAACGACAATCACACGCTATTACCCCTATGACTTTCCGAACCAACAACCAGCCTTCGTGCAAGCGCTCCAGAGCGAGGACCCAGGGTTCGTACACATCGTTGGAACCCAGATGATCGGAGACGGTAACCGGCGGGCGTCTGACGGGTGGGTGACGTGCAAGATCACTTACGAGCGATCGATGGATGTTGGCGGCGGCCCGGCGTAGCGTCCCGGCGCTGGGACAAGACAACGCCGCCACCCCACCACCACGCCCCCGTGGGTGCAACGATGACCGCATGCACGTCTTGACGAACAACAACGAACTCGTCTCGTTCTACGGCCCCATCTGCAACGGCGTCGGCACCAACACCCGATGCCAATGCGCCCAGCTCATCGGCCTCGAAAGCTGCCAACCCGTCGAAATCGCCACCATCGCAGACCGCAACCTCACCATCGAAGACCTCGAGAAGGCGTGCCTGACCTACCTCGAACACACCGGATGGGCGGCCACCGCCCCCCAAGCAACCCGCGAGCTGGCCGAAGCGATGGCCTTGGACATCGTCGACGTCGCCTCCGAATTCCCCGCCGGCCCCGTCAACGTCGTGGCTTGCCTACGCCGTAGCCCGCTGCCAGAAGCTCGACAAGTCGTTCCCACGGGTCACCGCGCACGCGCTGCGGCACACGGCGGCCTCGCTGGCCATCCACGCGGGCGCCAACCCGAAGGTGGTGCAGCGGATGCTCGGCCACGCCAGCGCCGCGATGACGCTGGACGTGTACGCCGATCTGTTCGAATCCGACCTCGATGCGGTGGCCGAAAGTGTGGCCAAAATGTGGCCACAGTCGGCTGTTTCGCACTGATATTCGACGCTGAAAACGTTTCTACCAGCGCATACGCCGGTAGGCATCCGCGAGCGCTGGTGATGCCGGGGATGACCAGCGGCCACCAGCCCGGTGCCGTCGTGCACCCGTATCGGCAGGCGCGTGCGGGACGCCCTGGCTGTGCAGATCGCGCACCATGCGCGGGTCGGTGACCGGCTAATCCGCCAGGACCACCAGACCGACGTCGGCGACCGACACCGCGCCATGCGGCGGGATGCGGAACAACGCAGCGTCTCCACCAGCAGCTCCGATAAGGGCCCGCGGCCGCGAATCCGGACCGAGCCCCGCCGCCCAAGGCCGTGAAAACGACGTCGTGCTGGTGTTCATCGTCCCGCTCCGCAGTCCACATGGGCAGCTCGGGCCTCCCGCGGCGGAGTATCACCGTTCGGACTTCCCGACCTCGCCGTCCTCTCTCGGTCGGCCAGCTTCAAGCGCGGCACCATGAAAGACCGGTGATCGGTGCCGCGGGGAACCGCCAATCGTCCGCAGACCGTCCGCAGTAGAGCTGACAACATCTCGCGTGAGCCAACAGAGCCAGCCTTCTGAAATGGTACTTTGGCTGACAGCCAACACAGTTTGAGTTGGCAAACGTCGGGAAAGTAAATCCGTCGCGAAAGCTTCACAGGTTCGAATCCTGTACCTGCACCACAGGTTAGAGGGTGTTTTCGGCAACGCCACGTCAGCGGTCCGTAAGGAGTGTCAGGCCATGACGCGAGTTATGCAGACCCAGGTCTGCGTTGCCGGTGGCGGGCCCGCCGGCCTAGTCCACGCCCTGCTGCTGGCCCGCGCCGGGATCCCGGTCGTCGTCTTGGAGAAACACAACGACTTCCTGCGCGACTTCCGCGGCGACACGGTGCATCCGAGCACGTTGCGGATCATGGACGAGCTGGGGTTCATCGACGAGTTCCTGCGTCTACCGCACACCAAGATCGACCGCGTCGCCTTCGACACCGACGGCTCGATTCGCACCTTCGGCAACTTCAGTGTGCTCAAACGGCTCGGCTTCAAGCAGCCCTATATCGCGATGATGCCGCAGTGGGACTTCCTCGACTTCATCGTCGAAAAGGCTTCTGCTTACCCGGAATTCACGTTGATCCGCAACGCCGAAGTCACCGACCTGATCTTCGATGGCGGTCGGGTGGTCGGGGTCCGCACGCCAGAACTGGAGGTGCGGGCCGAGCTGGTGATAGCCGCGGACGGGCGCAAGTCCGTGGTGCGCGCTGCGGCGGGGCTCGAGACCGCCGCGGCGCACTCTCCGATGGACGTGGTGTGGTTTCGGCTCAAATGGCGCCCCGGCGACCCTCAGGAACTGTTCGCGGTGCTGCGCAAGGGCCTGCTCATGGCGATGATCTACCGGGGCGACTACTGGCAGGTCGCGAGCCTGGTGCCCAAGGGATCGAGGCCCCGGGACGGATCACTGGAGGCGTTCAAGGAGAGGTTGGTCACCGCGCAACCGCGGCTGCGTGACCACGTCGATGACCTGACCTCGTGGGACGACACCAGCGAGCTCGACGTGCGGGTGGACCGGCTTAGGACGTGGTGGCGCACCGGCCTGCTGTGCATCGGCGATGCCGCGCATGCCATGTCGCCGGCCGGCGGGGTCGGCATCAACCTCGCCGTCGCCGATGCGGTGGCCGCGGCGAACATCCTCTGCGCCCCACTGCGCGAAGGTCGAGTGACCAACGGCGACCTTGCGAAGGTGCAACGCCGGCGGGAGCTGCCCACCCGGGTTGTCCAGGCTTTCCAGGTGTTGATGCAGAACAGGGCGATCGCGCCCAATTTGAGTGGTGACCTGTCCCCGATCCGTGTCCCGAAGATCGTGGGTTTTGGCCCGCTGCAGTGGATTCCGCCGATTCTCGTCGGGCGGGGCTTACGCCCCGAGCATGTGCGCACCCCCGACGCACACGCTGCTACTACTTAATTTACCTATGCCGCCCCACGTGGGCATGCCCTGATCGACCGCGCCCTGTACCTGCCCAAGTCGTGGACCGAGGATTCCGATCGCTGCAATCAAGCGGGAATCCCGCAGCAGGACAGGGGCTTTGCCACCAAGCCGGGGCTTGCCACGGCGTTGATCGACCGCGCGGTCGAGGCGAACGTACCGGCCGCGTGGGTGGCCGGCGATGAAGTCTACGGCGCCGACCCGCGGTTGCGGGCAGCCGTTCGCGATCATGGGTTGGGCTACGTGCTGGCCGTCTCGGCCAACCGTCGCGTGCCCACCCACGCCGGCCCGATCCGCGTCGACGTGCTGCCCGCCCTGATCCCGCCGCGTGCCTGGCAGCGCCACTCCGCTGGTGCCGGAGCGCACGGCCCGCGGCTCTACTCGTGGGCGTGGTTTCGGCTGCTGGCCGAAGGCGACGCCGACACCGGTGTGCATCATTTGCTGATCCGCCGCAACGACGTCACCGGCGAGCACGCCTACCTGCGCTGCTACTCACCGCGGCCGGCTAGGGAGCCGCGGCATTCCAGCGGGTGCTTACCGCTTTCGCACGTTCTCCGGCAAACGCTGGCGGCGCGAACTGCGTGGATGGTTCTCTTGACGTAACGACGCTGACCAACAGTTCGAGAGGGATGTGAGTGGTCTTCCGCGCAGACGAGGAGATCGGCCGCGATCTCAACGCAGTCGACTGGACGTCCACTCCGCTCGGGCCAGTGGACGGGTGGCCGCAAAGTCTCCGTACGGCCGTGAACATCCTGCTGGCGTCGCGATTTTCGATGTGGATGGCGTGGGGTGCGGAGCTGACGTTTTTCTGCAACGCCGCCTATCGCCGCGACACGCTGGGCCGCAAATACCCCTGGGCGCTGGGCCGTCCGGCCAGCGAGGTGTGGGCCGAGATCTGGGGTGACATCGGTCCGCGGATCGAGCGCGTCCTGTCGACCGGCGAGGCGACCTGGGACGAGGCCCTGCTACTCATTCTGGAGCGGTCGGGCTACCCCGAGGAGACGTATCACACGTTCTCCTACAGCCCGCTGCGCGACGAGGACGCGAGCGTGGTCGGCATGCTCTGTGTGGTCAGCGAGGACACCGAGCGGGTGATCGGTGAGCGCCGGATGGCGACGCTGCGGTACCTGGGTTCTGACCCGAGCGTGGTCCGCACCGAGCGACAGATGCTGGGCTTCGCCGCCGACCAGCTCGCCGGCAATCCCTACGACCTGCCGTTCACCTTGACCTACCTGTTCGGCGACGACGGTGCCGCCCAGCTTGCGGGGGTCAGTGGCATCGCGCTCGGGCACCCGGCGGCGCCGGACACACTCCCCAGTGGCGGCCCGTCGGTGTGGCCTGTCGAAAAACCCGCCCGTGGCGAATCCGAACTGATCGAGCTTGCCGATGCCTCGCTGAATCTGCCCACGGGCGCCTGGCACGAGCCGCCGGCTCAAGCGCTGGTGGTGCCGCTGTTGCAGCAGGGCGGCGCGCCGCTGGGGTTTCTGGTAGCCGGACTCAACCGGTATCGCCCCCTCGACGAGGGTTACCGCGGCTTCGTCGAGCTCATCGCGGCGCACATTGCGGCCGGGGTAGGCAGCGCCCGCAGCTACCGGGACCAGCAGCAGCGCGCCGAGGAACTGGCCGAACTCGACCGGGCCAAGACGACGTTCTTCTCCAACGTCAGCCACGAGTTCCGCACCCCCCTCACCCTGATCCTCGGACCCCTCGACGAGCTGCGGGCCCGGGCGAGCGGGCTCGACGAGCGGGCACGCGAAGAACTCGAGCTGGTGCACCGCAACGGCTTGCGGCTCGCCAAGCTGGTCAACACTTTGCTGGATTTCTCGCGTATCCAGGCTGGGCGAATGCAGGCCCAATTCGAGCCCGTCGATCTGTCAACCGTCACCGCCGAACTGGCCAGCGTCTTCCGCTCGGCGTTTGAACGGGCCAGGCTGACGTTCACCGTCGCTTGCCCGCCGCTCGACGAACCGGTGTACCTGGACCGCGAGATGTGGGAGAAGGTAGTGCTCAACCTGCTCTCCAACGCGTTGAAGTTCACCTTCGAGGGGTCCATCACCATAGCGGTGGGTCGCGAGGGCACCGACGCGGTGGTCACCGTCACCGACACCGGAATCGGAGTGCCCGCCACGGAGATGCCCCGGGTCTTCGAACGTTTCCACCGCATCGAAACCGCACGGGCGCGGTCCTCGGAGGGCAGCGGAATCGGGCTGGCTCTGGTCCGGGAACTGGTCGGGTTGCACGGTGGCACCATCACCGCCGAGAGCGTCGAAGGCGCGGGCTCAACCTTTACCGTCCGCCTGCCCTTCGGCGCGGCCCATTTGCCGGCCGACCAACTCGCGTCGGTCCCACGCACCCGAGCGATGCCCGGGGCCGTCGCCGAACCGTACGTGCAGGAAGCTTTTCGCTGGCTACCCACGGACACCGATTCCACGCTGTCGGACACGGGGACGGCGACCGCCGTCACCCCGGCCGATGGCGACGCTGGAGGGGCACGCGTGTTGGTCGCCGACGACAACACCGATATGCGCGAATACCTAACCAACCTGCTGCGGGGCTCCGGCTATCGGGTGAGTGGCTTCGCCGACGGCCGACAGGCCCTCGAGGCGATCCGCGCCCAGGTCCCCGACCTCGTCATCAGCGACGTCATGATGCCCGGGCTGGACGGCCTGCAACTGCTCACCGCGTTGCGGCGGGACCCGCGAACCGCCGCCCTACCCGTGCTGCTGCTGTCCGCGCGCGCCGAGCAGGAAGCCTCCATCGAAGGCCTGCTGGCCGGCGCCGACGACTACCTCGTCAAACCGTTCGCCGCCGCGGAGCTGCTCGCCCGGGTGCGGACCAACATCGAGCTGGCGAGGCTGCGCAACCATCAGGTCCGCTGGCGCACCGCTTTGGTGGACTCGCTGCAGGAAGCGTTCTTCGTGTGCGACGAGCGCGGTGCGGTCGTCGAAATCAACACCGCGTTCACCGACATCCTCGGCTACGGCACAGACGGACTTCCCTATGAAACCGTCCACCCGTGGTGGCCCGACGCCGTCGTCGATCCGGAAGCCCACCGCCAGGCCGCCGAGGCATTCGGGGGATTACTTGGACACCGTCGCGGCGTGTACACCGTTCCCGTCACACACCGCGACGGACACCGCCTGTGGGTGAGTGCCACCATCAATCGCGCCGCCGAGCCCGACACCGGGCGCCAGGTGATGGTCGGCACCTTCCGCGACGTCACGGCCGAGCATTACTTGGTGCAACGTCAGACCGCGCTGGCCGCGCTCAATCAGCAGCTGGCTCAAGCCGATACGCCGGATGAGGCGCTGCGCGGTGCCGTCGAGGAGCTGCGCCGGGTGTGGGAAGCCCGGCGCGTTCTTGCGGTGACGTTTCCGGGCAGCGGCGGCGGGGATTCCGTCGGGCCGGACGTGGTGTGCGCGGGTGACGCCGTCGAGTGGGCGGAGCTGCCGGCGCGCCGGCGGCAGCTGATCGAGTCGTTGCGTGACGCTGACCTGCTGACCGCCATCACGGAGGAAACGGGGGTGGCGGGCATCGCGTTGCAGCATCCGCGCGGAGTGCTGGTCATCTGGGTGGAGTTGTCCGAGCAACGACCGTTCAGCGCGGAGGACCAGACGCTGCTCACGGTGCTGGCCGGACGCCTCGGTCAGGGCCTGCATCGCGTCAGCCAATTGGATGAGCAACGTGAAACGGCGTTGGCGCTGCAGCACGCGATGCTTGGCCCGGCGACGCTGCCCGAGGGCTTTGTGGTGCGGTATCACCCCGCCAGTCGCCCGTTACAGGTCGGCGGCGATTGGTATGACGTCGTCGAGCTCGACGAGGGTCGCGTCGCGCTGATCGTGGGGGACTGTGTCGGACACGGCTTGGCCGCCGCCACCGTGATGGGTCAGCTTCGCAGCGCCTGCCGTGCGTTGCTGCTCGAACAGTCCAGCCCCAGCGCCGTGCTCGCCGGGCTGGACCGCTTTGCCTCACGCCTGCCCGGCGCCGACTGCACCACCGCGTTCTGCGCGGTGCTGACCCTCGAAACCGGTGAGCTGGTGTACTCCAGCGCGGGCCATCCGCCGGCCATCATGGTGGGCGCCGACGGCGCCGCCGCGATGCTGGAAGGCGGGCACGGGCTGCCGTTGGCGATCCGGCCGGACTGGTCCCGGACCGAAGCGCGCGTCACGATGCCCGCGCGCGCGACGCTCTTGCTCTACACCGACGGTCTGGTCGAACGGCGCGGCATTTCGATCGATCGTGGCATGTCCCGGGCGGCCGACGTCGTTCAAGATGGCCGTTCGCAGGCGCTCGACGATCTGGCGGACCACCTGATGTTCCGGCTCGAGCCCGCCGGCGGCTACCCGGACGATGTGGCCATGCTGCTGTACCGGCAGCCCGCTCCGCTGGCGATGGATTTCGCCGCCGACGCCGACCATCTGGCCCCCAGCCGGGCCGCCCTGCGTGGCTGGCTGACCCGGGCGGGCGTCGATCAGGATCAGATCCAGGACGTGCTCATAGCCGCCGGCGAAGCGGTCGCCAACGCGATCGAACACGGCCACCGCGACCGACCCGAGGGCACCGTCTCGCTGCGTGCCATCGCCGGCGTCGACCGGCTGCACGTGATCGTCACCGACACCGGGAGTTGGAGGACGCCGCGCAAGGCCGGTGACGCCAATCGCGGCCGCGGCATGTACCTCATGCGGGTCTTGATGGAGAACCTGACCATTCACTCCAACAATGCCGGCACTACAGTTCACATGTACGCAAGGATCACGTAATGGCCACACCGCTCACGCTGAACACCCACCACGGCGCCGACGGCACGCCGCGGGTGACGGTGACGGGCGAGATCGACATGAGCAACATCGACGTTTTCGCCGAGGCGCTCACCACCGCCAGTGCGGGTGCTCGCACGCCGATTATCGTCGATCTCAGCGCGGTCAAGTACCTGGACAGCGCGGGCATCAATGTGCTTTTCAAGCAGGCCAACGAGATTGACCGTCTGCACCTCATCGTGCACCCCTTCCTGATTCGGATCCTGACGATCAGCGGTCTCAGCGAGATCGCGACCGTCGAATCCGCGTCGGCCTGAGTCAGGCCGGGTGCAGGCTGACGGGTATGCCCGAATAGCGCACCATCCCGGTCACGACGTCGATGTCGTCCTTGTTGGTCAGGCGATTGACGTTGGCCTCGTGGTGACCGTGCGGAATCGACACCGCGCCACGCCGCATCGAACCGTCGACCTTGGCGATGCCGGTCAGCTCTCCGTTGGCGCTGCGGACGGTCACCGGTTGGCCGTCCACGACGCCGGCGGCGGCGCCGTCATCGGGATGGATGAGGATGTCGGCGCGCTCACCCATGAAATCGAGCTGCCCATTCAGCTTCTTCCGTTGCCGGCGCGGCACAAACACCAGTGGCGCGGGCGGCTCAAGGGCCGCGAGCTGATCGACGAGCAGCGGCGGCGCCAGCCGCCAGCCGCCCATCCGCGCAATGTGCTCATCGACCCACACCGCGGGTAGCTCCGGCGGGGCCTCGGCCCAACCCTTGGCCGCCACTTCGTCGTATTTGGTCCGGGCGCCGGCCAGCAGAACGGCGAGCACGTCGTCGTCGGTGCTGCTGTCGGGGTCCCCGAGGGTGCCGAGGTCGTAGCCGAGCCGCCGGCCGAGTTCCGCGAACACCCACCACATTGATCGCCGATCGCCGACGGGTTCGACGACGGCCGGGCTGTACTGCACGGACACCCGCGCACTCAGGACGTCGTGAATGGTGATATCCGGTCGTTCCAACGGATCCTTGGTCGGCAGGACGTGGGTGGCCAGCTCCGTCGTCTCGTTGTTGATGATCTCGGTGGTGGCGAAAACTTCGAGGTTCTGCAGGGCCGGGATCAACTTCCCCGTCTCGGGCATACACGTAACCAGGCTGCCGCCCACGTTGATCAGCGCGCGGATGTTGCCGGCGGCGATTTCGTCGGGCAGCACGGCGCAGGGCCACTCGTTGATGAACGCCTGCGCCTCCGGGCGGCTGCGTGGGCCGGGGCCAAAAGATCCCTCGATTGGCGTGATCGGCAACAGATCACCGAAAACTTCGAGTTGATAGGCGAATCCGGGATGGAACCAGGTCCCGCCGGGGCGGTTCATCGCGCCGGTAAGGATCATCAGCACCCACGCGAGCCACTGGGTCACATTGGCCCGGTCGGCGGTCATGGTGACGCCCGTCCCGGTTTCGATCGCGACGCACTTCGCGCCGCGCACTGCCGCGCACAGCCGCGTCAGCTCGGCTTCTGGCACATCAGCGAGCGTGGCGGCGTGCTGCAGAGTGAACGGCTCGACCGCAGCCGCCAGCGCGTCGACGCCCTGCACCGGAACATCGGTCTTCATGCCGTCACGCAGGATCTCGCGAACCAGATAAGCCAGCACCGCGTGGTCGGTGCTGGGGCGCGGTGCCAGATGGCCGGTGGCCAGCCGGGCGGTCTCGGTGCGCCGCGGGTCGATGACCCACACCTGCCCACGCTTGGCGATGTCGCGCACGGTGCCCGTTGGGTTGGGCATTGAGATCGCATGGCCGTGTGAGACCACCGGATTGACCCCGACGAGCATCAGAAAGTCGGTGTTGTCCAAGTCCGTTCGGCCGGACAGCCCCATGAATCCACCCACCAGATCCGAGATCAACGGCTTGGCGGTGCCGTCAATGGTGAGCGGGCTGAACTTCGCCGGGGTGCCGATCGCCGCATGCAGGGCTTCGGCCATCCGGAACCCGGCGCTCTCCATGGTGCTGAAATAGAAGCCGACCGACTCGGGCCCGTGCCGGTCGATGATGTCCTTGAGCCGTGTGCTCAGGTCCTCGAGGCAGGCCTCCCACGTGGTGTCCTGCAGCTGGCCGTCGACCCGCATCCGCGGCCTTTCCAGGCGGTCCGGGTGGTGGTGCAAAAGCGGTAGCGCACGGCCCTTCGGGCAGGTGTAACCCTTCGAAAACGGGTGCTCCTGATCGCCGCGGACGCGGATCACCTCGTCCCCTTCGACATCGACGAGAATGCCGCACACGGAGGTGCAGATGCGGCAGAAGCTACGGACCGTGTGCATACCTGGGTAACGTACTCTCGGCATTTGAGAAGCACCATCGCATTTTCGAGAATGGATACGCATTTCTGAGAATGGCACTTTCCGAAGCGAAATCACCGCGCCAATTTAGGCAACCCTTAGTTACTATCCACGCGTGACCGATACGACCACGCCGGTAGCAGACGAATCCGACGGTCGACCGCCCGAACCGGTGCGGCGCCGTGGCCGGTGGCTGCGGTGGGGCATGTTGGCGGCGTGGGGTCCGGGCCTTGTCGTGATGCTGGCCGACACCGACGCCGGCTCGCTGATCACCGCGGCCCAGTCGGGCGACCAGTGGGGCTACCGGATGGTGCTGCCGCAACTGATATTGATGCCCATCCTCTATGTCGTCCAGGAAATGACCGTGCGGCTGGGCATCGTCACCAAACGGGGACACGGGGCGCTGATCCGCGAACGCTTCGGCCGTGGCTGGGCGTGGGTTTCGGCATTCACCTTGTTCGCCTCGTCGATCGGCGCGTTGCTCACCGAGTTCGCCGGAGTCTCCGGGGTGGGTGAACTTTTCGGCGTCTCGCGCTGGGTGAGCATACCGATCGCGACCACCGCGCTCCTGGCGCTGGCTTTGACCGGCAGCTACCAGCGGGTGGAACGCATCGGCCTTACCCTCGGCGCGGCCGAACTGGCGTTTCTGGTGGCCATGATCATGTCCCGGCCGCAGCTGGGCGCGATTGTTCAGGCCCTATCGTCAATGCCGCTGGGCAACCCGTCCTATCTGCTGCTGGTCGCCGCCAACGTCGGCGCGGTGATCATGCCCTGGATGATCTTCTATCAGCAGGGCGCGGTGGTGGATAAGCACCTGTCGGTCGCCACGATCCGCCAGGCTCGTTCCGACACCGCCGTCGGCGCGGTGCTGACCCAGCTGATCATGATCTCGGTGGTCATCACCGTCGGGGCGACGATCGGGACGCACAATGGCGACGCGGCGCTGCACACCGTCGGCGACATCTCGCACGCGCTGACCCCGTATTTGGGCCGCCTCGGCGGGACCGTCCTCTTTGGGCTGGGGATGCTCGGCGCGGCGCTGGTCGCCGCGATCGTCGCGTCGCTGGCCGGCGCCTGGGGTCTCTCGGAGGTCTTCGGCTGGCGACATACCCTCAACGAGCGCCCCAACCGCGCCACCGCCAAGTTCTACCTCACTTATTCGCTGGCCCACGTCGTCGGCGCCGTGCTCGTTCTGAGCAGCGTCGACCTGGTCAACCTGGCCGTCGACGTCGAAGTGATGAACGCCCTGCTGCTACCCATCGTGCTGGGCCTGCTGCTGGCGCTGGAAGCTCGGGCGCTGCCCGAAGAATGGCGGATGCGCGGACTGCACAAACACATCACCCGCGCCCTGTGTCTGGTGGTCATGGCCTTCGGGCTCTACATGGTCCCGCAAGCCCTCAGCTGATACTTAGGCTTACGAAAGGTCTGCCCAATCTCTTCTGCCTAGCGTCGGTGTTGTTACGCCAGCCTGTATCCCGTTCCTTCACTGCTGACGGTTTACGTCAGCAGAGAGGTGACCGCGGGCGCTGTGGACGCCGCCGATGACGTCAGCGTCCACAGCGTCAGCATGCTGTTAGAACCAGGGGCCGGGGTAGTGGCCGTCCTGGTCTTGCACCAGAACGATTTCCTTACATTCCCCGCTCGCGGACGCCGCGCCGCGGCAGACCAGCGTCCAGCCGGATATCCGCCCGAACGGCCGGACCGACCAGTTTGACGAGACCTGGTCGGTGGCGGGCAGGGCGATCACCGAAAATGTGCCGCCGGCGTTGGTGACGTAGAGGTGGTCGGAAAAGAACGCCAGCTTGGAAATCGAGAGTTTCTTCGCCTCATCGCGAGTCTTCAGCAAATCCCAGTGCTGGGTGCGCAGGTTCCACACCCCGAATCCGAACTGGGAATTATCCGAATCGCGACCGTCGACGAACAACTTGCCGTCGGACAATGTCGCGGCCAATCCGCCGCCGGAAATCCTGTCCGAATCGCCGACCTTGATGGGGGATTTGGAGTTGAGGTCCACGAACATTGTCGACACGGTCGGCGGGTTGTACGAATCCCAGTGGGTGACCTTGACCAGCCTGTCGGGCCCGTCGGATAACTCGGCGTCGACGGTTCGTACGTCGTTGTCCTGATATACCGCCTCGCCGGTGGGCCGGCGCAGCTCGGCTCCCGACGTCTTACCGGGCTCGGTGTTCCGCTGGAACGACAGGACGTCCTGCCACACCCGGCCCGGTTGCGGGTCGTTCCACCTCATCGACAGGTCGGTCGTGGAAAGGAGCACCGTCCGGGGCGGCGACGGCGTGCGCCCATCCGTGAAGGCGTTGACCCACGCCACGCCGGATGCGGTCGCGGCCAAGCCCCATTCGTTCGCCGCGGTCAATTTCAAATCCGGGGTCGGCGGCTGCAGCTCCTTTGTCGCCAGCTGCCGGCCCGACGCGACATCGAACGCGTATGCGGTCGTCTTGGCGACCTGGGGTGCCGCGGCCTGCACCGGCTTGACGGTGGTTATCAGGTAGACGACCTTCAAGTCGTCGACCGTTCCGGACAGCGCGCAGATGCCACCGGTGAGATTCTCGCCCGCGGGAGCCGTGGGAATGGCCGGCGCCCTATATTGGCCCGATTTCGTATCAAATATTTTGGGCCGGATATCCTCGAGCACCGATTTGCTGGTCACGAACTTTTCGGGACAACCGAAATAGGCCGTTCCGCCGTAGCTCTTCCAGTCTTTCTCCAAGGGGCCCGTTACCGAAGCCGGCGAGGCAACGGCACCGTTGCTGACGGTTGACGACGTCGCCGTCGACATCGTGGTTGTCGCCGCGGGTGGGGGCGCGGTGTCCGAGCACGCGGCGCCCGAGGCGATGACCAGACCGGCCGCCGACACGCAGAGGGCAATTCTGCGATTGGGCGCACTTAGTCCTTCAAGCAGTCGCCCCTCAAGCCCTTCAACCAAACTCATCAGCAAATCCCCCGTAGAGACCCGTTAACCATCGAGGGTAGAGCCGGTTAGCTGCAACCGCGACTCGTGGCGGTCTTCGTGACACCGGCTGCGTCGCGGGTTGGGCCTCGGGGAACGCCCACTCGCCGCGCAGGATCGTCTCGTGCGGCCGGTACAGCCGGACCAGGTAGTTCCATCCTGGGGTGATCGGCAAGCAGTTTGCTGTCGCGCCGTCGCAGCCGCCGAACGCATTGGTGATCGCGCCGTCGGCATCGGGTTGGGCGGTGATGTTGTTGAGCGAATACGCGTTTTGCGGGTTCGGTGTGAAGTAGCCGTCTTTGTTATAGACGGTGACGGACCAGAATCCGTCGACCGGCACCCGGTCCACCGTGAGCCGATAGGTAGTGGCGCCGTCATTCTGGGCCGGATTCACGTTGAAATAGATGGCGTCTTTTTCCGGATTGCCGCCCCACGCCACCGCCGAGCCGATCAACCGTCGCACCGGGTCGGTGTCCTCCTTGGCGCCGAACATCCCCGTGGAGTCGGGCACGGTAGCCCCCAGTTGAACGAGCGCGTCGCGGACGGCCTTCTGGCTCAACGGGTCCCACTTCGGGATGTCGAAACTGCCGATGTCGTCCTGCCGCGCCGCGACCGCATCCTGCAGCGCATGAACCTTCTCGAGATCGGCATCGTCGTTGGGATCCACCAGGGTGCGAATGGCCGCCATGACATACCGCGTGCCGATGTCTTCGCGGGTAAGGGTGTGTGTGCCCCGCCCGTAGAACACATCGGGCACGTAATGGTCCTCGGTGATCACCTGCATCGACAGGAATCGGGCGCCGGGATCCGGCAGCGATACCGTGACCGGTCCGGCGTCGAGGTCGAAGATGCCCGCCGAATACAGCGTGTCGCGATTTGAGCGCACCACCAGCTGCTTGTCCAACGGCGTGAGCTCACGGATGTGCATGAATTTGCCGAACCCGCCGTCTTTGCCGACCTTGGCGAAATACAGGTCGCTTTCGGCCCTGGTGAAGTTATCCGGTGAGACGAGCACCGCACCATCAGATGTCTTGCGCTCTTTCATCATTGACGACCGGACGCGCGCGGCCCGTCGTTGGCTATCGGGCCGCCTCGAACTCGATGGGCAAAGTCGTCGGCCCGCTCAGGGTCACCATCGGCTTCCATGGCGCCGGTCCGCAAGTCCGGGCGTTCGGCAATCTTTGGGTGAGCACGTTGAGGGCTTCGGCAATCTCGCGCCTGGCCAAGTTGGCGCCCAGGCAGTAGTGCGCGCCGCCGCCGAAGGTCAATATCGCCGGCGCGTCCTCGCGGGTGATGTCCACGCGGTCCGGATCGTCGTAAACCGCCGGATCCCGGTTGGCTGCAAGGGTATTCACCAGCACCATCGTGCCGGCGGGGAAGAGGTAGCCGTCGAGCTCGGCATCCTCGGCCACCAGGCGAAGGGTCCCGCACGCGATCGGCGAGTGACGCATGGTTTCCTCGACCGCGCGCATCGCCAGCTCGGGTCGCTGCCGGAGCAGCCGCCACTGCTCGGGGTGCTCGCACAGCACCTGCACCGAGGCCGCCACTTGGTTCCGGGTGGTGTCCGTCCCGGCCAGCAGCAGGCCTCCGGCGAGCATGCGCAGCTCGGCGGCACTGAGGCGATCGCCGTCATCCTCGGCGCGGATCAGGTCGGAAAGCAGGTCGTCGGTCAGGCTGTGCCGGCGCCGGGCGACCATGTCGTCGACGTAGTCGTCGAGCTGGCGCCACGCGCGCATGACGACGGGCTCGATCTGGCGGAGGTCGACGGTGAAGCTGAAGGCCCTGAACACGTCGTCGGCCCACGACGAAAACTGTTGCCAATCCTCGCGGGGCGCGCCGAGTAGCGCGCAGATGATCGGGACGGGGTAGGGGCGCGCGAGGTCGGCGACGACGTCGCAGTGGCCCGCGTCGGCGACCCGATCGACCAGCTCGTTCATCACGTCGACCATCGTGTCGTGCAGGCGCAGGGTTGCCCGGGGGGTGAATGCCTTGGAGGTCAGGCTGCGAAGCCGGTGATGGGCGTCCCCTTCCAGGCACAGCAGGCTGTTGGTCACCTTGTCCCATAACGGTCCCGAGGTGATGCCCTGGACAAGGAGATTCAGGCCCGGCGGGATCTGGAATCGGGCATCACGAAGAACGGATCGGACCAGGCGGTAGGAGAGCACTTCGGGACCGTGCGGTCCCAGCGCGATGGGGGCCTGCCGTTGTGCGGCTTGCAGGCGGGGATAGACCTCGGCGGGAGTCTCCTCGGCGTCGTAGGCGAGCGTCGGCAGGTCGGCGTCGAAAACGCTTGCGGCAGTGGCACCTACGATCATGATGGTCTCCTCGGGTTAACCACACCACGGGTGTACCTAGTGCTGGGCAAAAGATTGGAAGGCGGTCCGCCGAACGTTCAGACTCAATCGCCTCACCCGCCCGCCTGATACAGTTCGCTTCCGCGAGGGTTCAGCTCGCGACAACGTTTACATAATGTATGGCCATTGCGCCACGTCTGTCAACGCTACCGATTGCCAAACTCGAACCTTCAGACAGCGGTAGAGCGCACTGCCTAGCGCATTCCCGGGTAAGTGCACGATTGCGCGGACAGGAAGCGCTCACCCTAACCGCCATACATAAATTCAAATATGTATTGCGGTGCCGCGGCCCACTGATGCACCGGCTATCGTCTGTTGGATCTCGACGGTTCGGGCTTGCGAAATGAATGGCCGGCGAAGGATATACACCATGACCGACACCTACGATGCCATCACGATCGGATCAGGCCTTGGCGGGCTGACGGCGGCCGCGCTGTACGCGAGGGCCGGGCACCGCGTGCTGGTTCTCGAGCGCAACGCCGAGTTCGGTGGGGCGGCGACGACCTACCGGCATGGACGGCTGACCATTGAAGCCTCGTTGCACGAGACGGTCGACCCCGGTGATCCTCTTGACCCCAAGGCTCGCATCTTGCGGGCGCTGGGCATCCTCGATGACCTCGAGTTCGTGCCGGTGGGCGCGTTCTACGAGGTGCGCGGGCGGCTGTTCGATCCGCCGTTCGTCCTGCCGCACGGCTTCGACGCGGCCGAGGCGGCATTGGTTGATCGATTCCCACGCCATCGATCAGCCGTCCGCCGGTGCTTTGACTCACTGCGGGCTGTCCGGGAGGCGATGTCGGTGGTAGGCGAGCAACACGACAGCCTGTGGTGGTTCCTGCACGCGCCGGTGCTGCCGTTGAAGCTGTGGCCGTTGGCGCGCGACATGCGACGCAGCCTCGCAGAGGTGTTCTACCACCTGTTCGGCGAGGACGAAGGGCCGAAACTCGCGCTCGCGGCGAACCTCGCCTACTACGCCGACGATCCCCAGCGGCTCTGGTGGCTGTTTTATGCGGTCGCGCAGGGGGGCTATCTCGCGAGCGGCGGCACCTACATCCGGGGCGGCTCGGGTGCGCTGAGCCGAAGCCTGGTGGGGGTGGTTGAGGCGGAAGGCGGGGTCGCGCGCTCAGGCCGCACGGTGAGCGAGATCATCCTCGACGACGAAGGCCGCGCCGCGGGTGTCGCCCACACCGGCGCGGACGGCGGTGACCGCGTTGTGGACCGCGCTCCGGTCGTTTTCGGCAACGCCGCCCCGGCCGTGCTCGCCGAGACGCTACCGTCGCAGGCCCGGCCGGCGTTCGCGGCCCACTACCAGGGGCGGCGTCCGTCGACGTCACTTTTCTCGATCGCGCTGGGGCTAAGCCGCCCACCCCGGGAGCTAGGCGTCACCCAATACTCCACGGTGCTGATACCGGAGTGGGTCAACGCTCTTTCGGACTATGCGCGCTGCGCGGATGTTCTGGCTGATCTCCCCGGGGACCGCATGCCGACGGTGGGTTTGGTCGACTATAGCGCCATCGATAGCGGGCTGAATCCTGGTGGGCTGCATCTGGTCTCCGTCGTCGGCATCGATCGCGTGACGAACTGGGATGGCCGCGATCCCGAGGCTTACCGGTCCAAGCGCGACGGGTGGCTCGACGCGATCGTGGCCGGAATCGACCGATCCTTTCCCGGTTTCGCCGCAGCGGTCGTGCAGCGGGAAATGGCGACCGCCGCGACGTTGCGCCGCTACCTGAATAACGCCGACGGGGCGATCTACGGTTTTGCGCCGGATCCACCCAAGGGCCGGCCGACTCTCGGCTCCGAGAGGGGCGTGGCGACGACCGTCCCAGGGTTGTGGCTGGCGTCGAGCTACGGCGGGACCGGAGGCTTCACCGGAGCCATGATGACTGGGATGCTGGCGGCTAGAGCCAGCATGAAAATGCAAGGGGGACAACGCCTATGATGGCGGCCAGAGCGTACACCCAACCCAAGCCATGGCCACAACGCCCTAGCACGTAGTCACCCCGGCACCCCGCAATTTCAAGCGAAAGTGGCACTACCTGTTGTTCCCGGCCTGATGTTCGTCCAGAACGTTGACTTGTCGCACCACACGACCGGCTTTCAGGTGGGTGGTCTGCACGACCATGTAGTCGAGCGATGCGCCGGTCGCGCTTATCTGGTGGTATAGGCGCGCACGGCGCACGAACGACCCTGGCGTCACCTCGTCTAAGGACAAGTTCTCGATCGTGTTCTCATCGTAACGATCGGAGACCCCATGCCAAAAGTTGACCACGGCGACGCGGCCCCGCATAAGGTCTCCCCGATAGAGCGGGGGCGGCGGCCCGTACTCAACGTCTTCGGCGAACAGGCCGAACACAACTTCCAAGTCACCGCGATTGAATGCGTCGCGGGCACGCGCGAACGCCGCCCGCAGCACGCGCCTCCGGATTGGGACGGGAAGTCGGGCCATGGCCATTACGATGAGCGCGGCCAAGCCGGGTGCCCTCACCTCTACGCGGTCCGCAAACGGGCGCCGCAACGTGTTCGATCGTGATCCCATACCCACAGCCGTGCTCGCTATATCACCATCGCGACTCTACGACGGCGCGACGAAATTCTCCTCGGTGCTGTGTGAGCGGACGGATAGCAGCCGAGGGAGCAGGAGGCCGGTGCGGGCCTTGTAGGCGGCGAAGCCGGGATGCCGCGACATGGAGCGGTCCTTCTTGATCATGTTGCGGACGAAGAACCCGAAGATCCATGCGAAGTTGACGACGAACGGGATCCAATGCCAGGAGATGATCGCGAAGCCCATGTAGGTCATGATCTCGCCGAGGTAGTTCGGGTTGCGGGTGCGGGCGAACAGGCCGGTGTCGATCAGACCGGGACGCAGCTGCAGGGTGTAGTACTTCTGCGCGTCGGCCACGTAGTGCAGGAAGATCCCGAACGTGAAGATCGACACGCCGAGCCCGACGGCCCAGCCGGGCACGTTCGGGTGCAGCCAGGCCAAAAGGATCGGGGCGGCGTAGTACCCGGCCAGCGGCAGGAACACGAACAGGATCCCGATCCAGATCGGCACCTGCTCGGCGAAACGACGATCGGGGTAGGTGCGGCCCTTGATCAGCCACAGGATCGCGTACGTGCCGTGCATCGCCAGGTATAGCCACATCATGGTCGAGAAATTGCCGAAGATCAGCATTGCCGCCACCGTCACCGGGATGACCAGCGCCTTGTGCAGGTTGATGAACAAGCCGGTGGATTCCATTGTTCCTCCCAAGGTCCGCGCTCGCGCCGTCCACGTTCCGCCGGCACGCGATCGACCGACAGGGCACTTGGGCCCCTGTTGCAGCGCCCAAATGCCCGAATCGCCGCCAGGGCCCGGGCAGGCCTCATGCACGGGCGCGCCGGCATGTTGGCAGGGGTGGCTGTCCGCGCGGCGGCTAGACGTCTACCCGTGTCTCATACCCTGGACCAGCCGGCCGCCGATCAGCGCGACCGCGAACCCACCGCCGATGGTTCCCGAAATGAGCAGTGGCAGTTGGCCATCCGAACCCCACAGGAAGCCCGCCCACAACCCCGCCACCAGTACCGCCAGGCCGGTGCCGCCCTGGAAAACGCCCTGCGCGCCGGCCTGATGTTCCTGGCCGACAAGCCCCGAGATCCAGGCCTTCCCGACGCCGTCGGTGCACCCGGTGAACAGCCCGTAAGCACAGATCAGCAGCCATGCCATCACAATGTCGGTGGTCAGTCCCAGCCCGATATAGCCGATTGCGAAGAAGGTCAGACCGAAGCCGAATAAAGCCGGTCTGCCGACGCGGTCGGCGAGCGCTCCGGCCGGGTAGCTGGCCAGGGCGTACACCGCGTTGTATCCGACATAGGCCAGAATCACCTGCACCACCGAGAAACCAATCTCGTTGAGCCGCAACAATAACAGGGCGTCGGGGAAGTTCACCAGACTGAAGCCCATGAGGAGGGCGATCACCCGCCAGTACGGTCGCGGCAATGTGCGCACACCGGCCCACATGGACTGCCGCTGCGCTCGCGGGACGGCACGGGTGCGCTCCTGCACGAGAAAGACGAGTGCCACGCTGAGGACGGCGGGCACGATCGCGACGTACAGCAGCGGCGCGATCTGGTGGTCGAGCAGCTCGTAGCCCACCAGCCCCGGCAGCGGACCGGCGACGGCGCCCAAGGTGTCCATCGCGCGGTGGAAGCCGAACACCCGGCCGCGCAGCGCCTCGTCCACCTGGTCGACCAGCAGCGCGTCCCGCGGTGCGCCGCGGATGCCCTTGCCGAGCCGATCGACGACGCGACCCGCAAGCACACCCGGCCATGCCCCGGCCACCGCTACGATCACCTTCCCGAGCGCCGCCATGCCGTAACCGGCTGCGATCAGTGGGCGTCGCGCAAACCTATCGCCCAGCGGGCCAGCCGCGAGTCTTGTGAGCGAGGCCGCACCCTCGGCCGCGCCCTCGACGGCTCCCACCACGGACGGCGGCGCACCCAGCACGGCTGTGAGGTAGATCGGCAGCAGCGGATACAACAGTTCACTGGCGGTGTCCTGCAGGAACGAGACTGCTGAGAGCACCCGAATGTTGTGGGTGAGCCAGTTGGGCCCCGAGCGGCTCGGTCGTATCGAATGCTGCCACACGGTCGTCAGCCTATGCACCGCCGTCTACGCCGTCCTCATGGTTGACCGACGTGGGTGCCATGGAGCCACCGGATCTGCTGGCGGTGCTGTGCGCTCTAGTGAGCCAGGGGGCAGGTGCCGTTGTCGTCGACGTAGTCGTCGAGCTGGCGCCACGCGCGCATGACGACGGGCTCGATCTGGCGGAGGTCGACGGTGAAGCTGAAGGCCCTGAACACGTCGTCGGCCCACGACGAAAACTGTTGCCAATCCTCGCGGGGCGCGCCGAGTAGCGCGCAGATGATCGGGACGGGGTAGGGGCGCGCGAGGTCGGCGACGACGTCGCAGTGGCCCGCGTCGGCGACCCGATCGACCAGCTCGTTCATCACGTCGACCATCGTGTCGTGCAGGCGCAGGGTTGCCCGGGGGGTGAATGCCTTGGAGGTCAGGCTGCGAAGCCGGTGATGGGCGTCCCCTTCCAGGCACAGCAGGCTGTTGGTCACCTTGTCCCATAACGGTCCCGAGGTGATGCCCTGGACAAGGAGATTCAGGCCCGGCGGGATCTGGAATCGGGCATCACGAAGAACGGATCGGACCAGGCGGTAGGAGAGCACTTCGGGACCGTGCGGTCCCAGCGCGATGGGGGCCTGCCGTTGTGCGGCTTGCAGGCGAGGGATAACCTCGGCGGGAGTCTCCTCGGCGTCGTAGGCGAGCGTCGGCAGGTCGGCGTCGAAAACGCTTGCGGCAGTGGCACCCACGGTCATGCGGGGCTCCTCGTGGCTCGCAGACGACTTTGAAACAATGTATGGCCATAGCTGGCGCCTGTCAACGATATCGCCGGGCGAATATCACGCTGCGGTCCTACCTCACTAGGCGGCCAGTGCCTTAGTTTTCACGGTCATTGCCCAACGGCGGCAGGGAATCGCACACCTAACAAGCCGGCTCGCGCGACCATACATAAATATAGAAGCGTATAGCCTCAGGCGGCGCATCCAGGCGTTAGTTGTTGCGCGGATCGGCGCGTCCAACGGGGCCCGCGCTATCGCGGGCGGCGATGCCGGCGCCGAGCACCGGTTAGCTATATGCCGTAGTCCGCCAGCTCGAAGTCGTCGCGCACACTACCCGCGAAAAGTGTTGCCAGGGGCCCGAAGTTCATCGTGCGCAAGGCCACGTTGCGGAACCACAGGCCGAGCCGGGTCTTCGTCGCGAAGAACGGAATGTAGCGCACCGCACCGGCTTGCTTGGCCTTGATGAAGGGACGTAGGCGCGCCTCGTAGGCATCGAAGGCGCGTCGGTAGTCGGTGCCGGCGCGCATAAGCTCGCCGGCCAGCACGTACGCCTCGGTGATCGCCAGACCGGTGCCCTCACCGCCAAGCAACGAAATGCACCCGGCCGCATCGCCGATCAGCAGCACCCGCTCGCGCGACCAGTGGTCCATGCGGATCTGGCTGACGACGTCGAAGTACAGGTCCTCGACGTCGTCGAGTGCGGCGAGCATATCTCGGGATTCCCAGCCGGCATCGGCAAATTGGTTGCGCAACTGGTCTTTTGGCGCCATCCCAGTGCTATCGTGTTCGGCGCGGAAAATGAACAAGAACATCGTGCGGTCGCCGCGCAGCGCGCAGCGTGCGATCTGGCGGCCCGGAGTGCCGTAGGTGACGTAGACCAGGTCGTCGCGCGGCCGGTAGCCGTCGACTACGCATGCCGCGACCTTGCAACCGAGGTAGTGCTCGAAATCCTGCTCTGGCCCGAAGACGAGATGACGCACGTTCGAGTGCAGTCCGTCGGCGCCGATCACTAGGTCGAAATCGCGGGGCGCACCTCGATCGAAGGTGAGCCGGACACCGTCACCGTGCTCGTCGACGGTGGCGATGCTGTCGCCGAAGATCGTTTCGACCTTGTCTTCGATGGTTGTGTAGATGGCGGCGGCCAGGTCGCCGCGGGGCAGGCTGGTGAAGTCGTCGCCGATCATGCGGCGAAAGACGTTGACATCGACGTCGGCTTTGACCTCGCCGCCGGAGCCGACCGAGCGTAGCCATTCAATCTGGTAACCGGCGGCGCGGATAGAGTCCTCGATGCCCATGCGTTTGGCCACTTGGTAGCCGACGCCCCAGAAGTCGATCATGTAGCCGCCGGCGCGGAATTTCAGCGCCTTTTCGATCACCATCGGAGTGTGGCCGGTGCGATGCAGCCAGTGGGCCAGCGCCGCTCCGGCAACGCCGGCGCCGCTGATGGCGATCCTCATACGGGGCGGCGGCCGCCGTGATAGTCGACCTGCCAGTGCTTGATGCCGTTGATGAAGGATGACCGCAGTCGCTCGGGATCTCCCGCGGTCCTCAGGTCGGGCATCTGGTCGGCGATCGCGTTGAACATCAGGTCGATCGTCATGCGCGCCAGGTTGGCGCCGATGCAGTAATGCGCCCCGGTGCCGCCGAATCCGACGTGCGGGTTGGGGCTGCGCGCGATGTTGAAGCCGTACGGGTCGTCGAAGACCTCTTCGTCGAAATTGGCGGAGCGGTAGAACAGCACCACCCGCTGGCCCTTGCGGATCCGCACACCACCGAGCTCGGTGTCGTGCTTGGCGGCGCGCTGGAACGACGTGATCGGGGTGGCCCACCGGATGATCTCGTCGGCCGCCGTCTTCGGTCGCTCGGCCTTGAACAGCTCCCACTGATCCGGGTGGTCGGTGAAGGCCATCATGCCCTGCGTGATCGAGTTGCGGGTCGTCTCGTTGCCGGCGACGGCCAGCGTGACCACAAACATGCCGAACTCGGCCTCGGACAGCCGTTGGCCGTCGGCGTCGGCCCGGACCAGCGTCGTGACAATGTCGTCACCCGGATCTTCGCGCTTGCGGGCCGCCAATTGCATTGCGTACCAAATCAATTCGCCTGTCGACGTCAGTGCGTCATTGTCGGCGAACTCGGGGTCGTCGCCGCCGATCATGTTGTTGGTCCAGTCGAACAGCTTGTCGTAGTCCTCCTGCGGCACCCCGAGCAGGCCGGCGATGGCCTGCAGTGGCAATTCGCAGGCCACCTGGCGGACAAAGTCGCCCGACCCCGCCGCCACGGCTTCGGTGACGATGCGCCGCGCACGCCCGGCGAGGTCGGCGCGCAGCCGCTCGACGGCGCGCGGAGTGAAGGCGCGCGAGACGATCTTGCGCAGCCGGCTGTGTTCGGGATCGTCCATCATGATCATCGACGCCCGCCCCGCCTCGATCTGGCCTGCCGCCACGTCTTCCCCGTAGCGCGGCACGATCGACTTCGCGGCTGAGGAGAAGACGTCGGTGCGCAGCGACACCTCGCGGACGTCGCGGTGCTTGGTCACCACCCAGTAGCCGCCGTCGCCGAATCCGCCTTGATCGGGCGGCTGCTCATTCCACCAAATCGGCGCCGTTGCGCGCAGCTCCGCCAACTCCTGCACCGGTAGCCGGTGGGCGTAGATGTCGGGGTCGGTGAAGTCGAACCCGGGTGGGAGGTGCGGTGGCGCGGCTATGACCAGATGGTAACGCCGCGGGTGACCGATCTGGGCGTTTCAGCTCGGGGTCGGGCGCGCCAGCTTCGCGTCGTCGCGCGCGCCAAGATTGGTGGCCGCGGTGACGACCGAGCGTTCGATCTGGCGAAGCGCGTGCACCGCGGTCAGCAGGCGTCGGGTATCGAGCCGCGGTTCGCTCTCGCCGTCCTGGTGGCGGGCCAACGCCTCGGCGTCGTCGAGCTGGTCGGTCGCGGAGTTGACGGTCGCGTGGTGGTCGCCGTCGATGCGGGCGACCAGCGCATCGATGTTGCGCCGGGCCTGCGCCGCGGCCGAGGCAAAGGCATCGCAGAGCTGTGGTGACCCGGCGGCGCTTTGGTAGCGCTCGCTGTTACGCGCCAGGCTTCGCCCGTAACGATCGCAGGCGGTGAACAGCCGCAGTCCGCGTCGAATGCTGCGCCGGCCGGCCAAGCCGGCGACCCCCGCCAACAGCGGCTTCGCCGTGATCCGAAACTGCTGCAGGCTTCGGTCCAGTTCGCGCGCCCGCTCGGTCGGGCCGACAGTGTCTTCGCGACCGAACATGGTTGCCGTGGAGATCTCGATCACGGCGGACAGGCTGCTCAGAAAGGCCTTGGTGTCGGCGCGGATCGCGGTGCTGGTGTGGGTCGGCAACACCAGGATTGCCACGGTAATGCCGATGACGGCACCGATCGCGGTCTCTTCGATTCGAAGCAACAGCACGCCGAACGAGAATTCGCCGAGCAGTCCGTAAAGCAACGCCAGCATCGTGGTAATCCAGAAGGTCATGAGGCTGTAGGTGACCTTCATGAAGTAAAAGGCGCAGAACAGGCACACGAAAATCATGACGAGCGAGGCCGTCTTGTTGCCGGCGAACAGCGTGGCCACCAGGACGCCGCAGGGCACGCCGAGCACGGTGCCGAGCAACCGCTGCCAACCTTTGGTCAGTGTTTCGCCCCACGAGTTGGTGCCGGCGAAGATCACGAACGCCGCGATCACCGCCCAATACCAGCGCGCCGGCGACACCATCTCCCCGATGACGATGGCCAGCGACGCGGCGACCGATACCTGGATGGCCTGACGGGTCGTCGGTCGCAGCTCGCCGTCTTGTTTCTCGTCGAGCATGTCGGTTTCGGACGCCATGTCGGTTTCGGAGGCTTCGGATGGCGGCGGCCCCGCGCCGGCGCCGGCGACGCGCTCGACGATCGCCCTGACATCGGCGGTCGCGCTCGCCGCGTTGATTATCGCCAGGGCCAGTCGGCGTACGGCCGCTTTGCCGGGGTCGTCGGCCGGGCTGGGTCGTGACTGTTGATCGAGAACCCCTTGTGCCTGCTGCGCGGCCCGTTGCAGCCCGCCGGGTGCAGGAATGCGGATCGCCCATGCGAGCTCGTTGAGCGCCGCGACCAGTTCGGCGCGGGTGCCCGCGGGTATCGCGGTGGGGTTGTGCGACACGAGGGTCGCCAATTGTCGACCGCTGGTAGCGACCCATTCGATCGCGAGTTCGGCATCGAACAGCCAGGGGGCCAGTTGCTGAGCGGTCACGCCGGGCCACAGCACGCCGGGATCGGCTTTGTCTTCGATCTGATCCTGCACCATCAGGGCGGTCTCGTTGAGCCGGATGGTGCGAAGCCGCATGTGGCGGAGTCGCCGTTCGTCAACGCGCCCCGTCCGCACCATTTCGGCCGTGGTGTCGACCACGATGGCCATGCGCGCCCGCAGGGCCCGCACGGTGTCTCGCAGCACGGCTTCTGGGCGATCGGGCAGCAGGTACGCGCTCATCACAAACGTGCACACCGTTCCCACCGCGACGGCCCCGATCATCCAGGGCAACTCCGAAATGCGGGCTCGCAGATACAAAGTGAAGAAATACGCCATGAACGCGGTCATGCCCAGCGCCCTGCCGCGGGGCCCGTACCGGCGGGCATAGACCGCGGCGAACACGACCACCACGAAGACGACGTCGGCGGCGATCGGGTGGGGCGCGAGCAGCGCGGCGGCGGTGATGGCCAGCGCGGTCGGCAGCGGCAGCAGCGCCATCGTGATCCGCTGCTGGCGGGAGCCCGGCTCGTTGACGGAGCGGGCCGCGATCATGGTGATGACGACGCCCAGCAACGCGACCGTCAGCGGCTGTCCCGTCGCCCGGGTGAGCAGATAAAGCATCGCCAGGGAGCAGGCCAGCGCGGCCGTCGTCCGGGTCGCCATCCGCAGCCGCAGCAGACCTGGATCGGAGCCGATCCACCAGTTGCGGGCTCTTTGGTAGAGATCGGTGATGGCGTGGCCTCCTCGTATGCTGGACACCCCATGGTTACCCGAACCGCGTCGCAGCGGCCAAGCTAGTCTTCGACGTCGTGACAGCGCCGACCCGGGCGAAGCTCGCCGATGGCCGTGACGTGCTGTTCTTCGCGTTGCCCGGGCACCGGCCGGCACCGGTGGCCGACCGCAGGCCGCTGCCCGAGCGTGACCCCGACCAGTCGCAGCTGCGGTACGACCGCTCGACCGGGCAGTGGGTGATCATCGCGGCGCGGCGCGGCGACCGCACCTACAAGCCGCCCCCCGACCAGTGCCCGCTGTGTCCGGGGCCGACCGGGCTGACCAGCGAGGTGCCCGCCCCCGACTACGACGTCGTCGTCTTCGAGAACCGATTCCCCAGCCTGTCCGGCCCCGGCGCTGCGATTCCCACGCCCGCCGACGACGGCTTCGTCTGCGCTCCGGGGCACGGCCACTGCGAGGTCATCTGCTTTTCCAGCGACCACGCCGGGTCGTTCACGGGGTTGGAACCGGCCCATGCCCGGCTGGTCATCGACGCATGGCGGCATCGCACCGCCGAGCTGATGGCCACGCCGGGAATCGAGCAGGTGTTCTGTTTCGAGAACCGCGGCGAGGAGATCGGGGTGACGCTGACCCATCCGCACGGTCAGATCTACGGCTACCCCTACCTGACGCCGCGAACCGCCGCCATGCTGGAGCGGGCGCGCGAACACCGGATGCGGCACGGCGGCAACCTCTTTGCCGACCTGCTGGCGCGCGAGGTCGCCGACGCCAGCCGCGTGGTCGCGCGCACCGAGCTGTTCACGGCGTTCGTGCCGTTCGCGGCGCGCTGGCCGGTCGAGGTGCACATCTATCCAAACAGGTTGGTGCACAGCCTTATCGAACTCGATGACGACGAATTGGACGGATTCGCGCGGATCTACCTCGACGTGCTGGGGCGCTTCGATGGCATGTATTCTGCTCCGCTGCCTTATATTTCGGCGCTGCACCAGTTCGCCGCCACCGACGCCCAGGCCGACGGCTACTTCCACGTCGAGCTGATGTCGATCCGGCGCAGCGCCACAAAGCTCAAGTACTTGGCGGCCTCGGAATCGGCGATGGACGCGTTCATCAGCGACGTGACGCCCGAAGGTGTGGCCGCAACGCTGCGGGAGCTTGGCCGATGACCGAATCGAGCGTCCGCTACGCCGCCCCTGGGCGGATCAACCTGCTCGGCGAGCACACCGACTACAACCTGGGATTCGCGCTGCCGATCGCGCTCCCGCAGCGCACCGTGGTGACGTTCACGCCCGACGGCGGCGATGCGATCACCGTGGGCAGCGATCGCGCCGAGGGGTCGGTGCGCATTCCGCTGGGCACCGCTCCCGGCGACGTGGCCGGGTGGGCGGGGTATGTGGCCGGGGTGGTGTGGGCGCTGCGGCAAGCCGGTCACCCGGTGCCGGGCGGCGCGATGTCGATCACCAGCGACGTGGAGATGGGGTCGGGCCTGTCCTCCTCGGCGGCGTTGGAATGCGCGGCGCTGGGCGCGATCACGTCGGCCGCCGGTGTTCGCATCGACGCACCGGAACAGGCGCGACTCGCCCAGCGCGCCGAAAACGAATATGTCGGCGCCCCAACGGGTTTGCTCGACCAGCTGGCGTCGCTGTTTGGTGAGCCTTCGACGGCGCTGCTGATCGACTTTCGCGACCTCACCGTCGCGCCGGTGGCCTTCGACCCAGACGCTTGCGGTGTTGCGCTGCTGCTGATCGACTCGCGGGCCCGGCACTCTCACGCGGGAGGGCAGTATGCGGCGCGACGCGCGTCGTGCGAGCGGGCCGCCGCGGACCTGGGGGCGTCGTCACTGCGTGCGGTCCAGGACCGCGACCCCTCGGATCTGGCCGCGGTGCGCGACCCGGTCGATGCCCGTCGTGCCCGGCACGTGCTGACCGAGAACAACCGGGTCATGGATATTGTTGCAGCGCTAGGTGATTCGGACTTCGTCGAAGCGGGGCGGATCTTCACCGCCTCGCACGCGTCCATGCGTGAGGATTTCGAAATCACCACCGAGCACATCGACCTGATCGCCGACACCGCGGTGCGCGCGGGCGCCCTGGGCGCCCGGATGACCGGCGGCGGCTTCGGGGGCTGCGTGATCGCCTTGGTGCCGGCCGACCGGGCGAAGGCAGTCGGCGAGGCGGTGCGACGGGCGGTGCGTGACGCCGGGTTCGAGGAGCCGCTGATCACCCCGACCCGCGCGGCCGCGGGCGCCGGGCCGTGTGGGTGAGCGCGAGCGCTAGCCGGCCGGGGTCAGCTTGACCGCCGCCAGGTGCATGCGGTCGACCGCCTCGGCGAACTCGTCGAGTGTCGGTATGCGCTGATCACGGAACTTCAATCCGATCATGCGCTGTGCGCGCGCGACGCCGTAGCCCTGGGCGCAGCGCAGGTAGAGATCGGAGACGACGGCACGGTCTCGGATGAGCTCGCCTCGCATGGCGGTGTTGTTTCCGTCGTAGACGACCTGGGCGGGGGCGCTGCCGCGGAAATTCTGCTTCCAGGGCGCGCCGGTGAGCGCGTACAGATCATTGTCGATCACATGGGCGCTCACCGGAATTGAGAACGGCCGCCCCGTCTTTCGCCCCGTGAAGCTCAACACCATCAGCTGCCTGCGTGCGGGGCCGGCAAGAGGGGTGCGCAACAGGAAGCCCAGGATCGGGTTGACGACACGGATTACGGCCGGCGGTGGATGCCCGGCGTCTATCGCATACAACTGTTCTGCCATGCCAACACCGTACGGCGTATCCGGCCCGAAGAGCCATTCGCGCTCGAAACACCACGCGAGGAGGCGTCATACAGTAAGAGACAGCTATGCGGTTACGAAGGGCCCTCATCGCGCTCGTCGCCGCGGCGGCCGTCTTCATGACGTTTGTCGCCGCGGTCCCGCCGACTGCTTATGAAGGTGCGCCGGGATTCGTCACGAATCCCGTCCGCTACGTCAACACGCTGATCGGCACCGGGACGGGAGGCGAGACGGTAGGGGAGATCAACAACTTCCCCGGCGCCACCGTGCCGTTCGGCATGGTGCAGTACTCGCCCGACACGACCGACAACTACGCCGGCTACAACTACGACAACCCCCGCGCCACCGGCTTCAGCATGACCCACGCCTCGGTGGGCTGTGCCGCGTTCGGGGACATCTCGATGCTGCCGAGCACCACCGGAATCGGCTCGCAGCCGTGGAACGCCTGGGAACGGATCGCTCACGACGACACCGAGGTCGGTGTGCCCGGCTATTACAAGGTGCGATTCCCCGACACGGGGGTGACGGCGGAACTGACCGCCACCACCCGCACCGGCATCGGCCGATTCAGCTACCCGCACAACGGCCGGCCCGCCCTGTTCCACGTGCGCTCCGGGGCGTCGCTGGCGGGCAACTCGCGCGCGACCATCCAGATCGGGCAGGACAACACCACGATCACCGGCTGGGCGACCAGCGGCGGATTCTGCAACAAGAACAACACCTACACGGTGTATTTCGCGATGCGGTTCAGCCAGCCGTTCACCTCCTACGGCACCTGGGATGGCTACTGGGTCACCCCCGCCGTCCGCGACGCGGCGTCCCCGTACAGCGGGGGGTACGTGGAGTTCCCGGCCGGCTCGGTGCTCGAGGCGCAAACCGCGATTTCTTACGTCAGCGTCGACTCGGCTAGGGCGAATCTGGCGGCCGAGGGCGGGGCAGGCTTCGACGGCGCTCGCGCCGCCGCGTCGGCGGAATGGAACGCCGCGCTGTCGCGCGTTTCGGTGGCCGGCCGCAACGTCGGCAACATGGAGACCTTTTACACGTTCCTGTACCGGTCGCTGCTGCACCCCAACACGTTCAACGATGCCGACGGACGTTACATCGGATTCGACGGCCGCATTTACACCGTGGCCAAGGGACGCGCCCAGTACACCAACTTCTCCGATTGGGACACCTACCGGTGCCTGGCGGCCCTGCAGGCGCTGCTGTTCCCCGAGCGAGCCAGCGACATGGCCCAATCGCTGGTGAACGACGCCGAGCAAAGCGGAGCGTTTCCGCGCTGGGCGCTGGCGAATTCTGCGACCGCCGAGATGAGCGGTGACAGCGTGATTCCGCTCATCGTGAACCTCTACGCCTACGGCGGCAAGGACTTCGACGTCAAAACGGCGCTGCGCTACATGGTGGACGGCGCGACCAAAGGCGGTGTCGGGCTGGGCGGCTACGTGGAGCGACCGGGCATCACCACCTACCAGGCGCTGGGCTATGCGCCGTACGCGTCGGAGTTCAACAACGGGGGCCGGATCGTCGACGCCTCGATCACGCTCGAGTGGTCGGTCGACGACTTCGCCATCGCCCGATTCGCCGAAGCGCTCGGCGACACGGTGATCGCCGCCGAATTCCAGAACCGGGCGCAGTACTGGCAGAACCTGTTCAATCCCAGCACCCGTTACATCTCGCCCCGCAGCCCGACTGGATTCTTCGGCGACGGCCCGGGATTCGAGCGGGCGTGGGGCTTCGGTCAGTACGGATACGACGAGGGCAACGCCGAGCAATACGTGTGGTGGGTGCCGCAGAACGTCGCCAGCCTGGTGACCGGCCTCGGCGGCCGCACGGCGGTGGCCGGCCGGCTGGACCGCTTCACCGCAAAGCTCAACGTGGGCCCCAACGAGCCGCACCTGTGGGCCGGGAACGAGCCGGGCTTCGGGGTGCCGTGGCTGTACAACTACGTCGGTCAACCGTGGAAGACCCAGCGCACGATCGACCGGGTGCGCGGGCTCTTCGGTCCCACGCCCGACGGCGAGCCCGGCAACGACGACCTCGGCGCGATGGCCAGCTGGTATGTCTGGGCCGCCCTCGGCCTGTACCCGAGCACGCCGGGAACGCCGATCCTCACTGTGAACACACCGCTTTTCGATCGCGCCGTGCTCACGCTCCCCGCGGGCAGGTCCATCCGGATCACCGCTCCGGGCGCATCCGGGCCGAACCAGCTGCGCTACGTCAGCGGCCTCAGCGTCGACGGTCAGGCCACCGATCACACGTGGATTCCGGAGTCGATGATCCGCACCGGCGGTGACCTGACGTTCTCGCTCGCCGCCTACCCGGACAAGAGCTGGGGCACCGCCGAGACCAGCGCGCCGCCGTCATTTCGTGCGGGCGGTTCGGCGGTGACCGTGAATGTCTCCCTCCCCATCGTCGCGATCGCGCCGGGCCGCACGGGCACCGTGACCCTCGACGTTCAACGGATGAGCGATGATGCCGGCGGCTACACCGTCACCGGTGCGGCTTCCAGCGGTGAGATCACGGTGGCACCCGCGTCCGGACGGTTCGCCTCCGACGGGTCGGCCGCCGTTAAGGTCGCGATCACCGTGACGCGGTCGCAGACCGAGGAGTACTCCCTGGTCGTACTCATCACCACGGTTGGCGACAGCGTCCGCAGGTCCACCGTCCTGGTGGCGTCCCAGGCCGAGGCCGACGAATCCTGATCCCCGTCAGATCATCTCGTTGTCGGCCAGCCACCGCATCACCGGCCAGCCGATGAACACCGGTAGCCAGCAGGTGAGCACCCGATACAGCAGAACCGACGGCACACCGACGGCCGGGGGCACGCCGAACGCGGCCAGACCACCGATCAGCGCCGCCTCGACGGCCCCGACACCCCCGGGCGTCGGGGCGGCGGAGGCCAGCGTTCCGCCGACCATCGTCACCACGGTGACGGTGACGAACGAGGCGCCGCCCCCGAAGGCTTCGATGCTGGTCCACAGCGTCAACGCCGCGCCGAGAGTTGTTCCTGCACAACCGAGTACGATCAGCCCCAGCCTTTTCGGCTCGCGGGCGACCTCGAGGAGGTCCTTGGCCAGCTCCTTCAGTTGCGGACGCAGGTCCGTCGCCAGCCAGCGCCGCAGTGTGGGCACGAACAGGAACGTGCCGACAATGCCCAGCGCCACGCCCGCGATCAGGTACAGCACCGTGGCGGTGGGGACGAAATGAGAGAGGTTCGTCGACGCGCCGGCAACGGTGCTGAACAAGATCAGCAACAGGATGTGCATGATCACCTGCACGGATTGCTGCAGCGCCACCGCCGTGGTGGCCCGCATCGGGGACAGCCCTCCGCCCTTCTGCAGGTACCGTGTGGACAGCGCCAGCCCGCCGACCCCGGCCGGTGTCGTGGTCGCGGCAAAAGTGTTGGCCACCTGGGCAACTGACAGCCTCCAGAAGCTCACCGTCTCGTCGGCGGAGGCCCATAATGCGGCGGCGGCGCCCACATACGTCAGCGCCGATATCGCCAAGCCCAGCAGCGCCCACCACCAGTTCGCCTTGCTCACCTCGGAGAAGAACGTCGGGACGGTGCTGATGAAGGGGTAGGCGACATAGACCAGCGCGCCGAGCAGCACCAGCTGAATGACCTGGCCGCGGGTGAACCGGGTGATGGTCTCGGTTTTGATCTGATCGGTACCCGTTTGGCGCATGACTTCCGCGCGGCTCTCCGAGATGACCGCGCCCGCGTCGGGCATCGATCGCCGGATCCGTTTTGGCACGGCGGATTTCGCGAGCCGGCGCGATGCGGAAAGGACGGTGTCTTTGCCGAACGCGTCGATCGCCGCGCCCACCGCCGACTTCGCGTCATACAGCGCGGACGTGGTCACCAAAAGTTGGGCGATGTCGGATTGGAGCTGGGCCTCGGTGGCGCCGTATTCGGCGCTACCGAAGCCGCCGAAAAGGACCTCGCCGTCGCAGACGGTGATCTCACGGCAGTGCAGGTCGCCGTGCGAAATCTGGTGTGAGTTCAGGATTTGCAGCGAATCCCACACGCGGGCGATCGGCGTCGCCTGTGCGCACCTCTCGAGCGGGACCCCGCGAATGGGTTTGTGCGCGTACATCATCCAGCCCCGGTCGAGGGTGGCGACGGCGATCACCGCCGTGTTGGCGACGCCCGCCTCATCGATGGCGATGCCCATCAGCGCGCGATGTTCGACGGCGCGGCGCATGGAGGCCACCAGGGGAGCGGTCTCGGTGTCGCGCAGCCTCGCCTTCCGCCAGAGCTGACGCATCGCACCACCGCTGCGTTGATGGGGCCCGTACAACTCGATCATCGCCGTTGCGTCGGGATCCTGCGACACGGCGGACAATACGAGCGGGCCGGGCCCGGCCGGCCGGATCACGGTGAGCCGCGACACGACGAACCCGCGTTTGGCCATCGCACGAACCGCGCCATCGAGCGGTACCTCGAGGGCGGGAGTGCCGACAACCAGCACGACCAGCGCCCCGACGAACCACCCGACCGCCAGACCCACCAACGAGCGAGCGGGCACGATGGCGCTGACGATCAGGTGGATCGGCACGAAGGCCAGCAGCAGCGCCCACCACCAGTGTCGCCACCGCGCGGGCAGCCACGGGCCCGATACCGTCAGCACCGCGGCCAGCATCGCGATCCAGCGCGGGTCATCGAGGAACTGGGCCGGCACCGTGCTGAGCCGGTCCGAGAACTCGAAGTGCCATCGGGGTGCCGCGATGCGGTTGTTGCTGATCGACAACGACAGGACGGCGATCAGCCCGGCGGCCGCATATGCGGCCAGCAGCTTCCATTGCCGGGCGACGATCAGGCCCATCAGGATCACGAACGGCAATGCCACGATGGTGAATCCGTATCCCAGGTACACCACATCGGATTGGGTGGGCGAGAGCACGCCGACGATCTCCGAGATGGACTTCTCCAGCGCGATCCACCGCGGGCGCGTGATCAGTGATCCCGTGATCACCGTCGCGAACAAGGCGGCGGCCAGGATGAGGCGGAGGAGGTCGTTGGTCCGCCGGGTCAACGGTTGCAGCAGGTTGCCCGAAACGCTGATTTCGCGCCCGTCAACTCGCATGTCCAAGGTCCTTCGAGATCCTCTGGATCCGGGCCGGAAGGTTTGCGGCCTGCCGACAACTTAACCGGATAACTGCGTCGCAGGGCCGATTGTCGTCGACGCGAACATGTCCGGGCTTGTCCCTGGCATCCGCCACCCTCCGATCGCTGCTATGTGCAGTCGATGAGGCAACGAACGGGACTACGCGGACCTTTCCGGTGAGTCAACGCGGGGCTTAGCAGCAAGGTTCACGACACAGGTCTGACCACTTGACGTCTTACCTATTACCAGTCACACTGAGCGCATGGCGCTGCAGCCGGTGAATCGCCGATCGGTGCCCGAAGAGGTTTTCGAGCAGATCGCTGCCGATGTGCTCAGTGGGGAGATGCAGCCCGGTGCGGCCTTGCCCAGCGAGCGCCGGTTGGCGGAGGTGCTTGGGGTATCCCGGCCGGCTGTCCGCGAGGCCCTTAAGCGGCTTTCGGCGGCCGGTCTGGTCGAGGTGCGCCAAGGCGACGTCACCACCGTGCGTGACTTCCGGCGGCACGCCGGCCTGGACCTGCTGCCCCGATTGCTGTTTCGCAATGGCGAGCTCGACATCTCCGTTGTCCGCAGCATCCTCGAGGCCCGGCTGCGCAACGGTCCGAAGGTCGCGGAGCTGGCGGCCGAACGGCACGGACCCCAGTTGGCTGAATTGCTCGAGGATTCGCTGCTCACGCTGGAGACCGAGGAAGATCCGATCGAGTGGCAACGCCACGGGCTGAAGTTCTGGGAACATGTGGTCGACAGCGCCGGCTCGATCGTATTTCGGTTGATGTTCAACGCATTTCGCGCCGCATATGAGCCGGCGCTAGTTACCCTGGCCACCGCGATGACCGCTGAGGTTAAGAGTCCCGACGCCTACCGGAAAGTGGCCGATGCGATCTGCTCAGGTGATCCCGCCGGAGCGAAGAAAAGCGCCCAAGACTTACTCGAACTCGCGAACACAACCTTGATGGCCGTACTCGAAAGCCCAGGGAATCGGCGATGAGCTCTTCGACAGCGCGCATCGGCGTTGACGCGCCGCAAAGCGGGCAACATCAAGAACGGTTGCTCCATAACTCGGGGAAACGGCGCCGCAATCGTCCTCGAAGACCCGGACGTCGAAATCGCGCTCAGCAGTTCGTTTTGCGCGTTCTTGCCTTAGTGCGAGCGGGGTTGCGAATTAAGAAAGCGCCCGACCAGATCGTGCGCTACGTACGGCCCGGCATCGGTGTAACACACCGTATGGGAAGAGGCGACGGTATGCGAAACGTTCTGCCGTTACGACGCGGGACGCGTGGTTATGCCGAGGGGCTATGCCGATGACCACGTACACCGTGATCACCTCCTATATCCGCGGCCAGATCCAGCCCGGGGTCGACGCGGTCGGCGGGTTCTACCGGATGTGCGTACTGACCGGCAAGGCGCTGTTTCGACGGCCCTTTCAGTGGCGTGAGGCGATCGAGCAGGGCTGGTTCATCACGAGTGTCTCGTTACTGCCAACCCTCGCGGTCTCGATTCCGCTGACCGTGCTCATCATCTTCACGCTCAACATCCTGCTGGCCGAGTTCGGCGCCGCCGACATCTCAGGTGCGGGCGCGGCGCTGGGTGCGGTCACGCAGCTGGGGCCGCTGACCACGGTACTGGTGATCGCTGGCGCCGGGGCGACGGCCATCTGCGCCGACCTGGGCGCCCGCACGATCCGTGAGGAGATCGATGCGATGGAGGTGCTCGGCATCGACCCCATCCACCGACTGGTGGTGCCCCGCGTGGTCGCCGCGACCATCGTCGCCTCACTGCTCAACGGCGCGGTGATAACCATCGGTCTGGTGGGCGGTTTCGTCTTCGGTGTTTTCATCCAACATGTTTCGGCCGGCGCCTACGTCGGCACGCTGACCCTGATCACCGGCTTGCCCGAGGTGGTCATCTCAGTGGTCAAGTCGGCCACGTTCGGTCTGATCGCCGGAATGGTCGGCTGTTATCGCGGGCTGACCACGAAGGGCGGCCCCAAGGGCGTCGGCACTGCCGTCAACGAGACGCTGGTGTTGTGCGTGATCGCGCTGTTCGCGGTCAACGTAGTGCTGACCACGATCGGCGTGCGATTCGGGACGGGGCGCTAGCGTGTCGGCCGCCGTGATTCGCGCCCGCTACCCGCGGACAGTTGCCAGCCTGAACCGATATGGCGGCGGCGCTGCCCGAAGACTTGAGCAGATCGGGGTTTTCGCGAGGTTCACCCGGATCAGCGTCGCGCAGATCGGGTGGGCGCTGCACCGCTACCGCAGAGAGACGCTGCGGCTCATCGCCGAGATCGGCATGGGCACCGGCGCGATGGCCGTCATCGGCGGCACGGTGGCGATCATCGGTTTTGTGACGCTGTCCGGCAGCTCGCTGATCGCCATCCAGGGCTTCGCGTCGCTGGGCAACATCGGTGTCGAGGCCTTCACCGGATTCTTTGCCGCACTGGCAAACACACGCATCGCTGCGCCCATCGTCGCCGGTGTCGCGCTGGCCGCAACGGTCGGCGCCGGCGCCACCGCCCAGTTGGGTGCCATGCGGATCAGTGAGGAGATCGACGCTCTGGAAGTCATGGGCATCAAGTCGATCTCATTTCTGGTCTCCACTCGGATTGTCGGCGGGCTGCTGGTTATCGTGCCGCTGTACGCGCTGGCGCTCGACATGGCTTTCACATCCGGCCAGGTCGTCACAACGGTGCTCTATGGACAGTCGAACGGCACTTACGAGCACTACTTCCGCACCTTCCTGCGCCCCGAGGATGTGGGTTGGTCGGTCGTGGAGGTCGTCATCATCGCGGTGGTGGTGATGATCACCCATTGCTATTACGGGTACACCGCCAGCGGTGGTCCGGTCGGCGTCGGCCAGGCCGTCGGCCGATCGATGCGTTTGTCTCTGGTCTCGGTGGTGGTCGTCGTCCTACTGGCTGAGTTGGCGCTCTATGGCGTCGACCCAAACTTCAATCTCACGGTGTAACCGGCATGACAACGCTGCTGAGCCGGAAGAGCCGACGGGCGTGGCTGTACCTGGAGGGTGTTGTCCTGTTGTTGATCGGCGCGCTGATTCTTGTGTTGGTCTACTTGCAGTTTCGGGGGGATTTCACGCCGAAGACCGAGCTGACAATGCTGGCTTCGCGGGCGGGGCTGGTGATGGAACCGGGAGCGAAGGTCACCTTCAACGGGGTGCCGATCGGCCGGGTGGCCAGCATCTCGGAGGTCGAGCCTGACGGCAGGCCGGTGGCGAAGCTGGTGTTGGACGTCAATCCGAAGTACATCGAGCTGATTCCGGCCAATGTGTTGGCAACTATCGAAGCGGCCACCCTCTTCGGGAATAAATACGTGTCGTTGACTTCACCGGAAAACCCGAAACAGCAGCGGATCTCGCCGCACGACGTGATTGACGTGCGGTCGGTGACCACCGAGTTCAACACGTTGTTCGAGACGATCACCTCGATCGCCGAGAAGGTCGATCCGATCGATCTGAACGCGACGTTGTCCGCGTTGGCGCAGGCGCTCAATGGGCTGGGCGTCGACTTCGGAGAGTCGATCGTCAATGGCAATCAGATTCTGGCGCAGTTGAACCCGCGTATGCCGCAGCTCCGCTACGACGTGCAGCGGTTGGCGGATCTCGGTGAGATCTATTCCCGTGCCTCGCCGGATTTGTGGGCGTTTCTACAGAACGCGGTCGTCACCGCGCGCACACTGACGAAGCAACAGGGCGAGCTGGACGCCGCGCTGTTGGCGGCGGTGGGCGCGGGCAAGTCCGGCGAAGACATCTTCGCTCGGGGCGGGCCGTATCTGGTGCGCGGGGCCGCGGACCTGGTACCAACGGCCACGCTGCTGGACGACTACAGCCCCGAACTGTTCTGCATGATCCGTAACTTTCACGATGCTGCACCTAAAGTCGCGAATGCGGTTGGCGGCAACGGGTATTCGCTGGCAGCCGCCGGAACGATATTGGGAGCGCCCAACCCCTATGTCTATCCGGACAATCTGCCGCGGGTGAACGCTCGCGGTGGGCCCGGTGGGCGGCCGGGCTGCTGGCAGACGATCACCCGAGATTTGTGGCCGGCGCCGTATCTGGTGATGGACACCGGCGCCAGCCTGGCGCCGTACAACCACTTCGAGCTCGGCGAGCCGATGTTCACGGAATACGTCTGGGGACGCCAATACGGGGAGAACACGATCAACCCATGAAAACCACCCCCACAGCTATCAAACTCGGCGTGTTGTGGTTCGTGCTGTTGGTGTTCACCGTGGTGATCATCGTCGTGTTCGGCCAGCTGCGCTTCGACCGCTCCACCGGGTATTCCGCGATGTTCACTGACGTCAGCGGGCTACGGGCCGGACAGTTTGTCCGCGCTTCGGGAGTGGAGGTCGGCAAGGTCTCCCGGGTGACGCTGATCGACGGGGACACGCGAGTGTTGGTGAACTTCAAGGTGGACAGTTCGCTGCCGATGGATCAGGCGACGACTGCGTCCATCCGCTACCTCAACCTGATCGGCGACCGCTACCTGGAGCTCAAACGCGGCGACAGCGGTCGGTTGCTGGCCCCGGGCGGCACAATCCCACTCGAGCACACCCAACCAGCGCTGGATCTCGATGCTCTGATTGGCGGGTTCCGGCCGCTTTTCAAAGCGCTCGACCCGGACAAGGTCAACAGGATCGCCCAGTCGATCATCACCGTGTTCCAGGGACAGGGGGCCACCATCAACGACATCCTCGACCAGACCGCTTCACTCACAGCAACGCTGGCCGACCGGGACCAGGCGATAGGCGAGATCATCACCAACTTGAACACCGTGCTGGCCACCACCGTCAACCATCAGCAGGAGTTCGACCGAACAATCGACAAATTAGATGTGCTGATCACCGGACTGAAGAACAGGGCCGATCCGTTGGCCGCGGCCGTCGCTCATATCAGCAACGCCGCAGGCACCCTGGCTGACCTGCTGGGTGAGGACCGGCCATTGCTGCACAGCACCGTCGGACACCTCGAGGGCATCCAGCAGTCGCTCATAAACGATCTGCCGACTCTCGACGACGTATTGGGAAAGCTGCCGAGCGCATACCGGATCATCGGCCGTGCGGGCGGCACCTACGGCGACTTCTTCAACTTCTACCTATGCGACATCTCGCTGAAGGTCAACGGATTACAGCCCGGCGGGCCGGTGCGCACGGTCAAGCTCTTCGGCCAGCCCACTGGGAGGTGCACGCCGCAATGAGGACGCTGACGGAATTCAACCGGGGCCGCGCGGGGCTGATGGGTGTGGTGGTCACGCTGCTCGTAGTTGGTGTGGGGCAGAGCTTTACCAGCGTGCCAATGCTGTTCGCCACACCCATGTACTACGCGCAATTCGCGGACACGGGTGGCATCAACACGGGCGACAAGGTGGAAATCGCCGGCGTGAACGTCGGCCTGGTGCGCTCGCTGGCGATCCGCGGCAACAAAGTCGTGA
Organism: uncultured Actinomycetota bacterium; assembly: GCA_963772875.1. Taxonomy (GTDB): domain Bacteria; phylum Actinomycetota; class Actinomycetes; order Mycobacteriales; family Mycobacteriaceae; genus Mycobacterium. The sequence continues at coordinate 330,402 of CAVYZE010000020.1, forward strand.
TCGGATTCTCGTTGGCCGGCAGGACGATCGGGACGCAAAGCCGTGTGGCGATTCGTACCGACACCATTCTTGGCCGCAAAAACATGCAGATCGAGCCACGCGGTGCACAACCGTTGCAGCCCAACGGTTTACTTCCGTCAGCGCAGACCACCACGCCATACCAAGTTTACGATGCTTTCGTCGATGTCACCAAGGCGGCGACGGGCTGGGACATCGACACCACCAAACGTTCCCTGAAGGTGTTGTCGGAGACCTTCGATCAGACTGCTCCGCATCTGAGTGCCGCCCTCGACGGTGTCAACGCATTCTCCAACACCCTCGGTCAGCGTGGCGAGCAGCTCAAGCAACTGCTTGCGAACGCCAACAAGGTCGCGCGCGTGTTCGGCGACCGCAGCGAACAGGTCAACGGGCTGCTGGTCAATTCCAACACTCTGCTGGCCGCGTTCAAGGAACGGGGCCAGGCGCTGAGCATTCTCCTGAGCAACGTGTCGGCGGTGTCAACCCAGGTGACCGGCCTGATCAACGAAAACCCCAACCTCAATCGCGTGCTGCAACAGTTGCGTGCGGTCAGCGACGAGTTGGTCAAGCGCAAGGAGGAACTGGCCGATGTGCTGGTACTGCTCAGCAGATACACCGCATCCCTGTCGGAGGCCGTCGGCTCCGGGCCGTACTTCAAGGCGATCGTGGTGAATCTGCTGCCCCACCAGATCCTTCAGCCGTGGGTCGACGCGGCGTTCAAGAAGCGCGGCATCGACCCCGAGTGGTTCTGGCGCGGTGCCGGGCTGCCGTCATTCCGGTTCCCCGATCCCAACGGCACCCGATTCCCCAACGGCGCTCCACCGCCCGCCCCGCCGGTGCTGGAGGGCACCCCGGATCATCCGCGACCCGCCGTCCCGCCAGGATCGCCGTGTTCGTACACACCGCCTGCTGACGGCCTGCCACGGCCCGGAAATCCGTTGCCCTGCGCGATGTTCGGTCAAGGCCCGTTCGGCCCGACCCCGGACGGTTTTCTGGCGCCGCTCGACGTCCAGACGTCGCCGCCAAACTCCAATGGGCTGCCGCCGACACCCGGCATTCCGATCGCGGGCCGGCCGGGTGAGACGCCCCCGGGCGTCCCCGGCACGCCGGTGCCGTTGCCGGCAGAAGCGCCACCGGGCGCACGCACGGAACCGCGGGGGCCGCTGGCCGGCCCCAACCCCCCGTTGCCGACCCCGCCGCCGGTTCTGCCGCCGGGCCACGCTGCGCCGGGGCCCGGGCCCGAGGTGCCGGCCCCGTTCATCACGCCCGGCGGGACGGGAGGCAGTAACCAATGAGCACCATCTTCGACATCCACAATCTTCGACTACCGAAACTGTCCCGCAGGGCAATGCTCATCGGAGCGTTGGTGGCGGTTTTGACCATGGTCGCGGTTGTCGTCGGAGTACAGCTCTACCGGAAACTGACCAGCACCACCGTTGTCGCGTTTTTTCCTGAGACCCTTGCACTATACCCAGGCGACAAAGTTCAGATCATGGGTGTGCGGGTCGGTTCGATCGACAAGATCGAACCCGCCGGTGACAGGATGCGAGTCACCTTGCACTACAGCAACAAGTACAAGGTGCCCGCCAACGCCACCGCGTCGATCCTCAACCCCAGCCTGGTGGCCTCGCGCACCATTCAGCTGTCACCGCCCTACGCGGACGGGCCGGTGCTGACGGACGGCGCGGTCATCCCGATCGAGCGCACCCAGGTGCCCGTCGAGTGGGATCAGCTGCGCGAGTCCATCAACGGGATCCTGCGGCAGCTCGGTCCGACAGCAGAGCAGCCGAAGGGGCCGTTCGGCGAGCTCATCGAATCGGCTGCAGACAACCTGGCCGGCAAGGGCATGCACGTCCACGAAACGCTGAACAGCTTGTCGGAGGCGTTGACCGCGCTGAACGAGGGGCGAGGGGACTTCGTCGCAATCACGCGAAGCCTGGCGCAGTTCATCAGCGCGCTGTACCAGAACGATCAACAGTTCGTCGCGCTCAATCAGAACCTGGCCCAGTTCACCGACTGGTTCACCAAGTCTGACCACGATGTGGCGGACACGGTTACGCGGGTCGACGATGTGCTCGCCACCGCCCGAAAGTTCGTGAACGACAACAGATCCGCACTGACTCAGGATGTCAACAACCTTGGCGATGCGACTACCACCCTCCTGCAACCTGAGCCGCGGGACGGCCTGGAAACCGCATTACATGTGTTGCCCACCTATGCGGCAAACTTCAACAACCTTTACTACCCGCTGCACAGCTCGTTGGTGGGTTTGTTCGCTTTTCCGAACTTCGCGAACCCAATTCAATTCATCTGCAGCGCCATCCAGGCCGGCAGCCGGCTCGGCTATCAGGATTCCGCCGAGATGTGCGCGCAGTATCTGGCGCCGGTTCTGGACGCCATCAAATTCAATTACTTGCCGTTCGGCGTGAACCTTTTCAACTCGGCGGCCACCTTGCCCAAGGAGGTGGCCTACTCCCAGGAGCGGCTCCGCCCGCCGCCCGGGTATAAGGACACCACCGTTCCAGGGATCTTCTCGCGGGACACACCGTTTTCGCACCGCAACTCTGAACCGGGCTGGGTGGTCGCGCCAGGTATGCAGGGCACGCATGTTCAGCCGTTCACGGCTGGCATGCTGACTCCGGAATCGCTGGCCGAGCTCATGGGTGGTCCGGACATCGCGCCCCCGGCGCCGGGAACCAACCTGCCGGGACCGCCGAACGCCTATGACGAGACCAGTCCTTTGCCGCCGCCGTGGTACCCGCAACCCGGACCGCCACCACGCCCCGCTGAAAGCACCGCAGCACCGACAGGGCCGGGCCGGTGAGGCGCGGCGTGAGCGCGGTGAACGGGAACGGCAAGCCGAACCGATGGCCAGTGAAGCGCGCGGTGCTGCGACTGATCGTCGGTGGCGGTCGCCGCGGACTGGTGTTCTTGCTGGCCGCGGTGGTGCTGACTTCGTGCACCTGGCGCGGCATCGCCAACGTGCCGTTGCCGATCGGCCGTGGCACGGGGTCGAATCACATGACGATCTATGTGCAGATGCCGGACACTTTGGCGCTGAACGCCAACAGCCGGGTGCGGGTCTCCGACGTATGGGTCGGCACGGTGCGAGACATCAGGCTGAATAACTGGATCGCGACCCTGACGCTGGACCTCGACCCCGTGAAACTCCCGGCAAACGCGACCGCGAAGGTCGGCCAGACTAGCCTGCTGGGCACGCAGCATGTTGAGCTGGCCGCGCCGGCAAACCCGTCGCCCCAGCCGTTGAAGAGCGGCGACACCATCCCGGTGATGAACTCCTCGGCCTACCCCACCATCGAACGGACGCTGGCCAGCATCGCGATCATCCTCACCGGTGGTGGCATCACGAACCTCGACGCGATTCAAACGGAGATCCTCAACGTTCTTGACGGCCACGTCGATCAGGTCCGCGAATTCCTCGGGCGGCTGGCCACATTCACCGCCGAACTGAACCGCCAACGCGCCGACCTCACCCGTGCGATCGACTCGACCAACCAACTCCTGACCATCATCGCGAGCCACCACGACACGCTGGATCGGGTGCTCACCGACATTCCACCGCTGATTGCGCATTTCGCCGACACGCGCGATCTGTTCGCCGACGCCACCGAATCCCTGGGGCGGTTCAGCGACGTCGCCAATCGGGCATTCTTGGACGCGCGGCCCAACCTTCAGCAGAACCTGCAGTCTCTGCAGCGACCGCTCAGGCAACTCGGCCGGGCCTCGCCGTACGTGGTCGACGCGTTGAGGTTGGGGCTCACCGCGCCGTTCAACATTGACACCGTGCCGAAGGTGATCCGCGGCGACTATGTGAACGTGTCGGGGGCGTTCGACCTGACGCTCAGCACCCTCGATAACACGATCCTGAGCGGCACGGGATTGTCGGGGGCGTTGCGAGCGCTCGAGCAGGCGTGGGGACGGGATCCGGCCACCATGATCCCGGATGTCCGCTATACGCCGAACCCGAATGACGCCCCGGGAGGTCCGCTGGTGGAAAGGGGCGACTGAGAGATGCTGACTCGCTTCATCAAAACCCAGCTGGTGTTGTTGGTGATGTTGGCGGTCGTCGCGGTGTTGGTCCTGGGCTGGTACTTCCTGCGGATACCCGGCCTCGTCGGCGTCGGTCGATACACGCTCTACGTGCAACTGCCTCAGTCCGGGGGTCTGTATCGAACCGCCAACGTCACGTATCGGGGCATCACCATAGGGACAGTCACCGATGTCGTACCGACCGAGCGGGGCGCGCGGGCAACGATGAGCATCGACAATGGCTACCAGATCCCGTCCGATGCGTCGGCCAATGTGCACTCGGTGTCTGCGATCGGCGAGCAGTACGTCGACATGGTGTCGACCCGCACCAGCGGCCCGTACCTCCACAATGACCAGACGATCACCAGGAGTACGGTCCCCAGCCAGATCGGCCCGGCACTTGATGCGGCCAATCGTGGATTGGCGGTGCTACCGAAAGACAAGGTGGCGTCACTTCTCCACGAGTCTTCACAGGCGCTGGGAGGACTGGGGCCGTCCCTTCGCCGCCTGGTCGACGCCACCGGGGGGATCGCCCACGACTTGCGGGGCAGCCTCGACGACATCGACGACATCATCGCCCATGCGGGGCCTATCATCGACAGCCAGGTCAATTCCGGTGACGACATCGGGCGCTGGGCCGCCAATCTCAACACTCTGGCCGCGCAGACGGCGCAACAGGATCAAGCCGTGCGTAGCATTCTGGCCAACGCGGCGCCGACTGCCGATCAGGTCAACGCCGCGTTTAGCGACGTGCGGGAGTCGCTGCCGCAGACGCTGGCCAATCTCGAGGTCGTGATAGACATGCTCAAGCGCTACCACAATGGCGTCGAGCAGGCGTTGGTGTTCTTGCCGCAGTCCGGCGCGATCGCCCAGTCAGTTACCTCGGAATTTCCCGGCCAGGCGGCACTCGGCGTCGGCGCCCTGGCATTGAACCAACCGCCGCCGTGCCTGACCGGCTTCCTGCCGGCATCGGAGTGGCGGGCACCGGCCGACGCCAGCACTGCGCCGCTACCGCGCGGCACCTACTGCAAGATCCCGATGGACGCATCGAATGTGGTTCGCGGAGCACGCAACTACCCGTGCGTGGACGTGCCCGGCAAGCGGGCGGCGACCCCGCGGGAGTGCCGCAGCAACGAGCCCTATGTGCCGCTGGGCACCAACCCTTGGTACGGAGACCCGAATCAGATCCTCACCTGCCCCGCGCCGGCCGCGCGGTGTGACCAGCCGGTGAAACCGGGTCAGGTGATCCCGGCGCCCTCGGTCAACAATGGGGGCAACCCGCTGCCCGCCGATCGGCTGCCAGGCACGCCGCCGCCGGTCAGCGATCCGCAGCAGCGACCGGGGTCAGGCACCGTCCGGTGCAATGGGCAGCAACCCAACCCGTGCAACTACACGCCGGGCGCGGCCGCCACATCGATTTACGACGTGCAGAGCGGCCTAGTCGTGGGGCCCGACGGTGTGGTGTATTCCGTTGAGAACTCGAGGAACATTGGGGAAGACGGGTGGAAGGGGATGCTGGCACCTGCCGGCTGAATCCCAGCGATCCTCAGGGTTCGAGATGTGTTCCATCCACCCGGAAAGGTTCATCCAGCTTGTCGACCAGGCTTCGCTTGGGAGCTTCGCGGATGGTCCGGCAGGGCAGATTCTCCAACTCACGAAGCAGCTGGCGCCGGTAGGACCCGGTCTCGTGTAGCGGCTCTTTGACAACTTAACCGGATACCCCAGGGTCAGGGCGCATGCACCCGACGCACAGCGTGTTCACACACGGCGCGCGTAGGGTCGACTAGATAGGCGTGCTAGCGAATTGGAGGGACATCGGCGTGGCCAGAACCGACAACGACACCTGGGAGATCACCGAAAGTGTGGGGGCGACGGCGCTGGGCGTCGCGGCGGCCCGCGCGGCGGAAACCGAGAGTGAAAACCCACTGATCAGTGATCCGTTCGCACGCACGTTCCTGGACGCCGCCGGAGACGGCATGTGGAGCTGGTTCGCCGCTCGCGACCTGCCCGCCGAGATCACCGAGGCCGAGCCCGACCTGAAGCCACGCATGCAAGGAATGGTCGACTACATGGCCGCGCGGACGTCGTTTTTCGATCGGTTCTTCCTCGACGCAACCCGGGCGGGCGTGCGCCAAGTCGTGATCCTGGCCGCGGGTTTGGACTCGCGCGCGTGGCGGCTGCCCTGGCCGGACGGCACCACGGTGTACGAACTCGACCAGCCCCGGGTGCTGGAATTCAAGTTGTCGACGTTGCGGGAAAACGGTGCGCAGCCGACGTGCAACCTGGTCAATGTTCCCGTCGACCTGCGCCACGACTGGCCGGCGGCATTGCGGCAGGCCGGATTTGACAACTCTGCGCCGAGCGCCTGGTCGGCCGAGGGCCTGCTGCCGTTTCTCCCGGCGGTCGCTCACGAGCTGCTCTTCGAGCGGGTTCAGCAGCTCGGCGCTCCCGGCAGCCGGATCGCCGTGGAGGCGCCCGGCCCCGACTTCCTCGACGAGGCCGCCCGCAGCAAGCAGCGCGAGACGATGCAGCGGGTGCGCGATCTGATGGCCCGCCTGGAGCCGGAGCGGGACATCCCAGACGTCCAAGACCTCTGGTACTTCGAGGAACGCGAAGATGTCGGCGACTGGTTGGGACGCCATGGCTGGGACGTGACGGTGGCGCCGGCCGAGCAGCTGATGGCCAGCTACGATCGCAGACCCCCGCAGGGCGTCGAAGACGCCGCCCCGCAGACATTGTTCGTGACAGCTCAGCGGAACGAGAGGCAGTGAACGTGGCCAGAACCGATAACGACAGCTGGGAGATCACCGAGAGTGTGGGCGCCACGGCGCTGGGTGTGGCCTCGGCGCGCGCGGCGGAAACCCGAAGCGAGAATCCGTTGATCAGCGATCCGTTCGCGCAGGTTTTCCTCGACGCCGCCGGCGACGGAGTGTGGAACTGGCACTCGGGCGTGCCCACCGAGCTGGTCGAAGCCGAACCCGACGTGGCGCTGCAGATGCGGTCGATGGTTGGCTACATGGCTTCGCGGACAGCTTTTTTCGACCGGTTCTTCCTCGACGCTACCGGCGCGGGCATCCGTCAGGCGGTGATCCTGGCGGCGGGCCTGGACTCGCGGTCGTGGCGGCTGCCTTGGCCGGACGGCACGACGGTCTACGAGCTCGACCAGCCCAGGGTGCTGGACTTCAAAACGTCGACGCTGGCTGAGCACGGGGCGCAGCCCGCCTGCAACCGGGTCGCCGTCGCGGTGGACCTGCGCCACGACTGGCCGACGGCGTTGCGGCAGGCGGGCTTTGACTCTTCGGCACCCAGCGTCTGGTCCGCCGAGGGACTGATGCCGTATCTGCCGGCCGCGGCCCAAGACTTGTTGTTCGACCGTGTCGACGGGCTCACCGCCGGTGGCAGCCGGGTCGCCGTGGAGGCGCTGGGACCGACGTTTCTCGACCCCGAGGCCCGCGCGAAGCGTGGTGCGCGGATGGATCGGATTCGTGCGGTCATGGCCGAGGTGGACCCGCAGCGTCAGATCCCCAAGAACGACGAGCTGTGGTACTTCGAGGAGCGAGAAGACGTCGGCGACTGGTTCCGTCGCCACGGCTGGGACGTGACCGTCACCCCGTCCCTCGAGCTGATGGCCGGCTATGGCCGCGCGGCCCCCAAAGAGGTTGAGGATTACGTCCCGGGCAATTTGTTCGTGGCATGCGAGCGGGCAGGGAAGTAGCACCCCGGCGCGGTCGCTCGCCGGTGAAAGGTCGCTCCTAGGAAGGACTTTCGGTGATATCGTCGTCCTCGCCCCGGCTCGCGTCCCGACGCCATTTGTAATATCCGCGCCGCGCGGCGAATGCGCCGACGACGGCGGTCACGCACCACACGGCGATCGCCGCGTACGCCAACGGCGACGACAGGTGGCCGACCGAGGCGCCCAGCGAGGTGTAGACGAATGCGCGCGGCGCGGAACCAATAAACGCACCGATGGCCATCTGCCACAACGGAACTCCGAATGCCCCGAACGCGTAGGAGGCCAGGGCATCCGATATGCCGGGGATGAAGCGCTGGCCGACGACCGCCCACAGTCCGCGTCGTTGGATCAGCGCGTCGACGCGGTCGGCGCGTTTCGTGCCCAGCAGGGCCCGCGCGCTGTCGCGGCCGGCCCGACGGCCGACGCGGCTCGCGATGATCGCGGTGCCCACCGTGGCACCCAGCGTCACGAAGACGCCCAGCACCGGACCGAAGAGAAGCCCGCTGCCGGCGGCCAGGATCGCGCCCGGCACGAATAACGCGCCCAGGACGGCCGACACCACGACGTAGGTCAGCGGTGCCGCCGGCCCCGTCGCCGAGACCGTGCGCCGCACCGCCTCGATATCGATGACTCGGGCGACGGCGACCAGGTAGAACATCGCGACAAGGAAGCCGGCGAACACGGCGAGCCGCACTAGGTGGCGCCGTCGGGATGTCGGTGCGGGACCGTCGGTGTCGACCATGCTGACCGCGATTCTTCCGCATTGCGGCGGGGCCGGCGGGCGTCGGCGATTGCGGAGCACCTCGACGCGGCAACCTCCGGCCGATCTATGCTCGAGAGACTTAAGGGGCGGAGCCGGAACAACGTGACTGATTTCGGGCGCATCGTTTCGAGCAAGGCGTCGCGACCATTGCGGCTGAATGGTTCAACGGTCTGGGATGCGCTTGGGAGCGCCCCACCGGGAAGCCACCTGAGCTTAACCGTCGGCGGAGTCCCTGAATCGTCGGCCACCACGGTGCGAGAGATGATCGCTCGATCCACGAATATCGACGATTTATGCCACAAAATTAACCAATCGCTTACGTTGTGGGTGAGCGGAGTGAATGAGTGGCACCCGGCGTTGGTTAGAGAGCTTTGTTCGGATTATGGTGTAGCTATTTGGGACCAGGGACTCACCGACGGGAAAAGCAGGTGCGACATTTTTGCCGGCGAATATGCATCGACGCCGGGCGGCATTCACCGGGAACCTTGCTGGAACAGGCACCTCGTCGTGCACGGACGAAAGTGCTTCTATTTCTGGGACCATGAAGCCTTGCAAGGCAACGGTGCTTACGAGAACGTCGCAACCTACCCCACCGAGAACGGTGATGAGCAGTACCTCGAGACGATTTCGATTCACGACATTGTCTCGTCTGCGCTGGAGATTCGGGCTACCCCGGGATGCTATCTGCACTGGCCCAACTGGGTATGGCACATAGCGGAGACGCCGGACCCGTGTCTCTCGGTCAATATCGCCTCATACGGTTCGAGTTCGGCGGGTGTTGCTCGAGCTCTCCCGATCGTTCGAAGTAACGAGGGGGAGGTGCCCGCGGAATGGGTGGCAGAGTACAGAGAATTCAATCAGGCGTTTCGGGCTTTAGATGCGGACGTGATTATTTCCGCGGTTTCGGCGAGCGGACTCATCTGTCCGCGCCTGCGGGTCGGGGAAGACGTGCAGGACATTATCCGTACCTGCGCTGCGGCTTGCCGCGTGACAAACGCACCGGCTGTCTGGGTCCGACACGGTGATCGCATCGTCGTTGGGCTTGCGGGTCAAGCAATTGCGATTACCGGTAATGGCGAGGGGGCGCCCGGTGGCTGGGGTCCGGCACTTCTGACCCGTACGCACCCAAGACGCCGGGCGATCTTGCACTTCTGGAATGGCTCTATTCAATCAAGAGTGTGAAACTATTTACCTAGTCGTCCGCCTTTGAATGCCCGGGACGCGGGATCGCAACGTGGCGCAGTCCCCAGAGCGCACCCACCGCGACCACCCCAAGAATTATCGCCACCACCTGCAGCACCGAGGTGACGCCGGCGATGTAGACCGTCCGCGCCGACGCACCCAAGTCGGCCCCGCAGCGATGTGCGATATCCGAAAGCGCCCCGGATCCCACCGCGGAGAGCACCTGCGGGTCCGTGCCGCAGGCGTCGGCCGTCTGCGACCTCCACATGCCGTGGGTCACCCTGGCCGTGATGATCCCGATCAGGCTGACCCCGAGCACGCCCGGAACCTGGGCCGCGAAAACGAGAACGCCGGAGCCCTGGCCGTGGGACCCGCGGGGCAGCGCCGATAGCACCGCCGCGCCGAGGGTCGCGGTGAGGAGCCCGTTGCCGGCACCCACGATCGTGAGGAAGGAGCCAATGATCCATGGGGAGGATGCGTCGCCGATCGCGCTGAGACCCGCGGTGCCGATGCTCAGTCCGGCACAACCGAGAGCTGTGGCCCGGGCGGTGCCGATGCGGCCGGAGATCCGGCTCGACAGCGCCGACGACGCGATGGCCGCGGCGGCCGCCGGGATGTCCATCGCGCCGGCCGCCGAGGGCGAGTAACCCAGCGCATTGAGCATCGGCAGCGTCACCTCGAACATGGCCCCGGTGAAGGTCAGTGCCACCAGCGCCCTGACGACCAGTGCCGCGATGATCCCCCGGGGCGCGCAGCTGCGACCACCGCGCCAGCGGGTCGGCCGATCGACGCTGGGCGATCGCGAACCAGCCCAGCAGCGCTGCCCCGACGGCGAACATGATCGTCGCGTTGGCCCAGCCCGACCTCCGGTTCTCCAGCGCGGCCACCCCCGCGGTGAGCAGGAAAAGAGACGAGGCGAGAACGGCGCTGCCCACCCAGTCGACCGTCGCCCCCGCGGTCGGGGCGAATTGCGGGCGGAGCGCCAGCAACACCAGGGCGGCGACGGCCACCGGGATCACGGGCAGCCCGAAAACCCAGCGCCAGCCCAGCGAGTCGACGATGAGGCCGCTGACCAAGGGGGCCAAGGCGGACGCCCCGGACGCGAACGCGGTCCAGAAGCCGACCATCCAGGGAATGCGCGCGCGTGGCACCGAGGACGTCAGCAGCGCCAGCGAAAGCACCGTGATCATCGTGTCGCCCACCCCGGCCAGGAATCTGCCGGCGATCAGCTCCCACGGTCCGGCGCCAGCTCCGGCGGGCGCCAACGCGCTGGCCAGGGCCCCGGCGGCGTAGATCGCCACGCCGGCCACCATGACCCTGCCCCGGCCGAGCCGATCGCCGATGGCACCGCTCGGGCCCGCGATCGCCACTCCGGCCAGCGCCGGCGCGATCTGCACCCACACGAGCGCGCCGATGCCGGTGCCGAACGTATCGCGGATCGCCGGCAGCGCCACGACGGTGCCCGAATGGTCGAGCGTGCCGACGATATTGGCGAGCAGCAGGGCGCCCACCAGCAGGGGGCTCAGCCGGCGGCCCCCGGCGGGGGCGTCGTCGCCGGTACCGGACTCGTCGGGCACCCAGCGATTGTCGTGCATGCGTCTACGATTCACGGCGTGACGGTTCCCGGCGAGCCCATACTGGCTTCGATCGCGGCCCGCGCCCGGCCATTGCACGAACGCCTCGAGCCAAGCCCCCGGGCACAGCACCGACCGGCCCCGCCGCCGGACGCCGGCAGGCGCGACCGTTGGCGCGCGGCGTCGGCGCGTGGCGTGGAGGTCGACTTTCTGCGGCGCCTCGGCTATGCGGGGCTGGCGGACCCGGACGACCTGGCCGGCGTGCTCGCCGAGCCCGAGGCGGATCCGGTGGCCGAAATCCCGGCGTGGTTAAGGGTTCTGGTGGCCGCGGCCGCGCGCGGCGGCGCCCCGGGGCCCGCCGGGACCGCCGTCACCGCGGGGCACGAACTGGACCGGTTGCTGGCACCGCTGCTCGAGGAGGCGCGGGTGCGGCTGGCGCGGCGGGCACCCGCGGACACCTCCGACGTCGTGGTGAACGACCTCTCCGACGGGCTGCGCCGCGACCTGAGCCGGCTCGTGGGTCCCTGCGTTGACACCGAATTGGCCGCGTTCCGGACCCGGGCCGGTCCGGTGGTGCCCGACGACCTCTGGTGGGACTTCGAGCGAGAGGCGTTGGCGTCCGGCCTCTTTGGGCTCTGGGACACCTATCCCGTGCTGGCGCGACTCGTCGGCGTCCGTCTGCTGGACTGGGTGGATCGCAGCGCCGAGCTGCTCGGGCGCTTCGAGACGGACCGGGCGGCCCTGGCCGAGTTCTTCGGCATCAGCGACGCACCGCGACTCGAGGACGTCGAGTTGACCACGTCCGATCCCCACAACGGCCACGCGCAGGTCGTCGAGTGCGCGGTGTCCGGGATGCGGCTGGTCTACAAGCCCAAGGACCTTTCGGCCGAGTCGTTCCTGTCCGAGCTCGTGCGATGGTGCCAGGGCATCGGGATGGACCTGGGCCCACCGATCGACGTGGTGGCGCGCGACGGGTACGGCTGGGTCGGCTACGTGCACCAAGCCCCCACGGATCACGAAGGTGCACAACGCTTTTACGCGCGCATCGGGCGTCTGGCGGCGCTGCTGTTCGCGCTCGGGGGCAAGGATGCGCACGCGGAGAACGTCGTGGCCCGCGGCGATGCTCCGGTGATCATCGATGCCGAGACCGTGCTCCAGCCCACGCTGCCCACCGAGGACGGCAGTCAGGTCGCCGACTGGGTGCTCTACGGCATGCTGCTGCCGATGTGGATGCGCGTCGCGGGCACCGCCACCGACCTGTCGGCGACCGGCGCGCCCGGGACCACGTGGCGGCGAACGGAGTTGCGCTGGAAGAACTTCGGCGAGGCGCAGATGGAACTTGTGCCGGTAGCGGTCGGCGTGGGCGAGTTTCCCAGCGCGTTGCGTTCGCCGACGGGGGAGCTGTACCGGCCGGAGGATCACGCGTCGGAGATCCTGTCGGGCTTCGGCGAGGCGTGGCGGCACCTCTGCGACCACGTCGGTGACTTCATCGGTCCGGGCGGCTGGCTCGATCGCCTCGCCGACGTGCGGGTGCGCGTGCTGGCCCGCATGACACGCACCTACGCGCGACTGCTCGACACCGCCCTGGATCCCACCCTGCTGCGCTCGGGCGTCGAGCGCTCGATCCACCTCGACCACGTGGCCCGGGCGGCGTTCGACCGCGACGCGCAGCGGTGGCTGGGACTCGCGGACGCCGAGCGCCGGATGCTCGAGGACGGCGACGTCCCCTTCTTCAGCGTCCGGGCGGACGAGGCGGCACTGCGGGCCGCCGACGGTTCGGTGCTGATCGCCTTCGAGGAGTCCAGCCTGGCGCAGGCGCGCCGGCGCCTTGCCGGCCTGGGCGATCACGACCTGCGACTGCAGTCACAGGTGGTGCGCGCGTCGTTGGCCGTCGCGGCGCCCGGATGCCGGTCGAAGGCGTTCGAGGCGGCGCCGTGCGGTGATGGGTCCGCCGCGACGGGTCGGGCCGATCCCCTCGCCGCGGCGGCGACCGTATCGGCGCGGATGGTCGCGCAGGTGAACACGTTCGGGGGGCCGGCGGCGCCGCTGGGCCTGGTGGCCGCCTCGCCCTCGCAGTGGGCCATCGATGTGCCGGGCCCGGGCCTCTACGACGGCCGGATCGGCATCGCGGTCGCGCTCTCCGGTGCGGCCACGGCGCTGGACGACGCGGCGCTGGCGACGCTGGCGCGAGACGTTGCCGGGCCGGTGCTCGACGACGCCGTTGCGCGGCCCCGCAGGCTCGTCCTGCGCCACGGCCTCGGCGGCCAGGATGGCGTTGGCGGCATCCTCCTCGGGTTGGCGCTGGCCCAGCGCATCGTGCGGGCACCGGACCCCGGGCTTGGGGCGGCGTTCGGATCGCTCGCGGCGGCGGTCACCGACGACGACCTCGACGCTGCGGACCCGCTGGACCTGCTGGCCGGGCTGCCGGGCTTGGTGGCGGGGCTAGCCGCCGGGGCGAGGGTCGGCTGGCAGACGCCGCTGGGCCGGGTGGCGCGCCGAGTGATGGATGGGGTCGCGGCGCACCTGGCCGCGGTGGAATCGGGCGCCGCGCAGGCGAACAATGGCTTCTCGCACGGAGATGCGGGCCTGGCCGCGGTGCTCGCCGGGCTCGCGGGACTCGACGCCGGCGCGTCGGACGAGGCGATGGCGTTGGTGGCGGCGCTGGTGGCCGCGGAGTCGGGGCGGTTCGAACCGGAAGTGGATGGCTGGCGCGACCTGCGCCCGGGGGCGGATTCGGCTGGGCCGGGTCCGGGATGGTGCAACGGATCACCCGGCATCGCCCTGTCCCGGGCGCTCATTGCGCGATGCGTCCCCGAGACCGCGGTCCATGGTCGGCTTCTCGACGACGCGGCGGTTGACCTCCGCCGCGCTTTTGCAGGGCTCGGGACGGACCGGCTACCCAGGGACACCCTGTGCTGCGGAAGGGCGGGCCGGGTTGCGGTGCTGGGCACACTCGCGGGCCGCGCGCAATCCCGCCACCCGTACGACGAGGCGGCCACCGATCTCGCGGCGGCCGCCCTGCACGACCGGCTGCGCCTCGGTGCGCCGCCCTCGCCGATCCCGCCGCTGGGGATGTTCCAGGGTCTGGGTGGGGTGCTCTACGCGCTCGCGCACGCGTCGCGCCCGGACCTGCCGCAAATCCTGGCCTGGGGTGTCGATCTCGGCTGAGAAGCCTGTGCCGAGGGCTCAGCAGGTGGGCGAGCAGCTGTAGGCCAGCCCGTCCCCACCCACCAGGGTGAGGTCTTCCTCGGATAGTGCGTCGAGTAGGTCTTGTCCTCCATGTACGGTCACCTCCTCCCGCGACTGTAAGAAAGCTACAACACGCGATGGTGACTACGGTGGGATTGGACGATACCGACTCCTTCGCGCCGCTGTTTGCTCGCGCTTCAGGAGACGTTCACGCCCACTGCGCCGCCTGCGGATTCGCGAGCAGAAAACGCTCAGCGGACCGACGGCCGCCGTTGGTGTCGATGTAACGGGTGGTTACTGCAACGTGGCGGATCCTTGGGCTGTACCGATGGGGCGCCGCACGGGCGCCGACAGGGAGGGACAGCCATGACCATCGCGATGGTCGCGCCCGGTGCCATCACCGAGCACCGCGACCGCGAGGCGACCGAGGTAGCGTTTTCAGGACGATTCGGGTTCGGCATGTATCGGTGGGCTTACCTGCCGTTCGACGTGCCGGCCGGTGTGCAGCAAATTCGGGTTAGCACCTCTCATGAGAACTTCGCCGTGGGCGCCCTCGCCCGAAACGTGTTGGACCTGGGCATCTTTGGCCCCGCAGGCCACGACTTGGGCAATGCGGCCGGGTTCAGGGGCTGGTCGGGCGGAGCCCGGGACGGCTTCGCGATCTCCAGCAGCCACGCCACCCCGGGCTATCTGGCGGGACCCATCGAGCCCGGCGTCTGGGCCGTGGCGCTGGGCCCGGTGGTGTTGAGCCCGTGGGGAATGGCCTGGCAGGTGCGTGTCACCATGGAACGCCGGCAGCCCGGCCTGGCCGTCGTCGCGAAAGGGCTACTGCCACAGGGCAACTCGAGGACGCGCGTCCCCGCCCGCGTCGGTCGGCGGGGCGCGCTGGTACCGCGGCGACCTGCACCTGCACACGGTGCACTCCGACGGCGAGCGTGATCCCGGTGAAATGGTGTCGGCCGCGCGCGCCGGCGGGCTGGACTTCATCGTCTCCACCGAGCACAACACGAACGCGGCCAACCGCGCGTGGCCCGAGTGCCGCACCGGATCGCTGTTGGTGATCCCCGGCGAGGAGGTCACCACCCGGCACGGACACTGGCTTGCCGTGGGTCTGCCGGCACACGGATGGGTGGACTGGCGATACGGGCCACGCGACGGGGTCTTCCCGCGCTTCGCCGGCGAAGTCCGCCAAGCCGGCGGCTTGGTGGTCGCCGCCCATCCCTGCGTGCCGCTGCCGGGATCGGCGTGGGAGTTCGGTTTCGGCCACGTGGACGCGCTCGAGGTGTGGAACGGCCGATGGAACGTCGATGATGAACTGTCCCTTCGCATTTGGCAGCGGCTACTCCGGCAGGGCCGGCGCATCGCGGCCGTCGGCGGCAGCGACTCGCACGGCAAACACCAGCCGGTCGGCTCGCCGCAGACGGCCGTGCACGCGGGTGAACTGTCGACACCGGCGATCGTCGATGGGCTGCGCCGCGGCCGCTCGTACCTCGTCCAATCACGAGACGTCGCCTGCGAGCTGACCGCGTCCCGCCCAAGCGCCGGCGACGTGGCCGGTCCCGGCCAGACACTGCGGGTACAGCCCGATGCACCCGTCACGGTCACCGCCGTGATCAGCGGGGCCCCCGGCACCAACGCCGCCCTGATCACCACGGCGGGCTGCGTGGGACGGGCGAGCGTGGGCTCGGCGCGGGCCCGGTTGCGATGGGAGCTCGACGCCGCGACGTATCGCAAGGCGCGCTTTGCGCGACTGGAGGTGCGTGACGGGCAGCGGGGCCGGCTCGGCGCCATGGTCGCCCTGACGAATCCCATCTGGCTAACCTGACTAAGGGGGGCGAGAGAGGAACGCAATGGAAGCCTGGGACGCGATACGCGCCCGGCGCAATGTACGCCAGTACACGCCAGAGCCGGTATCAGAAGACGACCTGAATCGTATCGCCGAGGCCGGATGGCGGGCACCGTCGGCGAAAAACCGCCAGCCATGGGACTTTGTGATCGTCACCGAGAAAAATCAGCTGCAGGAGCTGTCCACGGTCTGGCGGGGCGCCGGTCACATCGCCGGGGCCCCGGCCGCGATCGTCTTGGTCGTGCCGGAGCCGCCGGATGAACGCAGGGTGGTGACGGACAACTACGACGTCGGCCAGGCGACGATGGCGATGATGATCGCGGCCACCGACCTAGGGATCGGGACCGGCCATTCGTCGGTGGGGGATCAGGACAAGGCGCGTGCCATCCTGGGTGTCCCCGACGACCACCAGGTGGCCTTCATGCTCGGCGTCGGATATCCCGCCGATCGTCCGCTCACCCCGATCCGCAAACCGGACCGCCGCCCCTTCAACGAGGTCGTCCATCACGGGCGATGGTGAAACAGTGTACCCCCCAAGCGATTTCGTGATTGAGAGGATGACGCGGTGGCAGAACCAGCGGTGACGAGTCGCGAACACAACGGCGAATACGGCTATGACGGCTCTTTTCACACCTTCTCGGCCGTGGCGCAGATGACGGGCATCGGAGTCGTATCGGCCGCCCTGTTCGCCGGTGGGGGCGTCGCCCTCGCCCGCGCCAACCGGTTGGCGGCGGCAATCGCGGCCGCGTCCGCGCTCGAGGTACTCGCCACGGCGGCCTCCTACATCTACGCGACCCGGGCCGGCAAATTCGTGGTGTGGGACCGGGTCCTCGACGACCTGCGGCTGCACGGCGACGAAACGGTGCTCGACCTCGGGTGTGGACGCGGAGCGGTGTTGCTCGCCGCGGCCAAGCGGGTGCCGCGGGGCCGGGCCATCGGGGTCGACCTGTGGCGCGCCGACCAGACCGACAACTCGCAGCAGGCCACGTTGGGCAATGCGGCGCTGGAAAAGGTCGCCGACCGCACCGAGTTGCACACCGCCGACATGACCGCCCTGCCGCTGGCCGACGACAGCGTCGATGTCGTCGTCAGCAGCCTGGCCATTCACAACATCCCCAGCCACGCCGGGCGGCGCCAGGCCCTTGCCGAAGCGATTCGCGTGCTGCGGCCGGGTGGCCGGCTCGCGATCGCGGACTTGTGGGAGACGCGTCAGCACGCCGCCCATTTGCGCGGACTGGGTTGGCCAAACGTGCGGCGCCGCAACCTCGGCTGGCGCATGTGGTACGGCGGGCCGTGGTTTTCCACCCGCCTGGTCACCGCGACCAAGCCCGGCTGAGGATCAGGCCCGGATCTCGTCGCAGTCGACGAGCAGATGCTGTGGGCCGCGGAACACTTGGCTGATGCGGTAGGGCGGTGGATCTTCCACCAGCCGCGGGTTTTCCACCCGCCGAAGGAACGCCTCAAACGCGGTGTTGACTTCCAGCCGGGCCAACGGACCGCCGAAGCAAACGTGGATGCCGCGGCCCCAGCCCACGTGCTCGTTGTCGAAGCGCTGGGGGTCGAACTTGTCGGGATCGGGGAAGCGCCGCGGGTCCCGGTTGGCCGCGCCGTACATGAGGTAGATGGGTGAGCCCCGGGGGATTGTCGTGCCGGCGATGTCGATGTCGGCCAGCGCCGAGCGAGTCGGGAAGAACTGCACCGACGACTGCAGCCGCAGCACTTCTTCGATGGCGCCGGGGATCAATTCCGTTCTGCTGCGTAGCAATTCGATCGACCAGGGGTTGCGCAGCGCCGTCAGCACGCAGTGCGAGATCAGATTGACCGTCGAATCGTGACCGGCGAAAAACAGCAGGATGGTGTTGTTCACGATCGCGCTCGGCGACATCCGCCCCTCTGGGCCGTTATCGTGGACCAGCTGCGAAATCAGGCCGGGCCCAGGCGTTTTCGCGGCCCTCTCGGCCAGCCCGGCGATGTACTTGTTGAGCGCGGCGTCGGCGGCCTCGCCCTTGGCGCGACGGGCCTGGCCCTCCTCGGTTTGGATGTCGGGGCCGAGATCGAAGATGCCGGCCGCGATGTCCGCGAACCACGCATGAAACAGGGGCTCATCTTCGATCGGCACGCCCAAGATCCGGCAGATCACGTTGACCGGCAGCGGATAGGCGAACTCGTCGACCACGTCCATGCGGGTTTTGCCCATCGCCTTGTCGAGCATTTCGTTGACGATCTGCTGGCACAGCGGTTCCTGGCCGGGGATCAGATCCGGCGAATCGGGTGGACCGAAAAAGTGCATGCACTGCCGGCGCGCCCGGTCGTGATCGGGCGGGTCTTGTGCGATGAAGCTCGGCTCCTGGCCGTAGGCCCCGGCAATTTCGGGGGCCATCTCGACCACCGACTCGTCGGCGGTCGAAGGGTGACTTTTGCGAAGGTCGGAACTCACCCTGGGGTCGTGGGCCAGCGCGATCAGCTCCTCGTATCCGGTGACGGCGTAGATGCCGTTGGTCACCCGCACCACGGGGGTCCGACGAAGTTCGTCGTAGAAGGGATAGGGATTCGCACGGTTTTCGTGCCGCATCGCGGCATCAAAGGCTTCCTCGGGGTTAATGGCGCCGCTCCTCCTCAT
Source organism: uncultured Actinomycetota bacterium (assembly GCA_963772875.1). Classification (GTDB taxonomy): domain Bacteria; phylum Actinomycetota; class Actinomycetes; order Mycobacteriales; family Mycobacteriaceae; genus Mycobacterium. The sequence continues at coordinate 349,377 of CAVYZE010000020.1, forward strand.
CGCTGCCGTGGACGGAATTCCGCTCGCCGTTCACTGGGGTCATGCCCCGTCAGCACCACGTCGGGTGCCTCGGTCGGCACGCCCGGCGCGGGGAAGTCAGCGGGCATCACGCGCATGTTCTCCGGAAAATCGAAACCGGGCGGATGGGGCGGAAACGGCCCTGAACGCGCGATCTGGTCGCGGTAATAGTCGATCCACTTCGCATGGTTGAAGGTGACCGCGCCAACGATGCGGCCGCGGCGACCATAGGCCGCGGCAAACCGGCGCTGCTTCACCGAGCCCAGGGTGAAGACGATCTCATCGCCAAACGACGGCACGCCAACGGATTTGATGTTGACCCCGAACTGGGCCGACCAGAATTGCGGGATCAGCAGATGCGCCCAGCGATCGACCTCGTCGCAGACCATGTTGTGTGCGGCGACCCGGGCACCCAGCACGGCGTTGTCCCAGTGTTCCATCGCCAGGAACTCGTAGTCGTAGAGCACATGCGGGGACCGGGCGATGTCACCGGCCACGAACACGCGGCCGGTGACCACCCCGTTGATATCGAACGCGCGGCACCCGGCATCACAACCCACCCCCCAGTACCCGGCGGCCAACCCGGCCCCGTCGAGCCATTCGACGTTGCGAATCGACCCCAACGACGTCACCACCGCGTCGACGTCGAGTGTGCTGCCGTCGGACAGCCGCGAGCGCCGGACGTGCCCGTTCGCGTCACCGTCGAGCGCCAGCACCGACACACCGGTGCGCAGATCCACCCCGGCCGCGCGCTGCATCTCGGCGGCGATCGCGCCGATCACCCCGCCCAGCGCACCCGACAGCGGGGCCGGACCGCGTTCGGCCACGGTGACCTCCAGGCCGAGGTCGCGGCAGACCGAGGCCACCTCCGAGCCGATGAACCCGGAACCGATGATCAGCACCCGGCGCGGACGGCCAGCCAACGTGGTCTGTAGCCGCGCGGCGTCGGCGCTCGTGCGCAGCGTGTGGACGCCCTCGAGCGCGGCTTCGGCCGCGTTGGGCCATTTCCGGGACCGCACACCGGTGGCGATCAGCAGGCTATCGCCCCCGATCTCGGTGCCGTCGGCCAGCCGCACCACCTGGTTGGCGCGGTCCAGGGCGGTCGCGGCCACCCCGAGTCGCCACTGCGCATCCACCTCGCGCAGCCGCGGCAGCTTGGTGCGATCGGCCCCCACCCACCCGGTAAGGACCTGCTTGGACAGCGGGGGCCGGTCGTATGGCTCGTCGGGCTCGTCGCCGACGATGGTCAGCTGACCGCGGAAACCCTCTTCCCGTAGCGCTTCGGCGGCGCGAAGACCGGCCAGCGAGGCGCCGACGATGACGATGCGACCGTTGTCCTTGACGCCGTTGGCGCTCACCGCCGACTCGCTACCTGTCGACGATGATCGCCTGCACCGGGCAGGCCGCCGCGGCCCGCAGTACCCGTAACCGTTGGCTGTCATCGGGATTGGGGTCGTAGCTGAGGGCCTCTTCGCCGCGGAGCTTGAGCACCTCCGGTGCGAGCGGCACGCAGTGCGCATACCCTAGGCAGCGGTTCAGGTCGACAACGATCCGCATAGCGTCCCCGATTCTCGAGGCTGAAGATCCGACGCCTGGCAGCGTACATCGGAGATAACGCGGGAGGGCATGCTGGGGCGATGACGATCAAGGCGGAAGAGCCGAAACCCGCGGATCTCGTTCTCTCCGGCGGCGGCGTCAAATTCATCGGCCTGGTGGGTGCCATCTCCGGGCTCATGGACGCCGGGTATTCGTTCCCGCGGGTGTCGGGCGTGTCGGCCGGTTCGGTGGTCGCCGCGATCCTGGCGGCCGTGTCCAACGGTGCTCAGCTGACGAGCGAGGAAATCAAGGAGCTCGCGTTCTCGGCACCGGTGCGCAAGTGGCGCGACGCGGGACCCGTTCCCTATCTCGGCGCCGCGTGGGGACTGCTCAGGGACACCAGCATGTACCGGGGTGACGCCGCCTACGACTGGATTCGCAGCGAGCTGAAGAACCTGGGTGTGACCCGTTTCGGTGATCTGCTGCTGGGGGAGGACCACCAGCTCGAGGGGCGACGCTACAAGCTGGTGGTCACCGTCTCCGATGTGACCGCGGCACAGCTGGTCAGGCTGCCATGGGACTACCGGCGGCTCTACGGGCTGGACCCCGATGAGCAGCTGGTCGCCGACGCGGTGCGCGCTTCGATGGCGATTCCGTTCTTCTACCGACCGGTCAAGCTGACCGGTGCCGACGGGGAGACGTCCACCCTCGTCGACGGCGGCGTGCTGTCGAACTTTCCGATCGACACCTTCGACCGGCCTGACGGCAAACCGCCACGCTGGCCGACGTTTGGGATCACGGTCTTGCCGAGGCCCAGCGAGGGCATCGGAGCGGTGATGCCCGCGCTGAAACCGCTGCGCCTTTTCGAACAGACGGCGTTGCTGGAAAGCCTGCTCACCACCATGCTGGCGGGCCATGACCAGACCCACCTCAGCCAGCCGTGGGTCGCTGCCCGGGCAATCGCGGTCGAGTCGACCAACGTGGGTGTGCTCGACTTCGACATCTCCCGAGGGCGCCTGGAAGAGCTCTACGACAACGGTTATGCGGCGGCGCAGACCTTCCTGTCCACCTGGGATTGGCCGGCCTACCTGAACCGGTTCCGGTGAAGTGACGCGATCACGGCAGCGTGCCACACTTTCGAATCGGAGGAGGCGACGCAACGGTGCGGCGGTTGCCCGGGCAACCGCTCCGCTGGATTGCCGCCTCCTCCCTACAGCCCGAACTCGGCTTCTATGCCGTCAATGCCGGCGCGGATCGCTTTGAGCGCGTCGGCGCGGGCACGCAACTTCGTCCCGGAGTGGGCGTGCTGGTGCAGACCGGCGAATTCCCGCGCGGCTTCTTCGGCGCGGTTGAGCACCATCTCGGGCAACACGATCTCGTCGACAAAGCCTGCGGCGACGGCGGTTTCGCCGAAGAACGTCTTGGCCAGCCCGGCGGCCTGCTGGTAGGCCGACGGCGTCAGCCGCAGCTTCATGATCTCCAGGGCCGCGTAGGGGATGACCATGCCGATCGCAACCTCGTTGGCCTGGATGTTGTATGCGTGGGCCGCCACCCGGTGGTCGCCGGACGACAACAGGAACGCGCCCATCGCGATGGCATGACCGGTGCAGGCCATCACCACCGGCCTGGAGGAGGACAAGAGTCGATACGCCAGCTCGAACCCGCCTCGCAGCATGTCGATCGCGGGTTGCACCTCGCCTGAGGTCAGGATCTTCAGGTCGAACCCGCCGCTGAACACCCGCTCGTTGCCGGAGATCACCAGCGCGCCGGCGTTGTCACGCTCGGCCCGGTCGATCGCCTCGTTGAGGGCCTGCTGCATCGTCGGGCCCAGGGCATTGACTTTGCCGTCGTCCATCCTGATGACGGCGACCGAATCCTTGTGGCTGTAGACGACCGGGCCGCTCATGGGCTGCTCCTTGGCTCAGGCGTGCTGGTTGCGGTGTTTGCCGAGATCGTTTTGCGCGTCACCCCAGCGCAGGCTGACATCGGTGGGCTCTTCGAGCTGCCGGGTGCGCCACCTGTCCTGGGTCTCCCTGACGGCGCCGTTGATTCGCTCGATCTCGCCGCGGAAGACTTCGGGACGGGTTTCCTTGCTCGCGTAGTGGAAGTAGGTCAACAGGCCGCGCAGCAGCTCCAGTTTCTGCTTTTCCCTCTTCGCCAGGTCATGGGTCGTCATCAACTCGATGCGCTGAACGGGAGGCAGGGCATCCCAGTCCAGCACCACCTTGGTCTCCAGCGCGGAACGCTCGCGCTGCCAGAACCGCCAGCCGTGCGGCTTGTCGGGACGGTCGTAGTAGAACACCGTCCCGGTAAAGCGAGACTCGATGCCACGCCCGATTTCGGTGCGGTCGAGCGCCGAATCCCACACCATCCGCCATTCCTGGCCGGGCGCAAGCACGGGCAATTCCCGGGGCAGCTGCAGATCGACGATATTGGCGTAACCGCCCGCGGCGTTTTCGTATTCGGCCACCGTCGGCGGATTGGGAAATGAAAACCTGATGTCGTAGGCCGCGGTCCGGCCGAAATTTCTGACCACCAGCTCGATCACGTGCCAATCCGAGGCATGCGGCTCCATCAGCATCCCGACGTGCGGCCGGACCTCCTCCGAGGCCAACCGATGGCTGCGTTTGATCTGGTGGTTTGTGATGGCCAGCGCGCCGACACCGAGCGCAATCGCTGCCCACGCCGCCCACGCTAGCCAGAAGCTGGACCCAACGTTGGTGACCCCGTGCCAGCTGGCCTGCATCCACCCCATTCAGCCGCCCATCAACATTCGCCATTGATCAAGATCAGAAGCCCGGTACACATAGTTGGAACGCTTGACCTCCGATAAGGATGCACTCGGTTGCTCGGAATACCAATGCCCCGGAAACACGGTGGGGTCACCGGGAAGCGTGGCGAGCCGCTGCAGACTGCGATACATCTCGTCGGAGTCGCCGCCCGGAAAGTCGGTGCGGCCGCAGCCGTCCAGGAACAACGTGTCACCGGCGACCAGGCGGCCGCCGAGCAGAAAGCACTGGCTGCCCGGCGTGTGGCCCGGAGTGTGCAGCAACTCGATCTCAATATCGCCGACGGTGACCTTGTCGTGGCTCTCATGGGCGGTGAGATCGCCAAGGCCAATCCCGGTAACTCGCGAAACCCAAAGCGCCTCATGGGTATTCACGTGTACTGGCACAGGTGACCGGTCCAGCAGCTCGGCCAGGCCCTTGAGCTGGAAGCCCATCATCGAGCCGCCCACGTGGTCGGGGTGATGATGGGTCACCAGCACCCCGGACAGGTGCATGCCGTCGGCCTCCAGCGCGTCGGCCAGATCGCCGGCGGCGTACGCCGGGTCGACCACCACGCAATCCCCGGTTTGCCGGTCACCGATCAGGTAGGCGAAATTGCGCATCTGCGTCGCGAAGACGTCGCCGGCAGCGAAATCGCGACCAGAGAGCAGTTGACGGAAGTACAGCCGGTCCTCTGACACGTGAACAGACTAGGGCTTGTCCCATCCGCAACCATGGATAGGGGTGATTCACAGCCGGTATTGTTGGCACATGCTGAAGAGGGTCGAGATCTTAGTTGATGACGATCTGGTCCAAGAGGTGATCCGTCGCTACCATCTGGCTGACGCGCGCGAGGCCGTCCATCTTGCGCTGCGGACCCTCCTTAACGAGGGCGATGGCCCAGATGGCGAACCGGACGACGAGTACGACGAGTTCAGCGACCCCAGCGCCTGGGAACCTCGGCGCAGCCGCGACGGTGGATGATTCGGTACTGGGCCAGTTTGAATCCGGTGAGGCGCTCCGAGGGTGGCCGTCAGCTCTGACGGGCTGTCGCTACGTTGTCGGTACTTCGGCGGCGATCTGATGCGCGATGTTGACCGCGACGCCCGAGAGCGGGGTCGGGCTGACAGTTTCCACGTCGATCACGACGTTATTGGCCACGATCCGCGCCCGCTCGTAGGTCTGGCTGATGGGGTGCGTGGTGGGGGTGATCGTTTGGGTCATCGTGAAGCTGAGGGTGCCGTTGGTGTTGGATACCGGCCCCATGGTCCACGTGTCGGCCTCGTTACCGCCACGGCCAACGCTGACTGACCGGCTGGAGCAGGCCACCCAGTGTTGGGCCGAGGAGTTGAAGAACGCGCTCGCATCCTGCGCGGAGGGGAACAAGACCACCCCCTGGTCGGCCGCGTAGAAACCCGTCGGTAGCCTCGGATCCTCTTGACAGTTGAGCTGCTGGTCGCGTATGGCGGTCACCCCGCTGACGCGGTCGGTGAAATAGGGCTGGCGCGCTGGATCCGACACCGTGACCCCGTTGTCGGGCTTCTGGGACGGCATGGTGGTAATGGTTTCCCTGACCTCGAGTGTGTGGGTGCTCATCGCGGTGTTGATCTGGTCCGGGGTGAGCAGCAACCCATCGAACGCGGCCTCGGTGACCGGAGGGGCCTTTGGCCCCGACGGCGCTGGCGATTGCGTGGTTGAGGTTTGGGATTCGTGCTTGCGTTGCAGCAGGAAGTAGCCAGTGACGCCGATGATGCCGGCGACCAGGATCACGACGGTCACGACGAGGGCAGTGACCAGGGTTGTCTGGCGTTGGGGCTGTGGTGTCGGTGCGATCGGCGGGGACGGCTGCTCAGCGGGTGAGGCTGCGGCGGGGATGTCTGTGTGCCATTGCTGGCCATCCCAATACATCTGGCCGGGTTTGCCGCTGGGGTCCGGGTACCAATCGGGGGCAGGTGGTTGCGTCGTCATCGTTCCCCCTTAAGGGGCCGGGAGGGTCACGGCAAAGGTTGACGCGAATGTCTTGGAAGTTTCTTGGCGCGGATCGTAACGCCAATACGGCACGCTCAGTGGCCCACTTAACTAGTGGTTTCCCTGGCCGTTACGACCTGCGGTGCGGCCCTGAGTAGCTGACCTGCCGGTTTTCTACGACCAAAAAAGCGAGATCCCGCACAGGCGATGCTCAAACTGACCCACTACCGACCTGACCCACTACCGAATCTCGGGGTTTGGTGGCGTTGCGCGCCAGGCTGTACCCTCTTTTAGGCCCGCGGCACGACTGGTCGCTTCGGGTGAACGGCCCCCTTAGCTCAGTCGGTAGAGCGTTTCCATGGTAAGGAAAAGGTCAACGGTTCGATTCCGTTAGGGGGCTCGGCGGATGCCGAGCAGGCGGGCGGCCCCAACCCAAACGGGGTAGCCCAGAGGCGATGTAGCTCAGTCGGTTAGAGCGAACGACTCATAATCGTTAGGTCGCCGGTTCGAGTCCGGCCATCGCTACAACACAACAACGCGACTCGCGAGAAAGACTCGCGAGAAAGATTTTGAGAGAGAACCGACATGGCTTCCAGTACCGACGTGCGGCCGAAGATTACTTTGGCATGCGAGGTGTGCAAGCACCGTAACTACATCACCAAGAAGAACCGCCGCAACGACCCGGACCGGCTGGAGCTGAAGAAGTTCTGCCCCAACTGCGGTAAGCACCAGGCGCACCGCGAGACACGCTAGCCACCCGCGACCGTTTAGACCAGCTGACCCAGACTGACAGGGTAGGTTCGAGAGCCGTGTCGTTGACCACAGACATCGTCGGGATGCATTACCGTTACCCCGATCACTATGTTGTGGAGCGCGAGAAGATCCGCGAATACGCGGTGGCGGTGCAAAACAACGACACCTCGTTCTTCGAGGAGAACGCGGCCGCCGAGCTCGGCTACCAGGGGCTGCTGGCCCCGCTAACGTTCATCTGCGTATTCGGTTATAAGGCGCAGACGGCGTTCTTCAAGCACGCGAACATCGAGGTCGAGGACGCGCAGATCGTTCAGGTCGACCAAGTGCTTAAATTCGAGAAGCCGATCGTGGCGGGGGACAAGCTGTACTGCGATGTATACGTGGATTCGATGCGTGAATCGCACGGCACCCAGATCATCGTGACCAAGAACGTCATTACTAACGAAGACGGTGACACGGTGCAGGAGACCTATACAACCCTGGCCGGCCGCGCCGGCGAGAATGGAGAAGAGGGATTTTCTGATGGCGCTGCGTGAGTTCAGTTCAGTGAAGGTGGGGGACCAGCTTCCGGAGAAGATCTATCCGTTGACCCGTCAGGACCTGGTGAACTACGCGGGGGTGTCCGGCGACTTGAACCCGATCCACTGGGACGACGAGACCGCCAAGATCGTCGGGCTCGACACCGCGATCGCGCACGGGATGTTGACCATGGGCATTGGCGGGGGTTACGTCACCTCGTGGGTGGGTGACCCGGGTGCGGTCACCGAGTACAACGTGCGGTTCACCGCCGTGGTGCCGGTACCGAACGACGGCAAGGGCGCCGAGCTGGTCTTCAGCGGCAAGGTCAAGTCCGCCGATCCCGAGAGCAAATTGGTGACCATCGCCCTCACGGCCACTACCGGCGGCAAGAAGATCTTCGGCAGGGCCGTAGCGTCGGCGAAACTCGCATAACCCATGGCGCTCAAAACCGACGTCCGCGGGATGAACTGGGTATACCCGGACTACTTCGAGGTCGGCCGCGAGCAAGCTCGCGCATTCGCGCGAGCGATCAAGTGCGACGATCCGGCCTGCTTCGACGAGAAAGCCGCCGCCGAATTGGGCTACCACGCCCTCGTCGTACCGCTAACTTTTGTGTCGATCTTTGCGAAAATCATTCAGGACGATTTCTTCCGGAACGTCGACGTGGGCATGGAGACCATGCAGATCGTGCAGGTCGACCAGCAGTTCGTCTACAACAGGCCGCTGTTTGTCGGCGACAAACTCTTCGGCCGCATGGACATCGAGTCGGTGAATGAGCGTTTCGGCGCCGATATCGTCGTCACGAAGAACACCTGCAGCAACGAAAATGGTGAGGTCCTCCTGTTTGCCTACACCACCCTGATGGGACACGAGGGTGATGACTCCATCCAGCTCAGATGGGACAAGGAGACCGGGCAGGTCGTCAGAACCGCGTAATTAGTATCTGACTCCTACGCCGATGTACACTCGGACCTCGGGGTTTTCCCAAACATCAGCGCGCTTTCCGAACAAGCGGGGGCGCGCGCGCCATGTAAGCCCCGGTAGGTAAGCGCAGGTTGGCCTGCCAACCGCGAAGGGGCGTAGCTCAAATGGCAGAGCAGCGGTCTCCAAAACCGCAGGTTGCAGGTTCAAGTCCTGTCGCCCCTGCTGAAGGCGGAGCGTGCCATGGTGGACACTGGAAGTGTGCCCCATCACAGTGGGACGACCGGCGGAAGAGCTAGCGAACGAAGGAGCATGCGGTGAGCGACGAGATCGACGTTGCCGACGACTCCGCAAGCGACGGCGGCGAGACTGAGGAGAGCCGCCCGAGCGGCGGTCGGACGGCTGTGGTGACCAAGTCGGTGGTGCGACCGCAGCGGCCCAGCGGCAAGCGGTCCCGGCAGCGGGCCGCCGAGGACGTCGACGACGAGGATTCGACGGCCGAGGTCAAGGCCGACGCCGACGACAAGACCGGCAAAAAGGGCCCCAAGGGTAAGTCGGCCAAGCGGGACGCGAAGTCCAAGAAGGCCACCAAGCCGGCAAAAGCCGGCCGTTCAGCTAACCCCTTCGTCTTCGTCTACAACTACCTCAAGCAGGTCGTTGCGGAGATGAGGAAGGTGATCTGGCCCAGCCGCAAGCAGATGGTCACCTACACCTCGGTGGTGCTGGTGTTCCTGGCCTTCATGGTGGCGCTGGTCGGCCTTACCGATTTTGGGCTGACCAAGCTCGTGCTGCTGGTGTTTGGCTGAGCGAGATAAAGAGAGGACTGAAAACCGTGACAACCTTTGACGGTGACACGTCCGCGGGCGAAGCTGTCGACCTGCAGGAGGCCGGCGAGGTCTCTGAGGAGGTCTCTGAAGAGGTCTCTGAGACGCCAGCTCCCGCGGAGCCCGCGGAGGACGCCGACCCGGCCGACGCGCTCAAGGCGGACCTGCGCAGCAAGCCGGGCGACTGGTACGTCATCCACTCCTACGCGGGGTACGAGAACAAGGTGAAAGCCAACCTGGAAACCCGCGTGCAGAACCTGGACGTCGGCGACTACATCTTCCAGGTGGAGGTGCCCACCGAAGAGGTCACCGAGATCAAGAACGGCCAGCGCAAGCAGGTCAACCGCAAGGTGCTGCCCGGATACATCCTGGTGCGCATGGATTTGACCGACGACTCGTGGGCCGCCGTGCGCAACACCCCCGGGGTCACCGGGTTCGTCGGCGCGACGTCGCGCCCGTCGGCCCTCGCGCTCGACGACGTGGTGAAGTTCCTGCTGCCGCGCGGGACGGCGAAGAAGGCCGCCAAGGGTGCGGCAAGCACCGCCGCCGCCGAGACGGGTGCCCTGGAACGCCCGACGGTCGAGGTCGACTACGAAGTGGGCGAATCGGTGACGGTCATGGACGGACCGTTCGCCACGTTGCCGGCCACGATCAACGAGGTCAACGCCGAACAGCAGAAACTCAAGGTGCTCGTATCGATCTTCGGCCGCGAAACACCGGTGGAACTCACCTTTAGCCAAGTCTCCAAGATCTAGTGGTGATCGCAAGCGCGGCGAAGCCGGGCGCAGCGGGTCGCCACCATTAACAGAAGCAACCCAGGAAGGAACATCGACATCTCATGGCCCCGAAGAAGAAGGTCGTTGGGCTGATCAAGCTGCAGATCGTGGCCGGGCAGGCCAACCCTGCGCCGCCGGTCGGGCCCGCGCTCGGCCAGCACGGCGTCAACATCATGGAGTTCTGCAAGGCCTACAACGCCGCCACGGAAAACCAGCGCGGCAACGTCATCCCGGTGGAGATCACCGTCTATGAGGACCGCAGCTTCACGTTCGCGCTCAAGACACCGCCCGCCGCCAAGCTGCTGCTCAAAGCCGCCGGCGTGGGCAAGGGCTCGGCGGAGCCGCACAAGACCAAGGTCGCCAAGGTCAGCTGGGATCAAGTTCGCGAGATCGCCGAGACCAAGAAGGCCGATCTCAACGCCAACGACATCGACGCTGCCGCCAAGATCATCGCCGGTACCGCCCGGTCGATGGGCATCACCGTCGAGTAGTACTCCATGCGTGGGAGGGCCAGCTTCGGCCCGCTTTCCAACCACGACCCAACACCAGATTGGATGAACGAATGAGCAAGAACAGCAAGGCATACCGCGCCGCCGTAGAGAAGATCGACCGCGATAGCCTCTACACCCCGCTGGAAGCCGCCAAGCTCGCCAAGGAGACGTCGTCGGCCAAGCAGGACGCGACCGTCGAGGTGGCGATCCGGCTCGGCGTCGACCCGCGTAAAGCGGACCAGATGGTCCGCGGCACGGTCAACCTGCCGCACGGCACCGGCAAGACCGCCCGCGTCGTGGTGTTCGCGGTCGGCGACAAAGCCGAACAGGCACAGGCCGCCGGCGCCGACTTCGTCGGCAGCGATGATCTGATCGAGAAGATCCAGGGCGGCTGGCTGGACTTCGATGCCGCGATCGCGACCCCTGACCAGATGGCCAAGGTCGGTCGGATCGCTCGAGTGCTGGGTCCGCGCGGCCTGATGCCGAACCCCAAGACCGGCACCGTCACCCCCGACGTCGCCAAGGCCGTGGCCGACATCAAGGGCGGCAAGATCAACTTCCGCATCGACAAGCAGGCGAACCTGCACTTCGTCATCGGCAAGGCGTCGTTCGACGAGAAAAACCTGGCCGAGAACTACGGCGCCGCGCTCGATGAGGTGCTGCGGCTCAAGCCGTCGTCGTCGAAGGGCCGCTACCTGAAGAAGATCGTCGTGTCGACGACCACGGGCCCGGGCATCCCGGTGGACCCGTCCGTCACCCGCAACTTCGCAGAGGCCTAGTGTTCCAGGCGTGCTAGCCGCCGCACTCGGCGATGCGCCGCCGCAGGAAGGCGTGGCTCGGGTCGGATCCGCCTGCCTCCAACGCCATTCGGTACCAGCTGAGGGCCTGGCTGGGCCGTCCCGCGCGGCGTAGCAGATCGGCGCGCACCGTCGCGACCAGATTCGAGTGGCCAAGCCGGGGGTCGTGCGCCACCTTGTCCAGCGCGGCCAGGCCGGCGTCCGGACCGTCGCGGAAACCGACCGCCAGCGCGCGGTTGGCGCGCACCACCGGCGAATCGGTCAGCTGCATCAACCGGTCATAGGCCGCGCAGATGGTTGTCCAGTCGGTCTGGTCCCAGGATGGCGCGGTAGCGTGCAGCGCGGCGATCACCGCTTGCGGCAGGTAGGGCCCCGTCGATCCCTCGGCCCGTCGCAGCCGGTCAAGCCCGCGCGAAATGCGGCCCTGGTCCCACCGGCGACGGTCCTGATCCTCGAGCGGCACCAGCATCCCGGTGCTATCGACGCGGGTGACCCGTCGCGAATCATGCAGCAGCATCAGGGCGGACAAGGCATGCGCCTCGAGCTCGGTGGGCATCAGCGCGCACAGCTCCCCGGCCAGCCGGACCCCCTCGTCGCACAGTTCGTCACGAATCGCCGACGGGCCCGCCGTCGACCAGTAACCCTCGGTGAACACCGAGTAGATGCAACTGAGCACATGGGGCGTGCGCTCACCCAGCAGCCCGGCGGGTGGCACCCGCAGCGGGATGTTGGCATGCCGAACCTTGTTCTTGGCCCGCGTGATTCGCTGGCCGATGGCCGCCTCGGACTGCAGCAGCGCGCGGGCGATCTCGGCGACGGTCAACCCGGATACCAGACGCAGCGTCAGCGCCAGCTGCGACTGCCGATCCAGCGCCGGGTGCGCGCAGGTGAACATCATCCGCAGCTCGTCATCGCGAACCGGATGCGGATCGGTGTGCTCGGTGCGCGCCCGGATGGCCTCGATGTCATTCACGACGTACGCCAATTCCTTTGCTGGACGGGTAGATTCACGGCGTAGGCGATCCCGGGCGCGGTTGCGTGCGACGGTCACCAGCCACCCGCCGGGTTTATCGGGCACACCGTCGCGGGGCCAGGTGCGAAGCGCCTCGGCGCACGCCTCCTGGACGGCATCCTCCGCGACGGTGAGGTCGCCGGACCACCGCGCGAGCGCGGCGACGGCGGGTCCCCATTCCCGGCGGAAGACGCCGTCCAGGTTCGCCATTCGCGAAAAGTTACAGTCCCGCGACGCCTGCCAGCTGCCGCACCACCACGGTAGAAGCAGGGATCATGGACGCGATCTTGACGGCCTCGTCACGGTCGGCCGCGCCGAGCACGTAGAAGCCGTTGGCGACCTCGGCGCCTTCCGCGTACGGTCCGTCGGTGATGAGGACCTCCCCGTCGCGTACCCGCACGGTGGTCGCCGTGGACGGCGGATGCAGGCCGGCGCCGGACTTGATGTGCTGGCCCGCGGTGGCTTGGAACTCCCGATGCTGGGCCACCATCGAATTAAATTGCGGCGAGCCGGGCTCCGCCGCGCGGGCGGGTGGCTCCAGCAGCAACGCGATCCACTGGGTGCCGTCTGGCGGCTGCGGCACCACACCGGGGGTGGCCACCGGCCACACCTCCACGCCGCCGTGCTTGGCCGCCGGAATGTCTTGGGCCAAAGCCAATGCCTCGTCCAGGTTTTCGGCTTCGAACACGTAGTAACCACCCGCTACTTCTGCCCCTTCGGCGAACGGACCGTCGGTGATGATCGGTGCCTCTGGGCCGCCGGTGATGCGCACCGCGGTCGCGGCGGGCAACAGGGCGTCACCACCGCGGATCGCCGCCGCGGCCTTGGCGTGGAAGGCCTGGTAGGCCGCCATCTCGGCGGCGCCCTCATCGGGCGTGCGCTCTAGTTCCTTGCTGATCAACAGCGCGAAATATTGCATGTTCGTCACCTCCGATAGTGAGCGAAGCCCTGTGCTCCACTCTCTACCTATTCGACGAACGGCGCAGCCCGTATCCGACGAGCGCGGAGAAAATTATGCTGCGGCCCCGGGCTTCAGGTACGTCACCAAGCTGCAGTCGAGGCAGTCCTCCGTGAAGTACTGGTGGCAACCGCGCAGATACTTCATATAGCGGTTGTGGACCTCTTCGGACGTGACCTGGATGGCCTTGTCCTTGTTGGCCTCCAACGTGTCGGCCCAGATGCCGAGCGTCTTGATGTAGTGCGGCCGTAGCGAAAGGCACTCGGAAACGATGAAGCCCGCCGCCTTACCGTGCTCCACCATCTTCTCCGCCGACGGGATACGACCGCCCGGGAAAATCTCGGTCAGCATGAACTTGATGAACCGGAGCCCCTCGCCCGGGTTCTTGCTGCGCTTGGCCACCTCGTGCAGGTGGTAGCTTGTGCTGCTCTGAATCGTCATCCGCCCGTCGTCCGGCAGGATGTTGTACGCGTTCTTGTAGAAGTCGTCGTAGCGCTCGAAACCGAAGTGCTCGATCGCCTCGATGGACACAATGCGGTCGACGGGGTCGCTGAACTCCTCCCAGCCGTGCAGCAACACCTGGTGGGAGCGGTTGGTGTCGATCGCGTCAAGCAGCTTCGAGGTGTAGGCGTGCTGGTTCTTGGACAGGGTCAGGCCGATGACATTGACGTCGTACTTCTCGACGGCGCGTTTCATGGTGGCGCCCCAGCCGCAGCCGATGTCGAGCAGCGTCATGCCTGGCTTCAGATCCAGCTTGTCCAGATTCAGGTCGACCTTGGCGATCTGGGCCTCTTCGAGGGTCATGTCGTCCCGTTCGAAATACGCGCAGCTGTAGGTTCGGGACGGATCCTGGAACAACGCGAAGAAGTCGTCCGAGAGGTCGTAGTGTGCCTGGACGTCCTCGAAGTGCGGCCGCATCTTCGTGGAACTGGATACTTTGTCGACCATGTGTCTCCTTACCCCTCCCGGTGATTCAAGACCAGGACCAGCGCGATCATCGGCCCGCAACCATACACCGCTTCGCCCGCAACCCCGTGCTCCCCTACCCGTACAACGTCCCTAATCACTTTTCCAACGTGAACTGGTTGCAGTCGATGTAGCCCATCCGGAAGGTCTTGGCGCAGCCGGTCAGGAACTTCATGTACCGCTCGTAGACCTCTTCGGACTGGATCTCGATGGCCTCGTCCCTGCGCGCCTCAAGGGCCTCGGCCCACAGGTCAAGGGTTCTGGCGAAGTCCGGCTGGAGCGACTGGACGCGGGTCACCTTGAAACCCACCTTCGTCGCGTGCTCCTCGACCTTCTCTATCATCGGCAGCCGGCCGCCGGGGAAGATGTCGGTCACGATGAACCTCATGAACTTCGCCATTTCCATCGTCACGGGTATGCCGCGCTCGATGACCTGTTTTACGTGCAACCCAGTGATCGAGTGCAGCAGCATCACACCGTCGGCCGGCAGGGCGTTGTAGGCGAATTCGAAGAAGTCGTCGTAGCGGTGGAAACCGAAGTGCTCCAACGCTTCGATGACGACCATACGGTCCACCGGCTCGCTGAAGTCTGCCCAGTCGCGCAGCAGTGCGCGTCGCGAGCGGTTCGTGTCGATTTCGCCGAGCACTTGCTGGCAATAGGCATGCTGGTTCTTGGACAGGGTCAATCCGACGACGTTGACGTCGTATTTCTCGATGGCTCGCTTCAGCACGGAGCCCCAGCCGCAGCCGACGTCGAGCAGGGTCATCCCCGGCTCTAACCCCAGCTTGTCGAGCGTCAGGTCGATCTTGGCGACCTGTGCTTCGGCAATGCTCATGTCCTCGCGCGGGAAGTACGCGCAGCTGTAGGTGCGTGTCGGATCCGTGAACAGCGCGAAGAATTCGTTGGAAAGGTCGTAATGGGCCCGCACGTCGTCGGCATTCGACCGCTCGGCCAAGGCGCGAGCAAGGTTATTAGACATGTGTCCTCCCGAATGGACAGGCACCCTCACGAGGTGGCCGTCCCCGGCACCATACACGGGGCCGGGCGTATCCCTCGCATTTGAGGTTGCTTGCCCCTGTTTTTCTCGACCGAGATCCGCCCGACATCCATTGTTACTGACGCGATCGCTATTTTCCAGAGTTCCTCGGCGCAGGTCGATGTACCACACGACTTTTTGGCGCGCATAGGTCCAGTCAGCGGATCGTGTAGTCGCTCAACGGGAATCCTGATCCTTCCCGTACTGCATTGCGCGCCGACGTGGGCCGCAGCAGTGTCGCCTCGCCACTGGGGTTGAAATAGTAAGACCGCGAGGTGGCACAGTCGCCCGCGTAGAACACCGAGCCGTCAAGAAGCGTGGTCATCCGATCCAGGAAGCGCGTATTTGCTTCTTCGGTCACCTCGAATGTCGCTGCGCCCCCGCACTTGACTGCACTGAACATCACTACTTCGCCAGGGTGAATTGGTTGACGTCGATGTAGCCGGTCCGGAAAGCCTTGGCGCAGCCGGTCAGGTACTTCATGTACCGCTCATAGACCTCTTCGGATTGGATCGCGATGGCCTCGTCCCTGTGCGCCTGCAGGGCCTCGGCCCACAGGTCGAGGGTCCTGGCGTAGTGCAGCTGCAGCGACTGCCGGCGGGTCAACCGGAAACCCCCCTTCGACGAGTGCTCCTCCACCATCTCGATCGACGGCAACCGACCGCCAGGAAAGATCTCGGTGACGATGAACTTGATGAAGCGCGCCATCTCGAACGTCAAAGGTATGCCACGCTCGACGGCCTGCGGTCCCGTCAACCCGGTGATCGTGTGCAGCAGCATCACGCCGTCAGCGGGCAGGATTTTGTGGGCCATCGCGAAGAAGTCGGCGTAGCGATCGTGGCCGAAGTGCTCGAAGGCGCCGATCGACACGATCCGGTCGACGGGCTCGTCGAACTGTTCCCAGCCGGCCAGCAGCACCCGCTTGCTGCGCGGGCTGTCCATTTCGTCGAACGCCTCCTGCACGTGGACGGTCTGGTTCTTCGACAAGGTCAGGCCGACGACGTTGACGTCGTAGTCTTCGGTTGCCCGTCGCATGGTCGCGCCCCAGCCGCAGCCGACGTCCAGCAGCGTCATGCCGGGCTGCAGGCCCAGCTTGCCCAGCGCCAGGTCGATCTTGGCGATCTGGGCCTCTCCCAGCGTCATGTCGTCGCGCTCGAAGTAGGCGCAGCTGTAGGTCTGGGTTTGGTCCAGGAACAGGCGGAAGAAGTCGTCGGATAGGTCGTAGTGCGCCTGAACGTTGGCGAAGTGCGGTGTCAAATCCTTGGCCATGATGTCCCCGTGCATGTGTCGAAGGGCGCGACTACTTCGTCAAGGTGAACTGGGCCACGTTGATGAGCCCCCTGTGGAAGCGTTCCGCGGAGCCGGTCAGGTAACGGATGAAGTTGTTGTAGACGTCCTCGGACTGGAGGGCGATGGCGCGGTCCCGGTTGCCTTCCAAATTGGCCGCCCAGGTCTCCAGCGTCCGTGCGTAATGTGGCTGCAGCGCCTGGGTTTGCTCCAGGGAGAATCCCGCGGCCGCCGCGTTGTCGACGATGTCGGGTTCGGAAGGAAGTTCGCCGGCCGGGAAAATCGACTCCCGCAGGAACTTGAGGAACCGAATATCGCTCATCGTCAGCGCGATGCCCCGTTCGTGCAGCCACCGCCGGTCGTAGGTAAACAGGCTGTGCAACAACATCCGGCCATCGGCGGGGAGGATCTCGTACGAGCGTTCGAAGAACGCGCCGTACCTGTCCTTGTGGAAGGCATCGAACGCTTCGAAGGACACGATCCGGTCGACCTTCTCGGTGAACTCTTCCCAGCCCTGCAGCCGCGCCTCCGCGTGCCGGGTCGTCGGGATCGCGGCCAGTCTGGCCTTGCTGCGCTTGCAGTGGTTGCGGGACAGGGTGATTCCGATGACGTTGACGTCGTACTTCTCGACGGCGCGGACCAGTGCCCCGCCCCAGCCGCACCCGACGTCGAGCAGCGTCATGCCCGGCTCGAGCTTCAGCTTGTCCAGCGCCAGATCCAGCTTGGCGAGTTGCGCCTGTTCCAGCGTCATGTCGTCACGCTCGAAGTACGCGCAGGTGTAGACCCAGGTGGGATCCAGGAACAGCCCGAAGAAGTCGTCGGAAATGTCATACGCCGCTTGCGAGTCTTGGTAAAAAGGTGTCAGCTCACTCATTTCAGACATCCTTCCCGCGTCAGCTGGCGTCGGCGAAATTGCTGGTGAGCACTCTGATCAGATGATCCCACAGTTGCCGCGGCAGGTCGTGACCCATGCCGTCGAACAAGATTAGCCGGGCGCCGTCGATGGCGCGCGCGATCGCGCGGCCGCCGAAGGGCCGCATCAGCTTGTCGGCGCGACCGTGGATCACCACAGTCGGTGCGACGATGCGCCGGTCGTAGTGCGCCAGGCTGCCGCTGCCCATGATCGCGCTGAAATGCCGGGCAACCCCTTGTGGGTAATAGTTGCGGTCGTATCCCTCGGCGGCGTCGGCGCGCACCTGCTCGGTGGGCGTGCGGTAGCCGGGGCTTCCGATGATGTGGTTGACACGCACCGCGTTGTCGAGGATCACGTCCCGCGGCGACTCCGGCGGCGGGCCCGTGAGGATCGCCAGCAAGGCGCGCGGGGCCGGCGGTGGCAGGAACGGTCGATTGTTGCTGGAGAACAGGATCCCGAGGGTTTTCGTCCGTTCGGGGAATCGGGCTGCGAAGACCTGGGCGATCATGCCGCCCATCGAGGCCCCCACGATGTGGGCGCGCTCGATGTTCAGGTAATCCAACAGCGCCGTGGCGTCGCCGGCCATGTCTTCGAGCGTGTATCCCGACTTGCTCGGCAGACCGAGCCAGGAGCGGGCCAGCCGCGCCACGAGGGATTGTCCGGAGCTGCGATGCTCGGTCTTGCTGGACAGGCCGACGTCGCGGTTGTCGTAACGGATGACGCGCAGGCCCTGGCGAACGAGCTTCTCGCAGAACGCGGTTCGCCACAGCAGTAGCTGGGAGCCCAGACCCATGATCAACAGCACGGGCGGGTCGTCGATGTCGCCCATGTCCTCGTAATAGAGCTTCAGGTCGCCCTCGGAATAGCATGTCGCGACGCCGGTACGGATTTCCATCACACCTCCACGTCGGTCTGGTGCTCGCGGCCGACTTCGACCATGAAGTTCGCGAAGTAGCCCGTCAGCTGCGGGTCGGACATCATCTGCCATTTCGGTGCGAGCAGCTTCATATACCGCTCGACGTAGAGGAACTGTTTGCCGATCAGCACCAGCTCGCGGGGCAGCTTGACGTCGTAGGCGTCGGCCAGCGTCGACAGCTGGCGCCCGATGTCGGCATACGACATGTCGCCCAGCGTCTGCATGGTCAGCGGGGTGGCGAAGCGCTCTAGGTCCTTGGCGGCCTGGGCCTCGGGCTTCACGGTGCCCACGGCGCCCATCAGCACGACGATCTTGCCGGCCGCGGCGTGGTCCTTCTTCACCAACAGCGCATACACCAGCTCGCGCAGCAGCCAGCGGGTGCGCGGATCGATGCGGCCCATGATCCCGAAGTCGAAGAACACGATGCGGCCCTGGTCATCGACGTAGAGGTTGCCGGCGTGCAGGTCGCCGTGGAACAGCCCATGCCGCAGGCCGCCTTCGAAGACGCTGAACAGCAGCGCCTTGACCAGCTCGGTGCCGTCGAACCCGGCCTTGCGGATGGCGGCGGCGTCGTCGATGCGGATGCCCTGCACCCGCTCCATCGTCAACACCCGCTCGCCGGTGAAGTCCCAGTACACCTGCGGCACCCGGATGTTCTTTCCCAACGGCGAGACATGCATGTGGGAGACCCAGGCGTCCATCGACTGCGCCTCGAGCCGGAAGTCCAGCTCCTCGGCCAGGTTGTCGGCAAAGTCGGCGACCACGTCCTGTGCCGAAAGCCGGCGGCCCAGCTTGGCCAGTTCGACGGCTTGGGCGAAGCGCTTCAGGATCTGCAGGTCGGCGGCGACCCGGCGGCGGATCCCCGGGCGCTGGATCTTGACGACGACCTCCTCGCCGCTGTGCAGGGTCGCGTAGTGCACCTGGGCGATGGACGCCGACGCGAACGGCTCTTCCTCGAAGGTGGCGAACAGCTCGGAAGGCTCGCCGCCCAGCTCCTCGGCGAGGAGCTTGTGCACCTCGTCGGTGTCGGCGGGCGGCACCCGGTCCAGCAGGCCGCGGAATTCACGCGACATTGACTCGCCGAACGCCCCGGGGCTCGAGGCGATGATCTGCCCGAACTTCACGTACGTCGGCCCCAGGTCGGCGAAGGTCTGCGGGACCTGCTTGATCAGCTTCTGCTGCCACCGACCCTTGCCCGTCAGCCCGGTAACGACGCGGGCGGCGGTTCGGGTGACCTGCCAACCGGTGGCCGCCACCCGGGCCGCCTCGACCGGCAAGGGCACCCGGTCGAGGCGGGCCACCTCGCGGTGTTTGGTAGAACTCATTCCAGCAGTCTGCCAAACCCGTGGTGTCAAGTCCCAATCTCTGCGGGCCCGCTCACCCGCCCCTTCTTTCCCACGGCGTCACCCACCCCTGGATCTCCCAGCCCTCCAGGCCGGCGATCAACTCGTACATGGTCGCGCCGTCGATGCTTTCGCGGATGATGTCGGCGTGCCCGGAGTGCCGCGCCAGCTCGTTGATCACGTGCAGGATCACCCAGCGCACCGACCAGGGCTCCTGGTCTTTGGGAAACCACGGGATGTCCCGGGGAACGGGCACCGCGGCACCCAGATCCGCGGTCTGCACCAGCCGCAACGATTTCGCGTTCTGGGCTTCCAGCGCCCGCAGCAGCCCATCCAACGTCTCGTCGGACCGCATCACATGCTGATCCTCGAACCCCTTGGCGATCTCCGCGAACGGCCGGGGGTCCTTCGGCGGCGCGTCCGGCGCGGCGGCGACGCGTGCCATCCAGGTGCCTTGCATCGCGGTGACGTGCTTGATCAGCCCGCCGATCGATAGCGCACTGGCCGACGGCGTGGACCGGGCCTGTTCGTCGGTGAGGCCGTACGAAACCGCGAAGTAGGAGCTCTGGTGGAACGCCAAGTATTCGCGCAAGGCGCTGCGTTCGTCGGTCACGGGCGGGGCGAGGGCGGGCATTCTCAATCCTCCTTGTCGACGGTCTGGCCAGATCCACTCATGACACGGAGCTTTCCACGACGGGGTGACATGCTTTTGGCATGCAGGTGATTTCGGCGGAATCGACCGAGCTTTTCGTTGGCCCGCCGGACGCGCCGATCCAGCTGGCCCGCGTCGCCGTTTCCGGGGTCGCGGGGCCGGCGCCGGTCCGCGTCGACGGCGACGGCCTGAGCGGGGAGGCGCTCGTCGAGGCCGGCCAGGAGGTCGTCGAGGTCCCGGTCACGGTGGACCGCCCGGTCGTCGGTCAGCGGCGGTCCGCGCGGGCCGACGGCGGCGGATCGGGCCTGGCGTTCGAGTTCGCCGTCGCCGAGCCCGGCTGGACCATGTTCATGATCAGCCACTTCCACTACGACCCGGTCTGGTGGAACACGCAGGCCGCCTACACCAGCGAATGGGCCGAAGACCCGCCCGGGCGGGCCCGGCAGACCAACGGCTTCGAACTGGTCCACGCGCATCTGGAGATGGCTCGCCGCGACCCCGACTACAAGTTCGTGTTGGCCGAAGTGGACTACCTCAAGCCGTACTGGGACACCCACCCCGAGGACCGCGCCGACCTGCGCCGGTTCCTCGCCGCGGGCCGCGTCGAGGTGATGGGCGGCACCTACAACGAACCCAACACCAACCTCACCAGCCCGGAGACGACCATCCGAAACATGGTGCACGGCATAGGTTTTCAGCGTGACGTGCTGGGCGCTGACCCGGTCACCGCATGGCAGCTCGACGTGTTCGGCCACGACCCGCAATTCCCCGGGCTGGCCGCCGACGCCGGCCTGACGTCGAGTTCGTGGGCCCGCGGCCCGCACCACCAATGGGGCCCGGCCCACGGCGACTCCGACGGCGGCGGCGTCGAGCGCATGCAGTTCTGCAGCGAATTCGAGTGGATCGCGCCGTCGGGCCGCGGCCTGCTCACCCACTACATGCCCGCGCACTATTCGGCGGGCTGGTGGATGGACTCGTCGACCTCGCTGGCCGAGGCGCAAGACGCCACCTACGAGCTGTTCGACCAGCTCAAAAGGGTCGCTTTGACCCGCAACGTGCTGCTGCCCGTCGGCACCGACTACGCCCCGCCGAACAAGTGGGTCACCGCGATCCACCGCGACTGGGCCTCGCGTTACACCTGGCCGCGGTTCGTGTGCGCGCTGCCGCGGGAGTTCTTCGCGGCGGTACGTGCCGAACTGGCCGAGCGCGGGTGCGTGCCGTCGCCGCAGACCCGCGACATGAACCCGATCTACACCGGCAAGGACGTGTCCTACATCGACACCAAGCAGGCCAACCGGGCCGCCGAAAACGCGGTGTTGGAGGCCGAGCGCTTCGCGGTGTTCGCCGCCCTGCTGGCCGGCGCCGAGTACCCGCAGGCCGCCCTGGCCAAGGCGTGGGTGCAGCTGGCCTACGGCGCCCATCACGACGCCATCACCGGCTCGGAGTCCGATCAGGTCTACCTCGACCTGCTGACCGGCTGGCGCGACGCGTGGGAGCTGGGGCGGGCGGCCCGCGACAACTCGCTGGAATTGCTGTCCGGCGCCATCGAGGGTGACGTGACCGTGTGGAATCCGCTGACGCAGCGGCGCACGGATGTCGTCACCGCGCGGCTTGATCCGCCGCTCGGCGCCGGGGTGCGGGTGCTCGAGCCCGGCGGTGCCGAGCTGCCCGCCCACGTCGAGGACGGCGGCCGGTCGATCACCTGGCTGGCGTCCGACGTGCCGTCGCTGGGCTGGCGGAGCTACCGGCTGGTCCCCGCCCCGGAAGCCACCGGCTGGGAACCGGTGGCCGGTTCGGGGATCGCCAACGAGCGCTACCGGCTGCGGGTCGACCCCGCGCGCGGCGGGGCGGTCACGTCCCTGGTTCATGGCGGCCGCGAACTCATCGCCGACGGCCGGATGGGCAACGAACTTGCCGTTTACCAGGAATACCCGTCGCACCCCACGGCCGGGGAGGGCCCGTGGCACCTGCTGCCCAAGGGACCGGTCGTGTGCTCGTCGGAATCGCCCGCGCGGGTGCAGGCCTACCACGGTCCGCTCGGTCAGCGGCTGGTCGTCCACGGCCGCATCGGCACGCTGCTGCGCTACACCCAGACCCTGACCCTGTGGAACGGCGTGCCGCGGCTGGACTGCCGCACCACCATCGACGAGTACACCGGCGCCGACCGCTTGGTGCGCCTGCGCTGGCCGTGCCCGATACCGGGCGCCATGCCGGTCAGCGAGGTGGGCGACGCCGTCGTCGGGCGCGGTTTCGCGTTGCTGCATGACGGGCCCGCATCGGTGGACACCGCGGCGCACCCCTGGACGCTGGATAACCCGGCCTACGGCTGGTTCGGCCTGTCCTCGACGGCGCGGGTCCGGGTGGGACCCGCGGCCGTGCGGGCGGTATCGGTGGCCGAGGTGGTGTCGCCGGCCGAGACGACGTCCGGACCGCTGGCGCGCGGGCTGCTGGTCGCGCTCGTCCGCGCCGGCGTCACGGCCACCTGCAGCGGCGCCGACAAGCCCCGCTACGGCCACCTCGACGTCGACTCCAACCTGCCCGACGTGCGGATCGCGCTGGGTGGGCCGGACCGCAACACTTTCACCAAAGCGCTGCTCGCGGCGGCCGATCCAGAGTACGCGAAAGAACTCGAGCGGCAGCTCGACGGGACGGGCCAGGCCAGGGTGTGGGTGCCGGCCGCCACCCCGTTGGCGCAGGCCTGGGTGCCCGACGCCGACCTGCGTTCGCCGCGGGCGCTACCGGTGCTGGTGATCGACGGCGCGGACGAGAAAAACCTGCGCGCCGCGATCGCGGCGGTGGCCGACGATCTCGGGGACGCCGAGATCGTCGTGAGCCAGCAGGCCCCGGCGGGCTCCGCCCAGTTTCAAGACCACTTCGAAGCCCGCACCGTGGCGCTGCTCAACCGCGGGGTGCCGAGCTTCGCCGTCGACTCCGAGGGCACCCTGCACACCGCGCTGATGCGTTCCTGCACCGCGTGGCCGTCGGGAATCTGGACCGACGAGCCACGCCGCACCGCGCCCGACGGGTCGAACTTCCAACTCCAGCACTGGACACACGTTTTCGACTACGCGCTGGCCTGCGGCGACGGCGACTGGCGGCGCGCCGAGATCCCAACCCGCAGCGCGCAGTTCGCCCACCCGCTGCACGCCGTGGTCCCGCGGCACCGACGGTCGGGCCTGCCGCCGGAGGGCTCACTGCTGCGCGTCGACCCCGCCGATGCGGTGCACCTGGGCGCCTTGAAGGCCGCGGGCAACCCGCTGACGGCAGGCAGGGCTGCGCCGGTCGACCCCGGCGCGGTGGCCCTGCGGCTGGTGGAGACGACCGGCGCCGGCGCGCGCGTCGCCATCGGCTCCGACCTCGGCAAGGTAAGCGCCCTGCGGCTCGCCGACCTGTTGGAAAAACCGGGCAAGCGCAAGCGGTCGGTCGATGTACACGGCTATCAGGTGGCCACCGTGCTGGCCCGGCTCGATCTGGCTAAGGCTGTTTCCGGCGCTAGCGGCCGGCCCGCCGACCTGGCCCCGCACGCCGAGGCCGCCCAGCCGCTCTACGCGCGCTACTGGCTGCACAACCGCGGCCCCGCGCCACTGGGCGGGCTACCGGCCGTCGCTCACCTGCACCCCCAGCGAGCCACGGCCGACCCGGGCGGCCGGGTGGTGTTGCGCCTCACGGCCGCCAGCGACTGCAGCGACTCCGAGCTGTCCGGCACGGTCGCGCTGCTGTGCCCGGACGGCTGGACCGCCACCCCCGCCGAGCTGCCGTTCACGCTGTGCGCCGGCGAGCACCAGGAGGCCGACATCGCGCTGGGGATTCCGGCCCGCGCGCAACCCGGGCTCTACCCCGTCCGGGCCCAGCTCCGCCTGACCGGCGCCGGGTTGCCGGCCGCCTGGCGGCAGCAGGTCGAGGACGTGAGCGTGGTCGAGATCGGTGCGCCCGACGAGGCGGAGCTGGTGTACCTCGCCGACGGGCCGGCCGACGTCGAGCTCCCGGCCGGCGAGACCGCGCGGCTGACCGTCGCGATCGGCAGCAACGCCCGGGCCGACCTGTCGCTGGAGGCGCACCTGATCAGTCCGTGGGGCACCTGGGAGTGGACCGGCCCGGCGGCGGCCGGTGCCGTGCTGCCGGCGCGCGGCACCGTCGAGCTCGGGTTCGACGTGACCCCGCCGGTGTGGCTGGAGCCGGGCCGGTGGTGGGCCCTGGTCCGGGTCGGCTGCGCCGGCCGGACTCCTCTACTCACCGGCGGTGCAGGTGGTCGTGACATGAGCGTCGACCCCGTCGCGACCGTCGCCGGCAGCCCGGTCGGGCTCGTCGAGCTCGACGCGCGAGAAGCGCGGCTGCGCGGCCGCCCGGGTGCGGCGGCGCTGCCGGCGGCCGGTACCAGCGAGGGACGGCAGCTGCGGCGCTGGCTCACCCAACTGATCGTGACCGAGCGAGTGGTCGCCGCCGAGGCGGCGGCACGCGGGCTGACCGCGCGCGACGCCCCGACCGAGGCCGAGTTGCTGCCCGACGTGACGGCCCGGCTGGAGATGGGCAGCGTCGCCGCGGCCGTGTTGGCGGATCCCCTGGCGCGGGCGCTGTTCGCCGAGGTCACCGCCACGGTCCAGGTCGCCGGCGACGACGTGGCCGACTATCACGCCCGCAACCCGCTCCGGTTCGCCGCGCACCGCCCCGGCCCCCACGGCTGGCGCGCGCCGTCCGGCACCGCCCCGCCGCTTCAGGAGGTGCGGTCCGCGATCGTCGAGCATCTGCGGAGCGCCGCCCGGCGACGCGCCTTCCGGGTGTGGCTGGACGCCCGGCGGGCCGCGCTGGTCCGGCTGTCCCCCGGCTACGAGCATCCCGGCGACCCGCGCCAGCCCGACAACACCCACCGGCACTGATGCTCACCCTCTGCCTGGATATCGGCGGCACCAAGATCGCCGCAGGCCTCGCCGACGCCGATGGCGTGCTGGTACGCACCGACACCCGCCCCACCCCGGCCAACGCCGGCGCCGAACAGGTCTGGGAGGCGGTCGCCGCCGCGATCGCCGACTCCGTGCGCGCCGCCGACGGCCTCAACGGTCCCGTCGGCGCGGTCGGCGTCGCGTCGGCCGGTCCCATCCATCTGCCCAGCGGCACGGTCAGCCCGATCAACATCGCGTGCTGGCGCGACTTCCCACTGCGGGACAGGGTCGCGGCCCTGATTCCTGGGGTGCCCGGCGTGCCGGTGCGGCTGGGCGGCGACGGCGTGTGCATGGCGCTGGGCGAGCACTGGCGCGGCGCCGGACGGGGCGCGCGGTTCATGCTGGGCATGGTGGTGTCCACCGGTGTGGGCGGCGGGTTGGTTCTCGACGGCGTCCCGTACACGGGCCGCACCGGCAACGCCGGGCACGTGGGTCACGTCGTGGTCGAGCAGGACGGCCAGCCCTGCACGTGCGGCGGCCATGGCTGCGTCGAGACGGTCGCGGCCGGGCCGTGGCTGGTGCGCTGGGCGCGGGCTAACGGGTGGTCGGCGCCGCCCGGCGCCGGCGCCAGGGATCTGGCGGCCGCGGCGGCGGCCGGAGATCCGGTGGGCGTCTCGGCGTTCCGCAGGGGAGCCACCGCGCTCGCGGCGATGATCGCCTCGGTGGCGGCGGTGTGCGACCTGGACCTTGTCGTCGTCGGGGGAGGCGTCGCCAAATCCGGATCCGTGCTATTCGACCCGTTGCGGGCGGCGTTGGCCGGATACGCCGGGCTGGATTTCCTGGCCGGGCTGCGCGTGGTGCCGGCCGGGCTCGGCGGTGAGGCCGGCCTGGTCGGTGCGGCCAGGCTCGCGGGGCTCGGTTTTGGCTGACGCCGGAGGTCACGCTATTCTGGTTGCCGATCCACCGAAGACCGTCGGTCACCGAGAAATCGGTTGAAGGTCCGGGAGCATCCCGGCGGCCCACGCAGGAGGACGAGGCATCAGCGCCGGCCTGCGCCGGCGTACTTTCACGCCCCGGCCGCTTCCTGCGCCGGGGCGTTCGTCGTTCCTCGGTGATCACAGGCGACACGTCGCACCCGGACTTCCACCTGAGGAGGCATGCATGGCCAGGGCTGACAAGGCCACCGCCGTTGCAGACATCGCGGAGCAGTTCAAGGACTCGACCGCCACGTTGATCACCGAATACCGCGGTTTGACGGTGGCCAACCTGGCCGAGCTGCGCCGGTCTCTGGCGGGGTCGGCCACCTATTCGGTGGCCAAGAACACGCTGATCAAGCGGGCGGCGTCGGAAGCCGGGGTCGAGGGTCTCGACGAGCTGTTCGCCGGCCCGACGGCCATCGCGTTCGTCACCGGTGAGCCGGTCGACGCCGCCAAGGCCATCAAGACCTTCGCCAAGGAGCACAAGGCGCTGGTCATCAAGGGTGGCTACATGGACGGCCGCGCACTGACGGTCGCCGAAGTCGAGCGCATAGCCGACCTCGAGTCCCGCGAGGTGCTGCTGGCCAAACTGGCCGGCGCGATGAAGGGCAACCTCGCCAAGGCGGCGGGCTTGTTCAATGCGCCCGCTTCGCAGGTGGCCAGGCTGCTGGCCGCGCTGCAGGAGAAAAAGGCCGCCGAGGCACCGGCGGCAGCGCCCGCCGAGGCGCCGGCCGGTGTAGCTCCCGTAGCTCCCGCGGCTCCCGCACCGGCCGCTGAGGCCCCGGAACCGGCCCCGGAACCGGCCGTGGCGCCGGCTTCGGAGACCCCGGCCCCAGAACCAGCTTCGGAAACCCCGGCCGAAGCCGAATAACCCAACCCGAAACCAGG
This sequence comes from uncultured Actinomycetota bacterium, assembly GCA_963772875.1. GTDB lineage: Bacteria > Actinomycetota > Actinomycetes > Mycobacteriales > Mycobacteriaceae > Mycobacterium. The sequence goes on from CAVYZE010000020.1 coordinate 376,573, forward strand.
AAGGACCCACACCATGGCAAAAATGTCTACCGATGACCTGCTCGACGCGTTCAAGGAGATGACGCTGCTGGAGCTCTCGGACTTCGTCAAGAAGTTCGAGGAGACCTTCGAGGTCACCGCAGCCGCCCCCGTCGCCGTCGCCGCCGCCGGCCCCGCCGCCGGTGCCGCGCCCGCCGAGGCCGCCGAAGAGCAGTCCGAGTTCGACGTCATCCTCGAGGCCGCCGGCGACAAGAAGATCGGCGTCATCAAGGTCGTCCGTGAGATCGTCTCCGGCCTGGGCCTCAAGGAGGCCAAGGACCTCGTCGACGGCGCACCCAAGCCGCTGCTGGAGAAGGTCGCCAAGGAGGCCGCCGAGGAGGCCAAGGGCAAGCTCGAGGCCGCCGGCGCCACCGTCACCGTCAAGTAGCTCGATTCGCGAAGGCCCCCGGAACCGGCTTCACGGCCCAGGTTCCGGGGGTTTCGTGCGTCCGGCCGCCCGCATCGCCGACTGCAGCGACTGTGCCACCCGCTCGGGTGAATCTCCCAGGGCGACAAGCAGGTTCGAGGTCATCGAGCCGAGCACGGGTGCGACGGCCGAGCCGTCGTCGCCGTAAAAGCCGGCCAGTTCGAGCATCACGAACCCGTGTATCAACGCCCAGAACTGGGCCGCCGTGGCGACCACCGTTTCGTCCGAGCCCGCCGAACCGCCGCTGATCCGGCCGGCCAGCATGCACCGGCGCACCGCGCGCACCACATGCGCGAAGCTCGGGATAGCGCTGCTCGATCTCGGCGATCGTCTGAGGTCAGGAGGTTGTGCGTCGGGCGCGTTGATGCCGTGTGCGCTGGTGCTGCCGAACATCAGGCGATACATGTGGGGCCGCTCGATGGCGTAGCGCCGGTAGGCGGCGCCGATGGACGAACACATCGGCGACCGGGTCGGCGGTCTGCGGCACTGTCAGCGCGGCGTCGAACTGCCGCAAGCCCTCCTCGGCGACCTCGGCGATGAGCGCCCGCATCCCGCCGAAATGGGTGTACACCGACATCGTCGAGGTCCCCGCGGCGCCGGCCACCTTGCGGGTCTGCAGGGCGTCCGGCCCGTGGTCGTCGAGCAGGCCGACGGCGGCGTGCAGCATCTCGTCGCGAACGCTGCGCGCGGTTTCCGAGGTCATCGGTGCAGTCATCCTTGCCATTTTCTCATCAGCGGCGTACCGTTCCAATAACGCTGAAATAACAATGTTATAGGAGCTCAGAAATGACATCCGTACAAACCGTCAAATCCCGGAACCCCTATCTGGACGACTTCCTGGCGCCGGTGGGCGCCGAAGTGACCGCGACCGACCTGAAGGTCACCGGGCACATCCCCGAGCACCTCGACGGACGGTATCTGCGCAACGGGCCCAACCCGGCCGAAGAGGTCGACCCGGCCACCTATCACTGGTTCACCGGCGACGGCATGGTGCACGGGGTGGCGCTGCGCGACGGCCAGGCCCGCTGGTACCGCAACCGCTGGGTCCGCAGCCCGGCGGTCTGCGCCACCCTCGGCGAGCCGGCGCCGGGCCGGCTCGATCCGCGCGCGGGCATGCTCGGCCTGGGCGCCAACACCAACGTGCTGGCCCACGCCGGAAGGACCCTGGCGCTGGTCGAAGGCGGAGTCGCCAACTACGAACTCACCGACGAGCTGGACACCGTCGGGACGTGCGACTTCGACGGCACCCTGCCCGGCGGCTATACCGCGCATCCGCACCGCGATCCGCGCACCGGCGAATTGCACGCGGTGTCCTACTCGTTTGCCCGCGGGCGAACCGTGCAGTACTCGGTGATCGACACCCAGGGACGCGCCCGCCGGACGGTCGACATCGAGGTCACCGGGTCGCCGATGATCCACGACTTCTCGCTGACCGACAAATATGTGGTGATCTACGACCTGCCGGTAACGTTCGACCCGGTGCAGGTGCTGCCCGCGTCCGTGCCGCACTGGCTGCGACTGCCCGCCCGGCTGGTGATGCAGTCGGTGATCGGACGCGTCCGCATCCCCGGCCCGATCGCCGCGATGATCAACCGCGACGAGAGTCGCTCGCACGGGCTCCCTACGCGTGGAACCCCGACTATCCGGCGCGCATCGGCGTCATGCCGCGCGAGGCCGGCAGTCGCGGCGGCAAAGACCCCGGTGCGCTGGTTCGACATCGAACCCTGTTACGTCTATCACCCGCTCAACGCCTACTCCGAGATGCGGGACGGGGCAGAGGTGTTGGTGCTCGACGTGGTGCGCTACTCCCGGATGTTCGACCGCGACCGGCGCGGCCCCGGCGAGAACCCGCCCACTCTGGACCGCTGGACCATCAACCTGGCGACCGGTGCGGTGACCACCGAATGCCGCGACGATCGGTCGCAGGAGTTTCCCCGGATCAACGAGACCGTGCTCGGGCGGCCGGCACCGGTTCGGCTACACGGTCGGACATCGACGGTGGCTTTCTCGCCCAGGGCGCGTCGCAGATGTCGACGTCGCTGTACAAGCACGACTACGCGACCGGGTCCAGCGTGGTCGCCCCACTCGATCCCGACCTTTTGATCGGCGAGATGTGTTTTGTGCCGAACCCGCAAACGCGCGCCGCCGAGGACGACGGCATCCTGATGGGCTACGGCTATCACCGCGGCCGTGACGAAGGCCAATTGCTGTTGCTGGACGCCCAGACGCTGCGAGTCGGTGGCAACCGTGCATCTGCCGCAGCGGGTACCGATGGGCTTTCACGGCAACTGGGCTTCGGACTGTCTGAGACCGGGCTAACAGCCGATTGGAACGATGTTGACTAACTGGGACCCGCCGCGGGCGGTGCGGGTCTCAGGTCGGCCAATTTTCTTCCGTCGGGCTGGGCAACGCTGATGCCGGGCCCGAGGCGTGCGCTACAGTGACTCATGCCACACAAACGGGCAGGTGGCGGGCACTAAGCGCGGACGGAAGGATTCCCTATGGGCGTCGCTATCGAGGTGAACGGCCTCACGAAGTCCTTCGGATCCTCGAGAATCTGGGAAGACGTGACGTTGGATATCCCCGCCGGGGAGGTCAGCGTCTTGCTCGGCCCGTCGGGTACCGGCAAATCGGTGTTCCTGAAATCCCTCATCGGTCTGCTGCGGCCGGAGCGCGGCTCGATCGTCATCGACGGCACCGACATCATCGAATGCTCGGCCAAGGAGCTTTACGAGATCCGGACGCTGTTCGGCGTGATGTTCCAGGACGGCGCGCTGTTCGGTTCGATGAACCTCTACGACAACACCGCGTTCCCGCTGCGTGAGCACACCAAGAAAAAGGAAGCCGAGATCCGTGACATCGTCATGGAGAAGCTGGAGTTGGTCGGCCTGGGCGGTGACGAGAAGAAGTTCCCCGGCGAGATCTCCGGTGGTATGCGCAAGCGCGCCGGGCTGGCCCGCTGCGTTGGTGCTCGACCCGCAGATCATCCTCTGCGACGAGCCCGACTCGGGTCTGGACCCGGTCCGTACCGCCTACCTGAGCCAGCTGATCCTGGACATCAACGCCCAGATCGACGCGACCATCCTCATCGTGACGCACAACATCAACATCGCGCGCACCGTGCCGGACAACATGGGCATGCTGTTCCGGCGCAAGCTGGTGATGTTCGGGCCGCGTGAGGTGCTGCTGACCAGCGACGAGCCCGTGGTGCGGCAGTTCCTCAACGGCCGCCGCATCGGGCCCATCGGCATGTCCGAGGAAAAGGACGAGGCGACCATGGCCGAGGAGCAGGCCCTGCTCGACGCCGGTCACCAGGACGGCGGTGTCGAGGAAGTCGAGGGCGTGCCGCCGCAGATCGTCGCGACGCCGGGCATGCCGGAGCGCAAAGCCGTCGCCCGGCGCCAGGCGCGGGTGCGTGAGATGTTGCACACACTGCCCAAGAAGGCCCAGGCCGCGATCATCGACGACCTCGAGGGCACACACAAGTACCGCGCCCACGAGATCGGCGAATAGCGCCCCAGGTTTTCATGACATTTTGCTGCAACTTGCCGCCCCGCCCTCTTGACGGAAAGGCCTAAACGAGCCACTCTGTTGGGCAGCATGTGTCCACGGGAATGTCGAGATGCCAGCCAGCGCCGATGCCCCCATGGGCTGGCAGTTAGTGGGTAGTTGAGGAATGCGCAGTCCTGCGCTATTGTTGGACGTTGCGCTGGCTACTTCCTGCCCACCTCACCCGCCACTTGACACCGTGGTCTTAGCTTGAGCCGCCCCCTGTGACTCAGCTGTTTAGTTGTGTGCGTGAGACTCGGACAGATCGTTCGCCAGCCTAACCGCCACAATTTCGCGGCGAACGGGCCCGGTGGCCGCCGGTCTTAGTCGCATGAGGTGCTGGAAGGACGCATCTTGGCAGATTTCCGCCAAAGCAAAACGGACGATAGTCCTCAACAGGGTCGCTCTCCACGTTCTGCTCACAGCTCCGTACCCGGAGCCCCCAACCGTATTTCCTTCGCCAAGCTCCGCGAACCACTCGAGGTTCCGGGGCTGCTTGACGTTCAGACCGACTCGTTCGAGTGGCTGATCGGCTCGCCTCGCTGGCGTGAGATCGCTGCCGCCCGGGGAGACGTCAAGCCCGTGGGCGGCCTCGAAGAGGTGCTCTACGAGCTGTCGCCGATCGAGGACTTCTCGGGTTCGATGTCGTTGTCTTTCTCCGATCCGCGCTTCGACGAAGTCAAGGCGCCGGTCGACGAATGCAAAGACAAGGACATGACGTACGCGGCCCCGCTGTTCGTCACGGCCGAGTTCATCAACAACAACACCGGTGAGATCAAGAGCCAGACGGTGTTCATGGGTGACTTCCCGATGATGACCGAGAAGGGCACGTTCATCATCAACGGCACCGAGCGCGTGGTGGTCAGCCAGCTGGTGCGGTCACCCGGTGTGTACTTCGACGAGACGATCGACAAGTCCACCGAGAAGATGCTGCACTCGGTCAAGGTGATCCCGAGCCGGGGCGCCTGGCTGGAATTCGACGTGGACAAGCGCGACACCGTCGGGGTGCGCATCGACCGCAAGCGCCGGCAGCCGGTCACCGTGCTGCTCAAGGCGCTGGGCTGGACCAACGAGCAGATCACCGAGCGGTTCGGCTTCTCCGAGATCATGATGTCGACGCTGGAGAAGGACAACACCGCAGGCACCGACGAGGCGCTGCTGGACATCTACCGCAAGCTGCGCCCGGGCGAACCGCCGACCAAGGAGTCGGCGCAGACGCTGCTGGAGAACCTGTTCTTCAAGGAGAAGCGCTACGACCTGGCCCGAGTCGGCCGCTACAAGGTCAACAAGAAGCTCGGCATGAACGCCAAGGATTCCGCGAACCCGATCACCACGACGACGCTGACCCAAGAAGACGTCGTCGCCACCATCGAGTACCTGGTTCGGCTGCACGAGGGCCAGGCCACGATGACCCCGCCCGGCGGCGTCGAGGTGCCGGTGGAGACCGACGACATCGACCACTTCGGCAACCGCCGGTTGCGCACGGTCGGTGAGCTGATCCAGAACCAGATCCGGGTCGGCATGTCCAGGATGGAGCGCGTGGTCCGGGAGCGGATGACCACTCAGGACGTCGAGGCGATCACGCCGCAGACCCTGATCAACATCCGTCCGGTGGTCGCCGCGATCAAGGAGTTCTTCGGCACCAGCCAGCTGTCGCAGTTCATGGACCAGAACAACCCGCTTTCGGGGCTGACCCACAAGCGCCGCCTGTCGGCGCTGGGCCCGGGCGGTCTGTCGCGGGAGCGCGCCGGGCTGGAGGTCCGTGACGTGCACCCGTCGCACTACGGCCGGATGTGCCCGATCGAGACCCCGGAGGGTCCGAACATCGGGCTGATCGGCTCGCTGTCGGTGTACGCGCGGGTCAACCCGTTCGGGTTCATCGAAACGCCGTACCGCAAGGTCATCGAGGGTGTGGTCTCCGACGAGATCGAATACCTGACCGCCGACGAGGAGGACCGCCACGTCGTGGCGCAGGCCAACTCGCCGATCGACGATGACGGCCGGTTCATCGAGGGCCGTGTCCTGGTCCGCCGCAAGGCGGGCGAGGTGGAGTACGTGCCCTCGTCCGAGGTGGACTACATGGACGTCTCGCCGCGCCAGATGGTGTCGGTGGCGACCGCGATGATCCCGTTCCTCGAGCACGACGACGCCAACCGTGCCCTGATGGGCGCCAACATGCAGCGCCAGGCGGTTCCGCTGGTGCGTAGCGAGGCGCCGCTGGTGGGCACCGGCATGGAGTTGCGCGCGGCGATCGACGCCGGCGATGTCGTCGTCGCCGACAAGGCCGGGGTGATCGAGGAGGTATCCGCCGACTACATCACCGTGATGGCCGACGACGGCACCCGGCACACCTACCGGATGCGCAAGTTCGCCCGCTCCAACCACGGCACGTGCGCCAACCAGGCCCCGATCGTGGACGCCGGCGACCGTGTGGAAGCCGGGCAGGTGATCGCCGACGGTCCCTGCACCCAGGACGGCGAGATGGCGCTGGGCAAGAACCTGCTGGTGGCCGTCATGCCGTGGGAAGGCCACAACTACGAGGACGCGATCATCCTGTCCAACCGCCTCGTCGAAGAGGACGTGCTCACCTCGATCCACATCGAGGAGCATGAGATCGATGCCCGCGACACGAAGCTGGGCGCCGAGGAGATCACCCGGGACATCCCGAACGTCTCCGATGAGGTGCTCGCCGACCTGGACGAGCGGGGCATCGTGCGCATCGGCGCCGAGGTGCGCGACGGCGACATCCTGGTCGGCAAGGTGACCCCGAAGGGGGAGACCGAGCTGACGCCCGAGGAGCGCCTGCTGCGTGCGATCTTCGGCGAGAAGGCCCGCGAGGTCCGCGACACCTCACTGAAGGTGCCGCACGGCGAATCGGGCAAGGTGATCGGCATTCGCGTGTTCTCCCGTGAGGACGACGACGAACTGGCCGCGGGTGTCAACGAGCTGGTGCGTGTCTACGTCGCTCAGAAGCGCAAGATCTCCGACGGCGACAAGCTGGCCGGACGGCACGGCAACAAGGGTGTTATCGGCAAGATCCTGCCAGTCGAGGACATGCCGTTCCTTCCCGACGGCACGCCGGTGGACATCATCCTCAACACCCACGGTGTGCCGCGGCGTATGAACATCGGCCAGATCCTGGAGACCCACCTCGGCTGGGTGGCCAAGTCAGGCTGGAGCGTTGATGTCGCCGACGGGATGCCCTCCTGGGCCGCCAACCTGCCCGGCGAGTTGTTGAACGCCGAGCCGGACCAGATCGTGTCGACTCCGGTGTTCGACGGCGCCAAGGAGGAGGAGCTGCAAGGCCTGCTGTCGTGCACGCTGCCCAACCGTGACGGCGAGGTGCTGGTCAACGGTGACGGCAAGGCGAGGCTGTTCGACGGTCGCAGTGGTGAGCCGTTCCCGTATCCGGTGACGGTGGGCTACATGTACATCATGAAGCTGCACCACCTGGTGGACGACAAGATCCACGCGCGCTCCACCGGACCGTACTCCATGATCACCCAGCAGCCGTTGGGCGGTAAGGCGCAGTTCGGTGGCCAGCGGTTCGGCGAGATGGAGTGCTGGGCCATGCAGGCCTACGGGGCCGCGTACACGCTGCAGGAGTTGTTGACCATCAAGTCCGACGACACCGTCGGTCGGGTCAAGGTCTACGAGGCGATCGTCAAGGGCGAGAACATCCCCGAACCGGGCATCCCCGAGTCGTTCAAGGTGCTCCTCAAAGAGCTGCAGTCGCTGTGCCTCAATGTCGAGGTCCTGTCGTCCGATGGTGCGGCGATCGAGCTGCGCGAAGGTGAGGACGAGGACCTTGAGCGGGCGGCGGCCAACCTGGGAATCAACTTGTCCCGCAACGAATCCGCGTCTGTCGAGGACCTGGCTTAGCGACAACTCAATGTCGTTCAAGCCAGCGTCTTATTAGTAACGAGATCCCGCAAGGGGAAAGGGAGTTACGTGCTCGACGTCAACTTCTTCGATGAACTCCGCATTGGCCTGGCCACCGCTGAGGACATCAGGCAATGGTCTTACGGCGAGGTCAAGAAGCCGGAGACAATCAACTACCGCACGCTGAAGCCCGAGAAGGACGGCCTGTTCTGCGAGAAGATCTTCGGACCGACTCGCGACTGGGAGTGCTACTGCGGCAAGTACAAGCGCGTGCGCTTCAAGGGCATCATCTGTGAGCGTTGCGGCGTCGAGGTGACTCGCGCCAAGGTGCGCCGTGAGCGGATGGGCCACATCGAGCTTGCCGCACCCGTGACACACATCTGGTACTTCAAGGGCGTGCCGAGCCGGCTCGGCTATCTGCTGGACCTGGCGCCCAAGGACCTCGAGAAGATCATCTACTTCGCCGCGTATGTGATCACCGCGGTCGACACCGAGATGCGGCACAACGAGCTGTCGACGCTCGAGGCCGAAATGATGGTGGAGCGCAAGGGCGTTGAGAATCAGCGGGACGCGGATCTGGAGGCGCGCGCGCAGAAGCTGGAGGCCGACCTGGCCGAGCTGGAAGCCGAGGGCGCGAAAGCCGACGCACGCCGCAAGGTTCGTGATGGCGGTGAGCGCGAGATGCGCCAGATGCGCGACCGCGCCCAGCGTGAGCTGGACCGGCTCGAGGAGATTTGGACTAACTTCACCAAGCTGGCTCCCAAGCAGCTGATCGTCGACGAGAACCTCTACCGCGAGCTCATCGACCGCTACGGCGAATACTTCAACGGGGCCATGGGCGCGGAGTCGATCCAGAAGCTGATCGAGAACTTCGACATCGACGCCGAGGCCGACACGCTGCGTGAGGTCATCCGAAGCGGCAAGGGGCAGAAGAAGCTTCGTGCCCTGAAGCGGCTGAAGGTGGTCGCGGCGTTCCAGCAGTCGGGCAACTCGCCCATGGGCATGGTGCTCGACGCCGTCCCGGTGATCCCGCCGGAGCTGCGCCCGATGGTGCAGCTCGACGGTGGCCGGTTCGCCACCAGCGACCTCAACGACCTGTACCGCCGGGTGATCAACCGCAACAACCGCCTGAAGAGGCTGATCGATCTCGGTGCTCCCGAGATCATCGTCAACAACGAGAAGCGGATGCTGCAGGAGTCCGTGGACGCGCTGTTCGACAACGGCCGTCGCGGCCGGCCCGTTACGGGACCGGGCAACCGTCCGCTGAAGTCGCTGAGCGATCTGCTCAAGGGCAAGCAGGGCCGGTTCCGCCAGAACCTGCTCGGCAAGCGTGTCGACTACTCGGGCCGTTCGGTCATCGTGGTCGGCCCGCAGCTCAAGCTGCACCAGTGCGGTCTGCCCAAGCTGATGGCGCTGGAGCTGTTCAAGCCGTTCGTGATGAAGCGACTCGTCGACCTCAACCACGCGCAGAACATCAAGAGCGCCAAGCGAATGGTCGAGCGCCAGCGTCCCCAGGTGTGGGACGTGCTCGAAGAGGTCATCGCCGAGCACCCGGTGCTGCTGAACCGCGCGCCCACCCTGCACCGGCTGGGGATCCAGGCGTTCGAGCCGATGCTGGTGGAAGGCAAGGCCATTCAGCTGCACCCGTTGGTGTGTGAGGCGTTCAACGCCGACTTCGACGGTGACCAGATGGCCGTGCACCTGCCGCTGTCCGCGGAGGCGCAGGCCGAGGCCCGCATCCTGATGCTGTCCTCCAACAACATCCTGTCGCCGGCATCGGGGCGTCCGTTGGCCATGCCGCGGCTGGACATGGTGACCGGCCTGTACTTCCTGACCACCGAGATCGACGGTGACACCGGCGAATACCAGCCGGCCGCGCAGGATCGGCCGGAGTCGGGTGTGTACTCGTCACCGGCCGAGGCGATCATGGCGTTCGACCGCGGTGTGCTCTCGGTACGGGCGAAGATCAAGGTGCGGCTGACCCAGCTGCGTCCGCCCGCCGAGATCGAGGCAGAGTTGTTCGGCGCCAATGGCTGGCAGCCGGGTGACTCGTGGACGGCCGACACCACGCTGGGCCGGGTGCTGTTCAACGAGCTGCTGCCGCTGGGCTATGCGTTCGTGAACAAGCAGATGCACAAGAAGGTGCAGGCTGCCATCATCAACGACCTGGCCGAGCGCTACCCGATGATCGTGGTCGCGCAGACCGTCGACAAGCTCAAGGACGCCGGTTTCTACTGGGCGACCCGAAGCGGTGTCACCGTCTCGATGGCCGACGTGTTGGTCCCGCCGCGCAAGAAAGAGATCCTCGACACCTACGAGGATCGGGCCGACAAGGTCGAAAAGCAGTTCCAGCGTGGCGCTTTGAACCACGACGAGCGCAACGAGGCGCTGGTGGAGATCTGGAAGGAAGCCACCGACGAGGTCGGTCAGGCGCTCCGCGAACACTACCCCGCCGATAACCCGATCATCACCATCGTCGACTCGGGTGCCACGGGTAACTTCACCCAGACTCGAACGCTGGCCGGCATGAAGGGCCTGGTGACCAACCCGAAGGGTGAGTTCATTCCGCGTCCGGTCAAGTCGTCGTTCCGCGAAGGCCTGACCGTGCTGGAGTACTTCATCAACACGCACGGCGCTCGAAAGGGCTTGGCGGACACCGCGTTGCGTACCGCAGACTCGGGTTACCTGACCCGTCGTCTGGTGGACGTGAGCCAGGACGTCATCGTCCGCGAGCACGACTGCCAGACCGAGCGCGGCATCATGGTCGAGCTGGCCGAGCGTCAGCCTGACGGCACGCTGATCCGCGACCCGTACATCGAAACATCGGCGTACGCACGGACTCTGGGCGCCGACGCGGTCGATGAGGCCGGCAACGTCGTCGTCGCGCGTGGTGAAGACCTGGGTGACCCGTCGATCGACGCCCTGCTGGCGGCGGGGATCACGCAGATCAAGGTGCGCTCGGTGCTGACGTGTACCACCGGCACCGGTGTCTGCGCGACCTGCTACGGACGGTCCATGGCTACCGGCAAGCTGGTCGACATCGGCGAGGCCGTCGGTATCGTGGCGGCCCAGTCCATCGGTGAGCCCGGCACGCAGCTGACCATGCGTACCTTCCACCAGGGTGGTGTCGGTGAGGACATCACCGGCGGTCTGCCGCGTGTGCAGGAGCTGTTCGAGGCGCGGGTGCCGCGAGGCAAGGCGCCGATCGCGGACCTCACCGGGCGGATTCAGCTCGAGGATGGGGAGCGCTTCTACAAGATCACCATCATTCCGGACGACGGCAGCGAGGAAGTCGTCTACGACAAGCTCTCCAAGCGGCAGCGGCTGCGTGTCTTCAAGCACGAAGACGGTTCCGAGCGGGTGCTTTCCGACGGCGACCATGTCGAGGTGGGCCAGCAGCTGATGGAAGGCTCAGCCGACCCGCACGAGGTGCTGCGGGTGCAAGGCCCCCGTCAGGTGCAGATCCACCTCGTCCGGGAGACCCAGGAGGTCTACCGCGCTCAGGGTGTGTCGATCCACGACAAGCACATCGAGGTGATCGTCCGGCAGATGCTGCGCCGGGTCACCATCATCGACTCGGGCGCAACGGAGTTCCTGCCCGGCTCGCTGATCGACCGTGCGGAGTTCGAGGCGGCGAACCGCCGAGTGGTGGCCGAGGGCGGCGAGCCCGCGGCCGGCCGTCCGGTGCTGATGGGTATCACGAAGGCGTCGCTGGCCACCGACTCGTGGCTGAGCGCGGCGTCGTTCCAGGAGACCACGCGTGTGCTGACCGATGCGGCGATCAACTGCCGCAGCGACAAGCTGCAAGGTCTGAAGGAGAACGTGATCATCGGAAAGCTGATCCCGGCCGGGACCGGTATCAACCGGTACCGCAACATCCAGGTGCAGCCCACCGAAGAGGCCCGCGCCGCGGCGTACACGATCCCGTCCTACGAGGATCAGTACTACAGCCCGGACTTCGGCCAGGCGACCGGAGCCGCGGTCCCGCTGGACGACTACGGCTACTCGGATTATCGGTAAGACCGACCGCTAGCTCCACACACGAAAAAGCCCCGGGCGCTGCCCCGGGGCTTTTTCGTTGGCGAGCAGACGCAAACTCGCACGTTTTGGGATCCTGCGGTGCGATTCTGTGTCTGCTCGCCGCACTAGACTCGACCACGTGCTTATCGGTTCACACGTCAGCCCGACCGACCCGCTGGGCGCGGCGGAAGCCGAGGGCGCCGACGTCGTCCAGATCTTCCTCGGCAACCCGCAGAGCTGGAAGGCGCCCAAGCCGCGCGACGACGCCGCCCGACTCAGGGCCGCGGCCCTGCCCGTGTACGTGCACGCGCCCTACCTGATCAACCTCGCGTCGGCGAACAATCGGGTGCGGATCCCGTCGCGCAAGATCCTGCAGGAGACCTGCGACGCCGCGGCGGACATCGGCGCGGCGGCGGTCATCGTGCACGGCGGCCACGTCGCCGACGACAACGACCTCGAGGAGGGTTTCCGGCGCTGGCGCAAGGCGCTCGACCAGCTGGAAACCAACGTCGCCGTGTACCTGGAAAACACCGCCGGCGGCGACCACGCAATGGCGCGCCGCTTCGACACCATCGCCCGGCTGTGGGATGTCATCGGCGACAGCGGGATTGGCTTCTGCCTGGACACCTGTCACACGTGGGCGGCCGGTGAGGCGCTCATCGATGCGGTGGATCGCATCAAGGCCATTACCGGCCGCATCGACCTGGTGCACTGCAACGACTCCAAGGACGGGGCGGGTTCGGGCCGCGATCGCCACGCCAACCTCGGCAGCGGTCAGATCGATACCGAGTTGCTGGTGGCCGCGGTCAAGGCCGCCGGCGCGCCGGTCATCTGCGAAACCGCCGACGTGGGCCGCAAGGACGACATCGCGTTCCTGCGGGAGATGACGGGCGGCTGACTTCGCGGCCTTGGCGTTACACCTCTTGTGCGGTTGTTGGAAAAATGTAACATGGAGGCATGCCAGATACGCATGTCGTGACCAACCAGGTTCCCCCGCTGGAGACTACAATCCCGCCACCTCCGCGGTGCTCGTCGAGGCCCTGATCCGCGAGGGTGGACAGTGGGGCCTCGACGAGGTGAATGAGGTTGGGGCCCTTTCGGGCAGCCGCGAAGCCCAGCGTTGGGGCGAGCTCGCCGACCGCAACCGGCCCATCCTGCTCACCCACGACCCCTACGGGCACCGTGTCGACGAGGTGGAGTACGACCCGGCCTACCACGAGCTGATGTGCGCGGCCATCGCCCACGGCATGCACGCTGCACCCTGGGCCGACGAGCGGCCGGGCGCGCACGTGGTGCGGGCCGCCAAGACCTCCGCCTGGACCGTCGAGGCGGGGCACGTCTGCCCGATCTCCATGACGTACGCCGTGGTGCCGGCGCTGCGCTTCAACCCCGAGCTGGCGGCGGTCTACGAGCCGTTGCTGACCAGTCGCGAGTACGACCCGGAGCTGAAGCTGGCCACCACGAAGGTCGGCATAACCGCGGGCATGTCGATGACCGAGAAGCAGGGCGGCTCCGATGTGCGCGCCGGCACCACCCAGGCGACCTCGACCGCCGACGGCACGTACCGCCTGACCGGTCACAAGTGGTTCACCTCGGCGCCGATGTGCGACATCTTTCTGGTCCTCGCCCAAGCGCCAAAGGGATTGTCCTGCTTCATGCTTCCGCGGGTGCTGCCCGACGGCACCCGAAACCGAATGTTCTTGCAGCGGCTCAAGGACAAGCTCGGCAACCACGCCAACGCCTCTAGCGAGGTCGAATACGACGACGCGACCGCATGGCTGGTGGGCGAGGAGGGTCGAGGCGTGCCGACCATCATCGAGATGGTCAACCTCACCCGGCTGGACTGCGCGCTGGGCAGTGCCACCAGCATGCGCACCGGCCTGGCCCGGGCCATCCACCACGCCCAGCACCGAAAGGCGTTCGGCGCCTACCTGATTGACCAGCCGCTGATGCGCAACGTGCTGGCGGACCTGGCCGTGGAGGCCGAGGCCGCCACCATGGTCGCGATGCGGATGGCCGGCGCCACCGACAATGCGGTGCGCGGCGACGAGACCGCGGCGCTCTTCCGCCGCATCGGCCTGGCCGCCAGCAAGTACTGGGTGTGCAAGCGCTCCACCCCGCACGCCGCCGAGGCGCTGGAATGCCTGGGCGGCAACGGTTATGTCGAGGAATCCGGAATGCCGCGGCTGTACCGCGAGGCACCGCTGATGGGCATCTGGGAGGGTTCGGGGAACGTCAGTGCGCTGGATACGTTGCGCGCCATGGCAACTCGTCCCGAATGCGTCGAAGTGCTGTTCGCCGACCTCGCCGCGAGTGCGGGTTCCGATCCGCGGCTGGACGCCCATGTCGCGCAGCTGAGGAACCAGCTCGAAGATCTCGAGACGATCCAGTATCGCGCGCGCAAGGTCGCCGAGGACATCTGCCTGGCGCTGCAGGGCTCGCTGCTGGTGCGCCACGGGCATCCCGCCGTCGCCGAGGCATTCCTGACCACCCGGCTGGACGGCCGGTGGGGAGGGGCATTCGGCACCATGCCGGCCGGGCTGGACCTGGCGCCCATCCTGGAGCGCGCCCTGGTAAAGGGCTGAGCTACAACATGACTCACGCCGACGACGATGCAGAGCGAAGCGATGAGGTGGGGGCACCGCCCGCTTGCGGGGGAGAGCGGCGCCGATGACTCACGCCATCAGGCCGGTCGACTTCAACAACCTGAAAACGATGACCTACGAGGTCACCGACCGGGTCGCGCGGATCACCTTCAACAGGCCGGAGAAGGGCAACGCGATCGTCGCCGACACTCCACTGGAGCTGTCGGCGTTGGTGGAGCGCGCCGACCTCGACCCCGATGTGCATGTCATTCTGGTGTCCGGTCGCGGGGAGGGGTTCTGCGCGGGCTTCGACCTGAGCGCCTATGCCGATCGCACCGGCTCGGCAGGCGGGACCGGTGCATACCAGGGCACCGTGCTGGACGGCAAGACGCAGGCGGTCAACCACCTGCCGAATCAGCCGTGGGACCCGATGATCGATTACCAGATGATGAGCCGCTTCGTGCGAGGGTTTTCCAGCCTGATGCACGCCGACAAGCCGACGGTCGTCAAGATCCACGGCTACTGCGTCGCCGGCGGCACCGACATCGCACTGCACGCCGACCAGGTGATCGCCGCCGCGGACGCCAAGATCGGCTACCCCCCGACGCGGGTGTGGGGGGTCCCGGCGGCGGGCCTGTGGGCACACCGGCTCGGCGACCAGCGCGCCAAACGCCTTCTGCTCACCGGGGATTGCATCACCGGCGCCCAAGCCGCCGAGTGGGGCCTGGCGGTCGAGGCGCCCGACCCCAATGACCTCGATGAGCGCACCGAGCGGCTGGTGCAGCGGATCGCCGCGATGCCGGTCAACCAGCTGATCATGGTCAAGCTTGCGCTGAATTCCGTTCTGCTGCAACAGGGTGTGGCGACCAGCAGGATGGTCAGCACGGTGTTCGACGGCGTTGCCCGGCACACGCCCGAGGGGCACGACTTCGTCGCCGACGCGGTCGAGCACGGCTTCCGCGATGCGGTACGGCATCGCGACGAGCCGTTCGGTGATCACGGCCGCCAAACGTCGGGGGTCTAAGCCATGCCGAACATGACGGCCCGGTCGGTGGTGCTGAGCGTGCTGCTGGGCGCCCACCCGGCGTGGGCCACCGCCAGCGAATTGATCGGGCTTACGGCCGATTTCGGCATCAAGGAGACGACGTTGCGGGTCGCGCTGACCCGTATGGTCAGTGCCGGCGACCTGATCCGGTCCGCCGACGGCTACCGGCTCTCGGATCGACTGCTGGCCCGCCAGCGCCGCCAGGACGAGGCCATGCGCCCTGGGACCCGGGCCTGGCGCGGAGAATGGCTCGTGCTGATCGTCACCAGCGTCGGCACCGATGCCCGCACCCGCGCCGCACTGCGGACCACCATGCACCACAAGCGTTTCGGTGAACTGCGCGAAGGCGTATGGATGCGGCCCGACAACCTCGATCTGGAGCTGGAGGCCGACGTTGCGGCCCGGGTGCGAGTGATGAAGGCACGCGACGAGGCGCCCACTCAACTTGCCGGCCAGCTATGGGACCTGGCGGCGTGGGCAGAAACCGGCCACCGGCTGCTAGACGAAATGGCCTGCGCGACGGACGTTCCCGGCCGCTTCGTGGTGGCCGCGGCGATGGTGCGTCACATGCTCACCGACCCGATGCTGCCCGCCGAACTGCTGCCCGCTGATTGGCCCGGCGCCCGGATGCGCGACGCCTACCACGACTTCGCCACTGAACTGCTCGAACGACGCAACACAACCCAACTCCTGGAGGCGACATGAACGACCCCGTCCGTGTAGAGCGCAAGGGCGCGGTGACCACGGTCATCCTGAACCGGCCGGACGCGCGCAACGCGGTCAACGGTCCGACGGCCACCGCGTTGTGCGCGGCGTTCGACGAATTCGACCGCGACGACAACGCGTCGGTGGCCGTGTTGTGGGGCGATGGCGGAACCTTTTGCGCCGGAGCAGATTTGAAGGCCTTCGGCACACCCGAAGCCAACGCCGTGCACCGCACCGGCCCCGGCCCGATGGGGCCCAGCCGGATGGTCCTGACCAAGCCCGTGATCGCCGCCGTCAGCGGTTACGCCGTTGCCGGGGGTCTCGAGTTGGCGATTTGGTGTGATCTACGGGTAGCCGAGGAGGACGCCGTGTTCGGGGTGTTCTGCCGGCGATGGGGGGTGCCGCTCATCGACGGCGGCACCGTGCGGCTGCCCCGGCTGATCGGGCAGAGCCGAGCGATGGACTTGATTCTCACCGGCCGCGCCGTGGCCGCCGACGAAGCACTCGCGATCGGGTTGGCCAATCGCGTTGTGCCCAAAGGTCAAGCCCGCCAGGCCGCCGAGGAACTGGCGGCTGCGCTCGCGGCGCTGCCGCAGCAGTGCATGCGATCGGATCGGCTGTCGGCGCTGCAGCAGTGGGGGATACCGGAATCCGAGGCGCTCGACCTCGAGTTCGCCAGCCTGTCCCGGGTCGCCGCGGAGGCCATGGACGGGGCGGGGCGATTCGCCGCGGGTGCCGGCCGGCACGGCGCACCCACGGCGTCGTGACGGACGGGCTCAGCTGCCCTTGTTGATGGTGTTGCCCGAGCCGACCTTGTCGACTTTCGGTTCACCGTCTTTGTACGTGATGGTGTTGTTGAGGCCCAGCACGGTGATGCGTGTGTCGATCTTGTCGATGGTGATCTTGTTGCCGGTGCCGCGTGATGGTCACCGTGGTGCAGGTGCCGGTGATGGTCAGCGTGTTGTTAGAGCCGGCCACGTTCAGTGATTTGCCCTCGCAGCCAAAGGCGGCCGTGGCCCCCACGGACCCGTAGTTGATCGTGTTCCCGATCTCGACCGAGGCGGTGGTGCTCTCACCGCTCGTTCCCGTCGTCGGCGCGGCACCGGCGCTCGTCGTCGTGGTCGTCTTACTCGTCGTCGTCGTGGAGCCCGCGGGCGGGTTGGCCGTCGAACTGCAGCCGGCCAGCACTAGCGCCGCGACGGCGGGCGCCAGGGCGAGAGCGGCGAGTCGGGACGAGTGGCCAGCGATGTCGGCGCGCATCATTTCGCGATTCCCCTCCAGTGGTTGTGCCTCACGCGGGCACTTGCTGCAGCCGGTTTACCATGCCGAGTTCGCGGCCGCGGTCCCAGAGGATCGGCGCGCCGTTGTGGTAGAACACCGTCTCGTCCCACCCGTAGACGGTGATGTCGTGCGTGATCGAGTCGGCGACGACGGTGTTGGACGAGCCCATCACGGTCACCGCCCAGCAGTTTCCCAGCGCGTTGACGATGTTTCCCGTGCCATTGACGATCAGCGTCGCATCGTTGCAATCGATCGTTTGCTCGAGACCTTGCCCGGTGACGTGGGTGTCGCCGTTTTTGGCGTGCGCAAGCTGTGGCGGGGCGGCGGGGGTGGCAGCGATGGCGATGACGCAACTGGCCAGCGACCCGGCGACGGCCGTCCACTTCACTGCGGGCCCCCTTCTTTGCGGGCGATCTGCTCGATCGAGCGTTGAAACAGCGTAAGCGCATGTAGCCGCCCGATGGCAAGGCTCCGGCGCAAAGTTCCCATTGACCCCGTCAACTAGAGTCATTAGTTGACCGTTGGAAGGACGCCGCCATGACAGCTCAGCCGGAACCGCCGTCGGCTGCCGGGCGTCAGCGGATGGGGAAATCCGCTTCCCGTCCCGCGAAGCTGAGCCGACACGGCATCGTCGATGGCGCGTTGACCTTCCTGGACCGGGAGGGCTGGGATTCGCTGACCATCAATGCGCTGGCCACCCAGCTGGGGACCAAGGGGCCGTCGCTGTACAACCACGTGGACAGCCTGGAGGACCTGCGCCGCTCGGTGCGGATTCGGGTCATCGACGACATCATCCTGATGCTGAACAGGGTCGGCGAGGGTCGCGCCCGCGATGACGCGGTGCTGGTCATGGCGGGCGCCTACCGCAGCTACGCCCATCACCACCCCGGTCGGTACTCGGCGTTCACCCGGATGCCGCTGGGCGGCGACGATCCCGAGTACACCGCCGCGACCCGAGCCGCGGCCGCGCCGGTCATCTCGGTGCTGTCCTCCTACGGCCTCGACCGTGACGAGGCCTTCTACGCGGCGCTGGAGTTCTGGTCCGCCCTGCATGGGTTCGTGTTGCTGGAGATGACCGGCGTGATGGACGACATCGACACGGATGCGTTGTTCTCCGACATGGTGCTGCGGCTGGCGACGGGCATGGACCGGCGCAGCGCGCGTGACGGTGCCGGCGGGTAAAGCGGCGACGGCGTGGCCGGACGTTATACGCGGGAGCGTCCTTGCCGCTTTGACCTGGCAGACCGGCGGCGGGTATTGTGGTGGCTCGTGCCTGGCGGCTTACGGCGCCTGACGTAAGGAAGTGAATGCCGGGCTAATTCGCATGTCCACGACGCAACGGATGAATCCGATGCTGAGCGCATGCGACACACCCGGCCGCGGGGTATGACGGCGGGGTGTAACCGCAGGACAGAGACTTAAGAACCGCAGCAGAACGCCGAACACAGAAAGCCGATAGATGCCAACCATTCAGCAGCTGGTCCGCAAGGGTCGCCGCGACAAGATCGCTAAGGTCAAAACCGCGGCCCTCAAGGGCAGCCCGCAGCGCCGTGGCGTGTGCACCCGCGTGTACACCACCACCCCGAAGAAGCCGAACTCGGCGCTTCGCAAGGTCGCGCGCGTGAAGCTGACGAGCCAGGTCGAGGTCACGGCATACATCCCCGGCGAGGGCCACAACCTGCAGGAGCACTCGATGGTGCTGGTGCGTGGAGGCCGAGTCAAGGACCTGCCCGGCGTCCGGTACAAGATCATCCGCGGTTCGCTCGACACCCAGGGCGTCAAGAACCGCAAGCAGGCTCGCAGCCGTTACGGCGCCAAGAAGGAGAAGAGCTGATGCCGCGCAAGGGGCCCGCACCCAAGCGTCCGTTGGTCAACGACCCGGTCTACGGGTCGCAGCTGGTGACCCAGCTGGTGAACAAAGTTCTGCTGCAGGGGAAGAAATCGCTGGCCGAACGCATTGTGTATGGTGCGCTCGAACAGGCCCGCGACAAGACCGGCACCGATCCGGTGGTCACCCTCAAGCGGGCTCTGGACAACGTCAAGCCAGCCCTGGAGGTGCGCAGCCGCCGCGTCGGTGGTGCGACCTACCAGGTGCCCGTCGAGGTGCGCCCGGAACGGTCCACCACGCTGGCGCTGCGCTGGCTGGTCAGCTTCTCTCGGCAACGCCGGGAGAAGACCATGGTGGAGCGCCTGGCAAACGAGCTAATGGATGCCAGCAATGGCCTTGGGGCCTCCGTCAAGCGGCGCGAGGACACCCACAAGATGGCCGAGGCAAACCGCGCCTTCGCGCACTATCGCTGGTAGGCGCCGGCCCGGCGCCAATCGGCACAGTGGCCGAAAGCGCGAACGACAGCTAACTAGGCAATCGAAAGAGTGGGAAGACTTCTGTGGCACAGAAGGACGTGCTGACCGACCTGACGAAGGTCCGCAATATCGGCATCATGGCGCACATCGATGCCGGCAAGACCACGACAACCGAGCGGATCCTCTACTACACCGGCATCAGCTACAAGATCGGTGAGGTGCACGACGGCGCCGCCACCATGGACTGGATGGAGCAGGAACAGGAGCGGGGGATCACCATCACCTCCGCTGCTACCACGTGTTTTTGGAACGGCAACCAGATCAACATCATCGACACCCCCGGGCACGTGGACTTCACCGTGGAGGTGGAGCGCTCGCTTCGCGTCCTCGATGGCGCCGTTGCCGTCTTCGACGGCAAGGAGGGCGTCGAGCCGCAGTCCGAGCAGGTCTGGCGTCAGGCCGACAAGTACGACGTGCCGCGCATCTGCTTCGTCAACAAGATGGACAAGATCGGCGCCGACTTCTACTTCTCGGTGCGCACGATGGAGGAGCGCCTCGGCGCCAACGTCATCCCGATCCAGCTGCCCGTCGGCTCCGAGAATGACTTCGAGGGCATTGTCGACCTGGTCGAGATGAAGGCCAAGGTGTGGCGGGGCGAGACCAAGCTCGGCGAGACCTACGAGACCATCGACATCCCCGCGGAACTTTCCGAGAGGGCGGACGAGTACCGCACCAAGCTGCTCGAGGCGGTCGCCGAGACCGACGAGGCGCTGCTGGAGAAGTACTTCGGTGGCGAGGAATTGTCGGTCGAGGAGATCAAGGGCGCGCTGCGCAAGCTCACCATCAGTTCCCAGGCCTACCTGGTGCTGTGTGGTAGCGCGTTCAAGAACAAGGGCGTGCAGCCCATGCTTGACGCCGTGATCGACTACCTGCCGTCGCCGCTGGACGTGCCGCCGGCGATCGGGCACGCCCCCGGCAAGGAGGACCAGGAGGTCATCCGCAAGCCGTCGACCGACGAGCCGTTCGCCGCGCTGGCGTTCAAGGTCGCCACGCACCCGTTCTTCGGCAAGCTCACCTACGTGCGGGTGTATTCGGGCAAGGTCGATTCCGGGTCACAGGTCATCAACGCCACCAAGGGCAAGAAGGAGCGGCTGGGCAAGCTGTTCCAGATGCACGCCAACAAAGAGAATCCGGTGGAAACCGCCTCGGCCGGTCACATCTACGCGGTGATCGGGCTCAAGGACACCACCACCGGTGACACTTTGAGTGACCCCAACCAGCAGATCGTGCTCGAGTCGATGTCGTTCCCCGACCCGGTGATCGAGGTGGCCATCGAGCCCAAGACCAAGAGCGACCAGGAGAAGCTGAGCCTGTCGATCCAGAAGCTCGCCGAAGAGGACCCGACCTTCAAGGTCCACCAGGACTCGGAGACCGGTCAGACCGTGATCGGTGGCATGGGCGAGTTGCACCTGGACATCCTGGTGGACCGCATGCGCCGCGAGTTCAAGGTCGAGGCCAACGTCGGCAAGCCGCAGGTCGCCTACAAGGAGACCATCAAGCGGACGGTGGAGAAGGTCGAGTTCACCCACAAGAAGCAGACCGGCGGTTCGGGCCAGTTCGCGAAGGTGCTGATCAGCCTCGCGCCGTTCCACGGCGAGGATGGGGCGACCTACGAGTTCGAGAACAAGGTCACCGGTGGTCGCATCCCGCGCGAGTACATCCCCTCGGTGGACGCCGGCGCCCAGGATGCCATGCAGTACGGCGTGCTGGCCGGCTACCCGCTGGTGAACCTCAAGGTCACCCTGCTCGACGGCGCCTTTCACGAGGTCGACTCGTCCGAGATGGCGTTCAAGATCGCCGGTTCGCAGGTGCTGAAAAAGGCTGCGCAGCAAGCACAGCCGGTGATCCTGGAACCGATCATGGCCGTCGAGGTCACCACGCCCGAGGACTACATGGGCGATGTGATCGGCGACCTGAACTCCCGCCGTGGCCAGATCCAGGCCATGGAGGAGCGGGCTGGTGCGCGCGTCGTTCGCGCACACGTTCCGCTGTCAGAGATGTTCGGCTACGTCGGGGACCTGCGGTCCAAGACCCAGGGCCGGGCGAACTACTCCATGGTGTTCGACTCGTACGCCGAAGTGCCGGCGAACGTGTCGAAGGAGATCATCGCGAAGGCGACGGGCCAGTGAACATCAGCCCGGAGTAACCTTGCCGGGTCACCAAAACCCCTGGGCGCGGCTCAAACCGAAAAACAACAACACTGCTTAATAAGCACCAACAAAGTCGGAGGACACCACAGTGGCGAAGGCGAAGTTTGAAAGGACCAAGCCCCACGTCAACATCGGGACCATTGGTCACGTTGACCACGGCAAGACCACACTGACCGCGGCTATCACCAAGGTCCTGCACGACAAATATCCGAACCTGAACGAATCGAAGGCGTTCGACCAGATCGACAACGCCCCCGAGGAGCGTCAGCGCGGTATCACGATCAACATTTCGCACGTGGAGTACCAGACCGAGAAGCGGCACTACGCCCACGTCGACGCCCCGGGTCACGCCGACTACATCAAGAACATGATCACCGGCGCGGCGCAGATGGACGGCGCGATCCTGGTGGTCGCCGCGACCGACGGCCCGATGCCGCAGACCCGTGAGCACGTGCTGCTCGCCCGTCAGGTCGGGGTGCCCTACATCCTGGTCGCGCTGAACAAGGCCGACGCCGTGGACGACGAGGAGCTGCTCGAGCTCGTCGAGCTGGAGGTCCGCGAGTTGCTGGCCGCCCAGGAGTTCGACGAGGACGCGCCGGTGGTGCGGGTCTCGGCGCTCAAGGCGCTCGAGGGCGACGCGAAGTGGGTCGAGTCCGTGGCGGAGCTGATGCAAGCCGTCGACGACTCGATTCCGGACCCGGTCCGCGACACCGAGAAGCCGTTCCTGATGCCCGTCGAAGACGTCTTCACCATCACCGGGCGTGGCACGGTTGTCACCGGTCGTGTCGAGCGCGGCGTGATCAACGTGAACGAGGAAGTCGAGATCGTCGGCATCAAGGCGACCAGCACCAAGACCACGGTCACCGGTGTGGAGATGTTCCGCAAGCTGCTCGACCAGGGGCAGGCCGGCGACAACGTCGGGCTGCTGCTGCGCGGTATCAAGCGGGAGGACGTCGAGCGTGGCCAGGTCGTCGTCAAGCCTGGCACGACCACGCCGCACACCGAGTTCGAGGGCCAGGTCTACATCCTGTCCAAGGACGAGGGTGGCCGGCACACGCCGTTCTTCAACAACTACCGTCCGCAGTTCTACTTCCGCACCACCGACGTGACCGGTGTGGTGACGCTGCCGGAGGGCACCGAGATGGTGATGCCTGGTGACAACACCGTCATCTCGGTGAAGCTGATCCAGCCCGTCGCCATGGACGACGGTCTGCGATTCGCGATCCGCGAGGGTGGCCGCACCGTCGGCGCCGGCCGGGTCACCAAGATCATCAAGTAGGTCTTCGACACGGAGCCAACGACAAAGCCCGGACTGCCTTTTGGTGGTCCGGGCTTTGTTGATGGGTTTGCGCGGGTTGCTATCGCGTGCGGTGTGCGGGCGCTAATCTGACACGAACTTCCCAGTAAGGTGAGGAGAGGCACGTGTTGGCGCGCTATCTGAAGGCACAATTAATTGTTTTGCTGTGCGGCGGCCTGGTCGGGCCGATCTTTTTGGTTGTCTACTTCGTCCTCGGGCAGCTCGGCGTCGTGGGGTGGATGCTGTACGTCGGTGCGCTCATCACCATCGCCGACGTGGTGATCGCACTGGCATTGGCCAATTATGGGGCGAAGTCGTCCGCCAAGACGGCGGCGCTCGAGCAGAGCGGCGTGCTGGCCCTCGCCCACATCACCGGGCTCACCGAGACGGGGACCTGGATCAACAATCAACAGGTGGTGAAAGTGCACCTGCACATCGCCGGGCCCGGATTTCTGCCGTTCGACAGCGAAGACCGGGTGATCGCCAGCATCACTCGGCTCGGCAACCTCAACGCCCGCAAGGTGGTGGTCCTGGTCAACCCCACCACCCAGGAGCACCAAATCGATTGGGAACGAAGCGCTTTGGTCAACGGGCTGATGCCGGCGCAATTCAACGTGGCCGAGGACAACACGACCTACGACCTGACCGGGCAGGCCGGCCCACTCATGGAGATCCTGCAGATCCTCAAGAGCAACAACGTTCCGCTCAACGGGATGGTCGACATCCGGTCGAATCCGGCGCTGCGAGAACAGATCCAAGCGGTGGTTCGCCGCGCGGCCACGCAGCAGCCACAACCGGCGGCGGCGGGCCCGTCGGCCCCGGTCGTCACACCGCCGCACGCGTCGGTCGCCGAGCGGCTCCAAGAACTGGAGACGCTGCGCGCCGGCGGCGCGCTGACCGACCAGGAGTACAGCAGCCGGCGGGCCCAGATCATCTCCGAGATTTGATCGCCCGCCCGAGCCGGGCGAGTTAGAACACGTTTCAGTTTCGCTGCTAGCCTGTCAGACGTGGCTGGACGGACTGGATCGCTGCAAGGACGCGTGGCATTTGTGACCGGCGCCGCCCGCGCGCAAGGCCGGGCGCACGCGGTGCGGCTCGCTTCCGAAGGTGCCGACATCATCGCGCTCGATATCTGCGCGCCCGCGTCGGCCACCCTGACCTACCCGCCGGCCACCCCCGAGGACCTCGCCGAGACCGTCCGCTTGGTGGAAGCCGAGGGCCGCAAGGTGCTGGCGCGCGAGGCCGACATCCGCGACGATGCCGCGCTGCGGCAACTGGTGGCCGAGGGTGTCGAGCAATTCGGACGGCTGGACATCCTGGTGGCCAACGCCGGGGTGCTGGGCTGGGGCCGGCTGTGGGAGCTCACCGACGAGCAATGGGACACGGTGATCGGGGTCAACCTGACCGGCACCTGGCGCACCCTGCGCGCCACGATTCCCGCCATGATCGAGGCCGGCAACGGGGGGTCCATCGTGATTGTCAGCTCGTCGGCGGGCCTGAAGGCCACGCCGGGCAACGGCCATTACTCGGCCAGCAAACACGGGCTCACGGCGCTGACCAATACGCTGGCCATCGAGCTCGGGGAGTACGGCATCCGGGTCAACTCCATTCACCCCTACTCGGTCGACACCCCGATGATCGAGCCGGAGGCGATGATGGAGATATTTGCCAAACATCCCCGGTTTGTGCACAGCTTCCCGCCGATGCCGTTGCAGTACAAGGGGTTCATGACGGCCGACGAGGTGGCCGACGTCGTCGCGTGGCTCGCCGGCGACGGCTCGGGCACGGTTACGGGCACACAGGTCCCCGTCGACAAGGGTGCTTTGAAGTACTGATCCGGCCATCGTGTATGAACTTCACGTGACCAGTAGCTCGGAAAAAGGCTCCGAAAAAGGGATAGTGATCGTCGGCGGCGGGCTTGGCGCGGCCCGGACGGCCGAGCAACTGCGCCGGGCGGACTACTCCGGTCGCGTCACGATCGTCAGCGACGAGGTGCATCTGCCCTACGATCGCCCGCCGCTGTCCAAGGAGGTGCTGCGCAAAGAGGTCGACGACGTGGTCCTCAAGCCGCGCGAGTGGTACGACGAAAACGACATCACCTTGCGGCTGGGCTCGGCCGCCACCGGCCTCGACACCGCCGCCCAGACGCTGACCCTGGCCGACGGGACGGTACTCGGCTACGACGAGCTCGTCATCGCCACCGGCCTTGTGCCGCGGCGCATTCCGGCGTTCCCGGATCTGGAAGGCATTCGGGTGCTGCGCACGTTCGACGAGAGCATGGCGTTGCGCGAGCACGCGTCCGCCGCACAACGCGCCGTGGTGATCGGCGCCGGGTTCATCGGCTGCGAGGTGGCGGCCAGCCTGCGCAGCCTGGGGGTAGACGTTGTGCTGGTCGAGCCGCAGCCGACGCCGCTGGCCGCGGTGCTCGGCGAGCAGATCGGTGAGCTGGTGGCGCGGCTGCACCGCGACGAAGGTGTCGACGTGCGGCTGGGTGTCGGGGTGGCGGAGGTGCGCGGCGACGGGCATGTCGACACCGTGGTGCTGACCGACGGCACGGAACTGACAGCCGATGTGGTCGTGGTCGGCATCGGCTCGCGTCCGGCGACCGAATGGTTGCAGGGCAGCGGCATCGAGGTCGACAACGGAGTCCTCTGCGACGAGGCCGGACGCACCAGCGCACCCAACGTGTGGGCGCTCGGCGACGTCGCCTCCTGGCGCGATCCGATGGGACACCAAGCGCGCGTGGAACATTGGAGCAACGTCGCCGACCAGGCCCGCGTTGTGGTGCCCGCGATGCTGGGCCAAGACGTGCCGTCGGCCGTGGTCGTCCCGTATTCCTGGAGCGACCAGTACGACGTCAAGATCCAATGCCTGGGGGAGCCGGAAGCCACCGACACCGTGCACCTCATCGAAGACGACGGCCGCAAGTTTCTGGCCTACTACGAACGCGACGGAGTGTTGGTCGGCGTGGTGGGCGGCGGGATGCCCGGCAAAGTCATGAAAGTCCGGGGCAAGATCGCCGCCGCCACGCCCATCTCCGACCTGCTGGGCTGACTAGGCCCGGTGGCCCGCCAGCGCGGCGCCGGAAATGGTGGCCTCGATCACGCCGGCCAGTTCGCGGGCGATCGCCGGTGCCGCGGCGACCGTCGAGCCGGACCGGTGGGTGTGCGGGTCGCCGTGCGCGTCGGACAGCTGCGCTCCGGCTTCGCGGGCCAACAGTGTTCCCGCGGCGGTGTCCCACGGTTTGTTCGACATCATCACACAGGCGTCCAGGGCCCCCTCGGCGACGAACGCGAGGTCCAGCGTCGCCGCCCCGATCATCCGGATGCGCTCGACGCGGGGTACCAGCTCGGTTGTGAGCGCGAGCCGGTGCTCGTTGTGCGCGGCGGCGTCGTCGCCGACGGCGTAGTCGCCGAGGGACACGATGGCCTCATGCAGGCTGCCGGTGCGGCTCGCGGTGATCGGTTGGCCGTTCAGGAACGCACCGCCATCTTTGATGGCGTGGTAGGCGCGCCCGAGCAGCGGCGCGTGGGTGACGGCGGCGACGGTCTCACCGCGGTGCAGCAGCGCCAGGGATACCGCGCACACGGGTAGTCCGTGGGCGAAGTTCGACGTCCCGTCGATGGGGTCGAGAACCCAAAGCCACTCTGTGGCGTCGATGTTCGGGTGGTGCGCGGATTCCTCGGCCAGCAATTCGATGTCGGGCGTGGTCTTGGCGAGATAGTTGGCGATGTCGCGCTGAATCGCGAGATCGATATCGGTGACCAGATCTCGGTCACTTTTATGGCGCACGGAGCCGGGTTGCGACTCCTTGAGGGTTGAAGCACCGATTTGCGTTGCTTGCCAAGCTATTTCGTAAAGGTCCTGAATGGTTTTCATGTGACCGGCTTGCCTCGCTTCCAGTGAGTGCTCAACACGTATCATACGTGGTGGCAAATTGACTCACAGTGCGGCACCCGAATGCTCTCGAAATGATCTGCTAATCAGCGCGTTTCACGCGGTGATGATCGAACGTCGCTGAGATCGATTGTTTCCATTGCGCTACAAACTAATTCGATCGTGACGGATGTCACAAAACACACGCGTTTGAGTCGACAGCGACGCGGGCACGCGCTCGATGTAGCGCAGGTCACACAATTGCCAGAAACCGCTCCACCAAACGGCTTGTGCTGGAAGGGCGTAACCCGATGGGCCGACAACTTTTGCTGCAGCGACATCTGCTGACGCCCATTACGCGCCGGTAGCAAGGTTCGGCTACTGTTGCCAGCGATCGAGTTCGGTGGACCTCGCGCAATGCAGATGGGTTCGGACAATTCGACTTTGGCATTTGCGCGTGGGGGGCAGTGGGGTCCGGCTTAACGGCTGCTACCGGCTCGATTTTTCATCCAGCAACACGGTACGCAACTTTAAGGCAGGTGAAGCGAAATGACCGTGATTATTGATGATCGATCTAGTTCGCCCGGGGTGATCCCAACGATCGCACTCAACAACGAAGCGGAGATGCCGGTACTCGGCCTCGGCGTGGCCAAGCTGTCCGACGCCGAAACGGAAGGCTCGGTGCTCGCCGCGCTGGAAGCCGGCTGCCGCTTGATCGATACCGCCGCCGCCTACGGAAACGAGGTCGCGGTGGGCCGTGCGATAGCCGCCTCGGGCGTTGCGCGTGAGGAATTATTCGTCACCACCAAGCTGGGCACCTCGAAGCAGGGCTTCGACACGGCCCAGGAGTCGTGCAAGGCCAGCCTGGACCGGCTGGGGCTGGACTACCTAGACCTCTACCTGATTCACTGGCCGGCGCCGACGCTGGGCCGCTATGTCGAAAGCTTCGAGGGCATGATCGAGTCCAGGGAGCAGGGCCACGTCCGCTCGATCGGCGTCTCGAACTTCACCGAGGAACACCTGTCAGCGGTCATCGAAAAAACCTCCGAGGTGCCCGCGGTGAACCAGATCGAACTGCACCCGCGGCTCACCCAGGCCGAGCTGCGCGCGGCCCACGCCGAGCACGACGTCGTGACCCAGGCGTACAGCCCGCTGGGTGTCGGCAGGTTGATCGACGAGCCGATCGTCACCTCGATCGCCGCCGAGTACGGGCGCACGCCGGCGCAGGTGCTGGTTCGCTGGAACCTGCAGTTGAACAATGTCGTCGTCTCGCGGTCGTCCAAGCCCGAGCGCGTCGCGGAAAACCTCGATGTGTTCGACTTCGCGCTGGAGCCCGAACACATGGGGGCCATCGAGTCGTTGCACGACGGCACCCGGGTGCTGCACGACCCGATGACCTTTACCGGGACCTAGTCCCGCGCCCCGGCCCACCGGTGGCCTAATGCCAGGCCACCGGTGCGCCGTGCGGATGGCATTCGCCGAGAATCTGCAGCTTGCCACCCGGCCAGCTGCGGACCCGCACCAGAAACTTGATCGGTGCGCCGGGCCCGTCGCGCGCGGGCTCCAGGGTGAGGTGGGCGAACGGGGAACGGGTATCGGCGCGTTCGGCCAGCGCGTCCACCCCGTGACGCACGGCGTCGCGTTCGCCGGCGGACAGGTACTGCCAGGTGATCGAATGCCACAGCACGGTCAATGCGCCGTCGGCCGGGTTCAGGCCGGCGACCGCGTCGGCGGCCGTTCGGCGCTCTAGCCGCGCCGGAACGTTGCGGGCGACGGCGATGGCGCCGCGCAGCCGGTCCAGCCGCGCGCTCTGGTCGGGCCAGACGTAGCTCAGCACGGTCATTTCCCCGTCGGCGCCGTTGATGTCGATGGGTGCGATGTCGTATCCGTGCCGCTCCACGATCCGGACCGCGCCCTGGGGTGGCAACCGACCGTGCCACGCGTCGTCGATGGTCACCGGGGAGTCGACCGGGCCCCACTGGCCTCCCGATTCGTTGTGGCCAAAGCGGTAGCGGTAATGGTCCGGCCGCAGGTTCAGCCCCGCGCTCGATCCAATCTCGAAAAGCCTTACCGGCAAATCGAATTCGCGATTGATGAGCAGCAACCCGCCGATCAGCGCGGCGGATCGGCCCACCTCGTTGGTCTGGGGTGGTTGATCGAGAGCCGCACTCAGCGCGTCGGCGTCCTCGGTCGCGGTGCGCACGATTTCGGGCCAGGCGGCCGCGGCTTCCCAGGTTCCGCCGGTGCTGGGATACCAGTGGCGCAGCTGCGGAGCGCGGCCGTCGAGCACCAATCGGTGCAGCCCGCCGAGCAGCCGAAGCGGCACCGCGTCGCGCGACGGATCGTCTTCGTGGCCGGACAAAATGCCCGCGAAGACGCCGCCGACTTCGACGTCGTCGGCCACCAGCGCAAACAGCTCGCCATACATCGGAGAACCTGAGGCCGCGCAGAACAGCCCCTGGGCCCGCAACGTGTGCACGAGATGCTCGACGTTCATGGCTCCAGCCTTTCCAGTCCGGCCCCGACGACGTCGAACGCGTCGCCGAGTGCCACGGGCAACGGGACGGATTCGTCGCCCAGCCAGTGCTCGTAGGCGCTCAATGCCACCCCGAGCATCGTCCACGCGACGGTCTGCGGCAGCAGGTCGGTCGTCTTGGTGCCCAAGCGGCGGGCCACGAACGCGACGATCACCTCGCGCCAGCCGGCGTACATCGTCATCGAATACGCTTGCAGTTCCGCGGTTTGCAGGATGACCCGCATGCGCTGGCGGTGCCGCAGGGTCTCGGACTCGTCAAAGGTGTTGAACGCCAACAGTGCCGCACGCAGCGCCTGTGCCGTCGACATTCGCTCGTCAACATCGTCGAGCAGGTCGCGCAGGTGCGCGAGGTGGGCGTCGAACTCGCCCCAGAGGATGGCGTTCTTGGACGCGAAATAGCGGAAGAGCGTGCGCCGCGCGATACCGGCGGCCTGCGCGACATCGTCGACGCTCACCTCGGTGAAACCCCGGGCGGAGAACAACTCGATGGCGACGTCGGTGATGTGGTGCTGTGTCGTCGAGCGGCGCCGGCCCACCCGGGACTGCGGCATCATCGCACCCCGCCCTTCCATTTCGGCACTCGATGCCATATTCTGGCAACGACTGTGACTCTATCGTTGTCGATAGCCGACGAAAGGCAAATGCGCATGGACCGCGAGACCGATACCGACACCGAACTCGTCACCGAGACGCTCGTCGAAGAGGTGTCCATCGACGGAATGTGCGGGGTCTACTGACTTCCGTGTTCGACCCCGATCGCGGCTGGCGCTTGCACCCACAGGTGGCGGTTCGCCCAGAGCCGTTCGGCGCGCTGCTCTATCACTTCGGCACGCGCAAGCTGTCGTTTCTGAAGAACCGCACGATCCTCACGGTGGTGCGGTCGCTGGCCGAGCATTCCGACGTGCGGTCCGCCTGCCGCGCCGCGGGGATAGCGGATTGCGGACAGGATCCTTATCTGCACGCGCTGGGTGTGCTGGCCGGCTCCAACATGCTGGTACCGCAGGAGGCCACGTGACATCGGTTGCCGTACCCCGGCTCGTCGAACAGTTCGAGCGCGGGCTCGATGCCCCCATCTGCCTGACGTGGGAGCTGACCTACGCCTGCAACCTGGCGTGTGTGCACTGCCTGTCGTCCTCCGGCAAGCGCGATCCGCGGGAGCTGTCCACCCGCCAATGCATGGACATCATCGACGAGCTCGAACGCATGCAGGTGTTCTACGTCAACATCGGCGGCGGGGAACCCACGGTGCGCCCGGACTTTTGGGAGCTGGTCGACTACGCCACCGCGCACCACGTCGGCGTGAAGTTCTCCACCAACGGGGTCCGGATCACGCCGGAGGTCGCCGCGCGGTTGGCGGCCAGCGACTACGTGGATGTTCAGATCTCGCTGGACGGCGCCACCGCCGAGGTCAACGACGCCGTCCGCGGCCCGGGGTCATTCGACATGGCGGAGCGCGCGCTGGAAAACCTTGCGGCGGCAGGCTTTTCCGACGCGAAGATCTCCGTGGTAGTCACCCGGCACAACGTCGACCAGCTCGACGAATTCGCCGCATTGGCAAGCCGTTACGGCGCCACGCTGCGGATCACCCGGCTGCGTCCCTCGGGACGGGGAGCAGACGTCTGGGACGAGTTGCATCCCACCGCCGCCCAGCAGGTTCAGCTGTACGACTGGCTGGTCGCCAAGGGGGAGCGGGTGCTCACCGGCGACTCCTTCTTCCATCTCGCGCCGCTCGGCCAGTCCGGCGCCCTGGCCGGCCTGAACATGTGTGGCGCCGGTCGGGTGGTGTGCCTGATCGACCCCGTGGGTGACGTGTACGCCTGCCCGTTCGCCATCCACGACCGCTTCCTGGCGGGAAACGTGTTGACGGACACTGGTTTTGGGGTTGGATTCTCCAACGTCTGGAAGAACGCCCCGCTGTTTCTTGAGCTCCGCGAACCCCAGTCCGCGGGCGCGTGCGGCAGTTGCGGGCACTACGACAGCTGCCGGGGCGGGTGCATGGCGGCCAAATTCTTTACCGGCCTGCCGATCGACGGCCCGGATCCCGAATGCGTCCAAGGGCACAGCGCGTCGGCCCTGGTCCACGAGCGCGAGACACCGCGGCCCCGGGCCGACCACTCACACGGGCGGCGGGCCCGCCAACCGGTGCCATTGACGCTGACCGTACGACCGCCGCAGGGGATAACGGCGGCCACGCCGCCGGCGCGCCCGTGCAACGAAAGTCCGTTGTAGCCGTGGCCGAGTGGTTTGAAACCGTCGCCATCGCCCAGCAGCGCGCTAAGCGGCGACTGCCGAAATCCGTTTATTCGTCCCTGGTTTCGGCCAGCGAAAAGGGCATCACGGTCGCCGACAATGTCGCGGCTTTCAGCGAACTCGGTTTTGCCCCTCACGTCGTTGGTGCACCGGAAAAACGCGACCTGTCGACCACCGTTATGGGACAAGACATTTCACTGCCGGTGATTATTTCGCCGACCGGAGTTCAGGCGGTCGATCCGGATGGTGAGGTGGCGGTCGCGCGGGCGGCGGCGGCGCGCGGAACCGCGATGGGATTGTCCTCGTTCGCCAGTAAACCGATCGAGGAGGTCATCGCCGCCAACCCCAAGGTCTTCTTCCAGGTGTACTGGCTCGGCGGGCGCGACGCGATCGCCGAGCGGGTGGAACGGGCGCGCCGGGCCGGCGCGGTCGGCTTGATCGTCACCACCGACTGGACGTTCTCGCACGGCCGGGACTGGGGCAGCCCCAAGATCCCCGAGGAGATGAACCTGCGGACCATCCTGCGGCTGTCGCCGGAGGCGATCACCAAGCCGGGATGGCTGTGGAAGTTCGGCAAGACGCTGCGCCCGCCGGACCTGCGGGTGCCGAACCAGGGCCGCCGCGGCGAGCTGGGTCCCGCCTTCTTCGCCGCGTACGGGGAGTGGATGGGCACACCGCCGCCGACCTGGGAAGACATCGCCTGGGTGCGCGAACAGTGGGGTGGACCGTTGATGCTCAAGGGTGTGATGCGCGTCGACGACGCCAAAAGAGCTGTGGATGCTGGTGTTTCGGCGATATCGGTGTCCAACCACGGCGGCAACAACCTGGACGGCACGCCGGCGTCGATTCGTGCCCTGCCCGCGGTGGCGGCGGCGGTGGGCGACCAGGTCGAGGTGCTGCTCGATGGTGGCATCCGGCGCGGGAGCGACGTCGTCAAGGCGGTGGCGCTGGGGGCGCGCGCGGTGATGATCGGCCGCGCATACCTGTGGGGACTCGCGGCGGCCGGCCAGGCCGGCGTCGAGAACGTCCTCGACATTTTGCACGGGGGGATCGACTCGGCACTGATGGGTCTCGGGCACTCGTCGGTTCACGACCTCGGCCCCGACGACATCTTGGTGCCGGCCGGCTTCGGCCGGGCGTTGGGTGTGCCCCCCAATCCGGGCAATGATGGTCAACATGACCCGGCGCACGATTGAATCTATTTGGTGCGCGCGAGGCAACCGTGACGAACGAGCCTTTAATTTGACCGCTCGATGAACAAGCCAGAAAAAAATTTGATTTGAAGGTTCAACAATTGGTGCACGCCAGGTGAATTGGCCTTACCATCACCGAGTGCCCGTACTCGGCGAATTAGGAACTGCGACGTCGAGCCGGCTATCAAGCCTCTCGCCGTCGATAATGATCCCCTTGGGGTCTACCGAACAGCACGGCCCGCACTTGCCGCTGGACACCGACACCCGGATCGCGACCGCGGTCGCCCGGGAGGCCCGCGCGCGCCTTGGGCAGGGCTGGCTGGTGGCACCCGCCATCGCCTACGGCGCCAGCGGCGAACACCAAAGCTTCGCGGGAACCATCTCCGTCGGCACCGACGCGCTGACGACGCTGCTCGTGGAATACGGCAGGTCGGCCGCCTGCTGGGCTCGGCGCCTGGTGTTCGTCAACGGCCACGGCGGCAACGTCCCCGCGTTGCGGGCCGCGGCGAGGCTGCTGCGCGCCGAAGGCCGCGACGTGGGTTGGTCCCCATGCGCCGCGTCGGGCGGCGATGCCCATGCCGGCCATACCGAGACATCCCTCTTGCTCCATCTCTCCCCGACCGAGGTGCGCACCGATCGGTGGCTCCCCGGCAATGACGCACCGTTGGCCGAACTGCTCCCGTCGATGCGCCGCGGGGGGGTCGCGGCGGTCAGTGGGGTGGGCGTACTGGGGGACCCGACCACCGCGA
The DNA here is from genome assembly GCA_963772875.1 of uncultured Actinomycetota bacterium. GTDB lineage: Bacteria > Actinomycetota > Actinomycetes > Mycobacteriales > Mycobacteriaceae > Mycobacterium. Next base: position 410,500 of record CAVYZE010000020.1, read on the forward strand.
CCGCGGCCGAAGGAAGCCGCATCCTCGCCGAGATGGTCGACGGCTGTGTAGGTCGGGTCGCCCGGTGGTCGCCCCAACCCGACGGGATGTTGACATGAGTCAGCCTCGATTACCGGACGGGTTCGCCGTCCAGGTCGATCGCCGTGTGCGGGTGCTCGGCGACGGCTCGGCCCTGCTCGGTGGCTCACCGACCCGCCTGCTGAAGCTGGCCCCCGCCGCTCAGGACATGATTTCCGACGGCCGGCTGAAGGTCAGCGACGACGTCAGTGCCCAACTCGCCCGCACCCTGCTGGACGCCACCGTGGCCCATCCCCGGCCCGCGGGTGGCCCGTCGCACCGGGACGTCACCGTGGTAATTCCGGTGCGAAACAACGTTCCTGGTGCGCGGCACCTGGTGAGTTCACTGCGCGGATTGCGCGTCATCGTGGTGGACGACGGCTCGTTTCCCCCCATTGAGCCCCAAGATTTCGTCGGCGCGCACTGTGACATCGAGGTCCTGCGCCACTCCCGCAGCAAGGGTCCCGGGGCGGCACGCAACACCGGGCTGGCCGCCTGCAAGACCGAGTTCGTCGCCTTCATGGACTCCGACGTCGCGCCGCGCCGCGGCTGGCTGGAGGCCCTGCTCGGTCACTTCTGTGATCCCAGCGTCGCGCTGGTCGCACCACGCATTGTCGGTCTGTCGGACAGCGAGAATGTGGTGGCGCGCTACGAGGCGGTGCACTCGTCGCTGGACCTCGGCGAACGCGAAGCGCCGGTGCTACCGCACAGCACGGTGTCCTATGTCCCCAGCGCGGCCATCATCTGCCGCTGCTCGGCCATCCGTGACGTCGGTGGGTACGACGAGACCATGCCGTCCGGCGAGGACGTCGACCTGTGCTGGCGGCTCATCGAAGAGGGCGCCCGGCTGCGGTACGAGCCCATCGCGCTGGTCGGCCACGATCACCGCACCAAACTACGGGATTGGCTGGCGCGCAAGGCATTTTACGGCGGTTCGGCCGCCCCGCTGTCCGTGCGTCACCCAGACAAGACGGCGCCGGTGGTGATCTCCGGCTGGGCGCTGATGGCCTGGATCCTGGTGGCACTCGGGACGAGCCTGTCGCAGCTGGCGTCGATCGTCGTCGCCGTCCTGACGGGCCGCCGGATCGCGAGGGCCATGCGCGGCGCCGAGACCTCGCTCTCCGATGTCCTGATGATCGCAACCCGCGGCCTGTGGGCGGCCGCGCTGCAGCTGGCGTCGGGCCTGTGTCGGCACTACTGGCCGGTGGCCTTGCTCGCGGCCATCGCGTCGCGGCGCTGCAGACGGGTCGTCGTCGTCGCCGCCGTGATGGACGGTGTGGTGGACTGGGTGCGCCGCCGCGACACCACCAGCGAGGAAGCCCAGCCGATCGGGCTGCTGACCTATCTGTTGCTCAAGCGGGTCGACGATCTGGCCTACGGCCTCGGGCTGTGGTGGGGTGTGTGGCGCGAACGCAACGCCCGCGCGCTCAAACCGCAGATTCGGAGCTAGCGTCCGCCTTGACCGCAGCCGTCCCGCACAGCGACGTGCTGATCGTCGGCGCCGGCAGTGCTGGATCGGTTGTTGCCGAACGCCTTTCCGCCGACCCGGGCTGTGCCGTGACCGTCCTCGAGGCCGGCCCCGCACTCACCGACCCCGGGCTGCTGGCTCGGACCACCAACGGCTTGCAACTGCCGATCGGGGCCGGCAGCCCGCTCGTTGCGCGATATCGGACCCGGCTCACCGATCGGCCCGTTCACCGGCGGCCGATCGTGCGCGGGGCGACGGTCGGCGGTTCCGGCGCGGTCAACGGGGGCTACTTCTGCCGCGCGCTGCCGCGCGATTTCGACCAGGCCGCGACACCCGGCTGGGCATGGCCCGACGTTCTCGACCACTTCCGCGCCATCGAGACCGACCTGGATTTCCACGGTCCGGCCCACGGGGACCGCGGGCCCATTCTGGTTCGTCGTACCCACGAAATGTCCGGCACCACCGAGCTTTTCGTCGCCGCCGCGGAGCGGGCCGGGTTTGCCTGGATTGCCGACCTCAATGATGTTGGAATGGAACCGGTTTCGGGTGTGGGAGCCGTCCCCCTCAACATCGTCGACGGTGTGCGGATGGGTTCGGGCGCGGGATATCTGATTCCGGCGCTGAACCGCCCAAACCTGACGTTGCTGACACAGACGCGGGCGCTGCGTCTGCGTTTCGCCGGGGCCACCGCGACGGGTGTCGACGCGATCGGCCCGCACGGCCCGATGACCATGACCGCCGGCAGAATCGTCTTGTGTGCCGGCGCGATCGCGTCGGCTCATCTGCTGATGCTCTCCGGCGTCGGGGACGAGGCAATGTTGCGCGCCGCCGGCGTGCCGATGGTGGCGGCGCTACCGGTGGGGATGTTCTGTAGCGATCACCCCGAGTGGGTGCTGCCGACCAATTGGACGATGGCCAGCGGCCGGCCCGTGCTGGAAGTCGTGCTCAACACCGCCGACGACGTTGAAATCAGGCCGTATACGGGCGGGTTCGTCGCGATGACCGGTGACGGCACCGCGGGCCATCCCGACTGGCCGCATATCGGGGTGGCGCTGATGCGTCCGCGGGCGCGCGGCCGCATCACGCTGCTCTCGCGCGATCCCGGTGTCGCCCCGCGCATCGAGCACCGCTATGACAGCGAGCCCGACGATGTCGCCGCGCTGCGCCGGGGCAGTGAGTTGGCCCGCGAATTGGCCAGTACGGCAACCCATGTCGGGCCACCCGTGTGGTCGACGTCGCAGCACCTGTGTGGCAGCGCCCCGATGGGCACCGATGGCGATCCGCGCGCCGTCGTCGATCACCGGTGCCGGGTGCGCGGCATCGAGAACCTGTGGGTGATCGACGGCTCGATCCTGCCCGCCGTCACCAGCCGCGGACCGCACGCAACGATCGTGATGCTCGGCCATCGCGCGGCCGAATTCGTTGGGTGAAAGGCCCGCCGCTTACCGCGAGCGAAGCCGGCGCACCACGCGCAGCTGTCGCCCGTCACGCCCGGGCGCCCACAGCCCGATGAGGACGGCGGCGACGGCGACGATGACGGCCATCACCGTCGTCGAGGCGTGCAGGGAAGTCAGGAACGCCATCTTGGCGACCTCCGCCAGCTGGTTGCCTTGCGGTCCGAGCTTGGCGGCCACCTCGACCGCCTTGGCCAGCGAGTCCGTCGCCGGGCCACGAACCGGGGCCGGGAACTGCGCCAGCCTGGGCGCCAGCTCGTGGGAATAGCGTCCGGCCAGTATCGAACCCGCTACGGCGATTCCCAAGGCCCCGCCCATCTCTCGCGTGGTGTCGTTTACCGCGGAGGCTACTCCCTGCTTTTCATCGGGAACCGCGCCCATGATCGCCGAAGTCGTAGGCGCGGTGCAGAATCCAATGCCCGTGCTGAGTATCAACGCTGGCCACGCTAAATCGAGATACGTCGAATTCAGGTTAAGTACTTGCATGCAAGCGAAGCCGACCGCTGTCAGCAGCATGCCGAGGAACAGCACAAGTCGCAGTCCCAGTTTCGGTACATACCAGAACGACAACGCAGAGAAGATGCCCAGCGGCACCATGAACGGGCCAAAAGCCGCTGCCGTCATCAGGGGTGAGTAGCCCATGATCTGCTGCACATGCTGTATGCCGAGATAGAAGAAACCGAAGGTTGCGCCGAAAATAACGACGATCGTTGCCACACCGGTGGCGAAACTGGGGTCACCGAACAACCGCATGTCCAGAAGTGGTTGGCTCCCCCTGAATCCGAGGCGGAATTCGACAACGCCGAACACCGTAGCGATGACCGCCCCGGCGATAAGTCCGCCCCAGACGAGGGAGTCGCTCCAACCCCGCTCGGGCGCTTGCAGAATCGCGAACACCGAGCTCGCGACCGCCGCACCGATCAGGACCGCACCGAGCCAATCGACTCTGGGAGCGTCGTTGTCGCGCGACGATGAGACAGTGCACGCTAGGGCGAAGATCACCAGCCCGGCGATGCCCAGCGACCAGAAGATAGCGTGCCAATCCCAAAAGCGAAGCAGCAGACCAGAACCGAGCATGCCGAGGACCCCGCCGCAGCCGGCCGTGCCGGCCCAGACGCCGACGGCCTTCATGCGGTCTTCCTTCGGATAGGCCACGGTCAACAGTGACAGCGTCGCCGGCATCACAAACGCGGCGCCGACACCGGCCACCGCCCGTCCCGCGATGATCTGCAGAGGCGCGTGCACTATCGCCGGCGCCATCGAGCCGACCGAGAAAATCACCAGACCGACTAGCAGCGCGCCGCGCCTGCCGTAGCGGTCGCCGATCGCCCCGGCGGGCAACAGCAGGCACGCCAGCGCCACGGTGTAACCGTCGACGATCCAGGTCAGCTGTGTCTGCGTCGCAGAGGTGGCCACCGCGAGGTCCCCTAACGCGGTGTTCAGCGCCGTCATCGACGCGACCACCAGCGCGACACCCAAGCAGGCGACGGCCAAGGTCCAGGCTCGGGCTCGGGGACTACCGCCGATGGTTGCCGCATCAGTATGCTGGTAAGGCCGTACAAAGGTATCGACCATAGTGATACGCCTCCTCCCCGGGGCGAACTAACATCCGAGACTAACAGTCTTGTAGGTAGACCGATAGTCTCGCTTCCAAACAGGGAGGTGGCTCACAATTAACGTCGGCACCGACGGGAGCAACAACGATCCGCGCCCCGCGCGGTCTCGCGCTCGTTTGCTCGAGGCCGCCGCCGCGCTGCTGCGTGCGGGGGGGCCCAGCGCGGTGACCGTCGATGCGGTCACCCGTACCGCCAACGTAGCGAGAGCTACGCTGTATCGCCACTTCCCGAGCGGAAATGATTTGCTGGCCGCGGCGTTCAACAGCCTCATACCGCCGTCACCGACCCCACCCGCCGAGGGCTCGCTGCGGGACCGTCTTGTTGCGGTAGTGCTGGCCACGGCCGAGGTCGTGGCCCAGGCGCCCGCCGCCCTGACCGCGATGTCCTGGTTGGCCCTGGGGCGCGACCTCGAGGGATTGCCAGAACCCGACCACGCCCGCGGCGCCGACAGTGCCTCGATCACCACGCTGCGGGAGCGCATCGCCCAGCAGTACGCCGCCCCGTTCGATGCCATATTCGACAGCCCGCAGGCCGCCGAGTTGGGTGAGGTGGATCGATCCCGCGCCATCGCCCTGTTGATCGGCCCCCTGGTGCTGGGGCGGCTGTCCACGTTGCCGGACTTCGACTACATCGAGTGTGCGCGCGCGGCCGTCGACGGGTTCCTCTATGTTCAGCGCGCGCAGAGCAGAACCACCGCTGCGAGCGTCGAATCGGCAGGTGCTTGAGTCCGCATTAACGGGTCGGGAAATTTGGCCAAAGCGACGATGTAGGGCATACTGTTCAGGTTGCCTTGCGCCCGGTTCAGGCCTGGCGGGGCATACGACCAGCGTCCAAACGGGCGCGTCCGGTCCCATCCTTGGAACGCGACGAATTTCGACTTTGAAATTAGCGCGCCAAGGCCGCGTGCGGGTGACACACCCGACCGCGGGGGCCGGTTGGACCACGACAGGTAAACAGCGGCGCAGTAACCGGCGTTCCGCTCGCTCGGCCCGAAATCGGCCGAGCGAATCGGAAGCGCCGGCGGCACCAGGTCCGGGAACGGGCCTTGAGCGGGAAAGAGGTAGGAAGAAGCGTGGCGGGACAGAAGATCCGCATCAGGCTCAAGGCCTACGACCATGAGGCTATTGACGCGTCGGCGCGCAAGATCGTCGAGACCGTCGTCCGTACAGGTGCCAGCGTCGTAGGTCCGGTGCCGCTGCCGACCGAGAAGAACGTGTATTGCGTCATCCGCTCTCCGCATAAGTACAAGGACTCGCGGGAGCACTTCGAGATGCGTACCCACAAGCGGCTGATCGACATCCTCGATCCCACGCCGAAGACCGTTGACGCCCTCATGCGCATCGATCTTCCGGCCAGTGTCGACGTCAATATCCAGTAGGAGCTCGAAGACTCATGGCAAGAAAGGGCATTCTGGGCACCAAGCTGGGCATGACGCAGGTGTTCGACGAGAACAACAAGATCGTGCCGGTGACGGTGGTCAAGGCGGGGCCGAACGTGGTCACGCGCATCCGGACCCCGGAGCAAGACGGCTACAGCGCCGTGCAGTTGGCCTACGGCGAGATCAGCCCGCGCAAGGTCAACAAGCCGGTGACCGGTCAGTACACCGCCGCGGGCGTCAACCCGCGCCGGTACCTGGCCGAGCTGCGGCTCGACGACCCGGATGCTGCGGCTGAATACCAGGTTGGCCAGGAGCTGACGGCTGAGATCTTCGCCGACGGCAGCTATGTCGACGTGACCGGAACCTCGAAGGGCAAGGGCTTCGCCGGAACCATGAAGCGGCACGGCTTTCGCGGCCAGGGCGCCAGCCACGGTGCCCAGGCGGTGCATCGCCGTCCCGGTTCCATCGGCGGCTGCGCCACTCCCGCGCGGGTTTTCAAGGGCACGCGGATGGCCGGCCGGATGGGTAACGACCGGGTGACCGTGCAGAACCTGTTGGTGCACAAGGTCGATACCGAGAACGGCGTGCTGTTGATCAAGGGCGCGGTCCCCGGTCGCACCGGAGGGCTTGTGGTGGTCCGCAGCGCGATCAAACGAGGTGAGAACTAATGGCTGCCACGGACAAGAAGATCCAGAAGATTGAGGTCAAGACGCCGGACGGCAAGGTCGACGGCTCCATCGAGCTGCCCGCCGAATTGTTCGATGCCCCGGCCAATATCGCGCTGATGCACCAGGTGGTCACCGCACAACGGGCGGCGGCCCGCCAGGGCACGCATTCGACCAAGACCCGCGGCGAGGTCAGCGGCGGTGGGCGCAAGCCCTACCGGCAGAAGGGGACCGGACGCGCCCGCCAGGGTTCGACGCGTGCCCCGCAGTTCGCCGGTGGTGGCGTCGTGCACGGTCCCAAGCCGCGCGACTACAGCCAGCGCACACCCAAGAAGATGATCGCCGCCGCGCTGCGCGGGGCGCTGTCCGACCGGGCACGCAACGGCCGGATCCATGCGGTCACCGAGCTGGTGGCGGGTCAGACCCCTTCGACCAAGAAGGCCAAGGCATTTCTGGACACGCTGACCGATCGCAAGCAGGTGCTGATCGTCATCGGCCACAGCGACGAGGCCGGCGCGAAAAGCGTGCGCAACCTGCCCGGTGTGCACGTCCTGACGCCGGGCCAGCTCAACACCTATGACGTGCTGCGCTCCGACGACGTGGTGTTCAGCGTCGAGGCGCTAAGCGCCTACATCGGCGCGGCAACGGCCAAGGGCGCTGAAGCTGAAGATAGCGATGTGGAGGTTTCGGCCTGATGGCGACCATCACTGACCCCCGCGACATCATCCTGGCGCCGGTCATCTCGGAGAAGTCCTACGGGCTGCTCGACGACAACGTGTACACCTTTGTGGTGCACCCCGATTCGAACAAGACGCAGATCAAGATCGCCGTCGAGAAGATCTTTTCCGTCAAGGTCGCATCGGTGAACACCGCGAACCGGCAGGGCAAGCGCAAGCGCACCAGGACCGGGTACGGCAAGCGCAAGAGCACCAAACGCGCGATCGTCACCCTGGCGCCGGGCAGCAAGCCGATCGACCTGTTTGGGGCACCGGCGTAGCCGGGCGCGAGAGAGAGATTTGATTAGACATGGCAATTCGTAAATACAAGCCGACGACCCCGGGTCGTCGCGGCGCCAGCGTCTCCGACTTCGCCGAGATCACCCGATCGGAGCCGGAGAAGTCGCTGGTGCGCCCGCTGCACAGCAAGGGTGGGCGAAATGCCCACGGGCGCATCACCACCCGTCACCAGGGTGGTGGCCACAAGCGTGCCTACCGGGTGATCGACTTCCGCCGCAACGACAAAGACGGCGTCAACGCCAAGGTCGCACACATCGAGTACGACCCGAACCGCACCGCCAACATCGCGCTCCTGCATTTCCTGGACGGCGACAAGCGCTACATCATTGCCCCACTTGGACTCTCGCAGGGTGATGTGGTGGAGTCGGGTCCCAACGCCGACATCAAACCGGGCAACAACCTGCCGCTGCGCAACATCCCGGCCGGTACCTTGATCCACGCCGTGGAGCTGCGGCCGGGCGGCGGCGCGAAGCTCGCGCGGTCGGCGGGCTCGAGCATCCAGTTGCTCGGCAAGGAGGGCACCTACGCGTCGCTGCGTATGCCCAGCGGTGAGATCCGCCGCGTCGACGTGCGCTGCCGCGCGACGGTCGGCGGGGTCGGCAACGCCGAGCAGGCAAACATCAACTGGGGCAAGGCCGGTCGCATGCGGTGGAAGGGCAAGCGCCCGTCGGTCCGCGGTGTGGTCATGAACCCGGTGGACCACCCCCACGGCGGTGGTGAGGGTAAGACCTCCGGTGGCCGTCACCCGGTCAGCCCGTGGGGCAAGCCCGAGGGCCGCACCCGCCACCGGAACAAAGCCAGTAACAAGCTCATCGTCCGACGCCGGCGCACCGGCAAGAAGCACTCGCGGTAGCGCGCGGTGACGATGCAGAGCGCGCAGCGCGATGAGGAGGAGCCGGGCAATGAGTGAAGTCGAGGAGTAACACATGCCACGCAGCCTTAAGAAGGGTCCGTTCGTCGACGACCACCTGCTCAAGAAGGTGGACGCACAGAACGAGAAAAACACCAAGCAGGTGATCAAGACCTGGTCGCGACGTTCGACGATCATTCCGGACTTCATCGGCCACACCTTCGCCGTGCACGACGGACGCAAGCATGTCCCGGTGTTCGTCACCGAGGCGATGGTCGGTCACAAGCTTGGTGAGTTCGCCCCCACCCGCACCTTCAAGGGACACATCAAGGACGACCGGAAGGCCAAACGGCGATGACCACCACTGAATTTCCATCGGCGGTCGCCAAAGCACGGTTTGTGCGGGTGTCGCCGAGAAAGGCGCGCCGGGTGATCGACCTGGTGCGCGGCAGGTCGGTGGCCGACGCGCTCGACATCCTGCGCTGGGCGCCACAGGAGGCCAGTGAGCCGGTCGCCAAGGTGATCGCCAGCGCCGCGGCCAACGCGCAGAACAACAACGGACTGGACCCGGCGACGCTGGTGGTCGCCACCGTCTACGCCGACGAGGGCCCGACGGCCAAGCGCATCCGTCCGCGCGCGCAGGGTCGCGCGTTCCGGATCCGCAGGCGCACCAGCCATATCACGGTCGTGCTGGAAAGCCGGCCGGCCAAAGATCAGCGGTCGGAGAAGTCGGCGCGGACGCGCCGCGCCGAGGCCAGCAAGGCCGCCGCCAAAGCGCCGGCCAAGAAGGCGCCCGCGAAGAAGGCGCCCGCCAAGGCTGCGCCCGCGAAAACGGCGCCCGCCGCGTCTGAGACTTCTGAAGCGAAGGGAGGCTCAGACTAGTGGGCCAGAAGATTAATCCGCACGGTTTCCGTCTGGGCATTACCACCGACTGGAAGTCTCGCTGGTACGCCGACAAGCAGTACGCCGACTACGTCAAGGAAGATGTCGCGATCCGTCGCCTGCTGTCCAGCGGGCTGGAGCGCGCCGGCATCGCCGATGTGGAAATCGAGCGCACCCGCGACCGGGTCCGGGTGGACATCCACACCGCCCGTCCGGGCATCGTCATCGGACGCCGCGGCACCGAGGCCGACCGGATCCGTGCGGACCTGGAGAAGCTGACCGGCAAGCAGGTTCAGCTCAACATCCTCGAGGTCAAAAACCCTGAGTCGCAAGCACAATTGGTGGCCCAGGGGGTCGCCGAGCAGTTGAGCAACCGGGTGGCGTTCCGTCGCGCGATGCGCAAGGCGATCCAGTCGGCGATGCGCCAGCCCAACGTGAAGGGCATCCGGGTGCAGTGTTCGGGCCGCCTCGGCGGCGCCGAGATGAGCCGCTCGGAGTTCTACCGCGAGGGCCGCGTGCCGCTGCACACCCTGCGCGCCGACATCGACTACGGCCTGTACGAGGCCAAGACCACCTTCGGCCGGATCGGCGTGAAGGTCTGGATCTACAAGGGCGACATCGTCGGCGGCAAGCGTGAATTGGCCGCCGCCGCGCCGGCGGGTGCCGAGCGTCCGCGCCGCGAACGCCCCTCGGGCACCCGTCCGCGTCGCAGCGGCGCCTCGGGCACCACGGCGACCAGCACCGAGGCCGGACGGGCCGCGGGAGCCGAGGAATCGGCGCCCAGCGACGGCGCGCCGGCGCTCGAACAGCAGAGCACGGAGAGCTGAATCATGTTGATTCCCCGCAGAGTTAAGCACCGTAAGCAGCACCATCCCCGCCAGCGCGGCATCGCCAGTGGCGGCACCGAGGTGAACTTCGGCGACTACGGCATCCAGGCCCTCGAGCACGCCTACGTCACCAACCGGCAGATCGAGGCCGCTCGTATCGCCATCAACCGGCACATCAAGCGTGGCGGGAAGGTGTGGATCAACGTCTTCCCCGACCGCCCGCTGACCAAGAAGCCCGCGGAAACCCGGATGGGTTCGGGTAAGGGCTCCCCGGAGTGGTGGGTGGTCAACGTCAAGCCGGGCCGGGTGCTGTTCGAGCTCAGCTACCCCAATGAATCGGTGGCCAGGGCGGCGCTCACCCGCGCAATCCACAAGTTGCCGATCAAGGCACGCATCATCACCCGAGAGGATCAGTTCTGATGGCAGTGGGTATTTCGCCTGGCGAACTGCGTGAGCTCACCGAGGAAGAGCTGACCGAGCGCCTGCGCGAATCCAAGGAGGAGCTGTTCAACCTGCGCTTCCAGATGGCGACCGGGCAGCTCAGCAACAACCGTCGGCTGCGCACGGTGCGTCAGGAAATCGCGCGCGTCTACACCGTGCTGCGGGAACGAGAACTGGGCCTGGCTCATGGCCCTGAGGGTCCCGCCGGAAACAAGGAATCGTGATGACAGAAGCCAACAAGACGGCTCCGGCAGCGGCGACGAAAGCCGCCCCCAAGGCGGCTGCCGCAAAGGATGCCGGGTCAAAAGAGAAGGGCCCCAAGCACACTCCGGCCGACCCGAAGGTACGTGGCCGGCGCAAGACACGCATCGGTTACGTGGTGAGCGACAAGATGCAGAAGACCATCGTGGTCGAGCTGGAAGACCGTATGCGTCACCCGCTGTACGGCAAGATCATCCGCACGACCAAGAAGGTCAAGGCACACGACGAGAACAGCACCGCCGGCATCGGCGACCGCGTCTCGCTCATGGAGACGCGTCCGCTGTCGGCGACCAAACGGTGGCGGCTGGTCGAAATTCTGGAGAAGGCCAAGTAGCCAAATAGTGGCCGAGTAGCCGTCTCGAGGTCGGTGGCTCTCCAGCAGTGTAATCTCCCACGCGACGCTGGCGGATGCCGAGAGTGGAGTGTGCATGGCAAGTGAGTCGGGAGCCTTTAAGGGCAAGATCGAGTTAGACATCCGGGATTCCGAGCCGGACTGGGGTCCATACGCCGCACCGACCGCGCCGGAGAACTCGCCGAACGTCCTCTATCTGGTCTGGGACGACACCGGCATCGCGACCTGGGATTGCTTCGGCGGCTTGGTCGAGATGCCCGCCATGACGCGCATCGCCGAGCGCGGGGTACGGCTGTCGCAGTTTCACACCACCGCACTGTGCTCACCGACGAGGGCGGCGTTGCTGACCGGCCGCAACGCCACCACCGTCGGCATGGCCACCATCGAGGAGTTCACCGACGGCTTTCCCAACTGCAACGGCCGGATCCCGGCCGACACCGCGCTGCTTTCGGAGGTGCTCGCCGAACGCGGATACAACACGTACTGCGTCGGCAAGTGGCACCTGACGCCACTCGAAGAGGCCAACATGGCGTCGACCAAGCGGCACTGGCCGACATCGCGGGGTTTCGAACGGTTCTACGGCTTCATGGGCGGCGAGACCGACCAGTGGTACCCCGACCTGGTGTACGACAACCACCCGGTGAACCCGCCGGGAACACCCGAGGATGGCTACCACCTGTCCAAGGACATCGCCGACAAGACCATCGAATTCATCCGCGATGCCAAGGTGATTGCGCCCGACAAGCCCTGGTTCAGCTACGTGTGCCCCGGCGCCGGACACGCGCCGCATCACGTCTTCAAGCAATGGGCCGACCGCTACGCCGGCAAGTTCGACATGGGCTACGAGCGCTACCGCGAGATCGTGCTGGAAAAGCAGAAGTCGATGGGGATCGTGCCGTCCGACACCGAACTGTCACCGGTCAACCCCTATCTCGACGTCAAGGGGCCGAACGGCGAAGCGTGGCCGCTGCAGGACACGGTGCGCCCCTGGGACTCGCTGAACGACGAAGAGAAGAAGCTGTTTTCCCGGATGGCGGAGGTCTTCGCCGGATTCCTGAGCTACACCGACGCCCAGATCGGCAGGATCCTGGACTATCTCGAGGAATCCGGCCAACTGGACAACACCATCATCGTGGTGATCTCCGACAACGGCGCCAGCGGCGAGGGTGGTCCCAACGGATCGGTGAACGAGGGCAAGTTCTTCAACGGCTACATCGACACCGTCGAGGAAAGCATGAAGGTCTTCGACAATCTCGGCGGACCGGAGACTTACAACCATTACCCGATCGGGTGGGCGATGGCGTTCAACACGCCCTACAAGCTCTACAAGCGCTATGCCTCACACGAGGGCGGCATCGCCGACACGGCAATCATCTCGTGGCCCAACGGAATTGCGGCCCACGGCGAGGTCCGGGACAACTATGTCAACGTTTCCGACGTCACCCCGACCGTCTACGACCTGCTGGACATGACCCCGCCGGACACCGTCAAGGGAATCGCGCAGAAGCCGCTGGATGGCGTGAGTTTCAAAGCGGCCCTTGCGGATCCGAACGCCGACACCGGAAAAGAGACCCAGTTCTACACCATGCTGGGCACCCGCGGCATCTGGCACAAGGGGTGGTTTGCCAACACTATTCACGCCGCCACACCCGCGGGCTGGTCGCACTTCGACGCCGATCGCTGGGAACTGTTCCACATCGAGGCCGACCGCAGCCAATGCCACGACCTGGCCGCCGAACAACCCGACAAACTCGAAGAACTCAAGGCGCTGTGGTTTTCCGAGGCCGCCAAATACAACGGTCTGCCGCTGTCGGATCTCAACCTGATGGAAACGCTGACCAGGTTCCGGCCCTACCTGGTCGGCGAACGGGCCAGCTACATCTACTATCCCGATTGCGCGGACGTCGGCATCGGCGCCGCAGCCGAGATCCGCGGCCGCTCCTTCGCGGTACTCGCCGAGGTGTCGGTGGATACCACCGGCGCCGAGGGAGTGCTGTTCAAGCAGGGCGGCGCCCACGGCGGGCACGTGCTGTTCATCCAGGACGGACGGCTGCACTACGTCTACAACTTCCTCGGCGAACGCCAGCAGCTGATATCTTCGGCCGACGCCGTGCCGCTGGGCAGGCACGTGTTCGGCGCCCGCTATTCGCGGACGGGAACCGTTGAGAACAGCCACACCCCGCTCGGTGACGCCACGTTGTTCATCGACGACACCGTCGTCGGCTCTCTTGCCGACGTGATCACGCACCCGGGAACGTTCGGGCTGGCCGGTGCCGGCATCACGGTAGGGCGCAACGGCGGATCGGGAGTGTCAAGCCGCTACAAGGCGCCGTTTGCATTCACCGGCGGCACCATCGCGCAGGTCACCGTGGACCTCTCGGGCCGGCCCTACGAGGACGTGGAAAGGGAGCTTGCGCTTGCCTTTTCGCGCGACTGAGGCCGGACGGCCGCAGAGCCGTGGCTTCGACGCCCGGCAGTTAACCGGTGACATTCGCGGCAAAAGGCGTCGTCGGTTATGCCGGGCTGCTAGCATCTGACCCCGTGACCGCTGACGCTCCTGCGCCCCCGGCGCCGCCGCCGCCACGAGGACGGCAGATCGCGATCGCCTTCGGGGTTCTCGCGACCGTGATCGTCGTGTATGTCCTGTCCCTGATCGCGATGCACCTGATGGCCAAATCGGCGCCCCCGCTGCCCGCGGTGGACCTGAGCAAGGTCGAGGCCGAGGACAGCGTCGTGCAGGTAAGCCTGTCAGAGCTGAAAACCGTGGCGAATCGCCTCACCGTGAATGTGCTTGTCTATCCCAAGGATTCGCTGTACGACAAAAACTTTGGCGTGCTGACCACCGACGCGCTCGTGCGGTTGTATCCGGAGAACGACCTCGGGGACCTGTCGTACCCGGTAGGAAAATCGCCCGCGCAGGTCAGCACCACCATCGAGGCGCATGGCGATCCCGGTAACTGGCCGTTCGACACCTACACCACGGAAACCATCTCGGCCGACGTGTTCACCGGTACGGGCCCGAGCCGCGAAAAAACACCCGCCCGCGTCGAGGTGGCCGGGAAGTTGGACGGCTGGGACGCCACCGTCACCCGCGTCCACGACTCAGAGGACCCCAACCCGGATGTCAAGGACGACGTGATCATCACGTTGCAGCGGGCTAAGGGCCCGCTGATCTTCGATATGGGCATCTGCTTGGTCCTGATCGCCCTGCCCGTGTTGGCGTTGTGGGTGGCCATTCCGGTGGCCTTGGGCAGGACCTCGTTCTTGCCGCCGATGACAACGTGGTACGGCGCGATGCTGTTCGCCATCGTCCCGCTGCGCAGCATCCTGCCGGGCAGCCCGCCGTACGGTTCGTGGATCGACCAGGCCGTCGTGCTATGGGTGTTGTTAGGGCTGGTCACCGCGTTGACGCTGTTCCTCATCGGCTGGTGGCGGCAACGAGATCGAAGAACGCCGCCGAAAAAGACTTGATACCTGGCTCCCCGGTCGTCATACCCTGAGGTAGTGCTCACCGAGCTGGTCACCGTAGCCGGCGGATCCTTCCGCATGGGCTCGACGACCTTCTACCCGGAAGAGGCGCCGATCCACACCGTGACCGTGGCTTCGTTTGCGGTGGAGCGGCACCCGGTGACCAACGCGCTGTTCGCCGAATTCGTCTCAGCCACAGGCTATGTGACGGTCGCCGAGCAACCGATAGATCCGGCGCTGTACCCGGGAGCGGATCCGGGCGACCTGTGTCCGGGCGCCATGGTCTTTTGCCCGACGGGTGGCGCGGTCGACCTGCGTGACTGGCGGCAATGGTGGGACTGGGTGCCGGGCGCTAACTGGCGCCGCCCATTCGGGCCGGACAGCGACCTCGCGGATCGGGCTGATCACCCCGTGGTGCAGGTGGCATACCCCGACGCCGCGGCGTACGCGCGCTGGGCCGGGCGGCGGCTGCCGACCGAGGCCGAGTGGGAGTATGCCGCGCGCGGCGGCAGCACGGTGACCTATTCGTGGGGCGAGGAGGAGAAGCCCGACGGCCGACTGATGGCCAACACCTGGCAAGGCAGGTTCCCGTATCGCAACGACGGCGCGCTTGGCTGGGTGGGCACTTCCCCGGTGGGGGCGTTCCCGCCCAACGGGTTCGGACTCCTCGACATGATCGGCAACGTGTGGGAGTGGACCGCGACCGAGTTTTCCGCGCACCACCGGCTCGATTCGCCCCCCAAGGCGTGCTGCACGCCGACCGGGCCCGCCGACCCGGGAATCAGCCAGGCCCTCAAAGGTGGCTCGCACCTGTGCGCGCCCGAGTACTGCCACCGCTACCGGCCCGCGGCACGCTCACCGCAATCGCAGGACACCGCGACCACCCATATCGGCTTCCGTTGCGTCAGCGATGGGTAATGGCGTTGCGCCACAGGCTGGCTCAGCTGATGGCGTCGACGGCGTTTGCGACTTTCGATTGGAAGTCGGACGGCAGCGGGGTGTAGCCGTTTTTGTCGAGTTTGACCTGGCCGGGGCCAATCGTCGCCTGCAGGAATCCCTTAACCGCCTGGGCGACGTCGGGGCTGGGGTATTTGGAGCAGACGATCTCGTAGGTGACCATGACGATCGGGTAGACATCGGGCTGGGTGGGGTTGTAGAACGACGAGATGTCGAGCACCAGGTCGTTGCCTTTGCCGACGATTTTGGCGCCACTGATGGTCTTTTCGACCGTCTCGGTGCCGACGCGTACCGGGCCCGACGTGCGGCTTGCCGGGGTCTTGATCTCGGCGAGGAAAAGACCCTGTTGCATCGCGAATGACAATTCGTTGTAGGTGATCGCACCCTCGGTGTTCTTCACAGCCGCCGAGGTGCCGTGATTGCCAGGGGCACCGCTGCCGACGCCGCCGTTGAACTTCTCGGCTGTGCCCTTATCCCAGGCTCCGCCGGACGCGGCCTGCAGGTAGGACTGGAAGTTGGCGGTGGTGCCGGATGCGTCGCTGCGGTAGATGACGTGGATCTTCTCTGGCGGCATGGGTGCGTTGAGCGCGGCGATGGCCGGGTCGTCCCAGCGCGTGATGCTGCCGTCGAAGATCTTGGCCAGCGTGACTGCGTCGAGCACCAACGTGTCGATGGCGTCCAGGTTGTAGGTGATGGCCAGCGGGTCGAATACCACGGGTAGGTGCCAGGCGTCGGAGCCGCCGCATCGCTGCTTGGCCGCGGCGTATTGGTCGGCGGTCAATGGTGTGTCCGAACCGGCGAAATCGGTCTTGCCGGCCAGGAAGTCGCTGACTCCGGCGCCCGAACCGTTGGCGGTGTAATTGAGTGTTCGTCCGGGGCAGGCCTTGTGGTACGCGTCGACGAACCAGGCCATCGCGTTGGCTTGCGCGGTCGAGCCGCTGGCGGTCAAGGCCTGCTTGCCGCCGCAGTCCACCCTCGCATTGATGGCATAGCTCGGATTCGCTCCGGCGGTCTGGCATCCAGACATCACCAGGGCACCCGCAGCCAGCAAGCTTATGGCGGCAGCTGGTCGGTTGTGCTTCGTCGTGATTGCCGAGATCTCGTCACCCCCGATGCCGGTACATCTAGACATTTGCAGCTAACGAGGCGGCGCGCAACCAATAAAAGATGAACTGGTCAGCGGACCCTGCGGTGGCGGGGGTGTCGGCGGCGCTCATGCCGGAGGGGCCGCCGAAGTATGCGCGCAAGCGGCGGGTTCGGCGGCGGATGGCTTCGAGGACGGCGCGACGCACGGGACCGGTGATGACCTCCTTGAACTGGGTCGGCGGCATCGGTTTGAGGTCGTCGAAGACGACCGATGCGGCTGCCGCCAACGCCGGGTGGGTCTGCAGCATCTCGTAGCGGTCGGTGCGGATGGTGACCGCCACGACGAGATCCAACTGAGCGACCAGCGAGGCGAGCAGGCCGAGGAACTGACCGGCCTGCGCGCCGGCATCGGCACTGAACAATTCCTCGGCCTGATCCAGCGGCAGCACCAACGTCGGCGGAGCCACCTCTTCGACACGCTCGGACAGCTGCGTGGCGCGGGCCCGCACGACCCCGTCTCGGCGACATCCGTAGAATCGGCGAAACACTTGGTGGAACGCCTACAGGGGCGACATCGCCCGGACCGACGTCCTGATTCATCCGGATTTGGCTCTGAGCTGCTCTTCCCCTAGACTCTAGGGGTTGCCTTGGGCAGACCTCGGCCGGTTCGTGTAAGCGTTATCGGCCCTGCGTGCTCTTCGGCGACTACCGCTTTACAAGACCGCGCACGTCAGGTTCTTCTGTGGGTCCTGCTCACCGAGTGAGTTTTCTCCTGCCGTGCACACGCAAACCAGGTCAGGAGATCCAGTGATTCAGCAGGAATCGCGGCTGAAGGTCGCCGATAACACCGGCGCCAAGGAGATCTTGTGCATCCGGGTGCTCGGTGGTTCGTCGCGACGCTACGCCGGCATCGGTGATGTCATCGTCGCCACCGTCAAGGACGCCATTCCCGGCGGCAATGTCAAGCGCGGGGACGTTGTCAAGGCCGTCGTGGTGCGCACCGTCAAGGAGCGCCGGCGTCCCGACGGCAGCTACATCAAATTCGACGAGAACGCCGCGGTGATCATCAAGCCCGACAACGACCCACGCGGGACGCGCATCTTCGGACCGGTCGGTCGCGAACTGCGCGAGAAGCGATTCATGAAGATCATCTCGCTGGCTCCGGAGGTGTTGTAGATGAAGGTCAAAAAAGACGACACCGTCTTGGTCATCGCGGGTAAGGACAAGGGCGCCAAAGGCAAAGTGCTGAAGGTCTACCCGGAACGCGACCGGGTCTTGGTCCAGGGCGTCAACCGGATCAAGAAGCACACCGCCGTTTCCACCACTCAGCGCGGAGCCAAGTCGGGCGGAATCGTCACCCAGGAAGCCCCGATCCACGTCTCCAACGTGATGGTCGTCGACTCGGATGGCAAGCCCACCCGCGTCGGCTACCGGGTCGACGACGAGTCCGGCAAGCGGGTCCGCATCTCCAAGCGCAACGGCAAGGACATCTAGAAATGTCGACGACGGAAAGCAGCGTAAAAGTTCAGCCACGCCTGAAGGAGCGCTACCGCAACGAGATCCGCGATTCGCTGCACAAGCAATTCGGCTACGGCAACGTCATGCAAATCCCGACCGTGACCAAGGTCGTCGTCAACATGGGCGTCGGCGAAGCGGCCCGGGACGCCAAGCTGATCAACGGCGCGGTCAACGATCTCGCGCTGATCACCGGGCAGCGGCCCGAGATCCGTAAGGCTCGCAAGTCCATCGCGCAATTCAAGCTGCGTGAGGGCATGCCGATCGGTGCTCGGGTCACCCTGCGCGGGGACCGGATGTGGGAGTTCCTCGACCGGCTCACCTCGATCGCGCTGCCGCGTATTCGTGACTTCCGCGGCCTTTCGCCCAAGCAGTTCGACGGTGTCGGCAATTACACCTTCGGGCTGGCCGAGCAGTCGGTGTTCCACGAGATCGACGTGGACAAGATCGACCGAGCCCGTGGCATGGACATCAACGTCGTCACCTCGGCGACGACCGACGACGAAGGACGAGCGCTGTTGCGGGCCCTCGGCTTTCCGTTCAAAGAAGAACCTCAAAAGGGAGCATGAGCGATGGCTAAGAAGGCATTGGTCAACAAGGCCGCGGCGAAGCCCAAGTTCGGGGTGCGCGGATACACCCGCTGCAACAGGTGCGGGCGCCCGCGTGCGGTCTACCGCAAGTTCGGGCTGTGCAGGATCTGCCTGCGCGAGATGGCGCACGCGGGCGAGCTGCCCGGCGTGCAGAAGAGCAGCTGGTAACAGGCCAGGAAAGGTGACACAGCTGTCATGACGATGACCGACCCGATCGCAGACTTCTTGACGCGTCTGCGCAACGCCAATTCGGCGTATCACGACGAGGTGAGCCTGCCGCACTCCAAGCTCAAGGCCAACATCGCCGCGATCCTCAAGCGCGAGGGATACATCAGCGACTACCGGACCGAAGACGCTCGAGTCGGCAAGGCTTTGGTCGTCCAGCTCAAGTACGGGCCGAGCCGGGAGCGCAGCATCGCCGGATTGCGCCGGATATCGAAGCCGGGACTGCGGGTGTATGCGAAATCCACCAACTTGCCGCGGGTACTCGGCGGGCTGGGCGTGGCGATCATCTCGACCTCCTCGGGCCTGCTCACCGACCGTCAGGCGGCCAGGCAGGGCGTGGGCGGCGAAGTCCTCGCGTACGTGTGGTAGTGGGAGAGGCAGCGTAAACAGATATGTCTCGTATTGGTAAGCGGCCCGTCGCGGTTCCCGCCGGGGTCGATGTGACGATCGATGGCCAGAACGTCTCGGTGAAGGGGCCCAAAGGCACCCTGGATTTGACGGTTGCCGAGCCGATCACCGTGTCCCGAGGCGAGGACGGCGCGATCGTCATCGCCCGTCCCGACGACGAACGGCACAACCGCTCGCTGCATGGGCTGTCACGCACGCTGGTGTCCAACCTGGTCACCGGCGTCACCGAGGGCTACACCACCAAAATGGAGATCTTCGGTGTGGGCTACCGGGTGCAGCTCAAGGGTTCCAATCTGGAGTTCGCGCTGGGGTACAGCCACCCCGTGTTGATCGAGGCCCCGGATGGGATCACGTTCGCGGTCCAGTCACCGACGAAGTTCACGGTCTCTGGAATCGACAAGCAGCAGGTCGGCCAGATCTCGGCGAACATCCGCCGCCTGCGCCGTCCCGACCCGTACAAGGGCAAGGGCGTGCGTTACGAGGGTGAGCAGATCCGCCGCAAGGTCGGAAAGACAGGTAAGTAGTCATGGCGCAATCACAAGCTGACACCGCCGCGCGAAAGCCGGTGGGGCAGAGCGTATCCGCGGCTCGGCGGGTCTCCCGGCTGCGGCGGCACGCGCGGCTGCGCAAGAAGGTCACGGGCACCGGCCAGCGGCCGCGGCTGGTGATCAACCGGTCCGCGCGGCACATACACGTGCAACTGGTCAACGACGACAACGGCACCACGGTGGCCGCCGCGTCGTCGATCGAGGCCGATGTGCGTGGCGTGGGCGGGGATAAGAAGGCCCGCAGCGAGCGGGTCGGCCAATTGATTGCCGAGCGGGCCAAGGCCGCCGGCATCGACAGCGTGGTGTTCGACCGTGGCGGATACGGCTACGGCGGACGGATCGCGGCGCTGGCCAATGCCGCGCGCGAGAGCGGATTGAGTTTCTGATGACAACTGGAAGGACCGCATAATGGCGGAACAGTCGGCCGGCGGGCAAGGCGGCCCAGAGGGCCGCGACGCGCGCGGCGACCGCGATAACCGGGGCCGCCGCGACGGCGGCGGCCGTGGCCGCGACCGCGACCGCGACGGCGAGAAGAGCAACTACCTGGAGCGGGTCGTCGCCATCAACCGCGTTTCCAAGGTGGTCAAGGGTGGTAGGCGATTCAGCTTCACCGCGTTGGTCATCGTGGGCGACGGCGCCGGCATGGTCGGCGTCGGCTACGGGAAGGCCAAGGAGGTCCCGGCCGCGATCGCCAAGGGTGTCGAGGAGGCGCGCAAGGGCTTCTTCCGGGTCCCGTTGATCGGCGGCACCATCACGCACCCGGTGCAGGGTGAGGCGGCCGCCGGCGTGGTGCTGCTGCGCCCGGCCAGCGCGGGTACCGGTGTGATCGCCGGCGGTGCGGCACGCGCGGTGCTGGAATGCGCTGGGGTGCACGACATTCTGGCCAAATCGTTGGGCAGTGACAACGCGATCAACGTCGTGCACGCCACCGTCGCCGCACTCAAGCTGCTGCAGCGCCCCGAGGAGGTGGCCGCTCGCCGCGGACTGCCGATCGAGGACGTCGCCCCCGCCGGGATGCTGCGGGCGCGGCGGGAAAGTGACGCGCTGGCGCGTCTGCCCGCGGGGGCCGCGGTGCGAGAGGGCACGGCGTAACCATGGCAGAGCTCAAGATCACCCAGGTGCGCAGCACGATCGGCGCGCGCTGGAAACAGCGTGAGAGCCTGCGCACCCTGGGCCTGCACCGGATTCGCCATTCGGTGATCCGCGAGGACAGCCCGCAGACCCGCGGGCTCATCGCGACGGTGAGCCACCTGGTCAAGGTGGAGGAGGCCAAGTGACCATCAAGTTGCACGATCTGAAGCCCGCGCGCGGGTCGAAAACCGCTCGCACCCGAGTGGGTCGTGGTGAGGGCTCCAAGGGCAAGACCGCCGGCCGCGGCACCAAGGGAACCAAGGCACGCAAGAACGTGCCGGTGACCTTCGAGGGTGGGCAGATGCCGATCCACATGCGGCTGCCCAAGCTCAAGGGATTCCGCAACCGGTTCCGCACCGAATACGAGATCGTCAACGTCGGTGACATCAACCGGCTGTTCCCCCAGGGCGGTGCCATCGGCGTGGACGAGCTGGTGGCCAAGGGTGCCGTTCGCAAGAACTCGTTGGTCAAGGTCCTCGGCGACGGCGAGCTGACCGTCAAAGTCGACGTGTCCGCGCACAAGTTCAGCGGCAGCGCCCGCGAGAAGGTCACCGCCGCGGGCGGATCGGTCACCGAACTGTCTTAGCGCTGTTCGTCGGCGTCGATCAGTTTGTACGCCGTGTTGAGTGCGGAATCCAGTGGCGCGCTTCGTGATTCGCTGTCTTCGGGCATGCCGCGCGAGATCACGAGCGATCCCACCATCAAGGCGACGATGCTCCACGCTCGTCGCCGGCGATCGGATTGTTCCCCGTCGAGCAGCCCGGCGATCCGGTCGATGAGCGCGGTCATCTTGCGCTCGTAGGTATTTTTGACGGCCGGTTCGGCACGTGAAACGTCCGCGCTCAAGGCCGGCATCACGCACCCTTCCGCCGAGTCAAGGCTGTGATCGGTGCCGATGTATTCGGGAAGAAACGCGATCAAGTGCGCCCGCCCCTCGGCGCGCGTCATCGAATCCGTGTCCGTCAGCAACGGTTCGCCCAGGCCCGCGTCGATGACGGCCTCGAGTATCGCGGTCTTGTTCGGGAAGTTCGAATAGAACGCGCCCGACGTCACACCCGCGGCCGCGGCCAGGCCGTCCACCCCGATGCCGTCGAACCCATTCGCCTTGAGCGAACGGGTGCCTGCGCGCAACAGCGCTTCGCGCGCGCGGGCCTTCTGGTCCGCCGGATATCTCACGGGTCCTCCTTGCTCTTGACGCTTCCGCCATTATAGAATAACGTACGTTACGATAACGAAAGTTATCCTACAACTCCGACGACAGGCGATTCGATGGCAAGCACGCAGGCAAAAGAGTTCGCGGAATTCTACGGCGAACTGAGCGCACGGTCCGCCAACCCCAATTTCGACCTCGCGACGATACGAGACGTCATCGAGACGATGCATCTGGCGACCAAAGAGCCCGAGGGCGTCAGCTACCAAGAGGTGAACGCAGGGGGAGTGGAGGCCCTGTGGTGCATTCCGGCCGACAGCGACCCCGAGGCCGTGCTGCTGCACAGCCATCTGGGCGGAACCGTCGTTGCGTCGATGCACTCCGACCGGAAGGCCGCGGCGCACCTCGCCCGCGCGGCCGGCGTGCGGTCCCTCGTCCTCAACTACCGTCGCGCGCCCGAACATCAATTCCCGGCTCAGATCGAGGACGTGCGCGGCGCCTACAACTGGCTGCTGAAGCAGGGGTATCGTCCGGAAAACGTTGCCAGCGTTGGCCATTCGGTCGGCGGCAACCTCGCGGTCAGCCTGGCGCTGGGTCTGCGCGCCGAGGGTGCGGCGCTGCCCGGTGCGATCGTGTCGATTTCGCCCTGGGTCGACCTGACGCTGTCGGACGAGACCATCACCAGCAACGCCGACCGGGACAGGCTGCTGTCGCGGCCGCTGCTCGAGCTCTTCCGGTCGTCGTGGCTCGACGGAACCGGGGTGGACTACCAGGACCCGCGGGTGCACCTGCTCGCCGCCGACCTATCCGGGCTCCCGCCGATCGCGGTCTTCTGGGGCACCGACGAACTGTTCGCCGGCGAGGCCGCGGAATTCGCTGATCGCGCCCGGACGGCCGGCAACGACGTGCTGGTGCGGGCCGTCGAGGCCGGTCAGCATTCCTTCATCATCGGCGCCGGCCGGGTGCCCGAGGTCGACGAGGCGATCGCCGAGATCGGCGGCTGGCTGCGCACCAAGCTCGGGCTCGCCGCCCTGGCGAGTGCGGCCAACTGACCGGTGGCGGGGCCGAGCACCGGCTGACCGTCAGCTCAGCTGCGGAATGACCTCTGCGGCAAGGCGTTCCATCTGCTCGCGGTTCTCTGTGACGTCGGGGCCGACGGGATTGAGCAGCAGCATCTCGGCACCGGCGTCGATCACCTCGCGCAGCCCGCGGGCGACGTCGTCGGGCGTGCCGGACACCGGAACCTCACCGACGCCGGGCATCTCGCCGTAGATGCGCCGCAGCCCGGTGAGCACCCGCTCGCGGGCCCGCGCGGCATCGTCGTCGACCATCAGGTAGACCCGTTTGCCGATGGTGAAGTGGCTGGGGTCCTTCTGCTGTTCGTCGAGTTCGCGGCGCACCACGGTGACGGCCCCGGCAAACGCCTCGGTGGTCGACGAGCCGGCGCCCAGAAACGAGTCACCGTGGCGCACCGCTCTGGCCAGGGCCTTGGGCGCGAGGCCACCGAACCAGATCGGCGGGTGCGGTCGCTGCGCCGGCTTGGGGTTGACGGGAAGGTCGTCGACGTAACGGAACCGGCCGTGAAAGTTCACCCGCGGCTCGTCGGACCAGGCGGCCTTCATCAGATTCAGGCCCTCGATGAAATACGAGATGTAGGTGTCCTTTTCCACGCCGAACGCGGCGAACTGGCGGGCGCCGCCGCCGGGTGCGACACCGATGTCGAGCCGTCCGTGGCTGATGCGGTCGACGGTCGTCACCGCCGAGGCCAGCTGAAGTGGGTCATGCAACGACGTCACCAGCACGGCAACCCCCAGACGCAGCCGGTCGGTGCAGGCCGCGCAGAACGTCAGCAACTCCAACGGCGCCAGCAGCGGTGCTGGTCCGAGGACCTGCTCGAGCACCCAGCCGCCCTCGAACCCCAGCTCCTCCGCGCGCGCAAGATACGCGCGCAGCCCGGGTGCGTCGAAGCCGTCGTAGTCGAATTGGGGGATGGCGATCGAGAACCTCACCCAAATAACGGTACGGCGCGCGATAGGTACGCTGGGTGAATATGTTTGCTTTCCTGCCCTCGATTCCCGGCCTCGACGAAGCCCGTGCCCTGGCCGGATGGGTCGACACCGCCCGCCACCACGGCATACCCAGCGGTTGCGTGCTCGAACTCAACCTGTCCGCGGTGCCGCCGGAGACGACCGGCTTTGACCCGCTGACGTTCATCACCGGCGGGGGCCGAGCGCTGGCGCTGCGCGACGCGGTCGCCGCCATCCACCGCGCCGCCGAGGATCCCCGGGTTGCCGGGCTGATCGCGCGCGTGGAGCTTGCGGCGTCGCCGCCGGCGGCGGTCCAGGAGCTGCGGGAGGCCATCGCGGCCTTCAGTGCCGCCAAGCCCTCACTCGCCTGGGCCGAGACCTATCCGGGCACGCTGTCCTACTACCTGGCTTCGGCGTTCGGCGAGGTGTGGATGCAACCCTCGGGAAGCGTCGGGCTCATCGGCTTCGCGAGCAACGCCACCTTCCTGCGCGATGCGCTGCGCAAGGCCGGGATCGAAGCCCAGTTCGTTGCGCGAGGCGAATACAAGTCGGGGGCAAACCGTTTCACCGAGGGCGGCTTCACCGACGCCCACCGCGAGGCCGTATCCCGGATGTTGGAAAGCCTGCAAGACCAGGTGTGGCAGGCGGTCGCGTCGTCGCGCAACGTCGATCCCGGTGCGCTCGACGCGTTGGCCGACCGGGCCCCGCTGTTGCGCGATGAGGCGGTGTCGTCGGGCCTGGTCGACCGGATCGGATTCCGCGACGAGGCCTATGCCCGAATGGCGGAACTGGTTGGTGCGAAGGGTTTTTCACCGGATGCAGACGACTCCCAGGCTGACCCGGAGAAGGCCCTGCGCCGGCTGTCGTTGTCGCGCTACGCGGGTGTGGCCCGGTCGCGGCTGAGCCTGCCCATGCCGCCGCTTCCCGGCCGCAAGGCCAAGCCGACGGTGGCCGTGGTCACCCTCGACGGCACCATCGCCAGCGGACGCGGCGGCCCCCAATTCCTGCCGTTCGGCACCCACAGCGCCGGCGCCGACACCATCGCGGCGGCACTGCGGGCGATCGCCGCCGACGATTCGGTCTCGGCGATCGTGCTGCGGGTGGACAGCCCCGGGGGCTCGGTCAACGCGTCGGAGACCGTCTGGCGCGAGGTCGCCCGGGCGCGCGAACGCGGCAAGCCGGTGGTGGCATCGATGGGCGCGGTCGCCGCCTCCGGCGGCTACTACGTCGTGATCGGCGCTGACGCGATCGTGGCCAACCCGGCCACGATCACCGGCTCGATCGGTGTGTTCACCGGAAAGTTCGTCGTTCGCGACCTGAAGGACCGGCTGGGAGTCGGTTCAGATACCGTGCGCACCAACGCCAATGCCGATGCGTGGTCGGTCGATACGCCATTCACCCCGGAGCAGCGGGCCCATCGGGAGGCCGAGGCGGACCTGATTTACGCCGACTTCGTGCAACGGGTCGCGCAAGGCCGCAACTTGAGCACCGAAGCGGTGGATACCGTTGCCCGAGGGCGCATTTGGACCGGCGCCGACGCGCTGACGCGCGGTCTGGTCGACGAGCTCGGCGGGTTTCGGGCCGCGGTGCGCCGGGCCAAAGTCCTGGCCGGTTTAGACGAGGACACCGAGGTCCGCATCGTCAGCTATCCCAGCCCCTCGCTGCTGGAGATGGTGCGGCCCCGCGCCGCCGCGGCCGGGCTGGTTGGCCGCGCGGTCGCCGGGATCCTGGAAAACGTCGAGCAGACGCTTGGCGGTGCCAGCGCGCTGTGGCTGGGGGAGTCGCGCTTTTAGCCGGTGAGCCCGCCGCTGATGAAGATGATCTCACCGAGCGGGTCGTCGTTTCCCGGGGCGGGGACGTCCAGGCCGTGGCGCTTGAACAGTTCCGTCCGGGCCACGCCTTCGACGTCCCACCCCGAGGTTCGCAGATAGTCGACGACGTGATTGCGCTCGCCGGCATACACCAGCGAAGCCATGTCGATGTCCACGCCGTGGTCGCGAAGCGAACCGGATATTTCCCGTGCCCGGCCGGCGTCGAAATTCACGATGCCGGGCACGAATTCGGTGGCGATCGTGCTGCCCGGCACGCTGAGCGCGGTGATGCTGTCGAACAATCGGTCCTGAGCCTCGGGCGGAAGGTAGATCAGCAGACCTTCGGCCAACCATGCCGTCGGCGCCGACGTATCCAGCCCGGCCGCCGTGAGTGCGCCCGGCCAGTCGGCGCGCAGATCGATGGGCACGGTGCGGCGGGTCGCGGTGGGTTCGGCCCCGATGCCGGCCAAAGTGGTTGTCTTGAACTCGATCACCCGCGGCTGGTCGACCTCATAGATCACCGTGCCGGCCGGCCACGGTAACCGATAGGCGCGCGAGTCCAATCCCGAGGCGAGTATCACCACTTGACGTACCCCGGTGCCGGTGGCGTTGGTGAAGTAGTCATCGAAGTACTTCGTGCGCACCGCCATTCCGTCGATCAGCGCCCGCATGGGCATCGGCGAAGCGTTGTCGATCGCGTCCAGATCGCCGTCCATCATTTTGATGAAAAAATCGATCCCGACCGCGCGCACCAGGGGTTCGGCGAACGGATCGTTGATCAGCCCGCGGGGATCCTTCGTCGCCATGGCCCGCCCGGACGCGACCATGGTTGCGGTCGCGCCCACGCTGGACGCCAGATCCCAGTCATCGTCGTGAGCGCGTGGCACGAGAAAACCCTAGCCAAGCGCTATCGGAGGGTTGCAGCCACGTAGCTCATCTCGCCGAAGGTCGCCAGCATCGCGTCTTCGGGAAACTCGAAGCCGTTGCGCGCATACAGTTGCCTGGCCGCATGCGCCGTCACCTGCCAGCCGTGGGTCGTCAGGTAGTCGATGACGACGTTGCGCTCGCCCTGATAAAACAGGTCGGCCGCGTTTTCGTCGAAACCGAAGCGCTGCCATCGCTCGGTGAAGCGCTGCAATCGCTCACCCGAGAAGGCGGCGTTCGGGTCGGACACGTGTTCGGTGGCCAGTTGGCTGCCCGGCGCGCTGAGCGCGGTGATGTTGTCGAACAAACGGTCCTGAGCCTCGGGCGGCAGGTACGGCAGCAGCCCCTCCGCGCTCCACGCGGCCGGCCGCGTGACGTCAAAACCGTTTTCCCGCAATGCCTTAGGCCAGTCGTCCCGCAGGTCGATGCTGATCGGCCGGCGCTCGGCGGTGGGAGCCGCGCCCAGTCCGGCCAGCGTGTTGGTCTTGAACTCGATCACCTGCGGCTGGTCGATCTCGTAGACCACCGTGCCCTCCGGCCAGCGCAGCCGGTAGGCCCTGGTGTCCAGGCCGGAGGCCAGGATGACCGCCTGGCGGACGCCGGCCTCGGTGGCCCCGGTGAAGAAGTCGTCGAAAAACCTTGTCCGGACCGCGATCTGCTGGGTCCTGGTTTTGCGGTTCAGCAGCGGGTCGTCCTCGAAATCGACCTCTCCGTCGATAATGCGGACGAAGGGATCCAGCCCCACGGCGCGGACCAGCGGATCGGCCAGCGGATCGTCGAGCAGCGCATCGGGTCCTTGCGATGCCATCGCGCGGGCCGCGGCGACCATGGTCGCGGTCGCCCCCACGCTGGATGCCGGGTCCCAGGTGTCGCCGTCGCTGCGTCCCTTACTCATGGCTGCCGCTGACGTAGAGCATTTCGCCCATCGGAGTGTCGTCGCCCTCGAGCGGCGGAAGTTCGTTGGCCGCGAACAGCTCAGCGATGCTGACGCTGTTCAGGAGCCAACCGTGGTCTCGCAGGTAGGGGGCCGCTTCGTTGCGGGTCACCGAAGTAGACCAGCTCCGTGATGTCGAGGTCGAAACCGTGCACACGCCAGCGATCGGTGATGGTTTGCATGCGTTCCCGCATCTTCTCCTCGTCACCGGGTTCGGGGTTGGGCGCGCTCTCGGTGGCCAGCCGGCTGCCCGGCGCGCTGAGTTCGGTGATGATGTCCAGCAGGCGGTCTTGCGCCTCCGGGGGCAGGTAGCCGAGCAAGCCCTCGGCGCTCCATGCGGTCGGCCGGGCCGGATCGAATCCGGCGGTGCGCAGCGCGGTGGGCCAGTCGTCGCGCAGGTCGATGGCCACCACTCGCCGCTCTGCCGTGGGTGCGGCGCCCAGGTCGGCCAAGGCCTGCGTCTTGAACTCGATGACCTGCGGCTGGTCGACCTCATAGACCACCGTGCCGGCAGGCCAGGCCAACCGGTAGGCGCGGGCATCGAGCCCGGAGGCCAGGATGACGACCTGCGTGATGCCCGCCTTCGTCGCGTCCAGGAAGAACTCGTCGAAGAACTTGGTGCGGACCGCCATGTTGTCGGCCATGCGGGACATGGCCCCGGCGGATCCGGTCGCGCCGTCGGGCACGTCGTTCAATTCGGCCGGGTCGGTTTCGCCGCTGGCCAGCCGGGCGAGCAGGTCCACGCCGACGGCGCGGACCAGCGGCTCGGCGAATGGGTCGCTGATCAGCGGACGTTCGGCACGGGTGGCCATCGCGCGGGCCGCGGCGACCATGGTCGCGGTCGCCCCCACGCTGGATGCCAGGTCCCAGGTGTCTCCGTCGTACCTGGTCGAGCTGGTGGATGTCATGTCTTGGTCCCTCCGAGAGGTGGTTAGCTTAACTCCGTTAATAATTAGTCGATATAACAACCTTCCTCCACTGTACGCCGCCGCCGGTTCGCGGCAACCTTGACTCATGTCGTACGAGGCGACCGGAAAGCGGGTGCTGATCACGGGTGCGTCGTCGGGGCTGGGGGCGGCCCTGGCCCGACGGCTGGCCGGGCGGGAGGCGGTGGTCGGGCTGATCGCACGCCGGCGCGAGCGCCTGGGCGAGGTGTTGGCCGACTGCCGGCGCACATCGCCGGGTTCGGCGATGTGGGTGGCCGACCTGGCCGACACCCCGGCGCTGCGCGACCTGGCGCTGCGGGCCGCCGATGCGCTCGGCGGCATCGACCTGTTGATCAACAACGCCGCCATCCCGAAACGCAGGCCCGTCACCGCCCTGGATCCCGACGAGGTGGAGCACGTCATGCGGGTCAACTTCTTCGCCCCGGTGCGGTTGACGCTGGCCCTGCTGCCGCGGATGCTGGCGCGCGGATCGGGCACGATCGTCAACGTGTCGAGCGTCGGCGGGCGGCTCGGCATCATCCACGAAACAGCTTACTGTGCAAGCAAATTCGCGCTGTGCGGCTGGAGCGAGGCGATGGCCGTCGACCTGCACGGCAGCGGCGTCACGGTGAAGCTGATCGAGCCGGGCCCGGTCGACACCGAGATCTGGGACGCCCCCGGCAGCGAGGAACCCCTCTACCAGGGGCCCAAGGTCGCGGCCGACGAGGTGGCCGACGGCATCATCGCGGCCCTGGGCAGCGACCGGTTCGAGCATTATGTTCCCGATATGAAAGCGGTCGTCGACGCCAAGAACGCCGACCTCGATGCGTTCATCGCCGGCTCGGCCCGGATGGCCCCGCGATGAAGGCGCTCGTCTACGGCGTGCCGCCGGAGCCCTTCGAGGTTCCCGATGACGCCAACCCGCTGATGCAGAACCTGGCCCGCACCCCGACCGCCCTGCGACAGGTGCCGGACCCGCAACTGTCACATCAGGATTGGGTCATCACCCGGCCGCGGCTGACCGGGATCTGCGGATCGGACTCCAAGCAGATCCTGATGGACTTCGGCGAGGGTGACGCCGACAACGCGATGGCCGCATTCTGCTCGTTCCCGCAGGTCATGGGACACGAGGTGGTCGCCGACGTTCTCGCGTTGGGGCCCAAGGCCCGTGGGCTCGAGGTCGGGCAGCGGGTCGTGCTCAACCCGTGGTTGTCGTGTGGGCCGCGCGGCATCGAGCCGCCCTGTCCGGCTTGTGCAGACGGCGACTACAGCCTGTGCTGGAGCTTCACCGACGGCGACATCAAGCCCGGCATCCATACCGGGGTGTCCGCCGACGTCACGGGCGGATACGCCGAATTGATGCCCGCCCACGACAGCATGCTGTTCGCCGTTCCCGAGTCGATCCCCGACGAGATGGCCGTGTTCGCCGACCCGTTTTCGGTGTCCCTGCACGCGATCACCCGCCACCCGCCGCCGCGCTCTGGCCGCGCCCTGGTGTACGGGGCCGGCTCGCTCGGGTTGTGCGCGGTCGCGATCCTGCGGGCCCTCTACCCGGACGTGGCGGTCGCCGTGGTGGCGCGCTTTGCGGCCCAGGCGGAGCTGGCCCGACGATTCGGGGCCGCCAAGGTGCTCGCGCACGAACCGCGTCTGGCCGTCATCGAGGAGCTGGTCGCCTGGGGCGGTGGCCGGCTGCGGCAGCCGTTGCAGGGTCTGCCGATGGCCCACCCCGGGGCGGTCGACGTCGTCTACGACACCGTCGGCAAGCCCGAGACATTCGAGGTGGGGGTGCGGGTCCTGTGCTCCCGGGGGACGCTGGTGAAGGCCGGGGTTCACGCACCCGGGCGCTGGGAGTGGAGTCCGTTGTACTTCAAGGAGATCGCCCTCGTCGGCTCCAATGCCTTCGGGTTCGAGGAGATCGACGGGCAGCGCAAGCATGCCATCGCGCACTACCTCGACCTGGTGACCGATCACCGGGTGGACCTGAGCCCCATGCTGACCCACACCTTCGGGTTGGAGCGGTGGCGCGACGCCTTCCTCGCGATCGCCAACCAGGGCGAAAGCCGAGCCGTCAAGGTGGCTATCGACCAGCGTGGTGAGCGCTAGGTGGCACGTTGCGTACTCCCTTGATTGCGATATCGATGGCGCCTTCGACCGCGGCGCGCAGCTGTTCGGTGGTGTCGCCTTTTTGCAGGCAAACGAGTGCAGCGGCGATGGCCGCCCCCATGACGGAGCCGATGACGGCGGCAGCGGCTGGCAGGTCGAGTGCGTCCCGATAGGCGTGGTGCAGCGCTTCGGCGAGTTGAGCTTCGGCCAGGAAGTAGCGGTGCAGGGTGGCCGCCTGGACGGACGGCACCGACATGATCATGGGGAGCCGCACCGCCGCCAGGCCGCCATCGACTTCCTCGGTAAGCGCGTCGGCCAGCATGTGTCGCATCGCCGCCACGACGACATCAGCCATCCGATCATCGGGCCCGCGCTGCTCGATGAGGGCCACCGCGGCGTCGATCCGGCGGGACAGGTGAGGGAAAAGGACCTCATCCTTGCTCGCGAAGTAGTTGAAGAAAGTTTTGGTGGAAACCCCCGCAGCGAAGGCGATTTCGGCAACCGTGGCCTGTTCGTAGCCCTTTTGCTCGAACAGTCGCATGGCGGCGCCGATCAGCTCTTGCCTGGTCTGCCGGCGCTTGCGTTCTCGCAGACCCATCTCGTTGGCCGTCGCCGCTCCTTCCCATTACTACATCTAATGTAATATTATAGTGACTGTAATTAAGTTCTAGGATAGCTCACCGGAAGGACCGGTCATGCAGCGGTTCGACAACGCGGTGTCAATCGTCACGGGCGGGGGAATGGGTTTGGGCGAGGCGCTGTGTGAGGAGCTCGGGCGCCGAGGCGCGACGGTCGTCGTCGCCGACATCGACGGCGACGCCGCACGTCAGGTAGCGGGCCGCCTGAAGCAAAGCGGCGCACCGGCAGTCGCCGAGCGGGTCGATGTGGCCAACGAAGCCGAGATGGCCCAACTGATCGAGAGAACCGCGGCCGAATATGGACGGATCGACTACATGATCAACAATGCCGGCATCGCGATCGGTGGCGATTCTCGCGACCTTTCGATGCAGCAGTGGCGTCGCGTGCTCGATGTCGACCTGCTTGGGGTGGTGTACGGGACGGTCCACGCCTACCAGGTGATGGCGCGTCAGGGCCACGGGCACATCGTCAACATTTCCTCGCTCAGCGGGCTGGTTCCCCAACCTGGCAATATCCCCTACTGCACGAGCAAGCATGGGATCGTGGGGCTTTCGCTTTCGTTGCGGGCCGAGGGAGCCGGCCTTGGCGTGAAAGTCAGTGCGGCATGCCCCGGTGACATGAAAACAAAAATCTACGACAACATGGTCGTGGTCAATATGCCGCGCGAACAGGTGGCGACGTTAAGCCGGCGCACCCACTATCTGATGCCCCAGATGAGCGCAGAGGCCGCCGCACGCGCGATCCTGTGCGGCGTGGAGCGCAATCGTCCGCTGATCGTGTTTCCCTTTGCGGTACAAGTCATCTGGCACCTGTATCGCCGGTTTCCGGGCTTGTTTTATCGGATCAACATCCACCGGATGCGGTTGTTCCGCGGACTGCGAGCCCACTGATCCAGCGCTAGGCGTTGGCGCGCAGGTAGGTGTAGACGCCGGCGAGGTTGCGGTTCACGTCCTCGGGGATGGGCACCGGGCCGCCGAGAGCGCGTGCGCCCCAAACGATTTGGGCGGTGCGCTCAACCAGGGCGGTGACGTGCATGACCTTGTCGGGTCGGGGCCCCACGGCCACCAGCCCGTGGTTGGCGATCAGCGCGGCGGCGCGTCCGTCGAGCGCCTTGACCGCGTTGGCGCCGACCTCGGGCGTGCCGGAGGCGGCGTAGTCCGTGCACCGGACGTCCCCCCCGCAGTAGACCGCGAACTCGTCGATGCACGCCGGAATCGGCTCGTGCGCAATGGCGAACATGGTCGCCCACACCGGATGGCTGTGAATGACGCTGCCGATGTCGTCGAAAGCCTGGTAGCACGCCAGGTGCAGCTTCATCTCCGACGACGGGTGCCGGCCCTCCGCGGCGTGCAGCACGGTCCCCTCGGGGTCGACGAGCACCAGGTCGTGCAGCGCCATGTCGCGATAGTCGACCGACGACGGCGTGATGACGACGTTGCCGTCGGAGCGCCGCGCCGAGATGTTGCCGGCGGTCCCCTCGACCAGGCCACGGCGCAGCATGTCCTTGGCCGCCTCCAACACCGCGGTTTCCGGGTTTTCAACGAACTTCATGACCCAGCACCTCCGGGTTGACGATATGGGCGGGTGTGTTGCCGGACAGTAGCGCCGCCAGGTCGTCGGCGACCATCTGCGCCTGCCGAGCCTCAGTGTTCCACGTGGCGCCCCCGATGTGCGGAGTCAGCACGACGTTGGGCATCGGAACCAACGGGTGGTCGGTGGGCAGCCATTCGCCGGCGAAGTGGTCCAGCCCGGCGGCGGCCACCTTGCCGGCGCGCAAAGCCTCGACGAGCGCGTCGGTGTCGTGCAGCTGCGCCCGGGCGGTGTTGAGGAAAACCACGCCGTCGCGCATGGCCGCGAACTGCCCCGCGCCGATCATCCCGACGGTGTCGTCGGTGACCGGTGCGTGCAGGGAGACGACATCGGCCTCGCCCAACAGCTCGTCGAGGCCGTGCCGCGCCTCGTCGTTGAACGGGTCGTGTGCGATGACCCGCATGCCCAGCCCGGACAACCGCCATCGCAACGCACGGCCGACGGCGCCCAGACCCACCAGCCCGGCGGTGAGCCCGGCGATCTCCCAACCGCGGAAACGCTGATACGGAATGCTGCCGTCGCGAAACATGTTGCCGCTGCGCACATCCGAGTCCGCGGTGAGCAGGTGACGGGTGGCGGCCAGCAGCAGGGCCACCGCCATCTCCGCGACCGCGTCGGCGTTGCGGGCCGGGGTGTTCAGCACCGGGATGCCCGCCGCGGTGGCTCCGGCGATGTCGACGTTGTTGGGGTCGCCGCGGGTGGACGCGATTGCGCGCAGGGCCAGGTCGAACACCGGACCGCGCACCGAGTCACTTTCCACCACAACGACATCGGCGGTTTCGGCGGTGATCCGTTCGGCCAGCTGCTCGGCGCTGTAGATCCGCAGCGGCGTCTGTTCGATCCAGGGGTCATACACCACGTCGGCCAGCTGGCGGAGCTTGGCGAACCCCGGTCCGCGCAGCGGGGCCGTCACCAGGGCACGCGGTCTCGATGTCACGACTGCCAATGCTGGCGTACGGTGACGCCCGTGTCACGTAAAGACGTCACAATCGGGATCGACGTCGGCAGCACCGCGCTCAAAGCGGTGGCCGCCGACGCCGACGGCCGGGTGACGGCACGGGCGCGGGTACCGCATCAGCTGCGGGTGCCGACCCCCGACCGGCTCGAGCACGACGCCGACGAGGCGTGGCGGCGGGGTCCGTTGGCGGCCCTGGATCAGCTGGCCCCCGGTTCGCAGGTCCGGGCGGTGGCGGTTTCGGCGATGGTCCCTTCGATGACCGCCGTGGACGCCACGGGCCGGCCCATCACACCGGGGTTGCTGTACGGCGACGACAGGGGGCGCGCGCCCGGCTCCGCGGAGCGGGCGCAGCCGCTTCCGGCGCTGGGCGAGGCCGCCGAGTTCCTGCGCTGGACGGCCGCCGAAGCGCCCGAGGCGGCGGGATACTGGCCGGCACCTGCGGTGGCCAACCACGCGCTGGCCGGCGAGGCGGTGATCGACTTCGCCACTGCCGCCACGGCTTTTCCCCTGTTCGACGGGACCGGCTGGAGCCCGACGGCGTGCGCCGAGCGCGGCGCGACCGTCCGGCAGATGCCGCGGGTCGAGCCGATCGGGGCGGCGGCCGGGCAGGTGCGTCGGGCCGGGACCCTCTTGGCGATCGGCGCCGTCGACGCCCTGTGCGAACAGATCGTCGCAGGCGCCGACCGCGACGGCGACGTGCTGGTGCTGTGTGGCACCACCCTGATCGTGTGGACGACCATTCCGCAGGCCCGGCAGGTGCCCGGCCTGTGGACGATCCCGCACACCGCCGCGGGCAAAAGCCAGCTCGGCGGGGCCAGCAACGCCGGTGGGCTGTTCCTCGGCTGGGTGGACCGCCTGGTCGGGCCGGGGCCCGACAGATGGGCTCGAGAGGGTCGATCCGCGCCGGGTACCGGTGTGGTCGCCCTACATCCGCGGGGAGCGCACGCCGTTCCACGACCCGGATCGGCGGGCCGTGCTCGACGCGCTGGACCTGACCCATGACGCGGCCGCCGTGCGACGGGCCGCCTACGAAGCCTC
Organism: uncultured Actinomycetota bacterium; assembly: GCA_963772875.1. Taxonomy (GTDB): domain Bacteria; phylum Actinomycetota; class Actinomycetes; order Mycobacteriales; family Mycobacteriaceae; genus Mycobacterium. Next base: position 445,795 of record CAVYZE010000020.1, read on the forward strand.
GGGTTTCGTTGTCCGTCAAATCATCGAGCTGAGCGGGGCGCCGGTGGGGCGCATCGTGGCCTCGGGTGGCGGCACCCGGGTGCGGCCCTGGATGCAGGCCATCGCCGACGCCACCGGCCGGCCGGTGGAGGTGTCCGCGGTGGCCGAAGGGGCGGCGCTGGGAGCGGCTTTCCTCGGTCGCCTCGCGGCCGGTCTGGAAACGACGATCGCCGATGCCGCCCGATGGGCGGCCACCGCGCGCGTCGTCGAACCCGACCCCGCGTGGGCGGCCGCGATCGAGGACCGCTACCAACGGTTCCTGGAGCTGGGAAACCGGACCTCTAGCGCGCTACCTTCGGTGGCGTTCTAGGCTGGTGTGATGACCGACCACGACCGCAAAGCCGCCCGTCGCGAGATCGCCGACGCCCTGTTGAAAGCCCTTGAACGCCGGCATGAAGTGCTCGACCTCATGGTGGAGTCCGAGAACAAGCCGGCCGCGGTCGAGGCGATCGTCGCTTTGCTCGACATGTCCCGCGTGGGCGCCGAGGCGGTGATGGGCATGTCCTTCGATCAGCTGACCAAGGATTCGCGCAAGAAGATCCAGGCCGAACTCGAGGACCTGAACAAGCAGCTCAGCTTCACCCTCAAAGAGCGTCCGGCAAGCTCGGGGGATTCCCTCGAGCTGCGGCCCTTTTCCGCTGCGGAGGACCGCGACATCTTCGCCGCCCGCACCCAGGACATCGGCGCGGCCGGCGATGGGTCCGGTGGACCGGCTGGCAACCTCGACGACGAGATCCGCGCGGCGCTGGGGCGAGTCGACGACGAGGAGGCCGCATGGTTCGTCGCCGTGGATTCCGGGCAGAAGGTCGGCATGGTGTTCGGCGAGCTGATCAACCACGAGGTGGACGTGCGAATCTGGATTCACCCCGACCACCGACAGCGGGGTTACGGAACCGCCGCGGCGGTCAAGTCGCGGGCGGAGATGGCGTGGTGTTTCCCCGCGGTGCCGTTGGTCGTCCGGACGCCGGCGGCCAGACCGGCCTGAGGGCGCTGAGCTACCGCAGGGCGGCGGATACGTATTTGATGTCGCCGAACGCGACCATGGATGGTTGGTCGGGGAACTCAAAACCGTTGTCGGCGTAGAGCTCCGGTGTGTTGTGCACCGTCGACTGCCAGCCGCGGTCGGCCAGGTAGACCACCACGTCGTTGCGTTCGCCGGGGTAGACCAAGTCGGCCCAGTTGAGGTTCAGTCCCATCCGCCGCCAGCGCTCGCTGATCTCGTGGCCCCGCTTTTCGATGCGGTCGCGGATGTTCGGCACGTAGCCGGTGCCCAGCCTGCTGCCGCTGGCGCTGAGCGCGGTGATGCTGTCGAACAAGCGGTCCTGCGCCTCCGGCGGCAGGTATCCCAGCAGCCCCTCGGCGATCCAGGCCGTCGGCGCGCCTGCGTCAAATCCGTTGCCGCGCAGCGCGGCCGGCCAGTCGTCGCGCAGGTCGATCCCCACCGCGCGGCGGTCGGCGGTCGGGGTCGCGCCGAGGTCCGCCAGGGTGCGGGTCTTGAACTCGATCACCCGGGGCTGGTCGACTTCGTAGAGCACGGTCCCGGCCGGCCAGGGCAGCCGGTAGGCACGGGTGTCGAGTCCCGAGGCCAGGATGACGGCCTGGCGGATGCCGGCTTCGGCGGCGTCGAGGAAGAAGGAGTCGAAGAACCGGGTGCGCACCGCCATCCCCTCACTGAGCCGGCGCGGGGTGAAGGCGGGGTCGTCTTCGGGCGCTTCGATTTCGCCGTTCATCATCCGGATGAAGGCGTCGACGCCGACGGCGTTCACCAGTGGTTCGGCGAAGGGGTCGTCGATGAGCGGGTTCGGGCCCTTGGACGCCATCGCCCGCCGGGCGGCCACCGCCGTGGCGGTGGCCCCCACGCTGGACGCCAGATCCCAACTGTCGCCGTCAAATCGCTTGGTTTCGGTGTCGGTCATGGCGTACTCCTAGCGCAGCGTTGCGATCACAGCGGTGATGTTGCGGAACTGGGCCATCTCGTCGTCGTCGGGGAACTTCAGGCCGTAATCGGCGAACATGTCCCGCCGTGGCCGGGCGCTCACCTGCCAGCCGCGCTGGGTCAGGTAGTCGACGACGTTGCTGCGCTCGCCGTCGAAGAAAAGTCCCGAAAGGTTGACGTCGCAGCCGAATTTGGCCCACCTGTCGTTGAACTCCTGCGCGCGCTCGGACATGCTCGTCCCCGTGTCGGGGTGGTATTCGGTGGCCAGCAAGCTGCCGGGGGCGCTGAGCTCCGTGATGTTGTCGAAGAGCCGGTCCTGGGCATCCGGCGGAAGGTACATCAGCAGACCTTCGGCGCTCCAGGAAGTCGGTTGGGTGGTGTCAAATCCGTTGCTGCGCAGGGCTTCCGGCCAGTCCTCCCGCAGATCAATGCTGACGGTTCGCCGATCCGCGACGGGCGCAACGCCCAGGTCGGACATCGCGGTGCCCTTGAACTCGATGACCTTGGGCTGATCGACTTCGTAGACGGTGCTGCCGGCCGGCCAGGCCAGCCGGTAGGCGCGGGCGTCGAGACCGGCGGCCAGAATCACCGATTGGCGGACACCGTCGCGGGCGGCGTTGAGGAAGAAGTCGTCGAAGAACCGGGTGCGCACCGCGATCGAATCGGTCTCTAGCGCCATGTCCTTCCCGCTGTCGTCGTCGGCGTCGGCCGCGACGATCTCGCCGTCGACCAGGCGACGGAAGAAATCAAGCCCGACCGCTCGTACCAACGGCGCGGCGAACGGGTCGTTGATGATGGGGTTGCTCCCCGCGCTGGCCAGCGCGCGGGCCGCGGCGACCATCGTGGCCGTGGCGCCGACACTGGACGCCAGGTCCCAGGTGTCTTGATCGGTGCGTGTCATGGTCCTCCTAATCCAGTTCTGCTTCCGGTTCTTTCAATTCGGCCGCGACATAGACGATTTCGCCGAACACGAGGTCGTCGTCGTCGATCGGCGGCAACCCGTGTTGGGCCACCAGGTCTTTGGTGTTCGTGTCGGAGATCCGCCAGCCGTGGTTGGACAGGTACGTCCGCGTGTCGGTCCGCTCGTCGAAGTACACCAGGCCGGCCATGTCGAGCTCGAAGCCGTGGCTGTCCCACATCTCCGATTGGCGCCGCATGCGCCGGCGCAGCTCCTGCTCGTTGAGTTCGTTGATTTCGAGCAGGCCCTCGGTGGCAAACAGGCTGCCCGGCACGCTCAGCGCGGTGACCTGGTCGAGCAACCGGTCCTGGGCCTCGGCGGGCAGATAACCCAGCAACCCCTCGGCGATCCAGGCCGTCCGCTGCGTCGGGTCGAAGCCGGCTCGTTGCAGTGCGGCCGGCCAATCGTCGCGCAGATCGATCGCCACCGCGCGCCGGTCCGCCGTCGGCTCGGCGCCGAGCCCGGCGAGCGTGCCGGTCTTGAACTCGATCACCTGAGGCTGGTCGACTTCGTACACGGTGGTGCCGGCCGGCCAGGGCAGTCGGTAGGCGCGGGAGTCCAGGCCGGACGCCAAGATGACGGCCTGCCGAATGCCGGCCCGCGTCGCGTCCAGGAAGAACTCGTCGAAGTATTTGGTGCGGATGGCCATCGCGTCGGCGAACCGCCGCATGTTCCTGGCCGCGTCTTCGTCGAGATCGCGGGGATCCAGCTCGCCGCTGGCCATCCGGGAGAAGAAGTCGACCCCCACCGCGCGAACCAGCGGCGCGGCAAACTGGTCGTTGACCAGGGCATTCGATCCGTCCGACGCCCTGCTGGCCACGGCGCGGGCCGCCGCGACCATGGTCGCCGTCAAGCCCACGCTGGATGCAAGATCCCAGCTGTCGCCGTCAAATCGTGCGCTGCCCGCCTGCGTCATACATCGCTTCCCGTACGGTTTTCGATATTTAGCAAATGCAATGAGCCAACAGCACTCTACCCCCCGCCACTGAGCGCCGGCTGTGTCTTTTTGGGGGCTGGAGAGCGGCTCGACGGCGGCCGGTCAAGAAACTGCCCATACCAGCTGTTAGTCTCGTACACGATTTGACGCGCGACGCCGTACGTCCTGGCCTGCGGGTGTTGGGCGCGTGACGCAGGATGACCCCCGGCTTCGCAGGAGGAAGAGTGCTTTCGGCTTTCATCTCATCGCTGCGGACAGTCGATCTGAGACGGAAGATCCTCTTCACGCTCGCGATCGTCATCCTCTACCGGCTCGGGGCCGCGCTGCCTTCTCCCGGCGTTAACTTCCCGAACGTGCAGCAGTGCATCAAGGAGGCCAGCGGCGGCGAGGCGGGACAGATCTACTCGCTGATCAACCTGTTCTCCGGTGGTGCGCTGCTCAAGCTCACCGTGTTCGCGGTCGGGGTGATGCCCTACATCACGGCCAGCATCATCGTGCAGCTGCTGACGGTCGTCATCCCGCGGTTCGAGGAACTGCGCAAGGAAGGCCAGTCCGGCCAGGCCAAGATGACCCAGTACACCCGCTATCTCGCGATCGCGCTGGCCGTCCTGCAGGCCACCAGCATCGTGGCGCTGGCGGCCAACGGCGGCCTGCTGCAGGGCTGCACCCTGGACATCATCGCCGACCAGAGCATCTTCACGCTGGTCGTCATCGTGATGGTGATGACGGCTGGCGCCGCGCTGGTGATGTGGATGGGCGAGCTGATCACCGAACGCGGCATCGGCAACGGCATGTCCCTGCTGATCTTCGTCGGCATCGCCGCGCGCATTCCGTCCGAGGGCAAGACCATCCTGGACAGCCGGGGCGGCGTGATCTTCGCGGCCGTCTGCGCGGCTGCGCTGGCAATCATCGTCGGTGTGGTCTTCGTCGAGCAGGGCCAGCGCCGGATCCCCGTGCAGTACGCCAAGCGCATGGTGGGCCGGCGCATGTACGGCGGCACGTCGACGTATCTGCCGCTCAAGGTCAACCAGGCCGGCGTTATCCCGGTCATCTTCGCGTCGTCGCTCATCTACATTCCGCATCTGATCACCCAGCTGGTCCGCAGCGGCACCGGTGGCGTGGGCAACAGCTGGTGGGACAAGTTCGTCGGCACCTACCTGTCCGACCCGAGCGACCCGGTCTACATCGCCATCTACTTCGGGCTCGTCATCTTCTTCACCTACTTCTACGTGTCGATCACCTTCAATCCCGACGAGCGTGCGGACGAAATGAAGAAGTTCGGCGGCTTCATTCCCGGCATCCGGCCGGGCAAGCCGACCGCCGACTACCTGCGTTATGTGCTGAGCAGGATCACGCTGCCGGGCTCGGTCTACCTGGGCGCCATCTCCGTGCTGCCGAATCTGTTCCTCGGGATCGGCAATGGCGGGGCAGTGCAGAACCTGCCGTTCGGTGGCACGGCGGTGTTGATCATGATTGGCGTCGGTTTGGATACCGTCAAACAGATCGAGAGTCAGCTCATGCAGCGCAACTACGAAGGGTTCCTCAAGTGAAAGTCGTTTTGCTGGGGCCGCCGGGTGCGGGCAAGGGCACGCAGGGGGAAAAGCTCGCCGAGAAGCTGGGGATCCCGCAGATCTCGACCGGCGAATTGTTCCGGCGCAACATCGAGCACGGCACCAAACTCGGCCTGGAGGCCAAGCGGTACCTGGACGCCGGTGACCTGGTGCCCTCCGAGTTGACCAACCAGCTCGTCGACGACCGGCTTGGCGATCCCGACGCGGCCAAGGGATTCATCCTGGACGGGTATCCACGCTCGCTTGCGCAGGCCGAGGCGCTGGACGAAATGCTGAAGCGCCGGGGCGGGGACATCGACGCGGTGCTGGAGTTCCGCGTCTCGCAGGAGGAGCTGTTGGCGCGGCTCAAGGGGCGTGGCCGCGCCGACGACACCGACGAGGTCATCATCAACCGGATGAAGGTCTACCGCGACGAGACCGCGCCCCTGTTGGAGTACTACAGCGGCCGATTGAAGACCGTCGACGCCATCGGCACGCTGGACGAGGTCTTCGCCCGCGCGCTGCGAGCGCTGGGCAAGTAACGATGCGCCCACTGGCACGACTGCGGAGTCGCAGGGTCGTCCCGCAGCGCAGTGCCGGTGAACTCGACGCGATGGCCGCGGCCGGCGCCGTGGTGGCCGCCGCGCTGCACGCCGTTCACGTGGCCGCCGTCCCCGGGGTGTCGACCCTGGGCCTCGACCACATCGCCGAGTCGGTAATCCGCGAAGCCGGGGCGACACCGTCGTTCCTGGGCTATCACGGGTACCCGGCGTCGATCTGCGCATCGGTCAACGAGCGGGTTGTCCATGGCATCCCATCCGCGGCGGAAATTCTGTCGCCCGGTGACCTGGTGTCCATCGACTGCGGCGCCGTGCTGAGCGGCTGGCACGGCGATGCCGCGATCACCTTCGGGGTCGGGACGCTGGATCCGGTCGACGAAGCGCTGTCGGCGGCGACCCGGGAATCGCTGGAAGCCGGAATCGCGGCGATGATCCCCGGTAATCGGTTGACCGACGTCGCGCACGCCATCGAAATGGGCACGCGGGCGGCCGAGATCCGCTACGGACGCTCGTTCGGCATCGTGGAGGGCTACGGCGGCCACGGCATCGGCCGGCAGATGCACATGGATCCGTTCCTGCCCAACGAGGGCTCCCCCGGGCGAGGCCCGCTGCTGGCCCCCGGTTCGGTGCTGGCCATCGAACCGATGCTGACCCTCGGAACCGGCAAAACGGTGGTACTTGACGACGAATGGACCGTGACCACCGTCGATGGGTCCCGCGCGGCGCATTGGGAGCACACCGTGGCGGTCACCGAGGCCGGGCCGAGGATCCTGACGCGCGTCTAGCCTTGAACTAAACGCCTAGTCGACTCGTGTCAGTAGTCGGAGGTGATCGAGTGGCTCGTGTGGCTGGCACCGCGGCTGGTGAAGCCGCGCTGATGAAGGCGCTCTACGACGAGCACGCCGCGGTCTTGTGGCGCTTCGCGCTGAAGTTGACCGGAGACCCGAGCCACGCCGAGGACGTCGTCCAGGAGACGCTGTTGCGGGCATGGCAGCATCCGGAAGTCGTCGGCGACACCGAGCGGTCGGCGCGGGCGTGGTTGTTCACCGTGGCTCGCAACATGATCATCGACGACCGGCGCAGCGCGCGGTTCCGTCACGTTGTCAGTTCGATCGACGAAGACGGGGCGCCGGAGCAGTCGACGCCGGACGAGGTGAACGCGGCGCTGGACCGTTTGCTGATCGCCGACGCGATGGCGCAGCTATCCACCGAGCATCGGGCCGTCATCGAGCGGTCCTATTACCGCGGATGGACTACCGCGCAGATTGCCGCAGACCTCGAGATCGCCGAAGGAACGGTGAAGTCGCGACTACACTATGCAGTACGTGCGTTGCGGCTCACTCTGCAGGAACTTGGAGTTACCCGATGACAGCCCACTACCAATCCGTGTGGCCATCGGCTCCGAATGCTTTGAGGGTGACAGGAGATGGATGAGATGAGGACGCAGCTACATAGCATTGGCCCGCCCGGCGACCCCTACGTGATGTGGGATGCCGCATACGTGTTGGGGTCGTTGTCTGCCGCCGACCGCCGCGAATTCGAGAAGCACATGGTCGACTGCCCGGCATGCCGGGAGGCCGTCATCGAATTCAGTGGCGTGCCGGCCCTGCTTTCCCAGCTCAGCGGCGACGAAGTGGCCGCGATGGACGCGCCCGGTTTGACTGCCTCGGCGGCACCGGAGATGTCACCGGATTTATTGCCGTCGTTGCTGGCGAAGGTGGCCTGGCGGCGCCGCCGTGCGCGCGCGGTGACCTGGGTGGCCTCGTCCGCCGCGGCCGCGGTGCTGGCGATCGGCGTGTTAGTCGGCGTTGAGGGGCATTGGTCGACGCCCGCGCAGCAGGTGGCCGCGTCCCCGCAGGTGGCCGCGTCCTCGCAGCCGATGGCACAGGTCGGCACCACCCTGCTGACCTCGACCGTGCAGCTCAGCAACGAGCACTGGGGGACGGCGATCAACCTCAAGTGCGTCTGCCTGGCTCCGCTGACCGCGCACCATGACACGCTGGCGATGGTCGTGGTGGGTCGCGACGGCAGCCAGACCCGGCTGGCGACCTGGACGGCCGAACCCGGCCACACCGCGACGCCGGCAGGCAGCATCTCGACGCCGGTCGACCAGATTGCCGCCGTGCAGGTAGTTTCCGCTGATGACGGTCAGGTTCTGCTGGAGCGTTCGCTCTAGATTCCCGCCGCGCGGTGAACTAAAGCCGCTCGCTGATCGTGTTACAAGGCATCGTCACAAGTTAGGTGAGCAGATGCCAAGTAAGCACGGGCCGGCGGACGGCGCAAACATCGAGGACCGCCCCGACGCCGTTGTCATCGGGGCGGGTCCCGCGGGTCTGGCCGTCGCACGCGAACTTAACCATCAGTACGGCATCAGACCGCTGGTCCTCGACCGCGCGGCGGCGCCGGCGATTTCCTGGCGCACGCGCTATGACGACTTCCGGCTGAACACGACCGGGTTCTTGTCTCACCTTCCCGGACAACGGATTCCCTTGAACGCCGGCCGTTGGCCGACCAAGGAGGACATGGTCCGCTATTTCGATCGCTACGTTGCGCAGCAGAACATCGCGCTCACGCTCGGATGTGAAGTCCACCGCATCGACCGTGCCGGGGGCGTCTGGCGACTTGACACCTCGTCGGGTGAAATCCTCACCCCGGCAATCGTTCTCGCCACGGGAAACTACAGCGCGCCCACGATCCCGCCCTGGCCCGGACTCAATCGCTTCAACGGCGAGATCGTTCATTCCGGGGATTTCACCAACGCGTGGCCCTACCGTGGTCGCGACGTCCTCGTTGTTGGCGCGGGCAACTCGGCCGCCGACATCGCCGCCCAACTGGTAAACGACGGCGCGCGCCGCATCTGGCTGGCGGTGCGCACACCGCCGCACCTCGTGCGGCGGGCCATCGGGCTGTTTCCCTCCGATATCTTCCTTGAGCTGTTCTCGCGGGTCCCCGCACGGCTGGTTGATCCGGTGATCGGGCTAATCAACCGCCTGCTCTGGGGTGACCTGTCGGCCTACGGCTTCCGGCGGCCGCCGCTCGGGCTGAAGGCGACGGTGGAACAGCGAGGCCGCATCCCAACGCTGGCCGACGAGCTCGTCGGCGTCGTGCGGACCGGGCGCGTCGAGGTCGTCGGCGCCGTCGAGGCGGTCGAATCCGACCGGGTGATCCTCGCCGACGGCAGGTCCGTCGCGCCCCAGGTGATCATTGCCGCCACCGGGTTCGCGGCGAAACTCGAGGGTTTGGTTGGGCATCTTGGCGTCCTGGACGCGCACGGCAACCCACGCGGCGGCTTTGCCTCGCACGTGGGCGACGGAATGTTCGCGATCGGATACGGCATCCCCCCCAACGGCCCATTGCGGGCGATCCGGCTGGCCGCCACGCCGCTGGCGCGGGAAGTGGCGGCCTACCTGAAACGGTCCGAGGGCATCCGTGTCGAACGCTTGACGGTGGCATCTCGTTAGCACAAGAGGCCGGCACGCCGTGCGCGAAAACTGAGGGAGATCAATGGTTTTGCTTTGCACTGAAAAGACTTTCTTCCGCGGCGCAGCGGGATACGAAACGGCCCGCCGCAACACGGTATGGAACGGCCTTGTGCCGCAGCGCTTTCCCGAGGTGATCGTGCAAGCGCACGACACCGAAGACGTGGTCGCGGCGATCCGTCATGCGCGGGCCAACGGATATCAAGTCGGCGTTCGTTCGGGCGGTCACAGCTGGGCGGCCAGTCACCTGCGCGACGGCGGTCTACTGCTCGACGTCAGCCGCCTCGATCACTGCACCGTCGAACCGGACCAGATGATCGCATACGTCGGCCCGGGCAAGGTCGCCAGCGTCTTCGCGACGGAGCTCGACGCACAAGGGCTGTTCTTTCCCGCCGGACATTGCGAAGGCATTTGCCTCGGTGGCTATCTCTTGCAAGGCGGATACGGCTGGAACAGTCCGGTGATGGGGCCGGCATGCGAGAGCGTGCTTGGACTGGAAGTCGTTACCGCCGAAGGTGAACAGATCTACTGCGACCCCGAAAACCATCCAGACATGTATTGGGCGGCTCGTGGATCTGGACCGGGCTTCTTCGGTGTGGTCACCTCCTTCAAACTGCGGGTTCACCCACGTCCTGCGGTTTGGGGCACCTGCCTGTACATGTATCCGATCGAGGTGGCCGACGAGGTGTTTACCTGGGGGCGCTCGATCGTTTCCGAGATCGACGACCGGGTCGAACTGCAGATGCACACCGCGCGCAGCTTTCCGGGAGCCGGGCTCAACCAACCTGGCATCACGATCGCCTCGCCGGTATTCGCCGACTCGGAGGAAGAAGCGGTCAAAGCCCTTGCGCCGCTGAGCACGTGCCCGGTCATCGACAAGGCGATCGTCAACCTTCCTTATGCGCCTACGACTTTGGCCAATTGGTATAGCGCCGTGATGACCAGCTACCCGGCGGGGCATCGCTATATCGCCGACAACATGTTCACGTCGGCTTCCGCCGAAGAACTACTGCCGGGAATCCGCAGGATCATCGAAACCATGCCGCCGCATCCCTCGCACTTCATTTTCACGGGCTGGAAGACGTCCCCGGAGCGCGCGGACATGGTGTACGGCGTGGAAGACGAGATCTACCTGGCGCTCTATACCATCTGGCAGAATCCGGCCGACGACGAACGGTACCGGGACTGGGCCGCGTCCAACATGGCGGCGATGTCGCACTTGGCAACTGGGATCTCGCTCGCCGACGAGAATCTGTGCCGGCGTCCGGCGCGATTCATCGCCGAATCGAATATGGCACGCCTCGATAAGGTGCGCTCGGCCTACGACCCGGATGGTCGATTCCACAGCTGGATGGGCGGCCCCAGCTAACCGGGTCTGCCGTGGCGCGGGTGAACCAAACAGGCGCTCATGTCGTTTCACCAGCAAGGAGGTGAATGGAGTGTCTGCTCTAGTCCGTTCACCGTCGCTCGCAACATAAGTCATCGACGAGAGCCCGTCGCCCGGCCGGTCCGTAGGTCAATAGCGTCCTGGACCGACCGCTGATCGGCGACGCAATGGCGCAACGAGATCGGAGTTACACGATGATGCCGCTACGACGGCCCGCGTCGCCGCATGGCGGTGACCTAGCCGGACATGACGAGTACGCGATGTGGGATGCCGCATACGTGCTGGGATCGCTGTCGGCTGCCGACCGGCGGGAATTCGAAGCGCAGCTGGCCGACTGCCCGTTGTGCCGCAGCGCCGTTGGCGAGCTCGGTGGCGTGCCGGGCCTCCTGTCGCAGCTGGATCGCGACGACTTGGCGGCGATGGGCGCGGCCGACCGCAGTGGTGTAGCACCGTTGCTGTCCGACGAGTTGCTGCCGACGCTGCTGACCACGGTGAACTGGCGGCGCCGCCGGTCCCGCATCGTGACATGGACGGCTGGGGCCGCCGCGGCCGCGGTGCTGGCGATCGGTGTACTCGTCTGCGCTGCGGGGCATTCCCCGACACCCGTGCCCACGCCGGCGCAGGCGAGCGTGTCGGGTCAGCCGATGGCGCAGGTCGGGACGAACCAGCTGGCCTCGACGGTCGCACTCAGCGGCCGGCAGTGGGGAACGTTCATCTCGATGAACTGCGTCTGCCTGGCGCCGCTGAACGCCCATCACGACACGCTCGCGATGGTCGTGGTCGGGCGTGACGGGAGCCACACCCGGACGGCAACCTGGGTGGCGAATCCGGGCCATACGGCGACGCCCGCTGGCAGCGTTTCCATGCCTATCGGTCAAATCGCCTCTGTGCAGGTCGTTTCCGCCGAGAACGGCCAGGTTCTGCTGGAGCGTTCGTTGTGAATTTCGCCCCGAGTGAACCGAAGTCATCCGCGGGTCGTGTCACTGGCATAGAAGTTTGGGGGAGCGATGCCAAGGCAACATAGGGTGGTCGACCACATCGTCGAGCATCTCGCGAGAATCGACATCGATTACATATTCGGTGTCGACGGCGCCAACATCGAAGATCTCTACGATGCCGCACATTTCCATTCGGGCATCACCGCGGTGTTGGCCAAGCACGAGTTTTCCGCGGCCACGATGGCCGACGGGTACAGCCGCAGCGGAGCCGGTTTGGGGGTAGTCGCGGCGACCTCTGGCGGGGGCGCGCTGAACCTCGTTCCCGGTCTTGGGGAATCGTTGGCCAGCCGCGTGCCGGTGTTGGCGTTGGTTGGCCAGCCCGCGACCACGATGGACGGTCGGGGCAGCTTTCAAGACACCAGTGGTCGCAACGGTTCGCTGAATGCCGAGACGTTGTTTTCTGCCGTGTCGGTCTTCTGCCGGCGGGTGTTGACGCCCGCGGACATCGTTTCGGCGTTGCCCAGCGCTATCGCAGCGGCGCGTACGGGTGGTCCGGCAGTGTTGTTGCTGCCCAAGGATATTCAGCAGGCGACGGTCGATGTGAACGGCGCTGGCGCTGATGCCCGGCGTGGCTTGCGGCGCCACGGTGCGGTCGTAGGTGATCCCCGTCTGATCGCGCGCGCTCTGCGTCGGGCGACGGGACCGATCACGATCATCGCCGGCGAGCAGGTGGCTCGCGATGACGCCCGGTCCGAACTCGAGGAGCTGCGGGCCGTGTTGCGCGCGCAAGTGGCATGTGTGCCCGACGCCAAAGACGTAGCCGGTACACCGGGTTTCGGTTCGTCGTCAGCGCTCGGTGTGACCGGCGTGATGGGCCACCCCGGTGTGGCCGACGCGGTGGCAGCGAGCGCCGTGTGCCTGGTGGTCGGCACCCGACTGTCGGTGACCGCCCGCGCCGGCCTCGACGACGCGCTCGCGGCGGTGCAGACGATCTCGATAGGCTCGGCACCGCCGTACCTGCCGTGCACGCACGTACACACCGAAGATCTGCGCGGATCGCTGACGATGCTGACGCGGGCGTTGTCCGGGCGGGGGCGACCAAGGCGCCTGCGCGTGCACGATTTCGTGGCAGACGCCGAACTCAGTCCACCACCGCACGCCGGTACCGGCGTGCGCTACCGCGATGCCATGGTCGTGCTCAATCGCGTGCTGCCCGAGGGAACCGACATCGTCGTCGATGCCGGCAACACCGGCGCGTCGGCAATCCATCACCTCCCCGTTCGCCGGGACGGTCGGTTCGCGGTCGCACTCGGCATGGGCGGCATGGGCTACAGCTTCGGTGCCGGTATCGGGATGGCCTTCGGCCGCGCGATGGGCAACGGGCCCAGCGGGCGCACCGTGGTGATTGCCGGCGACGGTGCATTCTTCATGCACGGCATGGAGGTGCACACCGCGTTGCAGTACCGGCTTCCGGTGACATTCGTACTGTTCAACAACAACGCCCACGCGATGTGCGTGACCCGCGAGCAGCTGTTCTACGACGACCTGTACAGCTACAACCGGTTCGCTCCCAGCCACCTGGGGGCCGGTCTGGCGGGCATGTTCCCGGGGTTGTCTTCCATCGACGTGACCGACATCGACGCACTACCCGCAGCATTGGAACGCGCAATCGCCGTCGACGGTCCGTCGCTGATCAGCATCGAGTGCTCTGCCGACGAAATCCCGCCATTCGCAGCGTTCCTGAACCGACAAACCCCCAAACACGTTGTAGAACAACAGGTCACAACACCTAAGGAGAACCGGATCCATGTCCCTGCCAGCGCTTGACGACATCCACGTCCACACCGGCACCACTGAGCCGATCGAGGGAGTGGTCCGTATCGAGACCACGCCATTGGAGCAGACCGCGCCGATGTTCATGGAGAAGATGCGGTCGGTGTACCCGCACGAGGAGGTCTTCGGCCAGTACTGCACGGTCAACGACTACGTCGATTGCCCGCCCGACGAGCTGTTCGAATACCTGTCCGACACCCGCAGCCTGGAGGAGTGGACGTATACCCTGCGTGACTTCACCGCGACCGACGAGCCCGGGCTGTGGCTGGCCTACGACCGGTTGCTTCCCGACACCGAGATCTACACCCGCACGGTGGCCAACGCGCAGGCCCGTACCGTCGACTACCACTGCGCATGGGACCAGGGCAAGCACTTGTGGATGATTTACTTGATGCGGGTCCTCGACGCGCAGGTGATCCTCGACAAACCCGGTTCCGTTGTGCTGTGGACCAATTGCCGTCACCCGTTTTACGACGACAACCCGTACCCCGACGCCGCGCCGCCGGAGCGCACCGGCTGGGTGGGCGACTTCTGGGACCTGTTTGGTGCCGGCCATGCGCTGGAACTGAACAACCTCAAGACAATCGCCGAATATCGCCACCGCAACGGACTGCCGGTCACGCCGGCCTGGATGAGTGCATCATGAACCAACCCACCGTCAGCCTGACCGACATTTCCACCTACCTGCCCGGAGAACCCATCGGCGCCGACTACTACGCGAATTTCGCAGGCTCGGACGAACTGGCGGCCAACCTGATGTTTCGCGCGCCCAAGTTCCGCCATCACGTCGGGCCGGACGAAACCGCGACAGACATGATCGAACGAGCCGCGCAGGGCCTGATCGAACGGCACGGCCAGGACGCCATTGCCGACGTCGACGTGCTGATCACCCACGCCCAGATGCCGGACATCCCGTTTTACGGCGGGGGCGGCGCCGTCGCGCACCGCCTGGGCATGCGCCCGTCCTGGGTGCTCGACCTGCACAACGGCGGGTGCGCGGCGTTCGTTCTCGGCCTCAAAGTGGCCCGTCAGCTGCTCGCATCCGGACAAGGGCGCACCGCGCTGATCGCGGTCGCCCAGAACGCCGCCGGCCAGATCTTCGACCAGCCCGGGGTGCGCCAAAAGGCGCAGTCGTCGGTGCCCGGCGACGGCGCCGCGGTTGGATTGGTGACGCTGTCGGATCGATCACCGATCCTCGACATCGAGTGCCGCACGTACGGCGAGTACGCCGGCGACATGACGCTGGCCATCGACCCGCCCCGCAAGTGGTGGCAGCCCGGCCCCGGTGAGGGCAGCATCGGGTTCACCGAAACGAAGATCATGAAGGTGCTGGCCCGTGGCAATCGGCAGGTCCCCGAGGTCGCGCTGGCGGTCTGTGATCGAATCGGCTTGCACTCCAAGGACATCGACCTACTGGTCACCAATCAGCCCAACAAGGTGTTCCTGCGCAACTGGCGCGAAGCGCTCGAGTTGCCGCCCGAACGTCATCGCGACACCTTTGATGACTGCGGCAACCTTTTCGGCGCCGGCATCCCGATCAACCTGGACCGTGCCATATCAGAGGGCCAGGTCAAGGCAGGCGACACGGTGATGATGGCCGCCTTCGCGCACGCCGGCGACTTCGCGGGTGCGGCGGCGGTCCGCTGGGGGGGACGAGGCTGATGTTCCCCCTGCTGGAGGCGAGCTCCGTCACCGCCGAGATCCTTGATGCGCTGCCGAACGCGACCGATCCATTCGCCTTGTCGCTCAACGAGAACCCGTTTCCGCCGCTGCCTGCGGTGCGCTCGGCGCTGATCCGCTCGATCGATGCCGCCAACCGGTATCCGGAGTTCCTGCCCGAACGGCTTCGCCGCGTGATCGCCGATCACATCGGGGTCTGCGAGGAGCAGGTCGTGCTGGGAGCGGGTGCAAGCGGGGTGGTGATGCAGGTCCTGCATGCGGTGACGCGGCCCGGTGATCGGATTGTGCTGAGCGAGCCGACTTTCGACGGGTATCCGATCTTCGCCCGGATGGCCCGCCTGACGGCGGTCACCGTTCCGCTCGACAAGCGCGGCTGCCACGACCTGGAGGCAATGGCGCAAGCGGCGGCGGACGCCAGCGTCGTGGTCTTGTGCAGGCCCCACAATCCGACCGGCACCCTGGAATCCGTCGCGGATGTGCACCGATTCTTGCGGCGGGTGCCGGGCGACACCATTGTGCTGCTGGACGAGGCCTACATCGAGTTCACCGCGCCCCAGCACCGCATCGACGGACCGGACCTGATCCGGCAGTTTCCGAATGTGGTGGTGTTGCGGACGTTCTCCAAGGCGTACGGGCTGGCCGGACTCCGTATCGGGTACGGGTTCGCGTCACCGGAGCTGGCTACGACACTGTGGAAGATGCAATTGCCGTTCGGCATGGGCATCACCAGCTTGACCGCGGTGGCGGCGTCCTACGACGCTGAAGACCAGTTGCGGCAACGCATTCTGCGAGTCACCGGTGAGCGGGATTACCTGTGCCGGCGCCTTCGGGCAATGGGCGTATACATCACCGACGGGCACGCCAACTTCGTCTATCTGCCCGCCGTTGGGCGGCCCTGGCGAGAGGTATTCGCCGACACCGGGCTGAATGTCCGCTACTACCCCGACGGCGCCGTACGGATCACCATTGGCAGCCGCGCGTCCACCCAAGTGGTGCTTGCCGCAGTGGCAAAGTCGACCGGCTGACCAAATCGCGCCGCAAAGTGCGGTAAGAAAAGGGGCGTGGCCCCTTATGAACCCCGCGATCCGATCGCTCAGGCGATGGCCAACTGGGAGCGTGCCGGGTGGGGTGACGTGGCGCACGGCATGGTCGCGGTGACGTCGGTGATGCGGGCTCACCAGATCCTGCTCGCTCGCGTCGAGACCGCGCTGCGTCCCTACGACCTGAGTTTTTCCCGCTTCGAGTTATTGCGGCTGCTGGCGTTCAGCCGCACCGGAGCCTTGCCGATCACCAAGGCCTCAGACCGGCTGCAGGTTCACGTCACCAGCGTCACGCACGCGATCCGCCGGCTCGAAGCCAACGGGCTGGTGCAGCGGGTGCCCCACCCCACCGACGGGCGCACCACGCTGGTGCAGATCACCGTCCTCGGCCGCTCGACGGTCGAGGACGCCACCGTCACGCTCAACGAGCAGGTATTCGCCGACATCGGGATGTCCGTTGGTGAATCCCAGGCGTTGGTGTCGTCGATCGAAACGTTGCGGCGTCACGCCGGGGACTTCTGACTATTCAGGGTCGGCTCCGAGGTGAACTTCTCGCCGCCGTCCTGCGTGGTAGCAGTAGGAGGTTCGAGATGAATTCGATGCTGATTGTCTACTTTTCCACGGGCACGCTGTTCGCGGGACTTGGTCTGCTGAAGCTGCAAGCGCGCCTCGAGCGATGGGCCTACGAACGGCACGCAGAGGACTGACGTGACGCATCGACTCAGGTACGCGTCCTCGGGGCTTCGGGTCCTCGTCGTCGGCGCCGGTGTGGGCGGCATTTCCATCGCCCGGGGATTGTTGCGCGACGGACATGACGTCACCGTCTTCGAACGGCGACCCGACGTGACGGCAGGCGGCGGCGCCGTGACCATCTGGCCTAATGGCGCGACGGTGCTTTCACAGCTGGGAGTCGATATGACCGGGGCCGGTCAGGAACTGTCCAGCGTGCGGGCGGCGACCCCGAGCGGTCGTCCCATCGCCACCGTGGACCTGACGACAATCGCGGACCGGCTGGGCGCACCAGTCCGGATGGTCCCACGTCGGATCCTGCTTGAACGGCTGCTGGAAGGCTTTCCGGCCGAACGCATCCGGTGCAACGCGCGTGCGGTCGGTTTTGTCCACTCCCACAACGGAGTTCGGGTCGAGTTCGACGACGGCGGCTCGGCCGAGGGGGATCTGTTGATCGGTGCGGACGGCCTGCACTCGATCGTTCGAGATATGGTCGGCGCGCCGCCCGCGAAGCCGACTGGCTGGTGTAGCTGGCAGGGACTGGTCACCCTGCCGAGCCTCGCGGACAAGAACGTCGCGCTGATGGTCATCGGCGAGCACGCAAACCTTGGCCTGTGGCCGGCGGGAGGTTCCGATCTGCAGTGGTGGTTTGACTTGCCGTGGTCGCCCGACTTCGTCAGACCGCGACGCCCGATCGAGGTGATTCGGTCCCATTTCGAGGGGTGGTCCGACTTGGTCGATCGGGTGCTCGCGACTTTGAGCGACGAGGATCTGGCCCGTTCGCCCTTCCCGCATTTTCGGCATCCGATCGCCCGCTCCGGCCGGGGCGCGGTCACGTTGCTCGGCGATGCCGCACACACGATGCCGCCCACCCTTGCGCAGGGGACCAATCAGGCGCTGCTGGACACCATGGTGTTGTGCAAGGCGCTTTCGGATTTCCACAATGACCCCGTGGGCGCGCTGCGCCGGTACGAGGACACGCGGCGTCGCAAGGTCAAGGCCGTGTCCTGGGTGACCACACAGCAGGTATCCCGCAGCGAGTCCGCGCTGAGGCCGGCGGCGATGATCTCCGACCGATTCATGACCTGGGCACTGGCCAGGTTTCTGCATTCGGTGAGTCACCGCCGGATGTCGGCGGAGGTCAGTCGGGAACTCGCGGGCCGCGATGATCACCCCGTCCTGTCGATTGCGGCGAACCAGTGACGACCGCCAAGGTGCCACCCGCGAAGTTGGCCCGCGTTGTCGAGTGGATTCGCCATTACCTATATCGGCTCAATCAACGGCTGACGCCCGCGCCCGCGGCGGTGATGGAGATGATCATTGCCAGCTGGACGTCGCAGGCCATCACCGTGGCGGCCCAACTCGGAGTCGCCGACGCGCTCGCCAAAGGCCCGCTGCCGATCGACGAGCTGGCGGGCCGGGTCGGCGCGGACGCCGACGCGCTCCGCCGGCTGCTGCGGGCCTTGATCAGCAAGGGCATCTTCCGTCATCGCCGCGATGGCCGCTACGAGCTGAATTCCCTTGCCGATACCCTGCGTTCGGACGCGCCGGTATCGATGGCCAGCGCGGCGCGGTTCTACGGCTCCTCCGAGCAGCGCGAACGCTGGACCCTGCTGGAGGATTCGGTCCGAACCGGAACTACGGTCGTCCCGGCATTGCGCGGCAAGGAGAGCTTCGATTACTTCGCCGAGCAGCCCGAGCTTGCCGACCTCTTCAACCAGACCATGACGAGCATTTCGGAGCTGACGACCGCGCCCGTGGTCGCCGGCTACGACTTCAGCGCCTACCCCACGATCGTCGACGTTGGCGGTGGGCACGGCCCACTGCTGGCCGCCATCCTGGCGGCGGCGCCGGGTTCGCGGGGCGTACTCTACGACCTGCCACGGGTCGTAGAGTGCGCCCCGGGAACGTTGCGAGAGCACAATGTCGCCGACCGGGTGCGTATCGCGCAGGGGTCGTTTTTCGACAGCGTTCCGGGCGGTGGTGACGCCTACATCCTCAAGAACATCATCCACGACTGGCCCGACGACAAGGCCGTGCAGATCCTGCGCAACGTTCGCACGGGAGCCGGCCCGGGAGCCACGGTGCTCCTGGTCGAATTGGTCATCCCGGACCACGACCGCGATTTCCCGGGAAAATGGTCGGATTTGGAGATGCTGCTGAATTTGGGGGCTCGCGAACGCACCGCGGCCGAATACCGAAAACTGCTCAGCCAAGCTGGATTTCACATGACACGAGTGGTGCAAACCGCCTCACCGCTCAGCGTGGTAGAGGCCCGGGCCGGGTAACCGCGGAGCCGCTCAGCCCTCGCGCAGCGCCTCGATCACCGCGCTGAAGTCCAAGGCGCCGTGGTCGGCGGCGAACTTGGCGTAGATCTCGGCGGCGTGGGTGCCCAGCGGCGCCGCCGAACCGGTTGAGGTCACTGCGTCCATCGCCAGGCCCAGGTCCTTGTTCATCAACGCAGTCGCGAAGCCCGGTTTGAAGTCGTTGTTGGCCGGCGACGTCGGTACCGGGCCCGGCACCGGGCAGTTGGTGTGCACCGCCCAGCAATTGCCGGTCGCGCCGGTGATGACGTCGAACAACGACTGCGCGGACAGGCCGAGTTTCTCGGCCAGCACGAACGCCTCGCCGACCGCGATCTGCTGCACCGCCAGCACCATGTTGTTGCACACCTTGGCGGCCTGCCCGGCCCCGGCCGCGCCGCAGTGAATGACCTTGCCCGCCATGGGTTCCAGCACGGGCCGCGCCCGCTGCACGGCGGATTCGTCGCCCCCCACCATGAACGCGAGTGTCCCCGCGACGGCGCCCTTGACCCCGCCGGAGACCGGGGCGTCCAGCTGGGAAACGCCGTGCGCTTGCGCCAGCGAGTGCACGGCGCGGGCGTCGTTGACCGAGATCGTGGAGCTGTCGATGAACAGCGCGCCGGCCTGCGCGGCCGGCAGCACGTCGGCGTAGCAGCGCTTGACGATGTCGCCGTTGGGCAGCATCGTGATGACGACGTCGGCCTTGGCGACCGCGTCGGCCGCGTTGTCGACTATGGTGGCACCGCCCGCGGCGGCGGAGGCCGCGGCCGCCGGCACGGGATCGAATCCGTGCACGATGTGGCCGGCGGCAACCAGGTTCGCCGACATCGGCCCGCCCATGTTGCCCAGCCCCAGGAAGGCGATGTGGGAGGGCTCAGACATTTCCGTCCTCTCCTAAGCGGTCGCGCGGAACCGCGCGGCCTCGGCCCGGCCGATGACGACGCGCATGATTTCGTTGGTACCTTCCAGGATTCGATGCACCCGCAGGTCGCGGACGATCTTCTCCAGGCCGTACTCGCGCAGGTAGCCGTAGCCGCCGTGCAGCTGCAGGGCCTTGTCGGCGACGTCGAAGCACGTGTCGGTGACGTAGCGTTTGGCCATCGCGCACAGCTCGACCTTGTCGGCGTCACCGGCGTCCAAGGCACTCGCGGCCCGCCACAACAACATTCGCGATGTCTGCAGGCCGGTAGCCATATCGGCGAGGCTGAACCGGATGGTCGGCTCGTCGAGCAGGGCGGACCCGAACGCTTGGCGTTCGCGGACGTAGGCTCCGGCCTTGTCGAAGGCCGCCTGCGCACCGCCGAGCGAGCACGCCGCGATGTTGAGCCGACCGCCGTTGAGGCCGTTCATTGCGATGCCGAAGCCCGCGCCCTCGCCGTCCGCGCCGCCCAGCATCGCCTCGGCGGGTATCCGCACCCCCTCCAGGATCACCTGCGCGGTGGGTTGCGCGTGCCAGCCCATCTTCTCTTCGGGGGCCCCGAAACTGAGCCCCGGAGTGTCCTTTTCGATGATGAAGGCCGATATGCCGCGCGGGCCCTCGCTCCCGGTCCTGGCCACCACCACATAGACATCGGAGGCCCCCGCGCCGGAGATGAACTGCTTGACGCCGTCGAGCACGTAGTCGCCGCCTTGCTTGACCGCACGCGTGCTCAACGCGCCGGCATCGGATCCCGCGCCCGGCTCGGTCAGGCAGTAGCTCGCGATGGCGTCCATCGGCGCCAGCCGCGGAATCCACGCCGTGCGTTGCTCGTCGGTGCCGAAGGTGTCGATCATCCACGCGCACATGTTGTGGATGGACAGGAATGCGGCGGTCGTCGGGTCGGCGATGGCCAACTGCTCGAAAATCCGGACGCCGTCCAGCCGGCGCAACCCGCTGCCGCCGACGTCTTCGCGACAGTAAATCGCCGCCATGCCGAGCTTGGCGGCCTCGCGCAAGACGTCCGTCGGAAAGTGCTCGCTGGCATCCCATTCCAGGGCGTACGGGGCGAGGCGTTTGGCGGCGAACGCGGCCGCCGTCTCGGTGATGACCCGCTCGTCGTCGTTGAGGGTGAATAAATCCATATAAAGGCCCGGACCTAATTCATTGTCGGGATGACGAATTCGGCGCCGTCCTTGATGCCGGATGGCCACCGCGACGTGACGGTCTTTGTCTTTGTGTAGAAGATGATGGATGACGGACCGTGCTGGTTGAGGTCGCCGAAGCCGGAGCGCTTCCAGCCGCCGAAGGTGTGGTAGGACACCGGGACCGGGATCGGCACGTTGACACCGACCATGCCCACCTGCACCCGGGAGACGAAGTCGCGGGCGGTGTCGCCGTCGCGGGTGAAGACCGCGACGCCGTTGCCGTACTCGTGCTCCGAGGGCAGCCGCAAGGCTTCCTCGTAGTCGTGGGCGCGCACGATGCACAGCACCGGCCCGAAGATCTCGTCGGTGTAGATCGACATGTCGGGGGTGACATGGTCGAACAGGGTGGGCCCGATGAAGAAGCCGCCCTCGAGGTTGGCGTCGCCGAATGTGAGGTCGTCGCTGGCCCGCTCGCGGCCGTCGACGACGATTTCGGCACCGGCGGCCACGCCCTGATCGATGTAGTTGCGCACCCGGGTCAGCGCGGCCTCGGTGACCAGCGGACCGTAGTCGGCCTTGGGGTCCAGGCTGTGCCCGACGCGCAGGTTGTTGATCCGCTCAACCAGCCTGGCGCGCAATCGATCCGCGGTTTGTTCGCCGACGGGGACCGCGACGCTGATCGCCATGCAGCGCTCGCCGGCGCTGCCGTATCCGGCGCCGATCAGCGCGTCGACGGCCTGGTCGAGGTCGGCGTCGGGCATCACGATCATGTGGTTCTTGGCGCCGCCGAAGCACTGCGAGCGCTTGTCGTTGGCGGCGGCCGTCGAGTAGATGTAGTGGGCGATGTCGGAGCTGCCGACGAATCCGACCGCCTTGATGTCGGGGTGGTGCAGGATCGCGTCGACGGCCTCCTTGTCGCCATGGACGACCTGGAACACGCCCGGGGGTAGACCGGCCTCGAGGAACAGTTCGGCGAGGCGCACCGGGACCGACGGGTCGCGCTCGCTCGGCTTGAGCACGAACGCATTTCCGCAGGCAAGGGCCGGCCCGGCCTTCCACAGCGGGATCATCGCCGGGAAGTTGAACGGGGTGATGCCCGCGACCACGCCCAGGGGCTGGCGCAGCGAGTAGACGTCGATGCCCGGTCCGGCGCCTTCGCTGTACTCGCCCTTGAGCAGGTGCGGGATCCCGACGCAGAACTCGATCACCTCGATGCCGCGCTGGATATCACCCTTGGCGTCGGGCACCGTCTTGCCGTGCTCGATGGACAGCAGCTCGGCCAGCTCGTCGCTGCTGGCGTTGACCAGCTCGATGAATCGCATCATCACCCGGGCGCGGCGCTGCGGATTCCACGCGGCCCAGCCCTTTTGGGCCTCGACGGCCGAGGCCACCGCCGCGTCGACGTCGGCCGACGAGGCCATCGGGACTTTCGCCTGCACCGCGCCGGTGCTGGGGTTGAAGACGTCGGCGGTGCGAGTGGACTGGCCGGCGGTGCGCTTCCCGTCGATGAAGTGGGGGATCTGTGTGGTCATGGGTGGCCTCGAGTGTGGTTGACGTCGTCGTAAGTGGGATACTTGGATATCCTAGTAACTGTATCAGGGCGTTCGCAAGGCAGCTGCCCCGGCTAGCCTTTACCCCTGATGAAAACCATCGCGGCCGACTACCTCGTCATCGGCGCCGGCGCCATGGGGATGGCGTTCACCGACACCTTGGTCACGGAGACTTCGGCGTCGCAGGCCCGCGTCGTGGTGGTGGACCGCAACCACCAGCCGGGTGGGCACTGGACCATGGCCTACCCCTTCGTGCGGCTGCATCAGCCCTCGGCGTTCTACGGCGTCAATTCGCTGCGCCTCGGCAGCGACACCATCGACCAAGTCGGCTGGAACGAAGGCCTTTACGAATTGGCGACCGCCGGGGAAGTCTGCGCGTACTACGACCACATCATGCGACAGCGGCTGCTGCCGACCGGCCGGGTCAGCTACTTCCCGATGAGCGAATACCTCGGCGAGGGCCGGTTCAGGACCCTCGCCGGCGCCGAATACGGCGTCGACGTGGCGCGTCGCATCGTCGACGCCACCTATATGCGCGTCGCGGTGCCCTCGATGCGCCCGCCGCCCTACCGGGTCGCGCCGGGCATCGACTGCGTGCCACCCAACGACCTGCCGCGGCTGGCCGCCCGCGAGCGCTACGTGATCGTCGGGGCCGGCAAGACGGGCATCGACGCCTGCTTGTGGCTGCTGGGTCAGGGCGTCGCACCGGATCGGCTGACCTGGATCATGCCCCGGGATTCCTGGCTGCTGGATCGCGCGACGATCCAGCCCGGCCCGCTGTTCGCCGACCTGATCAAGGCCAACTTCGCCGCGCAGCTGCAGGCCATCAGGGACGCGGAGTCGCTGGAGGATCTGTTCGCGCGGCTGGACAGCGCCGGTGTCCTGCTGCGGCTGGATCCGGCGATCCGGCCCACCATGTACCGGTGCGCGACGGTCACCCGGGCCGAGCTGGAGCAGTTGCGACGCATCACCGACGTGGTGCGCAGGGGACACCTGCAACGCATCGAAGCCGACAGGATGATCCTCGACGGCGGTGAGGTGCCGTCGGCCGCGTCGGCGCTGTATCTCGACTGCACCGCCGATGGGGCCGAAAAGGTGCCTGCCACAGCAGTTTTCGCTGCGGAGCGGATCACGCTGCAAAGCGTGCGCGGCTGCCAGCAAGTGTTCAGCGCCGCGCTCATCGCCCACCTCGAAGCCACGTACCCCGATGACGACGCGAAAAACCGGCTTTGCGTGCCGGTGGAGCACCCCGACACCGACCTCGACTGGGCGCGCAACACCCTGTCCGACTACCGCAACCAGTTGCGCTGGCTCGATGACCCGGACCTGACCGCCTGGCTTTCCGCCGCGCGCCTGGATGTGTTCAGTCAGCTGATCGGCCATCGGCTGGCACCGGCGTCGGCGAAGCCCCGGGTGCGTGAGCGGTTACAGAACATGACCAAGTCGGCGCTCTCGTCCACCGCCGCGAAGCTGGACGAGCTGTTGACCGGGCCCCCTGTAACCCGGGCCGCTATTGATCGGTGAACCTGCGCAGGGAAGGCGGTATGTGACGGCACCTCATGAACCGGTGAGCCGGCGACCCCTGCGCGCGGTGCCCACCGACGGCTACCCCGACTGGGAGGCGGTGTATTCCGACAACGTGACCTGGGTGTACCGCACCCTGTTCGCCCGGGTCGGCAACCGGGCCGACGCCGAGGACCTCACCGCCGAGGTGTTCCTTGCCGCGCTGCGGCCGCTGCGCCTGACCGCGAGCGTCGGGGAGGTGCGGGCCTACCTGCGCGCGACGGCCCGAACGGTGCTGGCCGCGCACTGGCGCGAGACCTTGGGCCGCGAGATCACCTCGATCGAGGACATCGAACAACCGCCCGAAAGCGAGGAAGCGATCAGCACCGCTCCCCAACGTGTCGCCCAGGTTCTCGACCGGCTGCCGGACAACTATCGACCGATACTGGAATCGCGTTTCCTGCAAGGCAATTCGATAAAAGAGTCGGCCGCCGAGCTAGCGCACGATGTTGCAGCACTTTGGCGTTGGCCACGCTGATGCCCTGGCTGTGCTGATCCTGGCAGGCGGACCCGGGTGGCTTCGCTGGGCCGCGGCCGCGGTGGCGGGTGGCTCCCTGGTCGCATTCACCGCGTCGAGGACCTTCGGGCTTTTCGGCTTTTCCGAGCGGGGCTGGGATCCAGCGCCGCACGCGGCCATCAGCGTGGCCGCCGAAGTGCTGACCGTGCTGCTGTGGGCGGGCGCAGAGACAGTGCGGGTTTCTCGACCAAAAGCCAGCTCAGCGCCGCCAGTGGCAGGGTGGCGATGGCCGCGACGATCGCGAACACGATCGGATTCAGGCTGACCAGCCCACCGATGGCCAGCAACTGCTGAACGGGGGCCGGTGATGGGGAAGGAGTGCCACACAATCACCTCGGCCGCCAGCGCCAGCCGGAACGCGTTGAGCGCGTTGCCTCGCGGATCGAATGCCTGCGCGAGTTTCACTGGCGGTTAGGGGTGCGCGGTTATTTGCCGCGCATCCCGCCGATGAACCGTTGGGTCTCCTCCCAGGTGGGCAGGAGCCCGGACGCGCGCACTTCCTCGAAGCTGGGGGCCGCCGCATCCCGGTCGGACAAGGTCGCGGCGACGCCATCCACCCGCGGCCAGTCGATCGCCAGCGCCGGATCGGTCGCGCAGATGGTGTGCTCGCGCTCCGGATTGTATTCCGACGAGCATAAGTACATCACCGTCGTATTGTCTTGCAGGGCAAGGAAACCATGCCCGAGGCCTTCGGAGATGTAGATCGTCCTGCGGTCGATGTCGTCGAGCAACACCGAGTCCCACTGGCCGAATGTCGGTGAGCCGACCCGGACGTCGAAGACGACGTCGAACACCGCGCCGCGCACGCAGGTCACATACTTGGCCTGGCTCGGCGGCAGCTGGGAGAAGTGCAAGCCCCGCAACACACCGGCGGATGAGACCGAACAGTTGGCTTGCCGGACGTCCAATCGATGGCCGGCAAAGGATTTGAACCCGCGGTCGGTGAGCCATTCGAAGAACAGGCCGCGCGAGTCGCCATGGATGGTAGGGGTGATCTCCCAGGCGCCGGGGACCTTGAGTTCGCGAACTTTCATCTCACTGACCGCGTTCCTGGTACCGGGCCTCCGCGGCGTCTTTCAAAGGGCGCCACCACGATTCGTTGGCGCGGTACCAGTCGATGGTGGCGCGCAGGCCCTCGTCGAAGTCGGTATGTTTTGGGGCCCAGCATAATTCGTCGTACAGCAGCGACGGGTCGATGGCGTACCGCATGTCGTGGCCCACGCGGTCGGTCACGTGGTCGAAGTCGTCGGGGTCGCGGCCCATCATCTTCAGCAGCGTGCGCAGCACGGTCAGGTTGTCGCGCTCGCCCTCCGAGCTGATCAGGTACGTCTGGCCGATCTGGCCTTTTTCGAGGATCCGCCGGACCGCGCTGTTGTGGTCGTCGACGTGGATCCAGTCGCGGACGTTGGCGCCGGTGCCATACAGCTTGGGCCGCCGGCCGGTGAGCACGTTGGTGATCTGGCGCGGGATGAACTTTTCGACGTGCTGATAGGGCCCATAGTTGTTGGAGCAGTTGGAGATCGTCGCGCGCACCCCGTACGACCGGACCCAGGCCCGGACCAGCATGTCGGCGCCGGCCTTGGTCGCCGAGTACGGACTCGACGGGTTGTAGGGCGTCGACTCGGTGAACCGCTTCGGGTCGTCGAGCTCCAGGTCGCCGTAGACCTCGTCGGTCGAGATGTGGTGCAGCCGCACACCGTTTCGTCGTACCGCTTCCAGGATGGTGAATGTCCCGATCACGTTGGTGTGCAAAAAGGGCGCTGGGTCGTCCAGCGCGTTGTCGACGTGGCTTTCGGCGGCGAAGTGCACGACGGCGTCGGACTCGGCGACCAACTGGGAAACCAGCGCGGCGTCGGTGATGTCGCCCACCACCAGCCTGATGACGTCGTCGACGCCGGCCAGCGACTCGCGACGGCCGGCGTAGGTCATGGCGTCGAGCACCGTCACGGTGTCTTCGGGGTGTTCGCGTACGGTGCTGTGCACAAAATTGGCGCCGATGAAGCCCGCGCCACCCGTGACCAATAGCCGCATGGATTGACCCTAACCGAGCGGGTTGGTCAGGCGGTGCGGGTTACCCCCAACGGCCCGGCCAGCTCGCTCAGCGCGGGCAGCAGCGTGTCTTCGTCATAGCCGCCCAGCACCTGGATCGCCACGTGGTCGGCGCCGGCTTCCAGGTGCTCGCCCAGGCGTTTCGCGATGGCTTCGGGGGTGCCGTAGGCGACCACCGCGTCGATCAGCCTGTCGCTGCCCGGCTTGCGTACGTCGGCTTCGGTGAACCCCAGCCGTAGCCAGTTGTTCACGTAATTGCTCAGCCCCAAATAGTGCTCGACGGTCTGGCGGCCGACGGCGCGGGCTTCGTCGCGATCGGTTGTCAGCACCACCTTGTGCTCCGGCGCCAGGAACACGGAGTTTCCGATCCGTTCGCGCGCCCGGGCCGTGTGTTCCGGTGTGGTCAGGTACGGGTGCGCGCCGGCGCTGCGTTGGGCGGAAAGCGTCAACACCTTGGGCCCCAGCGCCGCGAGCACCCTGCGGCTGGTCGGAACCATGGCGCCGTCGAGTTCGTCAAGGTAGCCGTTCAGTGCGTCGTAGGGCTTGACGTACTCCTGGGTGTGTTCCCGGTGACCCGCCCCGATGCCCAGTAAAAACCTTCCCGGATAGGCGTTTTCGATGCGCTTGTACGACTCGGCGACGGCCGGTGCCGGCGCCGACCAGATGTTGACGATCCCGGTGGCCAGTTGTAGCGAGGTGGTGGCTTCCAGGGCTGGGTCCACCCAGGCCAGCTCGGCGTCCGGCGATCCGCCGATCCAGGCGGCGCCGTAGCCGAGAGATTCGATCCGCGCGGCCAGTTCCGGTGTGATCGCGCGGGTGGCGACAAACACGCCGAACGGGCCCAGGTCGAGCTTCAGTGAAGCTGCCTCGGTCATGAAAGTCCCCCTGTTGCTTGACGACTATGTCAGTCCGAGCGGCCCCGCCAATTCGGCCAGTGCCGGAACCAGCCTTTCATCCTTGGTGAGGACCTGCACGGGCACGTGGTCGGCGCCGGCGGCGAGGTGCTCTTTGAGCCGCGCCGCGATCGCCTCCGGCGTGCCGTAGGCCACCACCGCGTCGACCAGGCGATCGCTGCCCGGGCGGGTGACCTCATCGTCGGCAAAGCCCGACCGTTTCCAGTTGTTGCGGTAGTTGGCCAGGTTGAAATACATGTCCAGGGCCGTGCGTCCTACCGCGCGGGCCTGCTGAGCGTCGGTGGTCAGCACCACCTTGTGCTCGGGCGCCAGGAACGCCGACGCGCCCATCAGCTCACGCGCGTGCGCGGTGTGCTCCGGAGTGGTCAAGTAGGGATGCGCGCCCGCGCTGCGTTGCGCCGAGAGCCCCAGGACCCGCGGGCCCAGGGCCGCCACCACCCGGCGATGGGCGGGCACCCCGTAGTCGTCGAGCCTGTCCAGATACTCGACCAGCGCGTCGTAGGGTTTGCGGTATTCGCTGACCATCTCGCGGTGGCCGACGCCGATGCCCAGCAGGAAGCGGCCCGGGTAGGCCTTGTCGATGCGGTGAAAAGACTCGGCCACCGGCTTGGCGGCCGCGGTCCAGATGTTCACGATGCCGGTGGCCACCTGCAGCGTGGTCGTCGCTTCCAGGATGGGCTCCACCCAGGCCAGCTCGGCGGGCGGTGAGCCACCTACCCAGACGGCTCCGTAGCCCAGGGATTCGATTTCTTTGGCTTGCTGGGGCGTGACGCCGCGTCCGAACGATCCGAACCGGCCGAGATCGGGCTTGTTTGAAGCGGATTCCGTCATGACGTCTCCAACCGGCGCTGGCCTGGCGCTATTCCGGGCCTAATCGGGAAGGGCCGCATCCACCGAATCCACAATGGGCGGCACCTCCAGCGGCAGCAGCACGATGAACCGCGTGTCGCCGGGCACGGATTCCACTCGCAGGTCCCCGCGATGTTTCTTGACGACGATGTTGAACGCCAGGTCCAGTCCGAGGCCGGTGCCTTCCCCGAACGGTTTGGTGGTGAAGAACGGCTCGAAGATGTGCTCGCGGATGTCGTCCGGGACCCCCGGCCCGGTGTCGCAGATCTCGACCCGGATCATGTTCTCGCCTTCCCGACAGGTGCGCAGCGTCAGCGTGCCACCGGTGTCTCGCATCGCGGCGATCGCATTGTCGATGATATTGGTCCACACCTGATTGAGATCGCCTGGGTAGCAAGGGATTTCGGGAAGAGATTGGTCGATTTCCTTGACCACTGTGATCGCTTTGGTGTCCTTGTGGCCGTCTTTGGTGCCGTCCTTGGTCAATCGATCGGCGAAGATCGCCAAGGTGCTGCGCAGCAGGTCGTGCACGTTGGCAACCTGGAACGGGGCCCGGTCCATCTGGGAGTATTGCCTCGCGTCGGCGACCAACGCCGAAATCCGTTTGCTCGCCTCCACGATCTGGTTCATCAACTGTTCGCTTTCGATGGTGTAGTGCAGCCATCGAATCGCATCCTGCAGGGAGGCCGAGGGGATGTCGTCGGTCGCCGCGGATACCCGCTCCAGCCAGTCGGCGTCGATGCCGCCTTCGACGAATGCCGGCGCGATGTCCCAGCCGTCACTGACGTCGTGGTCTTCCAGCCACTCGCCGACCGCGTCTTCTTTGTCAGCGGTCTCGATCGGGCTCATGTGCTCCGACGCCGATTTGGCGACCAGGTCGGCGACCTCCTGCTGCAGCCGCACCAGCGCGCGCAGCGCCTCGGGGGTGACGGTGCCGTCGGCGAGCATCACCAGTTTGTGCCGCATGCCCGCGATCCGGTCGCGCAACTCGGCGGCCGCCCGTGCCGTGGCCGCGGCGGGATTGTTCAGCTGATGGGTCAGCCCGGCCGATAGCCGGCCCAGCGCCAGCAGCTTCTCCCGGTTGTCGATGATCCGGCGGGTCCGGTCGGTGCCGACGGCGATGCCGTCGAGCAGGTGGACCGCCATCGGGAACTGGTCCCTCATGAACTGGGCGAACACCGGCGCGTCCATCACGAAGAACCGCGACGGCTTGGTCACGTGCACCGACGCGTCGTAGTTCTTCTGCTTCCCGCCGGTGAACGCCCGCCAGGCCCCGCAATACACGCCGCGCTGCGAGGTCCGGTTGGTTTCGATGTCCTGGCCGCCGGAGAGCTTGGTCATGATCAGCTCCCCGTCGACGAGGACGTAGAAGCAGGTCGCCGGTTCGCCTTCGACGCAGATGGGGCCGGGCTGGTAGGTCTCGATGTGCCCTTGGCTGCACAGCACCGCGAGCTGCTCGTCGGTCAGCGCCTCGAACAGGAACAGGGTGCGCAGCTCGTCGGGCTCACACGGCAGCTTGGTGGTCATGACCCGATGATCCCCTAGGACTCCGCCAAGTAGCGGTGGACCAGCATCACGGCCATCGACCCTTCGCCGACCGCGGCCGCGACCCGTTTGGCGGATGCCGAGCGCACGTCCCCGGCGACGAACACGCCCGGCACGCTGGTCTCCAGATGGTGCGGCGGACGATCCAACGTCCAGCCGCACACGTTCCGCAGGTCGGGGCCGGTGAGGATGAAGCCGTGGTCGTCGCGGGCGAGCACACCGTCGAGCCATTCGGTGCGGGGTGCGGCGCCGATAAAGATGAACATGCGGGCGCAGGCGACGTCCTCGGTGTCGCCGGTGTTGTTGTCGACCAGGGTCAGTTTCTCCAGGTGGTCGTCTCCGGTGGCGCATTGCACCTCGGTGCAGGTGCGCACGGTGATCTTGGGGTTCTGCTCGATCTGCTGGATCAGGTAGTAGGACATCGACGCCTGCAACGACGGGCCGCGCACGACGATGGTCACCGATTTGGCCTCCCGCGACAGGTGCATCGCGGCCTGCCCGGCGGAGTTGGCCCCGCCGATGACGTACACCTCTTCGTCTCCGCAGTCCGACGCGACGGAGGTGGCCGCCCCGTAGTAGACGCCGCGGCCGGTCAGCTCGTTGCACCCGGTCGCCGCTAGCTGGCGGTAGGCGACACCGGTGGCCAGGATGACCGCGTGCGCGTCGATGGAGCCGCCGTCAGCGAACCGCACGGTGCGCGCGGACCCGTTCACTTCCAGGGCGGTGGCGGTGCGCGCGGTGATCAGTTCGGCGCCGAACTTTTCCGCCTGTCTGCGCGCCCGGTCGGCCAGCTGACCGCCCGACACCCCGTCCGGAAAGCCCAGATAGTTCTCGATCCGTGAACTCTGGCCGGCCTGGCCGCCGGTCGCGGTGCGTTCGATGAGCACCGTGCGCAGGCCCTCGGAGGCGCCGTACACGGCGGCGGCCAGGCCTGCGGGCCCGCCGCCGATGACGACCAGGTCGTAGAACTCCTGCGAGGGAGTGGTCGTCAGGCCCAACGTGTCGGCGAGTTGGGTTTCGGTGGGTTCGACCAGGGCGTCGCCGCGTTCGGTGATGACGACCGGCAGCCGCAGGCCGTCCTCGCCGGCGGCTCGCAACAGTTGCTCGCCGGCGGGGTCGTCGGCCATGAACCAGGTGTAGTAGAGGCCGTTGCGGGCCAGGAAGTCGCGGACCTGCCAGGACCGTGCCGACCAGCGGTGCCCGATCACCTTGGTGTGCGGAATGGGGTGCTCCGGAGCCCGCCGCCACGCCTCCAGCAGCGCGTCGATCACGGGATAGAGCTTCTCCTGCGGTGGGTCCCACGGCTTGAGCAGGTAGTGGTCGAGGTCCACGACGTTGATCGCGTCGATGGCGGCGTGGGTGTCGGCGTAGGCGGTCAGCAGCACCCGCCGCGCCGCCGGGTACAGGTCCATCGCCTGTTCGAGGAACTCGATGCCCGTCATCTGCGGCATCCGGTAGTCGGCGACGAGCATCGCGACCGTCTCGCCGCGCAGTTTGAGCTGCTTGAGGGTTTCCAGGGCCTCGGGACCCGATTCGGCACGCACGATCCGGTGCTCCTCGCCGTAGTGGCGGCGCAGGTCTCGGGCCACCGCGCGGGAGACGGCGGGATCGTCGTCGACGGTCAGCATCACGGGTTTGCGCGGCTGCGCGGCCGGGTTGGTCATCGGAATCAAGTATGCCCTCGATGTCGAGCGCCTTGCGGCCCCACGGCTCGCCCGAACTTCGCACCCCAGAGGCACTGCAAAGCAGCGGCGCCCCGAAACGCCTGCCACCATTGGTGGTGGCGCGTTATGGTGCTGAAACGGTGCTATGGGAGGCCGAGTTGCGGGAAACTTCGTTCGGTCGCTACCAGCTGATCGAACTGCTGGGTAGCGGCGGCATGGGCGAGGTATGGCGGGCCCGCGACACCGTCATCGACCGGATCGTCGCGCTCAAGATATTGCCTTCCGAAATTTCCCGCGACAAGGTTTTCCAGCGGCGGTTCCGTCGCGAAGCCCATGCGATCGCGCGATTGAACAGTCCGCACGTCGTGCCGATTCACACCCACGGGGAAATCGATGGCCGCCTGTTCGTGGATATGCGGCTGATCGAGGGCCGAAACCTGCAGTGCGTCTTGGAGGGGGGGCCGCTGCCGCCGGTGCTGGCGGCGCACGTCATCGAGCAGATCGCCAAGGCATTGGATGCCGCGCACAAGGTCGGGCTGTTGCACCGGGATGTCAAGCCGTCGAACATTTTGGTCGACGACGACTATGCCTATCTGATCGATTTCGGACTCGCCCTCGCGGCGGATGAGCAGGAGTTAACCACGACGGGCGGCTTCGTCGGGACCTTCCGTTATATGGCCCCCGAACGGTTCAAAACCGAAGAGATCGGCGCCCCTCCGGTCGATGCCCGCTCGGATATCTACGCGTTGGCCTGTGTTCTTTATGAGTGCTTGACCGCAAAGCACGCAATCCGTGGGTACACCCTGGAGGAACAGATCGGCAACCACCTGGTCGCTCCGCCGCCGCTGCCGTCGAACACCAACCCCGGGGTGCCGCGAGGCTTCGACATGGTCGTCGCCAAGGGCATGGCCAAAAGACCCAGCGACCGCTACGACACGGCGGCGGAGTTAGCGCGGGCGGCCCGCGAGGCCGTCACCGGCTCCATTGCGGACACCGTCGAGCCGCGGCAGCCCAATGCCAACTCGTTCGTTCGGCGAGAAAACCCGGCCGTCGCGCGGGGGGAACCCCCGGCCGACCGCCGACCCGATACCTCGCCGCCACGGCCCGCGCAGGCTCCGCGGTGGTGGCTGCGCAAAGCCGTGATCATCTCGGGCACGGCCCTGCTTGCTTTCGTCGTGGCCGTCGTTATGGCTCTGGTCGTCGTCAACAACGAGGGTCGCGGAGATTCCTGGGAGACGGTGCTGCCCTTCACCGGTCTCCGTGAGCCGCAAGGGGTCACGGTGGATAGTGACGGCAACGTGTACGTCTCCGACACTTTGCACAATCGGGTGTTGGCATTGTCCGCGGGCTCGACGAAGCAAACCTTGCTGCCGTTCGAAGGCCTCAGCTTTCCGACCGGCGTGACAACAGACAACACCGGCGCTGTCTACGTCAATGACGCAGGCAACAAGCGGGTGCTGGTCCTTGCCGCCGGCGCGAAGAAGCAGATCCAACTGCCTTTCACCGACCTCGGCAATCCGACCGGCCTGACGGTGGACATCGCCCACACCGTTTACGTCACCGACACCGCCAACAATCGGGTGGTTGCCCTTGCCGCCGACTCGACCACGGAAAGTTTCCTACCCTTCACGGGTCTTAAGGCTCCGACCGGTTTGGTGGTGACCGACGACGGAACCATCTATGTCGCCGATGGCGGCAACAACAGGGTGCTGGCACTGGCCCGAGGCTCAAAGATCCAAACCACGTTGCCCTTCACCGGCCTCTCCGATCCTGGCGGAGTGACGGTGGACAGCGAGGGTGCCGTGTACGTCACCGACAGCGCGGACAATCGGGCGCTGAAACTTCCCGTGGGCTCAAGCGAGCAAGTCGTACTGCCGTTCCCTAACCTGGACTATCCGTGGGGCCTGGCCGTTGACCAGAACGGCACGGTCTACGTCGCAGGCAACAACAACAAGATCCTGGCGCTGCGACAGCAATAAGAACCCGGAGTCGCGCGGCACGTCGGACGCAATTTTGCGCTGACGATAGCCCTACGGGTATCGTGGACCAACGGTGCGGATTCCGCGCCGGCTTTTCGGTGTGCCCAGTCCCTAGGAATTTCCTGTCACCGGCTCACGTTTGAAGTCGGTGCAGAGTGTCGCGCCGTCGGGCGTAGTTGAGAACGAAACCACAGACGAGGATTTCTAGGAATTTATGGCCAAGAAGGACGGCGCCATCGAGGTCGAGGGCCGGGTGGTCGAGCCACTGCCCAATGCGATGTTCCGCATTGAGCTGGAGAACGGCCACAAGGTGCTTGCCCACATCAGCGGCAAGATGCGGCAGCACTACATCCGCATCCTGCCCGAGGACCGGGTGGTCGTGGAGTTGTCTCCCTATGACCTGTCCCGGGGCCGCATCGTTTACCGGTACAAGTGATCAAGCCCCAACCACACAACCCAACGAGTAGACAGAACAGGATCGAACGGCCGTGAAGGTGAACCCGAGCGTCAAGCCAATTTGCGACAAGTGCAGGGTGATCCGTCGGCATGGGCGGGTCATGGTGATCTGCTCAGATCCACGCCACAAGCAGAGACAAGGTTAGCCCGGACAATCAGACTGGCTTCCGCCCTTTCACACAACTGAATG
The DNA here is from genome assembly GCA_963772875.1 of uncultured Actinomycetota bacterium. Classification (GTDB taxonomy): domain Bacteria; phylum Actinomycetota; class Actinomycetes; order Mycobacteriales; family Mycobacteriaceae; genus Mycobacterium. Next base: position 480,504 of record CAVYZE010000020.1, read on the forward strand.
CAGACCTCCCAGTACCAGTGAGCGGCTGGCATCTATAACGAGATGGGCCAGCTCATCCACGCCCGGTCGGAGGCCGGGCCCCGACAAAACGGGAACGGACTGGGATAAGACCTCCGCATGAGATAAGAGGAAACGCCACCCATGGCTCGACTAGTCGGCGTCGACCTGCCGCGCGATAAGCGGATGGAGGTCGCCCTGACCTACATCTTCGGCATCGGCCGCACCCGCTCCAACGAAATCCTGGCCGCTACCGGCATCGACAAGGACCTGCGTACGCGGGATCTCACCGATGACCAGGTGACCCACCTCCGCGACTACATCGAAGCCACTCTCAAGGTCGAGGGTGACCTGCGCCGCGAGGTGCAGGCCGACATTCGCCGCAAGATCGAGATCGGCTGCTACCAGGGCCTGCGGCATCGCCGCGGCATGCCGGTGCGCGGCCAGCGGACAAAGACCAACGCGCGAACCCGCAAGGGCCCCAAGCGCACCATCGCAGGCAAGAAGAAGGCCAGGTAACCGATGCCACCGAAAAAGGCAAGCGCGGCGGCGGCGCCCAAGAAGGGGCAGCACAAGACCCGTAAGCGGGAGAAGAAGAACATCCCGCACGGCGCCGCCCACATCAAGAGCACGTTCAACAACACGATCGTGACGATCACCGACCCGGTGGGCAACGTCATCGCCTGGGCTTCGTCGGGCCATGTCGGCTTCAAGGGATCCCGTAAGTCGACCCCGTTCGCCGCGCAGCTGGCCGCCGAGAATGCCGCCCGCAAGGCGCAAGAGCACGGGGTGCGCAAGGTCGACGTGTTCGTCAAGGGCCCGGGCTCGGGCCGGGAGACCGCGATCCGGTCGCTGCAGGCCGCGGGCCTGGAGGTCGGCGCGATTTCCGACGTCACCCCGCAGCCGCACAACGGATGCCGTCCGCCCAAGCGCAGAAGGGTCTAGGAGAAAACCATGGCTCGTTACACCGGACCCATTACCCGCAAATCGCGCCGGCTGCGCACCGACCTCGTCGGCGGCGACCAGGCCTTTGAGAAGCGTCCCTACCCGCCCGGCCAGCACGGCCGCGCGCGGATCAAGGAAAGCGAATACCTCCTGCAGATGCAGGAGAAGCAGAAGGCCCGCTTCACCTACGGCGTCATGGAAAAGCAGTTCCGCCGCTACTACGAGGAGGCCGTGCGGCAGCCCGGCAAGACGGGCGAGGAACTGCTGAAGATCCTGGAAAGCCGGCTGGACAACGTGATCTACCGCTCCGGGCTGGCGCGCACCCGCCGGATGGCCCGCCAGCTCGTCAGCCACGGGCACTTCAGCGTCAACGGCGTGCACGTCAACGTCCCCAGCTACCGGGTGTCGCAGTACGACATCATCGACGTGCGGAACAACTCACTGAACACGGTGCCGTTCCAGATCGCGCGGGAGACGGCGGGCGACCGCCCGCTCCCGGCCTGGCTGCAGATCGTGGGGGAGCGCCAGCGCATCCTGATTCACCAGTTGCCGGAGCGGGCGCAGATCGACGTGCCACTGACCGAGCAGCTGATCGTCGAGTACTACTCGAAGTAAAGCGCAGTCTTCCTCCGCTGCGACCGCACCGGAGGGCTTAGCGGCATCAAATAGCGGGTGCCGAGAAGGAGAAGAAGAAACACCATGCTGATCTCACAGCGACCCACACTGTCCGAGGAGATCCTCACCGACAACCGGTCCCAGTTCGTCATCGAACCGCTGGAGCCGGGATTCGGTTATACCCTGGGCAATTCGCTGCGGCGCACGCTGCTGTCGTCGATCCCCGGCGCGGCCGTCACCAGCATCCGCATCGACGGCGTGCTGCACGAGTTCACCACCGTGCCCGGCGTCAAGGAAGACGTCACCGACATCATCTTGAACCTCAAGGGTCTGGTCGTGTCCTCGGAGGAGGACGAGCCGGTCACCATGTACCTGCGCAAGCAGGGTCCGGGCGAGGTCACCGCGGGTGACATCGTGCCGCCCGCCGGTGTGACCGTGCACAACCCCGACATGCGCATCGCGACGCTGAACGACAAGGGCAAGCTCGAAGTCGAGCTCGTCGTCGAGCGCGGCCGCGGCTATGTGCCGGCCGTGCAGAACCGGGCCTCCGGCGCCGAAATCGGCCGTATCCCAGTCGATTCCATCTACTCACCGGTGCTCAAGGTGACCTACAAGGTCGACGCCACCCGTGTCGAGCAGCGCACCGACTTCGACAAGCTGATCCTGGACGTGGAGACCAAGAGCTCGATCGGCCCCCGCGACGCGCTGGCGTCGGCGGGTAAGACCCTGGTCGAATTGTTCGGTCTGGCACGCGAACTCAACGTCGAGGCCGAGGGCATCGAGATCGGGCCGTCGCCGGCCGAGGCCGACCACATCGCGTCGTTCGCGCTGCCGATCGACGACCTGGATCTGACCGTGCGGTCCTACAACTGCCTCAAGCGCGAGGGTGTGCACACCGTCGGCGAGCTGGTGAGCCGCACCGAGTCCGACCTGCTCGACATCCGCAACTTCGGCCAGAAGTCCATCGACGAGGTGAAGATCAAGCTGCACCAGCTGGGTCTGTCGCTCAAGGACAGCCCGCCCAGCTTCGACCCGTCGGAGGTCGCGGGCTACGACGTCGCCACCGGCACCTGGTCTACCGAGGGTGCTTACGACGACCAGGACTACGCCGAAACCGAACAGCTCTAACCGGCTGGCTTTTTCTTCAGTATCTAGACAGGAGCGTCAGCAATGCCCAAGCCCACCAAGGGGCCTCGCCTCGGCGGGTCGTCGTCGCACCAGAAGGCCCTGCTGGCCAACCTGGCCACGTCGCTGTTCGAGCACGGCCGGATCAAGACGACCGAGCCGAAGGCCCGTGCGCTGCGGCCGTACGCGGAGAAGCTGATCACGCATGCGAAAAAGGGCACGCTGCACAACCGTCGAGAGGTTCTGAAGAAGATCCGCGACAAGGACGTGGTGCACGCCCTGTTCGCCGAGATCGGGCCGTTCTTCTCCGACCGTGAGGGCGGATACACCCGCATCATCAAGGTCGAGGCGCGCAAGGGCGACAACGCTCCGATGGCCGTGATCGAGCTGGTGCGGGAGAAGACGGCGACGGCGGAGGCCGATCGGGCGCGGCGGGTGAAGGCGTCGAAGAAGACGGCTGCACCGGTGGTGGCTGAGGAAGCCAAGGTCGAAGAGGCTGCGGCTGAAGAGGCTGAGGTCGAAGAGCCCAAGGCTGAGGAGGCCGTGGTCGAGGTCGAGGAAGCCCAAGGTCGAGGTCGAGGAGCCCAAGGCCGAAGAGGCTGCGGCTGAAGAGGCCAAGGCCGTGGCCGAAGAGCCCAAGGCCGAGGAGTCCAGGCCGAGGAGCCGAGGCCGACGAGGCTGACGAGGCCACCGAGAATTAGCGAGGACGTCCGTCTGCGGCTCGATATCGCCTACGACGGAACCGATTTCGCAGGCTGGGCAGCTCAGGTCGAGCAGCGCACGGTCGCCGGCGTCCTCGACGAGGCGCTGACGACCGTGTTCCGTACACCGGTGCGGCTGCACGCGGCCGGGCGCACCGACACGGGAGTTCATGCCACGGCGCAAGTGGCGCACGTCGACGTGCCGGCCGACGCGTTGCCGAATGCCTACCCGCGTTCACCGCGCGCCGACGAGCCGGAATTCCTGCCGCTGCTGCGGCGTCTCGGCCGGTTCCTGCCCGCCGACGTCCGTGTCCTCGGCATCGCCCGTGCCCCAGCGGGTTTCGACGCCCGATTCTCCGCGCTGCGGCGCCACTACTCCTACCGGTTGTCGACGGCGCCCTACGGCGTGGAGCCCCAGCAGGCGCGCTACATCACCGCGTGGCCGCGCCCGCTTGACGTGGACGCGATGAGCCTCGCGTCGCGAGAGCTGTTGGGATTGAACGATTTTGCGGCGTTCTGCCGTCATCGCGACGGCGCCACCACCATCCGCGAACTGCAGCGGTTCGACTGGTCGCGCGAGGGAGACTTGATCACCGCACACGTCAGCGCCGATGCGTTCTGCTGGTCGATGGTGCGGTCGTTGGTCGGGGCGCTGCTGGCCGTCGGTGAACACCGCCGGCCGGCGTCCTGGTGCCGCGACTTGCTCAGCGCCGCAGACCGATCCAGCGACTTCGCCGCCGCGCCGGCACACGGGTTGACGCTGATCGGGGTCGATTACCCGCCCGACGACCAACTGGCCGCGCGGAACTTGGTGACCCGCGATCTGCGCTCGCGGGACTGAGTCGACCGAGCCTGGCTAGCGAGGCCCTTTACGGGCGGAGACTCTGGGGCCGCCTCGCTCCCGTGCCGCACGTCGAAGAGCTTCGTTCGGCAACGGCGATCCGTGGGTTTAGCAGATCCCACCGTGCGAGCCGCCACCAACACCACTGCGCGACAGAAATGTCCTAAATCCTCACGTGCAGAGTCGATTATCGATGTGCAGAGGGTGGCCAAAGCGCCGCTCCGTTGGATGGGGTGGTGTGAGCGCGTGGAGGTGTGTCCGCTGTGTTGTATGTCGTGCTGTTGAACAGCCGATGTCGCGTCGTTGGTAGGTCCCGGTAGACCAACCGGTGCCGTCTTTGGCCTGTGGCCGCTCAAGATGGTAGCTACGTGGATGGGCACCTTGCGGTCAATCTAGACAACAGCGGCCCAGGGCGAGCGAATCGCTTCGCCGACCCCCATCATGGAACTAGTGCTGTGTCCTGGATTTAGCTGACTTTTTCAAGGGCGATCCTACCGCGTGCGACTTTGGCGAGGATGGACTCGGCGGTGGCGGTCCACACGTAGGGCCTGGGGTCGTTGTTGTGGGCGTCGATGTATTCCTGGATGGAGGCGACGAGGTCGGGCACGGAGTGGAAGACGCCGCGCCGCAACGCTTTGTCGGTCAGTTCCCGGAACCAGCGTTCGACGAGGTTGAGCCATGACGACGAGGTCGGGGTGAAGTGGAGGTGGAACCGGGGGTGTTTGTCCAGCCATTGTTGGACGTCTTCGTGCTTGTGGGTGGCGTAATTGTCCAGGATCAGGTGGATCTGTAGGTCCTTGGGCACTTGCCGGTCGATGGTCTTGAGGAATTTCAACCATTCCTGGTGCCGGTGTCGCGGCATGCACTGGCTGATGATCGTGCCGGTCAGCACGTTCAGCGCGGCGAACAAGGTGGTGGTGCCGTGGCGCTTGTAGTCGTGGGTCATCGTCTGGCCTCGCCCCTTGACCATCGGCAGCGATGCCTGGGTGCGGTCGAGCGCCTGCACCGAGGACTTCTCATCGGCGCACAACACGATCGCCTTCTCCGGCGGATTCAGATACAGCCCAACGACATCGACCAGCTTCTCCTCGAACTTCGGGTCGTTGGACAGCTTGAACGTCTCAACCCGATGCGGTTTAAGGCCCCGCGCCGACCACACCTGCTGCACAGTCGATTTCGATACCCCGCTAGCCGCGGCCATGGTCCGGCAGCTCCAGTGGGTTTCGCCCTGTGGGCGGTAGTTCAGTGTCAGATCCACGATCTCGTCGATCTTCTCCTGCGGGATCGTCTTCTTCCGACCACGGCCGTCGCGGACCTGCGCGAACTTGACCAGCCCGTCCTCGGCGAACCGGGCGCGCCACCCACGGACCGACGCCGGCGACACCGACAACGCCCTGGCAATAGCCGTGTTCGCCGCACCGTCGGCCGCCATCAACAACGCCCGCGCCCGGACCACCTCGCGATGTGGCGCGGACGGCGATCGTGCTACAGACTCGAGAACCTCACGCTGCCCTGGGGACACCAGCAGAGCCGGAACGGGTCGCCTCATGCTGCGAAGCATACCAAGAAATCAGTATTTATTTGCAGGACACACCACTAGGATTCGGCGATGCACGCCGACGCTTTGGCAGCGCTAGCTCAATGGCTCACCTTGGCTATTGCAGGCATGCGTCGGCTGATCGACAGCGGACACGACCGGCCCCTAGCCGCCGCAGCACCAGGCCGCGACGGCCACTTCGGGCGAGAGTTGTTGACTGACTAGAGGTCAGCGCCGCCGACGCTTGCGCTTAGGCTGTGCTTCAGTGGGTTTCGTGGTCGATGGGGTTCACGTCCTCGCGGCGTACCGGTTTGCGCAGCATCAATGCGCCAACGAAGGCCACGGCCACGCCTACGCCAGCAAGATACATTCCGATTCCCATCGTTGCGGTCGCCCCAGGCAGGCTCGTGTCGGGTTGACCATCGGGACCAACCGGATAGAGAGTTCGCCTTCCCACTGCGACTCCGGTGAGCTGGCGATCCTCTTCGACCGTGAGCCGCCGACAGCGTGAACGTGGGATTCACTGTCTGACAATGCAATTCGCCAGGGTGCATAACGGTGACCTTCATGCCACTTCTGCTGAGCTGACCGCAGTAGCCCGGATTGCCTGTCGGTGGAGCGGCTGGCTGCGTATGGTGAGCCGGTGGTGCGTCCTGAAAGTTGGATTGGACTAGCGGGTGGAAGTCCCGTCCCGGTAGGTACCGGAACGCCGGGTAGCAGGCCCCGGTTCGTCGTGGAGACGCGGCGGGCTGAGCGGGGTGTCAAGAGCCTCTTTGGAGGGAGCAAGTGTGCGGGCCGTAGCGTCAAGCGAACTCTGCAGCCTCGTCACAGTCACAACGGAGGAGCCGAGCCGCTCATTTCACGGCGAAGGCCATGTTCGGCGAGCCCTGGTCCGGGGTTAGCTCGCCGGGTCCTTCCGGGGTAGGGGTGGCGGCACGTGCACATAGTCTGGTTTGAAACAGGAGAGACCCGTCTGCCTGGCCTGCGTCGGGCAAAGACCAAGGGTATAAGCCGATGGTGAAATCTCTTGGAGGGCAGCGGGAGTCCGATGGGGTCGTAGTACCGCTGATCGGCGTGCAACATAACGCGCCGGGAGGGAAGGACCCTGACTTTGATCACGCGGGCGAAGCGGGTAAGTGCGAGGGCATGACCGGGGTGACTCGGTCCAACTACCCCGGCGGGCCACGGCCTGCTGTAGCCGATGAGGAGCCGTTGGGCTCGCCGGTGAAAGTACGAGAACTGCAACGCACGCTATGGGCTGCGGCCAAGCAGTCTTCGGATCGGCGTTTCCACGCCCTGTATGACCGTGTTCACAGGGGTGACGTCTTGTGGGAGGCGTGGGAGCGGGTGCAAAAGAACAGGGGTGCGGCCGGGGTGGATCGTGTCACCTTGGTCGCGGTGGAGGATTACGGCGTGGACCGCATGTTGCGTGAGTTGCGTCGACGACCTTCGCGAGGGCGTGTATCGCCCGGCGCCGGCGCGTCGGGTGGAGATCCCGAAACCACGAGGCGGTAAGCGGCCGTTGGGCATTCCCACGGTGCGGGACAGGGTGGCCCAGGCGGCGGCCAAGATCGTGCTGGAACCGATTTTCGAGGCGGACTTTGCGCCGTGCTCGTATGGGTTTCGGCCGAAGCGGTCGGCGACACAGGCGATGGAGCGGTTGCGTACCGGGTTCATCGAGGGTCAGGTGTTTGTGGTCGAGTTCGATATCGCTAATTTCTTCGGCGAGATCGACCACGACCGGCTACTCACCGAGGTGAGTCGCCGGGTCTCGGACCGCAAGATGCTCAAACTGCTGCGTTTGTGGCTGCAAGCAGGGGTGATGGTGGACGGGGTGGTGACGCGGACGGTCGCGGGCACCCCGCAGGGCGGGGTCATTTCCCCGTTGCTGGCCAACATCTATCTGCATGTGCTCGACACCGAACTGACCGCGACGGAATGTGGGTGAGTTGGTGCGCTACGCCGATGACGGTGTGGTGCTGTGCCGCTACGCGCGGCACAGGCGAGAGCATGCTTTGGTGGCAGTGGGAGAAATCCTGGCGTCATTGGGGTTGCGGCTGCATCCGGAGAAGACGAAGGTGGTCGACCTGCGTGAGGGACGTGAGGGCCTGGATTTTCTGGGTTGTCATTTCCGGGCGCGCATGTCGGGGCGGTTGTGGGAACAGAGGCGCATCGTGCGCTACTACCTGCACCGTTGGCCAAGCCAAACGGCCATGGTCCGGTTGCGGGCCAAGGTTCGTGATCGCACCGGCCGCAACCGGGTCGGCATAGATATCCGTGAGGTGATCGCGGAATTGAACCCGATCCTGCGCGGGTGGGGTAACTACTTTCGTACCGGCAACGCCGCCGACAAGTTCGTTCAGGTCGACCGGTATGTGACGTGGCGGCTGTTCCGCTTGATGGTCAAGAAGCGGGGCCGCAACCTACGTCCTGGACAGGCCGATCAGTGGAACGAACGAGTGGTTTAACGGGCACGGCCTGCACCGACTGCGCGGCACCATCCGCTACCCGAAGGCAGCGTAACCATGTCACAGAAGATCATCGGTAAGCCGTGTGCGGGAAAACCGCATGCACGGATTGAAAGGGGGATGGGGAAACGGATCCGCACTGCGGATACCGCGCCCCTGACTACCAATGGATGAGGTCGAGTTCGGGCGGTATCGGCTGATCGCGTTGATCGGCGAGCGGCGGCATGGGCGAGGTATGGCGCGCCTACGACACCGTCACCGACCGGGTCGTCGCCATCAAACTTCTGCCCCCGAAGCTGTCTAAGGACGAGGAGTTTCAGCGGCGTTTTCGTCGGGAAGCCCAGGCCGCTGCGCGATTGAAACACCGCATGTGGTCCCAATCCACGACTACGGGGAGATCGAGGGCCGGCTCTTCGTGTGTATGCGGCTGATCAAAGGCCGCGACCTAGCCACCGTGCTGGCCGACGGCCCACTGGAACCCGCGCGGGCGGCGCGAATCATCGGCCAGGTCGCCGAGGCCTTGCATGCCGCCCATGAGATCGGGTCTGATCCACCGCGACATCAAACCCTCCAACATCTTGCTCGACGACCGCGACTTCGCGTACCTGATCGATTTCGGGATCGCCCGCATCGCCGATGACACCCGAATGACCAAGACCGGCAACACGATCGGCACCTTTGCCTACATCGCCCCCGAACGCCTGGATGGCCGGGGCGAGGAGGATGCCCGCGTCGACATCTATTCGCTGGCGTGTGTGTTGTATGAATGCCTTGCCGGAGAGCCACCGTTTGGTGGTGACACGATGGCGCGCCTGGTTGCCGCGCACCTGAATACCCCGCCGCCACGTCCCTCGATCACCCAACCCGGTGTGCCCCCGGCTGTCGATCAGGTCATCGCAACCGGCATGGCCAAAGACCCCGACAACCGGTATGCGACCACCGTCGAGTTAGCCGACGCCGCCCACGACGCCATCACCACGCCGCTGGCAGCACCCTCCCTGCTCGCCAACCTAGACCCGACCCGCGTCGGCACCTGCGGCGCGGCAACAGTCAGCCGAACCGACCCAATCCGCGAATCAACAAAGCCCACCTCCCCCTGAGACGGACACACCGCCACCGCCGCTACTGGGTCCGCCGACTGGTGACCAAAGCACGCCGAAGACACCGCCGGATCGCGTTGGCGGGTGGGGCAGCGGTCATCGCAACAATCATCGTTGTACTTGTCATGGTGTTCACCAACGGCACTGAACACGCCAAGCCGCCAGCCGCGAGCCCGACGAGCGCCGCACCGGCGAACACCGGGCCCTTCACCGGCGTGTACCGCGCCGACTTTGGCCCCTCGGGCACCAATGGGAAGCCGGATGCAGGGGCGACGCCGTCAACCGGGCAGTGGGCTGTCCGGTCGGCATGTCGTTCCACCGGCTGCGTGGCAACAGCGACCGCTACGGGCGGGCCGACCCTGCAGTCCGCGTTCGTGTTCGACGACATCGGCGGACAATGGCACGCGGTCAGCGTGGCAACTGCCGGCGTCGCCACCCGCCGGCGTGACGGGCTTCAACGGTTGCCCATTCCCCGCCGAATACTGGACGTTCATCACGCTGCAGCCACGACCCGACGGAACACTCGCTGGCCAATACCGCGCACAGAGCTTTGCCGGTGTGGGGTGCGAGACGGAGCGAACCGTCACCTTCACCCGGATCGGCGACGTCGACCTCGGCAGCCTTCCGGACCCGGCCAGCCAACCGGTGCGCGCCCCAACCCCGGCCGAAGCGTGGCACGGCCGCTACCACCTTACGCAAACGCCTAAAGACACGCACTACCCCTCGTCGGTGGATGGTCGCGTTCAGACCGCATGCCTTCGGACAGGCGAACGCTGCCTTAGCGAGTTCCATTATGTGGAAGGTCCTGACGAAAGAACTCAGTATTATAATTTCACGGGCGGAAAATGGATTTTTAACACGTCCGAGAATACGAAATGCAACGGCGGCGGATCCAATCCAACTACAACCTATTGGGAATTTCCACTGCCGCAGCCATTGCAAGACCCGATCACGTTATTAACTGGCGTCGGACACAGGGACGCAACCGGGGGCGGTGCCTGTGCCGGCTCATATGACCAAGATCTGAAATTTGAACGCACCGGCGACTAAATGGCCTGACAGGACCGGAGTAAATGCGTCGGCATGCCAGACCGGCCACAAGCCGCACGATGAGCTCAAGCGGCTGCCCGGTAATAGCCAATAGATCGCCAGCGACTCGCTGAGATGGTTAGAAATGGCCTCTGAGCTGCGGAGATTCTGGTGCCCCCGGCAGGATTCGAAAACTGCGGCGGCCAACCGACTAAACCTGTATCTCGCACGACAACCGGCCCATCACCGGCCAGCCGGTGCCAGCCGGTGACCAGCGCCAGCGAATTTTCCGGCGACGGCACAGCGCACAGCTAACGCTGAACGATAGGGACCAGAGAAAGGACCGGCCCCTCTGGGAGACCTCGAAAACATGCTCTGAGCTGCATAAACCTTGGTGCCCCCGGCAGGATTCGAAACTGCGGGGACGTTCGCCGGACAATATTTTCCCGCCCCCCATGAGGGGCGGATAGTGCTTACGGTATGTCGACGACATTCTTTCAGAGACGAGGTTGCTTTCGACCCCACTTACGACGGTCGCGTCGTCGATCTCTGAGCCGTCGGCTAGAGCCTGCCGGCGACGAAGCTGGCCGCCTGATCCACCAGGCCGGAGTTGATGTATGAGGGTTGCAGATGCGACGACCAATTCAAGCCTTTCCCACAGATCGGGTCGCCTTGTGCGCACTGGTCGATCGTCTTACCGGCGAAGGCGGGGGCGACCTGCCGGGTGCCATTACCGAACAACGCGACCGCCGCGACGTGCTGATCCACACCCGGCGGTATACGGCCCCAGGTCGCGAGGTCAGCCACCTCGGCGCCCAGGGAATAGCCGCCGAGCACCTCGCGGGTGTTCGGACAACTTCCGGCCATGAATTTAACGTGGGCGCTCATGTCACTGGCGCCGCTGTCGACGCTGATGTCTGCGGGATAGTTGACCCCATACGCCCCGACCGGCATACGCGTCTTGCCGCGCAGTGAATTGACGAACGCGTCGCCGACGGCGCCGAGTCCGGGTGGTTCCTCGCGGCCTCGAGCGAACACCACTTCGGCGCCCGGGCACGCCGCCGATGCCGCCGGAATGGGCGCTGCCGGAAAAGCTGCCGGGCCCATCACCAACGTCGCGGCGAGCACCGCGGCGCCCGCGAAACCGGCCGGCCGTAGTGGGCTAATCGACCGCGTCACCGAATCGCATCGACCAGTCCGGGTTGGGGGGTCGGCGAGGCCGAGGGGACCGACCCGTGTATCCCAGGCCCGGAACCGGGTGTCTGCGTGCCCGGCGTCTGCGTGCCCGGCGTCTGCGGGCCGTATCCGGGTGTCTGCGGGCCATACTGCTGCGGGCCGTTTCCGGGTGTCTGCGGGGCAAACAGCGACGGCGGCCCATAGCCGGGCACCTGCTGGCCGGTCCCGGCCAACAGCTTGGAACCAACGAAAGCCGCTGCCTGGGTGGTGTACACGGGGACATAGCCCTCGGTGTGCCCGCTCCACTCGTTGCCGGGGCCCGCGTGACAGATCGGGTCGTTGGGGTTGCACAGGTCGAGCGCCTTGGACCCCAACATCGCGCTCTGGGTCGGCAGCGATCCGCCGGCGCGGTCGGCCACGTCGCCGAAGGTCACCACCGCCGCGATGTTGTTCGCGTACTCCGGCGGCAGCGGAGAGCCAAGGTTGATGCCGCCGATCGGAACGCCGGCCACGATGTCCATCACCGTCGCGCCCTGCGAGTAGCCGCCCAGCACGATTTTGGTGTTCGGGCAGGAAGATGTCGTGGACTTGACGTGTGAAATCACGTCGTTGGCTCCGTCGCCGCTGTGGATCTGCAGCTTGCTGGCGTTGTAGTTCACCCCGTATGACGCGATGCTCATGCCGCCCGTCTGCTGGCGCAACGAGTCGACGAAGGCGTCGCCGACCCTGCCGAGGCCGGCCGGTTCGTTGGTGCCGCGCGCGAAGACGACCTCGGCATTTGAGCAGTCGGCGTGAGCGAGTGGCGCCGGGGTCGGGGCGACGAGCAGCCCGGTGGACGTGACCAGGGCGGCAGCGCCCAGCCCAACCCAGCGACCGGCTGACCGCGCGCTGCCCGCCCGAGGGCCACGTATGCGGTGGTGAAATCACCCCGCGAATTTTACCCGGAATCAGACGGGACGAAACTTCCGTTAGCTGTGGATGAGTTAAGCGACGCCGTCGGCTCGCGGGCTACCGTGAGGCGAACGGATTCGGGGGAGGCCTTGGGCAGATCAGCGCCGCGCCAGCCGGCGACGTGGCTGCAGGTCAGCGGTTACCGGTTCCTGCTGCGTCGGGTCGAGTGCGCGTTGCTGGGCGACCCCGCGGCCGGTGAGCGCAGGCGTGCGCAGACGGCGTCGTTGACACTCGGGTGCATGCTGGCGGCCGTCGCCGTCGCGGCGTGCGCGTTGCTGGCCCTGCTGAGGCCGCAGGCGGGGCTCGACCAGGCGCGGATCGTGATGGGCAAGGAATCCGGAGCGCTGTACGTGCGAGTCGGCGATATCTGGCATCCCGTGCTGAATCTGGCCTCGGCGCGGCTGATCACGGCGACGGCCGCCAACCCGAAGCCGGTAGCCGAATCCGAATTGGCCCGCACCAAACGCGGTCCGCTGCTGGGCATTCCGGGCGCACCGCAGCTTCTCGGCCCACCGCTGTCGGAAGACGAATCGGCCTGGACGATCTGCGATACGGACAAGGCGGGGTCGACCGGCCAGGCAACGACGGTCATCGTCGGACGCACCCACGGCCCGTCGTTTCGTCGCCTGGCCGCCGAGCAGGCCATCCTTGTCGCTCCCGGCTCGGGTTTGCCGGCCTATCTGCTCTACGACGGACGCCGTGCCGTGGTGGATCTTGCCGATGCCGCGGTTGTGCGCGCCCTCAGGCTGGAGGGTCGCGCGCCGCAGGTCGTTTCGCAGTCACTGCTGAATGCCGTCCCGGAGGGGTCGCCGATCACGGCTTTACGCCTTCGCGGCGTGGGCGGCACGTCAGCCGGGCTGCCCGGGTTTCCGGTCGGCAGTGTGCTGCGTATCACACGCGGCGATGGTGACGAGTATTACGCGGTATTGGCCGCCGGAGTCCAGCGCATCGGCCAGGTGGCCGCGGACCTACTGCGTTTCAGCAACTCGCAGGGCACCGTGAACACCATCACCGTCGCACCCGACGTGATCCGCGCCGCGCCGATTGTCAACACGCTGCCGGTGGCGAGTTTTCCGGACCACGCACCAGGCTTGGACGGCGCCGCTGCCACCGTGTGCGTCGCCTGGACCCCGGTCGCGCCCGGCCATTTCGACCTTGCCTTCCTGATGGGCAGCGGCCTGCCGGTGCCGGCCGGTCAGGTGCCCGTCGCGTTGTCACAAGCCGATGGCCGTGGTCCCGCGCTGGACGCGGTCTACCTGCCGCCCGGCCGCAACGCCTACGTGCGGGGCGATGGGGGAGTCGGCACGCGGTATCTGGTCAGCGACACCGGGGTGCGGTTCGCGATCCACGACGACGACGCGGCGCGTGACCTCGGCCTTCCGGCGGCGATCCCGGCGTCGTGGCCGGTGTTGGCGGTCCTGCCGTCCGGACCGGAGCTGAGCAGGGACAAAGCTTCAGTCGCCCGGGACACAGTGGCGGGACCGCCGTAACCGTCCCCTGGCCGCACCGGTGGCCAGGGCTCCCGCCAGCGCAACAAGGCAGATGGCCGCCCCACCTAACGCGGTGTCGCGGGCGTGGGAGTTCGGCGGTTTGGATGCCGGCGGGGCGGTGAGCGGCACGGGCGCCGGGGCGGGTGTGGCGGGGTTGCCGGGCGGACTCCAGTCGGTGCTGACCGCGGCCAGGGCATCGATCATGCCGTTGCCGACGAGCGGATCGCGGCCCGTAGGCGGGTGATGCGCGGTGGACTCGATGCGCCGCATCACCTGCCGTGCGTTCAGCGTCGGGAACCGGGCCCGGATCAGCGCGGCGAGCCCACTGACGACCGGCGCGGCGTAACTGGTGCCCGATAGTGGCGCCGAGCCGAGCGAACTCACTCCCTCGCCGGTGGCGGCGACGTCCACCCACGGTCCGGCAAGGGTGAACGCCGACGGCATCCCCTCGGTGTTCACCGAACCGACGGTCAACACGTAGTCGTCGTACCAGGCCGGACTGACCGCGACCGTGAAGGTGTCCCAGGTGGCATCCGGGCGCTGGGGTGGACACTGTGCGGCGCCGCCGGTATTGCCGGCGGCCGCCACGACGACGGCATTCTTGACGTCGACCGCATAGGCCAGCGCGGCGCCCAGCGCGCGGTCGTCGAGCGCCGACCCGACCGGAACGCACGCGACCGACGAAATGTTGATCACCGACGCGCCGAGATCGGCGGCCGTCCGGACGGCTTTCGCCATGGTGTCGACGTCACCGATGCCCGTGCGGGACCGATCGCTAGCGGGAGCGAACTTTGTGCTGGATTGGCGGATGCCGATCAAGGTGACGTCGGGTGCCACCCCGCTGAAGCCGTCTATTGAATCCGTTGCGGCGGAGATGATTCCGGCCACCAGGGTGCCGTGCGCGTCGCAATCCTGAGTTCCGTCGCCGGTGGACACGTAGTCGCCGCCGGGCACCACGTCGGGCAGTCGGCGATGCCGCGAAATGCCGGTGTCGATGACCGCGACGCGTTGGCCCGCGCCGCGGGTCAGCTGCCAGACCCGCGGCAGGTCGAGGTCTGCGAACGGGTTGTGGCCTGGGCCGGGGTCCGAAGCCGCCGAAGCCATCGTCGCGCAAACCTCGCGTTGCACGGTCGGCCGTGGCGGCGCCGGCAGGGCCGGTTTGGGTAACCACTTGTCGTCGATCGCCGGCGGCGAAACCGCTTGCGCCGATGGTGTTCCGAACTGGGACACCGCCGTGAGCGCACACACCGCCAGCAGGCGCGCGACGCGGGCGGCGGTCAATGCGGATTCAGTCCGCGAACGGCGCCATAGACGCCGCAGACCCAGCAGGTCAACGGCGCCATCGCGAGCAACGCCAGCCACTCTGCGAGCTCGACGCCTCGCCGTAGGACAGGTGACAGCGTGATTGCGGGAGCGACGAAGCCCAGGTACATCGCCGCGGCGGCCAGCAGCGCCGCCGTCCCTGCTATCCGCGTTGGGTGCGCCGGCGTGCTCAGCGCGGCGACGGCGAAAGTTGTCCCGATGCAGACGATTCCGGGGATGGCAAGAACCGGCGTCCTTCTCCCGTCAATGGAACGAGTACGCGCCAGCAGCAGCGCGCCGGTGACGGCGGCGAAAGCGATGCAGCGCACGCGTGGCGCCCCGGCAAGCGCGGTGACGATGGCACCAACGGCGGCTGACGACGAGAATGCGGCGAGCAGGCTAGTCAACCAGTTGTCTGCGCGAATCGCTTTGGCGGACAGACGATCCGCCGCGGGGTCGGGGAGATCCAGGTCCGATGCGGGCGGCAGCCGGGGCGATAACCCGGCCAGCACGATCGATAGCCGCGCGGCGGCCCCGAGCAGCCCGAGGGATCCTAGCGCGGACACCGAACCGATGGCTTGCAGCGGGGCGGCGGTCACCATGCCCACCAATGCGGCGATGGCGATGACCAACGCCACGCACGAAACCGCGGTCAACGGCACGACGCCCGAGCCCGATACGCGCATCACCAACACCGACGTGACCGCGGCCGCCATTGCGGCCAGCAACACATTGGGTATGCCAGGGGCGCCGGGCACCGCCAGAAATCCGGCGACCGCGGCGAATGCGGTGGCTATCGAGCCCAGGGCGAGCCCGGCGGTCGGGTCCCGATAGGCGCGGCTTGCGATTGCCGCACCCAGTACCGCGACGACGCCGGCCAATGCCGCAACGCCAGCGACAGTGCCGGGGTAGCGGGAAGCATTGGCGCTGAGGTTGTTTTGAATGAGCACTAGCCCGCCGATACCGGTCAGGCAGATCGCCGCCACTGCGCCCGCCAGCCGGGTCGCTTGCCGGTACTGAGGCCGGCCCCATGCGCGGACGGTTGCGTCGAGAGTCGCTGTCACGGCCTCCGCCGCGTCGTCGTAACGGGCGGCGGGCGGCGGCGTAGCGGACTGGCTGAAAACCAGCACGGCCCCGTCTCGGATAACGCTTTGAGCCAACGTCTTTGACTTATCCAATGCGGAGGCGCCGGGAACTGACAGTTGGTAGCGCTTCGCCTCTAGGTCACCGGAACCGTTGGCGTGGTGGGCTTCCAGGATGTCGACGATCGGCGGGAGGAGCGTAGCGACGGGCACCGCGGCGGGCAGGACTAGGTCGACCGTGGCAGCGCCGGCCTGGACGGTGACGCGGCGCAGCCCCGGATCGGAGGTAGACAAACAGTGGCCCCTTTCGCTCGGATTATCGTCACGGTAGCCAGTTTTCGATCGGCGTGTACTCGACTATCCACAGGTGACTTGCGGCGCATTCCGGTGCCGCTTACCGTCGCGAAACGGTGGGGAGGGCCGAGATGACTCAGGGTTTTGTGCCCGCGGTGCGCGGGCTGCCGCCGGCGGTGGCGACCGCCGACATCGCCGTTGACGCGCCGCCCGACCTACCGCCGCCCGCGACACCCAGCACGCTGCTACGCCCGCAGTCGGTCGTCATGTCGGTAGCGAGTCTGGGCGTGATGGCCGCGGCCTTTTTCTCGGGATCGGCCGTTACCCGCAGCCCGATGTTCCTGGCGTTGCCGATGATGATGCTGGCCTCGATGGTGATGACAGCGGTGACCGGACACGGCCGTCGCCGGCGTGGCGTTATCGACACCGACCGGGTCGACTACCTCGGATACCTAAGCCGGCTGCGCGACACCGCCGCCGAAACGGCTGTGGCGCAACGCGCGGCACTGAACTGGACTCACCCCGACCCCGACACGCTGTGGACGCTGATCGGGGGGCCACGGATGTGGGAGCGGCGAGCGGCCGACGACGATTTCTGCCTTGTCCGGGTGGGGCTCGGTATCCAGCCGCTCGCCACCCGGTTGGTGGTCCCGTCGGCCGAGTCGCCCCAGCCTTCGGACCCGGTCACCATTACGGCCTTGCGGCGCTTCATCGGTGTTCATTCGACGATCGACGGCGCGCCTATCACGATCGACCTGCGCGCAAGTGCGACCGTGGCGATCGACGGCGACGCGACATTGGCGCGAGGGTTGGTGCGCGCGATGATCTGCCAACTGGCCGTGTTGCATCCTCCGGATCAGCTGCTGATCGCCGCCGCGGTCAGTGACCGCAATCGCACCTACTGGGATTGGCTGAAGTGGTTGCCGCACAATCAACATCCTGCGGCGGCGGATTCGATCGGATCGGCCCGCATGGTGTATCAGAGCCTGGCGCAGGTGTTGGCTGGGCTCGCCGGCGCGGAACTGCCGCGCGTGGTCGTCGTCGCGGACCTCGACGGGCGCGTCGATTTCGTCGGCGCCGACGCGAGCGCGGGGATGACCATCCTTGAGGTTGGCGCCGGCGGCGAGGGCGTACCGTTAACCATCAGGCGCACCGGCGACACTCGAGCCTTGGTGTGTCCGGACCAGATGGATCCCATCGACGCGCTGGTATGTGCCCGCCGGCTCGCGGCGTACCGTGTCGCGGCGGTTTCCCGCCCGGGCGGTGGGCCGGACTGGCCGAGCCTGGCCGGGATCGACGATGTCGCCCGCCTCGACCCGATCACGCTGTGGCGCAGGCAAGACCACCACGACCGACTCCGCGTTCCTATCGGAACCACGGCCGACGGCGCAACGCTCGACCTCGATATCAAAGAGCCGGCCGAAAACGGCATGGGCCCGCACGGGCTATGTGTCGGCGCCACCGGGTCGGGCAAGTCGGAGCTGCTGCGCACCGTCGCATTGGGCATGATGGCGCGGAATTCTCCGGACGCGCTCAATCTGCTGCTCATCGACTTCAAGGGGGGTGCAACGTTTCTCGATCTGGCGCGGGCTCCGCACGTGGCCGCGGTCATCACCAACCTCGCCGACGAAGCTCCACTGGTGGCCCGAATGCGAGACGCCCTGGCCGGGGAGATGAACCGCCGGCAACAGCTGCTGCGGACGGCGGGCTGCGGCAGCGTCGCGGCATACGAACGTGCGCGCAGGACCAACGGCCAATTGACCGCCCTGCCAACGCTGTTCATCATTGTCGACGAATTCTCCGAATTGCTCAGCCAGCAACCCGATTTCGTCGAAGTATTCACCGCGATCGGCCGGCTCGGCCGGTCGCTGGGAATGCACTTGCTGCTGGCTAGCCAGCGGCTCGACGAAGCCCGGTTACGGGGCCTGGAGGCCCACCTGTCCTATCGCATCTGCCTGAAGACTCTGTCCGCTGCCGAATCACGAACGGTGTTAGGAACACTCGACGGATACCAATTGCCCAATGCGCCCGGCGCGGGTTTCCTGCGCTCGAGCCGCGATGAGCTGATCCGCTTCCACGCCGCGTTCGTGTCGGGACCGCTGCAGGTGAGCACGCCACCGTGTGCGCCGAGCGTGGCGGCGACATCGGTGCGGCCGTTCAGCACATGGCCGGTCGGACCGGTCACCCGTACGGTCGCGACGGCTGGCTCGCCGGCAGGGACTGTCCTGCAAGCGGTCCTGGACCGGCTGTCCGGACACGGACCGCCCGCGCACCAAGTCTGGGTGCCCCCGCTTGGGCCGGCCCCGACACTGGACGCCCTGCTGGGTGCGGCCGTACCCGCGCCGACCTGCCTGACCGCTCCCATCGGTATCGTCGACCGCCCCTTCGAGCAGTGCCGGACGCCGCTGATGGTTGACTTATCCGGGAGCCGCAGGCAATGTCGCGGTTGTCGGTGCGCCCCAAGCGGGCAAGTCGACGGCGCTGCGCACACTGATCACGGCGTTGGCTGCCACGCACGATCCCCGTCAGGTGCAGTTCTACTGTCTCGACTTCGGCGGCGGCGCACTGGGGTCCGTGCGCGCATTGCCACACGTGGGTGCGGTCGCTGGGAGGGCCGATCCGCGGCTCGTGGGGCGCATCGTAGCCGAGTGCGAGTCGGTCGTGCGATCCCGGGAGGCGATGTTCGGTGACCATGGCATCGACTCGATCGCCCAGTACCGTCAGCTTCGCGCGGAGCGCGCGATGCCGGACAACGATCCGTTTGGTGATGTGTTCCTGGTCGTCGATGGCTGGGCAACCGTGCGCCATGAATTCGAGGCGCTGGAGACATCGATCACCGCCATAGCGGCCCAGGGGCTTTCGTTCGGCGTACACGTGATGTTGTCGGCATCGAGGTGGGCTGAGATCAGACCCGCGTGCAAGGATCAGGTAGCCACTCGCATCGAGTTGCGGCTGGGCGATCCCGCCGATTCCGAACTTGACCGCAAGCGGGCTCAGCATGTGCCCCACGACAGACCGGGCCGCGGGATCACCAGCGACGGGCTGCACATGGTGATCGCGTTGCCCATTGCCGAGATCCCACCTGGTGAATCGGTCGCCCCGCCAATACCGCTGCTACCCGCGCAGGTAGACCCCGACACCATCGTGCGCCGAGCGGGCTCAGAGCTCGGCACGCGAATCCTGCTTGGTCTCGAGGAGCGCGGACTGCAGCCCGTGGCAGTCGATTTCGAGCACCACTCGCATCTGCTGATCCTGGGAGACAATGAGTGCGGAAAGACGGCCGCGCTACGCACGCTGGGCCGCGAGATAATCCGGACGAAGACCGCGGCGCAGGCTCAACTGCTGATCGTCGACTTTCGGCGCTCGCTGCTCGGCGCTATCGAGTCGGAACATCTTGGCGGCTATGCCATGTCGCCGGCCGCCCTGGGCTCGTTGCTGCCGGGTCTGCTCGATCTCTTGCGGCAACGGATGCCTCCCGCGGACGTGAGCCAGGCACAGCTGCAAGCCAGGTCCTGGTGGTCCGGGCCTGACATCTACGTCCTCGTCGACGACTACGACCTGGTGGCCACCCCAAGCGGCAACCCGCTTGCGGCCCTCCTCGAATACTTGCCGTACGCAAGAGATCTGGGATTTCACCTGGCCGTCGCGCGGCGCAACGGGGGTGCCGAGCGGGCGTTATTCGAGCCGCTGCTGGCGGGCCTGCGTGACCTCGGCTGCCTCGAACTGATGATGAGTGGCTGCTCGCCTCAGGCCGCACCGTTCGGTTCCGTCCGCCCGTCGCGGTTGCCACCGGGCCGTGGCGTCCTGGTCGCTCGCGCCGGTGCGGAGCAGCTCGTACAGGTGGCCTGGAGCCCGCCGTGAGCGGACACCCCACCATCATCGAGGCCGGGCCCGGCACGATTCGCCGATTATGTTGTGGCACAAGCCTGACCGCTGACAGCGACGCGTCTGAGCTCATCAGCGCGGCCCTGGGCGCGATAGACGATCGGGTGGCGCTGGTGGGGGAGCGGCCGGTAGCCGTCGATTCGCTATGGGGCGCGGCGCTGCGGTCCGTGAACTGCGGGAGCCTAGAAGCGCAGACGGCGATGGTCGTCGTGCATCCGTCGTGGTGGTCGTCGTCGCGTGTCGGCGTGGTGACCTCGGCCGCGCAGACCGTCGCCGATTGTGTGCTGGCCCGCCCGCGGTCGTCGCTAATGGCGCAGGCATCCGGAGCGGGTGCGGCCGTGG
Source organism: uncultured Actinomycetota bacterium (assembly GCA_963772875.1). Lineage (GTDB taxonomy): Bacteria > Actinomycetota > Actinomycetes > Mycobacteriales > Mycobacteriaceae > Mycobacterium. Next base: position 501,384 of record CAVYZE010000020.1, read on the forward strand.
CGGTGGAGATCGCCGAGCGATTGGTGGTGATCACCGGCGCCGAGGTCGTGGCCATACCCCGCAGGACGGAACCCCACCGCACTGCCGAGGAGGTCGCCGCGGCTATCGCCGAGATGACGCGGGATGTCAGCGCGGTCGTGTTGATCGACGCGCCGAGCACGGTCGTCGAGGCGCCGGCGCTCGCAAGGTTGATCGCAGACGCGGCGCGCGGTAGTGGGCGGACGGTGGCGCAGCTCGATGACGCTCGGTTGACACGGCTGGCCCGCGCGGCCCAGCAGGTGCGGTCGGCTCCGAGTGCCGAGAGGCGTTCGATCGCGCGCCAGGACGCTGAGGGGGCTTGCGGCGGCCGTTGTCGTTCTGGTCGCGGCGGTGCCCCTTGTGACCACGGGGGGCCGCCACCGCGTTGCGGCCGTGCAGACAGCCCCGACGACATTCCTGGTCGAAGGCCACGTTGCGCTGACCGTGCCGGCGAACTGGCCGACGCAGCGCATCGTCGCCGGGCCCGGTTCGGCTCGGGTACAAGTCACGTCGCCGTCAGATCCCGAGGTGGCGTTGCACATCACCCAATCGCCGGTGCCCGGTGAGACCCTGAGGGACACCGCCGAGCGGATTAAGCGGGCTATCGACGCGGAGCGGGCCGGCGTGTTCGTCGACTTCAACCCGTCGGGATCCAGCGCCGACCGCGCCGCGGTGACCTACCGCGAAGTGCGCCCCGGCCATCACGTGCGGTGGACGGTTTTGCTTGACGGCGCGGTCCGGATCAGCGTCGGATGCCAGAGCCGGCCCGGCGATGAGGACGCCGTCCGCGCTGTGTGCGAGCAGGCGGTGCGTTCCGCCCACGCGATCGGATGAGCCGAAATTGGATGGAACCAAACGGGATCCGCCACGGTCGGATTAAGTATTGGCACTCGACCGAAGGGAGAACGGGTGAGCACGCCCGCAGCTGGGAATGCGCTGAGCACCGACTTCGACCTGATGCGCTCGGTCGCGGCCATGACGGACACCCGCAACGAAGAAATCCGGGCGACGCTGCAGTCATTCATCGGCCGGATGAGCAGCGTGCCGCCGTCGGTGTGGGGCGGGCTCGCGGCCGCGCGGTTCAAGGATGTGGTGGATCGGTGGAACGCCGAGTCGACGAGGCTCTACCACGTCTTGCACACCATCGCCGAAACCATCCGGCACAACGCGGCCGCGCTGCAGGAGGCCGGCCAGAACCATGCACACGACATCGCCGTCGCCGGCGGAACCCTGTGATCGGAAGGAGTACCCGTGGACCCGGTGCTGTCCTACAACTTTGGCGAAATCGAGTACTCCGTGCGCCAAGAGATCCATACCGTGTCGGCGCGTTTCAACGCCGCGCTTGATGAGTTGAGGTCGCAAATCGCCCCGCTGCAGCAGCTGTGGACCCGCGAAGCGGCGTCCGCCTACCAGGTGGAGCAACTGAAGTGGCACCAGGCGGCGACCGCGCTCAACGAGATACTGGTCGACCTCGGAAACGCGGTACGCGACGGCGCGGAGGAGGTGGCGAACGCTGACCGCCGGGCTGCCGGCAGTTGGGCAAAGTAGCCGCGCATCTAAAACGTCTGTGTGGTCTCGACGGGGGAGAGCCGTCGGGACCACACAGTCATTTTGACCTGCGGGGATGTCCATCGGTATGCTGCTCGGTTGGCGTGCGGTGCGCCGGGGCCTCGGGTCAATGTCGGTCGCCGAGATCAAGCCCCACCGCAAACGCCTGACCGGCACCCGGCTAGACCCGGGATCCACCTGAGAGAAGAGAAGGTAAGCGCTGTGCCCACCTATGCGCCCAAGGCGGGTGACACCACGAGGTCGTGGTACGTCATCGACGCCACGGACGTGGTGCTTGGCCGCCTTGCCGTCGCGGCAGCCACCCTGTTGCGCGGCAAGCACAAGCCGACGTTCGCCCCCAATGTCGATGGCGGTGACTTCGTCATCGTCATCAACGCCGAGAAGGTCGCCATCGGCCCCGAGAAGCTGCGGAACAAGCTGGCTTACCGCCACTCCGGATATCCCGGCGGCCTGCACAAACGCACGATCGGCGAGCTGATGGAAAAGCACCCCGACCGCGTGGTCGAGAAGGCGATCGTCGGCATGCTGCCCAAGAACAAGCTCAGCCGCGAGATCCAGCGAAAGCTCCGCGTCTACGCGGGCCCGCAGCATCCCCACGCCGCGCAGCAGCCGATTCCGTTCGAGATCAAGCAGGTGGCCCAGTGACCGAAGCAACGACCGAAACGACCGAGGCCGTAGAAGAAGCCCCAGAACCCCGGCAGCCCCGAAGCCCCAGCAGCCCCGGCAGGCCCCGGAGACGCCGGCCGCCCCGGCCGAGGCGCCGGCAGCCAAGCCCAGCGAATCCTTCGTGTTCGAGCGGCCCATCCAGACCGTCGGCCGCCGCAAGGAGGCCGTGGTGCGGGTGCGCCTGGTGCCCGGCACGGGCAAGTTCGACCTCAATGGCCGCAGCCTGGAGGCCTACTTCCCGAACAAGGTGCATCAGCAGCTCATCAAGGCCCCGCTGGTCACGGTCGATCGGGCGGAAAGTTTCGACATCTTTGCTCTCCTGCACGGCGGTGGCCCGTCGGGCCAGGCCGGTGCGCTTCGCCTGGGCATCGCCCGGGCGTTGATCGTGGCATCGCCGACGGATCGTCCCGCGCTGAAGAGGGCCGGCTTTTTGACCCGTGATCCGCGTGCCACCGAGCGCAAGAAGTACGGCCTGAAGAAGGCCCGTAAGGCGCCGCAGTACAGCAAGCGCTGATCAAGCGATCACTTTCTGGCCGCAACTGCGCATTTTGTGCGCGCGTCTTCGGCGTGTCTGCGCACAAACGTGCAGGGTTTGGGTCAGAAAAGAACGGGCACGTTAGGTGCTAAGCCGCCAACTGTGAGAGGTTTGATCGATGGGTCGACTATTCGGCACCGACGGTATTCGCGGGGTCGCCAATCGCGAGTTGACCGCCGAGCTGGCGCTGGCGCTGGGTGCCGCCGCGGCGCGGCGCCTGGCCAGTTCGGGCGAGCCCGGCCGGCGAGTCGCCGTCATTGGCCGGGATCCGCGGGCCAGCGGCGAGATGCTGGAAGCCGCGGTGATCGCCGGTCTGACCAGCCAAGGCGTCGACGCGCTGCGGGTCGGGGTGCTTCCGACCCCGGCCGTGGCCTATCTGACCGGGGCTTATGACGCCGATTTCGGGGTGATGATCTCGGCGTCGCATAACCCGATGCCCGACAACGGCATCAAGATCTTCGGGCCCGGCGGCCACAAACTCGACGACGACAGCGAGGACCAGATCGAAGAACTGGTCGCCTCGGGACCCGGATTACGTCCGGTCGGCGCGGGGATCGGCCGGGTCGTCGACGCCGAGGACGCGGCGGAACGCTACCTGCGCCACGTGGGCAAGGCCAGCACGCTGCGGCTCGAGGGGCTGACCGTGGTCGTCGACTGCGCCCATGGCGCGGCATCGTCGGCGGCGCCGCGCGCCTACCGCGCCGCCGGTGCGCGGGTCATCGCGATCAATGCCGAACCCAACGGGCTCAATATCAACGACGGCTGCGGATCGACGCACCTGGATTCGGTGGCCTCGGCGGTGATCGCCCACGGCGCCGACCTCGGCCTGGCCCACGACGGCGATGCCGATCGCTGCCTGGCCATCGATGCCAACGGGGAGCTTGTCGACGGCGACGCGATCATGGTCGTGCTCGCGATGGCGATGCACGAGGCTCGCGAACTGGCGTCCGACACGCTGGTGACCACCGTGATGAGCAACCTCGGGCTGCACCTGGCCATGCGCTCGGCCGGCATCGAGGTCCGCACGACCGCCGTCGGTGACCGCTACGTCGTGGAGGAGCTGCGGGCCGGCGAGTTCAGCCTGGGCGGCGAGCAATCCGGCCACATCGTGATGCCCGCGCTGGGCTCCACCGGAGACGGCATCGTCACCGGGCTGCGGTTGATGACACGCATGGTGCAGACCGGATCGTCGCTGGCCGATCTCGCCTCGGCGATGCGGACCCTGCCGCAGGTGCTGCTCAACGTCGAGGTCACCGACAAGGACGTCGCCGCCGCGCCCTCGGTGCGGACCGCGGTCGAGGAGGCCGCGGCCGAACTGGGTGACACCGGGCGAATCCTGTTGCGCCCCTCGGGAACCGAACCGGTAGTCCGGGTGATGGTGGAAGCGCCCGAAGAAGATGTCGCCGCGCGGATCGCGGCGCGAGTCGCCGACAAGGTGAGCGACGCGGGCTGATTCGCGGGAACCCGCGCGCGGCGCGGGCCGTCGGATTAGGCATGGGATTCGATAGTCGAGCACGCACTTTTGGCCGCACCGAGGTCGACGTCGCCGCGCTGCAAAGGGTCGCCGACCAGTTGGGCGCCGCGGCCGAACTCATCGACGGCGCCGTGGGCGATCACCTGGCGAGGTTGGCTTTCGGCGGCGCCAGCGCCGGCCGCGCGCACACCGCGCGCGGCGAGGCGCTGCGGGCCGGGCTTGCGCGCCTGGCCGCGCAATTGTCGCAGTGGTCGCGGGCGAATGCCGATATCGCCGTGGCCCTGCGGGCCAGCGCCGAGCGCTACGCCGACGCCGAACTGTATGCCGCGGCGCGGATCGCCTGAGAATGGCCGACCGGCTAGACGTCGCCGAACGCCTCGCTGAGGGCCGGCCCGCCGTGGAGCACACCCAGAGCTACGTGCGGGCGTGCCACACGCTCGGCTACCAACATCCCGACTTGACGTCGCACCCCTCCCGGATCGGCGACTGGTACGACAGCGAAGACGGCCTGGACCTTCATGCGCTCGACCGCGACTGCGCGGAATTGCGGGCGGCCGGCGCCGCGGTCGCCGAAGCCCTGCGGATGCAGCGGGTTCAGCTCGACGAGCTGGCGGCGGCATGGATGGGGCCGGGCGGCGACTCCGCGGTCGCGCTTCTGCAGCATCATTGCGACGCCGCGGCCACGGTGGCAACCGAGGTCCGCGCGGCGGCCCAGCGCTGCGAATCGCTGCGCGACAACCTGTGGTTTCTGCTCGACTCGAAGGTCGCGACCGCCATCGCCATCGACGATCGCACGCAAGGACAGCGACCGGCGTGGTTGGCCGCCGCCACCGCGGTCACGACCGGGGTGGGGGATCGGGCGACCGCTGAGGAAGTGGTTCGCCAACAGATAAACCCGTACGTGGACAACGACATTCGCGATGACTGGCTGACCGCGATGCGGTCGACGGTGGCCGGGATCGCGACGTCCTACGACATGGTCACCGACCGGATGGCCGCCGCGCCGGCGGCGTGCTTCGAGGTTCCCGGCGATTTCGGGCCGGACTGCCCGCCACCCCGGCCGGCTGCGCCGAGCGCGCCGGTGGTGACGGCCGCGGTTTCGCCCCCCGCCGCGTTTCCCGGCCCGGCGGCGGACCCCGCGCCGGCGCCGACGTCGCCGGCGCCCGCGCCTACGACCCCCGCGGCGGCGGTGCCGGACTTGGGAAGTGCGCTCGGCGGTCTTTCGAGCTTGCCAACCGGAGGCCTTTCAGGCCTGGGCGATCTGGGCGGCGGACTCAGCGGCCTTGGCGGTCCGGGCGGCCTCGGTGGGCTCGGTGGGCTGGGTGGGCTCGCCAGCCGGATTGTCGATGCGATGGGTGGTCTGCTGGGTTCGGCGGCTGACCAGCTCGCCGATCCCGGCTTCGACGGGGCTTCCTCCGACGAGGATCCCTTTCACCCCGACGACAGGCACCCCGACGACAGACACCATGACGACAAGCACCATGACGACAAGCACGACGGCGCCGACGAGACGTCCGATGGCCCTGACGACAAGCACGGTGACGAGGCTCGACCGGTCGAGGCGACGCCACCGGTGGACGGGACACCGCCGGCTGACGCGCCGCTGGCCGCCCCCGAGCCGGTTGCCGCGCCCGCGCCGCCGACCGGCGGACCCGCGCCGGTGGCCGCGCCCGCGCCGCCGACCGGCGGACCCGCGCCGCCGGGGCACGAGAAGTCAACGCCCTGCGAAATCGCCGCAGACCAGCTTCCGCAGGCGGGGCAGTGACGGGGTCAGGCGGGCCGCAGCTGAAGGACGTCCTCCACGTAGCGCATGGACTCTCCCGCGTCGGCGGTCACCGGGCTTACCAGCAGCGTCGTGACGCCGGCCTCGGCGAAGGCGGCCAGGCGTTCGGCGACCAATCCGCGTGGGCCGACCAGCGACATGCCGCGCACCAGTTCGTCGGGCACCGCATCGATGGCCTCACTCTTGCGGCCGGACAGGTACAGCTCCTGGATCCGGTCCGCGACCTCGCCGAACCCATAGCGCGTCGCCAGGTTGTGGTAGAAGTTGCGGCCCTTGGCGCCCATGCCGCCGATATAGAGGGCCAGCTGCGGCTTGGCCCAGGCCAGCCGCTCCTCGACGTCGTCGCCGATGGCCAGCGACGCGTGCACCATGATGTCCAGCGGTCCCAATGCGGGATCCCGTTTGGCGGAGCCGGCGGCCAGCGCCTCGCCCCAGACCGAGTCGGCTTTCTCCGGGAGGTAGAAGACGGGCTGCCAGCCCTCGGCGATCTCGGCGGTGAGTTCGACGTTCTTGGGTCCCAGCGCCGCGATCGTTATCGGAATGCGTTCGCGCACCGGATGATTGATGAGCTGCAGGGGTTTGCCCAAGCCCGTTCCGCGATCCGCCGGCAACGGGATCTGATAGTGCTTACCGTCGTATTGCACCCGCTCCCGGCGCCACACCTGTCGGCAGATCTCCACGACCTCGCGGGTGCGGCCGATCGGGGCGTCGAACGCGACGCCGTGAAAGCCCTCCATCACCTGGGGCCCGGAGGTGCCGATCCCGAGACGGAATCGGCCGTCGGACACGAAATCCAGGCCCGCGGCCGTCATCGCCAGCAGCGACGGCGTCCGGATATAGATGGGAAACACCCCCGAGGCCAATTCGACGGTGTTCGTCTTGGCCGCCAGATACCCGAGCTGGCTGACGGCGTCGAACGAATACGCCTCGGCCACCACCGCGATGTCGATCCCGGCCTTCTCGAGTTCGACGACGCGGTCGACGGCCTCGTGAAACCCGCCCGAATAATCCAGAGCGATCCCGATTCGCATCCACGACACTTATCACGACGACGATGGCGCGCCGCGCGGCGGGCGCGTTACTTCAGCAGCGCGACGATCTTGTCTTCCAGGGCCACCGGCGGGGCCTCGGGGTCGACCGGGTCCGTCTTGGGCAGGTGGACGTCGGGATCGGCGAAGTCGCGATAGGCCTTGTCGGCGCCGAGCGTGGCGAGCAGATACCCGGTCAGCAGCGCCCGAACCGATCGCTGCGTGCGTCGGTGCGGGCCGGCCAGCCCGAACGTTGTGCTCAGTCGTCGGCCCTCACCCAGCCCCCCGGGTTTGGCTTTGCTGACGATGCGCAGCGTGGCCGTGCCCCAAGCCCGGGAAAGTGGCAGGGCGTTCGAATTCAACGCCTTGGGGTCCTCGGGCGCGGTCAAGATCAAGCCGGGGACCTTCAGCCCTGCGGCCGGCTGTTCGGCCGGGGGACTGGTCACCGTCGGGAAGATCGCCGCCACCGCCGCGAGCTTGGCGGGCATCCCGGCGGCGGCGAACACGGCGGCCGAGCCGCCGAAACCGTGGCCCACCACGCCGAGCTTGGCAGGATGCACGCTGATGTTGCCCGGTCCGAGGCGCACACCGGCCACGATGTCGAGCGCGGTGCCGAGATCGAAGGCCAGGTTAAGCACCGAAGGCGCCAGGCCCCGCTGGGTGTCGGGGGCGCCGGCCACGATGCCCCACGACGCCAGATGCTCCAGCAGGCCGCTGTAACGGGCGGTACCGGTGAGCCAGTCGTGACCGAAGGCGACGCCGGGCAGGTTCAGCCCGGCTTCCGGTGTGTACACCACTCCTGGCAAACCGGCAAAGGCCAGGTCACCGCGCAAAACCCGGTGTGGGCCCCGGCGGCTGAGGGTTGCGACGAGCTTGCGGATGCGGGCCACCCGTCGACGTTAGCGCACCGCGGTGCCGGGCCGGACCGCCAGAACGCCGTTCGGCGCTGGTCAGGCCGTAACTTCGATCAGCCCCATGCGGAAAAGCACCGCGTACACCTGGCGTAGCGGAATGCTCAGTAAACGCGCGGCCCCGTCCACCAGCGGGTCGCCGCCGGCACGCTCCGGGCGCCGCGGCGCTGCCGGCCTTGTCGCGGGAGCCAATGTCAGTCGTGACGCGGGCGGGGTGGGCAGCACGTCGTCGTAGAGAAGAGCGGTCATGATTCCCTCCTAGAAGATGGCGCGGGCTCGAGGCGTGAAAGTCATCCCTTTTCGCATTTCACCCGCTGCCGGGGTCTTGAATTAACCGGAATTACATTTGCGCGTCGGCGGATATTTGCACCACGAGAATCCGTGGCCGGGCACCCCGACTCGGTTACCGGGTAGTAGCTGGACTATCGGCATTGATGTCTGCTGAAAAAACTGATGGCAAAAGAAAAGTTACGAGATTGTGTAGCGATCCCCGCTGCGGCGAACCTTTGAGCTGCAGCACTATTCGCCTGTAGCGGTCGCTTTCGAATCCTTGTGCAATCGTGATCAGGCGGGCGTCAACTCCGGCGTCCTTTCCGCTGGCTCCCTTGCCGTCTGCGCGCTGGCGGTTTCCGCATATATCGGTAAGCCGCTATCGCGCCCCCTATGTCTGGCTCGGTGGTTGCCAGCCTTAGCTGATATTTCGCACTGTAAGGGTCCCGTTCGCTGGCGCAATGAAGCAATCGAAAACGCCACAAATACATCAGGTAACCAATTTCCCTTGTTTAGGAAGTTGATATGAATGCCAGAACATAGGGCCCCGCCCACGCGTGGGTCGCCGTCCCCGCGGGACGGCTGCACTACCCTGGTTCGAATGTGCGGAATTGTCGGCTACGTCGGGCAGCGGCCCGCCTGCGAGGTCGTCATGGGCGCGCTACGCCGGATGGAATACCGCGGCTACGACTCGTCGGGAATCGCGCTGGTCGACGGGAACGGCACGCTCACCGTCCGTCGTCGCGCCGGCCGGCTGGCCAACCTCGAGGAGGCAGTGGCCGACATGGCGCCGGGATCGCTGACCGGCACCACCGGCCTGGGTCACACTCGCTGGGCCACCCATGGACGCCCCACCGACCGCAACGCCCACCCGCATCGCGATGCCGCCGGCAAGATCGCCGTCGTCCACAACGGCATCATCGAGAACTTCGCGACCCTGCGCCGCGAGCTGGAGATGGCGGGCGTGGAGTTTGCCAGCGACACCGACACCGAGGTCGCGGTGCACCTGGTGGCGCAGGCATACCGCGACGGCGAGACGGCCGGTGACTTCGTGGCGTCGGTGCTGGCGGTGCTGCCCCGGCTGGAGGGCCACTTCACCCTGGTGTTCGCCAACGCCGACGTGCCCGGCACCATCGTCGCCGCCCGCCGGTCGACACCCCTGGTGGTCGGGATCGGCGACGGCGAGATGTTCGTCGGCTCCGACGTGGCGGCGTTCATCCCGCACACCCGCCAGGCCGTCGAACTGGGTCAGGACCAGGTCGTCGTGCTCACCGCGGACGGCTACCGGATCACCGACTTCCACGGCAACGACGACCTGCAAGCCGGGCGGGACTACCGCGAGTTTCACATCGACTGGGACCTGGCCGCCGCCGAGAAGGGCGGCTACGAGTTCTTCATGCTCAAGGAGATCGCCGAGCAGCCCGCCGCGGTGGCCGACACCTTGCTGGGGCATTTCGTCGACCGCCGGATCGTCCTCGACGAACAGCGACTGAGCGACCAGGAACTGCGCGAGGTCGACAAGGTTTTCGTGGTCGCCTGCGGCACCGCCTATCACTCCGGGCTGCTGGCGAAATACGCGATCGAGCACTGGACCCGGCTGCCGGTGGAGGTGGAGCTCGCCAGCGAATTCCGCTACCGCGACCCCGTGCTGGATCGCAGCACGCTGGTGGTCGCCATTTCGCAGTCCGGCGAAACCGCCGACACCCTGGAAGCGGTCCGGCACGCCAAGGCGCAGAAGGCCAAGGTCCTGGCGATCTGCAACACCAACGGCTCGCAGATCCCGCGCGAGTGCGACGCGGTGCTCTACACCCGCGCCGGCCCGGAGATCGGCGTGGCCTCGACGAAGACCTTCCTGGCCCAGATCACCGCCAACTACCTGGTCGGCCTGGCGCTGGCGCAGGCCCGCGGCACCAAATACCCCGACGAGGTCGAGCGCGAGTACCGCGAGCTGGAGGCGATGCCAGAGCTGGTGGCCCGGGTGATCGCGACGATCGAGCCCGTCGCCGAGCTGGGGTATCGGTTCGCCCAATCCGCGACCGTGCTGTTCCTGGGTCGTCATGTCGGGTATCCGGTGGCGCTCGAAGGCGCGCTGAAGCTCAAGGAACTGGCCTACATGCACGCCGAGGGCTTTGCGGCCGGTGAGCTCAAGCATGGTCCGATCGCGTTGATCGAAGACGGCCTACCGGTCATCGTCGTGATGCCCTCGCCCAAGGGCTCGGCCACGCTGCACGCCAAGCTGCTGTCCAACATTCGCGAGATCCAGTCCCGCGGCGCGGTGACCATCGTCATCGCGGAGGAGGGCGACGACACCGTGCGCCCCTATGCCGACCACCTGATCGAAATCCCTTCGGTATCAACACTTTTGCAGCCGCTGCTGTCGACCATCCCGCTTCAGGTGTTCGCGGCGTCGGTGGCGCGGGCCCGCGGCTACGACGTCGACAAGCCGCGAAACCTCGCCAAGTCCGTCACCGTGGAGTAGGCACCGCCGCTTCGGCCGTATCGCCGCGGGTTTTGCTTCCCGGCTCGCCCCCATTCGGGCCCTGGTGGCGACATCTGAGCCCCGACGACCCGACGAGTAGCTGACGCGCAGTTGGCGTGTTGGCCGGCGAAAGTTTCGGCGCAATGCCGAGGGCATGCGAAGGTTGACCACGTGGCGAACGCATCGGTGGGCGCGCGGCTGCGCGGCATGGCGCTCGCGGTGTGGCATTTCGTCAGCGGCGCACCGTTCACCTACGGCTGGCTGTTCCTGTTATCGGTCACGACGTTCATCCAGACCCAGCTCAGCGGCAGGCAGTTGCATTCGCTGTTGCTGCACCGTTCCACCAACATCCACGCGTTGGGAACAGATCCCCTCGATGTGCTCTTCTCCAGCCTGCTGTGGATCGAGGGCAAGGACCTGGAGCCCTACCTGCTGCTGTTCACGCTGTTCCTCGCGCCGGCCGAACACTGGCTTGGCCACCTGCGCTGGCTCACCGTGGGATTGACCAGCCACATCCTTGCCACCTATATCAGCGAAGGCATCCTCTACTTCGCGATCGAAAGACACGACGCGTCGCAACGGCTGGTGCTGGCCCACGACGTCGGGGTCAGCTACTTCCTGGTCGGCGTGATGGGCGTGCTGACCTATCACATCGCCCGGCCATGGCGCTGGGTCTATCTCGGGGTGCTGTTCCTCATCTTCGGCTATCCGCTGATCACGATGGACCACGTCGAACTCAACTTCACCGCGATCGGTCACTTCGCGTCGCTCCTCATCGGCCTCTGCTTCTTCGGCATGGCGCGAGAGCGTGAGGGCCCGCCATGGAACCCGGCCAGACTCAGGGCCGCCATCCGACGATTCGGTTCCCGCCAGGCGCCGGCCTGACGCAGCCACAGCTACCACCCCGTAACTGGGGGGTAACGCGATACCCATAGCGTTGACCGGATGCCACGTGCGTCGCCGCGAACGCTAGGCGCCGAAGAGGAGTTCCACGTCGTCGATCAGAAGACACGACGACTGACCGCGCGAGCCCCCGAACTGCTGGCCGAGCTCACCGGGGACTACGTCGCCGAGCTGCAGCGCTGCGTCGTCGAGACGAACACCCGGGTGGTCGATTCGCTCGACGCGTTGCGCGCGGAACTCGTCCGCCATCGCCGGATCCTGGCGGACACCGCCGCTAACCTCGGGCTAGGGGTCGTCGCGGCCGGTGCGGTACCGCTTGCCGTGCCCGCGGAAATGCGGGTGACCAAAACCGCGCGTTACCGGCAAATGCTCGCCGACTACCAACTGCTGGCCCGCGAGCAGCTGATCTGCGGCACCCAGGTGCATGTCGGCATCGGCGACCGCGACGAGTCGGTCGCGGTGGCCCACCGTGTTTCCGCGTACCTGCCGACGTTGCTGGCGCTGTCGGCCAGTTCGCCGTTTGCCTCCGATGGGTCTGACACCGGCTATGCGAGCCTGCGCACGCTGGTCTGGCAGCGCTGGCCGACGACCGGCCTGGCGGCCCCGGTGCAGTCGGCCGAAGAGTACGACCGGCTGGTCAAGGACCTGGTGGCCAGCGGGGTCATCGCGGACGCGGGAATGGTCTACTTCGACGTCCGCCCGGCCAACGCGGTGCCGACGCTGGAGCTGCGGGTGTGCGACAGCTGCCCGTCGGTGGACACCGTCGTGCTCATCGCCGGGCTGTTCCGGGCGCTGGTCGAACGGGAGATCGAGGCGGCCCGGGCCGGCGGCCCCGCGATGATCCTGTCCCCGCCACTGGGGCGGGCCGCGCTGTGGCGGGCCGCCCGATCCGGCCTGGAGGGAGACCTCGTCGACGTCCAGGGACCGGCCAGCCGTCCGGCGGCGGAGGTGGTCACCGAGCTCGTCGATTCGCTGCGCCCGCAGCTGGAAGACGGTGGTGACTGGGAAACCGTCAGCGAATTGACCGGTCAGGCGCTGGCCATGGGCAGCTCGTCGGCCCGGCAACGTCGGGCGTTGCGCCGGCGCGGACGCCTGACCGACGTGGTCGACCAACTGATCGACGAGACCGCCGGCCGCTTGCCCGCCGCCGCAAGGCTCGCGGTCGTCGACCCGACGTTGCTACTCGCCTACCGGCCCGGCAACGACCAGTTCCCGGATACCGCGCGGACCATCGACGTCAGCTATGACGAAGCTGTCGACGCCGACGGCCGCCCCTGGCGGCACTATCGCGGCATCCTGGGCACCCTCGCCGAACTGGGCGCCGCGCAGCTGCGGTCGCGGGAAGCCAGCCTCGAACAAGAGCAGCGCGCCGACGACATCACCTTCCGCGTCAGCGGCCAGAGCCGCGCCCAGCTCTTCCCGATCGACCTGGTGCCGCGGATAGTCACGGCCGACGAGTGGGCGACGCTGTCGGACGGCCTGGCCCAGCGGGCCCGGGCACTGGACGCATTCCTGCGGGACGTCTATTCGGAACAAGCGATCGTCGCCGACGGTCTCATCGGTGTGCAGGCGCTGGATCGGGCGCCCGGCTTCCGCTCGACGGGCCGGCTGGCCGGCGACACGGTGCGCGCGCACATCAGCGGCACGGACCTTGTCTGCGACGGCCCCGGCCAATGGATGGTCCTCGAAGACAATCTGCGGGTGCCGTCGGGCGCCGGGTACGCCATCGCCATCGACCGGCTGCTGGCCAAGCACGTGCCGGAGCTGCAACCGCCGGCCGTGATCCAGGACGCCGACCGGGCCCCGCAGCTGCTGCTCGAGACGTTGTCCGCCGCCGCGCCGCCGCACACCGACGGCGACCCCACGGTGGTGTTGCTGTCGTCCGGCTGGGAAGACTCCGCGTGGTTCGAACACGTCTTCCTGGCCGACGAAATGGGCGTCGCGGTGGTGGCGCCCTCGGACCTATCGGTGCGCGAGGGAAAGCTGGTGCAACACATCGGCTCCAACGTCCGTCGCGTCGACGTCGTCTACGCGCGGATGGACGAGGACATGCTGCTGTCCTCGGCCGGACACGACGGGGCGCCGTTGCGGCCGGGGCTGCTCGGCGCGATCTCCGAGGGCAATCTCACGATCGCCAATGCGCTGGCGAACGGGGTGGCCGACGACAAGGCGATATACGCCTACGTCCCGGCCATGATCGAGTACTACCTCGGCGAACGGCCCAAGCTGGCCCAGGTTCCGACCTGGGTCTGCGCGGAGCGTCAGCAGCGCGACTTCGTGCTCGCCCACCTCGGCGATATGGTGGTGAAACCCATTGACGGATTGGGCGGTACCGGCGTGCTGATCGGCCCGGAAGCTTCCGATGCCGCTTTGGCCGCACGCCGACGAGAGCTGGAAACCCAACCGGAGCGGTTCATCGCCCAGGAGGCGGTCGCCCTGTCCACCCATCCCACCTTCGACGGTGACGGCTTGTACCCGCACCACGTCGACCTGCGCGCGTTCGTCCATCTCCGGGCCGGCGACGGCGGTTCGGTGTCGGCGCACGTGATGCCCGCGGCGTTGACGCGGGTCGCCAGCCGCGGCTCGCGGATCGTCAACTCGTCGTCCGGCGGGGGCAGTAAGGGCACCTGGATTCTCACCGGCCCCCATGACCGGATCAACGAGGGGGGCTGACATGTGCGGTATCTGCGGTGAGATCCGCTGGGACGGGCATGCGGCGGATGTCGGTGCGGTCGCCCGGATGACCGGCGCCATGACGTCGCGCGGACCCGACGCCGACGGGGTGGTGGCGCACGGACCCGTAGCCCTCGGGCACCGGCGGCTGTCGATCATCGATCTGTCCGCCCGCGGCGGCCAGCCGATGGTCGACGCCGATCTCGGGCTGACCCTGGTGTTCAACGGATGCATCTACAACTACCAGGAGCTGCGCGCGAAACTCCACGACGACGGGTACCGCTTCTTCTCGACCGCCGACAGTGAGGTCGTGATCAAGGCGTTCCACAAATGGGGCGCGCGCTGTGTGGAGGAGTTCAAGGGGATGTTCGCGTTTGCCATCGCCGACCGTGACAGCGGTGTGGTGACGCTGGCGCGCGACCGACTGGGCATCAAGCCGCTTTACCTCGCCGCGTCGCCGGGCCGGCTGCGGTTCGCCTCCACGGTGCGCGCGCTGCTCGATGCCGGCGGCGTGGATACCGAACTGGATCGCGAGGCGCTGCACCACTACATGAGTTTCCACTCCGTGGTGCCGGCGCCGCACACGATCTACCGCGGGATCCGCAAGCTGCCGCCCGCGACCGTGCGGGTAATCGCGCCCGACGGTTCGCACGCCGACACCCTTTACTGGGCACCGGAATTCGGCCGCGATCCCGCCACGGCGTCATGGTCGGCCGACGACTGGGGGGCGGCGTTGATGGAGGCGCTGCGGACCGCCGTGAAACGCCGGATGGTCGCCGACGTGCCCGTCGGCGTGCTGCTGTCGGGCGGCATCGATTCCTCGATCGTGGTGGCCCTGCTCGCGGAGCAAGGCCAGCACGGATTGGCCACGTTCAGCATCGGTTTCGAGTCCTCCGACGGCGAATCCGGCGACGAGTACTTCTACTCCGACCTCATCGCCAACACCTTCGACACCGACCACCACAAGATCCACATCGACGCCTCGCGGCTGACGGCCGCGGTGCCGAAAAGTATTGCCGCCATGAGCGAACCGATGGTCAGCCACGACTGCGTGGCCTTCTACCTGCTCTCGGAACAGGTGAGCAAGTCGGTGAAGGTGGTGCAGTCCGGCCAGGGCGCCGACGAGATCCTGGCCGGCTACTCCTGGTACCCGCCGCTGGCCAACATCGCCCGCGAACAGACCACCGAGGCCTACGCCAAGGTGTTCTTCGACCGCAGCCACGACGACGTGCTGTCAATCTTCGCCCCCGAGTACGGGATTGACGCCGACGTGAGCCGCGAGTTCGCCGCTGCCCATCAGGGGGCGCCCGGTGCCGATTCCGCGTTGGACGCGGCGCTGCGGCTGGACACCCAGGTGATGCTGGTCGACGACCCGGTCAAACGCGTCGACACGATGACGATGGCGTGGGGGCTGGAGGCGCGCGTGCCGTTCCTCGACCACGACTTCGTGCAGCTGGCGGCCGCCTGCCCGCCAGAGCTGAAGCTGGCCTCCGGTGGCAAGGGTGTGCTCAAGGACGCGTCGCGGGCGCTGCTGCCGGCCGAGGTGATCGACCGCAGCAAGGGCCACTTCCTGGTCCCGGGCATCCGCCATCTGCACGGCGAGGTGCTCGACATGGCGCGCGACGCGCTGACCAACGATGCCGCCCGCAGCCGCGGGCTGTATCGCGCCGACGTCGTCAAAGGCCTACTGGCCGAGCCGAACCGGACACGGACCACGCTGGGCTCCAACGCGCTCTGGCAGCTGGCGGTGCTCGAGCTGTGGCTGCAGAGCATGGAAGCCTGAGGCAATGGGGCGGCAGGTGCGTGAGGTCTACGGCGCGTCACTGTCCCCGGACGCAACCGCGTTCGCCCACATCGTCGACGACGGCGGCTATCCCCGCGCGGTGCAGCGCTTTTTGCGCGGTTGGCGGGCCAGCTCTTCGCGGGATGTGGAGCTCCCGGTTGAGGGCCCGGTCTCTCGCATCATCCACTCCCCGGACGGCCAGTGGCTGGCGTGTGGGGTGACGCTCGACGGGAGCGGATCTCGCGGCCAAATCTGGGTCGTCACCACCGATCCCGATGATCGAATGGCCTGGCGCATCGACGACGAAGAGGCTGGGACCGCCGAGCTGATCGCGTGGGACGGCACCCTGGTGGCGGCAATCCTGACCGGTGAGGACGGGGTTGGGCGGTCTTGCCTGATCGATCCGGCCGACGGTCGTCACACCGTGCTGGACCGTCGATCCGGCGGCCGGCTGGTCGACTCCTGGGCCGGGGCGTCACTGATTCGGGTGGGGCCGCGCGGCTACCACGAAATGATCATGCTGTTCGGAGAGACCGAAATCGCCTTACTGCCGTCCGATCCCGGCTCCACGACCGCCGACGGGATCATCCTCGACGACCACCAACCCCGCCGCCTCCGCTACGGACTCACCGGCGAGCAGACGAAGCTGTACTATCCGGGCACCGGCGCTGACGGATACGTGCGGGCGCTGATCCGCAGCGAAAATGGTTGTGAGCATTTCCGCTTGCTGGAAGTGACCGTCACGCTGGACGGTGTCAGCTATTTCGTGGTGGCCGAGCGGCCGGACTGCGGTCTCGCCGAATTCGCCATCAGTGACGACCTGTCTACCGTCGCATTGCTGTGGAACATGCAGGGCCGCAGCGAATTACAGATCCTCGAATACACTGACTACACGCTGGCCGCGCCGATTCCGCTGCCCGGGCCCGTCGCGAGCGAGCTGTCCATCACCGCGGGTGGCTCGATGGTCGCGATGACCGTCGAGGGGCCCGCGTTGCCGCGAACAGTAGAGCTGGTTGACCCGCGTTCCCGTGAATGGGAACCGATCGACATCGAGGGCGGCCGCGGTGCGGCGATCCCCAGCATCTTTGCGGCGCAACAGACGATCACGGCCCGCGACGGCCTGAGCCTGAACGCATGGCTGTACCGGCCGAAGACGGCCGGCGAACCGGCCGGCGCGGTGGTGTTCTTGCATGGCGGCCCGGAAGGCCAGGCTCGCCCCGGTTACTACGACATCTTCTCACTGCTGGTCGACGAGGGGATCAGCGTACTGGCGCCGAATGTCCGCGGCTCCGGCGGTTTTGGGCGGACATTCGTGCACGCCGACGACAAGGAAAAACGGTTCGCCGCGATCGATGACGTCGCCGACTGCGTGCGCTTCCTCGTGGACAACGGCCTCGCCGACCCACGCTGCATCGCCTGCGCGGGCTGGTCGTACGGCGGCTACCTGACGATGGCGGCGCTGACGTTTTATCCGGACCTGTTCGCGGCGGGCGTCAGCATTTGCGGGATGAGCGACCTGAACACGTTCTATCGCAACACCGAACCGTGGATCGCCGACTCAGCGTATCCGGAGTACGGCCATCCGGTCGGCGACCGCGAATTGCTCGAGCAATTGTCACCGCTGCGGCGAGTCGATGCGTTGGTGGCGCCATTGTTGGTGGTGCACGGGGCCAATGACACCAATGTGCCGGTCAGCGAATCGGAGCAGATCGTCGACGCGTTGCGCAAGGCCGGTCGCGATGTGCGTTACCTGCTCTTCAGCGATGACGGACACGGCATCATCAAGCGGGAGAATCGTGCTGCGCTGGCCGCCGCGATGAGTCAATGGATGACACGGGCATTCGACCCCGCCGAGCACCGCGCCCACGGCTAGCTGTACGCCCCGCAGGCGGCCATGGAATGCTGGCGTCGGTGCGGCATTACTACTCAGTGGACGCGATCCGGGATGCCGAGGCGCCGCTGCTGGCCAGCCTGCCCGACGGCGCCCTGATGAGACGCGCGGCCTTCGGGCTGGCCACCGAGATCATCGGTGAGCTGACCGCCCGCACGGGCGGGGTTGCCGGCCGCCGGGTGTGCGCGGTCGTCGGCTCCGGCGACAACGGCGGCGACGCGCTGTGGGCCGCGACCTTCGTGCGCCGTCGCGGCGCGGCCGCCGACGCGGTGCTACTCAATCCGGAGCGCGCCCACCGCGCGGCGCTGGCGGCGTTTAAGAAGGCTGGTGGGCGTGTCTTAGAAGGCACGGAAAGTGTCTCGGCGACAACAGATCTCGTCATCGACGGAGTGGTGGGCATCTCCGGCTCGGGGCCGCTGCGCCCCGCGGCGGCCGAGGTGTTCGCCGGCTTGGCCAGGCCGGGCGCCAACGCCATCCCGGTGGTCGCCGTCGACAGCCCCAGCGGCATCGACGTGATGACCGGCGCGATCACCGGTCCCGCGGTGCACGCCGCGCTGACCGTCACCTTCGGCGGGCTTAAACCCGTGCACGCGCTTGCCGACTGCGGCCGCGTCAGGCTCATCGACATCGGGCTCGACCTGCCGGGTCCCCCGGACGTGGCGGCGCTGGGCTTCGAGCCCGCCGACGTGGCCGCGCGCTGGCCGGTGCCGGGTCCGCACGACGACAAGTACACCCAGGGCGTCACCGGGGTGATGGCCGGCTCGTCGACCTACCCGGGCGCCGCCGTGCTGTGCACCGGCGCCGCCGTCGCGACCCACTCCGGCATGGTCCGCTATGTCGGCAGCGCGCACCGACAGGTGCTCGCGCAGTGGCCCGAGGTGATCGCGTCGCCCACCCCGGCGGCGGCCGGGCGGGTGCAGGCCTGGGTCGTCGGGCCGGGCTTGGGCACCGACGACGCCGGGGCCGCGGCGTTGTGGTTCGCGCTGGACACCGACCTGCCGGTGCTGGTCGACGCCGACGGGCTGACGATTCTGGCGGCGCACCCCGAGCTGGTGGCCAAC
Organism: uncultured Actinomycetota bacterium; assembly: GCA_963772875.1. Taxonomy (GTDB): domain Bacteria; phylum Actinomycetota; class Actinomycetes; order Mycobacteriales; family Mycobacteriaceae; genus Mycobacterium. Next base: position 520,428 of record CAVYZE010000020.1, read on the forward strand.
CGCGACGCCCCGACCGTGCTGACCCCGCACGCCGGTGAATTCGCTCGGCTGGCCGGGGCCCCGCCTGGGGACGACCGCGTCGGCGCGGTGCGCAAGCTGGCCGACGCGTTGGGCGCCACCGTGCTGCTCAAGGGGAACGTCACCGTCATCGCCGACCCCGGCGGCCCCGTCTACCTGAATCCCGCCGGGCAGTCCTGGGCAGCCACCGCTGGCTCCGGCGACGTGCTGTCCGGGATGATCGGCGCGCTGCTGGCGGCGGGTCTGCCGGCAGCCGAAGCGGCGGCGGCCGCGGCCTTCGTGCACGCCCGCGCGGCGGCGCTGTCGGCCGCCGACCCGGGGCCCGGTGAGGCGCCGACGTCGGCGTCGCGGATCGTCCCGCACATCAGGGCCGCCCTGGCCGAGTTATAGCCGTACGAAAGGATCACGTGGTGCCTCAACGTCCATCCCTGCCCGCGCCCACAATCACCCCCGCCTACACCGGCCGCCTGTTCACCACCCCGGTGCCGGCGTTGCGGCTGCCCGAAGAGTGTATGGACCCGGAGGCCGCCTACCGCTTCATCCACGACGAGCTGATGCTCGACGGCAGTTCGCGGCTGAACCTGGCCACCTTCGTCACCACCTGGATGGATCCCGAGGCCGAGAAGTTGATGGCCGAGACGTTCGACAAGAACTTGATCGACAAGGACGAATACCCGATCACCGCGTCCATCGAGCAGCGCTGCGTCTGCATGGTCGCCGACCTCTTCCACGCCGATCACCTGCGTGATGACGATCCGTCCAGCGCCATCGGGGCGTCGACCATCGGCTCCAGCGAGGCGGTCATGCTCGGCGGCTTGGCCCTGAAATGGCGCTGGCGGGCAAAGGTCGGTAAAGACTGGAAGGGTCGCACCCCCAATCTTGTCATGGGGTCCAACGTCCAGGTGGTGTGGGAGAAGTTCTGTCGCTACTTCGATGTCGAACCGCGCTATCTGCCGATGGAGGAGGGGCGCTACGTCATCACTCCCGAGCAGGTCATCGACGCCGTCGACGAGGACACCATCGGTGTGGTGGGGATCCTGGGCACGACCTATACCGGCGAACTCGAGCCGATCGCCGAGATCTGCGCGGCGCTGGACAAACTCGCCGCCGGCGGGGGTGTGGACGTTCCGGTGCACGTCGACGCCGCCAGCGGGGGCTTCGTGGTGCCCTTCCTGCACCCGGAGCTGAAGTGGGACTTCCGGCTGCCGCGGGTGGTGTCGATCAACGTCAGCGGTCACAAGTACGGACTGACCTACCCCGGTATCGGGTTCGTCGTCTGGCGCAGCAAGGAGTATCTGCCCGAGGACCTGGTGTTCCGGGTCAACTACCTGGGTGGCGACATGCCGACGTTCACGCTGAACTTCTCCCGCGCCGGCAACCAGGTGATCGGCCAGTACTACAACTTCCTGCGACTGGGCCGCGACGGATACACCAAGGTCATGCAGTCGTTGTCGCAGACCGCGCGGTGGCTCGGTGAGCAGCTGCGCGTCAGTGACCACTGCGAGCTGATCTCGGACGGCTCGGCGATCCCGGTGGTCGCCTTCCGGCTCGCCAAGGACCGGGGATACACCGAGTTCGACGTCTCCCACGAGCTTCGGGGCTTCGGCTGGCAGGTGCCCGCCTACACCATGCCCGACAACGCCACCGACGTATCGGTGTTGCGCGTGGTGGTGCGCGAAGGGCTCTCCGCCGACCTGGCCCGAGCGCTGCACGACGACGCCACCACGGCACTGCGGTCACTGGACAAGCTCAAGCCCGGCGGGCACTACGCCGCCCAGCATTTCGCTCACTGACCGCCTCGAATAGGGCTCGGCGGGCCCATTCTGGGACAATGGCGGCCGTGGCCGTTACGCCGATATCCCTGACGCCGGGCGTCCTCGCCGAGGCCGTGGTGGACCTGGGGGCCATTGAGCACAACGTGCGGGTGCTGCGCGAGCACGCCGGGCGCGCGCAGGTGATGGCCGTCGTCAAGGCCGACGGCTACGGCCACGGGGCCACCCGCGCCGCCCGCGCCGCGCTGGCCGCCGGAGCCGCCGAGCTGGGTGTCGCCACCGTCGACGAGGCGCTTGCGCTGCGCGCCGACGGCATCACCGCGCCGGTGCTGGCATGGCTGCACCCGCCCGGCATCGACTTCGGGCCCGCGCTGGTGGGCGACGTGGAGATCGCCGTGTCCTCCGTTCGCCAGCTGGACGAGCTGCTGGACGCGGTGCGCCGGACGGGCCGGACGGCGACGGTGACCGTCAAGGTCGACACCGGGCTGAACCGCAACGGCGTCGCCCCGGCGCACTACCCGGCCATGCTGACCGCACTGCGTGCGGCCATCGCAGAGGACGCCATCCGGGTGCGCGCGCTGATGTCGCACCTGGTGTACGCCGACAAACCGGAAGATCACATCAATGATGTTCAGGCCCAACGGTTCAGCGACATGTTGGCCCAGGCGCGCGACCAGGCGGTGCGGTTCGAGCTTGCGCACCTGTCGAATTCGTCGGCCACGATGACGCGTCCCGAACTGGCCTTCGACATGGTCCGGCCCGGCATCGCGGTGTACGGACTGTCCCCGGTGCCCAAGCTGGGCGACATGGGGCTGGTGCCGGCGATGACGGTGAAATGCACCGTCGCGCTGGTGAAGTCGATTGAAGCCGGCGAGGGCGTCTCCTATGGCCACACCTGGATCGCTGATCGTGACACCACTTTGGCGCTGCTGCCGATCGGCTACGCCGACGGCGTGTTCCGGTCGCTGGGCGGGCGGCTGGACGTGCTGATCAACGGCACGAGGCGGGCCGGCGTCGGGCGGATCTGCATGGACCAATTCCTGGTCGACCTGGGTCCCGGGCCGGTCGATGTGGCCGAAGGCGACGAGGCGATCCTGTTCGGGCCCGGCAGCCGGGGCGAACCGACCGCACAGGATTGGGCCGATCTGCTCGGCACCATCCACTACGAAGTGGTGACCAGCCCGCGGGGGCGCATCACCAGAACCTACCGCGAGGCCGAAACCGTTGAGCGATAAGCAAACTCGCAGGCGCCATTGGGGGAGGGCTTGGCTTGCGGGAGGCGCGGGGTTGACCGCGGTCGCGACCATCGTCGGGGCCTCGGTGCGCCGGTCGATGACGCAACGCGCCACCACTCTCGAAGACCCGTATGCCGATGAGGATTTCGAGACGATCGAAGACGACCGCAGCTACGTGGTGACCACGCCCGACGGGGTGCCGTTGGCGGTCCGCGAGGCCGGTCCGGAGGACGCGTCGGTCACGATGGTCTTCGTGCACGGATTCTGCCTGCGCATGGGCGCATTTCACTTCCAGCGGACCCGGCTGCCGCGGCGATTGGGTGCGGGCATCCGGATGGTCTTCTACGACCAGCGCGGACACGGGCGCTCGGGCGAAGGTGCGCCCGAGACCTACACGCTGACCCAACTCGGCCAGGACCTGGAAAGCGTGCTGAAGGTGATCGCGCCGCGCGGGGTGATCGTGTTGGTCGGCCATTCGATGGGCGGCATGACGGTGTTGTCGCACGCCCGGCAGTTCCCCGAGCAGTACGGGCGCCGGATCGTCGGTGCGGCGGTGATTTCGTCGGCCGCCGAAGGAGTGACGAGGTCGCCGCTGGGCGAGATCCTGAAAAATCCTGCGCTGGAAGCAATCCGGTTCACCGCCCGGTCGGCCCCCAGGCTGATACACCGCGGCCGCAACGTGTCCCGGTCATTGATCGGCCCGGTGTTGCGGGCCGCGTCCTTCAGCGACCTGCAGGTCAGCCGAAGCCTGGACGCCTTCTCCCAGCGGATGATGAACGACACCCCGATCGCCACCCTGGTGGGCTTCCTGGATGCCCTGGAAAACCACGACGAAACCGCCGGGCTGTGGACGCTGCTGCGGATCCCGACCCTGATCGCGTGCGGTGATCATGACCTGCTCACGCCGGACGAGTACTCACGGAAGATGGCGGCCTCGCTGCCGTCGTCCGAGTTGGTCATCGTCACCGGGGCCAGCCACCTGGCCCTGCTGGACAAGCCCGATGCCATCAACGACGGGTTGGTCCGGCTCGTCAACCGGGCCGTTCCAGGTTTAATGTCCTTGCGGTACTGGCAATTACGGGATCGGTTCCGGCGCCGTGGCTGACCGGGGCACGGCCACTTGCGAGCGCGTCGAGGACACCGTCGCGCTGGGCTCCCGGCTGGGCGAGCAGCTGCGCGCCGGCGACGTGGTGGTGCTCTCCGGTCCGCTCGGTGCGGGAAAGACCGTGCTGGCCAAGGGCATTGCCGCGGCGATGGACGTCGAGGGCCCGGTCACGTCACCGTCGTACGTGCTGGCGCGGGTGCATCCGTCGCGGCGGCCCGGCGCGCCGGCGATGATTCACGTCGACATGTACCGACTGCTGGACCACTCGGATCGTCGGGGCGCCCTGCTGGGTGAGCTCGACTCGCTGGACCTCGACAGCGATCTGGACGACGCGGTCGTCGTGGTGGAGTGGGGCGAGGGCCTCGCGGAGCGCCTCGCCGAGCGGCACCTCGACGTCCGGCTGGAGCGGATCAGCCGCTCCGATGTGCGAATCGCCACCTGGCGGTGGAGCCACTCATGAGCCGCACCGGCGACGATGCAGAGCGCAGCGATGAGGTGGGGGCACCTCCCAGCCGCGAAGCGGCGAGGGGGAGAGCGGTGCCGATAAACACCATCCTGGCCATCGACACCGCCACCCCCGCGGTGACGGCGGGCATCGTGGCCCTCGACGGTCCCCAGTGCGCCGTCCTGGCCGAGCGGGTCACCGTCGACGCCCGCGCCCACGCCGAACGGCTCACCCCCAACGTGCTGGCCGCCCTCGCCGACGCTCAGCTGACGATGGCCGACCTCGACGCCGTGGTGGTGGGCTGTGGTCCCGGCCCGTTCACCGGTCTGCGGGTGGGCATGGCGTCGGCCGCCGCCTACGGGCATGCCCTCGACATTCCGGTGCACGGCGTGTGCAGCCTGGACGCCATCGGTGCGCAAACCAGCGGCGACACCCTGGTGGTCACCGACGCCCGCCGGCGGGAGGTCTACTGGGCCCGCTACCACGAAGGGCTCCGCAGGCACGGTCCGTCGGTCAGCGCGCCGGGCGACGTCGACCCCGGACCCGCGCGGGCGGTGGCGGGCTCGCCCGAGCACGCGGCGCTGTTCGACCTGCCGCGCTGCGAGCCGGCCTACCCGACACCGGCCGGCCTGGTCGCCGCGGTGCCCGACTGGTCGCAGCCCCCGCTGCCGCTGGTCGCGCTGTATCTGCGGCGGCCCGACGCCCAGCCCCTGGCGGCGCACCGATGACCGCCCTCGAGCCGGTCACGATCGGCGCGCTGACACGCCGCGACGCCGAAAGGTGCGCCGAGCTGGAGGCGCAGCTGTTCGACGGCGACGACCCGTGGCCGGCGGTGGCGTTCAACCGCGAATTGGCCAGCGCCCACAACCATTACGTGGGCGCGCGCACCGCAAGCATGTTGGTCGGTTACGCCGGTATCTCCCGGTTGGGTCGCACGCCGCCGTTCGAGTACGAGGTGCACACCATCGGCGTCGACCGCGAATACCAGGGACGGGGCATCGGCCGCCGATTGCTGGACGACCTGCTGGATTTCGCCGACGGCGGCGTCGTCTACCTGGAGGTCCGAACCGACAACGAGGCAGCCATCGCGCTCTATCGCAGCGTGGGATTTGAGCAGATCGGCCTGCGCCGGCGCTACTACCGGATCAGCGGCGCCGACGCATACACGATGCGGCGGGAAGCACTGTGACCACGCTGCTCGCCATCGAAACCTCCTGCGACGAAACGGGAGTCGGCATCGCGCGGCTCGCCGCCGATGGCACCGTGACGTTGCTGGCCGACGAGGTGGCATCCAGCGTCGACGAGCATGTCCGGTTCGGCGGCGTGGTCCCCGAGATCGCCTCCCGGGCGCACCTGGAGGCGCTCGGTCCCACCATGCGCCGCGCGCTGGCGGTCGCCGGCCTGACGAAGCCCGACATCGTCGCCGCCACCGTCGGGCCCGGACTGGCCGGCGCCTTGCTGGTGGGAACGGCTGCGGCCAAGGCGTATTCGGCCGCGTGGGGGGTGCCGTTCTACGCCGTGAACCACCTGGGCGGGCACCTGGCCGCCGACGTCTATGAACACGGACCGCTGCCCGAGTGCGTGGCGCTGCTGGTGTCCGGCGGCCACACCCACCTGTTGCAGGTGCGTTCGCTCGGCGAGCCGATCATCGAGCTGGGCAGCACCGTCGACGACGCCGCCGGTGAGGCCTACGACAAGGTGGCCCGGCTGCTCGGGTTGGGCTATCCGGGCGGCAAGGTGCTCGACGACCTGGCCCGCACCGGCGATTCCGGCGCCATCGCCTTCCCGCGCGGCATGACGGGCCCGGCCGACGACCCCTGCGCGTTCAGCTTCTCGGGGCTCAAGACCGCGGTCGCGCGGTACGTGGAGAGCAACCCCGACGCGGTCCAGGCCGATATCGCCGCCGGGTTCCAGGAAGCCGTGGCCGACGTGCTGACCAGGAAGGCGGTGCGGGCGGCGACCGGGCTCGGCGTCGCGACCCTGCTGATCGCCGGCGGAGTGGCCGCCAACTCGCGGCTGCGGGAGTTGGCCACCGCGCGCTGCGCGGCGGCCGGGCTGACGCTGCGGATCCCCAAACCCCGGCTGTGCACCGACAACGGGGGCATGATCGCGTCGTTCGCCGCGCATCTGGTGGCGGCGGGCGCGCCACCCTCGGCGCTGGATGCGGCCACCGATCCGGGCCTGCCGGTGGTAAAAGGCCAGGTGAGCTGAGCTCTGAGCGTAAATGTGCGGGAAGCAGCGGGGTGGCCTTGAGTGCTAGCACTCGCATGTATAGAGTGCTAGGTGGCAATCGGCCGGCCCCTGTGTCGGCACCCGCGACGACGGCGCGAGGGTACGGGCGAATGCCGAATCACCTGATAATTCGGACGGTTCGGGGCGAGCCCCGGACCGACCGCCAACTCCGGCCGGGGCGAATGCCCCGGACCCGGGATCTACACATGTCCGGGGCGGATGCCCCGGACCCGATCTAATTAGTGGAGGGCTCCAATCGTGGCGAAGGTGAAGATCAAGCCACTCGAGGACAAGATTCTCGTGCAGGCCAACGAGGCCGAGACCACGACCGCGTCCGGTCTGGTTATTCCTGACACCGCCAAGGAGAAGCCGCAAGAAGGCACCGTCGTCGCAGTCGGCCCCGGCCGCTGGGACGAGGACGGCGAAAAGCGGATCCCGCTGGACGTGTCGGAGGGTGACACCGTCATCTACAGCAAGTACGGCGGCACCGAAATCAAGTACAACGGCGAGGAGTACTTGATCCTGTCGGCACGCGACGTGCTGGCCGTCGTTTCCAAGTAAACAACCGTGTTCCGCCCCGGCGATCCCCGTGCGCAAGCACGGGTGATTTCCGGGGCGGCATGCGTACTGGAGTTGAATTACCCGGCTCCTCAGCATGCCGCTGCGTCGGCCTGCATCGTCGCCGGGTGGAAGGAGCCTGATGAGCAAGCTTATTGAGTACGACGAAACCGCGCGCCGTGGCATCGAGGCGGGCGTGAACAAGCTCGCCGCTGCGGTACGGGTGACGCTGGGGCCGCGCGGCCGGCATGTGGTGCTGGCCAAGGCATTCGGCGGGCCCACGGTCACCAATGACGGCGTCACCGTCGCGCGCGAGATCGACCTGGAAGACCCGTTCGAGAACCTGGGCGCCCAGCTGGTGAAGTCGGTGGCCACCAAGACCAACGACGTCGCCGGTGACGGCACCACCACCGCGACCGTGCTGGCGCAGGCACTGATCAAGAGCGGCCTGCGCCAGGTGGCCGCGGGCACCAACCCGATCTCGCTGGGCTCCGGTATCAGCAAGGCCGCCGACGCGGTGTCCGAGGCGCTGCTGGCGGCGGCCATCCCGGTGTCCGGCAAAAAAGGCATCGCGCAGATCGCAACCGTCTCCTCGCGCGACGAGGTGATCGGTGACCTGGTCGGCGAGGCGATGAGCAAGGTCGGCACCGACGGCGTGGTCAGCGTCGAAGAATCTTCGACGCTCAACACCGAGCTGGAGTTCACCGAGGGCGTCGGCTTCGACAAGGGCTTCCTGTCGGCGTACTTCGTGACCGACTTCGACTCCCAGGAGGCCGTGCTCGATGACCCCGTGATCCTGCTGCACCAGGAGAAGATCAGCTCGCTGCCCGACCTGCTGCCCCTGCTGGAGAAGGTCGCCGAGTCGGGCAAGCCTCTGCTGATCATCGCCGAGGACATCGAGGGCGAGGCGCTGGCGACACTAGTGGTCAACTCGATTCGCAAGACGCTCAAGGCGGTTGCGGTCAAGTCACCGTTCTTCGGCGACCGGCGCAAGGCCTTCCTCGAAGACCTGGCGATCGTGACGGGCGGCCAGGTCGTCAATCCCGATGCCGGTCTGGTCCTGCGCGAGGTGGGCATCGATGTGCTGGGCTCGGCCCGGCGCGTGGTGGTCAGCAAGGACGACACCATCATCGTCGAGGGCGGCGGCTCGGCAGATGCGGTCGCCAAGCGCGTCAAGCAACTGCGCGCCGAGATCGAGAACACCGACTCGGAATGGGATCGCGAGAAGCTGCAGGAGCGGGTGGCCAAGCTGGCCGGTGGAGTGGCCGTCATCAAGGTCGGGGCTGCCACCGAGACGGCGCTGAAGGAGCGCAAGGAAAGCGTCGAGGATGCTGTTGCGGCCGCCAAGGCGGCTGTCGAGGAGGGCATCGTCACGGGCGGCGGATCGGCGCTCATCCAGGCCGGCAAGGTGTTGGAGAAGCTGGGTAAGTCGCTGAAAGGCGACGAGGCCACGGGCGTCGATGTGTTCGCCGAGGCTCTCAGTGCTCCGCTGTACTGGATCGCCGCCAACGCCGGGCTGGACGGTGCGGTTGCGGTCAGCAAGGTCCGTGAGCTGCCCGCCGGGCACGGCCTGAACGCGGCCACCCTGAAATACGGCGACTTGGTTGCTGACGGTGTCATCGACCCGGTGAAGGTCACCCGGTCGGCGGTGCTGAACGCGGCGTCGGTAGCCAGGATGGTGCTCACCACCGAGACCGCGATCGTCGAGAAGCCGGCCGAGGAAGCAGAGCACGGCCACGGTCATCACCACCACTAGGTAGCGCTGTACGAAGCACCCCCGGTCCGATTGGGCCGGGGGTGATTTCGTTAACGTGATAGGCCAAGCGGCCCAGCGAGTTCCGACAGTGTCGGCAACAACTTGTCCGGCCCGCCGTATACAAGGATCGCGACGTGGTTGGCGCCGGCGCTGAGATACTCGCCTAATTGCTTGGCGATGTCGTCGGCTGTGCCGTGGGCGACGACGGCGTCGATGAGCTTGTCGCTGCCGGGCCGGGTGACGTCGGCGTCGGTGAAACCCAGCCGCTTCCAATTGCTCACATAGTTCGTCAGGCGGAAGTAACGGTCCAGCGCCGTGCGCGCGATCGCGCGCGCCTGTGCGGCGTCCGCACTCAGCACCACATTGTGCACGGGCGCCAGCAGCGCATTCGGCCCGATGATCCCGCGGGCCCATGCGGCGTGTTTCGGGGTCGCGTTAGCCGGGTGCGCCCCGGCGGAGCGTTCGGCCGACAGCTTCAGCACTCGCGGACCGAGCGCGGCAAGCACACGTTGATCGGCGGGTACGCCGTAGTCGTCGAGCTCGTCGAGGTATGACGCCAGCGCGTCGTAGGGCTTGCGGTACTGCGCCTGCGCCTCGGGGTGGCCGACCCCGAGACCCAGCAGGAAACGCCCCGGGTAGGCGGTGTTGATGCGGTGGAACGATTCGGCGACGGGCTTGGCCGCCGCCGTCCAGATGTTGACGATGCCGGTGGCCACCTTCAACGCGGTTGTCGACTCCAAAAGTGGCTCAACGAACGATAATTCGGCCGGCGGCGAACCGCCGATCCAAATCGTGCCGTAGCCTAGCCGTTCGATTTCGTGGGCCTGCTCGGGGGTGGCGCCCATTCCGAAGAAGCCGAATCGGCCGAGGTTGCTTGTGGCGGTGTCTGGTGAGGTCATTGGCACTGCAACCCCCGCATCGCCCGCGGCTATTCCGTTGCTGGCGAAACTTCTGCCGGCGGCTCCGCGCCCTGGGGGTGCGTGTGGTCACGGGCATCACCACGGCCACGCGCACTAGAACCGCACTAAACGAAGCACCCCCGGTTGATCGCCGGGGGTGCTTCGTCCTACTGCCCGGACACGATCGGGCAGCGATCCAGCGTGCGTTGCAGCCAGCTGAACATCAGGCCGATCGCTTCGGGCAGTTTCGTGGTCGCGCAGTGCCCGGTATCGGGGATGAGGTGGACCTCGGTGTCGCGGCGACCCTCGAAGACCAGGGTGTCGTGCTGAGGGACATGAACGTCGTCGGCGCCGTTGACCACCAGCATCGGGGTGTTGGTGTCCTGATCGAGCAGCGGACGTAGCGAGAAGGCGCCGAACGTCGCGGCCAGTTCCTCGGCGCTGGGGCGCTGGTCGAACCCCAGCGCGTTGCCGACGATGCCGTCCATGCCGAACTGCACCATCGAGATATCCCGGTTGAACGCGTCTTCGACCGGTCCGCCAAAGACGATCGCGCCGTCCACCTCGCCGGCTAGACCCGAACGAGCCGAGTAGTACCCACCCATCGAGATCCCCAGATGGATCACGATGCCGTTGCCCAGCGTCCGGGCTTCGACGATCAGGCCGCGCACGATCTCCGCGCCGCCGTCGGGGGTCATCGGCACAGCCGATTCGCCGGTGCCGGCGATGTCGAATGCCACCACCCGGACTCCGGCCGTCGCCGCCGCCAGCACGAAAATGCTGTGCATGTCCATCTTCCAGCTGTCCACCCCACCGGATGCCAGCAGAACCGGCGCATCCGCGGGCAGGTCGGGTGCGGCGAAGATGTGCACCGGCACCGGGGTGCTGGCACCCCGATACGGCACGACAAGTACGCGCCGCTGGAAGTCCACCCCGAAATCCGGTGCGGCAAGCAGATACTGCTCGAGCTGCTTCTGTAGGGCCCCGCGCTTGGAGTCGTCGGCCAGGGTCGGGAACTTCGCCCACCCGTAGGCCAGCGCGGCAAGTTGATGCGAACCTGCACCGGCGTAGCGGGCGGCCAGCGCCGACCACTCATACACCCAGCCGCCAAGCGCATCGGTCCACATCTGGGTGATCGCGGCGCGCACCGCGTCCACGTCTGGGGCGGGTAACCCGGTGTTGACCATTTGGGGATACCGCTCGCCGAACAGATCCTCGGCGTCGACCGGCCACTGAAAGGACATCGCGAGCTCCTTCGCACTCTGCGGTTAATGCAGTAATACTGCGTTAAGCGACGGTAACACCGACTGCGTTCTAAAGCAAGAAACCTGCGTTAGGATGAGGCCCATGAGCGAACCAGCGGTTCGGCGCCGGACCGGCGGCCGGTCGGCCCGGGTGCGCGAGGCGGTCTTGAAGGCGACGCTGCACGCGGTGGCCGAGCACGGTGCCGACGCGGTCAGCATCAATGACATCGCCCGGCAGGCCGAGGTGCACGAAACGTCGATCTACCGGCGGTGGACCACTAAGGAGCACCTCGTGCTCGACGCATTGCTGGACTACAGCGAGGCCAAGCTCCCGATCCCCAACACCGGGACTCTGCGGGGCGACTTGATCGCCTTCGCGACCGCGGTCACCGCCTACCTCGACTCGCCGTTGGGCCGGACGCTGGCCAGGTCGATGGCCGTTGCCGGCGACGACGACACCCTGGCCGCCGGACGCGCCCAGTTCTGGAAGTCGCGGCTCGACCTCGCCAGCGCGATGATCGCCCGCGCCAAGGACCGAGGCGAAGTTCCAACCGACCTCGACGCGGCCACGGCCCTAGAACTCGTCATCGCACCGCTGCACTTCCGGGCACTGCTCACCCGCCAGCCCATCGACGAACACGGCATCGCTCAGCTCGTCGACGCGCTCCTGACTGGGTTGGCCGGCTAATCAACCCGTCAGCGCACGCATGGCTGCAATTCGCCACCACACGAGACAGCGATTGTCGAGCGCTCGCGGTCGGTGCTAGCGTCCCGAAGCATCCGCTGGCGGGTTCCAGAAGTTCCAGCTGCGGCGAGCGCCAGCTGCGCCTCGGCAATCGAGTGAGGTCAACGCGATGGAAGAACCGTTGCTGCTGCAACACCGCGATGATCGTGGGGTCGTCACGCTGACGCTGAACCGCCCGCAGGCATTCAACGCGCTGTCTGTGACCATGCTCGCGGCGCTCGGCGAGGCCATTGACACGGTCGCCAAGGATCCGGTGGTGCGCGCCCTTGTGCTCGGGGCGTCCGGCAAGGCCTTCTGCGCCGGCCACGACCTGAAGGAAATGCGGGCCGAACCTTCGCTCGAGTACTACCAGCGCCTGTTCGCGCAGTGCACAGCCGTGATGCTTGCGATCCAGCGCTTGCCGGTGCCGGTGATCGCGCGTGTGCATGGTCTCGCGACTGCTGCGGGCTGCCAGCTCGTCGCGATGTGCGACCTCGCGGTGGCCAGCCACGACGCGCGCTTCGCGGTCAGCGGCGTCAACGTCGGGCTCTTCTGCGCGACCCCGGGAGTGGCGCTGTCGCGCAATGTGCCACGCAAAGCCGCCTTCGAGATGCTCGTCACCGGCGAATTCGTCTCTGCTGAGCAGGCCCGCGTGTTAGGGCTGGTCAACAGCGTGGCGGCGCCAGGGGCGCTGGACGACGAGGTCGAGGCGCTGGTCGCGAGCATTGTCGCGAAACCAGGTGTCGCCGTCGCCATCGGGAAGGCACTGTTCTACCGCCAGATCGAAGTCGGCATCGAGTCCGCCTATGAGGACGCAGGCGCAACGATGGCCTGCAACATGATGGATCCAAGCGCGCTCGAGGGCGTCCAGGCCTTCATCGAGAAGCGGCCGCCCAGCTGGTCGGCGGCGCAGGCGTCGACGACTTAGCTTAGAGATCGCGTGCCGGGCTGCTCACGGCCCCATGGCTTCCTTGGCCCAGATGGCCGCCGCAGCTTCTCTTCAGAGAGGGAGGGGCGTGTTTTCGCTGTCGAGGTGCTCCACGGTGGTGAAGACCAATTCCGTGTCTCCGATGTTCTCGATATCGTGCAGCAGATATTCGCCCGGCTCGAAGTGGAGGTGCCGGGTCTGGCCGGCTTGGTAGCTCACGTCACGGGTGGTGCCGTCGGAGGTGTGTTGGCGGCTATGGCCCGCAGTGACGGCCGTCCAGAAATAGTCGAGCACATGGCGGTGCACGTGCCATCGTTCTCCCGGCGGGAGCCGAATCTCCCACACTCGCACACGAGGATTCTGACTGAGCAGCCTCGAGCCGACGTGCCCGTCGTAGGCATGCTCGGCGAAGTCGGCTTTGAGCCAGTCCTCCCAGCCTTCGAAGTTCTCCGCGACGAGCTCACCCGAGAGCGGCTGTCGGGTCAGAAATTCATCGCGGGTCATCGACTTCTCCTTTTCCTAGTGCTTTCTGTTCTCAATGGCCTGGCTGGTAGAGCCCGAATCTCAATTCGGGGTCGCCAGGTTCCCAATCGTTGGTGACCTGATATCGCTCACCAGTCTTAATGACCCGATGCAGCAGCGATTCGCTCAGTTCGAGCTGGCCTGGCTCCCAGCGCGCCAGTGCGGCAGCCACACCGCCGTCGGCATCGGCGAGTGCGCCGGCCAGGGTCCACGCGTCCGCGGCGGCCTTTGCCGTTCCCGCAGCCGCGTGGGGGCGTGCACCACACGCTGCGTCACCGATGAGCGCGACACGGCCCTGGGCCATCCTCGCGGACCTCACGTCGGAAACAACCTGGATATAAGGCATTTCGGTGGCGACCACCACTTCGGCGACCGCGGGTGATAGCCGTTGTACGGCAGCACGTTTGAGTTCTTCGATGTAGCGGTCCTGAACCTGACCGGGATGCACCGAGACCAGTCCGGTTGTGCCCCTTTTGTCCAGCAGCAAGTCGTTCAGGTCTGGGCCTTCGGCCACATTGCGATACCAGACGTAATTCATCTGTCGGTGTTGCGGGCCGGTGCCATGTTCGCCCGGTATCGGATACACGAGGGCGTGCGAGTTGGCAAAGGCGTCATAGGTAACCGCGTCGCTCAATGCGGCTTGAGTTGGCCCGCTCAACAGATGCTGCGGATGTGTTCCCCGCCAAGCGACATACCCTGAATAGCGCAGCGTGGCATCCGGATCGAAACGAGGCCGCGCAGTCGATGTAATACCGTCGGCAAAGACCACCAGATCAGCCGAAACTGTTCGGCCACTGACGAACCCAACGCTGGCCGATTCATCGGTCTGACTGAATCCGGACGCATACTCACCGAGGTGATAATGCTCGAGACCAAAATCGGAGAGTAGAGCGCGGTAAAAGACCCCCCACGCGGTATAGCTGTGTGGTCGTTCCTCCCGGTAGTAGACCTCGCCGTCGCGGTTCACGTACTGCACATAGCGGCTCGATGTTTGCAGGCCAGTCAGCGATTGGGCGCTCCGTTCGGTGAACCAGCGCACCGTGGCCGAGTGCAACACGATTCCGCTGCCGCGATCGCTGAGAGTCGTCGATGAGCGTTCGTATACCTCAACAGTGAATCCAAGGTCACGAAGCAGGAGCGCAGCTGTCAGGCCGCCGATGGACCCGCCAACAACGACGGCTCGCGCGTCGGCGTAGTCGGTCATGGTGGTTCTCCTTCGGGTTAGTGCTTTGCCTTAGGGTCGTAGATGACGGCGTGCACGGGCTCGATCAGAAACAGGCTACGCACCTCTGCCGAATGCGGGTCGCGTAGTGGGTAGATGTCCTCGCCGAGGTACTTGCGCTCATCGCATTGATGGATCCCGTTGCAGCATGGCCTTTCTGAGGGTCATCATCGTCGATGACGCCGGCCACCCGGCCCTGGATTGACATCCAGCGATAGGAGTCGTCGGGGTTGCCGTCACCGCAAGGACGTGGCGATGTCGACCTCCGAGGTCAGGGTCTGATGAACAGGGCACCGTTCGGCGATGTACAGCAGCCGTTGCCGTTGCGTGTCATCGAGGTCGCCGGCTAATTCGACGTCGCGATCGATGTGGTCGATCCAGCCCTTCGTGGTCTCGCAGTCGGCGCAGTCTTCCGCGTGAATGCGCGAGTGCCGCAACGTGACTCGGACTTGCTCGAGCGGCCAGCCCTTGCGGTCGGCGTACATCCGCACCGTCATCGAGGTACATGCGCCGAGCCCGGCCAGTAGCAGATCGTACGGTGTTGGCCCTGCGTCGTCGCCAATCGGGCGTGGCTCGTCGGCGACCAACCGGTGATGCCCGGCGGTGATCTGTTGCGCGTAAGTCCCCGAACCTGCCTCCGTCACGATTACTGTGCCCTCGGACGACGCCCCGTCATGGTCGGTCTGGTGGGTTGTCATGCAACTCTCCTTGGCGGTTTGAAGCCGGATAACGTCGGATCGGGTCGTCTCGCGTCACGCGTGTCAGCGAATGCCATCACCGCGGTACCAGGCTATCGAGGGCTGGCTCCTAGCACACCCTCGTGCTGCAGTCCTCAACTATTGCCAATCACACCAACCGGTTCCCCGGGATTAGATCTACTTGTCTCGGTATCGGCGTGCCGCCGGTGTATGTGCATTCGCGCAGGCGCGCATGGATACTGTCGACCATCCGACGTTGAAGTCGCCCAACTGATCCACTCGGGAGCAAGTTGGTGTTCCCGCTGACAACGAATGGGGACGACACATGAGCATGGCGTACCTGGCGCAACCGGAGCAGCAGCAGCAACTGGAATGGCTCGACGGCGGCACACTGGCAATCTTGCTCGACGGCAAGGCCACAGATGGCCAGTTGATGATCGGACGCTTCGACGTTAGCGAAGGCGAAGCACCGCCGTATCACAAACACACTCGTGAGGATGAGGTCTTCATGCTCATCAAAGGGACCGCGTTGGTCTGGTACGACGACCAGGAGATGGAGCTGTCGGAGGGCGGTATCGTCTTCTTGCCCAAGAACATTCCGCACGCATACCGCATCACATCCAAGAAAGCGGATCTGCTCATGATCAACACCCCCGCAGGAATCGAAGGTATGTTCCGCTACGCCGGTCGTGACAGGGCAACACCACGCCCGGAAGATTTCGAAATCTCGTCCGCACGTATGGCCGAGGGAGCCGACAAGTTCGGACAGATCATTCTTGGCCCCCCGCGCTGACCGCGCACTCATCCGGCGAACAGGGCCGCCGGGACCTCGAATGTCAATTTTTTAAACCGCCCCATCCCAGGTGAAAGTTCCTCCTACCCCGAGCCAGGGAGGAAGCTTTTGTTCGCGGGGACAATGGCATGGCCGAGGCTTGGGCTTAATCTCTCGGCCATGCAAGGCGACGAGGTGCAGAAACGGGTCGCTGAAGTGGCGATAGCGCTCTACCAGCGCACCGATGAACTGGCGGTTCCGTTTGCCCGCGCGATCACCCGCCGCGTAGCTGGGCGGATGCCTACAATGACGTGCACTGCAGCGGCAGTCCAGCAAACGGTAGACAGGACACCTCGTGCGGCCTCCAACCGGCCGATTTGATATTGGCGGCCAGCGGCTCGTAACTCCGCCGATTCGGGGTCGGGCGGGCGAGTTGCAGGTGATCGGCGCGTCGGTGAGGGCGCTGGCGCGGGGGCGCGGGGGTGTGTTGGTCATCGAGGGCCCGCCGGGCATCGGGAAGAGTCGGTTGCTGACCGAGGTGTTGGCGCTGGCCGACAAGGCGGGGGTGCGCACCTTGTTCGGTGAGGCGTTCGAGTATCAGCAGGCGGTGCCGTTTTTCTCGCTGTTCATGGCCACCCTGCGCGCCGATCCCCCGGTGGGAGACGCCGACGCGTTACGCCGGCTGGGCGGCTCAGCGGATCTGAGCTACTGGGTGGTGCACGATCTGGCCGACGCGATTGATGCGGCGGCGGCACAAACCCCCCTGGCGATTGTGCTGGAGGACATCCACTGGGCCGATAACGGCACGCTGTTGGCGCTGCGGTCGCTGGCCACCGCGCGGCCGGGTGTGGCGGTGCTGTGGGTTTTGACCGCGCGCACCGGGGCTGGCGGGCCGGCGGTGCAGGAGACGTTGTCGGTGCTGCAACGCGCGGATGCCGCAGTGGTGCGGGTGGCCGCGATGTCGGCGGACGCGGTCGCCGAGATGGTCTCAGATGCGGTGCGCGCGAACGCCGATGAATCGCTGCTGAATCTGGCCGCCAAGGCGCACGGAAATCCCTTCCTGGTCAGCGAGCTGGTCGGGGGCCTGGACGAGGAGGGCCGGCTCACTGTGAGCGGCGGGTGTGCGGTGGCCGCCGGGCGTGGGTTGATAACGACGGGCCCCGGCCGGTCAGGCTGGGCGAGCGCTAGCGCCGTATTGGTGAGGGGCTACGGATTTCGGGCGCCCACGTCGCTAGCCTGGTCGCGGCAGCCATGGCTTCGTGGCGGGTTCGGTGGCCGGCACGCTTGTCGACGTCGCGGTGGCCGGTCGGTGTTGGGCAGTGGCCCTTTTGGGCTAACCGTTCAGCGCTCGGATTTGTCGGATGAGAAGCACTGGGAATGAAGCGAATAGGTTGTCTCGTAGATCGACCTTGCTCACTTGCCGGGATTGTCGGCCGGGATCGGCAGTCGGGGGCAGACGGTGATGTAGCCGATGCTGGATGACACCCAGTCGTTCCACCGCTTGCGGCTCATGTTGGCGGTGAGCTTGTCGCACAACAGGTCTGGCCACACCGGTGGGCCCGGCCACAGCCGCAGCGTGTCATCGTAGCTGCCGGTTACGATGCGGTGCCCGTCGGGGCTAAAGGCCACACTACGCACCCAGTCGGTGTGGCCGGTTAGCGGTGGCCCGATGGGTTGGCCGGTGTCGACGTCCCACAGCCGCAGCGTCTTGTCGAAGCTGCCGGAGGCCAGGCGGTGCCCGTCGGGGCTAAACGCCACACTGAAAACCGCGGCGGTGTGGCCGGTTAGCGGTGGCCCGATGGGTTGGCCGGTGTCGACGTCCCACAGCCGCAGCGTGCTGTCGAAGCTGCCGGAGGCCAGGCGGTGCCCGTCGGGGCTAAACGCCACACTGTGCACCGCGCCGCGGTGGCCGGTGAGCGGCTGCCCGATGGGTTGGCCGGTGTCGGCGTTCCACAGCCGCAGCGTCTTGTCGTCGCTGCCCGAGACGATGCGGTGCCCGTCGGGGCCAAACGCCACACTGTAAACTGCGGCGGTGTGGCCGGTGAGCGGCTGCCCGATGGGTTGGCCGGTGTCGGCGTTCCACAGCCGCAGCGTGTCATCCTGGCTGCCGGAGACGATGCGGTGCCCGTCTGGGCTAAACGCCACACTGTTCACCGCGGCGGTGTGGCCGGTGAGCGGCTGCCCGATGGGTTGGCCGGTGTCGGCGTTCCACAGCCGCAGCGTGTCATCGTCGCTGCCGGAGACGATGCGGTGCCCGTCGGGGCTAAACGCCACACTGTTGACCATAATGAAGTCGCCGGTGAGCGGCTGCCCGATGGGTTGGCCGGTGTCGGCGTTCCACAGCCGCAGCGTGTCATCCTGGCTGCCGGAGACGATGCGGTGCCCGTCGGGGCTAAACGCCACGCTGTTCACCGCGCCGCTGTGGCCGGTGAGCGGCGGCCCGATGGGTTGGCCGGTGTCGGCGTTCCACAGCCGCAGCGTGTCATCCTGGCTGCCGGAGGCCAGGCGGTGCCCGTCGGGGCTAAACGCCACACTGTACACCGCGCCGGTGTGGCCGGTGAGCGGCGGCCCGATGGGTTGGCCGGTGTCGGCGTTCCACAGCCGCACCGTGTTGTCGAAGCTGCCGGAGACGATGCGGTGCCCGTCGGGGCTAAACGCCACACTGTTCACCGCGCCGGTGTGGCCGGTGAGCGGCGGCCAGATGGGTTGGCCGGTGTCGGCGTTCCACAGCCGCACCGTGTTGTCGTGGCTGCCGGAGACGATGCGGTGCCCGTCGGGGCTAAACGCCACACTGTACACCGCGGCGGTGTGGCCGGTGAGCGGCGGCCCGATGGGTTGGCCGGTGTCGGCGTTCCACAGCCGCACCGTGTTGTCGTAGCTGCCGGAGACGATGCGGTGCCCGTCGGGGCTAAACGCCACACTGTTCACCGCGCCGCTGTGGCCGGTGAGCGGCGGCCCGATGGGTTGGCCGGTGTCGGCGTTCCACAGCCGCACCGTGTTGTCGTAGCTGCCGGAGACGATGCGGTGCCCGTCGGGGCTAAACGCCACGCTGTAAACCCCGGCGGTGTGGCCGGTGAGCGGCGGCCCGATGGGTTGGCCGGTGTCGGCGTTCCACAGCCGCACCGTGTCATCCTGGCTGCCGGAGGCCAGGCGGTGCCCGTCGGGGCTAAACGCCACACTTTGCACCCAGTCAGTGTGGCCGGTCAGCGGCGGCCCGATGGGTTGGCCGGTGTCGGCGTCCCACAGCCGCAGCGTCTTGTCGAAGCTGCCGGAGGCCAGGCGGTGCCCGTCGGGGCTAAACGCCACACTGTTGACCATGGTGGGCGTCGGAATGATTTTGAGGGTGTCGTGTCGGGCGATCAGCGCCGTCAGCAGGCTTCCGACGGTGTCGGCGCTGGCTGCGATTCGCGGCGCGGCGAGGATCTGCTGCAGGGCCCGTACATCGTCCCCGGGGCGGACTCCGGCGAGCATTGCCTGTCCCTGCGACGTCAGCCCCACCGATACGGCCTCGCGGGTACGCGTGTCGGCTTCGTGACGGGCGTGGGTGGCGGTCAGGAACCCGTACACAGCCGCCGCGGCGATCAGGAGCGTGACGACCAGGAAGAGGCCCAGGAGGCGCGTCTGCCTGGTTCGTGCGGCGGCAAGCTTCCTGGCGGCTTCGAGTTCGGCTTGCTGGCGTTGTTTTTCGGCCTCGACCCGCTCGTTTTCGCGTTGCCGGGAGGTGTGCAGGTATTCGCGGGTGTTTTCGAGGCGGTCGCGGAATCCGGGTTTGGCGGCAAGTGTTTCGGCGTCGGCCAGCCGGGTGCCGGCCAGCAGCCAGGCATCGTCGCGGCGGTTTTTGTCCCAGGCGGTGGCGGCACGTTCGAGGGTGTCGGCGTCTTTCAGGTCCTCGCGTTCTTCGGCCAGCCACGCGGCCAGGTCATCCCATTGGCGCAGCAGGCTTTCCAGGGCGACCTCGACCACGACCGCACCGTCGCGGTCATCTTTGATCAGCAGCCGGCGGGCAACGAACTGTTCCAGCAGCGGGCGGGTGGTGTCGGGCAGGTCGTCGAAGTGCGCGAGGCGTCGCATCGGCTGGTCATTGTCGGGGTTGATGGTGGCCAGCCATGGGATGAATGCCGTGCGCAGCAGCGCTAGTTCGGTGGCGCGTTGCGCGGGGTCCGCGGCGAGTAGTCGGTCGATCTCGGTGCGCACGACACTGTGCATGCCGCCCATCGACTCGTAATCGGCCACCGTCAGCGTCGGGGCCTGCCCACCCCCGGCCGGGTGCTCACCGTCGGCGGTGCTACCGCTGGCATAGTCCGCATAGAGCCGGGCCAGGGTCAGCGCCAAAAGCGGCAGGGTGTCGGCGCCCTCGGTGCAGTCATCGAGCAGCCTTTGCACCAGTGCGGGTTCGATCTGCAGCGGGTGGCCCCCCTCGGTGGCGCGGGCGGCGGGGCCGGTGATGACCTGAAAGAACTGGGTGCGCGGCATCGGTTTGAGTTCGTCGAAGACCACGCTGTCCACCCCGGCCAGCTGCGGGGCGGTCTGCAACGCCTGATAGCGGTCGGTGCGTATGGTCAGCGCCACGATCAACCCCAACCCGGCAGGCTGGTCGTCACCGCCGGGGTCGCCGCCGGCGGCCACCAACCCGCTGATCAATTCCAAAAACGTCGGTGCTTCCTCGCCGGCGTCGGCCCCGAACAGCTCCTCGGCCTGATCCAACGGCAGCACAAGGGTCGGCAGCGGCGCCTGGCCGGCCTCGGTCAGCAGCCGCGCGCTGGCCGCCCGTTGCAGCTCGAGCAGCCACTCCCGCACCCGGGCCGCCTCACCGCCCAGGCAGGCCTGCTTGATCACACCGAGGCGCGGTTCGGCGAACCCCAACCGGGTGCGGGTCGCATGCAGTGCCGCGGCCAGCCCGGTGTCGCCGCTGATCACGTTGCGTTGAGGGCGCACGATATCCAGCAACGTGAATTCGCGGTCCTCGCGGCGGAGCCGCGGCAACAATCCGGCTCGCAGAAACGATGACTTGCCGGTTCCGGACGGTCCCAGCACCACAAACAGCGTCGCTAGCCCAGATCGGCGCATCCCGCGCAGCGCATCCAGACCACGGACGATCTGGGCGTCGCGGCCGTAAAATACTGCCGCGTCAACCTCTTCGAGCGGCTCCCAGCCCCGATACGGCGCCCGATCCGGGTCCTTGGGTGGCGGCCACACGAAGGTCTCCGCGCCGATGCCCGCCCCGACGATGCCCTCTCGCAACCGGTGCAGACCCTCGGAGGAAAATCTCACCGGCGCCCCGCCATCGTGCAGGTCGACTTCGGTGATGGGCCCGTCGTCGGTCAAGTCGATTTGCTGCCACTCCCGGGTCGGGTCCTCGCCATCTAGCGGGCCGATGCGGGCCGAGAAGATCCGCTTGTTCAAATACTCGGCGAACCGATACTCGGTCTTACATTCCGCGGAGGCCTCCCAGTTGGCCGACAGCAGACAGATCACCGCCTCACAACGGGTACTGGCCTGGCGCAGCGCATCCTTCCACCGCACACCCGCCCGAAGCCCGCTGTCCCGGTGCAAATCCAGGAAGATCTCGTTGCCCAACGGGGGATCCTGCTCGATCAGCCACTGCCGCAACGCAATCGCGTGCCGATTGTCCCGGCTGGAATGACTCATGAAGATGCGCGACACACCATCACCGCCGACGAGCTAATCCGTGGTCGGCCCGGCCACCGCCGAGTCGGCGGTGACCCTGCTGAAAACCCATCAGCCGCCTCCTTGCGCGATCACCGCGACCGATTCGCCGACATCGCAGGGACCGGCACCGGCGTGAGCCTAATCGCCTCATCGCCACGTCCCAGGCGAAAACAGCAAAATCCCGGTTATCTGGTAGCAAGACAGCGGCGGAGGCTGAACTACAAATCGGCCCCTCCGCCGTGCCTGGGCGTTGGTGCCCACGGCCGGCTCGGCGGCTGGTTCACCTCAGCTGCGCGCGCCGGGTTGGTGACCCCTCCCAGAACCGCGCGCCCGTGGGCGGTGCCGCAGGTCTTACTGGCCGGCTCGATACTTGCAGTCCCGTTGTCCGGGCAGGACACGCCAAACGTGCCTCGAACCGATGGAACGGGCACGGCCGCAGCAGATTTCTGACTTCAGCAGGCATAATGCCGGCCGTTCGTTCCACCGGCCTGCAGATAAGGGTTTGCCGCGCCGTTTGGGCGCCGGTATGCAGCAGCGCCTCGACCACCTCTCCGACCCGCGGCATCGACTGGTGATCTCGAGGCCACCATCCTGGCCAACCTCACCCTCGCTTTGCTCGACTGTGGGGAGGGGTATGCGGGCCGCGCCGAGAGCCGCCTCGAGGAGCTTTGCGCGCTTGCCCGCACGGGCGGTGTAACTGCAGCTCACGACTTGGCCGCAATGCTCTACTCGCTCCTGCTGGCGGTGGGCGGCCGGTTGGATGAGGCTGCGGCCCAGGTCGCCGACGGAACACAGCAAGCCCGCCGGGAAGGCAACACGATGGCCCTGACAATCTGGGCCACGATCGACGGGACGGTCCACCTCGCTGCGGGCAGGGTGTCTACTGCGCGCGCCGCGACCGAATCCCTGCCGGCCCCACAGCGGACGGCCGTGAGCGAGCCGGACATGATGCGCATGGTGATTCTGGCCGAGGTGGCAGCGCGCACCGATGACCGAAACTTGTTGCAGCAGATGGTTAATGACGCGCGCGACGCTTACTCCACTGGCTCATCTGCGGTACGTCGGGGAGCGGCGAATGTGCTCGCGCTGGCGGCGTGGCAGCGCGACGACGTCCATGACGCGATGCGTTGGCTCGGCGACATCGCGCTGTTCGAATCACCAATCTGGCCCCAGGTCCTAGATCGGGTGATCTTGAGTGCGCGGGTGACGTCGGCGGCCGGTGATGCCGGCTTGCGCGCACGTGTCCTGCAGGCCACCGACCTGCTCGAGCGTGAGCGGCCGGCGATCCCGTTGTTCACCGGGGTGGCCGGGTATGCCCGCGGAATTCTCGAACGTGATGTTCAAGCACTGCTGGCTGCCGCGGAGCTGCTGCACTCGTCGTCGCGGCCGCTTCTATACGCCGCAGCAGCCGAGGATGCCGGCGCTGAACTTGCACGCGCCGATCACCCTGACAAGGCGCTGGATCAGCTGAACGCCGCCTTCGACACGTACATGGAGCACGAAGGGCTCGCCGATGCGCGCCGGGTGGGCCGCGAGTTGCGCCGGTTCGGTGTGGAACGTCGCATTGTCAGCCAGCCGCGGGCAAAAACGGGCTGGGACAGTCTCACCGATTCCGAGCTCAAGGTGGTCAACCTGATCGCGCAGGGTGCTACCAACGGGGCAGTGGCACAGCGGCTGCACGTCTCGCCTCACACCGTGAGAGCCCATCTGCGCAATGCGTTCGCCAAGCTCGGGGTTAGCTCCCGAGTCGAGCTGAGCCAACTCGTGCGGCGCCGACCACCACGCTAATTAAATTCTGGGGACTTAGCCCTAGGCGACTTTGGCCGTAAAGATAGGCCGCTGGCCAATGGTGTCATCCACGCCCGTGCGGCGACCGCAGTAGGTGTCAAGTCATCACGATCTCACTCGCACGGCGGCTGAGGCAAGCCACCTACCGCGCCGGTGAGCACACCAGAGAAAGGGCCAACGATGCTGAGTGCAGTGTATGGGGTGCTGGCGATGGTGCCGGTGGTGTTCGGTGTCGCTGGGTACGCGATGGTGTCCCGATGACCGCAAATTCGCCCAGCTCGGTCGCCGAATCGGCAAGTAGCACAAGCGCTCCCGACGCGCGGGCAAGACGCGCGAACGATGGCAAACTGAGCGCAGGGTTTCAATGTAACCTGACGATTGATGAGGATACGGTCGACGGACTCTTAGCCGCCGAGGAACTTGCTGCCGAATTCGACGAGAACCGCGGCGATGGCATGTTGTACGCCGAGTATCGCCGGCTCGTCGCCGAACAGGCTGCCTTGCGCCGGCTCGCCACGCTCGTCGCGCGCGGCGTTGAACCTTTGGAGGTATTTGGCGCGGTGGCCGAGGAGATGCGCCGATGTGTGCCCGCGGACACCGCGGGATTGTGGCGCTTCGACACGGAAGGCGAGATCACGACCGTGGCCGCCGCTGCTGCCCATCCCGCGGCGCTGGCAGCATGGCCGCTGGGCACCCGAACTCCGGTGGAAGGCAATACCCTTGCAACGCTGGTACAACGCACCGGTCGGCCCGCACGGGTCGACAGCTACGACAACGTTGCCGGGTCGATCGCCGCTCGTGTGCGCGCGGTAGGCGCGAGGGCGGCGGTGGGGGTGCCGATCATCGTTGATGGACGCGTGTGGGGCTTGGCGGCAGTTGGTTCGTTGCAGGCTGGCCCCATGCCAGCCGACACCGAGGTGCGGACGGGCTGCTTCTCGGAACTGATCGCCACCGCAGTGGTGGCCAGTTATCGCGACGAGCAGAAACGGCAGCTCCTGGCTGAGGTGTCACGACGCTCGAATCTGATTGACGCGCTGCTTGAGGGACGAGCGTTCGACGAGTGGAGCCTGCGGGAGGTCGCCAGCCATCTTCGGCTGCCGATCAATGGCCCTTTTGTGGTCATCGCCGCCCACGTTCCCACCGTGGGCGATGAGCCGCTCCCCGAAATCGAATCGAAACTTCGCAGCCTTGACATCCTTTCAGCGTGGCGGCAGCTGCCTGATGTGCAGGTCGGGATCGTCCACGTCACGTCCGACCAAAAACTCGACAGGGTTATTAGCCTGCTGTCTCGGGTGACCACGGCGCGGGTGGGGGTCAGTGCGGCCTTCAAGGATCTGCGCGATACGCCACGAGCCCTGCATGTGGCAAGAATGATGTTGCACGGCCCGACCGACTCCACATCCTCAGTCGCGGTGTTCGACGGCTCTATCCTGGCCACCGCTGCCGTGAGCGCGCCGGAGGCGATGATCCAAACGGTCGGCGCTGCATTCGACGGTTTTGGCGACCTTCCCGACGAGGACCGGGAGATGCTATTCGACACGTTTCGGGTCTGGCAGGACAACGATGCGTCCGTGCGCAGTGTGGCTGAGGTACTTTTTTGCCACCCGAACACGGTCCGCCAGCGGTTGCGTCGAATCGAGAAGCGAACCGGCCGATCCCTATCCCGGCCAAGGGATGTCGCCGAACTGTGTCTGGCTTTCGAAGTACATCGCCGTCTGATGTAGCCGAAACCTTTAGGTAGGTGCGCCCCACTGTGCATCGCCATGGTCGCGGTCGCGCTCGTCCGGTGTCGCCGCTTCACCGTCCGGCGCGAACCCAGCCTGCCGCAGGATCCGTCGCAGGTCGACGATCAACTGCTCATCAATGTCTTTCCCGCGCGGGCGCTCGAGCACTTCGGTTTCGGGGCCCAAAGTGACTTTAAATTTGCCGTTGTGCTCCTCTGTCGCGGTTCCGAGGTTCTCCAGCAGTGACAGAACTTGACGCCACTCGATGTTGCCGCTGGCCGGATGACTGAAAATTTTCGCGATCGTGTCGCGATGATGACTACTGAGGTGCGCGTCCATCAGTCGGTCCTTCCGAGATAAATCCCCATCGTGTCACATCCCCATCGTCGCGGGGGAGGGACTCGATGGCCGCCGACCATGGGGACCCGACGCGTCGTGTCTCGGTTATGCCGTGGGAAACAGTGTGATGGCCGCGCCCCACAACGCGCCGGGGTTGATCCGGTTGGGATGTCGGCGCAGCATTTCCTCGTAGAACGCCTCTGCGGATTCCGCTGACTCAAGCAGTCGGCGCGCGTCGGTCAGGTACCGCCGCGTTGCCTGAATCTGCGAAGGATTGTCGAAGGCGCGTGGATCTTTGTGACCCGCAATCACTGTCGCGGGGTTCAGGGCCTCGGCGGTGTCGAGCGCGGCGAGCCATTCGTCGATCCCGGTGACGCCACCGGACTCCGTCAGATACAGGTGCACCCCGTTGTAGACGACGTCGCCTGCGACGAGCAGACTCATTTCGGGCACATGCAGCATCGTGGTCGCGTCGGTGTCGGTGTGACCGACCTCGACTGGAATGAGTGCGACACCGTCGAGTTCGAGACCGCGCTCGTCGACGACGGTCACCTCCAGCTCGCCGGCGGGTAGCTGTCCGGGGAACACCCGATCCCAGAAGTCGGCGCGGAACGCTGGATCGTTCTGTGCCCGCATCAGTTCGGCAGTTCCTTTCGTCGCTCGCACGGTGACGCCAGGGAACCTCTGCAGCAACGGAATTGCGCCGAACCAATGGTCTCCGTGACCGTGAGTGATGTATATCTGCCGCAGTTCGCGTCCCGACGCCACGATCCAATCACCGACCTCGGCCGCCTGCGCATTCGTGAGCGGAGGATCGATCAACACGGCGTCGTGTCGTCCCATGATCAGTGTGGAGGTGATCGGTGACCACATTCGTGTGCTGCCATCAGGCAGCGGGCCACGCCCCGATTGCGGGATCTGTGGTGCGACAAAGAGTTTGTGTTCCAGCGGCCGGCTCATGGTGTCACCCTGATGATCGCATCGGTGAAGTCGAGGATCATCGTTGCGACCGACCCGGGGCACTCGACGTGTACCCAGTGCCCGCCCTTTTCGATGACCCTCACGTCGGGTCCGACGAACCGCGGGCTGATGGCGTCGACGAGTTGCTCGGTGACGAAACCGTCGGCGCCGCCACGGATGATGAGCACCGGACCGCCGTATGCACTCGTCGCAGGGGCGTTGCGGACCCCGTTGTTCCAGACGTCGACGTAGTGGGCGGTGACGTCGGCTGCGACGGGGACGCCGATGTCGGTGAGCCGGTCAAACTGTTCTTCGCTGAGCTGCGGCGAGAGTTCGGCCCGCAGGCGGCGCTGTGCAACGCGATCACCGCCGAGAGCGCCGAACGGCGCGACCACCTCGTCGGGCAGCTGTGTACCGCCCAACGGCACCGGGGTGAGCAGCACCAGTCCGCGAACCTGGTCTGAATGCTGCGCGGCGACCAGCTCGGCGACCTGTGTGCCCAGGCTCTGGCCGACCACGATCACCGGCCCTTCGATTCCGGCAAGAACATCGCCTGCCTCGGCGGCGAGAGACTCCAGCGTCGTGCGGCAGGTATCGGCAACTGCTGCACTGCGCGTGCCGAACCCGGGGAGGTCGTAGCGCACGGCGTCAACCTCACCCGCCAGGGCCTCGACCAGGCCGTCCCACACCGACGCATCGTCGAGGAAACCGTGGATCAACAAGGCTGTAGGTGCGCCCGCCGTGTCCGCCGGGGTACGGGTGATACGGAACCCGTTGAGTGACTGGGTCATCACGCCACCGTCTTCGTGGCGCCCGACGGTGACCATTCGGCCGTGTCTACGGGTGAGTAGTTTGTGTCGTGTCCGTCGAGCCGGACGGCACGCTGAGAGCTGAGCTCGTCCACGAGCTCGTCGCCGAGCGGCGTGGTGAAGATGTTGTTGACCAGCGTGTACTCGGCGGCAAGCCGACCGAACGCACCGAGCGCGCCGACGTCGATTCGCCCGCGGGACAGGTACAGGTCGTCGCGCACGTGGATACGCTTCACCCGGCCCCACACCACGTGGTCGGGCAGCGGCGGCATCGGGATGATGCGGTCGACGACGCACTCGAAGGAGATCGGGGCACCGGCGATACGCGGAACGGAAATGACCTCGGATGCGGCCTTTTCCAACCCGAGCGCCTCGAATTCGTCGACATCGGTGTCGAATTCGAAGGCCGAGCGGTGCACGGCGTCGGCCTGCCCGATAGATGCGATATTCACGACGAATTCGTTTGTGTCGCGGATGTTGACGAAGGTGTCCTTCAGCGTCACCCCGTCCGAGCGCGGCTGCAGGGTGATCGACAGAACCGGCGGGAATCTGCCGACGACGGTGAAGAACGATACCGGCGCGATATTGCCGACTCCGGACGTAGAGCTGGTGCTGACCCAGGCGATGGCGCGGGGCAGCACGCTGCCGATGAGAAGTTTGTAGCTTGACGTGGGGTCAAGGTCGGCGGTGTCGATGATCATTGTGGTCTCCTTTAATTCGCTTGCAGCCACGCTGTTTTGAGTGAATCACTGGTGGTTGATGCGGCCTGGACGCCGAGAATTCGCCATCCGTGTGGCCCGCGCGCCACCTCGAAATGCGCGGCCACTCGCTCGATTTCGGTGCCGTCGGCGCGCTGGCGCGACCAAATCACTTCGATCGCGGCACCGTTGTCGTGGTAGACCGTCACTTTCTGGTCGGGCACCGCGGTGTGTGCGTAGCCCTCGTTCCGCAATCGAGCCTGCAACTGCTGCAGCGTCTGCACCACGTCCGAAGGCTCCAGAATCCACCGGCTGCCCTGGTCTTCGCTCCAGCTCAGGGGCGCGGACCAGTAGTCGAGGATGAACTCGGGCCCACGCTTGATCGTTCCGGCGCCGACGCCGATCCAGGTGGTCAGGTAGTCGTCGAAGAACCAGCGCGAGACTTCGTCACGAACCGAGGAGTCGCTCGCTGGTTCGGCCAGTAGCGACACGGCGGTGTACCAGACCGGTCCCACGTTGAGCCGGTCCGGGTACAGCGCGATCATCTCGTCGAAATATTCGCGGGGGCTGAGCTTTTTGGCGAGCAGTCGCCGGGCGTTCAGCAGGTAATCGCGGGTCTGGTCGAGGATGGCCGGATCGTCAGGCAGGTCCTTGTTCTTGTGGCCGGCCACGACGGCACGGGGCCGCAGTGCTGTGACCTTGTCGAGCGCGGCCAGCCACGCCTGGACCCCACCGTGAGCGCTTTCGAGCAGATATTGATGCACACCGTTGTATGCGACGTCGCCTGCGACGACCAGGCCGATGGAAGGGACGTGCAGCACGGTGGTGTCGTCAGTGTCGGTGTGGCCGACCTCCACGGCAACCAGCCGGTGACCTTCCAGCTGGATCCCGTCGACGGGGATGGTTCGATAGTTCACGGGACTGGGGGGAATCTGGCCGGGGAAGTCGACGTCCCACAGCTGGGCACGGCCGATGGTGCCTTGCTGATGCATCATCGCGATCGTGTCGTTGGTCGCATACGGGACCGCGTCGGGAAACCGTTGCAGCAGAAGGTCGGTGCCGAACCAGTGATCGCCGTGTCCGTGCGTTGCGTAGACGGCGGTCAGGTGCTTGCCGGAGCCCTCGATCCAGTCGCCGACACGTTGCACCTGCTCGTAAGTGAACGGCGGGTCGACCAGGACGGCATCGTGCTCACCGTAGATCAACGTGGAGGCGACCGGCGAGGAGATGATCGGGCTGCCGTCCGGCAGAGTCTGCTCGCGATGACGTCGCAAGCCGTCGTTGACCAGTACCTCGTAGTGCAGCTCAGACATGGCTCATTCCTTTCGAGTCCCTTGGTGCCAAGTGGTTTACGGGTGTGTTGAGGTGTTCGGTGAACCATGCGACCGCGGCACTGCTGGCTTCGGCGAAGCGCGTCAGGTACGGGTCGAAGTGACCGCCGTCGATGGTGACCAGCTTCTTGGGCTGCAGCGCCGTTTCGTAGGCGCCGAGCGCCAGGTCGGTCAGGGTGATGGTGTCGTGCAGGCCCACGACCATCAGCAGGGGCGTCGGCGAGACCCGGGCGATCCAGGTTCCCGGCTCATACGTGCGCGCCGCGCGCGTCGAGCGGACAGTGACGACGTTGTCCCAAACCCCTTTGGGGGCCGGCTGGTTGTAGAAGGCGACGGCGTCGGGCGCACGGTAGGCGGCGGGCACCGACGGGTCGGCACTGACCACGGCCTGGGTGGCCGGTGCCGCGCCGCGGAACTGCCGGCGTTCGTCGTCGGCGAAGGCCGCTTCCAACGCGGGCACCTGGTCGGGGGCAACGCGTCGCAGGCTCTGCTGATACCCGCTGATGGTGGGCACCTGGGCGACCACTGCGCGCAGCCGCCGGTCAGTGGCTCCCAACACGATCGCGTGGCCGCCGGCATAACTGCTGCCCCATAGCCCGATCCGGTCGGGGTCTACGAAGGGTTGGCTCTCCAGGAAGGAGATCGCGCGGCGCCAGTCGGCAATCTGCACCCAGGGGTCGATGTCGTAGCGCGGCGATCCGTCGCTGGCGCCGAAGCCGCGATGGTCGTGCACCAGCACCACAAACCCGGCGGCGGCGAACACCTGGGCGAATCGCTCCAGGCCATGCTCCTTCACACCGGCGAACCCGTGGGCCATCGTGATGGCCGGGTGGGGACCGGGGCCGTCGGGTACAAACAACCAGCCCCGCAGAATCACGTCGTTCTCGCCGGCGAACTCGACGTTCTGTCGCTGAACCATCTCGCTCCTCCTTTGGTGTCTGCAAACGGCACAACATCGACAATGGGCGCATCCCGTCCGCGCCGGGGACGCCGCATTAACCCTGGTGTTGGGAGGGACAGCCTTAAGCTCATGGGGTGGCGGCAAACGGCAACGCCCTCGGTGACTACCTTCGGGCGCGGCGCGGACAGGTCCGACCCGAAGACGTCGGACTGATCCCGGGTGCGCGGCGACGTGTTCAGGGCCTGCGTCGCGAGGAGTTGGCGACGCGGGCCGGCATCAGCGCCGATTACTATCTGCGGCTCGAGCAGGGCCGCGACAAGCATCCGTCCGCTCAGATCCTCGACGCGCTCGCGCGGGCGTTGCAGCTGGACGTCAAGGCGACCGAGTATCTGCATCAGCTGGCCAGTCCGACGAGTGGCAGGCGGGAGTCCGCGACTGTCGAGACCGCCGCCGACGGCAGCGCGGAGCTGATCGAACAGTTCGCGATGCCGGCGATCGTGGCCAGCGGATGTCTCGATGTGCTGGCCGCGAATTCGATCGCTCATGCGCTGTCGCCGGGTTTTGCCCCCGGCCAGAACTTTCTGCGCTGGCGGCTGTTGGAGCCTGCCGCCCGCGATCTCTACGTGGATTGGGATGAATCGACCGATGTGATCGTAAGTGGGCTGCGCGAAGCGGCGGTCAGCGATCCGGATGATCCGCGGCTACGGTTGCTGATTACCGAATTATCCTCCGTCAGTGAGCGATTCCGCGAACTATGGGCACGCGCCGACGTGGGTTACCGGGTAGGCGTCATCCATATGCGCCACCCAAAGGTGGGTGATTTGTATTTGCACCGCAATAGGTTCAACATCCCGCACTCCGGTGGGCAGCACCTGCTGATCTATCGCGCCGAGCCGGGCAGCGAATCGGCTGCGGCGCTCGACGCGCTGCGCGCATTGGTCAGCGCGGCTCCGAACCCGCCTCCGTGACGGTTACCGGGCTATCGGGGGCTGGCTGGCGGGAGCTGCTCTCTCACGGCGTCCGTCAGTGTTTTGATCTCTGCGCGAAGCGAGTCGACTTGTCGCTCGACGTCGCAGCGTAGCGCATCGATGTGAGCCTGGGTTATCCCGCGGTTCGCGGTGTCTTCATCGGCCACCCGCTGGACGATCCACGACGCCAGCGATGCGGTGATCAGACCCACCACGCCGATACCGCCAATCATGAGTGTGACCGCGATCAGTTTGCCCAGATCAGTGTGGGGTGCTTTATCGCCGTAGCCCACGGTCGTCACGGTCTCGATGGCCCACCACAGGGCATCACCGAAGTTTCCGATCGTGGTGCCCGGTTGCGCGCGGAGGCATTCGCCGGTGTGGCCGCCGACCATGGGGCCGGCGGGTCAAGCGCTCACCACGTGATCGGCAGTTCCTCGATGCCATAGATTTCCTGCTCGTTCTGAAATCTCAGTTCGTCAGCCGGAACCGCCAGCGCTAGCCCCGGCAGCCGGCGGGCCAACGTCCAAAGCGCGATCTGCATTTCGGCGCGGGCGAGATGTTGTCCTATGCATTGGTGGACGCCGAATCCAAAACCCAAGTGGCCGTGCGCGTTTCGTGTGGCATCGAAGTCCGCGGGGTTGTCAAGGAACTCGGGGTCCCAGTTCCCGGCGGGCAGGTTCATCAAGAGGAAATCGCCGGCGCGGATCGACTCGCCACCGACGCTGAGTTCCTCGGTCGCCACGCGATCCACCTGGCTGTGCACGATCGTGAGGTAGCGCATCAGCTCTTCGACGATGTTGGCGACGACGGCGGCGTCATCGGTCCGGCTAAGCAGCTCGAATATCTCCGGATGTTCCAGCAGCGCAACGGTTCCCAGTGCGATCATGCTTGCCGTGGTCTCGTGACCGGCCTGCAGCAGGATCATGCCGTTCATGGCCGCGGTCTCCCGGCTCAGTTCGCCAGTGGCGACGTGGTCGGTGATGAGCCGGCTGAGCAAATCATCGCCCGGTTCACGCTCTTTGCGTTCGACAAGCTCGAACATGTAGCCAAAGAGCGCGCCGATGGCCTGTGCCTTCTGCTCCTCCGACGATCTCGCGTCGAGCCCGACCGTGCTGTGGTGTTGGAAAAATTCGTGGTCACCATAGGGCACGCCCAGCAATTGTGAGATGACCAACGACGGCACCGGCAACGCAAAGTCCCTCACCAGATCTGCCGGCGGGCCACCTTCGGTCATCGTGTCGAGGAAGCGGTCGACCAACTCCTGGATCTGCGGGCGCATCGCCTCGCCGCGTCTCCAGGTGAAATCGCGAGCCATCATGCGGCGCAGGCGATTATGCTCCGGATCGTCGATTCGGGGGAAGATCACCGGCATGTCGCCCGTGACGCCCGCCGCCCGCAGGCGTGTCTTGATCGTGTCCGCGCTAAGGCGCGGATCGACCAGCGACGACCGGATGTCCTCGTAGCGACTGACCACCCAGGTCGGGCGGCCCTGCCACAACACCCGTCGCAGGCCCGCCGAGTCGCGCCATTGCTCGAATTCCGGCGACGGCGCCAGCGGGCAGCTTGCGGATCGGGGCCTTGGAATGACGGGAAGCATAACGGGAAGATCTGGGTCGTCTCCGATGGTGGCGGTCATGGCGTCACCGAAACCCTTCCTTGCACTCGTGTTTCACGGACGGCGGCAAAGGCTTCGGCGATGCGGTCCAGCCCGAATGTCGGCCCGATCGTGGGGGCCGGGTCGATGTCACCGTCGCTGAATGCCGCGACGACCTCTCGGAATTCGTCGGTCGAATAGGCGACGGAGTACCGGACGGTGAGTTCCTTGAGCAGCGCCGTGATGGGCTCGATGGTGGTCGGCGCGGCGCAGGCACCGGAAACGACGAGGCGGCCCCGTGGCCGCAGCGCCGGCTGGCAGGCCTGCACAAGCTCGGCGCTTCCGACGCATTCGACGACGGCGTCGTAGGCCCCGGGTTCGGCCTCGGACGCGGACGTGAGCACATCGGTGGCGCCCATCGACATCGCCGAATTGCTGCGCTGCGCATCGGGATCCGCCACGGTGACCCGGCCAGCGCCCTTGTGCAGCGCCCAGATCAGGGTGGTCAGGCCGACGCCGCCCGCACCGACGATGAGCACGTCGTCGCCGGGACCGATCTCGGCGCTGTGCACACCGTGCAATCCGACGGCGAACGGTTCGACCAACGCCGAGTGGGACGCGGGCAGTTGTGCAGGGACCGCGAAACAGTGGCGTGCGGGAACGGCGGCATACTCGGCGAATCCGCCCGCCGGGCCCATCCCGATGTAGCAGGCCTCCGGGCAGTGCGCTACCAGACCCGCGCGGCAGTACCGGCACGATCCACACGAAACCACCGGCAGCACAGCGACGTTGGTGCCCTCGCGCCAGCCGTGGGCCTGCGACCCGGCGGCGACGACTTCGCCGCCCAGCTCGTGGCCCAGCACCATGCCGGCCGGCGCGAAGGGCTGGGCCTTGATGTCGGACCCGCATACGCCGCACGCCGCGACGCGGATGACCACTTGCTCGGGTTCCGGGGTGGGATCGGGAAGGTCGATCACCTCGAAGCCTCCGCCGTCGGTTGTCACGGCCGCCTTCATGTGGCTTCCTCCAGTTCGATGTCGAACACCGACAGGTATTCGTCGAAAACCGGCTCGAGATCGGCGCGGGTCACGCCCGACCCATCCAGGGAGTACGGCGCCACCCCGTGGCGGTCCTGCGGATGGGCGTCGAGCCAGTCGAGCATCGCCCGCTCGGTCGACGCCGTCAGGTCGTCACCGGCCCAGTCGTACAGCGATCGCATCACGGCTACCGGGTCGCGCATAAGGTCCGCGTAATGCAGGTCGAAGAATCGATCGTCGCCGATCCGGCGCCTTGCCGCCAGCGGACGATCGACGTGTTCCTTCAACTGGCGCAACACATTTGCCACGGTCACGCCGACGTCGATGTCGGCACCCGTCGCCGCGCGGGACAGGTAATTCAGCCGCAGAAACGACGCGGTTGACTTGAAGGGATCGCGGTGCGCCCACACGATCCGCACGTCGGGGTAGGTCGCCAGCAGCGTCTCGATGTGCACCGCATGCGACGGCATCTTGAGCGACCAGGTGCCGGGCGCGCGAGACTGCAGAACCTGCAACACCATTCGCTCGTAGGCGTAGGCACTTGACATGTCGGTCTTCAGCAGCCAATCGGCATATGCGGGAGTGGGCATGAACGCCTCCCACAGGTAGGCCTTGAAGTCCTGGTTCTGCACGAACAGGCACTCGGTCGGCCCGTCGGCCTCGTCCCAGTGGACGAGCGGAATGTTGGCCGCTTTCAACGCCCTCGGCTAGCGCGTCGAGTTCGGCCTTCTTCTTCAGGCAGCGCGGATCAGTGCGCAGCGTGTCCGGGGTCGACGGGGGCACGGAGTCCTCCGCCTCCCACGTCAACAGCGAGCGCCGCATCGGATCCTGGTCGAGCAGGTAGCTTGCCAGCGATGTGCCGGTGCGGGGCAGGCCCAGCACGACCAGCGGGCGTTCGACGTGCTCGTTGAGAACTTCGGGGTGGCACTTGACATAGTCGACCACGCGTAGCCGGTTCCACAATGCGTCGACGAACTGGCCGTAGACGAAGTCGCGCCCGCCGGGGTTCACGCCCGGCGCGGACTCGCAGGATTCGATCAATAGGCCCAGGCCCTCACGCCAGGAGTCGCCATCGAAATCGTCGAGGCCTGCTCGTTCGCAGGCGCGCGTCACGAGGGCGTCCACCGTCATGACGACAGATACTATATGGCCGTAGAGAACAAATGTTAGGTTTATCGACGATCGGAGGCGCCGTCGCTGGACGAACTGGTCAAACAGGGAGAGGGAGCGCAGGACGCCGTCGACCTCGGCGACGGCATCTTCATGTCCCGCAACATCGCCAACAGTTATCTGGTCACGACGCCCGATGGTGACCTGCTCATCAACACCGGAACCGAGTTCGAGGCCGCTGAGATCAAAGCCCGGTTCTCGCGCGTCAGCGAGGGCCCCTTGCGAATGATCACCTTCACGCAGGGCCACCCCGACCACGTCAGCGGATGGAGCCGGTTCCACCGGCCGGGTGTCGCAACGATCGCCCAGGCCAACCATCCGGATGTCCGCGAGTACTGGCGCCACCTGCACCCGTTCTACGTGCGGCGGATCATGACGCTGTGGGGTGCGTTCATGGACGTCGAAACCGCGGCGGCCACGCTTCCGCCGGAGCCGGTGCTAACCGGTTCGTTCATCGACCACCACGGATTCGAGCTCGGTGGTCGGCGCTTCGAGCTGTACGCCACGCCCGGCGGGGAGACCACCGACGCGCTCGTGGTGTGGATGCCCGAGCACCGCACCGTGTTCATCGGCAACCTGATGGGCCCGTTTTTCGGCCACGTCCCCAACCTGTACACACTGCGCGGCGACAAGATTCGCAGCGCGATGACGTTCATCCACTCGCTCGACAGGGTGATCGCGCTTCGCCCGGAGACGCTCGTCAACGGCCATGACGTGTTCCGCGGCACCGACGAGATCGTGACGACCATGACCAAGGTGCGCGACGCGACCGCCTACCTTCGCGACCGCACCATCGACGGCATGAACTCCGGCGCCGACCTGTGGACGTTGATGCGTGACGTCACGCTGCCGCCGGAGTTGGCGCTGCCCCAGGTGCACGGCAAGGTCGCGTGGATCGTGCGGGCGATCTGGGAGGAGCACGTGGGCTGGTTCCGCTATGAGTCCACCACCGAGCTCTACGACGTGCCGCCGTCGTCGGTCTGGTCGGACGTCGTGGACCTGGTCGGTGGCACCTCCACCACTCACCGAGCGGGCCGCCGCCCATGCCAAGGCGGGCCGGCCCCTTCAGGCGCTGCACCTGACCGACCTCGTCCTGGCCCACACCCCGGCCGATCCGGACGCCTTGGCAGTGAAACGCCAAGCGTTGGAACAGCTTCTGGCCGCCAGTGGTCGGGAGAACCACAGCGAAGTGCAGTGGCTGGAACAAGAGATCAAGAGCGCGACGGTTAAGGGGGACCAATGAAGGCCGAAGATCTCTACCACACCGGCATCGTCGTCGACGACCTCGAGGCGACGATGCAGTGGCTCACAAAGGTGGCGGGCTACACCTGGACCGACGTCGTCACCGTCGACCAAGAAGCCGTCACCCCCGACGGCGATGTGACGATCCCGATGAAGATGGTCTACTCGGGCGCCGAACCCCGGTTGGAGCTCCTGCGACCGTCCCGGGCACGGTGTGGACCCCCGCGGACTCGGGGGTGCATCACATCGGCTATTGGTCCGACGATGTCGAATCCGATTTGGCCACTTTGGAATCCGATGGTCTGACAGTCGAGGTGAAGTCCTACAACCCCGACGGCTCCGGCACGCTGTTGTGGGCCTACGCCAAAGGTCCCACTGGGCCGCGCATCGAACTCGTCAGCCGCAACATGGAACCGTTCATCGCTTATTGGTGGGCGACGGCGACCACAACGGGGAAGTGACCTGCCGCGCGCGCTGGATGCCCGACTGTGGGGCTAATGTACGAAATCGTAACGATATCCGCGCATAGGCCCCACGGTCGCCGACGTCGCTGCCGACAAAATTGCGGCCACGATCCTGACTACCTGGCCCCCGTCTGGCCGTCTGGGCGCTTCACGATGACGATGCGACCGGGAGCGGTGGGGATCTGGTCGAAAATCGAGGCGGGCACGCCCAAAACCGCGGAGAGCACGTCGCTGGGTATGGCAGTGAGCGACTGGCCAA
Organism: uncultured Actinomycetota bacterium; assembly: GCA_963772875.1. GTDB lineage: Bacteria > Actinomycetota > Actinomycetes > Mycobacteriales > Mycobacteriaceae > Mycobacterium. The sequence goes on from CAVYZE010000020.1 coordinate 557,515, forward strand.
TGCCGATGTCGTCCTTCGGTTCGGCGGCGTCCGAGTTGAAGACGATGAGGGCCACCAATTCCTCTGTGGCGCTGGCGTTCTCGAAGTAATGATAGTGGCCTTGCGGGGCGAAGACGACGTCGCCCTTGTCGGCTTCGAAGACGTCCTGGGTGCCGTTGGGACCGACGAAAACCCATCGACTCCTGCCAGCCAGGATCACGTTGATCTCCCATGCGCTGGGATGCCAGTGCGGCTCTCGAATGCCGCCGACGGCCAACCGCGCCAGATAGACGGCGCCCTTTTGGCCGACCAGAATGGGCCAGTTCTCGCTGTTGGCGCCTTGCAGGCTGCCGCCGGGGAACACGTTGCCTCCCCAGTCGGCCAGATGGAAGAGGTGCGGGTGGTCGGGGTCGGTGCCTCCGGATGTCTTCTCGCCTCGACTGACCGGCGTGGTCTGGTCGCTGGGCCAAGCCGCAGCGCCGATCCCCGGGCCTTCCGGCATGGGCTGCGGGGGCGGGGTGTCCGAGCCGGGCGGATTTGGTGACGGTACCGTGCGGTCGTCGACCGAGGGCTGCGCCGCACCGTCGGCGGGATTCTTCGGGGTGGTCATGACAATTCCTCTCGTTCAGCTGCGACCCGGGCACATAATTTTGTCGAAGCGCGCAGGTCTTTGGCCCCCAGCCACCCGCGCTCCAAGTTACTGCGGCGCCGGCCTCCACAAAAGGCGCCGCCGTCTTGCCCTGTCGGTCGGCCAAGACGCGTTATAGCGTGTAACCGTCGCGAGGGAATTGCGAGAAAGGACTTCTCGATGCCCGAGCAGAAAACCGGACCAGCCGGGCTCCTTGACGCGTTGACGACCAAGGGCACCGCGTTCACCCGTGCCGAGCGCCGCAAGATGGGTCTTCTGGGTCTGCTGCCGACCACCGAAAAGACCATTGCTCAGCAAGCGGAGCATTGCTGGCACGAGTTCTCCACTTACCGTGAGGATCTCGACAAGCACATCTATCTGCGCGGGTTGCAGGATCGCAACGAGACTCTGTTTTACCGGGTGTTGCACGACCACATCGCCGAGACGATGCCGATCGTATACACCCCGACCGTCGGCGAAGCCTGCCAACAGTTCAGCGAGATCTACCGACGGCCCCGGGGGCTTTTCCGACAACGCCGAACTCCTCGACGACCCGCAGTACCTCGGGTGGCGTCACCGGCGCATCGGCGATGACGACTATTACGCGTTCATCGACGAATTCGTCGCCGCGGTGCGCGAAGAACTCCCGGATATGTTGCTTGCAGTGGGAGGACTTCGCCAGTGTGCACGCGTTGCCGATCCTGCAGCGCTACCGCGACAAGCTGCTCACCTTCAACGACGACATCCAGGGCACCGCCGCGGTCACCGTCGGCGCGCTGCACGGTGCGGCGAAGGTGGCCGGCCGGCCGCTGTCGCAGCAGCAGGTCGTGATGCTCGGTGCGGGCTCGGCCGGCATTGGTGTGCTCGACATGATCCAGCGCGAGATGATGTCGGAGGGTCTGTCCGAACGTGACGCGTCGGCGCGGATCTGGGTCGTGGACATAGTGGGACTGCTCACCGACGACCGCACGGACCTGACCGCGGAACAGCGCAGGCTCGTCCAGCCGGCCAACCGCCTGGCGGATTGGGGTCTGACCGGGCCCGCCCAACTGGCCGATGTCGTGCACAACGTTGATGTCGGCGTCCTGCTGGGATTGTCCACGGCGGCAGGTGCTTTCACCGAGGAAATCGTGCGGGAGCTCGCGGGCAAGACCGAGCGGCCGATCATCTTCCCGCTGTCTAATCCGACAAGCCGTGCCGAGGCCCGCCCGTCCGAATTGAACGAATGGACCGACGGGCGTGCGCTGATCGCCACGGGCTCACCATTTCCACCGGTGCGGCGAAACGGCGTGGAACAACCAATCGCCCAGTGCAACAACGTCTACATCTTCCCCGCGATGGGGTTGGCCGTCACCGCGGCGCAGGCCACCAGGGTCACCGACGAGATGATGCGGTTTGCGGCCGCCACCCTCGGAGATGCCTCGCCCGCCCTTGACAACCCGAATATGCCGCTGCTGCCGGCGTGGTCGGATGTCCCCGATGTGGCGATGCGCATCGCCCACGCGGTCGGCGGCCAAGCCATCGCGGACGGAGTTGCCCCGAAACGCAGCGACGAAGAACTCGTCGAGCGCATCGCGCAGGTGCGCTGGGCACCCGAATACCCGCCAGTGCCAGCGTGATTGGGATCTAGCGGCCTGCCCATCAGCATGAGCGAGGAGACGAGGCATTGACAACCGTTGCGCAGCAAATGATCACAGCACTCGAAGCCAGCGGGATAACCCGTGTCTACGGCCTACCGGGCGATAGCCTCAACGGATTCACTGACGCGATCCGGCGCTCGGGCCGGATTAGTTGGGAACACGTGCGTCACGAGGAAGCCGCGGCCTTCGCCGCGGCGGCCGACGCCGCTTTGACCGGCGGCCTGGCGGTCTGTGCGGGCAGCTGTGGGCCGGGCAATCTGCATCTGATCAACGGGTTGTTCGACGCGCAGCGCACTCGTGTTCCCGTGTTAGCGATCGCCGCGCAGATACCGCTGGATGAGGTTGGTTCGCAATACTTCCAGGAGACGCACCCGCAGGAGCTGTTCCGTGAGTGCAGCGTGTATTGCGAGCTGGTCAGCAAGGCGGAAATGGCGCTACGCATCGTCGAGATGGCGATGCGGTCCGCGATCGAGCAGCGAGGCGTCGCCGTTGTTGTCGTGCCGGGCGAGGTTTTTCTCAGCCAGCTGAATAACCCGGACTGGAAGATCGGGCCGGTGTTTCCGACCCGCTCGGTGCTGCGGCCCGCCGACGAGTCGTTGCGCCAGGCCGCCGACATCCTCAACCGCTCGACACGCACCACGATCCTTGCCGGCGCGGGGTGCGCCGGGGCGCACGACGAAGTGGTCGAGCTCGCAGGGACGTTGCGGGCGCCGATCGTGCACGCGTTGCGCGGCAAGGAGTATATGGAGTACGACAATCCCCACGACGTCGGCATGACCGGGCTGCTCGGCTTCGCCTCCGGATACAAGGCGATCAAGGAGGCCGACGTGCTGCTGATGCTGGGCACCGACTTTCCCTACCGGCAGTTCTATCCCGACAACGCCACCATCGTTCAGGTCGACATCGACGGGAGCCATCTCGGTAGGCGCACACATGTGGATCTCGGATTGCTTGGCACGGTGAAGGACACGATCAGCGCGTTGCGGCCGCTGCTCTCCCCGGCATCCGATGGCGACCACTTGGATCGCGCGCTGAAGCACTACCGCAAGACCCGCAAGTCGCTCGACGACCTGGCGGTCAACGACCGAGACCGCACGCCGATCCGGCCGGAATACGTTGCGCGGCTTGCCAGTCAACTGGCAAGCGATGATGCGGTGTTTACCTATGACGTTGGCACGCCCACGATTTGGGCCGCACGGTACGTGGCGATGAACGGTCGGCGGCGTCTGATCGGGTCGGCGACGCACGGGAGCATGGCGGGTGCCCTCTCGCATGCGATCGGTGCACAGACCGTCGACCGCGGCCGACAGGTCGTCGCGCTGGCGGGCGACGGCGGCCTGACGATGTTGTTCGGGGAACTGGTGACGCTCAAGCAGAATCGACTGCCCGTGAAGGTGATCGTGTTCAACAACTCGTCGCTGGGTTTCGTCGAGTTGGAGATGAAAGCGGCCGGCATCGTGAATTTCGGCACCAACTTGGCGGCGGTCGACTTCGCCGCGGTGGCGCGCGCGGTCGGACTCTTCGCGCGCCGCGTCGAAGAGCCCGCCGACCTCAACGGGGCGTTGGAGGACGCTTTCGCGCATGACGGGCCCGCGGTCATCGACGTCGTCACCGCGCGTCAGGAGCTCACCATCCCGCCGACCATCACCGCCGAGCAGGTAAAGGGGTTCTCGCTGTACGCAATCCGAACCATCCTGGCCGGCCGTGGCGACGAACTCCTCGACCTCGTCACCACCAACGTCGCACGAAGGATCCTCGACTGATGCAGCGGTCAGTACAGCGAGTCGGCGGCCGGCTCGACGAGGACGTTCAACAGTCGCGGTCCGCCTGCGGGCACGCGGTGCAACGCGTCAACGAGTTCCGAGTGTGTCGAAACTTGAGTGGCGTCAAGGCCGAAGCCGGCCGCAAGTTGCTCGAAGTTCAGGCCTGGCAGGTCCAGACCGGGGGCGTCCTCGACGTCCAGCAGTTCCCCGAACGCCTTCATTGCGCCATACCCGCTGTTGTTGAGGACGATAAAGACAACGTTGACATTGTGTTGGGCCGCTGTCCAAAGCGCTTGGATCGAATACAGCGACGAACCGTCGCCGATAAGGCAGACCACCGGACGGCGCGGTTGCGCCATCGCGATCCCGACTGCCGCCGGCATTCCCCAGCCGAGGCCGCCGCTCGCGGCCACGTAGAAGTCACGGTTTCGTGAGATGGGGAGGTGGTCGTGCATGGCGTTCCGGTGGGTGGGTGCCTCCTCGACGATGACGGTGTCGGGCGGAAGCTGCTGGGACAGGGGTCGCCAGCACGGCTTCCGGGCTCATGCCCGACGCCATGGGCGCCTTCGCCGGGGGGCGCGCTGCCGGCGGTGTCACCGGGGGGTGGCGGCTGGGTCCGAGCTTGTCGAGCAGGGCGTCGATCACGGGGCCAACAGAGCCGACGATGGTGTCGCCTACTTGCGCCAAGACGGCTTGTCGAGGGTCGTCGACGATCTGCACCAGAGTGGTGTTCGCCGCTATTGGTGGGCCGCTGGACGCCACGTGATAGGTGAATACGGGCGCCCCCATGACCACCACCAGGTCATGATCATCGAGCTGGGCACGGACCTCGCTGGCGACGGGCGGAAGGAAACCCGCGAACAGCGGATGGTCTTCGGGGAAGGGCGATCTGGAGGCGACCGGGGCCACCAGCACCGGCGCCTGCAGCGGGTGACGGACGGACTCCCGGATGGCGGCGTTGTCGGAGACCCCGGACGGAACGCTGGTGATGAGCGATCTTGCCCACCGCGCGAACTCGTCACTGTCGCGACTGTCGCATCTGATTTCCCGACTGCAGAAACGAGGATGGGTCATCAAGCGGCCCTGCAGGAACGACCGCAGGGCAAGCACCGTCACGCTGACCGCCGCCGGCGGAAGGAAGATTCGTGACGCGGCCCCCGGTCACGCGCAGCTGGTGCGGGAGTTGGTCGTCGCGCACTTGAGTCCCGTGCAGCTCCAGCAACTGGGCGAAGCCGCCGCCACCGTCGTCCAAGCCATCGATTCGTGGAAGGATCGCTGACGTAGACGGCGACGGGACGGAGAAATGCTGTGTCAGACGAAGAGACGCGAGCCGAACGCAAGACCAGGCGAAGGGCGATGGGCCTGCCGCAGGATCTTAACGATGTCACCTACGTCGTCGACCAGCACGGCGCGCCGGACGGGACGCTGCAGCAGCTCGCGGACTGGGCTAACAAAAACGACGAAGGGCTTCCACTGACATTTGTTGTCGGAGGAGGTCTGATCAGCGGATTGGTCCAGAGCATCGAAAAGTTCTACCGGGAGAGCGCGGCCGACTACCGCGCCGGCCTTGAGGCGAATATCGAGGACGAAGACCGAAGGCGGGTAGGGAACCAACTCGCCGAGAACTTCCTCGAACGCATGGCGGACCTCTGCGAACAGAACAGGGTGGATCGTCGCGCAGAGTTGATCGAGACGGGCCGCCTACCCGTTGAGGAAAGGCTCGGGGGTCTGCTTCTGTCGCGCCACATTTATCTCGCCCACGCCCGATACACCGCACCGGGCGGTCCGCCGATCTCACTCGGCCATACCTGCGTCCAGCTCTCGCAGATTGCGGCGTGGAAGGTCGGCTGGGTCTAACCCAGTTCCGGAACGTACCCGGCGCTGGTCAGGCCGAGCGGCGGATGCCGCGCGTGCGGCCGATGTCGCCCTTCAGCAAGAGATCGCGCTCGGACTCCGACAGGCCGCCCCACACGCCATAGGGCTCACCCACTTCGAGCGCGTGCGACCGGCACTCCTGAATCACCGGGCACTGCCGGCACATCTCCTTGGCCCGCTGCTCGCGCTGCATGCGGGCGCGGCCACGCTCCCCGTCGGGATGGAAAAACATCGATGAGTCAACGCCGCGGCACAGGCCCTGCAGTTGCCAGTTCCAGATGTCGGCGTTGGGTCCAGGTAGCTGCTCAGGCTGTGGCATTGGCATGTTCCCTCTCTACAAGGCACGCCCAAGTAAGGTTCGCAAGGCGATTGTGCACGTATTTTTGGAGGTGCGTCACCGATGACTACCCGTCATCAGTAGACGGTAGGGGCGACGCCGAATTTCCGTCAATAGCCAGTTAGATCAGCAAAATATGTGACAGTTGGAGGAGAATTTACATTGCGTTCATCTCCAACCCATTAGCCGAGCTACGACAGTGTTACCAGGCACTCGACCAAACCGAGATTTCCCAGCTCAGCGCCAGCGGGAGGCGGAGGCACAATTAGTACGCCGGCGATCGTGATTAACAGTTCGGTAACGCAGACAGCACAAACTGTTTACTACTATCACCGTGATTGAAACTCGTCACACTTCGTCGATTGAACCGGCGTTGGCCGCTGCCGCCTTCGGAAACCAGCCCGGCCGCTGGCCCCTGCCGACGGCGAGAACACCGCACGAGTTGTGGCTGCGCGCCGTGGCCGCGGGCGGGCAGGGCCGCTACGGCAGCGCCTGCCGCGATCTTGCGGCGTTGTGCCGCAGCGGCACAACCGGCCGGTTGCGGTCGTTGGCCCACAGCACGCAGGGATCGTTCCTGCGCCAGCTCGGTTGGCACACGCTGGCGCGGGGCTGGGACGGTCGGGCCCTGGCACTGGCCGAAACGGATCCCGAGGCCAGCGCCGACGCCTTGATCGGGCTGGCGGCCGACGCGCTGGGCGTCGGCCGGCTCGCGGCCGCGGCGACGTTGTTGGGTCGCGCGGACTCGGTGCTGGGGCCCGCGACGGTGCCCGACCGGCTCGCGGTGCGCCGGCGGTGGGTGGGCGCCGAGCTGGCGATGGCCTGCGGCCAGGGCGAGACGGCCGTCCGTCATGCCACCGACGCGGTGAAGCTGGCGCGGGCCATGGGCCTGATGGGACAAGCGTCGGCGCGGCACCGGGTCAAAAGCGAGGTGGTGCTGGCGGCAGCCCTGTGTAGCGCCGGCGCCACCGAGCGCGCCCGCGCCGTCGCGGAGGCGGCGCTGGACGCGACCGGGCGACTGGAATTGATACCGCTTCGCTGGGCGCTGACTTGCTTGCTGATCGATATCGGAAGCGTCACGTTTGCGGCACAGGAACTGCACGAACTTCGTGATATCTGCGCAGGCCAGGTGCGGCGCGCCGGTGGAACCTGGCGTTGCGCCTGAAACGGCCCCGCGGCCGTTATTGTCATTCCGATAGTTAGCCCTCGTTAGTTGGCCTGTGACTGTGTCCGGTTCGTAACGTTGGAGAGACCGCCGTCGATGACAATTCCAGGGGAACGTCTCGACGCTGTGGTGGCGGAGGCCGTGGCGGGGGACAGAAACGCACTACGGGAGGTGCTGGAGACCATCCGTCCGATTGTTGTGCGGTATTGCCGGGCGCGAGTCGGCACTGTCGATCGGGGTGGGATGTCAGCGGATGACGTGGCTCAGGAGGTGTGCTTGGCCACAATTACGGCGCTGCCGCGTTATCGGGAGCGGGGACGACCGTTCCTGGCTTTCCTGTACGGCATTGCGGCCCACAAGGTGGCCGACGCCCATCGGGCCGCCGGCCGCGATCTCGCCTTCCCCGCCGAATCGGTGCCGGAGCGCTATTCGTCGGAGGCGGGCCCAGAGCAGCTGGTCATCGAAGCCGATTCGGTCAGCCGCATGAGCGAATTTCTCGAGATCCTGCCCGCCAAGCAGCGCGAGATCCTGATCCTGCGCGTCGTCGTCGGCCTCAGCGCCGAGGAGACCGCCGCCGCCGTCGGCAGCACCACGGGGGCGGTCCGAGTCGCCCAGCACCGGGCGCTGTCCCGGCTCAAGTCCGAGATGGTCGCGGCGGGTGACTATGCCTGAGTTCGCGCCTGGCGACCAGCCGGCTCTGGACGAGTTGGCCCGCACCGACCTGTTCCTCGACGCGCTCGCCGCACGTCACCCGGTGGACCCGGTTCATCTTCAGGCCCCCGACGACGACGCGATGGCCGTCCTGTTGGAGGACTGGCGCGACAACCTGCGATGGCCACCGGCCAGCGCGCTGGTCTCGCCCGAAGAGGCCGTCTCGGCGTTGCGTACCGGGCTCGCGGACCGTCGGCGCAGCCGCCGTGGCCTGGCGACGATCTTGTCGGTCGCCGCGACGCTGCTGGTCCTCAGCGGCTTCGGCGCCATGGTCGTCGAGGCCCGCCCCGGGGGCACGCTGTACGGCCTGCACGCGATGTTCTTCGACGAACGGCGGGTCAACGACGAAAAGATCGAGTTGTCCGCCAAGGCCGAGCTGGCCAAGGTTCAGCAACTGATCAACGAAGGCCAATGGGACCAGGCCCACAATGAACTGGCCGAGGTCAGCACCGCGGTCCAGGCCATCGACGACGGGGCCAGCCGGCACGACCTGATGAATGAGGTCAACCTGCTGAAGACGAAGGTCCAGACGCGCGACCCCAACGCGACGCTGGCGCCCAATTCCGCGGTTCTCCCGGCTCCCGGATCCAAGTCGCCGACGGCACCGGCGGCCTCACCCACCCCGCCGGCCGCCCCGAGCACTCCGGCGCCGAGGGTGGCGGGCACGACCACCGCGGCGCCCAGCCCGCCGGCGAGTCCGTCGCCAAGTCCGCCTGCCGGCCGCAAACATCATGGCCAGACGCCGTCTTCGGTGGCGCCGGGCGCGACGCCTTAGGCGTTAGGCGCGTGGGGATGCGGAGGGATGTGGGGGGATTCAGTGGCGCCGGTGATATCCGTCGGCGTCTGACGTCGCCTCGTTCAGCGAGGCGTCGGCGTAGCCGCGGCAGTAATCCCAGGTGACGTAGGCGTCCGGTTCGGGATCGTAGGCCGGCTCGTGCGGGCGGACGGTGCCGTCGATGAGCAGCTGCAGCAGGTTTGCCCGCAACATGTCCCAGTCGTGGTAGTGGTCCTGCTGGCATTCGTCGCAGCACACCACGAGTCCGCGAATTCCCTTGTGCGCCAAAAGGGCCTCGTAGACAGCGAGATCCGCCAGGTCGGCCTCTACGGCCAACCGCTCTTGCTGATCCAAAGGCTGCCCCGGCTCGACGGCATCCAGAGCCGCCGACGGGTCACATGGGTCGTCGGCAAAAGGATCGGGTGGCAAACCCGGGGGGAGGTGGTCGCGCACGCCTCTAGACTACGCAGGGGGGCCGGGATAACGCCAGCAGGGAGATCCCGCGGTTTGCGTATCGTTCCGGGTGGCGGCGCGCCCAGGCAAGCGAGTCCGCTAGCCGGCCGAGCCGATAGGATGGGTTTCTCACTCCGTGCGCGTCTGGAGGCCTCACCGATGTCCCGTGGCATGTCCCACTTAGAAGACAGATCCGAGCTGGTCGCGAGCCCGTATGTGCGCGATGCGCCCGTCGGCGGCTTGGCCGACGACCCGGTGCCGACCGGGGGCGACAATCCTTACAAGATCGCGATGCTGGGCCTGACGTTCGACGACGTCCTGCTGCTGCCCGCGGCGTCCGACGTGGTGCCCGCCAGCGCCGACACCTCCAGCCAGCTCACCAGGCGGATCCGGCTCAAGGTGCCGCTGGTCAGCTCGGCGATGGACACCGTCACCGAATCGCGGATGGCGATCGCGATGGCCCGGGCGGGCGGCATGGGTGTGCTGCACCGCAATCTGCCCGTGGCCGAACAAGCCGGCCAGGTCGAGATGGTGAAGCGGTCCGAGGCCGGCATGGTCACCGACCCGGTCACCTGCCGGCCGGACAACACGCTGGCCCAGGTCGAGGCGCTGTGCGCCCGGTTTCGGATCTCCGGCCTGCCGGTGGTCGACGACGCCGGTGCGCTGGTCGGCATCATCACCAACCGCGATCTGCGGTTCGAGGTCGACCAGACCAGGCAGGTCGCCGAGGTGATGACCAAATCCCCGCTGATCACCGCCCAGGAGGGTGTCAGCGCCGACGCGGCGCTGGGCCTGCTGCGCCGCAACAAGATCGAAAAGCTGCCCGTCGTCGACGGCCACGGCCGGCTGACCGGGCTGATCACGGTCAAGGACTTCGTCAAAACCGAACAGCACCCGCTGGCCACCAAGGACAGCGACGGCCGGCTGCTGGTCGGCGCCGCGGTCGGCGTCGGCGGTGACGCCTGGGTCCGCGCGATGATGCTCGTCGACGCCGGGGCCGACGTGCTGATCGTCGACACCGCGCACGCGCACAACCGGCTGGTGCTCGACATGGTCCGCCAGCTCAAGGCCGAAGTCGGCGAGAAGATCGACGTGATCGGCGGCAACGTCGCCACCAGGTCCGCGGCCGCGGCGCTGGTCGATGCCGGTGCCGACGCGGTGAAGGTCGGCGTGGGACCGGGATCGATCTGCACCACCCGGGTGGTGGCCGGCGTCGGCGCGCCGCAGATCACCGCGATCCTCGAGGCCGTCGCGGCGTGCGCACCCGCGGGCGTGCCCGTCATCGCCGACGGGGGGCTGCAGTACTCCGGCGATATCGCCAAGGCGCTCGCCGCCGGCGCGTCGACGGCCATGCTGGGCTCGCTGCTGGCCGGCACCGCCGAGGCGCCCGGCGAGCTGATCTTCGTCAACGGCAAGCAGTTCAAGAGCTACCGGGGCATGGGGTCGCTGGGCGCCATGCAGGGCAGGGGTTCCGGGGGCGGCGGAAAGTCGTACTCCAAGGACCGCTACTTCGCCGACGACGCGCTGTCCGAGGACAAGCTGGTGCCCGAGGGGATCGAGGGCAGGGTGCCGTTCCGCGGCCCCCTGTCGTCGGTGATCCACCAGCTGACCGGCGGTCTGCGGGCGGCGATGGGTTACACCGGCTCACCCACCATCGAGGTGCTGCAGCAGGCGCAGTTCGTCCGGATCACGCCGGCCGGACTCAAGGAGAGCCACCCGCACGACGTCGCGATGACCGTCGAGGCGCCCAACTACTACGCCCGCTGAGGCCCACATGGTCGAGATCGGGATGGGCCGCGTGGCCCGTCGAAGCTATGAACTCAGTGAAGTCAGCATCGTTCCGTCGCGGCGCACCCGCTCGTCGCAGGACGTGTCGACGACCTGGCAGCTGGACGCCTACCGGTTCGAGATCCCGGTGGTGGCACACCCGACCGACGCCCTGGTATCGCCGGAGTTCGCCATCGAGCTCGGCCGGCTCGGCGGGCTGGGCGTCCTCAACGGCGAGGGGCTGATCGGCCGGCACACCGATGTCGAGGCGAAGATCGCGCAGCTGGTCGAGGCCGCCGAGAAGGAGCCGGAGCCCTCGGCGTCGATCCGGCTGTTGCAGGAACTGCATGCGGCGCCGCTGAATCGCGACCTGCTGGGCTCCGCCGTTGCCCGCATCCGCGACGCCGGGGTGACCACCGCGGTGCGGGTCAGCCCGCAAAACGCCCAGGCGCTGACGCCGGTGTTGCTGCAGGCCGGCATCGACCTGCTGGTCATTCAGGGCACGATCGTCTCCGCCGAGCGGGTGGCCAGCGACGGGGAGCCGCTGAACCTGAAGACCTTCATCTCCGAGCTGGACGTTCCGGTGGTCGCCGGAGGTGTGCAGGACCATCGCACCGCGCTGCACCTGATGCGCACCGGGGCCGCGGGCGTCATCGTCGGCTACGGCTCGACCAGGGGAGTGACCACCACCGACGAGGTGCTGGGCATCAGCGTGCCGATGGCCACCGCGATCGCCGATGCCGCGGCCGCGCGGCGCGAATACCTCGACGAGACCGGCGGCCGGTACGTGCATGTGCTGGCCGACGGTGACATCCACACCTCCGGCGAGCTGGCCAAAGCCATCGCCTGCGGTGCCGACTCGGTGCTGCTGGGCACGCCGCTGGCCGCCTGCGCCGAGGCGCTCGGCGACGGCTGGTTCTGGCCGACCGCGGCCGCGCACCCGTCGTTGCCGCGCGGCGCGCTGCTGCAGATCGCCGTCGGCGAGCGCCCGCCGATGGAGCAGGTTCTCAACGGTCCGTCCGACGACCCGTTCGGCAGCCTCAACCTGGTCGGCGGTTTGCGCCGATCGATGGCCAAGGCCGGCTATTGCGACCTCAAGGAATTCCAGAAGGTCGGCCTGACGGTGGGAAGTTGAAGGCAGCTAACGCCGCCATACACTGGTGCGATGCGGCCGGATTACGACGTTCTGATCATCGGTTCGGGTTTTGGGGGCAGCGTCAGCGCGCTGCGGCTCACCGAAAAGGGCTATCGCGTAGGCGTGTTGGAGGCCGGCCGCCGCTTCTCCGACGAGGAGTTCGCCAAGACGTCGTGGGATCTGCGTAAGTTTCTGTGGGCGCCGAAGCTGGGTTGCTACGGAATCCAGCGCATCCACCCGCTGCGCAACGTGATGATCCTGGCCGGCGCGGGTGTGGGCGGCGGTTCGCTGAACTACGCCAACACGCTGTACGTGCCGCCGGAGCCGTTCTTCCAAGATCAGCAGTGGTCGCACATCACCGACTGGCGAGCCGAGCTGACGCCCCACTATGAGCAGGCGCAGCGGATGCTGGGCGTGGTGGAAAATCCGACCTTCACCGACGCCGACCGGCTCGTCAAACAGGTTGCCGACGACATGGGGGTTGGCGACACCTGGGTGCCGACCCCGGTCGGGGTGTTCTTCGGTCCCGACGGCACCAAGACGCCGGGAAAGACCGTGCCCGACCCGTATTTCGGTGGCGCGGGACCGGATCGCACCGGCTGCCTGGAATGCGGCTGTTGCATGACGGGATGCCGCTACGGCGCCAAGAACACTCTGCTGAAGAACTACCTGGGCCTCGCGGAATCGGCTGGCGCGCAAGTGATTCCGATGACGACGGTGAAGGGGTTCGAGCAGCGATCCGATGGGTTGTGGGAGGTCGCGACCGTTCGCACCGGGAGTTGGCTGCGCCGGGACAAGCGAACCTACACCGCCAATTATCTGATCCTGGCCGCGGGCACCTGGGGCACGCAGCACCTGCTGTTCAAGATGCGTGACAAGGGCAGGTTGCCCCGTTGTCCGAGCGCCTGGGTGTGCTGACCCGGACCAATTCCGAGTCGATCGTGGGTGCCGCGACGCTGGAGGTCCCGTCCGATATGGACCTGACCCATGGGGTGGCGATCACGTCGTCGATTCATCCGACACCGGACACGCACATCGAGCCCGTGCGCTATGGCAAGGGGTCCAACGTCATGGGGCTGCTGCAGACGTTGATGACCGACGGCACCGGCCCGGAGGGCACAGATGTGCCGCGGTGGAAGCAGCTGTGGCGTCAGGGCCGCGAAGATCCGCACCGCATGCTGCGGATGATCAACGTCCACCAGTGGAGCGAGCGAACGGTGATCGCGCTGGTGATGCAGCACCTGGACAACTCGATCACCACGTTCACCAAGCGCGGGAAGCTGGGCATCCGCTGGTATTCCAGCAAGCAGGGACACGGCGAGCCGAACCCGACCTGGATCCCGGTCGGTAACGAGGTCACCCGCCGCATCGCCGCCAAGATCGACGGCGTCGCCGGCGGCACCTGGGGGGAGCTGTTCAATATCCCGCTGACCGCCCACTTTCTCGGTGGCGCGGTGATCGGGGACGGCCCCGAGCACGGGGTCATCGACCCCTATCACCGGGTGCATGGCTATCCGTCGCTGCTGGTGACCGACGGCGCCGCCATCTCGGCGAACCTGGGCGTCAACCCGTCGCTGTCCATCGCCGCGCAAGCCGAGCGGGCCGCCTCGCTTTGGCCCAACAAAGGCGAGAACGATGAGCGGCCGCTGCAGGGCGACGTCTACCGCCGGCTGGACCCGATCGCGCCGAAGCACCCGGTGGTGCCGGCCGGCGCGCCGGGTGCGCTGCGCTGGTTGCCGATCGATCCGGTCAGCTCGGCAGCCGACGCGTGACGATCGCGAGCGCGGCGTAGCCGGGCGCTGCGGGTCGTCACCATCAGCTCGGGCTAGCTCGCGATCACCTCGAGCGGTGCGCCGGCGATCACCCTGCTGCGTTCCCCGTGCACGTTCACGGGCACGTCGCCCATCAGGGTGACGCGGTGCATCAGCCGGGGCTGGTTGTCGTAGTCGTCGATCGCCCGGTGCTGGGTGGCCCGGTTGTCCCAGATGGCGACGTCGCCGGGTTCCCAACTCCAGCGAATGGTGTTCTCGGGCACGGTGATTCGCCGTTGCAGCAGGTCCAGCAGCGCGCCGGACTCGTGGTTGTCCAGGCCGACGAAGCTACGCACGAAGTCTCCGGCTAGCAGCGTGCGTTCACCGGTCTCGGGGTGTACCCGAACCACGGGGTGTTCGGTCTGGAAATCCCGCTTCTCGAATGCCTGCCGAAACGCCCGCTGGGCGTCGGTCATTGCCAAGGTTGATTCCGTGGTCACGTAGTCGTAGCGGTTGCTGTGCAGCGCCCACAGGTTCTCGACGAGGCACTTGAGCGGCTCGGGCAGCTGCTCATAGGCCGCCGCGGTCGAGGCCCACAGTGTCGACCCGCCATAGCTGGGCAGGGTGACCGCGCGCAGGATCGAGGCCGCCGGGTAGTTCGCGGCGAACGTGACGTCGGTGTGCCAGCGGTTGGCCTTGCCGTATTCGGAGTTGATCGGCGTGATGATCGGCGCGTTCGTGGCGGCCAGCACCGAGGCCGCCGGGTGTCCGACTGGGGTGCCCAGCAGCCGGGCGAATTCGAGCTGCCGCTGGTCGTCGAGGTGATGCTGGTCGCGGAAGAAGATGACCTTGTGGGTCAGCAGCGCCCGGTGGATCTCGTCGACGGTGGCTGGCTCGAGGTCGCCGCCGAGACGCACCCCCTCGATCCGGGCGCCGATGCGGCTGCCCAGCTTGGTCACGGTTACCTGGTCTGTCATTGCTGTCGTCCTTCGGAGATGTCAACTGTAGTTAGCGTCACTAAAGGAGTGTAGTCGAATGCCTACAGTTCGGCAAGGGGCCCGGAACCGCGACCTCGACCGGCCTAGTTGTCCGCCCACTGTTTGGACATCGCCCGCCGGTGCATGGGCTCGCGTCCCGGCGGCTGCTGCGGTGGCGGCAAGAGTGGCGGGCGCTTGCGCACCGCGACGGTGGTCGGTTTCTCCGTGTTCAGCGCGAGCTCTTCGCCGGCGTGCCGGATGGTCAGCTCGCCGCCGCCCCCGTCGCGCAGGGTGTAGGTCACGTCGGAGTGGTTGGCATCGACGGTCACCCGGAAACCACGCCACCGCAGCCGGAAGCGCAGCCGCGAAATGCCATCGGGCAGTTGAGGATCGATGGACAGGATGCCTTCGTCGTCGCGCAGGCCGCCGAAGCCCCCGACTATCGCCGTCCAGGCCCCGGCCAGCGAGGCCATATGCAAACCGTCGCGGGTGTTCTGGTGTAGATCGCGCAAGTCGATCAGTGCGGCCTCATAGGCATAGTCGTGGGCCAGCTCCAGATGCCCGACCTCGGCGCACATCACCGCCTGTGTGCAGGCCGACAGCGACGAGTCGCGGACCATGCGCCGCTCGTAGTAGTCGACGTTGCGCGCCTTCTGTTCGCGGGTGAACGCGTGGCTCTGCCACTGCATCGCCAGCACCAGGTCGGCCTGCTTGATCACCTGCGCGGGGTAGAGCCGGACGTAGGCCTCGTGCAGCAGCAGCGGGTATTTGTTGTCCTTTTCAAAATCCCACTCGGCAAACGTGGTAAATCCTTCGCACTGCTGGTGGACCCCCAGCTCCTTGTCGTAGGGGATGTTGACGGCGCCGGCGGCGTCGCGCCAGGCGGACGTCTCCTCGGAGGTGACACCCATTGCCTGCGCCCCCTCCGGGTGGCGGATGCAGGCATCTGCCGCGGTGACCAGATTGTGCGCGGCCATCAAATTCGTGAAGACGTTGTCGCGGACAATCGCGGTGTACTCGTCGGGACCGGTGATCCCGTCGATGTGCCAGACGCCGTGCCGGTCGTGGTGGCCGAGCGACATCCAGAGCCGGGCGGTCTCGACCAGCACCGTGACGCCGCACTCCTCTTCCAGGGTGTGGTCGTCGGTGACGACGCGGTACCGCTCGAAGGCCATCGCGATGTCGGCATTGATGTGAAACGCCGCGGTGCCGGCCGGCCAGTAAGCCGAGCACTCCTGTCCGCGGATGGTCCGCCAGGGAAAGCTGGCACCTTTCAGGCCAAGCTCGGCCGCCCGATCCCTGGCCATGTCCAGCGTCGACGCCCGCCACCGCAGCGAGTCGGCGACCGCGTGCGGCAACGTGTAGGTGAGCACCGGGAGCACGTAACCCTCGGTGTCCCAGAAGGCATGGCCGTCGTAGCCGGTTCCGGTCAGGCCCTTGCTGGGGATGGCGCGACGTTCGGCACGGGCACTGGCCTGCACGAGGTGAAAGAGCCCGAACCGCACCGCTTGCTGGGATTCCCCGTCGCCCTCGACCTCGACGTCGGCGTTCTCCCAGAAGTCGTCCAGGTAGGCCCGCTGCGCGTCGAGCAGCCCTTGCCATCCGCTGTAGCGGGCGCCGTGCAGCGCGGCGGCGGCCTGGTCGCGCAGTGCCGGCCGGGAGCGCTGGCTGGACCAGCCATAGGCGATGTACTTGACGATGCGCAATTTCTGTCCCGCCCGCAGCCCGCAGATCACGGTGGTACGGGCCAGGTCATCACGCGCGTCGGTACTGACCTCGACCCGCCCGGGCACGTCGATCTCGTGATCCATCGCGGCGGCCATCATCAGCGCGCTGGCCCGGGTCCGGTGCATCAGCAGCGCGCCCCGATCGAAGGCCTCGTGTTCGACGGCCTCCAGCGGGTTGTCCAGGATGGCCGACACGCGTGGATCCGCCGAGGTCTGCGGCTGGTCCTCGTTGGTGACCAGTTCGGACTGCACGGTCACCCGGACGAAGTCTTCGACCGCTTCGACGACGTATTCGATGGCCGCGACACTGCGGTTGGCCAGCGAGACCAGCCGGGTGGACACCACTTTGACCTGCTTGCCCGCCGGTGAACGCCACTCCACGCGGCGGGTCAGCGTCCCGGCGCGCATGTCGAGAACCCGCTCGTGGGAGACCAAGTTGCCGTAGCGGACGTCGAACGGCTCGTCCTCGACGAACAGGCGAATGATCTTGCCGTTGGTGACATCGACGACGGTCTGCCCGGCCTCCGGGTACCCATAGCCAGCCTCGGCGTAGGGCAGCGGCCGGATTTCGTAGAAGGAGTTCAGATAGGTGCCCGGCAGGCCGTGCGGCTCGCCCTCGTCGAGGTTGCCGCGCAACCCGATGTGCCCGTTGGCCAAGGCGAACAGCGATTCGGACTGGGCAATGACGTTCAGATCGAGCCGGGTTTCGCGGACCACCCACGGCTCGACGGGAAAGGCTTCCTCGGAGATCATGACTGCATCAATTCGGCGAGATCGGTGACCACCACGTCGGCGCCGTTGCGGCGTAAATCCTCGGCCTGGCCCACCCGGTCGACGCCCACCACGAAGCCGAAGTGACCGGCGCGTCCGGCCTGCACACCCGACAACGCGTCTTCGAAGACGGCCGCCGCGTCGGCGCCGACGTTGAGCAACTGGGCCCCGCGCAGATAGGAGTCGGGAGCCGGCTTGCCCTTGATGTGTTCGTCGCGCAGCGTGACGCCGTCCACCCGCTGCTGGACGAAGCGTTCCAGCCCGGTGATCTCGAGGACCTCGCGGGTGTTGGCGCTCGAGGACACCACGGCGATGCCGAGACCCGCGGCCGAGACCGCCTCCAGATAGCGCCGCGATCCGTCGAACACCTCGACGCCGTCGTTGTCGAGGACCTTTTGGAACATCTCGTTCTTGCGGTTGCCCAGGCCATATACGGTTTCGGTGTCGCCGTGGTCATCGGGTGTGCCGTCGGGCAGTTTGATTCCCCGGCTGTCGAGGAACGACCGGACGCCGTCTTCGCGTTTCTTGCCATCCACGTACAGCCGGTAGTCCGTGGCCGGATCGAATGGGACGAACTTTTCTCCCGTGCTCTTGGCCCGCGCGGCGAGATAGTCGTCGAACATGGCCTTCCAGGCCTTGGTGTGCACGCTCGCGGTATCGGTCAGCACACCGTCGAGGTCGAACAGGCAGGCACGCACCTTCTCTGGCAGACCCAGCCCTGAGCTCACTGGGAACCTCACTCTCTGGAGTAGTCGGGGCGATACCACTCCACCATGCCGAGCCGTGTGCCGCCAGCGATCACGCGTTCTTGCGACGCCGGACCGGCAGCCAGCATGCCGCCAACGGGACCGTGGTGAGCACTGCGGGCGCGAGCACGCCCGCTAGGTGCTGGTGCTCGTCACGCATCGCGACGGCCATCACGAGCATGACGACGAAGTGCGCGGAGTTGGCGGTGAGATTGAAATCCAGGAACAGTCGGTTCGCCAGCGGGGCTCGCGCCGATGCGAACAGGAAGAGCGCCCAGACGATGTAGACGGTGGCGAACATGACGGCCACAGCCTGATCATCGGGGCCGCCGCCGCCCCAATCGAAGAGTCGAGCAAAAAACGGCGGCACATCGTGCACGTGGTGCGTGGCCGCGAGAATCAGGTCGGGCACGAAGAAGGCCAGATACCCGACCGCGGTCAGCCGGATCATCACGGGTAGCCAGGACGCCGCTCGGCCGGCTCGACTGCGCGTCACAAAGGGGCCGTTCTTCGGGTGCTTTGCCGGATGATGCGCACCATCTCCGTGGGGCGCTCGAGGGCCGAAAAGTGGCCCACGCCAGGCACCGTGATGGTTTCGGCGTCGGTGAGCTGGCCGGCGACGTGCTCCCGCTCCGCCGGGCGTGACCAGTCGTGTTCGCTATAGACCAGCGAGACGGGCGTTTTCACCCCCGCGTAGCGTTCTCGAGCCTTGATGAACCCGTTCAGGCTGCGCATGACGGCCCGGTTCACTCTCGGGTAGCCGCGGCGACGGCCGCTTCGCCGCAGCTCGCCGAGGAAGTCCTCCGGCAGCGCGTGGTGGTCGGCGAAGCCGCCCCGCAGCACGCCTCGCAAGATGAGGCGATTCTCCAGTCGAGCGAAGATCGGTCCGGAACCGGGCAGGCGGACGGCCGTTCCGATCAGGCGGGCAAACCAGTTGCCCCGTTCCAACCCGCTCGGGTAGTCGTAAGGATTGAAGGCGATCACATTGCGCACGTTGCCCGTCAGTTCGATCGAGGCCAGTAGCGCGAGCGCGGCCCCCATCGACTCGCCGGCCAGCGTGACGTCATGCAGGTCCAGCGTTCTGATGAATTCGACGACGGCGCTGCGCAGTTCCGGCTCGCCGGGACCGGCGCCAGGGATGATGTCGGACCAACCCATGCCAGGCAAATCCAGCGCGTAGACCGTGAATTCGTCCCAGAGCGCAGGCATGACCCGCTGGAAGTAGTCCAGCTGGGTGCGGACCGTGTGGAGCAGGATCAGCGGCGGGCCGGTTCCCGCCGTAAAGTAGCGCAACCGCGACCCATCGGACCGGTGGAAGAACTTGACCTCGCCACGGCCGCCGCTCCACGTCATCGTGTAACGCTGGTCTGGAACCTCGTTGAGCTGCATGATATTTAACCTCCACTGACTGCTCGCACGACGGCCTGGACGACTCGAAGGCGCCCGTCCGCCAGGGCTTGGGTGAGGTTTAGGGCCTTCCGCTCGAAGTCGGCGACGAACGCGTGCAGGCCCAGCGGGCTGGGGGGCTGGGCCAGTATTGCCCGCATGACCGCGACCCGCCTGGTCGGTGAGGTCGTTCCAGTGCTCGACCGCGAAACCGGCGGACTCGATGACGGCGCGCAACTCGTCGGGGGTGACCAGGTGGCTGCGCGCGGGTTCGTCGGCCCACGGCAGTGGGTAGTCGAGTTGGCGGCTGGTGTCGCCAATCGTCCCGCTTTTATCAATCGTGATGTCCCACAGGGCAAGCCGGCCGCCGGTTACCAGCACCCGGCGCGCTTCGCCGTACAGGCGCGTTTTGTCGGCCACGTTCATCTGCACGTGCTGGCTGATCACCACATCGAAAGTGCCGTCGGCAAAGGGAAGTTCGGTGACGTCCGCCTGACGAACGGATATCAGTTCGTCGAGCCCGACGAGTCGATTGAGCCAGCGGCTCGTCTGGCAGTATTCCTCGGTGAGATCCACGGCGCTCACCGCGCAGCCGCAGTGATCGGCGACGTAGCGGGCGGTGCCGCCGATCCCGCTGCCGGCGTCGAGCACCCTGGTCGCACTGGTGATTTCGGCCAGTTCGACCAGTTGGCCGGTGGCGATGCGGCCCATGGTGTGGAAGTCCTCCAGCAGGCCCAGATCGGCGGGTTGAAGGTGGTCGAGGTCTTTCCCGGCGCCGGCCAGCGCCCGCTCGATGTTGCGTTGCGACAGGCCGGTCGAGTACTGGTTCTGGATTGTGGCGTTCATGAGAGCTCCTTCGATGGTTGGCGGACCTGGGCCCATGCGGTGATGATGGGGGGCATCGTGATGAGGGCGTTGACCGCGAGCGCCTGCTCGCGGAATTGCGGCACGAAGTCGTCGATGTCGGGGAGCCCGTCGATCGCCGTGCCCTCCTTGTGCGCTATCGGGGTTACCAACCGCCAGACTTCCGCGGCGTAGGCCAGGAGGTCGGTGTCGGCGGCGGTACCGATCGGCGTGCCGAGGGTCAGGCGCGGCGCGCCGAGCCCGGCGGCGGCGAACACCGTGTGCAGCGTGTTGCCGAACCGCGCGTTGAGGCCCATGGCCTCGAAGGCGCGGACGATCCCCGACGATACCTGTGCGAACAGTGGCATCTCCGGGATACTGCGTGTCGCGGTGATGTCGTTCTCGGAGAAGGCGACAACGCCGCCGGGGCGCACGAGGGAGCTAAGGCGCCGCAGCGCGGCGGCCGGGTCGGGCAAGTGCATCAGGATGAACCGGCCAATGACCGCGTCGACGGGTTCGTCCAGGGTGATCTCGTCGATCTCGGCTTGCGTGAAAAGCACTGCCGACAAACCCTGTTCGGCGGCGCGGGCGCGGGCGAGCTCCATCATCTCGGGCGCTGCGTCCACACCGAGCACGGTTCCCGATGGACCGACCAGCTTCGCGGCGATCAACGACACGTCACCGGGCCCGCAGCCGACATCGAGCACCCGCATGCCCGGCCGCAGCCCGGCGAGCCGCAGCGCGTGCTCGGTGTAGTCGTTATACAGCCGCCCTTGCAGGATCAGCCGCTGCACCTCCACGTCGGCGTGGCCGAGCAGGTAACTACTCATTGTGTTGCCGCCATTTCTTGCGCCGGCGCCGCGATGTGTTCTTGTCGCCACACCGCGGACTGCCCCGAAAGCCGGGGATGCGCGGGCTGCGGGTGCTGCTGGAGTCGGTCGAACTTGTCCAGCCGGTGCATCGGTGTGAGCCCGGTCTTCATGAAATTCCAGACCTCACGGATGAGATTGCCTGCGGTGCGGTGTGTTTCCGGGCCGGTGACGTAGCGGCGCGCGATCGTGAGGAAGTCCTCGGGTTCGACACCCGCGACGTCACGCACGTGGGTGGTCGGGCCGCCCGCCGCGAAGGTTCCCAGCGGGTACTCGGGGAGGTAGTGGCGCAGGCTGGACTCGAAGAACAGGTCGGTGCCGAGGCGCTTGGCGTTGACGCGCACCGCGCGCATGAACATCCACGGGGGAATGTCGATGTGGCGCACCCGCCGGCCTAACGCCTCACCGACCGCGTCGGCGATCTCGGCCCCGGACAACAGCTTTGGTCCGGTCGGGCGGTAAGCGCGACCGTCGTGACGATGGGGGTCAAGCAGCGCGCCGACGGCAACCCGGGCGATGTCCTCGTTGGAGGGGGGCGCATTTCGGCCCGCCCCGGTCGGCGTCGGCAGCACGCCCAGCTGAGCGGCCATTCCGACCACCTGCAGGTAGTTGTCGGCGAAGTAGCCGGGATCGACCGCGACGTGGGCGGTGTCGGGCAGCAGCTCGAAGAGCTTGTCGGTCAGCCAGGCCTGGCGGGTCATCAGCGACGGATGCTCGGGGCTGGCCAGCCATTGCCCAAGCGCCACCACCGCTTCCACACCGAAGCGCCGCGCGGCCACGGCAAACGCGACCGCGCTGTCGAGCGCATGGGGATGGTAGGGAGGGTTGAAGTACAGCCGGTCGACCCCGTCCATCGCGGCCGAAACCTGCTGGATGTCAAACATATCGGCGACGACGACTTCGGCGCCCAGGTGCCGCAACCGGGCGCTGCGCGCATCGTCACGGTGCACCATGACTCGCGTCGTGACGCCCTTGTCGAGCAGCTGGGCGGCGACCGCGCCGCCGATCCTGCCGGTGGCGCCGGTGACCAGAATGCGATTACTCATCGGAGTTCCCTTTCTGTTTGACGTGCCGGCTCCCTGGATGGTAGTAGCCGGCCGACGACGATCGCTGCGCCCAGCGCGATGGCCGCGCAGACCAGCGTGCTTACCTGCATGCCATCGAGGAATGCGTGATCGACGGCGTCGCGAACGAGGCCGGCCCGTTGCGCGGGCAGTTGCCCGATCACCGTGTGCGCCAGAGCCATTGAGTTACGCATTGCCTCGGCGGGCAGTCCGGTCAGCGCCGGCGCCGCGCCGAGGTGCCCGGAGTACACCGAGGCAAAGATGCTGCCCGCGATGGCGACTCCGAGCGTGCCCCCCAATTCGCGCGTGGTGTCGTTGACGGCCGAGCCGACGCCGGCCTTGTCGGCGGGCAGGGATCCCATGATCGCCTCGGTGGCCGGGGCTATCGTCAGCCCGAGGCCGCCGCCGAGCAGCACCATCTCTATCGCGATTTCGGGGTAGGGCGTGGCGGCGTCCGACGTGGACGCCCACGCCAGGCCGGCGGCGAACACGGCCAGGCCCGCGGCCACGACCGCGGTGCTGCCGATCCACTCGACGAGCCGCGGGCCCACGATGCTGCCCAGGGCGATCGTGGCCGCAACCGGCAGCAACCGCACGCCGCTCTCAAATGCCGTGTAGTTCTTGATGAATTGGAAATACTGGGTGATGACGAAGATGAAGCCGAACAATGTCAAAAAGCCGGCGGTCACCGCCAGGCTG
This sequence comes from uncultured Actinomycetota bacterium, assembly GCA_963772875.1. Lineage (GTDB taxonomy): Bacteria > Actinomycetota > Actinomycetes > Mycobacteriales > Mycobacteriaceae > Mycobacterium. The sequence continues at coordinate 580,573 of CAVYZE010000020.1, forward strand.
CCGCCGGAGAACCGGCGGTTGAAAAACACCGAGACGTCCAGCATGGGATGGGTGCTGCGGCGCTCCCAGAGTGCGAACCCGGCGAGCACGATTACCGACACCAGGAAGCCGGTCGCGGTCCGGGCGTTGGTCCATCCCCAGGTGGGCGCTTCGATGACGGTGTAGACCAGCGCCGTGATTCCGGCCGCGGACAGGATCAGGCCGCCGGCGTCGACGCGCGGCGCCGCCGGGTCGCGCGATGTCGGAATGAACAAGATGCTGCCGGCGACGGCCAGTGCCGCGATCGGAATGTTCACCACGAAGACCGAGCCCCACCAGAAGTGCTCGAGCAACCAGCCACCGCTGATCGGTCCCACGGCCACCCCGACGCCGACCATGGCCGCCCACAGCCCGATCGCCTTGGCGCGCGCCGCCGGGTCGGTGAAGATGTTGGTGATCAGTCCCAGCGTGGTCGGGAAGATCACCGCCGCGCCCACGCCCATGGCGGCCCGCGCCGCGATGAGCTGATCCGCCGAATTCGCTTGTGCCGCAATGCCAGAGGTGATGGCGAACAGGACCAGCCCCGAATTCAACCAGCCCCGCCTGCCGTAGCGGTCGCTGAGGCTGCCGGCCGACAGCAGCAGGCCGGACATCACCAGGGTGTACGCGTCGACGATCCACTGCAGCTGCGCGGTGTCGGCGTCGAGTTCGCGCGACAGTGTGGGCAGCGCGACGTTGACGATGGTGGCGTCGACGCTGATGACGAACACGCCGAGGCAGATGACGCCGAGCGCGGCAGCGGGGCGATTTCGAAAAATCGGGAACACCGGGTCGGTAGGCATGGACAAGACCGTAAAGCTGATAGACAAATAAATCAAGTAGTTAGTTGAAAAAGATGTCTAGCGCCGGTAGGGTGGCTGCATGGCGAGCCGCCGGAACTACAACCAGAACTGCCCCATCGCGCGCGGGCTCGACATCCTGGGTGAGCGATGGACATTGCTGATCCTGCGCGAGCTGGTCGGCGGACCCCGCCGCTATGGTGACTTGCGCGCCGAGCTGCCCGGCATCGCAACCAATCTGCTCGCCGAGCGACTTAAAGAGCTACAAGACGCGGGGCTCGTGGATCGCGCCGAACTGCCTGCCCCGATCGGGCGAACCGTCTACACCCTCAGCGATATGGGCTGGCAGCGCGTGTTGCCCATCCTGCAGAGCGTCGCGTGGTTCGGTCTGGACCGGCTGGACCCGATCGAGGTTGGGCCGGTGTCGCCGCTAAGCGGGTTTCTCGCCGGAATCCTGCTGGGCTTCGACCGCGTTCGCGGCGCTGGTTTGGATGCGACATACCGTATTGAGATCGACGGCCGCCGTTTCGAATTCGCGGCGAAGCAGAGCCGTCTCGGCCCCGCTCACGGCGAACCTTTAGTGACGGTCACCGCCAGCGCGGCGGATCTGGTCACGGCGCGGCTTGGATCCAGCGAAGCCAAGCGCACAGCGGCCATGCGGCGCGTCAAATTCGACGGCGACCCCGAGGAGATCCGCGTGGTACGCGAGGCGTTTTCACTCTAGGCGGTGTCGCTAATACGGTGCCGGACAACCTCACCAGGAGACCGGCAGCCTGACGAGACCGCCGGCGAGCACGTCGCGACGGGTGGGCAGTTGTGCGGGATCGACCGTCAGCCGCATGGACGGGAATCGCGGAATAAGTTGGGAGAAAACCGTTTTCAGCTCGATTCGCGCCAACGGGGCCCCGATGCAATAGCGTGCGCCGTATCCGAAAGCAAGGTGGGCGGCTCCCCTTCGGGCGATGTCAATACGCCCCGGGTCGGTGAACGCTGCGGGGTCGTGGTTGGCCGATCCGATGTCCAGTAGCACCAGGTCTCCGGCGTGGATGGCGGCACCGTCGATGTCGATGTCGGTGCGCGCATAGCGGGGAATGCCGCCCACGCCACCCCCTGTTGTCGCCGCCCGCAACAGCTCCTCGACGGCATTGGGGATCAGCGCGGGGTTGGCCCGAAGTGCCCGCCACTGATCGCGATTCGTCAGCAACAGCAATGCCCCGAGCCCGATCTGGACCACCGTCGTCTCGTGCCCGGCGAACAGCAAGAACATGGACATCGTGGCGGCCTCCTCGTCGGAGACGCCGTCGGTCGCACACAGCCGCGAGATCACATCGTCGCCGGGATGGGCGCGCTTGCGCTCGACCAACCCGCTGCCATAACCGAAAAGCTCGGCCAGCCCGCGCTCGGAGCGGGCGCGATCGCGCACATTGCCGGCGTCTTCGACCCACGCCCGGAACTTGTCACGATCGCAATAGGGCACTCCCAGCAGCTCGCAGATCACCAGAATCGGCAGCGGCAGCGCCAATTGCGCGTGCAGATCAGCCGGAGGGCCCTGCTCTGCCAGTTCGTTCAACACTGCGGTGGTCAGTGCTTCCACTCTTGCCGCCAGCGTCCGCAGATGCTTGGGCGAGAAATGGGGCTGCAGCAGTGTCCGCATCCGGGCGTGGTCGGCCACTTCGGTGTCGAAGTTACCGAGCGGGCCACCGAATAACGCCGATTCCCCGGTGCGCGCCGCCACGTCGGGTTCGGGATGAGAACGACCGAGGCGGTCGTCGTCCAGCAGCCGTCGCACGTGGGGGTAGTCGGTGACCAGCCAGGCCTCGTGGCCCGCCGGTGTGCGCACCCGATGCATCGTCCGCCTCGACGTAAGGTGAATTGTATAAAGCTATATAAACAAGACTACTTGTACACTTGACCCTAGACAAGAGGAGGTTGAGATGACGGCGGTCCGATCCGGGTCAACTCGGCGGATGCCCCGCGCCCAACGCCGTGAACAGGTCCTCGCGGCCGCCACGCGCGCCTTCGCCCGCGCGGGGTTTACCGACACCGGCCTCGATGCCATCGCCGCGGAAGCCGGTGTTACCCCGGTGATCCTGTACCGACACTTCGCTTCGAAGGCCGACCTCTACCGGGAAGTCCTCGAGAGCGCCAATACCCGGCTCGTTGAAGCCACCGGGACAGACGACTTCGATGACGCCAGCCTCCCCGCGCTTATCCGCGCGGCCACCGCCGACCCGGACGCCTTTCGGCTGCTGTTCCGATATGCCGCCCGCGAACCCGAGTTTCGCGACATGATCGACACCCTCATCGACAGCGGGACAGAGGTCACCCGCCGCCACCTTGCCGGCATCGCCGACGATCAATGGCGGAACTGGGCGGCGCGACTGTTACCCACCCTGACGACGGACGCCGTCATCGCCTGGCTCGACGCCGGCCAACCCGACCCCGATCAAGCCGCCATCAGAATCCGCCGCATCGTCGATGCCGTAATCCATGCGGCCGAGCAGTGATCAACCGACCGGGGCGGTCGTCGGCCGCCACGCGACTCACGGCCGCCACTAGACTCGGTGGCCGTGCCCGAACCTGCTGAGCCCGATGCGACCGGACCGGCCGACCGGCCGGTGTTGGTGGTCGACTTCGGTGCGCAGTATGCGCAGCTGATCGCCCGCCGGGTTCGCGAGGCGCGGGTTTTTTCGGAGGTCATCCCGCACACCGCCTCGATCGAGGAGATCAAGGCCCGCCAACCGCTGGCGGTGGTGCTGTCCGGCGGACCGGCCAGTGTCTACGCCGAGGGCGCTCCGCAGCTCGATCCGGCATTGTTCGACCTCGGGCTGCCGGTGTTCGGCATCTGCTACGGGTTTCAGGCCATGGCGCAGGCGCTGGGCGGGACCGTCGCCCACACCGGCACCAGCGAGTACGGCCGCACCGAGCTTAAAGTCATTGGCGGCGAATTGCATTCGGGACTTCCCGGTGTCCAGCCGGTCTGGATGAGTCACGGCGACGCGGTCACGGCCGCGCCGGACGGATTCGACGTGGTGGCCAGCAGCCCGGGCGCGCCGGTGGCCGCCTTCGAGAACCGGGACCGTCGCCTGGCCGGGGTGCAATACCACCCGGAGGTGATGCACACTCCGCACGGGCAACAAGTGCTCAGCCGGTTCCTGCACGATTTCGCCGGGCTCGGCGCGGACTGGACGGCCGCCAACATCGCCGGGGCGCTGATCGAGCAGGTGCGGGCCCAGATCGGCGACGGTCACGCGATCTGCGGCCTGTCCGGCGGGGTGGACTCGGCGGTGGCCGCCGCACTGGTGCAGCGCGCCATCGGTGATCGGCTGACGTGTGTCTTCGTCGACCACGGGCTGTTGCGCGCCGGCGAGCGCGCCCAGGTGCAGCGCGATTTCGTGGCCGCCACGGGAGCGAACCTGGTCACCGTCGACGCGGCGGAGACCTTCCTGCAGGCGCTGTCGGGCGTGACCAACCCCGAGGGCAAGCGCAAGATCATCGGCCGCCAGTTCATCCGGGCGTTCGAGGGCGCGGTGCGGGACGTGTTGGGGGACACGGAATCGTCTGAACAACAAGTTGAGTTTCTGGTGCAGGGCACCCTGTATCCCGACGTGGTGGAGTCCGGCGGGGGCAGTGGCACTGCGAACATCAAGAGCCACCACAATGTCGGGGGCCTGCCCGGGGACCTGAAGTTCACCCTCGTCGAGCCGCTGCGACTGCTGTTCAAGGACGAGGTGCGCGCGGTCGGGCGCGAGCTGGGCCTGCCGGAGGAAATCGTTGCGCGCCAGCCATTTCCGGGGCCGGGGCTGGGCATCCGGATCGTCGGCGAGGTCACCGCGAAGCGGCTTGACACGTTGCGGCGCGCCGACTCGATCGCACGCGAGGAGCTCACCGCCGCGGGTTTGGATAACCAGATCTGGCAGTGCCCGGTGGTGCTGTTGGCCGATGTCCGCTCGGTCGGTGTGCAGGGTGACAACCGCACCTACGGGCATCCGATCGTGCTGCGGCCGGTGTCGAGTGAGGACGCCATGACCGCCGACTGGACCCGGGTGCCCTACGAGGTGCTGGAGCGCATCTCGACCCGCATCACCAACGAGGTGGCCGAGGTCAACCGCGTCGTGCTGGACATCACCAGCAAACCGCCCGGCACCATCGAGTGGGAGTAATCCCGGGGCAATTTCGGCGCAATAACGTCTCACGCGCCACACCGGTACCGGCCGCATAAAGCAGCCCCTCACGTCGCTTGACGGTTGTCGGAGGGCGGGTGTTTACTCGACTCAATCGAACATACATTCGAACGGGAGGTTGGTCATGACCGCGGCTTTCGCCTCCTCTCGCGCTGAGCAGCTCACCTCGTTACGCCGGCAGATGGCCGTGATTTCCGAAAAGGTGTCCGGGCCGCCCGCCGCCCTGCCGGAATCCGAATCCCAGCTGGCGATCCCCCCGTGGCTCGCCCAGGCGCTGCCAGTGCCGTTGCCAAGGGGAACGGTAGCGGTGTGCTCGGGAGCCCGGTCGCTGCTGTTGAGCATGGTCGCCGCGGTAACCGCGGCCGGGGGAAACGTGGCCATCGTCGGCCAGCCGGACATCGGGTTGCTGGCCGCGGTGGAGATGGGGGCGGATCTGAGCCGGCTCGCGGTGATACCGGATCCCGGGACCGATCCGGTGGAGGTGGCCGCGGTGCTCATCGACGGCATGGATCTGGTGGTGCTCGGTCTGGGCGGGCGCCGGGTGCCGCAGACACGGGCGCGGGCGGTGGTGGCGAGGGCTCGCAACAAGGGGTGCACCCTGCTGGTCACCGACGGCGACTGGCAAGGGGCGCCGACGCGGCTTGCGGCCCGGGTCTGCGGCTATGAGATCACGGCGGGTAGCCGGGGCACGCCCGTCTGCGGGTCCGGACGCATCAGCGGGGTGCGGCTGCAGGTCAGCGGGGTGTGTGCGGGCAGACGGGTGATCGGCCGAGCGCGAACCGGGTGAGTTCGGGTGGTCCGGGTGCTGGCAGTCTGGTGCATGGACTGGCCCGCGGTCGCGGCGGCGGCGGCAGCGGGCCAGCCCGCGACGGCCCCGGTCGCGGTCACTCTGGCCAATCGGGTGATCGCCTGCTCGTCGGCCGCCCGTGCGGCCGGGGTGCGGCGCGGGCTGCGACGCCGGGAGGCGGCGGCCCGCTGCCCGCACCTGCACGTCGCGACCGCCGACGCCGACCGCGACGCCCGCTTTTTCGAAGGCGTGATCGCGGCGGTCGACGACTTGGTGCCCCGCGCCGAGGTACTGCGGCCCGGGCTCCTGGTGTTGCCGGTGCGCGGGGCGGCCCGCTATTTCGGGTCCGAGGCCAACGCCGCCGAGCGGCTGATCGACGCGGTGGCCGGGGCCGGTGCCGAGTGTCAGGTCGGGGTCGCCGACCAGTTGTCCACCGCGGTCTTCGCCGCGCGTGCGGGCCGTGTCGTGGAGCGGGGAGGCGACGCGAGGTTTCTGTCGGTGCTGTCGATCCGGCAGCTCGCCACCGAGCCCAGCCTGTGCGGTCCCGGGCGAGAAGAGCTGACGGATCTGTTGTGGCGGTTGGGGATTCGGACCATCGGGCAGTTCGCCGCGCTGTCGGTTACCGACGTGGCGTCCCGGTTCGGCGCCGACGGGGTGACCGCGCACCGGTTCGCCCGCGGCGAACCCGAGCGCGCACCGTCCGGGCGGGAGCCAGCGGCGGAACTCGAGGCCGTGCTGGACTGCGATCCGCCGATCGACCGAGTTGATGCCGCCGCATTCGCCGGGCGCTCGCTGGCTGGCACGCTGCATCAGGCGCTGATGGCCGCCGGCGTGGGTTGCACCCGGCTGGCCATTCACGCCGTCACCGAGGGCGGCGAAGAACGCAACCGGGTGTGGCGGTGCGCGGAGCCGTTGACTGAGGACGCCACCGCCGACCGGGTGCGCTGGCAACTGGACGGGTGGTTGAGCAATCGGACCACCGCTGACCGGCCGACCGCGCCGGTGACGCTGTTGCGGCTGCGGGCGGTGGAGGTGGTGTCCGCCGGGGCGCTGCAGCTGCCGTTGTGGGGCGGCTCGGATTTTGGGGGTGGGTCGGACCAGCAGCGGGCCCGCCGGGCGCTGGTACGGGTGCAGGGGCTGCTCGGCCCGGAGGCGGTGTGGGTGCCGGTGCTGTCCGGGGGTCGTGGGCCGGCCGAACGCATCACGTTGACCCCGCTGGGCGACGAGCCGGTGCCGCACGCCGACCCGGCTCAGCCGTGGCCCGGCCGGCTGCCCGAGCCGTCGCCGGCGGTGCTGCTCGACGACCCGGTGGAATTGCTTGACGCCCAGGGGAATCCGATACGGGTGACCGGCCGGGGGATGTTCTCCGCCGACCCCGCGCGTCTGATCGTCGGTGGAGTTCTCGGTCGGGACGACCGGCTGCGCTGGTGGGCGGGCCCCTGGCCCGTCGACGAGCGGTGGTGGGACCCCGACCTGGACTCCGTTCGTCCGGGAGGCCGCACCGCCCGCGCCCAGGTGTTGCTGGAGGGCGAGCGCGCGTTGCTGCTGTGCTACCGCCAGCGGCGCTGGTACCTCGAGGGAAGCTACGAGTGAGAGCCGAGCCGCTGCGCGAAGGGCCCAACGCGCTCGATGAACCGGTCGAAGAACACCGCCGGGTCCCCGGTTTGCAGGTCAATGCCGATGAGCGCGTTGGGTTCTCGACGCCCCGACCAGTCGGGCACCGTCATGCCGCGGGTCGCCGAGTCCGCCATCTCGACGTCCACCGTCGCCGGGCGGGTCGCGACGAGTTCCGGCTCCAGCGCGACGGCGGCGGCCAACGGATCATGCAGATGCGCCTGATAGCCGTGCCCCTTGTCGTAGTAGGCCTCCAGGTAGAACCGCATCGCGTCCTCGATCACTCGAATCAACGGATTGGACGCCGTCGACCGGGTGCCGCGTGCGTCGAGCTCACTGTGCGGCGTCCCCGTCGACTCCGCGGCGGCCGCCAGCCTCGCGAGGTGCTCGGGCGTCATCGCGACCTTGCGGGTGAGGTTTAGGCCGCACAGGATCGGCAGCCGTTCCTCGTCGCGCGAGGACCAGGCCGCCAGCACCTCGGCCGCAGCCTCGGGGTCCACGCTGATATTCCATTCGGCCCCGGTGGTGGTGTTGCCGCGGTGGTCGTAGGCGCCGCCCATGATCACCAGCCGGCGCATCAGCGTCGGCAGCTCGGGTTCGGCGCGCAGCGCCAGCGCGAGGTTGGTCAACGGGGCCGTCGCGACGCCGATCAGTTCGCCGGGAAAGGCACGCGCCGCGCGCACCCAGGCCATCGCGGAGTCGTAGTCGGTGAGCCGGCGATCGGTCGGCGGCAGGTCGGCATACCCCATGCCCCTGGCGCCGTGCACCCGTGACGGGGCGCGCAGTGGGCCGGTCAGGGTTTCCTCGGAGCCCCTGGAGACCGGTACGCCGGTGATCCCACACAGCTCGAGCAGGCCCAGGTTGTTCTCGCAAACCTGTTGTACCGCAACATTTCCAGAGGTCGAAGCGACGCCAACCAGGTTTGCGTGCGGGCTGGCAAAAAGGTACATCAACGCCAGCGCATCGTCGACGCCGGTGTCGACGTCGGCGAAAACGGGGGCCACCCCGCAACAATACCGGGCCACGATACCGGGCAAGGTAACGAGCTTTTACCAGTGCACTCCGGGCACCAGCCGCACCAGTCGTTTGACTCCCCGGGGCGTGCGCAGGCCGCGGGTGACGGCACGGACCGGACGCTTGGGCTTTCGTGTCGATGGCGGGGCCGCGGCCGGGTCGGCGGGCAGTCCGCGCGCCGCGGACGAATCGGGGTAGCCCAGGTACAGCTGGTGCAGGAACCGGCGGGATGTCCGCGGCGCGAAGTAGTTGCCGACTTCGGCGAGCGTGCCCAGCGGGGTGTCGATGCGCGCCGGCTTGTCGATGAGGCCGCGCACCACCATGGCCGCCGCACGTTCCGGGCTGATCGGCGGCACCGGGTTGAGCCGGTGTGACGGCACGATCATCGGTGTCCTGACCAGTGGCATATGGATGTTGGTGAAGGTGATGTGATCCGACAGCGTCTCGGAGGCGACCACGTCGGCGAACGCGTCCAGCGCCGCCTTGGTGGGCAGATACGAGCTGTATTTGGGGTTGCGGGCCAGCACCCCGGCGCTGGAGACGTTGACGACGTGGCCGAACCGGCGCTCGCGCCAGTGCGGCAGCAGCGCCAGCACCATCCGCACCGCGCCAAAGTAGTTGACCGCCATCACCCGTTCGTAGTCGTGCAGCCGGTCGGTGGAGTTGACCACCGAGCGGCGGATCGACCGGCCGGCGTTGTTCACCAGGTAGTCGACGTGGCCGAAGCGGCCCAGGATGTCTTTGACGGTGTGCTCGACCGACACCGAATCGGTGACATCGCAGGTAAAGGCGTGCGCGCGACCGCCGTTGGCGCGGATCTCGGCGATCAGCTGGTCCAGCGCGTCGCCGTTGCGGGCCAGCGCGAACACCGTGGCGCCGCGCTCGGCGACCGCGATCGCCGACGCCCGCCCGATACCGCTGGATGCGCCGGTGATGACGACGTGCCGGCCCACCAGCGGCCCCTTCGGGTGGTCGCGGCGCGCGCGATCGGGATTGAGGTGCTCGGCCCAGTACCGCCACAGCTTGGGCGCATAGCTCGCGAACTCCGGAACTTGAATACCCGTGCCCTGCAAGGCTTTCCGGGTCTCCTCGGCGACGAAGGTCGGCGCCAGGTCGACGAGGTCGAAAACCTCGGCGGGAATTCCCAGCTGGGCGGCCGCCATGCTGCGCACCCGTTTGGCGCGTCCGCGCGCCTTGAGCACCGGTGCGGCCACCGAGCGGGGCAGCGACCCGCGCAGCGGGGGCAGTCCCGCCGCCTTGGCGACCCCACGGTAGATGCCGCGCAGGCCAATGCTTTTCGGCGCGGTCAGATGGAACGCCTGGCCGTCCCGGTCCTCGGCGTGCATGAGCTCGACGAGTGCGTCGACGACGTAGTCGACCGGAACGATATTGGTGCGCCCGGTGTCCGGCAGCAGGATCGGGGTCAACGACGGCAGGACCGCCAACTTGGCCAGCACGCCGAAGAAGTAGTACGGCCCGTCGATCTTGTCCATCTCACCGGTGCGCGAATCGCCCACCACCACCGCCGGGCGGTAGACGCGGTAGCGCAGCCCCGGCGTGGAGCGCACCAGCAACTCGGCTTCGAACTTGGTCTGGTGGTAAGGGGTCAGGAGCTGTTGGCCGACGTCGAAGTCGTCCTCGGTGTACTCGCCGGCGAAGTCGCCCGCCACCGCGATCGACGACACGTGGTGCAGCGTGGCGTCCAGCCGCCGCGCCAGCTCGATGACCGCGCGGGTGCCCTCGACGTTGGTGGCTCGCTGCTCGGCCTCGCCGGCGGTGATGTCGTAGATCGCCGCGCAATGCACGACATGATCGACATGATCCCCCAGCTCGGCGATGACCTCGTCGCTCAGCGCGAGCTCGGTCAGGTCTGCCACCAGCGGTTTTGCCCGCTCACCCCACTGCGCCGCGAGGCGTTCGAAGCGGCCCAGCGACGGGCGGCGGACCAGCACCCACACCTGCGCATCGGGCCGGGTGTCCAGCAGACGCGACACGACACGGCGCCCGATAAACCCGGTACCGCCGGTAACGACATAGCGCATGCAGCCATCGTGGTCGGTCGCGACAGCACGCGTCAACCCGCGGCCGTCAGCCGAAGTCGCGGATGCCGTCCCAGTCCACCAGAGTCCATCCGGTTGCCGGGTTGCCGGTGATGACGACGCGCCCGTCGTTCGGCAGTGGGTGGCTGGTCAGCAGGGTGTCCTTGGCGTTCTTCGCGTTCATCAGCGTCCAGTACATGATCGTGTAGGTGTGCGAGAACACCACCGGGTTGTTGTGGCCGCTGGCGTAGATCTTCTGGATGGCCCCGGTGACCTGGTTGTTGAACTCGGTCCCGCTGACCGACCCCGGGATGCGGTTCTGCAGGTCGCCGTTGATCCAGTCCGCCGGGGCCAGCAGGTACGTCGAAGGGGCCATCGAGACCGGGTAGCCCTCAAACGAGCCGGCGTTGATCTCCTGCAGGCCGGGCAGCACCTCGACTTGCTTGCCCAGTTCACTGGCTAACGGCGCGGCGGTTTGTTGGGTTCGCACCATGGTGGAGGCGTAGACGCCGTCGTATTTGTTGCGGGCAAGCTGATGCGCGATCTGTTCGGCCTGCTCTTTGCCCTGCGGGGTCAGGCTCGGACCGGGCACCAGGGTGTCGAGGATCCCGTCGGCGTTGGACTGGGACTGGGCGTGGCGGATGAAGGTGACCGTGATGCTGCGGGCCTGCGGTGATCCGCCGCAGGCGGCGACGATTACCGTTGCGGCGATCACGGCTACCGCCTTTGCGGCCGCGCGGCTCAAGATGCGCATGGCGATAGCCTGCCCTGCCGACCGGGTCGGTGGGAAGGGTTTGCGATGGTTGAGTGGGAGAAAAGCCCGAAAGGAGACCCGTATGGCGATTGACCCGAGTGCCGTCGGCGCGGTGAGCGAACCGATGCTGTTCGAATGGACCGACCGCGACACCATGCTCTACGCGCTGGGTGTTGGCGCCGGGACCGAGGACCTGTCCTTCACCACCGACAACAGCCACGACGTCACCCAGCAGGTGCTGCCGACCTACGCGGTGATCTGCTGCCCGGCGTTCGCCGCGGCCGCAAAGATCGGAAAGTTCAACTGGGCCATGCTGTTACACGGCTCGCAGTCCATCCGGCTGCACGCGCCGCTGCCGGTCGGGGGCAAGCTGTCGGTGGTCTCCGAGGTGGCCGACATCCAGGACAAGGGCGAGGGTAAGAACGCCATCGTCATGCTGCGCGGCCGCGGCACCGATCCGGAATCGGGTGCGCTCGTCGCAGAAACGCTGAGTACCGCTGTCATCCGCGGTGAGGGAGGGTTCGGGGGAGTGCCGGGTCAGCGGCCGGCCGCACCGGAATTTCCCGACCGCGAGCCCGACGCCCGGATCGCGCTGCCCACCCGCGAGGATCAAGCGCTGATCTACCGCCTTTCCGGTGACCGCAACCCGCTGCACAGCGACCCCTGGTTCGCCCGGGAGATGGCCGGGTTCCCCAAGCCGATCCTGCACGGGTTGTGCACCTATGGGGTGTCGGGCCGTGCGCTGGTCGCCGAGTTGGGCAAGGGCGTGGCGGCCAACGTCACCTCGATCGCGTCGCGATTCACCTCGCCGGTGTTTCCCGGCGAGACGTTGACGACGCTGATCTGGCGCACCGAACCGGGCCGGGCGGTCTTTCGCACGGAGGCCGCGGGGTCCGACGGCGAGGCCCGCGTGGTGCTGGACGACGGCGAGGTCGAGTACGTGCCGGCCTAGTTCCCAGCGAGCCGGCGCGCCAGCCGGTCGGTGAACTCGCTGACCCGTGCCGGACCGTCCAGCGCGAACAGCGCGGCGGTGGCGCGGTCACCATCCTCGTTGTGCGACACCAGGATTGGGATACCGTCTTCGCGGACGGCGTCGAACGCGTCCTCGTCGGTGATGTCGTCGCCGAGGTAGATCGGCACCAGGGGAACCGAATCGGGCAGGTGATCGATCACCCAGCGCAGCGTCTTTCCCTTGTCCCAGTCGATATCCGGGCGCAGCTCGATGACCTCGCGACCCGTCGTCACCCGAAGCCCGTCCCGCCGGCCCGCCGCGCGCACCGCCGCGGCCACCTCTGCGATCCGGTCGCGTGCCGCGTTGCGGTAGTGCACGGCAACACCAAACCGCTTGTGCTCCACCGCAACACCGGGAATCGGCCCGAGTTGCTCGCGTAGCTGGGCGGCCGCTTGTTCGAGCACCGGGATGGCCGCCGCCGCCTCGTCGTTTTGGTGGTGCGTGCCATCGGGCGCGGTGAGTTCGAAGCCATGGCTGCCGGCATACCAGATGCCTTGCAGGCCAACACGCTTGGTCACGTCGGCGAGGTCGCGGCCGGACAGCACCGCGACGGGACACTGCTCGGCCAACCCCTGCAGGGCCTCGACCGCTCCGGCGGCGGGCCGCGCCGAGTCCGGATCGTCGACGATGTCCGACAGCGTGCCGTCGAAGTCGAAGAACACGGCGGGCCGCCGGGGACTCAGTCGGGGGTCGGTGCCCAGGGCCGCCAACGCGTCGGGAAGCTGCGACATCCGCAGGTCCCCGGTTCGCACGGCGACCTCAGTCAGGTCGGCGACGACCGCGTCTGCGCCGGCCTCCCGCAAGGCGTCGCGGCTCCCCGCCCGGTCGACGCCGATGACCAGCGCGAACCCGCCGGCGCGCGCGGCCGCAACCCCGGCCGGATCATCCGCCACGACGACGCAACGGCCGGGCCGCACCGCGAGGCGGCCGGCCGCCTCGACCGGCCCTTCGCCGATGCCGGCCGAGCGGACCCCGATCTCGGCCAGCTGCTGGACCAGCGTCTCCGCGGGGTCGATCGCGAGATCGATCGCGGGGCCGAACAGCACCGCGTCATGGCGGCGCGGGTCGATCGTTACCGACTCCAACTGGGGCACGACCCACCCTCTCACGAGGGTCAACTCGTGGATCAGTGGCGCGCTTGTTCAGGCGCCGGGGGCCGCAGCCGCGGTGCGCCGCTGGGAAAGGCACGTGCCCGCCGCTTGCGTCGGTGATCTTTGCTGAACAACAGCACGGAGTCCTGGCTGAGCGCCACCAGCCGCGCCATTCCCAGTTCGATGCCGGCGGCGAGCTCCCTGACCTCGGACGCGGCGTGGTATTCGGCGGTGATGCCGAAGACCAGTTCGTCGCCGTAGCTCAGCACCGCGACCCCGGTGCTCAGTTGCGCGGCCGTCGGGGGGATCGGCAGCAAGCGCTCCATCGTCTGGCCCATCAGCCGCAGCTGATGGCGGGGCCCGGGCACGTTGGTCGCCAACGTCACGATGCCGCGGTGGGGGAGTCGGTCCAGCAGTTGTAAGACGTTGCTGCGCACCATGGTTGGTAAGAAATTGAGCGCTGACTCGACGATGCCGCCGGCGGGCTGCTCGGATTGCCTGGCCTTCCACCCGTTCTGCACGGTCCGCAGTCGCTGCACCGGGTCGTCATGCTCGACCGGCAGATACGGCAGCATGGCCGAGCCCACCGGCGCCGACACCGGGGGCACCAGGGTGCGCAGTGAATCCGCCCGCGGTTGTTCGCCGCGGCGCAGCAGCACCGTCCGGAAGCCCTCGGTGATGGCGGCCAGCGCAACGTCGTTGGCGCTCACACCGAATTTGCGGGAGACGACGTCGACGTCGGCGATCGGCACTCGCACGGCGCTGTAGCGCCGCATGGTGACCGGGCCCATCGGTGACGTCCGCAGGCCGGGCCAGATCGTCCCGGCGACGGAGTTCGTGACGTTGCCGGCGACCGAAGAGGTTCGCCACAGGGCGTGGCTCCAGCTCCGCTTCCGCGACTGCGACGGCGAGACCTCGGTGGCATCGCGGGGCTGGGCGAACGTGTCGCCGTCGGCGTCGTCGCAGAGCTTGGTGAGCAGGTGGGCGGGCGAATTACCGTCGGCCAGGCTGTGGTGGATCTTCATCAGGATCGCCCACCGGTGGCCCTTCAGGCCCTCGATGACCCAGCACTCCCACGGCGGGCGGTCCAGGTCGAGCGGACGCTCCAGGGCATAGGCGATGGCCCCGGACAGCTCGGCGTCGTCGCCCGGGCGGGGAATCGCCACCCGGCGAATGTGATGGGTGAGGTCGAATTCCGGATAGTCGATCCACTCCGGGTTGAACGGATCCATCCGCAGCAACTGGGTGCATCGCGGTATCGACTGAATCCGATCTACCAGAAGGCTCTTGAGCAACTCGTAATCGGGGGCGCCGTCGACGACGGCGACCGCGCCGATGGCGAGGCCGGCGTGCTGATCGGGGTCTTGAGCCTTGAGGAAAGCCGTGTCCAGTGTCTTCACCTGTGCCATGGTCAGCCCCCGCCTCGCTTTTGCCCTGTACAAGTATCCCGTCCGGGGCCGCCCGCGCGGTAGGCCCGTAGCGTTAAGAACGTGTTGTGAAGTTGACGGGGCGATTAACAACTTCGCTTAGTCGAACACACATTCGATAGAATGTCGGTGTGGGCTGGTTTAATGGGCCGCCGAGCTGGGCGGAGATGGAACGGGTGCTCGACGGCAAGCCGCGCCACGCCGGCGCGCCGCCCGCGATCGAGGCCGGCGACGATGTCCCGTTGTCGCGCAAGCGCGGGGCGTATCAGCCGCCGGACCCAGGCGCGAAGGTGCGCTCGTCCGTCGCGTATGCCGAGCTCCATGCGCATTCGGCGTACAGCTTTCTCGACGGGGCCAGCACACCGGAGGAGCTGGCCGAGGAGGCCGCCCGGCTGGATCTGCGCGCCCTGGCGCTGACCGACCACGACGGCCTGTACGGGGCGGTGCGGTTCGCCGAAGCGGCGGCCGAACTCGACCTGCGCACCGTGTTCGGCGCCGAACTGTCTTTGGGGCCGGGTGCCCGCACCGAGGTACCGGATCCACCTGGCCCGCATCTGCTGGTGCTGGCCCGCGGCCCGGAGGGTTACCGGCGGCTGTCGCGGCAGCTGGCCGCGGCGCATCTGGCCGGCGGGGAGAAGGGCAAGCCGCGCTATGACTTCGACGCGCTGACCGAGGCCGCGGGCGGGCACTGGCATATCCTGACCGGATGCCGCAAAGGCACTGTGCGCCAAGCGCTTTCCAATGGCGGCACGGAGGCTGCGCGTCGGGCGCTGGCCGATCTGGTGGACCGGTTCGGGGCGGGCCGGGTCAGCGTCGAGTTGACCCATCATGGCCAGCCCCTCGACGACGAACGCAACGCGGCGCTGGCCGGGATCGCGCCGCGCTTCGGTGTCGGCGTCGTCGCCACCACCGGGGCGCACTTCGCCCACCCGTCGCGGCGTCGGCTGGCCATGGCGATGGGTGCCGTCCGGGCCCGGCAGTCGCTGGATTCCGCCGCCGGATGGCTGGCGCCGCTGGGTGGTTCGCACCTGCGTTCCGGCGAGGAGATGGCCCGGCTGTTCGCGCAGCGGCCCGAGGCGGTGACCGCCGCGGCCGAGCTCGGCGAGCAGTGCGCGTTCGGGCTGGCGCTCATCGCGCCGCAGCTGCCACCGTTCGACGTGCCCGACGGGCACACCGAGGACAGCTGGCTGCGGCAGCTGACGATGACCGGGGCGCGCGACCGCTACGGACCGGCCGAGGGCGCGACGCGCGCTTACGCCCAGATCGAGCATGAGCTGAAAGTCATTGCGCAACTGAGATTTCCGGGTTATTTCCTGGTGGTGCACGATATCGCGCGGTTCTGCCGGGACAACAACATCCTGTGCCAGGGCAGGGGATCGGCGGCCAACTCCGCGGTCTGTTATGCCCTCGGCGTCACCGCGGTCGATCCGGTGGCCAACGAGCTGTTGTTCGAGCGCTTCTTGTCGCCGGCCCGCGACGGGCCGCCCGACATCGACATGGACATCGAGTCGGACCAGCGCGAAAAGGTCATCCAGTACGTCTATGACAAATACGGTCGTGACTACGCCGCCCAGGTCGCCAACGTCATCACCTACCGGGGGCGGATCGCGGTGCGCGACATGGCCCGCGCCCTGGGCTTCTCGCAGGGCCAGCAGGACGCCTGGAGCAAGCAGCTCGGCCACTGGAACGGGCTCGACGCCGCCGATGTCGAGGGCATCCCGCCGCGGGTGATCGACTTGGCGACCCAGATCCGGAATCTGCCGCGGCACATGGGCATCCATTCCGGCGGCATGGTGATCTGCGACCGCCCGATCGCTGACGTGTGCCCGGTGGAGTGGGCGCGCATGGAGAACCGCAGTGTTTTGCAGTGGGACAAAGACGACTGTGCGGCAATCGGTTTGGTGAAGTTCGACCTGCTCGGGCTGGGCATGCTCTCGGCGCTGCACTACGCGATCGACCTGGTGGCCGAGCACAAGGGCATCGAGGTGGACCTGGCCAGGCTCGACCTCTCCGAACCCGCGGTGTATGAGATGCTGGCCCGCGCCGATTCCGTCGGCGTGTTCCAGGTGGAGTCGCGGGCGCAGATGGCCACGTTGCCCAGGCTCAAGCCCCGGGTGTTCTACGACCTCGTGGTGGAGGTCGCGCTGATCCGCCCCGGGCCCATCCAGGGCGGGTCGGTGCACCCCTACATCCGGCGGCGCAACGGCATCGACCCGGTCGTCTACGACCACCCGTCCATGGAACCGGCGTTGCGAAAGACGCTGGGGGTGCCGCTCTTTCAGGAGCAGCTGATGCAGCTGGCGGTGGACTGCGCCGGCTTTTCCGCGGCCGAGGCAGACCAGCTGCGGCGCGCCATGGGATCCAAGCGTTCGACCCAACGGATGCGGCGGCTGCGTGGTCGGTTCCACGACGGCATGCGCACGCTGCACGGCGCGACCGACGAGGTGATCGACCGGACCTACGAAAAGCTGGAGGCCTTCGCCAATTTCGGCTTCCCCGAAAGCCACGCCCTGTCCTTCGCGTCGCTGGTGTTCTACTCGTCGTGGTTCAAGCTGCACCACCCGGCGGCGTTTTGCGCGGCGCTGCTGCGCGCGCAGCCGATGGGTTTCTACTCCCCACAGTCGCTGGTGGCCGATGCGCGCCGGCACGGCGTGCTTGTGCACGGCCCGGACGTCAACGCCAGCCTGGCGCACGCCACCCTCGAGCGGGCCGGGACCCAGGTCCGCCTGGATCTGGGCGCCATCCGCCACATCGGCGACGACCTGGCCGAGCGGCTGGTCGAGGAACGAAAGGCCAACGGCCCGTTCGCTTCCTTGCTGGACCTGACCGCCCGGCTGCAGCTTTCCGTCCCGCAGACCGAAGCGCTGGCGACCTCCGGGGCGCTGGGCTGCTTCGGGATGTCGCGGCGGGAGGCGCTGTGGGCTGCCGGGGCCGCCGCCACCCAACGGCCGGACCGGCTACCCGGGGTGGGGTCGTCGTCGCACATTCCGGTGTTGCCGGGGATGAGCAAGCTGGAGCTGGCCGCCGCCGACGTGTGGGCCACCGGGATCTCCCCGGACAGCTACCCGACGCAATTCCTGCGGGCGGATCTGGACGCGCTGGGGGTGGTGCCCGCCGACGCGCTGGGATCGGTGCCCGACGGCGACCGGGTGCTGATCGCCGGTGCGGTGACCCATCGGCAGCGGCCCGCTACGGCCCAGGGGGTGACGTTCATCAATCTCGAGGACGAGACCGGGATGGTCAACGTGCTCTGCACGCCGGGGGTGTGGGCGCGGCACCGCAAGCTGGCGAACACGGCGCCGGCGCTGCTGATCCGTGGGCAGGTCCAAAACGCCAGCGGCGCAATCACTGTGGTGGCCGATCGGTTGGGCCGCATCTCTCTGGCCGTCGGATCCCGCTCGCGCGACTTCCGTTGACTCTACGTTCGGCGCCGAGCGTGCACTCAGTGCGAAATTTCCGCGAAATTTTCGCAGTGGCTGCACGTTCGGCGAGCGAGTCGCGACAGCGTCTGGCCCGTGGGTTAGCCAGTGGGAGTCGTCCACACCTTGGTCGGGGTGATCGCCAGACGGGTGCTGTATGTGGCCATCGCCTCGGTCAGGCCGAACTTCGCGGCAAGCTCGCCGTACTTCGCCCAGTACGGCTCGTCCTGTCGGCAATCGACGTCGGTGGCATCCACCGTCGCGGTCCCGCCGACGACGATGATGCCGCCGCCGTTGCCGTCGGAATCCAGGTTCAGGCTCACCTGCGGATGCGCTTTGACGTGGGCGACCTTGGCCGCCCGCGGCATCGAGTACACCGTCAGCCTGGCGCCGTCGAAGTAGAACCAGATCAGCCGCGGCACCGGCTGCCCGGATTTGGCGACCGTCGTCAGCCACCCGTAGTCGTCGGAAGTGAGCCGTTGGGAAACCTCATCTGTGATTACGCCCATGGGGCAACGGTAGTCTCCGCACCATGACCCTCAAACTGTCCGTCGACGAAGTCCTCACCACCACCCGCTCGGTCCGCAAACGCCTCGACTTTCACAAACCGGTATCTCGCGAGGTACTGATGGAATGCCTCGAACTGGCGCTGCAGGCGCCCACCGGCTCCAACGCGCAGGGCTGGCAATGGGTGTTCGTCGAGGACACCGATACCAAGAAGGCGATCGCCGACATCTACCTGAGCAACGCGCGGCCCTACCTCAGCCTGCCCTCGGCGGAATACCCCGAGGGGGACACTCGCGGTGAGCGGATGGGGAAGGTCAAGGATTCGGCCACCTATCTCGCCGAGCACATGCACGAGGCGCCGGTGCTGCTGATCCCGTGCCTGCAGGGGCGGGTGGAAAAGGCGCCGTCGGGACTGGGTGCGTCGTTCTGGGCGTCGCTGATGCCGGCGGTCTGGAGCTTCTGCCTGGCGTTGCGCTCCCGGGGGCTGGGCACCTGCTGGACGACCCTGCACTTGATCGACGGCGGCGAGAGCCGGGCGGCCGAGGTGCTCGGCATTCCTTACGACGAATACAGCCAGTGCGGGCTGTTTCCGATCGCCTACACCCAAGGCACCGACTTCCGGCCGGCCAAGCGCCTGCCCGCCGAAGACGTCACCCACTGGAATAGCTGGTAGGGCCTCTTGAAGTTGCCGGAGATCCTCTACTCTTATTCGCTGGGTGGTGGTGAGGCCAGATGAGCGATATTCCCGCAATCGTGATCGGCAGCGGGTTCGGCGGGGCAGTGGCCGCCCTCCGCCTCGGCGAGGCCGGTGTGGACACGATCGTGCTCGAGCGCGGCCGGCGCTGGACGATCACGGATCCGACGGGCGACAACACCTTCTCCACGTTCAGGGACATGGACCGTCGCGCGGAGTGGCTGAGTCCCATCAGCAAGACGCCCCTCTACGAGGGCAAGCCGATCGGCAAGTATGCCGGCGTCCTCGAGGTGGTCGTCGGCGAGAAGTTGACCCTGCTGGCGGGCGCCGGCGTGGGCGGCGGTTCGCTGGCCTACGGCGGCATTCTGATCGAGCCGCCGGGGAAGCTTTTCCGTGAGGCCTTCCCCGGCGGCATCGACTACGACGAGATGGATCGCGTGTACTACCCGCGGGTCCGTTCCGTCATCAAGACCGCTCCCATTCCCGACGACGTGCTGGACTCCGAGTACTACGCCGGGCTGCGCGTGCTCTGCGATCACGCCCGCAAGGCCGGCTTCACCGACCGCGCGTCGTCCACCGATCCGCGCGATGGCCTGGTGCGCTTCCCGATGGCCGTGGACTGGGACATCGTGCGCGACGAGATCGCGGGCCGAAAGGTGGCGTCGGTGATCGCGGCCGAGTTCTGGCTCGGCAACAACAGCGGCGGCAAGCAGACGCTCGACCGCGATTACCTGAGCCGGGCCGAAGCGACCGGGCACGTGAAAATCCGTCCGCTGCACCATGTTACGGCGATCGCCGAAGCGCCGGGCGGCGGCTACACCGTTTCGTGCGACAACATCACCGAGCAGGGCGACCTCGCCGAGCGGCTCACCCTGCGCTGCGACCATCTCTTCCTGGCGGCCGGCTGTCTGGGCACCACGCAGCTGCTGATGCGCGCCCGGGCACGCGGTGGCCTACCGCGCGTCAACGAGCATCTCGGCGAAGGGTTCGGCAACGACGGGGACGTGTTCTTGGTCCGGGGCGAGTTATCCGAGACCACCAACCCGCATCTGGGCGGCCCCGGGGCGATCGCGATCTGCAATTACGAAAACCCGTTCCGGCCCACGCTGATGATGCGGGCACCGTTTCCCCGCTTCGCCACGGATTTCCCGCAGAAGAACGCCATCGGCAGCTTCGTCTTCACGCACAACTTCAACCGGGGCAGGTTCAGCTACGACGCCGCCGCCGACACCCTGCGCCTGGATTTCGAGCCCGACCCCCCCGACGCGGTCGACCACCTGGTCGACCGCCTCAACCGCGTCGCCGGGGGGAAACTCGTGTCGAGCGGTTCGCGGATCACCGGCCATCAGCTCGGCGGCGCGTGCATGGGCGCGGTGTGCGACCTGGAGGGCCGCGTCGCGGGACACCCCCAGCTGTATGTGGTGGATGGCGCGCTGCTGCCGGGTACGAGCACCTGCACCAACCCCGCCCTGACGATCGCCGCCATCGCCGAACGCAGCCTGGAACGAATCATCGCCACCGACCTGAGAAATGCCCCCGACCTTCTGGCAAGGAGACCAGCACCATGAGCGACCAAGCCGCCTCCGAACAGGTTGTGACCCAATGGTTTTCCGCCCTCGACCGCGGCGATATCGACGCCGCGATGGGCCTGCTGGCGCCCGACGTCGAATGGGTCAACCTGCCCAAAGTCCCCGGCGTCAGCGACATCATTCCCTGGCTGGGCACCTGCCACGGCGTCGAAGAGGTGCGCGCCTCGTTCGCCACCCGCGACGCCGTCGCCGAGGTCCAGCTCTTCAAGCCCGGTAAGCAGGTCGTCCAGGGCGACCAGGCTTTCGGCACCGTGCACGACGTCACGCGCATCAAGAGCACCGGCGCCGAGTTCGACATCGAGTTTGCGACCTGGCTGCAGATCCGCGACGGCAAGATCGTCAAGTGGAAGTCCTACTGCGATCCCTCGCCGATCGTCGCCGCCTTCCGCTACCGGCTGAACGAGCAGTTGCTGCTGGCGATCGACTCCGACGACGTGGCCCTGACGCAGCAGCTGTTGCAGATGGGCGCCGACGCCAACGCCCGCGACGCCAACACCGGTCTGACCGCCCTGATGCTGGCCGCCTGCCATGCCAACGTGGAGCTGGTGCGAGCCTTGCTCGCGGCGGGGGCCGACCCGTTCACCACCGACAGCCAGACCGGCGCCACCGCGTTGCACAAGGCGGCCCAGGGCGGCAGCGTGGAGGTGGCCCGAATGCTGGTCGAGGCGGGGGCTTTCGTCGACGCCGTCACCCCGACCATGGGCCACACCGCGATCATGGACGGGCTTTGGTACAAGGGGCCGGACTACGTGAAATATCTGGTCGACCAGGGCGCCAACCTGCACTTCGGCACCCACTACGGCTTCTCGATGATGGAGCACTTGCAGTTCGAGCTGAACGTCAACACGATGGGCAAGGAGAAACTGCTGGCGATCGACGAGACCTTCAAACAACGCGAGCAGGCCGACCAGGACGCGATCGGCGACCAGAAGGTGATGGCCGCCACCAACAATGGTGACACCGGGGCGGTGCAGCGCCTCATCGGCGAGGGTGCCGACGTCAACACGGTCTACCCGCACGTCAACACCTTCTCCGACGGGCATACCCCGCTGCTGGTCGCCGCCCGCGATAACCATCCGGAGATCGTGCGCGAACTCCTGAGCGCGGGAGCCCAAGTGCGCGTGGTTGATTGGGTGTTCAAGGGATCGCCGATCCACAAGGCGACCTACAACGGCCGGCCCGAAATCCTGCGGATGATCCTCGATCAGCCCGACGTCGACATCGACGTCCAGGGACCGATCAACGGTTACACGCCGCTGCACGACGCGCTGTGGCACGGCTACACCGAGTGCGCCGAGATGCTGCTCGACGCCGGCTGCCGGCTGGACCTGAAGGGGCATGACGGCAAGACGCCGTTACAGGTGGCCATCGACGTCTACGAGCCAGACGCCGACATCGTCACGCGCATCCGCGAGATGGTCGGCACCACACCGGCCAAGCCTCTGGTGGGTGGCTAACCGTTGGGGTCAGGGCGGGACCGAAACCCGTGGCCCCCGCTCGCCGCGGCCCTGGTAGCGGTGGCGGCCTTGGGGACTGGCTGCTCAGCCCGCGGTAGCGCGCCGGCGTTGGTGGCGCCCGCCGAGCTGACTTCGGTTCTGCTCAGTGCCGACCAAATCAACAGCCTCATGGAGGCCTCGGCCATGCAGCCCGGCGCGATCGGCGAGGCGATGGTCAAGCCCGCGTTTACGTTGTCGAATCCGGACTGCAGCGCGACGCTGACCGTCGCCGAAGATCCGGTGTATGCGGGCAGCGGATTTACCGCGGTGCGGGTGCAGCGGCTGCAGGAGCAGGGGGCTAGTCGCGAGCAGCTCGTCGGCCAGGCCGCGGTGACTTTTCCGTCCGCCGACCAGGCCGGCGCATTCGTGAAAAGCTCTGGGGACAAATGGAAGAGCTGCACCGGGCAAACCGTGACCCAAACCGGGCCCGACAAAACCGTGCGGTGGATCGTCGGGACCTTCACCGGCGCCGGCGCGAGGATCGCGCAGCCGCACACCCAGGCAGACCCCGCCAACCGCTGGCACTGCCAGCACGTGCTGAGCGCGGTGTCCAATGTTGTCCTCGACGTCGACGCCTGCGGATATCACGTCTCCGGTGAAGGCGTTCAGATCGCCGACAAGATCGCGGCTAACGCGACGAAATAGCCGTTACAGGAGCGATCGTGCCGCGGATCTTTTTGAGTCATTCGAGTGCCGATTCGCGCTCGGCGCTGGCGTTGAAGCGCTGGTTGGGCGAAGTGCGGCCGCAATTGGCCAACGAGATCTTTCTCGACATCGACCCCGCGACGGGCCTGCAAATCGGTGAACGGTGGAAGAGCCGAACTTTTCAAACACAATTCGCGCTGTGAGGCGGTGATCTGTCTTTGTCGCGCAGCTGGCGGGCCTCCCACGAATGCAAGACCGAATATCGTGTCGCCGAAACCCTGGGCAAACGGATCCTGGTCGCGCGCCTGGAAGACCTCGACGACAACGACATCACCTCGGAGTGGCAGCGCTGCGATCTGTTCAGAACGGACGCCCAGACCGCAATCGAGGTCCCGGACGGGCCCCCGGTGCTGTTCAGCACCGCGGCGCTGACTCAGCTGCGGAAGGCGATCGAGGGCACCGGAGTGGGCCCCGAGAACTTTGTGTGGCCGCCCAAGGAGGAGCCGCGCCGCGCGCCATACCGGGGCTGGGAGCCGTTCGAGGACATCGACGCCGCAATCTTCTTCGGCCGCGACGGGTCGATCGTGCGGGGTTTGGACGAGCTGCGGGCGATGCGGCTCTCGGGTGCGAAATCAATGTTCGTGGTGCTGGGCGCGTCGGGCAGCGGCAAGTCGTCGTTTCTGCGGGCGGGGTTGATCCCACGGTTGCAGCGCGACGACCGACATTTTCTGACCCTGGGCGTCGTGCGCCCGGAACGCAGTGCGCTCACCGGAGATCGAGGGTTGGCGACGGCGATCCACACCGCCCGGCGCGCGCTGAGCTTGTCCGGCGCAACGGCGGGAGAAATCAAAAAGGCCTGCCTCACCGACTTCGCCCGTGTTGCCGGGTTGTTGGCCGAGGTGCGCGCCGCGGCGGCCAAGCACCTGGCCGATGCGGACCAGCCGGGCATCGCACCCACGCTGGTGCTGCCACTGGACCAGGCCGAGGAGCTGTTCTCCGGCGACGCCGGCCCGCAAGCCGACCAGTTTCTGGTGCTCATCGCCGAATTGGTCCGCAGCATGAACGCCGACGACGTCGGGCTGATAGTGGCGGCCACGATCCGCACCGATCGCTACGAGGCCATGCAAAGTCATTCCGCCCTCGAAGGCATCGGCAGCGTGTTGTTCGACGAACTCAAGCCGATGCCACCCACCCAGTTCGAGAAGGTGATCAGCGGGCCTGCGGCGCGGGCCCGCGAGGGGGGCCAGCCACTGACCATCGCCCCGGACCTGATCACGCGGCTGCTCGAAGACGCAGCGCGCGGCGCCGACACGCTGCCGCTGCTGTCCTTGACGCTGGCCCGGCTCTATACGGACTGGACGGATGAAGCCGACGAACGCGGCGGCCAGCTGACCCTGGCCCATTACGAGTCGATGGGTGGCATGCGCGACGTCGTCAACAACGAGATCGAGCAAGTCCTGCTCGCCCGGCACGGCGACCGGCAGCACCAGTTGGCGTTGTTGCGGGCCGCATTCATTCCCGAACTCGTCACCATCAACCCCGACAACGACCAGCCGATGCGTCGGATGGCCCGTTACGACGATCTACCGGCCGACAGCCGGCCGTTGATCGACGACCTCGTCGCGAAACGACTCATGGTCAAAGACACTCGCAGCGGCCATGTTTCGGTCGAGGTCGCGTTGGAAAGCCTGCTGCGCCAATGGGACGACCTGGCCGGGTGGTTGAACGAAGAGCGCCAGAACCTGCTCAACGCCGAGGACCTGCAACGCAACGTCAACGCCTGGGAAAAGCGCGGCCGTGACCCCGATTGGCTGCTGACGGGTACCCGCCTCGCCGATGCCGAGCGGTTGGCCGAAAAGCCCGAATTCACCCATCGTCTCGCCGATACGGCCGAATACGTTGCCGCGAGCCGTAGCGCCGAGAACCGGCGCGTCTCATCTGTGCGACGCCGAACGAGGGTGGTGCGCGCCGCGGTGGCGATCGCGGTCGTCGTCGTCGTGATCGCGGGTTTCGTTGCGTTCGAGTGGGCTCGGGCGGCGATCTCCGGGCGGCTGGTGCAGGAAGCCGAGCAGATGCTTCAAGGGGGTCTCGCGGGCGGCGATGTCCGCGCGCTCCAGCAGTTGTTGGTGGCGAACAAACTGGGCGCGGCGCCCGCCAGCACGGTGGCCAACAGTCTGCGCAGTCAGCTGAAAATCCTGGACGCTTCGCCGCCGGGCGGCCCGGTGACCGCGGTGCGCAGCGTGGTGGTGAGCAGCGACGGCCGCTATATCGCTTCCGGCGGCGACGATCACCGCGTGGTGCTCTTCGATGCCACCACGGGCAGGCTGCACAGCGCGCTGATCGACAAAGACGCGGGTCCGAGCGCAAACGACAAAAAGGTGTGGAGTGTGGCGTTCACCCCTGACGGGCGCCGCCTTGCCACGGCCGGCGACGATGGAATCGTGCGACTGTGGGATGTCGGCTCGGGCCGACCCAGTGGCAACGCCCTGACCGGCCACGAGGGCTCGGTGCTCAGCGTGGCGTTCAGTCCCGACGGCCAGCGCTTGGCCACGGCCGGCGAGGACCACACGGTGCGGTTGTGGAACGCCGACACCGGCGGCCTGTTGGCGACACGCGCCGAACACACCAATAAAGTGCGCAGTGTGGCGTTCAGCCCGGACGGGCGGTTCCTCGCCTCCGGCAGTGAGGATCACACCGTGCGGCTGTGGGACGGCAACGACGGCCGTCCGCTCGCCGGGTCGGAAAGAGTTGGCGGCGAAGTACTTTGCGTCACCTTCGATCCCCGCGGCGACAAACTCGCCGCGGGGATGTTGGACGGAGCCATCGGGGTGTGGGATGGGCGGACCCTGCGAGCACCGGTCGAAGAAGTCACTCGCGGGATCGACAACAGCAAGCCGGTCAACGGTATTGCGTTCAGTCCCGACGGCACGCGGATCTTGGCTGGAAGCGGGGATAGCACTGTGCGCGTGTGGGATTGGCGTTCCCACACTCTCGTGGGGCGTCCGTTGGCGGGGCACCACGGCCAGGTCTGGTCGGTGACGTTCACCGCCGACGGCACCCGGATGGTGTCCGGTGGCGGTGACGGTTCGGTGCGCGTATGGGATGCCATCGCGGGACTACCTATTCCCACCAGGCAAGGAGAAGTCCGAGCCGCCGCGTTCAGCCCCAACGGACACCGGATTGTTTCGGGCGGCCGCGACGGCACCCTGAAGATCTGGGACGCCGACACGGGAAGCCCCGTCGGCGCGCCGATGGGGGAGCCGTCGCCGCCGGACGACTACTCACGCGTGATCACCAGCGTCGCGTTCAGCCCCGACGGCAACCAGCTCGCCGCGGGCGGAAACGACGGCCCAGGCGGCACCGTCGTCCTGTGGGACTTGACGGCCGGTCGCTCCGTGAAGTTGCCCTTCGATCCGGTCCCGCCAGTGGGCGCGGATGCGCATGTAAAGAGTGTCGCGTTCAGTCCGAACGGTGCACTGATCGCCGCTGGTGGTGACGACGGCGCGGTGCGGCTATGGAACGCCCACAACCATCAACCCGTTGCGACGATGCGACCGTCGCCGCCTTACCAGATATGGAGCGTGGCGTTCAGCCCGGACAACCGCCAAGTCGTTTCCGCAGCGGGAGACGACAACAACTCCGTCCAGTTGTGGGACGTCGACCCTGCGGGTCCGACGGGACCGGCCATGGTGGGCCGACCGGGATTTCCCCTCTACAGTGTCAGCTTCAGTCCCGACGGCCGGAGCATCATCTCGGCAAGCAACGACGGAACCGTACGAGTGTGGGACGTCGCGACCAGACGGTCGATCGCGGTGATGAGTGGGGACGAAAACCCGGTGTTGAGCGTGGCCCTCGCCCACCATCATCCCTGGATCGTGTCGGGCGATACCGGTGGCACAGTGCGGTTTTGGGACACCGTGACGCATCAGCCGATCGGTGTGCCGCCCAGTGGCAACCACAATTGGGTGTCGAGCCTGGCATTCAATCCCGACGACACGCGCGTGTTGTCCGGGAGCTGGGACGGCAACCTGCAGTTGCAGCCCCCGCCGACCGACGTCACTGAAGCGTTGTGCGCCAAGCTCGGCAGCAACATGAGCCATGCGCAGTGGCGCGAGTGGGTTTCGCCGTGGATCCCCTACATCAAGGCGTGCCCGAATCTTCCCGTGCCGTAAGCGACCAAAGCGATGACGCTACTTCGGACTGCTGGGATCGAGAATCAGCTTGCGGATCCGGAATTTCCACGTCGCGCCGACCTTGACCAACTGATCTTCGTAGAGCCCCGAGCGGATGATCTTGAACGGGAATTCCGCGATATCCATCGCCAGGATGTAACAACCGCCACGGACGCCCGAGTCGGCGGCGAGCATCAGCAGATGGTTCATCCAATGTCGCGTCGTGTGATGGAAGGTTGCGTAAACCTTGACGAGTTCGTCGGTTCCCTTGGCCTGGCTTAAGATTTCGCCGCCGCTGGTGACCATGGAGAATTCGCCGTCAGAGGTGAAGGTGTCGGCCCAATTCCGGTCCGCCTGGCCGCCGAGGACGGCGGTCAGCCCGTCGAGGCTGTAGAAGTGGCGGGAATAGAGCTCGGTTATCTCGAGCCGGTCCGCTGAGGAGACGTCCGCGTGGTTGTCCCCGGTCGTCTTGCGGGGGGCACACGCGGCGCCGATCGCCGTGGCACCCAATGCCCCGGCGCCAAGAAGGACACCCCGCCGTGTCTGGTGCAGGTCCGCCATTTGTTTTCCTTCCCGATGCGGCACACGCCCGATGCGCGTCACCGCCACCACGGTTGTTGACGGATCGCCGCCAGTCGCTGCGCGGGGCCGGTGATCTCCTCCGCGTTCGAATCGAGCTGGTGCAGGTGTTCGTGCACCCATAACGCGATCCACACGGTGGGCGCCCCGGCGCCCGCGGTGGCCATCAGTTCGGCGACCGCGACATTCTCTGGTGCGACGGCATCGCCCGGCGGCGGCACGGTGTCCGGCGTCGCGGCGACCGACCCGGGGCCCGCGAGCTGAGCCGCGATCCGGTCGTAGAAATCGGCGAGTTCCGCGGCGCGTTGCCGCAGCCTCTCGCGCGGCCCGTCCATCGGGCCGTCCCACGAGGCGGTCAACCGCGGGCCGGCCAGCGAGTGCGCGGTCAGCCGCAGCCGCGTGGTAGCCAGCACAAGCTGCCACAGATCGTCCTTGCCCAGCCGCTTCGCGCCTTGCTCGGCGAGGTATCCGCGCAGGGCATCGTCGAGCCTGGTGCTCGCGGTCACGGCGTCGGCCGCCGTATCCGGCTCGTCGTCGCGCAGGCCGAGCGCCCAGTCGACGGCCTGGACCAGGTAACCGGCCCCCGCGCGAAACGCGTCGGCAAGATTGTCAGCGACGAGCGGGCCGGCGCCGCGCGGCCAGAACAGGGTCGCGACGAAAAGGCTTACACCGCAACCGATCGCGACGTCCATGACCCGCACCGCGCCGACGTGCCAACCCGAGCCCGCGGCCGTCAACAGGTTAAACGCCACTACGTTGGTGAGCGTGAATGCCGCCTGGCCCAACACGAATGGCGCGGTCCCGGGCGTATACGTCGCAACGAACACCGCGATCGGCAGCACGGTCCACAGCGCGGTCGGGCCGGTCCCAACCGCGGCCAGCAGGGCCCCGCCGACCGCGAATCCGAGCGTGGTCCCGGCCAGCGCGCGCCACGCGGTGGCCCCGGTCGCGGTCGCGTTTGTCCGCAGCGCCGACAGGGTGCCCAGCACCACCCAGAAGCGATGCTCGACTCCGGTGAGGTCGGCGACGGCGACGGCGATGGCCAACGCGACCGAGCCCCGCAGGGCGTTGAGGAACCACACCGAACGCAGGCTGGCGTAGCGGTAGGCCACCCCGGCACTGTCCTTCAGCGCGGCCAGCCGTGATTCCCGTTGCGGCGGACCTTCCTCCGGCAGGCCGTACCAGGAGCGGCGTTCGGCCGCAATCACCTCCGGGTCTTCGTGGCGGGTGGCGATGAGCGCGTCGGCGGCGGCGGTGCGCGCCGCGATGGCGATCACCTGCGCCTGGTAAGCCTGCGCCGCCGCCACGCGGACTGCGTCGGGGTCCTCCGACAGCTCCCGTCGATGGGCGCCGCGTGTCGTGCGCGCCGCTTCCAGCCGGTCGATGGCGGGCCGGAGGTCGACTCCCGACAACAGCGCCGCGGTGTCCTCCAAAACGGCGGCGGCCACGCCGAGCAACTCGCGGTCGGCCGCCACCGCCCGGCTGGGGTCCGCGTCGTCGCCCGTCGTATCCGCGATCAGCGTGCCGCACCATTGCAGGATTTGCACGACATTGGCCATCGCCTGGTCGGCGGTGGCCAGGCCGGTCGGCCGATAGGGTGTCGCGGCGAAGGTCTCCCGCAGGTCTTTGGTGGCCGCCAGGCTTGCCTGTGCGTCGGCGGGCGTGGCCGTACCGCGAACCGCCGCCCGCAGCCGGCGGCCGAGCGCGGTCGCGGCGGTGGCGGCGCTGGTCCGCAACCGATCCCCGGGATTCTTCGTCGGCACCAGCAGGATGGCGGCAGTGCTGACCGCCGCGGCCAGCCACCAGCCGGCCAGCCGGTACGGGATGGTCTCCGCGGTGCCGGGCGAGGCGACCGCCAGCACGTAAGCCATCAGTGCGGTGCTCGTCGCGCCCGCCGCATTGGGGCCGATCACTCCCGCGAAGAAGATGGTGAATGCGACCGGGATCGTCACCAGCGCGGCCAGCCAGAGATTGTGGTTGACCACCGTGCCGATGGTCAAGGCCAGGCCCGCGGTGCCGGCGAGCCCCAGCTGGGCCAGGAACACGTCGCGCCGGGTGCCGCCGAAGTCGGTAAAAACCACCGTGGACAGGGAGCCGAAGGTCGCGAACAGACACATCTGCTGCTGCTGGTCGCCGATGACTTCCAGGGTGAGCGCGAACAGCCCGGTCACGACGATGGTGGCCCGCACCGCCCGGATGGCGGCCGGAATCGACCAGGTCACCCAGGGCACGGACACGGCAAAGATTGTACGAAGCTTAGACCGTGTGTCTGCCGCCATCGACAACAATCTCGGCGCCGGTGACGAAAGCGCTGAGATCGGAGGCCAAGAACAGCACGGCACCGGCCACCTCGTGGGGTGCGCCGATCCGGCCCAGTGGGATCGATGCGGTGCCCTTGGCCCGGAAGTCGGCCTCCGAGCCGCCGGTGGCTTGGGCAGCGACACTGACCCGTTGGTCGCGACCGGGTGTGTCGGTGGCACCGGGGCTAACGGCATTGACCCGGATGCCGCGGCCGCGCAGTTCGACGGCCCAGGTGCGGGCGAACGAGCGGACCGCCGCCTTGATCGCCGCATAGACCCCGATTCCCTCGGCCGCCTTGCTGGCCGTGTTCGACGCGTTCAGCACGACCGATGCGCCGTCGTTGAGCAGGGGCAGCGCCTTCTGCACGGTAAACACGACGCCCCTGAAGTCGACATCCAGCATGCGATCCAGGTGCTCTTCCGTAATGTCTTGCAGCCGAACTTGTTCCACGATCCCCGCATTGGCGAACAGCACGTCGATGCCGCGCCCGTGCTCGGCGACCGTGGCGTAAAGCCGGTCGAGGTCGGCCGCGTCGCTCACATCGCCGCGCACGCCGATCGCCGCCGACCCTAATTGCTCGATCGCGGCGGCCAGTTCGGCCTCTCGTCGACCCGTGATGAAGACCGTCGCGCCCTCATCGACGAAGCGTTGCGCGGTTGCCAGTCCGATGCCGGTACTGCCCCCGGTGATCACCGCGGTCTTTCCAGTCAGGAGTGCCACAAGCGGAGAGCTTAAGCGGTCGTTCCCCGGTGACCGATGAAGGTTGTCGTCGCGCCGACCGGTGCCGGCAGCCCAAGGAGTTTCGCGACCAGCTGGCTAGCCGGATTGCTTTGCGCCATAGGCGAATCCGCTGGCATCAGGCCCGCGGCGATCATCATGTGTGCCGCGCGAACCATGAAGATGGCCAGGCGCGTGCCCGCCAGGGCCTCGTAGTAGTCGATGTTTTGCACCTGATGGCCGCTGACCCGTTGGTAGTACTCGATCGTCTCCTCGCGGTTCAGAACACCGTCGGGCAGCGGCAGCCCGACGCCCTGGGTGTGGTGGCGGACATTGAACAGCCACCAGCCGAGGTCTTGCTCGCGGCTGGCGAGGACCACCGCCTCCCAGTCGATCACGCCGGCGGCGGCGAGCTCATCGGAGAAGATGATGTTGCCCACCCGCGCGTCGCCCCAGTTGAGGACGTTGCGCCGATCGTCGTCGGGCCGGTGTTTGTCCAGCCAGTCCAGCGCCGCCTCGATCGTGGGATTCGGTTCACCCTCGGCCGCCCACGCGAACGTGCGACGGCACCAGGCCAAATCCGCGTCCAGGCCGCTGCGGTTTTCCGGTGTGTCCAGGAAGTCCAGCCCGAGGGCACTCCAGTCGACGCTGTGGACGCTGGCCAGGGCCTCAATGCCGTTGTGCCACATCTGCCGTCGTTGCTCCGCGGTCAGGTCCAGCACCCAGCCCTCCGCGGTGAACGGCGGGTCGTCAGCCGGGATGCGGCCGTCGATGCGTTCCATTACCAAAAACGGCGCACCGAACACCCCCGGGTCGCTCTCGAAGAAGTACACGTCGGGCACCCGGACCGGCGACTTGTCGGCGAGCGCCTTGATGACGGTTGCCTGCTTGGACAGATCGTATTCCGGGTACATCCCGGGGCCGTGCGGCTGAACCCGGGCGACCATCTGCCTGGTCTCCTGGACCCCGCCTTCCTGCCACGTCGCGGTGAACAGCACCGTCTCGTTGGACAGGCCGCTGGAACCGGGCTCCTTCACACCGGTCACGGTGACGCCGTGGGCGTTCGGAAGCTGTGCGGACAACCAGTCGGTGAGCTTCTTGGTGGCCAGGTCGATGTCGATGGTGTTCTTGATGGCCACGGGGAGCTCCTTCGATGGACCGATGCTGGTCGGGAATTTTACGACCAGCCGTAGCGGCGCAAGCCCTTTTCCAGCACCTGGACCATCAATTCCCCGACGAGTTGTGAGTCTTGGGTGGAGCGTCCGGTCAGGAAGGGGTAATCGAGGATGGTGGACAGGGCGTGCCCCACGCCGCCGTGGTACTGGCCGTCGGGCCCCACGGCGTCGCGCAGGATGTACTCCAGCGGGTAGAACGGCGGACCGAAGTTGGCTCCGGCGACCGACGGATGGGCGAAGCCGGTGCCGTCCTTGTAGTCGTACTCCCGGGCGTGCCCGGTGACATGTTTTCCGGCGATGATGCTCTTGCGGTCCGTCCAGTCGCGCGCGAAGGCCAGGCAGGTGACGCAATAGCATTCGGCGGCAACGAGTTTGTCCTTGGTCACGAAGCCCAAGATGACGTCGTGCAGGCGTTCATTGTTGACCATATCGACCATGGGGCCGCTGCCACCGGGCAGCAGCAGCGCGTCGTATTTGTCCAACTCCTGCCAGCAGGCGTCACGTTTGGCGTGGTAGTCCTCGAGGCGGTGCCCGAAATCGGCGCTGTTGAAGTACGGCATCGGCGGGAACCACTCGGCCAGGCTGATGGGGTGGTCGAGCAGGGTGGACTGATCGATCTCGCGGGTGCGCCGGGCGAAGTGTTCGTCGGTGACGACCTTGTCGAGTGGGGGATCGAGGTAGCCGGCCTGCATGCTGGGTGGCAGTGCGGGTGGCTTTTGACCGGTCGGGGTCAAGAAGTCGACTTGGTAGCCCTGCTCGCTGAGCACATCGTAGGGACCGACGAGTTCCTCGCCCCAATATCCCCATTCCGATAAGCAGCACAGAATTGTGCCCGACACTTTCGTTCTCCTTCTGTCGCAGTGCCGCAGGTCCCAGTCACGCTGGACGCGGTCTGGCTGTTATACACCTTTTGCTACGGCGAATGAAGAACATCGGCGCAGGCCGGCTAAGCCTCCTGCGCTAGGTTCTGCAGTTCGGCGTGAGCTTGGCTGGTGGATCGCAGCAGTGGCATGGGCGCCAGCGTGCCGGCGGCGGTGACCGCGTAGCCCAGAGCCAGCGCGGTGCGACTACGGCGGGGTGCCAGGCGCGGGGCCCACATCGTTCATGAAAAACATTGGCGTACCGGCGGACAGCGGTGGCGTCGCGGGCGCAGAATCAGCGGGGTCGGCTCAACACCAGGGAGGTTCGATGAGGCTGCAAGGTAAGAAGATCGCCATCCTGATAGAGAGCGACTTCTATGAGCCGGAGATCCACTACTACCAGCATCGTTTCGCCGAGGAGGGGGTCGAGGCCCACTTCCTCACGCGGCTATGGGGTCAACCTTCGATCGAGTTCAAGGGCCACGAGCTGCGGGCGCCGTTCGTCTGCGACGAAAGCTTCGAGGGGCTCAGCGACGCGGACCTCGGGCAGTTCGCGGCCGTCATCGTTCCGTCCGGGATGGTGTCGGACCGGCTGCGCTACACCGAAGACATCGCGAAGCTGCCGCCCGCGACCGAGTTCCTGCAGCGGGTGTTCGCCCGCCCGGACATCCTCAAGGGCATCATCTGCCACGGCATGTGGCTGGTGGCCCCCACGCCCGAGCTGGTCCGCGGCCGGCGCGTCGTCGTCCACAACAACCTGCTCGGCGACGCGCGGAACATGGGCGCGGTCTACGTCGACGAGGACGTCGTCGTCGACGGCGACCTCGTCACCGGCCGCGCCGGCCCAGTGTGCCACCTCTTCGCCCGACGGATCATCGACATGCTCGCGGCAGACGCCGCCGCATAGCGCGCCGGCGCGGCGCTCACACGCTGTCGAGGTGGATGAACTTGTTCGAGAGCGCCGAGTCGATGCTGGCAAACGCCCGTTTCACCGCGTCGTTGGCGCCGACGATGTG
Organism: uncultured Actinomycetota bacterium; assembly: GCA_963772875.1. Taxonomy (GTDB): domain Bacteria; phylum Actinomycetota; class Actinomycetes; order Mycobacteriales; family Mycobacteriaceae; genus Mycobacterium. The sequence goes on from CAVYZE010000020.1 coordinate 614,483, forward strand.
GATCTCCTGGTCCAGCCGCACCTTGCCGAGGAAGAAGATGAACACGCTGACGGCCTCCTGGGAGAGGGACTCCAGTTCTGCGAACACGAGGACGAGCCGCCGCGGATTGGCCCGCAGCAACTCAGCGAGATCGGCGCGGAGATGGTCGAGATGTCTCGGCGGGATCGCGCCGATCAAGGTGAGGCGGTACTCACCCTCGCGCTGCTCGTGGCGCGAGTCGAGCTCGGACTTGGCGGACACCAGCCGAACCCGGACCCGTACCTCCTTGCCCTCCGGCAAGTTCACGGTCAGCTTCTCTTTGTCGAACTCGGTGTACGGTTCGTCGTCGACCCAGACGTTGGACAGCTTCACCCGCCCGGGAGGCAGCAGGTCGGGCGCGACCCGCAGGATGCCGTCGGGGAACGATGACGCCTTGGGCTTGAAGTGCAACTCCAGCGGATGCTCGCGGATGAGCAGGTTGGTGTACACCGCCGCCAGGTAACACAATTCGGTCGAGTGGTAGCCCGACATCGAGTGGCTGCCCTTGAGCCGCTCGTCGCCGAGCAGGTAGGGCAGCCCGCTGGCGAGGACGTTGAAGTAGACGCCACCGTCGTCGTGGTCGAGGAACCACGCGTTGTAGAACGACGCCGACTCGCGGCCCAGCCGCAGGTGCTCGTCTTCGCCGAGGGTGCCGGCCAGTATCAGGTAGGCCAGGATGGCCTGCTCCTGCTGCCACCAGGCCTTGCGGTCGTGGTTGACGAAGCGGCGCACCTGCTGCCCGGGCGCAAGCCTGCGCTGCACGAGGTCGTACCAGCCGCCGCGCTGCTGGTCGCTACCGACGGCGGGCATCACCTCGGCGATCTTGCGGGCCAGCTCGACATAGGCGTCGTTGGCGCGAATGTTGTTGATGCGCATCAGGTTCCAGGCGATCTTGAGGTTGTGGCCGACCACGGCGCTGTCCTGCTGCCACCCGTAGTGGCTGTCGTGACTCCAATCCTCGTGGAACCGCTCCTGGACGAAGGGGCTGTTCTCGTAGTCGGGGAACCGGGCGGCGATCGTGTCCCCGGTGGCGGCCAGGAAGTCCTCTAGGTCCTTGCGGCCCGTGGCCAGCAGCGCGTTGATCAGGTACGCGGGCGCGTGGTCGCCGACCGAGTTCCAGTTCTTGCGGGCCCTGTTGTGCCCCAACGTGTTTGACCGCGGGTCGAGCGACATCGGGTCGAGATGAGAGAAGTAGCCGCCCTGCTCGGGGTCGCGGAAGAAGCGCTCGAACAGGGCGACGGTCTTGTCGATGTCGTCGAGGATGAGTGGGTCGCCGGTCACCCGGTACGTCTGAGTCGGGCCGGCGAGCGCGTAGATCTGCTCATACATCGGGATGGCGTCGAAATCGTCGCCGAACTCCGACGCCAGGACCTGGCGCTGCCCGTTTTGCTGCGAGACGTCCACGCCGTGGAACCAGTACACGACGCCCTCGTCCTCCCGCACCCCGCGCATGTTCTCGCGCAGGTGCAGGGTGCCCGCCTCCGCCGCTTCCAGGAAGCGGTCCTCCCCGGTGAGCAGGTAGGCGGTGGCGAGCCCGTACACGAGGCGCGAGATGGTGTCGGTCTCCTGCCGATAGTCCGGCGCGATGTAGTCGGGGGTGTGGGTGCCGGCCAGGGTCAGCTTGGTCCGGTAGTTGTGCCAGTCGTAGTTGCCGTCGGGGAACTGGCCGCGCAGGTAGAAGTCGGCGACCGCCTTGACCTGGTTGACCCACCAGTCGGCATCTTCGAACAAATACTCCCGGCCCGGCAGGCCGGGGAACACGATCGACTTCACCTCGTAGCGGTGCCCGTCGCCCTCGGGATAGAAGATGCCGTAGGCGAACAGGTACCGGCCCGGGTAGAGCATGTCGGCGAGCTGTCCGGTGACGTCGCGGTAGTCCTCCCCGAAATTGCGGATGGTGTTCGCCCACGTGTTGGAGGTCAGGTAGGCCAGGCACTCCCGGCCATCGGTGGTACGCAGGACGAAGGAGTTCTCGTCTTGGTCGTAGGACATCACATAGCCCGCGATGGTGTCGGACAACGTGAACCGCATCAGGTCAGTCATGTGTCAACCTCCTGGGAGATCAGGACGACGACACTGCGGTCGCCGGCGTGATAGGTGGTGGATTCGACGGGGACTTCGTGGCCCGGGCCGAGAATGTCGTCGGGGGACCGCAGCGTGGTGTCGACCGCGCGGACCCATCGCCTGCCCGGGATGCTGGGCAGCTGGAAATCGACGCTTTCCCAGAACATGTTGAGGATGACGTGTAGGTCGTCGTCGCCCTGCAGACCGCCGAGGGTGAACGACAGCGTCCGCGCGTAGGAGTCGTTCCACCCGGGTTCGCCCAGCTCGCAGCCATGCCAGGCCACGTCGGACAAACCGCGCTCGTTGACCTGGTTGGTGAAGAACTCGGGCTGGCGGAAGGTGGTGAATCGCTTGCGCAGCGCGATCATCTTGCGCCAGAAGCGGATGAGGTCGGCGTGGCGCTCGGCGAGATCCCAGTCGACCCAGCTGATTTCGTTGTCCTGACAGTACGCGTTGTTGTTGCCCAGCTGCGTCCTGCGGAATTCGTCGCCCGCGACGAACATCGGCACGCCGCGGCTGAGCAACAGGATCGCAGCGAAGTTTCGTATCTGCCGTTCGCGCACCCGCTCGACCTCGGGATCCTCGGTGGGTCCTTCGATGCCGTAGTTCCAGCTGTTGTTGTCATCGGTGCCGTCGCGGTTGTGTTCGCCGTTGGCCTCGTTGTGCTTGCTGTCGTAACTCACCAGGTCGTTGAGCGTGAAGCCGTCGTGACAGGTGACGAAGTTGACGCTGTTGATCGGCGTCTCGCCGGACGGGCCGAACAGGTCGCTGCTGCCGGCGATGCGGGTCGCCAGCGTGGCGACGAGGCCGGGCCCGGACTTGACGAATTTGCGGACGCAGTCGCGAAACGGGCCGTTCCATTGTGGCCAGCGTTCGCCGGGGAACCGGCCCACCTCGTACAGACCGCCGGCGTCCCAGGCCTCGGCGATCATCTTGGTGTTCCAGAGGGTTTGGGACAGCTCGATGTTCCAAAGCACCGGCGGCACCGCCATTTCGGCGCCATCGGGGCCACGGGAGAGCACGGAGCCGAGGTCGAAACGGAAGCCGTCCACGTGGTGCTCGGTCACCCAGTACTCGAGGCATTCGACGATGTACTTGGTGACCACCGGGTGGTTGGCGTTGAAGCTGTTGCCACATCCGGAGAAGTCCATGTAGTACTGCGAGTCGGCGTGCGAGAGCATGTAGTAGGCCTCGTTGGCCTGACCGCGGAAGCTGATGGTCGGCCCGTTCTGGTTGCCCTCGCTGGTGTGGTTGAACACGACGTCGAGGATCACCTCGATGCCGGCCCGGTGCAGCGCCTTGACCATGTCCCGGAATTCGTCCAGATGCGTGCCCAGCTGCGGGGAAACGCAGTACGACGACTGTGGTGCCCAGTGACCGTAGGGGTCATACCCCCAGTAGTTCGTGATCACCTCACCGTTGGGCCCGACGCGCAGGATCTGCGTGTGGTCGAAGTCGAAGACCGGCAGCAACTCGATCGCGGTGATCCCCAGGGATTGCAGGTATGGGATCTTCTCGATGATGCCGCGGAAGGTGCCCGGGTGCCGGACGTTGGACGAGGGCGATTTGGTGAAGCCGCGGACGTGTGCCTCGTAGATGATCGCTTCCGAAAGTGGGATGTTCAGCGGGCGGTCGCCCTCCCAGTCGTAGGTCGTCGGGTCGATCACGACGCTGCGCATGGAGGTGGCGACATTGTCCTGCGGTCCGACCGCGCCGGCCCGCTCCCACAAGGTGTCGACGTTGCCGAGCGCGTAAGGGTCGATCAGCACCTTGTTGTGGTTGAAGCGAAGCCCGGCCCGGGTGGGCTCGTTGAGCCCGTCCATGCGATAGGCGTAGACCTGGCCCGGCCCCAGGCCGGCCACATGACAGTGCCAGAAGTGAAAACTCTTGTGGTCCCGGGCGTTTAGCACGATTTGGTGCTCGGGGGTCTTCGCCCGGTGGGAGGCGAAGAGCAGCAGCGTGACGCTGGTCGCATGCTCGGAGTAGACCGAGAAATTGACGCCGGTCGGGGTGGGGGTGGCGCCGAGCGGCTGGGCGACGCCGACGGTCACCTCGACCTCCGCGCCCGTCGCTGTTGCGGTTTCGGGCCTGCGGCGCACATGCCGGGTCGACGTCACGACCCCACCGCCGATCTCTCGGAAGTGTGCATCATCTTCACTCCCAACCGCTTGCGCCGTACTATATCGTCGCTGTCCGGCCAACAGGGTCGGATCGACGGTTAATCCCGGGAAGGCGCAATGAGTCAGAAAACCGGACGGTTCGCCGTCCTGGAACAATTCGTCGCCGACGGGTTCGGCTACATGTTCGGCAACCCCGGTACCGTCGAGCAGGGTTTCCTCGACGCGCTGGACGCCTATCCGCAGCTGCGGTACGTCCTTACCTTGCAGGAATCCGTGGCGGTGTTGATCGGCGACGGCTACGCCCGCGCCGCGCGCAAGCCGGCCCTGGTCCAGATCCACAGCACGCCCGGCCTCGGCAACGCCCTGGGCGCGCTCTACCAGGCCAAGCGCGGCCATTCGCCGCTGGTCGTTATCGGTGGCGACGCCGGCGTCAAATACCAGGCGATGGATTCACAGATGGCGGGTGACCTGGTGGCGATGGCCGCGCCGTTCACCAAATATTCCACGATGGTGACCGACCCGTCGTCGCTGTTGCGTGTCGTGCGGCGGGCGATCAAGATCGCCACCACGCCGCCGATGGGTCCGGTGTATGTCTGCCTGCCGATGGACATCCTGGATGCGCCCGCCGTCGAAGAGGTGGTGCCGACTTCGCTGCTGTCGACCCGCGTCGCCCCCGAGGAGGAGGCCATCCGCGAGGCCGCGGCGCTGCTGGCCGCCGCCGAGACGCCGATGATCTTCGTCGGCGACGGCGTCGCCTTCTCGGGTGCCCAGCCCGAGTTGGCCCGGGTGGCCGAGCTGCTGGGGGCCGAGGTCTTCGACGTCGACGCCGGGGAGCTGAACCTCGATCACGGCCATCCGCTCTACCGGGGCGGCACCGGTCACATGTTCGGCTACCAGAGCCTGCCGATCACCACCAAGGGCGACGTGAATCTCGTCTGCGGCACCTACATGGTCAACGAGGTCTTTCCGGAACTGGGCACCATTTTCGCCGAGGGCGCGCGCGTGATCCACATCGACCTGAACGCCTACGAGATCGCCAAGTGTCATCCGGTGACGGTCGGATTGGTCAGCGATCCCAAGGTGACGCTGGGCCGGCTGGCGGCCGCGCTCGAGGCGGTGTTGACGCCCGCCCAGCGGGGCGCGGCGGCGGCGCGGGTCACGGCCATCGGGGAGGCGCGCGACGCCGAGCTGGCCGCCCAGCGCGACAACGATCGCAAGAACCGCGACCATCTGCCCATGCACCTCGCCCGCTTCATGGAGGAGCTCGCCGCGCGGCTGCCCGAGGACGCGATCATCTTCGACGAGGCGCTGACCTGTTCTCCGGACATCACCCGGCACTGGGTGCCGCGCACGCCGGGACGGTACTTCATGACGCGGGGTGGTTCGCTGGGCGTGGGCATCCCCGGCGCGATCGGAACCAAGTTCGCCAACCCCGACAAGACGGTGATCGGCTTCACCGGCGACGGCGGCAGCATGTACACGATTCAGGCGCTGTGGACCGCAGCCCGGCACGACCTTGACGTGAAGTTCGTGATCTGCAACAACGGCTCGTACCGGCTGCTGCAAGTCAACATCGAGGCGTACTGGAAGGAGCGGCAGTACGCCGCCCACGATTACCCGCTCTGTTTCGACCTGTCGCAACCGCCGATCGGCTTCGTGGGCCTGGCCGAAGCGATGGGCGTGCGGGGCGCGCGGATCGAGAAGCCCGAGCAGATCGGTCCGGCGCTGGACGAGGCGCTGTCGCACAAGGGGCCGTTTCTGCTCGACGTTGTGGTCGAGGGCAACGTCAAGCCCGAGATGATCGGGATGCGCTGCGGGCAGTAGCGCCGCCCAACGAAATAAGCTGTCCGACAACTGTTTTGAGGAGCCAACGTGATTCACCAGCTGATCTTCGCGCACCCCAAGCCCGGCATGAGCGAGGCCGAGTTCCAGAGCTACTGGAAGGAGGTGCACGCCGTCAAATACGCCAGCAAGATCCCGCAGATCAAGAAGTACATGATCGACTGCCGCATCCCCTTCGGGCCGGAACCGGCCGACCCGCTCTGGAGCGGGGTAGCGGAGATCTTCCTGGAGAACGCCGAAGAGCAGCTCGCGAGCCTGCAGACGAAGGAGTTCCTCGAGGGGGCGCGGATGGACGAGCCGAACTGGGCCGCGTTCTGGCGCTCCATCGTGCTCGACACCACCGAGCACATCCTGCTGCCGGGCCCCGCTTTCACCCGCCCGTCGTCGATGGTGAAAATCATCGGCTTGGCCAAACGCAAGGAGGGGATGCCGCTCGACGAGTTCCGCCGCTACAGCCTCGAAACCCATGCGGCCCTGGATCTGAAGCTGCCGGGACTGCGTCGTTACTACCAATGCCACGTCGTCGACGGGGCCTACTCCGTCGGCGAAGCGATCCTCGATTCCGCCAGCATCCTGTGGTTCGACGACGTCGACGCGATCGCGGCGATGATGGAGTCGCCCGAATACTCCGCGGCCGCCGCCGACATGGCCAATTTCGTCAACCCCCGCTACGTCCACACGATGGTGACGGACGAGACCTGGATCATCGGGCCGGAATCGCGCTCATGAACGACCCGGAGGAAGGGGTTGCGCGATGACCTTTCGCCGGTCCTTCGCACGGTACTTCGCTGACTACCGCTGGTACGTCCTCGGCGCGGCGGGCGTCGGCGCCTTCGTGCTGGGCTGCATCGGGTTCTTGCAGACCCCAAGCAAACCCGACATGACCTACGTCGTATACCAGTGCTTCAGGCTGTTCCTGCTGGAGGGCGAGCCCGAGCCGCACGCGCCGCTTTCGCTGGACATCGCGCGTTTCACGGCCCCGATCATCGCCGGGTGGGCCGGAATCACCGCACTGGGATCGGTGTTCCGCGATCGGGTGCAGCAGATGTGGATCCCGTGGATGCGCGATTATGTGGTGGTCTGCGGCCTTGGCGAATACGTCGGCCTGGTTTTCGTTCGCCACCTGCGGGAGAGTCGGATTCGGGTGGTCGTCGTCGAGTTGGACGCGGCCAATCCGAACATCGAGCTCTGCCGCGGCCTGGGTGTCCCGGTGATTGTCGGTGACGCCCAGCGGCTGGCGACGCTGCGGTCGGCCGGGGCGCACCGCGCCAAGCGGGTGCTTGCCGTGACGGACGACGACGCGATCAACACCCAGATTGTCGCGACCTGGCGGGAGCTGCCCGGGCGGCGTTCCCGTCAGCAGGTTTGCCTGGCCCGGATCGCCGACCCCGACTTCTGTTCGCTGCTGCGGATCCAGGAGGTGGAACGCGGGGACGAGTGGTCGGTGGACTTCTTCAACATCGACGAAATCGGTGCCCGGCTGCTGTTGAAGCAGTTCCCGATCCAGACCGACTGCGCGCAGCCGCACATCCTGGTGGGGCACCTCGATCCGCTGGGAGCCTGGCTGGTGTATCACGCGGCGCGCACCTGGCATGATCGACGCGGCGACAAGACGGCCCCCCTGATGGTCACCGTCCTCGACCACGAGCCCGAGCAAAGCATCCAGGCGCTGCGGAGTCGCCATCCAGAGCTGAAGAACGTGTGCGACTTCAAACCATTCCGCGTGACCGCCGAGGATATGGGAGAGCGGCTGCCCGGCCATTACCTCGACCCGGCGACACCACCGATCAGCCGCGCCTACGTGACTGCATACCAGGACCACCAGGCGTTCCAGACGGCGCTGAAGCTGCGCCACGAGCTGCAAAAGGTGGATCCGAATGTGCCTGTGGTCGTTGCGCTTTCGCGCCCACACGGGGTGGCCAGCCTGTTGGCCGACGCGAAGAGGGCCGGCGCGATGGCCCACCTCGAGGTGTTCGCGACAATGGAACGCGCGTGCACCGTCGAACTGGTGCAGGGCGGCTCGTTCGAACCGTTGGCCGAAGAGATCCACGAAGTCTGGCGCAAAGAGGAACTCGAGGACGGCAAACCCGCGCCGTTGTGGACGGACCTGGATGAATCGCGCAAGGAATCCAATCGTGCCCAGGCTCGCGACATCGCCGTCAAGTTGCGCGCCATCCGCTGCGCCATCGCGCCGTTGCGGGATTGGGACGCAAAGGATTTCAAGTTCACCGACGACGAAATCGAAAAGCTCGCCATCGACGAACACTGCCGCTGGTTGCGTGAGCGGCTCGCGGGCGGCTGGAAGCTGATCGCGATGCCGAAGGTGGACGACGAGGACGAAGCCGAGCGGCTTCTCGAGGCGGCCAAGCGCAGAAAGGAAAGCCCGTACCTGATTCCGTGGGATGACCTGCTGAAGCTCTACCCCGACATCGCCGAACTCGACCGGATCATGGTGCGGGAAATCCCCAACCGGCTCGCCTCCGTCGGCTTGCAGGCGATCCGCACCGAAACCACCGCACCCGCGACCAAAGGAGCAGCATGACCGAGACACCGCTCAAGCCCGACATCGGCCGGTTCGGCGTGTTCCGCAGGCAGGCGCTGGGCCTGGTCGGTCCGCAACAGGCGGTCGAGATCGAGAAGCTGGGCTACCGCGAAGTGTGGGCGGGCGGATCGCCGGCCGCCGAGCTGGAGTTCGTCGAACCGATCCTGGCGGCAACCGAATCACTCAACGTGGCCAGCGGGATCATCAACATCTGGACGGCGGCCGCCCGGCCCGCCGCCGAATCGTTTCACCGCATCGAGCGGGCCTACCCAGGTCGATTCCTGCTCGGCATCGGCGTCGGGCATCCCGAAACCATCGATCAGTACCGCAAACCCTATGACGCGCTCGTCGAGTACCTCGACGAGCTGGACTCCTACGGGGTGCCGACCGGTCGTCGGCTGCTCGCGGCGCTGGGTCCGCGGGTATTGAAGTTGGCGGCGCAGCGCAGCGCGGGTGCGCACCCCTACCTGAGCACCCCGGAGCACACCGCGCGGGCCCGCGAACTGATCGGGCCGTCAGCGTTGCTGGCGCCCGAGCACAAGGTGGTGTTCACCACCGACGCCGCCGAGGCCCGCGCGATCGGCCGTGCGGCGTTGGACGTGTATTTCGATCTGCAGAACTGGATCAGCAACTGGAAACGACTGGGGTTCACCGATTCCGACGTCGCCCGGCCGGGCAGCGACAAGCTGATCGATGCCCTGATCGCTTACGGATCGCCGGAGAAGATCGCGCGGCAACTCACCGAACACCTCGACGCCGGCGCCGACCACGTCGCGATCCAGGTGCTCACCCCGCTGGACAACCTGGTGCCGGTGCTAGCCGAGCTCGCGGGACCGCTGGGCTTGTAAGGGCTTGTAAGGGCTTGTAAGGGCTTGTAGGGGCGTCGCTCAGGTGGCCACCGACTCGTCGAGGGCCGCGTCGAGCAATTCGGCCAGGACATCCGGCTCGTTCATCGGTACCGAACGGATCAACCCCGAGTCGATCAGCGCCGCCGCCCGCTCGTCGGCGTGAGCACCGGCCAGCGCGTCGACGAACGCATCGGCGGTGCGCCCCGAACCGGCGATGACCACGACCGGGCGGCCCGCTTCGATGCTTCGCGCGACATCGGAGTACGCGATCTCCCCGCCGTTGGCGAGCACCGTGATGGACCGTGCGTCCGCGGCGAGGACGGTCGCCGTCCGGGCGATCCACGGCGCCTCCGCGCCCCACTCGTCACCCGGCACGATGACAAAGTGCGTGTGGTTGGGTTCCAGCGCCGTCTCGACGTGCCCGGAGTCCGGCTCCTGGGGTAGCTTCACCAGCCCGGAGGCCGCCACGCCCACGAGCGGAAACGTGGCCCGCGTCGCGGCACGGGCCTCCCCGAACAGGCGCATGACACCGCTGCGGGTGCCGCCGTCGATGCCGACCGCCCGGTGCCTGTCCAGCACCGGCGCGATGCCCACCGCGAACACGGGACGAAGACCCTCCATCAGGGCCCCCTCCACTCCCGCGGCCCCGCCGACGACCACCAGGGTCGGTCGCGGCGGGTGCAGTCCGAGCTCGTCGAGCGCGGCCCGCACGTCGGTGGCCTCGGTGACGTGCACCGCGCGCAGCGGCGGTGTCACGGACCTGCCCCGAGGAACCCGGCGAAGTGGTCCAGGGTCACATCCTGCGCCGCCGCCTGCCCCACCCGCCGCAGATCCTCGATGTGCTGAACCGAGTCCAGCCTCTGCACCTGGTCGGGGACCACGTCGTCAAGCCCGAGGTCGTGCAGCCCGTGCGGCGACAGGTCCGGGTTGTAGCGCACATAGCTGAACAGTCGATTCGGCAGCAGGCTCGCGCCGTGCATCAGGTCCCCCACCTCCCGGTCGATGGGCGCACCGTGTCGGCAGCGGCCGAACACCCGGCACAGCAGGTCCTGCTCGTTGAGCGCCGCGTACATCAGCGCCGCCGGAACGGAATTCGCGTTGAACACGAGATTCATGGCGCCCGGCCGCAAATGGTCATCGGCCTTGGGGCTCGTGCCGGTGCCCACGGAAACCAGCAGCAGATCGGATTCCGTTGCGGGCCAACGCAACCGGTACTCATCTAGTGTCGCCATGAGGAACAGTTGAAAGGCGGGGTTGTTGTACATCGTCACCGCCCCGTCGACGAATACGAGGTCGTGCTCTCCCAGCGTGACGACCTCCGGCGGAAAGTAGGTCGGCGCGGCGGTGCTGGCCCGCACCAGCTGCCATAGGGGGATGGCCAGGTTGTTGTCCGGGCGGTTCGGGTCGTTGAAGAGCGCATGGGGGTTGTTGCACAGCGGCCAGGGCGAATCCGTGGTGGCGTTGCGCACGACGATGAGCAGCAGCGTCTTGAGGTCCTCGCTGCCCAGCGTGGTGTCCCTGCCGAGGACGCTCTGCAGCATCTCCTTGAGCCGCAGGCTGCCGTAGCGGTAGTGGTAGCGGCGCAGCAGCGAGGCGTGGTCAAACATCTCCTCACACCTGGCCACGTAGAGCTCCAGGATCTGCCCGACGCGCAGCCCCTTGGCAAGCCCCGCCGCGATCACCGCCCCGGTGCTGGTGCCGCCGATGTAGTCGAAGTAGTCGCCCAGCACGAAGTCGTCTCCCGCGCCGAGCCGCTCGGCCAGCATGGATTCCAGGCGCAGCAACATCTCCAGCGCGATCACGCCCCGAATGCCACCGCCGTCGAGGGCGAGCATCTTTTTTGGTCCCGGCGAGCTCACCCTGTCCCGATAGGACATCCGACCTCCTGTCGTCTCGGCGCCCGCTTCAGCGACTACGGTCGTGCCGGCAGTTTCAGCACCTGGTTGCTGTCGCTGTCCGTGACATACACGTTCCCCGACGTGTCCACCGCCACCGCATCGGGATCGCCGAGAGTGCCGAACGCCACCTCGGTCGCCGCCTCGGCGCCGGCCGGCAGTTCGAGCACATTGTGCGTGCTGGAGCTGGTGATATACACAGTCCCCTTGCCGTCCACCGCGACGCCGCCGGCCCCGTTGACGTTGGAGAACGGCAGATCGCGCGTCGCGGCCGCCCCCGCCGGCAGTTCGACCACGCGATCGTTGTCGGATTCGGTGACGTAGACATTCGCCGCGGAGTCCACGGCGACGGCATTGGGACTGATCCCGGTGAATGGCAACTCAGCCTGCGTCGACGCGCCGGTGCCGGAGGTGAGCTTGAGCACCCGCTTGTTGCCGGCGTCGACGACGTAGACGGTTCCCGCGCCGTCCACGGTCACGTCGCTGGGTCTCTTCAGTCCGGTGAACGGCAGCTGGGTGGTGCTCGTCGATCCCGCCGGCAGCTTGAGCACCCGGTCGTTGTGGCCGTCGGCGACGTAGACGTTGCCCGCCTTGTCCACGGCGACGCCGTCGGGGTGGTCCAGACCGGTGATGGGAAGTTGGTCTGCGGATGTGGCGCCCGCGGCAAGCTTGACGATGCGATTGTTGTCGGTGTCGGCCACGTAGATGTTGCCGGCGCCGTCCGCGGTGATGGCGTGCGGACTTTTGAGACCGCCGATGGGAAGCTGCACCTGCTTCGACGGCAACGACGGTTTATCGGGGGCGACCGCAAGACTGTGGCACACAGTTTCGTAGGAAACGTCGGGGGAGACCCAGTCGTGCCACTGTTTGTGGCTCATGTTGTTGGTGAGTTTGGCGCACAGCGTGTCGGGTGTGGCGCCGGACGGCCACAGCCGGACGGTCTGATCGGTGCTGGCGCTGGCGAATTGGTGGCCGTCGGGGCTGAACGCCACGCTGTAGATCCTGCCGTCGTGCCCGATGAGCGGCGGTGCCGCGGGTGCGCCGGTGTCGACGTTCCACACCCGCACCGACTTGTCCCAGCTGCCGCTGATGAGGCGGTGCCCATCGGGGCTGAACGCCACACCCCACACCACGTCGTTGTGGCCGTTGAGCGGGCCGCCAATTTGCTGGCCGGTGTCGGCGTTCCACAGCCGCACCGTGCGGTCGGCGCCGCCGCTGGCCACGCGGTGCCCGTCGGGGCTGAACGCCACGCTGCTGACCTGGTACTGGTGGCCCTTGAACGGTTGACCGATCTGTTGGCCGCTGTCGACGTTCCACATCCGCAGCGTGCCGTCGCCGCCCGCAACGACCAGACGGTGCCCGTCCGGGCTGAACGCGACGCTGTACACGCCGCCGTTCTTCCCGTTCAGCGGCGGGCCCATCGGTTTGCCGGTATCGGCGTCCCACAGCCGCACCATGCCGTCATCGCCGCCGGAGGCCAGGTGATGCCCGCCGGGGCTGAACGCGACGCTGTAAACCCAGCCGTCGTGGCTGGTCAGGGTGTTGAGGGACCGGCCGGTGTCGGCGTTCCACAGGCGTATCGTGCCGTCGTCGCCGGCGGAGGCCAGGCGGTGCCCGTCTGGACTGAACCCGACGCTGAGCACCGCGTTGGTGTGCCCTTTGAGGGGTTCTCCGATGATCTGACCGGTATGGGCGTCCCACAGCCACACCCGGGTGTCTTCGCCGGCACTGGCCAGGCGGCGCCCATCGGGGCTGAAGGCCACCGCCGCCACCCTCCCGCCCTGTGGCGCCACGATCGGGTTGAGATCCCACACCCGCAGTTGGTGGTCGTCGATGCCGCTCGTGACGAAGTGGCGTCCGTCGGGGCTGAACGCGACGCCGTACACCATCGAGGTGTGGCCGGTCAGCGGCGGGCCCAGTTGCGCGCCCGTGTCGGCATCCCACAGCCGGACGGTGGTGTCGGCGCTGGCGGTGGCCAGCAGGTGCCTATTGGGGCTGAACGCCACGCCCGCCACCCCGGAAACGTCCCCGCTCAGGGTGACGGCGGGTTGGCCGCCGGTGCCGACATCCCAGATGTAGACCTTCGCGTCGCTGCTGGAGGCGGCCAGCCGGTGCCCGTCGGCGCTGAAGGCCACGCAGAAGGCCCCCTTGGTGGGGCCGGCGAAGGTTTGACTAGCGGGTTGACCGGTCACGGGATCCCACAGCCGCACCGTGTGATCGCTGCTGCCGCTGGCCAGCAGGTGCCCGTCGGGGCTGAACGCCAGCCCGAAAACCGCCGCTTTGTGCCCGGTGAGCGGATGACCGAAGGGTTGCCCATTGTTGGCGTCCCACAGCAGCACCTTGCCGTCGCCGCCGCCGCTGGCCAGCAGGTGCCCGTCGGGGCTGAACGCCAGACCAAAGGAACCTTCCGTGTGCGAGACCAACATCCGCAGCTGCTCGCCGGTGTCGGCGTTCCAGAGCCGCACGGTGTCGTCGGTGCTGGTGGAGGCCAGGCGATGCCCGTCGGGGCTGAACGCCACCCGCAGCGCCGTGCCGGTGTGTCCGCTCAGCGGTTGGCCGATGGGTTGGCCGGTGTCGACGTCCCAAATCCGCACCTTGTGGTCGGTGCCGCTGGTGGCCAGCCGGTGCCCGTCGGGGCTGTAGGCCACGCCATTGTTGGCGGTGCCGGTGTCGATGATCTTGGCGGTGGTGGCGCGAATTGCCGCGGCGTGCAGCAGGGCACCGTCGTCGGGGTTGTCGACGAGAGTGCGGGCGGCCAGCAGTTCCTGGAGGGCGCGGGCGTCACCGCCGGCGTTGGTGCCGGCCAGCATGTCGGCGGCCTCGGAGTTGAGCCGCTCCGCGATGGTTTGGCGGAGCCGGGCCTGGGCTTGGTGGCGCTGGGTGTTGGCCTGGGTGAACCCGAGGACGGCGATGACCGCCACGACGGCGGTGACCACGAGCACTGCCTGCATGATGCGGGAGCGTTTGCGCAGGGTGCTGGTGTGGGCTTCGGCGGTCTGCTGGCGTTCCTGGGCGAAGCGCAGTTCGGCTTGGCGCTGTTCTTCCTCGGCGGCCAGCCGGTGGTCTTCGGCTTGCCGGCAGGCGTCCAGGTAGTCACGGGCGACGGCCAGGCGGCCGCTGAATCCCGGTTGGGCGGCCAGGGTTTCGGCTTCGGTGAACCGGCTGCCGGTCAGCAGCCAGGCCGGGTCGCGGTCGTGGCTGGCCCAGGCGGCGGCGCTGCGTTCGATGTCGTCGGCGGTCTTGAGGTGCTGTCGTTCCTCGCGCAGCCAGCCGGCCAGTTCGTCCCACTGGCGCAGCAGGCTTTCCAGCGCCACCTCGACCACGACCTGGCCGTCGCGTTCGTCGCGGACCAGCAGCCGTTTTTCCACCAGCGCATCGATCAGCGGCCGGCTGGGCTCGGGCAGGTCCTCGTAGCGGGCCAGCCGCCGCATCGGCTGGTCGCTGTCGGGGCTGATGGTGGCCAGCCACGGGATGAACGCCGAGCGCAGCAGGCCCAGCTGATAGGCGCGCTGATCGGCGTCGGTGGCCAGCGCTTCATCGATCACGGTGTGCACGACCTGGTGCATGCCGCCCATCGCCTCGTAGTTGGCCATGGTGAGTTCGCCGGTGCTGGCGTAGTCGGTGTACAGCCGGGCCAGGGTCAGCGCCAGCAGCGGCAGGGTGTCGGCGCCCTCGCCGGCGTCGGCGATGAGCCGAGTGACCAGCTCCGGGGCGATGCTCAGCCGCTCGTCACCCACGCCGGCGGTGCGGGCGGCCGGCCCGGTGATCACCCGTTCGAACTGTGTCGGCGGCATCGGTTTGAGTTCGTTGAACAACACCTTGGTGACGCCGGCCAGGGCGGGGTCGTTCTGCATCGCCTCGTAGCGGTCGGTGCGGATGGTGGCCGCCACGACCAGCCCCGCATCGTCGGTGTTGATGCGGCCCAGGACCGCGGCGAGCAGCGTCAAAAACTGCTCGGCGTGCGCGCCGGCGTCCGCGGAGTACAACTCCTCGGCCTGATCCAGCGGCAATACCAGCGTTGGCGCCGCTCCCTCCTGGCCAGCGTCAGCGAGCCGGGCCGCGGCCGCCGCACGGATCTCGGTGAGCAGCGCCACCACCTCGTCGGGGCCTGACCGGCAGGCCAGGTGGATCTCGTCCAGCGGCGCCCCGTCCAGGCCGAAGTGCTGGCGGCCCGCGTGGATGGCCGCGGACAGTCCGTAATCGCCGGTGAGCGCGTTGGTTCCGGGGCGCATGATGCCCAGCACCACAAACCGGCGGTCCTCGCGCTGCAGCCGCGGGATCAACCCCGCCCGCAGAAACGACGACTTGCCGCTACCGGACGGTCCCAGCACCACAAACAGGGACTTGAGCCCCGACAGGCGCATCGCGCGCAACTCGTCGAGCCCGCGCACGATGGCCGCGTCGCGGCCGAAGAACACCCCGGCGTCGATGTTCTCGAACGGCTCCCAGCCCCGATACGGCGCCCGGTCGGGATCCTCCCTCGTCGGCCAGACGAAGTTTTCCGGCCCCACCCCGGTGCCCCCGATCGCTTTGGCCAGCGCATCCAGGGCGGCAGTATTGAACCGCACCGGGTCCGCGCCGGCTACGTCGATCTCGGTCTGGGCACCCTCGGCGAACAGGTCGTACCGCTGCCACTCCGGGATGATGTCGGTGGCGTCGGTGTCCTCCAGCCGCGCGATCAGAATCTGCTTGCCCAGTCCCTCGGCGGTGCGGTATTCGGTCCGGCACTCGTGCGACGCTTCCCACCTCTTCGACAGCAAACAGATGACGGCTTCGCAGCGGGAGTTGCTGTCGAACAGCTGACCCTTCCACCGCCCCCCCAACTGCAACCCCGTCTCCGGGTCGATGTCCAGGAAGATCTCGGTGGCCAACTCCGGGCGCTGCCCGGACAGCCACGTCTTCAAGGCCATGGCGGCGTGGTTATCGGTACTGGAATGGCTCAGAAAAATCCGCGACATCCCACCTCCCAAGGGTCAATCGGGGACATTCGGAAGTCCGGGGCAAAGAACTACATAGCCGAGGTCGGGGGAGATCCAGTCGTGCCATTGTTTGTGGCTCATGTTGGTCGTGAGTTTGGCGCAGAGCGAGTCCGTGGTGGCGACGGTGGGCCATATCCGGATGGTGCTGTCGAGACCCGCGCTGGCAACGCGGCGACCGTCCGGACTGAACGCGACGTGTTCGACCCAGGCGGATTGCCCGGTGAACGGTGCCGAAACCGGCTGGCCGGTATCGACGTTCCACAGCCGCACGGTATTGTCCCGGGCGCCGCTCACCAGACGGTGCCCGTCGGGGCTGAACGCGACACCCTCCACGACGTCGGTGTGCCCGCTGAGCGGGGTGCCGATCGGTTTGCCGGTGTCGGGGTTCCACATCCACACCTTGTCGTCGCCGCCGCCGCTGGCCAGGCGCTGCCCGACGGGGCTGAACGCGACGTCGTAGACCGGCTCGAGGTGGCCGGTCAGCGGTGCGACGGTGGATTGGAGGGTCTGGGCGTCGCGCATGCGTACGGTGCCGTCGCTGTCGGCGATGGCCACCAGGTGACCGTCGGGACTGAACGCCACGCTTTCGGCGCTATCACCGGATCTCTCCATCAGCGGACCCACCAGTCGCCCGGTGTCGGCGTCCCACATCAGGACGTTGCCGTTTTCGCCGGCGGCGGCCAGCCGGTGCCCGTCGGGGCTGAACGCGACGCCGTTCACCGCCGTGGTGTTTCCGGTCAGCGGTGGGCCGAGGGGTTGGCCGGTGTCGGCGTTCCACAGCCGCACCGAGCCGTCGTTGGAGGAGCTGGCCAGTCGATGCCCGTCGGGGCTGTATGCGACGCGGGTCACCGCCTGGGCGTGTCCGGTGAGCGGTGGGCCGAGGGGTTGGCCGGTGTCGGCGTTCCACAGCTGTACCATGCCGTCGCCGTTGCCGCTGGCCAGACGATGCCCGTCGGGGCTGAACTTCACGTCGACCATGCCCGAACCATTGCCGGTCAGCAGCTGCGTCATGTCCCATACCCGCAGCGTGTGGTCGTCGCTGGCGGACGCCAGGCGATGCCCGTCGGGGCTGAAAGCGACATTCCAGATCGGCTCGGTGTGGCCGGTCAGCGGCGCGGCCACCAATTGCCGGGTGCCGGGATCCCAGAGCCGCACCGCGCCGTCGCCTCCCGCGCTGGCCAGCAGGCGGCCGTCGGGGCTGAACGCCACATACGTCACCCCGATGCTGTGCCCGGTGAGGGGATCGCCGATTTGTTGGCCGGTGTCGGGGTTCCACAGGCGCACGTTGGCGTCGCTGCTGCCGCTGGCCAGCAGGTGGCCGTCGGGGCTGAACGCCACGGCGAGTACATCGGAGGTGTGCCCTTTGAGTTCGCGCAGCTCGCGGCCGCTGTCGATGTCGTAGATGCGCACCGTGCGGTCGCTGTTGGCGGTGGCCAGCAGGTGTCCGTCGGGGCTGAACGCGACGGCGTCCACCGTGTTGTCGCTGTCGGGCTTGGTCGCGCCCTCCGACTTGCCGGTGTCGGGGTTCCACAGCCGCAGCGTGCCGTCGGCGCCGCCGCTGGCCAGCAGGTGCCCGTCGGGGCTGAACGCCACGCTGTTCACGGTGTCGGCGTAGCCGGTGATCGGCTGACCGATGGGCGCTCCGGTGTCGGCGTTCCAGAGCCGGATGGTCTTGTCGGCGGAGGCGCTGGCCAGGCGGTGGCCGTCGGGGCTGAACGCCACACTCCGGATTACGTCGGTGTGTCCGGTCAGGGGTTGGCCGATGGGTTGGCCGGTGTCGGCGTCCCAGAGCCGCACCTTGTGGTCCCTGTCGCCGGTGGCCAGCTTGTGCCCGTTGGGGCTATAGGCCAAGCCGCGAAGTGCGGCGCCGGCGTCGATGATCTTGGCGGTGGTGGCGCGAATGGCCGCGGCGTGCAGCAGCGCACCCTCGTCGGGGTTGCCGACCAGGGTGCGGGCGGCCAGCAGCTCCTGAAACGCGCGGGCATCGCCGCCGGCGATGGTGCCGGCCAGCATGTCGGCGGCCTCGGAGTTGAGCCGTTGCGCGATGGCCTGGCGGAGCCGGGCCTGGGCTTGGTGGCGCTGGGTGTTGGCCTGGGTGAACCCGAGGACAGCGATGACCGCGACGATGGCGGTGACCGCGAGCACCGCCTGCAGGATGCGGGAGCGTTTGCGCAGGTTGCCGGCGTGGGCTTCGGCGGTCTGCTGGCGTTCCTGGGCGAAGCGCAGTTCGGCCTGGCGCTGTTCTTCCTCGGCGGCCAGCCGGTGGTTTTCGGCGTGCCGGCAGGCGTCCAGGTAGTCACGGGCGACGGCCAGGCGGGCGCTGAATCCCGGTTGGGCGGCCAGGGTTTCGGCTTCGGTGAACCGGCTGCCGGTCAGCAGCCAGGCCGGGTCGCGGTCGTGGCTGGCCCAGGCGGCGGCGCCGCGTTCGATGTCGTCGGCGGTCTTGAGGTGCTGTCGTTCCTCGCGCAGCCAGCCGGCCAGCTCGTCCCACTGGCGCAGCAGGCTTTCCAGCGCCACCTCGACCACGATCTGGCCGTCGCGTTCGTCGCGGACCAGCAGCCGCTTTTCCACCAGCGCATCGATGGTGGGGCGGGTGAGCTGGGGCAGGTCGTCGTAGCGGGCCACCCGCCGCATCGGCTGGTCGCTGTCGGAGCTGATGGTGGCCAGCCACGGGATGAACGCCGTGCGCAGCAGGTCCAGCTCGGCGCGACGCCGCACCGCGCCGGGCGACAGAATCTCGTCGATTTCGTTGTTGACCACATCACCCATGCCGCCCATCGCCTCGTAGTTGGCCAGGGTGAGTTCGCCGCTGCTGGCGTAGTCGGTGTACAGCCGCGCCAGGGTCAGCGCCAGCAGCGGCAGGGTGTCGGCGCCCTCGCCGGCGTCGGCGATGAGTCGGGCGACCAGATCCGGGGCGATGCTCAGCCGCTCACCGCCCTCGCGGGCCCGACCGGCCGGGCCGGTGATGACCGTCTCGAACAGGGTCGGCGGCATCGGCTTGAGCTCCTCGAACAAGACGGAGCCGATGCCGTCGAGGGCGGGGTGGTTTTGCATCGGCTCGTAGCGGTCGGTGCGGATGGTGGCCGCCACGAGCAGCGCGGCCTCGTCGGCGTTGACCTTGGGCAGCACGCCGGCGAGCAGCGTCAAAAACTGGTCGGCTTGCGCGCCGGCGTCGGCGGAGAACAACTCCTCGGCCTGATCCAGCGGCAACACCAGCGATGGCACGATACCGTCCTGCCCGGCATCGAGCAGCCGGGCCGTGGCCGCGGCCCGGATCTCGGTGAGCAGCTCCACCACCCCGTCGACATCACCGCGCATGCAGCGGGTTTTGATCTCCCCCAACGGCGGCCCGCCCAGCTCGAGCGCTTGCCGCCCGGCGTGCAGCGCCGCGGCAAACCCCTGATCCCCGGTCACCGCGTTGCGTCCGGGGCGCACGATGCCCAGCACCACAAACCGGCGGTCCTCGCGCTGCAGCCGCGGGATCAACCCCGCCCGCAGAAACGACGACTTGCCGCTGCCCGACGGTCCCAGCACCACGAACAGCGACTTGGTCGCCCCCAGCCGCATCGCGCGCAACTCGTCGAGCCCGCGCACAATGGCCGCGTCGCGGCCGAAGAACACCCCGGCGTCGATGTTCTCGAACGGCTCCCACCCTCGGTACGGGGCCCGCTGCGGGTCGTCCCTGGGTGGCCACACGAACGTATCCGGCCCCACCCCGGTGCCCTCGATAACCTTGCGCAGCCGGTACAGCGCCGCGATGTTGAACCGCACCGCCGGGCCACCGGCGACCGGGATCTCGGTCTTGGCGCCCTCGGCGAACAGATCACAGCGCTGCCACTCGGCAGTGATGCCGCCGCCGCCGAGGTCTTCTAGCCGCGCCACCAAGATCCGTTTGCCCAACCCCTCCGCGGTCCGGTACTCGGTCTTGCACTCATGCGAGTCCTCCCAGGCCTGCGAGACCAAACAAATTACGGCCTCGCAGCGGGAATTGCTCTTAAATAATTGGTCCTTCCACCGGGTGCCCACCTGCTGCCCCGAGTTCGGGTCGATGTCCAGGAAAATCTCGTTCGCCAACTCGGGGCGCTGCTCGGATAGCCATGTCTTCAACGCCACCGCGGCGCGGTTATCGGCGCTCGAATGACTCAGGAAGATCCGCGACATACCCCGCCCTCCAACCGGCCCGGCAACATCTGGTTAAGTCTTACAGCACGTCACCCGACGCATGCCCAAAATCGCCAGTTAGGGGGGCTGGGCGGCCAGGTTTTTGCCGTGGCTATATCGCCCCGCGGTAGCCGTGCTGCCGCCACGCCTCGTAGACGGCGATCGCCGCGGCATTGGACAGGTTCAGCGAACGCCGGCCCGCCAGCATGGGGATGCGAACCCGCTGGGTGATGTGCGCGTCGGCCAGCGTCGCCGCGTCCAGCCCGTCGGGTTCCGGCCCGAACATCAAGACGTCGCCGGCCCGGTACTCGACGTCGGCGAACGACGTGGTCGCATGCGCGGTGAACGCGACCACCCGCGCCGGTGTCAGCGCGTCCCACGCCGCGCGCAGGCAGGTGTGGACGGTGACCGACGCGAGGTCGTGATAGTCCAGGCCGGCCCGCCGCAGCTTGGGTTCGGACAGGTCGAAGCCCAGCGGCTCGACGAGATGCAGTTCGGCGCCCGTGGCGGCCGCGGTCCGGATGGCGTTGCCCGTGTTGGGCGCGATGCGCGGGGAATAGAACAGTAGCCGGAACATCTGCTGATCATGACAAAGCCGTGTGCCTGCTGGTACGCACCTGGTGAACCTGGCCCGCGGACTGTCATACTCGTGAAATTGCCATGTGTTGATCTCTCGCGCCGATCTGCGCGGGGCGGGGGATTTGAAGCAGGAAGTTTCATGAGCCTCTCGTTTGTTTGCGCGCTGAGCGTCAGCGCAGCGGCCGGTCGTGCGGCCGCGACGCCGTGACCATGTTCACCCGCCCGACCGGCGCGGTCGAGGCGGCCCCACCCGACTTCACCGCGCTCGCCGCCGGCTGGGCGGCGCCGGCAAAACATGCGAAACGCCCGCCGTCCTGGTCGCTGAGCAACTGGGGAGTCCGCTGGAAAGTCTTCGCAATTGTGTTGGTGCCGTTGGTGTTGGCGACGGTCTTCGGCGTGATGCGGGTCGAGGGCGCGATGATCAACTCGAGCGGTCTGAAGCTGGCGGCCGCCCGCGCGGACGTGCTGCCGGCGGTCAGCAAATACATGTCGGCGTTGGACGTCGCGATACTGGCGAGCTCCACCGGGCGCGACGTGGAGGGGGCGAAGAAGAATTACGAGGCGCGCAAGGGCGAGCTGCAGACGCGGGTGGCCGACACCGACGTCACCCCCGACGTCCGATCGGGGGTGGACACCCTGCTGGACGGCGGTCAGGCGCTGCTGGACAAGGAGGGGGACAACAGCATCGGTTTGCCGGACCGGGTGGGTGCCTACGCGCCGCTGCTGTTGACGGCCGAGGACGTCATCAACGCCTCGGCGCGCGTCGACGACGAGCGGATCCGTGCCCAGGCCCGGGGCATGAGCCGGGCCGTCGGGGCCCGCGGGCAGATGACGATGCAGAAGATCCTGGTCACCCGCGGCGCCGAGCTTCCCGAGCCGCGATTGCGGACCGCGATGATGACGCTGGCCGGCACCGAACCGTCGACGCTGTTCGGAATAAGCGAAGTGCTCGGCGCCGGCTCGACGGACGCCAAGACGCTGCAGCAGCAGATGGTGACCCGGATGTCGATCATGTCCGACCCGGCCAGCGCGCTCGTCAACAACCCCGAGCTGCTGCGGTCGATACAGACCACCGATGGGATCGCCGAAAAGGTCATCCAGGACGCCACGGCGTCGATTACGAAGTCGGTGCACGCCCAGGCCGCCGATCGGCGCGACGCCGCGATCCTCGACGGCGTGCTGGTGCTCGCGGCCATCGTGGTCGCGCTGATCGTCGTTTTGCTGGTGGCGCGCGCGCTCATCGGGCCGCTGCGCGCGCTGCGCGACGGCGCGCTCAAGGTCGCCCACACCGATCTCGAGGAAGAGGTGGCGCGGGTCAAAGCCGGTGGCGCCGAGCCGATCCCGCAGCCGCTGCCGGTGTACACCACCGAAGAAATCGGCCAGGTCGCCCACGCGGTGGACGAACTGCATGCGCAGGCCCTGCTGCTGGCCGGCGACGAGGCGCGGTTGCGATTGCTGGTCAACGACATGTTCGAGACCATGTCGCGGCGCAGCCGTTCGTTGGTCGATCAGCAGCTGGCGCTCATCGACCGGCTGGAGCGCAACGAGCAGGATGCCGAACGTCTGGACAATCTGTTCCGGCTGGATCACCTGGCGGCCCGGCTTCGTCGCAACAGTGCCAACCTGCTGGTGCTGGCCGGCGCGCAGCTCGCGCGCGACCAGCGCGAGCCGGTGCCGCTGTCCACGGCGATCAACGCCGCGGTGTCCGAGGTCGAGGACTACCGCCGGGTCGAGATCACCGGGCTGCCCGACTGCAAGCTGGTCGGTGCGGCGTCGGGCGGGGTCATTCACCTGTTCGCCGAGCTGATCGACAACGCCCTGCGCTACTCGCCGCCGACGACGTCCGTCCAGGTCTCCGCGGCGCATGGCGGCGACGGCGGGGTGCTGCTGCGCATCTCCGACTCGGGGCTGGGCATGAAAGACGCCGACCGGCGCATCGCCAACACCCGGCTCCAGGAGGGCGGCGACGTCAGCCCCGAAAATGCCCGGCACATGGGGCTTTTCGTGGTCGGCCGGATCGCCGCCCGGCACGGGATCCGGGTGGGGTTGCGCGGTCCGGCGGCGAGGGAGGCGGGCTCCGGTACGACCGCCGAGATCTACTTACCGCCGGCGGTGCTCGAGGGCTCACCAGACGGCCCGGCCGCGGCCCAGCCGGCCGGACACGGACGGGCGCGGGCCGTCTCGTCGCCCAGCGCCCGGCTCGCCAGCGCGCCGGAGTCGGCGCCCAACAACGGGACCGAAGGTCGGAGTCCGACGGTCACGGTGTTGCCGCGCCGCAATCCGGGTTCCAGCGGCATCACCGACGTCCCCGCCGAGCCCCGAGTCGGAGATGCGCAGCAGCCCCGGCGCCCCCGGCGCGAGCTGGCCACCCCCTGGTGGGAACGCGGGCCCCAGGCGGCGGAGCCGCCACCAGCCCCGCCGGTTGCGCCCGCCCCCGCGGTTTCGGACACTTCGGCGTTCTTCGTCGCGCGGCCGCGCGATGCGCACAGGTCGAGGCCCGCTGCCCCGGCCGAGGACGACGTGATCTACCGGCGGATGCTCTCGGAGATGACAGGCGATCCGCACGAGCTGGTCAACAGCCCCGACCTGGATTGGCAGTCGGTGTGGGACCGGGGCTGGTCGCTGGCCGCCGAGGCCGAGGACAAGGCGGTCGAGTCCCGCACCGGCGAACACGGGCTGCCGGTCCGCACACCCGGCGCCCGGCTGGTGCCCGGGGACGGCGGCCGCCGGCCGGAGCACACCGCCCCGGTGCGCGATCCCGAGGCGGTTCGCGCATCCTTCACCAGCCATTTCGGCGGTGTGCGAACGGCGCGCTCGCATGCCCGCGACACCGATCAAGGGCCCGATCAACGGTGACGTCGGCCGGCAATTCATTGGACTGGCTGGTGACGAAGTTCGCCCGCGAGATCCCCGGGGTGGCGCACGCCCTGCTGGTATCCGTCGACGGGCTGCCGATCGCGGCCAGTGAGCGTCTGCCGCGCGAACGAGCCGACCAGTTGGCGGCGGTGGCCTCCGGGCTGGCCAGTCTGGCCACCGGCGCCGCGCAGCTGTTCGACGGTGGGCAGGTGCTGCAGTCGGTGGTTGAGATGCAGAACGGGTATCTGCTGCTGATGCGCGTCGGCGACGGCTCGCATCTGGCCACCCTGGCCGAGACGTCGTGCGATATCGGTCAGATCGGCTACGAGATGGCCATCCTCGTCGAACAGGTCGGCAACGTCGTGCAGTCCACCCGCCGGCCCGCGTCGTCGCCGGGCCGGTGAGCCGCGATGGACGCAGAAGAGCCCTGGCCGACCTCGCGTGAGGCGAGCCTGGTCCGTCCGTACACGCTGACGGCCGGCCGGACCGAAACCAACGTCGACCTGCCCCTGGAAGCGCCGATCGAAGCGTTGCGGGCGGGCCTGGCGCACCGATGGCCACCCAACGATGAGCGGGGCAGGATCATCGCGCTGTGCGCCCAAGGTTCTCCAAGCCCGTCGGTCGCCGAAATCTCGGCGCGGCTGGATTTGCCGCTCGGTGTCGCGCGCGTCCTGGTGGGCGATCTGGTGCTGTCCGGTTACCTTCGGGTGCACGCAACGTTGACCGAGCGTTCGACCCGCGATGAGCGCCACGAACTCATAGGAAGGACCCTGCGTGGCCTTAAAGCGCTCTGAGCGCGGCGCCCACGCGTCGACGAAGATCGTCGTCGCAGGCGGGTTCGGCGCCGGCAAGACCACGTTCGTCGGCGCGGTTTCGGAGATCATGCCGCTGCGCACCGAGGCGATGCTCACCGACGCCTCCACCGGCGTCGACGCGCTCGAGGCCACCCCGGACAAGCGGACCACCACCGTCGCGATGGACTTCGGCAGGATCACCCTGGACGAGGACCTGGTGCTCTACCTGTTCGGCACCCCCGGCCAGCGCCGCTTCTGGTTCATGTGGGACGACCTGGTGCGCGGCGCGATCGGCGCGATCGTCCTGGTCGACTGCCGGCGCCTGCAGGACAGCTTTGCCGCAGTCGACTTCTTCGAGCACCGCAACCTGCCCTTTCTGGTCGCGATCAACGAATTCGACGGCGCGCCACGCTATCCCGTCGGTGAGGTGCGCGAAGCGTTGACCCTGTCCGCGCACATTCCGGTGATCAGCGTCGACGCCAGGGACCGCCGCTCGGCGACCGACGCGCTGATCGCGGTCAGCGAATACGCGCTGGCCAGCCTGGGGACGACGTTTCCCGTGGGCGGCTGACCACGGTGCAGCCGTGGGCCGACTGCGAATTTGCCGGCAGGGATTTCCGCGACGAAGACCTCAGCCGGTTGTGCACCGAACGGGCCGTGTTCAGCGAATGCGATTTCAGTGGCGTCAACCTGGCCGAGTCCCAACACCGCGGATCGGCGTTTCGCAACTGCACCTTTGAGCGAACATTGTTGTGGCACAGCACTTTTGCGCAGTGCAGCATGCTGGGGTCGGTCTTCGTGCACTGTCGGATGCGTCCCATGAAGTTCGACGAAGTGGATTTCACGCTTGCGGTGCTCGGCGGCAACGACCTGCGGGGCGTCGACCTGAGCGGTTGCCGGCTGCGCGAGACCAGCCTGGTCGAGACCGACCTGCGCAAGGCGGTGTTGCGCGGCGCCGACCTGTCCGGCGCGCGCACCACCGGCACCCGGCTCGACGACGCGGACCTGCGCGGGGCGATCGTGGATCCCTCGCTGTGGAGAACCGCCGCGCTGGCGGGCGCCCGCGTCGACATCCCCCAAGCCCTGGCGTATGCGCTGGCTCACGGGCTACGCCTGGATAGCGGCCCGGGTTAGCGCTTCAGCCTGATCCGCCACCACACGATGGCCGAATACACGACCGAGAGCGCACCGAGCATGCCCATGTCGAGCAACCATGCCTTGGTCGTGTGTGCCCAGTGGCTGTCCTTGGGACTGAACGGGCCCGGCACCAACGCCCGCAGGTTGACCGTGGATGCCGATGCCGCGTAGCCCCAGCGCGAGGGCATCACCCAGGACAGCTGGTCTAAGAAGACGCGGCCGGTCACCGGGATCAGGCCACCGGCAAGCACCAGCTGCAGCATCAGGGAGACCACCAGCAACGGCATGATCTGCTCGTTGGACCGGGCCAGCGACGACAGGACCATCCCGAGAATCGCCGAGGCAACACACGTCGCGGCAACGGTGACGAACAGCTCGAGACTGGACCCGAAATGAGCGTGGCCGAGCAGCACCGCCGGCTGACTCGGTGCGCCCTTGCCCACCAGCACCATGCCCGTCGTGATCGCCGACTGGATGATCGCGAACCCGCAGAACACCGAGATCTTGGCGGCCAGGTAGGCCCCGGTCGACAGGCCGACCGCCTGTTCGCGACGGAAGATGGGGCGCTCGCCGATCAGATCGCGGATCGTCAGCGCCGTACCCATGAAGACGGCGGCGATGGACAGCAGCGTCAGGATCTGCGCGGATTCGTCCGGGGTCTCGCTGGCCGGGTCGGCGATGCTGAACCCGGCGTTGCCGGGAACGGTCAACGCCAGCGCACCCATCACGAACGGCAATATCGCCAGGAAGATGAAGTACGCGCGGTCGGAGACGACCAATCGGAACTGGCGGCGGGCGATCGTGCAGAACTGGCGGCGGATTTTGGTGTGTGCCGGGGCGCCCAGATCGCGGGGCACCACCGCCTGCATCGGCGGCGGGGGTTTGTTCTGGGCCAGGAAGCGGCGATTGGCCTCGTCGGGGTCGGCACCCACCTTGGCGAAGATGTGGGCCCAGTTGGTGGTCCCCATGACGTCGCCGACCTGGGCGGGTGGGCCCAGGAACGCCGTCTTGCCGCCGGGCGCCATCAGCAGCACCTGATCGCAGACGTCGAGGTAGGTCAGCGAGTGCGTGACCACCAGCACCACGCGACCGGCGTCGGCCAGTTGCCGCAGCATGGTCATGACCTGCAGGTCCAGCGCGGGGTCCAGACCCGAAGTCGGCTCGTCGAGGATCAGCAGCGACGGCCCGGTGAGCAGCTCGAGCGCCACCGACGCGCGTTTGCGCTGGCCGCCGGAGAGCTTGTCGACCCGGGTGTCCGCGTGCTGGGTCAGCCCCAGTTCGTCGAGCACCTGGGCGACGACCTCTTCGCGGTCGGCCTTATTGGTGTCGGGCGGCAGCCGCAGCTCGGCCGCATACCCGAGGGCCTGATTGACCGTCAGCTGGCGGTGCACGACGTCGTCCTGGGGGACCATCCCGATCCGGGTGCGCAACGACGCGTACTCGGTGTGGATGTCGTGACCCTCGAACGTGACCAAACCGGAGGTGGGTGTGGTGTATCCGGCGATCAGCCGCGACAGCGTGGACTTACCGGCGCCGGATCCGCCGATGATGGCCGTCAGGGTGCCGGGCTTGGCGCTTAAAGTGACCTTCTCGAGCAGGTTCTTCCCGCTGATTGCGAAGTTGACGTCGCGCACCTCCAGGCCGCCGGTGCGCGTCGCCACCTCTTGGCGGCGAACCAGGGTGCGTGCGGTGAAAACCAGGTCGACGTTGCCGATCGTGACCACGTCGCCGTCGGAAAGCAGCGTGGTTTCGACCCGTTTTCCGTTGACGAACGTCCCGTTGACGCTGCCCACGTCGCGGATCTCGGTGCCGGCAGCGGTCGGAACCATGACCGCGTGATGGCGCGACGCCAACACGTCGTGGATGACGATTTCGTTGTCGAGCTCGCGACCGATTCGGGCTCGGCCGGTCGGGGGCTCGAGATTCAATTGCGTCACGCCCGCCCCTGGCGGGCCTGACCGGCTGCCGCCCTGCGGTACGGCTTGTGTCGCTGCGTTGGGCCGGATGATCGGAACCGCGGTGGTGTGCAGCGCATCGAGGCCCTGAGGTGGCCGCGCAGCCGGCTGGCCGGGTCGTGGAGACTGCCGGGGTTGCGGGGGCTGGGCGGGTTGCGGGGGTGGGCCGGGCTGCGGGCGCAGCGGCGCCGGGGGCGGCGCGCTGATCGGCAACGAGCCCGTCGTCGGAGGTAACAGACCGACGATGCCCCGGTGCCGCCCGACTTCGAAGGCGATCGCCGGTCCGTCGGGCTTCCCGATGTTGATGGTCTGGCCGTCACGGATATCGACCATCGGCACCCGCTGGCCGTTGACGAACACCCCGTTCATCGAATTGTTGTCGAGCGCGATCCAGCGGCCGTGATCGAAACGCAGGATGAGGTGCGCGCGGCCGATCAGCGGGTGCGCGACGCGCAGGTCGGCGCGCACGTCGCTGCCGACGACCACGTCGCGGCCGGCAGCGAAGCTGCCTTGGGATCGGTCGGAAACAACGGTCAGCACGGGCGGAGCGGGTTGATTCATCGCCTCTTCAGCCGGATCTTCCACCACACGATCGCGCTGTAGGCGATGCACAACACTGCGAGCATCGCCATGTCAAACAGCCACGCGCTCTTGGTGTGGTTCCAGTGCTGGTCTTTAGGGTCGGTCGGACCGGGTATCAGCCGGTGGGCGTCGATGGTCGACGCCGACGCGGCGTAGCCCCAGCGTGCCGGCGTGGCCCAGGACAACTGATCGAGCACGAACCTGTTCGTTACCCAGATCATGCCGCCGGAAAACACCAGCTGGGACATGATCGACACCACCAGCATCGGCATGATCTGGTCTTGCGATTGGGCCAGCGCCGACAGTGCCATGCCGAGCAGCGCCGCACCCACACAGGTCGCGGCCACGGTGACGAACAGTTCGAAGTCGACGTTGCCCAGGATCACGGCGTTGGAGATGGGCTTGCCCCAGCCGATGATCGAGATGGCGGTCGCGATCGCCGCCTGAACGATCGCGAATGCGGAGAACACCACGATTTTGGCGGCCATGTAGGCGGTCGTCGACAGGCCGACCGCCTGTTCGCGGCGGAAGATGGGGCGTTCGCCGATGAGGTCGCGAATGGTCAGCGCGGTGCCCATGAACACCGCGCCGACGTTGAGCATCACCAGGATCTGGTCGGGCTGAGCGGGGTTGTTGCCCAGTGGGTCCGACATGCCGTACCCGCTGTTGCCGCGAACGGTCAGGGTGAGGATGCCGATCAGGAACGGCAGCAGCGCCAGGAACACCGTGTAGCCGCGGTCGGAGATGACCAGCCGGATCTGGCGGCGCGCGATCGTCGAGAACTGGCGAAAGACGTCGGTGTGTACCGGTTCGCCCAGGTCGCCCGGCCGGGATTCGGACGGATTGGCCGGCGGCGGCTTGTTTTCGGCCAGGAAGCGGCGATTGGCCTCATCAGGGTCGGCCCCGACCTTGGCGAAGATGTCGGCCCAGTTGGTGGTTCCCATCGCCGCGCCGATCTGGCTGGGCGGACCGAGAAACGCCGTCTTGCCGCCGGGCGCGACCAGCAGCAACTGATCGCAGACGTCGAGGTAGGACACCGAGTGGGTGACCACCAGCACCACGCGGCCGGCGTCGGCGAGCTGCCGCAGCATCATCATCACCTGGCGGTCCAGCGCCGGGTCCAGTCCGGTGGTCGGTTCGTCGAGGATCAGCAGCGACGGACCGGTGAGCAGTTCGAGGGCCACCGAGGCGCGTTTGCGCTGGCCGCCGGAGAGCTTGTCGACGCGGGTGTCGGCGTGCTTGGTCAGCTCGAGTTCCTCGAGCACCTGGGCCACGATCTGTTCGCGGTCGGCCTGGCTGGTGTCGGGCGGCAACCGGAGCTCGGCCGCATACCCCAGGGCCTGGTTGACCGTCAGCTGGCGGTGCACGACGTCGTCCTGGGGGACCATCCCGATCCTGCTGCGCAGCGAGGCGTATTCGGTGTGGATGTTGTGGCCCTCAAACGTCACCGAGCCGGAACTGGGGCTGGTGTATCCGGCGATCAGCCGCGACAGCGTGGTCTTGCCGGCGCCGGAGCCACCGATGATCGCGGTCAGTGTCCCTGGGCGGGCGGTCAGCGAAATGTGGTCGAGCAGTTGCTTGCCGCCGTCGACGGTGAAGCAGACCGAGTTCACCTCCAGGCCGCCGGTGCGCGTCGCCGCCTCGGTGCGCCGCACCAGGGTGTCGCGGGTGAACACCAGGTCGACGTTGCCGATCGTGACCACGTCGCCCTCGGTCAGCACCGCCGAGCCGACCCGGACGCCGTTGACGAAGGTCCCGTTGACGCTGTGCGCGTCGCGGATCTCGGTGCCCAGCGGCGTCTGGGTCAAGAACGCGTGGTGGCGCGACGCCAGGACGTCCTGGATGACGATGTCGTTGTCGGTGGCGCGGCCGATCGTGAGCGCGCCGGACGGCTTCTGCAGCGCCCCCGACCGCGACGGCCGTAACGCCTGGAACATCTTGGTCGCCAGGTTTGACACCTCGGGCGGTTTGACGGCGCTGGGGGCCATCTGGGTGTGCGGCACCGCATGCGAGGTCCCCGCGGACCCGTGCGGGTGGAAATTGGGTGACGCCGGCGGCGCGCTGGTCGGATACGCCGGTGGCCGTCCGCCAAGGGACGTGGGATACACCGGTTGCCCCGGCGGTCCCGGCCGCTGCGGCGGCGCCCCGGGATGGGGCCGCTGCGCCGCCGCCGAGGTCCGGTTCGGTTGTCGTCCGGGCGGTCCGGGCGGTCCGGGCGGTCCGGGTGGTCCGGGTGGGGGGCCGGGCGAGGCCGCGACGGTATAACCCGGTTGACCGGACGCCTGCGAGGCCGGCCATGGCGCCCCGGCGGAGTTAGCCACGGGGATGTCCATCGACTCGGTTCGGGGCGGGCGCCCGGCCATCCCGTGGTGACGTCCGACCTCGAACGTCAGCTTCGGTCCGTCGGGGTTTCCGACGTTGACGCTCTGGCCGTCGTGGATGTCGACGACCGGCACCCGCCGGCCATTGACGAAAGTACCGTTGAGCGAACCATTGTCGATCGCCAGCCACCGGCCCTGGTCGAAGCGCAGCAACAGATGGGCGCGGGAAATCAACGGGTGTGTGATGCGCATGTCGGCCCGCAGATCGCGCCCGACCACGACGTCATGACCCGCTGCGAAAGTGCGTTCCGACCCCTCATGACGAACGGTCAACGCCGGCGGGGCTGCTGCAGTCATTGCACACACTGTATCTCGTGGAGCTGGCGTTACCCTGCAGTGTCGGGTGCCCCCGTCACCACGCAACGGGTGCGGCTGTAGATCGTGGGCATGCACCGATTGCAGTGCGTGCACGCCGAACGGACGCGGTGCGCGGCGTCCTCGGCGGCGATCCGATTGATCAAGTCGGGCTCGGCCAGCAGGGCCCGGGCCATCGCCACGAATTGGAATCCCTCCGCCATCGCCAGGTCCATCGTTTCGCGGTTGGTGATGCCGCCGAGCAGAATCAGCGGCATCGTCAGCTCGGCGCGAAACAGCTTGGCGTCCCTCAAGAGATAGGCCTCGCGGTAGGGGTACTCGCGCAGAAATTTCTTGCCCGTCATGCGTATGCCCCAGCGCAGCGGCGGCTTGAAGGCACCGGCGAACTCCTTGAGGGGTGCGTCGCCGCGGAACAAATACA
This sequence comes from uncultured Actinomycetota bacterium, assembly GCA_963772875.1. Taxonomy (GTDB): domain Bacteria; phylum Actinomycetota; class Actinomycetes; order Mycobacteriales; family Mycobacteriaceae; genus Mycobacterium. The sequence continues at coordinate 645,972 of CAVYZE010000020.1, forward strand.
TCGGGTTGACCAACGAGCTGCCCGCGGTGAGTTTGATCGCGTCCAGCCCGCCGTCGTCCTGCAGCCACTTGGCGGTGATCAGCGACTCTTCGGTGCTGATGCCACCGCGGACACCGTCGGCCATGTTGAGCTTCGCGGTAACGGCGATCGGCGTTCCCGCTTTGTCCACGGCGCGGCGAACGGCCATCACCATCCCGCGGGCGAGCTTGGCCCGGTTTTCCAGCGATCCGCCGAACTCGTCGTCGCGGCGATTGATCAGCGGCGACAGAAACGCGCTCGCCAAATAGTTGTGGCCCAAATGGATTTCGACGGCATCAAAGCCGGCTTCCATGGCCAGCCGGGCCGCGTTGGCGTGCCCGGCGATGACGTCGTCGATGTCCTGGCGGGTCGCCTTGCGGGCGAACCGCATGCCGATCGGGTTGAAGAACCGCACCGGCGCCAGGGCGGTGGCCTTGTTGGACTTGGCGTTGGCCACCGGACCGGCGTGGCCGATTTGCGCGCTGACCGCGGCGCCCTCGGCGTGGATCGCGTCGGTGAGTCGGCGCAGCCCGGGCACCGCCTCGGGGCGCATCCAGATTCCGTTGCCCTCGGTGCGGCCGCCGCGGGAGACCGCGCAATAGGCGACGGTGGTCATGCCGACGCCGCCGGCGGCCGGCAGCCGGTGGTATTCGATCAGGTCATCGGTCACCAGCGCGTCGGGGGTTCGGGCCTCGAAGGTGGCGGCCTTGATGGTGCGGTTGCGCAGCGTCACCGGACCGAGCTTGGCCGGTGCGAACACGTCCGGAGGGGTAGACATACCGGGAGCGTGCCAGACTGTCACGCGTGGGCGCAATCACGCTGGACGGCAAGGCCACCCGCGACGAGATCTTCGTCGACCTCAAGAAACGGGTGGACGCATTGACCGCGTCGGGCCGAACGCCGGGACTGGGCACCATCCTGGTTGGTGACGACCCCGGGTCGCAGGCCTACGTGCGCGGCAAGCACGGCGACTGCGCCAAGGTCGGGATCACGTCGATCCGTCGCGACCTGCCCGCCGATATCAGCACTGCCACGCTGGACGAGACCATCGACGAGCTGAACGCCAACCCCGAGTGCACCGGTTACATCGTGCAGTTGCCGCTGCCCAGGCAGCTGGACGAGAACGCGGCGCTGCAGCGGGTGGACCCGGGCAAGGACGCCGACGGGCTGCACCCGACCAACCTGGGCCGGCTGGTGCTCAACGAGCCGGCGCCGCTGCCGTGTACCGCGCGCGGAATCGTGCACCTGTTGCGGCGCTACGACGTCGAGATTGCCGGGGCACACGTGGTCATCATCGGCCGTGGTGTGACGGTCGGTCGCCCGCTGGGGCTGCTGCTGACACGCCGCTCCGAGAACGCCACGGTTACGTTGTGCCACACCGGAACTCGCGACCTGCCCGCGTTGACCAAACAGGCCGACATCGTCGTCGCCGCCGTCGGTGTCCCGCACCTGCTGACCGCCGACATGGTGCGTCCCGGCGCCGCGGTCGTCGACGTGGGCGTCAGCCGCACCGAGAACGGACTGGTGGGCGATGTGCACCCGGACGTGTGGGAGGTGGCCGGCCACGTGTCACCGAATCCCGGTGGCGTGGGCCCGTTGACCCGAGCCTTCCTGCTGACCAACGTGGTCGAGCTGGCCGAGCGGTGAGCCTGGCGAGGACCGCGGCGAAAGCGCAGTGGCCGATCCTGCTGGTCGGGCTCATCTTCGCCACGTCTTTCGTCCTGGTGGGCGCCAACTTCTGGCGTCGTGGTGCCCTGCTGATCGGTATCGGTGTCGGCGTGGCGGCGGTGCTGCGGTTGCTATTGCCCGAGGAGCGGGCCGGGCTTTTGGTGGTGCGCAGCAAGGGCATCGACTTCGTGACCACCGCGGTCTTCGGGGCGGCGATGGTCTATATCGCGTGGACCATCGATCCGCTGGGTACCGGCTAGATACCCGGCAAGCCCGGGACCCCCGGCCTCCCCGGAACCTGCGCCATCCCCGGAACCTGCGCCATCCCCGGAGCCTGCGCCATTCCCGGAACTTGCGGCAGGCCGGACAGATTGCCGCTCGCCAGCGAGGCCATCTCCTGCGGGCAGTAGGTCTGGATCGCGATGGTGGTGAACATGCTGGCCATCCCGGGCGACATGCCCCTCTTGCTGATGCTCGACGCGGCCGCGGCGAAGTTGCCGCCGGGCTGGGCCAGCATGGGACAGACCTGCTCACCCACCGCCATCGCGTTTCCCGGCTCGCCGAAGTCGATGCCGGCGTGGTTGAGTGCGTCGATGAATCTGTCGTCGGTCGCCGGGTCGGCCTGGGATGGCGCCGCGAAGGCCGAAGCCGCGGTGAGGATGCCGGCCAGCGCGGCCAGCAGGCGAATGGTCAGCGGCTGATGACGAAACAGCCGGATCCAACGGTGCGTTCGTACCAGCGCTTTCATGACAGCTTCCCCATCTGTCGCGGAGTACTCTTTAAGCACTCAAGTCACTCTAGGAACCTTGGTCTACCACTGTCACGTTTACAACACGGTGAGATAAAGGTTTGCCCAATAAGCGTTTCGTGAGGCGCGTGCGCCGGGGCCATCGGTTAGTGGGCAAAACCGGCGCGGGCGCCCTGCGCCCGACCTGCCGGCAATCGAGGCCACACTGTGATCCGACACGTGCGCGGGCGCTGAGATTTTCTCCTACGAAGTGGTCCAGAATCCGCCCCATGACGACGAATTGCGGCCGTCCGCTGGATCGCGGGATATCCCGCCAGACGTTTCTTCGCGGCGCCGTCGGAGCGTTGGCGACCGGGGCGGTGTTCGGGATCACGCGCGCGTCGGCGGATCCGGGCAGCGGGTGGGGCCCGCTGGCCTCCGCCATCGGCGGCAGCGTGCTGCTGCCGGCCAACGGCGCCCAATTCTCCACGGGCAAAAGGGTTTTCAACTCGTTCTACCAAAACAACGGCCCGGCCGCCGTCGTCGCGGTCTCGTCGCAGGCGGATGTGCAGAAGGCGGTCGCGTTCGCGACGGCGAACGGGCTCAAGATCGCCCCGCGCGGCGGTGGGCATTCCTACATCGGCGCGTCGAGCGCCACCGGGACGATGGTGCTCGACCTGCGCGGGCTTCCCGGCGGGGCGAACCTTGACGGCGGTAGCGGCAACCTCACGGTGACGCCCGCGACGAATCTGTATGCGGTCCAGCAAGCGTGCGGTGGCGGCCGCGCGATCCCCACCGGCAGCTGCCCCACCGTCGGCATCGCGGGGATCGCCCTCGGCGGCGGGATGGGGGCCGATTCCCGGCATGCGGGCCTGACCTGCGATGCGCTGCGGTCGGCCACCGTGGTGCTGCCCAGCGGCGACGTGGTCACCGCGTCCGCGGGCGACCATCCCGATCTGTTCTGGGCGCTGCGCGGTGGCGGCGGCGGAAATTTCGGGGTGACGACGCAGCTGACGTTCGCGACCTTCGCCACCGCCGACAATGACGTCGTTCGCGTCGACTTCCCGCCGACGTCGGCGGTGCAGGTGCTCGCCGGCTGGCAGTCCTGGCTGACCGCGGCCGATCGAAACACCTGGGGGATGGTCGATCTGTCCATCGGCTCGGGCCAGACGAACTGTCACATCCTGGCGACCTGTCCCGCGGGCTCCGGGACGGCCGTGGCGGGCGCGATCAAGTCCGCGGTTGGTGTGCAGCCCAACACCGTTTCGAACAAGGCGATGAGCCACATGGACCTGGTGACGTATCTGGCCGGCGGCAGCTCGTCGGAGTCACCGCGCGGTTTCGTGGCGGGGTCCGACGTGATCGCGACGCTGAATTCCGGTGCCGCCCATGCCATTGCCAGCGCGATCGGGCAGTGGCCCGCGGCGGCCGGAAAGGCGTCGGTGCTCGTCGACCCGCTGGGCGGTGCCGTGAGCGACGTGGCCGCCGGCGACACGGCCTTCCCGTGGCGCAGCCAGTCCGCGGTGGTGCAGTGGTACGTCGAGCCCGCAGCCAACCAGGTGCCCGCCGCGACGAAGTGGCTGAGCTCGGCACACCAAGCGGTGCAACAGTTTTCGGCGGGCGGCTACGTCAACTACCCGGAGGTCAACAGCGCGGCGGCGCGCTACTTCGGGCCCAATTTGTCGCAGCTGACCACCGTCCGGCAAAAGTACGACCCGAATCGGGTCATGTTCTCCGGCCTGAACTTCTGAGGTTCAGTTACCCGGCCGCGCGGGCCCTCACCTCGTGATCTTCGCGCGGGGATTCGCCATCGGTAAGCGGCCGTCGGGAAGGCTGTCCCTTGGCCAAGGTGGCCAGCAGTTCTCGGTAGGGACCGACGAGGTAGACGGTGTCGCCGGCGCAGAACTTGGTGTCGCGGCGCGGGTGCAGACGGGCCGGGGCGTCCTCCCTGGTGACCGCGATGACGCGGGTTTGCGTCGATACTTCGAACATCCGCATCCCGTCGAGTTCGCTGCCCGCCTGCACGTGCATTCCGCCGACCAAAAAGGATCGGTTTCCGACGGAGAACGTCCCCAGCACATGCAGCCCCATTGCGGCACCGATGAACCACGGTGCGGCCAACTCAACGGTGGAACGCACGTTCTCGAAACCGAATCGCTGCGCAACCGCGGATCCCAGATCGTGGTCATAGACCCGCAGCACCAGCGGGACTTCGCCCCAGCGGTTGCCGCCGGGCACCGGTTGGGAGCTCAACATCTCGCGCAGCACGATCCCGGTCTCGATGTTGATCATGTCGTCGCGGGTCAGCACCGCCACCGCACGGGCGGTGTCGACGCGGGCGGCTTCCAGCGTCTGTGGCAGCGTCGCATCCCCGAAGATCACCGGAACGTCGAGTTCGGCCATCGTCGACAGGAAGGCATTGTTCTGGTCGCGCTCGATGACCGCGACGTCGTATCCGGATGCGGTCAGGTCGGTGACGACCCGGATACCGAGCGCGCTCAACCCGACGACGACGACATGGTTGCGCAGGTGGCGAGCGCGCGGGCGTCCGGACGACCACACGAACCGGCGCGACAGGATCACGTCGGCGACGAAGGCCACCAGCAGCGCCGTGGTGGTCACCCCACCCAACATCAGCATGGCGGCGTACAACCGCAGCCACGTTGGCTGTTTGGCAAAGCTGAAGTCGCCGAAGCCCGTCGTGGTGACCGTCTCGTTGGTGAAGTAGAACGCGTCGACCCAGGACATCCCCGGGTTTCGGTAGGAGAAGTGCAGCAACGTCGTCGACCCGATGATCAACAGGACCAGCGCGACAATCACCGGATAGAACGCGGGGTTGACTTCATCGGGCAGGGCCCGCACGGCGTAGAAAATTCGGCGCAGGCGAGACTGGCGTGAACGCGTTCTCTGTGGACGTGGGGTTTTGATTCCGCAGGCGGCCAACTCCTCGGTGGTGCCGATCATCGCCGTCCAGTCACCGGCGTCCACCGTCAGATCCCGCCCCGGGCATACCACCACCTCGCCGCGGTTCGAGGTGTTCTTGCCCTTGACTATCGCAACCGGGGCAAGGTCGCCATAGATCTCGCGCAGCGTCGCATCGTAGGGTGCCGCGGCGCCGAACACCACGAACTGGATGCCGGCCGCCTCGAAGGGGTGCGTGGTGCGCGACAGGCATGCCTCGACGACCGCCGGCGCCGCGAGGTCGGCGACGCCGAGGATCGCACTGGGCCCGTCATCGGCGGCGACCGCCTCCCGCAGCACGTCATTGGCCAGCCGCGCCACTACGCGAATGTCGGGATTGGCTTTTCGTGCCAGCAGCGCGATTTCGAGATTCGTCGCGTCGTCGGTCCCGGCGCAGACGATGGCCGCCGCGTGATCGATTCCGGCCGTGGCGAGTTCGGTCTTGACGCGGGCGCTGGCGAGCTCGGAATCGAAGAGTCTGGCAACGCTTGCCCCCGCTCTTTCCAACTCCTCGATAATCGTTGTCGCCAGGGCGTCATCACCGCTGACGATGACGCATTGGTGCATGACGACTCCTCGGTGGCAAATTGATTTGATCTGGGCCGGTTACTCCTCGTTCACCCGCCACTCCATCCAGATGGAGATCATTACTGATAGTAACACCCTGTGACCGGAATCGCTGTGAGCCACAGCGGAACTGGATGAGATGCACGACCTGCGCGCCGTCGTCACTGCTGAAGGTAATGCGGCACAACGGAATTGCCAGTTACCATGCCCCGCCGCCCCGAGCCAGGAGCGGTTCCCCGCGGGTGCGCCACGCGGGCCCCGCCGCGTAAGTGGTTTATCTCACAAAAACTGAGGGCTACCGCCTGCGCCGCTATGTTGACCCGCCGATAGCCGGGTTTTGTTACCAGCCGGCAGCCTGGCCGCCGTGTCGGGTACGCCGCGCACTTACATCACCGACAGCCACGCCAGCAGCGCCGAGGGGAATCCGACTGTGATCACCACCAGCTACAGCGATGAATCCAGAGGGACCTACGGCGCCGTTACCCCCGATGTGGTGAGCTCGCCAAGCGGCGGCGAGACGGTCGTCGTGCCCGCGCACGGGGAGATGCCGATGCCGTAGCGATCGGTGTCAGCTGCCCAATGTCGCTCGCACGCACACCGTAATGTAGGGCAGCGCAAGACCATTGCTGTTCGTCAGGGCCGGATGGGTGGTCAGCAACTCGCGCACCTGGTCGAGCGTCTTGGTGCGGACCTCGGCCGGTGACGTGATGCAGTAGCTGCGGGAGGCCACCAGGTCGATCAACGCTTGCGGCGTAAGGTAATTCGTCCACTCGACTTGGTGGCGCTGCCGATCCGTGAACGGCTCGGGCAGCTCGACGTCGAAGCGGCCCCCGTCGCCGTCGCTGCCGATGATCTGACCAAGCTCGCGCAGCCAGCCGAGCCGTTCGTCGCGGGTGTTCCACACCAGGCCCAGCCTGCCGCCGGGCCGCAGCACCCGGGCTATCTCGGGAATCGCCCGCTCGGGCTGCACCCAGTGCCACGCCTGGGCGACCAGCACGGCGTCGACGCTGTTGTCCTGCAACGGAATCTCTTCCGCGGTGCCCAGCAGCGCGCGCGTCTCCGGCAGCGAGGCGCGCAGCAGTTCGAGCATCTCGGGAATCGGGTCCACGGCCACCACGTCCATGCCGCGTTCCACCAGCCGGGTGGTCAGCTTGCCGGTTCCCGCGCCCAGGTCGAGCACCTGGCGCGCACCGATGGGCAACAGCCAATCGATCGCCTCCGGTGGATAGGACGGGCGGCCACGCTCATAGGCGGCCGCCGCCGAGCCGAACGACAGGGAGAGGTCTTGCCGGGAGCGGGTCACCGCCGACACGCGCCTTCGTCATCTCCCGTTTCGAGGGCCAGAACGAGGGTCTCGCGGATCAACTCGCCGACCGCCTCGGATTCCACCAGGAAACCGTCGTGCCCGCAGATGGAGTCGACGACGCGCAAGCCGGTGCAGCCGGGCATCGACTCGGCCAGCTCCTCCTGCAAGCGCAGCGGGTAGAGCCGGTCGGAGGTGATCCCACCGACCACGACCGGCACCCGGCAGCCGCGCAGGGCTTTGCGGACCCCGCCGCGGCCCCGCCCGACGTCGTGGCTGTTCAGCGCCTCGGTCAGGATCACGTAGCTGCCGGCGTCGAAGCGGGCCAGCAGCTTGTCGCCTTGGTACTCCAGGTAGCTCTGCACCGCGTAGCGGCGCCCGCCGGACGTGTCCGCGTCGCCGTCCTGGTTGTCGTTGGCGAAGCGGGTGTCGAGCTCGACCTCGCCGCGGTAGGTCAGGTGCGCGAAGCGGCGGGCGATCGTCAGCCCGGCGTCCGGTGTGCGCTCGGTGTCGTGGTAGTCACCACCCTGCCAGCCCGGGTCGGCCTTGATCGCCGCGATCTGGGTGGTCTGGGTGCCGATCTGGTCGGCGGTGGCGCGCGCGCCGACCGCCAGCAGTAGCCCGGCCCGGACCCGGTCCGGGTGGCCGACCACCCACTCCAAAGCCCTTGCGCCGCCCATGGATCCGCCGACGACGGCGGCAACCTGGTCGATGCCCAGCGCGGCCAGTGCGGCGACATCGGCCTGCACCTGGTCACGCACCGAAATCAGCGGAAACCTTGAGCCCCAAGGCTTTCCATCCCGAGCCAGCGAGCTGGGCCCGGTGGAGCCACGGCAACCGCCGAGCACGTTGGTGGCCACCGCACACCAGCGGTCGGTGTCGATCGGCGCACCCGGACCGGCCACGCCGTCCCACCAGCCGGGCGTGGGATGCCCGGGTCCGGCCGGCCCGGTGATGTGCGAATCGCCGGTGAGCGCGTGCAGCACCACGACCACGTTGTCGCGCGTCGGCGACAACTCACCCCAGCGCTGTACGGCGATGCAGACATCGTCGATCACCGCACCGCTTTCGGTGGTCAGTGAGCCGATGTGGACCAGGCCGATCTCGCCCTCGGCGGGCAGGGTCTGGGTGGCAACGTCGAAGATCGTCATGTCACGGCTCTCAGAACGCCGCCACGGTGTGCGGGTCACCGCTGAACTTGCGGGCCGCGGAAAAGCCGAGCTCGAGGTCGGCCAGGATGTCGTCGATGCCCTCGATGCCGACGGCCAGCCGCACCAGCCCCGGGCTGACGCCGGTCGTCAGCTGCTCGGCCGCGCTCAGCTGGGCGTGGGTGGTCGTGGCCGGGTGAATCACCAGGGAGCGCACGTCGCCGATGTTGGCGACGTGGCTGTGCAGTTTCAGCGCGTTCACGAACGCCTTCCCGGCCTCGATGCCACCGGCCAGCTCGAACGCCAGGACGGCTCCGGTTCCCTTGGGCGCCAGCTTCTTTGCCCGCTCGTGCCACGGCGAACTGGGCAGCCCCGCGTAGTTGACCGACAGCACGCCGTCATGGCCCTCGAGAAACTCCGCGACCCGTTGCGCATTGGCCACGTGACGCTCCACGCGCAGGCTGAGCGTTTCCAGGCCCTGGGCCACCAAGAACGCGTTGAACGGCGCGGCCGCCGACCCGTAGTCGCGCAGCAGTTGCACGCGCGCCTTGAGCGCATAGGCCGGCGGTCCCAGTTCGGCGTACACCACCCCGTGGTAGCTGGGATCTGGCGTGGTGAATCCGGGGAAACGGCCCTGCGTCCAGTCGAAGGTGCCGCCGTCGACGATGACGCCGGCGATGGCGGCACCGTGCCCGCCCAGGTATTTGGTGGCCGAGTGCACCACGATGTCGGCGCCGTGGGCGAACGGCTGGATCAGGTAGGGCGTGGCGATGGTGTTGTCGACGATCAGCGGTACCCCGTTGGCGTGGGCGATCCCGGCGACCCCGGGGATGTCCAGCACGTCGATCTGCGGGTTGGAGATGGTCTCGCCGAAGAACGCCTTGGTGTTCGGTCGCACCGCGGCCTGCCAGGAATCCAGGTCGTCGGGATCGGCCACGAAGCTGACCTCGATGCCGAGCTTGGGCAGCGAATAGTGGAAGAGATTGTAGGTGCCGCCGTACAGCCGCGGGCTGGAGACGATGTGATCCCCGGCACATGCAAGGTTCAATATGGCGAACGTCTCAGCGGCCTGCCCGGAGCTCAGGAACAGCGCGGCCACGCCGCCCTCGAGCGCGGCGACGCGCTGCTCGACGACATCGGTGGTCGGATTCCCGATCCGGGTGTAGATGTTGCCCGGGATCTCCAGCCCGAACAATGCGGCGGCATGCGTGGTGTCGTCGAAGGTGTACGACGTGGTCTGGTAGATCGGCAGGGCGCGGGCGTGGGTGACCGCGTCCGGTCGCTGGCCGGCATGGATTTGCTTGGTTTCGAACGACCATTGCGTGGTGGGATCGCTCTCGGTGCTGTTTTCGGAGCTCACGTGCGGGCCTTCTGCTTGAGGAGGGTTAATCGGGCATCGGGTTGCTCGGCGCCGGGACGCGTGGCGTCAACCGGCGCCGTCGGTTAGCAGCGACACACGATGGGGCGCGAATGGGCGCGCGAATTAGTTGAGCGAGTGCACATCACGTTTCCCTGTCTGCTCAGGGGCCCGTCATGGCGGACCCGCGCTTGCCGGATAGCCCGTTCTGGCTACTCAACCTGGTCATCACCCGGGGCACCCCACCGCGGTTGGAGGGTTGCCGGCCAGCAAGCCGGGGCTAATCGCTGGCGCTCATGACCAAAACGAAGCTTATCTTATTACGCCGACTCCGTGCCAATGGCAGGTCGACGCCGACTTAAACACCCTTGCTAACGTGGCAGCCAGAACGCTGAGCCCCCCAAAAACTGACCTCTGACGCCGGGAGAGGGACCGTGAGCGCCGAACAGCCGACCGTCATCTACACGCTGACCGACGAGGCGCCGCTGCTGGCCACCTACGCGTTCCTGCCGATCGTGCGCGCCTTCGCCGAGCCGGCGGGCATCGAGATCAAGACCAGCGACATCTCGGTGGCCGCTCGGATCCTCGCCGAGTTCCCCGACGACCTGACCGAAGAGCAGCGGGTTGGAGACAACTTAGCCGAACTGGGCCGGCTGACGAAGCTGGCCGACACCAACATCATCAAGCTGCCGAACATCAGCGCCTCGGTGCCCCAACTGGTTGCCGCCATCAAAGAGCTGCAAGGCAAGGGATACAAGATTCCGGACTTCCCGCACAATCCGAAGACCGACGAGGATAAGGAAATCCGCGAACGCTACGGCAAATGTCTTGGTAGCGCGGTGAATCCAGTTCTACGGCAAGGTAATTCGGACCGACGCGCACCCAACGCGGTCAAGGAGTACGCGCGCAAACACCCACACAGCATGGCCGACTGGTCGCAGGCGTCGCGCACTCATGTCGCGACCATGCGGCACGGCGACTTCTATCACGGCGAGAAGTCGATGACGCTGGACCGTGCGTGCAACGTGAAGATGGAGTTGCAGACCAAGAGCGGCAAGACGATCGTGCTCAAGCCCACGGTGTCGCTGCGCGACGGCGACATCATCGACAGCATGTTCATGAGCCGCAAAGCCCTCTGCGAGTTCTACGAGGCAGAGATGGAAGACGCTTACGAGACCGGCGTGATGTTCTCACTGCACGTCAAGGCGACGATGATGAAGGTCTCGCACCCCATCGTCTTCGGGCACGCCGTCAAGATCTTCTACAAGGACGCCTTCGCCAAGCATCAGGAGCTTTTCGACGAGCTCGGCGTCAACGTGAACAACGGATTGGTCGATCTGTACAACAAGATCGAGTCGCTGCCCGCGTCGCTGCACGACGAGATCATCCGCGACCTGCACGCCTGCCACGAACACCGCCCCGAGCTGGCCATGGTCGATTCGGCCAAGGGCATCACCAACTTTCACTCACCCAGCGACGTGATCGTGGATGCGTCGATGCCAGCGATGATCCGTGCCGGCGGCAAGATGTGGGGCGCCGACGGGCGGCAGAAGGACACCAAGGCCGTCAACCCCGAGTCGACGTTTTCCCGCATCTACCAAGAGATCATCAATTTCTGTAAGACGCATGGGCAATTCGATCCCACCACGATGGGCACCGTCCCCAACGTTGGGCTGATGGCGCAGCAGGCCGAAGAGTACGGCTCGCACGACAAGACGTTCGAGATCCCCGAGGACGGTATCGCCAACATCGTCGACCTCGACACCGGGGAAATCCTGCTGACCCAAAACGTCGAAGAAGGCGACATCTGGCGGATGCCCGTCGTCCGCGACGAACCGATCCGCGACTGGGTCAAGCTGGCCGTCACCCGGGCACGTAACTCGGGCATGCCGGTGGTGTTCTGGCTGGACGTGTGGCGTCCGCACGAGAACGAATTGCGCAAGAAGGTCAACGACTACCTGGCCGATCACGACACCGAGGGCCTCGACATCTCGATCATGTCGCAGGAACGAGCCATGCGGCACACCATCGAACGCGCGATGCGCGGGCAGGACACCATTGCCGCCACCGGCAATATCCTGCGCGACTACCTCACCGACCTGTTCCCGATCCTCGAGTTGGGCACCAGCGCCAAGATGTTGTCCATCGTGCCGTTGATGGCCGGCGGCGGCATGTACGAAACCGGAGCGGGCGGTTCGGCGCCCAAGCACGTCCACCAACTCGTCGAGGAGAATCACCTGCGCTGGGATTCCCTCGGTGAGTTCCTGGCTCTGGGGGCGTGCTTCGAAGACCTCGGTATCAAGACCGATAACGAGCGCGCCAAGATTCTGGGCAAGACGCTGGATGCCGCGATCGGAAAGCTGTTGGACAACAATAAGGGCCCGTCGCGCAAGACCGGTGAACTCGATAACCGCGGGAGCCAGTTCTACCTGGCGCTGTACTGGGCCTGCGAACTTGCCGCGCAATCCGACGACGAAGCGTTGCACAAGCTCTTCGCCGGGCTGGCCGACTCGTTGAGCAAGAACGAGGACGTCATCGTGGCCGAACTCGCCGTGGTGCAGGGCGAGACGGTCGACATCGGCGGCTACTATCAGCCGGACAGCGAGAAGACGACCGCAGTGATGCGGCCGAGCAAGACGTTCAATGGCGCGCTAGCGGCTTGGCAAGGCTGACGCCGGGCGTTCGGTTAGTCGACGAGGCCGCGAAGTGTCTCGATGAGCTTGATGCGGTCGGCGGGTGTTGCGGCGATGGGTACCACGTTCACGGTGGTTACCCCGGCCTCGCGGAAGGCCGCCAAACGTTCCTTGACGAAGCCTGCTGTTCCTATCAGCGAGATGTCGCGCACGAGTTCGTCAGGAACAACTTTGGCCGCCCCATCTTTATCGCCGGCCAGGTAAAGCTGCTGAATGCGATCGGCCTGCGGGCCGTAACCATATCGGGTGGCCAGGGTGTGGTAAAAGTTTTTCCCCTTGGCGCCCATACCCCCGATGTAAAGCGCCAAGTGTGATTTTACGAGTTCCCTTAGCCCCTCCACGTTTTCACCGATAGCCAGGGCCGGGCCCGCGTGCACCTCCAGCTGGCCTAAGGCTGGGTCGCGGTTGGACCGCCCGGCGGCCAGCGCCTTGCCCCAGACATCCTGTGCCTTCTCAGGCAGATAGAAGATGGGTTGCCAACCCTCGGCGAGTTCAGCGGCCAGCTCGACGTTCTTGGGTCCCAGCGCGGCCACTAGTATCGGGACACGTTCCCGCACAGGCTTATTGATGAGCTTCAGTGCCTTGCCCAGGCCGGTGCCGGCTTCGGCAGGCAACGGGATTGTGTAATGGCTCCCCTGATATCGCAGAGTCTCCCGCCGCCACACCTGGCGGCAGATCTCGATGATCTCGCGGGTGCGCGCAATCGGCGCGTCGTAGGGGACGCCGTGGAACCCCTCGATCACTTGCGGGCCGGAGGCGCCCAATCCGAGGGTGAACCGGCCGTCGGAAACGTAGTCCAGACCGGCGGCGGTCATCGCGGTCAGGGTGGGCGTCCTGGTGTAGAGCTGGAGGATGCCCGATGCCAGCTCGACTCGCTGCGTGCTGGCCGCCAGGTATCCCAGCGCGCTCACCGCGTCGAACGAATACGCTTCGGGGACAAAGACTATGTCCAGTCCGGCGCGTTCGAGGTCGGCCACCTCGGTGGCCACCTCTTTGAAGCCGCCCGCGTAATTGATCCCTAATCCGATTCGCATGCTGGGGGTGCTCCCGGTGCCGTCTAGACCTTCGCGAACTGGTCGGCCAGTTCGACGGCCTCCCGTTGGATTCTCTCGAATTGTGCGCCCATCGCTTCGGCCAGCGCTGTCGCACCGGAAAGCGGTCGCACCATCACCATGAAGTCCTGGATCAGACCGTCGTCGTTGAAGTGCAGGAAGTCGCAACCGCTGACCTTTACGCCAGGGGCGCCAGATATGCCTGTCTCGAACACAAAAGCGTGGTCATGGCCGTTGCCGTCGTGGATTTCGCGGACGTAGCGAAAGTCTTCGAACACCCGCAACACACCGCGCAGGATCGCCGCGGTGATCGGTTTGCCGACATAGGGCTTGAATGCAACCGGGCTGGTGAACACGACGTCGTCGGCCAGCATCGCCGCGATGGCCGAGTCGTCACGTTCCTCGACTGCCTTACGGAAGGGGTGGGTAGCAGACATGGCGCACCTCGCATAGTCAACTTGTTGAGTAGGTGTTGTCGACGCTAGAGGCTCGGCAACGATAAGTCCAGATGTGATTAATCACTTTCTTGATTAGGTAGATGCAGTACTATGGGCCGATGTCGCTGCGTGACGCCGTGCTGGCCGCTCTGCTCGAGGGCGAGTCTTCCGGCTATGACCTGGCCAAGGTCTTCGACGCGTCGGTGGCGAACTTCTGGATGGCCACACCGCAGCAGCTGTATCGCGAACTCGAAGGTCTTGCCGAACAAGGCCTGATCCAGGCGCGCATCGTGCACCAGGAACGCCGGCCCAACAAGCGGATGTTCTCGCTGACCGAGGCCGGCCGTGAGGCGATCCGGCAGTTCACCAGGAGGTCTCCGAAGCCCTCGGTGATCCGAGACGAGCTGATGGTCAAAGTCCAGGCCTCCGATGCCGGTGACGCGGAGGCTGTCCGCGACTTCATCACCGAACGGACGGAGTGGGCCGAGGCCAAAGTGCGACGCTACGAACGGCTGCGCCACCGACTGCTCGATGGCCGCAGCGAAGCGGAATACCTGGCCACGGCGCAGCGGGTAGGTCCCTACCTGACGTTGCTGCGCGGGATCTCGTTCGAAGAGGAGAACATCAGGTGGGCCAAGCGCGCGCTGGCGATCATCGAACAGCGTCAAGGCTCCGGGCAGGCTCATGCATGAACCAGTCGAAGCGGGCGTCACTTGTAGGCTAAGCCCATGTCCAAGGAACCCAAGATCAAAGTCAAAGGCCCGGTAGTAGAGCTCGACGGTGACGAGATGACCCGCGTCATCTGGCAGCTCATCAAGGATGAGCTGATCCTGCCGCACCTCGACGTCAACCTGGACTATTACGACCTGGGCATCGAGCACCGCGACCGCACCGACGACCAGGTGACGATCGACGCGGCCTACGCCATCAAGAAGCACGGGGTGGGTGTCAAGTGCGCAACGATCACCCCCGACGAGGCGCGCGTTGCGGAGTTCAACCTGAAGAAGATGTGGCTCTCGCCCAATGGGACGATCCGGAACATCCTGGGCGGCACCATTTTCCGCGAGCCGATCGTGATCTCGAATGTGCCACGGCTGGTTCCGGGCTGGACCAAGCCAATTGTCATCGGCCGTCACGCTTTTGGTGACCAATACCGGGCGACCAACTTCAAGGTCGACCAGCCGGGCACCGTCATCAATGACTTTCACCCCTGCCGACGGCAGCGAGCCGATCGTGCACGAGATGGTGTCCATCCCCGAGGACGGCGGCGTCGTGATGGGGATGTACAACTTCAAGGACTCCATCCGGGATTTCGCACGCGCGTCGTTCTCGTACGCGCTGAACGCGAAATGGCCGCTATATCTGTCGACGAAAAACACCATCCTCAAGGCCTACGACGGCATGTTCAAAGACGAGTTCCAGCGCATCTACGAAGAGGAATTCAAGGACAAGTTCGAGGCCGAGGGGCTGACCTACGAGCATCGGCTGATCGACGACATGGTCGCCGCGTGCCTCAAGTGGGAGGGCGGCTACGTGTGGGCCTGCAAGAACTACGACGGCGACGTCCAGTCCGACACCGTCGCGCAGGGCTACGGCTCGCTGGGCCTGATGACGTCGGTGCTGATGACGGCCGACGGCAAGACTGTCGAGGCGGAGGCCGCGCACGGCACCGTCACCCGCCACTACCGGCAGTACCAGGCCGGCAAACCGACCTCGACGAACCCGATCGCCTCGATCTTCGCCTGGACCCGGGGGCTGCAGCACCGCGGCAAGCTGGACGACACACCCGAGGTGGCCAAGTTCGCGCTGAAGTTGGAGGAGGTCGTCATCGCCACGGTCGAGAGCGGGAAGATGACCAAGGACCTCGCCATCCTCATCGGCCCTGACCAGGAGTGGCAACAAAGCGAGGAATTCCTGAACTCGATCGCCGAGAACCTGGAGAAGGAGCTGGCTACTAGCTAGCCGGCGGGTCTAGCTGGTTCAGGGCTCGGGCCTGCGGGCCGCACAGCTGGTCGATGAAGTCGGTGATGGTCTGGGTGACCCGCTCGGGCGCCTCGAACATCGGAACGTGGCCCACGCCGTCGAGCCTGGTGACCCGGGTACCCGGGGGGAGGAAGTCGGTGAAATGCCGGCTGAACCTGCGCGGCGGGACCACCCGATCCTTCCCGCAGAGCACCAGGTGGGCGGGCACCGCGGTCTGGGCCAGCTCCATCAGCCCGGGCTGCAGCAGCGCCTTGACCAGCAGCTGGAAGTAGGCCGGGCAGTGCGCGGCATCGTCGATGATGCCGGATAGCTGGCGCTCGCTGATCCCGCGCGGCGATCCGCTCAGCGGCAGCGTCGCCAGCCGGCGGCTATACGGCAGCCGCAGCGTCCGCTGGCCCAACAACCGGGCCAGCGCCAAGACCGGCATGCCGGCGACGAACTTGCCGATGACTTCGAATTTGACCGGGCTCCATCGCGTCCAGCCGCCCGCCGCGGCGATGCCGGTGACGCTGCGGGCGCGGCCACGCCGCTCGAGTTCGAAGGCGACCCAGCCGCCCAGCGAGTTGCCCACGAGGTGGGCGGTGTCCCAGCCCAGCTGGTCGAGCTGCCGCTCGACATGGTCGGCCAGCACCGAGGAGCTCAGCAGCCAGGTGCCCGCGTACGGTCCGCCGTTGTGGCCGGCCATCGTCGGCGCGAACACCTCGTAGCGGCCGGTGTCGGCCACCTGCTGGGCGACAACCTCCCACACCGTCTGCGACATCAGGAACGGGTGGAGCAGCACGATCGGCTCACCAGCACCAAGGTGGATCGGCGGACGAGTGGTCATATTGAGGACATTAAAGGTGGTACCGGCGGTACCGCAACAAACCCGGATGTCCTGCGTGCGAAGATCGGGGCATCATGAGCACCGCTACCGGATCGGTCCGGATTTTCTCCGGCGTGCAGCCCACGTCCGATTCGCTCCACCTCGGCAACGCTCTGGGGGCCATCACCCAGTGGGTCGCGCTGCAGGACGACCACGACGCGTTCTTCTGCGTGGTCGATCTGCACGCCATCACCGTCCCGCAGGATCCGGAGGCGCTGCGACGCCGGACGCTGGTCACCGCCGCCCAATACCTGGCGCTGGGCATCGACGAGGGCCGCAGCACCGTTTTCGTGCAAAGCCACGTGCCGGCCCACACGCAGTTGGCGTGGGTGCTGGGCTGTTTCACCGGTTTCGGGCAGGCCTCCCGGATGACGCAGTTCAAGGACAAGTCGACGCGTCAGGGCAGCGACTCGACCACCGTGGGCCTATTCACCTACCCGGTGTTGCAGGCCGCCGACGTGCTGGCCTACGACAGCGATCTGGTGCCCGTGGGTGAGGATCAGCGCCAGCACCTCGAGCTGGCGCGCGATGTGGCCCAGCGGTTCAACGCCCGCTTCCCGGACACCTTCGTGGTTCCCGACGTGCTCATCCCCAAGGCCACCGCCAAGATCTACGACCTCGCCGACCCGACGTCGAAGATGAGCAAATCGGCGGCCACCGACGCCGGGTTGATCAACCTGCTCGACGATCCGGCGTTGTCCGCCAAGAAGATTCGCTCGGCTGTGACCGACAGCGAGCGCGAGATCCGCTTCGACGCCGATGCCAAACCGGGCGTGTCGAACCTGCTCACCATCCAGTCGGCGGTCACCGGGGTCGGCGTCGACAAGCTCGTCGAGGGCTATGCGGGGCGCGGCTACGGCGACCTGAAGAAGGACACCGCCGAGGCCGTCGTCGAGTTCGTCGCCCCGATCAAGGCCCGGGTCGACGAATTGATGGCCGATCGCACCGAATTGGAGGCCGTGCTCGCGGCCGGCGCCCAGCGGGCCGAAGACGTGGCCAGCAAAACCGTTCGGCGGGTCTACGATCGATTAGGCTTTCTTCCGCAACGGGAATAGGTTTCAGCATGAGCGAGCCGGCCAAACCCGGGATCTTTGATCGGCTGCGGGCCCGGTTCGGATTGCTCGACCATGTCGTGCGCGCCTACCAGCACTTCGACGCCCGCCACGGCGGCTTCTTCGCGGCCGGCCTCACCTACTACACGATCTTCGCGCTATTCCCGTTGCTGATGGTGGGTTTCGCGGCCGTCGGATTCGTCCTGTCCCGGCGCCACCAGCTGCTGAGGGCAATCGACGAACACATCCGGGTCCTGGTGCCCAGCGAGCTGGGGCAACAGCTGGTCGAATTGATGAACTCAGCGGTCGACGCGCGGGCGTCGGTCGGTGTCATCGGCCTGGCCGCCGCCGCCTGGGCCGGCCTGGGCTGGATGTCACACCTGCGGTTGGCGTTGACCGAGATGTGGTCGGAGCGGCCCACCGAGTCGCCGGGCTACGTGCGCAACAAGTTGTCCGATGTGGTGGCGATGCTGGGGACGTTCGTGGTGATACTGGGCACCATTGCCCTCACCGCGCTCAGCCACGCCGCGCCGATGCACGCGGTGCTGAGATGGTTTGAGATTCCTGAGTTTTCGGGGTCCAGCTGGATCCTCAGGGGTGTTTCGATCGCGATATCGGTGCTGGTGACGTGGCTGTTGTTGGCCTGGATGATCGCCCGGCTGCCGCGCGAGAAGGTCAGCGTGGTCGCGGCCTTGCGGGCCGCGCTGATGGCGGCGATCGGCTTCGAACTGCTCAAGCAAGTGGCGTCGATCTACCTGCAGGTGGTCCTGCGCAGCGCGGCCGGCGCCGCGTTCGGGCCGGTGCTGGGCTTGATGGTGTTCGCTTATTTCACCGGCTATCTCGTCTTGTTCTGCACCGCGTGGGCGGCGACGGCATCTTCGGATGCGCGTGGCAGGCATGTCAACCCGCCCGCGCCCGCGATCATCGCCCCCCGCGTGCAGCTCAACGAGGGCATCGGCGCGCGTCAGACATTGACCGCGCTGGCCCTGGGAGCCGTTGGCGCGCTGGCTTTGTCCCGGTTGACCCGCTGGTTCCGTTAATCGTGAGCCGGGTCACCCGTCCGCCAACCCCCCTGCAGCATGACGGCGACGACGCGCAAATCGCAGTCCAGCACA
Source organism: uncultured Actinomycetota bacterium (assembly GCA_963772875.1). Lineage (GTDB taxonomy): Bacteria > Actinomycetota > Actinomycetes > Mycobacteriales > Mycobacteriaceae > Mycobacterium. The sequence goes on from CAVYZE010000020.1 coordinate 664,918, forward strand.
ACAAGATTGGCGTCCCAACCCGCCCGCAGGCCGCCCACGCGCTCGAGGCCGAGGGCCCGTGCCGGTGTCGCCGCGCTCATCTGCACCGCGGCGGCCAGCCCTGAGTCCGGGTCCGGATCCGGGGAGTCCGAGGCCAGCCCGGCCACGGCCGCGAAGAGCTGACCCATGGTGGCGGTGCTGCCGGCGATCGTCGACGTTCCGTGCACCCGCGCCACGCCGGAGACCACGTCGATCGGCACCGCGCCGAGCCGAAACGCTCCGTCGTCGCAGCCGGCCGCGGCGATGGCGTCGGTGATCATCGCGACGCGGTTCGGTCCGGCGGCCCGGATGACCGCGCGCGCCACGGCCGGATGCACGTGCACGCCGTCGGCGATGAGCTCGACGGTCACCGCCGGGTCCTCCAGCAAGGCGAGCGCGGGTCCGGGTTCGCGGTGGTGCAGCGGCGGCATCGCGTTGAACAGATGGGTGCCCACCGTGGCGCCCAGCGCAACGGCGTGTTGGGTCTGCGCATAGGTTGCGTCCGTATGTCCCACGGCCACAACGACATTGACGTCGCGAAAACGGCGAATCGCATCGTCGGTTCCGGGCCGCTCGGGCGCCAACGTGACCATCCGGATCTCGCCGCCGCCGGCGGCCAGCACGGCGTCGATCTCGGCGGGATCCGGATCGCGCATCCGGGTGGGCTCGTGCGCCCCGCAGTGCGCCGGGCTGAGCCACGGCCCTTCGAGGTGGATGCCCGCGACGTTGCCCGGTCGGCCCGACCGGATGGCTTGCACGAGCGCGCGCACCCCGGCCGTCAGGTCCGCGGGCGAGCTGGTGACCAGGCTGGCCAGCGTGGTGGTGGTGCCGTGTCGCAGGTGGAACTCGGCGGCCTCGGTGATGCCGTCCGCGTCGGTGTACGAGGCTCCGCCGCCGCCATGCGCGTGCATGTCGATAAACCCAGGCACCACAATGCAATCGGGGAAGTCGACCTCGGCCGGCCGGGCCGTTGCGCCGGACCCGCAGGCCAGGATCCGCCCACCGGACGTCTCCAACCATCCCGGCCGGCAGATCTTCTGGTCGAGGACCATGGTTCCCGCGCTGATGAGCGTCATGGGGTATCCCAGCGGCCGCCGTTCTCCCAGAAGCGCTGGATCTCCTCGAGCTGGCGACCCTTGGTCTCCGGCGCGTACCGAAAGACGACGCCAAAAGCGACCAGCGCAAGGACTCCGAATACCGCGAAAGCCCCTGCGCCGCCAATGGAATGCAGCATGGTCAGGAAGCTGGCGGCGACGATCGCGTTGCCGATCAGACTGACGGTCAGCATGGTGCTCGACCCCAGCGACCGCAGCCGGGTGGGGAAGCTCTCGCCGGCATAAACCCACACCAGCGCCCCGAAGCCGAAGCTGAACCCGACGATGAACAGCAACACACCGGAAAACCCCACGATCGTGCCCAACCCGCCGGCGAACACCGCGATCAGCACGCCGTCGGCGACGATCATCATCGCGATGCCGGACAACAGGATTGGGCGCCTGCCCACCCGGTCGACCAGAACCAGCGCCGTGCACACCGCCGCCAGACCGGCGACCTGCACCAGTGCCGGCAGGCCCAGCAGCGCGAAATGGCCGGTGAACCCCATCGCCTGGAATATCCGAGGGCTGTAATAAATGACCGCGTTGATGCCGGTGATCTGCACGAGAAAGCCAAGCGCGACCACGAAGAGGGTGGCCCGCAAATACGGTCGTCGCAGCATCTCAGACAGACTGCCCCCGCCTTCCTGCGCGGCGCGGCCTATCTCGGCCAGCTCGTCGGAGACTTGGGCCGCGGGCTCGATGCGCAGCAGTGCCTTGCGGGCGTCATCGACCCGGCCCTTCTGCACGTACCACCGAGCGGTATCGGGCAGGCGCGCCAGCAACGGCAGCAGCAGCGCCGCGGGGATGCTCGCCAGTCCCAGTATCAACCGCCAGCTTTGCATATCGGCCAGCAGATAACCGCTCAGGTATCCGAGGATGATCCCGCTGATCGTGGCCACCTGATACGCGGCCAGCAACGACCCGCGCACCGCCGTCGGCGCGGACTCGGCTACGTACACCGGAACGACAACCACCGACACGCCGATGGTCACACCCAGCAGCAGGCGCGCCAGCAGCAGCATCGGCAGCGAGACGCTGACCGAACTCAGCAGCGCGAACGCCGCATAGGCGACAACGAGCAAGACCATCGACCTCTTGCGCCCGATCGCATCGGCCAGCACGCCGGCGCCGAGCGCCCCGGCGATCTGGCCGAGAACCGCCGTCGCGGTCAACAGTTCTTGTTGGTGGGTCGTCAGCCCGAACTCGTCGGTGATGAACAGCAACACACCGGCAATGGCGGAGATGTCGTACCCGTAGATGATGCCGACGGTGGCGGCGGTCAGCCCTACCCGCAGGCTCCGCAGTCGGGGGGTCAACGGTGTTGGGGCCGGCGGTTCATCGAGCGCGCGACCATGATCAACGCGAAGACGACGATGGCGCCGACGACGGCCACGCCCACCCGCACCGGCAGCGCGTCGGCCGACGACACGAGTCCGGCGGCCTGGGCGTCGCTGCGGCGGTCGGCGGCCCCGTCCGGCTTGCTGGTGACCAGCGACGGGTCGGGCTCGATCAGCGTGCCGACCTGGGTACCCTGCGGCGTGGCGAACCCGTAGTCCAAGAGGTGCGCCGCCTGCTCCCACGGGGCGATCGGCTGCCGGGTTCCGTGCAAGAGCACCGCCACCAGCCGTCGTCCGTTGCGGTTGGCCGCACCCACGAAGGTCTGGCCGGCGTCGTCGGTGTAGCCGGTCTTACCACCCAGCGCGCCCGGATACTTGTAGAGCAGCTGGTTGTCGTTTTCCAGCTCATAGCCGGGATGGTCGCCGTGGCCGGGGAAGTCAAAGGTGCGGGTCGCGACGATGTTGGCAAACGTGGGGTTCTGCCAGGCGTAGCGGTAGAACAGGCCGATGTCGTAGGCCGAGGTGCTCATGCCGGGTCCGTCCAGTCCCGACGGCGTCGCCACCCGGGTGTCGCGGCCACCGAGGTTGGCGGCCAGCACGTTGATCTTCTCCAGCGCCTGCTGCATCCCGCCGAGCTGGATGGCCAGCGCGTGGGCCGCGTCGTTGCCGGAGTGCATCAGCAACCCGTGCACTAGCTGGTTGACGGTGTAGGTGCCGCCGTCGTCCACACCCACCTTGGTGCCCTCGGCGGCCGCGTCGTCGGCCGTTCCGACGACCGACTTGTTCAGCGGCAGCGCGTTCAGCGACGCCATCGCCACCAGCACCTTGATGATGCTGGCCGGGCGGTGGCGGCCGTGCGGGTCCCTGGCCGCGATCACTGCGCCGCTGTCCAGGTCGGCCACCAGCCAGGCCTCGGCGGAGACGTCGCCCGGCAGCTGCGGCGTATCGGGTGCGGTGACCGTGCTGCAACTGGCGAGCGCGTCGCCGCCGACCGGTTTCGCAGGCACCGCCAGCGGGATCGGCGGGTCACCCGCCGTGGGGACCTCCGAGGAATCCACCGCGGCCGGGGTGGACACCTTGTACGGGCAGTTCGGCGGGCCGGCATTCGGCCCGGGGCTGGGCTCGGCCTTCCCGATCGGGACGGCGATCGGCACTGTGATCATCAAGCCCGGCGCGCCCAGCGTTGCTGGAGCGGCGATCATGAAAGCCGCCGCTGCGAGGCATGATGCGCAGCGTAAGAGGGTGCGTGAGAGGTGCATCGCTCTAGCAGAGTAGGCGATCGGCGGCCGGGGCGCAGGGCGCCGCGCTGTGACTGGTGGGGCAGAAGTTACCAACTTGGCTGTCGTTGTGGCCGCGCCGCGTAGCGCTAGGCTCCTGCTATGACCTCAGCGCAGCAGGTCAGCCAATTCCAGGCGCTTCGGCCGCACCTCATGGCGGTCGCCTACCGGCTGACTGGCACCGTGGCCGACGCCGAGGACATCGTCCAGGAAGCCTGGCTGCGCTGGGACGCGGCGCAGCGCCGCGAGAACGTTACCGACGCGCGGGCCTGGCTGACCACCGTGGTGAGCCGGCTAGGCCTGGACAAGTTGCGGTCGGCCGCGCACCGTCGCGAGACCTACATCGGCCATTGGCTGCCCGAACCGGTGGTCACCGGTTTTGACGGATCCGATCCGCTGTCCGCCGTGGTGGCCCGTGAGGATGCCCGGTTCGCCGCGATGGTGGTGCTCGAGCGCCTGTCGCCCGACCAGCGGGTCGCCTTCGTGCTGCACGACGGGTTCGCCGTCCCCTTCGCGGAAGTGGCCGAGGTGCTGGACACCACCGAGGCCGCCGCCAGGCAGCTGGCGTCGCGGGCCCGCAAGGCCCTGACCGGGCAAGCCGTCGCGGCGCCGCCCAGCCCCGATCCCTCCCACGACGAGGTGGTCGGGCGGCTGATGGCCGCCATGGCCGCCGGCGACCTGGACTCCGTGGTGGCGTTGTTGCATCCCGACGTGACCTTCACCGGCGATTCGAATGGCAAGGCGCCGACGGCCGTTCAGGTCATCACCGGGGCGGACAAGGTGCTTCGGTTCATGCGCGGCCTGGCGCAACGCTATGGCCCGGCGATGTATACGGCGTATCAGCCGGGGCTGGTCAATGGTGAGCTCGGCATCTACACGGCGGGCTGCCCCGCCAGCGACGGCTATCGGGAGATGATGCCGCGGATCATGGCGCTGACGGTGCGAGACGGAAGGGTCTGCGCCCTATGGGATATCGCCAACCCCGACAAGTTCACCGGTTCTCCGCTGCGCCGGTAACGACCCGTGGGCGTCCAACGTCGAGACCGAGTCGCAGCGCTCCGGCGGCCTGGCTGGCGGCTTCGGCGAACCGACCCCCGAGGCCGGCAAAGTTGAGGTAGGCGTGGGGCAGGTCGGCCTGGCGGCTCAGTGCCACCGAGACCCCGCCGGCCCGGAGTTTGTCCGCGTACGCCTCGCCCTCGTCGCGCAGCGGATCGAAACCGGCGCTGGCGATATAGGCGGGCGGTAGGCCGGTGACCTCGCCGTAAAGCGGTGAGAGTCGCGGATCGCGCGGATCGGTTCCCGGCGGGACGTAGTTGCCCAGCGCCCACAGGAAATTCCGGTCGGTGAAGGTGGAGTTCCGGTTGAACAGGTCGCGCGACGGCCGGTGCGTGCCGATGTCCGTCGGGGGATACATCAGCAGCTGAAACGCCGGGACGGCGCCGCCCCGCCGCACCGCCTGTTGCGCGGTCACGGCCGCGAGATTGCCGCCGGCGCTGTCGCCCCCGACGGCGATGCGGTCCGGGTCCGCACCGAGATCGGCGGCCCGGCGATGCGCGTAGTCGAACGCCGCGATCGCGTCCTGGACGGCGGCGGGGAACCGGTGCTCGGGCGCGCGCCGGTACTCCACCGAGAGCACCCGCACCCCGGCGTGGGCCGCCAGAAAACGGGCCACCGGTGCGTGGCTGATCCGTGAACCGACCGACCAGCCGCCGCCGTGGTAATACACCAGCAGCCCCGACGGCTGCGGCACGTCAGCGGGCGTGAACAGGGTGGCCGGGACGTCGCTAGGTTCGGCGGGGATGATGACCTCGCGCTCCGCGATCGGCACGGGCGATTCGTAGCCGAAGACCAGCGGGAGTTCGTCGTATTGCGTCCGGGAGTTTTCGATGGGGTCGGTGAAAACATCGGAGCCGGAGAGGTTTTTGAGCCGGATCATGAGCTGCGCGTCGAGAGCCTGCTGTTGTCCGTCGATGCGCACCGGCGGGCCCGCCAACAACCGGCGGACCGGCGTGGGCAACGCGAACAGGCCGCGGACCACCGCGGCCTTTGCGCGATGACGTGACGGGGACATCAGATTTCGTCCGTGTGCTTGTAGCCGACGAACGACATCACAGGCATGCCCTCAAGCGTGGGCCAACCCCGACCGCGGGCGCTTGGATGGATCCGTCAGAAATGGCCGCCGACCGCTTGCGCGAAGTCGCGCGGAGCCGCCCCGGTCATCTCCCGGCACACCCTGGTGGCGTGCGACCCGTCGGCAAACCCGGCCAGGTGGGCGGCGTCGGTGACGGACAGGCCATCGATGAGATGGCCCACGGCGGTGACCAACCGCGCCCAGCGGATCGTGGCCGACAACGACACGCCGGTCTGCTGTTTGCACAGTCGCCCGAGGTAATCCGGCGACAGCGCAACGGCACCCGCGACCGACGCCACGTCGACGTGGTTCGGCACCCGGCTCGACACGATTTCGATCGCCTGCCGTAGCTGGGGATGAACGGACCGTGGCCCGTCGGGGCATCCGACTTGCATCGCGCAGAGCCCCTCGACGAGGAAATCGGCCGCGGCGTGCGGGCCGTTCGCGGCCAGCGAGGCGGCCGTCGCCTCGGCCAGTCCCTGTCCGTCGTCGACGATCCAGATCCCCGGGTGCCGACCCCGGTTGCGGCTCAACGCGTTCAGCGTGATGCCTTGCCACGTCTGCAAGCCGAAGTACAGCGTCAAGGCCGCCGAGCTGGACCGCACGGCATGGCGTGCGCCGCTGCCGACCACCACCAGCCGGCACACGTCATGCGTGTCGCCGTCGCGGGTGACCGCCAAAGAATCCCGCTCGCCGAGGGTGATCTGAACCGCGGGGTGATGGTGGACGGCAAGATCGGAAAATACGCCGGCCACCATGAGCCGCCCCGGGCTCAGCTCCCAGACGCGCATCCCGCCACTTTAGCGCCGTTCTGCGGTTGCGGATGTCTCGCTGGCCCATGGGATGCGGCACGCCTCACCGGAATTGAAGCCCTGCTCGGTCATGCCCAGCGCACTGTTCACCCGCGCCCGCATGTTCTCCAGCCCGATCTGATAGGTCAGCTCGAACACTCCGGCGTCGCCGAAGCGGCGCCGCAGGTCGGCGACCTGTTCGTCGGTGACGGTGTGCGGATCGGTGGTCATTGCGTCGGCGAAGGCCAGGGCGGCACGCTCGTCCTCGGTGAAAGCCGTTGAGCTGGCGTAATTGTCGATCTCCTTGAGCCGTTCGACGTCGAGGCCGTCCAGGCGCAACAGCATGGACCCGAAGTCGACGCACCACGAGCAGCCGATCGACCGCGCGGTGGCGAGCACCGCAAGCTGACGCACGCTGACCGGCAGCGTCTTCGACGCCCAGTCGGTCATGTTCTCGTGCGCCGCCCACGCGATCATCAGCCGGCGATGGTGCGCGGCCACGGCCAGGGGTTCGGGGACCTGGCCGTAGCGGCGCCTGGCGACGCTGTACATGGCGCGGGTCAACAGGCCGGCGCGCTTGGGTGGCAGGGGCTCGATGCGGGTTTTCTGGGTCATACCCCTCAGACGACGCAGGCCGGTGTTATGTGACGGGCGAGTGTGACGGGCGCTGGCTGGGTACTCCCAAGAATCCGCCAAGAACTTGTCAAGGAACGCCCGCGATCCTCCTGTCATGACTTATTACTTTTCTGAGCTGCCGCGGCTCGAGGACATCGAGCCCGCCACGCACACCGAGGTCCTGGTCGCCGACCCCCGGGTGGACCAGGGGCGCATCCGCGCCGCGCTCGACGTCGTCTTCGACGCCCACCCCGCCCTGGGCTCGGTGTTCGAACCGAGCCGCGACACCTTGACGTCTCGTCCGGGCGGCGGCTGGGGTTGGGGGGTCGAACCCCCGGGGGGCACGGTCGCGGAGGTGATCGCCAGGCAGCGCTCCAGCTTCGACATGCACACCGGCAGGTTGTTCGCGGCGTCCTTGGTGCCCGGGTTTCCCGGAGTTCCCGACCGCCTGGTGCTCACCGCCAGCCGGCTCTGCATCGACGAACATTCCTGGCGGGCCGTGGTCGAAGACCTGGTCGCGAAATATGACGGCACGCTTAGCGCGAGAACAGTGTCGCGCGTTTGACCTCTTGGATCGCCTTGGTGACTTCGATGCCGCGCGGGCAGGATTCGGTGCAGTTGAACGTGGTCCGGCAGCGCCACACGCCGTCGACCTCGTTGAGGATGTCGAGGCGCTCGCCGGCGGCCTCGTCGCGGCTGTCGAAGATGAAGCGGTGCGCGTTGACGATCGCCGCCGGGCCGTAGTAACTGCCCTCGCTCCAGAACACCGGGCAGCTGGTGGTGCAGCACGCGCATAGGATGCACTTGGTGGTGTCGTCGTAGCGGGCGCGGTCGGTCGGGCTCTGGATGCGTTCGCGGGTCGGGGGATTGCCGGTGGTGATCAGGTACGGCTTCACCGCGCGGTAGGCGTCGAAGAACGGTTCCATGTCGACCACCAGGTCCTTCTCCACCGGCAGCCCGCGGATCGGTTCGACCGTGATGGTGAGCGCTTTTCCGGGCTTCTTGGGAAGCAGGTCGCGCATCAGCACCTTGCAGGCCAGCCGGTTGACGCCGTTGATGCGCATCGCGTCGGAGCCGCAGACCCCGTGCGCGCAGGATCGCCGGAAGGTGAGCGTGCCGTCCAGGTATCCCTTGATGTAGATGAGCAGGTTCAGCAGCCGGTCGCTGGGCAGGGAGGGCACCCGAAAGCTTTGCCAGCCACCGGTTTTCGCGAAGGCGTCGGGGTCGTCGGGGTTGAACCGGGCAATCTTGAGGGTCACCAGCACCGCGCCGTCGGGAATCGGCGGCAAGGGCGGGTCCCCGGGCAGGACCTCCGGTTCAGCGTCGCTTACGGCCATCAGTACTTCCGTTCCTTGGGTTCGTAGCGGGTCTGCACGACGGGCTTGAAGTCCAGCGCGATGTCACTGAGCAGTTCGGTGCCCTGCTTGTAGGCCATGGTGTGGCGCATGTAGTTGACGTCGTCGCGGTTCGGATAGTCCTCGCGGGCATGCCCGCCGCGGGACTCCTTGCGGTTCAATGCGCCGACCACGGTGACCTCGGCCAGCTCCAGCAGAAAGCCCAGCTCGATGGCTTCCAGCAGGTCGCTGTTGAATCGCTTTCCCTTGTCGTGCAAAGTAATTCGGGAATACCGCTCTTTCAAGGCGTGGATGTCGGTGAGCGCCTGCTTGAGTGTCTCCTCGGTGCGGAACACCGCGGCGTTGTTGTCCATCGTCTGCTGCAGGGCGCCGCGGATGTCGGCGACGCGCTCGTTGCCGTGCTCGGAGAGGATGTCGGCGACCCAGCCGATCACCATCGCCGCGGGCTCCGGCGGCATGTCGATGAAGTCGTGGCCCTGCGCGTAGCTGGCCGCGGCGATGCCGGCGCGGCGGCCGAAGACGTTGATATCCAGCAGCGAGTTGGTGCCCAGCCGGTTGGCGCCATGCACCGACACGCACGCGCACTCGCCGGCCGCGTACAGGCCCGGCACGGTGGAAGTGTTGTCCCGCAACACCTGTCCGGTGACCGTGGTCGGGATGCCGCCCATCACGTAGTGACACGTCGGGTAGACCGGGACCAGTTCGTGCACCGGGTCCACGCCCAGGTAGGTGCGGGCGAACTCGGTGATGTCGGGCAGCTTGGCTTCCAGCACGTCCGCGCCGAGGTGGCGGACGTCGATGTAGACGTAGTCCTTGTGCGGGCCGGCGCCGCGGCCCTCCAGGACCTCCAAAACCATTGAGCGGGATACGATGTCGCGCGGGGCCAGGTCGACGATCGTCGGGGCGTAGCGCTCCATGAAGCGCTCACCCTCGCCGTTGAGCAGCCGGCCGCCCTCGCCGCGCACCGCCTCGGAGATCAGGATGCCCAGGCCGGCCAGGCCGGTCGGGTGAAACTGGTGAAACTCCATGTCCTCCAACGGAAGTCCCTTACGGAACACGATCCCGATGCCGTCGCCGGTCAGCGTATGCGCGTTGGAGGTGGTCTTGTACATCCGGCCCGAACCGCCGGTCGCGATCACGATGGCCTTGGCGTGGAATACATGAACTTCGCCCGTCGCGAGCTCGTAGGCGACCACCCCGGTGGCCACCGGGCCGGTCGGGGTCTGGGTGAGCACCAGGTCCAGCGCGTAGAACTCGTTGAAGAACTCGACGTCGTGCTTGACGCAGTTCTGGTAGAGCGTCTGCAGGATCATGTGGCCGGTGCGGTCCGCCGCGTAGCACGCCCGGCGCACCGGGGCCTTGCCGTGGTCGCGGGTGTGCCCGCCGAAGCGGCGCTGGTCGATGCGGCCCTCGGGGGTGCGGTTGAACGGCATCCCCATTTTCTCCAGGTCCAGCACCGCGTCGATGGCTTCCTTGCACATGATCTCCACCGCGTCCTGGTCGGCGAGATAGTCGCCGCCCTTGACGGTGTCGAAGGTGTGCCATTCCCAGTTGTCGTCTTCGACGTTGGCCAGCGCGGCGCACATGCCGCCCTGGGCGGCGCCGGTGTGGCTGCGGGTGGGGTAGAGCTTGGTCAGCACCGCGGTGCGCACGCGGGGGCCCGCCTCGACGGCCGCCCGCATCCCGGCACCGCCCGCGCCGACGATCACCACGTCGTATCGGTGTTGCTGGATCACCGGTCAGCCTCCGATATTCGGGTCGAACGTCACCAGCACGTAGGTGCCCAGCACCAACGTGAATCCCATCGACAACAGCAGCAGACTGTTCAGCCAGAATCGCGTGCTGTCCTTGCGGCTGTAGTCGTCGATGATGGTGCGCAGCCCGTTGCCGCCGTGCAACTGCGCCAGCCACAGCAGCGACAGGTCCCAGAACTGCCAGAACGGCGACGCCCAGCGCTGCGCCACGTAGTTGAAGTCGATGCGGTACACGCCGTTCTCCCACATCAGCATGATGAACAGGTGCCCGAGCGCCAGGAACACCAGCGCGATGCCGGAAAACCGCATGAACAGCCAGGCGAACTTCTCGAAGTTGGGGATGCCGGCGCGCCGCCGCGGTGAGCGGGGATTGTCCAGGCTGGCGGGGCGGTCGTGGCTGCGCTGGCGGACCGGTGCGACCTCGCCGCGGCCGAGCTGAAGATCGGGGCTGCTCATCGGAGGTGCTCCAGCATGTGGATGCCGATGACCACCGCCGCCGGGACGACGAGCAGCAAAAAGACGACGCCGATGACCCACAGCATCAGCCGCTGGTGCCGGGTGCCCTGCCACCAGAAGTCGATCAAGATGACCCGGATTCCGTTCAGCGCGTGAAAAAGAACCGCGGCGACCAGGCCGAACTCCATCAGGCCGACGATCGGCGTCTTGTAGGTCGCGATGACCTCGTTGTATTGCTGGGGCCCAACCCGCACTAGGGCGGTGTCCAGCACGTGGACGAACAGGAAGAAGAAGATCGTCGCCCCGCTGATGCGGTGCAGCACCCACGACCACATGCCGGGATCGCCCCGATACAGGGTCCGAGGTGGCCGCCGCTTGCGCGACGATGCCGATGCTTTTGCGGGATCCACGGTTGTCGTCTGCGTACTCACCCCTGCGCTCACCGCCTTCTTGGACGTTCAACGACACTAAAGCCGGGCAGCTCAGCCTAGCCTGGCCGGGTTGCGGCCGCCGCCGGACATTCCGATCCGGCCCGGCGCCGTTTCGGGGTTAGGGTGGCGTCGGCGAGTCAGCCCATCGGTGAGCGGGGACGGTATGCCTGAGGTCGATTGGAATATGCTGCGGGACAAGGCAATACAGGCTGCGGCGAAGGCTTATGCGCCGTATTCGCGGTTTCGGGTGGGCGCGGCCGCTCTGGTCGACGACGTGCGTGTGGTCACCGGATGCAATGTGGAAAATGTCTCATATGGTCTTGGTCTCTGTGCCGAGTGTGGCGTGGTGTCCGCCCTGCATTCGACCGGTGGCGGGCGGCTGACCGCGCTGGCGTGCGTCGACGCGCGGGGATCGGTGCTGATGCCCTGCGGGCGATGTCGTCAGGTGTTGCTGGAACACGGCGGTCCCGAACTGCTGATCGACCACCCGGCCGGGCCGCGGCGGCTCGGCGACCTGCTGCCCGACGCGTTTGGTCCCGACGATCTGGCCCGGGAACCTTCTTGACGGGCTTCGCATTCGACGCGCCGACGGTGATCAGGACCAAGCGCGACGGGGGACGGCTGTCCGACGCCGCGATCGACTGGGTCGTCGACGCCTATACCCGCGGCCACGTCGCCGACGAACAGATGTCGGCGTTGCTGATGGCGATCTTTTGGCGCGGCATGGACCGGGGGGAAATCGCTTCGTGGACGACGGCGATGGTGGCGTCGGGCGAACGGCTGGATTTCGCTGATCTGGGCGTGCCGACCGTCGACAAGCACTCCACCGGTGGGGTCGGCGACAAGACCACACTGGCGTTGGTGCCTATCGTCGCCGCCTGCGGCGCCGCGGTGCCCAAGGCGTCCGGCCGGGGGCTGAGCCATACCGGCGGCACGCTGGACAAGCTAGCATCCATCGCCGGGTTCACCGCCGAGCTGTCCAACCGGCAAGTGCGCCAACAGCTGCATGACGTCGGCGCGGCGATATTCGCCGCCGGCCGGCTCGCGGCGGCGGAAAAGAAGCTGTACGCGCTGCGTGACATCACCGCGACGGTCGAGTCTTCGCCCTTGATCGCCAGCTCGGTGATGAGCAAGAAGCTGGCCGAGGGAGCCGGCGCGTTGGTGCTCGACGTCAAGGTCGGTGCGGGAGCGCTGTTGAGCTCGGAGGCGCAGTGCCGCCAACTGGCGCACACCATGGTCGAGTTGGGCGCCGCCCACGGGGTGCCCACCCGCGCGCTGCTGACGGACATGAACCGCCCGCTTGGCGCGACGGTCGGCAACGCGCTCGAGGTTGCCGAAGCCATGGAGGTGCTGGCCGGCGGCGGGCCGCCCGACGTGGTGGAGCTGACCGTGCGGCTGGCCGGCGAGATGCTCGAGCTGGTGGGGATCGACGACCGCGATCCGGCCCAGACGCTGCGCGACGGCACCGCGATGGACCGATTCCGCAAGCTGGTCGCGGCCCAGGGTGGTGATTTGTCGGTACCGTTGCCAATCGGTGCGCATACCGAAACCGTGACCGCCGGCCGGGGCGGCACAATGGGCGATATCGACGCGATGGCGGTAGGCATGGCAGCTTGGCGGCTCGGCGCGGGTAGGTCCCGTCCGGGCATGTCGGTGCAGTTCGGAGCCGGCATCAGGATCCACCGCCGTCCGGGCGAGCCCGTCGCGGCCGGCGAACCGTTATTCACCCTCTACACCGACACCCCGGAACGCTTCGGCGCCGCGATGGCCGAGCTGGACGGCGGCTGGAGCGTCGGTGACAGACCGCCGCCGGCGGCGGGGCCGCTGATCATCGATCGGATCGGCACGTGACGACGGGACTGGACCTGGCGGAGATCCGGAAGGCGCCCAAGGCCCTGCTGCACGACCACCTCGACGGCGGGCTGCGGCCGTCGACCGTGCTGGACATCGCCGGCCAGACCGGCTACGACGGGCTGCCCGCCACCGACGCCGACGCGCTGGCGACGTGGTTTCGCACCCGGTCGCACAGCGGTTCGCTGGAGCGCTACCTGGAGCCGTTTTCGCACACCGTGGCCGTGATGCAGACACCCGACGCGCTGTATCGGGTCGGCTACGAGTGCGTGGAAGACCTGGCCGCCGATTCGGTGGTTTATGCCGAGGTGCGGTTCGCTCCCGAGCTGCACATCAACCGGGGGCTGTCCTTCGACGAGATCGTCGACGCCGTGCTGGAGGGTTTCGCCGCGGGCGAGAAGGCCTGCGCCGCCGCGGGCCGACCCATCACGGTGCGGCTTTTGGTGACCGCGATGCGGCACGCCGCGTTGTCCCGTGAGATCGCCGAGCTGGCGATTCGCTTCCGGGACAAGGGGGTTGTCGGATTCGACATTGCGGGCGCCGAGGCCGGCAACCCCCCGACGCGGCACCTGGACGCTTTCGAGTACATGCGAGATCACAACGCGCGCTTCACTATTCATGCCGGTGAGGCATTCGGGTTGCCCTCCATCCATGACGCGATCGCGTTCTGCGGCGCCGACCGGCTGGGCCACGGGGTGCGAATCGTCGACGACATCGACGTGATCGCCGGTGGCGAGGTTCGGTTGGGCAGGCTGGCATCGATCTTGCGGGACAAGCGAATTCCGCTGGAACTGTGCCCCAGCTCGAACGTGCAGACCGGCGCGGTCAAGAGCATCGCCGATCACCCGTTCGATCTGCTGGCCAGGACGCGGTTCCGGGTGACCGTCAACACCGACAACCGGCTGATGAGCGACACGTTTATGAGCCGCGAAATGCACCGCCTGGTACAGGCTTTCGGCTACGGGTGGAGTGACCTCGAGCGGTTCACCATCAATGCGATGAAGTCGGCGTTCATTCCGTTCGACGAGCGGCTGGCGATCATCGACGAGGTGATCAAGCCGCGGTACGCGGTGTTGATCGGCTGAAAAGGATGTCACGCTAACGCGCAGCAAACGCCAGGAAGACTCACGGCTGAAGTATTTGTTTCGATCGAGCATCGGTTGGGCTATAGATCTGGTATGAAAAATCTGCGCGTGTTGCAGGCTCAATGCTCGTCATGACGGCTGGTGTGGGGCTCGCCGGCTTGGGCATGGCCTCGGTCGCCCAGGCACAACCGGCGCCTTTCCCGGCTTATCACTGGTGCCCCGGCCAGCAGTGGGACCCGGGTTGGGGGAATAACTGGGACTGGGGCCGCTGTCACGACGACCACTACTACGACGGCGACCCGCGCGACCCAGGTCACTGGCACTGAGGTTGGCACTCAGGTTGTCCGACGCCAGCGTCGATGCCGCTGGTGGGGAGTGGGCCCCGGCTACTCCCCACCAGCGATGACGATGCCCGCGTCCCCACCTCCGCGCTCGTTGGGGGCTTGACCGGCGCCGTTGGGGGTTTGACCGGCGCCATTGTCGGCTGTGTCGGCTCCACCGCCGCCGTCCCCGAGGTACTTGGGGCAGTAGGCGCCGGTGGCGATCACGGCGAACTTCGCGGCGCTGCGCGGCGTAAATCCGGGGTTGGCGTCCGTCAGGTTTTTGACGACGTCCGTGGCCGACTGGCCGCGGTCCAATTGGCTGCAGACACCTTTGCCGACCGCGACGACTTGATCTCCCGTGGCGAAGCCGATGCCCGCCTGCCCGAGCGTGGCGAGGAAGTCTACGTCGCCGCCGCCGGAATCGGCCTGAGCCGGTGTGGCCAGGGCGACCGCGGCCGGGACGGTCAGCAGCGCTGAGACAACTTTCATGGGGCCATTCTCGTCGGAAAGTGCTGGACGTTGCGCGGCGGCATGGCTGGTGGACGTCGCCGCGCCGAACATGGCCCAGCCGGAAAGGCCGTGTGGGCGCCGACAACGACGTCGACCCGCCGGCGATCGACATTTACGCTCAGCATGACGAATTCGGTAAAGCCGTTTGGTTGAGCGGCTGGCGATCATCGACGAGGTGATCAAGCCGCGGTTCGCGGTCTTAATCGGCTGACCAATGCGGCTTAGCGCGCCGGTAGCTTGAGCACCCAATTGTTGCGCCAGTCGGTGACGTAGACGGCGCCGGCGGTGTCGCCGACGCGCCAACCGGCTACTGCCCTAAATCAGGCTAAAAAGGCGGCGGATCGTCGTCGTCGGGTGCGTCGCGCTGGGCGGCGGTGGGTGCGTCGCGCCGTCCACACAGCGCGGAATGCGGTGCGGCGTGCCGGGGCTGGCGTGCTTCGCGGTTGTGCCGGCGTTCGGCGGCGATGTACTTGGCTCGATTTTCGGCGCGGGTGTGGCGACGCCGCGGCATCAGGGTGCGATCGTTGCATCGGTCCGACTGCGCCTGGGGCGTCGGCAGGTCCCCGGTGGGCGCGCACAAGCTGGGGAACAGCAGCGCGCTGCCGGGGGTGGTGACGTAGGTGCGTCCGCTCGGCGAGGTCCAGATCACCGTGCCGTCGGGTAGTTGGCGGTCCTGCCAGCCCCAAAACGTTTTGATCAGATGATGCAGGCGGCAAAGGCATTTCAGGTTCGACGCGTGGGTGGCGCCGCCGTCGCCATAGGGGACCGTGTGGTCCGTGTCGCAGTCCGGCGCTGGCCGATCGCAGCCGGGGAACCGACAGGTCAAGTCGCGGCACCGGACGAAATCAGCCAACGGCTGCGACGGGATGTACCCGTGCTCGGGCGGTGCATCGCCGGGGTGCACAAGCGGCCGCAGCCTTGCCGAGTCGGCCAGTTCGGTGATCAGCTCGGCGGGGACGAGCTGATCAGCCCCGATCATCGAGCCTGGCTTGTCGGCGGTGCCATCGAGGGTGGCCTGGTCGGCGATCACATGAACCACCACCGGCCGCGGTGAGGGGATTGCGCCGGACGGACAGTGCGGCTGTCCGCAGCGGCACGCCAGCCGGTCGGCGCCGCCCGCTAAGGCCCCCATGGCGTCGGCCCGGCGCTGCTTGCCGGTGCGCGGGTCGGCCGCACACACCGTGGCGGCCAACGCGTCTAACCGCGCGTCGACCGCGTGGGCGTCGGTGCTGGCCAGCCTGCCGAAGACTTCGCTCAGACCGTCGCCGCTGTCCCAGATGGAGAGTTCCCGATCCGCCTGACGCTCCCGGCGCCGCCGGACCGCGTCGCGATCGGCGCGCGCCACGATCTGGTCGACGTGTCCGGCCAGCCTGCCCCGTGTCAGGCACGGCCAGCGCCGCACCTTGACGGCCAGTTCGGCGTCGACGGCGGCCAACACATCGGCGTCGGTGATCAGATCGGTGCGGTACACGATCGTCTGGAAGGTCGAATAGCCGATATCGCCGGCGGCCAACGCGGCCCCGACCCGCGGCAGCCGGTTGCGCATCGCGCGCGAGTAGTAGACGTAGCTCGATGCCAGCGCCTGGCTGACCCGCAGCGCCGCGGCCACTTCCGCGCCGATCGCGTCCCAGGTGTCGGTCGCAAAGGACTCGCACTCGCCGGCCTGGCGCAATCGCAGCAGATCGAGCTCGCCGATCGCGGCCAGCCGCTCCCCGGCCGCCCGATTTTCGGCCCGCGACGCAGCGCAGATGCGGTCCACCACCGTGGCGGCGACTTCGTGTTCGAACATACATTCGATCATACCCAGGGGTCCGACAACTTGACGGCGGCGGCTTCGGCCAGCACCTTGGTGAGGTGAAGTTGCCTTTGTTGGGCCCGGTGTCGCTCACGGGCTTCCAGAACGCCTGGTTCTTCCTGGTGCTGCTGATCGTGCTCCTTGTGATTGGGATCTACGTCGTCCAGCATTTTGCCCGGCGCCGGCGCGTTCTGCGCTTCGCCAACATGGAAGTGCTGGAACGCGTCGCGCCGACTCGCTCCGGCCGGTGGCGGCACCTGCCCACGATCCTGCTTGCCACGTCTTTGGTGCTGCTGACCACGGCCATGGCCGGCCCGACGTCCGACGTCCGGATTCCGCTCAACCGCGCGGTGGTCATGCTGGTCATCGACGTGTCCGAGTCCATGGCGTCCACCGATGTCGCCCCGAACCGGTTGGCGGCCGCTCAGGAGGCCGGCAAGCAGTTCGCCGACGAGCTGACGCCGGCCATCAATCTGGGGCTGGTGGAGTTCGCGGCCAACGCCACGCTGTTGGTCGCGCCGACGACCAACCGCGCCACCGTGAAAGCGGCGATCGACACCTTGCAGCCGGCTCCGAAAACCGCGACGGGAGAAGGCATTTTCACCGCGATGCAAGCAATCGCCACGGTCGGTTCGGTGATGGGCGGCGGCGACGGTCCGCCACCCGCGCGGATCGTGCTGGAGTCAGACGGCGCCGAAAACGTACCGCTGGACCCCAACGCCCCGCAGGGGGCCTTCACCGCGGCGCGGGCCGCCAAAGCGCAGGGAATCCAGATCTCGACGATCTCCTTCGGCACGCCCGACGGCACCGTCGTCTATGAAGGTGCCACCATTCCGGTTCCGGTGGACGATCAAACCCTGCAGAAGATCTGCGAGATCACCGACGGCCAGGCGTTCCACGCCGACAGCCTGGAATCGCTCAAGGAGGTCTACGCGACACTGCAGCGCCAGATCGGCTACGAAACCGTCAAGGGCGACGCCAGCCTCGCCTGGATGCTGCTCGGTGCTGGGGTCATGGCCGGCGCTGTGCTGGCTGGCCTGTTCCTGAACCGAAGGCTGCCGTCCTAAGAAGCGCGGACCATCACGTGGGCAGTCGCCGATTGATCAGCAATGACAGCGCCGTGGCGATCAGGGCGGTGAGGACAGCGAGGCGCAGCCACCCGGAACTACCGGGGCCCGGCACGGTGCGATACCCGATCTCGTTTTGGATGGAGTCATAACTCTTGTTGAGTTCGCTGAGGTTGGTCGCGCTATAGAACTGGCCGCCGGATAGCCGGGCGATCGTCTTCATCTCGTCCGACTTCACCGGGACGGCGACCCGATGTCCGTCCAGTTCGATGTCGCCCGTTTGCGTTCCGAACGAGATCGTCGAGATGGGCACGCCCTGATCCTTGGCCAGGCGCGCCGCGGTATTGGCGCCGTCGTGCGGATCGTTGGGGTCCGTCGGCTTGTTCTCGCCGCCGTCGGAAAGCAGCACCATGCGGGCCGGCGGCGGGGTGTCCCCGCCGGTAACGGCCGTGGCTTCGATCGCGTGCAGGGCGGTGAAGATGGCCTCCCCCGTCGCCGTGCCGTCGGCAAAGTCGAGCTTCTTCAGCGCCTCGACGGTCGCCTGGTGCTGCGGGGTCGGGGGCACCAGCAGGTAGGGCGTTCCGGCGAATCCGACGAGTCCGAGATTGATGCCCGGCGTCAGCTGCGTGGCGAACTGGGTGGCCGCCTGTTCGGCCGCCTTCAGCCGGTTGGGCTCGACATCGGTCGACCGCATCGACTGCGACATGTCGATGACCAGCATGACGACGGCGCGGTTGCGCGGTATGCGCATGTCGTGGGTGGGGGTGGCCAGCGCGATCGTCAATAGAGCCAGGCAGAGCAGCGATACGACGATCGGAAGGTGCCGCCACCACGACTGCGGCACGGTCGCCTCGGTGAACCGGCGCAGGCGGTGTCGGCGGCGAGCCTGGACGATGACGTAAATGGCGAGCAGGGCCAGCGGAAGCAAACCGAACAGCAACATGCCCGGGCGTTGGAACCCGTACAGCGGCAGTGGGCCGATCCCGGGAAGCGACACCTGGCTCACCTCCGTCTGGCCGCCTCCTTGATCGCCGGCAGACGCCAGTAAAGAGGAGTCTTCTTGGCCCGTCAAACGCGCTGTGCTATTCGCGCCTTAGCCGCGACTCCACGAACTTTTCCAGGTCTTCCCATTCGCGGGCCGCCGCGGTGTAAGGGGCCGCGGGCTTGCTCACCGAGCCCGGCTCCAGCACGTGGGCCACCAGCTTGCCCAGCGGCCGGCCCGGTTCCAGGGCCTTGTCCACCGTGGTTTCCTCGGAGTAGTCGCCGACGTCGCGGAGCAGTTCGACGGCCAGGTCGAGCTGCTCGCGATCCACGGTGTCGGGCCCGTCGGCGAAGTCGTCGGCCAGCCCGCTGAGGACATAGATGTTCTCGTCGGAGACCTCGACCGTCAATGCGCCGTCGGTCGCGGCGGTACGGATGTCGTCGTAGGTGCTCAAATCGGCCAAGTCATGGTCGTGTTCGTCGGCGAGGTAGCGGGCCAGCGACCGCTCGGAGCTGAACACGCTGATCCGTCCGTTGCGGCCCAGGAAGATCGGGCGATCGTCCAGGTAGCAGCGCAGCGTGTAGAACGTGCCGGAACTGGTGATGATCCGGATCGGGTCGATGCCCACCTGAAGCCAGAAATCCTCCTCGCCGCCCAGCACGGCGGTGTCGCCGGTCGCGCGGGCCTCCTCCTTGTCCGAGCCGGCCTCGGCGTCCTCGGCCTCGGAGCTGTCATCGGCGGTGCCCTCGCCGGTGTCCTCGGCGGTGTCCTCTTCGTCGCCGGTGTCCTCGACTCCGGCTTGCTCGGTGGCGGCCTCGGTTGCCTGGACGTCCTGGTCGTCCTGGTCGTCGGGCTCTTCGGGCTCTTCGGCCAGTTCCTCGGCGGCCGTGGCCGACGCGGCGGCATCGACGTCGGGAGTGCTGATGATGTCCTCGATCGCGCCGAGCACGCCGTCCCAGCTTCGCCCGATGACTTCGGCGATCGAGTTCCAGCGTTTGTGACCGGCTTTGCCGGCGAACTGGTCGATCCCGCCGGCGACCGTGCCCAGCGTGGGGTTGCCGTTGAAGAACTTCGACACCGCCGCCAGCTCGCACACCGAACCGATGGACGACACGATGGACAGCGCGCCGGCGAGCCCGGTCACCGACTTCTCGGTCGGCTTCTCCGACACCAGCTCCTCGACGGCGACCAGATCGAACTGCTTGTCGTCGGCGGGCTCGAGCCCGCGCGCGTGCGCCGAGGTCAGGTCCTTCCACGCCGGGTGGTCGACGAGGTCGTTGTCGGTGTCGGAACGCACGAATGCGACCAGGTCGGAAACGGTCTCGAAGGCGAACAGGTCGTCGTCCTTGCCCAGAAACGCCTCCCACTCGTCGCCGGCGTCGCGCCAGCGGGGCGCCCACACGGTGTAGCGGTCGCCGGCGGACAGGCTCAGGCGGATCGGCACGAGGTCAGCAGCCATGCGGCACAGAATAGGCTAGTGGCCCCTAGGGGCCCCAAATGGTCGCGATCGGCGCGGCGTTGGCCGCGTTACCCGTCTTGGGCAGCCCGTACATCTGCTCGAGGGTGGACAGCACGTTGTAGTGGCTGATCTGCTCGTTGTAGGTTCCCGGCTGCACGTGCGCGCCATAGATCACCGTCGGGATCTGGTTGCGACCGCCGCCTTCGTCCTCGTCCCAGGTCACGATGAGCAGACTGTTGTTGGCGACCGCCCAGTTGGCGTACCCGGACAGGTTGCGGCTCAGCCAGGCATCGCCCTGCGCGATCGAGCCGTCGTGCATGTTGTTGTCGTTGTTGGGAATGACGAACGCGACGGTCGGCAGGCTGGCGTAGTCTCCCGCCGGAAAAGCCGAGAACGGCAGCGAGTTCGCCGGCGGCACATTGGTGAAGTTCGTCCAGGGCACGTGCTTGCGCGCATACTTGCCGGCGCTGCATGCGGGTGAGCCGACACCGGGCAGGTCTTCGGCAAAGCCGATGAACGTGTAGCCGGCGCCGAGCAATTCCGAGCCCAGGTTGGGGGTGTTCCCGGCGTCGACCGGGCACGCGTTCGTGGTCAGTCCGAACGTGTCGCCGGCGAACAGCGCCAGGTAGTTGGGCTCGCTGGGGTGCGTTTCGGCGAACGACTGGGCCATGTTTGCGCCCTGGGTGGCCAGCGCGTTGATGAACGGCGTCGACGCACTGCCGATGATGTTGCCCTCGGAGCGGTTCTCTTCCACCACGATGACGACGTGCGCGGGCCGGGGAAGCGCGGCCGCGGCGAGGCCCGCGCCGGGAGTCAAGGGGATGGCCGTCACCGCCGTCAGCGCCAGCGCGCCGGCTAGCCGCAGCGCCCGGTATGCCCGCACCCCGGGAGTATATGGGCGGGCTTGGATCATTTACGGGACGAACTCACGCGTGTCAGCAGGGCTTTCCCCGAACGTTATATAGGGTCAAATGCCGTGGATGTGCACATCGTTGACCACCCGCTGGCCCTCGCACGGCTGACCATATTGCGCGACAAACACACCGACAACACCGCCTTCCGGGCCGCGCTGCGCGACCTGACGATGATGCTGGTCTACGAGGCGACCCGGGACGCGCCCCGCGAGACATTCCCGATCCACACCCCGCTGGCCGAGACGCTCGGCGTGCGACTGGCCAGCCCGCCCCTGCTGGTGCCGGTGCTCCGCGCCGGATTGGGCATGATCGACCAGGCGCTTGCGCTGCTGCCGCAATCCCGGGTCGGGTTCGTCGGCGCCGCCCGCGACGAGGAGACCCACCAGGCGAGCGGGTATATGGAGTCGCTGCCCGACGATCTCAGCGAGCTGCCGGTGATGGTTCTCGACCCCATGCTGGCCACCGGCGGGTCGCTGAAACACACGGTCGAGCTGCTGCACCACCGCGGCGCGCGGGCAATCACCGTGGTGTGCGTGGTAGCCGCACCGGAAGGCATTGCAGCACTTGATAAGTCGGCACCGAGCGCACGCCTTTTCACCGCGGCCGTCGATGACGGGCTCAACGAAATCGCCTTTATCGTGCCGGGTCTCGGCGATGCGGGCGACCGCCAATTCGGGCCCCGCTAGTCACCAGCTCCGCACCGAGGAGGCCAGCTCGTCGCGCAGCGCGGCGGCCCGCTGCCGGGCGGATCGCAGGTCGTCGGCCACCGCGCAGCGAATCTCCAAGTAGCACTTCAACTTTGGCTCGGTTCCCGAGGGCCGCACCACCACCCTGATCGACGTGTGGTCATCCCCCCCGGTGAAGATGAGCGCGTCGGTGATATCGGTAAGGGTCGCGGGGTAACCGGCGAGCCGGGTCGGCGGGGCCGCCCGCAGCCCCCGCAGCACTTCGGCGGCGGCGTCGACGTCGGCGACCGGGCGCGACAGCGCGGCGACGACGTGCACGCCGTACCGCCGGGCGAGCTCTTCGAGCATGTCGGGCACCGAACGGCCTTGCTCTGCCAGCGCGGCCACCAGATCGCACACCAGGACCGCGGCGCTGATCCCGTCCTTGTCCCGCACGGCGTCCGGGTCCACGCAGTGCCCGATCGCTTCCTCGTAGGCGTAGACCAGCGTGCGGCCGGGCAATTTCGAATCGGCGCGCGCCAGCCACTTGAAGCCGGTAAGGGTCTCGACGTGGATCGCCCCGTGCTGCGCGGCGATCGCCGCGAGCATCCGCGACGACACCACCGAGCTGGCGACGACGCAGGTCCGCGGATCGTTGGTTCGCGACAGAATGTAATCGCCGAGCAGCCAACCGGTTTCGTCGCCGGACAGCATTCGCCACCCCGATCCGGTTGGGATGCCGACGGCGCATCGGTCCGCGTCGGGATCCAGCGCGATCGCGACGTCGGCGCGGGTCTCCGCGGCCAGGGCGAGCAACGCGTCGGTGGCGCCGGGCTCCTCGGGGTTCGGGAACGCGACGGTGGGAAAGTCGGGGTCCGGCGCGAACTGGGCCCCGACGGTGTGCACCTGGGGAAAGCCGGCCCGGCGCAGCGTCTCGACGGCCACCGCACCGCCCACCCCGTGCAGCGGGGTCAGCGCCACCCGCACCGATCCGGTGGCGCGCCGCACGGCGGCGGCACGCGCGATGTAGCGCTCCACCAGATCGGTGTCGGCGGGTTTGACGGGCTTGCGGGCGATCCGGTCGGCCGGGGGAGCGGCGGCCATCGCGGTTTCGATCTGCCGGTCGGTGGGCGAGACGATCTGGATGCCGCCGTCGAAATAGACCTTGTAGCCGTTGTCGGTCGGCGGGTTGTGGGAGGCCGTGATCTGTATCCCGGCGGCGGCGCCGGTGTGGCGCACGGCGAACGCGACCACCGGCGTGGGAACCGGTGCGGGCAGCAGCAGCACCGAAAAGCCTTCGGCGGCAAGAACTTCAGCCGCCATGGTGGCGAACGTCGCCGAGCCGTGCCGAGCGTCACGCCCGACGATCACCAGCGAACCGGCCAGGCCGCGCTCGGTCAGCACCCGCGCCACCGCCCAGGTGGCGCGCGACACCACCGCGACGTTCATCGCGTCCGGGCCGCCGCGCACCGGACCGCGCAACCCCGCGGTGCCGAACGTGAGTGGGCGGGCGAACCGCGCCGCAAGCTCGTCGGGACCACACGCGGCAAGCTCGGCGGCCGTCGTCGGATCGGGATCGTGCGCGATCCACTCCTCGGGCGTCATGGTTTTTAAAACCGGGCGATCACGTCGGCGAGCAGAGCGCCGATCCGGCTTGCCGACGCGGCCCCGGCGGCCAGCACCTCGGCGTGGCTCAGCGGCTCGCCGCTGATGCCCGCGGCCAGGTTCGTCACCAGCGACACGCCCAACACCTCGGCGCGGGCCGCCCGGGCCGCGATCGTCTCGTGCACCGTTGACATGCCCACCAGGTCGGCGCCCAAGGTCCGCAGCATCCGGATTTCGGCGGGCGTCTCGAAGTGCGGTCCGGGCAGGCCGGCGTAGACGCCCTCGGCGAGTTCCGGGTCGGACTCGCGGGCGAGCCGCCGCAGCCGCGGCGAGTAGGCGTCGGTCAGATCCACGAACTGCGCGCCGACCAGTGGTGACCGGGCCGTCAGGTTGAGGTGGTCGCTGATCAGCACCGGCTGGCCCACCGCCAGGTCAGGACGCAGTCCACCGGCCGCGTTGGTGAGCACGACGATCCGCGCCCCGGCCGCGCAGGCCGTCCGCACCGGGTGCACGACGTGGCGCAGGTCATGACCCTCGTAGGCGTGCACGCGACCGACCAGCACCAGCACCCGGTGATCGCCGACGGGCACCGACATCAGCTCGCCGGTGTGCCCGGCGGCACTTGGCGGCGTGAACCCCGGCAGTTCGGCCTGGGGCAGCACGGCGGTGGGCGAACCCAGGGCCGCGGCGGCCGGTGACCATCCCGAACCGAGAACGATGGCGATGTCGTGCCGGTCGATCCCGGTGCGCTCGCCGATGACCCGCGCCGCCCGCCGCGCCAGTTCGTCGGGATGGGGCTCGCTCACACTGCGCGAGCCTAGCGCGGCGACGGCGAGCGCCGGTACGGCGCGAGCAAGGAGCCGGGCCATCGAGCCGAGCGCGGCGACGGCGAGCGCCGGTACGGCGCGAGCAAGGAGCCGGGCCATCGAGCCGAGCGCGGCGACGGCGAGCGCCGGTACGGCGCGAGCAAGGAGCCGGTATATGTGAGGATCTGCCGCATGGGTCTTCGGAAGTGGCCGGTGGTTTGCCTGGCCTTCGCTGCTGCGGTGTCGACGGCAATGATCACGAGTGGCTTACCCGCGGCGCAAGCCGACGGCTGTCCGGATGTCGAACTCGTCTTCGCCCGTGGTACCGCCGAGCCGCCCGGCTTAGGGCGCGTAGGTGATGCGCTGTTGGCCGCGCTGCAGCCTGCCCTCGGCTCGCGCAGCGTCGGGGCTTACGCGGTGAACTATCCGGCCAGCTATAACTTCTTGACCACCGCCGACGGCGCCAACGACGCACGGAATCACATAGCCTTTATGGCCCAACAATGCCCGGCGACGCGACTGGTGCTCGGTGGTTTCTCGCAGGGCGCCGCGGTGGTCTCGATGCTGGCGGGGGTGCCGCCCCTCGGCAATACCATCGGCAACTTCGGATCGGCCCCTGCGCTGGATCCCGGTCTGGCCGGCAAGATCGCGGCGGTTGCGGTGTTCGGCAATCCCGGCAACCGCTTCGGCACGCCGCTTTCGTCAACGGGTCTGTTCGCCGGCCGTGCCATCGACCTCTGCCAGCCCGGTGATCCGGTCTGCGTCGTTGGCGGTCGCGACCGCGTCGCGCACAGCGACTATGAGTCACCGCCCTACCCTGGCCAGGCGGCGGGGTTCATCGCCGGACTCGTATAGCCGTCGCCGGTGGACCTGGGTGACATACTGCGAGAGTGCCCGCAACCCCGGTAGACAGCGTCGAGGATGTCGTGCGTCGCCGTGGCGCCGACCTCGTCGAGCTGTCCCATGCCATCCACGCGGAGCCCGAGCTGGCGTTCGCCGAGCATCGCAGCTGCGCCAAGACGCAGGCGCTGGTTGCCGAGCGCGGTTTCGAGATCACCGGGCCCATCGGTGGTTTGGACACCGCGTTTCGTGCCGACTTCGGCAGTGGGCCGCTGGTGGTCGGGGTATGCGCCGAGTACGACGCGCTGCCCGAGATCGGGCACGCCTGCGGGCACAACATCATCGCGGCATCCGCGGTGGGCACGGCGCTGGCCCTGGCCGAGGTGGCCGACGACCTGGGGCTGACGGTGGCGCTGCTGGGCACCCCGGCCGAGGAGGACGGCGGCGGTAAGGCGCTGCTGCTGCAGGCAGGGACTTTCGACGACGTCGCGGTGGCGGTGATGGTGCACCCCGGGCCGACCGACATCGCCGCGGCCCGCTCGCTGGCATTGTCCGAAGTGACCGTCCACTATCGCGGAAGGGAATCGCATGCCGCCGTCGCACCGCATCTGGGGGCCAACGCCGCCGACGCCGTGACCGTCGCGCAGGTGGCCATCGGGTTGCTGCGGCAGCAACTGGCGCCGGGGCAACTCATGCACGGGATCGTCACCGATGGCGGGCAGGCGACCAATGTGATCCCCGGCCGCGCGGCGTTGCGGTATGCGATGCGGGCGGCCGAGTCGGATTCGCTGCGAGAGCTGGAGGGCAAGATGTACGCGTGCTTTGCTGCAGGCGCGCTTGCCGCCGGCTGTGAATACGAAATCGTCAACGCGTCACCGGCATACGCAGAACTCCAACCCGACCATTGGCTGGCCGAGGTTTGCCGGGCGGAGATGCGCCGGCTGGGGCGCGATCCGGTGCCGGCCGAGGTCGAGGCGAGGATCCCGATGGGCAGCACCGACATGGGCAACGTGACGCAGGTGATTCCGGGAATCCATCCGGTGATCGGGGTCGACGCCGGCGGCGCCACCGTGCACCAGCGCGCCTTTGCCGCCGCCGCCGCCGGTCCCAGCGCCGACCGCGCCGTCGTCGAGGGCGCGATCATGCTGGCTCGCGCGGTGGTCGCGCTGGCCGAGAGCCCCGACCAGCGCGACCGGGTCGCGGCCGCGCTGCAACGCAGACACCACGGGGTCGGCCCGTGAGTTTCGTCGACAGCGCCGAATCGTGGTTGGCCGCGCACCACGAGGACCTGGTCGCGTGGCGCCGGCACATCCACCGCTATCCGGAGTTGGGCCGCCAGGAGTACGCCACCACCCAGTTCGTCGCGGAGCGGTTGGCCGACGCGGGGCTGAACCCCAAGGTGCTACCCGGCGGAACGGGGCTGACCTGCGATATCGGGCCCGACCAGGAGCCGAGGATCGCACTGCGGGCCGACATGGACGCGCTGCCCATGGCCGAGCGGACCGGCGCCCCGTATGCCTCGACCATGCCCAACGTCGCGCACGCCTGCGGGCACGACGCGCACACCGCGATCCTGCTCGGCACCGCGCTGGCATTGGCATCCGTGCCCGAGCTGCCGCTCGGGGTGCGGTTGGTCTTCCAGGCCGCCGAGGAGTTGATGCCCGGCGGCGCGATCGACGCCATCGCCGCCGGAGTCCTGGCCGGGGTGTCGCGAATCTTCGCCCTGCACTGCGATCCCCGGCTCGAGGTGGGCAAGGTTGCGGTGCGGCACGGCCCCATCACGTCGGCCGCCGACTCGATCGAGATCACGCTGTATTCGCCCGGCGGGCACACGTCGCGGCCACACCTGACCGCCGACCTGGTCTACGGCCTCGGCACGCTGATCACCGGGCTGCCCGGGGTGCTGTCGCGCCGCATCGACCCGCGCAACAGCACCGTCCTGGTGTGGGGCGCGGTCAATGCCGGGGTGGCCGCCAACGCCATCCCGCAAACCGGCGTGCTGTCCGGCACGGTGCGCACCGCCAGCCGCCAGACGTGGGTCTCCCTCGAGGAGATCATCCGCCAGGCCGTGTCCGCGCTGTTGTCGCCGCTGGCGATCGAGCACACGCTGCGCTATCACCGCGGCGTGCCGCCCGTGGTCAACGAGGAAGTCTCGACCCACATCCTCACCCACGCGATCGAGGCCATCGGCCCCGATGTGCTGGCCGATACCCGGCAGTCCGGCGGCGGTGAGGATTTCTCCTGGTACCTCGAGGAGATTCCCGGCGCAATGGCCCGGCTCGGCGTGTGGTCGGGCGACGGACCCCAGTTGGATCTGCACCAGCCGACGTTCGACCTCGACGAGCGGGCCCTGGCGATCGGCGTGCGCATGATGGTCAACATCATCGCGCAGGCGGCCGCGTTCCAAACCGCTTAGGGGCTCGTTCCCGGGCCGATGCTGCGGGCGGGGCGAGTCCGCAGATCGTGGACGTAATCGCTTGGTGCTCCGGCGATCTCGGCAGCGTCGGCCATCACGCCCAGGTATTGGGCCGAGGGCAGGCCGCCCTCCCAGGCGTCCAGCACATACAGCCACGCCAGCGCCGGATCGGTGGTGGTGTCCGAGGACAGCCGCTCCACCCGGCAGCGGATCTTCTTGTGGATCTCGAACTCCGAGCCCTCCCAGCGGTCCAGGTTCATCTCGTCCGCCGGCGTCATGTCGTAGAGGACGACGAACACCTTCGAATCCGGCTCCTCGACGATCGTGGCCAGTGCGCCTTCCCAGCCGATGTCCTCGCCGCCGAACGTCAACCGCCAGCCATGCAGCCAGCCGGTTCCGGCCATCGGCGAGTGGGGTGCACGCTTGAGCATCTGCTCGGGATGCATGTTCGATCCGTAGGCGGCGTAGAGCGGCACGGGGAAAGCTTAAACGCCGCACGCTCGCGTGGTATTCACTCGCGCGTTTCGCGGGGTTTGATTCGCGCACGCCGCGCGCTGCGGCCCGCACCCCCGGCCCGTTAGGTTAGGGCGTGTGGTGACTCGCATCGTGATCATTGGCGGCGGCCCGGCCGGTTACGAGGCCGCGCTCGTCGCCGCCACGCTGCAGCGCGAGACGACCCACGTCACCGTGATCGAATCCGAGGGCATCGGCGGGGCCGCGGTGCTCGACGACTGCGTGCCGTCCAAGACGTTCATCGCCTCCACCTGGCTGCGCACCGAGCTGCGCCGGGCGCCGCGACTGGGCTTCGACATCGACATCGACGACGCCAAGATCTCGTTGCCGCAGATCCACGCCCGGGTCAGGACGCTGGCCGCGGCGCAGTCAGCGGACATCACCGAGGACCTGCTCAGCGTGGGTGTCCAGGTGATCGCCGCGCGGGGCGAGCTGTGCGACTCCACCACCGGCCTGGCCCGCCACCGTATCAAGGCGACCGCGGCCGACGGCTCCGTCAGCGAGCACGAGGCCGACGTCGTGTTGATCGCCACCGGCGCCAGCCCGCGAGTGCTGCCCTCGGCCCAACCGGACGGCGAGCGGATCTTGACCTGGCGGCAGCTCTACGACTTGGAGGCGCTGCCCGAACACCTCATCGTGGTGGGCTCGGGGGTCACCGGCGCCGAGTTCGTGCACGCCTACACCGAACTGGGGGTTCCGGTGACGGTGGTCGCCAGCCGGGACCACGTGCTGCCCTACGAGGACGCCGACGCCGCGCTGGTCTTGGAGGCAGAATTCGCCGACCGCGGCGTCGAACTGGTCAAGAACGCCCGCGCGCAGTCGGTCACCCGCACCGACGACGGCGTCCTGGTGACGATGACCGACGGCCGCACCGTCGAGGGCAGCCATGCCCTGATGACCATCGGGTCGGTCCCCAACACCAGCGGGCTTGGCCTGGAACGGGTCGGCATCGAGCTCGGGCGCGGCAACTACCTGACCGTGGATCGGGTGTCGCGGACGTCGGTACCCGGCATCTACGCCGCCGGCGACTGCACCGGCCTGCTCCCGCTGGCATCGGTAGCCGCCATGCAGGGGCGGATCGCGATGTATCACGCGCTGGGCGAGGGCGTCAGCCCGATCCGGTTGCGCACGGTCGCCGCCACGGTTTTCACCAGGCCCGAGATCGCCGCCGTCGGTGTGCCGCAATCGATGATCGACGACGGGTCGGTGAGCGCCCGGGCCATCACGCTGCCGTTGCGGACCAACGCGCGGGCCAAGATGTCGGAGTTGCGGCAGGGTTTCGTCAAGCTTTTCTGCCGCCAATCCACCGGCGTGGTGATCGGCGGTGTGGTGGTGGCGCCGATCGCGTCCGAGCTGATCTTGCCGATCGCCGTGGCGGTGACCAACCGCATCACCGTCAACGAGTTTGCGCAGACGCTCGCCGTCTACCCGTCGTTATCGGGTTCGATCACCGAGGCCGCTCGGCGGCTGATGGCCCACGACGATCTCGACTAGCCTTGGCCTAGCAGCGTCCTACCGACCAGTAACCGACAGGAGTCCTCTGTGAGCGACCCGATCCACGCACCCAGCGAACGGGGCTGGGCGGCGTCCTTGCTGGGGCCGCAGCAACGCGCGGTGGCCTGGGAGCGGCTCGGCACCGAGCAGTTCGACGTGGTGGTCATCGGCGGCGGCGTGGTGGGTTCC
The DNA here is from genome assembly GCA_963772875.1 of uncultured Actinomycetota bacterium. Classification (GTDB taxonomy): domain Bacteria; phylum Actinomycetota; class Actinomycetes; order Mycobacteriales; family Mycobacteriaceae; genus Mycobacterium. The sequence continues at coordinate 694,694 of CAVYZE010000020.1, forward strand.
GGGTGCGCGCTGGATGCCGCCACGCGCGGGCTGAAGGTGGCGCTGGTCGAGGCGCGCGATCTCGCCTCGGGCACGTCGAGCCGCTCGTCGAAGATGTTTCACGGCGGGTTGCGCTACCTAGAGCAACTGGAATTCGGGCTGGTGCGCGAGGCCCTCTACGAGCGTGAGCTGTCGCTGAACACGCTGGCGCCGCACCTGGTCAAGCCGTTGCCGTTCTTGTTTCCGCTGACCAAGCGGATGTGGGAACGCCCCTACATCGCCGCGGGCCTCTTTCTCTACGATCAGCTCGGTGGCGCGAAATCGGTTCCGGCGCAAAAGCATTTGACCCGGGCGGGGGCTTTGCGCCTGAGTCCGGGCCTGAAGCGCAGCTCGTTGATCGGTGGGATTCGCTACTACGACACCGTCGTCGACGACGCCCGGCACACCCTGACGGTTGCGCGCACCGCGGCGCATTACGGCGCGGTGGTGCGGTGCTCCACGCAGGTGGTCTCGCTGCTGCGCGAGGGCGACCGGGTGATCGGCGTGCGGGTCCGCGACTCCGAGGACGGCGCGATCACCGAGGTCCGCGGCCACGTCGTGGTGAACGCGACCGGGGTGTGGACCGACGAGATTCAGGCGTTGTCCAAGCAGCGCGGACGGTTCCAGGTGCGCGCGTCCAAGGGCGTGCACGTGGTGGTGCCGCGGGACCGTGTCGTCAGCGACGTCGCGATCATCCTGCGCACCGAGAAGTCGGTGATGTTCGTCATCCCGTGGGGAAGCCACTGGATCATCGGAACCACCGACACCGACTGGAATCTCGACCTGGCCCACCCCGCGGCCACCAAGGCTGACATCGACTACATCCTGACAACCGTCAACACCGTGCTGGCCACCCCGCTGACGCACGCCGACATCGACGGCGTGTATGCGGGGCTGCGGCCGTTGCTGGCCGGTGAGAGCGAGGAAACGTCCAAGCTGTCCCGCGAGCACGCGGTGGCGGTGCCGGCGCCCGGCCTGGTGGCGATCGCCGGCGGGAAGTACACCACCTACCGGGTGATGGCCGCCGACGCGATCGATGCTGCGGTTCAGTTCATTCCGGCCCGCGTGGCGCCGTCGATCACCGAGAAGGTGAGCCTGCTGGGCGCCGACGGTTACTTCGCGCTGATCAATCAGGCCGAGCACGTCGGCGCGCTGCGGGGCCTGCACCCGTATCGGGTGCGCCATCTGCTGGACCGCTACGGGTCGATGGTCGGCGATGTCCTCGAGGCGGCGGCCGAATCTCCCGGCCTGCTCAGCCCGATCAAAGAGGCGCCGGGCTATTTGAAGGTCGAAGCCTTGTATGCCGTCACCGCCGAGGGCGCCCTGCATCTCGAGGACATCCTGGCGCGCCGGATGCGGATCTCCATCGAATACGCGCACCGGGGCGTCGACTGCGCCCGCGAGGTGGCCGGCGTGGTCGCTCCCGTATTGGGCTGGAGCGAAGCCGACATCGACCGTGAGGTCGCGAACTACACCGCGCGGGTGGAGGCCGAGATCCTGTCGCAGGCCCAGCCCGACGACGTGTCGGCGGACATGTTGCGGGCCAGCGCGCCGGAGGCGCGCGCCGAGATCCTCGAGCCGGTGCCCCTCAATTGAGGTCGTGGTGAGGCCCGCACCCCTTCCGGTCCGGGACGGGTTGGGGCCCGCCCGGGTGCGGCTGCATGGCGGGGAAGTGCTGGCCGAGCTGACCGCGCGGTTCGGCGAGCCGGCCCGCGCAAAGGTCCTGGCCGGGGAGGTGGTCGACGCCGACGGTGTGGCCGTCGACACCGCCACCGTGCTGCCGAGCGGTTCGGCCGTCTACCTCTATCGCGACCTGCCCCACGAGGTGCCCGTGCCGTTCGAGATCGCGGTGCTGCATCAGGACTGGAACATCGTGGTCGTCGACAAGCCGCACTTTTTGGCCACCATGCCGCGGGGGCGGCACGTCGCGCAGACCGCGCTGGTGCGGCTACGCCGGCAACTGGGCCTGCCCGAGCTGAGCCCGGCGCACCGGCTGGACCGTTTGACCGCTGGTGTCCTGTTGTTCACCACCCGTCGCGAGCTGCGCGGCGCGTATCAGACCCTGTTCGCCCGCGGCGAGGTGGGCAAGACCTACCTGGCGCGGGCTGCGGTCGACCCGGCACTGGTGCTGCCGCGATCGGTGCAAAGCCGCATCGTCAAGCGGCGCGGGCGGCTGCAGGCGTTTTGCGAGCCCGGCGCGCAGAACGCCGAGACGCTGGTGGAGCTGCAATCGCCGGACGGCCTGTATCGGTTGACCCCGCGCACCGGACGCACCCACCAGCTGCGGGTGCACATGGCCGCTCTGGGGATACCGATCGTGGGTGATCCGTTGTATCCCAACGTTATCGACGTCCCGGCCGACGACTTCAGCACGCCGCTGCGACTGCTGGCGCAGCGCATCGAGTTCGACGATCCGCTCACCGGGTTGCGGCGCGAGTTTGTCAGCGGCCGTTCTCTGGGCCCGGCGTCCCGCGCGGGCGACACGAATGTTCCCTGACGGTTAGCTTTCGACTGCTACGGTCATCGGTATCGGGACCGGAACGAGGAAAGGACACCAAGATGTCCAGTCTTCTGGCATTCCCCCCCGCCTAGGCAATTGTGAGGTGTCATGGACATAACATTGCCCCCCGAGATCACCTCGGCGCTCATCCACACCGGGCCGGGAGCGTCGTCACTGATCGAGGCGTCCGTCGCTTGGCAGCAACTCGGCGCTGAGCTGGAGAACTCCATTGGCGGCTACGCCTCGGTGTTGTCTTCACTGATCGGCACCTGGAGCGGTCCGTCCTCGGTGGCGATGGTCCGCGCCGTCGAGCCCTACCTGCTGTGGTTGCGCACCACCGCGCAGCAGTGTCAGCAGACGGCTTTGCAGGCTTCGGCCGCGGCGACGGCGTTCAACACCACTCGCGCGGCGATGGTTACTCCCGCACAGGTGACCGCCAACAGAACGCGGCTGGCACAGTTGTTGGCCACCAACCGATTCGGGAGCAACCTTCCGGCCATCGCCGCAACCGAAGACCAGTATCAACTCATGTGGGCGAACAACTCGGCGGCGATGGGTCGCTATCAAGCGACCTCGGCGCAACTGTCCACGCTGCCTCAGCCTTCTTCGCCGCCTCCGATCGCAAATCAGGCGGGCACGGCCACTCAGGCCAGTGCGGTGCCCGCTACGACCGCTGCCTCTTCGACGGCCTCGAAGTTGGCGTCGACATTGGCCGCGCCCGCCGCCGCAGGCGATCCGATTAACTGGGGCTTTGCGGACCCGACGACCGGCTATTTTGGTTTGGCCAACATCTGGGGGAACCAATTCATCTCGTCCGGATTCCCCATCAACCTGCTCAGCTATTTGGCGCAGAACACTTCGGCCCAAGCACTTCAGGGTGTGGGCGGCGAAATTGGCCAGGGGCTCGCGGAGGGTGAGTCGGCTTTGGGAGCCAGTTTGTCCAATGCGATCAAGGCCGTGGGATCGGGTTCGGCGCCGGCGGCCACGCTGGGGGTGGGGGTCACGGTCGGCAAGTTGACCATGCCGCCGGCCGTGGTGGGGCTCTTGCCGGCCACCCAAACGCCGGTGCACCTTGCCGCGGCGGCGTCGCCGCTTGCCGCGGCGGACTCCGGGTTGTCCTCGATGCCGATCATGCCGATGATGGTGCCGCCTGCGACGACCTCGGCGGGCACTGGCTGGCGCAAGCGCAAGCAGCAAAAGTTCGAGGATCTCGACTACGGGGCGCAGCTCCCCAAGACGGTGATGCAAAGACCGCCAAGCGGGGGATGAGATCCGACCATGGTGCTTGTCTCTTTTCGTGGGTGAAACGTCATGGACTTTTGGATGTCGCCCCCTGAGGTCACCTCGGCGCTCATCCATTCCGGACCCGGCGCGGGATCGCTGATCGCAGCCGCCGGCATGTGGCAGCTGCTGGGTGTGGAGTTGGAGGAATCCGTTCGCGGCTGTGCCTCGGAGTTGTCGCTACTGACCGGGGCCTGGCACGGCGCGTCCTCGATGACGATGGCTGCGGCCGTCGAACCCTACCTCGCCTGGTTGCGCACCACCGCCCAGCAGTGCCATCAGATCGGCTCCTCGGCACAGGTCGCCGTGGCGGCATTCGAAATCACTCACCTGACGGTGGTCCACCCCTCGCTGGTCGCAGCCAACCGGATGCGGCTGGCGGTGTTGCTGGCCACCAACTGGTTCGGAGTCAACCTTCCGGCGATCGCCGAAACCGAAGCCGAGTACAACGCCATGTGGGTGAACAACTCGGCGGCGATGGTTCACTACGCGGTGGCCTCGGCAAGCGCTATCGCGCTGCCCCGGTTCTCGTCGCCTCCTCCGGTTGCCAATCCGACGGCGCTGTCGGCCCAAGCCAGTTTGGTACCCGCTACTAACGCTTCCTCTCAGACGGCCTCGACGTTGGCGTCGACATTGGCCGCGCCCGCCGCCGCAGGCGATCCGATTAACATTGGTATTGCGGACCCGACGAAGGGCTATATTGGTTTGCTCGTCGGGGGCCCAAGCGCCTGGGCAAACCAATTCATCGCGGGCGGATTTCCGATCAACCTCCTCAGCTATCTGGCGCAGACTAGTTCAGCCCAGTCACTGCAGGGCGTGAGCGGCGAAATCGGCCTGGGCCTGTCGCAGGGTTTTGGGGCCCTGCAAGCGGGGGAGGTGCAATTTGCCAGCGCGCTCAGCGCCGCCGGTTCGGCACCGGCACCCACGGCGGCGTGGGGTGCTGGCGTGTCGGTGGGACAGCTGATGGCGCCGCCTTCGGTTGTGGGGCTGTTGCCGGCCTCGGAATTGCCGGTGCAACTCGCATCGGCGGTGTCGCCGCTGCCATCGGGGGGATCGGGCGTGCCCCCGCTCCCGATGGGCCCGATGCGGATGGCGCCGTCGACCTCGGCGGGCAGTCGCCGGCGCGGCGGGCGCGATTACGACGACATTGAGTACGGCGCGGAGCTTCCGGGAACGGTGATGAACAGGCCGCCCTCAGCGGGCTAGCCGCGATACCGCGGGCAATACGCCGCTACGCTCGCGCCGACGAAGAACCCGGCGTGGTAGCCATCCATTTTACTGAAATTCATCACGTCGGTGCCGATGTCGGCTTTCGACCTGCCTTGATCAAGTTCATCGCAGACCTCATGGCCCGCCATGATCGCGGCTTGCGGCGACACGAAGGAGATGCCCTTGGCCTTCAGCGCCGCCAGGAAGGCGGAATCGATCTCGTCGGCACGCGCGGTCGGGATCGCCACTCCCGCGAGGCCAAGGAGCGCGACCACGAGGACAAGGCCGGCCAATGGTGATCGCACGGGTCTACGTGAGCACACTTGGCTGGTCTTCATCGCTGGCACCTCCTGGCTGAGCAGTGCTGACGGCAAGCCAAGCCGCGGCATTGCGATCATTGCACGTCACGAGCGGACGAGCGAAATGTCCTCGGCCTCACCGATTCGCCAGCTTTCGTTCATCTTCCGGTTAGGTGTCGCGATGTCCGGCCTCATTGCTGAAGCGCGATCTTGTTACTATGCCTCATGGCTGTGAGGAAGAGAGCAGTGCGGCGGGCTGCGGCTACGCCGGCGGCGATCATCTCATCTGCACCATTCAAAGGACTCAATCGATTTGGCGCTGCGCTGAGTGTCCTGGCCGTTGCTGCGGTGATGTCGGCGTGTGGCGGTGACAACAACGCCACGGGAAAAAGTGCAGCGTCGGGCACGCCGTCGGTGAAGGTGACCTGCGGCGGCAAGCCGACTCTGAAGGCCAGTGGTTCCACGGCCCAGGCGAACGCAATGACCCGTTTTATCAAGGCTTTCGAACAAGCCTGCCCGGGGCAGTCTTTGAATTACACGCCCAATGGTTCCGGCGCCGGGATTAGCGAATTTGCAGGCAATCAAACGGATTTCGGTGGCTCGGACTCACCGCTGAACAAGGCGGAGTACACCAACGCGGAGCAGCGGTGCGGCGGCTCGCCGGTGTGGAACCTGCCAGTGGTGTTCGGCCCCATCGCCATTGCCTTCAACGTCAACGGTGTGACTTCGCTGAACCTCAATGGTCCGATCGCGGCCAGGATCTTCAACGGCGGCATTACTACCTGGAACGATCCGGCGATCCAGGCGGTGAATCCAGGTGTCGACTTGACCGCTGAGCCGATTCGCGTCGTCTTCCGCAACGACGAGTCCGGCACCACGGATAACTTCCAGAGATACCTCGACACCGCCTCCAACGGGACGTGGGGCAAGGGCGCCGGAAAGACGTTCAACGGTGGCGTTGGCGAGGGCGCCAAGGGCAATGACGGCGTGTCCTCGGCCGCCAAGAGCACCGAGGGGTCGATCACTTACACCGAATGGTCGTTCGCCCAGGCGCAACACCTGGGCATCGCCAACATCATCACCTCGGCCGGTCCGGACCCGGTAACGATCAGCACGGACTCGGTGGGAAAGACGATTTCCTCCGCCTGGTTCATCAAGGGGGAGGGCAACGACCTCGCCCTCGACACGATCTCGTTCTACCGGCCGAACCAGCCCGACTCCTACCCGATCGTGCTGGCGACGTATGAGATCGTGTGCTCGAAATACCCCGATTCGCAGGTCGGTACGGCCGTCAAGGCATTCCTGCAAAGCACGATCGGCGCCGGCCAGAATGGTCTGGGGGACAACGGATATATCCCCATTCCGCAGCAGTTCAAGTCGCGGTTGTCGACCGCGGTCGACGCCATCTCATGAGCTGACGGTTACTGCGGGCCCGGGATGTCTTGCAAGTCATTCAGGCCGGTCTGGATGCCCCGATTCATCTGATCCCGGACGGGCGGACCGCCCTTCGGAACCGTCTGCGAGCAATCGCAACTGAGGACACCGAACGCGCTGGGGTCGGCACCGGCCGGTGCTGGGACGCTCACTGCGGCCGCCGCCACGATCGCGGCACCGACCAATATTTTCGTGATCACGAGATAGCTCCCCAAGATTGTCGCTGCGACAATCCTATGTCCGGCGGTTCTCGCCGTGCGCGCCCCCTCACAGATGCGATCGGAATTTAACGTCCCGTATACAAACGGAAACTACGAGGCATACCTGGGGCAGAACGCGCGCATGCTAGCGCCGACAAGGTATCCGGCATGGTAGCCGTCCAGCGGGCTGTTGGTCATCACGTCGTTCGCGACCTGGGCCGGTGTCCTGCCCAGATCAAGCTCGTTGCAAACCTCATGACCGGCGATGATCGCGGCTGCCGGGTTCGGGTAGTTGATGCCCTTGGCCTTCAGCGCTCCCAGGAACGCGTCCTCGCTGGCGTCGGCGTGAGCTGCCGGGGCCAGCGCTGCAAGCGGGCCAAGTAGCGCGGCCACCAAGGCAACTCGGGCGGCCGGGAAACGAGTGGGCCTCATCCCGCAACCTTCCGTCGACCACCAGCATCGCGAATCCCAGACAGGCTACCGAAGCCCTCTGCCGAAGCAGAATCACGATACCCACACCGCCGCTCAACCGCTGGTTCGTCGGCGATCGGCGAGGGCGATCGGTTAACTTGACGGCATGCCGTACGCGCGCTGGATGTCGCTAGCTGTGGCGGCGGTATTCCTCGTCGGATGTGGCGAGCGGCATGTATCCGCGGCCAGCGCTCGAGACCTGTCCGGCACCCTTCGTTCCGGCGGCGTGGACCGGACCTACACGTTGCACGTGCCGCCCGGTGATCCCGTCGGATTGGTGCTCAGCCTGCACGGTGGCGGCGGTACCGGAGTCGGGCAGCAGAGTCTGACCGACTTCGACACCGTGGCCAACGTCCACAGCCTGTTGGTGGTTTACCCCGACGGTTACGACAAGAGCTGGGCCGACGGGCGAAGCGCGTCGCCGGCGGACCGCCACCACATCGACGACGTCGGTTTCCTGGTCGGGCTGGTGGGCAAGCTGCGAAACGATTACAACATCGGTGCCGGGCACGTTTTCGTCACCGGGATGTCCAACGGGGGCTTCATGTCCAACAGGCTGGCCTGCGATCGCGCCGACGTCTTCGCCGCGATCGCGCCGGTGGCGGGCACGCTGGGCGTGGGCGTGGCCTGCAACCCGTCGCGCCCGGTTTCGGTCTGGGAAGCCCATGGCACCGCCGATCCGGTGGTGCCGTTCAACGGTGGCGACGTGCACGGTCGCGGCGGGATCAGCCACTCCATCTCCGTCAACGCGATGGTGGATAAGTGGCGCTCGGTCGATGGGTGCCAAGGGGATCCGTCGGCGGGGGTGTTGCCCGACGTCGGGGACGGCACCGTCGTTCACCGCTTTGCCTCCACGACGTGCGCGGCGTCCACCGAAGTGGTCAAGTATCAGATCGACAACGGCGGACATACCTGGCCCGGCGGCAAACAATATCTGCCGAAGGCGATCATCGGCCCCACCACGCGCGCGCTCGACGGGTCGGAAGCCATTGCGCAATTTTTTCTGGCGCACGCCCGCGACTAGTTCCGCTGCGATGAGCGATCCCGCTAGCCGCGCAGGCCTTGTACTTCGGCGCTACCGGCGCGCATTCCCTGACTCACCTGGTCCGCCGGTGGGGTTTGGCCAGCCGAAACCGTGGCCGGGTTCTGGCAGCTGCAGCCGAGGACACCGAACACGCTGGGGTCGGCGCTGGCCGGCGTGGCCACCGCCACCGCAACACCGAGGGCGAGGGCGGCGCTGAGCACTACTTTGGTCATCACCGATGATTCTCCATGAGGGTCGTCGATGAAATTTTAACTCAGGCCTGACAGGCCGGGCACCAGTAGGTCACCCGCTCGCTGGTGCCGTCGTAGTGGATGCGCGTGCCGCAGCGCCGGCAACTCTGCCCGGCCCGCCCGTAGACCCACAACTGCCGGCCGGCCCGGGTGTCGCCGGTGGTGCAGCGGTTCCAGCGGAACCGGTTGGCCCACAACATGTCCCGGGCCCGGGAGACCAGACGACGCGGGTCCGTGACGGCGCTTACCGGCGCGGTGGGCAGATGCCCGCTGACGAAACACAGCTCGTTGCAATAGACGTTGCCGACCCCGGCGAGCACCCGCTGGTCCAGCAGCGCCTCGGCGATCGGTCGGTCCGCGCGGGCGGTCAGGTTGGCGGCGGCGAGCCCAGGGTCCCAGTCCTGACCCAGCAGATCGGGTCCCAGGTGCGCGACCACGTCGCCGTCATGGTCGCGATCGAGGATCTCCAGCACGCCGAGGTCGACGCCGGCCGCGCGAACGGCACCGGCTTCCAGGATGATTCGCGTCCGGTGATCCACGCGGACCGGACGGTTACCGACCCGCCAGCTGCCGTCCATCAACAGGTGCGAGTGAATGCTGGCCCGCCCGACCCGGATGAACAGGTGCTTGCCGCGACTGAGCACCTCGTCCACGACCTGCCCGGCAAGGTCGACGGTGGCGAACCGCGGCACCCGAACGTCGCAGCGTGTCAGTGTCTGCCCGGCCAGGTGCTGTCGCAGCAGGGCCGCGGTGTGCCAGACGGTGTCACCCTCGGGCATCGCTCACCGCAGCCGCAATCCGCGTGGTGTGCGGGCGAAGCCGGCGTCCGACAGGGCGTCGACGACGGGGCTCGGGCCGCCGGCCAGCGGCTGCAGCGCCGGGACGCCGTCGACGCGTTCGACGAGGATCGACTCGACGCGCCGGGCCCCGACCAAGCCGGCCAGCGCCGAGGCCGCCGCGTGGTGGGCGGCGGGATCGGCGGTGAATGTCAGCAGCGACCGTCCGCCGCGCTCGAGGAACCAGGCCAGCTCGCCGTCCACCAGTACGACGAGCGCGCCGGCCTTGCGGCCCGGGCGCGCCCCCTCAGACACGGGCCAGGGCAAAGCGGCGCCGTACGGGTTGGCCGGGTCGGCGGCGGCCAGGACAACCGCGCGGTATTCGGGGCGCTGCGGGTCTTTGAAAGAGCCGGGGTCGTCGAGGTAACCGCGCAGCCGGTCGACGGTCGAGGCGACGGCGAACTGGGCGCCGCCCAGCGACTCGACGAAATAGCCGCGCTGACACCTGCCGGCCTCTTCGAACGTGCTCAGCACCTTGTAGAGGGTGGCGAATCCGCCCGGCATACCCTCCGCCGCGACCGCGCCCCGGGTCAACACGCCATGGCGGTTCAGCAGCAGCTCGGCCTGGTAGTGGGCGCGCAGGGTGGAATCGGGCTCCGGGGCCGGTAGCGCCGACCAGCGGCCGGCCACGATGGGGTCGATGCTGCGGGATTGGGGATGCGCGACGCTGTAGCGGCTCAGTCGGGGCGGCCGGCGCGTGCGGTGCGCGGGCGCCGAGCGCTTGCGGGTCCCGGTGCCCGCCAGCTGCGCGCGCACCGGGGCGAACGTGTCGCCGGTGATCCAGCCGGCCCAGATCAGCTCCCACAGCGCATCTTTGAGCGCCGTTTCGCCTCCCGAATTGGCGGGGCCGTCCTGGGCGAGTTGCCGGAAGAAGTACGCGCCGCCGCCGGCCAGCGTTTCCAGGATCGCCCGGTGGGCGTCGGCGAAGTCGATCTCGCCGGGCGATGCCAAGGTCAACGGAGCGGAATCGCTGGCGTGCAGCGCGATCCACCCGTCGCTGCCCGAGATCGATCCGGCGCCCGACCAGGTGACCTCCCCGGCCGCCAGCAGCTCGTCGAGCATCGCCGGCGAATAGTCGCGGACCCGAGGTGCCAACACCAGCGGTTCGAGCGCCGATGCCGGTATCCGAACTCCGGCCAGTTGATCGACAACGGACATCAGCCCGTCCGGGCCGCTGGCGATGCCCAGGTGATGCCAGGCGGGCAGGAACCGCCCGTAGGCGGCGGTGCTCACCGGCTCGACCTGGGCACGCAGCGCGGCCAGCGAACGCCGCCGCAGTATGCGCAACACGTCGGCGTCACACCACTGTTCGCCTCCGACGCCGCCGCCGACTTCGGGAGCGACGAAGTCGCCGCGCACCAGCCGGCCTCCAGAAGGCCCTGAGTTCGCCAGCCGGCTCAGCACGTCGGCCGTCACCCGCAGCCCGAGGCCGAACCGGGCGGCGGCAGCTGCCGTGGTGAACGGCGTTCGGGTGCGCGCGTAGCGGCCCAGCAGCTCGCCCAGCGGGTCGGCCACCTCCTCGGTGAAGGTGGCCGGCACGCCGAGGGGAACCGCCGTCCCGACCCCGTCGCGCAGCCGGCCGATGTCCTCGATGGCGACCCACCAGCTGCGGCCGGCGAAGGACACCGTCAGCGCGCGCCGGGCCGCGCGCAGACCTTCCAGCCAGCCTCCCACGTCGATGGCCTCGGCCCGCGCGGCGACCTCGTCTTCGGTCAGCGGGCCCAGCAGCCGCAGTAGGTCCGCGACCGCCTCGGCATCGCGGGCGGCCCGGTCGGCGGACAGATGCTGCAGCTGGCGACCGGTCGCGGCGACAACCTCGGGATCAAGCAATTCGCGGAGTTCTACCCGCCCGAGCAGCTCGGCCAGCAAGGTGCTGTCCAGCGACAGCGCCGCAGCGCGGCGCTCGGCGAGCGGACTGTCGCCTTCGTACATGAACGCGCCGACGTAGCCGAACAGCAGCGACGCCGCGAACGGTGAGGGCTTGGCGGTTTCGGCCTCGAGCACCCGCACCCGGCGCGCGGCGATACCGGTCATCAAATCGACCAACGCCGGGACGTCGTACACGTCCTGCAGGCATTCTCGGACGGTCTCCAGCACAATCGGGAAGTCGGGGTATTTGCGGGCCACTTCCAGCAATTGGGCCGCGCGCTGGCGCTGGTGCCACAGCGGCGAGCGCCGGCCGGGGTGGCGGCGGGGCAGCAGCAGCGCGCGCGCCGCGCATTCCCGAAACCGGGACGCGAACAGCGCCGAGCCGCCCACTTCGGCGGTGACGATGGGGTCGATCTCGTCGGCGTCGAAGACGAAAAGTTCTGCACCGATTGGGGTTTCGTCCGCAGTGTCGGGCAGGTGCACGACGATGCCGTCGTCGGAGGCGGTCGGCTTTTCGTCGATGCCGTAGCGTTCGGCCAGCCGCCGGCCCACCGCCAGCGCCAGCGGTCCATGCACCCGCAGCCCGTACGGCGAGTGCAGGATCACCCGCCAGTCGCCCAGCTCGTCGCGGAATCGCTCGACCAACAGGGTGGTATCGGTGGGCACCGTCCCGGTGGCGGTCCGTTGGTCGTCGAGCAACACCCACAGGTTGTCGGTCGCGTAGTCGTTGAAACCCAATGCAGCACAACGTGTTCCGAACGTTTCGCGATCCATTCCGGCCAGTTCGCCGGTGAACGCGCCCAGCGCGGCGCCGAGCTCGGCGGGGCGACCCACGCCGTCGCCGCGCCAGAACGGCAGCCGGGCCGGCAGGCCCGGCGCGGGAATCACCAGCACCCGGTCATGGGTGATCTCGGTGATCCGCCAGCTGGTCGCCCCCAGCGAGATGACATCACCGGGGCGCGACTCGTAGACCATCTCCTCGTCGAGTTCGCCTACCCGCGAGGGCTTTTCGGCCTCGCTGGCGAGGTAGACGGTGAACATCCCGCGATCGGGGATGGCGCCGCCGGAGGTGACGGCCAGCCGCTGCGCACCGGGCCGGGCGCTCAGCGTGCCGCCAAGATCCCCGGCGCGGTCGTAGACCAGCCGCGGTCGCAGCTCGGCGAATTCGGTGGACGGATACTTGCCCGACAGCAGGTCCAGGGTGGCCTCGAACACGCTGCGCGGCAGGGTCGCGAACGGGGCGGCGCGGCGCACCGTGTCGAACCACCGGTCGGCGTCCAGCGGCTCGAGCGCGGCCGCAGCGACGGTCTGTTGCGCCAGGATGTCGAGCGGGTTGGCGGGCACCCGCATCGTCTCGATCTGCCCGGCCAGCATCCGCTGCACGCTGACCGCGCAGCTGATCAGGTCGGTGCGGTGCTTGGGGAACAGCACCCCACGGGAGACCTCACCGACCTGATGGCCGGCCCGGCCGATGCGTTGCAGTCCGCTGGCCACCGAGGGCGGCGCCTCCACCTGGATCACCAGGTCGACGGCTCCCATGTCGATGCCCAGCTCCAGGCTCGACGTGGCTACCACCGCCTTGAGTAGTCCGCGCTTGAGGTCCTCCTCGACCAGGGCCCGTTGCTCCTTGCTGACCGAACCGTGGTGGGCGCGGGCCAGCACGGTGTCCGCGCCGTAGGTCTGGCCTGAGCCCATGATGTGCGCCGGCGCCCCGCCGGGCACCCGCCGATTGGCTTCGGTCGACAGTTCGACACCGCTGCGTTCGGCGTGAATTTCGTTGAGCCGTGCGGTAAGTCGCTCGGCCAGTCGTCGCGAATTGGCGAACACGATGGTCGAGTTGTGCGCTTCGATCAGGTCGACCAGGCGGGCCTCTACATCGGGCCAGATGGTGTTGTCGGTCAGGTTGGCCATGTCGGGCACCGGCACCTGCACCGTGAGCAAAAAGGACTTGGCCGACGGGGGAGCCACGATGGTTGTCGGGGTCCTCGGGCCCCCGCCGGACAGGAAGCGCGCGAGCTCCTCGGGCGGACGCACGGTCGCCGACAGCCCGATGCGCTGCGCGGGCCGCCCGCCCCGCAGGTCGTCCAGCCGCTCCAGCGACAGGGCCAGGTGTGCGCCGCGCTTGCCGGCGGCGATGGCGTGGATCTCGTCGACGATCACCGTCTGCACGCCGGCCAGGGTCTCGCGCGCGGCGGACGTCAGCATCAGGAACAGCGACTCCGGGGTGGTGATCAGCACGTCGGGTGGTTGCGCGATGAGCTGGCGGCGACGGGCGGGCGGGGTGTCACCGGAGCGGACCCCGACGCTGATGTCGGGGGCGGGCAGGCCGCGGCGCTCGGCGATGCGGGTGAGGCCCGCGAGCGGGGTGCGCAGGTTTCGCTCGACGTCGACGGCCAGCGCCTTGAGTGGTGACACGTACAGCACCCGGGTGCCGGCCTGCCTTTCGGCCGAGCGGGCAAGGCTATCGAGGGCCCACAGGAACGCCGCCAGCGTTTTGCCGGAGCCGGTCGGCGCGATCACCAGGGTGTTGTTGCCGCCGGCGATGGCGTCCCAGGCGCCGGCCTGCGCGGTGGTCGGTGCGGCGAAAGTGCTGGTGAACCACTCTCGGGTAATCGCGCTGAACCGGCCCAGGGAACCGGCGCGGGTGCTCACCTAACCATCGTGCCAACGGGTACCGACAGGAACCGCCGCGCCGATCACAATCGCGCGGTGACCATCGCTTCTGCCAGGTCGGGCGGGATCTGGGGCACCCGGCCAACGGCGTCCAGCAGCGAGTGCGCACAGGCGTCGGCGAGCAGCTCGGCGTCGGTGGTCGGGTCGATGATCCGCTGGCGGCAGATCTCGAAGGTTGACGACAGCCAACCGTGCAGGATCACCCGCAGATGCCGCTCGACATTGGACTCCAGGGTCCGTCCCGGGACCGCACCCACGAATTCGGAGATGCGGGTCATGATGTGTTCCATCTGGCGGTTCTTGGCGTCGTCTTCGACGCCGAGCAGAACCGGGTCGGACCGGCCGAGGCCGACGTACGCGGCCCACGCGGCCTCCGGGTTCTGTTCGTGGTAGGCCATGTAGGCCAGCACACCGCTCTTGATCTCTTCGAACATCGTCATGCCGATCGCGGGCGGGTCGTTGGTGGCCTCGTAGAGCCGGTCGGCCTCGTCCTTGACCACGGCGGCGAAAAACGCCCGCTTGTCGGGGAAGTAGTGATACATCAGCGCCCGTGACACTCCGGCGCGCTCGGCGATCTCGTCGATGCGGACCTCGTCGTACGGTCGTTTCCCGAATACTTCTGCCCCCAAAGCGAGCAGCTCGGCGCGTCGGTCCTCGGGGGACAAGCGCCTCCTGGCTGTCGGCATGTGACAGATATTACTCGTGTCGATTAAGACAACCGCCAGCCCGCGTTCATCCGAACTCCACGCCCTGGGCCAGCGGCAATTCGCTCGAGTAGTTGATGGTGTTGGTGGCGCGCCGCATGTAGGCCTTCCACGCGTCCGAACCGGATTCCCTTCCCCCGCCGGTCTGCTTCTCGCCGCCGAACGCGCCGCCGATCTCGGCGCCGGACGTGCCGATGTTGACGTTGGCGATCCCGCAGTCGGATCCGTCCAGGAATCGCTCGGCCTCGCGCAGATCGGTGGTGAAAATGGCCGACGAAAGCCCTTGCGGTACACCGTTGTTGAGTGCGATCGCCTCGTCCAGGTCGTCGTAGGTCAGCACGTAGAGGATCGGGGCGAAGGTTTCGGTGGCCACGACGTCGGTCTGCGCGGGCATCAGCACCACGGCGGGCGCGGCGTAGTAGGCGCTCGGGTGGGCGGCGAGGTCGCCGACGTCGGGGTGGCGGCGTTCGCCGTCGATCACCTCGCCGCCGTCGGCGCGCGCGGATTCCAGCGCGCCCACCATGTCGCGGTAGGCGGTCTCGTGGATGAGCGGGCCGATCAGCGTGCCCGGGGCCGCCGGGTCGCCGATGGGCAGCTGCCTAAAAGCGGTCACCACCCGCTTCACCACTAAGTCGGCCACCGAGCGGTGCACGATGAGCCGGCGCAGGCTGGTGCAGCGCTGACCGGCGGTGCCGGCGGCGGCGAACACGATGGCGCGCACCGCCAGGTCCAGGTCGGCCGACGCCGTCACGACGGCGGCGTTGTTGCCGCCCAGCTCCAGCAGCACCCGTCCGAAGCGCGCGGCGACGCGCGGACCGACCTGCTGGCCCATCCGCACTGAACCGGTGGCGGACACCAAGGCGATCCGCGGGTCGTCGACCAGCAGCCCGCCCAGGTTGCGGTCGCCCAGGACCAGGCCGCTGACCCCGGGAGGCGCGCCGACGTCGGCGGCGGCCCGGGCGATCAGCGCCTGGCAGGCCAGCGCCGTCAACGGCGTCAGCTCGGACGGCTTCCACACGACGGTGTCCCCGCACGCCAGCGCCACCGCGGTATTCCACGCCCAGACCGCGACGGGGAAGTTGAACGCGGTGATCACCCCCACCACGCCGAGCGGATGCCAGGTCTCCAGCAGCCGGTGCGCGGGGCGCTCCGACGCGATGGTCCGGCCGTAGAGCTGGCGGGACAGGCCGACGGCGAACTGGCAGATGTCGATCATTTCCTGCACTTCGCCGGCCGCCTCGGAGGCGATTTTGCCGACCTCGAGGGTCACCAGCGTCGCGAGGTCGTCCTTGTGCGCGGTGAGCAGCTCGCCGAGGCGGGCCACCAGCGCGCCGCGCACCGGGGCCGGTGTGCTTCGCCACACCGAAAACGCCCGGTCGGCATCGGCGATCGTGCGATCGGCCTGCTCGGGCGTGGTCTCCGCGACGGTGAACAGCACCTCGCCGGTGATCGGCGTGCTGGCGGGCAGCCCGTGCCCGCCGGGCTCGCCGAGACCGGCGCAGGCTCCGGTCGCCTGCAGGGCGTGGCGGGCCCGGGCGCGCAAGTCGTCGCTGGGGTTCATCTGCGCCGCTCCTCCTCATCGCTTCGCTCTGCATCGTCGCCGGCGCGGTTCATTTGCGCCGCTCCTCCTCATCGCTTCGCTCTGCATCGTCGCCGGCGGGGTTCATTTGCGCCGCTCCTCCTCATCGCTTCGCTCTGCATCGTCGCCGGCGGGGTTCAAAAGAGTGCCTCCTGGGAGATCGCATCGTAGAGTGCGTACGGGTCATGGATATCGCGGTCGATGGCGCCGGCCAGCCACGCCTGGTCGTAGCCGGAATCGTCGGTCGCATCCCCGGCCTGGGTGTCGGAGTCCAGGTTGGAGCGGAAGATGCCGGCGGCCGAGGCGGGCAAGAAGTCTTCGTAGACGATCGGTGCCGACGGGTCGCCGCCGCGATAGTAGGCCAATCCCTCGGCGGCCATTTCCGCATCGGTCGACGGGAAGTGCAGGCTCCAGGCCTGGAACGGGTCCGCGGCCGCCATCGCGGCGTCGTAGCGCGCCCGCCCGCGCGGGGTCAGCGCGACACCGCGCGCCTCGACTTCGCCGAACCGCACCCGCAGGCTCCCTTCTGCGACGGCACCGTCCCTGCGGCGGAACAGCCGTGGCTCGGCGAGCGCGCGAAACGACGTCTGCCGCAGCAGCACCGCGGGTCCGTCAGTGCGGGGCGGGCCCTGGATGGCGTCGATCATGGTAATGCCTCGGTCGGTCATCCGGCGGTACAGCTCGTCGATGTCCAGGACGCGCGGCGTCAGGTGGTTGATGTGGGTGGAGCCGACTCCCGCGATGTCGGCGGCCACCGCCGACACCCGGGACAGCTCGTCGTACCAGGCCTTGTTGATCGGCTCGCGGGACAGTGCGAATGCCGCCACCGCCGCTGCGACGAAAGCCTGCGCTTCGTCGGCATCGCAGGCGCCCTCGGCGGCGATGATCCGGGCGCGGGCGAGCAATCCGGGGTCGAACAGCCGGCGGCGGCCCAGGAAGGTCGTCACCCGGGTGCGCAGGTCGGCATCGAAGTAGCGGGGGTCGCGAGTGGCCAGCATCGACGTGAACACCCGAAACGGATTGCGCGCCAGTTCTTTTGCGTCGATGGGCCGAAACGCGGTCGACACCACCGGAACGGGCGAGGCCGCCGAGCGCAGGTCGTAGTAGCCGACTGGCAGCATGCCGAACGCGGCGAACAGGTCGGCGACGGCGGCCAGTTCGGCCGGGCTGCCCACCCGGATGGCGCCGTGCCGCTCGGCGGTGATCCGCGCCAGCGATTCGTGGGAGTACCACCCGCTTGCGGGGGAGCGCTCGGCAGCCCGATCGCGTGCCACGTAATCGGCGTTGACCTGCTCGCTTACCTCGACCAGGGTGCCGTACGCGGGCACCTCGCCGGCATACATGGCCGACAGCCCGGCGGCGAATTGCGCGCGCAACTGCCAGGTCACCAGCCTTTTGGCGGGGCTCATCGCGCGCCCTGCACTGTGGCCACGCTGCGATAGTCTGCGGCCATGGGTGAGACGCTCGACGAGATCGACCGGATCCTGGCGCGCCAGCTGGTCGCCGATGGACGCGCCACGTTGGCCGAGTTGGCCGCCAGCGCCGGACTGTCCGTCTCGGCTGTCCAGTCGCGGGTGCGCCGGTTGGAGTCCCGCGGCGTGGTGTCGGGGTATTCGGCGCGGATCAACCCCGAGGCGGTCGGGCACCTGCTGTCGGCGTTCGTGGCCATCACCCCTCTAGATCCGTCCCAACCCGATGATGCGCCCGCCCGCCTGGAACACATCGAGGAGATCGAGGCATGTCACTCGGTGGCCGGCGAGGAAAGCTACGTCTTGCTGGTGCGCGTCGAGTCGGCGCGGACGCTCGAGGATCTGCTGCAACGGATCCGGACGACGGCGAACGTCCAGACTCGCAGCACCATCATCCTCAATACTTTTTACAGTGATCGGCAATACGTACCATAATGTTTCCGACGTTACCGTCATAATTCCGTAAAAACTACGATAGCATTGGCGGCATGACTGCCGCCGCGAACTACCCCGTGCTTGCTGAGGCGCTCGGCGGTCGTGCGATGGAGCCCGACCGGGTCCACGAGTCGCTGTCGAACAGCATCCTGGTCGACGGTTTTGACCTGGTGCTCGATCTGACCCGGTCGTCGGGCTCCTACCTGGTGGACGCCCGGGACGGCCGGCGCTACCTCGACATGTTCACGTTCTTCGCCTCGTCGGCGCTGGGCATGAACCACCCGGCGCTGGCCGAGGACACGGAGTTTTGCGCCGAACTCCTGCAGGCCGCGCTCAACAAGCCGAGCAACTCCGATGTGTACTCCGTGTCGATGGCGCGCTTCGTCGAGACCTTCGCGCGGGTGCTGGGCGACCCGGCGCTGCCGCACCTGTTTTTCGTCGACGGCGGCGCGCTGGCGGTGGAGAACGCGCTCAAGGTCGCGTTCGACTGGAAGAGCCGGCACAACGACAAGCGCGGCATCGACCCCGACCTCGGCACCCGGGTGCTGCACCTGCGCGGCGCCTTTCACGGCCGCAGCGGCTACACCCTGTCGCTGACCAACACCAAACCGGTCACCGTGGCCCGCTTCCCGAAGTTCGACTGGCCCCGCATCGACGCGCCATACCTGCGGCCCGGAGCGGACATGGGTGAGCTGGAAGCCGAGTCGTTGCGCCAGGCGCGCGCGGCGTTCGAGGCGTACCCCCACGACATCGCGTGCTTCATCGCCGAACCGATCCAGGGAGAAGGCGGCGACCGCCATTTTCGGCCCGAGTTCTTCGTCGCGATGCGCCAGCTGTGCGACGAATACGACGCCCTGCTGATCTTCGACGAGGTGCAGACCGGCTGTGGGTCGACCGGAACCCCTTGGGCCTACCAGCAATTGGGCGTTCAACCCGATGTGGTGGCGTTCGGCAAGAAGACGCAAGTGTGCGGCGTGATGGCCGGCCGCCGCGTCGACGAGATCGCCGACAATGTGTTCGCGGTCGCCTCCCGGATCAACTCGACGTGGGGCGGCAATCTGGCCGACATGGTGCGTGCCCGCCGCATCCTCGAGGTGATCGAGGCCGACGAACTGTTCGAGCGCGCCGCCGAACACGGCCGCTATTTGCGGGCCCGGCTCGACGAACTCGCCCATGACTTCCCCGCGGTCGTTCTCGATCCCCGCGGCCGCGGCCTGATGTGTGCGTTCAGCCTGCCCACCACCGCCGATCGCGACGAGCTGATCCGCGGGCTGTGGCAACGCGGGGTGATCGTGCTGGCCGCCGGTAGAGACGGCGTCCGGTTCCGTCCCGCGTTGACCGTTTCGCGCGCCGAAATCGACGCGGCGATCGCGGCGGTACGGGGCGCGTTGAGGGCTCTGACCTAGGGGCTAAGGCCGTTTATAGGGCCGTTTACCGGGATTTGCCGTGGGGTATGTGAACGGAAAACTCTCATAACGCGGTAACGGATGTCACGCAGGCAACGATGGACTAAGCGGGGCGGAGCGGCCGGGCATGAGATACGAGGTTGAACGATGCCGAAAGCAGATGAGCGAGCGCGCGGCGATCGCTTAGGAGAGGACGACGGCGAGGTACACGCCGCCATCCGGTTTGCCGTCTTGGCCACGGCCGCGGGGGTCACCTTTGTGGTCATGGCCGCGTTGTGGGTCAGCACCTGTCCCGGCCCGGGCATCGACACGGTGGCCTGTGGTGCGCCGCAGCGGACGCTGCTGGCGTTCGGGGGACCGTTCATTATGTTGGCGGCCGGAATCTGGGCGTTCCTGCGCACTTATCGCGTGTGGCGCAACCAGGGCACCTGGTGGGGTTGGCACGGCGCCGGCTGGTTTTTGCTGACGCTGATGGTGGTCATGGTCTCCATGGGCGTTGCGCCCATTGCCGGCCCGATGCTGGCCCTTTGACTCAAACGAGTTCTATCCTTGTTCACAAGGAGCAGCCATGGGAGACAACTTTCACGACCCCGTCGACCATCTGCGGACGACGCGGCAACTCGCGGGCGAGTCGATGATCGACGTCGTGCACTGGCCCGGGTACCTCTTGGTCGTCGCCGGCCTGGTCGGAGTGTGCGGAAGTCTCGCGGCCTTCGGCACCGGACACCAACACGTGGGCATGACCGCGGGTGTGACCGCGGTGATCGTCATGGTGCTGGGCCTGGTGTGGCTGGCAGTCGAACACCGCCGCGTACGCCGGATCGCGGACCGCTGGTACGACCAACATCCCGAAGTGCGCAGGCAACGCCTCGCCAGCTAGTCGGCCAAATCCCTAGGGTTACCGGTCGCACCGAACGGGTATCAGGATCTAGCGCGATCACCCCGTCATGGGTGACAGGATGACGAAGACACCAACATAGATACCTACCGCGAGAGCGATCAATATGACCAGGGTGATCCCGGCGATCAGCGCTACGCGCCCCAGCCGCCGCTCCCTTGTGTCGGTGCCAGGGCCCTCCAAATCGGGCGGATTACCCGGCGGCGATCATGCCTAACCGGCTGGAACGTGTGGTGCAAGGCGTGCTGCAAAGCAGTAGTAGTGTCAGTCGAACAGTGCCGGGAGACCATATGACCGATGCCGGATCGCGCGCCGACAAGCGTCACCGCGGCGCCCGCGCAGTCGAACTCCACGTTGCGGCACGGCTGGAGAACCTGGCGATGCTGCGCACGCTGGTCGGTGCGATCGGCACCTTCGAGGACCTGGACTTCGACGCCGTAGCGGACCTGCGGCTCGCGGTGGACGAGGTGTGCACCCGGTTGATCCGCTCGGCCACTCCGGACGCGACCCTCGTTGTCGTCGTCGACCCGCGGGACGACGTGTTGGTGGTGGAAGCCTCAGCGGCGTGCGACACCCATGACGTGGTGGCACCCGGCAGCTTCAGCTGGCACGTGCTGACGTCCCTGGCCGACGACGTCCAGACCTTCCACGACGGTCGCGAACCCAACGAAGCCGGCAGTGTTTTCGGAATCACGCTGACGGCGCGACGGGTGGCCTCCAGCCGGTGACGGCACGAGACGCCGGCGGTTCGGCTTCGCGCCCAAACGAATACGCTGATGTTCCCGAGATGTTCTGCGAGCTGGCGACCCTGGCCGCCGACTCCAATGAATTCCAGCGGCACCGCGAGAAGATCGTCGAGCGGTGCTTGCCGCTCGCCGATCACATCGCCCGGCGGTTCGAGGGCCGCGGCGAACCACGCGACGATTTGGTCCAGGTGGCGCGGGTCGGACTCGTCAACGCGGTGGTTCGCTTCGACGTCACGGCCGGGTCGGACTTCGTTTCGTTTGCGGTCCCGACGATCATGGGCGAGGTCCGACGTCACTTCCGCGACAACAGCTGGTCGGTCAAGGTCCCGCGGCGCCTGAAGGAACTGCACTTGCGGCTCGGCACCGCCACCGCCGATCTGTCCCAGCGGCTCGGCCGCGCGCCCACCGCAACCGAACTCGCCTCCGAGCTCGGCATGGACCGTGACGAGGTCGTCGAGGGCTTGGTGGCCGGCAGCTCTTACAACACCTTGTCCATCGACACCGGTGGCGGCAGCGACGACGACGAAGCCCGCGCGATTGCCGATACGTTGGGCGACGTGGACGTCGGTCTCGACCGGATCGAGGATCGGGAATCGCTGCGGCCGCTGCTCGAGGCGTTGCCCGAGCGGGAGCGAATGGTGTTGGTACTCAGGTTTTTCGAGTCGATGACACAAACGCAGATTGCCGAGCGGGTCGGGATCTCGCAGATGCACGTCTCCCGGCTGCTGGCCAAGTCGCTAACGCGACTGCGGGACCAGTTGGAATAGCGCGCCCAGCTCCTCGCCATCGACCCACGGGGCCGACGGCAGTAGCGGTTCTTCCGCCGGCGTCGTCACCGGCAGTGTGCCGTCGGGATCGCAGAGACGCAGCAACCGTGCCACCGCCGGACTCGGCGCCATGGTCCAGAACGCCTGGGCGCTCGAGCACACGACATTGATCCGGTGCAGTGCCGAAAAACCAGCAGTACCAATGAATCTCAGGCCGCGCAGGTCCAGGATCACCCGCCCGGACGGACTGAAATTGCGTTCGACGTAAGCGGCGAGCTGGTCGGCGTTGGCCGCGTCGAGCTCGCCTTCCACGGTGATCACCGTGCCCGACGGCGCCCGGCGGGCAGTGAATTGGGCGGTATGGGTGTGTTGCCAAGATTGCGTCACAGACATTGCTTGACTCCCTAATGGAGGATTCGTGCTGTGGATGACGTCGCGTGGCAACGCTAGAACTTCGGGAGCTCGTGCCTCAACGTGTCGCGGACGTTATCCGAGCGGCTGTGAACTCAACCTCACTCGAACGTACCCGCGCTTTGCCGTGCCGACAACGTTGTGCCAACGAATTCCCAGGAAACGCTGGTCAGGTATTACTTGATTTCGGCGAGAACGGTGCCCTGGGTGACGGCGGCGCCGGCCTCGACCGCGAGCCCGGTGATGATGCCGTCCTTGTGCGCGGTCACCGGGTTCTCCATCTTCATCGCCTCGAGGACCACCACCAGATCACCCGTCGCGACCTGCTGCCCCTCCTCGACCGCGACCTTGACCACGGTGCCCTGCATGGGGGCGGTCACCGCGTCGCCGGAGGCCGTCGCGCCGGCGTGCGACCCACGCTTGCGCGGCTTGGGCTTCTTGCGGATGACACCGGCCGCGTCGCCACCGCCGCCGCTGGACAGCGCCAGATCGCCGGGCAGCGAGACCTCGAGCCGACGGCCGTCGACCTCGACGACCACCTTCTGCCGGGGCCTTGTCTCCGCTTCGTCGTCGAGGGGTTCGCCGCCGGTGAACGGCTCGACGGTGTTGTTCCACTCCGTCTCGATCCAGCGGGTGTGCACCGAGAAGCCGTTGCCGTCACCGATGAACGCCGGGTCGGACACCACGGCTCGGTGGAACGGGATGACGGTGGCCAACCCTTCGACGTGAAATTCGTCCAGGGCCCGCCGCGAGCGCGCCAGCGCCTCCTCGCGGGTGGCGCCGTACACGATCAGCTTGGACAGCATCGAGTCGAACTGGCCGCCGATCACCGAGCCGGCCTCGACACCCGAATCCAGCCGAACGCCGGGCCCGCTGGGGGTGTGGTAGCGGGTGACCGGACCGGGCGCCGGCAAGAAGCCGCGCCCGGCGTCCTCGCCGTTGATCCGGAACTCGATGGCGTGCCCGCGCGGGGTCGGATCCTCGGTGATGTCGAGCTTTTCGCCGTTGGCGATCTTGAATTGCTGCAGGACCAGGTCGATGCCCGCGGTCTCCTCGGTGACCGGGTGCTCGACCTGCAGGCGGGTGTTGACCTCCAGGAACGAGATGAGCCCGTCCTGGCCGACCAGGTATTCGACGGTCCCGGCCCCGTAGTAGTGGGCTTCCTTGCAGATCCGCTTGGCCGATTCGTGGATCTCCTTGCGCTGCGCGTCGCTCAGGAACGGCGCGGGCGCTTCCTCCACGAGCTTCTGGAAGCGGCGCTGCAGTGAGCAGTCGCGGGTTCCGGCGACGACGACGTTGCCATGCTGGTCGGCGATCACCTGGGCCTCGACGTGGCGCGGCTTGTCGAGGTAGCGCTCGACGAAGCACTCGCCGCGGCCGAACGCTGCGACGGCCTCGCGGGTGGCCGACTCGAACAGCTCGGGGATCTCCTCGATGTTGCGGGCCACCTTCATGCCCCGGCCGCCGCCGCCGAAGGCCGCCTTGATGGCGATCGGCACGCCGTACTCCTTGGCGAAGGCGACGACCTCGTCGGCGTCCTTGACCGGGTCGGGGGTGCCGGGCACCAGCGGGGCCTGCGCGCGGGCGGCGATGTGGCGGGCGGTGACCTTGTCGCCGAGGTCGCGGATCGACTGTGGGCTGGGCCCGATCCAGATCAGCCCGGCGGCGAGGACCGCCTGGGCGAAGTCGGCGTTCTCCGAGAGGAAGCCGTAGCCGGGGTGGATGGCGTTGGCGCCGGACTTGGCCGCCGCGTCGAGGATCTTGCCGAAGTCCAGGTAGGACTCCGCGGACGTTTGACCGCCCAACGCGAACGCCTCGTCGGCCAGACGCACGTGCGGCGCGTCGGCGTCGGGTTCGGCGTACACCGCCACGCTGGGCAGGCCCGCATCGCGGGCCGCGCGGATCACCCGGACAGCGATCTCGCCGCGGTTGGCGACGAGCACCTTGGAGATCCTCGAGCTGGCGTGACTAGCCACTGCGCCTCCTGTTTGGCCTCTCCGCAGACATTTTTCTGCGCGCTTCTCTAAGAGAATTTCTTACAACGATTTCGGGGGAAGTCTAAGCGCCGCGCCGCCGGCCTGATGAGGCGGTGCCGAAATTCCTAGGTTTTATGCGGTCTCCCGCAGCCGCCGCTTGATGCGGGCGAGCATCGCCGACATGCCCCGCAACCGCAACGGGCTGATCAGGGCGGCCAGCCCCAGCTCGGTGTAGAAATCTTCGGGCACCGCCAGGATGTCGGCGGCGGGTTGCTCGTCGAGGCCGGTGGCCAGGATCGAGGCGAACCCGCGGGTGGTGGGCGCTTCGGCGGGTGCGCTGAAGTACAGCCGCACCCGGTTCGGGTCGTGCGCGTCGACGTACAGAAACAGCGGCGTCTGGCACTCGGGCACCGGCTCCATCGCCGCTTCCGCCAGATCGTCGGGCAGGTCCGGCAGGTCGTCGGCGAACTCCAGCAGCAGCTTCAGCTTGTCCTGGCCCTGCACTTCGGCGAAGTCGGACACTACCTCGGCTAAGGGGGCGGGCACAGCCATCAGACCGGTACGACTCCCGGGCTTTCGCCCGCGACGATCGGCACCCGCACGGCGTTGCCCCACTCGGTCCACGACCCGTCGTAGTTACGCACCCCGGGCTTGCCCAGCAAATGCGTGAGCACAAACCAGGTGTGGCTGGACCGCTCGCCGATCCGGCAATAGACGATGGTCTTGTCGTCCGGGTCTAAGAAGTCATAGAGCTGTTCCAATTCCTCGCGGCTGCGGAACCGGCCGGTGTCGTCGGCCGCCTTGCCCCACGGGATCGACCGGGCGGTGGGGATGTGGCCGGCGCGCAGCGCGCCCTCCTCGGGGTAGTCGGGCATGTGGGTGCGCTTGCCGGTGTACTCCTCCGGTGAGCGCACGTCGATCAGCGGCTGGCCGCCGAGGCTGTCGCGCACGTCGTCCTTGAAGGCGCGGATGGGTTCGTCGTTGCGCGCCACGACGGGATAGCCGGTCGACGTGTTGGTCGGGACTTCCAGGGTGGTCTCTCGCTGATCGGACAGCCACAGGTCGCGGCCGCCGTTGAGCAGGCGCACGTCGGGATGGCCGAACAAGGTGAAGACCCACAGCGCGTAGGCGGCCCACCAATTGCTCTTGTCGCCGTAGATCACCACGGTGTCATCGCGCGCGATGCCCTTGCGGTCCATCAGGTCGGCGAACTGCTGTCCATCGATGTAGTCGCGGACCCTCGGGTCGTTGAGGTCGGTGTGCCAGTCGATCTTCACCGCACCGGGAATGTGGCCGATGTCGTAGAGCAGGACGTCCTCGTCGGATTCGACGATCGCCAGGCCGGGCGTGCCCATGTTGCCGGACAGCCAATCCGCGGTGACCAGTCGCTCGGGGTGGGCGTAGGCGGTCAGCGTGGGGCTTGGATCGGTCGGTAGGGGCACATACGCGAGCCTACCGTCAGGGTTGCTACCGGGATCGCCGCGAGGTCCGCTGAGCCACGCCGTGATCAGCGGCCCGCCCACAACGCGCTGACCGACAACCCGACGCGGTCCAGCAGTCGCCGCACGAGCGGCAGGCTCAATCCGATGACGTTGGAGGGGTCGCCCTCGATCCCGTCGACGAACCAGCCGCCCAGCCCGTCCAGGGTGAATCCCCCCGCCACCCGCAGTGGTTCGCCGTCGGCGACGTAAGCGTGCAGGTCAGCGTCCGCCGGTGCAGCGAAATACACTGTGGTGCAGGCTGATTGGATTTCGCGTTGGGTGATCGCGCCGTCGCGCAGGCGCAGCAGGCAGTGCCCGGTGTAGAGCTGACCGGACCGGCCACCCATGACGCGCCACTGGCGCACGGCCGCCTCCGCCGACCCGGGTTTGCCGCACAGCCGGTCGTCGATGTAGAGCATCGAATCGCAGCCGATCACAACGCAATCGGCCGCGACAGTACTATCAAGGCCGTCTAGCTCGCGCGCCACCGCCTCGGCCTTGGCCGCCGCGAGTGCGCACACCACGTCGCCGGGCGGAGCGTCTGACCCCAGGCGAGCGACGACCGCGACTTCGTCGACACCGGAGACCCGGACCAGCGGATCGATGCCGGCTTGGCGCAGCACGTTGAGGCGACCGGGAGAGGCCGACCCCAGCACGATGCGCGTCATCGCTGCATGTGTAGCCGTTGCTGCAGGGTGATTCGCTGGTAGTTGGAGATCGCGTAGCGCAGCCTGTCGACGGGCAGCCCCCAGCGGGTCTGCTCGGGCTGCGTGGGCGCGGGCGCGCCGCCGGCGTTGCCCAGCACGGCGAGAAGGGCGGCCACCTCCGCGTCGGTGGGATGTCCCTTGAGGATCCGGATGTGCGGCACGTGCTCGGTCACTCGACTCACTCCGGCCGAATTGTTCGTCTCGTTCCCGTCGCTCACTGCGTTCGTTCCGCTCACTCGACTCACTCCGGCCGAATTGTTCGTCTCGTTCCCGTCGCTCACTGCGTTCGTTCCGCTCACTCGACTCACGCCGGCCGAATTGTTCGTCTCGTTCCCGTCGCTCACTGCGTTCGTTCCGCTCACTCGACTCACTCCGGCCGAATTGTTCGTCACAGCGGGATGTTCCCGTGCTTCTTGGGCGGCAGGTGGGCGATCTTGCGTTCCAGCAGCCGCAGCGCCGTGGCGATGTAGCCGCGGGTGTGCGACGGCGGGATCACCGCGTCGACGTAGCCCCGCTCGGCAGCGACGTAGGGGTTGACCAGGGTGTCCTCGTACTCCTGCTGCAACTGCAGCCGCAGCTCATCAACATCCCTGCCCTCCTTGGCGGCCTCTTTCAGCTGCTGGCGGTAGACGAACCCGACCGCGCCGGAGGCGCCCATCACGGCGATCTGCGCGGTCGGCCAGGCGATGTTGACGTCGCAGCCCATGTCCTTGGAGCCCATGACGCAGTAGGCGCCGCCGTAGGCCTTGCGGGTGATGACGGTGATCTTGGGGACGGTGGCCTCGCCGTAGGCGAACAGCAGCTTGGCACCGCGCCGGATGATGCCGTTGTATTCCTGGCCGGTGCCGGGCAGGAAGCCAGGCACGTCCACCAGCATGACGACCGGGATGTTGAAGCAGTCGCAGGTCCGCACGAACCGGGCCGCCTTCTCCGAGGCGTCGATGTCCAGGCAGCCGGCGAAGTGGGTCGGCTGGTTGGCCACGATCCCCACCGGCCGACCGTCGATGCGGCCGAACCCGACGACGATGTTCTGCGCGTAACCGTTCTGGATCTCCAGGAACTCGTCCTCGTCGAGGATGCGGGTGATCACCTCGTGCATGTCGTACGGCTGGTTGGGCGAGTCCGGGATCAGCGTGTCCAACTCGAGGTCCTCGGCGGTGAGGTTTTCCTCGATGGGACCCACCGGAGCCGGCTCGGCGTAGCGGGGCGCGTCGGTGAAGTTGTTGGGCGGCAGGTAGCTCAGCAGGTCGCGAACCCATTCGAAGGCGTCCTGCTCGCCCGACGCGACGTAGTGTGCCGTGCCCGACTTGGCCATGTGGGTGTGCGCGCCGCCCAGCTCCTCCATGGTGACGTCCTCGCCGGTGACGGTCTTGATCACGTCGGGCCCGGTGATGAACATCTGGCTGGTCTGGTCGACCATCACCACGAAGTCGGTCAGGGCGGGGGAGTAGACGTGCCCGCCGGCGGCCGCGCCCATGATCAGCGAGATCTGCGGGATGACGCCCGACGCCAGGATGTTGTTGCGGAAGATGCGGCTGTACAGGCCGAGCGAGACGACGCCCTCCTGGATGCGCGCGCCCGCGCCGTCGTTGATGCCGATGAGCGGACGGCCGGTCTTGATCGCCAGTTCCTGGACCTTGACGATCTTTTCGCCGTAGACCTCGCCCAGGCTGCCGCCGAACACGGTGGCGTCCTGGCTGAAGATGCACACGTCGCGGCCGTCGATGGTGCCGTAGCCGGTGACCACCCCGTCGCCCAGCGGCCGGTTTTCGCCGAGCCCGAAGTTGGTGCTGCGGTGCTTGGCCAGCGCGTCGAGCTCGACGAACGAGTCGTCGTCCAGCAGGGCGTAGATGCGCTCGCGGGCGGTCAGCTTGCCCTTGGCGTGCACCTTGTCGACGGCGGCCTCACCGACCGGGTGCAGTGACTCTTCGGTGCGCTTGTGCAGCTCGGCCAGCTTGCCCGCGGTGGTATGGATGTCGATGGTGTGCTCCGCGGCGGGCTCGGCGGTGTGGTCGGTAACGCTTGTCATGGGACTCGATGTTATCGGCAGCGTCAGCGCGGGGTCTCGCTGCCATGCGGGGGCCCGCCGATTCTGCGGATGTCGGCGAGGTGGTGAACGCCTTCGTGCATCGCCTGCCGGACCAGCCAGCGCGCGGTGCGTTGCTCGCCCGGCAGGCGGGTCCCCACGCGATCCCAGTCGTGCTCTCCCATGCGCGCGACTTCCTCGCAAAAGCCCGCCGCAGCCGCCGCCAGCTCCTCAAGCGTGGCAGCGAGGTCGCAATCGTTGTACCGGAAACGACGAACCCGTAAATCGTTGAACATCGGCTCCAGCGCAGGCTGGTGCTCAGTGCGCACGCGGTGCAGACGGATGGTGAAGGAGACGTAGACGTCGCGCAGATGGCATACGTATTCGGTAACCGACCACACGCCGGGACTAGGCCGCACTCGGCGCATCGTGGGCGGGATTGCGTGGACCGCCTCCCGGACCGCGCCCGGTAGGTCCTTGATGGCACTGACCGCGTCGTCGATCGGAGCCTCGGCGTACACCAACGCACACACATCGCAGGCGTGATCTTCAGCGGCCAGCGGCGGTAGTCGCGCGGGCATGTAGATATCGTCCACCTAGAACGGCGGTGGATCGCCGTCGGTCTCGGGCGGGGCCGGCCCGCAGGGGGTCATACACTCGGCTCGCGTGATCAGCCGAGCAGCGCGATTGTGCCGGCGTTCGGTGGCGACGCGGTGTGCGCGGTTTTGGGCGCGGGTGCGGCGGCGTTTAGGCATCATCGCGGTCCGCTCGGCGCAGTAGTCCGGTGGCGGGTCGGCTTCGGGGTCCGGCATCCCGCCGACGGCGCGGCACAGGCTGGGAAACAGCAGGGCGCTGCCCGGGGTGGTGACATAGGTGTGGCCGGTGGGCGCGGTCAGGATCAGCGTGCCGTCGGGCAGCTGCTTTTCCCGCCATCCGTAGAACGTTTTCAGCAAGTGGTGGGCGCGGCAATAACACTTCAGGTTGCCCGCGTGGGTGGGCCCGCCCTGGGCGTACGGGATCGTATGGTCGACGTCGCAGTTGATCGCCTGCTGGTCGCAGCCGGGCCAGCGACACGTCAGATCCCGGCAGCGCACGAAATCGGCCAACGCCGCCGACGGGATGTATCTCGGTTCGGGCGGGGCGTCGGCGGGATGGATCAGCGGCACCAGCTTGGCCGACTTGGCCAGTTCGGCAACGAGTTCGGGTCCGATCAGCCCATCGGCGCCGACCTCGGAAGCCAAGCCGGTGCCGGTGAGCGCGGCGTCGTCGGCGATCACGTGGATCACCACCGGTGCGGCTGCGGGCCGCGCGCCGGCCGCGCAATCGGGGCGAGCGCAGCGGCAGCCCAGCCGATCGGCGCCGGCGGCCAGCGCCCCGAGGGCGTCAGCGCGGCGCTGGTCCCGGGTGCGGGGATCGTGCTCACATACCGTGGCCGCCAGCGCATCCAGGCGCTTGTCCACGGCGTGCGCGTCGGGGGCCAGCAGGCTGCCATGGATCTCAGCGACCCCGTCGTCGGCGACACCGATCCACACCTCCCGATCGGCCTGGCGCTCCGTGCGCCGGCGCACCGCATCCGCGTCGGCCCTGGCCACGACCTTGTCCACCTGCGCCGAAAGCCGCCCCCGGCTCATCGAGGGCCAGCGCGGCACCATCACCGCCAGCTCGGCATCCACCGCAGCCAGGACGTCGTCGTCAGTGATCAGATCGGTGCGATACACGATCGTCTGAAACGCCCGAAAGTCGATCTCCCCGGCTTTAAAGATTTCGGCGATCGCGGGTAGCCGCTCGCGCAGGGCGCGGGCATAGCGCAGCTGGCTGGCGGCCAGCCCCTGGCTGATGCGCAGCGCCCCGGCCACCTCGGCGGCCACCGCCTCCATGGTGTCGATCGCCCACCCCTCGTTCTCCGAACCCCGCGACAGCCGGTAGCGGAACAAGTCCCCGATCGCATCCAGCTGCGCGGCCGCGGCCCGGTTCTCCGCCCGCGCGGCCGCACAGATCCGATCGACCAACGCAGCCGCCTGCGGTGTCGGCCGCGACGCCAGATACAAATCGAACATATGTGCAATCATGCCACGGGGGTACGACACGTCGGGCCTGATCTTTAGGCTGGGCGGTGATGGATCGCGATGCGCTCAGGACACCACTGGACGCGGCGGCGTTGCGCGCCGAGCTGATCGGGACCGGGCTGGGCTGGCGCCGGCTCGACGTCGTCGAGCACACCGGTTCGACGAACGCCGACCTGTTGGCGCGGGCGGCGTCGGGGACCGACATCGCCGGGGCGGTGCTGATCGCCGAGCATCAGAGCGCCGGTCGCGGACGGCACGGCCGCGGCTGGTCGGCCGCCCCCCGCGCCCAGATCACGATGTCGGTCGGCGTGAGCGTCGTCGACGTCCCAGCCGCGGGGTGGGGCTGGCTGCCGCTGGCCGCCGGTGTGGCGATCGTCGACACGGTGGCCCCCCTGCTGGAAGCGAGCGGGGTTCGCGCGGGTCTGAAGTGGCCCAACGACGTGCTGGCCGGGCCGCCGGACTCACCGGGCAAGCTGGCCGGCATTCTCGCTGAGGTCGCCAAGCCGGTCGTGGTCGTCGGCCTGGGACTCAACGTCACACAGTCCCCCGAGGAGGTCGACGGTCCCGGGGCGACCTCGCTGCTCGACCTCGGGGTCACCGCACCCGATCGCGACCAGCTGGTGCGGGAGCTGTTGCGCGAGCTCGGCGGGCGGATCGTCGCGTGGCGGGCCGCACGCGGGGCCGACTGGGCGCTGGCGGCCGACTACCGGGCGCACAGCCTGACCATGGGCACCCGCGTGCGGGTTCAGCTGCCCGGCGACAAGGAACTCGTCGGGACCGCGACCGGCATCGATGACCAGGGCAGGCTGTGTCTGGAGACCGGAGCCGAAACCGTCGTGGTTTCCGCCGGTGACGTGATTCATTTGCGGCGCTAAGGTCGCGACCATGAGCTATCCGGACAACGCCATGGCCGCCGGCGAAAAGGTCGTCATCCACCGTCATCCGCACTGGAAGCGATTGATCTGGCCGGTCGTCGTTCTCCTGCTGGTGACCGGGCTGGCGGCATTCGGGTCGGGGTACGTCAACTCGACGCACTGGGGGCAGCTCGCCAAGAACATCATCTACGGCGTCGGGTGGGGCATCTGGCTGGTGATCGTCGGCTGGCTGACGCTGTGGCCGTTCCTGACCTGGCTGACCACACATTTCGTCGTCACCAACCGGCGGGTGATGTTTCGGCACGGCATACTGACCCGCACCGGGATCGACATTCCGTTGGCGCGGATCAACAGCGTGGAATTCCGGGACAGACTCGTGGAGCGGATGTTTCGGACCGGGACGCTGATTATCGAGTCGGCGTCACAGGATCCGCTGGAGTTCTACGACATTCCGCGACTGCGTGAGGTGCACTCGCTCCTCTATCACGAGGTCTTCGACACCCTGGGCTCCGAGGAAGCACCGAGCTGAGGCGCCGGCCTCGGTTTGTTGCGCCAGGAGCGCAGCACGGTGACGTTGCCGTCTCCTAAGCCGTCTTCTAAGCCGCCCTCGAAGGCGTCCTCGAAGACTTCGGCGATGCCGCCCGCGGTGAGGGCGGATTCCAGCGCCGTGTCGGGGCTGCGGGCGAACTGATCGGGAAAGACCCAACGCCGGAACGCCCAGAACCGAAACGCCATTTGCAGCAGGTTGCCGATGATGTAGGCGGAGATGAAGTCCGCGATGTTTTCCACGGTGAGTGACACCATCGGCTCCCGCAGCTGCAGGATGTAGCTCGAGCACCACAGCGGCGCCATGCTCAGCAGCACCCCCACCCCGCTGAACGCGAAGAACAGCAGCGCCTCGTGGTGACGCTCGCGCCCGCCCCGGTCGCGGAAGCTCCACTCCCTGTTCAGCACGTAGGACGCGATGACCGCGACGATGCCCGCGATCACCTTGGCGGTGACCGGCTTGGGCTCGAGAATCGTCAGCTTGAGGGTGTAGAAAATTGCCGAGTCGATAATGAAGGTGGTGCCGCCGACAATGGCGAATTTGATGAATTCGTGATGGCGTTGCGCAAAGGGCTGAATGACCCCGGGCAAGCGCGCGATCGTGGCATCGGCGAAGGACACAAGACGTGAGTGTACGGAGCAACGCGAAAACGACGCAAAATGGTACGTAACGATGCCGTCTCAGCCGGTCAACATCGCCTTCGGCGCCGTGACACCATGATGGCCGTGCCGAATGCCCAAACCCCCGTCGTCGCGATGGTCGGCGGCGGTCAATTGGCCCGGATGACGCACCAGGCCGCGATCGCGCTGGGGCAGACGCTGCGGGTGCTGGCCGCGGACGCCGACGAGCCCGCCGCCCAGGTCACGCCCGACGTCGTGATCGGCTCGCACACCGATCTGGAGGACCTGCGCCGCGTTGCGGCCGGGGCCGAGGTGCTGACGTTCGACCACGAGCACGTCCCGACCGAGCTGCTGGACAAGCTGATCGCCGAAGGCGTCAACGTCGCACCCCCGCCGCATGCCCTGATGCACGCCCAGGACAAGCTCGTCATGCGCCGGCGGCTGCAGGCGCTGGGCGCCCCGGTGCCGCGCTACGCGTCCATTGCAAGCGTCGACGAGCTCGATGCGTTCGCCCGAAGCCTGGACGCCGCGAAGGATGCCCCGGTCGTGATCAAGGCGGTCCGTGGGGGTTACGACGGCCGTGGGGTCCGGCTCGTCCGCGACCTCGCGCACGCCCGGGAGATCGCCGGCGAATACCTCGCCGCGGGGGTGCCGGTGCTGGTCGAGGAACGGGTGGAACTGCGCCGCGAGCTGTCGGCGCTGGTGGCGCGCTCGCCGTTCGGCCAGGGCGCGGCGTGGCCGGTGGTGCAGACGGTGCAACGCGACGGGATCTGCGTGCTGGTGATCGCGCCCGCGCCGGAACTGCCCGACGACCAGGCGTCGGCCGCACAGCGGCTGGCGCTGCGATTGGCCGCCGAACTGGGTGTGGTCGGTGTGCTCGCGGTCGAGCTGTTCGAGACCACCGACGGCGTGCTGCTGGTCAACGAGCTCGCGATGCGGCCGCACAACTCCGGGCACTGGACGATGGACGGGGCGCGCACCAGCCAGTTCGAACAGCATCTGCGAGCGGTGCTGGACTATCCGCTCGGCGATACCGACGCCATCGCGCCGGTGACGGTGATGGCCAACGTGCTGGGTGCCCCCGAAGAGTCGGGGCCGCCGGCGATGAGCGCGATGTCTCTCGATGAGCGGTTGCACCACCTGTTCGCGCGGATGCCCGACGCCCGGGTGCACCTCTACGGCAAGGCGGAACGCCCCGGTCGCAAGGTGGGCCATATCAACTTCCTCGGCACCGACATGGCGGACGTGGAGGCGCTGCGTGAGCGCGCCGAGCTGGCGGCACACTGGTTGTCACACGGGCAGTGGACGGACGGATGGGATCCGCATGAGCAGTCCTAGGGTCGGCGTGATCATGGGCAGCGACAGCGACTGGTCGGTGATGGCCGACGCGGCGGCGGCGCTGGCCGAGTTCGACGTCCCGGCCGAGGTGCGGGTGGTCTCGGCGCATCGCACCCCGGCGGTCATGTTCGACTACGCCCGCGGCGCGGCCGACCGCGGCATCGAGGTGATCATCGCGGGCGCCGGCGGCGCCGCTCACCTGCCCGGGATGGTCGCCGCCGCGACGCCGCTGCCGGTGATCGGGGTGCCGGTGCCGCTGGCGCGGCTGGACGGCCTCGACTCCCTGCTGTCGATCGTGCAGATGCCGGCTGGGGTACCGGTGGCCACGGTCTCCATCGGCGGCGCCCGCAACGCCGGCCTGCTGGCGGTGCGGATTCTCGGATCGTCCGACCCGGCGCTGCGCGCCCGGCTCGTCGCGTTCGCCGACCAGCTGGCCGAAAGCGTGCGGGCCAAGGATGCGGCGCTGCAGCAGCGTCAGGGTAAAGTTACCGGCGAGTAGCATAAGGAGGCCGACATGGCTGGATGGGCCGGAAACCCGTCGTTCGATCTGTTCCAACTGCCCGAGGAGCACGGCGAGTTGCGCGCGGCGATTCGCGCGCTGGCGGAAAAGGAGATTGCCCCGCACGCCGCCGATGTGGATGAGAACTCGCGGTTCCCGCAGGAGGCCCTGGACGCGCTGAACGCCTCGGGCTTCAACGCGGTGCACGTGCCCGAGGAGTACGGCGGGCAGGGCGCGGACTCGGTGGCCGCCTGCATCGTGATCGAAGAGGTCGCCCGCGTCGACGCGTCCGCCTCGCTGATCCCCGCGGTGAACAAGCTGGGCACCATGGGCCTGATCCTGCGCGGGTCCGACGAGCTGAAGAAGCAGGTGTTGCCGTCGATAGCGGACGGCAGCGCCATGGCCTCCTATGCGCTCAGCGAGCGCGAGGCCGGCAGTGACGCGGCGTCGATGCGTACCCGCGCCAAGGCCGACGGCGACGAGTGGATCCTCAACGGCGCCAAGTGCTGGATCACCAACGGCGGCAAGTCTTCTTGGTACACGGTGATGGCGGTGACCGATCCCGACAGGGGCGCCAACGGCATCTCGTCGTTCATGGTGCACAAGGACGACGAGGGCTTCACCGTCGGCCCGAAGGAACGCAAGCTCGGCATCAAGGGCTCGCCGACCACCGAGCTGTACTTCGAGAACTGCCGCATCCCGGGTGACCGGATCATCGGCGAACGGGGCACCGGTTTCAAGACCGCGCTGGCCACCCTCGACCACACCCGTCCCACCATCGGCGCGCAGGCCGTGGGCATCGCCCAGGGCGCGGTGGACGCCGCCGTCGCTTACACCAAGGACCGCAAGCAGTTCGGTGAGTCGATCAGCAGCTTCCAGGGCGTGCAGTTCATGCTGGCCGACATGGCGATGAAAGTGGAGGCGGCCCGGCTCATGGTCTACACCGCCGCCGCCCGCGCCGAACGCGGTGAGTCCCATCTGGGCTTCATCTCGGCCGCGGCGAAGTGCTTCGCGTCCGACGTGGCGATGGAGGTCACGACCGACGCCGTGCAGTTGTTCGGCGGCGCCGGCTATACCGCCGACTTCCCGGTCGAGCGGATGATGCGCGATGCCAAGATCACCCAGATTTACGAGGGCACCAACCAAATTCAGCGCGTGGTCATGTCGCGGGCCTTGCTGCGCTGAATTTGCCGTTTATTCAGATTCCCTTGGGTAAGCTCAGGCCCACCACATAGGATCTCCCACGGCCAACCATTCGGGGTGGTAGCCCACACGTAATGTCTTCGTCGGCACGCCAGGGGGTCTGAGGAAAGAATGTGGCTTCCCTGCCAACCAGCCGGCGATCGGGAGTGATGCCAGTGCGCACTCCAGTTGCCCCGGCATCCCATTGGCGGTCGTTGTCGTTGCTGTTGGTCGAGGACGACCGGGCCGACGCGGTGCTCGTGGAAGACCTGATCGCCGACGCGGTCGCCGATATCCGGGTGGTGTGGGCACAGTCGATGGCACACGCGGAGCGCGAGCTGGCGTCCGCCCGGCCCGATTGCGTATTGCTGGACCTGCACCTGCCCGACGCCAGCGGCATGGACGCGCTCGACCGCATCGCCAAACGCGATGCCACCGTCCCGATAGTCGTGCTCACCGGGCTGAACGACGAATACTTCGGGGCTTCCGCCGTCGCGGCCGGTGCGCAGGACTACCTGGTCAAGGGGCGGGTCGAACCCGAAATGCTGCGGCGCGCGCTGCTGTACGCGATCGAGCGCAAGCGGGCCGAGCTCATTTCCGCGGATCTGCACGCGAGCCAGCTTCGGGAACGGGAGAACGCGCTGCTCGAACGCGGCCTGCTGCCCTCCCCGCTGCTGCTCGACGACTCGGGCGTCGATATCGTCGCCCGCTACCGGCCGAGCCGCGCGGACGCATTGTTGTGCGGCGACTTCTATGACGTCGTTCAAACGCAGGACAGGATCGTCCACGTCCTGATCGGCGACGTCGCGGGACACGGGCCACACGAGGCGGCCCTGGGCGCGGCATTGCGGATCGCGTTTCGTGCGCTGACCTTCGCCGGGCTGCACGGCGCCGAACTGATGCGGCAGCTGGAGCGGATACTGCATTCCGAGCGCACCGCCAGCGGAATCTTCGCCACCGTGCTCACCCTGGAGATCCCCGAAGACGGCGGGGGCATCACCGCCACTCGTGCGGGTCATCCCGGGATGCTGCTGCAGGGCGGCGGCACCGTGGAATGGATCGAGCCGCCGGCCGGGTCGGCGTTGGGCCTGCGTGCCGACGAATGGCCGCAGTACGAACTGGAATTGCCCGCGGGCTACGCGCTGCTGCTGCTGACCGACGGGCTCTTCGAGGGTTATTCGGGACAAGGCAGTCAACGCCTCGGCGAGGACGGTCTGCTCGCGCTGGCCCGTTCGCACGCGGGCCTGCCCGGTCCGGCGTTCGTCGACGCGCTCGTCGATGGGGTCGAGGAACTCGCCCAGCCACGCGGCGGGCTGACCGACGACATCGCCGTGCTGCGCATCGAGCGGACCACCAGGTGACCCCCGCGTGGCGCCCGCTGCGCCCGTCGCAGCTCACGGTGCGGGGATGGCAGGCACTCGTCCTTTTCGTCATGGGTGTGCTGGTGCTCGCCGGTGCGCTCGTCGGTGCGACGCTGCTGAACCGTACCGACAGGGTGTCGCGCGAGCTGAGCGACGGCATTCTGCCGGCCCGCGTGGCGGCGTGCCAGCTGCAGGCGGCATTGCGGGACCAGGAGACCGGCGTCCGTGGTTACCTGATCGCCACCGATCGGCAGTTCCTCACGCCCTACTACGACGGGCAACACGCCGAACAGGCGGCGGCCGACGAGATCCGGCGCCGCGTTGACCGGCACCCGGAGCTGATCGGCGATCTGGAGGCGATCGAGAAGGCCGCCGCCAGCTGGCGGGCAAACTACACCGAGCCGCTTATCGCAAGCGTGCGACCCAGCGGCCCGAACGTCATCAACGGTGCATCGATCGATCGCGGCAAAGCCGAATTCGACCATTTACGAGCGCTTTTCGATACGCAGAACACGAACCTGATCGCGGCGGCGTCGCGCGCCACCGACGAACTCAGACAGACCAACGCCTGGCGCGACAGGGTGCTGGTCGCGATGGTGCTGGTGTTCTTTTGCACGGCCGCGACGCTGGGGATCCTGGTGCGGAACGCGGTCACCCGTCCGCTCGCGGCGCTGGCCCTGTCATGCCGGCGGATTACGCAGGGCAACTTCGCCGAGAGCATCTCGCCCCCGACGCGGCCCAAAGACATTCGCGACATGGCTATCGACGTGGAGAACATGCGGAACCGGATCGTCGACGAGCTCGAGGTATCGCGTTCGGCCAAAGCGCTTTTGGATGAGCAGACGGTCGACTTGCGGCGTTCGAACGCCGAACTCGAGCAGTTCGCCTACGTCGCGTCGCACGATCTTCAGGAGCCGCTGCGAAAAGTCGCCTCGTTCTGTCAATTGCTCGAGAAGCGTTACGGCGACCAGCTCGACGAGCGCGGCATCGAATACATCGGGTACGCCGTCGACGGCGCCAAACGCATGCAGGTGCTGATCAACGACCTGCTCAGCTTCTCCCGGGTCGGCCGGCTGGGCACCCGGCAGGTCGAGGTGGACCTCGACGCCACGCTGGATACCGCCCTTTCCAATCTCGAGGCCGCAATCGAGGAATCGGGCGCCGAGGTAGTGCGCCCGCCCCAGCCCCTGCCGCAGATCATCGGGGATCCCACGCTGCTGACGATGCTCTGGCAGAACCTCATCGGCAACGCGGTGAAGTTCCGGCGTGCGGATAGCAGCCCACGCATTGTCATCGAGTGCGAACGGGGCACCGGTGAACGCGACGGCCAATGGCTATTGCGCTTGTCGGACAACGGCATTGGCATCCCGGAAGAGTTTGCCGACAAGGTCTTCGTCATCTTCCAACGGCTGCACGGCCGCGAGGTGTACACCGGGACGGGTGTGGGCCTGGCGCTGTGCAAGAAGATCATCGAGCACCATGGCGGCACCATCAGGGTCGACACGTCGTATACCGACGGCACCCGGTTCGAGTTCACCCTGCCCATCGCCGCGGACGCGGCCGAAAAACAGCCAGCCACCGTGAAAGGAGCGCTCGAATGACACCGGCCGGGAGGGCGATCGAAATCCTGCTCGTCGAAGACGATCCGGGAGATGAGCTCATCACTCGAGAAGCGTTCGAGCACAACAAGCTCCACAACAAGCTAAACGTCGCGCACGACGGGGAGGAGGGCCTGAACTACCTCTACCGGCGGGGCAAATACGAGGGTGCCCCGCGGCCCGATCTCATCCTGCTCGATTTGAATCTGCCGAAATACGATGGCCGACAGCTACTGGAGAAGATCAAGTCGGACCCCGAGCTTTCTCGCATCCCCGTCGTCGTGCTCACTACCTCCTCGGCGGAGGAGGACATCCTGCGCAGTTACGAACTGCACGCCAATGCCTATGTCACCAAGCCGGTCGACCTCGACCAGTTCATCAGCGCGGTGCGGCAGATTGATGAGTTTTTCCTTCAGGTCGTGCGACTTCCGCCGGGTTGACCCCTTGCGGGCCGGCTTGGGCGCGGCGCACGGTGCCGTCGCCGTCCAGCTCGTATGCCCGGCCTTTGATGTCGTCGTAGAACATGCCGACGACCTGGACGGCGCCGGAAGCCACCGCGTCCGCCAACATCGGTTGGCGGGTAAGCCTTTCGGTCTGGATGGCTACATTCACCAGGCCCAGCTGATCGACGCCGCTGAAGCCCTGGGACTTCGCGCTCACGCGCGTCGGATGGTCCCCCCGGTAGGCGTCGAGACTGTCTTGCGCATAGTCGAGCCAGCGGCGCATCGGTGTCGCCGGTTGATCGGTGCCGTCCGCCAGTAGTGCCGTCATCGCGGGGCACGATGAATGTCCGCACACCACAATGGAACTCGCGCCGAGCTGGTTGATCGCGAAGTCGAGCGCGGCGTCGACCGAGCGATCGGATGCATCCGTTGGCACCACGTTGCCCACATTGCGGACGGTGAAGGGAGCACCGGGCGCGCCGGCGGCGATGACGGCCGAGGGGACCCGTGAGTCGGCGCAGGTGAGCAGCACCGCGCGTGGGTTCGGCGAGTCGGCCGGGGTCGCTTTGCGCGCCACGTACCGCCGCTTCGGCGGACTGGTTTGCGCGCGAGACAGGTCCGCGGCCGTCTTCTCGACGATGTCCACCACTCCGCCGGTCGCCTCGTAGGCCCGTCGCCAGTCGTAGATGGCCTCGGAAACCGCGTCATCGATATAGTCCGCGTTCAGCCGGAACTTCACGTGGCATCCGGGCGGCAGCGTCGCCAGCATCCTGGTCAGGCGGGGCAGCAGCAAAAAGCTCAGCGTGCCGTCGATCTCGACACGCCACCGCTTGGTCTCGTCCTCGCCGTCCGGCCTGACCACGATGGGCGCACGCGCTACCCGGACCAACAGCATGGTTATCGCAAGGCCGAGCCCGATGGCCACACCCTCTAGCAGGTTGAGGAACACGACACACAGGATGGTGACGGCGTAGATCGCGAAATTGCCTGTGCTCCAGGCAAGTTTGATGTGAGCCAACTTAACGAGCTGCATGCCGATCACGATGAGCAGACCGGCGAGTGCGGCCTTGGGGACGAGGTCTACCAGCCCGGTGAGCAACGACGCGAACAACAGGATCCACACGCCGTGCAACACCGCCGACATCCGGGTGCGCGCGCCGGCCGTCACATTGGTGGAGCTGCGGACGATGACGCCGGTGACCGGTAGCCCGCCCAGGAGTCCGGACACGATGTTCGCGCTGCCTTGCCCGAGCATCTCCCGGTTGAAGTTGGTGCGCGTGCCGGTGTGCAGTTTGTCGACACCGACCGCCGACAGCAGCGATTCGACGCTGGCGATCAGGGCTACCGTGACGACGCCCATGACCAACTCGCCGGACTCGTCAAGCCAGGTCTCAGTCCCCGGGGGCGTGCCGGGCAGGCTGGGCAAGCTGATGGCCTCGAAGAAGCTGCCCGAGAGGTTGATTCGGTCGACGGGCCACCCGCTATAGATGGCGAACACCGTCGCCACGACGATCCCCACGAGCGCGGCGGGGATGATCCGGATCTTGGGATGCACCTTCGGCCACAGCAGCAAGATGGCGATGACTATCCCGCCAATGGTGACTTCGCGCAGTTCGTGGTGCAGGAGGCCGTCCGGTAACGCCGCGATGTTCTTCCATGCCGAGCTTCGCGACTCGCCGCCCAGCAGGACATGGATCTGCTGCAAGACGATGGTCACACCGATGCCCGCCAGCATCGCGTGGACCACGACGGGCGCGACGCCCAGCGCGAGGCGGGCCACCCGCATCAAGCCGAACGCCAGCTGCACTACGCCCGCGGCAATGGTGATGACGCATGTCATCTGCCAACCGAACTCGTCGATGAGTCCGTTGACCACCACGGTGAGACCCGCGGCCGGACCGGTGACCTGCAGCGGTGACCCGCCAACGAGACCGGCGACGATGCCGCCCACCACGGCGCCGATCAAGCCGGCCATCAGCGGAGCCCCCGAGGCGATCGCGATGCCTAGCGAAAGGGGCAGTGCGACGAGGAAGACGACGATCGATGCCGGAATGTCGTGGCGGAGATCGCGCAGGATTGACAGTGACAGGGACCTACCGCCGAGAGGCTGCATGGAGCCATCGTGTCAGGAAAGCGCCTCGAGTACTTAGGTTTCCGAATGCCGCCGCGACCACCAGGTGATCAGCCGCCCCACGCCGATCAACAGCAGCAGGAACACGATCAGCAAGAAGGCCGCGTCATAGGACATGTCCTGGGCTGTTTTCGAGGGCAGGTTGTAGAACGTCCATATCGGATACGTCAGGTAGCCGACGGGCGAGTGGGTGAGTTGTCCGGTCGGGAGGGAATCCGACCAGCCCGCGGTGTACAGCATCGGAGCCGTCTCGCCCATCGCCAGGGCGAGCGCCACCAGGATCCCGGTGACGATTCCCGGCATTGCCGCCTTGAGCACGATTTTGCGCAGTGTCCAAGTGACCGAAAGCCCGAGTGCCTCTGCACCCTCTCGGTACGACGTCGGCACTTGGCCGAGCGCGGACTCGGTGGCCTTGGCGATGTACGGAATGCTCATCACAGACAGCGTCAACACCCCGGCCGCCAGGGAAAACCCCCAGTCGAAATACACCACGAGGGCCAGATAGCCGACGTAGCCGAGCACGATGGATGGGATACCGGACAGGACCTCGTAGACGCCGCGCAGTATCGACCGCTTGCGGCCGGTGGCGAATTCGGACAGGTAGATCGCGGCCAGGACGCTCACGGTGCCAGCCACCAGCACGACCCCGATACACAGGACCAGGGTCCCGATGATGGCGTTGCGTAGGCCGCCACCGCTGCCCTGCGAGTCTTGGAACAGCACGCTGAAGTGAAAGACCGGCCAAGCACGGCCGACCACTCCGATCAGCATCCATAGCGTCGGGATGATCACCAACGCCAGACAGCCGAGGCAGCCCGCCCAGAACAGCCCATTGACTCCTCTGCGCCGAGCGGCGACCGACCACATCTCAGACACCTCGCCCGACCGGTATCGCGGTACCCGACGTCCGGCGCACCAACGCCCGAGCGGCCACGCTCGTCAGCAATGTGATCACCATCAGCACCAAAGAAACCTCGGCGAGGGTCTTTACCGCGAAGTTGGAAGAGTCGGTCAGCGCCGAATCCAGCTGCGACACCACGGTGGCGGCGATGGTGGTCATGGTCGAATAGATGTTGCTGGGCATCGCACCCAACTCCGCCCCGGACACCATGGCGACGGCCATCGTCTCTCCCAGCGCACGCCCAAGGCCCAGAACCACGGCGCCGATGATGCCGCTGGACACCCACGGCAGGGTGACCCTGCGCGCGCACTCCCAATCTGACATCCCCAGCGCCCGCGCGCCCTCGCGGGGCAGCAAGGGCACCTGCCGGATCAGGTCGCGGGTGGTGCTGGCGATGACGGGAATGATCATCACCGCCAGCACCAGACCGGACACCAGCATGCCTTCTCCGTTGCCGGTGTTGCCGCGGAAGTAGTCGAGCACCGGCACATCGGGAGCGTTGCGCGCGATGACGGGAGCGATCTGGTGGGCGATGAACGGCCCGAACGTCATCGCTCCCCACAGGCCGACGACGACGCTGGGAATGCCGGCCAGCAATTCGAGCACCATGCCGACGGCGGATGCCAGACGTCTCGGTAACCGTTCCACGATCGCCAACGCCGCTCCGATGGACACCGGCACCGCGACGATCAGGGCGATTGCAGAGCTCGCCACGGTGCCGACGATCAGCGGCAATGCGCCATAGTTGGCCCCGATCGGATGTGCGACACCGTGGGTGACAACGGTGGCGCCGTAGGTGTTGCCCGGGTTCCAATCGGTGCTGGTGAAAAATTCCAGCCCGTTGACCCTGATCGCGGGCACTGCCTCGATTACCAGCGTCCCCAGCACGAACAGGAGCGCGACCAGCGGGATCACCGCGCCCGCCGCGCCGGCCCAGCGGATGGCGAGGCCCTGACGGCTTAGGTCGCGGATGCGGCCCGGCACGTGCCGAAAGACTGTCAGGCGGCCCGGGGCATGTTGCCTGGAGGGCGTACTGAGGGTCACCGGAGACTCTTTAGGTGATCTTGGCGATCTGGGCGTCGGACAGCTTCGCCACCGCTGCCGGCAGCGGCTGAAAGTGAACCGGGTCCAGGAACGAGGAGTTGTTGCCGTCGGTCACCGCCCAGTGCAGGAAAGCCTGCATCGTCTGTGCGGTGGCGGCGTCCTTCTGGCTGTTGTAGACGATGGCGTACTCGTAGTAGACGATCGGGTACCCGTTAGCGGCGGGGCCGTTGACCAGCGAGATCACCTGGTTCGCCGGGGTCTGCGAGGCGAAGCCCGCGGCCTCGGCCTGGATGCCCTGAGCGTCGGGCAGCAGGTAGTTGCCGGAGGCATTGCCCAACTGCGCCTCGCCCAGCCCCTTCTGGCTGGCCTGGTCGACGTAGCTGCTGCCGAGGTAGGCGACACAGCCCGGGGTGTCGGCGCAGCCCGTCACCATGCCGCCGGCGCCGTTTTCACCCAGCGCGCCCGGCACCGCGGGGAAGTCGACCGTGGTGCCGAAGCCGGGCGACTTACCCCAGCCGTCGGGGTCTTGCTTGGACAGATACTGGGCGAACACGAAGGTGTCGCCGGACCCGTCGGACCGGTGCAGCGGAACCACCGGGGTGGCCGGCAGGTTGACGCCGGGGTTCAGCGCGGCGATCTGCGGGTCATTCCACGTTTTGATGGTGCCCTGGTACATGGCCGCCAGCACCTTGCCATTCAGCTTGAGGTGCTCGCTGACACCGGGCAGGTTGTAGTGCACCTGCTCCGCGCCAACGCCCAACGCGATGTTCATCAGCCCCTTGTGCGCGGCCATGTCACCGTCGGACAGGTAGGCCCCGGAGGCGCCGATGTCGACCGCCCGGGCCGCGGCCTGGGAGATCCCGGCACCTGACCCGGTGGCCGCGGTGGTGATCGTGACGTTCGGGTATTTCGTGTGATAGGCCTGAACCCACGAGTTCATCAGCGGGTACAGCTCGGTGGCACCGGTCTCCGACAACGCCACATTCGATGTCGCGGGCGCAGTGGCTGGGCCGGCCGGGTTACCGGCGCCCGACGCGGAGCTCGACGAACCGCCCGTTGAGTTCGAACCGCAGGCCGCGGCGACCAGCATCACCGGCACCGCAACCAACAACGCACGCAAACGAATTTTCACGACCCTCACTCGCCCTTCTCTTCCCCGTTT
The DNA here is from genome assembly GCA_963772875.1 of uncultured Actinomycetota bacterium. Lineage (GTDB taxonomy): Bacteria > Actinomycetota > Actinomycetes > Mycobacteriales > Mycobacteriaceae > Mycobacterium. The sequence goes on from CAVYZE010000020.1 coordinate 739,131, forward strand.
GGCTTCTCCCCGTTTGCGTCCGTGGCCCCGACGACGACACCGAGGAGCCTGCGGTCGCCGAACAGTCCGGAGACGTAACGGACGGTTTCTGCATGCTTCGGCGATAGGAACAACTGCTCGGTAGGCCCTTCCTCGATGAGCCTGCCGTCGAAGAACAAGGCGGTCCGGTCACCGATCCGGGCGGCCTGGGCGAGATCGTGCGTCACCATGACGACGGTGAGCCGGTTGGCGAGCGATCGAATGAGCCCTTCGATTTTCTCGGTCGTGGTCGGGTCCAGTGAGGAAGTGGGCTCGTCCAGCAGCAGCACCTCCGGGTTCACCGCAAGCGCACGGGCCAGACACAACAACTGCTGCTGACCCCCGGAGAGCCGGTATGGCGACTCACGGAGGCGATCCTTGACAGCTTCCCACAGGCCGACCTCGGTGAGCCGAGCCTCGGCAAGGCTCTTGTACTCCTTGCGCGGCACCAACTTGTGAGCGCGCACGCCGGCAACCACGTTGTCCATGATTGACATGGGGAACGGATTGGGACGCTGGAACAGCATCCCGACCCTGCGGCGAAACTCCATCAGGTCGCGGTCTTTGAAGATGCTCTGTTGGCCCAGCAGGACATCGCCGCTGTGCCGGTACCCGGGGACCTTGTCGTTCATCCGATTCAGGGTGCGCAGGAAGGTCGTCTTACCGGAGCCGGTCGGTCCCAGCAAGGAGGTGACCGCACGCGCGGGAAAGTCCAGGCTCACCTGGTCGAGCACGGTTTTGCCGCCGAAAGCCAGGGTGAGGTTCACCGCGCTCATGGCCGGAGCAGCGACATCCCCATCGGGAGCGGTCGCGGCGTCGAGCTGTTGGGGGGTCATGAACACCCAACAAAGCTACGTCGACACGCCCCACCAAGGGGCGCGCGGCCTAATCCTCTACGCATCTTCAAAGGTGCACCTAATCCTCTACCCAGGTTCCAAACCGTAGCTAACCCGCCGCTTATTTTGTCCTCATCCTCCAAAGGCTTTATGTTCGCGAGTGCACGGGTTTGTTGCCAAACCAGCCCAAACCAGCCCAAACCAGCTACGGGCGGTGCGGGGGACGTGTTCCACGGGGGGATTCCCCGGTGGCAGAGTGAGTGTGTTCGCCCGGCTCTTCAGAGGAGTTTCGTGAAGTTCAACCGATCTGGCGCCGCGCTGAGCCTGGTGGCCGCCGGCGCACTGACGTTGTCGGGATGCGGTGGCAATACCAGTACCTCGTCGTCCGGATCCTCCCAGTCGGCGCCGGTGCTGTGCGACGGCAAGAAAATACTCAAGGCCAGCGGCGCGACCGCGCAAGAGAACGCGATGGAACAGTTCGTCTACGCCTACGTCCGTGCCTGCCCGGGGTACACGCTGGACTACAACGCAAACGGCTCCGGTGCCGGGGTTACGGATTTCGTCAACAACCAGACCGATTTGGCGGGTTCCGGCGATCCGTTGAACCCCTCCAAGGGCCAGGTCGAGCACGCGGCGCAGCGGTGCAGTTCGCCGGCATGGGACCTGCCGACGGTGTTTGAACCGATCGCGATCACCTATCACATCGATGGGGTGAGTTCGCTGACGCTGGACGGGCCCACGACAGCGAAGATCTTCAACGGCGGCATCACCAGGTGGAACGACCCGGCGATCACGGCGCTCAACCCAGGCACCAACCTGCCCGCGACGCCCATTCACGTCATTTTCCGCAGCGATCAATCCGCTAACTCAACCAATTTCCAGAAATACCTCGATGCCGCATCCAACGGTGCGTGGGGCAAAGGCGCTGGCCAGAAGTTCAACGGGGGCGTCGGTGACGGCGCCGCCGGGGACAACGGTACGTCGGCAGCGGTACAGAACACCGACGGGTCGATCACCTACAACGAGTGGTCGTTCGCGGTGGGCAAACAGTTGAACATGGCCCAGGTCATCACGTCAGCGGGTCCGGATCCGGTGTCGATCACTACCGACGCGGTCAGCAAGACGATCGCCGCGGCCAAGATTGTCGGGCAGGGCAATGACCTGGTATTGGACCTGTCGTCGTTCTACAAGCCGACGCAGGCCGGTGCGTATCCGATCGTGGAGGCGACCTATGAGATCGTCTGCTCGAAGTATCCGGATTCCGCGACCGGGGCGGCGGTAAAGGCGTTTATGCAGGCCGCAATTGGTCCGGGCCAAGTTGGCTTGGACCAGTATGGATCCATTCCGCTGCCGACCTCTTTCCAGTCGAGACTGGCCGAAGCTGTGAATGCCATCTCGTAATTACCCTCAGTTGCGAGTGGGTATCTCTGACCGACATGAAGGAGTTCGCGGTGATCAACGGTGAGCCGGGTTCGCGGGTGGGGTCGCGGTTTGGGCCCTATCGGCTGATCCGGCTGCTGGGCCGTGGCGGGATGGGCGAGGTTTACGAGGCCGAGGACACCCGCAAGCGCCGGGTGGTGGCGTTGAAGCTGATCTCGGAGCACTTCTCCGGTAACCCGGTGTTTTGCACGCGGATGCGACGCGAGGCCGACGCCGCGGGGCGGCTGACCGAGCCGCATGTGGTGCCGATCCACGACTACGGCGAGATCGACGGGCAGCTGTATTTGGACATGCGCCTGATCGACGGAACTGACTTGGCTGCGCTGTTAAAGCGTTCAGGGCCGTTGAGCCCACCGCGGGCGGTGGCCATTGTGCGCCAGGTCGCCGCCGCGCTTGACGCCGCGCACGCCGCCGGCGTGACGCACCGCGATGTCAAACCGGAGAATATTCTGATCACCCGCGATGACTTTGCTTACCTGGTGGACTTCGGTATCGCCCGCGCCGCCGCCGACCCGGGGCTGACCCAGACCGGGATGATGCTAGGGACCTACAACTACATGGCTCCGGAGCGGTTCGGCAGCGCTGATGTCACCTATCGCGCCGATATTTATTCGCTGGCCTGCGTATTGGCCGAGTGTTTGACCGGGTCGCCTCCGTATCGGGCCGACAGCATAGAACGGGTGATCGGCGCGCATCTGACGGAGCCCGCGCCGCGGCCCAGCCAGCTGCGACCGGAAAGTGTTCCGCCGGCTTTGGATCGAGTGATCGCCAAAGGCATGGCCAAAAACCCGGGGGAGCGCTATCGCAGCGCCGGTGAGCTGGCCGCAGCCGCACACGACTCGCTGGCCATATCCGGGCGGCGTGAGGCCGCCACGATTCTGCGGCAAGGCGCGAGGGCAACCTCGCCCGCCGGCGTCGATACCGGGCTGGCCGGCGTCGAGGCCTTGACCCAAGCCAGGGCCTGGTCACGAACGCCAAACCCACCCACCACCCAGTCGGGGCGGACGATGCGTCCCGCCGTCGGCGGCGCCACCGGGCGCAGCCCAACTGTCACCCCGTTGTCCGTCAGCCCTGCGGGCCCGTCGGACTTTAGCCAGTCACCCCGCCCACAAACGGACCTCCGCCGCAAACGCAAGCTGTGGATCCTCGCCGGCGCGACCGCGGTCCTCGTCATCGCCGCCAGCGGGTACGTGGTGACGCGGCCGTCGCACTCGACACCGGCGTCCGGGCAGACGGTGCTGCCGTTCACCGGCATCGACTTCCGCCTGTCCCCGAGCGGGGTGGCGCTGGACAGCGCGGGCAATGTGTACGTCACCAGTGAGGCCATGTACGGCCGGGTGCTGAAGCTGGACCCGGGTTCGAACGACTACACGGTGCTGCCGTTCCACGGCCTCTACCAGCCCCAGGATGTCGCGGTGGACGCGGCCGGCTCGGTGTACGTCACCGACTTCAATAACCAGGTGGTAAAACTGGATGCCGGATCAAACCACCAGAGCGTGCTTCCGTTTACCGGCCTCAATTACCCCGAGGGTGTGGCGGTGGACACCGCCGGCAGCGTGTATGTCGCCGACCGGGGCGACGACAGGGTGCTGAAGTTGGCGGCCGGGTCGAACGAGCAGACCGTGCTGCCGTTCACCGGGCTCAACAACCCGGACGGTGTGGCGGTGGGTTCCGACGGCGTCGTATACGTCACCGACACCGACAACCAGCGAGTGCTCAAGCTGCCCTCCGGGTCCGACAGCCAAGCCGTGTTGCCGTCCACCGACCTAACCGCGCCGTGGGGTATCGCGGTGGACAGCGCCGGCAGCGTCTACGTCACCGGCCACGACAACAGCAAGGTGGTGAAGATGGCCGCCGGGGCGAGCGCCCCGACCGTACTGCCGTTCACCGGCCTCAATACCCCCCTCGCGGTGGCGGCGGGCAAGGACGGGAATGTCTACGTCGCCGACCGCGGCAACGACAGGGTGGTCAAGCTGGCGGGCTGACGCGCACCAGCGCAGCCATCGGTTAACGCGACTGGCTTCGCTACGCTGCGGGCCGGGCTCCCCCACGGGCGGGCGGTGGCACACCCGCGTCGTTCTGCGCGAAGTTTCCGGATTCCGCGACCGGTGCGGCGGTAAAGGTGCTTATGCGGGCCGCAATTGGTTCAGTTCAGGATGGCTTAGACGAGATGGATCGATTGGTTCCGTTGCCGAGCGCGTTCCGACCGAAACTGGCCACGGCTGCGAATACTATCTCGTAATTACCCTTAAGTAGGAACGCTATCTCTCGATGAAGGGAGTTCGCAGGTGAGCGGCAGTGAGCTGGATTCGCGAATGGGGTCGCGGTTTGGGCCCTATCGGCTGATCCGGCTGCTGGGCCACGGCGGAATGGGCGAGGTCTATGAGGCCGAGGACACCCGCAAGCGCCGGGTGGTGGCGTTGAAGCTGATCTCGCAGCAATTCTCCGGTAACCCGATGTTTCGCGCGCGGATGCAACGCGAGGCCGACGCCGCGGGGCGGCTGACCGAACCACACATCGTTCCCATCCACGACTACGGCGAGATCGACGGGCAGCTGTACCTGGACATGCGCTTGATCGAAGGCAACTCGCTGCGAACACTGTTGAATCGCGATGGTCCGTTGGCCCCGGCACGGGCCGTGGCCATCGTGTGCCAGGTCGCCGCCGCGCTGGACGCCGCGCATGCCACGGGCGTCACACACCGCGACGTCAAACCGGCAAACATCCTGATCACCGGTAACGACTTCGCGTATTTGGTGGATTTCGGTATCGCGCGCGCCGCCTCCGACCCGGGGCTGACCCAGACCGGGACCGCGATGGGAACCTACAACTACATGGCCCCGGAGCGCTTCACCGGCGCCGAGGTCACCTACCGCGCGGACATCTACTCGCTGGCCTGCGTGTTGGGCGAGTGTTTGACCGGGTCGCCGCCCTATCGCTCCGACAGCGTCGAACGGCTGATCGCCGCGCATCTGCTCGAGCCCATCCCGCGGCCCAGCCAGCTGCTGCCCGGGCGGGTTCCGCCGGCTTTGGACGGCGTGATCGCCACGGGCATGGCCAAAAACCCCGAGGAGCGTTTTCGCAGCGCCGGTGATCTCGCCGGCGCCGCCACCGACGCGCTGACCGCGTCCGAGCAGCATCGGGCCGCGACGATTTTGCGGCACGGCGAGAGGGCCACCGGTTCGGGGAACGATTCGAGGCCAATGGCATCTCCGGCGGGGTGGTCCGGCGACGAGACAATGGCCCGTCCCGTGCCCTCGGGCCCGGGCGGAGGCGGCTGGCACCAACCTTGGCCGCCGTCGCCGGTGGGCCACGAGGGTCCACCGACGTATGGCCAACCGCACCGCGGGCCCCAGCCCGACTTCACGGGCGCCGCTTTGTCGTCCGGCCGGAAACGCAAGCTGTGGATCCTCGTCGGCGCCGCCGTGCTGGTGCTCGTCGCCGCCATCGGTATCACCGCATACCTGGGATCGAGCCCCGCATCCCCACCGAAGCCGGCGTCCGGGCAAACGGTGCTGCCGTTCAACGGTATCGACTTCCGGCTGTCTCCGGGCGGGGTGGCGGTGGACAAGGCCGGCGACGTCTACGTCACCAGTGAGGGCATGTATGGGCGGGTGGTGGAGCTGCCGCCCGGATCGAGCACTCCGACGGTGCTGCCGTTCAGCGGCCTTTACCAGCCCCAGGGGCTGGCGGTGGACACCGCCGGCGCGGTGTACGTCGCCGATTTCAACAACCGGGTGGTGAAGTTGGCGGCCGGGTCGAATACCCAGAGCGTGTTGCCGTTCACCGGGTTGAATTACCCCGAAGGCGTGGCGGTGGATGGCCAGGGCAGCGTCTATGTGGCCGACCGGGGCAACAGCCGGGTGCTGAAGTTGGCGGCCGGGTCGAGCACCCAGACCGTGCTGCCGTTCACCGGTCTGAAGAACCCGGACGGTGTCGCGGTGGACCCCGCCGGGAACGTCTACATCACCGACACCGACAACAACCGGGTGCTGGAGTTGGCGGCCGGGTCGAGCACCCAGACCGTGCTGCCGTTTACCGGCGTCTCGGTGCCGTGGGGTATCGCGGTGGACACCGCGGGCGACGTGTTCGTCACCGAGCACGACAGTGACCAGGTGTTGAAGTTGCCGGCCGGGTCCAACACCCCGACCGTGCTGCCGTTCACCGGACTGAACACCCCGTTGGGGGTGGCGGTGGACAAGGACGCAAACGTCTATGTCGCCGACCGCGGCAACGACAGGACGGTCAAGCTGACCCCCTGATGGGCCGCCGCCCGGCGCCGTGCGGACCTGATGGTGTCATCCTCTGCTGAATTTCTCACGCGCCGCTAATCCTGCACCCATCTTCGACGGTTTATATGTGCACAGGTGCACGTGTATGCCGAGCGTGTTCCAAGGGGGCTCCCAGGTGGCGGAGTGAGGGTGTCCGCCTCCGACGACTATTCGGAGGAGTTTCCGGTGACGTTAAACCGAGCCGGCCACCGAGCCGGCACCGTGCTGAGCCTGCTGGCCGCCAGCGCACTGGTACTAGCGGGATGCGGTAGCACCACCCACGCCTCGTCGCCTGAACCCAGCCCCTCGCCGGTGCAGTGCGGCGGCAAGAAGCAACTCAAGGCCAGCGGCGCGGCCGCGCAAGAGAACGCGATGGAGCAGTTCGTCTTCGCGTACGTCAAAGCATGCCCGGGCTACACGCTGGACTACAACGCGAACGGCTCCGGCGCCGGGGTGACGGATTTCGTCGGCAACGTCTCGGATCTGGCGGGCTCCGGCGATCCGCTGGATCCGGCGAAGGGTCAGGTCGATCGCGCGGCGCAGCGGTGCGGTTCGCCGGCGTGGGACCTGCCGACGGTGTTCGAGCCGATCGCGATCACCTACAACGTCAGCGGCGTGAGCTCGCTGAAACTTGACGCGCCCACGCTCGCAAGGATTTTCAACGGTGGCATCACCCGCTGGGACGACCCGGCGATCAAGGCGCTCAATCCCGGCACCAACGTGCCGTCGACACCGATTCACGTCTTCTTCCGCAGCGACCAATCCGGCGACACGTCGAACTTCGAGCAATACCTCGTCGCCGCGTCCAACGGCGCGTGGGGTAAGGGCGCCGGCCAGACGTTCACCGGGGGCGTCGGTGACGGCGGCGTCGGGGACAACGGCACGTCGGCGCAGGTGCAGAGCACCGACGGGTCGATCACCTACAACGAGTGGTCGTTCGCGGTGGGCAAGCAGCTGAGCATGGCCGAGATCATGACCTCCGCCGGCCCGGACCCGGTGTCGATCACCAGCGACTCGGTCAGCAAGACTATCGCCGGGGCCACGTTCAAAGGGCAGGGCTCCGACTCCAGGGACCTGGTGGTGGACACCTCGTCGTTCTACAAGCCGACGCAGCCCGGTGCGTACCCCATCGTGGAGCCGACCTATGAGATCGTCTGCTCGAAGTACCCGGATTCGGCGACCGGCGCGGCGGTAAAAGCGTTTCTGCAGGCCGCGATCGGCCCGGGCCAGGTCGGCCTAGATCAGTACGGATCCATTTCGCTGCCCAGCGCGTTCCAATCGAAAATCGCGGCCGCAGTGAACGCGATTTCGTAATGAGTCCCCGTTAACCCCACTAATCAGCGGCGCGCAATTTAGACGGCGATCGGCAGGGAAAGGAGCGTGGGCGGTGAACGACACTGTTTCGCGTGTTGGTTTGCAATTTGGGCCCTATCAGCTGAGGCGGCTGCTGGGCCGGGGCGGCATGGGGGAGGTGTATGAGGCCGAGGACACCCGCAAGCACCGGGTGGTGGCGCTGAAACTGATCTCGCCGCAGTTCTCCACCGACGCGATGTTTCGGGCGCGGATGCAACGCGAGGCGGACACCGCCGGGCGGCTGAACGAGGCCCACATCGTGCCCATCCACGACTATGGCGACATCGACGGGCAGTTCTACGTGGAAATGCGCATGATCGACGGCGTCTCCCTGCGCGCGCTGTTGACGAACTACGGTCCGCTGAGCCCGGCACGAACGGTCGCCATCATGTGCCAGATCGCCGCCGCGCTGGACGCCGCACACGCCAATGGCGTCACGCACCGCGACGTCAAACCGGAGAACATCCTGGTGACCGACGACGACTTCGCCTATCTGGTGGATTTCGGCATTGCCCGCGCCGCCACCGACCCCAACCTGACCCAGGCCGGAGTTGCCCTGGGCACCTACAACTACATGGCCCCGGAGCGGTTCACCGGCGATGAGGTCACCTACCGCTCCGACATCTATGCGCTGGCCTGTGTGCTGGGCGAGTGTTTGACCGGGGCGCCACCCTATCGGGCCGACAGCGTCGAACGGTTGATCGCCGCCCATCTGCTCGAGCCCGCGCCGAGGCCCAGCTTGCTGCGGCCCGGGCGGATTCCGCCGGCCCTCGACCCGGTGATCGGCAAGGGCATGGCCAAAAACCCGGCGGACCGCTATTTCACCGCCGGCGATCTGACCGCGGCCGCCCACGACGCGCTGACCGCGCCCGAGCAGTATCAGGAGGCCACGATTCTGCGGCGGGGCGACAATGCGGCCCTGCTGGGCAATGCCGCCGGTGCCGGCCGCCCCTGGACCAACTACCCCGGTTTGAACAGCGGCGATACCATGGCCCGGCCGCTGGCCGCCGCTGCCGGTTGGCATCAGACTCCGCCACCGGGCCCGCCGAGGTTCAGTGATCGGTTCGTCGCGCCCGAGCCGAGCTCCCCGCGGGGTAGGTCCGGGTGGAAACGCAACCGCTGGATCATCGTCGGCGCCGCCGCGCTCGTGCTCGTCGCCGCCATCGCGACCACCGGGTACCTAGGAACTCGCCCGTCGGCGGCGTCGAAGCAACCGGCCTCGGGACAAACCGTGTTGCCCTTCGACAATATCGACTTCCGTCTGTCTCCGGGCGGGGTGGCGCTGGACAAAGCCGGCGACGTCTACGTCACCAGTGAGGGCATGTACGGGCGGGTGGTGGAGCTGGCGCCCGGATCGAGCAACCCGACGGTGCTGCCGTTCAGCGGCCTCTACCAGCCGCAGGGGCTGGCGGTGGATAGCGCCGGCGCCGTGTACGTCGCCGATTTCAACAACCGCGTGGTGAAGTTGACGTCCGGGTCGACCGGCCAGAGCGTGTTGCCGTTCACCGGCCTCAATTATCCCGAGGGTGTGGCGGTGGATGGTCAGGGCAACGTCTACGTCGCCGACCGGGGCAACAACCGGGTGCTGAAGTTGACGTCCGGGTCGAACACCCAGAGCGTGCTGCCGTTCACCGGGCTCAACAACCCGGACGGCGTGGCGGTCGACCCCGCCGGCAACGTCTACGTCACCGACACCGACAACAACCGGGTGTTGATGTTGGCCGCCGGGTCGACCGCCCAGACCGTGCTCCCGTTCCCGGGTGTCGCCGTCCCGTGGGGCATCGCCGTGGACCCCACGGGTGATCTCTTCGTCACCGAACACGACAGCAACCAGGTGCTGAAGTTGCCGGCCGGGTCCAACACCGCGACCGCGCTGCCGTTGACCGGGATAAACACCCCGTTGGGCGTGGCGGTGGACAAGGACGGAAACGTCTATGTCGCCGACCGCGGCAACGACCGGGCGGTCAAGCTGGTGGCCTGATCCGCCAGCGGATATCGCGGCCGCATGCGAGCATGACCGGGTGACGGTAGGCGAGCGGACGCGGATGCGCCGCGTGGCCATGGCCAGCCTGGTCGGCTCCGCGATCGAGTTCTACGACTTCTTCCTGTACGGCACCGCGGCGGCCCTGGTGTTCCCGACCGTGTTCTTTTCCCACCTGGGAACGGCCATGGCGACAATCGCGTCGATGGCGACGTTCGCGGCGGCGTTCGTCTCCCGACCGGTGGGAGCCGCCATCTTCGGGCACTTCGGAGATCGCCTGGGCAGGAAAGCAACCCTGGTCGCGACGTTATTGCTGATGGGTCTGTCGACTGTGGCCGTGGGCTTGCTGCCCGGTGTGGCAACCATCGGCCTGGCCGGGCCGCTCATCCTGCTCACGCTGCGGCTCCTGCAGGGCATAGCGCTCGGCGGCGAATGGGCCGGGTCGGCCTTGCTGCTTGCCGAACACGCACCGGGCGACAAACGCGGGCTCTACGCGATGTTCACCCCCCTCGGATCGGGCGTGGGCCTGGTGCTCGCCAACCTTGCCATGCTGATCGTCGACTTCACCATCGGGGAGAAAAGCCCCGCGTTTATGAGCTGGGGCTGGCGGGTGCCGTTTCTGTTCAGCGCCGTGCTGATCGTCGTCGCCCTCTACGTGCGCCTGAACATCACCGAGACACCGGTTTTCGCCGCGCAGCAGCGGGACGCGACGGGAGATGTGGTCGTGCCCAGCGCCCCGATCGCCGAGCTCTTCCGGGCCCAGCCCCGACAGGTCGTCCTCGCGGCCGGTTGTGCGAGCGGGCCTTTCACGCTGAGCTTCATGGCCGGCACCTATCTGCTGAACTACGCCCGCACCGAACTCGGCCACCCGAGAACCCTGATCCTGTGCGTCGGTGTGCTGGGCGGATTGGCGATGATCGCGCTGGTCGTGCCGGCGGCGGTCTGGTCCGACCGTTTCGGCCGGCGACGCGTCCTGCTGGGCGGCTTACTTTTGGCCCTGCCCTGGGTGTTTGCGCTGATGCCGTTGATGGACACCGGCAACCCCGTCCTGTTCGGTGTCGCCGTGATCGTCAGCTATGCGATCACGGCGGTGCTGATCGCGCCGCTCGGCTCGTTCATCCCCGAGACTTTCGCCACCCGCTACCGGTATACCGGTGCGGGACTGGCATTTAACGCCGGCGGAATCATCGGCGGCGGGCTGCCGCCGATACTTGCGGGCGCGCTGGTGGCCAGCGTTGGGCCCTGGGCCATCGGGTTGATGATGGCGATCCTGATGTTCGTCAGCCTTGGCTGCACCACCCTGCTGCCGGAAACGCTGGGAAGGACGCTGACGGACACCCGATAGGCGTTACGACGCGGTCTGCGGTGCGCCGAGATACGTGTCGTTGTGCTGGCCGGGTGCCGGCGGCGGATCGGTGGCCACGGCGTCGAAGCTCGAGTAGCGCGCTGGGGTGCGGATCACCGTGATGGCGTCGTCGCCGGTGCCGACGTGCAGCGCGAGGTCGTTCTCGGCGAACAGCGGGGTGTCGACGACCTGCTTCCAGGTGTAGGCAAGGCAGGCCATCAGACCGCCTTCGTGGAGCAGCTCGACCCATTCGGCCGCGGTCTTGGCGGCCAGCGCCGACTCCAGTTCTTCGGTCAACTCGGGGTAATTGAGGGCCCGCGCGCGCTGGTCGATGAATCGCTCGTCGTCGCGCAGCTCGGGCCGGCCGATGATCTCACACAACTTCGCCCAGTGCTTGGGCACATACGCGGACAGGACGAGGTATCCGTCGGCGGCCTTGAACGCGTCCGACGGCTGGGTGGCAAAGCCAACTCCCTTGCGTTTCTTGGCGTTTGGCGCGGCCTTCGGTTTCGGCTGGGGCGTCTCGCTGGGCTTGTTCAGGTGAATCGTGAGCTGGCTGGCCTGCAGCCCCACCGCGACGTCGTACATCGCGACCCGGACCACGTCGGCCACGCCGTGGCGCTCGCGGTTGAGCAGCGCGGCCAGCACCGCCTGGGCCAGCACGTGGCCGCTGGCGGCGTCGACGAGCTGGAACGGAATGATCTGCGGTTTGCCGCTCGGCGTGGGCATTCCGGTGGTCATGCCCGACTCGGCGGCGACCATCAGGTCGACGCCCGGCCGGCTGCCGTGCGGGCCGTTGCCGCCGTAGGCCGACAGGCGGGCATAGATCAGCTTCGGGTTGCGGGACCGTAACTCGTTGGGGCCCAATCCCATTCGCTCCATGACGCCGGGGCGAAATCCCTCCAGCACGACGTCCGCGGTGTCGACCAACCGCAGTATCTGCTGCTTGGCCTCGTCGGTGGTCAGGTCCGCGGTCACCGACTTCTTGCCCCGGTTGTGCGGCCAAAACAGCGTGGGCATCGGTGGCCGTCCGGGCAGGACCGCGGTGATCTGGCGGGCCGCCTCGCCGCCGGGTGCCTCGACCTTGATGACCTCGGCACCGAGGTCGGCCATGATCTGTCCGGCCAGCGGCCCGGCGATGTTCTGGGTGAAATCGAGCACCCGGTATCCGTCAAGTGGCTTGGCGGGCTTGGTGTTTGGCATCGAGAGCCTTTCTGGCCTTTGCTAGCCGGTCTCGTGCAGGACCGCGGTGCAGTAGTAGTTCCCGGCAAAGGGCGCCTCTTGACCGTCGGGACCCTCGGTAGGCTGCAGCGGTAATCCGTTGTCGGCCAACATCTGATTCAGTGGCGTGCGAACCGGGTGCCAGCCACGTTCTTGCAGATAGCTCGCCGCGTCGTTGCGCTCGCCGGGGAAGCCCAGATTGACCAGGTTGACGTCGAGACCGTGGTCCCGCCACCTCTGGGCGGCGGTGTTCAACGCGTGCTGGCTGCTCCCCGAACTCAGAAAGACCTCGGCCACCAGCCGACTGCCGTCGGCGCTGAGCGCGGTGACGTCGTCCAGCAACCGATCCTGGGCCTCCGGCGGCAGGAACCCGAGCAGGCCCTCCGCGGCCCATGCGGCGGGTCGCTCGGTGTCGAACCCGGCCTGGCGTAGCGCCGCCGGCCAATCGTTGCGCAGGTCGATCGGGACGGCCCGCACGTCGGCCGTCGGCTCGGCACCGAGCTCGGCGATCGTGGCGTTCTTGAATTCGATGACTTGCGGCTGGTCGATCTCGAATACCGTCGTGCCCGCCGCCCAGGGCAGCCGATAGCCGCGCGCGTCGAGACCGGCCGCCAGGATGACCACCTGGCGGATGCCCGCGGCCGCCGCCTCGGCGAAGAACGCGTCGATCAAGCGTGTGCGCGCGGCCAACATGTCGGTCATGCGTTGCATGCCCCACGCGGCGCCGGGCTCGTCGATATCGCTGGAGTCGAGTTCGCCGGCGGCCCAGCGGGTAAAGAAGTCAACGCCGACGGCGCGTACCAGGGGCTCGGCGAACCGGTCGTCGATCAGCGCGTCCCGGGTGGCCCGGGCCCGTCCCGAGGCCACCATGGTGGCGGTCGCGCCCACACTGGTCGCCAGGTCCCAACTGTCGTCGTGCGTGCGCCCCATCGGCTGCGTCCTCTCTGCGGTCCACTGATTAGCCACCATAACGATACGGTCTCGCGGCGGCGGTGGGTCCCGGCCCCGAGGTGATTTCGTCCCTACCATCGCCGGATGGAGACCCTGACTTCGACCGCCGAGTTGGAACGCCCGACGCCGGTCGCGCCGGATGCCGCGTGGCGGCACGGTGCCCGATGGGCGCGGCGCCTGGCCTGGATCGCGATGGCCGTCGTGCTCATCGAGGGCGCCGTCGGGCTATGGCAGGGACTGGCGGTCGGATCCGTCGCGCTGACCGGCTGGGCGTTGGGTGGCGGTTCGGAGGCGCTGGCCAGCGCGATGGTGGTGTGGCGCTTCAGCGGCGCTCGCGCGCTGTCGCAGACCGCCGAGCGGCGCGCCCAGCGGGGCGTGGCGGTGTCGTTTTGGCTGACGGCCCCCTACATCGCCGCGGAATCCATCCACCAGCTGGCCGGTGAGCACCACGCCGAGACGTCGGTGATCGGCATCGGGTTGACCGCGCTCGCCCTGGTGCTGATGCCGCTCCTCGGCCGGGCCAACCACCAACTGGGCGCGCGGCTGGGCTCGGGAGCCACCGAGGGCGAAGGAATCCAGAACTACCTGTGTGCGGCTCAGGCCGCCGGGGTGCTGATCGGCCTTGCCGTCACGGCGCTGTGGTCCGGTGGCTGGTGGGTCGACCCCACGATCGGCCTCGCCATCGCCGGTATCGCGGTCTGGCTGGGCCTGCGATCGTGGCACGGCCACGACTGCGGCTGCTAGGGGGCTGGGTGCGGGCCTAGTCGAGGCGGTAGCGGATGAGGCGGGAGCTGTTGGCTACCACGGCGACTGAGGAGGCGTTGTGCAGGATGGCGGCGAGCACGGGGGAGAGCGCGCCGCCGGCGCCGATGAGTAGCCCGATGGCGTTGACGGCGATGGACATGCCGTAGTTTTCGCGGATGACGTCGACGGCGCGTGCGCCGAGGTCGCGCACGTCGAGCAGGCGGTGTAGGTCGTCGTTGGCCAGCGCGACGTCGGCGGTTTCGACGGCGACGTCGGTTCCGGCCAGGCCCATGGCGATGCCGATGTCGGCGGCGGCGAGTGCGGGGGCGTCGTTGATGCCGTCGCCGACCATGCCGACGACGTAGCCGTCGCTCTGTAGATCGCGGACGACTTCGAGTTTGTCCTCGGGCATTACCTCGGCGCGCCACTCGTCGATCGCCAGCTCGCCGGCGACGACCTGCGCGATGTCGGGGTGGTCGCCGGTGAGCATGACGATGCGGCGTATTCCGTTGGCCCGTAACTTCGTCAACACCTCGGCGGCCTCGGGCCGCACTTCGTCACGCAGGCTGATCAGCCCCACCAGCTTGCCGTCCACCGCCAGCAGCAGCGGGGTCTCGGCCTGGCGTCGCAGTTTGTCCACCCACTCCGAGGCCTTCTTGGACACCCTCACCTTTTCGGCGCGCAGCAGCGACGGGCTGCCCAGCAGCAGGGTCCGGCCATCGGCCCAGGTCCGCATGCCCAGGCCGACGAGCACCTCGCACTCCTCGTGCGGCGGGATGCTGATGTGGCGCTCCTCGGTCGAGCGGATCACCGCTTCGGCCAGCGGATGACGAGAGTGGATCTCCGAGCTGGCGGCATAGGCCAGCACCTGCTCCGGTTCCCAATCCTTGTGCATGGCAACGATATTCGTCACGACCGGGCGCCCCACGGTCAGGGTACCCGTCTTGTCGAACACGATGGCGTCGACCCGGCCGGCCTGTTCGAGGTGCGAGCCGCCCTTGATCAAGATGCCGCGCCGCGCGCCGTTACCAATCGCCGCACTGATCGCGGTCGGGGTGGCCAGACCCACCGCGCACGGACACGCGATCAACAGCATGGTCATCGCGCGGCGCACGTCTCCGGTGATCGCCAGGGTGACCGCGGAGACGATAAACGAGGTGGGAACGAAACGGCGGGAGAAGTTTTCCCCGATGGTCTGGATCGGCGCCCGGTCGTGTTGGGCCTCTTCGACGCGGCTGATGATGCGCCCGATGGCGGTGTGGCTGCCCACGGCCTGAGCGCGCACCACCAGGCGCCCGCGCACCACGACCGATCCGGCGTGCACGCGCGCCCCGGCCATCACGCTGACCGGCAGGTTCTCCCCGGTGATCGCGGACTGGTTGACCACGGCCTCGCCGTCGACCACCTCGCCGTCGACCGGGATCGCGACATGGTCGTGGATCACCACCTCGTCGCCGATCTGCACGGTATCGATGGGCACCTGAATCTCGGTTCCAGGGCCGGCGGCCCCAGAAGTGCCCGTCAGCCGGATCCAGGCCGTGTCCTGGCTGCCGCGCAGCAATTCCGAGATGGCCCGCCGGGTCCGCCGCAGGGTCAGATCCTGCAGGTACTCACCGATATTGAGCAGCCACAGCACGGTCAGTGCGACCACGTTCTCGCGCAGGATCAAACTCGCGACCGTCGCGGCGGAGACCAGCGCATCGGTGCCGGCCTTACCCGAACGCAGCGAGCGCAGCGCGCCGCGCAAAAACGGGTAGCCGGTGAAGATGGTGACGCCGCTGGCGACCAGCCGGCCGCTCGGCCCCAGCAGCGGTGGGCGGGCGAACGCGTAGCGGCGCACGCCGAGTAGGGCCAGTGCGGCGCCCCCGATGACCATGCGCAGCACGTCGGCATTGCGGATCTCCGCCGAATGCGGTTCGCGGGACGGGATCAGCTCGGCGGCAACGTGTGCGGCTTCGCCGATCGCGGCCAGCACCCCGGAACGATCGCAGCGCCGGGGCGAATACCAGATGACGACCGATCCGGTGCGCGGATAGGCGCGCACGGCGCGCACCCCGTCGCACTTGGCGACGGCTTCCTCGACGGCCACCGCGCGCCGGGAGTTGTGGCGGACCCAGTCCACCAAGACCCGCATCCGCCCGGCCGCATCCGAAACCACCACTAACGCAGCATCATTAGGCACGTCCACGTCGCGGACCAGGGCAAGGGACATGTCCGCCCGATCAGTGCTCGTGCAGCTGGGCGTCGCCGATCGACGGCGTGGGCGCTTCTTCGCCGACTCGTTCGCGGGCCTCGGCCATCACATCGGCCAGCTTGAGCCGCGCCGACTCCGCGGCCTCCTCAGCCTTGCGGGTGCCGCGCAACCCCAGCTCGGCCGCCGACACCGCGGTCTCGTGCAGCGGTGCCCTGGCCATGGCCTTGCGCAGCAGCTCATAGGCCGTCACCCCGGCCAAGCCGGTGACCACCGTCGTCGCCGCCTTCGCCAAAAACCCGTACACCGCCATTGCCCGAACCTTCCTCTCCGTTCACCGCAGCGTCAACGTCAGTTGGGTCGATCGCTCGGTTCGACCGCTCCACTGTTAATGACAATCATTGTCGGCAGACTACTTGGCACCTGACGCAAACGCCTCAGGTGACCAGCATGTTGTCCCAGCGTCTAGCCATTGGTAGCGCGACGTTAACATAGATATATTGCAATATCAATATGTATCGTCGCGACCATGGGCGCGCAGCGTCAGAGCACCCGGGTCACCTTTTCGGTGTCGATCCTGCGCTGCAGCACCGTCGGATCGGGATTGGCCACCTGCACCAGCGATCCGCCGAGGGCCATGATCGCCAGCAGGTCGTCGACCAGTTCCCCGGGTCCGGTCCACGGCGCGGTGGACAGCACCCGGTCGCCCGGCGCCAGGCCCCGTGCCGCCGCGGAATGCCGGCAGTCGGCCAGGATCTCGTCGACCGATCGTCCGGCCAGCGCGGGACCGGGATGGCGTTCGGCAACGATCTGATCGCCGTGTACCCGGACCGCGGTCGCGTAGTCGGTGACGCCGATCGGCAGGTCGGGTACCGGGCGGCCGAACGGATCCAGCGACAGCACCGCCACCTCGCCGCCCGGTTCGACGCTCGATTCGGCCTCGTCGAGCCGTTCGGCCGTGCATAGCGCCACATTCGCAGTCGGGTGAGCCGGGCCGGCCGGCCCGAGCACCGCCTCGGCGCCGATCCACCACACCCCGAACAGCACCGCCGCCGTCTGCCAGTGCGCAGGCAGCAGGATCGCGACCCGGCTCGCCGGCCCGGCGCCCAGTTCGTCACGCAACAGGTTGCCGGTCTTGGCGGCCCAGTTGGCCATCGTGACCGCGGACAATTCGGTGCGCTCGCCGCTGGCGTCGTCGTAGTAGGTGATGCGCGGGCCGACCGGGTCGGCCCGCAACATCGGATCCAGGATGGCCCCGGAGAGCGTGCTCAGTTGATGCACTCGGGCTTGTCGGAGCCCGCGGTCAGGATGGGCGACGGCGCGGGAACGTTCGGGTCGGCCGCCGGCCCGCCGTTGGCCGACCGGGCGGGCGCCACGGTCCCGCCGGAAAGCCCGGAGCCCGGGCCGCTGTAGTCGTTGGCGAGCACCACGCGGACGGATCCCGGTGCTATCGAGGAATCGGCGACGACCGGCAAGCCGCCCAATTCCTTGGCGACCTCCTGGGCGCCCAGGTCGTCGCTCTTGGCGGCCCGCACCTGGCTGGCCTTGACGTGACCGCCCTCGTTGTTGCCGACGGTGCCGGTGGCAAATCCCTTGGAGCTCAACACCCCTGACACCGACGAGGCAAGTCCGTTGATGTCGGTGTCGTTGACCACGCTGGCGGTGGTCTTGGCCGGCGCGTAGGCCAGCTGCTCGGTCTTGCCCTGCGCCTGTTCGTGCAGCAGGCCCGCGACCCAGTCCTGGACCTGACGCGGGTCCACCCGCACCACGCTTTGCATCCCGTCGTCGCTCCAGCCGGCCCCGTCGAGCACCGGGATGGTGGCGAAGGCGACCTTACCGCCGGCCAGGCTTTGCAGTTGCTGCACGAAATCCATGATGTCCCAACCCGACGAGAGCACCACCGAGCGTTGGACGGCCTGCTCGAGCCGCTTCAGCGTGGTGGGGCTGGACAGCGTGTGCCCGGAGATGACGCGATGCGCCAGCGAGGCCATCACCACCTGCTGGCGCACCACCCGGTCCAGGTCACCGCGGGGCAGGTCGTGGCGCTGACGGACGAAGCTGAGCGCCTGCGGGCCGTTGAGTCGTTGCCGGCCGGCCGGAAAGTCGGCGCCTGAAAGTGGTTCGAACACAGGCTCTTTGAGGCAGACGTCGACGCCGCCGAGAGCGTCGGTGATCAACGAGAAACCCAACAGCCCGATCTCGGCGTAGTGGTCGACGGTGACGCCGGTGAGGTCGGCGACCGTCTTGATCAGGGCCTCCCGGCCGGCCTCGGTGCCCTGCGCCGCGGCGTCGGCCGCGTCAACACCGGCTTTCACGAGGCTGGTGCGCTTGGCCTCCCGGGTTTGGCCGTAGACGCCGTTGATCTTCGTCTTGCCCAGACTTGGGGCCTGCACGTAGGAGTCCCGCGGAATCGAGATCGCGGTGGCCGACTGCCCGTTGTTGGGGATCCGGACCAGGATGATCGTGTCGGTGTTGGTCGCTTCCTCGTCGCCGGCCCGCAGCGTCGCCAGCT
This sequence comes from uncultured Actinomycetota bacterium, assembly GCA_963772875.1. Classification (GTDB taxonomy): domain Bacteria; phylum Actinomycetota; class Actinomycetes; order Mycobacteriales; family Mycobacteriaceae; genus Mycobacterium. The sequence continues at coordinate 757,994 of CAVYZE010000020.1, forward strand.
CCTCGGGGGACAACGCGTTGCCGTGGGCATCGGTGCGGCTGTCGAGGCCGACCAGCAAAATGTCGATCGCGCCGTCGTCGCCGCCCTTACCCAGCGAGGGCGCGGACATGTGGAAGATGCCGTCCTCGAAGGCGCGGACATTGCTCCACGCGAGCCCCGTGCCGAGCACGATCGCGAGAGTCAGAGCGGTGGCAACCACACGAACCACACGTTGCACAAGCATCACATTAGACTACTTACGACACACCCGCTTCTCGCGTAGCCGACCCCGGCGTGCCCGGTACCCGGCCGGGACGCGGTTCGGCCATGCCAGACTCGAACCATGTCAGGCAGGATCGTGATCACCGGCGCCGGCGGGCAACTGGGCAGCCATTTGGCGGCGCTGACGGCCGATCAGGGCCGCGACGCGCTCGCGTGCACGTCCTCGGAATGGGACATCACCGACCCGGCGGCGGCCCAGCGGATCATCGGCGGCGGCGACGTGGTGATCAACTGCGCGGCATACACCAACGTTGACGCCGCCGAGAGCGACGAGGCGGGCGCATACGCCGTCAACGCCGCCGGTCCGCAACACCTCGCGGAAGCCTGCGCGCGCGCCGGCGCCCGGTTGATTCACGTCTCGACCGACTTCGTGTTCAACGGGGACTTCGGCTCGGACTTCACCGCCCCGCATCCCTACGAGCCCAGCGACGAAGCGGTGCCCGAGGGCGTGTACGCCTGCAGCAAGCTGGCCGGCGAGCGTGCCGTGCTGGCGGCGTTGCCGGACGCCTCGGACGGCATAGTGGTGCGCACCGCCTGGGTCTACACGGGCGGGACCGGCAAGGACTTCGTGGCGGTCATGCGCCGACTGGCCGCCGGGGATGGCCCGGTTGACGTGGTGGACGACCAGACCGGGTCACCGACCTACGTGGGTGACCTGGCCGTCGCGCTGCTGCAGGTGGTCGACGATCGCGTCCCCGGTCCCGTCCTGCACGCCGCCAACGAGGGCGCGGTCTCCCGCTTCGAGCAAGCCCGCGCGGTATTCGAAGGGTGCGGCGCCGACCCGGCACGGGTGCGGCCGGTGAGTACCGACCAATTTCCGCGGCCGGCGCCGCGGCCGAGCTACTCGGCGCTGGGGGGCCGGGAGTCCGCGGCGGCGGGGCTGCGGCCGCTAAGGCCGTGGCGCCCTGCGCTTGTCGCGGCGCTGGCGGCATCTGACAGCATCGCCGCGGGCGATCGACCGTTACCCTCAACGCGTGACTGACGTCCTGCCGGTCGTGACCGTGACCTACTCGCCGGGCCCGCACCTGGAGCGGTTCCTGGCCTCGTTGTCGATGGCCACCGAGCGCCCGGTGAGCGTGTTGCTGGCCGACAACGGGTCCACCGACGGAACCCCGCAGGCGGCGGTCGAGCGCTATCCGAACGTGCGGCTGTTCGAGATCGGGGCCAACCTCGGGTATGGCAGAGCGGTGAATCGCGCGGTCGCACAGCTCGACGAGGACGACTGGGTGATCGTCGCCAACCCGGACGTGCAGTGGGGTCCGGGCAGCATCGACGCCCTGCTGAACGCCGCCAACCGCTGGCCGCGGGCGGGCGCGCTGGGCCCGCTCATCCGCGACCCCGACGGGTCGGTGTACCCGTCGGCGCGGCACCTGCCCAGCCTCATCCGCGGCGGCATGCATGCGGTCGTCGGGCCCTTCTGGAAGCGCAACCCGTGGACCGCGGCATACCGCCAGGAGCGGCTCGAGCCCACCGAACGGCCGGTCGGCTGGCTGTCGGGATCGTGCCTGCTGGTGCGCCGGTCGGCCTTTAGCCGAGTCGGCGGATTCGACGAGCGCTACTTCATGTACATGGAGGACGTCGACCTCGGTGACCGGCTCGGCAAGGCCGGCTGGCTGAACGTCTACGTCCCCTCGGCCGAGGTTCTGCACCACCGGGGCCACTCCACCGGGCACGATCCGGCAAGCCACCTGGCGGCCCACCACAAGAGCACCTACATTTTCCTGGCCGATCGCAATCCCGGGTGGTGGCGGGCCCCACTGCGGTGGACGCTGCGGGGATCGTTGGAGGTGCGGTCCCGCCTGATGGTGCGCAATTCGCTGCGCAGTCGTAGACGGAATCCGTAGCTAAGTGGAAGGGCGGCACTGAGTTGGCAACCTCCCAAGTCGATGCGGTGGTCCTGGTCGGTGGTAAGGGCACCCGGCTGCGGCCGCTGACTCTGTCGGCGCCCAAGCCGATGCTGCCCACCGCCGGGCTGCCGTTCCTGGCCCATCTGCTCTCGCGGATCGCCGCGGCGGGCATCGAGCACGTGATCCTGGGCACGTCGTACCGGGCCGAGGTGTTCGAGGCCGAGTTCGGCGACGGGTCCAAGCTGGGCCTGCAGATCGAATACGTGACCGAGACCAATCCGCTGGGAACCGGCGGCGGGATCGCCAACGTCGCCGACCGGCTGCGCCACGACACCGTCATGGTGTTCAACGGCGATGTGCTCTCCGGCGCCGACTTGGGCCAGCTGCTCGAATTCCACCAAACCAACTCCGCCGACGTCACGCTGCACCTGGTGCGGGTCAGCGACCCGCGAGCGTTCGGCTGCGTGCCCACCGAAAACGGCCGAGTCACAGCGTTTTTGGAGAAGGCCGAGGATCCGCCGACCGATCAGATCAACGCCGGCTGCTACGTCTTCGAGCGCGGGATCATCGACCGGATTCCGCGGGGCCGCGAGGTGTCGGTCGAACGCGAGGTGTTCCCGGCCCTGCTCTCTGACGGCGATGTCACGATCTACGGCTACGTCGATGCCAGCTACTGGCGGGACATGGGCACACCGGAGGACTTCGTTCGCGGATCGTCGGACCTGGTGCGTGGCATCGCCCCCTCGCCGGCCCTGCACGGCCACCGGGGTGAGCAGTTGGTGCACGACGGCGCGGCGGTGGCCCCCGGCGCGGTGCTGATCGGCGGCACGGTCGTCGGGCGGGGTGCCGAGATCGGGGCCGGTGTCCGGCTGGACGGCGCGGTGATCTTCGACGGCGTCAAGGTCGAGGCAGGCAGCGTGATCGAGCGGTCGATCATCGGCTTCGGTGTGCGCATCGGTCCGCGGGCACTGATCCGCGACGGGGTGATCGGCGACGGCGCCGACATCGGCGCGCGCTGCGAGTTGCTGCGCGGCGCCCGGGTATGGCCCGGCGTCTTCATTCCCGACGGCGGGATCCGCTACTCGTCCGACGTGTGAGTCGCCGCTCGCGCCGAGATCGACGCTGCCGTGACGCCTACTCGGGCTTTTCCGCGCTGGCGTCGATCTCGGCGCATGTGTCGGTGTTCGGGTCCACCATCTGCTCATGGGGGACGTGTTCATAGGTAGCGAAGCGATCGCCGCCGCCGCGCTGAACGACTACCAGCTACGCCGCTGGTATCGAAGAATCTTTCGTGACGTCTACCTACCGAAGTGGGACGAGCCGTCGCTTCAGGATCGGGCGCTAGGTGCCTGGCTGTGGTCGCGCCGGCGGGCGGTGATAGCGGGCGCTGCGGCGTCCGCGCTGCACGGTGCCAGCTGGGTTGACTCGGACACGGCCATCGAACTCGTCTCGACAAACGCCCGGCCCCAGCGCGGACTGATCGTGCGCAACGAAACACTAGGCCCCGACGAAATGACCACCGTCGGGCGGCTGCCGGTGACCTCGGTCGCGCGCACCGCCTTCGACCTCGGCCGTCACCTGCCGCGGGGTCAGGCGCTCGCGCGACTTGACGCGCTCATGCGCGCCACGCCCTTCTCTTTCGAAGACGTCTCCGTATTGGCGAAGCGATACTGCGGCGCCCGTGGTCTGCGACGGCTGGCCGGCGTGCTGCCTCTGGTGGACGGTGGCGCGGCATCGCCGAAGGAAAGCCGGCTGCGGTTGCTTCTCGTCGACGCCGGCCTGCCGAAACCGACAACGCAGATCCCGGTCCACGACGGCTGGCGTCTGGTGGGTGTGCTCGACATGGGCTGGGAGGACTGCATGGTCGCGGTGGAGTATGACGGCGATCAACATCGCACCGACCGAAGGCAATTCGTCAAGGACATCGACCGGCTGGCGAAGTTTACCGATCTGGGCTGGGTCGTGATCCGGGTCGTCGCCGAGCATCGACCTGACGAAATCGTCGGCCGGGCGTATCAGGCACTCATCCGTCGCGGCTATCGCCGAGATCGACGTTAGCGCGCGACTTACTCGAACTTTTCCGCGCTGGCGTCGATCTCGACGGCCCGGGCGACCAGATAGGCCAGCGCATGATCGGTGCCGGCGGGTAACGCGTCGGCCGGCCACCACCGCAAGTCGTCTGACTCGTCGCTGATCGCGATCTGCGCGCCGGCCGGCGCGTGCGCGACGAACTGCAGATCCAGATGCCGGGTCGGCACGCCCAGTGAGCACACGACGGGGTGGACGTGCACGGCCGCCAGCCCGGGCGCGATCCGCAGGTCGGCGACACCGGACTCCTCGATGGCCTCGCGGCGCGCCGCGCCGACGATGTCGGTGTCGTCGTCGTCGCAGTGCCCGCCCAGTTGCACCCAACGGCCAAGGCGGGGGTGCAAGGTCAGCAGCACCCGGCCGCCGCTGTCGTCGAGCACCAGCGCCGACGCGGTGACGTGGCCCGGCACGCACTCGCGGCGGCAGGCATCGGCGCGGCCCTGCACGAAGGCCAGGACGGCGTGCCGCAACGAATCCTGCGCCGGATCGGGGGCCTGCCAGTCGGTGAGGATCGAGATCGCCGAGTCCCTGACGCTCAACGGGATCCCCGCCTCGTTCGGCGATCGCGCAGCGCCGCCCATGCCGATCGGCAGCCGGCCACCACGTCGCGCGGCCAGCCGAGCCCCTCGATCAGCACATGCCGATCCACCAGGTCGAGCGCCTTCTCGGTCTCGTTGGCCTTCAGCAGCAGGTCGACGTCGCGGGCGAGCTCCCCGTCGGGACAGGCCGGCGGGGGAATGGGCAGCTGCTCGGCTTCCCGCGGCTCCAACTCCAGGATCCCGCCGCCGTAACTACGGCCCATGATCTCGGCGAAGGCGAACGTCGCGCTGTTGTGGAACACCGCGGCCAGCGCCAGGGGATCGACCGGCGAGATGAGCCGGAGCCGATGCACCGTGTCGGTGCTCGTTGCCGCCGCGGCGTTGACGGTAAGCCGCGGCGCCCGGTGGATCTGGCGCAGCATGAAGAGGTCGGGGATCCACAGCGACGGCGTGCTGAACCACGGCCTGCGCAGCGAGCACTTGTAGCCGCGATGGATGCCGGCGGCCTCGCCGGCGGCGATGTGCGCGACCAGCTCGGGAGCGGTCGGGTCGCGCGGCGCGTTCAGCAGCCAGGTCCGCCGCTCGGCAGCGAGATCGCTTGCGCGGCAATCGATGTCGTAGACCAGGCCGGACAGCTGGGCGCTGCGCGAGACGAGCGGCACGCAGTGCTCAAGCAGCCCCAGTGCGTCGGCTTGCGCATCGGTGAAGGTGAAGAAGCTGTTGCGGCCGGTCACGATGCCCACGTCCACCTCGGCCATCCGGCCCAACCGGGTCAGGGCGTCGGACCCCTTGAGCGTTCGCAGCAGCCGGATCGCCGCGGGGTCCAGGAAATACTTGGTCCACTTCTCGTTGTCGTGCAGCAGCGCGGGTGCGGATTCGACCCTGCAATCGTAAAAGCCCGCGAGCGCCTCGGCGTCGGTGAGATGGACCGTGCGTATCCGGGCCGGGCCCTGCCCGACGACACCGCAGAACAACACCACCTCTTGCAGGATGCCGTCGAACACCAGGCGCTGGAACGTCAGCAGCGTGATCTCACGGAACCGGCGCAGCAGAAAGTCCCGCAACTGGGCGGCGTAGGTGGTTTGGAGCAGCTCGGCCGGAAGCACCAGGCCGACGCGTCCGCCGTCGCGCACCAGAACCGTGCTCGCGACGACGAACGGGACCCAGGCGTTGGTCAGCCTGGTCGGCCGCAGCCCCTCGCGCCTCATCAGGTCCAGCGCCGGTTCCCGTTGGTCGGACGGCCAGTTCCCGAAGCGGATGTAGGGCGGGTTGCCCGCGGCGCCGTCGAAGCCGCCGGCCTTAGTCTTGGCCAGCCACGTGAACAGGTTCTCGGCGTCGACGGGGGCGAACCGTCGCGACTTGACCGCCTCCTGCGCAACGAGTTCCACACCGTGGGCCCGGTCGCTGAGCGCGGCCAGCTCGCGCAGGATCGCGCCGTCGCCGCAGGACGGCTCCACTATCCGCGGACCGGCCGCCCGCACCCACCGGGCCAGGAATCGGGCGACGGGCTCCGGCGTGTAGTAGCCGCCGCGAACCTTGTCCGCCGATGCCGGCGCCTTGCCCGCGAAAGTCTGCACGGCTCACTTCCTGATCAGCAGGTCCGCGATCGGCGCCGGATCGCGCGGCCCGGTGGGCTCGACGCTGTAGCCGATCGCGATGGCACCCAGGGGCTCCCAGTCGGGGGGCAGCTCGAGCTCGGCGCGGACCAGGTTGGCGGCAAAGATCGTCGAGCCGATCCAGCAGCTGCCCACCCCCCGCACCGCCAACGCGACCAACAGGGCCTGCACCGCCGCCCCGACCGCCACCGTGAACATGGTGTGCTCGGCCTCGGTGCGGGCCGCATCGGGATAGCTGTGCGCGCCGTCGAGGACCAACATCGGGATGACGACCTCGGGTGCGTCGTAGAGGATCTGGCCGCGCGCCACCCGGCGCTCGATCGCGTCGGCGGGCCTGCCGTCACCGGCGAGGTCCCGGCGCCACTGGTCTTTCATGCGGTCCAGCAGCCGGGTCCGGGTGGCCGGGGTCCGCGGCCACACGAACCGCACCGGCCGCGTGTGGTGTGGGGCCGGCGCGGTGAGGGCCTCGGCGACGGCGGCCTCGATCAGGTCCGCCGCGACCGGCTCGTCGCTGAACCGGCGCACCGACCGGCGCAACAGCTGGGCCTGCCGGCGACCCATCTCGAGGGCTTCGGCGGTGCCGAGCCAGAACAGGTCGTCCTCGCCGCCACGCAGCAGTTGCCGGGCCGTCGAGCCGTCGTCGGCCACGTGCAAGCCCGCGCACGACGGCCACCGGCATCGCGGTCAGTTTGCCCTTGACCAGATCGGCGGCCGCGGCGATCTCGTCGGCGATCGCGACCTCGGTCACGAGCAGCTCGTTGCCGTATCGGTCGATGGCCCCCGAATAGCTATGCAGCACGGTCAGGCCCGCGGCGCCGATCGCCGCGTCGGTCTGGCCGTTGCGCCAGGCGCGTCCCATCGTGTCGGTGATGACCACGGCGACGTCGACGCCGAGCCGCTCGCGCAGCCCGGCGCGCAGGGCGGCGGCGCTGGCGTCGGGATCGACCGGCAGCAGCGCCAATTCGTCGCGGCCGACGTTGGATCCGTCCACACCGGCCGCGGCCTGAACCAGACCGAGCCGGTTCTCGGTGATCAGGGTGCGGCCCTTGCGCGCCAGCACCCGCACCGCCTCGTCGTCGACCAGCTTGCGCCGCAGCTGATCACGCTCATCGGGATCCTGGGGCGCGGGCACCAGTCGGCCCTCGCACTTGGACACCACCTTGCTGGTCACCACCACGACGTCGCCGTCGCGCAGCCAGGGCGCGGCGGCCGCGACGGCCGCACTCAGATCATCGCCGGACCGGAATTCTCCCAGCCCGGTGACGGGCAGGATCTCGATCGTCGCGGCGGTGCCATGCTCTTGCGGGGAACCGGTCACGCCGCCACGCCCGCGAGGTCGAGCCCGGCGCTCACCATCTCGGCCGTCGCATTCGGGTCGCTCATCAACAGCGGTATCGAGCGCACCGCGACCCCCTCGATGTCGGCGTGGTCGCCGTCGGCCACCAGCCAGCAGTCCAGTATCCCGGTGGCCCGCCGCGCCCCGAAGTGGCGCCCCACCGCCTCGGCGGTGGACTCGACCCCGATCACGGAAAGGCATTCATCGGCCATGCCACGCAACGGCTTTCCACCGATGATCGGCGAGTAGCCGACGACCGGGGCCCTGGCCGCGCGCAACGCGCCGCGGATGCCGGGGACGGCCAGGATGGCGCCGATGCTGACCACCGGGTTGGACGGTGCCAGCAAGACGACGTCGGCGTCGGCGATGGCCGCCACTGCTTCGGTTGCGGCGCTGGCCTTTTCGGCGCCGACGAACGCGAAGCTGTGCGTGGGCACCTTGGCCCGGTAGCGCACCCACCACTCCTGGAAGTGGATCGCGCGGCGGCTGTCGTCGGCCGGGTCGGTGATCACCACATGCGTCTCGCACCGGTCGTCGCTGGCGGGCAGCAGCCGCGCGCCCGGTTGCCAGCGGTCGCACAGCGCGGTGGTGATCTGCGACAGCGGATAGCCGGCCCGCAGCATCTGGGTACGCACCAGATGGGTGGCCAGATCGCGGTCGCCCAGCCCAAACCAGTCCGGCTGCATGCCGTAGCGGGCCAATTCCTCCTTGGCGTGCCAGGTTTCGTCGCGGTGACCCCAGCCGCGCTGCGGGTCGACGCCGCCGCCCAGGGTGTACATGCAGGTGTCCAGATCCGGGCAGACGCGCAGCCCGTGGATCCAGGCGTCGTCGCCGATGTTGACGACCGCGGTTAGCTCGTGGCCATCGTTCGGGCCCCGCTGCGGGGCGAACTGGCCGAGGCCGAGCAGCTGCTGGACCCCCAGCAGGAAGCGGGCGCCGCCGACCCCACCGACCAGAACGGTGACCTTCACAGGGCTGACAGTACTGGGCGATAACGGACCCCATTCTTGGGGCGTAAAAAACTAATGTGACTGTTGTGACCGACACGCCGCGAGGCGAAAACAACAGAAACGCCGATATTTGGTCACGAGGTGGTATTGAAATGCGCCGAAAAGCTTGACCAGGTAGATCAATCCGTGTCTAATCACACCAGTGTCATTTCCCGGTTGGCCGGCCGTATCCGGTGTCGCAGACCGAGATTCGATCACTTGTTCGAATTGGGCTGTACATCAGAACAGTGGGAAACCTTCACTCTTTCAAAAACAAGCTGAGGAGGCGACGCCGCATGTCTTACGAGCACCTTCGGGGCGTCATGGCAAGCACACCGCACACCGCAATTGGCTCGACTCCGGCAGAAATTGCCCGGCCGCGTTTGATCGTGGTTCCCGATGCGCCAGTCGCATTCGAACCCGAGCCCCTGCCGCCGGCAACCGCGGACCAATGGCAGGACCGGGCGCTGTGCGCCCAAACGGATCCCGAGGCATTCTTTCCGGAGAAGGGCGGCTCCACTCGCGAGGCGAAGAAAATCTGCCTGGGTTGCGAGGTTCGACACGAGTGCCTGGATTACGCCCTGGCACATGACGAGCGCTTCGGCATCTGGGGCGGACTCTCCGAGCGTGAGCGTCGCCGCCTCAAACGCGGCGTCATCTGACGCGACCGGGGGTTATTCGTCGTCGATCGTTGGGTCGATGACCGAGGGCTCGACGTCCAGGTAGATGGCCACCTGAGCCACCAGGATCTCGTGCAGCAACTCGCCAAGTTCGACTGTGTCCTTCGCGCGTCGCTCGACGGGCTTGCGGAACAAGACAATTCGCGCCCGGGTGGCATTGCCGCGGACGTCGACACCGGCCGGGATCAGGCGGGCCAGCACGATCGGTCCGTCGGCGATGACCTCGGGTGGCCATTGCACGTTGTCGGGGTCCTTGGGGGCGATGCGGGGGATCTCGTCGACCGCGACGTCGAGTTCGGCCACCCGATCCTGCCAGCGCCGCTCGATGGGTTCGTAGGCTTCCAGCACCGCCATGTCGAACCGCTCGGCCCGGCTGCGCCATCCCGGCACCGTCGGCGGCAGCAGCGGGCCGCGCATATCTCGACCTCGTCGAGAGGCGCGGTGTGCAGCCGATCGTCCCATCGACCGATCGTTGGGGCCGAAGCCGTGCGATTCGCCCACGCGCCGATGGTAACGGTTGAACATCGCGGGTCGAACGGTTGCGCGTGTCCGGCGCTTCGGCGGCGTTTGTCCACGATAGCCTTTCGGTCGTGAACGTTCCCCGTCGCTGTTGCCGGCCCGGGTGTCCGCACTACGCCGTGGCGACCTTGACGTTCGTCTACCTGGACTCGACGGCGGTGGTGGGTCCACTCGCTATCGTGCGCGAACCGCATTCGTGGGATCTGTGCGTCGGCCACGCCGGCCGGATCACCGCACCTCGCGGGTGGGAACTCGTGCGCCACGCCGGCCCGCTTCCCACTCCCACCCATCCCGAAGATGACGATCTGGTCGCCCTGGCGGATGCGGTGCGCGAAGGCGGCCGCGGCGATGGGTACCCGTCCGGGGACGGCAACAGCCTGCCCCGGAACGGCTTCTCCGATCCGCAGATTCATCACGCCGCAGCCCATGCCACCGCGCCGAGCGGTGGTGTGCTGGCGTCACCCGAGCAGCGTTCCGGACGGCGCCGCGGCCACCTGCGGGTGTTGCCCGACCCCAGCGACTAGCCACGGCCTAGGGTGTCTCGCGCAACGCCGAACGCTCGCGCAATGTTTCTGCCGGTGTTTCCCGCGGGCCTATAGGCTGACGGCGAAGAGGCGAAACAAGTCCAAGTGGTCAGGAGTCCCGCATGTCTCGGCCCGCCGCGACTGTCCACCGCGTTGTCAAGGCGTATGACGTGCGTGGGCTGGTCGGCGAAGAGATCGACGAGCCGCTGGTCACCGATCTGGGGGCCGCCTTCGCCACGTTGATGCGCGCCGAGGGGGCGCGCCAGGTGGTGATCGGCCACGACATGCGCGACAGTTCGCCGACCCTGGCCGCCGCCTTCGCCTCCGGGGTGACGAGCCAGGGCGCCGACGTGGTCCGCATCGGTTTGGCGTCGACCGATCAGCTCTATTTCGCCTCGGGCCTGCTGGACTGTCCCGGCGCGATGTTCACCGCCAGCCACAACCCGGCCACCTACAACGGCATCAAGCTGTGCCGGGCCGCTGCCTTGCCGGTGGGCGCCGACACCGGCCTGAGCCTCATCAGCGACGACGTGATCGCGGGAGTCGCGCCGTATGACGGCCCACCCGGAACCATCACCGACCGGGATGTGCTGGCCGACTACGGCGCGTACCTGCGTTCGCTGGTGAACACGTCCGGGCTGCGCCCGCTGCGGGTGGCCGTGGACGCCGGCAACGGCATGGCCGGCCACACCGCGCCCACGGTGTTCGGCGCGATCGACTCGATCACCTTGCTGCCGTTGTACTTCGAGCTGGACGGCTCGTTTCCCAATCACGAGGCCAACCCGCTCGACCCGGCCAACCTGGTGGACCTGCAGGCCTACGTGCGCGACACCGGCGCCGATATAGGGCTGGCCTTCGACGGCGACGCCGACCGGTGCTTCGTGGTGGACGAAGGAGGCCGGCCCGTGTCGCCGTCAACGGTGACCGGCCTGGTGGCCGCCCGCGAGCTGGGCCGGGAGATCGGCGCCACCATCATCCACAACGTGATCACATCGCGCGCGGTGCCCGAACTGGTCATCGAGCGGGGCGGCACCGCGCTGCGCTCCCGGGTCGGGCACTCCTATATCAAGGCGCTGATGGCCGACACCGGCGCGATTTTCGGCGGGGAACATTCCGCGCACTACTACTTCCGCGACTTCTGGGGCGCCGATTCCGGGATGCTGGCCGCGCTGCATGTGCTGGCCGCCCTCGGTGAACAGCAAAGGCCGCTGTCCGAGCTGACCGCCGACTACCAGCGCTACGAATCGTCGGGCGAGATCAACTTCACGGTGGCCGACGCGCCGGGTTGCGTGGACGCGGTGTTGAAGTCCTTCGGCAGCAGGATTGCATCCATTGATCACCTCGACGGGGTGTCGGTCGACCTGGGCGACGGCAGCTGGTTCAACCTGCGCAGCTCCAACACCGAGCCGCTGCTGCGGCTCAACGTGGAGGGCCGCAGTGCCGAGGACGTCGACGCCGTCGTCGCACAGGTCAGCGCCGAGATCGCTGCCCAGACGGCGGGGGCAGAGGCCGGGCCGTGAACACCACCCGGGCGATCGACCTCGAAGACACCGAGGGCCTGCTCGCCGCCGACGCCGGCGGCCTGCTGCGGGCCGCGTCGGCGGCCGGCGCGCAGGTGCGCGCCATTGCCGCCGCGGCCGACGAAGGCGCGCTGGATTTGCTTCGCACCGGCGACCGTCCACGCACCGTGACCTGGCTGGCCGGCCGCGGTGCCGCCGAGACGGCCGGCGCCATGCTGGCCGCGACGCTCGGTGGCGCGGCCTCGGAGCCGATCGCGGTCGTCGGTGAGGCCCCGCCGTGGGTGGGCCCGCTCGACGTGTTGATCGTCGCCGGCGACGACCCCGGCGATCCCGCGCTGGTCTCCGCGGCCGCGACCGGGGTGCGCCGCGGCGCGCGGGTCGTCATCGTGGCACCGTTCGAGGGTCCGCTGCGGGATTCCACCGCCGGCCGCGTTGCGGTGCTGGCGCCGCGGATCTCGGGACCCGACGAGTTCGGATTGTGCCGGTATCTGGCCGCGGGCCTGGCCGTGTTGCACATCGTGGACCCCAAACCGGGCGTCGATCTGGAAGCGCTCGCCGACGAGCTGGACGCCGAGGCGCTGCGCAACAGCGCCGGCCGCGAACTGTTCACCAATCCCGCCAAGACGATCGCCACCCGCATGTCCGGACGCAGGGTGGGGCTGGCCGGCGACAGTGCCGCGACGCTCGCGCTGGCCCGCCATGGCAGTTCGGTCCTGTTGCGGATCGCGCACCGGGTGGTCGCCGCCACCTGGCTGGCGGACGCGATCGTGGCGATGCACGCCGTGTCGGAGGGCTTCGGCGATGCCCCTTCCTCGGTGGACGCCCTCTTTCACGACGAGGAGATCGACGGACCGCTGCCCGAGCGGCCGCTGGTGCTGGCCCTCACGTTGTCCGCCGAGCGGCCGGCGGTGGCGGCCCGGGTCGCCGGGTTCGACGGCCTCGACGTGGTCGCTGCCGAGGATGTGCCCGAGGCGCCCGGTGCGCCGGACGCGGCCGGCGACCCGGCCGGGCTCGATGGTTTGCGCACACCGACCGGTGCCGGCGCCGCCTGGCAGCAACTGGCAGTATTGGCCGTTCGGCTGGAGATGGCCGCGGTTTATCTGCGACTCGGGCGGGGATAGATAGACAAGTGGAACTGCTACGCGGGGCGTTACGGACGTACGCATGGGGGTCGCGAACCGCCATCGCCGAATTCACCGGGCGCCCGGTCCCGGCGGCGCACCCCGAGGCTGAGCTCTGGTTCGGCGCGCACCCCGGTGACCCGGCCTGGCTGGAAACGGACAAGGGCGAAATCTCGTTGCTGGACGCGCTGGTCGCCGATCCCGAGGGGCAGCTCGGCCCCGTGTCGCGCGCCCGGTTCGGTGACGTGCTGCCGTTCTTGGTCAAGGTGCTCGCCGCCGACGAGCCGCTGTCGCTGCAGGCCCATCCCAGTGCCGAGCAGGCGCTCGAGGGCTACCTGCGGGAGGAACAACAGGGCATTCCGGTGTCCTCGCCGGTCCGCAATTACCGCGACACCTCGCACAAGCCCGAGTTGTTGGTGGCGCTGCAGTCGTTCGAGGCGCTGGCCGGGTTTCGCCAGGCGTCGCGCACCGGCGAGCTGCTGCGGGCGTTGGCCGTCTCCGACCTCGACCCCTTCATCGAGCTGTTGAGCGACCAGTCCGACGCCGACGGTCTGCGCGCGCTGTTCACCACCTGGATCACCGCACCCCAGCCCGACATCGACGTGCTTGTGCCCGCCGTGCTCGAGGGCGCCATCCAGTACGTCAGCTCCGGCGCGACGGAATTTGCGGCCGAGGCCAAGACGGTGCTGGAACTCGGCGAACGCTATCCCGGCGACGCCGGGGTGCTGGCGGCGCTGTTGCTCAATCGCATCAGCCTGGCCCCGGGCGAGGCGATCTTCCTGCCGGCCGGCAACCTGCACGCCTACCTGCGTGGTGTCGGCCTGGAGGTGATGGCCAACTCCGACAACGTGTTACGCGGAGGCCTCACGCCGAAGCACGTCGACGTGCCCGAGCTGCTGCGGGTACTGGACTTCGCCCCCACCGCCGAGGCGCGGCTGCGCGCGCACACCCACCGGGAGGGGTTCGGACTGGTGTATGAGACGCCGGCCGACGAGTTCGCCGTCGCGCTGCTGGCGCTGCAGGGCGAGTATCTCGGCCACGAGCTCGACGCGTCGTGCAGCCACGAGGGTCCGCAGGTCCTTTTGTGTACAGAGGGCTGTGCGACGGTGCACGGCAAGTCCGGATCGCTCACGCTGCAGCGCGGAAGGGCCGCCTGGGTGCCGGCCGACGACGCCCCGATCCGGCTGGTCGCGTCCGAGCCCGCCAAGCTGTTCAGGGCGACCGTAGGGGTGTGACGGCCCGTCGCCGGTCCTCGGCGGCCCGCCGGCGCCCGCGCAGCCACAGTCGCATGTTGTGCGCGACGGCACGGCCGATGATCCGCGGCGGCGGCACCATGTACAGGCTGTCGAGAAGAGAGATCCGGCGCAAAGTCCATTCGGCCAGCACGGGTTCGGTTTCGGCCGCGCCGAGGAATTGATCGAACAGCGCACCGGTCGGTCGCCACCACCAGGGGATGGGCCCGGCGGTGCCGGCGTGGTGGAAACTGACGTCGGCGACGGCGTTCATCGTCCACACCGGCATCGTGGTCTTCGCGGTGGCCGCATTCAGTTCAGCGGCCAGTCGCTCGTCCGGGCCCTGCAGGGCGCGTTGCAGATGACCGGCCTGCAGTGACGCCATCGTCATGCCCTGCCCGAAGGTGGGATTGAAGCTGGCGACGGCGTCGCCGAACGGGACGATTCCGCCCGGGAAGCGGTCGAGCTTGTCGTAGCGGCGCCACTTGGTGGCCGGAAAAGCATGAAATGCCGGGTCGCCGAGGGGTTCGGCGTACGCCAGCGCGGCGGCGAAATGGGCCGGCAGCAGCTCGCCGGCCAGGGCAACCATCCCGGGAAACGTCGTCGGGGGCTTGGCGTGGGCGACCCCGAACGTCGTCAGCACCCAGCTGCCGTCTTCGTAGCCCAGCATGCCCAGCCCGAGCGACTGGTCGTGTGAGGCGCCGGCGACCACCACCTTCTCGGCGATCAGGCCCTCCGGGATGCGGAAGTGCTGGGTGGCGTAGCCGATGCCGATGTCCACGGTTTCTTCCACGGGGCGCTGGAATCCCCACTGCGTCAGCCACACCGGCAGCCGGGTGCCGCGGCCCGCGGCGTCGACCACCAGGTCGGCCGGCACGAACTCCGGCTCGCCGCCGTCGGGGTCGGCGCAATCCAAAAGCACACCCGTCACCCGCTGCCGCGCGCGGTCGAACCGCGGCTCGGCGACGGAATGCCGGACGATCTCGACGTTGTCGATGTCACGGACCCGCCTGCGCAGCTGCCACTCCAGATGCGGCCGGCTGGGCACGTAAGCGGTGAATTCGTCGCGCAGGGTGCGGCCGGTGCCCAGCACATGGCCCGCGGCGCCCAGGTGGATACAGTCCGGCCGGTTGGCCAGCATGGGCACGCCCGCGGCCACCATGTCCTTCAGCAGGCCAGGAAACAGGCCGTCGAATTCGAGTGCCCCGCGGGCCATCAGCAGGTGCAGGTGCCGGTCCTGCGGAACCGTCGCGCGGTTTGCCGGCGTGCCCGGCAGCTCGTCGCGCTCGTAGACGGTCACCCCCGCGTAGAAATCAGACAACACCCGCGCCGCGCACAGGCCCGCGACGCTGCCCCCGATGACTACCGCGTGGTCCCTCGCCTTCTCTTTGCCCTCCGCCATCCCCGCAGGGTACCCAGTACTGTGCGTCCAACAGTCGGATGAAAGGGACGCTGGATGGCCAATCGATGGCGCACGAAGTCGATCGAACAATCGATCGCCGACACCGACGAGCCGGACACCCGGCTGCGAAAGGACCTCACCTGGTGGGACCTGGTGGTGTTCGGCGTCGCGGTGGTGATCGGCGCCGGCATCTTCACGGTCACCGCGTCGACCGCCGGCGATATCACCGGCCCGGCCATCTGGGTTTCGTTCGTGATCGCGGCGGTCACCTGCGCGCTGGCGGCGCTGTGCTACGCCGAATTCGCCTCGACACTGCCGGTGGCGGGCAGCGCATACACCTTTTCCTATGCCACCTTCGGGGAGTTCCTCGCCTGGATCATCGGCTGGAACCTCCTGCTGGAACTGGCGATCGGCGCAGCCGTCGTCTCCAAAGGCTGGTCGAGCTACCTGGGTACGGTGTTCGGATTCGCCGGTGGCACAGTCCGACTCGGATCGATCCAGCTCGATTGGGGCGCCCTGCTGATCGTGACGTTGGTGGCCATCCTGGTCGCCATGGGAACCAAGTTGTCGTCGAGGTTTTCCGCGGTGATCACCGGCATCAAGGTGTCGGTGGTGGTGTTGGTTGTGGTGGTCGGCGCCTTCTACATCAAGGGCTCCAACTACTCGCCGTTCATTCCCACCCCGGAGGCCGGGAGCGACGTCGCGGGCATCGATCATTCGGTGCTGTCGCTGCTGACCGGGGCGCATAGCAGCAACTACGGCTGGTACGGCGTGTTGGCGGGGGCATCGATCGTGTTCTTCGCGTTCATCGGGTTCGACATCGTGGCGACCATGGCCGAGGAGACCAAGCGACCCCAGCGCGACGTCCCGAGGGGGATCCTGACGTCGCTGGCGATCGTGACCGTTCTTTACGTCGCGGTCTCCGTGGTGCTTTCCGGCATGGTTTCCTACACCCAGCTCAAGACCAGTTCCAGCGGCAAGCCGGCGAACCTGGCTACGGCATTCAGCGCCAACGGGATCCACTGGGTCAGCGACATCATCGCCGTCGGAGCGTTGGCGGGGCTGACCACCGTGGTGATGGTGCTGATGCTCGGACAGTGCCGGGTCCTGTTCGCGATGGCGCGCGACGGGTTGTTGCCGCGGCCACTGGCCAAGACCGGTCCGCGCGGCACCCCCGTCCGGATCACCGTGCTGGTCGCGGCGGTGGTGGCATCGACGGCGTCGGTGTTCCCGATCACCAAGCTCGAGGAGATGGTCAACGTCGGGACGTTGTTCGCCTTCGTCCTGGTGTCCGCCGGGGTCATTGTCCTGCGCCGGACCCGGCCGGACCTGGAGCGGGGGTTCCGGGCGCCGTTGGTGCCGTGGCTGCCGATCGCCTCGATATGCGCGTGTGTGTGGCTGATGCTGAACCTCACCGCGCTGACCTGGGTCCGGTTCGTGGTGTGGCTGCTGGTGGGAACGGCGATCTACGTCGGCTACGGGTACCGGCACTCGGTGCAGGGTCGCCGGAACGCCGGGCTGGCCGAAGAGGTGCCCCGGCTAGCGTAGTTTACAAAATCGCCTCTTATGTCTAGACAACAGACAGAATGGGCGATATTGTCAATCCTCATACATGGCGTGACTTACAAGGAGGTTTGGCATATGACCACACTCGGAGCCCGGCAACGATCGGACATTTCCGAAGCGACCGTCTGGCGGGATAAGAAGCGACATTGGTGGCTGATGGGCCTGATCGCCCCGACGGCGCTGTTCGTGATGCTGCCGCTGATCTGGGGCCTGAACCAGCTGGGCTGGCACGCCGCCGCGCAGGTGCCGCTGTGGATCGGCCCGATCCTGCTCTACATCGTGTTGCCGATCCTCGACCGGCGCTTCGGGCCCGACGGACAAAACCCGCCCGACGAGGTGATGGAACGGCTGGCGAACGACAAGTACTACCGCTACTGCACCTACGTCTACATCCCGTTTCAGTACCTCAGCGTGGTGATGGGCGCCTACTTGTTCACCGCCTCGAACCTGGGCTGGCTGGGCTATGACGGCGCGCTGGGCTGGGCGGGCAAGCTGGGCGTGGCGCTCTCGGTCGGCGTTCTCGGCGGCGTCGGCATCAACACCGCTCACGAGATGGGGCACAAGAAGGATGCGCTGGAGCGCTGGCTGTCCAAGATCACCCTGGCGCAGAGCTGCTATGGCCACTTCTACATCGAGCACAACCGCGGTCACCACGTCCGGGTCGCCACACCCGAGGACCCGGCGTCGGCCCGTTTCGGCGAGACCTTCTGGGAGTTCTTGCCGCGCAGCGTTTTTGGCAGCCTGCGCTCGTCGTTGCGGCTGGAGGCACAGCGCATTCGCAGGCAGGGCGCCAGCCCGTGGAATCCCAAGACGTATCTGTCCAACGACGTGCTCAACGCCTGGCTGATCTCTGTGGTGTTGTGGGGTGTGCTGGTCGCTGTTTTCGGCCCGGCGCTGATCCCGTTCGTGATCATCCAGGCCGTCTTCGGCTTCAGCCTGCTGGAAGCCGTCAACTACCTGGAGCACTACGGGCTGCTGCGGCAAAAGAACGCCAACGGCCGCTACGAACGCTGCACGCCGGCGCACAGCTGGAACTCCGACCACGTGGTCACCAACCTGTTCCTGTACCACCTGCAGCGGCACAGCGATCACCACGCCAACCCGACCCGCCGATACCAGACGCTGCGCAGCCTGGACGGCTCGCCCAACCTGCCCAGCGGGTATGCGTCGATGATCTCGCTGACGTACTTCCCGCCGCTGTGGCGCAAGGTGATGGACCATCGGGTGCTGGCCCACTACGACGGCGACATCACCCGGGTCAACGTGGCGCCCCGCCTGCGCGAAAAGCTGCTCGCCACCCACGGGGCCACCGAAAAGGCCACAGCATGACCGCGACGTACCAGTGCCCGGTCTGCGAGTACGCCTACGACGAGGCCAAAGGTGATGTCAGAGAAGGCTTTCCGGCCGGCACACGGTGGCAGGACATTCCCGAGGACTGGTGCTGCCCGGACTGCGCGGTGCGCGAGAAAGTCGACTTCCAACCGATTGGAGCAAGCAAATGAGCGACTACAAACTATTTCAGTGCATCCAGTGCGGCTTCGAGTACGACGAGGCGCTGGGCTGGCCGGAAGACGGCATCGAACCCGGCACCCGCTGGGACGACATCCCCGACGACTGGAGCTGCCCGGACTGCGGCGCGGCAAAGTCGGACTTCGCGATGGTAGAGGTCGCTCGATCCTGAGCGCCTCAACAGCTAATGTCGCGCCTGTGAAGCGGATGCCCTATGCGGAGGCGTCGCGGGTCCTGCTGCGCGACTCGGTGCTCGACGCGATGCGGGAACTGCTGCTGACCCGGGACTGGTCGGCCATCACGCTTTCCGACGTGGCCCGCGCGGCGGGCATCAGCCGGCAGACCATCTACAACGAATTCGGCTCGCGGCAGGGTCTGGCGCAGGGCTATGCCCTGCGCCTGGCCGATCACCTGGTCGACACCATCCACGCCCACCTGGACGCCAACGTCGGCCACATCTACGCAGCGTTTCTGCAGGGGTTTCGTTCCTTCTTCTCAGAGTCGGCGGCGGACCCGTTGGTGATCTCGTTGCTGACCGGTGTCGCCAAGCCGGATCTGCTGCAGCTCATCACCACCGACAGTGCGCCCCTCATCACCCGCGCATCAGCCAGGCTCACCTCGGCTTTGACCCAGAGCTGGGTGGCCGCCAGCGACGAGGACGCCGGGGTGTTGGCGCGCGCCATCGTGCGGCTGGCCTTGAGCTACGTGTCGATGCCGCCCGAGGCCGACCACGACGTCGCGGCCGATCTCGCCCGGTTGATGACGCCCTTCGCGGAGCGTCATGGCGTGATCAACGTCCCCTGACCTGGCGCACTTAAGACCGCCTACTACAGTGGCGGAAGAGCGTACCCAAGCTAACTAAAGCTGAGTAGCCTGCTCCACCCAATGAGCCTGTGAGTCGCAAAAGAAGGATGAGACACGCCATGACGACGACCGAAAAGTCGCTGACCACCGACGTTCGTAACGGGATCGAGTTCAAGGTCGCCGACCTGTCGCTCGCGGAATTCGGCCGCAAAGAACTTGACCTGGCCGAGTACGAGATGCCCGGCCTGATGTCGCTGCGCCGCGAGTACGCCGAGGTGCAACCGCTGAAGGGGGCCCGCATTTCGGGCTCGCTGCACATGACCGTGCAGACCGCGGTGCTGATCGAGACCCTGACGGAGCTGGGCGCCGAGGTCCGCTGGGCGTCGTGCAACATCTTCTCCACCCAGGACCACGCGGCCGCGGCCATCGTCGTCGGCAAGCACGGCACCCCCGAGGAGCCCAAGGGCGTCCCGGTGTTCGCCTGGAAGGGCGAGTCGCTCGAGGAGTACTGGTGGGCCGCCGAGCAGATGCTGACCTGGCCCGACGCCGACAAGCCGGCCAACATGATCCTCGACGACGGCGGCGACGCCACCATGATGGTGCTGCGCGGCAGCCAGTACGAAAAGGCCGGCGTGGTGCCGCCCGCCGAGGACGACGACTCCGCGGAGTGGAAGGTCTTCTTGAGCGTCCTGCGCAGCCGCTTCGAGACCGACAAGACCAAGTGGACCAAGATCGCCGAGTCGGTCAAGGGCGTGACCGAGGAGACCACCACCGGCGTGCTGCGGCTCTACCAGTTCGCCGCGGCCGGAGATCTGGCCTTCCCGGCGATCAACGTCAACGACTCGGTGACCAAGTCCAAGTTCGACAACAAGTACGGCACCCGGCATTCGCTGATCGACGGCATCAACCGCGGCACCGACGCGCTGATCGGCGGCAAGAAGGTCCTCATCTGCGGCTACGGCGACGTCGGCAAGGGCTGCGCGGAGGCGGTGAAGGGCCAGGGGGCGCGGGTCGTCGTCACCGAGATCGACCCCATCAACGCGCTGCAGGCGCTGATGGAGGGCTTCGACGTGGTGACGGTCGAGCAGGCCATCGGCGACGCGGACATCGTCGTGACCTCGACCGGCAACAAGGACATCATCTCGCTGGACCACATGAAGGCCATGAAGGACCACGCCATCCTGGGCAACATCGGTCACTTCGACAACGAGATCGACATGGCCGCGCTGGAGCGCTCGGGTGCGTCGAGGCTGAACATCAAGCCGCAGGTCGACCTGTGGACGTTCAAAGACAGCGGCAAGTCGATCATCGTGTTATCCGAGGGCCGGCTGCTGAACCTGGGCAATGCCACCGGGCACCCGTCGTTCGTGATGAGCAACAGCTTCGCCAACCAGACGATCGCCCAGATCGAGCTGTGGACCAAGAATGACGAGTACGACAACGAGGTGTACCGGCTGCCCAAGCACCTCGATGAGAAGGTGGCCCGCATCCACGTCGAGGCGCTGGGCGGCACGCTGACCAAGCTGACCAAGGACCAGGCCGAATACCTCGGCATCGACGTCGAGGGCCCCTACAAGCCGGACCACTACCGCTACTGAGCCCGGGCTCGCGCCGTGCTGATCGCGATCGAAGGGGTCGACGGCGCCGGCAAGCGGACGTTGTCCGAGGGCCTGCGTAAGGCCTTCGAAACCTCCGGGATGTCGGTGGCGACGCTGGCCTTCCCGCGATACGGGCGATCGGTGACCGCGGACGTCGCGGCCGAGGCTCTGCGCGGTGAGCACGGCGACCTCGCGTCGTCGGTGTATGCGATGGCGATGCTGTTCGCGCTCGACCGCGCCGGGGCGGTGGACGAAATCGAGGGGCTGCGCCGCGAGTTCGACGTGGTGATCCTGGATCGTTACGTTGCCTCCAATGCGGCCTACAGCGCCGCGCGGCTGCGCGAGGACTCCGCCGGGGAGGCGGTGGCCTGGGTGCAGGGGCTCGAATACCAGCGGCTGCGGTTGCCCCCGCCCGACTGGCAGGTGCTGCTCGCGGTGTCCGCCGAGCTCGCCGCGCAGCGGGCCCGGCACCGGGCCCAATCCGAGCCGGGCCGGGAGCGGGACAGCTACGAGCGTGACGACGAGCTCCAGCAGCGCACCGGCGCGGTGTACTCCGGGTTGGCCGCCGCGGGCTGGGGCGGCCGATGGCTGGTCGTCGACGCGGACGTCGATCCGGGCCGGTTGGCCGCGTCTTTGGTGACCGAATAGAAACGATTTGGGAACTATTTGCCCTTATCAAGCAAGAAACGCCCGTGTGGTGCGCCAGATTTGTCCCGATCTGGTGACACCATGGACTGCATGAGGCAAAGGATCCTGGTCGTCGATGACGACGCTTCGCTGGCAGAGATGCTGACCATCGTGCTGCGTGGGGAGGGCTTTGATACCGCGGTCATCGGCGACGGCACTCAGGCCCTGACCGCGGTGCGCGAGTTGCGGCCCGACTTGGTGCTGCTGGACTTGATGCTGCCCGGCATGAACGGCATCGACGTGTGCCGGGTGCTGCGCGCCGACTCGGGCGTTCCGATCGTGATGCTCACCGCCAAGACCGACACCGTGGACGTGGTGCTCGGCCTGGAGTCGGGCGCCGACGACTACATCATGAAGCCGTTCAAGCCCAAGGAGCTGGTCGCTCGGGTGCGGGCGCGGCTGCGGCGCAACGATGACGAGCCCGCCGAGATGCTGTCCATCGCCGACGTCGAGATCGACGTGCCGGCGCACAAGGTCACCCGCAACGGCGAGCAGATCTTCCTCACACCGCTGGAATTCGACCTCCTGGTTGCGCTGGCACGCAAACCACGGCAGGTGTTTACTCGTGATGTGCTGCTCGAACAGGTGTGGGGGTATCGGCACCCGGCGGATACGCGCCTGGTGAACGTGCACGTCCAGCGCCTGCGGGCCAAGGTCGAGAAAGACCCTGAGAACCCGACCGTGGTGTTGACCGTTCGAGGAGTGGGATACAAGGCCGGACCTCCGTGATTCGCCGCGGCGACGATGCGGTGGGGGCACCTCCCGCTTGCCGGGGACATCGTCGCGCTGGTGAGGGGGTACCGCCCGCTTGCGGGGGAGAGTGGCGCCATTGATCTGGGCCTCGCGGCAACGCACGCGGAGTCGCTGGGGACGCTCGGGGCCCATGGCGCGTGGCATGGGTGCGTTGAGTCGAGTCGTTACGGTTGCCTGGCGCCGATCGCTGCAGCTGCGCGTCGTGGCGCTGACCCTCGGACTGTCGTTGGCGGTGATCTTGGCGCTCGGCTTCGTGCTGACCAGCCAGGTCACCAACCGTGTGCTTGACGTCAAGGTGAGGGCCGCCACCGAGCAGATCGAGCGGGCGCGCACCACCGTCGGTGGCATCGTCAACGGCGAGGAGACACGCTCGCTGGACAGCAGCCTTCAGCTGGCCCGCAACACGTTGACTTCGAAAACCGACACGGCGTCGGGCGCCGGGCTGGCCGGCGCGTTCGATGCGGTGCTGATCGTGCCGGGCGACGGCCCCCGCGCCGCGAGCACGGCCGGACCCGTCGACCAGGTGCCCGGCGCCCTGCGGGGCTTCGTCAAGGCCGGCCAGGCCGCCTACCAGTACGCCACGGTGCACACCGACGGCTTTTCGGGCCCGGCGCTGATCGTCGGCACGCCGACGTCGTCGCAGGTGGCCAACCTGGAGCTGTACCTGATCTTCCCGTTGAAGAACGAGCAGGCCACGATCACGCTGGTGCGCGGCACGATGATCACCGGCGGCGCGGTGTTGCTGGTGCTGCTCGCCGGGATCGCGCTGCTGGTGTCCCGCCAGGTGGTGGTGCCGGTGCGGCAGGCGTCGCGGATCGCCGAACGCTTCGCCGAGGGGCATCTGTCCGAACGAATGCCGGTGCGCGGCGAGGACGACATGGCCCGGCTCGCCGAGTCGTTCAACGACATGGCCGAGAGCCTGTCCCGGCAGATCACCCAGCTCGAGGAGTTCGGCAACCTGCAGCGGCGTTTCACCTCCGACGTCAGCCACGAACTCCGCACACCGCTGACCACGGTGCGGATGGCCGCGGACCTGATCTACGACCACAGCGCCGACCTCGACCCCGCGCTGCGGCGGTCCAGCGAGCTGATGGTCAACGAGCTGGACCGCTTCGAGTCGCTGCTGTCCGACCTGCTGGAGATCTCCCGGCACGACGCCGGTGTGGCCGAGCTGTCCGTCGAGGCGGTCGACCTGCGCACCACGGTGCAGGCCGCACTGGGCGACGTCGGCCACCTGGCCGAAGAGGCCGGTGTCGAGCTGGCGATGGACATGCCCGACGCAGAGGTGATCGCCGAGGTCGATGCGCGCCGGGTCGAGCGGATCCTGCGCAACCTGATCGCCAACGCGATCGACCACGCCGAGCACAAACCGGTGCGGATCCGGATGGGCGTCGACGAAGACACCGTCGCGGTCACCGTCCGCGACTACGGGGTGGGGCTGCGGCCCGGCGAGGAGAAGCTGGTGTTCAGCCGGTTCTGGCGCTCGGACCCATCGCGGGTGCGGCGATCCGGCGGCACCGGGCTGGGTCTGGCGATCAGCGTCGAGGACGCGCGGCTGCACCAGGGCCGGCTCGAGGCATGGGGTGAGCCCGGCCAGGGTGCCTGCTTCAGGCTGACGCTTCCCCTGGTTCGTGGCCACAAGGTCACCACCAGCCCGCTGCCGATGAAACCGATTCCGGAGACGCCGCAGGCCGCGCCGGAACGCACAGAACGTCAGCGCCAGCGCGAGCATGCCGAGTGGAGCGGGTGATGGCGCGTCTGCTCGCGTTCTGCGGGCTGGTGTCGCTGGTGGTGTCGCTGGCCGGCTGTGCCGGAGTGCCCAGCTGGTCGGCGCCCCAAGCCATCGGCACCGTCGAGCGACCGGCGCCGTCGAACCTGCCCAAGCCGACCCCGGGCATGGATCCCGACGTGCTGCTGCGCGAATTCCTCAAGGCCACAGCCGATCCCGCGAATCGGCACCTGGCCGCGCGGCAGTTCCTCACCCAGTCGGCGTCCAACTCATGGGACGATGCCGGTAGCGCATTGCTGATCGACCATGTGGTGTTCGTCGAAACCCGTGCCGCCGAACGGGTTTCGGCGAGCATGCGGGCGGACATGTTGGGCTCGCTGTCCGATGTGGGTGTGTTCGAAACCGCCGAGGGTGTGTTGCCGGACCCGGGCCCGATCGAGTTGGTCAAGACGTCCGGCGGCTGGCGCATCGACCGCCTGCCCAACGGGGTCTTCCTGGACTGGCAGCAGTTTCAGGCGACCTACAAACGCAACACCCTGTACTTCGCCGATCCGACCGGCAAGACGGTGGTTCCCGATCCGCGCTACGTCGCGGTGTCCGACCACGACCAGTTGGCCACCGAGCTGATCTCCAAGCTGCTGGCCGGCCCGCGGCCCGACATGGCGCACACGGTCCGCAATCTGCTCGCTCCACCGCTGCGGCTGCGCGGGCCGGTGACCCGCGCCGACGGCGGTAAGAATGGCATCGGGCGTGGGTACGGCGGTGCGCGCATCGATCTGGAAAAGCTGTCCACCACCGATCCGCACAGCAGGCAATTGCTTGCCGCGCAGATCATTTGGACGCTGGCCAGGGCGGACATCAGGGGTCCGTATGTGATTAGCGCCGACGGCGCACCGCTGGACGACAGGTTCGCCGAGGGATGGACCACCTCCGATGTCGCCGCCACCGACCCGGGCGTGGCCGACGGCGCGGGTGCGGGTGTGCATGCTTTGGTGAACGGGGCGCTGGTGGCGCTGGATGGACAGCGGATCACCACGGTGGCCGGGGCCTTCGGACGGATGCCGGATCAGACCGGCGCCGCGCTGTCCCGCAACGGGCGGCAGGTGGCCTCGGTGGTGACGCTGCGGCGCGGCGCCCCGGATATGGCTGCGTCCCTATGGATCGGCGATCTCGGCGGCGAGGCGGTGCAGTCCGCCGACGGACAACACCTGTCGCGGCCCAGCTGGTCGCTGGACGACGCGGTTTGGGTGGTGGTGGACGGCAACAACGTGCTGCGGGCGATTCAGGAACCGGCGTCGGGGCAACCCGCACGCATTCCGGTGGATTCCGTCGCCCTGGCCAGCCGCTACCCGGGGCCGATCACCGACCTGCAGCTGTCCCGGGACGGAACGCGCGCTGCGATGGTGATCGGTGGCGAGGTGATCCTCGCCGGCGTCGAGCAGACGCCGGCCGGGCAGTACGCGCTGACGCACCCGCGCCGGCTGGGTTTCGGGCTCGGCAATTCGGTCGTCTCGTTGTCCTGGCGAACCGGCGACGACATCGTCGTGACCCGCACCGACGCCTCGCATCCGGTGTCGTACGTGAACATCGACGGGGTGAATTCCGACGCGCCGGCCCGCGGTCTGCAGATCCCGGTGTCGACGGTCGCGGCCAGCCCGTCGACGGTGTACGTCGCGGCTCCAGAAGGAGTCCTGCAGTACTCGGCGTCGGCCGCCGAAGCCCAACAGGGCTGGTCGGCGGTGTCCGGCTTGGCGGTGACCGGGGCCGCGCCGGTGTTGCCGGGGTGAGCGAACGCCTGACGGGACGCGCGCGTTTACCGGTCGCTACGCGCGCGGACTGCGCAACCGGTTCATCGGGCAGCACGACGGCGACGCGATCTCGGGCTTTCGGGAAGTGGACGAGATGACCGGCCCGCTCCGGGCGGCCGCGCTGAAGATGGGCGATCCGCACGGCGCCGCGCTGTGGGCGGGTGTGACTTTCGGTGCCGCGAAGAGGGGTCCGGCCGCCGACATCGTGCGTGACCTGGCGGCCTAGCGTCGGGCGGGGTGTCGGCCCCGCCCGACACACTGGCAGGCGTGCTCGACCTCATCCTGCCGCTGGAATGCGGCGGCTGCGGCGCCCCGTCGACCCGCTGGTGTGACGCCTGCGCCCTGGCGCTGCTCGTGGCCGTCGACGAGCCGCACGTGGTGAACCCCCGCATCGACCCACAGGTGCCCGTGTTCGCGCTCGGCCGCTACGCCGGCGCCCGCCGCCGGGCAATCCTGGCGATGAAGGAGCGCGGCCGCGGCGACCTCGTCGCGCCGCTGGCGTGCGCGCTGGCCGTCGGGGTCCACCGGCTGCTGACATGGGGGCTGGTCGAGACCCCGCTGACGATCGTGCCCGCCCCGACCCGGCGTTCGGCGGCGCGCCGGCGCGGCGGCGACCCCGTCACCGCGATGGCCCGGTTGGCATGTGCGGCGGTGCCCGGGCATCCGGACCTGGCCGTGGCCCCGGCATTGCGGATGAAGGCGCTGGCCCGCGACTCGATGGGACTGGGCAGCGCCGCCCGCGAGCGCAACATCGCGGGCCGGGTGTTGCTGCGCGGTGCGCGCCCGCGCACTGAAGTCGTGGTCGTCGACGACGTCGTCACCACCGGGGCGACGGCCCGCGAGTCGGTGCGGGTGCTGCGCGCGGTCGGAATCCGGGTGGCCGCCGTGTTGGCGATCGCGGTCGCCTAGGGCACCGGAATCTCGACCGAAAACCAATGAATTTGCCAAGAAGATGTGAAGAACTCGCAACGGGTCCGACAAATCGGTGGCATCCCAAGGCGAACACGAGCTAACGTCGAGGACAAGCTTCAATGACTCACTGGTCCGGCTCACTGGTCGCACTTTCCAGGTTTGAGACGGCGCTCGCGGGAAGGGGTGAGTATTCGACACCTTGCTCCGGCGGGCTGCCTGCCGCGGTTTCTACTCTTAAACCGCCCCAACCCCGTCGGCGCGCTTTAAAGCCGGCACGCATGGCGCGTGCGACGTGGAAAGGGAAACGAGTTGACCCGTATGGCAAGGCTAACAGTGGATTCCGGTGAGATTCTCTATCAACCGCCGGCAGATACCGATACGCAGGAAGCGACAACCAACGCCGAGGTCGTGGTCAAGGGCCGCAACGTTGAGATTCCCGATCACTTCCGCATCTATGTGTCGCAGAAACTCGCCCGCCTGGAACGCTTCGACCGAACCATCTACCTGTTCGACGTCGAGCTCAATCACGAACGCAACCGTCGCCAACGCAAGTCCTGTCAGCGCGTGGAGATCACCGCGCGGGGTCGTGGGCCGGTAGTCCGTGGCGAGGCGTGCGCCGACAGCTTCTATGCCGCGCTGGAGTGCGCGGTCGTGCGGCTGGAGAGCAGGCTGCGACGCGGCAAGGATCGCCGCAAAGTCCATTACGGCGACAAGACCCCCGTTTCGCTGGCCGAGGCCACCGCGGCGGGCGCCCCGCCGCCGGCGAAGTCCTTCAACACCGAACCGGTCGAACCGCACAAACACCGCGGCAAACGAGAAGAAACCGATGCCCACCTCGAGGACCAGGACTATGAGCCGGGACGCATCGTGCGGACCAAGGAGCACCCGGCCACGCCGATGACGGTCGACGACGCGCTCTACGAGATGGAGCTCGTCGGGCACGACTTCTTCTTGTTCCACGACAAGCAGAGCGAACGGCCGTGCGTTGTGTACCGACGGCACGCCTACGATTACGGCCTGATCAGACTGTCCTGACGAGTTCTGAGGCGGCGACCCGCTGCGCCCGGCAGTGCCGCGCTTGCGATCGCCGCTACGCAGTCCTGAGGCGGCGACCCGCTGCGCCCGGCAGTGCCGCGCTTGCGATCGCCGCTACGGCGGTCCTCACGGGGTCTTCACCTACGATGGGAGTCGCCTGATAGAAGAAGACTCCTACCAACAGGGGACATAGCTGTGCTGTCGAAGTTGCTGCGCCTTGGTGAAGGTCGCATGGTCAAGCGCCTCAGAAAAGTGGCCGACTATGTCAACACGTTGTCCGACGACGTCGAGAAACTGACCGACGCCGAGCTGCGGGCCAAGACCGACGAGTTCAAGCGGCGGCTCGCCGACGAGAAAAACCCAGAAGAACTCGACGACCTGCTGCCCGAGGCGTTCGCGGTAGCCCGCGAAGCGGCGTGGCGGGTGCTCGATCAGCGCCCCTTCGACGTCCAGGTGATGGGTGCCGCGGCCCTGCATCTGGGCAACGTCGCCGAGATGAAGACCGGTGAAGGCAAGACCCTGACCTGTGTGTTGCCCGCCTACCTCAACGCGCTGGCCGGCAACGGTGTGCACATCGTCACCGTCAACGACTACCTGGCCAAACGCGACAGCGAGTGGATGGGCCGGGTGCACCGCTTCCTGGGCCTGCAGGTCGGGGTGATCCTGGCGAACATGACTCCCGACGAGCGTCGGGTGGCCTACAACGCCGACATCACCTACGGCACCAACAACGAATTCGGCTTCGACTATCTGCGCGACAACATGGCGCATTCGCTCGACGACCTGGTGCAGCGCGGGCACAACTTCGCCATCGTCGACGAGGTGGACTCCATCCTGATCGACGAGGCCCGCACCCCGCTGATCATCTCCGGCCCCGCCGACGCCGCCTCCAACTGGTACCTCGAGTTCGCCCGGCTGGCGCCGCTGATGGAAAAGGACACCCACTACGAGGTCGACCTGCGCAAACGCACCGTCGGTGTGCACGAACTCGGCGTGGAGTTCGTCGAAGACCAGCTCGGCATCGACAACCTCTACGAGGCCGCCAACTCGCCGCTGGTCAGCTACCTCAACAACGCGCTGAAGGCCAAGGAGCTGTTCAACCGCGACAAGGACTACATCGTCCGCGACGGCGAGGTGCTCATCGTCGACGAGTTCACCGGTCGCGTCCTGATCGGCCGCCGCTACAACGAGGGCATGCACCAGGCCATCGAGGCCAAGGAGCACGTCGAGATCAAGGCCGAGAACCAGACGCTGGCCACTATCACGCTGCAGAACTACTTCCGGCTCTACGAGAAGCTTTCCGGCATGACCGGTACCGCCCAGACCGAGGCAGCCGAGCTGCATGAGATCTACAAGCTCGGCGTGGTCAGCATCCCGACCAACAAGGAGATGGTCCGCACGGACCAGTCCGACCTCATCTACAAGACCGAGGAAGCCAAATACATCGCGGTGGTCGATGACGTCGCCGAGCGCTACGAGAAGGGGCAACCGGTCCTGATCGGTACCACCAGCGTGGAGCGCTCGGAATACCTGTCGCGCCAATTCCAGAAGAGGCGCATCCCGCACAACGTGCTCAACGCCAAGTACCACGAGCAGGAGGCGGCGATCATCGCCGAGGCGGGCCGCCGCGGCGGCATCACCGTCGCCACCAACATGGCCGGCCGCGGTACCGACATCGTGCTGGGCGGCAACGTGGACTTCCTGACCGACCTGCGGCTGCGCGCCCGCGGCCTGGATCCGGTGGAGACGGCCGACGAGTACGAGCAGGCCTGGCACGAGGAGTTACCCAAGGTCAAGGCGGAGGCGTCCGAGGAGGCCGCCGAAGTGATCGAGGCCGGCGGCCTGTACGTGCTGGGCACCGAACGTCACGAATCGCGGCGCATCGACAACCAGCTGCGCGGTCGTTCCGGCCGGCAGGGCGACCCGGGCGAGTCCCGCTTCTACCTGTCGCTGGGCGACGAGCTCATGCGCCGGTTCAATGGCGCCGCCTTGGAATCGTTGTTGACGAGGCTGAACCTGCCCGACGACGTGCCGATCGAAGCCAAGATGGTCACCCGGGCGATCAAGAGCGCCCAGACCCAGGTCGAGCAGCAGAACTTCGAGGTCAGAAAGAACGTCCTCAAGTACGACGAGGTGATGAACCAGCAGCGCAAGGTGATCTACGCCGAGCGCCGCCGCATCCTCGAAGGGGAGAACCTCAAGGACCAGGCGCTGGACATGGTCCGTGACGTCGTCACCGCCTACGTGGACGGCGCCACCGGCGAAGGCTACGCCGAGGATTGGGACCTTGACGCGTTGTGGACCGCGCTCAAGACGCTGTACCCGGTGGGGATCAACCACGACACGCTGACGCGTCGGGAGGCGGACTCCGAGCGCGACGAGCTCACCCGCGACGAGTTGCTGGAGGAGCTGGTCAAAGACGCCGAACGCGCTTATGCCGCAAGGGAAGCCGAACTCGAGGAAATCGCTGGCGAAGGCGCGATGCGCCAGCTGGAACGCAACGTGTTGCTCAACGTCATCGACCGCAAGTGGCGCGAGCACCTCTACGAGATGGACTACCTCAAGGAAGGAATCGGGCTGCGCGCCATGGCGCAGCGCGATCCGCTGGTGGAGTACCAGCGCGAGGGCTACGACATGTTCATGGCCATGCTCGAGGGCATGAAAGAGGAGTCGGTCGGCTTCTTGTTCAACGTCACCGTGGAGGCGGTGCCCGCCTCGGCGCCCCGGGTGGCCCCGGTTCAGGCGCCGGAAGGGCTGGCCGAATTCGCCAAGCAGTCAGCGGCCGCAGCGGCCGCCGGGCAGCAAGATGAGCCGGCGGAGGCGGGCACGGCCGTGCGTGAAGAAGCTCCAAGCACGTTGCGCGCCAAGGGGATTGACAACGCGGCACCCGCGCTGACGTATTCCGGCCCGTCGGAAGACGGCTCGGCGCAGTTGCAACGCAACGGCGATGGTGCGCAGAAGACGCCGGCCGGGGTGCCCGACGGTGCGAGTCGGCGCGAGCGGCGCGAAGCGGCCCGTCGGCAAGGTCGCGGTGTCAAGCCGCCGAGATCGATGAAGCGGCGCTAACCCGTCCGCCAAAAAATGAGGCAACCGCCCATTTCCTAGCGAACCGATCGGGCGGACAATCGGCTCATGAGTCGTCGATTCTTGACGATTGCCTACGGCGCCGCGTGCTACCTGTTATTCGTTGCGTCCTTCTTGTATGCAATTGGTTTCGTGGGCAACATCGTGGTGCCTCGAACGGTCGATCACGGGATCACCGCATCGATCGTCGAGGCGTTCGCTGTCAATGTGTTGCTGCTCGCCCTGTTCGCCGTCCAGCACAGTGTCATGGCTCGGCCGGCATTCAAAAGGTGGTGGACCCGATTTGTGCCCTCGCCGATTGAGCGGAGCACCTACGTCGCGCTGTCAAGTGCTGTGCTCGTATTGCTGTTCTGGCAATGGCGAACGATGCCGGCCGTCATCTGGGACGTCAGCGCGCCCGCGGGCCGCCTGGCGTTGTGGGTGGTGTTCTGGCTCGGCTGGGCAATCGCGTTCGCCTCAACCTTCATGATCAGCCACTTCGACCTGTTCGGCCTTCGACAGGTGTATCTGGCCTGGCACGGAAAGGCCTACACCCACCTAGCTTTTCACGTTCGATCGTTCTACCGGCTGGTGCGCCACCCGCTCATGCTCGGTTTCGTCATCGCCTTCTGGGCTTCGCCCACCATGACCGCCGGACACCTGCTCTTCTCGATCGGCACGACGGGCTACATCCTGATCGCCACGCAGCTGGAAGAGCGCGACCTGGTAGCGGCGCTGGGCGAGGAGTACCGCGATTACCGGCGCGATGTGCCGATGCTGCTACCGCTGCCGCGCCGGCATACGCCCAAGCCGGCCGGCCGGCGCTAAACCTCGAGGAGCCTGGCGATCCGGACCAGGGTGGCGCGGATGCCCTGCTCGGTCTGCGCCGGCATCGAACCGCGGGTGATCATCGTCTTCTGCTTGTCTTGGGACACGTCCCACGTTTCGCGTACCAGCGTGCCGCCGTCGGCCGGGCTCAGCTCGTAACGCCAGATCCGGCCGCCCATCAGACCGCCCATCGCGGTCGTCTTCCATGCGATGCGGCGGTCCTTTTCGTACTCGATGACGGTATTGGTGGTGCGGTACGGGATGAAGAGCGTCTCTTTGCGGCCCCGCATCGCCATCCCGAATGTCGACCCCATCGAAAGCGGGACCGATTTCTGCGAAGCGCGGTTCACCGACTCCGAACCGTCGAAGCTGGCGTGGTTGCCGGCATCGGCCAGCAGCGCGAAGATCTTGCCCGGCGGAGCCTTGATGACCCGCTCGACGCTGACTGTGTTTCCTTCCATCCGCCAACATTAACGCCGCCGGTGCGGTTAGCCAGAGCACGGCCGTCAACCGATGTGCAGGGCCACCACCAGCCACTGGCGTCGGTCGCCGGCGTGCACCTGTTCCACGCGACAGGCGATCGCGTGGATCCGGTCCCCGCGGCTGTAGGTGCCGAACACCTCGGCCGCGGTCTCGGGGTCGCGGTGGCCGGCCGGTTGTAGCCGCATCCGGCGCAGCACCGCGGCGCCCTGCGGACCGGCCGGGTGTCCGGCGCCCGCCCGGCCGACCGAGAGCACGGAATCGAGCAGGCCGGGCGCCAGCATGGGTCGCAGCTGGGCGGGCGAACGGCGGCGGTCGATGACCTCCAGCACTCGGCGCAGCGCGGCGTCGGCGAAAACCGCCGCCTGGCGCATCGGCGCGGACATGGCTCCAGGCGGCTTGGGTTGCCCGGTGTACGGGCGGCGCGGCGCGTGCGCGGTCCGGCGCGGCATCCTTGCCTGGGATGATTGCCGGCGCTGCGCGACGGATCTCGGCACTTCCTGTGCCGGTGGCTCGTAGTCGACGACGGGCAGCACGGCGAACGTGTCGCGGCCGGATGGGCTGACGTCAGAGCTAATGGTCAACGCGCACTCTCCAACTCACACTGGAACTCGTCCGATTCGAACGGGGAGCCTGCTGGAGAGTGGCAGACATCGGTCATCATGACATAACTCGAGCTCACGCGTACCCGGGCCGTGCACCGCCCCACCGGACGATTACCGTGGGCGAGACGGATCGAGAAGGAGGACAAGGCTGATAATGGTGACCCGGTTGTCCCCATCGGATGCGTCCTTTTATCGGCTGGAGAACACCGCCACCCCGATGTACGTCGGATCGCTGTCGATCCTGCGCCGCCCCCGCGCCGGGTTGAGCTACGAGACACTGCTGGCCACCGTCGAACAGAGGCTGCCACAGATACCGCGCTATCGGCAGAAGGTCCGCGAAGTCAAGATCGGCATGGCCAGGCCGGTGTGGATCGACGACAACGACTTCGACATCACCTATCACGTGCGGCGGTCGGCGTTGCCCTCGCCGGGCAGCGACGAGCAACTGCACGAGCTGGTCTCGCGGCTGGCCGCCCGGCCGCTGGACAAGTCGCGGCCGCTGTGGGAGATGTACCTCGTCGAGGGCTTGTCGAAAAACCGTGTCGCCCTGTATACGAAGTCGCACCAGGCGCTGATCAACGGGATGACTGCGCTGGAAATCAACCACGTCATCGCCGACCGGACGCAGCGTCCGCCGCCGTTCCCCGAAGACATCTGGATACCGGAACGCGATCCCGGCAGCACCCGGCTGCTGCTGGGAGCGTTCAACGACTGGTTCATGGGGCCGGGGACGCAGCTGCAGGCCGTCGGGTCCGCGATGGCGGGGTTGGTGACAAACCACGGCGAACTGCTCGATACCGGCCGGCGCGTCCTCGATATCGCGCGCACCGTGGCGCGGGGCACCGCGCCCAGCAGCCCGCTCAATGCCACCGTGTCGCGCCATCGTCGGTTCACGGTCGCCCGTGGCAGCCTCGAGGACTACCGAACCTTGCGGGCCCGTTACGACTGCGACATCAACGATGTGGTGCTGGCCGTGGTGACCGGTGCGCTGAGCAACTGGCTGCTGTCCCGCGGGGAACCGGTCTCACCGACCGCGACGGTTCGGGCGATGGCGCCGCTCGCGGTGTACGCCGATGACCAAATCGATACAACCGGCCCCGGTCAGATGATGAGCCAGGTCACCCCGTTCCTCGTCGACCTGCCGGTGGGGGAGGCCAACGCAGTGGTGCGGCTGTCGCAGATCGCGCATGCCACAGAATCGAATCCGACCGCCGGCAGTCTGGTCGACGCCAGGACCATCGTCACCCTGTCGGGTTTTGCGCCACCCACCCTGCACGCCATGGGTATCCGGGTGGCTACCAGCTTCCCGAGTTTTTCCAAGCGCACATTCAACCTGTTGATCACAAATGCCCCCGGGGCGCAGTCGCAGATGTACATCGCGGGCACCAAACTGCTGGAGACCTACGCCGTGCCGCCGCTGCTGCACAATCAGGCGCTGGCGATCAGTGTGACGTCCTACAACGGCATGCTTTATTTCGGAATCAACGCCGACCGCGATGCGATGAGCGACGTCGAGCTGCTACCGGATCTGCTAAGCCAATCGCTTGAGGAACTTCTGGAGGCTTCCCGGTAGGTGGACGGGGGTGAAAGCCGGTGTATCGATATACCATTCGATGCTGTGAGCACCGCGACAAGCAAGGGCGCGTCGGCGAAGGCGGAGAAAAAGAAATCGACTACGCCGGCCGTACCCACGATTTCGGGCCCCGTCTACGAAGCCGAATTATTCCGGCTACAGACGGAATTCGTGAACCTACAGGAGTGGGTGCGGCATTCCGGGGCGCGTCTGATGGTCGTGTTCGAGGGCCGCGACGGAGCGGGCAAAGGCGGCGCCATCAAAAGGATCACCGAATACCTCAACCCGCGGGTGGCGCGCATCGCCGCATTGCCGGCGCCGACCGATCGGGAACGCGGACAGTGGTACTACCAGCGCTATATCGCCCATCTGCCTTCCCCGGGTGAGATCGTGCTCTTCGATCGGTCGTGGTACAACCGGGCCGGCATCGAGAAAGTTATGGGATTCTGTACACCGCAAGAGCATGTCTTGTTTTTGCGGCAGACGCCGATCTTCGAGGAGATGTTGATCGATGACGGGATTCTGCTTCGTAAGTATTGGTTTTCGGTCTCCGAGGCCGAACAGCTGCGCCGGTTCAAAGCGCGACTGAACGACCCTGTCCGGCAATGGAAACTGTCCACGATGGACCTCGAATCGGTGTATCGGTGGGAGGACTATTCCCGCGCAAAAGACGAGATGATGGTGCACACCGATACCCCGGAAAGCCCGTGGTATGTAGTGGAATCCGATATCAAGAAGCACGCGCGGCTCAACATGATGGCCCACCTGCTGTCCACGATCGAATACCGCAAAGTGGAAATGCCCAAGATCAAACTGCCCAGACGCCCGATCCCCGCGGATGACTACCAGCGCCCGCCGCGTGAGCTGTCGAGGTACGTCGACGACCACGTGGCCACCCTGCTATGACGCAGGTCTACATCCCGGCCACCCTGGCGATGCTGCAGCAGCTGGTCGCCGACGGCTCGTTGTGGCCCGTCAACGGCACCGCGTTTGCCGTGACGCCGACGTTGTGCGAGGCCTACGCGCAGGGCGATGACGACGAGCTGGCCGAGGTCGCGCTGCGTGAGGCGGCCCTGGCTTCGTTGCGCCTGCTGGCGGCCTCAGAAGCTGAAGGAGCTGAAGGAGCGGATGGCGCCCAGCCGCTGCGGCGCGCGGTGCTGGTGGCCGAGGTCGACCGGGTCACGTGCCGTCCCGATCTTGACGACGCCGTCGTCAGACTCGGCGCCCCGGTCGACATCGACCAGGTCCTCGCCGCGTACGTCGACAACGCCGGCGCAGAGGCGGCCGTCGCCAGGGCGATCGAGGTCATCGACGCCGCCGACCTGGGTGACGAGGACGCCGACCTGGTGGTCGGCGACGCTCAGGATCATGATCTGGCCTGGTACGCCACCCAGGAGCTGTCATTCCTGCTTGACCTGCTCTAGCTCGGTAATCGTGCGCCAGATGTGACACGATCCTGGCCGTTGAGCCTGGATACGGTGCCGTAGGTTACGGTACCGTAGCTTTTAGTGGAGGCCTTGAAACCTTCCGGGCAGGAGCTTCCTATGGGCAACAAAAACTCGGCGATTACCGCCAATGTCGTCGACACCAGGCGGCCTACCGTCGTCGGGGCGGACAGGCATCCCGGCTGGCATACGCTGCGCAAGTTAGCCGCGCGCATCACGACGCCGCTACTGCCGGACGACTACCTGCATCTGGCTAACCCGCTGTGGTCAGCGCGGGAATTGCGGGGCCGCATCCTTGAGGTCCACCGCGAGACGGAAGACTCGGCGACCCTGGTGATCAAACCGGGCTGGGGTTTTAGCTTCGACTACCAGCCGGGCCAGTACATCGGGATCGGGCTGTTGGTCGACGGGCGGTGGCGCTGGCGGTCCTATTCGCTGACCTCGAGCCCGGTCGCACGTTCCGGGTCCGGTCCCGAGCGCAAGGTGACCATCAGCGTCAAGGCGATGCCGGAGGGCTTCCTGTCCACACACCTGGTGGCCGGTGTCGAGCCGGGGACGATCGTTCGGCTTGCCGCGCCCCAGGGCAACTTCGTCCTGCCCGACCCGGCGCCGGGTTCGATTCTATTCCTGACCGCGGGATCGGGGATCACGCCGGTGATGTCGATGTTGCGAACGTTGGTGCGGCGCAAGCAAATCCATGACGTCGCGCACGTGCACTCGGCGCCCACCGGATCGGATGTGATGTTCGGCACCGAGTTGACCGCGCTGGCTGCTGTCCACCCCGGCTACCGCTTACAGGTGCGCGAGACCCGCAGGCAGGGCCGGCTCGACCTCACCCGGCTCGACGAGGAGGTTCCGGACTGGCGCGAACGTCAGACCTGGGCCTGCGGGCCGGAGGGCATGCTTGCCCAGGCGGAGAAGGTCTGGTCGGCGGCGGCCATCGGCGACCGGCTGCACCTGGAGCGATTCGCGGTGTCCAAGGCCGCACCGGCCGGAGCCGGCGGAACGGTCACGTTCGTCCGAAGCGGGCGCGCCGTTGCCGCCGATGCCGCGACGTCGTTGATGGATGCCGGTGAAAGTGCCGGTGTACAAATGCCATTCGGCTGCCGGATGGGTATCTGCCAGTCGTGCGTGGTCAGCTTGGTGGAAGGCCACGTCCGCGATTTGCGAAGCGGTCAGGAACACGACCCGGGCACCCGGGTTCAGACGTGTGTGTCGGCCGCATCAGGTGATTGTGTGCTCGACATCTAGTGTCTACTCGCAGGTAACCTACGGCATCGTAGGTACGATAGCGTTAGGTCGACGACCACACAACAACCGCAGGGAGCTGAACGACGATGGCGATCACCAACGTCGACACATTCGCGCATCTGACGGACGCCGAAGTCGACAACTTGGGCGTTGAGCTGGACGCCATCCGCCAGGACGTCGAGGACTCACGCGGCGCGCGGGACGCCCTCTATATCCGACGCACCATCGCGGCACAACGCGCGGTGGAGGTCGCCGGTCGGCTGCTGCTGGCCGCGGGTTCGCGGCGTTGGGCATGGTGGGCGGGCACCGCAACGCTGGCCGCCTCCAAGATCATCGAGAATATGGAGATCGGCCATAACGTCATGCACGGCCAGTGGGACTGGATGAACGACCCGGAGATTCACTCCTCGACCTGGGAGTGGGACATGGCCCCCACGTCCAAACACTGGCGATACACCCACAATGTCGTGCATCACAAGTACACCAACGTCTTTGGAGTCGACCACGATCTCGGCTTCGGTTTGCTGCGGGTCACCCGGGACCAGCGCTGGAAGTGGCCGCACATTTTCAATGTGCTCATCAACACGGTGCTCATGCTCGGTTTCGAGTGGGGAATTGCGTTGCGACACTTAAAGCTTCGCAGTTTCTTCAAAGGTCACTCGGACCGTGAGGGCGCCCTGGTCCGACTGCGGGAGTTCTCCGGCAAAGCCGGTCGGCAGGCGCTCAAGGACTACGTCGCGTTTCCGGCGCTCACCGCACTGTCGCCGGGCGCCACCTACGCCTCCACGTTGAAGGCCAACGCGATGGCCAATGCGCTCCGCAATGTGTGGGTCAACGCCGTCGTTTTCTGTGGGCATTTCCCCGACGGCGCCGAGAAGTTCACCGAAACCGACATGGTCGGCGAGCCGAAGGGCCGGTGGTACCTGCGGCAGATGCTTGGTAGTGCCAACTTCAACGCCGGTCCCGCGCTGCGGTTTATGTGCGGCA
Source organism: uncultured Actinomycetota bacterium (assembly GCA_963772875.1). Lineage (GTDB taxonomy): Bacteria > Actinomycetota > Actinomycetes > Mycobacteriales > Mycobacteriaceae > Mycobacterium. Next base: position 796,301 of record CAVYZE010000020.1, read on the forward strand.
ACCTGTGTTACCAGATTGAGCACCACCTGTATCCCGACCTGCCGAGTAACCGGCTGGTCGAAGTCGCGGCGCGGGTGCGCGAGGTCTGCGACAAATATGACCTGCCCTACACGACGGGTTCCTTCCCGATGCAGTACGGCAAGGCGTGGCGGACCGTCGCCAAGCTCTCGCTGCCGAACAAGTACCTGCGCGATACCGTCGACAACGCCCCGGAAACCCGCAGCGAGCGAATGTTCGACGGCCTGGAGCCGGGGTGCATCGGCACTGATCCGGCAACCGGCCGGCGGCGAGGCCTCACGAGCGCCATCGCCGCGGGACGGGCGACAACTCGCGGCGACGGCGAACTGGTGGCCTGAACCCCGCTACGCTCCGGCGGCGATCTGTGCAGGTCGCGCTATCCATTCCATGAAGCCTGCCTGTCGGCGGGTCGGGTAACCGTATACCAAAAATTAATAGGTTACCCACAGGTAACCTACGTAGTCGTAGGTTACGATAGCGTAGGTACGACGGCAATCACCCAGGGGAGATGAAGACTATGGCGATCACCGACGTTGACGTATTCGCAAATCTGACTGACACGGACATCGAGAACCTCGCTGTTGAGCTGGATGCGATTCGTCAGGACATCGAAGACTCTCGAGGCGACCGCGACGCCCGCTACATCCACCGCACTATCGCGGCACAACGCGCGCTGGAGGTAACCGGCCGGCTGCTGCTGGCCGCCAGTTCACGGCGTTCGGCGTGGTGGGCGGGCACCGTGACCTTGGGCGTGGCCAAGATCATCGAGAACATGGAGATCGGCCACAACGTCATGCACGGCCAGTGGGACTGGATGAACGACCCGGAGATTCACTCCTCGAGCTGGGAGTGGGATAACGTCGGGCCGGCCAAGCACTGGCGGTATACGCATAACTTCGTGCACCACAAGTACACCAACATCGTCGGCATGGACGACGACGTCGGCTTCGGCTTGTTGCGGGTTACCCGGGACCGGCGGTGGAAGCGTCACAACGCCTTCAACTTGCTGCTCAATACGATCCTGATGATGGGTTTCGAATGGGGAGTTGCATTGCAGCACCTCGAGATCGGTAAGTTCATCAAGAAGCGGATCGGTCGTGACGATTTCCAGATCCGGATGCGCGAGGCCGGCGCCAAGGTCAGCCGGCAGCTGCTCAAAGACTATGTCGCGTTCCCGGTGTTGACCTCGCTGTCGCCCGGTGCGACGTACAGCTCCACGTTGAAGGCCAACGCCACGGCCAACGTGATCCGCAATGTGTGGTCCAACGCCGTCATCTTCTGTGGGCATTTCCCCGACGGCGCAGAGAAATTCACCAAAACCGACATGATCGGTGAAACCAAGGGCCAGTGGTACCTGCGCCAGATGCTGGGCAGTGCCAACTTCGACGCCGGGCCCACGATGCGATTGATGAGCGGCAATTTGTGCCACCAGATCGAGCACCACCTGTACCCCGATCTGCCGAGCAACCGCCTGCATGAGATCTCGGTGCGGGTGCGCGAGGTCTGCGACAAGTACGACTTGCCTTACACCACAGGCCCATTCCTGGTGCAGTACGCCAAGACGTGGCGCACGATCGCCAAACTGTCGCTGCCGGACAAGTACCTGCGCGACGACGCGGACAACGCGCCGGAGACCCGCAGCGAGCGGATGTTCGCCGAGCTGGAGCCGGGTTTCGGCCGCGCGGACCCGTCGACCGGCCGTCGGCGCGGGCTGAAGTCGGCTATCGCCGCCGTGCGCGGTTGGCGGAGCAAGAAGCGGACCGACGGGGCCACCGACGACCTGGCGGCCTAGGGCGTCACCTTGGCCGCTGGCGCGACTGGAAGTCCTTGGGGCGCAATCGATCTCACGCTCACATGGATGATGAGATCTTGGCGCTCGCTACCGACTAGGCTGCGGTTTGTTTCCGCGAGTGGCCGTGGCCGTGGCATTGGAGCTGGCTTGCCGTCTCTATGAGGCCTCGGGTTGTGCCGAGGCCGGCAACACATGGCTGCGCGGTCCTAGCGGTGCCCGCCGCGGCGAACGGGACGGCGGCGCCGGGCACGAGGGCGCCGGCAACCATGCGTGATGTGTGAGCGCGACGACGCGATTTGGTGCTCATAGGTAGTCCTTTGTCGTTTGTGCCGGGCATCGTGGTGTATACCGCTTATCCACCTGATCAGTAGCATACATACCTTTCGTCAGTTTATACAGGTTTGACGAACTTTTAGTCATGTCGTGCATGCATGGGGATAGCAGGGTCCTACAGCCCGCGCCGGGTCGGCGACCCCAGCGCGTGGCAAAGGCCCAGCTGAGGCCGCCTAGCTCAAACGCTCGATGATGGCGTTGGCCACCCTCAACTAGTTCGTGGGGACCTCGGCAAATCCTGGTACTCCCGTGTCTGCAACGGAATTGAACCGGTGGCGAGTTTCGAGACGCTCGCTGATCTCCTCGATCGCGCTCTCGGGAAGCGCAGTGACATCGAAGTTCTCGCTGATGCGCGCGGGCGTGACGGATCCCGTGAGAACCGCGCTGCCGCGCTGAATACCCCAGGCCAGAAGCACCTGCGCCGGAGTCTTGCCGGAACGCTGCGCTATCGAGACGACGAGAGGGTCGTCGAGCAGTCGCGGTTCCAGCCCATGGCCCAGCGAAGCGAATGCCAGCAGGATGATGCCCTGCGACTTGCCGTATTCATGAAGTTCCCATTGCGGGTGATACGGGTGCGACTCGACCTCCACGACCGCCGGCTTGATTCGGGCCGTGTTGACGATCCTTCGGGTGCGTTCGACGTCGATATCGGACAGCCCTATCGCTCCAGAAAGTCCCTCGTCCACAAGGGCCTCCATCGCGGCCCACGTTTCCTCTAACGTCACTCCCTTGTCATAGGCGACAGATCCATCCGGTTCGCGCGGATCTTGGTCATCGCCGGGCTTGAACGCGTACGGGGTGTGCACCAGATACAGATCGACGGCGTCTAGGCCGAGCCTGTCGAGGCTGGCCTGCAGCGCGGGCTTGACCCGTTCGGGTCGATGGTTGTTGTTCCACAGCTTTGCCGTCACGAACAGTTCCTCGCGGCGGACCTTTTTCTCGGCGAACAACTCTTTGAGCGCCACGCCGACCAGCGCCTCGTTGCGGTACCGCTCGGCGGTGTCGAGGTGGCGAAACCCCACCTCGACCGCGGCCTTGACGGCAGCTACCGTCTTTGTGTTATCGGAAAGCGACGTCCCAAACCCGAGCGCGGGAATTTCACCGCTGCCGTTGTTCAAGATAAATCTTTGCTGATTTAAATTCTCAGTCGGTGCCATGGGCTTCGGCCTCCTGGTTCATTGATTCCGTCTGGTTTGGGCTAGGCCCCGGCCTGCCGAATACACTCGGGGACAATGCGTTCCGCTACCTCCGTGCGTATCCACTGTCCAGACGGAGGGAGGATTTCAAAGTGTGCTGGCAAGCCCGAAGAATACGCCTGCGGTAATGGGTGCGCCACCGCAAGTGACGGCTCTAGCGGCAGCAGTCACGCAGTGCGAACCGTCAATTTCGCGACGGCGTTGCCGACGTCAATTTCCGGGTCGAGTTGGGCCGCGCATCGCAACGACGTGACGAGGAGTTCGACGACCACTTCGACCAAGGCGTCGGGATCGAAAGGGCGGCCGTTGTTCAACCAGTAGGCGGTGGCTTCATCGAGAGCGCCCGCGCAGGAGCGCAGCATCAATCGCAGTGCCGGGCGGGCGATGTCGAGTTCGAGTAGTTGGCAGGTCCATTCGATGGTCTGCCAACGTGATTGATCAAAGATTTGCCACGCTTCGGGGTCGCCTCCGCTCCCGCCGAGGACCAATCGAAGGGCCAGACCGTCGTGCTCGCTGAGGTAGGCCAGATGGGCGCGCAACATTCGTCGAAATTGCTCGCCGGGGGAGCCGTCGCTGGACGGCGGTGTGATGGCGGCGTTCAATCTGTTAGCCGCGTCGCGCAGCGCCTCGAGGTAGATCCCGCGCTTGTTTCGGAAGTAATGGAACAGCAGCCCCTGCGCGACACCCGCGGTTTCGGTGATGTCGCTGGTCGCGACGTCGTCGAAATGACGTGCGGAGAAGTGCTCGACGGCGGCTTCGAGAAGCGTGCGCCTGGTCAGTTCGGCTTGCGCCTGTCGTTGAGTCGGGGGTCGTGGCACCAGTAGAGCGTGCGCCGGGGGAACTGGCGAGCGCAACTCAACGAAGCAAACTCATGGAGCCAAACTCATTGACTATCACTCAACCAGTGTATATGTTTGTCTGCACCGACAACCAGCGAGGGGGCCGCGCATGCCCGAGGCAAAGGCGTTCGTCATCGTGCAAATCGCGATCAACGACCGGGATGGCTACCACCAGTACGAAATTGCCAGTCACCAAGAGATCTTCGACCACTTCAGCGGGAGGGTCGTCGGCCTCGACGAAGATGTGGAAATCGTCGAGGGCAGCTGGCCCTGGACGCGCACGGTGGTCATCGAGTTTCCGACGAAGAAGCTCGCGCGGGCCTGGTACGAGTCCGACGAGTACCAGGCGGTGATTGGGTTACGCCACGGCTCCACGACATCGAACCTGGTCATTGTCTCCGGCTACCCCGGATAACGGCGACTAGATACCGAACCAATGCGTGAGCACGCCACGCAATTCGTCGGCGGGTTAGTCGATGAGTGCCCCGCGGGCACCGCTGATGGGTAGGTCAATCGGCGTGATCACCCCCGGCGGAGCCTCACACACATGAGGGATCGCGTTGACTGCGGCCATGGCGGTACCGACCATGAGCAGGCCCATTACGTCCTGTTCGGCGGAGAGGTCTGAGTTGTGAGGTGGTCCAAATCGGATCACGGCATCCACCCGCGGTTCGCCCTCGATTTCCACTGTGAATCCCTTGGGGTCGGACCACTGTGGGTCCAGGGCGTCGTCGCTCATGGTCCAGCAGATCGCCAGTTCAACGACGACGCGGCCATTGCGGTAGCCGCGGTAGGTGCGACGTTGTCCGGCCACAGTGCCCTTGTCGAACGTGATCCAACCTAGATCCAGGTCACGCGTGGCAAGGGCATGTTCGACAAGACCCTGCTTCGACTCCAACTCGATGCCGAGCATGTCGGCGACCAGGTCCAGCGTCTCGAAATATCCAAGGCCGTATTGGGTGGTGAACGGGTCGAGTTCGACGAGCCGGTCCTTGGCCGGCTTGGCGAACCCGAGCACCGTCCAGGCCTGCCGCACCGGGTATTGGGTGCAGTCCAGCGTCTCGATGAGTTTCACGCTGTGCACGCGCCGGCATGCACCGGACAGAAAGCCCGCCGCGACGTTGACGAACCCCGGCTCGAAACCCGTCCCGAGGAACGTCGAACCCCCGTGCTGGGCAGCAGCCGTGAGAGCCGCCCACTCCTGCAGATGGTGAGTGCCCGTAAGGAAGTCGCCCGTGGTCACCACGTTGATGCCGGCGCGCAGCATCCGGCACACCAGCGCGTAGTCGATCACGCGCGGGGTGTAGATCACACAGTCGGGTGCGGTACCGATCAGCACGTCGACATCATCGGTCGCCAAAATTCCTACCGGCGCGATCCCGGCCAGAAGGCCAGCGTCGTGGCCGACCTTGTCGGACGAAAACGCATGCACCCCAACAAGTTCGAACTCGTCACGGTCGAGAACGGCCCGAAGTGCGCGCTGACCGACGTTGCCCGTCGTCCACTGCACCACGCGATACCGCGTCATGAATTCTCAGTTAACAGGCTGATCGGAAGTGAGTCGTAGACAGTCATGTTCGAGGTGATGCTCGGGTGCTGGACCGTCGGTTCACTCAGTCCGATATCGGCGGTGTTGAGCAAGATTTCGTCCAACGCGGCGCGGATCTCTGCTCGCGCGAGCATGGCACCCAGGCAGTGGTGTGCACCGCCACCGCCGAACGTCACGTGTGGATTGTGTTGGCGCGCAATGTCGAAATCGAAGGGATTGTCAAAGACGTCTTCGTCGCGATTGGCCGAGCGGAGCATCGTGACGACGCGGGAGCCCTTCTTGATCGGTGTATCACCCAACACGACGTCGCGGCGAGCGCCGCGCACCCAGAAGATGATCGGTGTAGACCAGCGCAGTACTTCCTCGACTGCACGCGCGCGGACCTCGGGATCCCTGCGATACCGCTCGGCCTGTGCGGGGTTGGCGACGAAGGCGCGAATGCCGTCGCACAGCGCGTTGCGCGTCGTGTCGCTGCCGGCCAGTGCGAGGATGAAGAAGAAGATTTCCAGCTCGTTTTGCGGCAGCAGGGATTTCCCGCCGGACTCGTCGTCGATCTCGGCCGTGCACAGGGTGCTCCAGATGTCGTCGACGGGATGCTCCCGCTTCTGTGCGGTCAATTCGCTTGCGTACTGGAACAACTCGAGGAAAGGCCCCAGGGCTTCACCTTCCGGCGTGGCGATGCCGACGCCGGCTAACTTGAGCACCTGGTCGATGAGACCGAACACGCGTGGCCGATGCTCGTCGGGTATGCCCACGATGTCCCCGATGACCGAAATCGGCAGTCCCGCAGCGAGGTCGACGAACTCGCCACCACCGGCGTCCAAGAGGGACGCGGCCATGAGATGCGCCCGGGTGCGGATGCCTTCTTCGAGCTTGGCCACCGCGCGGGGGGTGAATGCCTTGGTGATGGTGCGGCGGCGCTTGGTGTGGTCGGGCGGATCGAGGTTGACGATCGCGGGATAGGCCGAGAAGAAGCTCACTTCCTGGATCAATGGGCCATCGGTTGCCGTGAACGCCTCGTGATCACGATGCACTTGGGTCACCTCGGCGTGCTTCGTGCACACCCAGAATTCCCGGCCGACACGGTCATCGACCATCTCGGTGCTCGTCTGGTGGTAGACGGGTGTGCGCTGGCGCAGGTCGACGAATACGTCGTCGGGGAAGCCGTCGGCCCACAGGGAGGGGTCGGCGAGATCGAGCGTGGCTTCAGGCATGGTCTTCCCTCATCGTTCGTCGGCATGGCGAAGGCCGGTGAGAATGATCTGCAGTCCGTCGCGGAACGTCGCTTCGGCCCGTGCGGCCTCAGGCGTGGCTCGCGCGGCGCGATTGTGCTCGAGTTCGACCGAGCCCAGCAGGTGTACGTAGAGCAGGGCATACGCGGCGGTGAAAGTGCGCTTGGACAGACCTGATTCGCGCAAGATCGAGCGGGTCGCTCGGTCCATGTTTGCGGCGGCGGTCGTGTGCGGGCGCTGCTGAAGCAAGCCTGCGATGCCCCGAACCGTGACCAGGACGCGCCACGCGTTGGTGTAGAGCGCGAGGACGCGATCCTGCCAGTCGCCTTCGGTGGGCACCTCGATGCTGTTCACGACGGATTCGATCAGCAGATCCAGCAGTTCGGCCTTCCCGGCGACGTGGTAATAGACCGACGACGCCGAGGTCCCCGCTTGGACAGCGAGGCCTCGCATCGTGACCTTCTCGACCCCTACCCGCTGTGCGAGTTCGAGCAGGTGCTTCGTGAGGTGAGCCCGGTCCAGCATCCCGTAGCCAAGCGTTCGCGCGGATTGCTCGACGCCCATGCCTACCTTTCGAACAGTGTTCTAAATCGAACAGCGTTCAGATTGCCAAACCGCGGGGGTGCCGTCAAGCCTTCAGCGCGACCTTCAAAGGCTTGCCGACCAGAAGTTAACAGTGTAAAAATTGGCGACGTGACGAGGTCCGAGGTGGTCTTCGACCCGTTCTCGCAAGAATTCTTCGACGATCCGCAGGCGATCTACCACCGCATGCGCGAAGACGCTCCCGTCCTGCGATCGCCCTAGCCAACACTCGCTGCGGTAGAACGCCTGCTGTCGCGGCGCGATCGGTTTCGTCACCGGCGGCGGCCCGGGAAACGTCATTTCATGGTGGCGAGGTTGTGCCAAAAGTTCTTGAGGCTTTCGGTGCCGCCGAACAGCGTGGTGAAGTTGGTGGAGTCGACGAGCACGATGTCGCCGCTAATCAACTTTGAGCGGCTTAGGCGGTCCGCTATGTTGCCGTTCTGGTTCCGGGTCGATGCGTTGGCGGCCCAGCACACGCACGGGGCGCGTCGGGCACCGGAGACGGATTCGCCGCGCTCACGGTGGCGGAAGGTTGACGGAGTAGGCCGGCGGCTGTGTCGTGTTGACGCAGCTGGTGTCGGGCTGCTGCGGATTGTTGAAGAACGAGTTCACCACGGCGGCGCCGCACGGATCGACGTATATCCCATGGGCGACGCCGGGGACCGTCACCACGGTGGCATGCGAAAGATGCTGGGCGACATATTGACCAGACGCAGGGCCAGTCTGTCCGTCGTAGCTACCCGACAGCACCAGCGCCGGGGTCGCGCTGTCGGTGCCCCCCCGAACCCAGCCGGAGGCGGCGGGCACATTCCATGCCTCGCACGCCTTGCGCAAGAAGGGCAGTTGCGGCGCTTGGGCGCGCATCGAGTTGGGCAACGCGGCGAAACTATTTCGGGCCGCTTGGAGTTGCTCGGCTTCGGACTCGAACGGAATCCATTCGCTGCACCACACGCTGAGGGTCAGGCCCCAGGCCATCATCCCGACGGCATGGGGATTCGCGTAGGTATTCGCCAACCGCTGGGCGATGCGCATCGGATTACCGTGGGCGAGTTCGTCAATCGCGGTGGGCACTTCGGCCGGGAAGTGGGTGCCCAGGGGGACCAGGTAGGCGCTGAACAAGGCTCCACCATCGATGACCACCGTGGTGTCTCCAACCCCGTCGACTTTGACCGTGGTGGTGATCGGATGCGCCTCGAGTTGATTGAGCTGCCCGACGATGGTGTCGCCAAGGCCGGGATAGCGCGCTTGGCATGCCGGCTGAACGGTGCAGGCACTCATCATGTTGTCGAACGCTTCTCGTGCGCTGCCCCAGGTCCAGGCCAGGGATGCGAGTGACGGCGGTGCCAGTCCGTCGAGGGCCAGGGACCGCATGCCCTGCGGGTCCAGGCGCGCATAGATCAATGCCAGCTCGGTGCCATAAGAGTGCGAAAACACATTCCACTGATTGATATGCAGCGCGTTGCGCAGATCGATCAGGTCGTAGGCGCTCTCGGTAGAATTGAATGCGGAAAAGTCGGCGCCGCCGGCCAATCGGTCGTGGCAGGCCTTGACGGCCTTGGCGTATTCGTCGCCGGTCGACGGGGCGTCGTACACCATGCCCACGCGGCGAGCGATGAACTGATCGATCTCCGGACACGTCAGCGAGGGCTGAGCTGAGTGAGTGCCGCGCTGCGACATCAGGATTACATCCCGATTGTGATTGAGCTTAACCCCCTCCGAACCCGGAGAATTCAGGATCGCGTCCCCGCCCGGCCCGCCGTAGAGGAAGACGATCGGGTCCGCGGTTGCGGGCTGCGTCTCCGACGGAATGATCGCCACCGGCAACCGCAGCGTCCGCCCACCGGGCTTCGTGCGGTTCTCGGGCACCACCAGTACGCCACAGTGCGCCGTCTGCAGCTCCGGCAACGGTTGCGGCGTACTCGGGCAAGGGCCCGGCTGATACTGGGCCGGATCGTGGGCCACCGTTGTCGGTGCGGCCGCCGACGACGCGCTGGGGGGCGAATTGGAATGCGTGCAGGCCGCGCACACGATTGCCAGCGTCATCGCCAGCGCCAACCCGACCATGCCGGCGTGGTGAACACCGGCTCCGATTCGAACCGATCCACGCAACGGCATGGGGAGTATGTTCACACACGGCGATCGCGGGGTCCACCGCCACGCACCTTTTGGGGGTGCATTGAGGAATGGGTCCTAGCTGACCCCGCCGGCACTGGTCGGTTTTGTTGCCCGGCGGCTACCCAGGGACGTCATTTCATGGTCGCGAGGTTGTGCCAAAAGTTCTTGAGGCTTTCGGTGCCGCCGAACAGCGTGGTGAAGTTGGTTAAGTCGACGAGCACAATGTCGCCCGCGCGTTGTGCGGTGGGCGGCATCCAGATCAGCGCGTTGAACTCGGTATTGCCAACTGCAGTAAAAGGATGCGGCCGGTTCGGGTCGATGCGTTGGCGTCCCAGCACGCGCACGGAATCGGTTTCGGGCTGGGTGAGTTCGTAGTGCGGTAGGTGGGGGTGAAAGTTGAACGTGGTGACGTTGTCGAGCAGCCGAGGCGTGTCGAGGTCGCGAAACGCGGTCAGCGGCGCAATGTCATTCGTGCCTTCGACCACTGCGGGCCGCAGTCCCCAGGTGTTGTGGACCGGGACGTCGAGTGCCTTCATCAGCGAGCGGGTGTATTGACTGAACCGCTGCTGACGGGGCACGAGTGGGTCGCCGTGGTGTGTGTACTCAACCTGCCGCTGAGCGAAATCGTCGGTGAAGCCGACGTCGTGATGCGGCGCAATTAGCAAGCAGGTTCCTTGCCGCTGCAGCCATTCCCGGATCGCGGAGATCTCCTCGGGTGCGGCTTCCTGCTCAGACAGCAGGTGGTCGAGTCCGAACACCATCAGCGTGTCGGTGTCCGCCAGCACCCGTTCGTCAATCGGAAGCCGGTAGCCCGCCTGGTCGATGCGCTGAAACACCGCGACGGGGTGCCCCGTCGCTTCACCCGCCAACTCCTGAAAGGCCAGTGTCGAGCGGTGAAAAAGCTCCAGCGTTCCGGCGATGCCCTGAAGGAAATGCGCCTCGTCGTACTCAGGCGTCTCGTAACTGGGCCACGCCGCATTGCGGACCTCGGTCATCGTGGAGAAGCGGTTGTAGAGCGCGGCAGGATCACGTTGGGCTTCCCACGGATAGCTCCACGCCCAGTAGATGCTGATGCGCCGCCGTCCGTTGTGATTTCGCGGGATGTGGCTTTGGTTGTAAGTGCGTGCTGGCGTCGGCGTGCTCATGGCATGTCCTCTTAACTCTCGAGCGCGGCCAGGTATCGCAGCGCACCGATGCCTGGAAGGAAGAAGTAGGCACCGCCCTTGAGGGTGGTGAAGGCCGGCAGTCCCTTGAGGACTTTGCGGATCGGCCGGTTCGGGATCGTGTATTCCAGCGAGCCATCCTGGGTGCCGGCGATGGGGTCGCGTTCGTTGCCCAGCTCATGGAAAGACCGGTCATTGATCCAGACGTTCTGCGCGAACTCGAACTGGCGAACCAGGCTGGCGCAGATGATGAATGCGGCGATGCCGCGGTCCACCCCGTCGTCGGCCGCGCCCTCTGGTAAAGCCTCGCCATAGGTCGCGCCGCGACGGATCATCCTGCGGCGGTTCATATTCACGGCGGTGTCACGCGGGTTGAGTCGCCGCGCGTGTGACCCCAACGGCACCGCGTAACCGTGCGGGTCCATCTCCTTGTAGTTAAAGTCGTTGTTGCGCATTGAATCCGCGCCCAATTCTGGGTCATCGTGCTTGGGTGCCAGCACCAGCGGGGCACCGCTGCGCCAACGGCCCATGAACTTGGCGGCGAGCAACTCTTGTCCTTCCGGGGTGTCTGCGTGTTCGCGCAGATAGTCCCGGAACAGCCCGACGTGTTCTTGCAGCCGCCGGTACGCCATATAACTACCGTTACGGGACAGCACATCCGGCTGGGGCAGATTAGCCGGCGGCCCATCTTCGTCTGGATAGCCGAGAATGAACTCTCCCGGTTTCAGCGCTGCGCCGGAGCCTGGCGTGGGCTCTTCGCCGGAACCCTCGATCACCGGCTGCGAGAGCCGGTCCCGGAAGCCGAAGTGGTCATGGGCGTAGTTGAACGGCGGTGTGGCGTTCAAATCCAAAAACGACAGCACACGGACCCCCGGGCACCGGGCGACCAGCTTGTCGTGTTCGCTCGTACTCCGCCGGTTCTGGTCCTCGGTGCGGGAAAACAAGATCGCGATGGCGTGCAGATCGTCGCCGGCCAAACCGCCGACCCAATTGTCGGGATGATTCGTTCCCGTGTCACCGAGGATGTCGGCGCGGGCCGCCATCCCTTCGCGAAACTCCTGGGGGAACGTTGCCAGCGCGTCCTCGCTTACTCCGAGCGCACGTAGACCGTTCCAGGTGAACGCCACTGTGATCCACCGCTGGGCATCGTCCATGGTGGCGCGGGCATCCGAGGTGGACTGGACCCGATCCAGCAGCTCGGCCAACCACGCCCGACCCCCGGCGGGATTATCGAAGGACAGGAACGCGTAGCGCCCCGTCATCGCGGGGGTGCGAGTCAGCAAGATGTGCTGGATATCGTCGAATTCGAGCATTGCCCGCACGCGCTTTCGCGTCGCTTACTGCATCTGGTCGAGCATGTCGGAGAACGCCGACTTCAGTCGCAGCGCCTTCTTGATCTCGTCTGCTGTCACGTATGGGTACTCGCCGTACTCCAGGAAGCTGGGGTACTGGTGATCGCGGACGAACTTGACGAAGGCCGCCGGAGTTTTCCTTCCAATCTTCCGGGAATCCTTCGAGATTGGTGAACACGGTGCTAATGCCGGTCTGGCTGAAGAGCTGCGACCGCGTCCTCGGTGTACTTGTCGAAGTCGGTGTCGAAGATGCCCTGGTACTGGAAGTGCAGCCCCGAGCCGACGTCGAACAGCACCCAGCGCAGGTAGTGCAGCCGAAGTGGGGCGAGCACGTCCGGGCTCGCGGCGATCGGCGTCCTGGATCTGTTTGCCGTATGCGCGGACAGCGTCCTCGCGGCCCTCTTTGACCTTCGCGATGATGGAGAATCCGTAGCAGGCCGGAGTCCGGGGATAAAGCGGGCCGTACCGCCCGCGCTCCTGTTCGAAGTAACCCTCTTCAGGGATCGCCAGCGCCGCCGGCTTGGTCCAGTCTTGATCGGTCGCAGACATGTCGGCTCCTCTTCTCGAAGCGGGTAGAGCGCACACTACGCGTGATTCAACGTGGCAATTCGGTTTCGACGGTGAACAATCGCCGCCACTACGCCGAGCCTATGTCAATGCCACCTTGTTCGGTAATAGCCGTCGCCCTCGCACATCGTCTGCAGCCCATACCGACCGCCGCTAGTGCCCAGCGGGTGGCCGATCGCGATGGCTCGACTGACTCGTGTACGACGCCGAAGTCCTCACCCCCGCCGATGGACCCGCTTCTGAATCAATGGGTTTCGTTAGCGGCGGGGTAAGCGTGAACGAGGGCCGACGACAGCTTCGGGACGGCGTGGGTCAGGGTGTGTTCGGCTTCGTGGGCGATCCGGTGGGCCTCGGTGAGGCTGGTCGTGGGATCGACGTCGAGTTCGGCGTCGGCGTGGATGCGGTGGCCGATCCAGCGCATCTTGATGCTGTGTACGGCGCTCACGCCGGGTTCGGCGGCCAGGGCGGCTTCGGCGGCGTCAACGAGGTCGGGGTCTATCGCGTCGAGCAGGCGCCGGAACACGTCGCGCACCGCCGTCGTAAGGACGGCCAAGATCGCGACGGTGATGAGCAGCCCGATGATCGGGTCGGCCAGCGGGTAGCCCAGCGCCACACCGCCGGCGCCGAGCAGCACGGCGAATGAGGTAAAGCCGTCGGTGCGGGCGTGTAGGCCGTCGGCGATCAGGGCGGCGGATCCGATTTGGCGTCCGACGCGGATGCGGTAGATCGCGACGAGTTCGTTGCCGATGAACCCGACCAGCCCGGCCGCGGCGACCCAGCCGACGTGCTGGATCGGGACGGGATGGATCAGCCGGCGCACTGATTCGACCCCGGCGATGATGGCGGACAGGGTGACCATCGCAATCACGAACAGCCCGGCCAGGTCTTCGACGCGGCCATAGCCGTAGGTGTAGCGACGGTTGGCGGCGTTGGTGCCCAACGCGAACGCGATCCACAGTGGCACCGCGGTCAGCGCGTCGGAGAAGTTGTGGATGGTGTCGGCTAACAACGCGACCGAACCCGAGATGACCACGATTACCAACTGCGCAATCGAGGTCGCGCCGAGAGCGAGCAAGCTGATCTTTACCGCCCGGATCCCGGCGGCGCTCGATTCCAGCGCCCCATCGATGCTGTCGGAGGCGTCGTGGCTGTGTGGGGCGAAGATCTCCTTGATCACCCCGAGCAGACCCTTCGGATGGCCGTGGCCATGACCGGTGCCGTGAGCGTGGTCGTGGCCGGCGTGGTCGGTGTCGTGGGTCATGCGCGGCGTCCTCTCGATCGGACGGGGGTCGAATCGGCGGTGAAGGTGGTATCGGCGGGTAGCCGACGCCCACATCCTCCCATACCTGCATTTATACGCAGATAATAAGGGTCTGACGTCGTCACGGCAACCGCGGCTGCAGTCGCAGCGGCGATGCCCCTTCCCGAAGCGACCGCACGCCGGCCAGAGCGGACTGATCAATCTGACCGAACGTTCGATTCCAAGCGCGGGGGAGTTAGCTGAGCAAACATAGCCATCTCGCTTATTCCCATAAAATAGCTGTTCACGCCGACTCGGCGTAGTGTCCCGGCCATGACGTGGCAAAAAATCTCGATATCACAGTTCGGCGGTCCTGAGGTCCTCAATCTGATCGAGGAATCCACCATCCCGGAACCCGGTCCGGGCGAGGTTCGCATCAAAGTGCTCGCTGCCGGGACCGGTTTCACCGACATCTTCATCCGTCGTGGGCGCTACCCGGACTACAAGGGACCGCTGCCCTTCACTCCCGGCTACGACATCGTGGGCCTCGTCGACAAGGTCGGTCCCGGTGTGGCATCACCCCGCGAGGGTCAGACGGTGGCCGATCTGTGCGTCGTCGGCGGCTACACCCAATACGCGATACGCCCCGCGGAGTTCCTGGTGCCGGTGCCCGATGGCGTTGATCCCGTCGAGGCGGTCTGCATCCCTTTGGCTTATCTCACCGCATTTCAAATGCTCACCCGCTACCGCCAATTCGATTCTAGTGCAACGATTCTCGCAATTGGAGCCTCCGGAACTGTGGGCACGGCATTGCTCGACCTGGCGCGCCATTTCGGCCTGAACGCCATCGGCACGTGCTCGGCGGCCAACATGCCGGTAGTGGAGAGCTTCGGTGCAAAGGCTATCGACTACCGCGATGGCGACTTCGTCAATGCGCTGCACAAGCTCACCGCCGGGGTCGATGGGGTCTTCGACGCCATCGGCGGAGCGCATTTCGCGCGGTCCTACGCCTGCCTCGCACCCGGGGGCCTACTCGTCGGGTATGGATCACAAACCATGGCCGACGGACGCGAGGGCCTACTTTCGGCAGGGCTGGGCCTGGCCCGACTCAAACTCTGGGACACTTTCAATGCCGCATTCCGCGGACGGCGCGCGAAGTGGTACAGCATCACCTCCCGGCGAAAGACCCACCCCGACGAGTTCAAGGCAGATATGGCTGCACTGTTCGCACTGTTGCGCGACGGTGCCATCCATCCAGTGGTTATCGACCGCCTGCCCCTCGCCGCCGCGCCAGAGGTCCACACTCGCATCGACGCTGGCGGCCTCGGCGGAAAGATCGTTCTGACTCCGTGGCCGCCGACGCCGGACAGCACTGCTGCGATGTTGTCCGCCGACGCACCCTCTCCGATTTGAGAATTGCTTTGCGGCCGGTAAAGAACTGGTCGCGGTTTCGCCACGCGGAGTCTTCGGTGTAGGCGAGGCTGACGTGGTGGGGGTCTCGGGTGTTCCAGGCATCCTCCGCTGCTTGCACTTTCTGTAGTGCGGCGGCGAGGTCGAATGGCGGTACTGGCGGGCGTTGTTCGGACATGCTGTGTCCCTTCGTGTTTAGTCGTTTGGATAGCGGCGGGTTGTGCGGCTAGGAGTTGTCCTCGCTTTTGCTGAGTGCGGGCGCGGTTGTGGCGATCACCAGTGCTGGTGCGAAATCCACATAGCGCCCGGTAGCGGCGTCGCCGCCTGCGGTCTCGTCCCAGCACACGGTGGCCGTGCCGGACAGCTGAAGCACTGCGCCAGTGGGAAAGTCGACGAAAAGCAGCGCGGCCGTGGGATCTATCGAGAGGTTGCCGAAGCTGTTGAACATGTTGTTACCCGGATAGTCCGGCCACCGCACGCGATCGGGTGTGACGCGGACGAATCCGGCTGGGCCGCCACGGTGGGAGGCGTCGTTGCCGGACTCGGGATGGGTAGTGCCCAGGAAGAACGTGTCCGCCGCCTGGATCAGCTGAATGTGTTCGGGCCGCAACACTTTCCCGCTGAACAGCTGGGTCCGGTCGTCGGTGCGTGGGTCGTCGACGTGGAGGCTGCGTTGGTGAATGTATTGGGGGCAGTTGCCGTAAGCCTGGTCGACATCAACTACCAGACCGCCCGCGCCCGCATGGGTGAGGACACCGTTGATTCGCACGCGGCGGCGGGTGCTGAAGTCGATGATGATGAGGCCGACTGGTTGCCCGTTCGGCAGCCCATGGAGCGGGTCCGCAGTGGGCAACGTGGTGTTGATCCGCAGCAAGGTCGGCGAGTCGGCCTGCAGAAAACCAGGTGGACCGAGCAGCGGCGAAATCCACAGCCGCCCCGCCCGGTCGCGCGCGGTGATCGCCGCGAATGAAGCATGGGCGGCGAATGCGGCCATCCCGGAGCGCAGCTCACCGCGGGCAACCATTCCCGCCACGCGGGCTGCCTGCGCCTGTGCGCCTGCCTGCTGTTGGACGGCCAGCTCGCCGCTGTGGTATCCCACAGCGGCGGGCCGGCGCTTGTCGATCATCGGTCAACCTCGCGGTTAATCAGAGCGAGACCACTGGCCAGTCGTTGTCGACGTGGGCCAGCACGTTGAAGTAGTTGGTCAGGATGTTCAACGCCAGGTTAGCTACCACCTCACCGATCTCCTCCTCGGTCACCCCGGCCTCGCGGGCGGCCTTGATGTCGGTCTCATCGATGTCGCCAGCGTTCTCAGCGATGACGTTGGACAGCTTCAACAGAGCCGCCACATGAGGGTCACCCGACTCGCCGCGACGCGCGCTGTCCAGTTCGGCGGCGTCGACCTTAGCGATGTTGGCACCGATGTAAGTGTGCGCCGATAGGCAATACTCGCAGCCGTTCAGCTGCGCGGTGGCGATCGCCAAACGCTCGCGCACCCCGGGGGGCACCGCGCCGCCGGCCACAGCGCCCGACAGTGCCAGATACCCCTTGAGAAGGGCGGGGCTGTTTGCCATGACTTTGGTCATGTTAGGGGTCAAACCCAAAGACTTTTGTACCTGCGCCAACAGATCAGCGGCCTTCCCGGTCGCGGTTTCAGGCTCTACCGGAGCGAAGTTGGTCATTGTGGTTCCTTCCTCAGCAGATCCGCTTCTAACGGATCAGATGGATTTCTTCCGGTAGGCGGTGTAACGCATTCTTCTAACGGATGCATGCCAGATTATCCGTGATAACGTGAGAAAGTGACCGAGGGAACAGCTGCCTGGGTGCTGCCGGATGAACCCGCGCCCGTACGTCTGATGAACACCATCTGGGCAGACACCACCGGCATCCACGACGACCTGACCACCCCAGCTGCGCTGCGTGAATTCGTCGCCCTTCTCAACGGCCAGGACGCCAATACTCTCGACAATCCCGATCTAGACGAGCTGGTTGAGGCCATCGCCTTGCGGGATTCCCTGCGCCGGCTGGCCGCCTTCAGCACCCACGATCCCCGCCCAGCCGCACAGTCCCCCGTCGATACCGTTGACGAAGCCGTCGCCGCCGTCAACGAAGCCGTCACCCACCGACCCCATGCCCAACTCGCGGTCCGCGACGGTCAACTCCGACGTGGCAACCCACCACACGCATCGCTGATACGCACCGCTCTCGCTGAACTCGCACACAACGCGATCGACCTACTCACTGGACCCGCAGCAGCCAACCTGCGCGCCTGCCAAGCCCCCGGTTGCGTGCTCTACTTCGTCAAAACCCATCACCGACGCGAATGGTGCTCAGAAGCCTGCGGCAACCGCGCACGGGCAGCGCGCCACTATCAACGAATCCGCAACCAACAACGCTGAGCGACCGTCAGCCCCCACCACGCATTGGCGCGGCTTTAGCTCAACGGGGACCCATCATCCCAGGCCCCATGGTTCCAGGGCGCATCATGCCCCGCATCATCGGCGGCATCCCATCGCGTACAAAGCCTGTCACCTCTTGGGCGTGCGCGCGGATCGCTTGCGTAAGCGCCGGATCGTCGGCGGTTTCTTCGGCCATTACGTGACTATCGCGTTAACGGTGTTTCCGGCGGTTTCCATTAGTAGGTTTCGGCCGCCGGGAAACGGTCGCTGAAGGTGATCGCGAACGCATTGAGCGCTGGCTTCCACCGCATCATCCATCGTGCCCTGCCGGCACCCGTCGGGTCTAGGGATCGGGTCACCAGGTAGAGGCATTTCATCGCGGCCTGTTCGGAGGGGAAGTGGCCGCGGGCCTTGATCGCTCGGCGGTAGCGAGCGTTGAGTGACTCAATGGAATTCGTCGAGCAGATGACCCGGCGGATCTCGACGTCGTAGTCCAGGAACGGGATGAACTCATTCCAGGCGTTGTCCCAGAGCCGGATCACCGCCGGGTAGCGCTGCCCCCATTTCTCGGTCAGCTCGTCGAGCGCCGCGCGGGCTGCGGTGGCGTTGACCGCGGTGTAAATCGGTTTGATGTCACGGCGGATCTCATCCCAGTACTTGCGGGAAGTGAGCCGAAACGTGTTGCGGATCAAATGGATGATGCAGGTTTGCACGATGGTTTGCGGCCAGACGTTGCCGACGACCTCGGGCAGCCCCTTCAATCCATCACAGACGACGAAGAAGACGTCCCTGACGCCTCGATTGCGTAGATCGGTGAGCACGCTCATCCAGAACTTCGCACCCTCGCCACCGGTGCCGGCCCACAATCCGAGGATGTCGCGTTCGCCGGCGAGGGTGACCCCGATCGCGGCGTAGAACGGCCGGTTGGCGACCTGGCCGTCGCGGACCTTGACCACGATGGCGTCGATGAAGATCGCGGCGTAGGTCTCGTCGAGAGGCCGTACCGCCCAGTCGGTCATCTCCTCGATCACCTTGTCGGTGATGCGGCTGATCGTCTCCTTGGACACCGATGCGCCGTAGATCTCGACGAAGTGCGCCGAAATCTCGCCGGTGGTTAGGCCTTTGGCGTACAGCGACAAGACGACCTCGTCGACGCCGGACAGGCGGCGCTGACGCTTCTTGACGATCTGCGGCTCAAACGTCGCAGCCCGATCCCGCGGCACGTCAATCTCGACGGCGCCGGTGGTGTCGGTCAACACCGTCTTGGCTCGGGTGCCGTTGCGGATATTGCCTGTTCCCGCATCCGGTGGATCGTGTTTCTCATAGCCCAGGTGCTCGGTCATCTCCTCATTCAGCGCGGTCTCGAGCACCGTTTTGGTCAGCTGCTTGAGCAGCCCATCGGGCCCGGTCAACGACAAGCCTTGTTCCTGGGCTAGCCGCACCAGCTCGACCGCAGCCTGCTGCTCTGCGGACTGCTCAACCTGCTTCTTCTTCGCCACAACATCCAGTGTCGTCATCACGGCACCTTCCTCGCCAAGCATCGCTTAGCGTGTCAGGCCGAAAACACCGTTAGATCCACAGTCCCGCCATTACCCCGGTTGGGGTGAGGGTCAACTGGCGACGATAACCGTTCGCATGTCTGAATAGTGTTGGCAGGCTTGCGCTCATGCACATGACTTCTGCACTCTGGTCGAGGTGGGAGTACATGCTGGATACGTGCGCTTGCAGTTGCGCAACAAGATCGGGCGAATTGGATTGAGTAGTGGTGCGTATTCCTCCGGAGATTTCCTCGACGGTACGAGTTATTTCGTTGTGCCGGTTGAACATCTCCGTATAGCGGCCCACATCCATGGCGTCGACGCCCATGCCGTCATGGTCGAGGAGGTTGAGGGCTGGCGCGCGCCACCTCAAGGCACCACGTAGGACATAGCCCACCGCGAGCGCGCCACCGCCGGCTCCGAGCATGGTGAGGTTGCGCGACGCGTTACCCGCTGCACCGGAAGTTCCAATGTGGTTGTTGCACATAGGATTGCATCATGCTGGCCCGCCGGATCGACATGAAGCCGCGCTGTGTTCGACCCCTCGACGCTAGGGTCGAGGGGGCGCTCGGCGACGTTGTGGGTGACTGCCGAGCGGGCCGGGTGAAGGAGTGTTGCTATTTCGCGTCGCGCCTAGCCCAACCGCTCGATGATGGTGGCGTTGGCCATGCCGCCGCCCTCGCACATCGTCTGCAGGCCGTACCGACCGCCGCGCTGTTCGAGAGCGTTGACCAGCGTGGTCATGATGCGGGCACCGCTGGCACCAAGCGGGTGGCCGATGGCGATAGCACCACCGTTCACGTTGGTCTTGGCAAGTTCGGCCCCGGTGTGCTTGGCCCACGCCAGCGCCACAGGGCGGAACGCCGTCATGGCATCGCCTCGGCCCACGCGATATGTCCTTCGAAGCCAAGCGTTTTCGCCATGTTGCGGTAGCGATCCCGGAAGTGCGCCTAAGTCGTGGCATCACGGTGAGCGCGCCAGGAGAGCCTTCACAGTTTCTTTAGGCTACGGAGAATCTTGAAGAATGGCGCGCTGGCCGCCAAGCTTTTCCGCAAACTCGGCTGCAGGATGCTTGCGTTGGCGACGACCAGGTAACGCAGTCCGTGATCGCGCCATTCCGCGGCCTGATCGATCACGTCCTCCGGGGTCCCGGTCAGCATTGCTTCCTTTAACAACGACACCGGAACTTGCCGTATGTAAGACAGGACCGTCTGCTCGTCCAGGGTCTGCGGAAGCAGGTCCTGCCCGCCCGAAAAGTCCTCTCCAAGCGGATGCTGGACACCGTGGCTTGCCCACATCCCGGCCGGTACGTTGAGTGCGAATGCCTTCGCTGCGTCGGAATTCAAGGTGTCGTCGACCTCGTCGCGGCTGCGGCCCGTGATGACAAATAACCAGCTGGCTGGCGTGATCGACATGGGATCCCGCCCAGCATCGGACGCCGCGGTACGCACCGCCTCCAGACCGCTTCCGTAGTCCTTCGGCCGCAATACCAGCGCCGGGAACCAGGCGTCGGCGTATCGCCCGGTGGCGCGCAGCATGCGCGGCCCGTGTGCGGCGATCCAGATCTCGGGCCACTTACCGCGGTAGGGCGGCAGGTCGAACACCGCGTTGCGCAAGGGAAAATACGGGGACTCTCGCGACACCAGCGCACCCCCGGAATTCCACAGCGCGCGGATCGTCGCGACGGCTTCTTCGAACCGCGCCACCGGCCTGGTCCAGTCCACACCGTATGGCTCGTTGCCTTCCCGCTCCCCGACACCAATCCCGAGGATGGCCCGGCCGCGGGTGATCAGATGCAGGGTTGCTGCGGCCTGCGCGGTGACCGCGGGGTTGCGACGACTGGCATCGGTGACCCCCACCCCGAGCCGCAGCCGCGCGAACCGGTTACGGGACCCAAGATGCCCCAGCAGTGTCCACGGCTCCAGCGCGGCATCGATCTTGGGTATCAGCTTCGCGACACCGAAGTACTGCGGTGTGAAGATCGACCGCGGAAGCAGCGCATTCAAATGATCGCCCACCCAGAACGAGTCGACACCACTCGCCACCGCGGTCAGGTAATCGGCGCGGGGCAACGCGGTCGGAGAATACCGAGAATTGACGATTTGATCGCCGAGACCGACCTGAAATCCGCTCACGCTCACAACCCTCCGTGTGTCCGCATCGCATGAGATGAGGACGTCCGGCACCGGTCGAACTCAGCCCACGTCGATAACGATTGCACAAACCGCTGCTGAAGGGAGCCAATCACCCTCAGGGGTACGTAGCCCAAAGCTCCCGAACCGATCTCACCGGCGATCACTTGGCCTGAGTTCAGCCCCACGCGCAACCGCAGGTCGATACAGTCGCGGTCTTTGACCTCAGCGGCCAGCCGGGCCGTCTCATCCTGGATGCCCAGTGCCGCAAGACAAGCGCGGATGGCGTGGTCCTCCAAGGCCACCGGCGCACCGAACACCGCGATGATCCCGTCGCCGGTGAATTTGTCGACGGTGCCGCCGTAACGCTGCACTACTGCCGAAGCGCGGTCGACCAGCTCGGTCATGATCTCGCGCAGCCGCTCCGCCCCGACCGCCGCAGCGATGTCCATGGAGTGCACCACATCGGCGAACAAGACGGTTACCTGCTTGTATTCCGCGCGAGTGTCCTGCGCCGTGACGGGTGCACCACAGCCGTGACAGAACCGGGCGTTCTCCAAGGACTCAGTGCCACACGTACGGCACGCGGTCGCTGCGGTCATCCGACCCTCCGCCAGGCCCCCTGGTTCCAGTTCACCAGCATAGGCCGCAGGACGCTTCGCAGAAGGGTTCTGATCAGGGCGTCACAGACCGCGAAGCCCTTTAGCCCAACCGCTCGATGATGGTGGCGTTGGCCATCCCGCCGCCCTCGCCCATCGTCTCAGCGCGTAGCGCCCGCCGCGTTGCTCCAGGGCGTTGACCATGGTGGTCATGATGCGGGCACCGCTGGCGCCCAACGGGTGTCCGATGGCGATGGCACCGCCGTTGACGTTTGTCTTGGCAAGTTCGGCCCCGGTGTCCTTGGCCCAGGCCACCACAATTGACGCGAACACCTGATCGTGGGCTGGACGGCTATCTCTTTGCGGCCCGTGGGCCGCGCCGTCGCGCTGCCCTCGCTTACCTGTTGACGCACATTAGGCGTTCACTGGGCCGGGCCGCGTCTTCGCCAAAATAATTGTCAAATTTGAATCATCAAATGATGCCGACGTACAGACTCGGTAAGGAGCCGCAGTAGCGGGGCCGCACTTCGCGGGGTAATAGAGCGTATCCGTTAGGCAGGCTCACACAGCGGCCTCACCTTCGATGGAGAGGAATTGATATGCGCGCCATCCAGATTGAACAGTTCGGCGACCCCACGCAGGTGATCCGCGTCGTCGACATCGAGGAGCCGCCGCCACCGGGTCCGCATGAGGTTCTGGTGAGCGTTGAGGTCTCGCCGTTGAACAAACACGACCTACTGGTTGTCGGCGGCGTGCTGGCGCGACCACCCCTGCCCCACATACCAGGCGCAGAGGGGGTCGCCCGCGTGCTTGCCACTGGCCCCGAGGTCGATGGACTTCAGGTCGGCGATCTGGTCGTGCTACCCCTGTATGCCGGTGCGTGGCGTGAGCGGCTCGTCGTGCCCGCCGACAGCCTGTTCGCACTCCCCGCCGGCGGCGACATCGAGCAGTACTCGATGCTGGGCAGCAACCCCCCGACAGCAGGGTTGATGCTCAGTGAATGCACCCCCCTGCAGCCCGGTGACTGGGTGGTTCAGAACGCCGCGAACTCCGGTGTGGGGCGGTCATTGATCGCGCTAGCCAACCTTCGTGGACCGAAGACGATCAACCTGGCCCGCGACGACACAACGTTCGCCGAGCTTACAGCAGCCGGGGCCGACGTGGTCCACGTCGACGACCCCGATGCGGTCGGCGATGTTCGAGCAGTGATCGGCGACGCGCGAGTGGCGCTGGCAGTGGAAGCCGTCGGTGGTCCGGGGGTGGCGCGGCTGCTCGAATTGCTGTCCGACGGTGGATGGTTGGTCAGCTATTCCTGGGCCAGGGACGAACCCATGTGGGTCGACACCTCGACACTGGTCGGCAAGCACCTCACGGTCCGCGGATTCTTTGTCGGCGACTTCGACTACCGCGACAAGGTGGTGCCTGTCATTCGTGAGGCGGCACCGCTGGTGGCCGACGGCACCCTCGTTGTCCCCGTGGCGGGCGTGTACCCCCTGGAGCACATCCAGGACGCGGTGCAACATCTCCTCCGTGGCGGCAAGATCCTGCTGAAAGTGGCGGGGCGATGAACGCGCGCAAAGCGGGCGGCTGAAGATTCGCCACTTTCGTGGCTGCGAAGCCGCCTAGCCCAAGCGCTCGATGATGGTGGCGTTGGCCATGCCGCCGCCCTCGCACATCGTCTGCTGGCCGTACCGAGCGCCGCGTTGCTCCAGGGCGTTGACCATGGTGGTCATGATGCGGGCACCGCTGGCGCCCAACGGGTGTCCGATGGCGATGGCACCGCCGTTGACGTTTGTCTTGGCAAGTTCGGCCCCGGTGTCCTTCGCCCAGGCGAGCACGATGGGCTTGCGGCGAGGCCACTGGGCAGCCGAAGGCTGCCGAAATCCTTATGCGGTCGCGGGGACCAGGGCGCTAATGTCCTCGCCTTGAAGGAGTTTCACGGTCAGCGACACGTCGAAGTAATCCGTCCAGCGGGTGATCTTTCCGCCGTCACCGACTACGAAGGTGCCCATCACTGGGACTGCTGGCTTGCTGCCGTCCGGTGCCTGGATGTAGTCGAGGCGTTCGGTCAACACCACTGGTCCGTCGCTGGCCATGTTGACGATTTCGAAGGCGTAGGCATCGGGGAACATCGCGAACTGCGCTGCCATGTTTTCCACGATGGCGTCCACGCCGTTCGATGCAGGCATGCCCACGTTCTGATAGACGGCGTTGTCAGCGATCAACGGTCGCAGTGCCTCTGCGTCGCGCTTCTCCATCAACGCGCAGAACTTGCGGACGACATCGACAGGTGCAGACATATCCCAGAACCTCCACGTCGGGCGGAATGGATAGGTATCACCTACAGGACGTATGTGACATTCGGACTGTATGTGACCTACGCCCTGTATGCAATAGGCTGGCCCAGTGGCGCTTGATGACGAGCCCCTAGATACGAAAGTCGCGCCGGGCGGCGCAGGCAGCAGCCACGCGTGCTGCACTCGTCGCTGCCGCTCGACGGCTGTTTGTCGAAAAGGGTTATCACCGCACGGGCACCGAAGAGGTCGTTGCAAAGGCCGGTGTCGGCACCCGTGGTGCGCTCTACCACCACTTCGCGGATAAGCAGGCGCTATTCGAGGCGGCCTTCATCGCAGTCGAAGAGGACTTGGTGATTGAGGCAGCAAAAAACCTCGCCGACCCTGCGGACGGCGCGCTAAACCAATTGCGGCAAGGCCTGATTGGTTTTCTCGATGCGTCGCTCACTCCTCACGTTCAGCGGATACTGCTTATCGACGGTCCAGCCGTGCTCGGTTGGGTTAGGTGGCGCGAATTGGAAAGCCTTTATGGGCTTGGGGCCATTCGCGCCATGCTTGAACGTGCCGTCGACGAAGGCGACCTTGCGCCCAATCAGCCCGTTGACGCTCTTGCCCATATGCTGCTCGCCGCCGCCGACGAAACGGCTCTGATGATCGCGAACGCACCTAATCAAAGCGCCGCACGCGACCAAGGAGTGCAGGCCCTCAGCGCTCTGCTCGAGGGGCTTCGCATCCGTTAAGCACAGATGCTTAACCGCGAATGCCCTGTGCAGAGGGGTTCTCTAGCCGAGCCGCTCGATGATCGTGGCGTTGGCCATGCCGCCGCCCTCGCACATCGTCTGCAAGCCGTAGCGACCGCCGCGCTGTTCGAGCGCGTTGACCATGGTGGTCATGATGCGGGCACCGCTGGCGCCCAACGGGTGTCCGATGGCGATGGCACCGCCGTTGACGTTGGTCTTGGCAAGTTCGGCCCCGGTGTCCTTGGCCCACGCCAGCACGACGGGAGCGAACGCCTCGTTCACCTCGAAGAGGTCGATGTCGTCCAGCGTCAGGCCGGCACGCTTCAATACCTTCTCGGTGGCCGGAATGACGCCGGTCAGCATGTAGAGCGGGTCGGAGCCCACGACGGTGGTGGTGTGGATCCGGGCCAGCGGGCGCAGGCCCAGCTTGTTGGCGACCTCGCTGGTGGTGATCAGCACCGCGGCACTGCCGTCGGAGAGCGGCGAGGAGTTGCCCGGCGTGATTTCCCAATTGATCTGCGGGAAACGGGCTTTCATCGCCTCGCTGTAGAACGCCGGCTGCAAGGTGGCCAATGTTTCCACCGTGGTGGCGGGCCGGATGATCTCGTCGGTTTCCAGCCCGCCGATCGGGATCAGCTCGTTGTCGAACAGCCCGTCTTTGGTGGCGCGGGCGGCCTTTTCGTGGCTGCCGGCGGAGAACTCGTCTAGCTCGGTGCGCGAGAAGCCCCACTTGGCGGCGATGAGTTCGGCGCTGATGCCCTGTGGCACCAAACCTTCGGGGTAACGCAGAGTCATGTCCAGGCCCATCGGGTTGCTGCCTGGCTGCACCTGGCTTCCCATCGGAACGCGGCTCATCGACTCGACGCCGCCGGCGATCACCAAGTCGTAGGCGCCGGCGAGCACGCCCTGGGCGGCGAAGCTGATGGCCTGCTGGCTGCTGCCGCACTGCCGGTCGATCGTGACGCCGGGGACCGACTCGGGGAATCCGGCGCCCAGCAGCGCGTTGCGGGCGATGTTGGCGGCCTGGTCATTCACCTGGGTCACGGCACCGGCGATGACGTCGTCTACCTGCGCCGGGTCGACGCCGGTTCGTGCCACCAGCTCGCGCAGGCTGTGCGCCAGCAGGTCGGCGGGCAGCACATCGTGCAGCGCGCCGCTGGCCTTGCCCTTGCCTATCGGGGTACGCACGGCCCCGACGATGACGGCGTCGCGGCCCTGGTGTCCGGTCATGGCTCCTCCTTGAGTCCACAAGCTAGGTAGTCCTAGCTGTACCCAGGCAAACATCTAGGTACACTAAAAACAACCCAGACCGGGAGGTGATTTAGGTGACATTTCTGCAAGGCGCGTTGGCCGACCGGGATGCGTGGTCGGCGGTCGGGGAGTGTTCGATCGAAAAAACCATGGCGGCGCTCGGCACCAAATCCGCGATGCTGATCATGCGCGAGGCGTACTACGGCACCACCCGGTTCGACGATTTCGCCCGCCGCGTCGGCATCACGAAGGCCGCCACCTCGGCGCGACTTACCGAACTCGTCGACCTGGGACTGCTGACCCGGCGGCCCTACCGCGAGCCGGGCCAGCGCAGCCGCGACGAATACGTGCTCACCGACGCCGGCGTCGATTTCATGCCGGTGGTCTGGGCGATGTTCGAGTGGGGGCGACGCCACCTACCCGGCCACAACCGTCTGCGGCTCACCCATCAGGGCTGCGGGGCCGAAGCCAGCGTCGAAATCCGTTGTGCTGAAGGGCATCTGGTGCCACCCGATGAGCTTGGCGTGCGGCTGGTCAGGTCTCCCAAGGGTTGATCTGCTGCTCACGCACCCGTCGCAGCGAGTACGGTGCGCGCGACCAGTCCGGGATCGTCGAACATGGGAGCATGATCGACGTCGGGCAGGATCACGAATGTCGCACCGGGCAGGCGCTGACGTGCCACCTCGCCGTATGTCGTGACCGGAAATATCGAATCCTTCTCCGACCACGCGAGAGTAATCGGGCACGGCAGCGGGTCCATCGGGGCGACCTGCTCTGCATCGGTGGAAAGAACTTCTCTGGCGACCGAGCACGCGGCGACGATGCGGGTCATTTCGACGATCTTGTCGGCGCTGACTCGCTCGCCGTGGCGGGCGCTGTTCAGGAACCTCAAGGAAAGCCGACGCACGACTGCCGACTTCAAGATCAGGGGGCCAACGGGCCCGGCGAGCGCGGCGAGCCGACACATGGCGGCGAGCTTGTGCACTTTGCGGGCGGCTGGGGCAAGCGCCGGCGACCCGCGCCCGGTAGACCAGAAACCCGCGGGCGACAACGCGCACACGCTGGCTGCCCGGCCCCGCCGGGCTAGTTCGATCGCCACAAATCCACCCATCGAATTGCCGGCCAGGTGTGGACGCTGCAGACCGTTGTCGTCGAGATAGGCTTCGGCCGCATCGATCACATCCCAGATCGTGGCCGGATGGCGCCGCACCGGCGGCCCTCCGCTATGGCCGAGCAGGGTGGGTGTGAACACCTCGTGGTAGCTCGACAACAGCGGCGCGACGTCCTGCCACACCGTGCCCGACACCAGGAACGGATGTAGCAGTACCAACGGCGGTTTGTCGGAGGCCATGAGGAAGTTCTACACCTCGGCTGGCGGCGTCACTGTTCCCTAAGCGCGGCCAGTAGCCGCCGGGCCGCGGTGACGCGGCGAACGGCGGGCCCGGTCAGCGTGTCCAGCGCGCATTCGGGGTCGGCCGGCGGACCCATGTGTCCGCAGCCGCGCGGACAGTCCTTAGCGGCCTCGGCCAGATCGGCGAAGGCCGACAGCACGTCGTCGGGCAGGATATGGGCCAACCCGAACGAGCGAATGCCCGGGGTGTCGATCACCCAGCCGGAACCCGGCAGCGAGTCGCCCAGGGGGAAAGCCACCGACTGCGTCGAGGTGTGCCGGCCCCTGCCGATGTCGGTGACCTCGCCGACGGCCCGATCTGCTTCGGGGACAAGGCGATTCACCAAGGTCGACTTGCCGACCCCGGAATGTCCGAGGAGCACGGTGATCTTGCCGGGGAGCAACTCTGCCACCGCTAGCAGGGGATCGTCGACGCCCGCGGCGACCACCGTCAGATCCAGGTCCTCGAACTGCTCGGCGAACGGTTCGGGTGGGGCGAGGTCGGTCTTGGTGAGGCACAGAATCGGTGTCAGGCCGCCGGCGTAGGCGGCGATCAGCGTCCGGTCGACCAGGCCGGTGCGGGGCGGCGGGTCCGCCAGCGCCACCACGATCAGCAGTTGGTCCGCGTTGGCTACGACGACTCGTTCGGTGGGGTCGGTGTCATCGGCGGTGCGCCGCAACACGGTTCGCCGCTCCCCGCGCCGCACAATGCGGGCCAGGGTGTCGTGGCGTCCGGACAGGTCGCCGACGATGTCGACGTCGTCGCCGACGACGATCGGGGTGCGGCCCAGCTCGCGTGCCCGCATGGCGGTGACCCGATGTTCGGGGCGCCCACCCAGCACACATCCCCAGCGGCCACGGTCCACGCTGACCACCATGGCGGACTGCGCGTCGGCGTGCTGCGGACGAGTCTTGGTCCGCGGTCGCGACCCCTTGCCGGAGCGGACCTTGACGTCGGATTCGTCGTAGTCGCCCGACCTCAAACGCTGGACTCCTGACCGGCCAGCATGCGCGCCCACAGCTGCGGGAACTCCGGCAGCGTCTTGCTGGTGGCGCCGATGTCGTCCACCTCGACTCCCGCCACCCGCAGCCCGACGATCGCGCCGGCCATCGCCATCCGGTGATCGGCATACGCGCGCCAGGTGCCCGGCCGCAGTGGCGTCGCGGTGATTACCAGACCGTCGGGCGTTTCGGTGCAGTCGCCGCCCAGGCGGTTGATCTCGGTGCTCAGCGCGGCGAGGCGATCCGTTTCGTGACCACGCAAATGGGCGATGCCGGACAGGTGCGATACCGACCCCGGGTTTGCCAGCGCCGCCAGCGCCGCCACCGACGGCGTCAGCTCACCGACGGCGCGCAGGTCGACGTCGAAGCCGTCGTAGCCCCCCGAACCCCGCACCTCGAGGAATGAATCATGTTGATTGACAATGGAATTCAGTTCACCTAGGACTGCCAGGATGTTGTCGGCGGGTTGCACGCTGGTCGCCGGCCAACCGGTGATGCGCACCGTGCCGCCGGTGACCGCGGCCGCCGCCAGGAACGGAACCGCGTTCGTCAGATCGGGTTCGACATCCCAGTGCCGGGCCGCGACCGCGCCGGGGCGCACCCGCCACTGGTTGGGGACCGAGTCGTCGACGTCGACTTCGGCCCGCCGCAGCATGACCACCGTCATCGCGATGTGCGGCGCCGACGGCAGCGACGAACCGGTGTGTTGGACGGTCAGGCCCTCGGTGAACGATGCCGCGCACAGCAGCAGGCCGGACACGAACTGCGACGACGCCGACGCGTCAATGGCCACGGTGCCCCCGGCGACCGTTCCGCTGCCGTGGACCCGGAAGGGGAGACCGGTGCCGTCGACCTGCACGCCCAGACCGCGCAGCGCATCCAGCAGCGGCGCGATGGGCCGGGCCCGGGCCTGCTCGTCGCCGTCGAAGTCCACCGCCGAATCGGCCAGCGCCGCCAGCGGCGGAACAAACCGCAGCACCGTGCCGGCCAGGCCGCAGTCCACGCGGGCGTTGGGGGCAGGGGCGATTCGGCCGCCGACCGACAGTTCCGATCCGGCCCCGTCGATGCGCAACCCCAGGGTGTTCAGCGCTCCGATCATCAGGTCGGTATCCCGGCTGCGCAGCGCCCCGCCGATTGTCGACGTGCCCTGACCCTGCGCGGCGGCCAGCGCGGTCAGCACCAGCGCTCGGTTCGTCTGCGACTTCGAGCCCGGAACGGTCACGGTCGCGTGCACGGGCGCCGACGCGCGGGGAGCGGTCCACATACTCACGGGTCCATCATTGCCTGTCACCAGGTTCTGCCACCATGGGACGTATGTGTGGACGGTTCGCGGTCACCACCGATCCGGCCCTGTTGGCGCAGAAGATCAAGGCGATCGACGAGGCTACCGGTGCCTCAGAGCGTGCGGGGGAGCCCAACTACAACGTGGCCCCCACCGCCACGATCGCCGCCGTCGTCACCCGCCACAGCGAGCCCGAGGACGAGCCGACTCGGCGGGTGCGGCTCATGCGCTGGGGGTTGATCCCGCCGTGGGTCAAACCCGGCCCCGACGGGGCGCCCGACAACAAGGGGCCGCTGCTGATCAACGCCCGGGCCGACAAGGTCACCAGCTCGCCGGCGTTCCGGTCGAGCGCCAAGAACAAGCGCTGCCTGGTCCCGATGGATGGCTGGTACGAATGGCGGGCCAACCCCGACGGCCCGGCGGGCAAGAAGACGGCCAAGACACCGTTCTTCTTGCACCGCGACGACGGCGACATGCTGTTCATGGCGGGGTTGTGGTCGGTATGGAAACCAGCCAAAGATGCTGCGCCGCTGCTGAGTTGCACGATCATCACCACCGACGCCGTGGGCGAGCTGGCCGAGGTCCACGACCGGATGCCGCTGATACTGGCCGAAGACGACTGGGACGAATGGCTGAATCCCGACGCCCAGATTGATCCCGACCTGCTGGCCCAGCCGCCGGATGTGCACGGTATCGATCTGCGGCAGGTGTCGACACTGGTCAACAGCGTTCGCAACAACGGCCCCGAGCTGCTCGAACCGATCGGGCCGCAGCCCGAACAGATGAAGCTGCTATAGCGCGCTATGGCGAGGACATGATGTGGCGAATCGTGTTGCATGACAACAACGTTAGCCGCTGCCTACGTCGGGATCGGTTCCCGCCTTGCTAGCGCGTGGGATTCGATCCAGCTGCAGATTGAAGCGGATCGTCGGCGCCAACACCAGCGCCACCATAGTGGCGACGATTGCGATGGCGTACCAATCCCCCTGGACGAACGTGCCTATGTTTATCAGCGCCGCGAAGACGACCAATGCCGCCCCTAACTGGTACATCAGGTCAGCGATCAGCGCCTTGAACTCGCGGCGATGTTCCGGAGTAAGCCAATAATCCGGATGCGGCAGTTTCGTGAGATCAAGCGGCAGACGTGCCACGAACACACCCAGCCCGACGAACAGTGCCGTGAAGAACAGGGCGATTGCGCTCGTCGCCACCAAGGTCCCCACTTGCGCGGAGACGGCCAGCCACACCCCCGTGCCGGCGAATGCGGCCCAGGCCATACAGAGAAACCACACTCCTGTGCGTTTCATGGCCGCCAATGCTAGCCAAGTTGCTCAGGGATGTCCCGACCACCGCCTAGGGTTCGTCTTCCTCCTGATCGCTTTCGGGTGCGGAGGAGTTTTTCGGGGTGCCAGTAGGTGTTGGTGCGGGGTTGGCCGGCGTGGGGGTCCCCCCGCTTGCGGGGGCGCGTGGTGGTGGGATCCATTCGGTGGTGCCGTCTTTGCGTTTTCGGGTTACTAAGACGGGTTTAACGGCCGTTCGGGTAACGCCTGGTAGAAGCGCAGCTAGCTAACCCAGAAGTGCTCTGCGACAACAGCTTTGCCCCTCTACAGCACCGTTTACGGTACGGTGCCGGTACGGCTACGGGTCGGTCGCGTTTCGCCCCTGGTCGCCGGGGTAGCGCCGGGGGAGGGGAAGGCGGAACGCTGTGCGGCGCTTGGGGGCCGCCTGGTGATCGCCAGTTGCTGCGGCCGAATTGTTTCGCGGTATTCGGCGCCGTTCAGATCGTCCCCACAGGGTCTATACGCGGGTCTCGCCCCGTTGCGACCACGCCGTTTCGACCATGGCCGAAATTGAACGCGCCACAACGCATTGTGCAAAACGCGGATCGCCGAACCCGAGACCAAGAAGACTAAGCCGGCGCCGGCCCAACCAATAGTTGCCGAATGACCGGGGCAGCCCAGCGGCTGAGTTCGTCGCGGCTGAGGTTGGCCATCGGTGGATTTACCAAAACATATCTTGTCGTGGCAAGGCCAATCACGAATGCACCCATCAACCCGATCCGCTGAACGGGATTGTCTGGGGTGGCGGTGATCAATTTGGGCGCGACCTGCTCCGCGAATACCCGCCGCAGCGTGTCGGCTGCGACCTGGCTCGTCATCGCGGCCCGCAAGAGCGCCACGAACGTCTCGTCTTCTTCCCACACCGCGAAGAACCGCGGCAGCAGTATGCCCGCAACGTCGTCGGGATCGACATTCGACAGGTCTGGCAATTCGATCGCGAAATCGGCGGCTGCCGCGAACAGGTCCTGCTTGCTGCCGAAGTAGCGGATCACCAGCGCCGCATCCACCCCGACGTCCGCCGCGACGGCCCGCAAGGTCGTCCGTTCGTATCCTTCGGCGCCGAAGCGGCGGCGTGCCGCCGACAGGATGTCGACGCGCGTCTGGCTGGCATTGCGAGGCCGCGTCGCAGCCATTACGGCGGTGCCGGCCCAACCAGCAGCTGCCGAAACACCGGGCCGGCCCAGCGGCTGAGTTCTTCACGACTGAGGCTGGCCACCGGCGGATTGGCGAGAATAGACCGGGTCGCGGCAAGCCCGATCACGAACGCATCAGTCAACGCAATCCGCTGCAGGTGATGGTCTGGAGTGGCGCCCATCAGTGTCGGCGCCACATGCTTGGCAAGCGTCTCGTTCAGGGTGTTCGCCGCAATCCGGCTCGTCATCGCCGCCCGCAGCAGCGCCAGGAACGACTGGTCGTCTTCCCACACCGCGAAATACCGCGGCAGCAGCATGTCCGCGATGTCGTCCGGATCCGCTCCGGTCAGATCCGGCAGCTCGATCGTGAATTCGGTAGCCGTGGCGAACAAGTCCTGCTTGCTACCGAAATAACGGATCACCAGCGCCGCGTCCACACCGACGTCAGCGGCGATGGCGCGCAGCGTAGTGCGTTCAAAACCTTCCGTCGCGAAGCGCCGGCGCGCCGCCGAGAGGATGTCGGCGCGAGTCTGGGCGGCGTTACGAGGCCGTTTGGTGCTCATCCCCAAACTCTATGTCAGCCGCTGTTGACTTCGGCGACCGGGCGGGCGTACTGTCCAAGTCACCGAATGTTGACAAAAGTCACCGATTGTTGAAATCGGGATCTTGGACGGCGGGTGGTCCCCATGGCTGGCGGCATTGAGCAAGGTCGGGCTGTAGGTTTTGGCGCCAGTAGGGCGTTCACAGAAGCGCACGTCGGTCGCCCCGAATATCTTCCAAGTCATCGATTGTTGACAACAGTATCGGACGGCAGGTGGACCGATGGCCACGCAGTGTCGGGGGGCGGCGTCGGTGGCGCTGGGTTAGGGTCCGCGCTCATATCTGAACGTTTCGGCGACCCTCCTCGTATTTGTGTCAGGGGTTGGCGCCGGCAATGGCCTGGTGCGAAGTTACGACGGATACAGCGAAGGAGCGACGTGCTGCAACGAATCGCCCAACTGGCCATCGCCGCACCGCGGCGCATCGTCGCGATAGCGATCCTGGTGATGGTCGGAGCCGCCATTTTCGGCATCCCGGTCGCCAAAAGCCTGTCAGCAGGTGGTTTCCAGGACCCGGGCTCGGAATCGGCCAAGGCGACACAGCTGCTGAGCAACAAGTTCGGCCAGGGCGACATGCAGCTGCTTATCACCGTCAGCGCGCCGGCAGGCGCCACCAGCGCGCCAGCGCGCGCAGTGGCCACCCACATCGTCGATCACCTGGCCCAATCTCCCCACGTCGCCAGTGTGACGTCGGCGTGGACCGCGCCGCCCGCGGCCGCGAGGACGCTGATCAGCAAGGACGGCACCTCCGGTTTGATCGTCGCGGGAATCACCGGCGGCGAGAACAACGCCCAGAAGTACGCCCAGACGTTGTCTGACGAAGTTGTCCATGACCATCAAGGCGTCACTGTCCGCGCGGGCGGGATGGCGATGGTCTATGCGCAGATCAACCACCAAAATGAGCGCGACCTGCTGCTGATGGAGTCGATTGCCATCCCGCTCAGCCTCATTGTTTTGGTCTGGGTGTTCGGCGGGCTACTGGCTGCAGCGCTGCCGATGGCGGTGGGCCTGCTGGCGATCGCGGGCTCGATGGCGGTGCTGCGCGCCATTACCTTCAGCACCGACGTGTCGATTTTCGCGCTGAACCTGGGTACCGCGCTGGGCCTGGCACTGGCGATCGACTACACGCTGTTGATCATCAGTCGCTACCGCGACGAGCTGGCCACCGGCGCCGGCCGCGACGAGGCGTTGATCCGAACCATGGCCACCGCCGGACGCACAGTGTTGTTCTCCGCGACGACGGTCGCGCTGTCGATGGGCGTGATGGTCCTGTTCCCGATGTACTTCCTGAAGTCGATCGCCTATGGCGGTATCGCCACGGTCGCATTCGCAGCGGTGGCCGCGGTCGTGGTGACGCCGGCGGTCATCGTCCTATTAGGCTCCCGGCTCGATTCGCTGGACGTGCGCCGGCTGGTGCGCCGGCTGTCGCGTCGGCCCGAACCCGTCGCGCGCCCCGTCGAGCAACTGTTTTGGTACCGCTCAGCCAAGTTCGTGATGCGCCGCGCGGTTCCGATCGGACTGGCCGTCGTTACGCTGCTGATGCTGTTGGGTGCCCCGTTCCTCGGCGTCAGGTGGGGCATGCCCGATGATCGTGTGTTGCCTCACTCGGCCTCGGCGCATCAGCTCGGCGACCAGTTGCGCAACGACTTCGGCGACAACTCCGCGAACGATGTGACGGTCGTAGTCCCCGACGCCCACGGCCTGACCTCCTATGACCTGAACCGCTATGCCGCCGATCTGTCCCGGGTACCGGACGTGTCCGCGGTGACCGCCCCCAGCGGCACGTTCGTCGGCGGGAACCAGGTGGGGCCGCCCTCGGCTGCCACCGGGGTCGCACAGGGTAGTGCGTTTCTGACCGTCAGCAGTACCGCGCCGCTGTTCTCCGGTAGCTCGGCGACCCAGCTCAATCGGCTGCACGCGGTACCCGGGCCGGCCGGCAGGCCGGTCGAAATGACCGGTACTGCGCAGATCAACCGCGACAGCGTGGCCGCCATCACCTCACGGATGCCGTTGGTGCTTGGTCTGATCGCCGTCATCACCTTCGTGCTGCTGTTCCTGCTCACCGGCAGCGTGGTGCTGCCCCTAAAGGCGTTGGTGCTCAACGTGTTGTCACTGACCGCCGCTTTCGGCGCGCTGGTGTGGATCTTCCAGGATGGCCATCTTGGCGCGCTCGGAACCACGCCGACCGGGACGCTAGTGGCGAATTTGCCGGTGTTGTTGTTCTGCATCGCCTTTGGGCTGTCGATGGACTACGAGGTCTTCCTGATGTCGCGGATCCGCGAGTACTGGGTGCGTTCCCAAGCCGCGCGGCCGTCGACAGCAGGTACGGGTGCCGACAATGACGAGAGCGTCGCACTGGGTGTGGCTCGCACTGCGCGGGTGATTACCGCTGCCGCACTGGTGATGTCGATTTCATTCGCGGCACTGATCGGCGCTCACGTGCAGTTCATGCGGATGTTCGGCGTTGGTATGACGCTGGCGGTCGTGGTCGACGCCACACTGGTGCGGTTGGTGCTGGTACCGGCCTTCATGCGAGTGTTGGGCAAGTGGAACTGGTGGGCGCCCAAACCGCTGGCCCGGCTGCACGAACGATTCGGGATCGACGAAGGTGGGATGGTCGTGGCCCACCCGGCCGAGCCGGACCCCTGGCAACCCGAGCGGGACCTGCATCCGGCGGGGACCGTGGCAACGGGCCGGCATCGGGCAACCGCCACACGTGTTGCGTTCGCAGACGCCGGCCCACGTGCGCTTCACGACCGCGACCCCGAAAGCTCTCTCGCATCCCTGATGGGATAACCGACTACGCCACCTGCCACACCACCGACGTCGACGACCTCGCTCGGCTGCGGCTCACAACACCGCATCGTCCAACCCGGCGGCTGGAGCACCCGAAAACGCGCCAACGGCGATGTCCGCGCAGCGTTTAGCCTAGCCCGTTGCGGGCCGAGTTTCCCCGAGGCCAGCAAACGCGCGCAGCGCGGCGTTGAGTGCATCGTGGGCGTACACGATTTCGAGGCTTCGAGGTGTTCGGCGTGCGATGCTTACGCAATGCCTCACGAACGACCGAACAAGGCGGTTGAGCTGTACTCCGGTGTGCTGCGCCGGATGGGTCACTACCGCTGGTTTTCGGTGCTTGGGAAGCACGTGTTGACATCAGTGGATCGGGCACTCATCCGTGCGAGCCGAGGTCGGCTATCCCTGAGCGGTCCCGAGATGGCGACCATGCTGCTCACCACGACAGGCAGAAGAAGCGGCAAAGAGCGAACGGTTCCGGTGTACTACGTGCGTGATGGCAAGAATCTGGTCGCCGTCTGTGAAAACTACGGTCTGGATAAGGCCTCAAGTTGGCCGTACAACTTGCTCGCCGAGCCCAGGGCGCGCATCGAGGTCGGGGGCACCTCTGCAAACTATGTGTCTCGGCTTGCCACCGAGGAGGAAGTCGTCAAAAACATGCCGAGGCTCACCGAGATGTGGCCTGCACTTGACACCTACTTCGAACGCACCCGCATACGCAAAGTCTTCGTCTTCGAGCCGGTGGACGCGCAAACCTAAGCGTCTCGGTCCAGCCGGGTAATGCTTAGGTGTGTCATATCAACCCCGCCCAGGGACCACTGAAACACAAGTGGCACAAGTGATTTAAGCTGGCCGGTTTCACCCTTCTTTGTCGTTGAGCGACGGAGCCGGGCACGCGGTAGTGAACCGTTGTCCGCACAAGACAACGGTTCGCCCTTCTTTGTCGACGAGCGACGGGTCCGGGCAACCGGGCGCGACCTACTATGCATGTGTGACTGGCTCGTATACATACACATTCGAGGACATCCGGGACCGCCCGGTCGCCGTGATCGGGGCGGGCACGCTGGGCCGCCGCATCGCGTTGATGTTCGCCAGCCGCGGGGGAACCGTGCGAATCTTCGCCCCACGCGCCGAACAGCGCGCCTCCGCAGTTCAGTACGTGACCGAGATGCTGCCGACGTTGGTGGCCGACCGGGGCTTTGGCGAAGCGGGTGGCGCGATGGCCGCGGGTTCGCTCGAAGAGGTACTGGATCACGCCTGGCTTGCCGTGGAGTCCGTCCCGGAGAAGCTCGAGCTCAAAATCGCGGCGTGGGACCAGATCGACCAAGCGGCGCCGCCGGACACCATCTTCGCGACCAACTCGTCGTCGTACCCGTCGCGGCTGATGGCCGAAAAGGTCCGGGACAAAAAGCGTTTGTGCAACGCGCACTTCTACATGCCACCTGAAGTCAACGCGGTCGACCTGATGTCCGACGGCGAGACGGACCGCGGCCTGCTCGACACCTTGCTGAGCGTCCTCCCCGAGTTCGGCGTTTATCCCTTCGAGGCGCGCAAGGAGTGCACCGGCTTCATCTTCAATCGCATCTGGGCCGCCATCAAGCGTGAGTCGCTGGCCGTCGTCGCCGAGGGCGTGGCCCGTCCGGAGGACGTCGACGAGATGTTCAAGATCAACCTGCGCGCGCCGGCCGGGCCGTTTCAGATGATGGATGCGGTCGGGCTGGACGTCGTGCTCGACATCGAGAATCACTACGCCGAAGAGTTCCCGCACCTGCCCAAGAGCGTGCGGGACTTGCTGCAGGCGCATGTCGATGCGGGCAAGCTCGGCGTCAAGACCGGCGAGGGTTTCTATCGGTATCCGAAGTAGGGGGTAGCAGGACGAATTGTCCTGTGCCGAGCGCCTGCTGGATTCGTTCGACGGTGGCGGCCGCGTCGAGGGTGGTCGAGTCGATCACGTGGTGCTCGTAGGGTCCGAGGTCGGCGAATTGGCGATACATAGCGCGAACCGGCCCGTCGGCGGTAAGCGCGTCAGCGGCGCGGTTTCGTGCGCGGTGCATCGTGGTGGCCTCGTCCGGACGCAGGACTACGTAGTGGACTTCCTCGGGCGCGGGAGCTAAAGCGGCGCAAAAGCGTTCGAGGAACCAGGGTCCGACGATGCCGTCCACGATCACGTGGTACCCGCCCGCCGCGTAGGTGGCGGCCGCGCCCGCGAGCACGGTGATGACGACGGTGTTCTGCCGGTGCGCCCGCGGTAGATACGGCGGTATGGCGCCACTGCGGATGAAGTGCCAGAAGTCGTCGGCGTGTAGGTGTACGGCCGGGGTGTGGCGCTGGGCGAGGATCGCGGCGACAGTGGTCTTACCCGCGCCCGGCGGCCCGGTCAGCACGATGAGCCGTCCGGGCCCAGCGTCACGCGACCGCGGCATCCGCTACGTCAGTTGCTGAGAACCAATTTCCAGTTGCCATTGGCGTTACGGTCCGGGACACACCAGAAATTGTTCCAGTTCCCCGGCGTTGTGGCCTTGACGCCCGGGCCGGCGTTCTGACACGCCTCCCGGGTCGGGTAGTTGCCCTCGGTCTGAACCGTATCGGCGTGGCTGATGCCCACGCCGGTAGTCATCAGCCCCGCGAAAGCCAGCACACCTGCGGCAAATATTGTCCATAGCTTCGTCTTCATCCGATCCTCCTGTGGTCGTTAGCAAAGTGTAGTCAAGGGACTACACTTTGCGCAAGTGGGCCAGGTAGCCAAGCGCGAGCTTGGCGGCGTTGGCACCGCACATCCCATGTGCGCCCGGGCCCGGCGGTGTTGCCGCCGAGCAGATGTACATCCCCGGCACTCCAATGTTGTACGGCGACAAAGTTATTCGTGGACCGAATGTCAGCTGCCGAATGTCCTTGGCACCGGTCATGATGTCGCCACCGTCATAGTTGGGGTTGTAGACGGCCATCTGTGTCGTCGAGCGAATCGTGCGGCCGACTATGCGTTCGGCGAAACCGGGGGCGAACCGCTCGATCTGGGCGATGATCGCCTCGGTCGCGTCACCGGTATAGCCGTTGGGGACGTGCGCGTAGCTCCATACCGGGTGGATATTGCCCACCGACCGCTGCGGATCGGCCAAATACTGCTGACCGACCAACACGAACGGGCGCTCGGGCATGCGTCCGGCGTGGATCTCGCGTTCGGTCGCGGCAAGTTCAGAGTAGGTGCCGGCCAGGTGCGCGGTCCCCGCCCGGTGGGCGTCGGGGTTTGTCCAGGGCACGCCACCCTCGACGGCGAAGTCGACTTTGAACGCGCCTGGGCCACGTCGAAATGTGGTGAAAGCGCGGGCAACTCGGCGGGGAAGACGGTCCCCGAGGATCCGGGCGACCGCATCCGGCGCCAGATCGAACATCGTGGTGTCGGCGGGCGGAAGCTGTGACGCCGTCTTCACCCGGACGCCGGTCTCGACCTTGCCGCCGAGGTCGCTCAGCAGCGCCACCATCGCGTTGGTGATCGACTGCGATCCACCCTCGGCGACCGCCCAGCCGTGGCGGTGGCCGGCCGCGATGATGCCCATCCCGATGGCAGAGGTCATCGGGTAGTGCAGCGGCCGGAAGGCGTGGGCCGCAACGCCTCCGAACAGTGCCCGCCCCTGTGCGGTGCGGAACGCCCGGGCGAACGTGGACGCGGGAAGCACGGTGGGCGCACCGAACCGGGCCAGCATCAGCGGATGGTGCGGAACCCGCAGCAGCGGCCCCATGATGTCCTCGCTCAAGGCGTCGAAACGGGCGGCCGGGTAGCCGAACGCGAGGCGCCACCGCGATCCGTCGCGGCCGAGACCGGCCGCGGTCTGATCCACCGAGCGGTGCAGCACGCCGGCGCTGCCGTCGTCGAGGGGGTGGACACAATCGATCTCCGGCCAGCGCCACGACAATCCGTACCGCTGCACATCGAAGTCGCGCAGGAACTGCGAGCCGACGGCCATCGGGTGGATCGCCGAGCACTGGTCGTGCAGCAGGCCGGGCATGATCGCCTCGCAGCTGCGGGCGCCACCGCCGACCTCGTCGGCGGCCTCGAGCACGGTGACCTCCACGCCTTCGGCGGCCAAGCAGATGGCGGCGGCGAGTCCGTTGGGCCCGCCGCCCACCACCAGTGCGGTACTCATGCCACCGCTCCGTGCGCCGGCTTGTCGGCGCTCAGCGACCAGCTCACCTGAAGCGGGATGGGGCCGTTGGGCAGCCAGGGCTGCTCCTCGACCGCGTCGGCAACCTTCCAGGTGCCGCGTTCGATGACCCCGAGTGCGGCGTCGATCAGCTGGTAGTGCTGAACGCCGCTGCCGAAGGCCTCCGACTCCACCCAGGCGACGACGCACTCGCCCGGCTCGAACAAGGCCTCGCGCTGCACCGCCCGGATCAAGTCTTCGTTGTGCAGGTGGCCGTCGCCGAAGTTGAAGCCGATCAGCGAGTTGCACACGAACTCACCCTCCCGCACCGTGCGGGTGTCGATGTCGGGCAGGTGTGTCAACAGCAGCGAGTACAGGCCGCGACCCTGGCTGTGCATGGAGCGCCACGCTGTCGTCTTCTGCAGAGTGATCTCCGCCCATTTGGGCTCGTAGCCGGCCGCGACGAACTGCTCGAGCTGGTTGGACGCGGTACGCGTCACCCGATCGAGCTTCCGCTCGGTGCCGGGTGCGAAGGTCCACACCGCCGAGGCCCAGTTGCCCGCGTACTGACGCATTGAGGGCAGGAACGACACTTTGTCGGGCCGCAGGTTGCCCAGGATCGGGTAGAACAGCAGCCCTGCAGCGATCACCACGGCCAGCCAGGGCGGCGACATGTTCCATGGGGCGTATCCGGTCCAGTTCGGGAAGCCGAGGAACAGGAAGACCGTGGCGTAGGCGAAGACGACGTTCCACTCCAGCGGTACCGCCAACGGGAAGGTCGAGACGATGAACAGGTGGAACCCCACCATCAGCAGCGCCGCGGCCAGCGTCAGCCACTTGTTGTTCGAGAAGAACAGGACGAGCGGGGCGGCGATCTCCACCGTGGTGCCGTTGACGTGTGCCATGAAATTCGCCAGCCGCGATGGCCGCATGTCGCGGCCGAAGTCGCGGTAGTGGGCACGACGCACCCACTTGGGCGCAAATATCGTGTTGCTGACCATCGGTGGAATGACGTTGGAGAAGTGCTTACCGAATTTCGAGAAGCCGGCGCCGACCCACACCACCACGATCAGCATCTTGAGCGCGATGATCATGTTGACGAACGGCAGCGCGCCGAAGAAGAACAACGCCGGCAGGTACTGCTCGCCACGAGCGCCGAGGAATATGGTCTTGTCGCGCAGCCCGATGAGCACCAGCAGGACGATGGGCGCGACGAGCAGGGCGGGATTGACCAGCCCGGATATGTTGTGCGGCAATGCCTTTGAAAGCGAGTCGCTTTGCACGCCCGGTGACAGCAGCGCGACGGCCAGGCTCACCAGCAGCGCCAGGTACACCGCGATGTCGAACCAGGTGCGCCGGTCGCCGTTGGTGAACGGCACCCACTTCCATGGGCGCAGCCGGATGGTCCCCGGTCGGGCCCAAAACAGGATGCCGCCGGTCATCGGCTTGACCTTGCCGGCCAACGGCCCCCACGAGCCGGCCACACCGATGGCCTCGAGCAGCACCGTCCACAGGATGACTTTCTGGAAGACGATCGGTTGGTTCCACCATTGGCTCACATGCCAGAAGGCGGGCAGCCCCGACGTCGCCGTTGCGACGGTGATGCCGCCGATCGCGAAGAACGCGACCAGCTTTGCGATGTAAATGGTGTGGATCATCTTCGGTGAGCCGAAGCCCT
Source organism: uncultured Actinomycetota bacterium (assembly GCA_963772875.1). GTDB lineage: Bacteria > Actinomycetota > Actinomycetes > Mycobacteriales > Mycobacteriaceae > Mycobacterium. The sequence goes on from CAVYZE010000020.1 coordinate 837,998, forward strand.
TTTCACCCCAATCGATGGCGAGGATCCGCATCCGCTCCATCAGTGGCTTGCCCAAGAACGTATCCGGATCGACCGCGGCGAGATCCGGTTGTGTGAATCCCATGGCCTTTGCTCCTTATAACCTGTGTTTGCCGAGAGTGCCGACAACATTAGGGTTCGCCGGTGGTGCGACACAGTCAACGATCAACAAAACCGGGCGGTGGTGTTATGTCTAAGCGACAACCGCGTCTACGGTCATAGACGTGAAGAAACCACCCCTTGACATGGACGTCGGGGTGAAGAGCTACGTCGCCGAGGTCGCCGACCGATTGCACGGCCGGTTGGCCGACGTGTCGTCGGCGCTTCGTCGTTCGCTCGAGGATCAGATCGCAGAGCTGCGCGGCGATGCGGCGCTCGTCGAGTTGCTCGGGACCAGCGTCGAGGGCAACGTGGACACGCTCTTGCACGCGTTGCGCTACGACATCGCGGTCGAGCGCGTCGAGGCCCCCACCGCAGCGCTGGAGTACGCCCGCAGACTGGCGCAGCACGGGGTGCCGGTCAACGCGCTGGTGCGCGCCTATCGGCTCGGTCAGCGCTGGCTGAATGAGGCCGTTTTCGCCGAATTGCGGGCGATCGAGATCCCGGAACCGACGAGGGTGGAGGTGATCGAGGCGATCACCTCCACGATGTTCGGGTACATCGACTGGATGTCGCAACAAGTCGTTGCGGTCTACGAAGACGAACGCGAACGCTGGCTGGAGAACCAGAACAGTCTGCGCGCCTTGCGGGTGCGCGACGTTCTGGACGCGAACAAGACCGTCGACGTCGATGCGGCAACGACCGCGATCCGTTATCCGCTGCGCTGGCACCACCTGGGGCTCATCGTCTGGTACCCAGACCTGGGCACCGAAGGCGACGACCTTGCCCGCCTGCAGCGGTTTGTTCGCGAATTGGGCGAGGCCGCCGGTACGGCCGCCGGGCCGCTGTTCGTTGCAGCCGACCGAAGCTGTGGATGGGGCTGGTTGCCGTATCGCGCCGCGGTGCCCGATGCCGGTGACATCGTCGCGAAGGTCCGCCGATTCGCGCTGGGCCGCCGGGATTCGCCGAGCGTGGCAATCGGGACGATGGCAGGTGGCATCGACGGGTTTCGCCGCTCATACCGGGAGGCGGCGGAGGCCCGGGGCGTCGCGATCGTCAGGGAACGACGGGGACCGACGGTTATCGCCGCCAGCGATCCGGGGTTGTCCGTCGTGGCGCGCCTCGGTGGCGACGTTGCCGGCACTCGTGACTGGGTGGCCACTGTGCTTGGCGATCTTGCCGGCGACAACGAGAACGACGCGCGGCTGCGTGAGACGTTACGGGTGTATCTGGCCTGCGGTTGCAGCTACAAGCTGGCCGCCGAGGAAGTCAACTTGCACTTCAACTCGGTGAAGTATCGAGTGGGACGCGCCGTCGCACGGCGCGGCCGCGAGATCGGCACCGATCGGCTCGACGTCGAACTCGCCTTGCTCGCATGTCACTGGTACGGCAGCGCGGTCCTGCAACACAAATGAGCGTGCCCGCACCTACTGGTGCGGGCACGATCGGGTGGCGCGGAGCAGACGTCACGCCATGGCGGGAACCGCGCGACGCGGCGATACCGCTAGCCGCGGGCTGCGAGCCGCGAGGGCCGGCCGGTGCGTCCGTCGCCAGCCGCGGACGACGTGGACGACGTGGATAGTCGCCGGGATGAGCACTGGGGCCAGAACCGTGACGAGATAGATCATGATCACGAATATGGATCCAAACATGGTTTCACCTACGTTTCTTCGTTCACTTGGGAATTCGATCCCCGCGGGACCGAGCCATCGGGTTCGTCACAGAAGCTACCGACGCCGCCCCGGCGAAGTGATGTCACCAGCCGACCAACTTAGGGTGCGTCGTTGTCTTCGGGCGACAAAGCCCGACGGCGGCGCGCCCTTATCGCACCGGCGCGCGCCTTACAGCAGCGGTTTGAGCGCGACATTGTTCGCGAGAACTGTGCGCGAGACCGAATTGTGTCTCCGGAAACATTTTCTTTATACCGATTCTGATTAATGATATTGGAATGACAACCAGCGAAAAGACCGTTTTCGAAGGTCCACTTCAACAGCTTGCCCGCAGCGCGTGGCAGGTGCTTCTCCTGATCGGCATCGTGGCCGTGGCACTCGGTGGCATTGTGCTGGCCTGGCCAGGCAAGACACTGTTCGTGGCGGGTGTCCTCTTCGGCATCTACTTGGTGGTTTCCGGAATCGGGTACGTGTTTGCCGCTTTCGGCACCCACGCCGGCGCCGCAATGAGAGTGTTGACCTTCATCACCGGCATCGTGTCCGTGGTGCTCGGGTTCTTCTGCTTCCGCGACAAATTCGAGGCAGTCGCGCTTTTGGCGATCTGGATCGGCATCAGCTGGCTGTTCCGCGGATTTACCCTGCTCGCCGCGGCGTTATCTTTCGACCACTTGCCCGGCCGCGCCTGGCAGGTGGTGTCCGGGGTGATCATCGTGATCGGCGGCGCCGTACTGATCGTCTCGCCGCTCGACTCGATCGGAATCCTGACCCTGGTTGCCGGCTGCTGGCTGATCGCCATCGGCATCATGGACGTCATCACGGCGTTCCAGGTTCGCGGCCGGACGCACGCGTGACAGGATCCGTCGCGGTCGCCTAGGGCAATCGCTGCTCGACCTCGAAGGCCAGACACAGCTCGGCGAGATCCCGTGGCCGCGAGAGTGATCGTCCGGTCAACTCCTCGATGCGGCGCAGCCGGTGCCGCACGGTATTGGGATGGCAATAGATCTTCGCCGCGGTGTCGTTGGCAGAGCCGCCCGCTTCTACCCAAGCCCGGAAGGTATCGAGCAGGATGGTGTGTTCCTCGGCGGGCAGCTCGTCCAGTCGACGCAGCACCAACGACTTGATCTTGGCCATCACCTCGGGCGCACTGACCGCCGCGACGGCAAGCGGGGTGTCGTCGAAGACAACGACGAGCGACTCGGCCGACGACTTTCCCGTGGCCGCCAGCCGGGCAAACCGCAGCGCATCGCTGGTTTCGGATAGTTCATGAAACGGCGGACTGATGCCCACTTTGGCGCTTGCGGTGTGGCGGAGGACCTCGACGAGAATGCCGAGGGTCGCGGAGTCCCTGAGGTGAACGATGCCGACCTGTAAGTCGGGCAGCAGCCGCCACGCCGACCGGATCTCGCGTACCGAGAGTTTGTTTTCGATTGTCGGTAACCCCAGCCTTCCGATTGCGGGCAGCTCCGCCGCCACCACGACGTAAGGTCCCGTGGTGGGTAGCCGCAGCAGATCTGCTGCCTCCCAAAGGCTTTGGCTGTCGGTGATCCTGTGCGACAGCAGCGCTTCCACCAATGCGGACCGCTCTTCCTCTCGCTCGAGGATCTGCGCTGTAAGTTGTTGGCGATAGGTGGCGCTCATCGCCTGGGTGAAGGTGTCTTGAGCGAGGAAGACCCGCGCGGTGGCGCCCAGTATCGAGTCGGTGGGTATGCCCGCGTCGCGCGCTGCGGCGATGGTCTGTTCCCACATGAATCGGAATCCGATCCGGTAGGCGGTCATGACCGCTGGCAGCGGTACGCCGGCGAGGGCGCGTGCGGTGCCCGTGTGCTCGGCGGGCGACACGTCGGCGTCCGCGTCCCCGGCAAGCGAGTCGAAGATGAACGTCACGTTCGCGACGCAACTTTCGGCTACTTGTTCTTTCGTGACGACGGTGCCGTCGCGGTACGCGTCGATCTCCCGGCAGAGCAGATCCGCCATCGCTTTCCCTAGTTTCGGGGCGCGGGCCAGCATGAGCTTGCCAAGCTCGACGATGTGCGGATCGGGGACGGCGCCACGCAGATCGCCGACAGGGTGTGTTGTCGTGCTCATATCCCCAAACCATAGGCTCGCTCGCTGGCGAATGTGGGCTCAAGGCACCGATGCGGCCGTTGTGATCGGGCACAGCGGTAGGCCATCGATCGTGTGACCGGTGACATGGACAGCGGCACCCTTCCCGGCGATGCTGGTGATATCGACAGATTCCTAGGGGCCAGAGACATGGACGAAGGTGTAACCGGCGGCGAACTTGCGGCCGGGCAACTTGATTTGTCGTTGGATAACGCCCAGCTGTATGCGGAGTATCGCCGGCTCGCCGACGAGCAGGCGGCCCTGCGCCGGCTGGCCACGCTGGTGGCGCGCGGGGTCGAACCGTCGGAGGTGTTCGACGCGGTGGTCAACGAAATGCGCCGCTGTGTGTCGGCGCCGTCCGCTGGATTGTGGCGCTACGAGTCAACCGGCGAAATCACGAAGGTTGCCGCGGCTGACCATCCTGCAGCGCAGGTGATGAGGTGGCCCGTGGGGGTTCGAACGCCGATCGACGGCGGCACCCTGGCGGCGATGGTGCAACGCACCGGTAGGCCCGCGCGGGTGGACAGCTACGAGAATTGCGCGGGGCGAGTCGCCGAATTCGTGCGTGGGGCGGGCGTGCGGGCTGCGGTGGGGGTGCCGGTCATCGTCGATGGACGCGTGTGGGGCCTGGCGGCGGTGGGTTCGGTTGAACCTGGGCCCATGCCAGCCGACACCGAGGATCGCATCAGTGGCTTCGCCGAGTTGATCGGCACTGCCGTGGTGGCCGGATACCGCGACGAGCAGAAGCGGCAAATGCTCGACGACACCTCGCGACGATCGGCGCTCATCGACGCTCTACTTGAGGGCCGAGTCTTCGACGACTGCAGCTTGGGCGAGATCGCCGGCTATCTTCGGCTGCCGAAGGACGGTCCCTTTGTGGTCATTGCCGCCGAGGTTCACTCGGCCGGCGGCGAACCCCTGCCGGTCATCGAGTCGAAGCTGCACAGCCTCGACGTGTATTCGGCATGGCGCCTGCTGCCCGATTGGCAGGTCGGGATCGTCCACCTCGCCTCCGAGCAGCAACTCGACGAGGTCGTCGCGTTGCTGTCTCGGACGGCGGTCGACCGCGTGGGAGTGAGCGCGCGATTCAACGATCTGCGCGAGACGCCGCGGGCTCTGCACTTCGCCAGGCTCATGCTGCGGAGCCGGCCCGACCACGCCTCGCCGGTCACGGTGTTCGATGGAACGATTCTGGCCACCGCCGCACTCGCCGACCCCGAGGTGATGGTCAAATCGGCCGGCACCGCGTTGGCTTGTTTCGGCGACCTTCCCGACCAGGAGCGCGAGGTCCTGTTCGAGACGTTTCGGGTGTGGCAGGAAACCGACGCCGTGGTGGGCGCTGCCGCCGAGCAACTGTGTTGCCACCCCAACACCGTGCGCTACCGACTGCGCCGAATCGAGCAACGGACCGGACGATCTCTTTCGCGCCCACGGGATATCGCGGAACTATGTCTGGCGTTCGAGGTACACCGCCGGCTTATCTAAGACGGTCAGCAAAGAAGGACGGAGCCGACGTGTCGGAAGCGCAGACGGCCAAGGGCGTGAGCAGACCCACGGCATCGCCGGTGCATCTGATCGATCGCATACGCGAGGTCATCGAACGTCATCGCATTGAGGATTTCGCCGGCGCGACCGGCCATCCGTGTCGCTGTGGGGCAACAGAGCTATCGGATCATTCGCGTCACGTGGCCGAGGAGGTCGTCGCAAAATTGGGGCTGCACCCACAGCGGGGCAGCGACCTTGAGGACCAGATCCGTTACGTGAGCGCATGGTTCGACGATGTGCTCACAAAACTGGAGGGCGCTGAATAGGTCGTGCTCCAAAGGGCGCTATCCGCGCCGTCGCGTCCTGCCGCCCCCGACAACAACACTCTCGGACATCTTCGTCTCGTGAGAACAATTGCCGGGGGCCGGTCGGCACCTAGTGTGCCCTCCATGAAAAGCGACATGAAAAGCGAAAACGTGCTCAATCAGGTCGCAGACGTCGCAGACGCGGTGTACCGCCGAACCGATGAAGTCTCGATCCTCCTCGCCCGTGCAATCACCCGTGAGGTGTGCCTCTACGGGATGGCCCCGGCAGTCCCGCTTGACGTGGTGGCCGCGGGTTGTGCGGCCAACTTGCGGGCAGTCTTTGTCGCGATCGCCGACGGCGGAGAATTCGACGTGACCGCGGCCACCCAGTTGGGGATCGAGCGGGCGCGTGACGGGGTGCCGCTGCCGTCGGTGATGGAGGCTTATCGGGTCGGTTTCCGGCGGGTGTGGGAGGTCGTTGCGGCCGACGCCGCGATCCGGCCCTTGCTGAATGGTGATGTGTTGCGCGCGTTGACCGCCAAACTCATGACCGCTCAGGACGTGTTCACCGCTGCCATGGCCGCTGGATACCGACAGGAGCAGACCCGCCGGGTGGTCGGCGACGAAACGCAGCGGTCGTCACTCATCGACGCGTTGCTGCAAGGCCGGCCATTCGAGCGGTGCAGCCTATGGGAGGCCGCCGACTATCTTCGGCTGCCGAGTACCGGTCCGTTCGTGGTCGTTGTCGGTGATGTCGCCATATCCGGGTTGGACGCCCTGCCGGATATCGAGGCGAAGCTCCGCAGCCAGGACGTGGCCTCCGCGTGGCGCGGGCTGCCCGACGTCCAGGTCGGGATCGTGCATGTCAGGACGGACCGCCACCTGGCTGCGGTGCTGGCGGTAGTGACGCGGGTGGCCATGGCCCGGGTCGGTGTCAGCGCTCGCTTCGACGATCTGCGGGACACCGCGCGAGCGCTGCATCAGGCCCGGGTGACGCTGCGGGGCCGGGCGGATCCGGGCTCACCGGTGTCGGTGTTCGACGGCTCCATCCTGGCCACGGCCGCGGTCAGCGCGCCCGACGTAATGGTCGAACTCGCGAACCCCGTGATCGAGTGTTTCGCAGACCTTGCCGACGAAGAACGGGCAATCCTGTTTGAGACGTTTCGGGTATGGCTAGACCACGACGGGTCGATGCGCACTGTCGGCGAGATGTTGTTCTGTCACCCAAATACCGTCCGGTACCGGATGCACCGCATCGAGCAGCGCACGGGCCGTTCCCTGACCCGGCCGCGTGATGTAGCCGAACTGTGTTTGGCTTTCGAAGTGCATCGGCGTCTCATGTAGCCGCAGTCGCAGCGGCGCGCCCCGGCCAGTCGGTCGTCTTTTCGACCTTCTTCACGTCGGCGCGCATGCCAATGCCGGAGACGATCTCCGCGATACCGAGGATGATCAACCAGACTCCGACTACCAGGGCTAACGTCACGATCGAATCGAACGGGTATGCAAGCACCACGAAACCCGCTATGAGGCTGAGTAATCCGAAGCAGATCGCCCACCCGCGACCAGGAAATCGTGGGTCGCCGATCGCCGATGCGGTCACAGACACACCGCGGAAGATGAACCCGGTCGCAATCCAGATGGCCAGCAACAGAACTGCGTATCCCTCACCGAAGTGACGAAACGCCAAGATACCAAGGGTGATCGACGCCACGCCACCAAGGAAGCACAAAAACCGGCTGCCGCCTGAGACGGGCAGGCTGAACGCTAGGAAAACCAGCGCCAGGCCGGACACCACCAGGTAAACACCAAAGAACACGGCGGCCGCAGCGACCGAAGGTTCTGGCCAGTTGAGGATCACAACGCCGATAATCACGGCCAAGAGGCCGGAGAGGATCGCCGATGTCCAGATGTTGCGCACAAGATGTGAAGTTTCACGGGCGATTTCGCTCATGGCAGACTCCTTTGTAGATGTCATTTATTGGTGTGTTTTTCCGGTCTCGCCAGACGCCTGCTGAACCCAACATCAGCTCAGTAGTCGCGCAGGCGATCAGCGACGGTGCGTCTCGGCAGCGGTGCGCGCATACATCGCATCGAGCGCTGCGTACTCCGCTTCGTCGACGGCGGCCTGCGCGAAATCGATCGCATCAAGTGCGTAAGACAGCGCGACATTTGCATCCGCGTCAGCCGTGTCGGCGTCGATTTTTTCCTTCTTCTGCTTGACGTCTGCCCGCACCTTCGCCACATGGGCCTGCCACTTGTCCTGGATGTCCTGCCAATGCGAGGACGCCTTGTCGCGGGCGCCATCGGCCTTGGACTTGAACTGGTCCGCTGCTGCAGTTGCCTTGTCCCGCGCGCTGGCGGCGTCGGCGGCGAGTTGATCCCGGGTGTGCTGATTGGCCGCACGAAGATGTTGTGTCGCCGCTTTTGCCTGGTCGGAAATCTTCTCGAACTGTGTGCTCAGATCTGTGTTCGCCATGAGAGCTCCTTGATCGCCTTACGGCAGGCTCGTCGCCGACCGTTCCTAACATTGATCGTCGCCGCTGGGTGGCCGCCGGGCATTGTTCGCCGAGACACGATCATCGAGCGCAGATTGGTAACCGCCACAACCGCAACAGGCGCGCCCGCGAGCACGATTCGATCCGGTGATCAAATGTCATTGTGGGCGAAGAGGAAGAAGTAGCCGTCCTTGTCGACCCGGCCGATGTCGCCGGTCGAAAACCAGCCGCCCACAATGACGTCCGCGGTGGCCTCCGGCAAGTTCCAGTAACCCTTCATCACGTTGTGGCCGCGGACCTGAATCTCGCCGGGCGTCCCGGTCGGCACCGCAATGGCGTCTTCGTCGACCACCCGCATCCGCACACCGTCGATGGGTGTGCCGATGGAACCGACCTTGCGCACCGCGTCGGGATGATTGAAGCACGCCGGCCCGGACGTTTCCGTCAGCCCGTAGCCCTCGAGCACCGTGCACTCGAACTTGTCCTCGAACCGGCGCAGCAGCCCCCGCGGCATTACCGCGCCCGCGGACATGCACACCCGTAGCGAACTGGAGTCTCGATCGTGGGTCGCGGCCCCGAGCATCGCCGCGTACATGGAAGGGAGACCCTCGAAGATCGTGATCCGCTCGGCCGCAATCATTTCCAACGCCCTGCCAGCGTCAAACCTGGGCAGGAGTGCCAGTGACGCGCCGGTCGAGATGGCTGGTCCCGGACCGCACGTCATCCCGAACGCGGAAAACTGGGGCAGGCAGCTCAGCACGACGTCGTCCGGCCCGATTTTGAGCAGCCTGCGGGCGATGACGGCTTGGTTGCTGACCAGATTGCCGTGGGTGAGCAGGGCGCCCTTGGGCGGACCGGTCGTTCTCGACGTGTGCAGGATGACCGCGTTGTCGTCGCTGGCGCGGGTCACCGGCCAGGCCTGGCCGAGAAACTCGTCGGTCAGCCGTTCGAGCGTGTGCTCGCCGAGACCGATGCGGGCCACACCGGCGGCATGTGCACCGGCGCTAGCCGCAGCCCCAGATGATTGCGCAAATATCAGCAGGCGGGCACCGGTGTTGGTCAAGAAGAATTCGACTTCAGGGGCGCTTTGCAGCGGATCCATCGGTACCACAACCGCTCCAGCGTGCAGCACGCCGTAGAAAATCGTCGCGAACTCCGGACGGTTCGCCAACATGACGCCCACCCGGTCACCCGGGCGGAGACCTTGGTCGCCGAGGTAGGCCGCGAACCGTGCGGCGCTGTCGGCCAGCGCCGAGTACGTCGTGGTGACCCCGTCGCAGCGCAGTGCGGGACGATCGGGGTACATGTCTGCCGACTCCACCAGATACAGGCTCGAATTGGTCATGAAAACTTTCCGCGCAGACGGACTCCGACACCTGATGATCCGATCGCGCCTGGCTGTCAGTCGATGGAATCAGTGACAACGCTGCGCGCTTGCCGGTGTTAGATCCAACAACGCGTCAGCGCACGACCGGCTCATGTGATGCAGATCGGCGCTGGCTCGGCATGCCGCCGACTAGCGGTGGCTTTGCGGTCCAGCGTCAGCGGTCCGGGCTTGTTGAGGTTGCGCCACGTCGTAGACACCGGCAACGCGGACGGCGAACTCGCCGTAGAGGTATGCGAACTGATTGATCGAGACCTCGGGAAATTGAGGTGCCAGATTGTCGTGTGCATTACTCGATCGTTTGGGAGCTGATCGAGGTTGTCGACGTTGTCGCGCACAACGGGGCGCGCCGGTTGATGTTCTCGGGTACCGCGCGTGCGCGCCGGTGGCGTCTTTTGGCGGCGTTTGTCGGAGGCAACATCTCAGCGTCGGCTGTGTTGTCTGGAAATACATCGACGCTGGCGTCGGCTGGGATGACGATCGACGTGTCGGCTGGAAACGTAAGGCCGGCACCGAAAATCGGCAAACTCACAAAGTGAGGATAGCGGCATCGAATATGCACCCCGGATCGTCGACCTGGGCCAGGCAGCGCCATGAGCGAATAGCGTGGCGCGTGAGTTCCACGATCCGGTCTGGTCCGCTGCCCTCGGTCGCGAGCGTGTGGGCTCGCAGGCTGCGCACCTGGTCCGCGACGGCCTGTGCGCCGTCACACCAAAGGCGCCGCGTTGTTGTTCCTCCCGACATTGTCGTGCGAGGCCTCTGAGAGGACGATTGGAGACTCAACGACAAGCAAAGACTAGCTAATCAAGCACTTCCCGGAGGCACCCAATGACCGCCCTGAGCGCCAATCTTGTTGCGTCGAAGGATCGTAACCCCGACCGCGTTGCGCTGCGTTGCGACGACCTGCAATTCACCTTCGCCGAGTTCCACGCCGCGGCCGCCCGGGTCGCGACGCTGCTGGAGCGGGCCGGAATCGAGCCGGGCGACCGGGTGGGCCTAATGCTGCCGAACACGCCCGCGTTCGCCATCGCGTTCTACGGCATCATGTACCGCGGCGCCGTCGCGGTCCCGATGAACCCGTTGCTCAAGGCCCGTGAGGTGGCCTACTACCTGTCCAACAGCGGGGCCAAGGCGTTGTTCGCCCCACCGGCCTTCGCCGCGGAGGCCACCGCCGGCGCCGCCGAGGTTCGCGCGCGGTGCTGGGTTGTCGACGACGCCGGCCTGGCCGAGTTGATCGCCGACCTGGCCGGCCAGGATGCACCGGTGGAACGCGACGACGACGACGTCGCGGTCATCCTGCACACCTCCGGGACCACGGGCAAGCCCAAAGGCGCCATGCTCACCCACGGCAATCTGCGCGCTAACGCCGACGTCAGCGTCCGCACCCTCGTCGAGACCGGGCCCAACGACGTGGTCATGGGCTGCCTGCCGCTGTTTCACGTCTTCGGGCTGACCTGCGGGCTCAACAGTTCGGTCCTCGCGGGCGCGACGTTGACGCTCATCGCCCGGTTCGACCCACGCAAGGCGCTTGAGGTGATCGAGCGCGACGCCGTCACGGTGTTCCAGGGGGTGCCGACGATGTACTCGGCGCTGCTTAGCGTGGCCGACGAGGCCGCGGCCGAGGCGACGCGCAGCCTGCGGACCTGTGTCTCCGGCGGCGCCTCACTGCCGGTGCAGGTTCTCGCCGACTTCGAAAAGGCTTTTGGCTGCACGGTTCTCGAGGGCTACGGGCTCTCCGAGAGTTCTCCGGCGGCCGCGTTCAATCACCCGAACCGGCCCCGCAAGGCCGGCTCGATCGGCACCCCGATCGAGGGCGTCCAGCTGCGGGTGGTCGACCTGGACGGGGTCGAGGTCCCACAGGGGCAGACGGGCGAGATCCAGATCCGCGGCCACAACGTGATGAAGGGCTATTGGAACCTGCCCGACGCGACCAAGGACACGATCACGCCCGACGGCTGGCTGGCCACCGGCGACGTCGGACGTGTCGACGAAGACGGCTATTTCTACATCGTCGACCGCACCAAGGACATGATCATTCGCGGGGGATACAACGTCTACCCACGCGAGATCGAGGAGGTGCTCTACGAGCATCCGGCGGTGGCCGAAGCCGCCGTCATCGGCATCCCGCACGACTCACTCGGTGAGGAAGTCGGTGCGGCGGTCGCCCTCAAGAAGGGGGCCACGGCCACGGCCGAGGAGCTGCGTGAGTACGTCAAGGCCCGGGTGGCCGCCTACAAGTATCCGCGCGTGGTCTGGCTCGTGGACGCCCTGCCCAAGGGGCCCACCGGCAAGCTTCTCAAGCGCGAAATCGCCATCCCGACGAGCGAAAGCACGCGATAAACCATGGCAACTACCGCCAACCCCACGCCCAAAGCCGCAGACGAGCTCGCCGCACCGCTCGACCTGCTCCTCACCAGCGCCACCAAGCCGTTCGCCGGCAGGATGATGCCGAACGCCACGTGGGCCCGCTTCGGCGCCAAGCTCGCGCAGCATCCCGGTGTGGTGGCGGGCCGGGCCGCGACCCTCACCCGTGAACTCGGCGCGATCGTGGCGGGCAACTCGCACCGGGTCCCGGCGCGGGCCGATAAGCGCTTCAGCGATCCGGCGTGGCAGGAAAACCCGCTGCTGCACAGGATCATGCAGGCCTATCTCGCGGCCGGCGAGGCCGCCGAGGGGTTGCTCACCGACGCCGCGCTGGATTGGCGCGACAACGAGAAGATGCGGTTCGTGATGGACAACCTGGTGGAGGGGTTGGCGCCGACCAACAACCCGCTGATCAGTCCGCTCGGCTGGAAGGCGCTGATCGACACCGGCGGTTTGAGCGCGACGAGGGGACTGAAAGCCTTTGCCCGAGACATGCTTTCGAAGCCGCGGGTGCCGGCGATGGTCGAACCCGACGCCTTCGCGGTGGGCGAGACCGTGGCCATCACCAAGGGGGCGGTCGTGCTGCAGACCTCCATGTTCGAACTGATTCAGTACGTCCCGCAGACACCCAAGGTGCGGACGATTCCGTTGCTCATGGTGCCGCCGGTGATCAACAAGTTCTACATCATGGACATCGCGCCCGGGCGCAGCATGATCGAGTACTTCGTGCAGCAGGGCCAACAGGTCTTCGTCATCTCGTGGCGCAATCCGCAAGCCCGCCATCGTGATTGGGGTTTCGACGCCTACGGTGCCGCGATCGTGGAGGCCATGGACGCGGTGCGGAAGATCGCCGGCACCGACAGTACCCACCTGCTGGCCACCTGCTCGGGCGGCATCCTGGCGGCGATGACGGCCGCCCACCTCGCCGATATCGGCGAGGGCGACCGGATCGAGGGCCTCACGCTGGCCGTCACGGTGCTGGACGAGACCCGCGCCGGTTTCGCCGCGGCCGCGATGAGTGACCGCGCGGCGCAGGCGGCGATTCGCTTGTCCGGCAGGAAGGGCTACCTCGACGGGCGCGACATGGCGGAGATCTTCGCGTGGCTGCGACCCACCGACCTGGTGTGGCGGTACTGGGTGAACAACTACGTTCAGGGCCGCAAGCCGGCGCCGTTCGATGTGCTGTTCTGGAACGCCGACACCACCCGGATGAGCGCCGCATTGCATCGGGACATGGTGCTGATGGGGCTGCGCAACTCGCTGGTCACGCCCGGCGCGGTCAGCATGCTGGGCAGCCCCGTCGACCTGGCCCAGATCACCTCCGACGCCTATGTGATCGGCGGCGTCGCCGACCACATCTCGCCGTGGCAAGCCACCTACCGCAGCGCACGGCTGCTTGGCAGCAAGGACAACCGCTACGTGCTGTCCACCAGCGGCCACATCGCGGCGCTGGTCAACCCGCCCGGCAACCCGAAGGCGTCCTACCGCGCGGGTCAGGTCGACCCCGAAGACCCGCAACAGTGGCTGGAGTCCGCCGAGAAGTTCGCTGACTCCTGGTGGTCGGATTACGTGAGCTGGCTCGCCGAGCGCAGCGGCCCGGAGGTCGACGCCCCGAAAACGCTGGGCGCCGACGATCTGCCGCCGCTGGGTCCCGCCCCGGGTAGCTACGTGATGGAGAAGTGAGCGAATGCAAACCGCGCGCCAGAGGAGGCTCCGAGTGGTATCGCCAAGCGCGATCGGTGAGGAGCGTCACGTCACCGCCGGGGGACAGCGGGTCCGGGTGAACGTGCGGCACGGAACCGGCGTGCCGCTCGTGCTTTGCAACGGCATCGGGGCCAGCCTCGAAGTGCTCGACCCGTTGGTGGAGCAGTTGGATTCGACGGTGATCAGATTCGACGTGCCCGGAACCGGAGGGTCACCGGCATCCATTGCCCCCTACGGGTTTCCCTACCTCGCCTGGGTGCTGGGCCGGATGCTGTCCAAGCTGGGAATCGGCGTCGTGGACGTACTCGGGCTGTCCTGGGGCGGCGCCCTTGCGCAGCAGTTCGCCTTCCAGAACCCGCGCCGTTGCCGACGCTTGGTGCTGGTTTCGACCGGCACTGGAGCGCTTATGGTGCCCGGTCACCCACGGATTCTGGCGAAAATGATTACCCCGCGCAGGTTCACGGATCCCGACTACGCCGCATCCATTGCCGGGGACTTGTATGGGGGCACAGTCCGCGCCCACGGCGAGGACGTGGCGCGACTGTTCGTGCGACAGTTCCACGCCGGATCGAAGATCGGCTACCTGCACCAGCTGCTCGCAGGCGCGGTGTGGACCAGCCTGTTCGCGCTGCCCGCGGTGCGGCAGCAGACGTTGATCGTGGCCGGCACCGACGACCCGATCGTCCCGGTGATCAATGCCCACATCATGAACACATTGCTGCCGCATTCGCGACTGCATCTGCATACCGGCGGGCATATCGACCTGGTGCACAACGCCGCCGAGCTCGCGCCCATCATTGCGGAATTTCTCAACGACCGAGCGGAATGACCTTGAGCCGCAACGACGTTGCTGACATCGACACCTCCGATTTCTACTCCTACGAGCACCTGCTTGACGACGGGGAACGCCAGTTGCTGCACGCGGTGCGCGAGTTCATGACGAACGACGTAGCGCCCGTTCTGCTCGAGCACTGGTCGCGTGCGAGCTTTCCGGTCGAGATCGTGCCCGGAATGCGCGAGCTGGGCATCGCGGGCTTGCCATACCACGGCTACGGCTGCGGCGGCCGCCGCTACCTGCTCGACGGCATGATCGCGATGGAGCTGGCCCGCACGGACTGTTCGGTCGCCACCTTCAACGGGGTGCACGGCGGGCTGGCCATGGGGTCGGTCTATCTCTGCGGTTCCGAGGAACAGCGCGAGCGGTTCTTGCCGGCGATGGCACGTTACGACAAGATCGGCTCGTTCGGGCTGACCGAACCGGAGGTCGGTTCGGGGGCCTCGGGTGGGCTGCAGACGACGGCTCGGCGCGACGGGGACGCCTGGATCCTCAACGGCCAAAAGAAATGGATCGGAAACGCCACCTTCGGGGACCTCACCGTCATCTGGGCCAAGGATGTCGAAGACGGTCAGGTGAAAGGCTTTGTGGTGCAGAACTCTTCGCCGGGGTTCACCGTCGAGAAGCAGATGCACAAGATCGCGTTACGCATCGTCCAGAACGGATTGATCACGCTGGACAACGTGCGCGTCGACGAGTCCGATCGGCTGCAGGGGGCCAATTCGTTCAAGGACACCGCGGAGGTGCTGCGGGTGACCCGCGCCGGGGTGGCGTGGATGGCGGTCGGCTGTGCGATGGGCGCCTACGAGAACGCGCTGGCGTACGCGTGTAGCAGGCGCCAGTTCGGCCGACCGATCGGCGGCTTCCAACTGGTCCAGGATCTGCTGGTTCGGATGCTCGGCAACGTTACCTCCTCGTACGGACTGTGCGTGCGGGTGTCTCAACTACAAGACCAGGGGCTCGCCGAGGATCGGCATTCCTCGCTGGCGAAGGCCTTTTGCACGGTGCGGATGCGCGAAACCGTGGGGTGGGCCCGGGAACTGTTGGGCGGCAACGGAATCCTGCTGGAGCACAACGTGGGCCGGTTCGTCGCCGACGCCGAGGCGATCTACTCCTACGAGGGAACGCGGGAGATGAACACGCTCATCGTCGGGCGTTCGTTGACCGGGCTGAGCGCGTTCGTCTGAGCCGCGTTCGCATTCGCACCGGGCGCCGAGATGTTTGGACGGATGTATCAGAGCGAGCGAACACGGGTGGGTGTTGAAATCGAGCTTGTTCAGAAGTTGTCGCAGTACTGCGGCTAGGTATGAAAACCCGAACGGCAGTGGCTGAATCCTCCGCGCGATCAGGTGAGCGCGACCGCCCTGGCCCGTGCACTCACGGCATCGAGTGCGGCGTACTCGGCTTCATCGATCGCGGCCGTGGCGAAATCGATGGCATCCAGGGCGTAGGACAAGGCGATATTGGCGTCCGTGTCGGCCGCCTTGGCATCGAGTTGGGCCTTCTTCTCTTCGGCGTCTTCTCTCGCCTTGGCGACATGGGCCTGCCACTTGCCGCGGATCTCGTCCCACTTCGATGACACTTTGTCGCCAGACGCCTGCGCCTTGTCTTTGAACTTGTCGGCCGCCGCGGCGGCCTTGTCTCGCGCGATAGTGACATCAGCTTGAAGCTGATCTTTGGTCATGTCACTGGCGGCATGTAGCTCCTCGGCCACCTTTTTCGCCTTGTCGGAAATCTTCTCGAACCGTTCGCTCAGATCGGTGCTTGCCATCGGAGCCCCTTCTGTGAGTTCAGGCGGGCTCTCCGCCACTGGTCGATCGTCGCTCCCTGCCGGGCGTCGGTCAATTGTTTGGCCGAACACGATATTCGGGTGGAAATTGGTTGGCGCGACAACCCGAGTCGCGTGACCCTTCCATGACGTTGCCGCCGACCGCTTACTCTCTGTCGGCACTGATGCATCTAAGCGGATTCCGTTGTCAGAAAACCGGTTTGATGATTCAGCTCCGCGCGCGCGTTCCTGGCGCCGGTAGCTGTCAATCTTGTCGCCGAAACACCGTCGGTGTCCTGTTGTTGGTCAGGCAGACGACGTCCCCGCGAGAGATGACATATCGTGCTCAGTTCTGAGAGGCTCGGAACATAATCGTGACCAGAGCGGCACGGGTCGCTACTGTCGGCCGACGCAGGAAGGCGCGCGCCAGGCGGCTTGCGATAGAGGAGAAGACCAGATGAGCCAGAAGATTCTTCCCGGCTGGTCCTCGCCTCTGGGCGCGACCGCCGACGCGCACGGCTCGAACTTTGCGGTGTCGTCGAACGGCGAGCAGGTGACCCTGTGCCTGTTCGACGCCGACGGCACTGAGGAACGACTGGTCCTGCCGGAGCGCGACGGCGACGTTTGGCACGGGTTTGTTCCGGGGGTAGGGCCGGGGCAGCTCTACGGTCTCCGCGTCAGCGGACCCTACGAGCCCGCACGCGGCCTGCGCTACAACCCCGCCAAGCTGCTGCTCGACCCGTACGCTCGCGCGATCGAGGGTCAGGTGCGGTTCGGGCCCGAATTGCTCGGGCACGCAACAGATAACCCATCCGCGCCCAGCCCGCTGGACTCGGCCGCTCACATGCCGCGCGGGGTGGTCCTCGCCGGCGCACCCGCCCTGGCAGCATCACGTCCACAGCACGCGCTCGCCGACACGATCGTCTACGAAGTGCACGTGCGCGGATTCACCGCCGCCCATCCCGGTGTGCCACCGGAGCTCCGCGGCACCTACGCCGGTCTGGTGCACGACGCGTCGCTTGAGCACCTGAGCCGTCTCGGTGTCACCGCGGTGGAGCTGCTGCCGATCCACCACTACGTGCCCGAGGAATTCCTGGTGGCGCGCGGCCTGACGAACTACTGGGGGTACAACACGATCGGCTTCTTCGCCCCGCACGCCGGCTACTCCGCGGCAGTGCGCGCCGGCCAGCTCGGCGGCCAGGTCGAGGAATTCCGCACGATGGTCGACACTTTGCATGCGGCGGGACTCGAGATTGTGCTCGACGTGGTGTTCAACCACACCGCCGAAGGCGGACCCGGAGGTCCCACAATGTGCTACCGCGGCTTGGACAACGCCGCGTACTACCGCCTCGATCGGAGCGACCCAGGCCGCTACATCGACACCACCGGGTGCGGCAACTCTGTGAACACCGGAAACCCTGTGGCGCTGCGGATGATCATGGATTCGCTGCGCTATTGGTTTTCCGAGATGGGCGTCGACGGCTTCCGTTTCGACCTGGCACCGACCCTGGGCCGGCAGGAGGGTGACTTCGACCCCTTCTCGGCCTTTTTTGATTTGGTGGCCCAAGATCCGCTCATCTCGCAGGCGAAGCTGATCGCCGAGCCGTGGGACGTCGGCCGGTTGGACAGCTACGACGTCGGCCGTTTCCCGCCGCTATGGAGCGAGTGGAACGGGCGCTTCCGCGACACCACCCGCGACTGGTGGCGCAGCCACGACAGGATGCTGGGCGACTTCGCGTCGCGACTGTGTGGTTCGGCCGACATCTATAGCGGGCGTGGCGAGGGACGCCGCCCAAGCGCATCGGTCAACTTCGTCACCGTGCATGACGGCTTCACCTTGGCCGATCTGGTGTCCTACAACGGCAAGCACAACGAGGCCAACGGCGAGGGCAATCGCGACGGCACCGACGACAACCGCTCCTGGAATTGCGGGATCGAGGGTCCGACAACGGATCCGGACGTGCTGGCGCTGCGGGCGCGACAGCAGCGGGCCTTTCTGGCGACCCTCTTGCTTTCGGCCGGTGTGCCGATGTTGCTGGGCGGCGACGAGGCTGGCCGCACCCAGCGGGGCAACAACAACGCGTACTGCCAGGACAACGACGTCACCTGGTTCGACTGGTCGACGATGGACCGCGACTTGCGACGGTTCACAACGGATCTCATCGAGTTGCGGCGCCGTCATCCGGTGTTCCGACGTCAGCGCTTCCTCACCGGCCCCGCCGCTGCGGACTTGCGCTGGTTTACTGTGTCGGGGACGGAAATGACCGATCAGAATTGGGCCGATCCCCTGGCACGCAGCGTCTCCCTTTGGATAGACGGCTCAACGGACCCCGACGTCGGGGCCGACGGCACACCACTGCTCGATGACGACTTCCTATTCTTCGTCAACGCGTGGTGGGAACCTCTGACTTTCACCGTGCCCGCCGACGCCTCCGCGCGCTGTTGGGGCATCGTCTGTGACACGTTCGATCCCGCACGAACGGGCACTGCCGGCGCGTTACTCGACGTCGGACCGCGCTCGATAGTCGCGCTTCGGTGCTGCGCGAGATGACCAGAAACGCACAGGGCTGCTGCGTTGATGGTGCGACATCGGTGCGGTCGGTCCCTCAGCAGCGGGCGTCTACTGTGCGCGTGCCTTCGCAAGCTCACGTCCG
The DNA here is from genome assembly GCA_963772875.1 of uncultured Actinomycetota bacterium. Taxonomy (GTDB): domain Bacteria; phylum Actinomycetota; class Actinomycetes; order Mycobacteriales; family Mycobacteriaceae; genus Mycobacterium. The sequence continues at coordinate 856,882 of CAVYZE010000020.1, forward strand.
CGACGTCGGTATTGAATCGTCAACACGACGACCCCGACGAATACCAGCACCGCGATGATCGCCCCGACTAGGGACGCGCCGCGGAATCCGGGTGCCTCCACGTCCATGATCCGTTGGCCCGCGTGCGCGGCGCTGGTGCCCCCGAGCACGACGCTGAGCGTCATCAGATTCGGCAACGCGAACAGGAGCGCCAAAAGGATCGCGATGCCGGCGATGACCCGCCCGCCGCGCTTGTGCCGAAACAGGACGGCGACTAGCAGCTGCAGCAACGGCGCCAGCGTGCACAGTCCGCCGAAGAGCAGACCCCACGCAATACCCCGGGCGAAACCTCTATCGGACAGCTCGCCCATCCGCTCCGCCCACCAACGCGGGAGGAACGCCGCCAGAATGAAATACACGATGACGAGGACAGCGCCGAGGATCGCGAACATGATCACTCGCTTGAGCCAACTCGGCATTCCCGACTTCGAGGTCATCGGTCTCCTTAGAGTCGGTGGTCACTGGGGATCATCCTTGTTGCAGGCCTTGTAATGAGGTTCGTTATTGAGACGGCGGGACCGTTACTTGATGGCTCCATTCGACTCCCGGAGGCCCCAATATGTCTATGACTTCGCAGCCGCCGACCCCGGCGGTCCCGGACGCGCCGACTGCCCAGGCCGTGGCTACGGCTTCCGTTGAGGAGGTGCTGCGCCGGCTGGACAGCTCATCCGCGGGATTGTCGAGTGGGGAGGCGTCAGCGCGATTGGTTCGCTCCGGCCCGAACGCGATCCGCACTCATCATGTCAGCGCCTGGGCCGTCCTTGCCCGTCAGCTCAACAACGCTGTGCTGATCCTGTTGGCCGGCACCGCCGTCCTGTCGTATTTCCTGGGCGACCACACGCAAGCGCTGATCATCGGTGTCATCCTGATGGCCAGCATCGGCCTGGGATTCTTCAACGAGTACCGGGCCGAGCGGGCCGCGGCCGCCTTGCATTCGCAGATGCACCACAGCGCGACCGTGCGACGCGACGGGAAATTCGTCAGCATCGACGTGGCCGACCTGGTGCCTGGGGATGTGATCCGGCTGTCGCTTGGGGAAGCCGTGCCCGCCGACGTGCGGCTGATGGAGGCCACGGCGTTCGAATGCAACGAAAGCATCCTGTCCGGGGAGTCCACAGGCTCAGAGAAGTCACCGAAACCTGTGGCGGCTGGTGCGGCACTGACCGATTTGACCGACCTGGCGTTCATGGGCACCATCGTCAGCGCCGGCGAGGCCGTCGCGGTCGTCTACGCCACCGGCAAAGACGCCCAGTTCGGACGGATCGCAGCGGGTTTAGGTGAACGGCAACCGGAAACGGACTTCCAGGCCGGTCTGCGCAAGTTCTCTTACCTGCTGCTGCGCGTGGCGATCGTGCTGACGGTGATGATTTTGATCACCAACCTGCTGCTGCGGCGACCGGTGATCGATTCAGTACTTTTCGCGCTGGCGATCGCGGTGGGTATCACCCCCCAACTGCTGCCCGCCGTCGTCAGCGCCAGTCTGGCCACCGGCTCACGACGGCTCGCCAAGGCCAAGGTCCTGGTCAAACGCCTGGTATGCATCGAAGACCTAGGCGACATCGACATCCTGATCACCGATAAAACCGGGACGTTGACCCAGGGCCGCATCAGCTTGGTCGATACCGTCAACCCGAGTGGAGCGCACACCGATTCCGTTCTGCGTCTGGGCCTGCTGGCCTGCGATGTCGACCCGGCCGGCGGTGGTGGCGCCACCAATCCGTTGGACGCCGCGCTCTGGGAACACCCCGGAGCTCAGCAGATCGTGGGTAGCGCCGCGTTCCGGGTTGCCTGTCTGCCGTTCGACCACACCCGGCGGGCGACGTCGGCCCTGGTTGACGATGAAGGCAAACGTGTTCTGGTGGTCAAGGGCGCACCCGAGCAGGTGCTGGCCCGGTGTTCGACCACACCCGAGGCGGCGCAGCAGACCCTGGCGGCGTTGTTCGGCGCCGGCCGCAGGGTGGTTGCCGTGGCGGTCAAACCCGCGCCGGAGCTGACCACCATCACCCCTGACGACGAGTCCGGCCTGATGCTGGCCGGCTTTCTGGTCTTCGCCGACGAACCCAAGCCCGCCGCGCGGGAATCGCTTGCTCAGCTGGCCGCACTGAACATCGAGGTGAAGGTGGCCACCGGCGACAACCCGCAGGTCGCCGAAAAGGTTTGCACAGAATTAGATTTGGCTTCCAAAGGCACAATCACCGGTGCCGAGATGGAGCATTTCGGCGACGAGGACTTCAGCAAGGCGGCACAAAATCATACGATCTTTGCCCGCATATCGCCCGAGCAGAAGGCCCGGCTCATCACCGCCGCACGAAGAAGTGGAAAATCGGTGGGGTTTCTCGGCGACGGCGTCAACGACGCGTTGGCCCTGCACGCCGCCGACGTCGGCATCTCAGTGGACAGCGCGACCGATGTCGCCAAGGACGCCGCCGATGTGGTGCTGCTGGAAAAAGACCTCGGTGTGCTGGCGACCGGGGTGGCCGAGGGCAGGCGGATTTTCGCCAACACGATCAAGTACGTGTTGATGGGCACGTCGAGCAACTTCGGCAACATGTTCAGCGCGGCAGCAGCCTCGGCGTTCCTGCCGTTCCTGCCGATGCTGCCCAGCCAGATCCTGTTGAACAACCTGCTTTATGACACCTCACAACTGGCGATCCCGACCGACCGTGTCGACGAGGAGCAACTTCACAAGCCCTCACACTGGAACGTCGCGTTCATCCGCCGCTTCATGCTCACGTTCGGTCCCGTCAGCTCGCTGTTCGACTTCTTGACGTTCGGGTTAATGCTCGGCGTCCTGCACGCCGGCGCTGTGGAGTTCCGCACCGGCTGGTTCGTCGAATCGCTTGCCACCCAGACACTGATCATCTTCGCAATTCGCACCCGCAAAGTGCCATTCTTCCACAGCAAGCCCGGCGGATTGCTGACGGTGACCACGCTGTCGGTGATCGCGATCGGCATCGTGCTGACCCTTGTGCCGCTGGGCCACGCCCTGGGTTTCACCCCGCTCCCATGGCAGTTTTTCCTCGCCCTGCTGGTGTTCATCATCGCCTACCTGGTCCTGGTCGAGGTGACCAAGAAAATCTTCTACGCCGACCCGCTAGACCTGGCTGACCATCCCGACCACACCCGCAAACACCAACACCACATCCAGCGACGCGCCGCACGATTCAGCCACCCGGCGCACATCGACGGGCGCACCGTCCGACACGCAACGGTCACCTCCTGAGTCGCCCGCGATGTGGGTGACCGCATACCTGCAACGCATGCGATGAAACGGCATGGAAGCGGCCGCCAGTACGGCAACCACAGGAACATGACCACGAGACGAAACAAACGTTTCATTGCGGCGGTGATCTGGTCGGCCCCGACGCTTTGACTGGTCCGGTGTCATCCCAAGCCAGGGTGGCGGCTTCGGCTCGCCGACGTCGATGATCCTTCGCCGTCCCGTCTGCGGGCCGGTGACGTCGAATCAGATCCCGCATTCGTGCCCGCGGGCGAGACCTCGGGGTCACTGTAGAAACGCGTCGGGGAACGTAGCAGGTCTGTTTCGACTGATGAACGGAGTTCGGACATTGAATAACAGCACAAACGGCCAGCCGATCGACCACGCGCTTGCCGATCAGGGCCATCACCGCCGCGTGGGTCGACCTCACAGACACGACGAAGGTGTAATCGCCGCCGCCGAACATCTCGCGGCGCAAATCCGCTCCAAGAGTCAGCCGTTCGGCAGCCGGGGCCGGCGATTTGACCGAGGTTCCCCGTTTTATGTGGGATTAATGGCCTCGGCGGGTGTGGCGGTCACGTATGGGGTGGTGCGTGTCCTCGGGTCGGCGTCGTCGGTGCTGGTATTGATCGGTGCGGCTTTGTTTTTCGCCCTGGGACTTGAGCCCGCTGTGTCGGGGCTGGTCAACCGCAAACTTCCGCGGTGGGCGGCGATCAGCCTGGTGGTCGTGGTGGTGTTCGGTGTTCTCGCCGGTGCTGTGGCGGCGGCGATTCCGCCGCTTGTGCAGGAAGCGCGTCAATTCATCGAACAGGCGCCGCATTATCTGCAGCAGGCTCAGGACCACTCCTCGCTGATCGGTAGGCTCAACGAGCGCTTCCATGTGCAACAACGGATCACTGACACGGTCCGTGGCCCGGGCGGACCGACGGTCGGGGGTCTCGTCAAGGTCGGAAAGACGGTCTTCGGCGCCGCGTCACACGTCGGGATTGTGGCTGTGCTCACCGTCTATTTCCTGGCTGACATACCTCGCATCCGGGCCACGGTGTACCGGTTTGTGCCGAACTCTCGCAGACCGCGCGCGATCCTCATCGGCGACGAGGTGCTGGCCAAGGTCGGTGACTATGTTTTCGGCAACGTGCTGACCTCGCTCATTGCCGGAGCGGCGACGTTTGTGTGGTGCTTCACCTTGGATGTCCCTTATCCGTTGCTGCTCGGGGCATTTGTTGCGATCGTGGATCTTTTCCCGTACGGGTCAACAGTCGGCGGGTTCGTGGTCGCCCTTGTGGCGCTGACCGTTTCGATTCCGGTGAGCATCGCCACCGTGGGGTTCTACGTCGCATTCCGCTTGGCCGAAGACTACTTGTTGACCCCGAGGATTATCGGCCGGGCGGTGAAGGTGCCAGGCGGCGTCACCGTGGTGGCCGTCCTCATCGGTGCGGCACTGCTAGGGGTGGTCGGGGCGTTGATTGCCATCCCGGTCGCCGCGGCGCTGCAGCTACTGGTCTCAGAACTGCTTTTTCCCACGCTCGACGAAGCATGATCGGCCAGCGCGCCGCCGCTTGAGCCGTCTTCGTGCTCTTCGGTTGAACCACCCCGCGCCATGAGCTCGAGGCGTAACGATCTCCACGCTCGATGTGATCCATCGTGCCGACGACGTTCACGGAAAGCCGTCGTCAGCAAAGCATTGAACCTCTCACCGTTGGGGACCTGCGCGTCTGTTCGCCTGCCTGACTCCTCTGAGGCGCCTCTCTCTTTGAGGACGCCCGCGCTTCGTCCCACGCGGAGATCCGGAAATACAGGTTGTGGCCATCGAACAATGCGCGAAGAATCGATCACTTCCGCGGGGCCACTCGGACAGCCGTCGAACTCACCGCTGGTGACGTTGGTCATCTCCGATGGGTGACCAACATGGAGTACGTTAGCGCCGTGGCGGCAGAGACGGACGCGCGGGATATCGAGGCACGAGGGCTGCTGGCGGATCTACATGGGCAGGCGCGCGAAGAACGTGCTGAGCTCGTTACCTGGTTGCTCGCCCGGGGCTTCGACGTCAATCAGATCCGCAATGCGTTCAGCCCGATGCTGTTGCCCGCCAATTGCGCTCTCGGCGATGACGGGACGTCGGTGACGACGCGGGAACTTGCCGATTCGAGTGGCGTCGGCCTTGAACTGTTGCAACGACTGCACCGCGCAGCCGGTCTGGTACGTGTTGAGAACCCCGATGCGCCTCTGCAGTCACGGGCGGATGCCGAATCGGTAGTACACGCCGCACGTCTGGTCGATTTCGGCCTGGACCCGGCGCAGGTCGTCTTGATCGTGCGACTCCTAGTGGATGGCCTGACTGGCGCGGCAGTGGCCATGCGCCAAGCGGCCTTACAGGCATCGCTGCACCCGGGTGCCACCGAGCGTGAGCTTGCCCAGGCAATCGGAAGGCTGACCGAAGAAGCCGAGCCTCTTCTTGGGCCGATGGTCGACGATCTGTTGAGGGTGGTCTTACGGCGTTCGTTTGAAACCGAGGCCGTGAATGAGGCAGAGCGTGCGGCCGGCACGGTGCCGGGTGCACGGGAAGTTGCCGTCGCATTCGCCGATCTGGTCGGATTCACGCGGCTCGGGGAAGAACTGCTACCGGAAGAGCTGGGCTTAATCGCCGCACGCTTCAGTGATCTTGCCCATGATGTCGTGACAAGTCCCGTCCAGTTCGTCAAGACGATCGGTGACGCGGTGATGCTGGTTTGCGCGGACCCCGGGAACCTGCTGACGACGGTCCTGGAGCTAGTTGAGGCCGCGGCTGCGGATGACTTCCCGCCACTACGGGTGGGATTTGCCTTCGGCCGTGCAGTCGGCCGTGCAGGAGACTGGTTCGGCAGCCCGGTAAATGTGGCCAGTAGAGTCACCAGCGTTGCACCCGGCGGGACGGTGCGAGTAACCGAATCCGCGCGTGAGGCGATCGGCGATACACCCGGCGTCGAGTGGTCGTTGGCCGAAGAGCGTCATCTCAGAGGAATAGATGGCGCAGTGTTGCTTTTCGACGCTCGCCGCGCCTGATACCGCCGAGTCCAATGACGTCGAGGCCGGCGCAAGGCTTCCGGTGCGTGCGGAGCGTTGTCTGCGGTCGTGGCCGCGCCCATATTCGATCGATTTAATACATCCGTCTGAACATTTCGACGACCGGCGCGAGTTCGGCGGCGTTGGTGATCAGATCGACGTGTCCGCCGGAGTGAAGATGCAGAGTCGAATTGCGTAGCAGCCGATGCAGGATCCTGGCGTTAGCGAGCGGGACGACGGGGTCGTCGAGTCCGGCGACGATCATGGTCCGTTGCCGGATCAGCGGCAACGCGAAGATGCTCGTCCACACCGAACCTGCGAGCAGCTGATGCAGGTATCCAACGCGGGAGCCGGCCATCAACTGGCGGTCGAACAGTCGCGTGATGACCGACGGGTCGGTGCGGACCGTCCCACCATAGAGGTCACCGGCGATCGAGGCCGCGTACTCGTGGTCGAGGAAGCGGCGTGGTGTGAGCAGTTTGGCCAGCACACGCGGTTTCCCGGGCACCATGATGATGCCGTTCCCGGTCGAGATGAGGATCAATCGCCGGCAATAGCGTGGGTTCTGAAAGGCGAACTGCTGTGCGAGCGCGCCGCCCCAGGACAATCCGACGACATCCACGGCCCGGGTGTTGAGATCGAGCTTGTTAAGAAGTTGTCGCAGTACTGTGGCCAGGTATGGAAACCCATACGGCAGTGGTGAAGCCGGTGAACCGCCGCTGCCTGGCACGTCAAACCGCACCACGGTGGTGTCCGGATCGAGGTGTTCCACTACCGGGTCCAACACTTCCAGGCTGGCGCCAATGCCATTGCACAACACCAGCGGCACTCCCGTGCCGGCACGGACGCTGACACGAATCTGCTGTCCCAGCACCGGGATAAGGCGCTCCGTGCTGGCTTTACCGGACGACGACGCGTTCATGAGTGCAACACCATGACGTCCGCAATGCGCGCCGGGCGTTGTTCACCGGCCATCTCGCGATCCATGCCCGCCAGATTAGATCTCGATCAGGCCGCCGCCATCGGCCTCAGGGAACGAAGATCATCCTCACCATTGTCGCTGACCGATGAGCGTGAGAGCCGCGACCACTACCACCGCTGGAGCACCGCGCCCCGAAACGAGTGCGTTGTCTCGGGAATACAAAGCGAACTCGGGAATTGGTTGGTTGGGGACGGGGCAAAGACCAGCGGCGCCCGCTACGGTCTTGCCCTAAGCCAAAGTCCGGTTCTCCAACACGCCACCGCGTTGATAACCGCACCAATTGGAATTCCAACCGTTGCGAAGAAGCAACACGAGAAGGGATATCCCCGATGACGGGCAATCCATCGTTCGATCTGTTCAGGCTGCCCGATGAGCACAATGAATTGCGCGCGGTGTTGCGGGATCTGTGCGAGCAGGAGATCGCGCCGCACGCGGCCGACGTTGATGAACATTCGCGTTTCCCGGAGGAGGCGCTCAAGGCACTCAGCGCGTCGGGGTTTTCCGCAATCCATGTGCCTGAGGAGTACGGCGGCCAGGGCGCGGATTCGGTGGCGACCTGCATTGTGATGGAGGAGGTGGCACGCGTTGATGCGTCGGCGTCCTTGATCCCCGGGGTGAACAAGCTGGGCACGATGGGCTTGATATTGCGGGGTTCGGACGAGCTGAAGAAGCAGGTGTTGCCGACGCTGGCGTCGGGGGAGGCGATGGCCTCGTATGCGCTCTCAGAGCGCGAGGCCGGCAGTGACCCGGCCGCGATGCGCACCCGTGCGCGACGCGACGGCAACGACTGGGTGCTCAACGGCGCCAAGTGCTGGATCACCAACGGCGGCAAGTCGACCTGGTACACGGTGATGGCGGTGACCGATCCGGATAAGGGCGCCAACGGGATTTCGGCGTTCGTGGTGCACAAGGATGACCCCGGCTTCACGGTCGGGCCCAAGGAGCGCAAGCTGGGCATCAAGGGCTCGCCTACCACCGAGTTGTATTTCGAGGACTGCCGCATTCCCGGCGATCGGATCATCGGTGAGCAGGGCACCGGGTTCAAGATCGCGCTCGCGACACTGGACCACACCCGCCCGACCATCGGTGCGCAAGCGGTCGGCATCGCGCAGGGGGCGCTGGACGCAGCGATCGCCTATACCAAGGGGCGCAAGCAGTTTGGGCAGCCGGTCAGCGATTTTCAGGGTGTCCAGTTCATGCTGGCGGATATGGCAATGAAGGTGGAGGCGGCCCGGCTGATGGTCTACAGCGCCGCCGCGCGCGCCGAGCGCGGCGAGGCCGCATTGAGCTTTATCTCCTCGGCCTCGAAGTGTTTTGCCTCCGACGTGGCCATGGAGGTGACCACCGATGCGGTACAGCTGTTCGGCGGCGCCGGCTATACCAACGATTTCCCAGTCGAACGGATGATGCGCGACGCCAAAATCACCCAAATCTATGAAGGCACTAACCAGATTCAACGCGTCGTCATGTCACGCGCGCTGCTGAAGTAGCCTCACCGGCCGGCGGGCACACTTTCGACCGATGAACTGCATGCCCACGGCGGGCTAACGGTCTGCGGAAAGGACTGCCGTGCCGTACCAGTCGCACACCAACAGCGCCACTTCCACGTCGAGCCGGTCGTCGGCTATCGGGCGGCCACGCCGGCTGATCGCCCGGCCCAGGCGGTACTTCACGGTGTTGGCGTGCAGGTGGAGTTGTTCGGCGGCCAGCTTGTAGCTGGAGCCGCACCGCAGAAAGACCCGCAAGGTGTGCCGCAGCCGGGCGTCGTTCTCGCTATCGGCAGCCAGATCACCAAGCACCTCGGCCACCCACCCCCGGGCCGGATCGATGTCGTTACACAATAGTGCCGCGACCGCCAGACCTGGGTCGGCGGCCGCGATGACCGTCGGCTCCTGCTCACCCCGAGCCAGCGCGACGTCGCGGCCGGCCTGCGCCTGACGGTGCGAGCGGCGAAAGCCCTCGACGCCGGCGGCCATTGTTCCGATCCCCACACTGGGCGAACCAGGATTCCCGGCAGTGAACCGACGGACCTTCTCGACGGCAGTGCAAGCCGCCGCGCGGAACGGCAACCACCCCCATCCACACATCCGGTCAGCGGCGACGAACAGCGGACTGGCCGCGGCGTCGGCCGCAGTGCCCAGGTCGCGAACGAACCGTTGCAGCCGTGCGACTTCGTCGCCTTCGGTCCCCGCGTCGGGATACCACACGACGATCGCCAGGTGATGCCATCGGAGCGGATAGCCGATCGCGTCGGCGGCCGCGTCGACGTCGATCTTGCTCTTTCCGGCCAGAATCTCCCGAACCCGCAGCGCGCGAACACTGTTCTGGTTCTCCAGCCATCGCTCGCGTTCGCCTTCGTACACGACGACCACCTGCTGAGAGATCCAATCGATGTACTCGAACAGCATCGCGCCGATCGCCTCGATGACCGCAAAACGTACCGTCGGCTCGATATCGAGCGCGCGTACTTCGCCGAACACGATCTCGGTCAGCCGGCGCTGGCCGAGACGATACGCACGGACGAGCGCGTTGACGGGGACGCCGCGTTGCGCCAGCCGTCGCGCGTATTCGAGTGCCGCAGTTGGCGCCTCGACACGTTCCACCGCAATGTCGTGTCGCAATGAGTGCACGATGGTGTCCACGTTTCCCTCGACGCTGGTGCCGAGCAGCTCGACCAGGCCCGGGTCTCCCCGCAGCTCGGGGATGTCGTCCTCGAGGGAGCGGCGTATCTCTGAGGCCACCTCAGCGAGTCGATCGTTGAGCCGGACCGCCGTCTCGGCGACGTAGCGGCTCACATCGACTTTATTGCTGGCGCGCAAATTGCTCACCCTACGACGGTAGATCCTGCGGTTACCGCATGGTGCGAATTCCATGTGCGGGCTTTGTCGCCGGTTGACAAGAGCCGGACGCTTCTTGGTGGAACGACGACGGTGTCAAGCCTCACGCCGATTCGTAGCGTTGTTGCACATCACACCGCCGCCGCCAGACAGCGGCACCGTATTCGGGTCGGCGCAAGCGGGATCGCGCCGCCATCGAGAGGGGAAATCCGTTGACCGTCATCACAACTGAGTTTGCGCCGGAAGAGACCGAGCTCTCCGAACTCCAAGCCATGGAGATGGACCTGCTCGCCGGCGACTGCGACGTCGTCATCCCCGGAGACGTCGAGGTCGCGGACGAGGCCACCGGCATCGGTGGCCTCGAGGTCCGCGGGGTCGGCCTGACCATCGGTCGCGGGCGCACTCTGCTGGACGATGTGTCATTCTCTGCGCAGCCGGGCACGGTGACAGCGGTGATCGGGCCCTCGGGCGCAGGCAAGTCGACTCTGGCGAAGGTGATGGCCGGGGCGATGCGGCCGACCCGGGGCGCGGTGTCTTTTGAGGGCCACGACATACACGGCGCGTACGCGGCGCTGCGCAGCCGGATCGGGATGGTGCCCCAAGACGACGTGGTCCACTGCCGGCTGACTGTCCAGCAGGCCCTCGGCTATGCGGCCGAGCTGCGGCTGCCGCCGGACACCGGCAAACAAGACCGCGACCTGGTGGCCGCTGCGGTGCTCGCGGAACTCGAGATGACCGACCACACGCAGACCCGGGTGCACAACCTGTCCGGCGGGCAGCGCAAACGCGCATCGGTGGCGCTGGAGTTGCTGACCGGCCCGTCGCTGCTGATCCTCGACGAACCCACCTCGGGGCTGGACCCGGCGCTGGACCGGCAAGTGATGACCATGCTGCGCAAGCTCGCCGACGCGGGCCGTGTCGTCGTCGTCGTGACCCACTCGCTGACGTACCTGGACGTCTGCGATCAAGTGCTGCTACTGGCCCCCGGAGGCAAGACCGCGTTCTGCGGGCCCCCGTGCGAGATCGGCGCCGCGATGGGCACCACCGATTGGGCCGACATCTTCACTCAGGTCGGCGCCGACCCCGACGCGGTGCACCGCGACTTCCGGCAGCGCGCGACAGCTCTGCCCGCCACGGCGGAGGCTGACAAACCCGCCCACCCGGGCAGGCCGGCGCGCACCAGGCTCTGGCGACAGTTCTCCACGATCGCGCGCCGCCAAGTTCGGCTGATCGTGTCCGACCGCGGATACTTTGTCTTTTTGGCGGTGCTTCCGTTCATCCTGGGCTTGCTCTCGCTGGCCGTGCCCGGGCACATCGGTTTCGGCATCCCCAATCCGCTCGGGGACACCCCCGACGAGCCGGGCCGGATCCTCGGACTGGTCAACATCGGCGCGGCATTCATGGGCATCGCGCTGACCATCCGCGACCTGATCGGCGAACGGGCGATCTTCCGGCGCGAGCAAGCCGTTGGGCTGTCGACGTGGGCGTATCTGCTGGCCAAGATCTGCGTGTATTGCACCGCAGCGGTGATTCAGTCGGCGGTCCTGACCGCGATCGCGGTGTATGGCAAGGGCGCACCGACCCGGGGTGCGGTACTTCTGGGCAGTCCGAGCCTGGAATTGTTCGTCGATATCGCCGCCACCTGCGTCGCCTCGGCCATCCTGGGCCTGGCGCTTTCGGCGCTGGCCCGGTCCAACGAGCAGATCATGCCCATGCTGGTGGTCTCTGTAATGGCGCAGTTGGTGTTCTCCGGCGGCATGATCCCGGTGACCGACCGGCTAGTGCTCGACCAGATGTCGTGGGCCACACCGGCCCGCTGGGGTTTCGCCGCCGCGGCCTCGACAACCGACCTATCTCTGCTGGAACCCAGGCCGCTGAGCCCCAAGGACCCGCACTGGGCACACACGCCGTCGGCGTGGCTGTTCGATATGGCCATGCTTGCCGTCCTCAGCTTGTTCTATGCCGGCTTCGTCCGGTGGAAGATCCGCCTGACCCACGACTAACTTGGACGCCGTGCGCGTGGATCTGCGCGACGTTCCCGGCTTATAAATGGAATCCGTTTGCGGCAAAGCGGATTTCGGGCGACAGCTGCTGAAATCCACCTCGCACCGGGATGTCCTCTGAGGGCATGCAATTGCGATGGCCACGCTGTCTTCAGAGGACAACAGCCAGACACATCTTCATCGCTTAACGACGATGTCGCAGCTCACTTGAATTCCTATCGTTGTCGCATGTCACATTCCCACACCCATCCAGGAGCGCACATGAACCTGCGGGGACTGCCCGAATTACGGGCGGCAAAGGATCCCGAGGGGCCTGCCGTCGCCGACGACAACATCAGCCTGACCAACGGCCAGTTCCTGGAGGCCGTGCGCCGGGCCGGCGCATCACTTCTCCGACTTGGTGTATCGCGCGGCGACGTAGTGGCGATCATGCTGCCCAATACGGCCGGCTTTGTCGTATCGCTGTTCGCGGCGTGGCGCCTGGGTGCGGCGGTCACGCCGATCAATCCCGCGCTGCGACCGGCAGAAGTGCAGTATCAGCTTGCCGACGCCGACGCCAAAGTGTTGATCGTCGACACCGTGCCCGAGTTCGAAACCGGCGGACGGCAGGTGGTCACCACCAGCGACTTGACAGCGCGACCCGCCGACGGGCAGCTGTACCCGGCGCACCTTGACGACGACGCGCTGGCGCTGCTGATCTACACCAGCGGGACCACGGGCCGGCCCAAGGGCGTGATGCTAGACCACGCCAACCTGATCGCCATGTGCCGCAACATAATCGACGTGTTCGGACTGACCGGCGCCGACCACAGCCTGCTGATCCTGCCGCTGTTTCACGTCAACGGGATCGTCATCGGCACTGTTTCACCGCTGCTGGCCGGAGGGCGCATCACCGTCGCCGGCCGGTTCAGTCCCAAGACCTTCTTCGGCAGGGTCGAACAGAGCGGCGCCACGTATTTCTCAGCCGTGCCAACGATCTACACGATGCTGTCCGGGCTGACCGAGGACGTCAAACCCGACACCTCGTCGGTGCGGTTCGCCATCTGCGGTGCCGCGCCGGCCAGTGTGGAGTTGCTCGAGCGCTTCGAATCGCGCTATGGGATCCCGATCATCGAAGGCTACGGTCTGTCGGAGGGGTCGTGCGCCAGCACCGTCAATCCGTTGAACGGGGTGCGCAAGGCGGGCTCCGTCGGACTGCCCTTGCCCGGTCAGACCATTCGGATCGTTGATGCCTCCGGGCAACCGGTTTGCGACGGCGAGGCCGGCGAGGTGGTGATCAAGGGCCCCAACGTGATGCGCGGGTATCTGAACCAATCGGAGGAGACCGCCAAGACGATCGTCGACGGCTGGCTGCACACGGGAGACATCGGGCGCTTCGATGAGGACGGTTACCTGGTGCTGGTCGACCGTGCGAAGGACATGATCATCCGCGGCGGCGAGAATATCTACCCCCGCGAGATCGAAGCGGTGGTACACCAGTGTCCGCAGATAGCGGAAGCCGCGGTCGTCGGCCGGCCCAACCCGGTCTACGGCGAAGAGCCGGTGCTGTTCGTCTCGCTGCACCCCGGCGAGCAACTCCACATCGACCTGATCCGCGAGCACCTGCACGAGTCGTTGTCGAAATACAAACTGCCCGTTGAGATCACGATCCTCGACGACCTGCCGAAAAATGCCGTCGGCAAGCTCGACAAACGCAGTTTGCGGGAACAGCTTGTCGTAACGCACTGAACCCAACCACAACCATCCACCCAACTCACACATAGGAGACCAGACATGAGTTTCACCAAACCCGAATTCCCCGACGTGGATCCGGACATTTTCTTGCAGAAGCCGCTGATGGAGCGGATGCGCATCCTGGCGCTGAACTGGGCCGAGAACGGGTTCGGATCGCCACGGATGATTCACGCCATCTATATCGCCAAGCTGGTGCTGTTCTACGCCCTGGGTGCGATTCTGGTGGCCACGCTGACGTCGGGGCTGCCCGCGTTTTGGCATGTCTCACAGTGGTGGAACCAGCCAATCGTGTACGAGAAAGCCATCTTGTGGACGGTGCTGCTTGAGCTGTTGAACGTGGCCGGATCGTGGGGCCCGCTGGCCGGCAAGGTCAAGCCGATGACCGGGGGCATCCTATTCTGGGCTCGCCCGGGCACCATCCGGCTCCGGCCATACAAGTGGGTGCCCTTCACCGCCGGTGACCGGCGCACCCGTTTCGACGTCGCGCTGTATCTCACGCTGCTGATCAGCGTCGCGGTTGCGCTGTTTTCGCCTGGCGTGCACAGTGATTCGCTGTCGGCGGTGATGCCGGCCAACACCTCCGGTTTGGTCAACCCGGCGCTGCTCATCGCGCCGATCGTGCTGCTGGTGGCGATGGGCCTGCGCGACAAGACGGTGTTCCTGGGCGCACGCGGCGAGCAGTACCTGCCAGCGCTGATCATCTTCGCGGTGTTTCCGTTCACCGACATGATCATCGCGCTCAAGCTGCTGATCGTGGTGGTCTGGGTCGGCGCCGGGATGTCGAAGTTCGGCAAGCACTTCGCCAACGTCATCCCACCGATGGTCAGCAACAGCCCGTCGGTTCCGTTCAAGTGGGTCAAGAGGGCGCACTACCGCGACTTCCCCCGCGACCTGCGCCCGTCTCGGGTGGCCGACCTGATGGCCCACGTCGCCGGCACCACCGTCGAGATCATCGCCCCGCTGGTCCTGCTGTTCTCGCCGTGGCCGTGGCTCACGGTGCCCGCCGCGGTGCTCATGGTGGCGTTCCATCTGTTCATCGTCTCGACGTTCCCGATAGCGGTGCCGTTGGAGTGGAACGTGTTGTTCGCTTACGCGACGGTGTTTTTGTTCCTTGGCTTTCCGGCCTGGCGCGGCTTCGCGGTGACGGACATGTCCTCGCCGTGGCTGACCGTGGCGGTGGTGGCCGCGCTGCTGTTCTTCCCGATCCTGGGCAACTTCCGTCCCGACAAGGTGTCGTTCTTGCCCTCGATGCGCCAGTACGCAGGCAACTGGGCCACGGGCGTGTGGGCGTTCGCTCCTGGGGCGGAGGCCAAGCTGGACAAGGTCACCCGCTCCGCGAAAAACCAGCTCGACCAGTTCATCGAGTTCGGCTACGAGCCACAGTGGGCCGAGATCACCCTGCAGTCAACCCTCGCCTGGCGCACCATGCACAGCCAGGGCCGTGGCCTCTTCTCGGTGCTGCTGAAGAACCTGCCGGACATCGACACCCGCGTAGTTCGCGAGGCGGAGTTCACCTGCAACTCGCTGATCGGGTTCAACTTCGGTGACGGCCACCTGCACAACGAGGACCTCATCGCCGCCGTGCAGCGAGAGGTCGGGTTCGAGCCCGGTGAGCTGGTGGTCGCGTGGGTGGAGTCGCAGGGCTGGGGCAGCAAGGTCCAGCACTACAAGGTCATCGACGCCGCGCTCGGCGTGATCGAGCGCGGCACCTGGAAGGTGGCCGACGCTGTGGCTGAGCAGCCCTGGCTGCCGAACGGCCCGATTTCCACACACGTCACGTGGGTGGCGCATAAGGCACCGGCGGTGCAGGCCGTGATCCACAACGGACAGGTTCACAAGGAAGGAGTGCTCGCGTGAGCACCGCAATCGTCGTGGGGGCCGGGCCCAACGGCCTGGCCGCCGCGGTGACCCTGGCCAAAGCCGGCGTGCAGGTGACCGTGCTAGAGGCAGCCGACGACATCGGCGGCGGCGCCCGCAGCAGCGAGGCGATCCTGCCGGGCCTGCTGCATGACCACTGCTCGGCGATCCATCCAATGGCCGTCGGCTCGCCGTTTCTCACCGGCCTCGACTTGAATCGGTACGGCCTCTCGTGGCGGCTACCCGAAATCGACTGTGTCCATCCGCTCGATGGCGGCAGCGCCGGAGCCCTATACCGCTCGGTCGACGCCACCGCGGCGGGCCTGGGTCCCGACGGGTCACGGTGGCGCGCGCTGTTCGGCTGGCCGTCGGCGCGCTTCGATGCGCTATCCGAGGACATCATGGGCCCGTTGCTGCGGCTCCCGCACCACCCGATGGTGCTGGCGCGCTTCGGTGCCCCGACGGTGCTGCCGGCGTCGGTCCTCGCCCAATGGTTTCGTACCGCTGAGGCGCGAGCGTTGTTCGGAGGTGTCGCCGCACACGCGTTCCGGCCGCTGCACTATCCGATGACCTCGGCGATCGGGCTGGGCATCATCACCGCCGGCCATCGCCATGGCTGGGTGGTTGCGGCCGGCGGCTCGCAGTCGATCACCAACGCGTTGGGGTCGCTGCTGGCCGATCTGGGCGGCAAGATCGAGACCGGCACCCGCGTCGCGGCAGCCTCACAACTGCCGCCGGCCGACGTGACGATGTTCGACCTGGCGCCCGAGGCCGTCGCCGGCATTCTCGGTGATCGCCTGCCGGCGCGCGTGGCCCGTGCCTACCGGCGCTTCCGGCAGGGCCCGGGGGCGTTCAAGGTCGACTTCGCCGTCGAAGGCGGCGTGCCGTGGACTAATGCCGACGCTCGTCGGGCCGGCACCGTGCACGTCGTCGGCTCGTTGGCCGAGCTGGCGGCCACCGAACGCGACATTCACGCCGGGCGCATGCCCGGGCGACCGTTCGTGCTGGTCGGCCAGCAATATCTGGCCGACCCGGGGCGCTCCGTCGGCAACGTCCATCCGGTATGGACGTATGCCCATGTGCCCAACGGCTACAGCGGTGACGCCACCGCGGCGATCATCGGCCAGATCGAGCGGTTCGCGCCGGGATTCTGCGACCGCATCGTCGGCCACACCACCCGGACCACCACCCAAATGACCTCGTACAACGCGAATTACGTCGGTGGCGACATCATGACCGGTGCGAAGGACATCCGCCAACTCACGTTCGGGCCGCGAATCACGCTGTCGCCGTACAGAGTTGGTGTTCGCGGCATGTACATCTGTTCGGCGGCCACCCCGCCGGGCCCTGGCGCTCATGGCATGTGCGGTGCCAACGCCGCCCAATCCGCGCTACACGAGCTCGGCCAACGGTGACGGACTCGATATCGAAAATCACTGCAAGATTCCACGACAGGAGTCACCAACCATGACGACAGCGGGTCGGCGTAGGGTCCGAACCGAAATCATCGTTAGCGTCGCGGCTCGGGGCAAAACACCGGAAGGACTCGGTAACGGACGCTGAAGCTTCCATGTTCATGCTGTCCATCCACCTCGCCATCAAATGCAATGGCGGTCGGCCCGTCGACGCAGCTGAAGCTGAACTCCGGAACATGCTGCTCGTGATACAGCCGGCTGCGTACCAGCCGTCCGGCCATCATCGCCGTCATGACGCGGATCTTGCTGAACGGGCTCCCGGTTTCCAGAATTCGCACATCGATCAGCCCGTCGTCGATCCGGTTGCGTTGCGCCTGCACGAATCCGGACGGCAGGTACGTGGAGTTGCCCAGGAAGAACAGCGAGGTCTGGAGGGTCTTGTTGTCGTAGCGGATACGCACCGGCTCCTCATTCCGCAAGGTACGCAGCATTGCGTAAGCCGCCGCCGGCGGCTTGCCGATCTTGTGTTCAAGCCGTTCGCGTTCCCGCACGAAAGCGGGGTAGGCGCCGATGCTCGAGGTGTTGATGATCATTCGAGTGTCGTTGAAGCACATGAGATCGACGCAGAAAACGCTGCCCTCACGTATCGTCCGAATGGTCGTGCCCACGTCCTCACAGCCAATGTCCTTGGCGAAGTGGTTGAACGTGCCGGCCGGGAAAACCGCCAGCGGACGGCCGCTATCCACCGCTGCAGCCGCCGCGCATGCGACGGTTCCATCGCCACCGCCGACGCACAACACTTCGGCCCGCTCGGCCGCCGCACGCAGCACCTTTTCGATGCTGTCGTTGGAGGCCAGTTCAATGATCTCAGCGTTGGGCAGTTCCCGGCGAACCTGGGCGATCACCCGATCGCCGGTCCCGCTGCCCGCGGCGGGGTTGACGACCACGACCACGCCCGCACCGTCCGGCCGCGGCCGCGTATCGATGCGCAGCGGGTCGGCGTTCGGCAGATAGTCTTCGACGATAGGGGGGACCAGACGCCCACCCAACACGGCGATGGACGCGCCAATACCGAAGCCTGCCAACACGTCACTGGGATAGTGCGCCCCCGTCGCGACGCGCGAAAGCCCGACCAGACCGGCCAGCACCGCGAGCACGAGCCCCAGCGTCGGGTTTTCCAGCCCGACACCGACCGCGAACGCTGCCGCGCTGGCGGAATGACCGGAGGGCATGGAGTACGACTTCGGCAGGGGCAGGCGCCGCGCCAGCGGAACCGACCCGAAACGGGGCCGCTGGCGTCGCCACACCCGCTTAGCCAGCTGATTGGTAATCGCACTTGTCACCGCCAGGCTGACAGCACCGCGGCCCGCGCCGCGCCGAGCCGAACGATTCCCCGAGAGCGACATAGCAGCCGCTATCGCAAACCACAGCTTGGCGTTATCGGCGGCACGGCTGAGCGCTGGCATCGCGGTGTCAAGAAAGGGGCCGCGCGAGTTCGCGATCGCCTCAAACACCTCAGCGTCGAGGGCACCGAGGCCCTTACTAATCTGCCGCAACCCGGGCGATGTGCGCGGCGCCGTTTTCATCAAATCAATCTATACCTCGACGACATCAATCCACTCGAAATGAAGCGCCGTGGAGGCCCTGATGGTGCTCCTCGGCGTTGCCCAGAACCTTTAACACGGCGGCTGGCGGGAGCCCCCGACCAGCCAGCGCACCAAAGCTGCCGTCCTATAGGACATTTGGGACCTACGTGCTCACCCATTGCGGCCTGCGGGCCACACCCAGCGCTGCGGCGCCCGCCTTCAGTGACAGCTTCGACGGCACCGGACTCCGAGAGGTCGCTGACCACCTCGAAATGCAAGATCTCGTACGGCACATCGGCTTTGACCAGTGCGGCAATGCCGGGTGTGGCAGCGCGGGCATTCCTAGGGCCCGGCGTACCCCGGCGGGTTGACGCCGTCCACCCAGAAGTCGACGCCGAGTTGCGAACCCGGTATGCAGTCGTACACCGACAAGTCGGTGACCCCGGATTCCACCAGTACGTCCTCACACAGCAGTGTGTTGCCGGTGTACTCGCGGGCGGGCTTGTTGAGGATGACGTACGCGGAGTCGGAGTACACCTCGGGCTTGCGGGCGCGGCCCATCGCCTCCTCGCCGCCGAGCAGGTTCTGCACCGCGGCCGTGGCAACCAGCGTGCGCGGCCACAGCGTGTTCGACGCGATGCCTTGCTCGCGCATCTCCTCGGCGATCCCCAGCGCGCACAGCGTCATGCCGAACTTGGCCATCATGTACGCCGTCGGCTTCAGCCACTCCTTGCCCAGCAGCACCGGCGGCGACAGCGTGAGGACGTGCGGGTTCTCCCGCCCCTTCATGTGGGCGAGGCACGCCTGCGAGACCGCGTAGGTGCCCCGCACCTGGATGCCGTTCATCAGGTCGAAGCGCTTCATCGGCACCTCTGAGATGGACCCCATGTTGATCGCCGACGCGTTGTTGACGCAGATGTCGATGCCGCCGAACTGTTCGACGGCCTTGGCCACCGCGGACTCGACGGAATCCGGGTCGCGGACGTCCCCGACGATCGGCAGCGCCTGCCCGCCGGCCTCCTCGAGCTCCTTGGCCGCGGTGTACACCGTGCCCGGCAGCTTCGGGTGCGGGTCGGCGGTCTTGGCGATCAGGGCGATGTTGGCCCCGTCCTGTGCAGCGCGTTTGGCGATCGCAAGGCCGATGCCGCGACTGGCTCCAGAGATGAACATGGTTTTGCCATTGAGAGACATGGCGTCACACTAACGTCCTGCTGGAACCGATTGGACCGGGGGACTGTTCCGACGATTCTCCCGGAAATAGCAGACAGGCTCCCGCTGTTAAAGATGTCGGTCTCTGATGCGGGTGTGGGCAGACCCGAGCGGAACTTGTCGGGAGCTGCCTCTAGATTGGGAGGAGGATTGTGGTGTCAACGGCGACGAGCCTGTTGGACAGTCCAATGGGCGCTGAGCGGTTGGATCGCTTCCTTGCGAGTTCGGCGGCGCTCTCGGTGCTGTCCGGCGGCACCGCAGCAGAAGGGACCGGGTTAATCGACATGGCCGATATCGACGGCGTGACCGAAGCAGAGGTCCCCGCGTCGGGGCCCCCGGAGACGGACGCGGAACTGACGGCGCGTTTCGAGCGCGACGCGATTCCGTTGCTGGATCAGCTCTACGGCGGTGCGCTGCGCATGACGCGCAATCCGGCCGACGCCGAGGACCTTCTGCAGGAGACGATGGTGAAGGCGTACGCGGGGTTTCGCTCGTTCCGGGCCGGCACCAACCTCAAGGCGTGGCTGTACCGGATCCTGACCAACACCTATATCAACAGCTATCGCAAGCGGCAGCGCCAACCCGCGGAGTATCCGACCGAAGAGATCACCGACTGGCAGTTGGCGGCCAGCGCCGAGCATTCCTCGACCGGGCTGCGCTCGGCGGAGGTCGAAGCGCTCGAGGCGCTGCCGGACGACGAGATCAAAGCGGCGCTACAGGCGTTGCCGGAAGAATTCCGGATGGCGGTCTACTACGCCGACGTCGAAGGCTTCCCCTACAAGGAGATCGCCGAGATCATGGATACGCCGATCGGGACCGTCATGTCCAGGCTGCACCGTGGCAGACGTCAGCTGCGCGGCCTATTGGCCGATGTGGCCAAGGAGCGGGGCTTTGTCCGCGGTCAGCAGGCGCACGAGGAGGTGTCGTCATGAGCGAGTTCTCCGGTCCGACCGGGTCGTGCCCCGACGACGACTCCCACGGCGGCATCGGCTGTGCGGAGGTGATCGCCGAGGTATGGACCCTGCTGGACGGCGAATGCACCCCGGAGACCCGGGAGCGGTTGCGCCATCACCTGGAGGCCTGCCCCGGATGTTTCAAGCATTACGGCCTCGAGGAGCGGATCAAGGCCTTGGTCGCGACCAAGTGCAAAGGTGAGAAGGCGCCCGAGGGCTTACGGGAGCGGCTCCGGCTGGAGATCCGCCGGACCACCATCTTCCGCGAAGTGCGCTAGCAAGCCAAGCCAGCAGGCTAAGCAAGCGGCCTAGGCGTTAGGCCGCTTGCCGTGATTGGCTTTGTTGTACTTGCGGTCGCGCTTCTTTCGGCCACGCTTAGCCATGTTTCAAACCTCCGTCATTGCTCGGATCCGGGCGCCCGGCACCCGTCAGATTGCCGACCAGTCTCTCACGCGACGCCGGGCGCGACGTCGACAGCCCGCGCGCCAGGACCCCAGCAGGCCTTATGGTTCGATATACATGAGCCTGATGGATGCTGGAGGGACCGCCAGCCAGCAAGCGCAAATGGCCGAAACGAGTGGGGTGAAGATGGCCGAGGATGTTCGCGCCGAGATCGTGGCCAGCGTGCTCGAAGTCGTTGTCAACGAGGGCGACCAGATCGGCAAGGGCGACATCGTGGTGCTGCTGGAGTCGATGAAGATGGAGATCCCGGTCCTGGCCGAAGTCGACGGCACCGTCAGCAAGGTGAGCGTCTCGGTGGGCGATGTGATTCAGGCCGGTGACCTTATCGCCGTGATCAGCTAGCCGTTGCGCCCTTCATATCTGCCGCTGGGAAGGCGGGTGTGACCGATGTCGACTCTCGGTAATCTGCTCGCCGAGCACACCATGCTGCCCGGCAGCGCGGTGGACCACCTGCACGCGGTGGTCGGGGAGTGGCAGCTGCTTGCGGATCTCTCGTTCGCCGATTACCTGATGTGGGTCTGCCGCGACGACGGCGTCCTGGTCTGCGTGGCGCAATGCCGGCCGAACACCGCGCCGACCGTCATGCACGCCGATGCGGTGGGTAGCGTCGTGGCCGCCGACACGATGCCGATCATCGCCGAAACGTTCAGCTCCGGTGCGGCCACGCAGGAAAGCGTTGCGGCCGAACAGAATTCGTGGGAGATACTCGGCTCGCGGGTGGAAGCCTCCCCGGTGCGCTATGGCGGCCAGGTGGTGGCGGCGCTCACGCACCACCAAAACGCGGCGGCGGCCCGTCGCCAGGCCGGCCTGCTCGAGACCGCCTACCGGGAGTGCGCCGCCGACCTTGTGCACATGCTGGCCGAGGGCACCTTTCCCGACGTGGGTGACGTGGCCATGTCACGGTCCACCCCGCGCGCGGGCGACGGGTTCATCCGCCTCGATGTCGACGGTGTGGTCGCCTACGCCAGCCCCAACGCGGTGTCGGCATACCACCGGATGGGCCTGACGACCGAGCTGGAGGGCCACAATCTGGTCAAGGTCACGCGGCCGCTGATCTCCGACCCGTTCGAAGCGCAGGAGGTGGCCGAGCATGTGGACGCCCTGCTAGCCG
This sequence comes from uncultured Actinomycetota bacterium, assembly GCA_963772875.1. GTDB lineage: Bacteria > Actinomycetota > Actinomycetes > Mycobacteriales > Mycobacteriaceae > Mycobacterium. Next base: position 879,332 of record CAVYZE010000020.1, read on the forward strand.
GCGGCGCCAGCATGCGGATGGAGGTCGACGCCGGCGGCGCCACGGTGCTGCTGCGGACGCTGCCGTTGGTCGTCCAGGGCACCAGCCGGGGCGCGGCGGTGCTGATCCGCGACGTCACCGAGGTGAAGCGCCGCGACCGTGCGTTGATATCCAAGGACGCCACGATCCGGGAAATTCACCACCGGGTGAAGAACAACCTGCAAACCGTCGCCGCGCTGCTGCGCCTGCAGGCCCGCCGGACCGTCAACGCCGAAGGACGGGAGGCGCTGATCGAGTCGGTGCGCCGCGTGTCATCGATCGCGTTGGTCCACGACGCGCTGTCGATGTCGGTGGACGAGCAGGTGAACCTCGACGAGGTCATCAACCGGATCCTACCGATCATGAACGACGTGGCGTCCGTGGACCGGCCGATCCGGATCAACCGGGTCGGCGACCTCGGGGTGCTGGACTCCGACCGTGCGACGGCGCTGATCATGGTGATCACCGAACTCGTGCAGAACGCGATCGAACATGCGTTTGACCCGGCGGCCGAGGAAGGTTCCGTGACGATTCGGGCCGAGCGCTCGGCGCGCTGGCTCGATGTCGTGGTACACGACGACGGGCGTGGATTGCCCGACGGTTTCAGCCTCGAGAAGTCCGACAGCCTTGGCCTGCAGATCGTGCGCACCTTGGTCTCCGCCGAGCTCGACGGAACGTTGGGCATGCGCGAAGCCCTCGGGCACGGCACCGACGTGGTGCTGCGGGTCCCGATCGGTCGCCGGGCCCGGCTGCTGCTGTAATGCCGCACGCAACAGCGCGGCCCCGACGATTTTGTCGGGGCCGCGCTGTTGCCTGAAACTGCGTCAGACTCCGCTACGGGTCTTTGTCCGGGCGCTGCGGCGCTTCAGTGCGCGCCGCTCGTCTTCGCTCATCCCACCCCAGACGCCTGAGTCCTGGCCGGTGTTCAGGGCCCACGAGAGGCACTCTGTGGTCACCGAGCACCGATTGCAGATCAGTTTCGCGTCAGCGATCTGTGCGAGCGCCGGGCCGCTGTTCCCTACCGGGAAGAACAGCTCCGGGTCCTCGTCACGACAAACCGCCTTGTGGCGCCAATCCATATGTTGTTACTCCTCACTGAGTGCGCAGCAAGGCGCACGGCCCATTTTCTTCGCTTGTTAACACGTGCACAGAAAAGGGTCCGCACCCCTACATAAATTTCTGCATGCAACCTTTCGATCGTTTCACAGGCTCAACAGATGTCAATAGCGTGTGTTAGCGCGTGGGCTATTTCACTTTGATCATCTCGTAGTCAGGCCCTTACTCCGTTGTACTACACTGGCCCATTAATCTCCGTCCGGGCACCGTCCGCGCCGTCCGTCTGATCCGTCGTTACCGCAGTTCAGGTGCATTTTTGGCGGGCGGAGCAACCACCGGGAGGATGTCGGGAACCGCCCGGAACGTCATGCTCTCGCGCATGCCCAGGTAGTCCCCGTCGAACTGGCTGGCGGTGGGAGTCCCGACCGAGGTCACCTTCAGCCAGGCCGCGTCGTCGTCGCGGATCAGTTGCTTGGCGTTCGGCTTCGGCCCCTTCGAGACGATCTGGCGAAGCAGGTTCAGGGTGGGAAACACCTTCATGCCGTCGAGCGCGAACACACCAAGGCCCGACTCGAACGTGCAGTTGGGGTTGGTCACCATGGGCCGGCTGTTGCTATAGGTCCATGGGCTGGTGTTGGACACCCAGACGAAGTGCACGCCCGGGATTGGGTCGCGGCCGGGTAGCTCCAGCGTGAGGGTCGGTTTGCGGCGGCTGAACGCTATCGTGGCCGGAATCGCCACCCGCCAATAGCGCAGCGCGTTGACCTTGACGCCCTTGTCGCGTTGGGCCTCCACCCCGGCGACCACCTCCGCGTCAATGCCCATCCCGGCATTGACCAGGGCCCACCTCTCACCACAGTCGATCAGCCCGATGCGGCGCCACGTCTGGTGGCGGCGGTAGTCGTCGAGCAGCTGGATGACCTGGTTGGTGGCGGCGACGGGGTCCTTGGCGATGCCGAGCGACCGGGCCAACACATTCGCCGAGCCACCGGGCACCACCGCCACCGCCGGCACGTGCCCTAGCTGGGTCGAGCCGGGGCGGCCAAGCAAACCGTTGACGACGCCGCTCACCGTGCCGTCGCCGCCGTGCACGACGATCACGTCGATTCCGTCCTCGGCCGCCGCATGCGCGAGTTCAGCGGCGTGACCACGGTGGTTGGTGTGCTCGACGGTGAGCTGAAGGCGGCTTTTGAGCGCGTGCGCCAGCAGGTCGCGACCGGCTGGAGTGGTGGAAGTGGCTGTTGGGTTGACGATCAACACAGCGCGCATGAGGCACGAGCTTAGGCGGGGCGGTTAAGGCCCCGCTGAGGAGCCGGGCGGCCTGACTACGCTGACGCTGTGAAAATCCCCGGCAATCCGGCCACGCCCGCAACCGTGCGTGGCGCTGGGGTCATCGTCACGGGGCAGGGCGTTGCGGCGCTGGTGGTGGCCGCCGTGCTGGTGGTCCGGGGGATCGCCGGAGCCAACCAGCGCGCGGTCAGCGGCTTGGGGACGGCGGTCTGGTTCGTGCTGGTCGGCGGCGTGGTGCTGGCCGCCGGACGCGCGCTGGTGATCGGGAAGCGGTGGGGCCGCGGGCTGGCGGTGGTCACGCAGCTTCTGCTGCTGCCGGTGGCGTGGTACGTCGCGGTCGGCTCGCGCCAGCCGGCCTTCGGGATTCCAGCCGGGATCGTCGCTGTGACGGTGTTGATCTTGCTCTTAACTCCCGCGGCCGTGCGCTGGGCCGGCGGCGGCGATCAGCGGGGTCCGGCCAGCTCGGCCAACCGGGGGCCGGACAACCGATAGGTGGTCCACTCCCGCAGCGGTTCTCCGCCGATCTCGTCGTACAGCGCGACGGCATCGGAATTCCAGTTCAGCACCGCCCACGACAACCGCGTGTAGCCGCTGTCGACGCATTCGGCGGCCAGCGCCGCCAGCAGCGCACGGGCCAGGCCGCGGCGGCGAAACCCCGGCCGCACGAACAGGTCTTCGAGATAGATGCCCGCGACACCGTCCCAAGTGGAGAAGCTGAGAAACCACAGCGCCATCGCCGCGATCTCGCCGTCGACTTCGGCGACGTGCCCGTGAACTGTGGGATAATTGCCGAAAAGCGCTGTGGAAATTTGTGTTTCGGTGACAGTGCATTGATCGGCGCCGCGTTCGAATTCGGCCAGACCGTGAATCATGTCGGTGATATCGGCGCTGTCTGCCGGCAGGGCGCGGCGAATGTTTTCGCTCATCGGATGTTATCGGTCAACGCTCAACTCCCAGCGCATTGAGCATCGTGGCGAATTTCGTTGTGGTTTCTTCGACTTCGGCGTCGAGGTCGGATTCCGCGACGATGCCACCGCCGGCACGGGCGAGGGCGGTGCGGCGGTCCGCCGACAGCTGCGCACACCGGATGGTCACCACCCAGCGGCCGTCGCCGCTGGCGTCGCACCAGCCGACGGCCCCGGCATAGAAACCGCGATCGCCCTCCAACTCGGCGATGAGATCGGTCGCGGCCTTGGTCGGAACCCCGCCGACCGCCGGGGTGGGATGCAGGGCCAACGCCAGATCGATTGCGCTAGTTGATGTGTCGCGCAACCGGCCGCTGATCGGCGTGCAGAGATGCCAGACAGCCGCGGTGCGGCTCAATTGGGGCTCGGGCGCGATCGTCAGGTCGTCGCACAGCGGCTCCAGGCCGGCCCGCATGGCCTCGACAACCAGCTGATGTTCGTGATGGTCCTTGGCCGAAGCGGCCAGGGTGGCGGCGTTGGCCGCGTCGAGATCCGGGTCGGCGTCGCGTGGGGCCGAACCGGCAAACGGCTGGCACATGACCCGATCGCCCAAGCGCGCCACCAGAAGTTCCGGGCTGGCGCCCACCAGCGCCGCGCCCGCGTGGTCGCCGCCGGCCGCGGTCAGGTCGACGAGGTAGCAGTACGCGGCCGGGTCGGCGGCGGCGAGCCGGCGCAGGATGGCGCGGGCGTCCAGGGGGGCGTCCGCGGTCAGCTCCAACGCGCGGGCCAGCACCACCTTGCGCAGCGAGGTGTCCGGGCTACGGAGCTCATCGCGGGCCCGGCTGATCCGGGCGCGGTAGTCGGCCGGCGGCGGGATGGCGGCGGCGATGCGCACCGCCGGCAGCGGGCCCGTCGGCCAGTCGGGCGGACCGTCGCTGCGCGACACGGTGCCAGGCACCAGCAACGCGGCGGGTTTGTCCGTGTCGAAAGGCAACGCGCCCAACAGTATCGGGGCCAATCCTGAGCGCAGGTCCGCTTGTGCCGCCCGCACGTCGTGGTAGCGCGTGCGCACGCCGTCGGCAACTACGGTCCCGCTCGGCCCGCACAGCGCGAACGGCGGTTCGGTGGAACTCACCCGGGTGCGATTGCCTGCGGGAGGCCGGTCAATCCGAGCGCAGCGAGCTGTCGCAAGCCATGCTCGAACCCGCACACGGCGATCGAGCCGGCGAGCATCCAGAAGCGGCTGCCCTCGACGAGCGGCAGCTCGATCCAGCGCGTGATCACCGAGCGGGAGAAGTGGCTATGGCTCACGAACAACACGTCGCGCGAGGTCATGTGCTCTAACGCCAATGCGACGGCCCGATCAGCGCGGTCGCTGACCTGCGCCACACTCTCGCCGCCGGGGCATCCGTGCGTCCAGACCAGCCAATCGGGAACCGATTTTTGGATCTGCGGGGTCGTCAACCCCTCATAGGAACCGTAATCCCATTCAGCAAGGAGCGGAGAAACCTCATCGACCGCGAGCCCGGCCAACTTGGCTGTGGTCAGGGCACGTATTCGTGGGCTACTGATCACGACCGGGTCGGCGAGGTTCAGTTCACGCAGAACGCGCCCGGCAAGCTCGGCCTGAACCCGGCCGGTATCGGTTAGCTCGATGTCGGTACGGCCGGTGTGCTGGCCGGATTTCGACCATGCGGTCTCGCCGTGGCGGAGCAGTACAAGTCGGTGGTTGTGTAAGCCCATGCCGACTGATTCTGCCGGACGACATGCGGTCCCCGAAGGGCGAAGTACTTAGTACCCGGCCCCGAACGTGCCAGGATGGCAGTTATAACCGCGCCGGCGACGATGCAGAGCGAAGCGATGAGGAGGAGCGGCGCTTATGACCCCGCCGGCGACGATGCAGTGGGGGTACCGCCCGCTTGCGGGGGACGAAGCGATGAGGAGGAGCGGCGCTTGTGACCGCGGCGGCGACGATGCAGAGCAAAGCGATGAGGAGGAGCGGCGCTTATGAGTAAGACCCGAGTGCTGGCGGTGGCCAACCAGAAGGGTGGCGTGGCCAAGACGACGACCGTCGCCTCGCTGGGTGCGGCGATGGTGGAGAGCGGAAAGCGGGTGCTGGTTGTCGACCTGGACCCGCAGGGTTGTTTGACCTTCTCCCTTGGCCATGACCCCGACAAGCTGCCGGTGTCCGTGCACGAGGTGCTACTCGGTGACATCGAGCCAAACGCCGCGCTGGTCGCGACGATGGAGGGAATGACGTTGCTGCCGGCCAACATCGACCTGGCGGGAGCCGAGGCGATGCTGTTGATGCGGGCCGGCCGCGAATACGCGCTCAAACGCGCGCTGGCCAAACTCGCCGACCAGTTCGACGTGGTCATCCTCGACTGCCCCCCATCGCTGGGCGTGCTGACCCTCAACGGGCTGACGGCGGCCGATGAGGTCATCGTGCCGCTGCAGTGCGAGACGCTTGCGCACCGCGGCGTCGGTCAGTTCCTGCGCACGGTCGCCGATGTTCAGCAGATCACCAACCCGGATCTGCGGCTGCTGGGCGCCTTGCCGACGCTGTACGACTCCCGTACCACCCACACCCGCGACGTGTTGCTCGACGTCGCCGACCGCTACGACCTGCCGGTGCTGGCCCCGCCGATCCCGCGCACGGTGCGTTTCGCCGAGGCCAGCGCCTCGGGCTCGTCGGTGATGGCCGGGCGCAAGAACAAGGGCGCGGCCGCCTACGGCGAGCTGGCGCAGGCGTTGCTCAAGCATTGGAAGACCGGCAAGTCGCTGCCGACGTTCGCCGTCGAGGTCTAACGGCCGCGTCGCGTCAGCCCAGGGCGACGACGGTGTTGCCGCGCTGCTCGAAGACCCTGGATCCCGAAACGGCCGGGACTATCGGCTTTTCGGGGGTGCTCGGCGCCCGGTCCACCTGGATGTAGCGCTCGTTGTTGCCGCTGATCGGGTCGTAGACACCGATCGCGCCGCTGACCGGGACCAGCAGCCGACCCGCCATCATCGCCCCCGGCCCCAGCGGCACCGTCGTATCGCCGGCGGCAATGGTGTAGCGCAGGGTCAGATTGCTCGGCTCGAGGACCATGACGGAGTCGCCGGTCCAGAAGGTCACCAGGCTGCCCGCCTGTGACACCACCGCCGAGGGCGACGGCGGCTTGGGCAGCAGGGTGCTCGACACCGTCGTGCCGGTCTCGTCGATCACGTCGATTCTGGGCTGTGGTGACGGCACATACACCGCCGTGTTGGTTTCCCAGACCGTCAGCACCCGAGCGCCCGAATCCGGCCCAATCCCGGGCTGGGGCACGACGTGTTGCTGGGGTTCGTCGTCTTCCTTGCCCGGGCGCAACAGGACGAGCTGCAGATCGGCGTGATTCGCGCAGGTCTCGAGCACCGATACCGCCGACGAGCTGGCGGCCGCCGAGACCAGCCGGCATCCGGAGTGCAGTCCCCGCGCCGACGGTTTGACCCGGGCGTCGGTCTCGCCGTAGGCCAGCATGCGGACCATGTCCGAGCGCCACAGTTCCAGGCGGGTATCGCCGACCGACAACACCGTCGTGCCGTCGGACGAGAGGCGCACGCGCGGATCGGCGTAGCCACTGCGGGCCGCGCCGCGCCGGCCGGTGGACCCATCGAGCGTGCTGACCTGCCCGCATCCGCGGTCGTCCCGGTAGACCGCGACGGCGAAGTGATACACCCAGGACACCCCGCACAGGTCGCTGTCGCGGCCGTAGCTCCAAAGTGACTTGCCCGTGCCGGGATCGCGCCCGTCCACGTGGCGGCCGTCGCCGGTGGTGACCGTCCCGCCCACCACCACCGGGGTGGTGGTGGCGGGACTGGCGGCGGTCCAGAGCTGGGTCAGGGTGGCCGGCACTTCCCGGGCCGGCGTCGGGTTGGGCGCCGGAACGGCGGCCAACCGGCTGATGGTGGCCCGGGCGTCGCTGGTCCACCAGATCAGTGACGCGGCTACGACCACGACGACCGCGATCGCCGCTGCGGCGACAATGTCGCCCCTGGTCCGGCGCTCGGGTCTGACCATGCCGCGGCGCCGGGCTAGGTGGCGTGGGCGGCGGTGGCTTCCGTGGGCTTGCGGCGCCGGCGACGGCGACGGGTGCTCCCCGAGTTACCCGACGGGGCGCTGGACTCCGCGCTGGCCTCGCCGTTCGCGCCGGCGGGGGCCGCCGCGTTGTCTCCGGAGTGTCCGGTGACGGGTTGGCCGCCACGGGTGCGCCGTCGCGGTGAGCTGGACCGGCTGCGCTCGGGCTTCTGGGCATCACCGCGGCCCGAGCTTTCGGTGTCGCGCCGCTTGATGTTCGACTTGCGCGGCGCGCCGACCGCGCCGCCGACTTCGGCCGGGATGCCCAGCTCGGTGTAGAGGTGCGGCGAGTTGGAGTAGGTCTCGGCCGGATCGGGGGACCCCAGGCCCAGCGCCTTGTCGATCATCGTCCAGCGGGGCAGCTCGTCCCAGTCCACCAGGGTGACCGCGATTCCGGTGCGGCCGGCGCGGCCGGTGCGCCCGATGCGGTGGACGTACATCTTGTCGTCCTCGGGGCACTGGTAGTTGATGACGTGGGTGATGTCGTCGATGTCGATGCCGCGGGCCGCCACGTCCGTGGCGACCAGCACGTCGATATCGCCCGCGCGAAACGACTTGAGCGCCTTCTCCCGCGCGATCTGGCCGAGGTCACCGTGCACGGCGCCCACCGCAAAACCCCGCTCGGCCAGGTCGTCGGAGACCTTCTGCGCGGTGCGCTTGGTGCGGGTGAAGACCATCGTGGAGCCCCGTTCGCGGGCCTGCAGAATCCGGCTGACCAGCTCGACCTTGTCCAGCGCGTGGGCGCGGTAGACGAACTGCTCGGTGGTGTCGTGCACGGCCAACGAGTGCGGTGCCTCGGCCCGGATGTGGGTGGGCTGGTCCATGAACGTGCGGGCCAGCGTGATGATCGGGTCCGGCATGGTCGCCGAGAACAGCATCGACTGCCGGTCGGCGGGGATCTGACGCAGGATGCGCTCGATGTCGGGCAAAAAGCCCAGGTCGAGCATCTCGTCGGCCTCGTCGAGCACCAGCACCGACAGTCCGCCCAGCCGCAGGTGACCCTGCTGGCACAGGTCGAGCAGCCGGCCCGGGGTGCCCACCACGACGTCGGCGCCGGTTCGCAGTGCGTCGACTTGGGGCTCGTAGGCCTTTCCTCCGTAGATGGACACCACCGACAGCCGGCGGCCGTCCGCGGTCAGGTATTTGGCCGCCACCGCCAGGTCCTCGGTGACCTGCAGGCACAGCTCGCGGGTCGGCACCACCACCAGGGCACGCGGTGCGCCGGTCAGCGGCTTGGTGCCGGCGCCGGCCGTGATGCGCTGCAGCAGCGGCACGCCGAAGGCGAGGGTCTTGCCCATGCCGGTGCGGGCCTGGCCGATCACGTCGTCGCCGGCCAGCGCCAGCGGCAGGGTCAATTCTTGGATAGCAAATGGGCGCTCGATGCCTTCTTCGGCCAAAGCGCGGACTATTTCGTCATGGACGCCAAGTTTGGCAAACGTTAGTTCAGTTGTGGTTGTCAGTGCGGTCATATGTGGGTGACGAGCCTTTCGGTGACGTTTTCGGTCTTGTGTCGGTGTTTCTCTGTCGCGGTCACGCGCGCACGCGTTCCGACTCCGAATACGTCGCCGAGTCGCCGGCCCCTGCTCAGTCTGGGGCGGGCCCAGTCCGGCCGGGCCAGTTGTGCACGCACATTTTCAGATAGCGGCAGTCGCGAAATACAGCCACTATCTACATAGATGATAGCTGGTCGACAGCTGGCGCCCATTTTCGTCTAGGTCCGCCGACTAGAGTGTTGCCATGACTTCGGCTTCCTCCGCCGACCGGGTCGACGATCCGCCCACCTCACGACTGACCGCGGACCATCCGGGCGTTACCGAATTGTTCGCGGTGCTCGCCTACGCCGAGGTAGCCGCGTTTTACCGGCTGACCGACGAGGCGAAGATGGCGCCCAACCTGCGGGGGCGCATCTCGATGGCGACCATGGCCGCCGCCGAGATGAAGCACTACGAGCTGCTGCGCGACGCCCTGGAAGGCCGCGGGGTCGACCCGGTGTCGGCGATGTCGAGATACGTGTCGACGTTGGAGAATTACCACCGGCTGACGATGCCGAGTACGTGGCTGGAAGCTTTGGTGAAGACTTATATCGGCGACGCCCTGGCCGCCGATCTCTACCTCGAGATCGCCGATGGATTGCCCGACGAGGTCGCCGACGTCGTCCGGGCGGCCCTGTCGGAGACCGGGCACTCGCAATTCGTCGTCGCCGAGGTGCGCACCGCCGTGGCCGCCAGCAGCAAACAGCGCAGCCGGCTGGCGCTGTGGTCACGTCGCCTGTTCGGCGAGGCGATCACCCAGGCACAATACCTGCTGGCCGACCACGACGAGCTGGTCGACCTGGTGGTATCGGGTCCCGGCGGCCTGGGTCAGCTCACCGCCTTCTTCGACCGTTTGCAGCAGACGCACGACCGGCGGATGCGCGAACTCGATCTGAGCTAACCAGCGCTTATTTGGTGCAGGTCGCCATCGTCGTGTTGTTGGTCGACGCCACCAGAACTTGACCCGGGGCGTCGACGACAGAGCAGTTGAGGTGACTGTAGATGCTGGTCGCGATGACGGATTGGGTCTGCACGCCCGGGTTCAGCACGATCATCTTCGACCACGGCAGCGACGCGTTGAACTCGGTCTGGGGGTAGCCCCGGGCGTCGGTGTAGACGATGTTCACCAGGTCCAGCAGCTGTTTTGTCCCGGTCACGCTGTAGACGACGGTGCCTGGAGCCAGCGCGGCGGTGGGCGGTAAGACGGCCGGGGGTGGTGCGGCGTTCGGTATCCCCGGCGCAGTGGGCCAGGTGGTGGGCAGGGTCGGGGGCATGGCCCTGGGCACTGTGGTGACCGTCTCGGGTGGTAGTTGGGGCCTCGCCGACGGGGTGGGTGAGGGGCTCGGCGACGCGCTGGGCGGGTTCGTCGTGCGGGGCGCGGAGGTCACCGGCCGGGGCGGGGGCGCCACCGTTGCCTTCGTCGACGCGCTGTCGCCGCTGTTGACGATGACGGCCGTCGCGACGGCGCCGACGGCCACCACAGCGCCGACGAATGCCGCGACGGGGCGCCATCGACTGTCCGGCCATGCTTGTTCGTCGTAGCCGTCGTCCTCCCAAGAGTCGGTGTCGGCTCCGTCGTAGCTGTCGTCATCGGGGTAGTCGTCGACTGGGTCGTCGACTAGGCCGAAGCGATCGTCAAGCGTGTTTCTGATGGTGTCGATGTTACCGATGTGAATATTGGGAAATCCCGTGTCGTGCGGGTTGGTGGCCCAGCTGGGAGCGAATCGTTATGTTGCGGCCGGCCGGTTTCGCGGACGGCGAACGGCTGCGCCGGCCCCGGGGGCCCCTCTGGGTCAGTGCGCACCGCGCGCGTCCACTAGCCTGCTGCTGACGCGTCTGCGAGTGCACTATCGACGGAAGGGGCCACGTGGAGGTCAAGATCGGTATCTCGGATAGCCCGCGCGAGCTGGTCTTCTCCAGCGGGCAGACACCCGAGGAAGTCGAAGGCCTCGTCGCCGCCGCGGTGCGCGAAGGCTCGGGCCTGCTCAGCCTGACCGACGACAAGGGCCGTCGCTTCCTGGTGCACACCGCCAAGATCGCCTATGTCGAGATCGGTGCCGCCGACGGCCGTCGGGTCGGCTTCGGAATCGGTGCGGACTCGGCCGCCAAGGCCGGCGGTAAGGGCGCTAAGAGCGAGTAAGCGGCACGTGTGACAGCCCGCCCCAGGCGAACTGAACGGTGCCGTCGACCGCGTCCGACTTGGAAATCGGACGGTCGGAGTCCAGCCAGTATCGGGCGCAGTCGACGCTGATCCCGACCAGTCCCACCGCGATCATCCGGGCGCGGTGTGGGTCCAGCCCGGAGTCGGCGCTGATCAAAGCGAACACCGCGTCGGTGCAGGACTCCGTAGCCACCCGCACCTGCGCGGCGACCTCGGGTTCGGTGACATAGTCGTTCTCGAAGATCAGCCGGTAGCCCTGGCTGTCGTGCTCGATGAAGTCGAAGAACGCCTGCACCGCGGAGTGCAGTCGCCGCCGGTTGTCGGTGGTCGCGCGCAATGCCTGCTGCACGCCCGAGACCAGGTTGTCCACGTGTCGGTGAAGCACCGCCAGATACAGCTCAAGTTTACTCGAAAAATGTTGGTACAGAACGGGTTTGCTAACCCCTGCCCGGTCGGCGATCTCGTCCATGCCGGCCGCGTGGTAGCCGCGGTCCACGAAGACGTCGCTGGCGACGATGAGCAATTGGCCACGACGCTCGTCCCGGGGTAGCCGGTTGCCGCGCCGGCTCTGGCTCGCCGCGCTGCCTCCCGGCCGAACGCGGTCGGCCGATTTGACGGCACGCCGTGCCGCCGCCTTGGCAAGATCGCTCATCGAGTCCTCATCTGATCTGTTGGCGACTGACGATCGGATACCGCCAGGCCCAGCCGCGTGCGGCTCGTGGCAAAAGACATTACTACCCGGGACGCCTTCATGATCGGACTCGTGGCCGGTGCAGTCACAAACGGTGGCGCACGCCGCATTCGGGCGCGCCAGGACCAACCGCGCTGCCGGCTGTGCCATCCTGGGGAAATGACGCCCGACCGGCCCGTGCACGGCACGGGCCGAATTCCCATGGTGCAGGACGAGTGGCGAGAACCACTTCGCGCCATGCGTGACCCGCTCGACCGGGCCGCCGGACGCGCCCGGGCCGACCGTGACCGACCGCGCCAATGGCGCAAACAATCGTGGCTGGGAAGGTTCATTTCCACCTACGGCTGGCGCGCGTACGCGTTGCCCCTGCTGGTGGCGCTCACCGCGGTGGTCATCTACCAGACGGTGACCGGCACCACCACCGCGCCGAAACCGGTGGCGAGTCAGCCCATCCAGGGCCCGCCGGCCATCGGCGCGGTGGGCACCGAGATCATCGACGCACCCCCGCGGGGGCTTGCCGCCTTCGACGACAACCTGCCGGCCGGGACGCTGCCCGACGGCGGCCCGTTCACCGAGGCGGGCGAGAAGACCTGGCGCATCGTTGCGGGCACGGCGCCGCAGGCCGGTCAGGGCACCGCCAAGGTGTTCAAGTACACCGTCGAGGTCGAGAACGGTTTGGACCCCACGATGTTCGGCGGTGACAACGCGTTTGCCGCGATGGTTGACCAGACGCTCGCCAACCCCAAGGGCTGGACGCACAATCCGCAATTCGCGTTCACCCGGATCGACATCGGGAAACCCGACTTCCGGATTTCGCTGGTGTCTCCGGTGACGGTGCGGGAGGGGTGCGGTTACGAATTCCGGCTCGAAACGTCGTGCTACAACCCGTCGTTCGGGCCGGACCGCCAGGCGCGGGTTTTCATCAACGAGGCGCGCTGGGTGCGTGGGGCCGTTCCGTTCGAAGGGGACGTCGGTTCCTATCGGCAGTATCTGATCAACCACGAAGTCGGCCACGCCATCGGCTATGTGCGTCACGAGCCCTGCGACAAGCAGGGCGGTCTGGCGCCGGTGATGATGCAGCAGACGTTTTCCACGTCGAATGACGACGCCGCCAAGTTCGACCCCGGCTACGTCAAAGCGGATGGGAAGACCTGCCGCTTCAATCCCTGGCCGTACCCGATCGCCTAGCTCGCCGAGGCTCGGGAAGCAATGCCGGCGGCCGCGGCGTTGATTTCATTGCCGTCGGTCCGGGCACCTGTTGTGATGGTTGTGGACGACGCCCGGAAAACCACAGAGAAGTTTCGCGAACCTAACCGAGGAGATGTTCGGTGTCGACATCGTTACCGCCGCTGGTTGAGCCGGCGGGCCAGCTGAGTCGCGATGAGGTGGCCCGATACAGCCGCCACCTGATCATTCCCGACCTTGGGGTGGACGGGCAGAAGCGACTCAAGAACGCCCGGGTGCTGGTGATCGGCGCCGGCGGGCTCGGGTCACCGGCGTTGCTGTACCTGGCCGCGGCGGGCGTCGGGACGATCGGCATCGTCGACTTCGACGTCGTCGACGAGTCGAACCTGCAGCGTCAGATCATCCACGGCGTGGCCGACGTCGGACGGTCCAAGGCGCAGTCGGCGCGTGACTCGATGCTCGCGATCAACCCCCTGATCGAGGTGCGACTGCACGAGTTCAGGCTCGACTCGAGCAACGCTATCGACCTGTTCGAGCAGTACGACCTGATCATGGACGGCACCGACAACTTCGCCACCCGGTATCTGGTCAATGACGCGGCGGTGCTGGCGAAAAAGCCCTACGTCTGGGGGTCGATCTACCGATTCGAGGGCCAGGTCTCGGTGTTCTGGGAGGACGCGCCGGACGGGCTGGGCCTGAACTACCGCGACCTGTACCCGGAGCCGCCGCCGCCCGGCTTGGTGCCGTCGTGTGCCGAAGGCGGCGTGCTGGGCATCATCTGCGCCTCCATCGCGTCGGTGATGGGTACCGAGGCGATCAAGCTGATCACCGGGATAGGCGAACCACTGCTCGGCCGGTTGATGGTGTACGACGCGCTGGAGATGACCTACCGCACGGTCAAGATCCGCAAGGACACGTCGACGCCGAAGATCACCGAACTGATCGACTACGAGCAGTTCTGCGGCGTGGTGTCCGACGAGGCCGCCCAAGCGGCCACCGGCTCCACCATCACCCCGCGGGAGCTGCGCGAGTGGCTGGACTCCGGCAAGAAGCTGGCCCTGATCGACGTTCGCGAGCCCGTGGAGTGGGACATCGTGCACATCGACGGTGCCGAGCTGATCCCGCAGTCGTCGATCAACTCGGGCGAGGGCCTGGCAAAGCTGCCGCAGGACCGCATGCCGGTGCTGTACTGCAAAACGGGCGTGCGCTCGGCCGCGGCACTGGCCGTGGTGACGAGGGCCGGATTCTCCGACGCGGTCCACTTGCAGGGCGGGATCGTGGCATGGGCCGAACAGATGCAGCCCGACATGGTCAGGTACTGACCCGCTACCCGCAGTGTTTGTCTGGCGACGACCCGCCGCGCCCGGCTCTGCCGCGCTCGCGGTCGCCGCGTGTTTGTCTGGCGACGACCCGCCGCGCCCGGCTCTGCCGCACCCGCTAGCCGCAGTGTTTGTCTGGCGACGACCCGCCGCGCCCGGCTCTGCCGCGCTCGCGGTCGCCGCGTGCTTGTCTGGCGACGACCCGCCGCGCCCGGCTCTGCCGCGCTCGCGGTCGCCGCTGGTGGGCTCGTTTAGGCTGACCCGTGTGAGTGTCGAGCCGCCGCCGGAGCATGCGCTGTCGGCATTCGGTTTGGCCGGTGTCAAGCCCGTCGCTCTGGGCGCCAGCTGGGAGGGCGGCTGGCGATGCGGTGAAGTCGTGTTGTCGATAGTGGCCGACCACGCTCGCGCGGCCTGGTCCGCCCGGGTGCGCGAGACGTTGTTCGTCGACGGGGTGCGCCTGGCCCGGCCGGTCCGCTCGACCGATGGACGGTACGTGGTTTCGGGGTGGCGGGCCGACACGTTCGTCGCCGGCACGCCGGAGCCACGGCATGACGAAGTCGTCTCGACGGCGGTGCGCCTGCACGAGGCGACCGGCAAACTGGAGCGCCCCCGGTTTCTGACCCAGGGGCCCTCCGCGCCCTGGGCGGACGTCGATGTGTTCATTGCCGCCGACCGCGCCGCGTGGGAGGAACGGCCGTTGGCCTCGGTGCCGCCGGGCGCGCGCACGGCCCCGCCGCCCGCGGACGGTCAGCGATCGGTCGAGCTGATCAATCAACTCGCCACCCTGCGCAGGCCGACCAAGAGCCCCAACCAGCTGGTGCACGGGGACCTGTATGGGACGGTGCTTTTTGTGGGCACAGCGGCGCCGGGGATCACCGACATCACGCCGTACTGGCGGCCCGCATCGTGGGCCGCGGGCGTCGTCGTCGTCGACGCCTTGTCGTGGGGCGACGCCGACGACGGACTCATCGAACGCTGGAACGCGCTGCCGGAGTGGCCGCAGATGTTGTTGCGGGCGTTGATGTTTCGCCTCGCGGTCCACGCCCTGCACCCGCGGTCGACCGCCGAGGCGTTCCCGGGTCTGGCCCGCACCGCGGCATTGGTCCGGCTGGTGCTCTAGCCGCGAATCCGCACCCCGACATCGACGCTACCGCGACGACACGCCGAAGCCGGCGTCGGTAACGTCGATTTCGACGGCCGCACCTAGTCGGGGAACTCGTAACGGACCTCGCCCAGCGCGACCTTGCCGTCGACGGCGAGCACTCCTTCGGCGCGCAGCAACTCCAGCTGCTGGGTGGTCAACTGTCGCGCGGGGCGCCCGGAAGCGGTGATCACCCGGTGCCAGGGCAGGTCGGAAGAGTCGGTGCGCATGATCCAGCCGACGATGCGCGGGCTGGAAAGTCCCACGACAGCGGCGATGTCGCCGTAGGTGACGACCCGGCCGGACGGGATGGCCGCGACCAGCGAACGCACCCGCTCGACCTGCTCATCGGTCACCGGCGCCACGATCAGCGGGCTTCCAGATGCTTGCGGGCGAGCGCGGCGACTTCGGTTGGTTTGGAATACGGCACCATGTGATTGCACTTGAGATCCCGCAGCGCAAAATCGGATCCCAGGCGCTCTGCAAGCCCAGCGACGAGTCGGTCGCTGACATACGGCGGCGAGGTCCACTTCGCGCGCACCAGCGTTGTCGCCGTTCCCGCGGGCGGCAGCACGATGTCGCGGGCCAGCTCGCTCCAGTAGGACATCATCGCGGGCAGGCTGACGCGCCACCCGTAGCGCCCGCTCGGCAGCGCGATCAGGTGCTCGTCAAGTTCCGCCTCGAGCAAGGCGGGGTCCACGTCGGCCCAGGATCCCGTCGTCTTTTCGGCGCGGGCTTCCTCGGCGTCCGGGTAGTCGGGCGAGGACAGCATCGCGTCGGCGATCTCTCGCATCCACCCACCGTCCAATCCGATCGCCGGGTCGAGCAGCAGCAGCCCCGCGACCTGGTCGGGGCGAGCCGCGGACAGATGCATCGCCACCGCGCCACCGAACGAGTGGCCGACCACCAGCACCGGCGCGTCGGCAACATCGTCGAGCAGCGCGCTCAACGCCGATACGTTGGCGTCGATGGTCCACGGTGCCGCCCACGACGACCTCCCGTGGCCGAGCAAATCAGGTGCAGCCATAGCGATTTCGGGCAGCTGGTCGGCCAGGGGCTGCCAGCGGTGCCCGTGGCCGGTCAGCCCATGTATCGCCAGGATCCGCACCGGACTGGGCGGACCGTAGCGGTGCACATGAAGATCGACGCTCAACGCGCCCAGCTCAATGGTCGTCATCCCAGTCGTCGTCGCTGGGGACGATGAAAGCCTGCTCGAGCACATCGGCCTCGTTGGCGTCGCGGTCCGCGACCTCGGCGTTCGCGTAGGCGGTGTCCAGGCCGGCTTCGTCGCCGAAATCGGCGACTTGGCGTTGTTCCGCCGCGTCCGCTTCGGGCACCTCGTTCTCGGGACCAGTGCCCTCGACGTCATTCACGATCTGCAATCCCCTTTCGCCGGGCCGTCCGTGGGTCAATCCTATGAGCTCAAAGAGTCGTGTCGGACCCCCGTGGTTGCATGCAGCCATGTCGCACACCTGGGACGCCGAGGCGGGTGGCGTTCTGGCGCCCGACGTACGCGGGTTGGTGCGTGTCCTGGGCGGGCCCGGCACCGGCAAGAGCAGCCTGCTGGTCGACGCCGCGATCGCCCGCATCGGTGCCGGTGTCGATCCGGGATCGGTGCTACTGCTTACCGGTTCGGGCCGGATCGGGATGCGGGCGCGCAGCAGGCTGACGACGGCGTTGCTGCGCTCACGCGGCACCGGTCCCCTGCGGGCCGCGGTCGGCGAGCCGTTGGTACGCACCGTGCACAGCTACGCCTACGCCGTCTTGCGGCGGGCCGCCGAGCGGGCCGGCGATGCACCCCCGCGGCTGGTCACCAGCGCCGAGCAGGACGCGATCATCCGGGAACTGCTGGCCGGTGACCTCGAAGATGGACCCCGCGCTGCGGCCGCGTGGCCGGCCCATCTGCGGCCCGCCCTGAGCACCGCCGGCTTCGCCACCGAACTGCGAAACCTGTTGGCCCGCTGCTCCGAACGCGGGGTGGACCCGCAAGAACTTCAGCGGGTGGGCCGTCGGTGCCGACGTCCGGAATGGACGGCCGCCGGCCAATTCGCACGACAGTACGAACAGGTGATGTTGCTGCGGGCGGCGGTCGGGACCGCGGCGCCGCAGGCGACGACGCCGGCGTTGGGTGCCGCCGAACTCGTGGGCGCCGCGTTGGAGGCATTCGCGATCGACCCCGAGCTGCTGGCGGCCGAACGCGCCCGGATTCGGGTGCTGTTGATCGATGACGCCCAGCAGCTCGACCGGCAGGCGGCCGAGTTGGTGCGGGTGCTTGCGGCGGGCGCCGAGCTGGCGTTGGTCGCCGCCGACCCGAACCAGGCGGTGTTCGGCTTCCGGGGCGGCGAGCCCGCCGGGTTGCTCGCCGACGATTCGCCGTCGGTGGCGTTGACGGTGTCGCATCGCTGCGCCCCGGCGGTGGCGCGCGCGGTCAGCGCCGTCGCGTGCCGACTGCCGGGCCGCAGCGGCGGCAGGCAGATCGACGGCACCGGGGCCGACGGCGGTTCGGTGGCGGTGCGGCTGGCCGCCTCGGCGCACGCGGAGGCGGCCATGATCGCCGACACACTGCGGCGGGCGCACCTGATCGACGGTGTGCCGTGGTCGCAGATGGCGGTCATTGTCCGGTCGATGCCGCGGGTCGGCGCGCGGTTGCCGCGCGCGTTGGCCGCCGCGGGAGTCCCGGTGGCCGCGCCCGCGGTCGGCGGGGCGTTGGCCGAGGAGCCCGCGGCGCGGGCGCTGCTCACGGTTCTTGCGGCCACCGCTTCAGGACTCGACGGCGAGCGGGCGCTGGCATTGCTCACCGGGCCCATCGGCCGGGTGGACCCGGTGTCGCTTCGGCAGCTGCGCCGGACGATGCGACGCACCGGGCCAGCGGGCCCGCCGGGAAACTTCGGCGATCTGTTGGTCGAAGCGCTGTTCGGCGATGCGCCGCTGTCGGGGCCGCAGTCTCGTGCCCTGCGGCGGGCGCGTGCGGTGCTGGACGCGGCCGCGCGCAGCCACCGCGACGGCCAGGATCCCCGCTACACGCTATGGGCCGCGTGGCATCGGTCCGGTCTGCAGGGTCGCTGGGTGGCGGCCAGCGAGCGCGGAGGTCCCGCCGGCGCGCAGGCCACCAGGGACCTCGATGCGGTGACCGCCTTGTTCGACGTCACCGAGCACTACGTATCTCGCACGTCCGGCGCGTCGTTGCGCGGACTCGTCGAGCACGTCGCGGCGCTGCAACTGCCGGGCGTCAACCCCGAGCCGGCGTCGCTGGCCGAAGAGGTCAGGGTGCTGAGCGCACACGCCGCGCTGGGCCATGAATGGGATTTGGTGGTCATCGCCGGTTTGCAGGATGGGTTGTGGCCCAACACGGTTCCGCGCGGTGGGGTGTTGGGTACCCAGCGCCTGCTCGACGTGCTGGACGGTGTCACCGAGAACGCCTCGGTGACCGCGCCGCTCCTCGCCGAGGAGCGGCGGCTGCTGGTGGCGGCGATGGGCCGGGCCCGGCGCCGGTTGCTGGTCACCGCCGTCGATGCCGACGCGGGCGGGTCGGACGGCGCGGCCGCGCTGCCCTCGGCGTTCTTTTTCGAGATCGCCCAGTTGACCGATGGTGATCCCGTTGCAGCACAGCCTATTTCGGCGCCGCGAGTGTTGTCCGCGGTGGCGCTGGTTGGCCGGTTGCGCGGTCTCGTGTGCGCCCCCGACGGCGCTGTCGATGACGCTGACCGTGCTTGTGCTGCAACGCAATTGGCCCGGTTGGCCAAGGCCGGTGTGCGGGGCGCCGACCCCTCCGGCTGGCATGGCCTGATACCGGTGAGCACGGGTGAACCGCTGCGCGGTGGTGACGACCCCGTGACGTTGACGCCGTCGAGCCTGCAGACCCTCAGCGACTGCCCGCTGCGCTGGCTGGCCGAACGGCACGGCGGAACCAACCCGCATGACATGCGGTCCACCATCGGCTCGGTGCTGCACGCGCTGGTCGCCGGACCGGACACGAGTGAATCGCAACTGCTGGCGCAGCTGGACCGGGCCTGGGAGCATCTGCCATTCGATGCCCAGTGGCATTCGGTCAACGAGCTGACCCGCCATCGCGCCATGATCCAGGCGTTCGTCGAGTGGCGGGCGCGGACCCGCGGCGAACTGACCGAGGTCGGTGTCGAGGTCGACGTCGACGGCGTCCTCGAATCATCCCGCGATGCCGGGTCCGAGGTCCGGCTGCGCGGCCGGGTCGACCGGCTGGAACGCGACGGGGCCGGCCGCCTGGTGATCGTCGACATCAAAACCGGCAAAACACCGGTCAGCAAGGACGACGCCCAGCAGCACGCCCAGCTGGCGATGTATCAGCTGGCGGTGGCCGAAGGCATCGTCGCTACCGGCACCGCCGACCCCGGCACGACGGAGCCCGGCGGCGCGCGGCTGGTCTACCTCGGCAAGACCGGGGCCGCGGGCGCCACCGAACGCGAGCAGGATCCGCTGACACCGGCCGCCCGCGAGGAGTGGCGTGACCTCATCCGGCGGGCGGCCGACGCGACGGCCGGGCCGCACTTCATTGCCCGGCGCAACGACGGTTGCACGCACTGCCCGATTCGGCCGTGCTGCCCGGCTCACGCCGCCGACCGGACGGGGCCGCAGTGAACCCGCGCTACAACCCGACCGAATTAGCCTGCGCGCTGGGGCTTTTCCCGCCCACCCCCGAGCAGGCCGCCGTCATTGCCGCGCCGCCGGGCCCCTTGGTCGTCATCGCCGGAGCCGGTGCCGGTAAAACCGAGACGATGGCCGCGCGGGTGGTGTGGCTCGTCGCCAACGGCTACGCCGAGCCCAGCCAGGTGCTGGGGCTGACGTTCACGCGCAAGGCCGCCGGCCAGCTGCTGCGACGGGTCCGGTCCCGGCTGGCCAGGTTGGCCGGTATCGGCCTCGGCGCCGGCGGCCCCGCGGCCCTCGAACCGGTGGGCACCCCGGTGGTCAGCACCTACCACGCCTTCGCGGGCTCGCTAATTCGCGACCACGGGCTGTTATTGCCCGTCGAGCCCGACACCCGGCTGCTCAGTGAGACCGAACTGTGGCAGCTGGCCTTCGAGGTGGTCAACGGGTTTCGCGGGCGGCTGTGCACGGACAAGACCCCGGCCGCGGTCACCTCGATGGTGCTGCGGCTGTGGGGTCAACTCGCCGAGCACCTGGTGGACACCCGCGCGCTCCGCGACACCCACGGGGAGCTGGAACGGCTGGTGCACACCCTGCCGGCGGGTCCGTACCAGGGCGACCGCGGCCCCAGCCAGTGGCTGCTGCGGCTGCTGGCCGCGCAGACCGAGCGCGGGGAGCTAGTGCCGCTGCTCGACGCGCTGCAGGAACGCATGCGCGCGGCGAAGGTCATGGACTTCGGCGCGCAGATGGCCTCGGCCGCGCGGCTGGCGGCGACCTTTCCGCAGGTCGGTCAGGACCTGCGGAGCCGCTATCGGGTGGTGCTGCTCGACGAGTACCAGGACACCGGGCACGCCCAGCGCCTCGCCTTGTCGGCACTGTTCGGGGGCGGGGTCGACGACGGGCTGGCGCTCACGGCCGTCGGGGACCCGATTCAGTCGATCTACGGCTGGCGCGGGGCCTCCGCGACCAACCTGCCGCGGTTCACCACCGACTTCCCCCGATCCGACGGCACCCCCGCGCCGGTCCTCGAGTTGCGGACCAGCTGGCGCAACCCGCCGCGCACCCTGCACGTGGCCAACGCCATATCGGCGGAGGCGCGGCGACGGTCGGTCGCGGTGCACGCGCTGCGCCCGCGCCCGGACGCCCCGCTCGGCACGGTCCGCTGCGCGTTGCTTCCCGACGTGCGGGCCGAACGGGAGTGGATCGCCGAGCACCTGCACCGGCGCTACCAGCGAGCGCGAGCCGAGGGCGTCAGCCCGCCGACCGCCGCGGTGCTGGTGCGCCGCAACGCCGATGCCGCGCCCATCGCCGATGCCCTTCGTGCCCGCGGAATCCCGGTCGAGGTGGTGGGACTGGCCGGGTTGCTGTCCGTCCCCGAGGTCGCCGACGTGGTGGCCATGCTTCGGCTGGTCGCTGACCCGACGGCCGGCGCGGCGGCGATACGGGTGCTGACGGGTCCACGATGGCGCCTGGGTGGCCGGGACATCGCCGCGCTGTGGCAGCGCGCGCTGGCCCTCGGCGGGGCGCGCCCGGGCGAGGCGGCCTCGCCGGAGGCGATCGCGATGGCTGCCGGCCGCGACACCGACACCGCGTGTCTGGCCGACGCGATCGACGATCCCGGCCCGGCCGGCTCGTATTCGGTTGCGGGGCATGAGCGCATCACCACACTGGCCGCCGAGCTGAGTGTCCTGCGCGGGCATCTCGGTCACTGTCTGCCCGACCTGGTCGCGGAGGTGCGGCGCACGCTGGGCGTCGACTGCGAGGTCCGTGCCGCGGCGGGCGTGCCCGCGGGCTGGACCGGAGCCGAGCATCTCGACGCGTTCGCCGACGCGGTCGCCGACTACGCCGAACGAACAAGGGCCTCGGGCGGTGCGCCGGGGGCTTCGGCCGGCGCGACGGATGCTTTCGCGGCGGCGTCGGTTACCGGTCTGCTGGCCTTCCTGGATGTGGCCGAGGCGGTCGAGGGCGGACTGCCGCCCGCCCCGTTGGCGGTCGCGCGCGACCGGGTCCAGGTGCTCACCGTGCACTCCGCGAAGGGTTTGGAGTGGCAAGTGGTGGCGGTGGCACACCTGTCGGGCGGCACGTTTCCGTCGACCGCGTCGACGAGGACCTGGCTTACCGATCCCGCCGAGCTGCCGCCACTATTGCGCGGCGACCGCGCCTCGGCGGGCGCACTGGGCATTCCGGTGCTGGACACCGCGGGCGTCACCAATCGAAAGCAGCTGTCGGACAAGGTATTCCAGCATCGCGGCCAGCTGGAGCGGCGACGCGTGGACGAGGAGCGCCGATTACTGTATGTGGCGATCACCCGGGCCGAGGACACCCTGCTAGTGTCCGGCCATCATTGGGGTGCCACCGGGATCAAGCCGCGGGGCCCGTCGGATTTTCTGGGTGAACTCAAGGACGTCATCGACCGTTCGACCGCCGCCTGCGAGCCCTGCGGGGTGGTGGAACACTGGGCACCCCCGCCTGCCGACGGCGAACGAAACCCGCTGCGCGACAACGTTGTCGAAGCGATGTGGCCGGCCGATCCGATGGGCGCGCGCCGCGCCGACGTCGAACGCGGGGCTTCGCTGGTGGTCCAGGCCATGTCGGCTGACAACGCCCCGGTCGGCGCCGACGTCGACGGGTGGGCCGCCGACGTCGATGCGCTGCTGGCCGAGCGTGCCTCGTCGGTGCGGCGGCCCGCCCGCACCCTGCCCGGCCAGCTGTCGGTCAGCGGTTTGGTGGACCTGGCGCGCGACCCGCGCGGCGCGGCGCAGCGGCTGGTGCATCGGCTGCCGACGCGCCCAGATCCGCATGCGTTGGTGGGGAACGCCTTTCACGCCTGGGTCCAGCAGTACTACGGCACCGAGTGGCTGTTTGATCTCGGCGACCTGCCCGGCGCGGCGGACGGCGACGTCGGCGGTATCGAGGAATTGGCCGCGTTGCAGACGGCATTTTTCGCATCGCCTTGGGCGGCCCGCACGCCCGTCGCCGTCGAGGTGCCTTTCGAGATGCCGATCGGCGAGACCGTGGTGCGCGGCCGCATCGACGCGGTGTTCGCCGACCCCGATGGCGGCGCCACCGTGGTGGACTGGAAGACCGGCGAGCCGCCGCGCGGGCCGGAAGCCATGCGGCAGGCCGCAGTCCAGCTCGCCGTCTACCGCTTGGCGTGGGCCGCTCTGGCGAAAGTCCCGGAGTCATCGGTGCGCACCGCGTTCCACTACGTGCGCACCGGCGCCACCATCGTCCCCGATGATCTGCCCGATCCCGCCGAGCTGGCCGGGTTGCTGGTCGACCCGGGCGGCGACCGCTGTGTCGCCGTCTGATGCCAGATATCTGGGGACGGCCGAACGTGGTTACATTTGAGGCGTGCGTGTCTCGTGTGCTGGGCCTAAGCCGTTGACGGACCGCCGTGGCCAGCGGTAGGTCGCGACAACTGAGCGGTCTGCGGGAAACGCTGACCGGCCAGCCCGGTCACCAGTTGGTCCGCATCCTGCGCATACCCGAAGATCACGCCAGCCCCGTCCGCGTCATCACGCGCCGACTGGCCATCGCACTGGTGGTGTTGTTCGCCGCGGCCGCCGTCGTCTATGCGGACCGCGGCGGGTACCGCGACCTGCGGGGGGAGCCGCTGACATTTCTGGACTGCCTGTACTTCGCGGCGGTGTCGCTGTCGACGACCGGCTACGGCGACATCACCCCGTACACCGAAGCCGCGCGAGTGGTCAACACCGTGATTTTTACCTCGCTGAAGATCGCGTTTCTGGCCGTGTTGGTCGGCACCACGCTCGAGGTCCTCTCCGAGCGATCCCGGCAGGGGTGGAAGATCCAGCGTTGGAGGAAAAGAGTGCGCAACCACACCATCGTGATCGGCTACGGCACCAAGGGCAAAGCGGCCGTCACCGCCAAGGTCAGTGACGAGACTGCCGAGGGCGAGGTCGTCGTCGTCGACACCGACCGAACTGCGCTCGAGCACGCCGCGACCGCCGGCCTGGTCACCGTGCACGGCGACGCCACCAAATCCGATGTGCTGCGGTTGGCCGGGGCGCAACATGCGTCGTCGATCATCGTTGCGACCGGGCGCGACGACACGGCCGCTTTGGTGACGTTGACCGCGCGCGAGCTTGCCGCCAAGGCCAAGATCGTGGCGTCAATCCGGGAGGCCGAGAACCAGCACCTGTTGCGGCAATCGGGTGCGGACTCGGTGGTGGTTTCCTCGGAGACCGCCGGCCGGCTGCTCGGCCTCGCCACCAGCACGCCCAGCGTCGTGGAGATGATCGAGGATTTGCTGACTCCGGACGTCGGGCTGGTTATCGCCGAACGCGAAGTGGAGCAGACGGAAGTGGGCGGTTCCCCGCGGCATCTGAGCGACCTCGTGCTCGGTGTGGTGCGCGACGGCCACCTGCTTCGCATCGGTGCGCCCGAGGTGGACGCCATAGAGGCCACTGACCGGCTGCTGTACATCCGAAACACGGGACACTAGACACCAGTGGCGATCGGGGATTTCCAGCTGCTGAGCGTTCCACTGCTGTCGCGCGTCGGCGCCGACCGGGCCGATCAGCTGCGCACCGATGTCGAGGCCGCCACCGCGGGATGGGCGGATGCGGCGCTGCTGCGGGTGGATTCGCGCCATCAGGTGTTGGTCGCCGACGGCCGCGTGGTGCTTGGCGCCGCGGTGGCGCTGGCCGACAAGCCGCCGCCGGACGCGGTATTCCTGGGCCGCATCGACGGTGGCCGCCATGTCTGGGCGATCCGGGGTGCGCTGCAAGCGCCCGATGACCCCGGCGTGCACACCGAAGTGTTGAACCTGCGCAGCCTTGGTCCGATATTCGACGACACCAGCAGCCAACTGGTGTCATCGGCCATCGCGCTGCTGAATTGGCATGACAGCGCGCGATACAGCCCGCAGGACGGCTCACCGACGAAACCGGCCCGAGCCGGCTGGTCACGAGTCAACCCCGTCACCGGTCATGAGGAGTTCCCGCGTATCGACCCCGCGGTGATCTGCCTGGTCCATGACGGCGGCGATCGTGCGGTGTTGGCCCGCCAGGCGGTGTGGCCCGAGCGGATGTTCTCTCTGCTCGCCGGATTCGTCGAGGCCGGTGAGTCTTTCGAAGTCTGCGTCGCGCGGGAGATACGCGAAGAGATCGGCCTGACTGTCCGCGATGTGCGTTACCTGGGCAGTCAGCCGTGGCCGTTTCCGCGCTCGCTGATGGTCGGCTTCCATGCCCTCGGCGACCCGGCCGAGGAGTTCTCGTTCAACGACGGCGAGATCGCCGAAGCGGCGTGGTTTACCCGCGATGAAGTGCGCGCGGCGCTTGACGCCGGCGATTGGTCGAGCGCTTCAGAGTCGAAATTCCTTCTGCCCGGATCGATTTCGATTGCGCGCGTGATCATCGAATCGTGGGCAGCGGTCGATTGACGCGGCCGGGCGCTACTTGATGCGATCGGTGATTGTCTGAAGGACGGTGTTCGCGATCTGCTCGGTGGGTTCAATGCCCGACACGCCGACGGACAGCAACGCCGCAGATTTCACGCGGTACTGGTGGCTCCATCCGGCGGAACCAAGCTTCAACGTCGTGGGATCCGGCTTCCCCAGGGCGAAGTCGTAGGCACTGTCGTGCAAGGAAGCGCACTGTGTCAGGGTCGATTCCAGCCGATCGAGGGCGCCGCGGGCGGCGTCTGCGTCCGGGTAGACGGCGACGGCCTGGCTGACCGTGTTGACCGGGGCGACCCCTCCCGGCCTCAGGTCGTCGGTCGTGCCGCTGTAAACCACGGCACGAAACTGTTTGAAGCCCGTCGCGAACGTGAGGTCGCTGTTTCCCGCCGCCCGGCAGGGACCCGGGGCGTTAACGCTTCCCGGCGACGGGTGATTCAGGTCCTCGTTTTCATACGACAACAGGCCGGCGAAATTGGCGATGTGACGTACTTCTTCGACGCTGACGATCACCGCGTCGGCGTTGATCGCTGACGAGGGTGCGGCGCTGCTTACCTTGAACGGTGTGTGAAGCTGCGAGCAAGCCGACACCACGGCGACGGCGCTGCAGGCGATGAAAAGAGACTTGCCGGAAAACGTCTTGTTAATGACCGACATTCGCCTGCAAAACCGGCGCGCTCGAGCACTCGCGTCGGTGCGGGTTGAGCCTTTCTGGCGTAGGCAGGATCACCCGCATACTCGATGCCATGTCGGTATGGTAAGCGCGCCGCGGCCTTGCTCGTCGCCAATTGGGTCGGCTCCGTTAGCCGCCGACTTGGGCGAGCTTTGCCTTGACGTCGGCCGCGCTCGGGTTGGTCAGCGTCGACCCGTCGGCAAACTTCACCGTCGGAACTGTCGTGTTACCGCCATTGACCGAGCTGACGAATTCCGCGGCCGCCGGGTCGTGTTCGATGTCGACTGCGTCGTAGGAGATTCCGTTGGACTTGAGCACCTTCATGAGTCGATGGCAGTAGCCACACCATGACGTCGTGTAAACGGTGAGCGCAGCATTCGTCATACCGCTAACCTAGCTCGGCTGGGGAGATTAGTGCGATTGGGGTGTGGCGATGCACCGGGTTTGTCGGCCACAGCTGCCAAGATGGACGCCATGCCAATGGTCGCCGACCCGTTGACCGTCGGACTAGACGACGAGCAGCGCGAAGCCGTGCTGGCTCCGCGCGGACCCGTCTGCGTGCTTGCGGGTGCGGGAACGGGCAAGACCCGCACCATCACCCATCGGATCGCCCAGCTCGTCGCGAGTGGTCATGTCGCCGCCGGGCAGGTGCTGGCGGTCACCTTCACCCAGCGCGCGGCGGGGGAGATGCGCTCCAGGTTGCGGACGCTCGATGCCGCCGCGCAAACCGGTTGCGGCGTCGGCGCCGTGCAGGCCCTGACGTTTCACGCGGCCGCGCACCGTCAGCTGCGGTATTTCTGGCCGCGGGTCGTCGGCGACAATGGCTGGCAGCTGCTGGACAGCAAGTTCGCCGTCGTGGCCCGCGCGGCCGGCCGCGCGAGGCTGAATGTCAGCACCGACGACGTGCGTGACCTGGCCGGCGAGATCGAGTGGGCCAAGGCGTCGCTGGTCGGGCCCGAAGAGTACGCGGCCGCCGTGGCCGCCGACGGCCGGGACACCCCGTTGGACGCCGCGCAGATCGCAGCCGTCTACGCCGCATACGAGGATCTCAAAGCCCACGCCGACGGGGTCGCGATGCTCGACTTCGATGACCTGCTGCTGCACACCGCGGCCGCGATCGAAAACGATGGCGCCGTCGCCGAAGAGTTCCGGGACCGCTACCGCTGCTTCGTCGTCGACGAGTACCAGGACGTCACCCCACTGCAGCAGCGGGTGCTGTCGGCATGGTTGGGCGACCGAGACGACCTGACCGTCGTCGGCGACGCCAACCAGACCATCTACTCGTTCACCGGGGCCTCGCCCCGCTTCCTGCTCGACTTTTCGCGGCGGTTTCCCGACGCCACGGTGGTGCGCCTGGAGCGCGACTACCGGTCCACCCCGCAGGTGGTGTCGCTGGCCAACCGGGTGATCGCGGCGGCCCGAGGCCGGGTCGCGGGCAGCAAGCTTCAGCTCTCCGGTCAACGTGAACCGGGCCCGGCCCCGTCCTTCGATCAGCATCCCGACGAAACGACCGAGGCCACCGCGGTCGCGGCGTCGATCGCCCGGCTGATCGAATCCGGCACCCCGCCATCCGAAATCGCCGTGCTGTACCGGGTCAACGCCCAGTCCGAGATCTACGAGGAAGCGCTCACGGAGGCGGGCATCGCCTATCAAGTCCGCGGCGGCGAGGGGTTTTTCAACCGCCAGGAGATCAAGCAGGCGATGCTGGCGTTGCAGCGCACCTCGGAGCGTGGCTCCGAAAATGGCCCGGCCGGCCCCTTGCCCGACGTGGTGCGCGCGGTCCTGGAGCCGCTGGGGCTGACGGCCGAGCAACCGGTCGGCACCCGGGCCCGAGAGCGCTGGGAGGCGCTGAGCGCGCTGGCGGAATTGGTGGACGACGAAGTGGCCCAGCGTCCGCAATTGGACTTGCCGGGGTTGCTGGCCGAGCTCCGGACACGCGCCGATTCGCGGCACCCACCGGTGGTGAAGGGCGTCACGCTGGCGTCGTTGCATGCCGCCAAGGGGCTCGAGTGGGATGCGGTGTTCCTGGTCGGATTGGCCGACGGCACGCTACCCATCTCGCACGCGTTGGCACATGGCGCCGAGAGCGAGGCCGTCGAGGAAGAGCGTCGACTGCTCTACGTCGGAATCACCAGGGCCCGAGTGCATTTGGCGCTGAGCTGGGCGCTGTCGCGGAGCCCGGGCGGGCGCCAGAGCCGCAAGCCGTCTCGGTTCCTCAACGGCATTGCGCCGCAGACCCGTCCCGATCCGGCGCCCAACAGATCCCGGCGCAACCGGGGGGTCACGACTCGCTGCCGGATCTGCAACAAGGACCTGACCACCCCGGCCGCCATCATGCTGCGGCGGTGTGAGACCTGTGCCGGCGACGTGGACGAGGAGTTGCTGCTGCGGCTCAAGGCCTGGCGGCTGGACATCGCCAAGGAACAGAAGGTGCCCGCCTATGTGGTGTTCACCGACAACACGCTGATCGCGATCGCTGAGCTGCAGCCCGACGACGATGCGGCCCTGATCGCGATCCCGGGTATCGGCGCACGCAAGCTCGAGCAGTACGGGCCGGACGTGCTGGAGTTGGTGCGGCAAGCCCGCTGAGGCAAACACGCAGGTCAGAAAATCGGTTGTGCTTACCGGCCGTCAGCATTTACCCTCGAAACCGCGTGTGCTGCCGGCTGACGGCTGACGCGCGCTCAGGCGAAACGAGAGGAGGGTGGGCCATGTTGATCAACGGTGCGTTCGTTGCCGGCATGGCTGGCGCGGTCCTGACCGCGCGCACCCCGGCAACCTCTCATGCCGCCAACACAGCCGCACCGGCGGCAGCGGTCAAGCACCGCGCCGCCGCCACGATTGAGGCGTCCGTGGATCGGGGCCACACGTAGGTACTACGTAACCAGCCCGCCTTTCACCACATGGCCACGGACCCGCAGTCACCCGGATCCGTGGCCACAGTTGTCGGGCCGACAGCCCGCAACCTGGTCCGGATCCCGCCAAGGACAGCCACCAGACCAGGAAGCAGGTGATGAGGACATGCCGGCACAGACAGTCCCTAGACAGACGCGGCCCGTGCTGCCGTGTCATGTCGGCGATCCCGACCTGTGGTTCGCTCCGACCCCGGCCGGCCTGGAGCGCGCCAAGATGCTGTGCACGGGCTGCCCGATCCGCCGCCAGTGCCTGGCAGCGGCGCTGGAACGGGCCGAACCCTGGGGCGTCTGGGGCGGCGAGATTTTCCAGGGAGGTTCGATCGTTAACCGCAAACGCCCGCGTGGACGTCCCCGCAAGGAGGTCATCGCCGCTTAGACCACGAAAGTGTAACTGCCGCTTCGTTTTCCGGGCGACGACGGCGTTGTCAGACGACGGCGGTATCGGGCTCGGCGAAACCGGGGATCAGTTCCTCAGACAGCGTCTTGGTCGGCACATGCGCGTCCAACTGGCACAGGATCGCGCCCACCGATGCGATGACCCGCAAGGGCATCGCCAGCTTGGCCGGCAGATCCATTTGCCGTGCCGTTTTGATCTGTGCCGCCATCGAGCGGTCGATCTGAACGACACTCATCCTCTGCAGCCACTTGCGGGTGTAGTGGAAGACCTCAACCTCGATGGGCTCGACGTACTGGCGCAGCATTTCATCGATGTCGGCGACCGACACCTGCTGGCCCTTCTGGATGAAGCCCGCCTTCTCCATCGTCGGCAGCAGCAGGTCATAGTTCTTGTCGCGGGCCAATCGAATGGCCATCCCGAGCTCGATGGGGAAGCCCCCGGGCAGTGGCGCCACGGCGCCGAAGTCGATGACGCCCATGCGGCCATCGGGCAGCAGCATGAAATTGCCCGGGTGGGCGTCCCCGTGCATCATGCCCACCCGGCGTGGCGCGTCGAAGGTGAGCTCGGTGAGGCGGGTGCCGATCAGGTCGCGCTGCTCTTGGGTTCCGTGGCGGATGATTTCCGCCATCGGCAGGCCCTCGATCCACTCCTGGACGACCACCTTCGGCGCGCTGGCCACGATGTGCGGTATCGCGAAGTGCGGGTGGCCCTCGTACGCCTTGGCGAAGGCGCGCTGGTTGTCGGCCTCCATCCGGTAGTCGAGTTCCATCTCGGTGCGCTCGACCAGTTCGTCTACGACGCCCTGCACGTCGGCCCCCGGAGAGAGCTGTTTGAGCATCCCGACCAACCGCTGCATGGTCTTCAGGTCGGCGCGCAGCGCCTCGTCGGCGCCCGGGTATTGGATCTTGACGGCCACCTCGCGGGCATCCGACCACACCGCTTTATGCACCTGGCCGATGCTGGCCGAGGCCACCGGGGTGTCGTTGAACGAACTGAACCGCTCCCGCCATTTGGTGCCCAGCTGCGCGTCGAGCACTCGGTGCACCTTCGATGCGGGCAGTGGCGGGGCGTCCTTCTGCAGCTTGGTCAACGCTTCGCGATAGGGCTCGCCGAACTCATCGGGAATGGCGGCTTCCATCACCGACAGGGCCTGGCCCACCTTCATGGCTCCGCCCTTGAGCTCGCCCAACACGGTGAACAGTTGGTGGGCGGTTTTCTCCAGCATCTCGGCCTGGACCTCGTCTTTCGACTTGCCGGTCAGGCGTTTACCGAAGCCGAGGGCTGCCCGACCGGCAAAGCCGACCGGAATGCTGGCCAGCTTCGCGTTACGCGCAGCGCGGCCGCGTTTGATGTCTGCCACAGGACCCATCATCCACGACGGCTGGTTGGTCGTGGTGTTGATCTGATAACAACCAGCGGGGCCGAACCGTACAACCTGCGTGAGTCTTTCAGTCGCCTCATCGCGCACGGGGCCCTAGGTTGTGTGCTGGCAGGCTGCAGTCCTGCGACTCACCGAGACGCGCATCCGAAGGGCGGTACGGAAAAGCCATGGCAGCAAAGCAAATGCAGCACGAGGCCGCGGACTCCCTATACAGGGCGATCATCGAAACACTCGACCATCATCGCAAGGAAAAGACTTTGACGGAGGGGGTGCTGGACGCGCTGGCCAGGGCGTACGCGGCGATCTCGACAAACGTCCCGGATCCAGGACCGCGGGGGTAGCGACGCAACGTCAGCATGAGCACAACGGATGTCTGGTCCACCGACGTGCCACGATGGCGCCGGCCCTGATATCCAACTCCAGGGTGGCGTCCAGCGCCTGAGGCGGCCCGGGATCGGGCATCGCCTCGTGGCCGCGTACCGCCGCGATCACCCGGTTCACCTGGCTGAGCGCCAGCGCGGCCGTCGCCAGCAGGGTGGCGCGATCGGCCACGCCGACGGCGTCCCGCAGCTGCGCAGCGATCACCGGCCACGCGGCGTCGCGGTCGCTTCGGTGCAGATCCGCGCACCCCAGGCAGCTGGTCACGCCGGGGATGACCAGTGGCCCCACCAGCCCGGTGCCGTCGCGCACTCGTACCGGTAGGTGCGGGACGCCCTGGCTGTGCAGGTCGCGCACCATGCGCGGGTCGGCGATCAGGTAGTCGGTCAACACGACGAGATCCACCGCGGCGGGCGATACGGCGGCATGCGGTTGGCTGCTGTGCGCGATGCGGGCCCCCGAGCAGCGCAGCGCCTCGACCAGCAGATCTGACAGCGGGCCGCGGCCGTGGACGCGGATCGACGGGCGCGCGGCCGGCAGAGCGGCGGCATTCGGTCGCCACGCCTGCGCCTACCAGCTGTGCGACGAGGTTGGTCAGGCCGTCGCCGTCGGTCAGCCCTCGGTCGATGGCCCGGCGGCGCAGCTCGGTGATCGGTGTCGGTGATCGCATGGACTGCAGCAGCGTGGCCAAGTCCGTGGCGGCCAGGCCGCACGGCGGGTGGACGAGCACGGCGCGGCGCGGATCCCAGCCGACCTGAACGGCACCGTCGGGTCGCAGTAGCACCGGCATCGCGGGGTCCAGCGCATACAGGGCGGAAGCCATGGCCGGCGGCATGAGTAGAGACTGTGCCACGCCGGGGCGAGCGACCGGTTCAGTTATCCACAGGACCGCCGTCTGGACCGGCGTCGGGACCGCCGCGCTCCTGCCGCTGCGGCTGCAGCTGCATGCCGAGCGTCGGACGAATCCGCCAAGGATCTTCCAAGACGTCCGCTGCACGCTGCAAACGGTGTGAGAATCCGGTCATACAAATCCGCCAGGCTGAATCGAGGTCACGATGAGTGACGTATCTCAGGGGCACGGATGGTGGCAAGCGTCGGATCTCAAGTGGTACCCACCGGAGAAGCTTCCCGACGACTACGTGGCACCGCTGCCACCTCCGCCCGCAGCCGATGCAATAGCCAGCAACAGCCTGCCGACCCGACTCTGGCCACCACCGCGCCCCCCGAGGCGCCCCGAAAGCCCGCCAAGACACGACAAGTGATCGAACGCGACAAGCTGGGCGCACTGACCAAGATTGGTCAGGGTGGACAAGGCGTGGTCTATCGGGCACCCAACGTCAAGACCAAGTTCGCGGCCTCGATGGTCTACAAGGAATACAAACCCCAGGGGCGCACCGAGATCGATTTCGCCGTGTTGGCGGCCATGCCGGCCCTGGTCGAGGAGTCATTGACCTACGCCCAGGCTGAGCGGCTGATTTCGATCGCGGCGTGGCCGTGTGCCCTTGTCGAAGACGGCGGCACACCAACAGGTTTCGTGATGCCGGCGATTCCTGATGAGTTCTTTATCCCGCTGACCACGGCCAAGGGGGTCTCGAGCTGCACCGCCGAATTCCAACACTTACTTAATCATTCGTCGATCGTGGATGCGCGCGGCATCAATATCGATGACGCGCAACGGTTTACGTTGCTGCGCGAAACCGCCTCCGCGCTAGTGTTTCTGCACAAACACGGTGTCTGTGTCGGGGATATCTCCCCGAAAAACCTGTTGTTCTCCCTAACTCCGCATGAAACGGTCTACTTCATTGACTGCGACGCCATGCGCATCAACGGTGTCTCGGCCCTACCCCAAGTCGAAACACCGGGATGGAACACACCAGCGGGGGAGGAACTGGCCACCATCTACACCGACACCTACAAACTGGGCCTACTGGCACTGCGGCTGTTGACCGGTGATCAAGACACCACCAACCCCGGCCACCTGCCCGCCACCACACCAACCCAGCTACGCCAAATCATCACCGACACACTGACCAAACCACCCCACCAACGCCCACTCCCCGAAGCCTGGACCAACATCCTGGGCAACGCCATCGAACACGCCCAACACCAACAAAAGACCACACCACCGGTCAATGCCGCACCCGCTCCACCGCCAACACCAATCGTGCGCTCTAGACCACCGGCACATTCCGCACCCCCAGTCGGCCCCTCGGCGCCACCCGTCCCACCACCCCGACCGGCTAACCGGCCACCGGTGCCGCGACCCGGACCCGCCCAGCGGCCACACGCATTGCCGCCCCGACCTGCCGAGTGGCCGCCCACTGAGTTCGCCACACCGCCGCCACCGGGGGAGCAGCGCCCACGCCGACGGTCGAAGTCGCCGCTCATCGCGGCGAGCGTGGTGATCGTGCTGATCCTGGCCGCCATCGGCATTACAGAGTGGCACTTGCATGATCCTCACATCAAGGGCTCCCTGCTTGACTGGCTACATCTGCACGCATCCCAAACCCAAACCGCGCAACCCGCGCAGACCGTACTGCCGTTCACCGACCTCAAACTCCTCACCGACGTGGCGGTGGACACCGACGGCAGCGTCTATGTCAACGACCAGGGCAACAATCGGGTGCTGAAGCTGGCGGCGGGCACCAGCACCCCGACCGTGCTGCCATTCACCGGAATAGACCCCTACGGTGTGGCGGTGGATGCGGCGGGCAACATCTACGTCACCGATGTAGGTGTTGATAAGGACCAGGCCAAGGATCAGGTGCTGAAGCTGGTGCCGGGCTCGAGCACCCCGACGGTCGTGTGGACCGGCCTCTGGGGCCCCCAAAGCCCGGCGATAGACGGCGCCGGCAGCATCTACGTCACCGAGACGGGCAACGATCGGGTGCTGAAGCTGGCGGCGGGCTCCAGCACCCCGGCCGTCCTGCCCTTTAGTGGCCTCCACGCCCCCGAAGGCGTGGCGGTAGACACCACCGGCAACATCTACGTCACCGACCAGAACAACCGGGTGCTGAAATTGGCAGCCGGGGCGGGTACGCAGAGCGTGTTGCCGTTCACCGGCCTCAACGTCCCCGTCGGTGTGGCGGTGGACACCGCCGGCAACGCCTATGTCGCCGACTGTCAAAACAATCGGGTGCTGAAGCTGGCGGCGGGCTCGACCACCCCGACCGTGCTGCCGTTCACCGGCCTCTCCTCCCCCGAGGGTGTGGCGGTGGACGCCTTCGGCAACCTCTATGTCGCCGACGCTGGCAACAACCGGGTGGTGAAACTGCCAGTGGGCTGATGTGCCGCACAGCGGCCTCAGGGGGTTGCAGGGCCAGTCCGGGCGAGGCCACGTGAAAGACGGATAGCTGCCGACTCGGGGTCGGGGTGTCCGAAGTTACCCCACTTAAGAATTGCCTAGGCAGCTGGTGACGCCGGGGATGACGAGTGGCCCCACCAGCCCGGTGCCGTCGCGCACTCGTACCGGTAGGTGCGGGACGCCCCGGCTGTGCAGGTCGCGCACCATGCGCGGGTCGGCGACCAGGTAGTCGGTCAACACGACGAGATCCACGGCGTCGGGTGACACCGCGGCGTGCGGTTGGCTGCTGTGCGCGATGCGGGCCCCCGAGCAGCGCAGCGCCTCGACCAGCAGGTCCGAGAGCGGCCCGCGGCCGTGGACCCGGATCGACGGTGCCCGGCCGCTAGACCGGTGGCATTCGGTTGCGACGCCCGCGCCTACCAGCTGTGCGACGAGGTTGGTCAGGCCGTCGGCGTCGGTCAGCCCTTGGTCGATGGCGCGGCGGCGCAACTCGGTGATCGGTGTGGGTGATCGCATGGATTGCAGCAGGGTGGCCAGGTCCGTGGCGGCCAGGCCGCACGGCGGGTGGATCAGCACGGCGCGGCGTGGATCCCAGCCCACCTGAACGGCACCGTCGGGTCGCAGTAGCACCGGCATCGCGGGGTCCAGCGCATACAGGGCGGGAGCCATGGCCGGCGGCATGAGTACAGACTGTGCCACGCCGCGGCGAGCGACCGATTCAGTTATCCACAGGACCGCCCGTCGGAGCCGCGCGTCGGACGAATCCGCCAAGGATCTTCCAAGACGTCGGCTGCACGCTGCAAAAGGTGTGAGAATCCGGTCATCCCAATCCGCCGGGCTGAGTCGAGGACACGATGAGTGACGTATCGCAGGGGCCGGGTTGGTGGCGGGCGGCGGATCTCAAGTGGTACCCACCGGAGCTTCACGCCGACTACGAGGCACCGCTGCCGCCCCCGCCTAAGCTGCCGCCCCCGCCTACAGTCGATACGCCCCAGCCACAGCCTGCCGAGTCGACTGAGGGTGTGGCCCCTCAGCCTCAAAAGCCCGCTAAGACACGACAAGTCATCGAGCGCGACAAGCTGGGTTCACTGACGAAGATCGGTCAGGGTGGCCAAGGGGTGGTGTATCGGGCACCCAACGTCAAGACCAAGTTCGCGGCCTCGATGGTCTACAAGGAATACAAACCCCAGACCCGCAGCGAGATCGACTTCACCGCGCTAGCCGCCATGCCGGCCCTGGTGGAGGAGTCACTGACCTACGCTCAG
This sequence comes from uncultured Actinomycetota bacterium, assembly GCA_963772875.1. Taxonomy (GTDB): domain Bacteria; phylum Actinomycetota; class Actinomycetes; order Mycobacteriales; family Mycobacteriaceae; genus Mycobacterium. The sequence goes on from CAVYZE010000020.1 coordinate 915,084, forward strand.
GCTGAGCGGCTGATCTCCATCGCGGCGTGGCCGTGTGCCCTTGTCGAAGACGCCGGCACACCAACAGGTTTCGTGATGCCGGCGATCCCGGAGGAGTTCTTCATCCCGCTGACCACGGCCAAGGGGATCTCGACCTGCACCGCCGAATTCCAACACTTACTCAATCATCCGACGATCGTGGATGCGCGCGGCATCAATATCGATGACGCGCAACGCTATACGTTGCTGCGCGAAACCGCCTCGGCGCTAGCGTTTTTGCATAAACACGGTGTCTGTGTCGGGGATATCTCCCCGAAAAACCTGCTGTTCTCACTGACCCCGCACGAGGCCGTCTACTTCATCGACTGCGACGCCATGCGCATCAACGGTGTCTCGGCCCTACCCCAGGTCGAAACACCGGGATGGAACACACCGGCGGGGGAGGAACTGGCCACCATCTACACCGACACCTACAAATTGGGCCTGCTCGCGCTGCGGCTGTTGACCGGCGACCAGGACACCACCAACCCCGGCCATCTGCCCGCCACCACACCGGCCCAGCTACGCCAAATCATCACCGACACCCTGACCAAGCGACCCCACCAACGCCCACTGCCCGAAGCCTGGACCTTCATCCTGGGCAACGCCATCGAACACGCCCAACACCAGACAAAGACTCCAACACCGGTCGATGCGGCAGCCGCTGCACCACCGGTACCCGTGGTGCACTCCAGACCCTCAGGCGGCCCCTCGGCGCCGCCGGTTCCACCACGCCGACCGGCTAACCGGCAGCCTGTGCAGCCACTCCGACCCGCCGAGCGCCCGCCTGTCCGGCAACCCCGACCCACCGAGCGGCCGCCCAATGAAATCGCTACACCGCCACAACCTTCGGAACAGCGCCCCCGCCGACAACTGGCCTGGAAGCTCATCGGGCTTGGAAGCATCCTTATCGTCCCCGGGCTCGTCATCCCTTTTCCTCTTCTTTGGGACCTCGGGGTTATCGTCCTCATCATCGGCTTGGTGCAAATGGCCACGGGAAGGAGAAGGCGCGCTGTCGGGGAGCAGCGCTCACGACGACCGCTGAAGTGGCCGCTCATCGCGGCGATCGTCGTGGTCGTGGCCGCCGCCGGCATCACCGGCTACCTCCTGTGGCCAAAACGTGGGCAAACCCTGCCGTTCACCGGCCTCAACCGCCCCTACGGTGTAGCGGTGGATGCCGCCGGCAACCTCTACGTCACCGAGGAGAACAACAACCAGGTGCTGAAGCTGGCGGCGGGCTCAACCAGCCTGACCGTGCTGCCGTTCACCGGCCTCAACCACCCCCGCGGTGTGGCGGTGGACACCGCCGGTGACGTCTACATCACCGACTACAGCAACAATCGGGTGCTGAAGCTGGCGGCGGGCTCAACCAGCCAGAGCGTGCTGCCGTTCACCGGCCTCAACGACCCCCAGGGTGTGGCGGTGGACACCGCCGGCAACCTCTACGTCACCGACGAGAACTACAACCGGGTGCTGAAGCTGGCGGCGGGCTCAACCAGCCAGAGCGTGCTGCCGTTCACCGGCCTCAACGGCCCCTCCGGTGTGGCGGTGGACAGCGCCGGCAACCTCTACGTTGCCGACGAGAACAACAACCGGGTGCTGAAGCTGGCGGCGGGCTCAACCACCCAGACCGTGCTGCCGTTCACCGGCCTCTACGAGCCCGCCGGTGTGGCGGTGGACGGTGCCGGCGACCTCTACGTCGCCGACTCCTTGAACAACCGGGTGGTGAAACTGGCGGCGGGCTCCAGCACCGAGAGCGTGCTGGGGCGAGAATTTTTCTTCTGGCTTCCCCCGTTGCGCAAGTGGTTCAGCGGCGTGAACGGCGCCTACGGTGTGGCGGTGGACAGCGCCGGCAACCTCTACGTCACCGACGGGCCCAACAATCGGGTGCTGAAGCTGCCGGGTGTGTGAGGCATTGCAAAGCGGCCGGCGCGCGAGGTTGCAGGGCCTGTCCGACCGAGGCGTCGCAGTAATTCCCCCTAGTGATTGTCCAGGCAGCTGGTCACGCCGGGGATGACGAGTGGTCCCACCAGCCCGGTGCCGTCGCGCACTCGTACCGGCAGGTGCGGGACGCCCCGGCTGTGCAGGTCGCGCACCATGCGAGGGTCGGCGACCAGGTAGTCGGACAACACGACGAGATCCACCGCGGCGGGCGACACGGCGGCATGCGGCTGGCTGCTGTGCGCGATGCGGGCCCCCGAGCAGCGCAGCGCCTCGACCAGCAGATCTGACAGCGGGCCGCGGCCGTGGACGCGGATCGAGGGCGCCCGGCCGGCGGACCGGCGGCATTCGGTCGCCACGCCTGCGCCTACCAGCTGTGCGACGAGGTTGGTCAGGCCGTCGCCGTCGGTCAGCCCTCGGTCGAGGGCCCGGCGGCGTAACTCGGTGATCGGTGTGGGTGATCGCATGGACTGCAGCAGCGTGGCCAAGTCCGTGGCGGCCAGGCCGCACGGCGGGTGGACCAACACGGCGCGGCGCGGATCCCAGCCGACCTGCACGGCACCGTCGGGCCGCAGTAGCACCGGCATCGCGGGGTCCAGCGCATACAGGGCGGAAGCCATGGCCGGCGGCATGAGTACAGACTGTGCCACGCCGGGGCGAGCGACCGGTTCAGTTATCCACAGGACCGCCGCCCGGCCCGGGGTCGGGGCCGCCGCGTTCCTGCGCGAGTTGGGCGATGGCCCGATCGACCGCACTGTGGCGGTCAAGCTGCTGCCGCTGCGGCTGCTTGCCGGCCACAGTGCCGAGCGTCGGACGAATCCGCCAAGGATCCTCCAAGACGTCGGCTGCACGCTGCAAAAGGTGTGAGAATCCGGTCATCCAAATCCGCCAGGCTGAGTCGAGGACACAATGAGTGACGTATCGCAGGGGCCGGGTTGGTGGCGAGCGGCGGATCTCAAGTGGTACCCACCGGAGCTTCACGCCGACTACGAGGCACCGCTGCCACCCCCACCCAAGCTGCCGCCCCCGCCCACAGTCGATACGCCCCAGCCACAGCCTGCCGAGTCGACTCTGGCCCCGACCCCTCGGCGGCCTGAAAAGCCCGCCACGACACGACAAGTGATTCAACGCGACAAGCTCGGAGAGCTGACCAAGATCGGCCAGGGCGGACAGGGCATCGTCTATCGGGCACCCAACGTCAAGACCAAGTTCGCGGCCTCGATGGTCTACAAGGAATACAAACCCCAGACCCGCAGCGAGATCGACTTCACCGCGCTAGCCGCCATGCCGGCCCTGGTCGAGGAGTCGCTGACCTACGCTCAGGCTGAGCGGCTGGTCTCCATCGCGGCGTGGCCGTGTGCCCTTGTCGAAGACGACAGCACACCAACAGGTTTCGTGATGCCGGCGATCCCGGAGGAGTTCTTCATCCCGCTGACCACGGCCAAGGGGGTCTCGACCAGCACCGCCGAATTCCAACACTTACTCAATCATTCGTCGATCGTGGATGCGCGCGGCATCAATGTCGATGACGCGCAACGCTATACGTTGCTGCGCGAAACCGCCTCCGCGCTCACGTTTTTGCACGCCATGAGCACACCCCGCCGGAGGCGGCCCAGTACACTTTGATCCCCTTGGCGGGGTTGCCCGGCAGCACGTATTGGTAGCAGTGGTCGTCGTCGGTAATGAGCACCTGCCACCCGTTGGCAAGGGCGGCGGTGCGCAGGATGCCCTTGATATAGCTCGTCGGGTCACCTCCTCGCGGTTCAGGCCCCGCTGGAACCGCTTGATCTTGTACACCTGTTTTGTTGCGCCCCGCCATGCGGCCAAGGTTAACGACCGACCCCGACAGGCAACACAGACCGGGGAGCCGCGCCCCGCGCAGACTATCTCCGTGAAGGAAGTCCTTCGTCGGTGGTGGTACCGACTAGGCGAAGAACACTTTAATTCTTAAATTCGAATCCGGACTTCCTGGGACAGTGTAGGACCACAATAACCACGCCCGACCCCGAGTCCGCAGCGCTTGGTCTTTCACGTGGCCTCGGTCGGACTGGCCCTGCAGCCTCGCGCGCCGGCCGTTTTGCAATGCCTCACCTCGCCGGCAGTCTCACCACCCGATTATTGTTGCCAGCGTCGGTGACGTACAGGTTGCCGACGGTGTCCACCGCCACACCGTTGGCGTTGTTGAGGCCGGTGAACGGCAGCACGGTCGGGGTGCTCGAGCCCGCCGCCAGTTTCCGAACCTGGGTGCTTGTTGCCTTTGTGACCTAGAGGTTGCCGGCAGAGTCCACCGCATCGGTTACGCGTATGTGATGAATTACTACGACGCCACCAAAGCCAAGGCCGACCCGCGCAGTGTGGCCCTTATCAACGAGGTCTACGCCGCGCTCGGGGTCACCAAGAGATGACCCCGCGCGATGCGTCGCCTGATTGGGCTTGTCTGCGGGTGCATGTTGATCCGACGAGTCGGCGCTCGACGCCTTCTGGTCGAGCGCCCATCTCCTTTGGCACTAGGGCACCAGCAGAGATTTGCGGCGTCGCCGAAATACCTGACGTTGGCGAGTTGGCCGCCGGAACGCTTAGTTGGCTGCTGACGATCAGGCTTGGCTGCGCGGTGCGGCAGGACAGAAAGTGAGGAGAGCAAGGGATCGATTTCTCTGCCTGGTCACGGCCTTTGCGTTCTAATGATTTGTGGTCCACGGCACCGGGAGACGAAATTTGGCGGAGAACGCATCAGAAATTCGATCAGGCACGCATCGCCGCCTAACGCGACCGCCTTGTATCAATACGCGTCGTCGGCCTTTCTTTTCAGTCCCGCGGTGCGAGACGCGGTTTGCGAGTACCCATTGATGGCCTGGTACGACGTCGCCGGGGCCAAGATGCGGTTCGGCGACTTTGTGCGCATGTTCGTCGACATGGTGCGCCCCTCATTCGGGATGTGCGGGTCGCGGCGATGATCAAGGCGCTAATCCTGCCGCTATGCCGCGCGTGCCTGCGGTTCCTGCGCACCGACAAGGAGCGCGTCGGCGCGGTCGAGCGCTTTGTGCGGGCGATCATGCTGCTGCTGCCCTACGGCGGGTTGCTCATACTGCTTCGCATTCGCCTCGCGCTGTGGGGGCCGCTGACCGTCAACGGGACCACCGACGACGGCATCCGCTTTCGATGCCGGCTGCCGGACCTGATCCAGATGTACGTATACCTGTTCGGCACGTGGGAACCCGATGTCACGACGTTCCTGCGCCGCCGGCTGCGGCCGGGCGACACCTTCATCGACGTCGGCGCCAACATCGGATGCATGACCGCACTGGCCGGCAGATTGGTCGGACCGCGCGGCACCGTGGTGGCGATCGAACCGTGCCCCTCCGTGGTTGCCATTCTGCAGGACACGCTGGCGAGTAACGACCTCACGAATGTCCGTTTGGTGGCGGGCGCGGTGTCGGATCGTGATCATGAACTCACGCTCTTCGCAGGCCCGAGCCACAACATCGGTCTCACTACGACCGTCGCCCGCCGCGGCCTCCGGGAGCAGGGGCGGGTGCGCGCGGCGCCGCTCGGCTCGCTCGTGACCCGGGAGGAACTGGCCTCCGCGCGCCTCGTCAAGATCGACGTCGAGGGCGCCGAGGATCGCGTGCTCGCCGGCATGGTCGCATGCCTCGACGCGCTCGCCGCCGAGGCGGAACTCGTGGTCGAACTGTCGCCGACGTGGTGGAGCGATCCACAGCTGCTACCGATCGACGTGCTGCGGCCATTCCTTGAGCGCGACTTCCATATCTACCTGCTGCGGCCGGTCCTTGAGCGGTTCTTCTACGTCCACCTGCCGCCGAACGAATACGCATTGTGGCGCTACCTGTGGCCCAGCGACGTCGGCGCGGCGCAGCGGCTCCGCGACCTCGCGGTACTGGAGCGGCGCGTAGCGCGGCTCGACATCGTACTGTCGCGCATCGACGCCGATGCGCTGTGACGCGGCGCACGGGCGGCTGTCGCGGGCCGTGACCTCAACGCCCACTGGGAGAAGGCTGAGCAGGCCGTAAGCGTCTCGTGCAGTCGCGAACTCGCTTCTGCTGCAGTGTCTTTGGGACCGTCTCAGATGGCGGGTGGTCAGCAGGTTGTAGGTCGCGGCCGTCGATGAGCCGCATATCCACGTAGAGGCGGCCGTCGATTTCGCCGTGGTGATGGATCGGAATGACATGCGGGGTATTCAAACCTGCGGTCGCGTGGGCTTCCCGGCGGAATCGCCGCTGAAAGTCCTCGTCCGCCGACAAATGCGCCGGTAAGAGTTTGATGGCGACGGTCCGGTCGGTGTCGGTGTCATGCGCGCGCCACACCACGCCCATGCCGCCGCGGCCCAACAACTCGATAAGGCGATAACGCCTGAACGGCGTGCCCTCCACCGGCTCACCATACTCAGCCAGCCACTCCACGGACAGGCAAACCGGCTACTGCCCTCACTAGTTCCGGGCGGTCATCGACTCCACAGCCACCCTTACCCGCGCCGACGGCCACCCGATGCAGTGACTCAAGCGCGGCCAGCTTCTGGGCTTGCCGTCGAACGGCTTCCTGCGGTGCTTGGCACCGATTACGCGAAGAACCTTTTGAAGAAAGCACCCAAATAGGCGCCAGCAGTCGTCGGCGGAGTCGTCCCGCCCTCACCAGTCGCGGTGTGAAGCGCCGCATCTCACGTGCTCTCTTACCGAGAACTCAGCGCCGAACTAAGCCGAACGACCAGCCGCTGAGGGTAATGAGGATTCCGGTGACGATGCCGCTGGGTCGCCGCAGATAGGCAGCCAGCCAGGCGAAGATCTGACCAAGCACGCGTACGGCCTGCGCGGTGGGCGGCATATTGGCTAGCACGTACCGCCCACGCCGGGTGTCCCGCAGATCGGACAGATCGAGCCGCAACACCAGCGCGGAAGCCACGATGGCCGGCACAAACGCGATCACGAGTGCGGATACCACGCGATGCCGCCACATTAGGACTGTGGAAACAATCCCGAAGGTGATGTCGGTGGCCAGTTTGGCGGCGTGTACCTGGTGCAGGAGATACCGGTCATGGTCCATCCCACCATCGTCGATGCAATGTCAACGCTCGGCGCCGACAGCCTAAGCGGGAGGACAGGGGACCCTGACCGTGTTGTACCGGCAGACCTCATTCGGCACGTTCGGCGGTGGCCCCGCCGCCAACATCTGCTGGCCCTGCATGTACATCTGCGATATCTCCTGCTGCAACTCCGGCGACAACGCCATCCCCTGCGGCAACGGCGGCAGCGGCAGCCCCCCGGGCAGGACCATCGACGGCCCCTGCTGCAACGGCGTCCCCGGCGGCCACGTCATCCCCGGCGTCAACAACACCCCTGGCGGCGGCCCCCCCGGCGGGGGCGCCGGCGAATCGGTGGCCTGGTCTACCAGGCGCACTGACCCCGATGCGACCGTGGTTTCGCCGGTACCTTGTGCTGCGGCGCCGAAGAGCGCGAGCATCGCGATGGCCGCGGCCCCGGCAAAAATCACTTGCGCCACACGGCGACGGTTACACCGACCGCCGGCCGAATCGATTTCACGCCACCGGTGCTCGATGGGTGTTGTCATCCGTACACATTGCGTGTCGTTGTTAGCCGCAGGCTAGGTGCCAATTATCGATCTGCTGTGTCTGTAGTGCTTTGACGCGCTGATGGGACCGAATTACTAAAGAACCTTTGAGCAGTAACCTTCGGCGCCCTTCAGTCCGGCTACTGCGGCGGAGGATGAGGTGGCAACGGACACAATCCCGACAAGTCTCCGGCCGGATCAACCACTGCGGCCACTGCTCAGCCAGAACTTCTGAACGGGTCGCGAATCCGACCGCGAAGCCGGAAAGGTTTCGGCGTTCGCCGACGTACACGCCAATTGCTCGCCACGGGTCTCTCCGCAGCGACACCGGCGCACCGGAGCAGCACGCACCTGCAGGGGCGCTGAGCTCGTAGAACATGCGCCCCCGAGGCCCAGGTTCAGGAATCTCACCATTGAAACGGCGTCGGATGTGACCGCCCGAGTAGACGAGGGGCGCATTCAGGAATTGTTGTTGCTCGTTGAAGTAGTCATGGCGCACCTCGTCCGGGTAGCGCCACAGGGAGTAGATCGCTGATGCTTCGTGCTTGTCCGCGCTGATTGTGTACGGAGAGAAGTAGTCCTGGTCAGGTAGGCGGAATAGCGCGACGTCTTCTGTCGGATGCAGCTCAACGGCGCCGACGGGTGAACTGAGAAGGTCTCCGTTTTCATCGATAAATCCCGCCATCGGTGTGCGGAGCTCGGTGATCTCCGATACCAGCGTCCACGGGTCCGGAATCGGTGCCTTTGCCAGCAGCGTCTTCACGACGTGGCGTGCCGTGATCCCGAGTCCTCGGCCGCCGGCGACGAGGAAGCCAGTTCCCTCGACGCTTACAACGCGCAGCGGGTGCTCGTCTGCCGGTCTTACGACCCCCACCATCAACGGAAGCACGTAACTTGCGATTGCACCGGGCCGTTGAATCTCGCCCCACGTTGGTTGGCCCATACGCAGTTCCCGTCCCAGGCAATAACCGAGTGCTGAAGCTGGCGGCCGGTGCAAACACGCAGAGGGTGCTTCCGTTCAGCGGGCTCAATACTGGGGATGCGTACCTGGCCAACGTGGCGGTCGACACGGCCGGCAACGTCTATATCGCCGACTACGGTAACAATCGGGTACTGAAGCTGGCGTTCGGGTCCAACACGCCGACCGTGCTGCCGTTCACCAACCCCCAGGGTGTCGCGGTGGACACCGCCGGCAACGTGTATGTCGCCGAGAGCGGCCCCACACGGGTGCTGAAGCTGCCGGCGGGGTGATGCGCCGCGCGGGGCTGCGGGGCCATTTCGACCGAGGCCGGTTGAAAGACCAAACGGGCCGAAGTAATTCCCCCTAGTGATTGTCCAGGCAGCTGGTCACGCCGGGGATGACGAGTGGTCCCACCAGCCCGGTGCCGTCGCGCACTCGTACCGGCAGGTGCGGGACGCCCCGGCTGTGCAGGTCGCGCACCATGCGAGGGTCGGCGACCAGGTAGTCGGACAACACGACGAGATCCACCGCGGCGGGCGACACGGCGGCATGCGGCTGGCTGCTGTGCGCGATGCGGGCCCCCGAGCAGCGCAGCGCCTCGACCAGCAGATCTGACAGCGGGCCGCGGCCGTGGACGCGGATCGAGGGCGCCCGGCCGGCGGACCGGCGGCATTCGGTCGCCACGCCTGCGCCTACCAGCTGTGCGACGAGGTTGGTCAGGCCGTCGCCGTCGGTCAGCCCTTGGTCGAGGGCCCGGCGGCGTAACTCGGTGATCGGTGTGGGTGATCGCATGGACTGCAGCAGCGTGGCCAGGTCCGTGGCGGCCAGGCCGCACGGCGGGTGGACCAACACGGCGCGGCGCGGATCCCAGCCGACCTGCACGGCACCGTCGGGCCGCAGTAGCACCGGCATCGCCGGGTCCAGCGCATACAGGGCGGAAGCCATGGCCGGCGGCATGAGTACAGACTGTGCCACGCCGGGGCGAGCGACCGGTTCAGTTATCCACAGGACCGCCGCCCGGCCCGGGGTCGGGGCCGCCGCGTTCCTGCGCGAGTTGGGCGATGGCCCGATCGACCGCACTGTGGCGGTCAAGCTGCTGCCGCTGCGGCTGCTTGCCGGCCACAGTGCCGAGCGTCGGACGAATCCGCCAAGGATCCTCCAAGACGTCGGCTGCACGCTGCAAAAGGTGTGAGAATCCGGTCATCCAAATCCGCCAGGCTGAGTCGAGGACACAATGAGTGACGTATCGCAGGGGCCGGGTTGGTGGCGAGCGGCGGATCTCAAGTGGTACCCACCGGAGCTTCACGCCGACTACGAGGCACCGCTGCCACCCCCACCCAAGCTGCCGCCCCCGCCCACAGTCGATACGCCCCAGCCACAGCCTGCCGAGTCGACTCTGGCCCCGACCCCTCGGCGGCCTGAAAAGCCCGCCACGACACGACAAGTGATTCAACGCGACAAGCTAGGAGAGCTGACCAAGATCGGCCAGGGCGGACAGGGCATCGTCTATCGGGCACCCAACGTCAAGACCAAGTTCGCGGCCTCGATGGTCTACAAGGAATACAAACCCCAGACCCGCAGCGAGATCGACTTCACCGCGCTAGCCGCGATGCCGGCCCTGGTCGAGGAGTCGCTGACCTACGCTCAGGCTGAGCGGCTGATCTCGATCGCGGCGTGGCCGTGTGCCCTTGTCGAAGACGACAGCACACCAACAGGTTTCGTGATGCCGGTGATCCCGGAGGAGTTCTTCATCGCGCTGACCACGGCCAAGGGGGTCTCGAGCTGCACCGCCGAATTCCAACACTTACTCAATCATTCGTCGATCGTGGCTGCGCGCGGCATCAATATCGATGACGCGCAACGCTACGCATTGCTGCGCGAAACCGCTTCGGCGCTAGCGTTTCTGCACAAACACGGTGTGTGTGTCGGGGATATCTCCCCGAAAAACCTGCTCTTCTGCCTGACCCCGCATGAGGCCGTCTACTTCATTGACTGCGACGCCATGCGCATCAACGGTGTCTCCGCTCTACCGCAAGTGGAAACACCGGGATGGAACACACCGGCGGGGGAGGAACTGGCCACCCTCTACACCGACACCTACAAACTGGGCCTGCTGGCGCTGCGGCTGTTGACCGGTGATCAAGACACCACCAACCCCGGCCATCTGCCCGCCACCACACCAGCCCAGCTCCGCCAAATCATTACCGACACCCTGACCAAGCCGGCCCACCAACGCCCACTGCCCGAAGCCTGGACCAACATCCTGGCCAACGCCATCGAACACGCCCAACACCAACAAAAGACTCCAACACCGGCCAGTGCCGCACCCGCTGCACCACCGGTACCCATCGTGCACTCCCAGACCCTCAGGCGGCCCCTCGGCGCCGCCGCTCCCATCACGCAAACCGGCTAACCGGCAGCCTGTGCAGCCACTCCGACCCGCCGAGCAGCCGCCTGTCCCACAACCCCGACCCGCCGAGCGGCCACCCACTGAAATCGCTACCCCGCCGCGGCGCCCATGGTGGCGCCGACAGGCCATCATGATCCCGGCTGCCCTGGTGACCGTGGCCGTCATCGCCGCCGCCATTGTCATCACCAGCCAGCAGCACAAGAACACGAACGGCCCCCAGAGCGCGCTGCCCACCAGCACTCAGCACCACGAACCCACATACGGTCCTCAAATCACGCTGCCGTTCACCGGCCCTTTCATCCCTCAAGGTGTGGCGGTGGATGCCGCCGGCAACCTCTACGTCACCGCCACCTTCAACGATCGGGTGCTGAAGTTGGCGGCGGGGGCGAGCACTCCGACCGTGCTGCCGTTCACCGGCGTCACGAACCCCCGCGGTGTGGCGGTGGATACCGCCGGTGACGTGTACGTCGCCGAATGGGACGGCAGGGTGCTGAAGTTGGCGGCCGCGTCAACCACCCCGACCGTGCTGCCGTTCACCGGCCTCAACCACCCTCAAGGTGTGGCGGTGGATACCGCTGGTGACCTGTACGTCGCCGACATGTTTAACAACCAGATAGTCAAGTTGGCGGCCGGGTCAACCACCCCGACCGTGCTGCCGTTCACCGGCCTCAACCAGCCCATTGGGATGGCGCTGGACACCGCCGGCACGTTGTACGTCACCGACTACAGCAACAATCGGGTGGTGAAGTTGGCGGCCGGATCGAGCACCCAGGAAGTGCTGCCCTTCACCGGCCTCAACCATCCCGCGGATGTGGCGGTGGACAGCGCCGGTGACGTCTACGTCGGCGACGAAGGGAGCCAACGGGTCATGAAGTTGGCGGCCGGATCGAGCACCCCGACCGTGCTGCTCACCAATATCAACCCCTCCGGTATCGCGGTGGACAACGCCGGCAGCGTGTACTTCGGCGAAGTCGGCTACCCCAACGACAACGATCGGGTCGTGAAGCTGCCGGCGGGCTGAGGCGCCGCTCCGCGGGCGCGCGAGGCTGCAACGCCAGTCCGACCCAGGCAACGTGAAGTTGAAGCGCTACCGACTCGGGGTCGGGCATGTCGAAGTAATTCCCCCTAGTAATTGTCCAGGCAGCTGGTGACGCCGGGGATGACGAGTGGTCCCACCAGCCCGGTGCCGTCGCGCACTCGTACCGGCAGGTGCGGGACGCCCCGGCTGTGCAGGTCGCGCACCATGCGAGGGTCGGCGACCAGGTAGTCGGACAACACGACGAGATCCACCGCGGCGGGCGACACGGCGGCATGCGGCTGGCTGCTGTGCGCGATGCGGGCCCCCGAGCAGCGCAGCGCCTCGACCAGCAGATCTGACAGCGGGCCGCGGCCGTGGACGCGGATCGAGGGCGCCCGGCCGGCGGACCGGCGGCATTCGGTCGCCACGCCCGCGCCTACCAGCTGTGCGACGAGGTTGGTCAGGCCGTCGCCGTCGGTCAGCCCTTGGTCGAGGGCCCGGCGGCGTAACTCGGTGATCGGTGTGGGTGATCGCATGGACTGCAGCAGCGTGGCCAAGTCCGTGGCGGCCAGGCCGCACGGCGGGTGGACGAGCACGGCGCGGCGCGGATCCCAGCCCACCTGAACGGCACCGTCGGGCCGCAGTAGCACCGGCATCGCGGGGTCCAGCGCATACAGGGCGGAAGCCATGGCCGGCGGCATGAGTACAGACTGTGTCACGCCGGGGCGAGCGACCGGTTCAGTTATCCACAGGACCGCCGCCTGGCCCGGCGTTCGGGGCCGCCGCTCCTGCGCGAGTTCGGCGATAGGTGGTGGACCCCAGTTCGGCGAAGCAAACTAAAAATTTGACGCGAATTAACGCCCGACCAGATTTGCGCTTTGACTCAGCGTTGAGACTTTTGCCAAAGATGCAGGTCAATTGACAATTAACTTTACAGCTGGCGAGTTATCGTGTGCGCTAAATCACGCCAGCAACGTTTGCGGTGGCCCGTAATCAAGCGCGATTTCAGCCCAGTAATTTCGCCATTGCCGCCGTGGCTGCCTGCCCAGCCGCGCGGTCCAGAATGCCCATACATGCGGGCGGTGGTGGCGGCGTCGTCGTGACCCAAGTGGGCCGAGACGGTAATGAGCGGAACCCCCTCGCTCAACAGCCAGCTGGCGCAGACGTGGCGGAGATCGTGGCTGCGCAGCCGCGTGAACTGGCCGCAGCGATTGGCTGCCGCGCGGACCTATTGGCCTTGAGGGCCGTGTTGACGACGTCGGCCACCACCCTTGACGACTCTCGGTCTAAATGGCCGTAGCGGTCGGAGGTGGTCTGGATCGATTCGTGGCCAAGGTGACGCTGGATCACCGTCAACGGAACACCGGCCTGGATGAGCCAGCTGGCGTTAGTGTGCCTAAGGTCATGGGGTCAGGGCCGCTTTGTCAGATCTTTGTCCTTGGCCCGGGCCAGAGCGGGCACCCAGGCGTTGGTATGGAAGTTTTGTGCTCGCACGGGATCGTTGGGTCCTCCGCGCCAGCCCCTGCCATCATTAGTTTCTTCATCTTTTCCTTACGCGCCGGGGCAAAGGTACTGATGCGCGCCGACGACAATAAGGCCAGAATCGGCGCGATCCATTACGTGCTCAAGCTGACCAATCAGCCATTCCTCCGACTTACCGTTCCGCAGTGCCGCACATTCCTGCTGGCCTTGACTCAGGTAGGTAGTTCCATTCATGGCATTGCCTTGGGGGTTGGCAATGCCATGGTTCGACAAGTAGTCGAGGTAACCTTGCGTGTCGGCGTGAGCCGGTGCTGCAAACGCCAGCCCCGCTCCAAGCGCCAGAGCCGCCAGCACGGCCCGTGGAACGTGTTTTTTCATAGCTTTCCTTCCCGACCTTGGCCTGGTGCCATGGCCCCGAGTCAGCGGGTCTTACTGCGTGAGGCGCCGTACTGATCGCTAGTCGCTAACCGTCACTTCCGCGGTCCGTCTGCGGCGGATGACCACCCAGGCGACCAGGCCCACGGCTATCACCAACACCCCGCCACCTAGCGGCCACAGCCACCAGGTGTTATCGGTGGGCTCCTCGTGAGCGGCCAGCGCCACCAGGAACTTGCCGTTGTCGGGGGAGCTGACGCCGGGCAAGGATTGGGTCTTGGTCACCGTCATCTGCGCACCATTGTTGGCACCAATCTGGCCCCACGCCAAGGTGTTGTCATCGAGCATGAAGGTGTCTTGGCTGCCCGCAGGCTGGCTGTCGTCGTGGCCCACCACCGTTACTTGCCCGACCTGGACGGTCTGGCCGCCGTCCGGGATATAGGCCGACACGTCTTGATAAACCGTCGGATCCACAGGTGGGGTGTAATCCGCCGGGGGTGAGTCGCCGCTCCAGCCCTCCGGGGGTATCCAGCCCCCGCCGAGGAAACTGCCTGCTGCCACGAAGCTTTCGCTGACCGCGCTGAACGGGAACACCCCGGCGGTAGCGATATTGAGCGCGATGCGGTCACCTGCGGCGACGGTCACCTGTTGGGCGGCGCCGTTATAGGTGTAGTGGAAGGTCGTGGGGCTCGACAGCGGGTTGTACAGGGTCGGGCGGTGATAGGCGTCGTGGTCGACGAAACCCCACTGGCGGGGACGCACCAGGTCCTGGTTGTCAACCTTCAGGACGTCCACGTTGCCGCCATGGTTATTGATCACGTTTTGCAGCTGCTGGTTGAAGTCCACCCGATTCGGTGGTTGCGGCGGGCTGGCCGGGTTGATCGGTGTCGCCGGGGCCGCCTTGGCCGCCGCGATGGCCTGCGGCGGCGCATCCACGCGCTGCGGCGGTTTCACCAACGCGGCGTTTCGCGGCGCCCCGGGGCCCGGCGGATTGATCTTCGGGGTCTGCACCGGCACCGCGCTCGGCGGCGGCGGCGGCGGCGGGGGCGGCGGCGGTGGCTTGACCTGCGGGGTCTGCACCGGCATCGTGGGCGCCGGATGCGGCGGAGCCTGCGGTGGCTGCACCGGCCTGGGGGCTGGGGCCCTGGTGGCTACGTAGCTGCCACACCCATTTGCCATACTCCCCCCATTTAGGCAGTAACACCGACCCGGAACGCAATCGCAATACTGCCCAATACCACACATATAGGGCGCGAGCGGCTGCATCGGCACGGTCGGCATCGGCGGCGCGTCCGCCACGGTGTTCGGGGAGGCGTGCGCCACCGCCCAGGATGGGACGAACAGAGGGGTGAGGGCGATGGCCGCTACGGCGGCCACTGCGGCGATAATTGCTTTCCTCATATTTCTCGTTCCTAATCTCGTGGTCAGGGGCACTCGGGCGGGCAGACGTGCTTTTACCGTCGTGTGGTGGCAGCGTGCGGGCCGCTCTCACAGGCAGGCTGCGGCGGACGTCTTGGAGGATTCTTGGAGGATTCTTGACAAATCCTTGCGGCTGCGCGGTGTTGCCGACAGTGCACGGCGACCGTGGCCCGGGCGTGGTTGAACCACCACGGGTAGGAAGCCGGTGGACCTTGGTCGGGGATCACCCACGCGCGCATCCGGTTGGCCGCACCCACCGGATCTGAGCCCGTGGGCATTTTGTGCGGGGAACAGACCGGGGATTGCGCCCGGCGGGAAACCAGACGACCACGCACCGCGAAGCCGGAAACCTCCCCCAAGACGCCCGTGTTGGGCATGGAGGCGGGTTCGTTCACCGGGGGTCCAGGTGCGCTACGAGAGCCAGAGCGATGACCGCTGTCGCGACCACCCTCGCAACCCCGAGTTTGTTCGTGAGCTCACCGCTTCGGTCAGCAGGACGTGGCACGGTTTTTTGGGTGGCCGTGGCGGTGGCGGGATCACCGGAATCGCCGGGTCAGCTGGGCTGCATTCAAGCTGCACACATGCCGCCCGAAATCGCCCACAATTGATGGTGTCTGAAATTAAAACGTGGCCCCATGACGCTACGCCGCTCAAGACTCTTAGCAACGCGGTTTGCGAGATCGGTTCGCTCGGCAGGGGCTAGGAAAAGCGTGAATAGGATCAGATAGGGAGCCCAGAACCGGCCTTCGGTCCACAGCAGACTGGAGCCCAAGACAGAAATGGGACCGACTTCCAAGGTTATGCAGGTTGGTGGAGCAGTGTAACAACACCTGGTGTAACTGCGGCCTGGCGAGTTGGCGCTGAATGATCGTGGTCCCCAGAAGCACGATCAGCCACAGGTATGTCAGAGGCGCGCCGCGGATGAAGCTCCACGCGGCAGCCAGCCATCTCCTCTTGGGCGCGGTAATCGATGCGTCATTCACGCCGCGTCCCATCACATCGCTATCTTATGGGTACTTTGGCGACGATCTGGTCAGCGATGTTGACCGCGGCGCCCGAGGGACTCGCTCCGCATGCGTCGATGTCGATGGCTACGTTGTTGGCCACGGTCAGCGCCCGCTCACAGACCCCGCTGGTGCCGTTGCGGGCCAGGATGCCGGTTATTGTGGCGCTTAGGGTGCCGTTGGTGTTCGAGACCGGCCCGACAGTGTGGACCTGCGGTTGACCGGCGGTCGTGTTTTCGTTGTGTTGCCGGTTGGAGCACGCGGGCCAGCGTTGCGCGGAGGCGGTGAAGAACGCGCGTGCATCCTGCGCGGAGGGAAACAACACCACAATCTGCTCAAGAAGATGAGCATGAGACTGGTCGGCAACCTTCTGTCCGCTTACGGCGCTCACGGCGTTCCACCCGCTGCCGGTATAGACCGTGGCTTGCCCCGCTCCCTCCAGGGGTACGCATGCCTTGTCCGGCACCTGGCCGCTGCCGTCAGGGAGGGTGGTAATGGTTCCCGTCACCGTCATCCCTGTGGCACCCATCGCGGTGGCGATTTGGTCGGGGCTCAGTAGCAGCCCTTGCAGCGCAGCCTCCGCGACCGGCGCGACCGTTGGCCCCGAAGGCGCCGCGGAGGGCGCGCTTGGGGTTTGACGTGTGTGCGAGGGTGATCGCGACAAGTAGCCAGCGATGCCTATGATGCCGATGATGCCGATAGCCAGAATCGCTACGACCATGACGATCGGGCGCGGCCGGAGCAGGGGCCGCCGTGTCGGGACGGGCTGAGGGGGTGGCCGGTCAGCGGGTCGAGACTGGGGTGCAAGCGGCTGGCCGGCTCGGCGCTGTTGTGGGGCCGAAGCCGGGGTGACGTCGGCGGGCTGTTGCCCCACGGGTCGGGTGTGGGCGCGGTTGGGACCTGATCGTCGAGCGGGATCGGTCTGAGCCGGGTCGGGTCGGCACGCGGGGTGGCAGCAGTGCGCGGGGTGTGAGAGGGCGCGGTGGTCAAAGCGTGGCGGGCTGCAGTGGCCAGCTCGTGGGCGGCCTGGTAGCGCTCGTCGGGGTCTTTTGCCATGCCGGCCGCGATGACCTCGTCAAACCCGACGGGCACCCCAGGTTGGCGCTCGCTGGGCCTCGGAGGGTCCATGCCCGGATAGGGCTGCTGACCGGTCAGGCATTCATGCAGCACACACGCCAACGCATACACATCTGAGCGAGCATCAGCGACGTTGTCAGTGAAGCGTTCCGGCGCCATGTAGGCCAGGGTGCCCACGATCATGCCAGTGCTGGTCAGTTTGGTAGCCGCCGCATCGTGGGCGATGCCGAAGTCGATCAGGTAGACAAAGTCCTGCCCGGTCACCAGCGCGTTGGAGGGCTTGATGTCGCGGTGGACCAGCCCGACGGCATGGGCGGCGTCCAGGGCGGCGGCCAGCTGCTCAATGATGTGCACCGCGCGTTGCGGGCTCATCGGGCCGTCGCGTTGCAGCAAGCCGTGCACGTCGGTGCCCTCGATGATCGGCATCACCAGATACAGTTGGCCGTCGATCTCGCCGGTGTCATGAATCGGGATGATGTGCGGCTCGGTCAGCCGGGCCGCGGTGTAGGCCTCGCGGCGAAACCGCTGCCGATACTCCCGGTCGGCGCCCAGCTCGGTGGGCAACACCTTGATAGCGACGTCGCGGCCGATCACGGTGTCGTGGGCCTTGTACACCTTGCCCATGCCACCCTCGCCGATCAAAGACAACAACCGGTAACGCCCGAACACCACCTCATCCACCCGAGGCCTCCCTCAGAGAGCCATCGCGACACGTGCAGGCTAACCCACCAACATCGCTACCGGGGCGATCAATCACATCGTCAACCACCCCGTGCGCCGAGGAATCACCACACCGGCAATGCGATGTCTTCCGCACGCTCGCCGGCCCCCCAAACTTCCACGCACCCGGGGGCGGCCGAACCGGCCCAAGACTTGGTGTCGGGCGACATCACGCTGATGTCATGACCCAGCCATTTGTGCGTGCCGGTGAACTCGTGCGCCCGCCTCGGTTATGGCGGCACTGCGAGAAATGGCCGGGCCGCGAGAGAGGTACAGAACCGATTTCTCGCAAACCGCGTTGCTGAGACTCTAGAACGGCGTACGGTCATCGGGCACGTTCTAGTTTCAGACATCATCAATTGTGGGCGATTCGGCGGCCTGTGTGCGGCTTGATGAGTCCAGCTAACCCGGCGATTCCGGTGATCCCACTACCGGCATCGCCACCGGAAACCGTGCCAATTCCAGCTGACCGAAACGGTGAGCTCATGAACAAACTCGGGGGTTGCAGGGGCGGCCGCGGCAGCGGCCATTGCGCTGGCTCCCGTGGCGCACTCGGACACCCGGTGAACGAGCCCGCCGGTGTGCCCCACACAGGCGCCTTGGGCGAGGCTACGGCTTCGCAGAAGCTGGTCGTCCGGTGTGGTTCCCGCCAGGCCCAAACCCCGCGGTCTGAACCATCCCGAGTTTCATGCACCCTCGGGGTTCTGTGAGCCGCCCGGTCGGTCGGTCACGTGTTGGGAATAGTACTGGGCTTCAGCCTCGGCGGGTGGGATGCGGCCGAGGCGGTGCATGAGGCGCTGCTGGTTGTACCAGGCGACGTAGTCGGCGGTGATGTATTCGACGTCGGCAAGGGTGCGTAGCGGCCCGCGGCGAAACGGGGAGTCCGCACGGATGCATTCGTTCTTGTAGAGCCCGATGGTGGTCTCGGCCAACGCGTTATCGTAGGCGTCACCGACACTACCGACAGAGGGCTGTAATCCTGAAAGGCTAAGTGTCTCACCGAATCTCACACTCGTATATTGCGACCCGGCATCCGAATGGTGGATCGCGCCGTCGATCGGATGGCCCTGGCGTGACCGCAGCGCGGTGGCTTGCCGGATCGCTGATTCGACAAAGCGGGTCTGCTTGGACGCCGAGGCATCCCAGCCCACGATTGCCCCGGCGTAGGCGTCGATGACGAACGCGACATAGACGAACACCCCGGTGAACAGTTTTACGTAGGTGAAGTCGGCTACGAGCAGCCGGTTGGGGGCGGCCACCCCGAACTGGCGGTCCACCAGATCCGGTGGACGCGCCGCGCTTGGGTCGGCGATTGTGGTGCGCACCGTTTTCTGCCGGCGCACTCCCTGCCATCCGTGACGGCGCATCAGGCGCTCCACGGTGGATTTGGCGACCGAGATGCCTTCGCGCTGCACATGCGCCCACATCTTCAACGACCCGTACAGCGACTCGGGCTTGCGCCGACCATGCTCGTCAGGCTCGTAGTAGCTGGCCAGGACCTCAGTAATGGTCGCGTCCCATAGGGCCCGCTTCGAAGGTGCCCGCACCACCCACGCATGAAAGGTTCTCGGGGCAATCGGCACACCGTGCTCGGCAAGCACGCGGCAGATCGGAGCGACCCCGAAACGATCCCTGTGGCTGGCGATGAACTCACAAACTTGCGCTGTGCTCAGCGTCGTGAGCGCGGGTCGCTCTCCCGCGCGAAGAAAGACGTTGCTGCCTTGAGGATTTCGATGGTCTGCTCCAGCTCGGCGTTGCGGCGTTTGAGCGCGCGGATCTCCGCAGCAGCCTCGCTGGTGACACCGTCACGGCGACCGTCGTCGACCTGCTGCTGACGGATCCAGCTCCGCAACGTCTCAGCGGTCATCCCCAACCTCTTGGACACCGCCGTGATCGCCGCCCATTCACTCGGATAGTCATCGCGGTGATCGAGCACCAGACGGACAGCCTTGGCCCGCGTCTCCGGGTCGTACTTGCTCCCCATGAAATGCACCTTCCCAAGAAAGACATCTCACGAAGTTAAGAGTCAAGCCGCGAGCGGGAGAGGAGGTGGGAACGCCAGGTGTTCGTTGTAGAGCTGGCCGGTGTGCAGGCAGTGGTGGAGTTGGCCGAGGAACTTGTTGAACAGGTGTCGTTGGGCTTGGTGGTTCCAGTCTCCGGCGGCGCGGCGGGCGTCGTAGTGGCGGCGGGCACCCGGGGAGCTGCGCAGCGATGCCAGCGCCCAGATCGGGCCGACCGCGGCCAGGCGCCGGTTTTTGATATGCCGGTGCAGCACAACGGTTTTCTTGCCGCTAGCGCGGGTGATGGGGGCCGATCCGGCGAAGGCTTTGAGCCCGCGGGCGTCAGCGAAGCGGCGCGGTCGTCGCCGATCTCGGCCAGTACCCGGGCGCCGGCGAGCATCCCCAGGCCGGGGAAGCTGGTGATGATCTCGGCGTCCGGGTGTTGCTCAAAATGGGCGATCGCCGCCTCGGCGAACTCGTCGGCGGCGGCACAGGCGGCGTCGAACTGGCGCAGCAGCGCGGCCAGGTGGATGCCCATCGCGTTTTCCACCACGGGCGGCTGGTGCAGGTAGGTGTCGGTGAAGACCTCCCGCAGCCGCTCGACGTCGCGGTCGAGATCGCGGCGGCGGCCGGCCTTGATGAGCAGTCGGCGCAGCCGCGCCGGGGTCAGCTTTGCCGCCTGGGCGGGGGTGGGTGCGGCGGCCAGGATGGTGCGCGCATCGCGGCGGGCCAGCCCGCCGCTGGGCAGCTCGGCGAATGCCGCCAGCGCGGCCGGGTAGAAGTCTTTGAGCAGGTCACGGATCTGGTTGCCGATCTGCTGACGCGCCCATACCGCGTCTTGCTGGGCGCGGGCCAGCACCCGGATCGCCTGGGCCAGCTCCGTGTCGGCGGGCAGCGGGCGGTGCGCGTCGGGATCGGTGCGCACGATGTTGGCCAGCAGCACCGCGTCGGTGGCATCGGATTTGGCCCCCGACACCGCATACCGCGCCCGATAGCGCGAGGCCGCCAGCGGGTTGATCGGATAGATCACCCGGCCGGTCTCGCGCAGCGCGGCCACCCACAGTCCGCGATCGGTTTCGATCGCCACCGGGATCGGATGCTTGGCGCTGTCGCCGGCCTCGGCCAACAGGGTCAACAGCTGCGCAAAGCCGGCAGCGTCGTTGCCGACCCGCCCGCGTGCCACCACACGTCCGTCGTCGTCGACCACGGCGACGTCGTGATGCGTCAGTGGCCCAATCGATTCCGCAAAACAGGTCCAAGATGTCAGCACTCCTTCGATCGCTCGACCGGTCACGAGCCTCGGTGGGGTCACGCGGCGCCCTAATCGCAGGACTCAAGGTCCGTCATCTCACTAGCCGTCTGTGACTCCAGCACACCGCAGGACCTCGTTCTATCGAAGAGCTCAAGGCTCGGGAACAACCATCGGGAAGTCAACCCTGCGGCGGGCTCGGGCAACGGCATCCCACCACCACAGCCGTGGTCTGCCGCCAGGCGCGCCGTTCTTTCTTAAGACGTCTAGCGCCGGGAGCAACCAGGCATCACCTGACGGCAGACCACACAGGAACGACCCCGGTCACACGACCAGCAACCCATCCCTACTAAACGATTAGGAGGTGTGCATCAAACGTGGGACGGTTCAGTCTGTCCCACACACAGAATGCCCAACGACTCAGATCCGGTGGGCGCAGCCAACCGGATGCGCGCGTGCGTATTCCCCGATCACGGTCCACCGACTCCCTCCCCGGTGGTGGTTCAACGACGCCGAGCCACCGTTGCGGTGCGCTGCCGGCAATTCCGGACTCGGCAAGGATTTGCCAACGATCCTCCAAGAATTCTGCAAGACGCCTTGCGCACCGTTGCTTTCCTCGACATCGATTGCCAGAGAGCGGTATTCGCCATCCGTGCACGCGACAACAACCTTCATCTCGCAGTCACCGACACCGACCTCGACGAACTGATCGGCGCGGTGGCCGCCGAGGCCAACCGCGAACCCAACCGGCGCCGCCAACAACGACTCGACGCCGCCTTCGACGTACTCAACACCGCAGCCAACACCTCGGGTTGGTGAACCAGATGGCCCTGCCCGATCTCGATGTCGCACGCGTACAACGGTGGTGTGCCGCAAGAGTGCCCGAGCACGGCCGCCACCAAGTCCGCGTCGAATGCGACATCGCCGACAGACACCTGACGATTCTCGAACGCCGAGCGCCCTGGCGCGAGGACTTCGGCCCGGAATGGACCAGCTTCCCGATCGCCCGGCTGCGCTACACCGCCACCGCCAACACCTGGACCCTGTACTGGCGCGACCGCAACCTGCGTTTCCACCGCTACGACCTACTGGAACCCTCACCCCAGGTTCAAGATCTACTCACCGAAATCGACCGCGACCCCACCGCCATCTTCTGGGGCTAACACCAACACGACCCCACCACTCAGCCCTCCCCAACTTGAGTGGGGCCAACTAACGCCGTCACAGCGGGGCCAGTTCAGGTTGACAATGCCACACAGCTGGCGCGCCGAAGAGCGAATCAGCCTGTCGGTCCCGCGGCCTGAGCAATCAACATCGTCACCGGTTTACCCGCCTCATGATCAAGGAGCCACCGATGTCGAAACCACAATCAAGGTGCGGGTGCTCAAACCGTTCCGCGTAGTGCATGAAGGCAAACCATATTCCGATGGCGATGAGGTCACCGTGCCCGTATCAGTGGCCGATGTGTGGCTCCGGTTGATGTTCGTCGAGCGAGTCATCAGCAAGCAGAAGTACTGATGTCGAGGCCGAAGGGCAGGGAACAGGTGCCGTGCCATCCCCGCTCTGGCCGACCCGTCCAATTCAGTACCGCAGGAGCATTTAAGCCCGCGCCATGCCGTATTGCAGCGCGAACAGCCGAAGCCGCGGCCACGATTGTCGGCGGCCTTAATGAGGCCGCGGCCGCAATTAGTCCAGGTGAAGTCCACTTCGGTCCAACGTTTGGAACAGCGCGGACACGTGGCTTTCTACGATCTGTGGAAGGGATGCATTGCGTTGAATATTGACGTTTTACTTCTCCTCTTCTCGCGATAAGTAGGTGTAGCGGGCTCGATGTTCAGCAGAACTCCAGGTTGATGTCCCAGTAGCCCTGTGGCTGGGCGGGCACCGAACGGAACCCGGCCGGCGGATTGGGGCCGAGGTTCCAATACACCTGGAACGGACCACCAAGGCGCGGGTTGGCGTCGATGATGCGGCCTGTGCCGCCGCCGCCGTACGGGTAGCCGGGGTTCCATTGGATCCGCTGGAAGTTCGGTGGGGTTTGTGGTGTACAGCCGCGCTGCACCTGGTTGTAGACCCCCGCCACGATCTGATCCAGGTTGGATGTGTCGGCTCCCGTGCCTGCCTGCGCCAGTGGGGCGCAGGCGAGGCTTACCGCGACGACGGCGGGTATCACTACTGCTCTGATCATGGTCAGCAGCTCTTAATGGGGCAGATGGTTGGCGGCGGCGCTTGCCGTTGTGGCGGCCCATACTGCTGCCCAGGCTGTGGGAAAAGGTTGTTGTTCTGGCTCGGTGCGCATCGCGGCCCGACGAGCGGACTCTCGTTCTGCAGCGACTGTCCCGCCGGGCAAGCGTTAGCCGGTGGGGCGTGCATCACCGCAGCCACCGACGGCAACGTCAAAACGGCTGCTGCCGCCGCACCGATAAACAGTTTCTTCATTTCGGTCCTTCCTCCTGACCCCCGAAGCGTTTCCCCTTGAACTGTTCTGCACCTCCTTTCGGCAGACTGCGATGTGACCTAGCGCCGTTTCTCGCGCCCTATCGACCGCTAATCGCTAACCGTCAGATCCGCCGTCCGTCGGCGGCGTATGACCAGCCTCGTCACCACGCCCACGGCTATCACCAGCACCGCGCCGACGGCCCAGGGCCACCATGGGTGGGCGGGATGCTGGTCAGCGGGAACCGCCAGGTCGACCAGGGATTTGCCGTCGTCTGTGGGGCCCACACCCGGCAGGGTTTGCGTCTTGGTCACGGTGATCTGACCGCCGTCGGCGGGGTTGGTGGCCTGGCCCCACGCCAGCGTGGAGTCATCGAGCATGAAAGTGTCCTGACTACCCGCTGGTTGGCTGTCGTCGTGGCCCATCGGTTGCACCTTGCCGACCTGGACGGTCTGGCTATAGGCCGGGATGTAGGCGGCGACATCTTGGTATACCGGCGGTGGCGACCCGCCGTAGAAGCTGCCCGATGTCAGGTAGTCGTCGCCGACAGCGGTGAAGGGGAACGCGCCGTCGACCGCGACGTCGAGCGTCACGTTGCTTGCCGCGGCGACGTAGACCTCTTGGTAGTCGCCCGCATAGAAGTAGCGGAAGGTCATCGCCTCGCTCATCGGGTTATAGAAGACTGGATGCCGGTTGGTGTCGTAGTCGATGTAGTCCCAATGGCGGGGGTGGGCCTGCCCGTTGACAAAGTCGATATTGGCGTTGTGGGTTTTGATCACGCTCTGCACCTGCGATTTGAAGTCCGCCTGAGTCGGGGGTTTTGGCGGGTTGGCCGGGTCAATGTTGCCGTCGGTGCCGCCTTGGCCGCGGCAATTGCCTGCGGCGACGCGTCCAGACCCTTCGGCGGTCTCGCCACTGCGGGCTTGGTCACCGGTGCCTGCACCGGCGTGGTGGCCGGGGCCTGGGTGGGGACCTGCGCCGGCGTGGTGACCGGTGCCCCGGTCGGATAGTGCGCGTTAATGACGCATTCGTCGCGGACACGCTGTTCCTCGGAGGGGCTGCTACCGCTCAGGTGATTACACACGTTCAGCATGCATGGGGACCAGGCCGTCACATTGCCCGCGTATTGATTACACTGATCCGAAACGGGGTCCGCCCGCGAGTAAGCCACCGAGATCGACACCAGAGCTATGGCGGATGCGACCGCCGCGCTAAGTGCTTTCCTCATTTGTCGCTCCTCTCGTTTTAAGCGGCACTCTCGGTCGGCAGTTGCGATTCTGCCTGTCGGTGATGGCAGCGTGCGAGCTGTTGCTGCGGAGAGGCTGCGCCGGACGACTTGGAGAATTCTTGGAGCCTTGGCAATCCTTGCGGCTGCCCGCCATCCTGCGCGCGAGCTGCTTCTCGATGATGTTTTGGTGACGTTGTCCGATTTCGTCAATAGGAGCGTAGGCGCGTGTGGGGTTACTAACATCGACATTAAGGAAATTGCTGACGCCCCGTCGGCCAGCTCGCGGCGTTCATCCAGCAGCGCATCCGCCAGGTCTATCGACGGCAGCGACCCGCCCCGTTCCCGAGCCGCACGGCAAAGCACCGCCACTGGCCGCAGCTCAGAATCGATGGTCTCCCGATCTCGCTTGCGCGAGGCAGGCAAGCGCGCGGATGACACACAAGTCACCAGAGTCACGAACCGGCTTCTCCGAACAGGCGTACTCGGGCCGCTGCTATCACTGCCTCGGCTTCTGCAATTACTGCTTCTGCCGCCGCCCCCATGGCCTCTGCCTCAACTTCTACTGCCCGGCCCGGCGCGCCGCGTCTCCGCGTGCCTTCGCCAGCGCGTAAATCAACACCCCGGCGCAGGCTACGACGGCCACCACCGGCCCCGCTGCGGCGGTGACGATGAACGCAAAGGAAAAGCCCAAGACAATGAGCCAAATAAGCCTCGTCATCATCATGGACGTTAAGTCGGCTGGTACCGCATTGACGTTACCCAGCGTCCTGGCGTGGTGGACGTGTTGGTCAATCCAGCTGCCTCTCAGATAGGAACAGCCTTACCATTTCAATCCAAGATCACATGGATAGTTGGCGCGCGAATCAGTAGATACGGGCCGGTTTGCTACCGATCCCAACAAACCCAGCGGTGTGGCGATGGACACCGCCGGGCAACCTCTACGTCACCGACGCTGGCAACAATCGGGTGGCGAAGCTTGCCGGTGGCGCGGCAGGCCGCGCGATGCTGCAGGGCAGTCCTATGACGTCTTGAGCCTCACGCGCGTAACGCCACGCCGGCCGAAGTTTCTGCCCTGCACTCAAGCCTCCCGTCAGCGAGGGTTACCACTTGAGGTCGGCGGCTTGCCACCATCCGGGTCCCTGCGAACGATCGCGTAATCCACAGTGCTGTAAGCACTTTCGCGGGTCAGGCATGCTCAAACCCATGAAACCTATTGGCCCACTTTCGCGGCCGCCGTGACCTCACAGCAGATCGATAACGAGCGCCCAGGCTGCGGCTAACAATGAACGACAAACATGAAGTATGACAACGACCATCGAGCACCAACGCCATGAAATCAACCCAGCCGAGGCTGGGCGTCGACAAATCCGTCTGGTGCAAGTGATTTTCGCCGGGGCCGCGACGATCGCGACGCTCGCGCTATTCAGCGCTGCGCAGCCCGGTCACGCCGAAAGCGCTGTCGCATCGGGGTCCTCGGTGCGCCTGGTAGACCAGGCCACTGACCTACCGGCGCCGGCCACTGCTCCCTTCGGCCCCCAGTTCCCGCAGACCGCACCGGACATGGCCGGCAACGGCGGCTTCGCCACCGACGACAACACCAGCACCTCCAACGGCGGCGGCGACGACTACACCCCCGGC
This sequence comes from uncultured Actinomycetota bacterium, assembly GCA_963772875.1. Lineage (GTDB taxonomy): Bacteria > Actinomycetota > Actinomycetes > Mycobacteriales > Mycobacteriaceae > Mycobacterium. The sequence goes on from CAVYZE010000020.1 coordinate 941,641, forward strand.
AACTACAGCGGCGGTTGGGTCAACAACGATTTTCCCACGGTTGACTCCCCGCCTCCCCCGCCGGATTCGCAGTAGTTCTTGATCGCCTGGGCGATAGTCCCGTGTCGTCCACGGGACATTGAAGCGGGTTGCGGGGCTTCATCTTTAGCCTGGAGTGGCCTGCGGTTTCGTCCGCCGCAGGCACTTAGGAGGATTCGAAGGCGGCGAGTAAACATTTCTGTCTAACTAGACGTGACGACTCGTGCACACAAGAGAGCCGCCGCATACAGGGCGGAAGCCATGGCCGGCGGCATGAGAAGAGACTGTGCCACGCCGGCGCCAACGCGCCGTTCAGTTATCCACAGGACCCTGGCCCGCATAATGATGGCCTGACGGTGCTTTACCGGAGCGAGGCCGGAGGGGTAATGGTTTGTTGGGGACGCCGACGCGCAGCAGCAACACCGGTTTGCGGGCGGGTTCGCGGCTCGGGCACTACCTGCTGAGGCTGTTGGGCCGGCGTAAGGCGATCACGCGGTCTGCGCTCGCGCCGATTGCCGTTGTCCTCATCGTCATCGCTGGGTGTCGTTCATCGCAACAGTCCGCGCCGTCCTCCCCGCCCTCGCCATCCCCTCCGCCGTCGCAGGTCGAGCTGCCGTTGACCGGCCTGGTAAGATCCCACGTCGGTCGCGGTGGACACCGCCGGCGACGTCTATGTCACCGACGACGGCACTAATCGGGTGCTCAAACTGCCGGCCGGGTCGAACACCCAGATCGAGCTGCCGTTCACCGGCCTGAAACGGCCCAAGGCGGTGGCGGTGGACACCGCCGGCAACGTCTACGTCACCGACAACAGCAACGATCGGGTGCTCAAACTACCGGCTGGGTAGAAGCCGGGCGCGGTCAGCTATCCGCAGGACCGACGTCTGGCCCGGCGTCGGGACCCTTGGGGTCGCGGTCGCCGTCCCGCTCGAGTTGGGCGATCGCCTCGTCCATACCGCTGGTGTCCCCACCGATGATCCTGTCGATGAAGCCGGCCGGCTCGTCGAGGTCGTCCGCGGACGGCAGCAGATCCGGGTGTTGCCAGACGGCGTCGCGGGCGTCGCCGCCGACGGCCTGTGTCAGGCGCTCCCACAGCGCGGCGGCTTCGCGCAACTTGCGTGGCCGCAGCTCCAGGCCGACCAGCGTCGCGAACGTCTGCTCGGCCGGACCGCCGCTCGCCCGGCGCCGGCGCAGCGTCTCAGCGAGTGCGGCCGTGCCCGGGATCCGATCACCCAGCGCCGCGGTGACCACCACCTGCACCCACCCCTCGATGAGTGCGAGCAGTGTCTCGAGCCGGGCCAGCGCCTGCGCCTGCGCCGGCGTCGCCTGTGGCTCGAATACTCCCTGCCCGAGCAGGTTTTCGATCGCTGCCGGATCGGACAGCGACTCGGGATTGAAGTTGCGGGCCAGCTCCTCGATCCCGCTCATGTCGATCTTCATGCCCGTCGCGTAGGCCTCGACGGCGCCCAGCAATTGGCTGGACAGCCAGGGCACGTGGCTGAACAGCCGGTGGTGCGCTGCCTCACGGGCGGCCAGGAAGGTCAGGATCTCGCTGCGTGGTTGCTCGAGTCCCGCGGCGAACGATTCGACCGCCTCCGGCAGTATCGCGGCCACACCCTGGGGCCCCAGCGGCAAACCGATCTCGGTCGAGGTCAATACCTCGCGGGACAACCGCCCCAGCGCCTGGCCCAGCTGCGAGCCGAACGCCATGCCGCCCATCTGCGACATCATCGCCATCAGCGGGCCGGCCATGCCCTTCGCTTCCTCGGGCAGCGACGACGCCCACACCGTCGAGATCTGCTGCGCCATCGGATCGCAGAGCCGCTTCCAGGTCTCCAGGGTGCTGTCGACCCAGTCGCTCGGGGTCCAACCCACCGCCTTGGTGCTGCCTGCGGGCAGCGCCGTGGCGCCGTCCAGCCAGGTTTCGGCGAGGTGCACCGCGTCGGCGATCGCCGCGTTTGTGGTGGCCGAGATCGGAGCGACAAACCCAATCGAGCTCGACGCGACTCGTCGCGCCAATTCGTAGTTGACCGGGCCTGAGGTGTTGCCCCCGGCCGTGACGGTGCCCGCACTGCTGAACATCTGACCCAGCTGGGTGAAGATCTGCCCCAGGTCGCCCATGCCGAAATTGCCGCCGATGCCGAACGCGCCCAACGGGTCGGATGCGCCCGAGCCGGAATCGGGATCTTGCTTCCCGTGCTTGTCTCGCTCGGGATCGTCGCCCGAGGAGAAGCCGAAAGGCACGTCAGCCATAACGTCAACGGTACTCACCGTTGGAACCCAGCGTGAGATCGCGGGTCAAGCTTGTAGCTGAACGACACTTAGCTGTGTCCGTCTAGTGTAAGCGGCGTGAACAGGCGGATTCTGACTTTGATGGTCGCGCTGGCGCCGATCGTCGTCTTCGGCGTGCTGCTCGCGCTGGTGACGGTGCCCTTTGTGTCGCTGGGCCCCGGACCCACCTTTGACACGCTCGGTGAGGTCGACGGCAAGCAGGTCGTCGCGATCGAGGGCACCCTGACGCACCCGACGACCGGTCACCTGAACATGACGACGGTGTCCCAGCGTGACGATCTGTCGTTGGGCGAAGCCCTGACGCTATGGCTGTCGGGACAGGAACAGCTGGTGCCGCGCGACATCATCTACCCGCCGGGCAAGTCGCGCGACGAGGTCGACAAGGCGAACAACACCGATTTCAAACAGTCCGAGGACAGCGCCGAGTACGCCGCCCTGGGATACCTGAAGTACGAGCCCGCGATCACGGTCGCATCGGTCACCGATGCCGGCCCGGCCGCGGGCAAGCTGAAATCCGGTGACGCCATCGACGCGGTCAACGGCACCCCGGTAGCCAACGTCGAGCAGTTCACGGGGCTGCTGAAAAACACCAAACCCGGCCAGGTCGTGACGATCGATTTCCGCCGCAAGAACGAGCCGGCCGGTGTGGCGCAGATCACTCTGGGCACCAACAAGGATCGCGACTACGGCTTCATGGGTGTCGCAGTGCTCGATGCGCCCTGGGCACCGTTCTCGGTGACCTTCAACCTCGCCAACGTGGGGGGACCCTCTGCCGGACTGATGTTCAGCCTCGCGGTCGTCGACAAGCTCACCACCGGCGACATGGCTGGGTCGAAGTTCATCGCGGGGACGGGCACCATCTCCCTCGACGGCAAGGTGGGCCAGATCGGCGGCATCGCGCACAAGATGGTCGCCGCCCACGCGGCCGGTGCCACCGTGTTCCTGGTCCCCGCGAAGAACTGCTACGAGGCGAGTTCGGACAATCCGTCCGGATTGCGCTTGGTGAAGGTCGAGACCCTCACCCAAGCCGTCGACGCGTTGCATGCGATACAAACGGGCGGCCAGCCGCCGAGCTGCTAGCCCGCCGACGATGCAGTGTGAAGTGCGTAGAGTTGTGACCGTCTCGAAAAACGTGAGAGAAACCACAGCAACCGGCCAGGGACCGTCCAGCGCGACGGGCGCCAGCCGAGCCGACGCCAGCCGAATCGATCAGGGAGCGTAACCAGTGGGGATGCGGCCCACCGCAAGGATGCCGAAGCTAACTCGACGCAGCCGGATTTTGATCCTGATCGCACTGGGTGTGATCGCTTTGCTGCTCGCCGGTCCGCGACTGATCGACGCATACGTCGACTGGCTGTGGTTCGGTGAGCTTGGCTACCGCTCGGTGTTCACCACCGTTCTGATGACCCGCATTGTGGTCTTTCTGGTCGCCGGTCTGCTGGTTGGCGGCATCGTGTTCGCCGGGCTGGTGGTGGCCTACCGCACCCGCCCGGTATTCGTCCCGAGTAGCGACAACGATCCCGTGGGGCGGTACCGCGCCGTTGTCGTTTCACGACTGCGGCTGGTGGGCATCGGAATTCCGGCGGCGGTCGGCCTGCTGTCCGGCATCGTCGCGCAGAGCTATTGGGTGCGCATCCAGTTGTTTTTGCACGGCGGAGACTTCGGCGTCAAGGACCCGCAGTTTGGCAAGGACCTGGGCTTCTATGCGTTCGAACTGCCGTTCTACCGGCTGTTGCTCAGCTACATGTTCGTCGCCGTGTTCCTGGCATTTGTGGCGAGCCTGTTGGCGCACTACATTTTTGGCGGCATTCGACTGTCCGGACGCACCGGTGCGGTGAGCCGCTCGGCGCGGATCCAGCTGGTCACCCTGGTCGGCGTGTTGGTCCTGCTCAAAGCCGTTGCCTATTGGCTGGACCGCTATGAGCTGCTGTCGCACACCCGCGGCGGTAAACCGTTCACCGGCGCCGGGTACACCGATATCAATGCCGTGCTGCCGGCGAAGGTGATCTTGATGGCGATCGCCGTGATTTGTGCCGCCGCGGTGTTCTCCGCGATCGTCCTGCGGGACTTGCGGATTCCGGCCATTGGCCTGGTGTTGCTGCTGTTGTCGTCGTTGATCGTGGGCGCCGCGTGGCCGTTGATAGTCGAGCAGATCAGTGTCAAACCCAATGCGGCGCAAAAGGAAAGCGAATACATCAGCCGCAGCATCGTTGCGACGCGGCAAGCGTACGGCCTGACGTCCGATGCGGTGACCTATCGCAATTACTCCGGCGACCCCCAGGCCACCGCCCAGCAGGTGGCGTCCGACCGCGCGACCACCTCGAACATCCGGCTGCTCGACCCCACGATCATCAGCCCGGCGTTCACCCAGTTCCAGCAGGGCAAGAACTTCTACTACTTTCCCGACCAGCTCTCCATCGACCGCTACCTCGACCGCACCGGTGCGTTGCGTGACTACGTCGTCGCGGCTCGCGAACTCAATCCCGACCGCCTGATCGACAACCAACGTGACTGGATCAACCGCCACTCGGTCTACACCCACGGCAACGGTTTCATCGCGTCGCCGGCCAACACGGTGCGCGGCATTGCCAACGACCCCAATCAAAACGGGGGTTACCCGGAGTTTCTGGTCAACGTCGTCGGCGCCAACGGCAACGTGGTATCCGACGGGCCGGCGCCGCTGGACCAGCCGCGCATCTACTACGGACCGGTCATCTCCAACACTTCCTCCGACTACGCGATCGTGGGACGCAACGGCGCGGACCGCGAATACGACTACGAGACCAGCGCCGAAACCAAGAACTACACCTACGCCGGGCTCGGGGGGGTTCCGGTCGGTAGCTGGCTATCCCGCAGCGTGTTCGCCGCCAAGTTCGCTGAGCGAAACTTCTTGTTCTCCAACGTGATTGGCTCGAACAGCAAAATTCTGTTCAACCGTGACCCGGCGCAGCGGGTGGAGGCGGTCGCGCCGTGGCTGACGACCGATAGCGCGGTGTACCCGGCGATCGTGAACAAGCGACTGGTGTGGATCCTCGACGGCTACACCACATTGGACAACTACCCGTACTCCGAACTCACCTCCTTGGAATCGGCGACCGCCGACTCGACCGAGGTGGCGTTCAACCGACTCGGGCCCGACAAGCAGGTCTCCTACATCCGAAATTCGGTGAAGGCCACGGTCGACGCCTATGACGGCACCGTCACGCTGTACCAGCAGGACGAGCAGGATCCGGTGTTGAGGGCCTGGATGCAGGTCTTCCCCGGAACCGTCAAGCCCAAGAGCGACATCACACCGGAGCTCGCCGAACATCTGCGGTATCCCGAAGACCTCTTCAAGGTGCAGCGGATGCTGCTGGCCAAATATCACGTGAACGACCCCATCACGTTTTTCTCCACCTCGGATTTCTGGGATGTGCCCCTGGATCCGAATCCGACCGCCAGCAGCTACCAGCCGCCGTATTACATCGTCGCGAAAAACATTGCGAAGAATGATAATTCGGCCTCGTATCAGCTGACGAGCGCGATGAACAGGTTCAAGCGTGACTATCTGGCCGCCTACATCAGCGCCAGCTCCGACCCCGCCACCTATGGCCAGATCACCGTGCTGACCGTCCCGGGCCAGGTCAACGGTCCCAAGCTCGCCAATAATGCGATCACCACCGACCCCGCGGTGTCCCGGGACCTCGGTGTGATCGGGCGGGACAACCAAAACCGGATCCGGTGGGGCAACTTGCTCACGCTGCCGGTCGGTCAGGGTGGGCTGCTCTACGTCGAACCCGTTTATGCCTCCCCGGGGGCCAGTGACGCCGCCTCGTCGTACCCGCGGCTCATTCGGGTGGCGATGATGTACAACGACAAGATCGGATACGGCGCGACGGTGCGTGATGCCCTCACCGGCTTGTTCGGCGCCGGCGCGGGTGAGGCCGCGACGGGGATAGTGCCCACCGATGGCGGTGCACCCCAGGCGCCGCCCGCGAGCCCGCCGGCGCCGGCCGGGACACCGGGATCGCCGCCCCCGCCGGCGGCGGTAGTGCCGCCCGCTCCCGACGGGTCGGGGCCGTTGTCCCCGGCCAAGTCCGCCGCGCTGCAGGAGATCCAGGCGGCGATCAACGCGGCGCGAGACGCGCAAAAGAAGGGCGATTTCGCCGCTTACGGCACGGCGCTGCAGCGGCTAGACGACGCGATCACCAAGTACAACAACACTAAATAGCGTGCAGCACAGCCATTTTCGTTTGTATGGTGATGGTCATCCGGGAGCGGCCGTGCGGAATCTGTCCCGGTAGGCCTTGGGACTGATGCCGATGTGGTTGAGAAATACCCGTCGCAGCGTTTCGGTGCTGCCGAAACCCGCCATGGGTGCGGTTTCGGCGACCGTGCGGCCGGCGTCGAGCGCCGCGCGCGCGAAATCGATGCGAACCAATTCGACGTAGCGTGCCGGAGTCATCCCCAGTTCGGACTGAAAAAGTCGGCTCAGCTGGCGAGTGCTCAGGGACGCCCGGCCGGCGAGCTTCGTCACGCTGTGGTCACCGCCGGGGTCGGCGGTGACCGCCTCGGTGACCGCTCGTAGCGCGGACTCCGGCGGCGGATCGGCCTCGACCAAGACGGAGAATTGCGATTGCCCGCCGGCGCGTTTGAGATAGACCACCAGCGACCGGGCGACGTCGCGGACCAACTCGGGGCCGTAATCCATTTCGACCAACGCCAACGCGAGGTCGATGCCCGACGACACACCCGCCGAGGTGAACACGTCGCCGTCGCGGACAAAGATCGCGTCGGGTTCGACACTCACATCGGGGAAGGCGCGCGCAAGGCGCCCGGCGTGGCGCCAATGCGTCGTGGCGCGCCGGCCGCTGAGCAGGCCCGCCTGCGCCAAGATGAACGCCCCGGTGCACACCGACGCCAGGCGCCGAGTCCGCTCCGGCACCGCCTTCAGCGCCTCGACCAGCGCGGGATCGATCGGCTGCCCGACCAGATTGTCGCCGCCGGCGACCATGACGGTATCGGCGGATTCGAACGACGAAATACGCCCGTGCACCGGGAAACGCGTGCCTATCGACGTCGTCACATCGCACCCGTCGACCGACGCGATCTGGAGCAAATAGTTCGCCCCGAACTGGTTGGCCTCGGCGAAGACCTCGGCCGGTCCGGTCGCGTCCAAGAGCTTCACGCCGTCGAAGACGACGATCACCACCACGCGAGGTGTCGTCTTGGCGTCGGCCACCTGCTCATCGTGTCGCCTTGGCGGCGTCGGGCACAAGGCGGACCATGTCGCAGTTTGTGGGATCGACGGCTCAATAGCCATAGCCAGATAGTCCCGCGACGCCGCAAACTAGCTGCAGTAGCAACCAAAGGAGATTCGATCATGGCCATTCAGTCGATGGGAACCATCGCCGACATCGTCATCCCCGACACCCCGCTGGTCCGCGAGGTCACCGACTACATCCGCGACGCCGAAGACGACCTGCTCTTCAACCATTCCCGGCGGGTGTTTCTGTTCGGCGCGCTGCAGGCCCGTCGCCGCGGTCTCACGCCGGACCTGGAGTTGCTGTACGCCGGGGCGATGTTTCACGACATCGGCCTCACCGAGCGGTACCGCAGCTCCACCCTGCGCTTCGAGGTGGACGGCGCCAACGCGGCGCGCGACTTCCTGCTGGACCACGGCGTCGACAAGGCCGACGCCGACAAGGTGTGGCTGAGCATCGCCCTGCACACCACCCCGGCAATACCGGAATTCCTCGGACCCGAAATCGCTTCGGTCACAGCCGGTGTCGAAACCGATGTGCTGGGCATCGGCCGTGACGACCTTTCCCCCGAAGCTCTTGTCGCGGTCACCGCCGCTCATCCCCGGCCGGATTTCAAGCGGCGCATCCTGGCGGCGTTCAACGACGGCATGAAACACCGCCCGGACAGCACCTTCGGCACCGTCAACGCCGACGTCCTCGAGCGCTTCGACCCCGCGTTCGTCCGCGACAACTTCGTCGACATCATCCTCAACAACACCTGGCCCGAATAGCGGTCCCGAAAGGAGTCCACCATGACAACGTCACTGTCTACCCGGCGTCGTAATGCCAACGAGGTCACAGTGTTTCACGGCCCCCCCAGCCTGTTCGACGAGCTACAGGCCGTCCTCGTCGACTTGATCGAGTTACACCTGCAAGCCAAGCAAGCGCATTGGAATCTCGTCGGGACTAACTTCCGGGATCTGCATTTGCAGCTCGACAGCATCGTCGACGCCGCCCGTGAAGCCAGCGACACGATCGCCGAACGCATGCGCGCCCTGGACGCGGTTCCCGACGGGCGCTCCGACACGGTCGTGGCGACAACAACCGTCCCCGCTATCCCGCCGGGGCTGCTCGGCGTCACCGAGACGGTCGACGTGATCAGCAATCGGATACACGCCGTCGTGGGCACCATGCGCGATGTGCACGACGGTGTCGATGCCGCCGATCCCTCGACGGCCGACTTGCTGCACGCGATCATCGATGCCCTGGAAAAAGAGGCGTGGCTGCTGAAGTCTGAAAACGGCACAGCCTAAGCGATTCCATTAAAAGGAGGTAACTCGGATGGCGGGTGCGAATGACATCGGGGTGAGCGTTGTCCAGCCCGGGGAAGGGGATTACGTCGCGCTGCCCGGCTTCGGGGCGGTGTTCAAGCTGTCCAGCAAGAACAATGGCGGCGAGGTGTCCATCGTCGAGCATCCCTTCGAGGTCGGCTTGATCACCGCGGCACACCGGCACACCCGCGAGGATGAGCATTCGATCGTGCTCGCCGGCGAGATCGGCTTCCGATCCGACGACAGTGAAGTGGTCCTCGGTCCCGGTGGCTACATCACCAAGCCGCGTGGGCAAATGCACGCGATGTGGAACGCCGGCCGCGAGCCCGGCCGAATCATCGAGATCATCACCCCGGGCGGTTTCGAAAACTACTTCCGCGAGCTCGGTGAGCTGCTCGTCGAGCACGCGAATGACCCGGTCGGCAAGGTCCTGCATGAGCTGCCCGAGTTCGGCGAACTGGCCGACAAGTACGGGCTGACGTACGGAACACCGGACTGGGTGGACGACATCGTGGCGCGATACCGGCTCAACCCGCCCTCGCACTGACCCCGAACGTCGGCGCTGCTCAGCAGGCGATTTGGCGGCCCGCTACACGTTCGGTAACCTGGTATTTACCAACGCGGGGTGGAGCAGCTCGGTAGCTCGCTGGGCTCATAACCCAGAGGTCGCAGGTTCGAATCCTGTCCCCGCTACCAGCGGAAATGGCCCTCAGGCGCAAGCCTGGGGGCCATTTTCATGCCCGTTGGGAACACTTTTGGGAACATTAGCCAAGCTAAATGATATGGGAACGGGATCGAAGAGCTGGCGCGAATCGACCGTCGCCGGTATGGGCACACCCTGGCCCCGCACATCGTGAACGTACGCATCGGGCTGAAACCTTCGCTCATGTTGGTCAGGGACTACCTCCCGGAGCCAACAACGAGGCGCGTGCCGATTGACGAATCCGCCCCGATGCCACATGCACATCAGCAACGCCACCGAGAACGCGTTGGATGTCACTAAGTGGGTCTCTAACGCCTCAGCGCCTACGGAGAACATGGACCTTGGCGAGCGAATGTGGCGGGTCCTGGGATTTCGTACTCAACGACATCATCGAACCAATGGCTAACGCATCGCCGTCTCAGTGGATGTCGGCCCCCGCAGCTGGCGCAGCCGTAGTACCCCGACGGCCCCTTCGTGGTCATGTCGGCGACCGTGTCGGCGGACACTGACAGCGTTAACCCGACCCGCTAGCTACTCGGGGGATAGGACATCGCCAGCTTGCCGGGACCGATCTCCCTCAGTGATAGCACCACTTCGGAATGGCGAGCCTCGTACCGAGCGGAGCCGGCCTCCTCAGAGACGAGCGTCGCCGTCAACGCGAGATCGGGCACAATCACTCGCAGCCCATTCTGATCGCCGCCGGCGAATCGGAGCAGATCTTCATAGAGGTGCTGAGACATCAGGACGACCTGGTTTCCGTCGGGCGTCTGAGCACCCAGATGCCTAACGTCGACCATGTTTTCGGCACTTGTCATAGTGCTCAAGCTTAGGCGTCGCGCCTGGTCCGCAGTCGGTTCGCAGTTGCGTCGCGTGACGTATCGGAGTCTCAGCTAGAACAACGCCCCTGACCTGCGCATATCAGTAGCTTAGGGATGTCCCCGCTAGCAACGAAACGGCCCTCGGAGGAGACTCAGGGGGCCGTTTCATGCCCGGCGGGAACACTTTTGGGAACATTGGCGACCTTAACGGTCGAGGGAGCATCGATGGAGCACGGATCTGGAACCATGGACGGGCTCGTTGCTCAACCCTCTGGACCTGCAGGCCCGCTGGAGTTGGCGATCGCCGCTGGAAGCGGTGGGTTGTGCTTTCGAACTGGCTTAGAGGCGGCCGGCCGTCACGCGAGCTTGCCATGTGTCGAGCACGAACTCCGTGATAGTTACCGTCGCGTTGAGGGCCAACCGTGCGTGTCTGGCGAGCGCGACGCTGCGCGTTGATTTTCCATGGCCGATGCCGAGCTCATTCCGCAATTCGGCCAGCGACTGCACGGTGGTAACGAGAGTTCGGAGAATCTGCTGTGAGCTCTCGCTGCCTCGTGCGCTACTGGGCACCGATTCGGCTTTCAGTTTCAGCAGCGCCGCGACCTTTCTGTAGAGCTGGGGAATGTCTTCCTTTGGCTCATGATCGATTTGGGCACTATCGAGGATGAGTCTGAAGAGACTCTCGATCAAGTTCTTCGACGAGGAGATCGCGGCCGGGGGGTCGGACGCGAGCGTATCGCGGATACGACTCAGATGTTCTTCAAGAACACCCGGATCGGTTAAGACGGCGCGTCCGCTCAAATTGAGTTCGGGCTTCGTCCCGTGAAATGAATCCCGCCGACGCCAGCCATAGACGGCGTGGCCACTGATCCAATCTGCCGGGTACAGCTCGTAGCCGTCTCGCTCAAGTGCTGCGTTAAAAGCCTTGAGCAGCCTCCCAACTTCTCCTTCATCCATGCGGACGACGGGATGCAGCATCTCCGCGAGGAAGCGAAGGACGAGATCGTCCTCGCCATACTGCAGACCGAATCGGCTATCGGTAAAGATCCAGTCGTCTTCCCAGTCCATTGGGTTGTTGACGCGATGTTGCCAGATGTCTCCGGCTGCATCCTTGTATCGGGTGTCGAAACTTTCAATGTTTGAGAGGTCATAGATCCGCGCAAGGAAGTCTGGCTCCTCGAGCCGTCCTGACCACGAGATCGATTCCAAGGCAATCGAATCGAAGATTTTGCGCCGCGTGATCTCCGAGATCCGCTTCTGTGACAAGCCCGGTGGTCCTTCCCTGCCGTAGCCATCTCCCGGCCCGTACCGCTGAAAGTAACGGGTATCGATCGCCGTAACCGATGATAATCGGATCACTTCGTTGTCGAGCTGATAAGCGGGACACGGGATAGCGGTGAATCCCGCGGTTGAGCTTGATCGGGTCAAATCAAACGAGGTTCGACCCGATGTGAATGACGGCCATCGCGAGCGTCGTGGCCGCGTAGGGCCACGCTGAGCGCTTTCAGGCACTTGGTATACCAACGCAGCCCTCAGCGGTCATGACTGGGAAATAGCCGAATCGTCTACCCGCTCCCGACACCCTAGATATGGCTGCCGTCGAGACGTCGATGTACGTACGACAACGTCGCGAAGAGATTATAGAAGTCGATCAGCTTCTCGGTCGCTCCGTAGCGAGTGGTATGCGCCCGCGGATTACGGAAATGTCCATAGATACCGATAAGCAGGTTTTTGAAGCCTTTTTGTTCGCTGACATCACTGTCTGACAGATAGTTGTTGATGAACAGCACTGGCCGGTGTTTCGCGGTGCCGAACGCGGCGTCGAACAAGTCCTGTCCGTCGAAGACGAGTCCGGTTTGTTCCCGGATACGTTGCGCCACACCTTTGGTCGCTTCCGACATCGCATGGAACAGGTCGCGGGTTACGAGTTCCTCGTCGCAGTATTTAAGCAATTCTGCGTGTGTGTCGCGGCGATGGAGTTCGACTTGCAGTTCGCCAGCGAGCTTCGCTGCGGCAGAGAGAGTGGTCGCTTTGGTTCCGGTTGCTAGCTTGCCTTCTTCGTTTACGCTGTAGCCGAAGATGATCAAAACGCCGTTGAGCTGGTCTCGTAGCTGCATCCAACGTCGCTCGTTGCCGACATAGCGGCTGGGGTGCATCGCGCGGGCGATGAATGCGCCGATAACGTTGCCGCACGCCTGCTCGACCTGGGCGTTGTGCAGGGCTACGTGCAGACTTGTGCGCTTGTTGACCGAGCGATCTCGATTGCGGATACGTACGAGCTGCAAAAGGTTGTCAATTTCGGCGTTGCTCAGACCGGGATGGTCTGTCTGTGCGAGTACGTTGGCTACGGCTTCCGTCATTTGCGGGTCGAAGATGGGGATTCGTAGCGCCTTGGATGCGGCCGTCATCGCTGATACGCCGAGGCCATCTCGCGCTCGAACTCAAGTGCTTGGTAGATGCACTCTGAGATGGTGTCGAGGAACGCGGCTACACCTCGCAACGATTCGTGGAACATCGGCACGTCAATGAAGGGGTAATTTTGCAGCGAAGGCTTTCCGTTGGTGCGTTCGTGATACCGAAGTTCCTGCCCGTCCGGATCCAGCGCAGTTAACTGTCCGATTAGCTTCGTCACTGTTGTGAAGTCGCTCGCACGTACCTCAATCGACGAGACCTCTTTAATCGATGGCAACGCGGCGGTCCAAAGCTTCGCCAGATTGTGTGTGTGTTTAAGGCTTTCATCGACAGTCTCGTGGTGAAGCCGGCCTAGCAGTTCCAAGACGTCCTTGAGCTGAAGCTCGATTGCGTGCCGCCAGTTCGAGGCGAACGGGTAGACAAGCAAGTCTCGGTCGGAGGGGTCGCTCATCATCTGTTGATAGTGGAGTTCAGCTGAACGTCGATAGCCTTCGATGCGCCCGTAGGCGGTGCCCCAGCCAGCGTCAAAGTATGCAGCTGACCTCCAGTTTTCGGCGGTCGAGGGTGTGTTCGGTACGTGGCCATGGCATGGCGAATGTCATGAGAAAACGGTAGCGACCTATACCGACAATGCGGTACTGGTTTTCGGCAGGTTGAACTCCGCGCGGGACTATCCGGTCAGCTCAACTGTGCTCTCGCCGAAGTCGGCCACGATACGTAGGTTTCCGCCCAGCGCAGCCACATAGGACTGCAAGGTGCCGAGTTCGGTGTGCGAGAGGTCGCCGCTTTCAAGTTTGGACACCCGCGCTTGAGAGACCCCCATCAACGCGGCGACGTCGGCTTGGCGGGCGTGACCATGCGCCTTGCGTATGTCGGCGAGTCGGTGCGCCTGCACGGCGTCATGCATCTCCTTACGCGCCGCATCGGCCCGAGCCGGGTCCAAGCGCCCCTGCGCAATGGCGTCCGCGCGAATCTCGCGCCAGTTGCGCGCCATGGTCATCCACCTTCCTCGGTCGCGAGCCAGTCCTCGTAGCGTCGCTCAGCTATCGGAATGTTTTCGTCGTACCAGCTCTTCCAGTTGCCCGCCTTGTCCCCGCCGAGCAGCAGGATTGCCTGCCGTTGCGGATCGAAGATGAACAGGATCCGGATGCTGGTGCCGGCGGGCCGGAGTTCCTTCATGTTGTGAAACTTCGACCCGTTGACCTTGTCCACGGTTGGTCGGCCCAATGTTGGTCCTTCCAGTTCAAGCAGGTCGATGGCCCCGGTGACTGCGGCTATGGCGTCCTCGTCGAGCGCGAAGTACCAGCGTTCGACCTCCTCAAGCAAAATCACTTCCCAGGGCATCGACACTAATATAACTTCAGAGTTATATGCAACATTTCCTCAATCCAGGCTTGTCAGCTCGCCGTCTCGTCATCTGAGTCCCAGGCATCGCCAAGCAGGAATTCGGCGGCCTGCTCGGCCGCTTCTCGGTCGTCGTTTCCCAGCACGTGGGCGTAGGTCTCCAAGAAGAACCCGACGTTGGCGTGGCCGATGCGCTCGCTGATCACTTTCGGGCTGACACCGGCCCGCAGCGCGCCGGTGGCATAGGAGTGGCGCAGATCGTGGAAAGTGATGCGCGACAGGCCCGCCACGGCCGCCAGTCTGTCGAAGCGTTGGCGGATCGTGTCGGGGTGCGGCGGCCGACCATCCTGGTAGGTGAACAGATAGTCGCCCGGATGGTAGGCGTCGCCAAAGAATTCGCGTTCGCCGTCTTGGAGTTCGCGCCAGCGACGCAGTGCCGCGACGGTGGCGCGGTCGATGGAGATCGTCTGGTCGGCGTTGCGGGTTTTGCCGCCGGCCTTGTCGATCGCCCGGCCGCCGACCACCACGCGATTGTCGTGGACAGTGATCACGCCGGCGTCCAGGTCGACGTCCGACCACTTCAGTCCGCACACTTGGCCGCGCCGAATGCCGGTCGTGAGTTCCAGCAGGAACAGCGCCGCGAATCGGTCGTCGCGGATCGAGGTGAGGAACATCCGGATTTCCTCGGGCCTCCATACCGTGCGGCGGGTTCGCGGCCGGCGTGGTGGTTTCACGTTGCTCGCCGGGTTGTCGGTGATGTATTTCCAGGCCACCGCGTCGACGAGCGCCCGGTGAAGGAAGGCGTGGACATTACGGACGGTCTTGGGTGCGAGGCCCGGCGGCACCGGTTTGGGCACGATGCCGACCCGATAGCGCCGTACGGCGGTGCGAGCCGCGTGGATCGTTGTGTTGCACGCCTCGGACAGCTGCCGTGGTGTGGGCGCGTCGCCGGCGGCGTTGCGCTCTGACCAGTACGCGTACATCAGAGAGTCGTTGTCGCGCTTGACGCGTCCCTCGGTGAGCAGCTTGGCGTAGAGCTTCAGCAGTTGAGGCTCGTCGAGTCGTTGCAACCGTTCGGCGCCGATGTGGGGGATGACGTAGGTGCGCGCGTAGTCGCTCCAGCTGCGCCATGTCGTGGCGTCGAGTGCGGGTTCGACCGCGGCAAGCCACTCGGTGAGGAACTGCGCGACTGTGCGGGTCGAGGGTTTGACGACGCGGCCGCGGTCCGCATCGCGCATGGCTTCTCGGCAGGCTTTCTAGGCTTCGCGCTCGGTGTCGAAGCCGCCTTTGGTGATCCAAGGATATCGGCCTGTCGACGGATCCAGCTCTGGCAGGCGGAACTTGTAGTACCACACCGAACCACGCTGATGTACGGTGCCTTTCACGACGCCACCAGTTCGCGGAGCCCGGCCGTTACGACGTAAATCCGACCACCAAGTCGACGAACGGGCAGCTCGTCAGAGGCCACCAGCCGATAGGCTGCGGCCCGGCTGATTCCCAGTAGCTGCGCTGCGTGGGGAACCGCGAGCAGCAGTGGAAGATCGTTGAACACGTTGCTTTCCAAGATAATTCACCACCTTTCCACAATTCTGACGGAATCTTGCACGGATGAACGGTGCCTGTGGACTTGCGGGCTGCACTGTGGACAAAACTGCGCAGCTTCCATTCCGTCGGCGTCTGTGACGGTGATTGTGCGAGAATGCGGGTCCTCGCATTCGCCACACCAAGGCGCTGTGGTTACAGGTGGGTCTGGTGCCTGTCCAGGTATCGGTGAGGCGCCGGGCTAGCACCGAACCGGGTCGCGTGCCCCGTTCGGGTTTCGAATCAGATGGTCGGTGAGATCTGCGGCCAGCCAGCCGCGCGCCAGGGCGGACTTGATGGCGGGTAGAAGACTGTTCGCGTTGCGGGCTCCCAGTTTCCACGAATCTGGTCAGGGTCGCCAAGATCAGTACTGCGGCGTCGTCCGGTTCGGATGGTGGTTGGGTTGATGGGTTCAAGGGGTCCCGATGTGGGACCCCCGTGGGGTGCCGTTCTGACACCGCCCCCGTCTCGATATGGGACGGGCCCCGTGCCGACAAGGGACAGGGGGTCCCGCATTGGGACTGGGGGGTCCCGGATCGGGACCGGGTAGAAGATGCTGCGCCCGAGGGTGATTCAGGTAGTAGCGGGTTGAACGCCGGGCCCCGGAATCGTGAAACTGCGGACGCCGGGTCATCAAGCCCCGCATCTCCAGGTAGCTGAGCGCGCGCAAGACCGTGCTTCTGCCGGCGCCGGATTCGGCCATCAGCGTCCGAATGGAGGGATAGCACGAGAAGTTCTCATCCGCCTTATTTGCCAGCAGGACGAGAATGAACTTCGCCACCGGATGGGCGATGTCTGAGTCTTTCGCCCATGCGAGCGCTTCCCAGCTCATTCTGAAGCGCTGGTTGAAGCTGCCCACCGGCAGCCGTCTCGGCGGGCTGTGCCGTGCGGGCGATCCGTCTCGCGTCGTTTCATGGTCAAACGGTAAGTCCGCCAAACGGCGCTGCGCGACGGTCGGCGTGAATAATATTTCTGTCGAGTTGTACTGCGGCACAGCTGAATTACCGGTATTACCGGAACGCAGTGAAACAGGTGAAACACGACGCTTGGTAGCGGCATCACACGTGCGAATTCTGGCCTCGGATCCACGGTGATTGGGTAACGGCTTGACTGCGCTGGGCGCAGTAGGTCGCCACCGGCCGCAAAAGGGCTCGGAACGGATACGACGAGCCCGCCTTATCCATTGATGAGCCGGGCCCGCCTGAGCGACGACAGCAATCGCTGAGCGGCTCGCAGCGTCGGCGCGTGCGCGGCGGCGGTCAAGTGCCCCGAGTCGGCTTCCGCGGCTAACGCCTCCAGAATGGTGCGGCATGCGCGGGGTGACTTCAGCACAATTCGAGCGGCCTCGGCGGGGCTGGACTCGATCTGCTTTGTCTCGATCTGTACGCGTTCCACGATGCGGTCGACGGCCTTCTCGACAATCTCGACCCGCACCGCGACCGCTCCGGTTTTGGCTGCCCGCCGTTCCTCGTAGGCCGCTCGCCGGCACTGTTGCGAGCACCAGACCGAAGGGCGTCCGGGCGTAGGGGGCCAGGTTTTCTTCGGCATCTCCGCGTCGCATCGCGGGCATCGCTTTGTGGGCATATCGGCGATTGTAAGTAAACCCTAATTAATTAGATACGGACGAAATTGCGTTATCGTTTCGTGACCTGTGTGCAAGAGGTGTGATGTTCGGCGGAGGGGTTAAGTTAGGCGGCCTAAGTGTCGATGAGTGGGGCGGCGACCGGCGTGAAGTGAGCCGATGGTGAGGGGCGAGGTCCATGCGCAATGGGCACGGGCGCGCGGCCTGAGGCGGCGGCGGCCCCATGGCGGCACAGATCGAGGGCCGATTGCGGCACGGGTACTGCGCCCAGACGTTTGGGTGTGCGGTCATTATGGGCGCGGCCGGGTCCGGCGGATCGGCGGCGCGCAGTGGCGGTGGGAGGTGTTCGGGCCGCTGGCGCGGCGGCGTCGACCGTGTAGAGCCCGCGGCGTTGAGCAAGAGGCGGATCGTCGTCGCGGCGAGGCCGCGCCGCGCAGCGGCGCTGCGTGTGTTGTGCCGGGGGCGGCGGCGTCGATCGTGTAGAGCTGGCGGCCGATATCAGAAGGCGGATCGTCGGTGCGGCGAGGCCGCGGCGCGCAGCGTCGTGGGGCTAGCTGCGGTCGGGGCTGAGTCGGTGCCGGCCCACGCGTTCGCCCGGCCGCCTGTTCCGATGCGGCGGCGGGCTGGCGAGCGGGTGGCGCAGGGTGGCGCCGCTGGCAGGCTGCCGCCCAGGGCGGGCACCTCTATGACCGCACAAACGGGAATAGGTCGGCACCAAACCGCTGACGCTCCCGTCCACCCCAACCAGCTACACACGGCGGGCCGGCGTGATCGCGGCGACATGACTCCGACCTCAGTACTGTGGCGATTCCTGCCCGGAGAATGACCGCAGCATTCCCCGTCGTCACAACCACTCTTCCGCCGATGCCGACGATGTCGCCACCGTCGCGGTGGTGTGCCCGCGGGGCTCGATCGGTGAGGATTCTCGTTACTGATAATCGAGTAGGTCAGCATCCGACCGATCGGCTCAAGGCGCTTAGAGCTGCGCATGCAGCCAGCGTGCATCTTCAGCGAGGACGCAGAGCACCTACCATCCCTGCGATCACTACGAAAGAATGCGTGTTGGGAACGTCTCAGTCCTCGACTACTCGAAGGAGACCACGATGAGCAACGACCAGATCACCGCTCTGGTCACTGGCGCCAACCGGGGACTAGGTAAGCATTTCGCAGCCCAACTCATCGAGCGGGGAGCGAAGGTCTACGCCGCCGCGCGCAGACCCGAAACGATCGACGTGTCCGGCGTCGAACCCATCCAACTGGACATCACCGACCCGGCCTCAGTGCGCCGCGCCGCGGACGTGGCCAGCGACGTTACCGTTCTCGTCAACAATGCGGGCACCGCGACGCGCGCGTCAGTGCTGTCCGGGGCGTTCGAGGACGTCCGGCTGGAGATGGAGACGCACTACTTCGGCACGCTGAATGTCATCCGCACCTTCGCCCCGATCATCGAAGGCAACGGCGGAGGAGCGATCCTCAACATGCTGTCGGTGTTGTCTTGGCTGCATGATCCGACCTCCGGCGCCTATTCGGCAGCCAAGGCGGCCGAGTGGGCGATGACCGATGCAATCAGGCAGGAACTGGCGCCGCGCGGCATCCACGTCACCGCCGTGCACGTCGGCTACATAGACACCGACATGGCCGCCTTCGCGCCAGCAGATCAAAAGACCGATCCCGCGGTCGTCGCCCGACTCGCGCTGGACGGCTTGCTCGCCGGCGAGCCGGAGATCCTCGTCGACGACCTGACACGCGCGACGAAGGCGCACCTATCCGGCGGCTGACCTTGCTTCCCTCACCGCGGGGCGGTCCTGGGTGTCACGACGATGTCACAGGGGGCGAAAGCACCTGAAACCCGCTGAGACTCGGCGACGCGGTATCGTCGGCTCGCCGCCGTACTAGCGGATCGCTCTCCACACCTCTTTTAATCCGGGGTGGATCCTCGGCGCGGCCGCCCTGATCGGACTCTTCTACCTTGTTCGAGCATCGTGCGGGACAACCGCAAACGCGGAGACCGCGCGCGCCCGCCAATACGCCGAGATTGCGGCCCGCGCCGATCAACAACACCAGTGGGTCATGCGAGGCGACGAGCGGGGCATCTACGGGCCCCGAAGGCGCGAAACTCATGCACGACATTCAGTCAGGGGAGTGCACGTCGCCACAACATAGGAGCTGGTATCGAGAGGGCGCCATGATGACTTCAACGATGTCTACCCAAAGGTGGCCATCGTTGGGCGGGGCTACATGGCCGGCGTATCCCGCGCCTGGGGCGGCGAGCGCGACCCCGACCACGACCCCGAGGCCGAGACCGCGCGAGCTCTGATCGAGCAACAGCAGGCGAACCGGTGTACCGTGCGCGCAGGGAGCCCTTCGACTCATGCGATCGCAGCTCGCCGACGTCTCACCATTCCTGTCGCTGACGGATTCAGGAGAGCCGAGATCGATGTCCCATCATTTCGACACCCCGACGGGTCGCGAAGACCCCCGTCTGAATCTCTGCGATTTCTATCTTTTCGCCGGCGACCCAGGAAAGACCGTGATGGCGATGACGGTCAACCCGTCGGCCACCGTGGAGACGTCTGCCCCTTTTCGCGGTGAGGCTCTCTATGTGTTTCGCTTCGACACAGACAGTGACGCCCATGAGGAGGTGTCCTTCAAACTCAAGTTCGCTGAGGTGGTGCACAGCGCGGCCGCCGCGGGCGGATACGCGCAGACCTTCGAGCTGCGCCTCGCCACCGGCGCCGACGCAGCTCAGGGTGGATCTGGCGAGTTGATCGCGTCGGGAACGACCGGCGTCACAGTTGCCGGTGAGAGCGGGGTGCGCGTCTTCGCCGGAGTGGTGCATGATGTGTTCGGCGCTAATGCGGGCCTCAATGACTTCAGGGATGCCTTCGCGGCCGGCGTCTACAAACCCGAGGCTTTCGCCAATCACGTCAACGTCTTCCGGGATCGGACCGTCGCCGGCATCGTCGTCGAGGCGCCCAACGAGTTGATCAGCAGTACGACCAGGGTGCAGGCCTGGGCCACGGTGTCGCTGTGCGGCCACGCGCCTGAGCAGCAGGTGGCCCGCTGGGGTCTGCCGATGTTCACCCACCTCCACCTCAACGACGACGCGTTGAGCGAGGCGTTCAACTCGACCGCCCCGTCCGGGGACAATGCGCGGTTCGTCGCGCGCACGATCGACACCGTCACCAAATACGTCACACTCGCCGGCACTTCCGCTGATCCGGCCGCCTACGCGCGCCGCGTGGCCGACCTGTTCGGATCGATGACCCTGCCCTACGAGCTGGGCACGCCCGCATCCTTCGACTACACCGGAATGAACGGGCGCGGGCTGATGGACAACGTGCTGGACAATGTGCTGTCGGTGTTGACCAACTCCCCGCTGGGCGCCGGTGTCGCGCCCGATCCAGCGCGGATCACGGCCGAATTTCCTTACTTCAGCTGTCCGTGACACCGCTGAGCCCTCCGAGGGGACCTCATCCAGGAAGGTTTGCAGCGCCTCGAGGGTCACCCGTTCAACCAGCAAGTGGCCGGGGAGATCGTTGAGTTGTGGGCAAGCGTTCTTGCGACCGTTTCGGCACTACGCTCTTTCGATCCAAGGTCAAAGCCAAAAACCCAGGGCAACGATCAAGAGTCCGAGGCCCAGGGCAACGATGGGCTAGGATCGCCGGATTCGTCCTAATGCGGTCGCGACCGCTCACAGGCAAGGCACTATGAGACTCGGCTGTGTCTCTACCAGCCGGCCCCCCTTCATGTACTGCGACAGGTTGAGAAGCTAACCGCCGCTTTGGGGACCAGTCTGGGACCACACGTCATACGTCATGGTGAACGACCTACACGTCTGTACACGTGATGCACGCTGCCCCTCGCCCGGCAGACGCACAGTGACCTGCGGGAATGCGTTTCCGCTACTTCCTGGGGGTCAAGTGGAGTGCTGCACCGGCGTTGTGACACCGGTTGGGAAGCCGGCGAGGCCCGGATCAATCGTCTACTGAGGGGCTGGCTGACCGCAGCATTTGGGAACAGATTTGGGAACAAAACGCCGCGAAACCCCGTCAAATCAGTGCGACAGCGCGCAAACCGTGAGATATCGAACCCCCGTTGACCTGTGCTTTTGAGATCACGCGGACATGGGCAAATCCCTTGTGCGTAGCTCATAACCCAGAGGTCGCAGGTTCAAATCCTGTCCCCGCTACCAGTGTGGTGTCGCAAGACATCGGAATAGCCCTGAACCTACGTTAGGTTCGGGGTTTTTTCCGTGTGGGGCCTTTGGGGGCTCCGGTGGGTTGGTAGTTCCTGGTGGGGTCGAGGGTGAAGTCGCGGAGTAGTTCTCCGGTGGCGGCGTTGATGATTCTGATGTTGAGGTCTTGGGCCAGGATGAGGACGCGGGTTCGGTACTGGATGCGGCCGATGCCGATGTGGTGCAGGCGGCCGTTGTGGCGCAGGGTGATGGATCCGGCTTGGTCGACGCGGTCGGTGCGGACGCGGTTGTGGGTGTCGATGTGAGTTGCTGGGTCGGCTTTGGGTCGGCTGGTGTAGGCGGTGGCCGGGGTGGCTCGGTGCGGCAAGGAGCGGTGTGGGCGGCGGTGGTTGTATTCGTCGACGAAGGCGTCCAGTTGGACTTGTAGTTCGGCGAGGCTGGTGGCGTGGGTTTGTTGGTGAGTGATTTTTTGAGTGTTTGGTGGAATCTCTCCACTTTTCCGCAGGTAGTGGGGTGGTTGGGGGTGGAGTTGATTTGGGTGATGTGCAGGCGGCGCAGTTCTGCTTCGAGTTGGTTGCGTCCGCCTTTTCCGCCGGCGAATCGGGTGGTGAAGACCATGCCGTTATCGGTGAGGGTAGATGCCGGAATGCCATGTGTTTCACAGGCTTTGCGGAAGGCAAGGAGCACGATCGGGCCGGTGACGCGGCGGTGCGCGGTGACCGAGAGTGCGTAGCGGGAGTGGTCGTCGATCCAGCACAGGATTTCGACGTGGGTGCCCTGGGCTAGGCGCCAGTGGGTGAAGTCGGCTTGCCAGCGTTCGTTGGGTTGTTCGGCGGCAAAGCGGATGTAGGACGATTTGGGCCGTTTGTGTGGGCTGGGTTGCGCGAGGCCGGCCGCGGTCAGGTGGCGGCTGATGGATGCCGCTGAGACCTGTTGTCGGTGGTGGTGTTCGAGGTGCCAGGCGATGGTGTGGGGCCCGGCGTCGAGTCCTTTGCCGGCCAGTGTGTCGCGTAGCTCGACCGATCAGGTCGATCGTGGTCTGCGGGAGCAGAGTCGGACCGGTGTGTGGTCGTCGTGATCGGGGCTCGAATGCGGCGTCGCCTTCCAGTGTGTAGCGCTTGAGCAGCCGCGACACCCACCCTTGGGAGACCCCGTAATCACGGGCGACTTGCGACTGTGAACGGCCCTCGATGAGGACGGCGGTGATTACTAGGCGAGCCTTCGACACGCGCTGAAACTGGCTGACACACGTATTCCGATGTCTTGAGACACCCTATTCGCATGTCCTGAAACACCACACTGTCAGCCCGACTAAGAAAAGGCGCTGAGCTGGCCTTTTCAATTTCACCACATGGCACAGATGTTCGATGAGGCCGAAACACACCCATGGCAGCGACACCGCCATCCACCAGACACGCCGTGGCACCAAACACACTGCCACCCAACACTTCCGAACGATCCTTGCCAATGACGACCGCGCGCCCACACCATGCACAGCGTCGCTGCAGACACCGACCCGCGGCTGCTGCCCGACATCGTGGCGGCCTTAGTGGACCGTAACGAGCGACGACGCACCCAGCGCGCACGCGCATGGCGCCGCGAAGGTGCCCAAACTTGAGCGCGTCAAGCTGCGTATCAACGCTTCGCCACCGCCAGACGGCGGGGCGGCTGCGCGTGAGCGTAGCCGAACCAAGAACTATGGCTACGAGCGCGAATTATGAATGAGCAGCGGATACTGTCGTTCCGCCGCACTTGTGTCTCACAAGTTGTCCTTGGCGAAGCAGCGACGGTCCAGGGGAGTGTCTGAGTTCGCGGATGGCTCAGCTCGGGATGTGAAGCCGTCGGTTAGTGTGGCTAAAGTTACCTCTAAGCTAATTAGTTGAGTAGCCTTCGCCCCTGGTTAGGACAGCGCCCATGACGACCACCAAGCCATGGATAGAGTCGCTAGATCCTAAGGTTCCCCGAAGCACCGAGGAAAAACTCGGCCCACAGCGCGCCAAGAAGAAGGGGCTGCTGGGCCGTTTCTGGCTGGTGCTCACGATCGTGGCTGTCGTCGCGCTGTCCGGGTTCGTCGTGCACCGGCTGCACGATATCTTCGGCGTCCACAGCGGTTCGTTCGGTGGTGGCTCATCCGGTGACGTCATCGACCAGTTCAACGCCAAGACCATCACGCTCGAGGTCTGGGGCTCACCGGGCAGCACGGCAACCATCAACTACCTCGATGAGAACTCCCATCCGCAACAGGCCCTCAACGTCCCCTTGCCCTGGAGCACGGTATTGAAGTCAACGAAGCCCGGCATCCCGGCAAACCTGGTAGCGCAAGGAGACGGGAGTTGGATCGCCTGCCAATTCGTCGTGAACAACCACGACGGGCGCGGTGACGTCATCAAGGCTCCGAACCAGTCGCCCCCCAACGAAACAGTCAATGCCTTCGTCTACTGCCTGGACAAGTCCGCATGAGCGAGACCACCGAGGCTGCGCCGCGCGTTGATCAGCCACTGATCCCGCCGTTCCTGCCGCGGATGATCCATCGGCTTGCGCTGCCGATCGTCCTGATCTGGCTGGGCATCGTCTTCGTCACCAACACCATCGCGCCTCAGCTGGAGGTCGTCTCCAAGAACCACTCGGTGTCGCAGAGTCCCACGGACGCGGTGTCGTTCCAGTCGATGATGCGCGTCGGGTCGACGTTCAAAGAGTTCAATACCGACAGCTCGGCAATGATCCTGCTGGAGGGCGACAAACCGCTGGGGGCGGAGGCCCACCGCTATTACGACGAGATCGTCAAGCGACTCGAGCAAGACAAGAAACACGTTCAGCACATCCAGGACTTCTGGAGTGATCCCCTGACCGCCGCGGGCTCCCAGAGTCACGACCAAAAGGCCGCGTACGTCCAGGTCTACCTCGCCGGCAACATGGGCGATCGGTTGTCCACCGAGTCCAGCGAGGCCGTCCGCAAGATCGTGGACTCGGTGCCGGCGCCGCCGGGGATCAAGGCCTACGTCACCGGGGCGGCTCCGTTGTTTGCCGACCAGTCCCATGCGGGTGAGAAAGGCGTCGCGAAAGTCACTCTGGTCACCCTCCTCGTGATTGTGGTGATGCTGCTGGTCGTCTACCGCTCGATAAGCACCGTTCTGATCATGCTGACGATGGTCTTCGTCGAGTTGGCCGCGGCCCGCGGTGTCGTCGCGACGCTCGGAAACTACAACATCATGGGGCTCTCCACGTTCGCCAATAACATGCTCGTGCTGATGGCGATCGCCGCCGGAACGGACTACGCGATCTTTGTGGTCGGCCGATATCACGAGGCCCGCGGTCTGGGCGAGACGCGTGAAGAAGCCTTCTACACGATGTTCCACAGCACAGCCCACGTCGTGCTGGGGTCGGGGCTGACCATCGCCGGCGCGATGTACTGCCTGAGCTTCTGCCGGTTGCCCTATTTTGAGTCACTCGGTGTGCCCTGCGCCGTCGGCCTGCTGGTCGCGGTCCTCGCGGCCTTGACTCTGGCACCGGCGGTCCTGACCGTGGCATCGTTCTTCAACCTGCTGGACCCGAAGCGAAAGCTGCAGACCCGGGGCTGGCGACGCATCGGCACCGCCATCGTCCGCTGGCCCGCACCGGTTCTCGCGGTGACCATCGCCGCCGCATTAGTCGGCCTGCTCGCTCTGCCCGGCTACAAGACGGACTACGACACCCGCCACTTCCTGCCGCAAGACACCCCGGCCAATATCGGTTATGCGGCTGCCGACCGACACTTCAACCAGGCTCGGCTCAATCCCGAGCTGTTGATGATCGAGACCGATCATGACCTGCGTAACCCGGCCGACTTCATCGTCCTGGACAAGGTCGCCAAGGCGGTCTTCCACATCCCCGGTATCGGCCGGGTGCAGACCATCACCCGGCCGTTGGGCACGCCGCTCGACCACAGCACCCTCGGTTTTGAGATGGGTGCACAGGCCGCAGGGCGGCTCCAGACCCAGCACTATCAGGAAGAGCAGGCGAAAAACCTGCTGAAGCAGGCGGACGAGCTCAAGAAAACGATGGCAACGCTGCATGAGCAGATGCAGGTCACCCAGGATCTGAGCAACACCACACACGAAACCACCAAGCTCACCAAGGAAACGGTGAAGATCACCGAGGCGTTGCGCGACGACATCGCCAACTTCGACGACTTCCTCCGGCCGATCCGTAGCTACTTCTACTGGGAGAAGCACTGTTACGACATCCCGGCCTGCTGGGCAATCCGGTCGATCTTCAACGCGCTCGACGGCGTCGACCAGGTGGCCGAGAACATCGAGAACCTCAGCGCGAATCTCGACAAGCTGGACCAGATCCAGCCCAAACTCGTAGCGTTGATACCCCCGCAGATTGAGAGCCAGCAGCACAACCTCGACACCATCATGTCGAACTATGCGATCACACAGGGTCTCAACGACCAGGCGAAAGCGCAGGCCGACAACGCCACCGCGCAGGGCGATGCCTTCGACAAAGCGAAGAACGACGACACGTTCTACCTTCCGCCGGAGGCGTTCAAGAGCCCGGATTTCGCGCGGGGTCTCAAACAGTTCATATCGCCGGACGGGCACGCCGTCCGGTTGATCATCTCGCATGAAGGCGACCCGGCGACTCCTGAAGGCGTCAGCCACATCGAGCCGATCAAGCAGGCCGTGCACGAGGCGATCAAGGGCACGCCCTGGGAGGGCGCCAATGTCTACCTCGGCGGTACCGCCGCGACGTACAAGGACATGCACGACGGCTCCGACATCGACCTGTTGATCGCCGGAATTTCTGCGGCCACACTGATTTTCGTCATCATGTTGGTGATCACCCGAAGCGTCGTTGCGGCCTTCGTGATCGTCGGTACGGTGTTGCTGTCGCTGGGCGCCTCGTTCGGACTCTCCGTGCTCCTATGGCAGTACATCCTGGGGATCAAGTTGCACTGGATGGTGCTGGCGATGGCGATCATCCTGCTGCTGGCGGTCGGCTCGGACTACAACCTGCTGCTGATATCGCGGTTCAAGGAGGAAATCCACGCCGGGCTCAAGACGGGGACGATCCGCGCGATGGCCGGTTCGGGCTCGGTGGTGACCGCCGCCGGTCTGGTGTTCGCCGCCACCATGGCCACGTTCATGTTCAGCCCTCTGCGGGTGATGGCCCAGGTGGGTACGACGATCGCGCTTGGCCTGTTGTTCGACACCTTGATCGTGCGGTCGTTCATGACACCGTCGCTGGCCACCTTGCTCGGGCGCTGGTTCTGGTGGCCGCAGCACGTGCGTCCACGGCCGGCCAGCACCATGCTGCGACCGTACGGACCGCGTACCGCCGTGCGCGAGCTGATCCTCAACGACGTTGACGAAAGCCCACCGGGCGGACTGGTCAAAAAGCGCTAAAAGCTATGTCGAAAACCTGATTCGGGCGCTGGGAGCTGCCAACGTAGCCGTCCTGGGCATCTCTGGGTGGATGGGCCGCGCCGATCTAGGCCCGACCGGGCTGTCAGCCATCGCGCTGCAGGCCATTTCGGCGCCAGGGCCGACGTGCCTTTTACCGTCGCCGTTGTGCTGTGTGCCTCGATAGCGGCTACGTTCCGAATCATGCGCGTACCTCTCTGCTTAGCGCAGGTTGGGCAGCGCCTTGGCGGGCGGCCACGGGTGCGGGCTCTTACCCAAGAGTGCATGCACTCGGTGCAAATGAGTGTTTCGAACGCTGGTGGTGCCTAAGTCACTGTGGCGGTTTTGTGTTGGTGTGTAGATCCTTTCGTGGTGGCGGTTCGAGATTTGTCAGCAAACAGTGCTCATAACCCTGCGCCACGTCCCTCCACCGCCCGGCTTTGTCATAAAGTCGTCACAACTATTTTCTTTGGATCGGGCAACGGGTCGGTGTGAGCCCGGCGACCGTGGCCGCGTGGCGGGACCGGTTCGCCCGGGACGGGGTTTCGAAACTCGGTAAGGTGCGCTCGGGTCGCGGCCGAAAGCCGGCCATCTCGCAGGCGAAGATCGACGAAATCGTCGATCTGACACGCAATTCCACGCCGGAGGGGGAGACGCATTGGAGTTGTCGGTCGATGGCCAAGAAGGCGGGGGTCTCCAAGGACACCGTGCAGCGGGTGTGGGCTGCGCGTGGTCTCAAGCCGCACCTGGTGAAGACCTTCAAACTGTCCAACGACCCGAAGTTCGAGGAGAAGCTGATCGACGTCGTCGGCCTGTACCTGAACCCGCCGGACAACGCGATCGTGCTGTGCATGGACGAGAAATCGTCGGTGCAGGCGCTCGACCGCACCCAGCCCTCGCTGCCGATGGTTCCCGGCCGCGCCCAGACGATGACCCACGACTACAAACGCCACGGCACCACCACCTTGTTCGCCGCTGGCGGGCTCGGTATTGGTGTTGTCGTCGCCAGCGTGACCAGGCCAGCAGGCTGGTGATGGTGCGGTTTGTCGCCAGTAGTAGGGCGTCGAAGAGTCGGCGGAATTCGTTGACGGTCAACGTGATCAGTCCGGTCGGTGTGGGTGTGGTGTCGCGTTCGGTGGCGGTGGCCACGGCCAGGAAGGCGTGCGCGAGCATGGCCAGGGTGGTCCAGCGGTGCCAGGAGCGCCAGCGTCGGACCTGGTGCTGATCAAGCCCAACGAGGCCTTTGGCTGCTTGGAAGGATTCCTCGATGCGCCAGCGTTGCCCGGCCACGGTTACCAGGGTGCGCAACGGGACGGGCCTGGGGCTGTAGCAGCGCAGGTAGGCGTGCTCGCCGCTGGCGTCGTTGCGCCGGATCAGCAAATGGTGGACGCCGGAGTCGGTGTCGTCTTCGGCCAGCAGGCGAAACCAGGCCCAAGAGTACAGCCGTGGTCCGTGTGCCCCCGCGCCTGCGGAGTGTTTCTGCCAGGCGTGGGCGGGGATCAGCGCGGGGAGGGCATCGACGCGGATCGGGCCGGCGTGGGTGGGTATGCGCCGGTTGGCCGCAATGGCCATCACATACCCCAGGCCGTGGCCGCGGATCACCGCCCGCAGGTGCGGGTCGGCGCCATAGACTTCATCCCCGGCGACCCATGCGGCGGGGACCTTCGCGGCAACCGCGCGGTCGATCAGTGTGGCAGCCAGTGTGGGTTTGGTCGCAAAAGCCTGCTGGGCGTGGGGGATTCCCGCTGCTGCGCAGCGGTCATGATCATCAGCCCAGGACCGTGGTAGGTACAGTGCTCGGTCGATCAGGGCGTGCCCGCGTGGGGCTGCGTAGGTCAGATACACCGCCACCTGGGAGTTCTCAACCCGGCCCGCGGTACCGCTGTATTGGCGCTGCACCCCGACCGAATGGGTGCCTTTCTTGATGTCGCCGGTCTCGTCGACGACCAGGATCGCACCGGGATCACCGAACGCGTCGATCAGCTGCAGACTAGGTGCGAATGAACGGAGTCGACCAGAGACAGCGAGAGATGGTTAGTGCTGGTCATATGTCTTCCAGAGGTGTTGCAAGACAACGCAAATCACATGGTGTCCGACTGGAGGTCAAGTGGGCCACGGCAGAAGTCCAAACGTCGACCTGACATCGTCGGTCGATTACGAAGTCGCAAGCAACAGGTGGCTGCCGAATTTCGCTCTATGGGATCAAGGCCGCGCGCCCCGGCAAGCAGTCGCGGGCGGCCGGCGCCTGCTGCGAGGCCGCAGAAAAATCTACAACGCCGCGATTGCCACCGAAGGAAGCACCAGCAAATAGAGTTCCGGACCACCGGTCTCAAAACGACCATCGGCGACGGCGGCGCACGCGACGAGTCCCGGAAGCAGGAGCACCGGCGAGGACAACGAAAGTGTGCCGGGCGGCCTAGCATCGGCGTCATGACGGAGGGCGGCGATCTCGCGGATTACGAAAAGCGGGTTCAACCGGCAGCAGCCGCATTGGACGGATTCATTGCTCAACTCCATGACGAACTGGACAACAAGGATGGCGGCTTTTGGTGGTGGAAAGATCACCTCGACTGGAAACGGCGGGTGCTGATCTCGGACTACCTCATCGCCTCAGCTCAAGGTGTCTCCGCATCGCTGATAGCGGCGTCTCTTGCTGCGGACGATTACCGGCTCAACGCGACCGCTGATGGCCGGGCGCTTCAAGAGGCGCTTGAGAATGTCCGGACATCCAAGAACCCGCCGAGGACCTCGGGGCCCATGCTCGCCAGTCGCGGCCCAACGGCGAGGGTACGAGATCGTAAACCCGCTGACCACCGAATCATGGGGCGTACGAAGGCTTCTTCGTCCGGGCTCCCGACGGCAACGTCTTCAACGTCGCGCAGCATCGGGACTAAGGTTGAGCCTTGCTGCCGGGCTCGGCCGAAGTCTGCGCACCCTGATGACCGTTGGCGGGGGGTGACAATTAATCGCCGAGGGCCGCAACCGCCATGTCGTAGATCGGTTTTGGCGCCTTAGATAGGGCGCCGGCGTCGAATGGGGGCTGAGGATCGTATTCGATAGCAAGCTGAATGCTCTGGGCTACTTCGGGTCCGGCGATCTTCGCGGCGAGGGTGAGGCCAAGGTCTATGCCGGCGGAGACGCCGGCGCCGGTCATGATTCGTCCGGCGGTGACCACGCGTTGTTCTGTTGGTTGGGCGCCATAGGAGGCGAGGGCGTCGTAGGCGCTCCAGTGGGTGGTGGCGGGCACCCCGTTAAGCAGCCCGGCGGCGCCGAGTAGTAGTGCGCCGGTGCATACCGAGGTCGTCCACGCGGTGTGCGGGTGGGCCTGGCGGATCCAGTCGACGATCGGGTGGCCGTCTGTGGCGTATTGGCCCGCGATGGGACCACCGGGCACAAGCAGCACATCCGGACGCGGCACATCGGCGAACGTTGTGTCAACCCGCAGGTGCACTAGGTCGTTATGGTCGTCGACCAAGCCCGTGTGCTCGGCGCAGATGATCGTCTGTGCGCCGGGCAGATAGGTGAGTACCTCATAGGGGCCGATTGCGTCTAGGGCGGTGAATCCCTGGTAAAGGCCGATGGCGATGATCACGAGGTGGTCCCCTGTCCGTTGGCTTTGCGTTCGCTCCACAACTTGTAGACGCCGAGGGCGTCGTCGTGCGGCTCATAACGCATAGGCAGACGCCGCTGGTCCCACGGCTTGGCATACTCGTCGTAGAAGCTGTCCGTGTCGAAGTACTTGGCCTTGCCGCCGGCGAAGTATGGCGCGTATGCCTCGCGAGTGATGAGAAAGACGACCTCGTCGGGCGCGCAGTGATACAGCGCCCCCAGACACATCGGGCACGGATGGGCGATGGCATAGACCGTGCATCCGGTCAGGTACTCCGTGCCCAGCTTCCGGCACG
Source organism: uncultured Actinomycetota bacterium (assembly GCA_963772875.1). Classification (GTDB taxonomy): domain Bacteria; phylum Actinomycetota; class Actinomycetes; order Mycobacteriales; family Mycobacteriaceae; genus Mycobacterium. The sequence goes on from CAVYZE010000020.1 coordinate 972,431, forward strand.
CCTCACGGACAGCGCGAATCTCCGCGTGGTCGGTCGGGTCGTGGGTTTGTGGCACCAGATTGCTTCCTTCGGCGATGATTTCACCGTCCTTGACGATGACGGTCCCGAAAGGCAGCCCGCCCTCGGCGACACTGGTGCGAACGATCTCGATGGTGCGCTGTGCAAAATCCACGGGAATCCTCGAATCGACCTCGGTTAGTAGTGCACGGGGCAGCCGTTGGGGACTTCTTCCAGCCGTCCCGGGCCAGTCCCTTTGGCTGGGTCGGTCTTCCACGGCCAATCGTTGGAACGAAATGGTGCCAGGCTCGGCAGCAACGGCTTCTGGCCCCGGCTGGCCATCTCGCGCTCGATTGCCGCCCTGCCGCCGCCGCCGAGCAGTTCGACATCCATCAGGTAATAGTCGCGGAAGAACACCATGCCCAGGGAGCGGTCGGCGACGATTCGGCCTAGGACATCGAGCATCGTCTCTGGAGTGGTCTCGAACTCCGGCGTCTCGATAAGCAACAGCCGGTCGCCCATCGTCTCGGTGCCCATGAACTGGACGAGAACGCTGTAGAGGATGTTGTTCTGCCGGGCGACGTACAGCGAATTGCTAACCCCATACGTGCGGTCCCAGTTCTTGCCCAGCTCGTTCTTCCAGTTTTCGACGACTGACATCCAGTGGCCCACTTGAGCGCTCGAGCCGATGCCAATCGTTTTGACTGACAGGGGAGTGGTGCCGCGAATGAACTCTTCGAGATCTTCGTAGCTGTAGCCCCCTTCGCCAAGGCACTTGTCCATGAAGGCCAGATTGCGTTGCAGAATACTGCGCAGGAGGGAGCGGTCGTCGTCGGAGATGTCCAGGTCGTCCAGGCCGTCGAGAGCCGTCTGGTGCTGCGTGCGATACATCTGAAGTGGACTGCGCCACAACAGGTTTGCGCGCGGATCGGACAGGTACGGTGAAAGCACCTCGTAGATGGCCATTGTGCTGTGGCCCACCGATTTTGCGAGCTGATAGATGATCGGCACCGGTGGGGCCACTTCGGGTTCTCGGCCCGGCCGATAGAGGATCATCTGCCCGCCCTGGCCGGTGAACAGTGCCAGGATGATGGGCACCTGGTCACGCATGTTCTGCTTGAATGTTACGAGCGATTCGTCGTAAAGCTGGATCATGGACGCGTTCAATGCGAGGACCGCGTGCTCGGCTACCATTTTTGCGCTGGCCGGCGGCATGTCGGTAATGACCGGGTGCATGAAGTCCGGGACTGGGGTGCCGTTGGATTTGGCCATACTGATCACTCTCCTTGTCGGTCTCGGCGACAGCGGCAACGTCACCGGTCGCCAGCTCGCGGTTCAAAACCCCGGGCGAGTATTTGCCGTGCTTCAGTTCGCTCCATCCGTCTTCGGTGAGCGATGTTTTGATTGTCGACTTCTCATCCGAAGACGTTGTGCCGCGGGCACCGTAGCGCGGCGGCGCGCGCTTGATGACCAGATCAGCATTTTTCAACGCAACTGATAAGGATCGATTCATCTGGCAGCTCACTGGTCTCAGGCCAGCTGCCAGAACATAGCGGTCACCAGGTAAAACAGCACTGCCCAGAACGCCATTACCGTGGCGATCAACAGGGCGGCGCGAATGTTGGTCGCCGTTTTCGGCGCGCCGGCGGCCGGGTACAGCCAGAACTTGAGCAACGGATTCACATAGAACCGCATCATGACGAAGGTTATAATGCAGCTGGACAACAGGTTTCCGATCAGCATGCCCGACCATAGGGGCAGCCTCGCCGGCGACATCGCCAACGTGAGCGGCAGCACCGTGGGATACAGGCCGACCCACACCGCGATCGCCGTCTTCGTATCCGACGGCACCGGCACCCGGCCACCATCCCTGTCGAACGCGAACCAGCTGCCGAACGAGTTGTCGATCGTGCGCAACCGAAAGTCGCTGAACCTCTTCCCATCGTCAAGAAGCTGTCGCCGTTCGCTCGACGTCAGCCACCTGTCCAGGTCGGCGGCGCTGTCGTAGCGGTAGAGCGTTGTCCACTCGTCCTGCACGCCCTCGATCGGCCGGAAGATCTCGGAACCCCGGTAACCCGAAAACTTGTTCTCCGCCAACCGAAGTCGCTGCTGCCAGGCGAGGAACTCGTCGACCCGCTCAGGCAGGACCCGATGGGTCACCACGGCCGTTACGAGTGTATCCGGGGGCGTGGCCCCGCCCGTAACGATCTGCTGGGTAGACGGGCCATCGAGGTAGCGCTGCCCTTCGGCGAGCCGGTCCTGGCGCGTGGCGCTGTTGATCCAGGCCCGCAGATTCGGGATCGAGTCAAAGCGGTAGATCAACGACCACTGCATTTGCCCGACTGCCGGTGGGTTGACCTCCGCGGCAATGAATCCCGGATAGCCCGACGCCGCGCTGTTCAGCCCGTGCTGCCAAGAGAGATAAGCCTCTTCGCAGCCGGGTCGAACGCTTTCGCCGATGATGACGGTGGCGACGTTGTCGGCCAACTTCTCGGTGGTCATCGATGTTTGCCGCTCAGCTGGTCCGGGTCAGCCGGGATGATTGCAGGGCCATAAAGATCCGGTCGGGGGTAAGCGGCAACTCGCGATATCGGACGCCCGTCGCGTCGTGCACCGCGTTGGCCAGCGCCGGCGCGACCGGATTAACGCAACATTCGGCAATCCCCTTGGACCGCATAGGGCCCACCGAGTCGGTCGAGTCGACCAATATCACCTCGGTGCGCGGAGCGTCGGCATAGGTCGGGATGCGATAGTTGCGCAACGTCGGATTGGTCACGACGCCGTTCTCATCGACGAGATGGTGCTCGGTCAGCACGAACCCGAGGCCTTGGGTCACACCACCTTCGATCTGGCCGCGAACCTGTGCGGGGTTGATGACCACCCCGGCGTCGGTGGCCTGCACGCTATAGAGTATCCGGATCTCACCGGTCACCCGGTGCACCGCAACACGGAAGCCATGCGTGTTACAGGCGACGCTGCGCGGTGACCCATACGCATTGCGCGATTCGGCCAACCGCGCACCGCGGTGTGCGGCGGCCGCTGCCAATTCGGTTAGCAGAATACGGGTGTCACTGCAGCGCACAGCGTCTTCATCCATGGCGCACGACGCTAGGTCCACGCCGGTATGGGCGGACGCAAAGCGCAATATCGTGTCGCGCAGCGCGGTCGACGTCCGCTGAACCGCATTCCCCGCGACGAACAGCCCTGCGCTGGCGAACGCTCCAGTGTCGAACCCGGTGCGGTCGGTGTCGGACTGGATCAGCCGGATCCGTGCCGGAGTGGTGCCCAGCACGGTCGCGGCGATCTGGACGTGCGCTGTTGATGTTCCCTCACCGAATTCGACAGTGCCCACGGCGATCTCGTAGATCCCGTCGGCGCCGAGTGTGGCCCGCCCGACAGATACGTGGTCGGTCGGCGGGGCGGTTTCATGCACGGAACTGGCCGTGCCGGTGCCGATCAGCCAGTCGTCGCCCAGAGCTTGGCCGTCAGGGTTGCGGCGAAGCGCCTCGTCGACACGGTCGATGCATGTCGCGAGGCCGTCCTCGGTGAATTCTACGTCGTCGGGCTCATCCTGGACCGATAGCAGCGGGTCGCCGGGTCGAACGATGTTGCGGCGGCGCAACTCCAGTGGGTCCATGTCGAGCGCGACGGCCAGCTCATGCATTGCCGACTCCACCGCGAACACTGGCTGAGTCATGCCGTAGCCGCGTAGCGCGCCACTGGGCACGGTGTTGGTGTACACCGAATACCCATCGAACCTTTTGTTGGGGCAACGGTAGATCACAATCGCAGACCCGGCTGCGAAGATTGTTTCCCCGCCGTGGTTGCCGTAGGCGCCGGTATTGGACACGTTGCGCAACTGCACCGCGGTCAGCGTGCCGTCGGCACGTGCGCCGAGCTTCACGGTGATCTTCATCGGGTGCCTGGGGGAGGCGGTGGTGAATTCCTCTTCGCGGGTGTATTCCCAACATGTCGGGCGGCCGGTGTCCAGCGCGGCCAGCGCCGCCAGGTCTTCGCTGATCAATTCCTGCTTACCTCCGAAACCGCCGCCGACCCGCTTGCAGAACACCCGCACTTGATCGGGCCGCAAATCAAATAGGTGTTCCAGTTTGCCCTTGGCGATCCACGGGGACTGCGAGCTGGTCCGCACGTGCAACCGGCCTTCTTCCATCCAGGCGATCGACCCGTGCGTCTCCAGATGTGCATGCTGCACCCGGGGGGAAAAGTAGGTGGCTTCGTGAACGACGTCGGCTTCGGCGAACCCCTTTGTGACGTCACCGATCTCGCCGTGCAACTCAACGAGAATGTTGTGCACCGGGTCCTGGACGAACGGGTCGTCGGATCCGTGCAGCTGCGGCGCACCGAACTTCATCGCTTCCTCAGGATCGAACACCGCGGGCAGCACTTCGTACTCGACGACCACCTTGCGGCAGCCCTCCTCGGCGGCGCCGATCGTGTCGGCCAGCACCGCGACCACACGCTGTCCGACGAAGCGCACCACGTTGTCCAAGATGTAGGTGTCGTCGGGGTCGACAAGATGATCCGTGTGGATTGCGGTGGTGAACAGCTTGCGGGGCACATCTTCCCACGTGTAAACGCGATGCACCCCGCGCACGGCCAGTGCCGCGGACTTGTCGATCGAGACGATGCGCGCATGTGCGTGGGGTGAGTGCAGCACCTTCAAATGAAGCATGCCCGGCAGCTCAGTGTCCATCGTGTATTCGGCGTGCCCGGTCACTACCCCGGTGCCTGCGGGCGCACCTACACTCGTGCCGACCGCCTGGCCCGGCGCCGCCTCTTCGACCGCGGCTACGCCATTGACCGCATCCTCGATCGCCCGATAGCCGGTGCAGCGGCACAGGTTACCCTTCAACGCGTGCGGCAGGTCCTTCTTCTGATCATCGGTCAAAGCGGACGCCGTCATGATCATGCCGGGGGTGCAGAAGCCGCACTGGAATCCGGGTGCATCGCGAAATTGCCTTTGCATCGGGTGCAGGTTCTCCGGCGAACCGAGCCCCTCGATTGTGGTCACCTCATGCCCATCGGCCCGGAACGCCGGCGTGATGCAGCTGTGCACCGGACGACCGTCCAGCCAGACCGTGCACGCGCCGCAATCACCGGCGTCACAACCCTTTTTGACGCCGTGCCAACCCAAGTAACGCAAAAACGTTCGCAGGCACTGACCCGGCCGCGGCTCCTGGGAGAACGTCTTGCCGTTGACCGTATAGCTCATCGCAGGCCTCCAAGTTCGCTCCGGATTTCTTCGGCGTAGTGCTTCGCCAGGTGCCGGCGATGATCCGGTGTGCCGTTGGGGTCGGCGAACCAGACGTCTTCCGGTATCGCATCGATGTGCTCTTGCAGAATGTCGGCGCCTGGCAAAGTTTCAAACTGCAGGACAACCGGATGCGTGGTTCCCGCTGTGATGGTGAGCGTCAGTTCGTCCGTACCAGGAGTCTGGGTCGCGATCATGAATATCGTGGAGCGGCCAAGCTTGGTCAGCGTGAATCGCCGGTTGGTGTGGCGCTTACGGAGGGCATTGCTGGGGATGTGCACACTGCGAAGGATCTCTCCCGGTTGCAGCACATTCTGATGATTGCCGAGGACGAAATCCTTTGCCGCGATCGTTCGTTCAGATCCATCCGCGGCCCATAGGCGGTAGGTCGCGTCGAGCGCCACAGTCATGGTGATCATTGGCCCGGCAGGCAGCGACATGCAGATGTTGCCACCTACGGTGGCGGAGTTCCATACCTTAAACGACGCCAGGAAGTACTCACAGCTGGTTCGCAGCAGGGTGCCCGCCAGCCAACCGTCTGGCGGCACGAACTCATGGAGCTCGCGGACCGTGCATGTGGCACCGATCTCGAGGCCCTCGGCACCGGGCACCAGGGTCGGCCACCGAAGTCCAGTGAGATCGACCAGGCGCCGCAGTGTGGGCTGCGGTTCGGAGAATAACCACGTTCCCCCGGCTAGCCACGCGTCGCCGGTGCGCCAGTCCCTGCCCGGTCGGTCGGACGGTCGGCGGACGACGTCGATGATTGTGTCGAGATCCATGCGACTTTCCCCGGTTGCGCAACTGTGCCCCAATAAGCTGACTCACTGTAAAACTCCGCCTCGACTCGCGATGCTTTTTGACCATTTCGTGTCGGCTAATTGGCCTGATCGTTCTGGTCAGCGACCGAACACCGCGTTGCCTTATAGATCCCCTCCCCTATTGAACGTGTGAAACATATGTCCGATTAGTGCCAACGCTGGGCTTAAAGCTCATCTATGTCCTGACCGCCCGCGAGATCGGCGCATTCGACGATCTCGACGTCGCGCCTGGTGCTGAGATACGCACCCGCGCCCCGGTCCCCGGATATCAAGGCCAGCACCTCGGGCCAGTGCCGCCGGGCAATCACCACCGGATGTCCGGGGCGCCCGCCGAAATACGCTCGCGCAAGCCCACTTTCGGAGCACAACGCGCGGTCGAGCACCCGCGACACCACTGCTGCGCCCACATCGGGAGTATCGATGACATGCAGCACCGCGTAGTCGGCGCGCATCTGGTCGGCCTGCACCAGACCCGTGCGCACCGACGCACCGAGGCCCTCATGCCAGTACCGAGCGGTGATAGCGATGACGCCGGGCGGGGGAGCGATCTTTGCGGCGCCCAAAACCAGAACGACCTCGGCACATCCTCCATCGCGCAGCGCAGCGACCGCGGTGTCCAGCCAGCCATCAACTAGCACCTTCGGCTTGCCATATCGGCGGCCGGCGCCCGCGGCCAAAAGGACTCCAACGTTGCGTGGCCGCGAATCTATCGACTGCGATAACGGCACTCTCCTATGATGACATCCGACTTCTCATTCAGTGATAACCTTCCGCTGGCGCCGAGAATGTTGTAGAGGTGACGCTCGGAAATGTGATGCGCGGCGGCAACTTGGGCCGCACCGAGATGCGGGTCGTGCAGATGTTCTTACGCCGAGTCGTACGACGGTAAGGACCTTCCAGCAAACAGCGCACACGAGCCGGCAAATGACGGCTTCGACGCGGACGTTGTCACGGCCGTGTCACAACTAGGTGGGAATTCGGAGATAATAGCGGGGGACGGCTTGAGACGGTTTCACCTGGTCAGAACGGTTCGAGACTCATTGCGAGACAGGATAATTCAGCCCATGTCCGACTGGGGGTCAAGTGGTCGCAGGTTCAACTCCTGTCAGTCACAAGTGTCACGTCACACAGGCCGACAGCAGGAGCCCGACGATTACGAAGAGAAGCGGCAGCCGGCTGTCGCGACCCTTTGCCGCCAAGCGGTTGAGCGCCGCCTTCAGCGGCGGCCTAATTCCAAAGGCGAGAACAGCAATGAAGAGCATCAACTCCGCCAGCTGCCACTGCCACCACAACCGCCAAGATGGCCCACGCTGTGACGTCAGCGCCGGCAGCGCACGTCATCACGAAGGTGCCCAACGGACTCTGGTGCAACTTCAAGCCGGTAAGAATACGGGCAAGCACAGGGAATGCCGTAATGGACATCGCCACGCCCAGAAACAGCACGAATGGGAGTTTCCCGATCACATGGCCATGCACCACACGGTTCGCTGGATACAGCAACAGGGCCAGCCCTCCGCCGAGCAGGAACGGCAACGCGACGGAACTCAGCGAGACGATAGCCGTGGCAGAGCGAAAGCGCCGCACATGGCCGCGATCCAGCTCGAAGCCGACGGTAAACATGAAAAGCACCAGGCCCACATCGGCCAGGACAGTCAGGAAAGGACGTGCTTCGACGGGAAACAGGTGTGTACTGAGATGGCCCGGCAGCCGGCCCAGCAGCGTTGGCCCGAGGAGGATACCGGCAATGATCTCGCCGATCACCGCTGGCTGGCCATAGCGGGCAACCACTCTGGCAAGCAAACTGCCGGCAGCGATGATGACCGCTAGGTCCAGGAGGACAATTGTGGTGATTGCGGTTGGGTTGGAAACCACCGCTCCCCGTCCCAGATCATCGCGCCTTTCCCAATGTAAGCGATCATCAAATCATGAATCCGCTTGGCGTGGGAGCCTACGCTGGCCGGACTGAGAGCGCTGCGGGATAAAACCCTGGACGTGGACCTGCCGATGGTCGCAGCCACCATCGGCGCCGCCGCGACCGGGCAGATCACCCACGGTGCCCCATTGATCGTCATCTTCGCTACCTACGGCGCGCTCGAAGCGCTGGCAACTGCCCGCACCACCTACGGGGAACACAAGGACGGGATGGACATCTCCAACGAGAGCATCTGGGGGTATGCCCCGCTGATCCCCCAGCCGACGAAATTCGCGACATCCATCTGAGAAGGAATACGTTCTGACGGAGGCGAATTCCGGCCTCATTAACACTCGTGGTGACGCTTAAGCGTCCAAGCGTGGGAACGGATTCTGCCGGTACTGCTCGACACAGGCCGCTCGCCTGACCTTGCCGCTGGTGGTGATGGGAATCGAACCAGGTGCTACCACAACGAGATCCGCGACGCTGAGGCCATGCGAGTTGGAGATCGCCGAGGTAACGTCACGTTTGACGGCGACGAGCTGATCCGTCGCATCCTCCTGGGAGTCGCCGCGGTTCTTGAATTCGATGATGACGACGAGCTTCTCGGTCCCCCCATCCGGAACCGCTATCGCCGCGCACCGGCCCCGCGTGATCTCCTGGATCGTCGCCTCGATGTCGTCGGGAGAGTGGTTACGCCCATAGACGATCAAAAGATCCTTGATGCGGCCCATGATGAACAACTCGCCGTCAGACAAGAAACCCAAATCTCCGGTTCGCAGCCACGGCTCTTCGGGTGTGCCCGCCGACGGAGCGACAAGCTTCGCACCGAACGTTTGCTCGGTCTCTTGAGGTTTCCCCCAATACCCCATCGCGACATTGTCGCCGTGCACCCAAATCTCGCCGGTCGCTCCCGCCGGACACTCGATACTGGTCTCGGGATCGACGATGCGGATTGTCTGTGACCGCGGCACGCCGTAACTGACCAGCGCCGTACCGCTTCCGCTTTCGCACCGCTTCGCGTGGCCGGCGGACAACTCGTCGGATTCGAAGTGGACGATTTCTGGCGGTTGAGCCGGTGTGCGGGTCGCCACGTAGACCGTCGCTTCTGCGAGCCCATATGAGGGCCGTATCACCGTGTCGCGGAGATTGAACTTGGCGAACCGCTCAGTAAAGCGGCGCAGCGTCGCGGGCTGCACCCGCTCGGCACCGTTTTGGATGATTAGCACGTCCCCGAGATCCAGCCCGGCCATGTCCTCGTCGGTGGTTTTTCGTGCCGCCAACTCGAAACCGAAGTTCGGCGCTGCGGAAAACACGCGACTATTGCTGGCCAGCAATTGCATCCATCGGGCTGGACGTTGTAGGAACGCCACTGGACTCATGAACACACCGGGGGCTCCGACCAGAATCGGTGCGCAAATTCCTAAGATCAAACCCAGATCGTGATAGAGCGGCAGCCACGACACAGTGGTGGTGTCCGGCGGGGCAACCTTTCCGTACTCCAGAAAAGTAGTCGGAGGCGATCTGCCGGATATTGGCCAGAAGGTTCGTGTGCGAGATCATGACTCCGGCGGGCCGACGGGTCGACCCCGACGTGTACTGCAAATACGCCGTGCTCGGGCTATCCGCTGCCCCAGCATTGGATCCTTGCCGAGAGTCCAGGTCCAGCGAATCAACCTCGATGACCGATGGACCGGATTCACCGTTCTGCGACTGAACGTACTTGGCGACATCGCTAACGACTGAGGAAGTCGCGAGGATGACCGAGGGCGATGTGTCATGCAGGACCGAATGAACCCGCTCATCGTGGGGGCCGCCCATAGGCGCCGAAAGCGGAACTGCGATGAGCCCGGCCTGCAACGTTCCCAGGAATGCGGTGATGTAGTCGAGCCCCTGTGGTGCCAATATCAGCGCCCGGTCACCGCTCGATGCGCAACGCCTGAGCTCATGTGCAACGTTCTTGGCTCGCCGATACACCTGCGACCACGTCAGGCTTTCGGCGACACCGGCCCAGTCCTGCTCGTAATCAATAAACGTGAAAGCTGTGTCATTGGGCTGCAGACTGGCCCGCTCGCACAGCACGGCCGGCATGGACGACTCAACCACCCGCATCACGTTACCTCGGCCACCATCACCGCACCGTCGGAAAGAAAAGTTAAGTAGGGCATCAGTGGCCACACAGCAGGCAACCAGCACGTTCCGGCCGCCGATGTTGCGCTACTGCTTGTCGGCTTGAGGCGATCGGCACCCGCATGCTGTCGCACGCGAGCCACAATCCTGGTGTGACCGCAGAGATCACCCAGCGTGAGTTTCGCAATAACAGCGGCGAGATCATGCGCCAGCTTGACTAGGGCCTGGCCAGACTCGTCGTCAAAATGTGAACCGTGTTGATGCTACGTCACCTGGGCTTCTTCAAAAACATCAGCCGCAGGTAGGTCTCCATTGGTGCCGACGGCCGCCCCATCCGCGGATCGAAGAACGGCACGAACGGGGCGAAGAAAGCCGGGTCGTCCAGCAGCGCATCGACGCGGGCCAACTCCTCGGGCATCCGCTGCAACTTCTCGGGCAACACCGACTCCCACAATGAGGACCGATCGCCTACATACAAACACGATAGCCTCAATCCCTTCCACCACAAGGGCTTTGAGGCCAGCTTCCCGGGTCAACGCCAACAAACCAGGGATCAACGCGCCGAGTTTCCGCCGAAGTAGCTAACATTACGATTGGGTAACGGTTCCACCCATTTCCTACACGATTCGCCCGTGTCAAATATTGTTTCCCACGCCGCCTAGGCCGCTGACATGCACGAAAGCCCCTGCCCCGATACGGGCGAGGCATCAACCGCTCAGACGTAGGCAACCTGGGTAGTCGAGGAGGTGCCACACCTTGAGTCAAGCAGTGGACGAGGCTACGTAGTCGTTGCTGTGGGGAGGCGGAATGGTTTCATTCGGGGCGACCGATGATCTTGTACACCGCTCGGCTTCGGCCTATTGTTCGCCCACTATTGGCACCACGCCGGTCACTCCGGTTGCCGTCATCGGCATGGCGTGCCGGCTTCCCGGGGGGATCGACTCCCCGGAGCAGCTGTGGGAGGCGTTGCTGCGCGGCTCTGACCTGGTCACCGAGATTCCGCCCGACCGCTGGGACACCGACGAATACTACGACCCCGAGCCTGGGGTGCCGGGTCGGTCGGTGTCGAAGTGGGGCGCGTTCCTCGACAACGTTGCCGGCTTCGATTCCGAGTTCTTCGGGATCAACGAGCGGGAGGCGACCGCGATCGACCCGCAGCATCGCCTGTTGCTGGAAACCTCTTGGGAGGCAGTCGAGCACGCGGGTCTCAGCCCGGCAAGTTTGGCCGGTTCGCGGACCGGTGTGTACGTGGGTCTGACGCATGACGACTACATATTGCTGGCCGCCGATGCCCACGCCTTGGAGGGGGCCTACGGATTCCTGGGCAACAATTACAGCATGGCGTCCGGGCGTATCACCTATGCCATGGACCTGCGCGGTCAGGCGATAACAGTGGATACCGCATGTTCGTCGGGCCTCGTCACTCTTCATATGGCATGTCGCAGCCTGCATGATGGCGAATGCGACCTGGCGCTGGCGGGTGGCGTTTCGGTGACCCTGGATCCACGGAAATCCGCCGCTGGGTCGGCGGGCGGCATGCTGTCTCCGACCGGACACTGCCATGCGTTCGACGTCGACGCGGACGGCTTTGCGGTTGGGGAGGGCTGCGCGATGGTGTTGCTCAAGCGGTTACCGGATGCACTGCGCGATGGTGACCGGATCTTGGCTGTGGTGCGCGGCACCGCACTAAACAACGATGGCCGCACGGTGAACATCACCACGCCGTCACGGCCCGCGCAGGTCGCGGCCTACCGGGCCGCATTGGCTGCGGCGGGCGTGGACGCGGGCACCGTCGGCATGGTGGAGGCGCACGGCACCGGCACCCCCACCGGCGACCCGATCGAATACGCAAGCCTGGCCGAGGTTTACGGCATCGAAGGCCCCTGCGCGCTTGGAGCCGCGAAGACCAATTTCGGACATAACCAGTCGACTTCGGGAACATTGGGCTTGATGAAGGCGGTCCTGGCCCTGCAGCATGGTGTGGTTCCCCGGAACCTGCACTTCTCCCGCCTGCCCGACGAGCTCGCCCAAATCGAGACCAATCTCTTCGTGCCGCAGGCAATTACGCCGTGGCCCACCAACGGTCACGTGCCCCGGCGGGCGGCGGTGTCGGCCTACGGGTTCTCGGGAACCAATGCCCACGCCATTGTGGAGCAAGCTCCCGAGACCCCCGAAACCAATCCACAACACAACGGGGAAGCCGAAGCGGCGAGTAGGGCACCGCTGCTTTTCGCGTTATCGTCCACCTCGGCCGACGAACTGCGGCACACCGCCGGCCGGCTGGCCGACTGGGTGCAAGCACATGACGACGCGGCGTTGCCGGATCTGGCCTACACCCTCGCGCGCCGGCGCGGGCACCGGCCGGTGCGCACGGTGGTCATCGCCGGCACTCCCGAGGAGCTGACCGCAGGCTTGCGCGGGGTCGCCGACGGCGATGCTCCGTATCAGGCCGCGGTCGGGTCCGATGATCGGGGTCCGGTGTTGGTGTTCTCCGGGCAGGGTTCGCAGTGGGCTCAGATGGGCGCGCAGCTGCTGGCGACCGAACCGGTGTTTGCCGCCACTGTCGCGCAAGCCGAGCCACTGATCGCCCGCGAGTCCGGGTTCTCGGTGACCGAGGCGATGTCGGCGTCGCAGATCGTGACCGGTCAAGACCGGGTCCAACCGACGCTGTTCACCATGCAGGTCGCCCTGGCCGCCACCATGAAGGCCTACGGGGTGCGCCCGGGCGCAGTCGTCGGGCACTCGATGGGTGAGACCGCCGCAGCTGTCGTCGCCGGAGCGCTGTCGCTAGAAGACGGAGTCCGTGTCATTTGCCGCCGCTCGCGGCTGATGTCAACGATCGCCGGTTCCGGTGCGACGGCATCGGTGGAGTTGCCTGCCCAGCAAGTGCTTTCGGAGCTGATGGCCCGCGGCGTCAACGACGTCGTGGTGGCGGTGGTGGCCTCGCCGCAGTCCACGGTGATTGCCGGGGCGACCCAGACGGTTCGCGATCTGGTCGCGGCGTGGGAGCAGCGCGAGGTGATGGCCCGCGAGATCCCCGTCGATGTCGCCTTTCATTCGCCTCAAGTCGATCCGATCCTCGACGAGCTGACCGACGCACTCGCAGAGATCAACCCGATGACACCCGAAGTTCCCTTCTACTCGGCGACCCTGTTCGACCCGCGCGAGCAGCCGGTGTGCGATGCCGGTTATTGGGTGACCAATGTGCGCCGTATGGTGCGGTTCGCCACGGCGGTGCGGGCCGCTTTGGAGGACGGCTACCGGGTCTTCGCCGAGCTGGCACCACACCCGCTGCTCACCCACGCTGTCGAGCAGACCGCCGGCAGTCTCGACATGCCGCTGGCCGCTCTGGCCGGTATGCGCCGCGAACAAGCGCTGCCGTACGGGCTGCGTGGCTTTGTGGCGGATCTGCACAGTGCGGGCGCCGCGGTCGACTTCTCCGTGCTCTACCCGAATGGGCGGCTGGTGGACGCGCCGCTGCCGACCTGGACGCACCGTCGGCTGCTGTTGAGCCGCGACGGTCAGGAATCCCCAACACATGGTGGTTGCACCGTTTCAGTACATCCGCTGTTGGGGCAGCATGTGCGCTTGCAGGAGGAACCGGAGCGCCACGTCTGGCAAGGGGAGGTCGGCACCGCTGCCCAGCCCTGGCTGGGCGATCACCGGATCCGCAATGTGGCAATGCTTCCGGGGGCGGCTTACTGCGAGATGGCGCTGGCGGCCGCGCACGCCGTGCTGGGCGAGGGTTGTGAGGTCCGCGACATCCGCTTCGAGCAGGTGCTGCTGCTGGATGAGCAGACCACGGTCGGCGCCTCGGCGGCGTTGTCATCGCCGGGCGTCGTCGACTTCACCGTGGAGACAAATCAGGGGGGCGAACAAGCGCGGCAAGCTAGCGCAGTTCTCCATGCCGCAGAGGAGGAGCAGCCACCTAGTTACGACACATCCACGCTGCTTGCCGCGCATCCGCGTTGCGAGGATGGCGCCGAGGTGCGCCAGCGCATGGACCAGCGTGGTGTTCAGTACGGTCCGGCGTTCACCGGTCTGGGCGCGGTGCACACCGGCGAGTGGGCAACCTGCACCGTGCTCGCCGAGGTCGCGCTACCCCGCCAAATCCGCTCGCAACAGGATGCTTACGGCGTACACCCAGCGCTGCTGGATGCCTGTTTTCAGTCCGTGGAGGCTCATCCGGACGTCCAGGCCCTGGGCGAAGGCGTGCTGGGGCTGCCGTTGGGTATCCGTCGACTCCGCTCCTACCAGGCTGCCCGCACCGCCCACTACTGCTACACACGGGTGACGAAAGCCGATACTTCCGGGGTCGAGGCCGACCTCGACGTGCTCGACGAGAACGGGGCAGTCCTGCTCGCCGTGCAGGGCCTGCGATTGGGCACCGGCGTCTCCGGCAGCGGCCGCGACGATCGGGTGCTGGCCGAGCGGCTGCTGACCATCGAATGGCGGCAACGAGAATTGCCCGACGTTGAATTCGCCGACGCCGGAACCTGGCTGCTGATCAGTACCACCGCCACCGCGGATGTGGTGGCCACCACGTTGACCGACGCGCTGAAAAACCATGGCGCGCAGTGCACCACCATGTGCTGGCCACAGCACGCCGACCACACCTCGAACGCGGAACAGCTTCGAGATTATCTGCGTGCCGGTGGCTTCACCGGTGTGGTGATCCTCGCGGGACCGAAAAACGGCGACGCCGAGGACCAGTCCCCGCCGCTGGGCAGCGAGTACGTGCAGCATCTGGTGCGCATCACCCGCGAATTGCCAGAGATTCCCGGCGAACCGCCTCGCATCTACGTCGTGACCCGCTCTGCCCAGACGGTGCTGGCCGGCGACCGACCCAACCTGGAGCAGGCTGGGCTGCGGGGCTTGATCCGGGTGATCGGTATCGAACATCCGCATCTGCGCGCCACCCAGATCGATGTGGACGAAGCCACCGACGCCGAGCAGGTGGCACGGCAACTACTGGGCGAGTCCGAGGAGGACGAGACCGCCTGGCGAAACGGCCAGTGGTACGTCGCGCGGTTGTGCCCCGCTCCGCTGCTCCCCGAGGAGCGGCAAACCACCATCGCGAACCATGAGGACGACGGGATGCACCTGCAGATCCGCACACCCGGTGATCTGGAGTCAATGGAACTTGTTGCGTGCGACCGAGTTCCGCCGGGACCGGGACAGATCGAGGTCGCAGTCACTGCATCCAGCATCAACTTCGCCGACGTACTGGTCGCGTTCGGCCGTTACCCCGCCTTCGAGGGTCGGCTGCCACAACTGGGCACCGATTTCGCCGGAGTGGTGACCGCGATCGGACCAGACGTGACCGACCACAAGGTGGGCGACCATGTCGGCGGCCTGTCCCCCAACGGCTGCTGGGGCACCTTCCTCACCTGCGACGCGCGCCTGGCCGTCACCCTGCCGGCCGGCCTGGCCGACGAGCAGGCGGCCGCGGTGACCACCGCGACCGCCACGGCTTGGTACGGCCTACACGAGCAGGCCCGCATCAAGGCCGGCGATCGGGTGTTGATCCATTCCGCGACCGGTGGGGTGGGGCAGGCGGCGATCGCCATCGCCCGCGCCGCGGGAGCCGAGATCTTCGCCACCGCCGGCAGCGAGCAGCGTCGACAATTGTTGCGCGACATGGGTATTGAGCACGTTTACGACTCTCGAAGCACCGAGTTCGCCGACCTGATACGCCGTGACACCGAGGGCTACGGTGTCGACATCGTGCTCAACTCGGTCATCGGCGCCGCCCAGCGCGCGGGCCTCGAATTGCTGGCGTTCGGTGGACGATTCGTCGAGATCGGCAAGCGCGACATCTACGGCGACACCCGGTTGGGGCTCTTCCCGTTCCGGCGCAACCTCACGTTCTACGCCGTCGACCTGGCGTTGATGTCCTTCAGCCATCCGGACCGGCTCCGAGACTTGTTGACCACGGTGTACCAGCTCACCGCAGAGGGCGTGCTGCCGATGCCGGAGAGCACGCACTACCCGCTGGCCGACGCCGCCACCGCCATCCGGGTGATGAGCGGCGCCCAGCACACCGGCAAACTCGTGCTCGATGTCCCGCACACCGGGCGCAGCCGCGTGATGGTGCCCCCAGCCCAGGCCCGGGTCTTCCGCGGTGACGGCGCCTACCTCATCACCGGCGGGCTGGGGGGCCTGGGGCTGTTTTTGGCCGAGAAGATGGCCGCGGCTGGCTGCGGGCGTATCGTGCTGTCCTCGCGCTCGCAGCCAACTCCCGAGGCGCTGCAGACGATCGAGTGCATCCGCGCGATCGGCGCCGACGTCGCGGTGGAGTGCGGCGACATCGCCCAGGCCGGTACGGCTCAGCGGTTGGTGGCCGCAGCGACCGCTACCGGGCTTCAACTGCGCGGTGTGCTGCACGCGGCGGCGGTGATCGAGGACGGCACACTGACCACTATCACCGACGAGCTCATCGAGCGTGACTGGGCGCCCAAGGTTTACGGTGCATGGAACTTGCACAGTGCCACCGCCAAGCAGCCGTTGGACTGGTTTTGCTCGTTCTCCTCGGCGGCTGCGCTGGTGGGCTCGCCCGGGCAGGGTGCCTACGCCGCGGCCAACAGCTGGCTGGACGCCTTCACCCACTGGCGGCGGGCTCAGGGCCTGCCGGCCACCGCGATCGCCTGGGGCGCCTGGGCCCAGATCGGGCGCGCCACCGCCCTGGCAGACGGCGCCGAGGTTGCTATCGCTCCCGACGAGGGCGCTTACGCGTTCGAAGCGCTCCTGCGCCACGACCGCGCCTACACCGGGTATGCGTCATTCATGGGAAGCCCGTGGTTGACCGCCTTCGCCCAGCACAGCCCCTTCGCCGAAGCGTTTCGCTCCACCGGGCAAAACCCAGCGGGCACAAGCAAACTGCGTGCCGAGCTCAACGAGCTGCCCCTGGACGAGTGGCCCACCCGGCTGCGACGCCTGATTTCCGACCAGGTCAGCCTGATCCTGCGTCGCAGCATCGATCCCGACCGTCCGCTCTCCGAGTACGGCCTTGACTCGCTGGGCGCCCTCGAACTACGTACCCGCATCGAGACCGAAACGGGAATACGCATCACTCCATCCGACATCACCACCATTACCATTCGCGGTTTGGCGGGGCTGCTGTGCGAAAAGCTGGCGCCCGGGGAAGCCGCCTGACATCGACGTGTCGGCTTAGCTACTAGGACCTGAAAAAGTCGGTGCGGTTGATCCGGGGTTGGATGGTGCTGAACTGGGAGGATGGCCTCAAGCCGTTGTGCTGGAAGGGATTGAGGCCATCGTGTTCCGTACTGTAGGTGATCAGCCCACGTTGTGGGAGTCGGTTTTGCCCGAACAGTTGCAGCGGGTGCCTGAAGAGTTGGCTCGCGCCGCCGTGCTCACCGACGCATACCGCGCGCACCCCGAACGGTTCATCCGCAAGCCGCCAGAGCCGCCATACCTGCCCACCGGCTCGTGGATCAACCCACCCGACCAGCCAGAGGAGGCCACTCAGTAAATCCCGCTCGACAGTTCCTCATTCAGGTTGACAGCTTCCGGCGTGGCAGGAGTTGCGCGTGCTCGAGCTGCTGGCGGGCGACCTCAGTGCCGTCGTGGTCGAAAATCATGCAGTGAGTGCTGGTGGTGCCCTGGTCAATTGAGGCGACGAATTCGGCAACTTGCACTCCTCCTGGCGCACATTGCATGCAATCGTCCATGATGGTCCATGTGGCCACCGAGACCTTCGACATCGAAACCATGCCGCGCGGCGGCCCCGACGCCTCATGGCTGGATCGGCGGCTGCAGACCGATCGCCTGGAATACCTCGACCGCGATGACGTCGACCATCTGAAGCGCAGAGTGGTCCGCTCTATCGACCGCGGCGCAAGGATTTTCCGTCGGCACGAGTACTTCGCGCGCATCACGCTCGACGAGGTGGCTGACGTGCCCGATCCCAGGATCCTCGAACTCGGCTCCAGCCTCGGCGGACTATCGCGAGCGCTGCTGAAGATGCATCCCACCGCCCACGTCGCAGTCACCGACATCGAGCCCGCGGCGGTGGCCGCCATCGCCGCCGGTGACCTGGGCAGGCACCCGCGCGCGGTGGTCCGCGAGATGGACGCCACCGCCATCGACGCGCCCGATGGGTTCTACGACCTCGCGGTGTTCGCGTTGTCCTTCCACCACCTGCCACCGGCGCTGGCCTCTCGGGTGTTCGCCGAAGGCACCCGCGCCGCGGACAAACTGCTGATCATCGATTTGCCGCGCCTGTCGCCATTACTGCTGATCCTGCTGTTGGCGTTGAGGCTGCCGGTCATACCGGTGATGCCGATAGCGCATGACGGTATCATCAGCTCGCTACGCGCCTACAGCCCGTCGGCGCTGCGGGCGCTTGCCCGCCATGCCGATCCGGCGATCACGGTCGAGGTGCGCAGCGACGCATTCAGACCGCAAATCGTGCTGGCCAGCCGGTTGCGTAGCCGTCGGTAAACCAGTCGCATCCGCGGACCGGGGGCGCGAGGTTCGCGCTTCCGTTTCGCAGAGAGCCCAGGGGAATGCATGAACCGACCCGTCGAGATGCTCTGGGGTGCGGTCTCAGCGGTGCGGGGGCGCCTAGCTTAGCTACTTCGACCTGAAAAAGTCGGCGCGTTGATCCGCGGGTTGACGCTGCTGAACAGGCAGGATGGCCTCAAGCCCTCGTGCGAGAAGGGATCGAGGCCATCGTGTTTCGTACTGTAGGCGAGGTTGCGTCCAGCAAGGTGGCACCTCTTCTTTACGTGTTTCCGCAACTTCTGGAGGATCCGGTATCTGATCTGTGTCAGGAGTCCTGATGGGTCACATCAGGAACTTCGTCGAAACTTTGCCCCGACCCTGTTGGCCCCGGTATGGTTTGGAACGTTTTACTCATCTCGACTAGACGGTCTGGAGAACTGGTTGAGCATCAATCCGTTCGATGACGACAATGGCAGCTTTTTCGTCTTGGTCAACGACGAGGAGCAACACAGCCTGTGGCCAACCTTCGCTGATGTTCCAGCCGGGTGGCGGGTGGTTTACGGCGAAGCGGACCGCGCTGCGTGTCTGGATTACATCGAACAGAACTGGAACGATATACGGCCGAAGAGTCTGCGCGAGAGGCTGGCGGAGGGCCCGGGGGTTTGATAGGTAAACCCTGGGGGTTGGGGGAGTCGGATGGAACTTGATGACCGGTCACTTCCGCTGACGCGCGGACAGCTGGATATATGGCTTGCGCAGGAAATGGGTCACGCCGGTACGGAGTGGCAGCTTGGCCTATTCGTGAAAATCGAGGGCACGGTAGACCGTGATGCTCTTGAGTGGGCGATCCGCCGAGTGGTGCGAGAGGCCGAACCAGCCAGGGCCGCCTGCTTCGGGGTGGATGGCCAGGTTTTCCAAAGGGCGATCGATTATCCGGATGTCGAGCTGGCCTTTTATGACCTGAGCGCCTCGCGCCATCCCGTGCAGGAAGCCCATGGGATAGCAGCATCGATTCAACGCACGCCGATGCCGTTCACTGGCCCGCTGTTCAAATTTGCATTATTTGGGACGCGGCTCGATGAATTCTACTTGTTCGCGTGCGGCCACCACATAGTCATAGACGGAACCAGCATTCTGCTGGTTGGCCATCGGATTGCAGCTGTCTACTCTGCAATTGTTTCTGGCGCACCCATCCCTCCTGCCCTCTTCGGCTCGTTGCAGGACTTGGTTGATTGCGAGTTCGAATACGAAGCGTCCAACGATTATCTGGAAGATCAGGCCTATTGGACTAGGAACCTTCCACCGGAAAGCGGACCGCATTATCGGTTGCCCCAAGCCGCGGGCGAGCAGGATCCGGATGAGCCTTCTGCGCCGGTTGCATTGGACCCTGTGGTCCTTCGCCGAGTTGAAGAGTTATCCCACGTGTGGAACGTGCCTCGATCATCGGTGATCACCGCGGCGTGCGCGCTTTTGGTGCGTGGGTGGTGCGCTGAAGGCTCGGAGGTGGTGCTCGATTTCCCGGTCAGCAGGCGAGTACGTCCGGAGTCAAAGACGCTTCCCGGGATGGTTGCCGGGGTTGTGCCGCTGGTGTTGAGGGTTTCGCCGGGATCTACGGTTGCCGGTTTTTGTGAGTATGTTGACACGCGAATACGGGAAGCGCTGCAACATCAGAGGTTTCCGGTGCAAGCCCTTGAGCGCAAAGCCCACCGCCGCGGTCCAGGGCAGCCAGCCGATAGGGTGAGCGTTAATTTCCTCCCGTCTGCGCCTACTCTGTCCTTCGGTGGTGTCGCGGCATCGGCGGCATATACCAATCTTGGCATCGTGGGCGGCTTTGGGTTGGTCTTCTCTACGGTCGGTGACCAGCTCTTTCTCAGCACGGCGGGCGGCCGGCAGCCATTAGAGCAGATCCTCGCCATCGATGGTGTAGCGGACGATCAAACCAGCCCGGTGAAGCTTGGTAATGGCTTCCGGACAATCTCTGGAGAGTCTCCGGAGGGTTTCCGTTCGAATTTCGACGTCTCTGATTTAGCGGGGCGGTTGCAGCAGGTGTTGGTGGCGATGACCGCCGACCCCACACGGCGGCTCTCGTCGATCGATCTGCTCGATGGGGGTGAGCAGGCCCGGCTGGATGGGTGGGGCAACCGGGCGGTGTTGACCCGGCCGGCGACCACGCAGGTGTCGATTCCGGTGTTGTTCGCCGCGCAGGTGGCGCGCACACCCGAGGTGGTGGCGCTGAGCTGCGGGGAGTGTTCGTGGACCTACCGACAGGTTGATGAGGCCGCTAACCGGTTGGCGCACCTGCTGGCCGGCCAGGGTGTGGGCCCGGGTGCGTGTGTGGCGCTGCTGTTTTCCCGTTCGGCCGAGGCGATCGTGGCGATTCTGGCGGTGTTGAAGACCGGGGCGGCTTATCTGCCGATCGACCCGGGGCTGCCGGCGGCCCGGATCGGGTTCATGGTCGCCGATGCCGCGCCGATGGCCGCGATCACCACTACCGGGCTGCGCCCGCGGCTAGACGGCTATGACGCTGCTGGTCATCGATGTCAACGATCCCGCTGTTGACACCCAACCCAGCACAGCACCAGCGGCGCTGGGCTCGGACGGTATCGCTTACATCATCTACACCTCGGGCACCACCGGGGTCCCCAAGGGGGTGGCGGTCACCCACCACAATGTGACCCGGCTGCTGGGGTCGCTGGATACCCACCTGCCGGGACAGGTGTGGGCGCAGTGTCATTCGTATGCCTTCGACGCCTCAGTTGAAGAGATTTGGGGCGCGCTGCTGCACGGTGGGCGGCTGGTGGTGGTGCCCGAGTCGGTGGCCCGCTCGCCGGAAGACTTCCACGCCTTGCTGGTCACTGAACAGGTCAGCGTGCTCATCCAGACCCCGTCTGCGGTGGGGGTGTTGTCGGCGCAGGGGTTGGAGTCGGTGGCGTTGGTGGTGGTCGGTGAGGCCTGCCCGGCCGAGGTGGTGGATCGCTGGGCGCCCGGGCGGGTGATGATCAACGCCTACGGCCCGACCGAGACCACAGTGTGTGCGTCCAGGAGTGCGCCGCTGACACCGGGGTCGGGGGTGCCCCCGATCGGCTCGCCGGAGTCGGGGGCGGCGTTGTTCGTGCTGGATGGGTGGTTGCGGCCGGTGTCGGCGGGGGTGGTCGGGGAGTTGTATGTGGCCGGTGCCGGGGTGGGATGTGGGTATTGGCGGCGGGCGGGTTTGACCGGGTCGCGGTTTGTGGCGTGTCCGTTCGGCGGCGCGGGAGCGCCGGGACAACGGATGTATCGCAGCGGGGATCTGGTGTGTTGGGGTGCTGATGGGCAGCTGCGGTATCTGGGGCGCGCCGATGAGCAGGTCAAGATCCGCGGGTATCGCATCGAGCTCGGTGAGGTGCGCGCGGTGTTGGCCGGGCTGGACGGGGTGGAGCAGGCGGTGGTGATCGCCCGCGAGGACCACCCCGGCGATAAACGCCTGGTGGGTTATGTGACCGGGACAGCGGACCCGGCCGAGATACGCGCCGCGCTGGCGCAGCGGCTGCCGGCCTATATGGTGCCGGCGGCGGTGGTGGTGATCGACGCGCTGCCGTTGACGGTCAACGGCAAACTCGACACCCGGGCCCTGCCGGCACCGGAGTACCAGGACGTTGATCGTTACCGCGCCCCGGCCACGCTCGTCGAGGAGATCCTGGCCGGCATCTACGCCCAGGTGCTCGGTGTCGAGCGGGTCGGTGTGGATGACTCGTTTTTCGACCTGGGTGGGGATTCGCTGTCGGCGATGCGGGTGGTCGCCGCGGTCAACACCGGCCTGGATGCCGGCCTTGCGGTGCGCACCGTGTTCGAGGCGCCCACGGTTGCCCAGTTGGCGCCCCGTATCGGTGGGGATGGGGGTCGGCTGGAGCCGTTGGTGGCCGGTGAGCGGCCCGCGGTGGTTCCGTTGTCGTTTGCGCAGAGCCGGTTGTGGTTCATCGACCAGTTGCAGGGGCCCTCACCGATCTACAACATGGCGGTGGCGTTGCGGCTGGGCGGGCGGCTTGATGCCGACGCATTGGGTGCGGCGCTGGCCGATGTGGTGGGCCGCCATGAGAGCCTGCGCACACTGTTCCCCACGCTCGAGGGGATCCCCCGGCAGCTGGTGGTGCCCGCCGAGCGGGCAGATTTCGGCTGGCACGTCATCGATGCCACCGGCTGGCCGGCGGCCCGGCTGGGTGAGGCCATCGACACCGCGGCGCGTCGCCCGTTTGACCTGGCAGCCGAGATCCCGTTGCGGGCACGGCTTTTCCGCGTCACCGACGACGAACACGTGCTGGCGGCCGTGGTGCACCATATCGCCGCCGACGGCTGGTCGATCACCCCGCTGGTGCGTGATCTGGGGGTGGCCTATGCCGACCGGTGTGCGGGGCACGCCCCCGGCTGGGATGGGTTGGCGGTGCAGTATGTCGATTACACGCTGTGGCAGCGCGCGCAGTTTGGTGATCTGGCCGATAGCGACAGCCCGATCGCCGCGCAGCTGGGGTTTTGGGAGGATGTGCTGGCCGGGATGCCCGAGCGGCTGGCGCTGCCCACCGATCGGCCCTATCCGCCGGTTGCCGATTACCGCGGCGCCAGTGTGGCGGTGGACTGGCCGGCGGAGCTGCAGCAGCGGGTGCGCGGTGTGGCCCGCGAGCACAACGCGACCAGCTTTATGGTGGTGCAGGCCGCCCTTGCGGCGCTGTTGTCCAAGCTCAGCGCCAGCCCCGAGGTGGCGGTCGGGTTCCCGGTCGCCGGGCGCGGCGACCCCGCGCTGGATGAGCTGGTGGGGTTTTTCGTCAACACATTGGTGCTGCGGGTCGACCTGGCCGGTGATCCCAGTGTCGCCGAGCTGCTGGCCCAGGTGCGACGGCGCAGCCTGGCCGCCTACGAGCACCAAGACGTGCCCTTTGAGGTGCTGGTGGAGCGGCTCAACCCCACCCGAAGCCTGACCCATCACCCGCTGGTGCAGGTGTTGTTGGCCTGGCAGAACTTCGCCGGGCAAGACAACGACCCCGCGGCCGGGCTGAGCCTTGGGTGATCTGCAGGTCACGCCGCTGCCGGTGGACACCCACACCGCCCGCATGGACCTGACGTTTTCCCTGGGGGAGCGCTGGACCGCAGGCCGGTGAGCCCGCCGGGATCGGCGGGGCGGTGGAGTTTCGCACCGACGTGTTCGACGCGGCCAGCATCGAAACACTGATCGAGCGGTGGCGGCGGGTGTTGGTGGCGGTCACCGCCGATCCGGGGCGGCCGTTGTCGTCGATCGATCTGCTCGATGCCGGCGAGCAGGCCCGCCTGGATGGGTGGGGTAATCGGGCGGTGTTGACCCGGCCGGCGACCACGCCGGTGTCGGTTCCGGTGTTGTTCGCCGCGCAGGTGGCGCGCACACCGGAGGCGGTGGCGCTCAGCTGCGGGGAGAACTCGTGGACCTATCGCGAGCTCGAGGAGGCCGCTAACCGGTTGGCGCACCTGCTGGCCGGCCAGGGGGTGGGCCCGGGTGAGCGTGTGGCGCTGCTGTTTTCCCGTTCCGTCGAGGCCATCGTGGCGATGGTGGCGGTGCTGAAGACCGGGGCGGCTTATCTGCCGATCGACCCGGCGCTGCCGGCGGCGCGGATCGGGTTCATGCTTGCCGATGCCGCGCCGATGGCCGCGATCACCACCACCGGGTTGCGCCCGCAGCTGGACGGGTGCGAGCTGCCGGTCATCGATGTCGAAGATCCCCGCATCCCGAGCTATCCGGGCACGGGTTTGCCGGGGCCGGCCCCCGAGGATATCGCCTACCTCATCTACACCTCGGGCACCACCGGTGTCCCCAAGGGGGTGGCCATCACCCACCACAACGTCACCCAACTGTTGGAGTCGCTGGATGCTGGCCTGCCGGCGGCGGGGGTGTGGTCGCAGTGGCATTCGTATGCCTTCGACGTCTCGGTGTGGGAGATCTGGGGTGCGTTGTTGCACGGTGGGCGGCTGGTGGTGGTGCCCGAAGTGGTGGCCGGCTCACCGGAAGACTTCCATGCTTTGCTGGTCAGCGAACAGATCAGCGTGTTAAGCCAGACCCCGTCGGCGGTGGGGGTGTTATCACCGCAGGGGTTGGGGTCGGTGGCGTTGGTGGTGGCCGGTGAGGCCTGTCCGGCCGAGCTGGTGGATCGGTGGGCGCCGGGGCGGGTGATGATCAACGCCTACGGCCCCACCGAGACCACGGTGTACGCGGCGATCAGTGCGCCGCTGACAGCGGGGTCGGGTGCGCCGATCGGTTCGCCGGTGTCGGGGGCGGCGTTGTTTGTGCTGGATGGGTGGTTGCGCCCGGTGCCGGTGGGGGTGGTCGGGGAGTTGTATGTGGCCGGCGCCGGGGTGGGGTGTGGGTATTGGCGGCGGTCGGCGTTGACCGGGTCGCGGTTTGTGGCGTGTCCGTTCGGCGGTGCGGGAGCGCCGGGACAACGGATGTATCGCACCGGGGATCTGGTGTGTTGGGGTGCTGATGGGCAGCTGCGGTATGTGGGGCGCGCCGATGAGCAGGTCAAGATCCGCGGGTATCGCATCGAGCTCGGTGAGGTGCGCGCGGTGTTGGCCGGGCTGGACGGGGTGGGGCAGGCGGTGGTGATCGCCCGCGAGGACCACCCCGGCGACAAACGTCTGGTGGGTTATGTCACCGGGACCGCGGAGCCGGCCGAGATACGCGCCCAGCTGGCGCAGCGGCTGCCGGCCTACATGGTGCCGGCGGCGGTGGTGGTGCTCGACGCGCTGCCGTTGACACCCAACGGCAAACTCGACACCCGGGCCCTGCCGGCGCCCGAATACCAGGATGCTGATCGGTACCGCGCCCCGGCCAGCGCCACCGAGGAGATCCTGGCCGGCATCTACGCCCAGGTGCTCGGTGTCGAGCGCGTCGGGGTGGATGACTCGTTTTTCGACCTGGGTGGGGATTCGCTGTCGGCGATGCGGGTGGTCGCCGCGATCAACACCGGCCTGGATGCCGGCCTTGCGGTGCGCACCGTGTTCGAGGCGCCCACGGTCGCCCAGTTGGCGCCCCGTATCGGTGGGGATGGGGGTCGGCTGGAGCCGTTGGTGGCCGGTGAGCGGCCCGCGGTGGTTCCGTTGTCGTTTGCCCAAAGCCGGTTGTGGTTCATCGACCAGTTGCTGGGGCCCTCACCGGTCTACAACATGGCGGTGGCGTTGCGGCTGGGCGGGCGTCTTGATGCCGAGGCGTTGGGTGCGGCGCTGGCCGATGTGGTGGGCCGCCATGAGAGCCTGCGCACACTGTTCCCCGCGGTCGAGGGGATCCCCCAGCAGCTGGTTATCCCTGTTGAGCGGGCCGACTTCGGCTGGCAGGTCATCGATGCCACCGGCTGGTCGGCAAGCCGGCTGGGTGAGGCCATCGACACCGCGGCGCGTCACAGTTTTGACCTGGCGACCGAGATCCCGTTGCGGGCACGGCTTTTCCGGGTCGCCGACGACGAACACGTGCTGGTGGCCGCGGTGCACCATATCGCCGCCGACGGCTGGTCGATCACCCCGCTGGTGGGTGATCTGGGGGTGGCCTATGCCAGCCGGTGCGCCGGGCGCGCCCCCGGCTGGGCGCCGTTGGCGGTGCAGTATGTCGATTACACGCTGTGGCAGCGCGCGCAGCTGGGTGATCTGGCCGATAGCCACAGCCCGCATCGCCGCGCAGCTGGCCTACTGGGAGGATGCGCTGGCCGGGATGCCCGAGCGGCTGGCGCTGCCCACCGATCGGCCCTATCCGCCGGTCGCCGATCACCGCGGCGCCAGCGTGGCGGTGGACTGGCCGGCGGGGCTGCAGCAGCGGGTTGCTCGGGTGGCCCGTGAGCACAACGCGACCAGTTTCATGGTGATCCAGGCCGCCCTGGCGGTGCTGCTGTCGAAGATCAGCGCCAGCAGCGAGGTGGCGGTGGGGTTCCCGATTGCCGGGCGCGGTGATCCCGCGCTGGATGAGTTGGTGGGGTTTTTCGTCAACACCTTGGTGCTGCGGGTCGATCTGGCCGGGGATCCCAGCGTCGCTGAGTTGCTGGCCCAGGTGCAACGGCGCAGCCTGGCCGCCTACGAGCACCAGGATGTGCCCTTTGAGGTGCTGGTGGAGCGGCTCAACCCGGTCCGAAGCCTGACCCATCACCCGCTGGTGCAGGTGGTGTTGGCCTGGCAGAACTTCCCCGGGCAGGACACTGACCCCGCGGCCGGGCTGGCCTTGGGTGATCTGCGGGTCACCCCGCTGCCGGTGGACACCCACACCGCCCGCATGGACCTGGCGTTTTCCTTGGGGAACGCTGGACCGAGGCCGGTGAGCCCGCCGGGATCGGCGGGGCGGTGGAGTTTCGCACCGACGTGTTCGACGCGGCCAGCATCGAGACGCTGATCGAGCGGTGGCGGCGGGTGGTGGTGGCGGTGACCGCCGATCCGGCGCGGCCGTTGTCGTCGATCGATCTGCTCGATGACGGTGAGCAGGCCCGGCTGGATGGGTGGGGTAATCGGGCGGTGTTGACCCGGCCGGCGACGGCGTCGGTGTCGATTCCGGTGTTGTTCGCCGCGCAGGTGGCGCGCACACCGGAGGCGGTGGCGATCAGCTGCGGGGAGCGTTCGATGGACCTATCGCGAGCTCGAGGAGGCGGCTAACCGGTTGGCGCACCTGTTGGCCGGCCAGGGGGCGGGCCCGGGTGGGTGTGTGGCGCTGCTGTTTGACCGTTCGGCCGAGGCGATCGTGGCGATGTTGGCGGTGCTGAAGACCGGGGCGGCCTATCTGCCGATCGACCCGGCGCTGCCGGCGGCGCGGATCGCGTTCATGCTCGATGATGCCGCGCCGATCGCCGCGATCACCACCGCCGGGCTGGCCGACCGGCTGGACGGGTGCGACCTGCTGGTCATCGATGTCGAAGACCCCCGCATTGACAGCTACCCGGGCACGGCACTGCCGGCGCCGGCCCCCGATGACATCGCCTACCTCATCTACACCTCGGGCACCACCGGTGTCCCCAAAGGGGTGGCGATCACCCACCACAACGTGACCCAGCTGCTGGAGTCACTGGACGCCTGGCCTGGCGCGCCGGGACAGGTGTGGTCGCAGTGGCATTCCTATGGCCTTCGACGTCTCGGTGTGGGAGATCTGGGGTGCGCTGCTGCGCGGTGGGCGGCTGGTGGTGGTGCCCGAGTCGGTGGGCCGCTCACCGGAAGACTTCCACGCCTTGCTGGTCAGCCGAACAGGTCAGCGTGCTCACCCAGACCCCGTCGGCGGTGGGGGTGCTGTCGCCGCAGGGGTTGGAGTCGGTGGCGTTGGTGGTGGCCGGTGAGGCTTGTCCGGCCGAGGTGGTGGATCGGTGGGCGCCCGGGCGGGTGATGATCAACGCCTACGGCCCGACCGAGACCACGATGTATGCGTCGATGAGTGCGCCGCTGGCAGCGGGGTCGGGGGTGCCGCCGATCGGTTCGCCGGTGGCGGGGGCGGCGTTGTTTGTGCTGGATGGCTGGTTGCGGCCGGTGCCGGCGGGGGTGGTCGGGGAGTTGTATGTGGCCGGTGCCGGGGTGGGGTGTGGGTATTGGGCCGGGCCGGGTTGACCGGGTCGCGGTTTGTGGCGTGTCCGTTCGGCGGCGCGGGAGCGCCGGGACACGGATGTATCGCACCGGGGATCTGGTGTGTTGGGGTGCTGATGGGCAGCTGCGGTATCTGGGGCGTGCCGATGAGCAGGTCAAGATCCGCGGGTATCGCATCGAGCTCGGTGAGGTGCGCGCGGCGCTGGCCGGGCTGGACGGGGTGGAGCAGGCGGTGGTGATCGCCCGCGAGGACCGCCCCGGCGACAAGCGTCTGGTGGGTTATGTGACCGGGACCGCGGACCCGGCCGAGATCCGCGCCCAGCTGGCGCAGCGGCTGCCGGCCTACATGGTGCCGGCCGCGGTGGTGGTGATCGACGCGCTGCCGTTGACACTCAACGGCAAACTCGACACCCGGGCCCTGCCGGCACCCGAATACCAGGATGCTGATCGGTACCGCGCCCCGGCCAGCGCCACCGAGGAGATCCTGGCCGGCATCTACGCCCAGGTGCTCGGTGTCGAGCGGGTCGGGGTCGACGACTCGTTTTTCGATCTGGGTGGGGATTCGCTGTCGGCGATGCGGGTGATCGCCGCGATCAACACCGGCCTGGATGCCGGCCTTGCGGTGCGCGCCGTGTTCGAGGCGCCCACGGTTGCCCAGTTGGCGCCCCGTATCGGTGGGGATGGGGGTCGGCTGGAGCCGTTGGTGGCCGGTGAGCGGCCCGCGGTGGTTCCGTTGTCGTTTGCCCAGAGCCGGTTGTGGTTCATCGACCAGTTGCAGGGGCCCTCACCGGTCTACAACATGGCGGTGGCGTTGCGGCTGGGCGGGCGGCTTGATGCCGAGGCGTTGGGTGCGGCGCTGGCCGATGTGGTGGGCCGCCATGAGAGCCTGCGCACACTGTTCGCCGCGGCCGAGGGGATACCCCAGCAGCTGGTGGTGCCCGCCGAGCGGGCCGACTTCGGTTGGCAGGTCGTTGATGCCACCGGCTGGCCGGCAAGCCGGCTGGGTGAGGCCATCGACGCCGCGGCGCGTCACACGTTTTGACCTGGCGACCGAGATCCCGTTGCGGGCACGGCTTTTCCGGGTCGCCGAGGACGAACACGTGCTGGTGGCGGTGGTGCACCATATCGCCGCCGACGGCTTGTCGATCACCCCGCTGGTGGGTGATCTGGGGGTGGCGTATGCCAGCCGGTGTGCGGGGCACGCCCCCGGCTGGGCGCCATTGGCGGTGCAGTATGTCGATTACACGCTGTGGCAGCGCGCGCAGCTGGGTGATCTCGAGGACAGCGACAGCCGCATCGCCGCGCAGCTGGCCTACTGGGAGGATGTGCTGGCCGGGATGCCCGAGCGGCTGGCGCTGCCCACCGATCGGCCCTATCCGCCGGTGGCCGATTACCGCGGCGCCAGGGTGGCGGTGGACTGGCCGGCGGAGCTGCAGCAGCGGGTGCGCGGTGTGGCCCGCGAGCACAACGCGACCAGCTTCATGGTGATCCAGGCCGCCCTGGCGGTGCTGCTATCGAAGATCAGTGCCAGCAGCGAGGTGGCCGTCGGGTTCCCGATCGCCGGGCGCCGCGACCCCGCGCTGGATGAGCTGGTGGGGTTTTTCGTCAACACCTTGGTGTTGCGGGTCGACCTGGCCGGGGATCCCAGTGTCGCCGAGCTGCTGGCCCAGGTGCGGGCGCGCAGCCTGGCCGCCTACGAGCATCAAGACGTGCCTTTTGAGGTGCTGGTGGAGCGGCTCAACACCACCCGATCCCTGACCCATCACCCGCTGGTGCAGGTGGTGTTGGCCTGGCAGAACCTTCCCGGGCAGGACAACGACCCCGCGGCCGGGCTGGCCTTGGGTGATCTGCAGGTCACCTCGCTGCCGGTGGACACCCACAGCGCCCGCATGGACCTGACGTTTTCCCTGGCCGAGCGCTGGACCGAGGCCGGTGAGCCCGCCGGGATTGGCGGGGAGGTGGAGTTTCGCACCGACGTGTTCGACGCGGCCAGCATCGAAACGCTGATCGAGCGGTGGCGGCGGGTGTTGGTGGCGGTCACCGCCGATCCGGGGCGGCCGTTGTCGTCGATCGATCTGCTCGATGCCGGTGAGCAGGCCCGCCTGGATGGGTGGGGTAATCGGGCGGTGTTGACCCGGCCGGCGACCACGCCGGTGTCGATTCCGGTGTTGTTCGCCGCGCAGGTGGCGCGCACACCGGAGGCGGTGGCGATCAGCTGCGGAGAGAACTCGTGGACCTACCGCGAGCTCGATGAGGCCGCTAACCGGTTGGCGCACCTGCTGGCCGGCCAGGGGGTGGGCCCGCGGCGTTGTGTGGCGCTGCTGTTTTCCCGTTCCGCTAGAGGCGATCGTGGCGATGGTGGCGGTGCTGAAGACCGGGGCGGCCTATCTGCCGATCGACCCGGCGCTGCCGGCGGCGCGGATCGGGTTCATGCTCGCCGATGCCGCGCCGATCGCCGCGATCACCACCGCCGGGCTGGCCGACCGGCTAGACGGGTGCGACCTGCTGGTCATCGATGTCGAAGACCCCCGCATTGACAGCTATCCGGGCACGGCGCTTGCCGGCGCCGGCCCCCGAGGACATCGCCTACATCATCTACACCTCGGGCACTACCGGTGTCCCCAAAGGGGTGGCGGTCGCCCACCACAACGTGACTCGGCTGTTGGAGGCACTGGACGACAGCCTGGAGCTGGCGGGACAGGTGTGGTCGCAGGGTCATTCCCTGGCCTTCGACTACTCGGTGTGGGAGATCTTCGGTGCGTTGCTGGGTGGTGGGCGGCTGGTGGTGGTGCCCGAGTCGGTGGTCCGCTCACCGGAAGACTTCCACGCCTTGCTGGTCGCTGAACAGGTCAACGTCTTAAGCCAGACCCCCTCGGCGTTTTATGCGCTGCAAACCGCCGACGCACAGCGGCCCGAACTGGGCCAACAGTTGAAGCTGCAGACGGTGGTGTTCGCTGGTGAAGCGCTGGAACCCCAGCGTCTTGGGGCGTGGCTGCACAACCACCCGGGATTACCCCGCATGATCAACATGTATGGCATCACCGAGACGACGGTGCATGCCTCGTTTAGGGAGATCGTCGACAGCGACGCCGTCAGCAATGTCAGCCCTATTGGGGGGCCGTTGGCCCATCTTGCCTTTTTTGTGCTGGATGGGTGGTTGCGGGCGGTGCCGGTGGGGGTGGTCGGTGAGTTGTATGTGGCCGGCGCCGGGCTGGCGTATGGGTATGTGGGCAGGGCGGGGTTGACCGGGTCGCGGTTTGTGGCGTGTCCGTTCGGCGGCGCGGGAGCGCCGGGACAACGGATGTATCGCAGCGGGGATTTGGTGTGTTGGGGTGCTGATGGGCAGCTGCGGTATGTGGGGCGCGCCGATGAGCAGGTCAAGATCCGCGGGTATCGCATCGAGCTCGGTGAGGTGCGCGCGGTGTTGGCCGGGCTGGACGGGGTGGAGCAGGCGGTGGTGATCGCCCGCGAGGACCACCCCGGCGATAAACGCCTGGTGGGTTATGTGACCGGGACCGCGGAGCCGGCCGGGGTGCGTAGCGCGCTGGCCGAGCGGCTCCCGGCCTACATGGTGCCGGCGGCGGTGGTGGTGGTCGGCGGCGCTGCCGTTGACGGTCAACGGCAAACTCGACACCCGGGCCCTGCCGGCACCGGAGTACCAGGATGTTGATCGGTACCGCGCCCCGGCCAGCCTCACCGAGGAGATCCTGGCCGGCATCTACGCCCAGGTGCTCGGTGTCGAGCGCGTCGGTGTGGATGACTCGTTTTTCGACCTGGGTGGGGATTCGCTGTCGGCGATGCGGGTGGTCGCCGCGATCAACACCGGCCTGGATGCCGGCCTTGCGGTGCGCACCGTGTTCGAGGCGCCCACGGTCGCCCAGTTGGCGCCCCGGATCGGTGGGGATGGGGGTCGGCTGGAGCCGTTGGTGGCCGGTGAGCGGCCCGCGGTGGTTCCGTTGTCGTTTGCCCAAAGCCGGTTGTGGTTTATCGACCAGTTGCTGGGGCCCTCACCGGTCTACAACATGGCGGTGGCGTTGCGGCTGGGCGGGTGTCTTGATGCCGATGCGTTGGGTGCGGCGCTGGCCGATGTGGTGGGCCGCCATGAGAGCCTGCGCACGCTGTTCCCGGCGGTCGAGGGGATCCCCCAGCAGCTGGTTATCCCTGTTGAGCGGGCCGATTTCGGCTGGCAGGTCATCGATGCCACCGGCTGGTCGGCAAGTCGGCTGGGTGAGGCCATCGACACCGCGGCGCGTCACAGTTTTGACCTGGGGACCGAGATCCCGTTGCGGGCACGGCTTTTCCGGCTCGCCGAGGACGAACACGTGCTGGTGGCCGCCGTGCACCATATCGCCGCCGACGGCTGGTCGATCACCCCGCTGGTGGGTGATCTGGGGGTGGCGTATGCCAGCCGGTGCGCGGGGCACGCCCCCGGCTGGGCCGATTTGGCGGTGCAGTATGTCGATTACACGCTGTGGCAGCGCGCGCGGCTGGGTGATCTGGCCGATAGCGACAGCCCGATTGCCGCGCAGCTGGGGTTTTGGCACGATGCCCTGGCCGGGATGCCC
Organism: uncultured Actinomycetota bacterium; assembly: GCA_963772875.1. GTDB lineage: Bacteria > Actinomycetota > Actinomycetes > Mycobacteriales > Mycobacteriaceae > Mycobacterium. Next base: position 1,005,128 of record CAVYZE010000020.1, read on the forward strand.
GAACGGCTGGCGCTGCCCACCGATCGGCCCTACCCGCCGGTCGCCGATCACCGCGGCGCCAGTGTGGCGGTGGAGTGGCCGGCGGGGCTGCAGCAGCGGGTTGCTCGGGTGGCCCGTGAGCACAACGCGACCAGTTTCATGGTGATCCAGGCCGCCCTGGCGGTGCTGCTATCGAAGATCAGCGCCACCAGCGAGGTGGCGGTCGGGTTCCCGGTCGCCGGGCGCCGCGACCCTGCGCTGGATGAGCTGGTGGGGTGTTTCGTCAACACCTTGGTGCTGCGGGTCGATCTGGCCGGGGATCCCAGTGTCGCTGAGTTGCTGGCCCAGGTGCGACGGCGCAGCCTGGCCGCCTACGAGCACCAAGACGTGCCCTTTGAGGTGCTGGTGGAGCGGCTCAACCCCACCCGATCCCTGACCCATGACCCGCTGGTGCAGGTGGTGTTGGCCTGGCAGAACTTCGCCGGGCACGACAATAACCCCGCGGCCGGGCTGGGCTTGGGTGATCTGCAGGTCACACCGCTGCCGGTGGGCACCCGCACCGCCCGCATGGACCTGGTGTTTTCCTTGGGGGAGCGCTGGAGCGAGGCCGGTGAGCCGGCCGGGATCGGCGGGGCGGTGGAGTTTCGCACCGACGTGTTCGACGCGGCCAGCATCGAAACGCTGATCGAGCGGTGGCGGCGGGTGGTGGTGGCGGTCACCGCCGATCCGGGGCGGCCGTTGTCGTCGATCGATCTGCTTGATGCCGGTGAGCAGGCCCGCCTGGATGGGTGGGGTAATCGGGCGGTGTTGACCCGGCCGGCGACCACGCCGGTGTCGATTCCGGTGTTGTTCGCCGCGCAGGTGGCGCGCACACCCGAGGCGGTGGCGCTGACCTTCGAAGCCCGCTCAATGACGTACCGGGAGGTTGAGGAGGCCGCTAACCGGTTGGCGCACCTGTTGGCCGGCCAGGGTGCGGGCCCCGGTGGGTGTGTGGCGCTGCTGTTTTCCCGTTCCGCCGAGGCGATCGTGGCGATTTTGGCGGTGCTGAAGACCGGGGCGGCCTATCTGCCGATCGACCCGGCGCTGCCGGCGGCGCGGATCGCGTTCATGCTCGATGATGCCGCGCCGATCGCCGCGATCACCACCGCCGGGCTGGCCGATCGGCTGGACGGGTGCGACCTGCTGGTCATCGATGTCGAAGACCCCCGCATTGACAGCTATCCGGGCACGGACTTGCCGGCGCCGGCCCCCGAGGACATCGCCTACCTGATCTACACCTCGGGCACCACCGGTGTCCCCAAGGGGGTGGCGATTACCCACCACAACGTCACCCAGCTGATGGCGTCTGTGGATCCGGGTTTGGCGGCGCCGGGGCAAGTGTGGACGCAGGGTCATTCCCTGGCCTTCGACTTCTCGGTGTGGGAGATCTGGGGTGCGCTGTTGCACGGTGGGCGGCTGGTGGTGGTGCCCGAAGTGGTGGCGGGCTCGCCGGAAGACTTCCACGCCTTACTGGTTGCTGAACAGGTCAGCGTCTTAAGCCAGACCCCGTCTGCGGTGGGGGTGCTCTCGCCGCAGGGTTTGGATTCGGCGTTGGTGATCGGCGCTGAGCCCTGCCCGGCCGAGCTGGTGGATCGGTGGGCGCCCGGGCGGGTGATGATCAACGCCTACGGCCCCACCGAGACGACGGTGTGGGTGGCGATCAGTGCGCCGTTGACAGCAGGGTCGGGGGTGGCGCCGATCGGCTCGGCGGTGTCGGGGGCGGCGTTGTTTGTGCTGGATGGCTGGTTGCGGCCGGTGCCCGCCGGTGTGGTCGGTGAGTTGTATGTGGCCGGTGCCGGGGTGGGGGTTGGGTATATGGGCCGGGCCGGGTTGACCGGGTCGCGGTTTGTGGCGTGTCCGTTCGGCGGCGCGGGAGCGCCGGGACAACGTATGTATCGCACCGGGGATCTGGTGTGTTGGGGTGCTGATGGGCAGCTGCGGTATCTGGGGCGCGCCGATGAGCAGGTCAAGATCCGCGGGTATCGCATCGAGCTCGGTGAGGTGCGCGCGGCGTTGGCCGGGCTGGATGGGGTGGAGCAGGCGGTGGTGATCGCCCGCGAGGACCGTCCCGGCGACAAGCGTCTGGTGGGCTATGTGACCGGGACAGCGGACCCGGCCGGGGTGCGAGCGCGCTGGCCGAGCGGCTCCCGGCCTACATGGTGCCGGCGGCGGTGGTGGTGATCGACGCGCTGCCGTTGACGGTCAACGGCAAACTCGACACCCGCGCCCTGCCGGCACCGGAGTACACCGCGGCGATCGTTACCGGGCCCCGGCCAGCGCCATCGAGGAGATCCTGGCCGGCATCTACGCCCAGGTGCTCGGTGTCGAGCGCGTCGGGGTCGACGACTCGTTCTTCGATCTGGGTGGGGACAGCATTTTGTCGATGCAGGTGGTGGCGCGGGCGCGTGCGGCCGGGGTGATGTGTCGGCCGCGCGACATTTTCGTCGAGCAGACCGTGGCCCGGCTGGCCCGGGTGGCCGGTGTGGCCGCCTGCGGTGCGGCTGGCCCGATCGATGAGGGTGTCGGGCCGGTGGTGGCCACCCCGATCATGTGCTGGCTGCACGGCGTGGATGGCCCGGTGGAGCAGTTCAACCAGACGGTGCTGGTGCAGGCCCCGGCGGGGGTCACCGAGGCCGACGTGGTGGTGGTGCTGCAGGCCCTGCTGGATCGGCATGCCATGCTGCGGCTGCGCGTCGACGACGACGGCGCCGGGGGGTGGTCGTTGACAGGTGCCCGAGGCGGGGTCGGTGGATGCCGGCGGGTGCCTGCAAGCGGTGGACGTGCTGTCCGATGAGGCGCTGGTGGGGGCGCGGTCGCGGTTGAACCCGGCCGCCGGGGTGATGCTCAGCGCGCTGTGGGTGGCCTCCACCGGCCAGCTGGTGTTGATCATTCACCATCTGGCCGTCGACGGGGTGTCCTGGCGGATTGTGTTGGAGGACCTCAACATCGCCTGGGCCCAGCATCGCAGCGGGCAGCCGGTGGCGTTGCCGGCGAGCGGGACGTCGTTTGCCCGGTGGGCGTCGCTGCTGGCCGAGCACGCGCGCCGCCGCAGACGTCGTGGCCCAGGCGGACGCCTGGAGGCAGGTGGCGGCGACCCCGGCCGCGCTGCCGGCGGTGCGCCCCGCGGTGGATACGTATGCCAGCGCCGGGCACCTGTCGGTGTCGCTGGATGATGTCGAGACGACCCGCATGCTGCTCGGTGAGGTGCCGGCGGCGTTTCATGCCGGGGTGCACGACATCTTGTTGATCGCGTTCGGGTTGGCGTGGGCGCAGTTTTTGGGCACCGGCGGCGCGCCGATCGGCATCGACGTCGAGGGCCACGGGCGCCACGAGGAGCTGGCCCCCGATGTGGACCTGTCGCGCACCGTGGGGTGGTTCACCACCAAATACCCGGTGGCGTTGGCGGTGGGTGGGCTGGGCTGGGCGCAGGTGGTGGCCGGCGAGGCCGCACTGGGGGCGGTGATCAAGGACGCCAAAGAGCAGCTTCGCGCCCTGCCCGATCCCCTGACCTATGGTGTGCTGCGCTATCTGAACACCGACGTTGACCTGGCCGGGTCGGACCCGCTGATCGGGTTTAACTATCTGGGGCGGCTGGGCGCAGCGGCGGCCGAGGTCTCCGATGAGTTGTGGCGGATCTGCCAGGAAGGCCTGTCGGTGACCGGCGCCAGCGCGGCCGTGCCCATGCCGCTGACGCACACCGTGGAGCTCAACGCCGGCACCGTGGACACCGACACCGGCCCGCACCTGCACGCCAACTGGACGTGGGCGCCCTCGGCGGTGGATCGCACGCAGATCAGCCGGCTGAGCCGGCTGTGGTTTGAGGCCCTGGCCGGCATCTGCGCGCATGTGCGGCGCGGTGGGGGCGGGTTGACCCCGTCCGATATCGCCCCTGCCCGTCTTGGCCAGCAGCAGATCGACGAGCTGCTGCCGGCAATACCGGATCGCTGACGTGCTGCCGCTGACCCCCCTGCAGCAGGGACTGCTGTTTCACGCCAGCACCGCGCAGGGCTCCGGCGACGATGTGTATGCGGTGCAGCTGGATATCACCGTGACCGGCGCCGCTCGACCCGCACCGGCTGCGCGATGCGGTGCACACGGTGGTTAACCGGCATCCGAACCTGGCGGCCCGATTCTGCGCACAGTTCGACGAGCCGGTGCAGATCATCCCGGCCGATCCCGTGGCGCCCTGGCGGTATGTCGAGCTGGACGCCGGCGACGACGTCGACGTCGAGGAGCAGATCCAGCGGGTGTGCGCCGCCGAACGCGCCGCGGTCTGCGACCTCGCCGACCAGCCGGCCTTTCGGGCGGCTTTGATCCGCACCGCAGAGGATCGGCACCGGTTTGTGCTCACCAATCACCACATCGTGCTGGATGGCTGGTCGATGCCGATCCTGCTGCGGGAAATATTCGCCAGCTATTACGGGCAGCGGCTGCCCGCGGCCGGGTCGTATCGGAGGTTTGTTACCTGGCTGGCCGATCGAGACCTCGATGCCGCCCGCGCGGCCTGGCGCGAGGTGTTCGCCGGCTTTGACACCCCCACCTTGGTCGGCCCGCCGGGCCGGTTAGGGCTAGGGCGGCGAGGCGTTGAATCGTTTCGGGTGCCTGAGGAGACCACCCGGGCCGTTAGCGAGCTGGCGCGCTCGTGCCACACCACCGTCAACACCGTGCTGCAGGGCGCCTGGGCGCAGCTGCTGTGCTGGCTGACCGGCCAGCACGATGTCGCCTTCGGCGCCGCGGTCTCGGGGCGGCCAGCCGAGGTGGCCGGCGCGGAATCGATGGTGGGCCTGTTGATCAACACGGTGCCGGTGCGGGCGACGCATCACGCCGGCAACCACCACCGCAGACCTGCTGGACCAGCTGCAAAGCGCCCACAACCACACACTCGAGCACCAGCACCTGGCGCTCAGCGAGATCCACCGCATCACCGGTCAGGAACAACTGTTCGACACCCTTTTCGTGTACGAAAACTACCCGATCGACACCGCCGCGTTGTTGGGCGCCCACGAGTTGGCCATCACCGAGTTCACCAGCCGCGAATACAACCACTACCCGCTTACGGTGGCAGGCCCTGCCGGGCCGCGAACTGGGCCTTCGCGTCGAATTCGACACCGACGTGTTCGACGCGGCCAGCATCGAGGCGCTGATCGAGCGGTTGCAGCGGGTGTTGGTGGCGATGACCGGCGATTGGGGCAGCAGTCATGACCGCCGATCCGGGGCGGCGGTTGTCGTCGATCGATCTGCTCGATGGGGGTGAGCACGCCCGGCTGGATGGGTGGGGTAATCGGGCGGTGTTGACCCGGCCGGCGAGCACGCCGGTGTCGATTCCGGTGTTGTTCGCCGCGCAGGTGGCGCGAACACCGGAGGCGGTGGCGATCAGCTGCGGGGAGTGTTCGTGGACCTACCGCGAGGTTGAGGAGGCGGCTAACCGGTTGGCGCACCTGTTGGCCGGCCAGGGGGTGGGCCCGGGTGGGTGTGTGGGGCTGCTGTTTTCCCGTTCGGCTGAGGCGGTCGTGGCGATTTTGGCGGTGCTGAAGACCGGGGCGGCTTATCTGCCGATCGACCCGGGGCTGCCGGCGGCGCGGATCGCCTTCATGCTCGATGATGCCGCGCCGATGGCCGCGATCACCACCACCGGGTTGCGCCCGCGGCTGGACGGGTGTGAGCTGCCGGTCATCGATGTCGAAGATCCCCGCATCCCGAGCTATCCGGGCACGGGTTTGCCGGCGCCGGCCCCCGAGGATATCGCCTACCTCATCTACACCTCGGGCACCACCGGGGTGCCCAAGGGGGTGGCGATTACCCACCACAACGTCACCCAACTGTGGGGGTCGTTGGACGCCGGCTTGGAGCCGGCGGGGCCGGCAAAGGTGTCGACGCAGTGTCATTCGTATGCCTTCGACGCCTCGGTCCGGGAGATCTGGGGTGCGTTGTTGCATGGTGGGCGGCTGGTGGTGGTGCCCGAAGTGGTGGCCGGCTCACCGGAAGACTTCCATGCCCTATTGGTTACTGAACAGGTCAGCGTCTTAGGCCAGACCCCGTCGGCGGTGGGGGTGTTATCACCGCAGGGGTTGGGATCGGTGGCGTTGGTGGTGGGCGGTGAGGCCTGTCCGGCCGAGCTGGTGGATCGGTGGGCGCCCGGGCGGGTGATGATCAACGCCTACGGCCCGACCGAGACCACGGTGTGTGCGTGTAGGAGTGCGCCGTTGACAGCGGGGTCGGGGGTGGCGCCGATCGGTTCGCCGGTGGCGGGGGCGGCGTTGTTTGTGCTGGATGGGTGGTTGCGGCCGGTGTCGGTGGGGGTGGTCGGGGAGTTGTATGTGGCCGGTGCCGGGGTGGGGTGTGGGTATTGGCGGCGGGCCGGGTTGACCGGGTCGCGGTTTGTGGCGTGTCCGTTCGGCGGTGCGGGAGCGCCGGGACAACGGATGTATCGCACCGGGGATTTGGTGTGTTGGGGCGCTGATGGGCAGCTGCAGTATGTGGGGCGCGCCGATGAGCAGGTCAAGATCCGCGGGTATCGCATCGAGTGCGGTGAGGTGCGGGCGGTGTTGGCCGGGCTGGACGGGGTGGGGCAGGCGGTGGTGATCGCCCGCGAGGACCGTCCCGGCGATAAGCGCCTGGTGGGTTATGTGACCGGGACAGCGGACCCGGCCGGGGTGCGTAGCGCGCTGGCGCAGCGGCTGCCGGCCTATATGGTGCCGGCGGCGGTGGTGGTGCTCGACGCGCTGCCGTTGACACCCAACGGCAAACTCGACACCCGGGCCCTGCCGGCGCCCGAATACCAGGGTGCCGATCGGTACCGGGCCCCGGCCAGCGCCACCGAGGAGATCCTGGCCGGCATCTACGCCCGGGTGCTCGGTGTGGAGCGGGTCGGGGTGGATGACTCGTTTTTCGATTTGGGTGGGGATTCGCTGTTGGCGATGCGGGTGGTCGCCGCGGTCAACACCGGCCTGGGTGCCGGCCTTGCGGTGCGCACCGTGTTCGAGGCGCCCACGGTTGCCCAGTTGGCGCCCCGGATCGGTGGGGATGGGGGTCGGCTGGAGCCGTTGGTGGCCGGTGAGCGGCCCGCGGTGGTGCCGTTGTCGTTTGCGCAGAGCCGGTTGTGGTTCATCGACCAGTTGCTGGGGCCCTCACCGGTCTACAACATGGCGGTGGCGTTGCGGCTGGGCGGGTGTCTTGATGCCGAGGTGTTGGGTGCGGCGCTGGCCGATGTGGTGGGTCGCCATGAGGGCCTGCGCACACTGTTCCCCACGGTCGAGGGGATCCCCCGGCAGCTGGTGGTGCCCGCCGAGCGGGCCGACTTCGGCTGGCAGGTCGTTGATGCCACCGGCTGGCCGGCAAGCCGGCTGGGTGAGGCCATCGACACCGCGGCGCGTCGCCCGTTCGATCTGGGGACCGAGATCCCGTTGCGGGCACGGCTTTTCCGGGTCGCCGAGGACGAACACGTGCTGGTGGCGGTGGTGCACCATATCGCCGCCGACGGCTGGTCGATCACCCCGCTGGTGGGTGATCTGGGGGTGGCCTATGCCAGCCGGTGCGCGGGGCGCACTCCCGGCTGGGCGCCGTTGGCGGTGCAGTATGTCGATTACACGCTGTGGCAGCGCGCGCAGCTGGGTGATCTCGAGGACAGCGATAGTCGCATCGCCGCGCAGCTGGCCTACTGGGAGGATGTGCTGGCCGGGATGCCCGAGCGGCTGGCGCTGCCCACCGATCGGCCCTATCCGCCGGTGGCCGATTACCGCGGCGCCAGCGTGGCGCTGGAGTGGCCGGCGGGGCTGCAGCAGCGGGTTGCTCGGGTGGCCCGTGAGCACAACGCGACCAGCTTCATGGTGATCCAGGCCGCCCTGGCGGTGCTGTTGTCCAAGCTCAGCGCCAGCCCCGAGGTGGCGGTCGGGTTCCCGGTTGCTGGGCGCCGCGACCCTGCGCTGGATGAGCTGGTGGGTTTTTTCGTCAACACCTTGGTGCTGCGGGTGGATCTGACCGGTGATCCCAGTGTCGCCGAGCTGTTGGCCCAGGTGCGACAGCGCAGCCTGGCCGCCTACGAACACCAAGACGTGCCCTTTGAGGTGCTGGTGGAGCGGCTCAACCCCACCCGAAGCCTGACCCATCACCCGCTGGTGCAGGTGGTGTTGGCCTGGCAGAACCTTCCCGGGCCCGACACTGACCCCGCGGCCGGGCTGGGCTTGGGTGATCTGCAGGTTACGCCGCTGCCGGTGGGCACCCACAGCGCCCGCATGGACCTGACGTTTTCTCTGGGGGAGCGCTGGAGCGAGGCCGGTGAGCCGGCCGGGATTGGCGGGGCGGTGGAGTTTCGCACCGACGTGTTCGACGCGGCCAGCATCGAAACGCTGATCGAGTGGTGGCGGCGGGTGCTGGTGGCGGTCATCGCCGATCCGGGGCGGCCGTTGTCGTCGATCGATGTGCTTGATGCCGGTGAGCAGGCCCGCCTGGATGGGTGGGGTAATCGGGCGGTGTTGACCCGGCCGGCGACGCACGCCGGTGTCGATTCCGGTGTTGTTCGCTGCGCAGGTGGCGCGCACACCGGATGCGGTGGCGATCAGCTGCGGAGAGAGCTCGTGGACCTACCGCGAGGTTGAGGAGGCGGCTAACCGGTTGGCGCACCTGTTGGCCGGCCAGGGGGTGGGCCCGGGTGGGTGTGTGGCGCTGCTGTTTTGCCGTTCGGCTGAGGCGGTCGTGGCGATTTTGGCGGTGCTCAAGACCGGGGCGGCTTATCTGCCGATCGACCCGGCGCTGCCGGCGGCGCGGATCGCCTTCATGCTCGATGATGCCGCGCCGATGGCCGCGATCACCACCACAGGGTTGCGCCCGCGGCTGGACGGGTGCGAGCTGCCGGTCATCGATGTCGAAGATCCCCGCATCCCGAGCTATCCGGGCACGGGTTTGCCGGGGCCGGCCCCCGAGGATATCGCCTACCTCATCTACACCTCGGGCACCACCGGGGTGCCCAAGGGGGTGGCGATTACCCACCACAACGTCACCCAACTGTGGGGGTCGCTGGATCCGGGTTTGGCGGCGCCGGGGCAGGTGTGGTCGCAGTGGCATTCCTATAGCTTCGACATCTCGGGTCTGGGAGATCTTCGGTGCGCTTCTGCATGGTGGGCGGTTGGTGGTGGTGCCCGAAGTGGTGGCCGGCTCACCGGAAGACTTCCATGCCCTATTGGTTACTGAACAGGTCAGCGTCTTAGGCCAGACCCCGTCGGCGGTGGGGGTGTTATCACCGCAGGGGTTGGGATCGGTGGCGTTGCTGGTGGGCGGTGAGGCCTGTCCGGCCGAGCTGGTGGATCGGTGGGCGCCCGGGCGGGTGATGATCAATGAATACGGCCCGACCGAGACCACGATGTGGGTGGCCTTGAGTGCGCCGTTGACAGCGGGGTCGGGGGTGGCGCCGATCGGCTCGCCGGTGGCGGGGGCGGCGTTGTTTGTGTTGGATGGCTGGTTGCGGCCGGTGCCGGCGGGGGTGGTCGGGGAGTTGTATGTGGCCGGCGCCGGGGTGGGGTGTGGGTATTGGCGGCGGGCCGGGTTGACCGGGTCGCGGTTTGTGGCGTGTCCGTTCGGCGGTGCGGGAGCGCCGGGACAACGGATGTATCGCACCGGGGATCTGGTGTGTTGGCGCGTTGATGGGCAGCTGCAGTTTGTGGGGCGCGCCGATGAGCAGGTCAAGATCCGCGGGTATCGCATCGAGTGCGGTGAGGTGCGGGCGGTGTTGGCCGGGCTGGACGGGGTGGGGCAGGCGGTGGTGATCGCCCGCGAGGACCGTCCCGGCGATAAGCGCCTGGTGGGTTATGTGACCGGGACAGTAGACCCGGCCGGGGTGCGTAGCGCGCTGGCGCAGCGGCTGCCGGCCTATATGGTGCCGGCGGCGGTGGTGGTGATCGACGCGCTGCCGTTGACACCCAACGGCAAACTCGACACCCGGGCCCTGCCGGCGCCCGAATACCAGGATGGCGATCGGTACCGGGCCCCGGCCAGCGCCACCGAGGAGATCCTGGCCGGCATCTACGCCCGGGTGCTCGGTGTGGAGCGGGTCGGGGTGGATGACTCGTTTTTCGATTTGGGTGGGAATTCACTGTCGGCGATGCGGGTGATCGCCGCGATCAACACCGCCTTTGATATCCACCTTGCGGTGCGCACCGTGTTCCACGCGCCGTCCGTTAGAAGCCTGAGCCAGCAGTTGGGCAGAGATGACAGCGCGGTGGAAGTGGTCCCTGTTGTGGTCTTCAAGGAGGGTACGGGTGTTCCGCTGTGCTGTATTCATGAAGGTACCGGGCTTAGCTATTCATATTGGGGTCTGGGCAATTATTTGGATTGCCCGATTATCGGAATTAACCAAATCCCGCAGAATGGCGAAGCTGAACCCGGATCGATTCGGGACATGGCGAAAAACTATGCGGATCGACTTCAAGCCGTTTATCCTGTCGGGCCCTACAAGCTTCTCGGCTGGTCTTTTGGTGGCCTCGTAGCCCACGAGCTCGCCATTGAGCTTCGCCGACGCGGATGTGTAGTCCAACGCCTTGTATTGCTAGATCCTGCGCCCAGCACCACCGGGGGCATCGCAAAAGATCAAGCTTTAGACGAGAGTCAAATGGAGGGTAAAATCCTGGACCTCTTGTTGCGATCTCATGGTATAGATATTCCCGAACAGTCGGGGCCTCTTACCTACCGGCAGGCGGAGGAGTTAATTCATCAACAACGAGAAGTCGAGGAGTTTGTTCCTCCGCCCAGACAGCTCTTGGAGTTCATGGTTCAAAGTGCTCATGCTGACCAGTTCTATCACCTGGAACACGTGCCTGATGTGTTTGATGGCGATATGGTCATATTCTCCGCTGCACGAAGTGGAAATGAGAACGATTCATCCCCTCTGCAAAGTTGGCGACCGTACGTTGCTGGCGACATTACCGTGTACTCGGTCGACTGCACACATAATGAGATGATGACCACCGGATCGCTCAGTATCTATGGCGAGCAACTCAAACTTGCATTAGAAGCTTCAGGCGGCGTTGCGGTGAAAGAAATCCCGGGGATCGGATTCGGTAGTGGGTAGGTTTCTACGGCCGAGGGCGTTGCCGCGTAGCGCTTCCAGGCGTCCGTTGATGGCTTGGGTGGGTTCGTTGGAGGTGTGGTGGTCGAAGTAGGACAGCACGTCGGCGCGTCGGCGCTGCAGGGTTCGGCCGAGTTGGGTCAGCTCGTCGAGCCCGGCGGGAACTGCGGCGCGCAGGGAGTCGATGATCGTGGCCATCATGGTCTTTCCGCGGCGTCGATCCAGGTGGGAATAGGAGGCGATGATCCGCTGGTAGATGCTCCAGGCCACGGTGACCGTGATGTGGCGGCCGTCGGCGAACACTGGTCAACCGTGATCGTCGGCGAATGCTCCATGTTCACCAGCCGCCAATACACCCGCTACCCGCTTACGGTGGCGGCCCTGCCGGGCCGCGAACTGGGCCTTCGCGTCGAATTCGACGCCGACGTGTTCGACGCGGCCAGCATCGAGGCACTGATCGAGCGGTTGCAGCGGGTGTTGGTGGCCATGACCGGCGATTCGGGGCAGCAGTCATGACCGCCGATCCGGGGCGGCGGTTGTCGTCGATCGATCTGCTCGATGGGGGTGAGCACGCCCGGCTGGATGGGTGGGGTAATCGGGCGGTGTTGACCCGGCCGGCGAGCACGCCGGTGTCGATTCCGGTGTTGTTCGCCGCGCAGGTGGCGCGAACACCGGAGGCGGTGGCGATCAGCTGCGGGGAGTGTTCGTGGACCTACCGCGAGGTCGAGGAGGCGGCTAACCGGTTGGCGCACCTGTTGGCCGGCCAGGGGGTGGGCCCGGGTGGGTGTGTGGGGCTGCTGTTTTCCCGTTCGGCTGAGGCGGTCGTGGCGATGGTGGCGGTGTTGAAGACCGGGGCGGCTTATTTGCCGATCGACCCGGCGCTGCCGGCGGCGCGGATCGCCTTCATGCTCGATGATGCCGCGCCGATGGCCGCGATCACCACCACCGGGTTGCGCCCGCGGCTGGACGGGTGTGACCTGCTGGTCATCGATGTCGAACGACCCCGCTGTTGACACCCAACCCAGCACCGCACCACCGGCGCCGGCCCCCGATGACATCGCCTACATCATCTACACCTCGGGCACCACCGGTGTCCCTAAGGGGGTGGCGATTACCCACCGCAACGTCACCCAACTGTGGGGGTCGCTGGACGCCGGCTTGGAGCCGGCGGGGCCGGCAAAGGTGTCGACGCAGTGTTATTCGTATGCCTTCGACGCCTCGGTCCGGGAGATCTGGGGTGCGTTGTTGCATGGTGGGCGGTTGGTGGTGGTGCCCGAAGTGGTGGCCGGCTCACCGGAAGACTTCCATGCCCTATTGGTTACTGAACAGGTCAGCGTCTTAGGCCAGACCCCGTCGGCGGTGGGGGTGTTATCACCGCAGGGGTTGGGATCGGTGGCGTTGGTGGTGGGCGGTGAGGCCTGTCCGGCCGAGCTGGTGGATCGGTGGGCGCCCGGGCGGGTGATGATCAACGCCTACGGCCCGACCGAGACCACGGTGTGTGCGTGTAGGAGTGCGCCGTTGACAGCGGGGTCGGGGGTGGCGCCGATCGGTTCGCCGGTGGCGGGGGCGGCGTTGTTTGTGCTGGATGGGTGGTTGCGGCCGGTGTCGGTGGGGGTGGTTGGGGAGTTGTATGTGGCCGGTGCCGGGGTGGGGTGCGGGTATTGGCGGCGGTCGGCGTTGACCGGGTCGCGGTTTGTGGCGTGTCCGTTCGGCGGCGCGGGAGCGCCGGGACAACGTATGTATCGCAGCGGGGATCTGGTGTGTTGGGGTGCTGATGGGCAGCTGCGGTATTGTGGGGCGCGCCGATGAGCAGGTCAAGATCCGCGGGTATCGCATCGAGTGCGGTGAGGTGCGCGCGGTGTTGGCCGGGCTGGACGGGGTGGGGCAGGCGGTGGTGATCGCCCGCGAGGACCGTCCCGGCGATAAGCGCCTGGTGGGTTATGTGACCGGGACAGCGGACCCGGCCGGGGTGCGTAGCGCGCTGGCGCAGCGGCTGCCGGCCTATATGGTGCCGGCGGCGGTGGTGGTGATCGACGCGCTGCCGTTGACACCCAACGGCAAACTCGACACCCGGGCCCTGCCGGCGCCCGAATACCAGGGTGCCGATCGGTACCGGGCCCCGGCCAGCGCCACCGAGGAGATCTTGGCCGGCATCTACGCCCGGGTGCTCGGTGTCGAGCGGGTCGGGGTCGACGACTCGTTTTTCGATTTGGGTGGGGATTCGCTGTTGGCGATGCGGGTGGTCGCCGCGGTCAACACCGGCCTGGGTGCCGGCCTTGCGGTGCGCGCCGTGTTCGAGGCGCCCACGGTTGCCCAGTTGGCGCCCCGGATCGGTGGGGATGGGGGTCGGCTGGAGCCGTTGGTGGCCGGTGAGCGGCCCGCGGTGGTTCCGTTGTCGTTTGCCCAGAGCCGGTTGTGGTTTCTTGACCAGTTGCTGGGGCCCTCACCGGTCTACAACATGGCGGTGGCGTTGCGGCTGGGCGGGTGTTTTGATGCCGAGGTGTTGGGTGCGGCGCTGGCCGATGTGGTGGGCCGCCATGAGAGCCTGCGCACGCTGTTTGCGGCGCCCGAGGGGATACCCCGGCAGCTGGTTATCCCTGTTGAGCGGGCCGACTTCGGCTGGCAGGTCGTTGATGCCACCGGCTGGTCGGCAAGTCGGCTGGGTGAGGCCATCGACGCCGCGGCGCGTCACAGTTTTGACCTGGGGACCGAGATCCCGTTGCGGGCACGGCTTTTCCGGCTCGCCGAGGATGAACATGTGCTGATGGCGGTGGTGCACCATATCGCCGCCGACGGCTGGTCGATCACCCCGCTGGTGGGTGATCTGGGGGTGGCCTATGCCAGCCGGTGCGCCGGGCGCGCCCCCGGCTGGGCGCCGATTGGCGGTGCAGTATGTCGATTACACGCTGTGGCAGCGCGCGCAGCTGGGTGATCTCGAGCCGATAGCGATAGCTCGATCGCCGCGCAGCTGGCCTACTGGGAGGATGTGCTGGCCGGGATGCCCGAGCGGCTGGCGCTGCCCACCGATCGGCCCTATCCGCTGGTTGCCGATTACCGCGGCGCCAGGGTGGCGCTGGAGTGGCCGGCGGGGCTGCAGCAGCGGGTTGCTCGGGTGGCTCGTGAGCACAACGCGACCAGTTTCATGGTGATCCAGGCCGCCCTGGCGGTGCTGCTGTCGAAGATTAGTGCCAGCAGCGAGGTGGCGGTGGGGTTCCCGGTCGCGGGGCGCGGCGACCCTGCGCTGGATGAGCTGGTGGGGTGTTTCGTCAACACCTTGGTGTTGCGGGTCGATCTGGCCGGGGATCCCAGTGTCGCTGAGTTGCTGGCCCAGGTGCGACGGCGCAGCCTGGCCGCCTACGAGCACCAGGATGTGCCTTTTGAGGTGCTGGTGGAGCGGCTCAACCCGGCCCGATCTCTGACTCATCACCCGCTGGTGCAGGTGGTGTTGGCCTGGCAGAACCTTCCCGGGCAGGATAACGACCCCGCGGCCGGGCTGGCCTTGGGTGATCTGCAGGTTACGCCGCTGCCGGTGGGCACCCACAGCGCCCGCATGGACCTGACGTTTTCTCTGGGGGAGCGCTGGAGCGAGGCCGGTGAGCCGGCCGGGATTGGCGGGGCGGTGGAGTTTCGCACCGACGTGTTCGACGCGGCCAGCATCGAAACGCTGATCGAGTGGTGGCGGCGGGTGGTGGTGGCGGTCACCGCCGATCCGGGGCGGCCGTTGTCGTCGATCGATCTGCTTGATGCCGGTGAGCAGGCCCGCCTGGATGGGTGGGGTAATCGGGCGGTGTTGACCCGGCCGGCGACCACGCCGGTGTCGATTCCGGTGTTGTTCGCCGCGCAGGTGGCGCGCACACCGGAGGCGGTGGCGCTGACCTTCGAACCCCGCTCAATGACGTACCGGGAGGTTGAGGAGGCCGCTAACCGGTTGGCGCACCTGTTGGCCGGCCAGGGTGCGGGCCCGGGTGGGTGTGTGGCGCTGCTGTTTTGCCGTTCCGCCGAGGCGATCGTGGCGATTTTGGCGGTGCTGAAGACCGGGGCGGCCTATTTGCCGATCGACCCGGCGCTGCCGGCGGCGCGGATCGCCTTCATGCTCGATGATGCCGCGCCGATCGCCGCGATCACCACCACCGGGTTGCGCCCGCGGCTGGGCGGGTGTGACCTGCTGGTCATCGAGGTCGAAGACCCCCGCATCCCCGGCTACCCGTGCACGGCATTGCCGGGGCCGGCCCCCGAGGACATCGCTTACCTCATCTACACCTCGGGCACCACCGGGGTGCCCAAGGGGGTGGCGGTCACCCACCACAACGTCACCCAACTGCTGGAGTCGCTGGATACCCACCTGCCGGGGCAGGTGTGGGCGCAGTGTCATTCGTATGCCTTCGACGCCTCAGTTGAAGAGATTTGGGGTGCGCTGTTGCATGGTGGGCGGCTGGTGGTGGTGCCCGAAGTGGTGGCCGGCTCACCGGAAGACTTCCACGCCCTATTGGTCACTGAACAGGTCAGCGTCTTAGGCCAGACCCCGTCGGCGGTGGGGGTGTTATCACCGCAGGGGTTGGGGTCGGTGGCGTTGCTGGTGGTCGGTGAGGCCTGCCCGGCCGAGGTGGTGGATCGGTGGGCGCCGGGGCGGGTGATGATCAACGCCTACGGCCCCACCGAGACCACAGTGTGTGCGTGTAGGAGTGCGCCGTTGACAGCGGGGTCGGGGGTGGCGCCGATCGGCTCGCCGGTGGCGGGGGCGGCGTTGTTTGTGTTGGATGGCTGGTTGCGGGCGGTGCCGGCGGGGGTGGTCGGGGAGTTGTATGTGGCCGGTGCCGGGGTGGGGTGTGGGTATTGGCGGCGGGCCGGGTTGACCGGGTCGCGGTTTGTGGCGTGTCCGTTCGGCGGCGCGGGAGCGCCGGGACAACGGATGTATCGCAGCGGGGATCTGGTGTGTTGGGGCGCCGATGGGCAGCTGCGGTATCTGGGGCGCGCCGATGAGCAGGTCAAGATCCGCGGGTATCGCATCGAGCTCGGTGAGGTGCGGGCGGTGTTGGCCGGGCTGGACGGGGTGCAGCAGGCGGTGGTGATCGCCCGCGAGGACCGTCCCGGCGATAAGCGCCTGGTGGGTTATGTGACCGGGACAGCGGACCCGGCCGAGATACGCGCCCAGCTGGCGCAGCGGCTGCCGGCCTACATGGTGCCGGCGGCGGTGGTGGTGATCGACGCGCTGCCGTTGACACCCAACGGCAAACTCGACACCCGGGCCCTGCCGGCACCCGAATACCAGGATGCTGATCGGTACCGCGCCCCGGCCAGCGCCACCGAGGAGATCCTGGCCGGCATCTACGCCCGGGTGCTCGGTGTCGAGCGGGTCGGGGTCGACGAGTCGTTTTTCGATTTGGGTGGGAATTCACTGTCGGCGATGCGGGTGATCGCCGCGATCAACACCGCCTTTGATATCCACCTTGCGGTGCGCACCGTGTTCCACGCGCCGTCCGTTAGAAGCCTGAGCCAGCAGTTGGGCAGAGATGACAGCGCGGTGGAAGTGGTCCCTGTTGTGGTCTTCAAGGAGGGTACGGGTGTTCCGCTGTGCTGTATTCATGAAGGTACCGGGCTTAGCTATTCATATTGGGGTCTGGGCAATTATTTGGATTGCCCGATTATCGGAATTAACCAAATCCCGCAGAATGGCGAAGCTGAACCCGGATCGATTCGGGACATGGCGAAAAACTATGCGGATCGACTTCAAGCCGTTTATCCTGTCGGGCCCTACAAGCTTCTCGGCTGGTCTTTTGGTGGCCTCGTAGCCCACGAGCTCGCCATTGAGCTTCGCCGACGCGGATGTGTAGTCCAACGCCTTGTATTGCTAGATCCTGCGCCCAGCACCACCGGGGGCATCGCAAAAGATCAAGCTTTAGACGAGAGTCAAATGGAGGGTAAAATCCTGGACCTCTTGTTGCGATCTCATGGTATAGATATTCCCGAACAGTCGGGGCCTCTTACCTACCGGCAGGCGGAGGAGTTAATTCATCAACAACGAGAAGTCGAGGAGTTTGTTCCTCCGCCCAGACAGCTCTTGGAGTTCATGGTTCAAAGTGCTCATGCTGACCAGTTCTATCACCTGGAACACGTGCCTGATGTGTTTGATGGCGATATGGTCATATTCTCCGCTGCACGAAGTGGAAATGAGAACGATTCATCCCCTCTACAAAGTTGGCGACCGTACGTTGCTGGCGACATTACCGTGTACTCGGTCGACTGCACACATAATGAGATGATGACCACCGGATCGCTCAGTATCTATGGCGAGCAACTCAAACTTGCATTAGAAGCTTAAGGCGGCGTTGCGGTGAAAGAAATCCGGGGCGGGTCAGGATCTCTGGTGATTTGCCGGCTCTTCCAGTTTTAGAGTGCATTGATTAGTCCGAAGTTACGGGTGATCTGAGTCAGGGAAACGCTGGCTGAACCCACGTCGCCCAACTGTCTTTGGCGCTATTTGTGACCGGACTGCTGACGCAGCTCTCCTGTGGACCGCCGTGAGCGTGGCGGGCGCTGTATCTGGTTTGCTACGCACCCGGCGGCTGGAAGTCGGCGCGCCCGGGCTGAGATCATATTCGCTACCTTCGGCGAACTCGAAGCGCGGGCAACTGCCCGCACCGAGGAGTCCGTGCATGGCCTGCTCGATCTGGCACCCCACACCGCAAGCCGGGTGCGGGCGACGGTGGTAAGCAGGCGGTCAAGGCCGCCAGCCCTGGAGGCCGGCGATGTGGTGGTCGTGCGACAACGCGAGCGCATCGCCGCCGATGCCATCGTGCTTTCCGGCGCCAGCGATGTCGATCAGGCCATCATCACCGGTGAACCGTTGCCGGTGAACATGATGGTCGGCGACGAGGTGTTCGCGGGGAGGACGAGGTGTTCGCGGGGACATTGAATGGCACGGGGTACTGCGGATTTGGGTGGAGTATCGCTCCGCCGACTCGGTGGGCCCGCACCGAGCTGTTCATTGAGATGGTCGAGCAACGCTACTCGATCGGCATGGTCGCCGTCACCCGCGGTGTTTGTGATCCCGCTGCTGGCTGGCGATTCGCTGCGGCAGGCACTGCTACGGCGATGACGTTCACGATCGTCGCCCCGCCATGCGCAGTCGTGCTGGCCACCATGCCGCCGCTGTGGTCCGCGATCGCCAATGTCGGCCGCCACGGGTTCTGGCCAAATCCGCCGTCGTGATGCAACAGCTCAGCACCATCATCCAGATCGCATTCAACCAAACCGGCACACAGAGGGATCGCTGTGGTGTAATTCTCGCCTATGGACGATGCAACCGTTGATGCACCCAATTTGGCTGCCCCGGATCGAGCGACCGCCAGCATACAACCTGATCATCGCAGTCGCACCGCGAACATTTCTGCGGCCTACCGGCCAACGTTGCTTGACCAGCGTCTCGCGATCCGCAAGTTCGTCGAGCGTGCATTGCTTGACAGCGTAAACCCCTCGCAAATTACGCACGTCACGGTACCTGCACCCTCGATTCCTGTTACGACCTTCCTTAACGTGATGCCGCGTGCGTTTAGCTTCGCTTGGAACAATCCTCCCTCGGGTGTGGACTGCGCGGGCGGCGGTGTAACGCACTACATCGCTGTGAGCGGAGCGCACCGCCTCAAGCGGCTTCGCGAGCAATCGGAGGCGCTGTGGAAAAGAGTGCGGGTGGTCCAACACCCGGACGCCTGCGATTACTCGCCCCGTCTTTTCGGTGGCCTGGCGTTTGCTGCCGAAGAAGATCACGGCGGACCTTGGGTTGAGTTCGGCGATGGTGCGTTTACCTTACCTCGTTGGACATACGGACGCCGCGGCGGCCAGTGTTTCCTCACACTTGCTCTCTGCCCGGATCTCGAAAATCCGAACTGGCTTAACAGAGTTCTTGCCGAATTCGATGACATTTCCGATGTTGCCGAGAGTAGCCGATCGTCTAGCAGTGTGCCGCCCGACCAAGTGTTTGCCGTCAGCGAAACCGATATCCACCAGATGCCGATAGAGCAATGGAAAGCACACCTCTCGAAAATCCGCGCGGCCATCGGCAGTGGGGAGTTCCTCAAGATCGTCGCTGCACGTCGTTGCGACGTTATCCTGCCCAGCCCTGTAAGCGATATCGATGTTCTCGATCGCCTAATGATGGAGAAGAACTGCACCCACTTCGCATTTCGCCGGGCTGAGTCTACCTTTGTCGGCGCCTCGCCTGAATCACTGTTCGTTAAATCGGGCTCAATGCTGACAACACAAGCGTTGGCTGGCACATGCTCTCGCTGGTCCCCTGGGGAAACACACGCGGCGCGCTCTGCACAATTACTTGCCAGTTCGAAAGACCGCGCAGAACATGAATTCGTAGTGACGGCGATCCGTGATGCCCTCGCTCCATTGTGTACTGCGGTAAAAGTGGCCGCTGCTCCCGAAGTGGTGGTCTTGCGGAACATTCTGCATATCAACACGCCATTCGAAGCAACTGTACGGCCTACGACCCATGTCGCGGATCTACTTGAGGCACTGCACCCGACGCCCGCCGTCGGCGGCGTGCCCGGTCATGCGGCGCGGGAGTGGATCGTGAAGCACGAATACGGGAACCGCGGCTGGTACAGCGGCCCAGTGGGCTGGCTCGATATGCGCGGCGATGCTGAGTTCCGAGTTGCAATCCGCTGTGGTGTGGTCAACCGCAGTCGCGCGTATGTGTTCACTGGTGCTGGTGTGGTCAGCGATTCCGACGATATAGCCGAATACCTCGAGACTGGGCTGAAGCAGCAGCCGATGCTGCGCGCTCTTCAGGTTCTGTAAATGCCACGCATGGGTACGCCCCCTGTGAATCGCGTCGCCATCCTGGGCGACGGCTCTATGGGCATCGCACTCGCGGAAACAGTCGCGCGTGGCGATCGTCAATGCATCCTGTGGTGTCGCATGGCTGACGCGGCATGCGAGATTTCGAGCCGTCGCTCGCACCCTAAACATTTCGCGAATCGTCAACTCTCTCAACACCTTGTCGCCACACATTCGCTCGAGGAGGCGCTGCGCGGAGCTTCTCTTGTGATTGTCGCGGTCCCCTCCAGTGAATTTCGGCATACCTGCACAATTCTCAAACAAGCTGTACCCGACCCGCCACCAGCTCTTTCCGCTACGAAGGGGATTGAGCTTACTGGACTCAAACGAATGTCTGAGGTTCTTGCCGAAGAACTGCAAACGGAGGCCGTCGGCGCGATCTCCGGACCTAACATGACACCCGATATTATGGACGGGCAGCTGACCGCCATCGTCATAGCGTCCAACCAGCCAGACGTCGTAAAGCTAGGTGCGGTGGCCCTGCACCGCCCGCGCCTAAAGGTCTATGCCAACGATGATCTCATCGGTGTCGAGTTCGCAGGCGTCTTCAAAAACGCCATCGCTGTCGCAATGGGTATCGCATCAGGACTGGATTGGCCCTCGAACACTCGCTCGCTTGTCCTCACGCGCGGACTTGCAGAAATCACTGCGCTGGGAATTGCGCTCGGCGCTCGTGACAATACGTTCTATGGTTTGGCAGGCATAGGCGATCTCTTTCTCACCTCCACGAGCCCGCACTCGCTGAACTATCGTCTTGGCATCGAGCTCGGCCGCAATAATGCCTTGTGCGAAATTGTTGCCCACATGCCGGAGGTGCCTGAAGGAATTAACTCCGTCCGCGGATGTTGCGCTCTCGCTGAGAGAGTCGGGGTGGCAATGCCGCTCGCGAACACAACGCTGAACATCTTAGAGGGCAGGGCGGCCGCGACAACGCTGGAACAAGCTCTCGTGAGCCCCGATGCTTACGGAGTTGACGTCGATGCGTTTTGCTGATCGTGTCGCTGTCATTACCGGCGGAGCCAATGGGATCGGTAGGGCGACAGCGGTACTGCTCGCAAAGGAAGGCGCCAAAGTGATAGCAGTAGACATCGAGCCGCAAAGCCTGCGCGAGCTCGAGTTGAGCATCCGCGCGGATGGCGGCTCATGTACTACCTTCGAGGCGGACGTACTTGATGCGCAAGCCGTCGAGCGCCTTGCCAATTTCGTCGTGGGGGAATTTCAGCGAGCCGATATTCTCGTCAATAGTGTCGGCGGCAGCACGGTAATCCCTAACAGCGGGGCCAGCTTGGATAGCATGACGCTCGATGAATGGGAACGCGTCCTTTCGGTCAACCTTCGCGGCACATTCCTTTGCTGCCACGCGATGATCCCCCACATGAAGCGTCAGGGCTCAGGCAGAATAGTGAATCTTTCTTCAATCGTTGCGCGAGGCATAAGCCCCAGAACTAACGCGGCGTACACATCCTGCAAGGCCGCGATTACCGCGATGACCCGGAAGCTTGCCATAGAACTCGGCCCGTTCGGCATAACCTGTAACGCCACCGCGCCCGGTGTAACCATAACGAAGCGAATGAGAGAACGGCTGTTGGATTCGCGGTCCGAGTCGGAAGTCCAGTCAATGGTCGACGCAATTCCCTTGCGGCGGTTCGCAACTCCCGACGATCAAGCTAAGGTAATCGCGTTCCTGGCATCTGACGACGCAGCATTTGTATCAGGGCAAACCATCGAGGTAACCGGTGGCGAATAGCTGGCAAGCCGGATCGGCTTGGGGGGCGGACAAGACCTCGAAGCGCGATGCAATGCGGCTTCGCATGATCAAGGAGGGTCTCACATGTGCGGCATAGTCGCCTGCATGGCGCTTGACCCCACGGCAACAGTGCCCAGCCTCGACGTTGGCATGGCTACACTGGTTCATCGCGGTCCTGACGGTCAGGGCGCCTGGACTTCCCCCAACGGTCGCGTCACGCTCGCACATACCAGGCTCAGCATCATCGACCTGGTCACCGGCGACCAACCTATTCCGAACGAGGATCGGTCTGTGTGGGCCGTGGTGAACGGCGAATTCTACGGTTTTAAAGACATCCGTCGCGACCTTGAGCGCGCTGGACACAAGTTCAAGACCAAATCCGACAGCGAAATCCTACTGCACCTCTACGAAGATCGGGGCACGTCGGCCGCTCACTGGCTCAACGGCGAATACGCATTCGTCCTTTGGGATCACAACAACCGTGAGCTTGTCGCCGGTCGCGATCGGTTTGGCATCAAGCCGCTGTGCTATGCAATCTTCGACGGTAAGCTATTTATCGCCTCTGAAGCGAAGGCGCTCTTCGCACTCGGCGTTCCGGCCGATCTGGATAGTGAGTCCGTTTATCAATATCTGCACGTATCTCAGGACCCGGACCGCACGTTCTTCTCGTATGTCCGGCAGATTCCTCCCGGCCATTACCTGCTTGTTCGAAACGGCAATATCCGTCTGATCCCCTATTGGGATCATGACGTAGACTCGGTAACCGAGCCGCTCGATGAAAGCGAAGCTATCAAAGAGTTCGAATCGCGTCTGTCGGAATCAGTGCGCCTTCGACTAATCGCCGACGTGCCGGTGGGCATCTACCTCAGCGGCGGAATTGATTCAGCCGCTGCCTACGCGCTTGCGTGCCAGCACAATTCCCGCCCTCCGCAAGCCTTCACCGCCTGTTTTGACGATACGGCGTACAACGAGGAAGCCGATGCCACCGCGTTGGTGAAGCATTTCGGCGGGGATATTGATACGGTTCGCCTGAACCGCGACAACATTGCAGACTATTTCCGTACCGCCATCTGGCACGCGGAAATGCCCTCGCACAACGGCCATATTGTCGCCAAATACCTGCTCAGCCGGCGCGTGCGCGAGCGGAACATCAAAGTCGTGCTCAGCGGCCAGGGTGCTGACGAGATCCTTGCCGGCTATGCGCACTTCATCAGTGATTTTCACAATCTGCGGAGTACGCCGAATGGGCGCAGTCTCGCCGACGTGAGTTCAGTTCACGAGACCTCCCGTGGCCTTCATCTCCCGGTTGGCGAAATGGCCGACATAAGCGCCATCCAGCGCACGTTTGGATTCGTGCCGACGTGGCTTTCAGCGCGGGCCGCCACCGCGATACGACTCAGGTCGCTGTCCGCTCCAGCGTTTATGGCACAGTTCGACACGTGTGACCCCTATCGAATATTTTTGAATAATTTCCCACTCGTGAAGCCGAAAGTTGGTGCAGGTCTGCGCCACAGCTCCTATCTCTGGAATAAGTCGATCTTTCTGCACTACATGCTCGGAGCCTTCGACGACAAGATGGACATGGCCAATTCCGTCGAAGCACGCAATCCATACCTCGATCCCTCGGTGGCGGAGTACGCGTTTGGGCTGCCGGATGACCTGAAAATCCGCGATGTGAAATCCAAGTACGTGCTGCGCGAAGCCGTCAAGCGGCTCATTCCGGCAGGAAACTATGGCAACCTCAAACGCCCGTTCTTCGCGCCGCCGTTCGGCGGTACGAATCCTGGCCGCTTTACCACGCTGCTCCAGGACACTCTGCGCGGCTCTGAGGCGAAAGCGTGCGAGTACCTCGATTCGGCAGCCCTTCGTCGTACCCTCGACAGGGTCCCTCAGATGACGACGGAAGAGCTGACGCTTTGGAGTCCAGTGCTGACGATCGCATTGAGCCTTACATTCTTGAGCAGTTTCAGCGCTGTCAACTATTCATTCGCCGACAGTAGTTTATGCCAGGCATGATTTTTTGCGTCCCTGTAGCGAGTAATTTATGATCACATTTCATCGGCAATATTCGGATAATTTAGACGAGCACGTACGGAATATTGTGAGATGGCATTTTTCTCCGGAGACGGGATCCGAGTTCTGGCTTGAGCTTTCAAAGTCGCTGCCATTTGATCCGCTCAGGGACATACGGACATTCGACGATCTCAGCCGTTTTCCCGTCGTCGTGCCCCTTTGGCGCACGACTCCGACAGCAAAGCTCGTTCCAAAGGGATTTCCAGGACACTATTCTGTTTTTGAAACCGGCGGCACAACAGGGGCCCCGACGCGCGTCGCCGCGGGCCCAGAAAAGTTCGAGAATGTCGAGCGAGTCAGCGAGTTACTCGACGAACATGGCTTTCCGGGATCAAATCGCAACCAGCGTGTATGCAGCGGTGTCGAACACAAACAATCGTGGCTTTACGTCGGTGCAACTGGTCCGCACGGTGTAGGCAGGGTCGTCCCGCGCCTCGCGCAGATTCGAGGTTTCCTATGTCACATGGTCGATATGGACCCACGCTGGGTGCGAAAACTGGAAAAAGCAAGCAGAAAAGACGAAATCGAAGCATATGTCTCCCATGTTTTGCAGCAGGCAAAATGGGCGCTCGAAGGAGATGAAGTAGCCGCGCTCATCACAATTCCCCCACTGCTCCGCGCGATGATTCGCGACCAGGAGATACGTGACCTGATCCGCAAGTCGGTAAAGGGCATTATATGGTCAGCGACCCCGGTCGTCGACGAGGAGTTGAGGCGCTGGGAAGAGGTCCACTTCCCCGAGGCTCGAATCGTTGGGTGGTACGGAAACGCCCTGATGGGCATCGGTGTGCAGCGGCCGCGTGCAGCCTTGGACGAATACCGGTGTAGCTTCAGCATGCCGTCCAGCCATCGCGGCGCCTGTCCCATGGCCTATCTGAAAACGGTATCGGTTAATGACCCACATCGCGGCGTTGAGTACGGCCAGGAGGGGCAGATAAGAATATCCGTGCTAAGGTACGAGACGTTCATCCCTCATCATCTTGAGCGAGACCGTGCAATTCGAATTCCCCCTGGTGGTGGTGATCGGTGGGATGGCGTGACTCGCGTTACCGCGCTTGCCGGCGGCGGATCGGGGTCGGCATTTTGACGCTTAACTGTGCGATTAGTTACGGCCTGGCATCAAATTGTTTAGAAAAATTCCTTTTCGACAATGCTTGGCCGCAACAGCACACTCAAGCAAAACAATGCCGAGTAAGGGAGTCTGAAATCTCACAAATGGATAGTATCGCAGCAGTCATTAAAGCCCATTTGCACCATCTTCGCCCAGCCAGACGCCGCCCATGTGCGCGACCAGCTCGACACCATTGCAAGCTGCTCGGCCGTCAACTACCCAAGGTCGAGTCCATGCTGCGCGACGCCGCCGCCGACATCACCGCCTTCGCTGATTTCCCTGTCCCGCACTGGAAAAATACCCTGGTCAATCAACCAACTATCTGTTAACCGGCCCTCGCTCGCAGGTTTTTAGAGTGCATTGATTAGTCCGTGGTTACGGGTGATCTTGGTCAGGGAAACGCTGGCTGACTTGGGGTTCTCTTGGTTTGGCTGGTTGGTGGTTCTGGCTACGCGGTCTTCAGGGGGATGGGGCTGCCGATGAGTTCAAAAGCGCGGCGCTGTTCGAGGATGGGTTCGGCGAGTGTGGGCGCCGTGGTGACGTGCCGTGGTAGCGAATGCCGTTGCGGGTCAGCGTGGCTAGGTGGTTGAGCAGGCCGCGGAAGCTGCGCAGCGGGGGGTGCCGTCGGGGGCTTGGTGGCAGGAGGCTTTGGCTTGGGCGTGGCCTGAGCGTTGTGCGGGTGCGACGGGGTTGTCTCGGTGAGGTGGGTGTCCGTCGGTGAAACCCGAGTTAGGACAATTTAGTGCGCACCTTCGGCGGCCGTATCGCTGTCACCGGAGCTGCTGGGCTTCTCGGCGGCCGCAGTTATCGTGGCGAGGATGTCTTGGATTTCGGCGGGTAGCGGGTCTGCAGCGGTGAGGGCGTGGTTGCCGGCGCGAATGGTTACGGTGCGGTAGCGGCGTAGTGCTTGAACGAATCTCTTGATACTCCAACCAGTTTGACGTTCGATCCAGTGGCTGACCGCCAGAGCGGCAAACACGATGCTCAGGTGCGCCTCGATCGACTCGCGTTTGTGGTGGTAGATCGGCCGGGCCTGCAGGTCGTGCTTGGACATCCGGAAGCTCTTCTCGATGCGCCACAGATGGTGGTAGGCGCCGATGACAAACTCCGGGGTCTGGCTGGTGAGGTTGGTGGTGTAGCCCTTGATCCCCGCCAACGCCCGGGCTTTGGCCTCCAGGTCACGGTTAATGCTCTTGTCGGCTCCGGTGAGTTTGATGAACCGGTTGCGCTTGACCGAGACCTTGCCGGCGACAGCTTTCTCGGCTTTGGCGACCTGCTCATCGATCCCCCGCAACGTGCGCCGGGCACGGTCGTGGCGGTACTGGTAGTAGATCACCCGATCGGGGATACCGCGGGTCTTCTCGGCGGCGGTGGCAGGCCACGGCTGGGTGAACACCTGTCCATCAGGGATTTCTTGACCAGGGTGCTTGTCACGCCATTCGCTGATGACCTGTGGCACGTAGGGGATACGGGTGCCCAGGATGAACGACAGCCCGGCTGCGGTGATGGCCTTCTGGTTGGCCTCAGAGATCATCCCGGCATCGGCCACCACGGTCACATCGGACAGCTGGTGGGCTGTCTTGAAGGCATTGATGACCGGTAGCATCGTGTCGGTCTCTGGCTCGTTGCCCTTGAACGCGCCCACTGCCAGCGGGAAACCGGTGGCGTCGGTGAGCAGCCCAACGGTGATCTGCGGTTCCAGGCGACGTTCCTTGGAAAACCCGGGCTCGCGGAATCCATCGGCGGTGTCGGTCTCGAAGTACAGCGTGGTCACGTCGTAGAGCACCAGCGACGCCGGTCCCAGCTCGGCATGACGGGTGCAGGCCGTCGACAACGCGCCACGAAACGAGGCTTTCGCGTAGCGCGGCAGTCGCCGGGTCAGCGTCCGGTAGGTGACCGTGTCGATACCGGTCTCGGCCAGCACCCGCAACGAGTCGACCTTGCTGGTGGGCTCAATGATGCGGGCCAGCACCAGATCCCGGAACACTGCATCACCACCGGCGGCACGATCCAGGCCGAGCACCTCATAGGTTGAGCACAGGGCATCCCACAGACATCCCGCCCGTGAGCCGATGATTTCCAATGGCGCGCTGCCGTTTCGGCCAGGTCCAAACCCAGGTCCAACTCACCCTGGCCGTCCACGATCCGCTGCTGAGCCGCGGCCTTAAGCGCCTCCACCTGCGCATCGTCATGAGCTGATCCAACATGCTCGATCCTGCGTGACCCCCGCCGCGAGGACCACACAATCTGAACCGCGATCGCCCCCGAAGCGGTCTTCACGGTGCGCACATAAGCCACACCGCTGCACCCTACGAGCCCCGATTAGTGCGCAAATTTCGACCTACCGTCGAACAAAGCCGCAGGCCACAGCGGTCCCACCGAAATCCGAGCCGGAAAGTGTCCTAAGTCAGGTCAGCGTGGCTAGGTGGTTGAGCAGGCCGCGGAAGCTGCGCAGCGGGGGGTGCCGTCGGGGGCTTGGTGGCAGGAGGCTTTGGCTTGGGCGTGGCCTGAGCGTTGTGCGGGTGCGACGGGGTTGTCTCGGTGAGGTGGGTGTCCGTCGGTGAAAGTCAGCGGTGCCCAGGCTATATGCGTAGGTGCCAGGTCAAATAGCAGGCCAGCAGGCAGATCAGCACGTGGGCTTTGACCCGCTCGGTGAGCCGGTGGTGGATGGGGTGCAATTGTAGGTCGTCGGTTTTGATGATGCTGAAGTCGCGTTCGAGGTGGGCCAGGTTTTTATACCCGGTGACGACCCCGGCGGCGTCCAGCTCGGCGGTGGACACGCTGGTGCGCAGCACGCAGATGCCATCCAGAGCGGTCTCCGCGGCAATGGCGGCGTGGTCGTGTTCGAAGATGAAGCTGGTGTCGGTGATCTGGTGGTGGAAGTCCTTGCCCACCTTGTATTTATCGGTGACTTTGCCGACGGCTTCCCCGATGCGGGCGGCCCCCGCCAGGGTGCCCCGGGCCACCCGCTTGGCGATGGCGGAACAATGCCTCGGTGGCGGCCAGCAGCTCGTCGCGTTTGCGGTTCGCTCGGCCGCCAGCGCGGCGTTGCGGCAGGCGATCAACCGTTCCCCGGCTAGTACTGCAGCCGTAGTTCGTGGTCATTGGTGTTGGCGTCGTCGGTAGTGGCTTTCGCGGGCTCGGTATTGGTGTCGTCTTCGCCATCGTGACCAGGCCAGCAGGGTCGTGATGGTGTGGCGGGTGGTCAGCAGTAGTGCGTCGAAGAGACGGCGAAATTCGTTGAAGGGCGCCACCTGGACGGCTGTATCCAGCGACAGCTGGAATCATCGATTATCGCGACAGTCACCAGTGTCATGTCCTGCGTCAAAGTCGTCGGTTTGTAGTTCGATCGGCTTGCCATGCGGTGTGCGGTTCGCCGCGTGTTGCCACGCATCACGCCAGCGCGTGGTCTCGGCCGAGCCGATGCCTTTGCGCGCCAACAGGTCTTCGAGTGCACCAAGCCAATGGCGGTAGTAGGTATCGCCGATGTCGGGGTCACCAGCTGCCTGCGCCGCCTTGATACGGGTGGCCAGTGCGTCGGCCCACTCGGCCCAGGTGTATAAGCCGCGCTCGTGCAACGAAACTACCATCGCGAAAGCCCTTGCCTCCCAAGGCTCTGCGAATACCGGCTCGTCGCCGCCGGCGGCCCCGCGAAACCATGCGGGCTGATTCATGCTGATTCCAAGTACGGTTCCCATGCGTCGATCGACACCGTCAGGCCCGGCTCAGCGTCCGGCCACAGCTGGGTGCCGCGGAACACCACCGTGTAGAGCCACTGCGGCTGTTCTCCGTGACCACTGGCATTCGCATCGGCGAAGACGTGCATCCCATGCATGCGTTCAATCACCGCCGGCTTGCCCTGCGCATACCTGGGTAGGCGAGTGTGATGCGAGGTGGGCCCGGTAATCGTGCGCACGCGCTGACCGACGGCGAACCGCGGCCCCTTGGTTGTGAGCCGCTCGGTGGGCGCGCCGTGGGCCTGCAGCGTCGGCACATCGCGTGCGTGCACGACGCGGGGCAACGCAAGCGGCGGGTGCAGCGACCGGCCGGCGGCCACTTCGTCGGCGGAGACCAACCCGCGCTCCTCAAGCTGCTTGAGCAGCGCACCGAACCAGATTTCGTAGTAGCTGCGTTGGTCGTAGTCCGGCAGGGTTTCGCGCGCGGCACGTGTCATGTCGAGGTTCCAGGCCCCAGCGGCGCCCATCGGACAGCTGAAGCGCGAACACACGCGGCTCCCAAGCCGCGTGCCACGCTTTGCACTCGGACTCGAATTTGATCGGACCGTGTCCCAGTTGGCCGCCCAGATCGGCATGCGTGACGTAATCGTCGCTACTCATGCGTCGATGGCCTCCGGCCTGCGGGATAGACCGGTGCCGATCATCGAATCGCGTGTCACCAACGCGGCAAGCGCATCTTCGTCGAACTCTTCGCTTCCGGCCGGTCGCATGGGCACCACAAGATAACGGACTTCGGCCGTCGAATCCCAGACACGGATGTCTGTGTCTGGCGGCAGGGTCACCCCGAACTCGGCCAGCACACCACGCGGATCACGTACCGCACGCGACCGGTATGGCGCGCTCTTGTCCCGCGTGGGGGGCAGGCCCAGCACCGCCCATGGATAGCAGCTGCACAGCGTGCAGACCACCAGATTGTGTCGCTGAGGCGTGTTCTCCACTGCGATCATGTGCTCGCTCTGCCGGCCGGTATAGCCCAGCCACGCGATCGCGGCAGTGGCGTCGCTCAGCAGCCAGTCGCGATAGCTCGCATCAACCCACGCCCGAGCGACCACACGCGCACCGTTGCGAGGACCAATGCGTGTCTCATAGGTGTCAATGAGCTCGTCTAGTGCCGCCTGGTCGACATACCCCTTGTCGACGAGCACGCTTTCCAGCGCCCTCACCCGCAGCTCCATCTCACCGATCTCGCTGAGGTGACCTGCGTCGATGCCGGGAGCACGGTCGCCGGGCCCACTCATGCTTCGAGGTTACGGCTAACGAATGGACCCGCACAACGATGCCCGCGGTGGCGCACGCTGCGCAACTCCGCAGAAACCAGCCTGGCGACAATCAACTCCACGAAGAAGTTCCGCCGCCCAGTCCCGTTACCCTCTCGACGCATCACGGCATTGCGGAAAGCCGCAGAGTCTCAGGCGAATCGCCGCATTATTGACACCAGTCCACGGGGCGCGACCCATATCTTCGGTTAGCGCCAGGATCGGTGGCGGTCACGGTGCGCACGTCCCGGCGCCAGGGGTGGATCATGCCGCTCATGTCGTGGCCGGCGAAGGCTTGCTTGGCCGATCAGTCGAGCGAAGTTGTCGAGTTCGGATCATCCGGCGGGGCAGGCAAGCGGTTTTCGGGTGACAAACGGTGTGCAGCAGCATCACCCGGCAGGCGGTCGCGAACCTGCAACGCCTTGTCGCCGTTGGGGAGATGCTCCAAGCCGGCGTCGAGCCGTTCGACACGCCGACCAAGACCATTTCCGCGCCCTTGCTCAGTCGAGATGGAAGAGCCGTCGAACCGACTCGTTGTAACAGACCTCGCCGCAGCAGCTTTTCGGTACTCCCATTGCTCCCGATCACGAATGTATAGCGGTGATGCGGCTTTTAACCCCGCGAGTTCAAATCCCCCGTTGCGAAGAGTAAACCGGACGTCCCCACTGACGCGCTCAGCACTCACTTCGAGGAAGGACTGCAATGCCTTTCGGAGAGTGCGGAACCATCGCCCCTCTACGGCCTCCATAATCAAAGCTTCGCCCAGAGTGCGCATCCAACGGAGGGTCTCCGCCTCGACCGTCGCTGACGCGAGCTGAGCGAAAGCTTCAAGGATGAGTGCCGCCGCAGGAGCCTCGCGGACCTCAAGTACCTTCTCGCCACCTTCTAGATGCTCCAGGCTGCTGAACCGTCCGATACCATAACGACCGACTTTGACGTTGAGGCCGGAGATTAGTTCGACGAGATCAGTCACAGGTCCCGCGTCCGCTGATACGAGGCGCCCTCTATCGAAGCTTAGCTCTATAACGCGACTCGCCGTTTCAGATGCGACAGACCATTGATACAGATTTTGATCGATCTCGAATCCTTCGGGATCGTCTAGAGTGCCACTCTCGAACTCTCTGCACCACAAGTTGGTGTCGGTGCTTACCGACCGATTCGCGAAACCAGAGATTCCAAACGATTCTTGGAGTTCTAAGCGCTTGAAGTCGCGGGACAGGGCATCGAACTCGTAGGGCGATCCGAAGTAACCTTCAAAACCCAGGTCGGAAATAGCACCGTTGAGCCTCCGCAAGCTATTTTGCGACTGATTGGCTGTATGGAGCAGACACTTGGCACCGACTGATCGCGCGAACTCCACACCGACTCGGGCAATCAATGGTCGTGACAACGATGCGCTAACGGGATGCTGACCGAGATATCTGCCGCCGGCAAGAATCGACGCGTACACGAACTCCTCGACGAATTCTTTTCTGTAGTCGAGTCGAGCGATATCTACATCAAACTTGTCCACGATGCATGAGAATTGTTCGATATCGAAGTCGTCCCCGACATCGACGGACAGCGCAACAAGATGCACATCAAGCGTCGACAGCTGCGCCAAGAGATACGCACTGTCCAGTCCGCCCCCGCACAATGTCACGATAGTGTCATTGTGGTGACACAATCCCTCTATATCCGAAAAGGAACGGACCTTCCTGTAATTCAGGTCGGCAGGGGTCACTGCTGTCAACCTCCGTTGCCCGCGAAGTGCCAATCTTTCGGCCGAAGCGTCCGAAAAGCGTACGAAAGCCCCCGCCGACGATGTTGGAAGGCGCGAACACGACTAAAGGTCCGGATCCTTCCAACTGGATCAGGCTAGCACTCCCATCCAAGACATGGTGGTTTGTCAAACTGATTGATTGACAGGTCCGCCGTCCATTCTGTCGCCATGAGCAAGAGCCGACGCACTGCCACGAAGCGCACCGCAGGATCTTGTTCCTTCCGTCCGGCGGCAGCGCAGATCGATCAACTCCATGCGGCCACACGCACCAAGAGCTCACGGTTTAATGCCGCGGCAGTCAGTCGCAACCGCGAAACGCTTTTCGAACAGATGTACCGACGGTACCGGGCCGGCCTGCCGCGCAGGATCGTATGGTGGAGTGGCGGTGAGAACGCGTTTCCCGACCGGAACCGCCTGTTCGGAAGCCCGGTACATGCGCGCGAGCGCCGAGGTGATGCCGAAGGTGTCGGTGATCAGGCTGGCCGGCGACCGTTTCGCACGCCCATCACGCCACCGGTCCCATCCACTGATTCAGGCTTACACGGTCTCGAGGAATCAAGATGACACGGCGTCGCAAGGCGACCACCGCGCCACTTTCAGCCCGGAACGGGCGCCGCACAAGGCAGCCGGGCTCTCAGCCACCAGCTCAGACGATGCTCACGCCCTGGGCCACCATCGAGACCCCAACCACAGCGAAGGTGGCTACCAGGACCTTCCGACGGTGAGCCCGCGCCCAGTCGTGCAGCATCCGCACTACCGCCTGGGTTTTCGTTGGCGTGGCCAGATAACTGGCGAGGATGATCTCCTCAACCGCAAACATCCCGACGACAAACGCGATGGCGGCGCTGAACTGCGTGCCGATCGCGGCCCCTGAGGGCACGATGATAGCGAGTACCAATAGAAAGAAGTCGGGTGCTGGGGCCATCATTCCGAGGCCGATCACCAACGCGACCCACAAGGATCCGCTTTCCCACGCATTGTGGGCGCGGCCGAGCAGCCGCCGGATTGCAGTTCCGCCCTCCGTCGCCGCATCCTGCGCGCGGCCCAGCAGCCGCGAGATTGGGGTCGGTGTATTCGAGTCCAGCACCAGCGTCGACGTGTCGCCGTCCGGTGTCGGCAGGTGCGCCCGCTGACGCGCCGAGACGCGGACTGTCATCAGCGCGGCGATCAATAGCACGAGCACACCCATGCCGAATTGAATGTGCCGGACGGTGGGGCTCGTGGCCAAATCTTGCGTAAAGGTTCTAAACATTGGTATGAGTTGCAGCACCATCAGCGGAACCAGCAGGGCGGGAACACTCACTATCAGGCCGCCGACCCAGTAGGCGAGCAGGTTTTGCACCGGCCGTGGCCGGGAGATCACGAGAAGGGTGACGCCGAGACGCACCGGATTGAGCGCGAACAGAAACGCCAGCCCCAGCAGAGAGCTCCACATGGCCGGCAACGCTACCCTGTTGGCTCTTGTCTGTTGGTTCTCTTGAAGCTTCTCCGGGTTTGTTTTGGGCCAGCTCACGCACGATTCCGTTGCGGGCGTGAGAGCTGGGCCGTGCAGCCTACGGGCGCCTCAAGAGCGCTTGCCGTCGCTTCGCGATGGCCTCGGCCACCCTTGACAAGCGAGCCTCGATGCGCCCCTCTGAGAAGGCGAAAGGGTAGGTAGGAGTCCTGCCCTGGCATCAGCGCCGCCACGGGCGGGTCCCGGCTGGTATTGCTGCGGGATCCGGCGTTGATCAAGCCGTTGTTGACCGCGCCTCGCGAGGTCATCGACGCCACGCCGGCCAATCGCGTGTCGAAGATGTTGCGGGGGATCGGTCGTTGTTCCTGCAGGACGGGTCTCCACACCGCCGGGTGCGGAAACTGATGTTGCCGCGGATGCGAGGTGAGGCGTTGACGCAGTGGCGTGAGTTCATCGTGGCCAGAGCGGTGCGTGAGTCCATTGGTGGGTGGATGAGCCGACGGCCGCCGTGTACCCACGGATGCTCGACCTGTCGCTAAAGCTAATCTTGAAGGTTGCAGTGTCGGTACCGGATTCGGCGATGCCGCAGCGGAAACCACCCTCGCACGATTTGCTCAAGGCAGCGGCGTCGGACCAAGCCATAATCCGCGTCGCGCTGCGTTCGGTCGGCCCGATGCGATTGTGGCAACGGTTCCAGCGTGCGTTGCGCATGCACGGAGCAGCTTGTCGTCAATCATCGAAGTCAAGAAGCGGGGCGATTCCGATGAGGACGCGATGCACAAGTTCGGCGTCATCAAGCTTGACGTCACCTCGGCGATATCGAAGTCGCACGGTTCGAGCGTCACGAATCTCGGTGTGGTAGAACCTGGTTCGATTCCGACCACGACAAGTGGCGAGGTGAGACGAGCAGCCTGTGTCGAGTAGTACCGGCACGGTCAGTTCGCCCGCTTGGACACCTAGCTAAGCTAGACATCCCAGGTTCGTAAGTTGTCATCCGTGAAGGGGCGGGGCGTTGTCAAGGATGTTTTGAGCTGTTGTTTTGAGCTGTTTCGACCTCGATGTGGACAGCGCTGAACCGGGGCCCGGTGTCAAGGTGGAGCGCCCGCAGCGTAGCGAGGACGAACGACCTTGACGACGGCCGAAAGGTTCAGCGCATGCTCGGCGGGAGTCGATGAGCGCCGGTGAGGCAATGTGGTTGTGGTGCAACGTCTCCATGGTGATGCGTATGGGTTGGGGTAGGGCCGAAATCTCGGCTGCCGGTCATCCCTTCGCCCCGCGATGAGAGGGCATGGAGCGGTGTGCGTGCAACACGCGGGGTCAATCAAGCGGGCGACCGCGCCGAGTTTCGGGGGTCAGACAACTAAGCGGCCGCGCGCGTGCTGCGTCCGAGGTGCTCACGCGGCCGCCTGACGGCGGGCCAGGGCGCGGATGTGTCCGTCGCGCAGCCCGTAGTAGACGAGGGTGAGCAGCTTGCGGGCCGCGGCGACCTTGGCGATGTTACGGCCGCGGCGGGCCTCGATCCGTTTGCGATCACGGGCGATTTTGGTGCAGTCCGGTTGGTGCTGGATGGCCTCGACGGCCGCCCATCGCACAAGTTTGCTGCCCTGCTTGGTGATGTGCCCGCGGCGAACGACTTTGTCTGATTCGCGGTGTGTGGGGGTCAAACCGGCCAACGAGCATAGGTGTGCCGGGCCAGCGAAACGGTGTACGTCCCCGATCTCGGCGACGAACACCGCCGGCAGCACCGGCCCGACACCGGGCAGTTGCTGGATCGCTTGATAGCCACGGTGGGCCCCCAGCCGCTCGGCGATCATCGCGGTGAAGCGCGCTTCGTGGCCGTCAAGGATGTCGATGAGTTCTAGCAGTGAGCCGATTCGTCGGGCGTAGGCGGCACCCAGTGGCACCTTCGCCAGCCGTTGGCGGCCGGTAGCGCCGAACAAATCCGACACCGCGATCAATACGCCGGCCTTGGCCAGTACGGCATGGATCTGGGCCTTCAATCCAGATCGGATCGCGACCAGCTTGGCGCGGTAGCGCACCAACTCCCGCAGTTCGTCGGTTTGCGGTGGAGCGATCCACACCTCGGGTAGCCGGCCCATCCGCAGCAGATCAGCCAGATCAGCGGCGTCACGTACGTCGTTCTTCACCCGCCGATAGCGGAATGCCTTGATCCCCAACGGATGCGCCAAATGCACACGCGCTCCGCAGGCGTGCAGCACGTCAACGGCCCAATACCAGCCATAGGTCGCTTCCAGCACCACCTCGGGGTCGGATCCAGCCTGCTCGAGCTCCAGTCGGAGCGCCACCGGATCGTTGAGGATCCGCACCGCCGACAGCAGCTCCCCAGACTCGGACTGACGCACGATCACCGACCGCCGCCGATGCAAATCGATCCCGACGAACTGCCTGCCGTCATACGGCCCTCGGAGGAGTCTCCGGGGGCCGTTTTCATGCCCGGTGGTCACGTGTTTGGTCACGTTAGCCTTGCTCATCATCTAAATTTCGTCCTCGTCAGCTGGAACCCACGTGTTGCCGATGAGGAAGGCCGCCCCTTGTTCTGCGGCCGCGCGTGGCAGGCCCATCACTCCGACCCGGACTGGGCCGGAGTGGGTCAGTCCGACGGCACCACACACCTTGGCCTGCCCGCCGACTTCCTCATAGACCCAGACGGCACCCTGGTGGCCGCGCACTACGGCAGCCACGCCGATGATCAATGGTCCGTGGATGACCTGCTGAAGATCGGCCGCACCCGCCGAGACTGACGCAGGGGCGCCCATTGCGTGCACTACCGTGAGCACCGTGACTACAGAGCACGACGAGACGAAGGTCGAGCCGCGGCTCTACATCTTCCCCCACACCGGCGGCTCGGCGGATTTCTATGTGCCATTCGCCAGGGCGTTCACCGGCGGCACCAAATGCGTGGCGGTCCAATATCCCGGCAAGCGCGCCGGCAAGGATCTGTCGCAGTACACGAGTATCCCCGATCTGGCTGACCGCCTCTGCACAATGCTCAAACCTGCCGACGCGCCGGCGGGTCAGGTGGCGCTCTTCGGGCACAGCATGGGGTCCCTGCTGGCCTTCGAGGTCGCACTGCGCTTCGAGCAGGCCGGCAATCCCATCGCGGCGCTGTTCGTGTCGGCTAGCGCCGCACCTGGACGGATGCGCCAGCGCGCCGATCTGCAGGGGTCCGACCTCGAACTGCTGAGCCTGGTCAGCGACGTCACCGGCGCCAACCCGGAATTCCTCAACAATGACCAGTTCGCCACCACCATCCTGCCGACCTTGCGCGGCCTGAAGGCGATCGCGTCCTACAACAGCCCGCCCGAAGCGAAGGTGTCGTGCCCGGTCTACGCGCTGATGGCCGACAACGACGAGTTGGGCACTGCCGACCTCATGACACCCTGGCGTGAGCGCACGACGTCCGACTTCGAGATCACCGTCTTTCCCGGCGATCACTTCTACATCAACAGTAATTTGCCGCAACTGTCCCAGTGGGTCGAAGAACGCCTACTCGCTCGATGCTCGGTGGCCTAGCCACTGCCGCCACGGGGGTGCTCGCCGCGGGATGCGCGCCGCCATTCACGTACAGGTAAGAATTGCTCAGTAAATCTTTAGTTCCGCTGGCAGCAAACATCGGAACTTGTGAGGCATGGGTCGCATAATGCCAAACAAGCAGCGGATACACCGATATTCGACCAGGGACGCTCATGAGCCAGCAAGTGTGAGCTAGCACACTCTGTGCGCTTGGGGGAGCCGAAACGTCCTGGAGGCTCCGTTGCGGCGCAAAAGTTATTCATCACCTGTTAAATTGGGGGCTGGTTTCGCATGCGCTTGGGTCAGGGAGGCCAGCGCCGGAACTTCTGGTTGGCGGCAATCGCGGCCCAGCCACGCATGTTCGCTAGACCCCCGGACATGCGGTGCGGGTGGCAACCCGTTCAGAACCGGACAAAGAAACGTGAAGAGGTTACCAAGCATGCCGCACACCGACATGTCGATTCCTGCATTGCTGCGCCAGCGTGCCGCCGAGCGCGGTGACGCTACCGCCTTCACGTTCATGGACGGTGCCCTGGACGGAACCGGGTTTGCCGAAGGCCTGACCTGGGCGCAGGTCTACCGCCGGTCTCTGGTCCTGGCCGAGGAGTTGCGCCGGCACGGCTCGACCGGTGATCGCGCAGCGATCCTGGCGCCCCAGGGGCTCGACTACATCGTCGCCTTCCTGGGCGCGCTGCAGGCCGGCTTCATCGCGGTCCCGCTCTCCGTGCCGCAGTTCGGCGTGCACGACCTGAGGTTCGCCTCGGCGCTGCAGGACAGCGCTCCGGTCGCGCTGCTCACGACCTCTGCGGCGGTGGCCGACGTCAACAAGTACGCGACCGGTCAGCGTGGCCGCCCGTCCCCAACGGTCATCGAGGTCGATCTGCTCGACTCCGATTCGACTCGGGCCCTCGACACCACCGACCACTCTCGCCCCGGACCCGCGTATCTGCAGTACACCTCGGGGTCGACCCGGACCCCGGCGGGTGTGATCGTGTCGCACCGCAACGTCACGGCCAACCTTCGCCAGGCGATGCAGGACTATTTCGACTACAACGGAGAGACGCCCGAAGGTACCGTCATCGTTTCCTGGCTGCCCTTCTACCACGACATGGGCCTCATTATGGGCATCTGTGCGCCGCTGGTGACCGGGCGCCGCGCGGTGCTGATGAGTCCAGTGGCGTTCCTGCGTAAACCCGCGAGCTGGATGCAACTCCTGGCCAGCCATCCCAGCTCGGTGTCCGCCGCGCCGAACTTCGCGTTCGAGTTGGCCGTCCGCCGGACCTCCGACGAGGACATGGCGGGGCTGAACCTCGGCGGCGTGCAAGCCGTTCTCAGCGGCGCCGAGCGTGTCCACAGCGCCACGATCAAGCGGTTCACCGAGCGGTTCGCCCCGTTCGGACTGCAGGAGCGCGTGATCCGTCCCTCCTACGGGCTCGCCGAGGCCACCCTGTACGTGGCCACGCCCGAACCCGGCAAGCCCGTCAAGACCGCCCGGTTCGATCTCGAGCAGCTGTCGGCCGGGCTGGCCCGCCCTTGTGTCGCGGGCCGTGACGGCACCGCAGAGTTGGTGAGCTACGGCGCGCCCCGGGCCAGCCTGATCCGCATCGTCGACCCGGAAACCGGGACCGAACAGCCCGAGGGTGCGATCGGCGAGATCTGGGTCCACGGCGACAACGTCGCTTTGGGGTACTGGCGCAAGCCGGAGCCGAGCGCGCGCATCTTCGGTGCCAGGATCGCGGATCCGTCCGGGGGCGCACCGGCTGCCCCCTGGCTGCGTACCGGCGACCTGGCTGTGATGTTCGACGGCGAGCTGTACATCATGGGCCGCCTCAAGGACCTGCTGATCGTCGACGGGCGCAACCACTATCCCGACGACATCGAGTCGACGATTTACGAGATCACCGGCGGCCGCGTCGCTGCGATTGCGGTCGAAGACGACGAGACCGAGAACCTTGTGGCGATCATCGAGGTCAAGCAACGTGGGCCCGCCGATGAGCACGCTCAGCGGCTCGACAAAGTCAAACGTGAGGTCTCGACGGCGATCTGGCGGTCACACAATCTCCGCGTCGGCGACCTCGTGTTGGTGTCGCCCGGCTCGATCCCGATCACCACCAGCGGAAAGATCCGCCGGTCGTCGTGTGGGGAGCTGTACCGCCAGGGTGAGTTCCAACGACTGGACATCGCGGTATGACGTCGTTCGGCGATCAGGAAGCCGAACTTCGTAACTGGTTGGTCGACTACCTCGTCACCAACATCGGCTGCAGCCCCGACCAGATCGACCTCGACGCGCCCCTGAACGAGCTGGGCGTGAGATCGCGCGACGCGGTGGTGTTGTCGGGCGAGCTGTCCGAGTTGTTGCGGCGTCCGGTCTCGCCGGTGGACTTCTGGCAGAACCCGACCCTCAACAGCCTGGCCTACGCGCTGGTCCATCCCGATGCAGAGCCGGGGGGCGCCGTGCCCGGTGCCACCGGCAGCTCGCTGAACGAGCCGATCGCCGTCATCGGGCTGGGCTGCCGGCTGCCGGGCGACATTCACGGGCCCGACGCGCTGTGGGACTTCCTGGCCGCGGGCCGCTCAGCGGTGGGAACCGTGCCCGACGAGCGGTGGAAGGCGTTCGACGACGGCTCGCCGGAAGCGGCGGCGGCGTTGGCGCACACCACGCGGTGGGGCTCATTTCTGAGCGACATCGCCGGTTTCGACGCCGACTTCTTCGGTATCGCGCCCCAGGAAGCCGACCGCGTCGATCCACAGCAACGCCTATTGCTCGAGGTCGCCGTCGAGGCACTCGAGCATGCCGGCATCCCGGCCGAATCGCTTCAGCGCTCGCAGACAGGGGTGTTCGCCGGTGCTTGCGTCAGCGAATACGGGTACATGGCCTCGCGTGACCTCAGCCAGATCAACGCCTGGACGGGCACCGGCGGTGCCTTGAGCATCATCGCCAATCGGCTGTCCTACTTCCTGGACCTGCGGGGACCGTCGCTCACCGTTGACACCGCCTGCTCCTCGTCGCTGGTCGCGGTGCACCTGGCCTGCCAGAGCCTACGGACCGGCCAATCCGAGCTGGCGATCGCCGCAGGGGTGAACCTGGTGCTCTCGCCTGCCGTGACACGCAGCTTCGATGCGGCCGGAGCGATGTCGTCAAGCGGCGCCTGCCATGCTTTCGACGCCGCCGCCGACGGATTCGTCCGCGGTGAGGGCTGCGGTGTCGCGGTGCTCAAGCGGGTCTCCGATGCGTTGCGCGACGGAGACCGGGTGCTCGCGGTCGTGCGCGGTTCCGCGGTCAATCAAGACGGTCGATCCAACGGACTGATGGCACCGAACCCCGCCGCTCAGGCCGCAGTACTGCGCGCCGCCTGCGCCGATGCGGGCGTCCAGCCCTCCGAGATCGACTATGTTGAGGCGCACGGAACCGGAACGCTGCTCGGCGACCCCATCGAA
Source organism: uncultured Actinomycetota bacterium (assembly GCA_963772875.1). Lineage (GTDB taxonomy): Bacteria > Actinomycetota > Actinomycetes > Mycobacteriales > Mycobacteriaceae > Mycobacterium. Next base: position 1,045,157 of record CAVYZE010000020.1, read on the forward strand.
GCCCGTGCCCTCGGGGCGGTGTACGGGCGCGGAAGGCTATCGAACGCCCCGCTGCTGGCGGGGGCCGTCAAGACCAACCTCGGCCACCTGGAGGCAGCTGCCGGCATTGTCGGGCTGATCAAAGCAACCTTGGCGGTGCAACGAGGCACCATTCCAGCCAACCTGCACTTCGAAACCCCCAATTCGCATATCCCTTTCGACGAGCTTCGTCTGAAGGTGGTCGACGAAGCGACCGAGTGGCCGGCGACCGGACGTCCGCGCCGGGCGGGAGTGTCGTCGTTCGGTTTCGGCGGCACGAACGCGCATGTGGTCCTCGAGCAGAGCCCTGAGGTGAGCGTGCCGGAGCCCGCAGCGGTACCGGCGGTCACCACACTGGTGGTGACCGGCAGGAACACCGAGCGCATGACCGCGATGGCCACGACGTTGGCCGACTGGATGACCGATGCTGGGGCGCAGGTGCCGCTGGTTGACGTCGCGCACACGCTCAACCACCACCGGACCCACCAAGCGACGTTCGCCACGGTCTGCGCGGCCGACCGGGCCGAGGCCGTGGTCGGGCTGCGGGCGCTGGCGGCCGGGCAGTTCGCGACCGGGGTGGTCGGCCCGCACCAGGGACCGTGCGGTTCGGGGACCGTGTTCGTGTATTCGGGTCAGGGTTCCCAGTGGGCGGGGATGGGCCGGCAGCTGCTCGCCGACGAGCCGGCATTCGCGGCCGCCGTCGCGAAGTTGGAGCCGGACTTCGTGGTGGAGGTCGGGTTCTCTTTAAACGACGTGCTGGCCAGCGGGCAGGAACTGACCGGCATCGAGCGGATTCAGCCGGTGTTGGTAGGTGTTCAGTTGGCGTTGACTGCGTTGTGGCGCTCGTACGAGGTGGAACCCGATGCGGTGATCGGGCATTCGATGGGCGAGGTGACCGCGGCGGTGGTGGCCGGGGCGCTGAGTCCGGCCGAAGGGTTTCGGGTGATCGCCAGGCGGTCGCGGTTGATGTCCCGGCGCGCCGACAAGGGCGCGATAGCTCTGCTGGAGCTCAACGCGCACGCCGCCGAGGCGTTGATCGCCGATTTCCCAGGGGTGACGGTGGCGGTGTATGCCTCACCGCGCCAGACCGTGGTCGCCGGGCCAACCAAGGCCGTTGACGCCGTCATCGCCGCGGCAAGTCAGCAGAACACATTCGCCCGCAGGGTGAACGTGGATGTGGCGTCCCACCATGCGATGATGGATTCCATCCTGCCGGAGTTGAGGCAGGCGTTGGCTGGTCTGGCGCCGAGGCTTCCGCTCATCCCGGTCATCAGCACAGTCGAGAATGCTGGTGCCGCGCCGCTGTTCGATGCCGACCACTGGGTGGCCAACGTGCGTAACCCGGTCCGGTTCAGCCAAGCCGTCGCCACCGCCGGCGCCACCCACTGCACCTTCATCGAGATCAGCCCGCACCCAGTGCTCACCAAGGCAATTTCCGACACCCTTGATGACCCGGGTACCCGCAACGCACATCACCACAGCCTCGGCACGCTGCAGCGTGACGCTCACGACACCGTCGCATTCCACACGAACCTCAACGCAACACACACCGTCCGGCCGCCACTCGGCGAGCACCCGCCGGAGCCGCACCCCGCCATCCCGACCACTCCCTGGCGCCACACCCGGCATTGGATCGACGTCGCACCTGCGTTGTCCACCAACGGGTTTGGTGTGCGCAGTGGGCGACGGCCGCTAGCCGTCGAGGACAGCCCAATCCCGGCGGACTGGCTGTACGAACCGACCTGGCCCGTCCACCCGCTACCGACGGTCGACACCGCCGGCGTCGGCCCCTGGCTGGTTCTCGGGGACCCCGACCTGGGTGCAGAACTTGGTCTGGGGTTGGGCCGCGGCACCGACAGGGCCACGCTGCGCGCCGCCCTCGACGAAGCGGACAACGTGCTGTACGCGCCGACTGTGACGGGTGCCCACGTCGATGTCGAGTCGGCCTATGACCTGTTCAACGAGGCGAGAGCTCTTGTCAAAGAGCTGATTGCGATGCCATCACCGCCGAGACTGTTCATCGTCACGCGCAACGCCCAGCCTGTTATGGAAGGCGATCGTGCCAACCCGACACATGCCGTCCTGTGGGGTCTGGGCCGCACGCTCGCCCTGGAACATCCCGAAATCTGGGGCGGCGTGATCGATGTCGACGAGTCGATGCCAGCCGTGTTGACCGCGCGGCGCGTGCTGGCCGAAGCGCAGGCCGGCGACGGCGAGGACCAGGTCGCCTACCGGGCAGGTGCCCGGCACGTGCCGCGTCTGGAAAGACGAACCCCGGCGCGGGGATCTGCGGGTGCGCTAGGCACAGACAGCAGCCACCTCGTCATCGGAGCGACGGGCCACATCGGTCCGCATTTGATCCAGCAGCTCGCCGACATGGGTGCCGGAACCATCGTCGCGGTATCGCGGAACCCCGGGGTTCGGCTGAACGACTTGGCCCGACGACTCTCGTCGACGAGGACGACCCTGATCCAGGTGGCCGCCGACGTCACCGACGAAACCGCCATGGCGGCGCTGTTCGACCGGTTCGGCACCGAACTCCCACAACTCGAGGGCATTTACCTGGCGGCCTTCGCGGGGGGACCCGTGACGTTGTGCGACATGACCGACGAGGACGTCAACACCATGTTCCGTCCGAAGCTGGACGCACTCGGGCTGTTGCACGAACTGTCGCTGCGGACGGCTGTTCGCGATTTCGTCTTGTTTTCGTCGATCTCGGGTCTGCTCGGTTCGCGCTGGCTCGCCCACTACACGGCGACCAGTACCTTCCTCGACACCTTCGCCTACGCCCGCCGCAATATGGGTCTCCCGGCCACGGTCGTGAACTGGGGATTGTGGAAATCGTTGGCCAACGTTCAATCCGACGCGAGTCAGGTCATGTCCGACTCAGGGCTCGCGCCGATGTCCGACGAGGTGGCCATTCGCGCGCTGTCGTTGGTGATGCGTCCCGCTGCCCCGGTGCGGTCCACGGTCGTGGACGCGGACTGGCCATTGCTGGCCGCGGCCTATCGCACTCGCGGAGCGCTGCGCATCGTCGACGACGTGTTGGCGCGTGACGACGCCGCGGACCCGGTCATGCCGGAGAGCGAGTTCCGCAAAGCACTGCGTGAGTGCCTCCCGGAACGGCGTCGCGAGCTGCTGGCCGACCACATCGGTACGTTGGCGTCGGACGTGATGGGACTGCCCTCCAAGGAGATTCTGGATCCGGCGGCGGGTTTCTTCCAACTCGGTATGGATTCGCTGATGAGTGTCACGCTTCAGCGCAGCCTTAGTACGAGCCTGGGCATCTTGCTGCCGGCGGCGGTTATTTACGAGTACCCGACCATCTCGTGTCTCACCGACGCGCTATGCGAGCGCATGGGCTATGTGACCGCGGCCGAAGTCTCGGCGACAGCTCGATCCGGCCTCGGTGCACGAGTCCGGAAACGCGCCTTGGCCCGCCAGGGAGCTCAGACGAGCAGACGGAAAGGACATGGAGATTGACGATGGCCAACGATTACACGACCGCGTCGGATGAGTTGCCACCCAACGCGATTGCGGTTATCGGAATGGCGGGCCGGTTTCCCGGTGCAGACTCTGTGACGACGTTCTGGGACAACCTGCGCCGCGGTGAGGAGTCCATCGCCACGCTCTCCGAGGAGGCACTTACCGCCGCCGGAGTCAGTGCGAAGACGCTGGCCGATCCGGCGTACGTTCGGCGCGCAGCCCTGCTGGATGGGATCGAGGAGTTCGACGCGGAATACTTCGGGATGACCCCGTACACCGCTCGGATGATGGACCCTCAACAGCGGGTGTTTTTGCAGACCGCGTGGCACGCCTTCGAGGATTCCGGGTACGACCCCGCCACCTTCGACGGAGCGATCGGCGTCTTCGCCACCAGTACCGCCAGCGGCTACCTGATGGACAACCTGATGTCGCACCGCGCCCCCAAGGAGCTCATCGGTGAGGGCATCACCGTCGAAATGTTCAACCTGGTCTTGCTGAACGACAAGGACTACCTGGCGACGCGGGTGTCGCACCAGTTCAATTTACGCGGACCGAGTCTTTCGGTGCAGACCGCCTGCTCGTCGTCGCTGGTCGCGGTGCACCTCGCGTGCCAGAGCCTGCTGTCCGGCGAATGCGACATGGTGCTGGCCGGTGCCGCCTCGATCCGGGTGCCGCATCACGTTGGCTACAGGTACGAGCCGGGGGCGATGGTGTCGCAGTCGGGCCACTGCCGACCGTTCGACGTCAGGTCCGACGGCACCATCTTCGGTAGCGGGGTCGCGGCGGTGGTACTCAAGCCGTTGCAGGCAGCGCTCGACGACGGTGACCGCATCCACGCCGTCATCCGCGGCTCGGCGATCAACAACGACGGCTCGGTGAAGGTGACCTATGCGGCACCCGCCCTCGCCGGCCAGGCGGAGGTTATCGGCGAAGCGCATGCCGTAGCAGGTGTCGACTCCTCGACCATCGGATTCGTGGAGACTCACGGAACCGGTACCCCGCTGGGTGACCCGATCGAAATCGAAGCCCTGCGCCAGGCTTTCGAGGTCTCTAGCCTGGACCGCTCGGGCCCGTGCGTGCTGGGTTCGGTGAAGTCGAACATCGGCCATCTGGATGCCGCGTCGGGAGTCACCGGCCTGATCAAGACGATCCTCTGCCTGAAGAACAAGGCGATTCCCCCGACCGTGCACTACACCGCGCCCAACCCCGAGCTGGACCTCGAGAACACGCCATTCGTGGTTCAGAACACTTACGCACCATGGGAATCTGATGCACCGCGCCGGGCTGGGGTGAGCTCATTCGGTGTCGGTGGCACCAACGTGCACGTCGTCGTCGAGGAGGCGCCGCAGACCTCCTCCGCCGTCGCGGAAGCCCCGAGCGGTCCGCAGGTGCTGCTGTTGTCCGCCCGCACCGACGAGTCCCTGCAGGATGCGAGGGCTGCGCTTGCCGCCGAACTCTCGCGCGACGAACAGCTGCTGCTGCCCGACGTGGCGTTCACGCTCGCGGGTCGGCGGGCCTACGAGGTCCGCATGGCCGCCGTCGTTTCTGACCGTGCCGATGCCGCCGCTGTGCTGAGGGCCCTGCCCGACAAACAAGAGCACGACAACGTCTCAGTCGGGCAGTGCCCGCAGGGCATTTCGCCGGGCGCACAGCGGGTGGCGCTCCTGTTTCCCGGGCAGGGCGCGCAGCACGTCGGCATGGCCCGCGGCCTCTATGACACCGAGCTGGTGTTCCGCGAGACCTTCGACCGGTGCGCCGCCGGATTCGCCCAAGAACTCGGCGTCGACCTGAAGGCCGAGGTGTTCGACGGGACGAGCTTGGAGCCCACTGACCTGGCCCAGCCGGCTCTCTTCGCGGTGGAATACGCGCTGGCGCAGCTGATCATGTCGTACGGGGTCACCCCGGCGGCCCTGGCCGGACACAGCATCGGCGAACTCGTGGCCGCCACCCTCGCGGGGGTTTTCGACCTGGCGGTGGCGATCAAGGTGGTGTCGATGCGCGCACGTTTGATGCACACCGCACCGGCGGGCGCCATGGTCGCCGTAACGTCCAGCCCCGATGACATCGCCGTTCATATGACCGCCGACGTCGACCTCGCCGCTATCAACGAACCCGGCAGCTGCGTGGTGGCCGGCCCCGAGGAAGCCATCCGTACGTTCACCGATCGCCTTGCCGCTCAAGGCATCCTGGCCCGGCGTGTCCGAACCTCGCACGGGTTTCATTCGCAGTCGATGGATGCGGTGCTCGCCCCGTTTGCCAAATGCCTGTCCACCCTGACGCTGCATGCGCCCCGAATCCCGATGCTGTCCAACGTGACCGGCACGTGGATGACCGACGAGGAGGCCACCGATCCCAATCGCTGGGCCCAGCACATCCGGTTCACCGTACGGTTCGCAGATGAACTTCAGGCACTGCTCGGCGATACGCACCGGGTGCTCGTGGAGGTGGGGCCCGGCGCCAGTTTGACCGGATCGGCCGTGCGCATGCCCGGGTGGTCGGAAACCCACCGCGCGGTGCGCCTGATGCGGCACCCGTTGCAGAGCAGGGATGATCGCGACGCCTTCCTGCTTGGACTGGGAGAGTTGTGGTCGGCCGGAGTCGACGTGGACTGGACAGCCCTGCAGGGCGATCAGGGCCACCGAGTGACGCTGCCCGGCTATGCCTTTGCGCGGCAGCGTCATTGGATCGAGCCCGCCGCCTTCGTGCGGTCGGCCGATGTCTCCGCCACGATCGGCACAGCGGTGGCCGAACCGCAGCCGGCGGATCGTAAGGCCGGAAGCGCCACGGACGCCCGCTTGCAGATGCAGGCAACGTTACAGCGGATCTGGTCGCAGTGTCTGGGCGTCGAGTCGATTGCGCCGGGCGACAACTTCTTTGAACTGGGCGGCGACTCGCTCTTGGCGATCGGCGTCGCGATGACCGCGTCTCACGAAGGTGTGGAGCTCACCCCGCAGGACCTCTACGACCATGACAGCCTTGCCGCACTGGCCGACACCCTCGTCGCACGCTATGCCTCCGGCGGGCTGGCAAGCCAGGACACTGACGATCTGAGTCCACCCGTCCCGCCGAACATTCTCCGTTTCCTCGACAGCGGGTTGGCCGAGCCGGGCCGCTGGCGGGCGCCGCTGGTGTTGCGTCTTGACTCGCGCGTGAGTGCGGACGACGTTCGGGCCGTCATGACTGCGGTGACCAACCACCATGACGCATTGCGGATACGGGTCGCCAAACGGGCGGGCACGTGGGAGCAGGAGATCAGCGAACCGGGCGACTTCGCTGATCTGGCTGAGCGGTCACTGCCCGCCGACGCCCGGCCGGGCACCCCGCAGGAGCGAGAAGCGCTCTCGGCCGTCGTCTCCGACACTATTGCGGGACAGGACTTGAGTAGCTGGCCGTTGACGGCCACCTACGTCACCGACCCGCAGGGAGACCCACGGTTCCTGGTGCTCACCGTGCACGAGATGGTCGATGACACCACGTCACGCGAGGTGCTGGTGACGGACTTGTTGACGGCATTCGGGCAACGGCTGGCCGGGGGCGACATTGCCTTAGAACCGGCCACCATGGGCTGGCGCGAATGGTCGCAGCGCTGTGCGGCGCTGGTCGCCCACCCCGCGGTGCTCGACCGGCGAAACTACTGGATCGACAGTGCCGCGAAGGCGACGGTGAGGCTGTCCGATGCCGAGGTTGCCGGTGCGCCGGGAGCCGATGATCTGATCAGGCTGGCCACCGCATTGACCCCCGAGCAGACTTCCCAGGTCGACAACGTCCGCCGGATATTGCAGTCCTCGATCGAGGAGATCCAGTTGGCCGCGCTGGCGCGCACCCTTGCGATCACCGTCGGCGACGGTGTCGCGGCCGTCGACCTCGCCGGTGCCGGGCGGTCGGTTCTGCGGCCCGAGGTCGACTTACGCAGAACGATCGGCTGGTTCTCCACGATCTACCCGATCGCGCTGCCCTGTATGGGCCTACCGAGTGCCAGCGCGGTTCAGCTGCTCGCTGAGGTCAGCCGGACCGTCAGCGCTGTGCCTCACCACGGGATCGGGTACGGACTGCTACGTTATCTTCACGCTCCGACCGCAGGGCTGCTTGGGGCCACCGCCGCATCGGAGATTTTCGTTTCCTATCTCGGCATGCTCACCGAATGGCAGGAGAGCGACGCGCCGGTGCAGTTCGACAGTGACACGGAGCTAACGGTCCGGGAGACCCTGCCAGGGTTGGGCCATCCGCTCGAGTTACGGGCGTATCGGCACGGCGGCGTGCTCCACGTGGACTGGTGGTATGACCGTCGGCGGGTGCGGAGCGGGACTGTCGAAGCGCTCGCGGAGCAGTTCCCGGCCACCCTGATCGCGCTGATCGATGAAGCGGTTGCCGGTGACGAGGACAGTGATGGCAACCAGGCCGAGGACGAGGCGCTCGCCCTGGTGGACCTTTCGGCAGCGGTTCTCGATGACGATGAATGATCGACGGGAACCCATGTCCCAGACCGCAGCGACAAGCTCCGACGAGGGGGTCGTGGTCAGCGGTGTCGTAAAGTCATTCGGCCCGGTCGACGCGCTGCGTGATGTCTCGTTCCACGTCAGCCGGGGTGAGGTAGTCGCGCTACTCGGCCCCAACGGCGCCGGCAAGACCACCATGGTGGAGATCCTCTCCACTCTGACCAAGCCGGATCGCGGACGGGCCAGCGTGGCCGGTCACGACGTGGTCACCGACCCCGCGAGGGTGCGCCGGTCGATCATGCTCACCGGTCAGCACGTCGCCGTCGACGACATGCTGACCGGATACGAGAACGTGGTGATGTTTGGCCGGCTGCAAGGCCTGAAGAAGCCGGCGGCGCGGGCACGGGCCGACGACCTGCTGAACTACTTCGATCTGGTGGCCGCCGCCGGCCGCCGGGTTGGCACCTACTCGGGCGGTATGCGCAGGCGCATCGACATCGCCTGCGGATTGGTCGTGCGACCCGAAGTGGTCTTCCTCGACGAGCCGACCACCGGTCTGGATCCCCGCAGCCGCCAAGCAATCTGGGAGCTAGTCGGCGGCTTCAAGGAGGTCGGCATCGCGACGCTGCTGACGACTCAGTACCTGGAGGAGGCCGACGCGCTCAGCGACCGCATCGTCGTGATCGATCACGGAACCATAGTCGCGCAGGGAACGGCCGACGAGCTCAAGGAGCGCACCGGCGGCAGTTACTGCGAGATCGTGCCCCGCGACTCGGCTGAACTGCACGCCATGGCGGAGGCACTGGGTTCGCTACTGCCGCAGACCAACCGGGCTGCGATCACCGCGGACTCGGACCGCATCATTATGCCCGCGCCCAACGGTCCCAACACGCTGACCGCCGCATTGGGGCGATTGAATTCGGCAGGCATCGAGCTGGCCGACATCGTGTTGCGACGGCCGTCGCTCGATGATGTGTTCCTCGCGCTGACCGGGGACTCAGCTGCGACCCGCGCCACGGAAGGCATGGCCGGTGGGGTGTTGTCATGATCGCGTGGAGCGCGGTGCGGGCGACTCCGTCCACCCTCCAGCAGTGGTGGGTGCTCACGACGCGGCTGATCGCTCCCAGCCTGCGCAACGGCGAAGTTGCGGTGGGCATCGCCGCATCGGTGGCGGCGACGGCCAGTTTCTACGTCCCGCTGAACCGGATCATGGACGGCCCCGACCTACCAATGAGCAGTTATGCCCAGTACCTCCTGCCGCTGATCACGTTGCAGGCCATCGCGTTCGCGTCGGTCACCACCGCGTTCCGGGCAGCGACCGACTCGGTGCAAGGGCTTAACCGCCGGCTTAAGGCGCTGCCGATCGCGTCAATGACACCGCTGGCAGCTCGGATCTCGGCCAGTTTCTACCGGTGTGCGATCGCGCTGGCCGTCGCGCTGGCATGTGGCTATATCATCGGATTCCGATTCCACCGCGGGCCGCTTTACATCGCGGCGTTCTTTCTGGGGGTGCTTTTGACCGGTCTGGCTTTGTCGTTCATGGGCGATGTCATCGGCACCAACTCACGTAACCCCGCGGCGACTACACAGTGGCTACTGTTGCCGCAGATGATCTTCGGATACCTGTCGGTGGGAATCCAACCGGTGCATCGCTTTCCCGAGTGGATCCGGCCGATCGTGCGCAATCAACCCGTTTCGCAACTCGTCTACGCCTTGCAGGCACTGGCCGGAGACACCGCACCCGGAACGGCGCCGGTCACCTGGTCAGTGGTCGGTCCGGGCCTGGCCTGGGTGCTCGGTCTGATCGCGCTGACGTTGCCATGGGCTGTCGTAGTCTACCGGCGGAGAACCTGATGACGGTCCTTGTCGGCGCTTCGAGCGTCGTTGACACCCAGGCTTATTCGGAGAACTCGCTGCCCAATCTGCTGTCACAAACGCGGGTGCTCTCCCGGCGATTGCTGGTCCGGTGGGTCCGCAACCCCATGACGATCGCGTATGCGCTGATATTGCCCGTGTTATTCCTACTCGCGGTTGACGTCGTCCTCGGCGACTCGATCAAGGCGATCACCGGCGAGAGCGGGCTTTACCGCAGCGTTCCGCTGATGACGCTAGTGGCCGCGATGTCGGGATCGACGGTGGGCATGGTCGGCATCATCGGCGAGCATCTCGACGGCATCCTGACCCGGCTGTGGGTGCTGCCGTTGCATCGCGCCGCTGGCCTGCTGTCCAGGCTGGTCGCCGAAGTCATTCGACTCTTCGGTACGACGCTGGTCATCTTGTGCGTCGGGATCATCCTCGGGTTCCGCTTCCACCGGGGTGCGGCAGGTGCTTTGTTGTGGCTGACCGTCCCGGTGATCTTTGGTGTGGCATTTTCGTTCGTGGTGACCATGGTCGCGCTCTATTGGCCGAAAGCTCTTCTGGTGGATGCGATTCAACCCGTGGCGGGCCTCGGCCTGGCCTTGTGCACCGGGCTCGTACCGGCGGATAAGTACCCGGGCTGGGTTCAGCCGTTCGTCCGGCATCAGCCGATGTCGACCGCTGTTGACACGATGCGGGGCCTGTCAGTCGGCGGTCCGGTTCTGATGCCAATGCTCAGTACGTTGGCGTGGTCTGCAGGGATCGTGGCAGTGTGCCTCTGGCCGATCATGGTGGGCTACCGCAGGGCGAGCACCAACCCGTGACCGGCGCGACATCGAGAGGGAAGGTTGACGATGTTTGGCTCATCGCCGATCCGCTACCTGTCGCCTAGCGAGGAGTTCTACGCGCAAGCTGAGAACTTCATCGGTATCACCGTGACTCTGCGCGGACCGGTGGATGTGGGCGCGATGTCGCAGGCATTCGAGACGCTGTTGCAGGTACACCCCGCGCATGCCGGTCACCTCAATCCGGGCGCCGACGGCAGGCACCAAGTCATGGTCGATGAGTACGAGCATCCGGGGATATGGCTCGAGAAGATCGGCGACACGTCTGCTGAGCTGCTGCCGGATCAGTCCGAGGCGCTGGTCAACCTGCGATTGAGACTGGGTGAGGAGCGGAAAGAACTCACCCTCTACATTCACCATGCGCTGGCCGACGCGCACCACCAGTTCGCCTTGCTAGAGAAGTTGTTTGGCTGGTACAGCGACATTGTCACCGGCGCCGGTATCGGGCCGGTCAAGGCCGAGCCCATTCCGGAGTCGTTGGAGGCGGTACTTTCCGAGCGCGGCATCGGCAAACTTCAGCGGTTCGGTCTGGAGCGCTTCTTGCCGGCGATGTTTGCGTATGACCTGCCCCCCTCAAAGCGAAACGCGGGACGTGGTGACCCTCAGCCGGTTCGCGTACCGTCGGCTACCTGCCGGCTCTCCCGCCAGGAAAGCCAAAATCTGGTCGACATCTGTGCAGCCCGCCGGGTCAGTCTCAACGCCCTGGTCGCCGCCGCGATCCTGCTGGCCGAGTGGACCATACGGGACACCCCGCACCTTCCGATCCCCTACATATACCCGGTAGATCTGCGCTTCTTCCTGACCCCACCGGTCGGTGCGACCCAGGCCACCAACCCGGTAGGGATGGCGATGTACCTGGCCGAGATTCGGCCTAACACCGATATCATGGACTTGGCCCGTCACATCGTCGAGGCGTTCCGCGCTGATCTAGCCGAAGGCGTGATTCAGCAGTCGTTCCTGCACTTCGGCCTGCGATACCAGGGAAACCCGCCAGGGCTGCCTGACGTCGTGATGACCACGGACGGCGGGGAAATGCCGCCGCTGCGCACACCACCCGATCTGACGGTCGAGGAGTATGACGTCGAAGTGCTGTTCGCTTCAACGTCGGCGGGTGTCGACATGTATTCCGCCGCGACGTATGACGGTCGGTTGGTGATCACCTATCACAGCCACGGGCCCGGGCCCGATCGTTACGTTAGCGAGATCCACGAACTTTTGGCTGCTATCCCGTCCCGATACGGGTGGGTGACGGAGTAGAAAAAGTAGCGGTGGGTTCGGCAGCGGTCCAGTGCGGCTTAATACGCATCGGCTACGAACATCCGATGGTTCCCGGAAGGGGTGCCCAGCGAATCCAGACCGTGGTCGGCAAATCAACGATCGGGATCGATCGGCCGCCGCAGGATCACAGCGACCTAGTCCGCGACCAGACGGCGCAACCGGTTCGGCCACTCAGCCGGGGTGAGTGCGGCCAGTTTTGTCAGGACCATGGGCGTGTCGAGGTCACGGTGCCCACCAGTGCGGTGACAACGGCAGGCACCAGGACGTGGGGACTCCGTGGCGGCGGCGGAACAGCCCCATACTCATCATGCCGCCATGACCTGCGCGGATCGCCGCTGTACCGAAACGCCGCGCGGAAGCTGTTGCGGCTCAGTCGATCTTGGCTAGGAGCTCGTTCAAGCCCGCGGCGAAACCGTCGGCCACGTCCCACAGGTCGGGCAGCAGCTCCGGGCACGAGATCAGCCCGACGTGGATTTTCCCTTTGATCGACGACACGGTGATGTTGAGCCCCGAACCGTGCATGACTGGCCCGAACGTGTACATCGCCGAGACCTGGGCGCCCAGGAAGTAATCCGCTATCTGTGGACCCGGCACGTTGGATACCACGAGGTTGTACATCGGGCGGGACTGGGTCAGACGCGCGTACACGCGCTTCGCGACACCGAGGATTGCCCTGCCGGCGATCTGGCACCAGTCTTGCAGCAGCGTCGCACCGATCGCCGAAGTGTGTTCCTTGGCATTGGTGTTCGCCTCGGCGAGGACCCTGAGCCTTTCCACTGGGTCCGCGATCTGGGTCTGCAGTCTGGCGAACATGCCCGAAACCTGGTTTCGACCGGGGCGATCCGAGGATTGGTGCACCGACACCGGCACCAACGCGACCAGGGAGGATTCGGGCAACTCACCGCGGTCGAGCAGGAACTGGCGCAGCACCCCGGAAACCAGTGCCAGCACCACGTCGTTGACCGTGACCCCGAAGTGGTTCTTGACCTTCTTGATGTCATCGAGATCGAGCTCGACGAAGGCGACGTTGCGATGCGCGGTGAGACTGGCGTTGAGCACGGTCTGCGGGGCGGCGAACGGAGCTGCCATCGCGCGGCCGCCCGCCGCGCGCCGGACGGTGTCGACCACCGCTCTGACGGTCGCGGGCAGCACGTTGATGGCCAGGAGCAGGGGTCGGCTCGCGAACCGGGCCAGACCGCCGATCGCGATCCGCAAAGGGTTGATTGCCCCCGTAGCCTCGACCGGGTCCGGTGGCGGCGGGTCGGGTTCGGTGCTGCACAGCTGCGAAAGGAGGTTGGCCCCGGTCACGCCGTCGGCTGCGGCGTGGTGCATCTTGATCATGACGGCCAGCTGTCCGCCGCCCTCGATGACCCACATCTCCCACAGCGGCCAGCGACGATCGAGCGGCAAACCGGCCAGAAGCCCGCAGATCTCACCGAGCTCCGCCCGGCCCCCGGGTGCCCGAAGACCGATCCGATGCACATGGCGGTCGACGTCGAAGTCGCTGTCCTCCACCCAGACTGGATGATCGAGGTTGGGGAATCTGTTGGACAGTTTCTCCCGGAACGCCGGTATCGCCTCGACCCGCGCCGAAAGGTCGTCACGGAGACGGTCGTAGCTGTAACCGCGGGGAATCGTCGCGGCGTCCAGTTCCAGTACCGAAAACACTTGCAGGGGCTGTGTTGCGGTCTCAAGGTAGAGGAAGCTGGCGTCGAGTCCGCTCAGCCGCTGCGGACGTAGCACGCCATGACAATACGTCCTTGCCAGCCTACGGGTAGCAGTTTGTTATCTGTGGCGCGGTGACGGTGCTCTCTTTCCGGTCAATCCACTGCTCTCCGACGGTGCTCAACGCGGTCCGCAGTGTTGAAGGCATCTACGATGACTGCCGGATGACCAGCGCCGCGCGAATCTTTCACTGGTCAGCAATCCATCCTGATTGGAGGTGGCGATGGTGACCTTGATCACCGGGGCGTCGACCGGGATCGGCGCGGAGTTCGCCCGGCAGTTCGCCGCACGGGGCCACGACCTCGTCGTGGTCGCTCGCAGCGCGGACAAGCTCAATCAACTCGCCGCACAACTACAGGCGGCGCATGGCGTGGATGTCACCGTGCTGGCGATGGACCTGTCGCTGCCCACCGCTGCCGGCGAGCTGTGGCAGCGGACGAATCTCCTGGGCCTCGAGATCGCCGTGCTGGTCAACAATGCCGGCCTCGGCACCCACTGTGACGTCGCCGACGCCGACCCGCAGCGCCTTGAGGAGGCGATCGAGCTCAATTGCCGGACGTTGGTCGGCGCGACGGCCCGCTACCTACCCCAGATGCGGGCCAGGGGTGCGGGAACGATCATCAACGTGGCGTCGACTGCGGCGTTTCAGCCATTGCCGAAGATGGCGGTATACGGTGCGACGAAGGCCTTCGTGTTGTCTTTCACCGAGGCGCTTTGGGCAGAGGAGCGCAAGCATGGTGTTCGTGTCCTGGCGGTGTGCCCCGGGGTGACAGATACCGCGTTCTTCGAGGCAGCAGGCGACGCCGCGGTCGGTGCCGCGTCACGTTCCGCGGCCTTGGGACTCACACGCACTCCGCGGCAGGTCGTCGACAGCACGATGCGTGCGCTGTCCGGTCGCAAACCCAGCTTCGTCGATGGCGCCGCCAATGCCTTCGTCGCGCGCGTGCTAACCCGGGTGCTGCCCAGGCGGCTGACGATCGCCGTGTCCGGGCGGTTGGTGGGCGGCTGAGGTGACGACGGGCTGAGTCCGGCCGGTCCGCAGCCCCGGCGGCGCGCGATCGCGTGTCGCCGAGGTCCGCAGCCCCGGACGCGCAGCAACCGTTGGCTACCCTGTCCCGGACTCGAGGGTCTCGGTCAGATGGCTGGCCAGCGCACGCGGCGTGCTATAGGTGACGATGGTCTTGGGCGTCAGGCGGATACCCGTCTGCGTCTCGATGTGGGTGCGCAACTCCAGGGTGCCCAGGGAATCCAAACCGTGATCGGCGAACGAGTGATCGGGATCGACCGCCCGCCGCAGGATCAGGCCGACCTGGTCGGTGACCAGACGGCGCAGCCGGTTCGGCCACTCGTCCGGGGCCAGCCCGGCGAGCTCGGCCAGCACGGTGGGGACGCGGGCGGCGTGGTGGCCCTCGGCTTCGCGAAATGCCTCGGCGAACGGGCTGCGGGCGGACAGCGCCGTCAACAACGGCATTCCGTTCAGCGGCAGGTAGCCGGTGTATCCCCGATCGTGACGCAGCAGCGCCCGGAACGCGTAGCCGCCGTCTTCCGGACTGATCATGGTCACGTCACCGCGTTGTGCCACACCGGCGCCACGGCCGATGTCGGCCCACGCGCCCCAGGCGACCGCGCTGGCCGGAACGCCTTGGCTGCGTTGCCATGACGTGAAGGCGTCCAGCCAGCTGTTGGCCGCCGCATACGCGCCCTGTCCGGGCGAGCCCAGCAGCACTGCGGCCGAGGAGAAGTTGCAGAACCAGTCCAGCGGCTGATTGGCGGCCACCTGATGCAGATACCACGCGCCGCAAACCTTCGGTGCCCAGTCCCGCTCGATGAGCTCGTTGGTGATGTTGCCCAGGGTAGCGTCGTCGACGACAGCCGCGGCATGCAGGACACCGCGCAGCGGCAGCCCGGTGGCGGTGGCGGCGCTGATGAGTCGCTCCGCGGTGTCCGGGTCGGCGATGTTGCCGCACTCCACCGCGATGTCGGCTCCGTTGCTCCGTAGCCGCGCAATCATCTTCTGCGCCTGTGGATTCGGTTGAGATCGAGAGGTCAGGACGATTCGTCCGCATCCTCCGGAGGCCATCACCGCGGCCAGGAACAGCCCCAGGCCGCCCACACCACCGGTCACGATGTAGGAGCCGTCGCTGCGGAAGACCGGTGCCCGATTCGGCGGCACCGCCACCCGGGTGGATCCACTCCTCGGCACCGACAGGACAAGTTTGCCAGTGTGTTCGGCGGCGCTGATCGCCCTGATTGCGGTGGCGGCGTCGGCCAGCGGATACGACGTGTGCTCGGGCACCGGCAGCACGCCGTCGCCAACCAACTCGTAGACCTTGCGCAGCAACGCCCCGATCCGCTTCGGATCGCTGAGGGTCATCAACGCCAGATCGGCGTAGTAGAACGCCAGGTTGCGCCGGAACGGGTAGAGGTCGATGCGGGTGTGCTCGTAGACATCCCGCTTGCCGATCTCCACGAAGCGCCCGCCGAAGGCCAGCAACTCGAGTCCGGCGCGCTGGGCCGGGCCGATCAACGAGTTGAGTACCACATCGACGCCGTAGCCGTCGGTGTCGCGGCGGATCTCGTCGGCGAAATCGGTTGAGCGGGAGTCGTATACGTGCTCGATTCCCATATCGCGGAGCAACTGCCGGCGACCAGGGCTGCCGGCCGTGGCGAAGATCTCGGCTCCGGCCTGGCGAGCGATCGCAATCGCCGCCTGACCGACACCGCCGGTCGCGGAGTGGATGAGCACACGGTCGCGGGGCCCGATCCGGGCAAGGTCGTGCAACCCGTACCACGCGGTGCCGTATCCGGTGGAGACCGCGGCGGCCTCCTCGGCGGTCAGGCCGGCCGGCAGTGGCGCGACCAGCCGTGCGTCGCAGGTGACGTACGTGCCCCAGCATCCCCCGGCGCCGAAACCGCCGACTTTGTCGCCGATCCGGTGCTCGGTGACCCCGGGCCCGACGGCGGCGACCACACCCGCGAAATCCAGGCCGAGTTGCGGTTGCTTGCCATCGAACGTCGGGTAGCGGCCGAAGGCGGCCAGCACATCGGCGAAGTTGATGCTGGAGGCGCTGACCGCGACTTCGAGCTGTCCGGCCGCCGGTGTCGGCCGCTCAGCGGCGACCAACTCCAGGGTCTGCAGATCACCGGGGGTGCGGATCTGCAACCGCATGCCGTCGGATTCGGGGTCGGCGAGGGTGGTCCGCCGCTCCTCGGCTCGTAACGGAGTCCGCCGCAGCCGCGCCGCGTACCACAATCCCTCTCGCCAGGCCGTTTCGTCCTCATCCGAGCCGCTCAGTAATTCCTGTGCCAGCTGATCGGCGGCGGTGCGGGCATCGACGTCGATCTGGGTCGGTCGCAGCGCCGCCTGCTCGGCACCGATCACCCGCACCAGGCCGCGCACGCCACCCTGGTCCAGGTTGACCCGATCGTGGCGCGTCACGGTCTGCGCGTTGCGGGTGATGACGTAGAGGCGCGGTGGCTGCCCGTCCGTGTCCGACAGTTCCCGGGCGATGTGGACGACGTGTTGAACGAGTTCCCGGCCGCGCGACAGGCACCCCTCATCCGGGTCGCCGTCGGCCGGTGCCGTCACGATCACGACGCCCGTCAGGCCGTCGGCGGCTAGATCGCGGGCGAGTACTTCGGTGTCGGCGCCTAAGTGCGCCGTCCGGCATTGGGCACCACCGGCCATCAGCGCATCCGCCAGGTCGGTCGGGAGGTCGTCGTCGGCGTCACCCGAGCTGATCAGCAGCCACACCCCGGCGGCGGCCGTGGCGGTCGGCGGCTGACGCTGCTCCCACGCGACGGTCAGCAGTCGGTCGGCGAGCAGGCGTTCACGTTCGCTGCTCTTGCTAGCGCCGCTGCCCATCCGGAGTCGGCTAACCTCGAGGACCACCTCGCCGTTTTGGTCCAACACGTCGAGGTCCGCCTCGATCGCCGTGGAGTCGGCTTTGGTGACCGTGACCTGGCAGTAGCGGGCGTCGCGGCCCGCCCCGAAGCGGCGCAGTCGGCCGACACTCAACGGCAACAGCAGACCGCCGCCGCGCCGGCCGCCGACCAGCAGGTGTGCGCCCACGGATTGGAAGCAGGCATCCAGCACTGCGGGGTGGATGCCGTAGCCGGACTGTTGGGCCCGGATACCGGCAGGCGCCCCGATCTCGGCCAGCAGCGTGGCGCCGTCCGCCGCGGTATGCACGCGGGTCAGACCTGTAAAGGCGGGACCGAACTCGATGCCCCGCGCGGCCAGCGACAGCCGGATCTCCTCGCCACTGACCGTGCCTGGGTGCGCGGCCAGCAGACCGTTGAGATCGCGGCGTGCCGGCTGGAGCCCGTCCTCGACCGCGTGCAGGGCCGCGGCCGCGCGCCGGACCCGTTCCCCGGCGTCGTCGGTCTGCACGGCGAACGCCGCGACACCGGGCGCATCGATCGATGCGACGGCGGCAACCTCGGTGTGGGCGTCGAGCAACAGCAGCTCTTCGAACCGGATGTCGCGCACCTCGGAACCCGTGGGGAACAGCCTTTCCGCGGCCGCCAAAGCCATCTCACAGCAGGCAGCTCCCGGCAGAGCAGCCACGTCGTGCACCTGATGGTCACTCAGCCACGGCAGTGCGGCAGTACCGACGTCAGCCTGCCAGGCGTGCCGTTCGGGTTCCTCCAACAGCCGAACATGCGCCCCCAGCAGGGGATGGACTGCGACCAGGTGGCCCTGCGCCTGCCCTTCGGCGCCGGCCCGGGCGAGGAGTAGCTGGCGGTGGGTCCACGTCGGCAGCGGCGCGTCCACCAGTCGCCCGCCGGGATACAGCACGGAGAAGTCCACCACGGCACCGGCGCTGTGCAGATCGGAGACGAAGCCGAGCAAGCCGTGCGGCGACGGCTGGTCGCGCCGCAGGCTGGCCAGCGCAGCTACCGGGGTCTCCAGAGCCTGGGCGGTCTGTTCGACGGCGCGGGTCAGCAGCGGGTGCGGAGACAACTCTGCGAACACTCGATAGCCGTCCTCGAGGGCTGCCTGCACCGCCGCGGAGAAGCGGACCGTCTGACGTAGGTTGTCCACCCAGTAATCCGGATCGCATGGCGGTAACGCTCGCGGGTCGCACTGGGTCGAAGAGTAGAAGGGAATCGCCGGTCTCCCTGGGGCGAGATCCGCCAGCGCGTCGGCCAAGTCCACCAGGATCGGGTCCACCTGAGGTGAGTGGGAAGCCACATCGACGGCCACCTCGCGCGCCATCACCTCGCGCTGCTCCAAGGCCGCGACAAGCTCGCGGATCGTCTGGGTTTCGCCGCCGATCACGGTGGTCTGCGGGGACGCCACCACGGCGACGACGACGTCGTCGATACCGCGACTCGTCAGTTCGTCACGGACGCGTTGCTCGGGAAGCTCCACCGACGCCATCGCGCCAGACCCGGACAGGCGACCCAACAGCTTGGAGCGGCGGCAGATCACACGCACGCCATCCTGTAGCGAGAGCGATCCCGCGACGACGGCTGCGGCGACCTCGCCCATGGAGTGCCCGATGACCGCGCCCGGCCGCACCCCGTAGGACCCCATCGTCGTGGCCAGGGCGACCTGCATGGCGAACAGGGTCGGCTGAACCCGGTCGATGCCGGTCACGGTCTCGAATGCCGACATCGCCTCGGTCACCGAGAACCCGGACTCCTGCGCGATCAGCGGCTCGATGCTCGCGACGGTGTCAGCGAACACCGGTTCGGTTTCCAGAAGGTCCGCACCCATCGCGGCCCACTGCGAACCCTGCCCGGAGAACACCCATACCGGGCTGCGGTCATCCTGTCCGACCTGGGCCGGGTACTGCGCGTCGCCGGCGGCGACGTCCTGCAGGGCGGCACACAGCTCCTTGATGTCGCTTGCGATCACCGAAGTGCGCACCGTGCGGTGCCCGCGCCGGCGAGCCAGGGTATAGCCCAGGTCCGCCAGCGCAACCGGATCCGCGCGCTGCTCCAGCCAGTCGGCCAGCCGGCCGCAGGTACGCCGCAGTTCGTCGGCGGAACTTGAGGACAACGGGATCAGCATGGGGCGCTCGACCGCGTCGTTGGCGTCTTGTCCGGGGGATTGGGTCTCGGGCGCCTGCTCAACGATGGCGTGCACATTGGTGCCGGAAATCCCGTAGGACGACACCGCCATCCGGCGCGGTCCGGCGTGGCCGTCGGTGGGCCACGGGGTGATCTCCCGCGGCACGAACAATCCGGTCTCGATCTGCGCAAGAGCATCGGGCAAGCGGTTGAAGTGCACCATCGGCGGAACAACACCATGCTGCAGCTCCAGGATCGCCTTGACGAACCCCACGGCGCCCGCCGCGGACTCGGTGTGACCGAAATTGGACTTCGCCGAGCCGAGCAGGACTTTGCCGGTGCGGCCGTATGTCTGGGCCAGGCTGCTGAACTCGATCGGGTCACCGACCGGAGTGCCGGTGCCGTGCGCTTCCACCGCGCCGATCGTGTCGGCGTCGACGCCGCCCGCGGCAAGCGCCACCCGGCAGGCCGCCACCTGGGCATCCAACGACGGCGTCGCGATGTTCCTGGTCCGGCCGTCCGAATTGGCGGCCGTGCCGCGAACCACGGCAAGAATGCGGTCACCGTCCCGCAGCGCGTCCGGCAACCGCTTGAGCAGCACCACGGCGCAGCCCTCGGAGCGGACGAACCCGTCGGCCGCCTCGTCGAACGCCCGGCAGCGTCCGGTCGGGGAGAGCATGCCCTGCGCCGACGCCCAGATGTTCTTGCGCGGCTCCCTCATCACCATGCAGCCGCCGGCCAGTGCGAGGTCGCTTTCCCCCCCGTCCAAGCTGCGGCAGGCCATGTGCACGGCGAGGAGCCCCGACGAACACGCCGTGTCGAACGTCAACGCGGGTCCGTGCACGGCCAGGGTGTAAGCGACCCGACCGGATGCCATGCAGGCGGCGGTCTCGGTGAACCCGTACGCGCCGGCGTCGAGAGTTATGGAGGTGTAGTCGTCATGGGACAACCCCAGGTACACACCCGTCGAGGTCCCGGCCAACGACGACGGCGCTATCCCGGCCTGCTCGATCGCCTCCCACGAGGTCTCCAGCAAGAGGCGGTGCTGCGGATCCATCGCGGCGGCCTTGTTCTCGTTCAGCCCGAAGAACGCGGCGTCGAAACCGCCGACATCGTCCAGGAACGCGCCCCACCGCGACACCGAGCGGCCCGGCACACCACGCTCGGCGTCGAAGTACTCGTCAACGTCCCAGCGGTCCCCCGGAACCTCGGTGACGAGGTCGTCCCCCCGGAGCAACGCCTCCCACAACTGCTCGGGGGAGTCGATGCCGCCGGGCAGGCGGCAGGCCATTCCAATCACCGCAACCGGCGTGACCATGGGTTCAGCCACAGAGGGGTCCTTCATGTTCAGATGTATCCCAGTGGGACCGATCAGCAAGCCGGTCCATCTGAGCGGCGGGCCTCGGCAGCAGCCGCCCTTAGGTCGCGCGAAAAACGTCTCGCACGGTGTGCCGCCAGCTTAGCTGACGCCCGCGTATGAGCTGCCATCCTGGCAGCTGGGCCGACCTGCTGGCCCGGGCCGATCAGCTGTCGAGCCAGGCGCGGTTGCCGTACCCGTCGAGGTGTGTGACCTGCTCGACCGGCTTGCGTGTCGTCGGCCCGTAGCGGCCCTGCGGCCAGCCGAGTGGGGCGACGCAGTAAGCAGTGGGGAGTGACCGACGGTGGCAGGCCGAGGATCTTTCGGGCCGAGGTCCGCTGTGCGCGCAGGTCCATGCTGTCCGGGAACAACCGCCGCGGCAGCTCACGGCCTTGCCCTGCAACTGGGTCTCCAGTGGGGCGTGGTCAAGCGCGGCGTGCCTCGGCGCCGTCGAGTCACTCCAGCGTCGAGCCGAACAACGCCCGCGACGCGGCGAATGCGTCGGTGTCTGCGCTCGGCGGCCCACCGGCCATGCCCGGCTGCCCGCGTGCTGGGCGGCCAGCCGGGACCGCAACGCCGCCACCCCCTCGGCAGCGGCCGTATCCAGCGGGACTCCCTGTTGGGAACAAATTTGGGAACAAAACACTGCGAAACCGGCTCAAATCAGTGCGACATCGCACAACGGGTTGAACACCTAACCTCCGCTGACGTGCGCTTTTGAGACTCTACGGACACCTGTAAACCCCTGGCCTGTAGCTCATAACCCAGAGGTCGCAGGTTCGAATCCTGTCCTATGTCGCGCTGTCCTATGTCGTGACTGTCCTATGTCGTGAAACCAGACACTGTCCCCGCTACCAGCGGAAATGGCCCCGGAGGAGACTTCGGGGGCCATTTTCATGCCTGTCGTGAATGGATTTGTGAACGTGAGGCTTACCGGCCGTCATCGAAGTTCCACGGAACACGGGACATCTCGAATGACCATGGACCAAACTTGTATCTATGGCCTACCTCAAGCCCCCCTGGTTCACCGCCAAGATCTTCAACCCGATTGCGATGGCGACCGGGATGAGCAATGTCGAGACGCTGACCCTGACGAAACGCAGCACCAAGGAAGCCCAGAAGATCCCAGTTGTCACGGTTGAGGTCGACGGGGTCAGGTACCTGGTGTCCACTCGAGGCGAATCCCAGTGGGTCAAGAACGTGCGGGCCAACCCCCAGGTGAGCATCGCGACGAAGGCCGGCACGGTCCACTACGTCGCCGCCGAGACGCCCGTGCAGGACAGGCGCATGATCCTGGACGCGTACAAAGTAAAGGCCGGAAAGGTGGTCGAGGGCTACTTCAAGAAACTGCCCGACCCCGCCGACCACCCGGTATTCGCGCTGCACCCCGCATAGCCGCTGTGGGGTCGTGCCCCCAGCCCGCGCAGCATGGCTGTCCCCGCTACCAGCCGAGATGGTCCCCGGAGAGATCTCCGGGGACCGTTGGATTACCGGCTGTTGACTGTTTCGGTCCCGGATGCTGCGGGACGCAGTGCAACTCGCGCCGGTGGCCCTGGGCGCTTTGCTAACGGTTCCGCGAGCCGACGACTGGCAGAATCGTGACATGACTGTGCCCGGCGCGGTGATCCCGCCCGGACGGGCTCGATCGCTATCACCCAGCGAACTTTCGCAGGCATCGGTGATGGGCGCACTGTGCGCGGCGATCGCGATCATCGCGGTCGTCCTCCCGCACGCAGGGGGGCTGGGACTGCTGGGCACCGTGCCGATGGGGTTGCTGGCCTATCGCTACCAGATCCGCGTTCTGATCACCGCAACGGTCGCCGCTGGTGTGATCGGCTTCCTGGTAGTCGGCTTGAGCGGCTTCGGGGCGGTCGCCCTCTGCGCCTATGTCGGCGGGCTGGCGGGAATCGTGAAACGCCGCCGCCGCGGCACGCCGACCGTGATCGCGGCATCCCTTGGCGCCGGTGTTGTCGTCGGTGCCGTGGTGGTCGTCGCGTTGACCGTCCTGGCGCGCCTTCGGCAGCTGGTGTTCCACACGATCACCGCCACCGTGGACGGAGTCGCGACGGTCATGGCGCGGGTGCCGCACCTGCAGGCGCCCGCGCAGGAGTTCAAGCGGGTCTTCGCCGAAGCACTGAATTACTGGCAGTGGCTCGTCCTCGGATACGCCGTCGTCGGGATCATGGGCGCCTCGGTGATCGGTTGGCTGGCGCTGTCGCGGGTGCTGCAGCGGCTGCACGGCGTTCCCGATGTGCACAAACTCGACGCGCCGGTCAGCAGCGGGCCGATCCAGCCGGTCCCGGTGCGGCTGGACGAGGTGCGCCTCCGCTACCCGCACACCGACCACGACGCGCTGCATGCGGTCAGCCTGGACGTGCGGGCAGGCGAATACGTCGCGGTCACCGGCGCCAACGGCTCGGGGAAAACCACGCTGATGCTGATCCTGGCCGGCCGCGAACCGACATCGGGCACCGTCGAACGCCTTGGTGCGGTGGGTCTCGGTCAGCTCGGTGGCACCGCGGTCGTCATGCAGCACCCGGAAAGCCAGGTGCTGGGCACGCGGGTCGCCGACGACGTGGTCTGGGGACTGCCGCCCGGCAAGACCACTGATGTCGATCGGTTACTCAGTGAAGTCGGGCTGGTCGGCCTCGCCGAACGCGACACCGGCGGCCTGTCCGGCGGGGAACTGCAGCGCCTGGCCGTGGCCGCGGCGCTGGCGCGGGAGCCGGCGCTGCTCATCGCCGACGAGGTCACCAGCATGGTCGACCAGCAGGGCCGCGACGCACTGCTGGCCGTGCTGTCCCGTCTGACCGACCGTCACCGAACGGCCTTGGTGCACATCACCCATTACAACAACGAGGCTGATTACGCCGATCGCACAATCAATCTCAGCGATTCGCTGGATAACACCGGTATGGTCGAGACCGCGCCCGCGCCCGCACCGACGGTCGCGGTGGGCCACCAATCCCATGCGCCGGTGCTCGAACTCGCAGGCGTCGGCCACGAATACGGCAGTGGCACCCCCTGGTCGCAGACCGCCCTTCGCGATATCAGCTTCGTGGTGCATGAGGGCGACGGGCTTCTCATCCACGGCGGCAACGGCTCCGGTAAGTCGACGCTGGCTTGGGTCATGGCCGGGTTGACGATACCGACCACCGGTACCTGTCTGCTCGACGAGCGCCTCGCCTCTGAGCAGGTCGGCGCGGTCGCGCTCCAGTTCCAGGCGGCCCGGCTGCAGTTGATGCGTAGCCGTGTCGACCTGGAAGTGGCGTCGGCGGGCGGCTTTTCGCCTGACGATCACGCCCGGGTGAACGCGGCGCTGGCCGCCGTCGGACTGGATGCCGCGCTGGCGAAGCGGCCCATCGACCAGCTCAGCGGCGGCCAGATGCGTCGCGTGGTCCTGGCCGGATTGCTAGCGCGGTCGCCGCGTGTATTAATCCTCGACGAGCCACTGGCGGGGCTGGACGCCGCCAGCCAGCGCGGTCTCGTGCGGCTGCTCGCAGACCGGCGCCGTAAGACCGGTCTAACCGTGGTGGTCATATCACATGACTTCGCCGGGCTGGAGGAGCTGTGCCCGCGCACCCTGCACCTGCGCGACGGTCTGCTGGAACCGGCGTCGGCCGCGGCCCAAGGGAATAACGTGACTGCGACGTCGCCGGCGAAGCACCCGACCCGCCGTCCACCTCGCCCCGTTGTGCTGCTGCGCCCGGTGCCCGGGCGCTCCGCCATCCATGAGCTGTGGGCCGGCACGAAACTGATTGTTGCTTTTGGTATTTCGGTGTTATTGACGTTGTACCCGGGATGGGTGGCGATCGGACTTGTGGCCGCGCTGGTGCTGGCTGGAGTGTGGGTCGCACACATTCCCCGCGGCGTGCTGCCGTCGCCGCCGCGCTGGCTGTGGATCCTGCTGGCCATCGTCGGTATCACTGCGACATTGGCCGGCGGCAGTCCGCAGATCCACGTGGGCACGGCCTGGCTTGGTCTCGGCGGCCTGTTGAACTTCCTGCGCTTCACCGCGCTGTCGATAGTGTTGCTCGGGGTGGGCGCGCTGGTGTCGTGGACGACCAATATCGCCGAAATCGCGCCCGCGGTCGCCACTCTGGGTCGCCGACTGCGACCACTGCGCATCCCGGTCGACGACTGGTCGGTCGCTTTGGGGCTCGCACTGCGCACCTTCCCGATGCTGATCGACGAATTCCGGGTGCTCTACGCCGCCCGCCGGTTGCGGCCCAGACAGACACCGCGGACCCGCATGGCCCGTCTGCGGCAAGTTGCCACAGACGTGCTCGACCTGATCGTCGCGGTCATCACGGTGACGCTGCGGCGGGCGGACGAGATGGGCGATGCGATCACTGCCCGCGGCGGCACCGGTCAGATCTCAGCCGCGCCGTCGCGGCCGAAACTGGCTGACTGGATAGCACTTTCGATCGCGTCGGCGGTGTGGGCGGCTGCCTTGGCAGCGGAGCTGGCGTTGGGCGGCTAGCGGCTGACCGCGCTGGTTCTAGCACCCTCGCCCCATTTCGCCAGGGTGGTGCTCAATTCCGTCGAAACCAGGTGAGTGGAAATCACGCGTGCGATATCTAAGTTCTCGGTCAGGTAAGCGATACGTGCGGCTGCTTGCCGATTCAGGAACTCGTCAGCAGCTGCCGTCGCCACATCAACGGTGGTCGAGGTCTTCGCGCGCCGCAGGGCCTGCAGCTCCTCGGCGTCCTGTCGCGTCCGCTCGACCGCGAGCCGATAGTCGTAGAGGGCGACCACGCGCGACAACACGGCGGTCCGGCACTCGTCGAGCAGATTGGTTTGTTCGGCCCGTGCCTGCGGGTTTTCCTCGGCGTCGGAGTGGCGTAACTGCAACAAGCCGGCGACACTCCACGCGATCTCGTGGAGCTCGTGGTCGACATCGAGTGCAGGCTGGCGATCGGTTCCGGTGTCTGCGTAGGCCTTGATGCCAGCGCAGATGGCTTCTGCGACAGCGATAATCGCAAGATCCGGCCCGGCTGAATGCCCGGCCGAACGTTCAACCCAGGGCACATATTCGACAGCGTCCCTACGCCATCGGACCCCTGCGGCACGTTTGATCGCCTGCCGGGCCGCGGTAATGCCGCCGAGGTAGAGCACCGCGTATCCGCAGAAGCACAACAGCATGTACATGTTCGTGGCGGTCGACATCGTCCAGTGGGCACCGATCACACGGATCAGCGCCGGCGCGGCCACCATCAATACCGCCAGCGTCGCTACGTCCGCCAGCGGCACCAGCCGCTCAAATGGTCGGAGGCGAAGGTAATGAACCTCTTTCTTCCAGGGCGCGTGATCGGATACGTGTACCCGTCGCAATTCCCGGCCCGGGTGCGCCCGTGCACCCGCCGTCGCAGGCTTGGGTTTCGCGCTCAGCCGGTATCCCTTCGCCGCCCGGCGTTGCAACGCCCTCGCTGCGCGAGGTCCCAGCCGATTCTCGTGAACCTTGGGATAGCCGTCTGCGATCTGGAATGGACGCTCGGCCATCGCGTCCACAAGATCCAGTACCTGCCGCTGTGAGCTCATGTCCGTTCCTTTGCTCCGACGTAAAACCAGCCAACCTCAGATGCATGCATCCGGATGTCCTCATTGTTCCACAAGAAGACAGACACCAGACTGGCTGATTTTCTAACAATCGTTATCATCTTAGAGTGACAATTATGCAGCAAGACGCGATAGCAAGCGCGCTGACGTCGTGGCACACGCTGCCGGTTTCGGCCGTCGAGGATCGGGCTGGTGTGCGGGTTGACCTGGGTCTAAGTGCCTCTGAAGCGAGCGAGCGCTTAGCCCAATACGGGCCCAACCGCGTCCGGGAGGAGCGACGGGAACCCTTTTGGCGAGACTTTGTAGAGGAAGTCTGCGAGCCGATGTTTCTTCTGTTGCTCGGCGTCGGGCTGCTTTATCTGGTCTTCGGTCGGCTGGTCGAGGCGGGGTTTGTGTGGGCCATCGTGATTGCGATGGCAGCGATCGAGGTCTTTAACGAGCGCCGGTCCGACGACGCGATCGCTGCCCTGCATGCGGTTGCCGAGCCGCAGGCGCTCGTGCGACGCGACGCACGGCCGGTGCAGGTTGCCGCTTCTGAGGTGGTCCCTGGCGATGTGATGCTGCTGGAGGCCGGCCGCCGCGTCGCCGCGGATGCGCGGCTAGTGGAGGGCCATAGCCTCTTGCTTGACGAGTCCGCGCTCACCGGGGAGTCGATCGGCGTCGACAAGATCGCAGACGTGGTCCTGCCTGCCGGGGCTCCGCTGGCAGAGCGGCTCAACATGGTGTTCGCCGGCACGACAGTGCTTCGTGGTCGTGGCACCGCGGTGGTGACCGCAACCGGTACACGCATGGAGCTGGGCCGCATCGCCGAGCTAGCTGAGCAGGCAGAAGAGGGTCCCACTCCGCTTCAGGAGGCGCTTAGTCAGCTGGCGCGATCGATGATGTGGGTCGCTGCCGGGTTCAGCGCCGGGATCCCGTTGGTCGGGTGGCTGACCGGTCAGCCGCTCGTGGAGATGGTCGTGACCGGTTTCGCGCTGTTCTTCGCCAGCGTGCCTGAGGAGCTGCCGTTGATCATCACGCTGATCCTCGCGTTCGGCGGCTATTGGCTATCCAGACAGGGAGCCGTGATGCGGCGCCAGCGCGCCGTGGAGATGCTGGGCGCCGTCTCGGTGATCGCCACCGACAAGACCGGGACGCTAACGGAGAACAGGATGCGGGCGACGAAGTTCTGGCCCGCCACACATACAATACGGCTGCTCACAGCCGGGGCCGTCTGCAACGATGTCGCAGTCGATGGCCTTGCCGCCGCCGGTGACCCGCTCGATCGGGCGCTGGTCGAGGCGGCGCAAGCCCGTGGTGTCGACGTGGATGGCCTTCGCGCGGCGCACTCGCTGGTCGACGAGTACAGCTTCGACTCGGCGCGCCAGCGAATGTCGGTAACGGTCAAGCGTGGTCGCCGTCTGTGGGTGACTGTCAAGGGCGCCCCGGAGTCGGTGCTCGACGTGTGCACCACGGTGCTGGTCGGCGATGCAGCAAAGCCGCTGACTAACAAGCGGCGAGCAGCGATCTTAAGCACGCTCACGGGCACTGGGGGATTGCGCGTCGTGGCGCTGGCGGAGAAGGAAAGCAACGTTTCACGCCTTAGCCAAGACGAGGCGGAGGCTAAGTTGACTTTTCTGGGTCTGGTGGGGATGCAGGACCCGCTCCGCCGGGATGTGCCCGAGGCAATCGCCTCCTGTCGCGCGGCTGGCATCCGCACCGTGATCGTGTCCGGCGATCACCCGGAGACGGTCGGCGCCATCGCCGGCGAGCTCGGCTTTCCAACCAGCGACGGCGTCCTCACCGGCCAGGACCTGGAGACGCTCGGCGACACCGCATTTCGAGAGACCGTCGATCAGCACTCGGTCTTCGCGCGGACCACCCCCGAGCAGAAGTTGAGGATCGTGCGTGCCCTGACCGAGCAGGGCCACTGCGTGGCGGCGACCGGCGACGGCATCAACGATGCGCCGGCCCTGGCCGCAGCGGAGGTAGGCATAGCCATGGGGCAGACGGGCACAGACGTGGCCCGGCAAGCCGCCGACATGGTGCTCATGGACGACAGCTTCGCGACACTGGAGCGCTCCATTCGGCAATGTCGTGGGCTGTTCGCCAACGTGGAGAAGGGCATCCGCTACTACCTGGCCTGCAAGGTCGCCCTGGTCGCCTCCGCACTGCTGGCCGTTGTGCTCGCCATCCCACTCCCGTTCCTGCCGATGCAGATCATCCTCATCGAACTGTTCATGGATCTCGCGGCCTCGGCCGGCTTCGTGGCCGAGCCCCCGGAGTACGACGTCATGCGCCGGCCCCCGCGCGATCCGCGCGAGCCCGTCCTGAACCGGCGCACGATCCGGTCGATCTTCACTGCCGCGCTCGGGCTATTCGCCGCCGTCGCGGCCGCTTACTTGGTCACCTGGTACGGCTCGCACAGCGCCGTACGGGCCCAAACAGTCGCGTTTTGCACGTGGCTGATCGGCCACGTGCTGATGGCCTTCAGCATGCGCTCACAGCAACCGCTGCTTCGGGTCGGCCTGATGTCGAATCGGGTGATCGCCGGGTGGGGGCTTGGGGTCGTGATCGTGCTCGTTCTGATTGCGGTGGTCCCCGCCGCCCAAACCTTTACGCGCACCACAACGCTCCAAGGCCTCGACTGGGCCCTTGTGATCGGCGCCGCGGCCACCGGAACACTCTGGAACGAGGCCGCAAAATGGATCGGGGCTCGCCGACGAGCAACCGCCACTGCCGGGCGTTCGGCCCCCATCAGCGCCCGTGAGGTCATCCAGCTTTGACGGTGCGCAAGGCAGAATGGGCGGAGTGAACGAGTCGGTAAGGTGGTTGCTGCTGGCCTACCGCATTCCCAGTGAGCCGACTAGGCTGCGCGCCGGGGTGTGGCGGGCGTTGAAGGCGCTCGGCGCGATCTATGTGCAGAACGCGGTGGCTGCCGTGCCTGAAGACCCCACCGCCGAGCGGGCGCTACGCGCCCTGCGGGCGGAGATCGCCCAAATGGACGGTGCTACCGCGCAACTGCTATGCGCTGACACCCTAGTCGGCGGTCGCGATTTGATCGACGCCTACAATGCCGCACGCGACGACGAATATGCCGAAATCGTCGATCGCTGCCAAGACTTCGTTGCCGATATCGACAAGGAGACCGCCGCCGCCCACTTCTCCTATGGGGAGTTGGAGGAAAACGACGAGGACCTGACGAAGCTGCGCGGCTGGTTCGACAAGGTCGCCGCCCGCGACCGACTCGGCGCTGCCGGCCGCGACACCGCCGCGAAAGCCCTCGAGGAGTGCGGCAACACTCTCGACCGCTTCGCCCAAGCCGTTTATGCCGCCGACACCGACGCGCCGTGACCCCTCTGGGAAGTGTTCGAAACGACCTCTGTCGGCATCGGCTATGGCTCGTCGTCGGAACAATCGACCAAGCCCGCTGGCTGCTTCGCGAGAGACCGACCGCACCGGGATAGACCGCGACCGGTTGGCTCATAACCCAAAGGTTGCAGGTTCGAATCCTGTCCCCGCTACTGTGAGATTGAGGCCGGGATTCCTTCAGGAATCCCGGCCTGAATCGATTCGAACCCGACGCGGTCACGACGCGAAACCCCCGCCCGCACTCGTGCAAGTAAGTTTGCAGGCCAGCACACAAGATTCTGTCGGCAGTATTCTTTAGTCTGCCCTGATGGAGTACGCAACGATCGACGCACTGCGGGAGCGGCATCCCGCGTGGCGACTGCTGCGTGCCGGCAACTCCCCGCTGATCCTGTCCTTCCTCGGGGTGTTCTTCGTCGAGGGCAATCGGGGTGCGTGCCCAGCAAGCGTGGCTGCGGCCGCGTTGGACGACCACCTTCACGCTCTGAACGCCGAGCTCCCCACCGAGAGCGGCGAGCCGCGGTATCCGAAGGAGCCGCGAGCCTATTTGGAGGACTGGGCGGCCACCGACGCCGCCTATCTGCGGCGGTTCTATCCGCCTGGCGATGACGAGGTCCACTACGAGGTCACGCCAGCGTTCGAGAAGGCCTTCGCGTGGGTCATGACCCTCAAGGGCAGGTCCTTCGTCGGGACCGAGTCCAGGCTGCACACCGTGGTCGAGTTGCTGCGGCAGATCGTGCACGGAACCGAAGTCGAACCCGACCTCCGGCTGGCCGAACTACGCCGCCGCCGCGACGAACTCGACGCCGAGATCGCTGCCGTCGAGGCCGGCGTCATCACGGTGCTGGACGCGACCGGGGTCCGCGACCGCTACCAACAGCTCTCCGCGACCGCGCGGGAACTACTCTCGGACTTCCGCGAGGTGGAAGAGAACTTCCGGCTCCTCGACCGTGCCGCGCGCGAGAAGATTGCGGCCTGGGATGGATCGAAGGGCGAACTGCTCGCCGAGTTGGTCGGAAGCCGTTCCGAGATCGCCGGCTCGGACCAGGGCCGGAGCTTCCAGTCTTTCTACGATTTCCTCCTCTCCGAGTCGCGCCAGGCCGAGCTCACCGAACTGCTCGCCAAAGTGTCGACCGTCGACGCAATCGAAGCAGACCATCGGATTCGTGGCATACACCACGACTGGTCCGAGGCTGCCGATCGGGCGCAACGCACCGTCCGGCAGATATCCGAACAACTGCGTCGCTTCCTCGACGACCAGGTCTGGCTGGAGAACCGGCGCGTCCTCGACCTGGTTCGGGCGGTGGAGAGTAGCGCCCTCGAGCTCCGTGACCACCCGCCGGCCTTCGGGCTCGAGGTCGACCAGCCGGGCATCGAGATCGCGCTTCCGTTCGAGCGCCCGCTGTATCAGCCGCCGGCGGCGGTCGCGGTCGAGAGCCACATCCCGCTGGCGACCGAGGAGGTCGACGCCGACCTTCTCTTCACTCAGACCTTCATCGACCAAGCACGCCTGATCGAGACCATCCGCACCGTGCTGCCCGAGAGTTCCTCCGCCCTCTTGTCCGACGTCATCGCCATGCACCCCATCGAGCAGGGTGCGGCGGAGATCGTCGGCTACCTCGCGCTCAACGACGAAGAGGTGACGGTCGACATGGACGACGCGGGTGAGACTCTGCTGGATTACTCGGACCCTGCCGACCCGGACATCACCAGGCGAGCGCGGCTGCCGAAAGTGACGGTGCGGCGACAATGAGCAACGAGCACGCGGTCGCCAGCGCCATCATCCGGCTGATGCAAGGCGTCGTCTACCGCGAGTCGGACGAGGACACCTGGCTCACGTTGGAACGCCTGGGCGCCGGTGTCCGAGACCATTTCGCCACCATCGGCGTCGATGTAGTCGTCGATGACGCCGAGGGCTACGCCTATCTGCGGTCGCGGCCAGAGGAGGATGGCGATGAGGTGCTCCCGCGCCTGGTGCGCAGGCGGGCATTGACGTACAACGTCAGCCTGCTCCTGGTGCTACTGCGCAAGCGGCTCGTCGAGTTCGAGACGACTGGTGGTGACGGCAGACTGGTCCTCACCACCGATCAAATCGTCGAGCTGCTGAGGCTCTTCCAGGCAGAGTCCACCAACGATGCACGCGTCGTGGACCAGGCGGAGACGACGATCAAGAAGGCGGCCGAGTTCGGTTTTCTGCGGCAGCTACGTGGTCAAAGCGACCATTGGGAGGTACGGCGAATCCTCAAGGCCTACGTCGACGCCCAGACCTTGTCGGACTTCGCGGCCAAGCTGCGGGAGTACGCCGGTGCGGTGGCCGCTGATGAGTGAAGGAGCATCAGCCACGGTCCAGCACGGGAACACTCGACGGGCCGGTTACCGGCTGCAGCACTCGGAGGTCTTGAACTGGGGCACGTTCGACAGCCAGGTCTGGCGGTTCAGTCCTGGCGCTGAGACCGCTCTGCTGACCGGGGACATCGGCTCAGGCAAGTCCACGATCGTCGACGCGCTCACCACGTTGCTGATGCCATCCCACAAGGCCGCCTACAACAAGGCCGCCGGCGCGGACGCCAAGGAACGCACGCTGCGCTCGTACGTCGAAGGCCACTACAAGTCCGAGCGAAACGAGGCCACGGGACGGTCCCGCGCCAAGGGGCTGAGGGAGAACAAACAGACGTACTCCGTTGTCCTCGGGGTCTTCGCCAACCAAGGCTACGACGAGACGATCACCCTGGCCCAGGTCTTCCAGCAGCGCGAGAGCACCGGACAGCCCTACCGGTTTTTCGTCACCGCCACAAAGGAACTGTCGATCGCGACGGACTTCGCCGACTTCGGCTCGGACCTGCGAGATCTGCGCAGGAGACTGCGGGCCGGCGGGGCAGAGCTATTCGACGAATTCCCTAAGTACGCAACGTCATTGCGTCGCCTGCTCGGAATTCGATCGGAGCAGGCGCTCGAACTGTTCCATCAGACCGTCTCGATGAAGTCGGTCGGCAACCTCAACGACTTCGTCCGCGACCACATGCTCGAACCGAGCGACTCCACCGAGCGGGTGCGCGACATCATCGCCCACTTCGAAGACCTGACAAAGGCTCACGACGCCGTCAAGCGCGCGCGAGAGCAACTCGAAGCGCTCGAGCCAGTCGTGCAGACCGCGGCGAAGTACGACGATGCCCTCGGGGAGCGCAACGCCCGGGAGCGCGAGCGATCCGCCGTCCGGCTCTTCATCGCAGAGCTTCGCTCCAACCTGCTTGCCGACGAGATCGCCCAGCTGGAGACCGAGGGCTTGAGCTTGTGGAAGGACCAGGACACCGCAAAAGCCAAGCAGCAGAAGCTAAACCACGAACGCGACGCTCTCATCGAGGAGCGTGCCAACGCGGGTGGAGACCGCATCGGCGAGCTAGAGCGGCTTGCCAGTGAGGCTCGAGCCCAGGCCCAAAGCCGTCGTCAGGCCCGAGCGCGGTTCGACGCAGCCGTCTCCGGCGCCGGACTGGAAGCGGTCGCCGGGAGCGAGGAGTTCGCAGCCCTGTCCGCTCTGGTGGCAACCGAACGCCCGCGGCTTACCGCCGAGAAGCGGGCCCTCGACGCAGCTGCCGCCGACGCCATTGGGCGCGAGAAAGAGTTCCAACGCAAGTGCGACGTCATCACGGAAGAACTCACGAGCCTCGAGCAACGCACCAGCAACCTGGACCTCGCGCAGGTCGAGGTGCGTGCAGAGCTATGCGCGGACCTTGGGCTGACGCCTGTGGAGCTTCCCTATGCCGGCGAGCTCCTCGACGTCAGCGATGAGCACTCCGAGTGGCGGGGCGCCGCGGAACGAGTGCTCCGTGGCTTCGCGCTGTCACTGCTGGTGCCACAGCAGCACTACGACGCCGTTGCCGGATGGGTGAACAGCCGTCGGCTCACGTTTCGCGGTCGCGGTGGCCAGGTAAGGGGAGCCAAGCTCGTCTACGAACGGGTTCCCAGACAACGGGTTCGCCTCCAATCACCGGGGCACGATGGGCTCTTGCTCGCCGATTGCATCGAGGTCAAAGACGGGCCCTATCGTGAGTATCTCGTCGACGAGCTCGTGAAGCGGGCCGACTACCGATGTGCGTCAAGCCTGGAGGAGTTCCGCAGCCAGCGGCGCGCCGTGACCCGCGAGGGGCAGGTGCGCTCCGGCGAGCGTCACGAGAAGGACGATCGGCACCGCGTCGACGACCCCCGTCGTTGGGTCCTCGGCTGGGCCAACGAACGAAAGATCGCCGCGCTGCGCACCGAGCTCGCCGAGCTGGAGCAAGAGCGCGCGACGGCTATCACCGAGCTGGCGAGGCTCAACGGGCAGCGGGATGCGCTGCAGGCCAACCTCGATGCTCTCGCTCGCCTGGAGGGATTCCAATCCTGGGCCGACCTCGATGTCGACGAGGCCGAGTCGCGCGCGAACAACCACGACGCCGAACGCGCCCGACTGCTGGCGGGCTCGTCGCGGCTGGAGGAGATCGCGCGGGCGCTCGTCGAGAACGCCGAGCAAGCTGCCGCCGTGGGGGAGTTGATCGAGAAACTCACCGGCCAACTCGCCACCACGGAGGTGGCGAGACGGCAAGCGGAACAAGGGAAGAAGCGCGACGACGAGTTCGTCGCAGCGCAGCCAGATGAGCAGCTGACAGCCGCCCGCGCGTCGTACGAGGCCCTCGATGGACGCCTGTCGAAGCGCCGTCCGGTGCGCGCAGCGGACTGTGCCGAGACCGAGAACGCCCTCTCGGACGATCTTCATCAACGCATCGACCGACTCAACAGAGAACTTGGCGGCTATGCCCAGAGCCTGATCCAGTCAATGCTCAAGGTCTTGACCCGGTGGCCCGAGCTTCGCGCGGACATGGACGCCAATGTCGAAGCCCGCCAGGAGTTCCTGGCATTCCGTGACCGTGTCGCGACCGACGACCTGCCGCGTTTCGAGTCTGAGTTCAAGGAACAGCTCAACAAGAACACCATCCAGGAGCTGGCAGGATTCAACAACTGGCTCAACCGGCAGGCTTCCGGCATCGACGAGCGCGTCGACCGCATCAACGAGGCGCTGGGCGCGGTGCCCTACAACCCAGGTCGCTACATCAAACTGGAGAAGGAGCCCACCACCAATCAGGATGTCGCGCAGTTTCGTTCAGACTTGCGCAATCTGACCAACGACAGCCTCGCGGTCGACGGCGACCAATACTCCGAGCAGCGTTTCCTCGACGTCAAGCGAATCATCGAGCGCTTCCGCGGCCGCGACGGCTACGCCGAATCGGACAAGAACTGGACCCGGCGGGTTACCGACGTGCGCAACTGGTTCGTCTTCTCGGCCTCCGAGCGCGACCTTGAAACCGGTGATGAATGGGAGCATTACAGCGATTCCGACGGCAAGTCCGGCGGTCAGAAGGAGAAGCTTGCCTACACGATCCTGGCGGCGTCGCTTGCCTACCAGTTCGGGCTCGAGTGGGGTGCCGAGCAGTCACGGGACTTCCGGTTCGCGGTCATCGACGAGGCATTCGGGCGCGGCTCTGATGTCTCGACGCGCTACGCGCTGGAACTTTTCGCGACGCTCGGGCTGCAACTTCTGATCGTTACACCCTTACAGAAGGTTCACGTCATCGAGCCGTACGTGAAGGCAATCGGGTTCGTCGACAATCCGACCGGAACGTTCTCTCGCCTCCAGACCATGACGATCGAGGAGTACCGGACGAGACGTGACGGCCGGCGGCCATGAATGCAAGGTGGACCACGCCAGAGGACATTGCCGCCAGGGTCAGGCGCCGGTGGGACGACGGATCGCTGCTGCGTGCCT
This sequence comes from uncultured Actinomycetota bacterium, assembly GCA_963772875.1. Lineage (GTDB taxonomy): Bacteria > Actinomycetota > Actinomycetes > Mycobacteriales > Mycobacteriaceae > Mycobacterium. The sequence continues at coordinate 1,080,884 of CAVYZE010000020.1, forward strand.
ACGCCAACGGTGACTCCTTCGATCCGATCGAAGTGCGCCTTCGTGGCCCCACACCGTCGCAGGTCGGTGACGACATCGCCGCCGCCCGCGAGTGGGTGACGGCCGTCGACGCCGGCCGTCGCGACGACAGTCGATACACCCTGCAGTGGGAATCGATTGGGGGCAGGCAGATCGGCCGTAATCAGCTGCCCGTCCGCGCAGTGGTGTCCTCAATCGGGCAGGCCTCGGCGCTCTTGGGCGTAGCGACCTTGGTCCGTCGCTTCAACGAGCTCCTGGCTATCGCGCACCAGCACCCGCAGGTTCGGCAGTGGGTCGTCGACCATCCTCTTCGCGCGCTCGATCTGGCCGCCGAGATGTCGCGGCTGATCGGTGCTTACGTTTGGCTCGACAGTCACCGTCAATCGAATCGGTATCTGCGCGAGATCAGTGCACCCGGCGTTGACACCAAGTTCGCCGAGAGGCACCGGCCCGTCTTGGCGGCGATGCTCGGGGTGCCGTCGACAGCCGCGGGATTCCTCGCGGGCCTTGGCCTTAGGTCCAAACCCGGATTGGTCCGACTGCGACCCTCACTCTCGCTGGGTCTACCGGGTTCGCTCACTGAGTTGGCGGCGCGTTCCGAGGAGTTGGCACATGTCAGGGTCGAACCACGCACGGCAGTAATCATCGAGAACGAAATCAGCTATTTGAGTATCGACATCCCGGAAGATGGCGTCGTGATTTGGGGGAAGGGCTTCGACGTCGACGGGGTCGGTCGGCTGCGATGGCTGGCCGACGCCGACGTCTATTACTGGGGAGACATCGACACCCACGGATTCGCCATCCTCGACCGTCTACGGGCGTGGCTGCCACGAGCACGTTCGGTTCTGATGGACCGTGAGACGCTGCTCGCCCATCGCGACCGTTGGGTCACCGAAGACCGTCCGGCCAGGTCGGTCCTCACACGACTGACGCCTGGCGAGCAGGACCTCTATTCGGAATTGGTCGGGGACGGATTGGGTGAACGAGTGCGCCTAGAACAGGAGCGAATCGACTGGGATTGGGTCGAGCAACGGTTACCAGTAGTCCACCGTGTGGGTGATAGTGACAGCGCACACGGCGGTAAAATCTGTGGTCGCCCGAGGATTGACAAGGAGGTGCTGGCCGTGAAACGTCGTCATGTCGTTACGAAGGATACCGTGAAGCGGGCCGCCGCTCGATCCACGAAGGCGTCGGCACAACTCGAGAATCGAGTAATTCCTGCCGGCTTCGTCCGCTCATCCACTGTGAAGCGCTTCCTCGCCGCGCGTAAACCGCGCCCCTGATGTCGTTGACGCCGGGGTATGGCGAAACTCCGCTTCCTGACGACGAATTGGTGGCTCTGCTGCCCGACGTCGTGCAGATCTTGGGTGAACCCGTGACTAGGGCCGCGGTCTACGACTTGGAACAGGGCATCCAGGATCAGGTGGCCGAGGAGCTTCTCACCTTGGCTCTAGAGGGCTCGCTGCAGCCCCGTGAACTGCTGACCGACTACTTCCTCAAAGACCTGCACGCCCGTCTGTACGGAGATATTTGGACATGGGCGGGCAAATGGCGGACACACGATGCCAACATCGGGGTTGCATATGAGCAGATTGCTGTCGACCTCCGCAATTCATTGGGCACGATCCTGTATCGATGGGAGAACACCGGCGACTGGACGCCGTACGAACTGGGGATTGTGGCCCATGCCGAGACGGTAAGGATCCACCCGTTCGTCGACGGAAACGGCCGTACCACAAGGCTTCTCGCAGACATACTGTTCGTTGCCGCACAGGATTCCGATCCCGTGTTCCAGTATGACTGGAATGTCGACAAGCGCAGCTACATCAACCTTCTTCGTCGGTACGACGCAGACCGGGACGTCACGGATCTTACGAGATTGCTCGAAGCCAGACCGATGGGCGAATGAAAATGTCATCTGCGGCGGACGGTCACCCCGGCAGCCTTCAGGATCTTCAAGACCGTCGTGCGGCCCAGCATCAACTCCTCGGCTACCTGCCGGCTGGACTGTCCTGACTCATATGCCTTAACCACGGCGGATCGCAGTTGAGCGGTAATCTGGCGCCGCTGCTGGGGCGGCGACACGAACCGTGACGACCATAAGTCACCTCTGCATCATCTTGCACATACGTCAACAATGTGTTCGGACTGAACCGACTGAGGGCTACCAGCCGAGATGGCCCCCGGAGAGATCCCCGGGGGCCATTTTCATGCCCGATGTGACTAGTAGGCAGATAAAAGGCACCTGTTCACGACACGGCTGCACCCTGGGTGCATCGACGTGAAGGCAAGGACGACAAGATCGCATACCTTTGGCCCGGGCAAATTGGCATGTCGGCGCCGAACTGGCCTGGGCCGCAACACTGGAAAGCATGCGCAGTGTGAGCGTAAGCAGATGTCGGTGCCCGAGACTGCGCCGGTATGGCTGGTCAGTCGGGTGGGATAGGAAGCCCCGGGCATACGGTGGTGTACTCGACGCCTGGGGATACCCAGTCGTGCCATTGTTTGTGGCTCATATTGGTGTTGAGCTTGTCGCACAGCATGTTTGGTGTGGCCACGGCCGGCCAGAGCCGTATTGTGAAGTCGGCGCTGGCGCTGGCGACGCGGTGCCCGTCGGGGCTGTACGCCACACTGTTCACCGAGCTGGTGTGCCCGGTGAACGGGTTGCCGAGGGGCTGGCCGGTGTCGGCGTCCCACAACCGCACCGTGGTGTCGTCGCTGCCGCTGGCCAGCCGGTGCCGATCGGGGCTGAACGCCACACTGTTGACGGTGCTGGTGTGGCCGGTCAGGGGCTCGCCGATGGGTTGTCCGGTGTCGGCGTTCCACAACCGCACTGTGGCGTCTTGGCTGCCGCTGGCTAGCCGGTGCCCGTCAGGGCTGAACGCCACACTCATCACGGGTAGGCTGTGACCGGCCAGCGGGGCGCCGATGGGCTGGCCGCTGTCGGCGTCCCACAGCCGCACCGTGGAGTCGGCGCCTGCGGAGGCCAGCCGGTGCCCGTCGGGACTAAACGCCACACTCATTACCGGGAAACCGTTGTGCCCGCTGAGGGGGGCGCCGATGGGTTGGCCGGTGTCGGCGTTCCACAACCGCACCGTGGCGTCGAGGCTCGCGGACGCCAGCCGGTGCCCGTCGGGGCTGAACGCCACTCCCGACACGTAGTTGGTGTGGCCGGTGAGTAAGGCGAGGGGTTGGCCGGTGTCGGCGTCCCACAACCGCAACGTTTTGTCGGCGCTCCCGCTGGCCAGCCGGTGCCCGTCGGGGCTGAACGCCACACTGTTCACCCAGTTGGTGTGCCCGGTCAGCGGGGCGCCGATTTCCTGGCCGGTGTCGGCGTCCCAAAACCGCACCGTGGTGTCGGCGCTGCCGGACGCGAGGCGGTGCCCGTCGGGGCTGAACGCCACACTCTTCACGAACTTGGTGTGGCCGGTGAGAGTCTGGGTGAGATCCCACAACCTCACGGTGTGGTCGGTGCTGGCGCTCGCCAGCCGGCGCCCGTCGGGGCTGAACGCCACACCGTTCACCGCGTCGGTGTGCCCGGTCAGCGGGCTGCCGATCTGTTGACCGGTGTTGGCGTCCCACAAGCGCACCGTGGTGTCGGCACCTGCGGAGGCCAGCCGGTGCCCATTGGGGCTAAACGCCACGCCGAACACGGAGCCGCTGTGCCCGGTGAACTGGGTGCCGAGGGGCTGGAAGGTGTCGGCGTCCCACAACCGCGGCGCCTCGCCGCTGGCGCTGGCCAGCCGGTGCCCGTCGGGGCTGAACGCCACACTGTTCACCGCCTCGTTGGGCACGGTGAGTATGGCGAGAGGTTGGCCGGTGTCGGCGTCCCACACCCGCACCGTGGTGTCGGCGCTGGCGCTGGCCAGCCGATGCCCGTCGGGACTGAACGCCACATTGTTCACCGCGTCGGTGTGCCCGGTCAGCGGGGCGCCGATTTCCCGGCCGGTGTCGGCGTCCCACACCCGCACCGTCTTGTCGCCGCTGGCGCTGGCCAGCCGATGCCCATCCGGGCTGAACGCCACACTGCTTACCGCGTCGGTGTGCCCGGTGAGCGGGGCGCCGATTTCCTGGCCGGTGTCGGCGTCCCACACCCGCACCGTCTTGTCCCAGCTGGCGCTGGCCAGCCGATGCCCATCCGGGCTGAACGCCACACCGTTGACTCGGTCGGTGTGACCGGTGAGCGGGTTGCGGGTCGGTTGACCGGTGTCGGCGTTCCACACCCGCACCGTGTGGTCGAAGTCGGCGCTGGCCAGCCGATGCCCATCGGGGCTAATCGCCACACTGGACGCTTCGGCGGAGCCGGCCTCGATGATTTTGAGTGTGGTGGCACGCTCGGCCGCCGTGTGCAAAAGAGCACCCTCGTCGGGTGCGGCCAACGTGCGCGCAGCCAGCAGCTCCTGGAACGCCCGCACATCACCGCCGGGCTGATCGCCGGCCAGCATCGCTCGGGAGTCGGCTTCCAGCCGCTGCGCGATGGCGGTGTTGCGCTGCCGGATCGCCTCCCCCCGTTGCACCACCGCGATGAGCGCCGCCACCACCGCAACGATGGTCAGCGCCACCAGCCCGGCGATCGCCGCCGCGCGCAGCCGGCGGAACCGCCGCTGCTCACGCAGATCATCGCTGGCCAACTGATCCTTGGGTTTGCCGTGGATCGGCGCGGCCAGCGCGGTGATCTTCTCCCGAAACACCGGCGAGCGGTGATCCCACGGCGCATCGGCACTGATATCGAGATACAGCGGCTCGGCCGGCAACACCCCCGGGGTGGTCAACACCGGCACAGCGGCATCCGAAACCCGCGGGTCAAAACAGGCGTTGGCCTTGTCCCACTGCAGCGTTCCGGCGGCCTGCACCAGCATCAGTTGGCCTAGACCCCGGTGCTCCAGCCAGTAGCTGACCTCCTGATTGACCCAATACGACTGGGCCGCCCCCGGCGAGAGCGTCACAACAAAAAACCGGGACCGATCCAGCGCATCGGTGATGCGGCCCCACAAATCCGGGCTGGCCGTCAGATCGGTGTCATCGCGAAACACCCGCAACGCCCGCAACTGGCCCAGCCGCCGCCCGATATGGTGCAACCCCTTCTGGATACCGGACACCACCGGCCGATCCCGATGCGTGTACGACAAAAACGCGTCATAATCCAGCGGCTTACCCGGTGCGAAAGCCTGCCCTTCCACGAACTGGGTTGCGTCCGACATCATGCTCCTTGCAGATAAATCAGGCTTCTAGTCGGGTGGGACGGGAAGCCCCGGGCAGAGGGTGACGTACGGGACGTCGGGAGAAACCCAGTCGTGCCATTGTTTGTGGCTCATGTTGGTGGTGAGCTTGTCGCACAGCATGTTTGGTGTGGCCTTGGCCGGCCAGAGCCGTACCGTCTGGTCCCAACTGGCGCTGGCCAGCCGGCGCCCGTCGGGACTGAACGCGACACTGGCGACCATTGCATTGTGCCCGGTGAACGGGTCACCGAGGGGCCGGCCGGTGTCGAGGCTCCACAGGCGCACCGTCTTGTCGGCGCTGCCGCTGGCCAGCCGATGCCCGTCGGGACTGAACGCCACGCCGTATACGGCGTTGGTGTAACCGGTGAGCGGGGCACCGATGGGTTGTCCGGTGTCGGCGTTCCACAACCGCACCGTGTCGTCGAGGCTCGCGGATGCCAGCCGGTGCCCGTCGGGGCTAAACGCCACACTGGTCACCGGCTCGGTGTGGCCGGTGCGGGGGGCGCCGATTTCCTGGCCGGCGTCGGCGTTCCACAACCGCACCGTCTTGTCGAAGCCCGCGGAGGCCAGCCGGTGCCCGTCGGGACTAAACGCCACACTGGTCACCGCTCCGCTGTGGCCGGTGAGGGGGGCGCCGATTTCCTGACCGGTGTCGGCGTTCCACAACCGCACCGTGGCGTCGAAGCCCACGGAGGCGAGCCGGTGCCCGTCGGGACTGAACGCCACGTTGAGGACGATGTCGGTCGCGTTCAGCGGAGCGCCGATGGGTTGGCCGGTGTCGGCGTCCCACAACCGCACTGTGGTGTCGTCGCTGCCGCTGGCTAGCCGGTGCCCGTCGGGGCTATACGCCACACTGTTTACGAAGTTGGTGTGGCCGGTGAGTACGGCGAGGGATTGGCCGGTGTCGGCGTCCCACAACCGCACCGTCTTGTCCCAGCTGGCGCTGGCCAGCCGGTGCCCGTTGGGGCTGAACGCCACACTGTTCACGTGGTTGGTGTGGCCGGAGAGAGCCTGGGTGAGATCCCACAACCTCACGGTGTGGTCGGTGCTGGCGCTGGCCAGCCGGCGCCCGTCGGGGCTGAACACCACAGCGTTCACCACGTCGGTGTGCCCGGTCAGCGGGCTGCCGATCTGTTGACCGGTGTTGGCGTCCCACAGCCGCACCGTGCGGTCGGAGCTGGCGGATGCCAGCCGGTGCCCGTCGGGACTGAATGCCACGCCGAACACGGAGCCGGTGTGGCCGGTGAGGGGGGCGCCGACTTCTTGGCCGGTGTCGGCGTCCCACACCCGCACCGTCTTGTCCCAGCCGCCGCTGGCCAGCCGGTGCCCGTCGGGGCTGAACGCCACACCGTTCACAAACTGGGTGTGCCCGGACAGCGGGGCGCCGGTTTCCTGGCCGGTGCCGGCGTCCCACACCCGCACCGTGGAGTCGAAACTGCCGGAGGCCAGCCGGTGCCCGTCGGGGCTGAACGCCACACTGCTCACCGCGTCGGTGTGCCCGGTCAGCGGGGCGCCGATTTCCTGGCCGGTGTCGGCGTCCCACACCCGCACCGTCTTGTCGGCGCTGGCGCTGGCCAGCCGATGCCCATCCGGGCTGAACGCCACACTGCTCACCGCGTCGGTGTGCCCGGTGAGCGGGGCGCCGATTTCCTGACCGGTGTCGGCGTCCCACACCCGCACCGTCTTGTCCCAGCTGGCGCTGGCCAGCCGATGCCCATCCGGGCTGAACGCCACACTGTTGACTCGGTCGGTGTGACCGGTGAGCGGGTTGCGGGTCGGTCGACCGGTGTCGGCGTTCCACAACCGCACCGTGTGGTCGAAGTCGGCGCTGGCCAGCCGATGCCCATCGGGGCTAATCGCCGCACTGGACGCTTCGGCGGAGCCGGCCTCGATGATTTTGAGGGTGGTGGCACGCTCGGCCGCCGTGTACAAAAGGATGCCCTCGTCGGGTGCGGCCAACGTGCGCGCGGCCAGCAGCTGCTGGAAGGCCCGCACATCACCGCCGGGCTGATCGCCGGCCAGCATCTGTCGGGAGTCGGTGTCCAGCCGCTGCGCGATGGCCGCGTCGCGCTGCCGGATCGCCTCCCCCCGTTGCACCACCGCGATGAGCGCGCCCACCATCGCAACGATGGTCAGCACCACCAGCCCGGCGACCGCCACGTTCCGGAGCAGGCGGAACCGCCGCTGCTCACGCAGATCATCGCTGGCCAACTGATCCTTGGGTTTGCCGTGGATCGGCGCGGCCAGCGCGGTGATCTTCTCCCGAAACACCGGCGAGCGGTGATCCCACGGCGCATCGGCACTGATATCGAGATACAGCGGCTCGGCCGGCAACACCCCCGGGGTGGTCAACACCGGCACAGCGGCATCCGAAACCCGCGGGTCAAAACAGGCGTTGGCCTTGTCCCACTGCAGCGTTCCGGCGGCCTGCACCAGCATCAGTTGGCCTAGACCCCGGTGCTCCAGCCAGTAGCTGACCTCCTGATTGACCCAATACGATTGGGCCGCCCCCGGCGAGAGCGTCACAACAAAAAACCGGGACCGATCCAGCGCATCGGTGATGCGGCCCCACAAATCCGGGCTGACCGTCAGATCGGTGTCATCGCGAAACACCCGCAACGCCCGCAACTGGCCCAGCCGCCGCCCGATATGGTGCAACCCCTTCTGGATACCGGACACCACCGGCCGATCCCGATGCGTGTACGACAGGAATGCGTCGTAGTCCTGCGGCTTTATTTCTCCTGAAGCCTGGGGCTGCACGGCCCGCGTTGCCTCCGACATACGCTCTCCGACCGCGTGTTGGTCAGGCCATGATCCTCCGCAAACAGGCTTCGCGGGGCTGATCTGCCATTGTGGCGCTATTACGGCGACCAATTCTCGCCACCCTGCGCCGACCTGCCGACCGCGCAGACGCTGCGTATCAAGCTGAGCCCGCGCATAAGCCGGCAGCTAAGTGTGTCACCTGAGGAGCACGCTGAGCCTTGCCCGACGCCCAGATCGTGTTCAATCGACGACATGTTGAGCCTGCGAGAGATTTCGGATCGATTGGAAATCCAGCAGCTGCTGGTGGACTATTCCACCGCGGTCGATAACCGCCGATTCGACGTCCTGGACAAGGTGTTCACACCCGACGCCTACATCGAACAGCGGGCACCGGCGTAATAGGCGGCGCGGGCCCGCGCATAGCAGGCCGCACGGTGAAAATCGGGATGGGCCTCGGTAGGGTCGGAAAGGTGTGCGGAGCCACCGGTGAGGTGCGACTCGACGGCGGGACGCCCGATTTAGCGGCGGTAGCAGCGATGGTCGCTGTGCTGACGCCAAGGGGGCCCGATGGGGCTGGCGCCTGGTCACAAGGCCGGGTTGGCCTTGGTCATCGTCGCCTCAGGATCATTGACCTGACCGAAGCCGGCGCTCAGCCCATGGTCGATTCCGATCTGGGTTTGGCCGTCGCCTGGAACGGTTGCATCTACAACTACAAGGAGCTGCGCCGCGAGCTCACCGGCTACGGGTACCGGTTTTTTTCGCACAGCGACACCGAGGTTCTGCTCAAGGCCTACCACCGCTGGGGCGACGACTTCGTCAGTCGCCTCAAAGGCATGTTTGCGTTTGCCATTGTTGAACGCGACAGCGGTCGCGTGTTGCTCGGTCGGGACCGGCTCGGTATCAAACCCTTGTACCTGACTGAGGACAGTCACCGGATCCGGTTTGCGTCGACGCTGCCGGCGTTGCTGGCCGGCGGCGGCGTGGATACCCGCATCGACCACGTCGCGCTGCACCATTACATGACGTTTCACTCGGTGGTGCCTGCGCCGGCCACAATCCTGCGCGGAGTGCGCAAGGTCCCACCGGCGTCCCTTATTGCCATCGAGCCCGACGGGCGGCGCACCACCACCACGTACTGGACGCCTGACTTCGCCAGGCGAGACGACCGCTCTGACTGGTCCGAGCGGGACTGGGAAGACGCCGTGCTGTCCGCGCTCCGAACCGCGGTAGAGCGTCGGCTTGTCGCCGATGTTCCAGTGGGTTGCCTGTTGTCCGGCGGTGTGGACTCCAGCCTGATAGTCGGGCTGCTCGCCGAGGCCGGTCAGCATGGGCTGTCGACCTTCTCCATCGGCTTCGAGTCGGTCGGTGGCGTCGAGGGTGATGAGTTCAGGTGGTCGGACATCATCGCCAAACGCTTTGGGACCCAACACCATCAGATTCGCATCGACACAGATCGGATGCTGCCCGCGCTCGGGGGAGCGATCGGCGCCATGAGTGAGCCGATGGTCAGCCACGACTGTGTCGCTTTCTACCTGCTCAGCCAGGAAGTGGCGCGCCACGTGAAGGTCGTGCAGTCGGGTCAGGGCGCCGACGAGGTGTTCGCCGGCTACCACTGGTATCCGCCGATGGGTTCGCCGGCCGCGGCGACCCTTGAGGGTTCGGTGGCGCAGTACCGCGCGGCTTTCTTCGACCGCGACGCGGCAGGCATAGCGGCACTTTTGGGGCCAGGGAACTTCGCGCCGGACAATCCCAGTGAGCGTTTTGTCGCCGAAAACTTCGCCCGTGCCGGTGCCGAAACCGGTATCGACCGCGCGCTGCGGCTCGACACAACGGTGATGCTGGTCGACGATCCGGTGAAGCGGGTCGACAACATGACCATGGCCTGGGGATTGGAGGGCCGGGTTCCGTTCCTCGACCACGAGTTGGTTGAGCTGGCGGCGACCTGCCCCCCGGAGTTGAAGGTCGCCCACGATGGCAAAGGCGTCCTCAAACAAGCTGCGCGACGGGTGATCCCGTCGGAGGTCATCGACCGTCCTAAGGGTTACTTCCCGGTCCCTGCGCTGACCCACCTCGAAGGGCCATACCTGGAAATGGTCCGCGATGCCCTCTATGCACCGGTTGCCAAGGAGCGCGGGCTGTTCGATAGCGGAGCGGTCGACGCGCTGCTGGCTGACCCGAACGGCAAGCTGACCCCACTTCGCGGCAATGAACTCTGGCAAATCGGCCTGCTCGAGCTCTGGTTGCAACGCCACGGTGTGACGGGGCCGGCGGCGTGAGCATCATCGATCCTTCAGACGACCATCCCGAAGCGATCACGCTCGGCCTGCACGACGCGTCGCCGCCCCACATGGTGGACGCGATGGCCAAGGACGTCGAGCTCGAATTGGGTTGGGGCAGGCTCATCTTCGGCCAGACCTTCGCCGATCCCGACACGCTGGCCGAGGCACTGCGGCAGGAAGCGCCCGGGCGGCGCGACATCTGCATCTACGCGCGTGAGTCTCACGTGGTGGTCGCCAGGGCACCGACTGAGCTCTTCATCGATCCCAGTCACACCTATCGACTGCGCTTTACTCCTTCTCATCAGGCAGATCTAGCGCCGTCACCGCTCGGCGTGACGGTGCGTACGCTGAACGACCCGGCCGATGCCGATGCCATGAACCGCGTATTCGTGCGATGCGGAATGGTCTCGGCGCCGGTGGAAACGATTTGGGACAACCATCTGCACGCGCAGGCGGTGACCTACCTGGTTGCCGTGCGCGACGAGGACGGTGCGGTGGTGGGCACCGTGACCGGCGTGGACCATGAGTTGTTGTTCTCCGATCCGGAGCGTGGGTCGAGCCTGTGGACACTGGCGGTCGACCCGGCTGCCGCGCTGCCTGGGATCGGCAATGCCCTGACCCGGGCGACGGCTGAGCACTTCCGCAGTGCGGGCCGCGCCTACATGGACCTGTCGGTCGGGCATGACAACACCGCCGCCATAGCCCTCTACGAGAAGCTGGGTTTCCGCCGCGTTCCCGTGTTGGCGATCAAGCGGAAGAACGCGGTCAACGAGCCGCTGTTCACCCAGCCGCCGGAGACGGTCGATGACCTCAATCCCTATGCGCGCATCATCGCCGACGAAGCGCTGCGTCGCGGAATCTGGGTCGAGGTCCTTGATGCCGAGACCGGCGAGATGCGACTCACTCACGGTGGCCGCAGCGTGATTACCCGCGAGTCGCTGTCCGAGTTCACCTCGGCGATCGCTATGTGCCGGTGCGACGACAAACGCTTGACCCGGCGCTTGGTCGCCGATGCGGGCATCACCGTGCCGCGTGCCCGGCTGGCCACCTTCGACAAAGACGACTATGCCTTCGTTACTGAGGTGGGAGAGGTGGTCGTCAAACCGACCCGCGGAGAGCAAGGCAAAGGCATCACGGTGGGCGTCACCGCCGAGAACGGTTCCGACGAGCTCGCCTCCGCCCTGGCACATGCGCGAGAGCAGTACCCGGAAATCTTGATCGAGGAGAGGGTGCACGGCAACGACCTCAGGTTGTTGGTGATCGACGGTCGGGTAGTCGCCGCCGCGCTGCGGATGCCCCCCGAGATCATCGGCACGGGCGACCACAGCGTGCGGGACCTGATCGCGGCCGAGAGCCGACGGCGATCTGCGGCCACCGGAGGTGAGTCCCGCATCCCGCTCGACCACGTCACCGAGGCGACGGTCGCCGAAGCCGGTTGGCTGCTGGACGATGTGCTACCTCAGGGAATTCGCCTCCGCGTTCGCCATACCGCCAACCTGCATCAGGGCGGGACGATCCAGGATGTCACCTCCCAGGTGAGTCCGGAGCTCTGTCGCGTTGCTGTGGCGGCGGCCGAGGCGATCGGTATCCCCGTGACGGGCATCGACCTCCTGGTGCCTGACGTCACCGGCGACGACTACGCCTTCATCGAAGCCAACGAGCGACCAGGGCTGGCGAACCACGAACCCCAACCCACGGCTGTGGCTTTTATCGACTACCTATTTCCTGGCCAGCCAGGCCATCCGATGGCCTGGACTCCCGAGGAATCGGTGTGCTCTGACCGATAGCTGACATGAATAGCGTCAGCGGGCAGGCACCTCGATGTCGGACATCAGCACGCGTACTCCGCCGGTAGAGAGCCGGGCCATGGCCTCGAAGAACGTGCCCGCTTCCGGCGTGGTAACGGCCAAGCTGGCGGCGTCGTAGTCAGGGTAGTAGAGGTCGATCATGCGATAGGCGGGCGTCGGGCTCCCATCCTCTTTCGGCCATACCTTCGACGCTTCAAAGCGGATGTGTCCCGGAATCCTGCGTGCCGCCTCCAATTGTTCTGTTTCGTAAACCTTTTCGAAGTCCCCGGGGTCGGTGGGGTTGTCATAGATGACCGTGATCTTAGTTTCAGACAACGGAGTTCCTGCCCTTCGGTGGTCAGCGGTTCGGCGCCGGTCGATTTCGCCGACGGTCTCGACTTTAGCGATCATGGACTACGACATGTGGGCGGGTGCCAGCGGTGCGCTCGGCGCAGGCGGCAAGGACGCCTGACTCCCGAGCATGGCCTGCGTCAGGTGTTTGACGCCTTGTGCGAGCGAGCAGGATTTGCCCCACGCCTCGCCTTGAATGCGAAGAGCACGAAACCCTGTGCGGGCTTGTCCGGGCCGGCCTGGGAATCGCGTTGCTACCCAGGGCAATTCATAACGATCCCACGCTCGTCGACATCACTCTGCGCGACCTCGGGGCGCGTCGGCGCGTCGGCGCGGTATGGCAGAAAGGCCGCCGTCTCGCACCGGCCCCGCGGATACCTTGACCTGATTAAGCTTTCGACCGTCGCGCCGACGCGTCCACGGTCTCGGGGGCGAAGCTAGTAACGGCAGGCAGGGAACGCTGATCATCAGGCGGCTGGTTCCACGTCAGCTCGAATATTCTTGCCGCCCTGCCGAAGTCGGCGCGGCTAGCGGCGTTATGCCCCGTCTTACGGACGTGCCACTCGCACTCCGGGTGCCCTTTACTGACGGAGTGGCTTGTGCACTCGTAGTAGTCGTATGCGCCCTTCACCAAGGGGTACGAGATATACACGAACAGCACGCTCGCGAAGATCGCAACGAAACCTAGTATTACCCGGCTAGCGCGACTCCGCCGTTATTGGCCTCGCCGCGTTTGACTCGGCGCTGAGCTGCGAAGCCCGTCACGACCGCGATGATGCCGAGGGGCAGACCAAAGACACAGGTCAGGGCACCGGGGAAGATTGCGAAGATAGCGGTTATGAGCGACGCGACGCCTAGCCCGTTACGCAGGCTTACCGGCGGCCCGTAATAGCCGGCGTGGGGTTGCGGCGGCGGTGCGGGTTATTGGGCACCCAGCGGGTATGGGAGCGGTGGTTCCGGCGTCGTCGGCGCCTCCTACGCTTCAGTCATGACGGACAACTAGCGTCGAGATCGTCACGTTCCCACGATATTTCAGTGCCTTTAGAAGGGACCAAAGTTGCCGGCTTCGGGGAAGCGGTCGTCCGGGTAGGGGCCGACGGTTCCCGTAGCCTTCCAGGCCGCACGTCGACGTTCGCTGCGTTGCCGCGAGACGCCATCGAGCCGGGTCATCAGCATGATCATCGCCGCCGTGATCACCAACGAGACACCGATCACGACGAGGGCCTCACCTGCGCTCATACCGCGCGCTCCACATCGTTGAGGTTGAACCCGCCATCCGACATCATCGTCGCTTCGAGGCGGCGTGGCGAGTCCGGGCGCGGATGCGCCCGCTTTCTGAGACTCGGTGAACGATTGACGACGAACTCATCGCCGAAACGATCGCTAGCTGCCCGGATTGGTGTTCACTGACCGTTGCTGGCGTCCCCGCGCGATCGCGGGTGAAAGGCGCCGGCATCGCTTTCCCGAGAGAATGGAGACCGACGTGGTCGAGCGGAACGACGGACTGAATTTCGACGCAGATGTGGTCGCGGACATCCAGCGCATGCTGCAGCAGCGCGAGGTCGCCGACATCGCCAATGAGGCGGCGGTTCGTGCGCAGCAGCCCGCATTCGTGGACATCGCCGCGCACGCGGCGCCTCGTGCGCAGCAGCCGGTCGCAGCCAACTAAACCCAACATCGGCTCCGACTATTTACCGTCGGCCGTGGTGGGCACGGCCGACGGGTGGAAAACTTGCATGACGACCTGTCGGGGGCTGGACGCATGCATGTGATGACGTCCAGTTTGCGGACCAAGTCTCTACAGAAGTCGAACGGCGCGCACGACGCGCTGCTCACGTCGTTCAAGAGGCGCTGGTTCGGCGATCGAACATTGGCGAGCCTGGCCGGCGAACTCGTTTCCGCCGGTGCCGGCGAAAAGGATTGGGCGGCCGGCTTCGTGCGCGAGTTTGATCGTTTCCGTTGCAAGACACACAATCTGGACTCGTTCATTCGCGCGCAACCGTGGCGCGATAAGCCGTGAGCTCTCATGCCTCCTGGGCAAGGGTTGCGTCGCAGCGGTGGACGCGCTCATGCGCGGTCAGCAGCAGGTGGTCGAATTCCGATTGCGAGTTAAGGGCTAAGCCGGCGCCGCGGAAGTCTTCGGAGATCTGTTCGGCCAGCAGCCGCAGCTTGATGTTCGCTTCCTGCGACACCCATTTGAGCAAGTTGAACGCGGCGTTGCCGTCGATGCCGTAGATCAGCATCAGCATGCCCTTGGTCTGCTCGATGGCGCCGCGGCTTTCGCTGATTTCGGCCAGCCTGGCGCTGACCATGTCCTCGTGCGCCTGGTCGGGCAGCGGCGAGACGTCGATGTAAAACCCGTGCGTGCCGACCACTTCGTCGTTGTCGTCGAGGAGCTGGTCGCCGACGACGACGATGTAGCGCACCTTTCCGGTGGTGTCGATGATTCGGTGGCGGGTGCTGAACGCCTCGTGGGTATTCAGAATCTGATCGATGGTGGCCGCGACCTGTCCGCGGTCGTCGGGGTGTTTGTGCGCGAGAACTAGCTTGGTGGTCGGGATGACGCCGCCGGGCGCGTAGCCGTGCATTTGCTGCACCTGTTCGGACCATTCCCACCGCTGGTCGGCGAAGTAGAACCGAAACCAGCCCACCCGTTGCGGTT
This sequence comes from uncultured Actinomycetota bacterium, assembly GCA_963772875.1. GTDB lineage: Bacteria > Actinomycetota > Actinomycetes > Mycobacteriales > Mycobacteriaceae > Mycobacterium. The sequence goes on from CAVYZE010000020.1 coordinate 1,095,963, forward strand.
CGCCGCCGGCCAAGGCTTGTTCGACGTCGGCCGACTGGCCGTTAAGTTCCCAGTTCATTTGAACGGCCTCCTCAGGGGTCAGGTCATCGGCGAGCTGGCGACCGGGGGCGGCGGCCGCCCCCGGTCACCGGTTGATCAGGCGTCTATGACCTCGCGCTTGACGGCGGTGTCGTTGATTGCCCCGTCGCCGCGGCCGACAGCGATCTTGCGCGGCTTGGCCCTTTCGGCCACCGGGATGCGCAGCCTCAGGACACCTTCGCGGTAGCTCGCCTGGATCTTTTCGGTGTCGAGATTTTCGCCAAGCACGAGTTGGCGGCTGAACACTCCACGCGGGCGCTCGGTGGCCAGCATCTCTCGGTTGGGGTCGACGGCCGGCCGCTCGGCGCGCACGGTCACGACGTTGCGCTCGATGTCGATGTCCAGCGAGTCGGCGTCGATGCCCGGCAGGTCGAACTCGACGACGAATTCTTCGCCCTCGCGCCAGGCATCCATCGGCATCACTGCCGGCCGGGCCGCGGTGCCGAGCACCTGCTGGGCGAAACGGTCCAGGTCACGAAACGGGTCGGTACGCATCAGCATGGCGGTCACCTCTCACTCCAATCTGCTGTGGTGAATGGCTAATTGCTATGTCTAATGACACATATTTTATATAGCACTGTCGACATCTCGCCGCAAGTATGGTACACAGATTTTCTGTACGCATTAGTTGAGGAGATGCCCGATGGCCGACGGCCCTGGTGACACCGGAGCGCCGGCGCCCGATCACGGCGTATACGGAATCTCGGTGGCCGCCGAACTTTCCGGCGTCGCCGTGCAGTCGTTGCGCCTCTACGAGCGCTACGGACTGCTCACACCGGGCCGAAGCGGCGGTGGAACCCGGCGCTATAGCAGCGCCGACCTGGCACGGGTCAAGCGCATCAGCGAGCTCGTTGACGCGGGGATCAACCTCGCCGGTATTGCCCGAATCCTCAACCTCGAAGACGACAACGCCACACTGTCCGCGGCCAATACCGATCTGCAGTCGACGAACCGCTATCTGCGCGGCGACGCGAAGGCCTAGAGATCCGATCCGGCCCGGTAACGGCAGTCGTGAGCGCCGCTTCTGCTGCTGGAAAACCAAGTAACCATACTCGCTGCGCCCGAACGGGTTGTGCGACAAGGCAACTAGCTACGGATGTGGCCGCCCGGGGCGGGCCGGCGCTCGGCGATGAGCCGCTCGCCAAGGTCGTAGTCGTCGTCCGCGTTGTAGGTGAGGACGCCGACAACCGCGTCGCCCGATTCGTACCAGACGGTGAATCCGTCGCGGTGGTCGAGTATCCGGCTGCGTTCGTAGCCGTCCCCCCAGGCATGGTACTTCAGTGTTGCGTCGCCGATGGAGGTCCAAAACCCTGGTACGCCATCCCATTTCATGGGATGGCCCGTGGCGCGGGCGCCCGCGACCGCGCCCTGGTCGGTCGCGTCCTGCCAGTGTTCGATGACCAGGTGGCGTCCGGCGATCTCGTGTCGCGCCAGCGCGACGTCGCCCGCGGCGTACACGTCGGGCGCCGAGGCACTCATATCGGAGCCGACGACGATGCGGGAGTCGTGGACCTGCAGTCCGGCGTCGGCGGCTATGCGACTCTGCGGCGTGACACCGGTTGCGCCGAGCACGAGATCGCAGTCGATGGTGACGCCGTTGTTGAGCCGGACGCCGGCGTCGGTGATCTCCTCGACGGAAACCCCGCCGACGTGGCGGGCTCCCGCGCGTGCCACCAGGTCACGCAGGCGTTTGGCGGCCTCGTCGCCGAGCCGCTTTGCCTGCGGAAGCGGTTCTGGGGCAACCAAAGTCACCGGCACGTGGCGGAGCGCCAAAGACGCGGCCGCTTCACAGCCGATGAAGCCGGAACCGATCACGACAGCGGAGTTGGCGGTCTTAGCGGCGTCGCGCAGGACGGCGGCGTCGGCCAGTGAGCGCAACAGCAGGGCGCGTTCCCCGCCGGGGACGGGGAGCGCGACGGGCGCTGCGCCGCAGGCCAAAATCAGGATGTCGAACACATGGCGCTGATCGCCGACGTGGATGGCGCGCTCGGCGAGGTCCAGCCGGTCGACCGCCGCGCCGCTGATGATCTGGATCGCCCGGTCGTCGAACCACTGCGCGGGGTGCAGCGCGACGTCGTCGGTCTGACCGCGCAGGTACTCCTTGCTCAACGGCGGTCGGGCATACGGCACATCCACGTCGGCACTGAAGATCCGCACCGGCGCGTCCGTGTTGTGCTCGCGAAACGATTCCGCCGCGGCCACCCCGGCCGGCCCGCTGCCCACAACGATGAGTCCGCGTTCGGTCACTACGGCGTGATACCCGCGGTTCGATCGACCCAACCCGGGCGTTTCGAGTGACTCTGCGAATGGGTCAGGCCAACGTGACGAAGTGGGTCGACGACATCATGCCGCTGCCGGCCGACCACGACCCCTGGGCGTCGACCTACGAGATCTTCCAGAAAAGCGTGACGGAGCCGTCAAGGTCATGCTGAAACCCCGAACCTTCGCGGCGCGCCGAGGTCCTAAAGATCAAGTCCGCCAAGGCATATCGAGGGTACGGGTAGGGCAGCGCGGCACTGGCGATCGGGGCGCCGTGGCGCGTGGGAGGACGGCCCCGGGTTTGGTCGCTGTACCGGTAGGGTATGAAGTGCGCCATGACCACCGCAGAAGCCCCCGCCCCCACGCCCACCGGCGAGGTGTGGCCGGGTAAGGCTTACCCGCTCGGCGCAACATACGACGGCGCGGGTACCAACTTCGCGGTCTTCAGCGAGGTGGCCGAGCGCGTCGAGTTGTGCTTGTTCGACGCCGACGGTGCGGAGGCGCGGATCACGCTGCCCGAGGTCGATTACTTCGTCTGGCACGGCTACATACCGGGCATCGAACCCGGCCAGCGTTTCGGCTACCGCGTCCACGGCCCGTATGAGCCCGAGGCCGGGCTGCGGTGCAATCCGAATAAGCTGCTGCTGGACCCGTATTCGAAGGCCATCGACGGCACGTTCGACTGGAACCAGTCGCTGTTCAGCTACACGTTTGGCGAACCGGACAGCCGCAACGACGATGACTCGTCGGCCAGCATGCCCAAGTCGGTGGTGATCAACCCGTTCTTCGACTGGGGCAACGACCGCCCACCGAGCCACGAATATGCGGACACGGTCATCTACGAGGCGCACGTCAAGGGTTTGACCAAGACCCATCCCGATATCCCCGAGCCGATGCGCGGCACCTACGCCGCGGTGGCGCACCCGGTGACCATCGAGCACCTCAAGAGCCTGGGCGTCAACGCGATCGAGCTGATGCCGGTGCACCATTTCGCCAACGACTCCACGTTGGTGGAGCGGGGCCTGATGAATTACTGGGGTTACAACACGATTTCGTTCTTCGCGCCCGACCCGAAGTATTCCAGCGCGACGTCGCCGGGCGGGCAGGTGCAGGAATTCAAGGCGATGGTGCGCGCCCTGCACGAGGCGGGCATCGAGGTCATCCTCGACGTGGTCTACAACCACACCGCCGAGGGCAACCACCTGGGTCCGACCCTGTCGATGCGCGGCATCGACAATGCCGCGTACTACCGCCTGGTCGACGACGACAAGCGCTACTACATGGACTACACCGGCACGGGCAACAGCCTCAACGTCGGGCATCCGCACGCGCTGCAGTTGATCATGGACTCACTGCGCTATTGGGTTACCGAGATGCACGTCGACGGTTTCCGGTTCGACCTCGCGTCGACACTGGCCCGCGAGTTCTACGACGTGGACAGGCTGTCGACGTTTTTTGAACTCGTGCAACAGGATCCAACGGTGAGCCAGGTCAAGCTCATCGCCGAGCCGTGGGACGTCGGGCCCGGCGGTTACCAGGTGGGCAATTTCCCGCCGCAGTGGACGGAGTGGAACGGAAAGTACCGCGACACCGTTCGCGATTTCTGGCGCGGTGAACCCGCCACGCTCGACGAGTTCGCCTGGCGGCTGTCCGGATCGGCCGACCTGTACGAGCACACCGGGCGCCGGCCGGTCGCCTCGATCAACTTCGTCACCGCCCACGACGGGTTCACGCTGCGCGACCTGGTGTCCTACAACGAGAAGCACAACGAGGCCAACGGCGAGGACAACAACGACGGCGAAAGCCACAACCGGTCGTGGAATTGCGGCGTCGAGGGGCCGACCGACGACACCGGCATCAACGAGCTGCGCGCCCGCCAGCAGCGCAACTTCATCACCACGCTGCTGCTGTCGCAGGGTGTGCCGATGATCAGTCACGGCGACGAGCTCGGCCGCACGCAAGACGGCAACAACAACGGCTACTGCCAAGACAACGAGCTCACCTGGATCGATTGGGCCGAGGCCGACGCCGACCTGCTGGAGTTCACCCGTGCGGTGTCGGCATTGCGCGCCAACCACCCCGTGTTTCGCCGGCGCCGGTTCTTTTCCGGCAAGCCGGTGGGCCGCCGCGGCCAGGACGGCCTGCCCGATATCGCCTGGTTCGCGCCCGACGGGGACGAGATGACCGACGAGGACTGGGGCGCGAGTTTCGCCAAATCCGTCGCGGTGTTCCTCAACGGGCACGGCATTCCCGATCGCGATGCGCGGGGTCAGCGGGTACTCGATGACTCGTTCTTGCTGTGCTTCAACGCCCACTACGAGCCGATCGAATTCACCCTTCCGCCAGCCAATTTCGGAACCCGCTGGCGCATCGTCGTGCACACCGGACCCGAAGAGGTGACACCGCCGGAGGACCTCGGCGCGGCCGCCACGCTCACCGTGGACGCCCACACCGCCGTGGTGCTGCACGCCGTAGACGACACCCCGGCGGCCTGAACGCACACCCATCCGCGGCCCTACCTGTTAGCCGGCTCGCCCCCGGCCGATACGCTGTGCCTGCAGCGGGCTCGTTACAGAAGAGGGTACATATGTCAAGGACAGTGGTGGTGGGTGCCTCGAGTGGGTTGGGGCGCTGCATTGGCGTCGGCCTCGCGCAGCGCGGCGAACAGGTCGCGCTGCTGGCCCGGCGCCGTGAGCGCATCGAGGCCGCCGCGAAGGAGGCGGGGTCGGGCGCGATCGCCATTGAATGCGATGTCACCGACGAGGCGGCGTGCCGATCCGCCATCAACGAAGCCGCCGACGCGCTGGGCGGCATCGACAACCTCGTCTACACACCGGCCGTCGGCCCCCTGGTCCGTATGGTCGACACCGACGCCGAAACGTGGCGGCGCATCTTCGATACCAACGTCATCGGGGCGGCGCTGGCGACGGCTGCGGCGGTGCCCCACCTGACCGCGTCCGCGGGCAAGGCGGTCTACCTGTCCTCCGACGCGGGCACGTTCGGGCCGCCCTGGCCGGGCCTGGGCGCCTACGGCGTCAGCAAGGCGGCGCTCGAGCGGCTCGTCGAAGCGTGGCGAGCCGAACACTCGGACATCGGCTTTACCTGCCTGATCGTGGGGGAGTGTCCGGGTGGTGAGGGCGACGCGGCGACCGGCATGAACGTCGGCTGGGATCTCGATCTCGCCATGAAGGCGGTCCCGCTGTGGGCGTCGCGGGGCTGCATGCCGGGCAAGCTGATGCCCGTCGAGGACCTCATCGACGTGGTGCACACGATCCTGCGCACGAACGCCGCCACGTCGATGCCCGTGGTGGTTGCCCGGGGCGCGCCCGCCAGCCCCGCGGCGTTCGCGGAGTCCGCCCAGCCGTAGCGCCGGGTCGCTCAGCGACCGGCGATCTTCTCGCGGACCTTGTCGGTGAGGAAGCGCCCCGCCGAGGTCGGCCGGAACGCGCGTGCCGCGTTGGTAAGCGCGTCGCGGGATTCCGGGGGCAGTTCGATGTCGGCGGCGGCGACGTTGAACTCGAGTTGCTCGACGCTGGACGCGCCGGGAATGGCGACGACGCCGGGCAGGCTGATCAGCCAGGCCAGGGCGACCTGAGCGGGCTTGGCGTCGACTTCCGTCGCGACATCGCGCAATGTCTGCAACAGCGGTTCGATGCGGCGCAGGTTTTCGGTGCCGAACAGCGGGTTCATCGCGCGGATGCCACCCGGACGGTTGTCGAGGCCGTACTTGCCGCCGAGCAGACCTTGGGCCAGCGGGCTGTAGGCGATGACGACGCGTTTCTCCCGCTCGGCGAACGGGACCAGGTCCTCGAGCGCACCGGCGTGGGCGAGCGAAAAATGCACCTGGTTGCTGATCACCGGCCGCCCGAGCGCGGCATCGGCCTTCTTCCAGCGTGCCAGCGAGTAGTTCGAGACGCCGGCCGCGCCGATGTTGCCGCCGTCAAGGAGGTCACGCATTCCCGGCATGATCACCGAATCGGGGACCACCGGGTTGGGCTGGTGGACCTGGTAGAGGGGGATGCGGTCCAGCCCCAGCCGCCGCGCACTTGCGCGCTCGCGCTGCTTGATCACGGCGGGGAAGGGAGCGACCGGAAAGACCTTGCTGGCCACCGCGACCTCGGCCCGCTCGTCGCCGAGTGCCTCGCCGAGGATCCGCTCGCTTTTGCCCAGCCCGTACACCTCGGCGGTGTCGAACAGCGTCACCCCGAGGGCGCGGGCGCGCCGCACAATGTCACCCGCGGCCCCGGAGGCGTAACCGTCCCCATAACCCCACTCGCGGGACCCGAACTGCCAGGTGCCCAGGCCGATCCGGCTGACCCGTCCGACTCCATCGACGTCGACATACTTCATGGGCTCAACCCTACTGAGGTGGCCGACAATCGATAATCGGCCCCTAGTTCGGAATCTTGCCGAGCACGTAGTTGGCAATGCTGACCGCGGATAGCCGGGGAGGGTCACCGTCGGTCGTGCCGCTGGAGGACACGAGCAGGTCGACGACGACGTTGGCCTTGGCCGCGATGGCGCGGGCGGCGCGCACCTGCGGTCCCTTGGGTGTCAGATCCAACGTGGTGATGCCGTTGCCGGCATCGGCGGGGGCGCTGAGGGCAAACGGGATCGTTGGCCCACCGGGGGGTGTCGCGTTCACGGTCGAGCCGCCGCATTGGCGCCATCCAGCCAGCAGCTTCGCCAGCAGTGATTGGGCCGCGGGCGGATCGCGAAATGCGGCAACGACTTCGATGAGGTGGATCGACTTCAGGAAGGTGCGCGTGTCGGTAAATGACGCCGCGTGGTACCCGGCGATGGCGTCGACGGGGTAGGCGTCCGGGATTCCGGGGCCGATGCTCTCCCAGCACTCCGGGCGGTCGATGGATCCTCGCCCCTCGGAACTGGGACGGTTCCACGTTGGACCGGTTTGCAGGTTCTGATCACTGGTGATGTTTTTGAGGGCATCGAGATCGGGAAGCAGCGTGGCTACCGCGTCCGGCGCGACCGTGGGCCCTGGAGCGGTTGTGGTGGTGGCCGGTGCCGCGGTTCGGTGGGACGGCAGGGCGTTGAGGGTGGCCCACCCGATGAGGGCGAAGGCCGTCAGTGCGATGAATACGTACGATAGCGCGACCCCCGCCAGGGCGCGGTCACGGCCACGCTCACCGGTGCGGCGGATCTGCGCGAGCCCCAGATGTCCCAGCAGCGCGCCCACGGGGGCGCACACGAACGCGAACACGAGCGACAGAGTCGCCAATATGTTGACCGGCTCGGGGTGTGGCGGTGCGGGCGGTGGCGTGAAGACCGGCGGCGGCTCCTGCGGCGGTCCGGCGAACGGGACGCGACCCAGCGGATCGTACGTAAAGGGCTCGTGCGTAAAAGGACTGTTCCAGAACGGATCCTGAGGGTTGGTCACCCCAGCGCCCTCCTTACCTCCGATCCCCAGACTGTAGTCCAGGATGGCCGCTGCGGCGCCAGACGAGTTTGGCGTTGCGGGGTTCGCCGTGAATCAGGATCGGTTCGGGTGGGCTGAGTTCCAGGCGGGAGCCTTGCAGGTGGGCCTTGCGGTATTGGATTCCGCCAATCCAGTTGGGCAGCAGGCTCAGTTCGACGTGGTGAGCGACCAGGCCGTCGTCGACGACGGAGTAGGGGCCGGTATACGTGAGATATCCCGCGGCGGCCGCGGCGAGTTCGTTGTCGCGGGCCAGGTATGGATCGTCGCAGTCGAACGGCGCTGGGTGTGAGCGCATGAGCTGGGCCGACATGTAGCCGTCCGGGGTGTACATGATGATGCCGCGGGCATCGACACCCAGCGGGTAGGTCACATTCGACCCGTCAAGGTCGCAGCTTTCGTAGGACTGCAGCGTCCAGGCTCCAACGAGGTTGGCGCGCAACTCATCTGCCGTTGTTGTGGTCATCGGGCCGGCATCCTTTCGGGTCTGGGGTCATGTGTCGGCGGTTGCCGCGGCTTCGGCGCTGGCCGCGAGTCCGGCGATGGCCGCGTCGAACGGCCCGGTGCTGCGCAGCACGCGGGCGAGAATCAGCGCGCCCTCCATGGCGGTGACGGCGTTGGTGGCAAGTTGTGGGGCCCGATCGTCGGGGACGCCCTTTTCGGCGAGACGGGCGGCCAGCGTGGCGATCATGTCCTGGAAGCCCCGGCGGGCCGTGTCGGTCAGCGGGACCGAGGCGGGAATCGATTCGATGACGATGGGGGCGACCGCGCAGCCCTCGCGGTAATCGCTGGCGACGAGCTCGTCGCGCGGACGGCCGAGAAAAACCGCGATGAGTTCCGCGGCGGTGCGGGTGGTGCCCGCGGATCGGTTGATGTGGGCGATGGCGTCGGCGGCGTGGAGCAGGGCGACTTCGGTGGCAAGTTCCTCCTTGCCGCCGGGGAAGTGGAAGTACATCGAACCGCGCGGCGCGGCGCTCTCGGCGACGACCTCCGATAGCGCGGTGCCGAAGTAGCCGTGCTCGCGGAAGAGGCGGCGGGCGGCCGCGATCATCCGCTCCTTGCTGTCGCTTCGTCTTGCCATGTCGTCCATCATACATATTTCTTGACGCTGATAGAAAAGCTGCTTAGGCTTCGGATTCATAATAAGTATGCCGATCGGTATAGTTGACGAGAGGACCTCCGTGACCGAGCAGACCCGGGAACAGCCGGCCGGCGCGATACCGCCGGCCGGTGCTCCGGACCTAAATTCACCCCCGGTGGCACGCGAGATGGACGGCCGGGTTGCCGTGCTGACCATGCAGCACGCCCCGCACAACTTCTTGGGTACCGCCCTGTACAACGCGCTCATCGACGGCGTCCGCTGGGCGGCCGAGCGGGGTGCCCGGGCCGTGCTGCTGCGTAGCAGCTTGCGCAATTTCTGCGCGGGCGCCGATGTCACGCTGTTCGACAGCGCCGAGCGTGGCGCGGCGCCCGATCTCAGCGTGGTCGAGCTGTTGCGTGTCTTCGACACGCTGCCGATTCCGATCGTCGCCGCCGTCCACGGCGCGGTCCTCGGAGGCGGCCTGGAAGTTGCGCTGGCCTGTGATCTCATCGTCGCCAGCGAGTCGGCCAAGATCGGCAGCATCGAAGCGACTCTCGGGCTCAACCCCTTGATGGGCGGAATTCAACGGGTCACCGAGCGGGCCGGCGCGGCGCGGGCCAAGGAGATGGCGCTGCTCGCGCGCCGCTATGACTCCCGCACTCTCGAACGGTGGAACATCATCAACCGTGTCGTCCCCGACGAGCAGCTCGCCGACGTCACCAGGACGCTCGCGCACGAGCTGGCCAACGGGCCGACGATCGCGCATGCAGCCACCAAAGCGATCGTCTCCCATACTGTATCGCATGGAGTGCAGGCCACCGACGAGGCGATGGGTGAATTACAAAGGGGGATATGGAAATCCGAGGACTTGAAGATCGGGCTGGCCTCGCTGGCCGGCGAGGGTCCCGGCGCGGCGCGTTTCGAGGGGCGGTAATGATGGCCTCATCAGCCCGGCCCCTCGAGGGTGTCAAGGTCGTCGATTTCACGCGTGTGCTCGCCGGCCCGCACTGCACCAAGCTGCTCCTCGACCTGGGGGCGGAAGTGATCAAAATTGAACCGCCCCAGGGGGATATCGCACGCCTGGCGTTTCCGCGCCACGACGAGATCAGCGGCTATTACGCTCAGCAGAATGCGGGCAAACGCAATCTGAGCATCGACCTCAACGTTCCGGAAGCCCGCAAGGTGGTGCTGCAGCTGTGCGACACGGCCGACATCATCGTGGAGAACTTCCGTCCCGGCGCGCTGGCCGCATTCGGGTTGGACTATGAGTCGGTGGCGGCGCGCAATCCCGCCGTCGTCTACACCTCCATCAGCGGATACGGTCAGTCCGGTCCGTGGCGGACCCGGATGGCCTACGCGCCCACCGTCCAGGCCGAGGTTGGGTTCACCGAGAACACGTTGCGGCAGTTCGGCGTTGAAGGCGAGCAGCGCCGATCGGACTCGCTGTCGCACGGCGACGTCTACGCCGGGCTGCACGCCACGATCGCCGTATTGGCGGCCTTGCAGCATCGGCGGGTCACCGGCAACGGCCAATACATCGATGTCGCGATGGCCGCGGTGCTGACGTCGATCAACGAGCGCGTGCACTATGACCTATCGGATGTCGATCTCGGTGCCGAAATCCCGATCCTGGGTGCCACCGACTGTGCGTTTTTCACCAGTCCCGAAGGCCATGAGTTCGTTTCGCCGATGAGCCTGGTCAGCAGCCTTGGCTTCCCGTTCTACCTGCACGCGATGCGACGACCCGATCTCGCCGACGATCCTCGGTTCCTGACAGCCGAGCTGCGCCGAGACAATCTTGAGGCGTTGCATGCGATCGTGCAGACGTGGATTTACACCTTCGATTCTTTTGCTTCACTCGACGCCCAGTTCGACGAGGCCAAGATCGCCACCGGGCAACTGCGCGACATCACCGAGTTCAACGAGACCGACTGGGCCAAGGGTTGGGTGACGACGCGCGAAGTCTCCGATCGTCGCGGGGGCACCATCACCATCCCCGCCCCGCCATGGCACTTCAGCGGCCACGACGGCACCCTGACCACGCAGGTGCCCGCCCGCCAAGGCGAGCACAACGAAGAAATCCTCAAAGAGCTCGGTCTAACCGCCGACCAGATCGACGCCCTGACGCTGACCGGAGCACTCGTCGAACCCGCGCGCGGTACTGAGTTCAACTAATCTCTGCCGGCTAATCGCCTTGATCTGCGCGATGTTTGGTGATCGCGGTGATGGGTAGCCGTCGCAAAGCGCGCGAAACAGCCCGGCGCGCTCCATACAAGACGAATTTGGGGAGGACCCTATGGCTAATGCCGCCATCACGTCGCCCACCGATGTGGTCGACTTCCTTACCAGCCAGCACGAGCAGATCAAGTCGCTCTTCGAGGCAACACTCGCCGCGTCCGGCGAGACGCGTGAGAAGGCCTTCGTCGGTCTCCGCCGGCTGCTCGCCGTGCATGAGACCGTCGAGGAGGAGATCGTGCATCCTCGGGTCAAGCGCAAGATCGCAGGCGCCGACGCGGTCGTGGACGAGCGACTGCAGGAAGAGCACGAAGCCAAGATCGTCCTGCAGAAACTGGAGAAGCTCGACGTCGACAGCCAAGAATTCACCCGCCTGTTGACCGAACTTCGCGACGCCGTCCTCGACCACGCCGGACACGAGGAGCGGGACGAGTTCGCCAGGCTGGGGCAGGAATTGAGCAGCCACGAGCTCGAAAGCATGGGCCGCGCCGCCAAGCTCGCGGAGGCGATCGCGCCCACCCGGCCGCACCCGGGCGTCGAGTCGCAGGCGGCCAACCTCGTCGCAGGCCCGTTCGCGGCGATGCTGGACCGGGCCCGCGACGCCATCATCGGCAAGGGCTGAGCCAGCTTCGTTGGCAGGGGTATGCCCAGGGGCATGACGTCCCTGGGCTACTTCCTGTCCTCGCCCGTCCTGCGGAGAATCAGATCGGCACTTCGGTTGACGACGGATGATCGGTCGAGATCCGTTCTGCCGCCACGGTATCCAGCCAGGTGTCGACATCGGGGCCGAGAACTACCGCATGGTGCGGAGCCAGCAGCGCTCCCACGGCGAGTGGAGTCATGACGGGTTCCAGAGTGCGCACACGGCGGACATCGCCTTGGGCGGCAAGTAATTTCGACATCAGTTCGGGCAGCCGAACGATTTCGGGCCCGGTGATGGTGCGCGGGGCACGTGTCTGCCCGAGGGCCGCCTCCACCAGGACGTCGGCGACGGTGTCGGCGGCGATAGGCTGGATCAGCCAGTCTTCGGCCACAACGTCGCCGTCTTTACAGATCACCTCGGTGACGGATTCGTACCACTGCGTGGATCTCACGATGGTCGCCGGTACCCGGCCCTCGCGGACAATTTCCTCCGCCGCGCGTTTGGCCTCGAAGTACGCAAGCCCGTCGAACTCGGCATTTTCGATAAAGGCGATCGTTGACACGACGAGCCGCTCGACGCCCTGTGAGGCGCATGCCCCGACAAGATTGCGGGTGGCCGCGGTGAGGGCGTCGACGTGATCGCGCTGGCCCTCGTCCGGCATGGGGTTCGACACGTCGATGACGATGTCGACGCCCTGCAGCGCGTCGACTAGGCCGCATCCGGTGATTAGGTCAACGCCGTGGGCGCGCGAGATCTCGACGATCGCGACACCACGGCCCTTCAGCCTCGCGGTGACGCGCGACCCGGCCGTGCCGGTAGCCCCAACAACAGCGATAGTCGTCATGTGTAAACCGCTTTCATACCCGACGGTAAAGAGCACTACCCGCTTAAAAACCGTTTAAACGCGCCGGAAGCAATACGATGTAGGTTTCATGGTGCCCCGGCGCGGTATCCCTAGGTGGGAGCCGTCGCTAGTAGCTGCGTCGGAATGAGCGAGGTGGGCGATGGCCGACTGGGTGTCAAAAATGGTGGGTTTCCTGCGCGCGGGCTATCCACCCGGGGCGCCCGCCAGGGGCTATGTGCCACTGTTGGCCCTGCTGCCGCGGCGGCTGTCAGACGACGAGATCACCGCGATCACAACCGAACTCATTATCCGCAAGGGACGACTGATCGGCATCGCCGATATCGGGGTGGAGATCAGCCGGGTTACCAACGAAATGCCCTCGTTGGACGAGCTGAACCGTGTCCAAGAGCGATTTGCCGAGATTGGCTGGCCGGGCGGTCACGACGTATAGACGTGGCCGGGCCGATCGACTCACACCCGGGCGAGGCCTACCACCAGGGGCCGATGATCGGAGATCGGCATCAGCTCGGCCTCGGTGGTGCCGGCGCGCAGGCAATCGTCGTCGGTCAGGATGTGGTCGAGCTGGCGGTCCGGAGTGTCCGTCGGAAACGTCGCGGCCACCGCCAGCGACCGCATGCCCGACCAGCGCCGCACCGCCGCAGGGGTGAGGTTGCCCCCAGGGGGTATGCAGCCGCGCGATGACCGCCGCCCGTGGTTCTTCGTCGCCCGCGGCTAGCGAGCTCCCGGCACCTCTTCGCGAGCCGCCACCGACCGGCCGTCGCCGTTGTCGAACAACTCGATGATGACGTCGCGGTCGCGGTAGCGGGCCACCGATGTCAGCCCTGGCGTGCACGCGATGACGGCGTGGGCCATGTCGCCGCTGAGCGGGTAGTCGGCCACCTCGTGGCGCCAGTGTGCGGCAACGACATTCGCACCCGCCTGCAGCCGGGCGCACTCGCGTTGCAACACCGTCGCCAATGCGTCTGCCTCCAGGTAGTAGGCGACCTCGCTGAGCACCAGCAGATCGAAGGGCCCAGGTGGCCACCCCGCGTCCAGGGACGACCGGGCCAGCGTCACCCGGTCCCGGCAGCCGGCCTCTTGCAGCCGCAGATCCGCGCCGCGCAGGGCCGCGTCGGCGACGTCCACCGCGGTCACGTGATCGCAACGCAGCGCGAGCAGCGCGGTCAATGTCCCAATCGAACAGCCGGGCTCGAAGGCATGCTGGTATCGGAGGTTGGACAGCATCGCCAGGGTAATGGCGTACTTGCGGTGTTCGTACCACCGCGTCGACAGCTGCCATGGATCGTCGCTGCTGGCATACATTCGATCGAAGTAAGCATCGGGCAGCCGCGTGCTCACCGGAACACCACCTCTCCCACCGCGAGTAGACGCTGTAACACGAACCCCGGCAGCACGGGTGCCGAATGGGCGCCGCCGGGCTTGAGCTGGCTGCGAAAGCATTGTGCCGCAAGGCGTTTGCGATCAAGCGCCCGGCCTGACGCGGGCACCGAATGCGCGCGGTCCCAGGGCACCGCCGCGTCGGCCGGCCCGGCCCAGTGCCACATCCAAATCGGATACTCCAGCAGCGCGACCCCGGTGCGCTCGCACGCCGCCGCGGCCGCACTTCCCACTGCCTCGTGATCCGGGTGCCCGTCGCCCCGCCAGGTGGCGGCACACCAGGTCTGGGGTCCGGCATCCTCGAGGATCTCCACGAGCAACTCGGCGAGCCTGTCCTGGTGGTCGCTCAGCTGCCCGTCGGGCAGCCCCAGTGATATCGGCGCAGGAACTCCCAAAACACCTGTCGCTCTGCGCAGCTCGTGTCTTCGTGTGGTTTCCAAACGAGTCCGGTCCGACGCCGTCGCGCCAGGATCCGAGGCGCCGCCGTCACTGACCGACACCACCTGGACGGCCACACCTGACGCGGCCAGTTGTGCGATCATCGCGCCCAGGCCGAGGGTCTCGTCGTCGGGATGGGGCGCGACGACGACCAGGCCGCCGCACTCGGTCAGATCCAGTGGCGGCGGCGATATCCCGTCCAGGGCCGCCAGCCACACCGGCACCGGGGTGCCGCCACGGGTCAGCGGCCTGGCCGCAAACCTGGCGCAGTTGCCGGTCGATAGGGTCTTCACGATCATCCTCAGTTCCGGCGCCCGGCGAGCCGACCGAGCTCGGCCAGATCCCGCTCGGCGTGGCTTTGCCGGATATAGATGGTCAAGTCGGCGACCCGCTGAGCGTGCCGGCCGTCCTGACACAGCGGGCCGGGTCCCAGAGCCCGGCCGGTGCGGGTGATCGCTTCGTCGGCGGCGTGTTCGACGATCGTGCGGGCACGACGGGCGAGCAGTTGAGCGGTGCGCGGCCCTGTCGAACGGGTCGGAGTCGATGTGGGCCGCGGCGGTGGTCAGTATCGCGTCGCCGGCGGCAACCGCGGCGTCCACCGCGCCCAGATGGGCCAGGGAGTACGCGTCGGCCGATTGGCGTCCGGCGCAACGATATAGCGGTTCGGCAACCCTGCGTGCACCGCCGAGCCAGCACGCGGCCACGCCGATTGCGCCGTGCCAGAACCCGGCCCGACTCAGGTAGTCACCGGGGCCGCCCACCGCGACCGCGTGGGCGTTGCTGAACTGCACCGGTCGGGTGTCGCTGCCGGCCATCCCGGCGTTCCACCACGTGGTCGGCAGTGCTTTGACGCTGGGGTCGACGACCGTCACCGCGAACAGACCCCGCGATCCGTCGTCGAGCCCGGCGGTCACCAGCGCATGGGTGCAAAACCCGGCCCCCGAGCACCACACCTTCGTGCCGCTCAGGAGGAACGCACCGTCTTTGACCTCGGTTGCGGTCAGCACCGCGTCGGAGGATTCGGCCGCCCACACGCCCCACAGCTGACCCGGGTCGGGGGGCTTGCCGCCGAGCTCGTCGAGTATGGCGACGGCATCGACGTGGGCCTCGGCGATCCGGGCCGCGACGATGTCGTCCTCGGCCAGTCGCGACAGCCGTTGCCAGCGCTCGGCGGTGCGTCCCGATGCGGGAAGTGGCAACTCAAGTCGTCCCGACTCCAGCCAGTGCTTCACCAAACCCGCGGTCACGCGCAGTCACCCGCCGCCGATCTCCCCAGTTCCCTGAGGTAATGGGCGAATCCGCGTGGGGCCCGGGCCTCGGCGCGCGCCGACGTGATGACCGACAATTCGGTATCCCGGTGAATGCAGTAGCCGGCGGCCACGAACCGCTCGACCAGGTCGACGTCCTCACCGGAGGCCAGCGTGCGAAAGCCGCCCACCCGCCAGTAGGCCCGGGCGCTGAAGCCCATGTTGGCGCCGTGAATGTGTTGATGACTCCCGTTCTGATATCGCGGGCCCGCTTCGTAGGCCTGCGCGTACCGGTCGGCGACCTCGGCGGGATGGTCCCAGTCGCACACGCGCACCACGCCCAGCACCATGTCCGCCCCGGCTCCCAGCTGATCGACGAGCCAGCCGGGGTCCACCCGGCTGTCGGCGTCGGTGGTGGCATACCAGCACCGGGTGTCGTGACCGAACAGCGAACGGGCGTAACCGAAACCGACAGCCCGCGCGGCGCCGACGTTGTGAACGTCGACGCTGACGAAGTGCACATCGGGCCCATACCGGCCGGCCAACTCGCCGCTGCCGTCGTCGCAATCGTCGAGCACCACCACGATCGCGACCGGGATCGGGGCGCACAGGGCGGCGGTCAGCACCGCGCGCAGGCAGGCGGGCAGCTTAGCCCGTTCGTTGCGGGCGGGGATCACGACGGCAACCCCATCATAGGCGCGGAGGACGGGGGCTGACATAACCCAAAGATTTCCCATCTGGCGGGCCCTTAAACAGATGACCAATGACGCCGCGCAATGCCGGCCAGGTTGGACCGCCCCGCCGCGGGGTATGACCTATCCACCATGGCACCCACGGGGTGCGGCTCGGCCTGGCCCGCTGACGGACTCAGTGATCGCGCAGCTTGGCGATCAGCTTGTCCTTCGTCAGGCTCGAATACCCGGACATGCCAAGCTCTTTGGCGCGCTTCTTCAGTTCCGGTACCGTCCAGTCGCTGTAGGAACCGGCCTTGCCGCCCTTGCGGGCAACCGAGGACTTACCCCGCGCGGCTACTGCGTTCGAGATTCGGGCGGCCTTTTCCTTGGAGTCACCCTGCTTGCGCAGATCCTGATACAGCTTTTCGTTTTTGATCGACGAGTTCGGCATGATGATCAACCTCCTGTGCTGTGCGTCCTTGGGAGGGTGCCCCGATCGGCCGCGCACTATGCGTCAGGTGTGCGCGGCCGGTATCGCTGCCGGCGGCCGGAAGCTCACGCGCTTTTGGCCAGTGGCGGCTGCCCAGATGAACTGTGGCCCTTGGCCACGCGGCGGATGAGCATGCGGGTGGCCCGCTCCAGAATTTCCTGGGCGGCGTCGGGTCGACGCGCGCGCTCGGCGCGACGCGCGGCCGCGGCGATCGTCAGCCCTTGTTCGTAGCCGGTCACCACGCGCGGATCCACGTAGGAGCCCCGCGCCACCGCCGGGGTGTTGCCCAGCTCCTCGGCGACCTCGCGCATCACCGCCGCCTCGACGCGCTTGATCACCCGTTGCGACACGGGCGGGTCGGCGTCGACAAACGCGGCGGCGGCCAGTACCGTCCCATGCCAGGTGCGCAGGTCCTTGACGGTGTACTCGTCGCCGACCAGCTCTTTGAATCGCGCATTGAGGTCGTCGGCCCTAACTTCGGTCAACCCGGAAGCGTTGCGCCACGACAACAATCGTTCGCTGTCTGGGTCGTGGCGGATCAGCGAGCGCACCGCCCGGGCCATCTCGGGGTCCTCGATTTCCACCGTGCGTCGCACCCCGCTCTTGGCGGGGTAGTCGAATTCGACGGCGTCGCGGCGCACGGTCACGTGCTCTCGCAGCAGCGTGGCAATCCCGTAGGACTCGTGTTCCTCGGCGTACTGCTCGCCGCCAGCGCGGAAATAGCCACGATCAAGGAGCCGCAGCGCCAGCGCCAGCACCCGCTCGCGCGTGAGACCACGACGCGTCAGGTCTCTTGCGATGCTGGCCCGCCAAGCCGGCAACCGTGCGGACAGCTCGAGGACGCGGTCGAACTTCTCCTCGGCGCGCTCTTGCTGCCACGCCACGTGGTAGAGGTACTGTCGGCGTCCGGCCGCATCGGTGCCGACGGCCTGAATGTGGCCATTGGGATGCATCGAGATCCACACCTTCTTCCACGCCGGCGGAATGACGAGCTCCTTGATGCGCTGCAGGGCGTCCGGGTCGGCGAGCCGCTTGCCGCCGGGTCCGTAGTAAGCGAAGCCCTGGCCCCGGCGTTTGCGCGTAATCCCCGGCTCGCTGAGCACGCTGCGACGTAGCCGCACCTTTGCCTCCAGTTCTGTTCGCTGGCTCGGGAATTACCCGCGCGGGGCGCCGTTCACACCTGCCCGGGGCCGGCAGAGTGCAGAACGACCCGCCACCTCGTCGTGGCGGGTCGTTGCTGACGGGCTCAGCCGGCCATGAACTCGCGGTAGGCCGACTCCAGGTCCGGCGGCAACGCCGTGACGTTGCACTGCCGTTCGGTGTCGCCGATCGGCGCCAGAATGCCGCGCAGATCGGCGTATTCCTGCGGGTGCGCGGTGAAATAGGTGCGCAGGTTGGTCGCGGCCTGAGGACGCGGCTGGCCATATGCGGCGGTCACCACGTCGTTGGCGGCGGGATGCGCGGCCAGGTACTGCTCTGCGGTGCCGGTCGACGACGAAACGGTGGCGTGCACGCCGCCGGGAGTGCAGTCGGGTGTCGCCGCCGCCGACGGAGCGCCGACGATGCCGATGGCCATTCCCCCGAGCAGACAGCCGGCGCCGATGCCGGCGACTCGCCGCCCCGTGGCGATACTGCTGATTTTCATGATTGTCCTTCGAATTGATCCGAATTAGTTCGGTGAGGCTCCCGGTTCCCCGAAATCCAAAGTAGCCGTGACCAATGCACCGAAAGCCCGGCGCCCGTACCGAGCAAACACCGGGGCACCACGCCGTCTGCGGCGGCTCGCCGAGGGGCCCGAACACTGTCGGCGAGGTCTCCTACGTGCCCGATTGCGCGCACGGTTACCCTCGATCGGCACCGGATGTCGATCGGCGGAAACACCTTGCTTAGCGGGGTACCAGCAAACCCCCTTTCGCGACTAAACCCGTCTTACCGGCGACGGTGTGTGCCAGCGCAAAGATTCGCGCGATTGCGCGCCGTGGCGGCGGCCCAGGCCGGTCCGGGCCGGGCCTGGCGGCGTCTAGCATGTGCATGGACAACGCCGTTACTGCCTGCTGGGGACCCTATGGTCAAGATTCATCTGGAACGCACGATCGCCGCACCGGCGGAACGGGTCTTCGACTGGCTGGCCGAGCCGGCCCATTTGGCGGCCGCTCCGTTGGCCCTCAAGGGCGCTTACGCGAAGGACTCGCCGGGGCACGAAGCCGGCGCGCTGCGCGAGGTGGTCGGGCTGGGCATCTGGTTCCGCGAAGAGATCACTGCCTACGATCGGCCGCGCAGCTATTCATACCTGATCCTTCGATCGTTCCCGCCGTTCAACCACGAGGGCGGCACCCTGACGTTCACCGCATCAAACGGCACGACGCGCGTCGAGTGGCGCAGCAGTTACACGCATCCGGCTTGGGCGGGCGGCAAGCTGTTAGGGGTGGTCACCTCCCGGCTGCTGAGCTCGAGTATCCGCGCGATCCTTGCTGCGTGCGCGACGGCTCTTGAGAGCTAACTACGCCCGTATCACGGTGTGCCACAAGGATTTCCGAGCTAAACGGAGTGCACCTCGAACCAATCGATCGCCACTTCGGGGTGCTCGCCGAAATAGTTGTAGCCATCGAAGCGCCGGGTCGTCCCCTCGATCCACCCGAGCTCCTTCGCCTCGACGGGGATGGCGTCATAGATTGACTGCACATCCTCGGGGCGGGTCATCGAGTCGCGGTGAACTTGAGCCACCAGGGTCGGGATGTGGATCGACTTGGCATACTCGAGCGGCGATTGCTCGTACAGATGAAAACCCGTCCGTTCGTGCAGCGCCTTGTCGAACCGCTCGTAGCCGTCGGGGTTCTCATTGGCCTTCACGAACTCCTCGATGATGTAGTTCGCCGACACCGGCTGCAGCAGGATGAGCGACTTGATGTGCTCGAACTCCTCCGGATGCTCGGCCATGGCGACGGATGTCGAGCCCGCACCCAAACACACACTGAGCAGAAACGTTGTCATCGAGGCGGTATCGGGTCGCGATCTGGCGTACCGGACCGAACCGATCACATCGCGGGATTCGAGCAGACCGATGCCCACCGTGCCGCCGTTCCCTGATCCGCTCAGCCCGTGGTTGCGCATGTCGTAGCACAAGATGTTGTAGCCAGCGTCGTGCAAAGCCTTGTACTCGGGCAGGAAGTTCACCTTGAATCCGCCCAAGCCGCCGAACTCCGGCAGATGCCCGGGATAGCCGTACCGATTTCCGGGCAGAAAATGGTTGTGAATGATCAACTTGTCCGAATCGGCCGGGATAAACCACCCTTCGAGCGGCACGCCGTCCATCGACGGAAAGAACGCCTCTTCGTACGCAAGGCCTACCTCACCCGGTCGACGAAGGACCGGTGCGCGCCGACCGGCCGTCATGCCCGTCACCCACATGTCCAGAAAACTGTCGAGGGCCGCTTGGCCCTGCTGGTCCCCATTCGGGCATTTCACGACCTCCCCGGCGTGGAACGAACGTCCCCTATTCATCCGACGCTACGCACGCCGGGCCTATTCAGGCAGGTACCCGTGATAGGGGGCACTGGCAACCTCTCGCTGTCGGCTCCGGTGTTTGCCTACTGTTGGGTGATGGATATCGCCAAGGACATCAAGGACTTCTTGATGACCCGCCGCGCGAGAATCACCCCCGAGCAGGTGGGCCTGCCGCCGGGCCGGCGGCGCCGCGTGCCCGGCTTGCGGCGCGAGGAAGTCGCGCAATTGGCCGGTGTCAGCATCGAGTACTACACGCAGATCGAACGCGGAAATGTCGCCGGTGTCTCCGACGAGGTCCTGAATGCCATCGCCCGAGCGCTACAACTCACCGAGGTGGAGGCGACGCATTTGTTCGATCTGGTGCGCGCCGCCACCAAAAGGGACGGCCGAGCCCGGTCGTCGCACCGCCCGGGTCGGGCCATGCCCGACGGTGTCCAGGCGTTGCTGGACAGCATGGTCAGCGCCCCCGCGGTCGTGATCAACGGCCATCTCGACATCGTCGCCGCTAATGCGCTGGGGCGGACGCTGTACGGGCCCGTCTTCGCCCGCACGAACGCGACGCCGAACCTGGCTCGCTTCCTTTTCTTCGATGCCGCCGCCGACCAACTCTTTCCCGATTGGACCGGCCAGGCCGACGATGCCGTTTCGCTGCTGCGGGCCGAGGCCGCACGCTCGCCCGACTCGCCTGCCGTCACTCGACTCGTCGGTGAACTCGCCACCCGCAGCGACCAATTCCGCACCCGCTGGGCGGCCCACAATGTCAAGGCGCATCGTCACGGCGTCAAGCGATTCCAGCATTCCGAAGTCGGCGAAGTGTCCCTGACGTACAACGTGTTCGACGTGGGCGTGGGCGGGCTGTCGTTGATTGGCTATACCGCCGAACCACATTCACGATCCGACGAGGCCCTGCGCTTGCTCGCCAGCTGGACCGCGACCCACCAGGATTTCGCTCGTTAACCGCTCAACCGGCGCATCAGTTGGGTGGCGGCGCGTTGGCCGCTGACCAAGGCGCCGTGCACGGTTGAGGGGTTGTCGACGTCGACGGCCTCACCGGCCAGGTAAAGCCGGTCGCTCACCGGTTCCTGCAGCCGGCGGCGGTCATCGGGTCCCGAACCGGGTGCGTGAAATGAGTAGCTGCCGCGCGCGTAGGGATCGATGGACCAATTCGACGTGCGGACCTCGATCGCTGAGATGTCGCCGAAGAGTTGGCGAGCGGCGGGCAGGGCCCTACTCATGACGTCGCTGGGCGATGACGTCTCCACAGACCGTCCGCGTTCACCGGCGTTGGCGCTCACCACGATTGGCCCGGCGGCGCTCGGCAAGCTGAACCATTCCGCCCACATCCCCGGATCGGTGCCCATGAATAGGTAAAAGGCGCTCTCCGCCTTCCACGTTCGCCGGTCGAACCGGAAGAAGCTCTTGGACAGCACGCCGAATCCCAGCGCCTTGATGGCGTGCAGGTGGCCGTCCGGAAGGGGCGGATCGAAAGTGATCGCCCCGGATTTGAGGACGCCAAGGGGAACGGTGACGATCGCGGCCGGACCCTCGAACGACCGGTTCCCGGCCTGCACGATGACCGACTTGTCTTTTCGTGCGATCGTGGTCACCGGCGTATTCAGCGTGATCGCAAGCCCATTGGCGAGCAGCCGCGGCAGCGCGTCGTAGCCGCTGGTGACGGCGTCCTGGTCGCCGTCAGTGAAATTGCCCTTGTCATATGTGGTGGCGGAGAGCTGGTCCGCGGTGGCCGCGTACTCGTTCTCGATCTCGGTCGCGACGAAGAAAGCCAATTGGGTTCGGTCCGAATGGGAAAGCTCTTCGCTGCTTGCCGCGGCGTCGACGGCGGCGGCGAGCGTCCCGCCGTCGACCTGAGCACACGCCTTTTCGACGAAGTCGCGCCAGACGCCGGCGTTGTACTTGACCGGCCGCAGCTTTGGATCGATCGCGAGCTTCGCCCACCCGTAATAATCCGTGGGCGCAAGCTGTACGCCCGCCTTCTGCGCCAGCGGCATCAGCGGATTGTTCGTCGTCCCGTGGATCCAGGACGCGCCCATTTCGAGCGGCACGCCCCAGTCGCGGGTGGTATACACCCGGCCGCCGATGCGATCGCGGGCTTCGATCACGCGCACCGGCAATCCCGCGTCGGCAAGGCTCCGGGCGGCGGACAGGCCCGCCATCCCGGCGCCGATGATGAGCACCGACTTGGTGTCCGGTGGCGGTGGGGGAGCCGGGGGATCCGGCGCGCAGGCCGCCAGTCCACCGCCGAGCACGCCGGTCGATGCCGCGAAGAACTCTCGACGCGACATCGGGGACACGCGTGTCAGCGTCTCACATCACTTTGGCGAATTAGCCTCGATCGGCACCGGCTTCGGGCTAAACTCGCGGCAACCAGGGTGCGGCAATGGGGCCGCGTTCGAGGGGAGAGCGGCTATGAATGCTCGGCGATCGAACCGCGCAACGGACCGGCCGTCCGACGTGCTTCCCCCAAGCCGCACCCTGACCATCCGCGCATCCGACGGCATCCCGTTGCACGCCGAGGTGTTCGGGCCACCCGACGGCTATCCGATCGTGCTGACGCACGGCATCACCTGTGCGATCCGCGCCTGGGCATACCAGATCGCCGACCTGGCCACCGACTACCGCGTGATCGCATTCGACCATCGCGGCCATGGGCGAAGCGGCGTTCCGGGACGTCATGGCTACAGCCTCAAACTGCTTGCGTCCGACCTTAATTGCGTGCTGGAGGCGACGTTGGCGCCACACGAGCGCGCGGTGCTGGCCGGGCATTCGATGGGCGGCATCGCCATCGCCGCGTGGTCGGCGCGCTACCGCCACAAAGTCCGCAGGCGCGCTGACGGCGTCGCACTGATCAACACGACCACCGGGGACCTGGTGCGCCAGGTGAAGCTGGTGTCTTTGCCGCGCGGATTGTCGCCGGTTCGAGTCATGGCCGGGCGCGGCCTGATCAACGCGTTCGGCGGGTTTCCCGTTCCCGCCGCGGCCGCGGATCCCGAGCCGGTATGTGGTCGCGATGCTGGCGGTCGGACGGGACGCCGACCCGAGCGTCGCGCGGCTCATCTATGAGCTGTTTGCCCACACCTCACCCGCGGGGCGCGGGGGCTGCGCCAAGATGCTCGTCGAGGCGTTGGGATCGCGGTATCTCGACCTGGCCGGTTTGACGGTGCCGACATTGGTCATCGGCAGCGAACGAGATCGGCTGACACCGATCGGCCAGTCCCGCCGGATCGCACGCACCGCGCCGAACATCGTCGGCCTGGTCGAGCTGCCCGGCGGCCACTGCTCGATGCTGGAACAGCCCCGTGAGGTGATTTGTCACCTGCGGGCACTCGTCGAATCGGTGACCCATGACGTGCGGGTCGGCCAGATCGGCTCATAGCCCAGATCGGCTCATAGCAGGGCGGTGATCTCGGCGGCCGCCCGCTGGCCGGACCGCACGGCTCCGTCGAGAAACCCGGTCCATTCGTCCGCGGTCTCGGTGCCGGCCCAGTGAATCGGCCCGACCGGCTCATGTAACCACGGCCCGTATCGTGTCCACGATCCCGGTGGCACCGCCGCGGTCGGACCACCTGGTGCGAAATCCTCTGTGCCCCAACGATGGTCGACATAGTCGAGGGGCTTGAGCGCCTCGTCGCCGAACAGCGATGCGAAGCAGCGCAGCGTGTCGCGGCGGCGCTGCTCGGTCGGCAGCGAGTCGAACGCGCGGGCGTCGACGAAGCCCATCAGGATGCCCGGCCCGTCGGCGTGCGGGCTGACATCGAAGGTGATGAACACCGGGCCTCGATCGGACAGCGCCTGGCCGGAAAACCCGGCGGCCCGCCAGAACGGCGTCTCGTAGGCCGCGTAGGCCTTGCTGAGCCGGCCCTGCGGCCAATGCTCGGCGAGTTGCGTGTACTCGGCGGGCAGCGGGGGAGCGAACTCGATCGAAGCGCGATGGGCCGGCGGGACCGCGACGATGACGAACCCGGCGTCGGCGGCGCCCACATCGGTGGTGACCGTCACGCCCGCGCCGTGCCGGTCGATGCGACGGACCGGCGCGCCCAGCACCACCCGTGCGCCCAGTTCGGCGGCCGCCGCCTCGGCGATCTGCTGCGTGCCGCCCGGGAAGCGGTCCTGCTGGGCGCCGTTCTCGACGTCGAGCAGGCGGTCCAGGCCGCCGGCCGCGTTCAGGTAGCGGGCGGCGTGCAGCATGGACACCTCGTCGGGTTCACACCCCCACGTCACCCGGGCCACGATCGCCAGCAGGTCGCGCGACGAGGCGGTGGCGCGCACCGAGCGCAACCACGCGCCCAGCGACAGGCCATCGAGCTCGCGCGCGCGGCGCGCGTCCCAGGGCGCCGCCACCGGGACGCTGCGGGCAATCCTGTCGAATTGCCAACGCAACCGGCCGATGTCGAGCAGCCCGGTGAGGGAAAGCTTGGGAATGGTGCCCTGATAGGACCGCGTCCAGCCACGCCAGTGGATCACGTTCTTCCCGTCGTGGTGGGTCGGAGTGGTCGGCACCTCGAGTTCGGCCGCCAGCGCCAGCACGGCGTCCTGGGTGGGGCCGACGAAAGTGCCGCCCAGATCGGCGGGCAACCCGGCGACGCTGCCGGTGAACGAGCGCCCGCCAACCCGGTCGCGACCCTCGAAAACCAGCACGTCATGGCCCTGTCGCGTCAGCTCGCGCGCCGCGGCCAGCCCGGCAAAACCGGCGCCGACCACGACAACGTCGACAATCCGCGGCGGCTTTGTCACGCCCTACAGTCAACCGCATTGTGCTCGTTTCGTAGGGTAAATTTCCATTGCCCGACGTTTGCGGGCTGTTGCACGCCCGCAGCGTCGTCAGGCAGGTGCCGTGAAAGTCTTCACCGCGTTGTACGGACTCACCGATGCCGCCGAGCGCGCACGCGCGCTGCGCGACGCCGGGGCCAGCGGCGTTGCCACCTTCGAGGGGCCGCACGACGTGTTCGCGCCGCTGACCCTGGCCGCCACCGTGGGCGGGCTGGACCTGATGACGAATGTCGCGATCGCGTTTCCCCGCAATCCGATCCACCTGGCGCACCAGGCCAACGATCACCAGCTGCTCAGCGGCGGCCGATTCTTCCTCGGTCTCGGCACCCAGGTTCGCCCGCAGATCGAGAAGCGGTTCGGGGCGCAGTTCGATCGACCGGTGGCCCGCATGACCGAGCTGATCGCGGCCCTGCGCGCGATCTTTGCGGCGTGGAATTCCGGTGGTCGCTTGGACTTTCGCGGCGAGTACTACCGGCACACGCTGATGACGCCGGCCTTCAGCCCCGGCCCGAATCCCCATGGGCCGCCGCCGATTTTCGTCGGCGCCCTGGGGCCAAAGCTGACCCGGGCCACCGCCGAGCACGCCGACGGCCTGCTGGTGATGCCGTTCGGATCGAAACGGTTTCTGCAGCAGAGCACGATGCCCGCGGTTCGCGAGGGTCTGCATGCCGCCGCCCGGCCGCCCGGCGAGTTCGCCGTCATTCCCGAAATCATCGTGTCGGCGGGCGACACCGACGCCGAGCGGGAAAGCGCCGACGCGGGCACCCGACGGCTGCTGGCGTTCTACGGTTCGACGCCGGCCTACCGGCCGGTGCTGGCCGCCCACGGCTGGGAAGACCTGCAGCCCGAGCTCAATGCGATGTCCAAGCAGGGCCGCTGGGCGGAGATGGGCGGCCTGATCAGCGACGAGATGATGCACACCATCGCCGCCTGCGGCACTCCGGCCCAGATCGCGGCACACATCCGCGATCGCGTCGAGGGCGTCTCCGACACGATCTTCCTCTACCAGCCGTCGCCCATCGGGCTCGAGTCCCTGGCCGCGATCGTCGACGAGCTTCGCAAAGGTTAAGGCGCGACCGTCAACCAATCGGCGAACCCCGACGGGTCGTGGCGGCCGAGCGCGCCGTGCTCGTAGAGCCCCCAGCCCTCCACCGGTTGCGCGTCGCCGTCTGTGCACAACGCGCGGCCGACGTGGTCGATCACGCCGAACCCGGACCGCGCGATGATCGCCGGGTCGTTCATGTCATAGGTCAGCCGTTCGACGAATTTCTCGCCCTTCCAGGTGCCGTGCAGCCAGTCCGAGTCGCCGCCGTAGCCGCCGCCGACGTGGATGGGGACCGGCAGCTTGGATTCCACGTCGAAGTGGACGGGCGTGCCGTCGGGGGTGGTCGCGTCGATCGTGGCGCCGGTGGGGATGCGGGTGCCGGAACGGTAGTGGATCTTGACCCGCGGCCAGCCCAGCTGCTCGACGCGGCCGTTGCGCCAGACGCGCGTGCAGTCGTTGAGCGAGCGGAAGCCGTTGGGCTCCTCCTGGATGATCAGCACGACGGCGAAGTCGTCGAACGCCATTGGCACGTACAGCCACCACATGCCCTCGAACGGCGGGTCGGCCGGCCGGCCCGCCGGCTCGGGCTCGCCGATCGGGCGGATGCCCCACGATCGGTCGCGGCTGCCCAGCCAGGTGGTGGGGTCGACGGCGATCTCCTGCCCGTCGACGGCGATGAGGCCGCTCCAGCTACCGAGCTGGGCGAAGCGCTGCGCGTTGAGCGTTACCCGGTTGCCGGATCGCAGGATGTGCGGCTGTTCCTGGACGACGTCGAACAGACCCACCCAGGTGAGATCGATCGCGATGCCTTCGGTTTCGTCGAGGACCAACCGCAGCTTGTGCAGCGGCTCGACGACCTTGATCCGGTAGCCGTTGACGTTCTGGTTGAGCCGATCCTGATCGATGGCGTCGGAAAGGTGCACGGCCGTCTGCGTGTCCCCGCGCCTGATGAGCACGAAGGCGTCCCTGACCCCCAGGTTCGGGTAATAGCCAATGCCGCTGATCACGAAGATGTTTCCGGTGCGGTCGTGGGCGTTGAAGTAGGAGCGATCGTAGAAGTTGCGGTCCGAGGGGCCCGGCCACGCGATCGGCTGTGGAATCTGGTGTACCGGGTATTCGTCGAGCGGTCCGAGCATTACTGATCCTCTCCGAGCAGACGTTTCATCAATCCGGCGTGGTAGAACAGCGATTCGACATCGTCGGGCTTCTCGGTTTCGCCGAAGTGCACCCGTCGCGCGCCGGTGCGCATGAACACACAGGCCCACATCACGCCGGAGTAGACGTAAAACCAATGCAGATCGCCTATTTCGACTCCGGTGAGGCGCTGGTAGGTGGCGCGGACGTCGTCCTCGCGCATCACCCCGGGCAGTCCCGGCAGCCCGGCGAGGCCAGCGAGCTCCTGAAAGACCATGTGCGCGTAGATCATCCACGCGACATCGAGCTCGCGCGGGCCCAGAGTCACCATTTCCCAGTCCAGCACCGCCACCGGCCGGAAGTCGCTGTACAACACGTTGCCCACCCGCGCGTCGCCCCACAGTAGTACGGTTTCACGCGCGTCCGCCTCGCCCGGCCAGTGGTCTTGCAGCCAGTCGAAAGCTCGTTCCAGCAGCGGTGATCGGCCGATGTCGGGCACCGCGAAGTCGTACCAGGACCGCACCCAGTTGAAGTGCCTGCGCAGCGGGGTGCCACCTGCCGAGCCCTCAGAGTCCTCAGCCAGGAAGCCGAACGTCTTCTCTGCGTTGGGGATTGAATGCAGCGCGGCCAGCACCGCCACGGTGGCGTCCTGCAGTTCGCGCTGACGTTCGGCGGGCGCGTCGGCGAACCAATTGTTGCCGAAGGTGTAGGGCATGACGTCGGGCGGCACCACGCCGTCGACGTAATCCATCACGAAGAAGGGCGTTCCCAGGACATCGCCGGTGGCTTCGAGCCAGCGCACCCGCGGGACGGGGACGTCGGTGAGTTCGCCGACCTTTCGTATCACATCGAATTGGTGGTCAAGGCGATACGTGGGGAAGACCTGCACGTCCTCGGCGGTGGGCGCGACCCGGGCCACGAGTTTTTGTTCGGTCCGCTGCCCGTCCTGCTGCCACCGGGCGGTCAGGATGATGGTCTCCGACGACATGCCCGTCGCATCGACGCCGCTCTGAACGGTCACCTCGGGTGTCGCCCCACCGGGTAACACGGTCGACAGCCACTGCGACATCACTTTCGGCAGGGCGCTGACGTCGCGGCTGGAGCGTTGGAGGTGGTCGACTTTGTCGAGCACAGGTTCCGTGGCCACGGGGTGGCTCCATTCTTTGAGACTTCTGCGCGGCAATTACGATACCGTAGGTAGCGTTATGAAAGCAGACACGTCCGACCTTGACAAGGCCCCCGGTGCCGGCCGCCCCCGGGATCCCCGCATCGACTCTGCGATCCTATCGGCGACCGCGGAACTGCTTGTCCAAATCGGCTATTCGAATCTCAGCCTGGCCGCGGTGGCCGAACGCGCCGGCACCACGAAATCGGCGCTGTACCGCCGGTGGTCGAGCAAGGCCGAACTGGTGCACGAGGCGGCGTTCCCCACGACCCCGAGCGCGCTGGAGGCTCCGGCCGGCGATATCGCCGCCGACATGCGGATGATGCTCGAGGCCACGCGCGACGTGTTCACCACCCCGGTGGTGCGGGCCGCGCTGCCCGGCCTGGTGGCCGACATGACGGCCGACCCCGCCCTCAACGCCCGGGTGATGTCGCGTTTCACCGACCTGTTCACCGCGGTGCGGCTGCGGCTGCGCGCGGCCGTCGACCGCGGCGAAGCGCATCCCGACGTGGACCCCGACCGGTTGATCGAGTTGATCGGGGGAGCGACGATGCTGCGGATGCTGCTGCGCCCGGACGAGGCGCTGGACGACGCGTGGGTGGAGCAAACCACCGCGATCGTCGTGCACGGGGTGCGGCGATGACGCGGCGGCTGGCGGGGCGGGCCGCGATCGTCACCGGCGGCAGCCGCGGCCTGGGCCGGGCCGTCGCCCTGGCGCTGGGGGCCGAGGGTGCGGCGGTGGCCGTGGCCGGGCGGACCCAACAGGTCTGGGACGACCGGTTACCCGGAACCATCGGTGAGACGGTCGCCGACATCGTGGCGGCGGACGGACGCGCCGTGGCGATCCGGGCCGACCTGACCGACCGGGACGATGTCGCGCGGTTGGTGGGTGAGGCACGAGATGCGCTGGGGCCCATCACGATTCTAGTTAACAACGCCGCGTTTACCGCGCCCGGCCGTCCGCCGGTGCCCGGTGCCGAGGCGCGTGCCAAGCCCGCCAAGCCGCCGACCGCCGGCAAACCGGGCTGGCCGCCGTTCCTCGGCACGCCGCTGCGCGCGTATCGCCGGCACTTCGACATCGCGGTCTTCGCCGCCTACGAGCTGATGCAAATGGTGTGCCCCGACATGATCGAGGCGGGTGGCGGCTCGGTCATCAACGTCACGTCGGTCGCCTCGCGGATACCCGGCGACGGGCCCTATCCCGACCGCGGCGGCGGGGTGCTGCCCGGCTACGGCGGATCCAAGGCGGCGCTCGAGCATCTCACCCAGTGTGCGGCGTTCGATCTCGCAGGCCACAACATCGCGGTGAACGCGCTAGCGCCGTCCAAGCCGATCCTTACGCCGGGTCTGGCCTACTACGCCCGCGACTTCGTCGATACCGCGCCGGCGGACGAGTTCGCGCGGGCGGCGGTGGAGTTGACGCTGGTCGACCCGGGCGTGGTCACCGGGCGCACGATCGGTCATGCGCAGGTGCTCGACGGCAGCTTCCGGCCGTTCACGCTGGACTAGCCCGGGCCGTTACGCCGGCTTGGCTGCGGTCACGCCGTTGATGATGACGGCGTAGATCCTGTGCCATTGCGGGGAACGAAACCCCGCCCGGAGCAAAAGGTCCGTGGCGCGGCCCTTGGTGCGGGCTTTGCCCCGGCGGCTGGTGGCCAGGGTGGGCAGCAGCCACCGCGAGAACTGGTCGACGAGCACCAAGTGACCGCCCGGGCGCAGCACCCGGGCGCACTCGGCCAGTCCCGCCTGCTGTTGGGTCCAGTGATCGAATGATGTCGTGCTGACGATGAGGTCGAAGGTGTCGTCCGGGAAGCCGATGTGTTCGGCCACGCCGACGGCGAACGTCAACCGGTCGTCTTCTGCGCAAGCACCGGCGGTCTCGACCATTGCGGGCGCGGCGTCGATACCGGCGAGTTGTTCGGCATCCCCGTAGCGGCGCGCCAGCAGCTGAAGCAGATAACCGGTTCCACATCCCACATCGAGCACCCGGTTCGGGGCGGCGACGGTCGTAACCGCGAGATCAGCTGTGCACGTGGAGATTTTGTGATGCAGCCAGCCGCGCCAGCCGTGATCGTATCCGGGGGCACGGTCGTTGAACGCGGCCACGTCACGATGCGGCGGCATGCGCTCAGTCTGTCACGCGGCCGTCGTCTTCGGGTGGGTCCGGGTCGCCCCGGAGGAGTTCGTCGGGGTGGTGGGCGTGATTGATCTCGGGTGGCCCGTTGCCGTCGGTCCAGCCGAGTCGACCGCTGCCGGTGACGACGGTGTGCCATTCGCCCCGGCTCGCCGCGCCGTGATCGCATCCGCAAGTGAAGAAGAGCGTGTCCGCATCGGTGCGGCCACCGTTTGCCCAGTCCGGTGAGTGATGGACTTCGCAGTGATAGCCGGGCTCGAGGCAATTGGGGCGGGTGCAGCCGCGGTCGCGGGCATAGCAGATGAGTCTCTGATCGGCGGTCGCAATGCGTTTTTGGCGGCCCAGATACAGCGGCCGGCCGGTGTGGTCGTCGAACACCGCCAGATAGTGGATTGCCTTGGCCGCCATGCGGATCAGATCGGACATCGGCAGCCTGGAACCGCCGCCCGTTCTCGCCGGTGCCGGCAACGGGACCGACGAGTCGACGACGGCGCGGGCGGCCTGGTCGAGTTCGGCCACGGTGGTGGTGGCGATCACCGTGACGGGATGGCCGCGGTGCACCCCGAGATCGCCGAAGGTGATCGCGGCTTTCAGGCCGAGTTTGAGCGCGTCGTGGCAGCGTTGGGCGGATGTGCGCTGATCGCGTGCCTTGAGTTGAGCACCGTCGGGTTGGTGGCGGCCGGGCCGCACGGCCGCTTCGATGGCTTCGAAGTAAGCGCGGGCCTCGGGGTCCAGCAGGCCGGATAGCCGGGACATGCCGTCGGGTCCCTGCGGGCCCAGGTGCAGCCGGCGGCGGCGGGCCCGATCGTCGTCGGTGAAAAGGCCGTCGGGATTGAGGTAGTCGGCGATCCGTTGGCCCAGCTTGATGACCACGTCGGCGTCGAGCTTGGTCGAATGCTGCACCAGCGTGCGCTCGGCCTCCGTCATGTCCGCGAACGAGACGCAGGCCGGCAGTACGTCGACCGCCCGGCACACGGCCCGGATGTGATCCTCGCCGACCGCGCCCGCTGCTACCGCGGCCGCCAATGCGGGCAGCTCCGGCTGCACCGGGGGGCCGGTCAGCGAGCGTCGCGGCCGGATCCGGGCCGCGAGCCTGAAGCGGCGCGTGATTTCCCTGGGTGTGACACGCAGCCGTGCCCACAGCATGTCGCGCACCACCGGTACGAACCCCGTCCCGTCGGGCGGGTCGGCGAGCTCTCCGAAGAACCGGTACATCAGCCCTCGGTTGGTGCGCTCCTGCGTCTCCAACCGCTCGGCGACGTCAACGCGGAACGTGTTGCCGACCACATCCGACGAGGTCTCACGCAGCACGTCGTGGGCGGCGTCGATCGCGTCGAGAGCGGCGCCGATCCGTTCCCGTGCCTGCTCGGCGCTCGTCGGGAGACCCATGCCCAAATTTTATCGAACGTTCGTGCGAACCTGGCCGGGTTCGCAGCGGCGCGCGATCGGCTTGTGGATCAAGCGCCGACTGTGGATAAGCACTGGCAGGGCGCGTGCTCCTGGCGACATGGGAGCCTGACGTGCAAGTATGAACCAAGCCTGTGCCGCAACGGCGGCAGGTAACCGGTCGAGTGGTGTGCCAAATGCCCGGCATTGACAAGCCGACGGGACGCGTCGTCGCGCTGATCGTGTTATTGATCGTTGTCGCAGCGGCGCTGCGCGGATACCTTCCGGTTCCCGACCGCGCCGCGCACGCGCAGCAGGGCGGCAGTCGGGCGGCGCTGCTCTTCGTCGTCGTCGCCCTGAGCGCGACACTCGCGATGTTGGCGATCGCCGTCATCGCGCGGCTGCGCGATCCACGGGGGGTGTCGCCCGGTCCGGGAGATCTGTCGCAGATGCTCGGCACCGGCACGGGCCGGCCGAGCTGGCGGGTGGTGCTGATCGCATTCGCTGTGATCGTGGCCTGGCTGCTGATCACGATGCTGCTTGCCCGGTTGTTCGTGGGCCACGATGTCGCCCCATTCGAGCGCACCCCGGCCACCGCCACCCCGCCGCCGGCGCAGGGCACCGCTGCGCCGCCACCGCAACGGCAACACCCGCAAAACGACACCGGGGACATGTTCAGAATCCTGCTTATCAGCGCGGTGCCGATGATGCTGACGCTCGTCGCGGGCGCGGTGGTCATGTCGCGGCGGCGGCGGCGGGCGGCGATACCGGGCACCACGGCCGACGATTACGTCGAATCCCCGCCACCGCCCAAGCGTTCGGAATCGCTGGCGCGGGCGGCCGAACTCGGGCTGGCCGAGATCGGCGACCTCAACCGCGAACCCCGCGAGGCGATTATCTCGTGCTATGCGGCGATGGAACGTGGGCTCGCCAACGTTCCGGGAGCCGCCCCCCAGGACTGCGACACCCCGACGGAAGTACTGGTTCGAGCCGTCGAACGCCAAGCGTTGCATGCCGATAACGCGGTGCAGTTGGTGAACCTGTTCGAAGAGGCGCGATTTAGTCCGCATGTGATGAATGAGGGACATCGTGAGGTAGCCGTTCAGGTGCTGCGGCTCGTTCTTACGGAGCTGCGGGGTGCTGCATGAATAGACTTATCGCCCTGGGCATTTGCCTCGTCGTGGGCGTGGAGCTGTTGGCGCTGATGCTGCACGGTCGCCGGTTCGTGTTGGCGGCCGCGGGTATTGCCCTGGCCCTGGTACTGCTCAATGTCCGTCGTTTCCTGGGACGCGGCATGGAACCCGACGCCGAGCCGGATCCCGACGATCTCGGGAATTCGTTGCGCCGTTGGCTTTCCACCACCGAGACGACCATCCGGTGGTCGGAGTCCACCAGACACGACTGGGACCGGCATCTGCGTCCGATGCTCGCGCGCCGCTACGAAATCGTGACGGGCCAAAGGTTGGCCAAAGATCCGGCGGCATTTCACGCTACCGGCCGAGTGCTGTTCGGTACCGAACTGTGGGAATGGGTTAATCCCAACAACGTTGTGCGTACGGATGATCCCCAGCCGGGTCCCGGACGCGCGGCGCTGGAAGAGATTCTGCGAAAGTTGGAGCAGGTATGACTGGGGGAACCACGATGTCGGGCGCGACCACCACCGCACGCTGCGAGGCGGTGCTCGACGAAATCGAACGCGTGGTGGTGGGCAAGCGCTCCGCGCTGACGCTCATCCTGACCGCGGTGCTCGCCCGCGGCCACGTGCTCATCGAGGATTTGCCCGGTCTGGGCAAGACGCTGATTGCCAGATCCTTCGCCGCCGCGTTGGGGCTTCGCTTCACCCGGGTGCAGTTCACCCCCGACCTGCTTCCGGCCGATCTGCTCGGCTCGACGATCTACGACATGCAGTCGGGCCGCTTCGAGTTCCGTGCCGGCCCCATCTTCACCAACCTATTGCTGGCCGACGAGATCAACCGCACTCCGCCCAAGACCCAGGCGGCCCTGCTGGAGGCGATGGCCGAAGGCCAGGTGAGCATCGACGGTGAAACCCACAAGCTGCCAACGCCATTCGTCGTTCTCGCGACCGACAACCCGATCGAGTACGAGGGCACGTATCCGTTGCCCGAGGCGCAGCTGGATCGGTTCGCCATCCGGCTGGAACTGCGATACCTCTCGGAGCGAGACGAGACATCGATGCTGCGCCGCCGCCTCGAACGCGGCTCGGCCGAGCCGGTGGTGAATCAAGTTGTGGATGCCCACGATCTGCTGGCGATGCGCGAATCGGTCGAGCAGGTGAGCGTGCACGAGGACGTTTTGCACTACGTGGTGTCGCTGGCCACCGCCACCCGACATCATCCGCAGGTCGCGGTCGGCGCCAGCCCGCGCGCGGAACTCGACCTCGTGCAACTCGCCCGCGCCCGTGCGCTGTTGCTCGGTCGGGATTATGTGATCCCCGAAGATGTCAAGGCGCTCGCCATTGCGGCGGTCGCCCACCGGATCACCCTTCGGCCCGAGATGTGGGTGCGAAAGATTCAGGGCGCCGACATCGTCGGAGAACTGTTGCGGCGGTTGCCCGTTCCCCGAACGGATGTGACGCATGGGGGAACCGGATGAGCCCGGTGTGATCGGAAGTGAAGTCGAGTTTCGCTGGCGTGCATCGCAACTGACGCGAGCGATCGCGACCTGTGCCGGGGTTGCGCTGGCCGCCGCCGTGATCGGTGCGCACCGGGAGCTGATTGCGTTCGCGGCGCCACTGCTCGGCGTGCTGTGCTCGATCAGCTGGCAGCGCCCGGTGCCGAAAATCCATGTGCACGCAGAGCCCGACTCGCAGCGGTGCTTCGAAGGCGAGCAGGCGCGAGTGAAGGTGTGGGCGAGCGAAGAAGCCGGAGCGGGCGGAGCCGCGGGGGTCGAACTCACGGTTGCGGCCGTCGAGGGGATGCAGCTGGAAGTTCTCGATTCGGGCTCCCGCCAAGCGAAAACGGTTGCGGCCACTGCGCAACGCTGGGGCCGATATCGGATTCGGGCCCGGGTCGATGTGGTCGCGCGCGGTGGGCTGCTGGTGGGGACCGCCACCGTCGCCGCAGCCGATGTCATCGTGTTTCCGCTGACGCCGCCGCAGTCGACGCCAATCCCGCGGACCGAGTTGCTCGACCGCCTGGGCGCCCACCTGACCCGGCATACCGGCCCGGGCGTCGAGTACGCCGACATTCGTCCCTTTGTGGCCGGCGACCAGCTGCGCACGGTGAACTGGCCGGTCAGCGCGCGGCGCGGACGGTTGCATGTGACGCAACGATTGACCGACCGCGCCGCGGACGTGGTGGTGCTGATCGACACGTATCGGCAGCCGGCGGGCCCGGCGACCGACGCCACCGAACGGGTCGTCACCGGCGCGGCGCAGGTGGTGCAGACCGCATTGCGACATGGTGATCGCGCCGGGATCGTCGCCCTCGGAGGCAACCGCCCGCGTTGGCTTGGGGCTGACATCGGGCAGCGGCAGTTCTATCGGGTGCTGGATACCGTGCTCGGTGCCGGCGACCGATTCGAAAGCACGACAGGGACATTGGCGCCACGCGCGGCCGTTCCGGCGGGGGCGATCGTCATCGCGTTTTCCACGCTGCTCGATACCGAATTCGCGCTCGCGCTGATCGATCTCCGCAAACGGGGCCACGTCGTGGTCGCCGTTGACATTCTCGATAGCTCGCCGTTTGAAGGCGAGCGGGATCCGTTGGTGGATCGGATGTGGGCGCTGCAGCGCTCGGGCATGTATCGCGACATGGCCACCGTCGGGGTCGACATCGTGTCCTGGCGGGGGGATCGCAGCCTGGAGCAGTCGATGGGCGTGCTGCCGGATCGCCGCCATCGGGTGCGCGGACGGCTCCGGGGATAGTGACATGACGGCATTGGCGCGTCTGGGTGCACCGGCCTTCTCGGCCGGTTTCGGCCTACTGATGGTGGGGTTAGCCGGCCTTGGGTCCCAGCGGCCGGCGGTTGTCGCGGGGGTGGCCGCCCTGATCGCGGTGGGTGCCGGGACGGTGTTTCGGTTCGCCGCGACGCTGGGCGTGCTGCTGTCGGTGGTCACGATCGTGTTGTCCGGCCCGTCGCTGGTGTTCGCCGCGCTGTCCGGACTCTGCGCCGCAGCGTATCTTCTGTGTCGGCACACGATCGGCACGCCCTCCGGCGCATCGATTGGCCAGCCGACAATCGTTGCGGCCGTTGGGTTTACGTTCGCTGGATTGGTCGCGGCGTCGTTCCCGCTGCAGTTGCCGTGGCTGCCGTTGGCCGCGCCGCTGGCGGTCTTGGCGATCTACCTCGTGGCCACCCGCCCGTTCTGGAGCTGAGTTGGCGCCGGTAGCTACCCGGCTCGCTTCGCGCGCTCGAAGGTGTCGCGATCGACGGCCACGAGCGTCGTGTCGCCCACGGCCCGCACGGTGTGCGCGCGGGGGACGTCGTGCATGAATGCCCGTTCGCCGAACCCGTCACCGGGGCCGAGGTTGCGGACCGGCGTCTCGCCCTCGAGCACCTCGGCGGCGCCGTCGAGGATCACATAGTAGGTGTCGCCGTAGTCGCCGGCGCGGATGAGCAGCGCGCCCTCGGGCGCCCCCACCACGCGCACGGCGTCGGCGAGCGCACTGAGCGCGTCGTCATCGAGCGTCGCCAGCGGCGGCTGCGGCGCAAGCAGTTCGGCGATCGATCGGCCGCCCAGCGCGACGTCGGGGTCCCGCTCGGCCAGGCGCTCGTCCACCGGAGGGGTGGCCAGCCGAGCGCTCGCGATCCCGCCGATGCGCCCGGTGGCCCCGGGGTCACCCGAGAGCGCGCCGAGGAATTCGGCGCGATCGACGGCGACCAGGTCGAGGTCCTTGCGCGCGGTCACGGTGGCCGAGCGGGGCACGCCCTGCAGCATGGCGATCTCGCCGAACGACCCGCCCGGACCCAGCGTGGCCACCCGGCGACCATCGACGGAGACGTCGGCCACGCCCGCGCCGATCATGTAGAACCGGTCGCCGCGGTCGCCCTGCCGGACGACCTCGCTGCCCGCGGGCATCGTCAGGCGCACCGCGGCCCGGGCGAGTTGCTCGATCGTCCGCGCGGGCAGCATGCCCAGCTGCGATGAGGCCCGGATCACGGCAAGCTTGGCGAGGTCCTCGGGGCTGAGCGTGTCGGCGCGGCGCAAGTGTGGCCATGCCAGCAGCGTGGCCACTCCCGCCGAGCCGCCCGCGATGCCCAGCGCGGCGGTCACCCCGACCGTGTCGATGAGCACCGGCGCGATGATCCCGCCCGCGGCACACCCGACCAGGTAGAGGCTCGGCAGGCTGGCGGCGGCGGGCACCATCGCGTCGCGGGAGACGCTGCGCTGCACGAGCGTCGGCGCGATGGCGTACGCGACGGCGCCGGTGGCACCCACGCCGGCGGCGAGCGCCAGACCCAGGGTGGGCCCGCTGATCGCGCCGATCACTGTGAGCGTGATGGCCCAGCCGAACATCGCCGCCGCGAGCACGCGGGCCAGGCCCGGCCGCCCGACGATCGACAGGGTCGCCAGCGCGCCGAGCAGGCCACCGGCGCCGTAGACCGCCATGATCAAGGCGACGCCGTCCTCGCCGAGTCCCAGGCGACCGTTGGCCAGGGAAGCGCACGCGACGTACCAGACGCCGATCAGCGTCACGTTCACGCCGAACATGACGGTGGCCGCACCCGCCGGGCGGCTGGCGACGATCGCGCGGAACCCGGCTCCGAGCGCGCTCAGGTGGTGCTGCCCGGACCTGCGGGAAGGTCGCGCCGCGCGGGGCTCGGGCTCGTCGTCGGTGCGCGGCATCACGATCAGCAGCGCCGCGGCCGTCCCGGCGGCGGAGATGGCCGCGGGCACGACGAAGGCCCAGCCCAGGTCGAAGAGACCGAGCGCCATTCCCGCCAGCGCCGGCCCCGCGAGCGCGCTGGCGCTGAGCAGCAGGCTGGTCGCCGCGTTGGCCGCCGCCGCCTCGGCCGCGGTGTCGGCGAGTCGGATGACGAGCGCGCCGTGCAGCGGCCGCACTCCCGCCGACACGAGCGAGTCGACACCCACGAGTGCCAGCATGACGCCGATCGGCGCCCCGCCGAGCACCACGACGACGGTCGTGGCCATCACCAGGGCGCGGGCACCGATCCCGATCGCCAGGTGCAGCTGGGGGCGCCGGCTGGTGGCCAGCGTGGCCGCCAGCGGGCCGAGGAGGCCGCCGGGCAACAAGTTGAGGACGGTCGCCGCACCCACGGCGGCCGGGCCGCTGACCGAGTAGGTGAACCCGACGACCAGGGTGAAATACGCGAAGTCGCCGGTATAGAAAAGGGCCCACGACGCCATGAGTGCGCGCAGCCGGGGATTGCTCGCCCAGCTGCGACGCGTGGCAAGGTCCACAACGCCGACCATATGTGGTCGCCCGGCGGCGTTCCAGGTCGGCCGCTAGCGCGCGCTGATGCAACATCCACGAGGAAAACACCGCCCGAACGCTTGATGAAGGCCTCGATACCGGTGCCTGTCGAAAGGCCTGAATCAGTGCAGCAGTTGGGCGGCGTGATCGGCCAGGTCCAGCAGCGGCTGCGGGAAGATGCCCAAGATCACCGTGACCGCGGCGCAGACCGCGATCGCGGCCTTGCTCAAAAAGCCGGGCGCCACCACCTGCGGGGTGTCGTCGGTCGGCTCGGTGAAGAACATCGACACGATCACCCGCACATAGAAGTAGGCGGCGATCCCACTGGAGATCACGCCGATGATTACCAGCGGCACCGCGCCGCCCTGGGCGGCGGCCTTGAACACGATGAACTTGCTGATGAATCCACTCGTCAGCGGGATACCGGCGAAGGCCAACAAAAACATCGAAAACATCACGCCCACAATGGGCGAACGCTGCCCGAGCCCGGCCCAGTGCGACAGGGTGGCGTCTTCGATGCCGTCGGCATTGCGGATCAGGCCCACGACGGCGAAGGCGCCGATCGTGCTGAAGCTGTAGGCGAGCAGATAAAACAACGTGGCGGAAAGACCCGCCGGGTTGTCCGCGATCACACCGGTGAGGATGAATCCGACATGCGCGACAGACGAATACGCCAGCATCCGCTTGACGTCGGTCTGGTTGACCGCGGTGATACTGCCCACCAGCATGGTCAGGATCGCGATCGCCCACAGCACCGGACGCCACTGGTCGTGCAGCGGGGGCAGCGCGACATAGACCACCCGAAGCAGCGCGCCGAAGGCCGCGACCTTGGTGGCCGCCGCCATGAATCCCGTGATCGGGGTGGGCGCGCCTTGGTAGACGTCGGGAATCCAGGAGTGGAACGGCACCGCGCCCACCTTGAACAGCAAGCCGACCGATAGCAGCGCGACACCGACCAACGCCATCGAGCTATCGCCGTGGGCCGCCAACGCATCCCGGATGCCGGGCAGCAGCAACGTGTCGGTCGAGCCGTAGAGCAACGCCACGCCGTAGAGGAAGAACGCCGACGAGAACGCGCCCAGCAGGAAGTATTTCATCGCCGCTTCCTGCGACAGCAGCCGGCGATGACGGGCCAGCCCGCACATCAAATACAGGGGCAGCGACAGAACTTCCAGCGCGACGAACATCGTCAACAGGTCATTGGACGCGGGGAACACCATCATGCCGCCGACGGACAGCATCGCCAGCGGGAAGAGCTCCGTCTGCGCGGCGCCCGCTCGCTCCGCCTCGCGCTCGGCGTCGCTGCCGGGCACCGCGGACGCCTGCGGCGTAAAGGAATCCAATCCGCCTATGTGACTTGGGGTTCCGGCCATGGCGGCCACCTTGCGCGGGGCGCCCTGCCCGGCCGGGGTGCGTTCGGCCATGAAGATGACCGCCATCACGGCGACCAGCAGGATGGTGCCTTGCAGATACAGCGTCGGTCGGTCAATTGCCATCGCGCCCAACACCGCCGGGCGCCCGGAGGGTTGCAGCGAACGGCTCACCACGATGACCGCGACGAACGCCGCGACCAACCCGCCGAGGGTGAGCGTCACCTGGGCGACGTAGCGAATTCGCCTGGGCAGAAAGGCTTCCGCCAGGACGCCCACCACCGCGATACCGAAGACGATGAGCGTCGGGCACAGCAGGAAGTACTCGATGCTTGGGGTGGGCAGTATCATCGGTGCGGTCCTTCGGCTGTCCGGGGTCTGGGTATTTCCGGTGGCACGCTCGGTGCGGGATCATGCTGGCCGATGGTGGTCATGGTGTTCTCGACTGCGGGGTTGATGATGTCGAGCACCGGCTTGGGGTAGACCCCGAGAATAAACAGCAGCGCGATCAACGGCGCGACGGCGATCAACTCACGTGGCCGGAGATCACCGATGTGTTCGTTGCCCTTGGCCACCGGTCCGGTCATCACCCGCTGATAGAGCCAGAGCATGTAGATCGCCGCAAGCACCAATGCGGTCACTCCAAACGCAGCAGCCAGCCAGTAACGGTTGAAAGTGCCCAGCAGGACCAGGAATTCGCTGATGAACGGAGCCAGGCCGGGCAGCGACAGGGTGGCCATGGCCGAAACGAGGAACGTGCCGGCCAGGATGGGGGCCACCTTTTGGACACCGCCGTAGTCGGCGATCGCGCGGCTGCCGCGCCGTGTGACCAGGAATCCCGCGATCAGGAACACCGCCGCGGTGGACAGTCCGTGGTTGAGCATGTACAGCGTCGAGCCGCTCTGGCCCTGGGTTGTCATGACGAAGATGCCGGCGATGATGAACCCGAAGTGGGAGATCGAGGTGTAGGCGATCAGGCGCATCATGTCGGTTTGGCCGATCGCGACGATCGCGCCGTAGATCACCCCGATGATGGCCAGCGTCACGATCAGCGGACGGAAATACGTTGACGCATCGGGAAACAGCTGCAGACAGTAGCGCAGCATCCCGAAGGTGCCGACCTTGTCCATCACTGCTGTGATCAGCACCGCGGTCGCCGGGGTGGCCTCGACCGCGGCGTCGGGCAGCCACCGGTGGAACGGCCACAGCGGCGCCTTGACGGCGAATGCGAACATGAAGCCCAAGAACAGCGCCTTGAACACAGCGGGGTCCACGCCGGCGAAGCGGCCCGAGGAGATGCCGCTGACGATTTCCCGGAAGTCGAATGTGCCCGGACCGTGTTGCGCGGTCACCACGTACAGCCCGATCACCGCCGCCAGCATGATCAGGCCGCCGAACAGGTTGTACAGCAAGAACTTCACCGCGGCGCGCGACCTGCCGGCACCCTTGCCGAAGCCGCCGATGAGGAAGTACATGGGGATGAGCATGGCCTCGAAGAACACGTAGAACAGCAGCACGTCCAGCGCGATCACCGAAATCAGCACCATCGACTCGATG
The DNA here is from genome assembly GCA_963772875.1 of uncultured Actinomycetota bacterium. Classification (GTDB taxonomy): domain Bacteria; phylum Actinomycetota; class Actinomycetes; order Mycobacteriales; family Mycobacteriaceae; genus Mycobacterium. The sequence goes on from CAVYZE010000020.1 coordinate 1,137,265, forward strand.
GCCAGCGTCAACGCGATATAGGCGTGCACGCCGCGGGTGCGCTCGCCGCCGTCGTTCCAGCCGGCCACCAGCAGCAGCGGAATCAGCACCACAGTCAACAGCACCAACACCACCGCGATGCCGTCGACGCCGAGGGTGTAGCCGGCGCCGAACGCCGGTATCCACGAATGGCTTTCGACGAACTGGTAGGCGGCGCTGCCAGTTTGGGGCCCGCTCTTGAAGCCGGCGGTGATCACGATCGCCACCGCCAGTGTCAGCACGCTGACGAGAAGGCCGGTCCACTTGGCGAACTGGCGCAGCCCGGGGGGCATCAGGATGATCAATATCGAACCCGCCAGTGGCAGCAGCCACAGCACGCTCAGCCACGGCACGCCTGTGCTCACCACAGCCGCACCGCCAGGATCAGCGCGGTCACCAGCACCGCGCCTGCCAGCATCGACAGTGCGTAGTTGCGGGCGAAGCCGGTTTGCAGTCCGCGCAGGCGATTCGACGTCCGGCTCACCAGTGCCGCGAGCGCGTTCACCGAGCCGTCCACACCCGCGTTGTCGACTTCGACCAGCGCGTGAGTCAATTGCGCGCCAGGGCGCATGAACACCTCCTCATTGAAGGCATCGCCGTAGAGGTCGGCCCGTGCGGCCGTCGTCAGCGCGGAGACCCCGACGGGAGCCACCCGCGGAATTTCCACCTTGCCGCCATACATCCGGTAGGCCACCGCGATACCGACGGCGACGACGGTCAGCGCGCACGCGGTGCTGATCCAGGCCGGCAGCGGGTGGGTGGGTTCTTCAAGGGCGCCGACGACGGGCTCGAGCCAATGCTGCAGCGTGCCGCCGATGGCGAACAGGCCCCCGGCGAACACCGAGCCTAACGCGAGCAGGATCATCGGCCAGGTCATCAGGGCCGGCGCCTCGTGGGGATGGGCGTCAGCGGCCCAGCGCTTTTCGCCGAAGAAGGTCATCAGCATGACCCGCGTCATGTAGAACGCGGTGATGCCCGCACCCAGCAGCGCGGCCCCGCCGAGCACGTAGCCCTGGATGCCGCCGCTGCCCAGCGCCGCTTCGATGATGGCGTCCTTGGAGAAGAAGCCGGCGAACGGCGGCACGCCGATGATCGCGAGATATCCCAGCCCGAACGTGACGAAGGTGACCGGCAGGGCGGCGCGCAGCCCACCGTAGCGACGCATGTCCTGCTCTTCGTGCATCGCGTGAATCACCGCGCCGGACCCGAGGAACAGGCCGGCCTTGAAGAAACCGTGGGTGAGCAGATGCATGATCGCGAACGCGTAGCCGGCCGGGCCCAGGCCGGCGGCCAGCACCATGTAACCGATCTGGCTCATGGTCGAGGCCGCCAGCGCGCGTTTGATGTCGTCCTTGGCGCAGCCGATGAAGGCCCCGAGCAGCAGGGTGACTGCGCCGACGATGACCACGGCCAGTCGCGCGTTGGGCGCCAAGTCGTAGATCGGGTTGGACCGCACGATGAGGTACACGCCGGCGGTCACCATGGTGGCGGCGTGGATCAGCGCCGACACCGGGGTGGGGCCTTCCATCGCGTCGCCCAACCAGGCCTGCAGCGGAACCTGTGCGGACTTGGCGCAGGCGCCCAGCAGCAAGAGCAACCCCATCACGGTCAGCGCGCCATGGGAGGCCGACGCCGCCCCGGCGAACACCCCCGCGTACGACAGGGTGCCGAAAGTGCTGAACATCAAGAACATTCCCAGTGCCAGGCCGGCGTCGCCGACCCGGTTCATCACGAACGCCTTCTTGGCCGCCGTGGCCGCCGACGGCTTGTGGTACCAGAAACCGATCAGCAGGTAGGAGGCCAGGCCGACGCCTTCCCAGCCGACGTAGAGCACCAGGTAGTTGTCGGCGACGACCAGCAGCAGCATCGAGGCCAAAAACAAGTTGAGATAGCCGAAAAACCGGCGCCGGTCTGGGTCTTCGGCCATGTAGGCGATCGAATAGATGTGGATCAGCGACCCGACGCCGGTGATCAGCAGCACGAAGCAGATGGACAACTGGTCGATCTGCAGCCCGAGGTCGACCTGGAGTTGGTTGACCGGGATCCAGGTGAACACCTTCTGATGGATGACGCGGTCGCTCGTGTCCCGGCCGAGCAGGTCGGCCAGCAGCGTCGCGCCCACCCCGAACGCCGCGAGGGCCGTCGCGCAGCCCAACAGGTGGCCCCACGCGTCGGTCCGCCGGCCACCGAACAGCAAGATCGCGGCGCCCGCCAGTGGCAGGGCCACGAGCAGCCAGGTGAAGTGTGTCATCGTGGCGTTCTTAGCCTTTGAGTAGATTCGCGTCGTCGACCGACGCCGATTTACGGGCGCGGAAAATCGTCATGATGATGGCCAGGCCGATCACGACTTCGCAGGCGGCTACCACCATGGTGAAGAACGCGACCATCTGCCCGTCCAGGTGACCGTTCATCCGCGCGAAGGTGACGAATGCCAGGTTGACGGCGTTGAGCATCAGCTCGACGCACATGAACATCACGATGGCGTTGCGGCGCAACAGCACACCCGAGGCCCCGATGGTGAACAGCAGCGCCGAAAGGTAAAGGTAGTTAGCCGGATTCATGACGATCCGCCTTTAACGGGTTGTGGGTCGGGTTCGGGTTCGGTTACGGGGAAGCGGATCTGCCTGCCGTCGGCGCCGCGGCTTCGCAGGATACGGGAGACCGATATGTCCGAGTACGAACCGTCGGGCAGCAGCGCGGCCACGTCGACCGCGTTATGGCGTGCGTAGACACCCGGACTGGGCAGCGGGGTGGGGTGCCCGCCCGGCCGGAAGCGCTCCTGCGCGAGCTCGCGCTGCGTCTTGCGGCGCTCGAAACGTTCCCGGTGCGCCAGTATCATCGCCCCGACGGCCGCGGTGATCAGCAGCGCGCTGGTCAGCTCGAACGCCCAGAGGTAACGCGAAAAGATCAGTGCGGCCAGGCCTTCGACGTTGCCGTTGGCGTTGGCGGTCGTCAGCCCGACGAAACCTCCGGTGGAGACGTTGCCGATCGCGGCGAGCAGCAGAATGCCGAACCCGATTCCGGTCACCACGGTGGCGAAGCGCTGGCCGTGCAGCGTCTCCTTCAGGGATTCCGCGGAGTCCACGCCGATCAGCATCAGCACGAACAAGAACAGCATCATCACCGCGCCGGTGTAGACCACGACTTGAACGACGCCCAAAAACACGGCGTCCTGCACCATGTAGAAGATCGCCAGGATGATCATCGTCATCGCCAGGAACATCGCGGAGTACACGGCGTTGACGGCCAGCACCACCCCGAGCGCGCCGGCCAGCGCCAGCGCACCCAGCACCCAGAACGCCACCGCTTCACCGGTCGAGGTCCGAACGATGGTGTCACTGGCCACATTAGCGGCCACGCCGCCGGCCAGCACCGTGATCACCGGGCCCCTCCGGCTTTGGGGCCGGTGTCCTGGTGCTCCCGCAGACCATCCGCGGTCACGTTGCCCTGGTAGTAGTCCTTGTCGGTGGCGCCCGCAGCTCTCGGGTGCGGAGGTGCGAGCATGTCTTGCAGGAGCGGCGCGAGCAGCCGGTCCTTCTCGTAGATCAGGTTGGCGCGGTTGTCGTCGGCCATCTCGTAGACGTTGGTCATCGTCAACGCCCGGGTAGGGCAGGCCTCGATGCACAGCCCGCAGCCGATGCACCGCAGATAGTTGATCTGGTACACCCGGCCGTAGCGTTCTCCGGGCGAAAACCGTTGCTCGTCGGTGTTGTCGGCGCCCTCGACGTAGATCGCGTCGGCCGGGCAGGCCCAGGCGCACAACTCGCAGCCGATGCACTTTTCCAGGCCGTCGGGATAGCGGTTGAGTTGGTGACGGCCGTGGTAGCGCGGAGCGATCGGGCCCGGTTTCTCCGGATACTCCTCGGTGACGCGCTTTTTGAACATCGAGCCGAACGTCACGCCGAATCCGGCGACGGCGTCAAAGAATTTAGCCACGTGCTGTCTCCTTGCTCGCACCGACTGGGGGTACGCCCTCCCGCGTGCGGGGGAGTGTCGTGAGGGGCTTCATCGGCAGCGGCGGTGTCGGGAACGCCGGCGCGGCGTCTTCTTGCGGCCGGGGGCTTTCGCCGCCCTGCCGGCGCCGCTGCCGTTGCTCGGCGCGAATATCGGGCGGGGTGAACGGCTTTCGCAGCAGTAGCACCAGCGCCGTGGCCACGACGAGGCTGCTGACCACCAGCAGCGGTGTCCAATGCTGGTAACCCTGGTTGGACATCGTGCGGATCACCGCCGCGATCATTACCCACACCAGCGAGACGGGGATCAGCAACTTCCAGCCCAGCGCCATGAACTGGTCGTAGCGCAACCGGGGCAGGCTGGCGCGCAACCACATATAGATGAACAGGAAGGTCCACATCTTGGCGGTGAACCAGAGCACCGGCCACCAGCCGGTGTTGGCGCCGGGCCACATGTTCAGCGGCCATGGGGCATGCCAGCCGCCGAAGAACATGACCGTGGCGAGCGACGAAACCGTCATCATGTTGACGTATTCGGCGAGCATGAACATCGCGAACTTCAGCGACGAGTACTCGGTGTGGAAGCCGGCAACCAGCTCCCCCTCGGCCTCGGGCAAATCGAATGGCGCCCGGTTGGTTTCGCCGACCATCGAGATGAGGTATGTCAAAAACGACGGCAGCAGCAGGAATACATACCAAACCCGGTCCTGTGCGGCCACGATCTCCGACGTCGACATGGTGCCGGCGTAGAGGAACACTGCCGTGAATGACAGCCCCATCGCGACCTCATAGGAGATGACCTGGGCGGTGGACCGCACCCCGCCCAACAGCGGGTAGGTGGAACCGGAGGCCCAGCCGCCCAGCACGATCCCGTAGACCCCGATCGCCGAGAGCCCCAGGATGAACAGCACCGCGACCGGCAGATCGGTCAGCTGCAAGGGTGTGCGGTGACCGAACACCGATACCTCAGGGCCGAACGGGATGAACGCGAAGGCGGTGAACGCGGGGATCGTCGAGAAGACCGGCGCCGCGAAATACACGAACCGGTCGACGCCGCGGGGAGTGATGCTCTCCTTGAGGGCCAGCTTGATCCCGTCGGCCAGGCTCTGCAGGGTGCCCCACGGCCCCACCCGGTTGGGGCCGGGCCGCAACTGCATCCAGCCCAGGATCTTGCGCTCGAGCAGGATGGCGAGCAGCACGTTCAGCATGAGGAACACGAAGACGGCGAGCGCCTTGCCCAGCACCAGCCACCAGGTGTCGTGTCCGAAGGCGGTCATGCTGGCACTCCGATGCCGACGATGCTGCCGATTGTGACGCCCAGTTCCCGCTGTACGGCCGAACCCGGCGAGTTCAGCGGAAGCCACACCACCCGGTCGGGCATGTCGGTGGTAACCAGCGGCAGGGTGATCGAGCCGCGCGCCGTGCTGACCGTGACCGCGTCGCCCTCGGCGGCGCCGATCTCGCCCGCCGTGTCGGCCGACAGCCGCACCACGGGTTTACGCGCAGTCCCGGCCAGATGCGGTTCACCGTCTTGCAGACGGCCGTTGTCCAGCAGCATCCGCCAGCCGGTCAACACGGCCTCGCCCGCCCCGGGTTGGGCCGCCTTCGGGGTCGCGACCTGCGGGTCCGGGTGGCGGTTGCCGTCCCAGGCGCCCAGGCCGGACTGCTCCTGACGCGCCGTGTCGACGGTGGACGCTCCCAGATAGACGCCCATCTCGTCGGCCAGCGCGTCGAGCACCTGATGGTCCGACTGCCCGGCCTGTCCGGTGGTGCCGCGCAGCGCGGGCGCGAACCCGCGAAAGCGGCCCTCCCAGTTGATGAATGCGCCGGCCTTCTGTGTCGTCGGCGCGACCGGAAACACCACGTCGGCGCGTTCGGTGACGGCGCTGTGCCGCAGCTCCAGGCTGACCACGAAGCCGGCGGCGTCCAGCGCGGCCAGCACCGCATCCGGATCGGCGAAGTCGTCGGGCTCGACACCGCCGACCACCAACGCGCCCAGCGTCCCGTCGGCGGCGGCGGCCAGGATGGCTTCGGCGTCACGCCCAGTGGCAGTGGGCAATTCGTCGACGTTCCACGCGGCGGCAACCTGCGCGCGGGCGGCATCGTCGGCAACCGGACGGCCACCGGGCAGCAGGCCGGGCAGCGCGCCGGCCTCCAAAGCGCCGCGTTCCCCGGCCCGCCGCGGCACCCACGCCAGCCGGGCCCCGGTGGCGTCGGCGAGACGGGCGGCGGCGGACAACCCGCCGGGCACCATGGCCAGGCGTTCCCCGACCATGATCACGGCCCCGGGTGCGGTCAACAGCTCACCGATCTCACCTTTGGCCATGCCGTCCAGTGCCGCGGCTTCGGCGCCGGGGACGGTTTTGACCAGCCGACCCGCCATCTTCCCCAGCGCGCGGGTGGCGAACGGCGCGATCGCATACACCGGCACGCCGTGTTTGCGGGCGGCCTTGCGCAGCCGCAGGAACACCACCGGTGACTCGTCCTCGGGCTCGAACCCGACCAGCACCACCACCGGCGCCGATTCCAGGTCGGCATAGCTGACCGTGAGCGGGCGGCCCGCGATGCGGGCCGCCAGGAAGTCGGCTTCCTCGGCTGAGTACGGGCGCGCGCGGAAGTCAATGTCGTTGGTGTCCAACGTGATTCGCGCAAACTTGGAATAGGCGTAGGCGTCTTCCCAGGTCACCCGGCCGCCGACCAGCACGCCCGCACGGCCGCGGGCCTCCTCGAGTCCTTGGACCGCCGTCGCCATCGCGTGCGACCACGACGCGGGTTGCAGCGTGCCGTCGGCGTCCCGGATCAGGGGAGTGGTCAGCACGTCGGGCTGGGTCGCGTACGCGAAAGCCCACCGGCCCTTGTCGCAGTTCCACTCCTCGTTGACCTCGGGGTCGTCGCCGGCCAACCGCCGCAGCACCTTGCCGCGGCGGTGATCGGTGCGCTCGGCGCACCCACCGGCGCAGTGCTCGCACACGCTGGGGCTGGAAACCAGGTCGAACGGGCGGGCCCGGAACCGGTACGCGGTGCCGGTCAGGGCGCCCACCGGGCAGATCTGCACGGTGTTGCCCGAAAAATACGAATCGAAGGGCTCATTGGCGTAAATGCCGACCTGCTGCAGCGCGCCGCGCTCCTGCATGTCGATGAACGGGTCGCCGGCGATCTGTTCGGAGAACCGGGTGCAGCGCGCGCACAGGATGCATCGTTCGCGGTCCAGCAGCACCTGCGAGGAGATGTTGATCGGCTTGGCGAACGTCCGCTTGACGTCGGTGAAGCGAGAATCGGCGCGGCCGTTGGACATTGCCTGGTTCTGCAGCGGGCATTCGCCGCCCTTGTCGCACATCGGGCAGTCCAGCGGATGGTTGATCAGCAGCAGCTCCATCACGCCGTGCTGGGCCTTGTCGGCGGCCTGCGATGTCAGCTGGGTGCGCACCACCATGTCGTCGGTGCAGACGATGGTGCACGACGCCATCGGCTTGCGTTGTCCCTCAACCTCGACCATGCACTGCCGGCACGCGCCGACCGGATCCAGCAGCGGGTGGTCACAGAACCTCGGAATCTGGATGCCCATCAACTCGGCGGCGCGAATCACCAGAGTCCCCTTCGGAACACTGATTTCGACGTCGTCGATGGTCAGCGTCACCATGTCCGGCGGACGCACCTCGTCGCCGGTTTCGGGTTTGGCAGCATCGGAAACAGAAGTCATGGGGTTGTCACGCCTTTCCATTCGCCGTCAACATGGAATCTCGTGGGTCGAACGGGCAGCCGCCTCCTTCGATGTGGGCGATGTATTCGTCGCGGAAGTGCATGATCGACGACATCACCGGGCTGGCGGCGCCATCGCCCAACGCGCAGAACGACTTTCCCAGGATCGCGTCGGAGATGTCGAGCAGCTTGTCGAGATCCTCTTCGGTGCCCCCGCCGGTCTCCAGCCGTTCGTAGATCTGGTCCAGCCAGAAGGTGCCCTCCCGGCACGGCGTGCATTTCCCGCACGATTCGTGTTTGTAGAACTCGGTCCAGCGGCGCACCGCGCGCACCACGCAGGTCGTCTCGTCGAAGATCTCCAGCGCCTTGGTGCCCAGCATGGAGCCGACGGCGCCCACGCCCTCGTAGTCCAGCGGCACGTCGAGGTGCTCGTCGGTTAGCAGCGGGGTGGACGATCCGCCGGGTGTCCAGAACTTGAGCCGGTGCCCGGCCCGCATCCCCCCGGCGTAGCCGAGCAATTCGCGCAGCGTGATGCCCAGCGGGGCCTCGTACTGGCCCGGCTGGGTGATGTGCCCGGACAGCGAATACAGCGTGAAGCCGGGTGATTTCTCGCTGCCCATCGACCGGAACCACTCGACGCCGTTGAGGATGATCGCCGGCACGCTGGCGATCGTTTCGACGTTGTTGATCACCGTCGGGCAGCCGTAGAGCCCGGCCACCGCGGGAAACGGCGGGCGCAGGCGCGGCTGGCCGCGCCGGCCTTCCAGCGAATCCAGCAGCGCGGTTTCCTCGCCGCAGATGTAGGCGCCCGCGCCGGCGTGGACCACGAGCTCCAGGTCGAAGCCCGAACCGTTGATGTCGCGGCCCAGGTAGCCCGCGGCGTAGGCCTCGGCCACCGCGTTCTGCAGGCGGCGCAATACCGGGAGCACTTCACCGCGCACGTAGATGAAGGCGTGATGGGCCCGGATAGCGTAGCTGGCGATGATGACGCCTTCGACGAGCACGTGCGGCGTCGCGAGCATCAGCGGAATGTCTTTGCACGTACCGGGTTCGGATTCGTCGGCGTTGACCACCAGGTAGTGCGGCTTGGCGGCCGGGCCGCTGTCGCCCTGCGGGATGAACGACCACTTCGTCCCGGTCGAGAATCCCGCGCCGCCGCGGCCGCGCAGCCCTGAGTCCTTGACGGTCCCGATCACTGCGTCGGGGTCCATGGCCAGGGCCTTCTTCATCGCCTCGTAGCCGTCGTGGCGGCGATAGGTCGCCAATGTCCACGACTCGGGGTCGTCCCAGAAGCGGCTGATCACCGGGGTCAGCGGTGTCGCCTGCTGGGTAGGAGCGGCCATCACTGTTCCTTCCCGGACGCGTTCGACGATGGCGGTGCCTGCATGCCGAGTTCCTTCGCCACCTTCAGGCCGGCCAACGTCGCGGGGCCGGCGCCGCCCTGCCCCTGGTCGGGGCGCTCATCGGGCAGGCCGGCCAGGATGCGCGACGTCTCACGGAAGGCGCATAGCGGCGCTCCGCGGGTGGGCTCGGCGGGCGTGCCGGTGTGCAGGGAGTCGACGAGTTCGCGCGCCGACTCCGGCGTCTGGTTGTCGAAGAACTCCCAGTTGACCATCACCACCGGCGCGAAATCGCAGGCGGCGTTGCATTCGATGTGTTGCAGGGTGATCTTGCCGTCGGGGGTGGTCTGGTCGTTGCGGACACCGAGATGATTGATCAACGTCTCGAATATGGCGTCGCCGCCCATCACCGCGCACAGCGTGTTGGTGCAGACACCGACCAGGTAGTCGCCGGTCGGACCGCGGCGGTACATGGTGTAGAAGCTGGCCACCGCCGAGACCTCGGCCCCGGTCAGGCCCAGCTGTTCGCCGCAGAACTCCAGACCCGCCGGTGTCAGATACGAATCCTCGGATTGCACCAGGTGCAGCAAAGGCAGCAGCGCCGAGCGGTTGTTGGGATAGCGGCCGATGATCTCCTTGGCGTCGACCTCGAGGCGCGCCCGCACCTCCGGTGAATACGACTGCGGCGCACCGTCAACGACGAACTGGTTGGGCTCTTCGGGTGGCGGACCGAGCCGGATGAACACCGGCTGGCCCTGCGGGCCGGTCACCGGTCCACCCCGCCCATGACCGGGTCGATGCTGGCGACCGCGCTGATCAGATCGGCGACCATCCCGCCCTCGCACATCGCGGCCACCGACTGCAGGTTGGTGAAGGACGGATCCCGGTAGTGCACCCGGTAGGGGCGGGTGCCGCCGTCGCTGACCATGTGCACGCCGAGCTCACCGCGCGGGGATTCGACCGCCGTGTAAACCTGGCCCGCCGGAACGCGAATGCCCTCGGTGACCAGCTTGAAGTGGTGGATCAACGCTTCCATCGAGCCGCCCATGATCTTGGCGATGTGCTCCGCGGAGTTGCCCATGCCGTCGGCACCCACCGTCAGGTCGGCCGGCCAGGCGATCTTGCGGTCCTCGATCATCGTCGGGCCCGGCTTCAACTTGTCCAGGCACTGCTCGACGATCTTGATCGACTCCGACATCTCCTTGACGCGAATGATGTAGCGCCCGTAGGAATCACAACCGTCCGCGGTGATCACGTCGAAATCGTAGTTCTCGTAACCGCAATAGGGTTCGCTCTTGCGCAGATCGTGCGGCAATCCGGTGGCGCGCAGGATCGGGCCGGTCACGCCCAGCGCTATGCACCCGGTCAAATCCAGGTAGCCGACGTCCTGGGTGCGGGCTTTCCAGATGGCGTTTTCGTTGAGCAGCTCGCCCATTTCGCGCAGCGGTTGCTTGAGCTGCTGGAGGGCTTCCGCGATATCGCTTTCCGCGTTGGGCGGTAGGTCCGCCGCCACGCCGCCGGGCCGGATGTAGGCGCTGTTCATCCGCAAACCGGTGATCTTTTCGAACAGGGTGAGGACGATCTCGCGTCCGCGGAAGCCGACGAACATCGGGGTCATGGCGCCCAGTTCCATGCCGCCGGTCGCCAACGCGACCAAATGCGAGGAGATCCGGTTGAGCTCCATCATCATCACCCGGATGACGTTGACCCGTTCCGGTATCTCGTCGGTGATGCCGAGCAGCTTCTCCACACCCAGGCAATAGGCGGTCTCGTTGAAAAACGGTGCCAGGTAATCCATTCGGGTCACGAACGTGACACCCTGGGTCCAATAACGATATTCGAGGTTTTTCTCGATTCCGGTGTGCAGGTAGCCGATTCCGCAGCGGACCTCGGTGACCGTCTCGCCCTCGATCTCGAGGATCAGCCGCAAAACCCCGTGGGTGGACGGGTGTTGGGGCCCCATGTTGACGACGATGCGTTCACCGGGATCCGCGTTGCGGGCGGCGTCGATGATCTGCTCCCAGTCCTGGCCGCCGGCGACCAACACCGTCTCGGGGGCGTCGCCATCGGGCGTCGATTCCGTGGTTGTGCTCATCAGTTGTAGGCTCTCCGCTCGTCGGGCGGTGGTATCTGCGCGCCCTTGTATTCGACTGGAATGCCGCCGAGTGGGTAGTCCTTGCGTTGCGGATGCCCATGCCAGTCGTCGGGCATTTCGATGCGGGTCAGCGACGGGTGCCCGTCGAAGATGATGCCGAAGAAGTCGTAGGTTTCCCGCTCGTGCCAGTCATTGGTCGGGTAGACGCCATACAGCGACGGGATGTGCGGATCACCGTCCGGCGCAGACACTTCCAGGCGCACGCGGCGGTTGTGCGTGATCGACTGCAGCGGGTAGACGGCGTGCAGCTCGCGGCCGGTTTCGTGCGGGTAGTGCACCCCGCTGACGCCCAGGCACATCTCGAAGCGCAGTTCCGGCTCGTCGCGCAGCCGCTGGGCGACCGCCGGCAGCAGGTCCCGGCGGACGTGCAAGGTCAATTCGTCGCGGAAGACCACGACTTTCTCTATCGCGTCGTCGAATTCGGCGTCACTGCCGTCGAGTGCCTCGGCCAGCCGGTCGACCACGTCGTCGAAGTATCCGCCATAGGGCCGGGGACTGCTACCCGGGAAGGTGACCTCGCGCACCAGCCGGCCGTACCCGGTGGTGTCGCCGGTGCCGGTGACCCCAAACATGCCGCGACGCACGTTGATCACCTCCTCGTCGGCCGCCGGGGGCGTTCCTCCCACCTCGCTGGCGGCGACTTTCGGGTCGTGGTCCGGCGAGCTCATCGCAACAGCCCGCGCATCTCGATCGTGGGCGTGGCGGCCAGCGCCGCCTGCTCGGCCTCGGCGATGGCTTGTTCCCGGTTGACACCCAGCGGCATTTCTTGAATCTTCTCGTGCAGCTTGAGGATTGCGTGCAACAGCATCTCCGGGCGCGGCGGGCAGCCGGGCAGATAGATGTCCACCGGGACGAGGTGGTCCACGCCCTGCACGATCGCATAGTTGTTGAACATCCCGCCGGAGGAGGCGCAGACGCCCATGGACAGCACCCATTTCGGCTCGGCCATCTGGTCGTAGATCTGGCGCAACACCGGTGCCATCTTTTGGCTGACCCGCCCGGCCACGATCATCAGGTCGGCTTGGCGGGGCGTCGCGGAGAACCGCTCCATCCCGAACCGCGCGATGTCGAACCTCGGCCCGGCGGTCGCCATCATTTCGATCGCGCAGCAGGCCAACCCGAATGTCGCCGGCCACAGTGAGTTCTTGCGGACGTAGCCCGCGACCTTCTCGACAGTGGACAGCAGGATCCCACCGGGCAGCTGTTCTTCCAGGCCCACGTCTTACCTCAATCCCACGTCAGGCCCCCGCGGCGCCACACGTAGGCGTAGGCCACGAAAACCGTAAGCACGAACACGAACATCTCGGCCAGCGCGAACGCGCCCAGCATGTCGTAGCTGACCGCCCAGGGATACAAGAACACGATTTCGATGTCGAAGACGATAAACAACATTGCGGTTAGGTAATACTTCACCGGGAACCGCTGTCCGGCCGTCGTGTGCGTGCCGGTTTCGGTGGGCTCGATGCCGCACTCGTAGGCCTCCAGCTTCGACCGGTTGTATCGAGACGGGCCGACCAGGCTCGCGAGCGCAACGGAGCCGACGGCAAAGGCGGTGGCAATGGCGCCGAGTACCAGGATGGGTATGTAGACGTTCAACTCGCTCCATGATCCGTCGTAAGGGCCGCGCGCGGCGGCCAGGCGGGTGGCCGGGCTGCTGTGACGGGCGGGTCTGTATCCCAGCACAGTGATTTACAACATAGCGTCGCGACGGCCGGAGCACATGTTCGGGGTGCTCTATCACAGCGGCCGGCGACACGCCGGTCGGCGCAGCCTAGCGAGTGGGGGTGCGCAGTAGCCCGAGCACGGTCCGGCCCAGCACGATGGGGTCCAGCGGATGCGGCACCGCGGCCTCGGCGCGCGACCAGTTGGCCAGCCATGCATCGTCGGGACGGCCGGTGAGAACCAGGATCGGCGGGCACGTCTCCAGTTCGTCCTTGAGCTGTTTGGCGATGCCCATGCCGCCGGTCGGCGCCGCCTCCCCGTCGAGGATGGCCAAGTCGATGCCGCCCTCATCCATCCGATGTATCACCATCGGGCCGGTCGCCACCTCGACGTAGCTCAACTCGGGCAGCTCCGGATGTAGGCGCTTGCCCAGCGCCCGCATCACTTCTTCGCGCGTATTGGCGTTGTCGCTGTACACGAGGATTTGCAGGGCGCTGGTGGTGGCGGGCACGGTGCAGATGGTACTGGGGCCGCGCAGGCTTTATAGGGGTGCCCGCACGAAGACGGCCTCGGCCGCGATGGTGACCATCGGCGCCATCATGCCCGCCCTGTTCCAGCCCAAGTCGAACTGGGATCGATCGACCTTGGTTTCCCCGGAGATCCGGATCGAGCCGTCGTCGACCTCGCTGATGGTGACGGGCAGCGGGAGCGGGGCGGTGACGCCCTTGATGGTGAGGTTGGCCCGCAGGTCGGCGGCCTTTCCTTGGGTCGGGTGTATCGCGGTGACGACGACGCTGATCTCGCCGAAGCGCTCGACGTCGAAGAAGTCCGCCGAGCGCAGGTGCTTGTCGCGGCGGCCGATGCCGGTGTTCAGCGACGCGGCGCGGATGTCGAGGCGGCCGAAAACCGCGCCCGCGCCGGTCAGCTGCCCGTCGCCGGTGAACTCGGTGAACCGGCCTTTGACGTTCACCAGGCCCCACATGTTCCTGATCTTGAAGGTAATGGCCGAACGATCCGGAACGAGGTTCCATACGCCGGCCAGGTCGGGATCGTTCAGCAGTGTTTCCAGTGTCGTCATCGTCACCCCCATGTCTGCCCAAACTAGACCATCAGCGGGGCGATGTCGGCGGGGTCGAAGTACTCATCGATCCGGTCGATCAGGCCGCTCGCGCCCACCCTGATCACGATGCAGACCCGCAGGGAGATCGATTGGCCGGCGTGGCCCGTGGCGTGCAACACGTGCTGCTGGACGAAGCCGTCATCAAACAGCCGACGGTCGAGAATCTCGTAGTGACGCTCGCTGGTGGCCGTGATGAACCAGTCGATGACGCGGAGCGCGCGAACCTTGTCGTCGTCCCGGCGCGCCTGCACCCGCCACACCGCGATGTCGTCGCTCCACAGGCGATCGACGGCCGCCCTGTCGCTCTTCTCGATCGCCGTGAACAGGCGGTCGGCGACGTCGACGATGGTCTGCGCGGTAGGGGGCATGGGACTGGCTCCTTTCCCGATGGCCCGGCTCCTCCTCGGGCCGCTTCACGGCCCGCATCGTCGCCGAGCGATTCCGATGGCCCGGCTCCTCCTCGGGCCGCTTCACGGCCCGCATCGTCGCCGAGCGATTCCGATGGCCGAGCTATTCCGTGTCGTATCCGGGGTGGGCAACCGCCAACCGGCGTCCGACCAGCGTGCGCAGGCACGCGATGACGTCCTGGGCGCGTCCGTCCAGCTCACCGACCCTGATGGCGGCGGCGAGCCCTTCCTCGTCGGCGAAACCCAGGCCCGCCAGCGCCGCGCGGGCGTCCGACTCGCTTTCGTCGAGCAGTTCGCGCTCGACGATGCGCAACGCGTTGGCGGCCACCCTGGCGTGGAAGTTGACCTGCCCGGTGGTCGCCTCGCGGACGTCGGTCTCGAGGAACTCGGCCACCGCGGTCACCAGTTCGGCCGCCAGCGGGCGGCCGTACGCCCCGATCACGGGCCCAGCTCCGATTGCCCGTCTCGCCCCCTGGCCGTTGCGGCCGGGGGTGCCCCCACCTCGCGCCGCTGCGCGGCGCGCATCGTCGGCGGGCGCCTCTTCGAGCAGGTCGAGCAGGTCCCACTCGGTCTCGCAGACCCGCCGCCCGATCGCCGCCAACTCCACCGAGCGGGACTGCCCGCTCAGATGCCGCTCCGCCTGGTACCGGCAGATGACCCCCCAGCGCAGCGTCGCCAGCACAAGCCACCAGTGAAACGCCACCCGGTCGACGGTAGTCGCGCTGGCCTCCTCATAGGCCCGCACGAAGCTCTCGATGCTGCCCAGCCCGCCGGCGCCCAGGCCCCTCGGGGCGCCGAACCGCCAGGCCCGGATGCAGAACCAGGCCAGGTCTTCGCACGCCTCGCCGGCGTGTACCAGCTCCCAGTCCAGGACTGCGGCAAGCTCGGACCCGTCGACGATGAGGTTTCCCATCCGGTAGTCGCCGTGCACCAGAACCGTGGCCGACGGTTGGGGCCGGCGGGCGGCCAGCCAGCGAAACGCCCATTCGAAGGTGGCGGTGCTGTCGCCCATGGCGTCGAGCCGCTCGCGCCACTGCACGAGCTGATCCTGGTCGGCCAGGCCGGGAATGTGCGGGTCGGCGCGGTGGATGGCGGCCAGCGCCTGCGCGCACTGCCGCAGCAGCCGCTGGCGGCCCGCGTGCCCATCGGCTTCGTCGAGCCGACGCTGGATGCGCCGGACGATGGTCTCACCCTTGATTTCCTCGCAGATGAGAAAGGGATTGCCCAGGGCCGCGGGCGAATCGTCGGCGAGGACAATGTGGGGGACCGGCGCTCCGGCAGCGGCGGCGGCGGCCTGGGCGCGGGCCTCGAGCTCCATGCCGGCGTGCACATCGTCGGGTGGGCCGGTGCGCAGGATCAGCGACCGGTGCCCGTCGCCGGTGACGGCATCGAATGCCCACGTGGTTCTGCTGGCGCCCCCGGTGAGTGCGCGCAAGTTTTCGATGGTCACGGTGCCGGCGCCGAGGGCCGTCTGTAGCACCCCGGCCAGTTTGGGTTCCAGCTCGTCGACGACCGTCACCGCTTGCCGAACTTGAACATCCGCTGCGCCACCCGGCGAATCTGGATCTCCTCGGAACCCTCGGTGATCCGGTAGCGGCGATGGTGGCGGTAGATGTGCTCGAACGGCTCGTGCCGGCTGTAACCGAGGCCCCCGAAGACCTGCATGGCCCGGTCAGCGGCGTCGCAGACCAGCCGGTTGGCTCGGTAGTTGGCCATCGACACCTTGTCGGAGACCTCCATGTGGTGGTCACGGTCCAAATGCCAGGCGGCGTAGGCCACCAGCAGCCGCACCATCTGGGCTTCGGTCTGCAGCTCGGCCAGCGGCCATTGCACGGCCTGATTGACCGACAGCGGCTTGCCGAACACCAAGCGCTCGCCGGCATACTCGGCGGCCCGGTCGATGCAGTATTGCGCGGCACCCAGACTACTTGCCGCCTGCCGGATTCGGTTCTCGTGCAGAAAGGTTTGCGCGACCTCCAGGCCGCGGTCCACCTCACCGAGCACCGCGTCGGCGGTTACCCGCACATCGGTCAGCTCGACTTCGCCGTGGTCGGTGGGCATGTTGAACGTCCACCAGTAGTAGGGGACGGCGAATCCGGGTGTGTCAGTCGGGACCAGGAACGCGGTGATGCCCCTGGCTTGCCCCGGCTCACCGGAGGTGCGGGCGAAGATCAGGTCGTGGGTCGCCCGGTGCACGCCGGTGTTGAACCGCTTGGAACCGTTGATCACCCAGCCGTCCCCGTCGGGTTCGCCGCGCGTTTCCAGCCACGTGGCGTCGGAGCCGTGCCGTGGCTCGGTGAGGCCGAACGCCATCGAGCGTTCCCCGGTGATCAGCGCTTCCGACCACACGCGGCGTTGCTCGTCGGTGCCGAAGCGTTCCATCATGATCACCTGCGGGAAATTCCCGACGATCGACGACTCGTTCTGCAGGTCGTTGTGCAGGCCAAGGCCCTTGTGCGCCAAGTGCTCCCGGATGACGGCCATGTCGACGTTGGTGCCGTCCCGACCGCCCAGCGACGCCGGCAACCCGTAGCGCAGCCAGCCCGCCCTGTCGGCCCGCCTGCGCATCTCGGCGAGCAGATCCTCCCACGCGGCCGACGGGATGCCGTCGTTGTCCCAGTCGGTGCGGGCATGCTCCCGGCGCTGGTCGAAATACTGGATGTGTTCGCGTTCCAGCGGCTTGATCTCGGCCTCGATGAACTCATCCATCTCGGCGAGAACGCCCGGAAGATGTTCTGGGAGGGTGAAATCCACGTTGATCTCCTTAACCGGGCTAGAACCCGTACAGCGTCTTCTTCCAGATCCTCGACAGCGTAGCTATGGCGTCTTCGTCGTTGATCCGCACCCCGAGATCCCCACGACCCGAAGCCCCGACGAAGACGATAGTGAAATTCTCGAACAGCAGCGCGATGGCCGCCGCCGTGTGCTGCGGATTCAGCTCGGTTGCGTAACCCTGCTCCTGGGCGCGGCGGACCGAGGCGGCGACGATATCCATGCCGAAACGCCGAAATTCGTTCTGCACGGCCGCGAACCGCTGCTGGGTGGCGGCCAACTGGGCGACGGCGATCATGATGCCGATGTTCTGCTTGAAGATGTTCCAGTACCCGGTGACCACCGAAGCAAAAAAGTCGTCGTCATCCGGAGAATCCGCCAGGTGCAGGCTCAACCCGGACGGCGTCACGACCTCGTGCAGAAATGACTCCGCCAGCGCGGCCAGCAGGTCTTCCTTGTCGGCGAAATACCGGTAGAACACGGCCGGCGACTTGCCCGCGGCCGAGGTGATGTCGGCTAGCGTGGAGCCGTGAAAGCCGCGTTCCGCGAACAGTTTACGGGCGGCCTGCTCGATGGCCTGCCGGGTCTGGCGGCCCTTGGCGGTCAGCAGTTCGGCCGGCATCAGGCCCGCATCCGGTCGCCGGCGCGCAACAGCGCGCTCGGCAAGTCATGGCCGACAACCGATTTCGCGACATCGGCCGCGGCGATGGCCGCCTGCAGGTCGACGTCGACATCGATGTCGCTGTCGCGCAGCAGGTACACCAGGTCCTCGGTGGCGATGTTGCCGGTGGCACCCGGCGCGAACGGGCAGCCGCCCAGCCCGCCGACCGAGGCGTCCAGCCGGGTGACTCCAGCGCTGACCGCCGCGTACGCGCTGGCCAGCCCGGCACCGCGGGTGTTGTGGAAGTGCGCGCCCAGTGGCAGGTCGCCGATCACCGGACGCAGTTGGGCGATCAGCGAACTGACCCGCCCCGGGGTGGTGGTGCCGATGGTGTCGGCGATCGACAACCGGTCGGCGCCGCGGTCGCGGGCGGCCGCGGCGATGTCGAGCACTCGCTGCGGCGGGGTGGGGCCTTCGAACGGGGAGTCCCACGCGGTGGCGACGACGACCTCGACGGTGACGCCGCCGTCGTGCGCGATGGCGATGATCTCGGCGATCTGGTCGGTAGCCTCGGCGCTGGTGCGCCCGACGTTGGCCTTGCTGAACGTGTCGTCGGCGGCCACCACGTACTCGATCGAGCGCAGGCCCGCGGCGATCGCGCGCTTGGCGCCGTTGGGGCTGGCGACCAGGGCGGAGAAGTCGATGTCGGGGTAGTTCTGTAGCTCGGCGGCGAGTTCGGCGGCATCGGCCATCGACGGCACTTTCGTGGGGGAGACGAACGCGGTGGCCTCTACCTCCCGCACCCCGGTGGCCGCCACCGCCGCCAGCAGTTCCAGCTTGGCCGACAACGGGATTGGCTTTTCGATCTGCAGGCCGTCGCGCAGCGACACCTCGCGGATATCGACGTGGTTCATGGCACCGCTCCTCCTCATCGCTTCGCTCTGCATCGTCGCCGGTGCGGTCATGGCACCGCTCCTCCTCATCGCTTCCGTTCTGCATCGTCGCCGGTGCGGTCGTCATAGCACCTCTTCGGCGCGCAATTCCTCGAGCTCGTCGGCGCTCTTGCCCAGCAGCCCGACGTAGACGTCGTCGTTGTGTTGTCCCGGACGCGCCGGGCCGGCGTTGCGGATACCGCCCGGGGATTCCGATAGCGCCGGCACGATGCCCGGTCCCAGAACGTTGCGCCCGATCCGCTCGTCGTAATGCTCGACCAGCATGCCGCGGGCCCGCAACTGCGGGTCGTTGACCACCTCGGCGACGGTGTTGATCGGGCCCGCGATCACGCCCGCGGCGGACAGCGTTTCGATGATCTCGCCGGGTTGGCGCTCCGCGGCCCACGCGCCGATGATCTCGTCGAGTTCGTCCTGGTTGCGTCCGCGGGCGCCGTGGGTGGCGAACCGGTCATCGCTGGCCAATTCCGCGCGGCCCATCGCCTTACACAGGCGGGCGAACACGGTGTCCTGGTTGGCGGCGATCACCACCCAGGAGCCGTCGGCGCTGCGGTAGATGTTGGACGGGGCGATGCCCTCGAGCCGGGTGCCCGACGGTCCGCGCACGAGGCCGGCGACGTCGTAGTCGGGAATCGTGGATTCCTGTACAGCTAAACAGGATTCGGTCAGTGCGACGTCGACCACCTGGCCGTGCCCGGTGACGCTGCGGCGGTAGAGAGCGGCCAGCGCGCCCTGGGCGCCGAACATGCCGGCCAGGCTGTCGCCCAGCGAGAGGGCCAGCCGCGGCGGCGGCCCGCCGGGAAAGCCGTTGAGGTGCCGCAGCCCGCTGGCGGCCTCGGCCACCGAGGCGTAGCCGGCCTTGTGTGCGTCGGGTCCGGTCTGCCCGTAGCCCGACACCCGAACCAGGATGATGCCCGGGTTGTGTTCGCTGAGCACGTCGTAGCCCAGGTTCCACTTCTCCAGGGTGCCGGGACGGAAGTTTTCCACCACGATGTCGGATTTCTCGACGAGTTCGAGGAAGAGTTCGCGGCCGCGTGGCTGCCGTAGGTCGAGCGTGATGGCCCTCTTGTTGCGCGCGTGCACCGTCCAGAACACGCGGTGGCCGTCGAGTTCGGCCTGGCCCCAGGTTCGCAACGGGTCCGGGGCGCCGGGGGCTTCCACCTTGATGACGTCGGCGCCCATGTCGCCGAGCAGCCGGCCGGCGAATGGCCCGGCGATCAGGGTGCCGAGCTCGAGCACCCGGATGCCGTCCAGCGCCGCAGGGGCCATGCGCCGCTCTTCCTCATCGCTTCGTTCTGCATCGTCGCCGGCGGCGGTCATTCGGCGCTCGCGAAGTCGTGCCGGGCCAGCCAGTCGGTGACGATCTCGACCGCGTGGCGCAGCTTGTCACGCTGGTCGGGGCCCGCGTAATAGTGTGTGGCGCCGGGGATTTCGTGCATCTCCTTGTCCGGGTGCCCGATCGCGTCGAAGAGCCGTCGCGTGTGGCTGGGCGTGCAGGCGTCGTCGGCGAGGTTGCCGATCACCAGCGCCGGGACGGCGATGTCGGGCCCGCAGGCCACGCCGTCGCCGCGGGCGTCGTCGTAACTCCATTGCGAGAGCCACCCGCGCAGCGTCGAAAACCGCCCAAGCCCGACGGGGCTCATGTTCACCACTTGAGGATCACCCAGGTAGCAGGTTCCCGGGGTGCGTTCGTTGGGATCGACGGTGGGATCCAGCCAGCGCGGGTCGGCCATGGTGCCGTGCACGACGAAACCGAACTCGTCCTGGGGGCGGCCCCGGGCCTTCAGTTCGGCGAGCTTGTCTTTGACCCAGGCCGTGATCCGGCGGTTGCGGTCGATCTGAGCCTGCCGGTAGCGGGCCAGGAATTCCTGGCTGTAGGGCGGTTGGTTGGGGTTGTCGGGGTTGTACAGGTCCAGCTCGGGATCGCGCTTGGTGGGGTCGGATTCGTCGAGGATGGACGCGTCCAGCCATTCGGTGAGCGTGCCGTGCCGGCTGATGTGCGCGGCCAGCAGCATGATGCCGTCGGCGGCGGGCAGGTCAAGCGCGGTTAGGTCGGGGCCGTCGCCGGACGGGCTCGACGTGATGGTGGCGTGCTGGGCCTGCTGCTGGTAGAACACCGACAGCGACCCGCCGCCGCTCCACCCGGCCAGCACCACGTGCGAGTAGCCCAGCCGGTTCTTGGCGTCCTTGATGCACTCGCCGAGATCCTCGACCACCTTCTCCATCAGCAGCGCCGAGTCCGTGCCGCGGAACCGGCTGTTGCAGTAGATGACATGGTGGCCGGCCCGGGCGAGCGCGTTCGATCATCGGCAGGTACGCGCCGCCGCCGATCGGGTGCATGAACACCAGCACGGTGTCGCACGGCTTGTCTTTCGGCTTGAGTAGGTAGCTTTCCAGCACGGTGATCTCGGCCAGCCCGCCATAGACGTCTCGGACTTCGGAATTGTTTTGGAAGGCAACGAGATACGGGATGCGATCGTAGTCGTGCTTCACGGCTTGTTTCGCTGCTTGACTGCTCATGTCAGTGTTGTCCCAGGTCGTTGGCGAGCACCTCGGCCGACGGTGTCAGTCGCCGGCGGGTGTCGACGGCGATGACCTGCCAGTCCACCCGCGAATGCTCGTCGAACTTGCGGCGTGCCCGTTCCCGCGCCTTTTCCGGCGCGCCGTGGTGAACCCCTTGCGGCGCATGGGAGATCAGGCCCGGCGGCATCGGGATGCCGTAGAGCGAACCGCCGTGGAAGAAGGCGATCTCGTCGTAGTCGACGTTGCGGTGATACCAGGGCGTGCGCTCGGTGCCGTGAACGCCTTCGGCGGGTTTGGGCAGGAAGTTCATCACGTAGACGCCGGTGGCCTGCATGAACAAATGCACCGTCGGCGGCAGGTGGACGCTGTCGGACGTGACGACGTTGTAGTCGGCGATGTTGAAGGTGAACGCGAAATTGTCGCCGCGCCAGCCTTCCACGTCGAGCGGATTATGTTGGTAGAACAGCGTTGTCGGGCCGCCTTCGTGGACGAGCCGGACCTCGTACTCGTCGCGCCCCCTCGGCCGTGGAGCGGCGTCGGACGGGACGGGGTCGGGGATGACGACCTGCGACGGGTCGAACGGGAAATGGCGGCCGAGTGAGCCGGGCGGCGGCACCCGGAACTCGTCGCCGGCCTCGATCATCAGCAACGTGGTCTCGCCATCGGGGACCTGGCGCCAGGTGCACGCCTTCGGGATGTACACCCAGTCGCCCTGCCGGTAGCGAAGCGGCCCGAACTCGGTTTCCAGAAGGCCCGCGCCCTGGTGCACGAAGCACAGCAGGTCGCCGTCGACGTGGCGGCTGTAGAACGGCATCGGCTCGTGGCGGCGGCTCAGCGATATCCGGCAGTCGGCGTTGCTGAACATCAGCAGTGGTTCGCCGTCCGCGTCGGTGGCGTCGGTGGGTTTGAGCTCGCTGGATGAGCACGTCGAGGGGCCGCAGCGGGCCGACCGACCGGTAGGCGGTTGGGTCGTGGCGGCGGTACATGTTGGCGGTCCGGCCGGTGAATCCGCCGCGGCCGAGCTCGTCGTCCTTGAGGCCGTCCAGGTCGGCGTGCAGCCGGTGCGGCGTTGTGCCCTTCCGCAGGTGGACAAAGGATTCCATGGCGTGGCTCCCAGGCTTGGATCGGGGCAAGATTACAAAACTGAAAGTGACATTACTTTTTCTTTTGGACGGGCACAAGGCCCGTGCGGCCGATATCAGCGGGGTTTCGGGCGGCCCGTCAACCGCGGACGCGCAGCACGACCTTTCCTTTGGCGCTGCGATTCTCCAGGGACTCGACCGCGGCAGCGGCCTGTTCCAGCGGGTAGATCGCCGGCTGCGGGGGAGCCAGCTCACCCGAGGCGAGCAACCGCTCGAGGCCGGCCCACTGCTCGCCCAGCGCGCCCGGGTGCGTCGCCGTCCATGCACCCCAACCCACACCGACCACGTCAATGTTGTTCAGCAGCAAGCGGTTTACCTTCACGGTGGGAATCTCGCCACCAGTGAAGCCGACGACCAGCAGCCGTCCCCCCGGCGCAAGCGAGCGCAGTGAATCGGTGAACCGGTCACCGCCGACCGGGTCGACGACGATGTCGACGCCGCGGCCGCCGGTCAACTCCTGGACCGCGTCCTTGAACCCGTCGGCCAACACCACGTCGGTGGCCCCGGCCGCGGTGGCGATCTCGCCCTTCTGCTCGGTGCTGACCACCGCGATGCTGCGCGACGCCCCGAGCACCGACGCCAGCCGCAACGCCGACGTTCCGATCCCGCCCGCCGCCCCGTGCACCAGCACCGTCTCGCCTTGCCCCAGCCGGCCCCGCACGGTCAGCGCGAAGTACACGGTCAGGTCGTTGAACAGCAGGCCGGCGCCCGCCTCGAAGCTCACGTTGTCTGGCAGCCTGAACACCCGGTCGGGCGAGAGCACCGCGACCTCGGCCATGCCGCCGGTGAGCATCGTCAGGCCGACCACTCTGTCACCGGCGCGCACATGCGCGTGCTCGGGTGCCGATCGCACCACCCCGGCAATTTCCGCGCCGAGCACGAACGGCGGGTCCGGCCGGTACTGGTACAGGCCGCGGGTGAGCAATGCGTCCGGGAAGGCCACCCCGGCGGCGTGCACGTCGACGACCACGCCGTCGGCCTTGGGTTCGTCGACATCGGACAGCTCGACCGCGTCCGGCCCGTCTAGCCGAGTCACCTGTACCGCGCGCATGCCACCTCCGTAGTCAGGGCGCCCGAACAGCGCTCGGTCAGCGTACTGCCGGCTCAGAACCCGCCGGCGACTCGGACCACCGCACGGCCGGAGAACGCGCCGGCGCGGAGCTGATCGAGAACGTCGACGACGTCTTTGACATCGACATCGCTGATCACCGACTCCAGGTGCCGCGGCCGCAACGAATCGCCCAGCGCCGCCCACAATTCCCGGCGGGGGCCGATCGGCATCAGCACCGAATCCATTCCCAGCAGCGCGACGCCGCGCAGGATGAACGGCATCACCGTGGTGTGCAGGGCCGCGCCACCGGTCAGCCCGCTGGCCGCCACCGCTCCGCCGTAGTCGACGGCCGAGAGTACGTCGGCCAGCGTGGCGCCGCCCACGCAGTCCACCGCCGCCGCCCAGCGCGCCTTGGCCAACGGCCGCGGTTTGGCGTCGGGATCGGCGGGCAGCCGGCCGATAACCTCCGCGGCGCCAAGCTCTTCCAGCAGCCCGGCCGCCTTCTCCTTACCCGTCGAGGCCACCACCCGGTAGCCGGCGGACGCCAGTAGGTCGACGCTGACGGAGCCGACGCCGCCGGAGGCGCCGGTGACGACGACCGATCCGGCGCCGGGTTCGATGCCCCAGTCGATCAGCGCCCGCGCGCTCATCGCGGCGGTAAAGCCGGCGGTCCCGATCGCGGCGCCCTCGCGCGGACTCAATGCGCCGAGCGCCACCACCTGGTCCGCCGGCAGCCGGGCGTATTCGGCATAGCCGCCGTGATGTCCGGTGCCGATCTGGTACCCGTGGGCCAGCACCCGGTCGCCGACGGCGAAATCGGGTGACTGCGACTCGACGACCTCGCCGGTCAGATCGACGCCCGGCACGACCGGGTAGGAGCGCACCACCCCACCGCCCGGGGTCAACGCCAGCGCGTCCTTGAAGTTCACGCTCGAAAACAGCACCCGGATCGTCACCTCGCCGGGCGGTAGGTCGGAGGTGCTCAGGGTGTCGACCGACGCGGTTATCCGGTCACCGTCTTGGCGCGCGACAAGCGCTTGAAACGTATCCATTCCACGACGCTAACCTCACCGCATGGATTCGTTTCGACTTGGTAGGTTTTCGGTCGCCCGCATCGGCTTCGGGGCCATCCAGCTTCCCGGCCGCGGGGCTTTCGGGCCGCCGCGCGATCGCGACGAGGCTCTGGCGGTGTTGCGACGCGCCGTCGAGCTTGGCGTCAACCACATCGACACCGCGCAGTTCTACGGCCCGGATGTCTCCAACGAGCTCATCCGCGAAGCCCTGCACCCCTATCCGCCCGACCTGGCGCTGGTCAGCAAGGTCGGGGCGCGCCGCGACGACGCCGGTGGCTGGGTGCCGCTGGTCGACCCCGCCGACTTCCGCGCGGACATCGAGGCCAACCTGGCAGCGCTCGGCGTCGACCAGCTGGCGGCGGTGAATTTGCGGCTCATCGACAGCGACGGCCCCGACGAACGCTTCGACGAACTGCTATCCGTCATGATCGATGCCCGAGACGAGGGATTGATCGGCGCAATCGGGCTGAGCAACGTCAACCGTGAGCACCTACTGCACGCCGTAGAGCGCACCGAAATCGCTTGTGTGCAAAACGCTTTCAGCCTGGCCGACCGGTCGTCAGCGCCGGTGCTGGCCGAGTGCACGAAACGCGGTATCGCGTTCGTCCCGTTCTTTAGCCTCAGGTCTCCGTTCGCGCCGCCGGATCAGGTGCTCGGAAACGAGATCGTGCGCCACGCCGCCGCGCGACTCGGGCGCACGCCGGCACAGGTGGCCCTGGCCTGGACGCTGAGCGTGGCGCCCAACGTCCTAATGATCCCGGGGACCTCATCGGTGGCCCACCTCGAAGCAAACCTCGACGTCGCCTCGGTCGAGCTCGACGAGGACACCCGCGAACGGCTGAACGCGGTAGCTACTTGAGCTCCGACGACGAGAGGCCCAGCAGGCGGCGCGCGACCACCAGTTGCTGGATCTGCTGGGTGCCCTCGAAGATGTCCATGATCTTCGAGTCGCGCGCCCACTTCTCCAACAGCGTCTGCTCGGAATAGCCCATGGTGCCGACCAATTCGACGGCTTTGAGCGTGATGTCGCTGCCAACCCGGCCGGCCTTGGCCTTGGCCATGGACGCCTCTTTGGAGTTGGGGATCTTGTTGTCCGCCTGCCAGGCCGCGCGCAGCGTCAGCAGGTAGCTGGCCTCGAAATCGGCCTCCATCCGCAGGAATTCGGCGGCGGCGGCACTTTGGGCGTATGACGGCTTGTCGTAGGAGATCTCGATCCCGGCGTCGGTCAGGATCTTGCGCAGTTCCTCCAGCGCGGCCCGGGCGATACCGATGGCCATGGCGGCCACCACCGGCCGGGTGTTGTCAAAGGTTTCCATCACACCGGAAAAGCCCTTGCCCGACTCGATTTCGGGGTTGCCCAGCAGGTTTTCCTTCGGTATCCGGGCATTGTCGAACCGGATCACCGCGGTGTCGGAACCCTTGATCCCGAGCTTGTCCTCCACCCGTTCCACGGCGACACCCGGGTGTTCGCGCGGCACTATGAACGACTTGATCGCCGGGCGGCCCGCCGCCTTGTCCAGCGTCGCCCACACCACGATGTGGGTGGCCCGCGAACCCGCGGTGACAAAAATCTTTTCGCCGCTGATCACATACTCGTCGCCGTCCAGCGTGGCGGTGGTGGACACCGCCGCCGAGTCGGAACCGAAACCCGGCTCGGTGATGGCCATCGCCGCCCACACCCTGCCCAGACGATTCAGCTGCTCGTCGGTGGCCACCCCGCTGATCGCCGCGTTGCCCAGGCCCTGATAGGGCATCGACAGCATCATCGCCGCGTCGCCCCAGCAGGCCTCCAGGGTCTGCAGCACCGCCGCCATGTTGGCGCCGTTGCGGTTTTCTTCCTTGCCCTGGCCGCCGCGGAACGCCTCGGCACCGGCGAGCCCGAGCGCATTGGACTCGGCGGCGCCCTCGAACAGGCTGGCCAACGTGTCGAGCTCGACCGGGTAGGCGTGTTCGTTCAGGTCGTATTTGCGGGCGATTGGCCGCATCATCTCGGCGGCGCCCTGGTGTGCCTTTTCGATCACCGCGTGCATCTTGCGGGGCAGTTCCAGATTTATTGCCATGATTGATCTTTCGCTAGATAACGACAACACCCTCGGCGACGCCGATGGCCCGCAGGTCGCGGTACCAACGCTCGACCGGGTGTTCCTTGGTGTAGCCGTGGCCGCCGAGCAACTGCACGCCGTCCAGGCCGATTTGCATGCCCTTTTCGGTGCCGAGGCGCTTGGCCAGTGCCGCCTCGCGGGTGAACGTGAGGCCCTGTTCGGCGCGCGCGGCGCCGCGCCAGGTGATCAGCCGCAGTCCGTCCAGCTCGATGGCGATGTTGGCGCACATGAACGCGACGGCCTGACGATGCGCGATCGGCTCGCCAAAGGCCTCGCGTTCTTTCACGTACGGGACGACGTAGTCCAGCACCGCATGCGAGGTGCCGACGGCCAGGGCCGCCCAGCCCAACCGGGACAGCGCGATCGCCTCCGAGTAAGCCTCTTCGTATTCGGCGTCGCTCGCATCCGGTTCGCCCAACCGGGCATTCAGCGGGACCGACACCCCAGTGAGCTCGACCTGGCCCAGGGCCGCGGCGCGGATCCCCATGCTCGGATCCGCCTTGACGGTAAGGCCTTTGGCGGACGACTCGACGATGAATAAGGCCGGTCTGCCGTTCAGCTGCGCGCCGACGATGAACAGCTCGGCGTCGGCGGCGGCAGGCACCAATGACTTCACGCCGTCGAGCCGGTATCCGCTCGGCGTGCGCACCGCGGTCGTCTTCAACCGGGTGGGATCGAACAACGGTTGCGGTTCGGCGATGGCAACGCAGGCCTGCGGGACGTTCTCGCCGGCGAACTCCGGCAGGTAGGTGGCCTGCTGGTCGGCGCTGCCCCAGTGGGTCAGCGCGGACGCCACGCCGCCGGGGGCCAGAATCGGCAGGGCCAGACCCATGTCGCCGTAGGCCAGCGCCTCGGCCACCAGCACGTTGGTCACGCTGGAGCGGTGCGCGGCGATGCCGTCGAAATCCTCGGGAATGTTGATCGCGGTGACGCCCAGCTCGGCCGCCTTGGCGATCAGATCGGGCGGGTAGGTCGCCGCCTCGTCGGCGTCGTGAGCCGCCGGCCGCAATACCTCGTGGGCGAATTCGTCGACGGTCTCGATGATCAGCTTCTGATCGTCATCGGGCGTCAGGTCGAAATAGTCCTTGCCGCTGGACTTGAGCCGGGTCGGTCCGCTGCGCAGGTTCTGCGCCCGCTTGAACTGACGGGTGGTGGCGCCGGCGGTGGAGAAGACCGTCTTGGTGCCGTAGCGCAACGCCCGGTTGAGCGGGTCGCGCAGATGGTATTTGTCCAGGAACTCCCGGCCGACAATCGGGGTCAGCAGCGCGATGGCGATATCGATCCCGGTGCGTTTGTGTGGTTGCAGCCCGACACCGGTCTTGCCGCCGGACCGTCTGCGGCGCCGGCGGGAACGTTGGGTATTGGCGTGTGCACCGGAATGGGTTTCGGTCATGTCAGCAGCCTCGGTCGTTGGGGCCATGCGGATGAAACCTATCTTACTCCGGAGTAAGATAGGTGGCGACCGCCTTGTTAATTAATTCACACCGATTCGGCGGCAAGGCCGCCGAGCACCTGCTGGTGCAGCAGGCCGTTGGTCGCCACGGCGCTGCCGCGGTGCGGGCCCGCGACGCCGTCCAGGCCGGTGAATGTCCCACCGGCCTCGCGCACCAGGATGTCGAGCGCCGCCAGATCCCATACCGAGACCTCCGGTTCGGCGGCGATGTCGACGGCCCCCTCGGCAACCAGGCAGTACGAGAAGAAGTCGCCGAAGGCGCGCACCCGCCATACCGCATCGGTCAGCTCGATGAAGCGCCCACGCAGACCGCGCTGCGCCCACCCCGCGAGGCTGGAGAACGAGAGGCTTGCCGAATCCAGTTGCGCCACTGTGGAAACCGACAGTGGACGCGGTGGATCGGTGTCGACGGCGACGTGGGCGCCCTGGCCGCGCGCCGCCCACCACCGACGCCGCAGCGCGGGGGCGCTCACGACACCGACCGCCGGGACGCCGTCTTCCAGCAACGCGATCAAACTCGCCCACACCGGCACCCCGCGCACGAAGTTCTTGGTGCCGTCGATCGGGTCGATGACCCACTGCCGGCCAGTGAAAGTGGTTGTCCCGCCGAACTCCTCGCCGAGGACGCTGTCGTCCGGGCGGTCGTGCCCGAGCAGCCGCCGCAGCTCGGCTTCGACGGCCCGATCGGCGTCGGTTACCGGGGTCAGATCCGGTTTGGTGTCGACCCGCAGGTCGAGCGCGCCGAACCGGGCGCGAGTCAGCGCGTCTGCCCGGTCGGCCAGGGTCAGCGCCAGCATCAGATCGTTGTGGCTCATGGCACCGCTCCTCCTCATCGCACGCTCTGCATCGTCGCCGGTGCGGCTCATGCCGCAGTCCTACCATGGCCCTAGCATGGCCGGATGTGGGAATTTGCTGTGCTGCTCCTGCTCGTGGCGGTCCTGGTGGCGTTCCTCGCGCCGCGGTTCATCCGGAGAGGCCCGCGTGGTGGCAACCTTGCCAGCGGCACGCTGCTGGTGACCGGGGTCAGCCCGCGTCCCGACGCCAGCGGTGAGCAGTACGTCACCATCGCGGGCGTCATCAACGGACCCACCGTCAGCGAGCATGCCGTCTATCAGCGCATGGCGGTCGACGTCAACCAATGGCCCACCATGGGCCAGCTGTTTCCGGTGGTGTATTCGCCGAAGAACCCGGACAACTGGAGGTTCGCACCACCCGAGCCGACTGCGGGCTAGCGGCCCGTCACCCCGCCGCCGGTGGTCGCGCCATCACCGTGACTCGGGCGCCGTAGCGGGGGACGACGGCCGTGGCTCGCGAGGCCGTCCCCCCGGGATCCCGGGCACGCCCGCCGTACCGGACCCGGACCCGGACCCCGCGAGCTCGCCGGTCCCTTCGAGGGCCGGTACGGCGCCGCCCGATAACGACGTCATCGGGCCGCCTGACGGTCCGGTCCAGCTCGCCGGCACCGACATCCTCCCGATCGTGTCCGCGCGGGCCAGAGTGACGGTCACGTCGCCCAGGCCGGCCTCGCCGGCAAGGCTCGAGGCGGCGCCGCTGAGTTGGGGCGCCGCGGGGATCGCCGGGGCGAGGTCGGCCGGCAGCATCGCCCCGCCTCTGGGCAGAATCCTCAAGTCGTTCGCGGACCCGATGGTTTCCTGAGCAAACTCCTCGATGTTCGTGATGGAGTCTGTCGAGGCGAAGGCAAGCAAGAATCCGTCTTGGAGGGTGAGGTCGAAAGGGATGATTGGGTCCGCCGCCGCGGTCGGCGCCGCGGCAACCGTCTGCGACACCGAGGCGGTGGCGCTGGTGTTGGCTGCGGTGACGGCGGCGTTCTGATCGGTCAGCCCAGCCGGGTTGGTGGTCTGCTGCGGGGAGGAGAACGTCGGCAGCTGCGTCGCGGCCGCCGCGCCGGCGGCGTAGCCGTACATCGCGGCGGCGTCCTGGGCCCAATATTCGCCGTATTGCGCCTCGGTTTGCGCGATCGCCGGCGTGTTCTGGCCGAAGAAGTTGGTCGCGACCAGCGAGGCCAGCTGCGTGCGGTTGGCCGCGACCGCCAGCGGGGGCACCGTCATCGCATGGGCCAGCTCATAGGCTGCCGCGGCGGCGCGGGCCTGCATGGCCATCTGCATTGTCTGCTCGGAGGTCGTGTGCAGCCAACCGATGTAGGGGGCGGCGGTGGCCGACATCGACTGGGCGGCGGGGCCGCGCCAGTACAAGCTGGTCAGGCAGGAGAGGATCGATTCATAGGTCTCAGCGGTGATGCCCAGCTCGGCCGACAGCGAGTCCCAGCTTCCTGCGGCTGCCAGCAGCGAGCCCGATCCCGGGCCGGCGTACATCCGGGTGGAGTTGATCTCTGGCGGCAAGAAGGCGAAATCCATTGTGTCTAGCGGCCTGTCACCCGGCTGCTGGCGGGCGTGGCATCACCGTGACCCGGGCGCCGTAGCGGGGGACGACGCCCGTGGCTCGCGAGGCCGTCCCGCCTGGCACCCCGGGTAAGCCGGCCATAGCGGATCCGGGCCGGGCCAGCTCGCCGGTCTCTTCGAGGGTGGGTATGCCACTGCCCGACAACGCCCTAACAGCGCCTTCCGGCTGTACCGTCCAGCTCGCCGGCACGGACATCCTCCCGATCGTGTCGGCACGGGCAAGCGTTGCGGTGACGTCGCCCAGGCCCCCACCTGCGCCAAGGCTCGACGCCAGCTGGGGCGCCGCGGCGATCGCAGCCGGAGCCTCCGCTGCCGCACCTAGGTCGGGCAAAATGTTCAATTGGTTGGCGGACCCGATGGACTTGTCAATGAACTGCTCCATTTTCGAAGTGGAATTTATCCCTGCGAAGGCAGCCAAGAGTTCGTCTTGGAGGGTGGCGTCGTCAGGGATGATTGGGTTCGCAGGCACGGTCGGCGCCTTGGCAGCCGCGTGCGACAACTGGGTTGAGGCGCTGGCGCTGGTCTTGGCTGCGTTGACCGCGGCGTTCTGAGCGGTCAGCCCCGACTCGTTGGTCGTCGGCCGGGGGGAGGAGGGTGTCGGCAGCCGCGTCGCGGCCGCCGCGCTGGCGGCGTAGCCGTACATCGCGACGGCGTCTTGGGCCCAATACTCGGTGTACTGCGTTTCGGTGGCCGCGATCGCCGCGCTGTTTTGGCCGAAGAAGTTGGTCGCGACCAGCGTAGCCAGCTGGGTGCGGTTGGCCGCGACGGCCAGTGGGGGCACCGTCATCGCATGGGCCAGCTCATAGGCTGCCGCGGCGGCGCGGGCCTGCATGGCCGTCTGCATTGTCTGCTGGGCGGTCGTGTGCAGCCATCCGATGTAGGGGGCGGCGGTGGCCGACATCGACTGGGCGGCGGGGCCGCGCCAGTACAAGCTGGTCAGGCCCGAAAGGACCGATTCATAGGTCTCGGCCGTGATGCCCAGCTCGGCCGACAGCGAATCCCAGCTTCCCGCGGCTGCCAGCAGCGAGCCCGATCCCGGGCCGGTATACATCCGAGTGGAGTTGATCTCCGGCGGAAAAAAAGCGAAATCCATTGTGTCACATCTCTTTAGCTCGTATGTGCGGCGACCACGCCGCGGCGGCGGGGGTAGACATCTATGGAAGATTCGGACTATAAGTGCGGTGAGTCAGCTGGTAGGGCGACCCGCTGGTGGCCGCGTGACGCGCCACGCTTGGACGGTGGTATCGCCCGAGCCGCCTGCGGGTTAGCGGCCCGTCACCCGGCCGCCGGTGGGCGAGGCATCACCGTGAGCCGGACGCCGTAGCGGGGTGGGACGCCCACGCCCGAGCCTCGCGAGACTCCGGCCCCTGGCATCCCGGGGTAGCCGGGGTAACCCGACGACGTGGCTGCCTCTTCGACAGTCCCCGGAAGCGTGGTCATGCCGGCGGGCTGCAACGTCGCGATTCGGGTGGTGGACGGAGCGGACCAGCTCGCAGGCACCGACATCGGGCCGATCGTGTTGGCACCGCTAAGAGTTGCGGTGACGCTGCCCAGGCCACCGCCGGCAACGGGCGCCGAGGCGAGCGCCGGGGCGATCTCGGCTGGAGCAGCAGCCGCCGCCCCCAGGTCGGGCAAAATGCCCAAGTTGTTCTCGGCCGCGATGACCCCGGAAACGAACGCCTCCACGTTGTAGGTGGAGTTAATCCCGGCGAAGGCGGCCAAAATTTCGTCTTGGAGAGTGGCGTCTGCGGGGATGATTGGGTTTCCAGCGAATAGGGACTGCGTGGCCCCCCCAATCGCCGCCACTGCCGAGTTCGAGCTGTTGGCGGTGTTGTTGGCCGCGGTGACCGCATTGCTCTGAGCCTGCGTCCCGGACTGGTTCGTGGAGTTGTTCGGGTTGTTGAACTTCTGCAACTGCCGTGCCGATTTCGCACTGGTGTCGTAGTTGGACATGGCGGTGGCGTCCTGGGCCCAATAGTCGGCGTACTGCGCATCGGTCTGCGCGATCTGTGAGGTGTTCTGGCCCAAGTAGTTCGTCGCTATCAGCGTCATGAGCCGGCTGCGGTTGGCCGCGACCGCCGTCGGTGGCACGGTCATCGCGTATGCCTGCTCGTAGGCCGCCGCTGCCGTCCGGGCCTGCATGGCTGTCTGTTTTGCCTGCTCGGAGGTCGTTTGCAGCCAACGTATATAGCCGGCGGCGGAGGCCATCATCGCCCGCGACGCGGCGCCGAGCCACTCCAGGCCGGTCAGGTTCGAAAGCACCGACGTGTAGCCCTCGGCCGTGGTGCTCAATTCGGCGGACACCGCGTCCCAGGTTCCCGCGGCCGTCAGCAGCGAGCCCGCCCCGGGCCCGGCGTACATCCGGGTGGAGTTGACCTCTGGGGAGCTGAAAAGGTAATCCATTGCGTCACATCTCCTTTGGGTTACGTGACAAACCGCGCGGCGATCGGCATCGACGCCCTTGTTCGGCCGCCGCCGCATTGCGGTTGGTCACCAGTGTGGGTTTTGTCCATCTCTGTGTTGGGGATTCGGCCCCAAAAGTGCAGTGAGTCAACCGATATCGGGTCCGGGACAGGCGCGCGTACGCCCTGGATTGCGGGCGCCGGGCACCAATTACCTCGGTGGCGGGGCGTGTGCACGCGGCATATCAGGCCACCTTCGGTAAAGGAGTGCCATAAAAGTCGCAGAGCAGGACCGGTGGCGTACCAGTTTTATGTGAATTCCCCACCTCGATAACTGAAATCTTGCCCGCCATTCATCGCGCGGCAACCCCAGGTAAAGACGACGTTCATACGGGCCGTCCGCACCCGTTTCGGAAGTGAAGAGCTCGGGTTGGCCTGGGCCTAGTCGCGAAGCGTCCGTGGGCACCGGAATTGGTGTCCAGGCATGCACACCGAGCATCTCAGCGCACCTTCGTTAGGGTGCTTTAAAAGTCGCAGAGGCCGGCGCTGACGTATCTGGGTTTAAGTGAATTCCTGGCAGGCTCCGAATGAACTCCTTGGGCCCGAATCGTCGCCGGAGTCCGCATAGTCACCGTCCGCCGCGGGCCGAAACGATACTTCTTACCCCTTAACAGTGAATGCGACTGTGTCACTGCGGGTTTCATCGAACGCTGGCCAACGATCAGCCGTGGCTGACGCGCAGTAGCTTGGCCAGGCTCGGCAGCTTGACGCGGGGACGCCCATGCGGCTCGCCGGCGGCACGCTCATGGCGATCGATGATCTCCCAGTGTGCGGAGGTGACTAGCTTCGGCTGGCGCGAGGCCAGCCAGTCGGCGAGCTCGTCGGCATGGGTGTCCGGGAAATCCGCCAGCCCGGTGGCGTCGGCCAGATCGTTGATCAGGGTGTCGACGGTGTCCTGGGAGTCCTTCTTATTGGTGCCGATCACCCCGGTCGGCCCGCGTTTGATCCATCCGACGACGTATTCGTTGCGGCTACCCTCGACCCGGCCGCCGGTGTTGGGGATGGTCGCGGTTTTCTCGTCGAACGGCAGCCCCGGGGTGGGCAGGCCGCGGTAACCGACCGAGCGCACGACCAACTGAACCGCCAGCGCCTCGCGCTCGCCGCTGTCCTTGGCCGCCACCCGGCCGTTCTCGTCGCTCACCAGGTCGTTGCGGCCGAGCACGATCTGCTCCACCTTGCCATCGCCGGAGATCTCGATCGGGGAGGTCATGAAGCGGAACACGATTCGACGATGACCGGGACGGGGGGCGCGGCTCGCGTAGTCGCGCAGCACCTTGATGTTCTGCTTGGTCGTTTTGCCCGCCGCGGTCGCGTCCTCCTCGGTGATGCCGTCGAGCTGCGCGGGATCGACGATCACGTCGACGCCTTCGAGGTCTCCCAGCTCACGCAGCTCCAGCGTGGTGAACGCCGTCTGCAGGGGCCCGCGCCGCCCGATGACCACCGCTTCCTCGACACCGCACGGACGCAGCGACTCGAGCGCGTGATCGGCGATGTCGGTGAGTCCCAGTAGGTCGGGATCGGTGACCAGAATGCGCGCGACGTCGAGCGCCACGTTGCCGTTGCCAATAACAACGGCCCGGGCGCCCGACAGGTCGGGCGTCTTCTCCTCAAAATTCGGATGCGCGTTGTACCAGCCGACGAAGTCGACGGCCGAGATGCTGCCGGGCAGATCCTCGCCGGGAATGTTCAGCGCGCGGTCGGACTGCGCGCCGACGGCGTAGATGACGGCGTCGTAGCGCTCGGCGAGTTCGGCCGCCTCGACGTGTTCGCCCACCACCACGTTGCCGAAAAAGCGGAAGCGGGGGTCTTCGGCGATCTTTTCGAACTGTTTACTGATCGACTTGATCTTCGGGTGGTCGGGCGCGACGCCGGAGCGCACCAGCCCCCACGGAGTCGGCAGCATCTCCAGCATGTCGACGATGACGCCGATCTCCTCGGACGCGTCGGCCGCCTTCAGCAACGATGCGGCGGCGAAGAAACCCGACGGTCCGGAGCCGACGATGGCGACATGGTATGGGCGCATACTCAAGCCTTCTGTTCGTGCCCGGCTGCGTGGCAAGGGGCTGAAAACGGGTGCCGATTCGCAGGCGCGGGCGCACATGATTGTGACTCGATGCTAAACGCTGCGCCGCTGGTCGTGACCTGGACGCTCGCCGTCGGCCAGCGCGCCGGTAACCTGGTCGGCTGTGGAACCTGACCGTCAAGCCGACATCGCCGCCCTTGACTCCACCCTGACCACGGTGGAGCGGGTGCTCGATGTGGACGGTCTGCGCGCCCGCATCGAGAAGCTCGAGCACGAGGCGTCCGACCCCAAACTGTGGGACGACCAGGCCCGCGCGCAGCGGGTCACCAGTGAGTTATCCCACACCCAGGGGGAGCTGCGGCGGGTCGAGCAATTGCGGCAGCGGCTCGACGACCTGCCGGTGCTCTACGAGCTGGCGGCCGAGGAAGACGAAGGCGCCGCCAGCGGCATTGAGGCGCTCGCCGAGGCGGACGCCGAGCTCAAGGCGCTGCGCGCCGAGATCGAAGCCACCGAGGTGCGCACGCTGCTGTCGGGCGAGTACGACGAGCGCGAGGCGCTGGTCACCATCCGCTCGGGCGCCGGTGGCGTCGACGCCGCGGACTGGGCCGAGATGCTGATGCGGATGTACATCCGCTGGGCCGAGCAGCACAAATACCCGGTCGAGGTGTTCGACACCTCCTACGCCGAAGAGGCCGGCATCAAGAGCGCCACCTTCGCCGTGCACGCGCCGTTCGCCTACGGCACGCTGTCGGTCGAACAGGGCACCCATCGCCTGGTCCGGATCAGCCCGTTCGACAACCAGAGCCGGCGTCAGACGTCGTTCGCCGAAGTCGAGGTGCTTCCGGTCGTGGCGACCACCGATCACATCGACATTCCGGAAGGCGACGTGCGCGTCGATGTCTACCGTTCCAGCGGGCCGGGCGGCCAGTCGGTGAACACCACCGACTCCGCGGTCCGGTTGACACACATCCCGACGGGTATCGTCGTGACTTGCCAGAACGAGAAATCCCAACTGCAGAACAAGATTTCGGCAATGCGGGTACTCCAGGCTAAGTTGTTGGAGCGCAAGCGTTTAGAAGAGCGCGCTGAGCTGGACGCGCTGAAAGGTGAGGGCGGCAGCTCCTGGGGAAACCAGATGCGCTCCTACGTACTGCACCCGTACCAGATGGTCAAGGATCTGCGCACCGAATACGAGGTGGGCAATCCGGCGGCCGTCCTGGACGGAGACATCGACGGGTTTCTGGAAGCGGGAATCCGGTGGCGACACCGAAAAGATGACACCTAACACCACTGTTCTTGCCGCATCGATGACGCAGCGCTGGCACGATTTCTGGCGCGGCGAAATCGGTGACTGGATCATCACCCGCGGTCTGCGGATCGTGATGCTGCTGATCGCCGCGGTGCTCGCGGTCCGATTTGTCACCTGGGTGGCAGACCACGTGACCCGGCAGCTCGATGTCGGCTTCACCGAAAGCGATGCCTTGGTGCGCTCGGAGGCAACCAAGCACCGCCAGGCCGTCGCGTCGGTGATCCAGTGGGTGTCGATCGTCGTCATCGCCATCTGGGTCATCATGCAGATCGGCGACGTTCTGCAGTTTTCCTTCGGCGGGCTCATCGCGCCGGCCACGGTGCTGGGCGCGGCGTTGGGCTTCGGCGCTCAGCAACTGGTCAAGGACCTGCTCTCCGGGTTTTTCATCATCGTCGAAAAGCAATACGGCTTCGGTGACCTGGTGTCTTTGACCGTGACGGGGATTGCCGCCGAGGCTCGCGGCACCGTCGAGAACGTGACGTTGCGGGTCACCCGGCTGCGGTCTTCGGATGGCGAGTTGTTCACCATTCCCAACGGCCAGATCGTCAAAACGGTCAACCTGTCCAAGGAATGGGCGCGCGCGGTGGTGGACATCCCGGTGTCGACGAGCTCGGACCTCAGCCGGGTCAACGAGGTCTTGCACCAGGAGTGCGAGCGCGCGCTCGACGATCCGGTACTGGGCGAGTTGCTCCTCGACGAGCCCACTGTGATGGGGATCGAAAGTATCGAAGTCGACACCGTCACGCTGCGCGTGGTGGCCCGCACGCTGCCCGGCAAGCAGTTCGAGGCGGGCCGGCAGCTGCGCGTGCTGGTGATCAGGGGACTCGAGCGCGCCGGCATCTTCACGACGGCCGACGCGACGGTGGCCGTTGTCGACGATCCCGCCATCCCGTCCCCGAAGGCCCCTGAGGCCGCCGAAGCCGCCGGGGTCTCTGAGGCCGCTGGGCCCAAAACCCAGGATTCGGTGCAGCAGCGGTGAAATTCACGCTGAACATCCTCGAGAAGCGCCACGACGAGGAGCGACGCTGGCCGGGCTACCTGTTCGGCGGCCGGATGCGCACGTCGACGGTGGCGTTGATCGTGGCGTTCCTGGCGGTGTGGTGGGTCTACGACACCTACCGCCCGGAACCGGCTCCCAAGCCATCGCCCCAGGTGGTGCCGCCGGGCTTCGTGCCCGACCCGAACTACACCTGGGTGCCGCGCAGCAGGCTGCAGCAGCCACCCACCGTCACGTTTACTCCGACCACGACCGTGCCACCCGCCCCGACCACCACGGAGCCGCCGCCGATCACCAGCACACCGCCGCCACCGTTCGTCGTGCCGACGCTGCCGTGCCTGCTGCCGGCGCCCTTCTGCCCGCCCAGCGCAAGCCCGACGACACCGGCACCGCAGCTGCCGCAGCCGGGGCCCGGTCTGGTACCCACTTGGTCGCCACCGGCCAGTTGACTTCGCCCGCCAGCGAAATGCACGGCTACACTGGCGTGCCGTGATGATCACCCTGGACCATGTCAGCAAGAAGTACAAAGCGTCGGCGCGTCCGGCGTTGGACGACGTCAACGTCAAAATCGACAAGGGTGAATTCGTCTTCCTGATCGGCCCGTCGGGTTCGGGCAAGTCGACATTCATGCAGCTGCTGCTGGGCGAGGAAACGCCGACAACCGGTGATGTCCGCGTGTCGAAGTTCCACGTCAACAAGCTGCCCGGTCGCCACATACCGCGGCTGCGTCAGGTGCTCGGCTGCGTATTTCAAGACTTTCGGCTGTTGCAGCAAAAGACGGTGTTCGACAACGTCGCCTTCGCGCTGGAGGTCATCGGCAAGCGCACCGACGCGATCAACCGGGTGGTGCCCGAAGTGCTCGAGACGGTCGGCCTGTCCGGCAAAGCCAACCGGCTGCCGGACGAGCTG
Organism: uncultured Actinomycetota bacterium; assembly: GCA_963772875.1. Lineage (GTDB taxonomy): Bacteria > Actinomycetota > Actinomycetes > Mycobacteriales > Mycobacteriaceae > Mycobacterium. The sequence goes on from CAVYZE010000020.1 coordinate 1,175,406, forward strand.
TCGGGCGGCGAGCAGCAGCGCGTCGCGATCGCCCGCGCGTTCGTCAACCGGCCCCTGGTACTGCTGGCCGACGAGCCCACCGGCAACCTCGACCCGGACACCAGTAACGACATCATGGATCTGCTGGAGCGGATCAACCGCACCGGGACGACGGTGGTGATGGCGACGCATGATCATCACATCGTCGACTCGATGCGGCAGCGGGTCGTCGAGCTGTCGTTGGGCAGGCTGGTTCGCGACGAACAGCGCGGCATCTACGGGATGGATCGCTAAGTGCGCTTCGGCTTCCTGCTCAACGAAGTCCTCACCGGCCTTCGTCGCAATGTGACCATGACGGCTGCGATGATCCTGACCACCGCGATCTCGATCGGTCTCTTCGGCGGTGGTCTGCTGGTGGTCCTTTTGGCCGAAAACTCGCGCGGCATCTACCTCGACCGCGTCGAGACGCAGGTCTTCCTCACCGAGGACGTCTCCGCCAACGATCCGGCCTGCAGCGCCAACCCATGCAAGGCGCTGCGGGAAAAGATCGAAGCCCGCGAAGACGTCAAATCGGTGCGGTTCCTCAACCGTCAGGACGCCTACGACGACGCCATCCGGAAGTTCCCGCAGTACAAGGATGTCGCGGGCAAGGATTCCTTCCCCGCGTCTTTCATCGTCAAGCTGAATAACCCCGAGCAGCACAAGGACTTTGACACTGCGATGCAGGGCCAGCCCGGGGTGCTTTCGGTGCTCAACCAAAAGGATCTGATCGACCGGCTGTTCGCGGTCCTGGACGGCCTGAGCGATGTCGCGTTCGCCGTCGCCCTGGTCCAGGCCGTCGGGGCGCTCCTGCTGATCGCCAACATGGTTCAAGTCGCGGCGTATACGCGGCGCACGGAAATCGGGATCATGCGGCTGGTCGGGGCCAGTCGCTGGTATACCCAGCTGCCCTTCTTGGTGGAGGCGATGGTGGCCGCGACCGCGGGTGTCATCATCGCCATTCTGGGCTTGATCTTGGTGCGGGCCCTGTTCTTGGACAACGCGCTGAACCAGTTCTACCAAGCCAACCTGATCGCCCGGGTCGACTACGCCGACATCGTGTACATCTCGCCCTGGCTGTTTCTGCTCGGCGTGTCGATGGCCGGGGCGACGGCCTACCTGACGCTGCGCTTGTACATCCGGCGGTAGCTGTGCCCAACAATCCCGGCCGGGCCAAGGCGGTAGCCGGCAAGCATGGCGGCAAACAGATTGTGGCTTCCAATCGCAAAGCGCGGCACGACTATTCGATTCTCGAGCTCTTCGAGGCCGGCGTGGTTTTGCAGGGGACCGAGGTGAAGAGCCTGCGGGAGGGGCACGCCTCGTTAGCCGACTCGTTCGCAACCGTCGACGACGGCGAAATATGGCTGCACAACATGCACGTCCCCGAGTATCAGCACGGTAGCTGGACCAACCACGATCCCCGCCGCAAACGCAAGCTGCTGCTGCACCGCCGTCAGATCGACACCCTGATCGGCAAGATCCGCGATGGTAACCTCGCGCTGGTGCCGTTGTCTGTCTATTTTTCCGAGGGCAAGGTCAAGGTCGAGCTCGCGCTGGCGCGCGGCAAGCGAGCGTACGACAAACGCCAGGACATGGCTCGCCGCGATGCCCAGCGCGAAGTGGTCCGTGAGCTGGGTCGCCGTGCCAAGGGCATGAGCTGATCGGGGCCGCCTACGCCCAGCTGTCGGCCGTTACCTACGGCGTCAGCGATTTTGTGGGCGGCGTGGCCGCTCGCCGCGTCGCGGCGCTGCGAGTGATCCTGGCGGCCTACCCGCTCGAGACCGTGCTGCTGGGTGCGATGGCCGTCTGCGTGGGCGGGCTGGCCATGGTGGTGCTGCGCGAGCGCGTGACCCGCTGGCAGGGCGTCGGAATGGTGATGGCCATGGGGTCTGTGGCGATGATCGCCGCAAACTAAGGCCTTCGATGCGCCTTACTATTGGGCGGCAGGAAAAATCGCATCGGGGAGATGACGTTGGGCCCGTTTGATACCGAGGACCCGGTTATTCGGGAGTTGTCGACCGCGGTCGAACGCAGTCCCGACGTGATCGAACTGCGGCTGCACCTGGCCGGCCTGCTGGCGGACCGCGGGCGTTACGCCGAGGCGCTGAGCCATTGCAGCGCGGCGCTGACCCAGGATGCCGGCAACGCGGCCGCGCTGAGCCTGTTGCAACGCTGCAGCGCGGCGCTGGCCGGGACCCCGGTGGAGCCGGCCCAGCCGGCGCCTGTGCCCGACCAACCCGCCGCCAAGGCGGGTTTCGACTGGACCAGCGCCGAGCAGCAAGTCGCCGACATCATCGCGCCCGCCTTCGTCCAGGCCACCCCCGATGCCGTCAGCGAAGACGATTTCGACGCACTGCAGCACAGCCAGGTGCGGCTCGCCGACGTCGCCGGCATGGCCGACGTCAAACAACAACTCGAACTTTCGCTGCTCGGCCCGATCCGCAATCCCGAGCTGATGAAGGCGTACAAGGTCTCCGCTCGCGGCGGGCTGCTGCTGTATGGGCCGCCGGGTTGCGGCAAGACCTTCATCGCCAAGGCGGTCTCCGGTGAGCTGGAGGCGAGCTTCTACCACGTGGGAATCGCCGACGTCCTGCATCGCTATTTCGGCGATACCGAACGCAGCATCCGCGCGGTCTTCGACACGGCGCGGCGCAACGCCCCCTGCGTGTTGTTCTTCGACGAGGTGGATGCGTTAGGCCATCGGCGTTCCGCGCTGAGCGGTACCTCCGGGATGCGCACAGCCGTCAATAGTTTGCTCGAAGAGCTCGATTCGGCCACCTCCAGCAACGACGGCGTTTATGTGCTCGGTGCGACCAATGCCCCGTGGGACGTCGATTCGGCGCTGCGTCGGCCGGGGCGATTCGACCGGATGATTTTCGTCGGCCTGCCCGACGCCGAGGCCAGGGCCGGGATTGTCCGGTTCCACCTGAGGGACCGGCCGGTAGCGGGGATCGATCCCGCGTCGATCGCGAGGCGCACCGAGGGCTTCTCGGGTGCTGACATCGCCCACATCTGCGACAGTGCAACGCAATTGGCCATGGCGGATTCGATGCGCACCCGGCAGGTTCGTCCGGTGACCATGGCCGACGTTGACGCCGCCGCCGCGCAGATCCGTCCCAGCGCCGGGCCCTGGTTCGAGGTGGCGCGCAATGTCGTCGAATTCGCCAACAACGACGGCACCTACGACGATCTCGCAAAGTACATGCGCCGCAAGAAATTTCGGTAATCTGCGATGACGACCGGCCCCGGCGTCGACCGGGCGGACGACGCCATGCACGTCGCCAGCGCCTACTTCGAGACCAAGAACTACGCGCGGGCCCGGGAGGTTTTGCGGCGTGCGCTGGCCCAACACCCCAACGATCCGAACCTGCTGGCCCAGCTCGCCCGCGCCGAGTACCTGCTGGGCGACTACCCGGTCGCCGCATCGAGCTCCTATGCCGCGCTCGCCGCCTCGCCACAGCACGAGTTGGCCATGCGGATATATACGCTGTCGCTCGACAGCCTGGGACGACGCCGGGACGCCCTGTGGATGGCCTGGCAGGGAGTGCTCGCCCACCCCAATGAGCCTCTGCAACACCGCATTTACGCGAGGTTACTGCAAAAGACGTGGCAATTGCGCTCGGCACTGCAGGTCGTGGACGGGGCATTGCGACTGGAGCCTGCAAATGCCGACGCGCTGGTGTTGCGCGGCTCTATCCTGCACGACCTGAACCGCATCGAGGAATCCGATGCGTCCTATCGAGCGGCGCTGGAGCTGGACCCGGCCAACGCCGAAGCGCTCAACAACATGGCCGTCAATCGCCTGCAGCGCGGCAAGTTGACACGCGCCCTGCAGGGATTTCTCGGAGCCGCGGGCAGCGACCCGACGCTGGGCGATCTCGCCCGCAGAAATATCGGCGTGGTCCTGCGAAAGGTGCTGGTGTTGGTGACCGTCGCCGCGGGGCTGCTCGGTTTCCTCGTCGCCTTCGCCGGTGTGTTGCACAGCGAAGGGCAGCCGACCGGCGTGCTCCGAGTGTTCGCCGCGCTCGTCACGGCCGGGCTGATCGCGGTCCTTGCCTGGTTGCTTCGCACGATCCCTCGCCCGGTGCTCGCCTCGGTGCTGCACAAGCAGACTTTTGCCGCGCTGCGCATCGCTCATGCGCTGGTGGCCGTCGTAGCCGGAGCGTGGATCAGCGTCTTCCCCGGGCCCGTGGCCATCGTGCCGGTGGGCGGCATTCTGGTGATCACGGGTTTCATTCTTTTCCGGGTTGGCCTCTTCACCGGGCGCTGATCGGCCTAGTATCCGACCATGGTCGATCGGCCCGTCACGAAAGTCGATAAGTCCGCGGTGCTCTCCGGCCTCTTCGCCGTGTGGGACGACATCTATGCACTCCTGGACGGGCTGCCCGAGGCTCAGTGGCAGGCGAAGAGCCCGCTGCCCGGCTGGGACGTGAAGGCTCTGGTCTCCCACATGATCGGTACCGAGTCGTTCTTGGCCGGCGCGGCCGCACCCCAGCCCGATGTCGACGTCTCGGAGCTGGACCACGTGCGCAACGACATCGGAGCGATCAACGAATGCTGGGTGCGCCATCTCAGCGGGGAAGCCGGCGCCGACGTGCTCGAGCGGTTCCGCGCCGTGACCGACAGTCGCCGCACGTCTCTGACGAGCATGTCCGACGACGAGTGGAACGCGGTGACCCCGACGCCGGTGGGCCTGGAGAGCTACGGGCGGTTCATGCGGGTCCGGCTGTTCGACTGCTGGATGCACGAGCAGGACATCCGCCACGCGCTGGTACGACCGTCGTCGGACGACGAGCTCGACGGGCCGGCGGCGCAACTCGCCCTGGATGAGGTCGCGGCCACCATGGGGTTTGTGGTCGGCAAACTCGCCAAGGCGCCGGACGGTTCGTGCATCCAGTTCGACCTGACGGGCCCGCTGGCCCGTCGCATCCGAGTCAGCGTCGACGGTCGCGCCCAGGTGGTCGACGATTTCGGCGGCGGAGAACCGACGGCGACGATCCGGCTGGAGGGCCTGCAGTTCACCCGGCTTGCGGGCGGGCGGCCCATGTGTCCCGCACGCGCCCAGGACGTCGACCTGTCCGGCGACAAAGACGTCGCGGGGCGCATCGTCGAGCACCTGAACTTCGTCATTTGAGCGGCAGCCCGGCCGCTGCCGGGAAGAAAATTCCGTGGCCCGGGGTTGGTGGCGGCGTATCATGGATTGTCCTGCCGAAAATCGGCGGGTATGGGCGAGGGGCTGAACGGTTTCGACTTCGCGCATCGAATCAAGGGAAGCGTGCCGGTGCAGGCAAGAGACCACCGTAAGCGTCGCTGCAACCATATAAGCGCCGATTCACATCAGCGCGACTACGCTCTCGCTGCCTAAGCGACAGCTAGTCTGTCAGACCGGGAGCTCCCTCGGCCCGGACCCTGGCATCAGCTAGAGGGATCCACCGATGAGTTCGGTCGCGGGACTCATCGGGACACTCACAGCGACTGGGATCGTCATCCTGGCTAGTTCGCGTGACCAGGAGATCCGAGCAGAGGCATAGCGAACTGCGCACGGAGAAGCCTTGAGGGAATGCCGTAGGACCCGGGTTCGATTCCCGGCAGCTCCACTGACAAGATGCTGGTCAGAGCCACAAGCTCTGGCCGGTTTTCTTTTTCGTCGGCTGTGGCTGACTATCTTCCAGCAGAGTTCAATCCTGATAGGGGCTCTGGATAAAGGAGTGCTCATGATCTATCGCCTTGCTATCGGGGTGCTCGCCGCTTTGGCGGTGGCGATCATCGTCCCTGCCCAGGCCCATCCCGATCCGCCGACGAAGTGTTTGACCAACACCCCCAAAGGCAAGCAGGTATATGTGCCCTGCGATCTACTCAACGCCGGCGCCAACTTCCCGCCAGGGCAGCGTTGTCCTCCACCGCTCGAGCAGTACCCGAAAGATGTGGCGGACTGGTGTGGCGAAGGCCCAGGCCTTGCGAGTCCCACGCCCGCGAGTCCTACGAGCCCGACAAGTCCCGCGAGTCCTACCAGCCCGACGAGTCCGGCAACCCCGACGAGTCCGACGAGTCCGACAACCCCGACGAGTCCTGCGAGCCCGGGCAGTAGATCATGAGCATTGACGCCGTCAAGACGCGAAAACGGAACCGCAGGTAACGAGCGGAACCGAACGGGACCGAGACTGAACGAATCGGCAGTTCAAAAGCCAAAAGCCCTGGTAGAGCTGCGGTTTCGATTCCCGGCAGCTCCACTGAGAACTGGCTGGTCAGGACCTACGAGTCCTGACCAGTTTCTAACAGCCGTAGCGGGTGGAGGCCGTCGACCGCGCCTGACACAGTTTGTAAGTCAGGTGGCGCCCTAGTGGCGTGTCCTGCAATAAATTGGCTATAGGTGGATATGATTTCGGCATGAGACAACCGGTGCCTGCGTTGGCGATGTCGGCAGGACAACGTGAGGTGCTGGAGTCGTTGGCTCGGTCGCAGTCGGGTGCGCATCGGGAGGTGGTGCGGGCCAAGGCGCTGCTGATGGCGGCCGATGGTGTGGCCAACACGGCGATCGCGCGGTCGTTGTCGGTGTCGCCGGCGTCGGTGAAGAGCTGGCGTGACAGGTTCGCCGAGGAGGGTTTGGCGAAGTTGGGTCAGGTCCGCAAGGGTCGTGGCCGTAAACCGTCGATCCCGCAATCCAAGATCGATGAGATCCTCGATCTGACACAGAACTACCGCCCGAAAGGTGAAACCCATTGGAGCTGTCGGACAATGGCTGCTGCGGCGGGGGTGTCGAAGTCGACGGTGCAGCTGGTCTGGCACGCGCGAGGGCTCAAACCGCATCGGGTGAAGACGTTCAAACTGTCCAACGACCCGCGTTTCGAGGAGAAACTGGTCGACGTCGTCGGGCTGTACATGAACCCGCCCGAGAAGGCGATCGTTTTGTGCGCCGACGAGAAGTCCTCGGTGCAGGCATTGGACCGCACGCAGGCGTCGCTGCCGATCGTCAAAGGGCGCGCCGAGACGATGACCCACGACTACAAGCGGCACGGCACCACCACCTTGTTCGCTGCACTGGACGTATTAACCGGCATGGTGATCGGACAATGCATGCCGCACCACCGGCATCACGAGTGGCTGAAGTTCCTCAAAACCATCGACCGCGAGGTACCCAAAGAACTGGCGATCCAACTGATCTGCGACAACTACGCCACCCACAAGCACCAAGACGTCCGCATGTGGCTGGACAATCATCCGCGGTTCCACCTGCATTTCACCCCGACATCCTCATCCTGGTTGAACCTGGTGGAACGCTGGTTTCGCGAGCTGACCGACAAGGCGTTGCGGCGCGGGGCATTTCATTCCGTTCCCGACCTGATCGCCTCGATCCAGGAATACATCGACTCACACAATGACGACCCACGCCCTTACGTGTGGACAGCGACCGCCCAATCCATCCTCGCCAAAGTCGCACGCGGACGCATCGCCCTTGAAAGAGTCAGCTAAATCCAGGACACAGCACTAGCTGTGGTTGACTGACACACCAATGCGTATCCAGCAAATAGGGGACGGTGGAATGTGGCGGGCGCCGAGTGCAACGCTCGTATTGGCGACAGCCCTGAGCGTGAGCGCGTGCATGAGCAGTCACCACGAAGCCGCGACTGGCGGTACTGTCACGGCACCGCCGGCGGCGCCGGCCAACTCTGGTTGCAGATTTGCCTCCTTAGCCGAATGATCCTCTGCTACAAAGGTGTCGCTTACGCGAACCGAAGACAGGGGACGGTCCGGCTGCCTGTATAAGGGCGGCGACGGCTATGTCAAGTTAGAGTTGTTTGCAACCTCGGACTGGGATGCGCGACTGAACAAACAGTCCAGTGATGCGAACTCCTCTATCGAAGACGTGCCTGGCCTGGGTGTGCAAGCAAAGCAAATCCGCCCAGACCTATTTGTCAGAGCCGATGCTCAAACCTCATTTAAGGTACTGGTTTCTCCGTCCCAGGGCCTGGACGACGAGGTTGCCGTCGCCAAGGTGCTGCTGCCGCGCATTCAAGCCGGGTGACCACAGCCAGCGCGTCGGGCTGTCGACAACGCGTTGGACATCGCGCTGCACGCTGTCGGTGTGGTGTCGGCCAGATTCGGCGCACCCTGGCGAGCAACTTCGTCGCACGGTTCAACGAGGGCAGTTACTGAAGTTCCTGGTACGCCCATAATTCCCTGCCACACCGTCCCGCTGGCCACCGTCTGGTGCTCTACGTGCCATCCTCGCCCTGAGAGGGCAAGGATGGCAGCACGGGTTGTTTGTTCTCGAAGCAGCCGCCAGAGAAGACGGACCAGATCGCCGTGCGCTGCAATTGCCAGTGCAGGTTCAACCGTGGCTGCGGCGGGCAGCTGACCCAGACGGGCGCGCCGTCCGGAGTTCTAACGAACTGGAAGCCGTCCGGAATCGGCGGCGGACCGGCGTTCGGATTCCATGGCGGACGTGGCGGGACAGGACGTGTGGTTCCCTCGAATATCGCGAGTCGCGCAGCAGGCGCTTGCCGATGCTCTGCGCTTTTTCATCGCCGCCGAAGCTGCGCGCGCAAGCGCCGCCGGGGCAAGTAGGTTGATCCGGATCGCCTCCTCCAGCTCGGCATCGCCCACCGCCGAAAGATCCTGTGCCATGTGAACGCCGGCATTGGCGACCAGCACATCGAGCGGCTCAGCGGCTGCCATCAGATTGCGAATCTCCTCCGGCGTGGTCAGGTCGGCGACCAAACCGCGTGCCCGTGGACCTAACTCTGTGACCAATCGCGTGACATGAGCCTGCCGTCGGCCGGTGACAATGACGGCACAGCCCCGCCGCGCCAGGTCATGGGCGATGGCACCACCGATTCCCCCGGTAGCACCTGTGACCAAGACACTTCGACCCGCCAGTCGCATACTTAACTCCCACCCGCCGCAGCCGCTCAGCGTTACTAGTGGCGCGAGCGCCGCTTCGAGGCCGCTCGTAGATATCATGGCTGACCGTCGAGGCCATCAGCTCGAAGGATTCCGACATCTTACGGAGAATCCGCGACCGACACGCCTCTGAGAATGGCGACGCTGCCAATGGAAGACGACGGGCGCATTTCTGATCAACCGGCTCTATGTATAGCTCTGCGAGGAAATGCGCTCAGTTCCATTCGAATCCGACGTTTTGGAAGCGCGGTTGTGGCACAACGCGGCCTGGATCCTGAACCTTACGTGAGGCGCGCACAATCGGCTGTGGACTGGGCTGGCGTGTCGAACTCTCTGGTCAGTACGCCTGGGTGGCGAAATGGTCCAGTGCCGCGGCAGCGACGGCGGCACCGTGCTCTTGAACGAAGTGGCCCGCTTGCGGGATCCGAACCGGCTCAGGGCAGCCGCGGATGAGGCGCTGCATACGGACCATGATCTCGGGGCCCAGGACGGGGTCGCGTTCACCGATTGCCATGAACGTGGGCCCGTTCCAGCTGGTGTGCCAGAACTCGGCGGCTCGGCGGCTGACCTCGACACCGGGCATGTCGGGTTGGGTCATGACCAGCAAGGGAAATCGGCGCACCCCTGCCTTAAAGGTCTTGTCCGGGAAGGGCGCATCGTAGGCCGCGGCTTCGGCTTGGGTGAGGGTTGGCTCAGACCGACGCAGGAGTCGTCCAACGGCCAGATCGTCGGTAGAGGTGGCGTAGTCGCGCCACGCTTCGAAGCCCTGCCCGAGCGGTTCGCCTACGGCCAGGGTCGTATTCATGATGATGAGACGGGTGATGCGTGGGCGCAGGCTGGCGTCGACGGGCAGGGTAAGCCCGAGAAGGCCACCCCAGTCCTGTACCACCAGCGTGATGTCGTGCAGGTCCAGCCGCGAGATCAGCTCGATGAGGCTGCGTCGGTGGAACTCGAAGGTGTACGCGGCGTCGTCGGTGGGCTTGTCGGAGCGGCCGAAGCCGAAGAAGTCGGGAGCGACGACACGGCCATCGGCGGATCGGAACACCGGGATCATCTTGCGGTACAGATAGCTCCAGGTGGGCTGACCGTGTAGGCACAGATAGGTGCGGGCAGCATCGGCAGGCCCTTCGTCGATGTACGCTAGGCGCAGTCCGGGTGAGCCGGGTAGGTCTTCGACGTAGCGCGGTGGGTAGTGGAAGTCCGGCAGATTGCTGAAGCGTTCATCGGGAGTGCGCAGGGCGTCCATGAGGCATTCTGACTTCGCTTGACGGCCGGCCGTTACCGGCAATGCCGGATATTATCGGCTCGAGTGTAGCCGCTGCCCTCCGATCCCAGCCTGTGCTGCACGACCGCGGCGACGATTCACTCCGGTCCGGAGTCCCCCATGCGGCCAAAGGCCCACTGCCGCAAGCCCACACCCGTTGCCAGGCCGCCCTCCATGCGAAGGCGTGATCTTTTGCAATGCCGCGCCACCGTGCTGTCCGCAGTAAGGCCGTGGCATAGGCTGCATCCATAGACGGCGGAAGGTCAATCCATGCGAATGAGCCTGATCAGCAATCTCAATAACGAGTCGCCGGTCGAATCCTGTATCCGCGACTTGACCCAAGCGCGCGACGAAGGATTCGCTCGGCTGTGGGTGACCCAGATGCCCTTCGACGTCGACCTGCTGACCGTTTTGGCCGCCGCGTTTCGTGAAGTTCCTGATATCGAGGTGGCCAGTGGTGTGGTGCCGATTCAAAACCAGCATCCGACGCTGCTTGCGCAACGGGCGTTGACACTCAACATCATTGGTGACGGACGATTCACCTTGGGTATTGGCGTCACCCACCGGGCTGTGACCGAGGGGATGTGGGGCATCTCCTGGGACAGGTCGGTGAAGCGACTGTCCGAGTACCTCGATGGCTTGCTGCCCCTGCTCGCCAAGGAACAGGCCGACGCGACCGGCGAGCTCGTCACGACCAGGGGAGCGCTGCAGATCCCGAACGCCCCGACGCCGCAGGTGTATGTGGCCGCGCTGGGTCCGCAGATGCTGCGCGTCGCCGGTCGGCGTACCGCGGGAACCATCACGTGGATGACGGGCCCGAAGACGCTGCGCGAACACGTAGGACCCACATTGCGCGCCGCGGCCGCCGCCGCGGGACGCGCCGACGGTTCAGTCGCGGTGGCCGCCGCGTTGCCGGTCAGCGTGACAGACGATGTCACCAAGGCCCGATCCCTGGCCGCCGAGCAGTTCGCGATGTATGGCCATCTGCCCTCCTATCGCGCGATGCTTGATCGAGAAGGCTTCTCCGGCCCGGAGGACGCCGCACTGATCGGTGACGAGGCCACTGTCTCGGGCCAACTTGACGAGCTTCGTGATGCCGGCGTGGACGAGTTCGTCGGCATTGCTTTCGACACGTCGACCGAGGCGGGACAGCGGACCCGAGCATGCCTTCGCGCATGGGAGTCTCGAGCTTCAATCTCCTAGACCCGTTTCATCTGTAGCCGTCGAGGAATCGCGTAAGGCCGGTGGGACGGTGAGGACCGAGTGCGATCTGTTCGACGACGCCGACGCAGTCGCGGTCGCCCGTTGTGGCCCGGACGATGTTCAACTGCAAGCAACCAAACACGCTCTCCCGTTGGCTCGGTCGCGTCTATCGCACCGGCAGCTTCAGCAGGCGGTCGTTGATGCTGTCGGTGACGTAGAGGTTGCCGCCTGTGTCCACCGCTACGGCCCAGGAGCGGCCGAGGCCGGTGAACGGCAGTGTGGTTGGGGCGCTCGCCCCCGCGGCCAGTTTCAACACCCGGCCGCCTCCGGATTCCACGCACGGGGGTTTGGATGACGCACACGGATCGTGGAAGTCGGTGACGTAGAGGTTGCCGGCGGTGTCCACCGCCACACCATCGGGGCTCTTGAGGTCGGGGAACGGCAGCACGGTTTGAGTGCTCGCAGCCGCGAGCTTGAGCACCCGGTCGTTGCCGAAGTCGGTGACGTAGAGGTTGCCGCCGGTGTCCACCGCCACACCACCGGGGCGATCGAGGCCGGTAAACGGCAACACGGTGGGGGCGCTCGCTCCCGGCGCCAGCTTCCACACCCGGCTCTTGTAGAAGTCGGTGACGTAGAGGTTGCTGCCGGTGTCCACCGCCACACCCTCGGGTTCCTTGAGGTCGGGGAACGGTAGCACGGTGGGGGCGCTCGCTTCCGGCGTCAGCTTCCACACCCGTGGGTTGTTATCTTCGGCGGATCGGTGGTTGTCCTGTTCGATGACGTAGACGTTGCCCCCGCTGTCCACCGCCACACCAGCAGGGCTCGTGAGGTCGGGGAACGGTAGCACGGTGGGGGCGCTCGCCCCTGTCGCCAGCTTCTGCACGTGTTCGTTGTCGGTGGTGTAGAGATTGCCCGCGGTGTCCACCGCAACACCCTCGGGTTGAGAGACGTTGGTGAACGGCACCACGGTTGGGCTACTTGCCCCCGGCGCGAGCTTGTACACCCCGCCGTTGCTGGCGTCGGTGACGTAGAGGTTGCCCTCGGCGTCCACCGCCACACCAAACGGGCCCCCGAGGCGGGTGATCGGCAACACGGCCGGGGTGCTTGAACCCGCCGTCAGTGTCCACACCTTTTGGCTTTCTTTGTCGGCGACATAGACGTTGCCCTTGGTGTCCACCGCCACCCCGTCCGGTTCCTTGAGGCCGGGGAACGGCAGTACGGTTGGGCTGCTCGCGCCCGCGGCCAGCTTCAGCACCCGCCTGTTACCCCTGTCGGTGACGTAGACGTTGCCCGCGGCGTCCACCGCGACACCCTCGGGGTTCTTGACTCCGGGGAGCGGCATCGTGGTCGGGCTGCTCGCGCCCGCGGCCAGCTTTAGCACCCGGCTGTTGTTGAAGTCGGCGACGTAGAGGTTTGCCCCTTTGTCCAGCGCCAACCCACCGGGGTTCTTGAGGCCGGTGAACGGCAGCACGGTGGGTGCGTTCGCTCCCGCCGCCAGTTTCAGCACCCGGTTGTTGTCCCCGTCAGTGATGTAGACATTGCCCTCGGTGTCCACCGCCACGCCAGTGGGATGATTCAGGCCGGTGAACGGCAGCGGCGTTGGGACGCTCGCCCCCGCCGCCAGCTTCCATACCGCGTTGGCAAAGTAGTCGGCTACGTAGAGATTGCCCGCGGTGTCCGCCGCCACGCCGGTGGGCATTTTGAGGTGGGTAAACGGCAGCACAATCTGAGACGAATAAGACACTGTGCGCGGGTGGGATGAGCGCAGTCCAACGACGGCGATGCTCACAGCAACGGCGACAGAGACAAGGACACCCGCGCCGACGGCGAGCGCGATCTTGCCGCGTTGGCTCAACCGCTGAGAAGGCGGCGAAGTTTGGGTCATCGCAATGTCCTTGCCGCCTGGTCGCTGATCGAGGCCCTCAAGGGCATCGGCGTCACCGACAACAAGCTCATACAGGCTCACACTAAAGCCCCAGGGTCGGCAGCGGCGGCTCGCGACGGTCGGTGACCGCTCTTGACGCCGTCAAGACCCGAAAACGAAACCGCAGGTAACGAGCGGGACCGAACGGGAACGAGACGTAACGAACCGGCTGCTCAGAGCCCAAAACGCCTGGAAGATCATCGGGTTCGATTCCCGGCCGCTCCACAAGAAGGGCCGCAGAGATGCGGCCCTTCTTCGATCACTGGTCACAGGTCTGGAAGCATTGAATGCCAGAGCTACGTCAAGACCCGAGTTGGTCGAGCAACTCGGGCTGACCTTGTAGATCTAGCGCAGATGGCAATGCCCTCATTCCGATCGCCTTCGTGAGTTCAGTAGCCGACTCCGTTGCGTTCCTCGCGCGCCATCGCAACCTCGGTCTTCCGCTCGCAGGCCCGCCGGGCTGGCCCTGCAGCAAGCGTGCGAAGGCCGGAATTGGCGAACCCGTTGCGCTACGCCGTTCTGTTCAGCTATCTGCGTGCGAATGGTCGACGCGATGACCTTCCTCGATCTTGTTCGAGATCAATCGCTTCCAGGTAGTCATCAATCTCGTCGCGGGCCTCGGCTATGACGGCGCCCGCCTCTTCGAGGTTCTCTATCAACGAACCAAGGCCGCCGCGCCGTCTGCCCAAAAGGAAGGCGCGTACCTTCGAATACGCTGCGACATCTTCGGCCGTGAGTTCTTCTTCTTCTACATCTTCACCTTTCGGTAAACGCTCCATGAGAAGTTCTTGGACTTGGAGCAGAAGCCTCGAAATGTCTTCATTAGAAGCTTCTGCAACGCTCGATTTCTTGCCGGCTTCGGGTTTCTTCTCAGTTGATTCGGATTTCTTACTGGCTGGCTCCGAACCACGCTGCTCCGACACGGTCACCGTCACTGCCTCCTTGCTGTGGGAATTCCAGTTTGTGATAGCAAAAAACGCTCCGCCCAACTGACAAGTTCTTGGACTTGGAGCTGAAGCCTCGAAATGTCTTCATCAGAAGCTTCCGTCGCTTCTGCAACGCTCGATTTTTTGCCGGCTTCGGGTTTCTTCTCAGTTGATTCGGATTTCTTACTGACTGGCTCCGAACCACGCTGCTCCGACACAGTCACCGTCACTGCCTCCTTGCTGTGGGAATCTCAGTTTGTGGTAGCTAAAAATGCTCCGCCCAAAAATAGTGAGGGGCTATTCAAATCTGCGAGAGCACTTGCTGCGCAGTCACTTTCATCCCGACCCCGCCGACGAGCGAAATGAAACCCCTCGCCAGCGGAAGTCGGGAGAAAGTGCTCGACCGAGTCGAGCGATCTGTCGTACTAGAGGGGAAGACGGTCAGCGGGCTCGTATTGCCTGCACGGCCCGTGCCCGTCCGACGCGCCGTACGGCAGTGCGCCGCCGCCGCCTACGCAGGGCCCGCCCGACCAGCGCAGCGCGCGCAACCCGCGCCGCCCGGGGCCGTTCGAAGCCTTCGCCCTCGTCGTCGATGTCGTCGAGCGCATCGTCGATCTGTTCGAGCGCGTCCTCTAAAACTGCCTGCAACTCTTCAAGGGCTTCTACAACATCCTCTGGATCCATCTCTAACCTCCTGCGGATTGGCCGAGCCCGAAGCCCGTTGCCGCGGGCGCAAAAGCCACTCTCACACCGCTAAGCGAACTGCAAGTTAAAACGAGAAAAATAACTAGCCGTAACCTGTTTGAAACCACTAATTACATTGTTCAGCAACATATTTGACGTAAGTCAGCAAATTAGTCGCACTCATTGGATTGCTTCTGCGCGGCACGTTCGTGGGCACCCGCTGGGCGTAGGCTTGGCCTTGGCAGCGCGGCGCGGCCGGCGATCGACGCACAGGACCCAGACCGGCGGCAGACCGTGCACTGGTCTCGCGCCGGAGATGTTCGAAGACGCCGCAAATAGTTCCATTGCGGTAAGCAAAATTTGACTCCCTCCCATCGATCCCCACTGGTCGGTCGCGGTGGACACAGGTACCGGCCTACGGCGGCTCGTTGACAGGCACCGGAGGGGGTATCCGAGGTCCGACCGAAGCACGACCTCGACTCCCTCGTCCCACACGTGGGGAAGCGAATCTAGCCGCGCTCAACTCCGCGTTGCTGTCGGGACCGACTCGACCTTGGCCATAAGACGTGCTGGTGACTCACTGCCAGGCGAGTCGCTGCAGGGTGACGGCGAGAAGCACGGCCAGCAGCTCACGCTGGCGGTCGACGTTCTTGAGCTCAGCCGCCAGCAGCATCATGGCGATGTCTTCGATAGTGATCAGCCGTCCGCTGGCCGCGATGCGGCGCAGCTCGTCGACGACTCGGTTTACCTGGACATTGGCTACATCGAGCAGTCCGGTCGGGACGTCATTTTCCACCTCAGAACCCCCTTCCACGGAGGGATCGGATAGGCAGACGGCGATGTCATCGACCGACGCTGCGGCGGGGCGGTAATGCAGGAATTTTAAACCCTTTGCCCGTGGTACGCAGCGCACCGTGGTCGGGGTTTGCTGTCTTGATGACTTGCGACCTTCTGCTCAATTCAGCGTCAGTTGTAGTACTGCGGCTCCACCCGAAAAAGACCCCTCCAAACCAGGGCGCTCGCAGTTGGGGGCCCGGCCGGAACCCTGTCGCCGTTGTGGACCAGAATTTCGCAGTTGAGACGCACCGACGACAGCGAAATGCCGTCACCGGGCCCGGCGGTGCGGTGACCGATCTGGCGCAGCAGAACTTGCGTTCGCAGGATGCAGCTCACCGACTCTTGGCAGCTCGATCAAACCGCAGGTCAGCGACCTTATCGGTCCTTCTTGCCCGGCCCGCAGCCGCCCTTTCCAGGAGTGACCAGTAGCTCCGCTCGCGCTCAGTCAGTTCGTTCGACGTGATCGCACCGAAGGCGGCCGCCTCGCGCGCGAAACGAACAGGTGCCTCGGGCATCGCATCTGGGCCCTCGAGCCGGAAACAACTCGGTGCGAGGGGACCGAACAGCAGTGCGCGGCGCAGGTCCGGCCAGTTCTCGAGGTGTGGCTCCACCCCGGCAGCTCGCGCGAAGGTCAGAGCCACCAGGTTCATCCGCGTTTTCTGGGGCATCCCTCGCCCTGAGCGATAAGCACCGATCGATAACCGCTGATCGGTCTCACTTGTGGCTGGAATCGTGCCGCCCCACGTGTACGCGATCCACCTGGCTTGGAGTTCCAGCGGCACAAAGTATCCACCCGACTGGTCCCACATGCCCATGAAGGCCAGCCCTGGGAGGTCGGGATGGAAGGTGTAGCGATCAGCGTCCATGTGCACCGCGTCGAGGTTGAGAACCAGCCGGATGTCCTCACTTAGAAACGGCAGGCACAGATCGAACCCCGTGCCGAGCACAATCCCGTCGAACTCCTCGGCACGCCCGTCGACGAAGGTCACTGTCGCGTCCGAGACGGATTTCATCCACGGACGCACCGTAATTCGGCCCTCGGCCAGCAACGGGAGGTACTGCTGGTTGAGGGTGACCCCGGCGGCGAAGAGGGACGGGTCGGGCGCCGGCGCACCGTACTGCTCGGGGCTGCCCCCGGCGTCGACCACGATTTCCTTAAGCTGCCGGTCGATCTCGGATGCCGGGAGGGTCTCACTCGCCAGCGTTCCGTATCGGGTGAACATCCGATGATCGGAGGGGACGCCGGCGGCGAACTTCGGCAGCACATATTTCTGTCGCCGCTGGGTTACCACAACGCGGGCGGCGCCGAGTTGGGCTAGTTCTGAGGCGATCTCGAGGGCGCTGATTGCGCAGCCTGCCACGAGAACACGTTTGCCGCGATATAGAGAAGGCTCCCGATAGTCGTACGTGGAGATCACGCCGGACGACCCGGCGAACCTGTCGAGCCCCGGTACAGGGGGGATGGCGGGCGAATGGAACCTGCCGCTCGCCACGACTACTCGTTCAAATCTCTCCTGCATGCCGGCGTGACCGACCAGCCATCCGTTGTCATCTCGCCTCAGGAGTTCGACTCGAGTGTCGAACCGGATGCGCGACGTAATGCCGAACGTCTCGGCATAGCGGTGCAAGTAGTCCAGAATGTCGCGGTTCGATGGGTAGACGAGGGCGCTAACGTGCTCGAGGTCGCTGAAGGCCGTCATGATGCGACTGGTGTTCGTGTGCATGGTCGGCCAGACGCCGCTACGGCCGTCCAGGCCCGTCCACTGTCCGCCCAGCATCGGTCCCTGCTCGAAGATCGTCGGCTCGAATCCCTGCGACAGCAGCCAATGCGCCACGATTAGCCCGCCCGGTCCGGCCCCGATCACCGCGACGCGTTTCGTCATCGAAGCACTGTCGCACGGCTGAGATCTTTTTGATGACGATTAAGGACGTTCACCATTCCCTCTCCCCAATTCACCTCTCAGGAGAGAATGAGTTGAAGCGGAAAGGGGAAAGATATGACCGATGACCTCGCGTCGGGGTTTCAAAGCGTCGACAGTGCCTCGGATTTCGCGCTGTTCTCGGCCTGTTTGCTTCTGATTGACTCGCTCCCGTTTTTCGCCGAGTGCAAGCGCGAGAGTTATGACCTGCTTGGCGCCACTCCAGGGCGTCGAATACTGGAGGTCGGTTGCGGACTCGGGGACGACGCCGCGTCGCTTGCGAAGCTCGTTGCGCCCGGCGGTTGGGTCGTGGCCATCGACGGGAGCCAAACGATGATCGAGGCGGCCCGTGGGCGTCACGGTGACGTTGCCGGCCTGTCGTTCGACGTCGCCGACGCAGCTCACTTGCCGTTCGATGATGCGAGTTTCGATGCCTGCCGGATCGATCGGGTGCTGCAGCACGTCGCCGATCCCGCCTCGGCGATCCTTGAGATGGTCCGGGTAATCCGCCCTGGCGGGGTGCTGGTGGCATTCGACAACGATTGGGAGACGTTGACGGTCGACTCGACCGATCGCGTGATCACGCGCAGCGTCGTCAACGCATTTTGCGACCGTTTTCCCTCAGGCTGGATTGGTCGTCGGCTCCTTCCGCTGTTCCTCCGGGCCGGTCTCGGCGATATCGTCATCTATCCGAAGACCCTTGTACTGCGTGAGCTCGATGTGGCGGATCGGATCTATAGCTTCCTTTCGACAGCTGACCAGCTCGCGGAGACTGGGGTTATCAGCCGCAACGACGCTGATCGCTGGTCAGACGAGTTGCGAACCGCCGACGCGGAAGGGCGATTCTTCACCTCGTACACCGGGTTCCTGGTGTCGGGGACTCGCCCCGATGGCGTTTGACTGTGTGGCGTGATCCGGAAGGGACGGGGTTCAGCAATGACCACAGTTGAGTCCAAGCTTCAGCCCACCGCCATCGAGGCGCGCAATCCCGCCGCTAGGGCAGTAGTCGCTGGCGGTCGCGAGCGATGAAGTGTCGCGGGGCGGTGCTGCTAGGCGCCGGAAAGAGCTGGGAGGTCTGCCAGATCGACTTGGACCCGCCGCGTGCCGGCGAGGTGCTGCTGCAAATGGCGGTCGCGGGGATCTGCCACTCCGACGACCACTACGCGACGGGCGACGGCGTTGCCGGGCACCGTCTAAGGGCGATCATGGAGACGAACGGGATTCCGGTACCGGACTTGTTCCCGATGCTCGGCGGACACGAGGGCGCTGGCGTCGTCACCGAGGTCGGGCCCGGCGTGCGGTCAGTGCAACCCGGTGACCGCGTGGCGACGTCGTTCATCCCCGCCTGCGGGTCCTGCCGGTGGTGCTCCTCTGGCCTGAGTTACCTCTGCGACCTCGGAGCCGGCACCGTATCGAAGGAGATGACGACCGACGGCACGCCGCGCCGTCATCTGGGCGACGAGGCCCTGACGGCGATGACCCAGCTGGGCACCTTCGCCGAGTACCTGGTGGCCGCGGAGTCGTCGGTGATCAAGATCGACGACGACATTCCGTTCCACGCGGGATCGCTGGTGTCCTGTGGGGTCACCACCGGCTGGGGTTCGGCAACAGTCGGGGCGGGCACCGAGGTCGGCGACACCGTCGTGGTGATCGGCGTCGGCGGCGTCGGGATGAACGCGTTGCAGGGCGCCCGCGCCGTGGGGGCCAAATACGTGGTCGCAGTCGATCCCGTTGCGTTCAAACGTGATTCGGCGACATTATTTGGCGCCACCCATGTCGCGGCGTCCGTCGAGGAGGCGGCGCCGCTGGTGCGAAATCTGACTCGCGGTGTGATGGCCGACCGGGTGGTGCTGACCCCTGGTGTCGTGCCGACGGACCTGCTGTCGCCCGCAATGATGCTGACCCGCAAGGGCGGCACGTGCGTGCTCACCGGGCTTAGCCGGTACGACGAGTTGCCGGTGCCGCTGGTGCTCAACGACATGGTGTTATCGGCCAAGCAGCTCAAGGGCCTGCTCGGCGGGGGAATGAATCCGCGCGCCTGCACGCCGATGCTGCTGTCAATGTATCGGGAAGGCAGGCTAAAGCTCGATGAGCTGGTCACCCGCCGTTATCGGCTCGAGCAGATCAACGAGGCATTCGTCGATATGCGGGAAGGCCGAAATATCCGCGGGCTCATAGACTTTCAGTAGTTCGCGTTGCCGCGCTACATGGTCGATGAAAGGATCGCGCGCCAACGTGCATTGTGCGGGGACAGCCTGTCGGTCCGTCCGGGCTAAGCGGCTTCGTCGGCTCGGTACCGGTAAACGGTGGCGCGGCTGCACCCAGGTATTTAGCGATGTCCTTCGCTGTACAGCCATCCATTCGCCTCCGCACCCGGAACAACGGCACCACCGTCACGCCCCACCCCGGAGGCGAGAAAGTCCCTTGTCGTTCTGGTTGGCTACCTTGCCTATCCGCAGCTTGCAAGGAGAGTCTGTGCAACTACGTGAGGGGCAACGGGTGACTGACCTGTCGAACGCGTTACCTATCGACCGGTGGGCGCTTTTCATCGACATCTGTCGTCGAGACGCTGAGTTGGTCCGCGGTGTCTCCAAGCGCCGCCAGTGAATCGCCCTGGGAAATGTGGAGGCTCCAGACCTTGGAAACGAGGATGGAGTCATGCCGAAGGAACAGGTGCTGGAAAGCCGACCTCGCGTCGGTATAGCCCGGAGGAGAAGGCCGCTGCGGTGCGGATGGTACGCACTTTGCGTGCCGAGCTGGGCACCGAGCACGGAACGGTGTACCGGGTTGCCCGCCAACTGGGCTACGGCGTGGAATCGGTGCGCTCCTGGGTGCGCCAGGCCGACATCGACGACGGGTATGCGCCCGGGGTGTCGACTGCGGAGTCGCAGCGGGTCAAAGATCTTGAGCAAGAGAACCGAGAACTCAAGCGTGCCAACGAAATTCTGAAGCGAGCGGCCAGTTTCTTCGGGGCGGAGCTCGACCGCCAACACAAGAAGTAGTCGCGTTCATCGACGCCAACCGCGACGAGTTCGGGGTCGAGCCCATCTGCACTGTCCTGCGGTCAGCAGGCGTGAAGGGTGGCCCCGAGCACCTACTACGCGAACAAAGCGCGGCCGCCCTCAATACGAGCGTGCCGCGAGGCCATCCTGGGGCCGGCACTGCGGCAGATCTGGGAAGACAACTATCGCGTCTACGGCGCCCGCAAGCTGTGGAAAGCAGCCCGCCGTGCTGGCCACGACGTCGGACGTGATCAGGTCGCCCGGCATATGCGGGCCGCTGGCATCGCCGGAGCGCGCCGCGGCAAACGGGTCCGCACCACCAAACCCGACCCCGCCGCGGCACGTCATCCCGATCTGGTGGGTCGGGATTTCACCGCGACCGCGCCCAATCAGCTGTGGGTCACCGATCTGACATTCGTGCCGACCTGGGCCGGTGTGGGTTACGTCTGCTTCATCACCGACGCGTTCAGCCGGATGATCGTCGGCTGGCGCGTGGCCGGCCATATGCGCACCACGATGGTGCTCGACGCGATCGAGATGGCCCGCTGGTCACGCGGAAAGACGTTGGCGGGGTTGCGATGTCACTCCGATGCCGGATCGCAGTTCACGTCCATCCGGTACGGCGAACGCCTCGCCGAGATCGGTGCGGTGCCCTCGATCGGCACCGTCGGCGATAGCTTCGATAACGCCCTGGCCGAAACGGTCAACGGCTACTACAAGTCCGAACTCATCTACGGACCCGCCCGCAACCGGCCCTTGGAAAACCGTCGAAGATGTCGAACTGGCCACCCTGAGCTGGGTCCACTGGCACAACATCAGCCGCCTCCACGGCTACCTCAACGACATACCGCCCGCAGAGTTCGAAGCCACCTTCTACGCTACAAAACGGACCGACCAACCCCTGGTCGAAATCCAATAGCCCGAGCCTCCATCAGAACCCATCAGAACCAGGGCGATTCAATCAGAGCCACGTCAAGATCTACGTCAAACCCGTCCGCGCAAGGACGGCACGGCACGACATATGAGGGGTCTCATATGTCAGTCTTCTTCAATCCGAGACGTCAGTTCCAGTACTGCAGCACCTCGACTGTCGCGAAGGCGGTCAACGACGCGGCGTAGACGATCACTGCTACTGCGGCACCGCGCAGGCTGATTCGCCGACTGGCGCCGTCGACCGGGTCGAGCCAGCGACGGCACCATGACGACACCGCGGGCATCAACCACCATTGCATCAACGCCACGCTGAGAACTTGACTGAGCCAAACTGACAGCCACGGCTGCGCGCCCAACATGCCGATCACCGGTGCCACAAACCGCGACTGCAGCATCACCATGGGGTAGAGCACCATCAGCAGGAGCATCGCCGTCTTCCAGCTCGGAGTCATCTCCACCTTCCCGTCCACGTTCCGCACCGTGGTACCGAACGGGGTGGTCTGGGCGAGTACCGAGAAATCCCTCGTCAGACTCGACCGCACCGGCGGCAAGACTTCGTTGCGCTGCGGCGACCGTAGCCATGCTGACAGTTGGGGTTCGGTGCGAAACCGGATCAGCGACATCCATTTTCCCGGCGCGCCTGGCGGGAAGACGGCCGTGCCCTCATAGCCGGAGAACTGGGAGGCGGCTGTCGTCAGCTTGATATGGGCAGCCTGGAAGTCGGCCTCCATTCCGCTGGACACGCTGGAGGAGACAATCGCCACACCGGTGGGTATCACCGCGCCTTCAATGATCACCAAATCCGAAGAAAGCCGCAGAAATCCCCGTGCCGCAGCGGCGCGCACCAAGTGCTTCCACGTCGCCCCGTCGAGCCACTGGTGGAGCGAGTCCTCGGAGTCGAAGGTCACCGCGACCGCCCAGTCCAGCGGTGCGTCGCGAGAGATCGACGCGGCGAACGCAACGAATCCTCGTACAGCCTCCGCAGCAGATCGCACGTCGCAGATCCAAGCGTCGAACACTTCAGGGTCGGCGGCACGGTCAAAATTCGTGACGGCCATAGCCTTCATCGCGATCCGCCTCGACCGCGCCGAATCGACGGCCCGCGCCCGACTTGCGGCGCAACCGTATTTGCCATGCGATTGTCCTTCCTCAGCTAGGTCATCGCTGCTTGGGATGACTGCAACTTATTTTCATTGCGTATCGGCGACGCTGGAGTATTAGTCAGCCCAAGTGCGGGTATGGAAGGAGTTGGGTGGCCCCCGTCGCGTAGGTGGCGCTTCAACCCTAGGAAACCTATTGGCCGTCGGCGCAACTGGTAGCCGGTGAAATTCGCGGGGTTTGATGTGGGGAGAGCGTTTCACGCTTTGCTGTAGCGCAACGAGGGGACCGCAGCGCGGCCCCGATCGCTTACCCGTCGTTAGGTGTCGTCTCTGTGAGGTCGTCCGTCTCCAGCGGATCGGCCACTGTCAGCAGCTGGTGGAGTCTGGCTAGGTTGGGGCGATGGACGCAACCACCGCAGCCCAGACCATCGCCGGCCCCATCGGGGACGTGGCGGGCAACTTCAACTTCTCCAAACAAGCCATCGCCCGGGGCGAAGCCATCGGCCTCGATGCCGTCTCCCTCTACGGTGCCGGTCGAGCAGCCATGCTCGGTGGGGTCGACCCGGAGGCGGCCGACGCTGCCTTCTACTCTTCAAGCCCGGCATGATCGCCGCGGTGGTGACTCGGGTCGCAGCCTGGCCAGTGCAGAAGCGATCGCGACAGCCCACCTCGGTGCCGCCGACGACTATGCCGAGGCCGCCTTCGCCGCAGTGGATTCGGCCACCCTCGGCGCGTTCACCGACGCGGTAGGCGCGGTCGTCGCCACGGTTCCCTGGGGCTCCTGGCCGTTTTTCGATGGCTACCGCTCAGCCCCGGCAGCGCCGACGGCCGCCGCTCGGGCCTACCGGGCGGCAATCCTGTTGCGGGAGTTGCGCTTCGGTGTGCACACCGATGCGGTGAAGGCCGCCGGGCTCTCGCCTGCCACTGCCTGTCAGCTCAACCGAGACCTCGAGAACTTCAAGAGGCACGGTTTCGCCGAGGAGGACATGGTCGAATACACCCCCGAGATCGAGGCCCAGAAGGCTGCGGCCGAGGCGGCGACGGCCGCGCAGATGGCGACGCTGTTCGCCCCGCTCTCGCAGAACCAACTCGAGGCGATCGTGGCTGGCACGAATGCCCTCGTAGGGGCCCTCGGCTGATGCTGCTCCTCGGAATGAGGCCGTACGGGCGGATCGTAGAGCGGTTCACAAGTTCCGCGTCGCCGGTCAGCTCAGGACCGACGGCGTGGACTTCAGACTGCTCCAGAGATGGGGCATCGGACGGACACCGAGCTGATTCACCACCATCTGGGCAGCTTGACTGACCCCCTCGGTGAATGTGGGGAAGGCGAATTGAAGCTCGGCGACCTCCTCGACGCGCATCCTCGCCGCCATACAGGCCGCGACCATCTGGATCACTTCGGCCGAGTACTCGCCGAGCACGTGAGCGCCGATGATCTGCCGTCGCTCGGTCTCGACTATCAGCTTGCAGAACCCTTCCGGCTGCCCGTCGGCGACGGGCCGCAGCATGTCCTCGTAGCGGGCCACCGCGACGGCGCAGTCGTAGCGGGAGCGGGCCTGCTCCTCGGTGAGCCCGACGCTGCCGTACTCGGGGTCGGTGAAACTGCCGGCGGGGACGATCTCATGGACGACCCGCCGACGCGGGCCGAGCACCGCGTTCTCGGCGGCGACACGGCCTTCGAGCGTTGCGCTGCTCACGAGCATGCTGTTCCCATCGACGTCTCCGGCGGCGAAGATGTGGGGGACGTTCGTGGCCATGAACGCGTCGACCATCACGTAGCCATGCTCGGTTGCCACGCCGGCGGCGTCGGCGTTGACGAGGTCGGCGTTGCCGGGCCAGCCGACGGCGAAGAATGCTGCGTCCACGTCGACCGATCTGGACTCGTCGCCGACTCGGTACAGGACGCGGACACCGGGTTGGAGCGCCTCGAGTTGATGCACTTCTGCGCTGGTGATGACGTCGATGCCGCGCCCCCGGAAAGCGTGTTCGAGCGCGACGGAGATGTCGATATCGGCTCGCTGCACGATCCGGGGCGCGTGCTCGACGAGGGTGACTTCGCAGCCGAAGTCCCCCAGGATCGATGTCAGCTGGCAGCCCGTGTCGGCTGCCCCGATGACGCAGACCCGGTTGGGCAGGGAGTTCAGGCTGCGCAGGTCCTCGTAGGTCAGGCCAAGCTCGGCCCCGCGGATCGGCAGTCGCCCGGCCTTGCCGCCTACGGCGATGATCACTCGATCCGCAGTCCACGTGCGGCCGTCGGCCACGCTGACCGTGTTGGCGTCGACGAACCGCGCGTCGCCGGCCTCTTCAACGAGGTCGACCCCGATGGAGCGGATGTGGTCGGCGACGCGCTTGCGTTCATAGAGGTAGCCGGCCACCCGCTGGGCGTTGGCCATGGTAGCGGCGAGGTCGACTACGGGCCGTGGCCCGTGGAGACCGAACGTTTCCCACGAGCTCCAGTCCCTCACCAGGCGCGCGGCACGAGCCAGCGTGCGCACCGGTGCCGGGCCGCTGTTAAAGGCGGTGCCGCCGACCCGCCCCCGCTCGACGAGCGTGACCTCTGCGCCCAGCTCGGCGGCGTTCAGGGCCGCGGACACACCTGCGGGTCCGCCTCCAATGACGACAACGCGCATTTCGCCTGCTCCTCTCACATCGACGCGGTAATGCCGACCACAACCTTGACGTCTTCCTTGCTTGTCGAGCGCGGCCGCATCTCCTCGCCGACCACGTGCTGGACGAGCCAGACCGGGTTGCGCTGGGCCACGGCCTTGGCAGCCTTTTCTCGAACTAAGACACATTTTGTCGAAGGAATCCGTGGACTGACACCGGTCGCGCGGTTCGTGACGCTCCTGCATCCCCGCCGCCGGGTCGGGTGGGTCGTGATTCATCGCCGAATGCTGTCGGAGAGATGCGTCGATAGCGGCGGGTTGGCCCAGGGCCTTTGACCGGGAAATGACCGAGCCGCCCACGGAGTCACGGTTTGCCCGGAGGCCGACCGCATTACCCGCCCTGTAGTAAGAGGTAGGTTCGCCACCTTGGTCGTGTTGACGCCGTCAACACCTCTCGCGTATCCGCAGGTCGTTTCGCGTGTCCTTCCGCGTTGTTTCGCGTCGTCAAATTCGAGGTTTCCGCAGTTCAGCGAGATTTTGGGGCTTGGTTCGATTCCGCGATCCCGGTCTTGCATGGTCACAAGCCGGTAACGTTTGTTTGCTCAAGACAGATAAAGCAGTGTGTGGCAAGAGGCAACATGACGATGAAAGTCAAGATTATCGCCGTGTTCTCGATCGGCGCCTTGTTCATAACGGCTTCCGGGACCGTTACTGATTTTGCTGCGCGCGCAGACGATTCAGGGTCCGCGGTGTACAGCGGCGTCAACCGGCTTCGCGAGGCATGCGGGGTGATAGCCGACGACCCGCGGTTGACAGAAGCCGCCCAGTGGCACGCCAACGACATGCTAAAGAACGGTGTGAACGGCCATATCGGTTCGGACGGCTCGTCACCGCAGGCGCGTATTACGGCTGCGGGCTACCGGACCCGCTACAGCGGTGAGGTCGTCTTCTGGGGCACCGGATCCGCTGCGAATCCGAGCGAAGCGCTCGACATGTGGATGCAAAGCCCTCCACATCGAGCGATCATCCTGAACTGCGCATACACCGCAGCCGGCTTCGCCACTGCCTCGGACGGCAACAAAATGACCGTCGTCGGCGACTTCGCCGCTCCTTAAACAGGTGAATAACCCCGTACTCTTCCAACGTGAACGCGATCGATCCGGACAAGCTCAACACGTGCCTACAGGTTCTGGCCGACATCGAGTCGTTGCCGCCCGAGCATCCCGATGCCGTCACAGTGCGTCGGGCCACCGCGAGCATATTCAAGTCAGTCAAGAAGGCCCGCCGCGATGCCAAGCGCGACGCGGTGGCGGTCGCCGACCGCGCCGTGACCGCCGCTACCGCCACCGGTGCGCCCGGCCGTATCGACGACGAGACTCGCGGCCTGCCATTGGTGTCCTCTGCGGCTGGCGCCACCGCAGGCACGTTGCTCCGGTCGCGCGCCTGCTACATGTGCAAGAACCGCTACACGGTGGTCGACGCCTTTTACCACCAACTCTGCCCGGAGTGCGCCACGCTCAACCGCGCCAAGCGCGACGCTTGCACCGACCTCAAAGGTAGGAGCGCCCTGCTCACCGGTGGCCGCGCCAAGATCGGCATGTACATCGCGCTGCGACTGCTCCGCGATGGCGCTCGCACGACCATCACCACCCGCTTTCCGAACGACGCCGTGCGTCGTTTTGCCACGATGCCCGATAGTGCCGACTGGCTGCACCGGCTACGCATCGTGGGCATCGACCTGCGCGACCCAGCTCAGGTCGTCGCACTCGCGGACACCGTGGCCGCGCAGGGCCCGCTGGACATCCTGATCAACAACGCCGCCCAGACGGTGCGCCGAGCTCCTGGCTCCTACGGGGCGCTCGTCGAGGCGGAGCGGACCCCGGCGCGGGAACTCGTCGACGTGATCACGTTCGACCGCGTCAGCGATGCCCATCCCGCGGCACTTGCCGGCAGCCTCGCAGAGCAGCACACTCCGCACGCGGTGACTGAACTGGCCCTCGCCGCTCGAAGCGCGTCTCCGGACCGGATCGCCGCGGGCACTGCCATCGACGCGGGTGGCCTGCTGCCCGATACCGCGTCCATCAACAGTTGGACCCAACGCGTGCACGAGGTCGACGCGATGGAACTGCTCGAGGTTCAGCTGTGCAACCAGACCGCGCCGTTCATTCTGGTGAGCCGCCTGCGCCCGGCGATGGCCGCCTCACCTTCTCGCCGCACGTACGTCGTGAATGTGTCTGCAATGGAGGGACAGTTCAGCCGTAAATACAAGGGCCCGGGGCATCCGCACACGAACATGGCGAAGGCCGCACTGAACATGCTCACCCGCACCAGCGCCGCCGAGATGCTGGAGCAGGACGGCATTCTCATGACCGCCGTCGACACGGGCTGGATCACCGACGAGCGTCCACACCCGACAAAGCTGCGGCTTGCCGACGAGGGTTTCCATGCCCCGCTTGACCTCGTCGACGGGGCCGCCCGCGTGTATGACCCAATCGTCCGCGGGGAGTCCGGCGAAGATTTGCACGGCTGCTTCCTTAAGGATTACTCGCCGAGCAATTGGTAGCCGCGACGCGTTGCCGTTCACAGTGGCGCGTTTATGACGGCTCACCAGACCAATGCTTGACAAGCCGCTCCGCCGGACCCAGCATCATGGCGGGACGACCACCTGTGGAATTCCGTGAATGCGGCGGCGGGGATTACGTGAACGACGACAGCTCGCTTAGCGGCCTTGCCTTCGGTAAGCCAATGCGAAAGGGCTTTGCCGTTGGAAGTGTTTTTCTTGCACTCGTTGCGGCTTGCTCGCGTGGCGATGCAGCGCACACGGCGTTAAGCGACAGCGGGACGACAGCGCAGGTGCCGGCTGCGGCTTCCACACCTGACTTCCAAACATTCCCCACGCTGCCCGATGCCGCTAACGCACCTGATTTCGCGACAGTCTCCAAGCTGATCAACGATGCGATCGCGGCGGACAAACTGCCAGGTGCTGTGGTTGTGATCGGGCACGGTGGCAAGATCGCCTTCCATCAGGCTTACGGCTCGCGCAAGCTTGGAGGCGAACCCGGATTAGATGGATTGCCCGCACCTGCGGAGCCGATGACCGAAGACACGATCTTCGATTTGGCGTCGTTGACGAAGAGCCTCGGAACGGCAACTGCCGTCATGCAGCTTTACGAACAAGGCAGCGTTCAGTTCGACGATCCCGTGCAGCAGTACTTGCCTGACTTCAACACGGCGAACGATCCGCGGCGCGCAAAGGTGACCGTCCGAATGTTGCTCACGCACACTTCGGGCGAAACGGGGGATGTCGATCTGAAAGATTCGTGGGGACTGGACGGAGCCGATAAGGCGGAAGGCATTCACCGTGCGCTCACCACGCCGCTGGAGTCGGGTCCCGGTGCGGGTTTCCGCTACTCGGACATCAACTTCATTCTGCTTGGCGCGCTGATCGAGAAGGTCACAGGTGAGGCCCTCGACGTTTACGTTCAGCGGCACGTATTCGACCCGCTTGGCATGCAAGACACCCATTACCTTCCCCCGGCTAAGGCATGTGGTCCGCACACGACGCTAGGAGCCGCAGTCGCCTGGGCTCCCGCGCCGGCAGGCGGGGTGCCGGACGCCTGTCCCGTGGGTACCTGGAGCGTCGGTCTGTTGCCGCGCATCGCACCGACAGCACGCGACGAAGAGGGCAGAGCCGATCCGAGCAAGAATCCCGATCTTGATCACCTGCTTCGGGGCACCGTGCAGGACACGACGGCACGGCGCATGGGTGGAGTGGCCGGGCATGCGGGCGTGTTCTCGACGGCTCACGATGTCAGCATCTTTGCGCAGGCCTTGCTTGACCGGCTCGCGGGCCGTCCGAGCGAGTTTCCCTTGGCGCAAGCGACTCTCGAGTTGATGACGACCCCGCAGCAGCCGGGACATAACGCACAACAACTCGAAGCAGCGAACGCCGCCGCCCGCGCGGCCGTCGCAACGAGACCGAATACCACGGATCCGCTGCTCGCTCCGCACTATCCGGCGATCACGGGGCAGAACCTGCGCGGCTTTGGCTGGGATATCGATACGGGCCAGTCCATGCCGCGAGGCATGATCTTCCCGATCGGCAGCTTCGGCCACACCGGCTTCACCGGAACCTCGCTTTGGATGGACCCGGGCTCAGATACCTACGTAGTTCTGCTCTCGAATTCGATCCATACGCGCGGCAGTCCGCCGATGTCGAGTCTGAGAGGTGAGGTTGCGACGGCAACGGCACGGGCCCTGCGTTTGTAAGGGCTCATGGCCGCTCGAAGTGTTGGTAATCGGGAGTCGTCCAGGAGCCACCCCACCGCCAGCTTCGATCAGTGAAGATGTGCACGGCTGGGTCGCCGTTGTGTAAGAGTCCCGGGTCGGTACGGCTGCGGTCCAGGTAGGCCGCCGCGTTCAGCGGTTCGAAATACCCGCTGGCGTAGAGGCACGGGTTGATAAGCGGATTGACATCGATAGCCCGACCGTAAGCGTGTGGAGACCATTCGTCGGTTCCTGGGATCGTTCGGCAGTTGAACGCCGAGGTGTTGTTGTCCTCCATCGATAACTCATCATCAGCGTCCGAGTAGTGGTCGACGGTGCGGATCTTCTCGATGGGATAACCCAGTCGGTAAAGCTGCTCAAAGATCGCGATGACGTCCGGCACCAGGTCTTCATGCACGATCAGCTCGCCGCGGTGGGTCTGGCCGTCGAAACCGATGTGCTCGACGTTGACCCGTCGCAGCCGCCCGGGCTCGACGGGGCAACCCGGCCGCCAGGTCGTGCCGAGGTCGGCGGCGGTGACCTGCTCCACGGTCGCAGGGGCAGGGGCAGGGGCAGGGCCAGGTGCTGGCGGTGCGCTGGCCGACGACGACGCGGCTGACGGTGACGATGTAACAGCCGGTGATGGTGTGGCCGCAGGAGGTGGTTGCCCAGCAGTGCACTGCACCAGCACGACACCCGCTGCGAGCATTTTCGCGAGCACGGCAACCCGCCGCTCGAAGGGCGTCAACTCGGATGAGTCCTCACCGCTTGCTTCCATCCCTACGAAACCGCTGCGATAAGCGGTCTCGGAAGACGTGTCCGGTGCCAACGCTACCGCGGATAGCGGTCCTTGAGTGACTACGGAGGCGGCTACTGCGCGAGCGATCGGCCATAGGGTTTGACCTCGGCGACACCGCTCGCCCAGCCGCACGAGAAGAGCGCTGAGTAGCGTGCTACAGGCGGTGGTGGGGTGGTGCCTCATCGCGCAGCCAGTCGTCATTCGACGCCCGCCGCATCAGATCCTCGTCGCCGAACCTCTCCAGGTCCTCGGGCGTCACGTGCACCCGTGGCGGTTTCGGTGCGGCCGGGGGTGGGGGTTCGGGGTCCATGGCGTTCAGTGTCGCCGTTTTAGGGAACCAGATTCCGTGTCAGCGTCTCCCTTGCGGTCGGCGCTTGCCGACGGGGCAACACCGAAATGGAGCGAACCTGCAGTTCAGAAGACAAAAGCCCAGGTAGAGCGTAGGTTCGATTCCCGGCAGTTCCACTGAGTATTCGCTGGTCATAGCGTTGAATTTGCCGAAAACCGCCTCTGCGTCAGTGGAGACGGTAGGGTTGGGCCTCGCGCTTAGTTTCGCGTAGCGCGAGACTAAGCGTGAGTTCACGGCGGGGAAGACTCGAGTCGAGGGCATGGCCCGGCAAGCTGCGTCAAGTAGCTTCGCGCGGGTGTGCACGTATGGCGACTTCCAGAGGACCTAACCGGAGAAAGTGCCAGACTTTCTTCATCCACGTCGCGGGGAAGTCTCTGATTCCGAACGGCGATCAGGCGCCCGGCGCCGATGAAACTGCTGTGAAATATCAGGCCCACTGCGTCACGCAAATAATCCCGAAACCGAACGGAGCTACATGCCAAACCACCGCCTTTCCGATGGTCATGAGCGCGGCGCCGAACCGATCGCGATTCTCGGGATGGGCTGTCGCTTCCCGGGTGGCGTTAGCTCGCCGGACGATCTGTGGCAGCTGCTAATCGAGGAGCGCGACGCGAACTCGGAGTTTCCGGCCGACCGCGGATGGAATCTCGACGCACTGTTTGGGCCCGACCCCGACGCACCAGGGGCCACCTATGTCCGCGCAGGGTCGTTCGTCACCGATGTAGGTGATTTCGACCCGGCGTTCTTCGGCATCGGTCCGCGCGAAGCCGAAGCCATTGACCCCCAGCAGCGACTGCTGCTCGAGGCGACCTGGGAGGCTCTGGAGCGGTCTAGAATTGACCCGAATTCACTGCACGGCAGCGATACTGGGGTTTTCTTCGGCGTGGGCGGACAGGAGTACGGCCCGCGTATCTGCGACGAAACCGAGGGATTTGCCGGCTATCTCGCGACAGGCACCACGACCGGCGTGGCGTCGGGTCGAGTGGCCTACACGCTCGGGCTCGAGGGCCCGGCGGTGACGGTCGACACCTCCTGCTCGTCATCTCTGGTCGCGGTACACCTCGCGATGCAATCGTTGCGGTCGGCCGAATGTGGGTTAGCGGTGGTGGGCGGGGCCACCGTGGTGTGCTCACCGAGCATCCTCGTCGGCCTTGGACGGCATCGCGCGCTGGCCGAAGACGGCCGATGCAAGCCATTCGCCGCGGCGGCGGACGGGTTCGGCGTCGCCGAGGGTGCCGGCGTGCTGGTGTTGGCCACGCTGTCGTCTGCGCGCAGCCTGGGATACCCAGTGATAGCGCTGATCCGCGGTAGCGCCGTCGGCCAGGACGGCGCCTCCGACGGGCTGTCTGCCCCGAGTGGTGCGGCGCAGCAAAAGGTGATCTGGCGAGCTCTGGCGGACGCAGGCCTGGGTGCCGGCGACGTCGCCGTGGTCGAGGCGCATGGCACAGGAACCATGGTGGGCGACCCGATCGAAGCCAGAGCGCTGCAGGCGACATACGGCACTGCCCACTCGGCTGAGCGGCCACTGCTGGTCGGCTCGGTCAAATCGAACATCGGTCATTCGCAGCAGGCGTCAGGCGTCGCCGGGATGATCAAGGCGATAGAGTCGATTCGGCACGGGGTGGTGCCTGCGACGCTGAATCTGGATTCGCCTACACCCCAAGTGGATTGGTCGTCCGGAACGATCGAGGTGGTCGGTAGCGCCCGCGCGTGGCCAGACCAGCCGCAACAGCCACGGCGCGCCGGTGTGTCGTCGTACGGCATCAGTGGAACGAATGCTCACGTGATACTCGAACAGGCGCCGGCGGAGTTTGCGACCGAGGAGTCGGAGGCCCAGCGACCAGTCATCGTCCCCTGGATATTGTCCGCGAAGTCGGCGTCCGCATTGGCTGACCAAGCGGCTCGGTTACGGTCCTTCGTCGAGCAGCACCCCGACCTGGATCCGGGCGATGTGGCGTACTCACTGATCAGCACCCGGGCATTGTTCGGCCACCGCGCGGTTGCGGTCGGAGCCGACCGTGACGAATTGTTGAGTGGGTTGACGGCGATCGCCGGCAGCGAGCCTGCACCCAATGTGGTAACCGGAAACGCCACTGCCGCGGGTCGAACCGTCTTCGTCTTCCCCGGTCAGGGATCGCAATGGACGGACATGGCGGTCGAACTGTTGGACTCCGCGCCAGCATTCGGCGACCAGATGCGGCTCTGCGACAAGGCTTTCGCTGAGTTTGTCGACTGGTCGCTGCTTGAGGTTGTGTGCAAGGGCGCCGGTGCTCCCGACCTCGACCGGGTCGATGTGGTGCAGCCAGTCCTGTTTGCAGTGATGGTGTCGCTGGCAGCCCAGTGGCGAGCGCAGGGGATCCAACCGGATGCCGTGCTCGGCCATTCGCAGGGCGAGATAGCGGCGGCCTACGTCGCAGGCGCCGTTTCGTTGCGAGAGGCGGCGCAGGTAGTCACATTGCGTAGCAGGGCGCTCACCGCAATCGCGGGAACCGGTGGCATGGTCTCGATCGCGCGACCGGTTGAACGGGTTCTCACGCTCATCGAACCGTGGGCTGGATCAATTTCCGTTGCCGCGCATAATGGTCCGTGTTCGACCGTCGTCACCGGGGATGCTGCCGCGTTGGACGAGCTCATTGCCGGATGCGAGCGCGACGAGGTGCCGGCCAAGCGGATTCCCGTCGATTATGCCTCCCATTCGGCTCAGGTCGATCAGTTGCGGGAGACACTGAGCGAGTCGCTTTCAGGGCTGCAGCCGCGAACCTGCGATATCGCATTTATCTCGGCGGTCACCGGCGCCGAGCTGGACACGTCGAGCCTCGATGGGGACTACTGGTTCACCAATTTGCGCCAACCGGTGTTATTCGACCAGGCCGTCCGATGGGCGTACGAGCACGGCTTCGACACCTTCATTGAATCCAGTCCGCATCCAGTGCTGACCATCGGGATCCAGGAATCACTGGAGGACTACGGCGACGACCACGCCGTCGTTGGGACGCTTCGACGCAGTGAAGGCGGCATGCGGAGGGTCTTACTTTCCGCTGCCGAGGCCCATGTAAACGGGAAATCGCCCAACTGGGCGGACATGTTCCAAGACACTGGCGCGCGTCACATCGACTTGCCCACTTACGCGTTCGAACACAAGCGCTACTGGATGGACGCCGGGTCTGGAATCGTCGACGCGAGCGGTCTCGGCATCACCGCTGCCGAGCACCCCCTACTCGGAGCCGTTGTGGCGCGGGCAGATTCGGACGAAGTTATTCTCACCGGTCGACTATCGCTCGCGTCTCACCCGTGGCTCGCCGACCACAAGGTGTTCGGCACGGTGCTAGTGCCGGGTGCGGCCATGGTGGAGATGGCCCTACACGCGGGCGAATGCGCGGGAAGCCCGCGGGTGGATGAACTCATTCTGCTGGCTCCGTTATTCGTCGGCGAACACGGCGGTGTGGCAGTGCAAGTGGTCGTCGGCGAGTGGACTGAGTCCGGCGAACGTCCGATTGGAATCTACTCGCGGATCGACGATGGTGTGGACCGGCGGTGGACGCGCCATGCCGAGGGCGTGCTCGGCCCGGACTCCGCGCCCACCGCCCTGGCGGAGATCGAACAATGGCCGCCTGCCGGCGCGGAACATATCGATATTTCCGAGCTGTATCAAACGCTGGCCGCCCGTGGATACGACTACGGACCGACATTCCGCGGCTTGCGCTCGGCGTGGCGTCATGACGGCGAAGTTTTCGTGGAGGCGATGTTGCCGGAGCAGGCGCAACAGAGGGCCGACGCGAGCCGGTTCGGTTTGCATCCGGCGCTACTCGACTCTGTGCTGCACGGGGCAGTTATTGGGGGCATCCTCGCGGGATCGGAGGTCGCCCGACTGCCGTTCGAATGGCACGGCGTCTCGCTGGATGTGGTCGGAGCAACGCAGGTGCGGGCACGGATCGCGTTTGATGAAGCTGACCGGATTTCTATCACTGTGATGGACAAACGGGGAGGTCCGATCGGCCGCATCGATTCGCTCGCCCTGAAAGCTGTTTCTCCCAGTCAGTTTCGCGTGAGCACTGCGGCCGATGACGCACTGTATGCACTTGACTGGGTCGCGCTCGCAACGCCCAAGGGCGGCACGGACGAGATCGCTACGGATAACGTAACCGTATTGCGTTGCCTGACAACAGTCGCAACCGATCTAGCGCTGCCCGAGGCGGCGCGACAGACGCTGACACATGCGCTGCACCGAGTTAAGAATTGGCTGTCAAACGAAAGCCGCAGCGACGACGCGCGACTGGTGGCGCTCACCTGCCGGGCGATCGCGATCGACTCATCCGAAGACGTCGCCGATCTCGCCCAGGCCGCTGTATGGGGATTGT
This sequence comes from uncultured Actinomycetota bacterium, assembly GCA_963772875.1. Lineage (GTDB taxonomy): Bacteria > Actinomycetota > Actinomycetes > Mycobacteriales > Mycobacteriaceae > Mycobacterium. The sequence goes on from CAVYZE010000020.1 coordinate 1,210,495, forward strand.
TGCGGACCGCACAGGCCGAGAATCCCGGGCAAATATCGTTGGTCGATGTCGACGACTGGTCCCACGCCGATGTTGCGGTCGGCGAAGCCATAAGTCGTGATGAATCACAACTCGCGCTCCGCGACGGCGTCTGCTTTGCGCCGCGGCTGGCGCGGCCCGCCGACGAACGCGTCGGGAGCGCGGAACTCGTTGAGGCGGACACCACCTGGCGACTCAGCACCCTCGGCAACGGCACGCTGGATTCGCGGAACCTTTTCCTTCGCCCGTGGCCTGAGTCCGATCGGCGCCTGGAGTCCGGCGAAGTGCGCATCGGCCTGCGGTGCACCGGAGTGAACTTCCGGGATGTCCTGACTGCGCTGGGTGTATACCCGGACCCTGACGCCGACGTCGGCGGCGAAGGTTCCGGCGTCGTGCTCGAGGTCGCCGAGGATGTGGTCCGGTTCGTCCCCGGCGATCGGGTGATGGGTATGTTCTACGGCGCGGGATCTGTTGTCGTCGCTGATCATCGGATGATCGCGCCGATCCCGTCGGGGTGGTCCTACGCGCAGGCGGCGGCGGTGCCGGCGGTGTTCCTCACCGCGTATTACGGATTGGCAGATCTCGCGCATGCCAGCGCGGGCGAGCGGGTGTTGGTGCACGCCGCGACCGGTGGCGTTGGTATGGCGGCGGTGCAACTGGCCCGGCGTTGGGGCCTCGAGGTGTATGCGACGGCCAGCCCGGCCAAATGGGAGCGCCTGCGCAGCATGGGATTCGACGACGACCACATCGCGAACTCGCGCACGGTTGAGTTCGAGCAGAAATTTTCCGAGGCGACCGGCGGGGCGGGCTTTGACATCGTACTCAATTCGCTGACAGGCGAATTCATCGACGCAGGGCTGCGACTTCTGCAGCGCGGCGGGCGATTCATCGAGATGGGCAAGGCCGACATCCGAGCATCCGGCGAGATCGCGGCACGGCATCCGGGCGTTCAGTATCGAGCTTTCGATGTCTTCGAGGCCGGTCCCGACCGCGCTCAGGAGATCTTCGGCGAACTCGTGGAACTTTTCGAGAACGGCGAGCTGCATCCCCTTCCGGCGCGTTCGTGGGACATCCGACACGCATTGGATGCCTATCGATTCTTGAGTCGTGCGCGCCACGTCGGCAAGCTGGTCCTCAGCGTGCCCAAGCCGCTGAACTCCGAAGGCACGGTGTTGATTACCGGTGGCACAGGTGTGCTTGGTTCGCTGCTGGCCAGGCATTTGGTGACTCGCCATGGCGTGCGCAATCTATTGCTCATCAGCCGGAGGGGCCCGGCGGCCGACGGTGCCGCCGCGATCGAATCCGAACTAACCGAGCTCGGCGCGTCCGTACAGATCGTGGCGTGCGACGCGGCAGACCGGGATGCGTTGCAGGCGCTCCTGGCCGGGATACCTGCCGAACACCCATTGACCGCGGTTATTCACGCCGCCGGGGTGCTCGATGACGCCGTGTTCGCGGCTCAGACAGCACGCCACCTGGACGCGGTGCTGCGGCCGAAGATCGATGCTGCGTGGAACCTGCACGAACTCACCGCGGGCACGGACCTGTCGGCGTTCATTTTGTTTTCCTCGGTTGCCAGCTTGTTCGGTTCCCTCGGTCAGGCCAATTACGCGGCCGCGAACGCGTTTCTCGATGGGCTCGCGCAGCATCGCCGGCACCGGGGACTGCCGGGTGTGTCTCTGGCATGGGGATGGTGGGCACAAGCCAGCGGGATGACAGGGCATCTCTACGAGCGCGATCGGGCCCGCCTGTCTCGTATGGGATTTATCCCGATGTCCTCTGAGGACGGCCTCGCGCTGTTCGATGCAGCGCTCTGGCAGGCACGCTCGTTCGTGATGCCGGCACAGATCAGCCGCAACGCTATCCGGTCCGATCCGTCGGGGACGGGACTGCCACCGATGTTCCGTGGTCTGATCCGCGCGTCACGGCGCACCGCTGCCGCAGTCGAATCCGTCTCTAATCTCCGACAGCGGCTCGCGTCGATGAGCACATCCGAAAAGGAACGCGAACTGCTCGACATCGTGCGTTCGCACGCGGCCGCCGTGCTGGGATACAGCTCCGCGGACGCGGTTGGTGCCGACCAGGAGTTCAAGGATTTGGGCTTCGATTCGCTGGGCGCTGTCGAATTCCGGAACCGGCTTAAATCGCTTAGTGGCCTGAAGCTACAGACCACCGTTGTCTTCGATCATCCGACGCCAACAGCGTTGGCGCGGTATCTGACTGGTGTACTCGACTCCGATGGGGCTGCCGCGTGCCGGGAGAGCGAAGCAGTCGATTCCGGGGGCGTGGTGTACGACGCCGTCGGGTGATTCTTCGACTTGGTGATTTAGGCGGTCAGTGTTGCTGGGGCGGCATGCCACTACGCACCCCCGCCGGCGTCGCGGTATCAGATTCGGTTTCCATTGCCAGAGAGTCGGTTTCGATTCCCGGCAGCTCCACAGAGGAAACCCTAGTCAGAGCCTTACGGTCTGACCAGGGTTTCTTTTCATCGACATCCCATCAACATTTGTCGTCTAAGCGGCGTCCGTCAGATCTGCGTCAAGATTTTTGAGCCTATGCTTCGGCGCGAGGCCGAACAGCTGCAGGTAGATTTGACGGTATATACCCTACCATGGTATTGTACGCGCGTGAGCGAGATTCACGTCAGCGACCGTAATTCACCGGCTGCGAATGCGGTGAGTTCGACGGGGTTCAACGGCCAGACAAGGTTGTCGTGGGTCTTGGCCGCAATGGCAGGACTGATTGGTGCCGTGGCGTTCACCCACTCCAACGGATGCTTCGTGACTTTTATGACCGGCAACACCGAACGAGCGGCGTTGGGGTATTTTCGCGGTCAACCCTTTCTCGCTGTAACGGCGGCGCTGCTGTTGGCGGCCTTCCTCGGGGGCGTCGTGGTTGCGTCACGGTGCAGACGCCATCTTTGGGGTGCGCATCCTTTTGGGCCGACGGCCATCACCGCATTGTCGTTGGGGGCCGCCACCACCATCTGCATCGCGAGACATGGTTGGTCAGCAGCAGGTGACCTCTCGTTCGCGCCAATTCCCTTTATTGCGTTCGGAATTGGTGCCCTCAATACTTCATTCGTCAAGGATGGCGAAGTATCAACCCCGTTGAGCTACGTGACCGGTACGCTTGTCAAGATGGGCCAGGGCATTGAGCGCCACATCAGTGGCGGCTCACCAGGCGCCTGGCTGGGATACCTTCTGCTGTACCTAAGTTTCATCGTTGGCTCCGTCGTCGGCGGCTCTATTAGCCTGGTTGCAAACGGATCCCAAATGTTGGCCATCGCCACCCTAGTGTCGTCGCTAACCGCCGGATACATCTATGTCCATCGCGGCGGCCGACCCGTCCTTGTGGGGCAGTCAGACTGCCGACGTCCGTCTCGCCTTTCGTCACGAAGAATGGTCCGGAAAAAGTCGAGTTGACGGGCCGGGCTGTAATTGCTTTGCAGCTCACTGCGTGCGAAACCGCGTGCGACGTCAACTCATTGTGATAGTGCCGGTGGAGTTAGAGTGCGGGCAGCTCGGCGAGGCCCGAGCCGAGCTCGCCTTCTAGCGCCCCGTCGGTTTGCAACCCACGTTGGAACAGCATCGCGACCCTGGCCTGTGACTCGGGACGGGCCACGCCGGCGACGAACAGTTTGGTCACCATTCGGCCGTGCACTGTTGCAACGCACTGGTTTTCGTGGCGTTGAGCTTGTCCATCGCGGCGTTGAAGTCGCTGGCCGGAGCCTTTGACGACATGACCTGCGCTACTCCGCGGGCCGCGTTGACGTATGAAATCAGGTCGTCGCGCAACTGCGGCGACAACGTCGGACTGATGCTGCCGGCGACAAGGTTCGCACTGTTGTTAAGCGCATCAATCGCGGACCCGGCTAAGGCAGCCGCGTCGCCGCCCTTGTTAAAGGCCGCGACATAGGCATTTACCGCGTCGATGACGCTTTGGCTGCTGCTCTGCAGCGTTTTGCAGACCGTGTGCACCGCAGGCGTCGTCAGCGATTGCGGCGGTACGGTCGATGCCGAGGACGAAGTCATCGAGGTTTTGACAGACGAGGGACCCTGGGCCGCCGGCGAGGCCGACTTGTCGGACGCTAGTGCAATCACGGCGGCGGTCGCGATGACGATCAGAGCCGCCGCCCCACCGGCGAGCAGGACGATGCGGCGGTTGCGTCGGCGCCGGCCGTCGTGCGGTGGTGCCGGTCCCGAAGGGGGCTGCGGGTGACCGGGAGCCCACTGTTCGGGTTTCCGCCCGGCGATGTCGTGGCCTGGTGGGCCAGCGGCGCGCAGTTGCGTCGGGGTGACATTCGGGTGGTCCGGGCCTGGCGGGATCTGAGGTTGGGGTGCGCGCAGGCTCGAGTCCCAGGACTTGGCGGCGGGAGGCGGTTCGGGCATCCTCGGCGGCTGTAGTAACGCCGGCCGCGTTGCGTGGTCGGCTGTAAGTGCATCGCGCGCCGCGGCAGCAAGCTCCCTCGTGGTCTGGTAGCGGTCGTCGGGGTTTTTGGCCATGCCGGTGGCGACGACGTGATCCATCGGCGCAGGAACCGCTTCCCCTAGTTCTGAGGGTCGCGGCGGCGGCCGGAACATATGCCCGGCGGCTACCTGCTCAAGGCTGTCACCAGGAAAAGGCAGCCGACCGGACAGGCATTGATACAGCACGCAGGTAAGCGCGTAGACATCGGCGCGCGAATCGGCGTCTCCGGTCTGGAATCGCTCGGGCGCCATGTACTCCCAGGTTCCGACCGCGGAGCCGGTACTGGTCAATCCGGATTCTCCGGCAGCGCGGGCGATGCCGAAGTCGATCAGGTAGGCGAAATCATCCTCATCGATGAGCACGTTGGAGGGTTTGACGTCGCGGTGTACCAGGCCGATCTTGTGTGCGGCGTGCAACGCCTCCGCGACCTGTCCGATGATCCCGACTGCGCGTGACGTTGGCAGAGGCCCCTCGGCGAGCACGCGCTGCAGGTCGCGACCCTCGATCAGGCGCATGTCCACATACAGCCGGCCGTCGATTTCACCGAAATTGTGGATCGGGATGACGTGGGGGTTGTTTAACCCGGCGGCTGCGAAGGCTTCACGGCGGAACCGTTGTTCGAATGTGGGGTTGTTCGCCAGATGCGTCGGCAACACCTTGACAGCGACCATCCGATTGGTCTCGCTGTCGAACGCCCGCCACACTTCGCCCATGCCGCCGCGGCCCAGCAACTCCACCAGCCGGTAGCGCCCGAACGCCTCACCCTCCAAAGGCCGCCTCCTGACCGCAGCTCGGTGATCAGTGCCTGGGATGCTACCAATCGACCTTCGCAAACTGGCGAAAGTTTGCCAGCAAAAACTAGCCGCATTGGTTTGCGGCGTGCGGTCACAGGGCCAAACTCAACGCGCCAGCCAGGATCATCGCGGCACCTGCGAACCTTCCGCTCACTTCACCGAATGGGATCGTCTTTTCTACCAGGACGAAGATGGCGATCGCCGCGATCCACAGCACGTTCATCACACCGCCGACAAACAGCAGTCCCATCAGGATCCAACAGCAGCCCACGCAGTATGCGCCGAGCCTCAGTCCCATGCGGAAGGCGCCGACGTTACCGGTGCGCCAGTGGCTGGACAGGAAATGCGCTGGGGCGCGGCAGTTCCTCAGACAGGCATTCTTGAACGGGGTGAGCTGGTAGATGCCCGCCGCGATCAGCAGCGCCGCCCCGAACACGGCGCTTCTGGACACCATCATCGGGGAGAGCAACGCGGCCTGCTCAAAAAAAGGGCATGCTGAGCGATGGTGGCCACGAGGCTAAAGATCGTCCACATCGCGATGTAACCGGTGACGAAGACGAACGTCGGGGCCAGCGGGTTGTGCTGCGCCGCGGCCTTGCGGGCGACTGCGGCGTACATCAGGGTCATTGGTGCCGCGGTGGGAACCATCATGGCGACCATCATCACGGCCCACATCGCCAGTCTCAGAACGAATTCGGTTGCCGTCCACGGCTGCATCCCGGTCATTGCGTCCATCGACGCCATCGAAGGAGGTCCCATGCCCGCCGACCCGACGGCCATGCGGCGCGCACTCACCACGATGTAGATCCAGGCTGCGACTGTAATGCCGCTCAGGCCGGTCAATACGGCCAGACGGTCTCGGTGGCGCCAGACCCAAGATGTGGTCAGCGGATCAGTCCGTCCTGGTTCATGTGCAGAACGTTGAACTGACAGTAGCTGTCCTTGAAGTCAAGCTCGATTCCCGCCCGCGCTGTGGTGTTGCCGTTGCCCATCTCGGCGTAGAGATAGCGCGGCCCATCCGGCGTACTGAGGCGTATTCTGCTCGGCAAACCTCGGTTCGATGGCTTGGGGAGTGGCGTCCCGCGTGACTCGACTAGTCCTTCGATCGTGAGGCTGGCCATTCGCTGATCGACATCGATCGACAGTTCGATGGGTGCGTACAGCGTGTCCAGCACGGTCGACATCGTGCTGTTGTACATGAAGAAATGCGTCGCTCCGGGGACAGTCGACTCGCCATGAAGGATCTTGCGCAGTGCTTCTCGCTGAGTCGGATCCGCCCGCTCGTCGATGATGACCTGCTGCGTGCCATCTCCCTCGACGACCTCACCGGGCCAGGACATGAGCACCACCCAGTCCAGGCCGCCGAGATTCGTGTCGTTGAAGTTTCCCTCCTCGATGTGGCCGCCCATCAACGCCTCGCAGCGCCCGTGGGTCGACTTCGCACCGAACTGGCACGGGCAGCCCCAGGCGCAGGGGCAATTCTCGAACTCCGTACCGTGGATCACCCATCGATCAGCCATCGGATTCTCCTCGTTGCTCGCATGGCGTGCATTTTCAAGAAGGCCGCTAAACGTTCGATAGCGGCGGCGGATTCAGGCAACCCGGCGGAGATGAACACCGGCCAAACATGGAATCCATGGCGCCAGGATTCGAACGTCACGTTGACGTCTGCGGCGGTGGCTGCATCTCGGATGCGGATGGCGTCGTCGTAGAGGATTTCGTTCTCGCCGACGTGGATAAGAATCGGGGGAAGGCCTCGCATGGTGGCGAAGATTGCAGAGCACCGGGGATCGTAGGGATCGGCGCCGGCCAAGTAGTCGGTGACTGTCGATGCGAGCATTTCACGAGTGACCAAGGGGTCCAGGTGTTTACGTTCCTCAATCGAGGATCCGCTGAGAGTCAGGTCGGCCAACGGCGAGAGCAGGACGATGCAGGCAGGAAGCGCCAAGCCCTGATCCCTGGCCGCGGTGGTGACGGCGACGGCAAGGTTACCGCCAGCCGAGTCGCCGAGTACTGTCAGCGATCGCGGGTCCAGATTGCCTTGCGTCACAAGCCAGTTGTAGGCACGGAAGCAGTCGTCAAAGGCCCCCGGGAAGCGGGTTTCCGGTGCGAGCCGATAGTCCACCACATGCACGCGGGTATTGGCGGCCAAAGCCACTGCGGCAGCCAACGGGAGATAGCGATCCGGCGGAGACCCACTGACGTAACCGCCGCCGTGAAAGTAAAGGACGGTGCGATCGGCCCCGCTCGCGAGTGGTTCAAGCGTGATGGCTGGAACACCGCCCAGCTCGTGTGCAAAGCGCGTGACCGCTTCCAGCCGGAACGGGCCGTCATCGAACCCCGCCCCTTCGTGCTCGCCTTCGGCCGGCCGCGCACGAAGGTAGCGAATGAACGCCTCCAGCAGCTGGGAAGGGGAATCAGTTACGTCGTTTCCCGGGCTTTTTCCCGGATCACTGCGCATCGGGTTGCCCGTGGGTCGACGACGTGATGACTGTATAGAGCTCGGAGATCAGGTCGTCGCGGACGATGGCCACGTCGAATCCGCTGGCCACAGGCTCACCGGTTTCGGGTCCGAGCTGCCACGCCAAGTATCCAAGGCCGCGGGTTTGGTAGACCGGGCCGGCTTTGGTGAAAACTAGTCCATTCATTTGCGACTGCAACGCTCTCGCTTTGGCCCCCAACGCTTCACGGCCAACAGTGGTTCCCTCGTCGTCCGTCCACCGAACTTTCGGGGCATAGGTATTCTCGATCGCCGAGGCCATTCGCCCGGCATCGCGCTCGTTGAAAACCGCGAGCAGGTTGGCTTCCATCAAGGCATCCACGGTCTCAGTCATGCCGCATCCTCCGCGCCAGCCGGCGCCAGTCCAAAACACGAGTATACGTGATGTATCAAGTACTTCGGCGGCTGCCAGGGCGTGATCCGGCACCCAGGGGTTCCCATCACCTAGCGCCGTTGCGCGCGGAGGTACCAGAACGCCATTTCGACTGGCGCGCCGTCCAGTTCGCCAGGCACCGTGGCAGGCTCCAGCGACACGATGTCCCAGCCAGCGCCGCCCAGGACGTCGCGCAGCGTCTGTTCGGACACCGCCGGTCGCGGCTCCTCGCCTACCGGGTTGCTGTCGGAGAAACAACTGAGCAACAGGGTCGCGCCCGGTCGGGTGGCACGGTGGACCGCGGCGGCGTAACTACGTCTGCCTTCGTCGTCGAGGCAGTGGAACAGCCCGCTGTCTATCACGGTGTCGAACGCGTCGGCGTAGCCGTCGAGCTTGGTGGAGTCGGCCACTGCGAACTTCACGTCGGCTCCGGCGTCCTTGGACCGCCGTTCGGCGGTGATCAGGGCCGTGGGCGAGATGTCCAACCCGGTCACCGTGTAACCGTGCTTGGCCAGGTAGACAGCGTTGTCGCCGAGCCCGCAGCCGACGTCGAGGACATCGCCGTGGACCCATCCGCTGGTCTGCCACGCGATGACACTCTCGCTGGGCGCCTTGGTATCCCACGGTGCTGTGGTCATCGGCGCTATGCCTCCGCCCGGGCTTTCGCCACGGTAAAGCGCATCGAAATCTATCTGCTGCGATTCGTTCGCCACCCCGGTGGGCGTGAGTGCGACAACGGGGATGGTACGTGTCGTCATGCGCTGGTATTCGGCGTATTGCGGATACCGCTGGGCCTGATCGGCGTACTTCGCATCGCGCTCTGCGCCGCCCAGCTCAACGGCATGCACGTTGAGGTGCTCGTCTCCGACTTCAATGCTGGCGTCGGGGTTGGCGATGAGGTTCCAGTACCACGCGGGGCTGCGGTCGACACCGCCGGCCGAGGCGAACAGCAGGTAGCGACCGTCGTCGGCGAGATATACCAGCGGGTGCACCCGTTCTTGACCGCTTCGTGCTCCGCTGGTGTGTAGCAGCAGGACCGGGGCGCCCTCAAACGGGCCGCCGAGGCGACCATGATTGGTGCGGAACTCTTCGATGTTGCGGCGGTTGAACTCGTTGACGTCTGTCATGATGCCTCCTCTTGCCTTGGCTACCAACGCTTCACGATCTACGTTGGTCTCCTCGTGTTGATCTGTTCGACATACTACGTGATAAATCACGCAAGTATTCCGCGTGGTCGCGACGAGCCGCCCCGGTGGTTGCGTGCCTTATTGCGGTCAAGCAGTGTCCAAAAAGGATTGCCAACCACAGTCGCTGACGACGCGTCGAGACGATTACCGGGCGTCATCGCGATATCCTCGGCGGATACCCCGAAAAGGAACTAGCCGAAGTGTCACGTAGCCAGCGCCGAAAGGCCGACCAAGAACCTTGGCTGTCGCCCGCCCAACAGCACGCTTGGCGTGCGTTCATGCGCGTGCAGATGCGGATGAACTATGAGATGAATCGGCAGCTGCAGAGCGACAGCGATTTGTCACTTGCCGACTACCACGTTCTGAATGCGTTAACTTCGGCACCCAGCGGGCGCCTGCAGGTCTCGGACCTCGCGGCCCTGATCGGTTGGGAACGGAGCCGCGCGTCGCATCAGCTGCGGCGGCTGTGCGAGCGCGGCCTTGCTGAACGGGTTCCATCGGAGGATGACGGCAGGGCAACGGACGCGATTCTGACAAAAGCGGGTCGCCAAGCGATCGCCGCTGCCGCCCCCGGTCATGTGGCCTTGGTCCGGCGTCTGTTTTTCGACCCGCTGCCCGATGAGCTGCTCGCACCCCTTACCGCAGCGTTGGAACACGTCCACATCCATATGAACTTCAACAGCTCATTGCCGCCGGCTCCGTGGTGAGTAACTACAACAACACAGAATGACGCATCATCCGCTCATCGATGCGCTGACGGTGCCCCGTTAGAACCGGATCCGTCCAGTCTTAGAGCTGTCGGTACAAGCCTGCCCGGAATAAGCACGCGGGCTCTTGAGATATAGATGACGTATCACGTACCCTTTGCCAAGATCGGGCCTGAAGCCAGGAAGGGAACACCATGGGTGCGACAACCCGTCCCAATACGCGCGACCTCTTCGCCACGGTCGACTCGATGGATGTTGGCAAGATAATGTCACTCTTCGCCGCGGACGCCCGCATTGTTTTCGGGAACGGCCAGCCCATGGTCGGTACCGACGAGATCCGTGCCGGGATAACCGCTTTCTATGACACGATCGCGGGCCTGCATCACGGAATCGTCCACGAGTGGAACGTCGGCGACGACGCGATCGTCGAGTTCGAAGTCAGCTACGACCGCAAGGACAGGCAACAGGTCACCATCCCGTGCGTGACGATCTTCCACACTGACGCCGCCGGCAAGATCGACAACTATCGCGTCTACTTTGACGTTGCGCCCATCTATGCTTGAGCATTTGGCGCGCAGTGGTCGCCCGACGCATATGCGCTATCACATTGGCGAAAAATCCGTTTGGCGCGTCGGGTACGGCGCGATGCAGCTGGCCGGAGACGGCGTCTTCGGCCAGCTGCGAGACCGCGATGACGCGATAGCAGTCCTACGGGCCGCCGTGGATGCGGGCGTGGACCACATCGACACCGCGCAGTATTACGGGCCCGGGGTGGTAAACCAACTGATCCGGGAAGCGCTCTTCCCGTATCCCGACGAATTAGCTTTGGTCACTAAGGTCGCCGCCCGACGTGACGGTTCCGGCGCGGTCCTGCCCCATGACGACCCCGATCAGCTCCGCGCGGGCATAGAAGAAAACCTTGCAACGCTGGGCGTCGAGCAACTCACCGCGGTCAATCTGCGCGTGATGGACAACGCCGTGCCTGACGAACGCTTTGTCGACCAGCTCGGGGCCTTGATAGCCGCGCGAGAGGAAGGTTTGATCGCAGGAATCGGAATCAGCAACGTGACCCAACGACACCTGCTGCGGGCGCTGGAGGTCACCGACATCGTCTGCGTGCAGAACGCGTACAACGTCGCGAATCGGGCTTCGGACGGGGTACTCAACGAGTGCACCGCGCGCGGAATCGCGTTCGTTCCGTTTTGTCCACTGGGCTGGCCGAAGAAGCAGCACGACGCGATCCGAACCAATCCGATCGTCACTGGCATCGCCGCCAGCCACGGCGCCACACCGGCCCAGGTTGCTCTCGCCTGGCTACTGGCCATCGCGGACAACGTGCTGCTGATCCCCGGAACCAGCAGCCGCAGTCACCTCGCGGAAAACCTTGGCGCTGAGTCATTGTCGTTGCGCGACGACGAAGTTGTCGCCCTCAGGGCGGCATTCAGCGGACCGTGAGACGTCGAACCTGTCCAACCCCAAACACGTAGGAGGCCAACATGAACCTGGCGCTGTGGATTGTCGCGATTGTCTTGGCAGCTGTCTTCGTCGGAAGCGGGCTGATGAAACAGTTTGTGCCCAAAGAGAAGCTCGCGACGTCTGGCCAGGGCTGGGCGGAGGATTTCAGCTCGACCAATATCCGACTGATCGGACTCGCCGAGATACTCGGCGCCATCGGGCTGGTGCTGCCGGCCGCAGTGCATATCGCCCCGACCCTCGTCCCCCTGGCAGCGACCGGGTTGGTTCTGGTAATGGTGGGTGCGGCCATTGTTCATGGGCGGCGCAACGAGCCAATGAACGTCGCGGTCAACCTGGCGTTGATCGCCCTGGCCGTCTTCGTCGCCTGGGGCCGGTTCGGGCCGTATTCGTTTACGTCGTAATCGAAACCACACGGAGCTCACTAAAGATGACCATGCCCGCAGTGGTGCTCACCGCGCAGGGGCGGATTGAGCTGCAGGACCGGCCACGTCCGACGCTGCGACCCGATCAGGTGCTCGTCGAAGTCGATCTGTGCGGCATTTGCGGCAGCGATCTGCACGCATCGCAATTACCGCAGGTCTATCGGGGCGACTGCGTCCTGGGACACGAGTCCACCGGCCGAGTCGTGGCAGTCGGCGACAACGTCGCGGACTGGGCGGCGGGTCAGAGGGTTGCGGTCAACCCCAACGGCAACGTGGACGGGTCTTGCGTGTACTGCCGGTCCGGGCGGCCAAACTTCTGTCGTCAAGCCACTTTGGAGACGGCGCTCGGCCTGCAGGCCGACGGCGCCCTGGCACCGCTGATGGCCGCCTTCCCCGGCCACCTGCGCCGAATCCCCGACGAGATGGGCACGCTCGAGGCGGGATGGGTCGAGCCAACGGCCACCGCACTGCGAGCGGTGGAACTCGGCGGCGAGCTCGCGGGGCGGACGGTGTTGGTAACCGGCGGAGGTCCAATCGGGCAGCTTGCTTGCAGGCTCGCTCACCTCAGATCGCCCGCGCAGATTCTTCTCATGGAACCAGCCGAACAGCGGGCCCAGTTCGCGGCCGATTCCCACGCTGTGTTACTCGCCGGAGCAGCGGCCGAAGACTACGCCCGCCGACCAGAGGTCGACGTCGTGCTCGAGTGTTCGGGTAGCGCCGCTGCCACCTCCACCGCGCTGAAACTGCTGCGTCCCGGCGGCATTCTGGTGGTGGTCGGGGCGGGGCCAGACCCCGGCCTCGATTCGGCGACGATACTGCTCAAAGAAATTACGGTGCAGGGGTCCTACATCTACACCGACGAATTCGACCGTGCGATCGACCTGCTGGCCACCCAACAGATCACGGTCGCCGACCTCACTACGGTCATCAGTCCACTAGCTGATGCGCTGACTGCCTTCGACGCGCTTCGCGCCGGCCAAATCATGAAAGCCCTCATTGCTCCCGGCGCCTATCACACCGGCCCTCTCACGCTGACGAGCTCGCCTACGTGACCGCGCCCCCACAGCCGCCGGGTGGGGCGAGCGGCGGGAGCGGGCCGCCGTTGTCGATCACGCAGTCCATACGCATCCTCACGATGGGTGCACTAATGACGTGCCAATAGCTGCCGTCCGGGTAGTGCTCACCGTCGCAGTATCCGGGCTGGCCTAATAGAAGGTTGCCGGCGCCACCGCCCATGCACCAGAACATGATCGGGTCGGGGATTTTGGGGTCCGCTACCTTGCTGAAGTCGTAGTCGGCGTGTGCCGGCGCGTTGGTCGGCAACAGCGCCGCCGCTGCGGCCAGCGCCGCCAGTGTGAATCTAATGGTGTGCTTCATTTCGCTACCTCGTGTTTTTGTTGGCTCTCCGAATTCTGCGTTTAAGTAGGCGGTCCATTGGCGGTGAAGATCTCGCATGTGCGGTGGGCGAGCGTGGCTACCTCGCAAAGACGGCAGCACGGCGTACGCGGTGCTCGACTTTGACGTCGGTGACCGATGGGCCAACACTTACCCTATGTTCCCGCAAACTCCGGCCGCGAGAGCGGCGCTGTCGGTGGCTGACTAGTTGCCTGTTTCGATGGCCGCGACTCTTGCGATCGCGTCGGATCCGCAAAACAGCTGGAGGTCGACGCCGCCAGCTGCCAGCAGATCGTCAATGCGGCGCTTCAGGTCACCTGAGGCGAGATGGGCATAGAGGCTCGCGCCCGGGCAAGAGGTTTGGGCTAGGTCCCGATGGCCCGCCAATGTGCCGGTCGCGATGCCAAAGGTCTGGGCAGCCCACGCGAACGCGAGTGCGGCTCCGTGAAGCTGGGCTTCCGACACAGCCTCTTGATCGAAGTCTCCTTCGCAGAGAACAAGAAAGTGGCCCGTTGTGTTGTAGTCCGTCGCGGTGTCGCCGGCAATCTTGGGGCTGCGTAGTTCGTAGATGTTGCCGTTGCGGTCGACGCCGACGTGATACGCGATGTCGATCCATCCCTGCTGGTCTTGGTGGTAGCGCTGGTCCTGACGGAGGCGGCCGGGGGCGTTTCGGTTGTCGCCGAGGACCACGGCCTCGTGGTGGAGGGTCATCCGGGTGACGGTCTGGAGCCTTCCTCCGGGGCGGGCGGGTCGCGCGCCCCAAGCGTCTCGGCATAGCAACTGCGCCGAAGTCGTACTCGGAGCGGGCGGGGCCGTTGCCCCCGTCGCAACAAGATTTGGCCTCGGGCCAGTCGCAGAGGCCGAGACGGAGTCCATCCGTGGCGTGCTTGAGCACGCGCCGACCGTAGACGCCAAGCCGACGCTGCCGGCCAGCCAAAGCAGCTGACGGCGGCTGACTGAATCGGGGCGTTCATCGGGCCGGTCGGGCGCGGGCGCGTCCATGGCCCTCACGATACGGACGCAATCGTCGCTTGAAACGAAACTAGTGACTCTCCCCGTACGGGAGTGTGCAGACTTGAGCCATGCAGGCGACTCTGTCTATAGGTGACTTCGCCCGCGCGAGTCATATGAGCGTCAAAACGCTGCGCCACTATCACCAGATCGGGCTGCTGGAGCCGGCCGATGTCGACCGGCACACGGGCTACCGGCGGTACACCACCGCGCAGATCCCAATTGCCCAAGTAATCAGGCGATTTCGCGATCTCGATATGCCGCTCGAGCAGATTCGGGCAGTGCTGGAAGCCTCGGATTTGGAGACCCGGAACCGGCTGATCGCGGAACACCTCAACCGGCTAGAGGACAGCCTCAGCCGCACTCAGATGGCGGTTGCGTCGTTGCGTGACTTGCTCGAGGACCCCGCCGGGCCGGAGGCAAGGCAGGTGGGGCGCCGCCGGGTGGAGGCCACGCGGGCCGCGGCGATCGTCGAGGTCATCGACATTGGGGATGCGCTCACCTGGTACGAGGGCGCGCTCGGTGAGCTACGCGCCACACTGACCGCCCAGGGCGTGGTGCCCACCGAACCAGCGGGCGGCATCTTTGCCGATGAGCTGTTCACCCATGAGCGCGGTCAGGCGACGATCTTCATCCCGTGCGGGGGCAATGTCCGCGAAATGGGCAGGGTAACGACGTTGGTGATCCCCGCCGTCGAACTCGCAACGATCGTGCATTGTGGTGCCCACCGCGGCATTGACCGCGCCTACGGCGATTTGGCGACGTATGTCACCAAACATGCACTGGCCGTGGAGGGGCCGCTGCGGGAGTACTACCTGGTGGACCGCAAGGACACCGCGGACGAAAGTGAGTGGCGCACACAGGTTTGCTGGCCGATCTTCGACACGGGATCGACATCGGAGCGGACCTAAGCCCACCGCCGAGGCAGCCTCCCATTGGGGGAGAGATTCGCGCAATGGGCGGCCTTGACTCTCCCGTCATTGCAGCCGCCAGGCTGGGCTTGTCAACGAAAAACCGAACAACAACCGAGCCAAGGGAGTACGCCATGCATCCAGCAACGCTGAGCGGGGTTGTCGCCGAGCACATCGACGCCGTCAACGCCATGGACACCGACCGGATTGTGGCCACGTTCGCCGCCGACGCTTACGTCAATGACAATCGCCGTGAGTTCGTCGGCCTGGACGCGATTCGCCGTTGGCTGGAAAGAGAAATAGTCGGCGACAAAGTCACCATCGATGTCGTTGAGGTGCTCGACCATCACGGCGACACCATCGTTCGTGGTCGATACGACGGCGTCTACGACAAGACGAACCTGCCGGATGAGCTGATTCTCACGAACTACTTCAGTGTGCGCGACGGCAAGGTCGTCAGCCTCGTCGTCATCTTCAACCAGCCCGCCGAATACTGAGCCCCGAGCCATGGCCTACGCCGCTCGACCCGGGGTGGCTAGCTGGGGCCCGCATCCAGGTGAGCGCCCGGGACGTCCGGCTGGGCGCCGGCCCGACGGGCCGAGACGGGTTCCGCCGCGCTGTGGCGCGAGCGGCGCAGCCGGGCCTCCAACCGGATCGCGAGACCCGAAAGCGTGGCGTTGACCGCGATCATCAGCACCGCGATGACCAGCAGCGCCGACAGATAATTGCCATACTGCGAGCCCACGACCGTACCCTGGCGGACCATCTCGACGAAGGTGATCTGATAACCGATCGCGGTGTCTTTCAGCACGACGACCAACTGGGACACCAGCGCCGGCAACATCGCCGTGACGGCCTGCGGCAGCAGGATCAGCCGCAGCGTCTGCGAGCGCCGAAATCCCAGCGCGGCCGCGGCCTCCGACTGGCCACGGGGCAGCGAGAACACACCCGCGCGCACGATCTCGGCGATGACCGCCGAGTTGTACAAGGTCAAGCCGGTGACGACCCCCGCCAGCGCCAGTTGCTTGGCGGGAAACACGTCATGCAACGCGTACAAGAAGTAGGCGAAAATCATCATGATCAGCACCGGAACCGAGCGGAAAAACTCCACGACCGTGCCGCACAGCCACCGGATCGGTGCCCGCTCGGACATCCGGCCCACGGCCAGCACCGGGCCGAGCGGCAGCGCCAGGGCGATCGACAGCGCTGCGGCGGTCAATGTTCCTTCCGCGCCCGGCAGAACATACGTTCGCCACAGATTCGCGGTGGTGAACGGCTCCCACTTCGCGGCGCTGAGCTGTCCCTTGTCGTCCAGCTTCGCGATGATCACGGCCACCACGCCAACCGCCGCCAGCACCGTGAGCACACTGACGATGCGGTTGCGCATCCGCGCTCGGGGACCGGGCGCGTCGTAGATGACGGTTGTACTGCTCACCGCGCCACCGCCAGCCGTTGACCCAGATAGTTGAACAACAGGCCCAACGGCAGCGTCAACACGATAAAGCCCACGGCGAATATCGTTCCGACGGTCAGCAGCGCCGCGGTGTTTTCGATCATCTCCTTCATGAAAAGCGCTGCCTCGGCGACCCCGATGGCCGAGGCGATCGTCGTGTTCTTCGCCAGCGCGATCAGCACCGAGCCGAGCGGTGCGATCACCGCGCGAAAAGCCTGGGGCAGCAGAATGATTCGCAGGTTCTGGCCAAACGAGAAGCCGAGTGAACGCGCGGCTTCTGCCTGCCCCAGTGGTATGGTGTTTACCCCGGCGCGCACGGATTCGCAGACGAACGCCGCGGTGTAGACCGCCAGGCCTAGCACGGCCAGCCGGAAGTTGTTGTCGGCGATCGAGGTCGGTGACTTGGGATCGGCGAGCGAGATCCCCAATGTCTGCGCCAGCCCGAATGAACAAAGCAGCAAGATCAGCGTCAGCGGCGTGTTGCGCACCACCGCGACGTACCCCGCGCTGAGAACCCGCATCGCCGGCACCGGCGACAGCCGCATCGCGGCGAGCAGGGTGCCCAGGACCAACGCCGTCAGCGCGGCAAAGATGGTCAACTTGATCGTCACCCAGAACGCGGCGAAGACCTTGCCGCGGTACTGGCCCCAGACATCCACATGCGACTGGATACTCGCCTGGCTGCGGTCGATCTTCGGCGGCGCCGGCATCGGATATCCGGACGCGCCGAGGTTCTTTTCGAACGCCGCCTGCCACGCCCCGCTGTCCTCCATCTTCTGCAGGGCGTCGTTGATCTTGTTGCGCAGCTCGGCATTTTCCTTCTCAAGCCCGATGCCGTACCGCTCGGTCGAAAACGGCTGACCGACAATCTTCATCGTCCCCGGACTCTGGGCCGCATAGCCGGCGAGGATCACCGCATCGGTCGTCACCGCGTCTACCGCACCGTTCTTCAACGCTTCCACGCAGGCCGTATAGGTGTCGTACTGCTGCAGTTGCACGCCGGGATAATCGTCTTTAATCCGTTGAGCCGGCGCCGAGCCCGTCACCGAACACACTTTCTTGTGGTTCTGCAGAGATTCCGGACCGACGATGTCGCTGTTGTCGGCACGCACCAGCAGGCTCTGACCCGTCTGAATGTACGGTCCGGCGAAGCTGACCTTCTGCTGGCGCGAGTCGGTGATCGAATAGGTGGCGACGATGTAATCGACTTGCCCGTTTTGGATCATCGTCTCCCGCTGCGACGACGGTGCCTCCAGCCATTCGATGTCCCGCCGCTCGTAACCGAGTTGCCCGGCCACATATGACGCGACGTCGACGTCGAAGCCACTGACCGAACCGTCCGGGTTCTTCACCGAAAGACCTGGTTGGTCGAACTTGATGCCGATCGCGATGCGGCCTTCGCCGGCGCCGCAGCCCGCCAACAGCTGGGCCGCCATCAGGCCGGCGACGACGGCTGTGCAGATCCGCACCCGCGGCCGGTTCATCGCGATGATCCTTATCCCTAGTGGCTGAGAATCTTGCCGAGAAAGTCTTTGGCGCGCTCTGAGCGCGGCGACTCGAAAAACACAGCCGGCTCTGTGGATTCGACGATCGACCCGTCCGCCATGAACACCACGCGGTGAGCGGCATTGCGCGCGAAGCCCATCTCGTGGGTGACCACCAGCATCGTCATGCCGTCAGCCGCCAGGCCCACCATCACGTTCAGCACCTCGTTGACCATCTCCGGGTCGAGGGCGCTGGTGGGTTCGTCGAACAGCATGACTTTCGGGTGCATCGCCAGCGATCGCGCGATTGCGACACGTTGCTGCTGACCGCCGGAGAGCTGCGCGGGATATTTGTCGGCCTGATTGGCGATGCCGACCCTGTCCAGCAGCTCCAAGGCCTCCTGACGGGCGCGCTCGCGCGGAGTTTTCCGCACCTTGATTGGCGCCAACGTCACGTTCTCGAGGATTGTCTTGTGCGCGAACAAGTTAAACGACTGGAACACCATCCCCACGTCCGACCTGAGCCGGGCCAGCGCGCGGCCCTCCGCCGGCAGCAGCACCCCGTCGATCGTGATGGTGCCCGCGTCGATGGTGTCGAGCCGGTTGATGGTGCGGCAGAGGGTCGACTTGCCGGACCCCGACGGGCCGAGGATCACCACGACCTCGCCGCGCTGCACATCCATGTCGACGTTCTTGAGCACGTGCAGATCGCCGAAATGCTTCTCCACACCGCGGAGCGACACCATGGGCGCTTCCGGCGTGCTACTCGCACGGTCGACCATGAGCAGGACCATACCGAGCGGACCACCCTCAGGTGCGGTGATCGCAATTCCGTGGCCACAATATGCGCATGCTGAATCTGCGGATCGTGGCGCCAGCCAAGCTGACCGACGCCGTCGTACAGATACTCGAAGAGGACCCGCGTGTAAGCAGCCTCGCCGTCTTGAGAGCCGCCGCCATCCGACCAACCGGTGACCTTGTGTTCGCCGATATTCCCCGAGAGGCTGCGAACGACGTCATTACCCGGCTGCGAGCGGTGGGTTTGCATCGCGAGGGCACCATCGAAATCCAACCGGTGTCCACCTGGCTGTCCCGCGCTGGGTTCGATGCCGAAGTGGCGGCCCCGGGCAGCAGCGCGGACGCAGTCGTGTGGGCCGAAGTCACGCAGCGTTCATATGAAGAGACCGAACTCAATTGGACCTATTTGACCTTTATGACGCTCGCGACGATCATCGCGGCCATCGCCATAGTGGTCGATTCTCAGATCCTCGTTATCGGCGGCATGGTGCTGGGGCCAGAATTCGGGGCCATCGCCGCGCTCGGAGTCGCCCTGGTTCGACGCAGGTTCGCCCTACTCGGGTTGGCCGTACGTACGCTCATCGTGGGTTTCGTCGTGGCGATCGCCATGACAACTGTTATTGCGCTAGCGGGCCGCGCTTTGGGATGGATCACCCTCGATAATGTGACGGGGCCCAGGCCGCATACCGACTTCATCTATACGCCGGACAGGTGGTCGTTCATCATCGCCGTCATCGCAGCGACGGCCGGAGTCCTGTCACTTACATCAAGGAAGGCCAGTGGGCTAACCGGCGTCTTCATATCGGTGACCACCGTGCCGGCCGGGGGCAACATTGCGTTGGGAATCGCCTTTGGCGCGAGCGAGGCGATCTGGGGCAGCACGCTGCAGCTACTCGTGAACATATCCGGAATGGCGGTGGCCGGTTGGGCCGCACTGGCGTTACAGCACGCCGTATGGTCGAGGGTGTCAGTTCGGCGGGCGACCGCCCTGAAGCGACCGAAACGGATGCTCTGACGCTCCTGACCTCACCCCAGCGACCCAGCGGTTACGGGGCGAATTCGTCAAGCAGCGCCGTGATCTGTCCGCGGGAGATGGTCGAGTCGCATTGCTGACGTAGGTTTGTCAGCGGCTGGACGATACCGCGTAGGTCGGCGAGTTCCGTGGGGTGAGTGACAAAGTAGGCCATCATTGACGCTTTGGCATCCCCGGGGGACAGAGATCCTGAGCGTGTCAGCGCGTCGTTGACGTCAGGATGCGCGTCGAGGTACTGGCCGGCCGAACCGGTGACCGAGCTGACGGTGTTGGCGAGCCCCGCCGCGGTACACGGCGCGGGATCCGCATTGGCCGCCGGGACGGCGATGGTGGCTGTGGCGACGAGTCCAAGCCCAACTGCTCCCAACAGACTCTGGCGGCGGACGGTCGAACGGCTCAATGTCATTGTCTTGTTCCTTTGGGCTTTCGCTTCGGTCGCTTCCCTCGACCTGGCGTTAGGCGAGTGCGGGGATCAGCACAGTTGGACAGTCGTACTGGTGGAGCCAGCCTACGGTCATTGCGATCGACTCGATCATCGATGAGTCCTGATACTCGTCTGTCATAGAACGGAGAAACTCTGATGGCCCAAATTCAGCAACAGCAGCAACAATTAAGAGCAACAGCAGTCAAAGACAGACGAGTGGGAAGCGCAAAAAAGCCAAAGCCCAAGCGTCGTGAAAGTGGGGCCGGCGACGCCGGCGCGACAGAAGGCGACAAGGGTCCCGCCTGAGAACCAATTCAGACCTCGGTGTCTTGCGCCCATCTAGGTGGGCGCTTTTGTGGCCTGCGCGGCGAACGCGCCGCCTCCAATGCCGCCGCGCGCTCACCGCTGATCGACGTCAGCGGTGGAGGCTGGCCCTTGCGCAGCGTCGCGATCAGCTCGCGGTAAGGACCGATGAGGTAGACGGTGTCACCGGCTTTGAGTCGGGCGTCGCGGCGCGGGCGCAAGCTGACCGGCCCTTCCGGGCGAGTGATCGCGATGACGCGCGTGTGGGTGGACATGTCCTCCATTCGCAGTCCATCTAGCTCGCTGCCCGCCGCCACGAGCATGCCGCCGACCATGAAGGAGCGCTGTCCGACCCAAAACGTCCCCAGCACCTGAAGTCCCATCGCGGCGCCGATGAACCAGGGTGCTGCCAGGTCGACGATCGACCGCACGTTTTCGAAACCGAACCGCCGATTCACCGCAGTGCCCAGCGCGCGGCCTTGAACGCGCATAACGATCGGTACGTTGGTGTCGGATCCCAAGATCTCCAGCAATACGATCCCGATCTCGATGTTTGCCATGTCGTCGTGGTTCACCACTGCGACTCCGCGGGCGTAATCGACGCGCGCTGATTCCAGCGTCTGGCGCATCGTTGCGTCCCCGAAAATCACGGGCACGTCGAGTTCGGCCACGGTCGCCAGGAAGCGGTTGTTCTCGTCTTGCTCGATGACCAGGACGTCGTATCCGGCAGTGGTCAGATCCCTCACGACGCGGATGCCGACCGAACCCAGTCCCACAACGACGACGTGGTCGCGCATATGGCGTGCCCGCCGGAGTCCGGCCAATTGGACGAAGCGGCGCGACAGCATCAGGTCGGCAAGGAACGCGACGAGGATGGCGGTAATGATCGTGCCGCTCCACATCAACCCGACAGCGAACAATCGCAGCGAAGAGGATTGTTGGGCAAAGCTGAAATCGCCATAGCCCACGGTGGTAATTGTCTCGGAGACGAAGTACACGGCGTCGATCCACGACATCCGCGGGTTGTGGTAGGTGAAGCGCACCACGGCTGTCGAGCCGAGCGTGAGCAACAGGGCGAATGCCATCGCGGGAAAAAGCATCGGGTTCACGTCGTCGCGCATGGCGCGCGCGGCATCGATTCCGCGTCGTAACCGGGAATGGCGCGAGCGCGTCGCGGTCCGGCGGGGCACGGTGATGCCGCGGGCTGCCAATTCGTCTTTGAGGCCGATCATCGAGGTCCAGTCGCCGGCGTAGACCGGCAGATCCCGACCCGGGCATGGCACCACCTCGCCGGGGACAGGAGAGTTCTTGCCGTGGACCACCGCCACCGGCGCCAGGTCGGCGTAGATCTCGCGCAGGGTCGCGTCGTACGGCGCCTCGGCTCCCACGACAACGAATTCGAAACCGGCCGCGTCGAACTGGTGCGCGTTACGCGACAGAACCGCCTCGACGACGGATGGCGCCGCGAGGTCGGCGACGTCCAAGATCGCGCCGGGGCCGTTGACGACGGCCACCGCGTCGCGCAGCACGTCGTTGGCCAGACGTGCCACCACGCGGACAGTCGGGCTGTATTCCCTTGCCAACAAAGCAATTTCGAGATTTACCGCGTCATTGGGCCCGGCGCAGACGACGGCGCGAGCACGATGTACCCCGGCGCCGAGGAGATCGGCGGCGGTGTTGATCTGGATTATTCGCGCGCCGGCGCCCCTGAGTTCCTCGGCGATCGTCTTCGCCAGCGCGTCGTCACCACCAACGATGATTTCGCGATGCATGATCTCGCTCGTCTGGCGGGGAGCGGGTTGTTTCGCGCGCTTGTCAACAAGGTCGTCGGGCCTTCGGTCAAGCTGGGGAATTAATGACATCGTCTTCATCCATTCGGCCGTGGCTTTGTGTTGTGGGGCATAAATACTCCACCTTTACTAACACCCGCGCTCACTCGTTCGCATCTGGCTCATATGACTATCGGCCACTATGGCGAATAGTGCCACCGCAGGGGCCCGGGAGCGCGGTCCGGTTTAATGGAGCCGTGTCTTCCTGGGGCGCAACAGGTTCGACTCGAGTCCGTCACGCGGACGAAATAGTTGAGGTGTACAGAAACACTCGCGCCACTGCCACCCGCGTGAAAAGTCGGTCGGGATAAGTGCCGCTGGCGCCGCCAGTATGACTGCACCATTTTGGCGTGCATGAATTGCACGCCGCCGCGTACGGTCAACAGGACCATGGCGGGCCGGGGTTCGCCGTCAGCCCGCGGATAACCGTGGAAAGGAGCATTCTGTGTCCGAAAAGACGCCCAACGATATTTTCAAACTCGTCGAGGACGAGCACATCGAATATGTCGACGTCCGCTTCTGCGACCTGCCAGGCACCATGCAGCACTTCACAATTCCGATTTACGTCTTCGACGAGAACGTGTTCGAGGAGGGCTTGGCTTTCGACGGTTCCTCGATTCGCGGGTTCCAATCGATCCACGAGTCCGACATGCTGCTGCTTCCCGACGCGGAAACCGCGATCATCGACCCGTTCCGCGCCGCCAAGACGCTGAACGTGAATTTCTTCGTGCATGACCCGTTCACGCTCGAGTCGTATTCGCGCGACCCGCGCAACATCGCCCGTAAGGCCGAGAACTACCTGATCAGCTCCGGCATCGCGGACACCGCCTACTTCGGCCCCGAGGCCGAGTTCTACATCTTCGACTCGGTGAGCTTCGACTCGCGCATCGACACCTCGTTCTACAAGGTGGACGCGACATCCGGGTGGTGGAACACCGGAGAAGCGACCGAGCCCGACGGCAGCCCCAACCTCGGCTACAAGGTCCGCCCGAAGGGCGGTTACTTCCCGGTGGCCCCCACCGACCACTACGTCGACCTGCGCGACGAGATGCTCACCCACCTGACCAACGCCGGGTTTGCCCTGGAGAAGGGCCACCACGAGGTGGGCGGCGGCGGCCAGGCCGAAATCAACTACAAGTTCAACACTTTGCTGCACGCGGCTGACGACCATCAGATGTACAAGTACATCGTCAAGCAAACCGCGTGGCAGGCCGGCAAGACCGTGACGTTCATGCCCAAGCCGCTGTTCGGCGACAACGGCTCCGGTATGCACTGCCACCAGTCGCTGTGGAAGGACGGCATCCCGCTGATGTACGACGAGACGGGGTACGCCGGCCTGTCGGACACCGCCCGCCACTACATCGGCGGGCTGCTGTACCACGCGCCGTCGTTGCTGGCCTTCACCAACCCGACGGTGAACTCCTACAAGCGCCTGGTTCCCGGCTATGAGGCCCCGATCAACCTGGTCTACAGCCAGCGCAACCGCTCGGCGTGCGTGCGCATCCCGATCACCGGCCGCAACCCGAAGGCCAAGCGGCTGGAGTTCCGTTGCCCGGACTCGTCGGGCAACCCGTACCTTTCGTTCGCGGCCATGTTGATGGCCGGGCTGGACGGTATCAAGAACAAGATCGAGCCGCCTCCCCCGATCGACAAGGACCTCTACGACCTGCCGCCAGAAGAGGCCGCGGAAATCGTGCAGGCTCCTACCCAGCTGTCCGCGGTGATCGACCGGCTCGAGGAGGACAGCGAATACCTCACCGAAGGAGGCGTGTTCACGCCCGACCTGATCGAGACGTGGATCAGCTACAAGCGCGACTACGAGATCGCACCGGTCAACCTCCGGCCGACCCCCTACGAGTTCGCGCTGTATTACGACGTATAAGCCAGCCGCGTTCGGTCAGCCGTGTTCTGCGATCCACTCGGTGGTGAAACGCAGTATGGCAGGGATGTTTTCGGCCAAGTTGGCTCCGATGGTCTTCTCGAGTTTGCCACCCACCAAAGGAATCTTGACGTGCACTCGCACCTCGGAGCGTATCTGCGAGCCGTTGCCCGCCGGTGTCAGCCAATTGTCGGCGCGCCCCGATCCCAATCCGCCGGAAGCCGAGACGTTGATCTGCCCGCGCACCTGGCCGTCACCGTCTGGACTCCACGTCTCGCTGTGCACGAGTTTCACGTCGCGGGGCACGAATTTGGCAAGGAGCCCGGGTGGCAGCTGGAGACCCAGGTGCTGGGTGACACGCACCGCCACCGCGCCGTCGGCGTCGACGGTCAGCTCGTCCAGGGTGGTGCTGGCGGCAGCGGCCGAGATGCGAGCCCGCCAATAGTCTTCCCGGCTGAACGCCGCATGAATTTGCTCAACGCTGGCGGCCGATTCAGAGAAGACGTCGAAGGTACGTGACATAGCAAACATCCTTGCAAACGGAGGGTCATAGCGGCCGCGCCCACCCCGCGCGCCGGTCTTTTGGACGAAGGTACGAGCGGGAACTTTGCCACACGTAAGCTACGAGCATGGACCCGGTCGCCGTCGTCACGGGCGCCAGTAGAGGGGCCGGGGCGGGTATCGCACGCGCGCTTGGCAGCCACGGGTACACCGTGTACCTCACCGGGCGCACCGAAAAGCCTGGGGAATCCGCACTTTCCGGCACGATCCAGGAAACCGCGGAACAGGTAACTGCGCTGGGCGGCAAGGGAATTGCGGTCCGTGTCGATCACGCTGACGACGAGCAGGTGAAGGGCTTTTTTGAACGGGTCGGCCGTGAGAGCGGCAAGATCGACGTGCTGGTCAACAATGCCGCGATCATCCGCGACGAGATGATGGGACGGACAAGGTTCTGGGAAGAACCCCTCAATGTCATCGACACACTCAACGTCGGGCTGCGCAGCGGCTACGTTGCCACCGTCTTCGCGGTGCCCTTGATGTTGCCGCACCGCAAGGGCCTTGTCGTCTTCACGTCGTCCTCGGGAGGGGTGCATTATGCGTTCGGCCCCGCCTACGGTGTCCCGAAGGCGGGCGTCGACAAAATGGCCGCGGACATGTCGGTGGACCTCAAAGACACTGGCATCGCCGCCGTGTCGATCTGGATGGGTTCGCTGCTCACGCAGCGCGTGCGCGAAATCGTTGCAAGCAATCCGGGAAAACTTGGCCACATCCTCGACACCGCTGAGACCCCGGAACTCACGGGCCACGTCATCTCGAGGCTGCACGACGACCCGGACCTCGCGGACCTCAGCGGTCAGACGCTCATTGGCGCCGAACTAGCCCTCAAGTACGGGATTACGGACGAGGAAGGGCGTCAGCCACCTTCATACCGTGACCTACACGGCGTTTACCCGCACCCGCAGTTCCCTTATGTCATGAAGTGATGCCGAGGTGCGACGGTTCCCTTAGCCGTTGCTCCAGCGGTCCATGGCGGGCTGCATATCGGGACAGAACGTCGCGACGGCGGCGCCCATGATGTAGCCGGCCTGTACGAACGCGTAGCCGCTGCTCGCAACGTTCTGGCCAATGGTGTCAAAGGGGACACCGTCGCGCGCTTGCTGGCAAACGGTGTTTCCGATGTCAACCATTCTCCCCGGGTTGTCGTACGGTACGCGTGTCTGATTCAGGGTGGTCAGGTGGATGCTGATGGTGAAGGGGTCGGGGTCGGCGTGCGCCGACGGTGCTGGCCACGCCAGCGTGGCCAGTGACGCGATCACGGCTGATTTAAGCAAAGCTGTCGGGGTCATGGGTAGCTCCCTTCGACGGTTCGGTGTGAGGGAAGGAGCTGTTCGCTGCGCGAACCAGCTACTCGCCGTTGGCGACTCCACGACGGCCCTCCCGGCGCCGCCAAGATCGGCATCACAGTGAGAGTAGTGCGGCGTCGGTTTCCGCGGTGCCGATTCGGTCCTTACCCACGTGCCCAGTAGCTCGGCTCTGTTCGGATCCCGAATTGCCTGGTAGACAAGCGTGTTCGACGGCCTGCTAAGCCGGTCATCGTTGAAACCTTCAGCGCTTTCACAGTTTCTTGAGCCCGCGCAGAACCTTGAAGAACGGTGGGATGGACGTGAGGCTTTTCCGCAGGGTCGGCTGCAGGACGCTGCTATTGCTCACAACCAGATAACCCACGCCGTGGTCGCGCCAGTGCGCGGCCTGATCGATGACCTCGTCGGGCGTCCCGGCAATGAGCGCGTCTTTGAGCAGCGATACCGGGACGTCTTTGATGTAGGACAGTACTGTCTGCTCGTCCCATGTTTGCGGGACCAGGTCCTGCGCGCCGGCGAAGTCGGGTCCCAGCGGATGTTGCATGCCATGGTCGGCCCACACCTCGCCCGGAACATTGAGCGCGAAGGCTTTTGCCGCATCAGAGCTCAGGGTCTCCTCGACGTCGTTGCGGCTTCGCCCGGTGACGACAAAGATCCACAGCGCCGGCGTGATCGAACTAGGGTCGCGCCCGGAGTCGGACGCCGCCGTTTGCACTGCTTGAAGACCGGATGCGTAGTCTTTGGGTCGCGTGCCCAGCCCCGGGAACCACGCGTCGGCGTAGCGCCCAGTGGCTCGCAGCATCCGCGGGCCCCTTGCGGCGATCCATATCTCGGGCCATTTGCCACGGTAGGGTGGCAGGTCAAACACCGCGTCTCGCAACGGAAAGTACGGCGACTCGCGCGAGACGAGTTCGCCACCGGAGTTCCACAGCGCGCGGATCGTGGCGATCGCCTCTTCGAAGCGTGCCACGGGTTTGCTCCAGTCCACGCCGTAGGGCTCGTTGCCCTCCCGCTCTCCGACGCCGATGCCGAGCATGGCGCGACCGCGGGTGATGAGCTGCAACGTGGCCGCGGCCTGGGCCGTGATCGCCGGATGACGTCGACTGGCGTCCGTGACGCCGACACCTAGCCGCAGCCGCCCAAAGCGGTTGCGGGCGGCAAGATACCCCAGCATTGTCCACGGTTCGAGCTGAGCGTCGACCTTCGGGACGACTTTGCTGACACCGAGGTAGCCCGGCGTGGCGATCGAGCGTGGAAACAGCGAATTCAGGTGATCGGCAACCCAGTAGGAGTCGACTCCGCTGGCCGTGGCCATCCGCACGTTGGCACGGGGGAGCAGGGTGGCGGAATACCGAGAATTGGGGAGCGGAGTGCCCAGGCCGACTCGAAACCGGTTCACACACGTCGCCTCTCGCAGGAGTTGTCCAGCTGTTCCACACCTAGCTTTCATGATTTCCGACCGCCGCACAGCAACACAAATTCTGGCGGGTACCCGACCGTTCGCTGACGTGGTGAAAATGCCTCTTACCTGTGCGAATTGGGTACCAGCGAAGCCGCCGCCAGTAGGTCGGATTGACGCCCGCTGAATGGGTTGGTGCGGCTGGAAACCGCGCAGGCCGCTTCGATGATCTCTCAAATTATATTGTCGACCTGCGCGGACATCACGATGCAGTTACCCTTGCACTGATCCGAAATCTTGACCGCCTAGATCGGGGGGGCCGATGACGGCGACCCTACCGGGTGCCGAAGCACCGCGGGGTTCGACGCCACCGGGCGTGTGTCCCTTCGGCCACGGCGCCTCCTACCCTGCGCCGGACGCGAAAGACGCGACCGCGCTGACCGGCAATCGGGCGAGTCGGCGCACGCCCGCTGGTATTCGTACCGCAACCATGACGCGCGACGCGCGGATCGCCCGAACCTACGGGCCGTCACTGGCCAAGGCGCTCGCACTCAACGTCGCCAGGAGAGCGCGGTCGAAGCTGGTCGGCAACCATGACCCAAAGCATGTGCAGACTACCGATTTTGATCCTTTTGACCCCACGATAGCCCGCGATCCGTACCCACACTACCGGGAGCTTTTGGCGGGCAAGCGGGTGCAGTACAACCCCAAGCGCGACGTCTACATCTTGAGCAGATTCGCCGATGTCCGCGAGGCTGCGCGTAACCACGACGTGTTGTCCAGCGCCCGTGGAGTCACCCTTTCGCGGGGGTGGCTACCCGTCCTCCCCACGTCCGATCCGCCTGCGCACACGCGGATGCGCAAGCAACTGGCGTCGGGTATGACACGCGGCGTGCTGGAGTCCTGGCGTCCGATGGTCGACCAACTTGCCCAAGAGCTGATCGGGGGGCTACTGACACAGACGGCCGCGGACGTCGTCTCCACCGTGGCCGCACCGATGCCGATGCGCACCATCACCGATGTTCTCGGCATCGCGGGTCCGGACCAGGCCCTCTTCTGCCGCCTGTCCAACCAGGCGGTTCGCATCACCGATGTCAACCTGTCCGTGTCGGGGCTGGTTTCGCTTGTGCAGGGCTTCACCGGATCTCGGCGATTGTGTGCGCTCTTCACTCAGAGGCGCGACAACGGGTTGCTGCGAGACGGCACCGTTCTCGGCAAGCTCGCCGCGCATGCCGAGCATGGCCGGCTCAGCGATGACGAATTGTTCTTCTTCGCGGTGTTGCTGCTGGTTGCCGGCTATGAGACCACGGCAAACATGATCAGCACCTTGTTTCTCACGCTGGCCGACCATCCGGACCAGCTCAGGCTCCTTGCGCAGCGGCCGGATCTGATCCCGTCGGCGATCGAGGAGCAACTTCGTTTTGCTTCTCCAATCCAAAACATCTGCCGTACAGCGCGCGCCGACTATCACGTTGGCCAGGCCGTCATCCCGGCAGGCTCCCGCGTGCTGCTGGCGTGGGGTGCGGCGAATCGCGACCCGCGTCAATTCGACCACCCGGACGTCTTTCGCGCCGACCGCAACCCCGGACATCTCGCGTTCGGCTCCGGCATCCACTCGTGTCCCGGCACCCAGCTGGCGCGGATGGAGGGGCAGGCGGTCCTGCGCGAGATCGTCGCCAACATTGACCGCATAGAGGTGGTCGAACCGCCGACGTGGACGACGAACGCCAACCTTCGCGGGCTGACCCGGCTGCGGGTCGCGGTTAGTCCCCGCGAAGCCGCATAGAGTTTGTCCCGCGTGTGATGAAAGCCGGCCGTTCGAAATCGCGATTTTCCCGGTGGCGCGAGTGGGCGGCACCCGTCTGGATCGGTTGCAACTTCTCCGCCTGGACGCGCCTGCTGATCGATAACCGTTTCGCCGTGCACTGGAGCCGCTGGCACTTCGCCGTCCTTTACACGTTTGTCAGCGTCGTCAATTCCTTTCTGGGGTTGTGTCAGCGGATCTTGCTCGGCAGGCGAGTGGCCAATACGGTGGTCGCCGATCAGCCGATCTTCATCGTTGGGCACTGGCGTACCGGCACCACGTTGCTGCACGAACTGTTGGTCCTCGACGATCGCCACACCGGTCCCACGGGTTACGAATGCGTTGCGCCGCACCATTTTCTGCTGACCGACCGGTTTGCTTGGTGTGCGGGTTTCATGGTGCCGAAGCATCGGCCCATGGACAACATGGATTCGAGCTTGCATCATCCCCAGGAAGACGAGTTCATCTGGTGCATGCAGGGGCAGCCATCGCCGTACCTGTTCATCGCGTTCCCGAACCGGCCGCCTCGATATGAGCGGTATCTGGATTTGGAGCAGTTGACATCGCGAGAACTGGAAGCGTGGAAACAGACGCTTTTGCGGTTCGTTCAACAGCTGTACTTCCGCCGTCGCAAGGCGGTGGTCCTGAAAAGCCCGACGCATAGTTTCCGAATCAAGGTTCTGCTGGACATATTTCCGCAAGCGAAGTTCATACACATCGTCCGAGATCCTTACCGCGTTTATCCATCGACTATTCATCTTCATAAAGTGTTGCAGCGCATACACGGCCTGCAACGCCCGACGTTCGAGGGACTGGACGAAAAGGTTCTGTCTACCTACGTCGACCTCTATCGAAAGTTGGACGAAGGGCGCGAACTCGTTGATCCGTCGCGCTTCTACGAATTGCGCTATGAGGACCTGATCAGTGATCCCGAAGGGGAGCTGCGCGGCCTGTACGAGCACCTGGGACTGGGCGACTTCGAGCGGTATCTGCCGCGTCTGCGGCGGTACTTTGCCGACCACGTGGATTACGCAACGAACACCTACGAACTGACGCCCGAAGAGCGCGCGATCGTCACTGAGCGCTGGGGCGAAGTCATTGACCGCTATGGCTATCGCCCAGCTGCTGTGGCGGCGCGGCGGAGCTCGTAGCTTACGAGCTTCCGCTCACCAGGCCGTTGTTTTGCGGGCAGTATGCGTGCACCGAGATGGCCACATAGGCATCGGCATCGCCGGCCAGTGCCGGGTTGCTGGTGCGGAACGCCGCGACGATCTGTGGCACTGTCATCCCTCGAGTGATGTTGTCGCATACCATCTTGCCGTTGTAGATGGCGGCGTCGGGATTGGCGAACGAGATGCCCCGGTCGTTGAGCGCCTTGACGTACTTATTGTCCTGATCCGGTGTCGAGACGATTGACGGTGGGACGGCGGTTGGCGCCGCGGCGGTGGCCGGTGCGGTTGAAGCGGGCGGGGGCGATGCGGTCGGCGACGGCTGCACGGCCTTGATACCCGGGCTTAGCACCCAAAAGGCCAGGACGATCGCCCCCGCGAGCGCGAGACCGCCCATGAGTAGCGCACCGGCTTTGCGCCAAGTTGCGCGCCATGATTGGCGCTCGGCGGTCGGTTCGTTCTGGATGCCATCGCCATCGTCGCCCGACCACGCGAGATCACCTGCATCGGGAGCCGCGGATTGGGGCGCAGCAACGGTCTCACCACCGTTGAGTGCGACCGTTTCATCGGCAGCCGGGACCGGCTCGGCCATGAGGGCCATCGTAGCCATCGGCCTCAGGTCATGCAGACATTGGAGAACAGCAGCACCGGCCAGGACACGATTGAGCCCAGGAACGACACGACCAGGTCGGCGCCGTGCATCTGGCGCAGGTGCTCGGTGTGGGTGCACGCCCAGATAAGCCCGACTATCAGATACGGGGTGCCGAGTATGACGGCGATGCCCATCAATTCGGCGATGGTCAACTGGTAGTTGAGCACCTGACGGAGCTTGGTGAGCATCGGGTGTCCTTCACGAAAAGCGCCTTCACTCTCGTTTCGACATGCTAGCCGCAGGGCGCGCTGACCTTGGCCTTTCAGGACGATGATGTACGAATGGATATCGGGGACGGTTCTCCGGGCCGAATCGAGCGCGCGATGGATGGGCTTCGGCGAGTGCTGCGGCACCAGGTCAGCGTCGGGACATTGATCGAGCTGGGGCTGTGGCTGGCGATTCCGTACTTGGCTATTGGCTTCGTGTGGGCGCCCTTTCACGCCGACCAGACGCAGCGCATTCAGGCGCGGCTCGAAAAGGTCCTGCCTGTGGGCGCCGACGCCGTGGCCTTCGGATTAACCATGGCGCTGTGGCCGGCTTCGATACAGATCGCCGACGCATGCCCGGCCGGCTAGTGGACCGGCGAAGCCGGCGTACCGGGCGTTCACGTTAGGCTGCAATCCATGTCGATCGACCGTGCCGCGCTCCTTGCGGGCAGCATCCGACTCGCCTCGGGCGTCTGGTTCCTCGCCGAGCCCCTCACCGCGAACCGGTTCTGGGGCGACCCGGACGAGCCGCCAGCGACGGCGCGATTGCTGCTCCGGTCGATGGGCTATCGCGACGCATTGATCGGTGGGCTGCTCGCGACGGCAGCGCTGCGCGGCAAAAACACCCGCGGCTGGTTCCTCGCGTCCGCCGGCGCCGACGCGGCCGATCTGCTCGGTGGGATAAGCGTCCACCACGAGTTGAAGCGCTCACAGCGGCTCATCGGCCTGGGCGGCGCCGTCGTCGGCGTCGGTGTCGGGCTCTGGGGCGCGGCGCGCCGGACGACCGGGGCAGGCGAAGCGCCACCACCCTGAGGCGATTTGCTGGCGCCTGGCAGATCCGTGCCGGCGGAGCTGGCGACAGCGCCCACCGGCGAAGCGCACACCGTGGATCCTGCGCGGGATGGCGCGTTTGGTCCCCGCTACCGATCGCCGCCAAGCAACCGCCGGAATAAGCCCGCGCTGCCGGTGGCTGTGATCGTCAGACTGTGACGATGGGAGCGATTATGCGGTTCGGTGTTCTGAATTTCGTTACCGATGAGGGAATTGGCCCAGCCGAACTCGGCGTGGCACTCGAGCAGCGGGGTTTTGAGTCGTTGTTTCTCGCCGAGCATTCGCACATTCCGGTGGATGCACAGACCCCATATCCGAGTGGCGGCCCGATTCCACGCAAGTACTACCGCACCATGGATCCGTTTGTGGCGCTGACGGCGGCCGCGGTCGCCACGAAGGCCTTGGTGGTGGGCACCGGCATCGCGTTGGTCCCGCAGCGCGATCCCATCCTGACGGCAAAAGAGGTGGTGTCGCTGGATCTGGTGTCGCAGGGGCGATTTCGCTTCGGCGTGGGCGTGGGCTGGTTGCGTGAAGAAATCGCCAACCACGGTGTCGATCCCGCGGTGCGCGGACGCGTGGTCGACGAGCGGCTGCGCGCGATGATCGAGATCTGGACGCAGGAGACGGCCGAATTCCATGGCGAATTCGTGGATTTCGACCCGATTTACAGCTTGGCCGAAGCCGGTGACGAAACCGTACCCGCCGCTGTATCTGGGTAGCGGGCCGGCGGGCTTTAAGCGCATTGCCCGGCTGAAGGCCGGTTGGCTCCCCATCACCCCCTCGGCCGATGTTCTGTCGGGCCAGCTCGAGGAACTACGCGCGGTCGCCGGCCCCGACGTGCCGGTGATCGGTACCCATATGGGGGAGCAGACGGCGAAAGAGGTTGAACGCTACCGTGAACTCGGCATCGAGCATCTGCTGGTGGAGCTGCCGACCGAGCCTCGCGACGAGACGCTTCGACGTCTCGACGAGCTGCAAGCCGAGTTCGCAAAAGTGGCCTAAAACTTAAGTGCCGCAGAAGGTTTGGTAGTCGCCGAAATCCGGCGGCGCGGGACTGGAGTAGCGCTCGAGACCGGGTCGTTCGTCGTACGGGGCGGACACGGCGGCGAGGAGGCGTTCAAACGGATCCAGGTCGCCCGCCGTCGCCGCGGTCAGAGCCTCCTCGACGAGATGGTTGCGCGGAATGTAGACCGGGTTGGTCCGGTCCATCAATTCGGCATCCGGACCCAGGGGGCGCCAGCGCGACACCCAGTCGTCGAAGCCCGCGGCATCGATGAACATTCCGCGCGCGGCTGCACCGCGTTCCACGTCGCCTCGCGCGGCGTGGCCGAGGTGGCGGAAGAACGAGGTGTAATCGACGTGGCTCTCCTTCAGCAGGGGGAGCAACTCGTCGACCAATGGCGTGACGGCCTCGGCTTCGAGGTCCGCGGGCAGACCAAGTTTGGCTCGCATGCCGGACGACCACACGTCGTCGTACCGGGCGCGGAACACGCCAAACGACTCTTCCGCGAGCGCGACCCCCTCCTCGACGTCGTCGGACAGCAATGGTAGAAGTGCCCCAGCGAACCGGGCGAGGTTCCATCCGGCGATGACCGGCTGGTTGCCGTAGGCGTAGCGGCCCCAGGCGTCGATCGAACTGAAGACCGTGTCTGGGTCGTAGGCCTCCATGAACGCGCATGGTCCGTAGTCGATGGTTTCGCCGGAGATCGTCACGTTGTCGGTGTTCATCACCCCGTGGACGAACCCGATCAGCATCCATTGGGCCACCAGCGCTGCCTGGACGGCGGCCACCGCTTCGAACAGCGCCAGGTACGGACGTTCGGCTTTGGCGGCGCTGGGGTGGTGGCGGGCGATCGCGTGGTCAGCCAAGCGCCGCAGCAGATCCAGGTTGCCGGTGGACGCGGCGTATTGGAAGCTCCCGACGCGCAGGTGACTGCTGGCGACGCGGGCGAGTACGGCGCCCGGCAGGAGCGTGTCGCGCCGCACTGTGCGCCCGGTACCCACCACGGCCAAGGATCGTGTCGTCGGGACACCCAGGGCGTGCATCGCCTCGCCGACAATGTGTTCGCGAAGCATCGGTCCCACCGCCGCCAGGCCGTCACCGCCGCGTGCGAACGGTGTGGGGCCGGAGCCTTTGAAGTGGATGTCGCGCATGCGTCCCTCGTCGTCGACGAGCTCGCCCAGCAACAGTGCGCGCCCGTCGCCCAACCGGGGGACGAAATTGCCGAATTGATGCCCGGCGTAGGCCTGAGCCACCGGAACGGCGCCGCTGGGCACCAAGTTGCCGACCAAAAAACGCAGCCCGTCGGAGTTGCGCAGCCAGCCGGCATCGAGGCCAAGCTCCGTGGCCAGCCGCTCGTTGAGCGCGAGCAACCGCAAGTCGGATGGTGTCTCCGCCTGCCAGCGGACAGCCATCTCCGGCAACTCGCTGGCGAAGCGGTGTTCAAGGGCAAAGGTGGCATCCGGTACAACGCTCACTTCACCCAGACTACGGATAGTGCCGTCCGTCGTACCCGAGTTGGCAAATGGCCGCGCTGCCGTAGGATCCGGTGTCACCAGTTTTGCGAGGTCACGATTTCGATAGACGGCGGAACGAAGATGGCGACAGATCAGTCAAGTTATGAGGTCAACCACGAGGCGGACCCCGCCGATGTCGGTTCACGCATCGATCCGGTGCTGGCCCGAAGTTGGCTGTTGGTCAACGGCGCACAAGCCGACCGATTCCAGTCCGCGGCGCACTCTCGCGCCGACATCGTTGTTCTCGACATCGAGGATGCGGTGGCACCGAAGAACAAGGACGCGGCGCGCGACAACGTGGTGCGCTGGCTCAGCGCCGAAAACACCGACTGGGTCCGCATCAATGGCTTCGGCACCCCATGGTGGGCGGACGATTTGGCCGCGCTGTCGGGCACCCGGGTCGGCGGGGTGATGTTGGCGATGGTCGAATCGGTGGATCACGTCACGGAGACCGCGAAGCGATTACCCGACGTGCCGATCGTGGCGCTGGTCGAAACGGCGCGGGGCCTGGAGCGCATCACCGAGATCGCCTCGGCCAAGGGCACCTTCCGACTCGCGTTCGGCATCGGTGATTTCCGGCGTGACACCGGTTTTGGAGAAGACCCGACCACCCTGGCCTACGCCCGGTCGCGTTTCACCATCGCCGCCAGGGCGGCCAACCTGCCGAGTGCGATCGACGGGCCGACCATTGGCTCCAACGCGTTGAAGCTCGGTGAGGCCACGGCCGTCTCCGTCGAATTCGGGATGACCGGCAAGATCTGTCTCTCGCCGGACCAATGCGCGGTGGTGAATGAGGGACTGTCCCCCTCGCAGGACGAAATCAACTGGGCGAAAGAGTTTTTCGCCGAGTTTGAACGCGACGGGGGAGAGATCCGTAACGGTTCGGACCTGCCGCGCATCGCCCGGGCCACCAAGATCCTCGAGTTGGCGCGTGCGTATGGCATCCAAGTGACCGACTTCGAGGACGAACGGGTGCACTCGCCCGCCCCGTCGGACACGTATCACTACTGAACGGAATTCAGATGTACACCGCCGTGGATTTTCACTTCGACCCGATGTGCCCGTTCGCCTACCAGACCTCCTTGTGGATCCGCGACGTTCGTGAGCAGGTCGGGCTGACGGTCAATTGGCGATTCTTCAGCCTCGAGGAGATCAACCGCTCGGAGGGCAAGCAGCATCCGTGGGAGCGCGAGTGGTCCTACGGATGGTCGTTGATGCGGATCGGTGCACTGCTGCGTCGGACTGACATGGTGTTGCTGGACCGGTGGTATTCGGCGATCGGATACGAACTGCACGCCGCCGGCGGTAAACCGCACGATCCGGTGATTGCGCGGCGGCTGCTGGACGATATCGGCGTCGATTCGACGATTCTCGATGCGGCGCTGGACGACCCGACGACTCACGACGAGGTTCGTGCCGACCATCAACGGGTCGTCGATGCGGGCGGATACGGCGTGCCAACGCTGTTTCTGTCCGGGCAGTGCCTGTTTGGACCGGTTTTGGTCGACCCGCCGACCGGGTCTGACTCCCTGAAACTGTGGAGCGTAGTGAGCGGCATCGCCGAGCTGCCGCACGTCTACGAATTGCAGCGGCCCAAAGCGCCGGCCGATGTCGAACTGATCGGCCGGCGCTTGCGCCCCTACCTGCAAGGGCGCGATTGGGTGAGCATCAACCGCGGTGAAGTCATCGATCTCGAGCACCTCGGCGGCCAGGGGAGCTGACCTAGGCGGCGTATCGCGCCAGCGCGATGCCGATTCGGACTTCGAGGTCGCTGATTGTGATCGTGGGTGCGCGCGGTGGGGCCGCCGATCGGTACGTTTTACCCGTTGGTGTAGTGAATTCCGCTGTGTGAGTATGGGTTTCGTCGATGCTCGCGCTGACCCGCCAGCGGGCACTTTCTTTCGTGTAGTTACAGCACTCGCACAGGCCCAGACCGTTGCCCGCGGTGGTGGGGCCGCCGTCCGCCCATGGTTGGGCGTGGTCGCGGTGTCGGATCGGCGCGTCGCAGTAGGGAGTACGACAACGTCGATCCCGCAGCTCGATGAAGGCGGCCAGACCGCGCGGAAAAAGCCGCGCCCGTGACTCCAGCGCTACCAGCGACCCGGCCCGAGGATGGGCGTAAAGCCTGCGCAGCGTGGCCCGGGAGCGTCGATCGGCGAGAGCGCTGGAGACCATTGCGCGGGCGACGGCCGCGGGGATCGGACCATAGCCGCAGATATCAGCCGGCGCGTTGTCACCGCCCAGCAGCGTTTCATCCGACAGGACCAGGTTGACCGCGATCGGAGTCGGGACCGTCGCCGCGCGCCCGGTGACCCGTTCGACCAAGGTGTCGGCCATCACCTGTCCGCGTGAGCGCCCGTCGCAGCGTGCGTCTGCCTCGCGGCGTAGCGCCGCGTACACCGAAACCCCCTGGGCTACCGGCAACAACGCGGTCAGATACGTCATGGTGTCGGGTGCCGGCCGAATGGTGACGGTGCGTTCATCCTCGGCCTTGGCCGCCCGCTCAACCACGGCGTGCGGATCCAGGCGGTAGGCGGTCGCCTTGGCGGCGGCGGCCACACGCGCATCACCCATTCCGTCCAGGCTGGCCCGGTCGGCACACAGTTCGGCATCCAGCGTGCGGCGGTCCTCGACGTCCAGGCATGCGCTCTCGCGCACGATCAGGGTGGCCCGCCACTCCGACAACGCCCCGCGTTCGAGCGCTGCCAGCGTGTGCGGCATCTCGTGTACCAGGGCTTTCGCAAATCCCAGATGCCGGCCGCCCCGGGTCGGTGCGTCCCGTCGTGCCAGCGCGATCTCCCCGGCCACGCCACGTCCGCGCCGCGCGGCGGGAACACCGGCGGCCGCTTCGGCGGCTCGACGTGCCGTGTCCAGGGCTGCCGCCG
Organism: uncultured Actinomycetota bacterium; assembly: GCA_963772875.1. Lineage (GTDB taxonomy): Bacteria > Actinomycetota > Actinomycetes > Mycobacteriales > Mycobacteriaceae > Mycobacterium. The sequence continues at coordinate 1,248,287 of CAVYZE010000020.1, forward strand.
CTCGAGCCTGGCCGGCTGCCGCCGCGGATTTGACTCTCTCCAGCTCGGCGATGCGCTCGATCAACGCCGATTCGTCAGCCGACGGGTCGAGAGCCGCCATTGTTTCGAACATACATTCGATGATACAGAGATGGACCGACATGGATGTCGCTACCCTGGCCGTGTGAGTACCGGGAAGCGGGTCCGGGTGGCGCGGCTCTACGACGACGTCACCCCTGACGATGGGCAGCGGGTGCTGGTGGATCGCATCTGGCCGCGAGGAGTCCGCAAAGACGACCCTCGGGTGGGCATCTGGCGCAAGGACGTCGCGCCATCGACGGAACTGCGCAAGTGGTACGACCACCGGCCGGAACGGTTCGACGAATTCGTGTCCCGCTATCAACAGGAGCTGCACGACGACAGCTCCGCGCTCGACGCGCTTCGCGACCTGACCAAGCGCGGCACCGTGACCCTGGTGACCGCCACCCGCGAGGTGGAGGGCAGTCATGCGGCGGTCCTGGCGAAGCTCTTCAACGGCCGCTGAACGGCGTGAGACGATCGTGCGATGCGGTTGGGATTGCATGCCCTGGGAATCGGTGCCGGCGCCGACCGCGGGGTGATCGACGCCGTCGCGTCGGCCGCTGACAGCTGCGGCTTCGCCACCCTGTGGGCAGGTGAACACGTGGTGATGGTGGACCGATCGGAGTCGCGCTACCCCTATTCCGCCGACGGCGTCATCGCCGTTCCGGCACAGGCGGATTGGCTTGATCCGATGATCGCGCTGGGCTTCGCCGCCGCCGCCTCGTCGCGGATCGGCGTCGCGACGGGTGTGCTGCTGCTGCCCGAGCACAACCCGGTGGTGGTGGCCAAGCAGGCGGCGAGCCTTGACCGGTTGAGCGGTGGGCGGCTGACACTTGGCGTGGGCATCGGGTGGTCCAGGGAGGAGTTCGCCGCGCTCGGGGTGCCGTTCGAGCATCGTGCGGCCCGCACCGCCGAATACGTCGCCGCGATGCGCGCGTTGTGGCGTGATGACGTCGCCTCGTTCGACGGGAAGTTCGTCGGCTTCGATGCGATCAGGGTCAACCCCAAACCCGTGCGCGATCGTCGCATCCCGGTTGTCGCCGGGGGCAACAGTGATCCCGCACTGCGCCGCGTGGCGGCGTGGGCGGACGGCTGGTACGGGTTCAACCTCGAGGGCGTTGCGGCGGTGCGCGAGCGGGTCGCCAAGCTGGAGCAGCTGTGCGAGGAGTCCGGGCGTAACCCTGCTCAGTTGCGGCTATCGGTGGCGCTGGGCAATCCGAGCCCGAGCGATCTGGACGCGCTTGCCACGCTGGGCGTTGACGAATTGGTCCTGGTCGAAGCACCCCCCGACCGGCCCGAGGCGGCGGCCGACTGGGTTTCGGCATTGGCAGACCGCTGGATGACCGCGCTGCCGTAGCGCAGCAACGGCTTGGGTAGGCTCGCCCGTTGATGACTGACGCCCAACCCTTACTACATCGGGAACTGACCGATATCCCTGACGAGGTCCGTGACATCCCGCCGCCACCCATACCGGAACTGCCCGAGCCGTATGGTTTGCGTCTCGCGGACCCGGACTTCGATGCCGAGATGATGTCGGAGTGGATGAACCGGCCCCACTTGGCCGAGTCGTGGGAGTCCGCCTGGCCGGCGGAGCGCTGGCGTCGTTACCTGCGTGCACAAATCGAGAGCAGCTATTCCCGCCCGTTCATCGGCAGCCTAGACGGGGTGGACCGCGGATACATCGAATTGTATAGGGCGGCAAAGGATTCCATCGCCACGCGATATGAGTATGACCCCTACGACTTGGGTGCGCACGTCGCGATCGCCGATGTGGGCTACGTCCAACAGGGGCACATCAGTCACCTGCTGCCACACTTGCTGGTCAGCGTGTTCGATCTTGATCCGCGATGTCGCCGAATCATGTTCGATCCCGACCACCGTAACGTCTTGGCGCGCCGGTTCTGTGAACGCGGCGGCTGTGTATTTCTCGGTGAACACGACATGTCGAATCGACGGATGGCGCTCTACGCATTGCCCCGCACGCCCGACGACGTGCCCCGGCTCCGCGAGACCTGATTGCCCGGCTGCTCAGCGGGCCGCTGGGCGACTCTCGTATTACAGGCAGCTGTGACGAATCACAAAGGCAGGCGCTCGCTCGCCTGGTGCGGCGGTGCGTCGGCGCTTGCCTTGGTGACGGCCGTTTCGTCCAGCGTGACGCCGGCGCCCTTACCCTCAGCAACTCCCGGGCCCACCACACTTGTCCTACCCCACACCCACCCCGTTTGGGTACTGTAGACCAACGATCGAATGATGGTGAGCGACTTGTCGATCTTCTGGAACGTGTTGAACGTCTCGGGGGGAACACCAAAAACGGCAGAGAGTAATCGGTGGCTATGCCGGCCGCGCGAGCGTCAGTAGTCGTAGTGTGCGAGCGGGGTTTCACCGGGCCGTTGTGACCCGTCGAGCGACAGCACCGCCGGAACCATCTCACTGGTCACCAGCCCGTGGCGGGTCGTCAGCTCGTCGACGATATCGAAACTGCGCGCGATGGATTCCGGGGTGTCGACGATGATCGTTGTAACCGGCACCTGACGCCCCAGCTGAAATAGCTTGTCCCCGTGCGGTTTGTGGTCTCCGTTAAAGCCCCAGATGCCGCGCAGCACGGTCGCCCCGCGAGCGGTCCCGGAATGCAGCAGTCGTTGGACCAGCGCGCGGTGGATCGGCAGCCCATCTTGTGTGGTGGCTTCGGTGGTGTACACCATCAGCTTCTGCCACAGGGTGCGTCCATCTTCATCGGTCGCCGCCAGCTCTTGAGGATGCGCGAACAGGTCACCGTCGCGTTTGCACAGTCGCACTCGTTCGACGGTCAGCAACGGGTTGGGCACCGTGGCGGCCAATTCCGTTGCGGCGGCTGAAACTTGCTCAGTCGAGCCGATGGCGATGATCATCAGCGGAACATTGACGTTGCGGCCGAAAAAGCGAGCCCGGTAACGCTCGCCATGCGCTGTGCCGTCGACGCCGAGAAGCACTATGGCACCGGCAAATTCGTGCCGATACAGCAGGTCACATATCGCGTATTGGGCCGATTCACCGGCGACGCGCTCCTGGCGGCCCACATAAACGGTGAGCTTCGCGGCGTCACCGTTGTGACTGTCGAAGTCACGAAGCGCGTCGGTGCCCATTTGCCGGGTGACCAGCCTCGCCCGCTCCAGCGTCACCAACCCGCGGCCGGTCATCGCGTCCACCTCGTCGACGAGTGAACGGATCTTCGCATCGACGTCGACCGCGGCGATCGCCACCGCCGGATCCTCGGACAGGCTCAACGAGACGTCGGAGCGCAGCTCGTGACTCGGCCCGAAACTGGCGATACCGCGCAGCATGACGCTTGTCGCGACATCGCTGGCGCCGAATAAATCGAACATCGCGTCGGCCAGGAACCGCGAGCCATCGCCGAGGACGCGTTGGCGCTCGCCAAAGTACGCGGTCAACTTCAAGCAGGGCTGATTCATACCAGGTCTGCAATCCAGTGTCCGAGCAATGCCGCGGCCGTGCCTAGCACGACGGTGACCACAATGTTCGCGCCCGCAGCCCACGTCCGGCGCTCCTCGCCGAGCCGCTGAGTTTCCAGCATCCAGGTGGAGAAGGTGGTGTAGGCGCCGATGAACGCGGTGTCGGCAAGCAGGGCCGCATGCTCGCTAAACTGGCCGACGAAGAACCCCAGCAGCGCGGCCCCGCTGATATTGACCCCCAACGTGCCGAACGGAAACGGCCGCGCCACCCGGCGGGACACCGCGCGGTCCACCAGAAAACGCACCACCGAGCCGACGCCACCAACCAGCACGACGCCGGCCCAGACAAAGACCGGCGTAGCCGCGGCGCCCATCATCCGCGCACCCGCACCCGGCGGACCAACGCGGTGGCCAGGTGTACCGCCAACAACCCCAGCACGATGCTGGAGACGGTGTAGCCGATGGCCAGGTCCCAACGGCGATCTTCGATCATCTCTAGTATCTCGACCTGCATCGTCGAGAAACTGGTTAATCCGCCACACAACCCGGTGCCGAGCAGGGGACGCCGATAACTCGACAACGGCAACCGCTCCAACAGTCGGGTATTGAAGTAACCCACCAGGAATGCGCCCACGATGTTGACGGTGAATATCGGCCATGGCCAGCTCCCCGGCTCATCGACGGTGAGAGTGCTCAGGCCGGCACGGGCCAGCGTACCCAGCGCCCCGCCGGCGAAAATCGCGACCAACTCGCGATAGTCGTGTTGCGCCACTGGTCGATTCCCTTCGTTTGCCGGTGCACTACGCAGCGTATGGCGGAACTCCAGAGTCACGCAGCCCGGGGGACTTACCGACAATTCGCTGAACTGGCTGAACCCGGGGCCCCGCTTATGTGAGCGCAACTCGCGGCGTTCATTCAGCAGCGCATTCGCCACGGCTATCGACGGCAGCGGCCCACCCCGCTCCCGAGCCGCACGGCGAAGAGCCGCGACCAACCGCAACTCGGAATCGATGGCCTCGATGTCGCGCGTAGTGGGTCAGCGTGGCTGCCGGTTCGGCGAAGTGCGACAAATGCGCGTCGTCGCCGCTTAGGATCCGCGATGGATCGTCACCTGAACTCCACCAGCGTCGGGACAAGCTCATGTCGAACGAAGAATTGACCGCGGTTTTCCTCATCCTGCTTCTGCTTACTGGCCTGGCCCATTTGGTGGGCTATCTATTCGTGAAGCTGCGCCAACCCAAAGTTGTTGGGGAAATTCTGGCCGGCGTCGTGCTCGGACCGGCGCTGCTCGGCCGGCTGCCGTTCATTCACAATGCCCTGCATCAGGACATCCGGAACGTCCTGGACTTTGTGTATTGGCTTGGCCTGTTACTGCTGATGTTCATCTCCGGAGCCGAGATGAAGCAGCTCTTCGGCCGGGGAGAGCGGCGCACCGTGAGCTGGCTCATCATCGTGGGCACCGGCATCCCGTTCGTACTCGGGCTGACCCTGGGGCCTACTCTGATTCGTCCCAGCCTGGCCGGCCCGAACGGTAATCCCGTGTCGCTCAGCATCATTCTCGCGGCCAGCATCGCGGTCACTTCAGTGCCGGTGGTATCAAAAATCTTCACCGACCATCAAATCCTGCACACGCGGTTTGCGCGGCTCGTCATTGGCGTCGCTGTGCTGGAGGACATCGTTCTGTGGTGCGCACTCGCTGTCGCGACAGCAGCCGCAGGCACAGCGGCGCTGCATCCATGGCAGATGTCCTGGCACCTATTCTTGACAGTGGCCTTCTTCGTTCTCGGGCTCACGGTTATCCCACGCGCCGTCAGGCGCCTCAACGAGGCTCGCTGGAACATTTTTGCGCAGCAGTCGCCCATTGGGTACTCCATCGTACTGTTGCTGGCGTTCTGCGTAATCGCCGGGACGCTCGAGGTCAACCTCGTGTTCGCCGCGTTCCTTGCAGGTTTCGCCGTTGCGCAAGAAAAGCAGGAGATCTTCGCCGACGCGATCGAATCGATCGGCAAGGTCTCGCTGGCCTCCTTGATTCCCGTGTACTTCGCGATCGTTGGGCTGAAGCTCGATCTCATCCACGGGATCTCGCTGTGGCTGATCGTCATCTTCCTCGCCGGCAGCTCCGCGGTCAAAATGGTGTCGGTCTCGGTCGCCGGGCGGTTCGCCGGCTTCCGCGGGCTCGACCTGATCAACCTCGGAATGACCACCAACGCCCGCGGTGGCCCGGGCATTGTGTTGGCCAGTATCGCCTTCGACGCCGGCATCATCAGCGCGACGTTCTACACCACGCTTGTGATCGTAGCGGTGCTCACCTCGCAGTTCGCCGGCGCCTGGCTCGACTACATCCGGCGTAAAGGCTGGCCGCTCCTTAAAGCCGACGCGGCGACAGAAGCCGTGGACGTGTCCAGCGAGGGCCGTGCGGACGGTTTAATGCGTCCTAACAATGCCGACGCAGGACAGACAGCCGGTGTGGATCCTGGGACTCAAGCGCAGTGAGCACCCTGAGGCGTTCCGGTTCGACCACCGAGGTCGCGGAAGCGGTGCTATTCCTTGCCAGTAACGCTGCGTCCTACGTGACGGGAGCGACGTTGGTTGTCGATAGCGGTGGTTGGCTCACTGCCAGTGGCGTGCCGGATTTGCCGGGCTACCACTAGATCTTCACGGTCAGCGGCCAGACCTTCCAGATGTCGTCGCAGTACTCGGCGATGGCGCGATCCGAGGAGAACTTCCCGCTGCGAGCGGTATTGATGATGGACATTTTGGTCCACGCCGCCTTGTCCTGCCATGCGGCGCTCACCTGCTCCTGGCAGTTCATGTAGGACGCGAAGTCGGCGCACACCAGGAAGGGGTCGTCGTAACGGAGGTTGTCCACCAGCGGCCGGAACACTTCGGTGTCGCCGCGCGAGAACGTGCCGCCGGCAATCAGATCCAGCACCGCGCGCAGCTCGTCGTTGCCGTCGATGTAATCGGCCGGACGGTATCCCTTTGCCTTGACGTCCTCGACTTCTGACTCGGTCAGGCCGAACAAGAAGAAGTTCTCCGGCCCGACCTCCTCGCGCATCTCGACGTTCGCCCCGTCGAGCGTGCCGATGGTCAAGGCGCCGTTGATCATGAACTTCATGTTCCCGGTGCCCGACGCTTCCTTGCCCGCGGTGGAGATTTGCTCGGACAAATCGGCGGCCGGATAAATCGTGTGAGCGTTCTGCACGTTGAAGTTCGGTACGAACGCTACCTTCAGGAACCGGTTGACGTGCGGGTCGGCGTTGACCGTTTCTCCGACGGCGTTGATCAGCTTGATGATTCGTTTGGCCATGAAGTAGCCGGGAGCGGCCTTACCGCCGAAGATGAAGGCCCGCTGCGGAATCAGCCCGCCGCACAACCCGGTGCCGAGCAGGGGACGCGCCGGTAACTCGAGACCGGCAGCCGCTCCAGCAGCCGGGTGGTGAAGTAGCCCAGCAGGAAGGCCCCAACGATGGCGAAAATCGCGGCGTACTCGCGGTAGTCGTGTTGTGCCACCGGTCGATTCCCTTCGCGTGCGAGTGCTGCGCCTAGCAGCGTAGAGGCAAGACTTACCAGCGGGTGAACGAGGGAAGTACCCGGGAAGACGGGGAGGCGGGGCCCGTGGGGCGCGGGCATAATTGGTAGCCATGGCCCACCCGCGCGCCGGTCAGCCGGCCCAGCCCGAAGACCTCGTCGATCTGCCCCATCTCGTCACTACGTACTACTCGATTGAGCCCGACCCCGACAACGTCGCCCAGCAGGTGGCGTTCGGCACGTCGGGCCACCGCGGCTCGGCGCTCAATGGCGCCTTCAACGAAGCCCACATCCTGGCGATCACCCAGGCCATCGTCGAGTACCGCGCCGCGCACGGCACCACCGGGCCGCTGTTCATCGGCCGTGACACCCATGGTCTTTCGGAGCCGGCCTGGGTGTCGGCGCTGGAGGTGCTGGCCGCTAACGACGTCGTCGCCATGATCGACTCGGCCGACCGTTACACACCGACGCCGGCGATCAGCCACGCCATCCTCACCTATAACCGCGGTCGCACCGAAGCGCTGGCCGACGGGATCGTCGTGACCCCGTCGCACAACCCCCCGTCCGACGGCGGGTTCAAGTACAACCCGCCCAACGGCGGCCCGGCCGACACAGACGCGACCAATGCAATTGCCAAGCGCGCCAACGAAATTCTGCGCGACGGATCGGGGGTGAAGCGCGTCCCGTTGGCTCGCGCTTTGCCGACCGTGCAGCGCCACGACTACATGGACAGCTACGTCGAAGACCTGCCGAATGTGGTGGACGTCGACGTGATCCGCAAGGCCGGCGTGCGGATCGGCGCCGACCCACTCGGCGGGGCCAGCGTGGACTACTGGGCCGCGATCGCCGAGCGGCACCGGCTCGAATTAACCGTGGTTAATCCGCTGGTCGACGCGACGTGGCGATTCATGACGCTCGACCACGACGGCAAAATCCGGATGGACTGCAGCTCACCGGACGCGATGGCCTCGCTGATCGCCAACCGGGACCGCTACCAGATCGCCACCGGCAACGACGCCGACTCCGACCGGCACGGCATCGTCACCCCCGACGGCGGGCTGATGAATCCGAACCACTATCTGGCCGCGGCAATCGACTACCTCTACACCCACCGGCCGTCGTGGCCGGCCGGCATCGCCGTCGGCAAGACCGCGGTCAGCTCCTCGATCATCGACCGGGTGGTGGCCGGTATCGACCGCAAGCTCGTCGAGGTGCCGGTCGGGTTCAAGTGGTTCGTCGACGGCCTCATCGGCGGCACCATCGGCTTCGGCGGCGAGGAGTCGGCGGGGGCGTCGTTCCTGCGCCGCGCCGGCTCGGTGTGGACCACCGACAAGGACGGCATCATCCTGGCGCTGCTGGCGTCGGAGATCCTGGCCGTCACCGGCAAGACGCCCTCGCAGCGGTATCAGGAGCTGGCAGGCAAATACGGCACCCCGTTCTATGCCCGGGTCGACGCGCCTGCCAACCGAGAGCAGAAAGCCCGGCTCTCCAAGCTGTCGCCCGACGAGGTGACCGCGACCGAGTTGGCGGGGGAGCCGATCACCGCCAAGCTGACCTCGGCGCCCGGCAATGGTGCCCCGCTGGGCGGACTCAAGGTGACGACGGCCAATGCCTGGTTTGCCGCCCGGCCGTCGGGCACCGAGGACGTATACAAGATCTACGCAGAATCCTTCAACGGACCCGAGCATTTAGCCGAGGTGCAAGACGCTGCGCGTGAGGTGGTCAATAAGGTCATCGGGTAGGCGCTACGGGTCAGGCCGGACGCAGGATGACCTTGTCGTAGTTGTTGGCGAAGAAGGCGGTGAAGGCGAGCGCTTCGGGGATTACGCCTTTGTCATTGCTGGTGGCCGTGAGCAGCGCGACGTTGTCGTTGCCGCGGGCACAATAGGCGGTGAATGCGCTGTTCGGGGGGAGTCCTCGGACGTCGAGGGCGATCTCATCGGCCCCGGGAAGGGCCCGAATCTGGGCGTTTCCTGCTCCCGGAGGTCCTTGCACCTCGACGGGGCGGTTCTCGTTGCGCATGCCCAGGCCCTGTTGACTCAGATTGGTGTTGGCGCCCGGCCAGTGCGGGCGACGTAGACCGCGGCCATCGGGGACTGTCCGATGTGCAGCGTGTTGATCACCTCCATGGTCTTGGTGTCGATCACATCGAGGGCGTCGGAGTACTGCAGCACAACGTACATCCGGGTGTTGTCGGGGCTGGGCCAGAGGCCATGCGGCCCTTTGCCGTGGTTGTCGATGGTTTTGACCAGGGTGGGCGCGTCGCCGTTGGGCGAGCGGCGATAGACCAGGGTCTGGCTCAGATCACCGACCGTCATGTAGGCGTAGTCGACACCATCCACAGTGACGAAGTTGGGATGGTTAGTCCGCGGGCCGGTGTCCAAGAGGGCCTCTACGCGGTAGGTCTGGGCGTTGACGATGGCGGTGGTCTTGCCGTTGTTCGGCATGCCCAACCAGATCTCCTTGCCGTCGGCTGAAATAGCCTCGTCTGAGGAGCCGCCGGCGCCGGACGGGACCGCGACCCGCTGGATGATTTTGCGGCTGGCCACATCGATGACGTCGAAGGCGTCGGCCCGCATATGGTTGACATAGGCAAATCGGCCATCGGGGCTGAATACGACCTTTGAAGGACCGTCCTCCGACACGATCCGATCCACGACACGATCGTTTCGCCAGTCGACGATCGCGATGGTGTCCTGACCCCGTTCGGCAACCCAAATTTGGGTTCCATCCGGGGAGAAGAAGCCCTCGTGCGGGGCCCGGCCGACAAAGATGGTGTGCACGACCTTGTTGGTGGCGGTTTCGATGACGTGCACGGCGTTGGTGGTCACGTCAATGACATTGAGGTACTGGCCATCGCGGGAAAACCCCAGACCATGGACGCCGATCTGCTCGGTGTACATCGCGCCCAGCACATCGGCGTTGGTGTCCATCCGCGGTTTACCCAGCGGGATCGTGCCCAGCACCGTGCTTGTCGTTGGGTCGATCACGGTCACCGTATTGGAGCTCTGGTCTGCGCTGTACACCCGGTCATTCGGCGAAATCGGCTGCGCGCCAGAAAGAGCCGGCGCCTGCGTCGGCCCCGTCGCGGGAGGCTGGCTGCTAGCGCCGGGATGCGTGGGCGATCCACAGCCCGGCAAGAACGCCACCAGGCCAGCTACAAGCGCCAACGCGGTAACGGTGGCGCTCCGGCTACGGTTAGAGCGCTGGCACCACCACATATTTTCGACCTCCGATATTGGTCTGCCTTGTTTCAACTGAGAAGTTTGCGCGCTGTCACCAAAAAAGTCTGCAGTGGGCCTTTAATCGGGGGTCAATGTTCACATTTCGAAGATGATTTGGTCTTGGACGACGAAATCGAATCTGTCGTCCGCAGAACCTCTCCGGTCGAGAAGTGGTGAACGAGGCCATCGCTTGAGGCGGCGTGACCAGCGGCTTTGAACGCTTGTTGACAGTGGTGTAGCTTCGATGGGCACAACTTCTTGGGGCTATGGCGCAGCTGGTAGCGCACCACACTGGCAGTGTGGGGGTCAGGGGTTCGAGTCCCCTTAGCTCCACCACGGAGAATGCGGTTTCAAGAGCTCGATTTTCGAAGCGTTTGACGACAACCGTGACGACAACGGCGACGTCATTGACGACAACCGGTTGCTGATTCGTCGTCTACGTGTTCGAACAGAGTGCCCATCGAGTCCAGCGTCGGTTGAATTTCGTAGTGACGGCAGTTGCCAGGTCTCGGTATTCGTTGGTCGAGGGGTTGCGGCGAGCAGGGCCCCTCGACCGTACGAATCCATTCCAACTTCAGTTCGACCGATTACTCGTGGCTATTCCAGGACCACGTCAAGGCCCTCTGCGACCTCACCGACGAGCGCCGCGACATCTTTCAGGAACTGGTTCTGATCTGGTGAGGCCGTGACAGTGGGAATCGGTTCGCCTCGGTCGTAAACGTCGTGTGCAATGATTTCGGCCCGTTTGAATGTCGAACCCTGGCCGCTCTGCGCGTAGGCATCCTGCCAGCCGAGGCGAACATCCTCGACGATTCGTCGGCGGGTCAGATCGATCAGCTTCTTGGTCACTGCGTTCGACATAGTGTCGATGACGGTTTGTCTTTCGTCTTCGTCGGGTTCACCTCCGTCCCAGCGGACTGGCTGCTGAAGCATGAGATAAACCTGCATCTGAAGTTGGAAGCGCAGATCCGCTACGGGCTGAAGCGATCCGTACTGGTCGTCCCAGCCCTCTGCGAGTCGACGGGTAAGCGCCTTGACCCGTGTCCAATGTTCCTTCGGCGCATCCGGATTGATCTCGATTCCGAGAAGACCCCTCCAGCGTGCGTGGAACGATTTGGCCGCTTCCATAACGGCGAGCGACAAATTCATTCGATCGAAGACCGGCACCGAAGGGCCAGTCGGTGCCGCAAGCTCAGGATGGGTCAGAAGACTCAGCAGCGAGTTGAATTGTTCGATCGCACGCCTACCTGCCTTCGTCTTCGGGTTGAGCGGATCCTGAATGTCTCCAACGAAGAAACGGGCATTCTCGATGCGCCGCCGCAGAACACGCTCTGCCGCCGGTCCCAGTTCGTCGCCGATTGCCTTAAGCACGTTTTCGATTGAGGCGAGTACGTGCTCCTCGCGGGCCGAGAAGGTTGGCAGATTGTCACCTTTCACCTGATCGAAGTGCGTGAACAGGAAGTGAGCCTTCATGGCGTTCCCGGAGACAGCGATGCTCTTCAAGGCTGCGACGGGTGCTGCCTGCATTGGTTGTGCCGCATTGTCGACCAGCAGGACCGCGTCAACCTCCTCCAGCTGCTCAGCAACGTGGGTGGACAGCAGGGCTGCAGATTTCGGCGTATGACCAAGTCCCTCGCCGTCAATAAGCACCACCTTGGCCACATCAGATGTCCATGTCGGAGCGAACGGTCCGCTTACGCGGATTCCGTTGACTAATGGAGTCAACAGCCGGCCGAAGAGCGGTGCGTAGTTGCTGGAGAAACGGCTGACAAGGCAGGATCAACTTCCTGGATATTGATGTATTGCCCGCGGTTGCCGGGATGGGGGAATCCAGTCTGTCGAAAACGGTGAGTATGGCCTGTCGAAAACGGCGAGTATGAGTTGTCGGAAAAGTAGACTGGTGTCATGTTCGACTATCGCGCACGCGTCATCGACGCTGAGCTGTCCGAGCGGCTGACCTCGATCGGTGCTGTCCTCATCGATGGGCCGAAGGGCTGCGGGAAGACGGAAACCGCCCTCCAGCAGGCGAAGAGTTCAGTCCGCTTCGACACCGAACCGAACGCGCGGGCGCTCCTGGGACTCAATCCGGACGAGCTGTTCGACCAAGAGACGCCGATCCTTTTCGATGAATGGCAGCGCGCGCCGGAGATATGGGACCAGGTACGGCGGCATGTCGATGATCTGCGCCGTCGTGGCCTGTACATCCTGACCGGATCGGCGACTCCGAGATATGAGCGCGAATTGCACTCCGGCGCGGGTCGGATCGGCACGCTCCGGATGCGGCCGATGAGCCTATTCGAATCCGGCCATTCGACGGGTGAGGTTTCGCTGGCTGCTCTGCTGCGCGGCGAAGACCAGAAGGCGAAGCGAACCGCGATGACGGTCCCGGGCCTCATGGAGCGGATCGTCATCGGCGGCTGGCCGGCGTTGCTCGATCAGTCCGAGCGCAGTGCCCGGGGGTGGCTTGCCGACTACCTTGCCCAGATCGTCGACATCGACATTCCTGAGCTCGGCACCGGCAAGCGCACTCCGGACCGACTACGCCGTGCACTCGCATCGCTCGGGCGATCCGTCGGGACAGCGATCAAAGTCACCGCACTCGGCGCAGACATCGCCGGTGACGATCACCGGGCTCCGGCGAAGGAGACGGTGAACTCCTATCTCGACGCGCTTGACCGTCTCAAGCTGACCGAGAACTCGCCGGCATGGAAGCCGCACATGCGTTCACGCACCGAACTACGCGAGGCACCGGTCCGTTACTTCGTCGACCCGTCGCTGGGCACTGCCGCACTCAAGGTTGGATCGCGGGATCTGCTCGCCGACCTCGAGGCCGCCGGATTCCACTTCGAGGCGATGGCAGTCCGCGACGTTCGCACCTATGCGCAACCGCTCGGCGGCGCGGTGTACTCCTGGCGCGAGTCTCACGGTCGCAAGGAAGTCGACGCGATCGTCGACACACCGGACGGCTGGGCCGCATTCGAGGTGAAGCTGACGGGTGATCAAGACGTGATCGACAGGGCGGCGAAGGGCCTCCTCGACTTCGCGGCCGACGTGGATACCTCGAAGCACGGCAGCCCGTCCGCTCTCGTCGTCATGACCGCGACCGGCGGTGGCGGGAAACGAGCCGACGGGGTTCATGTCGTGCCGATCTCGGCACTCGGGCCGTAGCCGTGCTGTCGTGGAATGATCCGCCGCAGCCGGAGTAGGGCCCCGGGGTGCGCGCGTTGTTTGCCCGATTGCGTGCCGTTGCCGCTCTGACGGCAATTTTGACGACAACCGTGACGGCAGTTACTACCCGAACGACAGCGGCTACACCCCAAAATGCCGGTTAAAGCGGCTGTTCACGAGTCCTGCGCGCTCCTGGCATGTGGGGGTCAGGAGTTCGAGTTCCCTTAACTCCACCAGGCAAATGCTGGCTTCAGGCGCTGATTTTCGTGCGTTTGACGACAACAGCAACGACAATTCTGATGACAGCGGGCTACGGGACTTGTTTGCTGTCGTCTCAGCCGAGAACTGCGGAGCGACCAAGAGCGGCCCGCGAGCGCGCCGCGGTCGTGGGCTCCGTGATGCTTCGCTAGGCCGCCACTTGCGACCAGTATCGGCAGGGCGATGATACGAGCTGCCCGTACCTCAAGCGCTAGGGCAGCCCCGCGCGATCGAATTCCAGTTGGAGTCGAGGCCGACGGTGGTATCGCTGGCGGAGGTTGGCGATCAACTCGTTGATCTCGGTAGCCTGATCCGACCCAGCTGCGAGCTTGCACATCTTCTTGAGCCGTCGAGCGGCACTTCGGTAGTGCTGGGCGCCGGCTTCGGCCAGCTCGTTCTCCACTAGCTCGGTGTGCACCGGCAGTACGGCGAGAGGGTCGAATTTCTCGTATGCCTTGGCGAGGTCACTCCAGGTGCGGTCGTCATCGAGGCCAAGGTTATGCGCGACGTTCCAGGCGAGTGGGATGTCCTTGAGATGAGCCAGCGCAAAGACCACCGTGTCGCGCGCCGGCATTGGTGCCAGGCGCGCGAATACGTCTTCGCGGTAGTCAGGCCACGCGGCGCCGGCGGCCTGATAGAGGTCTGCGGCCGTGGTCGAAGATGGCCAGCGGCGGAATACCTCCACCCGAGCAGCCAGCAGGTTGTCGGGCCTATACTAGTGGTGTGTCTGCAAATAAATACTGATTTCTTGGTATGCTTCGCAGCATGAGGCGACCGTTCCGGCTCTGCTGGTGTCAGGGCAGCGTGAGGTTCTCGAGTCTGTAGCACGATCGCCGTCCGCGCCACATGCGAGGTGGTCCGGGCGCGGGCGTTGTTGATGGCGGCCGACGGTGCGGCGAACACGGCTATTGCCAGGGCGTTGTCGGTGTCGCCGGCGTCGGTCGTGGGTGGCGCGCCGGTTCGCCGAGGACGGGCTGGTCAAGTTCGCGCAGGTCCGCGACGGCCGTGGTCGGAAGAAGACGATCCCGCAGGAGAAGATCGACGAGATCGTGGATCTGACACTGAACTACCGCCCACAGGGCGAAACCCACTGGAGCTGCCGGACCATGGCCGCGGCTAGCGGGGTGTCGAAATCGACTGTGCAGCAGGTGTGGTCGGCGCGGGGCCTTAACCGCATCGGGTTGAGACGTTCAAGCTGTCCAACGACCCGAAGTTCGAGGAGAAGCTGGTCGATGTCGTTGGGCTGTATCTGAATCCGCCGGAGAAGGCGATCGTGTTGTGCGCCGATGAGAAGTCCTCGGTGCAGGCGCTCGACCGCACCCAGGCATCGCTGCCGATGGTCAAGGGGCGAGGCCAGACGATGACCCACGACTACAAGCGCCACGGCACCACCACCTTGTTCGCCGCGCTGAACGTGCTGACCGGCACGATCATCAGCCAGTGCATGCCGCGACACCGGCACCAGGAATGGTTGAAATTCCTCAAGGCCATCGACCGGCAAGTGCCCAAGGACCTACAGATCCACCTGATCCTGGACAATTACGCCACCCACAAGCACGAAGACGTCCAACAATGGCTGGACAAACACCCCCGGTTCCACCTCCACTTCACCCCGACCTCGTCGTCATGGCTCAACCTCGTCGAACGCTGGTTCCGGGAACTGACCGACAAAGCGTTGCGGCGCGGCGTCTTCCACTCCGTGCCCGACCTCGTCGCCTCCATCCAGGAATACATCGACGCCCACAACAACGACCCCAGGCCCTACGTGTGGACCGCCACCGCCGAGTCCATCCTCGCCAAAGTCGCACGCGGTAGGATCGCCCTTGAAAAAGAGCTAAATCCAGGACACAGCCTAGTGAGGAGTTCGCACCAGTAGTTTGCGGCCCGCCGCGACTGGTGGCCGGAGTCGAAATCGGTTGCCTGCTTCGCCCAGTCGATCGCGAGGTCGCTCTGGCCGATTTCCTCCAGGGCCTCGGCGGTGTCCTGATGCCACACCGCGACCCGCCGGTCTCGGGCATGGGTGCGGATGATCGCGTCAACGTCTCGATCGAGGACGGCCAGGCGCTGCGCGTTCCAGTCGAGGGCGTGCCAATCACCGGCGCGCGGCGCCGTCCATCGTTGATCGTCCGATGGGAGGGTGCCGAGACTTGCTGCGATCGCATCGAGTTTCGCTCGATACCTCGCGATGCCCAGCTCCCCAAGAGCGGGCGCGTATGCGACCGGGTCGATCGTGAAGTAGTCACATTCGTTCTCGAACTGGAATTTGATCATCCAGTCGATCAACTGGGCGGTGGCCGGACGGGCTATTTCCGCCACCCGGGGGTGAAGGTCCAACAGATCGCGGCACGCGTCACCGATGATTCCGCTGGAGTCGTCGGCGCGCATAATTACCCTGAGCGCCGACGCGATCGCCTTCTGAGTTACGGCGAACACAACGGTCGGGTTTTCGGTTTCGGCGGCTTCGCGTAGGGCCGTAACGGCCTCATGCATCCGGGCTCCGTGCGCATCGGCGATGTTCCACCGCCACACTTCCGCGCGTGTCCTGATCAGCGGCAGGACGGCGTCCGCGAGGGCAGTCACAAAGTCATCTTGATGAAACGCGGTCCCAGACCGCAAGGAGTTGACCTTGCATCCCGGTCTGGAGTCGCTGTTATTTCGCCGAAATTGATCGGGAACCAACCGGATACGCTGTGTTCTTGCCGGATGATCTCGGCTAAATCGATTGCCGCATAACCAGACAACGACTTCTAGACCGGTACCGCCGAGAACCGTCTCTCGGTACTTCGTTGGTTACGAGATTTAAGCCGGATGGCGAAGTTCGTGTTCGACCGCGCTGCGAATCCACGAGGAGACGGAGCGGTCGTCCGCGGCTGCCGCGGCGCGTACTTGCTCCAACAGCTCGGGCGGGAAGCGAACGGGCACGGTGGCGGTCAGCCCACGGCGCCCTGCTCCCTGGGGTTCCTGGTTTTCCGGGCGAGCGTAGAACTCGTATTCCTCGTCCGGGGGTCATGGGGTGGTTCATCTGTCTCTCCGGTATTGGTCAGCGAGGTGTTTGCAGGCTTCGTAGTTGCCGATGGGGCGGCATCGTTTGGGGTTGCCGTCGCGGGCAGGGGCCAGGGGCACCATCAGGACTGTGCCGTCGACTTCGGCGACCATCAGCCAGTGGGCGGGTGGTTTGGCGGGGTAGAACATCGGGTCGGAAGCCCAAGACTTCGCGGATGTCCTCGATGCCCAGGCGTGGGTGCTTGAACAGGTGGGCGGCTTGAGCGTCGACATCGGACGGATCCTCGTCGTCGAGCAGATCCACATCGAACATTTCATCCGCCACATGCCAACTGTTATACAAACGGATACAAACATCCTGCTGGTTGGGGACTTTGCCTGGCTGTCGCGGAGTTAGCTTTTGACGACGGCTGTGACGACAACCATGACGACAGTGGCTCCCTCAACCACCGCCGCTACAGCACCAAAATGCACCTATCGTGCCTGGTCACCGCTCCTGCCCGCTCCTGGCAGTGTGGGGGTCAGGGGTTCGAGTCCCCTTAGCTCCACCATTGAATCGCCCTGGGAAATGTGGAGGCTCCAGACCTTGGAAACGAGGATGGAGTCATGCCGAAGGAACAGGTGCCTGGAAAGCCGACTTCGCGTCGGTATAGCCCGGAGGAGAAAGCCGCCGCCGTCCGGATGGTCCGTGCGTTGCGTACCGAGTTAGGCACCGAGCACGGGACGGTGCACCGGGTGGCCCGCCAGCTTGGGTATGGCATCGAATCGGTGCGTGCCTGGGTGCGTCAGGCCGACATCGATAACGGGTACACGCCGGGAGTGTCGACCTCGGAAGCGCAGCGGATCAAAGATCTTGAGCAAGAAAACCGAGAACTCAAGCGTGCCAACGAGATTCTGAAACGAGCGGCGAGTTTCGCGCATCGCAACCGAGTTGACGGTATGCCAGGACACCCCCAGTTCAGCGGCGATCGCCGCGATGGTGGTGCGGTCGATCATCAACCGCCGCAACACATAGCGGGCACACCGACGCGTCGTCGCCGAACGCGGGGCGGCCAACTTGCCCAGATCCTGATTGAACACTGCACGCCCACACGCCGGTGTGCTGCACCGGTAGCGGGGCACTGCGACTCTTAGCACCAGCGGGTAGCCGGCCACCGGCAGATCGGCCAGCGGCCGGATCACGGTATCGCGATATCGGCCGTCCTGGCCGCAGTCTGGACAACGTGGATCACGGACCACCGGCGAGCAGAAGATCGTGGTGGCGTTCTCATCGACGGCGGCGTCGGTGATCATCACCCCCAACTCGATGGTGCGCATGATCGTGTCGGCAACAACAGACGGCGGGCAGGCAGTAACCTCGGCCAAGGGTCACCTCGGTGGTGTTGGTGAAGCAGCGTGTAGCAGCCTGAATCGTCGCCCACCGAGGCCCCACCTCAGCTCAACGACACGAACCCCGCCCCGGATATCCGCCGACTACCGGTGCACTCTCATTTCCGAAGAGCCACTTAACCACTGTGCCGTTACGATCCACCGCGTCGGCCAACGCCGCAACCTGTGAGTGAGACAGGTAGCCCCGGTCGGCATGCTGACGCTTCGGCAATTTCACACCGTCACACGGGTTTCGGGGAATGCGCCGGTCCTCGACAGCAGCACCGAGCACCTGGCGCAGCAGCCCGAACGCATTCTCGATACCAGGGACGCCGACGCCATCGGCCACCATGGTCGACACCCATGCCTTGACGGCTGATGACTTCACATCGACCACCGCCACGTCAGCCCAACGCGGCTGCCCCATGCGCTCCTACGGGTCGCCGCCGTCTCGCCGAGATATGCCCCTGTGCCGCCGACCATGACGCATCCTAAGACATACGGCAAGAAGTACAGTACGCAAATGGAAGAAGTACAGTACGCAAATGGACAGCGTGCTCGATCTGATCGACCAGACCTCCTTTGCCCTTGAGCGAGCGAATGGGTTCAGCAACCAGATACAATGTATGTGGTTGTACAACCGCCCGGTCAACATCGACGGTCTGCGGCAGTTCCATGACCATCTTCAGCGGGGGCGGTTATCCCGTAGCATCGAACGGTCACCATTGCCGTTCGGCCGCCACCGCTGGATATCATCCGACGGCTCATCCGACATTGAGATCGTCGCGTCGGCCCGACCGCGTGAAGAATTCGACGCCTGGCTCAACGAGCAGGGCAACACCCCCCTGGATTGCGAGCACGGACCGGGATGGCACCTTGCCGTCATGCCGTTCACCAACGGCGGCGCCGGGATCAGCTTGGTCGTCTCCCACTGCCTCATCGACGGCGTCGGCCTGTGCGAGGCGGTGGCGGATGCGGCGCTTGGTCGCGACGAGACGATCAGCTGGCCTGCCGCCGCATCGCGCCGGCGGTGGCAGGCCCTACGCGAGGACGCCCGCCAAACTGCGCGCGACATTCCCGCTATCGGCCGCGGCATCGCCGCCGCGGCACGGGCGGCCCGCCGTAACCGCGGTGGCGCCGGAACTGCCACCTTGCTGCCTGCGCGGCCCGCCGGCGCCGACGAACCGATCACGGTGCCATCGGCAACGGTTTCCGTCGATGCCGACGAGTGGAAGGCCCGCGCGGACTCACTCGGGGGCACCGGCAACGCGTTGTTTGTGGGATTGGCGGCCCGACTCGCCCAGCGATTGGGACGCGCCACCGCAGACGGCTCGATCGTCTTGCGGATGCCGGTCAACGAGCGCGCCGCAGACGATACTCGCGCCAACGCGCTTTTCGTTGTCCCGGTCACGGTCGACCCCGCACCTGCGACGACGGACCTAGGCGGGATCCGGGCCGCAGTCAAGCAAGCGCTGATTCGCGGCCGGGAGACGACCGCTGAGGAGCAGGCATTGTTACCTATCGTTCCCCTGGTTCCGCCGCGGGTCATCAGGCGAATGGGCGGCGTGCCCGCGGGCGTTCTGTCATCCAACCTCGGTGTGGTCGATCCGGCTGCCGGTCGGCCAGACGGCACGGACGCCGACTACTTCGCCGTGAAAGGTCAATTCCCGGGCATGACGAAGGCGATGATGCACACGTTCGGCGGACTGCAGTGGACGGTCTCAGGAACAATGCACAGACATGTCTTCGTCTCGGTCACTGCCTATCAGCCAGGCCGCGCTAACTCGAATGACGTTTTGC
This sequence comes from uncultured Actinomycetota bacterium, assembly GCA_963772875.1. Taxonomy (GTDB): domain Bacteria; phylum Actinomycetota; class Actinomycetes; order Mycobacteriales; family Mycobacteriaceae; genus Mycobacterium. Next base: position 1,268,148 of record CAVYZE010000020.1, read on the forward strand.
GACAAGAGCTTTCGAGCGCTTTGGAAGAATTCTCGCTCACCGGCACGCATCTCTGAGCGCCCCGAATCGCACACCATTGAAGTAATCATTACGCCTTTCGACAACCACACCGTCGTGGTGGTGCCGGTGAAATGACCCCTTTTGATCGCCAAGATAACCGTGGCGACGACTTCTGGGCGGGCGATTCACGCCTTGGCATCGGGCTGTCAACCACGCTCATTACCTGGTCGCCCGGCTGAGTGTTGCCGCCGACCCCTGTCGCAGTCGAGGCGCTTCACGGTCACCGACCGGGCCCGGTCAACCACAAATTATCATCGAGCCCTATGAAAGCGACTCGATCTAGTGCCACCGCGGAGCAAATGGCGCTGTCACGAGCGATCGAGACGCGCAAGCCTGCTGCCGAGCGGATCTGCTGCGATCCCTTGGCGGAACGATTTCTCCGCACGAAATACCGAATGCTGCTATGCGGTAGGCCGCTTCGGGATGCGGTGGAGGGACTGATCGAACGGCGCTTCGCCGGACATCATTACTATGTCATCGCTCGTACTCGTTATTTCGACGATCTCTTGGAGCAACGGCTGGCGGGCGGCGCTGAGCAGCTAGTGATACTGGGAGCCGGTTACGATTCGCGGCCCTACCGGTTTGCCGATCGGCTGGGTGGTGTGCAGGTGTTCGAGGTGGATCATCCTGCGACGTCCACCGTGAAGCAGGCCATGGTCGGTGCCCTCTTCGGTGAGATGCCGGCCAACGTGGCCTACGTCGCGGTGGATTTCACGGTGGACAAGCTTGCCGACAGGCTGCTGGGGTGTGGCTACTGCACGACGCGCCCGACGATATTTCTGTGGGAGGGCGTGACGCCCTACCTCGACCTGGCGGCGGTGGATGAGGTTCTGGGTTTTGTGATGGCCAGTGCCGCGGCGGGCAGCGCGATCGTGTTCGATTACATACTGCGCTCGGTGGTGGAGGGTACGTGCACGCTGCGTGGGGCGGCGAACGAGTTCGCCAAAATGAGCCGCACCAGCGAGCCGCTCACTTTCGGAATCGACGAGGGCCAAGCGCCCGCATTCCTTGCCTCGCGGGGCTTCCAGAACGTGGACGACGTGGGAGCACAAGAGCTGATAAGCCGCTACTTCGACCCGCACGGCAAACACCGCTACATCAAACCGTGGTGGAGGATGATCTCCGGGGAAGTTGGCGCCGCCGTCGGCGGCCTCAGCGAAGCGACGCACGGTGGTGCGTCCTAGCCGCTTGCGGATCGACTTCTGGGCAATTTGTTGGTTATGCGGAATGGCTGACTGGTCCCGAATCGTTAAGCACAAACCAACCCCGAAAATGGGTTGGTCCACCTCCGAAAGAAAAACCCATGACCGACATGCCCGACGACCTGCCGTCGCCCGACGAGTTCCGCAGGAAGATGGCCCACGTCGACCGCGAGTTCGCCGATGGCCGCCGGCACCTGTCGGCGTTGTGCGCCGAAGACAATCAAGCGCTCGGTGCGCTGATGGCGGAGATCCACCGCAGCGGACGCGCCATGAACGTCTTGGCAGCGATCGCGGTAATGGCCCTCGACTTCGCCCACCTGTCCGCGGACCGCCTCGGCGGCGATGTCCAGAAGTGGCTCGACGGGTAGGCGATGGCCCAGGACACCGCCGAGACCGAGCGGGACCAGACCGAGCTCGGCGGCGAGGGATAGCCTTCGGGTACGCCCGCCAAGAATGCCCCCAACCAACAAGACCGCGAAAGACGCGGCGGCCAAGAAGACCGCGGTGAAGAAATAGCTACGCGGGCAGATCCACCCGCAGCGCCAGGTGCTCATCGAGTATCCGGCGCAGCGCGGAGTCCATCGGATGCGCAGATGCGAGGTCGCGGCCGAACCGGCTGTCCACCACGACTACCGTGCCCTCACGCAGTTCGGCGGTGTCGACCTGATCGACGAACGGATCGAACAATGCGGGCGGCGTGGCCAGGTAATACAGCGCCCGGCGCGACTCGTTCAACCCGGCGGCATAAATCAGTCCGTGTTGGGTGATCACGAAGAGTTCCGAGGTGATCCTGGCGTTCGGGGTCTCGGCTTTGGCCCATGCCATTGCGGCGCACCGGGCCGGTGCCAATCTATCGGGGACGTCGTCAGTCAGCGTGAGTAACTTTTCGACGAGTGCTCCACCCATTCGCGGATATGCGTCGATGGCGGGTCTGAAGTACCGCTGGAAGATCTCGCCGAAAAAGTCGTGCAGTTGCTCGCTCATCGCAGCTCCCCAGGTTTCAGACGGACACCTCAATTGTGCGCCCGTACCGTCAGCTGCGACACAGAGTTTCGAGACTCTCGTATGTCGTCTGATTTGAGACATCCGCAAGGGCGTCACCGAAGGACACGATCACCCAGCTCGCGGAGTGCTTGCTTCGGCGAGCAGACGGCTACCGGCTCGTGGAGTTCCCCTACACGAGTCGGACGGCGCTCCTGACGAAAAGGAGCGCCGTCCGAAGCACCAACCACCTGGTTACCAAGCGTGCATGATGGCGCGGTGAAATGTGGCCTCGGCGTCAGGACACAGCTTCTCCGCCTGACGCAAGCCCACCGCGCTGTGCCCAGTTGATGGGCCTTGCTTCGCGTGGGTGCCTGGTGATCGTGCTGGGCGCCACAGCCGAGAGGAGGAATCTTTTCTTCCGGTCCGACCTTGGTCTGCCGTGGATCCGTACCCTAGGTCTACCCCGTTTATCCAGGTAAAGCAACAAAATGAGTTGCGTCAAGCGTTCAACCGGCATGGCGCCGACCATCACCAATTCCTGTGTGCGCACATGTTTGGCCGGATCGACAGCATCGCCGCCGATATCGCCCGACATCCACGAGCAGAAACAGGATCGTCTTCCCCCTTTCAGGTGGAAGACGATCCTGGACACCAGGGTCCTCGTCGCCGGAGACCTGGCCGTGAGGGTCATTGATGAAGGCGGCCTACAGCGGCTGGCTAACCAGCTGGGTCGTCGGCCCGTTCAAGGAGTCGTGTGGTCCATGGTTTGGTAGCGAGAACCCCGGTTGCTGCTTATCCATCCGCTGGCCGTCATCGCCGACGTGGCGACGGACGTACGTTCACCCCGCGCACGCCTCGGGGCTGCCAGCAGTACGCGGATCGTGGTGATGTGCAAAATGATTGAGAAGGGCACCAGGTAGGTCGGAAAGAGGACCATCGGCCATTGGGTGAACACCGACGTCGGTGGGTCAGTATGCACCAGGGCGAGGGCTTCGCTTGCCAGGAATGCGGTTCCCACCGCGCCGACAAAATCGAGAAGGCCAAGCACCGACCACGCAATCGGAATACTGGTCGATGTCGACCAGATCAGGGCGATCACGGCGACGCAGGCAGTGACACCGACTGCGACGTCGCCGAACGCGGCTGGGTAGGCGAAGAAGCCGGGAAGCTGACCGCCGACCTCCAACACCAGGAACACACAACCCAACCAACGGGCGGTCTGTGAGATCAGCAGCTCAGCGAGCGTTCGCCGATCGGCCAACAGCTCGGCCAGCGACGCGCAGCGTGCCACCGCAATCGGTCCAATAACGATCAGCGCGAAGAAAAAATACACCAGCCACGGCGGCCGGTCCGGACCATCGTGAAAAGCCTCCACCTGGGTGTATCCCACTGACAAGCCGAACCAGACGGCGAACACGACCACAAGTGCACCCGCCAGCCTCAGCGACTCTTTGGTCGAACGGCCATGGCGTATCGCAGCGCGATACATGATCACCGGCACCCACACGGTGAAGACGACAGCTACCGAGACCACCAAGATCGTGATGCTCACCGGAACATCGGGAATCGGATGATCCACCGCTTCCTCCTCAACCATTCTCCGCGAAAGTAAGCTGCTGTGATCCGGCGGCACAACCCTTGCTTGCCAGCCTTCCCGGCCGCTGGGCGGTGCACCAGCCTTGGCCATGGATGTCACACAAGCCCACGTCAACGCTGCAGCCGAACCCGTAGCTTCGGTCACCTGATGGGGGTGAGACTTGAGCATTGGAGTGGGCCGCCCAGGTGTTGATGCCATCAACGCCTTTCGCGTATCCGCAGGTCGTTTCGCGTCGTTTCGCGTTGTTTCGCGTCGTAAAACTCGGTGGTTCCGCAGTTCAGCAAAATTTTTGGGCTGGGTTCGATTCCCGGCAGCTCCACCAGGGAAGGCCGAGGTCACGCCCAGAAACGCTCGTTCATGGTGATGTCGTACCCGATCACGCACGGTTACCACTCACTTAAGACGGGCGCAACGCTTCCACGTCCGCCTCGCTCTTCTTCCTACAACGCCGGGTGAGCGTTGACCATGTTGACGCCGTCGACACCTCTCAACGTATCCGCAGGTCGGGCCACGTCTTCTCGCGTAGGGTCAGACCTCACGTAAGCACGACTTTTCGCTGTTCAGAGGCTATTTCCGAAGGTCAGCGCGAGGGATTTCGAGTCCTCTTAGCTCCACCATCTGACTGCACGTATAGTGCCGCACTCCCCCGCGAGTGACGCGCATCCGGGGCTCCCGCAAGCAAACGAACTCTTGCACCAGTTCAGTAGGCTTGACCCCCATGACACGCGCCGACGACGTCGGTGACTGGCGCGACTTGGCCGACCAGTTGACGCCCGAACAGGTCGCAGAACTGGAAAGCACGGAGCAGTCATGGGAGCGGATGGCCCAGTCGCGGTCGCGCTACGTACGCAACGCGTCCACCTCCGGGGACGATAATCGGCGCGAGCTGCTGTCGATGGCGCGCCTTAGGGCAAACGAGAACAGCGTGAGGGCAAAGCTAGACAAGCTCGCCCCAATCGCCGCCCCGCCCGACATATCCAACCTGCAACCGTGGGACGAGCAGCATCAGGACAACGGCGTATGGTTCCGTGACTTCAAAGCCGGCGCGTGGTCGGTCGAATGGCGAGAGATCGTTATCGAAGGCCGCCAGTATGAGGACGGCCGCGCTGAGCGCGCGATCCTCCTGCGGCCCCACATTCCCGATGAAATTCGGGGGGATCGGTTCGCGGGGATCCCATCGTCGGATCCCCCCCTGACGCCGGCGCAGACCCGCGAGCTGGCGGACGCGCTGCGCAAGGCCGCCGATCGAGTGGAGGAACATTCGCCCGTCGGCGTGCCACCCGCCGCGCCGCAGGCGGTCCGGAGGCGGTGGCGAGCTGGTGAATGGCAATCGGTCGTCGGTGCACGCATTTTGATCGAGCCCTGGCAGGATCCCGCAGGGCGCTATGCGCCGCGAATTTGGGTTGATCGTGGCACAGGACCCGGATGGACGCCGGCGCAGGCACGGGAGCTGGCCACCGCCCTGGACGAGGCCGCCGGGACGAATGCCGCACCGGTGTCCTCGTCGCCCGGCTAGTACCCACCTCGCCAGCCAGCGGCAGTGCCGCGCTCGCCGTCGACGGGAATGATTGCGCAACTACGGGCAGGCTCGGCGTGGTGGCAAGCACTTTCGATAGCCCTTGCATTCGCCGTATTTACTCAATTTGGGTTGCTGTGGCAAGGGGTCTCACGGTGGAATCGCGGCATCGCCGCGTGGGTTTTCATAGCCATCGCGTTCGGTGGTTTAGTGCTCTTGTTCGTAGGAGAGCGTCGACCCAATAGGGTGCTTAGCGTCTGGGGTCTCATAGTTCTGTTCGGCGGCGCCATTCTGGATTTTGTCCTCGTATGGGTGTCCCCAAAGTAGCGGTGCGCGCGCATTGCGCCCGCCGAAGCCCACCGTGGGCACTTTCCTGGGCATCGACCCGCGACACCCAGGGATGGGCAACGGCACGACGAATGCGTCGACGGCCGCCGCCAGTGTTGGTCATTCGCGCATGAGCCAAGGACGTTTGATCGCGCGGCGAAAGAAGTTTGAGAGTCGATATGCATGCGTCGGTGACGGCATATCATGTGGGCCTAACCGGTCGCTGAAACGCCGGTAGTGGAGTCGCGGTGTTCACTTTCGTCCAAGGCGCAAGAGTGATGACTGCCGCGTGCCTTTCCGCGGTTACATTTTTCGGTACATCGGCAACGGCGACTGCTGACCCAACAGACAATCAGGCTAACAACAAATTGTTCGCGCTGCTCTCTGGGGGCTACACCCCGGCCGACTGCCAGGCTGGCAAGCAGTATCCCGAGGACCCCTTCATCGCACGCCTCGGCTGCGGCCGCAACAATCAGCCCGGCGGCCCCAATGCCGCCACTTACTCGCTTTACGGAAATATAGCCGACCTCAATAAAACCTTTGACCACTACGGTGCTTCGATCCCATGCCCGGGAACAACCGATCCGGGACCGATCGCCTGGCAGGGTGGAATGGTGAAATGTGGACACGACTTCTACCCTCAGCAGAGCCAGTCCATGCTGACATGGACCAGGAACGCGGATCTGGTGGTGGTGAACGCGGAGGGCCCAGACCTCGCCTCCTTATATGCCTGGTGGCTCTCCGCCCGCTGAGCGGGCTCGCCCTGATCGAGCACAATCAGCAGTTGTAATCGCTGCCCCACGGGTGAGTTCACCGGCGATTGCGATGCTCAACTGGCTCTGTCGTTTTCGCTCCCAGGGCCAGGTCATGAGCGCCCAAACCGCGCCAACAATAACGACCTCTGCAAGTACGTAGGACGGCCAAGGTCCTAAAAGTCCAGCATTGAGGCGTTGAGGGGTTTCCTATTCAGGAAGCCGTAGTCGGTTCCCGCGATTGTGTTGAAGATGAAGGTGAATGCCCCCCACGCCAGCGTCGTGATGACAGCAAAGCGGTAGCTGCGCCAGCCCGGCCGCATCCCATACCCCCAGGTCAGGTAGATGGCCGCCCATACAACGAGCAAGTGCAGCGCAAAGAACGTAAGGAAGCTATGGCTAGGGAAGTCTGACGCGTTGAGATCCGGTGTGATCAACGCCTGTGAGCTTAGGGGGAGACCCCAGTAATAGGAGAGTGCGAAGGCCCAATTCCGCTGCGACCACAAAGCGTAGGCCGCCGTGAGCTCAGCGAGGTCGCACAGTTGCAGCGGCACGGAGTGGGCGATGCTGGGCTGGACCAGTTTGTACACCAGGGCAACGCCGAATATCGCCAGGGTCAGAGCCCCCAGAATGCGGCCGAAGAGCCGGGCCTGCGACTCGGTCTGTCGGCGTCCGATCCAGACCAGCGCCGCGGACCCGATCGCGAAGACCGCGAGCATTGTCAAATGTGACGGGCCGTAGGCGGAGAACTGCCGCGTCGCAGAAATCGGCGCCAAATCCGCCGGCAACGTCATCGTGATGGTCATGACATCCTCTCGGTTCGCGGTTCAGTGAAAGCACTCGCCATTGCTGCGCCGCCGAGGCGCTGGCGGAAAGCCGGGACGCTATAACCGATAACCGCGGCGTCGGTGCGCGCGCGCACAGTTGCGGAGCGCGGCAAGCCGAATAGCGGGCCTATCTCGCCGAAGTGGTCGCCGGCCTTGACGACTCGGAGCACTTCCTGGCCGCCGCCCGGTCGTTGACGGACCATCTCGACCTCGCCCTCAGAGACGATGTAGATCAGATCAGCTAGCGCGCCTTGGTTGAACAGAACCGTTCCTGCCTCGAGATGAATCGTTTCGTGTGCGCGGTTGATGAGGGTGGTCGTCGGCACCATCTCGATCACGTGATCGGCCAGCGGTAGTAACCGGGAGTCGTGGGTGGCCACGACGACCGTGCGGTCGCCGGTCGCTAGGCTGCGGATCAGCCGGAGCATCTCCTCCACCTGGAGGTAGTCCAGATGTGCGGTTGGTTCGTCGGCCAGGATCAGTGGCGGATCGAGGGCGATCGCGCGCGCGATCGCTACCCGTTGTTGTTGCCCGCCGCTGAGATCACCGGGACGATGGGACTTTCTGTCCTGCAACCCGACTCGGGTCAACAGCTCATCCGCGCGCTCGCGCGCGGCAGTGCGCGAGACGCCGGCCGCGCGCAATGGCACAAGGACGTTCTCGAGCGCCGTCAGGCTTGGCACGAGGTTGAACGCCTGGAACACGATGCCGACCTTGTGGCGCCGGTATTGCGACATCGCACGACGGTTGAGCGCGGTCACGTCCACATCACCGACGGTGATCTGGCCAGAAGTGGGTGTCAGAAGGCCGCCGAGGCACGACAGCAATGTCGTTTTCCCACAGCCGCTGGGACCCAGCAGGATGTTGAGCGAGCCGGCGGTGAGTTCGAGGTCCAGACCGTCGATCGGGCGGATGGGATTTCCGCCGCTCGAGTATTCGACGACGAGGTTGTCAATGCGTAGACCGGACATGGTTAGGGACCTCCAAATGCGAGTGCGGGATCGACGGTGGCAGCCCGGTGGACTGCCGTGGCGCTGGCTAGCAGACCGACTCCGATGGCGATCGCCGCCAAGAGCGGGTAGGCCGCTGGGGGCTCGATAACGTTCATTGGGAACAGGGGTGCGAGCAGCCGTGCAAGTCCGGCGCCGAAGGCGGCGGCAAGGACGGCGACAGCGATCGCCTGCAGCACCAGTCCGGCCAGGATCGATCGCGTCGCGACGCCGATCGCCTTGAACACCGCGAAGTCTCGCATGCGCTCCAACGCGGACAGGTAGACGACGCCGCCCACAATCAACGCCGCAACGATCCAAAGCAGAACCGCCACGATCCTGATCGCCTGGACCGCGATCTTGGTGGGTCGCATCAGGTCGTCGACCGCGACTGTGCGGCTCACAACCCGGTAGCCGTCCGGGACCTGAGAGAGCGTGCCGCGGATACCGATCGATGAGATGAGCTGCTGCCCATTGTATTCCAGTTGTTGTTCACCCTCGGTCGTCACAAAGAGGTTAGGTGTTTTTGCCAAGGAGGTGGAATTGTTCACGATGCCGACGATCAGCAGCTTTCGCGAGCCGACCTCGAGCTCTTCGCCAATACGGCGGCCGACCGTGCTCGACACCGCGATCTCGTCGGGGCTTGACGGTGCCCTGCCCTGAGACATCGCCGGCATACCCGGACCGCCCGCTGGTGCGCCGAACATGGCGGCTGGGTGCGTCGCGTCCCCGTTCTTGAACGTTGCCCCCTTGTAGGAGATGGGAGCGGCGGCCACGACGCCCGGGGCGCCGGCGACCTGTTGCAGTTCTGCCTCCGGGAAGGGCGCGGAGCCCAGGAATGGGCCGGTCCCACCGGCCTTGATCAGGAAAGTGTCAACGCCGAGGGCATCAACCGTGCGTTCATCCTCCACCCGGAATCCGTTTGCGAGCCCGGTGAGGACCAGTGTCATCGCGAAGACCAGGCCCGTGACGACAACCGCGATCACGAAGCGCCATCTGCGCCACTGCATGTCACGAAATGCGGTGAATAGCATGATCAGCACCATCCTTTCTGGGTCTGCTGTGAATGCCGCGCGGAAGTCCGTGGCAACTGAAATACCGTGCCGCTGTGGCGATCTCGTAACGCTGCCGGTGGGCGCTGGCCCTTTTCCGTCCACGGACAAAGGCGATGTATAGCGCGATGAGCACGGCAATAGTGGTTGAAGCAGCCGCAGTCGTTGGTATGGCTTGAAGCCATAGTGACGTTCGACTGTGAACGTGCGCTGTGCCCTGCGCGGTCATACGCGTCAAAAACACCAGGGCGTCAGTGATGTTGACCAGGTCATGCTTGAGCGCCTTCGTCGCGGCCAGCCCACCCAAACCCGAACCGATGGCCACGACGCGATGTCGCCAGCCACTCCCGTCAAGGGTGGCGGGCGTGGCCGGCAGCAGGCGCGTCTCGAGATACGGCTCGGGCGGCGCAGGCAACGTCGCGGTGACGGTCACGGCATCCTCCCTCTTCTGTGGTTTGCCGAAAGTTCGCTCGGCCGGGCGATGTATCCACCATCAGCGCACTGCGGATCAGATGGGGATGCCGCATTTATCCCCGGTATTGGCAGGGACAGGATCGGGCTCTCCCGTCTGCCGCCACGAACCAGGCGAAGGGCGCGGGCATGATGCCGAAAAAGCGTTTGCGGCAGCTTGCGGATCAGGCATGATTGGGCACGGGCGAAGTCCTGTTCGCGGGATACCGTTTTTCCGCGGACACGAAGCCTGACTCGTCGCTAGGGGACCCATGTCAGAGGCAGCGCAGGCCGTTCAGCCCCCGGCGCCAGGGTCTAGAGAAACGATGTCCGCCGTCGGCGTCGAGTTCACCGCACAGTGGGTCTCGGTGGCGTCTCGCCTTAACGCGACCGGGATGGCGGCTCACACAGGCCAGCTCGCCGTGGCGGCGGCCCGCGCGCAGACGCCGTGGACGGTCGCGTTCGACGGCGACGACCTGTGCCTGACGGTCGGCCCGGTGCCGCTGTCCGGCGCAGCGATGCAGCAGGCGCTGGCCACGTTGCATCAGCTGCACACGACGACCGGGCAGGCGCTCGCGCATGAGGCTGCCGGATGTGACTCACGCGGTGTGCGGCTACGGGTTCCCGGCCCGCTGGCCAGCGGCGTGTGCGAACCGCTGCGGCAGGTCATGGCAACGCCGCTGATCCAGATGCTGGGGCGCGGATGCGCTGAGCCGATTCACGGTTCGGCTCGACGCCGGCGCTGTTGTTCTGCGCCTCGAGGAGTCACTGCTGCCGGAGGTGGCGGACCACCTCCTGCCGCTGCTGGCCGGCGTCGGCGCGGTGGTGGCGCTCGAGGCGCCGGACGGCGTACTTCCGTCCCGCGGGGTGGGCCAACTTCTCGAGTCGGCCGCGGCGCAGCTGTCGGGCACCCTTTCGCGCAGAGCCCTCGACCTCATCGGTGGCGCGACCGACGACGCGGTGGCCGCGACTGCGCGAGATGTGCTCGACGCCCAAACCATTGGGGACGCACCCGCCGACGAGTTCGGACCTCTGCGGATCATTCCCGCACGCCCGGACGGACATCCCGTCGATGAAGCCGAACGGCCCGGGAGCGGATGCAGCGACGCCATCGGTTTGATCGACCGCAGCCAGAGCGACGACGAGGACACGCTGTGGATCTTGTTCCATTTGGACGAGCCCGACGATCAGCCGGCCGACGGTGCGGAGATCGACGTGTGCCTGTCGGCGTGGTTCATGCCCGACCGCGAAAGTCCCCTGCCTGCCCCGGTGCCCGGTCTGACGAAAGTCGCTGTGCCCGCGACGCGAATCGCCGCCGCCCACCCGCACCCGTCATTGGCGCCGGCCCGGTTCGAGGCCGGCAGTACCCACGCTTATGTGGCGTCGATCGCCCCCCGGCGGGACCTGTTGCCCGGCGCCGGGTCGGGCTGGGCGTGGGACGACGCCGACCGGTGTTGCGCGCCGTGACACCCGACGGGCGGGACCCTTTCACGTTCGCGCACCTGTTCAAGCAACGGCTGAAAGTGCAACTCTCACTTGGTGGTTCGTCGCGGCTCGCGGCGCGGCGGTCGATCGATCTCGACGTGTTCGACATCGACCGGTTCGGAAGCCTCTACGAACGCCTGATCACCCGTCTCGTCCGGATCGACACTCAGGCCCAGGTATCGCGGCGGGGTCTGCAGCGGGTCTATGAGGCCTACCACCCCTGGTATCCGGTGCTGGCCATCGGTGTCGTCAAGGCCCAGTTGTATCTGCGGGCGGTCCGCGAGGACGTGTTTTGGCAGCAACGCAACCTAGCAGAGCCCGCGTGGCTGATGCGCGTCGGCTTGTACCTGGAATTCCTGACCTGCCTCGGCATCGCCGAGGCCGTCAAGGATGACTGCCCCGAACTGCTGAACGCCGCGGAGCGACGCTGCTTCGAGGAGTCGCCCGCGTTCGAAGAAATCCGGCAGCGGATCGACCCGCACGCCTGGCAGCAGGTGTGGAACTGTCGCGGCATCGCGTTCGCGCACAACCCGCTGAGCGCCGCGGGCCCGGTGGACTTCCGCAATCTCGTGCAGAAGGAGACCGCAATCGTGGCGTTCCTGGAAGCCCACCACGCCGACCTCAAGCATGCGATCGAGTTGGCCGGCCCGAATTTGCAGAACTCACAACAGGTTTGGCATCGCGTGTTCCGTGACGCGGAGCGAGCCGTTCTGGATGCGCCGCGGGAGGTTTTCCCCGAGTTCCGCCACCTGAACTCCGCCTACCAGCACTTCGTGCTCTGGCATGAGCTGGGCAGGTTTCCGCTCCCGACCGTGGGAATCTTGCCTTCGTGGTTGACAGCGGCGTTCGGTGACCGTGATGGCGTCTACCCCAGCGCGTGCCGGCGCTACCGCCAATCGATGAACGAGGTTGCGGCCTGGGCCAGGGAGCGGTCCTTGATGGACTACCCCGGCGAGGAGTGTGTGCCGCGCAGCGCCAGCCTCATCGAGTCGCAGCTGAGGGGCGACGATCAGCGCTTCTGCGCGCTGCAGGCGATGGACGGGCACGCGGCTTCGCTCAAGGCAACCCGGCAGCGGCCCGCCGGTGTTGCGGTTGAGGACGTCGAGCGGGTGGCGTCGCTGCTCCGCGCAATCGAGATCTTCGCGCCACTGACCGTGTCGGAGATCTGGAGGCTGGTGCAACACGTTGAGCGCCAAACGGTTCCGGGCGGAACGAACCTGCTGGTGCAGGGTGGCCCGCCGTCCGGTCTGCATCTCATCGAGCGGGGGTCCGTCGAGGTTGTGGTCCGCCAGGCCGACGACTCCGACCTCGTCGTCGACCGGATGAGCGCCGGTGACGTGTTCGGCGAGTTTTCGCTGCTGACCGGCCAACCGGTCTCGGCGACGGTGTGCGCCATCGATGACGTCGTCGTGGACGTGATCCCGAAATCCGGGCTGCGGCCCATCATCGAGGAGCGCCCCGAGCTCGCCGTGGAGCTCAGCGTGCTGCTGGCACAGCGACGCGTCCACCGGCGCGCGAAAAGTGAGGACTACCTGTTCGGCAGCAGCGGTTTACCCAACGCCGGCACGGTCGGCCGACTGTTCACCCGGATGCGTGACTTCCTGCTGGCCTGACGGGGTGGCGGACCACACGGGCGCTCACCCCTGCGGCAGCGGACGGGAACGCACCAGGGTGGGCCACCAGAACCAGGGTCCCAGGATTCTGACGGCACGACGAACGAACGCACGATCAGCGTGTCGAGCAGCACACACCAACGTCCCTATTAGGTAAGCGAAAACCGTTGGGGTGCAACATAACTCACCCCTCCCGAAAATCGGAGCAAGGGGTGTTTAGCAACGCCACGAAGGTCACAGGTTTATCACACGCGGGGTTTGAATTTTGAGGGTTAGCAAACTTGTTGCGAAACAACAGATTTCAGGAACACGCGAATTCGCGAAATGCGTTGTTTTCAACGCGGGGCCTCACGATATGTCTTCACCACAGACGTATCGGTTGATGAAGTCCAGGCCTTCGTCCGTGACCTCGTACGTGTACTGGGTTGGTTCACCCCGTTGGGCCCCCACGGTTGCTAGTTCAACACGTTTCAAAAGCCCGTCATTGACCGCGTGCAGGAGGAGGATCTCGAACCCCGCACCGATGGTGAAGGATCTCCGGTCGGTCTCGGCAATCTGATCGAACACCCGGCGCTCGAACTCAGAGTAACGGCTGTTCAAGATCGCGAGATTGCGCTTATACCCGCGGATCGACTGCCGATCGATTTCTTTCTTTTGGCAGTCCGGGCATAACGCGATGAGGTTCGCGAACGACTCGTCGTCGCTCTCTGACTCAGGCAGGATGTGAGCTGTCTCGGTCGTTGGGTGCCGACAGGTGGGGATGGCACATCTGTGGCCAGCCTCGACCAGCGCCATTCTTTTTCGGGCCATTAGCACACCTGCGAACGCGCCCCGGCCGAAACTTCGCCGGGCCGGCCACGGTGCGCTAGTCAGGGGCGTGCTCCACGTTTTCGCGAAACGATGGACCATCCAGGCGACAAAGCACACTGCTATCACCAACACCCCGTAGTGCAGCGCCGAGTGCCACCAGGGTGGGGCGGGTTGGATGGGCTCCTCCCGAGCGGCCAGCACCAGAATCGTCCTCGGGGGCAGGGGACTTGGCAGAGCGACCTGGGGGGTCTGCACCGGCGTCACGGTCGGGGGCGCGGGCTCCGGCGGAGCCTTCGGAGTCTGCACCGGCACCCTGCTGGGGGGCGCCTCGGCCGGGCGGGACGACGCGGCTTCGTAGCGCACGCGTGGCGTCGAAATGCGATATTGCGCCACCGGAAGCAGACAGTTCTGGCAGGCTACCGAGTCTGCCCCAACGCCGGCAGGGGCCCGTGGAGCCGCCTGTGCCACACCGGGTGTGGCGGCTAGCACCGAGAACGGCGCGAGCGCTATGGCGGCTGCTGCCGCCGCGATAACCATGCCCATTCGGCTCTGGCCGATCAGCGTCGGCAGCAGGTAACGTTCGAACGCCATCTCGCCCACTTGCCTTTCCCACCCCCTCACCTGGTCGGACGTGCTAGCGACCCACCAGTTAAAAATACTCCAATCGGGGCGGCGGTGGACGGCAGCGGCACCGTCTCCGTCACCGACGCGGGCAACAACCGAGTGCTCAAGCTGCCGGCGGGGTAAAGAACCCACCAGTCAGGTCATATCTACGTCATGGGCCCTGTTGAAGAAGCGGAGACGGGTTGGGGAGCCATTTGCTGATCGGAGATCGCGGCCACCGACTGACCACCCCCGCTCGCCCTGGCTGGGAACTTCCCAAAACGGTCATCCGTCGGTCAACGGTGAGCCCACTCAGTCAGCTCGCGGCGTTCATCCAGCAGCGCATCCGCGACGGCGATTCGAAGGCCCGCGCGGGCGGCTTCCATTAAATCGCCGATTAGGCGTAGTTCGGGATAGGCCAGCGGGGGGAGGCGTGACCTACGGCAGCAGAGGCAGGCGCCACGGTGGTATCCCGGGACCGAGCAGCCACAACCGCGTTACGGTTCAGCCGCAAAATGCGCAGCGCGGTGGCGATCAGGATGACCGCCAGCGGCAGTTCGACGAGCGTCGCCGTCAGCGCGGATGCCCACAGGTCGTGGGGGCCGGCCGTCATCACGTCGAACCACGCATCGCAGATCAGCAACACACCGGTCGTGAACGCGGTCAGCAGCGCCAACTGCCGACGAAGGAAAACGAGCACCGCGGTCGTGACCATGAATGCGACAAGCAAGACATCGAAACCCAGCGCGACGTAGTTCGCCGGCAGGGTGATCACCAAGAACACGATCCACGGGATCAGCCCGATCGCCCCGCCTACCATCAGCGCCAAGCGCAGTCGTCGAATTCGCGCCACCACCGGCGCCGGGACCAACTCCTCGAGCGGCCTTTCCAACCGATGTGTAGTGAGCTCGTCAAAGGGCGATGGTGCGGTGTACATGGTGGGTTGGGTCCTTACTAGATTGTAAACGGTTGCGTTCACTATTTGCAAAAGCATACTCTGCTCGGCGAAGGAACGCAAGCGGCTACTAAGGATCGTCTGAAGTTTTTTGGCTCTGTCTAATGACCCGCATCGGCCTTAGACTGGGCGAGAAATGAGCGCCTATCAGACCGTTGTGGTCGGCACCGATGGCTCGGACTCGTCGTTGCGCGCGGTGGACCGCGCAGCCGCGATCGCTGCGGATCACGGCGCGAAATTGATCGTTGCGACGGCGCATCTCCCCGTCCCCGTGGAAAAGGGCCGCTACGCCATCCCGCCGGGGAGCGACCACGGCCAGGACTACCGGTTGGTGGGCGAGACCCCCTTCTACGCGATCCTGCGGGTCGCCAGGGAGCGGGCGCACAAAGCCGGGGCCACGAACGTGGAGGAGAAGCCGGTCGTCGGTGCCCCCATCAACGCGCTCGTGCACCTGGCCGAGGAGGTCCAGGCCGACCTGCTGGTCGTCGGCAACGTGGGGCTCAGCAGCGTCGCCGGGCGGCTGCTGGGATCAGTCCCATCCGAAGTCTCCCGCAGGGCCAAGACCGACGTGCTGATCGTCCACACCGCCGACTGACGCGTCGTTGAGAATCGTTCGGCGTCGGACCGCAACCTTTATCGCGGGGGTAGCGGACGGGAACGCACCAG